>NZ_UNOZ01000045.1 GCF_900536025.1 Pseudomonas reidholzensis
TGCTGCGAGTGAGGCTGATTCGTTTGGCCGCAGAGGAGCATGTCCTGATGATTACCTTGCACCACATCGTCTCTGACGGTTGGTCAATGCCGGTGATGGTCAACGAGCTGGTGCAACTCTATGACGGCTATAGCCAGGGACGTGAAGTTCAGCTGCCGATCTTGCCGATCCAATACGCCGACTATGCGATCTGGCAGCGCAGGTGGATGGAGGCAGGTGAGCAGGACAGGCAACTGGCCTATTGGACGGAGCAACTGGGTGATGAACAACCCGTGCTGGAATTACCTCTTGACCGTCCACGTCCAGCGCTATCGAGCTACCACGGCGCTCGGCTGTCGGTCAGCTTGGGAGAGGACCTGGTCGATGGCCTGAAGCAATTGGCTCAGCAGCAGGGCTTGACCCCGTTCATGGTCCTGCTGGCGAGCTTCCAGGCCTTGCTGCACCGCTACTCGGGGCAATCGGATATCCGTGTCGGGGTGCCGATCGCTAACCGCAACCGGGTCGAAACAGCAGGTTTGATCGGCTTCTTCGTCAATACTCAAGTGCTGCGCGCCGAGTTCGATCCGCAGATGACCTTCAGCGGTCTGTTGCAGCAGGTCAAACAGCGGGCGTTGGGCGCGCAAGCCCATCAGGACTTGCCATTCGAGCAATTGGTCGAGGCGCTGCAGGTGGAGCGTAACCTCAGCCATAACCCCCTGTTCCAAGTGATGTACAACCATCAGACTCAATCCAAAGGCGAGCGCCTTGGCTTGCCAGGTCTGGAAGTTGAGGAACTGGCGTGGGACAGCCAGACCGCCAAGTTCGATCTGACCCTGGACACGTTCGAACACGAGCAGGGCATCAGTGCCGCGCTGACCTATGCCACTGACCTGTTCGATGCTTCAACCATTGAACGCATGGCGCGGCATTGGCTGAACTTGCTGGAAGGTATTGTTCGCCAGCCTGAGCAGCGCGTGGCTGACTTGCCGCTGTTGAGCCAAGACGAGCAGAACTCGATTCTGCAGGACTGGAACCGTACCCAGGCGAGCTTCCCGGACGCACGCAGTATCCATCAACTGATCGAGGCCCAAGTGGCCGCTGCGCCGGACGCGCCGGCGCTGGTCTTTGCTGAGCAGACACTGAGCTATGGCGAGTTGAACCGCCGGGCGAACCAACTGGCGCACAAGCTGGCTGAGCTGGGCGTGGGGCCAGATGTGCTGGTCGGCATCGCCATGGAGCGAAGCCTGGAGATGGTCATTGGGCTGTTGGGTATTCTCAAGGCTGGCGGCGCCTATGTACCGTTGGACCCGGAGTACCCGCAGGATCGCCTCGCTTACATGTTCGAAGACAGCGGCATCAAGCTGCTGCTGACCCAGGCGCACCTTCGCGATGCGCTGCCGATCCCCGCCGGTATTCACTGCCTTGAGCTGGACGAGCAGAACCTGGCCAGTTACAGCGAAGCCAACCCCGGCATCGAAATATCGCCGCAGAATCTCGCCTACGTGATCTACACCTCCGGTTCCACTGGCAAGCCAAAGGGCACGCTGCTGCCGCACCACAACGTGGTCCGGCTGTTTTCGGCGACTCAGGACTGGTTCCACTTCGACGCGAGCGACGTATGGACGGTGTTCCATTCCTACGCGTTCGATTTCTCGGTGTGGGAGCTGTTCGGTGCTTTGGTGTATGGCGGCAAGGCGGTGATGGTGCCTAGGGACGTGGCGCGTTCTCCGGAAGACTTCCATGCGCTGTTGATTCGTGAGCAGGTAACGGTGCTGAACCAGACGCCATCGGCGTTCCGCCAGCTCGTTCCGATCGCCTGCGAAGGCGCGTGCGACGGCAATCGCCTGGCGCTACGTCACGTGGTATTCGGCGGTGAAGCTCTGGATGTAAGCAGCCTTAAGCCCTGGTTCGAGGTGTTCGGTGACGAGCAGCCACGCTTGATCAACATGTACGGGATCACCGAGACCACCGTGCACGTGACCTACCGGCCGATCACCTTGGACGATCTGCACAAAAGTGCAAGCAGCCCGATTGGGGAGGTGATCCCGGACCTGTCGTGGTATCTGCTCGATGGAGCGTTGAATCCGATCGTGCCAGGTACCCATGGCGAGTTGGCTATCGGTCAAGCCGGCCTTGCCCGTGGTTATCACGGTCGTCCGGGCCTGACCGCCGAACGTTTCGTGCCTAACCCGTTCGACACCAACGGCGGTCGCTTGTATCGCTCGGGCGACCTCGCCCGTTATGGCGGCGACGGGGTGATCGAGTACCTGGGGCGCATCGATCACCAGGTGAAGATCCGTGGTTTCCGCATCGAGTTGGGCGAGATCGAAGCGCGTCTGCAAGAGCAGGTCGGTGTGCGCCAAGGCGTTGTGCTGGCGCAGGAGGGGCCGAGTGGCAAGCAGTTGGTGGGTTACGTCGTTCCTGCCGCTGGCGAAGTCATGGACAGCTTTGAGGCCCAGGCGGGGCTTCGCGAGACCTTGCGTGCTTCGCTAAAGGCGAGCCTGCCTGAGTACATGGTGCCTGCGCATGTGTTGTTCCTCGCGGCACTGCCGCTGACCGGTAACGGCAAATTGGACCGCAAGGCGCTGCCGCAACCAGATGCGAGCTTGCTGCAGGGTGAGTACGTGGCGCCTCAGACCGAACTCGAGCAGCAGATCGCAGCGATCTGGGCGGATGTGCTGAAGCTGGAACAGGTTGGGCTCACCGATAACTTCTTCGAGCTTGGTGGCCATTCCCTGTTGGCCACCCAAGTCATGGCTCGCCTACAGATAGAGCTGGGCATGAGCCTGCCGCTCGGCCTGTTGTTCCAGGCAGTAGACCTCCAGGAATACGCCGCCATGATCAGTGGCTTGAATACTAATACCGGTGCAGACCTGGACGACCTCCAGGACTTCATGAGCGAGCTTGAGGCAGTTTGAGATGCAAATGGATAACAGAAATTTGGAACTGGTACAGCGCTTCATCGGGCTGCCCTTGCCGCAGCGTAAGCTTTTCCTCGAGAAGCTGGCCTCGAAAGGAATGAGCCTTGCGCAGTTGCCGATCCCGCTGATCCACAGCGACTTTGAGCCGCTTCCTCTTTCCTATGCCCAGCAACGGCAATGGTTCTTGTGGCAGTGGGAACCGACGAGTTCGGCCTACAACATCCCCGCCGCCTTGAAGTTCAAGGGACCGTTGGATGTCGCCGCCTTGCAACGAAGCTTTGAGTCCCTCATCGACCGCCATCAGACGTTGCGCACCACGTTCCGTCTCGATGATGAGCAAGCGGTCCAGTTGATAAATCCCTCTAACGCTTTCGAACTGGCTGTGGAAGCATTCGAGCAAAGCGACGATGTCATTCTGCGCGCGCAGGTGGAAGCCGAGTCGCAGAGACCGTTCGACCTGGAACATGGCCCTTTGCTGCGAGTGAGGCTGATTCGTTTGGCCGCAGAGGAGCATGTCCTGATGATTACCTTGCACCACATCGTCTCTGACGGTTGGTCAATGCCGGTGATGGTCAACGAGCTGGTGCAACTCTATGACGGCTATAGCCAGGGACGTGAAGTTCAGCTGCCGATCTTGCCGATCCAATACGCCGACTATGCGATCTGGCAGCGCAGGTGGATGGAGGCAGGTGAGCAGGACAGGCAACTGGCCTATTGGACGGAGCAACTGGGTGATGAACAACCCGTGCTGGAATTACCTCTTGACCGTCCACGTCCAGCGCTATCGAGCTACCACGGCGCTCGGCTGTCGGTCAGCTTGGGAGAGGACCTGGTCGATGGCCTGAAGCAATTGGCTCAGCAGCAGGGCTTGACCCCGTTCATGGTCCTGCTGGCGAGCTTCCAGGCCTTGCTGCACCGCTACTCGGGGCAATCGGATATCCGTGTCGGGGTGCCGATCGCTAACCGCAACCGGGTCGAAACAGCAGGTTTGATCGGCTTCTTCGTCAATACTCAAGTGCTGCGCGCCGAGTTCGATCCGCAGATGACCTTCAGCGGTCTGTTGCAGCAGGTCAAACAGCGGGCGTTGGGCGCGCAAGCCCATCAGGACTTGCCATTCGAGCAATTGGTCGAGGCGCTGCAGGTGGAGCGTAACCTCAGCCATAACCCCCTGTTCCAAGTGATGTACAACCATCAG
>NZ_UNOZ01000042.1 GCF_900536025.1 Pseudomonas reidholzensis
ATGTGAACATCGTCGATGATGTGCCCAAGGCCGAGCACGACAGCAACCCGGTCACGGCGACCGAGCAGCATGTCGAACTCACCGGCAACGTCCTCACCAACGACCAGCAGGGCGCCGACCGCGTGACCGGCGGGCCGGTGATCGCCGGCACGTTCGTCGGCACCTACGGCACCTTGGTGCTGGCGGCCAATGGCACTTACACCTACACCCTCAACCCTGCCGACCCGGACTTCACCGGGTTGAAAGGCGGTGGCAACGGTGTTGAACACTTCACCTACACGATCAGGGATGCCGACGGCGACACCAGCAGCGCGACCCTGACCCTGAATATCAGTAACCTCAACGACCCGGTGACCCTGGGCGGGCTCGAGACCAATGGCGGCGAGCTGACGGTCTACGAGAAACACCTGATCGATGGCAGCGCGCCGAACGCAGGTGCCCTGACCCAGGGCGGCACGTTCAGCGTATCTGCGCCTGATGGCCTGCAAAGCCTGAGTGTCGGCGGCATCAATGTGGTGACCGGCGGAGTGGTGACCGGCGTCGGCCAGTCGGTCACCACCCCACTGGGTAACACCCTGACCATCACCGGCTACAACCCCGCCACCGGCGTGGTGAGTTACAGCTACACCTTGGTCGACAATGAAACCCACGCCAACGCAGACGGCACCAACAGCCTGCACGAGAGCTTCACGGTCACCGCCCAGGACAGCGACGGCAGCAGCACCTCGGGCAGCCTCGATGTGAACATCGTCGATGACGTGCCCAAGGCCGAGCACGACAGCAACCCGGTTACAGCCACTGAGCAGCATGTCGAACTCACCGGCAACGTCCTCACCAACGACCAGCAGGGCGCCGACCGCGTGACCGGCGGGCCGGTGATCGCCGGCACGTTCGTCGGCACCTACGGCACCTTGGTGCTGGCGGCCAATGGCACTTACACCTACACCCTCAACCCTGCCGACCCGGACTTCACCGGGTTGAAAGGCGGCGGCAACGGTGTTGAACACTTCACCTACACGATCAAGGACGCCGACGGCGACACCAGCAGCGCGACCCTGACCTTGAATATCAGCAACCTCAACGACCCGGTGACCCTGGGCGGGTTGGAGACCAGTGGCGGCGAGCTGACCGTCTACGAGAAAAACCTGATCGATGGCAGCGCGCCCAATGACAACGCCCTGAGCCCAAGCGGTACCTTCACCGTGACCGCCCCGGATGGCCTGC
>NZ_UNOZ01000039.1 GCF_900536025.1 Pseudomonas reidholzensis
AGGCCGGGTCCCAGAAGTGCACCACGCGGATCGGGCCCGGGCCGGCGAGGTCGTCGGGCAGGCGTAACTGGCTGCCGTCGAACAGGGTGGTCTGGTTGTCGAACGGGCGCAGGTAGCGCGCCTGGAAGCTGTCGTAGGCCCACCACAGGACGGCGGTGCAGAGCAGGATGGCAAGCAGTACAAGGCCGGATTTGATGACTCGATTATTCATGGGATTATCCGCGGGCCACATTGTGGGAGCGGCCTTGTGTCGCGAAAGGGCCGCAAAGCGGCCCCGGCAATCTCGGCGGCGACGCTGAAATCCTGGGGCCGCTTTGCGGCCCTTTCGCGACACAAGGCCGCTCCCACAGGGGGAAGAGTTGCTCATTCGAAGGTGGCCAAGCTTGCCACGATGCGACCCAGACCTGAATATCACAGATCAATACTCGCTCCGGATGTAGCCAATGCCCGCGCCTTTTCACCCCGACCTGCTGCGTACCAGCCTCGCGCCCCTCGCCGATCGCCAGGCGTTATCGGCCCAGGCGCTGGACTATCAGCGCTCGTACGGGCTCGACCTGCGCGTGCAGCGTTGGCTTGGCGGCTTCCAGGCCGGGGGCTTCGAGCTGGTCGGGCAGGTCTGGCTGCCCGAGCAGCCGGTGGCGACGATGTTCCTGCTGCACGGCTATTACGACCACATGGGCCTGTACCGGCATGTGATCGAATGGGCATTGGCGCAGGGCTACGCGGTCATCAGTTGTGACCTGCCCGGGCATGGCTTGTCCAGCGGTGAGCGGGCCAGCATCGCCGACTTCGCGCTCTATCAGCAGACGCTCGACGCGCTGTTCGAGCAGGCGCTACAGCTCGACCTGCCGCGGCCCTGGCACCTGTGCGGGCAGAGCACCGGCGGCGCCATTGCCGTCGATCACCTGCTGCACGCCGGCGAGCGCAGCCCGGTCGATGGCCAGGTGATCCTGCTCGCACCGCTGGTGCGGCCACGCGCCTGGCACTGGTCGAAGTTGAGTTACCGGGTGCTGCGGCACTTCGTCAACGGCATCGAGCGGCAGTTCAGCGAGAACAGCAACGACCCGGCTTTTCTGCCGTTCCTGCAGGCCGACCCCTTGCAACCGCGGCGCCTGCCGACCGCCTGGGTCGGGGCGCTGATGGCGTGGGTCAAGCGCATCGAGGCCGCGCCGCCGAGCCCGCGGCGGCCGTTGATCGTGCAAGGGGAAGCGGATGGCACGGTCGACTGGCCGTACAACCTCAAGGTGCTCAAGGCCAAGTTCGCCGATCCGCAGATCCTGATGCTGCCCGAGGCGCGCCATCACCTGGCCAATGAATTGCCGGGTACCCGCCAGCGCTACTTCGACTTCATCGCTCAGCGCCTGGGCTGATCACTGGGGGTTGTTGCCGCTCTGGCCGACGGCCAACCCGGCACGCACCGCGGCCAGCACCGCCTTGTAATAGGCCTGGCCTTCGGCTGACTCGGCAAACGTCGAGAACTCCTCCAGCTCGGCATCACTGAGGTCGCGGTAGACGTACAGCAGGGTATTGTTGAGGTCTTCACCGATCTGGTTCATCAGGCGCTGGCGCTGGCCATCGAGCAGGCCCTGGGCCTGGCCGCCGCCAAACAGGCCGGGGATCATCGAGCTCAGGCTGTCGGCCGCAACGCCAGCGATCGCCAGGCTGACTTCGGCACCGGCTTCCCGCGCGGGCAGGGCCTGGGCCAGGTGGCCGATGATCAGCTGGCGGGTGTCGCTGGCCTGGACCTTCGGCAGGCCCTTGGCATTTTTCGCCAGCTGGTCCTTGCGCGTGGCCAGCAATTCGGCGGCCACCACCTTGCGCCCCAGCGGCGACTGGAAGAACGCCAGGGCCGGTGCCGGGTCCGGCAGGTTGCTGCGCAGCTGTGCCTGGGCACGCTGGTCCATGGCCTGGGCCTGGAAGCGCTGGTTGCTGTTGCTCACCAGGGCCTGGTAAACCGCAGGCGGCAGACTGTTGCGGTAGCGCTGCTGGGCGGCGCTCACGGCATCGGTGAAGTGGGCGCGCTGGTCGGGCCAGCCGGCAGCCTTGTACAGCTGATCGAGGCTGTCTGCCCAGGCAGGCAGGGTACACATCATCAGCAACAGCAGGGAAAACAGACGGCGCATTCAGGACTCCTGTCGGCAGTGCGCTATTGTCCGTGGCGGGGTGTGAGTTTGTCGAGACGCAATGACGAACGTCAGCCAAGTGGCGCTGGAGGGGGGCAGGGCGAATGGATATGATGCGCCATGCACAACTCTCCCGAATTCCCGATGCTGTCAGCCATCGTCGACGACCTGGCCACCCAGGGCTGGTCCCAGCAGGCCCATTTTCTGCCTGCCGCGCTGGTCGCTGCACTGGCGACCGAGTGCCGGCGCCGCGCCGCCGAAGGCCAGCTCAACCCGGCCGGGGTCGGCCGTGGCGCTGCCCAGGAGGTGCGCGAGGCGATTCGTGGCGATCATATCCTCTGGCTCGAGCCGGGTGAGTCCGACGTCTGCGACCAGTACCTGACGGCCATGGACGACCTGCGCCAGGCGATCAACCAGGGCCTGTACCTCGGGATCGAGGATTACGAGTGCCACTTTGCCCTGTATCCGCCCGGCGCGTTCTATCGCCGTCACCTCGATCGCTTCCGCGATGATGACCGGCGTGCCGTGTCGGCGGTGTTCTACCTCAACCCTGACTGGCAGCCCGGCGATGGCGGCGAGCTGCGCATGTTCCTGGGCGATGAGCGCACGCATGACGTGCAGCCGACGGCGGGCACGCTGGTGGTGTTCCTGTCGGCTGAGATGCCCCATGAAGTGCTGGTGGCCGGGCGTGAACGGCTGTCCTTGACGGGCTGGTTCCGGCGGCGTGGCAATGAGCCGTTCTGAGTTGCCGCGGGTGTTGGTCAGCGCCTGCCTGCTCGGCCAGCCGGTGCGCTACGACGGGCGCGCCAGCGGCCATCCGGACCTGCTCCAGCGCTGGCAGGCCGAGGGCCGGGTAGTGCCGTTGTGCCCGGAGGTGGCCGGTGGCTTGCCGACGCCGCGCCCGCCTGCGGAGATCCCTGGCGGGCAGGGCGCACAGGTGCTTGCCGGGCAGGCGCAGGTGATTGCGCTGTCGGGCGAGGATTTCAGCGCGGCGTTCGTCGCCGGGGCGCAGGTTGCACTGGCCCTGGTGCGCCGGCATGCGATCAAGGTCGCCGTGCTCAAGGCCGGCAGCCCTTCGTGTGGCAACCGGCTGACCTACGACGGCACGTTCAGCGGGGTGAAGGTGCCGGGCGAGGGCGTGACGACCGCCTTGCTGCGCCGCGAAGGCGTGCTGGTGTTCAGCGAGCTGGAGCTGGAGGAGGCCCAGCGGGCGGTCGAGGCATTGGCGGTTACTGCCCGGCCGTAGCCTTTTCACCGCCCTCGAGCCATTTCTGTTCCAGCGCCGCGAGGCGGCCATCGTCCTTGATCCGCTGCAACGCGTTGTTGACCGCGCTCTCGAACGCCGGGTTGTCCTTCTGGAACGGGATCACAAGCTTGGCCTTGCCAAACGCTTCGCTGACGTCCAGCGCAGCCTCGGCCTTGTGTTCGGCATTCAGCTGATTCAGGGCGATGTCGAACTTGCCGCTCTCCACCCCTGGCAACACTTCGTCGGCAGGCGTCTCGATGAACTCGGCACGCAAGTCCAGTTCCTTGGCCAAGGCCTGGCCCAGCTCGATCTCGAAACCGGTGAGGTGCTCGGCTTCCTTGAACGCATAGGGCGGAGTGTCGGCTTGCACGGCAATGCGCAGTTCGCCCCGGTCGTTGATTTCGTCTATCAGCTCGGCCTGGGCCAACGGACTGATCAGTACTGCCAGCAGTACGCCAATGGTCAAACGCATGAGTGTCCCTTCTTGTTCGGCAGGTGAATTTCATTCGCCGCGGCTTTCTGTCTGCCCCGGTCGAACGCAGGCTATGACCTTCGCTCCCTGTTAATGTTTTAGTCCACGGTGAATTTTTTATGACGCCTGATTTAGACACATCGGACGCCAATTGGACTATGTTGAACATCCGCTGCCGACGATTTACCGGTGGCGGTCAATGAAGTGAATCACAGGAGAAGTGAATGAACAGCCTATTTTCGCGTGCTGCCGTTGCCGGTCTGCTGATGGGGGCCGCGGCATTCGCCAGTGCCGCAGACGGCCTCAAGAGCCACGAGCCGCAGAAAGACGCCAAGGTCTTCATCGTTTCCCCGGCGGATGGCGCAACGGTCGAGAAGACCTTCACCGTCAAGTTCGGCATCGAGGGCATGGCGCTCAAACCCGCGGGTGACCAGACCCCGCACAGCGGCCACCACCACCTGCTGGTGGACGTCGACAAGCAGCCGCTCGACGACATGCCGCTGCCGACCAGCCTGATGCCGGAGAACAACGCGCCGCTGCCTGCCGGGCCGCAGGTCTTGCATTTTGGCAAGGCGCAGACCGAGGCGACGATTACCCTGACCCCGGGCAAGCACACCCTGCAACTGGTGCTGGGTGACCAGTATCACGTGCCGTTCAAGCCGAGCGTCGAGTCGAAGAAGATCACCGTAGAGGTCAAGTAACGCTGGTTTCGAGACAAAAAAAGGGAGGCCACCAGGGCCTCCCTTTCTTATCCAGCGCAGAACCTTAGAACAGTACGCGCGAGCGGATGGTGCCCTTGACGTGCTGCAGTTTCTCTTGCGCCAGGTCCGAGTACTCGGCATCGACGTCGATCACCACATAACCGACTTTCTCGTCGGTCTGCAGGAACTGACCGGAGATGTTGATCCCGTTTTCGGCGAACACCTTGTTGATTTCGCTGAGCACGCCCGGAATGTTTTCGTGGATGTGCAGCAGGCGGTGTTTGCCTGGGTGGGCCGGCAGGGCAACTTCCGGGAAGTTGACCGACGACACCGACGTACCGTTGTCGCTGTACTTGACCAGCTTCTCGGCCACTTCCAGGCCGATGTTGGCCTGGGCTTCAGCGGTGGAACCGCCGATGTGCGGGGTCAGGATCACGTTGTCCAGGCCACGCAGCGGGCTTTCGAACTCGTCATCGTTGGAGCGTGGCTCGACCGGGAACACGTCGATGGCGGCGCCGATCAGGTGCTTGTCCTTGATGGCGTTGGCCAGGTGGTCGAGCTCGACCACGGTGCCACGGGCGGCGTTGATCAGGATAGAGCCCTTCTTCATCGCGCGGATTTCCTTCTCGCCGATCATCCACTGGGTGGACGGCAGCTCAGGCACGTGCAGCGAGACGATGTCGGCCAGGCCCAGCAGCTCGTTGAGGCTACCCACCTGGGTGGCGTTGCCCAGCGGCAGCTTGGTCAGCGGGTCGAAGAAGTACACCTGCATGCCGACGCTTTCAGCCAGGACCGACAGCTGGGTACCGATCGAGCCGTAGCCGACGATGCCGAGCTTCTTGCCGCGGATCTCGAACGAGTTGGCCGCGCTCTTGATCCAGCCACCACGGTGGCAGGCTGCGTTCTTCTCGGGGATGCCGCGCAGCAGCAGGATGGCTTCGGCCAGCACCAGCTCGGCCACCGAACGGGTGTTCGAGTACGGGGCGTTGAACACGGCGATACCGCGCTCACGGGCCGCGCCCAGGTCAACCTGGTTGGTGCCGATGCAGAAGCAGCCGACCGCGACCAGTTTCTTCGCGCAGTCGAAGAGTTCCTCGGTCAGCTGGGTGCGCGAACGAATACCGATGAAATGAGCATCGGCGATCTTTTCTTTCAGCTGCGCTTCCGGCAACGAACCCGTGTGGTATTCGATGTTGGTGTAGCCGGCAGCCTTGAGAGTATCGACCGCGTTCTGGTGCACACCTTCAAGAAGAAGGAACTTGATCTTGCTCTTGTCGAGAGAAGTCTTGCTCATCTGCGTAAACCTGTATCCCGGAGAAATAATGGCGAGGGGGTAATGCGGCGCGGCGTCGGCCTTAGCACGAACAGCGGGAGGGCTATGCTAGCATACGCGACACAATCTGAGCCCATACCGACAGGTGAAGAGTGCTCAGGGTGACTATGAATAAGTCGAGAGTTCCTGCGATGACCCACCCCGCAGTAATTGATGAGCTGATGACCCTGGTCGACCCTGGCAAGGTCCTTACCGACGCCGCTTCGCTCGAGGCCTACGGCAAGGACTGGACCCAGCATTATCCGCCCGCGCCAAGCGCCATCGTGTTGCCCAAGACCATAGAACAGGTGCAGGCGATCGTCGCCTGGGCCAACCGCCACCGCATCGCCCTGGTGCCGTCCGGCGGACGAACGGGCCTGTCGGCCGGTGCAGTGGCGGCCAACGGTGAAGTGGTCGTGGCGTTCGACTACATGAACCAGGTCCTTGCCTTCAATGCATTCGACCGCACCGTGGTCTGCCAGCCTGGCGTGGTTACCCGCCAGCTGCAGCAATTTGCCGAAGAGCACGGGCTGTATTACCCGGTCGACTTCGCCTCGTCCGGCTCCAGCCAGATTGGCGGCAACATCGGCACCAATGCCGGCGGCATCAAGGTGATTCGCTATGGCATGACCCGCAACTGGGTCGCCGGCCTGAAAGTGGTCACCGGCAAGGGCGAGCTGCTCGAGCTGAACAAGGACCTGATCAAGAACGCCACCGGCTACGACCTGCGCCAGCTGTTCATCGGCGCCGAGGGCACCCTGGGCTTCGTCGTCGAAGCGACCATGCGCCTCGACCGGGCGCCGCGCAACCTCACCGCGATGGTCCTGGGCACGCCTGACTTCGACTCGATCATGCCGGTGCTGCACGCCTTCCAGGGCCGCCTCGACCTGACCGCCTTCGAGTTCTTTTCCGACAAGGCGCTGGCCAAGGTCATGGGCCGTGGCGACGTACCGCCGCCGTTCGACACCGACTGCCCGTTCTATGCCTTGCTGGAGTTCGAGGCGAGCAACGAAGACGTGGCCAACGAGGCGCTGGCCACCTTCGAACACTGCGTCGAGCAGGGTTGGGTGCTCGATGGCGTGATGAGCCAGAGCGAAACCCAGCTGAAGAACCTGTGGAAGCTGCGCGAATACATTTCCGAGACCATCTCGCACTGGACCCCGTACAAGAACGACATCTCGGTCACCGTGTCGAAAGTGCCGGCGTTCCTGCGGGAGATCGACGCCATCGTCGCCGAGCACTACCCGGACTACGAAGTGGTCTGGTACGGCCACATAGGCGACGGCAACCTGCACTTGAACATCCTCAAGCCGGATGACATGAGCAAGGACGCGTTTTTCGCCTCCTGTGCGCGGGTCAACAAATGGGTGTTCGAGATCGTCGAGCGCTACAACGGTTCGATTTCCGCCGAGCATGGCGTCGGCATGACCAAGCGCGACTATCTGGCGTACAGCCGCTCGCCGGAGGAAATCGCCTGCATGAAGGCGATCAAGGCCGTTTTCGACCCTAACGGCATCATGAATCCGGGTAAGATCTTCGCTCCTGAATAAAAGCAGTAAGCAGAAGGAGTCGGCCATGAGTTACCAGCACCAGTACGTAGACGGCACGCGCATCCACTTCCCGCTGGGTAAAGTGGTCTGCATCGGGCGCAACTACGCCGAGCACGCCAAGGAACTGGACAACCCCATTCCGAGCGAGCCACTGCTGTTCATCAAGCCAGGCAGTTGCGTGGTACCGCTTGCCGGCGGCTTCAAGATCCCGACTGATCGTGGCTCGGTGCACTACGAGGCTGAGATTGCGGTGTTGCTGGGCAAGCCGCTGTCTGCCCACCCTTCGCAGGAAGAAGTGCTCGACGCGATCTCCGGCTTCGCCCCGGCGCTGGACCTGACCCTGCGTGACGTGCAGGCCAAGCTCAAGGAAAAGGGCCTGCCGTGGGAGCTGTGCAAGAGCTTCGATGGCGCCTGCGTGCTGCCGCCGTTCGTGGCCGCTGGCACCTTTGAAGACCTGACCGACATCCCGGTGCGCCTGACCATCAATGGCGCGGTGCGCCAGGACGGCAACAGCGCCATGATGCTCAACCCGATCGTGCCGATCATCCAGCACATTGCCGCGCACTTCTCGCTGCAGCCGGGGGACGTGATCCTCACCGGTACGCCTGCGGGTGTCGGGCCGTTCGAGGTGGGGGATGAGCTGGTGCTGGAACTGCCGGGTGCAAGCCGCTTCGAGAGCCGGGTGCTCTGATGCTCCAGCGGGTGTGGCAGGGTTGGCCCTGGCACACTCGCTGTCGCCGCTTGGCGTTTTTTTCACAAACAATCTGGATAATGCCCTCCTCTATATAGCCCTGCGCCGCGGTCAGGGAAAAACGCGGTATCCCCAGGAACCCTCCCCACCATGCCATCCCCCTCCAGCGCTTCACTTCCTCCGTCGCGCAAGCGTCGCGCGTTTCTGCGTTGGCCCGTCCTGCTGGGCGTTGCGGCCGTGATCGGCTATGGCCTGTCGGTCGCCATGCACTGGGATGACCGTGGTCTGCTGTGGCTCAAGGAGCGTTTCGAGAGCAGCAGTGAGCGCAAAGAAAGCGTGTGGCTGCCCGATTACACGGTAGACATCGACGCCAAGGTCTTGCCGGGGATGGAAGATGACGAAGCCTCGGACCTGGCCTACAACCGGCAAACCCGCACCCTGTTCGCGGTGATGGGCAAGAACCCGTTCCTGGTCGAGTTGAGCCTGGACGGCAATGTGCTGCGCAAGATGCCGCTCGAGGGCTGGGAAAACCCCGAAGGCCTGGCCGTGCTTGAAGACGGTTGGCTGGCCATCGTCGACGAGCGCGCGCACGACCTCACCCTGGTGAAGGTCGATGCCGCCACCACGTCGCTCAAGCGCGACGACTACCAGCGCTACGACCTGGGCAAGTCGGCCAAGAGCAACAAGGGTTTCGAAGCGATCGCCTGGGACCCGACGCGCCAGCGCCTGGTGATCGGCGAGGAGCGTCCGCCGAAGCTGTTCACCTGGAGCACCGACGGCCGCAGCCCGCTGACCGGCGACAAGCAGCCACTGGCCAGTGACCAGCTCGACCTGCGCAACCTGTCGGCACTGGGTGTCGACCCACGGACCGGCCACCTGCTGGTGTTGTCGGCCGACTCGAACATGCTCCTGGAGCTGGACGAGCACGGCGAGCAGGTCAGCTTCATGACCCTGCTGGGCGGCTTCAACGGCCTGGAAGACCGCGTGCCACGGGCCGAAGGCGTGGCGATGGACGAGCAGGGCACCCTGTACATGGTCAGCGAGCCAGACCTGTTCTATCGCTTCAAGAAGCACTGACCACAGGCTCGGATTTTTCCGATGCTGGCATTAAGCTTTACTTCAGCTGATCGTGGTTAGATTCGCCATCCTTTCGCTGAGTCTGCCTGCTATGCGCCGTTACCTTCGCCTGCCACTGCTGCTGTTGTTTCTCGGCGTCCCTGCGCTGCTCCTGATCGGGGTGGCAGGGCAGGAGTTTCGCCTGTTCGAGCGTGGCTGGTTCAACCTCAAGACCTGGTGGCAGCCCAGCGAACAGGGCATCGGCCTGAGCCGCTACCGGGTGGTGCTCGAGGCCATGCCCGTCGAAGGCCTGGATGAGGACATCTCCGCCCTGACCTACGATCCGGACCGCAAGACCCTGTTCACGGTCACCAACAAGCGCCCGGAGTTGATCGAGCTGTCCCTTGAAGGGCGCATTCTGCGCCGCATACCGTTGACCGGCTTTGGCGATCCTGAGGCGGTCGAGTACATCGGGCCGAGCAGCTACGTGATCACCGACGAGCGCCAGCAACGGCTGATCCGCGTGCATGTGGACGATGACACGCGCTTCCTCGACGCCAACGATGCCGAGCAACTGACCTTGGGTATCGGCCTGAATGGCAACAAGGGTTTTGAAGGCCTGGCCTACGACTCGGTCGGCAAGCGTCTGTTCGTGGCCAAGGAACGTGATCCGATGGTGATCTACGAGGTCCACGGCTTCCCCCACGACAACCCCGAGCAGCCCTATGCGGTGCATGTGGTTCAGGACCGCAAGCGCGATTCACGGTTGTTCGTGCGCGACCTGTCGAGCCTGCAGTTCGATGAGCGCAGCGGGCACCTGCTGGCCCTGTCGGACGAGTCGCGGCTGGTGGTGGAGCTGGATGTGAAGGGCAAGCCGCTGAGTACCTTGTCGCTGAACAAGGGTTACCAGGGGTTGCAGAACAACGTCCCACAGGCGGAAGGGATTGCCATGGACGATGCGGGGACGATCTATCTGGTGAGTGAGCCGAACCTGTTCTACGTATTCAAGCAGCCGGCTGACTGATGGCCCGTGAGGGCCTCCCACAGGAAGCGGCAGCAGTGCCGGACCTGTGGGAGCGGGTTGACCCGCGAACGAGGGCAACGCCGTCGCCGGGTGTTACTCGGCCTTCAGGCTCTTGACGCCTTCAGCGGTGCCCAGCAGCAGCAGGTCCGCCGGACGCGCTGCGAACAGGCCGTTGGTGACCACGCCGACAATTGCATTGATCTGGCTTTCCAGCGCCACCGGATCGGTGATCTGCAGGTTGAACACATCGAGGATGACGTTGCCGTTGTCGGTCAGCACGCCTTCGCGGTACACCGGATCGCCACCCAGCTTGACCAGTTGACGGGCCACATGGCTGCGGGCCATCGGGATCACTTCGACCGGCAGCGGGAAGGCACCCAGCACCGGCACCAGCTTGCTGCCGTCGGCGATGCAGATAAAGGTCTTGGCCACTGCCGCGACGATCTTCTCGCGGGTCAGGGCTGCGCCGCCGCCCTTGATCAGGTTCAGGTGCGCGTCGCTCTCGTCGGCGCCGTCCACGTAGAACTCCAGCTCGCTGACCGTGTTCAGCTCGTAGACCGGGATGCCATGGCCCTTGAGGCGCTGGGCAGTGGCCTCGGAGCTGGCGACCGCGCCGTCAAACGCCGTCTTGTGCTGAGCCAGGGCGTCGATGAAGAAGTTGGCGGTCGAACCGGTACCGACGCCGACGACGCTCTTGACATCCAGCTTGGGCAGAATGAAATCGACGGCGGCCTGGGCGGTGGCCTGTTTGAGTTGGTCCTGGGTCATGCGGGCTCCGAGTGGGGCTGGGGAGTTTCGAGAGGCGCGTAGTATAGCGGCAAGTGCCGGCAAAACCTCGGCTTTGCTGTGGTCCGCCGACGTAGCGCTGGGGTAGACTCGCAGCCCTTGTCCCGCGGCCAGTGATGCGTTCCCGATGCTCGAACAGTACGTCAAGAAGATCCTCACCTCGCGCGTCTATGACGTTGCGGTCGAAACCCCGCTGCACAGCGCCGGCCAGCTGAGCAAGCGCCTGGGCAACCAGGTCCTGCTCAAGCGTGAGGACCTGCAGCCGGTGTTCTCGTTCAAGATCCGTGGGGCGTACAACAAGCTGGCCCAGCTGACCCCTGAAGAACTCGCCCGCGGCGTGGTCACCGCCTCGGCGGGCAACCATGCCCAGGGCGTGGCCCTGGCAGCGCGCGAGCTGGGCATCAAGGCCACCATCGTGATGCCCAAGACCACCCCGGAGATCAAGATCGAAGGCGTGCGCTCGCGCGGCGGCAAGGTCGTGCTGCACGGTGATTCGTTCCCCGAGGCGCTGGCCTATTCGTTGAAGCTGGTCGAGGAAAAGGGCTTCGTCTATATCCACCCCTACGACGACCCGCACACCATCGCCGGCCAGGGCACCGTGGCCATGGAGATCCTCCGTCAGCACCCGGGCCGCCTGGATGCGATCTTCGTGCCGGTCGGTGGCGGCGGGTTGATCGCCGGCATCGCCGCCTACGTCAAATACCTCCGGCCCGAGATCAAGGTGATCGGTGTCGAACCGGACGACTCCAACTGCCTGCAGGCCGCGATGGCCGCTGGCGAGCGGGTGGTGCTGCCGCAGGTCGGGCTGTTTGCCGATGGCGTCGCGGTGGCCCAGATCGGCCAGCACACCTTCGATATCTGCAAGCTGCACGTCGACCAGGTGGTGACGGTCAGCACCGATGAAATCTGTGCGGCGATCAAGGATATCTACGACGATACCCGCTCGATCACCGAACCTGCTGGTGCGCTTGGCGTGGCCGGGATCAAGAAGTACGTCGAGATGACCGGTGTCACCGGCCATACCCTGGTGGCGATCGACTCCGGCGCCAACGTCAACTTCGACCGCCTGCGGCATGTCGCCGAGCGCGCCGAGCTGGGCGAGAAGCGCGAAGCGATCATCGCCGTGACCATCCCTGAGCGCCCGGGCAGCTTCAAGGCCTTCTGCGAGGCCATCGGCAAGCGCCAGATCACCGAGTTCAACTACCGCAAGCACACCTCGGACGAAGCGCACATCTTTGTCGGCGTGCAGACCCACCCGGAGAACGACCCGCGTGCGCTGCTGGTCCAGCAGTTGACCGACCAGGGCTTCCCGGTCACCGACCTGACCGATAACGAACTGGCCAAGCTGCATATCCGCCACATGGTCGGTGGGCATTCGGCGGGCGCCAGCGACGAGATCGTGCTGCGCTTCGAGTTCCCCGAGCGGCCGGGGGCGTTGTTCAACTTCCTCAACAAGCTGGGCGGGCGCTGGAATATCTCGATGTTCCACTACCGCAACCACGGCGCTGCCGACGGGCGCGTGGTGGCAGGGTTGCAGGTGCCTGCAGATGAGCGCCACCTGGTGCCGGCGGCGTTGGCCAAGATCGGTTACCCGTATTGGGACGAGACCGAGAACCCGGCTTACAGGCTGTTTCTGGGCTAAGGGGCTAAGCTAGCCCTCAAGGCCCTCTTCCCTGGGCACCCCGCGCCTTCGCAGGCGCGGGCTTGCCCGCGACAGGGCCAGCAAGCGCAACCCAAGGACCGCACACATGGAATACCTGACCACCCTCAAGGCCGCACACATCCTCGCCACCGTGCTGCTGCTGGCCAGCGCCCTCGGCCTGGCCCTCTGGACCTGGCGCGCCCGCCGCCGCGGCGATGCCGGGGTCTACGGCCAACTGCTGCGCCGCCCGCTGCTGTTCGTCTGGCTGCTGATGGGCGTGTGCCTGGTGAGCATGCCGTTCACCGGCTGGTGGCTGGTGCACCTGATCGGCTGGCCGCTCGGTCAGACTTGGGTATTGGCCTCCAGCGTCATCTATACCGTCGGCGCCTTCAGTGCCTGGTGGTTGCTGGTGCGTTTGAACCGGCTGCGTCGGGCCGAGCCTGTCGGGTTGCGGCTGACCCTGGCGCTGGCGCTGTTCAGTGGCGTGTGCTTCCTCTCCATCGCCGGGCTGATGGGCGCCAAGCCGGTCTGAAACCCCTGCGTCGCCGCTTCTGCCGCTTGCGCGGTGCGTCGGAACGCCGCACCGCCGCTCCCACCCCTCCAGGAAGTTTTTACCTGGCTGCACATAAGCGTGGCGGGCGCGTTGCTGCGCTCGTGAGCTTTGTGGAACAATGCGGTGACATGCGTTTGCGAGGTTGCTGCCGTGATCGACCCGGATGGTTTTCGCCCCAATGTCGGGATCAT
This sequence comes from Pseudomonas reidholzensis, assembly GCF_900536025.1. Lineage (GTDB taxonomy): Bacteria > Pseudomonadota > Gammaproteobacteria > Pseudomonadales > Pseudomonadaceae > Aquipseudomonas > Aquipseudomonas reidholzensis. Next base: position 13,348 of record NZ_UNOZ01000039.1, read on the forward strand.
TCTCACGAATGATGCCGGGCAGGTGCTATGGGCTCGGCGGATCAACCAGGATGCCTGGCAGTTTCCCCAGGGTGGCATCAACCCTGACGAGACGCCGGAAGATGCCCTGTACCGTGAGCTGAATGAAGAAGTCGGCCTTGAGCGCGACGATGTGGAAATTCTTGCCTGCACCCGTGGCTGGTTGCGTTATCGTTTACCCCAGCGTCTGGTGCGTACGCACAGCCAACCGCTGTGCATCGGGCAAAAACAGAAGTGGTTCCTGCTGCGCCTGGTGAGCAATGAGCAACGGGTACGCATGGACCTTACCGGCAAACCGGAATTCGACGGCTGGCGCTGGGTCAGCTATTGGTATCCGTTGGGCCAGGTAGTGACATTCAAGCGCGAGGTCTACCGTCGCGCCCTGAAAGAGCTTGCACCGCGCCTGCTGACGCGCGACTGACGACGGAGTTCGACCCCGAGCCATGCTCAATACGCTGCGCAAGATCGTCCAGGAAGTGAACTCCGCCAAAGATCTCAAGACGGCGTTGGGGATCATTGTCTTGCGCGTCAAGGAGGCCATGGGCAGCCAGGTCTGCTCGGTCTACCTGCTCGACCCGGAAACCAACCGCTTCGTGCTGATGGCCTCCGAGGGCCTCAACAAGCGTTCCATCGGCAAAGTCAGCATGGCCCCCAACGAGGGCCTGGTCGGCCTGGTCGGCACGCGCGAAGAGCCGCTGAACCTGGAAAACGCCGCCGATCACCCGCGTTATCGCTACTTCGCCGAAACCGGTGAAGAACGCTTTGCCTCGTTCCTCGGTGCGCCGATCATCCACCACCGTCGCGTGGTCGGGGTGCTGGTCATCCAGCAGAAAGAGCGCCGCCAGTTCGACGAGGGTGAAGAAGCCTTCCTGGTGACCATGAGCGCCCAGCTCGCCGGGGTTATCGCCCACGCCGAGGCCACCGGGTCGATTCGTGGCCTGGGCCGCCAGGGCAAGGGCATCCAGGAAGCGCGCTTCGTCGGTGTGCCGGGCTCGCCGGGCGCCGCAGTCGGGCGGGCGGTGGTCATGCTGCCGCCGGCCGACCTGGAAGTGGTGCCGGAAAAGACCGTCGACGACATCGACGCCGAACTGAAACTGTTCAACAACGCCCTCGAAGGCGTGCGCGCCGACATGCGCAAGCTGTCGGCCAAGCTCGCCACCCAACTGCGCCCGGAAGAGCGCGCGCTGTTCGACGTGTACCTGATGATGCTCGAAGACGCCGCCCTGGGTGGCGAAGTGGTCGAAGTCATCAAGACCGGCCAGTGGGCCCAGGGCGCGCTGCGCCAGGTGGTCGGCGAGCACGTCAATCGCTTCGAACTGATGGACGACGATTACCTGCGCGAGCGCGCCTCCGACGTCAAGGACCTCGGCCGGCGCCTGCTGGCGTACCTGCAGGAAGCCCGCTCGCAGACCCTGGTCTACGCCGAAAACACCATTCTGGTCAGTGAAGAGCTGACCCCGGCGATGCTCGGCGAAGTGCCCGAAGGCAAGCTGGCCGGCCTGGTTTCGGTACTCGGCTCGGGCAACTCGCACGTGGCGATCCTGGCCCGGGCGATGGGCATCCCGACCGTCATGGGCCTGGTCGACCTGCCGTATTCCAAGGTCGACGGCATCGAAATGATCGTCGACGGCTACAAGGGCGAGGTCTTCACCAACCCCAGCGACGTGCTGCGCAAGCAGTACAGCGAAGTGGTCGAAGAGGAGCGCGAGCTGGCCAAGGGCCTGGACGCGCTGCGCGAACTGCCGTGCGTGACCCCCGACGGCCACCGCATGCCGTTGTGGGTCAACACCGGCCTGCTCGCCGACGTCGCCCGCGCCCAGCAGCGTGGTGCCGAAGGCGTTGGCCTGTACCGCACCGAAGTGCCGTTCATGATCCAGCAGCGCTTCCCCAGCGAAAAAGAACAGCTGGCGATCTACCGCGAGCAGCTGGCGGCGTTCCACCCGTTGCCGGTGACCATGCGCACCCTGGACATCGGCGGTGACAAGGCGCTGTCGTACTTCCCGATCAAGGAAGAAAACCCGTTTCTGGGCTGGCGCGGTATCCGCGTCACCCTCGACCACCCGGAAATCTTCCTGGTGCAGACCCGCGCCATGCTCAAGGCCAGCGAAGGCCTGAACAACCTGCGCATCCTGTTGCCGATGATCTCTGGCATCCACGAGCTGGAAGAGGCCCTGCACCTGATCCATCGCGCCTGGGGCGAGGTGCGCGACGAAGGCACCGACGTACCGATGCCGCCAGTGGGGGTGATGGTCGAGATCCCGGCGGCGGTGTACCAGACCAAGGAGCTGGCGCGCCAGGTGGACTTCCTCTCGGTCGGCTCCAACGACCTGACCCAGTACCTGCTGGCGGTCGACCGCAACAACCCGCGGGTAGCCGACCTTTACGACTACCTGCACCCGGCAGTGCTGCAGGCGGTGCAGACGGTGGTCCGCGATGCGCATGCCGAAGGTAAGCCGGTGAGTATCTGCGGCGAGATGGCCGGTGACCCGGCGGCGGCGATCCTGTTGATGGCGATGGGTTTCGACAGCCTGTCGATGAACGCCACCAACTTGCCGAAGGTGAAGTGGATGCTGCGTCAGATCAACATGAGCAAGGCCAAGGAATTGCTCGCCGATGCCATGAGCCACGACAACCCGCAGGTTATCCACAGCTCGCTGCAGTTGGCCCTGAAGAACCTGGGGCTGGCACGGATGATCGGGCCAGGGGCCAACAAGACCCTCTGAGGTCGTTGCTGGCTGTACGGGCCTCATCGCGGGCAAGCCCGCTCCTACAGGAAGGTCGCGTACTACTGTAGGAGCGGGCTTGCCCGCGATAAGGCCGGTAGGCTCAAACCAAGAGTTCAACCTCCCCCAGATGCCCACCAAACGGCCCAAAGCTGCGCTCTACCATCCGCCGCCGCCCCTGCTTATCCACAATCAGCACCGTACTCGCCCGCGTGCCATAGTTCTGGCTGGCAATAAACGCACTGGACAACAACCGCTCGGTCGCCAAACCGACCCCGGTCTCTGGCAGCTGCGCATCAGGTGCCGGCTGGGCATCGCCCAATAGCCCCAGCAACCGCTGCGGCTGCGGATCATCGAGCAGTTGCTGCAACCCTGCGCGGGTCTTCAGCAGCTTCGGCCAGGGCGTATCCAGCCCCGCATTGGACAGCCCGTACACCCCAGCCTCGAGCAGCCGCGGCGCCGCCTCGCGGGCATGCACGAAGCCCAGTTGCTCGCCGTCGCCCACCAGCAGGTTGAACCCCGAATACTGCGCACTGTGGCTGGCGACCTGATCCAGGTACGCCTCGACCCCAAGCGCTCCGCGCAGATACGCCGCCACCAGCTCGCCGCGCGAGCGTGACCCCAGCGCCTGCCCGGGCTCACGAATATTGGTCAGCGCGGCGAAGCGCCCACCTGGCCCAAGCCCCAGCCACGTGCCGCCGGCTTCCAGGTCGCGCCCGGCATAGACACCGGGCGCGTCGTCCCAGGCCGCGAGCGCCTGGGTCGGTCGAGCGTAGAACTCATCACGGTTGGCCGCGACGATCAGCGGCAGGGCATGCCCCGGCCGCCAGGCAAAAACGATCAGGCACATAGCGTGGCCTCGGTGGTTTGCCTCACTCTACTCACTGGGCGGCGCTTGATCCATCCTGTCACAGTGTTCACCGCTGCCTGTCGTAGAGTTCACTAGAGCCGCGACCCCGGCTTCCGTTACCATGCCGGATTGAATTGTCTCGGGGTCGACGAATGGAGTTCGTACTCTACCTGCTGTTGGGAGCCTGCGCCGGGGTACTGGCCGGGCTGTTCGGTGTGGGCGGCGGGATCATCATCGTGCCGGTGCTGGTGTTCAGCTTCACCTTGCAGGGCTTCGACCCCAGCGTGCTGACCCACCTGGCGGTCGGTACCTCGCTGGCGACCATCGTCTTCACCTCGATCAACGCCATCCGCGAGCACCACCGCAAGGGCGCCGTGCAGTGGCCGATCTTTGCCTGGATGACCCTCGGCATCCTCATCGGGGCCGGCATCGGCGCCAAGACCGCGTCGCTGATCCAGGGCCCGATGCTGCAGAAGATCATCGGCGTGTTCGCCCTGGTGATCGCCGCGCAGATGGCCCTGGACCTGAAACCCAAGGCCAGCCGTGGGGTCCCCGGTAAACCGGCACTGACCGGCGCCGGCGTGGTGATCGGTTGGGCGTCGGCGATCTTCGGCATCGGCGGCGGCTCGCTGACCGTGCCCTTCCTGACCTGGCGCAGCCTGCCCATGCAGCAGGCGGTGGCAACCTCGTCGGCCTGCGGCCTGCCGATCGCCCTGGCCAGCGCCCTGAGTTTCATGCTGCTGGGCTGGCACGAGGCGCAGTTGCCCGCGCACAGCCTTGGCTATGTCTATCTACCGGCGCTGCTCGGCATTGCCTTGACCAGCATGTTCTTCGCCCGCTACGGCGCGCGGCTGGCACACCGGCTGTCGCCGCGCCTGCTCAAACGTCTGTTTGCCGCGCTGCTGTTCTGCGTTGGCCTCAGCTTCCTGATTTGAACCGAGAGGAACCCTAATGCTGCCTTACCCGCAGATCGACCCCGTGGCCCTGGCCCTCGGGCCGCTGAAAATTCACTGGTACGGCCTGATGTACCTGATCGGCATCGGCGGTGCCTGGCTGATGGCCTCGCGCCGGCTGAACCGCTTCGATCCCACGTGGAGCCGCGAGAAGCTCTCCGACCTGGTGTTCTGGCTGTCGATGGGGGTCATTGTCGGCGGGCGGCTGGGCTATGTGCTGTTCTATGACCTGCACGCCTATCTGGCCAACCCGGCGTTGATCTTCGAAGTGTGGAAAGGCGGCATGTCGTTCCATGGCGGCTTCATCGGCGTGATGCTCGCGGCGCTGTGGTTCGGCAAGCGCAACAACAAGTCGTTCTTCGAGCTGATGGACTTCGTCGCGCCGCTGGTGCCGATCGGCCTGGGCGCCGGGCGGATTGGCAACTTCATCAATGCCGAGCTGTGGGGCAAGGCTACCGATGTGCCGTGGGCGATGGTCTTCCCGCCGTTCAGCGACCCGGCCCAGCTGCCGCGTCACCCGTCGCAGTTGTATCAGTTCGCCCTCGAAGGTGTGGCATTATTCCTGATCCTCTGGCTGTACTCGCGCAAGCCGCGCCCGACCATGGCCGTCTCCGGCATGTTCGCGCTGTTCTACGGCATCTTCCGCTTCATCGTGGAGTTCGTGCGGGTGCCCGATGCCCAGCTTGGCTACATTGCCTTCGGCTGGTTGACCATGGGGCAGTTGCTCTGCGTGCCGATGATCGCCGCGGGCGTGTTCCTGATCTGGTTGGCCTACAACCGTAAACCCACGGCCAAGGCCGCCGTCTGATTTCCACGGCAGGGGCGATCCCCCTGCCGTTCTTGTTACAGGTAAGCCATGAAACAGTATCTAGATCTGGTCCGCGACGTTATCGAAAACGGCACCCTGCAGGGCAACCGCACCGGCATCCGCACCATCAGCCTGCCGGGCGCCATGTTGCGCTTCGACCTGCAGAAGGGCTTCCCGGCCATCACCACCCGCAAGCTGGCGTTCAAGTCGGCGATCGGCGAGATGGTCGGCTTTCTGCGTGGGGTGAAAAACGCCGGCGAGTTCCGCGAGCTGGGCTGCAAGGTCTGGGACCAGAACGCCAACGAAAACGCCCAGTGGCTGGCCAACCCGTTCCGCCAGGGGCATGACGACCTGGGCGAGATCTACGGCGTGCAATGGCGTCAGTGGCCAGGCTACAAGCGTGTGCCGCTGAGCAACCCGGCGGCCATCGAGATGGCTGAGCAGCAGGGTTTTCGCAAGATCGCCCAGGACGAGGAAGACGGCCAGGCGTTCGTCGTCCTGTACAAGGCCATCGACCAGGTGCGCCAGTGCCTGGATACCATCGCCAACGATCCGGGCAGCCGGCGCATCCTGTTCCACGGCTGGAACTGCGCCCAGCTTGACGAGATGGCCCTGCCGCCGTGCCACTTGCTGTACCAGTTCCACCCGAATGTCGAGACCAAGGAAATTTCCCTGACACTCTACATCCGCTCCAACGACCTGGGCCTGGGGACGCCGTTCAACCTTACCGAAGGCGCCGCGCTGCTGTCGCTGTTCGGTCGCCTGACCGGCTACACGCCGCGCTGGTTCACCTATTTCATCGGCGATGCGCATGTCTACGAGAACCACCTCGACATGCTCAACGAGCAGCTCAAGCGCGAACCGCTGGAGGCGCCGAAGCTGGTGATCAGTGACCGCGTGCCGGACTTCGCCAAGACCGGCAAGTACGAGCCGGAGTGGCTGGAGAAGATCGAGCCGAGTGACTTCAGCCTGGAAGGGTATGAGCACCATGCGCCGCTGACGGCGCCGATGGCGGTCTGATCCACAATTGCTGGGGCTGCTTCGCAGCCCTTTCGCGACACAAGGCCGCTCCCACAGGTACAGTGCAAGCCTCAACTACGGCGCTGTACTTGTGGGAGCGGCCTTGCCGGGGCGCCGGACCGGTCGGAAAGGGGCGCAAAGCGCCCCCAGCGCTGTCATTGACTAATGCCCATGGCTGCGCCCCACATGTGAATGCTCGGTTTCCGGCACGGATACCGCCCCGTTCACCTCCAACTGCTGCAAGATCGCGCACTCGGCCCCCGGTGCCGTGCAGCGTTGGCGCAATTCCACCAACTGCGCCTGCAACGCCATCAACCCGTCGATACGTGCCTGCACGTGCTCGATATGCTCATCGACCAACGCATTGACGCTGCCACATTGCCCCTCGGGGCTGTCGCGCAGGCGCAGCAGGCTGCGGATCTCGTCCAGGGTCATGTCCAGCGTGCGGCAGTTGCGGATGAAGGTCAGGCGCTCGACGTGGGCCTGGGTGTAGAGCCGGTAGTTGCCCTCGCTGCGGGCTGGCTCGGGCAGCAGTTGCTCACGCTCGTAGTAGCGCACGGTCTCGACGGCGCAGTCGGTGGCCTTGGCCAGTTCTCCGATCTTCATGACGAATCTCCCACAGGTGGCTTGACCCTATAGTGGCTACAGGGTGTTCACTTGGCAACAGGCTCACTTTAAGGATGAACCCATGTACCAGCCTGTCCGCCCCGAGAAGCACCACGACCACGTCCATAGTCACGCCAAGGATCATGGCGACCACGAGACTCACGCCCACAGCTGCTGCGGCTCTGCTGCGGCGCCTGCCCTGGTGAACCTGACTGAAACCGCCAGCAGCGATGCCCAGCTCAGCCGTTTTCGCATCCAGGCCATGGACTGCCCGACCGAGCAGACCCTGATCCAGGACAAGCTGGGGAAGATGGCCGGCATCGAGCAGCTCGAGTTCAACCTGATCAACCGGGTGCTGGGCGTGCGCCACACGCTGGCGGGCACGGCTGAGATCGAGCAAGCCATCGACAGCCTGGGCATGCACGCCGAACCGATCAGTGACGACGATGCCGGGGCTGCGGTGGCCGCTACAAAGACCCGCTGGTGGCCGCTGGCGCTGTCCGCGGTCGCGGCAATTGCCGCCGAAGTCGTGCACTTCAGTGGCGTGGCACCGGAGTGGCTGGTGGCTGCGCTGGCCTTGGCGGCCATCCTCGGTTGCGGCCTGGGCACCTACAAGAAGGGCTGGATCGCCCTGAAGAACCGCAACCTCAATATCAACGCGCTGATGAGCATCGCCGTGACCGGTGCGGTGCTGATCGGGCAGTGGCCGGAAGCGGCCATGGTCATGGTCTTGTTCACCGTCGCCGAGCTGATCGAGGCGCGCTCGCTGGACCGCGCACGCAATGCGATCGGCAGCTTGATGCAGCTCAGCCCGGACATGGCCACCGTGCAGCAGGCGGATGGCCAGTGGCGCGAACTCGAGGTCCGTGCCGTGGCGATGGGTACCCGGGTGCGGGTGCGTCCCGGCGAGCGCATCGGCCTGGACGGCGAAGTGCTGGCGGGGCAATCGAGTGTCGATCAGGCACCGATCACCGGCGAAAGCCTGCCGGTCGAGAAAGTGATCGGCGACAAATTGTTCGCCGGCACCATCAACCAGGAAGGTGCGCTGGAGTACCAGGTCACGGCTCTGGCGGGGCAGTCGACCCTGGCCCGGATCATCAAGGCGGTGGAAGAAGCCCAGGGCGCTCGCGCGCCCACCCAGCGCTTCGTCGACCGCTTCTCGCGGATCTACACCCCGGTGGTGTTCGCCCTGGCCCTGGCCGTGGCGATCCTGCCGCCGCTGTTCATGGCCGGCGCCTGGTTCGACTGGATCTACCGCGCGCTGGTCCTGCTGGTGGTGGCATGCCCCTGCGCGCTGGTGATATCCACCCCGGTGACCATCGTCAGTGGCCTCGCCGCCGCTGCCCGCAAAGGCATTCTGATCAAGGGCGGCGTCTATCTCGAGGGCGGTCGAAAACTCGACTTCCTGGCGTTGGACAAGACCGGCACGATTACCCACGGCAAGCCGGTGCAGACCGACTTCGTGGCCCTCGATGCACGGTTCGAAGGCCGCGCCCAGGCGCTGGCTGCCAGCCTGGGGGGGCGCTCCGACCACCCTGTTTCGCGGGCAATTGCCCAGTTTGCCGAGACCCAGCAACTGGCTCTCAGTGACGTCAGTGACTTCGCCGCCCTGGCCGGCCGTGGTGTGCGTGGTGAGATCGACGGCGTGCAGTATCACCTGGGCAACCATCGCCTGGTCGAGGAACTGGGGCTGTGCTCGCCGCAACTGGAAGCCCGCCTTGACGCCCTGGAGCGCCAGGGGAAGACGGTGGTGCTGTTACTCGACCACAGCGGCCCGCTGGCGCTGTTCGCCGTGGCCGACACGATCAAGGACAGCAGCCGCGAGGCCATCGCCGAGCTGCATGCGCTGGGCATCAAGACGGTCATGCTGACCGGTGACAATCCGCACACCGCCCAGGCCATCGCCGCCCAGGTCGGTATCGACCGGGCCGAGGGCAACCTGCTGCCAGGCGACAAGCTCAAGGCCATCGAGGCGCTGTACGCCGAAGGTCATCGGGTCGGCATGGTCGGCGACGGCATCAACGACGCGCCCGCCCTGGCACGCGCCGAGATCGGCTTCGCCATGGCCGCCGCAGGCACCGACACCGCCATCGAAACCGCGGACGTTGCGCTGATGGACGACGACCTGCGCAAGATCCCGGCGTTCGTCAGGCTGTCGCGGCAAAGCGCGGCGATCCTCACCCAGAACATCGTCCTGGCGCTGGGGATCAAGGCGATTTTCCTGGCGATCACCTTTGCCGGCATGGCCACCCTGTGGATGGCGGTGTTCGCAGACATGGGCGTGAGCCTGCTGGTGGTCTTCAACGGCCTGCGCCTGCTGCGCAGGTAGCAGCGGCAGGCTGAAGCGTGCCGCTTAGAGCTGACGGAGCAGCTGTTCCAGCTGCTCCTGCCGCTCGGCCGCATTCAGCCGCGCTCCTGGGTTCAGCGACGACCACTGCGGGTGCGCCCGGGCCTTGCCCAGCGCTTCGGGCAACTTGCCCTCGCGCCAGGCTTTTTCATCCGCTGGGGCCAGGCGAATGCTGTCCTGCGCCGCATGCCCGCGGCTTTCCAGCGCCTGCACCAGTTGCTGCTGACGCAGTGCCAGCAACCGCAGCACGTGGTCATCCACCGTCAGCTCACGCTGGCCCTTCAGCTTGCCCAGCAACCGCGAGCCATAGTTGCGCGCGGTCTGCAGCGCGCCACCGGCAATTGCCCCCGCGAGGGCTGCGGCGCCAAGGGTCAGGCCACCCACCAGCAGGTCGACACCGGCCCCAGCGGCGGCACCGGCGGCGACCCCGCTGCCCAGCCGCACACCCAGCAGCTTCAAGGTTTCGGGGTTGAACAGGTCATCCCCCCAGCGGCCATCCAGCAACGGCAAGTCGCCTGCATTGGCGTCTTCGCGGCGGAACCCATACAGCTTGAGCAGTGCCTCGACGCAACGCTGCTCACGTTGCCGCACCTCCTGGCGCAGGCCCTCGACGGCCTTGGCTTCGGCCGCAGGCTCGGCCTCGACGCTGCGGCGGCAGGCGGCGCAGTCGAGCAGCAGCTCGGCGATCAGACGCTTGGCGCTGTGCTGGCGGGCCAGGCGCTGGGCCTGCTGGTCGTCGATCAAGCGCTGCAACGCCGGGCGCGCATCTTCCAACAGCAGGGCGAGGCTTTCGTACAAGCGCCGCTCGCCGTCCTCGGGCGGGGCGACGCTGTCGAACCGCACCAGCGCATGCAGGCCAAGCCGGGCCAGGGCTTCGCGCCATTCGGGCTCGCGGTGCTGGCTGCTGGCGACGAAGTTGAGCACCGGCAGCAGCGGCTTGCCGCAACTGGCCAGCACCTCCAGCTCATCGCGGTACTTGGCCAGCACCGGCTCGCGGGCGTCGATCACGTACAGCCCGGCGTTGCTCGCGAGTAACTGCCGCACCACCTTGGCCTCCTGTTCGAAGCGCTGACGTGCCTCGCTGCCTTGCAGAAAACGTTCGAGCCGGGCCGGGCCGTCGAGGCGTTCGCCCGGTCGCTCCAGGCGTTCGAGGTAGTCGAGCAGGGCGATCGCATCCTCCAGCCCCGGTGTGTCGTAGAGCTCAAGCAGCGGCTCGCCGTCGACCGACAAGCGGGCGCCTTCGACATGCCGGGTGGTGCTGGGGCGGTGCGACACCTCGCCAAAGCCGACGTCACGGGTCAGGGTGCGCAGCAGCGAGGTCTTGCCGACATTGGTGTGGCCGACCACGGCCAGTTTCAGCGGCTCAGTCATGGCCATGCTCCAGCCAGGTCAGCGGTGAGGTGTCGGCGTGGGGCAGGCCCAGGCGCTCGAGTGCTTCGTGCCAGTCGCCCAGGCGCGCGGCGTCCAGGGCCTGTCCGGGGACTGCCGGAAGCAGCCAGATCCGCGTGGCACCGGCATTGCGTGCCAGCTCGGCGAGCAGCGCCAGGCTGCCGCGGTCCGGCGAACGCCGTGGGTCGCAGGCGATGGCCAGGCGTGCCGGCGGGAAGCGGCTGAGTTGTTCGAGCAATTTGTTGCGTGATTCGCGGCTGTCGAGGATCCCGGCGTTGGTCACGGTGCTCGGCAGGGCCGGAGGCCAGGGTCGCTGATCGTCCAGCTCGAGGCCGACCAGCAAGGCGCCGCTGGCGCCGGCTTCCAACTGGCCGGGCTGAAACTGCGGCAGCGCCTGGGGCGCCGGGTCCTGTACGCCCAGCCGCTCACTGCGCGGCATCAGGGCCTCACGCAGTGGCGCATAGCCCGGCAGGCTCAGGTCCAGGCTCAGGCGCTCGCGGCCTTGGCGCCAGCGCCACAGGCACAGCGTCGCCAGCAGCAGGCGCGGCAGCAGGCCATACACCAGCACCACGCCGAGCAGCCAGCTGGCCCAGGCCTGCCGGGCCAGGTCGAGGGCCGGCAGGGTATCGCCGCTGGCGCGGATCATCGCCTCGTCGGGGACACTGAAACCGAGCAGCGAGGGCAGGGCGCCCAGGGCGTGGGTGAGGCGGATGAACGGTTCGGCGGCGAGCAGGGTGGTTTCCCAGACAAAGCCGTAGCGGCGGGTGGCGAGCAGGGCCAGGAGCATGCCCAGCGCGGTGATCATCGCCAGCAGCCACAGGCCGTGCACCAGGGCGCCCAACAGCCAGCGATCGAGGCGCTGGCGCTGCAGCAGCACGAGTAACGCCGGCGCCAGGTGCGCGGCCTTGGCATCCCGCGCAAAACGCTCGCTCAGCCACAGCCATAGCCGGCCTAGCACGGCGCCTTGCTCGGCGGCGGTGATCAGGCTGGCCGCCCAGCCGAGCAGCATCAGCAGGTTCAGCCCGAGCAGGCTGCCCAGCGCCCAGAACACATTCACCGGCCGCTGGCCGTCGCCCAGCGCGGCCAGGCCCAGGCCCGCGCCACTGAGCACGGCGAACAGCATCAGGCCTATCAAGGCCAGGCGCGCGCCCTGCTTCCAGTGGCGCAACGCCTCGCCCATGCCATCGCGTTCGGCCAGCCACAACGCACGGTGTTCGATGCGTGTCGCCAGGTCGCCGCCCTGCTGGCGGGCGCGGCGGTTGGCTTCCTGGTCTTCGAGGGGGCCGGCGTGTTCTTCACGCAGGCGCACCGCTTCGGTGAGCCAGTGCTTGTCCAGTTGGGTCGGTGCAGTCACAAGGTCGTCCATTGCACAGGTCAGGGCACAAGCTTAACCCAGGCGGGGTTTGCTATCCTCGCCGACATGAATACATCACTCCCCCTCAGCCTGATCGCGGCGTGCGCCGAGAACCGCGTGATTGGCATCGACAACTCCATGCCCTGGCACCTGCCGGGGGACTTCAAATACTTCAAGGCCACCACCCTGGGCAAGCCGATCATCATGGGTCGCAAGACCTGGGATTCGCTTGGCCGGCCGCTGCCGGGGCGCTTGAACATCGTCGTCAGCCGCCAGCCGGGTTTGCAGCTGGAGGGCGCCGAGGTGTTCGCCTCGCTGCAGCAGGCGCTGGCCCGCGCCGAGCAGTGGGCGCGTGAGCAGGGCGTCGACGAGCTGATGCTGATCGGCGGGGCGCAGCTGTATGCGCTGGCGCTGGAACAGGGGCTGGTGAGCCGCATGTACCTGACCCGGGTCGAGCTGTCGCCGCAGGGCGATGCCTGGTTCCCTGAGTTCGACGAGGGCCAGTGGCAGCTGGCGTCCTCCGACCCGCAGCCGAGCGAGGGCGACAAGCCGGCGTACCACTTCGAGGTCTGGGACAAGGCGTGAGCTTTTGGGGCCGCAAGGCGGCCCCAACCTTCTCAGGTATGGCTCAACTCAGCATGCTCATCACCGGCCAGCACAGCCTGGTCGGTCTCCTTGAGCAATTGACTGGTGACTACCCCGGCGGTCATCGAACCGTTCACGTTCAACGCCGTACGGCCCATGTCGATCAGTGGCTCCACCGAGATCAGCAGCGCCACCAGTTCTACCGGCAAGCCCATGGCCGGCAGCACGATCAGCGCGGCAAAGGTCGCACCGCCACCCACCCCGGCGACCCCCGCCGAGCTCAGCGTGACGATCGCCACCAGGGTAGCGATCCACAGCGGGTCGAAGGTGTCGATCCCCACGGCCGGGGCCACCATCACCGCCAGCATCGCCGGGTACAGGCCGGCGCAGCCGTTCTGGCCGATGGTTGCGCCAAACGAGGCACTGAAGCTGGCGATCGACTGCGGCACGCCCAGGCGGCGGGTCTGTGCCTCGATGTTCAGCGGGATGCTGGCCGCGCTGGAGCGGCTGGTGAAGGCAAACGTGAGCACTGGCCAGACCTTGCGCAGGAAGCGCAGCGGGTTGACCCCGGTGGCCGCGAGGATCAGCCCGTGGACCACGAACATCAGCCCCAGGCCGATGTACGAAACCACCACGAAGCTGCCCAGCTTGAGGATGTCTTCAAGGTTGGAGCTGGCCACTACCTTGGTCATCAAGGCCAGCACGCCATACGGGGTGAGCTTCATCACCAGGCGCACCAGGCGCATCACCCAGGCTTGCAGGGTGTCGATGGCCGACAGCGCGCGCTCGCCCTTGTCCTGGTCGTCCTTGATCAGCTGCAACGCCGCCAGGCCGACGAACACGGCAAAGATCACCACGCTGATGATCGAGGTCGGTTTGGCCCGCGCCAGGTCGCCGACCGGGTTGCTGGGGATGAACGACAGCAGCAGCTGCGGGATATTCAGGTCCGCCACCTTGCCGGCGTAGTCGGTCTGGATCGCCTGCAGCCGCGCCGCCTCCGGGATGCCCGCCACCAGGCCTTCGGCACTGAGGCCGAAGAGGTTGGTCAGGACGATCCCGATCAGCGCGGCGATGGCGGTGGTCAGCAGCAGCGTACCGATGCTCAGCACGCTGATGCGGCCCAGCGCGGAGGCGTTGTGCAGGCGCGCCACGGCGCTGAGGATCGAGGCGAAGATCAGCGGCATGACGATCATCTGCAACAGGCCGACGTAGCCGTTGCCGACCAGGTCGAGCCAGCCGATGGTGGCCTTGAGCACCGGGTGGCCGGCGCCGTAGACCGTGTGCAGGACCAGGCCGAAGAGCACGCCAAGGGCGAGGCCGAGCAGGACTTTCTTGGCCAGGCTCCAGTCGGTGCGGCGGGTTTGCGCCAGGCCCAGCAACAGCGCCAGAAACGCCAGCAGGTTGAGTGACAACGGCAGGTTCATTGAAGCTCCAGAATCGAATACAAAGCGTCGCGTCTGTGCGCGATAGCGAACGCAAATGCTAACAGGCCGAAAACAAACGAATTTATATCCAAATGGAATGTGCTTAGATCTCGATGGAATAACGCTTTGAGGGTAGTCTTCTGGCCCTGACAGGCATAAAAAAACCGGCGCTCTGGGCGCCGGTTTTTTCACTGCTCGCTAAGCCTTACAGCCCGTCGAGCATCGCCTTGTTACGCACGGCACCCTTGTCGGCACTGGTCGCCAGCAGGGCATAGGCCTTGAGCGCGGTGGTCACCTTGCGCGGACGCACTTCGACCGGCTTCCAGCCTTTCTTGTCCTGCTCGATGCGCCGCTGAGCCAGCTCTTCATCGCTGACCAGCAGGTTGATCGAGCGGTTAGGGATGTCGATCAGCACCTTGTCGCCGTCCTGCACCAGGCCGATGGCGCCGCCAGCGGCGGCCTCAGGCGAGGCGTGGCCGATCGACAGGCCCGAGGTACCGCCCGAGAAGCGGCCGTCGGTGAGCAGGGCGCAGGCCTTGCCCAGGCCCTTGGACTTCAGGTACGAGGTCGGGTAGAGCATTTCCTGCATGCCCGGGCCGCCTTTCGGGCCTTCGTAGCGGATGATGACGATATCGCCCGCTTTGACTTCGTCGGCGAGGATGCCGCGCACGGCGCTGTCCTGGCTCTCGAAGATCTTCGCGTTGCCTTCGAACACGTGGATCGACTCGTCGACCCCGGCGGTCTTCACCACACAGCCGTCGAGGGCGATGTTGCCGTACAGCACGGCCAGGCCGCCTTCTTGCGAGTAGGCATGCTCGAAGCTGCGGATGCAGCCGTTTTCACGGTCGGCGTCGAGGGTTTCCCAACGGGTCGACTGGCTGAATGCGGTCTGCGTCGGGATACCTGCCGGGCCGGCCTTGAAGAAGGTGTGCACGGCTTCATCGTCGGTCTGGGTGATGTCCCACTTGGCGATGGCTTCTTCCATGCTGCGGCTGTGCACGGTCGGCAGGTCGGTGTGCAGCAGGCCGCCACGGGCCAGCGAACCGAGGATGCTGAAGATGCCGCCGGCGCGGTGGACGTCTTCCATGTGGTACTTCTGGATGTTCGGCGCGACCTTGCACAGCTGCGGCACCACGCGCGACAGGCGATCGATGTCGCGCAGGTCGAAGGCGATCTCGGCTTCCTGGGCGGCGGCCAGCAGGTGCAGGATGGTGTTGGTCGAACCGCCCATGGCGATGTCGAGCATCATGGCGTTCTCGAACGCCTTGAAGTTGGCGATGTTGCGCGGCAGCACCGACTCGTCGTTTTCGCCGTAGTAGCGTTTGCACAGCTCGACGATGGTCCGCCCGGCGGTGAGGAACAGCTGCTCGCGGTCGGAGTGGGTGGCCAGGGTCGAACCGTTGCCCGGCAGGGCCAGGCCCAGGGCCTCGGTCAGGCAGTTCATCGAGTTGGCGGTGAACATCCCGGAGCACGAGCCACAGGTCGGGCAGGCGCTGCGCTCGTACTCGGCGACCTTCTCGTCGCTGGCGCTGGCGTCGGCGGCGATGACCATCGCGTCGACCAGGTCGAGGCCGTGGCTGGCCAGCTTGGTCTTGCCGGCTTCCATCGGGCCGCCGGAGACGAAGATCACCGGGATGTTCAGGCGCAGGGCGGCCATCAGCATGCCAGGGGTGATCTTGTCGCAGTTGGAGATGCACACGATGGCATCGGCGCAGTGCGCGTTGACCATGTACTCGACGGCGTCGGCGATGATCTCGCGGCTCGGCAACGAATAGAGCATGCCGTCGTGGCCCATGGCGATGCCGTCATCGACCGCGATGGTGTTGAATTCCTTGGCCACGCCACCGGCGCGCTCGATTTCGCGGGCGACCAGCTGGCCCAGGTCCTTCAGGTGCACATGCCCCGGGACGAACTGGGTGAACGAGTTGGCGATGGCAATGATCGGTTTCTTGAAGTCGTCGTCCTTCATGCCGGTCGCGCGCCACAGGGCACGGGCACCGGCCATGTTGCGGCCGTGGGTCGAAGTCTTGGAACGATAATCAGGCATGAAGCACTCCTGGCGGCTGAATCAGGTCACTAAAAAGGGGAGTGAGCTTCTCTTGTCCTTTGCACCCAAGGCCGGTTGCCACTGGTACGGATGAGGCCGAACTCACTGCGGGATCGCCGCAGGCTCGGCCAGAGCTCATAAACCCGCCGGGGGATGTCTGGCGATGAATAGGCCGATTCTACACCGCTGGCGCTGTGAAGGAATGACGATGTGCCAGGTGGGGGCCGGCCGTGACCTGGCCGAAGTGTCGGAGGCGATGTCTGAGTCGCCGCAGTAGGCGATTTTTCCTGCTGATAGCGGAGTCGAGCCTGAGCGTGGGCCGCACGGGGGCCCACGCTCCTCGGCTGGCTGAATCAGCTGTTAGGCAGCAACCGGCAGGTGATGCTCTTGATGTAGCGGGTCTCGGCAATGGCAGGGTGCACCGGATGGTCCGGGCCCTGGCCGCCACGCTCGAGCAGCTGCAGGTTGCGGTCCAGGTGACGGGCGCTGGTCAGCAGGATGCCGTTCAGGTCGTCTTCGGGCAGGTGCATCGAGCACGATGCGCTGACCAGGATGCCGTCCTTGTTGAGCAGGCGCATGGCCTGTTCGTTGAGGCGGCGGTAAGCGGCCTCGCCGTTTTTCAGGTCCTTCTTGCGCTTGATGAAGGCGGGTGGGTCGGCAATGATCACGTCGAAGCGCTCTTCAGCCGCCTTCAGCTCACGCAGGGCCTCGAACACGTCGCCTTCGATGCAGGTGACTTTCTCGCTGATGCCGTTCAGTGCCGCGTTGCGCTCGACGCCATCGAGGGCGAAGCTCGAGGCATCCACGCAGAACACTTCGCTGGCGCCGAACGCGCCGGCCTGCACACCCCAGCCACCGATGTAGCTGAACAGGTCGAGTACGCGCTTGCCCTTGGCGTAGGGTGCCAGGCGTGCGCGGTTCATGCGGTGGTCGTAGAACCAGCCGGTCTTCTGCCCTTCGCGTACCGGGGCTTCGAACTTCACGCCGTTTTCTTCCAGGGCAACCCAGTCCGGCACTTCACCGTAAACGGTCTCGACGTAGCGCTGCAGGCCTTCGGCATCACGCGCGGCGGAGTCGTTCTTGAACAGGATGCCGCTCGGCTTGAGCACCTGGATCAGCGCCGCGATGACGTCGTCCTTGTGCTGTTCCATGGTCGCCGAGGCCAGCTGGACCACCAGGATGTCGAAGAAACGGTCGACCACCAGGCCTGGCAGCAGGTCGGAGTCGCCGTACACCAGGCGGTAGCAAGGCTTGTCGAACAGGCGCTCGCGCAGCGACAGGGCGACGTTCAGGCGGTGCACCAGCAACGACTTGTCCAGCGGCAGCTTGATGTCACGCGACAGCAGGCGGGCGCAGATCAGGTTGTTCGGGCTCAGTGCGACGATGCCCAGAGGTTTGCCATTGGCCGCCTCGAGGATCGCCTGCTGGCCGGCTTGCAGGCCTTGCAGCGGGGTCGCGGCGACATCGACTTCGTTGCTGTAGACCCACAGGTGGCCGGCGCGCAGACGGCGATCGGCATTGGCTTTGAGGCGTAGGCTGGGCAGGGACATGACGTCGCTCCGGAAAAAAGAGCGGGAGTATAGCGTGTTGGCCCTGGGTTCGGCGTGGGGCACGACAAAGCGTAGCGCCTCTTGCAGGCACTTCGCGGCCGTTCAGGCGCCGTTATTGAGCGCGCGGTTGCGGCCGTGGCGGAGGACGGGGTTAGAATTGCCTGTCATCAGCGAGTGTGTACTCATGTCCCAGGAACTCAGCCCCGAACAGATCCAACAAGCCTTGCAAGGCATTACCATCCCGCCGCAGCCGCAGATCATGGTCGATCTGCAGTTCGAGCAGTACATGCCCGACCCGGACCTGGAGACCATCGCCAAGCTGATCGCCCAGGACCCGGGCCTCTCGGGCGCCCTGCTGAAACTGGTCAATTCGCCACAGTTCGGCCTGTCCAACAAGATCGGCTCGATCCAGCGCGCGGTCAACCTGATGGGCAGCCGTTCGATCATCAACCTGATCAACGCCCAGTCGATCAAGGGCGAGATGAGCGACGAGACCATCGTCACCCTCAACCGCTTCTGGGACACCGCCCAGGACGTCGCCATGACTTGCCTGACCCTGGCCAAGCGCACTGGCCTGCAGGCGGCGGACGAGGCCTATACCCTCGGCCTGTTCCACGATTGCGGCGTGCCGCTGATGCTCAAGCGCTTCCCCAACTACATGCAGGTGCTGGAGGAGGCCTACGCCGAGGCGGATGACCAGACACGGGTGGTCGATACCGAGAACCGCGCGTTCAACACCAACCATTCGGTGGTCGGCTACTTCACCGCCAAATCGTGGCGTCTGCCGGAGCACATCAGTGCGGCCATCGCCAACCACCACAACGCCTTGGCGGTGTTCCGCGACCAGTCCTCCGGCAACACCCAGACGCAGCTTAAAAACCTGTTGGCGGTGCTGAAGATGGCCGAGCACATCTGCGCGTCCTATCGCGTGCTGGGCAACCAGGCGGTCGACCACGAGTGGGATGCGGTCGCCCCCTTGGTGCTGGATTACATCGGGCTGTCGGAGTACGACTTCGAGAACCTCAAACAAACCCTTCGCGAACTGGGCGGACACTGACCAATGCCTGAACTCCCCGAGGTCGAAACCACCCGGCGCGGGATCGCGCCCTATCTCGAAGGCCAGCGGGTCAGCCGCGTGGTGGTGCGTGAGCGGCGCCTGCGCTGGCCGATCCCCGAAGACCTGGATGTGCGCCTGTCGGGCCAGCGCATCGTCAGCGTGCAGCGGCGGGCCAAGTACCTGTTGATCAATGCCGAGGTGGGGACGCTGATCAGCCACCTGGGGATGTCGGGCAACCTGCGCCTGGTCGAAGCAGGGCTGTCGGCGTCGCGCCATGAGCATGTGGACATCGAGCTGGAGTCGGGGCTGGCGCTGCGCTACACCGACCCTCGGCGTTTTGGCGCGATGCTCTGGTCGCTGGACCCGCTGAACCACGAGCTGTTGCTGCGGCTGGGGCCGGAGCCGCTGACCGACCTGTTCGAAGGCGACCGCTTGTTCACCCTCTCGCGGGGCCGCACGATGGCGGTCAAACCGTTCATCATGGACAACGCCGTGGTGGTCGGGGTCGGCAATATCTATGCGACCGAAGCGCTGTTTGCGGCCGGTATCGACCCGCGGCGCGAAGCCGGGGGGATCTCCCGGGCGCGGTACCTGAAGCTGGCGCTGGAGATCAAGCGGGTGCTGGCGGCGGCCATCGAGCGGGGCGGCACGACGCTGCGCGATTTTATCGGCGGCGATGGGCAGCCGGGGTATTTCCAGCAGGAGCTGTTTGTCTATGGGCGTGGCGGCATGCCCTGCAAGGTCTGCGGCACGCCGTTGCGCGAGCTCAAGCTCGGCCAGCGCGCGAGCGTCTACTGCCCCCGTTGCCAGCGCTGAGGCGGGGATCCAGGGGGCGCACGACGCAGGGCGCTAGGCTTTGCCGGTGATCAGGCGGTACTTGGCCATCAGCTGCTCTTCGGATTCCGGGTGGGCTTCATCCAGGGGGATGCAGTCGACCGGGCAGACCTGCTGGCACTGCGGCTCGTCGTAGTGGCCCACGCACTGGGTGCACAGGTTCGGGTCGATCACGTAGATCTCTTCGCCTT
Organism: Pseudomonas reidholzensis; assembly: GCF_900536025.1. Lineage (GTDB taxonomy): Bacteria > Pseudomonadota > Gammaproteobacteria > Pseudomonadales > Pseudomonadaceae > Aquipseudomonas > Aquipseudomonas reidholzensis. Next base: position 33,104 of record NZ_UNOZ01000039.1, read on the forward strand.
GCGAGATGGCGGCGTTCGGGCACTCGGGTTCGCAGACGTCGCAGTTGATGCAATCGTCGGTGATGATCAGGGACATGGGGGCTCCGGCCGGGGCTCTGGGCCCGGGCATGTTTCATACCTAATGGGCACAATTGTGCCGCAATCGCGCCCGCAGTGCACGCGGGCGCGATGATCAGGCAGCGATGATCACTTCTTGAAGCGTTCGGTGAGGGCCTCGGCCACCACCGGATGGACGAACTTGGTGATGTCGCCGCCCAGTGCCGCAATCTCTCTGACCAGGGTCGAGGAGATAAACGAATAGCGCTCCGAAGGCGTCAGGAACAGGCTCTCGACGTCCGGCGCGAGCTGGCGGTTCATGTTCGCCAGCTGGAACTCGTACTCGAAGTCCGAGACCGCACGCAGGCCCCGCAGGAACACGTTGGCACCCTGTTCCTTGGCGAAATGCGCCAGCAGGCTGGAGAAGCCGATGACTTCGACATTGGGCAGGTGCTTGGTGACCTCACGGGCCAGCGCCACCCGTTGTTCCAGCGGGAACAGCGGATTCTTCTTGGGGCTGGCCGCCACTGCGATGATCACATGATCGAACAGGCGCGAAGCGCGCTCGACCAGGTCGCCATGGCCCTTGGTAATGGGGTCGAAAGTACCCGGGTACAACACTCGGTTCATCGCGTCATCCTGGCTGGAGTGCGTTGGGGAGTCGGATGGTAGCGCAGCGACTGCGCCCGGCCAAGTCGCACGGCCTGACGAAGGCACTATAGACAGTGCGGGTATGCCTTGTCATGTGCCCGATCGCCGGCCCCTCGGTCAGCGGATGAACAGCTTGTACACCAGGCGCTGCAAGGCTTTGCCATACGGCGGGTAGATCAGCCGGGCCAGGTTGATGCGCTGCTTGGCCAGCACCGCCTTGGCCTTGCTGAACGTCAGGAAACCCTCATGGCCGTGGTAATGGCCCATGCCGGACGGCCCGATACCGCCAAATGGCAGGTCGTCCTGGGCCACCTGCAGCAGGGTGTCGTTCAGGCAGACCCCGCCGGAGTGGGTGTGATTGACCACGTAGGCCTGTTCGCTGCGGTCATAGCCGAAGAAGTACAGCGCCAGGGGGCGCGGGCGCTGGTTGATGTAGGCGAGGGCGCCTTCGAGGGTGTCGTAGGGCACCAGCGGCAGCAACGGGCCGAAGATCTCGTCCTGCATGACGTGCATGTCATCGCTCACATCGAGCAGCAGGTGCGGCGGCAACTGCCGCCCTTGACGTGCTTCTTCGGGGTACAGGTCGAGCACTTGCGCGCCCTTGTCGCCCGCGTCGGCCAGCAGTTGCTCCAGGCGCTGCAACTGGCGCGGGTTGATGATCGCGCTGTAGTCACGGTTGTCGGCAATGCGCGGATACAGGCGTCGGACGGCGCGCCGGTAGGCGTCGGCAAACGCGCCGACACGGTCGCGCGGCACCAGCACATAGTCGGGGGCGACGCAGGTCTGGCCGGCGTTCAGGGTCTTGCCGAAGGCGATGCGTTCGGCGGCGCTGTCCAGTGGCACGCCGGGCGAGACGATGGCCGGCGACTTGCCGCCCAGTTCCAGGGTCACCGGGGTCAGGTTATGCGCCGCCGCCAGCATCACCTGGCGGCCAACGCTGGTGGCCCCGGTGAACAGCAGGTGATCGAACGGCAGGCGGGCAAAAGCCTGGCCGACCTCGACGTCGCCAAGTACGACGCTGACCAGGTTTGCTGGAAACACCCGTTCCAGCAGGGCCTTGAGCGCCAGGCCGGTAGCGGGCGTGGCCTCACTGAGCTTGAGCATTACCCGGTTGCCGGCCGCCAGGGCGCAGGTCAGCGGGCCGATGGCGAGAAACACTGGGTAGTTCCACGGCACGATGATCCCCACCACCCCCAACGGCTGATACAGCACCTGGGCGCTGGCAGGCTGAAACGCCAGGCCGACCTGCCGGCGCGAAGGCCGCATCCAGCGCTGCAGCCGGCGCTCGGCATGGCGCAGGCCTTGCACCGCAGGCAGCAACTCGGCGAGCAGGGTCTCATCCGCGCTGCGCCCTGCGAAGTCCGCGTCGATCGCCTCGATCAACCCCTTCTGCTCGGCCAGCAACGCTTCGCGCAGGCTTTTCAGCCATTGCCGGCGCTGCGCGGCGGGGGGCATCGGGTTGCCGGCGAACGCCTGTCGCTGCAAGGCGAACGTCGCGTCCAGGTCGAGGTCGGAATACACAGAAGGCAGAGCGATGGACGACGTCATGAGGGCTCCGAGGGGCTGCAAAACCTCTAGAGCCTATACGATAAACAGTGCGTCCTGGCGCGGATTTTTCATCCTGCGGACAGCTGCCTGGCAGCCCGAAATAACCGTAAGATGCGTCTATCTAGAAGCCCGCAGACTGGAGCTGAGCATGGCCCCGCCCATCAAGACCCGTGAGCGTATCGTGCAGAACAGCCTGGAGCTGTTCAACCAGCAGGGCGAGCGCAGCGTCAGCACCAATCACATCGCCGCGCACATGGAAATTTCCCCCGGCAACCTCTACTACCACTTCGCCAACAAGCAGGCGATCATCGCCGTGCTGTTCAGCCAATATGAAGAGCTGGTCGACAGTTTTCTCCGTCCGCCCCAGGGCCGCGCCGCCACGGTCGAGGACAAACGCTTCTACCTCAAGGCGTTGCTGGCGGCGATGTGGAACTTCCGGTTCCTCCACCGCGACCTCGAACACCTGCTGGAAAGCGACCTCGAGCTGGCCGCCCGCTACCGGCGCTTCTCCCAGCGCTGCCTGCAGCAGGGCCAGGCGATCTACCGCGGCTTTGTCGATGCCGGCATCCTCGCCATGCAACCTGCGCAGATCGAATCGCTGACCATCAATGCCTGGATCGTGCTGACCTCGTGGGTGCGTTTTCTCAGCACCACCCGTGAGCATTCCGCGCACCTGGGCGAAGAAGCCTTCAAACGCGGGGTCTATCAGGTGCTGGTGCTGGAGCTCGGCTTTGTTACCGCCAGCGCCCGCACGGCGGTCGATGCCCTCTGCGAGGAATTCCACATACCCTTCAACCAGGCCCTGGAGCAGTAAGCCGGGGCCTTCGTGCAACCATCAGGAGACTGTCATGCCCCTTGCGCAATTGATCACCCCGCAGCAGCTGGCCGAGCAACTGGACGCGCCCGGCTGGGTGATCCTCGATTGTCGTTTTGCCCTGGAAGACGTGGACTATGGCCAACGCAGCTATGCCGAGGGGCATATCGCCGGGGCGCATTTTGCCGATCTGGAGCGCGACCTCAGCGGCAGGATCGTCAAAGGCCTCACCGGTCGCCATCCGCTTCCTGAGCCGCAGGGCCTGGTCGAGCGTCTGCGTGAATGGGGCGTGGACAACACCAGCCAGGTGGTGCTGTACGACGACGGTGCGGGTGCCTTCGCCGCCCGCGCCTGGTGGCTGCTGGCGTGGTTGGGCAAGCGCGATGGGGTGTTTATCCTCGACGGTGGGCTCAAGGCCTGGCACGCCGCTCAACTGCCGCTGAGCCTGGACCCTGCGCCCAAGCGTGAGGGCAGTTTCGACGGCGAGCCGGATGCCGACCTGCTGATCGATGCCGAGCAACTGCTCGGGCAATTGGGCGAACCGCAGATGACCCTGATCGACGCCCGCGGCTTGCCGCGTTTCCGTGGCGAGGTCGAACCGATCGACCCGATCGCGGGGCATATTCCGGGCGCCCAGTGCGCGGCGTTTACCGACAACCTGGGTGCCGATGGGCGCTTCCTCCCGGCTGACCAGCTCAAGCAGCGCTTTGCAGAGCAACTGGCGGGGCGAGCGCCAGAGGATCTGGTGGCGTATTGCGGCTCAGGCGTGACGGCCTGTCACAACCTGTTTGCCCTGGCGCTGGCAGGGTATCCCCTGGGCAAGCTGTATGCGGGCTCGTGGAGTGAGTGGATCATTGATCCGCACCATGGCGTGGCGACTGGCGACTGAGTACGTCTCAGCAGCCTCTCAACACCCCTCGACCAGCCACTGAGGAATCCTGCGCTCCAGGTAATACCCTGGCTTGCGCAGGCTGCCCTCGACAAACCCGACATGCCCGCCCCGCTGATGCAGCTCGAACTGGGTCTGTGGCGCCAGCTCGTCGGCGCTCGGCAAGCTGTGGCCAAACACGAACGGGTCGTCGCTGGCGTGGATGATCAGGGTCGGGGTGCGGTTCTCGCCCAGGTAATAGCGACTCGAAGCGCGTCGATAGTAGTCGTGGGCATCATTGAACCCATTCAGCGGTGCCGTGACCTTGCCGTCGAAATCCCAGAACGTGCGCAGGTTGCGCAAGGTGCCAAGACGCTCCAGTTGCGCCAGCCTGTCGTGATGCCCCTGATCGCGAAAATGGCGCTGCTTGTCCTGTACGTAGGCCAGCATCTCGCGCATGAAGTGCGCCTGGTAGACCTTGGAAAAACCCAGGCCGATACGGTCGGCGCACTGGTCCAGGCGAAACGGCACCGACACCGCCACGGCCGCTTGCAGCTGGCTGTCCAAGCCACTTTCGCCAAGGTACTTGAGCAGCACATTGCCGCCCAGTGAGTAACCCACGGCATACAACGGCGCCAGCGGGCGCTGGGCGCGCAGGTGGCGGATGATCTCTGCGAGGTCTTCGCTGGCGCCCGAGTGGTAGCTGCGGGCGAGCAGGTTCGGCTCGCCGGAGCAGCCGCGCCAGTTCACCGCGACGCTGGCCCAGCCGCGCACCTGCAAGGCGTGCTGCAGGCCTTTGACATAGGGCGAGCTGGAGGATCCGGTAAGGCCGTGCAGCACCACCACCAGCGGCGCGTCATGCACATGGGGACCATGCCAGTCGAGGTCGATGAAGTCGCCGTCGGCCAGCCAGACCCGCTCACGGTCGCGCTCAAGCGCTGGCGGCTTGCGCCAGAGCGGGCCCCACAAGGTTTGCAGGTGGGGATTGGCGAGGCCGATGGCCGGACGAAAACGGGCGGGGAGACTGGGCATGCTGGGCGACTCTTGATGTGCCTGCCTAGCTTGCCATGAATCCCCGCCGGGGTCGCTGCGCTAGTGGCCGACCACCGCCGGTTCCGGCAAGGGTCGCTGAGCCGCGTTGGGCCCGCCGCTGACAAACACGGCGTGGTCGATGTCCAGCCAGCGCCGGGCGGCGGCGCGGATGTCGTCAGGCGTCAGCTCGGCCAGCTTGCCTAGATAGGTCGACAAGTGATCTGCCGGCTGCCCCTGCTGGCTATGGCTGGCCAGGCCGCTGGCAAGCTGGCCGTTGTCGCTCATGCTGTCGAGCAGCTTGCCGGCGAACTGGTTGAGCGCCAGTTGCAGCTCACCCGCGCTCGGCCCTTGCTCGATCAGGCAGCGGATCAGTTGCAGCACGCGCTCGCGTGAGGCGTCCCTGAAGGCCGGCTCGACGTCCCAGCTGACCACCATGAACCCCCCTTCCGTCAGGAGCTTCAGATCGGATTCCACGCTGTAGGTCAGCGCCAGGCGGGTGCGCAGCTCCCTCATCAGGCGGGAATCAATGCCTGAACCGAGGATTTCGTTCGCCATCAACAGGGCCGGGTGTTGTGGGTCCGACGGCGACACTTTGATGGGCAGGGCAAGGGCCATGCGGTTGGAGGTGCCGGGCCAGTCGATGTGCGACTGCTTGGGCAGGTTGATCGCAACCGGCGGCAGCGCCGCTGCCGCCCAACCCTGGGGCAATGCCTGGGTGAGGCGGCTGATGATCTGTTGCGCCGCTTCGCGGGACATATCACCCACCAGGCCTATGTGCAGGTTGTTGGCTGAGTAGGCCCGGCGATGAAAGGTGTGCAGCATTGCCGGCGTCACCTCGGCAATGGCCTGCTCTGTGCCATAGAGGGAGGTGGCGTAGGGATGGTCGGCGAACAGCTGGCTGATGAGTTCCGTCTGGATGCGTCGATGCAGGCTGGCGTCGGCGCTTTGCACGGCGACCAGCAGGCGTGCCTTGAGCTTGTCCAGCGCCGCGGCGTCGAAGGCCGGTTGCGCCAGCATTTCCATGAGCAATGCCAAGGCATCGTTACGCAGGGTTTCGGCACTGAGGCCGCGCAAGGTGATGGTTGCATGTTCGAGTGCAACCGTTCTGGTCATGATCGCGCCCAAGCCTTCGAGCGCTTGCGCGAACGCCGCGGCATCCCGTTGCTGGGTGCCTTGATCGAGCATGTAAAGGGTCAGCGCCGCGAGACCGGGCCTCTCCCCGTCCAGGGTGGCGCCTGCGCTGAAACGCAGCACCAGGTCGAACATGGGCTGCTCGTGGCTGGGTGCGAACCGAACGCGGCTGCCGCCCTCGGTCTGCCAGTGCTGGACGTTGCGGTCGATCGGCTCGAAGCGTCCGAGGTCGAGCCCATGGGTCGACGTCAGGCGGGCGAGATCGGCTTCGGCGATGGCACTGAACGCGCTCGCGCACGCCCCGGTCGGTAGGTTCTCGATGGCTATCGAGCGGCTCATGGTTGCGCTCCTTGAAAAGTCGTGAGGGTCAGGCGTTGGCGGCTCAGGCAGTCTTGAAGCGCTTGCTGGACGTGGTCGGCACGGGTCTGCTCGATGAGCTGCAGTTCGTCGTCCGCTAGCGCCGGGTTGCGGCCGCCGATGGCATGCCTGCCGAGCACTTCGCTCTGCGCCTGGAAGCTGTTGCGCGCATAGATTTGCCGGGCCATCAGGCGCAGCTTCGCGCGTTGCAGGACTTCGGCGGAAAACGGCGTCTGCCTGGCCTCGTCGAGTATTCCCAGTACCTGCTCGGCGGCTTGCTGGGGAGTCCCTGTGGCAGGGTTGCTGTAGGCCGAAAGTGTCAGCAGGGTGTCGCCGCGCCGCAGGAAGTCATAGTCTGCGCTGATGCCATTGAACACTGGCTTGTCGCGCACCAGCTGGCCATAGAGCCTGCTACTGAACCCCTGGGCCAGGACTTCTACCGCCAGGCGCAGGGCGTGCACGGTCTGTGGCGAGGTGGCGGTGGTCAGGCTCGGCGTGTTGAACGACATGAATAGGCCGTCACGCAGCCCTTGCAGTGTCAGGTTCTGACGCCGCTCCGTCAGCGCTGCGCTGTGGCGAGGTATGGGCTGGGCGCGCACGGCGACCGCCGGCAAGCCGCCGAACTGACGCTCGACCCATTGCCGCAACTGCTGCGCCGTCACCGCGCCGACTACCACCAGCGTGGCGTTGTTGGGGTGGTACCAGCTGGCGTACCAGGTGCGGGCGGTGTCCAGTGTCATCTCGGCCAGGTCGATCGCGTGGCCAAACACCGGTGCGCCGTAGGGGCTGTCGCCATGGGCCAGGCTCAGGTGTCGGTCATAGGCGAGCTGGTCCGGGGCATTGTCGAATTTGAGCCGACGCTCATCATCGACCGTTTTGCGTTCCAGCTCGAACTCCGCCGGGTCAAGCCTGGCGCTGGCCATGGTGTCGGCCATGATTTCCAGTGCGACCTCCACGCGAGCCGACGGCAGCGTCACGTCGAACACCGTGGCATCGTCCCGGGTCGAGGCATTCGACTGCCCACCGAGTTGACCGAGGATGCGCGAATATTGCCCAGGCGCCAGTTTGCTGCTGCCCTGGAATATCAGGTGTTCGAGCAGATGCGACAGGTTGGAGTGGCCGTTGGGCTCGTGGCTGGTGCCGACGTGGTACCAGAGTTGGACGCTTGCCTGGGGGACCCGATGGTCTTCCCGCAGGTACACCGTCAGGCCGTTGGCGAGGCTGAAGTGATGCAGCGGCTGGGCAGGCGTCGAGGCCAGCGTGCCGAGGCTCGTGGCGAGGGTCCGGGACGGGTCTTGAGAGGGGAAAAACATGGCTGAAGTGCTCCGCAGTGGCGATAGGCCGGAGCAGCTTCAGTCATGTGGGGGATGCGCCTGCGTTACATAGTTATGCCGCAGGGCAGGTGCTGATCAGCCGCGCTGCCACAGCGCATAGTGCACCTGGCCGGTTTTCTTCTCGCGGTGCAGGCGCCAGTTGCCAGGCATTTGCAGCGTGGAAGGGGCGGCTTCGCTTTCGGTGTAGATCCAGGCGCGCTCGCGCAACCACTGGCGCTCTTCCAGCAGGCTGCAGGTGTTGGCCAGCAGGTCCTGGTGGAAGGGCGGGTCGAGGAAGACCACATCGAACTGCTTTTTCGCCTCGCCATCGAGGTAGCGCAGGGCGTCGGTCTGGAGGATCTGCCCACGCGGGCAGCGCAGCAGCTCGAGGTTGTCCTTGAGGTTGCTGATCGCCGCCGGGTTGCTGTCCAGCGCTACGGCGTCCTCGGCCCCGCGCGACAGGGCCTCGAGTACCAGGGCGCCGCTGCCGGTGAAGGCATCCAGCACCTGGGCGCCTTCGATGTAGGGGGCGAGCCAGTTGAACACGGTTTCACGCACGCGATCAGGCGTTGGGCGCAGGCCCGGGCCCACGGGCACCGCCAGGCGGCGGCTACGCCACTCGCCGGCGATGATGCGCAGGTGGCCCTGGCCTTGGCTCACGCCCTGATTGGCGCGGGCGGGGGGGGATGGCTTGGCCATTAATGCTCCGGTACGCCGAGCGGCTGCTCGGCGGGTTTGTCAGTGGGCGGTGGCAGGGGTTTCTGAGGCACCGTCGGGCCTACTGTAACGATCACCAGCTGGTCCGCCGCCAGGTGTTTGTTCATCGCGGCCTTGACCTGGTCGACGGTCAGGCTCTGCGACTGCTGCATGAAGTCTTCGAGCCAGGTCAGCGGCAGGTTGTAGAAGCCGATCGCGCCCAGTTGGCCGACGATGCTGGCGTTGCTGGCATTGGACAGCGGGAAGCTGCCGGCCAGTTCGCGCTTGGCGTCGTCCAGCTCTTGCTGGGTCGGGCCGCTCTTGAGGTAGTCGGCAAGGATATCCTGGACCAGCTTGAGCGTGCCCTCGCTGAGCTCGGCACGGGTCTGCAGGTTGATCATGAACGGCCCGCGCACCTGCATCGGGCTGAACACCGAGTACACGCCATAGGTCAGCCCGCGCTTCTCACGCACTTCGCTCATCAGGCGGGTGCCGAAGGCGCCACCGCCAAGGATCTGGTTGCCCAGCGACAGCGCGGCCCAGTCCGGGTCCTGGCGGTCGATGCCCAGTTCGGCGAGCATCAGGTGGGTCTGCTTGGACGGGAAGTCGATGTGGGTCACGCCCGGCTTGGGCGCGCTCGGCTCGGCCGGTTTGGCCAGCGCCGGGCCCTTGGGCAGGGCGGCGGAAACCTGGTTGGCGATGGCTTCGGCCTGGCTGCGGTCGAGGTCGCCGACCAGGGCAATGACGGCGTTGCCGGCGGTGTAGGCCTTGGCGTGGAAGGCGCGCAACTGCTCGAGGGTGATCGCCGGGATGCTCTGGGCGGTGCCGTCGCTCGGCTGGCCGTAGGGGTGGCTGCCGTAGAGGTTGGCGAACAGCGCCTTGCCGCCGATCTTGCCGGGGCTCTGCTTCTCGTATTCGAAGCCGGCCAGCATCTGGTTCTGGATGCGCTTGAGGGCGTCGGCGGGGAAGGTCGGCTTGCCCACCACATCGGCGAACAGCTGCAGGGCTGGCTCGCGTTTGTCCGCCGCACTGAGGCTGCGCAAGGTGGCGACGGCCATGTCGCGGTACGCACCATTGCCGAAGTCGGCGCCCAGGCCTTCGAAGCCTTCGGCGATGGCGGTGACGTCCTTGCCGGCCACGCCTTCGTTGAGCATGGCGTTGGTCAGGCTGGCCAGGCCAGCGGTGTTGCCGTCCTGGCTGCTGCCGGCGGCAAAGGTCACGCGCAGGTCGAACATCGGCAGCTCGCGTGCCTCGACGAACAGCACGCGTGCACCTTCAGCGGTGTTCCAGCTCTGGATGTTGAGCTGGCGCCGGCTCGGCGCCTTGCCGTCCAGCTCGGCCAGCGACTGCAAGGTGTTGGCCGGGCGCGCGGCGCTGCTGTCAGCCTTGGCGGCATTGTCGGACTGGGCCGGGCGCGCCAGCAGGAAGGCCGCAGCCACCACCAGCGCGATGAGGCCGAGGCCGATCAGGGTGTAGCGTGGGGCGCTGCGATCACTCATGAGCGGACTCCTCGGGCAGTACATGGGCAACGCTCAGGCGTTCGCGGGTGAAATACGTGCGGGCGGCGTCCTGGATGTCCTGCGGGGTCACGCGCTTGAGTTCGTCCAGCTCGCTGTCGATCAGCTTCCAGGACAGGCCGACGGTTTCCAGCTGGCCGATGGTGGTGGCCTGGCTGCTGATGGAGTCGCGGTCATAGACCAGCCCGGCGATGACCTGGGCGCGCACGCGCTCGAGCTCCTCGGCGGTGGGCGGCGTGGTCTTGAGTTCGTCGAGCAGTTGCCAGATGCCTTTTTCGACGTCGGCCATGCTCTTTTGCTTCTGCACGTTCGGCGTGGCCGAGATCAGGAACAGGCTGTCGCCCCGGGTAAAGGCGTTGTAGCCCGACGAAGCGCCGGCCACCAGCTCCTGGCCGCGCTCCAGGCGAGCGGGCATGCGCGCACTGTAGCCGCCGTCGAGCAGCGCCGAGATCAGCCGCAGGGCATGCACGGTGCGCGGGTCCTTGGCGGTCGCCAGGCCGGGCACGTTGAAGCCGTAGATCAGGTTGGGCAACTGGCTGCGCACGTGCAGGGTGAGCTGGCGCTGGCCAGGCTCGGCCAGCTCCAGCGGCAGCTTGGAAGGCGGCACGCTGCGCTTGGGGATGGCGCCGAAGTACTTCTGCGCCAGGCCCTTGACCTCGTCGACGGTGACATCACCGACCACCACCAGGGTGGCGTTGTTCGGGGTGTACCACGACTCGTACCAGTGCCGCAGCTCTTCGACCTTCATGCGCTCGAGGTCGGCCATCCAGCCGATGGTCGGCGTGTGGTAGCCGCTGGCCGGGTAGGCCATGGCGCGGAACAGCTCGAACGCCTTGGCGTTGGGCTGGTCGTCGGTGCGCAGGCGGCGCTCTTCCTTGATGACCTCGATCTCGCGGCTGAACTCGTCGGCCGGCAGGCGCAGGCTGGCCAGGCGGTCGGCCTCGAGCTCGAAGGCGACCGGCAGGCGATCCCGCGCCAACACCTGGTAATAGGCGGTGTAGTCGTCGCTGGTGAAGGCGTTTTCTTCCGCGCCGAGGTCGCGCAGGATGCGCGAGGCCTCGCCCGGGCCGAGCTTGGCGCTGCCTTTGAACATCATGTGCTCGAGGGCGTGCGACAGGCCGGTCTGGCCTGGGGTCTCGTAGCTGGAGCCGACCTTGTACCAGATCTGCGAGACCACCACCGGTGCGCGGTGGTCTTCGCGCACGACCACTTTCAGGCCGTTGTCGAGGATGAACTCGTGGGTCGGTTGGGTATCGGCGGCGAGGGCTGCCAGTGGCAGGCAGAGCGTGCTGAGCAACAGGCCAGCGGCACGGCGGGCTAGAGCATTCATACGTTGATTAACCTGTACGGCGGCCCGCTTCGGTTTAGCGTCGGCGGGCCAGGAGGTGCTAGGATACTGATCCGGTTGCCTGGCGACCATGCCTGTCGCCGTTCTGGCCCGCAGGACCTACGACAAAACGTTGCGCATGAACCAGCCGGATTCAAGATAGTCTGTTCTGCGTGATTGAGAATTCCAGATGTGCCGCTAATGGCTCATCGCTACCCTGAGATAGCCGTCCTCCATGTTTGGTTCCAACGACGACAAGAAAGCGCCGGCCGAGGCTGGCGAGAAGAAAGGCCTGTTCGGCTGGTTCCGCAAGAAACCGCAGCAACCTGTCGCCGAACAGCCATCAACGCCTGAACCGCAGGCTGCCGAGCCCGTTGTGCCCGTCGAGCAGCCTGCTCCGGTCGCCGAGGTGCTGCAGCCTGCGCCGGAGACCCCAGCGCCGCTGCAGCCGACGCAGCTGCAGGCAACTGCCGAGGCGCTCCAGGCCCCGGTGGCCGCGGACCTGCCCGCACCGGCACAGCCAGCGCTCGAGCCTGGCGCAGTTGCCCCGGCCAGCAGCCTGGTGCTGCCGGTTGCCGAGGAACCTGTGGCCCTGGTCCCAGACCACGCGCCCACGGAACCGCCGGCCATCCCCGAGCGCCCGGCCCCTGAGCCTGTGGCCGCAGTGGTCGTGGCGCCTGCGCCTGCGCCCGTCGAACCGGAGCCAGAGCCAGAACCCGCGCCAGAGCCCGCGCCTGTAGTCATTACGCCTGTGATCGAGGTCGCGCCAGCAGCCCCTGCTGTTGCCACCCCGGTCGACGCCGCGCCTGAGCCGGTCGTTGCACCCGCTGCCGTCGAGCTGCCGCCAGCGGTTGCCGTGGTCGCCGCTCCGGTCGCCGTCGAGCCCGCAGTCGTGCCGCAGGCTGAGCAACTCCCGGTAGAGGCCGCCACCGAGCAATCCAAGCCCGGCTTCTTCGCCCGCCTCAAGCAAGGCCTGTCGAAGACCAGCGCCAGCATCGGCGAGGGCATGGCCAGCCTGTTCCTGGGCAAGAAGGTCATCGACGATGACCTGCTCGACGAGATCGAAACCCGTCTGCTGACCGCCGACGTAGGCGTCGAGGCCACCTCGGCGATCGTCCAGAACCTCACCCAGAAAATCGCCCGCAAGCAGCTGGCCGATGCCGACGCACTGTACAAGTCGCTGCAGGAAGAACTGGCCGCGCTGCTGCGCCCGGTCGAGCAGCCGCTGAAGATCGAAGCGCGCAACAAGCCGTATGTGATCCTCGTGGTCGGCGTCAACGGCGCCGGCAAGACCACCACCATCGGCAAGCTGGCGAAGAAGCTCCAGCTCGATGGCAAGAAGGTCATGCTGGCCGCTGGCGACACCTTCCGCGCCGCCGCGGTCGAGCAGTTGCAGGTCTGGGGCGAGCGCAACCAGATCCCGGTGATCGCCCAGCACACCGGTGCCGACTCGGCCTCGGTGATCTTCGACGCCGTGCAGGCCGCCAAGGCCCGTGGCGCCGATGTGCTGATCGCCGATACTGCCGGTCGTCTGCACACCAAAGACAACCTGATGGAAGAACTGAAAAAGGTTCGCCGGGTGATCGCCAAGCTGGATGCCGACGCACCGCACGAAGTGCTGCTGGTGCTCGATGCCGGTACCGGCCAGAACGCCATCAGCCAGGCCAAGTACTTCCACCAGAGCGTCGAGCTCACCGGCCTGGCCCTGACCAAGCTGGATGGCACCGCCAAAGGTGGGGTGATCTTCGCCCTGGCCAAACAGTTCAAGCTGCCGATCCGCTTCATTGGCGTCGGTGAAGGTATCGACGACCTGCGCACCTTCGAGGCCGAGCCTTTCGTCAAAGCCCTGTTTGCCGAGCGGGAACCTTCATGATTCGATTCGAACAGGTTGCCAAGCGCTACCCCAATGGCCACGTCGGCCTGCATGAGCTGAGTTTCCGGGCGCGCCGTGGCGAGTTCCTGTTCGTGACCGGCCACTCTGGCGCCGGCAAGAGCACCTTGCTGCGGCTGCTGCTGGCCATGGAGCGACCGACCAGCGGCAAGCTGCTGCTGGCTGGCCAGGACCTGGGCCAGATCAGCAATGCGCAGATCCCGTTCCTGCGCCGGCAGATCGGCGTGGTGTTCCAGAATCACCAGTTGCTGTTCGACCGTACGGTGTTCAACAACATCGCCCTGCCGCTGCAGATCCTCGGCCTGTCCAAGCCGGAGATCGCCAAGCGGGTCGACTCGGCGCTGGAGCGCGTGGCCCTCAGCGACAAGGGCGAGCTGTACCCGGCTGACCTGTCCACCGGCCAGCAACAGCGGGTCGGCATCGCCCGGGCGATCGTCCACCAGCCAGCCTTGCTGCTGGCCGACGAACCCACCGGTAACCTCGATCCACGCCTGGCAGCGGAGATCATGGGGGTGTTCGAAGACATCAACCGCCTGGGCACCACGGTACTGATCGCCAGCCACGACCTGGCCCTGATCGCGCGCATGCGCCACCGCATGCTGACGCTGCAACGCGGTCGTCTGATCGGCGACGGGGAGGCCGGACAATGAGCACAGCACGTACACCCAAGGTTTCCGAGCGCGTTGCGCCGAAGCCGGCCGACCCGCAACCGGGCAACAAGCGCGGTGGCCACGATGACGATGGCCCGGATTTTCGCACCCTGCTCAACGCCTGGCTGGAAAGCCACCGCGCCAGCCTGGCCGACAGCCTGCGCCGCCTGGCCAAGCAGCCGATCGGCAGCTTTTTCACCTGCCTGGTGATGGCCGTTGCCCTGAGCATGCCGATGGGCCTGTCGTTGTTGCTGAAGAATATCGAACAGCTGGGTGGCTCCTGGCAGCGCGCGGCGCAGATCTCCCTTTACCTGAAGCTCGATGCGGGCGGCAAGGAAGGCGAGGCCCTGCGCGAAGAGATCAAAGGCATGCCGGGCGTCGCCGATGCCCAGTACGTCAGCCGCGAGCAGGCGCTGGAAGAGTTCCAGCAACAGTCCGGCTTGGGCGAGGCCCTGCGCGAGCTGCCAGACAACCCGCTGCCGGGCGTGGTCGTGGTCACCCCGACCGAGGTCGACAAGCCGGCCCTCGAGGCCCTGCGCCAGCGCCTGGCTGAGCTGCCCAGGGTTGAGGTGGCGCAACTCGACCTGGTCTGGGTCGAGCGACTGGCGGCGATCCTCAAGCTGGGCGACCGCTTCGTTTTCGGCCTGGCCGTGATGCTTATTTCTGCGTTGCTGTTAGTAATCGGTAACACAATTCGTCTACATATCGAGAACCGCCGCGTCGAGATCGAAGTGATCAAGCTGGTCGGCGGTACCGACAGCTACGTACGCCGGCCTTTCCTCTATATGGGCGCGCTGTACGGGCTGGGCGCTGGCCTGCTGGCCTGGGGCATCCTGGCGTTCGGGCTGAACTGGCTCAACGACGCGGTGGTCGGGCTTTCCGGGCTGTACAACAGCAGCTTCGCCCTGGGTGGGGTGCCGGCGTCCGATGGTCTGTCGCTCTTGATTGGTGCGGTGTTGTTAGGGTATATCGGTGCATGGATCGCGGTGGCTCGTCACTTGAATGAGCTGGCGCCGCGATAATGTTTTTGCGCCAGCATTGACTTTCTTGTCGTTATGGGAACTTGTTTCGTGGTTTCCGGTCAATGTTGCGCAGTGCCCAAAAGGCACGAGTCTAGTGAGTCGGAGGTTCTTGAATGACCACTTCGTTGCAACCTGCCTATGCGTTGGTCCCCGGTGCAAACCTGGAAGCCTACGTGCACACGGTCAACAGCATTCCCCTGCTGACGCCCGAGCAGGAGCGTGAACTGGCTGAGCGTCTCTTTTACGAGCAGGATCTTGAGGCCGCTCGGCAGATGGTAATGGCCCACCTGCGCTTCGTCGTGCATATCGCACGCAGCTATGCAGGCTACGGGCTGGCCCAGGCCGACCTGATTCAGGAAGGCAACGTTGGCCTGATGAAGGCGGTAAAACGCTTCAACCCGGAAATGGGCGTGCGTCTGGTGTCCTTCGCGGTGCACTGGATCAAGGCCGAGATCCACGAATTCATCCTGCGCAACTGGCGCATCGTCAAGGTGGCCACCACCAAGGCCCAGCGCAAACTGTTCTTCAACCTGCGCAGCCAGAAGAAACGCCTGGCCTGGCTGAACAATGACGAAGTCCACCGCGTGGCTGAAAGCCTTGGCGTCGAGCCGCGTGAAGTACGCGAGATGGAAAGCCGTCTGAGTGGCCAGGACATGGCCTTCGACCCGGCCGCCGAGGCCGATGACGACAGCGCCTTCCAGTCGCCTGCGCATTACCTGGAAGACCACCGTTATGACCCGGCCATGCAGCTCGAGGATGCCGACTGGAGCGACAACTCCACCAGCAACCTGCATGAAGCCCTGAGCGGGCTGGATGATCGCAGCCGCGACATTCTCTATCAGCGCTGGCTGGCCGAAGAAAAGGCCACCCTGCATGAGCTGGCGGAGAAGTACAGCGTGTCGGCCGAGCGTATCCGCCAGCTGGAAAAGAACGCGATGAACAAGGTCAAGGCGCTGATTACCATCTGATCGGCCGCCTGCCTGTAAAAAAACCGCCTGTCCCTCACGGGGCAGGCGGTTTTTTTGTCTCTGCAGGCCTGAGGTCTCAGGGCCCGCGTGCAGCGTCGAGCTGCATCAGGTAGCCGGTACCGCCCAGTTGGCTCATCTGCCGGCGAATCCAGCCCGCGCGGCCCGCGACGTAGGTACTCGGCCGGCCGGCGTTCCACTTCAGCGGGCTTGGCAATACCGCCGCCAGTTGCGCCGCCTGCTGGCGCGAAAGCCGGCTGGCATCCACGCCAAAGTGGTAGCGCGCGGCCGCCTGGGCGCCAAACACGCCAGGGCCCCACTCGACGCTGTTCAGGTACACCTCGAGGATCCGCTCCTTCGACCAGAACAGCTCGATCAGCGCGGTAAACCAGGCTTCGAGGCCTTTACGAAACCAGCTGCGACCCGACCACAGGAACAGGTTTTTCGCCACCTGTTGAGTCAGTGTGCTGGCGCCGCGGATATTGCCGCCGCGCTCGTTGTGCGCCAGGGCGGCCTGGATGGCCGGGATGTCGAAGCCCCAGTGGCTGGCGAACTTCTGGTCTTCGCCAGCAATCACCGCCACCTTGAGGTCGTCGGAGATCCGCTCCCAAGGCTCCCAGTCGCGCTGCAGGTCGATGGCGTCGCCGCCGAACCAGGATTGCACCTTGCGTTCGACCATCAGTGCGGTGCCCGGCGGGGGCACCCAGCGCAACACCAGGACCAGCACGATGCTGCCTGCAGCGAACCAGAGCAGGGCGCGGGCTAAGCGCCGGAAAAAGAGTGACAGCATGGCGATGGCTTGGCCGGACCGATGGAACGGGCCATTATACAGACCCCTTTCGAGGAGTCCTCCCATGCTTCGCAGCTTCCTGATGCTTGCCGCATTTTTCGCCTTTACCGGCGTGGCCCTTGGCGCCTTTGCCGCGCACGGCCTGAAGAACCGCCTCAGCGCCGAGTACCTGGCGATCTTTCATACCGGCGTGACCTACCAACTGGTGCACGCGCTGGCGATCTTTGGCGTGGCCCTGCTCGCAGCGCACCTGCCAGGGCGGCTGATCGGCTGGGCCGGCGGTCTGTTCGCGGTGGGCATCCTGCTGTTCTCCGGTAGCCTTTACCTGCTGACCCTGAGCGGCGTGGGCAAGCTGGGCATGATCACCCCCATCGGCGGCCTGTGCTTCCTGGCCGGCTGGCTGTGCCTGGGCCTGGCCGCCTGGCGCCTGGGCTGACCGAGCGGTCCACAATCACGACTAATGGTGCCCGCCACCCTTGGGTTCAAAGGTGGATCGGGGCTAGAATGCGGGCCCCAAAGAACAACGGTGGCCGTGCGCATGCGCATTCAATTGAACGGTGAACCTTACGAAGTGCCCGCGGGCGAGAGCGTCGCAGCCTTGCTGAGTCGGCTGGAGCTGACCGGTCGCCGGGTGGCGGTGGAACTCAACCTGGACATCGTGCCGCGTAGCCAGCACGAGACTACCGCGCTGAACGAAGGCGACCAGGTCGAAGTGGTCCATGCCATCGGTGGCGGTTGAGCGCCTTCGATTCACCTGCAAATCCCGCAACCTTTTCCAGAGGAACAACGATGAGCAACGTTCGTAGCGACAAGCCCTTCATCCTGGCCGGGCGCACGTTCCAGTCGCGCCTGCTGGTCGGCACCGGCAAGTACCGTGACATGGAAGAAACCCGCCTGGCCATCGAGGCCTCGGGTGCCGAAATCGTCACTGTCGCCGTGCGCCGCACCAACCTTGGCCAGAACCCGGGCGAGCCGAACCTGCTCGACGTGCTGCCGCCGGACCGCTACACCATCCTGCCGAACACTGCCGGCTGCTACGACGCCATCGAAGCGGTACGTACCTGCCGCCTGGCGCGTGAACTGCTGGATGGCCACAACCTGGTCAAGCTGGAAGTCCTGGCCGACCAGAAGACCCTGTTCCCGAACGTGATCGAGACCCTCAAGGCCGCCGAAGTGCTGGTCAAGGACGGTTTCGACGTGATGGTGTACACCAGCGACGACCCGATCATCGCCCGCCAACTGGCCGAAATCGGCTGCATCGCGGTCATGCCGCTGGCCGGCCTGATCGGGACGGGCCTGGGGATCTGCAATCCGTACAACCTGCAGATCATCCTTGAAGAATCCAAGGTGCCGGTGCTGGTCGATGCCGGCGTCGGCACTGCATCCGACGCCACCATTGCCATGGAAATGGGCTGCGAGGCGGTGCTGATGAACTCGGCCATCGCCCACGCCCAGCAGCCGGTGCTGATGGCCGAAGCCATGAAGCACGCGATCGTCGCGGGCCGCATGGCCTACCTGGCCGGCCGTATGCCGAAAAAACTCTACGCCAGCGCCTCGTCGCCGCTGGATGGTCTGATCAAGTAAGAGCCCCTGATGACTGAATCGCAAGATACGCCGATCACCGCCGAAGGCGAAGAGCGCCCGCACCGCCGCATCAAGAGTTTCGTGATGCGCGCCGGGCGCATGACCGAAGGCCAGCAACGCGGCCTGGACCAGGGCGCGCCGCTGTTCGTGCTGCCCCTGGCTGACA
Organism: Pseudomonas reidholzensis; assembly: GCF_900536025.1. Lineage (GTDB taxonomy): Bacteria > Pseudomonadota > Gammaproteobacteria > Pseudomonadales > Pseudomonadaceae > Aquipseudomonas > Aquipseudomonas reidholzensis. Next base: position 51,462 of record NZ_UNOZ01000039.1, read on the forward strand.
GCCCGGTGGACTACGACCAGGTGTTTGGCCGTTCGGCGCCGCGCACCCTGGAGATCGGCTTCGGCATGGGCCATTCCCTGCTGGAGATGGCTGCGGCCGCGCCCGAGCAGGACTTCATCGGTGTCGAAGTGCACCGTCCGGGTGTCGGCGCGCTGCTCAATGGCGTGCTGACGCAGGACCTGAAGAACCTGCGCGTGTATGACTGCGACGCCATCGAGGTACTCAACCGCTGCGTGGCAGACAACAGCCTCGATCGGTTGATGCTGTTCTTCCCGGACCCTTGGCACAAGGCGCGTCACCACAAGCGCCGGATCGTCCAGCTGGAGTTCGCCGAACTGGTCCGCCGCAAGCTCAAGCCGGGCGGCGTGTTCCACATGGCGACCGACTGGGAACCGTATGCCGAGTACATGCTGGAAGTGATGAGCGCCGCACCGGGCTATCGCAACCAGGCGGAAGATGGCGCCTATGTGCCACGCCCGCTGGAGCGCCCGATCACCAAGTTCGAACGCCGCGGCGAACGACTGGGGCATGGCGTGTGGGACTTGAAGTTCGAGAAGCTGGCTTGACCGACGGGCTGCCCAGTCAGCCCTGGTGATGCCAGAGCCTGCTAAACCGCAGGCGAAAAAAAACCGCCTTGCGAAGGGCGGTTTTTTTATTGCAGTGACGGCTTGAACAGCCGCTATTGCGGGTACTTCACTGGACCTCCATCACAAGGTCGATGATAGGTAGCCGGGTTAGCTGCGTCAATCAGACCACATATCCTGCATCAGTAAAGCGAAGTGAAAGAGGCGAATGCTCGTTATGATCGTTTCGCTCTCTTGCGATCAGGTTCAGTGAAGGGGTTGGGAAGGCGATCATTTTGCTGTCTAGCCCCTTCGACGCGGCCTGCGAACCGTGCCGGTGATGTTTTCGAAGGGCCATCTACCTGGCCACTTCACCGGATCTCCATCGCAAGATTTCCGAAGGCGTCGAAGTACCGGTCAGGCGCTGGAAGATTGGCCCGCCATAAGCAGCCCTGGCAGCGGCGGTCAGCCACCACACCGATCAATACCATCCCCATGGCGCCAAGCATGAGGCCCTGTGAAATCGCAGGCGAAAAAAACCGCCCTGAAAGGGGCGGTTTTTTTGTGAGTGGCGGATTGAGAGGCCGTCACACAAGGTACATCACTGAGCCCAAACCACGAAGCTGATGATAGGTAGCTGAGGCTGATGCGTCAATCACCCGAAATATCATGCATAAGTTCAGCGAAGTTGTGTTGAACGTGCCGGGTTATCATCTTCGCGCTCCCTTGTGGGGAGGATTCAGTGATGGGGCTGGGAAGTACAGGTTTTGCGGTCTAGCCCCCTTCGACACGGCTTGAGAACCGTGCCGGTGACGTTTCTCGAAGGGCCATCCACCTGGCCACTTCACTGAGTCCAAACCACATGGGCTCCGAAGGCGTTGAAGTGCCGGTCAGACGCTGGAAGATTGGCCCGCCAACACGGAGGCCAAGGCGTATGAAGCGTTTGCTTGATACTCTGAGCCGCGTCTGGAAAATCGTGAGGATCTTGGCTGTGCTCAAGGCCGCGCGAGACTTCATGCGTGATCACTTCGACGACGCCCGCTAAGGGCTAGTTGGGTGAGAAGCCGCTCCGGCTTGCCGGGGCGGCTTTTAAGTAGTATCAAGCCCGATCAGCATCAGCCCCGCATTAGTCTCTGTGAAACCGGAGGCGAAAAAAAACCGCCTTGAAAGGGGCGGTTTTTTTGTGAGTGACGGATTGAGAGGCCGTCAAACAGGTTGCTTCACTGAATCCAAGCCACGAAGCTGATAATAGGTAGCTGTGGCTGATGCGTCAATCACTCGAAATATCATGCATAAGTTCAGCGAAGTTGCGATGAACGTGCCGGGTTATCATCTTCGCGCTCCCTTGTGGGGAGGATTCAGTGATGGGGCTGGGAAGTACAGATTTTGCGGTCTAGCCCCCTTCGACACGGCTTGAGAACCGTGCCGGTGACGTTTCTCGAAGGGCCACCCATCTGGCCACTTCATTGAATCCGAGTCACAAGGATTTGGAAGGCGTCGAAGTACCGGTCAGGCGCTGGAAGATTGGCCCGCCAACACGGAGGCCAAGGCGTATGAAGCGTTTGCTTGATACATCTGAGCCGCGTCTGGAAAATCCTGAGGATCTTGACTGTGCTCAAGGCCGCACGAGACTTCATGCGTGATCACTTCGACGACGCCCGCTAAGGGCTAGTCGGGTGAGAAGCCGCTCCGGCTTGCCAGGGCGGCTTTTAAGCAGCCCTAGCCGCGGCGGTCAGCCACCACGCCGATCAACACCAGCACGACCAGCAACACTGGCGCCAGCGCATAGTTGTTGAACTGGCTCAGCCCCTTGATCACCCACGGCGTTGCGTAGATCAACGCCGCGCCGCTGCCAATCATCACCAGGATGGCCATGAACGGCACGCGCAAGGCGCCGGCCAGGCCGCCGAGCCGCTGCTCTACCCACGCCTTGATATCAGTGCCGAACAGCACCAGCAGGCAGCCTACCAATGCCAGGGAAATCTCTGACAGGTTGCTGCGGCTCCAGCGGGATACGGTTGCAAGCAGGTCGAGTACCAGGTCCATGGGTCATCCTTAGGTCAAGAAATACTGCAGCAGGTCATTGAGGAACAACTGGCCGCGCGGCGTGGCGGCCAGACGATCCGGTTCGACCTGCAAAAGGCCTTTTTGTTCGGCCTCGCGGCGGGCCTTGGCGAGCTGCTCCAGCGGCAGGCCGGTGCGGCGGGTGAACAGGTCGGCTTCCACGCCGTGGGTCAGGCGCAGGGCGTTCATCAGGAACTCGAACGGCAGTTCGTCCACTGGCAGCAGCTTTTCGCCGGCCTTGTACGGCTTGGCCGGGTTCAGGTAGTCCTTGGGCAGGCGCGTCTTCCAGGTCCGCAGGATGCGCCCGTCCGGGAACGACAGCTTGCCGTGGGCACCGGCACCGATACCGATGAAGTCGCCGAACCGCCAGTAATTGAGGTTGTGCCGCGCAGCCCGATCAGGCTGGGCGTAGGCCGACACTTCGTATTGCTGGAAGCCGTTTTGCGCCATCAGCGCCTGGCCGGCCTCCTGGATGTCCCAGAGAATGTCGTCCTCGGGCAGCTCGGGTGGCTGGTTCCAGAACACCGTGTTCGGCTCAACGGTCAGCTGGTACCAGGACAGGTGAGTCGGGCCGAGGTCGATGGCCTGTTGCAGGTCGCCCAGGGCGTCGTCCAGCGACTGATCGGGCAGGCCGTGCATGAGGTCCATGTTGAAGTTGTCGAAGCCTGCTGCGCGCGCCATGCCGGCGGCACGAATCGCTTCGTCACCGTTATGGATGCGCCCAAGCTTCTCCAGCTTGGCCGGCTGGAAGCTCTGCACGCCTATCGACAGCCGGTTGATGCCTGTCTGCCGGTAGGCCTTGAATTTGTCCTGCTCGAACGTCCCGGGGTTGGCTTCCAGGGTGATTTCGATGTCGGCGGCGAACGCGATGCGTTGCTCCACTCCGCGCAGCAATCGGCCCAGCGCGTCGGCGCTGAACAGGCTGGGGGTGCCGCCACCAAAGAAGATCGAGCTGATCGGCCGACCCAGCACGGCGCCAAGCTCCTCGTCGAGGTCGGCCAGCAGCGCATCGACGTAGGCCTCTTCTGGCAGCTCAGGGCCCGCCTGGTGCGAGTTGAAGTCGCAATAGGGGCACTTGCGCACGCACCAGGGGATATGGATGTACAGCGACAGCGGCGGCAGCTCTGGCAGTGCCAGGCGTGGCACATGCAGGTTGGCGCCAGCCGCTCCGGGGTGGAGCAGCTGGATGGACGGCTTTTCGGTCATGCCAGTCCCAGACGCTGACGCAGCAGGGCCATGGCCCGGGCGCGGTGGCTGAGCTGGTTCTTTTCCAGCGGCGCGAGGTCGGCGCTCGAACAACTGCGCTCGGGCACCCAGAACAGCGGGTCGTAGCCGAAACCGTGCTCGCCGCTGGCGGCGTGCAGGATGCTGCCATGCCACAGGCCTTCGCAGAGAATCGGCAGTGGGTCGTCGGCGTGCCGTACCAGCGCCAGGACGCAGACGAACTGGGCCCCGCGCTGATCATCCGGGACATCTTTCAAGGCGTCGAGCAACTTGGCGTTGTTGGCCGCATCACCTTTGCCATCGGCGTAGCGCGCCGAGTAGATGCCGGGTGCACCGCCGAGGTAATCCACGGCCAGGCCGGAGTCGTCGGCCAGCGCCGGCAAGCCGGAAATCCGCGCAGCGTTACGCGCCTTGAGAATGGCGTTTTCGACGAACGACAGGCCGGTCTCTTCCGGCTCGACCTGGCTGAATTCGCCGATCGAGCGCAGCTGCACGGACACGCCGAGCATGGCCTGGAGTTCCTTGAGTTTGCCAGCGTTGTGGCTGGCCAATACGAGTTGCTGGAAATTGATCATTCGCCTGGGAACACTTCCTGGTTGAAGCTGAGTTTGTGACTGACCCCGCCGGTCTCGACATTCAGGTCGAAGGTGAGGGTTTCTGGCTGTTCGATCTTGAACTGGGCGATGTAATACACCGCGCCCTGATCGCTGATCTGTTTGAACGACAGCGGGCTGCTGCGCCCGGTCAGGTCCTTGACGGTGCCGCTGACCACCGCCATGCCCGGCTTGCCGGCCTTGAGCACCGCCACGTTGAGCACGCCCTGGTTCTTGCTGCGGGTCAGGCCAGTGGCGGCAGCGATGTTCGGCTGCAGCATGCTCGAGGTAAAGGCACTGTAGTGTACCGTCACGTCGCCGAAGACTTCCTTGCGCTCAGGCTTGGCGGCATCGGCAGCCAGTACCGGCAATGCCAGGCACAGGCTGAACAGGAAAACAGCTAGACGACGCATGGGGCCATTCCTCCGGGGTGGGCGGGTCAGACCGCGACCTGGTGTTCCGCCAGGCCAGGGCTGCTGACGCGATAGATACCGATCTCACCTAGAAGATTAGGCCAAACCCGCCCGCCCAACCCGTTACGGTGCAGACGGTCGACTGCCAGCCGGTCGAGAATCTTCGCCCGGTGGTCGAGGCACAGCCGTTCGAAGTCGGCAAAGGTGCAGAAGTGGATGTTCGGCGTGTTGTACCAGGTGTATGGCATGAAGTCCGAGACCGGCATGCGGCCCTTCGTCGCCAGGTACCAGCGGCAGCGCCAGTGGCCGAAATTGGGGAAGGTGATGACGCACTCACGGCCCACCCGCAGCATTTCGGCGAGGATCCGGTCGGGGTATTCGACGGCCTGCAGGGCCTGGGTCATGACCACCACGTCAAAGCTGTTGCTGGCGAAGTTGCCCAGGCCCTTGTCGAGGTCTTGCTCGATGACGTTGACGCCCTTGGCCACGCAGGCGGCGATGTTGTCGGCGTCGATTTCCAGGCCATAGCCGGTGACTTGCTTGCGGTCGCGCAACGAAGCCAGCAGCTCGCCGTTGCCGCAGCCCAGGTCGAGGACCCGGCTGCCGGCGGGGATCCAGTCTTGGATGATTTCCAGGTCGGCTCTCATGCGGTCCTCAGAGGGCGATGCGGTTCATGTAGTTCGAGAATCCCTGCATGTAGCGAGGCGTGGGGATCAGGAAGGCATCGTGCCCGTAGGGCGAGTCGATTTCCAGGTAACAGACGTTCTTGCGCGCCGCCATCAGGGCGTCGACGATTTCCCGCGAGCGGGCCGGCGAGAAGCGCCAGTCGGTGGTGAACGACATGATGCAGTAGTCCGCAGTGACGTGCGCGAGGGTTGCCGACAGGTCGCCGCCGTGGGCCGCGGCCGGGTCGAAGTAGTCCAGCGCCTTGGTCATCAGCAGGTAGGTGTTGGCGTCGAAGCGGCCGGAGAATTCTTCACCCTGGTAACGCAGGTAGCTCTCGACCTGGAATTCGACGCTGTGGAAATCGTAGTTGAGCTTGTCGCTTTTCAACTCGCGGCCGAATTTTTCACCCATCGAGTCATCCGACAGGTAGGTGATGTGGCCGACCATGCGCGCCAGCATCAGGCCGCGCTTGGGGATCACGCCCTGGTCCTGGAACGAACCGCCGTGGAACTCGGGGTCGGTGAGGATGGCCTGGCGCGCCACTTCGTTGAAGGCGATGTTCTGCGCCGACAGCTTGGGGGCCGAGGCGACGTCCACGCAGTGGCGAACCCGGTCCGGGTAGGTGATGGTCCATTGCAGCGCCTGCATGCCGCCCAGGCTGCCACCGACCACGGCGGCCCACTGGCCAATGCCCAGGCGATCGGCAAGGCGCACCTGGCTGTGCACCCAGTCTTCGACCGTCAATACCGGGAAGTCGGCGCCGTAGGGCTTGCCGGTGAGCGGGTTGAGGCTGCTCGGGCCGGTGCTGCCGTTGCAGCCACCGAGGTTGTTCAGGCTGACCACGAAGAACCGGTTGGTGTCGATTGGCTTGCCGGGGCCGATGCAGCTGTCCCACCAGCCCGGCTTGCGGTCGTCTGCGCTATGGAAGCCTGCGGCATGGTGATGGCCGGACAGCGCATGGCAGATCAGCACGGCGTTGCTCGCGCTGCTGTTCAGCGTGCCATAGGTTTCATAGACCAGCTCGTAGCTGGCCAGCGATCGGCCACAGGCAAGGGCCAACGGTTCATCGAACCGGGCAGTCTGCGGTGTTACCAGACCGACGGAATCTTCGGGAAAGACAGTGGACATCGACCCTGCTCACGCTTGACGGAGGCGTAAGTCTAAAGAGCGCTACCCCCAGCGGCAAGCAAAGGCTTGCCGCTGGTGGGCGCTAGCAGATCAGATCAGTCGCCAGAGGATTTCCGGCATGCCGACATAGTCAGCCAGCGGCGGCATGGCGTATGCCTGAATCACCTGAATCGCCAGGAAAGCGAAGATCGGCGAGATGTCCATGCCACCCAGGTTCGGCACCAGCTTGCGGAACGGTGCCAGCACCGGTTCGCTGATCTGATAGGCCAGTTCTGCGGCGGGGTTGTGGCTGTTCGGTGCGACCCAGGAGACGATCACCATGACGATCATCGCCACCCAGAAAATCTTCAGGAACAGCGAGGTGATGCCAATGATTGCCCATATGATCAATTGCAGCGGCGTGTAGCCGAGATTGACGAACAGCATCACGAAGGCCATCAGCAACGCCTGGATGACGATGGCCAGCAGCAGCGACGACGTGTCGAGGCCCGCGATGCTGGGGACGATACGGCGGATTGGCTTGAGCAGTGGCTGGGTGGCGCGCACCGCGAACTGGCTCAGCGGGTTGTAGAAGTCGGCCTTGACCAGTTGCAGCACGAAGCGCAGCAGGACGATCACCAGGTACAGGCTGACCAGGGTTTGCACCACGAAAATCGCGGCGCCGGACAGTGCATTCATCAACAGCTCCTTATTTGCCCAATTGTTCGGCCAGCTCGGCGGAACGAGTCGCCGCAGCCTGCAGCGCCTGTTCGACGATGGCCTCGAAAGCGTTGCCCTGGAACGACTTGATCGCCGCCTCGGTGGTGCCAGCGGGCGAGGTCACCCGGCGGCGCAGTTCGGCGGCGTCGACGTCACTGGCGACAGCCATGCGTGCGGCGCCCAGGGCGGTTTGCAGGGTCAGCTGCGAGGCGGTTTCGCGCGGCAGGCCGAGTTTCTCGCCGGCTGCGGTCATGGCTTCGATCAGCAGGAAGAAATACGCCGGGCCGCTGCCGGAAACAGCGGTGACCGCGTCCAGTTGCTGCTCCTGGTCGAGCCACAGCGCGGTACCGACCGCCGACAGCAGTTGCTCGGCCTGCTGGCGTTGCGCGCTGGACACCTCGGCGGTGGCGTACAGGCCACTCACGCCTTGGCGCAGCAGCGCCGGGGTGTTGGGCATGCAGCGTACGACCGGGCGCGCGCCCAGCCAGTCCTGCAGGCTGGCACAGGTGATGCCGGCGGCGATCGAGACGATCAGCTGGCCGTCCCGCAGGCTGGCCTGCAGGTCTTGGCAGACGGCCTTCATGACCTGCGGCTTGACCGCCAGGACGATGACGTCGGCGTCGGCGATCGCCTGGGCGTTGTCTTCGAATACCTCGATGCCGTGCTCGGCCTGGACGCGGCTGCGGGTCTCGGCGCCCGGGTCGCTGGCGCGGATCTGCTTGGCGTCCAGACCCTGCGCACGCAGGCCGCCGATCAGGCTGGCGGCCATGTTGCCGGCGCCGATAAAGGCAATACGTGTGTCGCTCATGTCAGGTCCTTGAGGGAAAGAGTGAGTTGAACAGGTTTCATGCGCGTCCGTAGTCACGGGCGCCGAACAAAGCGGTACCGATGCGCACCCAGGTCGCGCCTTGGGCGATTGCGGCTTCGAGGTCATGGCTCATGCCCATCGACAGGGTGTCCAGGCCAAGGCCCAGGCCCTCCTGCAGTGTGCGCAGGCGGGCGAAGGCGGCTTCCTGCTCGGCACGCTCATCGCTGGGCTCGGGGATCGCCATCAGCCCGCGCAGGCGCAGGCCAGGCAACGCCGCAACGGCGGCGGCCAGGGCAGGCAGCTCGGCCGCCGCGCAACCGGACTTGCTGTCTTCGCCGCTGACGTTGACCTGCAGGCAGATGTTCAGCGGTGGCAGCCCGGCAGGGCGTTGTTCGGACAGGCGTTGGGCGATCTTCAGGCGGTCCACGGAGTGTACCCAGTCGAAATGTTCGGCGATTGCACGGGTCTTGTTCGACTGAATGGGGCCGATGAAGTGCCAGGTCAAGGGCAGGTCGGTTAATTCTTCCTGCTTGGCCAAGGCCTCCTGCAGGTAATTTTCACCGACATGGCGTATGCCTGCCGCATAGGCTTCGCGCACGGCGGCGGCCGGTTTGGTCTTGCTCACGGCCAGCAACTGGATGCTGGCCGGGTCGCGTGCGCAGGCCTGCGCCGCACTGTCGATGCGCGCGGCGAGGGCGCCAAGGTTGTCTGCTATGGTGGACATGGATCGATGCCGGCGGCTCAGGGGTCTGCGGCATTCTACCTGCTTGATGGCCTTTGGGGAGTCTCATGGACGTTACCGACCTGCTGGCCCGGGCCGCAGCCGCGGGGGCATCCGACCTGCACCTGGCCGTGGGCGAGACACCGCTGCTGCGCCTGGATGGGCAATTGCAGCGCATGGACCTGGCGCCGTTGTCGGCCAGCCAGCTGGTTGAAGGCCTGGCGCCGCTGCTCGAGGACGACCAGCGACGCCAGTGGCGCGCCTGCGAAGAGCTCGACCTGGCCGTGAGCCTGGCCGATGGCAGCCGCTGTCGGTTGAACCTGTTTTGCCAGCACGCTGGCCTGGCTGCCAGCGTGCGCCTGTTACCTGGGCGGGTGCCGACCCTCGCCGAGCTGGGCCTTGAGGAAGTGTTTCAACCTGTTGCGCAATACACCGACGGTCTGGTGTTGGTCGGTGGCCCGACCGGCAGCGGCAAGTCGAGCAGCCTGGCCGCGCTGGTCGACTGGCTCAACCGTGAGCGCGCGCTGCACATCATCACCCTTGAAGACCCCATCGAAGTTATCCACAGCGGGCAACGCAGCCTGGTCACCCAGCGCGAGATCGGTCGGCACAGCCGCGACTTCGCCCAGGCGCTGCGCAGTGCCCTGCGCCAGGATCCGGATGTGATCATGCTCGGTGAGCTGCGCGACCTGGAGTCGATTCGCCTGGCCCTGCGTGCCGCGCAGACCGGCCACCTGGTGCTGGCGACCGTGCATACCCGCTCGGCCGTCAACAGCGTCGACCGCCTGGTGGAGGTGTTTGCCGCCGAGGAGCAGCCATTGGTGCGGGCGATGCTGGCCGACTCGCTGCGCCTGGTGGTGGCGCAGGTGCTGGTCAGGCGTGTGGGCGGCGGGCGAGTGGCGGCGCGTGAGGTGCTGGTGGGCACGACGGCGGTGCGCAACCTGATTCGCGAGGGTCGGATGGCGCAGTTGTACTCGGTGATGCAGACGGGTGGGGCGGTGGGGATGCGGACGATGGAGGCGGCGTTGCAGGCCTTGCGGGCTCAGGGGGTGATCGAGCCCGCGTAGGTCAGTGCCGGCCGCTTCGCGCTCGCCGCGAAGAGGCCGTGGTGATCAGCCCTTGGCCAGACGCAGCGCCTGCGCCTGCTGGTCTTTGGGCAGCACGCGCTTGGCAACGACGTAATGCTTCTGCCAGTACGGCTTGCTCAGCTGATCGATGCTCACCCGCTTGCCACGTCGCGGCGCGTGGATGAAGCGGTCGTTGCCCAGGTAGATGGCGACGTGGTTGACCTTGCGGCTCTTGATGTTGAAGAAGATCAGATCGCCAGGCTTGAGATCGTTGCGTGCTACCTTGACACCATGCCCCTGGGCCATGGCGTTGGAGGTGCGCGGCAGGTCGACGTCCGCCACATCGTTGAAGGCGTACTTGACCAGGCCGCTGCAGTCGAAGCCCTTGGTCGGGCTGCTGCCGCCCCAGCGGTACGGCGTACCGAGGACGTTCACCGCGCGGCTGAGCACATCGCTGCTCTGCTTGGCCGACATGGCCAGGGCAGGCACGCCATCACGCGCCTTGGCGGCGTTGTTCGGGCGGGCACGCAGGCTGCTGGTTTTGGCCGGTGCGCGCTTCACGGTGGCGTTGGTGGTATAGCCCGTGAAGCCGTTGGGAAGACGTTGCTCACGATTGGTGGCGTGGGCTGCCAGTGGTAATAAAAGGCAGAGGGTCAGCCATGTCTTGAGTAAAGGCGGCATAGATGAAGCTCATATGTTTAAAATTAGGTGTTGGCGCGCAACTTTATAACAGCTTTTTGCTCAAAAAATGATCCGTTGGTCGACTGGCAGGGTGCCATACGTCGACTCGCCACGAAAAAGTCACATTTTTTCTTGGAAAATTTTGGGCTAAGCGACGAGGGTTAAGAATGAACAGTTATCAACAGGGGTCGCCGTTTCACGACACCCACAGCAAGGTCCTCGGCTATCTGCTGTGGATCTTCGGCTTTACCGGCTCGCACCGTTTCTACTACGGCAAGCCGATCACCGGGACGATCTGGTTCTTTACCTTGGGGCTGCTGGGCATCGGCTGGCTGATCGACCTGTTCCTGATCCCGGCGATGGACCGTGAAGCCGATATGCGCTTCCAGGCCGGGCGCGTGGACTACAACCTGGCGTGGGTGCTGCTGACGTTCCTGGGCATCTTTGGCGCGCATCGCCTGTATCAGGGCAAGTGGATCAGCGCGATCATCTATTTCTTCACCGGTGGGCTGTTCCTGGTGGGCGTGCTGTACGACTTCTGGACCCTCAACCGGCAGATCTCCGAGGTCAATGCCGCAAGGCCTTGAGGTCGCCACAAAAAAGGCCCTGTCGCATGACTGCGGCAGGGCCTTTTTTGCTTACTGGCGGGTCTGCCGCTGTTGCAGCAGGAGGTTGTTGAACCCCGCGCCTGCCAACTGCTTCTGCGCCACGGTCAGCTGTTCTCGGTTGCTGAACGGGCCGACCAGCACGCGGTACCAGGTCTCTTCCTTGACCGTGCCCGACTCCACCTTGACCACCTGACCCAGCAGGATGATCTGCGCACGCACCTTGTCGGCATCAGCCTCCTTGCGGAACGACCCCGCCTGCAGGAAGAACTGCGTGGTCGCGGCCGGCTTGATCACCGGCGGCGGGGGCGGCGGCGTCTGCCCCAGCAGGGCCGCCTGGGCGCGGGCGGTGTCGATCTTTGCCGCCTCTGCTGGCGTTACCGGGGTCACCGGTTGCGCTGGCACGGGCGGGGTCTTCTCCGGCACGGCCTCGGGCGGCACGATGACTTCCGACTCTGGCAGCAGGGTATAGAAATCATACTTCGGCTTGAGCGGTTGCTGGGGCGTCGCCGTGCTGCCTTTGGCGGCTTCGGCGACCTTGGCCGGCTTCTGCTGCTCGGGCTTGGCGCGCTTGATGTCGTCGCCGCCCGGCTCGAGCTTCATCAGAAAGACGATGAAGGCGCCGACCGTGAGGCCGACCGCCAGCCACACCCAACCGGGGATCGGCTGTTTGGCCGGGGCCTGTTGGCGGCTGGCGCCGCGCTTGGGTGCGGGTTTTTTCTTGGCAGCCAACTTACATGCGCTCCAGGGTTTCCAGGCCGAGCAGCTCCAGGCCTTGCTTGAGCGTACGGCCGGTCAGGGCGGCGAGGCGCAGGCGGCTCTGCTGCTGTTCGGCGGTTTCGGCGGCGAGGATCGGGCAGTTCTCGTAGAAGCTCGAGAACAGCCCGGCGATGTCGTACAGGTAGCTGCACAGCACGTGCGGGGTGCCTTTGTCGGCGACGTTGTTCAGCACTTCGCCGAACTGTGCCAGGCGCGCCGCCAGGTCCTGCTCGTGGGCGGCCTGCAAGACGATCTGGCCGTCGACCTCGTCATAGCCCTTGCCCAGTTTGCGGAACACGCCGGCCACGCGGGTGTAGGCGTACAGCAGGTACGGCGCGGTGTTGCCCTCGAAGTTGAGCATCAGCTCGAAGTTGAAGCTGTAGTCGCTGGTCCGGTGCTTGGACAGGTCGGCGTACTTCACCGCGCCGATGCCGACGACTTCGGCGATGCTGCGCAGGTCGTCTTCGGCCAGGCTCGGGTTCTTGTCTTTGACCAGCGCGTAGGCGCGTTCCTTGGCTTCGGTGAGCAGGTCGATCAGCTTGACGGTGCCGCCGTCACGGGTCTTGAACGGACGGCCGTCGGCGCCGTTCATGGTGCCGAAGCCCATGTGCTCCATGTGCATCGGGTGGCCGACGAAGCCGGCGCGGCGGGCCACTTCGAACACTTGGTTGAAGTGCAGGGCCTGGCGCTGGTCGACGAAGTACAGGGCGCGATCAGCCTTGAGCGTGTTGCTGCGGTAGCGCACAGCGGCCAGGTCGGTGGTGGCGTACAGGTAGCCGCCATCGGCCTTCTGCACGATCACCGGCAGCGGCTCGCCTTCGGCGTTCTTGAACTCGTCGAGGAACACACACTGAGCGCCCTGGCTCTCGACCAGCAGGCCCTTGGCCTTGAGGTCGGCAACCACGTTGGCCAGGTCGTCGTTGTAGGCGCTCTCGCCCATCACGTCGGCCATGCTCAGCTTGACGTTGAGCAGCTCGTAGGTCTTCTGGCAGTGCGACAGCGAGATGTCCTTGAAGCGCGTCCACAGCGCCAGGCAATCCGGGTCGCCGGCCTGCAGCTTGACCACCAGGCCGCGGGCGCGGGTGGCGAACTCTTCGGATTCGTCGAAGCGCTTTTTCGCCGCGCGGTAGAAGTTCTCCAGGTCCGACAGCTCGTCGCTGGTGATCGGGTTTTCCTGCAGATAGGCCATCAGCATGCCGAACTGGGTGCCCCAGTCGCCAACGTGGTTCTGGCGGATCACGGTGTCGCCGAGGAACTCCAGCACGCGTGCCACGCTGTCGCCGATGATGGTCGAGCGCAGGTGGCCGACGTGCATTTCCTTGGCCAGGTTGGGGGCCGACAGGTCGACCACCACTTTTTCGGCCGGGCCGGCCTTGCGCACGCCGAGCTGGGCGTCGGCCAGGGCGGCGTCGAGGCGCTGGGCCAGGGCGGCGGTGTTCTGGAAGAAGTTGAGGAAGCCCGGGCCGGCGATTTCGACCTTGCTGATGTCGTCACTGGCGGGCAGCGCGGCGATCAGCTTGTCGGCCAGGTCGCGCGGCTTCATGCCGGCCGGCTTGGCCAGCATCATGGCGATGTTGCTGGCGAAGTCGCCGTGGGTCTTGTCGCGGGCGTTTTCCACCTGGATCGCCGGGGTCAGCCCTTCAGGCAACACACCGTCGGTGACGAGTTGGGTGAGGGCTTGCTGGATCAGCTGGCGAATGGTGTCTTTCATGGGATTCTCTTTTCGACCGCAAGCGCGGCGGGGCGCTTCGATGCGCAGGTGGAAAAACTGGACATTATCCGTGGCTCAGCCGTGGTTGCCAACCTTTGAGGGCGAGCGGGTTGCCCGTGGGGCCGCACAGGCTCAATACAGGTCCACCGGATCGACATCCAGCGACCAGCGTACCGCGCGCCCGGACGGCATTTGCTCCAGCACCAGCAACCAGGCACTGATCAGCCGATGCAGCGAGGCCCGGGCATTGGCCTGGAGCAGCAGTTGCGCCCGGTAGCGCCCGGCCCGGCGCTCCATCGGCGCCGGTACCGGGCCGAGCAGTTCGATGCCTTGCCCGCCTTGCTCGGCGAGCAATCGCTCGGCGGCGCTGCAGGCTTCATCGAGGAAGCTTTCGGCCTGCCCAGGTTTGTGCGCTTCGGCGCGCAGCAGGGCGAGGTGGGCGAACGGTGGCAGGCCGGCGGCGCGGCGCTCGCTCAGCGCTTGCTCGGCAAAGGCGAAGTAACCCTGCTCGGTCAGTTGCACCAGCAACGGGTGCTCGGCCAGGTGGGTCTGGATGATCACCTTGCCCGGCTCCTCGGCGCGGCCAGCGCGGCCGGCGACCTGGACGATGAGCTGCGCCATGCGTTCGCTGGCGCGAAAATCGCCGGAGAACAACCCGCCGTCGGCATCGAGAATCGCCACCAGGGTCACCCGCGGGAAGTGGTGCCCCTTGGCCAGCATCTGGGTGCCCACGAGGATGCTGGGCTGGCCGCGCTGGATGGTGGTGAAGAGGTTGTGCATGGCGTCCTTGCGCGAGGTGCTGTCGCGGTCCACGCGCAGCACAGGGAAGTCCGGGAAGAGAATCTTCAGGCGCTCTTCGGCGCGCTCGGTGCCAGCGCCTACCGGGCGCAGGTCGACATGCGCGCACTTCGGGCAGCACAGCGGCAGGCGCTCGTCGTAGCCGCAGTGGTGGCAACGCAGCACGCCGGAGCGCTGGTGCACGGTCATCCGCGCATCGCAGCGGGGGCATTCCGACAGCCAGCCGCAGTCGTGGCACAGCAAGGTCGGGGCGAAGCCGCGGCGGTTGAGGAACACCAGCACCTGCTGGCCGGCCGCGAGGGTCTGGCCGATGGCCTGCTGCAACGGGCCGCTGATGCCGCTGTCGAGCGGCCGGCTGCGCACGTCCAGGCGCAGGAAGCGCGGCTGGCGCGCGCCACCGGCGCGCTGGTCCATGCGCAGCAGGCCGTAGCGTCCGCTGTGGGCGTTGTGCAGGCTTTCCAGCGACGGCGTGGCGGAGCCAAGCAGGATCGGGATGCGCTCCTGGTGTGCCCGCACCAGCGCCAGGTCGCGGGCGTGATAGCGCAGGCCTTCCTGCTGTTTATAGGAGCCGTCGTGCTCCTCGTCGATGATGATCAGGCCGGGGTTCTTCATTGGCGTGAACAACGCCGAACGGGTGCCGATGATGATGTCCGCCTCGCCGTCGCGAGCGGCCAGCCAGGCATCCAGGCGTTCGCGGTCATTGACCGCCGAGTGCAGCAAGGCGATCCGCGCGTTGAAGCGCTGCTCGAAGCGCGCCAGGGTCTGCGGCCCGAGGTTGATCTCCGGGATGAGGATCAGCGCCTGCTTGCCGGCCTCGAGGGTTTCGCGAATCAGTTGCAGGTAGACCTCGGTCTTGCCACTGCCCGTGACCCCGGCCAGGAGAAACGCGTGGAAGCTGCCAAACCCTGAGCGCACCGCCTCGAAGGCGGCCCGTTGCTCATCGTTGAGCGGCAGCTCAGGCTGCGCCAGCCAATGCTCGTGGCGCGCCGTGGGCAGCTGGCGGCGCACCTCGAGCTGGACCAGTTCCTTGGCCAGCAGCAGGTCGAGGCTGTCCTTGTTCAGGCCGAGCTTGCTGAGCAGGCTGTGGGCCACGCCATGCGGATGTTGCGACAAGGTCTTTAGGGCCTCGCGCTGGCGCGGCGCGCGGGCGATGCGCGGGTCTTCGTGGCGCGCGCCGGGGGCCACTTGCCAGAAGCGCTCCTGACGGATCTCGGCCGGCTCGCCTTGGCGCAACAGGACCGGCAGGGCCCAGCTGAGCGTGTCGCCGAGGCTGTGCTGATAGTACTGGGCGGTCCACAGGCAGAGCTTGAACAGTGCCGGCGGTAGCGGCGAGACCGGGTCGAGCAGGGCGATGGCCGGCTTGAGCTTGTCGGCCGGAACCTCACTCTTGTCGCAGACCTCGACCAGCACGCCGATCATTTCGCGGCGGCCAAACGGCACGCGGATACGCATGCCGGGGGTCAGGTGCTGGCGCGCCATCGCCGCCGTGGCCCGGTAGTCGAACAGGCGACGCAGGGGCGAGGGCAGGGCAAGGCGCAGGATGACGTCGGACACGCAGAAGGTCTCTGAAGGGCATTTCGGACTGTTTCGGGATGCGCCGAGCCTAGCAGACGACGGTCGGTGCAAGCGACAACTTGCGTAGACGCTGCGCTCTGGTATTATTCCCCGCCTAATTACGTGCGGTATTCAACAATGGTGTTGGGTGGCGGCACGCAGCTCGAGGAAGTGACCATGAAAGCCAATATTCATCCGAACTACGAAGTAGTTGCAGTCACCTGCAGCTGCGGCAGCAAATTCGAAACCCGTTCGACCCTGGCCAAGCCGCTGGCGATCGACGTGTGCTCCCAGTGCCACCCGTTCTACACTGGTAAGCAGAAAGTCCTGGACACCGGTGGTCGCGTACAGAAGTTCGCAGATCGCTTCGGCATGTTCGGTGCCAAGAAGTAATCATGCGCATGGCGATGCCCTCGGGTCTCGCACTGTTGCCAAAAAAAGCGCCCCTTGTGGGCGCTTTTTTTATGGCCGCGATCTGGCACGTGCCGGCGCTGGCCTTCTGCCCCTCTCCAGACAGCCCGCAGCAGGTGGCGGTGCGCCAGGTGGTGGATGGCGATACCGTGCGTCTGAGCGACGGTCGCAGCGTACGTCTGATCGGCATCGACACCCCTGAGATCGGCCGCAAGGGGCGCGCCAGCGAACCCTATGCCGAGGCCGCCCGCCAGCGCCTGCAGGCGCTGATCAAGGCCAGTGATGGCCGAGTGGGCCTGGTGCCGGGGGTCGAGTCCAAGGACAAGTACGGGCGCACCCTGGCGCACATCTATGGGCGCAATGGCGACAATCTCGAGGCGGTGCTGCTCAGCGAGGGGCTTGGGTTTCGCGTGGCGTTTGCCCCAAACGTGCGCCTGTCAGGCTGCCACCAGGCGGCCGAGCAGGCCGCGAGGGCGGTCAGGGCGGGGCTGTGGCGGCAGTCACCGGTACGCCCCGAGCGCGATGTCCGGCAGCCAGGCTTCGCCATCCTGGGCGGCACCATCCAGCGCATTCAGCACACCCGCGGCGGGGTCTGGCTGGACCTCGGCGAGCGCGTCGTACTGCACGTGCCCGCTCGTCTGCGGCGCAACTTCCCGGCGAGCTTCTTCGATAACCTCAAGGGACGCCAGGTCGAGGCGCGAGGTTGGCTGCTGGATCGTTCCCGCAAGGGCGGCCTGAAGCCCGGCCAGCGGCGCTGGATGCTGCCATTGACCGATCCGAGCATGCTGCAACGTACATCTGGTTAAAAAATTGTAGACATTGCAGTGCTCGATTGTACACACTGAAGCCCGCATGCCCCGTGGGTTGTAGCGTAAAGTCGTAGGCCAAGGGCCTTGACACATGTGACCGGCCAGTCTTGTCGCTTTCCGGCACTTTGCGTATCCTCGGCGGTCCGTCAGAACAGTAAATAGCGGAATTGCCCACCATGTCAGACTTGAAAACCGCCGCTCTCGAATACCATGCTCAGCCTCGTCCGGGGAAACTGAGCGTCGAGCTCACCAAGCCTACCGCCACCGCGCGTGACCTGTCCCTGGCCTACAGCCCGGGCGTCGCCGAGCCTGTGCGCGAGATCGGTCGTGATCCAGAGCTGGCCTACAAATACACCGGCAAGGGCAACCTGGTCGCCGTGATCTCCGACGGTACCGCCATTCTTGGCCTGGGTGACCTCGGCCCATTGGCCTCCAAGCCGGTCATGGAAGGCAAGGGCGTTCTGTTCAAGCGTTTCGCCGGTATCGACGTATTCGACATCGAAGTCGAATCGGAAAGCCCGCAGGCTTTCATCGACACCGTTCGCCGCATTTCCATCACCTTCGGTGGTATCAACCTGGAAGACATCAAGGCGCCTGAGTGCTTTGAGATCGAGCGCACCCTGATCGAACAGTGCGACATCCCGGTGTTCCACGATGACCAGCATGGCACCGCCATCGTCACCGCGGCCGGCATGATCAACGCCCTGGAAATCGCCGGCAAGAAGCTCGACGAAGCCAAGATCGTCTGCCTGGGTGCCGGTGCTGCCGCCATCTCCTGCATGAAGCTGCTGGTCAGCATGGGTGCCAAGGTCGAGAACATCTTCATGATCGACCGTACCGGCGTGATCCACGCTGGCCGTGACGACCTGAACCAGTACAAGGCGCAGTTCGCTCACGCCACCGACAAGCGCAGCCTGGCTGATGCCCTGCAAGGCGCTGACGTGTTCGTTGGCCTGTCCGGCCCGAACCTGCTGAGCGCAGAAGGCCTGAAGTCGATGGCTGCCAACCCGATCGTGTTCGCCTGCTCGAACCCGGATCCAGAGATCAGCCCGGAGCTGGCTCACGCCACCCGCGACGACGTGATCATGGCCACCGGTCGTTCCGACTACCCGAACCAGGTCAACAACGTCCTGGGCTTCCCGTTCATCTTCCGTGGTGCCCTGGACGTTCGCGCCAAGCGCATCAACGAAGAGATGAAGATCGCTGCGGCCATCGCCCTGAAAGACCTGGCCAAGCAGCCAGTGCCGAAGGAAGTCTGCGATGCCTACGGCGTACAGGCCCTGGAATTCGGTCGTGAGTACATCATTCCGAAGCCAATGGACCCACGCCTGATCACCCTGGTTTCCGATGCTGTGGCCAAGGCCGCAATCGAAAGCGGTGTAGCAACCCTGCCGTATCCGAAGCACTACCCGCTGAAAAGCGTGGATGACGTGTTCAACGGCTGATCGGTGGTAGCTTCATAAAAAGCCCCGGCTCGAGAGAGTCGGGGCTTTTTTGTGGGCTGAAGCAGATCCGGACACCACTTGCGAACCGCCTTGCGCGGTTACGGCCAAGGCCGCTGGGAAGCGCTCAATCTCATCCGGTCAGTCGCTTCGACGCAACGAACATAGGCATTCATGCACGTTGCGTCAACTTGATGCCATGCCTCAGAACAGGTCCATCGGCGCCGCTTCATCCGCCGGCAGCGGGCTGCCAGGCGCCGCGCCATTGCCCAGCTCATCCGCAGAAGGCGGCGAGTCTTCGGCCTTGAACAGCTCGAAGTAGGCGTTCGGCGTGCTCGGCGTGGCGGCGCGGCCGCTGATCGGGTCGACCCGCAGGCTGAGAATGCCGTCGGGCTCGGCCGGTGGGTGGTTAGGCTTGTCCTTCAGGGCTGCGCCCATGAAGCTCATCCAGATCGGCAACGCCGCGGTACCGCCATATTCACGGCGGCCGAGGGTTTCCGGCTGGTCGAAACCGACCCACACGGTGGTCACGTAGTCGGCGTTATAGCCGGAGAACCAGGCGTCCTTCGACTCGTTGGTGGTACCGGTCTTGCCCGCCAGGTCGGTACGCCCCAGTGCCATCGCACGGCGGCCGGTGCCGCGCTTGATCACGTCCTGAAGCATGCTGGTGAGGATGTAGGTGGTACGGCCGTCGACGATCTGTTCGGCGATCACCGGCGCCTGCGGGGCAGGTGTCACCTGGCCGAACACCGGAGGTGCCTCGCCAGGCATGGCGGCAGTGCTGATCGGCTGCTCAGGCGCGGCAATGCCGGCTTGATCCTGGCCGTTGCCTTGCGGGACACGGGCCGGATTGGCGGTGAACAGCGTCTCGCCATTGCGGCTGTCGATGCGGTCGATCAAGTACGGGGTGATCTTGTAGCCGCCGTTGGCAAAGGTGCTCCAGCCGGTGGCGATCTCCATCGGTGTCAGCGTCGCAGTGCCCAGCGCCAGGGACAGGTTGCGGGGCAGGTCCTGTTTGTTGAAGCCGAACTTGGCGATGTAGTCGATCGTGCGGTCGACGCCCATCGCCTGCAGCAGGCGGATCGATACCAGGTTGCGCGACTTGTACAGCGCCTCGCGCATACGGATCGGGCCGAGGAAGGTGTTGGTGTCGTTCTTCGGCCGCCAGACCTTGTCCAGGTACTCGTCGACGAACACGATCGGCGCATCGTTGACCAGGCTGGCGGCGGTGTAGCCGCTGTCCAGTGCGGCGCTGTAGACGAACGGCTTGAAGCTCGAACCTGGCTGGCGCTTGGCCTGCATCGCCCGGTTGTAGTTGCTCTGCTCGAACGAGAAGCCGCCGACCAGGGCACGAATGGCGCCGTTGTACGGGTCGAGGGTGACCAGTGCGCTCTGTGCGCCAGGCACCTGGCTGAACTTGAGCTTGCCCTCTTCGAGGCGCTGCACGCGGACCAGGTCACCGATCTGGGCGACATCGGCCGGCGACTGCGGCGCGCGGCCCTGGGAGTTGCTGTTGAGGAACGGCCGGGCCCATTTCATGGTGTCCCAGGCAACGCTCTGCTCTTCGCCGTTGCGGGTGAGCACGGTCAGGCCGGACTTGTCGACCTGGGTGACGATGGCGGGTTCCAGGCCGCCGAGGGTGCGCTGCTTGGCCAGCTCCTGCAGCCAGGCGGCGTGGGTTTTGCCGGGGAAGCGTGACTCAGGGCCGCGGTAGCCATGGCGCTCATCGTAATCGGAGAGGCCATTGAGCACGGCATCGTTGCCCATCCGCTGCATGTCGCTGGGCACCGTGGTGGTCACCCGGAAACCTTCGGTATAGGCCTCGCTGCCATAACGGCCGACCATTTCAGCGCGGGCCATTTCGGCGATGTACGGCGCGTTCACTTCCGGCGTCGGCACGTGATAACTGGCATTCAGCGGCTCGGCCAGGGCGGTCTGGTAGCTGGCGTCGTCGATCTTGCCGAGCTTGTGCATGCGGCCGAGGATCCAGTCGCGGCGCTCTTTGGCGCGGGTCGGGTTGGCCAGCGGGTTGAAGCGCGACGGTGCCTTGGGCAGGCCGGCGATCATGGCCATCTGCGCCAGGCTGACGTCACGGATCGACTTGCCGTAGTAGACCTGCGCGGCGGCGTCGATGCCGTAGGCGCGGTTGCCCAGGTAGATCTTGTTGACGTACAGCTCGAGGATCTCGTCCTTGGTCAGCTCACGTTCGATCTGCAGGGCCAGGAGAATTTCGTTGGTCTTGCGCGAGAAGCTGCGCTCGCTGGTGAGGAAGAAGTTCTTCGCCACCTGCATGGTGATCGTGCTGCCGCCGGTCTGGATGTGACCCGACTTCACCAGCTGGGTCGCGGCGCGCATCAGGCTGCTCGGATCGACCCCGTAGTGGTTGAGGAAATTGTCGTCTTCGGCTGACAGAAGTGCCTGGATGAACTGTGGGGGAATTTCCGCGAAACGGATCGGAGACCGCCGCATCTCGCCGAACTCGGCAATCAGTTTGCCGTCGCTGCTGTACACCCTCAGGGGGATCTGCAACTGGATGCTTCTGAGCGACTCGACCGAAGGCAGGCTGGGACTAAGATACAGAAACGCGCCGCTCAGACCGAGTACGAGCGCGCAGATGACTGCGACGAAAGACCACCAGAAGAACTTCAGCAGGCGTATCAAGGCTTTTGGGTGTCCAGATTGAGAAATGGAGTGCACGCGAGTCCGGCGGACAGGGAAAAAACGCTGGGCATTATAAGCATTTTTCGCCTTATCGGGCGACCGGCCGGCCCATCCGGGCGGATCGGCTCGCGCGGTTTGGCGCCGATTGAGCAGGGAGGCAGCGATGCTTGGACGCTTTGGCAAGGATGCCGGTTCACTGTTGGGGGTGGAAATTGCCGCCGACTCGGTACGGATGCTGCAACTGCAGCGGCGCCAAGGGCGTTGCAGCGTGATCGCCTGGGCACGGCAGCCGCTGCCGTCGCCCTTGGGCAGCGACTGGACGCGGGATGCCGAGCCCCTGCTGGAGGCCTTGCGCAACGCCTACCAGCGCAGTGGCAGCAAGTGTCGCCGGGTCGCCGTGGCGTTGCCCGGCGCCGAGGTGATCTGCAAGGTCTGTCGCCTCCCGGCGGGGCTTTCGGCAAGCCAGATGGAAGCGCGGCTGCTGACCGATGCGGAGCGCTTGTTTCCCTTTGCACTTGAAGACCTGGCGATGGACTTCCAGGTGCTCGGCCCTGCGCCCGAACCGGCTGGCGATGTCGAAGTGCTGGTGGCTGCCTGCCGCCAGCGTTCGCTCGAGGTGCTTGAGCAACTGTTTGCAGAGGCGGGTCTGCAGATCGCGGCAGTCGAGGTCGACGGCATCGCGCTGCAGCGCGTGTTGCCCGAGACCCAGCGATTGCTGCGCATCGAGACGGCTGCGGCATCGCTGCATGGGTGGTCGCGTGGGGGGCTACCGGAGCGTCAGGAGATACGCTTTGAGCCCGCGGACACCGCCGCACAACGCTTGCAGCGTGTCGTGCGGCTGTTGACGGCGGGCGGCGGGCCCGGGCGACCGCCTGGCCTGCTGATCGGCGCCGATGATGACCTGGCGTCAGGCTGGATAAGCGCCTTGCGGCAGCGCCTGGGGATCACCTGTGGTGCGTTGCAGCCCTTGGCTGGGGTGGCCTCGGCTCAGTGGGTCGACAGGCAGGCGCTGTCAGGCATGACGTGCTCCATGGCGCTGGCTTACGGCCTGGCCCTGGGAGGCGGTGCAGGATGATCCGTCTCAATCTGTTGCCGTGGCGCGAGCGGCAACGTTTGGCTGCCGTGCGGCGATTCCAGCGTGCGCTGATTGGCAGCCTGTTGTTGGCGCTCTGCGCGGTGATGCTGCTCGACGCCCTGGCGCGCCAGCGTGGGCAGTTGCAGGCCGCGGCGATTGCCGAGCGCCAGGCCGCTATCGTCGAGCTGGACGGGCAGCTGGAACAACTCACCGAGGTGCGTCAGGCGCAGGATGGCGTGCGTGCCCGGTCTGCTTCGCTGGCGGCCCTGAGAACCGAGCAGGTGCAACTGCCACGGCTGCTCGCCGAGTTGGAGCAGGCGTTTTCCAGCGGCCTGCAGCTGACCGAGTTGTCCGTCCAGGACGGGCGCCTGCATCTGCTCGGCCTGGCCGCGTCACCCGCCGTTATCGCGCAGTTGATGCGTGATCTGCAGCAGTCGCAATTAATCGAGGCGCTTGAACTCAAGCACCTCCGAGCGGATTCACAGGGCGATGAGTTCTTGCTGGTGGCGCGCGTGTCGGCGCTGCGCCGGTGAGCGGCGCGTGGATGCCCGACTGGCAGGGGCTCGCTGAGCGCTCACTGGCCTTCAAAGTGGCGGTGCCAGTGCTTGCCGCGCTCGCTGTGCTCGCGGCGGGCTGGGTGTTTCGTTTGCACGAGGCTCAGCAAGTCTATCGGCGAGGTATCGAGACGCTCCGCGGGTTTGACCAGGTGCATGCCGAGAAGTCACTGCTGGCGGGGCAATTACTCCCCGCGCGCAGCGCACTGAAGCGCGGCATGGCCGACCTGCAGGATGCACGCTGGCGACTGGCGGCGGATGAAGGTGTGAGCGATCTGCTCGATCAGTTGGCGAATGCCGCGCATGCCCATGGGCTGCTGTTCGAACAGCTCGAAGTACTTGAAGAGGTCGAAGCGGAGGATTACCGGACGACGCCGTTGCAGCTCGAGGTTGTCGGCAGCTATGGGGCACTGCGCGGTTGGCTGGATCAATGGCTCGGCCAGGTGCGCCTGCTGCGGCCCTCAAGCCTGCAGCTTGCTGCGGTGCCGGGGCGCCAGGCGCTGCTGCGTTTTCGCCTGCAGGTGCAGACCTATCACCCCGGTCTGCGCTTGCCGGCAGCGCTTTCGCTGGCCGATGACCCGGCGCGGCCAGCCACGCAGGCTGTGCATTCCGATCCCTTCAGACCCTGGTCGTCAGCGGCCGGGGCTGATGGATTGGCCAGGGTGCCGCTGGCACAGCTGGAAATGGTCGGCAGCCTGGCGCGCGATGGGGACTATCAAGCGTTGCTGTGGTCGGCGGGGCGCTTGTATCGGCTGGGTCCCGGTGATCGTCTGGGCAGGGACGGTGGGGTGGTAGTGCGCGTCGATGAGCACCAGCTGGAAGTGCTCGAACGGGTGTTTCTCGGCGGTGCCTGGCAGCAACGCACGACGTATCTCGCGCTGAGGAATCGCGCGGGCACAGGGGGCATGGATGTGCATCAAACAGCTGTGGGTGTGGGCAATGGTCATGTGCCTGTCGGTCCCGGTGGCCGCCGCGATCGACGACGCGAATGAGCCGATCTCGTTGAACTTCCAGGATGTGGAAATACGCTCGATCCTGCAGGTCTTGGCGGATTACGCCGGGATCAACCTGGTGGTCAGTGACTCGGTGAGTGGCACTGTCACCCTGCGGCTGGATCAGGTGCCGTGGGATCAGGCGCTCGAGCTGGTGCTGCGCAGCAAAGGCTTGGCCCGGCGACAGGAGGGTAATGTGCTGCTGGTGGCTCCGGCTGGCGAGCTGGCCGGGCAGTCACGCGAAGCGCGGGCGGGGCTGGAGCTGGACGCGCAATTGCAGCCGCTCGAACGGGCCCTGCTGCCGGTCCATCACGCCAAAGCGTCAGAGCTGGCCGAGTTGCTCCTGGCTACCCTGGCTGACGATGGCATTCTCACCGGTCGCGGCAGCCTTGGGGTCGATGTACGGACCAATACCCTGCTGGCCAACCAGCCGGCGGACCGCCTCGCCGAGTTGCGCCGCCTGGTGGCTGCGCTGGACGTGCCGGTGCGCCAGGTCATGATCGAGGCGCGGATTGTCGAGGCCAACATCGACTACGAGAAAAGCCTTGGCGTGCGCTGGGGTTCGCCGCTGCCTGTCGCGGGGGCGCCGCCAGGCAGCGGGCTGTTCGTCGACCTGGGCGTGGACCGCGCCACGTCCGGGGTCGGCCTCGGGCTGCTGCGCGGTGATGCACTGCTCGACCTGGAACTCAGCGCCATGGAAAAAAGCGGCAACGGCGAGATCATCTCCCAGCCCAAGGTGGTCACCGCCGACAAGGAGACCGCACGCATCCTCAAGGGCACCGAGGTGCCCTACCAGGAGACCACCAAGAGTGGCGCCACCTCGGTGTCGTTCCGCGAGGCCTCGTTGTCGCTGGAAGTCACCCCGCAGATCACCGCCGATGGTCAGGTGATCATGACGGTGAGGGTGACCAAGGACGAGCCGGATTACGTCAATGCACTGAACGATGTGCCGCCGATCCGCAAGAATGAGCTCAATGCCAAGGTGCGTGTGGGTGATGGCCAGACCATCGTCATTGGTGGCGTCTACTCGACCACGCAAAACAATGTGGTCGACAAGGTGCCATTTTTTGGCGATCTGCCGTATGTTGGGCGGCTGTTTCGACGCGATGCATTACAAGAGAAAAAATCCGAGCTGCTGGTCTTCCTGACTCCGCGTATCATGAGTGACCAGGCGATTGCTGTGAGTCGTTGATTCTGTGCGAAATTTGATACTTGTAGGCCCGATGGGTGCGGGTAAAAGCACCATCGGTCGCCTTCTGGCCAAAGAGCTGCGTCTGCTGTTCAAAGATTCCGACAAGGAAATCGAACTGCGGACCGGCGCCAATATCCCGTGGATCTTCGACAAAGAAGGCGAGCCGGGCTTTCGTGATCGTGAAGAGGCGATGATCGCCGAGCTCTGCGAGCTGGACGGCGTGGTCGTCGCAACGGGCGGCGGCGCCGTCATGCGCGAAGCCAACCGCCAGGCCCTGCATGCCGGCGGTCGGGTGATCTATCTGCACGCCTCGGTGGAGCAGCAGGTCGGCCGCACGGCACGTGACCGTAACCGGCCACTGCTGCGCACTGCCAATCCGGAGGCGACCCTGCGCGCCCTGCTCGAGTCGCGCGACCCGCTGTATCGCGAAATCGCCGACGTGGTGGTAGAAACCGACGAACGGCCGCCGCGCATGGTCGTGCTCGATATTCTCGAGCGCCTGGAGAAGTTGCCGCCCCGCTAAGCCGGGAGGCAGGGTTCAACGTTAGCGCGGCTCGCTCAGGCGATGCCGCGCCCAAGCACATTGTGGGGATACATGCAGACACTAAAGGTCGATCTGGGCGAACGCAGCTACCCGATCTACATTGGCGAAGGCCTGCTGGATCAGCCTGAGCTGCTCGCACCGCACATTGCCGGGCGCCAGGTTGCCATCGTTTCCAACGAAACCGTCGCGCCTCTGTATCTCGACCGCTTGAGTCGCACGCTGGGCGCCTATGCCGTGGTGCATGTGGTGCTGCCCGACGGCGAAGCCTACAAGAACTGGGAAACCCTGCAGCTGATCTTCGATGGCCTGCTCACCGCCCGTCACGACCGGCGCACCACCGTGGTCGCCCTCGGCGGCGGCGTCATCGGTGACATGGCCGGCTTCGCCGCCGCCTGCTATCAGCGCGGTGTGGACTTCATCCAGGTGCCGACCACGCTGCTGTCCCAGGTGGATTCTTCGGTTGGCGGCAAGACCGGCATCAACCACCCGCTGGGCAAGAACATGGTCGGTGCCTTCTATCAGCCCAATGCGGTGCTGATCGACACCACCAGCCTCAAGACCCTGCCGCCGCGTGAGCTGTCGGCGGGCCTGGCTGAAGTCATCAAGTACGGCCTGATCTGCGACAAGCCGTTCCTCGATTGGCTCGAACAGAATATGGCCGCCCTGCGCGGCCTCGACAACAGCGCCCTGACCGAGGCCATTCGCCGCTCCTGCGCGGCCAAGGCCGCCGTGGTCGGTGCCGACGAGCGTGAGACGGGCGTGCGCGCCACCCTCAACCTCGGCCACACGTTTGGCCACGCCATCGAGACCCACATGGGCTACGGTGTCTGGCTGCATGGCGAAGCCGTGGCGGCGGGCACGGTGATGGCCCTGGAAATGTCCATGCGCCTGGGCTGGATCGACCAGCCCGCGCGTGATCGCGGAATTCGCCTGCTGCAGGACGCAGGATTGCCGGTGGTGCCACCACAGGAAATGACCCCGGCGCATTTCATGGAGCATATGGCGGTCGACAAGAAGGTGCTCGACGGTCGCTTGCGGCTGGTGCTGTTGCGCCAGTTGGGCGAGGCCGTGATCACCGACGACTATCCGAAAGAGATCCTTCAGGCCACGCTGGCGGCGGATTACCGCGCGATCGTGGCCCAGCTTTGAGGTTGTGACAGCGCAATGACCAGTTTGCATGCCGATGAGGCGTTTCTCGACCATTACCAGCTGAGCCACGATCCGTTCGCGCCGCGTGTGCCCGGCTTCAAGTTCTTCCCGGCCCAGCGCAAGCCGGTGCTTGGCCAACTCCACCACCTGGCCCGTTACAGTCAGCTGATGCTGGTGGTCACCGGGCCGTTGGGCAGTGGCAAGACCTTGCTGCGCCAGGCCCTGGTGGCGAGTACCAACAAGCAGTCGGTGCAGAGCGTGGTGGTGTCCGCGCGCGGCGCCAGCGATGCCGCCAGCGTGCTCGGCCAGGTCGCCCAGTCGCTGGGTGTGGCCCAGCCCGAGGTGCAGTCGATCCTGTCGCAGGTGGTGCAACTGGCCCTGACCGGCCAGGAAGTCTATCTGTTGGTGGACGATGCGGAACAACTCGACGAGTCGGCACTCCAAGCGTTGCTGGAGTTGGCGGCGGGCGTGCCGGAAGGGCGTCCGCATGTGTTCCTGTTCGGTGAGCCTTCGCTGATTGCCGGGTTGGACGAGCTCGATGCGGCGGGTGAGCGGTTTCACGTCATCGAGCTGGCCCCCTATAGTGAAGAGGAGACCCGCGAGTACCTGGAGCAGCGCCTGGACGGTGCTGGCCGGGGCATCGAGGTGTTCACCGCTGAACAGATCGCCGATATCCATGAACATTCGGACGGTTGGCCTGGCACCATCAACCAGGTCGCCCGCGATACCTTGATCGAAGCCATGATCGCCACCCGCAGTACGGCGAAGCGACCATCCATGGGGTTCAATATGCCTAAGAAACACGTGCTCGCGTTGTCTGCTGTCGTCGTGGTCGCCGTTGCCGCGGCGGTCCTGATGCCCAAGAAGGGCGCCGACAAGGTCCCCACCGACGCACCGGCGGCCCAGGCTCAACTGCCGCTGGGTGAAGGTCAGCCGGCCGCCGGCCAGTCGAACAATGGCAACCCGGCCATCGAGTTCTCCGGGTCTTCCCAGCCGATGCCGCTGCCGTTGGTCGGCCAGTCGCAGCCGGTGATGCGCGAGCCGCTGGCCGAAGCCGCTGGCATGGGCGATGGCGACGAGACCGGCCCGGCGGGCGACACTGCCCTGCAGCCGTCCAACCCGCCTACCGTGACCACCATTGCGCCGCCGGCAGGCGTGCCTGCCGGGCCTGCGGTGACGCCGGCCCAGCCGATTGCCAGTGCCCCGAGCCAGCCGGTTGCGCCAGCACCCAAGCCGGTTGCAACCCAGCCTGCCAAGCCGGTTGCACCTGCCAAGCCAGCCCCTGAACCGGTTCAGGTCGCCACTGCCAAGCCCGCCGCCAAACCGGCCGCCGGCGGCAGCGGCAACAGCAGCTGGTACAGCGGCCAGAAGGCCGGCAATTATGTGGTGCAGATCCTCGGCACCAGCTCCGAGGCGTCGGCCCAGTCGTTCGTCAAGGCGCAGGGTGGCGACTATCGCTACTTCAAGAAAAACCTGCAGGGCAAGCCGCTGTACGTGATCACCTACGGCAACTTTGCCAACCGCGATGCAGCGGTTGCGGCAATCAAGAACTTGCCAGCGAAGGTCCAGGCTGGTAAACCTTGGCCACGTACCGTCGGCAGCGTCCAACAAGAGCTGGCCACGGCCCGCTGATACCTTCCGGGCGGCACCACCCCGCCGCCCAGATGCTGAGCGACTCCTGACTTTCGTCTAGCCTGCTGCGTTGAACGCGGCAGGCTTTTCTGTCCCAGACTGCCGGCCACAAGCCCTGTGTTGCAGTTCAGGCTGAAACGCTTCAGACTCCGGTCATTGCCGTACCACGGCGACAGGCCAAAAACATTCAAAATTGCGACATAAATTTTCAACGAAGCGTCGTTAAAATTTGTGGGCTTCCCTGTCGCTGTGCAACAATGGTTTCAGTTGCCCCCCGCAAAAAAGCTGGCATTCGACCGGTGTGGATGGTAAGTGGTTGTACTAAAAAGAGATTTGCCTCCGTCGAGAGGTGAACCTGGTGAGAATGTGTCTATGAAAACAGGTCTGTACCATCCCGAAGAATTCAAGGACAACTGTGGTTTTGGCCTGATCGCCCATATGACGGGCGAGCCAAGTCACCACCTTCTGCAAACTGCCATGCAGGCATTGACCTGCATGACCCACCGCGGTGGGATCAACGCCGACGGCAAGACCGGCGACGGTTGCGGCTTGCTCATGCAGAAGCCCGATCAGTTCCTGCGCGCCATGGCTCAAGAGCACTTCGCCGTCGAGCTGCCCAAGCAGTACGCCGTGGGCATGGTGTTCTTCAACCAGGACCCGGTCAAAGCCCAGGCTGCCCGCGCCAACATGGACCGCGAGATCCTCGCCGCCGGCCTGCAGCTGGTGGGCTGGCGCAAAGTGCCGATCGACACCAGCGTGCTCGGTCGCCTGGCCCTCGAGCGCCTGCCGCAGATCGAACAGGTGTTCATCGGCGGTGACGGCCTGAGCGATCAGGAATTCGCCATCAAGCTGTTCAGTGCTCGTCGCCGCTCGTCCGTGGCCAACGCCCACGACGCCGACCACTACATCTGCAGCTTCTCGCACAAGACCATCATCTACAAAGGCCTGATGATGCCGCGCGATCTCGCGGCGTTCTATCCAGACCTCGACGATCAGCGCCTGCAAACCGCGATCTGCGTGTTCCACCAGCGCTTCTCGACCAACACCCTGCCGAAATGGCCGCTCGCGCAGCCGTTCCGCTTCCTCGCCCACAACGGCGAAATCAACACCATCACCGGCAACCGCAACTGGGCCATGGCCCGTCGCACCAAGTTCGCCAACGACCAGATCCCCGACCTCGAAGAACTCGGCCCGCTGGTCAACCGTGTCGGTTCCGACTCCTCGAGCATGGACAACATGCTCGAGCTGATGGTCACCGGTGGCATCGACCTGTTCCGCGGCGTGCGCATGCTGGTACCGCCGGCGTGGCAGAACGTCGAGACCATGGACGCCGACCTGCGCGCGTTCTATGAATACAACTCCATGCACATGGAACCGTGGGATGGCCCGGCCGGCATCGTCATGACCGAAGGGCGTCACGCGGTCTGCCTGCTCGACCGCAACGGCCTGCGCCCGGCGCGTTGGGTCACCACGCGCAACGGCTACATCACCATCGCCTCGGAAATCGGCGTCTGGGGCTACCAGCCTGAAGACGTCATCGCCAAGGGCCGGGTCGGCCCGGGCCAGATCTTTGCCGTGGACACCGAAACCGGGCAGATCCTCGACACCGACGCCATCGACAACCGCCTCAAATCGCGCCATCCGTACAAGCGCTGGTTGCGCCAGCACGCCACGCGTATCCAGGCGACCCTGAGCGACGACCAGGGCGCGGCCAGCTACGACGCTGACCAGCTCAAGCAATTCATGAAGATGTTCCAGGTCACCTTCGAAGAGCGTGACCAGGTGCTGCGTCCGCTCGGCGAGCAGGGCCAGGAAGCAGTCGGCTCGATGGGTGACGACACGCCGATGGCGGTGCTGTCGCAGCGCGTGCGTTCGCCGTACGACTTCTTCCGCCAGCAGTTCGCGCAGGTCACCAACCCGCCGATCGACCCGCTGCGCGAAGCGATCGTGATGTCGCTGGAAATCTGCCTGGGTGCCGAACGCAACATCTTCCAGGAGTCCCCGGAGCATGCTTCGCGGGTGATCCTCAGCTCGCCGGTCATCTCGCCTGCCAAGTGGCGCGCGCTGATGAGCCTGGAGCGCGAAGGCTTCGAGCGTCAGCTGATCGACCTCAACTACGAAGAAAGCCTCGGCCTCGAAGCCGCCATCCGCAACATCGCCGATCAGGCTGAAGAAGCGGTGCGTGGCGGCAAGACCCAGCTGGTGCTGAGCGACCGTTTCATTGCCCCGGGCAAACTGCCGGTGCATGCCTCCCTCGCGGTCGGCGCGGTGCACCACCGCCTGACCGAGAAGGGCCTGCGCTGCGACAGCAACATCCTGGTCGAGACCGCCACCGCGCGTGACCCGCACCACTTTGCCGTACTGCTCGGCTTCGGCGCCTCGGCGGTCTATCCGTACCTGGCCTACGAAGTGCTGGCCGACCTGATCCGCACCGGCGAAGTGCTGGGTGATCTCGACGAAGTCTTCAAGTACTACCGCAAGGGCATCTCCAAGGGCCTGCTGAAGATCCTCTCGAAGATGGGCATCTCGACCGTTGCGTCCTACCGCGGTGCGCAGCTGTTCGAGGCCATTGGCCTGTCCGACGAAGTGGTCGGCCTGAGCTTCAAGGGCGTGCCGAGCCGCATCAAGGGCGCGCGCTTCGTCGACCTCGAAAGCGACCAGAAGCTGCTCGCCGCCGAAGCCTGGAGCGCGCGCAAGCCGATCCAGCAAGGTGGCCTGCTGAAGTTCGTCCACGGGGGCGAGTACCACGCCTACAACCCGGACGTGGTCAACACCCTGCAGGCCGCCGTGCAGCAGGGCGACTACGCCAAGTTCAAGGAATACACCGCGCTGGTCGACACCCGTCCGGTGTCGATGATCCGCGACCTGCTCAAGGTCAAGGTCGCCGAGCAGCCGCTGGCGCTGGACCAGGTCGAGCCGCTGGAGGCGATCCTCAAGCGCTTCGACTCCGCCGGTATCTCGCTCGGCGCGCTGTCGCCCGAAGCCCACGAGGCGCTGGCCGAGGCCATGAACCGCCTCGGCGCGCGCTCCAACTCCGGTGAGGGCGGCGAAGACCCGTCGCGCTACGGCACCGTGCGCAGCTCGAAGATCAAGCAGGTCGCCACCGGCCGCTTTGGTGTCACCCCGGAATACCTGGTCAACGCCGAAGTGCTGCAGATCAAGGTCGCCCAGGGCGCCAAGCCAGGTGAAGGCGGCCAGCTGCCAGGCGGCAAGGTCAACGGCCTGATCGCCAAGCTGCGCTATGCGGTACCCGGCGTGACCCTGATCTCGCCACCGCCGCACCATGACATCTACTCGATCGAAGACCTGGCCCAGCTGATCTACGACCTCAAGCAGGTCAATCCGCAGGCGCTGGTCTCGGTCAAGCTGGTCGCAGAAGCCGGTGTCGGCACCATCGCCGCTGGCGTGGCCAAGGCCTATGCCGACCTGATCACCATCTCCGGTTACGACGGCGGCACCGGCGCTTCGCCGCTGACCTCGATCAAGTACGCCGGCGCGCCGTGGGAACTGGGCCTGGCGGAAACCCACCAGACCCTGCGCGGCAACGACCTGCGCGGCAAGGTCCGGGTACAGACCGACGGCGGCCTGAAAACCGGCCTGGACGTGATCAAGGCCGCCATCCTCGGCGCCGAGAGCTTCGGCTTCGGCACCGCGCCAATGATCGCCCTGGGCTGCAAGTACCTGCGCATCTGTCACCTGAACAACTGCGCCACCGGCGTCGCCACGCAGAACGACAAGCTGCGCAAGGATCACTACATCGGCACCGTCGACATGGTGATCAACTTCTTCAAGTTCGTCGCTGAAGAGACCCGTGAGTGGCTGGCCAAGCTGGGCGTCAGCAGCCTCGGCGAGCTGATCGGTCGTACCGACCTGCTCGACGTGCTGCCCGGCGACACCGAGCGCCAGCATCACCTGGACCTCACGCCGCTGCTGGGCAGCTCGCACATCCCGGCCGACAAGCCGCAGTTCTGCGAAGTCGACAAGAACCCGCCGTTCGACAAGGGCGAGCTGGCCGAGAAGATGGTCGAGATGGCCTTGCCGGCGATCCGCGACCAGGCCGGTGGCGAGTTCAGCCTGGACATCTGCAACTGCGACCGTTCCATCGGTGCGCGTATCTCCGGCGAAATCGCCCGGCTGTACGGCAACCAAGGCATGGCCGCCAAGCCGATCACCTTCCGCTTCAAGGGTACCGCCGGGCAGAGCTTTGGCGTGTGGAACGCCGGTGGCCTGAACCTGCACCTGCAAGGCGACGCCAACGACTACGTCGGCAAGGGCATGACCGGTGGCAAGGTCACCATCGTGCCGCCGGCCGGCAGCCCGTTCAAGACCCAGGACAGCGCCATCGTCGGCAACACCTGCCTGTACGGCGCCACGGGCGGCAAGCTGTTCGCCGCCGGTACCGCGGGTGAGCGCTTCGCTGTGCGTAACTCCGGCGCCCACGCTGTGGTCGAGGGCACCGGTGATCACTGCTGTGAATACATGACCGGCGGCTTTGTCTGCGTTCTGGGCAAGACCGGTTACAACTTCGGTTCTGGCATGACTGGCGGCTTTGCCTACGTGCTCGACATGGACAACAGCTTCGTCGACAAGCTCAACCACGAACTGGTGGAAATCCAGCGCATCAGTGGTGAAGCGATGGAGGCCTACCGTAGCCACCTGGCGCGGGTCCTTGCCGAGTACGTCGATGAGACCGGCAGCGAGTGGGGGCGTGAGCTCTCGGAGAACCTGGACGACTACGTGCGGCGCTTCTGGCTGGTCAAGCCGAAGGCGGCCACGCTCAAGCAGTTGTTGTCCAGCACCCGTGCCAACCCGCAGTAAAAGCAGCTGCAAGTGGCAAGCCCCCAACTGCAGGTAAAAGCAGTGCGGGGTTTGCCCGGCTTACGTGATCGTCTTGTGGCTTGCAGCCTAGTGCTAGCAGCTGCTGTAAAGAGGTATTGAAAATGGCTGAACGTCTGAACAACGACTTCCAGTTCATCGAAGTCGGGCGCAAAGACCCGAAGAAAAAGCTCCTGCGTCAGCGCAAGAAAGAGTTCGTCGAGATCTACGAGCCCTTCAAGCCCCAGCAGTCCGTCGACCAGGCGCACCGCTGCCTGGGTTGCGGCAACCCGTACTGCGAATGGAAGTGCCCGGTGCACAACTTCATCCCCAACTGGTTGAAGCTGGTCTCCGAAGGCAACATCCTCGCCGCCGCCGAGCTGTCGCACCAGACCAACACCCTGCCGGAAGTGTGCGGCCGTGTGTGCCCGCAAGACCGTCTCTGCGAGGGTGCCTGCACCCTCAACGACGGCTTCGGCGCGGTGACCATCGGTTCGGTCGAGAAGTACATCACCGACACCGCCTTCGCCATGGGCTGGCGCCCGGACATGTCCAAGGTCAAGCCGACCGGCAAGCGTGTCGCGATCATCGGTGCCGGCCCGGCGGGCCTGGGCTGCGCCGATGTGCTGGTGCGCGCCGGGGTGACCCCGGTGGTGTTCGACCGCAACCCTGAGATCGGTGGCCTGCTGACCTTCGGCATCCCCGAGTTCAAGCTGGAAAAGACCGTGCTGAGCCATCGCCGCGAAGTCTTCACCGGCATGGGCATCGAGTTCCGCCTGAACACCGAGGTGGGCAAGGACATCACCATGGAGCAGCTGCTCGCCGAGTACGACGCAGTGTTCATGGGCATGGGCACCTACACCTACATGAAGGGCGGTTTCCCCGGTGAAGACCTGCCAGGCGTGCACGATGCACTGGACTTCCTGATCGCCAACGTCAACCGCAACCTGGGCTTTGAAAAGTCGCCGGAAGACTTCGTCGACATGAAGGGCAAGAAGGTCGTGGTGCTCGGCGGTGGTGACACCGCGATGGACTGCAACCGCACCTCGATCCGCCAGGGCGCCAAGTCGGTGAGCTGTGCCTATCGCCGCGACGAGGCGAACATGCCGGGCTCGCGCAAAGAGGTGAAGAACGCCAAGGAAGAGGGCGTCAAGTTCCTCTACAACCGCCAGCCGATCGCCATTGTTGGTGAAGACAAGGTCGAAGGCGTCAAGGTCGTCGAGACTCGCCTGGGCGAGCCGGACGCACGTGGCCGTCGCAGCCCGGAGCCGATCCCGGGTTCCGAAGAGATCCTCCCGGCAGACGCCGTGGTGATCGCCTTTGGTTTCCGTCCGAGCCCGGCGCCGTGGTTCGAGCAGTACGCTATCCAGACCGACAGCCAGGGCCGCGTGATCGCCCCGGAGCAGAGCAAGTTCAAGCACCAGACCAGCAACCCGAAAGTGTTTGCCGGTGGCGACATGGTGCGCGGTTCGGACCTGGTGGTGACGGCGATCTTCGAAGGCCGTGTGGCCGCCGAGGGCATCCTCGACTACCTCGAAGTCTGATGGATCCTGGGGCCGCGTTGCGGCCCTTTCGCTACCCAAGGCCGCTCCCACAGGGGCCGCGTACACCTGTGAGTGCGCGGTCTCTGTGGGAGCGGCCTTGCTTCGCGATCGAGGCGAAGCCCTCGCCGGATGTAACTTGTATACAAAAAGATTGATCCAAGGCATACGGGCAGACAAACAACCGTGCCTTTTCGCTGTGCGTCTGAGAAAATGCCTGCACTATTTTTCCGGATGCCGACATGACTGCCCTGAAGAACGATCGTTTCCTGCGTGCACTGCTCAAGCAACCTGTAGACGTCACCCCCGTCTGGATGATGCGCCAGGCCGGCCGCTACCTGCCGGAGTACCGCGCCAGCCGGGCCAAGGCCGGCGACTTCATGAGCCTGTGCATGAACCCTGAGTTCGCCTGCGAAGTCACCCTGCAGCCACTCGAGCGCTACCCGCTGGACGCAGCGATCCTCTTCTCGGACATCCTCACCATCCCCGACGCCATGGGCCAGGGCCTGTACTTCGAGACCGGCGAAGGCCCGCGTTTCAAGAAGGTCGTCAGCACCCTGGCCGACATCGAGGCGCTGCCGATCCCCGATCCGCACAAGGACCTGGGTTACGTGATGGACGCGGTCAGCACCATCCGTCGCGAGCTCAACGGCCGCGTGCCGCTGATCGGCTTCTCCGGCAGCCCCTGGACCCTGGCCACCTACATGGTCGAAGGCGGTTCGTCGAAAGACTTCCGCAAGACCAAGGCGATGCTCTACGACAACCCGCAGGCCATGCACCTGCTGCTCGACAAGCTCGCCCAGTCGGTCACCAGCTACCTCAACGGCCAGATCCAGGCCGGTGCCCAGGCGGTGCAGATCTTCGACACCTGGGGTGGCAACCTGTCGGCGGCGGCCTACCAGGAGTTCTCCCTGGCCTACATGCGCAAGATCGTCAGCGGCCTGATCCGCGAGCATGACGGGCGCAAGGTGCCGGTCATCCTGTTCACCAAGAACGGCGGCATGTGGCTCGAAAGCATCGCCGACGCGGGTGCTGACGCACTGGGCCTGGACTGGACCTGCGAGATCAGCGACGCGCGTCGCCGCGTGGGTGACAAGGTCGCATTGCAGGGCAACATGGACCCGACCGTGCTGTACGCCAAGCCCGAGGCGATTCGCCAGGAAGTCGGGCGGATCCTTGCCAGTTATGGCAAGGGCACGGGGCACGTGTTCAACCTCGGCCACGGCATCACCCCTGAGGTCGACCCCGCGCATGCCGGCGTGTTCATCAACGCGGTGCACGAGTTGTCTGCGCAGTACCATCAGTGATCCGTCGCTGAATAAAAAACCCGGCCATGTGCCGGGTTTTTTGTGCATTAAGGTTAAATTCAGCGATCGTCGCTAATCTGGTCCCAATCCAAACCGATACAGGACCTGATCCCATGAAAGCTCGCTACCTTGCTCTGATCCTCGCCCCACTGTTCAGCACCGCCGCCCTGGCCAACACCTACACCGGCCCGGGTGCCCAGCCGGTCACCACCGTTGCCGCTGCCAACGAAGCCGCCGACGACACCCGCGTGGTGCTGCAGGGTTTCGTCACCAAGAAGCTGGATAACGACGACAAGTACGAGTTCAAGGACAACACCGGCACCATCAAGGTCGAGATCGACGATGAAGACATGCCCGCCGCCGGCTTCAACGACAAGACCAAGGTCAAGCTGACCGGCGAAGTCGAGAAGAACCTGATGAGCCGCGAAGTGGATGCGGACATCGTCGAGATCATCAACTGATCGTTTGTGCCTCGGGGCTGCGTGGCAGCCCCGGCGTCACGCCGTCTTGGGTGCCAGCCGACTCAGGTGCAGCGCCACCAGCAACGCCACGGCCAGCAGGCTGCCGATAAACAGCCCGATGCCGTTCCACCCGGCCATGTGCCAGAACACCCCACCGGCCGTCCCGGCCACGCTCGACCCCGCGTAGTAGCAGAACAGGTACAGCGACGACGCCTGTCCCTTGGCCTTCAACGCCCGTCGGCCAATCCAGCTGCTGGCCACCGAGTGCGCCCCGAAGAAGCCGAAGGTGAACACCAGCATGCCCAGCACCACCATCGGCAATGGGTTGGCCATGGTCATCAGCATGCCGCCGGCCATCACCAGGATGCTCGCCCAGAACACCTTGCGCCGGCCCAGCCTGTCCGCCAGGGCGCCGACCTGCGCCGAGCTGTAGATGCCCGACAGGTAGACCACCGAGAGCAAGCCGACCAGCGCCTGGTTCATGTGATACGGCTCGGCCAGCAGGCGGTAACCGATGTAGTTGAACAGGGTGACGAACGCGCCCATCAGCAAGAACGCCTCGAGGAACAGCCACGGCAAGCCGGCATCGCGAAAGTGCATGACGAAGCCGTCGAGCAAGCTGCGCGGGTTCATCGCCTGCGGGCGGAAATTGCGAGACTCCGGCAGGACCCTCCAGAACACCACCGCCGCCACCAGCGCCAGGCCGCCGATGACCAGCATCGCCGTGTGCCAGCTGACGAAGTCGATCAGCACGCCGCTGATCAGCCGCCCACTCATGCCGCCAATGGCGTTGCCGCCGATGTACAGGCCCATGGCCAGGCCGATGTGCTGCGGGTGGATTTCTTCGCTCAGGTAGGTCATCGCCACCGCTGCCAGGCCACTCAACGACAAGCCGACCAGGGCCCGCGTCGCCAGCACCAGTTCCCAGCTCGGCATGACCGCGCTGGCCAGGGTCGACAGCGCGGCGCAGACCAGCGCAAAGACCATCACCGGCTTGCGGCCTATACGGTCGGAAATCGGCCCGGTGATCAGCAGCCCGATGGCCAGCATCGCCGTCGCCACTGACAGCACCAGGCTGCTCTGCGCGGCATTGATCGCGAACTCGTGCGACAGCAGCGGCATCATGGGTTGCACGCAGTAGAGCAGGGCAAAGGTGGCGAAGCCGCCGCTGAACAGGGCCAGCACGGTCTTGAGGAAGGCCGGTGTGCCTTTCTCGATCCAGATGTCGTTGAGGGCGGCAGGCTCAGGGTCGGCAGGCAGTGGGGCTACAGCTGTTTTCACGAAGGGTTACCTCGGGCGCGAAGGCCGGTGTTGCGAATTGAAAAAAGCATATAGCTGGCTAATGATTAGATCCAATATATTGTTCGACCTGTTTAAGACGTTTTACGACTCGTTTGGAGCTGATCATGGAACTGCGCCACCTGCGCTACTTCATCGCCGTTGCCGAAGAACTGCACTTTGGCCGCGCCGCGCAGCAACTGGGCATTTCCCAACCGCCCTTGAGCCAGCAGATCCAGGCGCTGGAGCAGGAACTCGGCGCCCGGCTGTTCGAGCGTACCAATCGTCGGGTCGAGCTCAGCGAAGCGGGGCGGCTGTTTCTCGACGAGGCGCGCCAGGTCCTGGCCCAGGTCGAAAAGGCCGCCGACGTCGCGCGGCGGGCGCAACTGGGCGAGCTGGGCGAAATGAAGATCGGCTTTACCTCGTCAGCGCCGTTCACCTCGAAGATCCCCAAGGCGATCCACGCGTTTCGCCAGCGCTTCCCGGCGGTGCACCTCAACCTCAAGGAGATGAGCAGCCGCGACGTCGCCGAAGCGGTGTTCGACGAATCCATCGAAGTCGGTCTGATGCGGCCCATGCCGTTGCCCGCCGGGCTGGTCGCTACCGAGCTGTTCCGCGAGCCACTGGTGGCGGTGATCAATGCCTCGCATCCGCTGGCCGAAGGCAGCGAGCAGGGCCTGCACATGGCCGCGCTGGCGCACGAACCGTTCGTGTTCTTCCCGCGCAGCTATGGCAGCGGCTTGCACGCGCAACTGCTGAGCCTCGCGCGGCAGGCAGGCTTCAGCCCGCACTTTGCCCAGGAGGCGGGGGAGGCGATGACCATTATCGGTCTGGTGTCGGCGGGGTTGGGGGTGTCGGTGCTGCCGGCGTCTTTCCAGCGCATGCGCATTGATGGCGTGGTGTACCGGACATTGCTGGATGAAGGCGCAGGGACGGCGGTCTGGCTGGTGCAGCGGCAGAAAGGCGGTTCAGCGATGGCCACCGCGTTTGCCGAGTTGCTGACGGGCAATGGGCTACACGGTTAGTGCTTCATCGCGGGCTTGCCCCGCGATGAAGGGCTCGGATCAGTTCTGGGTGGTGGCCGACTGGCGCATGATGTTGTCGGTCGCCAGGTTGTTCAGCTCACGCAGGATGTTCTTGTCCAGGTTGGCCACCCAGCGGTTGTAGTTGCGGTGAATGCTGCCGTTCTTGTAGTCCATCTCGCGGCTGTCGCGGTAGCTGATGCGGTATTCGCTGGCGCTGTAGTGGATATCCACCGCCGCGTAGTGGGTGCCGCGCACCAGGATGTCCGCCTGGATCAGCCCCGGCGCGAGCTTTTGCGCGGTCCAGCCGCGGTTGGCGATACCCTTGAGGATCGCCAGCTGCACCTGCGACTGGCTATAGCCATGGTTGGCCACCAGTTGCTCGGAAGGGTTCAACACAGGTTTCGAGGTGCAGCCGGCCAGGCCGATCAGCGCCAGGCCCAATGCCGTGGCGCGCAGTAACGAAGACATTCCTTTCTCTCCAGTCATTCAGTAGGTATTGCTCAGTGCCAGCGGCGGAAAATCAACGACGTGTTGACCCCGCCAAAAGCGAAATTATTGTTCATCACGTACTCGTTGCTCATCGCCCGCATGGCACCACGCAGGTAATCCAGCTCGGCGCAGCGCGGGTCGATGTGATCGAGGTTGAGGGTGTGCACGTACTGGTCGCGGTTCATCATCTCGATGCTGAACCACGACTCGAGCGCGCCACAGGCCCCCAGGGTATGGCCGAGAAAGCTCTTCTGCGAGCTGATCGGCATCCGCGCGCCAAACAGCGCGTGGGTGGCCTGGGTCTCGGCGATATCGCCCTGCTCGGTGGCGGTGCCATGGCCGTTGACGTAGCCGATGGCATCAGGCGCCAAGCCGGCATCCTCCAGCGCCAGTTCCATCGCACGGCGCATGGTGGCCTGCTCCGGGCGAGTGATGTGCTGGCCATCGGCGTTGCTGCCAAAGCCGACGATCTCGGCATGGATGCGCGCGCCGCGGGCCAGCGCGTGCTGCAGTTCCTCGAGCACCAGCATGCCGCCGCCTTCGCCGACCACCAGGCCGTCACGGGCGCTGTCGTAAGGGCGTGGCGAGAGGTGCGGGGTGTCGTTCTTCAGGCTGGTGGCGTACAGCGCGTCGAACACCATCGCCTCGGTCGGGCACAGCTCTTCGGCGCCACCGGCGAGCATCATCGGCAGGCGCCCGAACTTGATCGCCTCGTAGGCATAGCCGACGCCCTGGCTGCCACTGGTGCACGCGCTGGAGGTGGGGATCAGGCGCCCGGTGAGGCCAAAGAAGATGCTGATATTGGCCGCCGTGGTGTGCGGCATCATGCGCACGTAGGAGTTGGCGTTGAGGCCATCGGCGCGCGAATTGAGCAGCATGTTGCCGAACGCCTTGATCTCGTCGGTGCTGCCCGCCGAGGAGCCGCAGGCCACGCCCATGCGGCCGTCGCGAATGCTCGGGTCGTCGAGCAGGCCGGCATCGGCCAGCGCCCGCTCGGCGGCGGCGACCGCCAGGCGCGCCACCCGGCCCATGCTGCGCAGCTGCTTGCGGGTCCAGTGGGCGGGCACCTGGAAGTCGTCGATCGGGGCGCCGAGGCGGGTGTTGAGCTCCTCGAAGCGGTCCCACTCGTGCATCCGGCGGATGCCGCTGTGGTGATTGGCGAAATGCCCGGCAAGCGTCTCCCAGTCATTGCCCAGCGCAGTGATGCCGGCCATGCCGGTGACCACGACCCGGCGCATCAGCACAGCCCTCCGTTGACCGAAATGACCTGGCGGGTGATGTAGGCTGCCTCATCGGACATGAGGAAGTTCACCACGCCGGCGACTTCCTCTGGCGTGCCCATGCGCTGCGCCGGGATCATCTTCAGCAGCTCCTCGACCGGCACGTGCTCATCGAGCATGGCCGTGTCGATCAGCCCCGGGGCGACGCAGTTGACGGTGATGCGGCGCTTGCCCAGCTCGATCGCCAGGGCTTTTGCAGCACCGATCAGGCCGGCCTTGGAGGCGCTGTAGTTGACCTGGCCGCGGTTGCCGATCAGCCCCGAGACCGAGGTGATGCAGACGATGCGCCCGGGGGCGCGGCGGCGGATCATCGGCATCATCAGCGGGTGCAGAACGTTGTAGAAGCCATCCAGGTTGGTGCGCATGACCTGGTCCCAATCGTCTTCGCTGAGCGCCGGGAAGGCGCCATCACGGGTCAGGCCGGCATTGCACACCACGCCGTAATAGGCGCCATGCGCCTCGACATCTGCAACGAGCAGGGCCGCGCAGGCCGCCCGGTCGGCGATATCGAACTGCAGGATGCGCGCCTGGCGCCCCAGCCCGCGCACGGCTTCGGCAACCGCCTCGACTTCGCTGCGGCCACTGCGACAGTGCAGCACCAGGTCATGGCCGGCGCGCGCCAGGCGCAGGGCGATGGCGCGGCCGATGCCACGGCTGGAGCCGGTGACGAGGATGGTGTCAGTCATGCGGGTGGTCCTCAGGGGCCGCTTCGGCCAGGTACTGGCTCGCCTGGGGCGGGCGGTAGACATTCAGGCGGGCACTGGCATGGATGCCATCGCCGCGCAGGTGGCATTCGAACACACCCATGCCGTTGTCGTCTTCCAGCGAGCGCTGGGCATGGATGCGCAGCTCGGTACCCGCGGGAAAATGCTCGACGTTGCACGCGAACTTGCGCGTGCCGAGCAGAAAGCCCATCTCCACTGCCTGGCCGAGGCGTCGCGCACGATGACCGGCGTAGGCCGCCACGCTCTGCGCCATCAGCTCGAGGGCCAGCCAGGCCGGCAGGCTGCCGTCGGCACGGTTGAACTGGCCGCCCGCCCGCACCGTGGCGTGGGTGTGGATCTGCTCCTCGTCACAGCTGTCGATGGCGTCTATCAGGATCATGTCACCGGCGTGCGGCAGCAGGTCGGCCAAGGGCCAGGTGGTCATGGTGCGTCTCCGAGAATCAGGCTGACATTGTTGCCACCAAAGGCGAACGAGTTGCTCATCAACCGGCGCGGGCCTTGGCCTGGCAGGCGATGGTTGGCCTCGACCAGCGTCAGCCGGGGCAGCTCAGGGTCGTGCTGGCCGTCCCAGCAATGGGGCGGCAGCAGGCCGTGGGGGTTGTGCTCGCTCAGGGTCAACCAGCAAAAAGCCGCCTCCAGCGCGCCGGCGGCGCCGAGCGTGTGGCCGGTCATCGGCTTGCTCGACGAGCACGGCAGGTTGGCGCCGAACAGGTGGTGTACGGCCCGGCACTCCATGGCGTCGTTATGCGCGGTGGCGGTGCCGTGCAGGTTCAGGTAGTCGATCTGCGCGGGCGTCAGCCGGGCATTGTCCAGCGCTTTGCCCATGGCCTGCAAGGCGCCCTTGCCGTTCGGCTCGGGCGCGGAGATATGGTAGGCGTCAGAGCTGGCACCCGCGCCCAGCAGGGCGGTGCCCGGCCCTTCGCGGGTCATCAGGAACAGTGCCGCGGCTTCGCCGATATTGATGCCGTCACGGTTGACCGAGAGCGGGTTGCAGCGCTGTGCACTGACCGCCTCCAGCGCCGTGAAGCCGTTCAGGGTCAGGCCGCACAGGCTGTCGACGCCGCCGCACAGCACCGCATCGCACAGGCCCAGGTCGAGCAGCCGGCGGGCACTGAGCAAGGCCCGGCCACTGGAGGTGCATGCGGTCGAGATGACGTAGGCTGGCCCTTCGAGTTGCAGCCAGGCGGCGAGAAACGCAGCCGGTGCGCCAAGCGCCTGCTGGTCATAGCGATAGTCGTCGGGGAACTGCCCGCTGCGCAGGTAATCGGCTATCCCGCTGCTGGCTTCTGCGATCCCGGAGGTGCTGGTGCCCAGCACGATGCCGATGCGCTGGCGGCCATGCCGGTCGATGGCCTGGCGGATGGCCGGCTCGATCTGCAGCGCCGCGGCGTACAGCAGCTGATTGTTGCGGCTCTGCTGAGTCGGCAGCGGCAGTGGCGGCAGCGGGGCGTCGACGGCACCGACCGGCAGGCACCGGTCAGGCACCCAGCCGTGCGCTGCGCGCATGCCCGAGCAGTCGCCGGCAAACAACCGGCGGGCGACCTCGGCCTGGCCCTGGCCGAGGGCACAGACCAGGCCCAGAGCATTCAGGTAGGCGGTCATGGCGCAGGCTCGTTGGGCAAAGGGCTGACGTGATAACGCAGGCCTTGGGCGAGGCTCAGGGTGAAATCGTCGGCCTGGCGGTAGTCGACCTGCCAACGCGTACCCAGCGAGCGCCGCAGGCCTCTCTGGCGCGCCTGTGGATAAAGTCGCGCCAGTTCGGTTTGCGGGGTCAGGGCAAACAGCACGGCGGCGAACAGCTCACGCGCAGCGGGATTGGGCGGCAGCAGGCCATCCGCGCGCCAAGTGTGGCCATCGAGCAGTTGGCGCGCCTGGGGGATGCCCATCAGGTCCAGCAGCGACCAGCGCAACTGGCCGTTCTCAGCCTGTACCACCAGCAGCCAGTCCTGGCGTTGTGCGTCTTGCTCGCGCTGTACATGCAGTTGCTGCGGCAGCTCCAGCATGGGTTGCCGGGCGGGCAGCGGCGGCTGC
Organism: Pseudomonas reidholzensis; assembly: GCF_900536025.1. Taxonomy (GTDB): domain Bacteria; phylum Pseudomonadota; class Gammaproteobacteria; order Pseudomonadales; family Pseudomonadaceae; genus Aquipseudomonas; species Aquipseudomonas reidholzensis. The sequence goes on from NZ_UNOZ01000039.1 coordinate 94,929, forward strand.
GCAGCGCAGGCGGCGAGCAACAGGGGCAGCAACAACAGCGACAGCAGGCGTTTCATGGCAGCGGGGTCTCTCGTTCGCGGGGTGCGGCCCAGGGCGCAAGGACAAAACTGAAGGCCAGGCCGAGGCTGACCGCCAGGCCGAAGTTGCTCACCGCCGGGGTACTCGACAGCGCCAACAGGCCGAACGACAGCCAGGTGGTCAGTGCCGCCAGCAGGGTGCCGAGCAAACTGACCGCAGCGCCACCGATCCGTTCATGCATGAGGATCGCATAGTCGACGCTGATGGCCGTCACCAGCAACAGCCCGAACAGGCTGAACAGGGTCAGCGGTTGGCCCAGCCAGCCGAGGCTGGCCAGGCTGCACAGCGCGGCGAGTAACGGCAGGGCGACCAGGCGCAGCGCGCCGCCCAGGCCGAACGGCAGCACCAGCAGGGCCAGGATCAACACGCAGGACAGCAGCTTGAGTTCGGCGGCGCTGATCTGGGTGGCGGCAAACAGCTGGTTCAACTGGCCGAGCCGGTCGACCAGTTGCACGCCCGCCAGCTCATCGGTCTGCAAGCGCAGCAGGGCCGGGTCGTTGAGCCCTTGCAGGCTGACGATCGCAGCCACGCCGCTGGCGTCCTGGCCCAGCCACAACGGCCGCCAGGCTTCGCCGAGCGGGCCGGCCAGGACCTCCTCGATCGAGCGATCGGGCAGCTGGCGCAGGTGCTCCAGTTCTGCCGTCAACGCGGCCTGCGGCACGCCCAAGGCCAGCAGCGGCTGCCAATGCCGGGGTAACTGCGCGAGGGCGCTGCGCGCCTGCTGCTGCTCGGCGGGGCTGGCCACCAGCTGACTGAGGCTCATGTAGCCCTTGAGCTTGTCCAGCGCAGCCAGTTCGTCGAGCTTGCCGCTCAACGCCCGCAGGCGCTCGAGCAGTTGCCCCGGGTCGGCGCCACGCACCAGGTAGAACTGGCTGGTCGGTTGGTAGCCGGTGATACGCGCCACGGCCTGCGCCTCTTCGAGCAGTTGCGGTGAGCTGCCGACCCATTGGCGAATGTCGTTGCGGCTGTCCAGTTGCCACAGGCCCGCCGCACAAAACACCAGCAGCAGGCCCAGCAGCACGGCACTGTGGACGTTGCGCAGCAAGCGCTCACGCAGCGCGGTGAGGGCTTGCGCGAGGCGCAGCGGCCACTGTGCCGGGCGCAGCTCGACACCTTGCAGCAGGGCGGGCAGCAGGCACACCGCGCTCAGGTAGGCGCCGACCAGGCCGGCCGCAGAGAACACGGCGATTTGCGTGAGTGCCGGAAACGGCGTGAAGGCCAGCGCCAGGTAGCCGATGCAACTGGTCGCCAGGCTCAGGCTCAGCCCCGGCAGGGTCAGCCGCAGCGCCGTCCAGCTGTGCCAGGGGCGCAGGCTCCAGCCCTTCGACAGGTAGTGCAACGGGTAGTCCACGGCCACCCCGATCAGGCTCGAGCCCAGCACCAGGGTCATCACATGCATCTTGCCGAACAGGGCGACGCAGGCCACAGCGCCGAACAGCATGCCCACCAGCACCGGGACGAAGGCCAGCAGCACCCGCCAGCGGCGGAATGCCAGCAACAGCAACAGCAGAATGCCCAGCGTGGCGCCGCCGCCCACCCAGGTGATCTCGCGGCTGGCCTGGCGCTGGCCGTTGGCGGCGTGCAACAGGCCGCTGACGGCCAGCAGCCGGGCGCCGTCGTGCTCGGCGTGCAGGCGACTGGCCGCGAGCAGGTCCGCCACTTGCAATGGCAGCTTCAGGTCAAAGGCGTCGCCCAAGCTGCGCGCGCGCAACAACACCCACTGCTGGCCGTCGGCTTCGGCGATCAGCGCGCCGCTGGCGGTGTCGAGCTGAATGTTGGCCGGTTTCGGCTGGCTGGCCTGGATGCGCCCAGTCAGGCCCAGCCAATCCTCTTGGCTGGGCACCAGGCTGAAGCCGCTGAACGGGTCGAACAGGCTTTGCACACGCTGTTCGACAAAGGCCTGGGGCTGGTCAAGCAGTTGCTGGCGGTCGCTGGCCGAGAGCATCGCCAGGCGACCTTGCAGCAGTTGTTCGCGCACCGCTTGCAGGTCGGTCTGCACGCTCCACTGGACCTTTTCGAACAGGCCGCTGGCCTGCCATTCCCCGGCCAGGCGCTCGGCCATGGCCACCGCCTGCTGGCGCTGCGGGTGGCCGACCAGCACCAGCACCTCGCGGTTGAGCGGCGCCTGCATGCGCTGTTCGGCGCGCTGCACCAGCGGGTCCTGGGTGTCCCCCGGCACCAGCGCCATCAGGTCGCCCGACAGCGGTGCGGCGCCGTGCCACTGCCAGCCGGCGACCGCCAGCACCATTACCAGCAAGGCCAGGAACAGGCGCGGCAGCAGGCGTTCACTCGGCAAAGTCGTTGCGCTCCGTCTCGCTCAAGGCCGGCGCGCCGCGGCTGTCAGGCATCCGGAGTACGGTGCTGTCGCCCTGGGTTTCTTGCAGTTCGATGCGTTCGACGTAACGGCCGCCGGCGATGTCGATGCGCGTGAAGATCTGCTTGAGCAGCAGCGAGCGTGGGTCGAGGCGCAGTTGCCAGTGCTCGGCGCTGCCTTCCAGGGTCAGCGCGAAGTCGCGCTGCAGGCCGCTGCTGTCGCCTTGCAGCACGGCGAAGAACAACCGGTTCTGCTCCGCACCCGCGCTGCGGCTGGGCACGCTTTGCCAGCCGCTCGGGTCACGCCGGGCGATGCCTTGAGCGCTGATCCGGTAGTCCTGGCGCAACGGCGTTTGCAGAAGCCAGAGCAGGCCGTGGTCACGCGCCAGGATGAACTGCCCGCGGCTCAGCAGTGGCTGGGGCAGGGCACGCAGGTGTTTTTCCTGGATGAAGCTGCCTTTGACCACGGCGGGTTCGCTCAGCTGCCGCTGCAGGTCTTGCAGGTCGAACGCCAGGGCCAGCGGGCTGCCGATCAGCAGGGCCAGCGCAGAAACGGCGCGCAGCAGCCTGCTCATGACAGCACCCCGCGCACCGCGTCGAGCATCACCTGCGGCGAGGCCAGCTGCATCTCGCCGCTGTCGATGTGCACCGCGACCTGCACCGTGCTGGCGCGGGTCATGCGTTCGCCGGTGGCGGCGTCGCTGATCAGGTAGTTGATCTTCAGCCGGTGCTCCCACTCGACCAGACTGGCGCGCACGTTCAGCCGCTGGCCGAAGCTGGCGCCGCGGATATAGCGCAGCTGCAGGTCGATCACTGGCCACATGTAGCCGCTCGCCTGCATGCTGCGGTAATCGTGCTGCAGGCTGTCGAGCAGGGCGCAGCGGGCGACTTCGAGGTATTTCACGTAATGGCCGTGCCAGACGATGTGCATGCTGTCGACATCGAAGAACGGCACGACGATCTCGCTGTCGACGTGGAACACCCCAGGGTTACGCATGCAGCCTCCAGTGCTGCTCGGCGATGCGCGCCAGGCACAGGCGCAGTTCGCGCTCCAGGGCGCGGTCCTCGATGACCGGGGCAAAGTCTGCCAGCAACGCCTGATGCATGGTCTCCAACGCCGGTGGCAATGGCCGTGCATCCGCCTGGCGAGCACGCAGCCAGACGCCCTGGTTGGCAGCCAGCAAGCTCGCCGCGGCGACCTGTTCGGTCAGCTCGAGCACGCGCAGGGCATCGCGTGCGGCGATCGTACCCATGCTCACCTTGTCCTGATTGTGGCATTCGGTGGAGCGCGAAAAGACACTGGCCGGCATGGTCTGCTTGAGGGCTTCGGCGGTCCATGCGCTGGCGCCGATCTGCACGGCCTTGAAGCCATGGTTGAGCATGGCGCGGTCGGCCTGGGCACCGGACAGGTTGCTCGGCAGGCCATGGTTGTAGCGCACGTCGACCAGCAGCGCGAGCTGCCGGTCGAGCAGGTCGGCGACGTTCGCCACCAGGGTTTTCAGGCTGTCCATGGCAAAGGCGATATGGCCGCCATAGAAGTGCCCGCCGTGCAGCACGCGCTCGGCGTCACCGTCGATGATCGGGTTGTCGTTGGCGCTGTTCAGTTCAGTCTCGATAAAGCTGCGCAGCCAGCCCAGGCTGTCGGCCAGTACCCCGAGCACGTGCGGCGCGCAGCGCAGCGAGTAGCGGTCTTGCAGGCGGTGCAGCGGCGCAGCCGGCGCCTCGATGGCCAGGTCCTGGCGCAGCCAGGCGGCGACCTGGGTCTGGCCGGGGTGCGGCTTGGCGGCGAACAGGCGCTCGTCGAAATGCTCCGGGTTGCCTTGCAGGGCGATGACGTTGAGCGCGGTGATGCGCGTGGCCAGCTTGAGCAGGTAGTCGGCGCGGCCGAAGGCCAGGCAGGCCAGGCCGGTCATCACCGCCGTGCCGTTCATCAGGGCCAAGGCCTCTTTCGGCCGCAGCACCAGCGGCTGCCAGCCGAGTTGGCGATGGACATCGGCGCTGCTGCGCTGCTCGCCCTGGTAGAGCACTTCGCGCTCGCCAGACAAGGTGGCTGCCACGTACGACAGCGGCGTCAGGTCGCCACTGGCGCCCACCGAGCCTTCTTCGGGGATCAGCGGCAGGATGTCATGCGCGAGAAACGCCTGCAGGCGCTCCAGCAGCTCGAAGCGCACCCCGGACATGCCGTGGCTCAGCGAGCGCAGCCGCGCCGCCAGCACCGCACGGGTGGCGGCCGGCTCGAGCAGCTTGCCCAGGCCGCAACCGTGAAAGGTGTACAGGTGGATCGGCAGCGCCTCCACGTGCTCCGGCGGCACCGCCACCACGCAGGAATCGCCATACCCGGTGGTGACGCCGTAGATCACCCCTTCCTTGTCCAGCAGGGTGTCGAGAAAACGCGCGCCGCGGGCGATGCGCTCGCGGTACACAGGGTCCTCTTCGAGGCGTGCGGTGGCCTGGCGCTGGCTGAGGGCGAGGACATCCTCGATGGCGAGCGGCGCCTCGCCGAAGGTTACGGACTGGGTCATCGGTCTTTCCAGAAGGGGTAGAAGTTGAACCACTGGGTCGGCGCCTGTTGGCAATAATGGCCCAGGCGTGCGGCGTAGCGCGTGGCCCATTCGGCGATCACCTGCTCGCGGGTGTCGCGGCGCCAGTGCAGGCGCTCGGCGAACGGCTCCAGGGTGATCCGGTAGCGGCCGTGAAGCTTCAAGCAGAACAGCAGGTTGACCGGGCAGCCGAGCAGCCCGGCCAGCAGCCAGGGGCCTTGCGGCAAGGCCGCCGGATGGCCGAGAAAATCCACCTCGACGGTGCGCGCGCCGTGCAGCGGGATGCGGTCGCCGGCGATCGCCAGCCATTCGCCGCGCTCCAGCCGTTCGGACAGTTGCAGCATGACCGCCGGGTCCAGCTCGCTGACCTGGATCAGCCGCACATGGCTGGCGCCGGCTTCGCCGAGCAGGCGGTTGAAGCGTTCGGCGTGACGGGTGTGCACCAGCACGTTCATGGTCACCTGTTCGCCCAGCTCGGCCAGTGCCCGGCACACCTCGAGGTTGCCCAGGTGCGCGCCGACCAGCATTTGCCCGCGTGCGCCGCGCAGTTGCTGGCGCAGGCCGGCGGGGTCGTCGATCGCGATGTCCTGCAGGCGCAGCTTGCCGTTCCAGGCGTCGAGCTTGTCCAGCAGCGAGTCGGCAAACGCCATGAACTGGCGGAACACCTGCCAGTGGCTGGGTGCCGGCGTGCGCCCGCCGCTCCAGTCGGCCAGGCGTTGCTGGTACTGCCAGGCGCTGCGCCGGGCGCGGCGGCCGAACAGGAAGAAGTACAGCACGATGGCATGGATCAGCGGGCTCAGCAGGCGTCGGCCAAGCAGGCGCACCAGCAGCGCGGTCAGCTTCATCAGCCAGAAGCTGCCGCGCTCGCCGTGCTCGGCCCAGTGCCGTGACGGGCTGCTCATCGGCGCCACCGGCGCCAGAGGATCATCGGTGCGCGCAGCAACATGCCAACGAACAGCTTGGCGTGCATGCGTGAGATCAGCGCGTTGTCGTGCACCAGGCGAAAGTGCGAGAGGCCGTCCTGCGGGTAGTGCACCCGAGTCGGCAGCCAGCGCATCGGCTGTTCGCGCCAGGCCAGGCGCACGAGGATCTCCGGGTCGAAGTCCATCCGCCGGCCGAGGCGCACTGCATCGATCAAGGCCAGCGTCGGTGGCAGCGGGTAGACCCGAAAGCCGCACATCGAATCGGGGATCGCCAGCGACAGGCTGTTGATCCAGACCCACACGTGCGTCAGGTAGCGGGCGTACAGGCGCCCCTTGGGCACGCTGGCGTCGTATTGTGGATAACCGCAGATCAGCGCCTGTGGATGGGCCTGCGACTGGGCCACGAAGGTGGCCACGTCGGCCAGGTCGTGCTGGCCGTCGGCGTCCACCTGCAAGGCATGGCTGAAGCCCAGCCGGGCCGCCTCGCGCAGGCCGGTCATGACCGCCCCGCCCTTGCCCTGGTTGGCGCCGAGGCTGACCAGGAACACCTGTGGCTGCTCGGCCAGCTGGCGCAGCACCGCGGCGCACGGCGCATGGCTGGCGTCGTCGACCAGGACGCAGGGCAGCCCGGCGCGCAGCAGTGCTGCGACCACGCCAGGCAGTGGCTGCTCGTGGTTGTACACCGGGATCACCGCGCAAGGCTTATGCATCGGTCGGCTCCAGCAGAATGCGCCCGCTGGAGCAGGGCTGGCCCTGCAGGCTGAAGGCGAAGTACAGCTTGCTGCGGGGCGCATCGAAACGCAGGGTCAGGTCCAGCTCGTCGCCGGGGCGCACCAGGTGCTGGAACTTGAGCACTTCCATGCCGGCGAAGCGCAGTCCCGGAGGGGTAACCGTGGCGCCAAGGGCGATGGCCCAGTCGATCTGGACCACCCCGGGGAGGATCGGCGTGGTCGGAAAATGGCCGGTGAAGCATGGCAGGTCGGCCGGCACCCACAGGCGCAGTTCCGCCCCGTCATGGCGCTGTTCAAGGATCTCCGGTCGATTGGCCCGCGGCGCCATCAGCAAGGCTTGCACCAGGGCCTGCGGCAGCTTGCCTTGGGCATTCACCGGCAACTCGCGCAGCAACCGCCAGCGGCGTGGCAGGGCCAGGGCTTCGCAATGTGCAGCAAGGTGCTGGCGAAGGCCGTCGAGCAGGGCGCGGCGGCCCTGGCTGCGCAGCGCATGCAGGCCGGCCGGGCTGAGCACCAGCAACGCACCGAGCGCGGCGCGGCCTTCTTCGACCACCCCAAGACGTGCGTCGCTGACCCAGGCGTGGGCGCACAGGGCCTGTTCGAGCTGGGGCAGGGCAATGCGTTTTTCTTCCAGTTTGACGATCCGGTCGAGACGGCCGAGCAGCCGCAAGCGCCCATCGCCGTTGATTTCGGCGGCGTCGGCGGTCTGCTCGAAGTGCCCGGGGGCGAGGTAAGGCGAGGCGACGCGCAGTGCCCCGTGCTCATCAAGCGCAAGCTGGACGCCGTTGAACGGCTGCCACAGGACGTCGCCCTGACGCCAGGCGATGCCGCCGGTTTCCGAGCTGCCGAGGATTTCCGTCGGCCATTGGCCAAGGCGCTGGTGCAGGCGTTCGGCAGCCTGCGCCGGCAGCTGGCCGCCCGACGAGAACACCCGGCGTACCTGGCTCAGCGCCGGCCAGTCGAGGTTGTCACCCATGCGCTTGAGCAGTGCCGGGCTGGTGACCCAGGCGCAGGCCGGGTGCTCGCGGCTGGCACGCTGCAGGTCTTCGGGGAAGGGCAGTGGTTGGCGGCTGAAGCCGCGGCCGGCGCACAGCGGCCAGAGCACGCGGAACAGCAGCCCGTAAATATGTTGGGTGGCGACACTGCCGATGATCCAGGCATCGCCGAGCGCCTCGCCCCAGAGCTGCTCGAGGGCGCTGACTTCATTGCCCAGCTGGCGCAGGCGCTTGTCGATCAGCTTGGCTTCGCCACTGGAGCCCGACGTGCACAGGCCGATCCGGCAGTGATCCAGGTCGAGGTCGGCGGGCGGCAGCGCTGCGCCTTGCAGCTGTGCGATGCCGTGGTCGGAGGGCTGGTCGCTGAGCCACAGGTCGACCTGGTCGTGCCAGCGGGCGCGGGTCTGCGCTTGCAGGTCACTGGGCAGCAGCACCTGCACCCCGGCGCGCCAGGCGCCGAGCAGGGCAATCGCCAGCTCGCCGGCATCCTGCAGGTGCACCGCCAGGCGCTGGATGCCTCGCTCACGCAGGCCGCCAGCCAGGCGCAGGGCCTGGGCGCACAGGTCGGCGTGATCGAGTGCCGGCGCCAGGGTCACCGGCCGCGGCACATCCAGTGGCCGCAGCAGGTGCTCGGGGTTGATCCAGTTCATGCGCGTCCTCGCACCTGTTGTCGTATCAGCCATTCGCCGGCAAACAGCAGGCCCATCGCGATATAGGCGATCAGGCCGTTATACAGCGTCCACCAGGCCAGCGGCGCCCACAGGGTCAGGCCCGCAGCGATCAGCCCGTTGACCAGGAAGAACCCGCACCACACCTCGGTCACCCGGCGGGTATAGCCGATGGCTGCAGCGGGCAGTTCAGGCTCACGCAGCCGGGCCAGGCGCTCGACCAGTGGCGGCCCGTATTTCAGGCTGGCGCCGAACAGCACCAGCATGAAGCCGTTGACCAGCACCGGGTACCAGCGCAGCAGCGCGGCACTGTCGGACACCGCCAGCAGCCCGCAGAAGCCCAGTGCCACGACGCTCATCCAACGGTTGCCGGGCCGGCGCGGCGCACTCAGCCCGCGCGCCAGCCACAGGCCGCCGAGCAGCACGGCGAATTGCCAGGGCGCGAAGTGGCCGAGGCCAAGGTGCACGGCAAACGGATACAGCACGCCGGCCAGCACCAGCACGGGGCCGACCAGGCGTTTCATGCCGCGCTGTTGACCAGGCGGAACACGGCGTCGACCACGTCACCGACGGTGCGCACCGACTTGAAGTCTTCGGCGCTGATCTTCTTGCCGGTCTGGCGCTTGATGTGGTCGATCAGGTCGATGGCATCGATGCTGTCGATTTCCAGGTCCTGGTACAGGTTGGCGTTGGCGTTGATGCTCGCCGGGTCCAGTTCGAACAGTTCGACCAGGGCGTCGCGCAGGATGTTGAAGATGTCTTCGCGGGTTTGCATGGTGCGGTCTCAGGCGGCCCGACGGGCAGTGATGAATGCCGCCAGGCTGGCGACATTGGTGAAATGGCTACGGGTGTCCTTGGCATCGGCGTCGATCTTGATGCCGAAATGCTTCTGCAGGGCAAGGCCGAGCTCGAGCGCGTCCACCGAGTCCAGGCCCAGGCCTTCGCCGAACAGCGGCTGCTGGTCGTCGATGTCGTGCACGGCAATGTCTTCGAGGCCGAGCGCGTCGATGATCAACTGCTTGATATCACGGTACAGGTCTTGCTGTGCTTCGCTCATCTGTGGCGAGCTCCTTGATGAAGTACTGGTGCAGGTAATCGTTGAGCCGGCGTGACGCCAGCGGCGCCGGGCCGAGGGCGCTGAAACTGGCCGGGTCGATGTCGGCCCCGACCTTCAGGCGCACATGCACCCGGCGTGGCGGGATGCGGTACCACGGTTCGTTCTTGGTCAGCGTGGTGGGGCTGACGCTGATGGTCACCGGGGTGATGATCTTCGCACCGCGCAGGGCGATCGCGGCCGCGCCACGATGAAAGGCCGGGGCCTGCCCAGGCGGTGTGCGCGTGCCTTCGGGGAAGATGATCAGCGGCTGGCCCTGGCGCAGCGTTTCGGCCGCCGCGTCGAACATCTGCATGCTGCCATCGTTGCCCAGGTACTGCGCTTCGCGGACCGGGCCACGGGTGAACGGGTTGGCGAACAGGCTCTGCTTGACCACGCAGTTGGCGTTGCGCACCAGGCCGATGAGAAACACCACATCGATCAGCGACGGATGGTTGGCGATGATCATCTGCCCAGGGCGCCCGAGGCCCTCGGCGCCAATGATCTCATAAGTCAGCACACCGCTGCCGCGCATGAACCGCACCAGCCGCCAGAACAGCCAGCCGATGGTGCGCCGGGCCCGCTGCTGGTGGCGTTCGCTGCCGCCGGGCAGGCAGGCCAGCAAGGGGAACACCAGCACCCGCAGGCACAGGCCGCCGAGGCCGAACAGCAGAAAGCTCAGCGCGGTTGCCAGCAGGCGCCAGTGGTAGCTATCGCGGCGGCCGCTCATGGGTGTCGTTGCCAGGTCCATGAGCGCTGTTTTCCGGGGTGGTCGAGGTGGTCCTGGCCGCTGAGCTGGGCGCGTAGCCAGTCGAGGGCATGCGGCAGTTCGGCTGGGCTATTGTCGCAGGCCGGGGCGAGCGCCAGCGACCACTGCTGGCCGGGGGTCAGCAGCAGGGCCAGGGCGTAGGAGAACGGCACGTCGTCGATGAATGGCGCATAGGCCGCCGGCGGCTGTTCTTCGGCAACGATGACCAGCACGGCGGCAGCACCGTCGTGGAGCAGCCCGGCCGCTTCGAGGATGCCCTGTTCGAAACCGTCGCCGGCGGCTGCCAGGGCGGTCATTTCGCTGGTTTCGCCGCGCAGGATCGACCACAGGCCGATCACCGCGTTGTGCACCGACAGGCTGAACTGGGTGGGTGACAGCGGCTGGCGCTCGGCCAGTTGGCTGAGCAGGTTGAAGGTGCGCGGCGTTTCGCCGTGGCGCGAGACGTACACCAGTGGCAGCGCCTCGATACCCTCGGCCAGCGGCCAGCCGACGGCGAACGCCATGCGCGCCAGCGGGCTCAGGCGGCGCCGTTGCATGGCCGGCAGGAACGCGACGTCCGGCGCCTGCTCGGCGCCTGTAGGCAGCACGCCGGTGTCGGCCCAGGCCTGCCAATCGGCGGGCACCTGCAGGCCTGGAGCCCAAGCGCGCCATTGGCTGATGTCGAAGGTGATCACGATGTATCTGCTTCCTGCCCTGTGGAGATGTGCTCGCCGTGGGAATGAGACAGGGATGTGCTCCAGTGGCGCGCATTATCCCGGTGCTGGCGAGTGGTAGCAATTGTTGCTTGGACAGCGTTTCGCGGAAAAATTGCCGGGGCGCACGATCAGTGGCGGTGCAACCGACAACATGGGCTGGTCAAGCCTGGTCGCTGCACACATACTCGGGCATTCGTTGATACACGGAGGTCTCTCATGCGGCGCGTGGTGTTCAATCAGAAAGGTGGCGTGGGCAAGTCGAGCATTGCCTGCAACCTGGCGGCGGTCAGCGCCAACGAGGGCTATCGGACCCTGTTGATCGACCTGGATGCCCAGGCCAACTCGACCCAGTACCTGACCGGGCTGACCGGTGACGACATCCCCATGGGGATTGCCGACTTCTTCAAGCAGAGCCTGTCCAGCGGGCCGTTTACCAAGAAGAACAAAGTCGATATCTACGAGACGCCTTTCGACAACCTCCATGTGGTCACCGCGACCGCCGAGCTGGCCGACCTGCAGCCCAAGCTCGAGGCCAAGCACAAGATCAACAAGCTGCGAAAGCTGCTGGATGATCTTGATGAGGACTATGAGCGGATCTACATCGATACCCCGCCGGCGCTGAATTTCTATGCGGTTTCAGCGTTGATCGCGGCTGATCGCGTTTTGATCCCTTTCGACTGCGACAGTTTTTCGCGCCAGGCGCTGTATGGGCTATTGGCCGAGATCGAGGAGCTGAAGGAAGACCACAACGAGGGCCTGGTGGTCGAGGGGATCGTCGTCAACCAGTTCCAGTCACGCGCCAGTTTGCCTCAGCAGATGCTCGACGAGTTGCTGGAAGAGGGGATGCCGGTGCTGCCGGTGTACCTGAGCAGCTCGGTGAAGATGCGCGAGTCGCACCACGCCAGCTTGCCGCTCATCCACTTGGAGCCTCGGCACAAGCTGACGCAGCAGTTTGTCGAATTGCATAGCCTGCTTGAAGAGAATGCCTAGACCCCTTGGCTGCGCAGCCACTCCATCAGTGATTGCAGCGGAAACGCACCAGCCTGGCGGGCGACTTCGCGGCCGTTCTTGAACAGGATCAGGCTAGGGATCGAGCGGATGCCCAGTTGCCCGGCCAGGTTGCGATTCGCTTCGCTGTCGAGCTTGGCCAGGCGGCAGCGGCCGCTGAGCTGGCCAGCGGCCTGGGTAAAAATCGGCGCGAAGGCTTTGCACGGGCCGCACCAGTCGGCCCAGACGTCCAGCAGCAACGGCAGATCGCCTTTGATCTGGCTGGCGTAGGTGCTTTCAGTGAGGTCGAAGGGTTTGCCCAGTAGCACGTCCTGTTTGCAGCGGCCGCATTTCGGTGCGTCGTCGAGACGGGCGGTGGGCAGGCGGTTGAGGCCGTTGCAGTGGGGGCAGGGGATTACTAACGGGTCGGACATTGCGGTTTCCTTGAATTTATCGGGCTGCGGCGGGTTCAAGACGAGCAACTGATCTCCAGATGCTTGCCCCACTCCGGCGGCCTTTCGGCGTAAGCCTGCATCCCTGGTTGTTCCTCGAACGGCCTGCTCAGCACTTGGTGCAAGCGCCGCACCTCAGTGTAATCACCCCCCTCAGCCGCTTCGATGGCCTTCTGCGCCAGGTAGTTGCGCAAGATGTACAGCGGGTTCACCGCCTGCATCCGCTCCCGTCGACCCTCGGCATTGCCCGGCTCACCTTCACAACGGGCGAGATAGTCGGCGCCCCAGGCATCGAAGCCGGCCAGGTCGATGAAGTCATCGCGCACCACCTTCAGTGCGTCAGCCACCGGCTGCTCGCCAAGCCGGCGGAAGAACAGCGTGTAGTCGACACCGCCACGCTGCATGCACTGCAGCAGCCGCTCGACCAGCGCCAGGTCATCCTCTTCAGCGGTAGTCAGCCCCAGGCGCCGGCGCATCAGGTCCAGGTAATGCGCCTGGTACAGCGGCAGGAACAGCCCCAACGCTTCCTTCAGCGCCTCGACTTCGATGAACGGTGTCAGTGCCTGGGCGAGTGCACTGAGGTTCCAGTGGGCAATCGGCACTTGGTTCGAATAGCTGTAGCGGCCACGGTCATCGGAATGGTTACAGATAAAGTTGGCGTCGAAATCGTCGAGGAAGGCGAACGGGCCGAAGTCGAAGGTGATGCCCAGGATCGACATGTTGTCGCTGTTCATCACCCCGTGGCAGAAGCCATAGGCCTGCCAGCGCGCGGTCAGCTCGGCATTGCGCTCGACGATGCTGCGGAACATCGCCAGGTACGGCAGCTCGGCCGCGCGGCATTCGGGGTAGTGCTGCTCGAGCACGTGATCGATGAGCAACTGCTGCTGCTCGGGCTGGCGCGTGTAGTAGAAGTATTCGAAGTGGCCGTAGCGGACATGGCTCGGCGCCACGCGCAGGAGCATCGCGGCGCTTTCCTGGGTCTCGCGCCAGACCGGCGTGCTCGAGCCGATCACGCACAGCGCGCGGCTGCTGGGGATGCCCAGGGCGTGCAGGGCTTCGGAGCCGAGGAACTCGCGGATCGACGAGCGCAGCACGGCGCGGCCGTCGCCCATGCGCGAGTACGGGGTCTGGCCGGCGCCCTTGAGGTGCAGGTCCCAGTGCTCGCCCGCGTCATTGACCACCTCGCCCAGCAGCAGCCCGCGGCCATCACCCAGGCGCGGGTTGTAGGAGCCGAACTGGTGGCCGGAGTAGACCATCGCCCGTGGGTCGGCGTCTTGCCAGGACTGCTGGCCGCTGAACAGTTCGGCAAACAGCGCCAGGTCGGCCTGGGCCGGGTCGAGGTCGAGCAGGGCCATGGCAGCGGTGCTGGCGACGACCAGGCGCGGGCCGGCGATCGGGTCGGGCAGGACCTGGGTGGAAAACGCGTCGCCCAGGCGGGCGAAGCGGTTGTCGAAGGTCAGTTGGTCGAGGGCTTTCAAAGGCCGGCTCCTGGCATGGCGAAAGTGGGGCCGCTTTGCGGCCCTTCGCGGGTGAACCCGCTCCCACAGGGTTCACTGGGTCCTGGTGGGAGCGGGTTCACCCGCGAACGAGGGCGCAGCCCTCGCAGCGATTCTGCGGCTCACGCTGGCTGACGTCCAGTCACACTGGCCGAGCGCCCTGCGGCGGCGTGCCATCGCCACCTTCAACGGCAATCAACTGCTGCTTTTGCCCCAGCGTATCCATCAGGAACACCTCGACCTGCCGCACCGAGATCTTGATGTTGTGCGCCTTGAACTCGCGGTTGATGTACCGGTTGATCTCATCCAGGGTCGGGTTGCGGTCACCCAGGTCACGCACATGCATGCGCAGCTCGTGATCGAGCGAACTCTCGCCGAAGTTGAGGAAGTACACGAGCGGTTCCGGGTCCTTGAGCACCCGCGGGTTCTGGTGGGCACCCTTGAGCAGCAGGTCGCGGACCAGGTCGAGGTCCGAGCCGTAGTCGATGCCGAGCTTGAGGGTCACCCGCGTGACCGTGTCGGTCAGCGACCAGTTGATCAACTGCCCGGTGATGAAGGTCTTGTTCGGGACGATGATGTCCTTGCGGTCGAAATCGGTGATGGTGGTCGCGCGAATGCGGATCTTGCTCACCGTGCCCGACAGGTTGCCGATGGTGATGGTGTCGCCGATGCGCACCGGGCGCTCGAACAGGATCATGATGCCGGAGATGAAGTTGGCGAAGATCTCCTGCATGCCGAAGCCCAGGCCCACCGACAGCGCGGCGACCAGCCACTGCAGCTTGTCCCAGCTGACCCCGAGGGTCGACAGGGTGCTGACGAAGCCGACCCCGGCAATCACGTACGACAGCAGCGTGGTGGTGGCGTAGGCGCTGCCTTGGGCCAGGTTCAGGCGCGACAGCACCAGCACCTCGAGCAGCCCCGGCAAGTTGCCGGCCAAGGCAAAGGTGATGCCGATGATCACCAGCGCCCCGAGCAGGTCGCCAAGGCTGATCGGCACCATGCTGGCGGCGGCGCCCGTGCCGCTGGTGTACTCGTACAGGGTGAAGTTGTTGAGGTAGGCGAACACCGTGATCAGGTCCGCCCAGACCCAGTACAGGCCCCCGATGAAGCCCCCCAGCAGGGCCAGGCGAATCAACCGCAACGACTGCTGGTTGACCTGCTCGATGTCCAGGGTCGGCTCTTCGGTGATCACTTCGCCGTCCAGGCCTTCCTTGCTCGCCTGGCGTTTGCTCAGCGCACGCTGGTAGGCCAGGCGCCGCGCCGCCACCGACAGGCCGCGGACGAACGCGGCTTCGATCACCAGCCAGAACAGCAGCAGGTAGAGGGTGTAGATGAGGCGGTCGGTGAGCTTCAGGGCGGTGTAGTAGTAGCCGAAGCAGACCGCCACGAACAGCGCGATCGGCAGGGCGGTAAAGGCCACCCCGACTGCCTTGCGGAACAATGAGGTGTCGCGGTGCGCCGGGCTGCTCAACAGCAGCCGGCTGAGCAGCCAGGCCATCAGTGCGTAGCAGGTCAGCACCACGCCGATGCCGAGCACGTCGTCGGCCAGCGCCGAGGGCTGGTGCTCGGCCACCGCCACCACGCCGACCAGCGCCAGCACCACGCTGCCCAGGCGGCGCACCCAGCCACGGAGGAATTCGACCTGCGGCTTGTGCCAGCGGAAGTGGATCTCCGCCACGCCGCCAGGGGCGAGGATCCGGTAGGCGGTGTAGAACACCAGCCAGGCCTGGGCGATCTGCCACAGCGCCGCGCTGAGGTTGGCGTTCTGCCCGCGCGCATCGACCTGCAGGATGTACGCGCACAGCGCCAGCGCCAGGCTCAGCGGCATCGCCAGCAAGACGTTGATCAGCAGCGCCTGCGGCGTATGCCACTGGCTGTCGCGCTTGAAGTGGCCGATGTCCTGGTGGACCTTGCTCAGCCGCTGGTACAGGTAGCGCCGGCGCCACAGCAGGGCCCCGATCAACAGCAGCAACGGCAGGAACAGCAGCGGCCGCTGGCTCAGCCCTTGCACCACCTCTTTGACGCCCGAGCCCCACGGCAGGCTGGCGACCTGCTCGACGAAGCGCCCCGGCACCGTGCTCAACCATTCCCAGTCCAGCGGCTTGTTGCTGGGGATCCAGAACATCTGCTCTTCAAGGGTGGTGCGCAGGCCTTGGGCGGTGCTCAGCAGCTGCTTCTGGTTGAGCTGCAGGGTGATCGACTCGTTGAGCAGGGCCGACAGTTCACGGTTGAGCCGTTCGAGCAGGTCGTTGCGGGTCACCGCCACTTCCAGCAAGGCCTTGCGCAGCGCCGGGTTGACGTCCTGCTCGGGTTGGGTGGCGAGCAGCCGGTCGACGTAGCCGGTCGGGTTGCTCATCTGTTCGCGCTGCTGGTTGACCTCGAACTGATACAGGCGAATGTCGGCGATCTGGTCGGCCAGGTCGCGGTCGAGCTTGAGGTGCGGCAGGGTCTGCTTCTGCTTGTAGAGGATCTTGGACAGCAGTAGGCTGCCCTTGAGCACGTTGATCTGCTCGTCCAGGGCCTGGTCGGCCTGGGTCAGGCTGTCGAGCTGCTGCTTGGTCTTGAGGTTCTGCTGGGTCAGCTCGTTGAGCCGGTCGGTGCTCTTGAGCAGGTAGTCGGAGAGCTTCAGGTTGGCCGCGCTCTCGTTGGCCAGCAGGCTGCTGCCGCCGGCTTTCTGTGCTTCGATCGACTGCTGGGTGACGGTTTGCTGCGACTGCGCCAGGCGCTTGTCGTTGATCAGCGTCTGCAGGGCCTGGATCTCTTGCTCCAGGCGCGCCGCACGTTCGATCAGCAGGTCGTGCTGGGCGTTGCCGAGGTCTTGCAGCAGGCCGTTGCCGGCCAGTTCCTGGCGCCGTAGCAGGGTCTGCGCGTTGAGCGCGGCGAGCTCGGCATTGAGCTGGTTGCGCTGATCGCTGGAGAGGCTCTTGCCGTTGTCCTTGCCGGATTTGAGGCTGCTGTTGATCTTTTGTGCGCGGATCTGGTTGTTGCTGATCTCGGCCTGCGCCCGCTCGGGGCGCGTCTGCGAGTTGATGATCAGGCTGTTGGCGTCGGACAGCGCCTTTTGCAACTCACCCTGCTGGGTGTTGCGCTCGCTGAGGATCTGCTCCAGCTGGGGCACCGACAAGTTGCCGTAGCGCTGGCTCGGCAGCACGCTCTTGCTGGCCTTGAGCTTGGCCAGTTCGCGCTGGCTTTCGCTGGTCAGGCGCGGCGCGTCGGCCAGCTGCTGCTTGAGCTCGGCGAGTTTCTTCTCGCTGTCCTGCTGGGTGCCGAGCAGGCTGAGCGTCTGCTCGAGGACCTGCTGCAGGGCCTTCTGCTCAGCTTCGGGGAGCTTGCGCTCGGCGATCTTGTCGAGGCTGTTCTGAATGCTGGCGGTGGTCGGGGCCTCGGCCGCGGTGGCGGCAAACGAGAGGGACAAGCACAGCCCGAGGAGGGCTGCGCGCAGGTGCACACGCAGGGACATAGGCAGGATTCTTGTGTATCGAGGCGAATCGGAATTTAGAGGAACAGGCCAGGGCCAGGTCGGGTTCCTTCGGGGAATCTGACGCCGACTTTGTGGATCTTGTTCCCGTCCATGACCGCGACGGTCCAGATTGTGCCGTGCCATTCGATCTGATCCCCTACTACTGGAGCGCCTCCGACCTTTTGTCGGATGAACTGCGCCAGCGGCATATTGGCGTCCAGGCCGTCCAGTTTCAGGCCATAAAGTGCCGCCACGGCACCCAGCTCGGCATCGCCTTCGAGGACGAAGTCGCCGAAGAAGCGCAGGTCCAGGCCACGCTGTGGCGCCTGGCTGAACAGTTTGCCCAGCGCCGGCAGGTTGTGCTCGTGGCCGATCACGCAGAGCATGTCGCCGACTTCCAGCACGGTACTGCCCGACGGGTGCAGCAGTTGTTCGGCGCGGAACAGCGCGGCAATCCGCGTGCCCTCGGGCATCTTCAGCTCGCGAAGGGCGGCGCCGATGCACCACTTTTCCGCGCCGAGGCGGTAGACGAACAGCTCCCACTCGCTGGTGACGTGCACTTCCAGGGCCGAGCGAGAGATCGGCGCCGGGTCGGGCGGTACGGTGACTTTGAGCAGCTTGGCCATCCACGGCAGGCTGGTGCCTTGCACCAACAGCGACACCAGCACGATGAAGAACGCCAGGTTGAAGAATAGCTGCGCCTGCGGCAGCCCGGCCATCAGCGGGAACACCGCAAGAATGATCGGGACCGCACCGCGCAGCCCGACCCAGGCGATAAAGCCTTTTTCGCGGCCGTGGAAGGCCTTGAACGGCAGCAGTGCGGCGACCACCGACAGCGGTCGGGCCACCAGGATCATCCACAGCGCCAGGCCCAGCGCCGGCAGGGCGATCGGCAGCAGGTCGTGCGGCGTGACCAGCAGGCCGAGCACCAGGAACATGCCGATCTGTGCCAGCCAGGCCATGCCGTCGAGCATGTGCAGGATGCCGTGGCGGCTGCGGATCGGCCGGTTGCCGAGCACCAGGCCGCACAGGTACACGGCCAGGAAGCCGCTGCCGTGCAGGGCGTTGGTCAGCGAGAACACCACCAGGCCACCGGCCACTACCAGGATCGGGTAGAGGCCACTGGCCAGGTTGATCCGGTTGACCATCTGCAGCATCAGCCAGCCGCCGCCCAGGCCGACCAGGCCGCCGATGCCGAATTCTCGGATCAGGTGGGTCAGCAGGCTCCAGTGCAGGCCGGTCTGGCCGCTCGCGATCATGTCGATCAGGGTGACGGTGAGGAACACCGCCATCGGGTCGTTGCTGCCCGACTCGATCTCCAGTGTCGCCGTGACCCGTTCATTGAGGCCCTTGCCGCCGAGCAGCGAGAACACCGCCGCGGCGTCGGTGGAGCCGACGATGGCGCCGATCAGCAGGCCCTGGATCAGGCTCAGGTCGAACAGCCAGGCGGCGACCATGCCGGTCAGCGCCGTGGTGATCAGCACGCCCACGGTGGCCAGCGACAGCGCCGGCCAGAGGGCCACGCGGAAGCTCGCCACCCGCGTGCGCAGGCCGCCGTCGAGGAGGATCACGGCCAACGCCAGGTTGCCCACCAGGTAGGCGGTCGGGTAGTTGTTGAAGATGATGCCGCCACCGTCCACGCCGGCAACCATGCCGACCGCCAGGATGATGACCAGGATCGGGATGCCCAGGCGCGATGACAGCGAGCTGACCAGGATACTTGCACCCACCAGCAATGCGCCGATCAGGAACAGGCTGTTGATGGTGCTTGCATCCAAAGGCGTTACTCCGGGGGATAGTGCAGGGGGAGGACTTCCTAGCAGACTTTTCAGCAAAAGCTAGCAGGTCGCGTGCCAATCGATTCTAACCTGATGAATTGGCAGGGTGTAAAGCGTTTCTGCATATGAAAAAAAGGCACCGCGACGGGTGCCTTTTCAGATGTCGTAAGTGCTGGCCTCTTCGCGGGTAAACCCCACAGAGGTTGCGGTGAACCCTTGTGGGAGCGGGTTTACCCGCGAACGAGCGCGAAGCGCTCGCCAGGCGCAACAGCTCAGCCTTGCTTCACTTCACGCATGGCCTTGCCTTTGACCGGCGCGCCGTTCGCCACGTAGTACTTGGCGGTGCTGCGCGGCAGGGCCTGGCGGCCACGGATCTTGTCCGAGATTTTCTCGGCGATCATGATCGTGGTGGCGTTGAGGTTGCCGGTGATGATGATCGGCATGATCGACGCATCGACCACGCGCAGGCCTTGCATGCCATGCACGCGACCCTGGTCGTCGACCACGGCCATCTCGTCGGTGCCCATCTTGCACGAGCAGGACGGGTGGAACGCGGTTTCGGCGTGTTCGCGGATGAACTGGTCCAGCTGCTCGTCCGTCTGCACGTGCTCGCCCGGGCTGATTTCGCGGCCACGGTACGGGTCCAGCGCCGGCTGGGC
Organism: Pseudomonas reidholzensis; assembly: GCF_900536025.1. GTDB lineage: Bacteria > Pseudomonadota > Gammaproteobacteria > Pseudomonadales > Pseudomonadaceae > Aquipseudomonas > Aquipseudomonas reidholzensis. The sequence continues at coordinate 114,566 of NZ_UNOZ01000039.1, forward strand.
CATGATTTCACGGGTCAGGCGGATGCCGTCGCGGAATTCCTGCCAGTCCTGCTCGGTGGCCATGTAGTTGAAGAGGATGCTCGGGTGCTGGCGCGGGTCCTTCGACTTGAGCTGGATACGGCCGCGGCTAGGCGAACGCATGGAGCCCATGTGCGCCTGGAAGCCGTGTTCCTTGACGCCGTTGGAGCCGTTGTAATTGATCGCCACCGGCAGGAAGTGGTACTGGATGTTCGGCCACTCGAACTCAGGACGGGTGCGGATGAAACCACCGGCCTCGAACTGGTTGCTGGCGCCGATGCCGGTACCGTTGAACAGCCACTCGGCACCGATGGCCGGCTGGTTCCACCAGAGCAGCGACGGGTACAGCGAGACCGGCTGGGTGCAGGCGTACTGCAGGTACAGCTCGAGGTGGTCCTGGAGGTTCTCGCCGACGCCTGGCAGGTCATGCACGACCGGCACGTCGAGGCTTTCCAGCAGGGCGCGCGGGCCGACGCCGGAGCGCTGCAGCAGTTGCGGCGAAGCGATCGCGCCGGAGCTGACGATGACTTCCTTGCGGGCACGGGCTTCCATGCGCTCTTCGCTGTCGCCGACCAGGTAGGTCACGCCGACGGCGCGCTTGCCGTCGAACAGGATGCGGTCGCTGAGGGCGTGGGTGACGATGGTCAGGTTCGGGCGCTTCTTGGCCTGGTCCAGGTAACCGCGGGCGGTGCTCGAACGGCGGCCTTTCTTGGTCACCGAACGGTCCATCGGGCCGAAGCCTTCCTGCTGGTAACCGTTGAGGTCTTCAGTACGCGGGTAACCGGCCTGCACGCCGGCGTCGACCATGGCGTGGAACAGCGGGTTGTTGCCCGCCTTGGGCGTGGCGACGCTGACCGGACCTTCGCCACCGTGGTAGTCGTTGGGGCCGATGTCGCGGGTTTCAGCTTTCTTGAAGTACGGCAGGCAGTCTAGGTAGGTCCAGTCTGCCAGGCCTGGCAGTTCAGCCCAGCCGTCGAAGTCCAGGGCGTTGCCGCGGATGTAGCACATGCCGTTGATCAGCGACGAGCCACCCAGGCCCTTGCCGCGACCGCATTCCATCCGGCGGCCGTCCATGTGCGGCTCCGGGTCGGTCTCGTAGGCCCAGTTGTAGCGGCGGCCTTGCAGCGGGAAGGCCAGCGCGGCCGGCATCTGCGTGCGGAAGTCGAAGCGGTAGTCGGGGCCACCGGCCTCGAGCAGCAGGACGCTGACGTTGGCGTCTTCGGTCAGGCGGGTAGCGATCGTGTTACCGGCCGAGCCGGCACCGACGATGATGTAATCGAACTGTTGGGACATGACAAGTACCCTCGTTTGGCGGTGAACAGGAAGCGGGAACGCCCGTGCCGTGCGGCACGGGCGTGACTACACGGGGTGCTTAGAACACCGAGGTGTAGCCGCCCAGCTCGACCTGTACCGACTTGATGCGGGTGTACTGGGCCAGCGAGCTGACGCCGTTTTCACGGCCGACGCCCGACTGCTTGTAGCCACCGACCGGCATTTCTGCCGGCGACTCACCCCAGGCGTTGATCCAGCAGATGCCGGCTTCGAGCTGGTGGATGATGCGGTGGGCGCGGCTGATGTCGTTGGTGCAGACACCGGCGGCCAGGCCGTATTCGGTGTCGTTGGCGCGGCGCACCACTTCTTCTTCGGTCTCGTAGCTGAGGATGCTCATGACCGGGCCGAAGATCTCTTCCTTGACGATGGTCATCTCGTCGGTGCAGTCGGTGAACACGGTCGGGGCGACGAAGGCGCCCTTGGCGAAGTCACCGTCGGTCAGACGCTCGCCGCCACACAGTACGCGGGCGCCCTCTGCTTTACCCTTGGCGATGTAGCCGAGCACGCTTTCCATGTGCTGGAAGCTGACCAGCGGGCCGAAGTTGGTGTTCTCGTCTTCCGGGTTGCCCACGCGGATACGCGCAACACGCTCGGCGATCTTGGCTTCGAAGGCCGCTTTCATCGAGGCCGGGATGAACACGCGGGTGCCGTTGGTGCAGACCTGGCCCGAGCTGTAGAAGTTGGCCATCATGGCGATGTCGGCGGCCTTGTCGAGGTCGGCGTCGGCGCAGATGATCAGTGGCGACTTGCCGCCCAGCTCCATGGTGACTTCCTTCAGCGAGGAGCTGGAGGCGCTGGCCATGACTTTCTTGCCGGTGGTGGTGCCGCCGGTGAACGAGACTTTTTCGATGCGTGGGTGCTCGGTCAGCCAGGTGCCGACTTCGCGGCCGCTGCCGGTCAGGACGTTGAACACGCCATTCGGCAGGCCGGCTTCGGTGTAGATCTCGGCCAGCTTCAGGGTGGTCAGCGACGTGACTTCGGACGGCTTGAAGATCATCGCGTTGCCGGCGGCCAGGGCCGGGGCGGATTTCCACAGGGCGATCTGGATCGGGTAGTTCCAGGCGCCGATACCGGCGGTCACGCCCAGCGGCTCGCGACGGGTGTAGACGAAGGAGCTTTCACGCAGCGGGATCTGCTCGCCTTCGATCGCCGGCACCAGGCCTGCGTAGTATTCGAGCACGTCGGCACCGGTGACGATGTCGACGTAGCGGGTTTCCGAGTAGGACTTGCCGGTGTCGAGGGTTTCCAGCTGGGCCAGCTCATCGTTGCGCTCGCGCAGGATGTCGACGGCGCGACGCAGGATCCGCGAACGCTGCATGGCGGTCATGGCTGCCCAGACCTTCTGGCCGCGCTCGGCGCTTTCTACCGCGCGCTCGACGTCGGCCTCGGTGGCACGTTGCACGTGGGCGAGGACTTCGCCGGTAGCCGGGTTGATGGCTTCGAAGGTGGCGTCAGTGCCAGCGTCGACATAACCACCATCGATGTAGAGTTTTTGCGTTCCGAAACGGGCCATAGTGTCCTCGCAAGTGCAATGTGTGATCGGCTAGCCGCGTCGTGCTCCTGCTTGTTGGGCAATCGCTGCGCGCGGTTGTTCAGAGGCCTGGCCGATAAGGTCCGGGCGCTGCTGTTTAGCCAGTTGTAGATCCAGGTATTCGTAAGCAATCCGTACTGCCTGGTCGGTGTCGAAGGCATCTCCCGACAGGGCGCCACGCAGCCACAGGCCGTCGATCAAGGCTGCCAGGCCGCGGGCTGCGCTGCGTGCTTCATCACGCGGCAGCACCCGGCGGAACTGGAAGCACAGGTTGGAATACAGGCGGTGATCGTTGATCCGCTGCAACCTGTGCAAGGACGGCTGGTGCATGCTGGCGGCCCAGAAGGCCAACCAGGTTTTCATTGCCGGGCCGCTCACCTGGCTGGCGTCGAAGTTGCCTTCGATGATCACCATCAAGTGTGCCCGCGGGCTGTGGTCGAGCAGGGCCTGTCGGCGTGCGACGGTGCCTTCGCTCAACGCATTCATGAGGTGGCGCATGGTCGCTGCGATCAGGCCGTTCTTGTCCTGAAAGTAGTGACTGATGATGCCGTTCGACACGCCGGCCAAACGGGCAATCAGCGCAATGCTGGCATCTCCCAGGCCGACCTGGTCGACCGCCAACAGGGTGGCGTCGATCAACTGCTGGCGGCGAATGGGTTGCATACCGACCTTGGGCATCTTGCAAATCTCCTCAGGCCTGCGGGCAGACGACAAGCGGCTGCCTCGGCGAAGGCCAGTCTATTTTGTTTTGATTGAACGTTCAATCAATAAAGAATAAGCTCTGCGACAATTTGTGCCATTGACAGCCTGTAGGGCCGTTCAAGCGGCATTGATTGACACCCCAGGAAATCGCGCAACCCCCGAATCACAAGGCGTTGACGGGCATGAGCGATGCAAGAGACAGATTCTGCCGAGCGGCCACAGGCCGCGCGGCCAGCCCTCGGAGCGGGGCTTTGGCCTGTTTTTTTGCAACGTTTCGCTTCGGGATCACGGTTTCCAGGGTGCTTTTATAACACCTGTAGCAGTGGGGCTATTGCACCAATTGCTCGGGATTGACTGATTAGCCTCCACCCCCGCACTGCCCGGAGCATTCGTGCAATGACTTCTGCCTCACTCACCAAACCCCCCGCCGAGAGGGTCCGGGTCAACCGCGTGGTGTTCATCACCTCCGCGCTGCTGATCCTTGTTCTGACTGCCTTGCTTATCGCTGTACCGGAAAAAGCCGGTGACGTGCTCAACGTCGCCCAGACCTGGCTGACGCGCAGCTTCGGCTGGTATTACATGCTGGTGATCGGCGGTTACCTGGTCTTCGTGATCGTTCTGGCCTTCTCCAATTTCGGCAAGCTCAAGCTTGGCGGCAAGGACGACAAGCCCGACTTCAGCTACGGCGCCTGGGCCGGCATGCTGTTTTCCTCCGGTATCGGTATCTCGCTGCTGTACTTCGGCGCGTCCGAGCCACTGGACCACTACTTCAACCCGCCAGAAGGCGCTGCCGCCAGCCATGAGGCCGCGCGCCAGGCGCTGCAGTTGACCTTCCTGCACTGGGGCCTGCACGGCTGGGCGATCTACGCCCTGGTCGGTCTTGCCGTGGGTTACTTCGCCTACCGGCACAACCAGCCGCTGGCCCTGCGCTCGGCGCTGTACCCGCTGATGGGCGAACGCTGGGTCAAAGGTGGCGCCGGTCATGCGGTGGACATCTTCGGCATGTTCGTCACCCTGCTGGGCCTGGTGACCAACCTCGGTATCGGTTCGATGCAGGTGGCCTCCGGGCTGGAATACCTGTTCGGCATGGACCACAGCAAGACCAACCTGCTGATCGTGATCCTGGTCATGGCCACGGTGGCAACGGTGGCGGCGGTGTCGGGCGTGGAAAACGGCATTCGTCGTCTGTCCAACCTGAACATCGTGCTGTTCAGCGGCCTGTTGATCTTCGTCCTGCTGGCCGGCGATACCCTGCACCTGCTCAACGGCTTTGTGCAGAATACCGGCGACTACCTCAATGGCATCGTGCTGAAGACCTTCGACCTCTACGTCTATGAAGGCGAGGGCGACAAGTCCGAGCGCTGGTTGGGCCTGTGGACCGTGTTCTACTGGGCCTGGTGGATTTCCTGGGGCCCGTTCGTCGGCATGTTCATCGCGCGCATCTCCAAGGGCCGCACCGTGCGCGAGCTGGTCGCCGGCGTGCTGCTGATCCCGCTGGGCTTCACCCTGGCCTGGCTGTCGATCTTCGGCAACACGGCGCTGGACCTGGTGATGAACCACGGCGCCGTGGAACTGGGCAAGACCGCGCTCGAGCAGCCTTCGATGTCGATCTACCAGCTGCTGGAGTTCTTCCCGGCGGCAAAAGTGGTCATCGGTGTCGCGGTGTTCGTCGGCTTCGTGCTGTTCCTCACCCCGGCCGACTCCGGCGCGGTGATGATGGCCAACCTGTCGTGCAAAGGCGGCCAGGTCGACGAAGATGCCCCGCACTGGATGGTGGTGTTCTGGTCGGTGGTCATCACCCTGGTCACCATCGGCCTGCTGTTTGCCGGCAACTTCGCCGCCATGCAGACCATGGTGGTGCTCGCCGGCCTGCCGTTCTCGGTGGTGCTGGTGCTGTTCATGTTCGGCCTGTACAAGGCCATGAAGCAGGACGCCCAGCTTGAACTCGAGCGCGCCGAACTGGCCGCCCGTGGCCGTCGCGGCTTCAGCGAGCGCCTCAGCGCAATGGAGCTGCAGCCTACCCAGGCGGTGGTCCAGCGGTTCATGGACAAGCACGTCAGCCCGGCCCTCAAAGAGGCCGCCGAGCAGCTGCGCAGCCAAGGCTTCGAGGTCGAGAGCCGAGTTGGCCAGTCGCGCAACATGATGGGCCTGCGGGTGATGATGGAAGAGGGCAACCCGTTCGTCTATGAAGTCAGCCTGGACGGCTACCTGGCCGCGCCGAGCGAGGCACCGAGCGACGGTGAGACGGAAGTGCGCCAGCGCTACTACCGTGCCGAGGTGTACCTGCAGGACGGCAGCCAGGAGTACGACCTGATGGGCTTCACGCCTGAGCAGGTGGTGCGCGATGTACTCGACCAGTTCGAGAGCCACCGGCAAGTGCTGGGTCGCGTCTACAGCTGATCCCGGCAGTGCATGACTCTGGGCCCGGACGCTTGCGTTCGGGCCTTTTGCATTTCAGCGGTTGCTGTAGCGACCGTGCTTGCCGTGGGCCGGCATGGCCTGGTTGCCGCGTTCGGCGATCATCTGCTGCAGGCCGATCAGTTCGATGCCCTGGCTTTTGAGCCGGGGCATTTCCCGTTCCAGCACGTCCAGCGTCTCGGGGTAGGGATGCCCGATCAACACCGCCGAGCCTTGCCGGCGCGCCAGTTCGACGCCTTGCTGCAACTGGGCCTGGATAGCGTCACGGGTGCGCACATCGTCAAGGAACACATCCCGCGAGACATGCGCCAGGTCCAGTGCCTGGGCCTTGGCCGCCGCCACCGTGGCTGCGCTGGTGCGGCTGTCGACGAAGAACAGGTGGCGCCGTTGCAGCTCGGCCATCAGCCAGGCCATCGGCTCGCGCTGGGCGGTCATGCGGCTGCCCATGTGGTTGTTGATCCCAGCGGCATACGGGACCTTGGCCAATGCCGCGTCAAGGCGGCTGGCCAGCTCCGTCAGGGTCAGTTCGGGGTGCCAGGCGTAGGGCCCGGTGGCCGGGTCCATTGGCATGTGCAGGATCACCGTGCTGCCGGCCTTGTGCGCCTGGCGGGCAAAGTCGGTGGCGTGCGGGGTATCGGGCATGATCGCCAAGGTGACCGGGCCGGGCAGGGCCAGCGTGCGGCTGTCGCGCTCGCTGCTCTGCCCCAGGTCGTCGATGATGATGCTCATGTAGGCCTTGGCGGGCGCCGCGTGTGCGGCGCCCGCCAGCAGGCAGAACAGCGTCAACAGCAGATAACGCATGGGCAGGCTCAGTCGCCCTTGGTGATGTTCAGGCCTTTGAGCAGGCTCAGCGCCTGGCTCAGCTGGAAGTCATCGTCCTGTGGGCGATCCTTGCGCTTGCTGCTGCCCGTCGGGCGATCGGCGCCGCCGTTGCCGTTGCCCAGGTGACCCTGCAGGTCGGCTTCCTTGAAGTTCTCGGTGTCGGCTTCGGCGGTGAGCTTGGCCGGGCGCACTTCGATGTCCGGGACAATCCCCTGGGCCTGGATCGAGCGGCCGTTAGGGGTGAAGTACAGCGCCGTGGTGAGTTTCAGGGCGCGGTCGTTGGCCAGCGGCAGGACGGTCTGCACCGAGCCTTTGCCGAAGCTGTCGGTCCCCATCAGCACACCGCGCTTCTGGTCTTGCAGTGCACCCGCGACGATCTCCGAGGCGGAGGCGCTGCCACCGTTGATCAGCACCACCAGCGGCACGCCTTCACTGGCGTCGGCGGCGTTGGCCGAGAAGCGTAGTTCGGAGTTGGCGATGCGGCCTTTGGTGTAGACGATGAGGCCCTTGGTGAGGAAGTGGTCGGCCACTTCCACTGCCGACTGCAACACGCCGCCGGGGTTGTTGCGCAGGTCGAGGACCACGCCGCGCAGCTTCTTGCCGTTGTCCTTGCGCAACTTGGCCAGGGCCTTGCCGACCTCGTCGCCGGTCTTGACCTGGAACTGGGTAATGCGGATGTAGCCGTAGTTGTTTTCCAGCAACTGGCTCTTCACGCTCTTGACCTGGATGACCGCGCGGGCCAGGGTCACGTCGAACGGCGTGCCGCCGTCACGGACCAGGGTCAGGGTGATCTTTTCGCCGATCTTGCCGCGCATCTTGTCGACGGCTTCGGTCATGGTCTGGCCGCGGGTCGGCGCGCCATTGATCTTGACGATCAGGTCGCCCGCCTCGATGCCGGCGCGTGAGGCCGGGGTATCGTCGATCGGCGAGACGACTTTGACGAAGCCGTCTTCCTGGCCGACTTCGATGCCCAGCCCGCCGAATTCGCCGCTGGTGCTTTCCTGCAGCTCCTGGAAGTCTTCGGGGCCGAGGTAGGCCGAGTGCGGGTCAAGGTTGCTGAGCATGCCCTTGATGGCGTTTTCCAGCAGGGTCTTGTCGTCTACCGGCTCGACATAGGCGGCCTTGATCCGGTCCATGACCTCGGCAAAGGTGCGCAGCTCTTCGAGCGGCAGCGGCGACTTCGCCGTGACCTCGGTGGCCGGCACTGGCGCGGGCGCAGCAGCAGCTGGCTTGGCCGGCTCGGCGGCGTGGGCCAGGGGCGCACCGATCGCCAGGGCGACGGTCAGGGCCAGTTGGGTGAGGCGAGGCGAGTGCAGCATGTCGAACGAACTCCTGATCCTGTTGGTGCTCCCGGGGGAGCAACGGTGCAGCCACCGTAAACCGTAAAAGGTAAAAAATGCCTAGCCACGGCACCATTGCGCCGGGTCGCTGGGGCGGCCCTGCTGGCGAATGGCGAAGTACAAGCCTGCGCTGTCCTGGCCACCGCTGTCACCCACGGTGGAGATCGCTTCGCCGGCCTTGACCACGTCGCCGGCGCTCTTGAGCAGGCTCTGGTTGTGGCCGTACAGGCTCAGGTAACCATTACCATGGTCGAGAATGACCAGAAGTCCAGCACCGCGCAACCAGTCGGCGAACACCACGCGACCGCCGTGCACGGCGCGTACCTGGGTGCCGGTGGAGGCGCTGATCATCACCCCATCCCACTTGGCTCGGGCATCGCCACCGCGTGCATCGCCGAAGCGTGCCAGCAGTCGACCATTGACGGGCCATGGAAGTTTGCCGCGGGCCGCAGAAAAAGCACCGCCGTAGTTGGCGCCGTCGCCGGACACCAGCGGCCCGAGGGTGGTCAGGGCCTTTTTCTTCGGCGCTTCGACGGCTTCGGGGGTTGCCCGAGCGGCGGCGGCCAGCGCCTCCTGCTGGCGGCGTTTTTCGGCTTCCTGCTGGGCCAGCAAGGCTTTCTGGCGGGCCTCTTCGGCCTCACGGGCCTGGCGCGCCAGGGTCTCTTCGATGGTCTTGAGGACCTTGCCCAGCTCGGCCTGGTCCTGCTCGCGGGCGGCCAGCTTCTGGTCGCGCTCTTTCAGGTCACTGTTGAGTTTGGCCAGCACCTGCTGGCGCTTGCTGCGTTCGCCTTCGAGCGCCTGGCGGCGGCTGTCGAGGTCGCCTTGCTGGGCCAGCAACTGGCTTTGCTGGCTGGCGATGTCCTGCTCGACGTTGGCCAGCTGGCGCAGGGTCTCGTTGAAGGTGCGCAGTTGTTCCAGGCGCGCCTTGCTCAGGTAATCGTAATAGGTGAGGGTGCGGGCGAACTTCTCAGGATTCTGCTGGTTGAGCAGCAGCTTGAGGTATTCCTCGCGACCGTTCTGGTAGGCCGAACGGGCCTGGATGGCGATCAGCTGTTGTTGTTCAGTGCGGGCGGACTGGAGTTTTTTTTTCTCGCTATCAAGGCGCTCCAGTTCGCCCTGGGTCTTTTTTAGTTCGTGTTGCAGGGCCTCCACCTGCTTCTCCAGCTCGCCGATGTCGGTCTCGGTGCTCTTGAGGTCTTTTTGCACACCGGATTTTTCAGCCTGGAGCTTGCCCAGCGTCTTCTTGAGCTCGGCGATGTCCTGGCGGGTGGCATCCAGTTGTTGCTGGGTCTGCACGCGCTCGTCGGCGAAGGCCGGGCTGAGCAGGCAGGACAGGGCTAGAAGAATCAGGGCGCGGCGCATGAGGTTGGGCGTACCAGGGATGGAGACTGGCCTAGTATGCCCGCCCGGGCCTGCAAAAAAAACGCCTCGCGGCATCTGCGGCGAGGCGTTTGTCTGGAAACCCGTGCAATCGGGGCCGCAAAGCGGCCCCGGCGGCATCAGGCATCCACCAGGATCGAGGTGCCGGTCATTTCGGCAGGCTTGTCCAGGCCCAGCAGTTGCAGCATGGTCGGCGCGACATCGGCGAGCACGCCGCCGTCACGCACCTTCAGCTTGCGCTTGCCGACATAAATGAACGGTACCGGCTCGGTGGTGTGGGCGGTGTGCGCCTGGCCGGTGCATTCGTCTTCCATCTGCTCGACGTTGCCGTGGTCGGCGGTGATCAGCGCTTCGCCGTCAACCTTGTCCAGCGCCTCGACGATGCGCCCGACGCAGGTGTCCAGCGCCTCGACGGCCTTGACCGCGGCGTCGAACACGCCGGTGTGGCCGACCATGTCGCCATTCGCGTAGTTGACCACGATGACGTCGAAACGCTGCTGCTCGATGGCCTCGACGATACGGTCGGTGACCTCGGGTGCGTTCATCTCCGGCTGCAGGTCGTAGGTGGCGACTTTCGGCGAAGGGATGAGGATGCGCTCTTCGCCTTCGAACGGTTCTTCACGGCCACCCGAGAAGAAGAAGGTGACGTGCGCATACTTCTCGGTTTCGGCGATGCGCAGCTGGGTCTTGCCGTGCTTCGCCAGGTATTCGCCGAGCACGTTGTCCAGGCTGGCCGGGGCGAAGGCCGCGGGCGCGGCGATTTTCGCCGAGTACTGGGTCAGGCCGATGTAGGCGGCGAGCTTGGGCAGGCGGGCCCGCGGGAACTCGTTGAAGTCGGGCTCGACAAACGCCCGCGACAGCTCGCGGGCGCGGTCGGCGCGGAAGTTCATGAAGATCACCGCGTCGCCGTCTTCGACCTTGACCGCCTCGCCGATGCGCGTGGCCTTGACGAACTCGTCGCTCTCGTCGCGGGCGTAGGCGGCTTCGAGGCCGGCCACGGCAGTGTCGGCGCTGTACTCGGCGGCCGAGTCGACGATCAGGTTGTAGGCGGCGCTGACGCGGTCCCAGCGGTTGTCGCGGTCCATCGCGAAGTAGCGGCCGATGATGCTGGCGATGCGGCCCTTGCCGAGCTTGGCGAAGGCGGCGTCGAGCAGCTCGATGGACGACTGCGCGCTGCGCGGCGGCGTGTCACGGCCGTCGAGGAAGGCGTGCAGGTAGATTTTTTCGGCGCCACGCTGGGCGGCCAGCTCGGCCATCGCCACCAGGTGGTCCTGATGGCTGTGGACGCCGCCGTCGGACAGCAGGCCAAGGATGTGCACGGCCTTGCCAGCGCCCGCAGCCTTGTCCACAGCGCCGCAGAGCACCGGGTTTTCGAAGAACTCGCCGTCGCGGATGGCTTTGGTCACCCGGGTGAAGTCCTGGTAGACGACACGCCCGGCCCCCAGGTTCATGTGGCCGACCTCGGAGTTGCCCATCTGCCCGTCCGGCAGGCCGACATCCATGCCGGAGCCTGAGATCAAGCCGTGCGGCAGGGTAGCGCGCAGGCGATCGTAGACCGGTGTGTTGGCTGCAAAGATGGCGTTGTACTCGGGGCTTTCGCTGTGACCGAATCCATCCAGGATGATCAGGACCAGGGGTTTAGGCGTGCTCGTCATCAATCCCACTCACGGTTGCTAGAAGATGATAAAGACACACATTTTAGGGCAAATACGCCATCTGAGGCGAAAATTCCTCTTACGGGTCGAGCAGGGTCCCGGGCGGCGCCGATGAAAGCTGTCCTGCTCCCTGGCCGCTGGGCTTTGGTGGGCCTTGGGGGCTGTGTATACTGGCCGACATTTTCAATCGCCTGGAACACACCTGATGGTTGCCAACCTGATCACATTTGCCACAAACCACTTTATTCTGGTGGCGATCTTCTTCGTTCTGCTGATCCTGCTGCTGATCAACGAAATCCGTCGTGGCGGGCAGAGCCTGAGCAACGCTCAGCTGACTGCGCTGGTCAACGCCGACAAGGCCGTGGTCATCGATATCCGCACCAGCAAAGAGTACTCGGCCGGCCACATCGTTGGCGCCCTGAACATCCCGCAAGACAAGCTCATCAGCCGTATGGCCGAGCTGGACAAGCATAAAGACAAGACCCTGATTCTGGTCGATAGCATGGGCCAGCAGTCTGGCACCCTCTGCCGTGAACTGCTCAAAGCCGGTTACACCGCCGCCAAGCTCAGCGGTGGCGTTTCCAGCTGGAAAGCCGATAACCTGCCCTTGGTGAAGTGATATGAAGCCCGTCATCGTTTATTCCAGCGACTACTGCCCCTATTGCATGCGCGCCAAGTCCCTGCTGCAGAGCAAGGGCGTGGCGTTCGAGGAAATCAAGGTCGACGGTAAACCCCAGGTGCGTGCCGAAATGAGCCACAAGGCCGGCCGTACCTCGGTGCCGCAGATCTGGATCGGCAGCACCCATGTCGGTGGTTGCGATGACCTGTATGCCCTCGAGCGGGCGGGCAAGCTCGACAGCCTTCTCGCGGCCTGATGCACACCGCTTAGAAAACCATTAGGAAAAGGATCTGCCATGACTGACCAACAGAACAACGGCGCCGCCGCCGACGAAACCGCACCTCAATTCTCCATGCAGCGCATCTATGTGCGTGACCTGTCGTTCGAAGCGCCGAAGAGCCCGCAGGTCTTCCGTCAGCAGTGGGAGCCGCAGGTTGCCCTGGACCTGAACACCAAGCAGAAGGCGCTGGAAGGCGACTTCCATGAAGTCGTGCTGACCCTCTCGGTTACCGTCAAGAACGGTGACGAAGTCGCGTTCATCGCCGAAGTGCAACAGGCCGGTATCTTCCTGATCAAGAACCTCGACGCCGCGTCGATGAGCCACACGCTGGGCGCGTTCTGCCCGAACATCCTGTTCCCGTACGCGCGCGAGACCCTGGACAGCCTGGTCACCCGTGGTTCGTTCCCGGCACTGATGCTGTCGCCGGTCAACTTCGACGCCCTGTACGCGCAAGAGATGGAGCGCATGCAGGCCGCTGGCGAAGCGCCGTCGCTGCAGTAATCGCAGCTGCGAGATAAAAAAGCGCCCCTCGGGGCGCTTTTTTTGTGGCGAGTGCCGGCTCAGGCAAAGCCTTGCTGGCGCCAGGCCTCGTACACCGTCACGGCCACGGTATTGGACAGGTTCAAGCTGCGGCACCCTGGCTGCATCGGCAAGCGCAGCTTCTGCTCCGCCGGCAGGCTGTCCAGTACCTCGGCCGGCAAGCCGCGGCTTTCAGGTCCGAACAGGAATGCATCGCCCGGCTGATAGGCCACCTCGTGGAACGGGTGCGAGCCCTTGGTGGTAAACGCGAACAGCCGCGGCTGGCCCAGGCTCTCCAGGCATCCGGCCAGGCTCTCATGGCGCTTGAGCGTGGCATACTCATGGTAATCCAGCCCTGCCCGGCGCAGCCGCTTGTCGTCCAACTCGAAGCCGATCGGATCGATCAGGTGCAGGTGGCAACCGGTGTTGGCACAGAGGCGGATGATATTGCCGGTATTCGGCGGAATTTCTGGTTGAAAAAGGATGACGTGAAACATGCACGGCTCCAAGCATGAAGATGACGGGCATTCTACCCCCGAACCCGACCTGCGTTCGAAAGCCTTCCTGCGGGTCATGCTCTCGCTGGCCCTGTTTGGTGTGCTGGTGGGGCTGATGATCGGCCGCCTGACCGCCCCTGAAGAGCGCGTGCTGGAGCAGGTCGAGGTGGTCCAGGGCGGTCTCGACCTGTGGTTCAACGAAGAGCCCAAGCTGCACGGCGAAAATGTCGAAGGGACCGTCGCGGTGGTGTTCCAGGCCACCGGCAAGGCGGCGCGCGGGCAATTGATGTTGCAGGGCAAGCCGGTCGGCTGGCGGTTGCGCAAGAGTGAGGAAGGTTTGCTGCTGACGGTGGTGGCCGCGCGTGCGCTGCAGGGCGAGTGGGCCGGTGCAGAGGACGCGGGGCGTTGGCGGGTGCAGGTGAGGCTGCACGAATAAAAGAGGGGATTCCCGGCCTGCCTGTACCGAGGTCCCCAGAACCGTGGCGTCTCCTGTGCGGCGTTGGGCCGCCGGGAGGGCGCTGGGTGTTGGCGTGTGCGGCGAGCCGCACGAATAAAAGAGGGGATTCCCGGCCTGCCTGTACCGAGGTCCCCAGAACCGTGGCGCCCCCTGTGCGGCGCTGGGCCGCTGCGAGGACGCTGGGTGTTTGGGTGTGCAGCGAGCCGCACGAATAAAAGAGGGGAATTCCCGGCCTGCCTGTACCGAGGTCCCCGAAACTGGATATACAAGGGTTATTGCAGGTGTCGTGCCAGTTTCGGAAAGCCCGGAAACATTGCGTTTCACGGCGTTTTTGCCAGGTTTTGAGGGGATTTGTGCCTTGGCGCGGTGCGCTCGGCACAGGATCGGTGCACGCGCCCTGAAAAAGCTTGGGGCCGCTTTGCGGCCCATCGCAGGCAAGCCAGCTCCTACAGGTATTGCGCCGCCCTTGAAGTCGACGCGGTCCCTGTAGGAGCTGGCTTGCCTGCGATGGGCTGCAAAGCAGCCCCAAAATCTACAGATTCAGTGCATCAATCCGGGATCAATGCTCATCCCCGTCGTCGTCATCCCCGCCGTCCACCTTCATCCCCAGTTCCTTGATCTTGCGCGTCAGGGTATTGCGCCCCCAGCCGAGCAGCACCGCGGCATCGCGACGACGCCCCGCCGTGTGCTTGAGCGCAGTCTCGATCATGATCCGCTCAAAGCTGGGCACTGCACTGTCGAGCAGGTTCGACTGGCCGCGTGCCAAGGCCTGGTCCGCCCACTGGCGCAGGGCCTGCTCCCAGTTGGTCACCGGCGCCGCGTCCTGCGGCAGGTTGAGCAGCTCGGGCGGCAGGTCGCCGATCAGCACCTCGCGGCTCGAAGCCATCACGGTGATCCAGCGGCAGGTGTTTTCCAGCTGACGGACGTTGCCCGGCCACGGCAGGTTGCGGATGAACTCTTCGGTTTCCGGCTTCAGCAGTTTGGGCTCGACCGCCAGCTCCTGGGCCGCACGGCCAAGGAAGTGCCGGGCCAGGGTGGGGATGTCCTCGCGGCGATCGGCCAGGCGCGGGATATGGATACGAATCACGTTGAGCCGGTGGAACAAGTCCTCACGGAACTTGCCGGCCTGCACCAGGGTTTCCAGGTTCTGGTGGGTCGCGGCGATGATCCGCACGTCGACCTTGACCGGCACATGGCCGCCCACCCGGTAGAACTCGCCATCGGCCAGCACCCGCAGCAGGCGGGTCTGGGTGTCGGCCGGCATGTCGCCGATCTCGTCGAGGAACAAGGTGCCGCCATCGGCCTGTTCGAAGCGCCCGCGGCGCAGGTTGGCTGCGCCGGTGAACGCGCCCTTTTCATGGCCGAACAGCTCCGACTCCATCAGGTCCTTGGGGATCGCCGCCATGTTCAACGCGATGAACGGCGACGCCGCGCGCGGGCTGTGGCGGTGCAGGGCATGCGCCACCAGCTCTTTGCCGGTACCCGACTCACCGTTGATCAATACCGTGATGTTGGAGTGGCTGAGCCGGCCAATGGCGCGAAACACCTCTTGCATGGCCGGTGCTTCGCCGATGATCTCCGGGGTGCGGGTCAGCGTTGGCGGCACGTCCAGGCCCTGTTGCTCCTGGGCATGCTGGTTGGCGCGCTTGACCAGCGAGACCGCCTCGTCGACGTCGAACGGCTTGGGCAGGTACTCGAAGGCACCGCCCTGGTAGGACGCCACGGCGCTGTCCAGGTCGGAGTGCGCGGTCATGATGATCACCGGCAGGCGCGGATGCTGCTCGCGGATCTGCGCCAGCAGGTCGAGGCCGCTGGCCCCCGGCATGCGGATGTCGGAAATGATCACGTCCGGCTGCTGCCGAGCCAGGCGCCCCATCACCCCGTCGGCGCTGTCGAAGCTCTGGGTGGTCATGCCTTCCTGTTGCAGGGCCTTTTCCAGGACCCAGCGGATGGAACGATCATCGTCGACGATCCAGACGGTTTCACTTCGGCTCATTAGGCAGTGGCTCCTTGTTCCAGAGGCAGGAAGATCGAGAACGTGGTGTGGCCGGCGTGGCTTTCGCACTCGATCAGGCCCTGGTGCTGGCTGATGATGTTCTGGGTAATGGCCAGGCCGAGCCCGGTACCGTCCGGGCGTCCGCTGACCATGGGATAGAAGAGGGTGTCCTGCAGTTCCGCCGGGATCCCGGGGCCGTTATCGGTGATCTCGACGCGGGCCACCAGGCGGTGACGGATATGCCCGATGGTGAACTGGCGCACCGCGCGGCTGCGCAGGGTGATGCGGCCCAGGCGCAGTTCGTTCTGGCCGCTGATCGCCTGCATGGCGTTGCGCACGATGTTGAGCACCGCCTGGATCATCTGCTCGCGGTCGATCAGCACGTCCGGCAGGCTGGGGTCGTAGTCACGCACCAAGGTGATGCAGCCCTGGCTTTCGGCCTCGACCAGGCTGCAGACCCGCTCCAGCACTTCGTGGATATTGGTCATGGCCAGCGAGGGCAGCTTGTTCGAGCCGAGCATGCGGTCGACCAGGTTACGCAGGCGGTCGGCTTCCTCGATGATCACGTTGGTGTAATCGCGCAGGCCGTCGTTGGGCAGCTCGCGGGCGAGCAACTGCGCGGCGCCGCGAATACCGCCCAGCGGATTCTTTATTTCGTGGGCCAGGCCGCGCACCAGCATCTTGGTGGTTTCCTGCTTGGACAGCTGGGCTTCTTCCTTGGTGATGCGCAGCAGTCGGTCGCGCGGGTGCACTTCCAGCAGCAGCAGGGTCTGGCCCTGGTGCAGGATCGGCGTAACGGCGTAATCGACAGTGATGCTCTGGCCGGTCAGCGAGGTCAGCTGCGCTTCGCGCTTGGTGAACGGGTGCGCCTGCTCGACGGCCTGGCGCAGCGAATTGAGCGCCTCGGTCGACTCGGTGAACAACTCGCTGATGAACTGCCCATGACTGCGCTGACCACTCACGGCGAGCAGCATTTCTGCAGCCGGGTTCATGTACTCCAGGCGCAGCTCGGCGTTGAGCAGGAGCGTGGCAGTGGTCAGGTTGTCCAGAAGCAGGCGGTGCTGTGCATCGCTGATGGTCATGGGGCGTCGTCGACCTCTTTTGGCACATGGGCCGCCGCTGGCTGAACCAAGGGCGGGCGCGCTGGTGATCCGCGTGATGGTTTGAAAATGCAAGAAACAAACCAAGGCTCCGAAAAGAAGCGGTATTACCTGATAAAGCCCTGAATATGCGCTATTGCGAGCCAGAATCTGCGGATGAAACGATTCATGTGATCCATATTGGGGTGCATTGCGGGGCATCTCACCCAATGACGCACCAATATAGAGCATAGAAGACAGTGGGCAGGGAGGAGGCGTGCGTGCGGCAAGGTTCTCACCGTCGCAGAAACGAAAACGGCCTCCCGAGGGAGGCCGTCTTCAGTTGATGCTTAGCGACGCCAGGCGTCGCTCACATCAGCAGCTGTAGTACAGCTCGTATTCCAGCGGGTGCACGAAGGTACGGACCTTGATCTCTTCTTCGCTCTTCAGCTCGATGAAGGCATCGATGAAGTCGTCGGAGAACACGCCGCCCTTGGTCAGGAACGCACGGCCTTTATCCAGCTCTTCCAGAGCCTCTTTCAGGCTGCCGCACACTTGCGGGATGTCTTTGGCTTCTTCAGGCGGCAGGTCGTAGAGGTTCTTGTCGGCTGCGTCGCCTGGGTGGATCTTGTTCTGGATGCCGTCCAGGCCAGCCATCAGCAGGGCCGCGAAGGCCAGGTACGGGTTGGCCGATGGGTCCGGGAAGCGCGCTTCGATACGGCGAGCCTTAGGGCTGCTGACGTAAGGAATACGGATCGAGGCGGAACGGTTGCGCGCCGAGTAGGCCAGCATTACCGGTGCTTCGAAACCTGGGACCAGACGCTTGTAGGAGTTGGTCGACGGGTTGGTGAAGCCGTTCAGGGCCTTACCGTGTTTGATGATGCCGCCGATGAAGTACAGGGCGGTATCGGACAGGCCGGCATAGCCTTCACCTGCGAAGGTGTTCTTGCCGTCTTTCCAGATCGACATGTGCACGTGCATGCCCGAGCCGTTGTCGCCGTACAGCGGCTTAGGCATGAAGGTAGCGGTGCGGCCGTAAGCGTCGGCAACGTTGTGCACGACGTACTTCAGGGCCTGGACTTCGTCAGCTTTCTTCACCAGGGTGTTGAACTTGACGCCGATTTCGTTCTGGCCGGCAGTCGCCACTTCGTGGTGGTGAACTTCGACGATCTGACCCATTTCTTCCAGTGCGTTGCACATGGCAGTACGGATTTCGTGGTCGTGATCGAACGGAGGAACCGGGAAGTAGCCGCCTTTGACGCCTGGGCGGTGGCCTTTGTTGCCGCCTTCGATGTCAGCACCGGTCATCCACGAGCCTTGCTCGGAGAAGATCTTGAACATCGAGCCGGAGATGTCCGACTGGAACTTCACTTCGTCGAAGATGAAGAACTCAGGCTCTGGACCGGCGAACACGGTGTCACCGATGCCGGTGCTCTTGAGGAATTCTTCGGCGCGCTTGGCGATCGCACGTGGGTCGCGATCGTAGCCGAGCATGCTCGACGGGTCGACGATGTCGCAGGTGATGATCAGGGTCGGTTCTTCGGTGAACGGGTCCAGCACGGCAGTGTCGTCAACCGGCATCAGGATCATGTCGGAGGCTTCGATGCCTTTCCAGCCAGCGATGGACGAACCGTCGAACATCTTGCCGACTTCGAAGAAGTCTTCGTCCAGACCATCGCGCGCCGGCATGGTCACGTGATGCTGAGTGCCTTTGGTGTCTGTGAAACGCAGATCAATCCACTTGACGTCATGATCTTTGATGAGCTGAACCGACTTCGACATGTTGTCCTCCGGAGGGTCTAGAGCGCGGTGGGCCGCTGCTCTGGAAAAAGGGTGTGGCCGGGCGCGCATAGTCGGCCAAGCTTACCTGCCTCACAAGGGAGCAAATTGCATGCCAGTGCCCGAAAATGGCGAGCCTGAGACAAAAGCAGGCGTTTGCGGGCACATTGGCTACGGCTGCGGAAGAAAAACGCACTCATAAGATGCAGAATTTGCCTGCGGCGCACCAAGCTGGTGCGCGCTGGGTCTTCGTGCTTACTTTGAGGGCTTCTTCACCGCTCAAGTGGCACCTGCTAGCCTTCGGAGGGCTCAGCAATACCCTGAGGCGGCGGGTTTACCCGCGAAAGCGGCGGCCCTGACGGCCTACAAACCTTTCTGTACAAAAGTTGGTCAAATCCTGAGCAATTTCCGCTATAATTCGCGCCCCTCATTTTCGGCAGGCCCTGGGCGCGCTGTTTACCCATGAAACTTATCGTCAAAGTCTTCCCAGAAATCACCATCAAGAGCCGGCCGGTGCGCAAGCGCTTCATCCGTCAGCTCTCGAAGAACATCCGCAACGTGCTCAAGGATATCGACCCTGAGCTGAAGGTTGACGGTGTCTGGGATAATCTCGAAGTGGTCACCCGCGTCGAAGACGAGAAGCTGCAGCGCGAAATGATCGAGCGTCTGTCGTGCACGCCGGGGATCACCCACTTCCTGCAGGTCGAGGAATACCCGCTGGGCGACTTCGACGACATCGTCGAGAAGTGCAAGGCGCATTACGGTCATCTGCTGGCCGGCAAGCGCTTCGCCGTGCGCTGCAAGCGCGGCGGCCACCACGACTTCACCTCGATGGATGTCGACCGTTATGTTGGCAGCCAATTGCGCCAGCAGTGCGGTGCCGCCGGCATCGACCTGAAGAACCCGGAAATCAAGGTGCGGATGGAAATCCGCAACCAGCGCCTGTACGTCATCCACAACCAGCATCAGGGCATTGGCGGCTATCCGCTGGGCGCCCTGGAGCAGACCCTGGTACTGATGTCCGGTGGCTTCGACTCCACCGTGGCGGCCTACCAGATGATGCGTCGCGGCCTGATGACCCACTTCTGCTTCTTCAACCTTGGCGGCCGTGCCCACGAGTTGGGGGTGATGGAAGTCGCCCACTACCTGTGGAAGAAGTACGGCAGCAGCCAGCGCGTGCTGTTCATCAGCGTGCCGTTCGAAGAAGTGGTCGGCGAGATTCTCGGCAAGGTCGACAACAGCTACATGGGCGTGACCCTCAAGCGCATGATGCTGCGTGCTTCGGCGAACATCGCCGATCGCCTGCAGATCGACGCGCTGGTGACGGGTGAGGCGATTTCCCAGGTCTCCAGCCAGACCCTGCCCAACCTTGCGGTGATCGACCAGGCCACCGAAAAACTGGTGCTGCGTCCGCTGCTGGCCAGCCACAAGCAGGACATCATCGATACCGCTTATCAGATCGGCACCGCCGAGTTTGCCAAGCACATGCCAGAATACTGTGGCGTGATCTCCGTGAACCCGACCACCTGCGCCAAGCCGCACCGGGTCGTGCACGAAGAGAAGCAGTTCGACATGCAAGTGCTGGAGCGCGCCCTTGAGCGTGCCCGCTTCATTTCGATCGACAACGTCATCGACGAGTTGGGCCAGGACATTCAGGTCGAAGAAGTGGCCGAAGCCATGCCCGGCCAGATCGTCATCGACATTCGTCACCCCGATGCCCAGGAAGACGAACCCCTGGTGATCGACGGCGTCGAAGTCCAGGTCATGCCTTTCTATGCCATCAACAGCCGCTTCAAGCACCTGGATGGCAACCGTCAGTACCTTCTTTATTGCGACAAGGGCGTCATGAGTCGCCTGCATGCGCATCACCTGCTCAGTGAGGGACATGCCAATGTGCGTGTTTATCGTCCGGCATAAGACGCCAGGGCTGTATGGCGGCAGCATCCGCCATCGCCCTCCCGACCAATGGGCCCGCTGAGCCTTTTACCTTCATATTGGCCGCCTAGACTGGGCGGCAAACCGAATCCTCTGATCGAGATACATTTGTGATCGAAAATCTGCGTAACATCGCCATCATCGCCCACGTTGACCATGGTAAAACCACCCTGGTCGACAAACTCCTGCGTCAGTCCGGCACTCTGGAGCGTAACGAGCTCAACGACGAGCGCGTCATGGACTCCAACGACCAGGAAAAAGAGCGCGGTATTACCATTCTGGCGAAAAACACCGCCATCAACTGGAATGGCTACCACATCAACATCGTCGACACCCCCGGCCACGCCGACTTCGGTGGCGAAGTTGAGCGTGTGATGTCGATGGTTGACTCGGTGCTGCTGCTGGTCGACGCCCAAGACGGCCCGATGCCGCAAACCCGCTTCGTGACCAAGAAGGCGTTTGAAGCCGGCCTGCGTCCAATCGTGGTTATCAACAAGGTTGACCGTCCAGGCGCGCGTCCGGACTGGGTTCTGGACCAGATCTTCGACCTGTTCGACAACCTCGGTGCGACCGAAGAGCAACTGGACTTCCAGGTTGTCTACGCCTCGGCCCTGAACGGCATTGCCGGTCTGGATCACACCGCCATGGCTGAAGACATGACCCCGCTGTACCAAGCGGTCATCGACCACGTTCCAGCGCCTGCTGTCGACCGTGACGGCCCGTTCCAGATGCAGATCTCGGCACTGGACTACAACAGCTTCCTGGGTGTTATCGGTGTTGGCCGTATCGCCCGTGGTCGCGTCAAGCCGAACACCCCGGTCGTCGCTATCGACGCCGACGGCAAAGAGCGCAAAGGCCGCATCCTGAAGCTGATGGGTCACCACGGCCTGCACCGCATCGACGTTGAAGAAGCAGCTGCCGGCGACATCGTCTGCATCAGCGGCTTCGACGAGCTGTTCATCTCCGACACCCTGTGCGACCCACTGAACGTCGAAGCGATGAAGCCGCTGACCGTCGACGAGCCAACCGTTTCCATGACCTTCCAGGTAAACGACTCGCCATTCTGCGGTAAAGAAGGCAAGTTCGTGACCTCCCGTAACATCAAGGAGCGTCTGGACAAAGAGCTGCTGTACAACGTTGCACTGCGCGTTGAAGAAGGCGACTCGGCTGACAAGTTCAAGGTTTCCGGCCGTGGTGAGCTGCACCTGTCGGTACTGATCGAAACCATGCGTCGCGAAGGCTTCGAGATGGCCCTGGGCCGTCCGGAAGTGATCATTCGTGAAGTGAACGGCGTCAAGCAAGAACCGTTCGAAAACGTCACCATCGACATCCCTGAAGAATCGCAGGGCAAGGTCATGGAAGAGATGGGTCTGCGTAAAGGCGACCTGACCAACATGGTGCCGGATGGCAAAGGCCGTGTGCGTCTGGAATACAACATCCCTGCTCGTGGTCTGATCGGTTTCCGTAACCAGTTCCTGACCCTGACCAACGGTGCTGGCATCCTGACCTCGATCTTCGACCGTTACGACACCGTCAAGTCGGGCCACATGTCCGGCCGTCAGAACGGCGTTCTGGTTTCGGTTGAAACCGGCAAGGCACTGACCTACTCGCTGGAAACCCTGCAGGCTCGCGGCAAGCTGTTCGTAGAACACGGCCAAGAGATCTACAACGGTCAGATCGTCGGCCAGAACAGCCGCGACAACGACCTGGGTGTGAACCCAACCAAAGGCAAGAAGCTCGACAACATGCGTGCTTCGGGTAAAGACGAGACCATCGCCCTGGTCCCACCTGTTCGCTTCACCCTGGAACAGGCCCTGGAATACATCCAGGAAGACGAGCTGTGCGAAGTCACGCCGAAGTCCATCCGTCTTCGCAAGAAGATCCTGGACGAAAGCGAGCGTACCCGCGCTGCCAAGAAAGCCAAGAACTGAGTTAGTTCAGGCTGAATGAAAACGCCCCCGGTCGCGAGACCGGGGGCGTTTTTGTTTGTGCGTTCATTCGAGGCGCCGGGGCCGCTTGGCGGCCCCAGATGGATCAGCGCGTGACCGCCTTGGGCTTGTACGCGCAATACCCTGGCCGCGGGCCGATCTTGGGATGGTTGCGGCAGGTGTCCGGGCGCTTGTCATAAATGGTGCACAGGCGGCTCTTGCGATCCAGGTACAGGCAGTCGTCGTTGCTCATCCGGGTCAGGGTGAAGATCCCCGACTTCTGGTTGAAGCGCTCGATGATGCCGTCCTTCTGCAGGCGCTTGGCGACGTTTTTCGGCGGTTCGTCCTTTTCGAAGTCATCGACCACGCCAATGCGGATCAGGTCTTTGATCTTCACTTCGACGGGCAGCGTGCAGCAGGTCGAATGGCAGCCCCCGCACATATGGCTGGAATAGCGCTGCCAGGTGTCCAGGCGGTCGACTTCGGCCGCGGCAATCAATGTCGGTTTCATAATTATGGGGGGCAGATCACGGTCTTGGGGCGCGCGATGATACCGGAGTTGTTCAATTTGTGAACAACCTTTTGCCCGATTCCTCCCCTCGGCATGAAAACTGCGAACGGGAACTGTCAGTCCCGGTCGAAGGGTCTAGTCTGAACACTCTCCGACTGCTTTCGTCAACTTGCTCGAGGATGCCGCATGTCCCAGGAACCCAAAGCTCGTGACGCCGAGGTGGCCGAGTTTCGTGCCGCTGTATTGGCCAAGCTGACCTACGCGGTCGGCAAGGACCCGGAGCACGCGTTTGACCATGACTGGTTCGAGGCCATTGCCCTGGCCGCCCGCGACCACATGGTCGACCACTGGATGGACCACACCCGACGGGCCTATCGCCGCAGCCAGAAGCGCGTCTACTACCTCTCCCTGGAGTTTCTCATCGGCCGTTTGCTGTTCGACAGCCTGAGCAACCTCGGCCTGCTCGACATCGCCCGCGAGGCCCTCGTGGGGCTCGACGTCGACCTCGAGCGGATCCGCCTGCTCGAGCCCGACGCGGCGCTGGGCAACGGCGGCCTCGGCCGGCTGGCGGCGTGCTTCATGGAGAGCATGTCGACCCTGGGCATCGCCGCCCATGGTTACGGGATTCGCTACGAGCACGGCCTGTTCCGCCAGGCGGTGGTCGACGGCTGGCAACAGGAGCAGACCGAGAACTGGCTGGACTTCGGCAACCCCTGGGAGTTCGAGCGGGCCGAGGTGATCTACCCGATCAGCTTTGGCGGCAGTGTCGAAACCGTGCAGGGTTCCAGCGGCCAGCCGCGCCAGGTCTGGACGCCCAGCGAGACGGTGCGGGCGGTCGCGTATGACACGCCGGTGGTGGGTTGGCGCGGTGCCAGCGTCAACACCCTGCGCCTGTGGCGCGCCCGGGCCCTGGAGGAGCTGCACCTGGAGCGCTTCAACGCCGGTGACCACCTGGGAGCGGTGGCCGAGGTGGCGCGGGCCGAGAGCATCTCGCGGGTCCTGTACCCGGCCGACAGCACCGAAGCGGGGCAGGAGCTGCGCCTGCGCCAGGAGTACTTCTTCGTCTCGGCCTCGCTGCAGGACCTGCTGCGTCGCCACCTGAACATGCACAAGAGCTTGCTCAACCTGCCCGACGCCGCAGCGATCCAGCTCAACGACACCCACCCGTCGATCGCCGTGGCCGAGCTCATGCGGCTGCTGGTCGACCAGCATGAAATCCCTTGGGAAAAAGCCTGGGAGGTGACCGTCGGCACCCTGGCCTACACCAACCATACTCTGCTGCCCGAGGCCCTCGAGACCTGGCCGGTGGCGCTGATGGAGCGCATGCTGCCGCGGCACATGCAGATCATCTACCTGATCAACGCCTACCATATCGACGCCCTCCGGGCCAAAGGCCAGCACGACTTCGATGTGTTGCGCGCGGTGTCGTTGATCGAGGAAGACAACGGTCGCCGGGTGCGCATGGGCAACCTGGCGTTCCTTGGCTCGCACAGCGTCAACGGCGTCTCGGCGCTGCACAGCCAACTGATGAAGAGCACGGTGTTCGCCGAGCTGCACAAGCTCTACCCGCAGCGGATCAACAACAAGACCAACGGCATCACCTTCCGCCGCTGGTTGTACCAGGCCAACCCGCAACTCACGGGCATGCTCATCGAGGCGCTGGGCATCGAGGTGCTCGACGACTCGGAAACACGCCTGGTCAACCTCGCCCCGTTCGCCGACAAGCCGGCGTTTCGCAAGCAGTTCGCCGCCCAGCGCCTGCACAGCAAGCGGGCGCTGGCCAGCATCATCCAGGATCGACTGGGGGTGACGGTCAACCCCGAGGCGCTGTTCGACGTGCAGGTCAAGCGCATCCACGAGTACAAGCGCCAGTTGCTCAACCTGCTGCACACCGTCGCCTTGTACCAGGCGATCCGTGCCGAGCCGGGCACTGCCTGGGCACCGCGGGTGAAGATCTTCGCCGGCAAGGCGGCGGCCAGCTATCACCAGGCCAAGCTGATCATCAAGCTGACCAACGACATCGCCCGGGTGGTCAACAACGACCCGACCGTGCGCGGCCTGCTCAAGGTGGTGTTCCTGCCCAACTACAACGTCAGCCTGGCCGAGAGCATCATCCCGGCGGCGGACCTCTCCGAGCAGATCTCCACCGCAGGCTACGAGGCCTCCGGCACCAGCAACATGAAGTTCGGCCTCAACGGCGCGCTGACCATCGGTACCCTCGATGGCGCCAACGTCGAGATGTGCGAGCAGGTCGGGGCCGAGAACATGTTCATCTTCGGCCTGACCGCCCAGCAGGTGGAGGCGCGCAAACGCGCCGGCGACTTCGGCGCCACGGCGGCGATCGGCGCCTCGCATCGCCTCGGCGATGTGCTGCAGGCGATCCGCAGCGGGGTGTTCTCGCCGGACGATCCGTCGCGCTATGTGCAACTGATCGATTCGCTGGTGGCGCATGACCGCTTCCTTCTGTGCGCCGACTTCGATGCCTACTGGGATGCCCAGGGCAAGGTCGAGGAGCTCTGGCATACACCGCAGGAATGGTGGCGGGTGGCGGTGCTGAACACCGCGCGGATGGGCTGGTTCTCGTCGGACCGGACCATTCGTGAATATGCCAACGACATCTGGAAGGCGCTGGATTGACGCGCGTCATCGCGGGGCACGTCGCATCGGCGCACCCCGCGATGTATTCAACACCGATCACCGACCACCGGCCTTGCAGCCAATGAACTCAACCCCGCTTACGCCGTCTGATCCGCCAGGCAAAGCGCATTCGCTCGCTAGGCCGCACCACTCCCTGTAAACTGCGGGGGTTTTTCTCCCCCTATCCTTTTCGGAGCCATACATGTCCCGCGTTACCCTGAGTCGCTATCTGATTGAGCAGACCCGCAGCAACAATACCCCTGCCGATCTGCGCTTCCTGATCGAGGTGGTGGCGCGTGCGTGCAAGGAGATCAGCCACAACGTGTCCAAGGGCGCCTTGGGCGGTGTGCTGGGCAGCATGGGCACCGAAAACGTGCAGGGCGAAGTGCAGAAGAAGCTCGACGTGATCTCCAACGAGATCCTCCTCGAAGCCAACGAATGGGGCGGCCACCTGGCCGGCATGGCGTCCGAAGAAATGGACAATGCCTACCAGATCCCGGGCAAATACCCGAAAGGCGCCTACCTGCTGGTCTTCGACCCGCTGGACGGTTCGTCGAACATCGACGTCAACGTTTCGGTCGGCACCATCTTCTCGGTACTGCGTTGCCCTAACGAGTTCCTGAGCCAGAACGAAACCCTCAACGAAAACGCCTTCCTGCAGCCAGGCACCGAGCAGGTCGCCGCCGGTTACGCGATCTACGGCCCGCAGACCATGCTGATCCTGACCCTGGGCAACGGCGTCAAGGGCTTCACCCTGGACCGCGAACTGGGCAGCTTCGTGCTCACCCACGAAAACATCCAGGTGCCGGAAACCACCGCCGAGTTCGCCATCAACATGTCCAACCAGCGCCACTGGGAAGCCCCGGTACAGCGTTACGTGGGCGAGCTGCTGGCAGGCGAGACCGGCCCGCTGAAAAAGAACTACAACATGCGTTGGATCGCCTCGATGGTGGCCGACGTGCACCGCATCCTGACCCGTGGTGGCCTGTTCATGTACCCGCGCGATTCGCGCGAGCCGAGCAAGCCAGGCAAACTGCGCCTGATGTACGAAGCCAACCCGATGTCGTTCATCATCGAGCAGGCTGGCGGCGCTTCCACCAACGGTTACGAGCGCATCCTCGACATCAAGCCGGACAGCCTGCACCAGCGCGTGTCGGTCATCCTCGGCTCGAAGGAAGAGGTGGAGCGCGTTACCGCGTACCACAAGGAGTAAGTCATGCTCGCACCTTGGCAGCCGTTGCTGGAGTGGTGGTTCGGCCCGGGCAAGAGCCCGCAGGCCGTGGCTGACGATAAGAGCACGCTGTGGTTCGGCAAGCACCATGACGACGAGGCGCGCGAGCGCTTCGGCGACCTGTGCGAGCAAGCCCTGGCGGGCGGCCTCGACGAATGGCAGCAGAGCCCGCAGGGCTGGCTCGGCCTGATCCTGTTGCTCGACCAGTTGCCGCGCATGATCCACCGCGACACGCCGTTGTCCTTCGAGGGTGATCGGCGCGCGCAGGTGGTGGCGATGCAGGGTTTGCAGCAGGACTGGGACTACCAGTTGCTGCCGATTCAGCGGGTGTTCGTGCTGCTGGTGCTGGAGCATGCCGAGGTGCTGGACTGGCAGAACCTGAGCGTCGAGCGCTACCAGCTGCTGCTCGATGAACAACCGGAGGCAAACCGCCGCTTGTTCGAAGGTTTTCTCGATTACGCCGAGCAGCACCAGCGGGTGATCGAGCGTTTTGGCCGGTTCCCGCATCGCAACCTGATGCTGGGGCGACCGAGCACCAGCGAAGAGATGGATTTCCTGCTCGAGCCGGGCTCGAGGTTCTGAGGCCATGGGGGCCGCCATGCGGCCCCCCATGGTTCAGCTTAAATCCTGAAGCTGCCCACCAACTGTTTCAACCGCTCGACCTGATGCTCCAGGTCATTGCAGGCACGCAAGGTGCTCTGCAGGTTCTGCACCCCCTGCTGGTTCAACGTATTGATCTCGGTGATGTCGACATTGATCGACTCGACCACGGCCGTCTGCTCTTCGGTGGCGGTGGCCACCGACTGGTTCATCCCGTCGATCTCGCCAATGCGCTGAGTCACGCTGCCCAGGCGTTCGCCGGCCTGGTTGGCGATGCCCACGC
Source organism: Pseudomonas reidholzensis (assembly GCF_900536025.1). Lineage (GTDB taxonomy): Bacteria > Pseudomonadota > Gammaproteobacteria > Pseudomonadales > Pseudomonadaceae > Aquipseudomonas > Aquipseudomonas reidholzensis. Next base: position 142,115 of record NZ_UNOZ01000039.1, read on the forward strand.
TCTGCTCACTCTGCTGCTGGCTCTGGTTCATGGTGTTGACCGCCACCTGGGCGCCGGCCTGCAGCGCTTCGATCAGGCGCTGCACCTCTTGCGCCGACTCCTGGGTGCGATGGGCGAGGTTGCGCACCTCGTCGGCGACCACCGCAAAGCCACGCCCGGCCTCGCCCGCACGCGCCGCTTCGATCGCGGCATTGAGCGCCAGCAGGTTGGTCTGCTGGGAGATGCCGCTGATCACGTCGAGGATCTGGCCGATATTGGCGGTGTGGCCATTGAGCGTCTGGATATTGCCGCACGAGTCGCTGATCCGCGCTGACAGCTTGTGCATCACTTCGATGGTCTGGCCGACGACCTGCTGGCCGTCCTCGGCCAGGCTGCGCGCGTCGCTCGAATGTTGCGAGGCGAGGGCGGCGTTCTGGGCGATTTCCTGGGCGGCGGCGCCCAGTTGGTTGATCGCCGCGGCAACGCTGCTGGTTCGGCTCGACTGCTGGTCGGCATTGTCGATCGAGGCGTTCGAGGCGCTCACCACCTGGCTGGCCACGGCATTCACCTGGCCGGTGGCCGAGGCCACTTCGCGGATCGACTCATGAATACGCTCGACGAAGCGGTTGAACGACTGGCCGAGGCTGCCGAACTCGTCCTGGGCGTGAATGGTCAGGCGCCGGGTCAGGTCGCCTTCGCCCTCGGCGATATCGCGCATGGCGCGGCCCATCACGTGCAGCGGCTCCATCAGCACGCGGATCAGCACGCCGAGCAGGGCGATGATCGCCAGTACCGCGATCAGCGTCGCCACCAGCGCCGAGGTGCGCAGCTCGCCGAGCATGGCGAACGCCGCGTCCTGGTCGAGCACCAGTGCTACGTACCAGTCCGCCGAGGGCACGCCGTCGACGTGGGTGAAACTGATGAACTGCCTGCGGCCCTCGAATTCGACTTCCTTGAGGCCGCTGCCGATTCGCGGGGTGTCGTTCGGGTAGACGTCGGCGAGGGTCTTCAGCGCCAGTTCGCCCTTGGGGTGGATGAGGATCTTGCCTTCGCCGTTGACGATGAAGGCGTGGCCGCTGCCATCGAAGTCGAGGGCGTTGATCAGCTTGCTGATGGTCTGCAGGTCGGTGTCGACACCGCTCACGCCGAGCAGCCGGCCAGCCTGGTGCACCGGGGTGGCCAGGGTGATCACCAGTTTGCCGGCCGAGGCCGAGATGTACGGCTCGGTGACGATGGTCTGGTTGGCGGCGCTGGCGGCCTTGTACCAGCCGCGTACGCGCGGGTCGTAGTCGGCGGCGCGGTTACCGACCGGCACCGACTGCATGCTGCCGTCCTGGCCGCCGAAATAGCTCAGCTGGAAGTTACTGGCATACACCGGCAGCGCCAGGGCGCGGTCCAGGCTGGGCTTGCCCGGGCCATCGACCGCGACCTGCTGGGCCAGCGAGTCGAGTAGCTGGGTGCGGCTGTCGAACCAGTTGCGGATGTTGCCGGCGGTCAGGCTGCCGAGGTCCTGCAGCGAGGTCTGGGTGTCACTGCGCAAGGACTGGCGTTGGCGGTAGTCGTTGAACAGCACGAAGCAGGTAAAGGCGACGGCCACCACGAGGGCGGCGGCCAGCAGGATCTTGTGGCTGAACTTGAGGTTGTTGGTCATCAAAAAGTCTGCGCGAAAGCACGTCGAAGGGGAGGGTGCGGCCAGCGGCCGCACCGCTGGAAGCTGTGTCGACTCGCCCCGCTAAAACATTAATCGTTTTAGCACCATGCGACCAACGGCATGGCCTGAACGCACTGTCTGCGCGGTGTTCAGGGAACCGAGGAGGCTTTTTGCCTTCTAAGGTCTCCACAGGCCTCTCGCCTGATGCCCATGTCCCAGGAGTGTCCCTTCATGTCGTTGCGTTCCCTCGCCCTGTTGTCCTTGTGCGCCGTTCTGACCGCTTGCAGCAAGATCAACCAGGAAAACTATTCCAAGCTCAAGGCCGGCATGAGCAAAGCCGAGGTCGAGCAACTGATCGGCACGCCGACCGAATGCGCGGGCGCGTTTGGCATGAGCAGTTGCACCTGGGGTGACGAGAAGAGCTTCATCAGCGTGCAGTACGCGGCGGACAAGGTCCTGATGTATTCCGGGCAGGGCCTCAAATGAGGCGGCTGGGCTTCCTGCTGGGGCTGTGCCTGGTCGCATTGTTGAGTGGTTGCGCCACCGGCGGTGGTGACACATTGGCACCCAAGACCGCCGGCCCGGTGGACCTCAAGCGTTACCAGGGCAAGTGGTACGAGCTGGCGCGCCTGCCGATGTACTTCCAGCGTGACTGCGCGCAGTCCGAGGCGCATTACAACGCCAAGCCGGACGGCACCCTGGGGGTTCTCAACCGTTGCCGGATGCTCGATGGCGAGTGGATCCGCGCCGAAGGCAATGCCCGGCCGCAGGAGGCGGGGCATACCGACAAGCTGTGGGTCGAGTTCGATAACTGGTTCACGCGGCTGGCGCCGGGTGTCGCCAGGGGTGAGTACTGGGTGCTGTATGTCGACTCGCGTTATCGCACGGCGATCGTCGGCAGCCCGGACCGCAAGTACCTGTGGATTCTGTCGCGCACGCCGTCGCTGCCGGCCTGGGAGCGCGAGAACCTGCTGGCCAAGGCGCGTCAGCAGGGCTATGACACCAATCGCCTGATCTGGCGCGTGTCCGACCGGGATATCGCTGCCCGGCATTGAATCGGCGGCGCTACCTTCGCGGGTAAACCCGCTCCCACAGGGCCCGCGCAGAACCCTGTAGGAGCGGGTTTACCCGCGAAAGCGATGGGTCAGGCGTCTCATCAATCCAGCAACTGGCGCAAAACCTCGACAAACGCTTGAGCGCTTTCTTGCTCCTGAGCATGCCGCCCCAGGCGCACCACCCACTGCCCATTGACCATCACATCACGCACCTGGCGATCGCCGCCGGCAAACAGCCAGCGGTTGAGAATGGCATCGCCCTCGGCGGTGGCGATGTACGGATCCTGCCCGTCCAATACCAGCCAGTCGGCCCGCTTGCCGACCGCCAGCTCGCCAATCGCTTGCCCCAGGGCTTGGGCACCGCCGCTGAGCGCCGCGTCGTAAAGCGTCCGGCCAACCATCGGCTGATCACCGCGGTACAGCCGGTTACGCCGCTGATCGCGCAGCCGCTGGCCGTACTCCAGCCAGCGCAACTCCTCGACCACGCTCAATGACACGTGGCTGTCCGAGCCGATCCCCATGCGCCCGCCCTGGGCCAGGTAGTCCACCGCCGGGAAGATGCCATCGCCGAGGTTCGCCTCGGTGGTCAGGCACAACCCGGCCACGGCACCGCTGCGGGCCATTGCGCGGACTTCATCCGGCTCGGCATGGGTGGCATGCACCAGGCACCAGCGCCGGTCGACATCGACCTGCTCGTACAGCCATTGCAGCGGGCGTCGGCCGCTCCAGGCCAGGCAGTCGTCGACTTCCTTCTGCTGCTCGGCGATATGGATGTGCACCGGGCAGTCCTGCCCCGCGCTCGCCAGCACCTCGGCGATCTGCGTCGGGGTCACGGCCCGCAACGAGTGGAAGCACAGCCCGAGGCGCTGCGCCGGTTGCGCGGCCAGCACGGGCGAGAGCTGCTGCTGCAGGCGCAGGTACTGCTCGCTGGAATTGATGAAGCGTCGCTGGCCTTGGTTAGGCGCCAGGCCGCCAAAGCCGGCATGGCTGTAGAGCACCGGCAGCAGGGTCAGGCCGATCCCGGCACTGGCCGCCGCAGCGCTGATGCGCAGTGACAGCTCGGCCGGGTCGGCGTAAGCCTGGCCATCCCGGTCATGGTGCACGTAGTGAAACTCGGCCACCGAGGTATAGCCCGCCTTGAGCATCTCGATGTACAGCTGGCGGGCGATCACCTGCAGTTGCTCGGGGCTGATCCGGCCGACCAGGCGATACATCAGGTCGCGCCAGGTCCAGAAACTGTCGTTGGGGTTGCCCGCGACTTCCGCCAGGCCCGCCATGGCGCGCTGGAAGGCGTGCGAGTGCAGGTTGGGCATGCCCGGCAACAGCGGGCCGGCCAGGCGTTCGGCGCCTTCGGCCGAGGCGTCGGCCTGGATACTGGACAGCCGACCCTGCGGGTCGACCTCGAGACGGACGTTGCGCGCCCAGCCGCTGGATAGCAGCGCGCGCTCGGCGAAGAAGACGGGCATGGCGGGGATTTCCTGTTCTTGTTAGCTTGTATATACATATACAGGCGTTTGCCTGCCCGGTAAACTCCGGCAAGCTACCGCTCACTCAAACCGCACAAGGACCAATGCCGTGCCGACTCCCCCTGTCTCCGCGCTGGTTGCCCCGATGGGCGATGGGCCGGCGCCGCTCTACGCCCGGGTCAAGCAGATGATCGTCCAGCAGATCGAAAACGGCAGCTGGCCACCCCATCACCGCGTGCCCTCGGAGAGCGAACTGGTCAGCCAACTGGGCTTCAGCCGCATGACCATCAACCGCGCGCTGCGCGAGCTGACCGCCGATGGCCTGCTGGTGCGCATGCAGGGCGTCGGCACCTTTGTCGCCGAGCCCAAGACTCGCTCGGCGCTGTTCGAGGTCAACAACATTGCCGACGAGATCGCCAGCCGTGGCCACCAGCATAGCTGCCAGGTGATGGTGCTGGCCGAAGAGGCGGCCGGCTCCGAGCGGGCGCTGGCGCTGGACATGCGCGAAGGCCAGCGGGTGTTCCACTCGCTGATCGTGCACTGTGAGAACGGCGTGCCGGTGCAAATCGAAGACCGCTACGTCAATGCCGCGATTGCACCGGACTACCTGCTGCAGGATTTCACTCGGCAGACGCCCTACGCGTATTTGTCCCAGGTCGCCCCGCTGACCGAAGGCGAGCACGTGGTCGAGGCGATCCTGGCCGAGCCCGAAGAGTGCCGACTGCTGCAGATCGAGCGCGGCGAGCCGTGCCTGTTGATTCGCCGGCGCACCTGGTCGGGGCGCCAGCCGGTGACTGCCGCGCGGTTGATCCATCCCGGTTCGCGTCATCGTCTCGAAGGGCGGTTCAGCAAATGAGCCAGGTGCAACTGTTGCGTGCCGCGGACTACCCGCGCATGCCGTGGAAGAACGGCGGTGGCTTCACCGAAGAGATCACCCGCGATGCCGGCGATGGCCTGGACGGTTTTGGCTGGCGCCTGTCGATTGCCGACATCGACGAATCCGGTGGGTTTTCCAGCTTTGCCGGCTATCAACGGATCATCAGCGTGCTGCAGGGCGATGGCATGCGCCTGCTGGTCGATGGCCAGCCCAGCCGCCCGCTGCTGGCGTTCGACGCGTTCGCGTTCAGCGGCGAGAGCCAGGTCAGCTGCAAGCTGCTGGGTGGGTCGATTCGCGATTTCAACCTGATCTATGCGCCGCAGCGGTATCGGGCACGGTTGCAGTGGCTGGATGGCACCCAGCGGGTGTTCAGTTCGGCCTCGACGCTGTTGCTGTTTGCCGGCGGTAACCATGTCGAGGTTATGGCGGGGCAGGAGCGGCAGCGCCTGGGGTTGTATGACTGTCTGCGGATCGACGGCAATGACGGGTTGCTCGGGCTGGAGGTGCAGGGGCGGTTCTGCCTGGTCGAACTGACTGCGCGCTGAATCTGGCAATCTGGGGCCGCTTCGCGCCCCTTCGCGGGTAAACCTGCTCCTACAGGGTCCGCGCTGAATCCTGTAGGAGCGGGCTTGCCCGCGAAGGGCCGCAAAGCGGCCCCAAGCTATTTCAGGCACAGCAATATTTTTGGTTGTCCATGCTTGTACATACAAGTAAAGGTGTGTTTGTATATTGCTCATCGACACACCGCCGTCGGATGACGCAAAGGACCTTCCCCGTGACTGACAACAACAAATACCGTGACGTAGAAATCCGTGCCCCACGTGGCAATACGCTGACCGCCAAAAGCTGGCTGACCGAAGCGCCACTGCGCATGCTGATGAACAACCTCGACCCGCAAGTGGCCGAGAACCCCAAGGAACTGGTGGTCTACGGCGGCATCGGCCGCGCCGCGCGCAACTGGGAATGCTACGACAAGATCGTCGAGACCCTCACCCGCCTGGAAAACGACGAGACCTTGCTGGTCCAGTCCGGCAAGCCGGTCGGTGTCTTCAAGACCCACGCCAACGCCCCGCGCGTGCTGATCGCCAACTCCAACCTGGTGCCGCACTGGGCCAACTGGGAGCACTTCAACGAGCTGGATGCCAAGGGCCTGGCCATGTACGGCCAGATGACCGCCGGCAGCTGGATCTACATCGGCAGCCAGGGCATCGTCCAGGGCACCTACGAAACCTTCGTCGAAGCCGGCCGCCAGCATTACAACGGCAGCCTCAAGGGCAAGTGGGTACTCACCGCCGGCCTCGGCGGCATGGGCGGCGCCCAGCCGCTGGCCGCCACCCTGGCCGGTGCCTGCTCGCTGAACATCGAATGCCAGCAGAGCCGCATCGACTTCCGCCTCAGCAGCCGCTACGTCGACGAGCAGGCCAGCGACCTCGACGACGCCCTGGCGCGTATCGCCAAGTACACCCAGGAAGGCAAGGCGATCTCCATCGCCCTGCTCGGCAACGCCGCCGAGATCCTCCCGGAGCTGGTCAAGCGTGGCGTGCGCCCGGACATGGTCACCGACCAGACCAGCGCCCACGACCCGCTCAACGGCTACCTGCCTGCCGGCTGGAGCTGGGAGCAGTACCGTGACCGCGCACAGACCGAGCCTGCGGCCGTGGTCAAGGCCGCCAAGCAGTCGATGGCGGTGCACGTGCAGGCCATGCTCGACTTCCAGAAGCAAGGCGTGCCGACCTTCGACTACGGCAACAACATTCGCCAGATGGCCAAGGAAGAGGGCGTCAGCAACGCCTTCGACTTCCCGGGCTTCGTGCCAGCCTACATCCGCCCGCTGTTCTGCCGCGGTGTCGGCCCGTTCCGCTGGGCGGCGCTGTCCGGCGAGGCCGACGACATCTACAAGACCGATGCCAAGGTCAAGGAACTGATCCCGGACGATGCCCACCTGCACCGCTGGCTGGACATGGCCCGCGAGCGCATCAGCTTCCAGGGTCTGCCGGCACGGATCTGCTGGGTCGGCCTGGGCCAACGCGCCAAGCTTGGCCTGGCATTCAATGAAATGGTCCGCAGCGGCGAGCTGTCGGCGCCGATCGTGATCGGTCGCGACCACCTCGACTCGGGCTCGGTGTCCAGCCCCAACCGTGAAACCGAGTCGATGCAGGATGGCTCGGATGCCGTGTCCGACTGGCCCCTGCTGAACGCCCTGCTCAACACCGCCAGCGGCGCCACCTGGGTTTCGCTGCACCATGGCGGCGGCGTCGGCATGGGCTTCTCGCAGCACTCGGGCATGGTCATCGTCTGCGATGGCACCGATGAAGCCGCCGAGCGCATTGCCCGCGTGCTGACCAACGACCCGGGCACCGGCGTCATGCGCCATGCCGATGCCGGCTACGCGATCGCCGTCGACTGCGCCAAAGAACAAGGCCTCGACCTGCCGATGATCACAGGCTGATCAGCACGCGTGAACAAGGGCGATACTGAATAACAAGAAGGGGCCTGCGGGCCCCGCGCGAATGGAGTAGCGAAGTGACCCAACTGACCCTCAAGCCCGGCACCCTGACCCTGGCCCAGCTGCGCGCGATCCACGCCGCGCCCGTCCAACTGCGCCTGGATGACAGCGCCGGCCCGGCGATCAACGCCAGCGTCGCCTGCGTTGAACAGATCCTCGCCGAAGACCGCACCGCCTATGGCATCAACACCGGCTTCGGCCTGCTGGCCTCGACCCGCATCGCCCGCGAAGACCTGGAAAACCTCCAGCGCTCGCTGGTGCTGTCGCACGCCGCGGGGATCGGCGCGCCGCTCGACGACGCCATGGTGCGCTTGATCATGGTGCTGAAGATCAACAGCCTCAGCCGCGGTTTCTCCGGGATCCGGCGCAAGGTCATCGACGCGCTGATCGCCCTGGTCAACGCCGAGGTGTACCCGCATATTCCACTCAAAGGTTCGGTCGGTGCGTCCGGCGACCTGGCGCCGCTGGCGCACATGTCACTGGTGCTGCTCGGTGAAGGCAAGGCGCGTTACCAGGGCCAATGGGTAGAGGCCAACGAAGCCCTGGCGATTGCCGGGCTGGAGCCGCTGACCCTGGCCGCCAAAGAGGGCCTGGCCCTGCTCAACGGCACCCAGGCCTCGACCGCCTACGCCCTGCGCGGGCTGTTCCACGCCGAAGACCTGTTTGCCGCCGCCGTCACCTGTGGCGGCCTGACCGTCGAAGCGGCGCTGGGCTCGCGTTCGCCGTTCGACGCACGGATCCATGAGGTGCGCGGCCAGCGCGGCCAGATCGACGCCGCGGCCTGCTACCGCGACCTGCTGGGCGAAGCCACTGAAGTGTCGCGCTCGCACCAGAACTGCGGCAAGGTCCAGGACCCGTACTCGCTGCGCTGCCAGCCACAGGTCATGGGCGCTTGCCTGACCCAGCTGCGCCAGGCCGCCGAGGTGCTGGGGATCGAGTCCAACGCGGTGTCCGACAACCCCCTGGTGTTCGCTGCCGAGGGGGATGTGATTTCCGGGGGCAACTTCCACGCCGAGCCGGTGGCCATGGCCGCCGACAACCTGGCCCTGGCGATCGCCGAGATCGGCGCGCTGAGCGAGCGGCGTATCTCGTTGATGATGGACAAGCACATGTCGCAGTTGCCGCCATTCCTGGTGGAAAACGGCGGGGTCAACTCCGGCTTCATGATCGCCCAGGTCACCGCGGCCGCGCTGGCCAGCGAGAACAAGGCACTGTCGCACCCGCACAGCGTCGACAGCCTGCCGACCTCGGCCAACCAGGAAGACCACGTGTCGATGGCGCCGGCTGCCGGCAAGCGGCTGTGGGAAATGGCCGAGAACACCCGTGGCGTGCTGGCTATCGAATGGCTCGGCGCTTGCCAGGGCCTGGACCTGCGCAAGGGCTTGAAGACCTCGGCCAAGCTCGAGCAGGCGCGCAAGGCGCTGCGCGAGAAAGTCGCCCACTACGAGCGTGACCGCTTCTTCTCGCCCGACATCGAAATGGCCAGTGCGCTGTTGGCCGAGGGTTGCCTGACCGGCCTGCTGCCGGCCGGAGTCCTGCCGAGCCTGTGACTCCCCTGGGGGCGCTGCGCGCCCCTTTCGCGACACAAGGCCGCTCCCACAGGGACCGCGCCTGCCTCAGGGCAAGTACATACCCTGTGGGAGCGGCCTTGCCGGGGCGCCGGACCGGTCGGAAAGGGCTGCGTAGCAGCCCCAACTGCGTTACCTACACGACCAGAACAAGAATAAGGACGTGATATGCAACAAGCTCAAGGTCTAAAACGCGGGCTGTCGGCCCGCCACATCCGTTTCATGGCCCTTGGTTCGGCCATCGGCACCGGGCTCTTCTACGGTTCCGCCTCGGCCATCCAGATGGCCGGCCCGGCCGTGCTGCTGGCGTATCTGATCGGCGGCGCCGCCGTGTTCATGGTCATGCGCGCACTCGGCGAGATGGCCGTGCACAACCCGGTGGCCGGCTCCTTCGGCCATTACGCCAGCACCTACCTCGGCCCCATGGCCGGCTTTGTCCTCGGTTGGACCTACGCCTTCGAGATGATCATCGTCTGTATCGCCGACGTGACCGCCTTTGGCATCTACATGGGCTTCTGGTTCCCCGAAGTGGCCCGCTGGATCTGGGTGCTGGGGATCGTCTTCCTGATCGGCGGGCTCAACCTGTGCAACGTCAAGGTGTTCGGCGAGATGGAGTTCTGGCTGTCGCTGCTCAAGGTCGGCGCCATCGTCGCGATGATCGTCGCAGGGCTCGGCATCATGCTGTTCGGCATGGGCCAGGTCGGTAGCGGTTCGGCCGTGGGCGTGAGCAACCTGTTCGAGCATGGCGGCTTCATGCCCAATGGCGTCGGCGGCCTGATCGCCTCGTTCGCCGTGGTCATGTTCGCCTTTGGCGGCATCGAGATCATCGGCATCACCGCCGGTGAAGCCAAGGACCCGCAGCGGGTCATCCCCAAGGCCATCAACGCGGTGCCGCTGCGCATCCTGCTGTTCTATGTGCTCACCCTGTTCGTGCTGATGAGCCTCTACCCGTGGCCGCAGATCGGCAGCGAGGGCAGCCCGTTCGTGCAGATATTCAGCAACCTGGGGATCGGCTCGGCCGCCGCCGTGCTCAACATCGTGGTGATTTCCGCCGCGGTCTCGGCGATCAACAGCGACATCTTCGGCGCCGGCCGGATGATGTACGGCCTGGCCCAGCAAGGCCATGCGCCACGCGGCTTCGCCCAGTTGTCCAAGCATGGCGTGCCATGGCTGACGGTGCTGGTGATGGGCGCCGCCCTGCTGATCGGCGTGGTGCTCAACTACCTGATCCCGGAAAACGTGTTCCTGCTGATCGCCTCGATCGCCACCTTCGCCACCGTCTGGGTGTGGTTGATGATCCTCGTCACCCAGGTCGCGATGCGCCGCCAGATGAGCCGCGAAGAGGCCGCGCAGCTGCAGTTCCCGGTCCCGTTCTGGCCCTATGGCCCAGCGCTGGCGATTGCCTTCATGTTGTTCATCTTTGGCGTACTCGGCTACTTCCCCGACACCCAGGCGGCGTTGCTCGTCGGCGTGGTCTGGGTGGTGTTCCTGGTGGCGTCCTACCTGCTCTGGTGCAAACCGCGGGCAGGCCAGGGCCAGCTGGCCAGCGAGCAAGCCGAGCTGCACCGCTAGTCACGGAGAGCGTTTATGACAACCGTTTGGCAGCACTGCCATGTGGCAAGCATGGCCCAAGGCAGTTACTCGATCATCGAGGATGCGGCGATCGTCACCCGTGCCGGGCTGATCGACTGGATCGGCCCGCGCGGCGAGTTGCCCGCGCTTGCCGCAGAGCGCACGGTCGACCTGGGCGGCGCCTGGGTCACCCCCGGGCTGATCGACTGCCACACCCATGCGGTGTTCGGCGGCAACCGCAGCGGCGAGTTCGAGCAGCGCCTGCAGGGCGTCAGTTATGCCGAGATCGCCGCCCAGGGCGGCGGCATCGCCAGCACCGTGCGGGCCACCCGCGCGGCGAGTGAAGAGCAACTGCTGGCCAGCGCTCGGCAGCGGGTCACGGCCTTGATGCGCGATGGCGTCACCACGCTGGAGATCAAGTCCGGTTACGGCCTGGACTTGGCCAACGAGCGCAAGATGCTACGCGTTGCGCGGCGCCTGGCCGAGGAGCTGGCGCTGACCGTGCGCACCACCTGCCTGGCGGCGCATGCCTTGCCGCCAGAGTATGCGGACAGGGCGGACGACTACATCGCCCACATCTGCGAGGTGCTGCTGCCGGCGCTGGCCGAGGAGGGGCTGGTGGATGCGGTGGATGCCTTCTGCGAGTACCTGGCGTTTTCCCCGGACCAAGTCGAGCGGGTGTTCATCAAGGCGCGTGAGCTCGGCCTGCCGGTCAAGCTGCATGCCGAGCAGCTGTCGTCGTTGCACGGCTCGAGCCTGGCCGCACGCTACCAGGCGCTGTCGGCCGATCACCTGGAGTTCATGACCGAGCAGGACGCCATCGCCATGGCCGCCGCCGGCACGGTCGCGGTGTTGCTGCCGGGGGCGTTCTACTTCCTGCGCGAGACCCAGTTGCCGCCGATGGACGCCCTGCGCCGGCACGGGGTGAAGATCGCCCTGGCCAGTGACCTCAACCCGGGCACCTCGCCCGGCCTGTCGCTGCGCCTGATGCTGAACATGGGCTGCACGCTGTTCCGCATGACCCCCGAGGAGGCCCTGGCCGGCGTGACCGTGCATGCCGCGACGGCGTTGGGCCTGGGCGCCAGCCATGGCTCGCTGGAGGTCGGCAAGGTGGCGGACTTCGTCGCCTGGCAGATCGACCGCCCCGCCGACCTGGCCTACTGGCTCGGCGGCGACCTGCCCAAGCGCGTGGTGCGCGGCGGCAATGAACTACCCCTTTGAGTGAGACGAGATGGACAAGGTACTGAGTTTTCACCAGGGCCGGTTGCCGCTGTTGATCAGCATGCCGCACGCCGGCCTGAGCCTGACGCCCGCCGTGCGCGACGGGCTGGTCGAGCCGGCGCGCAGCCTGCCCGATACCGACTGGCACATTCCGCGGCTGTATGAGTTCGCCCGTGAACTGGGTGCCAGTGTGGTAGCCGCGGAGTATTCGCGCTTCGTCATCGACCTGAACCGCCCGGACGATGACAAGCCGTTATACGCCGGGGCCACCACCGGCTTGTATCCGGCCACGCTGTTCGAAGGTGAGCCGCTGTTCAAGGACGGCCAAGCGCCGTCTGCCGCCGAACGGGCGGCTTACCTGGAGCAGATCTGGCGGCCTTACCACGACACCCTTGCCCGGGAGTTGGCGCGCCTGCGCGAAACGTTCGGCTATGCATTGCTGTGGGATGCGCATTCGATCCGCTCGCACATCCCCCACCTGTTCGAGGGCAAGCTGCCGGACTTCAACCTCGGCACCTTCAACGGCGCGAGCTGTGACGCGCAGCTGGCCGACCGGCTGGAGGGCGTGTGTGCCCAGGCGCGGGGCTACAGTCATGTGCTCAACGGGCGCTTCAAGGGCGGCCACATCACCCGTCATTACGGCGACCCGGCGCAGGATATCCACGCGGTGCAGCTGGAGCTGGCGCAGAGCACCTATATGGAAGAGGTCGAGCCGTTTGCCTACCGTGAGGATCGGGCGCAGCCAACCCAGGCCGTGTTGCGCCAGTTGCTCGAGACGGTGCTGGCGTGGGGCAGGGAGCGTTACCCGGGTTAGTGATGCGTTGCCTGGGCCGGCCCTTTCGCGGGGCAAGCCCGCTCCCACAGGATTCGGGTTGAGTCCAGAATTTGGGCATTGCAGAGACCCTGTGAGCGGGCTTGCCCCGCGAAAGGGCCGGCCCAGGCAGCACAATATCCACAGGATTCACCACGACACATGCTCTGAGCGCAATTCAGGTTTATGATGCCCAACGGCAGATTAAATCCTCACACGGAGTGCGCAATGCAGACCCTGTACCCGCAGATCAAACCCTACGCCCGGCACGATCTGGCCGTGGAAGCGCCGCATGTGTTGTATGTCGATGAGAGCGGTTCGCCAGAAGGTCTGCCCGTGGTGTTCATCCACGGTGGCCCGGGCGCCGGCTGCGACGCCCAGAGCCGCTGCTACTTCGACCCCAATCTGTATCGGATCATTACCTTCGACCAGCGCGGTTGTGGCCGCTCGACGCCGCACGCGAGCCTGGAAAACAACACCACCTGGCACCTGGTCGAAGACCTGGAGCGCATCCGCGAACACCTGGGCATCGACAAATGGGTGCTGTTCGGCGGCTCCTGGGGTTCGACCCTGGCCCTGGCCTATGCCCAGACCCACCCCGAGCGTGTCCATGGGCTGATCCTGCGGGGCATCTTCCTGTGCCGGCCGCAGGAGATCCGCTGGTTCTACCAGGAGGGCGCGAGCCGCCTGTTCCCCGATTACTGGCAGGACTACCTGGCGCCGATCCCGTCGGAAGAGCGCGGTGACCTGGTCAAGGCCTTCCACAAGCGCCTGACCGGCAACGACCAGATCGCCCAGATGCATGCCGCCAAGGCCTGGTCGACCTGGGAGGGCCGCACCGCGACCCTGCGCCCCAATCCGCTGGTGGTCGATCGCTTCTCCGAGCCGCAGCGGGCGCTGTCGATTGCGCGCATCGAGTGCCACTACTTCACCAACAATGCCTTCCTCGAGCCGAACCAGCTGATCCGTGACATGCCCAAGATCGCCCACCTGCCGGCGGTGATCGTGCATGGCCGCTACGACGTCATCTGCCCGCTGGAAAACGCCTGGGAGCTGCACCAGGCCTGGCCCAACAGCGAGCTGAAGGTGATCCGTGACGCCGGTCATGCCGCGTCCGAGCCGGGCATCACCGACGCCTTGGTTCGCGCCGCCGACCAGATGGCCCGACGCCTGCTCGACCTGCCGTTGGAAGAAGCATGAAAGCCCTGCTGCAGCGTGTGCGCGGTGCCCGGGTAGAGGTTGCCGGGGAAATCGTCGGCGCCGTCGATCAGGGCCTGCTGGTGCTGGTGGCGGTCGAGCCTGAAGATACCCGCGAGCATGCCGACAAGCTGTTGCACAAACTGCTTAACTACCGGGTGTTCAGTGATGCCGACGGCAAGATGAACCTCTCGCTCAAGGACACCGCCGGCGGCCTGCTGCTGGTGTCGCAGTTCACCCTGGCCGCAGACACCCGCAGCGGCATGCGCCCGGGGTTTTCCACGGCCGCGCCACCGGCGCTCGGCGCCGAGCTGTTCGACTACCTGCTGGAGCGGGCACGGACGTCACACGACGACGTCGCCAGCGGCCGTTTTGGTGCAGATATGCAGGTGCACCTGGTCAATGATGGCCCCGTAACATTTATGTTACAAATCTGAGGCGAAAAATCCCCTTGTTTGCAGGAAAACAAGGGGGTTTGTACGATAAATAGTTTGTACAGCCTGATGCGTTGTAACGCGGCCTGCTGGATAATCGCGCGCTGCGTGGACCTGCGTTCGCAGGTTCGTTTCACCTTGACTCGAGCATTGTCTGGATCCGTTTGGGGAATCATTAGGCCCTCACGGGGTCCGAACAGTGCTCGCCAACCCGGCATTGGTCGCTGGCCGTTGGTTTCATGATCTGTTTTCGGCGAGGGTTGCTCGTGATTGTAAGTCCCTGTAATGCACCAAGAATCCCCGGCAATCGGCTGCGTACGGCCCTGGCGGCTGGCGTGGCACTGGTCGGCCTGCTGAGCGCCGGGCAGCTGTGGGCATTCAATCTTGACGATGTAGCAGCCAAGGCAAAGGATCTGGCCGGCCAGAAGTTCGAAGCACCGAAGAGCAATCTGCCGGCGGTGTTCCGTGACATGAAGTACGCCGACTACCAGAAAATCCGTTTCCTCCAGGAAAAGGCCGAGTGGGCCCAGGACAAGACGCCGTTCAAGCTGTCCTTCTACCACCAGGGCATGCACTTCGACACGCCGGTGAAGATCAACGAAGTCACCGCGTCCAAGGTCGAGGAAATCAAGTACGACGCCAGCCGCTTCGACTTCGGTGACGTGCCGCACGACGCCAAGACCGTCGAGAACCTCGGCTACGCGGGCTTCCGCGTGCTCTACCCGATCAACAAGGCCGACAAGCAAGACGAGATCATGACCTTGCTTGGCGCCAGTTATTTCCGCGTGGTCGGCAAGGGCCACGCCTATGGCCTGTCGGCCCGTGGCCTGGCCATCGACACCGCGCTGCCGTCTGGCGAAGAGTTCCCGCGGTTCACCGAGTTCTGGGTCGAGAAGCCCAAGCCGGCCGACAAGCACCTGGTGATCTACGCGCTGCTCGATTCGCCGCGTTCCACCGGCGCCTACAAGCTGACCGTGCGTCCGGGCAGCGACACCATCGTCGACGTCAAGTCGCGGGTGTTCCTGCGTGACCACGTCAGCCGCCTGGGCATTGCGCCGCTGACCAGCATGTTCCTGTTCGGCCCCAACCAGCCGTCCAAGGTGCTCAACTACCGTCCGGCCCTGCACGACTCCGAAGGCCTGTCGATTCATGCGGCCAACGGCGAGTGGCTGTGGCGTCCGCTGAACAACCCGAAGCACCTGGCCGTGAGCAACTTCAGCGTGGAGAACCCGCGTGGTTTTGGCCTGATGCAGCGTCAGCGCGCCTTCAGCGACTATGAAGACCTCGACGACAATTACCAGAAGCGTCCAAGCACCTGGATCGAGCCGAAGGGTGACTGGGGCAAAGGTACCGTCGATCTGGTCGAGATCCCGACCGCCGACGAAACCAACGACAATATCGTCGCCTTCTGGAGCCCGGAAACACTGCCTGAGCCAGGCAAGCCGGTCGACTACAACTACCGCCTGCACTGGACCATCGACGAGCCCAAGTTCCAGGCGCCCGACCTGGGTTGGGTCAAGCAGACCCTGCGTTCGACCGGTGACGTCAAGCAGTCCAACCTGATCCGTCAGCCAGACGGCAGCGTGGCCTTCCTGATCGACTTCGCCGGCCCTGCGCTGGCCAGCCTCAAGGAAGACGCCGCGGTTCGCAGCCAGATCAGCGTTGGCGACAATGCCGAGGTGGTCGAGAACAATCTGCGCTATAACCCAGAGACCAAAGGCTGGCGCCTGACCCTGCGACTGAAGGTCAAGGAAGCCAACAAAGCCACTGAAATGCGCGCAGCGCTGCTGCAGGACGTGCCGGTCGAAGCGCCAAAGCCTGCCAAGGAAACCAAGCAGGACAAGGCCGCGGCCAAGCATGCCAAGGCTGACAAGCCTGCCGAGCAACCCGCCGCCGACGCGGCGTCCACCAACGGGGCCCCGGCCACCACCGAGAAGGTGCTGACCGAAACCTGGAGCTATCAGTTGCCTGCCGATGAGTAATTCAAGCGCAAGGCCAGAATCGCTTGGCGAGTACCTGGCCCACCTCCCCCTGAGCGACGAGCAGCGCGCGCAGCTTGCTGACTGCACCTCGTTCAGCGAGCTGCATCAGCGCCTGGCGGCCGACCCTGGCGCCAACCCCAGCGAGGCCGTCCAGGCCTCGGTGGGCTCGCGCCTGACCGTGGGCAGCGCCGCCGAACTGGAAGAGGCCGAGATGCTCGGCGTCGACGGTAACGGCCGGCTGTGCCTGAAGATCGCGCCGCCGATCAAGCGGACCCGGGTCCTGCCCGAGCCGTGGCGCACCAACATCCTGGTGCGCATGTGGCGACGCATGACCGGCCGCCCCAACGCGCCCCAGCCACCCGAGCGCGAGCTGCCACCGGCGCGCTGGCGCTGGGTCGGTTCGATGCGCCGCTATATCCTGCTGACCTTGATGCTCGGCCAGACCATCGTCGCTGGCTGGTACATGAAGGGCATCCTGCCGTACCAGGGCTGGTCGTTCGTCGATCTCGACGAAATTCTCAACCAGCCGCTCTGGGACACGGTCGTGCAGGTCTGGCCGTACGCCTTGCAGACGTCCATCCTGATCCTCTTCGGCATCCTCTTCTGCTGGGTGTCGGCGGGCTTCTGGACCGCGCTGATGGGCTTCCTCGAGCTGCTCACCGGGCGCGACAAGTACAAGATCTCCGGCAGCAGTGCCGGCAACGAGCCGATCGCCGCCGAGGCGCGCACCGCGCTGGTGATGCCGATCTGCAACGAGGACGTGCCACGGGTCTTCGCCGGCCTGCGTGCGACCTTCGAGTCGGTCGCTGCCAGCGGCAACCTCGATCGCTTCGATTTCTTCGTGCTCAGCGACAGCAACGACCCTGACATTGCCGTTGCCGAGCAACAGGCCTGGCTGGACGTGTGCCGCGAGGCCAAGGGCTTCGGGCGGATCTTCTACCGCCGTCGCCGCCGCCGCGTGAAGCGCAAGAGCGGCAACCTCGACGACTTCTGCCGTCGCTGGGGCAGCGAGTACAAGTACATGGTCGTGCTCGACGCCGACAGCGTCATGAGCGGTGAGTGCCTGAGCAGCCTGGTGCGCCTGATGGAGGCCAACCCGGACGCCGGTATCATCCAGACCGCGCCGAAGGCGTCGGGCATGGACACCCTCTATGCGCGTCTGCAGCAGTTCGCCACCCGCGTGTACGGCCCGCTGTTCACCGCCGGCCTGCACTTCTGGCAGCTGGGCGAGTCGCACTACTGGGGCCACAACGCGATCATCCGCATGAAGCCCTTCATCGAGCACTGCGCCCTGGCGCCGTTGCCGGGCAAGGGCGCCTTTGCCGGTGCGATCCTTTCTCACGACTTCGTCGAAGCCGCGCTGATGCGCCGTGCCGGCTGGGGCGTGTGGATCGCCTACGACCTGGAGGGCAGCTATGAAGAGTTGCCGCCCAACCTGCTCGACGAGCTCAAGCGTGACCGCCGCTGGTGCCACGGCAACCTGATGAACTTCCGCCTGTTCCTGGTCAAGGGCATGCACCCGGTACACCGCGCGGTGTTCCTCACCGGGGTGATGTCGTACCTGTCGGCGCCGTTGTGGTTCTTCTTCCTGGTGCTGTCGACGGCGTTGCTGGCGACCAACACGCTGATGGAGCCGCAATACTTCATCGAGCCGTTCCAGCTGTACCCGCTGTGGCCGCAATGGCACCCGGAAAAAGCCATCGCGCTGTTCTCGACGACCATCGTGTTGCTGTTCCTGCCCAAGCTGCTGAGCATCATCCTGATCTGGGCCAAGGGTGCCACCGAGTTTGGCGGGCGCATCAAGGTGACCCTGTCGATGTTCATCGAGATGCTCTTCTCGATGCTGCTGGCGCCGGTGCGGATGATCTTCCATACCCGCTTCGTGCTGGCCGCGTTCCTCGGCTGGGCAGCGACCTGGAACTCGCCGCAGCGTGACGATGACTCGACGCCGTGGAGCGAAGCGGTACGTCGCCATGGTCCACAGACCCTGCTCGGCTTTGCCTGGGCGGCGTTGGTGGCCTGGTTGAACCCGAGCTTCCTCTGGTGGCTGGCGCCGATCGTCGGTTCGCTGGTGCTGTCGATCCCGGTGTCGGTGATCTCCAGCCGTACGCGTCTTGGCCTGCGTGCCAAGGACGAGAAGCTGTTCCTGATCCCTGAGGAATACGCCACGCCGCATGAGCTGTTGTCCACCGACCAGTACACCCACGAGAACCGTTGGCATGCACTGAACGACGGTTTTGTGCGGGCCGTGGTCGACCCGCGCCAGAACGCGTTGGCTTGCGCCATGGGCACCGCCCGTCACGGTCAGGCCGCACCGATCGAAGCGCTGCGCGAAGAGCGCATCGCCAAGGCGCTGGAAGTGGGGCCGAAGGGGCTCGACGGCAATACCCGTCTGGCCTTGCTGAGCGACCCGGTGGCGCTGTCGCGCCTGCACGAGCGGGTCTGGGCCGAGCACCACGCGGCCTGGATCGACCTCTGGCGCAACTCGATCAACAGCGATCCGCATTCGCCGTTGCTGCCGCTGCACCCGGAGAATGAGGGCCAACCGACGCTCGTCGGCGCCTGATCCGTCCTCTTCGCGGGTAAACCCGCTCCCACAGGGCGATACATAGCCCCTGTGGGAGCGGGTTTACCCGCGAAGGGTTTCACACCCTCCTGCCTGACACCCCCTCGACCGATTTTGGCCAACAAAGTCCCCCCCGGCTCTAGGTCCCAGGCCGCGCATGCGTTAGCATCCCTCTCCGATATTCCACGCCGGCCGGTACGGTCGTGCCAACGATAAGATTCGTACTCTTCCTTTGCTAGGGGACTTGGTGATGATGAAAAAATACCTGTCGCGACTGCTGGTCGGCGTCACTGCGCTGGTCGCGGTATCGGCCGTACAGGCTGGCGCCATCGACGACGCGGTCAAGAGCGGCACCCTGCGGGTGGGCATGGACCCTACCTACATGCCGTTCCAGATGACCAACAAGCGCGGCGAGATCATCGGCTTCGAAGTCGACATCCTCAAGGCCATGGCCAAGTCGATGGGCGTCAAGCTGGAGACCGTCTCCACCGCGTATGACGGCATCATCCCGGCCCTGCTGACCAACAAGTTCGACATGATCGGCAGCGGCATGACCCTGACCCAGGAACGCAACCTGCGCCTGAACTTCAGCGAACCGTTCATCGTCGTTGGCCAGACCCTGCTGATCCGCAAGGAACTGGCCGGCGAGATCAAGTCGTACAAGGACCTCAACAGCGACAAGTACCGCATCACCTCCAAGCTCGGCACCACCGGCGAGATGGTGTCCAAGAAGCTCATCAGCAAAGCCAAGTACCACGGCTACGACAACGAGCAGGAAGCGGTGATGGACGTGGTCAATGGCAAGGCTGATGCCTTCGTCTACGACGCCCCGTACAACGTCGTGGCGGTCGAGAAGGCCGGCGCTGGCAAGCTGCTGTTCCTCGAAGAACCCTTCACCTACGAGCCGCTGGCCTTCGGCCTGAAGAAAGGCGACTACGACAGCGTCAACTTCATCAACAACTTCCTGCACCAGATCAAGCATGACGGGACCTACGATCGTATCCACGACAAGTGGTTCAAGAACAAGGACTGGCTGAAGGAAATGGAATAAGAGCCCAGGCCACAAGCCGCGGCTTTGACCCCCAACGCGCAGGCACACCCTGCGCGTTCGCATTTACGGAAGTACCCCACGTGATCAAACACAAGAAAGCCCAGTGGCCCTGGCACGCGCTGACCGCGCTGGTGCTGGTGGGCCTGGCGATCAGCCTGTACCTGGCCACCTCGATGATGTCCTACGAGTGGCGCTGGAACCGCGTCCCCCAGTACTTCGCCTACCAGGCCGAAGACGCCCAGCGTGCGGCCAGCTACGGTACCGTCGCAGACATCGTCCTGCAGGGCGACAGCGCGCGCGTCACGCTCAAGGGTGAGGACGGCGCCGAGCAAGTGCTCGAGGTGGACAAGAACAGCCTGCAGCTGAGCCGCGGTGACGACGTCGCCGAAGGCGATCAGATTGGCGTGACCCGGCACTGGGCGCCCGGCCCGCTGGCCTGGGGGCTGTGGACCACGCTGTGGCTGTCGGTGGTGTCCGGTGCGCTGGGCCTGCTGGTCGGGCTGTTTGCCGGGCTCTGCCGGCTGTCCAACAACCCGACCCTGCGCGACCTGTCGACGGTGTATGTCGAGCTGGTGCGCGGCACGCCGCTGCTGGTGCAGATCTTCATCTTCTACTTCTTCATCGGTACCGTGCTCAACCTCTCGCGCGAGTTCGCCGGGGTGGCGGCGCTGGCGCTGTTCACCGGCGCCTATGTGGCGGAGATCGTCCGCGCCGGGGTCCAGTCGATCGCCAAGGGGCAGAACGAGGCGGCCCGTTCGCTGGGCCTGAATGCCGGCCAGTCGATGCGTCACGTGATCCTGCCACAGGCCTTCAAGCGCGTGTTGCCGCCGCTGGCCGGGCAATTCATCAGCCTGGTCAAGGACACCTCGCTGGTGTCGGTGATCGCCATCACCGAGCTGACCAAGAGCGGGCGCGAGGCGATCACCACCTCGTTCTCGACCTTCGAGATCTGGTTCTGCGTGGCAGGCCTGTACCTGCTGATCAACCTGCCGCTGTCGCACCTTGCCAGCCGGCTCGAGCGGAGGCTTGCGCAAAGTGATTGAAGTCCGTGACCTGCTGAAAGTGTTCGACACCCGCGGCCAGGTAGTGCGTGCGGTAGACAACGTCACCACCCAGGTGGCCAAAGGCGAAGTGGTGGTGGTGCTGGGCCCGTCGGGCTCGGGCAAATCGACCTTCCTGCGCTGCCTGAACGGCCTGGAGCATTTCGACGCCGGCCATGTGTCGATCAACGGCCTGCAGCTGGACGACCCGAAGACCGACATCAATGCCTATCGGCGTGAAGTCGGCATGGTCTTCCAGCACTTCAACCTGTTCCCGCACATGACCGTGCTGGAAAACCTGTGCCTGGCGCAGAAGGTCGTGCGCAAGCGCAACAAGGCGGATCGCGAAGCCAAGGCACGCGCGCTGCTGAGCAAGGTCGGGATTGCCGAGAAGGCCAACGAGTTTCCTTCGCGGTTGTCGGGCGGCCAGCAACAGCGCGTGGCGATTGCCCGCGCGTTGGCCATGGACCCGAAGGTCATGCTGTTCGATGAGCCGACCTCGGCGCTCGACCCGGAGATGGTCGGCGAGGTGCTCGACGTGATGAAGACCCTGGCCCAGGAAGGCATGACCATGGTCTGCGTGACCCACGAGATGGGCTTTGCCCGGGAAGTGGCGGATCGGGTGCTGTTCTTCGATCACGGCAAGCTGCTCGAAGACTCTGCGCCGGTGGCGTTCTTCGATTCGCCAAGAGACCCGCGCGCCCAGGCGTTCCTGCGTCAGGTGCTCTAACAGCAGCTGTAAGTTGCAAGCTTCAAGCTGAAAGAAAAAGCCGAACCGCGATGGCCCATCCATCACCGTTCGGCTTTTTCTTGCCGCTTGCAGCTAAGCGCTGCTGTCAGAGGCTGAACCGCCCCACCATCCCCCGCAGCTGCTGCCCCAACTGCTCCAGCTCGCCACTTGAAGCCGCTGTCTGCTCACTCGCCGCACTGGTCTGGTCAGACACATCGCGCACATTGATCACACTGCGGTTGATCTGCTCGGCCACCACGCTCTGCTGCTCGCTGGCCGTGGCGATCTGCTGGTTCATGCCCTGGATGCTCGACACGGTCTGGGTGATCTCGCCCAAGGCGTCGCCGGCCTGGCGGCTCAGCGCGACGCTGCGCTCGGTCAGCTGCTTGCTGCTGTCGAGCAGGCGGGTGACCTCGTCGGTACCGCTGTGCAGGTTGGCGATCAACAGCTCGATCTCTTCCGTCGACTGCTGGGTCCGTTGCGCCAGCCCACGTACCTCGTCGGCCACCACGGCAAAGCCGCGGCCGGCCTCACCGGCGCGCGCCGCCTCGATGGCGGCATTCAGCGCCAGCAGGTTGGTCTGCGCCGACACCGACTTGATCACATCGAGTATGCTGCCGATGCGCAGGCCCTCCGCCGCCAGGTGCTGCATGGCCTCGAGGCAATGGTCCATCTGCCCGGCCAGTTGCTCGATCTGGGCCACGGCCTGGTTGACCACCTCGTCACCCAGCTGCGCCTGGTGGTCTGCGGTGGTCGCGGCCTGCGAGGCCTGTTCGGCATTCTGCGCCACCTCCTGCACCGTCGCGCTCATCTGGTTCATGGCGGTGGCGACCTGGTCGGTCTCCTCCCTCTGCTGGTTGATCCGCACCTTGGTGTCGGCACTGGCGCTCGCCAGCTGCGAGGCGGCGCTCGACAGTTGGCCAACGCCCAGGTCGATACCGCCGATCAGCTCACGCAGGCTCAGGGTCATGTCGCGCATGCTCTGCTGCAGTTGGCCCATCTCGTCACGGCGCGCCACCGCTGTTACCTGGCTGAGGTCGCCACGGGCGATGCGCGCGGCCTGGGCCAGGGTCTGGCGCAGCGGCTGGGTGATCTGCAGGGTGATCACCCAGGCGGCGAGCACACCCACCACCAGCGCCAGCAGGGCGACGCTGGTCAGCAGGGAGCGGGCCGCCAGCGCCTCATGGTCACGCTGCTCGATCTTGCTCTGGCCCAGGGCGACGCTGGCGGCGCTGAGCTCTTCGCCGATCTTCTCCATGTCGTTCTGCAGCCGCTCCACGTCTATGGCCGCGCGGCGGTACTGCTCGAGGCTGCGCCGATAGCTGGCCAGCTCGACCCCCGGCCGCTCCAGCAGGGCGCTGGGCAGGCCCAGCGGCGCCAACGCTTTGAGCAGTTGCGCGAGGGTGCTGTCAGCGGCGCTCAGGGCGCTGTCGCCGACCTTGGCGAAGTCGTCCACCGGGGCGAAGGTATAGGCGGGCACCAGGCTTTGCTGATTGGCACCGTCGACGTGGCGCGACAGCGTGTCCATCAGGCCGAGCATGGCGCCTTGCGGGCTGTCGGCGGGGAGTTTCAGCAGGGCCTGGTTTTGCAGGTCGTCGATCACCTCGCCGAGCGTGTGCTCCCGGGCCTGCATGGTTTCGCGCAGCTGCCGGCGCTGGTCGACCGCACGCAGCAGGGCGGTGAAGTCGGCGCGCAGTTGCTGCAAGCGCGTGAGCTTGTCGCTGATCAGCTCGCGCGAGGCGTCGACGCTGCTGCGCTGGTGCAGGGCGCTGAGCCGCTTGTCCAACTGCTCGATGATGGCCCCGATACGCGCGTTGCTGGTGTCATCCGCCAGCACCCGGAAGGTGATGCGCTCGGCACGCAGGTCTTTGCTCAGGTCGCTGATCAGGGTGATTTCGCTCAGTTGCTGCGAGCGGGTGATGGCATCGTCGAGGGCCCGCCAGCCACTGACCGTGGTGGCCAGGGTGAGCAACAGGACCACGCTGAAGCCCAGGGCAAGCTTGAGCCTGACGCTCAGGTTGCCGAGCCTTTGATTGATGTATCCGAACATGGCATGCCTCCGTCCATTCGAGTGATGGCCACGGGGGTGTGGCCATGCTTGCTCATCGGCAGAGGGGCTGTGGGACTGGACCTGCAAATCGTGTAGGAAAAGTCGCTAGATGCCCTAGGAATTATCCTAGGGCACTGCGATACATCACAGCCGGAAGCGCCCCACCAGCCCTTGCAGGTGGGTGCCCAGCCGCGCCAGCTCGACACTCGAGCTGGCCGTTTCTTCACTGGCCGCCGAGGTCTGATCAGAAATATCCCGCACATTCATCACGCTGCGGTTGATCTCCTCGGCCACCGCGCTCTGCTGTTCCGCCGCGGTGGCGATCTGCTGGTTCATGGCCTGGATCGACGACACCGTGCGGGTAATGGTCTCCAGCGAACCGCCGGCACGCCGCGTCAGCTCGACGCTGCTGTCGGTCAGTCCGCGGCTGGCGTCCATCACGCTGGCCACCCGCTGAGTGCCGCTCTGCAGGCCGGCGATCAGTGCTTCGATCTCTTCGGTCGACTGCTGGGTGCGCTGGGCCAGGCTGCGCACTTCATCGGCTACCACGGCAAAACCACGCCCGGCCTCACCGGCGCGTGCGGCCTCGATCGCGGCGTTCAGCGCCAACAGGTTGGTCTGCTGGGCGACCGACTTGATCACGTCGAGCACGCTGCCGATCTTGTCGCTTTCGGCCTTCAGCTGGTTCATCGCCTCGCTGGAGTTGACCACCTCACCCGCCAGGCGCTCGATCTGGGCGATCGCTTCACTCACCACCCGGTCACCCTCGCGAGCCTGCTGGTCGGCCATCAGCGCCGCCTCCGAGGCCTGCTCGGCGTTGCGCGCCACCTCGTGCACGGTGGCCGCCATCTGGTTCATGGCGGTCGCCACCTGGTCGGTTTCGACCTTTTGATTGTTGACCCCGGCGCTGGTCTGCTCGGTCACCGCCGAGAGCTCCTCGGCGGCGCTGGCGATCTGCGTGACACCGTCGCCGATGCCGCCGATCAGCTCGCGCAGGCCTTGGGTCATGCGCTGCATGCTGGCCTGCAACTGGCCCAGCTCGTCGCGCCGGTCAACCTGCAGGTTCTGGCTGAGGTCGCCATTGGCCACGCGTTCAGCGGCGGTCAGGGTGTAGCGCAGCGGCACGACGATCTGCCGGGTGATCACCCAGGCGGCCAGCAGGCCGAGCAACAGGGCCAGGCCGGTGGCGCCGGCGAGGAGCAGCTTGGCCTGGTGGGTGCCCTGGTCGCGCACGGCGGTCTGCGACAGGGTCATCTGCTGGCTGGTGTCGAGCAGCACCGTACCCTGCGTGACCATGCGTTGCAGGGCCTGGTCGCTGGCCACCTGGGCACTGCTGAACTGGTTGACCGCGTCGCGGTAGGCGGCGAGGGCGCTGGCGGCGTCGTCGAGGCTGGCGGCGTATTCAGCGGGCAGTTTGCCGGGCAGGGCCTTGAGCACGGCGAGGGCCTGGTCGATGGCGCCCAGCGCGGTCTGCTGGAACTCGGCCTTGGCGCTGTAGGTGTAGCCGCGGACCTGGAAGCGCGCCTGCTGCAGCAGGGCGCTGACTTCGACGGCGTTCTGGTACTGGCTGATATCGCCGGCTTGGAGCAGGCGCTGCTGGACCTGGCCAATCAGTGCGGCAGCCTTGTCGGCGCTGTCGCCCAGCACCCCGCGGCTGGCTTCGCGACGCTGGCCGGCCTGCTTGAGGTCGGTGAAGGCCTGCTGATACTCGCGCACGGCTTGGCGCTGCTGCTCCAGGCGCTGCAGGTCGGCGGGCTGCTCGATCTGGCCGAGCAT
Source organism: Pseudomonas reidholzensis (assembly GCF_900536025.1). GTDB lineage: Bacteria > Pseudomonadota > Gammaproteobacteria > Pseudomonadales > Pseudomonadaceae > Aquipseudomonas > Aquipseudomonas reidholzensis. Next base: position 167,647 of record NZ_UNOZ01000039.1, read on the forward strand.
CCGCTCGACCTGGCGCTCGATATCGCCCAGGGCCTTGTCCAGCTCGGCGACCCCGGCTTCATCGCGGGTACGCTCATAGTGCTGGCGGGCGATGCGCAATTCTTGGGTGTATTGGTGAATGACCGAGATATTGCCGAGCTTGTCGCCACGCGTCGTAACGCTGTCGACACCCGACCATCCGGTCAAGGTAATGGCCAGGGTAAGCAGCAGGACCAGGCCGAAGCCAAAGCCGAGCTTGCGGCTGACACTCATATTTCCCAGAGACTGGGCAAACCACTGGTACATGTTCGACTCCCCGGCGATGGCAGCGCAGATAATTGTTGTACTGCAAAGGCCATCGGCTCGCGCCGGGGAAACTTTATGGCTAAAAGACTGACCGATTGGTCAGAAAATTCGCGAGAGCAGGGCGGTGACTGCGGTCTCGACCCGGAGGATCCGATCGCCCAGTTGCACCGGCGCCAGGCCGGCTTTGCCCAGTAGCTCGATTTCGTAGGGGATCCACCCACCTTCGGGGCCGATCGCCAACGTTACCGGCTCTTGCACGGCACGCGGGCAGGCCGGATAGGGGCCGGGATGACCGACCAGGCCGACGGTGCCGGCGGTGATGGCGGGCAAGCGGTCTTCGACGAACGGTTTGAAGCGCTTCTCGATCAGCACTTCCGGCAGCACCGTGTCGCGTGCCTGTTCAAGGCCAAGGATGAGGTTGACGCGAATGCTCTCAGGGGTGAGGAAGGGCGTCTGCCAGAAGCTCTTCTCGACCTTGTAGCTGTTGACCAGGATCAGCCGCGGCACGCCAAGGGTGGCGACCGTCTGGAACAGGCGGCGGAGCATCTTCGGCCGTGGCACGGCGAGCACCAGGGTCAACGGCAGCTTGGCCGGCGGCGGCTGGTCGAAGCCGACCTGCAGCTCGGCTTCGTGGCCTTCCAGGCGCACCACCGTGGCCTGGCCCATGAGCCCGTTGATCCGCCCCACGCGCAGGGTGTCGCCCACCGCCACGCGGTGGATCTCCTGCATATGGGTGAAGCGCCGATCAGCCAGGACCACGCGGTCGGCCGAGATGAAGTCGGCCTCCTCGAGCAGCAACAGGTTCATGGCTGGGTAGCGGGCGGTTGGTCGTTGTGGTCGTCCGCCGCAGGCGCGTCAACGTCGCTGCGCTTGCGGATCAGGCCGCCACACAGCACGCCGATCTCGAACAGCAGCCACATCGGTACGGCCAGCAGGGTCTGCGAGAAGATGTCCGGCGGGGTCAGGACCATGCCGACCACGAAGCAGCCGATCACCACGTACGGGCGGATCTTCTTCAGGTACTTCACGTCGACCACACCGATCCACACCAGCAGCACCACGGCCACCGGGATCTCGAAGGCGACCCCGAAGGCGAAGAACAGGGTCATGACGAAGTCGAGGTAGTTGGCGATGTCGGTCATCATCGACACCCCTTCCGGGGTGGCGCTGGCGAAGAAGCCGAAGATCAGCGGGAACACCAGGAAGTAGGCGAACGCCATGCCGGCGTAGAACAGGATGATGCTCGAGATCAGCAGCGGGATGGCGATGCGTTTTTCGTGACGGTACAGGCCCGGCGCGATGAAGCCCCAGATCTGTTGCAGGATGAACGGGATCGCCAGGAACAGCGAGACGATCATGGTCAGCTTGAACGGCGTCAGGAACGGCGAGGCGACGTCGGTGGCGATCATCGTCGCGTTGGCCGGCAAGTGGTCACGCAGCGGCGCCGACACCAGGGTGTAGATCTGCTGGGCAAACGAGAACAGCCCGGCGAAGATCAGGAAGATGGCGGCGACGCAGCGCAGCAGGCGGGTGCGCAGTTCGGTCAGGTGCGAGACCAGCGGCATCGGCTGGTCGGATTCCGGTCTATCGCTCATGGGGCTCGTGGCGTCTGGGGTGGCTCGGGAGTAACCGGCGGCACGCTGGCGTCGTCGGCCAGCGGTGTGCCGTGGGCAGGTGCTGGCCCCGCGACGGGCACGTCGACCACAGTGGCCGCTGGAGTGCCGTTGGCGACCGGCGTATCAACGGCTTTTGGCGCGTAGGCGTGCGGATCGAGGATGCGCCGGGCCTCCTGCTCCATCGACAGGATGTGCTCGTTGTGCAGCTGACGGCGGATGTCGTCGGCGCCGATTTCGCGCTCGACTTCCATCTTGATGTTGTTGAAGCTGCGCTTGAGGCGCCCGATCCACAGGCCCGCGGTACGCGCGGCGCCAGGCAGGCGCTCGGGGCCGAGCACCACCAGGGCGACCAGGCCGACGAGCAGCAACTCGCTGAAGCTGATACCAAACATGGGTCAGTCTTTCCGCTGTGGCTCTTGGACCGGCTGCGCCTGGCCTTCGATGGTGGTGTGCGTCTGGTTCAGCGGCGCGGTGGTGTGCGGCTGCTGGGTCGGTGGCACAGGCTGAACCGGCGGTGGGGTCTGCTCGGCGGGCTTGTTTTCTTCATCGCTCATGGCCTTGCGGAAGCCCTTGATCGACTCGCCGAGGTCACCGCCGAGGTTTTTCAGCTTCTTGGTGCCGAACACCAGGACGACAACGACCAGCAGAACAATCCAGTGTTTCCAGTCAAAAATACCCATGGTGTACTCCGTTCAAATAGGTAGGGTCTAGCCAATGCTGTGGGGTGCGAGCCCGCGCCCATGGGTCAGGGTTGGCGGGCGGCTTTTTCGTCGTGGCCGGAGAGGCCGAAGCGACGTTCGAGTTCGTCGAGCACCGCCTGTGGGTGCTGGCCCAGAGCCGAGAGCATCACCAGGCTATGGAACCACAGGTCTGCGGTCTCGTAGATGACATCGCTGCAGTCGCCGCTGTGGGCGGCGTCCTTGGCGGCGATGATGGTTTCTACCGATTCCTCGCCAAGCTTCTCGAGGATCTTGTTCAGGCCCTTGTGATACAGGCTGGCCACATAGGAGCTGTCCGGGGCCGCGCCTTTGCGGGCCTCCAGCACCTCGGCAAGGCGGGTCAGGGTATCGCTCATGTCAGTGTCCTGCCTGGTAGATTGCATCGGGATCTTTCAGGACCGGGTCGACGGTGCTCCACTGGCCGTTTTCGTAGACGCGGTAGAAGCAGCTTTCGCGGCCGGTATGGCAGGCGATCTGGCCCAGTTGCTCGACCATCAGGATGATCACGTCGGCGTCGCAGTCCAGGCGCATTTCGTGCAGTTTTTGCACATGCCCCGACTCCTCGCCCTTACGCCACAGCTTGCCACGTGAGCGCGACCAGTAGATGGCGCGCTGCTCGGTGGCGGTCAGCGCCAGCGATTCGCGGTTCATCCAGGCCATCATCAATACGCGTCCGGTCTTGTGGTCCTGGGCGATGGCCGGTACCAGGCCGTCGCTGTTCCACTTGATCTCGTCCAGCCAGTCTTTCATCGTCGACTCCAAAACCGGGCCCGCTCCTGTACCGGGCCTGTAGCGCTAGTGTGCCAGCCAGCGGCGCGGCTGGCTATCGGCGCACGATCAGGTAGAGGCCGGCGGCCAGCATCAACCAGGCCGGCCAGGCGGCGGGGGCGCTGAGGCTGAGCGCCCCCGCCGCCTGGCCGGCCAGGGTCGCGCCCCCGCCGAGCAGGCCGGCGCCGAGCAGGCGCAGTGCCCAGTTGTCGCCCTGACGGCGGCGTTCGGGCAGTTGCGGGTCCTGCAGGTGCGGTTGCGACAGGCGTTCGAGCAGGTCGCGGGTCATGTCGGCCAGGTGCGGCAGCTGTTCGGCCTGGCTGTAGAGGTTGCCGAGCACGGCCTTGGGGCTCATGCGGTCGCGCATCCAGCGCTCGAGGAACGGCTTGGCGGTGCTCCACAGGTCGAGGTCGGGGTACAGCTGACGGCCCAGGCCTTCGATGTTGAGCAGGGTCTTCTGCAGCAGCACCAGTTGCGGCTGGACTTCCATGTTGAAGCGCCGCGCGGTCTGGAACAGGCGCATCAGGACCTGGCCAAAGGAGATGTCCTTCAGCGGTTTTTCGAAGATCGGCTCGCACACGGTGCGGATCGCCGCCTCGAACTCGTTGACCTTGGTGTGCGCCGGGACCCAGCCGGAGTCGATGTGCAGCTCGGCGACGCGGCGGTAGTCACGCTTGAAGAAGGCCAGCAGGTTGCGCGCCAGGTAGTCCTGGTCTTCGCCGGTGAGGCTGCCGACGATGCCGCAATCGATGGCGATGTACTGCGGGCTCCACGGTTTGACCGTGCTGACGAAGATGTTGCCGGGGTGCATGTCGGCGTGGAAGAAGCTGTCGCGGAACACCTGGGTGAAGAACACCTCGACGCCGCGCTCGGCAAGCAGCTTCATGTCGGTGCGCTGGTCGGCCAGGGTCGCCATGTCGGTCACCGGCACGCCGTAGATGCGCTCCATCACCAGCACCTTGGGCCGGCACAGGTCCCAGTACACCTGGGGCACGTACATCAGTTCGGAGCCTTCGAAATTGCGCCGCAGCTGGCTGGCGTTGGCCGCCTCGCGGAGCAGGTCGAGCTCGTCGTAGATGGTCTTCTCGTAGTCACCGACCACTTCCACCGGGTGCAGCAGGCGGGCATCGGCAGACACCCGCTCGGCGCCCTTGGCGATCAGGAACAGCCAGGCCAGGTCCTGGGCGATGATCGGTTTGAGGCCAGGGCGCACGACCTTGACCACCACTTCCTCGCCGGTCTTCAGGCGCGCGGCGTGCACCTGGGCCACCGAGGCCGAGGCGAGCGGCTCGACGTCGAAGCGGTTGAACACCTCACCGACCTTGGCCCCGAGCTGCTCTTCGATCAGCGCTACGGCTTGTTGCGGGTCGAACGGCGGCACCCGGTCCTGCAGCAACATCAGTTCGTCGGCGATGTCGATCGGCAGCAGGTCGCGGCGGGTCGACAGCAGTTGGCCGAACTTGATGAAGATCGGCCCCAGGTCCTGCAAGGCCAGGCGCAGGCGCGCGCCACGGCTGAGCGTGGACGGCTTGCGTGGCAGCCAGCGCCAGGGCATGAGCAGGCGCAGGCTCCTCAGCCACCAGGGCAAGGGCAGGTCGAACAGCAGGTCATCGAGGCGGTAGCGGATCACGACGCGCTGGATGCGCAACAGACGGCGGACGGCGAGCAGCTTCATGCGTTATCGCTGGTATCAAGGGATCGGGCAAGGCGGCGGATGCGCGCCTCGAGGCGTTCAATATCGACTTTCACGGTGTCGAGCTCGCTGAAGGCGGCTTCGGCTTCGCGACGGCCGACCAGGGTACGGGATTCTTCGGCGAGGTACTCGGAAAGGTTCTGGCTGAACCGTGCCAGGCCCTGGCGGGTCCAGCGCACACGCAGGCGCAGGTGGCCTGCGAGCAGTGCGGTGGGCACCGGGCCGAGCCAGCGCGCCAGTTCGTATTCCCAGTCGAGCTCGAGGTCCTGCAGCACCGCGACCAGGTCGAGCAGCGCGGCGCTGTCGCCATGCAGCTGGACCTGCGGGCTGTGCAGCACGGCGCTCTTGTCCTTGGCGAAGGCCAGTTGCACCAGGCTGCTGGCCGGCGCGCGCAGGCTGCAGTCGACCTCGCCCTGCCAGTGCGCGGCGAGCATCAGGCCTTCTTCATCCGGCAGGATATAGACCTGCAGGGCCGGCTGCAGGCAGTCGATGGCGATCACCTTGCCTTCGAGCGCGGCCAGCCGCGGCAGGGCCGTGCTGTCCATGCGCAGGACGCGGTTCAGGCCATGTTCGACGCTGGCAAGCAGGCCGGCCAGCACCATCAGGGTTTGATTCCCCGGTGCACGGCAACGATGCCGCTGGTCATGTTGTGGTAGGTGACGCGGTCGAAGCCGGCATCGACCATCATCGCCTTGAGGGTTTCCTGGTCGGGGTGCATGCGGATCGACTCGGCCAGGTAGCGGTAGCTCTCCGAGTCATTGGTGATCAGCTTGCCGGCCAGCGGCATGAAGGCGAACGAATAGGCGTCGTAGGCCTTGGACATGAGCTTGTTGGTCGGCTTGGAGAACTCCAGCACCAGCAACCGGCCGCCGGGCTTGAGCACCCGCAGCATGGAGCGAATGGCGTCGTCCTTGTGGGTCACGTTGCGCAGGCCGAAGGCGATGGTCACGCAGTCGAAGTGGTTGTCCGGGAACGGCAGCTTTTCAGCGTCGGCCTGGACGAACTCGATGTTGCCGGCCACGCCGCGGTCGAGCAGGCGGTCACGGCCGACCTTGAGCATGGACGCGTTGATGTCGGCGAGCACGACCTGCCCGGTCGGGCCTACAAGGCGCGAGAACTTGGCCGCCAGGTCGCCGGTGCCACCGGCGATGTCCAGCACCCGATTGCCACTGCGCACACCGGACAGCTCGATGGTGAAGCGCTTCCACAGGCGGTGCATGCCGCCCGACAGCACGTCGTTCATCAGGTCGTACTTGGCGGCCACGGAGTGGAAAACCTCGGCGACTTTCTGCGCCTTCTGGCTCTCTGGCACATCCTTGAAACCGAAGTGAGTGGTGGGTTCGGCGTGTTCGCCTTTGCGCTGGTCGTTCATATCGCATCACCGGAAAAAATTACCGCCATTCTAGGGGCTACGGGCGGATTTGTCTTGGCGGGGTGTGCCGTGGGGCGTGGGCGGGCATAATGTGAGCATTGTCTTCATATCCAGGATTGCCCCCATGACCCAGATCAGCGTTGAACGCAAACACTCGCTTGGCCGCGAAGCCGCCCGTGCCAAGGCCGAGGCGCTGGTAGAGAAACTGAGCCGCGAATACGACCTCAAGGCCACGTGGAACGGCGACCGTGTCGACGTCACCCGCAGCGGCGCCAACGGCAGCGTGCAGATCAGTGACGAGAGCATTCGCGTCGAGCTGAAGCTGGGCATGATGCTGTCGATCATGAGCGGCACGATCAAGGGCGAAATCGAGCGGGCGCTGGACAAGGCGTTGGCCTGAGCCCGGGTCGCTTGGGCTGCCCTGCAGCCCTTTGGCGCAACAGGCCGCTGCGGCGGTGATGATCAGCCACCCTTGCGCTTAGGGTGTGCATTCTAATTTTTATCCCTACCTTTGTGCTCAAGCCCGAATCCCATGGGCAGTTCCTCCATCCCCTATGAGCGAGAGGTGCAGAGCATGGCCAAGATCAACCTGAAGCAAAAAGACGACGCCCAGGGCACCCTGGGCGAGGTGCGCAGCTACGCGCGCCGAATCTGGCTGGCAGGCCTGGGCGCCTATGCCCGCGTCGGTCAAGAAGGCAGCGAGTACATCAAAGAGCTGGTCAAGGCCGGCGAAAGTGTCGAAAAGCGCGGCAAGAAAACCCTCGACAAGAAGCTCGATGCGGCCAATCACCAGATCGACGAAGCGGGCGAAGAAGTCAGCCGAGTACGCGGCAAGGTCGAGGTTCAACTCGACAAGATCGAGAAAGCTTTCGATGCGCGCGTCGCGCGTGGCTTGAATCGCCTCGGCATTCCGTCTAAACATGACGTTGAGGCGTTGTCCATCAAGTTGGAACAACTCCACGAATTGCTCGAGCGTACCTCGCGCAAACCATAAGGAGAGCAGGATGGCTGGCAAGAAGAACACCGAAAAAGAAGGCAGCTCCTGGATCGGCGGAATCGAGAAGTACTCCCGCAAGATCTGGTTGGCTGGCCTGGGTATCTACTCCAAGGTCGATCAGGACGGCCCCAAGCTGTTTGATGCGTTGGTCAAGGATGGCGAAAAAGCCGAGAAGCAAGCGAAGAAGACCGTCGACTCGGCCGCCGATGGCGCCAAGTCTGCGACGACCTCGCGCGTGTCCGATGTCAAAGAGCGTGCGCTGGGCAAGTGGGGCGAGCTCGAAGAAGCTTTCGACAAGCGCCTGAACAGCGCGATCTCGCGCCTCGGCGTGCCGAGCCGCAACGAGATCAAGGCCCTGCACCAGCAGGTCGACACGCTGACCAAGCAGATCGAGAAACTCACCGGCGCTTCGGTCACCCCCGTGTCCAAGGCCGCGGCCAGCAAGACTGCCGCCAAGCCATTGGTCAAGGCCGCTGCCAAGCCTGCTGCAAAACCTGCGGCGGCCAAGCCTGCGGTGAAAACCGCAGCGGCCAAACCCGCGGCCAAGCCTGCTGCGGCCAAGTCGGCAGCCAAGCCGGTGGCAGCCAAGCCAGCTGCAAAACCAGCGGCGGCGAAGAAGCCTGCCGTGAAGAAGGCACCGGCCAAACCGGCAGCGGCCAAGGCGGCAACTCCGGCAGCCAGCGCGTCGCCAGCAGCCACCGCAGCACCGGCGCCAAGCGCGGCCACCGCTAGCAGTGCACCGTCGGCCCCGGTGAGCGCGGCTACGCAAGCCTGATACCGCGTCGCCCTTTTCGCGGGTGAACCCGCTCCCACAGGTGCAGCTCAATACCCTGTGGGAGCGGGTTCACCCGCGAATGCCTCACTGCAAAAGCAACTGACTCACCCCTCCAGGTACTTCATCGCCAACTGCTCCGCCGCCGACCGTGCTGGCGCCTGCAGGTGCGGTGCGACCAGCATCATCACCTGATACACCACCACCCCCACATCGCCTTCGCGGCCAATCACCCGCTGGTAATCGAGCGAGAACATCAAGGTCATGGTGATCTGCTCCACCAGCTGCCCCAACGCCTGGGTCTCACTGGTCACCTGCCCCTGCGCCTTGAGGCTGGCCAGCAACGCCGCCAGGGTGCGCTTGATCGCGTTGATCAGGCTGCGCATGCCGCGTGCCAGCTTGGGCAGGCGTCCGGTCAGGTTGGACAGGTCCTGGAAGAGAAACCGGTACTGCGCCATGCGCTCGACGATCAGGTGCAGGAACAGCCAGTAATCCTCGGCGTCCAGGCGCACGTCCAGGGGCGGGTCGAGCAGCGGCATCAGCGCCTCTTCGAAGCGCTCGAACAGGCCGTTGATCAACGGCTCCTTGCCATGAAAGTGGTAGTACAGGTTGCCTGGGCTGATCCCCAGTTCGTTGGCGATTTCCAGGGTGGAGACGTTTGGTTCGCCCTGCTGGTTGAACAACTGCAGGGCGCATTCAAGGATACGGTCGCGGGTCTTCATCCGTTCAGCGCACCAACACGTAGGTGCCAGGTGCCGGCGTCAGCGGCGGGTAGGTGGCGTTACCGAGCTCCACGCGCGGCTCCTTGAGCGGCCCTGACCGTTGCTCGATCCACTCCAGCCACAACGGCCACCAGCTGCCTTCACTGCGCTTGGCATCGTGGAACCACGCCCGCGGGTCGCTGGACAGCCGTGGGTTGTCCAGGTAGTAGGCCTTGGGGTTGCCCGGCGGGTTGATGATGCTCTGGATATGGCCGCTGTTGGCCAGCACGAACCGGCGCTCGCCACCGAGCAGCTGGGCCGAGCGGTACACCGCGTCCCACGGGGTGATGTGGTCGTTGCTGCCGCCGACGTGGAAGCTGTCCACCGCGACCTGCTGCAGGTCGATCGGTGTGCCGCAGACTTCGAGGCCGTCGGCGTGGGTCAGCGGGTTGTGCTTGAAGAAGTCCAGCAGGTCGCCGTGCAGCGCGGCGGGCAGGCGCGTGCTGTCGGCGTTCCAGTAGAGGATGTCGAAGGCCGGCGGGGTCTTGCCGAGCAGGTAGTTGTTGACCCAGTAGTTCCAGATCAGGTCGTTGGGCCGCATCCAGGCGAAGATCCGCGCCACCTCGCCGCCGTCCAGGACGCCGCGTTGGTAGGAGCGGCGCTTGGCCGCCTCGACGGTCTGTTCGTCGGCGAACAGGCTGGCCGGGCTGTCGAACTTGCTGTCGAGCAGGCTCACCAGGTAGGTCGCGCTGCGCACCTTGCGCAGTTGCCGCTTGGCCTGCAGGTGGCCTTGCAGCGCCGCCATGGTCAGGCCGCCGGCGCAGGCACCCATCAGGTTCGGGTCGCGGTTGCCGCTGATGCTGCGGCAGGCGTTGAGGGCTTCCTCGAGCGCCTGCACGTAGCTCGACAGGCCCCATTCGCGGTGCCGCGGGTCGGGGTTGCGCCAGCTGACCATGAACACCTGCAGGCCGCTTTTGAGCATGTACTGGACAAAGCTGTTGGTCGGGCTGAGGTCGAAGATGTAGTACTTGTTGATCTGTGGCGGCACCACCAGCAGCGGCCGGGCGTATTGTTTCTCGCTCATCGGCTTGTACTGGATGAGCTCCAGCAGGTCGTTGCGAAACACCACCGCGCCGGGGGTGCTGGCCAGGTTGCCGCCGACCTCGAAGGCGCGCTCGTCGACCTGGCGTGGCAGGCCGTCGTTGTGCCGCAGGTCGTCGAGCAGGTGGGCGAGGCCGCGCACCAGGCTTTGCCCGCCGGTGTTGAGCAGCTCCTTCACCGCCAGCGGGTTGAGCAGCGAATTGCTCGGGGCCAGGGCATCGTTGATCAGGGTGAACAGGAAGTGCGCGCGGGCCCGGTCGTCATCCGACAGCGAGCTTTCCTCGATCCACAGGCGGGTCTGCTTCTGCCATGCCAGGTAGGCCTGCAGGCCGCGTCGGTAGAACGGGTTCTGGCTCCACGTCGGGTCGTTGAAACGGCTGTCGCGCGGGTGTGGCTGGTGCGGGGTGTCGCCGAGGATCACGCGGCCCAGCTGGCCGCCCAGGGCAAGCAGGTGGCGTGCGGTGTAGACAGGGTTGCGCAGCCCGTGGCGACCGACGTGGCGCAGGGTCGAGATCAGGTCACGGCCGCGCAGGCCGGTGATGGCGTTCTGCACGTTCATGATGGTGGCGGGGACGTGCGGGGTCCCTTTGGGCGGCTTTACTTTCATGACAACACTCCCTCGTTGCGACTGACCCAATACAGCCAGTGGATCCCCCATGCGCAGCCACCCAGTCAACCGCCGGAGGCGGGGCGGGGGTGCATGACCGCGCGCTGTCGTTCTTCCTGGAGGAATTTCATGATGATCGGGGCGACGGCCTCGGCCCGGGTGATCAGGAACAGGTGACCGTCGTCGATTATGTGTAGCTGTGCATTGGGAATTCGCCAGGCCAGCAGGCGCATGTTGATCAGCGGGATCAACGGGTCGTCGTCGCCGGCCAGGACCAGGGTCGGCTGGCTGATCTTGTGCAGCCAGTGGATGCTGGTCCAGCCGAGGCCGGCGAACAGCTGCCAGTAATAGCCCAGCTTGCCGCCGGAACGCACCTTGGAGGCGTGCTGCATGGCCAGGTCCGGGTCGCGGCGAAAGGCCCCGCCATAGATCATCGGGGCGATCCGGATCACGTGCGAAGGCTGCACATAGCGCCGCGGGCTGGCCATCATCCACAGCACCTTGGGCTTGCCCGGGACCATTACCGCGCCGGCGGCGGTGGCCGCCAGTACCAGCTTCTTGCAGCGCTCGGGATAGTCATGGGCGAACTGCTGGGCCAGCGCGCCGCCCCACGACACGCCAATCGCGTTGACCTGGCCGTAGTCGAGGTAGTCGAGCATGCGCGCGGTCAGCTTGGCCAACCCCGGAAAGCGGTACGGCTGGCGCGGCGTCGACGAGCCGCCGACCCCGGGTACGTCGAAGGCGATGACTTCGAGGTCCGGGTCGAGTGCTTCGATGAACGGAAACACCAGCTCCAGGTTGGCGCCGATGCCGTTGAAGATCAGCAACGGCGTCAGGTGCGGCTTGCCTGGGCGCACGGCGGTGCGGATGGACTGGTTGTCCAGCTCGACGGTGCGGAAAACGTACGGTTGCGACATGCGCGAGACTCGGTAAGGGACCAGGCGCCGTGGCCGCCCGCGAGCGGCCAGGGCGGCCTGCTCAACGCTCGTGGACGTAAGTACCCGGAGCCGCCTCGCCGGCGGCATAGGCGCGATTGCCCAGGCGGGTCGGGGCCTTCTTCATCTCGCCGGCGCGCTCGCCCAGCCAGGTCTGCCAGTGCAGCCACCAGGAATCGGCGTGCTTGACCGCGTTCTCCTGCCACACCAGCGGCTCGTTGGGCCGGTCCTCGCCGGTCATGAAGCGCGCCTTGGGGTTGCCCGGCGGGTTGAGGATGCTCTGGATATGGCCGCTGTTGGACAGCACGAACTCGATCTTGCCGCCGAACAGGTGCGCCGAGCGGTAGCACGATTGCCACGGGGTGATGTGGTCGTTGGTGCCGGCAACGCTGTAGATATCGCACTTGACCTGCTTCAGGTCGATTGCCGTGCCGCTCACCTCGAGGGCCTCGGGGCGGGTCAGCGGGTTGTTCTTGAACATCTCGATCAGGTCGCCGTGGAAGGCGGCCGGCAGGCGCGTGGTGTCGTTGTTCCAGAACAGGATGTCGAACACCGGTGGCTCGTTGCCGAGCAGGTAGTTATTGACCCAGTAGTTCCAGATCAGGTCGTTGGGCCGCATCCAGGCGAACACCTTGGCCATGTCGCTGCCTTCGAGCACGCCCGACTGATAGGAGTGGCGCTTGGCCGCTTCCAGGGTCTGCTCGTCGACAAACAGCGCGACCTGGTTGTCGAGGGTGGTATCGAGCACGCTGACCAGCAGGGTCAGGGCGTTGACCTTGGTCTCGCCAGTCGCCGCGTAGTGCCCGACCAGCGCGGTGCAGGTGATGCCGCCAGAGCAGGCGCCGAGCATGTTCAGGTCCTTGGCGCCGGTGATCGCCAGTACCGCATCGACCGCTTCCTTGAGCGCGTCGATGTAGGTCGACAGGCCCCACTCGCGCTGGGCCTTGGTCGGGTTGCGCCAACTGATGATGAAGGTCTGCTGGTGGGAGCGCAGGCAGAAGCGCGCCAGGCTTTTTTCCGGGCTGAGGTCGAACACGTAGAACTTGTTGATCTGGGGTGGCACCACCAGCAGCGGGCGGGCGTGCACCTGTTCGGTGATCGGCTGGTACTGGATCAGTTCGAGCACGTCGTTGCGGTAGACCACCGCGCCTTCGCTGGTGCCGAGGTTCTTGCCGACCTCGAAGGCGTCCATGTTGACCTGGCTGGGCATGCCGCCGTTGTGGACCATGTCCTTGGCCAGGTTGGACAGGCCGTCGAGCAGGCTCTTGCCGCCGGTCTCGAAGAAGCGTTTGACCGCCTGCGGGTTGGCCAGGGTGTTGGTCGGTGCCATGGCTTCGGTCATCAGGTTGATGACGAACTGGCCGCGGCTGATGTCCTGCGGCGACAGGTCGGCGTCGCTGATCCAGTCGTTGAGCTCCTTGCGCCAGGCCAGGTAGGTCTGCAGGTAGCGCCGGTACAGCGGGTTGCTGCTCCAGGCCGGGTCGTGGAAGCGGCGGTCGTCGCCCTCGGGTTGCAGGCTGGATTTGCCCAGCAGGACGTTTTTCAGTTCCAGGCCGAAATGGGCGATGTGCTTGGCGCTGTGCAACGGCTGTCGCACGGCCTGGCGCAAGACATTGCGCGCGGAGCTCAGCAGGTCCTTGCGGCGGATCCCGATCACTGGGTTCAGGCCCAGCGTGTTCTCCGAGGCCTGGCGCTGCAAATCATCGGTGTTCTTGTTACTCATCTACGACGCTCCGTTGTCCTGAGACGAGTACCGGCTGGCTGTGGCGGGTACACAGACGACAGCCCGGTACTGCTTGCTCGGGTGACCAGTGATAAGGAACAGCGCTGCTGCGACCGGATGCGTGTCAGTGATGAGCTGCGGGTACTCTGCGTGTGAAGACAGCCTGCTTTCGCTCGCGACCTCTACAACATACCGGCCCGGCCCTGCCTGCCTGATAAGCAATGCAGGGAACTTGCCAGCTCCATTGGTTACCCGACTTTCATGTAATGCGCAAGACAGCCGGTGATTGGCCGTCGATAAGGCATTCAAGCAGACTGAATTAGAAAATGCGCTCTAATCCACAGGACGCTTGCGCTAGAGCATCAGTTTGACCAGAGATTCGGCAGGATCGCGGGATTTTCCGGCCTTGCGCAGCTCGTCGAGGTACTCGGACCACAGCTCGGCCTGGCGCAGGGACAGCTGCTCGAGGTACTCCCAAGTGAACAATCCGCTGTCATGGCCGTCGTCGAAGGTCAATTTCAGTGCATATTGACCGGCCGGCTCCAGGCCGGATAGGCCAACGTTGATCTTGCCAACTTGCAGGATCGGATTGCCGTGACCCTGGACCTCGGCAGAGGGCGAGTGCACGCGCAGGAATTCGGCGGGGAGGTGATAGACCTCGTCTGGCCCGTAGGTGAGGGTCAGGGTCTTTGAGGCTTTGTGCAGGTTGATTGCGGTGGGCAGGCGGGCCATGGGCTGAATCTCTCTGGGCGTTAGCTGCAAGCTTCGAGCTTTAGCCAGAGAGATTCAAGGTGCCAGTGGGGCCGCGCAGCGGCCCCTGGGGGTCTTACAGGATGTAGCGCGACAGGTCTTCGTTCTGCGCCAGCTCACCGAGGTGGCCGTTGACGTACTCGGCGTCGATACGGATCGGCGTCTCGTCATGCGCACTGGCCAGGTCACCGGCACTGAACGACACCTCTTCGAGCAGGCGCTCGAGCAGGGTGTGCAGGCGACGCGCACCAATATTCTCGGTCTTCTCGTTGACCTGGTAGGCGATCTCGGCCAGGCGCTTGATGCCGTCGCCGAGGAACTCGATGTTCAGCCCTTCGGTCTTCAGCAGCTCGCGGTACTGCTCGGTCAACGACGCGTGCGGCTCCTGCAGGATGCGCTCGAAGTCTTCCGGGGTCAGCGCCTTGAGCTCGACACGGATCGGCAGGCGGCCTTGCAGCTCGGGCACCAGGTCGCTCGGCTTGCTCAGGTGGAACGCACCCGAGGCGATGAACAGGATATGGTCGGTCTTGACCATGCCCAGCTTGGTGTTGACGGTGCAGCCTTCGATCAGTGGCAGCAGGTCGCGCTGGACACCTTCACGGGACACATCGGCGCCGCCGACATTGCCACGCTTGGCAACCTTGTCGATCTCGTCGATGAACACGATACCGTGTTGCTCGACCGCTTCCAGGGCCTTGGCCTTGAGTTCTTCTTCGTTGACCAGGCGGCCCGCTTCTTCGTCGCGGACCATCTTCAGCGCTTCCTTGACCTTGAGCTTGCGCGCCTTGCGCTTGCCCTTGCCCATGTTGGCGAACAGGCTCTGCAGCTGGTTGGTCATCTCTTCCATGCCGGGCGGCGCGGCGATCTCGACGCCCATCGACTCGGCGACTTCGATCTCGATTTCCTTGTCGTCCAGCTGGCCTTCACGCAGGCGCTTGCGGAACAGCTGGCGGGTGTTGGAGTCGCTGGCCGACGGCGCGGCTTCTTCGGCAAAGCTGCTGGCGCTGCGCGCCTGGGGCAGCAGCGCGTCGAGGATGCGCTCTTCGGCGGCGTCTTCGGCGCGGTGGCGCACGCGGATGATTTCCTGCTCGCGGAACATCTTCAGCGCGGCGTCGGCGAGGTCACGAATGATCGACTCGACATCGCGGCCGACGTAACCGACTTCGGTGAACTTGGTCGCTTCGACCTTGATGAACGGGGCGTTGGCCAGCTTGGCCAGGCGCCGGGCGATTTCGGTCTTGCCGACGCCGGTCGGGCCGATCATCAGGATGTTCTTCGGGGTGACTTCAGCGCGCAGCTCGGCCGGCAGCTGCATGCGCCGCCAGCGGTTGCGCAGGGCGATGGCGACAGCGCGCTTGGCGTCGTCCTGGCCGATGATGTGGCGGTTCAGTTCGTGGACGATTTCACGGGGGGTCATGGACATGATCAGTACGGTCCTTGGGCGGAGCAATCAGTGTGGAAAAGTCCCGCGCTGGGCGGGACGCCAGAACAACTGATTACTCGGCCAGGTCCTGCTCCTCGATGGTCAGGTTGTGGTTGGTGAACACGCAGATGTCACCGGCGATGTTCAGCGCGGTTTCGGCGATTTCACGGGCGCCGAGGTCGGTCTTGTTCAGCAGGGCGCGGGCCGCGGCCTGGGCGAAGGCGCCGCCGGAGCCCATGGCGATCAGGCCGTCTTCCGGCTCGACCACGTCACCGTTGCCGGTGATGATCAGCGAGGCGTCCTTGTTGGCCACCGCCAGCATGGCTTCCAGGCGGCTCAGGGAACGGTCGGTACGCCATTCCTTGGCCAGCTCGACAGCGGCGCGGACCAGGTGGCCCTGGTGTTTTTCCAGCTGGGCTTCGAAGCGCTCGAACAGGGTGAACGCATCGGCAGTGGCCCCGGCGAAGCCGGCGATGACCTGGCCGTGGTACAGGCGCCGGACTTTCTTGGCGTTGCCTTTCATCACGGTGTTGCCGAGGGAAACCTGGCCGTCGCCCGCCATGACGACTTTGCCGTGGCGGCGGACTGAAACGATGGTAGTCAAGGGAAGAGTCTCCACGCAGCGGGGCGAAAATGCCTGATGCAGACTCATATGGGGGGAGGGGGGAAGGATTTCAACCGGGGAGGATGAATGGTCGATCCAGGCAAGGTCTTCTGGGGCCAGTCGCGGCCCCTCGCGGGCAAGCCCGCTCCTACAGGGGTAGTGGTGAGTCCTGTAGGAGCGGGCTTGCCCGCGAAGCGGCCGCGGGGATGGATCAGGCCTCGTGGCAAACGTGCCCGTCGACCAAGGTATAACGCACCGCACTCGGCAGGCAGTGGCCGATGAACGGGCAGTTTTCACCGCGCGACAGCCAGTGCTCGCCCGCCACGGTCGAGGCCTTCGGGTCGAACAGCACCAGGTCCGCCGCGCCACCGACCTTCAGCTCCCCGGCCGGCAAGCGCAGGGCCTGCGCCGGACCGCTGGTCAGGCGCGCGAGCAAGGTCGGCAGGTCGAGCAGGCCGTCCTCGACCAGGGTCATGGCCAGCGGCAGCAGCAGTTCGACACTGCTGATGCCCGGCTCAGTAGCGCCAAACGGTGCCAGCTTGGCGTCACGCTCATGCGGCTGGTGATGGCTGGAAATCGCCTGGATCACCCCCGACTTGACGGCGGCGCGCAGGCCATCACGGTCGGCGCTGGTGCGCAGCGGCGGCTGCACGTGGTACAGGCTGGAGAAGTCGCGCAGCGCCTCGTCGGTGAGGATCAACTGGTACAGGGCTACGTCTGCGGTCACCGGCAGGCCCATTTCCTGTGCCTGGGCGATCAGCTGCGCGCCACGGGCACTGGTGATCTGGGCGAAGTGCGCACGCACGCCGCTCTGCTCGACCAGCAGCAGGTTGCGCGCCAGGGCCACGGTCTCGGCGCTTTCCGGGATGCCCGGCAGGCCGAGGAAGCTGGCCATGGCGCCTTCGTGGGCCAGGCCGCCGTGGGCCAGGTCGCGGTCCTGCGAGTGGAACACCACGGTCAGGTCGAAGGTCGCGGCGTATTCCAGCGCGCGGGCCAGGGTGCGGTTGTTGGGGATTTGTTGCAAACCGTTGCCGAAGGCCACGCAGCCGGTGTCGCGCAGGGCGATCAGCTCGGCCAGTTGCTCGCCTTCGAGGCCCTTGGTCAGCGCGCCGATCGGGTAGACCTTGCTGTTACCGGCCTCGCGGGCGCGGTCCAGGACCAGCTCGGCGACTGCCGAGGTGTCCAGCACCGGGCGGGTCTGCGGCGGGCAGCACAGGCTGGTGACGCCACCGGCGACGGCGGCGCGGGTCTCGCTGGCGATGTTGCCCTTGCGGCTGTAGCCCGGCTCGCGCAGGGCCACGTCGAGGTCGACCAGGCCGGGCGCTGCGATCAGCCCTTCGGCCTGGATCGTGCGGCTGGCGCTGAAACCGGCCGGCGCGGCGCCGATCGCGGCAATCCGCCCGCCTTCCAGGTGCAGGTCGGTGAGGGTGTCCAGGCCGCTGCGCGGATCGATTACCCGGGCGCCAAGAATGCTGATGCTCACAGGCCGTTCTCCTGGTCGAATTGTCGTTGTGCGTTCTGCCCGCTCATGGCCATCGACAGCACGGCCATGCGCACGGCGATGCCATAGGTGACCTGATTGAGGATCACCGAGTGCTTGCCGTCGGCCACCGCCGACTCGATCTCGACGCCGCGGTTGATCGGCCCCGGGTGCATGACGATGGCATCCGGCTTGGCCCCGGCCAGGCGCGCGGTGGTCAGGCCGAACAGGCGGTAGAACTCACCCTCGCTGGGCAGCAGGCCACCGGCCATGCGCTCGCGCTGCAGGCGCAGCATGATCACCACGTCGACGTCCTTGAGGCCTTCGGCCATGTCGGTGTAGACCTTCACGCCGTATTGCTCGATGCCGACCGGAATCAGGGTTTTCGGGCCGATCACGCGGATGTCCGGGCAGCCCAGGGTCTTCAGCGCGAGCATGTCGGAACGGGCCACGCGCGAGTGCAGGATGTCGCCGACGATGGCCACCGAGAGGTTCTCGAAGCTGCCTTTGTGGCGGCGGATGGCGAGCATGTCGAGCATGCCCTGGGTCGGGTGCGCGTGGCGACCGTCACCGCCGTTGATCACGGCGACGTCCGGGCACACGTGCTCGGCGATGAAGTGCGCGGCGCCGGAGTCGGAGTGGCGCACGACGAACATGTCGGCGGCCATCGCCTCGAGGTTGCGCAGGGTGTCGAACAGGGTCTCGCCCTTGCTGGTCGACGAGGTCGATACGTTCAGGCTGATCACGTCGGCCGACAGGCGCTGAGCGGCCAGTTCGAAAGTGGTGCGGGTACGGGTCGAGTTCTCGAAGAACACGTTGCACACGGTCTTGCCGCGCAGCAACGGGACTTTCTTCACGGCCCGGGCGCCCACTTCGAGAAACGAGTCGGCGGTGTCGAGGATCTCGGTCAGCAGTTCGCGGGGCAAACCGTCGAGCGAGAGAAAGTGGCGCAGCTGGCCCTGATCGTTGAGCTGCAGCGGGCGCTTGGCGTCGAATGGCGTCATCACGGGGGGCTCTTAAAGGGCGGAAGCGGTGGCGAGGTCCTGGCGCTCGAGGGCGAGCGGCGCGGGTCCGGTCAATTTTACCCGCTCATGGGCGGCCAGCGACAGAGTGGCACCGAGCACATTGGGGCGGATCGGCAGTTCACCGGCATCCAGGTCGAGCAGGCAGACCAGGGTCACGCTGGCCGGGCGGCCATAGTCGAACAGTTCGTTGAGGGCGGCGCGGATGGTCCGGCCGCTCATCAGCACGTCGTCGACCAGCACCAGGTGCTGGCCTTCGACCTCGAACGGCAGCTCCGAGGGGCGCACCTGCGGGTGCAGGCCGTTCTGGCTGAAGTCGTCGCGGTAGAACGACACGTCCAGGGTGCCCAGCGGGCTGGTGTCGGCGAGCGCCTGCTGGAGGGCCTGGGCCACCCACACGCCACCGGTGCGGATGCCGATGAAGCGCGGCTCGGCAATGGCGCGGCGGGCCAGGTGGGCGCGAAGGTCGACGGCCATCTGCCGGATCAGCTCGGCGGGGTTGGGTAGGCTCATTGCGGGCTCCTCGGGGCGCCGGGAGGGCCCGGCGGCAAAGCGAATGATGGGGACGGTACTAGGTGTTGGCCTCCAGCCAGCCCTGCAGGAGCAAGGCTGCGGCGATGGCGTCGACCGGGTTGTCGCGGTAGCTGCCGCGCTGGCCGCCACGGGCCATGCGTTCGCCCTTGGCCTCGAAGGTGGTCAGGCGTTCGTCGTGGGTGTGCACCGGTAGGTTGTAGCGCCCGTGCAGGCGGTTGGCGAATTTTTGCGCGCGGGCGCTCATCTCGCTCGGCGTGCCGTCCATGTTCAGCGGCAGGCCGACGACGATGGCGTCGGGCTTCCATTCCTTGATCAGTTTTTCCACCTGGGCCCAGTCGGGGATGCCGTCCTGGGCCTTCAGGGTGCACAGCTCGCGGGCCTGGCCAGTGATGACCTGGCCGACCGCGACGCCGATCTGTTTGGTGCCGTAATCGAAGCCCAGCAGTAGACGTAACTCACTCATCAGGCGTGGCCCGCCTGGCTGGTCAGCAGGCTGAGGTTGATCCCCAGCAGCGCGGCGGCGGCTTCGAGGCGCTGCTCGCTGGCCAGGCCGAAGATGATCTCGGGGTCGAACGGGCAGTTGAGCCAGGCGTTGTCGGCCAGCTCCGCTTCCAGTTGGCCGGCTTCCCAGCCGGCGTAGCCGAGGGTGATCAGGCTCTTGGCCGGGCCGACGCCTTCGGCGATGGCGAACAGCACGTCCTGCGAGGTCGACAGCGACAGGCCTTCGAGCTCGACCGTGGCCTGGTAGCCGCGTTCGCTGCTGTGCAGGACGAAGCCACGGTCGGTCTGCACCGGCCCGCCGAGGTAGATCGGTACGTGCACGGTGCCGATCGGCGGCTCTTCGTCGGGGCGCAACTGCTCGAGGATATCCGCCAGGTTGAGGTCCTGCGGCCGGTTTACCACCAGCCCCATGGCGCCATTGGCGTTGTGCTCAACGATATAGGTCAGGGTCTGGGCAAAGTTCGGATCGGCCATGTGCGGCATGGCGATCAGGAACTGATGCTTGAGGTAACTCGGAGAGAGGGTTTTCATGGGGGATAGTGTGGCGCCAGCCGCTATGAGCTGCAAGCGGCAAGCGGCAAGGAAAAGCGGGTTCGGCGCAGGCCGTCTGTTTCTTGTCGCTTGCAGCTCAACGCTTGCAGCTGCCCCTCAGTTGCTCGACAAGCGGTCGCCGCGGGCAAAGCGCCAGGTGCGGATGATCTCCAGCCGGTCGAACTCGGCCATGTCCCCGGTAAACGGTGCAAACGGCGCCGCCAGGCGGACGATGCGCTGCGCAGCCTGATCCAGCAAGGGCTGGCCGGACGACTCCAGCACCAGCACCTCGAACAGCGAACCGTCACGGTTGATCGAGACCATCATCCGCAGGTTGCCGTAGATCTGCTGGCGGCGGGCTTCATCGGGGTAGTTGAGGTTACCCACCCGCTCGACCTTCTTGCGCCATTCTTCTTTGTACCAGGCGCCCTTGTCGCGCAGGGTCGAGGCGGCATTCAGGCGGTGGATCTTCGGCCGCTTGGCGTACAGCTGCTGCTCGTTGGACAGCTCCGCTTCGAGGCTGGCGATCTGGCTCGACAACTGCGAGCTGTCGAAATCCGGGGTCGCGGCCGCGGGTTTGGGCTGGGCCTTGGTTTCCTTGGGCTTGGGCTCGACCTTCTGCACCTTGGTGGCCTGGGTGGCCACCGCGGCTTTGTGCGGCGCAGGCGGGGTTTCGACCTTGGCTGCGGGCGGCGGCGTGACCTTGTTGATCTTGCTGTCCTGGAACGGTGCCAGCTCGGTGGTCGTCGGTACCGCCTTCTTGTCCAGGGTGCCACTGCCCTGCTGGTTGTCCTGGGCCTGGAAATCGGCCTTCTCGGGCGCTTTCTCGCTCTTGAAGGTGGCCAGGGTGATGTCCATGGTGTGGCGGATTTCGCTGGGCTTGACCACGCTGAAGCCGACCCCGAGGATCAGCGCCAGGTGCACCAGGGCAGCCAGAAACAGGGTAAAGCCGAGCCGGTCCACCGGGCGAACGCGGGGTGGCAACAGGTCGGCAGGGATGTCGGCGGGCAGCGTCATCAGGTATCCAGCAACCGCAAAGCGGGGCAGCAGGTCAGGATTGAAAGACCGGCATCATACCCCACTCGGCGGTTTTGCTCCGCGTCGGTGGTCAGCGTGCTTTGAGCTTGCGATCAATGGCGTCCATCAGTTGCGCGCCAATCTGCGTGCCGAAGGCGTTGTCGATCTCGCGGATGCAGGTCGGGCTGGTCACGTTGATTTCGGTCAGGTGCTCGCCGATCACGTCCAGGCCAACGAACAGCAGGCCCTTCTCGCGCAGGGTCGGGCCGACCTGGGCGGCGATCCAGCGGTCGCGCTCGGTCAACGGGCGAGCTTCGCCACGCCCGCCGGCGGCCAGGTTGCCGCGGGTCTCGCCGCTGGCTGGGATGCGCGCCAGGCAATACGGCACCGGCTCGCCGTCGATCATCAGGATGCGCTTGTCGCCGTCCTTGATCGCCGGCAGGTAGGCCTGCGCCATGATCTGCTGGGTGCCCAGCGCGGTCAGGGTCTCGAGGATCACCGACAGGTTGGGGTCACCCACACGGTGGCGGAAGATCGACGTGCCGCCCATGCCGTCCAGCGGCTTGAGGATGACGTCGCCATGCTCGGCGGCGAAGGCGCGGATGATGTCCGGACGGCGGCTGACCAGGGTCGGCGGGGTGCACTGTGGGAACAGCGTGGCGAACAGCTTCTCGTTGCAGTCACGCAGGCTCTGCGGCCGGTTGACCACCAGCACCCCAGCGGCTTCGGCCTGCTCCAGCAGGTAGGTGCTGTAGACGAACTCCATGTCGAACGGCGGATCCTTGCGCATCAGGATCACGTCGAGGTCGCTCAGCGGCGCGTCGACTTCCGCCTCCAGCTCGAACCAGTGCGCCGGGTCGGCGAACACCTTCAGCGGGCGCAGCTTGGCCCGCGCCACGCCGGCGCTCTGGTACAGGTCCTGCTGCTCCATGTAGAACAGCGTCCAGCCGCGCTCCTGGGCCGCCAGCAACATGGCCAGCGAGCTGTCCTTCTTGTAGGAGATGGACGCGATGGGGTCCATGACAATCCCGAGGCGAACGCTCATGGGTGGGTCCTCTTGGCGGCGCTTGGCCGCGATGGCTGGAAAGAAAAGTGGCTCAGGGTGGCGCCGCACGCGTGGATGGTCAAGGGGTGCGGCAGATGGAATGCCTACAAGGAGTGTGCTAAAAATGCCTGCACAGGCCTTCGGGCGATTTGATCGCGGGGCAAGCTCGCGATAAGCGGACTCAACGCACTTATGGAACAACCCCTGAAGGTGATGGTGATCGACGATTCCCGCACGATCCGCCGCACCGCCCAGATGCTGCTGAGCGAGGCTGGCTGCGAGGTGATCACCGCCAGCGACGGCTTCGATGCACTGGCGAAGATCGTCGACCATATGCCGCGGATCATCTTCGTCGATGTGCTGATGCCGCGCCTCGACGGCTACCAGACTTGCGCGGTGATCAAGCACAACAGCGCATTCAAGGACACCCCGGTCATTTTACTGTCGTCCCGCGATGGCCTGTTCGACAAGGCGCGCGGGCGGGTGGTCGGGTCCGACCAGTTCCTCACCAAACCGTTCAGCAAGGAAGAACTGCTCGACGCGATCAGGGCCCATGTGCCCGAATTCGCCGCGCACGAACAACACGCACCCTGACCCTGCCCGCCATGGCGGCGTCACTTTTCCTTCATGGGGAAACAGCATGGCCCGAATTCTGATTGTCGACGACTCGCCGACAGAGTTGTACAAATTGACCGCGCTGCTGGAAAAGCACGGCCATCAGGTCCTCAAGGCCGAAAACGGCGCCGACGGCGTCGCCTTGGCCCGCCAGGAGAAGCCCGACGCGGTCCTGATGGACATCGTCATGCCCAACCTGAACGGCTTCCAGGCGACCCGTCAGTTGTCCAAGGACCCTGATACTAACCATATTCCGGTCCTGGTGATCACCGCCAAGGACCAGGAAACCGACCGTATCTGGGCAACCCGCCAGGGCGCGCGTGGTTTCCTCACCAAGCCGGTGGAAGAAGACGCCCTGATCGCCAAGCTCAAAGAAGTGCTCGGGGCTTGACCACCCGCCCCCAGGGCGCGTCGCTGACCGCCTTCGAGTTGCTGCTGGATATCGATCGGCGTTGCCGCCTGCTGGTGGCCGATCAACCCTTGCAGGACAGCCGCCTGCAACAGTGGAGCGGCATTGGTTTTCGGGTGGCCCGGCAGTGGTTCGTGGCGCCCATGGTCGAAGTCGCCGAAGTCCTGCGCGAGCCGCGCAGTAGCCGTGTGCCCGGGGTGCAGCCATGGGTCTGCGGGATGGCCAACCTGCGCGGTCGGCTGTTGCCGGTGATGGACCTGGGCAGCTTTTTCGGCCTCGGCCCGATCGCCCCGGGCAAACAGCGGCGGGTGCTGGTGCTGGACCACGAAGACCTGTTCGCCGGGTTGCTGGTGGACGAGGTGCTCGGCCTGCAGCACTTCACCCTCAGCAGCCTCGACCTGTCGCCGCCGCAGCCACTGCTGGCGGCCGCCGCGCCCTTTGTCCAGGGGCATTTCCCGCGGGAACACAACTGGGCGATCTTCAGTCCGTTCGCCCTGGCCCAAGCGCCGGGTTTTCTCGATGTAGCGTTGTAGAGGATCGACCGTGAACAAGCCCGCCAGCCCCGTCACTCCACCTGCCGTGACGCCGCGTATCCGCAGCAGCGCGCAGATCACCGTGCTGTTCGTGGTGCTGATCCTGTCGATCATCCTGCTGTTCGCCAACTTCGCCTACCTCAACACCCAGTCCAACTACGACAAGCAGTACATCGGCCATGCCGGCGAGTTGCGCGTGTTGTCTCAGCGGATCGCCAAGAACGCCACCGAGGCGGCGGCCGGCAAGGCCTTGGCGTTCAGGTTGCTGTCCGATTCGCGCAACGACTTCGAGCGCCGCTGGGGCTACCTGCGCGAAGGCGACAAGGCCACCGCGTTGCCTGCGGCGCCGGCGAAGGTGCGCGACGAGATGGAAGCCGTGCGCCAGGACTGGGAGAACCTGCGCAAGAACACCGACACTATCCTGGCCAGCGAGCAGACCGTGCTGTCGCTGCACCAGGTGGCCGCGACCCTGGCCGAGACCGTGCCGCAATTGCAGGTCGAGTACGAAAAGGTCGTCGAAATCCTCCTGCAGAGCGGTGCGCCCGCCAGCCAGGTGGCCGTGGCCCAGCGCCAGCTGCTGCTCGCCGAACGTATTCTCGGCTCGGTCAATACCGTGCTGGCCGGTGACGACACCTCCGTGCAGGCGGCCGATGCCTTTGGCCGCGATGCCAGCCGCTTTGGCCAGGTGCTCGAAGGCATGCTCGGCGGCAACCCGGCGATCCAGGTGACCCGGGTCGAGGACGCCGATGCCCGTGCCCGCCTGGCGGAAATCGCCGAGCTGTTCCAGTTCGTCGCCGGCAGTGTCGATGAAATCCTCGAGACCTCGCCTGAACTGTTCCGCGTGCGCGAGGCCGCCAGCAACATCTTCAGCCTGTCGCAGACCCTGCTCGACGAGGCTTCGCACCTGGCCAACAGCTTCGAGAACCTGGCCAACGGGCGCACCCTGGATACCGTCGGCGGTTATGTGCTGGGCCTGATCGCGCTGGCCTCGATCATCCTCATCGGCTCGGTGATGGTCCGCGCCACCCACCGTCAGCTGCGCGAAACCGCCGAGAAGAACGAGCGCAACCAGCAGGCGATCATGCGCCTGCTCGACGAGATCGAGGAGCTGGCCGACGGCGACCTGACCGTGACGGTTTCGGTCACCGAGGACTTCACCGGGGCGATTGCCGACTCGATCAACTATTCGGTCGACCAGCTGCGCGACCTGGTCGCCACCATCAATCACAGCGCCGTGCAGGTGGCCGCCGCCGTGCAGGAAACCCAGAACACCGCCCGCCAGCTGGCCAAGGCCTCGGAGCACCAGGTCGAGCAGATCAGCGAAGCGTCGCTGGCGGTCGGCGACATGGTCGAGTCGATCGACCGGGTGTCGGGCCACGCCTACGAGTCGGCCAAGGTCGCCGCGCGTTCGGTGGCGATCGCCAACAAGGGCAACGAGGTGGTGCACAACACCATCCATGGCATGGACAACATCCGCGAGCAGATCCAGGACACCGCCAAGCGGATCAAGCGTCTGGGCGAGTCTTCGCAGGAGATCGGTGACATCGTCAGCCTGATCGATGACATTGCCGAACAGACCAACATCCTCGCGCTCAACGCGGCGATCCAGGCTTCGCTGGCCGGCGAGGCCGGGCGCGGCTTTGCCGTGGTCGCCGACGAAGTGCAGCGCCTGGCCGAGCGCTCCTCGTCGGCCACCCGGCAGATCGAGGCGCTGGTGCGCACGATCCAGACCGACACCAACGAAGCGGTCATCTCCATGGAGCAGACTACCGCTGAAGTGGTGCGCGGCGCGCGCCTGGCCCAGGACGCCGGGGTAGCCCTGGCCGAGATCGAAGGGGTGTCGCAGACCCTGGCCGATCTTATCCACAGTATTTCCGATGCCGCGCAGCTGCAGACCTCGTCGGCCGGGCAGATCTCGCACACCATGGCGGTGATCCAGCAGATCACCGCACAGACGTCTGCCGGCTCCGGCGCCACCGCCGACAGTATTCGTCACCTGGCGCGGATGGCCAGCGAGATGCGCCGTTCGGTTTCCGGTTTCACCCTGCCGGCCCCCGCCGAGCCGCGTTGAGGAATTGACCATGGCCTCTGCAGCCGTAAGCCCCGAGCGCCACGACACGGTCGCCCTGGCGTGGACCAAGGCGCCCATCCTCGATTGCCTGGCGCAGGCGCGCCAGGCCCTCGAGCGATTCGCCGGCGACCCCAGCGACCTGGCCATGCTGGCGTTCTTCGTCGACCACCTGCACCAGGTCCACGGCTGCCTGCGCATGCTCGAACTGCGCGGCGCGACACGCCTGGCCGAGGAGCTGGAGCTGCTCGGACGGGCCATGGCCGAGGGCCAGATCACCCCGCGTGGCGACTGCCTGGGCGCCATGTTCCGCGGCCTCGAGCAGTTGCCGCCGTACCTGGAGCGGCTGCGCGGCGCACGCCACGACCTGCCCCTGGTGATGCTGCCGCTGCTCAACCGACTGCGCGAGTGCCGGGGTGTCGAAGCCCTGGCCCAAGGCAGCCTGATGGGCGAAGCCGCGCAGCGCCTGGCGGGGGCCGCCGACCTGGCTGATCTCGACCTGTCGCTGGGCAACTGGCGCGAGCAGTTGCAGGCCGGCCAGGGCCGCGATGCCCTGCGCTCGGTGGTGAGTGCACTGTGTGATGACCTGATGCGGATCAAGGATTGCCTGGACCAGTTCGTGCGCGGCGACCAGACCCGCGAGCAGCTGGACGCGCTGGTCTCGCCGTTGCGCCAGGTCGCCGACACCCTCGCGGTGTTGAATTTCCAGCAACCGCGGCGGGTCATCATCGACCAGGTGCTGGCCCTGCAAGCCCTGGCCCAAGACCAGCAAGCGGTCGACGACGCGCTGCTGATGGACGTCGCCGGCGCCCTGTTGTACGTCGAAGCGACCCTCAACGGCATGGTCGGCCCCCTGGAAGAAAGCGGCCAGGGCAGCATGCCCGGCTCGGACCTGGCGCAGATTCGCCACTTGGTCCTGAGCGAGGCCGTGTCGGTCTTGCAGCAGGCCAAGGACCTGATCGGCGACTGCCTCGAGTCCGGCTGGCCGCGGCAGCGCCTGCAAGCTTTGCCGGGGCTGCTGCACCAGGTGCGCGGGGCGCTGGCGATGCTCATGCTGCCGGCGGCCGCCGAGCTGTTCGGCGGTGCCGCCGGCTACGTCCAGGGCTGGCTGGCGCACCTTGAACAAGAGCCGCCGCTCGATGAACTGACCCACCTGGCCGACGCCCTCAGCGCCGGCGAGTGCTACCTGCAATGGCGGCTGGCCGACCCACTGGCGGATGCCCAGCCGTTCATCGAAATGGCCCGTACCAGCCTGGCCGCGCTGGGCGTGACCTGCCGCCAAGGGGCCGTGCCCGACGAGGTCGAGGAGATCGACGCCGAGCTGCGCGAGGTGTTTCTCGAAGAGGCCAGCGAGCTGCTGCCGGACATCGAGCGCCACTGGCTGCGCTGGCGTGCCGACAACAGCCTGCGCGATGCCCTGATCGAAGTCCGGCGCGCCCTGCACACGCTCAAGGGCAGTGGCCGGATGGTGCATGCCCAGGCCCTCGCCGAGCTGGCCTGGAGTGCCGAGCACCTGATCAATCGGGTGCTCGAGGGGCGCTTTGCCCTGGCAGCCGAAGGCGTGGTGGCCTTGCAGCAGGTGTTCGTGCGCCTGCCTGACCTGCTCGCCGACTTTGCCGTCGGCCACCTGCCGCCGTTGAGCGACATCGAACCGTTGTCCACCCACCTGCATGCCCTGGCCAACAACGAAGCCCGCGCGCTGCCCGAGGCCGGCGGCCTCGACCCGCAACTGCTGGAGATCTTCCGCAACGAAGCCCAAGGGCACCTGGCCAGCCTCGAGGCGTTTCTGCAGGCCAGCGAGGGCCACGACACGCCGGTCAGCGACAGCCTGCAGCGCGCCCTGCATACCCTCAAGGGTAGCGCGGCGATGGCCGGGGTCATGCCGATCGCCGAACTGGCCACCGCCTTCGACCGCCTGGCCCGCGAATACAAAGGCCACCAGTTGTTGCTGCAACTGGCCGAGATCGACTGGCTGGAAGCCGGCAGCACCCTGTTCCAGCTGGGCGTAGGCCAACTCGACAGCACGCCGTTGGCGGCCATCCCTGGTGCCACCGAACTGATCGAGCAGGTTGGCCAAGGGGTCGATGAGCGCCTGGCGAGCCTGCAGGACGAACCCCATCACAGCCGCCGCAGCCGCCGTGATCCGCAGGCGATCGTGCGCTTTCTGGCCGAGGGCATGGACAGCCTGCTGGATGCCGAGTCGTTGCTGTTGCGCTGGCAGGAGCAGCCGAGCCAGCGCGGTCAGCTGGAAGGTTTGCTCGACGCCCTGACCAGCCTCGGCCAGGGCGCGCATCTGGCGGACCTGTGGCAGGTGGACGAGGTCTGCGAAGCGCTGCTCGACCTCTATGGCGCGGTGGAGGAGGGCAGCCTGGCGGTTGACCGGCGGTTCTTCAGCCAGGCCCAGCAGGGCCATGATGTGTTGATCGACATGCTCGACGAGGTCGCGGCCGGGCAGGAAGTGACGGCGCGTCCGGAGTGCCTCGATGGCCTGCGGGCACTGCTCGACAGCGCCCTGGCACCGGATGCCATGGGGCTGGTCGGGCAGGACGGGGTCACCCTGCTACCGTCGCTCGAAGCGCCGGCCGAGCCCGCGCAGGAACCCGACAGCCCGGGCGACCAGGAGCTGCTCGACGTCTTCCTCGAAGAAAGCTCGGACATCGTCGAGAGCTCCGCCGCTGCGCTGGCGCGCTGGCAGGCCGACCCGCGCAGCAGCGTCGAGGTCGAGACCCTGCTGCGCGACCTGCACACGCTCAAGGGCGGGGCGCGCATGGTGCAGATCGCGGCCATCGGCGACCTTGCCCACGAACTGGAATTCCTCTACGAACTGCTCGCCGCCGGGCGCCTGCCGGCGAGCCCGGCGCTGTTCGCCCTGCTGCAGAACTGCCACGACCGGCTGGCGCACATGCTCGATGCGGTCCGCCTCGGCCAGCCCCTGCATGCGGCCACGGCGCTGATCGACTATATCCGCAACTTCAGCAGCGCTGCCCTCACCGACAGTGCCGCCGGCCAGGCCCCGGCCACCAGCAGCGCTGACCCGGCGGCCGTCGAAGCCCCGGCGAGCCTCCCCGAGCGGGCCCCGGGCGACATGGTCAAGGTCGACGCCGAGCTGCTCGACGACCTGGGCAACCTGGCGGGCGAGCACTCGGTGATTCGCGGGCGCATCGAACAACAGGTCAACGACGCCCAGTTCGCCCTCAACGAGATGGAAACCACCCTCGAACGGATGCGCGACCAGTTGCTGCGCCTGGACATCGAGACCCAAGGGCGGATGTCCAGCCGCTCGCCGTTGGAGGGTGACGCCTACGACGACTTCGACCCGTTGGAGATGGACCGCCATTCACAGTTGCAGCAGCTGTCGCGGGCGCTGTTCGAGTCGGCCTCGGACCTGCTCGACCTGAAAGAGACCCTGGCCCAGCGGGCGCAGGAAGCGCAGGGCCTGCTGCAGCAGCAGGCGCGGGTCAACAGCCAGTTGCAGGAAGGCCTCACCGCGACCTTGATGGTGCCTTTCGAGCGGCTGGTGCCGCGCTTGCAGCGGGTGGTCCGGCAAGTCGCCAGCGAGCTTGGCAAACAGGTCGAGCTGGTGGTCGGCAACGCCGAAGGCGAGCTCGACCGCAGCGTCCTTGAACGCATGGTCGCGCCGCTCGAGCACATGCTGCGCAACGCCGTCGACCATGGCCTGGAGTCGCGCGAGGCACGCCTGGCCGCGGGCAAGCCGGAACTCGGCACGATTCACCTGAACCTCCTGCACGAAGGCGCCGACATCGTCATCGAGATGAGCGACGACGGCGCCGGCGTGCCGTTGCAGGCGGTCCGCGACAAGGCCATCAAGCGCGGCCTGCTCGATCCGCAGGCGCGCTTGAGCGACCACGAAATCCTCCAGTTCATCCTCCGCCCGGGGTTCTCCACGGCAGAGAAGATCACCCAGATTTCCGGGCGCGGGCTGGGCATGGACGTGGTCCATGAAGAGGTCAAGCAACTCGGTGGGGCGATGAGTATCGAGTCGAGCCCGGGCAAGGGCGCGCGCTTCCTGATTCGGCTGCCGTTCACCGTGTCGATCAACCGCGCATTGATGGTGCACCTGGGCGAGGAGCAGTACGCGATCCCGCTCAATACCATCGAGGGTATCGTGCGCGTGCCCCCCGCCGAACTCGCCACCTGCTACCAGCTGGACACGCCGCGCTATGTGTATGCCGGCCACGCCTATGAGCTGCGCTACCTCGGCGAGCTGCTCCAGGGCGGCAGTGCCCGGCCGAGCCTGCTCGGCCAGAGCGTGCCGCTGCCGGTGGTGCTGCTGCACTCGCATGAAGCCTCGTTCGCGATCCAGGTCGACAGCCTGTCGCCGAGCCGCGAGATCGTGGTCAAGAGCCTGGGCCCGCAGTTTGCCGCGGTGCCGGGGCTGTCTGGGGCGACCTTGCTCGGTGATGGCCGGGTGGTGCTGATTCTCGACCTGCTCGGTCAGTTGCGCGGCCAGCAGCGCCGTCTGGCACGCCTGCCAGCGGGCAATGACAGCCAGCGCCTGTTGTTGGGGCCAGCGCCCCGTCAACGCTTGTTGGTGATGGTGGTGGACGACTCGGTGACGGTGCGCAAGGTCACCAGTCGCCTGCTCGAACGCCACGGCATGAGCGTGCTGACGGCCAAGGACGGGGTCGATGCCATGGCCCAGCTCGAGGAACACCGGCCGGATGTGTTGCTGCTGGATATCGAAATGCCGCGCATGGACGGTTTCGAGGTGGCCACCCGGATCCGCCGCGACGAGCGCCTGAAAGACCTGCCGATCATCATGATCACCTCGCGCAGCGGGCAGAAGCACCGCGACCGGGCCATGGCCATCGGCGTCAACGAGTACCTCGGCAAGCCGTACCAGGAATCGCTCCTGCTGCAGAGCATCGCCCATTGGAGCCAGCCCCATGCTTGACCATATTGCCGGCCAGCGCAGCAGCCTGACCGGGCTGCTGTTGCCCTTGGGTGACCGCACCCTGGTGTTGCCCAACGTGGCCGTGGCGGAACTGTTCGGCCAGCGCACCTTGTCGTGCCAGATCGGCGAGCCGGCCTGGCACCTCGGTTGGATCGACTGGCGTCAGCAGCGTTTGCCGCTGATTGGCTTTGAAGCCGCGTGTGGCGGCCAGACGGTGTGCGGCGAGCGCGCGCGGATCGTCGTGCTCAATGCGCTGGGGGACACCGGCCTGCGCTACCTGGCGCTGTTGCTGCAGGACATCCCGCGCTCGTGCAAGCTCGACAGCCAGCTGAACTATGTCGATGTGCCGCTGGCCGAGCTGGAGCTGGCGGCGGTGCAGGTGGGCGAGCAGGTGGTGCGGGTGCCGGACCTGGCGGCGCTGGAGCGCATGGTGCGCGAAGCTGAGCTTCGCTAGCCTCAAGTTGTAAGCTTGAAGCGGCAAGCTGATCTGAGTGGGCGCGGGATCGGTGCACTGATTGTATAGGCGCCGCCTGGCTTAACTTGAGGCTTGCAGCTTGAAACTTGCAGCTGCCAAAGAGGTCAGTGTCTGCATGTATTACGGTGAACGCTTCAACGCCTGGACCCACTTGGTCGGTGCCATCCTTGCCGCTATCGGCGCCCTCTGGCTGATTGTCACGGCCGGGATGCAGGGCGATCCGTGGAAGATCGTCAGTTTCTCCATCTACGGCGGCACGCTGCTGCTGCTCTACAGCATCTCCACCCTCTACCACAGCACCCGCGGCCGGGCCAAAGTGATCATGCGCAAGCTCGATCACCTGTCGATCTACCTGCTGATCGCCGGCAGCTACACCCCGTTCTGCCTGGTCAGCCTGCGCGGGCCCTGGGGCTGGAGCCTGTTCGGGGTGGTCTGGGGGCTGGCGGTGATCGGCATGCTGCAAGAGATCAAGCCGCGCTCCGAAGCGCGTGTCCTGTCGATCATCATCTATGCGCTGATGGGCTGGATCGTGCTGGTTGCGGTCAAGCCCCTGCTGAACACCCTCGGCACCGCCGGCTTCGCCTGGCTGGCGGCGGGCGGGGTGTTCTACACCGTCGGCATCATCTTCTTCGCCTTCGACAGCCGCTTCCGCCATTGGCACGGCATCTGGCACCTGTTCGTGATCGCCGGCAGCCTGCTGCACTTCATCGCGGTGTGCTTCTACGTGCGTTGAGCCGCCGTCAGAAATCGCCCCACAGTTGCTGCGCCACCGACAACGCCACTACCGGTGCGGTTTCGGTGCGCAGCACGCGTGGGCCGAGGCGGGCCGCTTGGAAGTCGGCGGCCTTGGCCTGGTCGACTTCGGCATCGCTCAAGCCGCCCTCAGGGCCGATCAGGAACGCCAGGCGCGCTGGGCGCGGGTGGCTGGTCAGCGGCGCGGCGACCGGGTGCAGGACCAGCTTGAGGTCGGCCTCGGTGGCTTTCAGCCACTCGGCCAGGGTCAACGGCGGGTGAATCACCGGCAGGCTCGAGCGGCCGCACTGTTCGCAGGCGCTGATTGCCACCTGGCGCCAGTGGGCCAGGCGCTTGTCGGCGCGTTCATCTTTAAGGCGCACTTCGCAGCGTTCGCTGACGATCGGGGTGATTTCGCTGACGCCCAGCTCGGTGGCCTTCTGGATGGCCCAGTCCATCCGCTCGCCGCGCGAGAGGCCCTGGCCGAGGTGGATGTGCAGCGGCGACTCGGCCTGGCCGGGGAGGGCCTGATCGAGGCTGACGCGGACGCTTTTCTTGCCGACGTCGAGCAGTTGGCCGAGGTATTCCTGGCCGCTGCCGTCGAACAGTTGCACGGCGTCGCCAGCGGCCATGCGCAGCACGCGGCCGATGTAATGGGCCTGGGCCTCGGGGAGGTCGTGCTCGCCGATGGACAGGGGGGCGTCGATGAAGAAACGGGACAGTCGCATGGTTCAGCTCTAAAAGTGTGTGGCGAGGCCGGGGCTAGCCCGGATCGCGGAAGTCGGGGTGGAAATTGGCCGGTACGGCCACGCTGACACTGCTGCGGGTGGCGATGTCGATGCCTTCGCTGGCCACCTCGGCGAGGAAGTCGATCTGCTCCGGGGTGATCACGTACGGCGGCAGGAAGTACACCACGCTGCCCAGCGGGCGCAGCAGGGCACCGCGGCTCAAGGCATGCTCGAAGACCTTCAGGCCACGTCGCTCCTGCCACGGATAGGCCGCCTTGGTGGCCTTGTCCTGCACCATCTCGATGGCCAGGGCCATGCCGGTCTGGCGCACCTCGGCGACATGCGCATGATCGGCCAGGTGCGCGGTGGCGCTGGCCATCCGTGCCGCCAAGGCTTTGTTGGCCTCGATCACGTTGTCCTGCTCGAAGATATCCAGGGTCGCCAGCGCTGCGGCACAGGCCAGCGGGTTGCCGGTGTAGCTGTGCGAGTGGAGGAAGGCACGCAGGGTCGGGTAGTCGTCGTAGAACGCCTGGTACACGTCATCGGTGGTCAGGCAGGCGGCCAGTGGCAGGTAACCGCCGGTCAGCGCCTTGGACAGGCAGAGGAAGTCCGGGCGGATGCCGGCCTGCTCGCAGGCGAACATCGTCCCGGTGCGGCCGAAACCAACGGCGATCTCGTCATGGATCAGGTGCACGCCATAGCGGTCACAGGCCTCGCGCAGCAGCTTGAGGTACACCGGGTGGTACATGCGCATGCCGCCGGCGCCCTGGATCAACGGCTCGACGATCACCGCCGCGACGCTCGCGTGGTGCTCGGCGAGGGTCTGCTCCATGGCCAGGAACATCGTCCGCGAGTGCGCCTCCCAGCTCACCCCTTCGGGGCGCAGGTAGCAGTCCGGGCTGGGCACCTTGAGGGTGTCCAGCAGCAGCGCCTTGTAGGTCTCGGTGAACAGCGGCACGTCGCCCACCGACATCGCCGCGATGGTCTCGCCGTGGTAGCTGTTGGTCAGGGTGACGAAGCGCTTCTTCTCTGGCTGACCTTTGTTCAGCCAGTAGTGAAAGCTCATCTTCAGTGCCACTTCGATGCACGAAGAACCGTTGTCGGCGTAGAACACCCGGTCCAGCCCGGCGGGCGTCATGGCCACCAGGCGCTCGGACAGTTCGATCACCGGCTGATGGCTGAAACCAGCCAGGATCACGTGCTCGAGCTGGTCGACCTGGTCCTTGATGCGCTGGTTGATACGCGGGTTGGCGTGGCCAAACACGTTGACCCACCAGGAACTGACCGCATCCAGGTAGCGCTTGCCCTCGAAGTCCTCGAGCCAGACCCCTTCACCGCTCTTGATCGGGATCAGCGGCAGCTGTTCGTGGTCTTTCATCTGGGTGCAGGGATGCCACAGGACCTTGAGGTCGCGTTGCATCCACTGATCGTTGAGGCCCATGGGCACTTCTCCTGGCGGCGCGGCTTGGTTTGACCGCGTAAGCCTAAGCAAAGGTGCCGGGCATCACAACCGTGTTCGCGCTCAATGGCGCACCGCGAGCCGCCAGCTGAAGGCAGGAATGTGCACGGTGCCCGCCTGGGTGGTGGAGATGGTCAGCTTGCGAAAGGGCCCGAGCAGCAGTTGGCGGGTCGGGCTGCTGGCATACACGCCGCGGATGAACTCGGTGCCCAACTGCCCGGACAGGGTCAGCCAGTAGGCGGCCGGCGGGTCGAACAGCGTCGCGTCGAGGCCCAGGTATTCGCACTCGAGGCGGTCTTCCTCACTCAGCCAGTCACAATCGCTGACCACGTAGAACTCCAGCATCAGGCAGTCGACCTCGTGGCCGAAGTCGATCTGCAGGTCGTTGTTCTCACCGATCACCAGCTCGGTCCCGGAGTCGCCCCTGAAGGCATCGTAGAAACCGGCGAACGAGGTGCAACTCGAGGTGATGCTCAAGCCGCTGGCGCCCTGCCAGATGTCATGCGGCCTGAGATCGCGCGGTGTGACGCTGGCGAAGTGTTGATGGTGGTCCATGGCGGGTTTTCCGGTGAAGCTTCGACCCCTGCACCCTCTACCCAATCGGGCGCACCTGGCAACTGACAAAAATGCCAGTTGTGTAAACGACTTGTTGTCGCTCCGCTGGCAGGGTGCCCAAGGGTGACGTATTCTTAACGCATCATCTCTGGGGCGTTCTTCCCCACCCTTAATCGACCTATTTCAACCGGAGTTCGCCGACATGGCTGCTGCTTGGGTGCGCCTGTGCGCGTTGGTATTGATCGGTGTTACCAGCGCCGCCGCGCTGGCGAAAGACAAGACACCTACGGCAATCGTCGTCGGCGGCGGGCTGGCGGGGCTGACCGCCGCCTACGAGCTGCAGAACAAGGGCTGGCAGGTCACCCTGCTGGAAGCCAAGTCGGGCATGGGCGGGCGCTCCGGCCTGGCCACCAGCGAGTGGATCGGCAACGGCAAGGCGCAGCCGGTGCTCAACCAGTACGTCGACCGTTTCAAGCTCGACACCCTGCCAGCGCCGGAATTCGTCCGCAGCCCCGGCTACCTGATCGACGGCGAGTACTTCAATGCCGCCGACCTGACCGCCAAGCAGCCGGCCACCGCCGAGGCGCTCAAGCGCTACGAGAAGACCCTCGACGACCTGGCCCGGTCGATCGATGACCCGCTCAACCCGCAGGCGACCAGCACCTTGTTCGCCCTCGACCAGATCAACGTCTCCACCTGGCTCGACAAGCTGCAGCTGCCCGCGACGGCGCGTCAGTTGGTCAACCAGCAGATCCGCAGCCGCTACGACGAGCCGTCGCGCTTGTCGCTGCTGTATTTCGCCCAGCAGACTCGCGTCTACCGCGGCGTCAGCGACCGCGACCTGCGCGCCGCCCGCCTGCTGGGTGGCAGCCCGGTGCTGGCGCAGGCCTTCGTCAAGCAACTGAAGACCATCAAGACCAGCTCGCCGGTCACCGCCATCGTCCAGGACAAGGACGGCGTCACGGTCAAGGTCGGCAGCGTCGGCTACCAGGCGGACTACCTGGTGATGGCCGTGCCGCTGCGCGCCCTGGGCAAGATCCAGATGACCCCGGGCCTGGACAACCAGCACCTGGCGGCCATGAAAGGCACCAACTATGGCTGGCGTGACCAGCTGATGCTCAAGTTCAAGCAGCCCGTGTGGGAAAGCCGCGCGCGGATGCCGTGCAGGTCGT
>NZ_UNOZ01000043.1 GCF_900536025.1 Pseudomonas reidholzensis
TCCTGTTTACCAATGGCTACCGCCACTGGCGATTTTTCGTGTCTGTTCCGGGTTGGACTCAAGATGATAGTTACCGGGACAACGTGGTAGTCGGGCTGAACGGGGGGTTCTTGCACACAGCCCAGCTTGGAGCGAACTGTCTAAACGGAACGGGACGTGGTGATTTAGGTAAAGCTTCCACCACAACACGGATGCCGCAGGACGGGAACAGGAGAGCGCAAGAGGGAGCCGCCAGGGGGAAACGCCTGGTATCTTTAAGTCCTGTCGGGTTTCGCCACCACTGATTTGAGCGTCAGATTTCGTGATGCTTGTCAGGGGGGCGGAGCCTATGGAAAAACGGCTTCGCCGCGGCCTTATCGTTTCCCTGTTAAGTCTCTTCCTGGCATCTACCAGGAAATTTCCGCCCCGTTCGTAAGCCATTTCCGCTCGCCGCAGCCGAACGACCGAGCGCAGCGAGTCAGTGAGCGAGGAAGCGGAATATATCCTGTATCGCATATTCTGCTGACGCACCGGTGCCGCCTTTTTTCTCCCGCCACATGAAGCACTTCACTGACATTCGCATCCGTGCCAACATAGTAAGCCAGTATACACTCCGCTAGCGC
Source organism: Pseudomonas reidholzensis (assembly GCF_900536025.1). Taxonomy (GTDB): domain Bacteria; phylum Pseudomonadota; class Gammaproteobacteria; order Pseudomonadales; family Pseudomonadaceae; genus Aquipseudomonas; species Aquipseudomonas reidholzensis. The sequence continues at coordinate 603 of NZ_UNOZ01000043.1, forward strand.
TGCGTGACTGGTTCAGGGCTGCGCCCCGAAACCCGCTAAAAGCCACTGACGCGCCTGCGGCTTGTCCAACCCCGCGCCGACCGGGAAAGGCTTTCCCGCCCGTCCCGGCGTTATCAGGAGGCCGGTTTGTCAGAGAAACGGAACAAGATGCTCACCATGTGGGTGACGGAGGACGAGCACCGGCGGCTGCTTGAGCGCTGCGACGGCAGGCAGCTGGCAGCGTGGATGCGGCAGACCTGCCTGGACGAAAAGCCGGCACGTTCCGGAAAGCTCCCCTCACTCTCGCCGGCGCTGCTGCGCCAGCTTGCCGGCATGGGCAATAACCTGAATCAGATAGCCCGCCGGGTTAACGCCGGCGGCGACACCGGCCATGACAGGGTACAGATTGTGGCGGCGCTGATGGCCATCGATGCCGGGCTTGAGCGGCTGCGGCACGCCGTTCTTGAGAAAGGAACGGACGATGATCGTTAAATTTCATCCACGCGGTCGCGGCGGTGGCGCCGGGCCGGTGGACTATCTGCTGGGTAAAGACCGGCAGCGTGAAGGCGCCAGCGTCCTGCAGGGGAAGCCGGAAGAAGTCCGGGAGCTGATTGACGCGTCGCCTTACGTGAAGAAATACACCTCCGGCGTCCTGTCGTTTGCGGAGGCCGATCTGCCTCCCGGCCAGCGGGAAAAGCTGATGGCCAGCTTCGAGCGGGTTCTGATGCCCGGACTCGATAAAGATCAGTACAGCATTCTGTGGGTGGAGCACGCGGACAAGGGGCGTCTGGAGCTGAACTTTCTGATCCCCAATACCGAGCTACTGACCGGCAGGCGGCTCCAGCCGTACTACGACCGCGCCGACCGACCGCGCATCGATGCCTGGCAGACCATCGTGAACGGCAGACTGGGGCTGCACGACCCGAACGCACCGGAAAACCGCCGGGCGCTGGTCACGCCGTCCGGACTGCCGAAAACGAAGCAGGAGGCCGCAGAAGCCATCACGCGCGGACTGCTGACCCTTGCTTCGTCCGGGGAGCTGAAAAGCCGTCAGGATGTCACTGAGGCGCTGGAACGGTCAGGTTTTGAGGTGGTGCGCACCACGAAAAGCAGTATCAGCATTGCCGACCCGGACGGGGGGCGAAACATCCGACTGAAGGGAGCCATCTATGAGCAGTCTTTTAACGCTGGCGAAGGACTTAGAGCAGCAATCGAAAGCGCGGCAGCAGAGTACCGGCGAGATGCTGAAAGCCGCATTCAGCGAGCACGAGCAGTCTGTCAGAGCGGAACTGAGCGCAAGCGCGAGGAGAATCAGCGACGCCATCCTCGCCCACGAGCAGAGTATGAGCGAGGCGATGGAGAAAAACCGGCGGAGCGTACTGCGGACTGCCGGGCGGACATGGCTCACCATCCTGATGGTGTCAGCGCTGCTGATCGGCACGAGCGGGAGCATTCTGTGGTGGCAGGGGCAGCAGATAACCGACAATTACACGCATCTTCGTCAGCAGGAAGATACCCTGGCGAAAATGACCGCCCGGACGTGGGGAGTGCGCTATCAGGAGAGCAGCGACGGCCGGAGGTTTCTTATCCTGCCGCCGGGGATGCAAACCGAAGCCATCCCTTACGACGGGACGACATGGATCCGCCTGAAACAGGAGTAGCGGAAAATGACAGAGCTGGAAAAGCAGTTGCTGAGCGCATTAGAGCAGCTACAGCAGGACTACTCGCAAAGGCTGGACGAGTGGGAGAGCGCCTTCGAGGAATGGCGGAGCATGTGTGGGCTTATGCAACGGGAGAACGCGATGCTGAACGAGCGCGTGTCGGACTTGAGCACGCAGGTGCTGAGTTTAAGCGAGCAGCTGCGCCGCTTGTCCGGGAACTGAATGCCATCGAGGAGAAGGCTGTACTGGAGTATCAGCGTCAGAACGAGCTGGAGCTGACGCTCCGACAGAAGCAGAAGAGTTTCGATGGTCCGAAGATGAGGTGACAGCCCGCACGAAGAAGGGCTCATCGCGTTCCTGCTAAATAGGCTGACTACCGGAATGGTAGTGACTTATCCCGGAGGAAGTGATGAAAATTCTCAACGTTATTGAAGCCCTGCTGAACTGTTTTTACCTGGTGATGGAGCTGTGTGAGTTTCTGGAGAGGCATTTGCCGGTTTTTAAGGCGTTCGCGCTGATTTTAGTGTGACTTTACGCGCCATGCATCTGGCTGCATGACTATGCAGCAGTGTAATATCCAGCGGCTGCGTTTCCGGTGTTTTTTCGTCATGTCTGTCGCCACTTTCTCGCGTCTGGCACCGGAAACGCAGCCAACCCCGTTTCAGCGGTGCGGGCAACGGATGTTATGGTAAATATTGGTGCTCTGGGATGAAGCGAAAATAGGCTTTTTTTCGCTGTTTTAGCCTGTTCAGGAACGGCAAGAGTAAATATCTGGGAGCATGAAGCTCGTTAACCTGAATGGAGATCCTGATGATGGACAAAGATACCACCACCCTAAAACGCACTTTGGCTCATAATCGAGCCTTAATCGATAGTATTAACCGCAGTGGCATAGCCTGGTGCTATAACACTGAGATTGTACTCGCTGCTTGTGAGGCGATTGAAGCCGAACTACAACGGCGAGGATGTTTGTAACAATAAGAAAACCCGCATCAGCGGGTTTTTTAGTCTCTGAGACGCGCTACCGCTAAATTATTTTTCTCTCTATCCGCCCTGGCTTGCCCCCTACAACCCCATGGAGCACAAGGAGCACAGGGAGAACCATCGAGCACACCGAGCACAACGAGCACCGCCTTCCTCTTGTAAATCATTATTAATCATATAATTAAGAAACTTCATTGTAATATATATTACTTTTTATGTTTTTAAATGTAATGTTTATTGCGATTTAGCTTGTTTTTAACTCTATTTTTTCAGATGAGAACAAGCTGCCAGTCATGAATAACTCTTTGATTTTATTGGTTTTTTTTAATAAATTAGTGTCCATAGACAAACGGGAGACGACTATGTCCGCAAGAGCAAGAAAAGCAGGTAAGAGAAATCAGTCAGAACGACGTCAGGATTTGATTGAAAAATTGTGGGAAGACGACGAAATCGATACTTGGCATCGACTTGAAAATGATGGGTACTCAACAGTTCCACGTTATTTGCCTTTGATAGGCGATCTCATGGATGGTCTGTCAAAAGGATCACCATTATCAACAACCTACTTGGCTTTATGGTTCAGGGTTTCTGATGAGGGTTTGATTGAAATAAGAGATAAAGCAGCACTGGCTTTTGAATCAGGGTTCGCTAGTGAAAGAGGCGTAACTACATGGGCAGGGAGAATGAAAAAGCTAAAAGAACTGGGGTTCATATCCTGTCGTGAAGGCAGCACCGGTGAATTTCATTACGTGTTAATTGTTCACCCATTAGTTGCAGTCAAAAAGCTGCTTGATGAAGGGATTATCCCTAAAGGAAAGACTTATAACATTTTGTCGGAGCGTGTAATTGAGGTGGGAGCCTCTTGGGAGGGTTAAATGGCGGGCACAGTATGGCGTGACATAAGAACGGGAGAGACTGTTTTTCCTATGGGGCACCTGCACCCTCAGAGGTGCTGTGTTGATGTAAACGGTACTTCTGTAGATATAGAAATTAGTTTTGGTTTTCATGTTTTTACTGATGAAAAACAAACCGGAATGCTGATGAAATTTAAGGAGGAACAGAGGTTTTTTTGTAGGGAACGCTATGAGGGCAGCAAAACTATCGTTCACAGAATACTTACAGCGATAGAAAACGGTGAATACATTACAGCATTTATTTCAAAGGGGCAGGGGCAGCGGTATTACCATCTTAGCCATCATGATGACTTCATTTTGATGGAAATAAGAAAGCCTCAAGATAGAAATAATTCTTTGCGTATTCATGTTGTTACAGCTTACACGCTTGATGAATGGGGGACTGTAAATAAAGGACGTAACCTGCGGTTTAGATATGTGCTGGAACAGCGACTGCAGGGAAAGAAGATTGTGTAAAAAACAAAAAGCGCCTAAGGCGCCTTTGTTTTTTGCAGAATTTCGGTCTGGCCTTTCGTTATCCCGCTCACAGGCTGGGAGGGTGTGACCCCCGGCATCAGCACCCCTCTCTCGAGGTTCCGGTTTGTGCTGACAACATTAGTATCCTATTCCACATGTTCGTTGTCAAACTAGCGTACTTTTTGGTGTTCATTGATGTTTATAGGTTGTCATTTACCATCTTTGGGGTTATAAGTGCCTATAGGTTTTCATTGTTTTTTATAGGTGTTCATATGAAGTTGCTTGATAGTAATGAAGTGTGTGAGCTCTTAGGCATCAGTAAGTCCACTTTGTATCGTTGGTGCGGGGTGTCTGAGGATTTTTCTGGCTTGGGTCTAAGTAGCGGTCTTCCTCAGGCTAACGCTTTGAATAGCCGGCTGGCTAAGGCTACTCAGAAATCTTTAGGCTGGGAAAATATGCTCGTTGGGAGGGCATTACAGCAAAAAGCTCTCGGTGTCGAAGAGACGCCAAGCGACTTCCCTCGTCCTTTCAAGATCGGTCGTTCGTTTAAATGGAAAGACGCCGAAATTATGGCTTGGCTTGAAACGCGACGCGTTTGATTGATAGATCTTCTTGAGATCATTTGGATCTCGTCGTAGTCTTTTGTCCTGTAAACGAAAAAACCACCCTGGCAGGTGGTTTTTCGAAGGTTATTTAATCCTGGCAGATTGAATAACCGTGGTAACAGTCTTGTGCGAGACGTGTCACCAAATCTGTCCTTTCAGTGTAGCCTCACTAAGGCCACCACTTCAAGAACTCTGAATACATCTCTCGCACATCCTGTTTACCAATGGCTACCGCCACTGGCGATTTTTCGTGTCTGTTCCGGGTTGGACTCAAGATGATAGTTACCGGGACAACGTGGTAGTCGGGCTGAACGGGGGGTTCTTGCACACAGCCCAGCTTGGAGCGAACTGTCTAAACGGAACGGGACGTGGTGATTTAGGTAAAGCTTCCACCACAACACGGATGCCGCAGGACGGGAACAGGAGAGCGCAAGAGGGAGCCGCCAGGGGGAAACGCCTGGTATCTTTAAGTCCTGTCGGGTTTCGCCACCACTGATTTGAGCGTCAGATTTCGTGATGCTTGTCAGGGGGGCGGAGCCTATGGAAAAACGGCTTCGCCGCGGCCTTATCGTTTCCCTGTTAAGTCTCTTCCTGGCATCTACCAGGAAATTTCCGCCCCGTTCGTAAGCCATTTCCGCTCGCCGCAGCCGAACGACCGAGCGCAGCGAGTCAGTGAGCGAGGAAGCGGAATATATCCTGTATCGCATATTCTGCTGACGCACCGGTGCCGCCTTTTTTCTCCCGCCACATGAAGCACTTCACTGACATTCGCATCCGTGCCAACATAGTAAGCCAGTATACACTCCGCTAGCGCTGCGTGACTGGTTCAGGGCTGCGCCCCGAAACCCGCTAAAAGCCACTGACGCGCCTGCGGCTTGTCCAACCCCGCGCCGACCGGGAAAGGCTTTCCCGCCCGTCCCGGCGTTATCAGGAGGCCGGTTTGTCAGAGAAACGGAACAAGATGCTCACCATGTGGGTGACGGAGGACGAGCACCGGCGGCTGCTTGAGCGCTGCGACGGCAGGCAGCTGGCAGCGTG
>NZ_UNOZ01000038.1 GCF_900536025.1 Pseudomonas reidholzensis
GACAAGCTGCAGCTGCCCGCGACGGCGCGTCAGTTGGTCAACCAGCAGATCCGCAGCCGCTACGACGAGCCGTCGCGCTTGTCGCTGCTGTATTTCGCCCAGCAGACTCGCGTCTACCGCGGCGTCAGCGACCGCGACCTGCGCGCCGCCCGCCTGCTGGGTGGCAGCCCGGTGCTGGCGCAGGCCTTCGTCAAGCAACTGAAGACCATCAAGACCAGCTCGCCGGTCACCGCCATCGTCCAGGACAAGGACGGCGTCACGGTCAAGGTCGGCAGCGTCGGCTACCAGGCGGACTACCTGGTGATGGCCGTGCCGCTGCGCGCCCTGGGCAAGATCCAGATGACCCCGGGCCTGGACAACCAGCACCTGGCGGCCATGAAAGGCACCAACTATGGCTGGCGTGACCAGCTGATGCTCAAGTTCAAGCAGCCCGTGTGGGAAAGCCGCGCGCGGATGTCCGGCGAGATCTTCAGCAACACCGGCCTGGGCATGCTGTGGATCGAGCCCGCGCTCAAAGGCGGCGCCAACGTGGTGATCAACCTGTCCGGCGACAACGCTCGCCTGCTGCAGGCCTTTGGCGACAAGCAGATGGTCGACCAGGTGCTGATTCGCCTGCACGCCTTCTACCCGCAGGCTCGCGGTGCCTTCACCGGCTATGAAGTGAAGCGCTACAGCACCGATGCCGGCACCGGCGGCGCCTACCTGGCCTACGGCCCGGGGCAGATCAGCAAGTACTGGCGCCTGTGGGAACGTCCGGTGCAACGTATCGCCTTTGCCGGTGAGCACACCGATGCGCTTTACCCGGGCACCCTCGAAGGCGCCCTGCGCAGTGGTCAGCGTGCGGCTGGCCAGGTTCAGGACCTGGCGGCGGGCAAGTCGTTCGACCCGGCCAAGGCTGCACCGGTCGCGGCTGCGGCGGGTGCAGTGGCGGCGAAGGGCAAGGGCGGGTTCTTCTCCAACCTGTTCGGCGGCGCCGACAAGACCGACAAGCAAGACAAGGCACCCGCCAAGGCCGAGCCGGTGACCGCAAAGGAGGCTGAACAGGTCAAAAAGCCGGGCTTCTTCTCGCGCCTGTTTGGCGGTGGCGACAAGCCCGAGGTGAAGACTGCGCCGATGGCCAAGGCTGAAGAGGTCGCCCCGGTTGCAGCCCCTGCGCCCGTGGCGGCACCGGTTGCGCCAGCGCCGGTGGTCAAGCCAGCGCCGGTCAAGCCAGCGGCCAGCAAGGCCGCCCCTGCCAAGCATGCCCCGGCGCACAAGCCGGCGGCCAAGTCCGAGCCGGCCAAGAAGGCCGCTGCCAAGCCGGCACCGGTGAAGAAAGCGACTGCCAAGTCGGAGCCGGTGAAGAAGCCTGCGGCCAATGCCCAGGCCAAGGCTGGCTGACACCCTCTGGATGGCTGGGGCCCTGGCGGCCCCAGCCTCTGAACCACCTCCCCCTGCAGAATTTCCGCTATGGTTAATGTTTCCTTAATAGCGAACTCACACAATACCTATCTGCAAATCCGATAATAAATAGCGGTTTTTTCCGCTTTTATTCGATACGTTACAGGTTAGTCTGTGCACAGCTTCCACGGGGAATCACGCCAACATGCAAGTTCGCAACTCACCTTCTCGCTATGGCCTGGTCAGCATCGTCATGCACTGGGGTGTGGCCTTGGCGGTCTTCGGCCTGTTCGCCCTGGGCCTGTGGATGGTCGGCCTCGACTACTACAGCCCATGGCGCAAGTCCGGCCCTGACCTGCACAAGAGCATCGGCCTGGTGCTGTTGGCCGTGATGGCCCTGCGGGTCGTCTGGCGGTTCGTCAGCCCACCACCACCGGCACCGGCCAACCACGGGCCACTGACCCGCGTCGCCGCGACGCTGGGGCACCTGGCGCTGTACCTCGGGTTGTTTGCCGTGATGATCGCCGGTTACCTGATCTCTACCGCCGACGGTGCCGGTATCCCGGTATTCGGCCTGTTCGAAGTGCCGGCGCTGCTCAGCAACCTGCCCGACCAGGCAGACACCGCCGGCCTGATCCACTTCTACCTGGCCTGGGGGTTGGTGATCTTCGCCGTCCTGCATGGCCTGGCCGCTCTCAAGCACCATTTCATCGACCGTGACGCGACCCTGCTGCGCATGCTGGGCCGCAAAGCTTGACTCTCAACCTCAATTGCAAGGAATCGTAAGCATGTTGAAAAAGACCTTTGCCGCTCTGGCGCTCGGTACCGCTCTGTTCACCGCTGGCCAGGCCATGGCTGCCGATTACAAGATCGACAAGGAAGGCCAGCACGCGTTCGTCGACTGGAAGATCAGCCACCTGGGCTACAGCTTCATCCACGGCACCTTCAAGGACTTCGACGGCACGTTCAGCTGGGACAGCGCCAAGCCAGAAGCGAGCAAGATTGCCGTCGACCTGAAAACCGCCAGCCTGTGGTCCAACCACGCCGAGCGTGACAAGCACATCGCCAGCAAAGACTTCCTCGACGTGGCCAAGTTCGCGGACGCCAAGTTCGTCTCCACCGCGGTCAAATCGACCGGCGACAAGACGGCTGACGTCACCGGCGACCTGACCTTCCACGGCGTGACCAAGCCGGTCACCTTCAAGGCCACCTTCAACGGTGAAGGCAAGGATCCATGGGGCGGCGAGCGTGCTGGCTTCAACGCCACCACCACGCTGAACCTGAACGATTTCGGCATCAAGGGCCCAGGCCCGACTTCGCAGACCGTCGACCTGGACATCAGCCTGGAAGGCGTGAAGCAGAAGTAATCTGCTGAAGCTGTCGGCCTCTTCGCGGGGCCGATCCAAGCCCATGAAAAAGCCGCCCGATTGGGCGGCTTTTTCAGGTCTGCAGAAACGTAATCAGCGATTACGGGTCAGCAGTGCCGGGCGTTCGCCACGTGGGCGGCTCGGCAGGTCTTCCAGCTGCTCAGGCGTCGGGTAACGGTCGAGCTTGGATTCCTTGCGGATGATCACGGGCTGGCTCTGCGAGTCACGCGGGTTGCGCACTGCAGGCTCCTGGCTGGCAGCGTCGTCGCGGCCGGCGGAGCGGTTGCGACCCGGGTTGCCATCACGACGACCACCGCCGTTGTTGCTGTTGTTGCTGCGTGGACGCTTCTCGCCCGAGCCTTGACGCGGCTGGCCGGCATTGTTGCTGCCGTTGTTGCTGCGGGCCTGGCCCTGGCCACCGCCACCGGCGGGACGACCGCTGCCTTGAGTCTGGCCCTGTGCAGGCGCAGCGCCGGGGCGACGGTTGCGGCCCTGGTTCTTGGCGTTCTGGTAGGGGCTGACGTAGTCGGCGCGGTTACCGAAGTTGTCGACGTCGTCGTCGAGGAACGTTTCCGGGTCGCGATTGCCGGACGCCTCGCGCTTCTCGCCCTGGGCGGCCTGCGGCTGACGTGGCTTGTTGTCACGTGGCTTGCGCGCCTGTTGTTGCGGCTTGTCGCCGGACTTTTTCTCGGCAGGCTTGTCAGCGGCGGGCTGCTTGGCCTTGCCTTTGTCCTTTCCCTTATCCTTGCGACCGCCGTTGCTGTCTTTGCCGGCGTCGCCACGTGGCTGGTTACGGCCACCGCGGCCAGGGTTCTGCGGACGTTCGCGAACTTCCGGCTTCTCGGCTTCTACCTGGCTGGCATCGAAGCCCATCAGGTCGCCGTCCTGGATCTTCTGGCGAGTGACGCGCTCGATGCTCTTGAGCAGCTTCTCTTCATCCGGCGCGACCAGCGAGATGGCCTCGCCCGAACGACCGGCACGGCCGGTACGGCCGATGCGGTGAACGTAGTCTTCCTCGACGTTGGGCAGCTCGAAGTTGACCACGTGCGGCAGCTGGTCGATGTCCAGGCCACGGGCGGCGATGTCGGTAGCCACGAGGATGCGTACGGTGTTGGCCTTGAAGTCGGCCAGCGCCTTGGTGCGCGCGTTCTGGCTCTTGTTGCCGTGGATCGCGGCAGCCGGCAGGCCGTGCTTCTCGAGGTACTCGGCCAGGCGGTTGGCGCCATGCTTGGTGCGGGTGAACACCAGTACCTGTTCCCAGGCACCGAGGGTGATCAGGTGCGCCAGGAGGGCACGCTTGTGGCTGGCGGGCAGGCGGTAGACGCGCTGCTCGATACGCTCGACGGTGGTGTTCGGCGGCGTGACCTCGATGCGCTCGGGGTTGTGCAGCAGCTTGTCGGCGAGGTCGGTGATGTCTTTCGAGAAGGTCGCCGAGAACAGCAGGTTCTGGCGCTTGGCCGGCAGGCGGGCGAGGACCTTCTTGACGTCATGGATGAAGCCCATGTCGAGCATGCGGTCGGCTTCATCGAGGACCAGGATCTCGACATGCGAGAGGTCGACCTTGCCTTGGCCGGCCAGGTCGAGCAGGCGACCCGGGCAGGCCACGAGGACGTCGACGCCCTTGGCCATGGCCTGGACCTGCGGGTTCATGCCGACACCGCCGAAGATGCAGGTGCTGACCAGGCTCAGGTCACGGGCATAGACCTTGAAGCTGTCGTGGACCTGGGCCGCCAGTTCGCGGGTCGGGGTCAGGACCAGTACGCGCGGTTGGCGCGGGCCGTGGCGCTGGGACTTGTCGGGGTGACCACCCGGGAACAGGCGCTCGAGGATTGGCAGGGCGAAGCCGCCGGTTTTACCTGTACCTGTCTGTGCGGCGACCATCAGGTCGCGACCTTGCAACACGGCGGGAATGGCCCGCTGTTGCACCGGGGTGGGCTGGGTATAGCCCGCTGCCTCGATAGCGCGGACAAGTGCCTCGGAGAGACCGAGGGAAGCAAAGGACATGGGCAATCCTGTTCTCGTGGGGGCTAGGCCCTATGGGGTGATCTGCCTGGCGCGACGGGCATCTGAGGGATGCGATCGCGTCCGGTCCAGCTTGGCGTCACTGCGCATCCGGGAGGCGTCGAGTAGGCACTTATGGAGTGCATTGGCGACGATCGAGATGCCTGTTGCGAGGCCGAGCGTCCGGGCGTGAGCCGGGCGGGAAGGCCCGAGTATAACAGAGCTATCGCGGCGTGCCGCTTTCCTGCTGCTCAACGGCGCCAGGAAAGCGCCCGGGCGGGCTGTCGTACTGGGCAACAAGGCTGGCATACGCGGGTTCCTGCTTGAAACGGCGCAGTTCGTCGGCGAACGCGCGGGCTATTTTGTCGCGCCCGGGTTTGCGCGCCAGGCCGAGGAACTGCTGGTTGCGGCTGATCACCAGGGGCTGTTGTTCGAGGTCTTGCTGCAATCCCAACTGCTGTTGCAGGTAGCGGCCGACGCGGCGGTCGGTGACCAGCAGGTCGATGCGGCCGAGCATCAGCTTGCCGAAGTTGGCCTCATGGGTGGGGGCAGGTTCGCGCTTGAACAGCGGCGACTGGTTGAACGCGGCGCCGTAGTTGTAGCCCGGCGAGGTGCCGACAGTCAGCCCCTGAAGGTCTGCCAGGCGCTCGACTGCAGGGCCTTGGCCGCGCTTGCGCAACAGTACGAACTCGGCCTCAGACATGGGCTCCTCGGGGAACACCATGTACGCCTTGCGCGCCTCGCTCAGGAAGATGTCCAGCACGCCGTCGGCCAGGCCCTGCTCGACCATCACCAGGCAGCGCTTCCAGGGCATGAACTGCACGTCCAGCTCGATGCCCAGACGCTGGAACACCTCGCGGGCGACTTCGTAGTCGATGCCCTTGGGCTGGCCGTCCTGCTGGTACACGTAGGGTGCCCACTCGTCCGTGACCAGGCGCAGGCGTTCGGCCTGGGCCAGTGAGCACAGGCAGGTCAGCAGCAACAGGCAGAGGGTGTAGGCGAGGCGTGGCATGGCGTGAGAGTACGCCGTCCGTCGGGGGATGAACAGTGAAGCTGGGTTGTGCAAAAAGGGTTTTTTGTACAAGCCCGAGCCGCTCTATCGCAGGGCGGACGGGCCCCGTGATGGGGCCCGTCGGACGCGAGCGAAACTAGCGCGGCAGCTTCAGGTTGTTCCAGATCGCCAAGCTCGGCTCGGCCTGGTTCAGGGTATAGAAGTGCAGCCCGGGTGCGCCGCCTTGCAGCAGCTGTTCGCACATGCGGGTGATCACGTCTTCACCGAAGGCCTGGATGCTGGCGGTGTCGTCGCCATAGGCTTCCAGCTGCTTGCGGATCCAGCGCGGCAGCTCGGCGCCGCAGGCATCGGAGAAGCGTGCCAGTTTGCTGTAGTTGGTGATCGGCATGATGCCGGGCACCACCGGGATGTCCACGCCCATCTTCTGCACGCGCTCGACGAAATAGAAGTAGCTGTCGGCGTTGAAGAAGTACTGGGTGATGGCGCTGTCGGCACCGGCCTTGACCTTGTGCACGAAGTTGGCCAGGTCGGCCTCGAAGTTCTGCGCCTGCGGGTGCATCTCCGGGTAGGCGGCGACTTCCAGGTGGAAGTGATCGCCGCTTTCCTGGCGGATGAACTCGACCAGGTCGCTGGCGTAGCGCAGCTCGCCCGAGGCCATGCCCATACCGGACGGCAGGTCGCCACGCAGGGCGACGATACGCTTGATCCCGGCAGCCTGGTACTCGCCGATCAGCGCGCGCAGGTCAGCCTTGGTGTCGCCGACGCATGACAGGTGCGGGGCGGCGGCGACCTTCACTTCGCTTTCCAGCTGCAGCACGGTGTTCAGCGTGCGGTCGCGGGTCGAGCCACCGGCACCGTAGGTGCAGGAGAAGAAGTCGGGGTTGTAGCCGGCCAGCTGGCGGGCAACGCCCATCAGCTTTTCATGGCCCGCTTCGGTCTTGGTCGGGAAGAATTCGAAACTGTAACGGCGTTCTTGGGACATCTTTCAATCCTCAGCTGCAAGCTCGAGGCCGCACGCTGCAAGTAAAAGCCAGGGCGGTGTGGGCCGGCCTGGCTTGGGCATCTTTCAAGATCCGTACTGCGAGCGCCGCGCGGACGCTCGCAGCCAGCCGCTTAGTAGCGGTAGGCGTCCGGCTTGAACGGGCCTTCGACGGTCACGCCGATGTACTCGGCCTGCTGCGAGGTCAGCTGGGTGACCACGCCGCCGAAGCCGCGGACCATTTCCAGGGCCACTTCTTCGTCGAGCTTCTTGGGCAGTACTTCGACGGTCAGGCGCTCGGCTTTCTCGGCGGGCGACAGGTCGGCGTACTTCTGGTCGAACAGGAAGATCTGCGCCAGCACCTGGTTGGCGAACGAGCCGTCCATGATCCGGCTTGGGTGGCCAGTGGCGTTGCCCAGGTTGACCAGACGGCCTTCGGCCAGCAGGATCAGGTAGTCGTCGTTCTGCGGGTCGAAGTCGCCAGCGCCGGTACGGTGGATCTTGTGCACCTGCGGCTTGACCTCTTCCCATGCCCAGTTCTTGCGCATGAAGGCGGTGTCGATCTCGTTGTCGAAGTGGCCGATGTTGCAGACCACGGCACGCTTCTTCAGGGCCTTGAGCATGTTGGCGTCGCAGACGTTGACGTTACCGGTGGTGGTGACGATCAGGTCGATCTTGCCCAGCAGGGCCTTGTCGATGCTCGACTCGGTGCCGTTGTTGATACCGTCGATGAACGGCGAGACCAGCTCGAAGCCGTCCATGCAGGCCTGCATGGCGCAGATCGGGTCGACTTCCGAGACCTTGACGATCATGCCTTCCTGACGCAGCGACTGGGCCGAGCCCTTGCCCACGTCACCGTAGCCGATGACCAGCGCCTGCTTGCCCGACAGCAGGTGGTCGGTGCCGCGCTTGATGGCGTCGTTGAGGCTGTGACGGCAGCCGTACTTGTTGTCGTTCTTGCTCTTGGTGACCGAGTCGTTGACGTTGATCGCCGGGACTTTCAGCTCGCCCTTGGCCAGCATGTCGAGCAGGCGGTGCACGCCGGTGGTGGTCTCTTCGGTGACGCCGTGGACGCGATCCAGTACGGCTTGGTACTTCTTGTGCAGCAGCTCGGTCAGATCACCACCGTCGTCGAGGATCATGTTGGCGTCCCATGGCTGGCCATCCTTGAGGATGGTCTGCTCCAGGCACCACTCGTACTCTTGCTCGGTTTCGCCTTTCCAGGCGAACACCGGGATACCGGCGGCGGCGATCGAGGCGGCAGCCTGGTCCTGGGTGGAGAAGATGTTGCACGACGACCAGCGCACTTCGGCACCCAGGGCAACCAGGGTTTCGATCAGCACGGCAGTCTGAATGGTCATGTGGATGCAGCCGAGGATCTTCGCACCTTTGAGCGGTTGCTCTTCGAGGTACTTGCGGCGCAGGCCCATCAGTGCCGGCATTTCCGATTCGGCGATGATGGTTTCGCGACGGCCCCAGGCGGCCAGGGAGATGTCAGCGACTTTGAAATCGGTAAAACCAGCAGGCGTGTTTACAGCGCTCATGAAGAGCCTCCATTCGTAGTGTGCGAATGGGCGCCGTTGTGCGTTGAGCGTCCGCAGGGCGGACAACGCCCCAACCGAGCCTGACAGGCCGAGCCTGCTGCAGCGCCCCTCGGATGGGTGGCGGGCATGGCACCGCGGCGGGTTGCCATGTGAAACGGCGCAGATTATAGCTCGGCGTGTGCCCAGGCCCAAGGTTTTCTGTCGATTAATCGAGACGATAGTCGATCATCAATGGAGACCCGCGGCAGGCTCTGCCATGATGGCTGCACGTAAACCAAGCCGGTAGGAGCTTTGATGAACTTCCACACCCGCAAGTGGGTTAAACCCGAAGACCTCAACCCCAATGGCACCCTGTTCGGCGGCAGCCTGCTGCGCTGGATCGACGAAGAGGCGGCGATCTACGCCATCGTCCAGCTGGGCAACCAGCGCGTGGTGACCAAGTACATCTCGGAGATCAACTTCGTCAGCGCCTCGCGCCAGGGCGACATCATCGAGCTGGGCATCACCGCCACCGAATTTGGCCGCACCTCGATCACCCTCAAGTGCGAAGTGCGCAACAAGATCACCCGCAAGAGCATCCTCACCGTCGACAAGATGGTCTTCGTCAACCTGGGCGATGATGGCCAGCCGGCCGCTCATGGGCGGACCGAGATCAAGTACGTGCAGGATCAGTTCCCCGACAGCGCTGTCGAGTAACGGTTGAGATTGGCTGGAAACGGCGTTGCGTGGGAGCGGGCTGGCCCGCTCCCACGAGGTCCGTTCAGTGTGTCGCGGTATTCGGCTGGGCAGTGACCCCACGCACCACGCGGCCGATGCTCAGGCCCTGGATCAGGATCGACGCCAGCACCACGATGTAGGTGATCGACAGCAGCAGGTCACGCTCCTCGCCCACCGGCAGCGACAGTGCCAGGGCCACCGACACCCCACCCCGCAAACCACCCCAGGTGAGTACCCGGATAGTGCCCTGTGGCACGCTGCGCCAGCGCCGCAACAGGACGATGGCCGGCGCTACGGTCAGCAGTCGCGACATCAATACCGCCACCGCCAGCACCGCGCCCGCGGCCAGGTGCAGCCAGTTGAACGGCAGCAGCAACAGCTCCAGGCCGATCAGGGCGAACAGCAGCGCATTGAGCATGTCGTCGATCAGCTCCCAGAAGCCGTCCATGTAGCGCCGGGTCATGTCGTTCATCGCCAGGTTGCGCCCCAGGTTGCCGATGATCAGGCCGGCCACGACCATGGCGATCGGCGCTGAAACGTGCAGTTCGTAGCACATCGCCGAACCGCCGATGACCAGCGCCAGGGTCAGCATGACCTCGACCTGGTACTGCTCGATGCTCTTGATCATGCGGTAGGTGGCATAGCCGATCAGGCCGCCGAAGGCGATGCCGCCCAGGGCTTCGCGGGCGAACAGCATGGCCGTCTCGGAAACGCTCGGCGTTTCACCGAGCTGGACGATGCCCAGCAGCACGGTGAACACCACCACCGCCGTGCCGTCGTTGAACAGCGACTCGCCGACAATGGTGGTCTTCAACGGCTTGGAGGCATTGGCGGTACGCAGGGCGCCGAGCACGGCGATCGGGTCGGTCGGCGAAATCAGTGCGCCAAACAGCAGGCAGTAGATCAGGCTGACGTGCCAGCCGAACAGGGCGAAGATCCAGTGCGCGAGAAAGCCGATCACCACGGTCGCGATCAGCACGCCGAGGGTAGCCAGCAAGCCGATCGGCCAGCGGTAGCTGCGCAGGTCGCCGAGGTTGACGTGCAGGGCGCCGGCGAACAGCAGGAATGACAGCATCCAGTGCATCAGCAGGTCGTTGAAGTCGATCTGATTCATCAGGCCTTCGACGCGTTCTTCCAGGCCAGGAAAGCCCACCAGGCTCAGGCATTGCAGTATCAACGAGAACAGCAAGGCCGTGACCATCACGCCGATGGCCGGCGGCAGGCCGATGAAGCGGTAGTTGACGTAGGTGAGGAGGGTGGTCAGGCAGATAAAAGCGGCAACAAGTTCAAGCATCCCGAATCCTGTAAAGAGTGGCGTCCAAGTCGTTACCCGAATCGCTCGGGCAGTTCTTTGATGACCTGCCGAGGGGGTCGGGACACACCCTCTGACCAGAAATGTACGAATCGTTCCAAATTCAAGGCGGCATCGCAGCCCCCAACCATCGCCAGGAACCCGCTATATTCGAGCCTTCACAAGTGATTGGCCCGACGAGGCCACCGGCAAGGACTCTCGCGTGTTGGCAACCTCCCTGGTACTGGTCGCAGCCCTCTTGCATGCCACCTGGAACACCCTGATCAAGTTCAGTGGCGAGCGCCTGCTGGTCATCGCCAGCATGGACTCGGTGGCCCTGGCGTTCGCCGTCGCGGCGGTGGCTTTCGTCGACGTCCCGCCAGCTGCCATCTGGCCCTGGCTGGTCGCCTCGGCGCTGGCCGAGCAGCTCTACCGGGTCCTGCTGATCAAGGCCTACCGGGTCGGCGACCTGGGCCTGGTCTATCCTCTGATGCGCGGGTTGTCGCCGCTGGTGGTGCTGGGCCTGACCCTGGCGTTTGCCGGTGAGTCGCTGAGCCAGCAGCAGATCATCGGCATCCTGCTGATCCCCTGCGCGATGGCCTGCCTGCTGTGGCAGGGCGGCGGCGGTGACCGCTTGCCGTGGTCGATGCTGCCGGTGGTGGCGCTGATTGGCCTGTGCATCGGCTGCTACACCTGGTTCGACGGCCAGGCCGTGCGCCTGTGGGGCCAGCCTTGGGATTACCTGGTCTGGCTGACCCTGCTCAGCGCCTGGCCCTTCCCGTTGCTGGCCAGCGTCGCACGCCGGGCACCGTTCGCCCAGTTCTGGCGGACACAATGGCGGCTTGGGCTGGCGGTCGGCGTGTGTGTACTGCTCAGCTATGCCCTGGTGCTGTGGGCCATGCACCTGGGCTCGGTGGCGGAGGCGGCGGCGCTGCGCGAGGTCAGCGTGATCCTCGTGGTGCTGTTGGGCGTGCGCTACCTCAAAGAACCTTTTGGCGGGCCGAGGCTCTTAGCTTGCGGGCTGGTCCTGGCGGGCATGCTGGTGATGAAGCTCTGATCCCGATCATTTCGAACAAGGAGTCCTGCCTATGACCGTTGCCCTGTGGTGCATTCTGATTGCGTTGGTCCTGCCGCCGCTGTGTGCGTTGATCGCCAAGCTCAGCAGCGGCCGCTTTGGCCTGGGCGCCAACCACGACCCTCGGGCGTTTCTGGACAAGCTCGAAGGGCTGCCCCGGCGCGCGCATGCCGCGCAACTGAACAGCTTCGAGGCGTTTCCGGCATTTGCCGCGGCGGTGTTGGTGGCGGACATCGTCGGCAACGCCGAGCAGGTGACCCAGGATGTCCTGGCGGTGATGTACATCACCAGTCGCCTGCTCTACATCATCTGCTACCTGGCGGACTGGGCGGCATTGCGCTCGCTGGTGTGGTTTGCCGGGCTGGCGTTGATCGTGTCTTTCTTCGTCGTATCGGTCTGAATCCGCGTCGCTCCTTTCGCGGGCAAGCCCGCTCCTACAGGTTCCGGGTCGCTCTCCCGGCCAGCAGAGGGCCCTGTAGGAGCGGGCTTGCCCGCGATGAGCGCGCTGCCGATCAGGGTACTTTCGGTACTTCAGGCAGCGCCGCGCCTTTGGGCCAGAGCAACCAGATCTGCCCCTGCTGCTTCATGTTGCCCGCCAGCTCCCCGGCCGCAGCACCCGTCCCCCAGAACAGATCAGCACGGACCTCGCCGGTAATCGCGCCGCCGGTGTCCTGTGCCCCCACCGGGCGCACCACCGGGCTGCCATCCGGGCGTGTGGTCGACAGCCAGAGCAGGCTGCCCAGCGGAATCACCTTGCGGTCGATCGCCACGCTGTAGCCAGCCGTCAACGGCACGTTCAACGAGCCGCGAGGGCCTTCATTGCTGTCGGGTCGGGCGCTGAAGAAGACATAGCTGGGGTTGCTCGCAATCAGCTCCGGTACCCGCTGCGGGTTGGCTTCGGCCCAGGCGTGAATCGCCCCCATGCTGACCTCTTCTTTCTTCAGTTGGCCCTGCTCGATCAACCAGCGGCCGATCGGCCGATACGGGTGGCCGTTCTGGTCGGCGTAGCCCAGCCGCAGTTGCCGGCCGTCTTCCAGCTGGACCCGGCCCGAGCCCTGGATCTGCAAGAACTGCAGGTCCATCGGGTCGGTCAGCCAGGCCAGCACCGGCGCCTGCACGCCGTCGCGGTAGATCACTTCAGCGGTGTCATACGGCTTGAGGGCACGGCCGTCGAGCCGCCCGCGAAGGCGCTTGCCCTTGAGCTCGGGATAGATGCTCGCCAAGTCGACCACGATCATGTCCTGCGGGACGCCGTAGACCGGTACCCCTGCGGCGGCGGTCTGCTTCAGGCTGCCGGGGTAGACCGGCTCGTAGTAACCGGTGATCAGGCCGTTGGCGTTGTTCTCGGCCGAGCGCAGGCCATAGACCTGCAAGTTCTGCTGCAGGAAGGCGCGGGCCTGGGCGGCATCGGCGGGGATCGCCTGGGCGCTTTCGCAGGTGCTGGCCCAGACCGCATCACGCTTGAGCTTCTCGCAGCCATTGCGCCAGGCCTGGAACCCCGCCAGCAGGTCAGCGTCACTGACGCTGGGCAGGTCTTGCCAGGTGGCTGGGGCATAGGTGGCGATGGCATGGGGTTCGGGCTTGGCGCTTTCGCCGCCGTTGCAGCCGGCCAGCAGGGCCAGGGCGGGCAGCGCCCAGGCGAGGTGGCGCAGAGCAGATTTCATGGCTGAATCCTTGAGCGGGCAGCCGGTCATGGTTGCCCCTGTTTTTCGTGAGGGTATTGGTGTTTGTCGAGCAGGCGAGGATACTGTCGGCCCTAATCCGATGCCAATGTGACCGTGATGTTCAAATGTTTCACCGTGCTGCTGTTGGCTTGCCTGACCCTGACAGCCTGCGACCGCGTCGATCCTAACTCACCGCTCGGGCAGCGCAAGACGATCTTCAAGCAGATGCTCAAGACCAGCGAAGACCTGGGTGGCATGCTGCGCGGCCGGCTGCCGTTCGAGCCGGGCAGGTTTGCCGAGGGTGCGCAGCAGCTCGATGGGTTGGCGCATGCGCCCTGGCAGCACTTCCCGCAGGTGCGGGATGAGGGCGACAGCAGTGCGCGGGCTGAGGTGTGGCAGCGTCAGGCACGGTTCGAGGACCTGGCGCGGCAATTGGAGGGGGTGACCGGTGAACTGCTCAGCGAGACGCGCAGTCAGCCGCTGGACGCGGCGAGCCTGAAAGCGCCGATGGACAAGGTAGAGGCCGCCTGCAAGGCCTGCCATAGCGAATTTCGTAATCACTGACCAGCGAGGGCTGCCGGGCAGGCCGCGACGCCGGCCTGGGTGGCCGACGCCTGCGCGGGGCGGTTAGCGCTGCAGTTCCAGCTCGGCCTGTTTGAGCTCGGCTTGCGACTCTGCCAGCTTGGCCTTGCGCTTGGCGATCTTGTCGGCGTCGCCTTTGGCTTCGGCGGCCTTGAGGTCGACCTCACGCTCGGCGATTTCTGCCTGCGCCTTGGCCACCTCGGCTTCGCGCTCGGCGCGCAGGCCCGCATCGGTGCAGTGGGCGTCGTGCTCTTTCAGGGCTTTTTCCAGGCCGCGTTTCTTGGACCAGTTGAACCAGCTGGTCTCGGCGATTTCGTTGACGATTTCGCTGTGCTTGGCTGCGCAACCGGTCAAGCCCGGATCGGGCCGTGCGGCCTGCGCCTGGGTGGCCGCAACGCCGACAGCGGCGATCAACACAAGGGAAGAGAAGAGTTTCATGGCGCCTCCTTGCAGGGGCAGTAGTCGAAATAGAGGTGGGAATCCTGCCCTGATTTCGCGAACTACTGAACCCTAGGAGGATTTATCGGACCCTTTTTCAGAAAATCCCTACAAGATTCGATCCTGTTTAAACGTAGTCGTAGTTTCGATATAGCGCTTTGCTATTTCGCACCTTAACGTTCGAGGTCGTCCAGGGCGTCCTGCAGCTCCTTCTTCGACTCGGCCAGCTTGTCCTTGCGCTTGTTGATCCGCTCCGAGTCGCCTTTCTTCATGGCCTTGTCCAGGTCTTTGGTGCGCTTGTTCACTTCGTGGCGGGCATCGAGCACTTTTTGCTCACGCTCTTTGCGCAGGCTGGCGTCGGTGCAGTTGGCGTTGACTTCGCTCAGGGCCTTTTCCAGGCCTGCCTGCTGCTCACCGTTGCCGTGGGCGCGGGCCTGTTCGATCTGTTCGCTGATCGCCTGTTTCTTGGCCGCGCAACCGCTCAGTCCGGGCTGTTGCTCGGCAGCCAGTGCGCTCTGGGCAGCCAGGCCGAAGACGGCGGACAGGACAAGGGACGAAAACAGTTTCATCGGGGACTCCATTCGAAGGCAGGGCAGCGGAAAAGGAAATGCTGCCCTGATCCGCTGAAATTAGAAACCCTTGATTGCATGCAGGCGTAACTGGGCGGCGAGGATCTGCACCTCGCCCTAAGCGAAAACGCCTGCAGTAATCACGAAAAAGCCCCTGCCGATCACTCGGCAGGGGCTTTCGTTTGCGGCTGCAGGGCTAATTACAGGCCGGCAGCGTCACGCAGCGACTGGGCGCGGTCGGTGCGCTCCCAGGTGAAGGTGGTGAAGGTGTCGTCGCCGACGGTCTTCTGCTGCGGGGTACGGCCGAAGTGGCCGTAGGCGGCGGTTTCCTGGTACATCGGGTGCAGCAGGTCGAGCATGGTGGTGATCGCGTAAGGACGCAGGTCGAAGCACTCACGCACCAGCTGGACGATCTTGTCGTCGGAGATCTTGCCGGTACCAAAGGTATTCAGCGAGATCGAGGTCGGTTGAGCGACACCAATGGCGTAGGACACCTGGATCTCGCAACGCTCGGCCAGGCCGGCGGCGACGATGTTCTTGGCCACGTAGCGACCGGCGTAGGCCGCCGAACGGTCGACCTTGGATGGGTCCTTGCCGGAGAACGCGCCACCGCCGTGACGGGCCATGCCGCCGTAGGAGTCGACGATGATCTTGCGGCCGGTCAGGCCACAGTCGCCCACTGGGCCGCCAATGATGAACTGGCCAGTCGGGTTGATGTGGTACTGGGTGTCCTTGTGCAGCAGCTCGGCCGGCAGGGTGTGCTTGACGATCAGCTCCATCACCGCTTCCTGCAGGTCTTTTTGCGACACTTCAGGGTTGTGCTGGGTCGACAGGACGATGGCGTCGATGCCGACGACCTTGCCGCCTTCGTAACGGCAGGTGACCTGCGACTTGGCGTCCGGACGCAGCCACGGCAGCAGGCCGGACTTGCGCGCTTCGGCCTGGCGCTCGACCAGGCGGTGCGAGAAGCAGATCGGCGCGGGCATCAGCACGTCGGTTTCGTTGCTGGCGTAGCCGAACATCAGGCCCTGGTCGCCGGCGCCCTGGTCTTCCGGCTTGCTCCGGTCAACGCCTTGGGCGATGTCTACCGATTGCTTGCCGATGATGTTCATCACCGCGCAGGTAGCGCCATCGAAGCCGACGTCGGAGCTGTCGTAGCCGATGTCGACGATGACCTTGCGGACGATATCCTCGAGGTCGACCCAGGCCGACGTGGTGACTTCGCCGGCGATGATGGCGACACCGGTCTTGACCAGGGTTTCACACGCGACGCGGGCGAATTTGTCCTGGGTGATGATGGCGTCCAGGACCGCGTCCGAAATCTGGTCGGCGATCTTGTCCGGATGCCCTTCAGACACGGACTCGGAGGTGAAAAGGGAGTATTCGCTCATCTCGACGGGTTCCTAAAATTTACCGATGGTGAGTGTCGCCAGCCGTCCGCTGAAAATGTCGGACCTGAATCTGGAAACCGTTACGCAAGCCCACATAGAGGCTGTCCCCGGGAGCCAGCCCTGCCACCCGGGCCCAACGGGCCAGGTCATCCTGCTCGAAGCCAAGCCAGAGATCGCCGCAGGCATCCCGCGCCCAATGCTGATCATGGCTACAGAGCTCGGTGACCAGCAGGCTGCCGCCTGCCTTTACCCGTTTGGCCAACAGGCGCAGGGCCAGGGCCGGATCGCTGAAATGGTGCAGGACCATGTTCAGCACTACGCAGTCGGCTTCCACATCCGTTGCACTCAGTGCATCGGCCAACTGCAGGTTTACGTTATTCAAACCTTCGCGCTCGCAGACCTGGCGCGCCAGCTCGAGCATCGTCGGGCTGTTGTCCATGGCCGTGACGCTGGCAAAGCGGCGCGCCAGGTCGGGCAGAAAACCGCCGTCGCCGGGGCCGACTTCGAGCGCGCTGGCGCTGGCCGTGAAGCTCAGCTTGTCGAGCATCGCCAGCAGGCTTTCGCGGTACTGCGGCAAGCCGGCGATCAGGTCTTGCTGGGCGCGGAATTTTTCTTCCACGCGCAGGAAAAAGTCCTGGCTGGTGGCCGCACGGCGCTGCTGGACCTGGGCGATGCGCGCTTGCACATCGTCGGCCAGGGCCAGGCCGTCGACTTCTTCGAGCAAGGCCGTGTGCAACCGGCCGCCCGGGCGCAGGCTGTCGGGCAGGGCGCGGCGATAGAAGATGGCATTGCCCTCGCGCCGCGTCGCCACCAGGTCGGCCTGGGCCAGCACCTTGAGGTGGTGGCTCATGCCGGACTGGCCGATGTCGAAGATCTGCGCCAGTTCGAGCACGCCGAACGAGTCGCTGGCCAGGGCGCGCAGTACATTCAGGCGCAGTTCATCGCCGCTGGCTTTGCACAAGGCTGCCAGGTCGTCGCTTCGCTGAAGGGGGATGGACTGCGCACGTAGGTTCATGACGCGGCAGTCTAGACAGGCAGCGATGCCCTCGCAATAGCAATATCAAAAAGTTTTGATATTGCGCGATGAGTGGGGTGGCGAGGCGGGCGGATTGCGCGCTTTTGTCATTCATTACGGCCAAACACAGGAAATATGCCCCTCTGCGACCATCCGTGATTGCCCCCGGGGCGCCTGTGGGCGAAAATGGTCGCCTTTTTGCGCTTCATTACTTATTCAAAGCCCCCAGGAGACTTAGCGATGCCCAGCCGTCGTGATCGTGCCAACGCCATTCGTGCCCTCAGCATGGATGCCGTGCAAAAGGCTAACAGCGGCCACCCAGGTGCCCCTATGGGCATGGCGGATATCGCCGAAGTGCTCTGGCGCGACTACCTGAAGCACAACCCGAGCAACCCGAGCTTTGCCGACCGTGACCGCTTCGTGCTGTCCAACGGCCACGGCTCGATGCTGATCTATTCGCTGCTGCACCTGACCGGCTACGACCTGTCGATCGAAGACCTCAAGGCCTTCCGTCAACTGCACAGCCGCACCCCGGGTCACCCGGAGCTGGGCTACACCCCAGGCGTCGAGACCACCACCGGGCCGCTGGGCCAGGGCCTGGCCAACGCCGTGGGCTTTGCCCTCGCCGAGAAGGTCATGGGCGCCCAGTTCAACCGCCCAAGCCACGACATCGTCGATCACCACACCTATGTGTTCCTGGGTGATGGCTGCATGATGGAAGGTATTTCCCACGAAGTCGCTTCCCTGGCCGGTACCCTGGGCCTGGGCAAGCTGATCGCCTTCTACGACGACAACGGCATCTCCATCGACGGCGAAGTCGAAGGCTGGTTCACCGACGACACGCCCAAGCGTTTCGAGTCGTACAACTGGCAGGTGATCCGCAACGTCGACGGCCATGATCCGGAAGAGATCAAGACCGCCATCGAAACCGCGCGCAAGAGCGCTCAGCCGACCCTGATCTGCTGCAAGACCATCATTGGTTTCGGTTCGCCGAACAAGCAGGGCAAGGAAGACTGCCACGGCGCTCCGCTGGGCAACGACGAAATCGCCCTGGCCCGCAAAGCGCTGAACTGGAACCACGGCCCGTTCGAAATCCCGGCGGATATCTACGCCGAGTGGGACGCCAAGGCGGCCGGCAAGGCTGTCGAAGCCGAGTGGGACAAGCGCTTCGCGGCCTACGCTGCAGCCTTCCCTGAGCTGGCCAGCGAGCTGAAACGTCGCCTCAGCGGCGAGCTGCCGGCCGACTTCGCCGAAAAGGCCTCGGCCTACATCGCTGAAGTCGCGGCCAAGGGCGAAACCATCGCCAGCCGTAAAGCCAGCCAGAACACCCTCAACGCCTTTGGCCCGCTGCTGCCGGAGTTCCTCGGTGGTTCGGCCGACCTCGCCGGCTCCAACCTGACCCTGTGGAAAGGTTGCAAGGGCGTCAGCGCTGAAGATGCCAGCGGCAACTACATGTACTACGGCGTGCGCGAATTCGGCATGACCGCGATCATGAACGGCGTTGCCCTGCACGGCGGCCTGGTGCCTTACGGCGCGACCTTCCTGATGTTCATGGAATACGCCCGCAACGCGGTACGCATGTCGGCACTGATGAAGCAGCGGGTGATCCACGTCTACACCCACGACTCCATCGGCCTGGGCGAAGACGGCCCGACTCACCAGCCGATCGAGCAGCTGACCAGCCTGCGCAGCACGCCGAACCTGGACACCTGGCGCCCGGCCGATGCGGTCGAATCGGCCGTGTCGTGGAAGTCCGCGCTGGAGCGCAAGGACGGCCCGTCGGCGCTGATCTTCTCGCGTCAGAACCTGCAGCACCAGGACCGCGACGCCCAGCAGATCGCTGACATCGCCCGTGGTGGTTATGTGCTCAAGGACTGCGCGGGCGAGCCTGAGCTGATCCTCATCGCCACCGGTTCCGAAGTGGGCCTGGCTGTGCAGGCGTTTGACAAGCTGACCGAGCAGGGCCGCAAGGTCCGCGTCGTGTCGATGCCGAGCACCAGCGTGTTCGACGCCCAGGACGCTGGCTACAAGCAGTCGGTACTGCCGCTGCAAGTCGGTGCCCGCATCGCCATCGAAGCTGCCCATGCCGACTTCTGGTACAAGTACGTCGGCCTCGAAGGCCGCGTCATCGGCATGACCACCTACGGCGAATCGGCTCCGGCCTCGGCGCTGTTCGAGGAGTTCGGCTTTACCCTGGAGAACATCCTGGGCACTGCTGAAGAGCTGCTGGAAGACTGATGACACAAGGGCGGGCAGCGATGCCCTCCCGGGTCGCGCAAGGGGGGGCTCGGCCCTCCCTCGCGACACAAGGCCGCTCCCACAGGATCTGCGTTGCGCGGATCGTGTGGGAGCGGCCTTGTGCCGCGAATGGGCAGCAAAGCTGCCCCGCTTCAGACAGATAAGGTATGAGCCCCAGATGCCCCAGCCACGCCCCTACAAAGTTGCACTCAACGGTTATGGCCGCATCGGCCGCTGTGTCCTGCGCGCACTGGTCGAGCGTGGGGCGAAGGCCGGCTTCGAGATCGTTGCACTGAACGACCTGGCCGATCAGGCCAGCCTGGAATACCTGACGCGCTTCGACTCCACCCACGGGCGTTTCCCCGGCGAGGTCAGGGTCGACGGCGATTGTCTGCATATCAATGGCGACTGCGTGCAGGTGCTGCGCAGCGCCACCCCTGAAGGCATCGACTGGGCGGCGCTGGACGTCGACCTGGTGCTGGAATGCTCGGGCGCCTACAACACCCGTGCCGATGGCCAGCGCTTTCTCGATGCCGGTGCACCGCGGGTGCTGTTCTCGCAGCCGATGGCCAGCGAGGCGGACGTCGATGCCACGGTGGTCTACGGCATCAACCAGGACTGCCTGAGCGGCGCCGAGCGCCTGGTGTCCAACGCCTCCTGCACCACCAACTGCGGCGTGCCGCTGCTGCGGGTGCTGGACCAGGCGTTCGGCATCGAGTACGTGCAGATCACCACCATTCACTCGGCGATGAACGACCAGCCGGTGATCGACGCGTATCACCACGAAGACCTGCGCCGCACCCGCTCGGCGTTCCAGTCGGTGATTCCGGTGTCCACCGGGCTTGCCCGTGGTATCGAACGGCTGCTTCCGGAACTTGCCGGGCGAATTCAGGCCAAAGCGGTACGCGTGCCGACCGTCAACGTGTCGTGCCTGGACATCACCTTGCAGACCGCCCGCGACACCACGGCGGCCGAGGTCAACCAGGTGCTCCGTGACGCCGCGCTGAGTGGCCCGTTGCAAGGCCTGCTGGCCTACACCGAGCTGCCGCACGCCAGCTGCGATTTCAACCATGACCCGCATTCGGCCATCGTCGATGCCAGCCAGACCCGTGTTTCCGGCCCCCGCCTGGTGAACCTGCTGGCGTGGTTCGACAACGAATGGGGGTTCGCCAACCGCATGCTCGACGTTGCCGGTCACTACCTGCACGTCGTTCACCAAACCCGCATCAAACAGCCCTGAAGGACTGCATTCATGACCGTGTTGAAGATGACCGACCTCGACCTGCAAGGTAAGCGCGTACTGATCCGCGAAGACCTCAACGTGCCTGTCAAGGACGGTGTGGTAGCCAGCGATGCGCGTATCCTGGCTGCGCTGCCGACCATCAAGCTGGCCCTGGAAAAAGGCGCCGCGGTAATGGTCTGCTCGCACCTGGGTCGTCCGACCGAGGGCGAATTCTCCGCCGAGAACAGCCTCAAGCCCGTCGCCGACTACCTGAGCAAGGCCCTCGGCCGCGATGTGCCGCTGGTCGCCGACTACCTGGACGGTGTCCAGATCGCGGCGGGTGAGCTGGTGCTGTTCGAGAACGTGCGCTTCAACAAGGGCGAGAAGAAGAACGCCGACGAGCTGGCGCAACAGTACGCCGCCCTGTGCGACGTGTTCGTCATGGACGCCTTCGGCACTGCCCACCGCGCCGAAGGTTCCACCCACGGCGTCGCCAAGTTCGCCAAGGTCGCGGCCGCCGGCCCGCTGCTTGCGGCCGAACTGGATGCCCTGGGCAAGGCCCTCAAGGCCCCGGCCAAGCCGATGGCCGCGATTGTCGCGGGCTCCAAGGTGTCGACCAAACTCGACGTGCTGAACAGCCTGAGCAGCGTCTGTGACCTGCTGATCGTC
The DNA here is from genome assembly GCF_900536025.1 of Pseudomonas reidholzensis. Classification (GTDB taxonomy): domain Bacteria; phylum Pseudomonadota; class Gammaproteobacteria; order Pseudomonadales; family Pseudomonadaceae; genus Aquipseudomonas; species Aquipseudomonas reidholzensis. The sequence continues at coordinate 21,155 of NZ_UNOZ01000038.1, forward strand.
GGTGGCGGCATCGCCAACACCTTCCTCGCCGCCGCCGGTCACAAGGTCGGCAAGTCGCTCTACGAGCCCGACCTGGTCGACACCGCCAAGGCAATCGCCGCCAAGGTCAACGTGCCGCTGCCGGTGGACGTGGTGGTCGCCAAGGAATTCGCCGAGAGCGCCGTGGCCACCGTCAAGCTGATCGCTGATGTGGCCGACGACGACATGATCCTCGACATCGGCCCGCAAACCGCCGAGCAGTTCGCTGAGCTGCTGAAGACCTCCAAGACCGTACTGTGGAATGGTCCGGTCGGTGTGTTCGAGTTCGACCAGTTCGGCAACGGCACCCAGGTGCTGGCCAAGGCCATCGCCGCCAGCGACGCGTTCTCCATTGCGGGCGGCGGCGACACCCTGGCAGCCATCGATAAATATGGCGTTGGCAGCGATATCTCCTACATTTCTACCGGTGGCGGCGCGTTCCTCGAGTTCGTCGAGGGCAAGGTCCTGCCCGCGGTGGAAATCCTGGAAGCGCGAGCCAAGGCCTGAGCATGAAGGCGCACGGCAAAGGGAGCGGCCTGATGGTCAAGCAATTGCCTGTGATGATCGTGGCTGGCCTGCTGGGCGCGTGTTCCAGCGGCCCGGCCAGCGACGCGCCACCGGCGCAGGGCCCCCAGGGCGGCTGCTACCAGTCGCAATGGCAGGCCGAGACGGTGCCGGTGATCAACAAGCGCCTGGGCCCGGACGGCCTGGAAAAGTACGACGACGAGCACCAGCGCAAGGCGCCAGGTTGCCCTTGAACGGTGCGTTTCATCGGTGCAGGGCAACCAAGCACTCGTGCGGTGGTCATCTAGAGGATATTCAATGAAAGCGCTGATGGCCGTGATGGCCCTGGCGACATTGGCAGGATGCGCAAGCCTGCGCCCAGCGCAGACCGCTCCGGCGGACACCTGGACCCGCTGGGTCTGTGACACGCAGACCGAAGTGCTCTGGCGGTTCGCCGATGCATCGCGGGATACGGTCGACGTTCGCCTTGGCGGCGGCGACCAGGTCTACCGGCTCAAGGCCGAGCCGGGCGCCTCCGGCGCGCTGTACAGCGACGGAGTGCTGGCCTTGCACACCAAGGGCGAAGAAGGCCTGGTGTACTGGGTGGCGACCAACGATCTGATTGGGCGGGGCTGCAAGGCACCGTGACTGGCCGGGCCGCCATGCTGTGGCCCACACTACTTGAACAGCAACCGCCCCTACGGCAGGCTTGCACGAAACAACGACGCTTGTCGGGAGAGAGAGATACAATGGCACTCATTAGCATGCGCCAGATGCTGGACCACGCCGCCGAGTTCGGCTACGGCGTTCCGGCTTTCAACGTCAACAACCTCGAGCAGATGCGCGCCATCATGGAAGCCGCCGACAAGACCGACTCTCCGGTCATCGTGCAGGCCTCGGCCGGTGCTCGCAAATACGCCGGCGCACCGTTCCTGCGTCACCTGATCCTGGCTGCGATCGAAGAATTCCCGCACATCCCGGTGTGCATGCACCAGGACCACGGCACCAGCCCTGACGTCTGCCAGCGCTCGATCCAACTGGGCTTCAGCTCGGTGATGATGGACGGCTCGCTGGGCGAAGACGGCAAGACCCCGACCGACTACGAGTACAACGTACGCGTCACCCAGCAGACCGTGGCCATGGCCCACGCCTGCGGTGTTTCGGTAGAAGGCGAGCTGGGCTGCCTGGGTTCGCTGGAAACCGGCATGGCCGGTGAAGAGGACGGTATCGGCGCCGAAGGCATTCTGGATCACAGCCAGATGCTGACCGACCCGGAAGAAGCCGCCGACTTCGTCAAGAAGACCCAGGTCGATGCCCTGGCCATCGCCATCGGTACCAGCCACGGTGCCTACAAGTTCACCAAGCCGCCTACCGGTGACGTCCTGGCGATCGACCGCATCAAGGAAATCCACAAGCGCATCCCTAACACCCACCTGGTGATGCACGGCTCTTCCTCGGTACCGCAAGAGTGGCTGGCGATCATCAACCAGTACGGCGGCGACATCAAAGAGACCTACGGCGTACCGGTTGAAGAAATCGTCGAAGGCATCAAGTTCGGCGTGCGCAAGGTCAACATCGACACCGACCTGCGCCTGGCCTCGACCGGTGCCATGCGTCGCCTGATGGCCACCAACCCGAGCGAGTTCGACCCACGCAAGTTCTTCGGCGAAACCGTCAAGGCCATGCGTGACGTGTGCATCGCCCGTTACGAAGCCTTCGGCACCGCCGGCAATGCCTCGAAGATCAAGCCGATCTCCCTGGAAGGCATGTTCCAGCGTTATGCCAAAGGTGAGCTGGCGGCGAAGATCAACTGATCTGACCCCTGGCGCATGAAAAACCCGCAGAAATGCGGGTTTTTTTATGCCTGGCATCTGCGCCGATCGCGACCGTTAGTCGCCCCACGCTAAATATATTCACTGATAGCGTTCTGATTGCATTGCACCCCGCCATCCCCCGACTAGAGTAGTTATTCGGATCCAATGGGTAATGGACGTCGCTCTTACAAGAGAAGCAGCATGGATGAAGCTCAACCCAACGCACCGGACGGCAAATCGGTCCTGCTGGTTGTCGACGATTACCAGGAAAACCTGATCAGCATGCGGGCGCTACTGGCCCGTCAGGATTGGCAGGTGTTGACCGCATGCTCCGGGATGGAAGCCTTGAGCGCGCTGTTGCAACATGAGGTGGACCTGGTCCTGCTGGATGTGCAGATGCCGGAGATGGACGGTTTCGAAGTGGCCCGGCTGATGCGCGGCAGCCAGCGAACCCGGCTGACCCCGATCATCTTCCTCACCGCCAACGAGCAGTCACAGGCGGCGGTGCTCAAAGGCTATGCCGCAGGTGCAGTGGACTACCTGTTCAAACCGTTTGACCCGCAAGTGCTCAAACCCAAGGTCCAGGCCTTGCTCGAGCAGCAGCGCAACCGGCGCATGCTGCAGCGCCTGACCCGCGAGCTGGAAGCCGCCAGGGCATTCAATGCGTCGATCCTGGAAAACGCCGCCGAAGGCATCCTGGTGGTGGACGAGGCCGGCACCATCGGCTTCGCCAACCCGGCCATCTCCCGCTTGCTCGAAACCCCTGTAGAGACGCTGCAAGGTGCGCACGTGCTCGACCTGGTGCAACTGTCCAGCGCCAGCCTGTGGCGCGAGTCGGACTTCTACCAGGCCTACCTGGCCCGGCAGATCTTCCGCGTCCACGACGCCCAGCTGCGCACGCTCGGTGGCCAGTTGGTGCCGGTGGCGCTGTCGTGTGCGCCACTGCCCGCCGAACAGCGGGCAATGGTGGTGACCGTGCTGGACATGTCGGTGGTGCACAACCTGCACCAGCAGCTCGAATACCAGGCGGTGACCGACCCGCTGACCGGCCTGCTCAACCGTCGCGGCTTCTACCAGGCCGCCGAGGGGGCACTGCTGCGCAGTGAGCGCTCGGACAAGGTCCAGGCCCTGATGTACATGGACCTGGATGGCTTCAAACGGATCAACGACTCGCTCGGCCACGAAGCCGGCGACGAGGTACTGCGCTGGGTCGGCGAGCAGCTCAAGGATTGCCTGGGCAGCGAGGCGCTGCTGGCGCGCATGGGCGGTGACGAGTTCACCGCGCTGTTCGACGGCCTGCCGTACCCCGAACGGGCAGGGCGCTTCGCCGAGAAGGTCATCGAGCGCCTGTCGATCAGCCATCCGGTCGAAGGGGTCGACGTTCACCTCGGCGTGAGCATCGGCATCGCCACCTACCCCGATTGTGGCGGCAGCGTGGAAGGCTTGTTGCGCGCCGCCGATGCGGCGATGTATGCGGCCAAGAAAGCCGGACGCCAGCAGTACCGCTTCTATGACCAGGAGCTCAACGGGCGGGCGCGCTCGCGGCTGATGCTCGAAGACGGTGTGCGCGCGGCCATCGAACAGAAAGACTTCAACCTGGTGTTTCAGCCCCAGGTGGCCTTTGCCGACGGCCGCTTGCGCGGTTTCGAGGCGCTGCTGCGCTGGCAGCACCCCAGTGTCGGTGATGTGCCGCCCGGGCTGTTCATCCCGCTGCTGGAGGAGACGCGGCTGATCAGTCGGCTGGCCAGCTGGATCTACGACAAGGGCGCCGCCCAGCGCAAGGCCTGGTCTGCGTGCTTTGCCGACGCGCTGGTGCTGGGCATCAGCCTGAGCAGGATCCAGTTCGCCATGCCCAACCTGGTCGACGAGTTGCAGGGGGTGATCCAGGCGCATGGCCTGCACCCTTCGCAGCTGGAAGTCGAGGTCGCGGAAACCTCGCTGATGTACAACATCGATGCGGCCGTGAAGCAGGTCAATCGTTTGCGTGAACTGGGCGTGCGCGTGGCGCTGGACGACTTCGGCGCGGGTGACTGCTCGCTGCGGATGATCCGCGACCTGCCCATCGACACGCTCAAGCTCGACCGCCACCTGGTCGCCCGGCTGCCCGGCTCGGCGGTGGACACGGCGCTGGTGCGCAGTGTCATCGGCCTGTGTGCCGACTACGCCATCACGGTGATCGCCGAAGGCGTGGAAACCCCGGAGCAGGCGGCCTGGCTCAAGGCCCACGACTGTCAGTACGTGCAAGGCTTCCTGGTGGCACGGCCGATGACCGCCGCCGATGCGGGTGGGTTTCCGGCAAATTTCCCCTGGCCACGGTCGTGATTGGCTAGAATCGCGTTTGCTTTCATCGAACGCCGTGCCATGACCGACCTACGCTATTTGCAAGCCTACCCGCCGCACCTGCAGGAGCAGGTCCGCCAGATGATCGCCAGTGACCGTCTGGGCGACTACCTGCGCCAGCGCTACCCTGCGCGGCATGAAGTACAGAACGACAAAGCGCTGTACGTCTATGCCCAGGAGCTGAAACAGGCCTACCTGCGCAGTGCGCCGAGCCTCGACAAGGTGCTCTTCGACAACCGCCTCGACCTGACCCACCGTGCCCTGGGCCTCAATACCGCCGTATCGCGGGTGCAAGGCGGCAAGCTGAAGGCGAAGAAAGAGATCCGCATCGCCGCGCTGTTCAAGGACGCCGCGCCGCAGTTCTTGCGCATGATCGTGGTGCATGAGCTTGCCCACCTCAAAGAGCGCGATCACAGCAAGGCGTTCTACCAACTTTGCCAGCACATGGAGCCGGACTACCACCAACTGGAGTTCGACCTGCGCGTCTACCTGACCTACCGGGAACTGCCGGGCATCACCTGAGGATCCGCCAGCATGGAAGTGAGCAAGACCAAGAGCAGTTTCTATCGCCGCCTGTACGTCGCCTGGCTGATCGACAGCCAGACCGCCACCAGTGTTCCGGCCCTCATGGAAGCCACCGGCATGCCCCGGCGTACCGCGCAGGACACCATCGCTGCACTGGCCGACCTGGATATCGTCTGTGAGTTCGAGCAAGAGGCGGGGGCGCGCAACCATGCCGGGCATTACCGCATCCATGACTGGGGCGCCATCGACAAGCAGTGGATCATCCAGCACCTGCGCAGGATTCGAGAGGTTCTGGGCTATCCCTGAGCCGATCGGGCCGCTCAGGGTTGCAGCGGGTCACTTGCATTGAGTGGAATATAATTCTACCGTGGATCTCATTTCCACTCGTTGCCGTTGCGTCTGTGCCGGCGACCTTGCAAGAGAACCCGTAGATGATCGACGACGCATCCCTTGCCGCCTTGCAGCAGGCTATCCGCGAAGCCCACCAGGCACTGCGCCCCGAGGTGGCGGTCACCCCGCTCAGCCACAGCGCTCGGCTTTCGGCCATGACCGGTTGCGAGGTGCACCTCAAGTGCGAGCACCTGCAGCACACCGGCTCGTTCAAATACCGCGGCGCCCGCAACAAGCTGCGCCTGCTGGATGACAACCAGCGCAAGCGCGGGGTCATCGCGGCCTCTTCCGGCAATCATGGCCAGGGCCTGGCCTTGGCCGGTGGCACGCTTGGCGTACCGGTCACCGTCTATACCGCTCACGATGCCTCGGTCTACAAGCTCCAGGCCATGCGCACACTTGGCGCCGAGGTGCTGGCGCTGGAGCTGGATCCGCTGGGCGTCGAGCTCGAGGCCGGTCGCCAGGCGCGGCTGCAGGGCAAGGTGTTCGTCTCCCCGTACAACGACCTTCAGGTCATTGCCGGCCAGGGTACCGTTGGCATGGAGCTGTTCGAGCAGGCGCCCGAGCTGGACGCGGTGTTTGTCGCGGTCGGTGGCGGTGGGCTGATCGGCGGCATCGGCGCGGCCCTGCACGGGCTTTCGCCGAACACCCGCATGATTGGCTGCTGGCCGGCCAATGCGCCGACGCTGCAGGCCTCGCTCCAGGCCGGGCGGATCATCGACATGGTCGAGCAGGAGACCCTCTCCGATGGCACTGCCGGCGGCGTCGAGCCCGACAGCGTCACCTTCGGCTTGTGCCAGCGTCTGTTGAGCCAGACCGTGCTGGTCAGCGAGGACGAGATCAAGGCAGCCATGCGCGATGTCGCTGCCTGCGAGCGCTGGATCATCGAAGGGGCGGCGGCCGTCGCCCTGGCGGGTATGAAAAAACTGGCTGATGAGTACCGCGGCAAGCGGGTGGCGGTGGTCCTGTGCGGGCGCAACATCGTCCTCGAGAAGTTTCTCGAGGCGATCGCATGAAGACCTTCGACAAGCCGGCAATCATCGCCGCGCTGGACCTCGACCTGGCGCTGCGGCGTATCGAAGAGGGCTTTATCGCCTATTCCGCAGGCAAGGTTCAGGTGCCGCCGGTGCAGGCCTTCAGCTTCGCCCGGGCGAATGGTGATTGCTGCATCAAGTCAGCGTACCTGGAGGGCAGCGACACGTTCACGGTCAAGCTGTCGACGGGGTTCTACGACAATCCCGCCCTGGGCCTCGCAAGCAATGATGGCCTGATGCTGGTGCTCAGTGCATGCACCGGCGCACCGTTGGCCCTGCTGGCCGACGGCGGCTGGCTGACCGCCATGCGCACGGCACTCGCCGGGCGGATAGTCGCGCAGTTGCTGGCACCTGGCCGGGTCGAGGCGATCGGTATCCTGGGTACCGGTACCCAGGCGCGCCTGCAGCTCGAACAGCTGATGCCGGTGACCGGCTGTCGACAGGTCGTGGTCTGGGGGCGCAGCACGGCTGGATTGCTCGGCTACCGCGCCTTTGCCGAAGCGTTGGGGTTTGCAGTGCGCACCGTCGCCGAGCCGAAGGCGGTGGCCGAGGCGTGCAACCTGATCGTCTGTGCGACCCCTTCACGTGAAGCCCTGTTGCGCCACGCGTGGCTACAGCCCGGTACGCACATCACGGCAGTCGGGGCGGACGCGCCGGGCAAGCAGGAACTCGAGCCGGCCCTGGTGGCCAGCGCCCAGCGGATCATCGTCGACTCGCGGGTGCAATGCAGCCAGTACGGTGAGGTGGCGCATGCCTTGAAGGCTGGCCTCATCGCCCAGGGCCAACTGAGCGAAATCGGTGCGGTGCTGGCAGGGCACGCGCCTGGGCGCGAGCACGAGGGCCAGTTGACCCTCGCCGACCTCACGGGCGTCGCCGTGCAGGATGCACAGATCGCCCGTTGTGCCTTCGAGGCCCTGCAGGGCTGATTACCGGTCTGCCGACGGCCCGAGCGAAATTCGGCGGAAATAGAGGCTATTTGACATCATTGTCGGCTGCTGTCCGCGCTGCCCTTGTGTAATCTTCCAAGCCAGGCAGTCTTGACGACTGCCAGTTCCCGCGTGAGCCCTATTTGCAAAAGGATTTGAGCATGCGGCCACTGCTTGGTGTTGTCGGTTTGCTTGCCGCAATGCTGCTGCCACCGGCGATGGCAGCCGACACGTTGCGGCTGGTGTCCGACAGCTGGCCGCCGTTCACCGACCGCGACATGCCGGGTGGCGGCTTGGCCACCAGCATCGTCACCACTGCGTTGCAGCGTGCCGGCTATGCCAGCGAGTTCGAGCAGGTACCGTGGGCGCGGGCGCTGAAAGGGGTCGGCGATGGCCGCTACGATGTGCTGGTGAATGCCTGGTACGACGACTCGCGGACGGCGATCGGGACGTTTTCCAAGGCTTACCTGAGTAACCGCATCCGCTTGCTCAAGCGCCAGGGCGAAGCCTTCGATTACACGCGTCAGGCTGACCTGTATCCCTATACCATCGCGGTCGTGCGGGGGTACGCCTATGCGCCTGGGTTCGACAGTGACACGCGCTTGAGCAGAGTCGAGGTGCGCAACTTTTCCTCCGCGGTGCGCATGCTCGCGGCCGGGCGGGTCACCCTGGCAGTGGAAGACGAGTACGTGGCGCGGTACAACCTGCAGCGCGAGCCGCAGCAGGTGCGCGATGCGGTGGCCTTTGTCGAGCGGCCCCTGGGGGAGAACAGCCTGCACATCCTGGTCAGCCTGAAACACCCCGAGCACCAGCGCATCGTGCGGCGCTTCGAGCGCGCGATCGCGGCGATGAAGGCCGATGGCAGCTACCAGCGGCTGATGCGCCAGCACGGGTTCTGAGGTCAGGCCGGCGCGGCTTCCTTGATCAGGTGGGCGGCCATGGTCCGCAGCGGCCCGAGCTGCCGACAGATCAGTGCCAGTTGGGTCTGTACCAGCCGCTGGTGCTCGTCCAGCTCTTCCGGCATCTGCTCCAGGGCGTTGGCCAGGGCCTCTTCCTCGTCACTGTGGATGGCCACCGGCAAGCGTGCCGCCAGCCCGTTGGCGATCTCTTCCAGGCTCTTCGCCAGGCTGCCACCGGCGCCATCGATCAACTGCTCATGGACCTCGTTCGGCAGCGCCGTGTCGCGGTGCGCACCCAACCCCGAAAGGTAGCTGAGCAAGGTGTGCGAGAGCACCAGGAAGCGGAAGCCGACATCCGCTTCCTTACGGAAATGCCCCGGCTCCATGAGCATGTTGGCCAGCGTCGTCGACAACGCCGCGTCGGCGTTGTGCGCGTTGCGCCGGGCCAGGCGGTAGGCGAGGTCGTCGCGTTTGCCATGGGCGTACTGCTGCATGATCTGGCGCAGGTAGGCGCTGGCGCAGGTGAGGGTATTGGCCAGCACCTTGTTCAGGCGCCGCCCCTGCCAGTCGGGCAGGAACAGAAACACCGCAAGAATCGCGATCAGGCTGCCCACCAGGGTATCGAACAGGCGCGGCAGGAACAGCCCGTAGCCGTCGCCGGTCTGGTTGAAGCAGAACAGCACCATCAGGGTGATCGCCGCCGTCGCCAGGGCGTAGCGGGTGGTCCGGTTGACGAAGAACACCACCCCGGCGACCACGGCGAACATCGACTGGATGATCGGGTTGGGGAACAGGTCGAACAGCGCCCAGCCGACCGTCAGGCCGATGGCGGTACCGAAAATCCGCTGGACCAGCTTGCGGCGGGTCGCGCCGTAGTTGGGCTGGCAGACGAACAGCGTGGTGAGGATGATCCAGTAACCCTGGGTCGGGTGGATCAGGTGGACCATGCCGTAGCCGATCGACAGCGCCAACGGCAGGCGCAAGGCATGCCGGAACAGCAGCGAGGTCGGCGTCAACTGCGTGCGCAGGCGGCTCCAGACGTCCTTGAAGTTGCGTGGCGAGCGGTCGAGCAGGCTGCTGTCGCTGGCATCGGCCAGGCCGTCCGGGTTGCTCGCCGCGCCCAGCAGGCGGTCGAGCGTGGCGAGGTTGCCGGCCAGTGCGCGCAGCGAGCGCAGCAGGCTCCGCCAGGCCGGGTTGCTCTGGATGCGCAGGTGTTCGAGCGAGGCGTGCAGGTCTTCCAGGGCTTCGGCAAAGCCGGTGCCGTAGACGAACGGCTGGCGCATGCGGATCGACTCGGCCAGTTGTTGGCAGGCCGAGCCCTGCTGGCGCAGCAGGCGCTGGCAACGGAACATCACGTCGCTGTGGAAGAAGGCCTCGGCCAGGGCGTTGTACGGATAGTGTGAAGCGCTGACCCGCTCATGGATGTCCTGGGCCAGGAAGTACAGCTTGAGATAGCGGCTGACCTTGGAGTTGGGTTGGCTGTTGCCGACCCGGTGCAGGATGATTTCCTTGGCGGCGTTGAGCGCAGCGACCACCTTGCCGTTCTGCTGGGCCAGCTCCAGGCGCCGGGCCTCGACCTCGAGGTTGCGGATCGGCTCGAACAGGTTGGCCTTGAGCTTGAGGTAGCGCCCCAGCTCGTAGAACAGCTTGGCCAGGCTCTGCTGCACCGGCTGGTTGGAAAACATCACCTGCCAGAGCACCGAGAGCAGCCCGTACCAGGCCGCGCCCGCCACCAGCAGCAAGGGCTCGTGCCAGAAATCAGTGACCTCGCCGCCGCGCTGGTCGACGCCGATCATGGTGTACACCGAGAGGATCAGCGTGGCCGACGCGATCGCCCCGTAACGCTCACCCAGCGCACCGAGCATGGTCAGGCCAAACGCGGCCAGGGCCATCGAAATGACGAAGATCCAGGGGTAGGGGAACAGCAGCTCGACCGCCAGCGCGGCGATGGCAAAGCACCCCAGGGTGACCATCAAGGCGCTCAGCCGGCCCTGCCAACCGTCGTCGGTCTCGGCCAGCGCGCTGGCGATGATCCCGAGGAACAAGGGGATGAGCAGGTTCATTTCATCCTGGTACCAGCACAGCGCCATGCTGCCGGTGAGGGCGACGGTCACCCGGATGCTGTAACTGAACTTGTCTTGGCCCCACAGACGACGCAGAGAATGGCGGAACGAGCTCGATGACATGATGGCCTGCTGGCAGTGATCGAATGAGAACCCTTCAGGGCGGTCTCACGCCGCCCTTTGACGGAACCAGCAAGAAGCGTTCCGTGCTCAGAGGATTCTACCTTACACGAACTGCGAGGCGGCGTTGGCCGAGGCCCAGGCCCACTGGAAATTAAAGCCGCCGAGGTGGCCGCTGATGTCCAGCACTTCACCGATGAAGTACAAGCCAGGGCTCTTCAGCGACTCCATGGTCTTGGACGACACCTCGCGGGTGTCGACCCCGCCGAGGGTCACTTCCGCCGTGCGATAGCCTTCGGTGCCCGCCGGCACCACCTGCCAGGCCGCCAGTTTGTCGGCGATCTGCGCAAGCTCTGCCGGGGTGTACTGCTTCATCGGCTTGGAGACGAACCACTGATCGGCCAGCAGGTTGGCCAGCTTGCGCGTGAACACTTCGCCGAGCACGGTCTTCAGCTCGCTGTTGGCCCGTTCGACCTGCTGCTGTTGCAGCCATTGCAGCGCATCGCGGTCCGGCAGCAGGTTGATCTCGACGGTGTCGCCGGCTTCCCAGAACGAGGAAATCTGCAAGATCGCCGGGCCGCTCAGCCCCCGGTGGGTGAACAGCAGGTTCTCGCGGAAACTGCTGCCGTTGCAACTGGCGGTGCAGTCCAGCGAGGTCCCCGAAAGCTCCGTGCAGAGTGCCTTGAGCTGGGGCTCGGTGATGGTGAAAGGCACCAAACCGGCGCGTGTCGGCAGCAGCGTGTGGCCGAACTGGCGAGCCACCTGGTAGCCGAACCCGGTCGCGCCCAGGGTCGGGATCGACAGGCCGCCAGTGGCGATCACCAGCGACTGGCAGGCGAACGGCCCGGCGCTGGTCTGCAGCACATAGCCCTGTTCGCGCTTTTCGATGGTTTCGATGCTGGTCTGCATGCGCAGCTCGGCGCCGGCGGCGTCGCATTCGGCGAGCAGCATGTCGAGGATGTCGCTGGCCTTGTTGTCGCAGAACAGCTGGCCGAGCTTCTTCTCGTGGTACGCCACGCCGTGCTTGCTCACCAGCTCGATGAAGTCCCACTGGGTGTAGCGGGCCAGCGCCGACTTGCAGAAGTGCGGGTTGTGCGAGAGGAAGTTGGCCGGCTCGGTGTACATGTTGGTGAAGTTGCAGCGCCCGCCGCCAGACATGAGGATCTTCTTGCCCGGCTTGTTGGCGTGGTCGAGCAGCAGCACCCGGCGGCCACGGCGGGCGCTGAGTTGAGCGCACATCAGGCCGGCGGCGCCGGCGCCGAGGATGATCACGTCGGTGGAGTGCACGATGGATTACCTGGAAACAGTTGAATAGAAATCGCCACGGTCCCTGTGGGAGCGGGCTTGCCCGCGAATGCGTCCGGCCAGACAACACCGTTGTTCCTGCTGACGTATTCGCGGGCAAGCCTGCTCCCACAGGGTTTTGTGTGGTTTTTAGAGGATGCGAACCTTCAACGAACGGCCCTTGATCTTGCCGCTGTTGAGGCGCTGCATGGCCTGCTTGGCCAACGCCCGCTCCACGGCCACGAAGGCCTGGAAATCGAAGATGGCGATCTTGCCGACTTGCTTGCCAGGGATCCCGGCATCGCCGGTCAGTGCGCCGAGGATATCGCCCGGGCGCAGCTTGTCCTTGCGCCCGGCACCGATGCACAGGGTCACCATCACCGGCAGCAATGGCTCGCCGCCCTTGTTCTTCAGGCTGTCCAGTTGCTCCCAGCGCAGTGGGCGCTTCTGCAGCTGTTCGATGGCCTGCGCACGATGGCCCTCGGCCGGCGCCACCAGGCTTACCGCCACGCCTTTCTCGCCAGCACGGCCGGTACGGCCGACGCGGTGCACGTGGATCTCGGCATCACGGGCCAGCTCGACGTTGATCACCATGTCCAGGCCGTCGATGTCCAGGCCGCGGGCGGCGACGTCGGTGGCCACCAGGACCGAACTGCTGCGGTTGGCGAACATCGCCAGCACCTGGTCGCGGTCACGCTGCTCCAGGTCGCCATGCAGGGCCTGGGCGACGATGCCCTTGGCGGTGAGGTGGGCGACCACGTCCTCGCACTGCTGCTTGGTGAAGCAGAACGCGACGCACGACTCAGGGCGGTAGTGGCCGAGCACACGGGTCAGTGCGTCGAGACGGCCTTCAGCGTCGATCTCGATGAAGCTCTGCTCGATCTGCGTCTCGCTGTGCAGCGCCTCGACCTTGACCTGTTGCGGCTTGCGCATGAAGTCGGCGGCCAGTTGTTCGATGCCGCTCGGGTAGGTGGCCGAGAACAGCAGGGTCTGGCGGCGCGACGGGGTCTTGCCGATGATGCTGGCGATGGCGTCGAAGAAGCCCATGTCGAGCATCCGGTCAGCTTCGTCGAGGACCAGGGTGTTGAGCCCGTCGAGCACCAGGGTGCCCTTGTCGAGGTGCTGCTGGACCCGCCCCGGGGTGCCGACGATGATGTGCGCGCCGTGCTCCAGCGAAGCGATCTGCGGGCCGAGCGAGACGCCGCCGCAGAGGGTCAGGATCTTGATGTTGTCCTCGGCCCGGGCCAGCCGGCGCAGCTCCTTGGCAACCTGGTCGGCGAGCTCGCGGGTCGGGCACAGGACCAGCGCCTGGCAGCCGAAGTAGCGCGGGTTGAGCGGGTTGAGCAAGCCGATGCCGAAGGCGGCGGTCTTGCCGCTGCCGGTCTTGGCTTGGGCAATCAGGTCCTGGCCCCGGAGGATGACCGGCAGGCTTTGCGCCTGGATCGGCGTCATCGCGGCATAGCCGAGAGCGTCCAGGTTGGCCAGCATGGCGTTGGACAGCGGCAGAGTGGCAAATGCGGTGGATTCGGTGGTCACGAGGCAGGCCTGCGTTGCGAAGCGAAAAAATGCCGCACAGTCTACCAGCCTCGTGGCCATTCGCCCTAAGGTTCGATCTCCGGTTCCGGACGACGAGCACGCCTTCCGTCCGTCGGCGCCAGCTGGAGGAAGATCGCCGCCGCCAGCATGGCCATCAGGCCGATGGTGACGAAGGTCAGCTGGAACGCGCCCAAGGTGCTTTCCACGCCCTCGGCGCTGCCGGCCGCGGTAAAGCCGCCGAGCAGTGCCCCGGCACACGCTACGCCAAGGCTCAACGACAGCTGTGCGACCACCGACAGCAGGCTGTTGCCGCTGCTGGCGCTGGCATCGTCGAGGTCGATCAGGGTCACCGTGTTCATCGCGGTGAACTGCAGCGAGTTGACCGCGCCGAGCAGCGACAGCTGGACCAGCAGCAAGGCGTACGGCGTGTGCTCGTCGACCAGGCCCAGGCTGGCCAGGAGCATGCCCAGCAGCAGCGTATTGCCGGTGAGGATGATCCGGTAGCCGAGGCGTTCGATCAATGGCCGGGCGACCGACTTGGCGACCATTGCCGCCGCCGCCAGGGGGATCATGCTCATTCCCGCCTGGGACGGCGAATAACCGAGCGCGATCTGCAGCAGCAGCGGTACCAGGAAGGGCAGGGCGCCGCTTCCCAGGCGGGCGAACAGGTTGCCGAGAATGCCGATGGCAAAGGTCCGCACGCGAAACAGGCTGGGCGAGAACAGCGGCTCGGGGTCGCGCCCCGCGCGCAGCCAGTAGGCGGCCAGGCAGGCCATGCCGGCGAACAACAGCAACATCACCCGCAAGTGCGGCATGTGCAGCTCGCCGAGGCCTTCCATGGCGATCGTGATCAACACCATCGCCGCGCCGAACAGCAAGAAGCCTGGGCCGTCGAAGCGGGTGCGCTCGCTGCCGCGCAGGTCGGGGATGAACTTCCACACGGCCCAGCAGCCCAGCGCGCCGACCGGCAGGTTGAGGAGGAAGATCCAGTGCCAACTGAGGATCTCCACCAGCCAGCCGCCCATCGTTGGCCCGAGCAATGGCCCGAGCAGGCCGGGGATGGTGATGAAACTCATGATCCGCACCAGCTCCGAGCGCGGGTAGGCGCGCAGTACCACCAGCCGGCCGACCGGTAGCATCAGCGCGCCGCCCAGGCCCTGGATGATCCGCGCGATGATCAGGTACGTCAGGCTGTTGGCCAGCGCGCAGAGCAGCGAGCCGAAGCTGAACAGCAGGATCGCGCTGAAGAAGATGCGCTTGGTGCCGAAACGGTCGGCGATCCAGCCCGAGGCCGGGATCAGCAGGGCGACGGTGAGCATGTAGGCGATGATCACGCCCTGCATGCGCAGCGGGTCTTCCTCGAGCGAGCGGGCCATGGCCGGCAGCGCGGTGTTGAGGATGGTGCCGTCGAGCGACTGCATGAAGAAAGCGATGGCCACCACCCAGGGGATCCAGCGGGCGGTGACAGGGTCCAGCGGTGTGCGTTCGGACATGTGAACCTCAATTCCTGCGGGGTTTCACCTGACCCTGTGGCAGCGGCCTTGTGTCGCGATGGGGCTGCGCAGCAGCCCCGACTCAGTCAGGCCTGAATCACAATGTCAGGGTCAGTCCTTTGATCAGCGCCCCTGGCAAATGACTCGAGCCGGTCTGCCGCTGGCCATAGGTACTGGTCGACAGGATCAGCTCGCGCTCGCGGGTCAGGTCTTCCAGTTGGCTGCCCAGCAGGTTGTACAGGGTGTCGTCGAAACGCATGGTGCTGACCGGCCCCTGGATCTGCCCCTGTTCCACCCAGAAGGTGGCAAAGCGGGTCAGGCCGGTCATCCGCGCAGCCGGCAGGTCCGAGTAGTTCAGGTACCACAGGTTGCTGATGTACAGCCCCGTGCCGAGCCGCGCGAGGATCTGCTCGGGCGCGAGGCTGCCCGGCGCCAGGCTCAAGGCACAGGGCGCTTCATAACTGTCGGCGCCGTTCGCCAGCTGGGCGAATTCGGCCGCGCTGCGGGCGCTGACCAGGCGGTCCAGCGCTCGCCCTTCGCCGATCAAGCGCACATCCCGACGCGCCAGGCCCTCATCGGAAAACGCCGGGCTGAGCGAGCCGCTGACCTGTTCGCTGAAGCTGACCAGCGGGCTGAGCTGCGCGTCGCCGCTGTAAAGCCGCTGCAGCGGGCTGTTGCCGGTGGCCAGGGCCTGGGCCGAGAAACCGCCCCAGCCGAGCATCCCGGCGATCTCGTCCATGGCCGCGGGTGCCAGATACGCGCGATAACTGCCGGGCTTGAGGCTGATCGCGGGGCGCCCGAGAAAGGCCAGTTGCTCGCGGGCCAGGCGCAGGCGCTCGACAAACGCCGCGGCGTCCCACGCCTGACCGGCATAGTTGGCCTTGACCGCCTCACCGTTGGCGTGGAACAGGCTCCAGTCGAAGTTGAAGCTGGTCGCCTGGTGCCAGCCAAACGCCCCGAACGAGCTGGCAAAGCCGCGGCAGATCGGCCCGGCGGCATAGATGCCGACCAGGTCCAGCTGGCCCGCTTCGCGCTCGACCAGGGCCAGCACCTCGGCCGGATCGGGCAGCGCGTGGTCCTGCTGGCTGTGTGACTGCCAGGCGCTGTCATCGAGGCTCAGGTAGGGATCGACGGCCAGCAGCGGCAAGGTCTGGCGCAACTGTGCGAGGGCGTCGTGCAGGCGTTGCTGGTCAAGCGCGTCGTCACCGCACAGGGTGAACTGCTGCTCGGCCTGGCGCCCCTCGCGGACCAGGCGCAACTGGGCACTGGCCTGGCTGACCGCACCAGCCTGACGCACCTTGGCATGGTTGAAACGGATGAACTGCGAGGCTTCGGCGCTGTAGCCGAGGGTGAACTGTTCGCCGTCCTGCAGGGCGCTGCGCAGTGCCTGCAGCAGGGCTTCGAAGCGGTGCTGGGGTGTGGCGCTCATCAGGCGTCTCCTCCGAATACGTCGATCTGGCGGAACACGCAGGCCGGCGAGGCGTGGCCGACCCGCACCACCTGGTTGGGCTCGCCCTTGCCGCAGTTAGGCGTGCCCAGGACCTCGAAGGTGCTGCGGTCGCCGACCGCCGCCAGGTTGCTCCAGAACTGCGCGGAAATACCCCGGTAGTTGGGGTTCTTGACCACGCCCTTGAGCTGGCCGTTCTCGATCAGTTGGCCCCACTCGCAGCCGAACTGGAACTTGTTGCGCGCATCGTCGATCGACCACGAGCGGTTGGTGCGCATGAGGATGCCGTGCTCGATGCCGCCGATCAGTTGCGCCAGCGACTGGTCGCCCGGCTCGATGTTGAGGTTGGCCATGCGGTCGATCGGCGCGCGGTTCCAGCTGCAGGCGCGGCTGTTGGCGACGCCGTCGAGGCCGGAGCGGAACTGCGACAGGGCCCCGCCGAGGGGCCGGAGCAGTTTGCCCTGGCGGATCAGGAACTGCTTGCTCGCCGGGCTGCCATCGTCGTCATGGCTGTAGCTGGCCAGCTCTTCGGCAATGGTCGGGTCAAACGTCACGTTGAGCAGGTGCGAGCCGTATTGCAGGTGGCCGAAGTCGCTGGCGTTGACGAAGCTGGTGCCGGCGTAGTTGCGCTCGTCGCCAAGGATGCGGTCCATCTCCAGCGGGTGGCCGATCGACTCGTGGATCTGCAGCATCATCTGGTCCGGCATCAGCAGCAGGTCGCGCGCGCCGCTGGGGGTATTCGGCGCCAGCAGCAGCTGCAGGGCCTGGTCGGCGACCTGGCGGGCGGCGCCGATCAGGCCGCAGCGCTCGATGACCTCAAGGCCGCCCTGCTGGCCGAAGTTTTCCCGGCCCAGGCTGCGGCTCTGGCTGTCCTGGCCATCGCTGGCGGTCACCCCGAGGCCGGGGAACAGGAAGCGCTGGGCGTGGCGCAGTTCGGCGCCGGCCGAGTTCAGGTAGGTCTGCTCGACAGCGCTGATCCCCAGGCTGGCCTGCCAGTCCACCAGGCGGCTGTCGGCTGGCACGCTGGCCGATTCGGCGGCGAGCAGGCCCAGGCAGTCGGCGAGGTTGGGCAGTGCCGCTTCAAAATTCGGTGAGATGTGGTCGTGGCGTGCGCTGGGCACCGGCTGCTCACGCAGGTCGAGCAGGCTGTGCGCGGCGATCTGCCGGGCCAGCGCTTCGGCCTGCTCGAGTGCCCGCTGCAGGCCGGACTGGGACAGGTCGGCGGTCGCGGCATAGGCTTCGACGCCGTTGATCCGCACGGTCAGCATGGCGCCTTCGTCGGTGCTGAAAAAAGGCGGCTCGGCGACATTGCGGCGTACTGAAAGCCCCTGGTACGACTGCTTCACGTGACGCAGGGAAAACACTTCGGCCGTGCTGCGCAGCGCGGCGAAGCGCTGGCGCAACAAGGCGCTGGAATCGAACATGCGGGAACCTCCGTTGGCGCGGTGGCTCCCCCTAGAACCACCCCTCTTGCATGCCCAGGCAGGTGTCGTCGCGGGCCTCGAGCAATGCCAGGTCATTATGGCAGGCAGGTACTTCCCAGGTCAGGAAATAAAACAGGGCCGGCAAATTACCGAGGTTGGCCGTGGCTACCGCCCAGCATCATCGCGCTCCGCCTTCCCAGCAATGGGGCGTCGTTGCGACGCCATCTTTCTGGATGGCGGCCTTCAACATCTCGTTCAGATGCACCGCGACATGGTGAGAGGTATCTGTCAGCAAATAGACGTGATGCTCGGCGAAGTCGGGCAAGCCCAGCCCCTCCACGTACGCGAGCGATCTGTCACCGCTCTCCAGCCCTTCGACAATGCCGACTGCCAGGCCACTCCTCATGCAGGCCAGCACCGCATGCCAGTTGGCGCTTTCGAGCAGGATACGGTACGCAATGCCTTGGGCTTTGAGTGCCTGCAAGGCCGCCTCCCTGTAGGGGCAGCCCTTCAACTGCAGTGCCAGGGGCAAGGGGCGACTGCCATCGTGGCTGAATCCTGGTGCTGCGGCCCAGCGAGGTTGAGTCGAGCGAAGCCACTCCCCTTGCTGCCAATCGTCACTGCTGACCGCCACCGCCAAATCCAGCCGCTGTCGCGCAAACAGGTCAATGAGCTCTGCGCTGGAGCGCGCTACTGCCTCCAGCTCCAGTTTCGGATTGCTGGCGACAAACACTGGCAGAAAGTCGCTCATGAGGTTGGCGGCATAACCGTCCGGTACCCCCAGACGCACCTTGCCGGTCATCTGCTGCGGCGACAACGTAGCCAGCAGCCGGTCGTGGGCCATCAAGAAGCGTGTGGCCTCGCTCAACAACTGGCGGCCCGAGGGGGTCAGCTCCACGGACTGGTTACTGCGCGTGAACAATTGTTGCCCGATCTTTTCCTCGAGCTTCTGGATTTGCGTCGTCACCGCCGATGGGCTGCGGTGGACGTAGTCGGCTGCATCCTTGAAACGGCCTAGCCGGGCCACTGCCTGGAAGGTTCTGAGTACATCGATGTCGAGGCCCTTGCCCATGGTTCTTCCTGATTTGGTTGGATCGAACCAGCGCTTCGATTTATTCAACTGTACAGGCTTTATACCCACTCTTACTGTGGGGTCAACGCCGACCGGCCTCTGAAATTGCAATGGAATGATACGGATGAGCCTGAACGACTTCGTGGTAGATGCACTCGTACGAACCCCCCCTTACCAGCACGCACGCCTTTGGACTGTCGAGAACCATGAGAAGTACTCGACGCTGGTTCAGCCTGAGTCCGGGCTTGCAGGCGATCACCGGTTCAATCACGAGATCTTTCTGCTGATGCGGGCCTTGAATGAGCAAGGCGTGGGGCAAAACGGGCTCTGTGCCGACGCACAGGGGCAGGGTGCACTCACAACCGTCATCGGCAACGTTGCCGAGCGCTTGGCTGCACTGAGCAGTGGGCGCCGCGTGCACTACGTCGAGTTGGGGCCCGAGCCGATCAAGAGCGCCTGCTTGTTGAAACGCATGGCCGAGACCTCCAGTGCCATCCGCTACACCGCCATCGACATCAACCAGACCTCGGAAGCCGCGATGAGCGATGCCGTGCGCCCCATCGTGCCAGGGGAGGGCAGCTTCAACTACATCGCCGCTGACTATCGCACGGTCACCCACGATGATTTGCACCACGATCAGGAGCTCACCCTGATCACCCTGCTTGGCTTCCAGGAGGGTAACGAGCTGCCCGTGAGCACTGGGCGGCTGATCCGTAACCTTGCCGGTAACGCGACCTATATTCTTTCGGAAATGCAGGTGTACGAGGTCGGCCTGGAAAACACCATCCTCGGGTTCTACGCCAACCCCTGCATGCTCCAGTTCTCCCGAATGGTCGCGCTTCAACAAGGCTTCACCCCAGTGGGCGAGCACGCAGCAATCCTCTTGCCGCTACGCATTCTTGATGAACCTATCCATGTGGTCGTGACCCTGCAGCCCGTGCAGCGCCTAGGGCAACGTGGCTATCTGCTGACCAACATCTGCCTCAAATACACGCCCGAACAATTCCGCCGGATCAGAGCCCAGCACTGCAACTGCAGTGTGGTGGACGAGTTCGCCAGTGGTGACGGCTCGGTACGCTATCAGATCGCGAAATACCTTCAGTAGCGACTCCAGAGGTACAGACGCATCATGAACCCTTCAGACACATTACCCCTGTTCCAGCGCGGCGTTGGACGGGTGAAGCTGGCGCTCAAGACGACATTGAAGCGCCCCCCGCGGCCCTCGTCGATCTGCCTCGGCGAGCAGATGCCCTGGCGCGACGGTTTGCTGTGCCAGCAAGGACACCTGCTCGGCGGCACCCGAACACTCGGCCAGCTTGGCTACACCCACAGCCCTCACGCAAAAGTTGCCGTGGACACCATCACGGGGGTGGCAGTCGTGCATCGGTTGTTCACGCCCGAGGGGGTCGCGGTCTTGCAAGACATCTGCGCCCGTCTGGAGGAAGGGGCGGGTGACAGCGACTGGATCATTTCACGGCGTACGCGAGGGGTGACGGCACTGTCGTCGTTTATCAACGACATGATGAGCAGTCGTGCATTCCTGTTGGCCGTCTCGCGTATTGCAGGTGTGCCGCTGGTGCCTTACCCCATGGTCAATGCTCGCTCGCAGGTCAACTACTTCTATCCCAAGCCGGTCGAGCAACAGCAGCAACTGGGCATGTGGCACACGGACGGCACCAACTATGTGCTGAACATCGTGCTCTCGGGGAGTTCTGACTACAGCGGGGGTGAGTTCCTGTACCACAACGGCACCCTCGATACCTTTGATGCGCTGGATCACCGGACCTTCGAGAGCGCCCAGCTGGACGAGCCAGGTGATGCATTGTTCATCTACGGCAGTCGCTTGTTCCACGGTGTTCGCCCGGTGTTGAGTGGGCGACGCATGTCATTGGTACTGTCTTTTCATTGCCCCTACTTCGCTGACGACTCCAACCGTTTCTGGCACGTGGCCTCCGACGACGGCATTGCCGCGACTGTCCCCCGTTGGTTAGGGTTGCGGTGGGCATTGCAACGCTCGGCTGCTCGACAGTTTTCACGTCTGGGCATCGAGCCGATCACGTTCGAGGAACTGCATCAGACGGGGGCGTGAGTATGCCAAGCAATGCGCTGTACCTGATCCTGCTGCAAGCCATCTTCGTCCTTTCCTGGAGCTCGGGCTTCATTGGCGCTCGGCTGGGCACGGAGGACGCGGGTGCCATAAACCTGCTGTTCTGGCGTTTTCTGCTGGTCAGCATCTGCCTGCTGCCCTTTGTCCTGCATCGACTGCGGGCAATTTCATGGGCGCAGATACGCTACAACGCGGTCATCGGGTTCTTGGCACAGTTTGCGTATCTGGTCAGTGTGTATATCGCCATCCGAGGCGGGCTACCGGCGGGGATTGCCGCCATCATCTGCGCGCTGCAGCCATTGATCACGGCGTCGATGAGCAACAGCGATCATCATGAGCGCAGTGGTCGGCAGGAGTGGCTAGGGCTTGGGCTGGGGTTCGCCGGTGTCAGCCTGATCATTTTCGCAGAGTACAGCCTGTCGGCGACCCGCCTTGACCTCTGGCTTTACGCCCTGCCGCTGATCGCCGCGATCACATTGTCCATCGCCACGCTTTATCAGCGACGGCAATCGATCATGGCAACCGGTCACAGCAAGGACGGTTTGCTGCTACCGCTGTTCCTGCAATCGACTGCAACGCTGATACTGCTCTCGACTACTGGCTTGCCGCTGGGGTTGATCGAAGTCCCGGCGAGCACCCAGGTCTGGGTGGCTGTCGCATGGCTGACCCTGTTCTCCACGTTCATTGCCTATTTGAGCCTGTGGATATTGCTGACAAAGCTGTCGGCGACCCGTGTTTCCGCGCTGGTCTATCTGGAGCCGCCTGTGACGTTGATCTGGGCGGCACTGATGTTCGGGGATGTGATCCATTGGACAACCTACGTGGGTATTGCGGTGGTCGCGGCAGGCATCGTCATCACTCGCCAGCCGCGCAAGTCGGCCGCGCCCGCAACGGCTCCCTAGAACCACTGCTCTTGCATGGCCAGGCAGGTATCGTCGGATGCTTCGAGCAAGGCCAGCTCGTGATGGCAACCAGGGACTTCCCATGTCAGGAAGTAACGCGCGGCCTGCAGCTTGCCCAAGTAGAAGTCGCGGTCAGCGGCGTTGCCATTGAGCAGGCCGAGTTCGGCGTGGATCGCCTGTGCCAGCCAGCGCCAGCCGATCACGCAATGGCCGAAGGCCTTGAGGTACAGCGCCGAGTTGGCCAGGCCGCTGCTGAGCTTGCCCTCGGCCAGTTCACCGAGCAGTGCCAGGGTCACGCGTTGCAGGCGCGTGACCAGTTGCTCCAGCGGCACGCGCAAGGCGTCCAGGGCAGGGTGGTGGCTGGCGCGCTCGGTGCAGCTCGCGATCAGCCGTATCAGCTGCTTGAGGCCCGCGCCGCCATTCTGCGCCAGCTTGCGGCCGAGCAGGTCGAGCGACTGGATGCCGTGGGTGCCCTCGTGGATCGGGTTCAGGCGGTTATCGCGGTAGTACTGCTCGACCGGGTATTCGCGGGTATAACCATGGCCGCCGAGGACCTGAATGGCCAGCGCGTTGGCCTTGAGGCAGAACTCCGACGGCCAGGATTTGACGATTGGGGTGAGCAGGTCGAGCAACTCCTGGGCCTGGTGGCGGGCGGCCTCATCGGGCGCGGTGTGGGTGTCGTCGAACAGCCGCGCGGCGTACAGGCCGAGGTCGAACGCGCCTTCGACGTAGGCTTTCTGCGCCAGCAGCATGCGCCGCACATCGGTGTGGGCAATGATCGGCACGGCCGGGCTGTGCGGATCCTTGTTGTCCGGCAGGCGCCCTTGCGGCCGCTGGCGCGCGTACTCGAGTGAGTACAGGTAGCCGGCGTAACCGAGCATTACTGCGCCCATGCCGACGCCGATGCGCGCCTCGTTCATCATCTGGAACATGCACGCCAGGCCTTTGTGCGGCTGGCCGATGAGGTAACCGACGCAAGCGCCGTTGTCGCCGAAATTCAGCGCCGTGGAGGTCGTGCCGCGCCAGCCCATCTTGTGGAACAGGCCGGCCAGCAGCACATCGTTGCGTGCGCCGAGGCTGCCGTCCGGGTTGACCAGGACCTTGGGCACGATGAACAGCGAGATGCCCTTCACCCCGGCGGGCGCGTCCGGCAGCTTGGCCAGGACCAGGTGGACGATGTTTTCCGACAGTTCGTGGTCGCCGCCGGAGATGAAGATCTTGTTGCCCTTGATCCGGTAGCTGCCGTCGGCGGCGGGTTCGGCGCGGGTGCGGATGTCGGCCAGTGATGAGCCGGCATGCGGTTCGGTCAAGGCCATGGTGCCGAAGTAGCGGCCGTCGATCATGGGCTGGAGGAACAGGCGCTTCTGTTCGTCGGTGCCGAAGTTCTCGATCAGGTTGGCTGCGCCCATGGTCAGGAACGGGTAGGCGGTGGTACCGGCGTTGGCCGCCTGGAAGTGGGCAAAGCAGGCTTGCGAGACCAGGCTTGGCAACTGCATGCCGCCGGCTTCGAAGTCGCGGTTGGCGTTGAGGAAACCGGCTTGCAGGAAGGCGTCGACGGCAGGTTTGACCTCCGGGATCAGTTCGGCGCGGCCGTCGACATAGCGCGGTTCGTTTTCGTCGCCTTTGCGATTGTGCGGGGCGAAGTACTTTTCGGCGATGGTGCGCGCGGTGGTGAGCGCTGCGTCGAAGGTTTCCCGGCTGTGCTCGGCGAAACGCGGGCGCTGGGTCAGGGCCTCGGCGTCGAGGACTTCGTAGAGTTCGAAGGCGAGGTTGCGGCTGCTGAGCAGGGTCTCGGGCATGGTGTTGGGTCCTGAGTCGGGATGGGTCGAGTCTAGGAGGGGGTGGGGCGATGGGGTAGTTAAATAGGTGGGAGTGATGGGGCAGGAAAAGTGGTGGCGCTGGGGGGATGGCTTGTTGTGCACCTGGGAGGCATGCCACCGGCTTCGCGGGCGGCGCTCGATCTTGAGGACGCTGCAATAGCCTGTGACTTGCGCCTGGTGGCCATGATGCGGTCGAACTTCAGGCCCTGCTTTTCACCTGGCTTTGAGGACTTACCCTATTCCTTGTAGTCCATTTCCCAAACATACTTCCAACCCCTTTCAAGCCATTGCGGTGCTCTGGGTTGAGCCCTAGTCTCGGACGGTCGCTGCTAATCAGCGACCGGCTTTGACAGGCCGCCCAGGTTAAAATTCCATGGCTTTGCCTTTATGGCAGCTGTGCATGGGGCACCTCGTGTGCGCCGGGTTTTTGATTTTTCCTACCGGTCTGTCAACCCGTGTACAGCTGCCACCCTCTTGTTTGACAGCAGATGGCGACGGCCACTTTTCAGGAAAAATAAAATGCTGAAAATT
>NZ_UNOZ01000040.1 GCF_900536025.1 Pseudomonas reidholzensis
CGTGACTGCTAACCCTTTCAACTAATTCCATTACATCACCTTCAACTTCCAGATTATCTCCTCGCCGAAAGCGGGTAGCGATCCTGTTGTGCTGACCTACACATTCAACGGCCCGCAGCATCATATCACCCTGGACGACGAAGGCCACGGCTCGCTGAACGTAGCTAACCCTAACGGCGAAGATGTGTACGTCGATGGCGGCACTCTGACCCTGACCGTAGACAGCGGCACTGGTGGCGGTTTTGAGAAGATCGGTACCTCGGCTGGCACCGTAGTCGTATCGGATACCGAAACACCGGTCACCGCGATCGTGACTGCTAGCCCAGTCAACGAAGGTCAGGACATCACCTTCAACTTCGCCATGAGCGCCGCGCCGAAGGCAGGCAGCGATCCGGTTGTGCTGACCTATACCTTCAATGGCCAGCAACATCAGATCACCCTGGACGACAAGGGCCATGGCTCGCTGACCGTAGCGAACCCGAACGGTGAAGACGTTTACGTCGACGCTGGCAGCCTGACGCTGACCGTAGACAGCGGCACCGGCGGTGGTTTCGAGAAGATCGGTACCTCGGCTGGCACCGTCCAGGTCAATGACACCGAGACTCCAGTCACCGCGATCGTGACTGCTAACCCAGTCAACGAAGGCCAGGACATCACCTTCAACTTCGCCATGAGCTCCGCGCCGAAGGCAGGCAGCGATCCTGTGGTGCTGACCTACACCTTCAATGGCCAGCAACATCAGATCACCCTGGACGCTACCGGCCACGGCTCGCTGACCGTTGCCAACCCGAACGGTGAAGACGTTTACGTCGACGCTGGCAGCCTGACCCTGACCGTAGAAAGCGGCACTGGCGGTGGTTTCGAGAAGATCGGTACGTCGAATGGCACCGTAGTCGTCTCGGATACCGAAACGCCGGTCACCGCGATCGTGACTGCTAGCCCAGTCAACGAAGGCCAGGACATCACCTTCAACTTCGCCATGAGCTCCGCGCCGAAGGCAGGCAGCGATCCTGTTGTGCTGACCTACACCTTCAACGGCCAGCAGCACCAGATCACCCTGGACGCTACCGGCCACGGCTCGCTGACCGTAGCGAACCCGAACGGTGAAGACGTTTACGTCGACGCTGGCAGCCTGACCCTGACCGTAGACAGCGGCACTGGCGGCGGTTTCGAGAAGATCGGTACGTCGAATGGCACCGTGGTCGTCTCGGATACCGAGACCCCAGTAACCGCGATCGTGACTGCTAACCCAGTCAACGAAGGCCAAGACATCACCTTCAACTTCGCCATGAGCTCCGCGCCGAAGGCAGGCAGCGATCCTGTTGTGCTGACCTACACCTTCAATGGCCAGCAACATCAGATCACCCTGGACGCTACCGGCCACGGCTCGCTGACTGTTGCCAACCCGAACGGTGAAGACGTCTATGTCGACGCTGGCACCCTGACGCTCCAAGTTCAGGGCGGCACTGGCGGCGGTTACGAGAAGATCGGTACCTCGGCTGGCACCGTTCAGGTCAATGACACGGAGACACCGGTCACCGCGATCGTGACTGCTAACCCAGTCAACGAAGGCCAGGACATCACCTTCAACTTCCAGATGAGCGTCGCACCGAAGGCGGGCAGTGCGCCTGTCGTGCTGACCTACACCTTCAACGGCCAGCAACACCAGATCACTCTGGACGACAAGGGCCACGCCTCGCTGACCGTGGCGAACCCGAATACCGAAGACGGGTATCTGGATCCTCAGACCCTGACCCTGTCCGTGCAGGGCGGTACCGGTGGCAGCTACGAGAAGATCAGCCCATCGTCCGGCACCGTTGAAGTCCGTGACACCTTGAACGCGACCACCGTAGCCGTGACCGCTCATTCGGGGACCGAAGCGGATGCCAAGGTTAACTTCAGCTTCCAGCTGAGCACCGTCCCTCAGGAAGGCTACCCGGCCACCCTGACCGTGAAGGTCGGCGAGAGTCTCTACATCGTTCCTGTGCTCGCTGACGGTTCGGCTACCTTGGCGATCAACAACACCAACACTGAAGACTTCTACAAGGACAGCAGTCAGGTCACTGCGAAAGTCGTGTCGATCAACGGCGGCAACTTCGAAGCAACCGATGTCACGGGTGCCCAGGACACCGCCAATATCGTCGATACCATCAACGACACCTTCGTACAGGTCACCGCGGATGCGGCCAAGGAAGGTGACGCCAGCGTCTTCTTCCACTTCCAGCTGAGCAACCCACCGGCTCCCGGCAGCACGACCATCCTCAAGGTGGACGTGGGCGGTACGATCTACAACGTGACCGTGGACGCGACCGGCAAATACACCCTGGCCGTGCCGAACACCAACGCCGAAGATGTCTACCGTGACGCCAGCAACCTGACGGCCACGGTCGTGAGTGTCACCGGCGGCAACTACGAGAACGTCAACCTCACCGGCGCAACGGCCACTGCCAACATCGCTGACACCATCGACACCGTCTACGCCAAGATCAGCATCGTGGGCGACAGCTCGGTCACCGAAGGCGGCACGCTGACCTACAAGGTCGAACTGGTGGACAAGTCCGGCAACGCTGTCAGCGTTCCGGCTGGCAAGTCGGTGACCGTGGACCTGACCTGGAGCGGCACCGCCGACGCGACTGACGTCACCGGTAACCTGCCGACCAGCGTCACCATCTCCGGCAACAGCAGCAACACGACGTTCCAGGTCCAGACCTTCGACGACATCAAGATCGAGAGCACCGAGACGCTGATCGCCACCATCAACAAGGTGAACGACAGCAGCAACGTCTTCGAGAAGGTGGACATCGGCAGCCAGAAAACCGCGACCGGCTCCATCGTCGACAACGACAAGGGCCCGACCTTCACTGGCAACGACAGCGCCACGATCGTCGAAAGCGGCACCGCTGGCGGCGCCGACGTGGTGTTGGTGCTCGACCGGTCCGGCAGCATGGGGCCGGCCGGCAACGGCCAGCAGGGCAGCGATCCGGATGGCAGCGGCCCGTACACGTCGCGCCTGCAGATGCTCAAGGAAGCGGTGAAGAACCTGTTCGATTCCGGCACCGTGCATTCGGTGTTCATCGTTTCGTTCGCCAGCAGTGCCACCTTCGCCAACTCGGGCAAAGACGGCGGCTGGTTCACCAACCTGACCGACGCTTATGCGGCCATCGATAAACTCGCGGCTAGCGGCAACACCAACTACGCCTCCGCGCTCAACTCGGTGATCAACAACTACACGGCGCCGCCTGCAGGTGGCAGCAAGCTGGTCAGTGTGTTCATGTCCGACGGCGTACCTAACGACGCATCGGCCAACGAAAGCACCTGGATCAACTTCCTTAACAACAAAGGCTTCGATGATTCCTACGCGGTAGGTTTTGGCGGGCTCAGCAACACCGACAAGAACTACCTCGAGCCTATCGCCTGGAAGCCAGGTGAGACGGTCGGCTCCATCACCCAGGGTGTAAACGACAACCACGTCCTGGTAGTCGGCACCAACGTCAGCGCCTTGACTCAGGCACTGGTCGGTAGCGTGGGCGGCAGCGCCACGTCCGGTGACGTCACCAGCAACGCCAGTGCTGGCACCGCCGGCTGGGCGGCCAATGGCTGGAAACTGACCGCGGTCGAGTACAACGGCGTTACCTACAACCTCACCAGTGCCTCCGACAGCAAGACCATCGACCTGGGCAATGTCGGCAAGCTGGTGATCAAAGGCGACGGTAGCTACACCTTCTCCGGCAAAGACAACTTCGACACGGCCGATTCGCTGTCGACGGTGGTCAAGTTCACCGTCAAGGACGCCAACGGCACCACGGCGTCGTCGACCCTGACGTTGACTGTGACTGACCGCGGTGATCCGGTTGCGAAAAATGACGACCACACCGCTACGATCAGCTCGCAGACTGTGACTACGGCCGCCACCACCAGCACGTTGGCGACCTTCACCAGCAATGAGAGCAACCCGTGGAAGTTCTCTTCGGTAGACCGCGACTGGGCGGACTTGAGCAGCAACAGCGTCCTGAAGGATAACCTCTCCAGCTGGCAGTCCAGCTCGCTGGCGGGTAACAGCAACAACCAGGATGCGCAACGCAACAGCAGCAACAAACTGACGCTGACCGACACCAACGGCAGCTCTTACGGTGATGGCCAAGCGTTGACCCCTGTCTACAAGACGGGCGGCGCAGCGGGTGAAGTCCTGTCGTTCACGGCGGTGACGTCGTTCGCATCGACCCCCTGGTACGACTCCGGAACCGATACTGCGAGCTGGACGCTGTACAAGAGCACCGATGGCGGCAACAACTGGACTATTGCGCAAAGCGGTATGATCGGCTCGGGCTCGTCGACGATCACCACCAATGCGCTGGATGCCAATACCCAGTACCGGATTCTGCTGGACGTCAATGACAACACCTGGACCAACTCTAACGCCTCGGTCACCTTCGACGACTTCAAGGTCACCGTACCTGGCACCTCGAGCATCGTCTGGACTGCCGCTGCGGTCGTCGGTTCGGTACTGGACAACGACACCTTGGGCACCAGTGGCGAAACCTCGACCCTGTCGGTCAAGGTCAACGGCGTCTGGGTCGATGCATCGAGCGCTGGCACTACCGTCAATGGCGAGTACGGCAGCCTGGTGATCAACAAGGACGGCTCGTACACCTACACCCCAGTGGCCAGCAAGGACAACATCGGCCATGTGGACCAGTTCGAGTACAAGCTGACCCAAGCCGATGGCGACACCGACACCGCGCACCTGTACGTCACCCTTCAGGGCGCCGGCCCAGGGGCTACCGGCCTGGCACCCGTGTGGACCTCCGGCAACGACAACCTGCTGGGTACCGATGGCAACGACATCATCTTCGGCGGTGCGGGTAACGACTACCTGACCGGCGGCAAGGGCAATGACACCCTCACCGGCGGCAGTGGCGCGGACACCTTCCTCTGGAAGGCAGGTCACACCGGCAACGACGTGATCACCGACTTCAAGGCAGCCGAGGGCGACCGCCTCGACCTGAGCGACCTGCTCCAGGGCGAGAAGGGCAGCACCATCGACAACTACCTGAAGATGATCACCGTCCAGGGTGAAACCGTTCTGCAGGTCAGCAGCGATGGCAAGCTCAACGTCAACGACGGTGCCAACCACGTCGACACCACCATCACCTTGCAGGGCAACAACTGGTCGAGCAGCACCATCAACTCGCTGATCAGCGGTGCCGATCCTTTGATCAAGGTCGACAGCAACAACAGCTGATCAGGGGCTTTTGAAAGAGTGGGGCCGCTTTGCGGCCCATCGCGGGCAAGCCCGCTCCTACAGGGTTCGCGCCGAGCTTCAGAATGGCGCGATCCTTGTAGGAGCGGGCTTGCCCGCGATGGGCTGCACAGCAGCCTTGCCGACAACTCCCGTTCCGAGCCTTTTCCACCGCCCGCCGACAGCGCATACTCGCGCGCTGGGCCTACCGCTATCTGACGACAAGGATTCATCGTGACCAGGCACAACGCCATTTACTACGTCCAGCGCGACGCCGACGGCCGTCTGTCGCGGGTAGAAGCCGCCCCGTATCAAGGGCACACCGAAACACTCGAAGCCAGCCATGCCGAGATCCTCGAATGGTTCGCCGATGACGTCGTCGGCAACAGCCTCAACCAGCTCAAACAGAGCGACCTGGACATGATCCGGGTACTCGAAGACCTGATCGACGTACTCACCACCAAGGGCGTCCTGAGCATCACCGACCTGCCCGAAGGTGCCCGGGCCAAGCTGCTCAACCGGTCTAGCGCGCGGAAAGCGCTGGGTGGCCTGAGCAACCTGATCGAAGAAGACGCCGAAGGCGGCCTTATCTGACCCAGGCCGGTCACCCACCTGTTCATATGTATATGCTTTAATGGTATTTAAATTCTGTTTCTTATGAATTTATAGTTCACCCACTGCGTACCTGCCGACCAATCGGCGCGCCGCACGACTTGAATCCACACGGGAGTCCCCCGTGCGTTTCTGATCGATGCGCGCCCTGAAGACCGCGCACTACGTGGGAGTGAGAAATGCCAGCCGCCTCTAACGCCTTGTCGGCCATCGACAGCGCACAGCCGCAATCCTTCGAAATCCGTCCGTTCAGCGGTGCCGTCGGCGCCGAGATCATCGGCCTGGACCTGACCCAAGCGGTCAACCGCGAAGACTTCAAGCGAATCCATCGCGCCCACCTCGACCACCACGTGCTGGTGTTCCGTGACCAGCGCATCCGCCCTGAACACCAGATTGCCTTCAGCCGCCGCTTCGGCGAGCTGCAGATCCATGTGCTCAAACAGTTCCTGCTGCAGGGCCATCCAGAAATCCTCATCGTCTCCAACATCGTCGAAGACGGGCGCAACGTAGGCCTGGGCGATGCCGGCAAGTTCTGGCATTCCGACCTCTCCTACAAAGAGCTCCCCAGCCTCGGCTCGATGCTGCACGCCCAGGAGCTGCCCAGCGAAGGCGGCGACACCCTGTTCGCCGACATGCACAAAGCCTGGGACGCGGTGCCCGATGCGCTGCGCACAATAGTCGAAGGCCGCGCGGCCGCGCACTCCTACACCGCGCGCTATGCCGAGACCAAGTTCGAAGGCAACTGGCGCCCGACCTTGACCGCCGAGCAGCTCGCGCAGGTCCAGGAAGTGATCCACCCGGTGGTGCGCACCCACCCGGAAAACGGCCGCAAGGCGCTGTTCGTCAGCGAAGGCTTCACCACCCGCATCGTTGGCCTGCCCGACGACGAAAGCCGTGATGTGTTGCAACAGCTGTATGCCCTGAGCGTGCTCGAGGCGAACATCTACCGCCACCCGTGGCAGCCCCACGACATGGTGTTCTGGGACAACCGCTCGCTGATCCACCTGGCCGCCGGCTGCCCCGCGCACCTGCGCCGCAAACTGTTCCGCACCACCATCCAGGGCGATGCCCCGTTCTGACGACTGAGGAAACACACCATGCGCAAATCCATCAGCCGCCTGGCGGCCAGCATCGGCCTGGGCGCGACCCTGGTCGTCGGCACCCTGGCGGCACCCACTGCGGCCCAGGCCGAAGGCAAGATCCGCATCGCCGAGCAGTTTGGTATCGTCTACCTGCTGCTCAACGTGGTCCGTGACCAGCAACTGATCGAAAAACACGGCAAGGAAGAGGGCATCGACATCAAGGTCGACTGGGCGCAGCTGTCCGGTGGCGCGGCGATCAACGACGCGTTGCTGTCGGGCTCGGTGGACATCGCCGGCGCCGGCGTCGGCCCGCTGCTCACCGTCTGGGACCGCACCAAGGGCCGGCAGAACGTCAAGGCCGTGGCCTCGCTGGGCAACTTCCCGTACTACCTGGTCAGCAGCAACCCCACTGTGAAGACCATCGCCGACCTGTCGGAAAAAGACCGCATCGCGGTGCCGGCCGTGGGGGTCTCGGTGCAGTCGCGCTTCCTCCAGTACGCCGCCGCCAAGCAGTGGGGCGACAAGGAATACAACCGCCTCGACAAGTACACCCTGGCCATCCCCCATCCTGATGCCACCGCCGCTTTGCTGGCGGGCGGTACCGAGCTCAATGGGCACTTCTCCAACCCGCCGTTCCAGGACCAGGTGCTGGCCAACAAGAACGTCCACATCGTGCTCAACAGCTATGACCTGCTCGGCCCCAACTCGCCGACCCTGCTGTTCGCCACCGAGAAGTTCCGCAACGACAACCCCAAGACCTACAAGGCGTTTGTCGAGGCCTTGGCCGAGGCGGCGGACTTCGCCCAGAAAGACAAGGCCGCAGCCGCGGACACTTACATTCGCGTGACCAAGGCCAAGATCGACCGCGACGCGTTGATCCGCCTGATCGACAACCCGCAGTACGAATTCACCGTCACGCCGAAGAACACCTACCCGCTGGCCGAGTTCCTCTACCGCGTCGGCGCGATCAAGAACAAGCCCGCGTCGTGGCAGGACTACTTCTTCCAGGACGCCGAACGTCCACTGCAGGGGAGCTGATCGCCGATGACCGCCCCATTGCCAGGCCACACGGCCAGCAACCTGAGCCGTGTCGCCACGCCACCGCTGCTTGCTGTGGATAACGTCAGCCTCGAATACCGCACCGCGCAACGCGTGGTGCGCGCCACCCACCAGGTCAGCTTCGAAGTGGACCGTGCTGACCGTTTTGTATTGCTTGGCCCGTCCGGTTGCGGCAAATCGACCTTGCTCAAGGCCGTGGCCGGGTTCATCGAACCGAGCGAAGGGCAGATCCGCCTCCAGGGCCAGCCGGTCAAGGGCCCCGGCCCCGACCGTATCGTGGTGTTCCAGGAGTTCGACCAGCTGCCACCGTGGAAGACGGTCAAGCAGAACGTCATGTTCCCGCTGCTGGTGTCGGGCCAGCTCAAGCGCGCCGAAGCCGAGGAGCGCGCCCTGCATTACCTGGACAAGGTCGGCCTGGCGGCGTTTGCCGATGCCTATCCGCATACCCTCTCGGGTGGCATGAAGGCGCGCGTGGCGATTGCCCGGGCGCTGGCCACCCAGCCGAAGATCCTCTTGATGGACGAGCCGTTCGCCGCGCTCGACGCCCTGACCCGACGCAAGATGCAGGAAGAGTTGCTGCAGCTGTGGGAGGAGGTGCGCTTCACCCTGTTGTTCGTCACCCACTCGATCGAAGAGGCGTTGGTGGTCGGCAATCGCATCCTGCTGCTGTCGCCGCATCCGGGCCGAGTCCGCGCCGAGGTGCACAGCCATCAGTACGACCTGGGCAGCCTCGGCGCCAGTGACTTCCAGGCCAGTGCCCGGCGTATCCACCGGCTGCTGTTCGATGAGGCCGATGAGCCGGAGCAAGCGGCTGATCTGGGTTTCAACGACATCCGCATCGCCTACTGAGGAGCTTCAGCCATGACCACTACACCTGTACGACAGGAATACGAGGTGCAGCTGGAGCCGCTGCTCAGTGTGCCTCTGGAACGCCAACTGCCGCTGGCTCAGCGGCTCTGGCAGCAGGGTTGGCTGCGCAAGACGCTGATCCTGCTGGTACTGGCCGTGCTCTGGGAGGCCGCCGCGCGCTTTACCGACAACGACTTGCTGCTGCCGGGCTTCCTGCAGACGGCGAGGGCGTTCTGGGAGGGGATGTTCAGCGGCGAGCTGCCGGCCAAGGTCGGCGTGTCGCTGGTGGTGCTGCTCAAGGGTTACCTGCTGGGCATCGTGTTGGCATTTGCCCTGACCAGCCTGGCGGTGTCGACCCAGTTCGGGCGTGACCTGCTCGGTACCCTGACCTCGATGTTCAACCCGCTGCCGGCCATTGCCCTGCTGCCCTTGGCGCTGCTGTGGTTCGGCCTGGGCGACAACAGCCTGATCTTCGTGCTGGTGCACTCGGTGCTGTGGGCCTTGGCGCTGAACACCTATGCGGGTTTTCTCGGTGTCTCCGAGACCTTGCGCATGGCCGGGCGCAACTATGGTCTGCGGGGCTTGCGGTTGGTGCTGCATATCCTGGTGCCGGCGGCGCTGCCGTCGATCCTGTCGGGGTTGAAGATCGGCTGGGCGTTTGCCTGGCGCACACTGATCGCGGCTGAGCTGGTGTTTGGGGCGAGCAGCGGCAAGGGCGGATTGGGCTGGTACATCTTCCAGAACCGCAACGAGCTGTACACCGACAAGGTGTTTGCCGGGTTGGCGGTGGTGATCCTGATCGGGTTGCTGGTCGAAGGGCTGGTGTTCAATACCCTGGAGCGGGTGACCGTGCGCCGCTGGGGGATGCAGCGCTAGCCAGGAACTGTTGTGTCAGCTTCTTCGCGGGTAAACCCGCTCCCACAGGATCTGCAGCGCTGCAGATCCTGTGGGAGCGGGTTTACCCGCGAAAAGGGCGACGCGCAGCTTAATCCTGGTACTGGGCAGCAGCGCTGCTCAAGGTCCGCCCGATCTCCTCGCGCAGCGCCTGTGGCTGCTCCACCACCAACCCATTCCCCTGGCTCAACAGCCACCAGCGCAGCGGCCAGCCATCGCTGACCATCGCCCGCATCCGGTGCCCCTGCTCCAGCGCGGTCAATTGCATGTCCGCCGTCAACGGCGCTTCACGCAACTGCCGCGCCAGGCCATCGGTGACCCACGCCTGCAGTTCCATGCCTTCACCCTGCACGGGCTGCAGCGCACCGTTGCGCAGGTACCCCTGCAGATCGAAGTTGCCCCTCAGCTCACCCACCGCTGTCGCCGACCAGTGCCAGCCAAAGGGGATGCTCTTGTCATTGCGCTCCAGCGGAAAGATCAGCGACAGCTCGTTGAGGTCGCGTTCGACGGTCCGTTTGCTGACGCTGAAGCCAACGTCGCGCAGGCGCCACACCAGTTCGGCACTGGTAACGCCAGGGGAGCGGCTGGGCAACTGGCGCAACAACGCCCATTGACGGCTGAGGGTGGCGCGGGTGGTGGCGAACGGCAAAATGTAACGTCCTTGTCTAGGCTTGCCGCAACAGGATGGCGGTACAAGCGAGGGATGGCAATTAGCCACAACTCGCTCAGATCAAGGAAGATGCAAATGGTTGCCTTGAATCGGATCGTTCGCGACAGGTTTCGTCGTAGCGTCGCGCAGAATCACGCCTCAGCACGGCCGCGGTGGGGCTTGTGTGTCGTTCAACGAGGATGAACATGTCTGCTGCCAGCAATATCCATTCGCTGCTCGCGCGGCTTTTACCCGAGCGCATCGTCCCGGCGCCGACGCCTGCGCGGCGTCGCCAGCGCCTGTTTGCCGGTGTCGGCCTGCCCAGCCAGCGCGCGCCGCTGGGGGAGCGCTTTGGCCTGGTCAGCCGGCTGGATGAAGCGGTCGACCTGCAAGCGGTGTACAGCGACCTGCGCGACCGGGCCCTGGAGGGCAACGTCGCCGCACTCAACGACCTCGGCTGGATCTGGCTGAACGGCAAGTACTGGCTGGCCGACACCTCGCTGGCCGGCCACCTGCTGCGCATGGCGGCGCTGCAGGGCAGTGCCGCGGCCTGGTTCAACCTTGGCCAGCAGCACTACTTCGGCAAGGGCGTCGAGATCTCCTACGTGCAGGCAGCCGAGTGCTACCGGCAGGCCTTCGAGCGCGGCATGCTGCACGCGGCGGCAGCCTTGGGTGACCTGTATGAAGAGGAGGTGTGCGATGGCGACCAGGACTGGCAGGTCGACCTGATCGAGGCCTTGCGCTGGTTCATGCGTGGCGCCAAGCGCGGAGAGGCCCGTTGCCGTTTCGAGGTCGGCTACCGGTTCTTGCACGGGCTGTATGTGCAGACCGACACCAAGGCCGGCCTGTACTGGCTGGAGCTGGCGGCGGCGGCGGGCGTGATGCAGGCGGCGGAAGAGCTGGCGGTGCATTTCAGCCGGGAGGATGCGGGCCGCTACCGGGATTGGCGCGACCAGGCGATCCTGATGGGCAGCACCCTGGCCTTGACCCTGAAGCTGGAAGATCAGATCCAGCCTTGAGAATCCCTGGGTCGCGGCGCTGCCAAACCCTGTGAGAGCGGCCTTGTATCGCGATCGAGGGCGCAGCCCTCGCCACGCACCCAAGCGGGGTTGATCACTGCCCTCATGAACAACATTTCATCCGGCCAGTTCATCACCTGCGGTTGACGGCAGGGGGAGGGCAGGGCGTATATTGATAGTTAGCAAACTATGAATATCCCCGGTTCCCCTCATGACACTTGATGCACTGCACCTGCAAATCAGCAGCGGCATGGTCGTGGCCTCGCGGCATTGGCGGCGCATCTGCCATGCCGCCTTGACCGGCTACGGTATCTCCGAAGCCTGCGCCGTGCCGTTGCTGATGATCGTGCGTCTCGGCGATGGCGTGCATCAGGTCGCGGTGGCCAACGCCGCCGGTCTCGAAAGCCCGTCGCTGGTGCGCCTGCTCGACCAGCTGTGCAAGGCCGGCCTGGTCTGCCGCAGTGAAGACCCACTGGACCGCCGCGCCAAGGCCCTGAGCCTGACCGCCGACGGCCGCCGCCTCGCCGAATCGATCGAAGCCGAGCTGGTGCGCCTGCGCCGTGAGGTCCTGCAGGGCATCAGTGAGGCTGATCTGGAGGCGACGCTGCGGGTGATTCGCGCCTTCGAAGCGGCCGGCCAGGTTACCCCGGGCGGCTTCGCATGAACGGCTTCTTCAGCTCGATGCCGCCGGCCCGCGACTGGTTCTATGGCGTGCGCACCTTCGGCGCCTCGATGATCGCCCTGTACATCGCACTGCTCATGCAGTTGCCGCGCCCGTACTGGGCGATGGCCACGGTGTATATCGTTTCCAGTCCGTTCGTCGGCCCGACCAGCTCCAAGGCCTTGTACCGTGCGCTGGGCACCTTGCTCGGGGCCGCTGGGGCGATCTTCCTGATCCCGCCGCTGGTGCAGTCGCCGCTGCTGCTGTCGGTGGCCATCGCGTTATGGACCGGCACCTTGCTGTTCCTCTCGCTGAACCTGCGCACCGCCAACAACTACGTGCTGATGCTGGCCGGCTACACCCTGCCGATGATCGCCCTTGCCGTGGTCGACAACCCCCTCGCGGTGTTCGACGTGGCCTCGTCGCGGGCCCAGGAGATCTGCCTGGGGATCGTCTGCGCCGCAGTGGTCGGGGCGATCTTCTGGCCGCGCCGGCTGGCTCCAGTGGTGGTCGGTTCTACCGGTAGCTGGTTCACTGAAGCGATCCGCTACAGCGACACCTACCTGGCCCGCGACGTCGCGGTCGACAAGGTCGGCGCCATGCGCGCGGCGATGGTCGCCACGTTCAACAGCCTCGAGTTGATGATCGGCCAGCTCGGCCACGAAGGCGCCGGCCCGCATACCCTGAAGAACGCCCGCGAGCTGCGTGGGCGGATGATCCACCTGTTGCCGGTGATCGATGCCCTGGACGACGCCCTGGTCGCCCTCGAAGGCCGCGCCCCGGCGCAGTTCGCGCAGATCCAGCCGCTGCTCGCAGAGGCCCGCGAATGGCTCCAGGCCAGCGCCGTCGACGCCCCGGTGGCGCGCTGGAGCGCGCTGCGCGACAAGATCGAACGCCTGCAACCGAGCGCCGCCGCGCTGGATCAGCGCGCCGAGCTGCTGCTGTCCAACGCCCTCTACCGGCTCACCGAATGGCTCGACCTCTGGCAAGACTGCTGCAGCCTGCAGCACGCCCTGCGCGAGGACGACGCCACGCCGTGGCGCGCCACCTATCGCCATTGGCGGCTGGGCCGGCTGACGCCCTTCTTCGACCGCGGCCTGATGCTCTATTCGGTGTTCTCCACGGTGACCGCGATCATCGTCGCCTGCGGCCTGTGGATCGGCCTGGGCTGGAACGACGGCGCCAGTGCGGTGATCCTTGCCGCCGTGGCGTGCAGCTTCTTCGCTGCCATGGACGACCCGGCGCCGCAGATCTACCGGTTCTTCTTCTGGACCATGCTCTCGGTGATCTTCTCCAGCGTGTACCTGTTCCTGGTGCTGCCGAACCTGCACGACTTCCCGATGCTGGTCCTGGCCTTCGCGGTGCCATTCATCTGCGTGGGCACGCTGACCGTGCAGCCGCGCTTCTACCTCGGCACCTTGCTGACCATCGTCAACACGGCCACCTTCATCAGCATCCAGGGCGCCTACGACGCTGATTTCTTCACCTTCCTCAATGCCAACCTGGCCGGCCCCGCAGGCTTGCTCTTCGCCTTTATCTGGACCCTGCTGCTGCGCCCGTTCGGCGTGGAGCTGGCGGCCAAGCGCATGACCCGCTTCGCCTGGCGCGACATCGTCGAGATGACCCAGCCCGCCACCCTCGCCGAACAGCGCCAGGTCGGCGTGCAGATGCTCGACCGCCTGATGCAGCACCTGCCACGCCTGTCGCAGACCGGCCAGGACAGCGGCGTGGCCCTGCGCGACCTGCGCGTCGGGCTCAACCTGCTGGACCTGCAGGCCTACCTGCCGCGAGTCGGCCAGCAGGCCCGCGAGCGCCTGCAAAGCGTCATCGAAGACGTCGGTGCGCACTACGCCCAGTGCCTGCGCGCCGGTGAACGCCTGCACGCCCCGCCTGCGCTGTTGCGCAACATGGAGCGTGCCCGCCAGGGCCTGGCGCTGGACGACCTGCACGACCGTGGCGATGCCCGCGTGCACCTGCTGCACGCCTTGAGCGGCCTGCGCCTGGCGCTGCTGCCGGGGGTCGAAGTGATGCTCGAGCCGAGCGAACACGCGCAACTGCCGCAAGGCATCGACGGAGCCCCGCTGTGATCGGTGAACTGGATATCAGCGGGGTGTTCCTGCCCACGCTGCTGGTGATGATGGTCTGCACCTATGTGTTGTTTCTGGGCGTGCACGCTGTGCTGGTGCGCCTGAATTTCTACCGCCTGGTCTGGCACCGGGCGTTGTTCAATGTTGCCCTGTATGCCGTGCTGCTTGGTGCGGTGGATCACTTTTGCCGAAGCCTGATGCTGCCATGAAAAAACCTTTGTTGACCTTGGGCCGCGTGGTCCTGACTTTACTGGTGGTGACCTTCGCAGCCGTACTGGTCTGGCAGATGGTCGTCTACTACATGTTCGCCCCCTGGACCCGCGACGGCCATATCCGCGCCGACGTGATCCAGATCGCCCCGGATGTTTCCGGGCTGATCCAGCAGGTCGAGGTGCGCGACAACCAGCTGATCAAGCGCGGCGACGTGCTCTTCACCATCGACCAGGACCGCTTCAGCCTGGCCCTGCGTCATGCCCAGGCGACCCTCAGCGAGCGTCAGGAGACCCTCGCCCAGGCCGCCCGCGAAGCGCGCCGCAACAAGCAGCTGGGCAACCTGGTCGCGGCCGAGCAGCTCGAAGAGAGCCAGTCGCGCGAGGCCCGCGCCCGCTCTGCGGTCAATGAAGCCCAGGTGGCGGTCGACAGCGCCCAGCTCAACCTCGACCGCTCGGTGGTGCGCAGCCCTGTCGATGGCTACCTCAACGACCGTGCACCGCGTGCCCACGAGTTCGTCACGGCCGGCCGCGCCGTGCTGTCGGTGGTCGACAGCGCCTCGTACCACGTCGACGGTTACTTTGAAGAGACCAAGCTGGGCGGCATCCATATCGGCGATGCCGTCGACATCCGCGTGATGGGCGACGACACCCGCCTGCGCGGCCACGTCGAGAGCCTCGCCGCCGGCATCGAAGACCGCGACCGCAGCAGCGGCGCCAACCTGCTGCCCAACGTCAACCCGGCGTTCAGCTGGGTGCGCCTGGCCCAGCGGATCCCGGTGCGTATTGCCTTCGATGACGTGCCTGAAGACTTCCGCATGATCGCCGGGCGCACCGCCACCGTCTCGATCATCGAGGGCCAGCGGCCATGAAACGCCTGATGCTGCTCGGCCTTGCGCTGTCCCTGGGTGCCTGCCAGATGGTCGGCCCCGACTACCAGGTGCCTGGGGATGCGGCGGTCCAGCGCGGCGACCTGAATGGCCCGCTGCGCCAGGATGCCGCCAGCGTGGTGTCGGCGCCGGTGCCGGAGGACTGGTGGCAGCTGTACCAGGACCCGCGCCTGAACACCCTGGTGCGCGACGCGCTGGGAGCCAACACTGAGCTGCGCGTGGCCGCCGCCAACATCGCCAAGGCCCGCGCCCAGCTCGAGGTGGCCCAGTCGCAGGGCGGCTTCGGCGGTGGCGCCAAGGTGGCCGCACAGCGCTTGCAGGAGTCTGGCGAAGCCTTCCTGCAGCCCGACAAAGTGCCGGTGGCGAACATTGGCGAAGCGATCCTCAGTGCCTCCTACCAGTTCGACTTGTGGGGCACCTTCAAGCGCGGCAGCGAAGCGGCCCAGGCCAATGCCGATGCCGTACAGGCCGCCGCAGATACCGCGCGCATCACCTTGGTGGCCGATGTGGTCAAGGCGTATACCCAGGTGTGCTCGGCCAACGAAGAGCTGCACATCGCCCACCAATCGTTGGGCTTGCAGCAGCAGAGCGTGCAGCTCAACCAGCGCCTGCGCGATGCCGGCCGGGGTGATGAAACCCAGGTGACCCGTTCGCAGACCCAGTTCAAGTCGCTGCGTGCCGAGCTGCCGCGCTTCCAGGCTGAGCGCGAGGCCGGGCTGTACACCCTCGCAGCGCTGCTGGCCAAGCCGGTCGAGCAGTTGCCCGCTGGCACCGCCGAGTGCGCCGAGCTGCCGCAGCTGGCCCAACTGATCCCGGTCGGCGATGGCGCGGCCCTGCTCAAGCGCCGGCCCGACGTACGCCAGGCCGAGCGCCAATTGGCGGCTGCCACCGCGACCATCGGCGTGGCGACCGGTGCGCTGTACCCGAACATCAGCATTGGCGCCCAGGTAGGCACCATTGGCATTCTCGAGAACCTTGGCGAGCCCTCGACCAACCGTTGGGGCTTCGGCCCGCTGGTGAGCTGGACCATCCCCACCAACGGCACCCGCGCGCGCATTCGCGAGGCTGAGGCCTCGACCCAGGCGGCCCTGGCGCACTTCGACGGGGTGGTGCTCAACGCCATCCGCGAGACCCAGACCCGCCTCGCCCAGTACAGCGCGCTGCTCGACCGGCGCGATGCGCTGGCCGAGGCCGAGAAGTCGGCCAAGGAAGCGGCGGACCAGACTCACCGGTATTTCCAGGCGGGGCGTGAGTCGTTCCTGGCGGATCTGCAGGCGACCCGGACCTATACCGACATGCGTGGGCAGTTGGCGGCGGCCAATAGCCAGGTGGCGATGGGGCAGATTGGTGTGTTCCTGGCGTTGGGTGGGGGGTGGAAGGAGGCTGCGGCCAGGCAGTGAATCGTTGGGGCTGCTTCGCAGCCCTTCGCGGGCAAGCCCGCTCCTACAGGGGTCGGCGGCGTTGTCGCGCTCCTGTTCTACGCCCGCCACTGCTCCTGAAAACAGCGCAAATCCTGTAGGAGCTGGCTTGCCTGCGATGGGCTGCAAAGCAGCCCCGGCAATCCCACAGACGTAAGACCTTTCTGAAGCTACCCGCCAACCCCTTCAGCTCAAATCCGCTTCGGAAGTATCCTACACGCCTTGCGGAAGCTTCCATGTTGCCGGGGAAAAGCTCCAGGGATAACGTCCTCGGGTCGCCTGAAGAGGGCGATCGGGCGTGAGACACCCGGTTTCATACGACGGCACCGCTTATGGCGGTCGTGCGCGGGCAAGCTTCGGCTTGGTCGGGTTACCGTATGGCCCGGGTCTCACCCCGCGTACGACTGCCACCCAATTCCGTGAGACGAGGAGGACGGCAGTTCCTGTCCGCCATACGGAGTACCGTCATGAAAAAGATCGTCCCCGACCCCCCTCGTCTCAAGCTCATCATCTCTCCCCATTTCTCCGCCCACAGCGACATGACCCCGCCCGACTCCCTGACCCTGGCCAGCGAGTTCCTCAGTGGCGTCATCGAAACCCTCGAAACGCACTGCAGCGAGCAGGCCGACGCCCCCGACCCGAATGCCATCGCAAGCGCCGCACACGCCACCAAGATGGCCCGCACGCTGGTCGAGCACGCCCTGTCCAGGCTGTGACCCTGACGGTTCAAGGAGAGAAGCAATGACTGATGACTTCGAGCCCCTCACCACCGCAGGGGTGGAGCAAACCGACCTGTTCACCGTCCGCCCCGGCATCCCGCTCGCCCAGGCGTTCGACGAACTGTCGGTGTTGCTGGGCTGCATCCGCCACCTGACCGACGAAGCCGAGATGGAAGGCGACCTCCAGGCCGGCAGCGCCGCCCGCATCCTCAGCAGCCTCGCCAAGGCGTTGATCAACGACATGGAGTCGGGGATCAACCGGCTGCGGTAATGGTTGGATGAGCGCCCGGCGGTAGCGTCGGGCATTCATGCCGACATCCAGCTGGCTATTGACACGGTGAGATTGGTCATGCCATAAGTGTCCACGTTTTATGGAATGTGGACACTTGAAGGTTTTGCTCTCATGAAAAGTCAAGACATTTTGCTTTTGTTCAAAATGGTCAGCCTTCATGCCCAAGAGGAAAATCTCTCTTGGCAAATGATTCCAGCCAATCCTGATGATCCAGCCGATGAGCCAGGCAACTGGGAAGGATGGTCGGACCCGGCCGCGTCGACCCCTCTATCCAGCTGGAGCGACAGTTACTCATTACGGGCATTGTCTGCCGCGCTAGGGCTGAGCAAGAGCGAGATTTCGAATGCGATGGCCAGATGTCGAGGATCCGGCCTGCTGACCTATGACTATGACACCGGCTTACCGAAAGTAAATCGTCGCGAGCTGCTGAAAATTGCCGAGCATGCGCTGAAGTACTTTTTCCCCGTTAAACCGGGGCCTATGGTTAGGGGAATTCCTACAGGTTTTGCAGCACCGGCGCTGTCGAAAAGCATCAAGAGCAGTGGCAACCTGATTCTGGTCTGGCCAGACGCAGTCGGTAGTGAGCGTGGTCAGGCAGTAGAACCGCTCTACAAGACCGTTCCGCACGCGGTCAAGCACGACAGGGTTCTCTATCATTATCTTGCGCTCGTCGACGCGATTCGCCTTGGCGGCCCGAGGGAAAGCGGTGTTGCACTCAATATCCTGAAAACAGGGATGGGGCTTGGATAGCATGGTTTCAAACGCG
Organism: Pseudomonas reidholzensis; assembly: GCF_900536025.1. Lineage (GTDB taxonomy): Bacteria > Pseudomonadota > Gammaproteobacteria > Pseudomonadales > Pseudomonadaceae > Aquipseudomonas > Aquipseudomonas reidholzensis. Next base: position 18,446 of record NZ_UNOZ01000040.1, read on the forward strand.
GAACACAATTATGAACTCATAGAAGTTGTCGCGAAGGGTCTGGGCCAGGACCTCCTGAAGGAAGTGGCATTCGTAGGAGGGTGCACGACGGCATTGTTGGTCACCGACGCTGCGGTGCTGGACGACATCCGCTTCACTGATGACGTAGACCTGGTGATCGAGCTGGCAGGCATTGGTGCGTGGCAACGTCTGACAGAGCGCTTGGCTGCTCAGGGCTTCAAGATCACCGGAGAGGATGAGGTCAACTGTCGCTTCCGCTTCAAGGGTGTGAAAGTCGACTTCATGCCGTCGGATCCCGATATCCTGGGCTATGCGAACCGTTGGTATGTAGAAGGACTGGCACAAGCCGACTGGTTCGTCCTCCCCAGCGGCATCAGCATTCAAGTCTTCAAGCCAACCTATTTCCTCGCAACCAAGCTGGAGGCATTTCGTGGTCGGGGTCAGGGCGACCCTTACCACAAGGATGTCGAGGACATCATCATCCTGATCGATGGCAGGGCGCAGCTGCTGGAAGAGATGCGTCAGGCCGAACCCGAGATCAAGGCATACATCATCGCGCAGGTTCGAGCGCTGTCGGCCTTGAGTGGTATCGACTATGTCATTGAAAGCTCGGGATCAGTGGTGGCTAACCCAGGCCGGGGTCGTATCATCCAAAAACGCATGCGGGACCTCGCCAGCGTATGAGATCCACGACGAGGTCGACAAAAGGTCGACGTCGAGCGGCCAACGATGCCTGGTCACTCGCTTCTGGTTTTTCGCTAACAGATCACGACGGCCACTAAAAAACGCCCGGTCTCTCAACCGGGCGTTTTCAGGTATCAGCGCAAGACCCGCGCCGGCTCATCCGGCGGCAAGTCACTGTGCCCACCCTGGCGCCCCGGCTGCCCAGCCACCTCGCCACCCAGTTGCTCGGCCAGTTGCCGCGCCACGTCTTCACCCAGCGCCTTGGACACTTCGCGCACCACCCGCGGGCGGTTGAGGGTCACGCGGGCATCCTGGCTGTTGACCAGCTTGGTGTCCTGCCCCTCACCCATGGCGGTGAACGCCGAGGTGATCTCGTAGGTGCGGGTGTTGACCAGGCTGAAGTCGGCCACCAGGCTCAGGCCCAGTACCGCCGAATAGCTGTCGGTGTGGTCCAGGGCGGTGGTATCGCGCTGGAAGTCGATGTCCGACAGGGTGCCGAACAGCACGTAGTCGGCACCGGGAAACGCGCCGCTCTTGATCCGCGCGATCACGTCATGCACGTCCTCGCTGGACGCAGCCGTGTACGGCTTGGCCTGCACCACCTGGAACTGGCCGCCCTTGATCAGCGCACCTTTGATTTCGGCGCTGAACGCGCGCAGTTCGGTCTGCTGGATGTAGCTGGTGCTGCTCTCGTACTCGCTGTAGCTCGCCGAGTGGCTGGCGTTGTAAGCGCTGGCCTGGCCGCTTTGCTGGGCGTTGACGGTGTGCACGTACGCTTCCAGCCGCGCCTCGTACGCCAGGTCGGTGACCGCGACCTTGGGGGCCGCCTGCGCGGACACCGCGCAGGCCAGGCCGATGATTGCCATCCATGTACGCATCGCTTAGCGCTCCGTGGTCTTGCGGATTTCTTTTTCGTCCATCCATTCGGCCAGGCCGCTCTCGACGTCGACCAGTTGCAGGCTGAACTTGTAGAACACGTCCTTGTAGTCGCTGCTGCGCTTGACGATCGAGCTGATCGAGCCTTCCAGGCGGTACTGCGCGGCAATCATGTTGCCGGTCTTGGCCACCGTGTTCTTCTTGTACAGGCCGCTCTGGTTCTGCAGCTTGAGCTGATCGACCTGGCTCTGCATGTCGGTGTTGTCGCTGGCGAAGCGGGCCACGCCGGTCTTCAGCAACTGGGTCTTGATGGTGGTGGTGATCTCGCGGGTATCGATGTACTCGCTGGTCTTGTTCTTCACGTCATACACCTGCACCACCGGGCGGCCATGCAGCACGCCGGACTGGGCCAGCGAGCGGGTCATGCTCTCGGCGATCATCTGCAGGTCGGTGGAGCCGAACTCGTTGGTCACCAGCTCCACGGCCTTGCTGTCGCCGTAGCTGATGTTCTTGCCGCCAAGGACCGGCGACGGGGTGCTGCAACCGCTGACCAGGGCAATGGCCAGGGCGGCGAGGGAAATACGTGCAAACATCGAGACTGCTCCTGAAAAAAATTACCGGGTGTGGACTTCGAGGCGGAAGTCGCTCGCCTGCGGGACCGGGGCGATGGCGGGCAGGACGCTGGCCTGCTTGCCGTACAGGGTGAGGGTCTTCCAGCTTTCTTCGTCGGCTACCGGGAAGCCGTCGTTGCCCAGCCAGGCAAAGCGGTAGTACAGGGTCTGGTTGCTGCGGCTGGTGTTGTTGACGCCGACCTTGACCGTGAGAAAGCCGTTTTCGCGGGCGACGCGCATCGGCCCGAGCTCGAAGTCATCGAGCTGGCCCATGGTCACCACCTTGCTGGCGGCGCTGTCCGGTGCGGGGGGCGGTGTGGCGCAGCCGGCCAGGAGGGCGGCGGCGAACAGGGCAATGCAGGTAAAGCGCATGTGCGGTCCTTGGGGTTACTTGAGGCTGGCAACGGCCTGGGGTTGTGGGGTGGCGGCAGGCGGGGTGGCGATGGCGGGGCCGCCGGCGAACACCCGGTTGCCGACCACGCGCAGGCTGACGACCTGGAACGGCCGGTCGATCTTTACCGTGAGCCGGTTGCCGCCCAGGCTCGGTGGCAAATTGAGGGTGTGCTCGCCGTTGGCCAGGTGCACCCGGGCGACCTGGGTCTCGTTGGGCAGGGTGCGCCAGGTGCGGGTGTCGGCGCCTTCGACCACGGCCGAGGCGATGCCCATGATCAGGGCGGCCAGCGGGTTGACCTCGTTCATCTTCTTTTGCGCCACGCCGCGGCTCACCGCGCGCACGCTGGTGCGCAGGATGATGCCGGGCATGTCGTCGCGCAACGCCCGGCGCGACATGGCGCTGGTGCTGTTGAGGGCGGTCAGGCTGAGCGCCTTGTCGTTCAGGTAGAGCTCGCTGAAATGCGCGGTGCTGGTGTCTTCCTTGATCACCGGGAACGACAGCGGGGTGATCACCAGGTTGCCGTCGATCGACAGCGGCAGCGGGATGCGCACCGAGTCGCGGGCCGGCGCCAGGCCGCTCTGGACCACGATCAGCACGTCGCTTTCGCCGGTGGTGGCGGTGCTCTTGTCGAGGTCGAGCAAGGCCTGCTCGAGCAGCGGGGTGTTCGGCCGCAGTTCGGCGGCGGTGCGGTAGCCCGGCGCGGCCAGGCCTTTTTCGCCCAGGGCTTCGTAGACATAACCGGACAGGTAATGGCTGAAGGCGCTCTGGTAGCTGTTTTTCAGGCCGACCACGTCCGGCGCATCGAGGCTGGCCACCGGGTAACCCTTGAGGTCCTTGTACTCGGTGGCGACGCCTTGTTGCTCGGCTTCCTCTTCGCGCTTGAGGTACTGCTTGTCGCGCAGCTCGGCGATCAGCGCTTCGCGCTCGTGGGTCCTCTTGATCTCGGTGCGGGCGCCGTCGAAGTCGTTGACTGCCAGCAGGTTGAGCGCCATCTGGGTGGTCAGCATGACCTTTTCGTAGTCGTAGCCTTCGTAGCGGCGAACCTTGTCGTTGACCAGGTAGCTGCCGAACTGGCTGAGGTAGCGGGCGGTGTCGAGCTTGACCGACTCCTCCCACTGGAAGACCACACCGTCGGCGGCGCGCCAGGCCTGCTGGCTGCCCTGGAAGTCGCCCTTGGAGCGCAGCAGCTCGCCCTTTTCGAAGTAGTAGAGCAGGTCTTTGCGCTCGCCCTTGTTGTTGCTTTCGAGCAAGGTCAGGGCGGCGTCGAGGTTGCCGGCGGCCAGTTGCTGGTTGGTTTCCTGGAGCTCGCTGTCGTAACTGCGGAACGCGGCGCAGCCGGTCAGCTGCAAGGCGGCGACAAGCGCAGCCAGGGTAAGGGCGCGGGGGACCATCGGTGGTGTTCTTCCCTGAATGGATGGACGGCGGGGGCGGCATTATACTGGCCGACGATGGCAATTTGGTGGCAGTGTGTGGGTGATTTTCTTCGAGCCGTCCAAGGCCCCTAACTGTTACAAGATTTTTCATGAAATCCGCCCGAGCACCTTGAGCAGTGCAGAGTGGAAGTGAACAATGTTCGCTTTCGTATTCCCTCGAGACCGGCCATGACTTCCCGTCCCCGTTTACTCGCCTGGCTGTTGTGGCCGGCGCTGGCGTTGGCGCTGTGCAGCACCCTCGCTGTCGCCGATGCGTTACCCGGCCAAGCGCCGGTGATTACCCCGGACCCGGTCCGTGGTGGGGTGCTGTATGCACAGCACTGCTCGATCTGCCATGGCGACAGTGGTGCCGGTGATGGTCCGGCCGGGCTTGGGCTGGAGCCGCCTCCGAGTAACCTGCGCAGTGTCGAGCGGCTTGATCAGCTGAGTCTGTTGGACCTCTACAACACCCTCAGCCTGGGCGTCGAAGGCACTGATATGGGGTCGTTCGCCGATCAGCTCGACGAGCGTGAACGCTGGGATGTGGCGGCCTATATCGCCAGCTTTACGGCCGACCCGCAGGCGGCCAAGGGCGCCCAGACCTGGCCCCTTGCCGACCTCGCGCGGCAGACCCCGGCGAGTGTGGCTGCCAGTCAGGGCGTCGAGGCGTTGGCAGCGTTCCGCGCCCAGCGTGCGCAGCCGCCGCAGGTCAAACGCGGCCCGGCGCAGTTGATCGAATACACCGTCAGTACACTGGACAAGAGCCTGGCAGCCTACCGTGAAGGTGAGCATGACCAGGCCTACGACCTGTCGGTGGCGGCTTATTTGGAAGGCTTCGAACTGGTCGAAAGCTCGCTGGACAACATCGACGCGCAGGTCCGCAAGGACACCGAGAAGGCCCTGATGGCCTACCGTCAGGCGCTGCAGGATGGCCTGCCACTGGCCCAGGCCGAGCAGCGTCTGGCCGAGGCCAAGGGCAAGCTCGAGGTGGCCTCCAAGCTGCTCGGCAGCGATGGCCTGAGCTGGTCGCTGAGCTACATTTCCGGGCTGTTGATCCTGCTGCGCGAAGGCCTGGAGGCGATCCTGGTACTGGCGGCTATCCTCGCCTTCCTGCGTAACACCGGCCAGCAGTCGGCGGTGCGCAGCGTCAATATCGGCTGGGCCCTGGCCCTGGTTGCGGGCTTTGCCACCTGGGCCGTGGCGGCGTACGTGATTGATGTCGGCGGTGCCCAGCGCGAGCTGCTGGAAGGCTGTACGGCGCTGTTCGCCGCGGTGATGGTGCTGTGGCTTGGGGTGTGGATGCACGACCGCCGGCATGCGGCGGCCTGGCAGGATTACATCAAAAGCAGCCTGCTCGGCGGCGGCGGGCGCTTTGGCTTTGCCGTGCTGGCGTTCTTCTCGGTGTACCGCGAGTTGTTCGAGGTGATCCTGTTCTACGAGACCCTCTGGCTGCAGTCCGGGCCGGCTGGGCACAACGCGGTGCTGGCGGGTGGCGCGACGGCGCTGGTGCTGCTGGTGGGCTTGGCCTGGGTGATCCTGCGCGGTTCGGCGAAGCTGCCGCTGTCGCTGTTCTTCAGCATCAATGCGGGGTTGTTGTGTGCCTTGTCGGTAGTGTTTGCAGGGCACGGGGTCAAGGCGCTGCAGGAGGCTGGCGTGCTGGGCACGCGGCCGGTGGCGTTCTTCGAGTTCGACTGGCTGGGGATTCATGCCGACGCGTATTCGCTGGCGGCGCAGGCCGTGGCGTTGACGGCGATTGTCTGCCTGTATGGGCGCTCGTGGCTGGCCGAGAAGCGCCGGGCGGCAGCCAGCTAGATCGGCGGTGTCTTCTTCGCGGGTAAACCCGCTCCCACAGGGGTTTTGAGCTGCGCCGCAGAACCCTGTGGGAGCGGGTTTACCCGCGAAGAGGCCAGAACTGGCACCATAACGATCATTCAATCCGAACAATGGACACAGCTACATGCGTATATGGATCGATGCCGACGCCTGCCCCAAGCAAGCCAAGGACCTGATCGTCAAGTTCGCCCTCAAGCGCAAGTTCGAGGTGGTGATGGTCGCCGGGCAGGCGCAGATCAAGCCTGCGTTCGCCTGTGTACGGCTGATCGTCGTGCCCAGCGGCCCGGACGCGGCCGACGATTACCTGGTGGAAAACGCCGTCCCCGGCGAGCTGGTGATCTGCAGCGATATCCCGCTGGCTGATCGCCTGATCAAGAAGGGGGTTGCCGCCCTCGACCCCCGTGGCCGCGAGTTCGACGAGCGCAACATGGGTGACCGGCTGGCGGTGCGCAACCTGTTCACCGATCTGCGCGAGCAGGGCCAGGTCAGTGGCGGGCAGGCGCCCTACGGCGAGAAGGAGAAGCAGGAGTTCGCCAATGCCCTCGACCGCATCATCACGCGCTTGGCCAAGGGCTAGCAGGGCAGGGGGCAGCCCACGCTTTGCGGGCTGCTTGGGCAGTGGCCTTACTTAATGGTCGCCTTCGTGGGTCAGCTCCAGCACCCGGTCCACCAGCTTGTAGATCCCGCCCGCCGCCTCGCTGATCGAGGTGGCCAGCATGTACGCCGGGGTCGTCACCAGCTTGCGCTGGGTGTCTTCGACGATGTCATGCACATCGCACTCTTCATGGGTGCCGCCCATCTTCACCACGGCCGCGCTGGTGCCCGCGTCGTTGCCAATGGTGCAGACCACGCCCGGCCCGTAGATCTTGGCAGCCAGCGCCGGCGAGATGCACATCAGGCCGACCGGCTTGCCGGCCTCGGCAAAGGCTTCGGCCAGCGCCAGGACATCCGGCTGCACCGTGCACTTGTCGCCTTCGACGGCAAAGTTGGAGAGGTTTTTCGCGGCGCCAAAGCCGCCCGGCACGATCAACGCATCGAAATCCTTGGCGTCGGCTTCACGGATGTCCTTGACCTCGCCGCGGGCGATGCGCGCCGACTCCACCAGCACGTTGCGCGACTCTTGCGTCGCTTCGCCGGTGAGGTGATCGATCACGTGCATCTGCGCGATGTTGGGTGCAAAGCATTGCACCTGTGCGCCTCGCTGGTCGAGGCGCAGCAGGGTGATCACGCTTTCATGGATTTCGGCGCCGTCGTAGACGCCACAGCCGGAAAGAATCACCGCAACTTTTTTCGTCATGCTCATTACTCCAGTGTCGAGGCGCTTAATGTCCTCTAGTTTGGCAGATGTGGCTATGACGCGGCGTGCTCACAACCTACAGGGTTGGAACGCAACCACTGCAGGGTGTTCATTCTTCGGCAGGGGTGTATCAGGGGCGGTCAGGGCCTTCGCCCGGGGCGGGCTTCTCGGCCACTGCCTGTTCCGCCGCGGCAGCCTGTTCGGCGGCGGCCGCCTTGCGCTCGGCGCGCAAGGTGCGGAAGCGCCGGCGCAGCCACAGCAGCAGGCCCAGTACCAGCAGGCCGCCGAGCACCCAGAGCTCGTACTTCTTGACGTTGCCCAGCAGGCCTTCGAGTATCGCCCCGAAATGGTAGGCGGCGGCGCCCAGGGCAATCGCCCAGATCGCCGCGCCGATGCCGTTGAGCAGCAGGTAGCGCCGGGGTGGATAGCCCGACAAGCCGATCGCCACCGGCATGACCGTGCGCAGGCCGTAGACGAAGCGGAAGCTCAGTACCCAGATGTCCGGGTGGCGGCGGATGTGGTCCAGCGCGCGGTCGCCCATCGCCTGCCAGCGCGGCTTGCGCGCCAGGATCGCGCGGCCGTGGCGGCGGCCCATGAAGTACCACAGCTGGTCGCCGGCATAGCTGCCGAAGAACGCCGTGAGTACCACCAGGTTGATGTCCATGTATCCGCGGAACGCAAGAAATCCTGCGAGAACCAGGATGGTCTCACCTTCGAAAAATGTGCCGAGAAAAAGGGCGAAGTAGCCGAAATCCTGCAGGAATTGTCCAAGCATTTTCTAGGGTGCTGGCGAAATGAACGCGCAGCCTACCCCTTCGCGGGCGCGGGGGAAAGTGTCCAAATGTGTCTCGACGTGAACAATTCCTACAAGGAGAATGCCTGCGGCCACAAGTCGCAGGGTTGCCCTTGGGTGTAACACAGGCGTCATAATGGCCGCTTATAACTGTCGCGCTGCCCGCCTGCGCGGGCTCAGGAGTCTGCCGTGAGCTTTACCCCCGCCAACCGTATGTTTCCTGCCACCCGTCTGCGTCGCAACCGCCGGGACGATTTTTCCCGCCGTCTGGTTCGCGAAAACACCCTGACCGTCGATGACCTGATCCTGCCGGTATTCGTGCTGGACGGTGAAAATCGCCGTGAGGAAGTGCCGTCCATGCCAGGCGTCGAGCGCCTGTCCATCGACTTGCTGCTGGAAGCCGCGCAGGGCTGGGTCGAGCTGGGGATCCCGGCGCTGGCGCTGTTCCCGGTGACCCCGGTCGAGAAGAAGTCGCTCGACGGTGCCGAAGCCTGGAACCCTGAAGGCATCGCCCAGCGCGCTACCCGCGCGCTGCGTGCGCAGTTCCCGGAGCTGGGGGTGATCACCGACGTCGCCCTCGACCCGTTCACCACCCATGGCCAGGACGGCATCCTCGACGAAGAGGGTTACGTGCAGAACGACATCACCGTCGACGCCCTGGTGCGCCAGGCGCTGTCGCACGCCGATGCCGGTGCCCAGGTGGTTGCCCCTTCGGACATGATGGACGGCCGCCTCGGGGCGATCCGCGAAGCCCTCGAGGCAGCCGGCCATGTCAATGTGCGTATCATGGCCTACTCGGCCAAGTACGCCAGCGCCTATTACGGCCCGTTCCGCGACGCGGTGGGCTCGGCGTTGAACCTGGGCAAGGCCAACAAGGCCTCCTACCAGATGGACCCGGCCAACAGCGACGAGGCCCTGCATGAAGTGGCCACCGACCTCGCCGAAGGCGCGGACATGGTCATGGTCAAACCCGGCATGCCGTACCTGGACATCGTTTACCGGGTAAAGACCGAGTTCAAGGTACCGACCTTCGTCTACCAGGTCAGCGGTGAGTACGCCATGCACATGGCCGCGATCCAGAATGGCTGGCTGAGCGAGGCGGTAATCCTCGAATCGCTGACCGCTTTCAAACGAGCAGGTGCCGATGGCATCCTCACTTATTTCGCCGTTCGCGCCGCCCAATTGTTGAGAGGGCAGTAACGCCCTCCAGGAACGTCAGATGAATAACGAAGTGCTAACCCCTGTCGAGATCAAGGATGCCCAGGCGCTGCCGCAAGAGCTGACGCAGACGCCACCCGACCTGCCGCCCGTGGACGAGCCGGTGGTAGAGGCGGTCGTCGAGGCGCCTGTGGAAGCGCCGGTGGAAGCTGCAGTGCCGGCCCCTGCGCCGGCGCCGGCGGTCCACCTGCCGAGCCTGGACGACAGCAGCCTGTACATTCATCGCGAGCTCTCGCAGCTGCAGTTCAACATCCGCGTGCTGGAGCAGGCGCTGGATGAGTCCTACCCGCTGCTGGAGCGTCTGAAGTTCCTGCTGATCTTCTCCAGCAACCTCGACGAATTCTTCGAGATCCGCGTCGCGGGCCTGAAGAAGCAGATCAATTTTGCCCGTGAGCTGGCCGGCGCCGACGGCCTGCAGCCGCACCAGGCGCTGGCGCGGATCAGCGAGCTGGTGCACTACGAGGTGGATCGCCAGTACGCGATCCTCAACGATGTGCTGCTGCCGGAGCTGGAGAAGCACCATATTCGCTTCATTCGTCGTCGCCACTGGACGCCGAAGATCAAGACCTGGGTGCGGCGCTTCTTCCGCGACGAGATCGCGCCGATCATCACCCCGATCGGCCTCGACCCGACGCACCCGTTCCCGTTGCTGGTCAACAAGAGCCTGAACTTCATCGTCGAGCTCGAAGGCGTCGACGCCTTTGGCCGCGACTCGGGCCTGGCGATCATCCCGGCGCCACGCCTGTTGCCGCGGGTCATCCGCGTGCCGGAAGAGGTCGGTGGCCCGGGTGCCAACTATGTGTTCCTGTCGTCGATGATCCACGCGCACGCCGACGACCTGTTCCAGGGCATGAAGGTCAAGGGCTGCTACCAGTTCCGCCTGACCCGTAACGCCGACCTGGCGCTGGATTCGGAAGAGGTCGACGACCTTGCCCGGGCCTTGCGCGGCGAGCTGTTCTCGCGCCGCTACGGTGACGCCGTGCGCCTGGAAGTCGCCGACACCTGCCCGAAACATCTGTCCGACTACCTGCTCAAGCAGTTCAGCCTGAGCGAGAGCGAGCTGTACCAGGTCAACGGCCCGGTCAACCTGACCCGCCTGTTCAGCATCACCGGCCTGGACAGCCACCCGGAGCTGCAGTACCTGCCGTTCACCCCGGCGATCCCCAAGCTGCTGCAGAACGCCGAGAACATCTTCAGCGTGGTGAGCAAGCAGGACATCCTGCTGATGCACCCGTTCGAGTCGTTTACGCCGGTCGTCGACCTGCTCCGTCAGGCCGCCAAGGACCCGCACGTGCTTGCCGTGCGCCAGACCCTGTACCGCAGCGGTGCCAACTCGGAGATCGTCGACGCTCTGGTGGACGCGGCGCGTAACGGCAAGGAGGTCACCGCGGTGATCGAACTGCGCGCGCGCTTCGACGAAGAGTCCAACCTGCAGATGGCCAGCCGCCTGCAGGCCGCGGGCGCGGTGGTAATCTACGGCGTGGTCGGCTTCAAGACCCACGCCAAGATGATGCTGATCCTGCGCCGCGAACACGGCGAGATCGTCCGCTATGCGCACCTGGGCACCGGTAACTACCACGCCGGTAACGCCCGCCTGTACACCGACTACAGCCTGCTGACCTCCGACGACGCGCTCTGCGAAGACGTCGGCAAGCTGTTCAGCCAGTTGATCGGCATGGGCAAGACGCTGCGCATGAAAAAGCTCCTGCACGCGCCGTTCACGCTGAAGAAGGGCATGCTCGACATGATTGCCCGCGAGACCCAGTTCGCCCTCGAGGGCAAGCCGGCGCACATCATCGCCAAGTTCAACTCGCTGACCGACGCCAAGATCATCCGCGCGTTGTACAAGGCCAGCCAGTCGGGCGTGCGCATCGACCTGGTGGTGCGTGGCATGTGCTGCTTGCGGCCGGGCATTGCCGGGGTGTCGCACAACATCCAGGTGCGCTCGATCATTGGCCGCTTCCTCGAGCACACGCGGGTGTTCTACTTCCTCAATGGCGGTGAAGAGCAGATCTTCCTGTCGAGTGCCGACTGGATGGAGCGCAACCTCGACAAGCGCGTCGAGACCTGCTTCCCGGTCGAGGGCAAGAAGCTCTTGCTGCGGGTCAAGAAGGAGCTGGAAAGCTACCTGACCGACAACACCCAGGCCTGGACGCTGCAGTCGGACGGCCGCTACGTGCGCAGCTCGCCGACCGGCAACCAGAACGCGCGCAGTGCCCAGGCGACCCTGCTGGAGCGCCTGAGCAACCCGGTCCTCAACGTACGCTGAGGACGAAGCCGACCCGGGCCAGCCACTCCGCCTCATTGGCGAAGTCGGCCTGGGTCAGCTGGTTCTGCTCCAGCCAACCATCCGGGAACAGCACTTCCAGGCTGTTTTCGCCGGCCTGCAGCACCACCTTGGGCATCTGCTGGGTGCCGCGGATGTGGTGGAACAGGATGGCGAAGCGCAGCAGCACGCACAGGCGAATCAGCTGGATGCCTTCGTCGCCGAACTCGGCGAACTTGTCCTTGGGGATGTTGCGGCGGTGGCCGCGCACCAATAGCGCGAGCATTTGCTGGTCTTCGCGGGAGAACCCGGAGAGGTCGGAGTGCTCGATCAGGTAGGCGCCGTGCTTGTGGTAGTGATAGTGGGCGATATCCAGCCCGACTTCGTGCACTTTCGCCGCCCAGCTCAGCAGATCGCGCCAGTTACCCTCTGCCAGCCCCCAATCCTTCGCCACTTGATCGAACGCGTGCAGCGCCTTGCGCTCGACACGGGCCGCCTGGCCCTGATCGACGTGGTAGCGCTCCATCAGCGAGTTCAGGGTGCGCTCACGCACGTCTTCATGGTGGTGACGGCCGAGCAGGTCGAACAGCACGCCTTCGCGCAGGGCGCCGTCGCAGTGGTCCATGCGTTGCAGTTCGAGGGCGTCGAAAATCGCCTCGAGGATCGCCAGGCCGGCCGGGAAGATGGTCCGGCGGTCCGGTTTGACCCCTTCGAAGTCGATCTTGTCGGTCTCGCCCAGCTTGAACAGCTTGCGCTTGACCCAGGCCAGGCCCTCGGCGTTGACTTCGCCAGTGCCCAGGCCGCCGGACTTGATCGCCGCACCGATGGCGCGGATGGTGCCCGAGGAGCCGATGGCCTCGTCCCAGGTCAGCCGGTGCAGGGCGTTTTCGATGCTCATCAGCTCCAGGCGCGCGGCGGTGTAGGCCTGGGCGTAGCGCGCCGGGGTGACCTTGCCGTCGCGGAAATAGCGCTGGGTGAAGCTGACGCAGCCCATCTGCAGGCTTTCGCGCAGCAGCGGCTCGAAGCGTTGGCCAATGATGAACTCGGTGCTGCCGCCGCCGATGTCGGCGACCAGGCGCTTGCCGGGGTTGTCGGCCAGCGTGTGCGAGACGCCGAGGTAGATCAGGCGCGCTTCTTCGCGGCCGGAGATGACCTCCACCGGGTGGCCTAGGATGGCTTCGGCGCGCTGGATGAAGTCGTTGCGGTTGCGGGCTTCACGCAGGGCGTTGGTGCCGACGATGCGTACCGCGCCATCGGGCATGCCATTGATCAGCTGGGCAAAGCGCTTGAGGCATTCGAGGCCGCGCTGCATGGCTTCTTCGCTGAGGCGGCGGTCGTCGTCGATGCCAGCGGCGAGCTGAACTTTTTCCCCAAGCCGCTCGAGAATACGGATTTCCGTATGGTGGGCCTTGGCCACGACCATGTGGAAACTGTTGGAGCCCAGGTCGATGGCGGCGATCAGGGACAGGTTCTTCGCGGAGTTCTGCGGCATGATTTCGAGATTCTCGGTCGATTACCCGGCAATCGTGACACGATCGCGGGCAGACGCCAACGCATGGCACGGCAAGGGTTGATGCAAAGCAAGGGGTCGACGGATCCTATGACACTTGTGTGACAGTTTCGATTCGTCGGGTCTTGCACAACTATAGTTACACTCAATCGTCCGCGACTTCCTGTAGGCAGCCGGTGCGGCTATGATGGGCCACGTTTTTTTTGCTTACCACCTGGAGATATCCATGAGCAGCGACCTGATCAAACACGTCACCGACGCCACCTTCGAGGAAGAAGTCCTGAAGGCCGCTGGCCCGGTGCTGGTCGACTACTGGGCAGAATGGTGCGGCCCGTGCAAGATGATCGCTCCAGTCCTGGACGACATCGCTTCGACCTACGAGGGTAAACTGACCGTCGCCAAGCTGAACATCGACGACAACCAGGAAACCCCGGCCAAGCACGGCGTGCGTGGCATCCCGACGCTGATGCTGTTCAAGAACGGCAACGTCGAGGCGACCAAGGTCGGCGCCCTGTCGAAGTCGCAGTTGGCCGCGTTCATCGACGCCAACCTGTGATGTGAAAAGGCCCCGGAAACCCCGGGGCTTTTCTTTTTCCGAACACTAGACGCGGAAAAAAGCAAGTGTTACATTCGGCCTCGCACTGATTCTCCAGTGCCCCCTGCATGCCGTCGCCGAAGCATCCCTAATTCGAATCAGTACGCGATCCTGTCGCCTTCTTGCGGCGCGGCTTCATTAAGCCAGAAGCTTAATTCCCCCTTCTTACATGATTACGTCACTCCCCTTATGAACCTGACTGAACTCAAGCAAAAGCCGATTACTGATCTGCTAGAAATGGCCGAACAGATGGGCATTGAAAACATGGCCCGTTCGCGCAAGCAGGACGTGATTTTCGCCCTGTTGAAAAAACACGCGAAGAGCGGCGAAGAGATCTCGGGTGACGGCGTACTGGAGATTCTCCAGGATGGTTTCGGTTTCCTGCGTTCGGCTGATGCGTCCTATCTGGCCGGCCCAGACGATATCTACGTCTCGCCTAGCCAGATCCGCCGTTTCAACCTGCGGACCGGCGACACCATCGTTGGCAAGATCCGCCCGCCGAAGGAAGGGGAGCGTTATTTCGCGCTGCTCAAGGTCGACACGATCAACTTCGACCGTCCGGAAAACGCGAAAAACAAGATTCTCTTCGAGAACCTGACGCCGCTGTTCCCGAACAAGCGCCTGAAGATGGAAGCCGGCAACGGTTCCACCGAAGACTTGACCGGCCGCGTCATCGACCTCTGCGCCCCGATCGGCAAAGGCCAGCGTGGCCTGATCGTCGCCCCGCCAAAAGCGGGCAAGACCATCATGCTGCAGAACATCGCGGCCAACATCACCCGTAACAACCCCGAGTGCCACCTGATCGTCCTGTTGATCGACGAGCGCCCGGAAGAAGTGACCGAAATGCAGCGCACCGTGCGCGGCGAAGTGGTTGCTTCGACCTTCGACGAGCCGCCGACCCGCCACGTGCAGGTTGCCGAGATGGTCATCGAGAAGGCCAAGCGCCTGGTCGAGCACAAGAAGGACGTGGTCATCCTGCTCGACTCGATCACCCGTCTGGCGCGTGCCTACAACACCGTGATCCCGAGCTCCGGCAAGGTCCTCACCGGTGGTGTCGACGCCCACGCCCTGGAGAAGCCGAAGCGCTTCTTCGGTGCCGCGCGTAACATCGAGGAAGGCGGTTCGCTGACCATCATCGCCACCGCGCTGGTCGAGACCGGCTCGAAGATGGACGAAGTGATCTACGAAGAGTTCAAGGGTACCGGCAACATGGAGCTGCCGCTGGATCGCCGCATCGCTGAGAAGCGTGTGTTCCCGGCCATCAACATCAACAAGTCGGGCACCCGTCGCGAAGAGCTGTTGACCGCCGACGACGAGCTGCAGCGCATGTGGATCCTGCGCAAGCTGCTGCACCCGATGGACGAGATCGCGGCCATTGAGTTCTTGACCGACAAGCTCAAGCAGACCAAGACCAACGATGAGTTCTTCTTGTCGATGAAGCGCAAGTAAGCTTCGCCGCACCAAGCAAAAGCCGGGGAAACCCGGCTTTTTGCTGTCTGGCACAAAAGATTCGCAGGCGTTGAGAGAGCCCCCGGCAGAGACTCCCTTGGCCATTTTCCCCCCTTAAGCGCTACACTCTGCACCCCCGACCGATACGGCCAACACGAGGCTCACGCATGCAGTATCGCGATTTGCGCGACTTTATCCGTGGCTTGGAGCAGCGCGGCGAACTCAAGCGCATCCAGGTTCCGATTTCTCCCGTCCTGGAAATGACCGAAGTCTGCGATCGCACCTTGCGCGCCAAGGGCCCGGCGTTGCTGTTCGAAAAACCTACCGGGTTCGACATTCCGGTGCTCGGCAACCTGTTCGGCACCCCGGAGCGGGTTGCCATGGGCATGGGCGCGGAGTCGGTCGAAGAACTGCGCGAGATCGGCAAGCTGCTGGCCTTCCTCAAGGAACCTGAGCCACCCAAGGGGCTCAAGGACGCCTGGTCGAAGCTGCCGATCTTCAAGAAGGTCGTGTCGATGGCGCCCAAGGTAGTCAAGGACGCGGTCTGCCAGGAGACCATCATCGAGGGCGAAGACGTCGACCTCAGCCAGTTGCCGATCCAGCACTGCTGGCCGGGCGATGTGGCGCCGCTGATCACCTGGGGCCTGACCGTCACCCGTGGGCCGAACAAAGAGCGGCAGAACCTCGGTATCTACCGCCAGCAGGTGATCGGCCGCAACAAGGTCATCATGCGCTGGCTGAGCCACCGTGGCGGCGCGCTGGACTACCGCGAGTGGTGCGAGAAGCACCCTGGCCAGCCGTTCCCGGTGGCCGTGGCCCTGGGTGCAGACCCGGCGACCATTCTCGGCGCTGTGACGCCCGTGCCGGACACCCTTTCCGAGTATGCCTTCGCCGGCCTGCTGCGTGGCAACCGCACCGAGCTGGTGAAGTGCCGCGGCAGTGACCTGCAGGTGCCCGCGACCGCCGAGATCATTCTCGAAGGCGTGATCCACCCGGGCGAGATGGCCCCGGAAGGCCCTTATGGCGACCACACCGGTTACTACAACGAGGTGGACAGCTTCCCGGTGTTCACCATCGAGCGCATCACCCATCGGCGCAAACCGATCTACCACAGCACCTACACCGGCCGTCCGCCGGATGAGCCGGCGATTCTCGGCGTGGCGCTCAACGAAGTGTTCGTGCCGATCCTGCAGAAGCAGTTCCCGGAGATCATCGACTTCTACCTGCCGCCCGAAGGCTGCTCGTACCGCATGGCGGTGGTGACCATCAAGAAGCAGTACCCCGGCCACGCCAAGCGGGTAATGCTGGGTGTGTGGTCGTTCCTGCGACAGTTCATGTACACCAAGTTCGTTATCGTCACCGACGACGACGTCAACGCCCGCGACTGGAACGACGTGATCTGGGCCATCACCACGCGCATGGACCCCAAGCGTGATACGGTGATGATCGACAATACCCCGATCGACTACCTGGACTTCGCGTCGCCGGTGTCGGGGCTGGGGTCGAAGATGGGCCTGGATGCGACCCATAAGTGGCCGGGCGAGACTACACGCGAATGGGGCCGGGTCATCGTCAAGGACGAGGCCGTCACCCGCCGTATCGATGAGCTGTGGGATCAGTTGGGAATAGATTGATGCAGGTAACGTTGCAGCCGTCCGGGGCGGTACTGACACTCGAGCCCGGCGAGAGAATTCTGGAAGGCGCGCGGCGCCTGGGCTATGACTGCCCAAGCAGCTGCCGCAACGGCAACTGCCATGTCTGCGCGGCGTTGCTGGTCGAAGGCCGGGTGCGTCAGGACGGCGAGGTGCGTGACCACGGCGAGCTGTTCACCTGCATCGCCGAGCCGCTGGAGGACTGTATCTTGCTTTGGGACGGTGTGCTGGCCCTGGGTGAGCTGCCGGTGCGCACGCTGGCCTGTACGGTCAGCGAGTGCGTCGAGGTGGGTGGCGATGTCTGGCGCGTGCGCCTGCGTGCGCCGGCCGGCAAGCCGCTGCGCTACCACGCCGGCCAGTACCTGATGATCGAACGCGACGGCGCCGACAAGGCGGCCTTCTCGCTGGCGTCGGCGCCGCATGGCGGCCGCGACCTGGAGCTGCACGTGCTTGCGCGCGAGCCCAGCTCGGTGGCGCTGATCGAGCAATTGCAGCGCAACGGCCTCGCGCGGATTCAACTGCCCTTTGGCGACACGCACCTGGCCGAGCTGCCAGACGGGCCGCTGGTGCTGATTGCCGCCGGCACCGGCATGGGCCAGATGCACAGCCTGGTCGAGCATTGCCGGGCCAACGGCTTCAAGCACCCGGTGCACCTGTACTGGGGCGTGCGCCGGCCTGAAGACTTCTACGCCATCGAGCACTGGGACGAGTGGCAGCGCCTGCCCAACCTGTTCCTGCACAAGGTGGTGAGCGACCTGTGCGGGTGGGAAGGGCGTTGCGGCATGCTGCACGAAGCCGTGTGCGAAGACATCGGCGATCTGAATGATGTGTACGTGTATGCCAGCGGCTCGCCGAACATGGTCTATGCCACCCTCGATGCGTTGGTCGAAGCCGGCATGGATGCGCATCGCATGCGCGCCGATGTTTTCGCGTATGCGCCGCGTGGCTGAATAGCCGCAAGTGGCTAATAACCAAAGTTGTCGACGTTGATTATAAGGCGGTAATTATTACCGCCGCTGCCAATAGCCTTCACTATACTCGGAACATAACCATGCGATTACGCGCAGGGCCCGTAGTTCGGCGGTCTGCGTGTGCATGGGGGGCTTGTGCCAGGCAGACTTTCTGCCGTACGGTAAGTCCAGCGGAGCGTCGCTGAGTTACAGTGGCGCTCTTGTTTAGTTCTCGGGGAATAATGGCGGCAGCATATGTCGGCACTGGAAAGTCTATCCTGGAAGATGTCCTATCCTCCGTCGCTCGACTTCGGTCAGCAACTGACGCGCGAGCAACTGTTCACCTCGATGCAGTCGACCATGGCGCGCCACGACGGCGGGCCGGTGTGGTTGTTTGCCTACGGCTCGCTGATCTGGCGCCCGGAATGCAATTCGGTCGAACGCCAGCGGGCGCGGGTGCATGGGTATCATCGCGGGCTGTATCTGTGGTCGCACGAGCACCGTGGCACCCCGGAATGCCCTGGGCTGGTGTTCGGGCTCGATCGCGGTGGTTCGTGCAGCGGCTTCGCTTATCGCCTGGACGAGAGCAGCCTGGATGATTCCTTGATGGCCTTGTGGCAGCGCGAGATGCCGTATCCGGCGTATCGCCCGCACTGGCTGACGTGTCGGCTGGATGACGGCAGCAAGGTCCAGGCGCTGGGGTTCGTGCTCGAGCGGCACCTGCCGTGTTACGCCGGCGAGCTGCCGGATGGGCTGCTTAGCCATATCCTGGCCAGTGCCACCGGGCGCTATGGCACCACGCGCGATTATGTCGAGCAGACCTTGAACGCACTGCGTAGCCACCAGATGCCGGATCGCAACCTGGAAGCCAGGTTCAGGCGCTGCCATAACCTTCGCGAGGTTTGATCGCTTTGGCGCCGGTGCCGCCCTTATCGCGGGCAAGCCCGCTCCTACAGGGTTTGCGCATGCCTTGTAGGAGCGGGCTTGCCCGCGATGAGGCCAGCACCGGCGAGTCGCTTACCTCGCCAACACCACCAACTTACCCACAGCCCGGCGCTGCCCCAACTGCTCGATCGCAGTCCCGGCCTCAGCCAGTGGATACGTCTGCGACACCAACGGCTTCAGCTTGCCCTCGGCATGCCAGGCGAACAACTGCCTGAAGTTGGCCGCATTGTCCTCAGGCTGGCGCTGGGCAAACGAGCCCCAGAACACCCCGACCACCGCAGCCCCCTTGAGCAGTGCCAGGTTAACCGGCAACTGCGGGATGGTGCCGCTGGCGAACCCCACTACCAGCAGCCGGCCATTCCAGGCCAGGCCCCGCACCGCCTGGTCAAACAGCTCACCGCCGACCGGGTCGTAGATCACGTCCACACCCTTGCCCGCGGTCAGGCGCTTGATCTCTTCCTTCAGGCTGGCCTGGCTGTAGTCGATCAGCTCGTCGGCCCCTGCCGCCTTGGCCACTGCCAGCTTTTCGGCACTGCTGGCCGCGGCGATCACCTTGGCGCCCATGGCCTTGCCGATCTCCACGGCTGCGAGGCCTACGCCGCCCGAGGCGCCGAGCACCAGCAGGGTTTCCCCCGGCTGCAAGTTGCCGCGCTGGCACAGGGCATGCATCGAGGTGCCGTAGGTCATGCTGAACGCAGCGGCGGTGGTCAGGTCCATGCTCTCGGGCACCGGCAGCACGTTATAGAACGGCACGGCCACCTGTTCGGCAAAGGCGCCCCAGCCGGTCAGCGCCATGACCCGGTCGCCGACCTTGAGGCCGCCGGCTTTGCTGCCCACAGCGGCGACCACCCCAGCGGCCTCGCCACCCGGTGAGAAGGGCAGGGGCGGCTGGAACTGGTATTTGCCTTCGATGATCAGGGTGTCGGGGAAGTTGACCCCGGCCGCATGCACGTCGATGAGGATTTCGTTGCTCTTCGGTACAGGGCTCGCGGTCTCTTCCAGTACGAGGTCGCGCGCCGGGCCCAAGGTTTTGCACAACACAGCTTTCATCGGGGCTATTCCTTTGCGTGTGGTGGCCGATAAGTGTAAGAGGGCCAGCTGCCGGGTCAACGAGCATGGCCCGCCCTGATGGGCTGGCATAAGCCCGGGCTTGGGTTTGAGCGAAGTGCTGGGTAAGCTGGCGCCAACTGTATTGAGGAGCGAATTCGTGAAAGCGTGGATCTTGATGGTACTGGCCCTGATGCTGCCAGCGGCGGTCATGGCCGAAGAAGCCAAGGAAGGGGAGCCCAAGGTCTCCTACATCAGCCTCACCCCGCCCTTCGTCGGCAACTATGCCCTCGATGGCAGCCCCAAGCTGCGCGTGTACAAGGCCGATGTCGCCCTGCGCGTGACCGGCGACGAGGCCGCCAAGGCGGTCAAGCACCACGAGCCGCTGATCCGCAACCAGCTGGTGGCGCTGTTCACCCAGCAGTCTGTGGATAACCTGAGCAACGTCGAGGCGAAGGAGAAGCTGCGTCAGGAAGCTCTGAAGCAGGTGCAGCAGGTCATGGAGACCGAGGAAGGCAAGCCGATCGTCGAGGACCTGCTGTTCAATAACCTGATCGTGCAGTGATCTGATAGCGCATCGCATGGGGTGCGGCTGCGCTGAGCCTGCTCTCGGGGTTCAGCGCAAACCTGTGAGGTGCACCTGGCTTAGCCAGCCAGCGCCATGATCGCCGCCCATTGCTCCGGGGTAACCGGCATCACCGACAGCCGCGTGCCTTTCTGCACCAGCGGCAGTTCTTCCAGGGCGCTCTGCTGTTTAAGCAAGCCCAGCCCCAGCACCCGCTTGAACGTCCGCACGTGGGCCACGTCGACCGCGCTCCACGGATTCTTCTCGTGGGTTGCCTTGGCGTCGTGGTAATGGCTCTCGGGATCGAGTGCGGTCGGGTCGGGATACGCCGCCGCGACGATCTTCGCGACCCCGGCGATGCCCGGTTGCGGGCAGCTGGAGTGGTAGAAGAAGAATTCGTCGCCGACACTCATGGCCCTCATGAAGTTGCGCGCCTGGTAGTTGCGCACGCCGTCCCAGCGCGCCTCGCCCAAGCGGGCCAGGTCTTCGATGGACAGTTCATCGGGCTCGGATTTCATCAGCCAATAGGCCATGGATGCTGCTCCTGACAATGTTTGAAATAACCTGTTGCATGAAACCGACAGCCGGCTGGCGTCAACGTTTGCGTGTGAGCGCCCGTTGGCGGAAAATGCGCCGATTTTAAGCGACATGCTCCGTCAGCACTGAAAAAGCTGTCGAGCCAGCACCATTGCCGTAGGGGGGCAATCAATGAACAAGCGTAAACCGGACCTGCTGTGGATCCTGGCCTTCATCTTTGGCCTGGGCGTGGTGACCACCGGTTATGCGCAGAGTTTGTTGGAGCGAAAGCTGGATGTCGCCTACCAGACCCCGGTTGAAGCCGCGCCGCAACAGCGCTGACACCCACCCCGGCACGCCTCAGTTGCGCGCCAGGTACCAGCCGCGGTCCGAGACCGTCCCCTGCAGCGGTACATCCCAACTGGCCTGAGCCAGCCGCTCGACCTTCTGGCACTCATGGGCCAAGCCCAGCAGCAGCGGTTTCTTCCACGCCTTGCGGCGCGCCAGGTACGCCAGGCTGCGGTCATAGAAGCCGCCGCCCATGCCCAGCCGGCCTCCCACCTCGTCGAACCCCACCAATGGCAGCAGGATCAGGTCCAGCGCCCAGATCGGCCGTTGCCGCTTGCGCTCGATCACCGGCTCCGGGATGCGGAAACGGTTGGGCCGCAGCCGTTCGCCCTGTTCGAAGCGTTGAAACACCATGCGCGTCGCCGGCCAGGCATGCAGCACCGGCAGGTAGGTGCGCTTGCCACGCCGCTGGGCCTCGCGCAGCAACAGGCGCGGGTCGATCTCGCCATCGTTGGGCAGGTACAGGGCAATGTGCTTGGCTCGACGGAACAGCGGGTGCTGTGCCAGCTGGCGGTACAGACCAAGGGTGGCCTGGCGTTGCTCGGCAGGGGTGAGGGCACGACGGGCATTGCGCAGCAGGCGGCGCAACTGGGGGCGGGTGAGCGGCGCGGTGTCGGTCATGGCACAGGCGTTTCCCAGAGGTGTCGGCCGCCGTGGCGGCCAAACAAATTGCCCGCCTGGGGAGGCGGGCAATGGACAATTCAGGCTCCCCGATAAGACCGCTATCGGCGTAGCCCTTGAACCCGAAAGTTCAAGGTGGAGATTGCAGGGGGCGTTAAGGCTTTCCGTCGGGCGGACATGCACACCGGCCCCAGCGTGCAACCCCCGTGGTTGTGCGTATCGGCTCAGGGACATAACCGACTGGCGCATCTCCCAGGGAGTGGCGCCAGTATACCAATCTCAGACGTTTTTGGTACCCGTGTCGTCGGCCAATGCGTTGTCGACCCGTTCCAGCAGGTCACGCACCTGCTCGCGGGTAGTGCCACCGCTGACCACGTCAGGGGTTTCCTGGCGATGGAGCATTTCATGGGTGATGTTCAAGGCTGCCATGACCGCGATGCGATCGGCGCCGATCACCTTGCCGCTGCTGCGGATCTCGCGCATCTTGCCGTCCAGGTAGCGCGCGGCGCTGACCAGGTTGTTGCGCTCTTCGGGCGGGCAGATGATCGAGTATTCCTTGTCGAGGATCTGCACGGTGACGCTATTGCTTGAACTCATGAGTCTTGCTCCAGGGCCTTGAGCCGCACGATCATCGATTCGACCTTGCGTCTTGCGATCTCATTCTTTTCGATGAGGTGGGCGCGCTCTTCGCGCCAGGTTTTTTCCTGCGCTACTAGGAGTGCATTTTGCCGTTTAAGTTGCTCGACGCGTTCGATCAGCAACTCGAATCGGCTCATCAGCGCTTGCAGGTCGTTGTCTTGCATGGGTTGCACTCGGTTCGCTCCCTCGTTGACGGCCTGGCGATCATGCCTGTGCCGAGCCCCCGGAGGCCAGTGCCGATGGTCTTGGCGCGCCTGCCGGTGCTAGGATACAAGGTCTTCATTCTAGACATTGCGCCGTCTGGCGCCTAGCAGCCCATGCCCAATACCCAATCGCCGTATACCGCCTTCGCCACGCTGCTTTCCAGCAATGGCCACCCTGTCTCCCCCGCCGAGTTGCACGGCCTGTTGATCGGCCGCAGCTGCGCCGGTGCCGGCTTCGATGCCGACGCCTGGCTGGCTGACGCCGCCGGTGTGCTCGAAAACGACCCCGCCGACGCCGTGCGCAACGCCCTGATCGGCCTGCAAGAAATGGTCAAGGCCGAGCTGACCGGCGATGACGTCGCCCTGGTCCTGCTGCTGCCCGGCGACGAGGAAGCGCTGACCGATCGCGCCGCCGCCCTTGGCCAGTGGTGCCAAGGCTTCATCACCGGCTTTGGCTTGAACGTCGGTGGCAAGGACCTCTCCAGCGATGCCAAGGAAGTCCTCCAGGACCTGGTGTCCATCTCCCAGGTCCAGGACGCCCTGGAGGAATCCGAGGACGGCGAGAGCGACTACATGGAAGTCACCGAATACCTGCGCGTCGCACCGCTGCTGCTGTTCACCGAGCTGAACGCGCCTGCCGCGCCCGCGCCCAAGCCATCGCTGCACTGATCAACCCCTGGGGGTAAGTCCTGCCCATGAGCCACATACCCAAGGCCGAGTATGCCCGTCGGCGCAAGGCGCTGATGGCGCAGATGGTCCCCAACAGCATCGCTATCCTGCCGGCCGCCGCGGTTGCCATCCGCAACCGCGACGTCGAGCATGTGTACCGTCAGGACAGCGATTTCCAGTACCTCAGCGGCTTTCCCGAGCCTGAGGCGGTGATCGCGCTGATCCCTGGGCGCGAGCATGGCGAGTACGTGTTGTTCTGCCGTGAGCGCAACCCGGAGCGCGAGCAATGGGATGGCCTGCGGGCCGGCCAGGAAGGCGCGGTGCGCGATTTTGCCGCCGACGATGCCTTCCCGATCACCGACATCGACGAGATCCTGCCGGGCCTGATCGAAGGTCGCGACCGGGTGTACACCGCCATGGGCAGCAACCCCGAGTTCGACCGTCGGCTGATGGACTGGATCAACGTGATCCGCTCCAAGGCGCGCCTCGGCGCCCAGCCGCCGAACGAATACGTTGCCCTGGATCACCTGCTGCACGACATGCGCCTGTATAAGTCAGCGGCGGAAGTAAAAGTGATGCGCGCCGCCGCAGAGATTTCCGCGGGCGCCCATGTGCGGGCGATGCAGGCCTGCCGTGCGGGCCTGCACGAGTACAGCCTGGAAGCCGAGCTGGACTACGCGTTCCGCCAGGGCGGGGCGAAGATGCCAGCCTACGGCTCGATCGTCGCCGCTGGGCGCAACGGCTGTATCCTGCACTACCAGCAGAACGACGCGCTGCTCAAGGACGGTGACCTGGTGCTGATCGACGCCGGTTGCGAGATCGACTGCTATGCCAGCGACATCACCCGCACCTTCCCGGTCAGCGGGCGTTTTTCGGCCGAGCAGAAAGCGATCTACGAACTGGTGCTCAAGGCCCAGGCAGCGGCGTTTGCCGAGATCGCCCCGGGCAAGCACTGGAACCACGCCCACGAGGCGACCGTGCGGGTCATCACCGAGGGCCTGGTGGAACTGGGGCTGCTCAAGGGCGAGGTGCAGGCGCTGATCGACAGCGAGGCCTACCGCGCCTTCTACATGCACCGTGCCGGGCATTGGCTGGGCATGGATGTACACGATGTCGGCGAGTACAAGGTCGGCGGCCAGTGGCGGGTGCTCGAAGCGGGCATGGCGCTGACCGTCGAACCGGGCATCTACATCGCCGCCGACAATCAGGCCGTGGCGAAGAAATGGCGCGGCATCGGCATCAGAATCGAGGACGACGTGGTGGTGACCCGGCAGGGCTGTGAAATTCTTACCTCGGGCGTGCCGCGCACGGTCGCCGAGATCGAGGCGCTGATGGCCGATGCGCGCAGGGCCGTGGCATGAGCCGGGTCAACCTGGCGATCATCGGCGGTGGCCTGGTCGGTGCCAGCCTGGCCCTGGCGCTGCAGGCCGGGGCCAAGGCGCGCGGCTGGAAGATCCTGCTGATCGAGCCGTTCGCTCCTGGCGACAGCTTTCAGCCAAGCTACGATGCGCGCTCCTCGGCATTGTCATTCGGTACCCGACAGATCTACGAACACCTGGGCCTGTGGCAGGCCATCGAGCGCCGCGCCGAAGCGATCCGGCAGATCCATGTGTCTGACCGTGGCCGCTTTGGCATGACCCGCCTGGATGCCAGCGAAGAAGGGGTGCCGGCGCTGGGTTATGTGGTGGAAAACGCCTGGCTGGGCCAGTGCCTGTGGCAAGGCCTGGACGCCGACGTGGTCAGCTGGCGGTGCCCGGCCGAGGTCAAGGCGATGCAGCCGATAGAGGGCGGCTACCGCCTGCAACTGGATGACGACACCAGCCTTGAGTGCGATCTGGCGGTGTTGGCCGACGGCGGGCGCTCGGGCCTGCGCGAGCAGTTGGGCATCCATGTGCATCGCCGCCCTTACCAGCAGAGCGCGCTGATCGCCAATATCAGCCCGGGCGAAGCGCATGGCGGCCAAGCCTTCGAGCGCTTCACCGAACAGGGCCCGATGGCCTTGCTGCCCTTGCCGGAAAACCGCTGCGCGCTGGTCTGGACCCGCCAGGGGATGGACGCCCAGCGCCTCGCCGAGGTTGACGAGCGGAGTTTCCTGCGCGAGTTGCAGGACGTTTTTGGCTACCGCCTCGGTGCGCTGCGCCAGGTCGGCGCGCGCCACTTGTATCCGCTGGCGCTGGTCGAGGCCGACGAACAGGTGCGCCCGCACCTGGTGGTGCTCGGCAACGCCGCGCACAGCCTGCACCCGATTGCCGGGCAGGGCTTCAACCTGTCCCTGCGCGATGTGCAGTCGCTGGCCGAAGGCCTGCTGGCGGGCCCGCAGCACCCCGGTGACCTGGCGACCCTGCGCGTCTATCACCAACGGCAACGGCTGGACCAGGCCCTGACCATCGGCTTCTCCGACCAGGTCACGCGGGTGTTCGGCAGCGGCCAGCCACTGCTGGCGGCGGGGCGTAACCTCGGCCTGCTCGGCCTTGACCTGCTGCCACCGGCCAAGCGCTGGTTCGCGCGCCAGGCGATGGGCCTGGGCACGCGGCCCGACCTGCGGGGTCGCGCATGAGCGACTCGCGCAAGCTCGCGCGCAAGGCCCGCATGCTGCGTTGGCTGCTCAACTGCTACCCGCCTTACCTCGGTGCCGGTATCCGCGTGCAGCACATCAGCCCGGACATGAGCAGCATCAAGGTGCGCATGAAGCTCACCCGCTGGAACCGCAACTACGTCGGCACCCAGTTCGGCGGCAGCCTGTATTCGATGGTCGACCCGTTCTACATGCTCCTGCTGATCGAGCGGCTGGGCAGCGGCTACATCGTCTGGGACAAGGCCGCCAGCATCGACTTCATCTCCCCGGGCAAAGGCCCGGTGTATGCCGAGTTCCACGTCGATGACGGGTTGCTCGACGACATCCGCCAGCAGACCGCCAGCGGCAAGAAGTACCTGCCCCGGCTGCAGGTCGACATCCGTGACGGTACCGGCGAGCTGGTGGCGCGGGTCGATAAAACCCTTTATGTACGGCTCAAGCCGCAAGCGAGGCAGGCGTAAGGCATGGAAATGCGCGCAGATCTATTGATTGTCGGTGCCGGTATGGTCGGCAGCGCACTGGCCCTGGCGTTGCGCCACAGCGGCCTGGAGATTCTCCTGCTCGACGGCGGCCCGCTGTCGGTCAAGCGGTTTGACCCGCAGTCGCCGTTCGAGCCGCGGGTCAGTGCCCTGTCGGCGGCCAGCCAGCGCATCCTCGAGCGCCTCGGCGCCTGGGAAGGGATAGCCGGGCGGCGCGCGTCGCCGTATTCGGACATGCACGTGTGGGACGGCAGCGGTACCGGCCAGATCCACTTCTCGGCCGCCAGCGTGCATGCCCAGGTGCTGGGCCACATCGTCGAGAACCGGGTGGTCCAGGACGCGCTGCTGGACCGCTTGCACGACAGCGACATCGGCCTGCTGCCCAATGCCCGCCTGGAGCAGATGCGCCGCTCCGGTGACGAGTGGCTGCTGACCCTGGCCGACGGCCGCCGCTTGCGTGCGCCGCTGGTCGTCGCCGCTGATGGCGCCAACTCCGCCGTACGGCGCCTGACCGGCTGCGAAACCCGCGAGTGGGACTACCTGCACCAAGCCATCGTCACCAGTGTGCGCTGCTC
The DNA here is from genome assembly GCF_900536025.1 of Pseudomonas reidholzensis. Lineage (GTDB taxonomy): Bacteria > Pseudomonadota > Gammaproteobacteria > Pseudomonadales > Pseudomonadaceae > Aquipseudomonas > Aquipseudomonas reidholzensis. The sequence continues at coordinate 45,168 of NZ_UNOZ01000040.1, forward strand.
CGAGGCGCACCAGGCCACGGCTTGGCAGCGCTTTACCGACGAGGGCCCGCTGGCGTTTCTACCGCTGGCACGCGACGGCGGCCAAACCTGGTGTTCGATTGTCTGGTCGACCACGCCGGAGCAGGCCGAGCAGGTCATGGCGCTGGATGACGAAGGCTTTTGTGCGGCGCTGGAGCGGGCCTTCGAAGGGCGCTTGGGGCAGGTCCTGGAGGCTGATCCGCGGGTCTGCGTGCCGTTGCGTCAGCGCCATGCCAAGCGCTATGTGGATGAAGGGCTGGCGCTGATCGGCGATGCGGCCCATGTGATTCACCCGCTGGCCGGGCAGGGTGTCAACCTGGGCTTTCTCGATGCGGCGGTGCTGGCCGAGGAGTTGGCGCATGCCTGCGAGCGCGGTGAGCGCCTGGCGGATGTGAAGGTGCTCAGCCGCTACGAGCGCCGGCGCATGCCGCACAACCTGGCGCTGATGGCGGCGATGGAGGGCTTCGAGCGGTTGTTCCAGGCCAATCCGCTGCCGCTGCGCTGGCTGCGTAACAGTGGCCTGAAGCTGGTCGAGCAGATGCCCGAGGCCAAGGCGCTGTTCGTGCGTCAGGCGCTGGGCTTGTCGGGTGATCTGCCGGAACTGGCCAAAGCCTGAGCGTTGGCCGTATTGGCAACATCCGGTAACGGCTAGGTGGGTGAGCTGCTTAATGGTATTCACTACCATTTGCACCTCTCAAACCCGCGAGGAATTCCCGATGTTGCCACGCAAGCCCCTCCTGGCCGCCCTGGCCCTGACCCTGTTCGGCGGCACCGTCCAGGCGGCGGACGAAGTGGTGGTGTATTCCTCGCGCATCGACGAGCTGATCAAGCCGGTGTTCGACGCCTATACCGCCAAGACCGGTGTGCAGATCAAGTTCATCACCGACAAGGAAGCCCCGCTGATGCAGCGCATCAAGGCCGAGGGCGACAACGGCGTGGCCGACCTGCTGCTCACCGTCGATGCCGGCAACCTCTGGCAGGCCGAGCAGATGGGCATCCTGCAGCCGATCAAGTCGGACGTGATCGACGCCAACATCCCCGCCCAGTACCGCGCCGCGTCCCATGACTGGACCGGCCTGAGCCTGCGCGCGCGGACCATCGCCTACGCCACTGATCGGGTCAAACCTGAAGAGCTGAGCACCTACGAGGCCCTGGCCGACAAGCACTGGGAAGGCCGGCTGTGCCTGCGCACCGCGAAAAAGGTCTACAACCAGTCGCTGACCGCCACCCTGATCGAGAACCATGGCGAGGCCAAGACCGAAGCGATCATCAAGGGCTGGGTCAACAACCTGTCCACCGATGTGTTCTCCGACGATACCGCCGTGCTGCAGGCGATCGAAGCGGGTCAGTGCGACGTCGGTGTGGTCAACACTTACTACTACGGTCGCCTGCACAAGCAGCAGCCGAGCCTGCCGATCAAGCTGTTCTGGCCTAACCAGGCGGACCGTGGCGTGCACGTCAACCTGTCGGGTATCGGCCTGACCAAGCATGCGCCGCACCCTGAGGCGGCGAAAAAGCTGGTGGAGTGGATGACCGGCGAAGAGGCGCAGAAGCTGTTTGCCGACATCAACCAGGAGTTCCCGGCCAACCCGAAGGTCAAGCCCTCCGCCGAAGTCGCGGCCTGGGGTAGCTTCAAGGCCGACAGCATCCCGGTGGAAGTCGCAGGCAAGCGTCAGGCCGAGGCGATCCGTTTGATGGATCGGGCTGGCTGGAACTAAGCACCAGGCTTTATCCTTCTGGGGTTCTTTAGGGCCCTTTCGCGGGCAAGCCCGCTCCTGCAGGGATCTTGTGGGAGGGGGTTGACCCGCGAACGCGCCATCGCAACCGAGATCCTAGATTTGTCCCACGCCCCGCAACGCCGCTGGTACCTCCCTGTCGCCCTGGTCGCCGCCCTGGTCCTGCTGCCGCTGAGCGTGCTGCTGCTGTCCTGGCAGTCGATCGACGTGCAGATCTGGTCGCACCTGCTCGACACGCAGATGAGCCGCCTGCTCGGCAACACCCTGACCCTGGTGCTGGGGGTCGGCATCGGCGTGACCCTGCTCGGGGTAAGCCTGGCCTGGCTCACCAGCCTCTGCGAGTTCCCGGGGCGGCGCTGGCTGGACTGGGCGCTGATGCTGCCGTTCGCCATCCCGGCCTACGTGCTGGCGTTCGTCTTCGTCGGCCTGCTGGACTTTGCCGGGCCGGTGCAAAGCGCGCTGCGCGAGGTGTTCGGGCCGCTGCGCCTGCCGCGGGTGCGCTCCACCGGCGGGGTGATCATCGTCCTGGTGCTGGTGTTCTACCCCTACGTCTACCTGCTGGCGCGCACCGCTTTTCTCGCCCAGGGCAAGGGCCTGATGGAAGCTGCACGGGTCCTCGGCCTGTCGCCGCTGCAAGCGTTCTGGCGGGTGGCGCTGCCCATGGCCAGGCCGGCCATCGGTGCCGGCATCGCGTTGGCGCTGATGGAAACCCTGGCGGATTTCGGCGCCGTGGCGGTGTTCAACTTCGACACCTTCACCACGGCGATCTACAAGACCTGGTACGGCTTCTTCAGCCTCTCCAGCGCGGCCCAGCTGGCCAGCCTGTTGCTGCTGGTGGTGATGCTGGTGCTGTACGGCGAGCGCCGTGCGCGCGGCGCCAGCCGCACTGCCAACGAGCGCCCGCGCGGCCAGGCGCTGTACCACTTGCGTGGGGTCAAGGCGCTGGCGGCCAGTGGCTGGTGCCTGCTGGTGTTCGCCTGCGCCTTTGTCATCCCGCTGCTGCAATTGCTGGTGTGGTTCTGGCAGCGCGGTCGGCATGACCTCGACGAACGCTATGTCGGGTTGGTCCTGCACACCCTGTACCTGGGCGCGATGGCCGCGTTGATCACGGTCAGCGTGGCCTTGCTGCTGGCGTTCGCCCGCCGCCAGGCGCCCACTGCCGGGATCCGTGCCGGGGTCGGCCTGGCCAACCTCGGCTACGCCTTGCCGGGTTCGGTGTTGGCGGTGTCGATCATGCTGGCGTTCAGTTACCTCGACAACCAGCTCGTGGTGCCGCTGTCGCAGTGGCTCGGCGGCGCGGGTAAACCGTTGCTGCTGGGCAGCCTGACGGCCTTGCTGGTGGCCTACCTGGTGCGCTTTATCGCGGTCGCCTACGGCCCGCTGGAAAGCAGCCTGGAGCGCATCCGGCCGTCATTGCCCGAAGTCTCGCGCAGCCTCGGGGTCGGTGGGCCGCGATTGTTTTTCAAGGTTTATCTGCCGCTGCTGGTGCCTGGGGCATTGAGCGCCGCATTGCTGGTGTTCGTCGACGTGCTCAAGGAGATGCCGGCGACCCTGCTGATGCGCCCGTTCGGCTGGGACACCCTGGCGGTACGGGTGTTCGAGATGACCAGCGAAGGCGAGTGGGCCCGCGCCTCGCTGCCGGCACTGACCCTGGTGCTGGTCGGCCTGCTGCCGGTCATCGGCCTGATTCGCCGTTCGGCGCGGCGTGCCGGTCACACTCACTGAGGATGCCAGCCCGCGCCCTTGCCGCTACAATGCGCGGCATTCGCTGCGGCGGCTCCTACAACAACAGGTGACACATCAACGTCGCCGACCGCCGCCGCTTCGCCACGCCCGGAAGGAGAAACCCATGGGACAGCGCACGCCTCTGTACGACCTGCACCTGGCGCTAGGCGCCAAGATGGTCGATTTCGGTGGTTGGGACATGCCCCTGCACTATGGCTCGCAAGTCGACGAGCACCATCAGGTGCGCAGTGACTGCGGCGTCTTCGACGTCTCGCACATGACGGTGATCGATGTCGACGGCCGTGCGGCCACGCCGTGGCTGCAATATTTGCTGGCCAATGATGTGGCCCGCCTGGACGGCACCGGCAAGGCGCTCTACAGCACCATGCTCAATGCACAGGGTGGGGTGGTCGACGACCTGATCGTCTACCGCACCGAGGGTGGCTACCGTCTGGTGGTCAATGCGGCGACCCGTGACAAGGTGCTGGCGTGGCTGCAGGCACACAGCAGCGATTTTGCGGTCGGCTTCGAGGAGCGCGCCGAGCTGGCCATCCTCGCCATCCAGGGCCCGCACGCCCGGGCCAAGGTCGCCGAGCTGGTCAGCGCCTCGCGGGCCGCGGTGATCCGCGAGCTGAAGCCGTTCGAAGGCGTGGTCGAAGGCGACTGGTTCGTCGCCCGTACCGGCTACACCGGTGAAGATGGCCTGGAGATCATCCTGCCGGGTGATCAGGCCCCGGCCTTCTTCAACGACCTGGTCGGCGCCGGCATTGCCCCCAGTGGCCTCGGCGCCCGCGATACGCTGCGCCTGGAAGCCGGGATGAACCTGTATGGCCAGGACATCGACGAACAGCACACCCCGCAAACCTCCAACCTGGGCTGGTGCATCGCCTGGGAGCCGGCCGCGCGCGACTTCATTGGCCGCGCCGGCCTGCTCACGGAAATCGAGCACGGCGTGCAGGAAAAACTGGTCGGCCTGGTGCTCGAAGAGCGCGGTGTATTGCGCGCTCATCAGGTGGTCCGTGTCGCGGGGATTGGCGAAGGGGAGATCACCAGTGGTAGTTTCTCTCCTACGCTGAGCAAATCCATTGCCCTGGCGCGCGTACCGATGGCCACCGGCGACCGAGCCGAGGTCGAGATTCGTGGCAAGTGGTACCCGGTGCGGGTGGTCAAGCCGACCTTCGTGCGCCAGGGCAAGATTCTGATCTGAACCCTTTTTCTGGCGGCCCGACCGCTGACCCCAATACCGAGGACTACACGACATGAGCAACATCCCCGCCGACCTGCGTTTTGCCGAAAGCCACGAATGGGCACGCCTGGAAGCCGATGGCACGATCACCGTGGGCATCAGCGACCACGCCCAGGAAGCCTTGGGTGACGTGGTCTTCGTCGAACTGGCAGAAGTCGGCAAGGTGTTCGCCGCAGGCGACGCTGCGGGCGTGGTCGAGTCGGTCAAGGCCGCTTCGGATATCTATGCGCCGGTCAGCGGCGAAGTGATCGCGGTCAACGAAGACCTGGCCGACAGCCCGGAGCAGCTCAACGACGCGCCGTACACCGCGTGGATCTTCAAGCTCAAGCCTGCCAACCCGGCTGAGCTGGAAAAACTGCTGGACGCTGCAGGTTACGCCGCCGCCATCGGCGAGTAAGTTTTCCCGCAGCATCGACGATCCCTTCCTAGACTTGTAAGTCTCCATGAGAGCCTGGTCCAGGAAGAGATCGTCGCCATGTCCCAGTCGCCATCCCTGAGTCAACTGCAAGCGCTCAACCCGTTTCTGCACCGTCACCTGGGGCCCGATGCCTCGGAGCAGCAGGCCATGCTCGACGCCCTGGGTGTCGCCAGCCGCAGCGAGCTGATCGAGCAGACCGTGCCGCCCGGCATTCGCTTCAACCGCCCCCTCGACTTGCCGCCGGCCCTGGATGAACAGGCTGCCCTGGCCAAGCTCGCTGCCCACGCGGCCCGCAACCAGTTATGGACCAGCCTGATCGGCATGGGTTACCACGCCACGGTCACGCCTACGGTGATCCTGCGCAACGTGCTGGAAAACCCCGGCTGGTACACCGCCTACACGCCTTATCAGCCAGAAATCGCCCAAGGGCGCCTGGAAGCCTTGCTGAACTTCCAGCAAATGGTCATCGACCTGACCGGCTTGCCCCTGGCCAATGCCTCGCTGCTCGACGAGGCCACTGCCGCCGCAGAGGCCATGGCCCTGGCCAAGCGCGTGGCGAAGAGCAAGAGCAATGCGTTTTTCGCCGACGAGCACTGCCATCCCCAGACCTTGTCGGTGCTCAAGACCCGTGCCGAGGGCTTTGGCTTCGAACTGATCGTCGACGCGGTGGATAACCTGGCCAAGCACCAGGTGTTCGGTGCGTTGCTGCAGTACCCTGACACCCACGGTGAGGTGCGCGACCTGCGCCCGCTGATCGATCAATTGCATGCGCAGCAGGCGCTGGCCTGCGTGGCTGCGGACATCCTCAGCCTGGTGGTGCTGGCGCCGCCGGGCGAACTGGGCGCCGATGTGGTGCTCGGCTCCACCCAACGCTTCGGCGTGCCGATGGGCTACGGTGGCCCGCATGCGGCGTATTTCGCTTGTCGCGACGAATTCAAGCGGGCCATGCCCGGGCGCATCATCGGTGTGTCCCGCGATGCTCGGGGCAACACTGCGCTGCGCATGGCGCTGCAGACCCGCGAGCAGCATATCCGCCGGGAGAAAGCCAACTCCAACATCTGCACCGCGCAAGTGCTGCTGGCCAACATCGCCGGCTTCTACGCTGTCTACCACGGCCCTGAAGGCCTGCAGCGGATTGCCCAGCGGGTGCACCGGCTGACGTTCATCCTGGCCGCGGGCCTTGAGGCCAAGGGCATCACCCGGCTCAACCAGCACTTCTTCGATACCCTGACGCTCGACGTCGGTGGCACCCAGGCGGCGATCATCGAGAGCGCCGAAGCGGCGCAGATCAACCTGCGCATCCTGGGCCGCGGGCACTTGGGCGTGAGCCTGGACGAGACCTGCGACGAAGCCACGGTGCTGCGCCTGTTCGACGTCTTCCTCGGCGTCGACCATGGCCTGGACATCGCCACGCTCGACCGGTTGGCGCACCCCGAAGGCATCCCGGGGGCGCTGGTGCGGCGGACGCCGATCCTGGTGCATCCGGTGTTCAACCTGCACCACAGCGAAACCGAGATGCTGCGCTACCTCAAGCAGCTGGAAAACAAGGACCTGGCCCTCAACCAGTCGATGATCCCGCTCGGCTCGTGCACCATGAAGCTCAACGCCACCAGCGAGATGATCCCCATTACCTGGCCGGCGTTCGCCAACCTGCACCCGTTTGTCCCGGCCGCGCAGGCGGTGGGCTACAAGGCGATGATCGACGAGCTGGAGTGCTGGCTGTGCGCGATCACCGGCTTCGATGCCATCTGCATGCAGCCCAACTCCGGTGCCCAGGGTGAGTACGCCGGGCTGATGGCGATCACCCGCTATCACCGCAGCCGCCAGCAACCGCTGCGCACGCTGTGCCTGATCCCTTCGTCGGCGCATGGCACCAACCCGGCGTCGGCGCAGATGGCCGGCATGGAGGTGGTGATCGTCGAGTGCGACGAGGACGGCAACATCGACCTTGCCGACCTCAAGGCCAAGGCTCAGGCGGCCGGGGAGCGGCTGTCCTGCCTGATGGTCACGTACCCGTCGACCCACGGTGTCTACGAAGAAGGCATTCGCGAGATCTGCGAGGTGGTCCACCAGCACGGCGGCCAGGTGTACATGGACGGTGCCAACCTCAATGCCCAGGTCGGCCTGGCGCGGCCGGCCGACATTGGCGCGGATGTTTCGCACATGAACCTGCACAAGACCTTCTGCATCCCGCACGGTGGCGGAGGCCCCGGCATGGGGCCGATTGGCGTGCGTGCGCACCTGACGCCGTTCGTCGCCAGCCACCCGGTGGTACCGGTGCCTGGCCTGGACCCGAACAACAGCGCGGTCAGCGCGGCGCCCTGGGGCAGCGCGAGCATCCTGCCGATCAGCTGGATGTACATCGCCATGATGGGCCCGCAGCTGGCCGATGCCAGCGAGGTGGCGATTCTCTCGGCCAACTACCTGGCCAGCCAGCTCGGCGGGGCCTTCCCGGTGCTTTACCGGGGGCGTAACCAGCGGGTCGCGCATGAGTGCATCCTCGACTTGCGACCGCTCAAGGCGCAGACCGGGATCAGTGAGGAGGATGTGGCCAAGCGCCTGATGGATTACGGCTTTCATGCGCCGACCATGTCGTTCCCGGTGCCGGGTACGCTGATGGTCGAGCCGACCGAGAGTGAGTCGAAGGCCGAACTGGACCGCTTCATCGAGGCGATGCTGGCGATTCGCGAAGAGATCGCCCAGGTACAGGAGGGCACCTGGCCGGTCGAGGACAACCCGCTCAAGCATGCACCGCATACCCTGGCGGATGTGTTGGCGGGGTGGAACAGGCCGTACAGCCTGGAGCAGGGCATTGCGCCGAGTGCCCATGTGCGTCAGCACAAGTACTGGCCGGCAGTGAACCGGGTCGACAACGTGTACGGCGACCGTAACCTGTTCTGTGCCTGCGTGCCGGTCGAGGCCTATCGCTGAGGCACGGTCCTGGGGCCGCTCTGCGGCCCATCGCGACACAAAGCCTGGCGCTGATCCCTGTGGGAGCGGCCCTGTGTCGCGAAACGAGGGCGAAGCCCTCGCAGGTTCCGCAGCCTTATTCGGCGACGGCGTTCTTCGCCAGGATCGCGTTGGCCAGCTCCATGTCGCTGGCCTCAACCCCTGGGTTGTCCGCACGTACCTGACGCATCGCGGCTTCCAGGAACGGCCCGCGAATAGCGCCTTCGCTGGCCACGAAGCTGCCCGCATCGTCCTGCGCGGCGACGATCATCTTGTGGTCCTTGAACGTCAGGTAGGTCGATGCGGTGGTCGCACCGGAGGAAATGACGTTGCGCCAGAACGGGTCGGCCATGGCGGCGCCGACGGGCAGTGACAGCAGGGCAGCGGCGACGATGGCTGTTTTGAGACGCATGGTGAATCACCTCGAATGGTGAGGGCTGAGAATGCCCGATTCGATCCTGTTCGAGTACCGCAAGTTCCCTATTTACAAGGGTTTTTTCCTCAACCGCAGACCCTCAGCAGCTCCGTCAGGCTGGTCAGCCCGCGGGCGATCTTGGCCTCGCCGTTGTGCCGCAGATCGTGCAACCCTTCCCGCAGGGCATGCTGGCGCAGGCTGGCCAGGTCGGTCTGCGGGCCAATTGCCGCGCGCAAGGCTTCGCTGGGTATCAGCAACTCGAACAGCCCGGTGCGGCCGTGGTAGCCGGTGCCCCGGCACTGGCGGCAGGTGCTGCCTTGATCGATCACCGAGCCCAGGCAGCCTGGGCACAAGGTGCGCACCAGACGCTGCGCCATGACCCCGAGCAAGGTGGCCTTGATCAGGTAATCGGCGACACCCAGCTCCTGCAGGCGCGTGATCGCGCCGCAGGCGTCGTTGGTGTGCAAGGTCGACAGCACCAAGTGCCCGGTGAGCGCTGCCTGAACCGCCACCTGGGCGGTCTCGCGGTCGCGGATCTCGCCGATCATGATGATGTCCGGGTCTTGCCGGAGCAGCGCGCGTACGCCATTGGCGAAGCCCAGGTCGAGGCCTGGCTGCACCTGCAACTGGTTGAAGGCCGGCTCCAGGCGCTCGATCGGGTCTTCGATGGTGCACAGGTTGACCTGCGGGGTGGCCAGCCGCTTGAGGCTGGCATAGAGGGTGCTGGTCTTGCCCGAGCCGGTCGGGCCGGTGAGCAGGATGATGCCCTGGCGTTGGCGCAGCAGCCCTTGCCATTGCTCCAGCACTTCGCCATCCAGGCCCAGGCGGTCGAAGTCCTCGTGCAGTTGCTGCGGGTCGAACAGGCGCAGCACCAGTTTTTCGCCAAACGGCGTGGGCAAGGTCGACAGGCGCAGCTCCACCTCGATATCGCCGGCCAGGTGGCTCTTCAGGCGGCCATCCTGGGGCCGGCGTTTTTCGGCCACGTCCATGCGCGCCAAGTGCTTGAGACGGCTGACCAGGGCCAGGGTGACGCCTGCCGGAAAGGCATACACGGTATGCAGCAGCCCATCGATGCGATAGCGCAGTTGGCCCTGTTCGCGGCGCGGCTCGAGGTGGATATCGCTGGCGCGCTGCTCGATGGCGTACTGCAGCAGCCAATCGACGATGTGCACGATGTGGGCGTCGTCGGCGCTGGTTTCGGCCTGGCGCTTGCCCCGTTCCAGGAGCTGCTCCAGGTCACCCAGGCCGGTGTGTGCTTGCTGGCCTGCGCCCTGCACCGAGTGCGCCAGGCGAAACAGGCTGTGGCCGAGCTGGCGAATCTGCACCGGGCTGGCAAGCACGCGGCGCACGGCTTTACCCAGGCTGCGGGTCAGGTCGGCCTCCCATTCGCGTTGGTACGGCTGGGCGCTGGCGACGGTGACGCTGTGCGCATCGACGGCAACGGCCAGAATCCCGTGGCGGTTGGCGAAGCCGCGGGGGATCAGGCCGCTGATCTGCGCCAGGTCGAGTTGCAGCGGGTCGATGCGCAGGAAGGGTTGCCCGACCTTGTCGGCGAGCCATTGGCAGAGGGTGTCCAGGTCCAGACGCTGGCCGGGGTGCTGACGGTCTGCCAAGGCCAGGGTGGCGATGGCCTCGAGCGGGTGTTCGGGTGGCTCCGAGGCGCGTTCGAGGATCAGCAGGGCGTCGCTCGGCTGCAGGCGGTGATCGGCCAGCAGTGCGTCGAGCAGGCGGTTGAGGTCGAGGTCGTGGTGGTCGGCGGTGTGCATGAGCGGCGTCCTTGCCAGGGGTTGCTGGAAGGCTAGCCGCACGGTGGGCGCAGGGAGGCAGTGAAGGGTTGCTGGATTTTTCGGTGCAACTGCTGGCCCTTTCGCGGGTAAACCCGCTCCCACAGGGATGGCGTTTTTCTGGAGATTTGCTCGGTCCCTGTAGGCGCGGGGTTACCCGCGAAGAGGCCGGTGCTGGCGCAGTAGATCAACCCGTGGCCAGCTCCTGCAGCTGGGGCAGGTTGGCCAACTGCACATCCGCCACACACACCAGGTTACGCAACTTCTGCGCGATCACCTCGGCGCGGTGCCAGCTCAGCCCGCCGATACCAATCTCCAGGTCCAGCCATTCTCCCTGCTGGCTCATCTGCACACTGTTGGGCGTGAGAAATTGCAGGGCAAACAGGTTGAGCACCCGGCACAGGCTGTCGGGCTCAGCCTCGGCCAGCAGGCGATAGCGCACGTTGCTATGGGCGGCGCTGGCGGCCCAGGCATCGGCGCGGGGTAGGGTATGGGGCCGTTCGAGTGCGTTCATGCTGTTCTCCACCAGGACGGGGAATTCTTGCACGCTCGCAGCGGTATTTTTTCGCTATTGTCGGGTCCATTTGCCCGTGTGGCAGATAGAATAATTCGTAGAATTACACTTCGGAGAATGATTAATGCAAAGCGAGCTGGATGCCTATGACCGCCGCATCCTGGAGTTGCTCCAAGACGATGCCTCCCTGTCCAGCGCGCAGATCGCCGAACGGGTCGGTCTGTCGCAGTCGCCGTGCTGGCGACGGATCCAGCGCTTGAAAGAGGAGGGGGTGATTCGCGCCCAGGTGACCCTGCTCGACCGCAAGAAGGTCGGCCTCAACACGCAGATCTTCGCCGAGGTGAAGCTCAATGCCCACGGCCGCTCGAATTTCGCCGGTTTCACCGAGGCGATCCGCGAGTTTCCCGAGGTGCTGGAGTGCTACGTGCTGATGGGCTCGGTGGACTTCCTCCTGCGCATCGTCACCCCGGACATCGAAGCCTACGAACGTTTCTTCTTCGAAAAGCTGTCGAACGTGCCGGGGATCCAGGAGGTCAATTCGATCGTGGCCTTGTCCGAAATCAAGTCCACGACCCGCCTGCCCTTAACGCGTTGAAGGCGACTTCAGCAGGTGCTTCCAGGCGCGGTTCTGCTCGATCGCGCGGGCTTGCTCGATGCGCGCATCTTTCAGTGCCTGGGACTGCTCCTGATCTTCGGTCAGCGGCTGCTCAGCCAGTTGCTGAAGCTTGTTCAGTTCGCCGTACAGGCGGTCCAGCTGCGGCACGTCGAGCACGTGACGGGCGTGGTGGAGCCAGGTCTGCAAGGTCTCGATCCGCGGCAACTGCTCACCGAGGTCTTCCGGCTGCTGGACATAACGCTCCTGCAGCTTGAGGGCACGGGCTTCTTCGCCGACCAGGTGCTGCAGCCAGTTGGCCAGTTGCGCATTGCCCTGGCGGTCGCCACGGCCCTTGCGCTCGACGGTCCAGGCACGGGCCAGCAGCCAGCGCGAGGTTTCCAGCGAGAACTGGCCCCAGCGCGGGTCTTCCAGCTCTTCGGCGAACTGCTCGGGCGCTGCGCGGCGCACGTCTTCGTCATCGTTGCCGGCCTGAACCAATGGCCGCCAGTCTTCCAGCAGGGCATCGAGGCTGCTGCGCAGGGCGCGGGTAGTCGGGCGCGGCGCGGCTTGGCCGAGGCTGCCGACCAGGGCACGCAGTTCGGCCAGGCAATGCACCCAGTCCTGCAGCAGGCGCCAGTGGCCGGTGTGGCGGTATTGCTCGGCCAGGCGCTGGCTGCTGCCCAGCAACTGCCAGGCCAGCGCAGTGAAGGCGTCGTCGACGGCCATTTCGGCGTCGAGCTCGGCGCTCGGCAAGCCCAGTTCGTAGCTTTCTGGCTCGAGCAGGCGGTAGCCGCGCTCGGCCTTGCTGATGTCACATGGCATCAGCGCCAGCGTGGCGGCCAGTTCGGCGGCCAGCTCGAGCAGCGCCTCGGGTGCGCCCTCACGCAGCTCCAGCTCCAGCTCGCAGATTTCTTCCTTGCGCTTGCCGGCAATGACGAAGCCCTGGTCCAGGGCGGCTTCGATGACCACCTTGGCCTTGCCGCGGCCCCAGGAGATTTCAGCGAACTCGCGGGTGAAATCGGTGGTGAACAGCGGCTTGATGGTCTTTTTGTCCAGTTCGGCCAGTTGCTCGGGCCAGCAGCTGGCATCGAGCTTCTTCAGGTCGAGCTTGGCTTTTTCCAGCTGCCACTCGTGCTCGTTGCGCTCGGACAGGCCGGCGACGCTCTGGCCGCGGCACTTGAGGGTCTGGATGATGACATCGCCGTCGCGGCGAAGGCGCAGGGCGACACGCGCGGCGGACAGCTCACGCTCGGGGGTGTCGAAGTACTGGTTGAGCAGTTCGCGGGTCTGCCAGCCGGACTTGTTGCGCTTCTTCAGCAGGGGGTGCTCGCGCAGGGCGGCGAGGGTCTCGCGGCTGGCGCGGAGTTTGAGTTCGGTTTCTTTGTGCATCGCGGGCTCGAAGGAGGGGGCATCGTGGTGTGCAGTCTACAGCAGTCAGCTAGTGACTGTTGATCTGTGCCAGCCGCTTGCCCTGCAAAGCACCTGCATTGTTATGATGGGCAACGCTTCCGAGGAGTACGCGCATGCCGTTGCCGCCGCTGAAAGACCAGTTCGCCGCCCTGATCGCCGCACCCTCGGTCAGTTGCACCCAGCCCGCGCTGGACCAGTCCAACCGTCAGGTCATCGAGCTGTTGGCCGGCTGGCTCGGCGATCTGGGCTTCAAGTGCGATATCCAGCAGGTCACCCCCGGCAAGTTCAACCTGCTGGCGAGCCGTGGCAGTGGCCCCGGCGGCCTGGTCCTGGCCGGGCACAGCGACACTGTGCCCTACGACCCGCAGCTGTGGCAGACCGACCCGCTGAAACTCACCGAAGTCGGTGATCGCTGGGTCGGCCTGGGCAGCTGCGACATGAAGGGCTTCTTTGCCCTGATCATCGAGGCAGTGCTGCCGCTGCTCGAGCACGATTTCAAGCAGCCGCTGCTGATCCTCGCCACCTGTGACGAAGAAAGCTCGATGTCCGGCGCCCGTGCCCTGGCCGAAGCCGGCCAGCCGCTCGGCCGCGCCGCGGTGATCGGCGAGCCGACCGGGCTCAAGCCGATCCGCATGCACAAGGGCATCCTCATGGAGCGCATCGAGATTCTCGGGCGCAGTGGCCATTCGTCGGATCCGAGCCTGGGCCGCAGCGCCATGGAGGCCATGCACGCGGTGATGGGCGAGATGATCGCCCTGCGCGGGCAATGGCAGCAGACCTACCGCAACCCGCAGTTCAGCGTGCCGACGCCGACGATGAACTTCGGCTGCATCCATGGCGGCGACAACCCCAACCGCATCTGCGGCCAGTGCGCGCTGGAGTTCGACCTGCGGCCTTTGCCCGGGATGGACCCGGAGCAACTGCGCGCGGCGATCCGCGAGAAGCTGGTACCGCTGGCCGAACTGCACGACGTGAGCATCGACTACAAGCCGCTGTTCCCCGAAGTGCCACCGTTCGAGCAGGCCGCCGACGCCGAACTGGTGCAGGTGGCCGAGCGGCTCACCGGGCACCGCGCCGAAGCGGTGGCGTTTGGCACCGAAGCGCCGTACCTGCAACAACTCGGCTGCGAGACCATCGTGCTCGGCCCGGGCGACATCGCCTGCGCCCACCAACCGGGTGAATACCTGGAAATGTCACGTATCGAGCCTACCGTGCGTCTATTGCGTGACCTGATCAGGCACTATTGCCTGAGCTAAACGTCCATTGAGCTGATTCGTTCCTGCCTAGAGGAGAGTGCGCGTGACCGCAAGCCTGTTCCGACGATGACTTTCGAACGTTGTGCGCCTTGACCGTTCTCCGTCCACTTATCCACAGGCCCTGTCATGCCCGACTACGTCAACTGGCTCCGCCATGCGTCTCCGTACATCAACGCCCACCGTGACTGCACCTTCGTGGTCATGCTGCCGGGCGATGGGGTAGAACACCCCAACTTCGGCAATATCGTCCACGACCTGGTGCTGCTGCACAGCCTTGGCGTGCGCCTGGTGCTGGTCCATGGCTCGCGTCCGCAGATCGAAAGCCGTCTGTCGGCGCGCGGCCTCACCCCGCACTACCACCGCGGCATGCGCATCACCGACGCCGCCACCCTGGACTGCGTGATCGATGCGGTCGGCGCCCTGCGCGTGGCCATCGAAGCGCGCCTGTCGATGGACATGGCCGCCTCGCCAATGCAGGGCTCGCGCCTGCGCGTGGCCTCCGGCAACCTGGTCACCGCGCGGCCGATCGGCGTGCTCGAAGGGGTCGACTATCACCACACCGGCGAAGTGCGCCGGGTCGACCGCAAAGGCATCAGCCGCCTGCTCGACGAACGTTCGATCGTGCTGTTGTCGCCGCTGGGCTACTCGCCCACCGGTGAGATCTTCAACCTGGCCTGCGAAGATGTGGCCACCCGCGCCGCCATCGATCTGAGCGCCGACAAGCTGTTGCTGTTCGGTGCCGAGCAGGGGCTTCTGGACGAAAACGGCCGCTTGGTTCGCGAGTTGCGCCCTCAGCAAGTGGCGCCGCACTTGCAGCGCCTGGGTACCGATTACCAGGGTGAGCTGCTGGATGCCGCGGCCGAGGCCTGCAAAGGCGGCGTCGCACGCAGCCATATCGTTAGCTACGCCGAGGATGGGGCGTTGCTCACCGAACTGTTCACCCGTGACGGGGGCGGTACCCTGGTGGCCCAGGAGCAGTTCGAGATCGTCCGTGAGGCGACCATTGAAGACGTTGGTGGCTTGCTCGAGCTGATCAGCCCGCTGGAAGAGCAGGGCATTCTCGTGCGTCGTTCGCGCGAGGTGCTGGAGCGCGAGATCGAGCAGTTCAGTGTGGTCGAGCGCGACGGGATGATCATCGCCTGTGCGGCGCTGTACCCGATTGCCGATTCCGAGGCGGGGGAGTTGGCGTGCCTGGCGGTCAACCCGGAGTACCGGCATGGTGGCCGCGGCGATGACCTGCTGGAGCGGATCGAGTCGCGGGCACGGACCTTGGGCTTGAAGACCCTGTTCGTGCTCACCACGCGCACTGCGCACTGGTTCCGTGAGCGTGGCTTCGAGCCTAGCGGGGTCGAGCGACTGCCGGCAGCGCGGGCTTCGCTGTACAACTTCCAGCGTAATTCGAAGATCTTCGAAAAGTCGATCTGAGCGAGGGTGTCGGTGCTGGCCTCATCGCGGGTAAACCCGCTCCTACAGGGGCTGCGTAAACCTCTGTGGGAGCGGGTTTACCCGCGAAGAGGCCGGGCCAGGCACCGCCAACCGCACAATGAAAAACGCCGTCTGAGAAGACGGCGTTTTCAGTTACACGGTGTGCAGGTACCAGTTGTACTCGAGGTCGGAGATCGAGTGTTCGAACTCCTCCAGCTCGCTTTCCTTGCACGCGACAAAGATGTCGATGTACTTCGGATCGATGTACTTGTTGAGGATCTCGCTGTCGTCCAGCTCGCGCAGTGCATCGCGCAGGTTGTTCGGCAGGCTTTGCTCCATCTGCTCGTAAGTGTTGCCTTCGATCGGGGCACCCGGCTCGATCTGGTTGGTCAGGCCGTGGTGAACACCGGCCAGCACCGCCGCCATCATCAGGTACGGGTTGGCGTCGGCACCCGCCACGCGGTGCTCCAGGCGTACGGCGTCCGGCGAACCGGTCGGTACACGCAAGGCCACGGTGCGGTTGTCCAGGCCCCAGCTCGGCGAGTTGGGCACGTAGAACTGAGCGCCAAAACGGCGGTACGAGTTGACGTTCGGGCAGAGGAACGCCATCGACGCGGGCAGGGTCTCGAGCACACCGCCGATCGCGTGACGTAGCGCGGCGTTCTGCTCGGGATCCTCGCTGGTGAAGATGTTGTTGCCATCTTTGTCCAGCACGGAAATGTGTACATGCAGGCCGTTGCCTGCCTGGCCCGGGTAGGGCTTGGCCATGAACGTGGTGTCCATTTCATGGTCGTAGGCGATGTTCTTGATCAACCGCTTGAGCAGCACGGCGTAGTCACACGCCTTGAGCGGGTCGGCGACGTGGTGCAGGTTGACTTCGAACTGCGCCGGGGCGCTTTCCTTGACGATGGCGTCTGCCGGGATGCCCTGTTCCTTGGCACCTTCGAGGATGTCCTGCAGGCAGTCGGCGTATTCGTCGAGGTCGTCGATCAGGTAGACCTGGGTCGATTGCGGACGTTTGCCGGAGATCGGCGAGCGCGGCGGCTGCGGACGGCCGTTCACGTTCTCCTGGTCGATCAGGTAGAACTCCAGCTCGAACGCGGCGCAGATGGTCAGGCCGAGGTCGTCGAACTTGCTCACCACCTGGCGCAGCACCTCGCGCGGATCGGCGAAGAACGGCTCGCCTTCGATCTCGTGCATGGTCATCAGCAGCTGGGCGGTCGGGCGCTTTTGCCAGGGCTCGTTGCAGAGGGTGTCGGGGATCGGATAGCAGATGCGGTCCGCATCGCCGATGTCCAGACCGAGGCCCGTGCTCTCAACGGTCGAGCCGTTGATGTCGAGGGCGAAGAGGGAGGCCGGCAGGTTGATGCCTTTCTCGTAAACCTTGTGGAGGCTGGTGCGCTCAATGCGCTTGCCGCGCACCACACCATTCATATCTGCAATCAGAAGGTCAACGTAGAGAACCTCAGGATGTTCCTTAAGGAACGCGTTCGCTTCGTTAAGCTGAACGGCACGCGGGGGTACCGACATGATGCAACACCTTTGTTGTTAAAAATATCAATCAAGGGGGGCTTGCAGTTCCAGTCAATCTGAAAGACATACTGAAGTCAAGCCAACCCCATGATGCCCTGAAATGGCACATCGACGGCCGATTTGCTGCATATCGGGGCGTGCCATTATCCGCTATTTTCCCGCGGAAGGGTGATCGGCGACGGGCTGTGTTTTATTTTTTACGGAGATGTTGTGTAAAAAAATGAACAAGGCTAAGCTCGGCCTCAACCCAGAACACAATAATACGAGGGTCACATGGTCCGCTTGCCGCGACCTGCAAGTGCTGCCTGCGCAGTGCCTTCAGGTACTCTTTCCGTTCGCCGCAGGGTCTTCGCACACAGCATCGCTGGCGTGGATGACCTGGCCGCAATAATTGACGGACGGCCCGGCCCATACGCCTCATGTAGCAGTTTACTGCACGCCTTTCGCTTCACCTGCCCTTCGAATGCTTCATGGTCACATGCCTTGCGTATGTTGCCAGCGACGTCCTGCGCCCGGGCTTTTGCACTGCGCGGTTTTGCATTGCCAGGCCACTCCATCCAGAATCAAAGCGCGGGTCTGCCGCGGCCCTTGCGGCCGGCCAGCCCTTGCCTTGATCGACGCCAGGCGTCAGCAGCGCCCGACTCATCCCAGCCGGGCCACCTTACCTCCTGAGGTATTTATGAGTAACAACCTCGACCAGCTCACCGATTGGTTGAAAGAGCACAAGATCACCGAAGTGGAATGCCTGATCAGCGACCTGACGGGCATCACCCGCGGCAAGATCTCGCCGACCAACAAGTTCATCGCCGAAAAGGGCATGCGCCTGCCGGAGAGCGTGCTGCTGCAGACCGTGACCGGCGACTACGTCGACGATGACATCTATTACGAACTGCTCGACCCGGCCGACATCGACATGATCTGCCGCCCCGACGAGAACGCGGTGTTTCTCGTGCCATGGGCCATCGAGCCAACCGCACAGGTGATCCACGACACCTACGACAAGAAGGGCAACCCGGTCGAACTGTCGCCGCGCAACGTCCTCAAGAAGGTCCTCAAACTCTACGCCGACAAAGGCTGGCAGCCGATCGTGGCGCCGGAGATGGAGTTTTACCTGACCAAGCGCAGCGAAGACCCGGACTTCCCGCTGCAGCCGCCGGTCGGCCGCTCGGGCCGCCCCGAGACCGGCCGTCAGTCGTTCTCGATCGAGGCCGCCAACGAATTCGACCCGCTGTTCGAAGACGTCTACGACTGGTGCGAACTGCAGCGTCTGGACCTCGACACGCTGATCCACGAAGACGGCACCGCGCAGATGGAGATCAACTTCCGTCATGGCGACGCGCTGCACCTGGCCGACCAGATCCTGGTGTTCAAGCGCACCATGCGCGAGGCGGCGCTCAAGCACAATGTCGCCGCCACGTTCATGGCCAAGCCGATGACCGGCGAGCCGGGCAGCGCCATGCACCTGCACCAGAGTGTGGTCGACGCGCGCACCGGCAAGAACATCTTCTCCAATGCCGACGGCAGCATGAGCGAGCTGTTCCTCAACCACATCGGCGGCCTGCAGAAGTACATTCCTTATGTACTGCCGCTGTTCGCACCGAACGTCAACTCGTTCCGCCGCTTCCTGCCCGACACCTCGGCGCCGGTCAACGTCGAGTGGGGCGAAGAGAATCGCACCGTCGGCCTGCGCGTACCGGATGCCGGGCCGCAGAACCGTCGCGTCGAGAACCGCCTGCCGGGCGCCGACGCCAACCCTTACCTGGCGATCGCCGCGAGCCTGCTGTGCGGCTATATCGGCATGGTCGAGTGCATCAACCCCAGTGCGCCGGTCCAGGGCCGCGGCTACGAGCGACGCAACCTGCGCCTGCCGCTGACCCTTGAAGACGCCCTCGAGCGGATGGAAAACTGCCAGGACCTCGAGCAGTACCTGGGCAAGAAATTCATCGCCGGCTACGTCGCCACCAAACGCGCCGAGCATGAAAACTTCAAACGGGTAATCAGTTCCTGGGAGCGTGAGTTCCTGCTGTTTGCCGTCTGAATAAACCCTGGGCCCGCAGGAGCGCGGCTGTCGGATAACGGAGAAGCACATGAGCGTCAACAACCCGCAAACCCGTGAATGGCAAACCCTGAGCGGTGAGCACCACCTGGCACCTTTCAGCGACTACAAGCAGCTGAAAGAGAAGGGCCCGCGCATCATCACCAAGGCCCAGGGCGTGCATTTGTGGGACAGCGAGGGGCACAAGATCCTCGACGGCATGGCGGGCTTGTGGTGCGTGGCGGTCGGTTATGGCCGTGAAGAGCTGGTGCAGGCGGCCGAGAAGCAGATGCGCGAGCTGCCGTACTACAACCTGTTCTTCCAGACCGCCCACCCGCCCGCGTTGGAGCTGGCCAAGGCGATCACCGACGTCGCGCCCACCGGCATGAGCCATGTGTTCTTCACCGGCTCCGGCTCCGAGGGCAACGACACCGTGCTGCGCATGGTCCGCCACTACTGGGCGCTCAAGGGCAAACCGCACAAACAGACGATCATCGGCCGGGTCAACGGTTACCACGGCTCCACCGTGGCGGGCGCGAGCCTGGGCGGCATGAGCGGCATGCACGAGCAGGGCGGCTTGCCGATCCCCGGCATCGTGCACATCCCGCAGCCGTACTGGTTCGGTGAAGGCGGCGAGATGAGCCCGGACGACTTCGGCGTGTGGGCGGCCGAGCAGCTTGAGAAGAAGATTCTCGAGGTCGGCGAAGACAACGTCGCTGCGTTCATTGCCGAGCCGATCCAGGGCGCGGGCGGGGTGATCATCCCGCCGGACAGCTACTGGCCGAAGATCAAGGAGATCCTTGCCAAGTACGACATCCTGTTCGTCGCCGACGAAGTGATCTGCGGTTTCGGCCGTACCGGCGAGTGGTTCGGCTCCGACTACTACGACCTCAAGCCCGACCTGATGACCATCGCCAAGGGCCTTACCTCCGGTTACATCCCCATGGGCGGTGTGATCGTGCGTGACAGCGTGGCCAAGGTGATCAGCGAAGGCGGCGACTTCAACCACGGCTTCACCTACTCCGGCCACCCGGTGGCGGCGGCGGTCGGCCTTGAAAACCTGCGTCTGCTGCGTGATGAAAAGATTGTCGAGCGCGCCAGGACAGAAGCGGCACCGTATTTGCAAAAGCGTCTACGTGAGCTGCAGGACCACCCATTGGTGGGCGAAGTGCGCGGCCTGGGCCTGCTCGGCGCGATCGAGCTGGTCAAGGACAAGGCCACCCGCAGCCGTTATGAAGGCAAGGGCGTGGGCATGATCTGCCGCAACTTCTGCTTCGACAACGGCCTGATCATGCGGGCAGTCGGCGACACCATGATCATCGCGCCGCCGCTGGTGATCACGCATGCAGAGATCGACGAGTTGGTGGAAAAGGCGCGCAAGTGCTTGGACCTGACCTACGAAGCGATTCAATGACCGCCTGCTAGGCTAGCGTTGTGACATTAAGCGGTTACACGGCGCGGGTTTCCTTGAAACAGCGCCGTGTAACTTGCCAGACTAGCGACTGTTTCAGTCGCCCAGCGCTTGCACCATGGGACCTGGCTGCTGAACGGAAGGCTTGATAATAAATTCTGGAGCATTACGCATGATGAAAATGGGCAAGACGTTGCTGGCCGCCGCCCTGATGGGCGCCATGGCCGGTGCTGTTCACGCTGACGACAAGGTGCTGCACGTCTACAACTGGTCGGACTACATTGCCCCGGACACCGTGGCCAAGTTCGAAAAGCAGACCGGCATCAAAGTGGTCTACGACGTTTTCGACAGCAACGAAACCCTGGAAGCCAAGCTGCTGGCCGGCAAGTCGGGCTATGACATCGTCGTGCCGTCGAACAACTTCCTGGCCAAGCAGATCAAGGCCGGCGTCTACCAGGAACTGGACCGCTCCAAGCTGCCCAACTGGAAGAACCTCGACGAAGACCTGCTCAAGGCCGTCGGCGACGCCAGTGACCAGGGCAACAAGCACGCCTTCCCGTACATGTGGGGCTCCATCGGCATCGGCTACAACCCGGAGAAGGTCAAGGCGGCGCTGGGCGTCGACAAGATCGACTCGTGGGACGTGGTGTTCAAGCCTGAGAACATCGCCAAGCTCAAGAGCTGCGGCGTGAGCTTCCTCGACGCCCCGACCGAAATGATTCCGGCCGCCTTGCACTACCTGGGCAAGCCGACCAACAGCAAGAGCAAAGAAGACCTGAAGGCCGCCGAGGACCTGTTCCTGAGCATTCGTCCTTCGGTGGGCTACTTCCACTCCTCCAAGTACATCTCGGACCTGGCCAACGGCAACATCTGCGTCGCCGTCGGTTACTCGGGTGACCTGGAGCAGTCCAAGGCCCGTGCCCACGAGGCCGGTGACAAGGTCAAGCTGGCCTACACCATCCCCAAAGAAGGCGCCGGTACCTTCTACGACATGGTCGCCATCCCCAAGGATGCCACCAACCTCGACGCCGCCTACCAGTTCATGAACTACCTGCTGCAGCCGGAAGTGATGGCTGAGATCACCAACGCCGTGCGCTTCCCGAACGGCAACAAGGCGGCCACGCCGCTGGTGGACAAAGACATCACCGGCGACCCGAGCATCTACCCCTCGGATGCCGTGAAGAAGCAGCTGTACGCGATCAGCGATCTCGACGCCGCCACCCTGCGTCTGATCACCCGCAGCTGGACGAAAATCAAGTCGGGCAAGTAAGCCTGTTCTGAAGCGCTCTGGGTCGGGGTTCTCCGGCCCAGTAGCGGGATACGGCAAATAAGTTTGCGGCATCGCGGCTGCAACGGTAAGTTGCGCGCCGGTTTTACGTGTACGGCAGGCCCTGTGGCCTGTTTCCGTCACCGAATGCACTGATTGTGAGGACCACCCACTTGTCTATTTCTGTAATTCGCAAGGCCGTGATGGCTGCAGCGGGCCTGACGCTGGCATGCAGCGTCCAAGCGGCGCCAACGGTGCATGTCTATAACTGGTCGGACTATATCGGCCCGACCACCCTCGCGGATTTCGAGAAAGACACCGGGATCAAGCCGGTGCAGGACGTCTTCGACTCCAACGAGACCCTGGAAGGCAAGCTGCTGGCCGGGCGCACCGGCTATGACGTGGTGGTGCCGTCCAACCATTTCCTCGGCAAGCAGATCAAGGCGGGCGCGTTCCAGAAGCTCGACAAGGCGCTGCTGCCGAATTATTCCAACCTCGATCCGGCGCTGATGAAGCGCCTCGAGAAGAACGACCCGGGCAATCTGTACGCCGTGCCTTACCTGTGGGGCACCAATGGCATCGGCTACAACGTCGACAAGGTCAAGGCGGTGCTGGGCGTGGACACCATCGATTCGTGGGCGATGCTGTTCGAACCCGAGAACATGAAGAAGCTCTCCCAGTGCGGTGTGGCCTTCCTCGACTCGGCCGACGAGATGCTCCCGGCGGTGCTCAACTACATGGGCCTGAACCCCAACAGCAGCGACCCCAAGGACTACGCCAAGGCTGAAGCGAAGCTGCTGGCCGTGCGTCCCTACGTGACCTACTTCCATTCCTCGAAGTACATCACCGACCTGGCCAATGGCGACATCTGCGTCGCTGCCGGGTTCTCCGGGGACATCTTCCAGGCCAAGGCCCGCGCTGAAGAAGCGAAGAAGGGCGTCAACCTGGCCTACGCCATTCCCAAGGAAGGCGGCAACCTCTGGTTCGATGTGCTGGCGATCCCTGCCGACGCCAAGAACGTCAAAGAGGCGCACGCCTTCATCAACTATTTGCTGAAACCTGAGGTTATCGCCCAGGTCAGTGATTACGTCGGTTACGCCAACCCGAACCCCAAGGCTGGCGACCTGATGGACCAGGCCGTGAGGACTGACGCCGCGGTTTACCCACCGCAGGAAGTGCTGGACAAGATGTTCGTCAACAGTGAGTTGCCGCCCAAGGTGCAACGTTTGATGACCCGCAGCTGGACCAAGGTCAAGTCGGGCAAGTAATCATCCAGACCCGCACTGCACGTGCGGGCTTAAAAATCTTGTTGGGAGTTTCACTCATGGCAGTTGCCTCCGGTGCCTATAAGAAAGCCCTCGAGGGTGGCCAGCAACCCAAGCAGGTGTTGGTCAAGATCGACCGGGTCACGAAGAAGTTCGACGAAACCATCGCCGTGGACGATGTGTCCCTGGAAATCCGCAAAGGCGAAATCTTTGCCCTGCTGGGGGGTTCCGGTTCCGGTAAATCGACCTTGCTGCGCATGCTCGCGGGCTTCGAGCGTCCGACCGAAGGGCGGATTTTCCTCGATGGCGTCGACATCACCGACATGCCGCCGTACGAGCGGCCGATCAACATGATGTTCCAGTCCTATGCACTGTTCCCGCACATGACCGTGGCGCAGAACATCGCCTTCGGCCTGCAGCAGGACAAGATGGCCAAGGCCGAGATCGAGGCCCGCGTGGCCGAGATGCTCAAGCTGGTGCACATGACCCAGTACGCCAAGCGCAAGCCGCACCAGTTGTCCGGTGGCCAGCGCCAGCGGGTGGCCCTGGCGCGCTCGCTGGCCAAGCGGCCGAAGCTGTTGCTGCTCGACGAGCCGATGGGCGCGCTGGACAAGAAACTGCGTTCGCAGATGCAGTTGGAGCTGGTCGAGATCATCGAGCGCGTCGGCGTGACCTGCGTGATGGTCACCCACGACCAGGAAGAGGCCATGACCATGGCCCAGCGCATCGCCATCATGCACCTGGGCTGGATCGCCCAGATCGGCTCGCCGATCGACATCTACGAGACCCCGACCAGCCGCCTGGTCTGCGAGTTCATCGGCAACGTCAACCTGTTCGAGGGTCAGGTCGTCGATGACGCCGAAGGCCACGCGCTGATCGCAAGCCCCGAGCTTGAGCGCAACATCTATGTCGGCCACGGTGTCAGCACCTCGGTCGAGGACAAGAGCATTCTCTATGCACTGCGCCCGGAGAAGATGCTGGTGACCACCCAGCAGCCGACCTGCGAGCACAACTGGTCGCGCGGCAAGGTGCACGACATCGCCTACCTGGGCGGCCACTCGGTGTTCTACGTCGAGCTGCCGAGCGGCAAGGTCGTGCAGTCGTTCGTGGCCAACGCCGAGCGCCAGGGCACCCGTCCGACCTGGGGCGATGAAGTGTTCGTGTGGTGGGAAGACGACAGCGGCGTGGTACTGCGCTCATGAAAATCCGCAAGCTCAAGCGAGCCTTCCAACGGCTGGTCCCGGAGGGGCGGCACCTGGTGATCGGCGTGCCGTTCATCTGGCTGTTCCTGTTCTTCATGCTGCCGTTCTTCATCGTCCTGAAGATCAGCTTTGCCGAAGCCGACGTGGCGATCCCGCCGTACACCGAGATCTACAGCTACGTCGAAGACAAGATCCAACTGGTGCTCAACCTGGCCAACTACGGCCTGTTGACCGAGGATGAGCTGTACATCTCGGCCTACCTCGGCTCGTTGAAGATGGCCTTCGTCAGCACCCTGCTGTGCTTGCTGATCGGCTACCCGATGGCCTACGCCATCGCCAACGCCCGCAAGGAAAGCCAGACCGTGCTGTTGCTGCTGATCATGATGCCGACCTGGACGGCGATCCTGATCCGCGTGTATGCCTGGATGGGCATCCTCAGCAACAACGGGCTGCTCAACAGCTTCCTGTTGTGGATCGGCCTGATCGACCAGCCGTTGCAGATCCTCAATACCAACCTGGCGGTGTACATCGGTGTGGTCTATTCGTACCTGCCGTTCATGATCCTGCCGCTTTACGCCAACCTCGTGAAGCACGACCAGAGCTTGCTGGAAGCCGCCTCGGACCTGGGTTCGAGCACCTTCAACAGCTTCTGGAAGATCACCGTGCCGCTGTCGAAAAACGGCATCATC
This sequence comes from Pseudomonas reidholzensis, assembly GCF_900536025.1. Taxonomy (GTDB): domain Bacteria; phylum Pseudomonadota; class Gammaproteobacteria; order Pseudomonadales; family Pseudomonadaceae; genus Aquipseudomonas; species Aquipseudomonas reidholzensis. The sequence continues at coordinate 70,061 of NZ_UNOZ01000040.1, forward strand.
GCCGGCTGCATGCTGGTGTTCATTCCGGTGGTGGGTGAGTTCGTCATCCCTGAGCTGCTCGGCGGCCCGGAAACCCTGATGATCGGTAAAGTGCTCTGGCAGGAATTCTTCAACAACCGTGACTGGCCGGTAGCCTCGGCGCTGGCGGTAGTGATGCTGGCGATCCTGATCGTGCCCATCCTGCTGTTCAACCGCAGCCAGGCCAAAGAAATGGAGGGCAGGGCATGAAGCGTTTCAGTTTCTCCAAGCTGATGCTGGTGCTCGGCTTGCTGTTCATCTACCTGCCGATGCTGATCCTGGTGATCTACTCGTTCAACGCCTCCAAGCTGGTGACGGTCTGGGGTGGCTGGTCGTTCAAGTGGTACGCCGGCCTGCTCGACAACTCGCAGTTGATGGGTTCGGTGATGCGCTCGCTGGAGATCGCCTGCTACACGGCGGTCGCCGCAGTGGCGCTGGGTACCCTGGCGGCGTTCGTGCTGACCCGGGTCACCCGCTTCAAGGGCCGCACGCTGTTCGGTGGCCTGGTCACCGCACCGCTGGTGATGCCCGAGGTGATCACCGGTCTGTCGCTGTTGCTGCTGTTCGTGGCCATGGCGCAGATGATCGGCTGGCCGCAGGAGCGTGGCATCGTCACCATCTGGATCGCCCACACGACGTTCTGTGCGGCGTATGTGGCGGTGGTGGTGTCGGCGCGCTTGCGTGAGCTGGACCTGTCGATCGAGGAAGCGGCGATGGACCTGGGTGCCAAGCCGTGGAAGGTGTTCTTCCTGATCACCATCCCGATGATCGCGCCGTCGTTGGCGGCGGGCGGCATGATGTCGTTTGCCTTGTCGCTGGACGACCTGGTATTGGCCAGCTTCGTCTCCGGGCCGGGGTCGACGACCTTGCCGATGGAAGTGTTCTCGGCGGTGCGTCTGGGTGTGAAGCCTGAGATCAACGCCGTGGCCAGCCTGATTCTGTTGTCGGTGTCGTTGGTGACCTTCATGGTCTGGTACTTCAGCCGCCGTGCCGAAGAGCATCGCCGCAAGGCGATCCAGCAGGCCATCGAAGAGGGTGCTGCAGCGAACGTCGGGTCGCCGCAGGTCCGGCGCCCAGCCCAGGCTGCTGCGTCCGTCTGATACCCTTGGGGCCGCTCCGCGGCCCTTCGCGGGTAAACCCGCTCCCACAGGGGGCGGGTTTGCCTGATGGTCTGGGCTGGACCAGGCTTGCGCCACATACAGCTCAATTCTCACGGGGGGTGCCGGGTCCTGTGGGAGCGGGTTTACCCGCGAATGCCTCACCGCCAATTCAAAGCCAGACAGCATCCCAGTGCGGATAAAACCGGATGCTGGTGACTAGTCGTGCCCTTATTGGGTTAGCAACGATGTACCTGGCTACATAGCGAATATTTTCTTCTTTACGCAGTGCTCGATCCTGATATCCGGGTTGCCATATCGGTTCATGGCGAACACCCGCCTTGTGCAAGGCACGACTGGAACGCGACTTGAATCGTCGCATCAATGTGCCGAGCGTCACGGACTTCAACTCGATCAACCAGTGCACATGGTCTGGCATTACTACCCAGGCTAACGATTGGCAGTCTTGCTCTTGATCGGAAAGGCGCAGTTGGTGCACTACTTGCCGGGCATTCTGGAAGTTGCTGAACAGCGGCTTTCGTTGGTGGGTGGCAGTGGTTAGCAAGTAGAGCCTGCCTGGTTCGGAAAAGCGCCCACGGCGAAGCAGAAAGGATTGGGCCAGAGACATTGTGATCGTCCTTGAATTTGAAGTTCTCCCTGAAAGTAGTAGGTGGATCGCATCCGCGGGCGGCTGATGGTTTCTGGATATGGCAAAGGCTCTGCTCTGAAGCTACCGGCCTCTTCGCGGGTAAACTCACACAGGGCACGTGGGAGCGGGTTTACCCGCGAAGAGGCCCGATCAATCGACAAATCACTTCAACTGACCCCCATCAGTGTCCTTTTCTGAACCCTGATCTACGCTAACAGTCGCATCCCTCGAACCATTTGCGCGCAAGCAAGGAGCCCGCATGACGTTGAGGCGTCTACTGTCGGTCGTTTGCCTGGGGTTGCTGTTCATGTTGTCGGGGTGCGAGCAGGAAGTCTCGAGCCCGGAACTGCCCCGCGTCGGCGTACTGCAAGTCGAACCCACCGATTTCGCCGCCAAGGTCACCCTGACCGGCGACGTGCAGGCGCGTGTGCAGACTGACCTGTCGTTCCGCGTCGGCGGCAAGATCATTTCGCGCAGCGTCGATGTCGGTGACCACGTCAAGGCCAACCAGGTGCTCGCCCGGCTCGACCCCAAGGACCTGCAGAACAACGTCGATACCGCCAAGGCCGAGGTGTTCGCCGAACAGGCACGGGTCACCCAGACCAGCGCGGCGTTCGTCCGCCAGCAAAAACTGTTGCCCAAGGGCTACACCAGCCAGAGCGAATACGATGCTGCCCAGGCCGCCCTGCGCGGCAGCCAGAGCGCGCTGAAGGCGGCCCAGGCACAGCTGGCCAACGCCAAGGAACAGCTCGGCTACACCGCACTGGTGTCCGAGGCCGATGGGGTGATCACCGCGCGCCAGGCCGAGGTCGGCCAAGTAGTGCAGGCCACCATGCCGATCTTCAGCCTGGCCGTCGATGGCGACCGCGATGCGGTGTTCAACGTCTACGAATCGCTGCTGATCGCACCCCCCAGCGACGAGGGGGTGATCGTCAGCCTGCTCGATGATCCCAAGGTCAAGGCCGAGGGCAAGGTGCGAGAAATCACCCCGACGGTCTCCGCCGAAAGCGGCACGGTGCAGGTCAAGGTCGCGCTGCACAACGTGCCGGCCGGCATGCAGCTGGGCTCGCCGGTCACCGCCACCGGCCGTACCCAGGGCCGGGCGAGCATCGAACTGCCGTGGTCGGCACTGACCAAGGCGCTCAAGGAGCCCGCCGTGTGGGTGGTGGGCGAGGGCGACAAGGTCGAACTGCGCAAGGTCCAGGTCGGGCGCTACCTGACAGGCAAGGTGGTCATCGCCGACGGCATCAAGGGCGGCGAAACCGTGGTGGTCAGCGGCGCACAGCTGCTGCACCCCGGTATGCAGGTGAAAAAGGTCGACGCCAAGGATGGAGGTGCCGCGCCATGAACCGCCTGTTTCCGATGCTCTGCACCTGCGTGCTGTTGGCCGCCTGTGGCAATGACGAGAAAAAGCCCGAGCCTATTCGCCCGGTACTCTCGACCCTGGTAGAGCCGCAGGTGCAGGCCCAGCTGGGGCGCTTCGCCGGCAGTATCCAGGCGCGCTTCGAGAGTACCCTGGGCTTTCGTGTGTCCGGGCGCATCGCTCGCCGCTGGCTGGACGTCGGTGCCCGGGTCAACCCGGGCGACACCCTGGCCACCCTCGACCCGACCGACCAGCAGAACCAGCTGCGCGCCGCCGAGGGCGACCTGGCGCGGGTCCAGGCGCAATGGATCAACGCCCAGGCCAATGCCCGCCGCCAGCAACAGCTGTACGACCGGGGTGTTGGCGCCCAGGCGCAACTGGACATCGCCCTGACCGACCTGAAAACCACCGGTGCTTCGCTCGAACAGGCACGTTCGGCGGTCAGCCAGGCCCGCGACCAACTCGACTACAGCACCCTGCGCAGCGATCACGCGGCGGTGGTCACCGCCTGGCGTGCCGAGGCCGGGCAGACCGTCAGTGCCGGCCAGGAGGTGGTCACCCTGGCGCGTCCGGACATCAAGGAAGCCGTGATCGACCTGCCGATCCAGCTCGCCGAGCAACTGAACAAGGACCTCACCTTCACCGTCGCCTCCCAGCTCGACCCGAGCATCAACACCACCGCCACCCTGCGCGAACTGGAACCCCAGGCCGACGCCACCACCCGCACCCGCCGCGCCCGGCTGACGTTGGCCCATACCCCCGACGCGTTCCACCTGGGCACTGCGATCAGCGTCACCCTGACCTCGATGGTCAGCCCGCGCAGCGAGCTGCCGCGCACCGCCCTGCTCGAGCGCGATGGCAAGACCCAGGTGTGGGTGGTCGACCCGCAGCAAAAGACCGTCACCGCACGTGATGTCACCCTGATCGAACGCACCGACAACAGCATCGTTCTGGCGTCTGGCGTGCAGCCCGGCGAGCGCGTGGTCACCGCCGGGGTCAACAGCCTCAAGCCCGGCCAGCAGGTCACATTCGACGAGGAAGCACCATGAAAGGAAGCTTCAACCTGTCCGAATGGGCGCTCAAGCACCAGTCCTTTGTCTGGTACCTGATGTTCGTCGGCCTGCTGATGGGGGTGTTCTCGTATTTCAACCTGGGCCGCGAGGAAGACCCGTCGTTCACCATCAAGACCATGGTCATCCAGAGCCGCTGGCCCGGCGCGACCCAGGACGAAACGCTCTACCAGGTCACCGACCGCATCGAGAAGAAGCTCGAGGAGCTTGATTCGCTCGACTACGTGAAGAGCTACACCCGCCCCGGCGAGTCGACCGTCTACGTGTACCTGCGCGACACCACCAAGGCGGGCGACATCCCGCAGATCTGGTACCAGGTGCGCAAGAAGATCGACGACATTCGTGGCCAGTTTCCCCAGGGCATCCAGGGCCCGGCGTTCAACGATGAGTTCGGCGACGTGTTCGGCTCGATCTATGCCTTCACCGCCGACGGCCTCACCTTGCGCCAGTTGCGTGACTACGTCGAGCAGGCCCGCGCCGAGGTCCGCGAAGTGCCGAACATCGGCAAGATCGAGCTGGTCGGCACCCAGAACGAAGTGCTCTACCTGAATTTCTCGACGCGCAAGCTGGCCGCCCTGGGGATTGATCAACGCCAGGTCATGCAAGCCCTGCAAGCACAGAACACGGTGACCCCGGCCGGGGTGATCGAAGCCGGGCCGGAGCGTATCTCGGTGCGCACCACCGGCCAGTTCGCCTCGGAAAAAGACCTGGAAGGCGTCAACCTGCGGATCAACGACCGCTTCTTCCGCCTCGCTGACATCGCCGACATCGAGCGCGGCTACAGCGACCCACCGGCACCTATGTTCCGCTACAACGGCCAGACCGCCATCGGCCTGGCCATCGGCATGAAGGCCGGTGGCAACATCCAGGTGTTCGGTGAGGCGCTGAAGCAGAAGATGGACAGCGTCGTCAGCGACCTGCCGGTGGGCGTTGGCGTGCACACCGTGTCGGACCAGGCAGTGGTGGTCAAGCAGGCCGTCGGCGGCTTTACCAGCGCGTTGTTCGAAGCCGTGGTGATCGTTCTGGCGGTGAGTTTCGTCAGCCTCGGCGTGCGCGCCGGGCTGGTGGTGGCGTGTTCGATTCCGCTGGTGCTGGCCATGGTCTTCGTGTTCATGGAATACAGCGGCATCACCATGCAGCGGATCTCGCTCGGGGCGCTGATCATCGCCCTGGGCCTGCTGGTCGACGATGCGATGATCACCGTCGAGGTAATGGTCACGCGCCTGGAAATGGGCGAGAGCAAGGAGGATGCGGCGACCTTCGCCTACACCTCGACCGCCTTCCCGATGCTCACCGGTACCCTGGTGACAGTGGCCGGCTTCGTGCCGATCGGGCTCAACGCCAGCTCGGCGGGTGAATACACCTACACCTTGTTCGCGGTGATCGCCGTGGCGCTTATCGTGTCGTGGGTGGTGGCGGTGTTCTTCGCCCCGGTGCTGGGCGTGCATATCCTCAAGAGTGACAAGCTCAAGTCCCATGATGCCGAGCCAGGTCGCGTCGGGCGGGCGTTCGAGGGCGGGCTGGTGTGGTGCATGCGCCATCGCTGGCTGACCATCATCGGCACCGTGCTGCTGTTCGCCCTGGCGATTTTCAGCATGCGCTTCGTACAGAACCAGTTCTTCCCGTCGTCGGACCGGCCGGAGATCCTGGTCGACCTCAACCTGCCGCAGAACGCCTCGATCGAAGAGACCCGCAAGGTGGTCGATCGCCTCGAGGCGAAGATCAAGGACGACCCCGACCTGGTGCGCTGGAGCACCTACATTGGCCAGGGCGCGATTCGCTTCTACCTGCCCCTCGACCAGCAACTGCAGAACCCCTACTACGCCCAGCTGGTGATCGTCAGCAAGGGCCTGGAAGAGCGCCAGGGCATGATCGAGCGCCTGCAGAAACTCCTGCGCGAAGACTTCGTCGGCATCGGCACAAACGTCCAGTCGCTGGAAATGGGCCCGCCGGTCGGTCGGCCGATCCAGTACCGTGTCAGCGGCAAGGACATCGACCAGGTGCGCAAGCACGCCATCGAACTGGCGACGCTGCTCGACAACAATCCGCACATCGGCGAGATGATCTACGACTGGAACGAGCCGGGTAAGGTCGTGCGGGTCGAGATTGCCCAGGACAAGGCGCGCCAGCTGGGCCTGTCGTCCGAAGACGTGGCCAACGTGATGAACAGCATCGTCAGCGGCGTGCCAGTCACCCAGGTCAACGACAGTATCTACCTGATCGACGTGATCGCCCGCGCCGAGGACAGCGAGCGCGGCTCGCCGGACACCTTGCAGAACCTGCAGATCCTCACCCCCAGCGGCACCTCGATCCCGCTGTTGGCCTTCGCCACGGTGCGCTATGAGCTCGAGCAGCCGCTGGTCTGGCGGCGTGATCGCAAGCCGACCATCACCATCAAGGCCTCGGTCAACGGCGAGATCCAGCCGACCGACCTGGTGGCCCAGCTCAAGCCGGACATCGACGCCTTTGCCAGCAAGCTGCCGGTCGGCTACGGCGTCGCCACCGGCGGTACCGTGGAGGAGAGCAGCAAGGCCCAGGGGCCGATCGCCAAGGTCATCCCGCTGATGCTGTTCCTCATGGCGACCTTCCTGATGATCCAGCTGCACAGCGTGCAGAAGCTGTTTCTGGTGGTCAGCGTGGCGCCGCTGGGGCTGATTGGCGTGGTCGTGGCGCTGGTGCCGACGGGGACGCCGATGGGCTTCGTGGCGATCCTGGGGATTCTTGCCCTGGCCGGGATCATCATCCGCAACTCGGTGATCCTGGTCACCCAGATCGACGAGTTCGAGGCCCAGGGCTACACGCCGTGGGACGCGGTGATGGAGGCGACCAACCATCGTCGGCGGCCGATACTGCTGACCGCGGCGGCGGCCAGCCTGGGCATGATCCCCATCGCCCGGGAAGTGTTCTGGGGGCCGATGGCCTACGCGATGATCGGCGGCATCATCAGCGCAACGCTGCTGACCCTGCTGTTTCTGCCGGCGCTGTACGTCGCCTGGTACAAGATCCGCGAGCCAGAAAAACAACCGAGCTGACCGTCCGGAACCCTGCAGGCGTGGGCAAGCCCCTGTCTGCGGGGTCGGTGCGACCCACTCAGCACTGTTGGTTATATAAACATTCTTAAACAGTATTTTTAAGAATATCCGCGCCTCACTACTATGAGCCTCAAGCCAGGCGCAAATCCCCTTCAAACCCTGCCCGGCACTTCACTCACAGGAGAACGAGCATGAGTGCATCTCTGCGTAGCATCGACGGTCAGGACGAAGCCACTATTCTGCGTGAGATCCAGAGCGCCCTGCGCGATCTGCGATTTGGTGCGGTGGAGATTACCGTGCACAACGCTCAGGTCGTACAGATCGAGCGCAAGGAGAAGTTCCGCCTGCAACAGCCCGGCAACAAGGCCGGCTGATACCGCCTCACCTACTAATTAGAAAAATGCCAATCGGGAGCTTCACCATGTCCATCCGCCGTTATGCGCTTGCCGCTCTGGCCAGTGCCGTTTTTGCCGGTTCCGCCATCGCCAAGGACTACGAACTGCTGAACGTGTCCTACGACCCGACCCGTGAGCTGTACCAACAGTACAACGCCGAGTTCATCAAGCACTGGCAGCAAGCGCATCCGGACGACAAGGTGAAGATCCAGCAATCGCACGGTGGCTCGGGCAAACAGGGCCGGGCAGTGATCGACGGCCTGCGCGCCGACGTGGTGACCCTGGCCCTGGCCGGCGACATCGACGAAATCGCCAAGCTCGGCAAGACCCTGCCGGACAACTGGCAGACCCGCCTGCCGGACGCCAGCACGCCGTACACCTCGACCATCGTGTTCCTGGTGCGCAAGGGCAACCCGAAAGGCATCAAGGACTGGGGCGACCTGGTCAAGAACGACGTCTCGGTGATTACCCCGAACCCGAAAACCTCCGGCGGTGCGCGCTGGAACTTCCTCGCCGCCTGGGCCTACGGCCTGAAGACCGGCGGTAGCGAAGACAAGGCCAAGGCCTACGTGCAAGAGCTGTTCAAGCACGTTCCGGTATTGGACACCGGCGCCCGCGGCTCGACCATCACCTTCGTCAACAACGGCCAGGGCGATGTGCTCCTGGCCTGGGAAAACGAAGCTTTCCTGGCGCTCAAGGAAGACGGCGGCAGCGACAAGTTCGAAATCGTCGTGCCTTCGCTGTCGATCCTTGCCGAGCCGCCCGTGGCCGTGGTCGACAAGAACGCTGACAAGAAGGGCAATACCGCGATTGCCACCGAATACCTCAAGCACCTGTACAGCCCGGCTGGGCAGAAGATCGCCGCCGAGAACTTCTACCGTCCCCGTGACGAGAAGGTCGCAGCAGAATTCGGCAAGCAATTCCCGAAACTCGACCTGGTGACCATCGACAAGGACTTCGGCGGCTGGAAGACTGCACAGCCTAAGTTCTTCAATGATGGCGGCGTGTTCGACCAGATCTACCAGGCACAGTAAGCACTGCTGTGCTCCACGGGAGTAACACCCTTCAGTAGCCTGCACCGGCCCAGGATTTGTCCTGGGCTTTGTGCGTTCAACCAGGGACCTTTATGTCACGTCGTATTTCCCCCGTCATACCCGGCTTCGGGCTGACCCTGGGCTACACCTTGGTGTACCTCAGCCTGATCGTGCTGATACCGCTGGCGGCCATGTTCATCCATGCCTCGCAGCTGACCTGGGAGCAGTTCTGGAACATCATCAGTGCGCCGCGGGTGATCGCTGCATTGAAGCTGAGTTTCGGCACTGCCCTGTTCGCCGCCATCATCAATGGCGTGATCGGCACCCTGCTGGCCTGGGTGCTGGTGCGCTACACCTTCCCCGGGCGCAAGATCATCGACGCGATGATCGACCTGCCGTTCGCCCTGCCCACGGCCGTGGCCGGTATCGCGCTGACCGCGCTGTACGCCCCGGCGGGCTGGGTCGGCCAGTTCGCCACCGACCTGGGCTTCAAGATCGCCTACACGCCACTGGGCATCACCCTGGCACTGACCTTCGTCACCCTGCCGTTCGTGGTCCGTACGGTGCAGCCGGTGCTCGCCGACATCCCGCGTGAGGTCGAAGAGGCGGCTGCCTGCCTGGGCGCCAAGCCCTTGCAGGTGTTCCGTCACATCCTCGCGCCGGCCTTGTTGCCCGCCTGGCTGACCGGCTTCGCCCTGGCCTTTGCGCGGGGCGTCGGCGAGTATGGCTCGGTGATCTTCATTGCCGGCAACATGCCGATGAAGACCGAGATCCTGCCGCTGCTGATCATGGTCAAGCTCGACCAGTACGACTACACCGGCGCCACCGCCATCGGCGTCCTGATGCTGGTGGTTTCCTTCATCCTGCTGCTGCTGATCAACTTGCTCCAGCGGCGCATCGAAACCCCTTGAAGGAGGCCCAGGTCATGTCTAGTTCAACTATTGGTGCCGCCGCTGCGGCCAACGCCGCCCGCCGTGGCAGCGCCACGTCGCGTCGCGTGCTGATCAGCCTTGGCTGGCTGGTGTTTGCGCTGTTCCTGCTGTTGCCGCTGGTGATCGTCGTGTCGCAGGCCCTGAAAAACGGCTTCGGCACGTTCTTCGAAGCGATCTTCGAGCCCGATGCCTTGTCGGCCCTCAAGCTGACACTGCTCGCCGTGTTCATCTCGGTGCCGCTGAACCTGGTGTTCGGGGTCAGCGCCGCGTGGTGCGTGAGCAAGTACACGTTCCCGGGCAAGAGCATCCTGGTCACCCTGATCGACCTGCCGTTCTCGGTGTCGCCGGTGATCGCCGGCCTGGTCTATGTGCTGATGTTCGGCGCCCAGGGCCTGTTCGGGCCGTGGCTGCAGGACCACGACATCCAGATCGTGTTCGCCCTGCCGGGCATCGTCCTGGCGACCATCTTCGTCACCGTGCCGTTCGTTGCCCGTGAGCTGATCCCGCTGATGCAGGAGCAGGGCACCCAGGAAGAGGAGGCCGCGCGTCTGCTCGGGGCCAACGGCTGGCAGATGTTCTGGCACGTCACCCTGCCGAACATCAAATGGGGCCTGATCTATGGCGTGGTGCTGTGTACCGCGCGGGCGATGGGCGAGTTCGGTGCGGTGTCGGTGGTCTCCGGGCATATCCGTGGCGTCACCAACACCTTGCCGCTGCACGTCGAAATCCTCTACAACGAATACAACCACGTCGCGGCGTTCAGCGTGGCGAGCCTGCTGCTGATCCTGGCGCTCTTCATCCTGCTGCTCAAGCAGTGGAGCGAGAACCGTATTAACCGCCTGCGTCAAAGCGCAGCGGAGGACTAATTCATGTCGATCGAAGTTCGTAACGTCAGCAAGCGCTTCAACAGCTTCCAGGCCCTGGACAACATCAACCTGGATATCCACAGCGGTGAGCTGGTGGCCTTGCTCGGCCCGTCCGGCTGCGGCAAGACCACCCTGCTGCGCATCATCGCCGGCCTCGAGACGCCGGATGACGGCAGCATCGTGTTCCATGGTGAGGATGTTTCGGGGCATGACGTGCGTGATCGCAACGTCGGCTTCGTGTTCCAGCACTACGCCCTGTTCCGCCACATGAGCGTGTTCGACAACGTCGCCTTTGGCCTGCGCATGAAGCCCAAGGGCGAGCGGCCGAGCGAGAGCAAGATCGCCGAAAAGGTCCATGAGCTGTTGAACATGGTCCAGCTCGACTGGCTCTCCGACCGCTACCCGGAGCAGCTCTCCGGTGGCCAGCGTCAGCGCATCGCCCTGGCGCGCGCCTTGGCCGTGGAGCCCAAGGTGCTGCTGCTCGACGAGCCGTTCGGCGCGCTCGACGCCAAGGTGCGCAAGGAGCTGCGCCGCTGGCTGGCGCGGCTGCACGAAGACATCAACCTGACCTCGGTGTTCGTCACCCACGACCAGGAAGAAGCGATGGAAGTCGCCGACCGTATCGTCGTGATGAACAAGGGCGTGATCGAGCAGATCGGCTCGCCGGGCGAGGTGTACGAGCAGCCGGCCAACGACTTCGTCTACCACTTCCTCGGTGACTCCAACCGCTTGAGCCTGAGCGAAGGCAGCCATGTGCTGTTCCGTCCGCACGAGGTGTCGCTGTCGCGGCATGAGACCGAGGGCCATCATGCGGCTGAAGTCCGTGATATTCGCCCGTTGGGCGCGACCACCCGGGTGACCTTGAAGGTGGCGGGGCAGAGCGAGCTGATCGAGGCTGAAGTGGTCAAGGATCACGACAGCCTGACCGGTTTGGCGCGCGGCGAGACATTGTTCTTCCGGCCGAAGGTCTGGCAGAAGGTGGCGGATATCTGAGCCGCTGAGTGATGAGCGAGAACCCGAGCCCTGGCTCGGGTTTTTTTATCCCTCGCAGATTGTCGGGGGCTGCTGCGCAGCCCATCGCGACACAAGGCCGCTCCCACAGGGTCCGCGCATTCCCCGGTGTTGGCCGCACCCCTGTGGGAGCGGCCTTGTGTCGCGAAACGAGGGCGCAGCCCTCGCAAGATTTGATGCCTTGCGCGAATATTTAAAATGCCTACAAAGCATGGCGTTTTGGTGGCTGCCCCAGAGCCCTCGAATCATAAGGCTTTGCGGCAATCCCTCAATTTCAATATTCGATAACGATCTAGCTTTAATTTTAAACATTACTTTCAGAGATAAGCGTCTGGCACCGATGATTCAGCCACGAGGCCCACCCAAGGAGGGCCGAAGACCTGAATCAAGACCCCCAGGAGTTTGATCAATGGGTAATGTCCAGACGGCCGTCAGGGCCTACGACCAGCCATGGCGCCCGACCCCGGGCGACCTGGTCGAGCTTGGACGGACGCTTCGCCTGCCACTCGGTCAGCTGCGCCTGCAACGCACGCCGGTCAGCGGCCTCAAGCGCCGCGACAAATGGGCCTTGGCCCTGCTGGTACTGGCCCTGCACGGCGCCGCCGCCTATTGGGTCAGCCAGGCGCCGACCCCACCGCTGCCGGTCGTGCCGCCGCAGATCCCCCCCATGACCATCGAGTTTGCCGCGCCCGCGCCACCTGTGGTCGAGCCGCCGCCGCCCGCGCCGGCCCCGCCGGTCGTCGAGCCGCCACCACCGCCGGTGGTCGACGAGCTGGCGGCCAAGCCCGCGCCCAAGCCGGTACCGAAACCCAAGCCGAAGCCGCCGACCCCGAAACCGGTCGCCAAGCCCGAACCCAAGCCGGTCGAAACGCCGCCACCGCCCGTCGCCGCGCCTGCCCCACCGGCGCCGCCTGCGCCCAAGCCCGCGCCGGTGACGCCGCCCTCGGCCAACGCCGCGTACCTGAAGAACCCGGCGCCGGAGTACCCGCAGATGGCCCAGCGCCGCGGTTGGGAAGGCACCGTGCTGTTGCGGGTCGAGGTGATGGCCAGCGGCAAGCCGGGGCAGATCCAGATCCAGAAAAGCAGCGGCCGCCAGGCGCTGGATGACGCCGCGCTGGCTGCGGTCAAGCGCTGGAGCTTTGTCCCCGCCAAGCAGGGCGACGTGGCCCAGTCCGGCTGGGTCAGTGTCCCCATCGATTTCAAGCTTCGTTAATGCGCACCTGAACAGAACATCGACAGAACATAGGAAGACTTCATCATGAGCCTGTTGGCATCCCCCCTCGAATCCGTTGAAAGTGCAGTCATCTGGCTGCTGGTTGGCTTCTCCATCGTCACCTGGGGCCTGGCCCTGATCAAGGTCGTGCAGTTCGTGCGCCTGAAGAACCAGGACAAACGCTTCCACCAGCAGTTCTGGGCGGCTTCAAGCCTCGACTCGGCCGCCGAGATCAGCCATGAGCTGCCGGGCCCGGCTGCCCGCGTCGCCCAGTCCGGCTATGCCGCCATCGCCGTTGGCGAACCTGGCCACGCCAACGACCTGAGCCAGTCGATCAACCACCAGGACCGCCTCGAGCGTGCCCTGCGCCAGCAGATCGTGCGTGAGCGCCGCTCGCTGGAAACCGGCCTGGCCGTGGTCGCCAGTATCGGCAGCACCTCGCCCTTCATCGGCCTGTTCGGCACCGTCTGGGGCATCATGGAAGCCCTCAAGGGAATCAGCGCGGCCGGTTCGGCCAGCCTGGAAACCGTCGCCGGCCCGATCGGTGCGGCGCTGGTCGCCACAGGCGTCGGTATCGCCGTCGCAGTGCCTGCGGTGCTGGTCTACAACTACTTCCTGCGGCGCCTCAAGCTGACCGCCGCCGACCTCGACGACTTCGCCCATGACTTCTACAGCCTGGCGCAGAAGAGTGCCTTCCGCGTGCTGGTTCACCCCGCTGTGCAGAAGGCCCAGGCCGGCTTCACCCAACCTGTGAAAGAGGCGTCCTGATATGGCCTTTTCAACCCAGGACAACGATGAAGTCCTCAGTGAAATCAACGTTACGCCACTGGTCGACGTCATGCTGGTGCTGCTGGTGGTGTTCATCGTCACCGCGCCGCTGCTGACCAACGCCATCCCGATCAACCTGCCCAAGACCGAGGCGGTGGCGCCGGTCGAGCAGAAGGATCCGTTGGTGGTGAGCATCGATGGCGGCGGCAAGCTGTTCATCAACAAGGACGAGATCCAGCCGGACCTGCTGGAAACCAACCTAAAGGCCGCCAAGGCCAAGGACACCGAGCTGCGCGTGCAGCTGCAGGCCGACGATGGCGTCAACTACGGCGAAGTGGCGCGGGCGATGGCCGCGATCGAACGCGCCGGCATCACCAAGCTGGCGGTGATCACCGCACGCTGACCGGCAAACCCTCTTCAGGCAAGTGCTTCGGGGCCATATCTCTAGACAGGGGATGGCCCTTTTTTTATGGGCTCACGCTACGCGATGGAAGGCGATTAAGGTTATAAACAAATAGCTTCTTATTCCTTTACGAATATAACTCCCTCCCTATACTGGTCTCCAAGCACGCAAACTTGCAGGAGGCGTCCCCATGCGCAATGAGTCGATTCGTTACCTGATTGTGCCGGGCTGGCAAGGATCGCCAGACAACCATTGGCAGAGTCACTGGCAGCGCAGCCTGCCCAACAGCGCCCGGGTCGAGCAGCAAGACTGGCTGACCCCGCTCCGCGCTGATTGGGTCCAGGCCCTTGAGCAGGCGGTCGCCGCCGACAGCTCGCCGGTGATTCTGATTGCCCACAGCCTGGGCTGCATCACGGTCGCCCACTGGGCGGCCACGGCCAGCCCGGCGTTGCTCGGCCGCGTGCGGGGTGCCTTGCTGGTGGCCCCGGCGGATGTCGAGCGGCCGACCTGCGCGCCGGCACTGCGCAATTTTGCGCCGATCCCGATGCAGGCCTTGCCGTTCCCCAGCCAAGTGGTCAGCTCCGACAACGACCCGGCGGTCAACGTCCCCCGGGCGCTGTACCTGGCCCAGTCGTGGGGCGCCGAGGTGGGGCTGCTGGCCAGCGCCGGGCATATCAACGTCAAGTCCGGCCATGAGCGCTGGGAGCAGGGCTTTGCCTACCTCTACCGCCTGCAGGGTCGGATCGAGCAACACACGCTGCGCCGTGCCTGATCCGGCGGCTGTTACCGAATACCCAGACGCCCGGCCGGCAGTGGCCCTGGGCGGGAGTTTGTCATGACTTTTCACGCCCCTTTCGGCCAGCCCCTGCTGACCTTCCCCGAGCTGGATAAAAGCCCGCTGAGCATTCGTGCCAAGGCGCTGGTGTTCGTCGACCCGCGTTCGCAACAGCTGCGCCAGGCCCTCGAACGGCTGGCGCCGCAACCGCTGCCGGTGCTGATCCGCGGCGAGACCGGCACCGGCAAGGAGTTGCTGGCGCGGCAGATCCACCGGGCCAGCGATCGCGGTGGGTTGTTCGTCTCGGTCAACTGCGCGGCCATCAGCCATACCTACGCCGATGCCGAGTTGTTCGGCTACAGCGCCGGTACCCACGGCGGTACCGCCAGCAGCCGTGCCGGCTGGTTTGGCTCGGCCAATGGCGGCACGCTGTACCTGGACGAGATCGCCGACCTGCCGCTGGCGATCCAGGGCAAGCTGTTGGCCGCGCTGGAAAACCGCGAGGTCACCCGGGTCGGCGCCGCGCATCCGCAGCCGGTGGACGTGCGCCTGGTCGCCGCGTCCAGTATCGACCTGGCCCAGGCGGTGCGCGCCGGGCGTTTCAACGAACGCCTGTACCACTACCTGGACGAGGGCGAGCTCGAACTGCCTGCCCTGCGTGAACGTGTCGGCGACATCCTGCCGTTGGCCGAATACTTCGTCGGCATCTACTGCGTGCGCCTCGAGCGCCCGCTGCCGCTGATCAGCGAGCAGGCCCAGCAGGCGCTGGAAGCGCACACCTGGCCGGGCAACACCCGCGAACTGGAAAACGTCATTCACTTCGCCCTGCTGGTCAGCGATGGCGAGGAGATCCTACCCGAGCACCTCGACCTGCCCGACACCGCGCCGTTGGCCAGCCTGGCCGCGCAGCTGGCGCAACTGGGGCGCAGCCGCGAGCCGCAAACCACCGCCGCGCTGCGCCAATTGCTTGAACAGACCCTGGCCACGCTGGATGGATCGGCGCGCTAGAGCGGCGCGCAGCGGTTCATAAGCAAAGCCGTTACTGGCAGTTTGTTTTTGGCATAAGCAGCTAAGCAAAAGATATTGTTGCGGCATAACAAATCCCGGTATCGTCCGCCTCACGCCCACTGCAGCGTGCACTGGGCACCCCACATTGCCATCGCCGATGGCCCAGCTTGATTAAGGATCACCATGAAGAAATCCCTGCTGACCGCGGCCCTGGCTGCCGCCCTGTCGTTGACTGGCGTCGCCCAGGCGGCCGAGAAGCTGATCGTTGCCGCTACCCCGGTACCGCACGCCGAGATCCTCGAGCTGATCAAGCCGACCTTGGCCAAAGAAGGCATCGACCTGCAGATCAAAGTCTTCACCGACTACGTTCAGCCGAACGTTCAGGTCGACCAGAAGCGTCTGGACGCCAACTACTTCCAGACCCTGCCGTACCTGAAGAGCTTCAACGAAGGCAAGGGCACCCACCTGGAAACCGTGATCGGCGTGCACGTCGAACCGTTCGGTGGCTACTCGAAGAAGATCAAGAACCTCAGCGAGCTGAAGGAAGGCGCCACCGTTGCCATTCCTAACGAAGGCAGCAACAGCGGCCGCGCGCTGATCCTGCTGCAGAAGGCGGGCCTGATCACCCTGAAAGACCCGAAAAACGCCCTGGCGACCCCGAAAGACATCGCCGAGAACCCGAAGAAGCTCAAGTTCAAAGAGCTGGAATCGGCCATGCTGCCGCGTGTGCTCGACCAGGTCGACCTGGACATGATCAACACCAACTACGCCCTGGAAGCAGGCCTGAACCCGGCCAAGGACGCCCTGGTGATCGAAGGCGCCGACTCGCCTTACGTGAACTTCCTGGTCGCCCGTCCTGACAACAAGGACAGCGAGGCTATCCAGAAGCTGGCCAAGGCGCTGACCAGCCCTGAGGTGAAAGCCTTCATCGAGAAGAAATACAGCGGTGCAGTACTGCCGGCGTTCTGATACGCCTCAGCCGTGCCCACAAAAAAAGCCGACGCTGGTGCGTCGGCTTTTTTTTGCGCTACTGACACCCGAAGGCTCAACGCTGGCCGCCGAGGGCCTTGCGCAAAGCCAGCAACCACTCAAGTTGTTCGTTCATCGTTCTCCTCCCTGTGGATGTCATGGCCGTGCACGCCACGGTTTGTGAGGGCTTGGAGAGGGTTTTACGAGGAAAGATCCCACACACCGGCAGGAAATTTTCGGTTAGCCCAACGGGTGATATCAATATGCAATAAAGGTATTTAGAGAAAGGTTTTTATACCCTTAGAGTCTACCCAGCGTGCTTACCCGCACGACCCGATTTCATCGTCGAACGACGCCGAGCAATCCTCGCGCCGCCCTGGGAATGACTCCAATGCCGTACCCCCGCACCCCCGTGTCGAGGCGCCAGCCATGAACTTCGACACCGCTTTCATGCTCAGCACCTTGCCGGCCTTTGGCAAAGCCGTCGGTGTCACCTTGCAGGTCGGCCTGATCGCCATCGCCACCTCGTTGCTGGTGGCCGTGCTCAACGCGACGATCCTGGTACTGCGCACCCCTTACCTGTGGCGTGCGGTGCAGGGCTATGTCGAACTGGCCCGCAACACGCCGCTGCTGATCCAGCTGTTCTTCATCTACTTCGCCTTGCCGACCCTCGGCGTGAAGGTCTCCGGCTTCGCTGCGGCGATCATCACCATGACGTTCATGGGCGGTGCCTACCTGACCGAAGTGCTGCGTGCCGGGGTCGAGAGCTCGAGTCGGGGCGCTCGATCGGCCTGTCGGAGGGCCAGCTGCTGCGTCACGTGATCTTGCCGCAGGCCGGCATCCTCAGCCTGCCGGCGCTGTTCGCCAACTTCATCTTCCTGCTCAAGGAGACCACCGTGGTCTCGGCGGTGGCGGTGCCGGAGATTCTCTACACCACCAAGAACTATATCGCCCTGTACTACAAGACCTACGAAATGCTGGCCGTGCTGACCCTGCTTTGCGTGCTGCTGTTCCTGCCGCTGTCGCTGCTGCTGCGCTACCTCGAAAGGAGGCTGCAACATGGCCAGTTCGGGTCCTGAACTGCTGCTGGTCTCGCTGCCGCAGCTGGCGGCGGGGGCGGCGCAAACCCTGGCCATCTCGGCCTTGGGGATCGTCTTCGCGACCTTGGGCGGCGTGCTTTACGGCGTGCTGGCGAGCCTGGGCAACCGCCTGCTGAACCTGATCCTGCAGGTCTACCTGGAGCTGTTTCGGGCGATCCCGGTGCTGGTCTGGCTGTACCTGATGTTCTTTGGGCTGCCGATCTTCTTCGCCATCAGCATCCCGAGTTTCTGGTGTGCGGTGTTGGTGCTCGGGCTGTGGGGCGCCAGTGAAGTCGGCGAGGTGGTGCGTGGCGCGTTGCAGTCGTTGCCGCGCGGCCAGCGCGAGGCCGGGCTGTCGATCGGCCTGGCCGGCTGGCAGCTGTACGGCTATGTGCTGCTGCCGCAAGCGCTCAAGCGCATGACCCCGCCGACCATCAACATCTACACGCGGATCATCAAGACCAGCTCGCTGGCGGTGCTGATCGGCGTGGTCGAGGTGATCAAGGCCGGGCAGCAGATCATCGAGCGCACCTACGAATCGGTGCTGATCTATGGCGCGCTGTTCCTGTTCTTCTTCTTTGTCTGTTATCCGCTGTCCGCCGCCTCGCGCGCGCTGGAACGCCGCTGGGCTCACGCATGAACGCACTGATCGAATTCAAAGGCTTCAACAAGTTCTTCGGCGAGCAGCAGGTGCTCAACGAGGTCGACCTGCAGGTGCAGGCCGGCGAAGTGGTGGTGATCCTCGGCCCCAGCGGCTGCGGCAAAAGCACCCTGCTGCGCTGCCTGAACGGCCTGGAGGAGGCCCACAGTGGCCAGATCCGCCTCGACGGGCGAGCGCTGATCGCAGCGGATACCGACTGGCGCCAGGTGCGTCAGCGGGTGGGCATGGTGTTCCAGAGCTACCACCTGTTCGGCCACATGAGCGTGATCGACAACCTGCTGCTTGGCCCGCTCAAGGTGCAAAAGCGCGAACGGGCCGAGGCCCTGGCCCAGGCCGAGGCGCTGCTGGCGCGGGTCGGTTTGCTGGACAAGCGCGACGCTTTCCCGCGGCAGTTGTCCGGCGGCCAGCAACAGCGCATCGCGATCGTCCGTTCGCTGTGCATGAACCCGCAGGTGATGCTGTTCGATGAAGTCACCGCCGCCCTCGACCCGGAAATGGTCAAGGAGGTGCTGCAGGTGATCCAGGGCCTGGCCCGCGACGGCATGACCCTGTTGATCGTTACCCACGAAATGGCCTTCGCCCGCGCGGTGGCCGACCGTATCGTGTTCATGGAGGCCGGCAGGATCCTTGAACAAAGCGACCCCGAGAGCTTCTTCACCCAACCGCGAACCGCACGTGCGCAGCAGTTCCTGGAGAAATTCTCCTTTGTCGAAAGCCTGCCGAAGACACTTGAAAAGGAACTGTCATGAAAACTGCCCACCTCACCAAACTGCTCGCGCCGTTGTTCGGCCTGGCCCTGCTGGCCGGCTGCAACAAGGCTGACGAACCGCCCAAACCGGCGACACCGACCCCTGCCACCAGCTACCTGGAAGTGATCAAGGCCCGCGACAAGCTGATCGTCGGCGTCTTCACCGACAAACCGCCGTTTGGTTTCGTCGATGAAAGTGGCCGTTACGTCGGCTTCGATACCGACATCGGCCGCCGCCTGGCCAAGGACCTGCTCGGCGACGAGAACAAGGTGGAGTTCGTCGCGGTCGAGCCGGCCAGCCGTATTCCGTTCCTGCAGAGCGACAAGGTCGACCTGATCCTGGCCAACATGACCGTCACCCCGGAGCGCAAGGAAGCGGTCGACTTCACCAACCCCAACCTGCGCGTCGCGGTGCAGGCCATCGTCGCCGATGGCAGTGCGGTGCAGAAGCTCGACGACCTGGCCGACAAGACCATCATCGTCACCACCGGCACCACCGCCGATATCTGGCTGACCAAGACCCACCCGGACTGGAAGCTGCTCAAGTTCGAAAAGAACAGCGAATCGCTGCAGGCGCTGGCCAATGGCCGTGGCGATGCGTATGCCCAGGACAACCTGATCCTGTTCAGCTGGGCCAAACAGAACCCGGGCTACCGCGTGCTGCCTGATCTGCTCGGCGAAGAGGCACCGATTGCGCCGGCGGTGAAGAAGGGCAATACCGAGCTGCGTGACTGGGTCAATGCCGAATTGGCCAAGCTGGGTGAGG
Organism: Pseudomonas reidholzensis; assembly: GCF_900536025.1. Lineage (GTDB taxonomy): Bacteria > Pseudomonadota > Gammaproteobacteria > Pseudomonadales > Pseudomonadaceae > Aquipseudomonas > Aquipseudomonas reidholzensis. The sequence continues at coordinate 89,918 of NZ_UNOZ01000040.1, forward strand.
AGAAGTTCCTGCTCAAGCTCTATGACCAGTACGTGCGCAAGGAACTCTCGGATGACACCAAGCCTGAGAGCGTGATCGTCGAAGGCGGCAAGTGGCAGGGTTGATCTGACGATTTTGGGGCTGCTGCGCAGCCCTTTCGCGACACAAGGCCGCTCCCACAGTGTCCGCGCATGCCCTGAAGATATGGGCATATGCAGTCAGGGTGGGAGCGGCCTTGTGTCGCGATAGGGCCGCAAAGCGGCCCCAGCAATCATTCGGCCGGCACCAGCCTCAAGGTACTGCGCGCCGGGATCACCCCCATCTGCGCCTTGTAGTAGCGCCCCTCGATGTAATCCTCAGCCTGATCGCGATAATGCCGGTCGAACGGCACGCCACTCTGGCCGACCGGATTGATGCTCAGCGCCTGCCCGGGATCGGCAAAATCGATCACCCGTCGGGTCGACGGCCCATAGGTCACCGGCCACGGCGCCGGGCCGATCTTCGCCGACAGGTTGTTCGGCACCTCGTGCGTACCCGGCGCGGCAAACGGCCCGACGTTGAACAACAGGTTCAACGGCTTCTGCACCCCCAGCGGATGGTTATGCGTCAACGTGTGCGCCTTGCCCCATTGCCAGGTCGCCGGGTCCTTGCCAAAGGTCTCGCGCAAGTGCGCCAGGCTCTTGCCCCAGGCTTCGCGGACGATCGCCGTGCGATCACTGGGTTGGTTGGCGCCACGCTTGTCCCACCAGGGCGAGCCTGCATCCGCCGCCAACCGCGGCAGGGCGGCGTCGATGGCGCGGGTGCTGATCAGAACCGGGAACCAGGTGTCGCCCAGCTCGTCATGCAGCGCCGCGTACGCCAATTCGTAGAAGAACTGGTTGAACAGGGTGGCACTGGTCGAGTCCAGCGGATAGTCGCCGGTCCATGCCGCCAGTTGCTCGACCAGCTCCTTTTCCTGGTCGCCTGCGGCCACCTCGCGCAGGGTCGCCAGAAGCGGGGCGAGGGTGCGTGGGCCATAGTCGTTGCGGGTGTCCAGCTGCAGCGCCTGGCTGCTCTGGGTATCCCACTTGATCTCGGGGTTGGCCAGATGCCGGTCGAGCTGGCGCCCGCGATCCGCCAGGTTGTAATAGCCCGGCACCGGCACGCTGGCAGGCGGCTGGTAGTTGGCCGAAACGAGGTAGCCGCTGGCCGGGTTCACCTGCTGCGGGTTGACGCTGAAGGGATAGAAGCCGAGCTTGCGCGCCTGGCCGCTGCTGCCATCGAGGATGAACGCCGGGTTGACCCCCTCCGGGCGGATCGGCAGCTGCGCCGCAGCCCACCAGCCGATGTCGCCGCGGGCGTTGGCCCACACCAGGTTCAGCCCGGGTGACTGGATCTTCACGGCGGCCAGGCGCATCTTGCTCACGGTGTCGGCGCGGTTGAGCTGGTAGAAACCTTCGAGCAGCGGGTTTTCCGTTTCCAGGAAGGCCCACCACATGGCGATCGGCGTGGGCCCGGCGGTGTCGCCGAGCACGCGGTTGACGATTGGGCCGTGGGGCGAGCGGCGCAAGGTGATGTCCAGTGGCTTTTCGCCCTTGATCGCGATCTGCTGCTGGCTGGTTTCCAGCCTTGTCCACTGGCCATCGACCAGCACCTGCTCGGCATCGTTGGGGTTGCTCTTCTCGGCGATCAGGTCGACATCGTCGTTCTGGAACATGGTCAGGCTCCAACCGAAGTCGCGGTTGTGGCCCAGCAGCGCGAAGGGGTTGAGCGCCTGGAAGTAGCCATACAGGCTGAAGCCCGGCGTCGACAGTTCGGCTTCGTACCACACCGCCGGCACGGCAAAGCCGATATGCGGGTCGCCGGCCAGCAGCGTCCGGCCGCTGCGGGTGCGGCTGCCGGACACCGCCCAGGCATTGCTGCCTTCGAACTGCGGGATGCCGGCATCGCCCAGGGCGTCGCTGCTGAGCCGCGCCAGGTGTTCCAGGCTGCGCCAGTCGGCGTCGGCCAGCGGTGCAGCGAGCGCGCCGTCGGGTTGCCAATCGAGGTCGAAGATCTTCAGGTAGTCGGCGCCAAGCTGGTCGCGGATGTAGGTCAGCGCAGGCTCGGTACGAAACGCTGCGGCGAAGCTGTAGGCCAGGTAACCGGCAATGCTCAGGGTGTCTTCAGCGGTGAACGGCCGGGGCGCAATGCCGAGCAGATCGAACTCGATCGGCTTGGGATGGCTGGCCTGCCATTGATTGGCCCCGTCGAGGTAGGCCTGCAAGCCCTGCCAGGCGGGGCCCGCGTGGTCCTGGCGCTGGGCCATGCGCGCGGCCTGTTCGCGGATCCGCAGGCTGCGGAACAAGGTGTCGGTGGGCACCAGCTTGGCGCCCAGCACTTCGGCCAGTTCACCCCGGGCCAGACGCCGCATGATCTCCATCTGGAACAAACGGTCCTGGGCGTGGACATAGCCCAGCGCGCGGTACAGGTCGGTGTCGTTCTGCGCCTGGATGTGCGGCACGCCGCGGGTGTCGTAGCGCACGCTGACCGCAGCCTGCAGGCCCTTGAGCGGCAACTCGCCCTCGCGCTGCGGCTGCTTGCCCTGCACGTACCAGTAGCCACCGCCAGCGGCTGCTGCGACGACAACGACGGCAATGGCCAGCAGGGTCAGGCTGCGTTTCATCAGAGCTCCTTGTGATCTTCACGGCTAACGGTGGTCAGATCATCGACCGATCAGCGATCAGAGAATAGTCCCGAAAGGAGTTCGTATGTCTCTCAGCGAAAAACAGAAGATGCTCAGTGGCCAGCTCTATCACGCCAGTTGCCCGCAACTGCAGGCCGAGCAGATGGCCAACCGGCAGTGGATGCAGCGCTACAACAACAGTGCCGATCTGCCGAACGAAGGCCGCCACGCGCTATTGGCCGAGCACTTCGGCAAGGTTGGCGAGGGTGTGGTGATCCGCCCGCCGTTCTACTGCGACTATGGCTACAACCTCACGGTGGGCGCCAACACCTTCATGAACTTCAACTGCGTGATCCTCGACGTGCTGCCGGTGCGCATAGGTGACGATTGCCAGATTGCCCCTTCGGTGCAGATCTACACTGCCGACCACCCGCTTGACCCCGACGTGCGCCGTACCGGCCTGGAAAGCGGGCGGCCGGTGACGATCGGCAACAATGTCTGGATCGGCGGCGGGGCGATCATCCTGCCGGGAGTGACCATTGGCGACAACGCCGTGGTCGGCGCCGGCAGCGTGGTGACCCGCGATGTGCCGGCCGGGGCGGTGGTGGTGGGTAATCCGGCGCGGGTGCGTCAGCCAGCCCAGGGGCAATAGCAACCCACGGCGAGGGTGTTGGAGGCACTGACCTGGCGGTCTTCGAGCAGCGCCCTGAGGATCGGTTCGATGAAACTGTTGCTCGAGTTGCATACTGCCCCTTCGCTGTACGGCCCGAAGTAGGCGAGCCGGCCCTGGCGGTCCCAGATCGCCACGGCGGGGCTGGCGGGCAGGTGCTCGCTGCCGGGCAGGTGGGCGATGGCGTCGAGGCTGGCGAGCAGTTGGCCGTGGCTGCCGGGCTTTTGTGCCAGGTGGAAGCTGACGCCCAGCGGGGTGAAGTGATCGAGCAGTTCGCCCAGGTGCTGCTGGTTGCCGACGTTGCAGGGGCAGGCCGGGTCCCAGAAGTGCACCACGCGGATCGGGCCCGGGCCGGCGAGGTCGTCGGGCAGGCGTAACTGGCTGCCGTCGAACAGGGTGGTCTGGTTGTCGAACGGGCGCAGGTAGCGCGCCTGGAAGCTGTCGTAGGCCCACCACAGGACGGCGGTGCAGAGCAGGATGGCAAGCAGTACAAGGCCGCTCCCACAGGGGGAAGAGTTGCTCATTCGAAGGTGGCCAAGCTTGCCACGATGCGACCCAGACCTGAATATCACAGATCAATACTCGCTCCGGATGTAGCCAATGCCCGCGCCTTTTCACCCCGACCTGCTGCGTACCAGCCTCGCGCCCCTCGCCGATCGCCAGGCGTTATCGGCCCAGGCGCTGGACTATCAGCGCTCGTACGGGCTCGACCTGCGCGTGCAGCGTTGGCTTGGCGGCTTCCAGGCCGGGGGCTTCGAGCTGGTCGGGCAGGTCTGGCTGCCCGAGCAGCCGGTGGCGACGATGTTCCTGCTGCACGGCTATTACGACCACATGGGCCTGTACCGGCATGTGATCGAATGGGCATTGGCGCAGGGCTACGCGGTCATC
>NZ_UNOZ01000036.1 GCF_900536025.1 Pseudomonas reidholzensis
GGAAACGGCAGGCGAATCGCTGCGCTCTCGCTGGTTTGTAAGGGCGGTAAAGCGCGTCAGCGCCAGAATGTGCATTGGCAGTGCCGGCCTCTTCGCGGGTAAACCCGCTCCCACAGGTTATCTGCTGACTGTAAGGCCACTGCGGTCCCTGTGGGAGCGGGTTTACCCGCGAAGAGGCCAAGCTATCCACCACCATTGCCACTGTCGAAGATAACGCCAGCCCAGGCACCACCCCTAACTTGGCGACCTCAGGAGGCCGAACGGAGGTCTTGCGGAGCGGGGTGACGGCCAGGAAGGCCGGCAAGGGCTGCGGGCCAGGAAGGCCCGTACAGCCCGGTCCACGCGGGAGCAAGGCCGGAGTGAGGGAACCCGCAGCGCAGCGGAGGGCCGTATGTGGGAGCCGGCGGTTTTTGGTTACTTTTTTCCAAGAAAAAAAGTGACCCGCCGTAAGGGCGGAAGGGGCCATAAGCGTCACCCAATCAAATGGATAAGCCCACAACCCACCAATCCAAACCCAAACCCAAACCCAAACCCAAACCCAAACCCAAACCCAAACCCAAACCCAAACCCAAACCCAAACCCAAACCCCAGATCAGAGCCCGGAAGCCGCCGTGCCGTTATTCACCTTCGGCTGCCGATACAACTCCAGCAACACCTGATCAAGCACCTGCGAAGCGCCCCAAGGCTTGGGATCGTTGAGGATCGCAGCCACCGCCCAGGTATGCCCGTTGCTGTCACGGCTGAACCCGGCAATCGCCCGCACCGTATTCAGGGTGCCCGTCTTGATGTGCCCCTCACCGGTCATGGCCGTACGCTTCAAGCGCTTGCGCATCGTACCGTCCATCCCCACCAACGGCATCGAGCTGATGAACTCCGCCGAATACGGGCTCTTCCAGGCCGCTTGCAGCAAGGCCGCCATCTCCCGGGTGCTGACCCGCTCGGCGCGCGACAGGCCAGAGCCGTTTTCCATCACCAGGTGCGGCGCGGTAATGCCTTTTTTCGCCATCCACTGACGCACCACACGCTGCGCGGCGCGCGCATCGTCGCCATCGGCATCGGTACGGAACTGCGCACCCAGGCTGAGGAACAACTGCTGGGCCATGGTGTTGTTGCTGTACTTGTTGATGTCGCGGATCACTTCCACCAGGTCCGGCGAGAATGCGCGGGCCAGCAGGCGTGCGCTCTTGGGCACGTTCTCGATGCGGTCAGCGCCCTGGATACTGCCACCCAGCTCGTTCCAGATCGCCCGTACCGCACCCGCGGCGTAGGCGGGGTGATCGAGCAGCGCCAGATAGGTCTGCGAGTTGCAGCCATCGCCCAACTGGCCGCTGACCACCACGCTGACGCCATTAGCTTGTACTTGCGGGTTGTAACGGACATCGCCGGTGCACTGCTTGGAGGCCACGGCTTTGACCTGGTTGTCGATGCGGATGCTGGCGATCGGCGGCTCGACCGCGACAGTGACCTTGCCGCCGTCGTTGCGGGCGACGAAGCGCAGCGCCTTGAGGTTGACCAGCAGCGAGTCCGGCTTGACCAGGAACGGCTTGTTGGTGTCGCCGCCGTCATCGTCGAAATGCGGCAGGTTGGGCTGGACGAAGTGACTGCGGTCCAGGATCAGGTCGCCGGTCACGGTGCGCACGCCATTGGCGCGCAGGTCACGCATCAGCAGCCAGAGCTTTTCCATGTTCAGCTTGGGATCGCCGCCGCCCTTGAGGTACAGGTTGCCGTTGAGCACACCATTGCTCAGGGTGCCGTCAGTGTAGAACTCGGTTTTCCACTGGAAGGTCGGGCCCAGCAGCTCGAGCGCGGCGTAGGTGGTGACCAGCTTCATGGTCGATGCCGGGTTGACCGACACATCGGCGTTGAACACCGTCGCCGTGCCGGGGCCATCGAGCGGCAGCATCACCAGCGACAGGGCGGTGTCCTGCAGTTTGTTGGTCTTCAAGGCCTGCTGCACCTTGGGCGGCAAGCTGGTATTGACGGCGGCAGCCTGGCTGGGGAGGGCGAACGGCAACAGCAGGCCGGCGAGCAACAGTGGGCGGAGCGTTTTGATCATAGGTACGAGAACCCTGCGCGCGAGGGGAAAGACAAAGGGGCTGTAAAGATGATGGCCCCAGCTGAAAATAATAGTGCGCATTATGCCCCAAGCGTCCCATTTATGGGCCCCGTTCGACACAAATGCGCCGCTTGAGCGCGGAAACTGGTAAAGTGCGGCCGGTAATTACTCAAGAGGATTGTTTCAATGGCTACCAACCGTTCCCGCCGTCTGCGCAAGAAACTCTGCGTGGATGAATTCCAGGAGCTGGGTTTCGAACTGAACCTGGGCTTCAAGGAAGACCTGTCTGACGAAGCCATCGATGCCTTCCTCGACGCATTCCTCGACGAAGCCATGGATGCCAACGGCCTGGACTATGTAGGCGGTGATGATTTCGGCCTGGTCTGCCTGGCCAACCGTGGTTCGGTCAGCGAAGAGCAGCGCGCTGCCGTTGAAGCCTGGCTCAAAGGCCGCAGCGAACTGACCGAGATCAAGGTCAGCCCGCTGCTGGATGCCTGGTATCCGGAAAAGCCGCTCAACTCGGCGTCCTGATCCTGCCTGAGCGGCCGCCTGTGGCGCGTCGCTCTGCCAAGCCCTGACCGGTCAGCCCCGCTGACTGCTCAGGGCTTTTTCAATTCTGCGCATGTGCCGCGCCAACGCCTGTCGCCTCAGCTTGAGCTGCGCCAGCGGCAACGGTGCTGCGGCAAACACCTCGCACGCCGCCATCAACCCCCGAGCCTCCAGCATCCGCGCCGCGCTGAGGACCTTGTGTGCCTGCTCGCTAATGGCTTGCGGGTCACGCTCAGGGTCGATGGCCATCAGCACGGCGAAGTCGTCGCGCAGGCTCTGCTGCAGGGTGCTGAGGAAGCGCTGAAGGTCGGCAGGGTCGTTGCCCACCACCGCAGTCAGACCCTCCAGGCTGAAGGCGTGCGAGCGTGCACCCTGGCGGGCCGGCACCACCCGCGCCAGGTGTTGGCTCAGGGTGCGCAGGCTGATGGGTTTGAGCAGGCAATCGTCCATGCCGGCATCCAGGCACTGCTGGCGCACCTCGGGTTGGGCGTTGGCGGTGTAGCCGAGGATGATGCAGCGTCGCTGGCCACTGGCCCGCTCGGCGGCGCGCACGGCCTCGGCGACCTGGTAACCGTTCATGTAGGGCATGTTGCAATCGAGCACCAGCACATCGAAGACGTCTTCGTGCCAGCGCGCCATGGCTTCGCGGCCGTTGCAGGCGCTGGTATGGCGCAAGCCCATGAACGCCAGTTGCTGCGCCATCAACAGCAGGTTGGCGGGGTGATCGTCGATCACCAGCACGTGCAGCCGCGTGTCGGGCACCTCCACCTCGTGCACCACCGGCTTGAGCGTTGCCGGCGCCTCCAGCAGGTGCAGCGGCATCTGCAGCCTCACCTGGGTGCCGACGCCTTGCGGGCTCTTCAAGCTCAAGCGGCCGCCCATCATCTCGCACAGGTTGTGGCTGATCGCCAGGCCCAGGCCGGTGCCGGCACGTGCGCCTTCGCTGTGGGTGTTGGCCTGGATGAACGGGTTGAACAGCAGCGCCAGCTCATGTTCAGGGATACCGATGCCGCTGTCGCGTACTTCCAGGTCCAGGGTGGGCGTGGACGACCCGTGCGCAGGGTTCAGGTCCACACAGATGCGCACCTGGCCGTGCTCGGTGAACTTGATGGCATTGCTCACCAGGTTGCACAGCACCTGCTTGAAGCGCAGCGGGTCGAGCGAGACGTGGCAACGGGCGGCGGGGGCGATCAGCAGCTCCAGGCTCAGGCCTTTCTGCCGGGCCTGGCCCTCGAACATGCGCGCGACCGACTCGATCAGCGCCGCCATGTTCACCGGCTCCGGTGCCAGCGGCAGATGGCCCGACTCGATGCGCACGATGTCGAGAATGTCGCCGATCAGGCCCAGCAGGTCGTTGGCCGACTGGTAGGCGACCTGCAGCGCCGACGCGTCCAGGCGGCCGTGCTCGGCATGCCTGACCGCCAGCTCGAGCATGCCGATCACCGCGTTCATCGGCGTACGGATTTCGTGACTGATGGTTGCCAGGAAGGTGCTCTTCGCGCGGTTGGCCTCATCGGCCTGCTGTTTGGCCTGGCGCAGCTCCTGGACCAGCTTGCGCCGCTCGCTGATGTCGATCCAGCCGCCGATGACGCCTTGTACTTCACCCAGCGAATCGCGGTAGGGCAGGACCCAGTGATAGATCGTCAGCTCCTGCTGGTTGATGCGCAACTGGCGATCACGGATCAGCGCCACGCCACTGTCCATGACCTGCCGGTAGTCGGCGTCGAGCTGGCAGCTGGGCCCGCAGTCGTCACACAGGCTTTCGTCCAGGCGTTTGCCGATGACCTCTTCGGCACGCGCCTGGACCGCCTCCAGGTAGCTGTCGTTACAGCTCTGCAAGCGACCCTGGCGGTCACGCACGAAAATCGGGTGGGGCGTGCCGTTGAGCAGGGCACGCATGAACGCCAGTTGGTCGTTGAGGGCCTTCTCGGCGCGCTGGCGATGTTTGATCTGGCTGCGCAAGCGGGCGTTCCAGGCCAGCACCAGGAGCAGCAGCAGGCCGCTGCCGAGGGCAATCTGCAGGGCCAGTTGGCGCAGTTGTCGCCAGTACACATCGTCTTGGCTGGCGTGGCCGCGCCAGCGGTTGTTGATCACCCCGAGCTCTTCCGGTGACACGCTCAGCAGCGCCTTGTCGAGGATCGACGCCAGCACCGTGGAACGCCGGGCGGTGGCCATCGAGAAGCCGGCGGGCTCACTGTCGACCGTGCTGCGGATGACCAGGTTGGAATCGCTGGTCAACGCATGGTTGGCGTCGATCAGGGTGGTGATCGCCGCGTCGACGGCGCCGCTGGCCAGCAGTGCCAGGGAGAAGTACGGGCTCTCGGTTTCGATCGCCATGACTTTCGGCTGGCGCGCCGCGAGCATGGCGGCAGTGGCGCTGTCGCGCGTCACGGCCACGCGCTTGCCATGAAAGTGCTCGAAGGTGCTCGCGTGCTCGGCGTCGCGGCGGGTGACCAGCACCAACGAGCTTTCCAGGTACGGCCGGGTCACCCGCAGGCCGCCATCCCGCTGCTCGTTGACGGGGATGGCGGCGATGACGTCGGCACTGCCATCGTCCAGCCGCGCGCGCATGTCACCGACGCTGCTGGCGCGCTGGATCTCGAAGCGCAACCCGGTGCGCAGGCGCAGCAGTTCCAGCAGGTCGGCGGTGATCCCGCGGAACTGGCCGGCGGCATCGAAGTAGGACATCGGTGCGGCGGTTTCGTCGACCACCACGCGCAGCACCGGGTGTTGCCCCAGCCATTGTTCCTCGGCCGCCGACAGTTGCAGCTTGCGCTCGCTCAGGAGGATCTCGCTGCCGGGGCTCCAGCGCTTGAGGATGTTGCTGCGCAGCGCACTGGACTGGCTCTCGAGTGCGCTGTCGACCAGCGCCTTGAGCAGGGGCTCGTCCTCGCGCATGGCGAAGCTGAAACCGACGCGCTTGTGCGTGCCGAAGTTGGCCATGCGCAGGCGCGGCAGGTGCCCCTGCTTGAGCTGGTAGTGGGTGGAGATGGTGTCGCCGATGAACACGTCGGCCTGGCCGAAGGCCACGGCATTGAGGGCCTGGGTCGAGGAGCCGAAGGTCAGCAGTTGCACATTGGGGTAGGTGTCCTGGACTTCCTTGAGCGGCAGGTAGTGGTAGAGCATGCTCAGGCGCATGCCGTCGAGGCCCTGCTCCAGCGCGCGGTGTTCGTCTTCGCGGGTGACCAGCACCGGCTGGTCGACCGCATACGGCTGAGAAAGGCTCAACCCCAAGGTGGCGGCCTCATAGCCGTTGGCGCTGCCGAGCAGGTCGATCTGGCCCAGCTTGAGCGCTTCGATCGCGGCATGGCGGTTGTCGAAGCGCACCACGCGGACGGGGATGCCGAGGGCGCCGCCCAGCACCGCTGCGTATTCGGCGGTGATGCCTTGATAATCACGGCCGCCGCTGGTGATATCGAACGGCGCGTAGTCGGGAAAGGAGGTCCCTACCGTCAGTGTTTGCCTGCCCTCGAGCCACCCGCGCTGTTCGGCGCTGAGGGTGGGGCGGGTCACGGTCGTCGTCGCCCGCGTGTGCACGGTGAGCGTGGTGACCTCGCCGGCCATGGCGAGCCCCTGGCCGTGGGCCCAGGGGGTGGCCAGGGCCAACAGCAAGCAGGTCAGGTAGCGGCCCATTTCACACCTCAGACCAGTGCGTTGCGTTTGGCGACGTCGATCAAGTCCACCAGTGTGCTGACCCTAAGTTTTTGCATCAGGCGTTTCTTGTAGGTGCTCACTGTCTTGTTGCTGAGAAACATGCCTTTGGCGATTTCCTTGTTGCTTCTGCCTTGAGCAAAAAGTTGCAGAACCATCAGTTCACGGTCATTGACCTGACGGAACAGCTGAACTTCGCCTTCAGCGTTTTGCGGGTCACTCTGCAGTGCCTGGCTGGGGAAGTAGTTGTAGCCGGCAAGTACCGCCTTGATGGCGCTGACCAGTTCGCTCAAGTCTTCCTGTTTGCACACGTACCCCGACGCCCCTGAGTGCATGCAGCGAACGGCGAACAACGCGGGAGACTGAGCGGTGAGGACCAGCACCTTGATCGGCAGGGCCATGCTCTGGAAGCGGGAGAGCACTTCCAGGCCATCCAGCTTGGGAATGGCGATGTCGAGGATCACCAGGTCAGGGCGCGTTTCGCGAATCATCTGCATGGCGTCGACGCCATTGTCCGACTCGCCGACGATGCGGTAATTCTGGTTCTCCAGCAACATGCGCACAGCCAGTCGTATAACGGGATGGTCGTCGACAATAAATACGGATTGCATATTTAATTTTCCATTGAGGCCGGTGTCGGAAGCAGGGGGCACCTTAACTCAGATGAACGTCGTCGGGCAGGCGAGAAGAGGCTGGCAGTGGTATATGGGAAATGGACTACAGTAACGGACTACATTTTCCACACGAGCTGCATCGTAATGTTTAATGTCAATGCGCTGTTGGTAACTTTATATGGGTGTTTGTTTAAGGATATTTAACGGCTGGTCCGAAAACAGGCACTTTTGCAGCGTCCGGCCCGCCGCCTGAGTGCGGGCCGCAACGCTCGGTGTCAGCGCGGGCTGGAGCGGCCGGTCATCTCGCAGGCCATTTCACTGGCGTAGCTGTCGGTCATGCCGGCAATGAAGTCGATCATGCGCAGGAAGGCATTGTGCAAGGAGCCCTGCGGGTCCGGGGCATGGTTGCCGATCAGGTCGAGCACGCGTCGGCTCTTGAACGACGGCGTGCGCCCGCCATGCTGCTCCAGGGCCGCGCCGCAAAAGGCGTTGAGGAGGATCTCGAGGGTCGTGTAGGCGCCGATCTCATGCAGCGTCTTGCGCTTGTCCTGAAAGATCTTCTTGCGGGCCATGTCCTTGGCCTGCAGCACGCAACGCTTGGCCGGGCCATGCATGTGCTCGACCAGGTCACCGGGCAGCTGGCCGCTGAGCAGCGCCTGCTGCTGTTCGACAAAGGCCAGGGCAGCGGCGTTGGTCAGGTGCTCGATGGCCTTGCCGCGCAAGATCGCCAGCTTGCGTCGGCGCGACTCGTCGGGGCCGAGCTGGCGGTACGTCTCGGGCAGGTCGTCGCCCACCAGGTCGAGCAGCAGCGCCTCGACTTCGGCGTAGTCCAGCAGCTCCATTTCCAGGCCGTCTTCGAGGTCGATGAGGGCATAGCAGATGTCGTCTGCGGCCTCCATCAGGTACACCAGCGGGTGGCGCGCCCAGCGCTGCTCCTCGAGTTGCGGCAGGCCCAGCTTGCCGGCGATCTGCTCGAGCAGCGGCAGCTCGCTCTGGTAGCAGCCGAACTTGTGTTTCTTGTAGCCCAGGGCGTCCGCATGGCGCGCACTCCAGGGGTACTTGAGGTAGGTGCCGAGGGTCGCGTAGGTGAGCCGGGTACCGCCGTCGAACTGGTGGTATTCGAGCTGGGTGAGCACCCGGAAACCTTGCGCATTGCCCTCGAAATTGAGGAAGTCGGCGCGCTGCGCGTCGCTCATGTCATCGAGCCAGCCGCGCCCTGCGGCCTGCTGAAACCAGGAGCGGATGGCGTCTTCACCGGAATGGCCAAAGGGCGGGTTGCCGATATCGTGCGCCAGGCAGGCCGACTGCACGATCATCCCCAGGTCACTCGGCTCGCACCAGCCCGGCAGGCTGTCGCGCAGGGTTTCGCCAACGCGCATGCCCAGCGAACGGCCGACGCAGCTGACTTCCAGCGAATGGGTCAGGCGAGTATGGATATGGTCGTTGCTGGACACCGGGTGCACCTGGGTCTTGCGCCCCAGGCGGCGAAAGGCGCCGGAGAAGATGATCCGGTCGTGGTCCTTGTGGAAGGGGCTGCGGCCCAGTTCTTCAGGGCTGTACAGGGCTTTGCCCAGGCGTTCGCGGGTCAGCAGGGTATGCCAATCCATAGCTCGTTCTCCCGTCGGATGGTCGCCCTAGCTTCCGGCTTCAGCGGCGCCCGCGCAAGCGCGGGCGCGGCCGATCAATGCCGACGGCTGTTCTGCAGGAACAACCGCACCAAGGGCATCAGGCTGCTGCCCAGGCGCACCAGGCGAGAAAGGTTACCGCTGCGCGCGCCCTTGCCGGTCAAGAAGCCCAGCGCAACCACGGCGCCAAGGCCCCAAAACGGCGCGTGCTTGATACCCAGGCCGTCCTGCAGCGAGCCGCCCATGCCGCGCAGGCGCTTGACCGGCTCGAGCAATTGGCTCGACTCGTGGCGGATCTCCTGGCGGTGCATTTCCATGCGCAGGCGCAACAGGGCCTTGCGCAGTTCACGAGGGTTACGCGTATTGGGAAGTTCGGGCAGGCTCATGGCAACAGACGCTCCCGGTCCTTGGCGAGCTCCTCGAGGGTGGAGCTGAAAGGTGACGATTCATCGAACACCGCGGCTTTCAGGCGCAGGGCGCAGTAGACGGTGGCCAGGCCGTAGAACACGCACAGGCCGATGATCCCGGCCAGGCGGTAGCTGTCCCACAGCAGCACCAGCAGCAGCCCGGACAGCGCCGTCAGCAGCAACAAGGCGAACACCAGGGCGAGCCCGGCGAACAGCAGCAACTTCAGCGTGCGGCCTTTCTGCTCCTGCAACTCGATGCCGAACAGTTCGATATGACTGTGCAGCAGGCCGAGCATGGCAGCGCCCAGGCGCTTGCCGGTGGCGCCGGTGGTGAGGGCGTCATTGTCCATGGGTATTCCTCAGCGCCGATTGGCCAGCAGGCCGATCAGCAGGCCGACACCGGCGGCGATGCCGATCGCCTGCCAGGGATTCTGCTGCACGTACTCTTCGGCGGTGCTGATGGCTTCCTGGCCACGCGCACGTACCGAATCCTGGGTCAGTTGCAGGCTCTCGCGGGCTTCTGCCAGGCGGTCGTGGATCTGTTCGCGCAATTCATCGGCCTGGTCACCGGCCAGGTTGGCGGTATCGGCCAGGAGCTTCTCGGTATCGCGCACCAGTGCCTGGAAGTCAGCCATCAATATCTCTTGAGCAGTCTTTGCCGATTTGCTGGCCATGGGCCTCTCCCTGTTGGTGTGTGTGGCTATTTCGAGTAGTGGGCGGCAATGAAGGTTCAGTGCCAGTCGCTGGTATGGCGTTTGCTATGTCGATTGCCATATGCCGGGGCGTGAGCATGGCGGCATGCGCCGAAGCTGTGCGCCAAGCCGGCGGACATCGATAAACCTTAACCCAATCCACGACAAACCCAAGAAAAAACCACGCAGGCTCTGTACGCCTCACCGAAACGGGGCAGGGGGTTGGCACCTATTCGGTGCATGGATGCAGGTTCTTGAACTGTCCTGGTGCTTTTTTCAGCAGGTCTGCCTACTTCTATGGAAAACATGCACAGCGCGATGGACTCTCTGGTCCACGGCTCCAATACCTTGTTCCTGCTCATGGGCGCCATCCTGGTGCTGGCCATGCATGCCGGTTTTGCCTTTCTCGAAGTGGGCACGGTGCGCCACAAGAACCAGGTCAATGCATTGTCGAAGATCCTCAGCGACTTTGCCGTGTCGGCGCTGGTGTACTTCTTCATCGGTTACTGGGTCGCCTATGGCGTCACCTTCTTCCAGCCCGCTGCGGTGATCGCCAGCGATCACGGCTACGCGCTGGTCAAGTGCTTCTTCCTGATCACCTTTGCCGCGGCGATCCCGGCGATCATTTCCGGCGGCATCGCCGAACGTGCGCGCTTCGTCCCGCAGCTGTGCGCCACGGCGCTGATCGTGGCGTTCATCTACCCGTTCTTCGAGGGCGTGGTGTGGAACGGCAATTTCGGTTTCCAGGCCTGGCTGCAGGCACGCTTCGGTGCGCCGTTCCATGACTTTGCCGGGTCGGTGGTGGTGCACGCGATGGGCGGCTGGCTGGCGCTGGCGGCGGTGCTGCTGCTGGGCGCGCGGCGTGGGCGCTACCGCGACGGCCGGTTGGTGGCGTTCGCACCGTCGAGCATTCCGTTCCTGGCGCTGGGCTCGTGGATCCTGATCATCGGCTGGTTTGGTTTCAACGTGATGAGTGCGCAGAGCCTGCAGGGAGTCAGTGGCCTGGTTGCGATCAACTCGTTGCTGGCGATGGTCGGTGGCACCCTGGCGGCGTTGCTGGCGGGGCGCAACGACCCCGGCTTCCTGCACAACGGTCCGCTGGCCGGGCTGGTGGCGATCTGTGCCGGCTCTGACCTGATGCACCCGATTGGCGCACTGGTCACCGGGCTGGTGGCGGGTGGCCTGTTCGTCTGGTGCTTCACTGCGGCGCAGAACCGCTGGAAGATCGACGACGTGCTGGGGGTCTGGCCGCTGCATGGGCTGTGTGGCGTCTGGGGCGGGATTGCCTGCGGGATCTTTGGCCAGGCCAGCCTCGGCGGCCTGGGCGGGGTGAGCCTGATCAGTCAGTTGCTTGGCAGCCTGGCAGGGGTGCTGGTGGCGTTGCTGGGCGGGTTTGTCGTGTACGGGCTGATCAAGGCGGTGCATGGGCTGCGCCTGAGCCATGAGCAGGAGTTTCAGGGCGCCGACCTGTCGCTGCATCGCATTGGTGCGACCAGCCAGGATTGACGGAGGTCGGCGGCCCTTTAGAATAAAGGCTTCTCCACAGCTTGCGCGGGACTTGCCATGCTGCCTGAATGCCAATTGTTCGGCACCCTCGGGTGCCATTTGTGTGAAGTGGCCGAAGCCGTACTGATGCCTTTTGTCGAGCACGGCCTGCTGGTGGAGCTGGTCGACATCGCCGACGAGCAATCGCTGTTCGAGCGTTATGGGCTGATCATTCCGGTGCTGCGTCGCTCCGACTCGGGCGCGGAGTTGCTCTGGCCTTTCGATGCCGAGCAGGTGGTGACCTTCCTCCAGTAATGGCTCGGCGTTTGACGAATGCGCCGGCAACTTCGTATGCTGTATATAAATACAGTATTGAGGTGGAGCCATGCTCAATGTCGAGCAATTGAAGTACAGCATCAATCGCATGCCGCCTGAGCGGGTGGCTGATGCCGTGCTCGAGCTGCGCCTCGAGGGTTTGGTCACTGATGACCGGACGCCTTTCGGCAAGGTGCATTTCAACACCTGCTTCGCCGAAATCGAGGCGCTGTTCCAGCGCGCGGGGTTCCACCGCTCGCTCGATGTGGTGGGCTACCAGGGCCTGATCTACGCCCTCTACGATCCGGCCCGCTGGGACGCGGTGCAGGTGCTGCGTTGGCTCAAGGCGCGTTGCGAGGCGCTCGAAGCTGGTTGAGCGGCGGGGCATGGGCGATAATGCCTGCCCTCCCGACTGCCTGAGCCCGACATGAGCGCACCGTTCGACCCCGCACGCCAGCAAGCCAGCACCGTCTGCCTGCCGCCAGGCGACTGGAGCACTGTGCTCGATTGCCTGTGCGAGCATTTCAAGGGCATCGACCGCGAGCAGTGGCTCGACCGCTTTGCCCGGGGCCGTGTGCTGGACGCTGAGGGGCAGCCGGTCAGTGCCGGGTTGGGCTACCGGCGGGGCATGCGCCTGCATTATTTTCGTGAAGTGGCCAACGAGAAGCCGATCCCGGTGCTGGAGAGCATCCTGTATGCCGATGAGCACTTGGTGGTCGCGGACAAGCCGCACTTTCTGCCGGTTACACCGACGGGGGAGTATGTGGAGCAGACGCTGTTGCGGCGGCTGATTCGGCGTCTGGACAATCCTCACCTGGTGCCGCTGCACCGGATCGACCGGCACACTGCGGGGCTGGTGCTGTTTTCGGCCAACCCTGAGACGCGTAGCGCGTACCAGCGGTTGTTCCCGGAGCGGCGGATCGACAAGCGTTATCAGGCGATTGCGGCGGCGCTGCCGGAGCAGGCGTTTCCGTTGGTGCGGCGGAGTCGGTTGGTGCATGGGGAGCCGTTTTTCCGGATGCACGAGGTGGAGGGGGTCGCCAACAGCGAGACCTTGGCCGAGGTGCTGGAGATCAACGGGGGGCTGTGGCGGTATGGGTTGTCGCCGGTGACAGGGAAGACGCATCAGTTGCGGGTGCACATGGCGGCGTTGGGGGCGGGGATTTGCAATGACCCGTTCTATCCGCAGTTGCTTCAGGTCGAAGATGATTATCAGAAGCCGCTGAAGCTGCTGGCGCAGAGTCTGCGGTTTGATGATCCGTTGACTGGGTTGGAGCGGTATTTTGAGAGTCGGTTGACGTTGGAGTGGTAGGGGTGGGCCTTTGGATTGTGGGCTTATCCGTTTGATGGGGTGCCGCCACCGACCCCTTCCGCCCTTACGGCGGGTCACTTTTTTTCTTGGAAAAAAGTAACCATGGGCCTGTCCCGTGACAACGGACGCCAAGAAGCAGGCTATTCAGTCGTCTGCCTTAGGCACTTTGCATATTCGTTCGGAGAGCGATATCCCAGTGCTGAATGCAGTCGACTGCTGTTGTAAAACCCATGCACATAGCCAGCGATTGATAGCTGTGCCTGTTTCTTGGTGGGGTAGACCCCACAAGCCTCCTCTCTTTTCAGCGTGGCGAAAAAGCTCTCAGCCACCGCGTTGTCCCAGCAGTTTCCCCTTCGACTCATGCTTTGCTTGAAGTCCTTCTTGGCCAGCGTCAGGCGGAACTTACTGCTTGCGTACTGACGGCCCTGATCTGAGTGGAAGACTGCTCCACTCGTGCCAGAGCCCGCGCTCCAGGCGTTCAGGAAGGCGCTCTCAACCAACGTGTCAGGCATTCGGTCTGAGAGACTGTAGCCCAGTATCTGGCGCGTCTGAATGCTCAAAACGATGGCCAGGTACAGCCACCCTTCTTTGGTAGGCAGGTAGGTGATGTCGCTGACCCAGGTCGGCGTGGGGTTATCGATGGAAAACTGGCGATCCAGTACATTGCTTGCGACCGGCAAATAGTGGTGACTGTCAGTAGTACAGGGCCTGAAGCCGCCTTTGGATTTGGCCTGGATTCGCTCTTCCTGCATCAATCGTCTGACCCGTTTATGGCCCACTGCATGCGATTTCTGGCGCAAGGCTGCCACCAACCGTGGTCGACCATAGGTATTTCGACTGGCCGCAAAAATGCTGCGCAAATCAATGCGAAGTTGAGTGTCTGGGTCGGGACGAAGCCGACGGTGCGTGAAATCGTAGAACCTGAAACCGAGACCTCCATTACCCGGCACAGGACACGCACCGGGTACTGAGTCCTCTGCGCAGCGACGAAGGCGTATCTCACCTGGACTCTTTGGCAAAGAATACCGCCGCCTTTTTTAGGATTTCACGCTCCATTTTCAGCTCAGCGACCTCGGCTCGCAGGCGTGCAAGCTCGCTGTCTTGCTTGGTGATGGGCTTGCGTTCGGGTGAGCTTAGCGGCTCACCCCTGCGCATGGCATCGACCCAGTTATCAAGCGTCTTGACGGACATTTCCAGTTGGCGAGCAGCTTCAGTTCTACCAACGCTTCCAGCTAGCGCAACCGCTTGAGCCTTGAACTCATCGGTGTAGTTACGGCGAGTAGATGGATACATGGCAACCTCCAAGAGAACGATTTGAGTATCGCTTCTTGGCGTCCGTTGTCACGGGACAGGCCCACCAAAAACCGCTTGCTCCTGCATCCGGCCCTCCGCTGCGCTGCGGGTTCCCTCACTCCGGTCTTGCTCCCGCGAGGACCGGGCTGTACGGGCCTTCCTGGCCCGCAGCCCTTGCCGGCCTTCCTGGCCGTCACCTCGCTTCGCAAGACCTCCGTTCGGCCTCCTGAAGTCGCAGTAGATCAAGATCACGAGCCAGATCAAAAGCCAGATCAAGGGCCAGGGCAACGGCTGGCGAATCGCTTCGCTCTCGCTTGTTATAAGGGCGGTACAGCGCGTCAGCGCCAGAATTTGTATTGGCAGTGCCGGCCTCTTCGCGGGTAAACCCGCTCCCACAGGTTCTCTGCTGACCGTAAGGCCGCTGCGGTCCCTGTGGGAGCGGGTTTACCCGCGAAGAGGCCAAGCTATCCACCACCATTGCCACTGTCGAAGATAACGCCAGCCCAGGCGCCACCCCTAACTTGGCGACCTCAGGAGGCCGAACGGAGGTCTTGCGGAGCGAGGTGACGGCCATGGATGGCCGGCAAGCGCCGCGGGCCAGGAAGGCCCGTCCGGCGCGGTCCTCGCGGGAGCAAGGCCGGAGTGAGGGAACCCGCAGCGCAGCGGAGGGCCGTATGTGGGAGCCGGCGGTTTTTGGTTACTTTTTTCCAAGAAAAAAAGTGACCCGCCGTAAGGGCGGAAGGGGCCAGAAGCGCCACCGCACGGAACGGATAAGCCCATAACTTGCAAGCCAAGCCCAAGCCCAAGCCCAAGCCCAAAAAATCTACCCCGCAATCCGGCCTCTACAGAGACTGCGTGATGTCCATATTGACAGGATATGCGCTGAAACTGTGGGAGCGGCCTTGCCGGGGCGCCGGACCGGTCGGAAAGGGCCGCAAAGCGGCCCCAAAACAGGCGACAAAGTCTTAACTGACTGGCATTGGTGCAAGCCCCGCGAAGGGGCGGCCTGACTATCAGGTGCGGAAGCGGCGCACCAGGGTGTCCAGCTCGTTGGACAGCCCAGCCAGGCTCTCGGAGTCCAACCGTGCGGCGTGAGCCAGCTCGGCCACCAACTGCGCATCGCCATGAATCTGGCTGATGTGGCGATTGATGTCTTCCGCGACCTGATGCTGCTCCTCGGCCGCCGTGGCGATCTGGGTGTTCATGTCGCGGATCACGTCGACCGACTCGCGAATCTGCCCGAAGCTGTCGCGCGCCAGGCCAATGCGGCTCACCGACTGCTGCGACACATCCAGGCTGGCGTGCATCTGCTGGGCGACTTCGGCGGTGCGGCTGGCCAGGTTGCCGAGCAGGCCGTCGATTTCCGCCGTGGAGTCGGCCGTGCGCTTGGCCAGGGCCCGCACCTCGTCCGCGACCACGGCAAACCCGCGACCCTGCTCGCCGGCCCGGGCCGCCTCGATGGCTGCGTTGAGTGCCAGCAGGTTGGTCTGCTCGGCGATCGAGCGGATGGTGCCGAGGATCGACTGGATGGCGTTGCTGTCACGCTCCAGTTGCTGGATCGACTGGGCCGATTGTTCGATTTCCTGGCTCAGGCGATCAACGCTCTGCACCGCCGCGTCGATCTGCTGCTGGCCTTCGCGGGCCTGCTGCTGACCGCTGTCGGCCGACTGCGCGGCCTGGCTGCACGAGCGCGCGACTTCGTTGGCGGTGGCGACCATCTCGTGGAAGGCGGTCGAGACCATGTCCACCGCTTCGCGCTGGCGCCCGGCCGCTTCGGCCATGTCGCTGGAGACGCGGGTGGAGCTGGTGGAGGTGGTGAGGATCTTCCCGGCGGCGGCGCCGATGTGCTGGATCAGGCTGCGGATCGCTCCGAGGAACTGGTTGAACCAGCTGGCCAGTTGCGCGGTTTCGTCGCGGCCGCGAATCTCCAGGCTGCGGGTCAGGTCGCCTTCGCCTTGGGCGATGTCTTCCAGGCCGCTGGTCACGCTATTGATAGGTCGCACGATGAGCTTGGCGAAGGCGGCGCCGACCACGGCGAAGATCGCCGCCAGGACCAGGGCAATGGTGCCGATCAGCCAGGTCAGGCGGGTGGTGGTCTGCATCACTTCGCTCTGGTGGATCAGGCCGATGAAGGTCCAGCCCAGCTGCTCGTCGGGGTAGACGTTGGCCATGTAGCGCTCGCCATTGATCTCGACTTCGACCAGGCCCTTGCCGGCCTTGGCCAGTTGCGCGTAGCCCTCGCCAAAACTGTTCAGCTGCTTGAAGTTGTGGCTGGCGTCACGCGGGTCGACCATCACGTTGCCGTTGCTTTCGACCAGCATCAGGTAGCCGCTTTCGCCGAGCTTGATCTTCTTGACGATGTCGGTAAGGCCGTTCAGCGTCACGTCGATGTTGACCACACCGCCGGGGCTGCCCAGCTGGTTGGGCACCGTGCGCACGGTACTGACCAGCACCGC
Organism: Pseudomonas reidholzensis; assembly: GCF_900536025.1. Taxonomy (GTDB): domain Bacteria; phylum Pseudomonadota; class Gammaproteobacteria; order Pseudomonadales; family Pseudomonadaceae; genus Aquipseudomonas; species Aquipseudomonas reidholzensis. The sequence goes on from NZ_UNOZ01000036.1 coordinate 16,456, forward strand.
GTCATCGGCCGCCCAGTAATAGGCGCCGGTACGCACGGTCTTGCCAGGGTTGGCCATGGCCAACTGGTACCAGGGGCGGGTGCGCGGGTCATAGTTGGAGAACTTCTGCCCCGCCGGCCAGCCGATGTAACCACCGTCGTTGACCCCGTAGGACAGGTAGGCATAGGCAGGGTGCGACTCTGCCAGGCGGGTGAAGAACTCGAGTACCTTGCTGTCCTGTTCGCCCAGCACATTGGACGGGCTGGTAGTCAGGTACTTGTTCAGGTCGTTGCCGGTGGCGCTGATCAGCGGTTGCGAGGCCAGGTAGTTGACGTTCTGGTCGATACCCTGGAAGAAGATATTCATCGCGTTGCTGACCTGACGGATCTCTCGGCTGCTGTTGTCGAGGAAATCGTCGCGGGCTTCACCGCGCAGGTTGACCACCACCAGTGTGGCGACGAGGACGATGGGCAGGCCGGCAATGACGGCAAAGGCCCAGGTCAGTTTTTGCTTGATGTTCATCCATGCTCCCGGTGTTTTTCTTGTCGTACGCGTGTGGCAGGTAACAAGGGCATCGGCAGCGGGAGATTTTTGTGTAGCAAACACGCCGTAATTATTGGATTAAGGCGTGTTTGATGACTATTCGGTCGCGTTTAGGCTATTACGGCATACCAAGATTTAGCTGCCGACCGGGTTGCCCAGGTCAGCGACAGCAGCCCTTGCCGTTGGCCAGGTCCTTGAGGATCGGACAGTCGGGCCGGTCATCGCCGTGGCAATGGGCAACCAGCTCGCCCAGGGTGTCGCGCAGGCTGACCAGCTCTTCGATCCGCTTGTTGAGGGCCTCGATATGCTCGATGGCGAGGGCCTTCACATCGCCGCTGGCGCGCTGGCGGTCCTGCCACAGGGTGAGCAGCTTGGCCACCTCATCGAGGGAAAACCCCAGGTCACGTGAGCGCTTGATGAACGCCAGGCTGTGCAGGTCTTCCTGCTGGTACAGGCGATAGCCACTGTCGCTGCGCTGGGCCGGCTTGAGCAGGCCGATCGACTCGTAGTAGCGGATCATCTTGCTGCTGAGCCCGCTGCGCCGGGCGGCCTGGCCGATGTTCATGCGTCCTCCTGCTGGCTGTCGGCGGGGCTCCAGGTCTTCAGCCACAGGGCGTTGCTGACCACGCTGACACTCGACAGCGCCATGGCGGCGCCGGCCAGTACCGGGTTGAGCAGGCCGAACGCGGCGAGGGGGATGCCGATCAGGTTGTAGATAAAGGCCCAGAACAGGTTCTGGCGAATTTTTGCATAGGTCTTGCGGCTGATTTCCAGGGCGGCGGGCACCAGCCGTGGGTCGCCGCGCATCAGGGTGATGCCGGCCGCCTGCATGGCCACGTCGGTGCCACCGCCCATGGCGATGCCGATGTCGGCAGCGGCCAGTGCCGGGGCGTCGTTGATGCCGTCGCCGACCATGGCGACCACGCCGCTGCGCTTGAGCGCGGTAACGGTGGCGGCCTTGTCGGCGGGCAGCACTTCGGCATGCACGTCATCGATGCCCAGCGCCTCGGCGACAACCTTGGCACTGCCACGGTTGTCGCCGGTCAGCAGGTGGCTGCTGATGCCGCGGCCATGCAGGGCGCGGATCGCCTGCTCGGCGCCCGGCTTGAGGCTGTCGCCGAAGGCGAACAGGCCGAGTACGCGGGGCGCTGGCGCTTGCTCGATGAGCCACGACAGGGTGCGCCCTTCGGCTTCCCAGGCCTGCGCCTTGTCGGCCAGCCCGCCAGGCTGCAGGTGGCTCTCATCGAGCAGGCGCCGATTGCCCAGCGCCAGCTGGCGGCCGTCGACCTGGCCGGCGATGCCACGACCGGTGAGGGACTGGCTGTCGCTGACCGGCGGGACCTCCAGCGCCTGCTCGGTGCAGGCCTCCAGAACCGCCTTGGCCAAGGGGTGCTCGCTGCCACGTTGCAGGGCACCGGCCAGGCGCAGCAGCTCGGCGTCGTCGGCACCGGTTGCCTGGCTGTGGACGATGCGCGGGCTGCCCGAGGTGAGCGTGCCGGTCTTGTCGAACACCACGCGGTTCACCGCATGGGCGCGCTCCAGCGCTTCGGCGTCCTTGATCAGGATACCGTGCCGGGCGGCGACGCCGGTGCCGGCCATGATCGCCGCCGGGGTCGCCAGGCCGAGTGCGCAAGGGCAGGCGATGACCAGCACCGCCACGGCGTTGATCAGGGCGGTTTCGATCGGCGCGCCCGCCAGCCACCAGCCGAGCAAGGTGATCAGCGCGATCACCAGTACCGCCGGGACGAACACCTGGCTGACCCGGTCGACCAGCTTCTGGATCGGTGCCTTGGCCGCCTGGGCGTCCTCGACCAACCGTATGATCCGCGCCAGTACGGTCTCGGTGCCCAGTGCCAGGGTCTTCACCAGCAGGCGGCCCTCGCCATTGATGGCGCCGCCGGTCACCCGGTCGCCGGGCTGCTTGGGCACGGGCAGGCTTTCGCCACTGATCAGTGCCTCGTCGGCGTGGCTGCTGCCCTCGAGCACTTCGCCATCGACCGGGAAGCGCTCGCCGGGCTTGACCAGCACCGGGTCACCCAGGCGCAGTTGGCTGATCGCGACGTCTTCTTCGCGGCCATCTACCACGCGCACGGCTCGCTCCGGGCGCAACGCCTCGAGCGCCCGGATGGCGCTGGCGGTCTGGCGTTTGGCGCGGCTCTCCAGGTACTTGCCGAGCAGGACCAGGGCGATGACCACCGCCGAGGCCTCGAAATACAGGTGCGGGGTCATCCCGGCAGGCGCCCTGGCCCATTCGTACAGGCTCAGGCCATAGCCGGCGCTGGTGCCCAAGGCGACCAGCAGGTCCATGTTGCCGGCCCCGGCACGCACGGCCTTCCAGGCCGCGACAAAAAAGCGGGCACCCAGGATGAACTGCACCGGCGTGGCCAGCAGGAACTGGGCCCAGGCCGGCAGCATCCAGTGCAGGCCGAACGGCTGGACGATCATCGGCAGCACCAGGGGCAGCGCCAGCAGCACCGCTGCGGCCACTGCCAGGCGCTCGTTGCGCAGGCGCCGATTGGCTTGGGCCTGGTCATCGCGCTCGGCACGCGGCAGGTCGGCGCTGTAGCCGGCTTTTTCCACCGCTCCGATCAGCGCGCGATCGTCGAGCGCCTTGAACACCTCGACATGCGCACGCTCGCTGGCCAGGTTGACGCTGACCTGCTCGACCCCGGGCACTTTGCCCAGGGCCCGTTCGACCCGCCCGGCGCAACTGGCGCAGGTCATGCCGCCGATCTGCAGTTCGACGGTGCGGGTCGGCACCTGATAGCCGGCCTGGCGCACGGCATCGACCAGCATCGGCAGGCTGTCGGCCGGGGCATTGACCCGGGCCTGTTCGGTGGCGAGGTTGACGCTGACGTGTTCAGCGCCGCTGACCTTGCGCAGGGCGCGCTCGACCCGGCCAGCACAGCTGGCGCAGGTCATGCCGGCAATCGGCAGGTCGAAAACGGTGGATGCGGACATGGCTCTCCTCCTTGGATTGGCCTCCAGCATCAACCTTGCCATGCGGTCAAGGTCAATAGCCCAGGCCGGCTCGCTTCAGGTGAAGGCCATCATGGTCCATGGCGATACGGTATTTATTGATCTGGCCCACCTGCAGGTTCAGCCGCTGGTTGTGCTGGTTCTCCAGCCCCGGCGCGCAGCCAGGCACCTGCCCCGGCAACAGCCGCAGGCGCACGTCGACCGGCCCCGGCGGCAGGTTGAAGGAGGTCGATTGCTCCTGGAACAGGCGGCCAGAAAGCTGGTCGTTGAGGTACACGCCGATCTCGCAGGTGGTCGCCACTTCAAGGCGCTCGCGGGAAATGATCAGTACGCTGTAATCGCTGTTGCCTTCGGCGCTGGCCGCAGGCACCACAGCCAGTGCTCCCAGCACGCCGACAAGGCCCAATGCTGCCTTGATCATGATGAATCTCCTGCTTGGCAAGTCGTCAAAGGCGCAGCTTGGCCGAGCCGCGCGCGGATTTCCAGTCCGGCTGATCGACGCCAGCCCTTGACCTTGCCCCGGGGGCAAGCTTGAGACTGGGCCAAACCCTCAAGGAGACAGACCCGATGCACGTATTCAATGTACAAGGCATGACCTGTGGCCATTGCGTCAAAGCCGTCACCACCGCGGTTCAGGGGCAGGATGCGGCGGCCAGGGTGGACGTCGACCTGGCCGGCAAGCAGGTGCGCGTCGACAGCCAGTTGCCGGGCGAGACGATCCTCGCGGCGATCCGTGAAGAGGGCTATCAGGCCGAGCTGGCCTGACGGCATGCGGGGCCGCCTGGCGGCCCCTATTGTTACAAAGGTTTTCATACCGATGAAGCACAGTGCAGGTAAACTCATCGACTTGCTTAGCCTGCTATGGATTCCTGATGAACCTGCGTTTTGTGCTGATCCTGGGCGCCCTGAGTGCGTTCGGGCCGTTGGCGATCGACTTCTACCTGCCCGCCTTCCCGGCCATGGCGCAGGCGTTTCTGACTGACGAAAAACACGTCCAGACCACCCTGGCCGCCTATTTCCTCGGTCTGTCACTCGGTCAACTGGCCTACGGCCCGGTGGCCGACCGCTTTGGCCGGCGGGTTCCGTTGCTGTTCGGGGTGACCTTGTTCACCCTGGCCTCGCTGGCCTGCGCCTACGCGCCCAACCTCGATACGCTGATCGTCGCGCGCTTTGTCCAGGCCCTTGGGGGCTGTGCCGGCATGGTCCTGTCGCGGGCCATCGTCAGCGACAAATGCGACCCGATTGCCTCGGCCAAGGTGTTCTCCCAGTTGATGCTGGTGATGGGCCTGGCGCCAATCCTGGCGCCGATGCTCGGTGGGGTGCTGGTCAACCTGGCGGGCTGGCAGTCGATCTTCCTCACCCTCAGCCTGTTCAGTGCCGCTTGCCTGCTGGCCGTGAGCCTCGGGCTGCCAGAGAGCATGCCGGCCGACATGCCGCGCCAGCCGCTGTCGGGCGCGCTGCGCCAATACCTGAGCCTGCTGGGGGATCGGGTGTTCATTGGTCATGCGCTGACCGGTGGCACCGCGATTGCCGGTATGTTCGCCTACATCGCCGCCTCGCCGTTCGTCTTCATCAAGCTGTATGGCGTGCCGGCCGAGCACTACGGCTGGTTGTTCGGCGTCAACGCCGCCGGCTTCATCCTGGCGGCGCAGGTCAATGCCCGGCTGCTGTCCAAGCGGGGCCCTGCCTTGCTGTTGAGCCGAGCCGTGTGGGTGTACCTGGTGTCGGGGTTGCTGGTGCTCGGCGTGGCGGCACTGCACCTTGCGCAGTTGTGGCCACTGCTGGTGCCGTTGTTCGTGTGCATTGCCAGCCTGGGCTGCATCATTCCCAATGCGTCCGCCTGCGCCATGAGCGGTCAGGGCGCGCGGGCCGGTAGCGCCTCGGCGTTGATGGGCTGCCTGCAGTTCAGCGTCGCCGCCGGCGCGGCGGCGTTGGTCAGCCTGCTGCACGATGGCAGCGCGGTGCCGATGGCGCTGGTCATCAGCCTGTGCGGTGCGCTGGTGGTCAGTGTCGCGATGCTGACCCGCCGCTTGCAGGCCAAGCGTCAGGGCTGAACGAGTGGGGCGCCTGCAGGCGGCTCTCGAGGGTGGCGACGAAGGCGCGTGCCTCGGCCTCGCTGCGAAAGCTCACGACATGCTGATCGAGCCGTACTTGCCACGGGCAGTTGGGGTGGCGGCTCGACGTACTGACGACAATTTTCATCGCGGCATTCCTCAAGAGGACGGGAGCGGCTCCAGTTTAGCGCTGCTCCAGATGACCGCCATGGCCTGTGGTCGTCTCCTGACTGACGGTCGTGTCGATCGTTTTTCGGTGCTGTGTATCCGCGGGCAGCGGCCCACGCTGTCAGGCAGACGCTTCGCTTTTGTTTGCCGTACTTGATGAAGTGGGCTGTCGGCCGAGTCCTCGGCGTTCTCTGAGCAAAACACCTCCCTCTGTGGCCAAAGGCCTCTAAATCGTGGGTCTATGGCGATCATTGGGCAAACGGTGACCCGTTTCCCTGTGCGTGATGACTGCCGAGGGGCGGCATACCCAAGGTGTTTGGCGGGCCCAGGAGCCCGTTCGAGGACGGGGCGCACGACCTCGAGCGGCTTATACTGGCACCGGCGGCCAGCGCCAGCGAGAGAGATTTCCCCGTCAGGGCGCGGCAGGTGATGGCTTCCGTCAATCCCGCCGCCGACACCGCGCTGGCAGGCCTGGCCATCGAAACCAGACGTGATCTTGCAGGGAGTTAAAGGTTATGCCAGCAGTGAGCAGTATCAGCCAGATCGCCGGCCTGATGGCCGACCCCAAGCGCAGTGCCATGTTGTGGGCGCTGATCGACGGCACGCCGCGCCCCGCCGATGAACTGGCGGTGATGACCGGGGTGAGCTCGTCGTCGGCCTGCGCGCATCTTTCCCTGTTGTCGTCAGCCGGCCTGTTAAGGCTCGAGGCGCGGGGGCGCAAACGTTATTTCCGCCTGGCCACCCCCGAGGTGGGCGCGGCGGTGGAGGCGCTGGCCAGCTTGCGCCTGAATGACATTCGCCAGTCCGTCCCGCAGGTAAAACCGTTGCAGGTGCCGCTGTCGATGCGCCGGGCTCGGCGTTGCGGGGATCATCTGGGCGGTGAACTGGCGGCCGAACTGCACCAGCGGTTGATCGCAGCCGGGTGGCTGGAGGGTCATGACCGGCAGTTGCGGGTCAGCCAGGAAGGCCGCGCACAGCTCGCGGCCATCGGCGTCTATGTCGAAGCGTTTGCGCAGTGTCAGCAGAGCAAGTGCGTCATCTGTCACTGTAACGGCTGGAGCGACCAGGGCCCCCACCTGGGCGGTAGCCTGGGGCAGGCGCTGCTTACGCTGTTCCTGCAGTCGGGTTGGCTGCAGGAGCAGGAGGGTTCGCGGGCGCTGCAGATTTCGCCGGTGGGGATCCAGCAGATCAACCGTATCGCCCGCGCTGAACCGGCGTTGCAGGTCGGTTAGCCTGGCTGCAACGCGGTGCGCTGAAAGCCTCAGACCAGGCGTGCATCCAGGCTGTTCTGCGCCAGGCGACGGGCCTGGTCCTGGGTCATGCCGAGGTGGGTGTGCAGGGCGTGGAAGTTTTCAGTGACATAGCCACCGAAGTAGGCCGGGTCGTCCGAGTTGACCGTCACCTTCACCCCGCGTTCGAGCATCTCGAGAATGTTGTGCTGGCTCATGTGATCGAACACACAGAGCTTGGTGTTGGACAGCGGGCAGACCGTCAGCGGGATCTGCTCGTCGATGATGCGTTGCATCAGCCGCTCATCCTCGATGGCCCGTACGCCGTGGTCGATACGCTTGATCTTGAGCAGGTCGAGGGCTTCCCAGATGTATTCGGGCGGGCCTTCTTCACCCGCGTGGGCAACGGCCGCAAAGCCTTCGCTGCGGGCGCGGTCGAAGACGCGCTGGAACTTGCTCGGCGGGTGACCTTTTTCGGAGCTGTCGAGGCCGACGGCAATGAACGCATCGCGAAACGGCAGGGCCTGGTCGAGGGTCTTCTGCGCCTCTTCTTCACTCAGGTGACGCAGGAAGCTGAGGATCAGCCCGCTGCTGATGCCCAGTTGCTCGCGGCCGTCCTTGAGCGCCTGGCTCAGGCCACCGAGCACCACCTCGAAGGGGATGCCGCGGTCGGTATGGGTTTGCGGGTCGAAGAACGGCTCGGTGTGGATGACGTTCTGCGCCTTGCAGCGTTGCAGGTAGGCCCAGGTCAGGTCGTAGAAGTCCTGCTCGGTGCGCAACACGTCGGCGCCCTGATAGTACAGGTCGAGAAACTCCTGCAGGTTGTTGAACGCGTAGGCGCCGCGCAGGGTTTCCACATCGGCCCAGGGCAGGGCGATCTTGTTGCGTTCGGCCAGGGCAAACAGCAACTCGGGCTCCAGTGAGCCTTCCAGGTGCATGTGCAGCTCCGCCTTGGGCAGGGCATTCAGCCAGTCGTACATGTGTCTAATCTCGATCAGGAACGGTTGCCGTCATTCTACAGGGCCAGGCCGGTCAATGCGCCCGGTCTGGCCCGGTGATATCAACCGGCGATCAGTTGCGCCGCGGCCTGACGGTGATTGGCGATCAGACCCTGCACGTCCAGCCCTTCGATCTGGCCATCGATGACCCGCCAGCGGCCGCCGACCATGACCCGATCGGCGCGGTCGGCGCCGCACAGCAGCAGCGCTGACAGCGGATCGTGGCTGCCGGAGAAGCGCAGTTCATCGAGCTTGAACAGCGCCAGGTCGGCTTGTTTGCCGACTGCCAGCTGGCCAATGTCGCTGCGCCCGAGCAGGCGCGCCGAACCGCGCGTGGCCCAACCCAGGGCGCGTTCCGGGGTGATCTGCTCGGCGCCGTAGCGCAGGCGCTGCAGGTACAGGGCCTGGCGCGCTTCGAGGATCATGTTCGAAGCATCGTTGGAGGCCGAGCCATCGACGCCCAGGCCCACCGTTGCGCCGGCGTTTTCCAGGTCGACGGTCGGGCAAATGCCCGAGGCGAGGCGCATGTTGGAACTGGGGCAATGGCAGATGCCGGTGCCGGCGGCGCCGAGCCGGGCGATTTCGTCGGGGTTGAAGTGGATACCGTGCGCCAGCCACGTGCGCGGCCCCAGCCAGCCTACGCTGTCCAGGTAATCGACCGTGCGCAGGCCGAAGCGCTGCAGGCAGAAGTCTTCTTCGTCGAGGGTTTCGGCCAGGTGCGTGTGCAGGCGCACATCGAGCTCATTGGCCAGGTCGGCGCTGGCGCGCATGATCTCGGGCGTGACTGAAAACGGTGAGCAGGGTGCCAGGGCGATCTGGATCTGCGCGCCGTCGCCGCGTTCGTGGTAGCTGTGGATAAGTCGCTGGCTGTCGGCCAGGATCACTTCACCCTGCTGCACCGTCTGCTGCGGCGGCAGGCCGCCGTCGTCTTCACCCAGGCTCATCGAGCCGCGGGTGAGCATCGCGCGCATGCCCAGCGTGCGCACGGCTTCGACTTGCACGTCGATGGCGTTGTCCAGGCCCTGCGGGAACAGGTAATGATGGTCGGCGGCGGTGGTGCAGCCCGACAGCAGCAGCTCGGCCAAGGCCACTTGGCTGGCCAGCTCGAGCTTGGCCGGGGTCAGGCGCGCCCATACCGGGTAGAGGGTTTTCAACCAGGGAAACAGCGGCTGGTTGACCACCGGCGCCCAGGCGCGGGTGAGGGTCTGGTAGAAGTGGTGATGGGTGTTGATCAGGCCGGGCAGGACGACGTGCTCACGGGCATCGAAGACCTGATCGCACGGTGTGCTGGGGCTTTCGCCAAGGGCCAGGAGTTGGCTGATGCGGCCGTCTTCGATCACCAGGCCGCCGCGCGCGTCGGCATCGTTGGCAGTGAAGATGGCAAGGGGGGATTTCAACCAGGTACGGGTCGCAGGCATGGTGCCGGCTCCTCTGAAAGTGGGTTCAGGTAAGCCAGCTCAGTTTTGCCCTGTCTGCTGATCCAGGTTCGCCGCGAGGGCGAGGCATCGAGTCTACTGCCTCGCCCCGCAGCTTTCAATTCACCAGGTCAGCGTTTCGCCCTTGTAGTTGATGAAGCGCAGGCCGCCCTTGCCGGCCTGAGCCTTGATCTGCTCGAGCATGCCGCGGGTGCTGGTGAGCACATCGATTTCGGCGTTTTCGCCGCCCATGGCGGTCTTTACCCAACCCGGGTGCATGGCCAGCACGCTGAGGTCGGGGCGCTGCAGGTCGACCACGAAGCTGTTGATCATCGAGTTCAGCGCTGCCTTGCTGGCCTTGTACAGCGGGATCTCTGCACCATCAGGGATGGTCACGCTGCCCAGGATCGAGCTCATGAAGGCCAGCACGCCGCTGCCTTCGCGCAATTGCCCCGCGAGGCGTCGGGCCACCCGGATCGGCGCCACGGCGTTGGTCATGAACAGCTCGCCGATGTCCTGAGTGGCTACCCCTTCCAGGTCCTGCGGCAGTGGGCCCATGACGCCCGCGTTGACGAACAGCAGGTCGAGCACCTGGCCGTTCAGGCGTTGCTGCAAGGCATCGAGTTGTTGGGTGTCGTTCATTTCCAGTGTTTCGACCTGTACTCCATCGAGCTTGCCCAACTCACCAGGCGCCTGGGCGTTGCGCACCGTGGCGATGATCCTCCAGCCATCTTCATGCAGGCGCTGCACCAGGCCAAGGCCGAGGCCGCGCGAGGCACCAATGATCAGAGCAGTCTTGTCGGTGGTCATTTCGATACTCCTTGCAGTGTGGGGGAGGGGCGTAGGGGGCAGGCCAGTGAAAGCCGCTCGCGGAGTTCGCCGCGCAACTGCTGCAACTCATCCAGGCGTTGTTCGACCAGCGCCAGTTTGTCGTGCAGCAGCGCCACTACGGCCTGGTCGGGGTCGGCGGCCTGCCATAGCTGTTCGACGTTGCTGCCGATTTCGCCAAGGCTGAAGCCCAGCCGTTGAGCGGTGCGGATGAACATCACCAGTTGCACCGTATCGCCGGGATAGTGGCGATAGCCGTTGGCGCTGCGCTGGGCGCGGATCAGCCCGCGCTGTTCATAAAAGCGCAAGGTATCGCGGCTTACAGCACAGGCTTGGGCGAGTTCGCCGATGCGCATCGGACTTTCCTTACAGAACACGGGCTTGACCTTGGAGCATACTCCAGGCTTTAGCCTGGCGACTCGATTGAATTGCCAGGAGCAGCAACATGTGGAGTACAGGCGGGTATCGCAAGCTGGTTCGCGCAAGCGGCGTCTATGACCTGTTGATAACGGTCGCTTTCGCCACGCCGTGGAGTTTTGCCCTGTTGCATGGCCTGCTCGCGGGGTTGCATCAGCAGTGGGCGCTGGGCGGCGAGATCTCCGCTTTTGGCCCTGTGCAGATGATGATGGCCAACCTGATGGGCTCGATCGTCTGCGTGTGGGCATGGCTGCGCATCCGTGACCCCCAGCAGCGCTTCGGCCGCTACGATGCCGCCGGGCGCATCCTGTTTGCCAGCTGGCAGGGCTATGCGCTGTGGCATGGCGCCACGCAACTGGTCTGGGTCGTGCTGGTGATGGAGGTGCTGTGGGCGGTGGTGCAATTGTGGCCGGTCAAGGCGGCGGAGTTGGCTGATCAAAAAATGATCACTTCGGCCGAAGGCTTGCGGCCTCAGCTTCAGCCATGACAGCGCACGGGTTATCCACAAGCTCGTCCACAGTATCTGTGTGCAAGCGTACAACCGCGTGTTTGACCGCCGTCGGTGCCTTGCAGCCCTGCAGATTGGGGATAACTTACTGAAATTGGGTCATTTCCACAGCCGTCATGAAAATGTGATCAAAATATGCTCAATCCGCTCTGGGCCTTGATATTCGTGGGCTGCACGAGAGTGCCCCAAGCTTATCCACAGGCAGGCCCACAGTAGTTGTGGGCAAAGGGGTCAGAGCGCTTCGAGGAGGATTCTGCCGCGGCTGAGGTCGGCCAACTGCCGTTGCAGGGGCTCCAGGTGGGCGGCGCCCAGCGCCAACTGGAGGTCGACGCCGTTGGCGGTGAACTGCTCGTCGAGCACCAGACCGTCGACCTCGGCCAGGCGCAACTTGAGCAAGGCCAGTTCACTGAAGGTACAGCTGCAGCGGTACTCGCTGCGCTGCACCAGCAAACGCTTGGGCGCCTGCTGCAGGCATTTGTTGGCGCCGCCTCCATAGGCCCTGGCCAAGCCGCCGGTGCCCAGCTGGATGCCGCCGTACCAACGGATCACCAACACCACCACCTGGTCGCAATCCTGCGCCTCGATCGCGGCCAGGATCGGCCGGCCGGCGGTGCCGCCGGGTTCGCCGTCGTCGTTGCTGCGGTACTGGCCGCCGAGCTTCCACGCCCAGCAATTGTGAGTGGCGGCCAGGTCACTGTGGCGCTCGATGAAGCTCATCGCCTCGGCGGCGCTGCTGATCGGGCCGGCGAGGGTGATGAAGCGGCTCTTGCGGATCTCCTCGCGAAATTCGCAGAGGTCGAGCAGGGTAGATGGCATAGGTCCGGGTCAGGCGGGCGGAGTGATGCCGCAGCCTTTGAGAATGATGTGGATAAGGTTGCTGCTGGCGTCTTCCATGTCTTGCTTGGTCAGGCGGCTGCGGCCGGTGACCTGGCAGATCTGGGTGGAGAAGTCGGCATAGTGCTGCGTGCTGCCCCACAGCAGGAAGATCAGGTGCACGGGGTCGACCGGGTCCATCTTGCCGGCGGCGATCCAGGCCTGGAACACCGCGGCACGGCCGCGGAACCATTCGCGGTAGTCGGCACTGAAATACTCGCTCAGGCACTGGCCGCCGCTGATCACTTCCATCGCGAAGATCCGCGACGCCTGCGGGTTGCGCCGGGAGAACTCCATCTTGGTGCGGATGTACTGGCTGAGCGCCGGCCCCGGCTCGTCGTCGACGCTGAGGGCGTTGAAGGTGCTGTCCCAGAGCTCGATGATATTGCTCAGCACGGCGATGTACAGGCCGAGCTTGTTGGTGAAGTAATAGTGCAGGTTGGCCTTGGGCAACCCGGCCTTTAGGGCGATGGTGTTCATGCTGGTGCCCTTGAAGCCGTGGCGGGCGAACTCGTCCTCGGCGGCCTGGATAATGGCCTGTTCGTTCTTCTGGCGGATGCGGCCAGCGGGCTTGCCTGAGGCGGAGAGGCGATGCGCAGGGACTTCTAGGGTCATGGACGATTCCGGACGGGTCTGAGGCAACGGATTGTCGGACAGATTACCTGCCTGTGGCGAAGTGACAAGCCTTTAGCGCGTTGCCGCCAGGCTTTCCAGGAAGCTTTCCAGCACCAGGTTGGGCCGCCGGCCCTTGCGCGTCACCCAACTCAGGCTCAGCTCATAGTGGCGTTGCGCCGGTTTCAGGGCACGAAGTCGGCCCTGCTGGACCCACAGGGCAGCGTAATGATCCGGCAGGTAGCCGATGTAGCGCCCGGTCAGGATGAGAAACGCCATACCCTCGCGGTCCGAGGCGCTCGCGGTGCAATGCAGGGCCTGGTAATGCGCCTGGACCTCGGCCGGCAGGCGGAAGGTCGGCGCAATCGCGTCCTGGCTGTTCAGCCGGTCATCGTCGATCTGCTGGTCGTCGGCATAGAACAGCGGATGCCCGACCGCGCAGTACAGCAGCGAACGCTCACTGTACAGCGGCTGGTATTCCAGGCCTGACAGTGGGCTGGTCTGCGGCACCACGCCGACGTGCAGGCTGCCGTCGAGCACGCCTTGTTCCACCTGGCTCGGGGCGATCATGCGGATCTGGATCCGCACGTCGGGCCCGCGGTCCTTGAGTTCGGCCAGGGCATGGGTGATGCGCATGTGCGGCAGGGTCACCAGGTTGTCGGTGAGGCCGATGTTGAGCTCGCCGCGCAAGTGCTGGTGCAGGCCGTTGACTTCGGTGCGGAAGGTTTCCAGCGCGCTGAGCAGTTGCAACGCGGAGTGGTAGACGTCGCGGCCTTCTTCGGTCAGCGAGAAGCCAGCGCGGCCCCGTTGGCACAGGCGCAAGCCCAGGCGCTGCTCAAGGTCGCTCATCTGCTGGCTGATCGCCGAGCGGCCGATGCCGAGGACGTTTTCCGCGGCAGAGAAGCCGCCGCACTCCACCACGCTGCGGTAGATCTTCAGCAGGCGGATATCAAAATCGCTGACCTGGGCGAGGGGGTCGGGGCGTCGGCTCATTAGTTTAGTCCGCTGCTAACTGAAGATTAGAAAAGTAGGCTTTTTCAGACTTTATCGCCGTGACAATTTAGCTGCAACAACATCCATCGCTGCCTATTCGTCTTCCGAGGAACCGCCCGATGAACATGCCCGAAACCGCAACCACCGGCATCGCCAGCCAGCTGAAGCTGGATGCCCACTGGATGCCGTACACCGCCAACCGTAATTTCCAGCGTGACCCCCGCCTGATCGTCGCCGCCGATGGCAGCTACCTGGTCGACGACAAGGGCCGGCGGATCTTCGACGCGCTGTCGGGGCTGTGGACTTGCGGCGCCGGGCACACCCGCAAGGAAATCAGCGAAGCGGTCGCGCGCCAGGTTGGCGTGCTCGACTACTCGCCAGCGTTCCAGTACGGCCATCCGCTGTCCTTCCAGCTGGCGGAAAAGATCACCGACCTGACCCCAGGTGACTTGAACCATGTGTTCTTCACCAACTCCGGCTCCGAGTGCGCCGACACGGCGCTGAAGATGGTGCGCGCCTACTGGCGCCTGAAAGGCCAGGCGACCAAGACCAAGATGATCGGCCGTGCGCGTGGCTACCATGGCGTCAACATCGCCGGTACCAGCCTTGGCGGCGTCAATGGCAACCGCAAGATGTTCGGCCAGTTGCTCGACGTCGATCACCTGCCGCACACCGTACTGCCGGTCAACGCTTTCTCCAAAGGCTTGCCGGAGGAGGGCGGGATAGCCCTGGCCGACGAGATGCTCAAGCTGATCGAGCTGCATGACGCCTCGAACATCGCTGCCGTGATCGTCGAGCCGCTGGCCGGGTCGGCCGGTGTACTGCCTCCGCCGAAGGGGTACCTCAAGCGTCTGCGCGAGATCTGCACGCAGCACAACATCCTGCTGATCTTCGACGAAGTGATCACCGGTTTCGGCCGCATGGGCGCCATGACCGGTGCCGAAGCGTTCGGCGTGACCCCGGACCTGATGTGCATCGCCAAGCAGGTGACCAACGGCGCCATCCCGATGGGCGCGGTCGTTGCCAGCAGCGAGATCTACCAGACCTTCATGAACCAGCCGACGCCGGAGTACGCCGTGGAATTCCCCCATGGCTACACCTACTCGGCCCACCCGGTGGCGTGCGCCGCCGGTATCGCCGCGCTGGACCTGCTGCAGAAGGAAAACCTCGTGCAGTCGGCCGCCGAGCTGTCGCCGCACTTCGAGAAGTTGCTGCACGGTGTCAAAGGCACCAAGAACATCGTCGACATCCGCAACTACGGCCTGGCCGGTGCCATCCAGATCGCTGCGCGCGACGGTGATGCCATCGTGCGGCCGTATGAAGTGGCCATGAAGCTTTGGCAGAAGGGTTTCTATGTACGTTACGGCGGCGACACCCTGCAGTTCGGGCCGACCTTCAACACCCAGCCGCAGGAGCTCGATCGCCTGTTCGACGCGGTGGGCGAGACCCTGAACCAGATCGACTGACCTTTCCGACCTTGACGGCAGGCGTGCAGTGGCACGCCTGATCCCTCCTTCCTGTTTCTGGAGTTATGCATGAGCATTGTTCAGCACCTGATCAACGGTGAACTGGTTTCCAAAGGCGAGCGCACCGCCGATGTCTTCAACCCGTCGACCGGCCAGGCCGTGCGCAAGGTCGAACTGGCCAGCCGCGCCACCGTCCAGGAGGCCATCGACTCGGCCAAGGCGGCCTTCCCGGCCTGGCGCAACACGCCACCGGCCAAGCGTGCCCAGGTCATGTTCCGCTTCAAGCAGTTGCTCGAGCAGAACGAAGCGAAGATCTCGCAGATGATCAGCGAAGAGCACGGCAAGACCCTCGAAGACGCTGCGGGCGAGCTCAAGCGTGGTATCGAGAACGTCGAGTTCGCCTGCGCCGCCCCGGAAGTGCTCAAAGGCGAGTACAGCCGCAATGTCGGCCCGAACATCGATGCCTGGTCGGATTTCCAGCCGCTGGGCGTGGTTGCCGGGATCACCCCGTTCAACTTCCCGGCCATGGTGCCGCTGTGGATGTACCCGCTGGCCATCGCCTGCGGCAACGCCTTCATCCTCAAGCCTTCGGAGCGCGACCCGAGCTCGACCCTGTACATCGCCCAGCTGCTGCTCGAAGCCGGCCTGCCGAAGGGGATCCTCAACGTCGTGCACGGTGACAAGGAAGCGGTCGATGCTCTGATCGAGGCGCCAGAGGTCAAGGCCTTGAGCTTTGTCGGCTCGACCCCGATCGCTGAGTACATCTATGCCGAAGGCACCAAGCGCGGCAAGCGCGTGCAAGCCCTGGGGGGGGCGAAGAACCACGCGGTGGTGATGCCGGATGCCGACCTGGACAACGCCGTCAGCGCGCTGATGGGGGCTGCGTATGGTTCCTGTGGCGAGCGTTGCATGGCGATCTCGGTCGCGGTGTGCGTGGGTGACCAGGCCGCTGATGCGCTGATCGCCAAGCTCGAGCCGCAGATCAAGGCGCTGAAGATCGGTGCCGGCACTTCGTGTGGCCTGGACATGGGCCCGCTGGTTACCGCTGCTGCGCGTGACAAAGTGGTTGGCTATATAGATGACGGCGTCGCCGCCGGTGCCAAGCTGGTGGTCGATGGCCGTGGCTACCGGGTTTCCGGTAACGAAGATGGCTACTTCGTGGGCGGTACGCTGTTCGACAACGTCACGCCTGAAATGCGCATCTATAAAGAAGAGATCTTCGGCCCGGTGCTCTGCGTGGTGCGCGTCAACAGCCTGGAGCAGGCGATGCAGCTGATCAACGACCATGAATACGGCAACGGCACCTGCATCTTTACCCGTGACGGTGAAGCGGCGCGGCTGTTCTGTGACGAGATCGAAGTGGGCATGGTCGGCGTCAACGTGCCTTTACCGGTGCCGGTGGCCTACCACAGCTTCGGCGGCTGGAAGCGTTCGCTGTTCGGCGACCTGCACGCGTACGGCCCGGATGGTGTGCGCTTCTATACCCGGCGCAAGGCGATTACCCAGCGCTGGCCGCAGCGCAAGAGCCATGAGGCATCGCAGTTCGCCTTCCCTAGCCTCTAAATAGAGAGCAGCAGGCATGAGCGGTCAGGCCGAAAGGCCTCCCCGCTGTGTTTTTTCAGGGATATGACGGTTTAATGAAATTAACGATTGACGCCCTCTCAGATCCCCTTATAATGCGCCCCACTTCCAGCGTAGTTGGAACGGAAAACTCCTTGAGTTTCAATGAGTTAGAAGTTTCAGGCAGTATGGAGGTGCTTCGGTCGTCTGATCGGCAGCGGTGAAAAAAGGCAGTTGACAGCAGGTTGTAACGCTGTAGAATTCGCCTCCCGCTACGAGAGATCGCAGCGAGCCAAGTGTTTGAAGTTGAACGAGATTCTCGCAGAAAACTTCAAAATAAACGCTTGACAGGCTCTGAGGAAAGCGTAGAATGCGCGCCTCGGTTGAGACGAAAAGTTCTTAACCAACCGCTCTTTAACAAATTGAATCAAGCAATTCGTGTGGGTGCTTGTGAGTATGGTTTGATAGTCGCCAAGATTATCAGCATCACAAGTGGCCACATGAGAAATCATAGTAGTCATTTGAGATTGCTGAGCCAAGTTTAGGGTTTCTTAAAAACCCAAGCAGTATTGAACTGAAGAGTTTGATCATGGCTCAGATTGAACGCTGGCGGCAGGCCTAACACATGCAAGTCGAGCGGATGAGAAGAGCTTGCTCTTCGATTCAGCGGCGGACGGGTGAGTAATGCCTAGGAATCTGCCTGGTAGTGGGGGACAACGTTTCGAAAGGAACGCTAATACCGCATACGTCCTACGGGAGAAAGCAGGGGACCTTCGGGCCTTGCGCTATCAGATGAGCCTAGGTCGGATTAGCTAGTTGGTGAGGTAATGGCTCACCAAGGCGACGATCCGTAACTGGTCTGAGAGGATGATCAGTCACACTGGAACTGAGACACGGTCCAGACTCCTACGGGAGGCAGCAGTGGGGAATATTGGACAATGGGCGAAAGCCTGATCCAGCCATGCCGCGTGTGTGAAGAAGGTCTTCGGATTGTAAAGCACTTTAAGTTGGGAGGAAGGGCAGTTGGTTAATACCTTGCTGCTTTGACGTTACCGACAGAATAAGCACCGGCTAACTCTGTGCCAGCAGCCGCGGTAATACAGAGGGTGCAAGCGTTAATCGGAATTACTGGGCGTAAAGCGCGCGTAGGTGGTTTGTTAAGTTGGATGTGAAAGCCCCGGGCTCAACCTGGGAACTGCATCCAAAACTGGCAAGCTAGAGTACAGTAGAGGGTGGTGGAATTTCCTGTGTAGCGGTGAAATGCGTAGATATAGGAAGGAACACCAGTGGCGA
>NZ_UNOZ01000035.1 GCF_900536025.1 Pseudomonas reidholzensis
GAATCGGCTGTGGCGGGGTGAGCACAAAAAAGTTCTTCACTGATTATTGGGATAGTTGCCGGTGGGGGCGGTGTCGATTGTTGAGCTGATCCGGTTGATGTGGTGGCACTTATGGCCCCTTCCGCCCTTACGGCGGGTCACTTTTTTTCTTGGAAAAAAGTAACCAAAAACCGCTGGCTCCCACATCCGGCCCTCCGCTGCGCTGCGGGTTCCCTCACTCCGGCCTTGCTCCCGCGTGGACCGGGCTGTAGGGGCCTTCCTGGCCCCCAGCCCTTGCCGGCCTTCCTGGCCGTCACCCCGCTCCGCAAGACCTCCGTTCGGCCTCCTGAGGTCGCCAAGTTACGGGTGGCGCCTGGGCTGGCGTTATCTTCGATAGTGGCAATGGTGGTGGATAGTTTGGCCTCTTCGCGGGCAAGCCCGCTCCCACAGGTACCGCGTCGCTCTGAAGGTGTGCGGAGATCCTGTGGGAGCGGGCTTGCCCCGCGAAGAGGCCGGAACTGCCAATGCAAGTTCTGGCGCTGACGCGCTATACCGCCCTTATAAACAAGCGAGAGCGAAGCGATTCGCCAGCCGTTGCCCTGGCCCTTGATCTTGCTGTTGATCTGGCTCGTGATCTTGATCTACTGCGACTTCAGGAGGCCGAGCGGAGGTCTTGCGAAGCGAGGTGACGGCCAGGAAGGCCGGCAAGGGCTGCGGGCCAGGAAGGCCCGTACAGCCCGGTCCTCGCGGGAGCAAGACCGGAGTGAGGGAACCCGTAGCGCAGCGAAGGGCCGGATGTAGGAGCAAAGAATTTTTGGTTACTTTTTTTTCGACTGAAAAAAGTGACCCGCCGTAAGGGCGGAAGGGGCCAGTGGCCGCGCCACAACGAATGGATATGCTCGCCAATCCCAACACACCAGCACCAGTCACCCAACACCCAACACCTCATGAAAAACAAAAAACCGGCACAAGGCCGGTTTTTTGTCATACCTGGCAGTTCACCTGCCCACCACTAACCTCAGAACGAGGCGTTAGCCAGGCCGTCCAGGTAGCGCTCGACATCCAGTGCAGCCATGCAACCCGCACCGGCCGAGGTGATCGCCTGGCGATAAACGTGGTCTGCCACGTCACCCGCGGCAAACACGCCCTCGACGTTGGTCGCGGTAGCGTTGCCTTCACGGCCGCCATGAACCACCAGGTAGCCGTCTTTCAACGTCAGCTGGCCTTCGAACAGCGAGGTGTTCGGGGTGTGGCCGATCGCGATGAACACACCATCAACGGTGATCTCGTCGCTGCTGCCGTCGTTGTTTTTCAGGCGCGCACCGGTAACACCCATCTTGTCACCCAGCACTTCGTCCAGGGTGGCGTTGAGCTTGAGCTCGATCTTGCCTTCGGCCACGCGGGCGTTGAGCTTGTCGACCAGGATCTTCTCGGCGCGGAAGGTCTCGCGACGGTGCACCAGGGTCACCTTGCTGGCGATGTTAGCCAGGTACAGCGCCTCTTCGACGGCCGTGTTGCCACCACCGACCACGGCCACCGGCTTGTTGCGATAGAAGAAACCATCGCAGGTCGCGCAGGCGGAAACGCCCTTGCCCATGAATGCCTCTTCCGACGGCAGGCCCAGGTAACGGGCGCTGGCACCGGTGGCGACGATCAGCGCGTCACAGGTGTAAGTGCCGCTGTCGCCCTGCAGGCTGAACGGCTTGTTGGCCAGGTCGACGGCGTTGATGTGGTCGAAGACGATCTCGGTCTCGAAACGCTCGGCGTGTTCCTGCATGCGCTGCATCAGGGCCGGGCCGGTCAGGCCATGCGGGTCGCCCGGCCAGTTGTCGACTTCGGTGGTGGTGGTCAACTGGCCGCCAGCCTGCATGCCGGTGATCAGCAGAGGCTTGAGGTTGGCGCGGGCGGCATACACCGCAGCGCTGTAACCGGCAGGGCCGGAACCGAGAATGATCACCCGCGAATGACGTACTTCAGACATGTCGAACTCCTGTCGAGCGCACCGCACGGGGGTCGGCTGTGGATAGCCGGCGGCGGCGGCAGCTGGAAAAAAGGGACCCACGCAGCACTTGGGGAAGGCTAAAACGCACGGATCCGGAAACCTTTGAATGAGCGAACTGTAACGAGGTCGCAGAGATTAAGGAAATATCCTCCGACAATCCACCTTATAGACAGGCTCTATGCATGTTGAAAACCGATAGAAATTGCCCACAGGCTTTTGTTACAGCCCGTTTCCCAGCGACCGCCCGCCTTTCGTCGAAAGGCCAAACTCGGTAAGGTCAGCGCGTTTTCCTTATTCGGAGCATGTCGATGCAAGCCCCCGTTCTTTCTGGCCCGCAGTACCTGCGTGAAGGGCTGAAGCTGATCCTGAGCCCGAACCTGCGGCTGTTCGTCCTGCTGCCGCTGGCGATCAACCTGCTGCTGTTCGGCGGCCTGGTGTATGTCGCCGGCCATCAGTTCAGCCTGTGGGTCGATGCGTTGATGCCGACCTTGCCCGACTGGCTGAGCTTTCTCACCTACCTGATCTGGCCGCTGTTCGTCGCACTGGTGATCCTGATGGTGTTTTTCACCTTTACCCTGGTGGCGAACATCATCGCGGCGCCGTTCAACGGCTTCCTGGCGGAGAAGGTCGAGGTGGTGCTGCGCGGTGAAGACACCTTCCCGGCGTTCAGCTGGGGCGAGCTGGTGGCGATGGTGCCGCGCACCTTTGGGCGCGAGATGCGCAAGCTGGGCTACTTCCTGCCGCGGGCGATCGGCCTGTTCATCCTGTCGTTCATCCCGGTGGTGAACGTGATCGCCGCACCGCTGTGGCTGATCTTCGGCGTGTGGATGATGGCCATCCAGTACATCGACTACCCGGCGGACAACAACAAGATGAGCTGGCAGGACATGCTCGCCTGGCTGCGCCAGAAGCGCTGGCAGAGCATGGGCTTTGGCGGCATCACCTACCTGGCGTTGCTGATTCCGTTCGTCAACATCGTCATGATGCCGGCGGCGGTGGCGGGTGCGACGCTGTTCTGGGTGCGCGAGCGTAACTGAACGCGACGGGGCCGCTGAGCGGCCCCTGCATGTTCGAATCAGACGCTCAACTGGTTGGAAAACTGCCCGACCACTTCCACCACCCGCTTCGCCCCGTCCTGAATCTCGACGATCACGTTGCCGGTCTCGCCGGCCAGGCTCAGGCCCTGCTCGGCCTGGCGCTTGCTGGTGTCGATGATGTCTACCGCGGCCTGGGCTAATTGCTCGTTCTGCTGCACCACCCGGGCAATCTCCTCGGTCGCGGTACTGGTGCGCGAGGCCAACTGGCGCACCTCGTCGGCCACCACCGCAAAGCCACGCCCCTGCTCACCGGCGCGCGCTGCCTCGATGGCCGCGTTGAGCGCCAGCAGGTTGGTCTGCCCGGCGATGTCACTGATGGTCTTGATGATCGAGCCGATCACCCGCGACTGGGTGTCGAGCGCCTGGATACCGTCGGCCGCCTGCTGCATGGACGCCTCCAGGCCGCGCATCACACTGACCGTCTGGGTGACCACCTCAGTCGCTTTGCGGGCACTGGTGTCGGTGCCCAGCGAGGTGGTGTAAGCGACGTCGGCAGCGTGCGCCACGGCCTGTTCCTGGTTGACCTGGTCAGTGATGACGGTGGCGAACTTGACCACTTTGTACAGCACGTCGTGGGCATCGATGATCGGGTTGTAGGACGCCTCGAGCCAGACCACGCGACCATGGGCGTCGATACGCTTGAAGCGTTCGGCGATGTACTCGCCGCGACGCAGCTTGTCCCAGAACGCCTGATAACCCGCCGAGGCGGCCTCTTCCGGTTCGCAGAACATACGATGGTGCTTGCCGCGGACTTGCTCGAGGCGATAGCCCATGGTGTCGAGGAAGCGCGGGTTGGCCGTCAGCACCGTGCCGTCGAGGCTGAACTCGATGACCGCGGTGGAGCGCATCAGCGCGTTGATCAGGCTTTCGTGCTCGCGCGAAGCTTCGATGGTGCGGGTCAGGTCACTGGAGTGCAGGGTGAAATACTTGATCCGCCCATCACTGCCCTTGACCGGCTGCAGGATCGAACGCAGCCACGCCTCTTCGCCATTGCCGCGCAGCAGGCGGAACGCGCCGTTGAGATGCTCGCCGCGGGTGATGGCGCTTTTCATGCGCTGGTAGAAGTCGAGCTTCTTCACATGCGCCGGGACGATCTCTTCGATGTTGCGGCCGATCAGTTGCTCGGCCCGGTAGGCCATTTCGTTCTCGAAGTTGCGGTTGACCGTTTCGATGCGCCCCTGCGGGTCGAGCTGAAGCACCAGCATCTCGCTGTCGAGGCTGCTGTTGACCTGCTCCATCGACATCAGGTCTTCACGCAACTGCTGGATTTCTTTCTTGAGCTTGCTGTTGAACATTACCGCACTCCTGGAGCGCACCGGCCATCCGAATGCATCTGCATCGGCTGCCCCCTCCCCCTTCTTGAGTGAGCTGCAATGAAATATTCACATCGCCGAACCCCGTTCGGCCGCGTGTCATGCGCCGGTCACCAGGCGGTCACATAACGGCAACCGCCCAGGCGGACACTTTTTCTCATGAATACACCCTGCCTGCGCATCACCCTGGTCAGCGAAACCTTCCCACCCGAGATCAACGGCGTGGCCAATACCCTTGGCCGGCTCAGCGACGGCTTGCGTCAGCGCGGGCATCAGGTGGAGATCGTCCGCCCTCGCCAAGCCGGTGATACCGCCGAGCTCGAAAGCGACCAGCTGATGCTCTGCAAGGGCTGGGCGCTGCCCGGCTACCCTGGCTTGCAGTGGGGTGGGGTGTCAGTGCACAGGTTGTGCCGGCGCTGGCGCCGGCAACGGCCCGATGTGCTGTACATCGCCACCGAAGGGCCGTTGGGGCTGAGCGCGCTACGCGCCGCACGCCGGCTGAAGATCGCCGTGGTCAGCGGTTTTCATACCAACTTTGCCCAATACTCCGGGGAGTACGGCCTGGGCTTGCTGGCGCGCCTGCTGACCCACTACCTGCGCGCGTTCCACCGGCGTACCGCGATCACCCTGGTGCCCAGCGCCAGCCAGCGCCTGGCGCTGGAGCGGCGCGGCTTCGAACGGCTCGCGTTGATGGCGCGCGGGGTCGATGCCTGCCTGTTCAACCCCGCCCGCCGCAGCCAGGCGCTGCGCGAGCAGTGGGGGCTGGCGGCGGACGATATCGCGGTGCTGCACGTCGGCCGGCTGGCCGCAGAAAAGAACCTCGGCCTGCTGCGGCCCTGCCTGCAAGCGCTGCAACAGGCTTATCCACAGCGGCGCCTGCGCCTGATCGTGGTCGGCGACGGCCCGCAGCGGGCCCACCTCGAGCAACAAGTGCCAGACGCAGTGTTCTGCGGGGCGCAGCGCGGCGAGGCACTCGCCGAGCACTACGCCAGTGGCGACCTGTTCCTGTTTCCGAGCCTGACCGAGACCTTCGGCAACGTGGTGCTCGAAGCCATGGCCTCGGGGCTCGCGGTGGTCGCTTATGACGAGGCGGCGGCCGCCCAGCACATCCGCCACGGTCATAACGGTGCCCTGGCCATGCCCGGCGATCAGCCGGCGTTCATCGATGCGGCCTGCTGGCTGCTGGAAGAATGCGAAACCCTGCGCCGGGTGCGCCTGAATGCGCGCCAGCATGCCAGCCGCCAGGGCTGGCCGGCGATCGTCGAGCAGTTCGAAGGCTACCTCTACGCCGCCAGCCGTCAGGCCAGCACGCAGGGCAGCCCAGCCCCTGCTGCGAGCCTGACCATCAAACCAGGGTCGCCAGCGCCTCGCGGCTGAACGGCAGTACATCCTGCTCGCGCCCATCGCGGACCTTTTCAGCCCACTGCGGATCCACCAGCAGGGCTCGGCCCACCGCGACCAGGTCGAACTCCTCGGCTTCGAGCCGGCTCAGCAAGCCTTCCAGGCTGGCCGGCTTGGCCACCTTGTCGGTGTCGACCATGAACTGCAAGAACTCGCCATCCAGGCCGACGCTACCCACGGTAATCGTCGGCTTGCCGGTGAGCTGGCGCGTCCAGCCGGCCAGGTTCAGTTCGGACCCTGGGAACTCGGGCTCCCAGAAGCGCCGGGTCGAGCAATGGAAGATGTCCACACCAGCCTCGGCCAGCGGCTTGAGGAAGGCCGCCAGTGCCTCGGGCGTTTCAACCAGGCGCGCGCTGTAGTCCTGCTGCTTCCATTGCGAGAAGCGCAGGATGATCGGAAAGTCCGGGCCCACGGCCGCGCGCACCGCTTCGATCAGCTCGATGGCGAACCGCGAGCGCGCCGCCAGGTCACCGCCGTATTGGTCCTCACGCTGGTTGCTGGCAGCCCAGAAAAACTGGTCGATCAGGTAGCCGTGGGCAGCGTGGATCTCCACGCCGTCCATGCCGATGGCCTGGGCATCCCGGGCGGCACTGGCGAAAGCGTCTATCACCTCACGGATGTCAGCCTGGCTCATCTCGTGCACCAGCACCTTGCCGTCCTTGCCCTTGCCGCTCGGGCCATAGGCCGGCACCGTGCCATCCGGCTCGGTGCCCAGGCGCCGCACGCTGCCCACGTGCCACAGCTGCGGCACGATGCGCCCGCCCTCGGCGTGCACCGCATCGACTACGCGCTTCCAGCCGGCCAAGGCATCTTCCCCGTGAAACCGGGGCACATTGGCGTAGCCGTTGGCGGCCTTGTGATCGACCGTGGTGCCTTCGGTGATGATCAGGCCGACGCCTGCGGCTGCGCGGCGGCGGTAGTATTCGACCACGCCATCGTTAGGCACGCCGCCCGGGCTGAAGGTGCGGGTCATGGGCGCCATGACCACACGCGTCGGCAAGCTGAGGGTGCCCAAGGTGAAGGGTTGGAACAGCGGATGGGTGGACATGGGGCGCTCCCTGGTGAGTGAGGAATGCGCCTGAGCTTAGGGGCTGATCGACGGAGGGCACAGCATCATTGATTCAAATGATCGGCAGGTATCCAAGGGTTTGAGACTGGGGCAGCTTGGCGGGCGCTGACACGACACAGGCCTCACTGCCCAGGCAATCTAGCCCAGTGCCTTCTCGATCGCTTGCAGCACGGTCGGATCATCCGGCGCCGTACGCGGGGCGAAACGGGCCAGGACGCGGCCATCCTTGCCGACCAGGAACTTCTCGAAGTTCCAGCTGATATCCCCAGGGTACTCGGCGCCCTCACCCGCCAGCAGACGGTACAACGGATGGCGCTGCGGCCCGTTCACTTCGAGCTTGCCGCTCAACGGAAAGCTCACGCCATAGTTGAGGCTGCAGAAATCCTGGATGTCTTTCTCGCTGCCGGGCTCCTGCCCAGCGAACTGGTTGCAGGGCAGGCCAAGCACACTGAAGCCCTTGCCCTTGTACTGCTGGTACAACGATTCAAGCGGTGCATACTGCGGCGTCAGGCCACACTTGGAGGCGACATTGACCACCAGCACCACCTGGCCCTTGAACGGAGCAAGGGGCAGGTCCTTGCCGTCCAACGCCTTCAACGTCAGGTCGTGAAATGCACTCATGATGACTTCCCCTCTCAGGTTCCCGGTTGTCGCTGGGGCGAAAACCGCCCACTAAAAAGGCGCGCGGTCAAACCGTCAACCCTCCCATGGAGGGCAAGTACGGCTTGCCCGAGCGCCTGGCGACTCTCTGAGCTTAGCGCAGAAAATCAGTGCTGATGACCACCTTCGCCATGGACGTGGCGGTGCGCGATTTCTTCTTCGCTGGCATCACGTACGTCGACAACCTTGACCTGGAAGGTCAGGCGCTGGCCGGCCAGCGGGTGGTTGCCGTCGACGGTCACGTCGTCGCCGTCGAGGTCACGGATGGTGACGATCTGCATTTGGCCGTCCGGCGCGGAAGCGTGGAACTGCATGCCCACTTCCAGCTCGTCGACGCCTTCGAACATGCTGCGGTTGAGGGTGCTGACCAGCTCGGCCAGGTACTCGCCGTAGGCGTCTTCAGGTTCGATGGTGACGTTCAGCTCGTCGCCAGCCTGTTTGCCTTCGAGGGCTTTTTCCAGGCCTGGGATGATGTTGCCAGCACCGTGCAGGTAAACCAGCGGCGCGCCGCCGGCGGAGCTGTCAATGACCTCCCCGGCGTCGTTGGTCAGGGTATAGTCGATGGAGACAGCCTTGTTGGCGGCGATCGGCATGGGGGCGAGACCTTTTGCAAAAGAATGTAGAGCGGACAAGTGTAACCAAGGCATCGCCCGATTGCGAACACCCGGCCAATGTTGGCCGGCCCGTCAGTCGGGTCAGCGGCTTTCACCAGGACGCTGACGGCCACTGGGTGGTCGACCTGTCCTGCGGGCACACCCAGCACCTGCGCCACCAGCCGCCCTGGCAGGCGCGGCCGTGGGTGCTCGATGCCGCGCAGCGCGAACAGCGGATCGGGCAGATTTTCGCCTGTGGATGGTGCGCACGCGCGGTCGATTAGCGATACCCTTGGCGATTGTTCCTTGCACCGCTTTATTCCGAGAAGCACGCATGCAGACTTTTTTCATTGCACCGACAGATTTTGGCGTCGGCCTGACGTCGATCAGCCTGGGCCTGGTACGCGCACTCGAGCGCGGTGGGTTGAAGGTCGGCTTCTTCAAGCCGATCGCCCAGCCGCACCCCGGTGACACCGGCCCGGAGCGCTCCACCGAACTGATCGCCCGCACCCACGGCCTCAAGCCACCCACGCCGCTGAGCCTGGCCCAGGTCGAGCGGATGCTCGGCGATGGCCAGCTGGACGAGCTGCTCGAAGCGATCATCCGCCTTTATCAGCAGGCCTGTGTCGGCAACGACGTGGTGGTGGTTGAAGGCATGGTGCCGACCCGGCACGCCAGCTATGCGGCGCGGGTCAACCTGCACCTGGCGAAAAGCCTGGATGCCGAAGTGATCCTGGTGTCGGCGCCGGAAAACGAAGTGCTCAGCGAGCTGTCCGGTCGCGTCGAGTTGCAGGCCCAGCTGTTTGGCGGCCCGCGCGACCCGAAGGTGCTTGGGGTGATCCTCAACAAGGTCCGCACCGACGAAAGCATGGCCGCCTTCGCCACCCGCCTGCGCGAGCATTCGCCGCTGCTGCGCGGCGACGACTTCCGCCTGCTCGGCTGCATCCCCTACCAGCCCGAGCTGAATGCCCCGCGCACCCGCGACGTGGCCGAGCTGCTCGGTGCCCAGGTGCTCAACGCCGGTGACTACGAACAGCGGCGGATGAACGCCATCATCATCTGCGCACGCACCGTGGCCAACACCGTGCCACTGCTCAAGCCGGGCACCCTGGTGGTGACCCCGGGCGACCGCGACGACATCATCCTCGCCGTCAGCCTGGCGGCAATCAACGGCGTGCCGCTGGCCGGGCTGTTGCTGACCAGCGACAGCAAGCCCGACCCGCGCATCCTCGAGCTGTGCCGCGGGGCCTTGCAGGCCGGCTTGCCGATCCTCTCGGTGAGCACCGGCTCGTATGACACCGCCAACCAGCTCAACTCGCTCAACCGCGAGATCCCGGTGGACGACCGCGAGCGTGCCGAGTTCATCACCGACTTCGTCGCCAGCCAGCTCGATGCCGCCTGGCTGCACCAGCGCTGCGGCACGCCGCGGGAGATGCGCCTGTCGCCGGCGGTGTTCCGCTATCAGTTGATCCAGCGTGCCCAGCAGGCCAACAAGCGTATCGTCCTGCCCGAGGGCGCCGAGCCGCTGCTGGTGCAGGCGGCGGCGATCTGCCAGGCCCGCGGCATCGCCCGTTGCGTGCTGCTGGCCAAGCCCGAGGACGTGCAGGCGGTGGCACGCGCCCAGGGCATCACCCTGCCGCCTGACCTGGAAATCCTCGACCCGGAGCTGATCCGTGGGCGCTACGTCGAACCGATGGTCGACCTGCGCAAGAGCAAGAACCTCAACGCGCCGATGGCCGAGCAGCAGCTCGAAGACCCGGTGGTGATCGGCACCATGATGCTCGCCCTGGACGAAGTCGACGGGCTGGTTTCGGGCCTGGTCCACTCCACCGCCAACACCATTCGCCCGGCCTTGCAGCTGATCAAGACCGCGCCGGGCAGCAGCCTGGTGTCGTCGGTGTTCTTCATGCTGTTCCCCGAGCAGGTGCTGGTGTACGGCGACTGCGTGATGAACCCGCACCCGAGCGCCGCCGAGCTGGCCGAGATCGCCCGGCAGAGCGCCGAGTCGGCCGAGGCCTTCGGCATTGCGCCGCGGGTGGCGATGATCAGCTACTCGAGCGATTCGGCGAGTGACGAGGAAGTCGACAAGGTGCGCGAAGCCACGCGCCTGGCGCAACACGCCGCACATGACCTGGTGATCGACGGGCCGCTGCAGTACGACGCCGCCGCCAACCCCGAGATCGCTCGCCAGCTGGCGCCGCAGAGCCCGGTCGCCGGGCGTGCCACGGTGTTCGTGTTCCCCGACCTGAACACTGGCAACACCACCCACAAGGCGGTCCAGCGCAGCACCGACGGGGTCAGCCTGGGGCCGATGCTGCAGGGGCTGCGCAAGCCGGTCAACGACCTGCCGCGCGGGGCGCAGGTGGACGATATCGTGCATACCATCGCACTGACTGCCATCCAGGCCAGCAGAAACCTCTAACGAAAAAGGGCAAGCCATTCAGGCTTGCCCTTTTCTCACAGCATTCAGCGTGACGCTTACGGGTACTGCTGTACCTGACCCTGCTGCTGATACTGCTGGCCAGGGATCGGCTTCAGGTTCACCTCGACGCGGCGGTTCTGCGCCCGGCCATTGGCATCGGCGTTGCTGGCGATCGGCTGATCCGGGCCCAGGCCACGCACCGACACCCGCGACGGGTCGACACCCTGCGAGGTCAGGTAGGTGCTGACCGCCTGCGCACGGCGCTGGGACAGGTCCATGTTGTGCTGGCGGCTGCCGGTGCTGTCGGTAAAGCCGATCACTTCGATGGTGTTCTGGTTGAACTGCTTGAACGAACCGGCGAGGTTGTTCAGCGGCGAGTAGAAGCTTGGCGAAATGTTCGCCGAGTCGGTGGCGAAGGTGATGTTGCCCGGCATGATCAGCTTGATCTGGTCGCCATCGCGCTGCACTTCGACACCGGTGTTGGCCATGCTTTCGCGCAGGGCTTTTTCCTGGCGGTCGGCATAGTAGCCATAACCCGCGGCGGCGGCGCCCACGGCAGCCGCACCGATCAGCGCGCCCTTGCCACGGTTGTTGTGGTCGATGGCGGCACCGGCGACAGCGCCGGCCAGTGCGCCCAGGCCGCCGTACTTGGCGGTCTTGCTCATGCCCGTGGAGCCCTGCGCCTGACCCTGGTTGTCGTAAGGGTTCTGGCTGGCGCAACCCGACATCAGGGCAGCGGCGGTAGCGACAATAATCAGACGACGCATGGTGAACATGGAAAGCTCCTACTGAAATTCAAGTGTGCAGTGATCATGCTTGGATCTATGCCAGCCTTGGATCTCGGCGAAGCGGAAAAATTCCATTGGGCTTAAGGCATGCCCGCCAGAATCATGATCATGTGCCGCGCGCGTTACTCGTCGCTCCCCGCGATACGCCCGGCAGGCTCCAATGCTGCACCTTTATCCTTGGCGGCCTGGAGGAAGCGCAACTGATTGACCGAAATATGCCCGGCCAGAAGACGGGCCTCGGCTTCGAATTTCAACACAGCCAGCGGCTTGACCTGATGCTTCGCGAGTTTCATGTGGCATCCTCCAAGGGTTTACCACACTTCATGCCCCACAGGCACCATCAACTCCCAGTCTTGCAACTCAGGTGGCGCAGGCACATGCAGGTCACATTGGCTGATCAGATCATGCAGATCATATCGACGTTTTGGATTTGCGCAGTTGTCCCGCTGCGCAATGAGTACGGCAGCACAGATTCGGAAGCTCTGCTGGGCTTTGACTCTGTTTGATTGCTTGCGACGGCGGTTCATAGGCTTGATCTTGGTAGTTGGCACAGAGTGAACTACTACCAAGATAAGACGCCCAGTTAAAGGCCTCGACAGACCGCTAGATCGTACTCAGCTGAGCCTTACGACAATCACGGAAAGGCCCGACAATCGCGTCGCCCTTTATGTTTCGTTTCATTAATACCAGTAAGGGGAAGTTTCTGCGGCTTCAAGGCAGATAAAGCCTGAACAACCCTCCGCCCAAGGCTCCACCGTTGGCAATCTCGATCCGCCCACTTACGCCGTCTCGTTCATGCAACGCCGCGATCCGCGCGGCGAAGTACAGGCCAAGGCCGGTGCTGCCGGTGCGCGCGTCGATGCCCTGGACGTAGTCCTGCTGGCGTTCGAGCATGCGCTCGGGGTAACCCGGGCCATCGTCGTTGACGCTGATGACCAACTGCTCGCCCTCTTCCTCGATGCCGATCAGCAAGGCATGGCCGGCATAGCGGATGGCATTGGTGAGCACGTTGGAAATCACCGAGGCGACCAGCTCGCGGTCGAAGAAGCCCAGCGGGTTGTCGATCTCGATGCGCCAGGTGGCGAGGATGTCGCGGTGCTTGAGCACCTCCTGGTGAGCGGCCAGCTGGGCCTCGATGAAGTCTTCCAGTTCGTGGTAGTCCGGACAGATCGGCAGCTGGTTGACGCCCAGCTTGTACAGGCCGAGCATCTGCACCAGCATGCCGTTGAGGTGGCGGAACTCATGCTCCATCACGCCCTGTTCGCTGCCCTCGCACTGCGCTTGCGGCAAGCGCGCCAGCCATTGGCTGTGGGCTTGCATCAGCGCCGCAAGGGAGTTTTTCATGTCGTGCACGGTGGAGGCGATCACCGTGGAAAAATCCAGCCCCTGATTGTCCTGATTCATGCGCCGAAGACTCGGATATGCAGTTTGCGGTAACGGTCATAGCGGCTGTCGCTGGCAGGGATACCGGCAACGCTCTGCAGGCAGGCGCGGCACTCCTGCATGTACTCGGGCGAAGGGCTCTCGCCAGCGATGCGCAACAGCGCCTGGGCGGTATTGAGGGCGATGCTGATGTTCTTCGGCTGCAACGACAGGGCCCGCCGGAACATCTCCAGCGCCTCGTTGAGCTGGCCGGTCTGGTAGCTGCGCACGCCCTGGCGGTTGAGGTCGACCGCTTCGGTGACGGCACCGAGCACCGTCGGGTCGTCGGTCAGCTTGGCCACGCTCTGCATGACCTTCGGGTCGTCGCCGTAGGTTTCCACGCAGCCCTTGAGAATGCCGGTACCGGCCGACTCCTGGCCGAGCTGTTGCAGCTGCTTGGCGACCGTGAGGGCGGCTTCCACCGAGAAGAACTGGTCCATCTTGTCCAGCCGCTCCATGGCCTGTTCGGTCAGCTTGGCGGCGGTGTCCGGGTCACCGGCCTGCTGCAGGCTGGCGGCCTTCATCAGCCGTGCGCGCACCTGCAGCCCTTGGTCTTCGCCGTTTTCCTTGGCCACTTCGCTGAGCACCGTGTTGATCTCGACCCGGGTCCGCGCATCGAGGCCGAAGCCGGCGTTCTTGCTCATCAAGGCCTGGGCCAGGCCCAGGTTGGTCTCGGCGTCCTTGTAACGCGAACTCTGGCCTTGGCTGACCGCATGCCGGTACGCCTTGGAGGCGCTCTCGAAGTCTTCGTTGCCCAGCGCCAGCTTGCCCAGCGCCGCCTGCCGGCGCACGGCCAGCGGCGACAGGCGCACGGCTTCTTCAAGCATGTTCTGCGCGCGCTTGGTCTCGCCCTGGGCGACCAGCACATCGGCCATGCCGTCGTACAAGGCGGGCATGATCGGGAAGGCCTTCAATGCCTGCTCGTAGACGCCCTGGGCCTGGGCATTCTGGCCACGCTTGTGCAGCACCGTGCCAAGCATCGAATACACCCACGGCTGCGGGCGGCTGGCGAGGATCGACGTGAGAAACTTCTCCAGCTCCTCGTGCCGACCGAGATCGCGCAAGGCATCGGCGCGGTAGCGCAGGCACAGCGGCGCAAAGCGCGGGTCCTGCTTGCACAGCTCGGCACAAGCGGCCAGCACCTCGGCCGGACGACCGCGATCAAGGGCCTGCAAGATGGGCTTGAGCAGGGTCTTGCGCTGCACCAGCTTGTCCAGCCGCTGGGCCAGGCCGACGCGGTTGAACGGCTTGGTCAGGTACGAATCCGGCTCGTGCTCGAGGGCGCTGAGGACGATCGCCTGGCTGCTCTCGGCGGTGACCATGATGAACCCGCATTCATGGCTGATCAGTTTGTCGAGGATCAGGTCCTCGAGCACTTGCTGACCGTTCTTCTTGCCGTCCCCCAGGTGAAAGTCCTGCAGCACGAAGTCGTAGCGTTTTTGCCCGCACATGCGCAGGGCCTGTTCGCCGCTGTCGGCGGTGTCAACGTCACGCACGCCCAGCTCACGCAGCATGGAGCGGGTCGAGGTGCGAAAGTCGGTGAAGTCGTCGACGATCAGAAAGCTTTTTTGCGCGTAC
The DNA here is from genome assembly GCF_900536025.1 of Pseudomonas reidholzensis. GTDB lineage: Bacteria > Pseudomonadota > Gammaproteobacteria > Pseudomonadales > Pseudomonadaceae > Aquipseudomonas > Aquipseudomonas reidholzensis. The sequence goes on from NZ_UNOZ01000035.1 coordinate 14,325, forward strand.
TGCTGCATCTACACGACCTGTAGTGGGAATGGTTGGAAAATGGCGTGCGGCGATGCATGCCGCCGATGTTGTATCGGCAGTGACGCGGGAAAGATGAGTCCGGCTGGGGCCTTGCACAACAATGGCTATAGGCCACTATTTTAGCATGAGCCCTCGAGGTTTAAACCAGCAGCCCGAGTGATTGAGCCTTGGCTACCGCTTGTGTGCGGCGCTCGACGCCAAGCTTGCTGTTGATATGGCTGGCGTGGGTCTTGACCGTATGCAGGGAGATGAACAGGCGCTCGCTGATCTGCTGGTTCGAGCAGCCCAGTGCGATCAGCTCGAGCACCGCCAGTTCACGGCCACTCAGTGCCTCGCCGCTGCCACTGCTGAGGGGCTGAGGCTGTGGCAGGCGCGCCAGCAGTTCAACCTGGACACTGCAGTTGGCCCGCGACGAAAGTTGCTCACGCAGCCACAGCGGTTGCTCCTCGAGCAGCTTCTGGAACGGCTGCAGCGCGCCGCCCTGGGCGGCATCGAGGGCCTTGGGCAGCAGGCTCGCGGCTTGCTGCTCGCGACCTTCGCCGAGCAGCAGGGCAATCCACTGGCAGGCGGCGCTGACCACCAGCATCTGCCCGCCACTGGCCTGGCCGCGCTCGACCAGCCCACGCAGCCGCTCAGCTGCCTGCGCGGCGCGGCCCAGCACCTGCTCGAGCAATGCCTGCTGCAGTTCGATGTGCAGCGCCAGCAGGGGGTGGAACTCCGGCGCCGCCGCAGGCTGATCGCCGCCGTAGGTCTGGCCCAGACGCAGCAGCCACGACTCGGCAAGGTCGGTGCGCCCCTGGGCCAGCCACAGCTCGCACTTCACCAAGGTGATCATGGCCAGGTAGAAGATCGGCGGCACGTCCCAGATGTGCATCAGCCGCTCGGCTTCGGCAAGCTCGGCGAAGGCTTCGGCGAAGCGGCCCTCGCGGCCGTCGAGGGCAGCGATCACGCAGTGGCCGATCAGCACGCTGATATCGCGGCAGGCGCGGGCCTCACTCAGGCCTGCGCGCAAGCGGGCGCGACCCTGGACAGGCTGCAGTTGCGCCACCAGCAGGTAGCCTTCGTACAGGCTCAGCCGCGCGCGCACGGCATACAGGCGCTGCGCCGAAAGCCCCTGCAGGCGTTGCAGGCCTTGGCGCACTTCGTCCAGCGCCCGCTGGATTTCGCCCCGGGCATGCAGCACGCGGGCGCGGTCGTAGTGGGCCAAGGCTTCGAACAGCGGATTGCCGACCCGTTGGGCCAGCTCCAGGGCCTCGCGGTTCCAGCCGCGGGCGCGCCAGAAGTCACCGTCGGCAATCGCCAGGTTGGACAAGGTCGAGAGGCACACCAGACGCTGGCCATAGCGTTTGCAGGGCAGGCTGTGCAGGGCCTCGGTGCAGTAGGCGAGGGTCTTCTCACGGTCACCGCGACCACGCGCGATCACCCCGCTCAGGGCCAGCCACTGGGCCAGCATGGACTTTTGCGCGGTGGCTGACGGCGCCGGCAGGAAGCGGCTGAGGTGCGCCGCCAGTTCCTCGGCCGCGTCCAGCTGGCAGGCCAGGCCCAGGGCCCAGCTGTACAGCACGATCAGCCGCGGGGTGCTGATCAGCAGGCTGTCGGGCAGGTCCATCTTCCAGCGCAGCAACATGCCGACGTTCTGCTCGGCGAGCAGTTGCTCCTCCGAGAGGCTCTGCACCAGGTCGGCCGCCACGTCCAGATGGCCGGCACGCAGGGCCTGTTCGACCGCTTCGTCGAGCAGGCCCTGGCGCTCGAACCAGCGACAGGCGCGCAAGTGCAGGCCCGCGAGCGGCTCGCTGGCCTGGCGGCTGCGCAGCAGGTCGGAGAACAGATGGTGATAGCGGTACCAGTGGCCGTGTTCGTCCAGCGGCACCAGAAACACCTGATGCGCCTGCAGGTAACGCAGGATCGCGGCGCTGTCGTGGCGCGCGCGCAGGGCGTCGCACAACTCGGCACAGAAGCGCTCCTGGCAGGCGGTCTCGAACAGAAACGCCTGAACGTCCTCCGGCAAGATGTCGATGACCTCCTCGAGCAGGTAGTCGCGGATCAACCCTTCGCCGCCGTGCAGCGCCTGCGGCAGGGCCTGGTCGTCACCCGACTCGCTGGCCGCCAGCTGCCAGAAGCGCAGGCCGGCGACCCAGCCATCGCTGCGCTGGATCAGGTTGTCCAGTGCCTGACCGCGCAGGCCGGTGGGCTGGTGACCGATCACCGCCAGCGCTTCGTCGGCAGTCAGGCGCAGGTCCTGCTCGTTGATCTCGCTGAGCTGGCGCGACAGGCGCAGACGGGCCAGGTGCCAGTCGGGCCGCTGACGGCTGGTGATCATCAGGACGATGCCGGGCGGCAAGTGATTGAGGAAAAACTGCAGGCAACGGTCGAGCACCGCGCCCTGGGCCAGGTGGTAGTCGTCGAGCACCAGCAACAGCGGGCTGTCGGCGTGCAGGTAGAGGGCGAGTTCGTCGAGCAGGCCGTCGAGCCATTCTTCGAAGGCGAACGGCTGATGCCGCTGGCGCATCTTCAACAGCCCCATGGCCTGGCCGCCCAATGCCGGGCAGTACTGCTGAAGGCCTTCGAGCAAACGCTCGAGGAAGCGCCCGGGGTCGGCGTCGCGTTGGCTCAGGCCGAGCCAGAGGCTGCGCCAGTGCTCGGGCAGCGACTCACAGAACTCGATGGCCAGGGAGCTCTTGCCAAAGCCTGCCGGGGCATTGACCAGCAACAGACGACCGCCCAGGCCCGCCTGCAGGCGCTGGCACAGGCGCGCACGCGCGACGTAACCGTCCGGCAGTGGCGGCCGGAAGAAACGCCCGTCCAGCAGGCCGAGGGCCTCACTGGCGAATCCATGCATACGGGACAAATCTGTCATGGCCGGCTCGTTCTGATGGGAAGACTTCGGCGGTACGGATGCTTGCGAGACTAGCGGGTATGGCGGCGCATTTGAAGATGATGGGGGCGTTAATCATGAAAAAGACTACGACAAAAAGAAACAGCAGTGATTGTCAGGGCCACGGCAGGCGTGCCGGCGGCAGGATTTGCGACAACAACGAAAACGCCCCGGTAAACCGGGGCGTCTCGGGAGTCACAAGGTGTTCAGCTCGCTAAGGTCAGCGTACGCCTGACTGGCGCAGGGCTGCAGGCTGGAAGTCGGCCTTGCTGGCACTGAAGCCGAAGTCGTAAGCCTTCTTCTCTTCGTTCTTCATGCCCAGCGCCAGGTACCGACCCGATTGCAGGTCGTAGATGGCCTCCAGGGTGTACCACGGCACCTGCTTGTTGTAGTAGTCCTGGGCATGCGCTTCGGAGACGCGCCACAACTGGTTACGGCCGTCGTACTGGTCGATCACCGATGCCTGCCAGGTGTCCTCGTCGATGTAGAAGTCACGCTTGGCGTAGATGTGCCGCTGGCCTGGCTTGAGGGTCGCGACCACATGCCACACTCGGCGCAGCTCGTAGCGTGCGAGGTCCTGGTTGATGTGCCCCGCCTTGAGGATGTCGGCGTACTTCAGCGAAGGCGAATCGAGCTTGTAGCTGTTGGAGGCAATGTACATTTCCTTCTTGCCTTCCAGCTTCCAGTCGTAGCGGTCTGGCGCGCCGTTGTACATGTCCAGGTTGTCCGAGGTGCGCAGCCCGTCGGCGGCTGTACCCGGGCCATCGTAGGACACCTGTGGCGCCTGGCGCACGCGGCGCTGGCCGGCGTTGTAGATCCACGCCTTGCGCGGTTCCTTGACCTGGTCGAGGGTCTCGTGAACCAGCAGCACGGTACCGGCCAGGCGCGCCGGAGCGGTCACCTCCTGCTTGAAGTAGAACAGCACGTTGCCCGGATTGGCCTTGTCGAAGTCCTTCATCTTGTCGCGGAAGACGAACTGGTCCTGGAAGTACACCAGGCTGTACGAGCCGTTCTGCTGCGGGGTGGCCTGGGTCACCTGGCGTGCCACGCTGCCGCCGCGGTAGCGGGTGATGTGGTTCCAGATCACCTCGACGCCGCTCTTGGGAATCGGGAACGGGATCGCGGTCTCGAAGTTTTCCAGGCCGTTGCCGCCGGCGACCAGCGTGGTCTTGGTGGCGTTGTTCTTGATGGCGGCGAGCACATCGTCAGGCACCGTCGAGCCACGGTGGGTCGGGTACACCGGGATCTTGTAGGTCTCGGGGTAGCGTTTGAACATCGCCAGCTGGCCAGGCGAGAGCTTGTCCTTGTACTGCTCGACGTTTTGCGCGGTGATGGTGAACTTGGGCTTCTCGCTGCCATACGGATCGGACAGGAAACCCTTGGCATCGGCAGTGCCGGCCGTGGCCGACAGCGGCTGCCAGGCGGTGATCGAGCCATCGGCGTTACCGGCTTTTTCGGCGCCCATCGGCGTCAGGGTACTGCCCAGCTTGGCCGCCTCGTCAGCGGAAACCGCAGCCATGACGCTGGTCGCCAGCAGGGACATGCCCAGTACACCGGCCTTCAGCAGACTTCTGGTCTTGTTCATTGGTTGTCGTCCTGGATCAATGTTCTTAGAAGTTCACACCGAAGCTGAGCGCTACGAAGTCGCGGTCATCCACGGTGGTGTACTTGCCGTCGAAGAAGTTGGTGTACGACAGGCTCGCCGTGTAGGTGTTCTGGTACTCGGCGTCGAGGCCCAGGCTGACCGCCTTGCGACCTTCCTCGAAGTTGGCACCCGGGCCTGGCGAGTAGCCGGACACGTCGTGCGACCAGGCTACGCTCGGCTTGAGGTTGACCCCGGCGAAGACGTCGGGATAGTCCCAGATGGCGCGTGCGCGGTAGCCCCAGGAGGTGCTGGTGGTGAAGCCGTCGTTTTCACAATTGCGGCTCAGGTTGGCGCTCGAGGTGGGTTGGCCAGTGCCGCCCAAGGTGAGGCCGTTGAGGATCTCGCAGGTGCCGCCTGGCAGCGGGCCCGGCCCGTACACAGGGTCACGACCGTAGCGGGCCTTGTCGGTGCTTTCGAGGCCACCGACGTGCGTGACACCGACCTCACCGACCAGGGTGAGCCGGCTGGCGCCCATGACCTGGTCGAAGAAGTGGGTCAGCGTGGTCTGGAACTGGGTGACCTCTTTACGCCGGTAGCCATGCAGATCCTCGCCCGGCGAGCCGCGCAGGACAGAGGCGTTGCTGAACGGCGGCACGCCGATCGGACCAACCCCGGCGAACAGGATATCGGTGGAGTTGAGCTGCACCGGGGCGTTCGGACGGTAGCTCAGTTCGCCGCTCCAGGCGGTGCCGGTAGGCAGGACGGTGGAGAAGCTCACGCCGTACAGGCGGATGTCTTCTGGGTACTCGGCGAAATATGACGAGTTGCCGGCGACGATGATCGGCGCCAAGGCGCGCGTGGCCGGGTTGGCCAGCAGCGCTTGCGCAGTATTGAAGGCCGATTGCGGCGCGCCGGTGGCACTGAAGATCGGCGCACGGCTGTGGTAGTTCATGAAGTAGAAGCCGAACTCGGTCGCCAGCGGGTCGAACATGTAGCGCAGGGCCAGGCCGAACTGGCCGCTGTCACGCGCATCACGGTCGGCGGTACGGCGCACCAGGACCCCTTCCTCGTTGATGTTCACGCCCTGGGAGGCAAGCAATGGCCCGGCAGCGGCGGGGATCGCGCGGCTGCTGGCGAGTACCCGCAGGTTGTCGCTGCAGCCGTCGGCAATGATGTCCGGCTGGGAGAAGAACGTGCCGCAGTTGTCGACGACAGTCTGGTCCCATTCGATCTGGTAGAAGGCCTCAGCCGAGAGGTTGTCGGTCAGGCTCTGTGACACGTAGAACATGTTGACCGGGATCAGGCCTTCCTTGACCTCGGCGCCAGGCCTGCGGAAGGCGGACACGTCGATCGGGTTGACCGAGTTGATGCCGCCACCGATGAAGGTACTTTCGCCCCAGCTGACAACCTGCTTGCCGAGGCGCACCGAGCCTGGCTGATCGGCAATCGCGTAGTTGTGGTAGACAAAGGCGTCGAGCAGCTCGGCACCCGAAGACTTCGCGCCTTCCTTGCGGTTGGAGTCGCTGATGTCCTTGAACTGGCGATGTTCATCCTTGAGCTCGAAGTCGTACCAGTACTTGCCACGGACAAAGATCCCGGTGTCGCCGTACTTGAGCTCGAGGTCGTGAATACCCTTGAAGATCTTCGAGAAGGTTTCGCCCTTCTTGAAGTTCAAGTGACCGTCATCGGAGGTTTGCGACAACCCCTTGCCGCCGTTGTTGGCGCCGATCAGGTTCTGGTTGGGGTTGGCCGTCGACCAGCTGGCGCCGACGGAAAGCGACGAATCGAACTGGCCTTCGATTTCCCCGATATTGAAGCTGACGGCAAACGCGGGACTTGCGAGCGTGGAAGCGAGGCTGACGGCAAGGGGCAGTTTTGCCCGACGCCAGAACGGGTTTGCAGATTTCATCGACGCTACTCCATGTACTTTTTTGTTATGGCAGTGAGTCCTTTCAAGAACGGCCCGAGCGACCGGTATGCAGGCCTGCGCCCGCGACGATGCGAGTTGCACGCATCGCCCTCCCCCATTCCTGAAAATCCCCTGGCCCCGACTATAGCCAGCAGGCGCAGGCGCATGATCCCTCTAAAGTGTGATTTGCGTTCCGTGCCTGCCGCCCGCCCCGATCCTGTCCGGTGTGCGAGCTGACAGTGCTCAAGCATGGCGCAATTTTGCCGTTTGACAAGGCGCCGTCCTCTCTGCAATGCGGGTCACGCCCCTAAAGACGTCACCCGCCGCGGCTTTACAGGGTGGACAGGAAGGCGCTGTTGCTCGCCTGCCATTCGACGATGTCGACGCGGATGCGCTTCTTGTCGAGCTTGCCGACGCTGGTCTTGGGAATTTCAGTAACAACGGCGATCTGGCTCGGAATCGCCCACTTGTTGATGTGACCCTGCTCGACAAAAGGCTTGAGGTGATCCTTGAGTGCGCGCGCATCGAGGCTCTGCCCGTCGCGGATCACCAGCAGCGCAAACGGCCGCTCGCCCCACTGCGGATCGGCCACGCCGACCACCGCCACCTCGCGCACCGCCGGATGACGGCTGATCAGGTCTTCGAGGTCGAGCGAGGAGATCCACTCGCCGCCGGTCTTGATCACATCCTTGATGCGGTCGCGGATATCGATGTAACCCATGCCGTCGAGGGTGGCGACATCGCCGGTGTGCAGCCAGCCGCCCGCCCACAGCTCTTCGCTCTTTTCCGGCTCCTTGAAGTAGCCCATCGACAACCAGGGCGCGCGCAGCACCAGTTCGCCCTGGGTCTCGCCATCGGCCGGCAGGAAGTTGCCCTCGCCATCGACGATCGCCGCCTCCACCAGTGGCACCGGCACACCGGCCTTGATCCGGTAGGTGACACGCTCATCGTCACCGCCAGCCTGCAGCTCGTCGTTGATGTGCGCCGCCGAGATCAGCGGGCAGGTCTCGGACATGCCATACGCGGCGGTGAGCTGGATGCCGCGGGCCAACGCCGCCTCGTAGAGACCGCGGTTGAGCGCACTGCCACCGATGATCACCTTCCAGCCGCCGAAGTCCTGGCCTTGCGCGGACGGGCAGTTGAGCAGCATCTGCAGGATGGTCGGGACACAGTGCGAGAACGTCACCTTTTCTTCGCGCCACAGTTTGACCAGCATGTCCGGCTCGTAGCGCCCCGGGTACACCTGCTTCATGCCCAACAGCGTGGCGGCATAGGGAATGCCCCAGGCGTGCACGTGGAACATCGGCGTGATCGGCATGTACACGTCGTTGCTGCCGAGCAGCCGGACGCTGTCGATACTGCCCAGCACCGCCGACTCGGCCAGGGTGTGCAGGACCAGCTGACGGTGGGTGAAGTACACACCCTTGGGGTTGCCGGTGGTGCCGGTGGTGTAGAAGGTGGTCGCTACCGAGTGCTCGTCGAAATCCGGGAAGTCGTAGTGCGGGCTGGCGGCGGCGAGCAGCTGCTCGTACTCGCCGACCAGGTTGGGCAGCTCGGCGGTCTTCTCCGGGCTGTCGGTCAGCAACAGGGTCTTGTCGACCGTGGTCAACTGCCCGGCGATCCCCTGGTAGAGGCCGACGAAGTCACTGTTGACCAGCACCACGCGGTCTTCGGCGTGGTTCATGGTGTATAGGATCTGCTCGGGCGACAGGCGCACGTTGATGGTGTGGATCACCGCACCGATCATCGGGATGGCGAACATGCACTCCAGGTAACGATGGCTGTCCCAGTCCATCACCGCGACCGTGTCACCGGCCTTGACCCCGGCCTCGGTGAGCACGTTGGCCAGCCGCGCGACGCGCTCGACCAGCTGTGGATACGTCAGGCGCAACTGGTCGCGGTAGACGATCTCGCGGGTTTTTTCGTAGCGGCTGCCAGACATCAGCAGGCGCTTGATCAACAGGGGAAACTGGTAGGCACCTTCGGCGGGCTTGATGATGCGGGTCTGCAGCATGGGTAGGCCTTTTCTCGAGTACGGGTAGGTCAGGCGCCTACTCTAGAACGCCGATGTGACAGTCAAATCAGCCAAAGGAATGATTTGCCTCGCGCAGGTATGAGTGGCGCCGGCCCCGTTGACGCCCGGCACCCCGCGCCGCGACACTCTCGAGGACCCTACCGCGGGGCAAGCCCGCCTCATCCGCCACCGGAGCCCTTCATGCCCAGCTCGCGCCGCGCCGTATTTCTTGATCACCACTCGCTCGACCTCGGTGATCTCGACCTTTCTCCCCTGCACAGCCAGTTCGACCACCTGCAGCTGTACGCCGCCACCCGCCCCGAGGAGCTTGCCGAACGCTTGCAAGGCGCCACCGCGGTGATCAGCAACAAAGTCCAGCTGGATGCCGCGACCCTGGCCGCCAACCCGCAGCTCAAGCTGATCCTGGTCGCGGCCACCGGCACCAACAATGTCGACCTACAGGCCGCCCGTGCCCAGGGCATCACCGTGTGCAACTGCCAGGGTTACGGCACACCGTCGGTGGCCCAACACACCCTGGCCCTGCTGCTGGCCCTGGCCACGCGCCTGTGCGACTACAACCAGGCGGTCGCCGCCGGCCAGTGGGCCAAGGCCAGCCAGTTCTGCCTGCTGGACTTTCCCATCGTCGAGCTGGAGGGCAAGACCCTCGGCCTGCTCGGCCACGGTGAACTGGGCGGCGCCGTAGCGCGCCTGGCCGAGGCATTCGGCATGCGCGTGCTGAGCGGGCAGATCCCTGGCCGTCCGGAGCGTCCCGAGCGCGTGGCGCTGGACGAACTGCTGCCCCAGGTCGATGCACTGACCCTGCATTGCCCCTTGACCGAACACACCCGGCACATGCTCGGCGCCCGCGAACTGGCACTGCTCAAGCCCGGCGCACTGGTGGTCAATACCGCCCGCGGCGGCCTGATCGACGAGCAGGCGCTGGCCGATGCCTTGCGCAGTGGCCATCTGGGCGGTGCGGCCACCGACGTGTTGACGGTCGAGCCGCCGGTCAACGGCAACCCCTTGCTGGCTGACGACATCCCGCGCCTGATCATTACCCCGCACAGCGCCTGGGGCGCTGTCGAGTCACGGCAACGCATCGTCGGCCAGCTCAGCGAGAACGCCCAGGCGTTCTTCGCCGGCCAGCCGCGCCGCGTGGTCAGCTGAGTACCGCCGGCCTCTGCTACACTGCGCGACTTTTTTCAGGAGGCGTCGTCCATGGACCCGCGCAGTGAAGTACTACTCCGTCAGGCAGAGCTGTTCCAAGGCTCGGTGATGCTCGCCGGCCTGCCCGCCGACGACCTGCTCGGGCAACTGCCCCAGGCCCATGGCTGGACCTGGCACGCGGGCGACCAGGCGATGCTCGAGAGCCGTTTTGCCGGTCGCACCCAGCATGGCGTAGAGGTGCCCGAGGTGGCCTTCGACGCGGCGGTGCTGTTCCTGCCCAAGTCGCGTGAACTGGCGGCCTACCTGCTCAATGCGCTGGCCTCGCGCCTGGCCGGGCGCGAGTTGTACCTGGTCGGTGAGAAACGCGGTGGCATCGAGGGCGCGGCCAAGCAGCTGCAGGCCTTTGGCAAACCGCGCAAGCTCGACAGCGCGCGGCACTGCCAGTTGTGGCAGGTGACCATCGACAACGCCCCTGCCGCCCTCCCGCTGGAAAGCCTCGCCGAGCGCTTCGAACTGCCGCTGGCCGACGGCCCGCTACAGATCGTCAGCCTGCCGGGGGTGTTCAGCCATGGCCGCCTCGACCGTGGCACCGCCCTGCTGCTGGAATACCTCGACGGCCTGCAGGTCGGCCATGTACTGGACTTCGGCTGCGGTGCCGGGGTGATCGGCTCGATCATCAAGCGCCGCTACCCCGACAGCCAGGTGACCCTGCTCGATGTCGATGCCTTTGCGGTCGCCAGCAGCCGTCTGACCCTGGCCGCCAATGGCCTGCAGGGCGAGGTCATCAGCGGAGACGGGATCGATGCCGCACCGCGCGACCTGCACGTGATCCTGAGCAATCCGCCGTTCCACAGCGGGGTTCACACCAACTATCAGGCATCGGAAAACCTGCTGAAAAAATCAGCCGAACACCTGCGATCAGGTGGCGAACTTCGGCTTGTGGCGAATACCTTCCTGCGCTATCAGCCGTACATCCAGGCGGCCTTGGGCAACTGCCGGACGCTGGTCGAAGAGCAAGGCTTCCGGATCTATCAGGCAAAACGCGGATAACGATTTAGGGCTTGCCGAAACGGATTCGGCTAGGCAGAATCCGCTCCGTCCTAGGGGAGTAGTCTCCCGCAAGCACCCTCGCTTGCCCGGTACGCGTCAACATACTTGGTCCACAGACCATGGCGCGTACGACCTACGGTCCGCATCAGACGGATCCAGGGTTTGACAAGACCTATGACACGCACACCTTACCCGGGGCGGGAAGGCTGTACGTGTCATAGCCGTGTCGACCCGCCCCCGTAGGTAACCTGATGCTGGAATCCCTGTTGGTCCCCACCGCAATCGTCGCCCTCGCCGAAATTGGCGACAAGACGCAATTGCTCGCGCTCATTCTCGCCGCCCGCTTCCGCAAGCCTTGGCCCATCATCGCCGGCATCGTCGTCGCCACCCTGGCCAACCATGCCGCAGCCGGTGCAGTCGGTGCCTGGGTCAGTGGATTCTTCAGCGAGACAGTCCTGCACTGGATTCTCGCCGCGAGTTTCACCGCCACCGCCTTGTGGACGCTGGTCCCGGACAAGATGGACGATGACGAGAGCAGCGCCGCACGCCGCTTCGGGCCGTTCCTGACGACGCTGGTGGCGTTCTTCCTGGCGGAGATCGGCGACAAGACCCAGGTCGCCACGGTGATGCTGGCCGCGCAGTACCCTGACCTGATCATGGTCATCATCGGCACCACCCTGGGCATGCTGATTGCCAACGTACCGGTGGTGCTGGCGGGTAACTTTGCCGCAGACAAACTGCCGCTGACGCTGATCCGTCGACTGGCCGCAGCCGCCTTTGTGGTGCTGGCGATCGTCGCGGTGTATTCGGCGATGAAGGCCAGTGGCTGGATAGGCTGACAGCCGCTGCAAGCGGCAACAAAAAAAGCAGCCCCGGTGAACGCGGGCTGCTCTTCTTGTAGCTCTAAGCTTGAAGCTTGCAGCTTATTTTTTGGCAGCCTGGTACAGCGGCATCACCTTGGGAATGGCCGCCTGCAGCGACGCAATACGGCTGCTGGACGCCGGGTGAGTGCTCATGAACTCAGGCGGTGCGCCCTCGGAAGCCTTGGTCATCTTGTTCCACAAGGTGATCGCGGCATTCGGGTCGTAGCCGGCACGCGCCGACAGCTCCAGACCAATCAGGTCGGCCTCGTTTTCGTTGGCGCGGCTGTTGGGCAGGGTCATCGCATAGTTCACGACGGTATCGGCCATGGCCATGCTGCTTTCGCCCAGGCCCAGCAAGGCGCCAGCCCCCGAGCGTGCCATCTGTACACCGTAAGCCTTGGACATCGCTTCGCGGCCATGCTCGCGCAGGGCGTGGGCGATCTCGTGGCCCATCACCGCAGCGATCTCGGCGTCGGTCAGCTTGAGCTGATCGATCAGGCCGGTGTAGACGATGATCTTGCCGCCAGGGCCGCAGTTGGCATTGAGCTCGTCGCTCTTGATGACGTTGACTTCCCACTTCCACTGCGCCGAATCCGGGCGGAACTGGGGCGCCTGGACGATCAGGCGGTCGGCAATGGCCTGGACCCGCTTGGCCTCGGCGCTGCTCTTGTCCAGCACACCTTTGCTCGACGCTTCGCTGAGGGTCTGCTGGTACGACTGGGCGTACATCTGGTTGACCTCATCGGTCGAGAGCATGCTGAACATGTACTGCTTGCGCTCAACGCCCACGGCACCACCACTGGTGGTATTCACCGCCTGGCAGCCTCCCAGCAGGACGCTGGCACTCAACATGCTGACAACAAATGACTTACGCATACAACACTCCCTATTTACGTGCCGCGTATCCTAGGCGCAGACGCCCTGGGCCGCCAGAGCCACGGGGAAGTTTTCTGCCACCTGCCGGGTGATCAGGCCGGGGTCAGGCACTCCGGCGCATTCAGCTTGGGATCATTGACAAAGTTTGCCAGGGCCCGTTCCCGAAGGGCCGCCGCCGGGCTGGCGAGCAGTTCATGCAGGCGCGGCTCCGGCGTATCCGGGTCCAGCCACGCCGCCTGCCCCGCTTCGTCGAGGATCAACGGCCGACGCTGGTTGACGGCCGCCTGGGTCACCACCGCACAACTCAACCAGACCTGCTCCTGCACCGGGTAAGCCTCCCAGATGCCGGCGAAGAACAGCGATGCGCCCTCCCCCGGCGTCAGCCAGTAGGGGCGCTTGCGCACACTGCCGCGCCATTCATAAAAGCCGTTGGCCGGGATCAGGCAGCGCCGCTTGCGCAACGCTTCGCGAAACATCGGCTGCTCGGCCAGGGTTTCCGCGCGCGCTTGCGCCGGGGTGCGGGAGAGGTCGGTCAGCCACGCCGGGGTCAGGCCCCAACGTGCCCGTGCCAGCTGCGGCTGGCCGTCGACCTGGCGCTGGATGATCACCGAGGCGCCAGGCGAGATGTTCCATTGCGCCTGCTGGTCAGCGGGATATCCCGGCAATGCGGCAAAGGCCGGGGACCAGCGAAACAGGGCGTAGCGTCCACACATGGCGATAAACAACCTAGCAGATCAGGGTGCCGGGATAACTCTCCGGTTCGTCGCCAGCAAGTGGCTGGGCAACATTGTACGCGTCGATCAGCTGCCGTGCGTACCCAGCCTGCTCATCGGCCACTGCCAGGCCGAGCAGGCCGTGCATCGGCAGCTCGCCGGCAGCACCGACCAGGTCACGCCCGACCAGGTGCACCTGGACCCCTTCGCTGGCAAGCATGGCGACCAGCAGTTCGGCCTCCAGCAGGTTTTCTGGCTCGTAGATTCGTCGCATCAGGCGTCATCCTCGCGTTTTACGTCGAGCATCCACTCGTCACCATGCACCTGCAGGGTGAAGACGATCGGGCGGCAACAGACCTGACAGTCCTCGGTGTAGGTCTGATCGCCGCCCGACAGGTCGAGAGCGGTCTCGACCTCTTCGCCACAATAAGGACAGTCGTAGATTGCAGATTCCAGCATCGCGGCCTCCGCGCTGACTTGTGCGTATAATTGCCGGTCTATTTACAGGGCCTGCGCGTGTCCGAGCGTTTTTCGGACCCGATCCCCACCTATTACCCTAGCCGTTTCCAACAAGAGAGCATGATGGGCGAATTCGATGCCATCCGACCGTACGACGACGCTGAGGTCCCTGCCGTGCTGGCACGCCTGCTCAGCGACCCGGCATTCCTCGATATCCTCACCCACTTCCGCTTCCCGCGTGCCGCCGGCAGCTTCGGCTGGCTGCTCAAGCCGCTGATCGCCCGCCGCCTGCGCAAGGAATTCGCCGGCGTGAGCTGCGTGTCGACCCTGCAGGACAAAGTCGAGTACTACGTCGACCAGACCATCGAACGTGCGACCGATGGCGTCACCTATTCGGGCGTCGCTCAGCTCAAGGCGGGCACGGCGTACCTGTTCCTGGCCAACCACCGCGACATTGTCATGGACCCGGCCTTCGTCAACTACGCGGTGTACCACGCTGGCCTGCCGACACCGCGCATCGCCATCGGCGACAACCTGCTGCAAAAGCCGTTCGTCAGCGACATGATGCGCCTGAACAAGAGCTTCATCGTGCACCGCTCGCTGAGTGGTCGTCGGGAAAAGCTGGCGGCATTCCAGCTGCTGTCGGCCTACATCAACCACTCGATCCGCAACGATGGCGCGTCGATCTGGATCGCCCAGGCCGAAGGCCGAGCCAAGGACGGCGATGACCGCACCGATTCGGCGATCCTCAAGATGTTCCACATGAGCCGCAAGGACGAGCCGTTCGGCGCGGTGATCCAGGGCTTGAACCTGACCCCGGTGTCGATCAGCTACGAGTACGACCCGTGCGACCAAGCCAAGGCCCGCGAGCTGTATATCCGCGCCACCACCGGCACCTACAAAAAGGTCCCGGGCGAGGACGACAACAGCATCGCCAAGGGCATCACCGGCTATAAAGGCCGGGTACACATCAACTTCGCAGCGCCGGTCAGCGAGTTCTTCGAGGACACCAAGCAACTGGCGCAGGAAATCGACCGGCAGATCCTCGGTGGCTACCGGCTGTTCCCGGTGCATTACCTGGCGTATGCGATGTGGAACGAGGCCGACCCTGCCCTGCAGGTGCCTGCGGCAGAGAAGCTGTTCCCGGCCGAAGAGCTGGCACGGGCCAAGGAAGAATGGCAGCGACGCCTGGACGCCTGCCCGGTGGAGCATCAGCCGTACCTGGTGCTGCAGTACGCGACGCCGGTGCGCAATCAGTATCAGGTCAAGGCGCAAAGCCCGGTAGCCTGATGATCATCGGGGCCGCGACGCGGCCCCGAGCATGGTTCAGACCCAGGTGCTGAACCAGGACAGCAGCAGCGCCATGGCCAGGCAGGCGAAGCCAAGGATGTAGTAGTAGCGCGGCACGCGCCGGTCGAACGCATCCACCAGGCCTTCATCGACGGCCAGGCTGTCACGGGTCATCGCCGCACGCCGCCGGGCACTGTGCACCAGCAGGCCGCCGGGGCAGGTAATGATCAGGGCCAGCAGGTTGACCAGCTTGGCCGGGTGGGCGGCCAGCAGCCCCCAGAGCACTTGCAACGACATCTCACGACCTCGGAATGACGACGACAAAGGCCGGCATTCTACCCAAGCCCACCGCCCCCGCCCGCCTTTTACGACCAACTGTCGGTTAATTTCATCTGTCACAAGCTCGTCATCAGGACAGGCCACGCTGTCGGCCTTTCTCTCAGGGAGCTTGTCATGCTGCATGCCGAAAACCAGGACCGTCTGTATCTCGTTGCCCAGAGCGATGAACAAGAGGCGCTGATCGACGGTTTTTCGATCAACGTCCACGACCGTCAGTGGCTGGTCTACTGCGCGCTGGGCGGGCATGCGCACGAGCATCTGCCGGAGATCGACCTGCAGACCGGCTTCAGTGTGCTGGACTTTCACATAGAGGCGGCCTGAGCCCGCCACAAAAAAGCCCGCTGGCCGTTCAACCGGGCAGCGGGCTTTTTAGTGACTGCAGAACCTTACTCGCCGAGCACCTGACCGATGGTCGGGTCCTTGAACAGGCGGGTCAACGCATCGCTCAGCACGTCGCTGACCAGCTTGGTGTTGGTTTCCTGGTTCGGCGCCATGCCGAAGCGCTGGTCCAGCGAAGCCCCGTAACGGCCGCTGTAACGGCGGTTGGCGTTGGCCACGTCGGCACGGAAGGTGGCGCCGATGGTCGCTTCGGTCACGTACATCTTGTCCTTGGGCGACTGATACTTCAGCTCGGCCAGGGTCACGGTCAGCTGCGGCGCGTTGTAGGCGTTCGGCGTCGGGGTGAAGCCGAGCAGGCGTACCGCGGCTTCGGCCTGGGCCTGCAGCTTGGGCAGCACGTCGTTGCCGGTGACGCTGATGGTGCTGGTCTCGGGGTACATGCCACCGCGAGTACCGAGCGATTGCGAAGCACGCCCGTCGACCACCTTGACCACCACCGGCTGACCACGGCCGACCGGGTTGAGCTGGGCAGTGAGCTTGGGTTGCGGGCTGAGTTGTTGCGGGCTGTGGGCACAACCGACCAGGCTCAGGCTGGCCACCGCGATCAAACCGAACAGCAGACGTTGCAACATGCGCGTTTCTCCAGAAAATGCGGCAAAGGCCACAGTATAACGAGCGCCAAGCCATAAGCGGCAAGCAAAACCAGCACGCGTTTCATCTGCCGTGGCGCACGGGACACTGGCGGGGCTGTCACACAGGCTTCATGAGGTGGCGGTTATGCTTGCGCCAGCCCCTAAACACAGGACGTCACGACCATGGCCTCGCTCTGGACCCTACTCTTCCAACGCCCGCGCCAACGCACCTATGCCCGCCTCGATGGCGACGGTAAATGCCTGGCATTCAAGCAGTGTGCGCAGCCTCCCGGCGGCAGCGGCTGGGTCCAGGTCAGTGAAGCCTACCTCGGCTGGCTGGGCCGAACGCTGCCCGCCAATGCCCGCGTTTGCACCCGCGCAAAGCGCCGTTGGCAGCAGCGCAGCCTGCCAGCCTGACAAACGCTGCAATAAAAACGCCGAATAACGACCTTTCTGCCCGCGACATCGCTATAATCTCCCCCCGATTATAAGGACGTCTCCTGATCGGGCCCCGCACCTGCCGTTTGACCCCGGCACCTTCACCGCCTCGCCCACAGAGAGCCTTCCACTTCAGGTCTTGCATCGGCTGTCGTGCCTGCTTTTTCTGGCCTTCTGCTCTGCATGAACCTGTGGGTTGCCATCGCGCAGTCCCTTTTTGAGGTTCACGTCTCCAAAAGAGCGTGAAAAACACGGGTTTTCACAACTTCACAAGAGTGTGGCGAGCAAAATGAACAGTCTGGCATGTGTAAAAGCAACAGATGTGTCCCGAACGGCCCCTAATGGCCGGCAATTGCGCTCATCGTCGATGAGTTACTGAGGCCGGTACATAACGCACGTCGGACACCTTGACCATAAGTCGAATTGCCGCACCCCGGCAAACAGCGTTCAATAGACGAACCCTGAGACTGATTGGCGGTGTTCGCGGAAGTTGCAAGAACTGCGAAGAGTCGGACATGGCGATCCTGGCAACCCCCCCAGGGATCCTATGCTGTCAATTAGGTGCTGTAGATTGTGGAGACGCGTTAATGGCGCAGAACGAATCGGTTGACGTAGTACTGGTAGGCGCGGGCATCATGAGTGCCACCCTGGCCGTACTGCTCAAAGAGCTCGACCCGACCCTCAAGCTGGAGGTCGTCGAAGCGATGGACTCCGGGGCCGCGGAAAGCTCCAACCCCTGGAACAACGCCGGGACCGGCCACGCCGGCCTGTGCGAGCTGAACTACACGCCCCAGGCCGCCGATGGCAGTATCGACATCAAGAAGGCCGTGCACATCAACACCCAGTTCGAGGTGTCGCGCCAGTTCTGGGCGTACCTGACCAAGAAGGGTGGCCTCGGCTCGCCGCGTGCCTACATCAACCCCGTGCCGCACCTGAGCTACGTCGAGGGTGACAAGGGCGTTTCCTTCCTCAAGAAGCGTTTCGAGCTGCTCAAGCAGCACCACGCCTTCAGCGAGATGGAATACACCGAAGACAAGGCCGTGATGAACGCGTGGATGCCGCTGATGATGCCCGGCCGTCCGGCCGACCAGCAGATTGCCGCCACCCGCGTCATGAAAGGCACCGACGTCAACTTCGGCGCGCTGACCAACAAGCTGTTGAAGCTGTTGGGCAACACCCCGGACAGCCAGGTCAAGTACAGCAAGAAAGTCGTCGGCCTGCGCCGTAACGGCAGTGGCTGGACGGTCAGCATCAAGGACGTCAACAGCGGCGGCAGCCGTGAAGTCGACGCCCGCTTCGTCTTCCTCGGCGCTGGCGGTGCGGCACTGCCACTCCTGCAGGCCTCCGGCATCCCCGAGAGCAAAGGCTTCGGCGGCTTCCCGGTGAGCGGCCAGTGGCTGCGTTGCGACAACCCGGAAATCGTCAAGCAGCACCAGGCCAAGGTCTACAGCCAGGCCGCGGTGGGTGCCCCGCCGATGTCCGTGCCGCACCTGGACACCCGCGTGGTCGACGGCAAGAAATCGCTGCTGTTCGGGCCGTACGCCGGCTTCACCACCAAGTTCCTCAAGCACGGCTCGTTCTTCGACCTGCCGCTGTCGGTGCGCATGGGCAACATCGGCCCGATGCTGGCGGTCGCCCGCGACAACATGGACCTGACCAAGTACCTGGTCAGCGAAGTGATGCAGTCGATGGAGCAGCGCCTGGACTCCCTGCGTCGCTTCTACCCCGAGGCCAAGGCCGAGGACTGGCGCCTGGAAGTGGCCGGTCAGCGCGTGCAGATCATCAAGAAGGACCCGAAGAAAGGCGGCATCCTGCAGTTCGGTACCGAGCTGGTCTCGGCCGAGGATGGCAGCCTCGCCGCCCTGCTGGGCGCGTCTCCGGGCGCTTCGGTGACCGTCTCGATCATGCTCGAGCTGATCGAACGCTGCTTCCCCGAGCAGGCCAAGGGCGCGTGGGCTGCCAAGCTCAAGGAAATCTTCCCGGCGCGCGAGAAGGTCCTGGCCAGCGACGCGGCGTTGTACCGCAAGATCAGCGACTACAACGACGAAGCGCTGGAAATGGTCGAAAGCAGCCCGGCTCAGCACTACGCCTGACCTGCCTGAAACGAAAAAACGCCCCTCGGGGCGTTTTTTTGTGGCTGCTCGGTATTAGCCGATCAACCGCGAGCCTTGTCGATGATCTCGATGTACTCAGGCGCCTGGCGCTGGTCGGCGATCTGCTCGACGAAGGTCTGGCCGTGCTCGTCCTTGCCATCCAGCTCGTACCCGGCCTCGACGAAGAAGCCCACGAAGCGCTCGAAGTCGTCGATGCGCAGGCCGCGGTAGGCCTTGACCAGCTTGTGCAGCGACGGCGAGGTCACGCCATCGGCCGGGTCGTACTGAAGGAACGACTTGATGTAGTCGTCGCTGATCTCGTCACCAATCACTTGCTTCTTGTCTTTACGCATTGCCGACTCCAACTGGGCCATCACGGAATTTCGCAGGGCGGCAGTTTACCCCCCGCAACCCACAGCCCTCAACGCGTACGTACGGTGCCGGTGTGCAAGTCGGCCCAGATGTGGCCGTTGGCGTAGGTGAGAAACTGCACATACAGCGTCTCGTTGCGCAGCAGGTCCATGATCACCCGGTAGTCGGCCAGCGGATAGTTGAGCGCCAGGGTGCGCGTCTTCTCGTCGTAGACCGGCTTCTTCAGGCTCTTGCCGCCTTCGCCATCAAAGGTCAGCAGCACCTGGCTGATGGTCGCACCCTTGCTCAGCGGTTTGCCCTTGAGGCGCATCTGCAACGAGGCGGTGATCGGGATCGGCTGCTGGTCGGACTGGCGCTGGGTGCCGACCACCACCGAGTAGTCGGTGACCTGCAGCAACTGCTGGCCGGTCGGCGCTTCCTGGCGCAGGGACTGGTCATCAGGCGGGAGAAACTGGCTGTGCAACGGCGCCGCGGCCAGCGGCAGGCTTACCGCCAGCAAGAGGGGGATAAACGCACGCATGTGAGGCTCCTTGGCATGGAGGAGCACTCTAGCATGGCTTGCGGCCGTGAACAGGGACGCGCGCGGCGCCCGGGCATTCAGGCGAAGTGCGCGCGCATCCAGGCCTGATAGGCCGCCACGCCTGCCTCACCTTCGCGAGGCGCCCAATGCGCATGCTCACCCTCGCCCACCGGCCGATAGGGGCCCGCCTTGCATTCGAACAGAATACTGTCGGCCTCCAGCACCACCAGGCCGTGGTAGGTCCCCGGCGCCAGGTCGACGCCCAGGCAGTCGCCACCGGCCTGCAGCACGCGCTGATCGGTGACCGCGCCCTGCTCATCGAACAGCAGCAGGCCAATCCGCCCTTTGAGCACGATCAAGGCCTCGGCCTTGTCGTCGCTCAGGTGACGGTGCGGCGGGATGTAGGTGTCTGGCTGCAGGCCGACGGCCATGCGGTGACAGGGCTCTTCCATCGCATGGAAATTGTGGTGCTGGCGACCCCGTGGATTGGCCGCGGCCTGCTCGGCCAACCCGGCAAACAACGACTGGTCGATGAACGCGGGCTGGCGCATGGCTTACATCCCCTTGACCGCAAAGATGCCGTTGGCGTTGCGCCAGTAGCCCTTGTAGTCCATGCCGTAGCCAAAGATGTAGCGGTCGACGCACGGCAGGCCGACAAAGTTGGCCTTGAGGTCCGGGCTGGCCTTGCGGTCGTGGTCCTTGTCGATCAGCACCGCGGTGTACACCGAGCGGGCGCCGGCGTGCTTGCAGAACTCGATGATGGCGCTGAGGGTGTGGCCTTCGTCGAGGATGTCATCGACGATCAGCACGTCGCGATCGATGAACGACACTTCCGGCTTGGCCTTCCAGAACAGCTCACCGCCGCTGGTCTGGTTGCGGTAGCGGGTGGCGTGCAGGTACGAGGCTTCCAGTGGGAACTGCAAGTGCGTGAGCAGCTTGCCGGCAAAGATCAGGCCGCCGTTCATGACGCAGAACACCACGGGGTTCTTGTCGTGCAGCTGTTCGCTGATGTGCGCGCCAACCTTGGCGATGGCCGCTTCGACCTCGGCTTCGTTGTACAGGCAGTCAGCCTCGCGCATGACTTGACGGATGTGCTCGAGATCGGCGGACATGGCGCTCTCCAAAGGGGTCGGAACAGGAAAAGCGGGCAAAGGTACGCATCCGCTCGTCCTAGATCAAGCGTTTATGGACTAACGTACTGAATGACGAAGCGACAGCTCAGGCTGAATAGATTAATCTAGCGCGGTTTTTTTGCCCGCCTTCCGGAGCCCTCCCCCTATGCCCACTCGTGAGATCCGCCATCCGCTGATCCGCCACAAGCTCGGCCTGATGCGCCGTGCCGATATCAGCACCAAGAATTTTCGCGAACTCGCCCAGGAAGTCGGCGCGCTCCTGACCTACGAAGCGACCCAGGACCTGCCGCTGGAGTCCTACGAGATCGACGGCTGGAGCGGTAAGGTCCAGGTCGAGAAAATCGCCGGCAAGAAGATCACTGTAGTACCGATCCTGCGGGCCGGCATCGGCATGCTCGACGGCGTGCTCAGCCTGATCCCGGGTGCCAAGGTCAGCGCCGTGGGCGTCGCCCGCAACGAGGAAACCCTCGAAGCGCACACCTACCTGGAAAAACTCGCGCCGGACATCAACCAGCGCCTGGCGCTGATCATCGACCCGATGCTGGCCACCGGCGCCTCGATGGTCGCCACCATCGACCTGCTGAAAAAAGCCGGCTGCAAGGAAATCCGCGCGATGGTCCTGGTCGCCGCGCCAGAAGGCATCGCCACGGTCGAGAAGGCCCACCCTGACGTGCAGATCTACACCGCCTCGATCGACGAGCGCCTGAACGAGCATGGCTACATCATCCCGGGCCTGGGCGATGCCGGCGACAAGATCTTCGGCACCAAGCAGAAGGACGCGTGAGCATGCAGGACGGCTTCAACGACCCGCTCTGGCGCCAGGTCGTCTCGGGCGCGCAGATGCTCTTCGTGGCATTCGGCGCGCTGGTACTGATGCCGCTGATCACCGGCCTCGACCCTAACGTGGCACTGTTCACCGCTGGCATCGGCACCCTTCTGTTCCAGCTGGTGACCGGCCGCCAGGTCCCGGTGTTCCTCGCTTCGAGCTTCGCCTTCATCACCCCGATCATTCTTGCCAAGGGCCAGTTCGGCCTGGCCGAGACCATGGGCGGGGTGATGGCGGCGGGCTTCGTCTACACCTTCATGGGCCTGATGGTGAAGATCAAGGGCACCGGTTTCATCGACCGCATGCTGCCGCCGGTGGTGATTGGCCCGGTGATCATTTCCATCGGCCTGGCCATGGCGCCGATCGCCGCCAACATGGCCATGGGCAAGGGCGGTGATGGCGCGACGCTGATCCCGTACCAGACCGCCATGCTGATCTCCATGCCGGCACTGCTGACCACCCTGATCGTCGCGGTGTTCGGCAAGGGTATCTTCCGCCTGGTGCCGATCATCTCCGGGGTGCTGGTGGGCTTTGCCCTGTCGTTCGCCTTTGGCGTGGTCGATACCGCCAAGATCGCCGCGGCACCTTGGCTGGCGCTGCCACACTTCACCGCGCCGGCGTTCAACTGGCAGGCGATCCTGTTCATCGTCCCGGTCGCCCTGGCGCCGGCGATCGAACACATCGGCGGGGTGATCGCGGTGGGTAGCGTGACCGGTCGCGACTACCTGAAAAAGCCCGGCCTGCACCGCACCCTGCTCGGTGATGGCCTGGCCACCACAGCTGCCGGCCTGTTTGGCGGCCCGCCCAACACCACCTACGCCGAAGTGACCGGCGCGGTGATGCTGACCAAGAACTACAACCCGAAGATCATGACCTGGGCGGCGGTATTCGCCATCACCCTGGCGTTCATCGGCAAGTTCGGCGCACTGCTGCAGAGCATTCCGGTGCCGGTGATGGGGGGCATTCTGTGCCTGCTGTTCGGCTCGATCGCGGCGGTGGGCATGAACACCATGATCCGCCACAAGATCGACCTGAGCGAAGCGCGCAACCTGGTGATCGTTTCGGTGACCCTGGTGTTCGGTATCGGCGGTGTGCTGATCGGTAGCGGCGACGGCCCGGATGACTGGGGCCTCAAAGGCATCTCGCTGTGCGCCGTGGTGGCGATTGCGCTGAACCTGCTGCTGCCGGGCAATGACAGCTGGAAGAACAAGAAGCTGGATGATCAGTTGCCCTGATTGATGTGGCCCGTGCTGGCCGCATCGCGGGTAAACCCGCGCCTACAAAGATTGCATCTAACCCTGTAGGAGCGGGTTTACCCGCGATGAGGCCGGAACGGGCAACATTCAGGTCAGGCCTTTTCGCACATCCCCGCCAACACCTTCACCCACTCCGGGTGATCATTCAGGCACGGCACCAGCAGCAGCTCTTCGCCGCCCGCCTCGATAAACTGCTCGCGCCCGCGGTCGCCGATCTCTTCCAGCGTCTCGATGCAGTCGGCAACGAATGCCGGGCACATCACCAGCAGCTTCTTCACCCCCGCCTTGGCCAGCTCGTCCAGGCGCGTCTCGGTATAAGGTTCGATCCACTTGGCCCGCCCCAGGCGTGACTGGAACGACACCGACCACTTGCCCTCGGCAATGCCCATCTGCTCGGCAAAGGCCTTGGCCGTCGCCAGGCACTGGCCGCGATAGCACACCGCGCGCATCTCGGGGCTGGCGTCCTTGCAGCAATCCGCCGCCTGGAAATCGTGCGTGCCGGTCGGGTCGAGCTTTTTCAGATGACGCTCAGGCAAGCCATGGAAGCTCAACAGCAGGTGGTCATACTCCTGCTCCAGGTGAGGCCGGGCGCTGGCGACCAGGGCATCGATATAGCTCGGCTGGTCGTAGAACGGCTGCAGCACGCGCATCTCCAGGGGCAAGCCGCGCTCGGCGATGGTCTGCCGGGCCTGCTCGATCACGGTGGTCACGGTGCTGTCGGCGAACTGTGGATAAAGCGGCGCCAAGGTCACCTTGCGCACCCCCTGCGCGGCCAGCCGCGCGAGCACCTCGGGCAGCGCCGGCTGGCCATAGCGCATGGCCATTTCGACCGGGCCATGGGGCCAGTGCTCGACCATCGCCGCCTGCAGGCGACGGGTCAGCACGACCAGCGGCGAGCCTTCGTCCCACCAGATCGAGACATAGGCGTGGGCCGACTGCTCCGGCCGCTTGACCAGGATCAGCGACACCAGCAGGCGCCGCACCGGCCAGGGCAGGTCGATCACGTAGGGGTCCATGAGGAACTGATTGAGGTAGCGGCGCACGTCGGCCACCGAAGTGGAGGCCGGCGAACCCAGGTTGACCAGCAGCAGGGCATGATCGGTCATGCAGCGTCCTATGTCAGAGGCGGCTGGACAGGTTGTCCAGGGCCGATTGCAGATCGTTGAAGCGGAACGTGAAGCCTGCCGCCAGCAGGCGTACCGGGCGCGCGCGCTGGCCACCCAGGAGGAGGATCGACAACTCGCCGAGCCCGGCCTTGAGCAGCAGTGCCGGCACCGGCAACACGGCCGGGCGGTGCAAGGTCTTGCCAAGGCGCTTGGCGAACTCGCGGTTGCGCACGGGCTCCGGCGCGCAGGCATTATAAGGACCGCTGGCGTCGTTGTGGCGCACGAGAAAATCTATCAGGGCGACCTGGTCGTCTATATGGACCCAGGGCATCCATTGCCGGCCATCGCCCAAAGGGCCGCCCAGGCCAAGCTTGAACGGCAGGCGCAGGCGCGACAGGAAGCCGCCATCGCTGGCCAGGACCAGGCCGGTGCGCACCAGCACCACACGGATGCCGAGGGCCTGCGCGCGCTGCGCAGTTTCTTCCCAGGCGATGCACAGCTGGCTGGCGAAATCGGCCTTGACCGGCTGCGAGGCTTCGTTCAGCTCACGCTCGCCACCGTCGCCATACCAGCCCACCGCCGACCCCGACACCAGCACCTCGGGACGCTGCTCTCGGCTCTCCAGCCACGCCAGCAACTGCTCGGTCAGGGCAATCCGGCTGGCCCACAGCAGGTTGCGCCGGCCGGCGGTCCAGGGCCGGTCGGCAATCGGCGCGCCGGCCAGGTTGATCACCGCATCGACCTGATCGTCCGGCGCCAGGTCTTCCAGCCGGGGGATGCCGCGCACCCCGGCCCCGCACAGTCGCGGCACTTGCTCAGGCCGCCGGCTCCACACCGTCAGGCGATGCCCCTGGCTGATCCACCACTGGCAGAGGTGTTGGCCGATCAAGCCGGTACCGCCGGTCAGCAATATATGCATGGCTGTGTCCTCGCAGATGGCGGCCGTGGTCTATTTTTAAGATCAAGGCACTTTTTTGACCGAACGCTCTCGGATAAACATAGGCCAACCTGACCTATCGAGCGGAATAACCTTATACAAACTTTGTGCATTGTACAGGTTTACCAGACCGCGTAATCTGCTTATAGCTAGGTTAGAAGAGGCCATCATGACAGTACCTATTGCAATCATCGGTGCCGGTATTGCCGGCCTTTCCGCCGCCCAGGCCTTGCAGAAGGCCGGGCAGACCGTCCACTTGTTCGACAAGGGCCATGGCAGCGGTGGCCGCATGGCCAGCAAGCGCAGCGAGGCCGGGGCGCTCGACCTGGGCGCGCAGTATTTCACTGCGCGCGACCGACGCTTCGTCGAGCAGGTCCAGCACTGGGTCGCGTCCGGCTGGGCCGAGCAGTGGAAACCGCAACTGTACAACTACCGCGAGGGCGTCCTGACGCCGTCCCCCGACGAGCAGACGCGCTGGGTCGGGACCCCGCGCATGAGCGCCATCACCCGCGGCCTGCTGAAGGATGTCACGGTCAATTTCGGCTGCCGCATCGCCGAAGTGTTTCGCGGCAAGCAGTACTGGCACCTGCAGGACACTGAAGGCTGCAGCCATGGCCCGTTCAGCCGCGTAGTGATCGCCGTGCCGGCCCCTCAAGCCACGCCACTGCTGGCCGCCACGCCAAAATTGGCCGCGGTGGCCGCCGGCGTGCAGATGGAACCGACCTGGGCCATTGCCCTCGGTTTCGACACCCCGCTCGACACACCGATGCAAGGCTGCTTCGTCCAGGGTAATTCACTCGACTGGCTGGCGCGCAACAAGAGCAAGCCGGGCCGCGACGAGCAACTCGATACCTGGGTGTTGCATGCCACCTCGGACTGGAGCAAGCAGCACATCGACCTCAGCAAGGAGGCGGTGATCGAACAGCTGTGTGGCGAGTTCGCCGAACTGGTGGGCTGCGTGGTCCCCGAACCGAACTTTACCCTGGCCCATCGCTGGCTGTACGCGCGGCCGGCCGGCAACCATGAGTGGGGTGCACTGGCCGATGCCGACCTGGGCCTGTACGCCTGTGGCGACTGGTGCTTGTCGGGCCGCGTCGAGGGTGCCTGGCTCAGTGGCCAGGAAGCGGCCCGACGCCTGCTGGAGCATCTGGACTGATCCCGGCTAAAGCTATACAGAAATAAATGTTTGCATAAGTTTATGGCTGTGCTGGAATAGACTTGTACATAAGAGGTATCCCTGTACAAGTTTTCTGGAGACAGCGATGAACGCCTCGTCGAAACCCCGCCTCGGCATCAGCGCCTGCCTGCTCGGCCAGAACGTGCGCTACAACGCCGGCCACAAGGCGTCCGATCTTTGCCTGTCGACGTTCGAAGCGCATTTCGACTGGGTGCCCCTGTGCCCGGAAGTGGCCATCGGCCTCGGCGTCCCCCGCGACCCGATCCGCCTGGTGGGCGACCCGCAGCGGCCCGAAGTGGTCGCCTCGCGCAACCCTGGCGCGGACCTCTCCGGCGCATTGCGTGCCTACGGCGAGCAGATGGCCCAGGACATCGGCGATGTCTGCGGCTACATCTTCATGCAGAAGTCGCCGTCCTGTGGCCTGGAGCGGGTCAAGGTCTACCAGGACAACGGCCACCCGGCCCTCAAAGGCGGTCGCGGTGCCTACGCCGACGCCTTCTGCAGTGCCCGCCCCGACTTGCCCGTGGAAGAAGAAGGCCGCCTGCATGACCCGGTGCTGCGCGAGAACTTCATCAGCCGCGTGTATGCCTATGCCGACTGGCAGCAACAGCTGGCCGCCGGCCTCAGCCGCGGCGCCCTGGTGCGCTTTCATTCGCGCTACAAATACCTGCTGATGGCCAACAACCCTCAGGCCTATCGCGAGCTCGGCCGCCTGCTCGGCACCCTGCGCCGCGAGGACAACGCCGACGAGGTCGGGCCGCGCTACTTCAGCCTGCTGATGCAGGCCCTGCGCCGCTGCGCCAATCGCGGCACGCACAGCAATGTCCTGCAGCACCTCAGCGGCTACCTGCGCGGCGCGCTGGACCAAGGCGACCGCGCCGAATTGCAGCAACTGATCGGCCAGTACCAGCAAGGCATCGTGCCGTTGGTGGTGCCGCTGACCCTGCTCAAGCACCACCTGCGCAACCACCCCGACCCGTACCTTGACCAGCAGGCCTACCTGCACCCCCACCCCGAGAGCCTAGGTTTACGCAATGCAGTCTGAAACCCTCCTGCCCATCGGCGAACTGGCCCGGCGTACCGGCGTCAATCCGGTCACGCTGCGCGCCTGGGAACGTCGCTATGGGCTGCTCAAGCCCCAACGCACCGCCAAAGGCCATCGCCTGTACCCACTCGAACAGGTCGAGCGGGTCCAGGCCATTCTCAGTTGGCTCGAACGCGGCGCCTCGGTGGGCCAGGTCCGTGAGCTGCTCGAGCGCGCCCCGAGCAGCGCCCCGCAAGGCGACTGGCAAACCCGTGAACAGGCGCTGATCGAGGCGATCGGCAACCTCTCGCAGCGCGCCCTCGACCAACAGCTCAACCAGGCCATGGCGCTCTACCCCGCCATCACCCTCTGCGAACAACTGCTGCTGCCGTTGCTGCACAGCCTGGCGCGGCGCTGGCAGAGCCATTTCAACGCCCGCCTGGAACAGGCCTTCTTCCACACCTGGCTGCGCAGCAAACTGGGCGCCCGGGTGTACCACGACAACCAGCAACTGCAGGGTGCCCCCGTGCTGCTGGCGGTCGACAGCGAACGCCCCTTCGATGCGCAACTGTGGCTCTGCGCCTGGTTGTTCACCAGCAGCGGTTACCCGGTGGAGATCCTCGAACAACCGGTCAGCGCCAGCCAGCTGATCCGTGCGGTCAACCAGTTGCAACCGCGGGCGCTGGTGCTGCAACTGGGAGCGCGCATCGAAGCCGCCCTGCTGGAGCGCAGCCTGCAAGGCATCCCCGGCTGCAAGCTGCTGGGCGGCGAGACGGTCTCGCTGCATGAAGCCCAGCTGCAGGCATTCGGATTGCCCGAGCTGCTGTTGTTCGACACACCGCAGGCGGCCTTGCGCCTTCTGCAGAAAGCACAGTGAACCCTGTAGAGATGACCCACTCATGCAATTGATCTGGCTGCGCAGCGACCTGCGCGTGGATGACAACACCGCCCTGAGCGCCGCTTGCGAGCGCGGCCCGACCCTGGCGGTCTGGATCGCCAGCCCCGGGCAATGGCTGGCCCATGACGACGCGCCGTGCAAGGTCGACTTCTGGCTGCGCAACCTGCGCGACCTGCGCCAGTCGCTGGAAAAACTGAACATCCCGTTGCTGATCCGCGAGACCGACGATTGGCAGCAAGTGCCGCAAGTGCTGCTGGATGTCTGCCGTCAGCACAAGGTCGAAGCCGTGCACTGGAACGCGGAGTACGGCGTCAATGAGCAGCGCCGCGACGACGCAGCCGCGGCACTGCTCGAAGACGCCTCGATCACCGCCAACAGCTATCTCGATCAGCTGTTGTTGCCACCCGGTAGCGTACTGACGCGCAGTGGCCAGTACTTCCAGGTGTTCGGTCAGTTCAAGCGGGCCTGCCTGGATCGCCTGCACCATGGTTTGCCGGCACTGGCGCAAAAGCTCAGCCCGCAAGCCCCCGTCGCGGTGACCAGCGACCCGATCCCACAGGGCTTCGATGGCTTCGAAAAGCCCCCACGCAGCCTGCGCGAACACTGGCCCGCCGGCGAGGCTGAAGCGCAGCGCCGGCTGGCGCTGTTCGTCGACGACAGCGTCGATGACTACGTGCAGATGCGTGACCTGCCGGCCGAGCCCGGCACCAGCCAACTGTCGCCGTACCTGGCCGCCGGGGTGATCTCGCCGCGCCAGTGCCTGCATGCGGCGCTGTCGGCCAACCGCGGCGAATTCGACAGCGGCAGCGCCGGGGTCCAGACCTGGATCACCGAACTGCTCTGGCGCGAATTCTACAAGCACATCCTGGTGGGTTATCCACAGGTGTCGCGCCATCGCCCGTTCCGCGCCCATACCGAAGCCCTGCCCTGGCGCAATGCCCCGCAGGACCTCAAGGCCTGGCAAGAAGGCCGCACCGGTTTTCCGATCATCGACGCGGCCATGCGCCAGTTGCTGGCAACCGGGTGGATGCACAACCGCTTGCGGATGATCGTCGCCATGTTCCTCAGCAAGAACCTGCTGATCGACTGGCGCGAAGGTGAGCGGTACTTCATGCAGCACCTGATCGATGGCGACCTGGCGGCCAACAACGGTGGCTGGCAGTGGAGTTCGTCCACCGGCACCGACTCGGTGCCGTATTTCCGGATCTTCAATCCGGTCACCCAGTCGCAGCGTTTCGACCCCAAGGGGCGCTTCATTCGCCACTGGCTGCCAGAACTGAAGGCACTGGATGACAAATCCATTCATCTGCCGGTGAAGTCTGCCGACCTTTTTGCTACAAACTCATACCTGAGTCCGATCGTCGATCTCGCAAGTAGTCGCCAACGCGCATTGGAGGCCTTCAAAGGCTTGTCCGGCTGGCAGGAGCAGAGGGAAGTATCTTGAACAACACACGCAGTTTCTGGGTAACCGGAGCGACCCATGGACTCGGGTTGGCGCTGGTGACCGGGTTGCTCGAACAGGGCCACAGGGTCGCGGCCAGCGCTGGGGATAGCGCCGAGCTCGAGCAGTTGGCGCAGCAGTATGGCCAGCGCATGCTGCGCCTGCCCTGGCAGTTGCAGAACAGCGCGCAGGCTGCCGCGGCCGCCGCCCAGCTGCAGGCGGAATGGGGCGCGCTGGACGGCTTGATCATCAATGCCGGCACCTGTGACTACATTGCCGCTGACGTGCCCGACACCGACCTGTTCGAAGCGATCGTCACCAGCAACCTCAAGGCCAGCGCGCAGTGCATGGCTGAAGGGTTATCGTTGCTGGCCAAGGGTGCAGCGCCCCAGGTCATGGCCATCCTCAGCCGGCATTCGGCGATGCAGCTGTTCGAGCCCAACCAGCCCCTGAGTGGCAGCAACAGCCCTGCCCACTGGTTCCGTGAGCAGCGCCCGGCGCTGGAGGGGCTGGGGATCGATCTGACCTTGGTGGCCCCGCAGTCGTTGAAGGCACCGGTGACCTTGGCGCAGGCGATACCCGAACAGTGGACCGCGCAGAGTGCGGCGCACGCGCTGCTCAGCAGCCTGGCCCAGCGCGAACCTGAGCTGGTGCTGGAGGCATTGAGCCTGAACAGCCTGTGGCCGTTGTCGCGGTAAGCGGAGGGCGGCATCGCGGGGCCAGCCCGCGATGCAGTCACCTGAATGCAGGCGTCAGAGCGCCATGCGGTAATGCAGCGCGTAACTTTCAACCCCATCGTTGGGCTGTTTGATGCCGGCATTGGAGTAGTGGATGGCGCGCACGCCAATCTCATGCCCACCCGCAAAGCGCAGGCCGAAACCAATACGGTCTTCGAACTGGAACGACGACCCCAACTCGTTGCTCTCGAGTTCGGTATGGGCAAACGCCGCCACGCCGATCCCGGCTTCGATATAGGGTTTGACCGACTCCCCGGCAAACTCATAGACGAACACCGGTGCAAACGACAGGCTGTGATTGCTTGCCGTCTGGTCGCCATCCCAGTAGGTGTAGCCCGCATCCCAGTAGCCGGTCAGGCGACCGACGCTGGTCTGCCACCAGCTGGCGTCCCAGTTCGATTGCAGCCCCAGCCGGTAGACCATGGTGGAATCACCCGTCTGCCCCAC
Source organism: Pseudomonas reidholzensis (assembly GCF_900536025.1). Classification (GTDB taxonomy): domain Bacteria; phylum Pseudomonadota; class Gammaproteobacteria; order Pseudomonadales; family Pseudomonadaceae; genus Aquipseudomonas; species Aquipseudomonas reidholzensis. The sequence goes on from NZ_UNOZ01000035.1 coordinate 44,862, forward strand.
CGATAACGAAACGTCTGCGGCCTGCGCCGCGTTGATCTGCCCCACGGATAAGGCGGCAGCCGCCACCAAGCCAAACAGTTTCTTCATGAGAAACGTCCTTTTTCCTAATGCTGTTGTTAGTTGTTGTCGTTGCCCTCACAGGCAAACAATAGAAATCGGCAGTTGTACGATAGTTCAGCTTCACGCGTAGGATTTCACGCTTTTTTTACACTGCGAAGCTTTGCACACTGTCGGACTTCTTCCACAGCAAAGGTAGGATTATTCTCAGATTTTCGGGATCGGCACTGGTCCAGAACGCACTCTCCCGCGCAGGGCCCTGCGCCAGCAACCCGCGCTCGGCCAGCAACCGTTGCAGTTGCCGCGCCACCGCAGCACCGGTGTCGATGATTGCGACGTCGGCCGGGACCATTTCAGCCAGCAGCGGGCGCAAAAATGGATAGTGCGTGCAGCCGAGGATCACGGTATCGCAACCGGCCGCCAGCAGCGGCTGGACATAGCCGGCCAGCAACTGGCGCAGGTGCGCGCTGGCAAGGTCGCCCGCCTCGATGCGCTCGACCAGCCCCGGGCACGGCTGGGTGATCACCCGCACGTCACTGGCAAAGCGGTCGAGCAAGGCGGCGAACTTGGCGCTCTGCAGGGTACCGGTGGTGGCCAGCACGCCGACCACCCCCGAGCGGGTCGCCGCCGCAGCCGGCTTGACCGCAGGCTCCATGCCCACCAGCGGCCACTGTGGGTAGCGCTCGCGCAGGTCGGCCACGGCCGCCACGGTGGCGGTGTTGCAGGCCAGCACCATGGCCTTGGCGCCCTGCTGCTGGAAGAATTCGGCGATATGCCGCAGCCGCTGGCGAATGTAGTCGGGGGATTTTTCGCCATACGGCACATGACCGCTGTCGGCCACGTAGAGCAACGACTCGTTGGGCAGCAGGCGCTGGATTTCGGCGAGCACCGACAAACCGCCGACCCCCGAATCCATCACGCCAACGGGCGCCGAACGATCAGCCATGGCGGTTACCGCACACGGCGCAGCCGGGGTCACGCTTGACCCGCAGCTCACGCATGCGCGTGGTCAGGGCATCGATCAACAGCAGGCGCCCTACCAGCGGCTCGCCGAAGCCAGCCAGCAGCTTCAATGCTTCGAGTGCTTGCAGGCTACCCACCAGCCCCACCAGAGGGCCGATCACCCCCGCCTCGCTGCAGGTCAGTTCGGCTTCGCTGCCGTGGCCATACAGGCAGTGGTAGCAGGGGCTGTCGTCGCGGCGTGGGTCGAACACCGACAGCTGGCCTTCGAGGCGGATCGCCGCGCCACTGACCAGCGGCGTGCGGGCCGCCACGCAGGCGGCGTTGACCGCCTCGCGGGTGGTGAAATTGTCGGAGCAGTCGAGCACCAGGTCGACGGCCGCCACGGCAGCGGCCAGCGAGTCCTCGTCCAGCGCCTGGCGATGGGCGACCAGGGTGATCTCGGGGTTGATCGCCTGCAGGCGCTTGATCGCCGAGTCGACCTTGGCCAGGCCAACACTGTCGCTGTCGTGGATGATCTGGCGCTGCAGGTTGGTCAGGTCGACGGTATCGAAGTCGGCCAGGTGCAGTTCGCCGACGCCGGCCGCCGCCAGGTACAGCGCCACCGGCGAACCAAGCCCACCGACACCCACCACCAGCGCCTTGCTCTGCTTGAGCCGCAACTGGCCGTCGATGTCCACCTGGGCCAACAGGATCTGCCGGCTGTAGCGCAACAGTTCCTGATCACTCAGCATGCCAGGCGCCCCAGCGAAATGCGCTCGTGGCCGCCCAGGTCGATACGGCTGGATACCTCGACGAAGGCGTGCTGGCTGAGCAGCTCGCGCACCTGCGCCGCCTGATCGTAGCCATGCTCGAGCAGCAGCCAGCCGCCCGCCAACAAGTGCGCTGGGGCCTGGGCGATGATCACCCGCAGGTCGTCGAGGCCATCCGCCCCGGCCACCAGCGCACTGCTCGGTTCGAAGCGCACGTCACCGGCGACCAGGTGCGGATCCTCGGCGCGAATATACGGCGGGTTGCTCAGGATCATGTCGAAGCGCTCGCCGGCCAGGCTGTCATACCAGTGGCTGGCGCGCACCTGGACGTTGCCCAGTTGCAGGCGCAGGCGGTTACGTTCGGCCAGCGCCACGGCTTCGTCGATCCGGTCCACCGCCACCACCTGCCAGGCCGGACGCTCACTGGCCAGGGCCAGGGCGATCGCGCCGCTGCCGGTGCCCAGGTCGAGCAGGCGTGCCGGGGTCGCCGGTTGCAGCTCGAGCGCGGTTTCCACCAGCAGCTCGGTGTCGGGCCGTGGGATCAGGGTGTGCGGCGCCACTTCCAGGTCGAGCTTCCAGAAGCCCTGCTGACCGAGGATGTAGGCCACCGGCTCACCCGCGCGGCGGCGCGCCAGGTAGCCGGCAAAGACCTCGGCGGCCTCGCTGCTGACGATCCGCTCGGGCCAGGTGTGCAGGTAGCTGCGCGACTTGCCCAGGGCGGCCGCCAGCAGGAGCTCGGCGTCCAGCCGTTCAGTCGGCGAATCTGGCAGCTGCGCAGTGCGCAGCAGGCTGGCGATGATGGTCATTGATCCCCCAGGGCGGCCAGTTGGTCGGCCTGATATTCGGCGAGCAAAGGTTCGATCACGGCATCGACGCCACCGGCGAGGATGTCGTCGAGGGAGTACAGGGTCAGGTTGACGCGGTGATCGGTGACCCGCCCCTGTGGATAGTTGTAGGTGCGGATGCGTTCGGAGCGATCGCCCGAGCCGACCAGCAGCTTGCGCTCGCTGGCGATGGCGTTTTGCGCCGCGCTGGTCTGGATGTCGTTGAGCTTGGCCGACAGCCAGGACATGGCCCGGGCGCGGTTCTTGTGCTGGGAGCGTTCTTCCTGGCACTCGACGACGATGCCGGTCGGCAAGTGGGTGATGCGGATCGCCGAGTCGGTCTTGTTGATGTGCTGACCGCCGGCGCCCGAGGCCCGGTAGGTGTCGACCCGCAGGTCGGCCGGGTTGATCTCGATGGCCACCTGCTCGTCGGGTTCGGGGAGTACCGCCACGGTGCATGCGGAGGTGTGCACGCGGCCCTGCGACTCGGTCTCCGGGACCCGCTGGACGCGGTGTACACCCGACTCGAACTTGAGTTTGGCGTAGACGTTGTCGCCCTCGATCCGCGCGATGATCTCTTTGTAGCCGCCGTGCTCGCCTTCGTTCTCGGAGAGGATCTCCAGACGCCAGCCGCGCTTCTCCGCATAGCGCGAGTACATGCGGAACAGGTCGCCGGAAAAGATCGCCGCTTCGTCGCCGCCGGTGCCGGCGCGGATCTCGAGGAACACGTTGCGGCCGTCGTTGGGGTCCTTGGGCAGCAGCATGCGCTGCAGGTCCGACTCCAGTACGCGCAGCTGCTCCTTGGCTTCGCGGACCTCTTCCACGGCCATTTCGCGCATGTCCGGATCACTGTCCTTGAGCAGCGCCTGGGCCCCCTCGAGGTCGCCCTGAACCTTGAGCCACTCTTTATAGGCAGCCATCACCGGCTCGACTTCGGCGTATTCGCGCGAATAGGCGCGAAAACGCGTCTGGTCGGAAATGACCTCGGCATCGCCCAGCAGGGCGGTGAGTTCCTCGAAGCGATCCTGGAGCGTGTCCAGTTTGTTCAGCAGCGACGCTTTCATTGCGGGGGTTTGTCCGTGGAGCCCTCGTTGAGGGCAAAGAGTTCCTGGGCCATGGCCAGCGCATCGACGCGGCCCTCGGCCGAGAGCTTTTTCAGCTGCACGCTGGGTGCATGCAGGAGTTTGTTGGTCAGCCCGCGGGCCAGCTGGGCCAGGACTTCCTCAGGGTTGCCACCGTTGGCCAGCAGACGCTGGGCCTTTTGCAGCTCTTCGTCGCGCAGGCGCTCGCTTTGCTGGCGGTAAGCCTTGAGCACATCCACCGCGGCCAGCTCGCGCAGGCGCACCATGAAATCCTCGGCGCCCACCGCAACCAGCTCTTCGGCGGCCTGGGCCGCGCCCTGGCGGCTCTTGAGGTTTTCTGCGACCACATCGTGCAGGTCGTCGACGGTGTACAGGTAGACGTCGTCCAGTTCGCCGACTTCGGGCTCGATGTCGCGCGGCACGGCGATGTCGACCATGAAGATCGGCTTGTGCCGACGTTGCTTCAGGGCACTTTCCACCGCGCCCTTGCCAAGGATCGGCAACTGGCTGGCGGTCGAGCTGATGACGATGTCGCTGTTGGCCAGCTCCTGGGGGATATCGGCGAGCAGTACCGCATGTGCACCGAACTGTGCGGCGAGGGTGCTGGCCCGCTCCAGGGTGCGGTTGGCCACGACGATGCGCCGTACACCTTGCTCATGCAAGTGCCGGGCGACCAGGGTGATGGTCTCGCCGGCGCCGATCAGCAAGGCCTGGCTACGGCCCAGGTCGCTGAAGATCTGCTTGGCCAGGCTGACCGCGGCAAACGCCACCGAAACCGGGTTTTCGCCGATCGCGGTGTCGGTGCGCACCTGCTTGGCCGCGCTGAACGTGGCCTGGAACAAGCGCCCGAGCAGCGGGCCGATGGTCCCGGCCTCGCGGGCCACGGCGTAGGCCGACTTCATCTGGCCGAGGATCTGCGGCTCGCCGAGCACCAGCGAGTCGAGCCCGGAGGCGACGCGCATCATGTGCCGCACGGCGTCGTGCTCTTCGTGCACATAGGCACTGGCGCGCAGTTCGTCGATGCTCAACCGATGGTAGTGGGCCAACCATTGCAGCACGGCGTCGGCGCCGAGCTCGTCCTGTTCGATGTAAAGCTCGCTGCGGTTGCAGGTCGAGAGGATCGCCGCCTCGCGGCTGGCGGTCAGTCGGCAAAGCTGCTGCAGGGCATCGACCAGCTGCTCGGGCGTAAACGCCACGCGCTCGCGTACGTCTACCGAGGCAGTCTTATGGTTGATACCAAGTGCAAGAAAGGCCATGCAAGGTCGCTGGTTGTGACGTGAAGCCGATAATTGTCCTACTTCGCAGGATTCAGAACAACCACCGTTCGCTATTGTCGTAATAGATCAGCGCAATCCACACGGCCCGTTGTCACGGGCCTCGATAAACAGCACGGTGGCGCAGGTGGGTTTGCCACTGCGCTTGTGTCATCATGCTCCGACCGCCGGTTAGCACTTCCATACCTCATCTATGAATAGATCCTACGCACTGCTGCTTACCCTCGCCCTGCTCCAGGGCTGCCAGAGCCTGGTCCCGCAAAACGAGGCCCAGACGCCTGTTGCCGATGCTGCCAAGGCTGAGCAGGACAAGCCCGTGGTGTATGGATCGTTCAAGCAGGACACCTTCTATAGCCTGCTGGTGGCGGAGCTGGCGGGTCAGCGCAACCGCTTCGACATCGCCCTGGCCAACTATGTCGACCAGGCCGAGAAGACCCAGGATCCCGCCGTCTCCGAGCGCGCCTACCGCATCGCCGAGTACCTCGGTGCCGACGAGCCGGCCCTCGACACCGCACTGATCTGGGCCCGCAACGACCCTGACAACCTCGACGCCCAGCGTGCCGCCGCCATCCAGCTGGCCCGCAGCGGACGCTACGACGACTCCATGGTGTACATGGAAAAGGTCCTCCAGGGCCAGGGCGACACCCATTTCGACTTCCTCGCGTTGTCTGCCGCCGAGACCGACCAGAGCACCCGCGACGGCCTCATGCAGAGCTTCGAGCGCTTGCTGGTGAAGTACCCGGACAACGGCCAGCTGGTGTTCGGCAAGGCCCTGCTGCTGAACCAGGACGGCAAGGCCGAAGAGGCCTTGAGCCTGCTCGAGGCGCATCCGCCACAAAACGGCGAAATCGCCCCGATCCTGCTCCGCGCGCGCTTGCTGCAAGCCCTGGAGCGCGGTCCGGAGGCCCTGCCACTGCTGCGCGGGGCGATCCGCGACAACCCTGAAGACAAGCGCCTGCGCCTGACCTACGCGCGCACCCTGGTCGAGCAGGACCGCATCGCCGAGGCCAAGGCCGAATTCGAAAGCATGCTCCAGCAGTACCCCGAGGACGACGAGCTGCGTTACTCGCTGGCGTTGGTGTGCCTGGAGAGCAAGGCCTGGGACGAAGCCGAGGGTTACCTGCAGGAGCTGGTCGAGCGCGACAGCAATGTCGACGCGGCGCACCTCAACCTCGGCCGCCTGCGCGAAGAACGCAACGACCCTGAAGCCGCCCTGCGCGAATACGCGCTGGTCGGCAGCGGCCCTGACTACCTGCCGGCGCAGCTGCGCCAGGCCGACATCCTGATCGCCAACGGGCGTGGCCAGGAAGCCTCGCGGCTGCTCGCCGAAGCCCGCGAAGCGCAACCGGACTACGCCATCCAGCTGTACCTGATCGAAGCCGAGAGCTACGGCAACAACGGCAAGGAGGCGCAGGCCGACCAGGTCCTGCAGCAGGCCATCAAGCGCTACCCGGACGACCTCAACCTGCTCTACACCCGGGCCATGCTGGCGGAAAAACGCAACGACCTCACCCAGATGGAAAAGGACCTGCGCGCGATCATCGCCCGCGAGCCGGACAACGCCATGGCCATCAACGCCCTCGGCTATACCCTGGCCGACCGCACCAGCCGCTATGCCGAAGCCAAGTCGCTGATCGACAAGGCCCACCAGCTGACCCCGGATGACCCCGCCGTGCTCGACAGCCTCGGCTGGGTGAATTACCGCCTGGGCAACCTGGACGAAGCCGAGCGCCTGTTGCGCCAGGCCCTGGAGCGTTTCCCCGACCACGAAGTGGCCGCCCACCTGGGCGAAGTGCTGTGGGCCAACGGCAAGCGCCGCGAAGCGCGCCAGGTGTGGGCCAAGGCCTTCGAAGCCCAGCCCGACAGCCCAATCCTGCGCAAGACGGTGTTGCGCCTGACCGGATCAGAGACCCTTTAAGCCATGTTCTTGCGTCATTGCATCACCTTCAGCCTGATCGCCCTGCTCGCCGGCTGTGCCGGTTTCGGCCAACGCGAGGCCTTGCAAGGCAAGGGCGACCCGCAGCTGTGGCGTCAGCACAAGGCCCAGCTGAGTACCCTCGACGGCTGGCAGATCAACGGCAAGGTCGGCATCCGCGCGCCCAAGGACTCGGGCAGCGGCACGCTGTTCTGGCTGCAGCGCCAGGATTACTACGACATTCGCCTGGCCGGCCCGCTCGGCCGCGGTGCCGCACGCCTGACCGGCCGCCCCGGCGGCGTGGTGCTCGAGGTGGCCAACCAGGGCCGCTACGAAGCGCCGAGCCCCGAGGCCCTGCTCGAAGAGCAGCTTGGCTGGGAATTGCCCGTCTCCCACCTGGTCTGGTGGGTACGCGGCCTGCCTGCGCCCGACAGCAAGAGCCAGCTGACCCTCGGTGATGACAGCCGCCTGGCCAGCCTGACCCAGGATGGCTGGCAGGTGCAGTACCTGAGCTACACCGAGCAGAACGGCTACTGGCTGCCCGAACGCCTCAAGCTGCATGGCAAGAACCTCGATGTGACCCTCGTGGTCAAGGACTGGCAGCCACGCCAGCTGGGGCATTGATCGATGACCACGCTGACCCTGCCCGCCCCGGCCAAGCTCAACCTGTGGCTGCATATCCTTGGTCGCCGCGCCGACGGCTACCACCAGCTGGAAACCGTGTTCCAGTTTCTCGATCACGCCGATGAGCTGCGCTTTGCCCTGCGCGACGACGGCCAGGTGCGCCTGCAGACCGAGATCGCCGGGGTCGACCACGACAGCAACCTGATCGTGCGCGCCGCCCGCCAGTTGCAACAGCAAGCGGGCTGCACGCTCGGCGTCGACATCTGGCTGGACAAGGTCCTGCCGATGGGCGGAGGCATTGGCGGTGGCAGCTCGGATGCCGCGACCACCCTGCTTGGCCTCAACCATTTATGGCAACTGGGCTGGGATGCCGATCGCCTGGCTACCCTGGGCCTCACCCTCGGCGCCGACGTGCCGGTATTCGTCCGCGGCCACGCGGCGTTTGCCCAGGGTGTCGGCGAACAGCTGACCCCGGTCGACCCTGAAGAACCCTGGTATGTCGTGCTGGTGCCGCAAGTGTCTGTCAGCACAGCGGAAATTTTTTCACATCCGCAGTTGACACGTGATTCCCTCCCCCTTAAGATGCGCCCCGTTCCCGAGGGAAACAGTCGAAATGACTGCCAACCGGTGGTAGAGCAACGTTACCCTGAAGTTCGCAATGCGTTGAATCTTCTGGGTAAATATACTGAAGCTCGATTAACCGGTACTGGAAGTTGCGTGTTTGGGGCCTTCCCAAGCAAAGCCGAAGCTGGTAGAGTTCTGGCCCTTCTTTCAGAGACTCAAACAGGGTTTGTGGCAAAGGGAAGCAACGTTTCGATGTTGCATCGCACGTTACAAAGTCTGCTCTAGAAGTCGAGTGCATCGCACTCGCAGCAACAGATACAGGGGCGTCGCCAAGCGGTAAGGCAGCAGGTTTTGATCCTGCCATGCGTTGGTTCGAATCCAGCCGCCCCTGCCATTTTCCTATACTCATCCAGGTATACCCTCAGCCTTCAGGTACTGCGCGTGTCCAAGATGATGGTCTTTACGGGGAACGCTAACCCCGATCTGGCTCGGCGTGTCGTACGTCAGCTGCATATCCCTCTCGGTGACGTCTCTGTCGGTAAATTCTCCGACGGCGAGATCAGCACTGAGATCAATGAAAATGTCCGCGGTAAAGACGTCTTCATTATTCAGCCGACCTGTGCCCCGACCAACGATAACCTGATGGAACTGGTAGTGATGGCCGACGCCTTCCGCCGCTCCTCAGCCTCCCGAATCACTGCCGTGATTCCTTACTTCGGATACGCCCGCCAGGACCGCCGTCCGCGTTCGGCACGTGTAGCCATCAGCGCCAAAGTCGTCGCTGACATGCTCACTGTCGTGGGTATCGACCGTGTTCTCACCGTCGACCTGCACGCTGACCAGATCCAGGGTTTCTTCGATATTCCTGTCGACAACATCTACGGTTCGCCCGTACTGGTCGACGATATCGAAGACCAGCGTTTCGAGAACCTGATGATTGTCTCCCCGGACATCGGCGGCGTCGTGCGTGCACGTGCTGTTGCCAAGTCGCTGGGCGTCGATCTGGGTATCATCGACAAACGCCGTGAAAAGGCCAATCACTCCGAAGTGATGCATATCATCGGCGACGTCGAAGGGCGCACTTGCATCCTGGTAGACGACATGGTCGACACCGCCGGCACTCTGTGCCACGCGGCCAAGGCCCTGAAAGAGCACGGCGCTGCCAAGGTTTACGCCTACTGCACGCACCCTGTTCTCTCTGGCCGGGCGATCGAGAACATCGAGAAGTCGGTACTCGACGAGCTGGTGGTGACCAACACCATCCCGCTGTCGGCCGCTGCTCAAGCCTGTGACCGTATCCGCCAGTTGGATATCGCACCGGTTGTCGCTGAAGCGGTCCGCCGCATCAGCAACGAAGAATCGATCAGCGCGATGTTCCGCTAAGCGGAACCCCGTTGACGAAAAGCGCCCCGCCCCGACCCTATTGTCGGGGCGGGGCTTTTTTGCCCACCCCGTTTGGCGCTGGTCGCAATCGCCTGCGGGTGCTGGCTATTTTGGAGAAGTAAAATGACTGATTTCATCCTGAACGCCCAAAAGCGTACCGACCTGGGGAAAGGTGCGAGCCGCCGCCTGCGTCACACGCTGAGCATCCCTGCCGTTATCTACGGTGGCGATAAAGAAGCTGAGTCCGTGACCTTCGTACTGAAGGAAATCGCCAAGCTGTTCGAAAACGAAGCTGCTTTCAGCCACGTAATCGAGCTGAACGTTGACGGCGCCAAGCAAAACGTCATCGTCAAGGCGCTGCAGCGTCACCCGGTCAAGCAGTTCATCATGCACGCTGACTTCATCCGCGTCGTTGCTGGCCAGAAGCTGACCGCTATCGTTCCTGTGCACTTCGTCAACGAAGAAGCTCCGGTCAAGAAAGGCGGCGAGATCTCCCACGTTGTGGCCGAGATCGAAGTGTCCTGCGAAGCCAAGGACCTGCCTGAGTTCATCGAAGTCGACCTGGCTAACGCTGAAATCGGCACCATCATCCACCTGTCGGACCTGAAAGCTCCTAAAGGCGTAGAGTTCGTCGCTCTGGCCCACGGTGATGACAAAGCTGTTGCCAACGTTCACGCGCCACGCGTTGCACCAGAAGCTGAAGGCGCTGCCGAGTAATCCACTCGCGCGCCGGTGTTGATCGGGGTACAGTGCCGCGCATTGTGCCCCACCAACCCCAAGGAAGAGCCCCTACGTGACCGCCATCCAGTTGATCGTCGGCCTGGGTAACCCCGGCCCCGAATACGAACAGACCCGGCATAACGCAGGGGCTCTTTTCGTTGAACGCATTGCCAGCGCCCAGCGTGTCTCCTTGACTGCTGACCGCAAATATTTCGGCCTGACGGCTAAATTCAGCCATCAGGGCAACGACGTTCGTCTGTTGATCCCCACCACCTACATGAACCGCAGCGGTCAGTCCGTGGCGGCCTTGGCCAATTTCTTCCGGATCAAGCCGGAAGCGATACTGGTGGCTCACGACGAACTCGACCTGCCTCCCGGCGTCGCCAAACTCAAACGAGGTGGCGGCCACGGCGGGCACAACGGTCTGCGCGACATCATCGCGCAGCTCGGCAACCAGAACGACTTCCATCGCCTGCGGCTTGGCATCGGCCACCCGGGTGACGCCAAGCTGGTCTCCAACTTTGTCCTGGGCCGCGCACCGCGCGCCGAACAGGAAAAGCTCGACGCCAGCATCGACTTTGCCCTCGGCGTGCTGCCGGACGTGCTCGCCGGCGACTTCGCCAAGGCCATGCGCGAGCTGCACGGCCAGAAGGCCTGATATCACCAAGAGGGGAATTTCCATGGGTTTCAATTGCGGCATCGTCGGCCTGCCCAACGTCGGCAAGTCCACCCTGTTCAACGCGCTGACCAAGTCCGGCATCGCGGCTGAGAACTTCCCCTTCTGCACCATCGAGCCGAACAGCGGCATCGTGCCGATGCCGGATGCGCGCCTGGCGGCGCTGGCCGAGATCGTCAAGCCGAACCGCATCCTGCCGACCACCATGGAGTTCGTCGACATCGCCGGCCTGGTTGCCGGTGCGTCCAAGGGTGAAGGCCTGGGCAACAAGTTCCTGGCCAACATCCGTGAGACCGACGCCATCGCCCACGTGGTGCGCTGCTTCGAAGACGAGAACGTGATTCACGTGTCGAACAGCGTCGACCCCAAGCGCGACATCGAGATCATCGACCTCGAGCTGATCTTCGCCGACCTCGACAGCTGCGAGAAGCAACTGCAGAAAGTCACCCGCAACGCCAAGGGCGGCGACAAGGAAGCCCTGGCGCAAAAGGCCATTCTGGAAAAGCTGATCCCGCACTTCACCGAAGGCAAGCCTGCGCGCAGCCTGATGAAGCACATGGCTGAAGACGAAAAGGCCGTCATCCGTGGCTTCCACCTGCTGACCAGCAAGCCGGTGATGTACATCGCCAACGTCGCTGAAGACGGCTTCGACAACAACCCGCACCTGGACGTGGTCCGTGCCATCGCCGAAGAAGAAGGCGCGGTCGTGGTGCCGGTGTGCAACAAGATCGAAGCGGAAATCGCCGAGCTCGACGACGGCGAAGAGAAGGACATGTTCCTCGAGGCCCTGGGCCTGGAAGAGCCTGGCCTGAACCGCGTGATCCGTGCCGGCTACGAGCTGCTCAACCTGCAGACCTACTTCACTGCCGGCGTGCAGGAAGTCCGTGCCTGGACCGTGCGTATCGGTGCCACCGCCCCGCAGGCGGCTGGCGTGATCCACACCGACTTCGAAAAAGGCTTCATTCGCGCCGAAGTGGTCGCCTACGACGACTTCATCCAGTTCAAGGGTGAAGGCGGTGCCAAGGAAGCCGGCAAATGGCGCCTGGAAGGCAAGGAATACATCGTCAAGGATGGCGACGTGATGCACTTCCGCTTCAACGTCTGATCCGACCGCGACGTACCAAGAGCCGATGCCGGGTGACCTGCATCGGCTTTTTCGTTTCTGTACCCGCCTAAACCGCACCCTTGGCGGTTCGTGCCACCCAGATGACGCTTTGCGACACACTAGGCGTCGCGATCTGACATGCACCCGGCGCAGACAACCGTCTGGGCAAACCCCCAAAGAAAAATAATGGCAACCAGTCAGCCCTCCGCCGTGGGCTGGCCTTAAGACATGGTTTTACCGCGAGTAAGCAGCCTCGCTTCACAATTCCAACGCTGCGGCGCCCTGGCACCGGCCTTCCGGTAGCCACCACATACTAAAAATAAACTCCCCTATCAGAAAAACGTGCGCCCGCTAAACCGGGGAGTGCCTGTGTGCGCACATTGTGAAGAATTTGACTGCCATGATCGCTACCCATGTTTCCACGGCCGGTGCCTCCTCCGGCCATCGTAATGCGCTGCTCGTCGCCCACATCGCCGCGGTGCTGTTCGGCCTGACCGGCATTCTGGGTCACCTGATCGATGCGGATGCCACCCTCATCACCTTTGGCCGCGCCACCTTCGCCTTCATCGCCCTGGGCTTTGTCGCCGGCCTGCGCGGCACACGCCTGCTGGACGCGCTGACCCTGCGCAACCTGCCGGTGATCGGCCTCACCGGCGCCCTGCTGGCGGCGCACTGGGTGACGTTCTTCGTGGCCGTGAAAGTCGGCGGCGTCGCCGTGGCGACCCTGGGTTTCGCCAGCTTCCCGGCCTTTATCGCGATGATCGATCGGGTGGTCTACCGCGAGCGGATCGGTGCCACCGAGGCGCTGTTGCTGCTGATGGTGAGCGCCGGCCTGGTGCTGGTAGTGCCGTCGTTCGACCTGCTCGACCAAGGCACCATCGGCCTGCTCTGGGGCCTGCTCTCGGGCCTGGCGTTCGCCCTGCTGACCGTTGCCAACCGGCGTGGCGCTGCTGGCATGACCGCCATGCAGACCTCGTTCTGGCAGAACGTGGTGGTCGCGGCACTGGTCGCCCCGGTCGCCTTCAGCCACCTGGGTGAAACCAGCCTGGCAAGCAGCGACTGGGTCAACCTGGCGCTGCTCGGGGTGTTCTGCACCGGCCTGTCGCAGTACCTGTTCGTCAAGAGCCTGGAAGGCCTGCAAGCACGCACCGCAGGCATGATCATCGCGCTGGAGCCGGTGTACGCGATTGCCGGTGCGTGGATGCTGTTCGGTGATCAGCCGTCGCTGCGGATGTTTGCCGGTGCCGCCCTGATCGTCATGGCGACGATCCTCTCGGCACGGCGCAAGGCCGTCGCGCACTAAGGTTTCAGCAGCCGCTGGTTGGCCACCGCCGCCCAGGGGGCTACCCTTGCAGCTGATTGCAAGGAGCCCCCTGATGCCTTTACCCACGATCGAGCAAATCCGCCCTGTTGATTGCCTGGCGCTGCGCCGGGATGTGCTCTGGCCTGACCTGACCGCGCAGCAATGCGCCGTCGAAGGCGATGAGCAGGCGCGTCACTTCGGCATCCATGCAGACGGCCAACTGGTCAGTTGCCTGTCGCTGTTCGAGATCGCCGCCGCTTCATTCCAGATCCGCAAGTTCGCCACGGCCTCGGGCTTCCAGCAGCAAGGGCTGGGCACCGCGCTGCTCACGCACGCCATCGCCCAGGTCAGGGCCCAGGGCGGCCAGCGCATCGTGCTCAACGCCCGCACCAGCGCCTGCGCGTTCTATGCGCGGCATGGCTTCAGTCGCTTTGGCGAGGTCAGCCAGCGCGACGGAGTGAGCTTTGTCAGCATGGGCCTGGACCTGCGGTAGCTTCACTGCCAGCCTCCAAGCGACTACACTGGCCACTTGAAAGAAGCGGGATAACCGAAGCGCTGCCTCGAAACCCGATGGTCTGACCTTTAGCCGGTCAGCCGTCTGGCCAGCAGGTCCGGACCAGCACCGGCTTGCACATCGGAGCACACATGAGCGCACGTATCTGGCTTCTGGCCCTGGCGACATTCGTCACCGGCATGGCTGAAAACATCACCATCGGCATCCTTCCGGCACTGGTCGACGGGCTGCACGTCCCGCTCGGGATTGCCGGGCAACTGACCACCGTCTTCTCCCTGGCGTTTGCCGCCGCGGCGCCCTTCTCGCCGCTTCTCACTCAACGTTTCCCCTTGCGTGGCCTGCTCTGCACGGCGCTCGGGCTGTTTGCCGTGTGCAACCTGCTGGCAGCGTTGGCGCCGGGCTATGGCGCCCTGGTGGCCGCGCGTATCGGCATGGCCGCGACCAGTGCGCTGACCTGCCTGACCTGCACGTTGATGGCCACGCGCATGGTGCCCAGCGCGCTGCGCGGGCGCGCCATCGGAGTGATCTTCATGGGCATCAGCGGCTCGCTGGTGCTGGGTGTACCGGTGGGCATGCTGCTCTGCGATGCGCTCGGCTGGCGAGGCGTGTTCGTCGGCCTGGCGCTGTTGGCGGGCGCCGTGCTGCTGGTGGCCTGGCGGGCACTGCCGGCGTTGCAAGGCAGCGAGCGGGTGGCCGCGAGCAGCTACCTGCATCACCTGCGTGACGGGCGATTGGTCGCCGCGCAACTGGTCTCGCTGCTGATGATCGCGGGTCACTTCACGGTGTTTGCCTACCTTGCCCCTTATGCCCTGCAAGTCGGGCAGGTTCCCGCGCCCTGGCTGGCCGGCGTGTTCGCCGCCTTTGGCATCGCCGGTGTCTCGGGGGGCTACCTGGGGGGCTGGATGGCCGACCGGCTGGGCGCCACCCGGGCCATCGCGGTGACCCCGGTGCTGTACCTGACGAGCCTCTTGGTGCTGCCATTAGGCGCAGGCACGCCGTGGCTGTTCCTGCCGATGATGATGCTCTGGGGCGGCGTCAGCTGGATGATCTCGCCGGTGGTGCAGAGCTATCTGGCCGCGCGCGGAGCGAGCACCTTCCAGGCCGGCATGAGCCTGAACCTGTCGGCCATGCACCTTGGCGTGGGGGTTGGCACCGGTGTCGGCGGGCTGGTAATCGCCCAGTCATCGCTGGCCGTGACGCCTTGGGCGGGCGGCATGCTGACCGCGATTGCGTTGGGGCTGGCGGCGTATGCGGCGAGTGCGCCATCACAGCGCTCAGCCGGCATTGGCGAGTGTGAATTGGCAGAGCGCTAAGCTGATGCAACTGCATGAGTACGCTGCGTCTAAAGGCAACGCCGGGCGGTAGAACGCCCATCAACCGCTGAACCTGGGCGGTTACTTGATCGGTTACTTGATCGCTTACTTGATCGCTCCGACTCGCCTCCACTAGCGCAGACCAACCACCCTTGCAGCGGGCCGCCATGACTTTGTTCAGAAATTCCTGAACTGATTATTTGCCCCCAGCGATTCTTCCCTGCCCCATCCCTCACCAGAATCGCTTCATCACAATCACAAAAACCGTGAGGCCACTCCCGTGGACCAGACACTCCAGGTACGGCAGGCCGCCGCCGACCTCGTCGCCGCCTTTGCCAGCAACGACACCGCCCGCTACTTCGCCTGCTTCAGCGAAGACGCCACGTTCCTTTTCCACACCCTTGCCCAACCGCTGCTGTCACGCCGCGCCTATGAACTGCTCTGGGCAGACTGGCAGGCGGAGGGCTTTGCCGTGCTCGATTGCCAGTCGAGCAACGCCACCGTCAGCCTGCAGGGCGACGTGGCGATCTTCATGCACGATGTCGCCACGCACATCCGCATTGCCGGCGAAGCGCACCAACTGGCCGAGCGCGAGACCATCGTCTTCCGCCGCCAGGGCGACACCTGGCTGGCCTGCCACGAGCACCTGTCGACGGTCACCCAAGCCTGACCCGCTGTACCGATTGCGGCCCTGCCGCCACTGCCATCGCACCCACAACAGGGTCCGCGCCCTGCGCCGACCTACAACAACCGCGCTGGAGCACCCTCATGAGCCACTCGACCGGTATCGAGACCAATGGCGTCGAACAGATCCCCGCCGATCAACGCGACGCCTCCCCGCTGGACCTGTTCCGCCTGATCTTCGGCGGCGCCAACACCTTTGCCACCGCCGTGCTGGGCAGCTTTCCGGTGCTCTTCGGCCTGTCGTTCCAGGCCGGCGTCTGGGCGATCCTGCTGGGCGTCGGGATCGGCTCGCTGATCCTCGCGCCGATGGGCCTGTTCGGCGCGCTCAACGGCACCAACAACGCCGTATCGTCCGGCGCGCACTTCGGTGTGCACGGGCGCATCGTCGGCTCGTTCCTGTCGCTGCTGACCGCCGTGGCGTTCTTCTCGCTGTCAGTGTGGAGCTCGGGCGATGCCCTGGTCGGCGGCGCCAAGCGCCTGGCCGGGCTGCCGGAAACCGACCTGACCCTGGGCCTGGCCTACGGCCTGTTCGCGGTGCTGGTGCTGGTGGTGTGCATCTTCGGCTTCCGCTTCATGCTGTGGGTCAACAAGATCGCCGTGTGGGCCTCCAGCCTGCTGTTCCTGTTGGGCATCCTGGCCTTTGCCGGGCCGTTCGATGCCGGCTACGCCGGCAGCGTCAACCTTGGCCAGGCGGGGTTCTGGGCGGCATTCGTCGGCGCGGCCATCCTGGCCATGAGCAACCCGGTGTCGTTTGGCGCGTTTCTCGGCGACTGGTCGCGCTACATCCCGCGTGAAACGCCCAAGGCGCGCATCATGCTGGCGGTGATCGCCGCCCAGGTCGGGACCTTGATCCCGTTCCTGTTCGGCCTGTGCACCGCCACCCTGGTGGCCAGCCAGGCACCGGACTACATCGCCGCCAACAACTATGTCGGCGGGCTGCTGGCGATCTCGCCGAGCTGGTTCTTCCTGCCGGTGTGCCTGATCGCGGTGATCGGTGGCATGTCGACCGGCACCACCGCCTTGTATGGCACCGGCCTGGACATGTCCAGCGTGTTCCCACGGCTGCTCAGCCGCGCCGGCGCCACCCTGCTGATCGGCGTGGCGGCCATCGGCTTCATCTTCCTCGGCCGCTTCACCTTCAACCTGGTGCAGAGCGTGTCGACCTTCGCCGTGCTGATCATCACCTGCACCAGCCCGTGGATGGTGATCATGATCCTCGGCCTGATCACCCGCCGCGGCTTCTACCACGCCGACGACCTGCAGGTGTTCACCCGCGGTCAGCGGGGCGGCCACTACTGGTTCATGCACGGCTGGAACTGGCGCGGCATGGGCGCCTGGCTGCCCAGCGCGGCGGTCGGCCTGTGCTTCGTCAACCTGCCGGGGCAGTTCGTCGGGCCGCTCGGCGAACTGGCCGGCGGTATCGACCTGAGCCTGCCGGTGACCCTCGGCTGCGCCGCCCTGCTCTACCTGACCCTGCTCAACCTGTTCCCTGAACCTGCTGGCGTGTATGGCCCCAACGGCCCGCGCTGGGTGCGCTGCAAAAGCACCTCGCGCATGCCGGTAACCACTATCGCCGAAATCGCCTGACCGGAATCCGACCATGACCACACCTCACTACATCGACGGCCGCTGGGTCGAAGGCCAAGGCCACGACTGCATCAGCGTGCATGAGCCGGCGCTGGGCCTGCCGTTTGCCGAACTGATGTCGGCCAGCAGCGCCCAGGTCGACCAGGCCGTTGCCGCTGCCCGTCGCGCCTTACCCGCCTGGAAACAGACCTCGGCCGCCGAGCGCGCTGCGCTGTTGCGCGGCTTCGCCGAGCAGCTCGGGGCACGCCGCGAGGACCTGATCGCGCTGCAGATGCGCAACAACGGCAAGCCGCGCCACGAAGCCGAAATCGACCTGGACGATGCCGTGGCGACCTTCGCCTACTACGCCGACCTCGCTGAGCAACTGCCGGCGAAGAACCGCGACGTGCCGCTGGCCGTGCCGGGCTTCACTGCGCGCACGCGGCTCGAGCCCGTTGGCGTGGTCGGCCTGATCGTGCCGTGGAACTTCCCCCTGGTGACCAGCGCCTGGAAGCTCGCCCCGGCCCTGGCGGCGGGCTGCACCGTGGTGCTCAAGCCTTCTGAAGTGACGCCACTGATCGAGCAGGCCTACGGCCAGATCGCCGAGCAGCTCGGCCTGCCCGCGGGCGTGCTGAACATCGTCAACGGCAAGGCCGAGACCGGCGCTGCGCTGAGCGGCCATAACGGCCTCGACAAGCTGTCGTTCACCGGCAGCAACGGCGTCGGCAGCCAGGTCATGCGCGCCTCGGCGGTGCAGTGCCGGCCGGTAACACTGGAGCTGGGCGGCAAGTCGGCGATTGTCGTGTTCGACGATTGCGACGTCGACCAGGCCGTGGAGTGGATCGTCGCCGGCATCACCTGGAATGCCGGGCAGATGTGCTCGGCGACGTCGCGCCTGTTGGTCCAGGATGGCATTGCCGATGCCCTGCTGGCGCGCTTGCAGGATGCGCTGGAGACGATCCAGGTGGGTAACCCGCTGACCGAAGACGTGCAGATGGGCCCGCTGACCAGCCAGGCACAGTGGCTGAAGGTGGCGGGCTACTTTGCCACCGCGCGTGAAGAGGGTCTGAAGTGCCTGGCCGGCGGTAAGGCGCTGGACCGTGACGGCTGGTTCGTCAGCCCGACGCTGTATGTGGATGTGCCCCAGAGCAGCCGCCTGTGGGTGGAGGAGATCTTTGGCCCGGTGCTGTGTGCCCGGCGCTTCTCGAGCGAGCAGCAGGCCATTGCCCAGGCCAACGACAGCCGTTTCGGCCTGGTCGCCACCGTGTGCTCGGCCGACCTGGAGCGCGCCGAGCGCGTGGCCGACGCACTGGAGGTTGGCCATGTATGGATCAACTCGGTGCAGGCGGTGTTCGTCGAAACCTCGTGGGGTGGCACCAAGGGCAGCGGGATCGGCCGTGAGCTTGGGCCTTGGGGGTTGTCCGCCTATCAGTCGGTGAAGCATGTGACGCGTTGCCTGGAGTAAACACGATACCCGGTAACCTCTGAGCCCCTTGCTGGCAATTGCCACAGGGGGCTTTTGCTATCCGCCGCACTGTCACGTCAGCGCAGCGAGCGCATCATGGTTTTCGGCGACAGGTCAGGACAGAACCCTGCGCGCTTGGCGCGCTATACCGCACTTTCCCACGTTGGTGACTTTTCCCCGCGGTCGTAGAGTCCCACTACCTGGTACCCCCACAATCACAACACCAGGCCGGACCACCCATGCACCCTCAACGCACCGCCTTGCACAACGAATTGCACGCCCGCCCGTCGCTGTACTTCGACGGCCCGGCGCATGTCTTCCACCTGGCCCTGCTCGGCGCTGACGCGGCCTGCACCGCGCTGCTGCAACGCTGCTGCCCGGAGGCGTGCGACCCGCACGCGGCGCAGGGCATCACCGAGCTGGACGGCCACCCGTTCAAATGGGAACGGCACACCGAGTTCTTCACCCTGACCCTGGTCGTGCCCTGCACCGCCGCCGCCGACGACTGGCAGGCGCTACCGCCGGTGCTGGCCGAGGCGATCGCGCCACAGTCGGCCGAGGTGATCAACGCGGTGCAGGTGCTGGTGCGCGACGAGCAGGATCTGGACTTGGGCCGCCTCGGCTTCAAGGACCCCTGCGGCTCCTGCGTCGGCGGCGGCGATGCGGTGGTCTGGAGTGATTTTCGCCTCACCGAAGACGGCACCAACCGCTTCCTGTTCATCAACCGCCGGCTCAATGCCTACCGCCAGGGCCGGATGATCCGGCGCCTGCTGGAGATCGAGACGTACCGCATGATGGCCTCGCTGGCCTTGTCCACGGCCAAGGCACTGAGCCAGGAGCTGGACGCGTTCGACAAGACCCTGGTGAGCCTCTCCGAGCGCAGTGCCAGCGTTGCCGGCCATGACTCCAAGGCCTTGCTCGAAGCGATCGCGCACCTGTCGCGGCAGGTGGTCAGCCGCACGGTGAAGACCCGCCACCGCTTCGGCGCCACCCAGGCGTATGCGCAACTGGTGTTCGAACGCCTGGGCGAATTGCGCGAGAGCCATGTCGGCGACTGCCAGCGGCTGGGGGTGTTCATCGAACGGCGCTTCAAGCCGACCGTGCGCTACTGCTCGGCCACCGAGCAACGGCTGGAGCAACTGGCGAAGAACGTGGCCAACCTGGGCGACCTGCTGCAGGCGCGGGTGCAGGTGGAAATGGAAGAGCAGAACGCGCAGATCCTCGGCAGCCTGAATGCCCGGGCCGATGCGCAGGTAAAGATCCAGCGTGCGGTGGAAGGGCTGTCGATCATCGCCATCACCTATTACCTGCTGAACCTGTTCAAGCTGCTGTACGGTGGGCTGAATGTGCTCGGGGCGGGCTTGGCGGCGCGCGATGCGCTGCTGGGGATGACGCCGGCGGTGGTGCTGGTGTTGCTGGTGATCCTGCTGCGGATCAGGCAGGCCAAGCAGCACTGAACCTGCGTGCAACCTGTCGAGGACAAGCCTGCTCAACGAAGCGGGCTTGCCCTCGGTCAGGCTTACGCCGGCTCGTCGGCCGGGCGTGGCGCTTCCTGCACCAGCACCATGCTCTGCGGCGAAGACAACTCGATGCCCGCCTCGCGCAAGCGCGCCAGCACGGTGAACAGCAGGTCACTGCGCGTCGACGAGACCTGCCGCGGCCCCGCCACATAGCCACTGACACTCAACACCATGCCACTCGCGGTGAGGTCCTTGAAGGTCACCGACGGTGTCGGCGCATCGAGGATCGCCTCGTGCTCGGCATAGGCCGCGAGCAACAGCTCGCGGACCTGGCTCGGGTCGCTCTCCAGCGGCAGGGTCAGGCTGATGCCGACCACGCCCAGGGCGTTGCCCATGGTCACGTTGCGCACGTTCTGCGAGATGAACTGCGAGTTCGGCACGATCACCGTCGAACGGTCGGACATCTGGATCTCGGTGGCCCGTACGTTGATTCGGCGGATGTCACCTTCGACACCGGCCAGGCTGACCCAGTCGCCCACCTTGACCGGACGCTCGGTCAGCAGGATCAGGCCAGAGATGAAGTTCTGGACGATCTGCTGCAAGCCGAAACCGATACCCACCGACAGCGCACTGACCACCCAGGTCAGGCTGGTCAGGTTGATGCGCAGGGTCGACATCACCAGCATGGCCAGGAACAGGAAGCCCAGGTAACCGACCAGGGTCACCAGCGAGGCACGCATGCCGGCGTCCATGTCGGTCTCGGGCAGCAGGCGATCGCTCAGCCAGCGCTTGACCACGCGGATGGCGAGCAAACCACCGAGGAACATGCCCAACGCCAGGAAGATATCCTGCGGGACGATGTTCAGGTTGCCCAGTACCTTGCCGCCGCTGCCGTCCCAGTCTGCCAGGCTCAGCAGCAGCTCACCCGGGCTGGTGCCCGAAGGCATGAACGCCAGCAAGGCGGCACCGAACAGCAGCAGGGTGCGGCCGATGCCCGCCAGGATGGTGCTGGCCTGGGCCTGGTGACGCTGGGCCAGGCCCAGCGCCGAGGCCAGCGCCAGGCCACCGGGCTGACGCGGCGAGAGCAGGGTTTCGCAGAGGTCGCCGAACACCGTGACGAGCAGGTAGGCACAGGTCGCCACCACGCTGATCCACAGCAGCTTGGCGATCAGGAAGTACGCCAGCGTCAGGTAGCCCGTGAGCAGCGCCAGCACGACCAGGCCAATCCAGATCACACCGACGAACGGTATCAGCCCGGCCAACCCTGAAGGCCGCGCCAGGCCGTGCAAGCGGCGGGTGCGCCGGTAGCGCACCAGCGCTGCGGCAAAGATCGCCGCCACCACCAGTGCGGTCAGGCCGTTGGTGGCCAGGGTCAGCGCCAGGCTGGTGCCGATCACGCTGTTGATCCGCTCCTGGGTGAGCAGCACCATCAGCGCCAGCGCCA
Source organism: Pseudomonas reidholzensis (assembly GCF_900536025.1). Classification (GTDB taxonomy): domain Bacteria; phylum Pseudomonadota; class Gammaproteobacteria; order Pseudomonadales; family Pseudomonadaceae; genus Aquipseudomonas; species Aquipseudomonas reidholzensis. Next base: position 66,547 of record NZ_UNOZ01000035.1, read on the forward strand.
GCAGTTTAGGGAACCAGCCAAGCGCGCTAGCCACTTCATCCGGGATCGGCGGCAGGCGCCAGGACGGGCGCTGCAGCATCAGCATGGCGCGCCCGAGGCCGGTAATGAAGGCGCTGAAGACCACCAGGGTGAGCACATGGTTGATCAGGCTGGCGATGTCGGTGCCCAGATCAGCACTGGTTTCCAGGCCCCAACGGACCAGCGACACCGACCCTGCGATAGTCGCCAGGGTCGCCAGGCTGACGCTCAGGGCGAGGGCACTGCGGCGCAGGCGGCCTTCCGGCAGCCAGCGGATCATCGCGTCGGCCAGCAGCCGCTCGAGCAGCCGCCGGACCAGGGTCCAGACCAGCAGGGCCGCCACCAGGCTGGTGATGAACAACCAGCGGTTTTCGGCGCTGAAGGCACTGGCGAGCGCATCCGCAGCCTCGCCACGCAGGGCGCGCAGGCGGGCCACGTCGTCGTCGGTCGGGCGAATGAAGCTCGACCAGAACGCCGGGCTCAACGGGCTCGCGGCGCGGCTGGTGATCTGCGAGTTGAACTGGCTACGGCGCAGGTTGACGATCTGCGTCGACAGGTCACGCGCCGACTGGGTCAGTTGGGTGGCGGTCTGTTGCTGATCGGTCAGCGACTTCTTGTCCCTGGTCAGTTGCTGACGCTGCCGGGTAATGCTGTCGGCTTCATCCGGCAAGACCGGGCCGAGCACCTTGAGCTGATCGTCCAGGCGCTCCAGGTCGGTGGTGCGCAACGCGACAAGAGCATCCGCCTGACGCTGGACCTGCATGGCCGCTTGACGCAGCTGCGAGAGCTGATCGTCATTGGCGTTGCTGCTGACCCCCTGGCGAATCTGGTCGAGCCGGTCACTCAACTGCTCGACGCTGGCGTTCTCGTCCAGCGCGGCCATTTCGCCGGCCAGCAATTGCGACACAGGCGTAGCGCCCGCCGACCAGGCCGGCGTGGCTACCCACAAGAGCAGGGCGAAAATCCCCACACACAAACGGTCAAGGCTTACACGCCTCATCGAATTCCCCTATTTACAGACACTGCAGGCGGGGAATTCTACGCTGCTCACGGGCTCAGGTGAGTGCCGTTTCTCGGTCGAGCAGCTGCCGCTTGCGTTCGACACCCCAGCGGTAGCCGCTGATATCGCCATCGCGCCGCACCACACGGTGGCAGGGGATGGCCACCGCAATACGGTTGGCCGCGCAGGCCAGCGCCACGGCGCGCACCGCCTTGGGCGCGCCGATGCGCTCGGCGACCTCGCTGTAGCTGACCCGGCAGCCCGCCGGCACTTCGCGCAGGGCTTGCCAGACGCGCTCCTGAAACGCCGTGCCCTGCACGTCCAGTGGCAGGTCCAGGCCGAGCGCCGGGTGCTCGACGAAGCCAACCACCTCGGCAACCAACTGCTCATACCCCGCATCACCGCCGATCAGTTGCGCCTTGGGGAACTGATCCTGCAATTGCTCGAGCAGCGTTTGCGGGTCGTCGCCGAGCAGAATCGCGCAAATCCCCCGCTCGCTCTGTGCTACCAGAATGGCACCGAGCGAACATTGGCCGAGGGCGAATCGGACAGTCGCGCCGGCACCGCCTGCGCGAAATTGCCTGGGGCGCATGCCGAGGCGCTGGCCGGCGCTCTGGTAAAAACGGCTGTTGGAGTTGTAGCCGGCGTCGTAGAGGGCGTCAGTGACTGTCGTGGCCGGGTCGCCGAGACGCTCTCGCAGGCGCTGGGCGCGAAACGCCGAGGCATACGCTTTCGGCGTCAGGCCGGTTTCAGCCTTGAACAGGCGGTGCAGGTGAAAGGGGCTGACGCTGAGCTCGGTACCCAACTGGTCGAGGCTGGGGGCGGTTTCGCTGGCCTCGAGCAGGCGGCAGGCGCGGGCGATCAATGCGGTACGCCGGGCGCCACTGCTGCAGCGTTGGCAGGCACGGTAGCCGGCGGCTTCAGCGGCGGCCGGATCGGGGTAGAAGGCGACGTTCTCGCGTTTGGCCAGACGCGACCTGCAGCCGGGATGGCAGTAGATGCCGGTACTGCGCACGGCGTAGACGAAGTGCCCGGCGGCAGCGCTATCGCGGCTTTGTACGGCGAGCCAACGGTCGGCGTCGGTGACGTAGGCGGGCTTCATCGGGTGACTCCTTGCTGAGCAGAGCGCTGAGCCTGACATCCACGGCCCAGCGGTTCACTCTCAATCTTGCGCCTGTATTCAGTCAGGGATCCTGAAGCGGCTCGGTCACCCGACAGCGCGCCACAGGTACCAGGCAGCCACCGTACGGTGCGGGCTCCACCCGGCAGCCAATGCGCGCATCTGCGCGGGGGTCGGGGCTTTTTCCAGGCCCTTGATCCGGCGATAGCCTTCACGCACGCCAAAATCGTCCACCGGCAGGATGTCCGACCGCTCCAGGCAGTACATCAGCAGCATCTCCACCGTCCACCGGCCGACCCCGCGCAAGGTCACCAGCCGCTCGATCAGCACATCGTCATGCAAGCTCAGCGCCTCGTCGCGGCTGGGCACGAGCCCGTCAAGACGGGCCTTGGCAATCCCCTGCACAGTCGACAGCTTGCTCGCGGAGAAACCACACGCGCGCAGTGCCTCAGGCGTGGTCGCCACCAGCTGCGCCGGGCTGGGAAACGCCGTATCGGGATACAGCGCCAGCATTCGCCCAAGGATCGCCTCGGCCGCACGCGCATGCAGTTGCTGGTAGGCAATCGCCCGCACCAGGGCTTCATACGGCTCACGCCCCGGGGTCGCCTGATGCAGGCACGGCCCGGTCACGGCGATATGCCGCGCCCAGTCCGGATCGAGCCCGGCAAGATAGCCGGCGGCCTCGTGCAAGGCCGCGGGCGAAAGGTCAGCGAGGATCATCCACGGCTACCTGCGCAGTACGCCAAGCCCTCATCTTAGCCCAGCCCTGCTACGAGCAAACGCCGAATCATGCGCGAGAATTTTCTGGTATGCCATTGCCCTCGAGTAGCCACCCCGCCTAGAATTGAGAACGATTAACAAACGCACTTCCATCCAGGATCAGGGCCGTTGCTACGATGCAGATGAACGACATGCTCAAGCCGGCCGAGGTCGATCTGCTCTATCAAACCCATCACGCGTGGCTGCGCGGTTGGCTGCGGGCACGCGTCGACTGCCGGGAAAACGCCGCCGACCTGGCCCAGGACACGTTTGTCCGGCTGCTTCGCGCGCGTCAGGCATCGCCACTGAAGGAGCCCCGTGCCTACCTCAGCAGCATCGCCCGCGGCCTGATGATCGACCAGTTTCGTCGCCGCGCCCTCGAGCGCGCCTACCAGGAGAGCCTGGCCAGCCTGCCCGAATGCGAAGCGCCCAGTGAAGAACACCGCCTGCTCATCCTCGATACCCTCGAACGCCTCGATGCGGCCCTGCACCGGCTCAAGCCACGGGTGCGCCAGGCGTTTCTGCTGGCGCAGCTGGATGGCCTGAGCATCGCCCGGATCGCCGAGCGCCTGGACGTCTCCCGGGCGACCGTCGAGCGCGACCTGGCCAAGGCCCTCGGCGTCTGCTACCGGTTGCGCTATGCCGACGCCTGAGCGTAACCCCGCGCAGGCCCAGGTCGACCAGGCGATCGACTGGCTGGTGAAGCTGCGTTTCGATGAGCCCAGCGCACGCACCGAACGCCAGTTCCAGCAGTGGCTGGCCAGCCACCCGCACAATGCCCTGGCCTGGCAGCGGGTGAGCAGCCTCAGCGACGAACTGGCGGGCCTGCCCGGCGACCTCAGCCGACGCACCCTCGACAGCAGCCAGCGCCAGCGCATCGGCCGCCGCGATCACCTCAAGCTGCTCGCCGTGCTGGCCGTCGGAGGCAGCTTCGCCTGGGCCGCCCGCGAGCCGCTCGGGTTGCCAGCCCTGCTGGCCGACAGCCGCACCGGCACCGGCGAGCGGCGTGACCTGCAAGGCAGCGACGGCAGCCGCATCCAGCTCAACACCGACAGCGCCATCGACTTGCGCTACAGCGTCGAGCAGCGCTTGCTGACGCTGGTCCGGGGCGAGATGACCCTGGACAGCAACGCCGACGACAACCGGCCCTTCCTGATCGATACCCGGATCGGCGCCTTGAGCACCCGCGACGGCCAGTTGTTGCTGCGCGAAACCGATCACGGCCTGTTGCTCGCCGTGCGTCGGGGCGAAGTGACGCTGTTACCCGCCTCTGCCCCGCTACGCCAGGTGCGCGCGGGCGAAATGGTTGAGGTCTCGGCGTCGGGCAGCTTGCAGCCCGCTGTCCTGCATGGCGACCCGTGGGGCTGGACCGACGGCGTGCTGAGCGTCCAGCAGATGCCCCTGGGCGAGTTCGTCAGCGAGCTGGCACGGTACCGCCCAGGCGTAGTGCGCTGTGCACCGCAGGTGGCGCAGCTCAAGGTGTCCGGTACCTATCAGCTGGCCGACAGCGAGCACATCCTGCTGCTGCTCGCGCGCAGCCTGCCGGTGCGCGTCGACTACCGCACGCGTTACTGGGTGAGCATCGACGCCGCCTGAAGCACACGCAAAAAAAATGAGGTGGATGCTCATACTCGCTCGGCCTGAAGGAACAAAGCCCGAAAAGTGGTCTTAACAACCTTCAGGAGCGCGTCATGATTCACCCCTGTTCCCCCCGCAACGACAGGCTGCGCCATGCCATGCGCGCCGCCCTGCTCGGCCTCAGCCTGAGCGCCAGCTGCGCCATTGCGCTACCGGCCCAGGCGGCAGCCGCCAGCCACAGCCAGCAGGTCGACTGGAACATCGCCGCCGGCCCGCTGGCCACCGCGCTGGACCAGATGGCCCGCCAGGGCGGCTTGAACCTGTCGTTCGATGCGAACAGCCTGCAAGGCAAGACCACCCGCGGCGTCCAAGGCCGCCATGACAGTGCCCAGGCCTTGTCGATCGTGCTGCAGGGCAGCGATGTGCAGGTCCAGCAGGAGAGCGACAAGAGCTTTCTGCTGATCCCGGCAGTGGATGCGGGCAGCGCGCTGGAGCTGGGTGCGACCAGCATCTCCAGCGATCGCCTGGGCGAGACCACCGAAAACAGCGGGTCCTACACCACCGGTGCGGTGACCATCGGCAAGACCCCGCAAAGCCTTCGTCACACCCCGCAGTCGGTAACGGTGGTCACTCGCCAGCGTATCGACGACCAGAACATCACCAACCTCACCAACTTGCTCGAGCAGACGCCCGGCGTGGTGGTGAACATGACCGACAGCGAGCGCGTGCAGTACTACTCGCGCGGCTACTCGATCGACGCCATCCAGTATGACGGGGCCACCGTGGTGCAGAGCAGCGGCGGTGGTTCATTCATCCAGAGCGACTCGGCGATCATCGACCGCGCCGAAATTCTCCGCGGTGCCACCGGCATGCTGCGCGGCGCCGGCAACCCATCCGGCACGGTCAACCTGGTGCGTAAACGACCCACTGCGCAGTTCCAGGGCGAAGGCAGCGTGACCCTCGGCTCGTGGGATGCCCAACGCTACGTCGCCGACCTGTCCGGCCCACTGACCGAAACCGGCAACGTGCGCGGCAGGGTCATCGCCGTGCATGACGACAAGGACCACTTCCAGGCGTCGCGCAAGGAGCGCAAGGATGTCTTCTACGGGGTCCTGGCCTTCGACCTGAACGACAGCACCACGCTGACCACCGGGCTGGAATGGACCCAGCTGGACGCCACCGGCGCCTGGGGCAACCTGCCCGCCGATTACGACGGCTCGCCACTGCCACTGAGCCGCAGCACCTACCTGGGCGCCGACTGGAACCGTTGGGACCGCAGCAACCTGCAGACCTTCGCCGAACTCGAGCATCGCTTCGACAACGACTGGACGCTCAAGCTGATGGCGCAACGCACTCACTTCGAGCTCGACGACCATGGCTTCAAGCAGACGTATTTCAGCCGCGCCGGGGCGAACGTCAACCCGACCAACAACCCATACCTGATGAGCTATCAAGTCACCGAAGGCGACGGCGGCGAAAGTATCCAGAACAACCTCAGCGCTACGCTCAACGGCCCTTTCGAGCTGTTGGGCCGCAGCCATGAACTGGTGCTCGGGGTCGAGCGTATCCGCAATGACTCGTATGCCTCTGCTACCCAATTCACCGCCTCGGGGCTGTTCGACATCCGCGAGTGGGACCCCAAGACCAGCCTCGCCGAGCCGAGTATTGATATCACCGCCCACCCGGTGCGCACCCGCACGACCCAGGAAGCCGCCTACGCCACGTGGCGGATCTCCCTCGCAGACCCATTGACCGCGATCATCGGGGCGCGCAGCAACTGGTACGACTACGAGCAGGAAAACAACCTCAAGTCCAACGGCACGTTCAGTATCGATAACGAGATCGTGCCGTACGCGGCCTTGATCTACGACCTCAACGACCACTTCAGCACCTACGCCAGCTATACCGAAATCTTCAACCCGCAGACCGCCACTGACGTCAGTGGCTCGGTGCTTGCGCCGACGACCGGCGAAGCCTACGAGACCGGCATCAAGGGCGAGTTCTATGACGGCCGCCTGAATACCTCGCTGGCGTTTTTCCGCATCTATCAGGTCGGCAATGCCCTGGATGACCTCAGCGGCCCCAACCCGTGCCCGCCCAACTACACCAGTGGCTATTGCAAGGTGGCCTCCGGCAAGAACCGCAGCCAGGGCTTCGAGCTGGAAATCTCCGGCGAGGTACTGCCTGGCTGGAACGTCAGCGGCGGTTACACCTACAACGCCACCAAGCAGTTGAAGGACACGCTGAGCAATACCGGCAATGCGATCCGCACGACCGACCCCAAGCGCATGCTGCGCCTGTTCACCAGCTATCGCCTGCCCGGTGAGCTGGAGGCCTGGACCGTCGGCGGCGGCGTACAGGCACAAAGCGACATCTACAATCGCAGCGGCAGCGCCGTGGCCACGCAGTCGGGGTACGCGGTCTACAACGCCATGGTCAACTACCGGTTCAACGAGCATTACTCCTTGCAGTTGAACGCCAACAACCTGTTCGACAAGCAGTACTACCGCCAGGTCGCTCCGACTCCGACGGGCTACTACTGGGGTGATCCGCGCAATGTGTCGGTGAGCCTGCGCGGGCGCTTCTGAGCCTCACTCCACCGCAGCGTTCAACTTCCCCGCCCGGCGATACGACTGCCGGGCGAAACAGACGAACAACCCCGCCATCAGCGCCAACGCCATCGGCAGCCCATGCGGCGCCACCCCCATCGCCGCGCCGCTGACCAACGGCCCGACCAGGCTGCCCACCCCCCACAGCAAGCCGACGCTGGCATTCGCCGTGACCAGGTCGCGGCCCTTGAAACGCTGGCCGATCAGCACCAGCGCCAAGGTATAGATACCCCCGGCCACCGCCCCCAACAGCACCAGCATCGGCCACAACAACCAGGTCATCTGCAGTAACCACGGCAAGCCCACCCCGATCGCCATCGCCAGCACACCGCACACCAGGTGCAGGCCGGTGCGCTCGACCCGGTCGGCCAACCAGCCCAGGGGCAGCTGGAACAGCATGTCGCCGGCAAATACCACGGTGACCATCAGCGCCGCCACCGCCACGGCGAAGCCATGGCTGCTGGCATACACCGGCAGCAACGACAGCACCACCGCATCGAAGAAGGAGAAGAACAGCACCGCCACGCACAGCGCCGGGGCGACGCGGAAGAAACCGGCCAGCGTGAAGCTCTTGTCGCCCTCCTCGCCATGCTCGACGTGATCGTTGGGCACGGTCAGCACGATGCACAGCAGCGCCAGGCCATAGCAGCCGGTGACCACGCCCGTGACCCACGGGCTGTGAGCACCGACCAGCGCCAGCATCGCCGGGCCGAGGACCTGAAAGCCGGTGAAGCTGGTGGCGTACAGGGCCATGATCTTGCCGCGGTTGTGCTCCGGGCACAGTTCGTTGACCCACGACTCGCCGAGGATGATCGCGATGCCCATACCCAGGCCCAGGCCGAGGCGCAGCACGGCCAGCAGCCAGATCGAGGAAAACGCCCACTCGAGCAGCCCGATGCTCAAGGTGCACAGGCTGAAGCACAGCAGGTAGATGGTGCGCCGGGTCAGGTGCCGGCAGCAGGCATCGACCAGAAACGCCGAGAGCATCATGCCCGCGGCCGGGATCGCCGAGACCACGCCGATCTCGAAGGTGCTCGCGCCGGCCTCGTGCAGGCGCAACGATACCAGCGGCAGGCTCGCCCCCAGGCTGAAACCCACCACTGAGACGGCGAACAGAAGGCCCGCCAGCAAACGCATGTTCATGTACCCACTCCTTGCACGCCGACACGGTGGCACTCGCGGCCACGGTCGGCTGAAACCCTGAAAGATGTTCGAGCGCAGGCGCCCTGGGTCACGCCGGGGAGGCGATGAGCACAGGCACGCAGATCAGTTCAGGGGGAGGTGTGGCGAGAAGGTGAAGGCGAACAGCACGCTGCGTCGACGCTTGAGCACCGTGTCGCTCGGCCAGGCACGACGACAGGCCTGGGCTGCAGGCTGGCGGGCTTGGAGGAGACGCTGACTACGGCGCATTGCATCGACTACGCAGGTTGAGGAGGAGGCGGCACTCTAGGCCAAGGCTGCTTGCGCCGTCAATTGCCGGGGCCGCAAAGCGGCCCCGACGGTTTCAACGTTTGCCCGTCGACGGCAGCAACACCGCCAGCAGGCCAAACAACGGCAGGTACGAGCACAACCCGTAGACGTACTCGATGCCGCGCAGGTCCGCCACATAGCCCAGCAGCGCCGCGCCGATCCCGCCAAAGCCGAACATCAGGCCAAAGAAGATCCCGGCGATCATGCCGACATTGCCCGGCACCAGCTCCTGGGCGTACACGACAATGGCGGAGAACGCCGAGGCCAGGATAAAGCCGATCACCACGCTGAGCACGGTGGTCCAGAACAGGTCGGCATACGGCAGCGCCAGGGTGAACGGCGCCACCCCGAGGATCGAGAACCAGATCACCGCCTTGCGCCCGATACGGTCACCGATCGGCCCGCCAAAGAAGGTCCCCGCCGCCACCGCACCGAGGAACAGGAACAGGTGCAACTGCGAACTGGCCACCGACAGGTCGAACTTCTCGATCAGGTAGAAGGTGAAGTAGCTGGTGAAGCTGGCCATGTAGAAGTACTTGGAGAACACCAGCAGGCCAAGCACGGCCAAGGCTGCGAACACCCGCCGGGGCGACAGGCCGTGGGTCGCCTGCACGGCTTTGCGTGCCTTCGCCTGGTTGAGGTGCTCCTTGTACCAGCGGCGCAGCAACAAGGTCACGCCGAAGAAGAACAGCGCCGCCAGGCCGAACCAGGCGACATGCGTCTGGCCGAACGGAATGACGATGGCCGCCGCCAGCAGCGGGCCGAACGCCGAGCCGGCGTTACCGCCGACCTGGAAGGTCGACTGGGCCAGGCCAAACCGTCCACCGGAGGCCAACCGGGCGATCCGCGAGGTTTCCGGGTGGAAGGTCGAGGAGCCGATGCCGACCAGCGCCGAGGCCAGCAGGATCATCGGGAAGCTGCCGACAAACGCCAGCATGACGATCCCCACCAGCGTGCACAGGGTGCCCAGCGGCAGCAGGTTCGGCGTCGGCCGCTTGTCGGTGTAGAAGCCCACCCAGGGCTGCAGCAGCGAAGCGGTGATCTGGAAGGTCAGGGTGATCAGGCCGATCTGGGTAAAGCTCAGGTCATAGTTGGCCTTGAGCATCGGGTAGATGGCCGGCAGCACCGACTGGATCAGGTCATTGATCAGATGCGCCAGGGCGCAGAAGCCGATGATACGCATCACCAACGGGTTGGCGCCTTGGGCAGCCGCCGCGCTGGTGGTGGTCTGGGTACTACTGATGGCCATGGGCTGGGTATCCGTCCGCGGGTTTGGGATCCGATTATCGGGAAACAAATAGATACATAGCTAGCTTTTTTGCCACCTGTCCGCCACACACTTGTAAATGGTTCTCAATATATTTAGCATCCATGGCACATTGCCCCGCCCACAGTGGGCGGCTTCGCCTCTCTCGCGAGCAGACCGATCCATGAGCCCGATGCCCGCCCTGCAGCGCCAGCCCGATCCCGAACGCGAGGCGCTGGAATGGTTTTCCCTGCTGCGCCAGCCCGGTGGCGACGAGCAGCAACGCCGCGCATTTGCCGACTGGTGCCAGGTGCCCGAAAACGCCCGGGCCTATGCTGAGCTCGAAGCCTACTGGCAGCAGCTCAAGCCGCCTGCGGCCAGGCCTCGCCCGCGCCTGCTGAAGACCCGCCGCAGCCACATGGGCAAGGTATTGGCAGCGCTGTTCCTGCTCGGCCTGGCGGCCCTCGCCTGCCTCTACTGGCCCCTCATGCAACGTCTGGCCAGTGAGCTGCACACCGCCAGCGGCGAGCGCCGCAGCGTGCGCCTGGCCGACGGTTCGACGATGCACCTGGACAGCGCCAGCGCGATGAATGTCGACCTGCGTGGGCGCACCCGTCAGTTGCACCTGGTGCAAGGGCAGGTCTACCTGGAGGTCATGCTCGACGGCCGCGCCATGGAGGTGCAGGTCGACGACGCGCGCATCCAGGTGTTCGGCACCCGCCTGATGATCGCCCGTACCGCCGAGCATGATGAACTGGTGGTGCTCAACGGCAAGGCCATGGTCATCCAGGGTGGCGACCAGCGCCTGGTCTCGGCCGGCGAACGGGTGACCTTCACCGACAGCCGCATCGATGCCGTGCAGAAGATCGACGTCAAACGCGCCGATGCCTGGCGCAGCGGCCACCTGCTGGCCAAGGACCAACCCCTCGACCAAGTGCTGGAACGCCTGGCCGGGTATGGCGGCCGCCGTGTCTGGCTGATGGACGAGCAGACCGCCTACCGGCGTGTCAGCGGTGAGTTCAACCTGGACCGCCCGGCCGAGAGCCTGGACAAGCTGGCCGCCGAGCAGCAATTGCAGCTGCATGACGTGTTCGGGCAATGGCTGATCGTGCGCTGAACCCGGTGTTCCAGGCTAAGCATTTGAAACCGTGTAAATTTTTTTTGAAATGAGTGTTGACAGAGGGGCGTTTCAAGCGAATAATGCGCGCCAGTTGGCTACATAGCTCAGTTGGTTAGAGCATAGCATTCATAATGCTGGGGTCCGGGGTTCAAGTCCCTGTGTAGCCACCAACTTCGAAAAAGGGCTTACCGCAAGGTAGGCCCTTTTTCTTTGCCTGCGATAAAGCAGGCCACGGCATCTACCTCCCGCCTGCGCCCGTAGCGCTGGCGGGAGGCAGCCGAATCACCAGTTGTAGGTGAGGTCGGTGGTCATGGTGCGCCCTTCCCCGTAGTAGCAGTCCCACACGCTGGTGCAGCTGCTGACGTACTTGCGGTCTTCCAGGTTGTGCACGTTCAGCTTCAATCGCAACCCGCGGACCTGCAGCGGTGACGCACTGAAGTCATACGACAGCATGGCGTCATACACGGTGTAGGACGGAATCACGAAGTGGTCATCGGCGTACTGCGTACCATCACTGCCGCGCACATAGCGGGCACCGACCCCGCCGCCCACCCCACGCCACAACGTATCACCGCGCACCTGGTAATCGAGCCAGAGCGATGCCGTCAGCGGTGAAGTGCCGGCCATATGCCGCCCCTCACGCCCATCGTTGTCCTTGACGAACTTGACCTGGTTGCGCGCCACCGAGGCGATCAGGTTGAGATCCTGCGCCAGGTTGGCCTTGCCTTCCAGCTCCACCCCACGCGAGCGCACCGCACCCGACTGGTTGCTGTAGGGCGACCCCGCCTCGACCGAGGTCAGCACGTTCTTCTGGTCGATCTGATAGACCGACAGCTGGACGAAGCTCTCCTGCCCGGGCGGCTGGTACTTGATGCCCGCTTCATACTGCTTGCCGGTCGAGGGTTCGAACGGCTTCTGCTCGGCGTCGGTACCACTGAGCGGCAGGAACGATTCGGAGTAGCTCAGGTAAGGCGTGACGCCGCTGTCGAACTTGTAGCCCAACCCCGCGCGACCACTGAACTTCTCATCGCGGCTGCCGCTGCGCGCACTGGTCGGTGGTACGCGGTTGTCGGTCTTGGCCCAGTCATAGCGGCCACCCACGGTGAGGAACCAACGCCCCCAGTCGAGCTGGTCCTGCAGATAGACGCCGGTCTGGTCGATCGTGTTGTCCCAACGGGTCGGGTTGACATAGTTCAGCGACTGGCCGTAGACGGGGTCATACATGTCGATGATCGGCGGGTTGAAGTCATAGCGGCCAAGGAACTGCGAGTTGGAGTGGTAGCGGTCGACACCGATCAGCAGGGTGTGCTGGACCTCGCCCGTGGCGAAGCGAGCCTGGGCAATGTTGTCGATGCCCAGGACCTTGTTCTTCTGCGCCCAGTCCACCCCGTAACGGGTCATGTAGCGCTGGTCGTTGGCCCCGGTCTGCGGGTTGGTGACGAAGCGATAGCCATGCAACGGGGCCACGTAACGGTCATCGACCGAGGCATAGCGGGTGTTCTGGCGCAGGGTCCAGACGTCGTTGAGGGCATAGCTCACTTCATAGCCGACGCTGAACTGCTCACGGTCATAGCTGTTGAGGTCGGGCTCGCCAATGAACGTGCTGCGCTTGATCCGCCCTTGTGGGCTGGAGAACACCGTGCCCACGGCCGGCAGGCCCTGGGCCTCGGGCACGTCGTTGTCTTTCTGGAAATGCCCGTAGACCGTCAGGCTCAACTGGTCGTTGGGGTTCCAGGTCAGGCTCGGCGCGAGCATGTAGCGCTTCTGCTCGGTGTAGTCGATTTCGCCATTCTTGTCGGTGACGGTACCGGTCAAGCGATACAGCCACTCACCTTGCTGATCCAGCGGGCCGCCAAAGTCGAAGGCGCCGTAGCGGCGGTCCTGGCTGCCACCGCCGAACACGATCTCATGCAACGGCGTGGCGGTCGGGCGCTTGGAGACCATGTTGATGATACCGCCAGGCTGGTTCTGGCCGTACAGCACCGAAGCCGGGCCCTTGAGCACTTCGATGCGTTCGAGGGTGTAGGGGTCGATCTGCAGGGCGCCACCGGTGCTGCCATTGCCGTAAGGCAGGTGCAGGCCATCCAGGTACAGGGGCGTCGGCAAGAAGCCGCGCGAGGTGACTTCGTCGAACAGGCCGACCCGGTCAGGAAAACCGCCGCCCGTGATCCCCGGGGTGTAACGCAGCGCTTCGGTGACGGTCTGTGCGCCCTGTGCGGTGATCTGCTGGGCGGTGACGATGTTGATCGTCTGTGGCACCTCCAGCAGCGAGGTGTCGGTCTTGGTGGCGGTGCCGGTCCGCCGCGCCACGTAACCTTGCACCGGGCCCCAGGCGTTTTCCAGCGCACGGCTGTCGACCTGGGTCGGCGCCAGCTCGAGGGCGTCGCCGCTCGCCTGCGGCTGCAGGCTCCAGGTACCGCTGGCGGTGACACGCAGGGCCAGGCCACTGCCGGCCAGGGCACGCTCGGCCGCCTCTCGGGCGCTCATCCGACCGACCACGGCGGGCGCCTGGCGGCCCTGGACCAAGGCCGGCTCGGCCGACAGCACCTGGCCACTGTCGCGAGCGATGCGCGCCAGGCTATCGGCCAGCGGACCTGCGGCGATGTCGTAGCGGTGCACGGTGTCGATCGCTTCAGCAGCCACGGCCTGGGCGATCAGGCCGGGGCTGCTGCCCATGGCGATAGCCAGGGCCAGCAGGCTGGGGCGAAGGGCAAAGTTGGACATGGGTATCGCTCAACGTGAGTGGAAGTTACACACAGGACACGCCAGCGCGTATTTCCCCTCACCCGTTTTGCAATTCGATCCGCGTCAGCCAGAAACCACGCCGCTCCACGCTGATCGGCAAGGTCTCAGCCAAGGCCTGCAGGGTGCGCTCCACCTCGCCCAACGGGAAGCTGCCATACACCCGCAATTGCGCCGCCTGCGGGCTGATTCGCAGCAGGCCGGCGTGGTAGGCGCGCAACGCCTCGACCACCTCACCCAGCGGCTCGTCGCGCACATCCAGATGGCCTTGGGTCCAGGTGCTACGTGACCACAGCGACACCGCTTGCGGCTGCACACCGCGCCCATCGAAGCGCAACACCTGACCGGCCTCGACCTCGACGCTCGCGCCTTGCCCGGCGGCCAGCAGCACCCTGCCCTGCTGCACGCTGAGCAGCGTCGCGTCGGGCTGCTGGCGTAGCAACAGCGTGGCGCCATTGCACTGCAATTGGCCGTCACGGCAGCGCAAAATCATCGGCCGAGCGGGTAGGTCAGCGGCCGTCAGGAGCATCGCCCCTGCGAGCAGGTTCAACTGCCGAGCGGTGTCATCCAGGCGTACATCGACCGCACTGCGCGCGTCCAGCTGCAACCGGCTGCCGTCCGCGAGAGTGACGCGCCGACGCTCCCCGGTGCCGGTGCGCAGGTCGGCGAAGAGCTGCTCCAGCGGCGTCAGGCGGTTGACCCAGGTGGCACTGCCGAGCGTCAACAACACCGCCGCCAAGCCGCCGCCCACGAGCCTGCGGCGCGACAGCTGAGCGCTCTGGCGTAGCGCCCGCCCGGCCAGTTGCACTTGGCCGGTGGCCTGCAAATCAGCCAGGGGCGCGGCCAGGACACCGTTGACCCGTTGCCAGGCGGCCTGGTGGGCAGGCGCCTGGGCCAGCCACTGACGAAATCCGGCATGCGCGGCGTCGTCCGGCGGCAGCCGTTCGAGCAGCAACAACCAGTCGACCGCATCGCGAGTGGCTTGCTCGAGCGCACTCACGGCGTGACACTCAGGCAGTGCAGAAAGGCCCGGCGCAGGTCGCGCTCGACCGTCGCCAGGGAGACCCCCAACTGTTCTGCGATGTCTGGCTGGCTCAGGCCTTCGAGCCGATGCAGGATGAACGCATGACGTGCCCGGGCGGGCAGGCCATCGAGCAGGCGGTCGATTTCGGCCAAGGCTTCTCGCACCAGCGCCAGCTCCTCGGGCGAGGGATGACACTGCTCAGGCCAGTGCGCCAGCTCTTCCAGGTAAGCCTGTTCCAGCGCCCGCCGCCGATACAGGTTGCTCAGCAAACGGCGGGCGATGGTCGCCAGAAACGCCTTGGGCTGGTCGAGGCTGGCCAGTTGCGGCGCATGCAGGGCCCGCACGAAGGTGTCCTGGGCAAGGTCGGCGGCATCATGCGGGCAGTTCAGCCGTCGATGCAGCCAGGCGCAGAGCCATCGGTGATTGGCGTGGTAGAGATCAGCAGCGGGATCGGACACGGAGCAAGCCAGGCGCAAATAGTAATACCTATCATTAGCATGGCATCGGGCCATAGCACAATCCCTTGATCCGGCCCGCCCCACCGCGCGGTCAACTCACGTCATCAGAACTCCCACTTGCTGCTGAGCATGAAGTTGCGCGGTTCGCCATACGCGGCGCTGTTGAAGTTCTGGTCCAGCGCACTGAAGTACTGCTTGTCGAACAGGTTGTTCACCGTCGCCGTCGCTGACCACTGCCGGGTCAACTGGTAACGCGCCATCAAGGTGGCGATGGCGTAGTCGTCCTGCTTGATCTTGACCGGATTGCTCACCTGCCAAGGCGTTGCGGTGTACTGCATCGAACTCTGCCAGTTGACACCACCGCCGACCGTCAGCTTGTCCAGCGCACCGGGCAATTGATAGGTGGTCCACAGCTTGAACATGTCCATCGGTACCGTGGTCTTGACCCGCTCACCGTGTTTGTCTTCGACCTGCGAGTGGGTGTAGCTGGCCAGCAGGTTCCAGCCCGGTGACAGCTCGCCGTTGATCTCCATGTCGACGCCACGGGTCTTGGTCTGCTCACCGCGGTAGGCCGTGATCAGGCCATCACTGCCGTCGACCACACCGTCCGCCACCGCGTCGTTGTCCAGGTTCACTTCAAACAGCGCGATGGCGGTGTTCAGCCGCCCGCCAAAGTACTCGCTCTTCAGGCCGATTTCGTAGTTGTCGCCCTGGCGTGGCTCGAGCAACTTGCCGGCGCGCGTACGGTAGGGCTGCGGCTTGAAGATGCTGGTGTAGCTGGCGTACAGCGAGTGCACTTCATCGAGGTCATAGACCACGCCGGCATACGGGGTAACCTCGCCAGTCGCCTTGACCGAGTCGTCGGTGCTGTAGGGCAGCAGGCTGTTGACGTGGTAATCGAGCACGGCGTCGTACTGGAAGTTGCTGACCCGCGCGCCGAGAATCAGTGACAGATCGTCCGTGGGTTTAAGTCGCGTAGCCAGGTAGGCGCCGGTCTGGCGCTGGTCGATGTTGTCGTCTTCGCGGTTGAAGTTGTAGGCCGGGGTCGGGCCTTGGTTGTCCCAGTTCCAGACATTAACCGGCACGCCGCTGACGCCGTTGTTGCTGGCGCCATTGGCGAGCAGATTGCCGAAACCGTTGCGGCGGTTTTCATAGCTTTGATAGTTGAAGCCCATGACCAGCTCATGCTCGCGCCCCAGCAACGCGAACGGGCCGCTGAGCATGACGTCGACGCCACGCTGCTTCTGGGTGTTGTCGCCCTTGGTGGCGGTATAACGCAGGCCGTCGCCAGTGCTCGGATTGAGCACGCCGGTGGTGGTACCGACGATCACCGAATCGTACTCGCGGGTGCCGTACAAATAGTTGGCCGCCACCTTCAAGGTCCAGTCGTGGGCCAGCTTCTGTTCCACCGAGGCGAAGGTGTTGACCGACTCCTGGCGGTTGCTGCTGTCACGGCTGGCGCCGTTGCTCGAACGCGGCATGTGGTACTGATAGCCTTGCCCTGCGGCATTGCTCGCCACCACCGGCAGACCCGTGGTGGAGAAGCCTCGCGGGTTGCTCTCAAGGTAATCGACGCCCAGGGTGAACAGGGTATCGGGGCTCAGGTCGACCTCGGTGATGCCGTAGAGGATGGTCTTCTTCTGCTCCAGGTGATCGGTAAAGCTGTTGCCCTGCTGATAGGCCGCGACGGCACGACCGCGGACTACGCCGTTGTCGGTCAGCGGCCCGGAGACATCCACCTCGGTGCGGTACAGGTCCCAACTGCCGAGACCGGCACTGACATAGCCCTTGAAGGTCTCGGTCGGTTTCTTGCGCACCAGGTTGACCGTCCCCGAAGGGTCACCGGCGCCGGAGAGCAACCCGGTGGCACCGCGGACGACCTCGACATGGTCATAGATCGCCATGTCGGAAAGCGCCTGGGGCAACGCCTGGCTGAAGGCGAACGAGGTGGTCGGCATGCCGTCGTATTGATAGTTGTCGATGGCAAGGCCGCGCGAGTAGACATACAGACGATCGCTGCCTGGGCTCTGCACATTGATCCCGGCGGTCTGCTCGAGCACCTGGCCGATGCTGCGCAGGTTCTGGTCTTCAATGCGCTGGCGAGTCATCACGCTGACCGATTGCGGCGTCTCGCGCAGGCTCAGGTTGAGCTTGGTGGCGGTGCGGGTAGCGCCGGTGGTATAGGCGCCGGTACCCTCCGTGGTGGCGCCCAGCGATTGGCTGTTGATGGTCGTCGCGCCGAGCTCCAGGGCGTTGTCGCCGGCGGCCGCGCTGCTCAGCACGTAACCATCGGCGCTGCCCAGCGCTTGCAGGCCCTGGCCGCCCAACAGCAGCGCAAAGCCTTGCTCGACCGCGTAGCTGCCCTGCAGCCCGGCGCTGTGTCGCCCCGCCACCTGCCCAGCCTCGAAAGAAATCGCCACGCCGGCCTGGCGCGCAAAGCTGCTCAGCACGTCACCCAATGCGCCCGGAGCAATGTCATAGCGCTGCACGTGCTGCTGGGCCATGACCGCCGGCGCCAACAGCAGCGGCAGGCTGCCCAGGCCAAGGTGAATGCCCAGAGCCAGTGCATTGCCAGGCTTCAAGGGGATGCGCGCGCGCAAGGTTGAAAGCATGTTCCCGATACTCCGTTATGTTGGTTAGTGACAAGGACGCACGGGATCGGAGAACTGGAATCAGATGGAAATGATTTTTATCGCGGCGCGCTCGGGGGCAGCACAGAGACGCGAGTGAGCCACGGTGTGTAATGCTCGATACGGATCGGCACGCTGCGCGCCAGCAGGCGCAACGCGCGCTCACTGTCGTCGGCCGGCAGTACTGCGGTGACCTTCAGCGCCGCCAGCGCCTGGCGATCAAACGACAGGTAACCGCGATGATTGCGCGCCAAGCGTTGCAGCACCTCGCTCAGCGGCTGCTCGCGAACCAGCAGCTGGTGCTGCTGCCACGCCTGCTGCAAGCCCTCGCCATCAATCGGCTGTGGCGCACCTGGCCCGTGGCTGTCGAAACGCAGTTCCTGCCCTGCCGGCACCACCACGCGCTGGCCGCCGCTGTCGACTTCGGTGCTCGACTCGATCATTGCCAGACGGGTCTGGCCGGCCAGGCGCTCGACCACGAAGCGCGTGCCCAGGGCCCGCACGCTGCCATGCTCGGTGACGACCCGGAACGGCCGGGCAGGATCCTTGGCCACCTCGACGAGGATTTCCCCCTGGCGCAGGTGCAAGGTGCGGCTGGCGCTGTCGAAGTCCAGGTCGACCGCGGAACGGCCATCCAGCCTGAGCTGGCTGCCATCCGGCAACTGCCGGGTCGACCACTCGCCGCTGGCGGTGCGGATGTCGGCCAACAGGTACGCCGGCGGATACTGCTGCAAGGCCAGCCCGACCGGCAGCGTCAACAGCGCGACCAGCGCCAACGCCTTCAACGTGCGTGCACTGCGCGGTTGCTGCTTGAGAGCAATCAAGGCGCTGCGGGCGGGCGCGTGGTGCAGTACCTGCAAAGGCGCCAGCGCGCCCTGCAGGTGCTCGAAGGCTTCACGGTGCTCAGGGCCGGCAGCCAGCCACGCAGCAAACGCTTCGCGGTCCTGCGCACTGGGTTGATCGTCCAGGCGCACCAGCCATTGCGCCGCCTCGCGCAACAGCGCCGGGCTTACAGACATGCGTGCGCCGCGGCATGGCATTGCAGCAAGGCTTGCACCAGGTACGTCTGCACGCTCTTGGTCGAGACCTGCAGACGTGTGGCGATCTCAGCATGGCTGAGGCCTTCGAGGTGGCGCAGGACGAAGGCCTGGCGTACGCGGGGCTGCATCCGCGCCAGCGCCCGGTCGATCTGCTCGAGCGCCTGCACGACGGCCAGCACCTGCTCGGGCGACGGCGCGTGCTCGAGCTGTTCGGCATGCATCAGCAACGCCTCGCGGTAGGCCTGCTCGAGCTTGTGCCGCCGGCCTCGATCGATCAGCAGCCGCTTGGCCACTGTCGCGAGAAATGCCCGTGGCTCGCGGGGCGCGACGTAGCTACCTGCGCAAAGCAACCGGACGAACGTGTCCTGGGCCAGGTCCTGGGCATGCTGCGGGCATTGCAGGCGCTGGCGCAGCCACACCAGCAACCAACCGTGATAGCCCTTGTACAAGGCGTCCAGACTGTCGGCGGAAATGGGCGGCATGGCTTTCATCGCGGGGCTTCGCAAATGGGAATGATTCCATGTTAATGGCGCGGGGCAAGCTGATGCAATCTTTGCTCAACGCACCCCCGACACCATCACCGCCAGGCCGAGCCCGATCAGCGCCACGCCAATCAGCCGATCGACCAGCCGCTGCCGCTCGATCATGGCCGTGCGCAGCGCGGCGCTGGAGAAGAACACCGCCACCAGGCTGAACCACAGCCAGTGCGCCACCGACATGAACGCGCCGTAGGCGAAATCCAGCGCCAGCGAGCTACCTGGCTTAACGACCTGGGTGTAGGCGCTGATCACGAAGAGCAGGGTCTTGGGGTTCAGCGCATTGGTCAGAAAGCCCGTGCGTAATGCCGCCACCAGACCGCTGCGCTGGACCTGGACACCCGCGTCGAGGTGGATGCGGGTGGTATTGGTCAGCGACTTGTAGCCCAGGTAGATCAGGTAGCCGGCGCCGAGAACTTTCATTGCCAGGAACAACGCCGGGCTCTGGCTGATGATCACGGCGATACCCAGCACCGTGTACAGCACATGCACCTGCACGCCGAGGGCGATGCCGATCGCTGCCGCCAGGCCGGCCTTGCGGCCCTGTGCATAGCTGCTCCGGGTGACCATGGCGAAGTCGGCGCCTGGGCTGATGACCGCTAGCAGGGTGAACAGGGCGACGGCGATCAGTTCATTCATTGGGCTTCCTCGATAAGCGATGAAAATGCACAGAGCGCCGATTATCGAAGACTTATCCACAAGCAAAAATCGATTTATAGTGAGACTGATATGCTAGTTTTTCTCACAGACAGGTAGCGGTTGCGCTGGCCTCTTCGCGGGTAAACCCGCTCCTACAGGGTCATCAGGCGGCGCTGCAGCACCTTGTGGGAGCGGGTTTACCCGCGAAGAGGTCGACCCAGACAATCGAGAAGCCATGAAACTGCCCCCCCTCAACGCCTTCCGCTACTTCGACATCGCCGCCGAAACCGAAAGCTTCGTGCGCGCGGCCGAACACCTGCACGTCACCCACGGCGCCGTCAGCCGCCAGGTGCGCTTGCTTGAAGAGAGCCTGGGCGTCGAGCTGTTCGAACGGCGCAACCGGGCGATCTTCCTCAATGCCGCCGGCCGCACCCTGCACGCCACCACCCAGTCGCTGTTCAGCCAGCTCGAAGGCACCGTGCAGCACCTGCGCCAACAGGTGCAGGACACGGTGCTGGTGCTGTCGTGCGAGCCAACCATCGCCATGCGCTGGCTGATCCCCCGCCTGCCGGGCTTTCAGGCCGCTCACCCGGATATCCAGCTGCACCTGGTGGCCGCCGGCGGGCCGGTGGACTTCGCCCGTGGCGGCATCGACCTGGCGCTGCGCCGAGACGACTTTCACTGGGACAGACACCTGCACAGCCGCAAGATCTGCGACGAGTGGGTCGGGCCAGTCTGCCGCCCCGGGCTGGGCAACACCCTCGACCAGCGCCTGCTGCACAGCCGCACCCGTGCCGATGCCTGGGCCAACTGGTTACGCTTGAGCGGCGAACGCGCCACGTCGAGCGAGCGCAGCGACTATGAGCATTTCTACCTGTCGGTGCAGGCCGCCAGCGCGGGCCTGGGCATGGCCATCGCCTCGGCATTGATGGTCAGCGACGAGCTGGACAGCGGGCAGTTGCACGCGCCCCGCGGCTTCCTGCGCGATGGCTCCGCCTACCACCTGCTCAGCCCTCAGCCCCTGGACGATGGCAGCCATCGCCAGCGTTTTGCCGAATGGGTCAGCGCTGAATGCCAGGCGTGCCTGTGTCAGCTGGGTTTGGCACAGAACGACGAGCCGGCGCTGCCATCACCGCCCCAGGTCCGGTAACCCGCCGTGTCGAGATGGATACGCCCTGACGGATAACGCCCCAGGCCCATGTTCCAGGCCTGCCCATGCTGCTGCCAGAAACTGCACAGCGGATTGGGGTCGGCCCACCCGGGCAGCAGCAGATCGACCGCGAATGCACGGGTATGCGCGCTGTCCCGCGCGCCGCCGGCGCAGGCATTGAGGCGCGGCTCGCGATAGGCCGAGACCACTTCGAACTGGCGCAGGATGCCTAGCTGATCGAGGCGCTGGACCAACGCCAGGGTCGAGCGCACAGCCGGCCATTGGCTGGCCGGTGGCACGGCAAACGGTGATGCCTGGCAAAGGCGCCAGTCAGAGGCCGAGCGCAGCAGTTGATGAATCGGCACGACGCCATACACGCGCGCATCCACCAGCATGTCGCGAAACGGCCGGGTCTGGTGATCGCCCGCCCACTGGGCAAACATCCACAGGTCACGCTCGTCGCCCTGCGCCCCACCCGCCGCCAACAGGGCCCCTGCCAAGGCCAGCATCCTCGCGTGTTTCATGCCCTACCTCATGGTCGAGTGAGAGCCTGCGGCTCGGTACACCACTGCCAGCCAGTAAAGCATGCAAAATCCGGCTCATACGCCGCAACACACTCTCTCTGCCAAAACGGCCTGGCGTGGCGTGATCTGAGTCATGATTGACGGGCGCCAATGCCCCTGATACGAATTGCACGTTGACTGCGTCGATCACGGTGGCATAATCAGACCCACTACTCAGCCCCGTACGCGACGATTCAGTTCGTCGGCTGTTGGGGTGAAGAAACCGGCCTAGCGCCGGTTTTTTCGTTTTCAAGGAATGAAAACATTGCGTACTGCGTGCTTTATCGACGGCTACAACGTGTTCTACGGCCTGGTCGCAGGCACGTCTTACAAATGGCTGGATCTGCCAGCGTTGCTAGGGCATATCCTGCACGTAGAGCAACCCCACAGCCAGCTCAGCTCGATGAGCTTCTTCACCTCAGGCGTCAAGCCTGCACTTGCAAGCCGCGGGTCGTTGTCCAAGGAAGCCCAGGACACCTATCTGCGGGCGTTGATCGCACGCGGCGTGGCCGTCTTCCACGGCCGCCATCAGCTCGAGCCTCGCAGCGCACCTCGCTTCATCAGCAAGCAGACGCCACCGTGCAGGCGTGATCAGGTGGCGATATGGAAGCTTGAAGAGAAAGAAACGGACGTTCACATCGCAATCAGCATGTATCGCCTTGCTGCCCGTCAAGCCGGCCTGCAACCTGAAGAACGCATTCAGCAGATTGTCCTGGTGTCTGCCGATACCGACATGACTCCAGCCTTGAGGGCCTTACGGGAAGACTTTCCGGAGTTACGGCTAGGTGTAGTGCTGCCTCACAGGGAAGGCATGAAGCGCACCCCGCCCGGCTCGCTTAAAAACTACGCCCACTGGATGCGTCATGTGGTGACTAGCCAAGAACTCGCCGCACACCAGTTTCCCGATCGGGTCCCTACTCGCAAGCGGCCGGCAATCAAACCTGACTATTGGTAAGCGCGCTTGCGGCTGCTACGGCAAGGTGTGCGCCAGCAGCCCTACTCCAAAGCCCGCAGGCGATACTGCGGTGGCAGCTGGGCGAAGCCGCTGATGGTGGTGTCCAGGCTCTTCCAGCGGCCATCCTTGATGCCGTAGATACAGCCGTGGATCGACAGCTCCTGGCCGCGGTGCCAGGCGTTCTGGATGATGCTGGTGTGGGCGACGTTGGCGACCTGCTGGATCACGTTCAGCTCGCACAGGCGATCGACCTGCGCCTCTTCGGTGTCGAGCTTGGCCAGCTCGCCGCGCTTCTCGTAGTACAGGTCGCGAATCGAGCGCAGCCAGCCGTCGATCAGGCCCAGCTGGCGGTCCTGCATGGCCGCGCGCACGCCACCGCAGCCGTAGTGGCCGGTGACCAGGATGTGTTTGACCTTGAGCACCTCGACGGCGTACTGGATCACCGACAGGCAGTTGAGGTCGGTGTGCAGCACCACGTTGGCGACGTTGCGATGGACGAACAGGTCGCCCGGCAGCATGCCGACGATCTCGTTGGCCGGCACGCGGGCGTCGGAACAGCCGATCCAGAGGAATTCCGGGGTCTGCTGGCGCGCCAGCTTGGCGAAGAAGTCTGGGTCGCGCTGGGTGATGGCGTCAGCCCAGCGCGCGTTGTTGTCGATCAGTTCCTGCAGGTCATGCATGGTCTTATCTCATCAGGTTATGCCTGTGTGACTCGACCTGCCCCCGCAAGGTCACTCCTCGAACAGGGTGCAGGCCATCACCAGGGCGTCTTCGCGTCCACCGGCCATGGGATAGTAGTCGCGGCGCCGGCCGACTTCGTTGAATCCGTAGCGTTCGTACAATCGGTAGGCCGACTGGTTGCTGGCGCGTACCTCTAGGAAGCACTCGCGGCCATTGAGCTGGTAGGCGCGGCCCATCAGGTGCTCGAGCAGCCGCAGGCCGAGGCCGCGGCCCTGGTTCTCCGGCTTGACGGTGATGTTCAGCAGGTGCGCCTCGTCGATGATCACATTGATCACGCCATGGCCGACCTGCTGGTGGCCGTCGAACATCAGCCAGACTTCGTACGACTTGAGCGCATCCTGGAAGATCCCGCGGGTCCAGGGATGACTGAACGCGGCATATTCGATCTTAAGCACGGCATCCAGATCCGCCTCGTTCATCGGGCGGAAACTGATCGAATCACTCATTCATCGCTCTTCCAGCGCGCCATCAGCCGGCGCATCGCTTGCCAGACGTCCGCTTTGCGTTGCGGCTCGTCCATCAACAGTTCAAGGCCCGGCAAGGCCCAGGCGTCGCCCAGGCCCTCGACCTTCAGTTCTTGGTAATAGGCGTCTGCCTGGGCCTGGCCGGCGTAACGCAGGGCGGGCAGACCGATCAGCCACAGGCAGGTGCAGGGGGTTTCTTCCAGGCGCGCCTGGATAAAGCCCTGGACGAAGTCGCGCGCAGCCTCCGGCCCCTGGTCCATGTTGCCGCGCACCAGCAACGGCCAGCGCACCGGCTCGCCGATGATCTGCGGGGCATCCGGCAGGCCGGCGGCGCGCAGCATGTCCTTGAGCAGCAGGTAGGACGGGTCGCGGCTCTGGAACGGCTGACCCGTGGCGAGTTCGACCAGCAGCAGGCAGCTGCCAGCGCGCAGCAGCTGCAGGGCGAAGCGTGGCGGCGGTATCGGGGCTGGGCGCACGACCGGCGCGGCTTCTTCGGCCTCGACCGGCTTGACCACCGGCTTGGCGATGCTGCCCGGGCGGGTGATCTCGATCTTCGGCCGCTCGATCGAGCGTGCTTGTGGCGCCACCGGCAGTGGCGCCGCGGCAGCCGGCCGGGCCTCGAACTCGGGTTCGTCGAGCGGCGCCAACGGCAGCAGCAGTTCCGGGCGCGACGGCGCGGCGAACGGCAGTTCGGCGCGCGGCAGCCAATGCACCACTTGCATGGCGGACAGGTAGGCGCGGCGGCGGGACTCGATCAGCACAGCACGGTCATCCGGGGAAAAGTCAGTCGACCATTCTAACGCCCTTGGCCGACCAGCGCCGCTACTGGCTGGCGGAAATTTATCGCCTGCAACACCCTGACTAAAACCCATTACGGACCAAGGGGTGAAATCCTCCCCCCGGTATGCAGTACAATCGCCGCTTTTAACTTGGCAACGAGTTGACCCGCCGATGATCGAACCCAAGCGCGTCCTGCGCGCCCTTGCCGAACACTGGGCATTGATCGAGCCGCTGTGCGAGCGCTTCGACCAGGGCACCCTGAGCCTGATCGAACTGCGCCAGCAACTGGGCCGCCAGCAGGTGGAAAGCACCCCGCAGGACATCACCCAACTGCTCGATGTGTGGATCCGCCTGGACATCCTGGTGCCCGTGGCGAAGAGCCCCAACCGGTTCGAGCTGAACGCCCAGATCCACGACTTCCTGGCGTACCTGCGCCGCGAGCACCGGCTTGGCCTGTGCCTGGAGATCGAGGCCTACCTGCGCCACCTCGAGCGCTTGGCCGGGCATATTCAGGACGCCTTCGACAACCGCGACAGCGACGACCTGGCGCGCCAGCTGCGCTTGCTCGACATGCGCGTGCGCGACGTGCTGAAGAAGCTCGACAACGACGAACAGGCGCTGGTCGCGGTGGCTGAACGGGCCAAGACCAGCAACCGCCAGATCCCGCTGCGCCAGCGCTATGCCGAGGTCCTGGCGACCTGGGACGAATACGTCGAGCCGATGATCCAGCTGGTCAACGCCGACGGTGCCTTCGAGCAGGGCGTGCGCAAGGTCGAGACCGTGCTGTTGCGCCTGCTCGGCGAACAGGCGCGGCTGGGGCACCTGGTTGACGACGACATGCTGCTGCGTACCCACGCGCGGATCCTCGAGATGCAGACCAGCGCCCAGCTGACCCTGCGTCACGCCCGCGAACTGCTGCTGCCGCTGCGCGAAGAAGCCCGCCGGCACAACGCCGTGACCCGCGGCGCGGCGCTGGCCCTGTCGGTGATCCGGCGCAAGGGCATCGATGCCGTGCCGCACGCGGCCATGCCACTGTTCACCCGCCCGCAGAGCACCTTTCTCGGCAGCGCCAGCCAGGTCGAGGCGTACGTCTATGCCCTGGCCCGCTTCGAACCCAAGCCAGCGCGCTTCCCCAAGGCGCACAAGACCGACAAGGGCCCGACCCCGGCTGCGCCGCGCACGGTCAAGGAAATGCTCCAGCGCTGCTCGGCCGCCCTGCCCCTGCCCGACCTGATGGTCTGGCTGCTCGAGCAGGAGCCCGAAGGCGCCACCGACGAACTGCTGTACTGGTTCTCGCGCCTGTCGCGGGAAAAGCGCTTTGCCCGCGAACGCCTCGAACGCCGCGACTACTGCACCCTCGAGCACCGGGTCAGCCTGCGCTCCTTCGCCTTGACCGCCCCATCGCCTGAATCCACCGCGAGCCCAGCCAATGCATCTTGATCTTTCCGAACTGTCCCAGCTCGCGCCGATCTTCCGCGAGCTGTTCAAGGGTTTTCACGTCAGCCGCCGCGACCCGGAGCTGTACGCCCAGCTGTCGAACTTCCAGGACCAGTACCGCACCCTGTTCAAGGCGCTCGGCTTCGAGCTGGTGTGCGATACCCGCGGTTTCTACTACTTCGTCCCTGAGCTGGCGGCCGCGCAGGTCAACAAGACCGCGCAGCGCCTCTCGCTGTTCACCTTCATCCTGGTCGAACACCTGGCCGACCAGGGCCGCGACCCGATCGCCGTGCTCGATGGCGGCAGCATTGGCCGCGATGAGCTGCCATCGCTGCTGGACAAGTACCGCGACCTGTTCATCCAGGCTGAAGTGCAGACCGTCGAAGAGCTGGAAGAAAAGATCCTGCGACGCATGACCCAGCTCGGCTTCGCCCATGAGGAAGGCGGCATCTACCGCTTCCTGCCGCCGATGCACCGCTTCCTCGACGTGTGCCTGTCGGTCCAGCAGGACCGCGACCTGGCCGCCACCCTGCACAGCGACCTGCCACTGCCGACGCCGGTGCTGGTGGAGGAAGAAGACCCGGCGCAGTTCAACAGCACCGACGATCCGCTCGACCTCACCCCGTTCGACGGCGACGAAAGCGAAGAGGACGCCTTGGCCCGGGCCATCCGCGAAGAGCAACAGGAGATTGACGCATGAGCCAGGAACGCTACGGCATCCGCCGCTTCGCATTGCTCAACACCGCCGGCTACAGCCTTGGCCTGTTCCCCCTGGAGCACCCGCTGTCGGTCTACGGCGCAAACAACCTGGGCAAGTCGGCCTCGATCAACGCCCTGCAGTTCCCGATCCTGGCGCGCATGTCCGACATGAGCTTCGGCAAGTACAGCCTGGAGCAATCGCGCCGCTTCTACTTCGCCAGCGACACCAGCTACATCCTCTGCGAACTGAACCTGCCGCACGGCCCGCACGTGATCGGCGTGGTCGGCCGCGGCCCGGGCGGCGGTTTCGGCCACCAGTTCTTCGCCTACAAAGGCGAGCTGGACCTGGCCCACTACCAGAAGGACGACACCTGCCTGCGGCAGAAGGAGCTGTTCACCAACCTGGAGCGCAATGGCCTCAAGGCCTACGAGCTCAAGCCTGACGAACTGCGTCGGCTGTTGGTCGGCGGCCACACCTCGGTGCCGCTGGACCTGACCCTGATCCCACTGCGCTCGACCAGCGAGCAGAGCCTGAAGACCTTCCGCGCGCTGTTCATCAACCTGCTGCACATGCGCGAGATCACTGCGGCCAAGCTCAAGCAGCTGTTCCTCGATGCCTTCGAGCACAGCCTGCGCTCGGGCAGCGTCGACTACATTGCCGCCTGCGAAGAAGCCTTCCGCGACGTGCGCCGCATGGAGCAGGACTACAACGCGCTGGTCTCCGCCGGCCCGCTGGTCGAGGCCCTGGCCGGCGGCGTGGCCCAGCGCAATGTCCTGCGCGGCAAGCTGCACCGGATCTCGCCACTGCTCGACAACCTGCTCGGCACCTGGCAGGAGTACGCCATGGCGCGCAAGGAAGAGCTGGTGATCCAGGCCGAGCACTACCGTGGCGAGCAGGACCGGCTGCAGAACGACCAGCGTGGCGGCACCCAGGAGCTGATGCGCCTGGAGCGTGAAATCACCGGTATCCAGCGCTGGCTCGGCGAACTGTCGGTGCTCAAGCACCGCTTTGCCCTGGTCGATGACGTCAAGGTTCTCGAGCAGCAGTTGCTCGCAGCCAAGGACGCCCACGACGAACTGGCCGGCGCCCTGGCCCAGTCGCGGCAGTTCTCTGCCGAAGACCTCGACGAGCGCGTGCGCGACCTGGAAAAACGCGTCAAGGCGGTCAAGCAGCAGCTCGATCACGCTGACAACAACAGCTACGCGCGCCTGCGCGAAGAGTTCTCCCAGGGCGATGTCGACCGCCTGATGCGCCTGTTCAACGGCGCGCTGTTCAGCCTGCCGCTGGGCGAGCGCGGCATCGAGCTGGACGACAGCGACCTGTGGGTAAAATCCCTCGAAGCGGTGCTCGAGCGCTTCAAGGGCGAGCGCTTCGAAGTGCCGGGGCTGTCCATCGACCTGTCGCACATCGACCCGCCGGCGCTGCAGGCGCTGGCCGACCGCGCCGCCCTGCGCGACCAGAAAGAGCGCCTGGAAAAAGAACTCAAGCAACTGCGCACCCAGCAGGCGGTCTCCGCCGACCGCAGTGCCAGCAAAGCGCAGACCGAGGCCCTGTACCAACAGGTGCTGGACGCGCAGAAAGCCCTGGAAGACTTCCGCCGCAGCCAGACCCTGGCCGCCGAAGAGCCCGAGAAGCTCGAGCACTTGTCCCAGCTCGAAGCTGCCCAGGACGAGCTCAAGCGCTCCAGCGACGCCTTTACCGAGCGCGTCCAGCAGCTCTCGGCCAAGCTGCAACTGGTCGGTCGCCAGCTGGCCGACCTCGAAGCCAAGCAGCGCACCCTCGAGGACGCCCTGCGCCGCCGCCAGCTGCTGCCTGCCGACCTGCCCTTCGGCACGCCGTTCATGGAGCCGGTGGACGACTCCATGGACAACCTGCTGCCGCTGCTCAACGACTACCAGGACAGCTGGCAGGGCCTGCAACGGGTCGACAACCAGATCGAAGCGCTGTACGCCCAGGTACGCCTCAAGGGCGTGGCCAAGTTCGACAGCGAAGACGACATGGAGCGCCGCCTGCAGCTGCTGATCAACGCCTATTCGCACCGCACCGAAGAAGCCCTGACCCTGGCCAAGGCCCGCCGCGCGGCGGTCACCGACATTGCCCGGACCTTGCGCAACATCCGCAGCGACTACGACAGCCTCGAGCACCAGCTGGCCCTGTTCAACCGCGAGATCAACAAGCGCCAGGTGTCCAACCTGGAGAGCTTCCGCGTGGTCCTGGCGCCGAACAAGGAGGCGCTCAAGCACATCGACCAGATCATCCACAGTGCGGGCAAGTACGAGGAAGGCGAGACCCTGTCGGTGTTCGACCTGACCCAGAGCAGCGACCAGGATCACAAGAACGAAGAGGCCAAGGAGTACCTGGCACGGCTGGTGGCGGCCAACCACAACCAGCTGGGCCTCAAGGACCTGTTCGAACTGGCGTTCGAGATCACCAAGGTCAACGGCCAGCCGGTGATCCACGCCGACATCGACGGCGCCGCGTCCAACGGCACCACCATGACCATCAAGGCGCTGACCAACATGTACTTGTTGCTGCACCTGATGGACCGCGACCTGGCCGGGCGCATTCGCCTGCCGTACTACCTCGACGAGGCGGCGGACATCGACGAACGCAACCAGGCCGCCCTGCTCGAAACCAGCCAGCAACTGGGCTTCGTGCCGATCCTGGCGAGCGTCAAGCCGCAGGTGTCGGCGCACGTGGCGATCGACCTGGAAGGGGGTAGCGGGCCGAATGGCATCTACATCGATGAGTCGGACTGGAAGTACATCAGCCGGATCGATGAGGTGAAGGCGGTGGTGCGTGAGGATCAGGCCGAAGAGCTGGCCTGAGATCGGTGCACGGGGGCGCTATGCGCCCCTTTTTGCAACCACTGGCACCCTGCGGTGCCTGTAGGCGCTGGCTTGCCTGCGATGGAGGCCGAAGGCCTCCCACAGGTCAACCCGGTATCACTGAGCCCACGGCACGATCGGAATCGCCGTCACCGCATTCTGCGGGCTGCCTTCGATCAACCGGTCGCTGTACACCAGGTACACCAGGGTATTGCGCTTCTTGTCGAGGAAGCGCACCACCTGCATGGTCTTGAACACCAGCGAGGTGCGCTCCTTGAACACCTCCTCGCCATCCTTGAGCTCACCCTTGAAGTTGATCGGCCCGACCTGACGGCAAGCGATCGACGCTTCGGCGCGATCCTCGGCCAGCCCCAATCCGCCTTTCAAGCCGCCAGTCTTGGCCCGCGACAGGTAGCAGGTCACGCCCTCGACCTTGGGGTCATCGAATGCCTCGACCACGATCCGGTCGTTCGGCCCGACGAACTTGAATACGGTCGAGACCTGGCCAACCTCTTCGGCCCCGGCAACCATCGGCAGCAGCAATGCCGCCACGGCAAACAGCCTTTTCAGCATGTGCATGTCCTCAGACCAGAACCAGGTTGTCACGGTGCACCAGCTCCGGCTCGGCACTGTAACCCAGCAGGCTCTCGATGGCGTCGGACGGCTGACCGATGATCTTCTGCGCCTCCAGGGCGCTGTAGTTGGCCAGGCCACGGGCGACTTCCTGGCCATCAGGGCCGACGCAGACGACCATCTCGCCACGCCGGAAGCTGCCCTGCACGGTCTTCACGCCGACCGGCAACAGGCTCTTGTTGGCGGCGCGCAGTGCCTGTACGGCACCGGCGTCGAGGACCAGGGTGCCGCGGGTCTGCAGGTGCCCGGCCAGCCACTGCTTGCGCGCGGCGAGCATGCCGCGCTCCGGCGACAGCAAGGTGCCCAGGCGCTCGCCGGCCTTGAGCCGGTCGAGCACGCGCTCGATGCGCCCACCGACGATGATCGTGTGCGCGCCAGAACGCGCTGCCAGGCGCGCGGCGCGCAGCTTGGTCTGCATGCCGCCACGGCCCAGCGCACCGCCGGTACTGCCGGCCACGGCGTCGAGCGCCGGGTCATCGGCACGGGCTTCGAAGATCAGCTGCGCATCGGGGTTGTTGCGCGGGTCGGCGTCGAACATGCCGTCGCGGTCGGTGAGGATCACCAGCAGGTCGGCTTCGACCAGGTTGGCGACGAGGGCCGCGAGGGTGTCGTTGTCGCCGAAGCGGATCTCGTCGGTGACCACCGTGTCGTTCTCGTTGATCACCGGCACCACACCCAGGTCGACCAGGGTGCGCAGGGTGCTGCGGGCATTGAGGTAACGCTTGCGGTCGGACAGGTCGTCGTGGGTCAGGAGGATCTGCGCGGTGTGCTTGCCGTGCTCGCCGAAACTCGACTCCCAGGCCTGCACCAGGCGCATCTGGCCCAGCGAGGCGGCCGCCTGCAGCTCGTTCATGGCACTCGGTCGCTTGGTCCAGCCAAGCTGGCTCATGCCCGCGGCCACGGCCCCGGAGGAGACCAGTACCAGTTCAACGCCCGCTTCGCGCAAGGCCACCATCTGCTCGACCCAAACACCCATGGCACCGCGGTCCAGGCCCTTGCCATCCGCGGTCAGCAGGGCGCTGCCGATCTTCACGACCCAGCGCTTCGCGCCCGTCACCTTGCTTCGCATCTTCACCCAACCCATGTCGATTCGTAGATACCAAAACGCCGCTCCTGAGAGCGGCGTTTAGTGTACTGCAACCGGTCAGTCGCGCACGTAAATGATTTCCGGGCCGTCTTCGTCGTCCTCGAAATCATCGTCCCAGGCGTCGTCATCGTCGCCGATGTCGTGCACGCTCTTGACGCCAGTGCGGCGCAGGGTGCGGGCATCGTCCAGGGCCTGCAGCTGGGCACGCGCCTCGTCTTCGATACGGCGGTCGAGGTCGGCCAGCTCTTCGGCGAAGGCCGGGTCGGCAGCCAGGCGGTCGGCGCGGTCTTCGAGGTAGCGCATGATGTCGCGGCTGAGGGCCTCGGTGCCCTGCTTGGAGATGGCCGAGATCACGTAGACCGGACCTTCCCACTGCAGGCGCTCGACCACTTCCTTGACCCGCTCGTCACGCTCGTCGTCCATGATCATGTCCGACTTGTTCAGCACCAGCCAACGCTCGCGCTCGGCCAGCGACGGGCTGAAGCGGGTCAGCTCGTTGACGATCACTTCAGCGGCATCGGCCGCGCTGCTTTCGTCCAGCGGCGCCAGGTCGACCAGGTGCAACAGGATGCGCGTACGGGCCAAGTGCTTGAGGAAGCGGATGCCCAGGCCGGCACCGTCGGAAGCGCCTTCGATCAGGCCGGGAATGTCGGCGATGACAAAGCTCTTCCAGCGGTCGACGCTGACCACACCCAGGTTTGGCACCAGGGTGGTGAACGGGTAGTCGGCGACTTTCGGCTTGGCAGCCGAGACCGAACGGATAAAGGTGCTCTTGCCAGCGTTCGGCAGGCCGAGCAGGCCGACGTCGGCGAGGACTTTCATCTCCAGCTTCAGGTCACGCTGATCACCCGGTTTGCCTGGGGTGGTCTGGCGCGGCGCACGGTTGGTGCTGGACTTGAAGCGGGTGTTGCCCAGGCCGTGCCAGCCGCCTTGGGCGACCATCAGCTTTTGGCCAGGGGCGATCAGGTCGCCGATGATTTCCTGGGTGGTCGCGTCGATCACCGTGGTGCCGACCGGCACGCGCAGGACCAGGTCTTCACCCTTCTTGCCGGTGCAGTCGGTGCTGCCACCGTTGGCGCCGCGCTGGCCATCGAAGTGACGGGTGTAGCGGTAGTCGACCAGGGTATTGAGGTTTTCGTCGGCAACCATGTACACCGAACCACCGTCACCACCGTCGCCGCCGTTGGGGCCGCCGTTCTCGATGAATTTCTCGCGGCGGAAGCTCATGCAACCGTTACCGCCGTCACCGGCTTTGACCCGGATCGATACTTCGTCAACAAACTTCATAAAAACCGCCTCTCGTCACAGGACGAGTTGAATTGACTCAAAAACATGAGGCTCTTGCAAAAATGAGCGCGGCGACCCCGAGACGCAGAGACCAACGCCGGCAGCCCAGACAAACAGCTTTGCAAGAGGCTCACCACAAACGAAAAAGCCCCGTCGCATGACGGGGCTTCTCCAGCGACAGCGCGATTAGCCCGCGACGACGCTCACGTAACGGCGGTTGAACTCGCCTTTCTTCTCGAACTTGATCACGCCTTCGATTTTGGCGAAGAGGGTGTGATCTTTGCCCATGCCAACGCCGTAGCCGGCGTGGAACTGGGTGCCGCGCTGGCGGACGATGATGTTGCCGGCCTTGATGACCTGGCCGCCATACATCTTCACGCCAAGGCGTTTCGATTCTGAGTCGCGACCGTTACGAGTACTACCACCAGCCTTCTTGTGAGCCATGGTTCAATTCTCCAATAAATTCAGGGGATCTAGGAAATTAAGCCTGGATGCCGGTGATTTTGATCTCGGTGAACCACTGGCGGTGGCCCATACGCTTCATGTGGTGCTTACGACGACGGAACTTGATGATGCGAACCTTGTCGTGACGGCCTTGCGAAATGACTTCAGCAACGACAGTAGCGCCAGCAACAACTGGAGCACCGATGGTAACTTCGTCGCCATTGGCAACCAGCAGGACGCGATCGAAGGTCACGGATTCGCCAGTGGCGATTTCCAGTTTTTCGATCTTGAGGTATTCACCTTCAGCGACTTTGTACTGCTTGCCGCCGGTAACGATTACTGCGTAAGACATGGTATTTCTCCGATAATCCTGCTCACCCAGCTCTTTATATGATGAGTATTGGCTGGCATGGCTGCACAAGGCTGGAACGGCCCGGTGCAATTGCGTAAGGCAGGTGCTGCCCAGGAAAGTTAGGGTGCGCGATTGTACGCAACCCACCAAAGCCTTGCAAGCCCCGACCCCGGCCCGCTGGCACCGCGCCTTGACACACCGGGACCCGCGACCTAGCATGCCGCGCAACCCCAATGGAGCAGCCGATGCAACCCCAAACCTTCTACCGCGCGGTAGCTGATGATTTCAGCGCCGTCGACGAGATCATCAAGAAGCAGCTGACCTCGCGCGTGCCGCTGGTATCGAAGATCGGCGACTATATCACTTCGGCCGGTGGCAAGCGCCTGCGCCCGCTGCTGGTGCTGCTCTGCGGCAAGGCCTTGGGCCGTGAAGGCGATGACCTGCGCCTGCTGGCCGCGACCATCGAGTTCCTGCACACCGCCACCCTGCTGCACGACGACGTGGTCGACATGTCGGGCATGCGCCGCGGCCGCTCCACCGCCAACGCCCTGTGGGGCAATGCGCCCAGCGTGCTGGTCGGCGACTTCCTGTATTCGCGCTCGTTCGAAATGATGGTCGAACTGGGCTCGATGCCGGTCATGCAGATCCTCTCCAAGGCCACCCGAGTGATCGCCGAGGGTGAAGTGCTGCAGTTGTCGCGGGTACGCGACGCCAGCACCAGCGAAGAGGTCTACATGGAAGTCATCCGCGGCAAGACCGCGATGCTGTTCGAGGCCTCGACCCACAGCGCCGCGGCCCTGGCCGGTGCCAGTGACGCCCAGCGCGAGGCCCTGCGCACCTTTGGCGACCACCTCGGCGTGGCCTTCCAGCTGGTCGACGACCTGCTCGACTACAAGGGCGACTCGCAGACCCTGGGCAAGAACGTCGGCGACGACCTGGCCGAGGGCAAGCCGACCCTGCCGCTGATCTACACCATGCGCGAAGGCTCCCCGGAGCAAGCCGCACTGGTGCGTAAAGCGATCCAGAAAGGCGGCCTCGAAGACCTCGAGCAGATCCGCGCTGCCGTGGAAGCCTCTGGCGCCCTGGACTACACCGCGCAGATGGCCCGCGACTATGTCGCCCGCGCCATCGCCTGCCTGGAAGTGCTGCCGGCCAGCGAGTACCGGGATGCACTGGTCGAGCTCAGCGAGTTCGCGGTAGCCCGTACCCACTAAGATCGCGTCACCCTCTTCGCGGGTAAACCCGCTCCCACAGGATCAGCGCTGCCTTCGAGGCTCGCACAATCCCTGTGGGAGCGGGTTTACCCGCGAAGCTTTTGTGCGGACAAAACACTTCCCAGACAAAACCTTATACAATATGGGTCTTTACCGTCCGTCTGTTTAAGGAACCCCCGTGAGCACCTTGCCACCCTGCCCCCAATGCAACTCCGAATACACCTACGAAGATGGCGCTCAGCTGATCTGCCCGGAGTGCGCCCACGAGTGGTCGGCCAACGGCGAAGCCGACGCCGCCAGCGATGACGTGGTGAAGAAAGATTCGGTCGGTAATGTCCTGCAGGATGGTGACACCGTGACCGTGATCAAGGACCTCAAGGTCAAGGGCTCGTCGCTGGTGGTCAAGGTCGGCACCAAGGTCAAGAACATCCGCCTGTGCGATGGCGACCACGACATCGATTGCAAGATCGACGGCATCGGCGCGATGAAGCTCAAGTCCGAGTTCGTGCGCAAGGTCTGACCCGCGTTTTCACGGGGCTGCCCTGGGTGGCCCCGACAGATCCTGCAACAGGATCGCAGGGCCGTTCGCGAAAAAACGCCGACAAAACGCCAATAGTTTCTTGCTATTTTGATAATAAGAATTATTCTCATTGGAAATTGCTCTCCAAGGAGAATTGCCATGACTTATCTGATCGACGCCTGGCTGGACCGGCCACACCCCTACCTCAGAATCCTCCACCGCGAGACGGGCGAAGTCTGCGCCGTGCTCGAGCAAGAGGCGCTGGATGAACTGCGCGACCAGGGCGACCTGGACCTCAACGGGCTGAATTCGAGCGAGCCGGTGGTGCTCAAGGAGCTGGTGCGGAATTTGTTTCTGTTCTGCTATGCACGGGCGTTGCGCCCAGGGGGGACAGACTGGAACTGAACACCAGCGAGGGGCAAGTCGCAGTGCGACGTTGCCCCTCGCTGGAGGGCACAGGCCTTACAGAACGTCGAGCAGCTCGACGTCGAACACCAGGACGCTGTGCGGCGGGATGCTACCAACGCCTTGGGCGCCGTAAGCCAGCTCGCTCGGCACGTACAGGCGCCATTTGCTGCCAGCGTTCATCAGCTGCAGGGCTTCGGTCCAGCCAGCGATGACGCCGCCTACCGGGAATTCAGCCGGCTGGCCACGGTCGTAGGAGCTGTCGAACACGGTGCCGTCGATCAGGGTGCCGTGGTAGTGGGTACGCACGTTGTCTTCAGCGGTCGGCTTGGCGCCGTCACCGGCGGTCAGCACTTCGAACTGCAGGCCCGAGGCCAGGGTGGTGATGCCTTCGCGCTTGGCGTTTTCAGCCAGGAACTCGACGCCGACAGCAGCAGCGACTTCAGCCTTGGCGGCCGCTTCGGCCTGCATGATGTCACGGATGGTCTTGAACGCAGCCGACAGGTCAGCCTCGCTGACGCGGCTTTCGGCGCCGTTGAAGGCGTCGGTCAGGCCAGCCAGGATCGCTTCCAGGCTCACGCCCGGTGGCGGGTTGTCGCGCAGTTGGCCGCCCAGTTGGCGGCCGATGCCGTAGCTGACGCGGGTTTCGTCGGTGGACAGAATGAGTTCGGACATTAACGTGCTCCGCTGCAGGGCGCAGTGAAGCCGCGCCCTTGATCAAAAGGGCGAGCAGCCTAGCACACTGCGGCGCAGCAGATCAGCTACCAGGCGGAGCGCGGCGAGATAGGCATCTTCAGGTCTTCTTCCGGGTGGTTGCCCATGCCGCACATTTCGTCCTGGACCGACCAATGGATCAGGTTCATCGACAGCAATGGCACCGGCTGCAGCAACTGCCGTGCGTGCTCGACCGAGCGTACCCGCAAGCGCTCGCCGCGGTTGTCGGCCAAGGGGTGGGGACGCCCGTTGACCCGGGCCTCGAGTAGATAATCGCCGCCTTCGATTCCGATGAGGTTGACCTCATCGACATGGCCTGCCCTGGCCTCACCGTTCAGTTCATGCAGGTTCATGAAAGCACCTCGCTAGTGGAACCACGTGTGACTGTTCATCTTTCGTACAGCGGCAACAAAAGCACAAGGTTTAAACGCAACCGCCCGTCCGTTTTGCAACGGACGGGCGGTTGAGGGCGCAGCAGGCCGAGGCCATCAATGCTTGGTGAGCTTGTCCAGATAGCCCATGACGAACGCCGAGATGACGAAGGTCATGTGGATGATCACGTACCACATCAACTTGTCGGTGGAGATGTTCTGCGCGTCCATGAACACCCGCAGCAGGTGGATCGAGGAGATCGCCACAATGGAGGCCGCGACCTTCATCTTCAGCGAGGTCGAGTCCATCTTGCCCAGCCAGCTGAGCTTCTCCTTGCTGTCATCGATGTCCAGTTGCGAGACGAAGTTCTCGTAGCCGGAGATCATCACCATGACCAGCAGGCCGCCCACCAGCGACATGTCGATCAGCGACAGGATCACCAGGATCAGGTCGGCTTCACTGAGGGCGAAGACGTTGGGCAGGACGTGGAACACTTCCTGGAAAAACTTCAGGGCCAGTGCCAGCAGGCCGAGCGACAGACCGAAATAAATAGGGGCAAGCAACCAACGCGAGGCGTACATCGCGTTTTCGAGGATACGTTCCATGGAGGATAGAGACTCGTCAGGTGAGCGGAAAGCGTGCGCGAGTATAGCCAGCCACCTGTGACAGCAAAAGCCTGCGGTGGTTTGCCGCAGTCATCCCCGGCGAAATCGTCGGGGCCGCAGCACGGCCCCGGCAGACGAATCAGGTTTCAGGATGGAACTGATAATCCCCCAGGTTGCGACAGCGTTCGCCGTTGATCTTGCGCAACTGGCCCTGCAGGTGCAGGCACCAGATCTGCGGGTCTTCGGACACCTGATAGCCATGCAAGGTCAGGCTATCAACGATGGCGTTGAGCACCGACTCCGCGACCAGCGGGCCATGGAACGGCCCCTGCGCCTTGATCGCCGAGGGTTGTTCGCCCGCCATGCCGGCGGCAAACAACAACGTCCACATGCCATTGTCGCCAGCCAGCGGACGGATGCTGCATTCGATGCGGGTCACCAGGCCCAGGCACTGGCGGGTGAGGCTGAGGTTGCGCATGGTGGCGTCCCCTCTGAAAAGCCCAGTTCAGCCCGAATTCAGCAGGCTGTTTCCATCCTGAACGCTGTAGCGATCCTTAAGTTCCAGCATAGAGGATCAAAGGAAAAAGATGGAAAACCGGCGCTGAACGGTAGCACATGGCCGCTAGCGCCGATTTATTGACTCAGGCCGGCTTGGCCTGGGCGATCATTTCCTCCAGCCGCTCTTTTTCGGCGTCCTTGATGTCGTCTTCGCTGATCATTTCGGCGATCTCGCTAAGGCGCTCGACCACCCGTGCATTGACGCTACCCTCAGGGAATTCGCCATTCTCGTCCGGCGTGCCGGCGTCGGCGCCGACCAGCAGGCTCAACGCCTCGTCTGCCTGGCTCACGGCATAGACATTGAACTGCCCCGCCTCGACCGCCTGCAGCACACGCTCGTCGAGCATCAGCGTGGCGACGTTGGCCCGCGGGATGATCACCCCTTGCTCGCCGGTCAGGCCACGCGCCTCGCAGAGACGGAAGAAGCCCTCGATCTTCTCGTTGACCCCGCCGACTGCCTGCACCTCGCCAAACTGGTTGATCGAACCGGTGATCGCGAAGCACTGCTTGAGGGGCGTGCGCGACAGCGCCGAGATCAGCGTGCAGGCCTCACCCAGCGAGGCACTGTCGCCGTCGACGTAGCCGTAGGACTGCTCGAGGGCGATGCTCGCGGAAATCGCCAGGGGGAATTCCTGCGCATAGCGGCTGCCGAGGTAGCCGGTAAGGATCATCACGCCTTTGGAGTGGATCGGCTGGCCGAGGTTGACCTCTCGCTCGATGTCGACGATACCGCTGCCGCCCGGGTAGACCGTGGCGGAGATTCGCGCGGGCATGCCGAACGCCGAGTCGCCCACTTCGAGCACGGTCAGGCCGTTGCACTTGCCGATCGCCGCGCCCTCGGTGTCGATCAGGATGATCCCGGCGAGCATGTCGTCGAGAACCCGCTGCGAGACACGGCCCGTGCGCGTGGCCTTGGCCTTGAGGGCACGTTCGATGTGGCCGGCGTCGGTCATCGCTTCGTTGGCCAGCTGGCGGATGAAATCGGCCTCGCTGACCAACTGGAACAGGTCACCGATACGCGCCGACAGGCGCGACTGGTTCTCCGCCAGGCGGGCGCTGTAGGTGGCCAGGCGCGCCACCGCGTCGCTGGTCAGCGGCGCCATGCCCTCTTCGTTGGTGCGGGTGCGCAGCAACTGGGCGAACTGCTCGAGGTTCTCGTCGAGCATGGGCATGTCTTCGTCGAAGTCGACCAGCACCCGGAACATCTCCTGGAAGTCCGAATCGTGGTCCTGCAGCGCGTAGTACAGCTGGCGCGAGCCAATGATCACCAGTTTGACGTTGAGCGGGATCATCTGTGGCGTGAGGCTGACGGTGGCCACGCGGCCGAGCTCGCCCAGGGGCGACTCCATCTTCAGCTTGCGCGACTGCAATGCGCGCTTGAGGCCGTCCCAGACGAAGGGTTCGCCAAGCATCTTCTCGGCTTCAAGGATCAGGAAGCCGCCGTTGGCCCGGTGCAGCGCGCCAGGGCGCATCTGCTGGTAGGAGGTGTACAGCGCGCCCTGGTCGGTGCTGTATTCGATGCGGCCGAACAGGTTGTCGTAGGTCGGGTGCGGCTCGAACACCACCGGCGCGCCGCCGCTGGTGTGATGGCCGACCACCAGGCTCGGGGCGTATTGCTCTTCGAGCATCTTGCGCGCCACGGCGTCGGTCTTGCTGTCGTCGACCAGTTGCTCGACCACGGTGCGCAGCAGGTTCAGCTGCACGGACTGCAGATAGGCGCAGACCGCCGCGTTTTCCGCGTACTTTTCCGACAGCGGCGCCAGCAGCGGCTGCAGGGCCAGGGTGATGGTCTCTTCGTTGAGCTGACGCAGCTGGTTGTTGGACTCACGCTTCCACTGCGGCAGGCTGGCGAGTTCTTCGTTGAGGCGCTCTTCGAGGTAGGAAATATCCTCGTGGAAGCGCTCGCGAACCTCTTCCGGCAACTGCGCGAACTCGGCCTCATCCAGCGCCTTGCCGTCGCTCATCGGGGTAAAGGCGACGTTGCTGGCATCGCGGTACAGGGCCACGTCCTTTTCCAGCGAGGCGCGCTCGATGATGTCCAGGGCGCGGTCGTAGCGCTGGTTGAAGGCACGGTCGATGGCGCCTTTCTTCTGCTGGTAGGACGGGTGCTCGAACACCGCCGGGAAGGTCGCCAGCAAGTTGTCGATCAGGCCGCCCATGTCAGTGATGAACGCAGCGGCGGTACCCGACGGCAGCTCCAGCGCACGCGGCTCACGGGTGTCTTCGAAATTATTGACGTAGACCCAGTCGGCCGGGGTCTGCTGACGCTTGCCCTCGGCCTTGAGGTAGCGCTTGACGAAGGAGAAGCGGCCGGTGCCCGGCTCGCCCATGACGTACACGTTGTAGCCAGGGCGCGGCATGGCCACGCCGAACTGCAGGGCCTCGACAGCGCGTTCCTGGCCCAGGACTCCGCGAAACGGCTCCAGATCGTCGGTATGGGTAAAGGCAAACTGCTCAGGAGAAAAACGCCGGGTCAGGGCTTCAGGCGCAAGACGCAGGCGCGCAGCGACAGGATCGGGCATTGGGTTTCCTTACTTCGGCGGGGCGATGGAGGCATTCTTGCGCTCCCTGAGCACGCCTTGCAAGGCTCACCGGGACTTTATGTCGCAGTAGCGTACGGCGATTGCCTATGCAATTTTTCGCAATAAGCCACGCAACCTTTGGATCATGCCTAAACTCCAACCTTGCGCGGGTAGGCGTCTGTGCTTTCCCGACCTGGCAACGGCGTTGCCAGAACCCTGACCCTTGGTACGTCTACTGAGAAAGAGAACAAAGCTATGAAACGGATTCTTCTGGGTACTCTGTTCACCGCGATCTCGATCAATGCCATGGCCGATGCGCCTGGCGGTCCGAATTGCGGTTGGGGCAACATGCTGTTCGAAGGCCAGCGTGGCACCCCTGCTCACTTCCTGGCTTCCACCACCAACGGCACTTCCGGTAACGCCACGTTCGGCATGACCTCCGGCACCAACGGCTGCTCGACCAAGGCTTCGCTGACCTACGGCGGCAAGTCCTGGTTCGCCATGAACGGCATGATGAACGAGCTGTCCGAAGACATGGCCCAGGGCCAGGGCGAAGCCCTGACCACCTATGCCGTGGTCCTCGGCGTAGCGCCTGAAGATCGCGCGCACTTTGCCGCGGTCACCCACCAGCACTTCGGCGAGATCTTCAACAGCGCCGATGTCACCGCCGAAACCGTGCACAGCAACACCCTGGCGGTGCTCAAGAGCGATCCGCAACTGGCCAAGTACGCCACCGAGGCTTGAGTCCGGCCCTTCCCGCCCCACGCCGGGGCGGGATTGGCACTCCATTATCGGCATCATTCAGACGTAGTTGCCCGACATGCTCAAACGCCTTGCCCTTCTGGCGCTGTTGGTCAGCGCCCAGCTTCATGCTGCGCCCCACATCGACTCCGCACGCCTGCAACAGCTGGCGGCGACGCCCTACTGGATCGCCCTCGGTCACTACGAGACCGGCAAGCTTGGCGGCTGGCGCAGCTATGTCGATGATCCGAAATTCTTCCTCTCCGAGGACGGCGGCCACCACCCAGACCGCGAACTGGCGGCCACCGTGCAGGCGCTGTACGCCCCGGCCAACCTCGGCGACAAGCATGCCCAGTGCGTGTTCCCGGCGCGCACCCGCTGGCTGAGTGAACAGCTCGGGCTCACCGACCTGCCGCAACCGGACTGCCAGGAATACCGCCAGTGGTACCAGTCGGTCGACCCGCACAGCGCGGTGCTGATCTTTCCCGCGGCCTACCTGAACAGCCCGTCGTCGATGTTCGGTCACACCCTGCTGCGTATCGACCAGGCCAAGACCCGCGATGACGACACCACGTTGCTCAGCTACGCGATCAACTTCGGCGCCTACATCGAAGGCAGCGACAACAGCATCCTGTACGCCTGGAAAGGCCTGATGGGCGGTTACCCCGGGCTGTTTGCGCTGATGCCCTACCAGGAAAAACTCTCCGAATACCGCAGCCTGGAAAACCGCGACCTGTGGGAATACCAGCTGGACCTGACGCCGCAAGAGACCGGGCGCATGGTCGAGCATGTGTGGGAGCTCAAGCAGGTCCAGTTCGATTACTTCTTCTTCGACGAAAACTGCTCCTACCGCCTGCTCGAGCTGTTGCAGGTGGCGCGGCCAGGGCAGGACCTGACCTCGCAGTTTCCGCTGACCGCGATCCCCACCGACACGGTCAAGGCCGTCAAGCAGTCGGGGCTGGTCTCCGGCGTACGCTATCGGCCGTCCCGCGAGCGCGAGCTGCTGGCCCGCGCCGACGCGCTGGACCATCAGGAGAAACAACAGGTGCTGGCCCTCAGTGCCGACACCGCGCACCTGCAAAGCGCCGACTTCGGCGCCCTGCCCGCCCAGCGCCAGGCCTTGGTCCAGGACGCTGCCTACCGCCTCGAACGCTACCGTGCCAACGGCCAGGTGCGCGACCCGGCCCAGGCCAAGCGCAGCTTCGAGCTGCTGCGGGCGATCAACCGCAACCCGCCGCCGCCGTTGGACATCGAGCGCCCAGGGCTGCCCGAGAACGGCCACCAGTCGCGCACCTGGCAACTCGGTGTGGGCACGCGCGAGGACCGTGCCTACGCCGAGTACGGCCTGCGCATGGCCTATCACGACCTCAACGACAACGCCTATGGCTTCCCGCTTGGCGCACAGATCGAGATCCTCCAGCTCAAGCTGCGCCAGTACGAAGGCAA
Organism: Pseudomonas reidholzensis; assembly: GCF_900536025.1. GTDB lineage: Bacteria > Pseudomonadota > Gammaproteobacteria > Pseudomonadales > Pseudomonadaceae > Aquipseudomonas > Aquipseudomonas reidholzensis. Next base: position 109,054 of record NZ_UNOZ01000035.1, read on the forward strand.
TGACTGGCAAGTGCAACGCCTGGACCTGGCGACCATTCGCTCGCTGACGCCGCGCAACGAGTTGCTCAAGCCGCTGTCGTGGCAGGTGGCGGGTGGGCTTGAGCGGGTGCCGGGCAAGCATGACGACGAGGTGCTGGTGAGCCATGTCAACGGCGGTGCCGGTGGCACCTGGCAGCTCGCCGATGGGCTGCTGGGCTTTGCTCTCGGCACGGTGCGGGTCGAGCATCACAATGACTTCGCCCAGTTCATCGCGCCGGCGGCGGGGTTTAATAGTGGGCTGCTGTGGCGTAACGGCCTGGGCAACATGACACTGGAGGCCAAGGGCGACTACTTCACCAATGGCGAGGTACGCCGCAGTGTTAGCCTGAATCAGCAGTGGGAGATCAGCCAGGACCTGGGGCTGCGGCTGAGTGCCAAACGGGAATTCAGCCATCTGGCGACGGCCCAGAACGAGGTGATGCTGGAGCTGAAGTGGTATCACTACTGAGGCAGGCACAGACCACACAGGAACAAGACATTGTTTTGACATCTCGGCAACAACCCACCGCCTAGACTTTGTCTAACAGGTGGAGGTTGTGGATATGTCGCGGTACTGGCTTGGGTTGTGGATAACATTGCTGCTGGGCGGGTGTCAGTCGGCGCATCAGCAGATGCTCGAACAGGGTTATCCACCTGCCTACGCCGATGGATTTCAGGATGGCTGCGGCAGTGGCCGCCAGGCTGCGGGGCTGATGGTCGGCAACTTCCACAAGAACGTCCCGCGTTACCTCAAGGAACGTCAGTACGAAACCGGCTGGGACGATGGCTTTCGCCAATGCCAGGCGATGCAGTCCAACCAGGACCAGCGCCAATACCGCGAGCGCTACTGGAACGAGCGCGACCGCGACTGGGAACATGAAAAGGACCGCGATGCAGCCCGCGCCTATCGCCGCAACTAGCGACGACAGGCAACGGCCTACGAGGAAGGCTGAAGCTTAGACCACGCCCTGCGCCAGCATGGCATCAGCCACCTTGACGAAGCCGGCGATGTTTGCGCCGTTGACGTAGTTGACGGAGCCGTCGGCCTGTTCGCCGTAGTGCACGCAGGCATGGTGGATAGACTGCATGATGTTGTGCAGCTTGCTGTCCACTTCACCGGCCGTCCACAGCAGGCGCATGGCGTTCTGCGACATCTCCAGGCCGCTGACCGCAACGCCACCGGCGTTGGAGGCCTTGCCCGGCGCGTAGAGGATGCCCGCTTCGATGAAGATATCCACCGCGTCGAGGGTGGTCGGCATGTTCGCGCCTTCGGCGACACACACACAGCCATTGCGCAGCAGGGTGTGGGCGTCTTCGGCGTTCAGTTCGTTTTGCGTGGCGCACGGCAGGGCGATGTCGCAGGCCAGGGTCCATGGCGTCTGGCCCTTGCGGAACTCCAGGCCAAACTGCTCGGCCAGCTCGCTGATGCGGCCGCGCTTGACGTTTTTCAGCTCCATCAGCGCATCCCACTGCGCGTCGCTCAGGCCGGCTTCGCAGAACAGCGTGCCCTCGGAGTCGGACAGCGAGATGACCTTGCCGCCAAGGTCCATGACCTTGCGTGCCGCGTACTGGGCGACGTTGCCGGAACCGGAGATGGCCACGCGACGACCGTCGATACGCAGGCCCTTGCGCTTGAGCATCTCTTCAGCGAAGTACACGCAGCCATAGCCGGTGGCTTCCGGACGGATCAGGCTGCCGCCGTAGTTCATGCCCTTGCCGGTCAGCACCGAGGTGAACTGGTTGGCCAGGCGCTTGTACTGGCCGAACATGAAGCCGATCTCACGCGCGCCGACGCCGATGTCACCGGCCGGAACGTCGAGGTCGGCACCGATGTGGCGGTACAGCTCGCTCATGAAGGCCTGGCAGAAACGCATGACTTCGGCGTCGCTCTTGCCCTTCGGATCGAAGTCCGAACCACCCTTGCCGCCGCCCATGGGCAACGAGGTCAGGGAGTTCTTGAAGGTCTGCTCGAAGGCGAGGAACTTCAGCACGCTGAGGTTGACCGAGCGGTGGAAGCGCAGGCCGCCCTTGTACGGGCCGATGGCGCTGTTCATCTGAATGCGGTAGCCGCGGTTGACCTGCACCTTGCCCTGGTCATCGACCCAGGAGACGCGGAACAGGATGGCGCGTTCGGGCTCGACGATACGCTCGAGGATGCCGGCTTGCAGGTAATGCGGGTTGGCTTCGAGGAACGGCCAGAGGCTGCGCAGCACCTCTTCCACCGCCTGGTGGAATTCTGGTTGGACAGGGTCGCGTTGCTTCAGACGCGCGAGGAAATCGTCGACAGATTCGATCATGGACATCTCACCAAGAGAGGATTGGACTTATTGGTTTTTTTCCGACTCTATCAAGAACCGCTCGCACTGGAACAGGGCGAAATGTCGTTTTTTTGAAATTATTTGGTGCGTTTTATATAAGTGTATACAACTTTAGCCAGGTATCCGCAGGAACCATTGAATCAGCAGGCACAAAAATGGGGCCCCGAAGGGCCCCATTTTTGTGCAGCTAGCGGCGCGTGTTACTGCGCCAGCTTCTTGTGGCGTACCCGATGCGGCTGGGCAGCGGCGTCGCCGAGACGCTTCTTGCGGTCGGCTTCGTACTCGGTGTAGTTGCCCTCGAAGAACAGCACGTTCGAGTCGTCCTCGTAGGCCAGGATGTGCGTGGCCACACGGTCCAGGAACCACCGATCGTGAGAAATCACGATAGCGGCGCCCGGGAAGTCCAGCAGGGCTTCCTCCAGCGAACGCAGGGTTTCGACGTCGAGGTCGTTGGACGGTTCGTCGAGCAGCAGGACGTTGCCGCCCTCCTTCAGGGTCAGGGCCAGGTGCAGACGGCCACGCTCACCACCGGAGAGGTCCTTGACGAACTTCTGCTGGTCGCCGCCCTTGAAGTTGAAGCGGCCGACATAGGTGCGCGCCGGGATCTCGTAGTTGCCGATGCGGATCTGGTCGGAGCCGTCGGAGATCTGCTGGAACACCGACTTGCCGCCGTCGAGGTCTTCGCGGCTCTGGTCGACGCAGGCCAGCTGCACGGTTTCACCGATTTCGATGCTGCCCGAATCCGGCTGTTCCTTGCCCATCAGCATGCGGAACAGGGTCGACTTACCGGCACCGTTACCGCCGATCACGCCGACGATGGCGCCTTTGGGCATGGCGAACGAGAGGTTCTCGATCAACACGCGGTCGCCGTAGCTCTTGCTGACGTTCTTGAACTCGATGACCTTGTCGCCCAGGCGCGGACCGGCCGGGATGTAGATCTCGTTGGTCTCGCTGCGCTTCTGGAATTCCTGCGACTGCATTTCCTCGAAGCGCGCCAGACGGGCCTTGGACTTGGACTGGCGGGCCTTGGCGCCTTTGCGCACCCACTCCAGCTCTTCCTTCATGGCCTTCTCGTGGGCGCTCTGCTGCTTGGACTCTTGCGCCAGACGATCGGACTTGGCTTCCAGCCAGCCCGAATAGTTACCTTCGTACGGAATACCGGCGCCGCGGTCCAGCTCGAGGATCCAGCCGGCGACGTTGTCGAGGAAGTAACGGTCGTGGGTAATCGCTACCACGGTGCCCGGGAAGTCGTGCAGGAAGCGCTCCAGCCAGGCCACCGAATCAGCATCCAGGTGGTTGGTCGGTTCGTCCAGCAGGAGCATGTCGGGGGCCGACAGCAGCAGGCGGCACAGTGCCACGCGGCGCTTCTCGCCACCCGACAGGTGCTCGACCTTGGCGTCCCAGGCCGGCAGGCGCAGGGCGTCGGCGGCGACTTCCAGCTGACGCTCGAGGTTGTGGCCGTCAGAGGCCTGCAGGATCGACTCGAGCTTGGCCTGTTCGGCGGCCAGCTTGTCGAAGTCGGCATCCGGCTCGGCGTAGGCGGCGTAGACCTCGTCCAGGCGGGCCTGGGCGTCCTTGATCACGCTGACCGCTTCCTCGACCACTTCACGCACGGTCTTGGTCGGGTCCAGCTGCGGTTCCTGCGGCAGGTAGCCGACATTCAGCTCCGGCATCGGCCGGGCTTCGCCGTCGAACTCTTTGTCGACGCCGGCCATGATTTTCAGCAAGGTCGACTTGCCCGAGCCGTTGAGGCCGAGCACGCCGATTTTGGCGCCAGGGAAGAACGACAAGGAAATGTTCTTCAGGATTTCCCGCTTCGGCGGCACGACCTTGCTCAGCCGATGCATGGTGTAGACGTATTGAGCCAAAACCAAGCCCTCTATCAGATAGGTAAAGACATCGACGTACGACCTGGCTGATGCCAGGGGGATGTGTTTACGGGGTGTTATTGAACAAAGTCGACCATTCTACGCCAAGTCGTGGCGTTATACAGATGGCCGGATGGCCGACCGGATCGATGCCGGTCGGCGGTATGACAGGTTCAAACGTGCTGCTGTCTGGCCTTCTTGCCACGCGGCAGGCGGCTCTGGCCGGCCTGCTCGGCCAGGCGCGCGGCCCAGGCGGCCTTGGCATTGTAGCCAGTGGCAGGCGCAGGATTGGCCGCCGGCTGGGTGGTGACAGCCGCGCTTGGCGCAGGCGTGTGCACAGCCTTCACGGCCGGCTTGGCGACAGGCGCAGTAGCAGTAGCAACCACAGGCGCGGCGGCGGCCTTCGCCGACTTGCGCAGCTCGGCCAGCGATGGGCTCTTGCGCACGGGGGCAGCGTCCGGCTTGACCAGCGAACGCTGGCAGGACTTGCAGGATACGTCATCGGTCACGGCAGTGCTGACCAGGGTCTGACTGCTGCGCCCGCAGGCGGAATCGAGGCCATTGGTGGAATAGTGGGTAACCAAACCGTACATCTCCAGAAGCGTTGACAGTGAAGCGGCGCGCATTCTCGCACAGGTTGCAGGGGCTTGCCGAACCGCACCCGACGGGCAAGACACCCGGTCGCGGCAAGCGGCGCTGGCACTTCGCCATATTTGCAGGCATGCTAGCCGGCTTCGTGTGTCCAGCCTTATAGTGCGCGCCGTCCCAGGCACAGGCACGGCCCATGCATGTTCCACCCCTGCCATCGCCGCCCAATTGCAGGACCGACGCTTGACCAATCTCAACCAACTGCCCGCGTTGCGCCCCGCTCCCACTTCGGGATCCGCCTCCCTGCGCGGCTCTCTGAAGGGCGCGCTGGCCTTGCTTGCGCTGGTTTTGCTGGGTTTGCTGGTGTGGCAGCTGTTCGCCCAGTTCCGCCATACCCAGGCCGACCTGCGCCAGCACAGCGTGGTGGCCAGTGCCGAACTTGCCGACCACCTCAACCTGAACATGGCGCTCAAGGCCCAGCAGGCGCTGAACCTGGTCCAGCCCTACGTCAAAGTGCCGACGCCCGAAGCCCTGCCTTCGCTGCTCGCCCACTTGCAGGCGCGCCTGCCTGGCCTGCGTCACATCGCCTGGCTAGACAGCCAGGGGCAGGTGCTGGGCGACAGCCTCGACGGCAGCCCCGACCGCCAGTTGATTGACGAGTTGTTGCAACTCAACCAGGGCAACGGCTACTTCTTCGCCAACGCCGCCGACAACAGCCTGGTCTACCTGCTGTTGCGCCAACCCAGCGAACAAGGCCGCGGCTATTGGCTGCTGCGCCTGTCCAGCGACTACTACCAGGCGCTCACCGTGCACCTGGACAGCCCCGGCCATCCGCTCTGGCTGCTGGAAAACAGCCGCAGCGGCGCGGTCCTGGAACGCCACGGGCCGGTGGCCGTGAGTGACGAGCCGCTGCACAGCGTGATGCTCGCCTTCATCGACAACAGCCCCTGGCAGTTGCGCGGCCTGTACGATGCCGGCCAGGCCCGCCAACAGCTGCTGCCGGCCCTGATCGGCAAGTGCCTGCTGGTGCTGATCTGCGCGCTGCTGCCGGTCCTCGCGCTGATCAACATGCGCCGCCGTCACCGCGCGCTGCAGGAAGACCGCCGGCGCTACCAGGAAATCTTCGAGGGCACCGGCGTTGCCCTGTGCGTGCTCGACCTGTCGAGCCTGCCCGGCCAGCTCGACCGCTATCACCTGCGCAACCATGCTGCCCTCAAGCAGAGCCTGGCGCTGGACCCTAACCTGCGCCGCTCGCTGCTGCAGGAACTGAAAATTACCGAGATCAATCAGGTCGCCCGCCAGCTGCTCAACGTGCAGTCCAACGAAGGCGCCTGGCAGCGCCTGATCGAAGGCACCGGGCATGGCCGCGAGAGTGTCGGCATGCAGTTGATCGACGCCCTGATCGAACAACGCACGCTGCTCGAACTGGAAGTGCGCCTGCCGGCGCCGCTGGGCGGTGAACTGCACCTGTGGCTGATGGCGCGCCTGCCGCTGCAGCGCCGCGACTACCAGGCGGTGATCCTGAGCATCAGCGACATCACCAGCCGCAAGCAGGTCGAGTTGTCGCTGCTCGAGCGCGAGAGCTTCTGGTCGGACGTGGTCCGAACCGTGCCCGACCAGTTGTATGTGCAGGACGTCGCCAGCCAACGGATGATCTTCAGCAACCGCCACCTCGGCCAGACCCTGGGCTACGACCGGGCAGAACTGGCACAGATGGGCGATCGCTTCTGGGAGCTGCTGCTGCACCCCGAGGACGCCGCGCATTACCGCGACCTGCGCCAGCTCCAGCGCGACAGCGGCCACAGCCAGGCGCTGCACTGCCAGCTGCGCTTCCGCCACCGTGACGGCCGCTGGCGCTGCTACGAGATCCGCGAACAGGTGCTGACCCGCGACGCTGAAGGCCAGGTCACGCGGATCATCGGCGTCGGCAAGGACGTCACGGTGCAGATCGAGGCCAGCGAGTCGTTGCGCGACAGCGAGCAGCGCTACCGCATGCTCGCCGAGAGCATCAGCGACGTGATCTTCTCCACCGACAGCCAGTTGCAGCTCAATTACGTCAGCCCCTCGGTGCTGGCGGTACTCGGCTACCAGGCCGAGTGGATCTTCGAACATGGCTGGCAATCGATCGTCGCCAACCCGAGCCAGTTGACCGGCGTCTACAGCCTGATGGACCGCGTCAGCAAGGTGCTCGGCGACCGCGAACAGCTGGCGCAACTGCGCAGCCAGCTGCCGACCCAGCTGTTCCTGTTCGACTGCCTGCGCGCCGATGGCCGCAAGATCCCCATCGAACTGCGCCTGGTGCTGGTCTGGGACGAGCACGAGCGCTTCGAAGGCGTACTCGGCGTGGGCCGCGACATCAGCCAGCAACGCCGCGCAGAAAAAGACCTGCGCATGGCCGCGACGGTGTTCGAGCACTCGACCTCGGCGATCCTCATCACCGACCCGGCCGGTTACATCGTCCAGGCCAACGAAGCCTTCAGCCGGGTCAGCGGCTACGCGGTCAATGAAGTGCTCGACCAGTTGCCCGGCATGCTCACCGTCGAAGAGCAGCAGGACGCGCACCTGCGCTATGTGCTCAAGCAATTGCACCAGCGCGGCAGCTGGGAAGGTGAAGTCTGGCTCAAGCGCCGCGACGGCGAGCACTACCCGGCCTGGGTCGGTATCACCGCAGTGCTCGACGACGAAGGCGACCTGGCCAGCTACGTGTGTTTCTTCACCGACATCAGCGAGCGCAAGGCCAGCGAACAGCGGATCCACCGCCTGGCCTACTATGATGCCCTGACCCACCTGCCCAACCGCACCTTGTTCCAGGACCGCCTGTACACCGCCCTGCAGCAGGCGGAACGGCAGAAGTCGTGGGTGGTGCTGATGTTCCTCGACCTCGACCGCTTCAAGCCGATCAACGACTCGCTCGGTCATGCGGCGGGCGACCGCATGCTCAAGGACATGGCCCAGCGCCTGCTGGACTGCGTCGATGACGACGACACAGTGGCGCGCATGGGCGGCGACGAGTTCACCCTGCTGCTGCAACCGCGGGCCAGCCGCGAGCTGGCGCTGAACCGCGCCATTCATGTGGCCGAAAGCATCCTCGCGAGCCTGGTGCGGCCGTTCGTCCTGGAAAACCGCGAGTTCTTCGTCACCGCCAGTATCGGCATCGCCCTCAGCCCGCAGGACGGCAGCGAACTCAGCCAGTTGATGAAGAACGCCGACACGGCGATGTACCACGCCAAGGAGCGCGGCAAGAACAACTTCCAGTTCTACCAGACCGAGATGAACGCCAGCGCCCTGGAGCGCCTGGAGCTGGAGAGCGACCTGCGTCACGCCCTCGAGCAGAACGAGTTCATCCTCTACTACCAACCGCAGTTCAGCGGCGACGGCAAGCGCCTGACCGGCGCCGAAGCGCTGCTGCGCTGGCGCCATCCGCGGCGCGGCCTGGTGCCGCCGGGCGACTTCATCCCGGTGATCGAAGAGCTCGGCCTGGTGGTCGATGTCGGTGACTGGGTGCTGCGCGAGGCCAGCCGTCAGCTCAAGGCCTGGCACCAGGCCAAGGTACGCGTGCCCAAGGTTTCGGTGAACATCTCGGCGCGGCAGTTCTCCGATGGCCAGCTGGGCACGCGGATCGCCACCATCCTCGAAGAGACCGGCCTGCCGCCGGCGTGCCTGGAGCTGGAACTGACCGAGAGTATCCTGATGCGCGAGGTCAACGAGGCCATGCAGATCCTCGACAGCCTGAAGAACCTCGGCCTGAGCATCGCGGTCGACGACTTCGGCACCGGCTACTCATCGCTCAACTACCTCAAGCAGTTCCCGATCGACGTGCTGAAGATCGACCGTACCTTCGTCGACGGCCTGCCCGAAGGCGAACAGGATGCGCAGATCGCCCGCGCCATCATCGCCATGGCTCACAGCCTCAACCTGGCGGTGATCGCCGAGGGCGTCGAGACCCACGAACAGCTTGAGTTCCTCCGCGAGCACGGCTGTGACGAGGTCCAGGGTTACCTGTTCGGCCGGCCGATGCCGGCCAATCAGTTCGAGGCGCAGTTCAGCAACGAGACCTTGTTCATGTTCCAGTGACTGGGTCGCCTGGGCAGCTGCCAGGGGCCTGAAAAAACGGACCTGAAAGTCAACTCGAAACCCGGCCCAGCCCAGGCCGGGCGCGGCATGCCACATGAGCCCCATTGGTCCGCGACATGACGCCACTTCATATGCCATGTACGGATCAATCGGTTAGAATGCCCACCCAATTAAGCCCCGATCCTTGAGGACCGCCATGTTCAGCCGTGATTTGACCATTGCCAAGTACGACGCCGATCTGTTTGCCGCCATGGAGCAAGAAGCTCAGCGTCAGGAAGAGCATATCGAGCTGATCGCTTCGGAAAACTACACAAGCCCCGCCGTCATGGAAGCCCAGGGTTCGGTACTGACCAACAAGTACGCCGAAGGCTACCCAGGCAAGCGCTACTACGGCGGCTGCGAATACGTCGACGTGGTCGAGCAACTGGCCATCGACCGCGCCAAGGAGCTGTTCGGCGCCGACTACGCCAACGTCCAGCCGCACGCCGGTTCCCAGGCCAACGCTGCTGTCTACCTGGCCCTGCTGTCGGCCGGTGACACCATCCTGGGCATGAGCCTGGCCCACGGCGGTCACCTGACCCACGGCGCCAGCGTCAGCTCGTCGGGCAAGCTGTACAACGCCATCCAGTACGGCATCGACGCCAACGGCCTGATCGACTACGACGAAGTCGAGCGCCTGGCCCTCGAGCACAAGCCGAAGATGGTCGTTGCCGGTTTCTCCGCCTACTCGCAGGTACTGGACTTCGCCCGCTTCCGTGAAATCGCCGACAAGGTCGGTGCCTACCTGTTCGTCGACATGGCCCACGTAGCTGGCCTGGTCGCCGCTGGCGTGTACCCGAACCCGGTGCCGTTTGCCGACGTGGTCACCACCACCACGCACAAGACCCTGCGCGGTCCACGCGGTGGCCTGATCCTCGCACGTGCCAACGCCGACATCGAGAAGAAGCTCAACTCGGCGGTCTTCCCGGGCGCCCAAGGCGGCCCGCTGGAGCACGTCATCGCCGCCAAGGCGATCTGCTTCAAGGAAGCCCTGCAGCCTGAGTTCAAGGCCTACCAGCAGCAAGTGGTGGAGAACGCCCAGGCCATGGCCGAAGTGTTCATCGCACGCGGTTTCGACGTGGTCTCCGGCGGTACCCAGAACCACCTGTTCCTGCTCTCGCTGATCAAGCAGGACATCTCCGGCAAAGACGCCGACGCTGCCCTGGGCAAAGCGTTCATCACCGTCAACAAGAACTCGGTACCGAACGATCCACGTTCGCCGTTCGTTACCTCGGGCCTGCGTTTCGGCACTCCAGCCGTCACCACCCGTGGTTTCAAGGCTGCCGAGTGCCGCGAGCTGGCGGGCTGGATCTGCGACATCCTCGCCGACCTGAACAACGAAGCGGTGATCGACGCCGTTCGCGAGAAGGTCAAGGCCATCTGCAAGCAGCTGCCGGTGTACGGCAACTGAGTGGCAATCGCCTGATGTAAAAAAGCCCGGCCATTGTGCCGGGCTTTTTCATGCCTGGGTGTCAGGTCAATTGCCGCTCAACGCCTCGAATCCCTGCCGAATCTTTTCCTCGGGCAGTTCATCACCGATGAACACCAGCACACTCTCGCGCGCCTCGCCGTCCTTCCACTCGGCATCCCAATCGAAGCCATACAGCTTGAGCACGCCCTGGAACACCAGGCGGCGATCGTCGCCGGCAATGTTCAGCACGCCCTTGTAGCGCAGCAGCTGCTTGCCATGGCTTTCCAGCAGCTCATTCATGAAGTCGCTGAGGGTATCGATATCCAACGCCGCCTCGGTGCGCAGCACCAGGGTCGAGATACGGTCCGGGGTAGCCGGTTTGAGCACCGGGCGCAGGGTCGGCCTGAGGCCTACACCCAGGTCGGTGTTTAGGTTGAAACCGCGCACGTCGAGCAACTCGGCGAGATCGATACGCCCCTGCTCGACCACGCGGATCCCCGCACGCCCATTGATCCGCGCCAGCCGCTCGCTCAGCGCCTGGACCGCGGCAGGCTCGACCAGGTCGGTCTTGCTCAGCAGCAGCCGGTCGGCAAAGCCCACCTGGGCCTGGGCGATCGCCTGGGTCAGGTGCACCTCGGCATGCGCCGCATCGACCAGGGTGATGATGCCGTCGAGCAGGTAACGCTCACGCAGCTCCTCGTCGATGAAGAAGGTCTGCGCCACCGGCGCCGGGTCGGCCAGGCCGGTGCACTCGATCACCAGCCGGTCAAAGGCGATCTCGCCAGCATCGAGGCGCTCGAGCAGCAGGTACAGGGCCTTGGTCAGGTCGGTGTGAATGGTGCAGCAGACGCAGCCGTTGGCCAGGGTCATGACCTGCACCGGCTCGTCGCCGAGCAGCTGGCTGTCGATGCCGGCTTCGCTGAATTCGTTTTCGATCACGGCCAGCTTCAGGCCATGCTCGGCCTTGAGCATGTGCTTGAGCAAGGTGGTCTTGCCGGCACCGAGAAAGCCGGTCAGGACGGTTACGGGAATGGGCGCTTGCACGCAAAAATCTCCTCAAGCCAGAAATGAAAGTGGGAGCCCGGCTGCCCGGGCTCCCACAGGTTCACGCTTGCCGCAGGTTCAACAGCACTTGGGCCCGGACTTGCCACCGTAACGGGCTTCCTGGCGCTCTCGGAAGAACTCCTCGTAGCTCATCACCGGCTTGTCCGGATGCTTGCCCTGCATGTGCTCGACATAGTTGTCATAGTCGGGCATGCCGACCATCAGGCGGGCTGCCTGCCCCAGGTACTTACCCAGTCGACCCAGGTCGTTGAACATGGCTGCAATCCTCTCGTTTACGCGTCAGGCAGTGCCTGGAACGGGGTTTCCTTGTCGCTGCGGTCCTTGCGGCCCAAGGCGCCGTAGCCGACCTTGACCGCGAACAGCAAGATGCTGAACACCACCAGCAGGAACAGGATGGTCAGGCCAGCGTTGGTGTAAGCGTTGTAGATCACGTGCTGCATCTGGCCGATGTCCTTGGCCGGTGCCAGCACCTGACCGGCGTCCAGGGCCACGCTGTACTTGTTGGCCAGGGCCAGGAAGCCGACAGCCGGGTTCGGGTCGAACAGCTTGATGAAGCCGGCCGTGGTGGTGCAGATCAGCAGCCACACCGCCGGCACCAGGGTGACCCACATGTAGCGCTGGCGCTTCATCTTGATCAGGACCACGGTGCCGAGCATCAGGGCGATACCGGCGAGCATCTGGTTGGAGATGCCGAACAGCGGCCACAAGGTGTTGATGCCACCCAGCGGGTCGATCACGCCCTGGTACAACAGGTAACCCCACAGCGCCACGCAGCCCGCGGTGGCCAACAGGTTGGCACCCCACGACTCGGTACGTTTGAGCGCCGGGACAAAGCTGCCGAGCAGGTCCTGCAGCATGAAGCGCCCGGCACGGGTACCGGCGTCGACCGCAGTGAGGATGAACAGCGCCTCGAACAGGATCGCGAAGTGGTACCAGAAGGCCATGGTGTTTTCACCCGGCAGTACCTGGTGAAGGATCTGCGCGATACCCACCGCCAACGTCGGCGCACCCCCGGCACGGGCCAGCACGGTGTGCTCGCCGATGTCGCGGGCGACCGCTTCGAGTTGCTCGGGGGTAATCAGGAAGCCCCAGCTGCTGACCGTCGCCGCTACCGAAACCACATCGGAGCCGACCACGGCGGCCGGGCTGTTCATGGCGAAGTACACGCCAGGCTCGATCACCGAAGCGGCGACCATCGCCATGATCGCGACAAACGACTCCATCAGCATGCCGCCGTAGCCGATGTAACGGGCGTTGGTTTCGTTGTCGAGCAGCTTGGGCGTGGTCCCCGAAGAGATCAGCGCATGGAAGCCCGACACCGCACCACAGGCGATGGTGATGAACAGGAACGGGAACAGCGTGCCTTTCCAGACCGGGCCGGTGCCGTCGGTGAACTGGGTCAGGGCCGGCATCTTCAGCTCAGGCGCGAGCACCAGGATACCGATGGCCAGGGCCACGATGGTGCCGATCTTGAGGAAGGTCGAGAGGTAGTCGCGCGGCGCCAGCACCAGCCACACCGGCAGTACCGCGGCGACAAAGCCGTAACCGACCAGCATCCAGGTGATCTGCACGCCGGTGAAGGTGAACGCCGGGCCCCAGACCGGATCCGCCGCGACCAGGCCACCGGCCCAGATCGACAGCAGCAGCAGGACCACGCCGATGATCGAGATCTCGCCAATCCGCCCCGGGCGGATGTAGCGCATATAGATGCCCATGAACATCGCGATCGGGATGGTCGCCATCACCGTGAACATGCCCCACGGGCTCTCGGCCAGGGCTTTGACCACGATCAGCGCCAGCACCGCGAGGATGATGATCATGATCAGGAAGCAGCCGAACAGGGCGATGGTCCCAGGGATACGGCCCATTTCTTCGCGGACCATGTCGCCCAGCGAACGGCCGTTACGGCGGGTGGACATGAACAGGACCATGAAGTCCTGGACGGCACCGGCCAGCACCACACCGGCGATCAGCCACAGGGTACCGGGCAGATAGCCCATCTGCGCCGCGAGCACCGGACCGACCAGCGGCCCCGCGCCGGCGATGGCCGCGAAGTGGTGACCGAAGAGGATGTGCTTGTTGGTCGGGACGTAGTCCAGACCGTCGTTGTTGAGTACCGCGGGCGTGGCCCGACGGGGGTCCAGTTGCATCACCTTGGTGGCGATGAACAGGCTGTAGTAGCGATAGGCGACCAGGTAGATGGCCACTGCCGCGACCACGATCCACAAGGCGTTGATGGCCTCGCCGCGACGCAGGGCAACCACACCCAGCGCACCCGCGCCCAGGAGTGCCACCACTAACCACGGAAGGTGGCGTAGCAGGCTATTATTGTTGTTCATGGTTTACTTCCAGCTGGTGGATTGGAAAGACCGCCCATCGAGTCTAGGGCCAGTCAAGGCGCATTGCCACACTTGCTTTGGTCTAGAGCCTTTGCTGCCCGATTGCATGCGTTGATACGGCTGCCCTTTCAACTATAGTCAGGTTGTCTTGCGGAGGGTTTTCCCATGAGCGGTCACGACGAACGCCGGCGCTTCCAGCGCATCTATTTCGACGCCCCCACTGACCTGCGCCAGGGCGACCGGAGCTGGCCAGTGCAACTCCTTGATGTATCGCTCAAGGGTCTGCTGGTCCAGCGCCCCGTGCAGTGGGACGCCGACATGACCCAGGACTTCGATGCGGTCATCCACCTCAACGACAAGACTACCCAGGTGCGCATGCAGGTCGAGCTGCGCCACGAAGAACCCGACCGCCTCGGCTTCGCCTGCCTGTTCATCGACATCGATTCGATCAGCCATCTGCACCGTTTGGTGGAATTGAACGTGGCCGACAGCACTGAAATGATGCGTGAACTGCGACAACTCATCGAAGATTGATATCTCTTAGCTAGCTAAGGTTCTTCCCGCCATTTGTTTCTTGTCTACCCAGACAGCTTCTAACGGGGCGTCTGGAGACTTGTACACATCTATCTAATACCGCCTCTGCCGAGTTGGAACGCATTCTGCATTCAGTAAACGCGCTGTTTGCGGGCACCCTTGTGCGCGCTCTGATCAAAATATTGTATACAATTCTTGTGGCCATCCTTTGTAGGAAGTGTCTACAGTAGCCGCACAACAATAAACAGAGAGCCTGCTCCAATGACTACGTCCCCTAGCACGTCTCCCGCCCAACGTCCCGAGGACGAAAACCTCGGTCTGGGTGCCAACCTGGCTTATGGTCTGCAGCATGTGCTGACCATGTACGGAGGAATTGTCGCGGTACCCCTGATCCTGGGGCAGGCCGCGGGCCTGAATCCGGCGGAGATTGGCCTGCTGATCGCCGCCTCGCTGTTCGCCGGTGGCCTGGCGACGCTGCTGCAGACCCTCGGCCTGCCGTTCTTCGGCTGTCAGTTGCCGCTGGTCCAGGGTGTGTCGTTCGCAGGCGTTGCGACCATGGGCGCGATCCTCAGCAGTGAAGGCGGCGGCGGCCTGCAAGGCGTGCTTGGCGCAGTCATGGCGGCCTCGCTGATCGGCTTTCTGATTACCCCGGTGTTCTCGCGGATCACCAAGTTCTTCCCGCCACTGGTGACCGGGATCGTCATCACCACCATCGGCCTGACCCTGATGCCGGTCGCCGCGCGCTGGGTGATGGGCGGCAACAGCGCTTCGCCGGAGTTCGGCAGCATGGCCAACATCGGCCTGGCCGCGGCGACCTTCGCCATCGTCCTGCTGCTGAGCAAGCTGGGCAGTGCGGCGATCTCGCGGCTGTCGATCCTGCTGGCCATGGTGTTCGGCACCCTGCTCGCCTGGTCGCTGGGCATGGCCGACTTCGGCAAGGTCACCGAAGGTCCGATGTTCGCCTTCCCCACGCCGTTCCACTTCGGCATGCCGACCTTCCACATCGCCGCGATCCTGTCGATGTGCATCGTGATCATGGTGACGTTGGTGGAAACCTCGGCCGACATCCTCGCGGTGGGCGACATCATCGACACCAAGGTCGACTCCAAACGCCTGGGCGACGGCCTGCGCGCCGACATGGCCTCGAGCATCCTGGCGCCGATCTTCGGCTCCTTCACCCAGAGCGCCTTCGCCCAGAACGTCGGGCTGGTGGCCGTTACCGGGGTCAAGAGCCGCTACGTGGTAGCCACCGGCGGTGTCATCCTGGTGGTCCTCGGCCTGCTGCCGGTGATGGGCCGGGTGATTGCCGCGGTGCCGACGCCGGTCCTCGGTGGTGCCGGTATCGTGCTGTTCGGCACGGTGGCCGCCAGCGGTATCCGCACCCTGTCGAAGGTCAGCTACAAGAACAACGTCAACCTGATCATCGTCGCCGCCTCGCTGGGCTTCGGCATGATCCCGATCGCCGCGCCGAACTTCTATCATCAGTTCCCGAACTGGTTCGAGACCATTTTCCACTCGGGCATCAGCTCGGCGGCGATCATGGCGATTCTGCTGAACCTGATCTTCAACCACTTCACCACCGGCAACTCGGACCAGCAGTCGGTGTTTGCCGCGGCCTATGAACGCACCATCCAGTATTCGGACATCTCCGCCCTGCGCGATGGTGACTACTTCAAGGATGGCAAGCTGTTCGATGCCGAGGGCAATGAAGTGCCGTTGCTGGAGGTCGACGAACATGGCAACGAGGCGCCCCGGCGCAAGGCGGTCGCGGAGCACTGATCAGCTGTTGAAGTGATCGTGGGGGGCAGCCGATGCGCATCATCGGCTGCCCCTTTTTTTCATGGGGCGCTATTTTTACTCGAACAACGCATCCAAGGCCTGTTCCAGGCGGGTCACAGCGATGACCTGGAGCCCAGGCGGTGACTCCTTCGGCGCATTGCCCTTGGGCACGATGGCGCGCTTGAAGCCATGCTTGGCGGCCTCCTTGAGGCGCTCCTGACCACTGGGCACCGGGCGCACCTCACCGGACAACCCGATCTCGCCGAACACCAGCAGGCCGTGCGCCAATGGCCGGTTGCGCAGGCTCGACATCACCGCCGCCAGCAACGCCAGGTCGGAAGCGGTCTCGAGCACCTTGACCCCGCCGACCACGTTGAGGAACACGTCCTGGTCATGGGTGGGGATGCCGCCATGCCGGTGCAGCACGGCCAGCAGCATGGCCAGGCGGTTCTGGTCCAGGCCCAGGGTGACCCGCCGAGGGTTGGCCAGGTGACTGTCGTCGACCAGCGCCTGAACCTCGACCAGCATCGGCCGAGTGCCTTCCCAGGTGGCCATGACCACGCTGCCGGGGACTTCTTCCTGGGCGCGGTTGAGGAAGATCGCCGAGGGGTTGGAGACTTCTTTCAGGCCGCGGTCGGTCATGCCGAACACGCCCAGCTCGTTGACCGCGCCGAACCGGTTCTTCACCGCACGCAGCAGGCGCAGGCGGCCATCGGATTCGCCTTCGAAATACAACACGGTATCGACCATGTGCTCGAGTACCCGCGGCCCCGCCAGCGAGCCTTCCTTGGTCACGTGGCCGACCAGGAAGATCGCCGTACCGCTCTGCTTGGCATAGCGCACCAGCAGCGCCGCGCTCTCGCGCACCTGGGCGACGCCACCCGGCGCCGACTGCAGCTGTTCGGTGAAGATAGTCTGGATCGAGTCGATGACCATCACCCGCGGCTTCTCTATACGGGCGGTGGCGATGATGGTCTCGATGCAGGTTTCGGTCATCACCTTGAGCTGGTCCTGGGGCAGCCCCAGGCGCCGCGAGCGCATGGCCACCTGCTGCTGCGACTCTTCGCCGGTGACGTACAACGCCGGCATGCTGGTGGCGATGTTGCACAGGGTCTGCAGGAGGATGGTCGACTTGCCGATACCGGGGTCGCCGCCGATCAGCACCACCGAGCCGTCCACCAGGCCACCGCCCAATACCCGATCAAGCTCGGTGCTGCTGGTGGTGAAGCGGGGGATTTCCTCGACGCTGACTTCGGCCAGGGTCTTGATCTGCGCCTGCTGGCCGGTCCAGCCGGCACGCCCGCTGGGTGCCGCCGCACCACCGCTTTCGATCATGCTCTCGACCAGGGTGTTCCAGGCACCGCACTCACCGCACTGGCCGGCCCATTTGGGAAAGGTCGCGCCGCACTCGGTGCAGCTATACAAGCGCTTGGCCTTGGCCATGGGGGGCAGTCTCCTGGAAAAAGCAGCCATGATAGCCGAGCGCAGGGTGTCGCGAGGGCCGCTGGATGCGACAAAACTATTCGATCTAACCGCAGTCACTATCTGCACGCATCACGCATGAAGCGTTCAAGTGGCTTACACTGCGATTACTTATCCATTTGTTACAAGGAACAGACCATGGGCATGATCAGTGAATTCAAGGCGTTTGCGGTCAAGGGCAATGTCGTCGACATGGCCGTTGGTATCATCATCGGTGCCGCCTTCGGCAAGATCGTCTCGTCGTTTGTCGGCGACGTCGTGATGCCCCCGCTGGGCCTGCTGATCGGCGGCGTGGACTTCAGTGACCTGGCCATCACCCTCAAGGCCGGCGAAGGCGACATTCCGGCAGTGATGCTGGCGTATGGCAAGTTCATCCAGACGGTGATCGACTTCGTCATCGTCGCCTTTGCCATCTTCATGGGGGTCAAGGTGATCAACCGGCTCAAGCGTGAAGAGGCTGTGGCGCCGAGCGTGCCGCCAGCACCGACCCCACAGGAAACGCTGCTGACGGAAATTCGTGACCTGCTGAAAACACAGAATCAGAACCGCCTGCCCTGAACGCAGCGCAAAGCTTCTAGCTACAAGCGGCAAGATAAAGCGGGGCCTACGCTGAGCTGCTTTTCTTGTCGCTTGCAACTTGCCGCTCGCAGCTGCGCGTCACCAGTAGTTTTCGACCGCGACCTGCCCCGGGCGCTTGCTCAGGTTCAACTGCAGGTCGCGCGCCTTGAGCACCTTGCGCGTGTCATCGATCATCTGCGGATTGCCGCAGAGCATGATCCGCGAGTGCTCCGGCGTTAACGCCAGCCCAGCCGCGCGCTCCAGCTCACCGCTTTCGATCAGCGTGGTGATCCGTGCATTCAGCGCGCCGGGGTACGCCTCGCGGGTGACCACCGGGATGAACTGCAACTTGCCGGCGAACTCCGCCAGGTAGTCGCGCTGCTCGAGCCCGGCGATCTCGTCCAGGTACGCCAGCTCGTTGGCCTCGCGTACCGAGTACACCAGTTTGATCGCGTCAAAGCGCTCCCAGGCCTCGAAGTCCTGCAGGATCGACATGAACGGTGCGATACCGGTGCCGGTCGCCAGCAGCCACAGGTCTCGACCGTCGGTGAACCGGTCCAGGGTCAGGTAGCCAAACGCCTGGCGATCGATCAGCAGGCTGTCGCCCTTGCCCAGACGACTCAGTTCGCTGGTGAACTCGCCCCCCGGTACCACGATCGAGAAGAAGTCCAGGTGCTCGTCATGCGGAGCGCTGACCATCGAGTACGCCCGCCAGACCACGCTGCCATCGGCCTTGGTCACGCCCAGGCGGGCGAACTGGCCTGAACGGAAGCGAAACCCGGGGTCGCGGGTAACCCGCAGCGAGAACAGGTTGGGCGTCAACGGCTGCACGTCGAGCAGGGTTTGGCGGGTGAATTTGTCAGCGCTGGCAGTCATGACCGGCTCCATAAATCAGGTGCGCCCATTTTCGCCGAAAGCGACGTGGATGAACACCGACGGTTTGCAGGGAAAAGACGCGGTCATGCTGAGAACTGGACCGCTATAGCGAAAAAAACCTACCGATCTCTAGGATATTTCCTACAATCAGGCGGGCACATATGCTATTGGATCCAGTGTCATCCACGGAGCGGTCTCATGCCACAATGGAATTCAGAACAGCTGCAGATGCTGTTGGCCGAACGCGAGCCAACGCAGCTGTTCCAACGCGCATTGACGCTCGTGGAAGACCTCGGGATGAGCTACCTGGGCATCACTCTGCACCTGCAGATCGCTGCCAGCCGGCCGCATATCATCCTGTACAACAACTACCCGCCTGCGTGGAACGCGCGCTACGCAGACATCGATGTGTTCAAAAAGGACCCGGTCGTCAGCCGATGCCACAGTACAACGCTGCCGGTGCTGTGGACCGATGAGTTGTTTCGCGAGGTGCCGCAGTTCCGCGACGCGGCGTGCAGCCACGGTTTACGCCATGGCTGGACACAGTCAGTGCATGATCAGCGGCACAACGAGACCCAGCTGAGCGTGGCCCGACCTTGGGGCCCTGTCGACATAGGCGAGTTCTACGAACAAAGCCCACGGGTACTCTGGCTCTGCAACAGCCTGCACGCGCTGCTCACGGAGCACCACCTGGCGAGCCTGGCGCCGGTGCCGAAACTCAGCGGGCGTGAACTGGAAGTGCTCAAATGGTCGGCCGATGGCAAGACGGCTGAAGCAATCGGCCGCATCCTGACGCTGTCGACCAGCACCATCAACTTCCATATCCGCAGCCTGATCGCCAAGACCAACGCTGCGAACAAGGCCGGCGCCATCGCCATCGCCAAGAGCTGCGGCCTGATCTGACGCTTGGCCCCACCGCCCGCGCAAAGCCCTGTAGAATCCCGCCCCTGAAGCTCGTCGTGGTCTGCGGCGGGCAGATTCGTACCCGAGCCCCATGCCATGCCCCTGCTGACCAGCCCCTTTGCCGAACTTGACCTGATCCGCCAACCGGAGCAGGCCGACGACCCCTTGCAAGCGTTCGACGCTGCCGACCAGTACCTGCTCGAGCACCTGGCCAGCCAAGGGCTGCCCAGTGACTGTCGGGTGTTGGTCCTCAATGACAGTTTTGGCGCCCTGGCGGCCAGCCTCTGCGCTGACCTGCAGGTGGTCAGCAGTGGCGATTCGCACCTGGCCCGGCTGGCCCTGGAGAAGAACCTGGCGCGCAATGAGCGGCCGTTCGACAGCGTGCCGTTCGTGCCGGCCAACGAAGCCTGGCAAGGGCCGTTCGACCTCGTGCTGGTGCGCGTTCCGAAAACCCTGGCGTTGCTCGAAGAGCAGTTGATCCGCCTGCAAGGCCACCTGGCGCCCGGCGCCCAGGTCATCGCCGCCGCGATGATCAAGCACCTGCCACGCGCGGCCGGTGACCTGCTGGAAAAGTACATCGGCCCGGTGCAGGCTTCGCTGGCGCAGAAAAAAGCCCGGCTGCTGACCGCCAGCTTGGAAGAGCGCCCACGGGTCAGCTCGCCCTACCCCACCCGCTACCAGCTGGATGCGCCGGCGCTGGAGCTGGTCAACCACGCCAATGTGTTCTGCCGCGAAGGCCTGGACATCGGTACCCGGGCGTTTCTCCCGCACTTGCCTCGTGATCTCGGCCAGGCGCGGGTAGCCGACCTTGGCTGCGGCAACGGCGTGCTGGCGATAGCCTGTGCGCTGCTCAACCCTGAAGCGCAGTTCACCCTGGTGGACGAGTCGTACATGGCGGTGCAGTCTGCGCTGGAAAACTGGCAGGCGGCGTTGGGCGATCGGCCGGTAGAGGTGCGTGCGGCGGATGGCCTGGCCGGGCAGGAAAAACAATCGCTGGACGTGGTGCTGTGCAACCCGCCGTTCCACCAGCAGCAGGTGGTCGGCGACTTCCTGGCCTGGCGGATGTTCCAGCAGGCGCGTGATGCGCTGGTAGTGGGCGGGGCGCTGTATATCGTCGGCAACCGCCACCTGGGGTATCACAGCAAGCTGGCGCGGTTGTTCCGCGGCGTCGAGCAGGTGGCGGCGACGCCGAAGTTCGTGGTGCTCAAGGCGCGTAAATAGCCCAGCATGCCGCTGGGGCTGCTTCTCAGCCCATCGCAGGCAAGCCAGCGCCTACGGGACGGCGCTGTCCTGTAGGAGCTGGCTTGTCTGCGATGGGCCGCAAGGCGGCCCCAGCTTTTGCAGATCAGTGCGTACTCAACCCCGCCGCGCTCATGAACAGGCGCATCAACCAGGCCGCCACTCCGAGCGTCGCCACGCTGGCGGCCCAGATCAGCACCAGCCAGCCCAGCCGCTGCCACAGCGGCTTCTTCTCTTCGATACCCGGCTTACTGGCCATGCCGCGACCCTCCTCAGTGGTAGCCATCGTCGTGGGTCACCTTGCCGCGGAACACGTAATAGCTCCAGAACGTGTAGCCAAGGATGAACGGCAGGATGAACAGCGTGCCCACCAGCATGAAGCCCTGGCTCTGCGGCGGGGCCGCGGCCTCCCAGATGGAGATCGACGGCGGGATGATGTTCGGCCAGATGCTGATACCCAACCCGCTGTACCCCAGGAAGATCAGCACCAGGGTCAACAGGAACGGCGTGTAGTTGGCGTTACGTGCCACCGCCTTGAGCAGCCCGTAGAACGTCACCAGCACCAGGATCGGTACCGGCATGAACCAGATCAGGTTGGGCATGCTGAACCAGCGCTCGGCAATCTGCGGATAGGCCAGCGGCGTCCACAGACTGACGATGCCGATCACCACCAGCAGCACCAGCGCCAGCGGCCGGGCCAGGTCGTGCATCTGCTTCTGCAGCGGGCCTTCGGTCTTCATGATCAGCCAGGTGCAGCCGAGCAAGGTGTAGGCAACGATCAGGCCCAACCCGGAGTACAGGCTGAACGGCGTCAGCCAGTCCAGCGAGCCGCCGGCGTAGTGGCGGTCGACCACCTTGAAGCCCTCGATGAACGCCCCCAGCGCCACGCCCTGGAAGAACGTCGCCACCAGCGAGCCGCCAATGAACGCCTTGTCCCACAGGTGGCGCTTGTCGTCCTTGGCCTTGAAGCGGAACTCGAACGCCACGCCGCGGAAGATCAACCCCACCAGCATCAGGATCAGCGGCAGGTAGAGCGCCTCCAGCACCACCGCGTAGGCCATCGGGAAGGCGCCGAACAACCCCGCGCCGCCCAGCACCAGCCAGGTTTCGTTGCCGTCCCAGACGGGGGCGACGGTGTTCATCATGACATCGCGGTCGCCCTTGGCCTTGACGAAGGGGAAGAGCATGCCGATGCCCAGGTCGAAGCCGTCCATGACCACATACATCATGACGCCGAAGATGATGATCACGGCCCAGATCAGCGGAAGATCGATACCCATGGCTCAGGCCTCCTTGTTCAGGCTGACGGCGTCGGTATTGGCGTCAGCGCTGTCGTCAGCGGCCGACAACGGTCGCGCCGGCGTGCGCTGCTGGCCAGGGCCGCCCGGAGGCTGGCTGTCGCCCTCGCCGGTGTGCGGGCCCTTGCGCACCAGGCGCATCATGTAGCCCAGGCCGGTGCCGAACAGGGCGAAGTAGACCACCACGAAGATCACCAGGGTCAGGCTGAGCTGCAGTGTGCTGTGGTTGGAAACGCCCTCCGAGGTGCGCATCAGGCCATACACCACCCACGGCTGTCGGCCGATTTCGGTGGTGAACCAGCCGGCCAGCACCGCGATCAGCCCGGACGGGCCCATCCACAACGCCAGGTAGAGGAACGGCTTGCAGCTGTAGAGCTTGCCCCCTCGGCGCAGCCACAGGCTCCACAGGCCGACGAAGATCATCAGGAACCCAAGGCCGACCATTACCCGGAACGACCAGAACACAATGGTCGAGTTGGGCCGGTCTGCCGCCGGAAACTCCTTCAAGGCCGGCACCTGCTTGTCCAGGCTGTGGGTCAGGATCAGGCTGCCCAGCGCCGGGATCTCCAGCTTGTAGCGGGTGGTCTCGGCCTGCATGTCGGGGATGCCGAACAGGATCAGCGGGGTCGGCTCGCCGGGCACGTTTTCCCAGTGGCCTTCGATGGCGGCGATTTTCGCCGGCTGGTGCTTCAAGGTGTTGAGGCCGTGGAAGTCGCCGATCACCGCCTGCACCGGGGCGACGATCAGGGCCATCCACATGGCCATCGAGAGCATCTTGCGCACGGCCGGATTGTCCCGCCCGCGCAGCAGGTGCCAGGCGGCCGAGGCGCCGACGAAGAACGCCGTGGCGACAAAGGCGGCGGTGGCCATGTGCATCAATCGATAGGGGAACGACGGGTTGAAGATGATCATCAGCCAATCGGCCGGGACCACGCGGCCGTCGATGATTTCATGGCCCTGGGGCGTCTGCATCCAGCTGTTGGAGGCCAGAATCCAGAAGGTCGAGACCAACGTGCCCAGCGCCACCATCAACGTGGAGAAGAAGTGCAGCCCTCGGCCGACGCGGTTCCAGCCAAACAGCATGACCCCGAGGAAACCCGCCTCGAGGAAGAAGGCCGTGAGGACTTCGTAGGTGAGCAAGGGGCCGGTCACCGCCCCGGCGAAGTCCGAGAAACGGCTCCAGTTGGTCCCGAACTGATAGGCCATGACCAGGCCCGAGACCACGCCCATGCCGAAGTTGACGGCAAAGATCTTCGACCAGAAGTGGTAGAGGTCACGGTACACATCGTTGTGGGTCTTCAGCCACAGGCCTTCGAGGACTGCCAGATAGCTCGCCAGGCCAATGGTGATGGCCGGGAACAGGATGTGAAACGACACGGTAAAGGCAAACTGGATTCGGGCGAGCTCTAGGGCTTCTAAGCCGAACATGGTGCTTCCTCTTCAGAGAATCCGGCGTCCGGGCGTGTGGCCCTGGTGCCCACTGCCCCCACGGTTATCGAGTGCGGCGCGTTGGAATTGTTCTGTTCGATCGCAGGGAATCAGGCCTGGTGGCCAAACCGTTGCTTTTGGAACGATTGATCCAAATCAACGGTTGTTTTCAAGCATAGTCCCGAATGCGCACGCCAGGCGTGTGGTTGAATGCCGCGTGACCGCTTGCCTCACCCGCTTTACCCCAGTGTGAAAAGGTGCTCACTTCGCGCCATAGCAACCATTTGTTACAAACAGGTGGTACGCTCAGCTCCCCCCAGGATCGCCGAGGCTGCAGGTTTCACGATGTCCGACTCCGCCCCGCAGTTGTTACGTCACCACCGTCCCTTTCTCGCCTTCTGGCTGGCCCGGGTGTTTACCGCCAGCGGCTTCCAGATGCTCACCGTGGCCATCGGCTGGCAGCTCTATCAGCTGACCGGCAACGTGCTCGACCTGGGCCTGGTCGGCCTGGTCGAGTTCGCCCCACGGGTGCTGTTCATGCTGCACACCGGGCATGTCGCCGACCGCTATGACCGGCGCAAGGTGGCCGCCCTGTGCCAGAGCCTGCAAGCCTTGATCGCCGTGGCCCTGGTCGTTGGCAGCGCCAGCGACAGCGTCAGCCGCGAGATGATCTTCATCCTGGCGTTCCTGCTCGGTGCCACCCGCTCGTTCGAAATGCCCGCGACCCAGGCGTTGCTGCCCAACGTGGTGCCGCCAGGGCTGTTCCCGCGAGCAGTGGCGGCGTCGGCGTCGGCGACCCAGGCCGCGACCATCGTGGCCCCGGCAATCGGTGGCTTGCTCTATGCGTTCGGCAGCATCTGGGTGTACGGCCCGACCGTGGCGCTGTACGTGATCGCCTGCGCGCTGACGCTGAGCCTGGATGCCCGCCAGCAAGTGCCGCAACGCGGCCGCGCCAGCCTCGAGTCGCTGCTGGCCGGGATCCGCTTCATCCGCAGCCGGCCGGACATCCTCGGCGCCATCTCGCTGGACTTGTTCGCCGTGCTGCTCGGCGGCGCCACCGCGCTGCTGCCGGTGTTCGCCAAGGACATCCTGCTCACCGGTGCCTGGGGCCTGGGCCTGCTGCGGTCGGCACCGGCGGTCGGCGCGTTGCTGATGTCGGTGTGGCTGGCGCGCTTCCCGTTCGAACGCAAAGTGGGCCGGACCATGTTTACCGCGGTGGGGGTGTTCGGCGTGGCGACCATCGCCTTTGGCCTGTCGACCTCGTTCTGGTTCTCGCTGGCGGTGCTGGTGGTGCTGGGCGCGGCCGACATGATCAGCATGGTCATCCGCAGCTCGTTCGTGCAGCTGGAGACGCCGGACGAGATGCGCGGGCGGGTGAGCGCGGTCAACGGCTTGTTCATTGGTGCTTCGAACCAGCTCGGCGAGTTCGAGTCGGGGGTGACGGCGCACTGGTTCGGTACGGTGCCGGCCGTCGTCCTCGGTGGCGTCGGTACCCTGGTGGTGACCGGGGTGTGGATAAAACTGTTCCCCACGCTGGCGGGTCGCGATCAACTGCACAGCAAGCCGGGCGGCTGATCGTCGGGGGGCCGCCTACAAGGTCAGCGTCAGGCAGCACTCGTAGCCGCTGCGGGCGCGGTAACCCTCACCGGTGTCCTGCCAGCCAGTCGCCTGGTAGAACGCCAGGCCGGCGTGGTTTGCCCGGTCCACCGACAACTGAAGGCGGCAGACGTCTGGCCACATGGCCTGGACCAGGCCCGGCAGCGCCTGCAGGCAAGCTCGCCCCACGCCGCGGCCTTGAAACCGATGGTCGACCTGCAAGGCCGTGATCGTCGCCGCGTCAGCCGCCGCCCAGGCGGGCAGGAACGCACCACACTGAAGCAACAGGAACGCCCGTGGCACGTCGTCGAGCAACAGCGCCACGGCGCGCCGCTGGTCGCTGTTGCAGCTCAGCAGCAGGTACAGGGCACTGGCCACGTCGCCGGCATACTGCAGCTGCTCGGGCAGCAGCTGGATAGCGCTCAGTTGAGCGCGCTGGGCCGGGTTCAGGTCTCGGTAGTCAATCAGTTGCACAGCAGTGCTCACAGGATGGCCGCCTACGGCGTGCGGCGCAGAATCTGCAGTGTATCGCGACATTGATTACCGCTCACCGAGCATGCTGGTATGATGCGCGGCTTTTTTCAGCCCCACATAAACACGGCATCCGGTACGGTCTGTGCTTTGCTGATGGGGTCGATACATTCACGGCGCCGGGGGCGCCAGGGGAGCGGGCATGCTGGAAAGGCTGTTTCAACTAAAAGCACACAACACCAATGTGCGCACCGAGATACTCGCGGGCGTCACCACCTTCCTGGCCATGGCCTACATCCTGTTCGTCAACCCGAGCATCCTCGGCGAGACCGGCATGGACAAGGGCGCGATCTTCGTCGCCACCTGCCTGGCAGCAGCCATCGGCTCGGCGACCATGGGCCTGATCGCCAACTACCCGATCGCCCTGGCGCCGGGCATGGGCCTCAACGCCTTCTTCACCTACACCGTGGTCCTGCACATGGGCCACACCTGGCAGGTCGCGCTGGGCGCGGTGTTCCTGTCGGCGGTGCTGTTCTTCCTGCTGTCGATCTTCCGTATCCGCGAATGGATCGTGAACAGCATTCCGCTGCCGCTGCGCTCGGCGATTGCCGCCGGCATCGGTTTGTTCCTGGCGTTGATCGCCCTGCATAACGCTGGCATCGTCGTCGATAACCCGGCCACCCTGGTCGGCCTTGGCGACCTCAAGAACCCGGCGCCGGTGCTGGCCACCCTGGGCTTCTTCCTGATCGTCGCCCTCGAGGCGATGAAAGTCCGTGGCGCGGTGCTGATCGGCATCCTCGCGGTGACCGTGGCCTCGATCGTGATGGGCGTGACGCCGTTCGCCGGGGTGGTGTCGATGCCGCCGTCGCTGGCGCCGACCTTCCTCCAGCTGGACATCGCCGGGGCGCTCGACGTGGGCCTGGTCAGCGTGATCTTCGCCTTCCTGTTCGTCGACCTGTTCGACAACTCCGGCACCCTCATCGGCGTCGCCAAGCGCGCCGGCCTGATGGGCAAGGACGGCCACATGCCGAAGATGGGCCGTGCGCTGATCGCCGACAGTACCGCCGCCATGGCCGGCTCGCTGCTGGGCACCTCGACCACCACCAGCTACATCGAGTCGGCCGCCGGCGTCAGCGCCGGTGGCCGCACCGGCCTGACCGCCATCGTGGTCGCGGTGCTGTTCCTCCTGGCATTGTTCTTCGCACCGCTGGCCAGCAGCGTACCGGCCTTCGCCACCGCGCCAGCGTTGCTGTTCGTCGCCGTACTGATGGCCTCGGGCCTGGCTGAAATCAACTGGGACGACGTCACCGAAGCGGCGCCGGTGGTGGTGACCGCCCTGGCCATGCCGCTGACCTACTCGATCGCCAACGGCATCGCCTTCGGCTTTATCGCCTGGACCGCCATCAAGCTGCTCTCGGGCCGCCGCCAGGACCTCAACCCGGCGCTGGTGATCCTCTCCATTCTGTTCGTCATCAAGCTGGGCTGGTTCAACGCATGAGTGCTGTCTTCGATCCGTCTGCCTACCAAAGCCTGCTGGCGCCCAAAGTCGAGCGCCTGCGCGACCTGCTGGCGCCGTTCGATGCGCCGCAGCCGGCGGTATTCGACTCGCCGCGCGAGCATTATCGGCTGCGCGCCGAGTTCCGCCTGTGGCGCGAGGAGGGCCAGCGCCATTACGCGATGTTCGCCCCCGGCGAGAAGCACAAGGCGATCCTGATCGACGACTTCCCGATCGCCAGCGAGCGCATCAATGTGCTGATGCCGCGCCTGAAAGCCGCCTGGCAGGCCAGCGAAGCACTCAGCAACCGGCTGTTCCAGGTGGAGTTCCTCACCACCCTGGCGGGCGATGCGATGGTCACCCTGTGCTACCACCGCCCACTCGATGAAGCCTGGGAGAGCGCCGCACGGCAACTGGCCGAAGACCTCGGTGTGAGCCTGATCGGCCGCTCCAAGGGCAAGCGTCTGGTGATTGGCCGCGACTATGCGGTAGAGAAACTCGACGTCGCCGGGCGCACCTTCAGCTACCGCCAACCCGAGGGCGCCTTCACCCAGCCCAACGGCATGGTCAACCAGAAGATGCTCAACTGGGCCTTCGAGGCCATCGGCGAACGCGACGATGACCTGCTCGAGCTGTACTGCGGCAACGGCAACTTCACTCTGCCGCTGGCCACCCGCGTGCGTCAGGTGCTGGCCACCGAGATCAGCAAGACCTCGGTCAACGCCGCGCTGCACAACCTCGACGAGAACGGCGTGGACAACGTGCGCCTGGTACGCCTGTCGGCCGAAGAGCTGACCCAGGCGCTGAACGAGGTTCGCCCGTTCCGTCGCCTCGAAGGCATCGACCTGAAAAGCTACGATTTCGGCACGGTG
Source organism: Pseudomonas reidholzensis (assembly GCF_900536025.1). Classification (GTDB taxonomy): domain Bacteria; phylum Pseudomonadota; class Gammaproteobacteria; order Pseudomonadales; family Pseudomonadaceae; genus Aquipseudomonas; species Aquipseudomonas reidholzensis. Next base: position 137,305 of record NZ_UNOZ01000035.1, read on the forward strand.
TTCGTCGACCCGCCGCGCGCCGGCATGGACCCGGACACGTGCGAGCTGACCCGACGCTTCGAGCGCATCCTGTACATCTCGTGCAACCCGGAAACCCTGGCGGCCAACATCGCCCAGCTGCACGACACCCACCGGATCGAACGCTGCGCATTGTTCGACCAGTTCCCCTACACCCATCACATGGAAAGCGGGGTGTTGCTGGTCCGCCGCTGACCCGTCTGGGTCAGACAAAAAAACAGGGCCTTCGCGGCGTTCTTTTCGCGGGTAAACCCGCTCCCACAGGGTCCGATGGAGATCCTGTGGGAGCGGGTTCACCCGCGAAAAGAACGCCTCGAAAGGCCCTGTTTTCGTTTACCTCAGATCAGAAGTCGAAGAACACCGTCTCGCCTTCGCCCTGAATACGCATGTCGAAGCGATACGCCGTCTTGCCGTCCACTTCGCAGCGCTTGGCAATCAACGTCTCGCGGCGTTGCGGCTGCTCGATCAGGTTGAGCACCGGGCACTTGGCGTTGGCCTCGGCCTCGTCATCGAAGTACAGCCGCGTGTGCAGCTGGATGTTGATGCCCCGGGCGAACAGGCTGATGTTGATGTGCGGCGCCATCGGCACGCCCGCGGCGTTGTTCACCACACCCGGCTTGACCGTGTGCAGGGTCCAGTCACCGGAGTCGAAGGTGGTGGCGGTGCGACCAAAGCTGTTGAAGGCGTTTTCCAGGTTGTAGTCATCCTGGTACTCGCCGTTGGCGTCGGCCTGCCAGATTTCCAGGAACGAGTCGCGCACCAGGTGGCCGTTACCGTCGTAGACCTGGCCCAGCAACAGGATGTGCTCGCCGGCGGCTTCAGGGCGGGCCAGGCGGTTCCAGATTTCCTGGTCACGGGTCGGGTTGCCGGCCGCTTCCAGGGCCAGGCCGATGTGGACGTAGGGGCCGGCGGTCTGCGAGGGGGTTTCCGGCAGCAGTTCGATTGGCATGACGGCGCTCCTCAGCGGTTTTCGAAGTGGGTCTGGCGCTGGCCGCGCAGGACGATATCAAAGCGGTAGGCCAGGCAGTCCATCGGGTTGGCGTTGCTCATGTCGAGCTTGGCGATCAACTGCTGTACCGCTTGCGGGTTGGCGATCGACTTGACGATCGGGCACAGCGGGATCAGCGGGTCACCCTCGAAGTACAGCTGGGTGATCAGCTTGGTCGAGATCGACGGGCCACTGACCGAGAAGTGGATGTGCGCCGGACGCCAGTCGTTGGGGCCGTTGCGCCATGGGTACGGGCCTGGCTTGATGGTGCGGAAGCTGTAGTAGCCGTCGCTGTCGGTCAGGGCACGACCGACGCCACCGAAGTTCGGGTCCAGCGGGGCCAGGTAGCGGTCGTTCTTGTGCCGGTAGCGGCCACCGGCATTGGCCTGCCACATTTCCACCAGGGTGTTCGGCACAGGCTTGCCGTACTGGTCGATGACGCGGCCGGCAACGATGATGCGCTCGCCGATCGGCAGGCCACCGTTGTCGAAGTTCAGCAGCAGGTCGTTGTCGTGCTGACCAAAGCGCAAGTGGGTGAAGTCCGGACCGGTGCTCTCGCTGATCGACTGCGGAATGCTCACCAGCGCCTGGCGCGGCGAGCGGGCAATCGAGGTCTTGTAGTCAGGGGTAAAGGCTTTCGGGTGCCAGTTGCGATCACGGATCACGAAGCGGCTGTTGTCCTGAGCGGGCATGCCGTTTTCCTCTTATTGGAATGTTCAAACGCCTGGGCGTGGCAGGCGGACTTACAGTTTCCGACAGGTCGGGCGTGATGAATACTGAAATCAGCGGTCTCAGGCATAACCGTTTGGTTATGCCTGTTTGCATCGGCTTACAGAGCGGTCGTCACTGAACTAACCTTTGTCTTCATGTTTCAAGGTCTGGAGAGCACATCATGGAATGGCGAAAAGGCCGACGTAGCGACAATGTCGTCGATGCCCGTGGCGGGGGCGGTGGTGGGGGTGGCATGCGCTTCGGCGGTGGCAAGGGCCTTGGGCTCGGCGCCATTCTGGTGATCGTCGGCATTGGTTGGCTGACCGGCCAGGACCCGATGCAGATCCTCGGCCAGCTCGCCGGCCAGATGGAACAGCAGCAAACCGCCCCGGCCGGCATCGAAAGCAAGGCGCCGCCCGCCAACGACGAGCAGGCCGCGTTCGTCGCCTCGATCCTCGGTGACACCGAAGACACCTGGAAGGCGCTGTTCGCCCAGGCCGGCAAGCAGTACCGCGATCCCAAGCTGGTGCTGTTCAGCGGCCAGGTCAGTTCCGCCTGCGGCTTTGCCTCGTCGGCGGTCGGGCCGTTCTACTGCCCGGGCGACCAGCGGGTGTACCTGGACATGAGCTTCTTCCGCGAAATGGAAACCCGCTTCGCCGCTGCCGGCGACTTCGCCCAGGCCTATGTGATCGCCCACGAGATCGGCCACCACGTGCAGACCCTGCTCGGGGTGTCTGAACAGGTCCAGGCCGCCCGCCAGCGCGGCCAGAAAATGGAAGGCGACAATGGCTTGCTGGTGCGCCAGGAGCTGCAGGCCGACTGCTTCGCCGGGGTCTGGGCCTATCAGGCACAGAAGCGCCTGAACTGGCTGGAGCCGGGCGACATCGAGGAGGCCTTGAATGCCGCCAATGCGATTGGCGATGACCGCCTGCAGCAGCAAGGCCAGGGCCGCGTGGTCCCGGACTCGTTCACCCATGGCACCTCGGCGCAGCGGGTGCGCTGGTTCAAGGCCGGGTTCGGCAATGGCGATGTGAACCGCTGCGATACCTTCAACGCACGCACCCTGTGAACCTCTCGGGGCCGCCTTGCGGCCCTGGCGTTTGCTGAAAAAACGCCGTTTATCATACGGTTACAAATCTCCAGAAAAAGCGTTTCAGCTCACGGCCAACTGGCCGATAACTCCTGCACGAATCAGCGGGCACTCAGGAAGAATAACGCCCAGCGATTGCGATCAAGTGAGCGAAATCAATTTCTGGAGAGCGTGCATGAACAGCTGGTTTGCCAACATCAGCGTCAACCTCAAACTGGGCCTGGGCTTCGGCCTGGTCCTGCTTCTGACCGGCCTGCTGGCCCTGACCGGCTGGACCAGCCTGGGCAGCCTGATCGACCGCAGCAACTGGATGGGCGACATCGGTCAGCTCAACAACGACCTGACCAACCTGCGCGTGGCGCGCCTGCAGTACATGCTGGCCAACGGCGACGACAGCGCCGCCGCCAACACCCAGGCCAAGCTGGATGCCTTCAGTGCCCAGCAGCAGCATTTGGCGAGCACCTTCAAGAGCCCGGACAACGTCAAGCTGCTCAATGAGCTCGGTGGCATCATCAGCGACTACAAACAGTCGCTGACCAAGATGCGTGCGGGCTACAAGACCACCCTGGCCAACCGCGAGAACATGAACGTGACCGCCGCCAGGGCCGACGAGATCCTCGACGCGATCAGCCGCGACGTGCTCGCCCAGGCCGAGGTCGACAGCGTGCGCCTGACCCAGTACCAGGCCATCAGCAAAGCCCGCCAGCAACTGCTCCAGGTGCGCGTCGACGTGCGCGGCTACATTGCCGACAACAGTGCCACCAGCGAGCAGGCCGCATTGCGTCAGCTCGATGCCGCACTGCTCGAAGTCGACAACCTCAAGCGTCAGTTGCCCAACGAAAGCGCGCGCCTGCAGCAGTTCGACCAGAGCGTGCAGGCCTACCGTGACGCTGTGCGGGCGTTCCGCGATGCGACGGCAGCGATCGCCGTGGCCCGTGCCGAGATGACCGTGCAAGGCGCCGACATCGTCAAGCGCAGCGACGCGCTGTACAAGATCCAGATCGAGCGCCGCGACATCGAAAGCGCCCAGGCGCGCAGCCTGCAGATGATCTCTACCCTGCTGGCACTGCTGGTCGGCGTGTTTGCCGCGGTGATCATCACCCGCCAGATCACCCGCCCGCTGCGCGAGACCATGACCGCCGTCGAACGCATCGCCGCCGGCGACCTCACCCACGACCTGCGCGTCACCCGTCGCGACGAGCTGGGGGTGCTGCAACAGAGCATTGGCCGCATGGGCACGACTCTGCGTGAGCTGATCAGTGGTATTCGTGACGGCGTCACGCAGATCGCCAGCGCGGCTGAAGAGCTGTCGGCGGTCACCGAGCAGACCAGCGCCGGTGCCAACAGCCAGAAGGTCGAGACTGACCAGGTGGCGACCGCGATGCACGAGATGGCCGCGACCGTTCAGGAAGTGGCGCGTAATGCCGAGCAAGCCTCGCATGCCGCGACCGGCGCCGACGACGAAGCGCGTGCGGGTGATCGGGTGGTCGGTGAGGCGATCAGCCAGATCGAGCGCCTGGCCGAGGAAGTCCAGCGTTCGACCGAAGCGATGAACCTGCTGCAGCAGGAAAGCCAGAAGATCGGCAGCGTCATGGACGTGATCAAGTCGGTGGCCGAGCAGACCAACCTGCTGGCGCTGAACGCCGCCATCGAAGCGGCCCGGGCCGGTGAAGCCGGGCGTGGTTTCGCCGTGGTTGCCGACGAAGTGCGCGGCCTGGCCCAGCGCACGCAGAAGTCCACCGAAGAGATCGAAGTGCTGGTCGCCGGCCTGCAGCACGGCACCCAGCAGGTGGCCAATGCCATGCTCGGCAGCAGCAGCCTGACCCAGAGCAGCGTCGAACTGGCGCGCAAGGCCGGTGGCTCGCTGGAGAACATCACCCGGACGGTGTCGAACATCCAGTCGATGAACCAGCAGATTGCGGCGGCGGCGGAGCAGCAGAGCGCCGTGGCTGAAGAGATCAGCCGGAGCATTCTGAATGTGCGGGATGTGTCCGAACAGACCGCGGCGGCCAGTGACGAGACCGCGGCGTCCAGCGTGGAGCTGGCGCGGCTGGGTGGTCATCTGCAGATGCTGGTCAGCCAGTTCCGCGTCTGACCCGAACAGGCAGCGTTCTTTTCGCGGGTAAACCCGCTCCCACAGGGTTATCCGCTGACCCTGTAGGAGCGGGTTTACCCGCGAATGCGTCAGCCCAGGCAACACAGACTGGGCTGACACTCGAGCACGCTACTTGACCACTCTGCCCTCACCGCGCCCACGCGGGTCCGAGGCCGTTTCGATCTTGTCACCGGTCACCCGGATCGCCTGGATATCGCCCATCTCCCAGCCCTGATCCTCGAGCACATAGCCCATCTTCTTCAGCTCATCGGCCACCGCACCGGTCAACGGCGCATAGCTGTCGAAGTAGATCGTGTCCTTGGGCAGCAACTGGTGATGCACACGCTGCGCCGCCACCGCCTTGGCCAACGGCATGTCGTAGTCGTACAGGTTGTTCATCACCTGGAAGATCGAGGTGAAGATCCGCGAGCCACCCGGCGTACCGAGCACCAGGGTCACCTTGCCGTCACGGGTGACCAGGCTCGGGCTCATCGACGAGAGCATGCGCTTGCCCGGCGCGATGGCGTTGGCGTCACCGCCGATCACGCCAAAGGCATTGGCCGTGCCTGGCTTGGCGCTGAAGTCGTCCATCTCGTCGTTGAGCAGGAAGCCCGCGCCCTTGACCACCACGCCACTGCCGTAATCGAGGTTGAGGGTATAGGTGTTGCTGACCGCGTTGCCCTGCTTGTCGACGATCGAGAAGTGCGTGGTCTGATGCGGTTCCAGGCCTGGCCGCACCTTGTCAGTGGCGGAGATGGCATCAGGGTTGACCTGCTTGGCGCGCTCGGCCAGATAGTCCTTGGCGACCAGCTTGTCCACCGGCACGTCGGTAAAGGCCGGGTCGCCCAGGTAATCGGCGCGGTCGGCGAACACCCGTTTCTCGATTTCCGCCAGCAGGTGGATGTAGCGCGCCGAGTTCTGCTCGACACCCTTGAAGTCTGCCGCGCGCTGCTCCTTGATGCCCAGCAACTGGGCCAGGGCGACCCCCCCGGAGCTTGGCGGTGGCGCGGTATAGACCACGTTGCCACGCCAGTCGATGGCCATCGGCTGGCGCCACAAGGCCTTGTAGTCCTTGAGGTCGTCCTTGCTGATCAGGCCCTTGTCGGCCTGCATCTGCGCCACCAGCAGGTCGGCGGTCTTGCCCTGGTAGAACTCGCTGCCGCCTTTGTCGGCGATGCGCTCGAGGGTCTGCGCCAGCTCCGGCTGCTTGAACAGCTCGCCCACCTTCATGTTGCCGAAATAGTCGTTGAAGTTGGTCGCGGTCTTGAACATGCCCTGGGCATCGTCGCGGTACTGGTATTGCTTCTGGGCAATCTTGAACCCGCTTTTGGCATAGCCGATGGCGGGGGTCAGCAGCTCGCTCCACGGCAGCTTGCCGAACTTCTGGTGGGCCTCCCACATGCCCATCACCGTACCCGGGACGCCCGCAGCGCGGACGCCGACCAGGCTGAGGTTCTCGATCACCTCGCCTTTTTCGTCCAGGTACATGTTGCGCGTGGCGGCCTTGGGCGCCACTTCGCGGTAGTCGAGGAAGTAGGCTTTACCGTCGACGTAGAGGGTCATGAAGCCGCCGCCGCCGATGTTGCCGGCCTCCGGGTAGGTCACCGCCAGGGTGAAGGCGGTGGCCACTGCGGCATCCACGGCGTTGCCGCCCTTCTTGAGAATATCGGCGGCCACCTGTGCGCCATATTGATCGGGCGCCGCCACCGCGCCGCCTTCGAGGGTGACGGCAAATGCCGACGAACAGCTCAGGATCGCGGCCCCGAGGGCCATGGATTGGAACATGACAAGACGCATGTGCACTTCCTTGGTGTTGTTTTTGTTGATCAGTCATTAAGGCCGAAGCGCTTCGACTAAGCAAACAACCCCGCCAGCGGACGACGCCAATCAGCCAGATCTGTCGCGTTCAGGACACTCAGCAGGCGTAGCCGGCCAGCTTGTGCTGGATGAAATCGAGGAAACACTGGATCCGCAGCGCCAGCTGGGTATTGCGGTAGTAGACGGCGTGGATCGGCTGGCGATAGCCGTTGTTGAGGTCGGCCAGGATCACCTGCAGGCGCCCGGCACGGATATCGTCGTGGGTCATGAAGTGCGACAGGCTGACGATGCCCTCCCCCGCCAGCGCCAGCTGGCGCAGGGTCTCGCCACTGGAGGCGAGCAGGTCGGGGCGAATGCTCCAGCGATCGCCCTCGGCGTGGCGCAATGGCCACTGGTTGAGGGTGCCCGGCTGGCTGAAGCCGAGCAGGCAGTGTTCGGCGAGGTCCTCTACCCGCTGCGGCGTACCCCGCCGTTGCAGGTAGGCAGGGCTTGCGAGGATCTGCACCGGGCTGCAGCCGAGCGAGCGCGCGTGCAGGCTGGAGTCGGCCAGTTCACCGATGCGAATGGCGACATCGGTGCGCTGCTCGAGCAGGTCGATGATCAGGTCGTCGGTGTTCAGCTCCAGCTCGATGCCGGGGTAGCGCTGCCGAAACTCGCCGATCCACGGCACGATGGCGTGCAGCATGAACGGCGCGGCGGCGTTGATCCGCAGCCGCCCGGACGGAGTCTGGCGGTTCATCGTCAGGCGCTCTTCCATCTCGTCCATCTGCTCGAGGATAGTCCGCGAACGCTCGAGGAAGAACCGCCCCTCCTCGGTCAGGTCCATGCGCCGAGTGGTGCGGTTGACCAGCGTGGTGCCGAGCTTGGCTTCCAGGCGCGACAGCGTGCGGCTGACCGCCGACGGCGTCTGGCCCATCTGCTCGGCGGCGGCGGAGATCGACCCGCAGTCGATCACAGTGACGAATACCTGGAGTTCTTCGGAACGGGTTTTCACACGCGGCGCCTGTCGAGGGGGGTGCGTTGATTGTCAGCGCTTGGCGGCCCCGCGAGCAAGGGCCGCTGGCCGCAGATCACTGGGCCCTGGCAAACACCTCGGCCAGGTGCGCTTCATAGGCGGCCACGGTCGCCGCTACGTCCGGGCGCTTCATCACGTCCACGGCCAGGAAGGTCGGCAAGCCGCTCATGCCGAGGAACTGGTTGGCCTTGTGGAACGGGAAGTACACCGCGTCCACGCCTTTGCCTTCGAAGAAGTCGCTTGGGTCGTCGAAGGCCTGCTGCGGCGCGTTCCAGGTCGCCGAGATCATGTAGTGCTTACCCTGGATCAAACCGCCGCTGCCGTATTTCTGCGACGCATCGGAGCGGGTCCGGCCGTCGCTGGCGTAGAGGCTGCCGTGCCCTTCGGTGAACACTTCATCCAGATACTGCTTGACGGTATACGGCGCGCCCATCCACCAGCCCGGCATCTGATAGATGACCACATCGGCCCACAGGTACTTCTGCACCTCCTCCTTGATGTCGTAGCCGCCATCGATAAACGTCTGCTTGACGTCGTAGCCGGCGCGATCGAGGTAGGCAACGGCGGTGTCATGCAGGGTTTCGTTCAGGCGGCCATCGGAATGGGCAAACTGTTTACCGCCATTGAGCAGAAGAATCTTTTTCATGCTGAGCCTCGGGGTGTCTGTGTCGATCCGCAGACGGGGTCGAATGGAATGACGGCAGATTAGGGGCTCGCGAGCGTGGGAAACAGCCGTGATGGGGCAAAATACATTTGCCTTGAATTCACGAATGCTCCATTGATTGTTGCCTTAGAATCGTTTCACCAGACATTCCAGAGGTACACCCATGAGCGAGCAACACGCCTTCATCCTCAAAGCCAAGACCCGCCCAGAAATGGCCGACGCGTTCCATGAGCTGTTCAGCGCCTACGTCGCCTCGAGTCGCGAAGAGCCCGGCTGCATCGAGTACCACATGCTGCGCGACCAGGAAGACCCGAGCCTGTTCGTGTTCTACGAGGTCTGGGCCAGCAAGGCCGCGCTGGACGTGCATTCGGCCCTGCCGCACATGCAACGCTTCTTCGCGCAGCGCATGGACTACCTGGAGCGTGACTTCGACATCCAGCGCATCGACATGCTCAGCCCTTCTTCGGCTAGCCGTTGATCAACAGGTGAGCGCCGAGCAGTGCCAGGCCGATGAAAAAACAGCGCCTGAACAGCTGCGCGCTGATGTGCTGGCGCAGCCACTGACCGGCGAACATGCCTAACAGGGCCGGCGCCAGCATCAGCAGCGAGGCGCCCAAGGCCTGGCCGCCCAGGGCGTCCTGGCCGCTCAGGCCGACCGCCAGGGCCAGGGTCGAGACCGTGAACGACAGGCCCAGCGCCTGGATCATCTCGTCACGCGACAGCCCCAGCCCTTGCAGGTAAGGGACAGCGGGCATCACGAAGACCCCGGTGGCCGCCGTCACCACGCCCGTCACCAGCCCGCACAACGGCCCCAACCATGACTCCCGCCCTGGCGCCACGCGAAAGCCCAGGCCAACCAACCCATACAGGGCATAGACCAGCAGCGCACCGCCCAGCGCATGCGCCGCCCACGGCCCGCTGTCGATCCCCAGCCAGACGCTGCCCAGCAGGGTGCCGACAAAGATCATCAGCAACATCCCCGCCAGCCGTCGCGACAGCGCCAGCAAATGGCCGCCGTTGGCCAGCTGCCAGAGGTTGGTCAGGGTCGAGGGCACGATCAATAGCGCGGCAGCCTGCGCCGGCGGCATGGCCAGGCCCAGCAGGCCCATGGCGATAGTCGGCAGGCCCAGCCCGATCACGCCCTTGACCGTACCGGCCAGGACAAAGGTCAGCACCACCAGCAACGACAAGGCGGGGCCGATGTCTTGATAGAACCCGAGCAAGGTATTCATGAGAACGCTGCGCAACCTCCATGGCGTGTGCGCGGGTATTACGGCGCAAGTCAGTGGGCAGAGGCAAGCTCTCGCAGCGCTGCACTGGCGAGGAAGCCGGAACGTGACGCGTATCGGCGATCGCGCCTGACCTTCTCATCGATGCGCTGCAACAGGTTCTCGGGCAGCGTTGCATTGAACCGAATAGCCTTGCCCAGATAAGGCGTCACATCGAAATCAACCACCGCCCAGATACCGCCCTGGTAGTCGGAATTGGCCAAGTGGACGTCGACTGCCTGAGCTTGGGGCAATTCTTCACCGTCAGTGACCAGGCCTTCGAAATGCAGGGCCAATGCCTCCTGAACATTTTCAAGCGCCTCGTCTACGGTGGCCCCTGCCGAGAAACAGCCCGCAACATCGGGCACGGTCACGCCGTAATCCGAGTCAACGTCTTTGTGAAGCACAACTGGAAACTTCATGGATTTCTCCCTATTTTCGCGCCCGCATCCGCCTGCAAAGCCCGGGTAGAACTACTACAAGCCTGCTTGCTTGAAGATGCTACGGACTGTGCCTCGGGGTAATTCGCTCTTGGGGTGGGGAACCGTCACCCTGCCTCTCTTGTTCGGATGGCGAAACTGATGGTGGCTTCCTTTCACTTCAACTTCATACCAGCCATCCGCCTTGATGAGTTGGATAACATCCCTGCTGCGCATTCGATCTCCCCGAGCAGATGATGTGTATAGTACACACCTGATTTGAGATGAGAAGGCACTAATACACACCACCCACACTAATCTCGACCAGCGGCTCAATCTGTCCGGCATGTAGTACGTCGCTGTTTCACACACCTGAAAAAAGTTGCTTGCCGCCCGCGCGACTCTTTCTCACAATTGCCGGCTGAGCCCTCCCTGAAGCGCACTTCGAAAGGAATTCCACGTGCCCTCGATCTACCAGCTCAAGCCCCGCTTCCAGGCCCTGCTGCGCCCCACCGTCCAGCGCCTGTACGATCGCGGCGTCACGGCCAACCAGGTCACCGTCGCCGCCGCGCTGGTTTCGTTGCTGCTCGGCCTGCTGCTGGCTTGGCTACCCCATGTCACTTGGCTGTTCATCCTGATCCCTCTGTGGATGCTGCTGCGCATGGCGCTCAACGCGGTGGACGGCATGCTCGCGCGCGAATTCGGCCAGCAATCGCGGCTCGGCGCCTACCTCAACGAATTGAGCGACGTGATCGCCGATGCGGCGCTGTACCTGCCCTTCGCCCTGCTCGCCGGGGTATCACCGCCCCTGGTGGTACTCGTGGTGCTGACTGCGCTGGTCAGCGAATACGCTGGGGTGATGGGGCCACTGGCGGGCGCTTCGCGGCGCTATGACGGGCCGATGGGCAAGAGCGACCGCGCCTTCGCTTTCGGCGTGCTGGGCACCGGGGTGGCCTTCGGCCTGCTCAGCGCGGCCTGGATCAACGGCCTGCTGCTGGTGATTCTGCTGCTGTCGCTCTATACCCTCTACAACCGGGTACGCCGAGGGCTGGCCGAAACCCACTGAACCCTTCGCTGCCGGACAAGGACCTCTGCCATGCGCCAAGCGCAATCGCTGCATTTCTCCACCCATGACGGCGTGGAGCTGCACTACCGTTACTGGCCCGCCACCCGCAACGAGCACCAGCCGCGCCGCGCCGTGGTGATGTTCCACCGCGGCCACGAACACGGTGGGCGCCTGGCCCATCTGGTCGACGAGCTGGACATGCCCGGTTATGACTTCTTTGCCTGGGACGCCCGAGGCCACGGCGAATCGCCCGGCGCGCGCGGCGACAGCCCAGGGTTTGCCACCAGCGTGCGCGACGTGCAGACCTTCATCGAGCACATTCAGGCCAGCCACGGCGTGGCCGAAGCGGACATGGTGGTGCTGGCGCAAAGCGTCGGCGCGGTACTGATCGCCACCTGGGCGCACGACTACGCGCCAAAGGTGCGCTGCCTGGTGCTCGCCTCGCCGGCGTTCAAGGTCAAACTCTACGTGCCGTTCGCCCGCCCTGGCCTCAAGCTGATGAAGGCCGTGCGCGGCAACTTCTTCGTCAACAGCTACGTCAAGCCGCGCCTGCTCACCCACGACCCGGAACGGGTGGCCTCGTACGTGGCCGACCCGCTGATCAGCCGGCCGATCTCGGTGACCATGCTGCTTGGCCTGTATGAAGCCGCCGACCGGGTGGTGGCCGATGCCCAGGCGATCCAGGTGCCGACGCAGATGCTGGTCTCCGGCTCGGACTTCGTGGTCGAGCGCGCACCTCAAGAGCAATTCTTCCAGCGCCTGGGCAGTGCCCGCAAAGAGCTGCACGTATTGCCCGGCTTTTTCCACGATACCCTCGGCGAACGTGACCGTGGCCATGCCCTGGCGCGCATCAGCCGCTTCGTCGAGCACTGTTTCGACGCGCCGGTAGCCGCGCCCTCGCTGCTCGACGCCGACAAGGCCGGCGCCAGCTGCGCCGAAGCCGAGAGCCTGGCCGCCCCGCTGCCGCGCAATTCGCTGCGCGACCTGTACTGGCGGGCCACCCGCGCCAGCCTGCGCCTGGGCAAGGGTGTTTCAGAAGGGGTCAAGCTGGGCTTCGACACCGGCTTCGACTCCGGCAGCACGCTCGACTACGTGTACCGCAACCAGGCCACTGGCAAAGGCAAAGTCGGCGAGCTGATCGACCGCAACTACCTCGATGCCATCGGCTGGCGCGGCATCCGCCAGCGCAAACTGCATGTCGAGGAACTGCTGCGCCAGGCGATCGGCCTGTTGCGCGAGCAAGGGCGACCGGTCGACATCGTCGATATCGCCGCCGGCCACGGCCGTTACATCCTCGAGGCCTTGCAGGAGCTGGAACGCCTGCCGGACTCGATCCTGCTGCGCGACTACAGCGAGCTGAACGTGCAGCAAGGCAGCGCGCTGATCGCCGAAAAAGGCCTGGGCGACATCGCCCGCTTCGTCCAGGGCGATGCCTTCGACCGGCAGAGCCTGGCCGCGCTCGACCCACGCCCAACCCTGGCGGTGGTCTCCGGGCTGTACGAGCTGTTCGCCAGCAACCAACTGGTGAGCAACTCCCTGGCCGGCCTGGCCGATGCCGTCGAAGCCGGCGGCTACCTGGTCTACACCGGCCAACCCTGGCACCCGCAACTGGAGATGATCGCCCGCGCCCTGACCAGCCACCGCGGCGGCCAGGCCTGGGTAATGCGCCGACGCAGCCAGGCGGAGATGGACCAGTTGGTGGAAGCCGCGGGGTTCCGCAAGATCACCCAGCGTATCGATGAGTGGGGCATCTTCAGTGTCAGCCTCGCGCAGCGCATCACGTGATGCCGCGTGAAGCGGGGCTGATTCGGCGCGGCGTGCTGTGGCTGTTGCTGCTCGGCCCGTTGTTCTTTCTCAGCTACGGCCTGGCCAACAACCATACGGCGACCCGCGATGATGTCGGCACCTTGGTATTCGCCTGGGAAAGCCAGGTGCCGCTGTGGCCATGGACGATCATCCCGTACTGGTCCATCGACCTGCTCTACGGCCTGTCGTTCCTGCTGCCGCGCACGCGGCGGGAGATGGACCGGCATGCCCTGGCGCTGCTCAGCGCACAGCTGATCTGCGTGGTCTGCTTCCTGCTCTGGCCGCTGCGCTTCACCTTCGAACGCCCGGAGCTGGGCGGTCTGTTCGGCTGGTTGTTCGATGTGCTGATGGGCTTCGACAAGCCGTTCAACCAGGCGCCGTCGTTGCACATTGCGCTGCTGGTGATCATCTGGACGATGTTCGCCCGGCACCTGCGCGGGGGTATCAGCCGCGGGCTGATGCACGGCTGGATGGCGTTGATCGGGCTGTCGGTACTGACCACCTGGCAGCACCACTTCATCGACGTGCCGACCGGCGCGTTGGCCGGTTTGCTGTGCGTCTGGCTGTGGCCGCGCGAAGGCCACGCGCCGCTGCTGGCGATGCGCCTGGCACAGGACCCGAAGCGCTGGCGCCTGGCCGTTTACTACAGCCTCGGTGGCGCACTCTGCGCCGGGCTGGCCTGGGTGACGGGGGGCGCTTGGCTGTGGCTGCTGTGGCCGGCACTGGCGTTGCTGATGGTTGCGCTCAACTATGCGCTGCTTGGCGCCAGCGGTTTTCAGAAAGGTGCGGATGGCCGGCTGTCGATGGCCGCGAGCGTCTTGCTCGCGCCGTATCTGCTCGGCGCCTGGATCAACTCGCGGTGGTGGACGCGCAAGCATCCGCAGGCTGATGAGGTGTGCGACGGGGTGTTTCTCGGGCGCATCCCGGGGCGCGGTGAAGCGTCAGGATTTGCGGCGATCGTCGACTTGTGTGCTGAGCTCCCGTGCCCGTGCGGCCCTGGAAACAGCGATGCCCGCGTCGCGGCGTACGACAGCTACCCAACGCTGGACCTGGTGGTCGCCGAACTGGACTTGCTCCGCCAGGCCGCCAACGCCATCGAAACCCGGAGGCGCAAAGGCCCGGTACTGGTCTGCTGCGCCCTGGGCTTCTCGCGCAGCGCCACTGCGGTCGCCGCCTGGCTGCTGGTCAGCGGGCGCTGCACCCGCGCTGCCGAGGCCGAGGCGCTGATCCGCCTGGCGCGGCCCGGCATCGTGCTGCGCAGCGCCCATCACCAGCGGCTCGGCCAACTGGAGCCGCAGCCATGAACCTGCACCTGGTCGCCACCCTGCTCGGCCGCGGTCGACAATTGGAACGCCTCTCCGACGGCATCAGCCTGATCGCCCTGGCCTACGGCTTGGCACCTTTGCTCGGCGCCCAGCTGCAGCCGCTGGCCAGCGCCCTGTGCGTGCTCCTGCTGATCCTCGGCGCAGTGCACAAGTACTGGGCCATCCGCGTTGCCCTGGATGCCGAACTGTTCAGCCATCTCGCCTGCCGCGCAGACCTGCCCAGCGCCACGCAACAACTCGACCGCGCGCTGTTCGAGCTGAACCTGAAACCCACCGCCAGTGACCCGCGTGACTGGCCAAGCCGCAGCCAGGCCGCGCTCGGCCTGCTGCGTCGGCAGGCGGTGTGCCTGGCCCTGCAAGTCGCGCTGACCCTGACTACGCTGCTGACACTCCCTTTCATCGGATAAGAACCGTGCCATGCTCGCCGCCCTGACCGCCTTCATCATCACCTCCGCCGCTCGCCTGATCACCGGTGCCCGAGCCCTCTGGCTCGGTTGCACGCCCCAACCGGTGCAGCGCCTGTACTTTGCCAACCACAGCAGCCATGGCGACTTCGTCCTGCTCTGGGCCTCGCTGCCGGCGCCGTTGCGGCGCAGGACCCGGCCGGTCGCCGGTGCCGACTACTGGGCCAAGCCGGGCCTGCGCGATTTCATCATTCGCAAGGTCTTCAACGGCGTGTTGATCGACCGCCAGCACAGCGAGGCCCAGCACAACCCGTTGCAGCCGGTGCTGGATGCCCTGGCGGGCGGCGACTCGCTGATCTTCTTCCCCGAGGGCACGCGCAACCTCAGCGACGAGCCGTTGCTGGCGTTCAAGAGCGGCCTGTTCCACCTGGCCGCGGCCAACCCCGGTATCGAAGTGGTGCCGGTATGGATCGCCAACCTCAACCGGGTCATGCCCAAGGGCCGCGCCCTGCCGCTACCGCTGCTGTGCACCTTGAGCTTTGGCGAACCGGTGCGTCTGGGCAGCGACGAAAGCAAGCCTGAATTTCTCGAGCGGGCCCGCCAGGCCCTGCTCGCCCTGGCCCCCAAGGATGCCTGAGATGGACCACAACACCCTTTCCCTGTTCGCCGGCATCGGCGCCCTGCTGCTGCTCGCCAGCGTCATCGGTCGCCTGCTCAAGTGGCGCGCCGGCAGTGCGCCACACGCGGTCATCGACAACCTCAACGCGCGGATCAACGCCTGGTGGGTGATGGTGCTGGTGATCGGCATCGCCTTCCTGTTCGGCAAGTACGGCGTGATCGTGCTGTTCTACTGCGTGTCGTTCTATGCCTTGCGCGAGTTCATGACCCTCACGCCGACCCGCCGCGGCGATTACCCGGCGCTGGTGGCGGCGTTCTACGTCGCGCTGCCGGTGCAGTACCTGCTGATCGCGATGGACTGGTACGGCCTGTTCAGCATCTTCATCCCGGTTTACCTGTTCCTGTTCCTGCCGATCCTGGCCAGCTTCGGCGGCGACACCACGCGGTTTCTCGAACGGGCCTCGAAGGTCCAGTGGGGCCTGATGATCGCGGTCTACTGCCTGTCGTCGGTGCCCGCGCTGATGACCCTCGACATCCCTGGCTTCGAGGGCCGCAACCTGCTGCTGATCGCCTGGCTGATCCTCGTCGTGCAGATCAGCGACGTGCTGCAGTACGTGTGCGGCAAGCTGTTCGGCAAGCGCAAGGTGGCACCCAACCTGTCCCCCTCCAAGACCCTCGAAGGGCTGCTCGGTGGCGTCGCCCTGGCCACGCTGGTCGGCGCCCTGCTGTGCTGGATCACGCCGTTCAACTTCTGGCAGGCGGCGCTGATGGCGTTGACCGTCAACGCCATGGGCTTCTTCGGCGGGCTGGTGATGTCGGCGATCAAGCGCGATCGCGGGGTGAAGGATTGGGGCCACATGATCG
The DNA here is from genome assembly GCF_900536025.1 of Pseudomonas reidholzensis. GTDB lineage: Bacteria > Pseudomonadota > Gammaproteobacteria > Pseudomonadales > Pseudomonadaceae > Aquipseudomonas > Aquipseudomonas reidholzensis. The sequence continues at coordinate 153,474 of NZ_UNOZ01000035.1, forward strand.
AAGGCCATGGCGGCATGCTCGACCGGATGGACTCGGTGTGCTTCGCCGCGCCAGTGTTCTTCCACTTCGTGCGCTATTGGTGGGCGTGAGCTGAGCGATAGCGCGGTCAGGCAGGTGGACGTCGAGCCCAGGCAACTGCCTGTGGGTCGATGGCCCTATGGTGGTGTGTCATCGAGCCATCCAAGAGGAACCCTGCCATGTCCGATTTCATCACCGTCCTGCGCGAAACCTGCCCGGCTCCGGTTGTCGACGCCACCAAGTGGAAGCGCATCGGCGGCGATCCGCACACGGTCAACCTCAACGCCTACCTGTCTGCCGACGGCAGCAAGATCATGGGCACCTGGATCTGCACCCCAGGCAAGTTCGAGGTCAACTATGACAAGTGGGAGTTCTGCCACTTCCTCGACGGCTACTGCATCATCACCCCGGAAGGTGAAGAGCCCAAGCACCTGAAGGCCGGCGATGTGTTCGTCATCGAGCCGGGCATGAAAGGCACCTGGGAAGTGGTCGAGACCGTGCGCAAGTATTTCGTGTTCGCCTGATCGCCGCTGAGCCTGCAAAAAAAAATCGCGTTGCAGAGGCCCCTCCCCCAGGTGCGCAGTTACAGGGGGAAGGGCCTCTGGCCCGCGATCAAGTCGAAGCCCACCTCACGTCTCAATCCTGCTTGCGATAGCCCTCGACGATCGCCGAGAAATCCTTGCCGCCATCGCCGCGCAGGCTCATCGCCTGGTACAGCTGTTGCGCCACCGCGCCGAGGATCACCGGCTGGTGCGCCTGGCGTGCGGCCTCAGTGGCCAGGCCAAGGTCCTTGAGCATCAGCTCGGCACCAAAGCCACCGGTATAGCCGCGCGCGGCCGGCGCGCTGTCGATCACGCCTGGCCACGGGTTGTAGGTATCGGAACTCCAGCAACGCCCGGTCGAGCTGTTGATGATGCCGGCCAGCACCTGGGTGTCGATGCCCAGCGCGTTACCCAGGGCCATGGCCTCGGACACGCCGATCATCGAGATGCCCAGCAGCAGGTTGTTGCAGATCTTGGCGATCTGCCCGGTGCCGACCTCGCCACAATGAACGATGTTGCGCCCCATCTGCTTGAGCACCGGCTCCAGGCTGGCAAACAGCTCGGCGCTGGCGCCGACCATGAACGTCAGGGTGCCGGCAGCTGCGCCGCCAGTGCCACCGGACACCGGCGCATCGCCCATGTCGACGCCCTTGGCAGCGGCAGCCTTGGACACCTCCCGAGCGGTCTGCGGGTCGATGGTGCTGCAATCGACCGTCGGCGTGCCCGCACGGACGCCGGCCAGCACGCCATCGTCATTGAGGTAGACGCTGCGTACATGCGCAGCGGCCGGCAGCATGGTGATCACCAGCTCGCTGTTGGCCGCGGCGTCCTTGGGCGACGCGCTGATCTGCCCGCCGAGTTCGGCGAGCTCGGCCAGCACGGCCTGGTTCAGGTCGAACAGGTTGAGCGTGTGCCCAGCCTTGATCAGGTTGCGGGCCATGGGCGCGCCCATGTTGCCCAGACCGATGAATGCGATGCGCATGGGGTGCCTCCTTAGCGCAGGCTGATGGTGGTGTTGACGCCGTCGTTGACGCTGTCGTCATCGAACCAACGCGCCGTGACCGTCTTGGTCTGAGTGTAGAACTGCACCACCTGCTTGCCGTACGGGCCGAGGTCGCCGAGCTTGGAGCCGCGCGAGCCGGTAAAGCTGAAGTACGGCACCGGCACCGGAATCGGGATGTTGATGCCGACCTGGCCGACGTCGATCTCGCTCTGGAACTTGCGCGCCGCCGCGCCGCTCTGGGTGAACAGGCCAGTGCCGTTGCCGAACGGGTTGCGGTTGACCAGGGCAATGGCCTCATCCAGCGTATCGACCTCGAGGGTGACCAGCACCGGGCCGAAGATTTCCTGGGTGTAGACCTGCATCTCGGTGGTCACCCCGGAGAACAAGGTCGGGCCGACGAAGTTGCCCTGCTCGTAGCCCGGTACGCTCACCTCGCGGCCGTCGAGTTCAAGCGTGGCGCCTTCCCTGATGCCGCTCTCGATCAGGCCCAGCACGCGCTCCTTGGCGCGCTTGGAGACCACCGGGCCGACATCGGTGCCCGGCTCGCAGCCGGCATTGACCTTGAGCTGGCTGGCCGCGGCCTTGATGTCCGGCAGCCATTCGCGGGCCTTGCCGACCAGTACCGCCACCGAGGTGGCCATGCAGCGCTGACCGGCTGCGCCAAAGGCGGCGCCGACCAGGGCGTTGACGGTCTGGGTGCGGTTGGCGTCGGGCAGCACGACGGCGTGGTTCTTGGCGCCCATCATCGACTGCACGCGCTTGCCGTGCTGGCTGGCGAGGTTGTAGACGTGGGTACCGACTTCGGTGGAGCCGACGAACGAGATCGCCTTGATGTCCTTGTGCGTGCAGATGGCATCGACCACCTGCTTGCCGCCGTGCACCACGTTGAGCACACCGGCCGGCACCCCGGCTTGCAGCGCCAGCTCGACCAGCATCACGGTCGACAGTGGGTCCTGCTCGGAGGGTTTGAGGACGAAAGTATTGCCGCAGACGATGGCCATCGGGAACATCCACAGCGGGATCATCGCCGGGAAGTTGAATGGCGTGATGCCGGCACAGACACCGATGGGCTGGCGCAGGGTATAGGTGTCGACGCCGCCGGCGACGTTCTCGGCGAATTCGCCCATCTGCAGGGTGCCGATTGACGCCGCGTGCTCGACCACTTCCAGGCCGCGGAAGATATCGCCCTCGGCATCGGCAATGGTCTTGCCCTGCTCGGCGCTGAGGGTCTGGGCGATGCGCTTGCTGTGCTCACGGATCAGCGCCTGCAGCTTGAGCATGATGCGCATGCGCGCGCCAATCGGGGTGTCGCGCCAGCTGGCGAAGGCACGCTGGGCAGCGGCTACGGCGGCGTCGACTTCCTCGACGGTGGCAAACGGTACCCGCGCCAGCACTTGCTGGGTGGCCGGGTTGACGATATCGCGCCACTCCGTGGTCTTGGATTCGACCCACTGGCCGTCGATCAACAGCTTGACCTGGTCGACCTTGGCCTGGGCAGGATTGTGAGGTGCGTTCATCTGCGCGCTCCTTGGAATTATTGTGGGGACGAGAGTGCCAACTGACGCTGGCTTCTAGGCGCTGATTTCGAGTATAGATGTGCAAACATCCAACAAGAACGCACAAAAAAACCGGATCATCATGCAAAAAGACCTCACCTCCCTGAGTGCGCTGAACTGGGACGATTTGAAGTTCTTCCTTGAAGTGGCGCGCACGCGCAAGGCCAGCAGCGCCGCCAAACGGCTGGGCGTCGACTACACCACGGTGTCGCGGCGGATCAGTTCGCTGGAGGGCGCGCTGGGCACTTTGCTGTTTGAAAAGTCGCGCACCAACGGCTTTGTCCTGACCACCGAGGGCCAGCGTCTGCTGGGCTATGCGGAAGCGATCGAGAGCACCCTGCACATGGCCTGCGAGCAGGTCTCCGGCTCCGGCGTGGCATTGTCGGGGCATGTGCGCATGGGCTGCACCGAAGGCTTTGGCAGCTTCTTCGTCACCCCGCAACTGAGCCATTTCGTCGATGCCTGGCCGGCGATCTCGGTCGACATCCTGCCGTTGCCGCACTTCATCAGCCTGTCCAAGCGCGAAGCCGACATCGTCATCGCCCTCGAGCGCCCCGAACACGGCCCGTATGTGTGCTGCAAGCTGTGTGACTACCGCCTGCGCCTGTATGCGACCCAGGACTACCTCGATCACCACGCGCCGATCCGTAAGGTCAGCGACCTGGCCAACCACCCGTTCATCAGTTACGTCGACGACCTGGCCTTCAGCTCGGAGCTGCTGTACCTGGCCAACCTGATCCCCAATGCCCACGCGCACCTGCGCAGCACCAGCGTGATTGCCCAGTACACGGCGGCGTTGCAGGGGCGTGGTCTGGCGATCCTGCCGTGCTTTCTGGCCGCGCAGGATCCTCGCCTGATCACCGTGTTGCCGGGGGAGGTGGAGATTACCCGGCAGTTCTGGATGTACTGCAGGGAGGACCTGCGCAAGCTCAAGCGGATCACCCTGCTGTGGGATTACATCCGCGAGGTGACCGAAGCCAATGCGCCGCTATTGATGGGCGATTCGCGGGAGATGAGGTTTGCCGAGGACTGACGCTCACGCCGTCAGTTGGAGGCCACCACGATCGACACCCGGCGGTTCTCGGTGCGCCCGGCACTGGTGCGGTTGTCGGCCACCGGCTCGCGGCTGCCCAGCCCGCGGGTGTGAATGTTCTGCGGTTGCATGCCGATGCCGACCAATGCCTTGGACACGCTCTGCGCACGACGTTCCGACAACTGCTGGTTGTAGGCCGCCTTGCCGGACGCATCGGTATGGCCGTCGACCCGCACGCTCGAAATGTCGACACTCAGCAGGGCCTTGCCGATGCGCTCGACGATCGCCTCGCTCTGGCTGTTGAGGGTGTCCAGGTCGCTGCCGAACAGCACCTTGCCAGACAAGTCGAAGCGCCAGCCTTCATCGGTCGGGGCAAACCCCTCGCGCTTGAGCACGGCGATCTGCTCGGCCGTCAGCCCTGACGGTGGCACGCTTTGACAGCCGGCCAACGACAGCAGCGCCAGGGTCACAGCGAGAAGGGTCAAACGCACACGCGAAAACGGGTAAAACACAGTTAACTCCCTTATTGAATATCCGCAGCACCGGATTCCGTATGTGCCACTTGCCAATGGCCACGGCGCTCGCGCTTGGCCTGGTACATCGCCGCATCGGCGGCATTGAGCAACGTGGCCGGGTCGTGGCCATCGTCTGGGTAGTACGCAATGCCGACACTCAGCGAGGTGCTGATGTTGTCGCCATTGGCCAACAGGATCGGCAGCTTCATGCTGGCGATGATCTTTTCGGCAATGCGCTGGGCATCTTCGCGCGAGTTCAGTGGCGTCAGCAGGATGGCGAACTCGTCGCCGCCCAGGCGCGCGACCAGGTCATGCTCACGCAACTGCGCCTGGATCCTGCTGGCGACGCTGATCAACACCTCGTCGCCCACCGCATGCCCGAGGCGGTCATTGATCTGCTTGAAGTGATCGCTGTCGAGGAACAGCAGCGCCAGGTGTTCCCGTTGCCGCTCGGCGCTGCGCAGGCTGCGGCTCAGGCGGCCTTCGAAGAAGGCGCGGTTGGGCAGGCCGGTCAGGCTGTCGTGGCTGGCCTGGTGGGCCAGGCTGGCGTTCTCGCTCTGCAGGTGGCTTTGCCAGGTTTCCAGCTCGTCGAGCAAGGCATTGAAGTCGTTGCCCAACTCATTGAGTTCGGCGATGTGCGTCTCGGGGACACGCCGCTCGAAGCTGCGCTCGCGGCGTGCCGCATGGGCCACTTGGGCGAGGCTGCGCAGCGGGCTGACGATGTCACTGAACAAGCGCCGTGACAGGTGGCTGGCGACCCAGGCACTGAGCAGCGTGCACAGCAGAATCCCGGCCAACCCGCTGAGCAGGAAGCGCAGCAGGCTGCGGCCCTGGCCGATCAGCTCGATGTGGCCGACGTTCTGCTGCTGGTGGATGATCGGCAGGTTGATCGGCTCGACCAGCAAGGTGCTGGCCACCGAGGCTTCCAGTTGCGCGAGCAGGCCTTGCTCGTCACGCGACCATTGGGCGATGACCTGGCCGTCATTATCGAACACCTTGGCATCGGCCACTTCTTCGCTGGCGGCGATCAAGGCCAGCGATTCGGTGGCGGCGGCGCTGTCGTCGAAGACCACCGCAGCTTCGACCGTGTAGCTGATCGAGCGGGCGATCAGGTGCAGGTTCTGGTTGGCATAGACCCGCAGGGCCAGCACACCCAGCAGCGTCACGCTGATCCCCGCCAGGCCAACGGCCAACAAGGCGACGCCGAGGTGACCACGGCCGAGCACGGTGCGCAGGGTGGGCCGTGGGCCGCGCTTGGCTGGGGGCTTCATGGCTGCGCCGCCCGGCGCCGCGACAGCTGCAGCACGCTGGGGTGGATGCGCACGCCGCTGCGCGCGACCGAGTCGAGATTGACCTCGAACGCCACCTGCTCGTCACTCACCCGAAGGCAGAACAGACTGCCCACGGTGCACGGGTCGTCGGCCTCGCTGATGCTCACCAACGGTTGGCCACTGACGGCCTTGAACAGGCGATCACGCTGACCGGGCTCGAGTTTGCCGATATACAGCGCATCGCAGGCACTGGAGGTACGCGGGTCGTCCGCAAGCAGGCGGCGCACCTGCAAGGCCTTGCCAGAATTCTGCTGGGTGCCCTTGATCAGGTCATCGGCGTATTCGGTGGGGCCGATCAGGCACAGGCGCAAGGGCGCCGGCTCGACGGGCCAGCGCGCGTAGCTGAGGATGCCCAGCACTACCTGAGTCACCGCCTTGGCCCGCAGTTGGGCCTGGCCGGCCGTCGCAGCAGTGTCTGCCCAACTGGGCGCGGCGATCAGCGACAGGGCCAGCAGCAGCGTATGCGCACAGCCCGTCAGCCATCGCCAAGGCGAGACAGCCACTACCATGTGGGAAATCTCTCGGAGGCAAGTCAGATGATGCCGCAACGATAGCACACCGCCACTTACTCGCAGAAGTGCTGCCAGCAGGTACGCGGTGTATCAGACCTGCTCGAGCATCAGCCCGGAGATCCGCCGGACTTTGCGCCCCACGGCTTCCTCGAAGATGCCCGCCCGTGGCTCGATCAGGCTGAAGCAGTGCTTGGCCCGGGTAATGCCGGTGTATACCAGCTCCTTGGTCAGCACCGGGTTGAGCGCGTCCGGCAGCACCAGCGTGGTGTGGCTGAACTCCGAGCCCTGGGACTTGTGCACGGTCATGGCAAACACCGTCTCGACCTCGTTGAGCCGGCTCGGCAGCACGAAGCGCACGCCGCCACTGCCGTCGTTGCGCGGGAAGGCCACGCGCAGCAGCGCGTTGCCCTGCTCATCCGGCAGGCGCAAGGCAATGCCGATATCGCCATTCATCAAGCCCAGGCCGTAGTCGTTGCGGGTCACCAGCACCGGCCGACCTTCGTACCACGGCTGCTGGCTGTCGATCAGCCCGGCGTTGTGCAGCACCCGCGTAACCCGCTCGTTCAAGCCAAGCACGCCCCACGGCCCTTTACGCACTGCGCACAGCAACTGGAACGCTTCGAAACTTTGCAGCACCCGACTGGCCCACTGCTCCCAGCGCGGATCACTGGCCGGGGTGGCAGGTTGCGGGCGATGGCTACCCAGCGTTCGCAGGTAGTGACCATAGCCCTGCGGGCCGTCATCCCCGCGGTCCAGGCCGTCGAGCAGCAGCCGGTCAAAGCGGCGATCATGCTCGCCCTGCAACGACAGGCCGTGCACATCGGCGAGCTTCTGTTGCAGCAGCGCACGCGCTTCCAGGGCCTGCTGGCGGTTGACCAGCCGCGCGAGCTGACCGATACCGCTGCCTTCGCCAAAGCGACGCGAGTGACGCAGCATCACCACCTGCTGGGCCAACGGGTTGCGCTGCGCGTCACCGGCCTGCAGGCCACTGCCCGCCAGCGACTGGCCGCCGACCCGCTCCAGCCAGGTCTGGGTCGACGGCGCATAACACCCGTCCTCGGCATCCCGGCACAGGTCGCCGAGTACCGCGCCGGCTTCCACCGACGCCAACTGGTCCTTGTCGCCGAGCAACACCAGGCGCGCACTCGGCGGCAGGGCATCGAGGAGAATGGCCATCATCTCCAGGTCGATCATCGAGGCCTCGTCGATCACCAGCACATCCAGCGGCAACGGGTTGCCCGCATGGTGGCGGAAGTGCCGCGAGCCCGGGCGGCTGCCCAGCAGACGGTGGACGGTGCTGACGTCGGTGGGGATCTGCCCGCGCACCTCGGCACTCACCTGCAGGCGCTCGACCTGCTGGCCGATCGACTCGGTCAGGCGCGCAGCGGCCTTGCCGGTGGGCGCTGCCAGGCGAATGCGCAACGGCCGCCCCTGCTCCACCGCCGGGGCCTGCAACAGGGCCAGCAAACGCACCACGGTGGTGGTCTTGCCGGTGCCTGGGCCGCCGGTGATGATACTGAACCCCGCCCGGGTCGCGAGCGCGCAGGCCAGCTTCTGCCAGTCGACCTGGCCCGCCAGCGCGCCGCCTTCGAACAACTGCGCCAGGCGTGCGCCGAGGTCAGCCGGGATCGACTCGTCGGCGACCAGACGCTGGCGCAAGGCGTGGTCGATCTGCCGCTCGTAGCTCCAGTAGCGGCGCAGGTACAGGCGCAGGCCACTCAGCACCAGCGGTCGGGAAGCCTGGCCCGGCGTGTTGCCGGTCGCCACCAGCGGGCTGGCAGCGAGGCGCTGGCGCCAGGTGTCCTGATCGAGGTTGGCCAACAGTTGCGAGGGCAGCAGCAACGGGCCGGCCAGGGCGTCGCCTTCCGGCGGCAGCGACAGGGCGAAATCGGGCTCTGCCAAGGTCTGGCCGAGGTCCAGGCAGACGTGGCCGTGCCCCAACTGGTGGCTAGCCAGGGCCGCGGCCATCAGCAGCAGCGGATCACTGCCGGGCGCACGCTCTTCGAGAAAGCCGACGAAGGCCCGGTCGAGGGCACGCAACCAGCCGCGCTCGACCCAGCGATCCAGCAGGATCAGCAGGTCGTGGCTGTCGCGCAGCGGCGCCAGGGCCGCCAGCTGTTCGGCGTGCAGCGGTGTGGGCAAGAGATCAGCGAGGCGTCGGCTCATGGCGCGGCTCCGGCAAACAGGTCCTGCTGGTCGGGCGCCCGGACGCCGCGAAACAGCGCGTCGAGGGCTTCGATCAGCGCACGCGGAGGCTTGGCGAAATACACGCCATGGCCGCTACGGCTCGCCCCCCGCAGGAAGATGAACAAGGCACCGCCGACATGGCGGTCGTAGTCGTAATCGGGCAGCCGCGCGCGCAACTGGCGGTGCAGTGCCAGCAGGTACAGCACGTACTGCAGGTCGTAGCGGTGATCGAGGATCGCCTGTTCCATGGCCATGGCGTTGTAGGACTGGGTGTCCGGGCCAAGCCAGTTGGATTTGTAGTCGGTCACGTAATAGCGGCCGTCCAGCTCGAACGCCAGGTCGATGAAACCCTTGAACATGCCATTGAGCTGGCTCGCCTCGGCCGCCGGGCGGGCCGCGCCACCGTGCGTATGCCGCGCCACCAGTTGGTCGAGCTGGAGCACGTCGACCCGGTGGCTGGCGAACCAGAATTCCATCTCGATCTGGTAGTGCTGCAACTGCGCCAGGGTCAGCGCGGGTTGATCCGCCTGGAAAGGCAGTGGTTCGTTCAGCAGGTGCCCCAGCCACTCGCTCAGGCCGGGGATCCAGCCGGCCCAGTCGCGACGGTTGCAGCGCTGGCCAACCGTGCGTTCGATCAATTCGGCAGCAGCGCTGATTTCGCCAAAGCCTTCGCGTCCGGCCCACTCCAGCAAGCCGTGCAGGAAGGTGCCGGGGTTCGGCCCGCGCGGAAAGCGGTGGATGTCGCCGCTTTCGGCAGGAATCTCACGCAGTTGCTGAGCATCGACGCGCTCGTCGTCCATCAGTTGCTGGGCCTGGGAGCTGTCGGCGCCGAGGGTCTGATCGCCCACGCGCAGGGCGCTGTAGGAGGCGATCCACCAGTACTCCGCCGCCGGCCGCCGCGGCTTGCGCGCGGGCAGCAGCTCACGGGCGTCGTGCGGGATCAGGTAACGGCTGTCCTGGGCCTCGGGTACACCGCCACAGGCGATGTCCGCACAGGAGGCCTGGAGGGTCTGCAACCACTCGGCCAATTGGCTGGAGGCCGCCAGTGGCTGACCGCCACCGAGCAGGTAACCGACCGCGGAACGGTGCAACTGCGAGTGCTTCTGGCTGCCGCGCTTGAGGTCGGCAATGCCCAGCCAGCAAGCATACTGGGCGCGGGTCAGGGCGACGTAGAGCAGGCGCAGGTCTTCGGCCAGGCGCTCGTCGTCGGCGCGGGCGATCTGCTCGTCGTCAGGGGTCAGGGTCAGGTGGGCATGGCCCTCGCTGTCATGCCAGGTGAGCGGCAGGCGCTGGCCATCGACCGGCTTGCTGGTACAGATGAACGGCAGGTAGACCAACGGGTATTCAAGGCCCTTTGACTTGTGGATGGTCACTACCTTGACCAGCTGTTCGTCGCTTTCCAGGCGCAGGATCTGCTCTTCGCCCGCCTGACCGGAACCTGCCAGGTTGTCCGCCAGGTGACGAATCAGTGCTTGCTCGCCATCCAGCTCACCCGCGGCCTGTTGCAGCAGTTCGGCCAGGTGCAGCAGGTTGGTCAGCACCCGCTCGCCATCGCTGCGGGCAATCAGCGTGCGCGGCAGTTTGAAGTCATGCAGCAGGCGACGCAGCATAGGCAATACGCCCTGCCGCTGCCAGGTTTCACGGTACTGACGGAAGCGCATGACCCAGTCTTCCCAGACCCGTTCGTCCTGGTTCAGGCGCTCGAGTTCGGCCAGCGATTGATCGAGGGTCAGGCTGGCCAGCGCGGCCTTGAGCAGGCGCTCGGAGTCGGGTTCGGCGCAGGCCTTGAGCCAGGCCAGCAGGTCATGCGCCTCTTGGGCGGCGAACACCGAATCCTTGTCCGAGAGGTAGACACTGCGCACATCGCGGGCGGCCAGCTCGGTGCGGATCAACTGCGCCTCACGGCCGTCGCGCACGAGGATGGCGATGTCCGAGGGCAGGCAGGGGCGCAACGCGCCATCGCCGTTGCGGAACCCTGTCACGCCGCGCTGGCCGCCATTGAGCAGCGCGACGATCTGGCTGGCGCAACTGGCGGCCAGCTGCTGGCGGTACAGGGTGCTGGAAACCGGCTCTTCGCTGTCCAGCCGCCAGCAGTGCAAGGCGGCGCTGGGCTGGCCATCGATCAGCAATTGCTCACCCCGGCCCTTGGCTCGCACTTCGACGAAGGGCAAGGGGTTTTCCTGTGCTTCGCGGAACAGAAACGCGCCACGCCCTGCGCCACGCGCCTCGGCTTGCAGGAACACGCGGTTGACCGCACTGACCATGGCCTGGCTGGAGCGATAGTTGGTGTCCAGGCTGTGCAAGCGGCCGGTGGTGGCGCGACGGGCGCCGAGGTAGGTGAAGATGTCCGCGCCGCGGAAGGCGTAGATCGCCTGCTTGGGGTCACCGATCATGAACAGGCCGGTGTCCGCACGGTTTTCGCTGATCCGGTAGATGCGCTCGAAGATCCCGTACTGGACCGGGTCGGTGTCCTGGAATTCGTCGATCAGGGCCACCGGGAACTGCTCACGAATCAACCCGGCCAAGCGTTCGCCGGACTCTTGGCCGAGCGCGTGTTCGAGGCGCAGGAGCATGTCGTCGAAGCCCATTTCGGCGCGACGGCGTTTTTCCACCTCGAAACGGGCCGAGACCCAGCACGCGGCGTGTTCGAGCAGGCGCACTTCAGGGCTGGGCAGGGCGTTAAGCTGCTGGCGCAGGCTCTCCATGGCGTTCAACGCGGGATGCTCCGGCGGCTCGCCGGACTTCCACGCCTCGGCCATGCCGGCCGGCGTCAGGCGGGTAAAGCCGGTGCCCAGGTCCAGCTCCAGCGCCTGCTCATCGCCGGCCCAGGCGCGCAGCTTGTCGAACCAGGGCTCGAAGTAGCGCGCCTGCATCTTGCGCCCGTCAGCCAGCTTGGCGGCCACGGCATCACGGCAGATCTGCTGCAGCTCATCCGCCCACTGCGCCCAGGGCGCCTTGAGCAGGCGTAGCTGCGCCGTGCGTTCGTCCAGGGTGGCGTCGATCAAGGCCTGCGGCTCGGCAGCGTCCTGCTCGGCGGTGACCCGACCGAACAGCGGGCGGATTCGCGGCAGCAGTGCATCCGGGCTGATCCAGTTACCGCGCACCCAGGCCAGGGCGTCACCGCGCATGCCGTAACAGAAGCGCCGCCAGTAGTCGCGCATGACCTGGCCGAGCAGTTCGCTGTGGTCGGTCTCCAGGCTCTGGGTAAACAGGCTGCCGCTGTCGAAGGCATGCTCACGGAGCATGCGCTGGCACCAGCCGTGAATGGTCGATACCGCCGCTTCGTCCATCCATTGCACAGCGACTTCCAGGCGGCTGGCGCAACGCGGCCAGAGCGTCTCAGGGTAGTCGTCGCGCAACAGTTGCAAGAGCGGGTCGGCCTCTGCCAGTTCACCACGGAAGAACCGCGCGGCCTCTGCCAGGCGCGTGCGGATACGCTCGCGCAGCTCCTTGGTGGCGGCGTCGGTAAAAGTCACCACGAGGATCTGCGGCGGCAGCAGTTCGCGGCCGAACCCCTGCTCGTCGCCGTGACCGAGGATCAGGCGCAGGTACAGGGCGGAGATGGTGAAGGTCTTGCCGGTACCGGCGCTGGCTTCGATGAGCTGGCTGCCATGCAGCGGAAAGCTCAGGGCCAATGGGCGGGCCTGGGTCATGCGGCACTCTCCGGGTTGCCCACGGTCTGCCAGGGTGCGGCGAACAGGGGTCGGTACAGGGTTTCACACCAGCCTTCGAAGGTCTCGTCGGCACTCAGCGCGGCAAAGTCGCGGAACTGTCGGGCCAACGCCAGGGCTTCGCTGCGTTCGCCAAAGCTGTTCTGGCCGTCGCCTTCGTAGGCACGCGCGGCGGCGGCCAGGGCCTTGTCGGCATCGTCCTGGGCGAGCCAGGCGAAGGCGGTCTTGGCCGCGACCGGCAGTGGGGCATTCATGGCCGCTTGGCGCGACACCAGCAGGTCACCGAGCAGATCGGCCGCCTGCGTCTGGGGCAGCGGTGCGAGCAGCAGGGTCAGGTCACTGGCCACCAGCGCACTGTGCAGCGGATAGCCGGCGGCGCAGGCAGCCAGGTGCATGACCCAGGTCGGGATCAACCGATGACGCTTGAGGTTGTTGCGCCCGGCACTGATGGTATTGGGCACCGTGGTGATACTCAGCAGGCTCTGGTCTGGTGCCTGGTAGACCCGCCCCAGCCAGCCTTGCAAGCGGTCACCCGCGCGCTCGAAGTGGATCGGCAACGCCCCTTCGACCGGGGTCGGCCAACGCTCCAGCAATTGCCGATGGCGCTGCAGCAGGTCGGGCAATGGCTGGATCAACTCACTCTGGAGGATCTCGCCAAAGCCGGCCAATGGCAGCAGACCGCAGGCTTGCAAGCGACGCGCCTGGCTGTGCAGGGCCTGCTCAGCGTTCTCCGGGTCGGCCAAGGCGGCGCCCAGCAAATGCTCGCTGAGGCCGTAGCGTTGCAAGGCGTCGAGCACGAAGGGTTCCTCGTCCGGGGTCGGTGCCTCGAGGGCCTCGAAGAACACTTTCAAACGCTGGCTGAAGAAGTGCCGCACCGGATGCCGGAGGAAGTCCTGCAACTGAGTGAGGTTCAGCGGTTCGTCATTGCTGTAGGGTGGCAGGGCTTCATACGCCTGTGCCCCCGACTCGTCCGCCTGGTGCAGGACCTGCCATTCATGGGCGTAGCTGAACAGGCTGCTGCCCTTCTGGAAGTAACGCTGGCTGAACGGCTGCAGCGGGTGTTCCTGGGTCAGCGCATGCAGCAGCTGCTGACCGGCATCTTCGCGCTGCCCTTCGTGCGCACCGGCCAGGCGCCATCCTGTGGCCAGGTGATCGCGCAACTGGCCGACCAGCACCGAGGCCGGCCGCTCACTGTTGTCACGGATGCTGCGGCCGACCCAACTGACGTAGAGCTGGTCGCGCGCCGACAGCAGCGCCTCGAGCAACAGGTAGCGGTCGTCTTCACGGCGCGAACGGTCGCCGGGGCGGTAATCGCTGGCCATCAGGTCAAAGTCGAGCGGTTGCTGAGCACGTGGATAATCGCCGTCGTTCATGCCCAGCAGGCAGACCACCCGGAACGGAATGGCGCGCATGGGCATCAGGGTGCAGAAGTTGACCGAGCCTGCCAGAAAGCGCTGGGACAACTTGCCTTGGTCGAGGCCCGACAGCCACGCCTCACGCACCACCGTCAGGGGCAAGGGGTCGTGCAGGTCGACGGTTTCGCAGGTCTGCTGCCAGCCGTCGCCAAGGTCCTGCAGTTGCATCAGGAGGAATTCGTCATGCTCGCTTTCGGCCAGGAAGAACACGTGCAGCAAGGCGTTCAGGCGCTCGCCCCATTCGCTGGGGCTGGCCGGTTGCGACAGCACCTGGCAAGCCACGTCCAGCGCATCCAGCAACGCCACCAACGGGCCGATCAACGCGGCATCGAGACCGCCGATTTCGTCATAGGGCTCGATGCCATCGCAGCCCTCGCCCATGCCTACCGCATAGCCCAGCAGCATGCGCCGCAAGCCGAACCGCCAGCTGTTCTGCTCGAGCCCCTCTGGCAGGCCCAGGGTCGCACGCTGTTCGGCGCTGAGCCCCCAACGGATACCGGCGCCCTCGATCCAGCGATGCAGTGTCGGCAGGTCGCTTTCCTGGATGGCAAAGCGGGCGCGCAGTGCGGGTACGTCGAGCAGGTCGAGCACCTCGCTGACGGCGAAGCGGCTATCCGGCAGTTTGAGCAGGTGCTCGAGGGCGATCAGCAGCGGGTCGCGACCGCGTTGGCCCTGGTCGGTCAGGGTGAAGGGGATGTAGCGTGGGTCCTGCCGGTCGAGTTGGCCGAACACCGCGCGAATATGCGGGGCATAGCCATCGATCGCGGGCAGCATGACGATGACGTCACGCGGGCGTAGCGTAGGGTCCGCACTGAAGCGGGCGAGCAGTTGGTCGTGGAGGATTTCCACCTCACGCTGCGCGCTGTGGGCGATATGGAAACGCACCGACCGGTCCTTGGCCGGATCCACCGCCGGCCAGACTTCACGCGTCTCCGCCAGCGGGCGCAGTTCGAGGATGTCATCCTGCAGTTGATTGAGCAGGTTGCTCGGCTGACCCTCGCTGAACAGGTCGATGCGGCCATCGCTGAACACGCCCTGATAGCTGCCTGGGTCGTCATAACTGTCGAGCAGGTTGATGTAGTCGCGGCCCTGTTTGCCCCAGGCGGCGAGCAGCGGGTGCGCATGCTGGTGGAGTGATTCGTCGTCCAGCTGCAACGGCATGCCTTGCTTGCGCTGCTGGCGCTTGTACTGGTGCCGGAGCAGGTCCTTGTCGGCAACGATATCGCCCCAATGGTGACGGCAGGGGTTGTGCACACACAGCAGGACCTGGCTGAAGCGGGCCAGCCCGGCGAGGGCTTCCAGCGCCTGCGCCGGCAAGGACGATATACCGAACACGATCGCGCGTGATGGCAGCCCGTTAGGTGCCTGTTCGAGGCTGTTCATCCGTTCAATGAAGCGCTGGTGCACGCCGGCACGGCTCTGCGCCATGCCCGCTTCGCCGACATCCTCGAGCAACGCCCGCCACAGTTCGGCCTGCCAGCGATTGCCTGGGGCCAACGGTTTGCGCTCGCCACGGGCGGTGTTGAGCACATGCTCACCCGCTGCCCAGTCCTTCAGCCAATCGGCACGGTAGACCTGGTACTGGTCGAACAGGTCAGCCAGGCGCTCGGCCAGCTGATAGCGTTTGCGCAGGTCACTGTCATCGGTGAGAAAGCGCCGCAGTGGCTCGAAATGCGGGCGCTCGATCAACGCCGGGAGCAGGCGCATCAGGCGCCAGGTCAGCGGCGCCTTGTCGAGCAGCGACACTTCGGGGATCTCGTCACGGCCCAAGACCTTGCGATACAACTGCCACATGAAGCTACCCGGCAACTGCACATCGATTGCCGCGGCGATGCCACAGCCGCCTTGATCATCGTCTTGAGGGTCTTCGGCCAAGGCCAGCTTCAGCCATTGGGCGATGCCATTGCTCTGCACCAGTGCGACTTCGTTTTCCAGCGGTGCCAGGGGATAGCGGCGCATCCAGCTCACCACCAGGCTACGCAGGTCATCCAGGCGGTTGCCGTGAACGATCATGAAGCCGGGGTGCAAGCGGGTATTAGCCATTGAGTACGCTCTGGGGGCAGTCGGACGTGAGGGGGTAACCCTACCACGGGAGAGGCCGGCCACTGAGCGCAGCACGGCCACATTTCTTTTCAGCCACAAAGACAAAACCCCTACCTGCTTGCGCAGATAGGGGTTTTGCGAAATGAATCTTGACGATGACCTACTCTCACATGGGGAGACCCCACACTACCATCGGCGATGCATCGTTTCACTACTGAGTTCGGGATGGGATCAGGTGGTTCCAATGCTCTATTGTCGTCAAGAAATTCTGTAGCCAGAATGTCCTGTTGGACAGCCCAGCGAATTCGGATATGCGATATTTGCGATGCTCTCTATCAAAGAGCGCGAACTTTCGGTTCTTTCGTCTTCACCACCACAATTTGGCACTGATGCTCAAATTGCTTGGGTGTTATATGGTCAAGCCTCACGGGCAATTAGTATTGGTTAGCTCAACGCCTCACAGCGCTTACACACCCAACCTATCAACGTCGTAGTCTTCGACGGCCCTTCAGGGGATTCTAGATCCCAGTGAGATCTCATCTTGAGGCAAGTTTCCCGCTTAGATGCTTTCAGCGGTTATCTCTTCCGAACATAGCTACCCGGCAATGCCACTGGCGTGACAACCGGAACACCAGAGGTTCGTCCACTCCGGTCCTCTCGTACTAGGAGCAGCCCCTCTCAAATCTCAAACGTCCACGGCAGATAGGGACCGAACTGTCTCACGACGTTCTAAACCCAGCTCGCGTACCACTTTAAATGGCGAACAGCCATACCCTTGGGACCGGCTTCAGCCCCAGGATGTGATGAGCCGACATCGAGGTGCCAAACACCGCCGTCGATATGAACTCTTGGGCGGTATCAGCCTGTTATCCCCGGAGTACCTTTTATCC
>NZ_UNOZ01000033.1 GCF_900536025.1 Pseudomonas reidholzensis
TTTTTTCTGGAAAAAAAGTGCCCCGCCGTAAGGGCGGAAGGGGCCAGCAGCAGCCCCCCATCAACCGGATAAGCCCAACCATCGAAACGCGCCCCCACCAGCAACTATCCCAATAATCCCTGAAGAACCATTTTTATAGATTGCCCAGTAAGCGGAGGGCGCACCCCAGTCACGGTCAACTAAAAAACCAAGGGCTTATACCGAGTAAAACTAATGCTATCCCCAGCCAGGCTATGACCTCCCCCCCCAGGTGAATATTTCCCCCGTTCACCCCCCTCCAGCCTCTTGCTCCCATCGCAGAGCGCGCTAACATCAAACCTCGGGAAAGTTGCCACATCGCCCTCAAGTCGCAGGCCAGCGCAACCGATACAGTAGCAACGCAACAGGTCGATAGTGTATTGCCAAGACTGATGGCAAAATAATGGCATGCGCATGGATTAAGGAAACCCCATTGAAGCTGGAATTTCGGAACAGCTTATCGGTCAAGTTGCTCAGGGTGGTGCTGCTGTCGGCGCTGGCGGTTGGCGTCGTGCTCAGCTGCGCGCAGATCGTCTACGACACCTACAAGACCCGCCAGGCCGTAGACAGCGATGCCCAGCGCATCCTCGACATGTTCCGCGACCCGTCGACCCAGGCGGTGTACAGCCTCGACCGTGAAATGGGCATGCAGGTCATGGAAGGGCTGTTCCAGGACGAATCCGTGCGCATGGCCTCCATCGGCCACCCCAACGAAACCATGCTGGCGGAAAAGTCCCGGCCGCTGCAGGACATGTCCATGCGCTGGCTGACCGACCTGTTTCTCGGCCAGGAGCGCACCTACACCACGCAACTGGTGGGCCGCGGGCCCTACAGCGAATACTACGGCGACCTGAGCATCACCCTCGACACCGCCGCCTATGGCGAAGACTTCCTGATCAACGCGGTGATCATCTTCATTTCCGGCGTGCTGCGCGCGCTGGCCATGGGCCTGGTGCTGTACCTGGTCTATCACTGGCTGCTGACCAAGCCGCTGTCGAAGATCATCGAGCACCTCACGCAGATCAACCCGGACCGCCCCAGCCAGCACCAGATCCCCCTGCTCAAGGGCCATGAACGTAACGAGCTGGGCTTGTGGGTGAACACCGCCAACCAACTGCTGGCCTCGATCGAGCGCAACACCCACCTGGCCACGAGGCCGAAAACAGCCTGCAGCGCATGGCCCAGTACGATTTTCTCACCGGGCTGCCGAACCGCCAGCAGCTGCAGCAGCAACTGGACAAGATCCTCGTCGACGGCGGCCGCCTGCAACGCCGGGTAGCGGTGCTGTGCGTCGGCCTGGACGACTTCAAGAGCATCAACGAGCAGTTCAGCTACCAGGTCGGCGACCAGTTGCTGCTGGCCCTGGCCGACCGCCTGCGCGCCCACAGCGGCCGGCTGGGCGCCCTGGCGCGGCTGGGCGGCGACCAGTTCGCGCTGGTCCAGGCCGATATCGAGCAGCCCTACGAGGCGGCCGAGCTGGCGCAGAGCATCCTCGACGACCTGGAGGCACCGTTCGGCGTCGACCTGCACGAGATCCGCCTGCGCGCCACCATCGGCATCACCCTGTTCCCCGAAGACGGTGACAGCACCGAGAAGCTGCTGCAGAAAGCCGAACAGACCATGACCCTGGCCAAGGCCCGTTCGCGCAACCGCTACCAGTTCTACATCGCCAGCGTCGACAGCGAGATGCGCCGGCGCCGCGAGCTGGAAAAAGACCTGCGCGAAGCCCTGCCGCGCAACCAGCTGTACCTGGTCTACCAACCGCAGATCAGCTACCGCGACCACCGCGTGGTCGGCGTCGAAGCCTTGCTGCGCTGGCAGCACCCGGAGCTGGGCATGGTCCCGCCCGACCAGTTCATCCCGCTGGCGGAGCAGAACGGCAACAT
Organism: Pseudomonas reidholzensis; assembly: GCF_900536025.1. Lineage (GTDB taxonomy): Bacteria > Pseudomonadota > Gammaproteobacteria > Pseudomonadales > Pseudomonadaceae > Aquipseudomonas > Aquipseudomonas reidholzensis. The sequence goes on from NZ_UNOZ01000033.1 coordinate 1,905, forward strand.
CATCAGCATTGGCGAATGGGTGCTCGACCAAGCGTGCCGGCAACTGCGCGAGTGGCACGACCAGGGCTTCAGCGAACTGCGCATGGCGGTCAACCTGTCGACCGTGCAGCTGCACCACAACGAGCTGCCGCGGGTGGTCAACAACCTGCTGCAGGCCTATCGCCTGCCGCCGCGCAGCCTGGAGCTGGAAGTCACCGAAACCGGCCTGATGGAAGACATCAGCACCGCCGCCCAGCACCTGCTCAGCCTGCGCCGCTCTGGCGCGCTGATCGCCATCGACGACTTCGGCACCGGCTATTCCTCGCTCAGCTACCTGAAGTCGCTGCCGCTGGACAAGATCAAGATCGACAAGAGCTTCGTCCAGGACCTGCTCGACGACGATGACGACGCGACCATCGTCCGCGCCATCATCCAGCTGGGCAAAAGCCTCGGCATGCAAGTCATCGCCGAGGGCGTGGAAACCGCCGAGCAAGAGACCTACATCATTGCCCAGGGCTGCCATGAGGGTCAGGGCTATCACTACAGCAAGCCGCTTTCGGCGCGCGAGCTGACCGCCTTCCTCAAGCAGGCACAGCGCAACCAGGCCTCGGTGCTGTAAGACCTGCCGCTTGCGCAGCCGCCCCGCGCGCATTTCGATGAATTCGCTGCGCAGCCCTTTACAGCAAATGCAAATCTTTCGCATGATGGTACGGTTTCGCGTGCCACGGCGCACGGTCACCCACACGTCCAACCCCACGACGCAGGAAAACCAACAATGATTCGTATGCCTCTGGCCTCCGCCAGTCTGCTGGCCATCGCTATCGCTCTCGCCGGTTGCGGCGAAGGCAAGAACGACAAGGCTGCCGCACCGCAAGCCCAGGCACCTGCCGCCGCCAGCACCGCCGCAGCAGCGCCCGGGGCGATCGACGAAGCGGCTGGCAAGGCCGTCGTCAAGCACTACGCAGAGCTCGTCTCGGCCGTCTACAGCGACTCGCTGAGCACCGCCAAGACCCTGCAGAGCGCCATCGACGCATTCCTCGCCAAGCCCAACGACGAAACCCTGAAGGCTGCCAAGGACGCCTGGGCCGCCTCGCGCGTGCCTTACCTGCAGAGCGAGGCGTTCCGCTTCGGCAACACCATCATCGACGACTGGGAAGGTCAGGTTAACGCCTGGCCCCTGGACGAAGGCCTGATCGACTACGTCGACAAGAGCTACGAGCACGCCCTGGGCAACCCGGCGGCCAGCGCCAACATCATCGCCAACACCGAGATCCAGGTCGGCGAAGACAAGATCGACGTCAAGGACATCACCCCTGAGAAGCTCGCCAGCCTGAACGAGCTGGGCGGTTCCGAGGCCAACGTCGCCACCGGCTACCACGCCATCGAGTTCCTGCTCTGGGGCCAGGACCTGAACGGCACCGGCCCTGGCGCGGGCAACCGTCCGGCGTCGGACTACCTGGAAGGCACCGGTGCCACCGGCGGCCACAACGAGCGTCGTCGCGCCTACCTGAAAGCGGTCACCGACCTGCTGGTCAAGGACCTCGAAGAGATGGTCGGCAACTGGGCACCGAACGTCGCCGACAACTACCGCGCCACCCTCGAGGCAGAGCCTGTCAACGACGGCGTGCGCAAGATGCTGTTCGGCATGGGCAGCCTGTCGCTGGGTGAACTGGCGGGCGAGCGCATGAAGGTGTCCCTGGAAGCCAACTCGCCGGAAGACGAGCATGACTGCTTCAGCGACAACACCCACTACTCGCACTTCTACGATGCCAAGGGCATCCGTAACGTCTACCTGGGCGAGTACACCCGCGCCGACGGCAGCAAGCTGACCGGCCCGAGCCTGTCCTCGCTGGTGGCCAAGGTTGATCCGGCAGCCGATGCGACCCTGAAGGCTGACCTGGAGGCCACCGAGGCCAAGATCCAAGTGATCGTCGACCATGCGCTCAAGGGCGAGCATTACGACCAGCTGATCGCGGCGGACAATGCTGCGGGCAACCAGATCGTGCGTGACGCGATTGCTTCGCTGGTCAAGCAGACTGGCGCGATCGAGCAGGCTGCAGGCAAGTTGGGGATTTCCAACCTGAACCCGGATACCGCTGATCACGAGTTCTGATCGGTAATCCGATGTGAAGAGAAGCGGCCTTCGTGGCCGCTTTTTTCATGCCTGCAGGGTGGGCACCCAGACGCCATAACGCGCGCTGCCCCTCCCCCCACCTGACAGCGATTTCATCCAGTAATTGCAAATTGCTCTTATTCAAAAATACTGAGCCTGCTAAGCTTGCACGCCGGTTTTTCGCCCAAGTCCAGGATCGTTGATGTCCTTGCTCCGCCTAAGCCCCCTGCTGCTGGCCACTGCCCTCGCCGCCTGTGACGACGCGCCGCGTTTCACCCAGGCCGAGCCGGGCGAGGCCCTGTCCGGTGGCAAGGCGACCGTCTTGCGCGCAGACCGCAACGCCTTTTCGCTGCCCTCGGCCAACCTCTCGCCGGAACGCCGGCTGGACTTTGCCGTCGGTAACAGCTTCTTTCGCAACCCCTGGGTGATCGCCCCCGCGACCACCACCGCGCGCGATGGCCTTGGCCCGCTGTTCAACACCAACGCCTGCCAGAACTGCCACGTGCGTGATGGCCGCGGCCACCCACCCGAGCTCGATGACAGCAACGCGGTGTCGATGCTGGTGCGCCTGTCGATTCCTGACCAACCTGAGTACGCCAAGGAAATCCAGCGCCTGGGCGTTGTGCCCGAGCCGGTCTATGGCACCCAGCTGCAGGACATGGCCATCCCTGGCGTCGCGCCCGAGGGCAAGGTCCGCGTGGCGTACCAGGCCGAGACGGTCGCCTTCGCCGATGGCCATACCGTCGAGCTGCGCCGGCCGAGCCTGCAGATCAGCCAGCTCGGCTACGGGCCGATGCACCCCGATACGCGCTTCTCGGCGCGGGTGGCGCCGCCGATGATCGGCCTGGGCCTGCTCGAGGCCATCCCCGAGGCGGCGATCCTGGCCAATGCCGATCCGGACGACCGCAACGGCGATGGTATTCGTGGGCGTGCCAACCAGGTCTGGGATGACGCCCAGGGCAAGACCGTGCTCGGCCGCTTCGGCTGGAAGGCCGGCCAGCCCAACGTCAACCAGCAGAACGTGCACGCCTTTGCCGGCGACATGGGCCTGACCACCACCCTGCTGCCGAAGGATGACTGCACGCCGGCGCAGACCGACTGCCTGGCTGCGGCCAATGGCGACGGGGCCAACGGCGAGAAGGAAGTCAGCGACAATATTCTGCGCCTGGTCACCTTCTATACCCGCAACCTGGGGGTGCCGGCCCGCCGCGACGTCAATGCGCCGCAGGTGCTGGCGGGCAAGAACCTGTTTTTCCAGGCCGGCTGCCAGGCCTGCCATACGCCGCAATTCACCACCGCCGCCGATGCGGCCGAGCCTGAGTTGGCCGATCAGCTGATCCGCCCTTATAGCGACCTGCTGTTGCACGACATGGGCCCGGGGCTGGCCGACCAGCGCAGCGAATTCGCCGCCAGCGGCCAGGACTGGCGCACCCCGCCGCTGTGGGGCGTGGGCCTCACCGAGGCGGTCAGCGGCCACAGCCAACTGCTTCACGATGGCCGCGCCCGCAACCTGCTCGAAGCCGTGCTCTGGCACGGCGGCGAAGCGCAGCGGGCGCGTGACCAGGTACTGACCTTCAATGCCGAGCAGCGCGCCGCGCTGCTGGCGTTTCTGAACTCACTTTAAAACGCGCAAGGAGCCGGGCATGTTCCGACCCAAACTGTTGTTCACCAGCCTCGCCGCACTCGCCCTCGGCGCCTGCTCGCCGCAGGACCCGCAAGCAGTGACCTCCGCCGCCATCGCCAAGCAGGTGATCCTGCCGACCTACAGCCGTTGGGTCGAAGCCGACCGTCAGCTGGCCGCCAGCGCGCTGTCCTATTGCGAAGGCAAGACCTCGCTCGACGCGGCCCGCGCCGACTTCCTCACTGCGCAGAAGGCCTGGGCCGAGCTGCAACCGCTGCTGGTCGGCCCGCTGGCCGAAGGCAACCGCCCATGGCAAGTGCAGTTCTGGCCAGACAAGAAGAACCTGGTCGGCCGTCAGGTCGAGCAACTGGTCAACGCCGACAAGCCGATCGATGCCCAGAGCCTGAGCAAGGCCAGCGTGGTCGTGCGTGGCCTGTCGGCTTACGAGTACATCCTCTTCGACAGCAAGCCAGACATCGCCACGGCCGAGCAGAAAGCCCGCTACTGCCCGCTGCTGGTCGCCATCGGTGAGCACCAGAAGGCCCTCGCCGAAGAGATCCTCAAGGGCTGGAACAGCACCGACGGCATGCTCTCGCAGATGACCAAGTTCCCCAACCAGCGCTACGCCGACTCGCACGAGGCGATCGCCGACCTGCTGCGCGCCCAGGTCACCGCACTGGACACCCTGAAGAAAAAGCTCGGCGCACCGATGGGCCGCCAGAGCAAAGGCATCGCCCAGCCGCTGCAGGCCGAAGCGTGGCGCAGCCACTCCTCGATGAAAAGCCTCGAGGCCAGCCTGAAAGCCGCCCAAGCGGTCTGGGTCGGGGTCGACAACCAAGGCCTGCGTGGCTTGCTCGGCAAAGACCAGAGCGCCCTGGCGGAAAAGATCGACGACGCCTACGCGACCTCGATCAAACTGCTGGCCGACAACCCGAAAACCCTGGGCGAGCTGCTGGCCGACGACGCCGGCAAACAGTCGCTCAACCAGATCTACGACAGCCTCAACGTCGTCCACCGCCTGCACGAAGGCGAACTGGCCAAGGCGTTGAACATCCAGCTGGGCTTCAATGCCAACGACGGTGACTGATCATGTTGCGACGCCAGGCGATCAAACTCGGTAGCGTAGTGCTCAGCGCCCTGACCTTGGGCGGCTGGAGCCTGTTCCGTAACAAAGGCAGCGAACCCCTGCTGCTTTCGGCACGCGACGACGGCGACGGCAAGCACTATGCCGTGGGCTATCGCCTGGACGGCAGCCAGGTGTTCGCCACCGAGGTGGCCCAGCGTTGCCACGACATCATCAACCACCCCGAACTGCCGATCGCGCTGTTCGTCGCGCGTCGCCCGGGTACCGAAAGCTACCTGGTCGACCTGCGCGACGGGCGTCTGCTGCAGACCATCACCTCGCAGCCGAACCGGCACTTCTACGGCCACGCGGTGATCCACAAGGGCGGCGAGTGGCTGTACGCCACCGAGAACGACACCACCGACCCTGGCCGTGGCGTGCTCGGCGTGTACCGCTTCGAGGGTGAGCGGCTGGTGCACAGCGGCGAGATCCCGACCCACGGCGTCGGCCCGCACCAGGTGTCCTGGCTGCCGGACGGCGAAACCCTGGTGGTGGCCAACGGCGGCATCCGCACCGAGGCCGAAAGCCGGGTGGAGATGAACCTCGACGCCATGCAGCCGAGCCTGGTGCTGATGCAGCGTGACGGCACCCTGTTGTCCAAGGAAACCCTGAGCCAGCAGATGAACAGCGTGCGCCATCTGGGCATCGGCAGCGACGGCACCGTGGTCGCCTGCCAGCAGTTCATGGGCGATGCCGACGAAACCGCCGAGCTGCTCGCGATCAAGCGTCCGGGGGAGCCGTTCAAGGCGTTTCCGGTACCCGAGCGCCAGCTCCAGTCGATGGCCCAGTACACCGCCAGCGTCGCCATCCACAGCGACCTGCGCCTGGTGGCACTGACTGCGCCGCGGGCCAACCGGCTGTTTATCTGGGACCTGGACAGCGCGGCGGTGCGGCTCGATGCGCCGATGCCCGATTGTGCCGGGGTCGGGGCGGTCAAGGATGGCTTTGTCGTCACCTCCGGCCAGGGCCGTTGCCGCTTCTATGATTGCCGCAAGCAGGAGTTGATCGGCCAGCCTATGGACCTGCCTTCCGGGTTCTGGGACAACCACCTGCACCTCGCTTGACCTGGCTGGCCACTTCGCGGGTTTACCCGCGAAGTGGCCAATACAGCCATACATCTCCCTGTCCTCCCCCGTTTTCCTGAAAACAGGCAATACTCTTCCCATTCGCACGTGGGCAGGATCGCCCGTGGTCGTGCCAGACCCATAACAACCACGCTTCCAAGGAACCGGACCTATGCTGCGCCGCCGCATGCTGATCATGTTGGCCGTCGTGCTGCTGATCGTAGTGATGCTCGGGGGCTACAAGGCCTTCTCGATCTACCAGCAGATCCAGGTATTCAGCGCGCCCAAGCCGCCGATCAGCGTCGCCGCCGCCACGGCCGAACAACGCCAGTGGCAGCAGCGCCTGCCCGCCGTCGGCAGCCTCAAGGCGCTGCAGGGCGTCGAGCTGAGCCTGGAGGTGGCGGGCACGGTCAAGTCGCTGCACTTCGACTCCGGCCAGCAGGTCAAGGCCGGCCAGTTGCTGCTGCAACTCGACAGCGGCGAAGAAACCGCCCTGCTCGGCACCGCCCAGGCCGACCTCGGGCTGGCCAAGGTCGACTTCGGCCGTGGCAGCCAACTGGTCGTCGACCAGGCCATCTCCCGCGGTGAGTTCGACCGTTTGAGCGCCCAGTACCGGCGCAACCAGGCGGTGGTCGAGCAGCTCAAGGCGTCACTGCAGAAGAAAAGCCTCAAGGCGCCGTTCAGCGGCACCCTGGGCATTCGCCAGGTCGACATCGGCGACTTTCTCGCCAGCGGCACGGTGATCGCCACCTTGCAGGACCTGTCCAGCCTGTACGTCGACTTCAACGTGCCGGAGCAGGCCCTGCCGCAGCTGAGCCTCGGCCAGCAGGTGCTGGTGCAGGTGGCGGCGTTCCCCGGCCAGACCTTTACCGCCAGCCTCAGCGCGATCAACCCCAAGGTCGAGGAAAGCACGCGCAACCTGCTGGTGCGCGCGACCCTGGCCAACCCCGAGCGCAAACTGCTGCCGGGCATGTTCGGCAACCTGCTGATCCTGCTGCCCGACCCGCAACCGCAAGTGGTGGTGCCGGAAAGCGCCATCACCTACACCCTCTATGGCAATTCGGTGTACGTGGTCAGCCCGAAAAAGGACAAGGACGGCCAGCCGGAAAAAACCGCCGACGGCCAGCCGCAGCTGATCGCCGAACAGCGCACGGTGCTCACCGGCGAGCGCCGCGATGGCCTGGTGGTGGTCAGCCAAGGCCTCGCGGCCGGTGATCAGGTGGTCAGTGCCGGGCAACTGAAGCTCACCCCCGGCGCGGCGATCCGCATCAGCCAGGCCCCGGCCAAACCGAGCGACACCCCGTCCAGCGCCGCTGGCACCGACTGATCAGGAGGCTGGCATGGCGTTCACCGACCCGTTCATCCGCCGCCCGGTGCTGGCCAGCGTGGTCAGCCTGCTGATCCTGCTGCTCGGCTTCCAGGCCTGGAGCAAGCTGCAGATCCGCCAGTACCCGCAGATGGAAAACGCCCTGATCACGGTCACCACCGCCTACCCCGGTGCCAACGCCGAGACCATCCAGGGCTATATCACCCAGCCGCTGCAGCAGAGCCTGGCCAGCGCCGAAGGCATCGACTACATGACCTCGGTGAGCCGCCAGAACTTCTCGATCATCTCGATCTATGCGCGCATCGGCGCCAACAGCGACCGGCTGTTCACCGAGCTGCTGGCCAAGGCCAACGAGGTGCGCAACCAGCTGCCGCAGGAGTCCGAAGCGCCGGTCCTGAGCAAGGAAGCGGCCGATGCCTCGGCCTTGATGTACATCAGCTTCTTCAGCGAACAGATGAGCAACCCGCAGATCACCGACTACCTGTCGCGGGTGATCCAGCCCAAGCTGGCGACCTTGCCGGGGATGGCCGAAGCGGAGATCCTCGGCAACCAGGTGTTCGCCATGCGCATCTGGCTCGACCCGGTCAAACTGGCCGGTTTCGGCCTTTCGGCCAACGACGTCACGGCGGCGGTGCGGCGCTACAACTTCCTCTCCGCGGCCGGTGAGGTGAAGGGCGAATACGTGGTCACCAGCATCAACGCCACCACCGAGCTGAAATCGCCCGAGGCGTTTGCCGCGCTGCCGCTGAAGACCGCCGGCGATACCCGAGTGCTGCTCGGCGATGTGGCGCGGGTCGAGATGGGCGCCGAAAACTACGACACGGTCAGTTCGTTCGACGGCACGCCGTCGGTGTACATCGGCATCAAGGCGACCCCGGCGGCCAACCCGCTGGAGGTGATCAAGGAAGTCCGGCGGATCATGCCCGAGCTGGAAAGCCAGCTACCGGCCGGCCTCAAGGTGTCGATCGCGTACGACGCCACGCTGTTCATCCAGGCCTCGATCGACGAGGTGATCAAGACCCTCGGCGAAGCGGTGCTGATCGTCATCGTCGTGGTGTTCCTGTTCCTCGGCGCGCTGCGCTCGGTGCTGATCCCGGTGATCACCATTCCGCTGTCGATGATCGGCGTGCTGTTCTTCATGCAGATGATGGGCTACTCGCTGAACCTGCTGACGCTGCTGGCGATGGTGCTGGCGATCGGCCTGGTGGTGGACGATGCGATCGTCGTGGTGGAGAACATCCACCGCCATATCGAAGAGGGCAAGACGCCGTTCGACGCCGCGCTGGAGGGTGCCCGGGAGATCGCCATGCCGGTGGTGTCGATGACCATCACCCTGGCCGCCGTGTACGCCCCGATCGGTTTCCTGCAGGGGCTGACCGGCGCGCTGTTCAAGGAGTTCGCCCTGACCCTGGCCGGCGCGGTGGTGATCTCCGGCATCGTCGCGCTGACCCTGTCGCCGATGATGTGCGCCCTGCTGTTGCGCCGCGAAGAAAACCCCACGGGGCTGGCGCACCGGCTGGACGTGATCTTCGAGGGCTTGAAGGTGCGTTACCAGCGCGTGCTCCACCGCACCTTGAACAGCCGCCCGGTGGTGCTGGTGTTCGCGGTGATCATCCTGTGCCTGATCCCGGTGCTGCTCAAGTTCACCCAGAGCGAGCTGGCGCCCAACGAAGACCAGGGCGTGATCTTCATGATCAGCAGCGCGCCGCAGCCGACCAACCTCGATTACCTGAACCGCTACACCGACGAATTCACGACGATCTTCAAGGGCTTCCCCGAGTACTACTCGTCGTTCCAGATCAACGGTTTCAATGGCGTGCAGAGCGGCATCGGCGGCTTCCTGCTCAAGCCCTGGAACGAGCGCGAGCGCAGCCAGATGGAGCTGCTGCCGCTGGTCCAGGCCAAGCTCGAAGAGATCGGCGGGCTGCAGATCTTCGGCTTCAACCTGCCCTCGCTGCCCGGCACGGGCGAAGGCCTGCCGTTCCAGTTCGTGATCAACACCGCCGGCGACTACCCGGCCCTGCTCGACGTCGCCCAACGGGTCAAGGCGCGCGCCCAGGCCTCGGGCAAGTTCGCCTTCCTGGACATCGACCTGGCCTTCGACAAGCCGGAAGTGGTGGTCGACATCGACCGCGCCAAAGCGGCGCAGATGGGCGTATCGATGGACGTGCTCGGCGGCACCCTGGCGACGCTGCTGGGCGAGGCCGAGATCAACCGCTTCACCCTCGAAGGGCGCAGCTACAAGGTGATCGCCCAGGTCGAGCGCAAGTACCGGGACAACCCGGGCTGGCTGAACAACTATTACGTGAAGAACGACCAGGGCCAGCTGCTGCCGTTGTCGACCCTGATCACCCTCAGCGACCGCGCCCGGCCGCGCCAGCTCAACCAGTTCCAGCAGCTCAACTCGGCGATCATCCAGGGTGTGCCGATCGTCAGCATGGGCGAGGCGCTGGAGACGGTCACGCAGATTACCCGCGAGGAAGCGCCAGAGGGCTTCTCGTTCGACTATGCCGGCGTGGCGCGGCAGTTCGTCCAGGAGGGCAGCGCACTGTGGGTGACCTTTGGCCTGGCGCTGGCGATCATCTTTCTGGTGCTGGCGGCGCAGTTCGAGAGCTTCCGTGATCCGCTGGTGATCCTGGTGACCGTGCCGTTGTCGATTTGCGGGGCGTTGCTGCCGTTGTTCCTCGGGGTATCGAGCATGAACATCTATACCCAGGTGGGGCTGGTGACGTTGATCGGGCTGATCACCAAGCATGGGATCCTGATCGTCGAGTTCGCCAACCAGCTGCGTGAGGACAAGGGGCTCGGGGTGCGCGAGGCGATCGAGGAAGCGGCGGCGATTCGCCTGCGGCCGGTGCTGATGACCACGGCGGCGATGGTGTTTGGCATGGTGCCGCTGATTCTGGCCACGGGGGCCGGGGCGGTGAGCCGCTTCGACATTGGTATGGTGATTGCCACCGGGATGTCGATCGGCACGCTGTTTACCCTGTTCGTGTTGCCGTGTATCTACACCCTGCTGGCGCACAAGACCGCGGCGCGGGAGACGGCAGCAGTCGGGTCTTGAAGCCCTAGGCCGTCAGCTACGGCTTCTTCGCGGGTAAACCCGCAGGGTACGGTGCGATCCCTGTGGGAGCGGGTTTACCCGCGAAGGGGCCGGCACCTGCAGCACAAGTCTCCAGGCGCCAGCCACCCCTCAGCGGCGTACCGGACGCTTCTGCAGCTTGCGCTGCAAGGTCCGCCGGTGCATGCCCAGGGCCCGTGCGGTGGCCGAGATATTGCCCTCGTGCTCACCGAGCACGCGCTGGATATGCTCCCACTGCAGGCGGTCGACCGACATCGGGTTCTCCGGCACCAGCGAATCGAGGTCGGCGTGCTCGGACAACAGCGCCGCCAACACATCGTCGGCATCCGCCGGCTTGCACAGGTAGTTGCAGGCACCGCGCTTGATCGCCTCGACCGCCGTGGCAATGCTCGAGTAACCGGTGAGGATCACCACGCGCATTTCCGGGTCCATCTCGAGCAGCTTGGGCAGCAGCACCAGGCCCGAGTCGCCTTCCATCTTGAGGTCCAGCGCGGCGTAGTCCGGAAGGTCGTTCTGGGCCAGGATCAAGCCCTCCTCGGCCGAAGACGCGGTGCTCACGCGAAAGCCGCGGCGGCTCATGGCACGGGACATGACCCGGGTGAAGGTGGCGTCGTCGTCCACCAGCAACAAGTGCGGCAGCTCTTCGCCTTCGACCTGAATTTCATCGCTCATCGTTCATCTCCTCGCTTGCCATGAGGGAGGCGCAGCTCGGTCAGCGTACCGCCCTGCTCATGACTATAGAGTTTCACCGAGCCGCCCGCACGTGTCACGCTGGCCTTGCTCAGGAACAGGCCCAGGCCGAAGCCTTTGCCCTTGGTGGTAAAGAAGGGTTTGCCGATGGCCTCGGCGATGGCCGGGGGGATCCCCGGGCCATGGTCGCGGATACTGATGATGATGTCCTGGGCGTCCCAGTCCAGGCGCACTTGCAGATCATCCGGGCAGGCATCGGCGGCGTTGTTCAGCAGGTTCAGCAGGGCCTGGGTAAGGTCCGGCGGAGGGGTCAGTTGTGGCACCGGGCCATCCTGCAGGCGCTGGAAGCGATAACTGGCCTCCGGGCGCATCAGGTGCCAGCGGTTGAGCGCTTCGTCGAGCCAGACGGTGACGTCCTGCTCGACGATCGCCATGCGCCGGTTGGCCTCGGCGGCACGCACCAGTTGCTGCAGGGTCTGCTTGCACAGTTTGACCTGGTCCTGAAGGATTGCCAGGTCTTCCTGCAGTTGTACGTCGTGGTGGTCCTGGCGCATCTCGTTGAGCAGCACGCTCATGGTCGACAGCGGCGTGCCCAGCTCGTGCGCGGCGCCGGCGGCCTGGGTGGCGACCGCCAGCAACTGCTCGTCGCGCAGGCTTTCTTCGCGGCGCTCACCGCGCAGTTGCTCCTGACGGCGCAACTCCTCGGCCATGCGTGCGGCAAAGAAGGTGATCACCGCCGCCGCCAGGGCGATACTTAGCCACATGCCGTAGACCTGCATCTTGTCGCGCGCCATCGGCAGCGTCTCGAGCGGGTAGAACTGCACCAGCAGCAGGCTGTACGCCGCCAGGGCGATGCCCGAGAGCACCAGCGAGTAGAGCCACGGCAAGGTCACCGCGGCAATCGCCAAGGGCACCAGGTAATACGACACGAACGGGTTGGTCGAGCCGCCCGAGTAATACAGCAGGGCGCTGTGGATCAGCAGGTCGCAGGCCAGCTGGAAGGCGTATTCGAGTTCGGTGACCGGCAACGACAGGCGCAGGCGCAAGGCGGTGAAGGCGCACAGCAGCGACGACAGGACCAGGGTCGCCACCAGCGACAGCCAGGGCAGCGGCAGCAGTTCGGTCCAGTAGGCGACGCCTACGGAGCCGGCCTGGGCGGCCAGGACCAGGACCCGAATGACGGTCAGGCGCCAGAGGTTCTGGCGAGTAGCGGACAGCGGATGGGCGGCAGCGAGCATGAGCTCTCCTGATGAGTGCTCCAGGAAAAACGGCTGGAGTATACCGAAGCCGGGCCCCTCGCTGCAGCGATGCGGCAAAGCGCCACACTTTGTCACAGTATCCGGGTGGCAGGCGTGAACCCACTACACTGTTGCCGGTCAGATGGGCCATGCGTGGAATGGATGTCCAGCCTCCACGCCTTTATTTTGCCAAGGAGTCACACATGCAAATCCCTCGTCGCGGCACTGCCCTGATCCTTTCCTGCGGCCTGTTGGCCAGCCTGCCTGCGCTGGCGGCCGATGAGCCGCGCTTCAACCAGGTGTCGCTGCGCGCCGAAGTCAGCAAGGAAGTGCCGCGCGACCTGATGGTCGTGACCCTGTACAGCGAAGCGCAGAACAGCGACCCCGGCAAGCTCGCCAAGGAAATCACCGAGACCATGAACAAGGCCGTGCAGCAGGCGCGCGGGGTCAAGGACGTGAAGATCAGCCAGGGCAGCCGCAACAGCTACCCGGTGTACGACAGCAAGGGCCAGAAGATCACCGGCTGGCGCGAGCGTGCCGAACTGCGCCTGGAGAGCGCCGACTTCCCGGCCCTGTCCAAGCTGACCGGCGACCTGCTGCAGGACTTGAAGATGGGCGGGATGGACTTCTCGATTGCGCCCAACACGCGCAAGACCAGCGAAGACGAACTGCTCAAGGACGCGGTCAATGCCTTCAAGGCACGTGCCCAGCTGGCCACCGAGGCACTCGGCGGCAAGGGCTACAAGGTGGTCAACCTGAACCTCAACAGCAGCGGTTATCCGCGGCCTTACCTGCGCAGCGCGCCGATGGCGATGAAGGCCATGGGCGCTGCGGATGAAGCGGCGACGCCGGACATCGAAGCAGGCACCAGCGAGGTCAGCATGAACGCCGACGGGCTGATCGAAGTGCAGATGCCGTGACGGCAGCTGAGAGCGCCGAGCTTCAAGCGGCAAGATAAAGGCGGCCCGGGCAATCCGGGCTGTCTGTCGTTCGCGTGAGACTGGGGGCGCATTGCGCGCCCCTTACACAAACTTCAGAGCTTTCCTACGCACTGCTCATGTGCGCCCCGCTTGACTTCCCCTCTTGAAATATTCGGCAAAATGCCACCATTTAACGCACGCAAACGATCAACTTCGCCGAAAATTACATCGATGCGACATTGGAGTACGATCGTTCCACTTTTTAGCCGCCGACTATCCTTGGACCGTTGCAATGGGATTACCCCCTGCACAAGTATCCGCAGGTCGGCTCACGAGGCCACCTCACATCCAAAAATGACAACAATGAGGCCACCATGCTCAAACACGCAGTCATTCCGCTATTGCTCGGCGCCGGTCTACTCGCTGGCGCCCCTTCCGCCCTTGCCGCGAGCAACCTGGTGTTCTGCTCGGAGGGCAGCCCGGCCGGGTTCGACCCAGGCCAATACACCACCGGCACCGACTTCGACGCCTCGGCCGAGACCGTGTTCAACCGCCTGACCCAGTTCGAACGCGGCGGTACTGCGGTGGTCCCGGGACTGGCGACAAAATGGGAGGTCGCCGAGGACGGCAAGACCTACACCTTCCACCTGCGTGAAGGGGTCAAGTTCCATACCACCGAGTATTTCAAGCCGACCCGCGAATTCAACGCCGACGACGTGCTGTTCACCTTCAACCGCATGCTCGACCCGAACCAGCCGTTCCGTAAGGCCTACCCCACCGAGTTCCCGTACTTCACCGACATGGGCATGGACCGCAACATTGCCCGCGTCGAAAAAGTCGACGCGCACACCGTACGTTTCACCCTCAACGAGGTCGACGCCGCGTTCATCCAGAACCTGGCCATGAGCTTTGCCTCGATCCAGTCCGCCGAATACGCCGAGCAGTTGCTCACCCAGGGCAAGCCCGCCGACATCAACCAGAAACCGATCGGCACCGGCCCGTTCGTGTTCAACAAGTACCAGAAAGACGCGCTGATCCGCTTCAAGGGCAACAAGGACTATTGGCAGCCCGAGGACGTGAAGATCGACAACCTGATCTTCGCCATCACCACCGACGCCTCGGTGCGCATGCAGAAGCTGAAGAAGAACGAGTGCCAGGTCACCCTGTTCCCGCGGCCCGCCGACATCAAGCCGCTCAGTGCGGACGCCAAGCTGCAGATGCCCCACCAGGCCGGGTTCAACCTGGGCTACATCGCCTACAACGTGATGGACCAGATCAAGGGCAGCAACACGCCCAACCCGCTGGCCCAGCTCAAGGTCCGCGAAGCGCTGGACATGGCGGTGAACAAACCGCAGATCATCGAGTCGGTCTACCAGGGCGCCGGCCAGTTGGCCAGCAATGCCATGCCGCCGACCCAGTGGTCCTACGACGACAGCGTCAAGGATGCACCCTACGACCCGGAGAAAGCCAAGCAGCTGCTCAAGGAAGCCGGCATCAAGGAAGGGACCGAGATCACCTTGTGGGCCATGCCGGTACAGCGCCCGTACAACCCTAACGCCAAGTTGATGGCCGAGATGCTCCAGGCCGACTGGGCCAAGGTCGGCATCAAGGCGAAGATCGTCAGCTACGAGTGGGGCGAGTACATCAAACGCTCCAAGGGCGGCGAGCAAGGCGCCATGCTGATCGGCTGGAGCGGCGACAACGGTGACCCGGACAACTGGCTGGGCACGCTCTACGGCTGCGATGCGGTCGACGGCAACAACTTCTCCAAGTGGTGCTACAAGCCCTACGACGACCTGATCAAGCAGGCCAAGGCCACTTCCGACCAGGCCAAGCGCATCGAGCTGTACCAGCAGGCGCAACACCTCCTCAAGGAGCAGGTGCCGATCACCCCGATCGCCCACTCCACCGTCTACCAACCCATGAGCGCCAAGGTGAAGGACTTCAAGATCAGCCCGTTCGGGTTGAACTCCTTCTACGGCGTGAGCGTGGACAAGTAGCACTCCGCCACGCCCCGCACAGCGAATAAACACGATGTGGAAACTTCCCTATAGCTCTTCAGACGCATCGTCGGAGCTATAGGACTTTTCCCGCAGCGCTAAGCGAATCCGCCAACTGCCATGCCCTTCCAGACGCCCGTAAGGTCTGGAACGGGATTCTGTTGCCGTGATTCAGGCTCAACCATGAGGAAAGGACTTGCCATGCGCCATCTTCCGCTAGTGTCCGTACTGCTAGGCCTGGGCCTGTTGGCCCAGGCGCCCTTGGCCCACGCCAAGAACCTGGTGTTCTGCTCCGAGGGCAGCCCCGCCGGGTTCGACACCGCGCAATACACCGCCGCGACCGACAACGACGCCGCCGAGCCGATCTACAACCGCCTGGTCGAGTTCGAGCGTGGCGGCACCGCCGTACAACCGGCGCTCGCCGAGCAATGGCACGTCTCCGACGACGGCTTGCGCTACACCTTTCAGTTGCGCCCGGGGGTCAAGTTTCACGCCAACAAGGGCTTCACGCCCAGCCGCGACTTCAATGCCGACGACGTGCTGTTCACCTTCCAGCGCATGCTCGACAGAGACCATCCGTTACGCAAGGCCTACCCCACCGAGTTCCCCTATTTCATCAGCATGGGCCTGGACAAGAACATCGCCAAGGTCGAAAAAAGCGACCCCCTGCGCGTGGTGTTCACCCTCAACAAGGTCGATGCGGCGTTCCTGCAGAACCTGGGCATGAGCTTTGCCTCGATCCTCTCGGCCGAATATGCCGATCACCTGCTCGCCGAGGGCCGGCCCAGCGACATCAACCACAAGCCGATCGGCACCGGGCCGTTCGTGTTCCAGCGCTACCAGAAGGATTCGCAGATCCGCTACAAGGCCAACCCGGATTACTGGGCGCCGGATGAGGTGAAGCTCGACAACCTGATCTTCTCGATCAACATCGACCCTTCGGTACGCATCCAGAAGCTTCGCCGCAACGAATGCCAGGTCACCCTCCACCCGCGTCCGGCCGACCTGCAGCAACTCAAGGCCGACCCGCAGTTGCAGGTGCTCACCACGCCCGGCTTCAACCTCGGCTACATCGCCTACAACACCCGGCATGCCCCGTTCGACCAACTGCAGGTGCGCCAGGCCATGGACATGGCGGTGAACAAGCAGGCGATCCTCCAGGCGGTGTACCAGGGCGCCGGGCAACGGGCGGTGAACGCCATGCCACCGACCCAATGGTCCTACGATGACACCCTCGAGGACGCGGCCTACGACCCGGCCAAGGCCAAGCAGCTGCTCGACCAGGCGGGGGTCAAGCCGGGCACCGAGATCACCCTCTGGGCGATGCCCGTGCAACGCCCGTACAACCCCAACGCCAAGCTCATGGCCGAGATGCTCCAGGCCGACTGGGCCAAGCTCGGCTTCAAGGTGCGCATCGTCAGCTACGAATGGGGCGAGTACGTCAAACGCCTGAAAAGCGGCGAGCACGACATCGCCCTGATCGGCTGGACCGGCGACAACGGTGACCCGGACAACTGGCTGGGCACGCTGTACAGCTGCGCCGCCATCGGCGGCAACAACTACTCGCTGTGGTGTGACCCGCAGTACGACCAGCTGGTCCAGCAGGCCAAGCAAGTCACCGACCGCGCCCAGCGTACGGCGCTGTATCAACAGGCCCAGCAGCGCCTCAAGCAGCAGGTGCCGATCACCCCGGTGGCGCATTCGACGGTCCACCAGCCACTCAGCGTCAGGGTCAAGGGCTTCGCAGTCAGCCCGTTCGGCCGCAACGTCTTTTCCGGCGTGAGCGTCGACTGATTCGCACCGTCAGTGCCCCTTGGCTATCTGCCTCCGATTTTCGCCCGGCGATCCCGTGGCAAACCCTGGCAACACAGCCACGCCCCGCTCACAAGGCAGGGCGATAACTAGAAGAAAGAAAGGGAGCTTCAACCTTGAGACGTACTCGAAAAACCGCACTGGCCATTGCCGTTGGCGCATTCTGCGCCCTCGCCCAGGCCGAACCCGCGAGCCAGGAACGGATCCCGCTCACCCTCAAATCCACCAGTGACCAAGCCGAGGCCAGTGGCTTCATCGAAGGCCAGAGCCTGTCCGGCACCACCCGCAACTGGTACGCCCGCGAACGCGCCGCCCGCGGACCGCTGTGGAAGTACCGCAAAAGCGACGGCAGCCGCCACGACAGCCACAGCCGCGACAACTGGCTGCAAGGCAGTATCCTCAATTACAGCTCGGGCTTTACCCAAGGCACGGTCGGCTTTGCCGCCGAGGTCGCCGCCTACAACGCCATCGCCCTCGAACGCGGCCGCGCCGCCATCGCCGGGCCGAACAACCGCACCCTCACCCACAGCGACGGCGAGGCGCTCGACCAATGGAGCAAAGCCGGCCTGGCCAATATCAAGGCGCGGATCTCCAACACCACACTGACCGCCGGCCGCCAAGCGATCGACACGCCCATGCTCGCCGCCATCGGCAACCGTGCCCTGCCCTCCAGCTTCCAGGGCTTCAGCCTGCACAGCGCCGAGTTCGACAACCTGTCGTTCGACCTGGGCAGCTTCGACCGCGTCTCGCCGCGTACCGAGCAGAGCCTGAGCAAGTTCCGCAGCGAATACGGTGCCGCCGGCGCCGAAACCGACCGGGCGAGCACCGCCGGGGTCAGCTACCAGCCGTTCAGGAGCCTGAGCACCAGCCTGTTCGCCGCCAAGGTCGATGACTTCTGGAACCAGTACTACTTCGGCGCCAACCATGTGCTCGGTGACAGCGCGACGCTCAGCCTGAGCACTGGCCTGAACTACTACAAGACGGTCGACGAAGGCCGCAAGAAGCTCGGTGAGATCGACAACGACACCTTCAGCCTGTCGGTCGCCCTGACCCACCAGGCACACACCCTCAGCGCCGCCTGGCAACAGGTCAACGGCAACGAGTACTTCGACTATTTGCACGAAACCAACGGCATCTACCTGGCCAACTCGTTGATGTCCGACTTCAACGGCCCCAACGAGAAATCCCTGCAGCTGTCGTACGTGCTGAACATGGCGCCCTACGGTGTGCCCGGCCTCAAGTTCAACCTGTACAACGCGCGCGGCTGGGGCATCGACGGCACCCACTACCGTGGCACGGCCTACGATGTGCGCGGCATGGA
Organism: Pseudomonas reidholzensis; assembly: GCF_900536025.1. Classification (GTDB taxonomy): domain Bacteria; phylum Pseudomonadota; class Gammaproteobacteria; order Pseudomonadales; family Pseudomonadaceae; genus Aquipseudomonas; species Aquipseudomonas reidholzensis. The sequence goes on from NZ_UNOZ01000033.1 coordinate 20,195, forward strand.
CGGCGAGACCCACTACGAGTGGGGTATCGGCACCAGCTATGCGGTACAGAGTGGCGCGCTGAAAGACACCAGCGTGCGCGCCACCTACACCGCGCACCGGGCCAGCAAGGCCCAGGCCGACGGTAGCCTGAACGAGTTCCGCGTGGTCACCACCATTCCTTTCAACATCCTCTGACCGTTGACGCCACGGCTCGCCCCCGGCGAGCCGTGGCGGCTACGCTGGAATCATTAATTGCAGGGAGGTTCCATGACATCGATAGCCCTACGCACAGCCCTCACCGCGCTGCTCTTCGGCGCCGCCGGCAGCCTCGCGGCGAACCCCCTGGTGGTGTGCACCGAAGCCAGCCCGGAAGGCTTCGACATCGTCCAGTACACCACCGCAGTGACTTTCGATGCGGCCGCCGAAACCGTGTTCAACCGCCTGGTCGACTTCAAGCCGGGGACCACCGTGCTGCAGCCGGCCCTGGCCGAACGCTGGGAGATCAGCGACGACGGCTTGCGTTACACCTTTCATCTGCGCCAGGGAGTGAAGTTTCATAGCACCGATTACTTCACGCCCAGCCGCGATTTCGATGCCGATGACGTGCTCTGGAGCTTCCGCCGCCAGCTCGACCCCAACCACCCTTGGCACACCAAGACCAGCGTCGGTTACCCCTACTTCGAAAGCATGGCCTTCAAGACCCTGCTCAAGTCGGTGGAGAAGACCGACCAGCACACCGTCGTATTTACCCTGACCCGCCCGGAAGCGCCGTTCCTGCACGACCTGGCCATGGCCTTCACCTCGATCTACTCCGCCGAGTACGGCGATCAGTTGCTGGCGGCGGGCAAGCCCGGCCTGCTCAACAGCCGCCCGATCGGCACCGGCCCGTTCATTTTCCAGCGCTACAACAAGGATGCCCAGGTGCGCTACAAGGCCAACCCGGCGTACTTCCGGGGCGCACCGCCGGCCGAGACGCTGGTGTTCTCCATCGCCACCGACAACAACGTGCGCCTGCAGAAACTGCGGGCCAACGAATGCCAGGTCGCGCTGTACCCCAAGCCTGGTGACGTGTCGCTGATCCGGCAGGACCCACGCCTCAAGGTGGCGGAAATGGAAGCCCTGGTGACCGGCTACATCGCCATGAACACCGAGCGCGAGTACCTCAGTGATGTCCGCGTGCGCAAGGCCATCAACATCGCCTTCGACCGCCAGACCCATGTCGACCAGCTGTTCGGCGAGGGCAACGCACAGGTTGCCGTCAACCCGTATCCATCGACCATGATGGGCTTCAACACCGACAACAAAAACCCGCCGCGCGACCTCGACAAGGCCCGCGCACTGCTCAAGGAGGCCGGCGTACCCGAAGGCGCGGCGCTGACCCTGTTCACCCGTAACGGCGGCGGGCAGACCAACCCCAACCCGCGGCTGTCCGCCGAAATGCTCCAGGCCGACCTGGCCAGGATCGGCATCAGGCTCGACATCCGGGTCATGGAGTGGGCCGAGATGCTGCGCCGGGCCAGGAACGGCGAGGCCGACCTGGTTTCCACCGGCTGGGGCGGCGACAACGGCGACCCGGACAACTTCCTCGGGCCGTTGCTCAGCTGCGAGGCAGCGAAAAACGGCGAGAACTATGCGCGCTGGTGCAACCCTAAGTTTCAGCAGTTGATCACCCGGGCCCGCGCAGTGAGTGATCACGATGAACGTGCAAGCCTCTATTTCAAGGCCCTGGCGGTGTACGATGAGGACCAGCCGTGGATCAGCATGGCCCATCCGAAAATGTTTACGGCCATGCGCGAGAACGTGGAGGGTTACCACATCAGCCCTCTGACCACTAACAACTTCGCCACCACCCTGGTGAAGTAGCACAACAACAATGACCGCCGGCAGCCTGCACGGGAGCCGGCGGCGCAATCCGGACAGCGCGCCCGACTGGCGGCCTGACCGGCTGATGAGGTACACCCGACCATGTTGAGTTTTATTGCACGGCGCCTAGGCCTGCTGATCCCGACTTTTTTCGGTATCACCTTGCTGACCTTCGCGCTGATTCGGTTGATCCCCGGCGACCCGGTGGAAGTGATGATGGGCGAACGCCGGGTCGACCCCGAGATGCACGCCCAGGCCATGGAGCGCCTGGGCCTGAACAAACCGCTGCCGGCGCAGTACCTGGACTACATCGGCAAGCTCGCCGAGGGCGACCTGGGTGAATCGCTGCGCTCGCGCGAAAGTGTCTGGAGCGAGTTCACCACGTTGTTCCCGGCGACCCTCGAGCTGGCCTTCGCGGCGCTGCTGTTCGCGGGTATTGCCGGGCTGCTGGCCGGGGTGATTGCCGCGCTCAAGCGTGGCTCGCTGTTCGACCACGGGGTGATGGGCATCTCCCTGGCCGGCTATTCGATGCCGATCTTCTGGTGGGGGCTGATCCTGATCATGCTGTTCTCGGTGAGCCTCGGCTGGACGCCGGTGTCGGGACGCATCGGCTCGCTCTACGACATCGAGCCGCGGACCGGTTTCATGCTCATCGACACCTTGCTCAGCGACGAAGAAGGCGCCTTCAAGGACGCCGTCATGCACCTGATCCTGCCGGCCATCGTGCTCGGCACCATCCCACTGGCGGTGATCGCCCGGATGACCCGCTCGTCGATGCTCGAGGTGCTGCGCGAGGACTACATCCGTACCGCCCGCGCCAAGGGCCTGTCGCCGGCGCGGGTAGTCTTCGTGCATGGCTTGCGCAACGCGCTGATCCCAGTGCTGACGGTGTTCGGCCTGCAGGTCGGGGCGTTGCTCGCCGGCGCCGTGCTGACCGAAACCATCTTTTCCTGGCCGGGCATCGGCAAATGGCTGATCGAGGCCATCGGTGCCCGTGACTACCCCGTGGTCCAGAACGGCATCCTGTTGATCGCCTGCCTGGTCATCCTGGTCAACTTCGTCGTGGATATCCTCTACGGCCTGGCCAACCCACGTATCCGTCATCAGCGCTGAGGCCCCGTCATGACTAGCCCGATTACAACCTCGGCAACCCCACCCAGCCCGCTCGACCAGAGCCTGCTCTACCCATCGCCCTACAAAGAATTCTGGCAGGCCTTCTCGCGCAACAAAGGCGCAGTGGCGGGCCTGCTGTTCATGTGCCTGGTGGTGTTCTGTGCGCTGTTCGCGCCGTGGGTCGCCCCGCACGATCCAAGCGAGCAATACCGCGACTTCCTGCTGACCCCGCCGGTGTGGCTCGAAGGCGGCCAGTGGCAGTTCATCCTCGGCACCGACGAGGTCGGCCGCGACCTGCTCTCGCGGCTGATCCAGGGCGCGCGGCTGTCGCTGCTGATCGGCCTGTCGTCGGTGCTGATCTCGCTGATCCCCGGGGTCTTCTTCGGCCTGTTGGCGGGCTTCTTCCCGCGCATCCTCGGGCCCTCGATCATGCGCCTGATGGACGTCATGCTGGCCCTGCCGTCGCTGCTGCTGGCGGTGGCGATCGTCGCCATCCTCGGCCCTGGCCTGATCAACACGGTGATCGCCATCGCCATCGTCTCGCTGCCCTCGTACGTACGCCTGACCCGCGCTGCGGTGATGGGCGAGCTCAACCGCGACTACGTCACCGCCGCGCGCCTGGCCGGTGCCAGCCTGCCACGGCTGATGTTCGTCACAGTGCTGCCCAACTGCATGGCGCCGCTGATCGTGCAGGCGACGCTGAGCTTCTCCTCGGCCATCCTCGACGCCGCCGCACTGGGCTTTCTCGGCCTCGGTGTGCAACCGCCGACCCCCGAGTGGGGCACCATGCTGGCCTCGGCACGCGACTACATCGAACGCGCCTGGTGGGTGGTGAGCCTGCCCGGCCTGACCATTTTGCTGACGGTCCTGGCAATCAACCTGATGGGCGACGGGCTGCGCGATGCGCTCGACCCGAAACTCAAGAATGCCGCCTGAGGAGACCGCCATGACCCTGTTGCAGATAGACAACCTGAACGTGCGCTTCGGCGGCGCCGATGCCGTGCCGGTGGTCGACGGGCTGGACCTCAGCGTGGACGCAGGTGAGATCGTCGCCATCGTCGGCGAGTCGGGCTCCGGCAAGTCGGTCACCATGATGGCCCTGATGGGCCTGATCGATGCCCCCGGGCGGATCACCGCCGACGCCCTGCGCTTCGCCGGCACCGACATGCTCACGCTCAGCGCCCGCCAGCGCCGCAAGGTGGTCGGCAAGGACATCGCGATGGTCTTCCAGGACCCGATGACCGCGCTCAACCCCAGCTACACCGTGGGCTTCCAGATCGAGGAGGTGCTGCGCCAGCACCTCGGCCTGAAAGGCAAGGCGGCGCGCCAGCGGGCCCTGGAGCTGCTCAAGAAGGTCGAGATCCCGGCGGCCGAAAGCCGCCTCGACGCCTACCCGCACCAACTCTCGGGCGGCATGAGCCAGCGCGTGGCGATCGCCATGGCGATTGCCGGCGAACCGCGGCTGCTGATCGCCGACGAGCCGACCACCGCCCTCGACGTGACCATCCAGGCGCAGATCATGGAGCTGCTGGTCAACCTGCAGCAGGAGCGCAACATGGCCCTGATCCTGATCACCCATGACCTCGCCGTGGTCGCCGAGACAGCCAAACGGGTGTGCGTGATGTACGCCGGCCAGGCCGTCGAAGTCGGCCAGGTGCCGGAGCTGTTCGACATCCCCGCCCACCCCTACAGCGAGGCGTTGCTGGCGGCCATCCCCGAGCACAGCATCGGCGCCGAACGCCTGGCCACGCTGCCGGGCATCGTCCCCGGCCGCTACGACCGGCCGCAGGGCTGCCTGCTGTCGCCGCGCTGCCCGTATGTGCAGGACAACTGCCGACGCCAACGCCCGCCCCTGGAGGCCCAGGCGCACAGCCTGGCGCGCTGCTTCTACCCGCTGAACCAGGAGGTGGCGTGATGACCGCCGTGCTGACTGCCCGTGACCTGACCCGTCACTACCAAGTGTCCCGCGGCCTGTTCAAGGGCCACGCCCTGGTCCGCGCGCTGAACGGCGTGTCGTTCGAACTGGAGGCCGGCAAGACCCTCGCCGTGGTCGGCGAATCGGGCTGCGGCAAGTCGACCCTGGCCCGCGCCCTGACCCTTATCGAGGAGCCCACCGCCGGTTCGTTGCAGATCGCCGGCACCGAAGTCAACGGCGCCAGCAAGGCCGAGCGCAAGCAGCTGCGGCGTGACGTGCAGATGGTCTTCCAGAGCCCGTATGCCTCGCTCAACCCGCGGCAGAAGATCGGCGACCAGTTGGCCGAGCCGCTGCTGATCAACACCTCGCTGAGCAAGGCCGAGCGGCGCGAGAAGGTCCAGGCGATGATGCAGCAGGTCGGCTTGCGGCCTGAGCATTACCAGCGTTATCCGCACATGTTCTCCGGTGGCCAGCGCCAGCGGATTGCCCTGGCGCGGGCAATGATGCTGCAGCCCAAGGTGCTGGTAGCGGACGAGCCGACCTCGGCGCTGGACGTGTCGATCCAGGCGCAGGTATTGAACCTGTTCATGGACCTGCAGAAGGAGTTCAACACCGCCTACGTGTTCATCTCGCACAACCTGGCGGTGGTGCGCCATGTGGCCGATCAGGTACTGGTGATGTACCTCGGCCGACCGGCGGAGATGGGGCCCAAGCAGGATATCTACGACAGGCCGCTGCACCCGTATACCCAGGCCTTGCTGTCGGCGACGCCGGCGATCCACCCGGACCCGTTGAAGCCGAAGATTCGCATTACCGGGGAGTTGCCCAACCCACTGAACCCGCCGGATGGGTGTGCATTTCACAAGCGCTGCCCGTATGCCACGGAGCGTTGTGGCAAGGAAGTGCCGGCGTTTCGACAGGTGGGGACGCGGCAGGTGGCTTGCCATTATGCGGAGCAGTTCTTGTAGACCGTGGGGCCGCGCTGCGCCCCATCGCAGGCAAGCCAGCTCCTACAGGGACCTTTGCAGAACCTGTGGGAGCGGGTTTACCCGCGAAGGGCCGCAGAGCGGCCCCAAAATCCATCAATGCATGAAGATCGCGATAAGGATGATGACCGGGATCGGTACGCCGATCATCCAGAGCAAGATTGAGCGCATGATAATTCTCCTAGTCAGTTAACCCGTTAGCGGATCGGCGCAGTGCTGGCATGCACGGTACGACGCTCGCCATAGCCCACGTCTTCGTCGATCCAGCGTGCCTGGTCGCGTTGACGACCGCCGAACAGCGCCGCAAAGCTTGCGAAGAACGCCCCGCAGAGCAACGCCACGAACATCCACAGCGCCGTCCATGCAGCCACTTTGGCAGCCGTGTCAGCCGCTTGCTGGGCCGCCAGTTTGACCTTTTGTGCATCCTGCTGAACCTGGGTATAGACCTGGTCGACCCGCGCTTCGGCTTCTGCCTGGGTCAACCGGGTACGCTGTGCAACCAGCTGCGCCAGGTAGGCACGGTCACTGGCGTCGAGCGCGCCCTCGTTGGTCAGGGCACGGGCAAAGATGCGCCCGGCAACCGCATTGGCGGCATCCTCACTGACAGCCGCTGGCCCTTCGCTGCGAAACAGGCCATCCACGTAGTAACCCATGGGATCAGCACCGCGCCCGTCCGCCTGGCTGCCGACCGTTGCAGCCGCTGCAGTGGTCGCACCCGCCACTGCCGCAGCACCCGCCTGGGCACCGGCACTGGCCAGGGTGCCCGCCGTGGACACGATCAACACCGCAGTCACCAACGTCGCCACGGCCCAGGCCAGAAAGCCATGCGCCGTGTCGCGGAAGTACACCTCGTCACCGTGCAGGTTGGCCCACTTCACCCGCAGGCGCCCGGCGATATAACCGCCCAGCCCTGAGGCGAGAATCTGCGTGAGCAGCAGCCAGACAATCGCTGAGATACCCAAGGCCTTGGCGCTGGCACCCTCGTGTGCCCAAGGCGACGATGATGCAAACCCCAGGCCTGCGCCCAGGATCATCAGGATCAATGACAAGGCGGCCGCCGCAGCGGCACCGGCGAATATCGCCGCCCAGGACACCCCCGAACGGTTCGGGGCCTCGGCGACGGTGGAGGACAGATCGGCAGTGGTTATCATGGTTCAGCGCCTTTTGTTGTGGGCAACAGGTCCTTTTGCTTTGCTCTCTAACCGGTGCAGACGCTGTGCCAACTGTGTCAAAAAATGACATGCAGGCAAATCAATGGGTTAGCCTCAGGCCTTGCCGCAGAGTCGTGCAAAACACCCGGAACCCCGCTTGTGGCTCAGGGTTTTATGCAATGCGCACAGACAGTTGCCCCAGACCAGGCCGCCCGGCACTATCTACCCATGACCCCGACCCAACTCCCCGACGGCCCCGAACAGACCCCGATCACCGCCGAAACGGTGCTGCGCTACCACCTGTGCTGGAAGCACCGCGACCTCGACGGCGTCATGGCGCTGTACCACCCGGAGGTCGAGTATCACGACTTCTTCCAGAACCGCGTGCTCGGCTACCGCGACCTGCGCGACTACGTACGCGCCTGCCTGCCCCACGAAGCCGGCGAAGACATCGTCCACAGCGACCGTATCCGCGTCGACGGCTGCACCGCGTTCATCCAGTACCAGGTCACGGTGCAGGGCGGCGATGGCCTGGCGGCGTTCCAGTCGAGCGAAGCCATCACGGTCAAGGACGGCCTGATCTGGCGGGTCAACGAATACGCCACCCTGGTGCGCCAGAGCAGCCCGGCGGCGGGACGCAGCGGCGCGCGCCCGGCCACCAGCCGCCTGGGCCTGTCACCGCGCCAGGTGAGCACCATGGCCCAGGACCTCGAGCACTACTTCCAGCGCCAGCGCCCCTACCTCGACCCCGAGCTGGACCTGCAGCAGGTCGCCAAGGACAGTGGCTACAGCCGCAACCAGATCTCCTACCTGCTCAACCAGGTGCTCGGCCAGAGCTTCTACCGCTACGTCAACCAGGCACGCCTGCAGCACCTGCTGGCCAGCCTGGATGACGACAGCGTCGAGTCGACCATGGACGAGCTGGCGTTCGGTGCCGGGTTCAATTCGCTGTCGGCGTTCTACAAAGCCTTCCGCGAACACACCGGCCTGTCACCCAAGGCCTATGTGAAGCAAATTTCCCTGCGTGCACGCACGTAAGACAGCCCACTCGCCCGGACTCTAGGATCGGCCCCAGACCTTTACCGACCTGGAGCCGCACCCGATGCAAGCCTGGCGCACCCTCAGCCTCTGGATGGACCAGCTCGACGAGCCGCTCGACGCGCGCCCTGCCCTGCGCAACGACCTCGACCTCGACGTGTGCATCATTGGCGCCGGCTACACCGGCCTGTGGACCGCCTACTACCTCAAGCGCCAGGCGCCGCAGCTGAACATCGCCATCGTCGAGGCCAACACCGCCGGCTTCGGCGCCTCGGGGCGCAACGGTGGCTGGCTGATGGGCAACATGCTCGGTGAACAGCGCATGCTCGCGGCGCTCTCACCGCAGCAGCGACGCGCCAGCATCGACCTGCTGCACGGCATCCCCGACGAGGTGCAGCAGGTGCTGCAACGCGAAGGCATCGACTGCGACTACCGCAAGGGCGGCGTGCTGTACTGCGCGGCGCGCTATCCGGAGCAGGAGCGCAGCCTGCGCGCCTACCTCGACGACCTCTACCGCCAGGGCATGACCGAGGACGACTACCGCTGGCTACGCCCGGAGCAACTGGACGGCCAGCTGCGCATCAGCAACGCCTATGGCGCGATCTTCAGCCCGCACACCGCGACCATCCAGCCGGCCAAGCTGGTGCGCGGCCTGGCCCGGGTGGTCGAAAGCCTGGGCGTGACGATCTACGAAAACACCGCAGCCACCGATATGCAGCCGGGTGCGGTGCAGACCCCGCAGGGCAAGGTGCGCGCCCACTGGATCGTGCCGGCCGTCGAAGGCTACGCCGCCAGCTTGCCGCCGCTGGGCCGCTACCAGTTACCGGTGCAGAGCCTGCTGGTCGCCACCGAGCCGCTGCCCGAGTCGACCTGGGAGCAGATCGGCTTGTCCCAGGGCCAGGCGTTCAGCGAAAGCAGCCGGCAGGTCACCTATGGTCAACGCAGCGCCGACAACCGCCTGGTGTTCGGTGCGCGCGGCGGCTACCGCTTCGGTGGCCGCCTGCGGCAAGACTTCAACCTCAACGACAGCGAAATCGAGCTGCGCCGCTATCTGTTCGGCGAACTGTTCCCGCAGCTCAAGCACGTGCGCATCACTCACTCGTGGGGCGGCAACCTGGGCATGGCCCGGCGCTTTCGCCCGCACATGCTCTGCGACCGCCAGCGTGGCATCGCCCTGGCCGGTGGCTACGGCGGCGAGGGCGTCGGCGCGACCAACCTCGGCGGGCGCACCTTGGCCGCACTGATCCTCGACCAGCACAACGCCCTCACCGGGCAGCCCTGGGTGCACGACAACCGCCCGTTGTCGAGCCTGGCCAGTTGGCCGCCCGAGCCCTGCCGCTGGCTAGGCTACAACGCGATCATCCAGAGTTTCGTGCACGAGGACCGGACCCTCGCCAACCCCGCCAGCGCGCCCTGGCGACGGCGCCTGGCCACTGGCCTGGCGGACGTCATGGAAGGCTTCATGCACTGACCTGCCCTTTTCTCCAGACAGGACCCACCGCTCATGAGCATCACCCAGTTCAAGCACACCGACAGCGCCATCCTCGAGCAGTCCAACCCGGTCGCCGTGCCCCTCGGCGACCCCGTCGCGGTGACCTCGGTCACCTGCGTCGAGCGCAGTGACGGGGTCGAAACCGGCATCTGGGAGTGCACCCCCGGGCGCTGGCGCCGGCAGATCGTGCAGCAGGAGTTCTGCCACTTCATCAAGGGCCGCTGCACCTTCACCCCCGACGGTGGCGAGCCCCTGCTCATAGAAGCCGGAGACGCACTGATGCTACCGGCCAACAGCACTGGCATCTGGGACATCCAGGAGACCGTGCGCAAGACCTACGTGTTGATTTTCTGATCCGCTGATCGCCGCTGCCGCCCCTTCAAGAACAACAGACCAAGCAAGGTATACCGGACATGCGCACGCTACTTATCGCCCCCCTGATGCTGGCCGCCTGCGTGGCCAACGCCGCCGAGTCGGTGAAGATCTACAACTGGTCCAGCTACATCGCCCCAGACACCCTCAAGCAGTTCCAGCAGGCGTCGGGCATCGTCCCGACCTACGACGTGTTCGACAGCAACGAGACCCTCGACGGCAAGCTGATGACCGGCAACTCCGGCTACGACGTGGTGTTCCCCTCCAACCACTTCATGGCCCGGCAGATCCAGGGCAAGGCCCTGAAGCAGCTCGACAAGACCCAGTTGCCCAACTGGCACAACCTCAACCCGGTGCTGCTCAAGGCCCTGGAGGTCAACGACCCGGGCAACCAGTACGGCTTCCCGTACCTGTGGGGCAGTACCGGCATCGGCTACAACATCGACAAGGTCAAGGCGGTGCTCGGCGACGACGCCCCGGTCGACTCGTGGGACCTGATCTTCAAGCCCGAGTACATGGCCAAGCTCAAGAGCTGCGGCGTGGCGGTGCTCGACAACGGCCCGGAGCTGCTACCGATCGCCCTGCACTACCTGGGCTTGCCGCACCACAGCCAGGACCCCAAGGACTACGACAAGGCCAAGGAGCTGCTGATGAAGGTACGGCCGTACATCAGCTACTTCCACTCGTCGAAGTACACCGGTGACCTGGCCAATGGCGATGTCTGCGTAGTGGTGGGCTTTTCGGGCGATGTGCTGCAGGCGAAGAACCGCGCCGAAGAGGCGAAGAATGGCGTGAAGGTGGGGTATTCGATCCCCAAGGAAGGCGCGCCGATGTGGTTCGACATGGTGGCCATGCCCGCCGATGCGCCTGACGAGAAGGCCGGCTATGCCTACATGAACTACCTGCTGCAGCCCGAGGTGATGGCCAACATCAGCAACCACGTGCAGTACGCCAACGCCAACCTCAAGGCGGACGCGCTGGTCGACCCGGCCATGAAAGGCAACACGATGATTTATCCGAGCGAGGACGTGATGGGCAAGCTGTATGCGCTCGAGGCGATGCCGGCGAAGATCGACCGGATTCGCACGAGGATCTGGACCAGCATCAAAGCGGGTAATTGAAGACCTGCGGTCAGCTCTAAGCTGCAAGCCTCAAGCTGCAAGAAAAGCCGGTCCGTACTCGGTCTGCTCTTTCTTGTCGCTCGAGGCTTGCAGCTTGACGCTGAATCAGTGGTGTTCGCGGGTCGCGCGGAACTTCACGTCCGGCCAGCGCTCTTCCATCAGCGCCAGGTTGACCCGGGTCGGGGCCAGGTAGGTCAGGTGACCGCCGCCGTCGACCGCCAGGTTTTCCACCGCCTTGTTCTCGAATTCCTCGAACTTCTTCTTGTCGTCGCAGCTGATCCAGCGCGCCGACCAGACGGTGATCGGCTCATAGCCGCACTCGACCTTGTACTCTTCCTTCAAACGGCTGGCGACCACATCGAACTGCAGCACACCGACGGCGCCGAGGATGATGTCGTTGCTGCGCAGCGGGAAGAACACCTGCGTCGCGCCCTCTTCGGCCAGCTGCTGCAGACCCTGACGCAGCTGCTTGGACTTGAGCGGGTCCTTCAGGCGTACTCGGCGGAACAGCTCCGGGGCGAAGTGCGGGATACCGGTGAAGCCCAGGCTCTCGCCCTCGGTGAAGGTGTCACCGATCTGGATCGTGCCGTGGTTGTGCAGGCCGATGATGTCGCCGGCAAAGGCTTCTTCCAGCTGCTCACGCTCGGAGGAGAAGAAGGTCAACGCGTCGCCGATGCGCACGTCCTTGCCGGTGCGCACATGGCGCATCTTCATGCCCTTCTCGTACTTGCCCGAGCAGATACGCATGAAGGCGATACGGTCGCGGTGCTTGGGGTCCATGTTCGCCTGGATCTTGAACACGAAGCCGCTGAACTTCTCTTCCACCGGTTCCACGGTGCGCTCATTGGCGACCCGGGCCAGCGGGCGCGGTGCCCAGTCGACGACAGCGTCGAGCACATGGTCGACCCCGAAGTTGCCCAGGGCGGTCCCGAAGAACACCGGGGTCAGCTGACCGTTGATGAACTCTTCCTGGTTGAACTCATGGCACGCGCCCTGGACCAGCTCGAGCTGCTCGAGGAAACGCTCGTACTCGTCGCCCAGGTGCGCACGGGCTTCGTCCGAGTCGAGCTTCTCGATGATCTTCACATCGGTGCGCTCGTGGCCGTGGCCCGGGGTGTAGACGATGATGTAGTCGCCGGCCAGGTGGTACACACCCTTGAAGTCGCGGTAGCAACCGATCGGCCAGGTGATGGGTGCGGCCTTGATCTTGAGCACCGCTTCGATCTCGTCGAGCAGCTCGATCGGGTCGCGGATATCGCGGTCGAGTTTGTTGATGAAGCTGACGATCGGCGTATCACGCAGGCGGCAGACGTCCATCAGGGCGATGGTCCGTGGCTCGACGCCTTTACCGCCGTCGAGCACCATCAGGGCCGAGTCGACCGCGGTCAGGGTGCGGTAGGTGTCTTCCGAGAAGTCTTCGTGACCGGGGGTGTCGAGCAGGTTGATCATGTGCTCGCGGTACGGGAACTGCATCACCGAAGTGGTGATGGAGATGCCGCGTTGCTTCTCCATTTCCATCCAGTCGGAGGTGGCGTGGCGGTCGGACTTGCGCGACTTCACGGTACCGGCGACAGAAATGGCCTTGCCCATCAGCAGGAGCTTCTCGGTGATGGTGGTCTTACCGGCGTCGGGGTGGGAAATAATTGCGAAAGTGCGGCGCTTCGCGACTTCGGCGGCCTGTTTGGTCATGGGAAATCGCCTGACTGGGGATTGAAAAAAGGGGCGATATCATACCTGAAGTCGCAGGCGAGACCAAAGTGCGCACCGACCGGGAGTGATTCCCTCTTTTCGGCCCCGAAAAATTCAGGCGCGTGAAACCGGATCCTCTGTAAATCCCTCGATCGTGACCGGGGCACGACCCGGCAGATGAACCACCAATTCGAGCCTGCCGCCCATAGCTTCCAAATAATTTCGCAGCGTCGAGATCAACATGTCACTGCGGTGTTCGACTTTCGAAACGTTGCCCTGGCGAATGTCGAGACGCTCTGCCATCCCCTCCTGAGTAATCTCAAGCTGCCTGCGCAGCGCTTGCAGCGTCGCCTCCTCGCGTATCAGCTCACGGCCATGTTCTTCGACCCTCGCCCTGCGCTCAGGTGAAAGCTCGCTCATAACATCATCAAGTGTCTTGTACATGTTTTACCTCTGGACAGATGCCAATCCAATCACTCACCGGCACGTTCAAATTCCAAGCACATCCCTATAGGCCACACGGTAAAAATACCTCCAAGGGAATATTCCCTCAAGCGAATATCGAGAAATTCTCAAGGGAAATACTGCCTTTCGTGCAAACCGCTCGATAGCAGGTAATTCAACGTCTAGACGTAATAACTACGCTGCTTTTTCGTGCGAAGTTTTACCTCACCCAGTGATTAACACTGGCCAAATGCCGCTTCAGATGGGAACCTTTGCGACCCCGGAGACGTCCACTCCCCTGCAACCCGCTGCGGTTCGGGGCTGGTAACACCTGCTTTTCGAGCCCGACGGGGCTTGGCTCATGGCGTGTCTGCGCAGCCCTGCTGGGCGCCACGCTGCTACTCGCGAACACACTGCCTGACGCCAGGAATGGCCGCCGCCACGGGAGTGTGCTCGCCGACTACAAAAAAGGAGTCCACCTGTGGCCGAACGCTACGGAAAAGGGCTGATGGGATGCGCCACCGTGCTCGTCATCCTGGCCCTGCTGATCCACTGGATCGGCATCGATACGATCGCGCGCTATCGCGACGATCTGTGGTTTTACCTGCAAGCGCACCTGGTGCTGGTGCTGGCTTCGATGGTGGCGGCGTTGGCCGTGGGCATCCCGGCCGGCATTGCCCTGAGTCGACCGCACCGGGTCGACAAAGCCGAACGCTTCATGCAGTTCTTCAACGTTGGCAACACCATCCCTCCCCTGGCCGTACTGGCCATCGCCCTGAGTGTCCTGGGCATCGGCGCCGGTCCTGCGATCTTCGCGCTGTTTCTCGCCTCCCTCCTGCCCATCGTGCGCAACACCTACGAGGGCCTGAAAAACGTCCCTGTCTCGCTCAAGGAAGCCGCCACCGGCATCGGCATGACCCCGCGCCAGCAACTCTGGCAGGTCGAACTGCCCAACGCCGTGCCGATCATCGTCGGCGGTGTGCGTGTAGCGCTGGCGCTCAATGTCGGCACCGCGCCACTGGCGTTCCTGATCGGCGCCAACAGCCTGGGCAGCCTGATCTTCCCTGGCATCGCCCTGAACAACCAGCCACAGCTGATGCTCGGCGCGGCCTGCACGGCGCTGTTGGCGCTGCTGCTCGATGGCCTGGTGAGCTTCTCCAGCAAGCGCTGGCTGGAACGTGGCCTGGCCCAATAAAAGAGGGAACGTATGAACAAGAGAATCGCCTTGCTGCTGGGCGCGGCCCTGCTGTTCGCAGGATTTGCCCAGGCGGCGGAAAAACCGCTGATTCGCATCGGCGCGCGGGTGTTCACCGAACAGACCGTGCTCGCCGAAATCACCGCGCAATACCTGCGTGCCAACGGCTATGAGGTGCGGGTGACCAGCGGCCTTGGCAGCAGCATCGCGCGCCAGGCCCAGGAAACCGGCCAGCTCGACCTGATGTGGGAATACACCGGCGTCTCGCTGGTGTCCTACAACCATGTCGACGAACGCATGCCCAGCGCTGAAGCCACCTACGCCAAGGTCAAGCAACTGGACGCAAAAAAGGACCTGATCTGGCTGACCCCGTCGAAATTCAGCAACACCTATGCCCTCGGCTTGCCGCCCAAGGTCGCTGAGCAGTACCCGCAGATGCGCACCATCAGCCAGCTCAACCAGGTCCTGCGGGACGAGCAGCAGCGCAACCACCTGGTCGCCCTGGACACCGAGTTCGCCAACCGCCCCGATGGCCTTGTCGGCCTCAAGGCGCTGTACGACCTGCAGGTGGGCCGCGCCAACATTCGCCAGATGGACGCCGGCCTGGTGTATACCGCGATGCGCAACAACCAGGTGTTCGCCGGCCTGGTGTACACCACCGACGGGCGCCTCAACGCGTTCAACCTGACCCTGCTGGAAGACGACCTGCACTACTTCCCCGACTACACGGCGGCACCGGTGGTGCGCAAGGCCGTGCTCGATGCCAACCCCAACCTGGCGGCGCTGCTCGAGCCGCTGGCGCAAACGCTCGACGACGAGACCATGCGCCAGCTCAACGCCAAGGTCGACGTCGACCACCAGAACCCCACCGCCGTCGCTGCCGCGTTCCTGCGTGAGCATCCGTTGCAGCATCCTTTGCCGGAGGCCCAGCCATGAGCCTGTTCGACACCTTTGCCCACCTCGACTGGGCGCAAGTGCTGCAACTGACCTGGCAGCACATCACCCTGGTCGGCATCGCCGTCAGCCTGGCGATCCTCTTCGGCGTGCCGCTGGGCATCCTGATGACCCGCTTCCCGACACTCGCCGGGCCGTTGCAGGCCAGTGCCACGGTGCTGCTGACCATCCCCTCGATTGCCCTGTTCGGCCTGCTGCTGCCGTTCTACTCGAAGTTCGGCCAGGGCCTCGGCCCGCTGCCGGCGATCACCGCGGTGTTCCTCTATTCGCTGTTGCCGATCCTGCGCAACACCTACCTGGCCCTGACCAACGTCGAGCCGGGCATCCGTGAAGCCGCACGCGGCATCGGCATGACCTTCGGCCAGCGCCTGCGCATGGTCGAGCTGCCGATTGCGGTGCCGGTGATCCTCGCCGGCGTGCGCACCGCCGTGGTGATGAACATCGGCGTCATGACCATTGCCGCGACCATCGGTGCCGGCGGCCTCGGCGTGCTGATCCTGACCTCGATCAGCCGCAGCGACATGTCGATGCTGCTGGTCGGCGCCGTGCTGGTCAGCCTGCTGGCGATCGTCGCCGACCTGCTGCTGCAATCCCTGCAACGTGCCCTGACTCCAGAAGGACTTCGCCCATGATCGAATTGAACAACCTCAGCAAGACCTTCAATGCCAACGGCAAGGACGTCAAAGCCGTCGACTCGGTGAGCCTGACCGTCAACGAAGGCGAAATCTGCGTGTTCCTCGGCCCGTCGGGCTGCGGCAAGAGCACCACCCTGAAGATGATCAACCGGCTGATCACGCCGACCTCCGGCAAGGTCCTGATCAATGGCGAAGACACCAGCGGCCTGGATGAAGTGACCCTGCGCCGGCGCATCGGTTATGTCATCCAGCAGATCGGCCTGTTCCCCAACATGACCATCGAAGAGAACATCACCGTGGTGCCGCGCTTGCTCGGCTGGGACAAGCAGAAGTGCCACGACCGCGCCCGCGAGCTGATGAGCATGATCAAGCTCGAGCCCAAGCAGTACCTGCAGCGCTATCCGCGCGAGCTGTCGGGTGGCCAGCAGCAGCGTATCGGGGTAATCCGGGCGCTGGCTGCCGATGCACCGGTGCTGCTGATGGACGAGCCGTTCGGTGCGGTCGACCCGATCAACCGGGAGATGATCCAGAACGAATTCTTCGAGATGCAGCGGGCCTTGAACAAGACCGTGATCATGGTCAGCCACGACATCGACGAAGCGATCAAGCTGGGCGACAAGATCGCCATCTTCCGCGCCGGCAAGCTGCTCCAGCTGGACCATCCGGATACCCTGCTGGCGCACCCGGTGGACGACTTCGTGAGCAACTTCGTCGGCCAGGACAGCA
This sequence comes from Pseudomonas reidholzensis, assembly GCF_900536025.1. Lineage (GTDB taxonomy): Bacteria > Pseudomonadota > Gammaproteobacteria > Pseudomonadales > Pseudomonadaceae > Aquipseudomonas > Aquipseudomonas reidholzensis. The sequence goes on from NZ_UNOZ01000033.1 coordinate 36,869, forward strand.
CCCTCAAGCGGTTGCTGCTGGTGCGTGCCGAGGATGCCGCGGACAACGCCCCGTCGGTCAGCCCCGAGACGCCGGTGAGCGATGCGCTGGAGCTGCTCGATGAGCATGACCGGCGTTATGTGGTGGTCACCGACGCGGCGAACAAGGCGCTGGGCTATGTGCGCCGGCGTGACATGCATCGTCAGCAAGGGACCTGCGCGGACTTCCTGCGGCAGTTCAACGCCACCGCCTCGCACGATGAGCACCTGCGCATTCTGTTGTCGCGGATGTACGAGTTCAACCGGGCGTGGTTGCCGGTGCTGGATGCCGAGCAGGTGTTCCTCGGCGAGGTGACCCAGGAGTCGATTGCGGCGTACCTCAGCTCGGGTCGCTCGCGTGGGGCGAAGACCAGCATCGTGTCGCCGGCCGAGGCTGTGGCTTCCTGATCGCCGGGGGGCGCTTTGCGCCCCTTCGCGGGTAAACCCGCTCCTACAGGGGACCACCCGGTGGGAGCGGGTTTACCCGCGAAAAGGGCACCGCCGCTGTCAGAACCCTACACTGGCCTGAACATAGAAGGTCCGCGGCTCCCCCAGGTACAAGCCCGAATTGTTGTCGCTGGAGCGGGTGTAGTACTGCTTGTCGAACAGGTTCTTGACCCCCGCCGCCAGCTTCAGGTTGGACATCTGCGGCCCGAACTCATACCCGCCACGGGCATGCCAGGTCACATATCCCGGAATATCCCCATACTGCCCATCGGCGCTCGGTTCGGTGATGTACTCACCGTTGAAGCTGCCATCGGTATTGATCCCGGTACCCGGCGCACGCTGCTTCGATTGGGCATAGGCATCCAGGTTCCAGGTCCAGCGATCGATCTGGTAACGCAGCCCGGCAGTCACCACCTGACGTGAGTAGAACGGCAGGTCACGGCCCTTGAACCCTGGGATCTCGCCTTCGTACGTCGCGCGGGTATAGGTGAACCCGGCATTCGCCGACAGGCCTTGCAGGCGCGGGTCCAGCGCGGCCAGGTCATACCGCAGCGACGCCTCTATCCCCTGGTGCTGGGTCGCCCCGAGGTTGGTCCAGCCGACATCGTTGCTGATGTACTGCAGCTCATCGTCGAAGTCGATGTAGAACGCCGTCAGCTCAGCCGCCCAATCGCCATTGTCATAGCGCGTGCCGATCTCGTAGGTCTTGGCCTTTTCCGGCTCCAGGCCATTGGCAGTGCTGTCGCCGCTGCCGCCCTGGCCGAGCTGGAAGTACTGCAGGCTGCCGAACGAGGTCTCGTAGTTGGCGAACAGCTTCCACGCATCGGACAGGTGATACATCACGCTCAGCGCCGGCAGCGGCTCGTTGCTGGTGATGCTGCGGTTCTTCTCCGGCACCGGCCGGCCATTGGCACCGAGCACCGGGCGATCACGCCAGTCGGTATTGATGTGCTCGAAGCGAATGCCCGGGGTGATGGTCCAGTTGCCCACATCGATCTTGTCGTCGATGTAGTAGGCGCTGGCCTCGGTGCCGCCACTGCGGTCCTGGAACACATGGCCGTCGGAGCCGGCGATCGGCGTCGGTACGTTGTCGACCAGGCCCAGGCGCGTCGACTGCTCGCGCATGGCTTCTTTCAGGTAGCGGTAGCCAACGCTGACTTCCTGGGTGGTCGGCCCGGCGAAGAAGATCCGTGACAGCCGCGGCTCGATGGCGAAGGTGTGGTAGTTGCGTGGGTACGAGGACAGTGTGCCAAGGTCGCGTGCGGCGATCGCGCTGCCGCGAAAGCTGTCGGTGTAATAGGTCAGCACTTCGAACTGGGTGGCGTCGTCGAGCTGGCGCTGCCACTTGAAGGAGACGTCCTTGCGCCGGCCGGCGAAGTAGTCGTGGTCACGCACCGACTGATACGGATCCTGGTCGAACTGCGCCTGGGTCAGGCCACCGGGCATGTCGGCACGGCCATCGTAGTAATGAAAATTCAGCCAGAACTCGTCGCTGTCGGTCGGTGCCCAATGGGTCTTGAGGATGACGTCATCGATGTCGTTGCCGTTGTTGCTGCTGCGATAGCCATTGCCATTGACCCCGGTGTAGAGCAAGGCGACGCCCATGCCGTTGTCGGCGGTGCCGCCGACGAAGGCCGACTCGGTGTGCTTCCAGCCGCCGTGGCGCGAGGTCTCGAGGGTGGTGGCGAGCTCGGCGCTGGCCTGCTCGGGGATCGCCCGGGTGACGAAGTTGATCACCCCGCCGACGTTCTGCGGGCCATAGCGCACCGAGCCGGCACCGCGCACCACGTCGATGCTGTCGAGGTTGCCCGAGGAGATCGGCGCCATCGACAGCTGCGGCTGGCCATACGGCGCAAATGCCGCGGGGACGCCGTCGATCAGCACGGTCGAGCGCGGCGACAGCCGCGAAGTCAGGCCGCGCACGCCGACGTTCAGCGACAGGTCGCTGCCGCCGGTGCCGTTTGAATCCTGCACCTGCACCCCAGGGATGCCGCGCAGCACGTCGCGCACGTTCATCGCGCCGTGCTCGACCATCGCTTCACGGCGCACCACCGTACGCGCGCCGGGGTGATTGTGGACAACGCTCTGGTCGGCATCGCCAAGCCAGTCGCCGACCACCTTGACGTCGGTGGGCGCCAGCTCGAGGCTGCCGGTGGTCAGCGTGCCAGCGGCCGGCAGCGGCTTGACCACGACCGTGTCCTGGGACATCTCGTAGGTCAGCCCGCTGCCTTGCAGCAATTGTTGCAGGGCCGGCTCCGGCGGCAGCGTGCCGGACACCGCCGGGGCCTGTTTGCCGGCCACCAGCTCGGGGCTGAAGAACAGCTGCAGGTGAGTCTGCTGGCCGAGCTGGGCCAGTGCCGAAGACAGCGGCTGGGCCGGGATCTGAAGCGCCGCGGGCGCCTGCTCGGCATGCGTGTGGGTGGCCACGGCAGCGACCGCCAGGGCCAGCGCCAGGGAGCGCAGGGCGCGCTGAGGTTTATTGTTTTTCACGTCGTCGAAAGATCCTGGATGTCGGAACGAACGCCAACCGCACGCAAATGGAAATGCTTGGCAGTTGCAGCTGGCGGGGAAGACGAACGAGCGAAAAAAAACCTGAATCTATTTAGCGATTATTTCACTGGAGCCATCTTCAAGGGCCCTGATCGCGACCGGCAGGATGCTCGGCAGGGCCCGTAGCAGTGCATCCGGATCATCGACACTGAAGGTGCTCGAAAGGCGCAGCGCGCCGACCTTGCCCGGCGCCACGCGCAGCGGCTGGGCGCGGTAGCGCGACACTTCAGCGACCACCTCGGCCAGCGTGGCGTTGTCGAACACCAGCTTGCCCTGGCGCCAGGCAGTAAGGGCCGCAGCGTTGACCGGGTACGCTGGCGCCACCTGGCCTTGGCTGTCGATGTGCGAGCCTTGGCCCGCCGTCAGTTGCGCCAGCGCATCGCCTGCGCCCTGCACGCGCACCGAACCCTGCTCGACCGCGACACGGGTGCGCTGTGGCTCCAGGCGCACGTCGAAGCGCGTGCCGGTGACGGTGACGCTGCCCTGCTCGGTGTGCACCACGAACGGCCGGTCGCGGTCGTGGGCCACGGTGAACATCACTTCACCCGCCGTCAGTTCCAGCTGGCGCTGGCCGGCGCTGAACGTGACGTTCAAACGCGTGCCGCCATTGAGGTCGAGGCGCGAACCATCGCTCAGCTCGACCTGGCGACGCTCACCCGGCGCCGTCTGGTAAGCCTCATGGACATTCAGCCGCTGATACTGCCAGCCACTCCAACCCAGGCCGAGGGCGACCACCGCTATGCCGGCGGCCAGGGCGTGGCGCCAGGCACTGCGGCGTGGCAACTGGCGGACCGGATCGGCCTGGCAGAGGGCTTCGAGGCGCTGCCGTGGGACGAGGTCGGCGGCCTGCCACAGCTGTGCGAGCAACTGATACTCGGCCCGGTGGCGCGGGTGCGCATCCAGCCACTGGGCGAGTTGCGCCTGCAACGCGCCATCGCCAGGGGCGTCCTGCACCCGGGCGAACCATTCGGCCGCCTGCTCGGCGACGGGATCAGCGCCGTGCTGTTTCATGCATAGGTTCTCGTGACTCATCGGGTCGACGCATCCAGGTGCTCACGCAGATGTCGGAGCGTGCGGATCATATACTTTTCGACCATGTTCTTGGTCAAACCCATGCGTTCGGCGATTTCCGCCTGGGTCAGGCCTTCGATCTTCTGCCAGATGAACACCCGCCGGCAGTTCAGCGGCAGCTCGGCCAACGCACGCTCGACCCTGTCGGCCAGCTCCAGCGCCTGCACATAGGCTTCCGGGTCGTCACCCGCCGCCTCGCCGCTGTCGAACATCTCGTGCTGCAGGGCCTGGCGACGGTCTTCGCGACGGAAACCGTCGACAGCGATATTGCGCGCGGTCTGGTGGAGGTAGGCACGCGGCTGCTCGACCGCCTCGGGCGGGTTTTCCAGGACCCGCACGAAGGCATCATGGGTGAGGTCCTCGGCCTGCTGGCGATTGCGCAGTTTGCGCGTCCAGGTGCCGATCAGCTCATGGTAGTGGTCGAGAAAGCCTTTGGGTCCGGACACGATCGAGGTCGTCAGGGAGGCAAGAGAAGGTCGCGAATGGTAATGCTTCTCATCGAGACGAGCAATCGGCATATTCCCCAGCCGACCAATCGCCCCATCCGGGTAGCCGTAACAAAAAATTTATGGCGAATTTCATCGCTGATTTCAGCGCGCGGACGTGGCCATAAATATGAACACCCGGGGCCAATCTGCCGGCTGCGCAAAACCACCGACAAACGGTCGCTCGCACCATCTACGGGACTTTCACAAGGGAAATTCGCCCTTTGTGCAAAGAACGAAGCTCTCAGTGGATCGCAGCCAGATCCCCGCCTATTCCACAATTTTTTACGTTAGCGGCCTGCGCAGGAACATCTGCCGGTCACATGAGTCGGTTATTCAAGTGCCTGGTCGTCGATCCACGACGAACAGGTCGGGATTGCCTGTTGATCTTGCTTGGTTCACGTCCTAAAGTGCGCGCCGAACGTCCATGCTGGAAACGATCCATCCGGCTCAAGTACTGACGACGAGACAGCAAGGTCACCCGCCGCTCCGCTCCACGGGCACGGTTGACCTTTTTGCTTTCGGCGACATGCCTTGGGAAGTAGGCGAACCAAAGTGGGGATACGGAGGGCGTTCAGTTTGCAGCCACTTTCTTTTTCAGTTTGCCCATGGAGTCCCTGAGCATGTCGATCCAGGTAGAAGACTATTTCGCACGCGACACCTTCCAGAAGATGAAGGCGTTCGCCGACAAGCAAGAAACCCCGTTCGTCCTGATCGATACCCAGATGATCAGCCAGGCCTATGACGACCTGCGCGCCGGTTTCGAGTTCGCCAAGGTCTACTACGCGGTCAAGGCCAACCCTGCCGTGGAGATCATCAACCTGCTCAAGGACAAGGGTTCGAGCTTCGACATCGCCTCGATCTACGAGCTCGACAAGGTGATGAACGAGGGCGTCAGCGCCGACCGCATCAGCTACGGCAACACCATCAAGAAGTCCAAGGACATCCGCTACTTCTTCGAGAAGGGCGTGCGCCTGTTCGCCACCGACTCCGAAGCCGACCTGCGCAACATCGCCAAGGCCGCGCCGGGCTCCAAGGTTTACGTACGTATCCTCACCGAAGGCTCGACCACGGCCGACTGGCCCCTGTCGCGCAAGTTCGGCTGCCAGACCGACATGGCCATGGACCTGCTGATCCTGGCCCGTGACCTGGGCCTGGTGCCGTACGGCATCTCCTTCCACGTTGGCTCGCAGCAGCGCGACATCAGCGTCTGGGACGCGGCCATCGCCAAGGTCAAGGTGATCTTCGAGCGCCTCAAGGAAGAAGACGGCATCGTCCTCAAGCTGATCAACATGGGTGGCGGCTTCCCGGCCAACTACATCACCCGTACCAACAGCCTGGAAACCTACGCCGAAGAGATCATCCGCTTCCTCAAGGAAGACTTCGGTGACGACCTGCCGGAAATCATCCTCGAGCCAGGCCGTTCGCTGATCGCCAACGCCGGCATCCTGGTCAGCGAAGTGGTGCTGGTCGCACGCAAGTCGCGCACCGCCGTCGAGCGTTGGGTGTACACCGACGTGGGCAAGTTCTCCGGCCTGATCGAAACCATGGACGAGTCGATCAAGTTCCCGATCTGGACCGAGAAGAAAGGCGAGATGGAAGAGGTGGTGATCGCCGGCCCGACCTGCGACAGCGCCGACATCATGTACGAGCACTACAAGTACGGCCTGCCACTGAACCTGGCGATCGGTGACCGTATGTACTGGCTGTCGACCGGTGCCTACACCACCAGCTACAGCGCAGTGGAGTTCAACGGCTTCCCGCCGCTGAAGGCTTACTACCTGTAACGACAAACGGGGCCGCGAGGCCCCGTTCTTGTCAGTGCTATCCGCAGCGCCTGTTTCGCGGGTGAACCCGCTCCCACAGGGACCGCGCACCCTTCAAGGTCGGCGAGAAACCTGTAGGAGCGGGTTTACCCGCGAAGCAGTCACCGCTAAGCCAGCTCCCGCTGCCGCAGCGCTTCTCCATAGGCAACGGCCTCGTCGGCGAGCACCGCGCCAGCGCCCTGCAAGGTCACCACTGCACTGCGCAGGAAGTTCACATTCCCCTCGACCCGCGCACGCGCCAGCCAAGGCCCGGCCTCGGCCATCTCACCGCGCTCGGCCAACACCATGGCCAAGCTGAACATCCCGCGAAAATCCCCCGCCTCGGCCGAACGCCGATACCAGCGCAACGCCCGTGCCGGGCTCGCCGGCGTGGCGATACCCTGCTCGTGATAGCGGCCATACAGGTTCATCGCCTTGGCATGCCCCAGGTGCGCGGCCTTCTCGTAGCAGGCCAAGGCAACGCCGTGGTCGACCTCGACCCCACGCCCGGTCGCGAGCAGGTTGCCAAGGTTGTACAAGCCCCAATCCAACCCCGCGCGTGCAGCCGCCTGGTAATGCAAGGCGGCCTGCGGCAAGTCCGCATCGCCGCCCCAGGCATGCTCGTGACAGCGCCCGAGCATGTTGTGGGCCATCGCACTGCCGCCCTCGGCAGCAATCGCGAACCACTGCCGGGCGACCCGCGGATCACGCTCGATCCCGCGCCCATCGAGGAGGATCTGGCCGAGCAGCGACTGCGCCTCGACCACGCCCTGCCCCGCCGCTGCCAGGATCGCCTGGGCGGCCTTGCCGGGGCTGTCGGCGAGCATGGCCTGCAGCCCGGCGACATCGACCACTTCTTCACGGCGCAATTGATACGACATGCTCAGACCTCGGCCCAGCGACGCAGCAGGTTGTGGTAGGTCCCGGTCAGTTGCAGCAACGACGGATGCTCCGGCACATCGGCGCTCAGCTGGCGGATGGCGTTGTCCATCTCGAACAGCAGCGACCGCTGGCTGTCTTCCCGGACCAGGCTCTGGGTCCAGAAGAACACTGCCAGGCGCTCGCCGCGGGTGACCGGGTTGACCTTGTGCAGGCTGGTGCCGGGGTACAGCACCATGTCACCGGCCGCCAGCTTGATCTGCTGGACTCCGTAGGTGTCCTGGATCACCAGTTCGCCGCCGTCGTAGGCGTCCGGCTCACTGAGGAACAGCGTCGAGGACAGGTCGGTGCGCACCCGCTCGCTGCTGCCCTGGGGCTGGCGCAGGGCGTTGTCGATGTGAAAGCCGAAGTTATCACCCTCGCGGTAGCAGTTGACCAGCGGCGGGAACACCTTGTGCGGCAGGGCCGCCGACATGAACAGCGGGTTGCGCCAGAGCCGCTCGATCAGCGCGCTGCCGATCTCCTTGGCCAAGGGGTGCGCCTCGGGCAACTGCAGATTGTGCTTGGCCTTGGCCGACTGATGGCCCGCGGTGATCTTGCCGTCCGCCCAGTCCGCCTGCGCCAGCGCCTCGCGAATACGGGCGAGTTCTTCTGCGTCGAACAGTCCGGGAATGTGAAGCAGCATGCTGGCGGCACCGAGTGGGAGGGAGGTGCACCAATGATATTGATTCCCTTTTACGCCGCACAAGCCCCCGCTCGCCAAATACGACGGATGAGACCGGAAAAACCGTAAGGATAAATTGTAAAGATTGTAAATTCAGCATGAATGGTAACGCTTCTCAATTGTTCCTTACATTTCCTTACATTACTATCCGCCGCCTTCATACCTTGGGGAAGGCTAATAAAAATGCGCCACGTGCCATCTGCTGTGAGTTCACCACGTCTGCTCGCGTCCGCCATCGGCGTGGCCATCAGTGCCACTTCGGTGTATGCCGCCGAGCCTGCCGTCACCCTCGATGCCACCAGCATCGACGGCAAGGCCGAGCAGGCGAGCACCGATTACAAGGTCGAGAAAGCCGCGTCGCAGAAGTACACCGCGCCGCTGGTGGACACGCCGCGCTCGGTCACCGTGATCCCCCAGCAGGTGATCAAGGACACCAACGCCCTGAGCCTGCAGGATGCCCTGCGCACCGTGCCGGGGATTACCTTTGGTGCCGGTGAAGGTGGCAACCCGCAAGGTGACCGTCCGTTCATCCGTGGCTTTGACGCCCAGGGCGACACCTACCTGGACGGCGTGCGCGACACCGGCGCGCAGACCCGCGAGATCTTCGCCGTGGAGTCCGTGGAAGTGGCCAAAGGCCCGAACTCGGCGATCGGCGGCCGTGGCGCGGCGGGCGGCACGATCAACCTGGTAAGCAAACGTGCACACCTGGGCAACTCCCTGGATGGCGCCTGGACCTGGGGCAGCGACCAGACCCAACGCTACACCTTCGACGGCAACTACCAGTTCAGCGATACCGTTGCCGGCCGCCTGAACCTGATGACCCACGAGAGCAACGTCGCCGGCCGCGACAAGGTCAACTACGACCGTTGGGGTATCGCCCCGTCGCTGGCCTTCGGCCTCGGTACGCCGACCCGCGTCAACCTTGACTACTACCACCTGGAAAGCGACGATCTGCCGGATTCGGGCATTCCGTACACCGTGCCCACCGGCGGCACCGGCAACCGCACCTCGGCTGATCCGAGCAAGCCATACGCCGGCGGCGATTCCGACAACTTCTATGGCCTGACCGGGCGTGACTTCCGCAAGAGCCGCGTGGATATTGCCACGTTCGCCATCGAGCACGACCTGAGCGACTCGCTGACCGTCAAGAACACCTTGCGTCACGGCAACAGCATGCAGGACTACATCCTCACCCAGCCCGATGACAGCAAGGCCAACGTCAACAATGGCAGCGTCTGGCGTCGGGCCAACACCCGTGTCGGCAACACTTCCACCACCACCAACCAGACCGACCTGTTTGGCGAGTTCTACCTGGGCGGGCTGAAGAACAGCTTCTCTACCGGTATCGAGCTGAGCCGTGAGGAGAGCAAGCGCTCTACCTACAACGTCGACACCAACACTGGCGGTGCAACGACAAGCACCTGCAACCCGGGCCTGATCGGCGCCAACAGCGGCTACAACTGCACCTCGCTGAGCAACCCGAACCCGGATGATCCGTGGAACGGCGCCATTTCGCGCAACTATGCCGGCACCGATACCAAGAGTAATACCCGCGCCATCTACGTGTTCGACACCCTCGAGCTGAGCCCACAGTGGCTGTTGAACATGGGCCTGCGCTACGACCACTTCGACACCCAGTACCGCGGCTACAACGCCGATGGCAGCACGGCGGTGAACAGCAAAGGGGTCGTGTCCAAGGGCAGCGACACCAGCGAGTTCGTCACCGGCCAACTGGGCCTGGTGTGGAAACCGGCCGACAACGGCAGCATCTATGTCTCCTACGCCACCTCCGCTACCCCTCCGGGCGCCTCGCTCGGCGAAGGCATGGAAGGCAACCCGCTGGGTAACACCACCGACCGCCAAGGCAACCTGTTGAGCACTGACATGGAGCCCGAAGAAACCACCAACTACGAGATCGGCACCAAGTGGGACCTGCTCGACGAGCGCCTGTCGCTGACCGCTGCGCTGTTCCGTACTGAAAAGGAAAATGCCCGCGTCCAGGTCGGCACCACCACCTACGAAAACGTCGGCGAAACCCGCGTGCAGGGCATCGAGCTGTCGGCCAGCGGCAAGCTGACCAACAAATGGCAAGTGTTCGCCGGCTACACCTACCTGCAGGCTCGCCAGATCGACGGCGGCGCCCTGGGCAAGGCCAACGACGGCAACCAGCTGCCCAACACCCCGAACAACAGCGCCAGCCTGTGGACCACCTACGCCATCACGCCAAAGCTGACCATCGGTGGCGGTGCGTTCTACGTGGATGATGTGTTCGGCAGCGTCGCCAACACCACCATGGTCGACAGCTACGTGCGCTACGACGCCATGGCCGCCTACAAGCTGACCAAGAACGTCGACCTGCAGTTGAACGTGCAGAACCTCACCGACGAGGTGTACTACGACAAGGCCTTCTCCACCCACTTCGCCAACCAGGCGGCGGGACGCACGGCCTTGCTGACCACCAGCGTCCACTTCTAAAGGCGTCACCCCAAGCCCCGTTCATTCCAGTGAGCGGGGCTTTTGCGTACCAAGGCATAATGCCCACCGCCCGGTTCAGAGCGGCAAGACAAGGTGATCGATGTGGTGAAGAAGTCGCTGTTCCAATTGCACTGGTTCTTTGGCATCACCGCTGGCCTGGTGCTGGCGTTGATGGGCACCACCGGGGCGATCTGGTCGTTCCAGGAAGAACTGCTGCGCCTGTTCAATGCCGACGTGCTCAAGGTGCAGGTGCGCGACGAAGGCGTGTTGCCGCCGGCCGAACTGGTGCGCCGGGTCGAGGCCGCGCAAGCCGACAAAGTCGCCATGCTCTGGGTCGATACCCGCGAGGGCAACGCCGCACGCATCTTCTTCACCCCCGCGCCCGGTGAACGCCGCGGCGAGCTCAAGGGCGCAGTCGCCGGGCAAGGCTTCTTCGACCTGATGCTGCAACTGCACCGCTTCCTTGCCAGTGGCGACACCGGCCGGCAGATCACCGGCGCGTGCACCTTGATGCTGGTGTTCTTCTGCCTGTCCGGGCTGTATCTGCGCTGGCCGCGCAAGCCCTTGAACTGGCGCGCCTGGCTGACCTTCGACTGGGCCAAGAAGGGCCGCGCGTTCAATTGGGACCTGCATGCCGTGGCCGGCACCTGGTGCCTGCTGTTCTACCTCCTGTTCGCCCTGACCGGCCTGTTCTGGTCCTATGAGTGGTACCGCGAAGGCCTGAACAAGCTGCTGGCGGATGCGCCGGCCGCCGGCCAACAGCAAAAACGCGGTGAAGGCCGCGGCCGCCATGGTCCGCAAAAAGTCGACAAGAACGCGCCGCCGCTGGTGGTCGACTACGACGCCATCTGGAACAACCTCAAGCACACCGCAGGCCCCACCCTTGCGGCCTACAACCTGCGCTTGCCGCCCGCCGGTGGCCAGCCTGCGACGCTGTTCTACCTGCTCGACGACGCCGCGCATGAACGCGCCTTCAACACCGTCACCCTCGACCCGGCCAGCGGCCAGTTCAAGCGCGTCGAGCGCTACGCCGACAAGTCGTTCAAGGCGCAACTGCTGCAAAGCGTGTATGCCTTGCACGTCGGCAGCTACTTCGGCCTGCCGGGGCGGATCATCGTCACCGTGGCCAGCCTGACCATGCCGCTGTTCTTCGTCACCGGCTGGTTGCTGTACCTCGATCGCCGGCGCAAGAAGCGCCAGGTGCGTGCTGCGCGCGGTGCGGTGGGCAGCGCCTCGAGCTCCGCTGACAGCTGGCTGATCGGCTTTGCCAGCCAGAGCGGCTTCGCCGAGCAACTGGCCTGGCAAAGCGCCGGGCAATTGCAGGCGGCGGGGCTGCCGGTGCAGGTCCGCGCGCTGGGTGAGCTGGGTGAAGACGACCTGCGCCAGGCACGTCGGGCGCTGTTCGTGGTCAGCACCTTCGGCGATGGCGAAGCGCCCGACAGCGCGCGCGCCTTCGAGCGCAAGGTGCTCGGCCAGGCCTGGCCGCTGGACCACCTCGATTACGCCCTGCTCGCCCTAGGCGACCGCCAGTACCCGCACTTCTGCGGCTTTGCCCGACGCCTGCAGGCGTGGCTGGGCGAGCGCGGTGCGAGCAGCGCCTTCAGCCCGGTTGAAGTGGACAACGCCGACTCGGCGGCCCTGCAGCAATGGCAACAGGCGCTGGCACAGCTTACCGGGACGCAGCCGGTTGCCGCCTGGCAGCCCGCGAGCTTCGGCAACTGGACGCTGACCCGCCGCGAGCGGCTCAACCCCGGGAGCCAGGGCTTGCCGGTGTACCTGCTCGGGCTGCACGCCGAAGCCCCTGCGCGTTGGGCGGCCGGTGACCTGGTGGAGGTCCTGCCGCGCAATGGCCAGCCGCGGGTAGACGCCTTGCTCGCTGGCCTGGGCCTGGACAGCAACACCCCGGTGCAACGTGACGGTTTGACCGAAACGCTCGGCCAAGCCCTGGCGGCCCGCCAGCTGCCGAGCAGCCGCGAGCACCTGATAGGCCTGCACGCGCAGGCGCTGGTGGACGCCCTGGTGCCGATCGGCAGCCGTGAATATTCGATCGCCTCGATTGCCAGCGATGGCGAGCTGCAATTGATCGTGCGTCAGGAACGTCACCCTGACGGCCACCTCGGCCTGGGTTCGGGGTGGCTGACCGAATACCTGCCGGTACAGGGCAGCGTCAGTCTGCGCCTGCGCCGTAACAGCGGCTTCCACCTGCCTGAGGCGCCAGCGCCGGTGATCCTGATTGGCAACGGGACAGGGCTGGCCGGGCTGCGTAGCTTGCTCAAGGCACGGATCAGCCAGGGCGAGCAGCGTAACTGGCTGCTGTTCGGCGAGCGTAACCGCGCGCATGACCTGTTGTGTGGCGCCGAGTTGCAGGGTTGGCTGGGCAGTGGCGACCTCCAGCGGCTGGACCTGGCGTTTTCGCGGGATCAGGTCGAGAAGGTGTATGTGCAGGATGTGTTGCTGGAGCAGCGCGAAGAAGTCCGTCGCTGGGTGGCTGAGGGGGCTTGCGTGTATGTCTGCGGCAGCCTGCTGGGGATGGCGGCTGGGGTGGATGCGGCGCTCAAGGGTATTCTCGGCGAGGAGACCGTGCAGCAACTGGTCGAGGATGGGCGTTATCGGCGGGATGTGTACTGATTGACTGCGGCCCCATCGCGGGCAAGCCCGCTCCTACAGATATTTGAGCTGCGCCCCAATGTTGGATACCCGTCCACCATTGGGGCTCAGCCCGGTTTGCGGGCCTTGTAGGAGCGGGCTTGCCCGCGATGGGGCCAGCACTGACTGCACCGACTTCAGTGCAGATCGAAGGTATCGGCATCCAGGTTGGCCGGGAACCGGGTGCGGTACGCCGCCAGCTCAGCCGCGCGCAGGACCACGGTAAACACCCCGTCCGCCTCACCCGCGCTCAACAGGCTCTCACCCTGGAAGTCCAGCACCTGGCTGTCGCCTGAATAGGCAAAGCCCTTGCCATCGGTACCGACCCGGTTCACCGCCGCCACGAAGCACAGGTTCTCGATCGCCCGCGCCGGCAGCAGCCGGTTCCAGTGCAGGCGCCGCGCCGCAGGCCAGTTGGCGGTGTACAGCAGCAGGTCGGTGTCCTGGGCATCGCGGCTCCACACCGGGAAGCGCAGGTCGTAGCAGATCAGCGGGCGGACCCGCCAGCCCTTGAGCTCGAACTGCACCCGCCGCTCACCCGGCGTGTAGTGCTTGTGCTCACCGGCCATGCGGAACAGGTGGCGCTTGTCGTAGTACAGCACCTCGCCGTCCGGCCGCGCCCACAACAGGCGGTTGCGGTGGCTGCCGTCCGCGGCCTGGACGATCACGCTGCCGGTGATCACCGCATCGAGCTTTTTCGCCTGGGCCTTGAGCCATTTGTAGGTCGGGCCGTTTTCCGGCTCGGCCAAGGCCTCGGAGTCCATCGAGAAGCCGGTGGTGAACATCTCCGGGAGGATCACCAGGTCGAGCTCGGCCAGCGGCTTGAGCAACTCCTCGAAGTGCGCATAGTTGGCCTCGCGGTCGTGCCAGGCCAGGGTGCTTTGCACCAGGGCGATTCTCAGGTTGGGCAGTTGGCTCAGATCGCGCATAGTTTTTCCGCTGCGTGTCGCAGCGTCTCCTCACGTTTGGCAAAGCACAGGCGCAGCAGGCGTTGCTCGGGGATGGGTCGCTGGTAGAACACCGACACCGGAATGCTCGCCACGCCGTGTTCGCGGGTCAGCCACAGGGCCATGTCGACGTCGTTCAGGTCGGTACGGATCTGCGAGTAATCGACCAGCTGGAAATACGTGCCGGGGGTGCGGGTAAAGGTGAACCGCGAGCCCTGCAGCAAGTCGCAGAACAGGTCGCGCTTGGCCTGGTAGAAGCCCGGCAGCTGCTCGACATGCTCGGGGTGCTCGGCCATGAAGTCGGCCAGCGCACACTGCAACGGCGTCACCCCACAGAAGTTGACGTATTGATGGACCTTGCGCAGCTCGGCGCTGAGCGCCGGGGGCGCGATCACATAGCCGGTTTTCCAGCCGGTGACGTGGTAGGTCTTGCCAAACGAGCTGATGACGAACGCCCGCGCAGCTAACTGCTCGTGGGCGAGCACGCTGGCGTGGCGCACGCCGTCATAGATCAGGTGCTCGTAGACTTCGTCGCTGACCAGGTAGATATCACGCTCGGCGATCAGCTGGGCCAGTTGGTCGAGGTCTTCGCGGGTGATCAGCGCGCCGCTGGGGTTGTGCGGCGAGTTGAGGATGACCATGCGCGTGCGCGGGCTGAGGGCGTCGCTGAACGCCTGCCAGTCGATGCGAAAGTCGCCGTCGCTGAGCTGCACATGCACACAGCGCCCGCCGGCCAGCTCCACCGCAGGTTCGTAGCTGTCGTAGCAAGGGTCGAAGACGATGACCTCGTCCCCGGCCTGGATCACCGCCTGGATCGCGCAGAAGATCGCCTCGGTGGCGCCAGGGGTAATGGTCACTTCGTGATCGGCATCGACCTGCACGCCATACAGGCGGGCAACCTTGGCCGCGACCTGCTGGCGCAGGGCTGGCAGGCCGGTCATTGGCGCATATTGGTTGTGCCCGGCGGCCACATGCCGGCCGACCGCATCGAGCAGTGCCTGCGGGCCGTTGAAGTCAGGGAAGCCTTGGGAAAGGTTCAGCGCGCCGGTCTGCACAGCCAGCTGCGACATGGTGGTAAAGATGGTCGTGCCGACATTCGGCAGTTTGCTGCGGATCATGGAGCCCTCTTTCCTGGGGTGTATCCGGCGCGGGATGGTGTCCGAGCATAGCGGATCGAGCAGTCAGGAAAAAGGTTGAAACAATCGCCCAATGCACAGGGGCCGCAAAGCGGCCCCTGTGTGAACACCTGAGTGAATCAGCGCTTGTCTTTGCGCTTCTTCTCGGCCTTCTTGTGGTGCGACATCAAGCGGCGCTTCTTGTTGACCTGGCGGTCGGTCAGGGTGTTCTTGTTACCCTCGTAAGGGTTCTCGCCACCCTTGTACTCGATGCGGATCGGCGTACCGACCAGCTTCAGTACCCGGCGATAGGTATTCTCGAGGTAACGCGAGTACGACCGCGGGATCTTGTCGGTCTGGTTGCCGTGGATCACGATCAGCGGCGGGTTGGCGCCACCCAGGTGGGCATAGCGCAGCTTGATCCGGCGACCGTTGACCAACGGCGGCTGGTGCTCGCTGATGGCGTCTTCGAGGATCTGCGTCAGGCGGCTGGTCGGCCAGCGGGTGACCGCCGACATGAACGCGGCCTGCACCGACTTGTACAGGTTGCCCACGCCCGTGCCATGCAGCGCGGAAATGAAGTGGATGTCGGCGAAGTCGACGAAGAACAGCCGGCGCTCCAGCTCGGTCTTGACGTAGTCACGCTCGCCCGACTCCATGCCATCCCACTTGTTCAGGGCGATGACGATGGCGCGGCCGGCTTCCAGGGCAAAGCCCAGCAGGTTGAGGTCATGGTCGACCACGCCTTCGCGGGCGTCCATGACGAAGATCACCACGTTGGCGTCCTTGATCGCCTGCAGCGTCTTGACCACCGAGAACTTCTCGACTTCCTCGTGGATCTTGCCGCGCTTGCGCACCCCGGCGGTGTCGATGAAGGTGTACTTGTCACCATCACGCTCGAACGGGATGTAGATACTGTCGCGGGTGGTGCCCGGCTCGTCGTAGACCACCACGCGCTCTTCGCCGAGCATGCGGTTGACCAGGGTCGACTTGCCGACGTTGGGGCGACCGATGATGGCGATCTTGATGCCATCTTTTTCGCTCGGGCCTGGAATCCGTAAGGCTTCCTGGCCTTCGGCCACTTCCTGGTCCAGGGCTTCTTCTTCCTGGTCGCGCGGGATGTGACCGAGCACTTCTTCCATCAGCGCATTGATGCCACGGCCCTGCGAGCCGGCCACCGGAATCGCGTTGCCCATGCCCAGCGGCGAGAACTCGGCGCGTGCCAGGTCAGGGTCGATGTGGTCGATCTTGTTGGCGACCAGGATGGCCGACTTGTTCCGCTTGCGCAGGTGATCGGCGATCATCTGGTCAGCGGCGGTCATGCCGGCGCGGGCGTCGACCAGGAACAACACGTAGTCGGCTTCCTCGATGGCCATCAGCGACTGCTCGGCCATCTTCTCGTCCATGCCGACTTCGTCACCGGTGATACCACCGGTGTCGACCAGGATGAACGAACGCCCCTGCCAGGTGGCATCGCCGTACTGGCGATCACGGGTCAGGCCCGACAGGTCGCCAACGATGGCGTCACGGGTTTTGGTCAAACGGTTGAACATGGTGGACTTGCCGACGTTCGGCCGCCCCACCAGGGCGATTACGGGAACCATACGGCTCTCCACTCTTGAATTCTCGAAAATGCAAAGGCCGCTGCAGGGCAGCGGCCGGAGTTCGCGCGGCGCATCGTGCGCCGCAGCTCGAGGCCTGCAGGCCTCAAGCATAGCTTCAGCGGATGGTCAGTGCCTCGAGCTTGCCGCTGTTGCCGAAGACATAGATGGTGTCGCCGACCACCAGGGGGCGGGCGCGCAGGCCATCACTGTCGATACGCTCACGGCCGACGAAGCGACCATCGACCTGGCTCAACAGGTGCAGGTAACCCTCGAAGTCACCGACCGCCACGTAGCTGGAGAACACTTCCGGGGCCGACAACTGACGGCGAGCCATGGAATCGTTGCTCCACAGGGCGCTGGACGAACGCTCGTCGACGCCCTCGACGGTACCCGAGGCCTCGCTGACGTAGACGTTGCCAAAGCCTTGGGCGACACCCACGTAGCTGGAAGCATCACGCTGCCACAGCACGCGGCCGCTTTCCAGGTCCAGGCCCGCAACGCGGCCCTGGTAGGTGCTGACGTACAGGGTACCACCAGACAGCAGCAAGCCGCCGTCGATATCCACTACGCGGTCGAGTTCCGAACGGCCCTGCGGGATGGCCACGCGGCTTTCCCACACCGGGATACCGTTCTGGATGTCAACGGCGATGACCTTGCCAGTCGACAGGCCAGCAATGGCCAGGCGGTTGGTCACGATCGGCGCACCGGTGCCACGCAGGGTCAGTACTGCCGGGGTGTTCTCGTAGATCCAGCGACGGTCGCCCGTCGCCGAATCGAGACCGATCAGGCGGTCGTCCTGGGTCTGCACCACCACAACGTCACCGTTGTTGGCAGGCGGCGCCAGCACTTCACTGGTAACGCGGGAGCGCCAGCGCTCCTCACCGGTGCTGCTGTCCAGGGCGATCACTTCACCTTTGAGGGTGCCGAGCATGACCAGGCCATAGCCTACGCCGACCGCGCCGGAAACCGGCAGGTCGAGGTCCTTCTTCCACACCACGTCACCGGTGATGCGGTCCAGGGCAAAGACTTCGCCATTGACGTCGGAGGCGTAGATACGGTCGTTTTCGATGGCCGGTACCAGGGTATTGTACGAATCACCCTGGCCGTCACCGATCGAACGGCTCCACTGCTTTTTCAAGACCACTTCTTCGGTGAACTTGGTCAGCTCGGCCGGAGGCAGTTCCTTCTTGCTGTTGCTGCTGCAACCCGCGGCCAGTACGGCCAGGGTCAGCACTGCTGCTTGTTTCCAACCGATCACGTCAAGCGTCCCCTTTGGCCAGGTCATCGAGCTTCAGTTGCAGGCCACCGACCGCGGCTTCATCAGACAGCGCGGCCTTGGCTTTTTCGTATGCACTCTGTGCATCAGCGGCGCGACCCAGCTGTACCAGCAGGTCGCCCTTGAGCTCTTCACGGCTGGCCTGGAACGCCTTGTCAGCGTCGCCTGCAAGCAGCTTGAGGGCCTCGTCGGCCTTGTCCTGGGCAGCCAGGACACGGGCCAGACGCTGGCGCGAGATTTCGCCCAGGGTCACATCGGCCGGCTTGTCCATGACGCTCTTGAGCTCGGCGGCGGCATCGTCCAGCTTGCCGCTGTCGACCGCGACCTTGGCCACGAACAGGCTGCCGTACTGGGCGTAGGCGGTGCCACCGAACTCGCTCTTGAGCTTGCCGGACAACTCCGCGACCTTGCCTGCGTCAGGCTCGCCGGTCGGCGTCAGGGTCGTTTCCAGCAGGTTCTGGTACAGCACAGAAGCGCCTTGCGACTGGTTGCTCTGGTACTTGTGCCAAGTCTGCCAGCCCATTACCAGGGCCGCAGCCAGCAGGGCGCCGGTCAGCAGCGGCTTGCCGTTGCGGTCCCACCAGTCCTTGGCCGCAACCAGGCCATCATCATCGGTACTCGACACCCCAATACTCCTATTTCAGCAATTTCGGCTGGTTGACCGCTTCACGCCTGTGCGAGAGCGGCTTGCAGATGCTCTGCCAGAGCATCCCAGGCAATGTTCTGTTGTTCGCCCTGGCCACGCAGGGGCTTGAAACCTACCACTTGTTGCGCCAGTTCGTCGTCCCCCATGATCAGGGCGAACAGCGCCCCGCTCTTGTCGGCCTTCTTGAACTGGCTCTTGAAGCTGCCAGCACCGGCGTTGACCGCCAGGCGCAGGCCCGGCAACTGGTCACGCAGGCGCTCGGAGAGGGTCAGTGCGGCCAGCTCGGCCTGCTCGCCAAAGGCGCACAGGTAGACGTCGATCTGCCGGCTGATCGACTCTGGCACCTTGCCCAGGGTCTCCAGCAGCAGGATCAGGCGCTCGATGCCCATGGCAAAGCCCACGCCCGGGGTCGGCTTGCCGCCCATCTGTTCGACCAGGCCGTCATAACGACCGCCGGCGCAGACCGTGCCCTGGGCGCCGAGCTTGTCGGTGACCCATTCGAAGACGGTCTTGCTGTAGTAGTCCAGGCCACGCACCAGCTTGGTGTTGAGCACGAACGGAATGCCGGCGGCATCGAGGCGGGCCTTGAGCCCTTCGAAGTGCACGCGCGATGCTTCGTCGAGGTAGTCTTCCAGCTTCGGTGCGCCGACCAGTACCGCCTGGGTACCGGCGTCCTTGCTGTCGAGGATGCGCAGCGGGTTGCTCTTGAGGCGACGCTGGCTGTCTTCGTCGAGCTGCTCGAGGCGCGCCGAGAGAAACTCGACCAGCGCGTCACGGTAGCGGGCACGGGCTTCGCTGGTGCCCAGGCTGTTGAGCTCGAGCTTAACCGCGTCCTGGATGCCCAGCTGGCCCCACAGGCGCCAGGTGAGCATGATCAGCTCGGCGTCGATGTCCGGACCATCGAGGTTGAACACCTCGACGCCGATCTGGTGGAACTGGCGGTAGCGGCCTTTCTGCGGGCGTTCGTGGCGGAACATCTGGCCGGTGTACCAGAGCTTCTGCACCTGGCCGTTGCCGGTGATGCCATGCTCGAGCACGGCACGCACGCAGGCGGCAGTGCCCTCGGGGCGCAGGGTGAGCGAATCACCGTTGCGGTCCTCGAAGGTGTACATCTCTTTTTCGACGATGTCGGTCACTTCACCGATCGAGCGCTTGAACAGCTCGGTGAACTCGACGATCGGCGTGCGGATCTGGCTGTAGCCATAGCCGTCCAGCAGGCCGGCCACGGTGCCCTCGAAGTAGCGCCACAGCGGCGACTGCTCAGGCAGGATGTCGTTCATGCCACGGATGGCTTGCAGCGATTTGCTCACGAAAAGTCCTTACGAATCTGTGTTTCAGCCGCGGGCGATGAGCGCCGCGTCGGCCTCGACCTTTTCGGCCGCTTTCTGGCGGATGAGCCGTTCCAGCTCGTCGACCAGGTTGTCATTGTTCAGTTTCTGCGCCGGCTTGCCGTCGATGTAGATCAGGTTCGGCGTACCGCCCGTGAGGCCGACATGCGCCTCCTTGGCCTCGCCGGGGCCGTTGACCACACAGCCGATGACCGCGACATCGAGCGGCACCAGCAGGTCTTCGAGGCGCCCTTCGAGCTCGTTCATGGTCTTGACCACATCGAAGTTCTGCCGCGAGCAGCTCGGGCAGGCGATGAAGTTGATCCCACGCGAGCGCAGGCGCAGCGACTTGAGGATGTCGTAACCGACGCGCACTTCTTCGACCGGGTCAGCGGCCAGGGAAATACGAATCGTGTCGCCAATCCCTTCGGCCAGCAGCATACCGATGCCGACGGCGGATTTCACTGTCCCTGAACGCAGGCCACCGGCTTCGGTGATGCCCAGGTGCAGCGGCTGGACGATCTGCTTGGCCAGCAGGCGGTAGGCTTCGACGGCCATGAACACGTCGGAGGCCTTGACGCTGACCTTGAAGTCCTGGAAATCCAGGCGGTCGAGGTGCTCGACATGGCGCATCGCCGACTCGACCAGCGCGGCTGGGGTCGGTTCGCCGTACTTCTTCTGCAGGTCTTTTTCCAACGAGCCGGCGTTGACCCCGATGCGGATCGGGATACCCCGATCACGGGCGGCATCGACCACCGCGCGCACGCGGTCTTCGCGGCCGATGTTGCCGGGGTTGATGCGCAGGCAATCGACGCCCAGTTCGGCCACGCGCAGGGCGATCTTGTAGTCGAAGTGGATGTCGGCGACCAGCGGCACGCTGACCAGTTGCTTGATCCGGCCGAAGGCTTCGGCGGCGTCCATGTCCGGTACCGAGACGCGGACGATGTCGACGCCGGCGTCGACCAGGCGCTGGATCTGCCCGACCGTGGCGGCGACGTCATTGGTGTCGGTGTTGGTCATGCTCTGCACCGCGATAGGCGCATCGCCGCCCACCGGCACATTGCCGACCCAGATCTTGCGAGATTCGCGACGTTTGATCGGAGATTCGCCGTGCATGGATTACTGTCCCAACTTCAGGCGAGCGGTCTCGCCACTGGTGAACGGTGCAACGTCGACGGCCTGGCCGTTGAAGCTGACCTGGGCGCCACGGGCGAAGCCCAGGCGTACCGCGAACGGCGGCTTGCCGGTCAGTTCCAGGCTGTCACCCTTGCGTTTGATGGCGCTGAACAGCACCTTGCCGTTGCCGTCGGAGACCTGGGTCCAGCAATCGGCGACATAGTGGATCGCGACCTTGGCGCTGCCGGCCGGCGCCGGGCTTTCGGCCGCGGGGGCGGCAGGGGCCGGTGCGCTGGCGACTGCAGCAGGTGCGGCCGGCGCAGTTGGCGCAGGGGCGGCCGGGGCGACCGGCGCGTGCGTTGCTGCGGCGGCGCTCGGCGCGGTGCTGACAGTGGCGGCAGGTGGCGTAGTGGCCGCTGGCGTGGCCTCTTCGTTGGCCGAGCCGCTGGTCTCGCCGGCCGGGGCCTGCTCGAGCGGCAGCGGTGACGACTCAGGTTGTTGGCCTGCGCTGACGGCCTGGTCTTCCGGCTCGTCCAGCGGGTGGATCTGGGTGGTGCCGTCGGCGCTTTCGACTTCGACGTGCTCCAGGGCGATCTTGGCCAGGTCGGTGCCGCGCAGGCTGGTCTGGTCCTGCCACCAGAAGAAGCCACCGCCGACGACGATCACCAGCAGCACCAGGCTGACGACCCGCATGACGTTGTGCGACAGGCGCACCGGCTCCTCGATGCGCCCCAGCGAGTGCACCTCACTGCCTTGGGCGTGGGTCCCGGTGTACTGGTCGAAGGCAGCCACCAAGGGCGCCTGGTCCAGGTCCATGAGTTTGGCGTAGGCACGGATGTAACCACGGGCGAAGGTGTGCCCTGGCAGCTTGTCGAAGGCGCCGGATTCGAGGTTGTTCAGCGAACTCAGGGTAAGGTTGAGCTTGCGGGCGACCTCGGCCTGCGACCAGTCGCGGTTTTCGCGGGCCTGGCGCAAGACCTCACCGGGGTTCTGGTGAGTCGCTGCTGCTACTTCGGGATGCGCGGCTTTCATCGTTGCTCCGACAGGTATTGCTGATATTCCGGCGTACCGGGATAAAGTCGTTGTAGTTGCTGGCCCAGCTCGGCCACCGTCGCCGGTTCATCGAACACCCGCGCCAGGCGGCTGCCCACCAGCAGGCTGCGGGCATCGTGGTCGCTCAGTTGGCTGAACCGATCGTAGTAATCCCGGGCCGGCACATAATGCCTGTTTTCGTAGGACAACTCAGCCATTTCGAGCAACGCTTTTGGTTGCCGCGGGTTGAGTTGCAGGGCTTTGTGCAGATGTTCGCGGGCTTCATCGCGGCGGTCCTGCCTGAGCGCCGTCAGGCCGAGGCTCTCGTACACCCGCGAGCGCTGAGGATACAGGGTATCGGCGGCAGCCAGGCGAAACACCACTTCGGCTTCGCGAAAACGCCCTTGAGCATATAGGAAACTGCCGTAATTGTTGCGAATCCGCGTGTCGTCGGGCCGCTGGGCGAGCGCAGTGCGAAAGTGCCGGTCCGCCAGCGCCGGCTCGCCCTGGGCCTGGAACACCAGGGCCAGGGCCGCGTGCGCATCGGCGTCACGGCTGTTCAGGGCCAGCGCCTTGGCCAAGGGTGGCTTGGCCTGTTCGGTCAAACCTTGTTGCAAATAGCCCAGCGCCAACTGCACATAGGCCCGCCCTGCCTCGCCCCGCCCCTGCTCGCTCGCCAGCCGATCGCCCGCGCCGCCGGCAACGCAGCCGGCCAGCAGCAACAGCGTCAGGAGCGACAGCGCGGCGCGCAGGGTCATGGCGGGGTTCTCGGTCAGTGGCGCGCGGCGCTGTCTTGCACCTGCACGTCGTCGTTGAGCTGACGCACGGCAATGTAGCGCTCGCTGCGGCGGGTGCGGTCCATGACCTGGCCGACCAGCTGACCACAGGCAGCGTCGATGTCTTCGCCACGGGTGGTGCGGGTGGTGACGTTGAAGCCGCCGTGGTGGAGCAGGTCCTGGAAACGGCGAATGGCGTTGTTGCTCGGCCGCTCGTAACCGGAATGCGGGAACGGGTTGAACGGGATCAGGTTGATCTTGCACGGCACGTCGCGCAGCAGCTCGATCATCTGCGTAGCGTGCTCAGGCTGGTCGTTGACGTCCTTGAGCAGGGTGTACTCGACGGTCAGCACGCGCTTGCCACCGAGCGTCGCCATGTAGCCCATGCACGACTCGAGCAGCACCTTGAGCGGGTACTTCTTGTTGATCGGCACCAGCTTGTTGCGCAGTTCGTCGTTCGGCGCGTGCAGCGACAGCGCCAGGGAGACGTCGATGTGCTTGGCCAGTTCGTCGATCATCGGCACCACGCCCGAGGTGGACAGGGTGACGCGACGCTTGGAAATGCCATAGCCCAGATCATCCATCATGATCTTCATGGCGGCGATGACATTGTCGAAATTGAGCAGCGGTTCGCCCATGCCCATCATCACCACGTTGGTAATGGCGCGGTCGACTTTGGCGGGGACGGTACCGAAGGATTTGTTCGCAAGCCACACCTGGCCAATCACTTCGGCGGCGGTGAGGTTGCTGTTGAAGCCTTGCTTGCCGGTGGAGCAGAAACTGCAGTCCAGGGCGCAGCCGGCCTGGGACGAGACGCAGAGGGTACCGCGGTCGTCAGTCGGGATGTAGACGGTCTCGACGCAGCTGCCGGAGGCAACGCGGATCACCCATTTGCGGGTGCCGTCGGCGGAAATGTCTTCACTGACCACTTCCGGTGGCCGAATCTCGGCAACAGCCTCGAGCTTTTCGCGCAAGACCTTGCCGACATTGGTCATGGCGGCGAAATCATCGACGCCAAAATGGTGAATCCATTTCATTACCTGACCGGCACGGAAGCGCTTCTCCCCGATAGAGTCGAAGAACTGTTCCATTTCCGGCTGGGTCAGACCCAACAGGTTGATTTTGCCAGTAGATGTCGTCATGGATTCACCCTCACCCGTAAGCTTTCGCTTAGCGAGTGGTTACCTCGGTAGCTGCGAAGAAGTAAGCGATTTCGCGAGCTGCAGCAGCTTCGGAGTCCGAACCGTGGACGGCGTTGGCGTCGATCGATTCAGCGAAGTCAGCACGGATGGTGCCGGCAGCAGCTTCTTTAGGGTTGGTAGCGCCCATCAGCTCACGGTTCAGAGCGATGGCGTTTTCGCCTTCCAGAACCTGAACGACAACCGGACCGGAAGTCATGAAGGCAACCAGGTCACCGAAGAAACCGCGCTCGCTGTGCTCAGCGTAGAAGCCTTCGGCTTCGGCTTTGGACAGTTGCTTGATTTTCGAAGCAACGATTTTCAGGCCAGCTTCTTCGAAGCGCGAAGTGATCTTGCCGATGACGTTCTTGGCAACTGCGTCAGGCTTGATGATCGAGAAAGTACGTTGAACAGCCATGGTAACTCCAGAAAATTGAGTGTTGCGAAAAATTAAACCCGCGAATTATACGCGGGTTCCAGGGGATTGCCTAACCTGCAGATAACGCTCAGTCGGCTTCGTCGATCCAGGCCGCCTGGATGGCCTCCAGCACTTTCTCACCGCCGCGTGACGGATCGTCGCTGAATTCTGGCAGGGCCAGCACCCAACGGTGCAGATCGACGAAATTTACATAACGAGGATCGACGTCCGGCTTGCTTTCCGCAAGCTGGATGGCGATCTCAAGTACATCAACCCATTTCAGACTCATGCCAGCCTCCAGGCTCAGTGCGGCGCTTCGGCGGCGTGGTTGAGGGAATACTTGGGGATCTCGATGGTCAGGTCGTCGTCACCGACCACCACCTGGCAACCCAGGCGCGACTGTGCTTCCAAGCCCCAGGCCTTGTCCAGCATGTCTTCTTCCAGCTCGTCGGCTTCTTCCAGCGAGTCGAAGCCCTGGCGGACGACGCAGTGGCAGGTGGTGCAGGCCTTGACCCCGCCACAGGCGCTTTCCATCTCGATGTGGTGCTCGTGAGCCAGCTCCAGGATGTTGGTACCGCTCGGCACCTCGACCACCAGCCCCTCCGGGCAGAACTTCTCATGCGGCAGGAATTTCACCTGGGGCATCGGTTACTCCTCGATCTCATTCAGGTTGCGCCCGGCCAGTGCGGCTTTGACCGTCGAATCAAGGCGACGGGCGGCAAATGCATCGGTCACCTGCGACAGACGCTTGGTCTGTTGCTCGATGGCGGGGCCATCGGTGCCGGCCAGCAAATCACGTAGTTGTTGCATCTGGAAGGCAATCGCCTCGCGCTCTTCGGCGCTCAGCAGGCGCTCGCCATCGGCGTCCAATGCGCCCTGCACCGCTTCGAGCAGGCGTTCGCCGTCGACCTGGTGCTCGCGCAGCTGGCGCGCCTGCTTGTCGGTGCCGGCATGCTCGAAGGAGTCCTTGAGCATGCGTGCGATCTCACCGTCGGTCAGGCCGTACGACGGCTTGACCTGAATGCTCGACTCCACGCCCGAGCCCAGCTCGCGGGCGGCGACGCTGAGCAGGCCATCGGCGTCGACCTGGAAGGTCACGCGGATCTTCGCCGCACCGGCAACCATCGCCGGGATGCCGCGCAGCTCGAAGCGCGCCAGCGAGCGGCAGTCGCTGATCAGCTCGCGCTCACCCTGCAGGACGTGGATCATCATGGCCGACTGGCCATCTTTGTAGGTGGTGAATTCCTGGGCGCGGGCCACCGGGATCGTGGTGTTACGCGGGATCACCTTTTCCATCAGGCCGCCCATGGTCTCGAGACCGAGCGACAGCGGAATGACGTCCAGCAGCAGCAACTCACCGCCTTCGCGGCGGTTGCCGGCCAGGGTATCGGCCTGGATCGCGGCACCAATGGCAACCACCTGGTCCGGGTCGATCGAGGTCAGCGGGGTACGCCCGAACAGCGTGCCGACCGCTTCGCGGACACGCGGCACGCGGGTCGAACCACCGACCATGACCACCGCAGCGACCTCTTCCATCTCGACGCCGCTGTCACGCACGGCACGCCGGCAGGCCTTGAGGCTGCGGGCGATCATCGGCTCGATCATGGCCTCGAAGGCGCTGCGGCTCAGCTCGCCCTGCCAGGCGCCATGGCGCACGCTGACCACGTCGGCGTCGGTCAGGGCTTCCTTGGCGGCACAGGCGGTCTGCAGCAGCAGGCGCTGGGTGGCGGGGTCGAGATCAGCGGACAAGCCCGCTTGCTCGATGATCCAACCGGCAATCGCATGATCGAAGTCATCGCCGCCCAGGGCAGTGTCGCCACCAGTGGCCAGCACTTCGAAGACGCCTGCGGTGAGGCGCAGGATGGAGATGTCGAAGGTGCCGCCACCCAAGTCGAAGATCGCTACCAGGCCTTCGGCGTTCTGGTCCAGGCCATAGGCCACGGCAGCCGCGGTCGGCTCGTTGAGCAGACGCAGGACGTTCAGCCCGGCCAGCTTGGCGGCATCCTTGGTTGCTTGGCGCTGGGCGTCATCGAAGTACGCCGGGACGGTGATCACCGCACCCACCAGGTCACCACCGAGGGTTTCCTCGGCGCGCTGACGCAGCACCTTGAGGATGTCGGCAGACACTTCCACCGGGCTTTTCGGCCCCTGGACGGTGTCGATGAACGGCATGTGCGACTCGCCACCGACAAAGCGGTACGGCAGCTGTTCGCCAAGCTGCTTGACGTCGGCCAGGCCGCGCCCCATCAGGCGCTTGACCGACAGAATGGTGTTCAGCGGGTCGCTCGGCGCCGCTTCACGGGCCGCCTGGCCGACGTCGATGGCGCCCTCCAGGTAGCGCACCGCGGACGGCAGGATGACATTGCCCTGAACATCGGGCAGCGGCTCGCTGCGGCCGCTGCGCAAGGCGGCAACCAGGGAATTGGTGGTGCCCAGGTCAATCCCCACGGCCAGGCGACGCTGGTGCGGCTGGGGGCTCTGACCGGGTTCGGCGATCTGCAGTAGGGCCATGCTTATCTAGATACCTTAGGCGTCGTCACGGACAACGCCGGGTTAATCGTCGAGGCGCTCTTCCAACTGGCGCACTTCTTGGGCGAGCTTGTCGAGGAACTGCATGCGGCGCATCAGGCGCTCGGCCTGTTCACGCTGGGCAGGGTCGTTCCAACAGGCAGCGAAATCGTCGTTCAGGGTGTCCTGAGCGGCCTTGAGGCGCTTCTTGAACACACCGACCGCATCGAGATCGGCCAGCTCTTCGAGCTCTTCGCGCAGCTCCATCTGCTGCAGGAGGAAGTCCGGGTCGTGCACGGTGACTTCCTGCGGCACTTCGTGGCCACTGATGGCCAGCAGGTAACGGGCGCGCCGGGGCGCGCTGCGCAAGGTCTGGTAGGCGTCGTTCAGCGCTGCCGAGTTTTCCAGGGCAATGCGCTGCTCGCGCTCGGAGGTGTCGGCAAAACGATCGGGATGGACCTCGCGGGCCAGTTCGCGGTAGCGAACGGCCAGCTTGTCGAGGTCCAGGCGAAAGCCCGGCTGGAGGTCAAACAGCGCGAAATGGCAAGGAGTACCCACATCAAGCCTCAGACATTGAAGCTTTCGCCGCAGCCACATTCACCGCGCACGTTGGGGTTGTTGAACTTGAAGCCTTCGTTCAACCCTTCCTTGACGAAGTCCAGCTCGGTGCCGTCGAGGTAGACCAGGCTTTTCGGGTCGATGATGACCTTCACGCCGTGGTTCTCGAACACCTGGTCTTCACCTGCCACTTCGTCGACGAACTCCAGCACGTAGGCCAGGCCCGAGCAGCCAGTGGTGCGCACGGCCAGGCGAATGCCTTCACCCTTGCCACGCCCGTCGAGGGAACGCCGCACGTGGTTGGCGGCGGCTTCTGTCATGCTGATAGCCATCTGAACTCCTTACCTTTGCGTCGTACGACTCAGATCAAGCCTTTTTTCTGCTTGTAATCGCGTACGGCCGCCTTGATGGCGTCTTCAGCGAGTACCGAGCAGTGGATCTTGACCGGTGGCAGCGCGAGCTCTTCAGCCAGCTGGGTGTTCTTGATGGTTTCGGCTTCGTCCAGGGTCTTGCCCTTCATCCACTCGGTGGCGAGGGAGCTGGAAGCGATGGCCGAACCGCAGCCGTAGGTCTTGAACTTGGCGTCTTCGATGACGCCCTGCTCGTTGACCTTGATCTGCAGACGCATCACGTCGCCGCAGGCCGGCGCGCCGACCATGCCGGTGCCGACATCCGGATCGTCAGCATTCATCTTGCCGACGTTGCGCGGGTTTTCGTAGTGGTCGATGACCTTTTCACTGTATGCCATGGTGCAATTCCTTCCTCATCAGGGAGCCGCTCTTGCCGGCGACTGCTTAGTGGGCGGCCCACTCGATCTTGGAGATGTCGACGCCGTCTTTGTACATGTCCCACAGCGGCGAGAGCTCACGCAGCTTGTTTACCGCCTCGCAGACTTTCTGCGCGGCGTAGTCGACTTCTTCTTCGCTGGTGAAGCGGCCGAAGGAGAAGCGGATCGAACTGTGTGCCAGCTCGTCGTTACGGCCCAGAGCGCGCAGTACATACGACGGCTCGAGCGAAGCGGAGGTGCAGGCCGAACCCGACGAGACCGCGATGTCCTTGAGCGACATCAGCAGCGACTCGCCTTCAACGTAGTTGAAGCTGAGGTTCAGGTTGTGCGGTACGCGGGCGGTCTGGCTGCCGTTGACGTACAGCTCTTCGAGGTCCGAGACCTGCTTGAAGAAGCGGTCGCTGAGGGCCTTGATGCGCACGTTTTCGCTGGCCATCTCTTGCTTGGCGATGGCAAAGGCCTCGCCCATGCCGACGATCTGGTGGGTCGGCAGGGTGCCCGAACGCATGCCGCGCTCATGGCCACCGCCGTGAATGATGGCTTCCAGGCGAACCCGCGGCTTGCGGCTGACGTACAGCGCGCCGATGCCTTTAGGGCCGTAGACCTTGTGCGCCGAGAACGACATCAGGTCGACCTTGAGCTTCTGCACGTCGATCTCGACCTTGCCGGCCGACTGGGCGGCGTCGACATGGAACAACACGCCACGCGAACGGGTCAGTTCACCGATGGCGGCGATGTCGTTGATCGAGCCGACTTCGTTGTTGACGTGCATCAGCGACACCAGAATGGTGTCGTCGCGCAGCACGGCCTCGACCATGGCCGGGGTGACGATGCCGTCATCGCCTGGCTCGAGGTAGGTGACTTCAAAGCCTTCACGCTCGAGCTGGCGAGCGGTATCGAGTACCGCCTTGTGCTCGATCTTGGAGGTGATGATGTGCTTGCCCTTGGTCTGATAGAAGTGCGCAACACCCTTCAGCGCCAGGTTGTCGGACTCGGTAGCACCGCTGGTCCAGACGATCTCGCGCGGGTCGGCGTTGATCAGCTCAGCTACTTGGCGACGGCCGTTTTCGACCGCTTCTTCGGCGCGCCAGCCGAACACGTGGGAGCGCGACGCCGGGTTACCAAAGTTTCCGTCGACCAGCAGGCAGTCGGCCATTTTCTGGGCCACGCGTGGGTCGACCGGGGTGGTCGCGGAGTAATCGAGGTAGATCGGCAACTTCATTGAGTATCTCCTATCAGGCGGTGGCGTCGCTCGTCGCTACGGTTCAGTCGACGGCGGACGTCTCAATCTTGTCCAACTGGGCGGATCGGCCCGCGACACGACGCAGGTCCTGGCGCTGGGCGACTTCCTGCACCTCACGGCGCATGACGAGGTCGGACAGGCTGATGCCACTGAGGAATTCGTGGATCTGCTGGCTGAGGTCGCACCACAGGTGGTGGGTCAGGCAGGTGTCACCGGCATGGCAATCGCCCAGGCCCTGGCAGCGCGTGGCATCGACCGATTCGTTGACCGCATCGATGACCTGGGCCACCTGGATGGTTTCCATGCTCCGCGACAGCTGGTAGCCGCCACCTGGGCCGCGCACGCTGGAAACCAGGCTGCTGCGGCGCAGCTTGGCGAACAGCTGCTCCAGATAGGAGAGGGAAATGCCCTGGCGCTCGGAAATGTCGGCCAAAGACACCGGCCCATGCTGCGCGTGCAGTGCCAGGTCGAGCATGGCGGTCACGGCGTATCGGCCTTTGGTAGTCAGTCGCATGGCGTATGGGTACCACGGGAGTTACAGGATGTGTGCGAGTATGCAATTCCCGAGCATTTAAGTCAACTATAAGACCTACTGCTTTAGTCGGGTTTGTACTCGGAGGGCGTGCGCGAGTGTAGCAGACAAGGGGCGTGAGCACACGCCCCAGATGACCGGGTGCTGTCAATGCGGCTGCGTGTCGCTCTGCGCCGCCTGTTTGACCTCGACGAAGTCTTCGTCCGGCAGGGCTGGCAGTTCCTTGCCGCAATAATCGCTGCCCAGGTTGGTCAGCGCGCCGCACATGCCTTCGAGGCGCTCGTCGACCGCCTGCAGGTGGTCGAGCATCTGGCCGATGGCGCGCGCCACCGGGTCGGGCATGTCGCCGCTGACACCATAGGCGTCGAAGCCGATCTTCTCGGCCATGGCCTTGCGCTTGGCCTCGACTTCGCTGTCTTCGCTCTTGACGATGATCCGCCCCGGGATGCCGACCGCGGTGGCGCCAGCCGGCACCGCCTTGGTGACCACGGCGTTGGAGCCGATCTTGGCCCCGGCACCGACGGTGAACGGGCCGAGCACCTTGGCCCCGGCCCCCACCACCACGCCGTTTTCCAGGGTCGGGTGACGCTTGCCTTTATTCCAGCTGGTGCCACCCAGGGTCACGCCCTGGTAGAGGGTGACGTCGTCGCCGATCTCGGCGGTCTCGCCAATGACGATGCCCATGCCGTGGTCGATGAAGAAGCGTCGGCCAATCGTCGCACCCGGGTGGATCTCGATACCGGTCATCCAGCGACCGAAGTTCGACACCAGCCGTGCCAGCCACTTGAAGTCACGGGTCCACAGGGCATTGCCGAGACGGTGCAGCCAGATCGCGTGCATGCCCGGGTAGCAGGTGAGCACCTCGAAGGCGTTGCGTGCCGCCGGGTCACGATGGAATACGCTTTGAATATCTTCCCGCAGACGTTCGAACATCGATCAATCCTTCCGCTTATGCGACTCGCCCCGGGCGACCTTCTGGGTCTCGGTGAGGATGCCGCGCAATATGCTCACTTCAGTACGCTCGACCGAGTTGCGCCCATACAACCGGCGCAGCCGCGCCATCAGATGCTTGGGCTTGTCGGGGTCGAGAAACGCGATGTCCACCAGGGTTTTTTCCAGGTGGTCGTAGAAGCGTTCCATTTCGTCCAGGGTCGCCAGCTCGCTGGCGTCTACCGCCTTCTCGACTTTCGAGGGCGCGCCCTCGGCCGCCAGCCAGGCCATGCGCACCTCGTAGGCGAGCACCTGGACCGCGGCGGCAAGGTTCAGCGAGCTGAAGTCGGGATTGGACGGAATGTGCACATGGAAGTGACATCGCTGCAGTTCGTCGTTGGTCAGGCCGGCGTGCTCACGGCCGAACACCAGGGCGACTTCTTCGCCCATGCCGGCGCGCTCGACGGCTTTGCCGCCGCACTCGCGCGGGTCGAGCATCGGCCACGGCAGGCTGCGGTCGCGGGCACTGGTGCCGATCGCCAGGCTGCAGCCGACCAGTGCTTCTTCCAGCGTCGCGACCACCTGGGCACCGCTCAGCACATCATCGGCACCGGAGGCGCGAGCCGTGGCGTCAGCGGCGGGAAAGTCCAGCGGCTGGACCAGCACCAGGCGCGACAAGCCCATGTTTTTCAGGGCACGAGCAGCGCCGCCGATGTTGCCGGGGTGGCTGGTATTGACCAGAACAACACGAATATTCTGCAGCACGGTGTGGTGCTCTCAAAGGCTGATATCAGGGCCATCAATCTTACAGAACCGACAGACGTAACGCCATGAAAGCAAATGCGGCGCTGCTGTCGTCAAAAAACTCTGCTAAAATGGCCGGCTTTCTTCTTTAACATCTCCAGGTGAACCGCCCATGCAGCCTATGCTGACTATCGCCCTGCGCGCTGCTCGCAGCGCCAGTGAACTGATTTTCCGCTCCATCGAACGCCTGGATACCATCAAGGTCGACGAAAAGGACGCCAAGGACTACGTGTCCGAGGTTGACCGTGCTGCCGAGCAGAAAATTGTCGATGCTCTGCGTAAGGCCTACCCGAACCACTCGATCCAGGGTGAAGAGACTGGCTTCCATGCAGGCTCGGGCGAAGAAGGCAAAGACTACCTGTGGATCATCGACCCGCTCGATGGCACCACCAACTTCCTGCGTGGCGTTCCGCACTTCGCAGTCAGCATCGCCTGCAAATACCGTGGTCGCCTGGAGCACGCGGTAGTGCTTGATCCGGTTCGCCAGGAAGAGTTCACCGCCAGCCGTGGCCGTGGCGCCCAGGTCAACGGCCGTCGCCTGCGCGTCAGCTCGCGCACCAGCCTCGAAGGCGCCCTGCTGGGCACCGGCTACCCGTTCCGCGACAACCAGATGGAAGACCTCGACAACTACCTGGGCATGTTCCGCGCCCTGACTGGCCAGACCGCCGGCATCCGCCGCGCCGGCTCCGCCAGCCTGGACCTCGCCTATGTCGCTGCTGGCCGCTTCGACGCCTACTGGGAGTCGGGCCTGTCCGAGTGGGACATGGCTGCAGGCGTACTGCTGGTGCAAGAAGCCGGTGGCCTGGTGAGCGACTTCAACGGTGGTCATGACTTCCTTGAGAAGGGCCATATCGTTGCCGGCAACATCAAGTGCTTCAAAGCCGTGCTGACCGCTATCCAGCCGCACGTGCCGCACTCGCTGAAACGCTAAGGCGAATCTCGGCGACAAAAAAAAGCACCCCTCGGGGTGCTTTTTTTATGCCTGCGCAGCTTACTGCCCAGCCTGCGCCTGGCTCAGCACCAGCTTGCCGTTCTCATCCAGCGGGATGGTCGAACCCGGCTCGTGGTCCATCTTCACCTTGCCGACCTTGTCGCCAATCGAATAGGTCACAGTGTAGCCCACCACCTTCTCGCTCAAGTCGTTGACCGTGTTGCAGCGGGTTTGCGTGGTGGTGTAGGTGTCACGCTCCTGCATGCCTTCCTGCACCTTGTTACCGGCATAACCGCCGCCGACCGCACCGGCCACCGTGGCAATCTTCTTGCCGGTGCCACCGCCGATCTGGTTACCCAGCAGACCACCCGCCAAGGCACCGACCACGGTACCGGCGATCTGGTGCTGGTCCTTGACCGGCGCCTGGCGCGTCACGGTCACGTCCTTGCACACTTCACGCGGGGTTTTCACCTGCTGCTTGATCGGCTGCACATCAGTCACCTGGGCGACCTCAGGGCCTTTGTTGACCAAGTTGTAGGTCGCCACAGCACCCCCGGCAGTGACACCGACAGCACCGAGCACCGCACCCACCAGCATTGATTTATTCACGTGAACCTCCTGATCGTACCGGCGGGCCATAGCCCGCGCTTCTCCCAGCCTTGGAGCAAAAAAAAAGCCGCGAGTTCAACACTCGCGGCTCTCTTTGCGCCAAACGGCGTAGGACGAATCCTTACGGACGGTCGTCCACACCCTCAGCCTTGACCGGTGGAATCAGGTCTTCGCTGTTCAGGTTCAGCCAGATCAGCACCACGTTGGCGATGTAGATCGACGAGTAGGTACCGGCCATGACACCGATGAACAGTGCCAGGGAGAAGCCGAACAGGTTGTCGCCACCAAAGATCAGCAGCGCGGCAATCGCCAGCAAGGTCGACACCGAGGTGGCGATGGTCCGCAGCAGGGTCTGGGTGGTGGAGACGTTGATGTTCTCGATCAACGACGCCTTGCGCATCACCCGGAAGTTCTCACGTACCCGGTCGAAGACGACGATGGTGTCGTTGAGCGAGTAACCGATGATCGCCAGCACCGCCGCCAGCACCGTCAGGTCGAAGGTGATCTGGAAGAACGAGAGGATACCCACGGTCACGACCACGTCGTGGATCAGCGAGACGATCGCGCCCACGGCGAACTTCCACTGGAAGCGGAACGCCAGGTAGATCAGTACGCCGCCCAGCGCCAGGAGCATGCCCAGGCCACCCTGGTCACGCAGCTCCTCACCCACTTGCGGGCCGACGAACTCGACGCGTTTGAGGGTGGCCGGGTTGTCGCCGCCAGCCTTCTGCAAGGCCGCTGCGACCTGGCTGCCCAGTTGCGGGTCATCGCCCGGCATGCGCACCAGCAGGTCGGTGGTCGCACCAAAGCTCTGCACGATGGCGTCGTGGAAGCCCGACTCGACCAGCTCGGCACGCACCGCCTTGAGATCCGCCGGACGCTCGTAGGTCAGCTCGATGAGCGTACCGCCGGTGAAGTCCAGACCGAAGTTCAGGCCCTTCTGCCACCAGCTGAACAACGCCAGTACGGTCAGCAGGACAGTGATGGCGAACGCAACGTTGCGCACGCCCATGAAGTTGATGGTTTTCATGGTTATTCCCTCAAACCCACAGCTTCTTGATGTCACGCCCGCCGCAGGTCAGGTTGACCATTGCGCGGGTCACCATGACGGCGGTGAACATCGAGGTGAAAATCCCGAGGGACATGGTAACCGCGAAGCCCTTGACCGGGCCGGTACCCATGGCGAACAGGATACCGCCGACCAGCAGGCTGGTCAGGTTGGCGTCGATGATCGCGGTGTAGGCACGGCTGAAGCCTTCGTGGATGGCGCGCTGGACCGACATGCCGTTTTTCAGCTCTTCGCGGATCCGCGAGAAGATCAGCACGTTGGCGTCGACCGCCATACCCATGGTCAGCACGATACCGGCGATGCCTGGCAGGGTCAGGGTGGCGCCGAGCAGCGACATCAGGGCCAGCAGCAGGATCATGTTGCCGGTCAGGGCAACGGTGGCGATCACGCCGAAACCACGGTAGATGGCGATGATGAACAGCGAGACGAACAGCATGCCCCACAGCGACGCATCGACACCCTTGGTGATGTTGTCGGCACCCAGGCTTGGGCCAATGGTGCGCTCTTCAGCGAAGTACATCGGCGCGGCCAGACCACCGGCACGCAGCAGCAGGGCCAGCTCGGACGACTCACCCTGGCCATTGAGGCCGGTGATGCGGAACTGGCTGCCCAGCGGCGACTGGATGGTCGCCAGGCTGATGATCTTCTTCTCTTCCTGGAAGCTCTGTACCGCCACTTCCTTCTCGACACCGTCGACCGTCTGCTTGACGTAGCGGGTCACCGGCTTCTGCTCGATGAAGATCACCGCCATGCTGCGCCCGACGTTGCTGCGGGTGGCGCGGCTCATCAGTTCGCCGCCATGGCCATCGAGGCGGATGTTGACCTGCGGACGGCCATGCTCGTCGAAGCTGGCCTGGGCGTCGGTGACCTGGTCACCGGTGATGATCAGGCCACGCTCGACCGGCGCGGAACGGCCGCCCTCACGGAACTCGAAGATCTCGGTGGTGGCCTTGGACGCACCCGGCTCGGCACCGAAGCGGAACTCGAGGTTGGCGGTCTTGCCGAGGATACGCTTGGCTTCGGCAGTGTCCTGCACGCCTGGCAGCTCGACCACGATGCGGTTGGCGCCCTGGCGCTGAACCAGCGGCTCGGCGACGCCCAGCTCGTTGACCCGGTTACGTACGGTGGTCAGGTTCTGCTTGATCGAGTATTCGCGGATCTCGGCGACTTTGGCCGGGGTCAGCGCCAGACGCAGCACAGCGAGCTCGTTGCGCTCGGTGGTGGTCAGGTCGAAATCGGAGAAATTCTTGCGCAGCAGGCCCTGGGCCTGGTCGCGGGTTGCATCGTCAGCAAAGCCCAGCATGATGCCGCCGTCCTGCTGAGGCAGGCTGCGGTAGCGGATGCGCTCTTTGCGCAACAGGGTCTTCACTTCACCTTCGTAGACCTTCATGCGGGCGCTCATGGCCTTGTCCATGTCCACTTCGAGCAGGAAGTGCACACCACCGGACAGGTCGAGACCCAGCTTCATCGGGCTTGCACCCAGGTTACGCAGCCATTGCGGGGTGGTCTGGGCCAGGTTCAGGGCCACGACGTAATCATCGCCCAGTGCCTTGCGCACCACATCCTTGGCAGGGAGTTGGTCTTCCTGGTTGGTCAGGCGCACCAGCGCACTGCCCTTCTCGCCCAGGCTACCGCCCTTGACGGTGATACCGGCCTCGGACAGCGCCTTGCTGACGCGATCGAGATCGGCTTGGCTGACCTGCAGCGCGGAGCTCGCACCACTGATCTGCACCGCCGGATCATCCGGGTAGAGGTTGGGAGCGGAATAAATGAAACCGATCGCCAGTACCAGCACGATCAGTGCGTATTTCCACAGAGGGTATTTGTTCAGCATCACGCCGCCCGTTCAAGACGCGGGGCGCGTTGCGCGCCCCGACTGGAAAAATAAAACCGGTAACTCAGATGGCCTTGAGCGTACCTTTTGGCAGGGTCGCGGCAATGGCGCCCTTCTGGAACTTCAGTTCAACGGTGTCGGACACTTCGAGTACCACGAAGTCATCGGAAACCTTGACGATCTTGCCAGCGATGCCGCCGTTGGTGACAACTTCGTCGCCTTTCTGCAAGTTGCCCAGCAGGTTCTTCTGCTCTTTGGCGCGCTTGGCCTGTGGGCGCCAGATCATCAGGTAGAAGATGACCAGGAAGCCGACCAGGAAAATCCACTCGAAACCACCACCCATAGGAGCGGCGGGGGCGGCGGCGTCCGCGTAGGCGGCGGGGATCAGAAAGCTCATGTGACACTCCAGTTGTTATGTTGCAACGTATTGGGTTGGCAAACGGTAATAGACAGTCAGTCCAAAGGCGGCACAGGAAGCCCGCGTTTGGCATAGAAGGCGTCGACAAAGGCGGCCAATTTACCTTGTTGAATAGCCTCGCGTAAACCGGCCATCAGGCGCTGGTAATGGCGCAAGTTATGGATCGTATTCAACATGCTGCTCAACATTTCGCCGCACTTGTCCAGGTGATGCAGGTAGGCGCGGGAGAAGTTGGTGCAGGTGTAGCAGTCGCAGGTCGGATCCAGCGGCGAATCATCGTGGCGATGGAACGCGTTGCGGATCTTGATCACCCCGGTGTCGATGAACAGATGACCGTTGCGCGCGTTGCGCGTCGGCATCACGCAGTCGAACATGTCGACGCCGCGGCGCACACCCTCCACAAGATCCTCGGGTTTGCCTACCCCCATAAGGTAACGAGGTTTGTCAGCCGGCATCATGTCGGGCAAGTAGTCGAGCACTTTGATCATTTCGTGCTTGGGCTCGCCGACCGACAGGCCGCCGATCGCCAGGCCATCGAAGTCGATGTTGACCAGGGCTTCCAGCGAGCGCTGGCGCAGGTCCTGGTACATGCCACCCTGGACGATACCGAACAGCGCCGCAGTGTTGTCGCCGTGGGCGTTCTTCGAGCGCTGGGCCCAACGCAGCGACAGCTCCATCGAGGTGCGCGCGACGTCATGCTCGGCCGGGTAAGGCGTGCACTCGTCGAAGATCATCACGATGTCCGAGCCCAGGTCACGCTGGACCTGCATCGACTCTTCCGGGCCCATGAACACCTTCGAGCCATCGACCGGCGAGGCGAAGGTCACGCCCTCTTCCTTGATCTTGCGCATGGCGCCCAGGCTGAACACCTGGAAGCCACCGGAGTCGGTGAGGATCGGGCCTTTCCACTGCATGAAGTCGTGCAGGCCGTTGTGCTTCTTGATCACCTCGGTGCCCGGGCGCAGCCACAGGTGGAAGGTGTTGCCCAGGATGATCTCGGCGCCGGTGGCCTCGATGTCACGCGGCAGCATGCCCTTGACCGTGCCATAGGTACCGACCGGCATGAACGCCGGGGTCTCGACCGTGCCACGGGGGAAGGTCAGGCGGCCACGACGGGCCTTGCCGTCGGTGGCCAGCAGTTCGAAGGACATACGACAGGTGCGACTCATGCTTGATCCTCGGGGCCACGTGGCGCCGGATTGCGGGTGATGAACATGGCATCACCGTAACTGAAGAAGCGGTACCCCTGCTCGACCGCCGCCGCATAGGCAGCCATGGTCTCGGGGTAACCGGCGAAGGCCGAGACCAGCATCAGCAGCGTGGACTCCGGCAGGTGGAAGTTGGTGACCAGGGCGTCGACCACATGGAACGGCCGGCCCGGGAAGATGAAGATGTCGGTGTCGCCGCTGAACGCCTTGAGCTGGCCATCACGCGCCGCGCTCTCCAGCGAACGCACGCTGGTGGTGCCGACTGCGACGACACGCCCACCGCGTGCGCGACAGGCCTCGACCGCATCGACCACGTCCTGGCTGACTTCGAGCCATTCCTTGTGCATGTGGTGGTCTTCGATCTTGTCGACCCGCACCGGCTGGAACGTGCCCGCGCCAACGTGCAAGGTGACGAAGGCGCGCTCGACGCCCTTGGCGGCGATTTTGTCGAGCAGCGCCTGGTCGAAGTGCAGGCCCGCGGTGGGCGCAGCCACTGCGCCGGCACGCTCGGCATAGACCGTCTGGTAGCGCTCGCGGTCGGCGCCTTCGTCCGGACGGTCGATGTAGGGTGGCAGCGGCATGTGGCCGACCCGGTCGAGCAACGGCAGCACTTCTTCGGTGAAGCGCAGCTCGAACAGCGTGTCGTGGCGCGCGACCATCTCGGCCTCGCCACCGCCATCGATGAGGATCTGCGCCCCCACCTTGGGCGCCTTGCTGGCGCGCACGTGGGCCAGCACGCGGTGGCTGTCGAGCACGCGCTCGACCAGCACCTCGAGCTTGCCACCAGAGGCTTTCTGGCCGAACAGCCGCGCCGGGATCACCCGGGTGTTGTTGAACACCATCAGGTCGCCGGGGCGCAGGTACGCGAGCAGGTCGGTGAATTGCTGATGTGCCAGCGCGCCGCTCGGTCCGTCTAGAACCAGCAGTCGGCTGCCATGGCGCTCGGCCAGTGGGTGGCGGGCGATCAGGGAATCGGGGAGTTCGAAGGAAAAATCGGCGACGCGCATGATTGTGTTCGGTTCGACAGGGCCGCAAAGTTTAGCCCAATGCGTGAAAATTCACCATGAAAGCCGATTGACCGAGTGATTGAGCCTCTCTATACTGCGCGCCACACGCCCTGATGGCGGAATTGGTAGACGCGGCGGATTCAAAATCCGTTTTCGAAAGGAGTGGGAGTTCGAGTCTCCCTCGGGGCACCAAATCCAGAAAAAACCGACCTTATGGTCGGTTTTTTTGTGCGTGGGATTTAGCGGTTAGATCGGCATCTCACTGCACCCTAACCATGAAGCCCACACTGCAAAATCGGATTCTGCTCCCGCTTTGCCAGACAATCTCTACACACTAAGTTGCACAATGTGAAACTTTCTGTGCAATGACCTCACCTTGGTTCTACACTAAGTTGCGTCTATAGAGATTATCTGTCGAGCCACTGCCATGCCAACTCAGCCTCTGCGGCGCCTCTATCAAGGGCTACAGCAGCTAGCGACCCCGCAGCGTTATCTATTCACTCCAGCAGATATGCGCGGGTTGCTCCCAGAGTTGTCCAGCAGTGCCTACCGCGCGCTCCTGAGCCGAGCAGCCAACGATAATCAGTTGATCAGACTGTGCCGGGGCCTCTACCTCTACACACCGGTAAAACCCAATCCAGGGCTGGTCCTGTACCACGCCGCGGCACGCCTACGTGCGGATAATCTTAACTACATCAGCCTGGAGTCGGCCCTGAGCGACGCTGGGGTGATATCCCAACTCCCGATGAATTGGCTTACCGTCATGTCTTCCGGACGAAGCCAGTCCATACGCTGCGGCTCATTCGGCACCCTCGAATTCATTCATACCACGCGCAAAGCCAGCGAGCTTGCAGGCCAGCTTGATTATGACGAACGCTGCCGGATGTGGCGTGCCAGGCCTACCCTGGCGCTGGCGGACATGAAACGAACCAGACGCAACCTCGACCTGATCAACTGGGAAATCGCCAATGAACTTGTTTGACCAGCTCGTCCAGCAAGCCCTGAGCAACACACCGGAGCTTGCCCCCCTGCAAGTGGTAGTGGAGAAGGAACTGCTCCATCACGACATCATGCGCATACTCAGCGAGTCCGGTTTATTGAAGAACCTGTGCTTTATTGGTGGCACGTGCTTGCGGACCTGCTACGGCTCAAGGCGACTCAGCGAAGACCTCGACTTCACCGGCGGTGCGCACTTCAAGCGGGAGGACTTTTCCGCACTCAAGGAAGATCTCATTGAGAAACTGAACGAAAAATATGGGCTGAAGGTAGAGGTCAGCGAACCCACCCGAGATGAAGGCAACGTCGATACATGGAAGCTACGCATCCAAACCCGCCCTGAGGCGCGCAACCTGCCGGCGCAGAAAATCCATATCGATATCTGTGCGATCCCGTCCTACCAGCGCAAACCGATGACCTTGCTGAATCCATATGGGATCGACATGGGGACCGACGGTTTGATCGTCAACGCCGAGAGTCTTGAAGAAATCTTTGTCGACAAGTTGCTGGCTTTTGTCCTTCGTCAAGGACGCATCAAAAACCGTGATCTGTGGGACCTCACTTGGCTCAAGCAGCGAGCAGTGACACCTGCCTTTGAACTCTTGGAGCGCAAGCTGCGCGACCATGTGACTACGGCGGCGCTGTTCCTGGAACAAGGAGGAGAGAGAGTGGCGAGCTTGGCGCTGACGCTGACGCAGCGGGACTTCCAAGACGAGATGAGGCGGTTTTTGCCCATCCAGGTGGTCACGCAAACCGTTGATAACCCGGCATTCTGGGACTATGTGGTGCAAACGGTTGGGCAGCAGTTCAGAGAATTGCGGGCGTATCTTGAAGCTCAGCAGCAGGGTACGGAGGGATCTACATTCTTGATGTGATCAACGGTGCCTGGCAGCCTACGCGCGCGTCTTGGGGATGGTGCTACCCCTGTAGAGCTTGAAATTTTCTGAGCTAAAAGACAAAACCCCTACCTGCTCGCGCAGATAGGGGTTTTGCGAAATGAATCTTGACGATGACCTACTCTCACATGGGGAGACCCCACACTACCATCGGCGATGCATCGTTTCACTACTGAGTTCGGGATGGGATCAGGTGGTTCCAATGCTCTATTGTCGTCAAGAAATTCTGTAGCCAGAATGTCCTGTTGGACAGCCCAGCGAATTCGGATATGCGATATTTGTGATGTTACGAATCTTCGGTTCTTTCGTCTTCACCACCGCAATCTGGCTTTCGCTCAAATTGCTTGGGTGTTATATGGTCAAGCCTCACGGGCAATTAGTATTGGTTAGCTCAACGCCTCACAGCGCTTACACACCCAACCTATCAACGTCGTAGTCTTCGACGGCCCTTCAGGGGATTCTAGATCCCAGTGAGATCTCATCTTGAGGCAAGTTTCCCGCTTAGATGCTTTCAGCGGTTAT
>NZ_UNOZ01000032.1 GCF_900536025.1 Pseudomonas reidholzensis
TGGGGGGCTGCTGCTGGCCCCTTCCGCCCTTACGGCGGGTCACTTTTTTCCAAGAAAAAAGTGACCCGCCGTTGGGGCGGAAGGGGCCATAAGCGCCACCACAGGAAACGGATAAGCCCCAAAAAGCCCAGCGCATCTACACCGAACACACGCAAAAAACCCGGCCGAAGCCGGGTTTTTTCTACAAGGCAGGCTGAATCAATCAGGCCTTGAAGGTATTGCCTTCGAACTGCTCGGCAACGAACTTCCAGTTGACCAGGTTCCAGAACGCCTCGACATACTTCGGACGTACGTTGCGGTAGTCGATGTAGTAGGCGTGTTCCCAGACGTCGCAGGTCAGCAGCGGGGTGTCGCCGCTGGTCAGCGGGCAGCCGGCGCCGATGGTGCTGGCCAGGGCCAGGGAACCGTCAGCCTTCTTCACCAGCCAGCCCCAGCCGGAGCCGAAGGTGCCGACCGAAGTCTTGGTGAACTCTTCCTTGAACTTGTCGAACGAGCCGAAGGCCGCGTTGATCGCGTCAGCCAGGGCGCCGGTCGGCTGGCCACCGGCGTTAGGTGCCAGGCAGTTCCAGTAGAAGGTGTGGTTCCAGACTTGAGCCGCGTTGTTGAAGATGCCGCCCGAAGAGGTCTTGACGATCTCTTCCAGGGTCTTGCCTTCGAACTCGGTGCCTGGGACCAGGTTGTTCAGGTTCACGACGTAGGTGTTGTGGTGCTTGTCGTGGTGATACTCCAGGGTTTCCTTGGAGATGTGCGGCTGCAGGGCATCGTGGGCGTACGGCAGCGGCGGCAATTCAAAAGCCATGGTGGATCTCCTGATTCAGGTCTAGTTCGCGGTTTGCGCAAGGCCGATCACGGGCGGCCCGGTACACGTCGGCGAGTTTGTACTCTTTGCGACGCAAGCCCTGGATCATATCACCAGCCCCCGCGCATAACCACGCAACAACTATAGGGTCAAAGAAGTTCCAAGCTTGAAGCTGCAAGCCTCAAGCTGAAGCGGATCGCGCTGGATTCACGTGTTGCTTGAAACGTGCCGCTTGCAGCTCACCCAAGGATCAACTGCGCGGCCACCGCGAACATCATCACCGCCACCATCAGGTCGAGCAGGCGCCACGTGGTCGGTCGCGCCAGCCACGGCGCCAGCCAGGCCGCGCCGAGGGCAAGGGTGAAGAACCACACCAGCGAGGCACTCGCGGCGCCGGCCACGTAGGCGCCGGGCACGCTTTGCTGGGCCCCCAGCGAGCCGATCAGCAACACCGTGTCGAGGTACA
This sequence comes from Pseudomonas reidholzensis, assembly GCF_900536025.1. Taxonomy (GTDB): domain Bacteria; phylum Pseudomonadota; class Gammaproteobacteria; order Pseudomonadales; family Pseudomonadaceae; genus Aquipseudomonas; species Aquipseudomonas reidholzensis. The sequence continues at coordinate 1,266 of NZ_UNOZ01000032.1, forward strand.
CATGCGGGTTGAGCAGGGTCACCGCCAGGGCGCTGAGCAGCACCGCACGGCGCGACCGCACGCCCTGGCCGTCCTGCTGCTGCAGGCTCTGCCGCGAGCAGGCGCGTTGCAGTGCCTTGGCCCCGTACCAGATGAGGAACGCCGCGCCACCCCAGCGGGCGGCAGCCAGCAGCATCGGGTTGTGCGCCAGCACCGTGGCCAGGCCGAACACCCCCGCCGCCACCAGCAGTGCGTCACACACCACGCAGAGGATGGCCACGGGCACGTGGTGCTCGCGGCGCAGGCTTTGCGCCAGGACAAAGGCGTTTTGCGTGCCGATGGCCATGATCAGGCCAAAGGCGACCAGCAGGCCGTTCAGGTAACTCTGCCACATAGCGGGGACACTCCAAGGGCGCCGACGAGCGCGTCGACGCAGATTGCTGCATTGAATGCTGGCCATTGTGGCGAAACCCGCTGTATAAGAAAAACCAATAAAGCTGATCAGGCATTAGAGAAATCGATGTTCGACTACAAGCTCCTCGCCGCCCTCGCCGCGGTGATCGAACAAGGCGGTTTCGAGCGCGCCGCGCAGGTCCTCGGCCTGTCGCAGTCGGCCATCTCCCAGCGCATCAAGCTGCTCGAGGCGCGGGTCGGCCAGCCGGTGCTGGTGCGTGCCACGCCGCCCAGCCCGACCGAGGTCGGCCGCCAGTTGCTCAACCATGTGCAGCAGGTGCGCCTGCTCGAGCGCGACCTCCATCGCCAGGTCCCGGCACTTGACGAAGAGGGCCTGCCGGAGCGCCTGCGCATTGCCCTCAACGCCGACAGCCTGGCGACCTGGTGGGCCGGCGCCGTCAGCACGTTCTGCGCCGAGCAGCAGGTGCTGCTGGACCTGGTGGTCGAGGACCAGGACGTCGGCCTCAAGCGCATGCGCGCCGGCGAAGTGGCGGCCTGCCTGTGTGGCAGCGAGCGGCCGGTGGCGGGGGCGCGCAGCCTGGCACTGGGCGCGATGCGCTACCGTGCGCTGGCCAGCCCGGCGTTCATGGCGCGCTACTTTCCCCACGGGTTCGAGCCCAGGCGCCTGGCGCGCACGCCGGCGATCGTGTTCGGTCCGGACGACTTCCTGCAGCACCGCTACCTGGCTTCGCTGGGGATCGAAGACGGTTTCCTGCACCACCTGTGCCCGTCTTCCGAGGGCTTCTTGCGCTTGGCCGAGGCCGGGGTGGGCTGGGGCCTGGTGCCCGAGCGCCAGGCCAGCGCGCAGCTGCAGCGCGGTGATCTGGTGGAAATCTGTGCCGATACCCCCATCGATGTGCCGCTGTACTGGCATCATTGGCGCAATGGCGGGCAACTGCTCGCCCAACTGACCGAGCACCTGCGCCAGATGGCGCCGGGCTGGCTGGTGCCGTTGTAGGCGCGAGCGACGTCAACTGCATCTGAAATCTGGCAAGGCGGAGTGTTACATGCGAATTCTGGTCACCGGCGCGAGCGGCTTCATCGGCGGGCGCTTTGCGCGCTTTGCCCTGGAGCAGGGCCTCGACGTCCGGGTCAACGGCCGGCGCGCCGAAGGCGTCGAGCACCTGGTCAAGCGCGGCGCTCAGTTCATCCCCGGTGATCTCGGCGATGCCGAGCTGGCCCGACGCCTGTGCCAGGGGATCGACGCCGTGGTCCATTGCGCCGGCGCGGTGGGCACCTGGGGACGTTACCAGGACTTCCACCAGGGCAATGTGGTGGTCACCGAAAACGTCGTCGAGGGCTGCATCAAGGAGCATGTGCGGCGGCTCGTGCACCTGTCTTCCCCGTCGCTGTACTTCAACGGCCGCTCGCGCCTGGATATCCGTGAAGACCAGATGCCGCGCCGGTTTCATGACCACTACGCGACCACCAAGTACCTCGCCGAGCAGAAAGTCTTCGGCGCCCAGGAATTCGGCCTCGAGGTGCTGGCCCTGCGCCCGCGCTTCGTTACCGGTGCCGGGGATGCGAGCATCTTCCCGCGGTTGCTGCAGATGCAGCGCAAGCGCCGCCTGGCGATCATCGGCAATGGCCTCAACATGGTCGACTTCACCAGCGTGCACAACCTCAACGAGGCCTTGCTCAGCGCGCTGTTCGCCGACGACCAGGCGCTCGGCCAGGCCTACAACATCAGCAACGGCCAGCCGTTGCCGCTGTGGGACGTGGTCAACTACGTGATGCGCCAGATGCACCTGCCGCAGGTAACCCGCTACCGCTCGCCGGCCCTGGCCTACAGCCTGGCGGCGCTCAACGAAGCGGCGTGCATGCTCTGGCCGGGCCGCCCGCAACCGACCTTGTCGCGCCTCGGCGTGCAGGTCATGAGCAAGGACTTCACCCTCGACATCAGCCGCGCCCGGCAGTACCTCGACTACCGCCCGCAGGTCAGCCTGTGGACTGCGCTGGATGAATTCTGCGGCTGGTGGAAGAACGCCCCGGGCAATCACTGAACCTGCCGCCCGGATGATGGTCATCAGTGCGCCGCGCAAGCGGTTTATACTCATGTCTCTTTGCTATTACTGTGGTTGAAAGCACCCATGCGTAACGATCTTCGCGACGATATCGACGACGTGCCCACCTTGCGTGCCGGCACCCGTGACGACGATGAACTGCTCCCCGAACACGTGGCGCGCAGCCGCCAGAAAGCCGCCCGCCCGGCCAGCACCGCGCCGCTGTGGGCGCTGCTGTGTGCCTCGTTCATTGCCTTGGCCGGTCTGGGCTGGTGGAGTTTCCAGCAGATGTCGCTGATGGAGCAGCAGTTGGTGGCCACCCAGGAAGCCTTCGCCCGCATCAGTGAGGAGGCGGCTGGGCGCTTGCAGGCGATCAGCGGCAAGGTCGAGGCCAGTGATGCCAGCGTCAACACCGGCAGTGAGGCGTTGAAGCTGCAGATCCGCCAGTTGCAGGCGAGCCTGGCCGAGCAGGGCAAGCAGCAGCAGGGCGTGGCCGGTCAGGCCGGTGACCTGGGCAAGCGCCTGGAGCAGGTACTGGCCGATACCCGTGAGCAGCAGAAGGCGGTGAGCGAGTTGCAGAGCCAGCTGCAGGCGCAGCTGAAGGCGGTCAACGCTGAGTTGGCAGCGCTCAAGTCCGGGCAACTGGATGGCGGCAAGCTGGACAGCGAGCTGAAGACCCTGAGCAACGAAATCGCCGCGCTGAAGAAGCAGGGCAACCCGAGCGCGGCGATCGAAAGCCTGGAGCAGGACGTACTGGTGCTCAAGAGCCAGGTCGACAACCGCCCGGCGGCTGCGGCGTCGAGTGGTGCTTCGGTACAGGAGTTCGATGCGTTCCGCGGGCAGACCACGCGTAACCTGACCACCTTGCAGAACCAGGTGCAGAACCTGCAGCAGCAGATCAACGCCCGGCCCTGAGCCGTTTGGGGCCGCAACGCGGCCCCAGGCTGTCGGTTACAACCGCGGATAATCGATGTAGCCCACCGGCCCTCGGCCGTAGAACGTCTCTGGTCGGGCTTCGTTCAACGGCGCATCGGCTGCCAGTCGCGCTGGCAAGTCAGGGTTGGCGATAAAGGGCACGCCAAACGCCACCGCATCCGCCTTGCCGCTGGCCAGCGCCGCATTGGCACTGGCTTTGTCGAAGCGCTCGTTGACGATGTACGGCCCGCCGAACGCCGCTCTGATCTGCGCGCCGATGCTGTCTTCGGCCTGCTTCTCGCGGGCGCAGATAAACGCGATACCGCGCTTGCCCAGCTCCCGCGCCACGTAGGTAAAGGTCACGACGCGGTCGCCATCACCCATGTCATGGGCGTCTGCGCGCGGCGCCAGGTGCACGCCGACGCGGCCCGCGCCCCACACCTCGATCACTGCATCGGTGACTTCCAGCAACAGCCTTGCGCGGTTTTCCAGCGAGCCACCGTAGTGGTCGCTGCGCTGGTTGGTGCTGCTCTGCAGGAACTGGTCGAGCAGATAACCGTTGGCGCCATGAATCTCCACGCCGTCGAAACCGGCCGCCTTGGCGTTCTCCGCGCCGACGCGGTAGGCATCGACGATGTCGGCGATCTCTTCGCTCTCCAGGGCCCGTGGCGTCGGGTAGTCGGCCAGTGGCCGGACCAGGCTGACATGGCCCTTGGCAGCGATGGCGCTGGGCGCCACCGGCAGCTCGCCATTCAGGTAGCTGGGGTGGGAAATGCGCCCGACGTGCCACAGCTGCAGGAAGATCCGCCCACCCGCGGCATGCACCGCTTTGGTCAGGTTGTTCCAGCCGCGGACCTGGTCGTTCGACCAGATGCCTGGGGTGTCCGGGTAGCCGACGCCCATCGGCGTCACCGAGGTCGCTTCGCTGAGGATCAGCCCGGCGCTGGCGCGCTGCACGTAGTACTCGGCCATCAGCGCGTTGGGCACGCGGCCTTCGTCGGCGCGGCAGCGGGTCAGCGGCGCCATGATGATGCGGTTGGGCAGTTGCAGGTCGCCCAGGGTCAGCGGATCGAATAGCGTGGTCATCGGGTAAGCCTCGCGAGGATCAGTGGGAAGCAGGCGCCAGTGCGGCGTCGCCGCCGCGCGGGTTGAAAGCGATCAGGGTGACGATCAGCGCCAGCACCGCCAGCGCGGCGGCGGCCAGCGGCACGCGGGTCAGGCCCAGGCCATGGGCGATGACGCTGCCGCCGACCCAGGCGCCGAGGGCGTTGCCCAGGTTGAAGGCGCCGATGTTCAGGGTCGACACCAGGTTTGGCGCGGCCTTGCCGTAGGTGACCACGTTGACCTGCAGGGCCGGCACGGCGGCAAATGCGGCGGTGGCCCAGAGGAACAGGGTGATCTCTGCCGGGATCAGCGCGCGGCTGGTCCAGCTCAGGGCAGTGGAGACCACGGCCATGGCGACGAACACGCCGATCAGGGTAGCGCCCAGGCGGCGGTCGGCGAGCTTGCCGCCGATGATGTTGCCCAGGGTCAGGCCCAGTCCGATCAGCAGCAGGGTCCAGGTCACGCCGCGGGGCGACACGCCGGTGACATCGCCGAGCAGCGGCGCGACGTAGGTGAACAGGGCGAACATGGAGGCAGAGAACAGCACGGTCATGCCCAGCGACAGCCAGATGCCGACGCCCTTCAGCGCGGCCAGCTCGGCACGCATGTCGACGGCTTGTTCATCACGCTGCAGCGGCAGGAAGCGCACCAGACCGATCAGTGCGATCACGCCGATCGCGGTCACCGCCCAGAAGGTTGAACGCCAGCCGGCGACCTGGCCCAGCGCGGTGCCCAAAGGGACGCCGAGGACGTTGGCCAGGGTCAGGCCGGTGAACATCAGGGCCACCGCCGAGGCGCGGCGGTTGGCCGGTACCAGGCTGGCCGCGACCACCGAGCCGATGCCGAAGAAGGCGCCGTGGCACAGCGCGGTCACCACCCGGGCGAACATCAGCAGGTCGTAGTCGCTGGCCACCGCGCACAGCAGGTTGCCGATGATGAACACGCCCATCAGCGTCACCAGTGCTGCCTTGCGCGGCAGCCGCGCCGTGGCCAGGGCCATGAACGGCGCACCGATCGCCACGCCCAGGGCGTAGCCGGTGACCAGCCAGCCGGCACCGGGGATCGACACGCCGAGGTCCAGCGCCACTTCGGGCAGCAGGCCCATGATGACGAACTCGGTGGTGCCGATGGCAAAGGCGCTGAGCGCCAGGATCAATAACGGAAGGGGCATGGCAGGGTCCTGTTCAGAGCGCTTGGCTCAGTTGCGCGAGAAACGCCTGGATGGTGTCCTCGTTGCGTTTGAAAAAGTGCCACTGGCCGATCTTCTGGCTGCTGATCAGGCCCGCGCGCTGCAGGGTCGCCAGGTGGGCAGAGACGGTCGACTGCGACAAGCCGCAGCGTTGATCGATCTGCCCGGCACAGACACCGTGCTCGATGCTGTGGTGCTGGTCGGGAAACTGCGTCGCCGGGTCTTTCAGCCAGCTGAGGATTTCGCGCCGGACCGGGTGGGACAGGGCTTTGATGATGTCGTCGAGATCGAGAGGCATGAGTAGGCTCGTGATGTGTTGCGCTATATCGCGATGGAGCGAAATATAAATCGGTATTTCGCGATATACAAATATGAAGAGGTTCTTAGCTGAGTGCGAATCGCTATATCGCGTTATAACGATATGGGTAGCGGCAGTGCTAGACTGGCGCCATGAACTACCTCGCACACCTGCACCTGGGCGGCCAGCAGCCGCAGCAACTGCTCGGCAGCCTGTATGGCGATTTCGTCAAAGGCTCGCTGGAGGGGCGCTTTGCGCCGACCCTGGAAGCGGCCATCCGCCTGCACCGTCATATCGACAGCTTTACCGACAGCCACCCGCTGGTGCTGACCGCGCTGGGGCGGTTTCCGCCGGCGCGGCGGCGCTATGCCGGGATCGTCCTGGATGTGTTTTTCGATCATTGCCTGGCGCGGCACTGGCACGACTATGCCGACCAGCCGTTGGCCGAGTTCACCCGCGATTTCTATCGGGTGCTGCTGGCCGAGCCTGAGTTGCCGGGGCGCCTGGCGCACATAGCGCCGTTCATGGCCGCGGACGACTGGCTCGGCGCCTATGGCGATTTCGCCACGCTGGAACAGGTGTTCAAGGGCATCGCCCGACGCCTGTCGCGGCCCGAAGGGATGGCCGGGGTGATGGCTGAGCTGGAGGTGCTGTACGAGCCGTTGCTGGCCGACTTCAGGGCGTTTTATCCGCAGTTGCAGGCGTTTGCCGCTAGTCGCTAAGCAGTACCGGCCTCTTCGCGGGGCAAGCCCGCTCCCACAGGGACCGTGCAAATCTGCAGAACAGCGCCATCCCTGTGGGAGCGGGCTTGCCCCGCGAAGAGGCCGGTACTGCCGCTGAAGATGTCAGGCCGCGCGCGCCTGCCGACGCGGCGCGAACTCGGCTTCTTCGACCCCGAACAAGGCCAGGTGAATCGCCTGTTGCGCCTGCAACGCCAGCGCCGCACGCTCCTTGCCCTGGCTGCTGATCGGCGCCAGCAGGTGAATCCTCACCTCTGCACGTGGCTGGCCAAACAAGCGCAGCAGGTGCGACACCAGGTCATCGTCGCCGATGAACGGCGCCAGCAGATCCGCCTCACCGTCACGTCGATACTCGATGGCCACCGGTTGCACGGGCGTGCCCTGGTCGATCGCACCCGCCAACAGACGGCCATGGAAGGTGCGCACGCTGCGCCCATCGGTGGTCGTGCCCTCGGGGAAAATCAGCAACGGCTGCCCTGCACCCAGCTGATCACTGATCTGCTCGCGCAAGCGCTGCGCATCCCCACCGCCGCGGCGGATGAACAAGGTGCCGGCTTTCTCTGCCAGCCAACCGGCCAGCGGCCACTGGCGCACCTCGGCCTTGGACAGGAACGACAGCGGCGTGAGCATGCCGAGCAGGGGAATGTCGGTCCACGACACATGGTTGCCGACCCACAGCATGGGCCGCTGCGGCAGTGCTCCAATGACTTGCACAGCAAACGGCAGGGCGCCGACCAGGCGCTGCATGAACCAGCGGCTCCAGCGTTGGCGCAGTTCGATCGACGCGTTCAGCCGCAACCGTTCACCCACGGCGATCACGCAGGCCATGGCCGCGCCGAGCAGCAGTACCAGCAGCAGTCGCGACAGGCGGGCGATGACCCGCAGGCGCGGCATCAGACCGCCGCCTTGAAGTGACGGGCATAGCGCGGGCAAAGGTCGTCGCGCTTGAGCAGGATGAACACGTCGGCCACCTGGAAGTCTTCGTCCCAGCACGGCTCGCCACAGATCTTCGCCCCGAGGCGCATGTATGCCTTGAGCAGCGGCGGCATCTCGGCGATGACATTGCCCGCCAGCGGCAGGCTCGGCAGGGGCTTCTTCGGCTCGGCGCGCAGGTGCTCCGTGCACAGGTAGCGCTCGCGCAGGCGCTGCATGATCGCGTGGGCCTGCACCCCGCCGTCCTGCATGGGGATGCTCGCGCAGCCCATCAGGTAGCTGTAGCCGCCTTCGTTGAGCACTTCGGCCAACTCGCCCCAGAGCACGGCGATGGTGCCGCCGTTGCGATAGGCCGGGTCGACGCAGGTGCGGCCCAGCTCGAGGATCGGCCCCTGCAACTGCAGCAGGCCGTGCAGGCGAAACTCTTCTTCGCTGTAGAACCGCCCCAGGCTGCTCGCGGCCTGGTGGTCGAGCAGGCGGGTGGTGGCCACCAGCCGGCCGGTGCTCAGGTCGCGCACGCCGATATGCCGGCAGTGAATGTCGTAGTCGTCCATGTCCAGGCCGTGTTCGGCGCCTTTCAGCTTGGCCTTGAACTCGCCGCTGAACACCTTGAAGCGCAGGGCCTGAGCCTCCTGCAGGGCCGCGGCGCCGACCAGGCGTTCGGCGTGCAGACGGCGTTCAGTGCTGTTGTCGCCAGAGCGAGCGATCCGAGTCATTCCGAGTCTCCATAAGCCAGCCATTGGGGGGTGCGGCCGGTCGGCTTGGTTGTGCAAAATCAGACTAGGTACGGCCGGTGTCACCTCGGTGAATCTTTGGTGATGCTTGCGTGACACCCGCCAACGCGGGGTCGCCAGCCCTGCGCCGCCGCCGGATTGTCATGCGCGTGTGGCAGGCTCGGCCGATCACTGACGAGAGGGCGGTGCATGGGCGCATCGAGGGGATGGCTGGTGCTGTTGTGGATGTTCTGCGTGTGCGCAGGGGCCGAGGACTGGCCCACGCCTGACTGGCAAACCGCGTCCACGCCGATCGACTGGCAGGCTGTCGACGACTATGGCTTCCCCGCTCGCGATGACGCCGGGCGCAGTGGCGTGCGCACCGATGCGCTGTTGATCATTCGCGACGGGCGCATCGTGCATGAGCGCTACAGCCCACCGACCCACGCCAACACTGCCCACCTGACCTGGTCGGTGAGCAAGAGTGTGCTGGCGACCCTGCTCGGCGTGGCCTATGGCGAACGACGCTTTGCCCTGACGGACCCGGCAGCGCGCTTCTACCCGGCATTGAGCGCGCACCCCGAACTGCGCCTGGTCGATCTGCTGCACTGGGCCAGCGGCCTGGCCTGGCAGGAAGACTACGAATACGCGCCGGTGAAATCCTCGGTGGTGGCCATGCTCTATACCCGCGGCCGTCACGACATGGCGGGCTATACCGCGGCGATGAAGGCCGCCCAGCCACCGGGTCGGCACTTCGTCTATTCCAGCGGCGACAGCAACCTGCTCGCGGCCGCGCTGCGTGGGATGCTCGAGCCGGCGCACTACCAAGGTTATCCGTGGCAAGCACTGTTCACCCCGCTGGGGATCGACAGTGCGGTGTGGGAGCAGGACGGCGCCGGCACCTACGTCGGTTCGTCCTACCTCTACCTGAGTGCCCGCGACCTCGCCCGCATCGGCCTGCTGATGCTCAGAGAAGGCCGCTGGCAGGACCGCCAGCTGCTCCCTATCGACTGGGTGGCCTTCAATCGCGCGCCGTTCGAAGCTGCCGAGGCCATCCCTGGTGAGGCCAACCCGGGTGGCCACTGGTGGCTCAACCACCCATTGCCCGGCAAGCCGCCGCCGTGGCCGGATGCGCCGACCGACACCTACGCCGCGCTCGGCCACTGGGGGCAGGCGCTTTATGTGGTGCCGGGGCACAAGCTGGTGGTGGTGCGCTACGCCGATGACCGCGACGCCAGCTTCAGCCATGACCAGTTGCTCAAACGCATCCTGGCCGCGATGGGGGAGGGCTCATGAAGCGCGGGTTGCTGCTGATGGTCGCGGTGCTGCTGGCCTGGGTGTGGCATGAGCGGCAAGCGCTGGGGGACTTTCCCGGGGTCCTCTCGGCCTACTCGGCCAAGGAGTACTGCTCGTGCCGGTTCGTCATGGGCTTCGACGAGGGCTATTGCCGGGGCTACGTCAGGCAATACCTGCCGCTGAGCCGCCTGGACGAGGACAGCGGTCGCCGCCTGGTGTTTGCCGACGGCCTTGGGCGCAGCGCCCAGGCCGCCTGGCAGGGGCCGCGTGTGGGCTGCCGCTTGCTGCCGTGAGGACGGGCGGGTAAGGTTGATGGCTTTGTTTCACGGAATTTCCCATGTTCAATTTTGCCCGCCTGATCCCTGCCTTGTTGCTGGCTTTTTGCCTGCCCGCGCACGCCAACTGGCACCTTGATGGCGAGTCTTCGCGCCTGTCGTTCGTCACCGGCAAGAACGGCGACACCATCGAGGTCCACCGCTTCCTGGTGTTGCATGGCAGCGTCGATCGCAAGGGCGTGGCCGGGCTGAGCATCGAGATGGATTCGGTCAGCAGCGGCATCCCGCTGCGTGACGAGCGCATGCGTGACGCGCTGTTCGAGGTCGGCCAGTTTCCCGATGCGACGATCAAGGCGCAGATCGACCTGCAGCCGATCAACAACCTGGCCAATGGCGCGCAGATCGAACTGCGCCTGCCGCTCACCGTTACCCTGCACGGCCAGTCGCACAGCTACAACGCCTTGCTGATGGCGACCCGCCTCGATGAGCGGCGCTTTCAGGTGGTCACCCTCGAGCCGCTGATCCTGCGCGCCAGCGACTACGGCTTGCTGCCGGGTGTGGAGAGCTTGCGCACGTTCGCCAAGCTCAAGTCGATCAACCCTTCGGTACCGGTCAACGCGGTACTGATCTTCACCGCCCGCTGACATGCCGGGGCCGGTCTTCCCCTGGCGGGATGGCAACCAGTTCGAGCTGCTGATCGACGGCCCCGAATTCTTCCCGCAGATGCTCCTGGCGATCATGCGCGCCGAGCGCCAGGTCGACCTCGAGCTGTACCTGGTCGAGGCAGGTGCCTGCGCCGAAGCGGTGGTCGAGGCGTTGGAGCTGGCGGCGCGGCGCGGCGTGCGGGTGCGCTGTCTGTTCGACGACTACGGCTCGCTGGCCTTCACCGCCGCCCTGCGCGAGCGCCTGCTCAGTGCCGGCGTGTACCTGCGCTGGTACAACCGCCTGGTCTGGCGCCGCGGCGTGCGCAACCTGTACCGCGACCACCGCAAGCTGTTGCTGGTCGACGAGCGCTGGGCGGTGGTCGGCGGCACCGGGGTCACCGACGAGTTCTGGACGCCGCACGCCGAGACCAGCGAGTGGCATGAAGTGATGGTGCGCATGCAAGGGCCGATCGTCAGCGACTGGCAACTGTTGTTCGACCGCCAATGGCACGCCAACAACCGCCGGACCGCCTGGCGTCCACCTGAAGGGTTCGGCCTGCCGCGCCTGCCGAAAGTGCCGGTGCAAGGCCAGGGCATGGGCCGGGTGGCCTATGCCGACGCCCGCCAGCACCGCGATATCCTCCATTCGCTGGTGCGTGCGCTGAACAGCGGCCAGCGCCGGATCTGGCTGGCGACGCCGTACTTCCTGCCGACCTGGAGCGTGCGCCGCTCGCTGCGCCGCGCCGCGGCACGGGGCATCGACGTACGCCTGTTGCTGACCGGCCCGCGCACCGATCACCCGTCGGTGCGCTACGCCGGCCATCGCTACTACCCGCGATTGCTGCGGGCCGGGGTGCGGATCTTCGAGTTCCAGCCGTGCTTCCTGCACCTGAAGATGGTCCTGGTCGATGACTGGGTCAGTGTCGGCTCGTGCAACTTCGACCACTGGAACCTGCGCTTCAACCTCGAGGCCAACATCGAGGCGCTCGACCCGCCGTTGACCGCAGCCGTGGCGGCCAGCTTCGAGCGCGATTTCGGCCTCAGCCAGGAGGTCGATCTCGACCACTGGAACGCCCGTCCGTTGTGGCGTCGGGTCAAGCAGCGGGTGTGGGGCTGGCTGGACCGGCTGGTGGTCAACCTGCTCGACCGACGTGACTGAGGCCCGCGCAGGATTTCACTAATCGCCGAAGCGGACTATCGTGCTGTGACCGTTACGGGACTGACTCAGGAGTGGATGCGATGACGGCGAAGAAGATTCTCATGCTGGTCGGCGACTACGTCGAGGATTACGAGGCGATGGTGCCGTTCCAGGCGCTGAGCATGGTCGGCCATACGGTGCATGCGGTGTGCCCGGAAAAGATCGCCGGGCAGACCGTGCGCACGGCGATTCATGACTTCGAGGGCGAGCAGACCTACAGCGAGAAGCCGGGGCACAACTTTGCCCTGAACTTCGATTTCGTCCAGGTGCGGCCTGAGAGCTATGACGCCTTGCTGATCCCTGGCGGTCGGGCACCGGAGTACCTGCGCCTGAACGAGCAGGTGCTGGCGCTGGTCCAGGCGTTCGACCAGGCCGGCAAGCCGATTGCCGCGGTGTGCCATGGGGCGCAGCTGCTGGCAGCCGCCGGGGTGCTCGAAGGGCGTGAGTGCAGCGCCTACCCGGCGTGTGCGCCTGAGGTGCGGCTGGCGGGTGGGACCTTTATCGACATCGCGGTGGATCAGGCGCATGTCGACGGCAACCTGGTGACGGCGCCCGCGTGGCCGGCGCACCCGGCCTGGCTGGCGGCGTTTCTCAAGGTGCTCGGCACGCGGATCATCTGACCGCGCCAGCCTCATCGCGGGGCAAGTCGCATCGCGATGAGGTCTGCACAATCAGCCAATTTCTACAGGATATGTGCTTTTATTGCCGCCAAGTCCCCGCAACTCGCGACCGCTGGCGTATCATTAGCGCCCTAACGGCAATCCCTTCAGGACCGCTCGCGCATGCTCGCCCTCCTTATCCAGACGCTGAACATCACCGCGCCGGTGTTCGCCATGCTGTTCATGGGCGTATTTCTCAAACGCGTCCGCCTGATCGACGACAACTTCAGCAAGGTCGCCTCGTCGCTGGTGTTCAACGTCTGCATGCCAGCGCTGTTGTTCCTCGGCATCTATCACGCTGACCTCGATTCCGCCATCAAGCCCGGGGTGATTCTGTACTTCGTCGCCATCACCCTGGTCGGCTTCGCCATGGCCTGGGGCCTGGCGATCTGGCGGGCACCGCCGGCAGAGCGGGGCATCTACACCCAGGGCGCGTTCCGCGGCAACAACGGGGTGATCGGCCTGGCCCTGGCGGCCAGCCTTTACGGCGACTACGGCATCTCCCTCGGTGCGGTCCTCGCCGGCCTGGTGATCCTGCTCTACAACTCGCTATCGGCGGTGGTCCTGGCGGTGTACAGCCCAGACCTCAAGTCCGACCCGTGGAGCATCTGCAAGAGCATCTTCAGCAACCCACTGATCATCAGTGTGCTGCTGGCCACGCCGATGGCCTACGCCCAGGTGCCGCTGCCCAACTGGTTGCTGACCTCCGGCGACTACCTGGCGCAGATGACCCTGCCGCTGGCGCTGATCTGCATCGGCGGCACGCTGTCGCTGGCAGCCCTGCGCGACAGCGGCAAGCTGGCGGTGGACGCCAGCCTGGTGAAGATGGTCTGGCTGCCGCTGGTCGGCACCCTCGGCGCCTGGCTGTGCGGCTTCCGGGGCGCCGAACTGGGCATCCTGTTCCTCTACATCGGCAGCCCGACCGCCGCGGCCAGCTACGTCATGGCCCGCGCCGCCAACGGTAATCACCAACTGGCGGCGTCGATCATCGTCATCACCACCCTGATGGCGGCGATCACCACCAACGTCGGAATCTTCATCTTGCAGTGGGGCGGATGGATCTAGATCCTGACTGCAACAACTCCAATAACACTGCCTCCTGAGCAAAGGACATTTCATGCAAGACCAGAATTCGCCCGAGCGGTTACAGCGCGGGCTGAAAAATCGCCATATCCAGTTGATCGCGCTGGGCGGGGCCATCGGCACCGGCCTGTTCCTGGGCATCGCCCAGACTATCCAGATGGCCGGCCCGTCGGTGTTGTTGGGCTATGCCATCGCCGGCCTGATGGCCTTTTTCATCATGCGCCAGCTGGGCGAGATGGTGGTCGACGAGCCGGTCGCCGGCAGCTTCAGCCACTTCGCGCACAAGTACTGGAGCGAGTTTTCCGGCTTTGTCTCGGGCTGGAACTACTGGGTGGTGTACGTGCTGGTGGGCATGGCCGAGCTGACGGCCGTGGGCATCTATGTGCAGTACTGGTGGCCGGACTTCCCCACCTGGGCGACGGCGGCGATCTTCTTCGTCGCGATCAACGCGATCAACCTGACCCAGGTCAAGGTCTACGGTGAGCTGGAGTTCTGGTTCGCCCTGGTCAAGGTGGTGGCCATCGTCAGCATGATCGGCTTCGGTGCCTGGCTGTTGACCAGCGGCCATGGCGGCCCGGATGCCAGCGTCGCCAACCTGTGGCAGTACGGTGGCTTCTTCCCCAATGGGGTGACCGGCCTGATCATGGCGCTGGCGGTGATCATGTTCTCGTTCGGTGGCCTGGAGCTGGTCGGCATTACCGCCGCCGAGGCCGACAACCCGCGGGTGAGCATCCCCAAGGCCACCAACCAGGTGGTCTACCGCATCCTGATCTTCTACATCGGCGCGCTGGCGATCCTGCTGTCGCTGTACCCGTGGCAGAAAGTGGTGCAGGGCGGCAGCCCGTTCGTGATGATCTTCCACGAGCTGGACAGCGACCTGGTGGCGACGATTCTCAACGTCGTGGTGCTGACGGCGGCGCTGTCGGTGTACAACAGCTGCGTGTACGCCAACAGCCGCATGCTGTTCGGCCTGGCCAGCCAGGGTGATGCTCCGCGTCAGTTGCTCAAGGTCAGCCGCCGGGGTGTACCGCTGACGGCGCTGGGTGTGTCGGCCGCGGCGACCGGCCTGTGCGTGCTGATCAACTACCTGATGCCGGGCGAGGCCTTCGGCCTGCTGATGGCGCTGGCGGTGTCGGCCCTGGTGATCAACTGGGCGAGCATCAGCATCACTCACCTGAAGTTCCGCAAGGCCAAGATCGCCGCCGGCGAGACGCCGTTCTACCGCAGCTGGGGGCATCCGTTCACCAACTACCTGTGCCTGGCGTTTATCGTGCTGATCCTGGTGGTGATGTACCTGACCCCGCCGATTCGCATCTCGGTGATGTTGATTCCGGTGTGGATCGGCGTGCTGGGCGTGGCTTTCCGCTTGAAGAAGCAGCGTCAGGCCAAGGGCTGAAACGGGCGCGGCCTGTTCAGTGCTGACGCCGCCAGGCCCGCAGGGTGGTGTACAGCAGGATCAGGCCGAGCACCGGCAGCACGTAGAACAGCATGAGTTTTTCCAGGCGTCCGGCCAGCGGCATGCCGGTGGTGAAGGTCACCACGTGCAGGCCGTACGCCAGGTACAGGCAGAGAAACACCAAGCCTTCGGCGCGCGTCACCCGGTAGCCTGAGTAGAACACCGGCAGGCTCAGGCAGGCGACGCCGAGCATCACCGGCAGGTCGAAGCCCAGCGCATTCGGCGAGATCGACAGCGGCACCGGGGTCACCAGCGCCGTTGCGCCGAGCACCGCCAGCAGGTTGAACAGGTTGCTGCCGATCACCGTGCCCACCGCCACTTCACGCTCCCCGCGCAGGGCCGCGATCAGCGCCGCGGCCAGCTCCGGCAGCGAGGTGCACACAGCCACCACCGTCAGGCCAATCACCCGCTCGGACAAACCCAGGTCAGTGGCCACCTCGACCGCGGCCTCGAGCAACAGGTGCCCGGCCAGGCTCAGCAGCCCCAGGCCGAGCGCAATCTGCAGGATAACCCCGCTCCAGAAACGCCCGCGGCGGATCGGCAGCGGGCTGGGCGCCGGGTAGGTGCGGGCGTAATGGCGTGACTGATGCCAGAGCATGACCAGGTAGCCCAGCAGGCCGAGCAACAGCAGCAGGCCCTCCAGGCGGCCCAGCTGACCATTGGCGGCGAGCAGGTAGACCAGGGCGCTGGCGGCGACCATCAGCGGGATGTCCAGGCGCACCAGTTGCCGCGAGACGCGCAAGGGAATGATCAGTGCCGCCAGGCCGAGTATCACCAGCACGTTGAAGATGTTGCTGCCGATCACGCTGCCGACCGCGACGTCCGGCGCGCCCTGGTAAGCGGCCTGCAGGCTGACGGTCAGTTGCGGTGCGGTACTGCCGAACGCCACCAGGCTCAAGCCGATGATCAGCGGCCGCACGTGCAGCCGGCTGGCCAGGCGCAGGGCGGCGCGCACCAGCAGCTCGGCGCCGATCACCAGCAACACGAGGCCGAAGGCCAGTTGCAGGAGGCTGAAGGTGGGAAGGGTGGCGAGGTCGAAAATGGTCGGAGCTCCGGTTGGATCGGCGGGATCAGTCGCTCAGACCTTGTACCCGGACTCGCGCGGTTCCGCTACGGATCATGCCGATTTTTTCCGCGGCGGCGCGTGACAGGTCGATCAGCCGGCCGCGCGTGTGCGGGCCACGGTCGTTGATGCGCACGACGACGCTGCGTTGGTTGGCCAGGTTGGTGACCAGCACGCGGCTGCCGAACGGCAGGCTGCGGTGGGCGGCGGTGAGGCCGTGCTGGTTGAAGGGTTCGCCGCTGGCGGTGCGTTTGCCGTGATGGCGTGCGCCATAGTAGGACGCGGTGCCGCTGGTGTCATAACCGCGCGAATCGATATCGTGGCTGGCACAGCCGGCCAACAGGGAAAAAAGCGCAAGGGCGCTGAGGGTACGCCGCATTCTGGGTGTTGCTCCTGAGTGAGTCATCGCGGGACACGTCGGATCACCGACCCGGCGTGCCCCGTGATTGGGCTTACCCTTCGAGCTTGGCCTTGAGCAATTGGTTCACTTGCCCCGGGTTGGCCTTGCCTTTGGAGGCCTTCATGGCCTGGCCGACAAAGAAGCCGAACATCTTGCCGCGCTTGGCCTCGTCGGCGGCGCGGTACTGTTCGACCTGGTCGGCGTTGGCCGCCAGCATCTCGTCGAGCATCTTCTCGATCGCGCCGCTGTCGGTGACCTGCTTGAGGCCCTTGCTGTCGATGATGCTGTCAGCGTCGCCTTCACCGGCGGCCATGGCCTCGAACACGGTCTTGGCGATCTTGCCGCTGATGGTGTTGTCGCGGATACGCAACAGCATGCCACCCAGCTGCTCGGCGCTGACCGGCGCCTGGTCGATCTCGACACCCAGCTTGTTGAGCAGGCTACCCAGTTCGACCATGACCCAGTTGGCGGCCAGCTTGGCATCACCACCGATACGCGTCACGGCTTCGAAGTAGTCGGCCTGTTCGCGGCTGGCGGCCAGCACGTTGGCGTCGTAGGCCGACAGACCGTACTGGCTCTGGAAGCGTTCGACCTTCTGCGGCGGCAGCTCCGGCAGGCTGGCGCGGATGGTGTCGAGCAGGCTGCGCTCGATGACCACCGGCAGCAGGTCCGGGTCGGGGAAGTAACGGTAGTCGTTGGCTTCTTCCTTGCTGCGCATGGAGCGCGTTTCGTCCTTGTTCGGGTCGTACAGGCGGGTTTCCTGGACCACCCGGCCGCCGTCTTCGATCAGGTCGATCTGGCGCTGGATCTCGCTGTTGATCGCGCGCTCGATGAAGCGGAACGAGTTGACGTTCTTGATCTCGCAGCGGGTACCGAACTCGACCTGGCCCTTCGGCCGGATCGACACGTTGCAGTCGCAACGCAGCGAACCTTCGGCCATGTTGCCGTCGCAGATGCCCAGGTAGCGCACCAGTGCGTGGATCGCCTTGACGTAGGCCACGGCTTCCTTGGCGCTGCGCATGTCTGGCTCGGAGACGATCTCCAGCAGCGGCGTGCCCGCACGGTTCAGGTCGATGCCGGTGGCACCGTTGAAGTCTTCGTGCAGGCTCTTGCCGGCGTCTTCTTCAAGGTGCGCGCGGGTAATGCCGACGCGCTTGATGGTGCCGTCTTCGAGGGCGATGTCCAGGTGGCCCTTGCCGACGATCGGCAGGTCCATCTGGCTGATCTGGTAACCCTTGGGCAGGTCGGGGTAGAAGTAGTTCTTGCGCGCGAACACGTTGCGCTCGCCGATTTCGGCGTCGATCGCCAGGCCGAACATGCAGGCCATGCGCACGGCTTCCTGGTTGAGCACCGGCAGTACGCCCGGCATGCCCAGGTCAACCAGGCTGGCCTGGGTGTTCGGCTCGGAGCCAAAGGTGGTGGCGCTGCCGGAGAAGATCTTCGACTGGGTGGCGAGCTGGGTATGAATCTCCAGCCCGATAACAACTTCCCATTGCATGTGTGAACTCCTCAGAAGCCGTTAGGGGCGCGGGTGTGCCAGTCGGTCACTTGCTGGTAGCGGTGCGCGACGTTGAGCAGGCGGCCTTCCTGGAAGTACGGCGCCAGCAGTTGCACGCCCACCGGCAGGCCTTCGACGAAGCCGGCCGGCATCGACAGGCCGGGCAGGCCGGCCAGGTTGGCGGTGATGGTGTAGACGTCTTCAAGGTAGGCGGCGACCGGGTCGCTGCTCTTGGCGCCGAGCTTCCAGGCCGGGTTCGGCGTGGTTGGGCCGAGGATCACATCGACCTGCTCGAAGGCAGCCATGAAGTCGTTCTTGATCAGCCGACGGATCTTTTGCGCCTTGAGGTAGTAGGCATCGTAGTAACCGGCCGACAGCGCGTAGGTGCCGACCATGATACGCCGCTGCACCTCGGTGCCGAAGCCTTCACCGCGCGAACGCTTGTACAGGTCGGTGAGGTCTTTCGGGTTTTCGCAGCGATGGCCGAAGCGCACGCCGTCGAAACGCGACAGGTTGGAAGACGCCTCGGCCGGGGCGATCACGTAGTACGCCGGGATCGCGTGCTGCATGTTCGGCAGGCTGATTTCCTTGATCACCGCGCCGAGCTGTTGCAGCTCCTTGACGCTGGCCTGGACCAGGTCGGCGATGCGCGGGTCGAGGCCGGCGCCGAAGTACTCCTTCGGCAGGCCGATGCGCAGGCCTTGCAGCGGCGCATTGAGGTTGGCGCTGTAGTCAGGCACCGGCTCGTCGATGCTGGTCGAGTCTTTGTTGTCGAAGCCGGCCATGCCTTGCAGGAGCAGGGCGCAGTCTTCAGCGGTGCGCGCCATCGGCCCGCCCTGGTCGAGGCTCGAGGCGTAGGCGATCATGCCCCAGCGCGAGACGCGGCCGTACGTCGGCTTGAGGCCGGTGAGGTTGGTCAGCGCCGCCGGCTGGCGGATCGAGCCACCGGTGTCGGTGCCCGTGGCGGCCGGCAGCAGGCGCGCGGCCACGGCCGCGGCAGAACCCCCGGAGGAGCCGCCTGGGACGTGCTCGAGGTTCCACGGGTTCTTCACCGCGCCATAGTGGCTGGATTCGTTGGCCGAACCCATGGCGAACTCGTCCATGTTGGTCTTGCCCAGGGTGACCATGCCGGCGTCGGCCAGCTTGGCGACCACGGTGGCGTCATACGGCGCCTTGAAGCTGTCGAGCATCTTCGAGCCGCAGCTGGTGCGTACGCCGTTGGTGCAGAACAGGTCCTTGTGGGCGATCGGCGCACCGAGCAGCGCACCGGCCTCGCCAGCGGCGCGACGGGCGTCGGCGGCACGGGCCTGGCCCAGGGCCAGATCCTCGGTGACGCTGATGAAGCTGTTCAGTTGCGGGTCGAGTTGCTTGATCCGCGCCAGCAGGGCGCCGGTCAGCTCTTCGGAGGAAAACGACTTGTCGGCGAGTCCGCGGGCGATCTCGGCCAGGGTCAATTGATGCATGGCAGGTGCTATCC
Organism: Pseudomonas reidholzensis; assembly: GCF_900536025.1. Taxonomy (GTDB): domain Bacteria; phylum Pseudomonadota; class Gammaproteobacteria; order Pseudomonadales; family Pseudomonadaceae; genus Aquipseudomonas; species Aquipseudomonas reidholzensis. The sequence continues at coordinate 20,642 of NZ_UNOZ01000032.1, forward strand.
CTTACTCGATGACTTTCGGAACCAGGTACAGACCGTTTTCGGTCGACGGGGCGATGGCCTGATAGGTATCGCGCTGATTGCGCTCAGTGACCTGGTCGGGGCGCAGGCGTTGGCTGGCCTCCAGCGGGTGGGCCAGGGGTTCGATACCGTCGGTGTCGACGGCTTGCATCTGGTCGACCAGCCCGAGAATACTGTTCAAGGCGTCGGTGATGCGTGGCAGTTCGCCTTCATTGAGCCCCAGTCGGGCCAGATGGGCGATCTTTTCCACGTCGGAGCGTTGCAGCGCCATTGGGGATCTCCAGAGAAACGGAATCGGATTAGTTCCGTGATGAGGAACATGCCGGCATTTTGGCGGTCATACACCGCGATCATCTGCAGGCTTGCTCGGAAAAACTGCCAATTTAACATATTGGCTCCTTGCCCAAAATCCCTGCCATTGTTAGAGTTTGCCGCACTTTTTTACCCACGCTTTCCCCAGGGTCACTTTCCCATGTTCAAGAAACTGCGTGGCATGTTTTCCAGCGATCTCTCCATCGACCTGGGTACTGCCAACACCCTTATTTACGTGCGTGAGCGCGGTATCGTCCTGAATGAGCCCTCGGTTGTTGCCATCCGTACCCACGGCAACCAGAAAAGCGTCGTCGCCGTCGGTACCGAAGCCAAACGCATGCTGGGCCGTACGCCCGGCAACATTGCTGCCATTCGTCCGATGAAGGATGGCGTGATTGCCGACTTCAGCGTTTGTGAAAAAATGTTGCAGTACTTCATCAACAAGGTCCACGAAAACAGCTTCCTGCAGCCCAGCCCTCGCGTGCTGATCTGCGTGCCGTGCAAATCGACCCAGGTCGAGCGCCGTGCCATCCGTGAATCGGCCCTTGGCGCCGGTGCCCGTGAAGTGTTCCTGATCGAAGAGCCGATGGCCGCTGCGATCGGTGCCGGCCTGCCGGTCGAAGAAGCCCGTGGCTCGATGGTCGTCGATATCGGTGGTGGTACCACTGAAATCGCGCTGATCTCGCTCAACGGTGTGGTCTACGCCGAATCCGTGCGTGTGGGCGGCGACCGCTTCGACGAAGCGATCGTGACCTACGTACGCCGTAACTACGGCAGCCTGATCGGCGAGTCCACCGCCGAGCGCATCAAGCAGGAAATCGGCACCGCCTACCCAGGTGGCGAAGTCCGTGAAGTCGACGTGCGCGGCCGTAACCTGGCCGAGGGCGTGCCACGTGCCTTCACCCTCAACTCCAACGAAGTGCTCGAAGCCCTGCAGGAATCCCTGGCGACCATCGTCCAGGCGGTCAAGAGCGCGCTGGAGCAGTCGCCGCCGGAGCTGGCCTCGGACATCGCCGAGCGTGGCCTGGTACTGACCGGTGGTGGCGCCTTGCTGCGCGACCTCGACAAGCTGCTGGCCCAGGAAACCGGCCTGCCGGTGATCGTCGCCGAAGACCCGCTGACCTGTGTCGCCCGTGGCGGCGGTCGCGCCCTGGAGATGATGGACAAACACGCCATGGACTTGCTTTCCAGCGAGTGATCCATGGCGCTGTCCCGCGTCCGGTAATGATCGCCCGGTTTACAGGTGGCACGCGCAGTGCTACCTGTATGCGCTGGGCTGGCGTCCGTTGGGCGCTGTTTCCGTCAACCCGCAGCAGGCTGGTCGATCGCTCCATGTCCCATGACCACCTGAATCGTCGTCCACGAGGAACGGCCCATTAAACCGCTTTTCTCCAAGGGCCCTTCGCTGGGCGTTCGTCTGCTCGTGCTGGTGGTCCTGTCGGTCGCGCTGATGGTGGTCGACTCGCGCTTTGCCTTGCTCAAGCCGGTGCGCAGCCAGATGGGCCTGGTGCTGATGGAGTCGTATTGGCTCACTGACCTGCCGCAGCGCCTGTGGCAAGGGGTCGCCAGCCAGTTTGGCAGCCGCACCGAGCTTGCCGCCGAGAACGAAAAACTCAAGACCGAGACCCTGTTGCTGCAGGGGCGCCTGCAGAAGCTGGCGGCCCTGACCGAGCAGAACGTGCGCCTGCGCGAGCTGCTCAACTCGTCGGCGCTGGTCAACGAGAAGGTCGAGGTGGCCGAGCTGATCGGCGTCGATCCCAACCCGTTCACCCACCGTATCCTGATCAACAAGGGTGAGCGTGATGGCGTGTTCCTCGGCCAGCCGGTGCTCGATGCCCGTGGCCTGATGGGCCAGGTGGTCGAGCTGATGCCGTACACCTCGCGGGTCCTGCTGCTGACCGACACCACCCACAGCATTCCGGTGCAGGTCAACCGCAACGGCCTGCGCGCGATTGCCAGTGGTACCGGCAACCCGGAGCGCCTCGAGCTGCGTCATGTGGCCGACACCGCCGACGTCAAGGAAGGCGACCTGCTGGTGAGCTCGGGCATGGGCCAGCGCTTCCCGGCTGGTTACCCGGTGGCGACGGTCAACGAAGTGATCCATGACTCGGGCCAGCCGTTCGCGATTGTCCGGGCGATCCCGACGGCCGCGCTCAACCGCAGCCGCTACATGCTGTTGGTGTTCAGTGACCGGCGGACCCCGGAGCAGCGCGCCACCGAGGCCGCGATCGCCCAGGAAGAAGCCGACCGCAAAGGCACCAGCGTCCTGCCGAGCGGGGCCGAGCAGGCCGCGCCCGTTGTCGCGCCGGCGGGTACTGCCACCCCGGCCGCTGCCGCACCTGCAGCAACGCCCGCCGCACCGCCCGCTCCCCAGGGCGCGGCCCCCGTCAACCCGGCAGCGGCGCCCGCGGCGCCGAGCCAACCCCGGAGGCAATGATGGCCAGTTCGCGCAGCAAGAACGGTTGGGTCATCTGGCTGACGTTCGTCATCGGCCTGTTGCTCAGCGTGTCGCCGATGCCGCAGTTCATGGAAGTGTTCCGGCCGATGTGGCTGGCCATGCTGGTGTCGTTCTGGGCGCTGGCAGTGCCGAACAAGGTCGGCATGACCACCGCGTTCGTCCTCGGCCTGGCCGAAGACGTGTTGTATGGCACCCTGCTTGGGCAGAACGCGCTGATCCTGACCCTGATTACCTTCCTGGTGCTGTCGCTGCAGCAGCGCCTGCGGATGTTCCCCTTGTGGCAGCAGAGCCTGGTGATCCTGGTGATCTTCGGCATTGCCCAGTTGATCCAGCTGTGGCTCAGCGCCCTTACCGGCAATCGCCTGCCGACCCTGGCGCTGGTCTGGTCGGCGGTGATCAGTGCCTTGCTCTGGCCGTGGATCAGCTTCGCCCTGCGCGACCTGCGCCGACGCCTGCACATCAACTGACCGGCACCGCCGCGACTGACAGGGAAATGTCCACATGAACCTGCTGTACCTTGCCTCAGGCTCGCCGCGCCGGCGTGAATTGCTCACCCAGATCGGCGTGCCGTTCACCCCGCTCAGTGCCCCCATCGATGAAACCCCGCTGCCTGGCGAACCCGCCGAGGCGTACGTGCTGCGTCTGGCCGAAGCCAAGGCGGCGGCTGGCCGTGGCCAGCTGTCGGGCTCGGGCGTGGTGCTGGGTGCCGACACCGCCGTGGTGCTCGATGGCCAGATCCTCGGCAAGCCCGAGAGCCGCGAACATGCCTTGGCGATGCTTGCCGCGCTGTCCGGTCGCGAGCACCAGGTACTCACTGCGGTTGCCTTGAACGACGGCCAGCGCTGGCAAAGCCTGTGCGTGGCCAGCAACGTGCGCTTTCGCGCCATCGGTGCCGATGAAGCCGCCCGCTACTGGGCCAGCGGCGAACCGCTGGACAAAGCCGGCGGTTATGCCATCCAGGGCCTGGGCGCGGTGTTCGTCAGCGCGCTGGCCGGCAGTTACTCGGCCGTGGTCGGTTTGCCACTGAGCGAAACGGCCGAACTGCTCGGCCAGTTCGGCATTGCCTGCTGGCAGCCGCCAGCGGCCCAGGCAGAGGATTGAACACCGCGCTAGCCAGAGATCGGTCAGCGATCCATGATTACCCCAGACCTTTGATGAGAGCCTGCCATGAGTGAAGAGATCCTGATCAACATCACCCCGATGGAATCGCGCGTGGCAGTGGTGGAAAACGGTGTCCTGCAGGAGGTGCACGTCGAGCGCACCTTGCGCCGCGGCATCGTCGGCAACATCTACAAAGGCAAGGTGGTGCGGGTACTGCCCGGCATGCAGGCGGCGTTCGTCGACATCGGCCTGGAGCGCGCCGCGTTCATCCATGCGTCGGAGATTTCCCAGCGCGAAGGTTCGGCGGTAGAAACCATCACAGCCCTGGTGCACGAAGGCCAGGCGCTGGTGGTGCAGGTGACCAAGGACCCGATCGGTACCAAGGGCGCGCGCCTGACCACCCAGCTGTCGATTCCGTCGCGCTACCTGGTGTACATGCCGCGCAGCCGCCATGTCGGGATTTCCCTGAAGATCGAGGACGAAGCCGAGCGCGAGCGCCTCAAGCAGGTCGTCAGCAACTGCGTCGAGCAGGAGAACATCAAGGACGTCGGTGGTTTCATCCTGCGCACGGCCGCCGAGGGCGCCCGCCAGGAAGACATCCTCCAGGACATTCGCTACCTGCGCCGGCTGTGGGAGCAGATTGCCAGCCAGATCCAGACCTGCGGTGCGCCAACGGTGATCTACGAGGACCTCGGCCTGGCCCTTCGCACCCTGCGCGACCTGGTCAACCACAAGATCGAGAAGATCCGCATCGACTCGCGGGAGACCTTCCAGAAAACCACGCAGTTCGTCGGCGAGCTGATGCCGGAAATCGCCGATCGCCTGGAGCATTACCCGGGCGAGCGGCCGATCTTCGACCTGTACGGCGTCGAGGACGAGATCCAGCGCGCGCTCGAGCGCAAGGTACCGCTCAAGTCCGGCGGCTACCTGGTGGTCGACCCGGCCGAGGCGATGACCACCATCGACGTCAACACCGGCGCCTTCGTCGGCCATCGCAACCTCGAAGAGACCATCTTCAAGACCAACCTCGAGGCGGCCACCGCGATCGCTCGCCAGCTGCGCCTGCGCAACATCGGCGGGATCATCATCATCGACTTCATCGACATGGAAGACGAAGAGCACCAGCGCCAGGTCCTGCGCACGCTGGAAAAACAGCTGGAGCGTGATCACGCCAAGACCAACATCATCGGCATCACCGAGCTGGGCCTGGTGCAGATGACCCGCAAGCGCACCCGCGAGAGCCTCGAACAGGTGCTCTGCGAGCCGTGCGCCGGCTGCCAGGGTCGAGGCAAGCTGAAAACCCCGGAAACCATCTGCTACGAGATTTTCCGCGAGATCCTCCGCGAGGCACGTGCCTACCAGGCCGAGGGCTATCGGGTGCTGGCCAACCAGAAGGTGGTCGACCGCCTGCTGGATGAAGAGTCCGGCAATGTCGCCGAGCTGGAAACCTTCATCGGTCGAACCATTCGCTTCCAGGTCGAGTCCATGTACTCCCAGGAACAATACGATGTGGTGCTGCTCTGACGCGTTCTGAACCCCGTCGCCGGCTGGCGAAACCCTCGCTTCGGGCCATAGTTAAGGCACGACTTGGAGGGCCATGGCCATGGGACGTCTGACCCGCGTTCTGAGTGCCTTGACCCGCTGGGGCCTGGGCCTCTGCGCGCTGCTGGCCGTGCTGGTGGCGCTGTATGTCAGCCTCGGTCGGCAACTGGTGCCGCTGGTGGCCGAATACCGTGCCGAGGTGCAGAGCAAGGCCGAGCAGGCCTTGGGCCTGCCCGTGCATGTCGGCGCCCTCGAAGGCCGCTGGAGCGGCCTGGCGCCTGTGTTGCGGGTGCGCGACCTGCAGGTGGGCGAGGGCGCTGATGCCCTGCGCCTGGACGACGTCAAGGTGGTGCCAGACCTGTGGGCGAGCCTGAAGGCCCGCGAGGTGCGCCTGGCACGGATCCAGCTGGGCGGCCTGCAACTGATCGCACGTGAAGATGAACACGGCGCCTGGGCGCTCGAAGGGTTGCCGCACAAGGATGACAGCCCGCTGGACCCGGCCCAGGCGCTGCAACGCCTGCAGCAGCTGGGCCGGATCGATGTGTTCGACAGCCAGGTCACCCTTCAGCCCTGGCAGCGCGACCCGCTTACCCTGACCTACGTCAGCCTTGGCCTGCAGGCGGGTGCCTCACGCCAGGCCATCGACCTGCGCGCGACCCTCCCGGACGGCCAGCCGCTGGCGGTCAACCTGCGCAGCCGGGCCACGGCCGATGCCTGGCGCGAGGCCTCGCTGCAGGGTTACCTGAGTTTGCCGCAAAGCGACTGGGCGCGCTGGTTGCCGCCGCGCCTGCTGGGGCGGTGGCAGGCCGAATCGCTGCGCGCCGGGGGTGAATTCTGGGTCGACTGGCGCAAGGGCCAGTTGCAGCAGGCGGTGGTCCGCCTGAATGCCCCGCAGCTGCGCGGCGCCTACGCCGAGCGCAAGGCGGTCAGCCTGGACAACCTGGCGCTGTCGGCCTGGGTGCAGCGCGGCAAGGACGGCTATGCGGTGGTGCTCGACTCGCTGGCGGCGAGCATCGGCAAGGTCCGCTGGGAAACCCACCTGCAGGCGCGACAGCACCTCGGCCAGACACCCGCCGAGGAGACCTGGCAGGTCCAGGCCGACCGCCTCGACCTGACCCCGTTGACGCCACTGATCCAGGCCCTGGCGCCGCTGCCGGACAAACTCATGGCGGTGGTCGACGGCCTCAACGTCACTGGCGCGCTGCGCAATATCAGCCTCGACGTCCGGCCCAAGGCCGAAGGTGACCAGCGCCTGAAGTTTGCCGCCAACCTCGAGCGGGTCGGCTTTGACGCCTACCATGGCGCACCTGCCGCCGGAAATGTCAGCGGCAGCATCGGCGGCGATCTGGGCCACGGTGAACTGCGCCTGGACACCGACGCGTTCATGCTCCACCTGTACCCGATCTTCGCCAAACCCTGGCACTACCAGAAAGCCAACGCGACCTTGACCTGGCGGCTCGACAAGCAAGGGTTCACCCTGATCGCGCCGTACCTCAAGGTGCTGGGCGAGGAAGGCAAGATCGCCGGCGACTTCCTTATCCGCCTGCTGTTCGAGCCTGGCAGCGAGAGCTACATGGACCTGCGCGTCGGCCTCACCGAAGGCGACGGCCGCTACACCGCCAAGTACCTGCCGGAAGTGCTCAGCCCGGGGCTCGACGAATGGCTGCGCACGGCCATCGTCAAGGGCACCGTCGATGAGGGCTACTTCCAGTACCAGGGTTCGCTGAACCACGGTGCAAGCCCCGAGTCGCGCAGCATCAGCCTGTTCTTCAAGGTGCGCGATGCGGCGCTCGACTTCCAGCCGGGCTGGCCCCAGGTGCAACAGGTGGCCGGTGATGTGCTGATCGAAGACAGTGGCGTGCGCATCAAGGCCCAGCGTGGGCTGCTGCTCGACACCCGGGTCAGCGATGTCAGCGTCGACATTCCGCATGTCGACGCCGGCCAGCACAGCCACCTGTACCTGCGAGGCGACTTCGAGGGTGGCCTGGAGGACGGCTTGAAGATCCTCCAGCAGGCGCCGATCGGCACTGGCGAGATCTTTGCCGGCTGGGAGGGCGAGGGCCCACTCAAGGGCAAGGTCGACCTGGATGTCCCCCTCGCCCAAGGCGAACGTCCCAAGGTGCGGGTGGATTTCGCCACCGCCGACGCGCGCCTGAAAGTGGCACCGCCGACCCTGGAGCTGAACAAGCTCAAGGGCGATTTCAGCTTCGACCTGGACAAAGGCCTGAGCGCCAAGGGCATCACCCTGCAGGCGTTCGGCAAGCCGGTCAGCGCGCAGATCTTCGCCGAAGGCCAGTCAGGGCAGATGCAGACGCGGATCAATGCCTCGGGGCGCGTCGCGCTCAGCGCCCTGACCGATTGGTTGCAGTTCAAGCAGACGCTGCCCGCCAGCGGCGAGCTGCCTTACCAACTGCAGTTGAGCCTTGGCAGCCGCGACAACCGGCTGACGGTCGACTCGTCGCTCAAAGGCCTGGCGATCGACTTGCCGGCACCGTTTGGCAAGGCGGCCCAAGAGACCCGCGACAGCCGCTTCGGCATGACCCTCAAGGGCACCGAGCGGCGCTTCGATGCCGCCTACACCGACCTTGCCCGGTTCGCCTACGCCGCGCCCGCCGACAAGCTGACCCAGGGTCGCGGCGAGTTGCTGCTGGGCAGTGGTGAAGCACAGGTGCCCGGTGGCCAGGGCCTGCGCGTGCGCGGCCGACTGGACACGCTGGACCTCGAACCCTGGCAGCAGCAGGCACAACGGTTTGCCGGGCAAGACCCAGGCGGCAGCGCTCGGCAGAACCTGCAAGGGGTCGACCTGAGCATTGGCCAGCTCAAGGCCTACGGCATGGACCTGAACCAGGCGGTGGTACGTCTGGCCCGCAGCGCAAGTGCCTGGGATCTGCGCCTGGACAGCCGTGAAGTCATCGGCAACGCACGCATCCCCGACGCCAAGGCGCAGGCCATGGTGGTGAAGTTGCAGGCGCTGCGCCTGCCGCCGGCGGATCCTGCCCAGGCCCAGAATGAAAACGCCCCCGACCCGTTGGCCACGTTCGACCCGCGCAAGGCGCCCGCGCTGGATCTGACCATCGACAAGCTGTACCGCGGGGACGACCTGTTCGGCAGCCTGGCGCTGAAGCTGCGGCCGACCCCTCGCGGGGTGTCGTTCGACGACATCGACCTGGATATCAAGGGCCTGCACATCGACGGCAGTGGGGGCTGGGAAGGCGAGCCGGGCACCACCGCCAGTTGGTACAAAGGCCGGCTGGAGGGCAAGAACCTGGCGGACGTGCTCAAGTCGTTCGGCTTTGCGCCGACGGTCACCAGCCGCGACTTCCGCCTCGACGTCGATGGCCGGTGGCCAGGTTCGCCGGCCGCGGTCGGCGTCCAGCGCTTCTCCGGCAGCCTCGATGCCGCCCTGCGCACTGGCCAGTTCGTCGAGGTCGAAGGCAGCGCCCAGGCCCTGCGGGTATTCGGCCTGCTCAACTTCAACTCGATCGGCCGGCGCCTGCGCCTGGACTTTTCCGACCTGTTCGACAAAGGCTTGGCCTATGATCGAGTCAAGGGCCTGCTGGTCGGCAGTGAAGGGGTGTATGTCACCCGTGAGCCGATCACCGTCACCGGCCCGTCGAGCAACTTCGAGCTCGACGGAACCCTGGACATGGTTCGCGACCGGGTCGCTGCCAACCTGCAGGTGAGCCTGCCGGTGACCAACAACCTGCCCTTGGCGGCACTCATCGTCGGTGCCCCGGCCATTGGTGGCGCGCTGTTCCTGGTCGATCGGTTGATCGGCGACCGGGTCTCGCGCTTCGCCAGCGTGCATTATCGGGTCGAAGGCCCATGGAAAGAGCCTAAGATCACCTTTGTGAAACCTTTCGAAAAATCTCGCTAGGAGCAGTGATGAAGTCAGCGGTGATTCAGATGGTCAGCCAGGACGATGTGCTGGCCAACCTGCAGCGCGCTGGCGCGCTGCTTGAGCAAGCCGCCGCGGGCGGCGCACGGCTGGCGGTGCTGCCAGAAAACTTCGCGGCCATGGGCCGCCGGGACGCGGCCGCCATCGGTCGCGCCGAGGCACGGGGCGAAGGGCCGATCCTGCCCTGGTTGAAACGCACTGCCCGCGACCTCAGATTATGGATAGTCGCCGGCACCTTGCCCCTGCCGCCGGTCGACCAGCCCGAGGCCAAGGCCCATGCCTGCTCGCTGCTGATCGACGCGGATGGCCAGGTGGCGGCGCGGTACGACAAGCTGCACCTGTTCGACGTCGACGTGGCGGACACTCGCGGGCGTTACCGTGAGTCCGATGACTTTGCCCACGGCGGCCAGGTGGTGGTGGCGGATACCCCGGTGGGCCGCCTGGGGTTGTCGGTGTGCTATGACCTGCGCTTCCCCGAGCTGTACAGCGCCCTGCGCGCGGCCGGGGCCGAGCTGATCAGTGCACCGGCGGCGTTTACCGCCGTGACCGGCGCGGCGCACTGGGAAGTATTGGTTCGCGCGCGGGCCATCGAAACCCAGTGCTACCTGCTCGCCGCGGCGCAGGGCGGTACCCATCCGGGCCCGCGGGAAACCCACGGCCATGCGGCGATCGTCGACCCCTGGGGGCGAATCATCGCTGAACAGGCAAGTGGCGAAGCGGTCCTGCTGGCCGAGCGTGACACGGCTGAACAAGCGTCCATACGGGCGCGGATGCCGGTGATAGAGCACCGGCGCTTTTTCTCGCAGGACGCCTTGCGGCCTGCGCACACCTCGGAGTGACTATGAGCCAGATGTTATCCACCGTCAGTGAACAGCTCCTGGCCCCGGGCGGACTGACCCTGGACAGCCTGCAGGCTGTGCTGGGCGAGTTGGCGGGCCCCGGCATCGATGCCGCCGACCTGTATTTCCAGGGCCAGATCTCGGAAACCTGGGCGCTGGAGGACGGCATCGTCAAGGAAGGCAGCTTCAACCTCGACCAGGGCGTGGGCGTCCGCGCGCTGTCCGGCGAGAAGACCGGCTTTGCCTACAGCAACGCAATCAACCTCGAGGCCCTGACCTCGGCAGCGCGCGCCGCCCGCTCGATTTCCCGCGCTGGCCAGAACGGCACCGTGCAGGCCTTCCGCAGCCAGGACGTGACGGCCTTGTATGCGCCGGACAACCCCCTGGACGTGCTCAGCCGCGCCGAAAAAGTCGAGCTGCTCAAGCGTGTCGATGTCGCCACCCGCGCCCTCGATCCACGCATCCAGCAGGTCAGCGTGAGCATGGCCGGGGTCTGGGAGCGCATCCTGATCGCCGCCGCCGATGGCAGCCTGGCCGCCGACGTGCGCCCGCTGGTGCGCTTCAACGTCAGTGTCATCGTCGAGAAGGACGGCCGCCGCGAGCGTGGCGGGCAAGGCGGTGGCGGGCGTACCGACTACCGCTTCTTCAGCGAAGAGCGGGTGATGGGCTATGCCCGTGAAGCCTTGCGCCAGGCGCTGGTCAACCTCGACGCTAAGCCGGCGCCGGCCGGTACCCTGCCGGTGGTCCTCGGCCCGGGCTGGTCCGGGGTGCTGCTGCACGAAGCGGTCGGCCACGGCCTGGAAGGCGACTTCAACCGCAAGGGCAGCTCGGCCTACAGCGGCCAGATCGGCCAGAAGGTCGCCTCGAGCCTGTGCACCATCGTCGATGACGGCACCCTCGAAGGCCGCCGGGGCTCGCTCAGCGTCGACGACGAAGGCACCCCGACCGAATGCACCACGCTGATCGAGAACGGCATCCTCAAGGGCTACATGCAGGACAAGCTCAACGCACGCCTGATGGGCATGGCGGTGACCGGCAATGGCCGTCGCGAGTCCTACGCGCACCTGCCGATGCCGCGCATGACCAACACCTACATGCGTGCCGGTGAAAGCGACCCGGCCGAGATCATCGCGTCGGTGAAAAAGGGCATTTATTGCGCCAACCTGGGCGGTGGTCAGGTCGACATCACCAGCGGCAAGTTCGTCTTCTCCACCAGCGAGGCGTACCTGATCGAAGACGGCAAGATCACCGCACCGGTCAAGGGCGCAACGTTGATCGGCAATGGGCCGGAGGCGATGAGCCGGGTGTCGATGGTCGGCAACGACCTGGCGCTGGACAGTGGCGTGGGGACGTGTGGCAAGGACGGTCAGTCAGTGCCGGTCGGCGTTGGGCAGCCGACGCTGAAACTCGATGCGATTACCGTGGGCGGTACCGGCGGGTGATTTCTGGGGCTGCGGGGCAGCCCCAAAGGGCGCAACTCAGCGCAAGCCGCGCTGGGTTTCGTCCAGGTCACGAATGTACTTGAAGATCTTGCGCGAGGCGGCTGGCGGTTTGTCCCGGGCCTTCTCGTGCTGGGCATGACGGATCAGCGAGCGCAGGTGCTGACGGTCGGTCTCAGGGTATTCCTGGACAAACCGCTCGAGGTCCTCGTCATTGCCGTCGACCAAACGGTCGCGCCAGCGCTCGAGGCCGTGGAAGCGCTCGTTGTACTGACGGGTGGAGCTGTCGAGTTGCTCGATCACCGCGTTGATGGCGTCAACGTCCTGATCGCGCATCAGCTTGCCGACAAACGACATGTGGCGTTTGCGGGCGATGTGCGCCGTGTGCTTGCTGGCATCGGCCAGCGCCTTGCGCAGGGGGTCGGTCAAGGGCAGTCGGGCCAGGGTATCGGCCTTGAGCGTCGTCAGGCGCTCGCCGAGTTCGACCAGGGCCAGAAGCTCGCGCTTGATCTGGGTTTTGCTTTTTTCGCCGTCGAAGGCGTCGTCGTATGAATCAACCATGGTGGCAGTCCGCTGGAAAACGCCGCCATGATAACCAGTCGGGGGCCGCTTGTCCGGCCCGGTCGTAGAATGACCCTCGCCGTAAGCAGAATTTGAGTGGAGAAAACCATGAGTGCAGTCCAGAGCATTGGCCCCAAGGACCTGCCGGTATTGCAGGAGCAAGTCGAAGCGATCGTCGCCGAGGCGCGCCGCCAAGGCGCCAGCGCTTGCGAGGTGGCGGTGTCGCTGGAGCAGGGGTTGTCCACCACGGTGCGCCAGCGTGAGGTCGAGACGGTCGAATTCAACCGCGACCAAGGCTTCGGTATCACCCTTTATGTCGGCCAGCGCAAGGGCTCGGCGAGCACCTCGGCGAGCGGCGCAGACGCCATTCGCGAGACCGTTGCCGCCGCCCTGGCGATCGCCAAGCACACCTCCGAAGATGAATGCGCCGGCCTGGCCGACGCGGCGCTGATGGCCCGCGACCTGCCTGAGCTGGACCTGTATCACGACTGGAACATCGACCCCGAGCGGGCGATCGAGATGGCCCTGACCTGCGAAGAGGCGGCCTTCGCCGCTGACGCGCGGATCAAGAACGCCGACGGCACCACCCTCAACACCCACCAGGGTTGCCGCGTATACGGCAACAGCCACGGCTTCATCGGTGGCTATGCATCGACCCGGCACAGCCTGAGCTGCGTGATGATCGCCGAGGGTGACGGGCAGATGCAGCGTGACTACTGGTACGACGTCAATCGCCAGGGCGAACTGCTGGCCGACCCACGCAGCATCGGCCTGCGCGCCGCGCAGCGCGCCGCCAGTCGCCTGGGCGCGCGCCCGGTTCCGACCTGCGAGGTGCCGGTGCTGTTCTCCGCAGAGCTGGCGGGCGGGCTGTTCGGCAGCTTCCTGGGGGCGATCTCCGGTGGCAACCTGTACCGCAAGTCGTCGTTCCTCGATGGCGCCATTGGCCAGCAGCTGTTCCCGTCCTGGCTGACCCTGGACGAGCGTCCGCACCTGGCGCGTGCACTGGGCAGTGCCTCGTTCGACGGTGATGGCCTGGCGACCTACGCCAAGCCGTTCGTCGACAAAGGTCAGCTGGTGTCCTACCTGCTGGGTACCTACTCCGGGCGCAAGCTGGGCCTGCCGAGCACGGCCAACTCCGGTGGCGTGCACAACCTGTTCGTCACCCATGGCGACGAAGACCAGGCGGCGCTGATCAAGCAGATGGGCCGCGGCCTGCTGGTGACCGAGCTGATGGGGCATGGCTTGAACATGGTGACCGGGGATTACTCGCGCGGCGCGGCGGGCTTCTGGGTCGAGAATGGCGAGATCCAGTTCCCGGTTCAAGAGGTGACGATCGCCGGCAATATGAAAGACATGTTCCAGCAGATCGTAGCGATCGGCAGCGATATCGAGACCCGCAGCAATATCCACAGCGGCTCGGTGCTGATCGAGCGGATGACCGTAGCAGGGAGCTGAACTCAGCCCAGGATGCTGCATGAACCAGAAGACCCGGCCATCGCGCCGGGTTTTTGTTTGTCCTTTTTTCTTGAAGTGATTCTATTTATCACTTAATAATGAATATCATTATCCAGTCACCAGCGATGATGTTCATGAAACCCGTCCTCCATGAGTTGCCCTACCTGGAAAACTGGCGCTGGCTCAGCCGGCGCATCCGCTGCGCCCTCGAGCCCGACGAGCCGCGCCTGATCGAGCACTACCTGGCCGAAGGGCGCTACCTGGTGTGCTGCACCGAGAGCTCGCCCTGGACAGTGGCCCTGACCTCGTTCCGCCTGCTGCTGGATACCGCCTGCGACCGCATGCTGCCGTGGCACTGGCGCTGCCAGTGCCTGGACCAGGCCTGGCGGCCGTTGCTCGACCTGCGCAACCTCGACCGCCGCGAGAACAACCAGCGCTGGCAGCCATATGCCCTGCAGCTCGCCAATTGCGTGCTGCTGCCTTCGATTTCTCCCGATGAACTGATGCAAGGAATTGATCATGAGTAATACCCGTATCGAGCGTGACAGCATGGGTGAACTGCAGGTGCCGGCCCAGGCCCTGTACGGCGCTCAGACCCAACGCGCGGTCGACAACTTTCCGATCAGCGGCCAGCGCATGCCGGCCCAGTTCATCCGCGCACTGCTGCTGGCCAAGGCGGCGGCGGCCAAGGCCAACGTCGAGCTCGAGCAGATCACCGCCGACCAGGGCCAGGCCATCGTCAAGGCCGTGGAGCAACTGCTGGCCGAGGACTTCATCCAGCACTTCCCGGTGGATGTCTACCAGACCGGCTCCGGCACCAGTTCGAACATGAACGCCAACGAGGTGATCGCCACCCTGGCCAGCCGCGTGCTCGGCGAACCGGTCAATGCCAACGACCACGTCAATTGCGGCCAGAGCAGCAACGACATCATCCCGACCACCATCCACGTCAGCGCCGCGTTGGCCGTGCACGAGCAATTGCTGCCAGCGCTGGGCCACCTGATCCAGGTGATCGACACCAAGGCCGTTGAAGTCCATCAGTACGTCAAGACCGGCCGCACCCACCTGATGGACGCCATGCCTGTGCGCATGAGCCAGGTCCTCGGTGGCTGGGCGGCGCAGGTCAAGGCTGCCCGTGCGCACATCGAAGCAACCCTGCCGAGCCTGCAGGCTCTGGCCCAGGGCGGCACCGCGGTAGGCACCGGGATCAACGCCCACCCGCAGTTCGCTGCCGGTTTTGCCCGCCAGCTCAGCGGGCTGACCCAGCTCGCGTTCACCCCGGGTGACAACCTGTTCGCCCTGATCGGCTCGCAGGACACCGCCGTGGCGCTGTCTGGCCAGCTCAAGACCACCGCAGTGGCCCTGACCAAGATCGCCAACGATCTGCGCTGGATGAACTCCGGCCCGCTGGCCGGCCTGGGTGAGATCGAGCTGGAGGCGCTGCAGCCGGGCTCCTCGATCATGCCGGGCAAGGTCAACCCGGTGATCCCGGAAGCCACCGCCATGGTTGCTGCCCAGGTGATCGGCAACGACGCCACCATCGCCATTGCCGGCCAGTCGGGCAACTTCGAGCTGAACGTGATGCTGCCGGTAATCGCCCGCAACCTGCTGGAAAGCATCGAGCTGATGGCCAATGTCAGCCGCCTGCTCGCCGACAAGGCCATCGCCAGCTTCAAGGTCAATGACGCCAAGCTCAAGGAAGCCCTGTCGCGCAACCCGATCCTGGTCACCGCGCTGAACCCGATCATCGGTTACCTGAAAGCCGCCGAGATCGCCAAGACCGCCTACAAGCAAGGCCGGCCGATCATCGACGTGGCGCTGGAGCACACCGACCTGTCGCGCGATCAGCTGGAAGCGCTGCTCGACCCGGAAAAACTCACCGCCGGCGGCATCTGATCCAGAGCCGCCCAGGAGGCACGTCATGCAGCACTGGAAACGCACCACGGATAACGCCAACCGCCTGTTCGAACAGGGCGAGCTGGTCGATGCCCGGGAACATTACCTGCAAGCCCTGGCCCTGGCCCAGGTGCTGTTCGAGCGCTGGCATGACGTCGACGAAGCGGTCGCCGCTTTTGTCATCGCCCACCACAACCTGGCCGACCTGCACCTGCGCCTGAACCAGCCGCACGAAAGCGCCGACTACCTGTGCGCCGCTCACCAGCGGTTACTCCAGGCCAGCCAGGAGCCACGCCTGGCGCAGCCGCTGCGTGAAGCGGCGCTGCGCCACAGTGCGCGCACCTATACCGAGCTGTTGAGTTTCATCGCCGAGTACGGCCAGTACCCGCGTACCGAACGCCTGCTCAACCGCAATGCCCCTGAGACGAGCGAACTGGCCACCCAGCCGGACGCCGCTGCTCGCCCACACGCCTACGGAATCCACTGACATGCCTCATACCTTGCCTGCACTGCCTTACGCCTACGATGCGCTGGAACCGCACATCGATGCCCAGACCATGGAAATCCACCACAGCAAGCACCACCAGACCTACATCAACAACCTCAATGCCGCCATCGAAGGCACCGAATGGGCCGACTGGTCGGTGGAAAAACTGGTGGGTGCGGTCAAGCAACTGCCGGAGAAACTGCAAGGCGCGGTGATCAACCAGGGCGGCGGTCACGCCAACCACACGCTGTTCTGGACCGTCATGGCGCCCAAGGGCGGCGGTCTGCCACACGGCGATGTAGCCAAGGCCATCGACGCCGAGCTGGGTGGTTTCGACGCGTTCAAGGATGCCTTCACCAAGGCGGCGCTGACCCGCTTCGGCAGTGGCTGGGCCTGGCTCAGCGTTACCCCCGAGGGCAAGCTGGTGGTCGAGAGCAGCGGTAACCAGGACAGCCCCTTGATGCACGGAAACACGCCGATCCTGGGCCTGGACGTGTGGGAGCACGCCTACTACCTGAAGTACCAGAACCGTCGTCCGGAATACATCGGGGCGTTCTATAACGTGGTCGATTGGGCCGAAGTCGAACGTCGATACCATCAAGCCCTCAAGTGAGTCGACCCGGTATGCGCGCTGAGGTGATGTCGGTCGGCAGTGTGCGCCTGTTTCGGCTGGCGCTCGGGACTTTGCTGTTGCTGGTCGGTACCGCGCTGCTGGTGACGCGCGCGATCGACTGGCTGGACCTGGAGCCCCGCATGCTGCGCGCCCTCGAGGGCGGTGCATTGTGCGCATTGGGCACGGCGCTGGGCGCGGTACCGGTGTTGGTGATCCGCAACATGCCGGTCGCCCTGGCCGACACGTTGCTCGGCTTTGGTGCCGGCGTGATGCTGGCGGCCACGGCGTTTTCATTGATCATGCCGGGGCTGGATGCGGCCCAGGCCATCGGCTTCAGCCCTTGGGGCGCCGGTGGCGTGATCAGTTTCGGCCTGTTGTTCGGCGCCTTGTGCCTGTTCCTGGTGGACCTCAAGGTGTCGGGCGCGTCGCCAGAGGCCCTGGTCGGCTCCGATAATCAGCCGGTGATCGCCGCGCGGATCTGGCTGTTCGTGATTGCCATCATTGCCCACAACATTCCCGAAGGCATGGCCATTGGCGTGTCGGCGGGCGGCGGCATGCCGGACGCCGACAGCCTGGCCATGGGCATCGCCTTGCAGGACGTACCAGAAGGCCTGGTGATCGCGCTGGTGCTGGCAGGGGCGGGGATGTCACGCTTCAAGGCGTTTATGATCGGCGCCGCGTCGGGCCTGGTCGAGCCGCTAGCCGCCGTGGTGTGCGCCTGGCTGGTCAACGTCGCAGAGTTGCTGTTGCCGTTGGGCCTCGCCTGCGCAGCAGGGGCAATGCTGTTGGTGGTGACCCAGGAGATCATCCCGGAGTCACGCAGCAATGGCCATCATCGCTTGGCGAGCCTGGGGTTGTGTGTCGGCTTCTGCTTGATGATGGTGATGGATACAGCGATGTCCTGATGCGCCTGATGCGAAAGGCGAGCTTTACTCGCCTTCGTCGAAGTAGTTGTTGATCAGCGCCACCAACGCCTCCAGGGCGTCATGATCCTGCTCGCCCTCGGTGTGCAGGTGCACCTGGGTGCCCTTGCCGGCCGCGAGCATCATCACGGCCATGATGCTCTTGCCATCGACCAGTTTGTCCGGCGCGCGGCCGACCCTCACCTGGCAGGGGAAGCGCCCGGCCACGCCGACGAACTTGGCAGCCGCCCGGGCATGCAGACCCAGCTTGTTGATGATGGTGATTTCGCGGGCGGGCATCGTGGGGTGGATCCTGTGGGCTAGAGGTCGCGGTGGCGGACCTGGACGTTTTTCAGGGATTGCTGCAGCGACTGGCCAAGGCGTTCGGTCAGGTACACCGAGCGGTGGTGGCCGCCAGTACAACCAATGGCGATAGTGACATAGGCGCGGTTGCTGGCGGCAAAACGCGGCAGCCACTTGAGCAGGTAACTCGAGATGTCCTGGTACATCTCCTCGACGTCCGGCTGGGCCGCCAGGTAGTCGATCACCGGCTGCTCGAGGCCGGAGTGCTCGCGCAGCTCGGGCTTCCAGTAGGGGTTGGGCAGGCAGCGCACATCGAACACCAGGTCGGCATCGACCGGCATGCCACGCTTGAAGCCAAACGACTCGACCAGGAACGCGGTGCCCGGCTCAGGCTGGTTGAGCAGGCGCAGCTTGATCGAGTCCCGCAACTGATAGAGGTTGAGGTTGGTGGTATCGATCTTCAGGTCGGCGAGGTCGGCGATCGGACCCAGCAGGTCACTTTCGACGCGGATCGCTTCGGCGAGCGAGCGATTGGCGTTGGTCAGCGGGTGGCGCCGGCGCGTTTCGGAAAAACGCTTGAGCAGGGTGTCTTCGTCAGCATCCAGGTACAGCACGTCGCACTGGATATGCCGCGAGCGCGCGTCTTCCAGCAGCTCCGGGAAGCGCGACAGATGGCTGGGCAGGTTGCGCGCGTCGATCGACACGGCAACCTTGGGTTGCATCAGCTCGGTATTGATCAGCGCATTTTCAGCCAGCTGCGGCAGCAGCCCGGCCGGCAGGTTGTCGATGCAGTAGTAGCCGTTGTCTTCCAGTACGGCAAGGGCGGTGCTCTTGCCGGAGCCGGAGCGGCCGCTGACGATGATCAGGCGCATGTTCAGCTCCCGTTCTGTACGTCCAGGACGACTTGGTACAAGGCTTCGCTGCTGCTCGCTGCGCGCAGACGATCACGGACTTCCTTGCGATCGAGCATGCTGGCGATCTGGCGGAGCAGTTCAAGGTGGGCATCGGTGGCGGCTTCTGGCACCAGCAGGACGAACAGCAAGTCCACGGGCGCGCCGTCGATGGCGTCGAAATCGATGGGGGCAGCGAGGTGGAGCAGGGCGCTGACCGGATTCTCGCAGCCCTTGAGGCGGCAATGCGGAATCGCGATGCCATTGCCAAACCCGGTGGAGCCCAGTTTTTCGCGGGCGATCAGCTTCTCGAAGAGGTCTTGCTCATCGAGCTCGGGGACTTCGCGGTGGACCGCTGCGGCAATGGTTTCCAAAGCGCGTTTTTTACTGCTGACGCCCGGCACGTTCACCAGGGAACGGCCGGGGGTCAGGATGGTTTCAAGTCGGATCATGGATGAGGGGGTTCAGCGGGCAGCCGCACCTTGCAGCAGGCTTTGCTGTTTTTCCTTGTGTTTTTTCAGTTGGCGGTCGAGCTTGTCGGCCAGGGCATCGATCGCTGCATACATGTCTTGGTCTTCGGCATTGGCAACCACTTCGCCGCCGGGAATCTGCACGGTCGCTTCGACCTTCTGCTGCAACTTCTCGACTTTCAGGATGACCTGCACGTTGGTGATCTTGTCGAAGTGTCCTGCGACCCTGTCGAGCTTTTCAAGCACATAGGTACGCAGAGGGTCGGTGACTTCTACATGGTGTCCACTGATGTTGACTTGCATACAGCTTCTCCTTTGTTGCCCGTGCATAAAGAGGCAGGTGTTGCACCTGCCACAAAAACGCTGTGGCACATCCTGGGGCTACATCAGTCGCTTGCGTTCACTCGACGGTGCGATGCCGAGCGACTCGCGGTACTTGGCGACGGTGCGACGGGCTACCTGGATGCCTTGTGCCTCCAGTAAACCAGCGATCTTGCTGTCACTCAATGGCTTTTTCTGATTTTCCGCACCAACCAGTTTCTTGATGATCGCGCGGATCGCCGTGGACGAGCATTCGCCGCCTTCCGCGGTGCTCACATGGCTCGAGAAAAAGTATTTCAGTTCGTAGATGCCGCGAGGCGTGTGCATGTATTTCTGGGTGGTCACCCGCGAAATGGTCGACTCGTGCATGCCTACCGCTTCGGCGATGTCATGCAGGACCAGCGGCTTCATCGCCTCGTCACCGTGGTCGAGGAAGCCCCGCTGGTGCTCGACGATCTGCGTGGCGACCTTCATCAGCGTCTCGTTGCGGCTTTGCAGGCTCTTGATGAACCAGCGCGCCTCCTGCAACTGGTTGCGCATGAAGGTGTTGTCGGCACTGGTGTCGGCGCGACGGACGAACCCGGCGTACTGCGGGTTGACCCGCAACCGCGGGATCGCCTCCTGGTTGAGCTCGACCAGCCAGCGCTCGCTGTCCTTGCGCACGATGACGTCGGGCACCACGTACTCGGGCTCGCTCGACTCGATCTGTGAGCCTGGACGCGGGTTGAGGCTCTGCACCAGCTCGATGATCTGGCGCAGGTCATCTTCCTTGAGCTTCATGCGGCGCATCAGCTGGCTGTAGTCACGGCTGCCGAGCAGGTCGATGTAGTCGGTGACCAGGCGCTGGGCTTCGGCCATCCACGGCGTGCTGGCGGGCAGCTGGCGCAGTTGCAGGAGCAGGCACTCGCCCAGGTTGCGCGCGCCGACACCGGCCGGTTCGAACTGCTGGATGCGGTGCAGGACGGCTTCGACCTCGTCCAGCTCGATGTCCAGCTCCGGGTCGAAACCGGCGCAGATCTCTTCGAGGGTGTCTTCCAGATAGCCCTGCTGGTTGATGCTGTCGATCAGGGTCACGGCGATCAGCCGATCGGTGTCGGACATCGGCGCCAGGTTCAGTTGCCACAGCAGATGGCTCTGCAGGCTCTCGCCGACGGAGGTGCGGGTGGTGAAGTCCCACTCGTCATCGTCATTGCTGGGCAGGCTGCTGGCGCTGGTCTGGTAGATGTCTTCCCAGGCCGTGTCGACCGGCAGTTCATTAGGGATGCGCTCGTTCCATTCGCCTTCCTCGAGGTTCTCGGCAGAGGCGCTGCTCTCCTGGAAACTGGTGTCCTGGAAGTTGCTGTCGAGGGCTTCGGCGGCCGGCTTGCTGTCGGCGTTGTCCGCCATCGGGTCGCTGTTGTCGAAGTCTTCGCCGTCTTCCTGGCGTTCGAGCATCGGATTGGATTCCAGCGCTTCCTGGATTTCCTGCTGGAGGTCCAGGGTCGAGAGCTGAAGCAGACGAATGGCCTGTTGCAACTGCGGGGTCATCGTCAGTTGCTGGCCCATTTTTAGGACGAGCGATGGTTTCATGGCTGGGGCTTAATACCTTATTCGCCGGCGCGCATGCGCCATCCACTACACGAAGGGCGCCGGAGCGCCAATTCCAAGCAAGTTATATGCCTTAATTTGTAGCGTTTGCCTAGAGCACTGTAACACTTAAGCCGTAAAGAGGCCGATTTGCCAGTGCTCAGGCAAGCCTGGGTGTCAGAGTCGGAACTCGTGACCCAGGTAGACTTCCTTGACCAGGTCATTGGCCAGGATGGTCTCGGCATCGCCTTCGGCGATCAGTTGACCATCGTTGACGATGTAGGCGGTTTCACAGATATCCAGGGTCTCGCGGACGTTGTGGTCGGTGATCAGCACACCGATGCCCTTGGCCTTGAGGTGATGGATGATCTGCTTGATGTCGCCCACGGAAATCGGGTCGACACCGGCAAACGGTTCGTCCAGCAGGATGAACTTCGGCGCGGTGGCCAGGGCGCGGGCGATCTCGACACGGCGGCGTTCACCACCCGAGAGGCTCATGCCGAGGTTGTCGCGGATGTGGCTGATGTGGAACTCCTGCAGCAGGCTTTCGAGTTCCTTGCGCCGGCCGTCACGGTCGAGCTCCTTGCGGGTCTCGAGGATCGCCATGATGTTGTCGGCCACCGACAGCTTGCGGAAGATCGAGGCTTCCTGGGGCAGGTAGCCGATGCCGGCGCGCGCGCGGCCATGCATGGGCTGGTGGCTGACATCGGTGCTGTCGATCAGCACGCGCCCCTGATCGGCCTGGACCAGGCCGACGATCATGTAGAAACAGGTGGTCTTGCCGGCCCCGTTGGGGCCGAGCAAACCGACGATCTGGCCGCTGTCGATCGACAGGCTGACGTCGCGAACCACCTGGCGGCCCTTGTAGCTCTTGGCCAGGTGCTGGGCTTTGAGGGTTGCCATTTACTCGGCCTTCTTCTTCGGCTGGATCACCATGTCGATGCGCGGACGCTTGGTCGCAGCAGCGCCACCGGCGTTACCCGCAGTCGCCACCTGGGACTTGGTGTTGTAGATGATCTTCTCGCCTTCGGTGGTGTTGCCTTCATTCTCGACCTTGGCCTGGTCGGTGAGGATGACCGTGTCTTTTTGCGCCTGGTACTGGATGGTGACCGCCCAGCCCTTCATCTTGTCGGGCTTTTCAGCGCTCTGCTGCTGCTCGAAATAGGCCAGCTTGCCCACCGAGGTCACCACGTCGATGTCGCCGTTGGCGGCACGGGTCATGGTCACCTTGTTGCCGGTGATCTTCATCGAGCCTTGGGTGATGACCACATCACCGGTGTAGATAGCTACGCCTTGCTTGTCATCCAGGTGAGCGTCGTCGGCCTGGATACGGATTGGCTGGTCACGATCGTTCGGCAGGGCCAAGGCGCTCGCGCTTCCCAGTGCTGCGCTCAGGCTGAGCAAAAAGGGGAGGGTTTTAACGAGCCTCATACTGTCCTCTTACGTTGGACAGCAGGTCCATCCTGCCGTCTTTCAAATACGCTTTCATACCAACACCCGTAGTCGTGCCACCGGCGCCGTCGATTCTAACGGCTTGCTCGGTCTGCGCATATTGCTTCTGCGGGAACACGGTCATGCGGGTGCTGGTAATGATGGTTTCGCGCTGCTTTTCGTCGGTGCGGGCAACCCGCACCTTGTCGATCAGTTCGACCTCGCTGCCGTCCGGGTTGACCTCGGCGCGTACGCTCTGCACGTGCCACGGGAACTCGGTGCCGCGGTACATGTGCAGGTCCGGCGTGGTCACCAGGGTAACCTCGCTGGCCTTGAGGTGCTCGACCTTGTCGGCGGTCATTTCATATTGCATCTTGCCGTCGGGCAAGAACTGCACGCTGTGGGCGTTGATGGCGTAGTAGTCGATGGCGCTTTCATCGACATCGGCGACCGGCTTGTCGAGGAAGCTTTCCGGGCTGACGTTCCAGTAGCCGACCGCCACCAGCAGGGCGGCGATCACGCTGAACAGCGCGATGTTTTTGGCTTTCTTGCTGAACATGGGCGGCCTTAGAGGTAGTGGGCGTTGGCAGCGTCCAGGGTACCCTGGGCCTGCATGATCAGTTCACAGAACTCGCGCGCAGCACCTTCGCCGCCGCGCGCCCGGGTGATCCCGTGGGCGTGCTGGCGAACGAACGGCGCGGCACTGGCGACCGCCATGCCCAGGCCCACCCGGCGGATCACCGGCAGGTCGGGCAGGTCGTCGCCCAGGTAGGCGACCTGCTCATAGCTTAGGCCCAGTTCGGCGAGAAGGCCGTCGAGCACCACCAGTTTATCTTCGCGGCCCTGGAACAGGTGCGGGATCCCCAGGTTGCGCGCACGGCGTTCGACCACCGGGGTCTTGCGCCCGCTGATGATCGCCGTGGTCACGCCCGAGGCCATGAGCATCTTGATGCCCTGGCCGTCGAGGGTGTTGAAGGTCTTGAACTCGCTGCCGTCCTCGAGGAAGTACAGACGGCCGTCGGTGAGCACGCCGTCGACGTCGAACACCGCCAGTTTGATGGCTTTGCCGCGTTGCATGAGGTCTGGGTTGAGCGCGTCATCGTTCATTACATCACTCCCGCACGAAGCAGATCGTGCATGTTCAGGGCGCCGGTCGGGCGGTCCTGCTGATCGACCACCACCAGTGCGCCAATCTTGTGGTCTTCCATGATCTTCAAGGCTTCTGCCGCCAGCATTTCGGCACGGGCCGTCTTGCCGTGCACGGTCATCACCTCTTCGATCAGGGTGGTGTGCACATCGATGTTGCGGTCCAGGCTGCGGCGCAGGTCACCGTCGGTGAACACCCCGGCGAGCGTGCCATCGGCTTCGAGCACCACGGTCATGCCCAGGCCTTTGCGGGACATTTCAAGGAGGGCCTCCTTGAGCAACGTGCCGCGTTTTACCTGCGGCAGGTCGTCACCGGAGTGCATGACGTTTTCGACTTTCAGCAGCAGCCGTCGGCCCAGGGCGCCGCCTGGGTGCGAGAAGGCGAAGTCCTCGGCCGAGAAACCGCGGGCTTCGAGCAAAGCAATGGCCAGTGCGTCGCCGAACACCAGGGAAGCGGTGGTCGAGGAAGTCGGTGCCAGGTTCAGCGGGCAGGCTTCCTTGGCCACGCGCGCGTCAAGGTTGACCTCGGCGGCCTGGGCCAACGGCGAGTCGGGGTTGCCGGTCAGGCTGATCAACTGGATGCCCAGGCGCTTGATCAGCGGCAGCAGGGTGACGATCTCGGCGGTGCTTCCGGAATTCGACAGGGCCAGGATGACATCGTCGCGGGTAATCATGCCCATGTCGCCGTGGCTGGCCTCGGCCGGGTGCACGAAAAAGGCTGGGGTGCCGGTGCTGGCGAGGGTAGCGGCGATCTTGTTGCCGATGTGTCCGGACTTGCCCATGCCAACCACCACGACCCGGCCTTTGCTGGCCAGGATCAGCTCGCAGGCCTTGACGAAGTTGTCGTCAATGCGGGGCAAGAGGCCTTCAACGGCCTCGAGTTCCAGGCGCAAGGTGCGCTGGGCGGATTGGATCAGCTCGCTGGATTGGCTCATGTCGAAAAGCAATGCCTGATGAAAAGGCGCCGATTATAGCCGCAATGTGGCCAAGGCTCATCACTCGATTGCCATATGGGCGTCACGCCCGCCTGTCGTTGGCCTGAATGACTCAGGGTATGGCCTTGGGGCGGGCATGGCTGCGGTGCTATAGTTCGCCGCTATTCGGCCCGCGGGGGGCGCGTGTGCCTTCACGATGAGGGCCAGCGTCCATTGAGACGAGGCTGTATCGCAAGGAGTCTAGATGAGTGTGGATAGCGCTTACGCGGTCGAGTTGAAGGGAGTCACCTTCAAGCGCGGTTCGCGCAGCATTTTCAGCAATGTCGACATACGCATCCCGCGCGGCAAGGTCACCGGTATCATGGGGCCATCGGGGTGTGGCAAGACGACGTTGCTGCGCCTGATGGGCGCACAGTTGCGGCCGTCCAGCGGCGAAGTCTGGGTCGCCGGGCAGAACCTGCCGACCCTGTCGCGCGGCGATCTGTTCGATGCGCGCAAGCAGATGGGCGTGCTGTTCCAGAGCGGCGCGCTGTTCACCGACCTCGACGTGTTCGAGAACGTCGCCTTCCCGCTGCGCGTGCATACCCAGCTGTCGGAAGAGATGATCCGCGACATCGTCCTGATGAAACTGCAGGCGGTCGGCCTGCGCGGTGCCATCGACCTGATGCCCGACGAGCTGTCTGGCGGCATGAAGCGCCGGGTGGCGCTCGCCCGGGCAATCGCCCTGGACCCGCAGATCCTCATGTATGACGAGCCGTTCGTCGGCCAGGACCCGATCGCCATGGGCGTTCTGGTGCGCCTGATCCGCCTGCTCAACGACGCGCTGGGCATCACCAGTATCGTCGTCTCGCATGACCTGGCCGAAACCGCCAGCATCGCCGACTACCTCTATGTGGTCGGCGACGGGCAGGTACTGGGGCAGGGCACCCCCGCCGAACTGATGGGCTCGGACAACCCGCGCATCCGTCAATTCATGAAGGGCGACCCGGACGGCCCGGTGCCATTCCATTTTCCTGCGCCTGACTACCGCGCCGATCTGCTGGGGACGCGTTGATGCGCAGAAGATCCTTACTCGAACGTGTCCGCCTGCTCGGCCGCTCGGCCATCGACGTGGTGGCGGTGCTCGGCCGCTCCTGCCTGTTCCTGTTCCACGCCCTGGTCGGGCGTGGCGGCATCGGCGGCGGTTTCCAGTTGCTGGTCAAACAGCTCTATTCGGTCGGTGTGCTGTCGCTGGCGATCATCGTCGTCTCCGGCGTGTTCATCGGCATGGTGCTGGCCCTGCAGGGCTACAGCATCCTCACCAAGTACGGCTCGGAGCAGGCGGTGGGGCAGATGGTCGCCCTGACCCTGCTGCGTGAACTCGGCCCGGTGGTCACCGCCTTGCTGTTCGCCGGTCGTGCGGGCTCCGCGCTGACTGCCGAGATCGGCAACATGAAGTCCACCGAGCAGCTGTCGAGCCTCGAGATGATCGGCGTCGACCCGCTCAAGTACATCGTCGCGCCCCGCCTGTGGGCCGGCTTCATCTCGCTGCCGTTGCTGGCGCTGCTGTTCAGCGTGGTCGGCATCTGGGGTGGCTCGTGGGTGGCGGTCGACTGGCTGGGCGTCTACGAAGGCTCGTTCTGGGCCAACATGCAGAACAGTGTTTCCTTTACCGACGACGTGCTCAACGGCCTGGCCAAGAGCCTGGTGTTTGCCTTCGTCGTGACCTGGATTGCCGTATTCCAGGGGTATGACTGCGAGCCCACTTCAGAAGGGATCAGCCGTGCCACTACCAAGACCGTGGTCTACGCCTCGTTGGCAGTCCTGGGTCTGGACTTTATTCTGACCGCCTTGATGTTTGGAGATTTCTGATGCAAAACCGCACCCTGGAAATCGGTGTCGGCCTGTTCCTCCTGGCCGGGATCCTGGCGTTGCTGCTGCTGGCCCTGCGTGTCAGCGGGCTGTCCGCCAGCCCGAGCAGCGATACCTATAAAGTTTACGCCTACTTCGACAATATCGCCGGTTTGACGGTCAGAGCTAAAGTGACCATGGCCGGTGTGACCATCGGCAAGGTCACGGCCATCGATCTTGACCGTGATTCCTACACCGGTCGGGTGACCCTGCAGCTGGACAAGAAGGTCGACAACCTGCCCGTCGACTCCACTGCATCGATCCTGACCGCCGGGTTGCTCGGTGAGAAATACATTGGTATCAGCGTGGGTGGCGACGATCAGGTGCTCAAAGATGACAGCACCATTCACGACACCCAGTCTTCCCTGGTGCTGGAAGATCTGATTGGCAAGTTCCTGCTCAATACCGTTGGCAAAGAACCGAAACAAGCCGACCCAGCTAATTAAGGAGTTTCCATGATCTCGATCCTGCGACGCGGCCTGCTGGTCCTGCTGGCAGCCTTCCCCCTGCTGGCCCTGGCCGCCCCTGGGCAATCCGCCCATGAGGTGATCCAGACCACCACCACGCGGTTGCTCAGCGACCTGAAGAGCAACAAGGATCAGTACAAGGCCGATCCCCAGGCCTTCTACGATGCCCTCAACAGCAACCTCGGACCGGTGGTCGACGCCGACGGCATTTCCAAGAGCATCATGACCGTCAAGTACTCGCGCAACGCTTCGCCCGCGCAGATGCAGCGCTTCCAGGAGAACTTCAAGCGCAGCCTGATGCAGTTCTATGGCAATGCCTTGCTCGAGTACAACAACCAGGGCATCACCGTCGACCCGGCCAAGGCCGAGGCGGACGACCGCACCAGCGTCAACATGAAGGTCACCGGCAACAACGGCGCGGTCTATCCGGTGCAGTACACCATGGTCAAGCTGAACGGCGAGTGGAAGGTGCGTAACGTCATCGTCAACGGCATCAACATCGGCAAGCTGTTCCGCGACCAGTTCGCTGACGCCATGTCGCGCAACGGCAACAACCTGGACAAGACCATCGACGGCTGGGCCGGCGAAGTGGCCAAGGCCAAGCAGACCGCCGACACGTCGTCGGAGAAGACCGTCAAATGAGCGAAGCCGGCGTGAGCATGGCCGAGCCGGGCGTTCTGCGCCTGGCCGGCGTGCTGGACTTTCGCAGCGGCCCGGCCCTGCGCAAGGAAGGCAAGGCGCTGATCGGTGCCAGCGGCGAACAGCGGCTGGTGCTGGACTGCTCGGCGGTGGTCAAGTCGAGCAGTGTCGGCTTGTCCTTGCTGCTGGCGTTCATGCGTGATGCACAAGCGGCGGGCAAGTCCTGGGAGCTGCGTGGCATGCCCGAAGACATGCGTGAAATCGCCGAGGTCTATGACCTGGAAGAGGTACTGGCGGGCTGATTGCCCGACAAGGTGAAAGACCCCTCGGTCAGCGCGCCCGTTCATGGGCTTCGCAGGCGAGGGGCTTTTTTGTATGATGGCCGACCCGCGCGCACAGGGCGCCGATTGAGGTTGAGCATGCAGGCCGTAGAAGTTAAAAGCTTCCTTGAAGAAAAATTGCCGGGAACCCGGGTCGAAGTTGAAGGCGAAGGCTGCAACTTCCAGTTGAACGTGATCAGCGACGAGCTGGCCGGGCAGAGCCCCGTTAAGCGTCAACAGGCGATCTATGCTCACCTTAATCCGTGGATTGCCGATGGCAGTATCCACGCGGTAACCATGAAATTTTTCAGCAGCGCAGCCTGGGCTGAGCGCACCTGAGCCAACTTGGCGGCGAGAACCCTATGGACAAACTGATTATTACTGGCGGCCCTCGTCTCGATGGCGAGATCCGCATTTCCGGGGCGAAGAACGCCGCCCTGCCGATTCTTGCAGCGACCCTGTTGGCCGATGGCCCGGTCACCGTCGGCAACCTGCCGCACCTGCACGACATCACCACCATGATCGAGCTGTTCGGGCGCATGGGCATCGAGCCTGTGATCGACGAGAAGCTGTCGGTCGAGATCGACCCACGCACCATCAAGACCCTGGTCGCGCCGTACGAGCTGGTCAAGACCATGCGCGCCTCGATCCTCGTCCTGGGTCCGATGGTCGCCCGTTTCGGCGAGGCCGAAGTGGCCCTGCCTGGCGGTTGCGCGATCGGTTCGCGTCCGGTCGACCTGCACATCCGTGGCCTCGAAGCCATGGGCGCGAAGATCGAAGTCGAAGGCGGCTACATCAAGGCCAAGGCGCCTGAAGGTGGCCTGCGCGGTGCGCACTTCTTCTTCGACACCGTGAGCGTGACCGGTACCGAGAACATCATGATGGCCGCTGCCCTGGCCAAGGGCCGCAGCGTGCTGCAGAACGCCGCGCGCGAGCCGGAAGTGGTCGACCTGGCCAACTTCCTCATCGCCATGGGCGCCAAGGTCCAGGGCGCGGGCACCGACACCATCACCATCGATGGCGTCGAGCGTCTGCACTCGGCCACCTACCGGGTCATGCCGGACCGTATCGAGACCGGCACCTACCTGGTCGCCGCTGCCGTCACCGGTGGCCGCGTCAAGGTCAAGGACACCGATCCGACCATCCTTGAAGCGGTCCTCGAGAAGCTCAAGGAAGCCGGCGCAGACGTCACCACCGGTGAAGACTGGATCGAGCTGAACATGCACGGCAAGCGGCCCAAGGCCGTCAACCTGCGCACCGCACCGTACCCGGCGTTCCCGACCGACATGCAGGCGCAGTTCATCTCGCTCAACGCCATTGCCGAAGGCACTGGTGCGGTGATCGAGACGATCTTCGAAAACCGCTTCATGCACGTCTACGAGATGCACCGCATGGGCGCGCAGATCCAGGTCGAAGGCAACACCGCCATCGTCACCGGGGTCAAGTCGCTCAAGGGTGCTCCCGTGATGGCCACCGACCTGCGCGCTTCGGCGAGCCTGGTACTCTCGGCGCTGGTCGCTGAAGGCGATACCCTGATCGATCGCATCTACCACATCGACCGTGGTTACGAGTGCATCGAAGAAAAACTGCAGATGCTCGGCGCCAAGATCCGCCGCGTACCGGGCTAACCTGCCAGGCGCAAGGACGCGCCAACCGAATTCCATGCCGCTCGGGTCCATGACCCGGCCGGCTATAGCCGCTTAAGGACCGACGTTTCCCATGTTGACCATCGCGCTATCCAAAGGCCGAATCCTCGACGATACCCTGCCACTGCTGGCCGAGGCCGGTATCGTGCCGACCGAGAATCCGGACAAGAGCCGCAAGCTGATCATCCCCACGACCCAGGACGACGTGCGCCTGCTGATCGTGCGCGCCACCGACGTGCCGACCTATGTCGAGCATGGTGCCGCCGACCTCGGGGTGGCTGGCAAGGACGTGCTCATGGAGTACGGTGGCCAGGGCCTGTACGAGCCCCTGGACCTGCAGATTGCCTGCTGCAAGCTGATGACCGCCGGTGTGGTCGGTGCGCCAGAGCCCAAGGGCCGTCTGCGCGTTGCCACCAAGTTCGTCAACGTAGCCAAGCGCTACTATGCCGAGCAGGGCCGTCAGGTCGATATCATCAAGCTGTATGGCTCGATGGAACTGGCGCCACTGATCAACCTTGCCGACAAGATCATCGACGTGGTCGACACCGGTAATACCCTGCGTGCCAACGGCCTCGAGCCGCAAGACCTGATCGCCATGGTCAGCTCGCGCCTGGTGGTCAACAAGGCCTCCATGAAAATGCAGCACGCCCGCATCCAGAGCCTGATCGACACGCTGCGCCAAGCGGTCGAGTCTCGACACCGCGGTTGACTCCTGCGCGCGACCTCCGCTGTCGCGCCCGTCTATCCGCGTCATAGCCACTTTTCTCAGGTGCCCGCGCGGATCGACTGGTAGCCTAGGGCGCCTGAGCATTCGCTATTATTCGAGGCCCTCGCCATGACCGTGTCCACTGCAATTGCCCGTCTCAACGCCGCTGATCCGGATTTCGCCCTACGTCTGGACCATCTGCTGAGCTGGGAGAGTGTGTCCGATGACGCGGTCAACCAGCGCGTGCTCGACATCATCAAGGCCGTGCGTGAGCGCGGTGATGCGGCGCTGGTGGAGTTCACCCAGCGCTTCGACGGCGTCCAGGCGAGCTCCATCGAAGACCTGATCCTCAACCGCGAGCGCCTGGAGCTGGCCCTGACCCGGATCACCCCGGCCCAGCGCGAAGCCCTGGAGAAGGCCGCCGACCGTGTGCGCAGCTACCACGAGCGGCAGAAGCAGGACTCCTGGCAGTACACCGAAGCCGACGGCACCGTGCTCGGCCAGAAAGTCACCCCGCTGGACCGCGCCGGCCTGTACGTCCCCGGTGGCAAGGCTTCGTACCCGTCGTCGGTCCTGATGAACGCCATTCCGGCCAAGGTCGCCGGCGTTGGCGAAGTGGTCATGGTGGTGCCGACCCCGCGCGGTGAGCTCAACGAGCTGGTGCTGGCTGCAGCGTGCATTGCCGGTGTCGACCGGGTGTTCACCGTCGGTGGCGCGCAGGCCGTTGCCGCGCTCGCCTATGGCACCGAAAGCGTGCCGCAGGTGGACAAGATCGTCGGCCCGGGCAACATCTACGTGGCCACTGCCAAGCGTCACGTGTTCGGCCAGGTCGGCATCGACATGATCGCCGGCCCTTCGGAGATCCTCGTGGTCTGCGACGGCCAGACCGACCCGGACTGGATCGCCATGGACCTGTTCTCCCAGGCCGAGCACGACGAGGACGCCCAGGCCATCCTGGTCAGCCCGGATGCCGAGTTCCTCGACCGCGTGGCCGCCAGCATCGACAAGCTGATGCCGACCATGGAACGTGCCGAAATCATCGAGAAGTCGATCAATGGCCGTGGTGCCTTGATCCAGGTGCGCGACATGCAGCAGGCGATCGAAGTCGCCAACCGCATTGCCCCGGAGCACCTCGAGCTGTCGGTGGCCGACCCGCAGGCCTGGCTGCCGCAGATCCGCCACGCGGGCGCGATCTTCATGGGCCGCCACACCAGCGAAGCGCTGGGCGACTACTGCGCCGGCCCCAACCACGTGTTGCCGACCTCCGGCACCGCGCGTTTCTCGTCGCCGCTGGGGGTGTATGACTTCCAGAAGCGTTCGTCGATCATCTTCTGCTCCGAGCAGGGCGCCTCCGAGCTGGGTCACACCGCCTCGGTACTGGCCCGTGGCGAGTCGCTGACTGCCCATGCCCGTAGCGCCGAATACCGCATCCTCACCGAAACCAAGGGGAACTGAGCATGAGTCGATTCTGGAGCCCCTTCGTCAAGGACCTGGTGCCTTACGTGCCGGGTGAGCAGCCCAAGCTGACCAAGCTGGTCAAGCTCAACACCAACGAAAACCCCTATGGCCCATCGCCCAAGGCGCTGCAAGCCATGCGCGGTGAGCTGAACGACAACCTGCGCCTGTACCCGGACCCTAACGGCGACCGGCTCAAGCAGGCGGTCGCCGAGTACTACGGTGTCAGCGCCCAGCAGGTGTTCGTCGGCAACGGTTCGGACGAGGTGCTCGCGCACATCTTCCACGGCCTGTTCCAGCATGGCGCGCCGCTGTTGTTCCCGGACGTCAGCTACAGCTTCTACCCGGTGTACTGCGGCCTGTATGGCATCCCCTTCGAGCAGGTAGCGCTGGACGAGCAGTTCCAGATCCGCATCGAAGACTACGCCAAGCCGAATGCCGGGATCATCTTCCCCAACCCCAACGCACCGACCGGCTGCCTGATGCCGCTGGACGTGGTCGAGCAATTGCTGCAGGCCAACCGTGACTCGGTGGTGGTGGTGGATGAAGCCTACATCGACTTCGGCGGTGAGACGGCGATCAGCCTGGTCGACCGCTATGACAACCTGCTGGTGACCCAGACCCTGTCCAAGTCGCGCTCCCTGGCGGGGCTGCGGGTGGGCCTGGCGGTGGGCCATCCGGACCTGATCGACGCGCTGGAGCGGATCAAGAACAGCTTCAACTCGTATCCGCTGGATCGCATGGCGATCGTCGGTGCGGCGGTGGCGTTCGAGGACCGTGAGTACTTCGAGCAGACCTGCCGCACGGTGATCGACAGCCGCGAGGCGTTGGTCGCGCAGTTGCAGGCCAAGGGTTTCGAAGTGCTGCCCTCGGCGGCCAACTTCATCTTTGCCCGGCATCCGCAGCAGGATGCCGCCGCATTGGCGGCCCGGCTGCGCGAGCAAGGGGTGATCGTGCGGCACTTCAAGCAGGCGCGGATTGCCCAGTTCCTGCGGATCACCGTCGGCACGCCGGAAATGAACCAGGCGTTGATCGACGCATTGGGCTGAGGCCGGGCGGGTGCCGCAACGGTGCCGGCATCACCGCCGAACCACTCAGGGGCTGCCATGTGCGGCCCCTGTGCTGTCTAAAGGCTGGTGCCGATGGGCAGCGCCTTCGGTGCGCCTGACTCGCCGCTGGCCTCTGGGCTGACCAGGCCGAACGCCAGCATCACCAGCACGACGATGGCGATGACGATACCCAGGCCTATGTGTTCACGCATGGCGCTTCCCTGACGATGGCTCGGCTGTGAGCCTGGCAAACCCTGACCCCGCTCGCAACTGGCAGAATTGCCAGGTGCTTCCTACCCAGGGCGGTTTCCGGTACCCTCGCGCAATTCGTAGGATGATTGGGTGAGTGCGTGACAACTACGGCAAATCAGCTGGTCCGACGGTCCTTGGTAGAGCTTGCGGTCGAGCAACTGCGCCAGCGTATCCTCGACGGCGTGTGGACCGTCGGCCAACGGCTGCCGACCGAGCCGGAGCTGGCGAGCGAACTTGGCATCAGCCGCAACACCGTGCGCGAGGCGATGCGCGTGCTGGCCTTCAGTGGCCTGGTCGAAGTGCGCCAGGGCGATGGCAGTTACCTGCGCACCCGCGTCGACCCGCTGCATGCGGTGCTGGCGATGTCGCGCTGCTCGCCAGAGCAGGCCCGCGAGACCCGGCACATCCTCGAGGCGGAAGCGATCGGCCTGGCCGCCGAGCGCCGGACCGAGGCCGACCTGCAGGGCCTGCGCGAGGCGCTGGCGGGCAGTGCGGCGCACTTTCACAGTGACGTCGACGCCTATGTCAGCTGCGACCTGGTGTTTCACCAGCGCCTGGTCGACGCCGCCCACAACCCGGCACTGAGCGAGCTGTACCGCTACTTTTCCGGCGTGGTGGCCGCCGCGCTGCAGCACAACATGAGCAGCGTGCCGCGCTGCCAGACGGTTTTCGACCTGCATGGGCAGATCCTCGAGGCCATCGAACAACGTGATCCGCAGCGGGCCAAGCGCCTCAGCCGGACCCTCATCGAATCCTGACAGCGAGATGGCCATGGCCGAGCAATTGACCCGCAAGACACCCGCGCCCGACGCGCCGCTCGATGAGCTGCTGATCGACGCCGAAGCCGATGACGAGCAGGTGCAACAGCAAGCGCCGGTCGTGCCCAGGCCCTGGCTGTTGCTGCTGGGCCTGGTGCTGGTGGCGCTGAACCTGCGCCCGGCGCTTTCGAGCATGTCGCCGGTGCTCGGCCAGGTCGCCGACGGCCTTGGCCTGAGTGCAGCCCAGGCTGGCCTGCTGACCACCTTGCCGGTGCTCTGCCTGGGCCTGTTCGCGCCCTTGGCGCCGATCCTCGCGCGGCGGTTTGGCAGTGAGCGGGTGATCCTCGGCATTCTCCTGACCCTGGCCCTGGGCATCGTCGTGCGCAGTGCCTTTGGCGCCACCGGGGTGTTTGTCGGCAGCCTCATGGCCGGCGCCAGCATTGGCATCATCGGGGTGCTGCTGCCCGGTATCGTCAAACGGGATTTTCCTCAGCATGCCGGTACCCTCACCGGGGTCTACACCATGGCCCTGTGCCTGGGCGCGGCGATGGCCGCTGGTGCCACGGTGCCACTGAGTCAGCAGCTGGGCGAGAGTTGGGCAATGGGCCTGGGCTTCTGGATGATCCCGGCGTTGCTGGCCATGCTGGTCTGGCTGCCGCAGGCGCGCCAGGGCCATGGCGCGCACAAGGTCGCCTACAGGGTGCGCGGCCTGTGGCGTGACCCGCTGGCCTGGCAGGTCACCTTGTACATGGGCCTGCAGTCATCGCTGGCCTATATCGTGTTCGGCTGGTTGCCGTCGATCCTGATCGGCCGTGGGTTGAGCCCGACCGAGGCCGGCCTGGTGTTGTCCGGGTCGGTGATCGTGCAGTTGATCAGCTCGCTCAGTGCCCCTTGGCTGGCGACGCGCGGCAAGGACCAGCGCCTGGCCATCGTGGTGGTCATGCTGGTGACCCTGGCTGGCCTGTTTGGCTGCCTGTATGCGCCGATTTCCGGGTTGTGGGGGTGGGCGGTGCTGCTCGGCCTGGGGCAGGGCGGTACCTTTGCCCTGGCCTTGACGCTGATCGTGCTGCGCTCCAAGGACGCGCAGGTCGCGGCAAACCTGTCGAGCATGGCCCAGGGGGTCGGTTACACCCTGGCCTCGATGGGGCCCTTCGCGGTAGGCCTGGTGCATGACCTGACCGGTGGCTGGGCGGCGGTGGGGTGGATTTTCGCCGTGCTCGGGGTGGGCGCTATCGTGTTTGGCCTGCAGGCCGGCCGGGCCTTGCATGTGCAGGTGACCCGCGAGCCCGTCTGAAGCTGCACCGGCTGCGAAGGGTTTATTCATGACGCAAATGGACATGGCGTTGCGGCCCGTCGCGGATTATCGTTCGGCTCTCGAATCCCAGGACGGACCTCACCGATGAGCGATGCCAACCAAGCCCTGATCACCCGCTTCTACCAGGCCTTCCAGCGCCTGGACGCCGAGGCCATGGTCGCCTGCTACAGCCCGGACATCGTCTTCAGCGACCCGGTCTTCGGCACCCTGCGCGGCCAGGATGCAGGCGACATGTGGCGCATGCTCACCACCCGGGCCAAAGACTTCAGCCTGACCTTCGACCAGGTCCGCGCCACGGCCGACAGCGCCAGCGCGCACTGGGTGGCGAGCTACCTGTTCAGCCAGACCGGCCGCACCGTGGTCAATGACATCCAGGCGCGCTTCGTGATCCGTGACGGGCTGATCCGTGAGCACCACGACAGCTTCGACCTGTGGCGCTGGTCGCGTCAGGCACTGGGCACGCCAGGCGTACTGCTGGGCTGGTCGCCAATGCTCCAGAACAAGGTCCGCGCGCAGGCCTTCAAGGGCTTGCGGGCGTTCCAGCAGGCGCGCTGAGCGGGTAAGCTGGTGGGTCTTCCCGATGCCTGAATAGAACCGTGAGCGAGACGCCCCCAAACCTGCCGAGCAAACCCTGGTTCGTCTATCTGGTCCGTGCGGCCAATGGATCGCTGTACTGCGGCGTCAGCGATGACCCGCAGCGGCGCTTCATCAAGCACCAGAAAGGCCAGGGCGCGCGCTATTTCAAGACCAGCCCGGCGCAGGCGCTGGTCTACGTCGAACAGTGGCCGGACAAGGCCGAGGCGCTGCGCCAGGAGCGCCTGGTGAAGAAGCTGCGCAAGTCGGCCAAGGAGGCGTTGGTGGCGGCCTACGGCGGTTGCCCGGCCGCCCCTGAGGTCAGTCCGTGCGACGCTTGAGCTGGTCGATCAGCTGCGTTGGCAGGCCCTTGATGATCAGCGTGCCGGCCACTTCGTCATACTCGACCTTCGAGCCCAGCAGGTGCGCCTCGAAGCTGATCGACAGCCCCTCGGCACGCCCGGTGAAGCGGCGGAACTGATTGAGCGTGCGCTTATCCGCCGGGATCTCCGGCGACAGCCCGTAGTCCTTGTTGCGGATGTGATCGTAGAACGCCTTGGGGCGGTCTTCGTCGATCAGGCTGGAGAGCTCATCGAGGGCGACCGGCTCGCCCATCTTGGTCTGGCTGGTGGCGTAGTCGACCAGGGTCTGGGTCTTTTCGCGGGCCGCCTCCTCGGGCAGGTCTTCGCTTTCGACGAAGTCACTGAACGCCTTGAGCAGGGTGCGGGTCTCGCCTGGGCCATCGACGCCTTCCTGGCAGCCGATGAAGTCGCGGAAGTACTCCGAGACTTTCTTGCCGTTCTTGCCCTTGATGAACGAGATGTACTGCTTGGAAGCCTGGTTGTT
This sequence comes from Pseudomonas reidholzensis, assembly GCF_900536025.1. Taxonomy (GTDB): domain Bacteria; phylum Pseudomonadota; class Gammaproteobacteria; order Pseudomonadales; family Pseudomonadaceae; genus Aquipseudomonas; species Aquipseudomonas reidholzensis. Next base: position 57,141 of record NZ_UNOZ01000032.1, read on the forward strand.
CTTCCACTCCGACAGGTTGATCCGCGCTGCCAGGTGCAGCTGGCCAAGGTCGAGGTGGCGCGACGGGGTGACGTCGAGCTCGGCGTTCACCGCCACGCCATCGCTGTGGTGCAGCAGGGCGATGGCCAGGTACTCGGTCATGCCTTGCTGGTAATGGGCGAACAGCACGTGGCCACCGGTGGACAGGTTGGACTCTTCCATCAGCTTCTGCAGGTGCTCGACGGCGGTCCGGCTAAACGCGGTGAAATCTTGTTCGGCGGCCAGGTACTGTTTCAGCCAGCCGCTGAACGGGTAGGCGCCGGATTCGCCGTGGAACAACCCCCAGGCCTTGCCTTGTTTGGCGTTGTAGCTGTCGTTGAGGTCGGCCAGCAGGTTCTCGATGGCGTCCGAAGCGCCCAGCTCGTGGTCGCGCGCATGCAGCACGGCAGGGCTGCCATCGGGCTTCTTGTCGATCAGGTGAACGATGCAATGACGGATAGGCATGGAAAATCTCGGCGGGTGTTGGAGCGCAGCTGGCCAGAGGCCACATGGCGCGGTGCAAAGTCGTTCAGTTTAACTCAGAGATCGGGTGATGCAGTGGTCAGAAGTTGGCGGATATGCCGGTTGTTGATTTTTTGTTCAATTTTCGCTGTTTTCAGGCCAAACCCCCGAAAAACCTGCATAAAAACAGCGTCGGCAGCGGATATTTATCTATTCCTGTGGTAGCTTTGCGCCGTCTTGCGCCCTTGAATGGCGCATTGCTGGCAGATCGCTTGCGTCGTGTCGAACCAAACGCCGATTTTCGTATCTACATACGCGATTGGCGCGGCCCGCCGGACTGTTACGGGCTGGCCCGATAACGACGTAGCACACTGCATAACCTCTGAATTTTTAGGGAAGGAACACCACCATGGCACTGACCAAAGACCAACTGATTGCCGACATCGCAGAAGCAATCGACGCGCCTAAGACCACCGCTCGCAATGCACTGGAGCAACTGGGCCAGATCGTTGCCGATCAACTGGAAAACGGCGCCGAGATCACCCTGCCAGGCATCGGCAAGCTGAAAGTCTCCGAGCGTCCTGCCCGTACCGGCCGCAACCCTTCGACTGGCGCTGCCATCGAAATCGCTGCCAAGAAAGTCGTCAAGTTCGTACCTGCCAAGGTCCTGACCGACGCCGTCAACAAGTAATTTGTAGACGCTTCAGTTGAAACCGCGCCCGGCTTGCCCGGGCGCGGTTTTTTTACGCCTGCCCGTTGCCCTGGCGCAGCGCGTGCCAGGCCTGGCGTGCAGTGTCGTCGTGGAAGCTCCAGGCAACCACGCGGCTCTGCTTCTGGCCCTGGCCCATCTCGATGATGCGCACGGCCCGGGTGCCAGCCTTCTTCAGCGCCGCTTCGATCGCCGGCAGGTTGCTCGCCTTGGACACCAGGCTGGTGAACCACAGCACCTGCTGGGCGCAGGCGGCGCTCTCGGCGATCAGTTGACTGACGAAGCGGATCTCGCCGCCTTCGCACCACAGCTCGTTGTTCTGCCCGCCAAAGTTGAGCACCGGCAGCTTGCGCTTGGGGTCCTGCTTGCCGAGGTTCTTCCACTTGCGCTGGCTGCCGCGGGTGGCTTCGTCGCGTGAGCTGTGGAAGGGCGGGTTGCTGAGGGTCACGTCGAAGCGTTCATCGGCCTCCAGCAGGCCGCTGAGGATGTGCTTGGGGTTGGCTTGCTGGCGCAGGCTGATGGCCTTGTTCAAGCCGTTGGCCTGGACGATGGCCTTGGCCGCACCCAGGGCCACCGGGTCGATGTCCGAGCCGAGGAAGCGCCAGCGGTAGTCGCTGTGGCCGAGCAGCGGGTAGATGCAGTTGGCCCCCACGCCGATGTCCAGCGCACGCACGTGCGGGCCGCGCGGGATCTCGCCGGTGTTGTCTTCGGCGAGCAGGTCGGCGAGCACGTGGATGTAGTCGGCGCGGCCAGGGATCGGCGGGCACAGGTAGTCGGCCGGGATATCCCAGTGCTGGATGCCGTATTGCGCCTTGAGCAAGGCACGGTTGAACACCCGCACCGCTTCCGGGTTGGCGAAGTCGATGCTCGGATTGCCATACGGGTTGGTGATGGTGAAGCGGGCCAGGTCAGGGTGCGCCTTGATCAGCGCGGGGAAGTCATAGCGGCCCTGGTGGCGGTTGCGTGGGTGCAGCGTGGGTTTGTTCTGGGTCATGGCAGACTCCGGTAGAGCGTCGCTGCTGACTGGGGCCGCTGTACGGCCCTTTCGCGACACAAGGCCGCTCCCACAGGGAAGGCGCGTCTACCAGAGCGTCTGGTGAGCTGCGCGGTCCCTGTGGGAGCGGCCTTGTGTCGCGAAACGAGGGCGTAGCCCTCGCCGGTCAGGTCAGCAATGTCAGATTACAGTGCGGCGATCCGCGCGTGCTGCTCGGTGAAGTTGGCCAGGGCCTGTTCGGCTTCAGCCAGCTTGGCGCGTTCCTTGTCGATCACCGCGGGCGGTGCCTTGTCGACGAAGGCGGCGTTGGACAGCTTGCCCCCGACGCGCTGGACTTCACCCTGCAGACGCTGGATTTCCTTGTTCAGGCGCGCCAGCTCGGCATCCTTGTCGATCAGCCCGGCCATCGGCACCAGCACCTGCAGGTCACCCACCAGGGCGGTGGCCGACAGCGGTGCTTCGTCCTGTTCGCCGAGTACGGTGAACGACTCGACCTTGGCCAGCTTCTTCAGCAGGGCTTCGTTTTCCTGCAGGCGACGCTGGTCTTCGGCACTGGCGTTCTTGAGGAACAATGGCAGCGGTTTACCCGGGCCGATGTTCATCTCGGCGCGGATGTTGCGCAGGCCGTTCATCAGCTGTTGCAGCCACTCGATGTCACCTTCGGCGACCGTATCGATGCGGCTGTCGTTGGCCACTGGCCACGGCTGCAGCATGATGGTCTTGCCGTCGATGCCCGCCAGCGGCGCGATGCGCTGCCAGATCTCTTCGGTGATGAAGGGCATGAACGGATGCGCCAGGCGCAGCGCCACTTCCAGTACCCGCACCAGGGTGCGACGGGTGCCGCGCGCGCGCTCGACCGGGGCGTTCTCATCCCACAGGACCGGCTTGGACAGCTCCAGGTACCAGTCGCAGTACTGGTTCCAGATGAACTCGTAGAGCGCCTGGCTGGCCAGGTCGAAGCGGAACTGCTCGAGCTGACGGGTCACTTCGGCTTCGGTGCGCTGCAGCTGCGAGATGATCCAGCGGTCGGCCAGCGACAGCTCGTAGGCCTCGCCGTTCTGGCCGCAGTCCTCACCCTTGTCGAGCACGTAGCGTGCGGCGTTCCAGATCTTGTTGCAGAAGTTGCGGTAGCCTTCGACGCGGCCCATGTCGAACTTGATGTCGCGACCGGTCGAGGCCAACGAGCAGAAGGTGAAGCGCAGGGCGTCGGTGCCGTAGCTGGCGATCCCTTCCGGGAACTCGGCCTTGGTCTGCTTGGCGATCTTCTCGGCCAGCTTGGGCTGCATCAGGCCGCTGGTGCGTTTCTCCAGCAATTGCTCGAGGGTGATGCCGTCGACGATGTCCAACGGGTCCAGCACGTTGCCCTTGGACTTGGACATCTTCTGGCCCTGGCCGTCGCGCACCAGGCCGTGCACGTAGACGGTCTTGAACGGCACCTGCGGGGTGCCGTCCGGGTTCTTCACCAGGTGCATGGTCAGCATGATCATCCGGGCGACCCAGAAGAAGATGATGTCGAAGCCGGTGACCAGCACGTCGGTGGAGTGGAATTTCTTGAGGAACTCGGTCTGCTCCGGCCAGCCCAGGGTGGAGAAGGTCCACAGGCCCGAACTGAACCAGGTGTCGAGCACGTCGTCGTCCTGGCGCAGGACCACGTCGCTGCCCAGGTTGTGCTTGGCGCGCACTTCAGCCTCGTCGCGGCCGACATAGACCTGGCCGGCCTCGTCGTACCACGCCGGGATGCGGTGGCCCCACCACAGCTGGCGGCTGATGCACCAGTCCTGGATGTCACGCATCCAGGAGAAGTACATGTTCTCGTACTGCTTGGGCACGAACTGGATGCGGCCATCTTCGACGGCGGCGATCGCAGGCTCGGCCAGCGGCTTTGTCGAAACGTACCACTGGTCGGTCAGCCACGGCTCGATGATGGTGCCGGAGCGGTCGCCCTTCGGCACCTTCAGGGCGTGGTCATCAACGCTGACCAGCAGGCCCTGGGCGTCCAGGTCGGCAACGATCTGCTTGCGCGCGACGAAGCGGTCGAGGCCGGCGTACTGCGCAGGCAGGCTGGTGTCGATCTGCTCGTTGAGGCTGCCGTCGAGGTTGAACGCCTGGGCGTTGGCCAGCACCAGCGCGTTCTTGTCGAAGATGTTCAGCAGCGGCAGGTTGTGGCGCTTGCCGACTTCATAGTCGTTGAAGTCGTGGGCCGGGGTAATCTTCACGCAGCCGGTGCCGAATTCGGGGTCGCAGTAGTCGTCGGCGATGATCGGGATCAGGCGGCCGACCAGCGGCAGTTCGACGAACGTGCCGATCAGCGCCTGGTAGCGCTCGTCGCTCGGGTTGACGGCGACGGCGGCGTCACCCAGCAGGGTTTCCGGACGGGTGGTGGCGACGACCAGGTAGTCCTTGCCATCGGCGGTCTTGGCGCCGTTGGCCAGCGGGTAGCGCAGGTTCCACAGGTGACCCTTCTCGTCGTGGTTTTCCACTTCGAGGTCGGAAATCGCGGTGTGCAGCTTGGTGTCCCAGTTGACCAGGCGCTTGCCACGGTAGATCAGGCCGTCTTCGTGCAGGCGTACGAAGGCTTCCTTGACCGCGTCGGACAGGCCGTCGTCCATGGTGAAGCGTTCGCGGCTCCAGTCGACCGACGAGCCGAGGCGGCGGATCTGCCGGCTGATGTTGCCGCCGGACTGTTCCTTCCACTCCCAGACCTTGTCGAGGAACTGCTCGCGGCCCAGGTCATGACGGTTCTGGCCCTTGGCCTCGAGCTGACGCTCGACCAGCATCTGGGTGGCGATACCGGCATGGTCGGTGCCCGGCTGCCACAGGGTGTCGCGACCCTGCATGCGGCGGAAGCGGATCAGCGCGTCCATGATCGCGTTGTTGAAACCGTGGCCCATGTGCAGGCTGCCGGTGACGTTTGGCGGCGGGATCATGATGGTGTAGGACTCGCCTGCACCTTGTGGGGCGAAATAGTTCTCGGACTCCCAGGTGTTGTACCAGGAAGTTTCGATGGCGTGCGGCTGGTAGGTCTTATCCATGCGCGGCGGGACCCTTAGGCATTAATTCGGGAAAGCCGAGAAGTATAACGGAGCTGCAAGCTTCAAGCGACAAGCTGCAAGGGGGATAGCGGCCAGGCCGTAGAGTTTGTTCAGGCACTACTGGCCTCATCGCGGGCAAGCCCGCTCCTACAAGGACTTGCAGCGCTGCAAATCCTTGTAGGAGCGGGCTTGCCCGCGAAGAGGCCTGCACCCACACCACCAATGCCGGTGGTTTACTCTGGACGCTTGAGCAAGCGTTCCATGCGCGCATCCAGGCGGCGCTTGATCTCGGTTTCGATATGCGGGGTAAAGTCGTTGATCACGTCCTGCATGATCAGCTGCGCAGCGGCGCGCAACTCGGCATCCAGGCGCAGCAAGGTGTCCTGGCGGCGGGTCTGTGGGTCGTCCTCGGCCTCGGCCGTGGCCGGTTCGAGCTCGGTCAGCAGCGGCGGGGCGTTGCCCAGCGGTTCGTCCAGCAGCAGGGGGATCTGCTCGACCGTATCGGTCAGCAGCGGCGGTTGCAGGTCAGCGTCGCCCAACAGCTCGCGGATCGACTCGAGGTCGTCGAGCAGATGGGCAGAGTCGGGCCGGGGGGAGTGCTTGTCCATCGTCGTCAAAGTCGCTGTAGGCGGTGATTCTGCAGAGCATAGCCCTGTTCCCGGTAGAAACGGAACCGTTCTCGGGCGGCCTCGCGAATCGCTGGCGCTTCGACGACGATTTCCGCCACCCGCTGGAAGCGGCCGACAAACCCCGGCACTTTACCACCGAGGTTGATCAGCAGGTCAGTGTGGCTGCCCGGGTCATCGCCCAGGCCCAGGGCCACCGCAGCGTCGGCCTGCGCCTCGGCCAGGTCATGGGGCACGAACGCCTCCCCCTTGAACTGCCACAGGCGCTGGTCGAGCTCGGCCCGTTGCGCGGCGTCCTGGCAGTGCAGGTACACCCGGTGACCGAGGCGCCAGGCCTTCTCGCACAGCTTGCAGGCGAAATCCAGCCGCGCCGAGAGCGAGTCGGTGGGCAGCACATAGAAGTCTACTTGGCTCATGGTTCAGTCCGTGGGCAGGCGACCCAGGGGGCCGCCTGCCGTCGCGGTTCAGGCGTTGGCGCGGTCGAGCAGGTACTGGGTCAGCATCGGTACCGGACGGCCAGTGGCGCCCTTGTCCTTGCCGCCGCTGATCCAGGCGGTGCCGGCGATGTCCAGGTGGGCCCAGTTGTAGGCCTTGGCGAAGCGCGACAGGAAGCACGCGGCGGTGATGGTGCCGGCCTTCGGCCCGCCGATGTTGGCGATGTCGGCGAACGGGCTGTCCAGTTGCTCCTGGTACTCATCGAACAGCGGCAGCTGCCAGGCACGGTCGTCGGCACGCTTGCCAGCGTCGAGCAGTTGGCCGATCAGTTCGTCGTTGTTGCCGAGCAGGCCGGCGGTGTGGCTGCCCAGGGCAACGATGCAGGCGCCGGTCAGGGTGGCGATGTCGATCACCGCCTGTGGCTTGAAGCGTTCGGCGTAGGTCAGTGCGTCGCACAGCACCAGGCGGCCTTCGGCGTCGGTGTTGAGGATCTCGACGGTCTGCCCGCTCATGGTCGTGACGATGTCGCCCGGACGCGTGGCGTTGCCGCTCGGCATGTTCTCGGCGCAGGCCAGGATGCACACCAGGTTGATCGGCAGCTTCAGCTCGAGCACGGCGCGCAGGGTGCCGAACACGCTGGCGGCGCCACACATGTCGTACTTCATCTCGTCCATGCCGGCGCCTGGCTTGAGGCTGATGCCGCCGGTGTCGAAGGTGATGCCCTTACCGACCAGCACGAACGGTTTTTCGCTCTTCTTGGCGCCGTTGTACTGCAGCACGATCAGCCGTGGCGGCTGGTCGCTGCCCTGGCCGACCGCGTAGAACGCGCCCATGCCCAGGTCCTTGATCTTCTTTTCGTCGAACACTTCGACCTTGAGGCCTTTGTGCGCCTTGCCCAGGTCCTTGGCCTGCTCGGCCAGGAAGCTTGGGTGGCAGATGTTCGGCGGCAGGTTGCCCAGGTCGCGGGTAAAGGCCATGCCGGTGGCGATGGCGGTGGCGTGCTTGACGGCGCGCTCGACCTCGGCCTGGCCGGCCTTGTCGGCCAGCAGGGTGACTTTCTTCAGTGCGCGCGGCTCGGCCTTCTGGCTCTTGAAGCGGTCGAACACGTATTCGCCGTCGAGCAGGGTCTCGGCCAGCAGGCGGTATTTGCCATAGTGCGCATCGCGGCCGGTGACGGCGATATCGTCGAGGGCCAGCACCGCATCGCTGCCACCCAGGCTTTTCAGCACGCCGGCGACGCTGCTGGCGAGCTTGCGCCAGGTGCGGTCGCCGAGGGCGTCCTTGCCGCTGCCGACCAGCAGCACGCGCTCGGCCTTGAGGCCCGGCAGGGCAGGCAGGAGCAGGGTCTGGCCAGGCTTGCCGGCCAGGTCGCCACGCTTGAGCACGGCGGAAATCGCGCCATCGGTCGCCAGGTCAACCGCCTTGGCGATGTCGCCGAGCTTGCGCCCTTCGCCGACGGCCAGCACCAGCGTTGCGGTTTTCAAGGATGCAGCGGCTACGCTTTTTACAACCAGTTCCATGTCAGGGTCCCCGAATGTTCTGTCAGTTGGCGCCTGTCGTGCGCGCTCGAAGAAGGCATGGCCGCGTCGACGCGTGCCAGCGGAAAAGCTGCCAGTTTGAGCCTGCCGCAAGCTCGCTGACAACCCCGATGTACACTGTCGTGCGCGGCCAAGTGACAGCCGAGGGCAATCACAGGATAATGCGCGCACTTTACATGGAGGTTCGCCCCCGGCGAACCGGCATTGGTCTTGGCTGTCCGAAGCCTTTGTTTGGCTGTCCGCCCCTGACAACCCAGGAGTGTCTGGTTTGATCGTCTTTCGTTATTTGTCCCGCGAGGTCCTGCTGACCTTGAGCGCCGTCAGCGCTGTGCTGCTGGTGATCATCATGAGCGGGCGTTTCATCAAATACCTGGCGCAGGCCGCCCAGGGCGTGCTTGATCCGGGTGTGCTGTTCCTGATCATGGGCTTCCGGCTGCCGGGCTTCCTGCAGCTGATCCTGCCTTTGGGGCTGTTCCTGGGTATCCTGCTGGCCTATGGCCGGCTGTACCTGGAAAGCGAGATGACCGTGCTTTCGGCCACGGGCATGAGCCAGCAGAAGCTGCTGGCCATGACCCTGGCACCGGCGGCGCTGGTCGCCCTGCTGGTGGCCTGGCTGAGCCTGAGCCTGGCGCCCCAGGGCGTCTCGCAGGTGCAGCAGATCATCAACCAGCAGGATGCCCTGACCGAGTTCGACACCCTGGTGCCTGGGCGTTTCCAGACCCTGCGTGACGGCTCACGGGTGACCTACACCGAGCAGCTGTCGGATGACCGGATCAAGCTCGACGGCGTGTTCATCTCCGAGAAGCGCTTCAACCAGGACAAGACCAAGGACCGCGCACCTTCGGTGCTGGTCGCCGAAAAAGGTCACCAGGAAGTGCAAGCCGACGGCAACCGCTACCTGATCCTGGAAAACGGCTACCGCTACGACGGCAACCCTGGCCAGGCCGATTACCGGGCGATCAAGTACGACACCTACGGTGTGCTGCTGCCCAAGCCTGAAGTCAGCGAAGAGGTCACCGACCGCGAGGCCATCCCGACCTCGCAGTTGTTCGGCCATGCCGGCCTGCGTGAGCGCGCCGAGCTGCAATGGCGGCTGTCGTTGCCGCTGCTGGTGTTCATCGTGACCTTGATGGCGGTGCCGCTGTCTCGGGTCAACCCGCGCCAGGGCCGCTTCCTCAAGCTGCTGCCGGCGATCCTCCTTTACATGGCTTACCTGACAATGCTGATTTCCGTACGCGGCGCCCTGGAGAAGGGCAAGCTGCCGATCGCCCTCGGCGTGTGGTGGGTGCATGGGCTGTTCCTGATGATCGGCCTCGGCCTGATGTACTGGGAGCCCCTGCGTCTCAAGCGTGCCGCGAAGCGTGCGGGGGTGACCCATGGCCAAGCTTGATCGCTATATCGGCATGAGTGTGCTGATGGCCATCCTGGCCGTGCTCGGCATCATCCTCGGCCTGGCGTCGCTGTTCGCCTTCATCGACGAGATGGGTGACCTGAGCAACACCTACAGCGTGCTCGACGCCGGTTACTTCGTGCTGCTGACCGCGCCGCGCCGGCTCTACGAGATGCTGCCGATGGCCGCGCTGATCGGCTGCCTGATCGGCCTTGGCAGCCTGGCCAGCAGCAGCGAGCTGACCATCATGCGTGCCGCGGGTGTGTCCATCGGGCGCATCGTCTGGGCGGTGATGAAGCCGATGCTGGTACTGATGCTGGTCGGCGTGCTGATCGGTGAGTACGTCGCACCGGTGACCGAGAACAAAGGCCAGGCCGAGCGTTCGCTGGCGCAAGGCGGTGGCGAGGCGCAAAGCTCCAAGCGCGGCATGTGGCACCGTCAGGGCGACGAGTTCGTGCACATCAACTCGGTACAGCCCAACGGCCTGCTGCTGGGTGTGACCCGCTACCGCTTCGACGCAGAGCGCAAGATCATCACCTCCAGCTTTGCCCGTCGGGCCAAGTACAACGACGACCATTGGGTGCTCAATGACGTCAGCACCACTCACTTCCGCGGTGACCACACTGAAGTGATCAAGGCTGCCGAGGAGCGCTGGGATGTTTCGGTGACCCCGCAACTGCTCAACACCGTGGTGCTGGCGCCGGAGTCGCTGTCGATCACCGGGCTGTGGGACTACATCCACTACCTGGCCGACCAGGGCCTGAACAACGCCCGTTACTGGCTGGCGTTCTGGACCAAGGTGCTGCAACCGTTGGTGACCGCGGCGCTGGTGCTGATGGCGATTTCCTTCATCTTCGGCCCGCTGCGTTCGGTGACCCTGGGTCAGCGGGTGTTCACCGGGGTGCTGGTGGGCTTCGTGTTCCGCATTGCCCAGGACCTGCTTGGGCCTTCGAGCCAGGTGTTCGGCTTCCCACCGTTGTTGGCGGTGGTGATCCCGGCGGGGGTCTGTGCGTTGGCCGGTGTGTGGTTGTTGCGACGGGCGGGTTGATCGCCTGACCGCTGTGAAAAAGCCGACCTCAGGGTCGGCTTTTTTATGGGGGGGATTCAGGTTGCTGGCGGCTTGCGGGGGGATTGGGGGTGTTTGGAGATTGTCGTGGGTGCTGGGGGGGATTGGCGAGCATATCCGTTTGGTGTGGCGCGGCCACTGGCCCCTTCCGCCCTTACGGCGGGTCACTTTTTTTCTTGGAAAAAAGTAACCAAAAACCGCTTGCTCCTGCATCCGGCCCTCCGCTGCGCTGCGGGTTCCCTCACTCCGGTCTTGCTCCCGTGAGGACCGCGCCGGACGGGCCTTCCTGGCCCGCGGCGCTTGCCGGCCATCCATGGCCGTCACCTCACTCCGCAAGACCTCCGTTCGGCCTCCTGAAGTCGCGGTAGATCAAGATCACAA
>NZ_UNOZ01000034.1 GCF_900536025.1 Pseudomonas reidholzensis
TGGCCCCTTCCGCCCTTACGGCGGGTCACTTTTTTTCTTGGAAAAAAGTAACCAAAAACCGCTTGCTCCTACATCCGGCCCTTCGCTGCGCTACGGGTTCCCTCACTCCGGTCTTGCTCCCGCGAGGACCGGGCTGTACGGGCCTTCCTGGCCCGCAGCCCTTGCCGGCCTTCCTGGCCGTCACCTCGCTCCGCAAGACCTCCGTTCGGCCTCCTGAAGTCGCGGTAGATCAAGATCAACCGCCAGATCAAGGGCCAGATCAAGATCAAGGTCCAGGGCAACGGCTGGCGAATCGCTTCGCTCTCGCGGGTTTATAAGGGCGGTACAGCGCGGCAGCGCCAGAATGTGCATTGGCAGTTCCGGCCTCTTCGCGGGTAAACCCGCTCCCACAGGTTCTCTGCTGACCGTAAGGCCGCTGCGGTCCCTGTGGGAGCGGGTTTACCCGCGAAGAGGCCAAGCTATCCACCACCATTGCCACTATCGAAGATAACGCCAGCCCAGGCGCCACCCGTAACTTGGCGACCTCAGGAGGCCGAACGGAGGTCTTGCGGAGCGGGGTGACGGCCAGGAAGGCCGGCAAGGGCTGGGGGCCAGGAAGGCCCCTACAGCCCGGTCCACGCGGGAGCAAGGCCGGAGTGAGGGAACCCGCAGCGCAGCGGAGGGCCGGATGTGGGAGCCAGCGGTTTTTGGTTACTTTTTTCCAAGAAAAAAAGTGACCCGCCGTAAGGGCGGAAGGGGCCATAAGCGCCACCACATGGAATGGATAAGCCCACAATCTGCAAGCCCAAGCTCAACTCACAGGCTAAGCCGCATCGACAGGTCCACCGCCTTCACATCCTTGGTCATCGCCCCAATCGAGATGTAATCCACCCCCGTCTCGGCGATCACCCGCAGGGTGTCTTCATTGACCCCACCGCTGGCCTCCAGCTTGGCCTTGCCGGCATTCAACCGCACCGCTTCACGCATCTCATCCAGGCTCAGCTCATCGAGCATGACGATATCGGCCCCCGCGGCCAGCGCTTCACGCAGTTCATCCAGGCTTTCGACCTCGATCTCAACCGGCTTGCCCGGTGCAATCCGGTGCGCCGCCGTCACGGCCTCGGCCACGCCACCGCACGCGGCAATGTGGTTTTCCTTGATCAGGAAGGCGTCATACAGGCCGATCCGGTGGTTATGGCAGCCACCGCAGGTGACCGCGTATTTCTGCGCCAGGCGCAGGCCAGGCAGGGTCTTGCGGGTGTCGAGCAGGCGCACCTGGGTGCCGTCCACCAGGTCGGCCAGGAAGCGCGCGCGGGTCGCCACGCCCGACAGCAACTGCAGGAAGTTCAGCGCCGCTCGCTCACCACTGAGCAGCGAGCGAGCCGGCCCTTCGAGGTGGAACAACGGCTGGTTGGCCTTGGCCTGGTCACCATCGCTGACCTGCCAATGCACCGCCACCCGCGGGTCGAGCTGGCGGAACACCGCATCGACCCAGGCGGTGCCCGCCACCACGCAATCCTCGCGGGTAATGATGGTCGCCTTGGCCAGGCGCTCGGCGGGGATCAGCTGGGCGGTGATATCGCCACTGCCGATGTCTTCGAGCAGCGCGCGGCGCACGTTGGCTTCGATTTCGGCAGTCAGGTCGGCGAGGCGTAGGTTCGGCATGGTCGGCTCCACAAGCTAGATGCCGGCGATTATAGGGCAGGGCGCTGGCGTGTACAGCCATGGCAACCTTGACCTTTGGTCAGGGCATCTGAGCATTTTCAGCAAATTGCGGTCTTTTCCATCGGCGCCTGTAGAGCGTGCTGGTAGCTGTAAGATTTTTTGTCGATAATAGCGTCCAGTATTTGGCGTCATGGCTTTGACGATTTTCCTGCAAGGAGTTAGGGGATGCATAAAGAAGGCAGGGTGGTGACCCTGGCGGCCGCCATCGACCGGGGTGCGCGTGCGCCCTTGCCAAGCCTTCCGATCCTGCTCCTGCAGGTGCGCGACAAGGCCGCGCTGCAACTGCGCCAAGGCTTGCAGACGCTGTTCGACAATGCCGACGCGCGGCTGTTCGAGATGGCCGACCGGGCCGTCGAGAGGGTCGACCAGAACCTCTATTTCGAGGCCATGCGTGACCTGCGGCTCAAGCGCAAGAGCATCGAACGGGGCTTTCTCGACACCTTCTACGAGGCGTTCGCGGGTATTGCCCAGGCCGACCTGCTGCCCTACCTGGCGGTGACTGAATCGCTGCGCAACGCGGCGCAAGCCGAGCGTGCCGCAGCGCTCGAGGCGATGCTCGCACGGGTGCTGTCGCGCGAGGGTTTTGCCCTCGATCAGTTGGGGCTGCGCTTTCAGGCCCTGCTCGAGCAGCCCCTCGACACCCGCCGCAACCCGCTCGGCCCAGAGTGCCTGTGTGGTTACTTCCTCGATGCCGGGCGCAGCCTGGGGGTTGGCCTACGTGTGAAGCTGATCCTGCTCAAGCTGTTCGAGCGCTACGTGCTGCGTGATCTCGACCTGCTGTATGGCGAGGCCAACCAACTGCTGGCCGCCGCTGGCGTGCTGCCCGGCCTCAAACCCGCGCCGCAGCGCCGCGCCGATGACCGCCGACGGGTCGAGCAGTGCGCCCCGGCTGACCGCGCGATGGCCGATGAACGTGACGCAGACAGCGCCGCGCAGACCTTCTTCGCCAGTCTGCAGGCGCTGTTGGCGCCGGCCCGTGGGCAGTTTGCGCCGCGCCTGCAGAGCGTCGCGGCGGCTGAGCCGATCAGCACCGCCGACCTGTTGCGGCTGCTCTCGCACCTGCAAAACTACGTGCCGGCCACCTCGGAGCCCGACGACTTTCACCTTGGCCAGCAGCTCGAACAGTTGCTGGTGCGGGTCAGCGTGCGCAGCGGCAGCCGCCGCCGTATCGCCACCGCCGACGAGGACCTGATCAATCTGCTCGGCCTGATGTTCGATTTCATCCAGGCCGACAGCAACCTGCCCGGCACGCTGCGCGCGCTGATCGGCCGGTTGCACATCCCCTTGCTCAAGGTCGCCTTGCTCGACCGCAGCCTGTTCAGCCGGGCCAATCACCCGGCCCGCCGCCTGCTTGACGAGATCGCCACGGCAGCGATCGGTTGGGAGGCCGATGACCAGGGCCCGCGTGATTGCCTGCGGCAACGCGTCGAGCGGATCGTCCAGCGCCTGCTGAATGACTTCAACGAAGATCCGCGCCTGTTCGCCGAGCTGCTGGACGACTTCCTCGCCTTCAACCAGGACGAGCGGCGGCGCAACGACCTGCTCGAGCAACGCACCCGCGATGCCGAAGAAGGCCGCGCGCGCACCTTGCAGGCCCGTCAGCAGGTGCAGCAGGCCCTCAACCTGCGCCTGCGCGGGCGCGTCTGGCCCGAAGGGGTGGTGCAGATGCTGGTGCAGTCCTGGAGCCAGGTGCTGCTGCTGGCCTGGCTCAAGCAAGGCGAAGCGTCGGCGGCCTGGCAGGATGGCCTGGCGACCCTGGATGCGCTGCTCGCCAGCCTTGCCCCGCACCGCGAGGCCGAGGCCTGCCAGCAGTTGCTCGAGCAGGTCCCGGGGTTGCTCAAGGCACTGCGCGAGGGCCTGGCCAGCGTTGCCGTCGATTCGGCTGCGGCGCGCGAGTTCTTCGTCCAGCTCGAGCAACTGCACCAACGCGCCTGCGGCGGCGGTGAGAGTGACCAGCCGGCGCTGGCCGAAGTGCTGGTGGCCGACGAGATCGTGCTGGCGATCGCTGACGAATCCGCCTGTGCGCCGCTGCTCGACGCCCACGCGCCGCACGTGCAGCGGGTGCAGCAGTTACGGGTCGGCCGTTGGCTCGAAGTGGTGGACGCGGATGAACCGCTGCGCTGCAAGCTGGTGGCCCGCATCGACAGCAGCGACCGCCTGGTGTTTGCCAATCGCACCGGCCTGAAAGTGCGCGAGTGGAGCAGCGCTGGCCTGGCCCAGGCGCTGCGCCGCGGTGAGGTGCGCCTGCTCGACGATGGCCTGCTGTTCGAGCGCGCCCTCGACGCGGTGCTGCAGCGTCTGCGCAGCCAGGCCTGATCATTTACATGCAAGCGCGAGGGCCAGGGGGCATACTGACCTCCCGTCCCTGGTGATACTCAGGATCTGCTCGATGCAATTGGACCGTGCGACAGGCTGGTTTTCCGGCGTAACCCACTGCCCCTCGCCAAACTTCAACAGCCGCCCCGACGGTGAGGCGATCTCCCTGCTGGTTATCCACAACATCAGCCTGCCTCCCGCCTGCTTCGGCACTGGCAAGGTCCAGCAGTTCTTCCAGAACCAGCTCGACCCGGCCGAACACCCTTACTTTCAGGACATCTGCCACCTGACCGTCTCGGCCCACCTGTTCGTCGAGCGCGACGGTGCGGTGACCCAGTTCGTGTCGTTGCTCGACCGCGCCTGGCATGCCGGGGTTTCGCAGTTCGACGGGCGTGAGGGCTGTAATGATTTTTCCATTGGCATTGAGCTGGAGGGCACCGACACACTGCCCTACACCGATGCCCAGTACGCCACCCTGGCGCGCCTGAGCGCAGAGATCCGCGGCGCCTGGCCGGTGATCGGGCCACAGCGCATTCGCGGTCACGACCAGATCGCCCCAGGGCGCAAGACCGATCCGGGGCCTGCGTTCGACTGGGACCGCTACCGCGCCGATCTGCACGACAACGAGGTACAGGCATGAGTTTTCTGGTGTTGGTCCTGGTGCTCTGGGTCGAGAAGTTCTCGGCCTTGCGCCAGCGGTTGCAGCGTGATGGTTTCTTCCTTGGCGAGCTGGTGCGCCTGGAGCGCAGCGGCAAGGTTCACCCCTGGTGGAGCCTGGCGATCCTGGTGCTGGCGCCGGTCGCCGTGCTGGTGCTGTTGCTGCATGTGCTGGAGCCGGTCGCCTACGGCTTGCTGGCCTTGCCGGTGCACCTGCTGGTGTTGATCTACAGCCTCGGCCGTGGCGATGCCAAGGCCGCCCTCGGGCCGTTTCGTGATGCCTGGCGCCGGGGCGATGACCAGGCCGCGCTGCATGTCGCCGAGCGCGACCTGGGGCTGGTCGCCGACGATGCGCCGAGCTTGCTGATCCGGGTCCAGGGCTACCTGGTGTGGCAGGCCTACCAGAGCTTCTTCGCGGTGATCTTCTGGTACTTCCTGCTCGGCCCCGGCGCAGCGCTGGGCTATCGCCTGCTGGCGCTGTGCGGCGAGCACAGCGGCCAGCCGGCGTTGAAAGCCAAGGCCGAACAACTGCGCCATGCCCTGGACTGGCTGCCGGTGCGGGTGCTGGCCCTGAGCTTCGCCCTGGTCGGCAACTTCGTCGCGGTGATGCGGGTGATGCTGCACGAGCTGCTCAATTGGCGCATCAGCGCCGGGCACCTGATTGCGCGCGTTGGCCGCGTGGCCGATGACATCCCCGACGCGCAAGACAGCCAGCGCGGCCTGGCGCGGCTGGACAGCCTGTGGGAGCTGCTGTTGCGCTCCGCGGTGCTGTGGTACACGGGGTTTGCGCTATGGACCGTGCTGGTCTGATCAGGCCAACGCAACGTCCCGCTTAACCTTAAGTTACAAACCTTGGAATGGATCTGCGTTATTAATGGCCTCGTGCCACACCGCAGAACAACAATAATCCAAGGAGGTGCCCGTGAAGCGTTTGCTCTACCCGGCCATCGCACTGATGAATCGGCTGAGCTTCGGCATGAAGTTCAGCCTGATCAGCGTCCTGTTCTTCCTGCCCATGCTGGTCACCAGTTTTTACCTGGTGCGGGACGCCTATCGCCAGTTCCACGCCACCCAGGTCGAGCTGCACGGCCTTGCCCCCCTGGCCGGCAGCCTGCTGCTGCGGGCCGACCTGGAAACTCTCGGCAACCTCCTGCAGATCAATGCCGTGCTCGGCCAGTCGGGGCAAGCCGGCGACGTTGAGCAGCGTATCGCCGCGCTCGAGGACAAGGTCGCCAGCCAACTGCAGGCGTTGCACGGCAGCGACCCGCTGCTGGAGGCCAAGCGCGAAGAACTCGTCGAGGCCTTTGGCCGCGCCCGTGCAGAGTCCTCCCTGCAGAACAAGCTGGCCCTGTTCGACAAGCTGCTGACCCAGGCGCAAGTGCTGGCCAAGCTGGTCGCCAGCCAGTCGGGGCTCAGCCAGGACCGCCAGGCCTCGGTCCGCCAGCTCGGCGAATTGCTCGGCAGCACCACCGCGCAGGTCACCCAGAGCCTCGGCGAAGGCCGGGTGATGGGCGCCATCGCCCTTGGCCGCGGCTTTATCGACTCCGCCGGCAGCGCCCGCTTCGAAGACCTGTTGCAACGCCTGGAGCGGCTGGCCGCCGACTACCCCCTGCGCCTCGACGATGCCCTCGCCAGCGACGCCCAGGCCAAGGCCGCACTGGCCGCGCCGGCGCAGGCCAGCCAGGTGACGGTCAAGCAGGCCGCGGGCCTGTTCGAGGAGCAGGTGGTGGTTGCCGAAACCCTCGACGCGCCCTGGCCGGCCTTCTATCAGCAGGCCAGCGCACTGATCGAGCAGACCTACCGGCTCAACGACGCCGTGCTGGAGCACCTGAGGGCGCAGCTGGAGGCGCGTCTGGCCGAGCATCGCCTGCGCATGATCGCCCTGATCGCGGCCTTGGCCACGGTCTTCGCCTCCATCCTCTACCTCTACGGCGGCTTCTACGCCTCCACCCGGCAGACCCTCGGCGAGCTCGGGGTGGCCATGGACAAGGTCGCTGCGGGCGACATGACCGTCAGCTTCAAGCCGCGCAGCGTTGATGAGCTGGGGGCGTTGGGGGCGGCCTTCGACCAGACCGTGCGCAAGATTCGCGAACTGATCGGCCAGGTCGGCCACACCGTGACCAGCGTCGAGGCCCAGGCCGGCCAGGTGCTGGCGATCTCGACGCGGAGCAACCAGGCGGTCAGTGGCCAGCGCGAACAGATCGAACAGGTCGCCACGGCGATGAACCAGATGAGCGCCACCGCGCTTGAGGTCGCCCGCAGCGCCGCGCTGGCCGCGGCGGGCGCGCAGCAGGTCAACCAGGAAAGCGCCACCGGGCGTGGCCTGGTCGAGCATCAGCAAGCGAGCATCGGTCGCCTGGCCGCAGAGATCGACCAGAGCGTGCTGACGGTCAACCAGTTGGCCGCTGACAGCGAGGCGATCGGCGGCGTGCTGGCGGTGATCCGCAGCATTGCCGAGCAGACCAACCTGCTCGCGCTCAACGCCGCGATCGAGGCGGCGAGGGCGGGTGAGCAGGGGCGCGGCTTTGCGGTGGTGGCGGACGAGGTGCGGACCCTGGCCAAGCGCACCCAGGCCTCGACCGAACAGATCGCCCAGATGATCCAGCGTCTGCAGGAAGGGGTGGGCGCTGCGGTGCGGGCCATGGGCAGCAGCCATCAGATGGCCGCCGGCACCGTCGATGAGGCGCAGCAGGTGCAGGTGGCGCTGGGCAATATCCTGGGAGCGGTGAGCGGTATCGTCGAGCAGAACCAGCAGATTGCGGCAGCGGTCGAGCAGCAGACCGCCGTCGCCCATGACATCGACCAGAACATCGTCGCGATCAACCGCGCCGCCCAGGACACCACCCAAGGCGCCTGTCAGACCGAGGACGCCAGCCGGGCATTGTCAGGGCAGGTGGTGGAGCTCAAGCGCCTGATCGGGGCGTTCAGGGTCTGATTGGCAGGCACCCTTGCGGTGCTACCAGGCAAACAACTCACAGGCGTTGCGAGTGCTGGCCTCGGCCAACGCCTCGACCTCGATGCCCATCAGCTCGGCCAGCGCCCCGGCGATCTCCGGTAAATGCTCCGGGCTGTTGCGCACCCCGGCAAACATCGCCGGGGCCATGTCTGGCGAGTCGGTCTCCAGCACCACGCTCGCCAGCGGCAAGCGTGCCACGGTCTTGCGCAGGCGCAGCGCCTGCGGCCAGGTTGCCGCGCCGCCCAGGCCGAGCTTGAAGCCGAGCTTGATGTACTCGCGCGCTTCCTCGTAACTCCCGGCAAACGCATGAATGATCCCCGCCCGTGCCGGCTTGTAGCGCTTGAGCGTGGCGATCACCTGGGCGTGGCTGCGGCGCACGTGCAGCAGGGCCGGCAGGTCGACGTCGCAGGCCATCTGCAGTTGTGCCTCGAACAGCGTCTGCTGAGCCTGCGGGTCGAGCTCCGGCAGGTAGTAGTCCAGCCCGAACTCACCCACCGCGCACAGCCGATCATCACCCCGCAGCCGCTCCAGCCAGCCACGCAGTTCGAGCAGGTGCTCGGCCCGGTGCTGCTGCAGGTAGACCGGATGCAACCCCAGCGCCACACGCACGCGCGGTTCGGCACAGGCCAGGTCCCACACGCGCTGGAAGTGCTCGGCGTGCACCCCCAGCACCACCATGCGCTCCACCCCACGCGCCGTTGCGTTGTCCAGCAACGGTTGGCGGTCGCCGTCGAACTCGGGGAAGTCCAGGTGGGTGTGGGTGTCGATCAGGCGCATGTTCAGGCCGGCTGAATGCGTTGCTTGAAGGTACGGGCCACGGCGTGCACGCCCGGTTGGTAGCGTTTTTCTTCGATGGCGGCGAGGGCCAGCTCCAGCGCCGTGGCGGCAATCAAGCCATGCTGCTGAGCCATGGCGTTGACCGGCAACGGCAGGAAATCCAGCAACTGGTTGTCGCCAAAGGTCCCCAGTTGCAGCTGGCGCGCGTCGGCCGGGTGCGCCTGCAGGGCGTCGAATACCCCTTGCAGCAGCACATAGGAGGTGGTCACCAGGGCATCCGGCAGGCCCCCCAGTTCGCTGATCAACTGCTCCATCAGGCGCTGGCCACATTCGCGGCTGAAGGCCTCGCCCTGATAGCGCCGAATATCGCCGGCAAAGCCCTGCAGGGCTTCATCGAAGCCGCCGGCGCGTGCCTGGCTGACCGACAGCTCAGGGCGCGCGCCAATCAGCGCTATGCTCCGCGGCTGGCTGGCGAGCAGGCTCTGGGCCAATTGCTGGCTGGCGTCGCGGTCATCGCTGATCACCGAACAGAAGTGGCTCGGGTCCAGGCGACGGTCGATGGCGATCACCGGCAGGCCTTTGTCCTGCAGCTCGCGATAGCTGTCATCCTCTGGCGGCAGGCAGCTGGCGACGAACAGTGCGTCGCAGCGCCGGGCGCGGAACAGCTGCTGCAGCCGGCGCTCGCTGTCGGGCTGGTCGTCGCTGCTGGCGATCAGCAGTTGGTAGCCGCGTGCGCGGGCGCCTTGCTCGAGCTGCTTGGCGATGCGGGCGTAGCTGGGGTTCTCCAGGTCTGGGAGGATGAAACCCAGGGTGCGCGTGTGCCGGCTGCGCAGGCCGGCCGCCTGTGGGTTGGGCGTGAAGCCATGGGCCTCGACCACCGCCTGCACCCGCTCGACGGTACTGGTGCTGATGCGCTGCTGTTCGGCCTTGCCATTGATGACATAACTGGCGGTGGTCACTGACACACCGGCCAGACGGGCGATATCGCTGAGTTTCACCGAATTTTCCTTGTTATTACCGGGACTGGCTGCGGAGCTTGACCGGGTAGTGTTACCCAGACGCAGGCCCGCGCGCAGACGACCATTGTCGCAATTGTCCGACAGGATGGGGCTTTTTAGTCGGCAGATTATCGAGTAACGTGGCCGGTCAGTCAGATTAAACGATTCAGCTAGCAAATTTACTGCCGCCCCTGCCGCTTGCGCTGGGCTTTAGAACTGGCTGTTTCCGTGAATTTCACAACAATACCTCAGTACCGCATCGCGTACTGCAAAAGGAGAAGGTCATGCTCGAGCTCGCCAAAGAGCAGATAGCCATGGGCCAGACGGCCGCCGACAAGGGCGAGGCGCTGCGCCTGCTGGCCGGCTGCCTGGTCGCCGATGGCCTGGTTGCCGAAGGCTATCTGGAAGGTCTGCAAGCCCGTGAGGCGCAGGGTTCGACCTTTCTCGGCCAAGGCATCGCCATCCCCCACGGCACGCCGCAGACCCGCGACCAGGTGTTTGCCACCGGCGTGCGCCTGATGCAGTTTCCCGAGGGCGTCGACTGGGGTGACGGGCAAATGGTCTACCTGGCCATCGCCATCGCTGCGCGGTCCGATGAACACCTGCGCCTGCTGCAACTGCTGACCCGTGCCCTCGGTGAGACCGATCTGGCCGAGGCCCTGCGCCGCGCCAGCTCTGCCGAAGCGTTGCTC
>NZ_UNOZ01000031.1 GCF_900536025.1 Pseudomonas reidholzensis
TCTGTACCGCCCTGATAACCCCGCGAGAGCGACGAGATTCGCCAGGCGTTGCCCTGGCCCTTGATCTGGCCGTTGATCTTGATCTGGCTTGTGATCTTGATCTACTGCGACTTCAGGAGGCCGAACGGAGGTCTTGCGAAGCGAGGTGACGGCCAGGAAGGCCGGCAAGGGCTGCGGGCCAGGAAGGCCCGTACAGCCCGGTCCTCGCGGGAGCAAGACCGGAGTGAGGGAACCCGTAGCGCAGCGAAGGGCCGTATGTAGGAGCAAGCGGTTTTTGGTTACTTTTTTCCAAGAAAAAAAGTGACCCGCCGTAAGGGCGGAAGGGGCCAGTGGCCGCACCACAGCGAACGGATAAACTCGATAATCGAAACGCGCCACCACCGGCATCTATCCCAAGAATCCGTGAAGAACCCTTTTTTAGCATCTATGTTTTCCTCAATGACCACGGAGGATCACCGGGATGCAATCGGCATTAACGCTGCAAACCCCACACCTGAGCGACTACCCGAAACTGGTTCAGGTCTGGGAAGCCTCGGTGCGCGCTACCCACGACTTTCTCCCCGACGCCTACATCGTGCTGCTACGCGACAACGTCCTGGGCAAGTACCTCGACGCGGTGATGCTGATCTGCTGCAAGGACAGCCGCCAGCGCATCCTCGGCTTTGCCGGGGTCGCCAGTGGCCGGGTCGACATGCTCTTCGTCGGCCCCGAGCACCGCGGCAAAGGGGTTGGCAAGCGCCTGCTGCACTACGCCATCGATGAGCTCAACGCCCACTGCCTGGACGTCAACGAGCAGAACCCGCAGGCAGTGGGTTTTTACCTGCACGAAGGTTTCGAGATAACCGGGCGTTCGCCGACCGATGGCCTCGGCCAGCCCTACCCACTGCTGCACCTGCGCCTGAAAGCCCCTACGCTGAGCCACTGCGGCTAGGAAACCGGGCAAAGGGTACAGATTCCCAGCCCCAACCCCGTTCGGGCAGGTACAATGTCAGGTCTTCCCCTGCCTTTAGCGAATTGTCTCCATGTCTGAACCCGTACGCCTGTCCAAACGCCTCATCGAGCAACTCGGCTGCTCCCGCCGCGAGGCCGAGCAGTACATCGAAGGCGGCTGGGTGACGGTAGACGGCGTGGTCGTCGAACAGCCCCAGTTCAAGGTCGAAGGGCAAAAAGTCGCCCTGCTCCCCGGGGCCAGCGCCGAAGCGCTGGAGCCGGTCACCCTGCTGCTCAACCAGCCCGCCGGCATCGACGCCGAGACGGCCCGCGCCAGCATCGGCATGGACAACCTCAGCGAGCTGCACCGCGAGGGCGTTCGCCCGCTGCACGGTCACTTCATCCGGTTGTCCTGCGTGGCGCCGCTGGAGCGTGGTGCCAGCGGCCTGCAGCTGTTCACCCAGGACTGGCGCGTGAGCGGCAAGATCGAACGTGACATGCGCAAGCTGGAGCAGGAATACATCATCGAAGTGCGTGGCGAGACCACCCCACAGGCCCTTGAGCGCCTGGCCCGTGGTGTCACCCGCAATGACCGTGAGCTGCCCAAGGCCAAGGCCAGCTGGCAGAACGAAACCCACCTGCGCCTGGCCCTGAAGAACCCACTGCCCGGGCAGATCAGCGAACTCTGCGCCAGCCTGCGCCTGGAGATCGTCAGCATGCGCCGCATCCGTGTCGGCGGCGTGTCGATGGGCAAGACGCCGCTGGGCCAATGGCGCTACGTGGCCGCTACCGAACGTTTCTAAGCGATACCCCCGCGCCATTCGGCGCGGCTTTGAACAGGATTTGCAGCAATGAACCACAATGACGTCCTGCGCAGCATGCGCTACATGCTCAAGGTCAATGATGCCGAGATCGTCAAGATCATCGGGCTGTCGGGCCTTGCGGTGTCCGCCGAAGCAGTCGCCACCCACATGAAGAAAGAAGAAGAACCCGGCTATGTGCGTTGCCCGGATGAAGTCATGGCGCACTTCCTCGACGGCCTGGTCATCCACCGCCGTGGCCGCGACGAGAGCCGTCCGCCGCAGCCGATCGAAGTGCCCGTGACCAACAACGCCGTCCTGAAAAAACTGCGCGTGGCCTTCGAGCTCAAGGAAGACGACATGCACGGCATCCTCAAGTCGGTCGACTTCCCGGTGACCAAGCCGGAGCTCAGCGCCCTGTTCCGCAAGGCCGGCCACGACAACTACCGCCCTTGCGGCGACCAGCTGCTGCGCAACTTCCTCAAGGGCCTGACCCAGCGCGTGCACGGCTGAGTGAGCATGCAGCACACGGTCTCGCCTGTCGGCATCGTCCGCTCCTGCTTCAAGGAAAAGTTCGCCATCCCGCGCCAGCAGCAACTCGCCCCTGCGGCGCGTGGCGTGCTGGAGCTGCTGCCGCCGTTCGACCACGGCGATGCCGTGGCCGGCCTGGAGCACGTCAGCCACGTGTGGCTGCTGTTCCTGTTCCATCAGGCGCTGGAAGACAAGCCACGCCTCAAGGTGCGCCCGCCACGCCTGGGCGGCAACAAGAGCATGGGCGTGTTCGCCACCCGCGCGACGCATCGGCCCAATGGCATTGGCCAGTCGGTGGTGCGCCTCGAGGGTGTCGAGCCGGGGCGCCTGCTGCTGTCGGGGATCGACCTGCTCGACGGCACGCCGGTGCTGGATATCAAACCCTATGTGCCGTATGCCGACCGGGTCGCTGACGCCTGCAACCTGATGGCCAGCGAGGCCCCTGTGGCGATTGCCGTGGGCTGGGAGGACAGCGCCCTGCTGCAAGCCGGGGCGCATGCACTGCGCCTGGGTGAACCGCTGGTGGAACTGATCGAGCAGTGCCTCGCCCAGGATCCGCGGCCGGCCTACCAGGTGCCGCCGGTGGAGCGGGTGTATGGGGTGAAGTTCTGGGACGTGCAGGTGCGCTGGCATTACCCGCAGCTGGAGCGGATTCAGGTGCTCGAAGTGACCCTCGACAGCTGATCCAGCGCCCGCGTGGCGCACCTCCAGGCATAAAAAAACGCAGGCCAAGGCCTGCGTTTTTTTATGGGGCGTTCGCCTTACTTCTCGACGAAAGCGCGCTCGATCAGGTAATCACCCGGCTCACGCATACGCGCCGACACCTTCAGGCCGAAGCTGTCGAGCACTTCGCTGGTCTCGTCGAGCATGCTCGGGCTGCCGCAGATCATCGCACGGTCGTCCTGCGGGTTGATCGGTGGCAGGCCGATGTCGCTGAACAGCTTGCCGCTGCGCATCAGGTCGGTCAGGCGGCCTTGGTTCTCGAACGGCTCGCGGGTCACGGTCGGGTAGTAGATCAGCTTGTCGCGTACCGCCTCACCGAAGAACTCGTTCTGTGGCAGGTGCTCGGTGATGAACTCCTTGTAGGCCACTTCGTTGACGTAGCGTACACCGTGGACCAGGATCACTTTTTCGAAGCGCTCGTAGGTTTCCGGGTCCTGGATGACGCTCATGAACGGCGCCAGGCCAGTGCCGGTGCTCAGCAGGTAGAGGTGCTTGCCCGGGTTCAGGTCGTCGAGGACCAGGGTACCGGTAGGCTTCTTGCTGATGATGATCTCGTCGCCTTCCTTCAGGTGCTGCAGCTGGGAGGTCAGCGGGCCATCCGGCACCTTGATGCTGAAGAATTCCAGGTGCTCTTCCCAGTTCGGCGAAGCGATGGAGTAGGCGCGCATGAGCGGACGACCGGTCTCCTGCTGCAGGCCGATCATCACGAACTGACCGTTCTCGAAGCGCAGGCCCGGATCACGGGTGCACTTGAAGCTGAACAGGGTGTCATTCCAGTGGTGAACACTGAGGACACGTTCGTGGTTCATGTTGCTCATCTAAGGTGGCTCCTGAAGAAAGACGCAGCGCGGACCAAGCGCACAGTTGCGCGATAGTTTAGGGGTAGCGACGATATCTGTTAAATTGATTATCAAGATATGTCTTATCGGTTATATAGATATGCGATTCACTCTACGTCAGCTTCAGGTGTTTGTCGCCGTGGCCCAGCACCAAAGCGTGTCCAAAGCTGCGGGGGTGCTGGCGTTGTCGCAATCGGCGGCGAGCACTTCGATCACCGAACTGGAGCGCCAGTCCAGCTGCCAACTGTTCGACCGCGCCGGCAAACGACTGAGCCTCAATGCCCTGGGCCATCAGTTGCTGCCCCAGGCAGTGGCGCTGCTCGACCAGGCCAAGGAAATCGAAGACCTGCTCAACGGCAAGTCCGGCTTCGGCTCGCTGTCGGTCGGGGCCACCCTGACCATTGGCAACTACCTGGCCACGTTGTTGATCGGCAGCTTCATGCAGGTGCACCCGGAAAGCCAGGTCAAACTGCACGTGCAGAACACCGCGCACATTGTGCAGCAGGTCGCCCACTACGAAATTGACCTGGGTCTGATCGAAGGCGACTGCAACCACCCGGACCTCGAAGTGCAACCTTGGGTCGAGGATGAACTGGTGGTGTTCTGCGCACCGCAGCACCCGCTGGCGAAGATCGGCCGAGCCGACATCGAGACGCTGACCCAGGAAGCCTGGATCATGCGCGAGCAGGGCTCCGGCACGCGGCTGACCTTCGACCAGGAAATGCGCCATCAGCGCGCCAACCTGAATATCCGCCTCGAGCTGGAACACACCGAGGCGATCAAGCGTGCCGTCGAGTCCGGCCTGGGCATCGGCTGCATTTCCCGCCTGGCCCTGCGTGACGCCTTCCGCCGTGGCAGCCTGGTGCCGGTGGAAACCCCCGACCTGGACCTGTCCCGGCAGTTCTACTTCATCTGGCACAAGCAGAAGTACCAGACCTCCGCCATGCGCGAGTTTCTCGAGTTGTGCCGCAACTTCACCGCCGGCGTGAGCCGCAGTGACGAGATCGTGTTGCCGCCGATCGCCTAGAGCAGGATCACGCCCCAGACCAGCGCGACCATCACCAGCGACACGAACTGAGCTGCGCTGCCCATGTCCTTGGCGTTTTTCGACAGCGGGTGGCGCTCCAGCGAGATGCGGTCGATGGCCGCCTCGACCGCCGAGTTGAACAGCTCGACGATCAGCCCGAGCATGCACACGGCAATCATGATCGCCCGCTCGGCACGGCTGACCGGCAGCCAGAACGCGGTGGGCACCAGCACCACATTGAGCAGCACCAGCTGGCGGAAGGCGGCCTCGCCCTTGAAGGCGGCGCGCAGGCCGTCCAGCGAGTAGCCGGCGGCATTGAAGATACGTTTGAGGCCGGTCTGGCCCTTGAATGGCGACATGTGCGTGACTTTACCGATGAAAGCCCAGGAGGCTAGACGAGTAGGGATCAAAAAAGCGTGAAGCTGCCGGGCTTTAGCTGCTGGCAACTGATTCAAGTTGTTGCAGAAGCAGTGCCGCCTGGGTCCGCGTGCGCACCCCGAGCTTACGGAAGATCGCGGTCACGTGGGCCTTGATAGTGGCCTCGGAGACACTCAGCTCATAGGCGATCTGCTTGTTCAGCAAACCTTCGCAGACCATCGTCAACACCCGGAACTGTTGCGGCGTGAGGCTGGCCAAGCCTTCGCTGGCGGCCTTGGCTTCGGCCGAGACATCGACTTTTTCGAATGCCTGCGGCGGCCACCAGACCTCGCCATCGAGGACTTTGTGCACCGCGTCCTGGATCTCTTCGAGGGTGCTCGACTTGGGAATGAAGCCACTGGCACCGAACTCGCGGGACTTGACCACCACGGCCGCCTCTTCCTGGGCCGAGACCATCACCACCGGAATCTGCGGGTACTGACCGCGCAGCAGGACCAACCCGGAGAAGCCGTAGGCGCCTGGCATGTTCAGGTCCAGCAGGACCAGGTCCCAGTCGGACTTTTCCGTCAGGCGGGTTTCCAGCTCGGCGATGCTCGCCACTTCAACCAGGCGCACATCCGGGCCAAGGCCGAGGGTAACGGCTTGGCGCAGGGCGCTGCGGAACAGCGGGTGGTCATCGGCAATCAGGATTTCGTAAGTGGCCATCGATCTGTTGATCCTGTTCTGAGCCAGGCGCGCGAGGGGTAAATGAGGCGCCTGGCAGGCAACACAAGCCGCGAACGGCAGGGCCGCGGCCGGTATGGCACGGCGAAGTCCGGGGTAGCAGCAGCTTCGTCGTGCCCGAATCGGCGCCAAGAATGCAGAGCACGGTGCGGGTGGTCAAGCCAAAGCCCCGCCGTACTCGCCCACCCTGGCTGCCAGCCCGCTCATTATGACGCAATCCGCCGTGCCTGCCCCTTGGACTATAGGAAGGTAGCCAAACGCTGGTGGGCGTCATCCTGCAAGTCCAGTGGCAGGTGCCGCTTGGCGCTCAGGTAGTGCAGGCTGAACACGTCCAGGTAGGCATCCAGGGCCTGCGAGGCGCGTTGATCGCCCGCCAGGTCCAGGCACATGGCGGCCACTTCGGCGGTGCAGAAGTGGTCGTCACGCTTGGAGCGACGCAGGCGGTAGCGGGACATCTGCTCGGCCTCGAGGCTCAGCACCGGGAAGCGATCCAGGTACGGGCTCTTGCGAAACATCTTGCGCGCTTCGGTCCACGTCGCATCCAGCAGGATGAACAGCGGCCGCTTGCCGGGCGCCAGGCTGACCTGGTTGACCACCCGCTCCTCGGCGACGAACTCGCCAGGGAAGACGATGTACGGCTGCCACTCGGGCTGCTCGAGCAACGCCAGCAGGTTGGGGTCGACCGCTGTGCGCTGCCAGCCGAACGCCGAGGTATCCTCCACCAGGTCGGCGATCAGCCAGCCGGTGTTGGTCGGCTTCAACGGCTCGGTGTCGTGCATCAACAGGCAGACGCCCGCCTCGGCCGCGACCGTGGGTTTCAATGCACACAGGCAATGGCTGGCGATCACCCGGCACTGGGCGCAGCGCACGGCCCGCGAGCCACGCGCAATGAACGGTTTGACGCTGCGCGCCAGGCGCTCGGCGCGCAGGCGCGCTACCGCATGGCTCATGATGGCGAACCGCTGTAAGGGGCTGGAATGGACACTGCGACAACTCGACGAAAAACAGGCCGACAGTCTACCAGAGCGGTCGTCATTTGCCGTGCAGGGTGACCGTTGCGCGCTTTATAATCGAGGATTGGGCGCTCACGGAACGCCAACCGACGGCGCAGGTCAAACCGCCAGTCATCGAACCAGGAGAGATTCATGCTGCGTCTTATCGTCCCGACCCTGAGCCTGTTGCTCACCCTGCCACTGGCGGCCCAGGCGGCCTCGAAGCAGGACTACGAGCTGAGCCAGATGCTGCAGAAGGTCGCCAAGGAAAGCAGCGTCGGCACCCCGCGAGCGATCAACGAAGACATCCTCGACCAGGGTTACACCGTTGAAGGCAAAGCGCTGGTCAACCACCTGAGCGTGCGTCAGGAGCATGCCGAGCGCATGCAGTCCAACCCGGCACAGGTACGCAGCCAGCTGGGCGACAGCGTCTGCCGCAACAACGGCTACCGCAACCTGCTCTCCAAAGGTGCCGTGCTGGTCTATCGCTTTACCGTCTACAAGAGCAACCAGCCGGTCATGGACCAGGCCTTCGATGCCGCCAGCTGCACGGCGGGCAGCAAGAAGAAGAAGTGATCCTCACGCACTGAGCGTTCAACCCTCGCGGCGTGCTACTTGGCACGCCGCTGCTCTTCCTCGGCGTGCAACTCCGCCAGCAGCGCCTGCAGGTAACGCGAGTGCACCTCGCCGCTGCCGAGCCTGCGCCGGCACTCCGCCTCGAGGCTCAGGTGATGGGCCCGGGCCGCGCTCTCCAGCAGCTTGTACAGGTGCTGGTCCACCTCGATGACCAAACGATGCATGTGGCCACCTCCCGCATCGAGCCCTCTGCCCCCAGTTAACCAAAGCCGCGCAGCCGTGGTGTGCCGTCCGACCAGCGGCCTTGGCCCCTGCATGCGGCAGGATCAGGCGTCAGGGTCTAGATTGATAACCAACACCTGCGCATTTCCGGCACACCTGGCCGGCCACGCGGCGTTGCACTATCGGCACAGACAACAACAACGAGATGGACTTATCACCCCTGCACCATGGCCTTGAAGGCCTACTGCAACGCTCGGGATGCACACTCGAGCCACAGCAGCCAGCGACACACGCAGTGTCGTGGCCAGGCATCGCCATCGGCCCGGTCAGAGGTTTTGCTGCAGAAGGAGACGTTGAATGCCTTATCAACCCAATGAGCTTTTGTTCAAGCATTTCAGGGACAGCGGAATCGACCTGAGCAAGATCGACGAACAGCTGCAACAGGTCGCGCCCAACAGCGTCAACCTGCCGTTGTACCGCGACATGATGCTGACCGTCCTGCGCATGGCCCACGACGACGGCAACCGCTGGAACGCCAAGATCACCCTGCAGGCGCTGCGCGAGCTGGACCATGCGTTCCGTATGCTCGAACGCTACCGGGGCCGGCGCAAGGTCACCGTGTTCGGCTCTGCCCGAACCCCCATCGAGCACCCCATGTATGCCCTCGCCCGAGAACTGGGCGCGACCCTGGCACGCTCCGACCTGATGGTCATCACAGGCGCTGGCGGGGGCATCATGGCCGCCGCTCACGAAGGCGCGGGCGCCGATCACAGCCTTGGTTTCAACATCACCCTGCCCTTCGAACAGCACGCCAACCCCACGGTGGATGGCACCGACAAACTGCTGCCGTTCCATTTCTTCTTTATCCGCAAGCTGTTCTTCGTCAAGGAGGCCGACGGCCTGGTGCTGTGCCCGGGCGGCTTCGGCACGCTGGATGAGGCGCTGGAAGTGCTGACCCTGATCCAGACCGGCAAGAGCCCACTGGTGCCCGTGGTGCTGCTCGACTCGCCGGGCGGCAGCTTCTGGCGCGACTGCCTCGACTTCATCAGCCGACAACTCGAGGAAAACCGCTACATCCTGCCCACCGACCTCAAGCTGGTGCGCCTGGTGCACAGTGCCGACGAGGCCGTGGAGGAGATCAACCAGTTCTACAGCAACTACCACTCCAGCCGCTGGCTGAAGAATCAGTTCGTCATCCGCATGCATCATCCGCTCAGCGATGCAGCGCTGTACGACATTCAGGAGGGGTTTGCCGACCTGCGCCTGAGCGGCAAATACCACCAGCAGGCAGACACCGGTGTCGAACATGAAGTGGGCAACTACAACCACCTGACGCGCCTCACCTTCGCCTTCAATGGTCGAGACCAGGGGCGCCTGCGTGAGTTGGTGGACTTCATCAACCTGCCGGAAAACTGGGCCAAACCTCAGCCGATGCACACCACCCAGCGGGCCCGGGAAGCCCTCAAGGTCAGTTAGTAGTCATCCAGGTCTCGGCCGCTCAACAGGCGGCCGATCATCTCCATGGAAAACCCACGGTAGGCCAGAAAGCGTGTCTGCTGTGCGCGAGTGCGCGGGTCGATTGGCCGCTGCCCGGCAAACTTGCGCTGCCAGACATCCTGTAACCGGGCCGCCCAGTTCACCCCGCTTTCGCGCAGCGCCTGTTCGACATCACCACGGTCCAGGCCACGCTGACCGAGCTCCTCACGAATACGTGCGGGGCCATAGCCGGCGTTGGAACGGTAGGAAATGAAACTTTCGAGGTAGCGGGCTTCACTGAGGAGCCCTTCTTCGGCGAGCCGATCGAGCGCGGGCTCGATCAGTTCATCCGTTGCACCGCGCTGACGCAACTTGCGCGTCAGCTCCACGCGACCATGCTCGCGGCGTGCGAGCAGGTCCATGGCTGTCCGCCTGACGGCGACGGGGGTGTCGAGTACGGCGGACATGCGATCAATCAATAACCGGCTTCGGCGTTAGCCAGGTCATCCGCAGGGGCATCAGCAGCGGCGGCTTTACCCGCGGCGGCGGCAGCGCCGACGTTCAGCAGTTTTTCGCGGATCAGCCTCTCGAGCTCGGCACCAATGGCCTGGTTCTCTTGCAGGTACTTGGCGGCGTTGGCCTTGCCCTGACCGATCTTGTTGCCCTGGTAGCTGTACCAGGCACCGGATTTCTCCAGCAGGCCTTGCGACACGCCCAGGTCGATGATCTCGCCGTTGCGGTAGATGCCCTTGCCGTAAAGGATCTGGAACTCGGCCTGGCGGAACGGTGGCGAGACCTTGTTCTTGACGACCTTGACGCGGGTTTCGCTGCCGACCACTTCGTCGCCTTCCTTGACCGCGCCGGTACGGCGGATGTCCAGGCGAACCGAGGCGTAGAACTTCAGCGCGTTACCACCGGTGGTGGTTTCCGGGCTGCCGAACATCACGCCGATCTTCATCCGGATCTGGTTGATGAAGATGACCAGGCAGTTGGCGTTCTTGATGTTACCGGTGATCTTGCGCAGCGCCTGCGACATCAGACGGGCCTGCAGACCGACGTGCATGTCACCCATTTCGCCTTCGATCTCGGCCTTGGGTACCAGGGCGGCCACGGAGTCGACGATGATCACGTCGACCGCGTTGGAGCGCACCAGCATGTCGGTGATTTCCAGCGCCTGCTCACCGGTGTCCGGCTGCGAGACCAGCAGCTCGTCGACGTTGACGCCCAGCTTGCCGGCGTACTCAGGGTCGAGGGCGTGCTCGGCGTCGACGAAGGCGCAGGTGGCGCCGCTTTTCTGGGCTTCGGCGATGACCGACAGGGTCAGCGTGGTCTTACCCGACGATTCCGGACCGTAGATCTCGACGATACGGCCTTTTGGCAGACCGCCAATGCCCAGGGCGATGTCCAGGCCCAGCGAGCCGGTGGAGATGGCCGGGATGCCGGTACGCTCGTGGTCACCCATGCGCATGACCGCGCCTTTGCCGAATTGGCGTTCGATCTGACCCAGGGCCGCAGCCAAGGCGCGCTTCTTGTTGTCGTCCATTGAAATCCTCACGTGTTCGACTGGCCCTGAATGGCCTGAATAACTGTATAAGTAGCCAGTATTATTCCACAGCGAAGCGCCTGAGCAAACCCCCGTTGGTGATTTACTCGGCGCCAAGCTGTAACAAGCCGTCTAACGCGGCGATCACCGTTTGTCGGCGCACCGCTTCACGGTCGCCGTTGAAGTGTCGGCGCTCGCTGCACACGTAGCTGCCGTCGGCCCAGGCCAGCCACACGGTGCCGACCGGCTTGGCCGGCGAGCCGCCGTCCGGCCCGGCGACGCCACTGACCGCCACCGCAAAGCGCGCCCCGCTGGCCGCCTGGGCGCCGCGGACCATGGCCTCGACCACGTCCTGGCTGACCGCCCCGACCTGCCCGAAGAGCGCCTCTGGCACACCCAGCTGGCGGGTCTTCTGACGATTGGAATAGGTCACGTAGCCGGCCTCGAACCAGGCCGAGCTGCCGGCAATACGCGTGATCGCCTCGGCGATGCCGCCGCCGGTGCAGGATTCGGCGGTGCTGACCTGCGCATTGAAGCGCCGCAGGTGTTCGCCCAGGCGGGCAGAGAGAACGGTGATAGGGTCCATGGCGGGCTCCTTGCTCGGGTGCGCACTACCGTATCACCCTCAACGACGCAGGCAAGAGCTCAGCGCGTGACGGCGCGCAGATAGTCCTGACAGGCGCGCAGAGCGATCAGTCCACGGTCGCCGTCGTCGGTGATGGCGATAATTCGTCGAGCATGCGCCGGCTCAAGTCGGGCGCGTACGGTGCCATGATCCATGCCGCTGGCGCCGGAGGCGGCAGGCACTGGGGAGCAGGCGGGGTCGCGGTCGACCAGGACCGACAGGCGCAGATCGGCAGTAGCGAGGCGATCACGCAAGCGAGCCTGAGACTGTTGGGCATCGGTGAGCTCCTGGAAAAAGTGCGTTTCACTGGCTTGAAGCCGCTGCTCCAACTGTTCACGCCGGTTGCGCTCGGCAAGCAGCTGCAGCGCTGCCTGCTCGGCCTGCTGGCGCATCAGCTGCGCCTGGCCCTCGGCTTGCTCGGCGAGCTGCCGTCCGTAGCGCCAGGCCTGGAGCTGCCCGACCAACACGGCGCACAGCAGCATCGACAGCAGCCAGAGCGCTGCCCAGGTGCGGCTCAACAGAGCACCTCACGCGCCCGAGACCACAGTTTGAGGCGATCATCCAGGCCGTTGAGGCCGCCGTTGATAAGGCGGGTGATGCGATTGAACTCATCACGATCGGCCAGTGCGTTGAGCCCGCGCGAATGCCAGAACCACGCCGCCGACTCGCAGGCCCAGCGCGGCTGTTCGAGCATCTGCGGTTGCGCCAGCAGGCGCTCGTCGCCGAACAGCGCGCGGCTGCACGCTTGATAGTTGTTGCGCCCGGTGATCTGGATCAGGCCCCGGCCGCAATACAGTTGGCCATCGCCGTCGGCCTCCATGCTGTTGCCCAGGCGCAGGGCCAGGCTGCCAGTATCGTAGCGCGACAGGTAGCGATCACTGCCCAGTTCCTTGATGTAGCGCAATTGCCCAGACTCGTGGCCGACCTGGGCGAGAAAGACGGCGATACGCTTGGGGCGATCGATTGCCCAACCGGCCATGGCCGCCTTGAGCGGAGACAGAAAGGCGCCGGCCCGTGAGCCAGCGAGCGGATAAATCTGGGAGAGTTGGCGCTCGGTGAGCATGCAAGACCTCCTTGGCCTGAAAAACAAAAGACCCAGGCAAAGCCTGGGCTGGAGAAAGTGGCAGCACGAGCCAAGACAGGCTTAGGCTTTGAGTGATACCCGTTTGCCGGGTGCAGAGCCCTTGGCTTTGGCCTTGCCCTGCTTGCCGCCATTGCACTGCACGGTGGTGCGCCAGCCAGAGTTGGTGAACACCTGCTCGACCGATTCGATCAAGTACGGTCCGTCGAGGCCGGCAATGAAGCCGATGACCTCGATACTGCGTTCGGCAAACAGATCGCTGCGCCCGGGTAAGTCGAGGCGCACGCTGGCGGTACCGCGATTGAAGCTGGCCAGGCGCGCCTTGGCCGCCTGTTCGGCGGCGGCACGGTTGGGGTAGAGGTGACGGTCGGTGTACACCGGCTGGTCGCCCGCTGGCAGCTCGCCGTTGGCCAGTTCGACCACACGCAGGGCGCCACTGGCAGCGTCCTGGTGACGGGTGCGCACGGCCTTATGGGCCTGTTTGTCGTCGAGGCGAAAGTGCCATTGACTGACAGCGCTGCGGGCAATGCTGACCACCCCAAGCGGCGCGCCGCTTGCGCTGTGACCACCTTGGCGCGGCAGCACCAGCAACTGGCTGTTGGCGAGTTTGGCGGTGCAGTCGTGAAGGCGCGCCAGGCGGGTGATGAAGTTGAAATCGGACTCGCTGTACTGGTCGATGCGTTCGACCACGCGAGTCACCGGGCACACTGCCTGCCAGCCGTTGCGCGCGGCGACCTCGGCGACGATGCGTTGCAGCGCCAGCGCCTCCCAACTACCGCTGCGGGTGGTCTTGCCGCTGCCACACAGATTGCTGGCCTTACCTCGAATTACCAAGGTGTCGGGTGGGCCAGACAGCTCCACCTCATCGACCGTGAAGCGCCCCATACGGCTGAGTGGGTGGCCGGCGTAGCCCAGGTGAACGTCCAGCGAGGCGCCTCGCGACGGTAGGGCCAGTGCACCGTCGCGGGCATCTATACGCAGTTCAAAATCATCTGACTCCATGCCAGGTTTGTCGGTGGTACGTAGCAGCAACAGTCGGTCGTTAATCAGCGCGGTGATGTCATTGCCGTCGGCGACGATACGGAATTTGGGTTGCATGGGTGAGGCTCCGGAATCAGAGGCTTACGGGATTCAGTCCCACAGTTGCAGGGTCGCGCTGACTGGCGCGACTGATAGCTGGGGCAAGGCGATCAGCACGCCGCCAGGGAACGGCTGCGGCTGCTCCGCCAAGCCCTGATTTGCGGCCAGGACGGCTTCGAGCGTGCCGTTGAGATGGCCGTAATAGTGATAACAGAGGGTGTCCAGCAGGTCGCCCTCAGACGTCTTGCAGGTCTTGGCCATAGCTGACGAACTCCAGTGAGAAGCCTTGTTTGCGGGGAATACCGCCGGCCAGCAGACTGCTCTGCTCTTCCTCGATGCTGGTCAGGCACCAAGTACCGAGGACCTCGCCGTAACCGGTGGTCAGCGACAGAGGCAGCAGTTGACGACCGATGCCGCGCAGGGCCTGCAACTGGCCCAAGCCGCCTTTGAAGCCGGGAAAGATCACACCACGAATACTGATGCTCTCTTCGCCAAGGCTGACGGCCTGTTGCGCGGTGTCGCGGCGCAAGCGCTCCTGGGCGGCCCAGCGAAAGCGGGTCTGCCGGCGCAACTGATCGAAGGCGGCAGTGTCGAGGTTGAAGTAGTACGGCGCAGCACCCGTCTTGAGCGGTTGCAACACCAACAGATGAGCAAACGGCGTCACTGCCTGCGCGGCCGGGGTGGTTTGCGGTGCGAAACCCAAGGTTGCGAGTACGCCTTCGGCCGTTGCACGCACCTCACCGGCTGCCCTGCGAATGGCAGCACCGACCTTGGCCACGTGCCCGGCGAAGGCATCGATACGCTCACGCACCTGGCGTACCACACTGAGTGCTTGGTCGTATCCAGTGATGGCCTGGCCGACCCTGGCCTGGGCCGAACTGATCGCCCGCAGGGTGCGCTGAACGCGCGCAGCGATCACCGGGCCGACCAGCGGCAGGCCCTCTAGTTCGGCAGCGACGCCCTGTACATGGCTGATGGCCTGGTTCATCGGCTCGAGCATGGCATCAGCCCGCCGACGCCCGGCCTCGGTCGCCGCGACCAAGGCATGCAACGCGGATTGCAGGTGTTCCAGGTAGGTCATTGGGCCTCCTCAAAGCGCGATATGGGGTGTTTCGAGCAACTGCACCGAACGCGCCTGACGCATCAGCTCCTCGAGTTGGCGGCGCGCGATAGCCTCCAACCGTTGCAGCGTGACTGGGTCGTCGAGGCTGTTATTGACGGTGACGGGCATGTTGGCGGTGAAAGTGAACTGCTGGTTGATCGGTGCAGCAGGCGCAGCGACAGGCACCGACGCTGTGGCGGCGGTTGCCAGTGCCGGCTGTTCGGCAGGTTGCACTAGGGACCGCGCAGCTTCGCCAAGCGATGCCCGGTCCTTGGGCTTGTCGGGCGCGTTGCCAGGCTGATCCGGTTTTGTTTCAGCAGCCCAGACCTTGGCCAGCCAGCCACCGAGGTTTTCCCCGCCCATGCTGCCGAGCACACCACCGATCAGCCCGCCGATTGCCGTGCCGATGACCGGGACCACCGAACCCATCGCCGCCCCGGCAGCCGCGCCAGCCAGACCGCCAGCGAAGCCACCGACAGCAGTGCCATAGCCTGCAAGCTTCTGCTGGGGTGCGGCGGCGCTGCTGTAGGTGTCGGCAAGCTGAAGCGAGGTATCGAGCAGAGACAGCCCCGGCACACGTTTGAGAAGACCTCTGGAAATGCCGAGACGATGGCTGTCGGGGGCTAAAATCATTGTTGGGCTTGGCATGGAGGTGAAGCGGGGAGCATCGAGCGCGCCTTGCGGTAGACGCTCTTGTCTGGATACTGGGACGCCCCTGGCAACCGTTGCCGACGCGCCCAAGGTAGCCACTGAAGACGCAACAGCTTGCTGGGCAGGTGCTACCCCTTCCTCTTGTTGCGCACCAAGGTCTATGTCTTCGCCCTGCTCGACTGGCGTGGCGGATTTCTGGGCTTGACCGTTACTGACATCTATCGGCTTGGCCTTCTCCTCATACATCAAGAAGTCAAACAGTCCTCCGGTCAATTTCTTGCCCAGCTTCTCACCTGTGATCCCACCGGCCCGGACGAGGTACTCTTGAACGTGCTTGTTCTTCGACAACCTCGCGCCAAGCGCAGCACCAAGCAAACTGCCGCCAAGCTCACCTGCAGCGCCCCCGACACTTTCGGCCTTGTCCTGAGCAGGATCGTCAGACAGCAGCGCCTCAAGCGACTTGACCCCGGCATTGACGGCACCTGCTTTCCACGTGTCCTTCACAGACTCAGCCGCGCGCCGCCTGCGCTCGACCGGCACGCTCTGAGAAACCTTGTAGCCCGCACTGGCAGCGACTATACCGCCTGCCACCAGCGCCCCTGCGATCTGAATCCTTGCAGCGTTACTTCGTGGCGTGCGGGGTGCGTCGACCGATGCCGACGACGGGGGCAACGCGGGACTCGCGGCGCTGGACATCGGCAGAGGAGCGTGCCAGGCCCCCGTCAAAGCCTGTGGAGAGAGAGCAGTCAGGCCGGCGATAATACGGTCAAGGCGCAGGTACTGCTGACACAGCCGCTCGACCTCATCATGCTCCCGGCGCAACCTGGCTAGCTGGTCGTCATACTGTTGCACCCGATCCAGCGCCATGGCCCTGTCGAACTGGCGCAGCGTGGCCTGCTCCAACCCCAGGCGGATCAACTCTCCAATGATCCGCCCTGGCACAGCGCCCTCCCCCTGCTTGCGCAACTGCTGGATACGCAACCGAAGTAGCTCGAATGTGCTGCCCAGTGGCGGGTTGAAGGTGAAGCCGAGCCCAAGGGTGAGTACGTGTGTGTTCGCCATACGTTTCTCCTGGTCACGGCGAGAGCCACCAGACCATGTCGGCATACGACATGGTCATGATTTCGCTCGCGGAAAAGTTCAGCTCCTTGGCCAGCCGTTTGGCCGCCCCCTTGTGCCGGACCGGGTCAAAGCTCGTCATCCTGCACCAGGCGAAAATAGCCACTCTGCAAGCGGCTGTAATCTTTCAGGGCGAGGCCTTCGAGGTCCTTGACGCCGACATCGGCGAGCGAGGCGAACAGGTTCAGTTCACGCTGTTCGTCATCGCCAGCACCTCCGGCTTGGGCATTACGGATATCGCGCACGGTCGGCGCGCGTAGCGCCAGGCTGTCGACCTGCACGCCATTGGCTTCACTGGGGCGGGACAGGCGGACGGTGACGCGTTCTGCGCTCAGGGTCAGCCATTGCGGCGTCTTTTTCGCTTGAGCCATGGTGCTCTCCTTAAAGGCCGAGGGCGGCGCGCTGGGCGCCCAATTGATCGACACCGTCGATCACCCTTTTCATGCCCAGTGCGTCGATCTCGTAGACCAGCCGGCCATCGACTTCGAGCTTGTAGTAGGTGATAGCGACGCTGTGCTTGATCTCGGCCTTGTCGCCGGACTTCCAGTCGCCCATGTCTATTTCCTTGAGCGCGCCGCGCAGGGTGACGACTACCGGATTGATCTTGCCCTTGAGGCCCTTGAAGGCGCCGCGGAACGTGCCGTTGAAGCCACTGCCATCGGCCAGGCCGAAGAACTTCAAGGCCTCGCGGCGCACACCGCTGGTGGTGAAGGCCGCTTCCTGTTTTTCCATGCCCTGGTCCATCTCGACCGGCATGTCCATGCCGCCGGGGCGGTATTCTTCAACCTTCAGGGTCAGTTTGGGCAGGGTCAGGCTGGGTACATCACCCTGGAAACTAACGCCATCGACGAACAGGTTAAGGTTGGCCAGGGTTTCGGGAATCATTGCCATGTAGATGCGCTCCTTAAGCGACGGTATCGAGGACTTCGGTGAGCCACTGATTGGTGACTTCAACGCGGAAGTTGGGGTTTTCGGCAGGCGGCACATCGGTGAAACGGATGTTCCAGTACACCTTGCCCTGCTCAAGCTGGCTGGCGGTGTTCAACTGCGGGTCGGCGAAGACCTCGAAATTGATGATCGCGCCCTGGTTCTTCAGGTCTCGCATGAACGCTTGCAGGCCTTCGGTAACGTCCTTGACGTAGGTGGCGGTAATGGCGCGGTCGACTGCCCATTTGTGGCCGTACAGAATTGCGTCCATGACGATGTCCAGGGTTCGCACGCGGGTGACGAACGCCCATTTCGGGTCGTTCGACAGGGTGCGGTTGCCCCACAGGCGGAAGCCGTCATCGCGGATGATGGTGGCGATGTTGGCGTTGTTCAGCAGGTTGGCACGGCAGCTGTCATCGCCATCGAGGAACTCCACCGGGCGGGTTGTGCCGGTGATACCAACGAACTCCTTGTTCGATGGCGAAGCCCAGAAGCCGTACTCGCTGTCGGTCCAGGCGAACAGCCCGGCAACCCAGGCCGAGCCTGGCGTATCGACGGTAGCGTTGGCGTCGTTGTCCCAGTAGCGCACGCCTGGATCGACCAGGAATGCGCGCTTGGCGCCGAAGTTACCGGCATAGGCGATTGCAGCTTCGTCGGTGGTGTCGGGGCCATCGAGGATGGCGATACCACGCAGCTTGTCGGCCAGCGCCACCAGGCCAGTGCCGACGGCAGCGGTGGCGCTGTGTTTGGGTGCGGCGAGCAGGCGCGGCTGGGCGTTGAACCGGCTCTTGCCGTCGAGCAGCGCTTGCAGGCCGGTACGCTTGCCGTCGGCCTGGACAGTGCCGATGATCGCGGCGGTCTGCTCGGCGGCGTCCTCGAACTTGGCCACGCCGCAAGCGACGATGACCGCCTTGGCACGGGTGTAGATGGCGCGGCAGGCCTTGGTAATGGCCGCGTCCCGGCCAAACGCCGCCACCGCTTCGCGTTCGTTGGTGATCAGCACCAGGTCGTTGGGCTTGGCGGTAACGCCAGTGCCTTCGCTGAAGGTGTCGACTAGGCCGATGATCGACGACGACGGCAAGGCGATGCTACGTGCGCCGGTGTCGACGTTGGTGACGGTGACGCCGTGAAAGAATCCAGCCATGTTAACTCCAGAAATGAGAAGGCCCCGCAATGCGAGGCCAGGTGATACAGCGGATAAGAAAACGCCCCGTCAGTACGGGGCGTTATTGGGTAAGGTCGACAAGCCATTCAGGCGGCGAAGGGCGCTCAGCGATGACAGGGAATGCGTCGACAGCGGGCCAGTCTCGAAGCGCTTGCCGATGGTTGAGCAGCTCGGCATATTGCTCAGCCGTCAGCGACGTTACTCCCCCCATGTCCTGCTCATCGCGGTGACGGGTGACAACCCACTCGTGGCGGCTCAGCTCAACAGTACGCCATGCTCGCTCAGCCTTGCGCAACGCCTCATCTGTCGGGCCGGGCTGCTCCTGCAGTTCTGGACGGCCGTCATCGCCCACGACAATCACCTGCCCCGACGACTCGCCAGCTAGCAGAGCCAAGTGGCGCTCGCGGGTAATCTCCAAGCCACCGTTGTCCGACAGGCCAAACGCAAAACGCTGGACTGATTCGTCCCACTTTGCCCAGATATTCATAGTTTCACCTCAATAACCAATAGCAATCCAACGGATGTAGGCCGTCCCGCTAAATGACGTGCCGACCGAGATGTCTTCTCGCCGAGACAGGAAGCCGTTCGCGGTAAGGCTGCGCCCTTGAGATACCACCCCCGACTGCGTCATGACGCCGTCGTGGGTAAAGGTGCTCGCCAGTCCAGGCACGATGTTGAACGCCAGCGGGAAGGTAACGGTGGCCTCAGTATCAATTGTGTTCGCCAGATGAACCCCCCACTGGATCATCAGTCCGCCGAGCCACGACGGGAACTTGATGGCGTTGCTATCGCCACCTCCGGCCTTGATGAAGGTGAAGCCAAAGCGCAGCTTCGTCGGTGTAACCAGATTCACGTCTGAACCGCCCGCATCTACCTCCGCCTGACTGGCGACCGCCCCGCCCAGCAGCGGGACCCCGTTCCACTTGAGAAGGCCGGCAGCATCCATGATCAGGCGCCCCGACCTTCGAGCCGCCCAAAAGAAACCGATTCCGGGCGCGTGCTCGTCGTTGCTCTGCGCCGCGCCGACCTCTTTCGCTTCGCGGATCACCAGCGCGGTATCAGCAGCGGTCAGCCCCGCCGTAGGTGCGGCAAGCGTGGGCTGCTGGCGGCTGGCATAGTTGGCCTTGGCCACCAAGGCATCAGTAATACCGTACTCCGCCAATGTAATGCCCTTGTTCGCCTTGGCAGCGAGAGCATTGGTCATGGTGGTGGCGAAGTTCGGATCATCGCCCAAGGCCGTAGCCAACTTCCTGAGGGTGTTCAGGGCGGCTGGCGAAGAATCTACAAGTGCCGCCAGGGTCGCCTGCACAAACGCAGTAGTGGCCAGCAACGTGCTGTTATTACCCTTCGCGGCGGTCGGCGCGGTAGGCGTACCGACAAATGTCGGGCTGTCCAGGTTCGCCAGCTCGAAGGGCGCCATCCAAGTGCCATCGTTGTTGCTAGCGCGACCGAAAATGCGTTTCTGGTAAGGGATGTTGCCGATCTCGAAGCCTCTGTTTGTCGCGTAGACCATGCGCTGGACAAACATCAGACTAGGATAAGGCGTGATAGTAGACGGGTAGTAATAGTTACCCGAGGGAAGGCTAGCCACCTCTTCAAGTGTCGCCGGCAGCACACCGCCGTTCGCCGATCCCAGCCCGTACTGGTTGAGCGTGAGGCGCAAGTGCGCACAGTTCGAAAGCTGAGTGTTATTAGTCCCAAGCGGTGCCGTAGGCGCCTCCGGCAGCCCGGTAAATTTTGGGCTAGCCAATGGCGCCTTGGCCGCCAGAGCGCTGTCTGACTGGGTCTTGGTGTAAACATCGGTCAAGCCATAGCCGGCCACCGTAGTCGGATTGGTAGCCGACACAACCCGCCCGTACTTGTCGACCGTGACGCTGCGGTAAGTGCCAGCGGCCACGCCCGTGCGACCAAAAGCCATTTCGAACGACAGAGCGGTGACGCCCAGGCTGATCGTGGCATCGGTCACCAACTGCCAAGCGCTATCCGCGTTGGCGGTGCCGCGCTCGACCGGAACCAGCATGCCCGGGGTCATCTTGGCGCTGGTGTCGGCATCGAGGCAGCGCGACCAGGCGCCCCCGGCGGCGACCATGTAGAGCCCGTTATCCTTGGCGGTTTCCTGGTTCTTCACCAGCACCCGCGCACCGGCAGTCAGGGCCACCCCGTCAACCGTCTGCAGACCGCTCAGGGTGATAGCGGCCGTGGTAGCCGCCAGCACCGAATGCTTGAATTCCTGCCGGGCCAGTTCCTCAGTCACGAACTCACGGGTGGCCAGCACCACGCTTGGATCAATCTTGAGCTGTACGTTGCTGGCATTGCTGACTA
Source organism: Pseudomonas reidholzensis (assembly GCF_900536025.1). Taxonomy (GTDB): domain Bacteria; phylum Pseudomonadota; class Gammaproteobacteria; order Pseudomonadales; family Pseudomonadaceae; genus Aquipseudomonas; species Aquipseudomonas reidholzensis. The sequence goes on from NZ_UNOZ01000031.1 coordinate 20,833, forward strand.
CCAGGCTCATGCGCACCACCTGGGTACGGCCCGACCCCTGACTCAGCAGTGGCTTGTAGGTCGGCGCGCAGTTGGCAACCGCGACCAGATCGCCGGCTTCATCGTACAAGCCAATCTCGCGGATCCAGCGCCCCCCCACCTCGGCGGGAATAACCTGCTCCGCCACGATGATCGAGGGGTTATTGTTGTCGACCTTGAGTTGGTTCAACGGCGCGCGGCGCCACTCGTTGAGCAGGGAGGGCTGGTTGGCGTTCGGTGTCGGGTCGGTGCCGTTAGCATCGCCGAGGCCCATCTGGGTGATTTTCCAGGCGGTGCCCAGAGCGTCCGCATTGGCCTGCTTCGCCGCGCCCACATTCGTGAGAATGGCGTAAAACTGTGAGTTCTGATCAACCATGTGCAATGTCCAGGGTGTCAATTGTGTGTTCGCGACCGCCCCGGCCGATGGTGCCGGTGACTTCGATATCGCGCTGCATGGGCGGGTACACCTCCAGCACGTCGCCATCGCTGATCGAAGCACCCACGTAGAAACCGCCCTTGGTTTCCAGGCTGATAGCGAGGCCGACCATGTGCCGGCTGACCGGCCGTGCGTCATCGAGTAGCGCAGCCAGTTCGCGATAGGTTTCGTCGGTGATTCCAGAATCCGAGACACCGACATTTAGCGAGAACGTGCCTGGCACGCCGTTTGGAACGGCCCGCCACCACTCCTCCACATCGATCAGGTAGCCGAACGGCTCGACCACCCGCCTCAGCGCGCCAAGGGTGCCTTTGTGCGCATGTACATAAAATGCCGAGCGAATCACCGAGCGCTTGACGCTGTCGCTCCAGTGGTCCTCCCAGCGGTCCACCGACCACGCCCAGGCCAGTTGGTAGAGCAGGTGCGGCGGGCAGTCATCGGGGCTGTAGAGTAGGCGCAGGTCGATCCTGAGGTCTTCGTCGGCCGCCTTTTCGATGGCGCGCTCAAGCGGTGTTCGGTTCAGCGGCAAAAGGCTTTGCATGTCAGCCTCCGCGCTTCAGTTCGAAGCCGCTGCACCAGGCCGCCTGGGCCTTGTTCGGACGGATGTCGGTCCAGTTGCCGAGTTCGACCCGGCTGACCCCGTCAATATGCAACTGGGCGTCGATCCCCGAACGGGCGACCTCGAGGCCCAGGCGCCTGCGCGGGTTGATCCAGGCCTGGAGGCGGCGCTGACACTCGGCAAGGATCGCCTCCGACTCGGGGCCGTCGTCGGCCATGTACAACACCGCATCAATCCGGTACGGCAAGACCTCGGCGCTGCGCACCTGCACGCGGTCAGCCACCGGGCGGATGTCATCATCGTTGAGATAGGCCGCGACCTCCGCCAGCAACTGCGGGCTGGCAATCCCGTTGCCGTTCAGGCTCAGCACAGTGACATCCACCACTGCCGGCGAGGGGCTCTCGGCGGTCGCGTCAGCGACCTGTCCCGAAGCATTGCGGGCGTGGAGGATGTAACTGTTGCGCGGGCCGGCAGTGGTCAGGCCTTCGTAGACCAGTTGCACCCGCTCGCGCAGGGCATCGTCGGATTCGAGCAGCACTTCGAGCGGCGGCACCTGAGACAAGTCCTCGGACTGGATCACCAGGCGCTGCTGGCCGACATTGGCCGCCAGCTGGTCGAGGTCGCTGCCTTGGGCGTAGGCAAGCAGCAGGGCCTTGGCGGCATCGTTGATGCGCGCCCGGTTGAGCAGTTTGCGGTAAGCGCCGACTTCAAGCAGCTTGACCACCGGATCGCTTTCCAGCTGCGCGGTCCAGCCTTCGCCCAGATGAGCACGAAAGGTCTCGAGGTCAGCCTGATACTGCGTCTCGAAATCCAGGTCTTCAAGCAGTTGTGGTGCTGGCAATTTGGAGAGGTCGACCTGGCTCATACGCTCACCTCCAGCAGCGAGTCGTCGCCCAGGTAGCGCCCGCTCAGAGCCAGGCTGACCTGGCCGCCGAGCACCGCCACGACCTTGACCCGCTCCAGTTGCAGGCGCGGCTCCCATCGGCCCAGCGCCCGCGCGACTTCAGCCTGCACGGCACTTTTCCAGCCTTCGTTGACCGGCAGGTCGATGTAACGGCGCAACTGGCTGCCGTACTCCGGGCGCATACGCCGGCTGCCCAGCGGGGTGGTGAGAATGTCTTCGACGGATTGACGAAGGTGAGCGATGCCGGTCAACGGCAGACCGGTACGACGGTCCATGCCGTTCATGGCGCATCTACGCATGCGGGGTGGCCAGCGATGGCCGAAGCGCCTGAGAGGGTTTCCATAGCGGTCTCCTGGCATAAAAAAGCCCGCATCGGCGGGCTTGTTTCAGTGTTTGTGATTAGCGGTGTTGCCGGCCGTGTCGATGATGCGGCCGCCGCCATTGATATCGCCGCTGACCCGCAGCGGCCCTTTGATCGTGACGTTGCCGCCCAGGGTGATCGTCACGGCGTCGACGTTTATGGCGCCGTCACTGACTTGCAGGGTGCTGGCGCCCACCTTGATGCGGGCGCTGCCGCTCGGCAGATGAATGTCGTAGCTGCGCGCCTGCCAGTCGTAAGTAAGTGACCCGCCGTCGTCAAAATGCCAGGCTTCGACATGGTCGCGGTTGTCTGGCGCACTTCCGGCGTTACCATACAGGCCAGGTACGAACGTGCCTTGGGCCGGCTCGCCGCTGGGGCTGACCAGTACCCCCTGCTCGCCCAGGCCAGGTGCCCGCCAGTGCCGGGCCTTGCCTGCTGCAAGGGCATGCCAGCGCAGCCAGGCGCTGGTCCAGCCGCCGCCGTCCGAGACCCGTACTCGCGCAGCGGCGAGATCCACCGCGACCACCCGGCAGGGGATCACCAGACTGGCGAGCATGCGGTCGTGCATTGCACTGGCGTAGCTCATGGCAGATCCTGCGCCGCGGTGTAGCGGCCCTCGTTGCCAGGACCGGTTTCCGGGCTGAAGCCAAGCAACAGACTGCCCGGCGGCTCGTTCGGCCAGTCCCAGCGCAACGCGCCGAGAAGTACCGGCTGATCCCAGTGCACGTTCCAGACGCTGCCGTCGAACTGGGCCTGCACGTTGCGGCTGGCCTCGACGAAGTCCAGCCCCCAATACTGCTGGCGCAACAAGTCGATCAGTTGAGCGGCCAGCACACTGCCCTGCAAGCGCGCTCCGGCTTGAGCGTTGTCAGCGCTAATATCCGCTTTGAAGCTGGCAATCAGCACCGACCGGCCATCGCGCGGGGCAGCATCCGCGGTCATGCGGACAATGCCGTGGCGCAATGCCGGTAGCGCAGCGGTGCCGCTTCCTACTGTTGAATGGGCATCGACTGACGCCAACGCGGGTATCGCCTCGCGAATGGTTGCGGTCAACGCCGCCTGTAAGGTGCTCAGCTCACTCATGGCCGGCCCTCCTGATCTCTTCGGGCTGGTCGCGCAGCCCTAGCCGCTTGGCCGCCCAGCGTTCATAAAGCCCGATGGCAACATCAGCACCGGCCATTGCAGTCAGGCAACCGAAGGCGCTGGCACTCCAGATCGACATGCCGCTGGCATACAGCAGCATCACCGTGGACACCCCGCAGACCATGCATGCCCCAGAGCGCAACGCCAGCCTGCGGGCCAGCGCCCAGCCCCGCGCCCCGGCCTTGTCGGCACGCCACATTTCGCCAGAGATGCCGCCCAGCAATGCCAGGACGATTACCAACCAGAGCGGCATTTCCAGCAACGCTTGTTGCTCGTTCGTCACTGTCCTGTCTCCTGTGTAATGCCCACCGGCAAATGCCGGCGAGTCGCTTTGCCGTTTGATTCGGCATTCCAAAAAGCCCGGCTCGCCAGGCTTTTCAGTAATGCGTTGTCCAACCGCCGGCCACGACTGGTGACGCCTTGCGGTTACGCTTCAAATTGGTGACTCCGACCGCGGCCGCCTGCCCGCCGGATAACTGTTCGTGGTGCTTTACGCTGCACACCCGGGCCAGTTGCCAACCCTCTGAACAGTTGAGGCCTGTTCATCGCTGCCTGTGTAACAACCGGTTGCTGACCGGCTTGAGACACAGGCTATGCACTAACGCATATGCAGTCAATGCATTTATTTGCATTCTTATGCGTAGGATTTTGCTTAAATGCATGAAAGCCACGTGCGCCGCTGGCCGTAGCCGTTTTCTGCGGGCGAAAAAAAAGCCCGTTCAGGGCTGGGTGAGAGCATCTAGATGTTTATGCATATCCGTTTCAGGGGGTAATGGGTGATGGACATCTCCACCGTGGCAGTCGGCGCACGCACAAAAAAACCCGCCGAAGCGGGTTTTCTAGAACACGGGTTAAATCAGCGAGCGTACATCCCCCACCAGAACACATGCCCCAGCAGGCTGATCTGCTCTTCCTGCAACTGCTGAAAGCTGTAGTCCTCGTCAGGGTGCTCGTCACGATTGAAGCTACGCAGGCGAATGCCAGTCGGCAGACGATAAACCTGCTTAACCCGCAACTGGCCATTGTGGTTGATCGCATACAGATCACCATCAACGATGTCACCAATCGAGCACTTGCCGGTGTTAACGCCGACCGTGGCCCCATCACGCAACACCGGCAGCATGCTGTTACCGCGTACGGTCACACATTTGGCATTGTCGAACTGCACACCATTATGACGCAGGCTGCGCTTACCAAATCGCAGGCAGGCGCGCTCACTTTCTTCAATGACGAATCTTCCTGATCCTGCTGCCAACTCGACCTCGCGAAGAAAGGGCACGGAAACCTCGTCGTCCTCGATCGGCGTTTCGTCGTCCCACAAGCTGATGTCACCCAGATGCGCATGGCCATGGGCCGGCTGCGCCGTTTCGCGCAAGTCGCCGAGCTCGACACGGCCACGCAACTGGTCGGTACTCACGCCGAAGTATTCGGCAATCCTGGACACGTGTTTGTCCGAAGGATCGACGATCTTCTCGCTGAGGATCCGTGACAGCGTGGATTGAGGAACGCCCGTGCGCCGGTACAGCTCCGTCGGGGACAGGCCGTGGCGGTCGAGCAGGGTTTTGAGTACGGAGGCTACGTTGCGTTTTTGCATAATGCGCATAATGCATGCGACAGGCACCAAATGCAATGCACACGCCCCCCTGCTGCGCAGGATCGCTGACGCCCCGCAAGCGAGCAAATCCCGGTACAATTGACGATTTGGCACACGCCCACCAGATCACAGCTGTAAGGCCTTTAATGACTGATCTCTCCGCACACACCCCGATGATGCAGCAGTACTGGAAGCTGAAGAACCAGCACCTGGACCAGCTGATGTTCTACCGCATGGGCGATTTCTACGAGATCTTCTACGAAGACGCGAAGAAAGCCGCCAAACTGCTGGATATCACCCTGACCGCACGCGGTCAGTCGGCTGGCCAGTCGATCCCCATGTGCGGGATCCCGTACCATTCGGCGGAGGGCTACCTGGCCAAGCTGGTCAAGCTCGGCGAGTCGGTGGTGATCTGCGAGCAGGTCGGCGATCCGGCCACCAGCAAAGGGCCGGTGGATCGCCAGGTGGTGCGCATCATCACCCCGGGCACGGTGAGCGACGAGGCGCTGCTCGACGAGCGGCGCGACAACCTGATCGCGGCCTTGCTCGGTGACGAGCGACTGTTTGGCCTGGCGGTGCTGGACATCACCAGCGGCAACTTCACCGTGCAGGAGATCAAAGGCTGGGAAAACCTGCTGGCCGAGCTCGAGCGGATCAACCCGGTCGAGCTGCTGATCCCGGATGACTGGCCGCGTGACCTGCCGGCCGAAAAGCGCCCGGGCTGCCGCCGTCGTGCACCGTGGGACTTCGACCGCGACTCGGCGCGCAAGAGCCTGTGCCAGCAGTTCGCGACCAAGGACCTCAAGGGCTTTGGTTGCGACAAGCTGACCCTGGCCATCGGCGCCGCCGGCTGCCTGCTCGGCTACGCCAAGGAAACCCAGCGCACCACCCTGCCCCACCTGCGCAGCCTGCGCCACGAGCGGATGGACGACACGGTCATCCTCGACGGTGCCAGCCGGCGTAACCTGGAGCTGGACATCAACCTCGCCGGAGGCCGCGACAACACCCTGCAGTCGGTCATCGACCGCTGCCAGACCGCCATGGCCAGCCGCCTGCTGAGCCGTTGGCTGAACCGCCCGCTGCGCGACCTGAAGGTACTGCAGGCGCGCCAGGACTCGATCCGCTGCCTGCTCGACAGCTACCGCTACGAGAAGCTGCAACCGCAACTCAAGGAAATCGGCGACCTGGAGCGGATCCTGGCGCGGATCGGCCTGCGCAACGCCCGCCCACGTGACCTGGCCCGCCTGCGCGATGCGCTCGGCGCCCTGCCTGAGCTGCAGAACGCCATGGCCGAGCTGGAGGCGCCGCACCTGGCCCGCCTGGCCGCCATCACCGGCACCTACCCGGAGCTGGCCAGCCTGCTGGAACGGGCGATCGTCGACACCCCGCCGGCGGTAATCCGCGACGGCGGCGTGCTCAAGACCGGTTACGACAGCGAGCTGGACGAGCTGCTGGCGATGAGCGAGAACGCCGGTCAGTTCCTCATCGACCTGGAAGCGCGCGAGAAGGCCCGCACCGGCCTGGCCAACCTCAAGGTCGGCTACAACCGTGTGCACGGTTACTTCATCGAGCTGCCGAGCAAGCAGGCCGAGCAGGCGCCGGGCGACTACATTCGTCGGCAGACCCTGAAGGGCGCCGAGCGCTTCATCACGCCGGAGCTGAAAGCCTTCGAAGACAAGGCGCTGTCGGCCAAGAGCCGCGCCCTTGCTCGCGAGAAAATGCTCTACGACGCGCTGATGGAAACCCTCATCAGCCATCTCGCGCCGCTGCAGGACAGCGCCGCGGCACTGGCCGAGCTGGATGTCCTGAGCAACCTGTCCGAGCGTGCGCTGAGCCTGGACCTGAACTGCCCGAGCTTCGTCGACGAACCTTGCCTGCGTATCGAGCAAGGCCGCCATCCGGTGGTCGAGCAGGTCCTGACCACGCCGTTCGTGGCCAACGACCTGGGCCTGGACAACAGCACGCGGATGCTGATCATCACCGGCCCGAACATGGGCGGTAAGTCGACCTACATGCGCCAGACCGCGCTGATCGTGCTCATGGCACACATCGGCAGCTTCGTCCCGGCGGCGCGCTGCGAGCTGTCGCTGGTCGACCGTATCTTCACCCGGATCGGCTCCAGCGACGACCTTGCAGGCGGCCGTTCGACCTTCATGGTCGAGATGAGCGAAACCGCCAACATCCTGCACAACGCCACCGACCGCAGCCTGGTGCTGATGGACGAAGTCGGCCGCGGCACCAGCACCTTCGACGGCCTGTCGCTGGCCTGGGCCGCCGCCGAGCGCCTGGCCCAGCTGCGCGCCTACACGCTGTTCGCCACGCACTACTTCGAGCTGACCGTACTGCCCGAGAACGAGCCGCTGGTGGCCAACGTGCACCTCAATGCCACCGAGCACAACGAGCGGATCGTCTTCCTCCACCATGTGCTGCCTGGGCCTGCCAGCCAGAGCTACGGCCTGGCCGTGGCCCAGCTTGCCGGGGTACCTGGCCCTGTGATCCAGCGTGCCCGCGAGCACCTGGGCCGCCTGGAAACCGCCAGCCTGCCGCATGAGGCACCGGTGGCGAAAGCCAAGGGCGAGCCACAGGCGCCGCACCAGAGCGATCTGTTCGCCAGCCTGCCGCACCCCGCCATCGACAGGCTGGGCAAGCTCGACCTGGATGAGATGACGCCTCGCCAAGCTATCGAAATGCTATATCAACTGAAGAACCTGTTATAACGGCCGCCTGCGCAAGCTGGTAGAATCCCGCGCGGTTTGCTGGTGCTGCAGGTTATTAGCCTGGCCTGCAGCCACACACCTGTGAACCGTGCTGCCCTGCAAGGAAGGGCACGCAGCCGTTGCCTGAGGAGAAAATTAGAAATGACCTTCGTCGTCACCGACAACTGCATCAAGTGCAAGTACACCGACTGTGTGGAAGTCTGTCCGGTGGACTGCTTCTATGAAGGCCCGAACTTCCTGGTCATTCACCCGGACGAGTGCATCGACTGCGCTCTGTGCGAGCCAGAATGCCCGGCCCAGGCGATTTTCTCTGAAGACGAAGTGCCTGCCGGCATGGAAAATTTCATCGAGATCAACGCCGAGCTGGCGGAAATCTGGCCGAACATCACCGAGAAGAAAGACGCCATGCCCGATGCTGCAGAGTGGGATGGCCAGACCGGCAAGATTGCCGACCTGGAGCGCTGACAGGTTCAGCGGTTCAGTTCGAGAAAGGCGGCCTTCGGGCCGCCTTTTTTGTTTGCCCGGCCGCACAGCCCAGACAAAAAAACGCCCGATGCGAAACACCGGGCGTTTTCAAAGAAGTCTGCCTGCCGGCTGGCGTCCCAGCCCTGAATCCCAGGCAAAAAAAAGGGGCGGTTTGACCCGCCCACATTTTTTCCGTAGTCCCTGCTTGTCCCAAACATCATCCTGATGAATCGCTACCTGCGATGTCCTTGGCCATCATCCTGAGAGCCTGTGCCTGTCCGTCGGCACAGTTCAGATACTAGCGATTTGAGCCGGGCAAACAATGGCAAGTTCTTGCCAATCGTTACTGCAGACACATTTCTACAAATCAATAAAACCCTTATCTATCATACGCTTACAAACAAACAACCACTGAAAACGACAATTATTTACTCACCCTTACGCCAATCTCTTACGACGCGCGTAAGCGATGTCGTACACGCGATGCAACAAGGGTGGCACTAGCAACATTTCTATACATCCCCCGCCAAGCACCCGCCCTTGATCTGGCTCTTGATGTAGCCCTTGATCTTGATCTACCAGCGACTTCAGGAGGCCGAACGGAGGTCTTGCGAAGCGAGGTGACGGCCAGGAAGGCCGGCAAGGGCTGCGGGCCAGGAAGGCCCGTACAGCCCGGTCCTCGCGGGAGCAAGGCCGGAGTGAGGGAACCCGTAGCGCAGCGAAGGGCCGTATGTAGGAGCAAGCGGTTTTTGGTTACTTTTTTCCAAGAAAAAAAGTGACCCGCCGTAAGGGCGGAAGGGGCCAGCAGCCCCACCCCACCACCCGGATAAGCCCCCAAACCGCAGATACAAAAACGCCCCGTTTCTCCCGGGGCGTCAGTCACGACACTAACTGCTTACTGGAACAACGACTCGCTGGAAAGCCCGTTCTTCTCAAGAATCTCCCGCAACCGCTTCAACCCTTCAACCTGAATCTGCCTGACCCTCTCCCGAGTCAAACCAATCTCCAGGCCAACATCCTCAAGCGTACTGCTCTCATGCCCACGCAGGCCAAACCGACGCACCACCACTTCACGCTGCTTGTCGGTCAGCTCCCCAAGCCACTGATCGATGCTCTGCGACAGGTCATCATCCTGCAGCAGCTCACACGGGTCAGTAGGACGGTCATCCGTCAGGGTATCGAGCAGGGTCTTGTCAGAGTCCGGCCCTAGCGACACATCCACCGAAGAGACCCGCTCGTTGAGCCCAAGCATCCGCTTGACCTCAGCCACAGGCTTCTCCAACAGGTTCGCAATCTCTTCGGGCGACGGCTCATGATCGAGCTTCTGCGTCAGCTCCCGCGCAGCCCGCAGGTAGACGTTGAGCTCCTTGACCACATGAATCGGCAGGCGAATGGTGCGGGTCTGGTTCATGATCGCCCGCTCTATGGTCTGGCGGATCCACCAGGTCGCATAGGTAGAGAAGCGGAAACCACGTTCCGGATCGAATTTTTCCACCGCGCGGATCAGGCCAAGGTTGCCCTCCTCGATCAGGTCGAGCAGCGACAGGCCACGATTCACATAACGGCGAGCGATTTTCACAACCAGGCGCAGGTTGCTTTCAATCATGCGCTTGCGACCGGCAGGGTCGCCTTTTTGCGAGAGGCGTGCAAAGTGCACTTCCTCTTCGGGAGAGAGCAGCGGCGAGAAGCCGATCTCATTGAGATACAGCTGGGTGGCATCGAGCGCCCGGCTGTAATCGATATACTTGTGTTGCTTGAGCGACGAGGCCGATTTGGCCTTGGTCCGAACCGAGGGTACAGCAGGTTCGTCTGACACCACATCCGTTTCCAAGACAATGCCCGTCTCCATGAGAAGAAGGTCATCGTCGATGTCAAACTCCGGCACTTCTTTACTGAGAGCCATTGTTATAGTCCTTTGCTGAGTTCGAACTCAGACTCTAGCGGCACCTTATTCCCTGGCAGCGCTGGAGCCTGTCCCCTCTACATCCAAGGAACAGGCCGGGTACAACGGTCAACGACGCGGCAAGAACTGGAGCGGATCGACGGGTTTGCCCTGACGGCGAATTTCAAAATGCAGTTTCACCCGATCAGTGCCCGTGGACCCCATTTCAGCGATAGCCTGCCCTGCCTTGACCTGCTGCCCTTCCCGAACCAACAGCCTGCGGTTATGACCGTAGGCACTGACGTAGGTATCGCTGTGCTTGATGATGATCAGCTCGCCGTAGCCCCTTAATCCACTCCCGGCGTAGACCACTGCACCACCAGACGCAGCAAAAACAGGCTGTCCCAAATCACCGGCGATATCAATGCCTTTATTCAAACTACCGTTTGAAGCAAATTTTCCAATCAGGACGCCGTTCGCAGGCCAGGTCCAGCCGCCCGCAGTGCGCTCTGCGGCGGGCACCGTGGTGACCGTGGTACCGCTCGTCGCGGGGACGCTGGCGACCGTCTTGCCGCTGGCGGAGGGCACCGGCGCAGTACCCACCGGACGGCGAATAACCGTGGTCTTGCTCGACGACGAAGGGCTCGAGACCACCGTGGTACTACCGGTCGTACCACTGTTGAAGCGGATCGCCTGACCGGGGCGAATGGTGTACGGCGCAGGGATATTGTTGCGTGCAGCCAGCTCTTTATAGTCCCAGCCATAGCGGAAGGCGATCGAGAACAGCGTGTCGCCGGGTTTGACGGTGTACTGCCCGGACGTCACGGTCGGTCGCTTGGGTGCGGCATTGTTGCGGTCGACCACCCGCGCACCGCTGGTCGAGCTGGTACTGGAGCAGCCCGCCAGCAGGGTTGCCATGGCCAGTGCAATCGCCAGCAACTGCAAACCCGATCGATCCTTGCGCTGCAGACTCATTGTGTGACCCACCCGCGCCCCCCTCATTGGTGCCGTAACCGTTATGACGAAACGAAATGCAATATTATTGCAATTATAACCGAGCCCACACGCATTGGGGTGGGCTGGGAAAAGATCCGACGCAGTTTCAGCACGTGCGTACGCCCCGCCAGATAGACAGGGCCGCGCGGCAAGAATTCGTCAGCGCTGCAAATATTCCGTGCGGCTCAGGCCAGCGGACCATTGAGCAGAGGCACGAAACGCACCGCGCCCATTACCCGCCGGGAGAATCCATGCTCCTCGCGGACGATCAGCATCAGTTGCTGCGACTCGCCGGCTGGTCCGACCGGTATCACCAGCCGCCCCCCGGGCGCCAGCTGATCGAGCAGGGCCTGGGGCACCTCGGGTGCAACCGCGGTGACGATGATGCCGTTGTACGGCGCCAGTGCCTGCCAACCGTCGCAACCATCGCCCCAGCGGAACACCACGTTGCGCAGGTTGAGCTCGACCAGGCGCTCCTTGGCCCGGTCCTGGAGGACCTTGATCCGCTCCACCGAGAACACCCGCTCGACCAGCTGGGCGAGGATCGAGGTCTGGTAGCCCGAACCGGTACCGATCTCCAGCACCTTGTCCAACGGCCCCGCCTCCAGCAACAGCTCGGTCATGTGGGCGACGATGAACGGCTGGGAGATGGTCTGGTTGTGCCCGATCGGTAACGCGGTGTCTTCGTAGGCACGATGCGCGAGTGCTTCGTCGACGAACAGGTGACGCGGCGTGCGGCGAATGGCCTCGAGCACCTTGCTGTTCGACACGCCCTCCTCGCACAGGCGCTGGATCAGCCGCTCGCGCGTGCGCTGCGAAGTCATGCCGATACCGCGGCGCTGCAGATCGTCCTGTTCGCGCATCAGAGCACGCCCTCCAGCCAGCCATCGAGCTGTTCGAAGGCGTCGTTGAAGGTGCGGTCGAGTTGCAGCGGGGTGATCGACACGTAGCCCTGCATCACCGCATGGAAGTCCGTGCCCGGGCCGCCGTCCTCGGCGTCACCGGCCACGGCGATCCAGTAGCCTTCCTTGCCACGCGGGTTGACCACCTTGGTCGGCGCCGCAGCCCGGGCACGGTGGCCCAGGCGGGTCAGCTGGAGGCCACGGATGTGCTCCAGCGGCAGGTTGGGGATGTTGATGTTGAGCACGGTACGCGGCGGCAACTGCAGGCGTGCCTGCGCCTCGACCAGGCGCCGGGCGATGTAGGCCGCGGCGGGGAGGTTGTCGGGCTGACGCGACACCAGCGAGAAGGCCAGCGAGGTACCACCGAGGAAACGCCCTTCGAGCGCTGCGGCGACCGTACCGGAATACAGCACGTCATCACCCAGGTTGGCCCCCAGGTTGATGCCCGAGACGACCATGTCCGGGGTGTCTGGCAGCAGGCCGTTGAGCCCCAGGTGCACGCAGTCGGTCGGCGTGCCGTTGAGGCTGATGAAGCCGTTGGCCAAGACCGTCGGGTGCAGCGGCCGGTCCAGCGTCAGCGAACTGCCGGCGCCGCTCTTGTCTTGGTCCGGGGCGATCACCGCGCACTCGGCGTAGTCCGCCAGCGCAGCATGCAGCGCAGCGAGGCCTGGGGCGGTAACACCGTCGTCATTGGAAATCAGAATACGCATGGGCTGTCCGTCTGCCCTGCCGGCACCAGATCGACTAGCTCGCGCACCACGACGGTGGCGAAGCATCCGGCCGGAAGGACGAATTCCAGTTGCAGGATATCAGGCTCGGGATAATGCCACGTCAGCCCGCCAATAGGGAGCCGCAGGATGCGTCGTTCGTGACTCATGCCCGCGCGCGCCAACCAGTTGCACAGTGCCAGGTGCTGCTCGCCGATGCTCGCCTCGAGCGCGCCGGTGGCAGCGCTGGTCGGCGTGGCGCCTTCGCCCCACAGCGGCCCGGTCGGGTGCAGGTCGAGGATCGCCAGGCGCGGATCGGCGCATTCCGCCTCGCCCGCGGCAAAGAAGCTGCGGCTGTCGGTGAAGGCTAGCAGATCACCCACCTGGGCACGTTGCCAGCTGCCATCGGCAACGCGCGCCGCCAGCACCTGGTTGAACAGGTAGCTGCGCCCGGCCGAGAGCAGCCGTGAACGCACGTTGCGCTGTTCCGGCAGCGCTGCACGCGCGGCCCAGTCCTGGGCGTCATGCACGTTGCCGCCGCCATGGCCGAAGCGCTGGCTGCCAAAATAGTTGGGCACACCCTGGGCCTTGAGCTGTTCCAGGCGCGCATCCAGCGCGCCATGCTCGGCCGCCAACGCGGTCAGGCGCAGGGTGAAGCCGTTGGCCGAATGCGCGCCACGTTGCAGCTTGCGCGTGTGGCGCACCTGCTTGAGCACGCGCAGGGTTTCGTCCTCGGCGCGCGACAAGTCGGGATCGGCCTTGCCTGGCAGGTGCAGGCTGAACCACTGCCGGGTCAGGGCCTGACGGTCCTTGAGGCCGGCGTAGCTGATCGAGCGCACCGGTACACCGGCGGCGCGGGCGAGCCGGCGGGCCGCTTCCTCGGTATTCAGGTCACGCTTCTCGACCCACAGCCAGAGGTGTTCACCTTGGCCGGACAGCGGGATATCGAGCACTTCGTCGACCTGGAAATCTTCGGCCACGGCCTTCAGCACGGCACTGCCCAAGGCGTCACCCGAGGCCCGCGGCCCCAGCAATTGCAGTACGTTCATCATGCGTTCAGCAACAGGGCGACCGCATGCACGGCAATCCCTTCCTCGCGGCCGGCGAAGCCGAGCTTTTCAGTGGTGGTGGCCTTGACGTTGACCTGGTCGAGCTCGACCTGCAGGTCTTCGGCGATCAGCTGGCGCATGGTTTCGATATGCGGGGCCATCTTCGGCGCCTGGGCGACGATGGTGGCGTCGACGTTGCCCACCTTCCAGCCCTTGGCCTGGACGATGGCGAGCACATGGCGCAGCAGCACGCGGCTGTCGGCACCCTTGAATTGCGGGTCGGTATCAGGGAAGTGCTTGCCGATGTCGCCCAGCGCCGCGGCGCCCAGCAGGGCATCGCTCAAGGCATGCAACACGACATCGCCGTCGGAATGGGCCAGCAGGCCGTATTTGTGAGGGATACGCACCCCACCCAAGGTAATGAAATCACCGTCGGCAAACCGGTGCACATCGTAGCCATGGCCAATACGCATAGAAAAACGCCCTGATTAAGTCAGGGCGAGATTCTACCTGCTTTGTACTACCTTGGGCGTTTGGTTTTAGGGCTGCGGCGCAGCCCCGCAACGATCAGGCCCGACCCAGCGCCGTCGCATGATGACGCAGGTGCTCGTCGATGAAGCTGGCGATGAAGTAGTAGCTGTGGTCATAGCCCGGCTGCAGACGCAGGGTCAGCGTGTGCCCGGCTTTGCGCGCGGCCTGCTCCAGGGCCTGTGGCTTGAGCTGTGTCTCGAGGAAATCATCGCGATCGCCCTGGTCCACCAGCACCGGTGGGCAATCGCCCGCCGCCGTCTCGGCCAGCAACACGCTGGCATCCCACTCGCGCCAGCGCGCGCGGTCGTCACCCAGGTAACGGGAGAAGGCCTTCTCGCCCCACGGGCAATCCATCGGATTGCTGATCGGCGAGAACGCCGACACCGACTGGTAGCGCCCAGGGTTGCGCAGGGCGCACACCAGCGCGCCGTGCCCACCCATCGAGTGACCGCTGATGCTGCGCTGGTCGGAGGCCGGGAAATGCGCCTCGACCAGGGCCGGCAGCTCTTGCACCACATAGTCATGCATGCGGTAGTGCTGGGCCCACGGCTGCTGGGTGGCGTTGAGGTAGAAGCCGGCACCGAGGCCGAAGTCCCAGGCGCCGTCAGGGTCGCCCGGCACCTGCTCGCCACGCGGGCTGGTGTCGGGGGCGACGATGATCAACCCGAGCTCGGCGGCCAGGCGCTGGGCGCCGGCCTTCTGCATGAAGTTCTCGTCGGTGCAGGTCAGGCCGCTCAGCCAATACAGCACCGGCAGCTTTTCACCCTGCTCGGCCTGCGGGGGCAGGTAGACGGCGAACACCATGTCGCAGCCGAGCACCTTGGAGTGGTGCCGGTAACGCTTGTGCCAGCCGCCGAAGCTTTTCTGGCAGGAGATGTTTTCCAGGCTCATGGCAGACCTCAGAAGTGGATCACGCTGCGGATGCTCTTGCCTTCATGCATCAGGTCGAAGGCCTTGTTGATGTCTTCCAGGCCCATGGTGTGGGTGATGAAGGTGTCCAGCGGGATCTCGCCCTTCTCGGACATTTCAACGTAGCTCGGCAGCTCGCTGCGCCCGCGCACACCGCCGAACGCCGAACCGCGCCAGACGCGACCGGTCACCAGTTGGAACGGTCGGGTGGCGATTTCCTGGCCGGCACCGGCAACGCCGATGATCACCGACTCGCCCCAGCCTTTGTGGCAGCACTCGAGGGCCGCACGCATCAGCTGGACGTTGCCCACACACTCGAACGAGTAATCGACGCCGCCGTCGGTGAGGTCGACGATGACTTCCTGGATCGGGCGGTCGTAGTCTTTCGGGTTGACGCAGTCAGTGGCGCCGAGCTGACGCGCGATGTCGAACTTGCTCGGGTTGATGTCGACGGCAATGATCCGCGCAGCCTTGGCTTTCACCGCGCCGATGATCGCCGACAGGCCAATGCCGCCCAGGCCGAAGATGGCCACGGTGTCACCCGGCTGGACCTTGGCGGTGTTGAGCACGGCGCCGATACCGGTGGTGACGCCGCAGCCGAGCAGGCAGACTTTTTCCAGTGGCGCGTCTTTCTGGATCTTGGCCACGGAGATTTCCGGCAGCACGGTGTACTCGGAGAAGGTCGAGGTGCCCATGTAGTGGAACAGCTGCTGGCCTTTGTAGGAGAAGCGCGTGGTGCCGTCCGGCATCAGGCCCTTGCCCTGGGTGGCACGGATGGCCTGGCACAGGTTGGTCTTGCCCGAGCGGCAGAACTTGCACTGGCCGCACTCTGGGGTGTACAGCGGGATCACATGGTCACCGACCGCGACCGAGGTCACGCCCTCGCCGACCGCCTCGACGATACCGCCGCCTTCATGGCCGAGGATCGACGGGAAGATGCCTTCCGGGTCGGCGCCCGACAAGGTGTAGGCATCGGTGTGGCAGACGCCGCTGGCGACCACGCGCACCAGCACTTCGCCGGCCTTGGGCATGGCCACGTCGACTTCGACGATTTCCAGGGGTTTCTTCGCCTCGAAGGCTACGGCGGCGCGGGACTTGATCATGGGAGGTCTCCAGATAGAGGGTCGATGCAATCCGCGCAGTGTAATTCACCCGTGTTTGATGAATAATCCAGCCAAAGACAAAACATTATTGCTGCACAGGGATAATCATGAGCAACCGCTGGGAAGGCATCGACGAGTTTGTCGCGGTGGCCGAATCGGGCCAGTTCACCGCCGCTGCCGAGCGCCTGGGAGTGTCTTCGTCGCATGTCAGCCGGCAGATCGCCCGCCTTGAAGAGCGCTTGCAGACGCGCCTGCTGTACCGCAGCACCCGGCGTGTAACGCTGAGTGAAGCCGGGCAGACCTTCCTGCAGCATTGCCAGCGCCTGCAGGATGGTCGCGAGGAGGCGCTACGCGCCGTCGGCGACCTGGCCAGCGAACCCAAAGGTTTGCTGCGCATGACCTGTGCGGTGGCCTATGGCGAGCGCTTCATCGTGCCGTTGGTGACCCGCTTCATGGCGCTGTACCCGCAGCTGCGGGTAGAGGTGCAGTTGAGCAACCACACGCTGGACTTGCTGCACGAGGGCATGGATTTGGCGATCCGCCTGGGCCGATTGCAGGACTCGCGCCTGGTCGCCGCGCGCCTGGCGCCTCGACGCATGTTCCTGTGCGCCTCGCCAGCGTACCTGGAGCGGTATGGCCGCCCGCACAGTTTGTCCGAACTGGCGCGGCACAACTGCCTGATCGGCAGCACGGATATCTGGGCGCTGAAGCAGGACGGTCGCGAGTTGAGTCAGCGGGTGCAGGGCAATTGGCGCTGCAACAGTGGCCAGGCGGTGCTGGACGCGGCGCTCCAGGGCATAGGGTTGTGTCAGTTGCCCGACTATTACGTGCTCGAGCACCTCAACAGTGGCGCGCTGGTGTCGTTGCTGGAGGCCCATCAACCGCCGAACACCGCCGTGTGGGCGCTGTACCCGCAGCAGCGGCACCTGTCACCGAAGGTGCGCCGGCTGGTGGATTATCTCAAGGAGGGATTGGCGCAGTTGCCGGAGTATCGGGCTGACTAGCGCGACGCAGGTTTCAGCGGCGTGCGGACCAGCGCTGGCGCAGCCACTCGAGGTCTTCCGGCCGGGTGACCTTGATGTTGTCACTACGCCCTTCGACCAGCCGGGGTGCCTGCCCCGACCATTCGATCGCCGACGCCTCGTCGGTCACGGCCACATCAGACACCAGGCACTCGGCCAGTGCCCGGTGCAACGCGCCGAGGCGAAACATCTGCGGGGTAAAGGCCTGCCAGATCGTGCTGCGGTCTACCGTGGCACTGACCCGGCCACTGGCATCGGCGCGTTTCAGCGTGTCGCGCGCCGGCACGGCCAGCAGCCCACCGACCGGATCATCGGCCAGCTCGGCCAACAACCGGTCCAGATCGCTGCGTGCCAGGTTCGGTCGTGCGGCATCATGCACCAGCACCCAGTCGCCATCCGCCGCCCCTTGGGCATGCAGCAGCAACAAGGCGTTGAGCACCGAGTCGGCGCGCTCGCGGCCACCCGGCGCACGCTGGATACGCGGATCGCTGGCACAGGGCAGGCCCGGCCAGTAAGGGTCATCCGCGGCAATGCTGACCACCACGCCCTTGAGCGTGGGATGGCCCAGAAAACAGTCGAGGCTATGCTCGAGAATCGTCCGCCCGCCCAACTGCAGGTACTGTTTAGGGCGATCGGCAGCCATGCGGGCACCGACGCCCGCAGCAGGAATCACAGCCCAGAAGGCCGGCAGCAAGGCCGTCATTTCTGCGGCAACTGGAAGAGGGTCTCGCCCTCCTTGACCATGCCCAGCTCGTGACGGGCCCGTTCCTCCACGGTCTCCATACCTTTCTTCAACTCCAGGACTTCCGCATCGAGCACGCGATTACGCTCCAGCAGCCGTTCGTTTTCGGCGTGCTGTTCGTCGATCTGCTGCTTGAGCTCGGTCACTTGCGCCAGGCTGCCGCTGCCCACCCAGAGGCGGTACTGCAAGCCACCCAGCAACAGGAGCAAGATGAGAAACAACCAATAAGGACTGCGCATCTAGATATCCAGGGTCAAAAGGCCGCCGCGCCGAAGTCTTATGGGGCTGGTGATAGCACGAAGCCTGGCCGAGGCCAGGCTTCGTCGACAGAAACCCCGTAGGAGGCGCCTGATGTTCAGTACGAACGTTCAGGCATCCTCGGCTGCTGCCTTTTTACCATCTCTTGCTTAGCCGCGAAACTCATCGCGACCACGGTACACCGCCTTGGCGCCCAGTTGCTCTTCGATGCGCAGCAGCTGGTTGTACTTGGACACGCGGTCGGAACGGCACAGCGAGCCCGTCTTGATCTGGCCAGCAGCGGTACCCACGGCCAGGTCGGCAATGGTCGAATCTTCGGTTTCGCCCGAACGGTGCGAGATCACTGCAGTGTAACCAGCAGCCTTGGCCATCTGGATGGCTTCGAGGGTCTCGGTCAGCGAGCCGATCTGGTTGAACTTGATCAGAATCGAGTTACCGATGTTCTTGTCGATGCCTTCCTTGAGGATCTTGGTGTTGGTCACGAACAGGTCGTCACCCACCAGCTGGATCTTCTCGCCGATCTTGTCGGTGAGGATCTTCCAGCCCGCCCAGTCGGACTCGTCCAGGCCGTCTTCGATCGAGATGATCGGGAAGCGCTCGGTCAGGCCCTTGAGGTAGTCAGCGAAGCCTTCGGCGTCGAACGACTTGCCTTCACCGGACAGGTTGTACTTGCCGTCTTCGTAGAACTCGGAAGCCGCGCAGTCGAGGGCCAGGGTCACGTCGGTGCCCAGCTTGTAGCCAGCGTTGGCAACGGCTTCGGCGATGGCCGCCAGGGCGTCTTCGTTGGAGGTCAGGTTCGGTGCGAAACCGCCTTCGTCACCCACGGCAGTGTTCAGGCCACGGGCCTTGAGCACCGCTTTGAGGTGATGGAAGATTTCGGTGCCCATGCGCAGGCCGTCGGAGAAGGTCTTGGCGCCAACCGGCTGAACCATGAACTCTTGAATGTCGACGTTGTTGTCGGCGTGCTCGCCACCGTTGATGATGTTCATCATCGGCACCGGCATCGAGTACTGACCCGGAGTGCCGTTGAGGTTGGCGATGTGCGCGTACAGCGGCAGGTCCTGGTCCTGGGCAGCGGCTTTGGCGGCGGCCAGGGAAACAGCCAGGATGGCGTTGGCGCCCAGGGTGGCCTTGTTCTCGGTACCGTCCAGGGCGATCATCGCGTGGTCGAGGGCTTTCTGGTCGACCGGGTCCTTGCCCAGCAGCAGCTCGCGGATCGGGCCGTTGATATTGGCAACGGCTTTCAGCACGCCCTTGCCCATGTAACGGCTCTTGTCGCCATCACGCAGCTCAAGCGCTTCGCGCGAGCCGGTGGAAGCACCGGACGGCGCGCACGCGCTGCCGATGATGCCGTTGTCGAGCAGTACATCGGCTTCCACGGTGGGGTTGCCACGCGAATCGAGAACTTCACGACCTTTGATGTCGACGATCTTTGCCATTGTTGTAAGCACTCCAGAATTGACGAAAACAACGCAGCTTAGGGAATTCGAGCCTTTCACCAGGCGAATATGCAGAGGGCAGGCCTGGGAAGGGGAGCCCCTGACCGGCAGGTCAGGGGTTGGAACGGGCGGTACTTTACCCGAGAAATGAGCGTTACGCGGTTTCTACCGTCGGAAAACTTTTCACCAGGTCGTCCAGTTGCTTGAGCTGGGCCAGGAAAGGCTCCAGCTTGTCCAGGCGCAGGGCGCATGGGCCGTCGCACTTGGCGTTGTCCGGGTCCGGGTGGGCTTCCAGGAACAAGCCCGCCAGGCCTTGGCTCATGCCCGCCTTGGCCAGGTCGGTGACCTGGGCACGGCGACCACCGGCAGAGTCGGCACGGCCGCCCGGCGTCTGCAGGGCGTGGGTCACGTCGAAGAACACCGGGTACTCGAACTGCTTCATGATGCCGAAGCCGAGCATGTCCACGACCAGGTTGTTGTAGCCGAAGCTCGAACCACGCTCACAGAGGATCAACTGATCGTTACCCGCCTCCACGCACTTGGAGAGGATGTGTTTCATCTCGTGCGGCGCGAGGAACTGGGCCTTCTTGATGTTGATCACCGCGCCGGTCTTGGCCATCGCCACCACCAGGTCGGTCTGCCGCGACAGGAAGGCCGGCAGCTGGATGATGTCGCAGACCTCTGCCACCGGCTCGCACTGATACGGCTCGTGCACGTCGGTGATGACCGGCACGTTGAAGGTGCGCTTGATCTCTTCGAAGATCTTCAGCCCTTCTTCCATGCCCGGGCCCCGGTACGAGGCGACCGACGAGCGGTTGGCCTTGTCGAAGCTGGCCTTGAATACGTAGGGGATACCGAGCTTCTCGGTAACCCGCACGTACTCTTCGCAGACCTTCAGGGCCAGGTCACGGGATTCCAGCACGTTCATGCCGCCGAACAGAACGAACGGCTTGTCGTTGGCGATCTCGATGTTACCGACGCGAATGATCTTCTGGGTCATGGGTCAGGCCTTGTTCTTCTGCACCAGTGCCGCCTTGACGAAGCCGCTGAACAGCGGGTGGCCGTCACGCGGGGTCGAGGTGAACTCTGGGTGGAACTGGCAGGCGACGAACCATGGGTGGTCCTTGGACTCGACCACTTCGACCAGCGCGCCGTCGCCGGAGCGACCGGAGATCACCAGGCCAGCATCGACCAGCTGTGGCAGCAGGTTGTTGTTGACCTCGTAACGGTGGCGATGGCGCTCGACGATCACGTCCTTGCCGTAGCAGTCGTGGACTTTCGAGTTGCCGCTGAGCTGGCATTCCTGCGCGCCCAGACGCATGGTGCCGCCCAGGTCGGAGGTTTCGGTGCGAGTCTCGACGGTGCCGGTGTTGTCGGCCCATTCGGTGATCAGGCCGACCACTGGGTGGCCGCTGGCACGGTCGAACTCGGTGGAGTTGGCGTCGGTCCAGCCCATCACGTTACGGGCGAACTCGATCACGGCAACCTGCATACCCAGGCAGATACCCAGGTACGGCACCTTGTTCTCACGGGCGAACTGCACCGCCTTGATCTTGCCTTCCACGCCACGCAGGCCGAAACCGCCCGGGACGAGGATCGCATCGGCGCCTTCGAGCAGGCTGGTGCCCTGGTTCTCGATGTCTTCGGAGTCGATGTAGCGCAGGTTGACCTTGGTGCGGTTCTGGATACCGGCGTGGCTCATCGCTTCGATCAGCGACTTGTAGGCATCCAGCAGCTCCATGTACTTGCCGACCATGGCGATGGTGACTTCATGCTCAGGGTTGAGCTTGGCGTCGACCACTTTGTCCCACTCGGACAGGTCAGCGCTGTCGCACTGCAGGCCGAAGCGCTCGGTGACGAAGTCATCGAGGCCCTGAGCATGCAGGATGCCCGGGATCTTGTAGATGGTGTCGGCGTCTTCCAGGGCGATCACCGCACGTTCTTCAACGTTGGTGAACTGAGCGATCTTGCGGCGCGACGAGCTGTCGATCGGGTGATCGGAGCGGCACACCAGCACGTCAGGCTGCAGGCCGATGGAGCGCAGCTCCTTGACCGAGTGCTGGGTCGGCTTGGTCTTGGTCTCGCCCGCGGTGGCGATGTACGGGACCAGGGTCAGGTGCATCAGCATCGCGCGCTTGGCGCCGACTTCGAAACGCAGCTGGCGGATCGCCTCGAGGAACGGCTGCGACTCGATGTCACCGACCGTACCGCCGATTTCCACCAGGGCCACGTCGGCATCGCCGGCACCCTTGATGATGCGACGCTTGATCTCGTCGGTGATGTGCGGGATGACCTGGATGGTCGCGCCCAGGTAGTCACCACGGCGCTCCTTGCGCAGGACGTGCTCGTAGACACGGCCGGTGGTGAAGTTGTTGTTCTGGGTCATGGTCGTGCGGATGAACCGCTCGTAGTGGCCCAGGTCAAGGTCGGTTTCAGCGCCATCGTGGGTGACGAACACCTCACCGTGCTGGAACGGGCTCATCGTGCCCGGATCGACGTTGATGTACGGATCCAGCTTGAGCATGGTGACCTTGAGTCCCCGCGCTTCCAGGATGGCCGCCAGGGAAGCCGAGGCAATGCCTTTCCCCAATGAAGAAACAACACCGCCCGTGACGAATATGTAGCGCGTCATGAAAAACCCTAGAAGTCTGCGTTAAAGCGGCCAGCGCCGCCGGAGAAAGCGAAGGAAGGCCGAAGCCCCCGATCACCTGCGTCAATCACAGTGCATCTCGAAAAACTGCCGCGTCTGTACAGACCAGGGTTATCCCCGGCATGGAGCTCGCTCGTCATTTTAAGAAATCAGCCCAGCAAAAAACTGCTTGGTAATCGGCAACTGCTGTGTTTTCGATGAAGCCACAGAAGTTGTATCAAGAAGGGAGGGTAGTCTACCGGAATGTACCCTTCAGCTCAAACCTTGCGCGTTCGTCGGTAACTGCCAGTCGAGCGCGCAGTCATCCTGAGCCAGTGCCGGCAGATTGGCGACGGCGAGCAAACGCTCGCCGCAATACAGCAACGGCAGGCGCGAACGCACGAAATGCGGGACCTGGCGCTCATTCAGCAGACGCTTCAAGTCGCGATGGCCACGGTCTTTCAGGGCCAGCACCTCGCCGCCCTGGCGGTAGGCGATACGCAGGTCGTGCGCCGGGGTGGCGCCGCTCAAGCGCACGCTGCCATTGCCCGGCAACGCCAGCGGCACGCTCGGGTTGGCCCACGCCTGCTCGCCGGCAACCGGTTGCAGCCAGTCACCGCTGAGCCACCAGATGCGCCCATGGCTGCGTTGCAGTTGGCCGTCCGTCAGGCGCCACAACGGTTGCGCGTCATCGGCGGCGTCGCGCAGGGTTGCCCAGCCGGCCCAATGGCGCGCATCCGGCAACCGCGTGCGGCTGCTGAGCCAGTATTGCAGGGCGTTGCGCTGACGGGCGGGTGACAGCGCCTGGAGCGCGGCCAGGGCGAGTGAATCCAGCCCTGGCCATTCGGCCGGAGCGCCCTGCCCTGCAATGGCCAGGTCGTCCCTGGCGAGCTCGTCGAGCAGGCTCAGGGCCTCACCGAGATGCCCCGCACTGCGCGCCAGGCTCTGGCTGGCTTGCGGCCAGCGCTGGCGCAGCAGCGGCAAAATGTCGCCCCGCAGGAAGTTACGCGCGAAGTGCGTGTCGGCATTGGACGGGTCTTCGATCCACGACAGCCCCGCATGCTCGGCATAGCCGTGCAATTGATCGCGCGCGAGGGCCAGCAGCGGCCTGACCAGGTGGCCCTGGCCCAACGGCCTGATCGCCGGCATGGCGGCCAGGCCACGCAGCCCGGCCCCGCGCAACAGTCGAAAGAGCAAGGTCTCGGCCTGATCGTCGCGGTGCTGGCCGGTGAACAGCACTTCACCTGGCGCAAGGAGGTCGCTGAAGGCCTGGTAGCGGGCATCGCGCGCGGCCTGCTCGAGGCTGGCGCCGGGGGCGACCTGGACGTGGATGACCTGGAGTTCGACTCCGAGGCTGTCGCACAGGGCTTGGCAATGGGCTGGCCAGGCGTCGGCGGCCGATTGCAGGCCATGATGGACATGCAGGGCACGCAAGGGGGGCGCGTCGTGGGTGCGGGCGTAGGCGGCGAGCAGGTGCAGGAGGACGGTGGAGTCCAGGCCGCCAGAGAGGGCGACAGACCAGGCGGGCGATTGCTGCCAGGGAGAAAGGGTCG
The DNA here is from genome assembly GCF_900536025.1 of Pseudomonas reidholzensis. Lineage (GTDB taxonomy): Bacteria > Pseudomonadota > Gammaproteobacteria > Pseudomonadales > Pseudomonadaceae > Aquipseudomonas > Aquipseudomonas reidholzensis. The sequence continues at coordinate 44,752 of NZ_UNOZ01000031.1, forward strand.
AGGTGAGGTCGATCATCTTTGCCTCACTGGAGAATGCCGGGGCCGCTTTGCGGCCCATTCGCGACACAAGGCCGCTCCCACAAGGACGGCGCCGCTTTCGAGGCGTGCGCGGTACCTGTGGGAGCGGCCTTGTGTCGCGAATGGGCTGCGAAGCAGCCCCAGCGGCCTCAAGACAGAATCAGAGACCGTAGCTCATCAGGCGATCATAACGGCGCTTGAGCAGCGCGTCGTGATCGAACTTGCCGAGCATGTCCAGCTGCTCGATCAGGTCGGCACGGATACTGGCGGACATTTTCGCCGGGTCACGGTGGGCGCCGCCCAGCGGCTCGGAGATCACCTTGTCGACGATGTTCAGGCTCTTCAGGCGCTCGGCAGTGATGCCCATCGCTTCGGCGGCATCAGGCGCCTTGTCGGCGGTCTTCCACAGGATCGACGCGCAACCTTCCGGCGAGATCACCGCGTAGGTCGAGTACTGCAGCATGTTCAGCTGGTCGCAGACACCGATCGCCAGCGCGCCGCCGGAGCCGCCCTCACCGATCACGGTGGCGATGATCGGGGTTTTCAAGCGCGCCATGACACGCAGGTTCCAGGCAATCGCTTCGCTCTGGTTGCGCTCTTCAGCGTCGATGCCTGGGTAAGCGCCCGGGGTATCGATGAAGGTCAGGATCGGCATCTTGAAGCGCTCGGCCATTTCCATCAGGCGGCACGCCTTGCGGTAGCCCTCTGGGCGCGGCATACCGAAGTTGCGGCGAACCTTTTCGCGCACTTCACGGCCCTTCTGGTGACCGATGACCATCACTGGCTTGCCATCCAGGCGGGCGGTACCGCCGACGATCGCAGCGTCATCGGAGAAGTGCCGGTCACCGTGCAGTTCTTCGAACTCGGTGAAGATGTGCTGCAGGTAGTCCAGGGTGTAAGGACGACGCGGGTGACGCGCCAGTCGGGCGATCTGCCAGCTGGTGAGGTTGCCGAAAATACTTTCGGTCAGGGTACTGCTCTTGTCCTGCAGACGGGAAATCTCATCGCTGATGTTCAGCGAGTTGTCGTTGCCGACCAGGCGCAGCTCTTCGATCTTGGCTTGCAGGTCGGCAATCGGCTGTTCGAAATCGAGGAAATTCGGGTTCATAGGCATCCGTCTTGGGTCTACGGCCAGGCGGCCGGCCGGTTGATCCGTTTGGCGCCCTACCTTAAGGGATCAGGCGCATTCAGGTCGAGATTAAATTCGTCGCATTTAGCGGTATTGCAGGAAGACGTTCTCACGCCCGAACTGGTCACGCAGGGCCTGAATCAGGCCATCGGCCGGGTCAATCGACCAATCGTCGCCAAACTGCAGCATGGCCTTGGCATCGCTGCCGGTGTATTCCAGGGTGATCGGGCAGCCACCGCGATGGCGGGTGATCAGCTCACCCAGCCAGCTCAGCCGGTCGCCCTTGAGCGCATCGTGCGCGATCTTCAGGCGCAGGCTCTCGGCCAGGCGCGTGCGGGCGTCTTCCATGGTCATCACTTGCTTGACCCGCAGGCGCAGGCCACCGGAGAAATCATCGTTGCTCACCTCGCCTTCGACCACCACCATGGCGTCGGTCTGCAGCAAGGCCTGGGCCGCCATGAAGGAGTCGGCGAACAGCGACGCCTCGATGCGCCCGGAGCGGTCATCGAGGGTGACGAAGCCCATCTTGTCACCCTTCTTGTTCTTCATGACCCGCAGGGCAATGATCATCCCGGCGACCGTCTGCACTTCACGTGACGGCTTGAGGTCGATGATGCGCTGGCGGGCGAAGCGGCGGATCTCGCCCTCGTACTCGTCGATCGGGTGGCCGGTCAGGTACAGTCCGAGGGTGTCTTTCTCACCCTTCAGGCGCTCCTTGAGGGTCAGGTCGCGCGCCTTGCGGTGACTGGCATAGACGTCGACGTCCTCGGTGACCAGCAGGCCGCCGAACAGGTCGATGTGCCCGCTGTCGGCGGTGCGCGCGGTCTGTTCGGCCGACTTGACCGCCTCTTCGAGGGCCGTCAGCAGCACGGCCCGGTTACGGTCGACATTGGCCTGGTAGGCCTTGATCTCGTCGTGGAAGTACGGGCCGAGGCGGTCCAGCGCACCACTGCGGATCAGCGCATCGAGGGTGCGCTTGTTGACGCGCTTGAGGTCGATCCGCTCGCAGAAGTCGAACAGGTCCTTGAACGGCCCGCCGGCGCTGCGCGCTTCGACGATGGCCTCTACCGGACCCTCACCCACGCCCTTGATCGCCCCCAGGCCATAGATGATGCGGCCATCGGGGTCGACCGTGAACTTGAACTCGGAGGCGTTCACGTCCGGCGCGTCGAGGCGCAACTTCATGTTGCGCACTTCTTCGATCAGCACCACCACCTTGTCGGTGTTGTGCATGTCCGCCGACAGTACCGCGGCCATGAACGGCGCCGGGTAGTGAGTCTTGAGCCAGGCGGTCTGGTACGAGACCAGGCCGTAGGCGGCCGAGTGCGACTTGTTGAAGCCGTAGCCGGCGAATTTTTCTACCAGGTCGAAGATGTTCCCCGCCAGCTCGCCATCGATGCCGTTGTTGGCGCAACCCTCGATGAAACCGCCGCGCTGCTTGGCCATCTCTTCGGGTTTTTTCTTACCCATCGCCCGGCGCAGCATGTCGGCGCCACCGAGGGTGTAGCCGGCCATCACCTGGGCGATCTGCATCACCTGTTCCTGGTACAGGATGATGCCGTAGGTCGGCGCCAGGACCGGCTGCAGGCCGTCGTACTGGTAGTCCGGGTGCGGGTAGGCGAGCTCGGCGCGACCGTGCTTGCGGTTGATGAAGTCGTCGACCATGCCCGACTGCAGCGGGCCGGGGCGGAACAACGCCACCAGTGCGATCAGGTCTTCCAGGCAGTCAGGCTTGAGCTTCTTGATCAGCTCTTTCATGCCGCGCGACTCGAGCTGGAACACCGCCGTGGTCTCGGCCTTCTGCAGCAGCTCGTAGGTCTTCTTGTCGTCCAGCGGGATGAAGTCGATGTTCAGGTCGGGCAGGTCGCTCTTGGCCTGCTCACGGTTGATCGTCTCCATCGCCCACTTGATGATGGTCAGGGTACGCAGGCCGAGGAAGTCGAACTTGACCAGGCCAGCGGCCTCGACGTCGTCCTTGTCGAACTGGGTCACCAGGCCGCCGCCCTCTTCGTCACAGGCGATCGGCGAGAAGTCGGTCAGCTTGGTCGGCGCGATGACCACGCCACCGGCGTGCTTGCCGGTGCCTCGACAGACGCCCTCGAGCTTGAGGGCCATGTCCCAGATCTCGCGGCCATCCTCGTCGCTCTTGAGGAAGTCACGGAGGATCTCTTCCTGCTCGTAGGCCTTCTCCAGGGTCATGCCGACTTCGAACGGAATCATCTTCGACAGGCGGTCGGCCAGGCCGTAGGACTTGCCCTGCACCCGCGCCACGTCGCGCACCACCGCCTTGGCGGCCATGGTGCCGAAGGTGATGATCTGGCTGACCGCATTGCGCCCGTAGGCGTCGGCGACGTACTCGATGACCCGGTCGCGACCGTCCATGCAGAAGTCGACGTCGAAGTCGGGCATGGAGACCCGCTCAGGGTTGAGGAAGCGCTCGAACAGCAGGTCGTAGGCCAGCGGGTCGAGGTCGGTGATCTTCAGCACGTAGGCGACCAGCGAGCCGGCACCCGAACCCCGGCCCGGGCCGACCGGCACGCCGTTGCTCTTGGCCCACTTGATGAAGTCCATGACGATCAGGAAGTAACCGGGGAAGCCCATCTGGATGATGATATCCAGCTCGAACTTCAGCCGGTCCAGGTAGACCTGGCGCTTGGCGTCGTAATCGTCGGTGGTGTCCTTGGGCAGGATCACCGTCAGGCGGTCTTCCAGGCCCTCGTGGGACACATGCCGCAGGTAATCGTCGATACCCATGCCGTTGGGCGTGGGGAAGTCGGGCAGGAAGTGCTTGCCCAGCTGGACCTGGATGTTGCAGCGCTTGGCGATCTCCACGGTGTTGGCCACGGCGTCCGGCAGGTCACTGAACAGCTCGGCCATTTCTTCCTGGCTCTTCAGGTACTGCTGGTCGCTGTACAGGCGCGGGCGCCGCGGGTCGTCGAGGGTCCAGCCCTCGCCGATGCACACGCGCGTCTCGTGGGCGTCGAAATCGGTCTGCTTGATGAAGCGCACATCGTTGGTCGCCACCAGCGGCGCACCGAGGCGATCGGCCAGGGCCACGGCGGCGTGCAGGTATTCTTCGTCACCGGCGCGGTTGGTGCGCTGCACTTCCACGTAGAAACGCCCGGGGAACATGCCCATCCAGTCACGCAGGAGCGCTTCGGCCTCTTCATGCCGGCTGCCCAGCAGGGCCACGCCGATGTCGCCTTCACGCGCGGCGGAAAGCGCGATCAAGCCCTCGCTGGCGGGCGGGATCCAGTCACGCTGGATGATCACCAGGCCATTGCGCTGGCCGTCGACCCAGCCGCGCGAGATCAGTTCGGTGAGGTTGCGGTAACCCTTGGGGTTCATCGCCAGGAAGCAGATGCGCGACAGCGGTGCTTCCGCGTCGGCACCGGCCAGCCACAGGTCGGCGCCGCAGATCGGCTTGATCCCCGCACCCATCGCGTTCTTGTAGAACTTCACCAGCGAGCACATGTTGCTCTGGTCGGTGATCGCCACCGCCGGCATGTTCATCCCGGCCAAGGCCTTGGCCAGCGGCTTGATCCGTACCAGGCCATCGACCAGGGAAAATTCGGAGTGCACGCGAAGGTGAACGAAGGAAACCGACATGGAGGGTCCTATAGCAGAGCGAGACAACAAGCGCGGGATTGTACCGTAAATGTGCTTGGCTTAAATGTTGGGTGAAGCTATTGGGGCCGCTTCGCGCCCCTTCGCGGCGGTCCGGCGTCCCGGCAAGCCCGCCCCCACAAGGACGGCGCCGCTCTCGAAGTCAGCGCCGTATCTGTGGGAGCGGGTTCACCCGCGAAGGGCTGCGAAGCGGCCCCAATACGCCGATCAGATCAGCGAGGTAGAAACGCCTTCACGCGCTTCATAGGCTGCGCGCACTGGCGCAAACGAGCGCCGATGAATCGGCGTAGGCCCCAGGCGTGCCAGCGCCTCGAGGTGCACTGGCGTCGGGTAGCCCTTGTGCCCGCCCATCCCATAGCCGGGATAGATCAGCTCGAATGCACTCATCTCGCGATCGCGGGTGACCTTGGCCAGGATCGACGCCGCGGCGATCGCCGGCACCTTGGCGTCACCCTGCACCACCGGCGCCGAAGGCACGTCCAGCTTGGGGCAACGGTTGCCGTCGATCAGCGCCAGTTTCGGCGTGACGCTCAGGCCCTCGACCGCGCGCTGCATGGCCAGCATGGTCGCCTGGAGGATGTTCAGGCGGTCGATTTCATCGACCTCGGCGCGGGCGATACAAAAGCTCAAGGCTTTTTCGCAGATCTCGTCGAACAGCGCTTCACGCTTGGCTTCGGTGAGCTTCTTCGAGTCGTTGAGGCCAAGGATCGGCCGGTTCGGGTCGAGAATCACCGCCGCGGTGACCACCGCGCCGCAGAGCGGGCCACGACCGACTTCGTCGACGCCGGCAACCAGCTCTTCGACCAAGGTGAAATCCAGTCCCATCTGCATCTAGCGTTGCTCCAACAAGGCAAGCACCGCCTCTGCCGCCTGGTTCGAGGCGTCACGGCGCAAGGTGCGGTGGATCTGATCAAAAGATTCGGTCTGCTGGCTGCCATCGGCCACCAGCGGCGCCAGGGTCTGCGCCAGGGCTTCGCTGGTGGCGGCGTCCTGCAGCAGCTCGGGCACCAGCAGGCGCTGGGCCAGCAGGTTGGGCAGCGACACGTACGGGCTCTTCACCAGGCGCTTGAGGATCCAGTAGGTCAATGGCGCCAGGCGATAGGCGACCACCATCGGCCGCTTGTACAGCATCGCTTCCAGGGTCGCCGTGCCCGAGGCGATCAACACCGCATCACAGGCCGCCAGCGCCAGGTGCGACTGGCCGTCGAGCAGGGTCAGCGGCAGGTCGCGCCCATCGAGCATCTGCTCGATCTGCGCCCGCCGCGTCGGGTTGGCACAGGGCAGCACGAAACGCACGCCCGGCACTAGCTGGCGCAGGCGTTCGGCGGCATCCAGGAACAACGCCCCCAGACGGCCGACTTCGCCGCCCCGGCTGCCCGGCATCAGCGCGACCAACGGCCCTTGGGTCATACCCAGCTCGGCACGGGCGGCCTGGCGATCAGCGTCCAGCGGGATGGTGTCGGCCAACGGATGGCCAACGAAGCGCACCGGCACGCCCTGCTCTTCATAGAAGCGCGCCTCGAACGGCAGCAGGGTCAGCATCAGGTCGCAGCCTTCGCGGATCTTCAGCACGCGCTTCTGCCGCCAGGCCCAGACCGAGGGGCTGACGTAGTGCACGGTCTTGATCCCGGCCTGACGCAGTTTCAATTCGATATTGAGGGTGAAGTCCGGCGCATCGATGCCGATGAACACATCCGGCTGCTCGGCGATCAGGGTCTGGATCAGCAGCTTGCGGCGCTTGAGCAGCTCACGCAGGCGCCCCAGCACCTCGACCAGGCCCATGACCGCCAGGCGCTCCATGGGGAAATATGACTGCATGCCCTCGGCTTCCATCAACGGCCCACCGACCCCGATGAACCGCACGTCCGGATGGCGCGCCTTGAGCGCGCGCATCAAACCGGAGCCGAGAATATCGCCGCTGGCCTCACCCGCGACCAACGCAACGCACAGTTGGCCCATGTCAGCGTGTGATGCCGCGAGCGGAATTCTGGATCGACTGACGGAACAGCTCGACCTCGGGATGCTGGCTGGCCAGCGGGGCCAGTTCCTTGAGCGCCTCTTCGACGGTCAGGCCTTGGCGGTAGACGATCTTGTAGGCGCGACGCAGGCAGTGGATCACCTCGTCACTGAACCCACGCCGACGCATGCCTTCGAAGTTCATGCTGCGCGCTTCGGCGGGGCTGCCGAACACGGTAACGAACGCAGGCACGTCCTTGCCGATCGCGGTGCCCATGCCGGAAAACGCGTGAGCGCCGATATGGCAGTACTGGTGCACCAGGGTGTAACCGGACAGGATCGCCCAGTCACCGACGTGCACGTGGCCCGCCAACGCGGTGTTGTTGACCAGGATGCAGTGGCTGCCGATCACGCTGTCATGGCCGATGTGGGCATAGGCCATGATCAGGTTGTGGTCACCCACGGTGGTTTCCGCGCGGTCCTGGACCGTGCCACGGTGGATGGTCACACCTTCGCGGATCACGTTGTGATCGCCGATCACCAGGCGCGTGGCCTCACCCTTGTACTTGAGGTCAGGGGTGTCTTCACCAATCGAGGAGAACTGGTAGATGCGGTTGTGCTTGCCGATCCGGGTCGGCCCCTTGAGTACCACGTGAGGGCCGATGACCGTGCCCTCCCCGATCTCGACATCGGGCCCAACGATCGACCAGGGGCCCACCTCGACGCCTTCGGCCAACTTGGCCGAAGGGTCGATGATGGCCCGCGGATCAATCGAATTCATAGGGAGCGTTCCGCGCAGGTGATCTGAGCCGAGCAGACTGGCTTGCCGTCGACCAGGGCGCGGCACTCGAACTTCCAGATCATGCTCTTGCGGCTGAGGAACTTGGCCTCAAGCACCAGCTGGTCACCCGGCAGTACCGGCTGGCGGAAACGCAGCTTGTCGGACCCGACGAAATAGTACAGCGTGCCGTCTGCCGGCTTGGCATCGAGCATCTTGAATCCGAGAATCCCGGCCGCCTGGGCCATCGCCTCGATGATCAGCACGCCCGGCATGATCGGATGCGCCGGGAAGTGGCCATTGAAGAACGGCTCGTTGATGCTGACATTCTTGTAGGCACGAATGCTCTGGGCCTCGAAGTCCAGCTCCGTGACCCGGTCCACCAGCAGGAACGGGTAACGGTGAGGCAGGTATTCGCGAATCTCGTTGATGTCCATCATTTCGGGGGGAAGCCTGTAATAAGAATAGGGAGCGCAGGTGCTGACCACACGCTCCTTTTGCAATCCAAAGAGGAGCCAGCTAGCAACGGTTCACTCTTGCTCAGGAAATGGTATCAGCCTTCTGATGTCGGCTGGCCACCTGAGGTCACGGTATCGACGCGTTTTTCCAACTGCTGGAGACGCTTGGCCATCTCGTCGAGCTGACGGATGCGTGCGGCGCTCTTGCGCCAGTCGCCCAAGGTCTGCATGGCGGTGCCGGAAGAATAGGCACCCGGCTCGGTAATCGAACGGGTCACCATGGTCATGCCGGAAACGAACACGTTGTCGCACACATCGATGTGCCCGACCATGCCGACGCCGCCGGCGATGGTGCAGTGCTTGCCGATGCGGGTGCTGCCGGAGATGCCGACACACGCGGCCATGGCCGTGTGGTCACCGATCTGCACGTTGTGCGCGATCTGGATCTGGTTGTCGAGCTTGACCCCGTCACCGATGCGCGTGTCAGACAGCGCGCCGCGGTCAACGGCGGTATTGACGCCAATCTCGACGTCGTCGCCGATGGTCACGCCACCGATCTGGGCAATCTTGCGCCACACACCCTTCTCGTTGGCGAAGCCGAAGCCCTCACCACCGATCACCGCACCCGACTGAATGGTCACCCGGGCACCAATGGTCACGTCGTGGTACAGGGTTACCCGCGGGGCCAACCAGCCACCTTCACCGATCACGCAGCGCGCACCGATGAAACCGTGGGCGCCGATCACGACGTTCGCCGCAATCCGCGCCCCGCTCTCGATCACCACGCACGGGCCGACACTGGCAGTCGCATCGACCTGAGCATCTTCGGCAACCACGGCGCTGGGATGAATACCCGCCACAGCCTTGGGCTTGGGATCGAACAGGTGCGAAATACGCGCGTAAGCCAGGTACGGGTCCGCGACGATCAGGGCGTTGCCGGCAAAGCCTTCAGCGTCCGCAGCCTTGAGCAGCACCGCGGCCGCCTGGGTGTTGTCCAGGTATTTGCGGTACTGCTTGTTGGCGAGGAAGCTCAACTGCCCAGGACCAGCCTCCTGCAAGGTGGCCAGCCCAGTGATCTGCAGCGTCTCGGGGCCCTTGAGGGTAGCGCCGAGCGCCTCGGCCAGCTGGCCGAGCGTCAGGTTCAGGGTCATATCAACGGGCTTGGTTCATGCGCTCGATGACTTGGCGAGTGATGTCGTACTGCGGTTTGACATCGATCACTGCGCCGCGCTCGAGCACCAGGTCAAAGCCGCCCTTCTTGATCACTTCCTCGACAGCGCCATCCAGCTTGGGCTTGAGCTGCTTGAGCATGTCACGGTCGGCAACGGCCTTGGCTTCGTTGAGTTCCTTGGACTGGAACTGGAAGTCACGGGCTTTTTGCTTGAATTCCAGCTCGAGGCGTTCACGCTCTTGCTGCTGCATCTTGTCGCCGCCCTTGAGCAGACGGTCCTGGATGCCTTTGGCGCTGCTTTCCAGGCCTTTGAGCTTGGTCAGTTGCGGGCCGAACTTCTTCTCGGCATCGACTGCGTATTTCTTGGCGGCGTCCGACTCCAGCAGGGCCATCTGGTAGTTCAGTACAGCAACCTTCATTTCGGCGAAAGCCGGGGTGGCGACCAGCGCCGCGGCCAATACGGCCAGTTGGGTCAACTTACGCACGATGCACTCCTGGATAATCCGTTGTCGTTAAGCACGGGCCGACCTTAGAAGGTCTGGCCCAGAGAGAATTGGAACACTTGGGTATCGGCTTCTTCCGGCTTCTTGATCGGCATCGCCAGGCTGAAGCTCAGCGGGCCCAACGCGGTGATCCAGGTCACGCCCAAACCGACCGAGCTGGCCATGTCGGAGAAACCGACCTTGGCGCAATCGGGCTTGGAGCCGCAATTGGTATCGAACACGTTACCCACATCCCAGAACACGGAGGTGCGCAGCGAGCGCTGGTCCTTGACGAACGGCAGCGGGAACAGCAACTCGACGCCACCCTGGACCAGCACGTTGCCACCGAACGGCAGCGGATCCTGGTCCGGGTCGGCGAGGGTGCCAGGCTTGTTACCCTTGCTCGGCGTACTGCGTGGGCCCAGGCTGCTGTCCTTGAAGCCGCGAACGGAGTTGAAGCCACCCGCGTAGTAGTTCTCGTAGAACGGCAGGCCCGAGGTACCGCCGAAGCCGTCGCCGTAGCCCAGTTCAGTGTGCAGGCGCAGGGTGTAGTCGTTGGACAGTGGCTTGAACAGCTGGCCACGGTAGTCGAGCTTGTAGAACGACAGGTCGCTGCCCGGCACGGTGGTTTCCAGGGTCAGGCTCTGGGAGTGACCACGGGTTGCCAGCACGCCTTTGTTCAGGGTCGACTCGGACCAACCGACAGACGCCTTGAAGTTGAGGAAGTTATCGCCTTCCTTGTCGACGAAGTCGAAGATCTCGTCAACGGTGTAACGGCCGGTCTTGAGCTTGTCCTGCTGTACGGTCAGGCCGTAGGTGAGGCGCGAGGTCTCGCTGATCGGGTAACCGATGCTGACACCGGCACCCAGGCTGTCCACCGCGTAGCTGGCCACGTCGACGTCGAGGTCGTCGTAGTCGGTGCTGCGGTAGAACGCGTTGTAACCCAGGCTGACGCCATCGGCAGTCCAGTAGGGGTCAACGAAGCCGAAGTTGTAGCGGGTCTGGTATTCCGAACGGGTCAGACCGATCGAGACCTTGTTACCGGTACCGAGGAAGTTGGTCTGGCTGATCGAACCACCGAGGATCAGACCGGCGCTCTGGGCAAAGCCGACGCTGGCGGTGATCGAACCGGAGGCTTGTTCTTCGACGCTGTAGTTGACGTCGACCTGGTCATCGGTACCCGGTACCGGTGGGGTCTCGACGTTGACTTCCTTGAAGAAGCCCAGGCGCTCGAGGCGGGTCTTGGACTGGTCGATCAGGTAGGTCGAGGCCCAGCCGCCTTCCATCTGGCGCATCTCGCGACGCAGCACTTCGTCTTCGGTCTTGGTGTTGCCGCGGTAGTTGATGCGGTTGACATAGGCACGCTTGCCCGGATCGACCACGAACATGATGTCGACGGTGTGGTCTTCATCGTGCGGTTGCGGCACGCCGTTGACGTTGGCGAAGGTATAGCCTTCGTTGCCCAGGCGACGGGTGATCAGGTCGGACGTGGTGGTCATCACCTTGCGCGAGAAGACCTGGCCCGGCTGCACCAGCAGCAGCGACTGGACCTGGTCTTCCGGCACCTTGAGGTCACCGGAGAGCTTCACGTCACGGACGGTGTACTTCTCGCCTTCGGTGATGTTGACGGTGATGTAGACGTGCTTCTTGTCCGGGGTGATCGACACCTGGGTGGAGGCGATGTCCATGTTGATGTAGCCGCGGTCCAGGTAGTACGAGCGCAGGCGCTCGAGGTCACCGGAGAGTTTTTCGCGGGCGTACTTGTCGTCGTTCTTGAAGAACGACAGCCAGTTGGTGGTCTTCAGCTCGAACAGCTGACCGATTTCGTCATCATCGAACACGGTGTTGCCCACCACGTTGATGTGCTGGATCGCGGCCACCGTGCCTTCGTTGATCTTGATCTTCAGGCCGACGCGGTTACGCGGCTGCGGCACGACTTCGGCATCGACTTCGGCCGAGTAGCGGCCCTGGGCGACGTACTGGCGCTGCAGTTCGTTACGCACGCCTTCGAGGGTCGCACGCTGGAAGATCTCGCCTTCGGCCAGGCCCGATTGCTTCAGGCCCTTCATCAGGTCTTCGGTGCTGATCGCCTTGTTGCCTTCGATCTCGATGCTCGACACCGACGGGCGCTCGACCACGTTGATGATCAGGACATTGCCGTCGCGGCTCAGCTGGATGTCCTGGAAGAAGCCGGTCTTGAACAGCGAGCGGGTGGAGTCCACCAGGCGACGGTCGTCGGCCTGATCACCGACGTTGAGGGGCAACGCGCCGAACACGCTGCCGGCGGATACCCGCTGCAGGCCGTTGACACGAATATCGGAGATGGTGAAGGACTCGGCGTGAACTTCAGCGATCATCAGTGCGGAGAGGACCGCAGTTAGCAGCAGACGTTTCATGAAGTCCTTTTATTCCAACTGGCAATAAACAACCCGCCGCGAAAGGGCAGCGGGTTCGCAATTGAGTGAAGCTTTATAGTCGACCCAGATCGTTGATCAGGGCGAGCAACATCACCCCTATGACCAAACTGATACCGATCTGGACCCCCCAACCTTGCACCCGATCCGACAGCGGACGACCGCGCGCCAACTCGATCAGGTAGAACAGCAAATGCCCCCCATCCAGTACCGGGATGGGCAGCAGGTTCAGAACTCCCAGGCTTATGCTCAGGTAGGCCAGGAAATTCAGGAAATCCCCCACGCCGGACTGGGCTGAAGCGCCCGCCACTTTAGCAATGGTTATCGGTCCGCTCAAGTTTTTTACCGAGAGCTCCCCGAAGAGCATTTTCTTCAGCGATTCAAGGGTCAGGACGCTCATGTTCCAGGTGCGTGAAACGCCCTCGCCCAGGGCCGCCAACGGCCCGTAGCTGACTTCGCGGAGCATGCTCGCAGGCCATTCGACGCCTTTCACACCCGCACCCAGGTAGCCGCCGGAGGCCTGGCCTTCGCCGCGCCGCGCCAGGGTGACCGGGACATCCAGGGCTGCGCCATCGCGCTCGACGCGCAGCACGACCTTGGCGTCGGGACGCGCACGGACGCTGTCGACCACTTGCTGCCAGTCGTTCAACGCTACCCCGTCGAGGGCCAACAGTTTGTCGCCGGCCTTCAGCCCGGCAACGGCGGCCGGGCCCTTGGCCTCGATCTCGGCCAACACCGGCACCACGGCCGGGCGCCATGGGCGCAGGCCGAGCGACTGGATCGGGTCGGGCTCATCGGCGCCCTTGAGCCAGGCACTGAGCACGATGTCGTGCTGGCGCTCGGCCGTGGCGCCTTCGTCGAGCACGCCGAACCGCAGGGTGCCGCTCTCGCCGAGGCGGCGTACCAGCTGCAGGTTGACCGCAGACCAACCGTTGGTCGGCTTGCCATCAACCGAAACAATTTCCTGACCGGCGCTCAGGCCGGCAGTGGCAGCCAGGCTACCCGCCTCGACCGCACCGATCACCGGACGCACCTGCTGGGTGCCGAGCATCGCCAGCAGCCAGAAGAACACGATGGCCAGGAGGAAGTTGGCGATCGGACCGGCCGCGACGATGGCAATGCGCTGGCCGACCGTCTTGCGATTGAACGACTGGTCGGCGAGCGCTGGCGGGACGTCGCCCTCGCGCTCGTCGAGCATCTTCACGTAGCCGCCCAGAGGGATCGCCGCGACCACGAATTCAGTGCCGTGGCGGTCGTGCCAGCGCACCAGCGGCGTGCCGAAGCCCACCGAAAAGCGCAGCACCTTGACCCCACAACGGCGGGCCACCCAGAAGTGGCCGAATTCATGGAAGGTAACCAGCACACCCAGCGCAACCAGGGTACCGATAATCATGTAGAGCGCAGTCATATCCATCTCCGAATGACGTTCAGGACAACCCTGGAGCGAGCGCGCATCAGCGACCGTGTCGCCGCAACCATTCCCGCGACAGCTCGCGGGCGCGCTGGTCGGCGGCGAACACCGCCTCCAGCGACGACACTGCCACTACGGGCTCCTGGTCGAGCACCTGTTCGATCATACCCGCGATCTCCGGGAAGCGGATACGCCGCTGGAGAAATGCCTCCACGGCCACTTCGTTGGCCGCGTTGAGCACCGCCGGGGCACTGTTACCCGCTTCGGCAGCCTGACGCGCCAGGCGCAGGCAGGGGAAGCGCTGTTCGTCAGGTGCCTGGAAATCCAGACGGGCGATGGCGAACAGGTCCAGTGGCGCCACGCCGGAGTCGATCCGCTCGGGCCAGGCCAAGGCATTGGCGATCGGCGTGCGCATGTCCGGGTTGCCCAGCTGGGCCAGCACCGAACCGTCGACATAGTCGACCAGCGAATGAATCACGCTCTGCGGATGCACCACCACTTCGACCTGGGCCGGCGCGGCATCGAACAACCAGCACGCCTCGATCAACTCGAGGCCTTTGTTCATCATGCTCGCCGAGTCGACGGAAATCTTGCGCCCCATCGACCAGTTAGGGTGCGCGCACGCCTGCTCGGGGGTGACCTGCTCGAGCTGCGCCGCCGGCGTTTCGCGGAACGGCCCGCCCGAGGCGGTCAGCAGGATCCGCCGCACGCCGACCGCACCCAGGCCGCGGGCGTAGTCGCCAGGCAGGCACTGGAAGATCGCGTTGTGCTCGCTGTCGATCGGCAGCAACACCGCGCCACTGCGGCGCACGGCCTGCATGAACAGCGCGCCGGACATCACCAGCGCCTCTTTATTGGCCAGCAAGACTTTCTTGCCCGCCTCGACCGCCGCCAGGGTCGGACGCAGGCCGGCCGCGCCGACAATGGCCGCCATCACCGCATCGACATCACTGGCCGACGCGACCTGGCACAACCCCGCCTCGCCTTCGAGCACCTCGGTGGCACTGCCAGCGTCGGCCAGGCCTGCGCGCAGCCGCGCGGCAGCCTCGGCGCTGGGCACCACGGCATACACCGGGCGATGGCGCAGGCACAGCGCCAACAGCTGCTCGACCTGCGAGTAGCCACTGAGGGCGAATACCTGGTAGCGCTCGGGGTGACGCGCGATCACATCGAGGGTGCTGAGGCCGATCGAACCGGTCGCGCCCAGTACCGTGATGCGCTGGGCACGGCTCACATGACACCCCATTCGGCGGCCCAGAGCAGTACCGCGAACATCGGGATGGCTGCGGTCAGGCTGTCGATGCGATCGAGCACGCCGCCGTGACCGGGCAGCAGGTTACTGCTGTCCTTGATCCCTTCGCGGCGCTTGAACATGCTTTCGGTCAGGTCACCGACCACCGAGGCCATGACCACCACCACCGCACCGAGCAGGCCGAGCAGCAGCTGGCCGATGCTCCACTCACGCACCAGGGCAACGCCCAGGGCGATCAGCAGGCTGACCGTGAGGCCGCCATAAACGCCCTCCCAGCTCTTGCCCGGGCTCACCTGCGGGGCCAGCTTGCGCTTGCCGAAGGCACGCCCGGAGAAGTAGGCACCGATGTCGGCCGCCCACACCAGGACCATCACCGACAGGATCAGCCCGTTGCCCAGCGGCCAGTGCTTGAGCAGCACCAGGCCCTGCCAGGCCGGCAGCAGCACCAGCAGGCCGATCAGCAGGCGGCAGGCGGCACTCGCCCACAGCTCGCTGCTGCGCGGGTAGGTCAGCACCAGCCAGGTAGCCAGCGCCCACCAGATCACCGAAGCACCGAGCACCCAAGGCGCCAGGTCGGGCATCAGGTACAGCAGCATCAAGGCCCCGGCGACCACCGCGGCATAGGCAATGCGCAGCGGCTGGGCCATGAGCCCGGCCAGGCGCGCCCATTCCCAGGCGCCCAGCGTCACCACAAAGCCGATGAAGAGTGCGAAATCCCCGCCATTGAGCAGGAAGAAGCCGCACAGCGCGACCGGCAACAGGATCAGCGCAGTAATGATGCGTTGTTTAAGCATTAAGCACGAGCTCCAGCTTCGACCTGCTCGCTGGTCTTACCGAAGCGGCGTTGGCGCGAAGCGAAATCGGCCAGGGCGGTACGCATGGCCTCGTGTTTGAAGTCCGGCCAGAAGAGGTCGGAGAAGTACAGCTCGGCATACGCCAGCTGCCACAGCAGGAAGTTGCTGATGCGGTGCTCGCCACCGGTGCGGATGCACAGGTCCGGCAACGGCAGGTCGCCGGTCGCCAGGCAGGTCTGCAGCAGACCCGGGGTGATGTCGTCCGGCCGCAGATGCCCCGCCTGGACCTCGCGCGCCAGCCGCTGGGCGGCCTGGGCGATGTCCCACTGGCCACCGTAGTTGGCAGCGACCTGGAGGATGAAGCGATTGCTCCCGGCCGTCGCCGCCTCGGCTTCGCGCATGGCGGCCTGCAGCCCCGGATGAAAGCGGGTGCGATCACCGATGATGCGCAGGCTGATGTTGTTGTCGTTGAGGCGCCTGGCCTCGCGGCGCAAGGCCGTGAAGAACAACTCCATCAACGCACCGACTTCTTCGGCCGGGCGCTGCCAGTTTTCGCTGGAGAAGGCGAACAGGGTCAGCACCTCGACCCCGGACTCGGCGCAGACCTCAATCACCGCCCGCACGGCATCGACGCCGGCTTTATGGCCGGCAACACCGGGCAGCAGACGCTTCTTTGCCCAGCGATTATTGCCGTCCATGATGATCGCGACGTGGCGCGGCACCGATGACGGTACCGCTTGCTTGGTCTTTTCCATGAAGAGAACCCTGGCCTCAGACGGCCATCAGGTCCGCTTCCTTGGCCTTCACGGCAACCTCGATCTGAGCCACGAACTTGTCGGTCAGCTTCTGGATCTCATCCGCAGCGCGGCGCTCTTCGTCTTCGCTGATCTCTTTCTCTTTGACCAGGTCCTTGAGTTGGCTCAGCGCGTCGCGACGGATGTTGCGCACGGCGATACGACCGTCTTCAGCAGCGTCACGCGCCTGCTTGGTGAAGCCCTTGCGGGTTTCTTCGGTCAGTGCCGGCATGGTGATCAGCAGCAGCTCGCCGAGGTTGGTCGGGTTCAGGTTCAGGCCTGCACTGCCGATCGCCTTGTCGACGGCGCCCAGCATGTTGCGCTCGAAGGCGACGACTTGCAGGGTGCGCGAATCCTTGACGGTGATGTTGGCCACTTGCTTGATCGGCGTGTCCGCGCCGTAGTAAGGCACCATCACACCTTCCAGAATGCTCGGGTGGGCTACACCGGTGCGGATACGGCTGAACGCGTGCTGGAGCGATTCCAGCGACTTGGTCATGCGTTCCTGAGCATCTTTCTTGATTTCGTTGATCATGCTTGGCCTTCCTCGATCAAAGTACCTTCAGCGCCACCCACCACGATGTTCAGCAGGGCGCCAGGCTTGTTCATGTTGAATACCCGCAATGGCATCTTGTGGTCGCGGCACAGGCAGATTGCGGTCAGGTCCATCACACCCAGCTTGCGATCCAGGACCTCATCGTAGGTGAGGTGATCGAACTTCTCGGCGTGTGGGTCCTTGAATGGATCGGCAGTGTACACACCGTCGACCTTGGTCGCCTTCAGCACCACATCGGCATCGATTTCGATGGCACGCAGGCAGGCTGCGGAGTCGGTGGTGAAGAACGGGTTGCCGGTACCGGCGGAGAAAATTACCACATCCCCGGAGTTGAGGTGGCGAATAGCTTTGCGACGATCGTAATGATCGGTGACACCGACCATGGAAATGGCCGACATGACCAGCGCCGGGATGTTCGAACGCTCAAGGGCGTCGCGCATGGCCAGGGCGTTCATCACGGTGGCAAGCATGCCCATGTGGTCGCCGGTAACGCGATCCATGCCGGCGGCGCTGAGCGCGGCGCCGCGGAACAGGTTGCCGCCGCCGATGACCAGGCCGACCTGCACGCCGATGCCGACCAGCTGGCCGACTTCCAGGGCCATGCGGTCCAATACTTTCGGGTCGATCCCGAACTCTTCCGAGCCCATCAGGGCCTCGCCGCTAAGTTTGAGCAAAATGCGTTTATAGCGAGGTTGGCGACCACTCACCTGCTGAGCCATTGCGAGTCTCTCCTGCGGCGTCTAAAGAAAATTCTGCGCGGGCTGGGTAACAGCCTGCTAACTGTAGCGTGGCGCTGCTTCAGCGCCAGCGGAGCCAGGCCGGATAAACCTGGCTCCGGTTTGACAAAGAGGCTGCGCGCGTGAGCGGGCAGCCTCTTTGGGGCGACAGACGGTGTCTGTCTTACTGCTTGGCAGCAGCCAGCTGGGCGGCAACTTCTTCAGCGAAGTTGTCAACCGGCTTCTCGATGCCTTCGCCGACCTTGAAGTAGGTGAAGGAAACGATTTCAGCGCCGGCCTTCTTGGCCAGTTCGCCGACTTTGACTTCCGGGTTCTTGACGAAGGCCTGTTCTACCAGGCTGGCTTCGGCCAGGAACTTGGAAATACGGCCTTTGACCATGTTTTCAACGATGTTCTCAGGCTTGCCTTTGATTTTTTCTTCGTTGAGGGTCAGGAACACGCCCTTCTCACGCTCGATCGCTTCAGCCGAGACTTCCGATGGCAGCAGGAACTCTGGGTTGCTTGCAGCGACGTGCATGGCGATGTCTTTGGCCAGCTCGACGTCACCGCCTTTCAGGACCACAGCGACACCGATCTTGTTGCCGTGCAGGTAGGTACCGACAACGTCACCCTCAACGCGCACCAGGCGACGGATGTTGACGTTCTCACCAACCTTGGCGACCAGGGCTTCACGCGCCGATTCGCGAGCAGCGATCAGCGGTGCGGCATCGGTCAGCTTCTCGGCGAAAGCAGCTTCGACGCTTTCAGCGACGAAGTTCTTGAAGTCGTCTTGCAGGGCCAGGAAGTCGGTCTGCGAGTTCACTTCCAGCAGTACGGCAGACGTGTCGTCGGCCTTGATGGCGATAGCGCCTTCAGCGGCAACGTTGCCAGCCTTCTTGGCGGCCTTGATGGCGCCCGAAGCACGCATGTCATCAATGGCTTTTTCGATGTCGCCGTCAGCCTTTTCCAGGGCTTTCTTGCAATCCATCATGCCTTCGCCGGTACGCTCGCGCAGTTCTTTGACCAGCGCTGCAGTAATTGCTGCCATTTCAAAATCCTCTTGGAAAGTTTTTCAACCATTCCACCCGCTCGTCACGGGCGTTCAATTCTGTAAATCCACTGTCATCATGCCAGCAGGACATCATCATGCGGCCGTGTTGCTGACAGGAGGATTTCAGGTGGCAAAAAGGGGGCCAAGCCCCCTTTTCGCGTGCCAAGTAGACGCCGGGCGTCAATTACTCAGCAGCAGGTGCCGCCGCTTCTTCAACATAGACTTCGGTGCCGCCAGCAACATTGTTGCGGCCGCGGATGACGGCGTCAGCCATCGAAGTCATGTACAGCTCGATGGCGCGGATGGCGTCGTCGTTGCCTGGGATGATGTAATCAACACCTTCCGGGCTGCTGTTGGTATCGACTACGCCGATAACCGGGATACCCAGCTTGTTAGCTTCGGTGATCGCGATGCGCTCGTGATCAACGTCGATAACGAACAGAGCGTCTGGCAGACCGCCCATATCCTTGATACCACCCAGGCTGCGGTCCAGTTTCTCCAGATCGCGCGAACGCATCAGAGCTTCTTTCTTGGTCAGCTTGGTGAAGGTACCATCTTCGGCCTGGACTTCCAGGTCACGCAGACGCTTGATCGAAGCGCGGATGGTCTTGTAGTTGGTCAGCATGCCGCCCAACCAGCGGTGGTCAACGTACGGCGAGTTGCAACGAGCGGCTTGCTCGGCGACCAGTTTGCCGGCGG
Source organism: Pseudomonas reidholzensis (assembly GCF_900536025.1). Classification (GTDB taxonomy): domain Bacteria; phylum Pseudomonadota; class Gammaproteobacteria; order Pseudomonadales; family Pseudomonadaceae; genus Aquipseudomonas; species Aquipseudomonas reidholzensis. Next base: position 64,058 of record NZ_UNOZ01000031.1, read on the forward strand.
AACGCTTGGTACCGACGAACAGGATCTTGTTTTTGCCCTGGGCCAGGCGCTCGACGAACGACAGAGCGTCGTTGAACATCGGCAGGGTTTTTTCCAGGTTGATGATGTGAATCTTGTTACGCGCGCCGAAAATGTACTTACCCATTTTCGGGTTCCAGTAACGGGTCTGGTGACCGAAGTGCACACCGGCCTTCAGCATATCGCGCATATTGACTTGGGACATGATAGTTCCTTGATAAGTCGGGTTGGGCCTCCACGTATCCCAATGACCAACCCACGACGCCGAAGCGTTCGGGGCACCCAGGTCATCGTGTCGACACGTGTGTGGGTTAATGCTCACGGGGTCGTCCCCGAAAGCGGCGCATTTTATACCACAGACCGCGGCTTAACGGAACCCGGATACTGCCTCGTCCGTCAGTGGTTTTTGCAGCGAGCCGTCAATCGCGCCAGAATGCCCTCAATAGACCGCAGCCGAGGGGCCTTTTCTCCCGACAGAGGGGGGCGCTGCTCTGCTAGAATCCGGCCTTTCCCGTTTGTTCGCGCCCTGTACGGCGCCGTAGAGAGCCTGTAATGACCGTTACCATCAAGACCGCAGAAGACATCGAAAAGATGCGCATCGCCGGCCGCCTGGCCGCCGAAGTGCTGGAAATGATCGAAGAGCACGTCAAGCCCGGTGTCACCACCGAAGCGCTCGACCGCCTGTGCCATGACTATATCGTCAACGTCCAGCAGGCCATACCGGCGCCCCTCAACTACAAGGGTTACCCGAAGTCGATCTGCACCTCGATCAACCACGTGGTCTGCCACGGCATCCCCAGCGACAAGCCGTTGAAGGACGGTGACACGCTGAACATCGACGTGACCGTGATCAAGGACGGCTACCACGGCGACACCAGCCGCATGTTCCACGTCGGCACCGTGCCGGTCTGGGCCGAGCGCCTGTCGCAGATCACCCAGGAATGCATGTACAAGGCCATCGAGCTGGTCAAGCCGGGCTGCCGCCTGGGCGACATCGGTGAAGTGATCCAGAAGCATGCCGAGAAGAACGGCTTCTCGGTGGTCCGCGAGTTCTGCGGCCACGGTATCGGCAAGGTGTTCCACGAAGAGCCGCAAATTCTTCACTACGGCCGCGCCGGCACGGGCATGGAGCTCAAGGAAGGCATGACCTTCACCATCGAGCCGATGATCAACCAGGGCAAGGCCGACACCAAGGTGCTGGGCGACGGCTGGACCGCCATCACCAAGGACCGCAAGCTCTCGGCGCAGTGGGAACACACCCTGGTGGTCACCGCCACCGGCTACGAGATCTTCACCCTGCGCAAAGACGACACCATCCCGCGCGTTTCGGCCTAACACTTCCAGGAAAGCGACTCGATGCCCCAGGTGGATCCAGAGCTGTTCGACCGCGGTCAGTTCCAGGCCGAGCTGGCGCTCAAGGCCAGCCCTATCCCTGCCTTCAAGAAGGCCCTGCGGCTGGCCCGCGAGGAGCTCGACCGGCGCTTTCGCGAAGGCCGCGAGATCCGCCGACTGATCGAGGATCGCGCCTGGTTCGTCGACAATATCCTGCAACAGGCCTGGAACCAGTTCGACTGGCACAACTCCAGCGGTATCGCCCTGGTCGCCGTCGGCGGCTACGGCCGCGGTGAGCTGCACCCGTATTCGGACATCGACCTGCTGATCCTGCTCGACGGCGCCGAGCACGAGACCTACCGCGACGCCATCGAGCGCTTCCTGACCCTGCTCTGGGACATCGGCCTGGAAGTCGGCCAGAGCGTGCGCAGCATCGAGGAATGTGTCGAACAGGCGCGCGCCGACCTGACGATCATCACCAACCTGATGGAAAGCCGCACCGTCGCCGGCCCCGAATCACTGCGCCAGCGCATGCTCGAGGCGACCAGCACCGCGCACCTGTGGCCGAGCAAGGAGTTCTTCCTGGCCAAGCGCGCCGAGCTCAAGGCCCGCCACCACAAGTACAACGACACCGAGTACAACCTCGAACCCAACGTCAAGGGCTCGCCGGGCGGCCTGCGCGACATCCAGACGGTGCTCTGGGTGGCGCGCCGCCAGTACGGCACCCTGAACCTCCATGCACTGGCGGGCGAAGGCTTCCTGCTGGAGAGCGAGAACGAGCTGCTGGCGTCCTCGCAGGCGTTCCTGTGGCGCGTGCGCTATGCCCTGCACATGCTCGCCGGGCGTGCCGAAGACCGCCTGCTGTTCGACCACCAGCGCAGCATCGCCGCGCTGCTGGGCTTCAGCGACGAGAACCCGAAGCGCGCCATCGAGCAGTTCATGCAGCAGTACTACCGGGTGGTGATGAGCATCAGCCAGCTGTGCGACCTGATCATCCAGCACTTCGAGGAGGTCATCCTCGCCGACGACGACAGCGGCACCACCCAGCCGCTGAACGCGCGCTTCCGCCTGCATGATGGCTACATCGAGGCGGTCAGCCCGAACGTCTTCAAGCGCACCCCGTTCGCCATGCTCGAGATCTTCGTGCTGATGGCCCAGCACCCCGAAATCAAGGGCGTGCGCGCCGACACGGTGCGTCTGCTGCGCGAGCATCGGCACCTGATCGACGACAGCTTCCGCAACGATATCCGCAACACCAGCCTGTTCATCGAGCTATTCAAGTGCGAGATCGGCATCCACCGCAACCTGCGGCGGATGAACCGCTACGGCATTCTGGGCCGCTACCTGCCGGAGTTCGGCCTGATCGTCGGGCAGATGCAGCACGACCTGTTCCACATCTATACGGTTGACGCGCACACCCTCAACCTGATCAAGCACCTGCGCAAGCTGCAGTACACCCCAGTGTCGGAGAAATTCCCGCTGGCCAGCAAGATCATGGGCCGCCTGCCCAAGCCTGAGCTGATCTACCTGGCCGGGCTCTACCACGACATCGGCAAAGGCCGCCAGGGCGACCACTCCGAACTCGGCGCGGTCGACGCCCAGGCCTTTGGCGAGCGCCACCAGCTGCCCACCTGGGATACCCGGCTGATCGTCTGGCTGGTGCAGAACCACCTGGTGATGTCCACCACGGCCCAGCGCAAGGACCTCTCCGACCCGCAGGTGATCAACGACTTCGCCCTCTTGGTCGGCGACGAGACGCGCCTGGACTACCTCTACGTGCTGACCGTCGCCGACATCAATGCGACCAACCCCAGCCTGTGGAACTCCTGGCGCGCCAGCCTGCTGCGCCAGCTCTATACCGAGACCAAGCGTGCCTTGCGTCGCGGCCTGGAGAACCCGCTCGACCGCGAGGAGCTGATCCGCCAGACGCAAAGCTCGGCGCTCGACATTCTTATCCGCGAGGGCACCGACCCCGACGATGTCGAGCAACTCTGGTCGCAGCTGGGCGATGACTACTTCCTGCGCCACACCGCCGCCGATGTCGCCTGGCACAGTGACGCGATCCTCCAGCAGCCTGCCGATGGCGGCCCACTGGTGCTGATCAAGGAAACCACCCAGCGCGAATTCGAGGGCGGCACGCAGATCTTCATCTACGCGCCCGACCAGCACGACTTCTTTGCCGTGACCGTGGCCGCGATGTCGCAGCTCAACCTGAACATTCATGACGCGCGGATCATCACCTCGAGCAGCCAGTTCACCCTCGACACCTACATCGTGCTGGACAACGACGGTGGCTCGATCGGTGACAACCCGCAGCGGGTCAAGCAGATCCGCGAGGGCCTGACCGAGGCCCTGCGCAACCCCGAGGACTACCCGACCATCATCCAGCGCCGGGTACCGCGCCAGCTCAAGCACTTCACCTTTGCGCCGCAGGTGACCATCCACAATGATGCCCAGCGGCCGGTGACCGTCCTCGAGATCATCGCTCCCGACCGCCCTGGCTTGCTGGCGCGGATCGGGCGGATCTTCCTCGAGTTCGACCTGTCCTTGCAGAACGCCAAGATCGCCACCCTCGGCGAGCGCGTGGAAGACGTGTTCTTCGTCACCGATGCCGACAACCAGCCGCTGTCCGACCCGCAACTGTGCGCCCGCCTGCAGGAGGCGATCGTCCAGCAGCTGCAGGCCGGCCAGGCCAGCGACGCCAGCCCTACCCGCATAACCTTCTAACGATTGACGAGACCTTGCGCCGATGAACCATGCCTTGACCCAGCTGCAGCCCTACCCGTTCGAGAAACTCCGCGCCCTGCTGGGCAGCGTGACGCCGGCGGCGGACAAACGCGCCATCGCCCTGTCGATCGGCGAGCCGAAGCACGAATCGCCGGCATTCGTCGCCAAGGCCCTGGCCGACAACCTCGACAAGCTGGCGGTGTACCCGAGCACCCTGGGCCTGCCAGGCCTGCGCCAGGCCATTGGCCAGTGGTGCGAGCAGCGCTTCGGCGTGCCGACCGGCTGGCTCGATGCCGACCGCCACATCCTGCCGGTCAACGGCACCCGTGAAGCGCTGTTCGCCTTCACCCAGACGGTGGTCAACCGTGCCGATGACGGCCTGGTGATCAGCCCGAACCCGTTCTACCAGATCTACGAAGGCGCGGCGCTGCTGGCCGGCGCCACCCCGCACTACCTGCCGTGCCTGGAAGACAACGGCTTCAACCCCGACTTCGACGCGGTCTCGGCCGACGTCTGGCAGCGCTGCCAGATCCTCTTCCTCTGCTCCCCGGGCAACCCCACGGGCGCCCTGGTGCCGATGGATACCCTGAAGAAGCTGATCGCCCTGGCCGACGAGCATGACTTCGTGATCGCTTCGGACGAGTGCTACAGCGAGCTGTACTTCGACGAAGAGAACCCGCCGCCGGGCCTGCTGACCGCCTGCGCCGAGCTCGGCCGCAGCGACTTCAAGCGTTGCGTGGTGTTCCACAGCCTGTCCAAGCGCTCCAACCTGCCGGGCCTGCGTTCGGGCTTCGTCGCTGGCGACGCGGCAATCATCAAGCCGTTCCTGCTGTACCGCACCTACCACGGCTGCGCCATGCCGGTGCAGACCCAGCTGGCGAGCATCGCCGCCTGGCAGGATGAAGCGCACGTGCGCGCCAACCGCGATCAGTACCGCGCCAAGTACGACGCAGTGCTGGATATCCTGCAGCCGGTGATGGACGTGCAGCGTCCGGATGGCAGCTTCTACCTGTGGGCCAAGGTCCCGGGCGGTGATGCCGAGTTCACCCGCGACCTGTTCGAGGCACAGCACGTGACCGTGGTGCCGGGTTCGTACCTGTCGCGTGAGGTGGATGGCGTGAATCCGGGCGCTGGCCGTGTGCGCATGGCGCTGGTTGCGCCGCTGGCCGAGTGCATCGAGGCCGCCGAGCGGATTCGGGATTTCCTTGGCAAACGCTGAGACCTGAACCCGCTGGGCCCGCGCTGCGGGCCCAGCGGGTAAATCGCATCGGCGCACCGCCGCTCCCATAGAGATCAGCGCGCAGCCTGTAGGAGCGGGCTTGCCCGCGAAGGGCCGCACAGCGGCCCCGGCGATCTACCTGACCTGCCCCAGGTTGGCTTCACTCAAGTCCAGCTCCCCCAGCACCTGGCGCACCACCTCATCGCCCACCAGATGCTGGCGATGCAGGTTGTACAGTTCCAGCCGCTGCGCCCGCAGCGCCTTCACCCGCAAGCGCCGTTCGAGCAGGTCCATCTGCTCAGCCAGGGCCCGCGCCTCGGCACTGTCGTTGTAGCTGTCCAGTTCATCCCGGTATTCCGCCATCAAGCGCGCCTTGAGCTCCACGGCCAACGTCGCCTGGGCCGCGTCCTGCGGCGCATTGGCATCGACCACCTCTTCCGCCTCAAGGGCGTGAATGGCCGCCTCGGCAGTGCGCCGCCAGGCTTCCTGAACCTCCTGCTGCAAACGCTCGTCCGGGCTCTTGGTGACCCCGCGCAAAAGGATCGGCAAGGCGATACAGGCCCCGATCAACGACAGCAGGATCACCCCCGCAGCGATGAAGATCAGCAGGTCGCGCTCAGGAAAGGCCTGGCCCGCCCCCATCAGCAGCGGCACCGACATCACACCCGCCAGGGTCACCGCACCGCGCACGCCGCCCAGGGTCAGCAACCAGCACGAACGCGCGGTGGGCACCAGCACCAGCTCGGGCTTGCCGCGCCAGCGACGGACCACGCCGATCGCCCGCCAGATGCTCTGCACCCAGATGAAGCGCAACAGGATCAGCGCAGCAAAGATCGCCAGCACATCGAGGCAGCGGTAGGCCAGGGTCGGCCAGACGGTCGCCTCGTGGCTGACCACGGCCTTGATGATGTCCGGCAGCTGCAAGCCCAGCAGCAGGAAGATCAACCCATTGAAGGCGAATTCGAGCAGCGACCAGACGCTGCGGTTGAGCAGCCGTGTACTCGTCTGGCGCGGCAGCAGGTCGAGCCAGCTCTGCATCATGCCGGCCGCCACCGCCGAGAGAATCCCCGACACGCCCAGGCGTTCGGCCAGCACATAGGCGGCAAACGGCAGCAACAGCATGAACACCACGTGGGTGGCCGGGTCATCCCAGCCACGGGTGATCATCCACATGCGCAGCCGCCCGATCAGCCAGCTCAGGCCAACCCCCACCGCCAGGCCACCCAGCGCCACCAGGACGAAGGTGAAGCTGGCCTCGGCCAACGAGAACGCACCGGTGATCGCCGCGACCAGGGCGAACTTGAAGGTCACCAGGCCCGTGGCATCGTTCATCAACGCCTCGCCCTGAAGCATGTGCATCAAGGGCGCCGGCAAACGGTCCTGGGTAATCGCCGAGACGGCCACGGCATCAGTGGGCGACAGCACCGCAGCGAGGGCGAAGGCCACCGGCAGCGGGATGCTCGGCAGCAACCAGTGAATGAAGTAGCCGGCGCCGACCACCGTGAACAGCACCAGCCCCACCGCCAGTGCCACCACCGGCCCGCGCAGGCGCCACAGTTGACGCTTGGGGATGCGCCAGCCATCCGCGAACAGCAGCGGTGGCAAGAACAGGAACAGGAACAACTCCGGCTCCAGCGCCACATGCAGCCCCAGGCTCGGCCAGGCCAGCAGTGCCCCCGCGGCGATCTGCACCAGCGGCAGTGGCAGGGGGATCATCCGCCCCAGCAGTTTCGATACGCTTACCAGCGTCAGCAGAATAAGGACGGTATAGGCTGACTGCATCAGCAAGCTTCCTGTGTCATTCGAAAAGTCCCGGCGGTGCGCAGACAGTGCCGTTGAAACAATATGTTAGCGGTGAGCGGTGATACTGCACCGCTGCACGATAGTCGCAGGCGCCAGGTGAATGTGTAACACAATGCTACCCGATGGCCTATGACACGGTTTGCCACAGAAGGCCTCACGCCCGCCGTGGTAGCGGGTGAAGCGATGGCGCATAATTCCTTTGCTCGCAGGATCGCTTGCGTCAGGGAGGACCCGATGTGCATGAGCCCCGTTCGACGATTTACCTTGGCACTGCGCCGGGCGGCACTGCAGGCCGAAATCCACCGGGAGGCGGCAACTTGGACGTTCGCGTTACAGCGTTAGAAAAATCGACCCAAGCAATGCGCGACAGGCTCGGGGGCATCGAGGTAAGTCTGGGCAGAATCGAGGCGACCCTCGATGGCTTGCGGACAGACGTCTTTCCCAACCTGGCCAGCAAGGCTGACCTGGTGAGCGAAACCGGCACTCTCAATCAAAGTGTGGCCAATTTTCGCACCGACCTCACGCGCACCGAAGGCTCGATGATCAAGTGGTTCCTGGCGACCGCCGTGATCCTTTCAGGTGGCATCGGGGCGATCGCGTTTGGCCTGGCGCGGTCCGTAGCTCACTGAGCCAGGCGCGCAGGTTGCCATCGCTTACCTCCCCAGAGGCGACTGCGCCCTGCAGCGCCGATCGGCGAGCCGAGCAACCCAGCCGTGGCGCTGGAAGGTTCGATGTCGCATAATCCAGCGAATTATTTTCGGGAGATATCGGGAACGTTTTGGGCAAGCCCATACAACCCTTTAAATTCAATGACTTACACTCTCTACGGCATCAAAGCCTGCGACACCATGAAAAAAGCCCGTACCTGGCTTGAAGAACAGGCCATCGAGTACGCGTTCCACGACTACAAGGTTCAGGGCATCGACCGCGACAGCCTCGACCGCTGGTGTGACGAGCACGGCTGGGAGGTTGTCCTCAACCGCGCCGGCACCACCTTCCGCAAGCTCGACGACGCCAGCAAGGCCGATCTCGACCAGGCCAAAGCCGTTGCACTGATGCTCGCCCAGCCCTCGATGATCAAGCGCCCGGTGCTCGATCTCGGTGAGCGCACCCTGGTCGGCTTCAAGCCTGACCTGTACGCCGCTGCGCTGACCTGAGCCCGCCTTCGCATCAACCCTTATTCGCAAGAGGTAATCGCATGTCCACTACCCTGTTCAGCCTGGCCTTTGGTGTCGGCACCCAGAACCGCCAGGGCACCTGGCTGGAAGTCTTCTACGCGCAGCCGCTGGTCAACCCGAGCGCCGAACTGATCGCTGCCGTCGCACCGATCCTCGGCTACGCAGGCGGCAACCAGGCGATCGCGTTCAGCAACGCGCAAGCCGGCCAACTGGCCGATGCGCTCAAGTCGGTGGATGCCACCCAGTACGCCCTGCTGACCCGTCTGGCCGAAAGCCACAAGCCGCTGGTCGCCACCCTGCTGGCCGAAGACGCCGCACTGACCTCGACACCTGAGGCCTACCTCAAGCTGCACCTGCTGTCGCACCGCCTGGTCAAGCCGCACGGTGTGAGCCTGGCCGGCATCTTCCCGCTGCTGCCAAACGTCGCCTGGACCAACCAGGGCGCCGTCGACCTGGGCGAAGTGGCCGAACTGCAACTGGAAGCACGCCTGAAGGGCGAGCTGCTGGAAGTGTTCTCGGTGGACAAGTTCCCGAAGATGACCGACTACGTGGTCCCGGCCGGCGTGCGCATCGCCGACACCGCCCGTGTACGCCTGGGCGCCTACATCGGCGAAGGCACCACGATCATGCACGAAGGCTTCGTCAACTTTAACGCCGGCACCGAAGGCCCAGGCATGATCGAAGGCCGCGTCTCCGCGGGCGTGTTCGTCGGCAAGGGCTCGGACCTGGGCGGCGGCTGCTCGACCATGGGCACCCTGTCCGGTGGCGGCAACATCGTCATCAAGGTCGGCGAAGGCTGCCTGATCGGCGCCAACGCCGGTATCGGTATCCCGCTGGGCGACCGCAACACCGTCGAAGCCGGCCTGTACATCACCGCAGGCACCAAGGTGAACCTGCTCGACGAGAACAACGAGCTGGTCAAAGTGGTCAAGGCCCGCGACCTGGCAGGCCAGACCGACCTGCTGTTCCGTCGTAACTCGCTGAACGGCGCCGTGGAGTGCAAGACCCACAAGTCGGCCATCGAGCTGAACGAGGCGCTGCACGCGCACAACTGAGAACCTGCCGGTTCGAAGTGATAAGATCGGGTCTGGCGTAATGCCAGACCCGTTTTTATTTCCAGGTCTATGAACATGTTCCAGCCCTCCCCATGGCGTGCCGACTTCCCCGCCATCGCCGCACTCGAGCGCCAGCACCAGACGTACCTGGACAGCGCCGCCACCACCCAGAAGCCCCAGGCCCTGCTCGATGCCCTGAGCCACTATTACGGCCATGGCGCGGCCAACGTGCACCGTGCCCAGCACCTGCCCGGCGCCCTCGCGACCCAAGCGTTCGAAGCCAGCCGCGACAAGGTCGCCGCCTGGCTGAATGCCGCCGACTCGCATCAGGTCATCTTCACCCACGGCGCGACCTCGGCGCTGAACCTGCTGGCCTATGGGCTGGAGCACGGTTTCAACGAGGGCGACGAGATCGCCATCAGCGCGCTGGAGCACCACGCCAACCTGCTGCCCTGGCAACAGCTGGCCCGGCGCCGCAACCTGCGCCTGGTGATACTGCCAGTGAACGAGCAAGGCTTTATCGACCTCAACCAGGCCCTGCAATTGATCGGCCCGCGCACCCGGCTGCTGGCGGTCAGCCAGTTGTCCAACGTACTGGGGACCTGGCAGCCATTGCCAGCGCTGCTCGCCCACGCGCGCGCCCAGGGCGCATTGACGGTGGTCGATGGCGCTCAAGGCGTGGTTCATGGCCGGCATGACGTGCAGCAGCTGGGCTGCGATTTCTACGTCTTCTCCAGCCACAAGCTGTACGGCCCGGAAGGCGTTGGCGTGTTGTACGGCCGCAAGCAGGCGCTGGAGCAACTGCTGCACTGGCAGTTTGGCGGCGAGATGGTGCAACTGGCCGACTACCACGCCGCCAGCTTTCGCCCGGCGCCGCTGGGTTTTGAAGCGGGCACCCCGCCGATCGCCGGGGTCATTGGCCTGGGCGCGACCCTCGACTACCTGGCCAGCCTGGATGCCCTTGCCGTCGAGCGGCACGAAGCCAGCCTGCACCAGCACCTGCTGCGCGGCCTGGCCGATCGCGATGGCCTGCGCATCCTCGGCACCCCGCAGACCGCGCTGGTCAGTTTTGTCGTCGACGGCGTGCACAACGCCGATATCGCCCACCTGCTGACCGAACAGGGGATTGCCGTGCGCGCCGGTCATCATTGCGCGATGCCGCTGCTCAAGGGGCTGGGGCTGGAAGGGGCGATCCGCGTTTCGTTGGCGGTGTACAACGACAGTGATGATCTGCAGCGCTTCTTCGATGCGCTGGATCAAGGCCTGGAGCTGCTGCGATGAGCCTGTCGAACGAGGCCCGCGAGGCGCTGGAGGCGTTTCAGCAGGCACGCGGCTGGGAGCAGCGTGCGCGCTTGCTGATGCAGTGGGGTGACCGGCTGGCAGCGCTGGATGAGGCGGAGAAGTCCGAGGACAACCGTGTCCATGGCTGTGAAAGCCTGGTCTGGCTGGTGGCGTTTGAAGACAATGGCCAGTGGCGGTTCAAGGCCTCCAGTGATGCGCGGTTGTTGCGCGGTTTGCTGGCGCTGCTGCTGGTACGGGTGCAGGGGTTGCCGAGCGCGGAGCTGGCCGAGCTGGATTTACCTGGCTGGTTTGCCGAGCTGGGGCTGGAGCGTCAGCTGTCGCCGTCGCGCAGCAATGGCTTGCATGCCGTGTTGCGGCGCATGGGGGAGTTGGCGACGGCTAGTTGAGGTGGGGTCAGTCAGGGCCCCTTCGCGGGGCAAGCCCGCTCCCACAGGATTCCATGAAACCCCAAAATTCGGGTTTTACCGACAATCCTGTGGGAGCGGGCTTGCCCCGCGAAGAGGCCTGGGCTGATACCCCGCCGATTACTCGGCCACCACCCGCTCCGAAGGCCGTCGGGCGCCGCCGACCAGCTTCTCGACCGCCTTGCTCGCCGCCACCATGCCAAAGGTCGCCGTCACCATCATCACCGCGCCAAAGCCGCCCGAGCAGTCCAGCCGCACGCCTTCACCGACAAAGCTCTTCTGCAGGCAAACGCTGCCATCGCCCTTGGGATAGCGCAGCTGCTCGCTGGAGAACACACACGGCACGCCGTAGTTGCGCGAGGTGTTGCGCGAGAAGTTGTAGTCGCGCCGCAGGGTCGAGCGCACCCGCGAGGCCAGCGGGTCATTGAAGGTCTTGTTCAGATCGCCGACCTGGATCTGGGTCGGGTCGATCTGCCCGCCCGCGCCGCCGGTAGTAACCACGCCGATCTTGCGCCGACGGCACCAGGCGATCAGCGCGGCCTTGGCCATCACGCTGTCGATGCAGTCGATCACGCAGTCCATGTCCACCGTGATGTGCTCGGCCATGCTCTCGCGGGTGACGAAATCGGCCACCGCATGCACCGTGCACGCCGGGTTGATCGCCCGCAGGCGCTCGGCCATGACCTCGACCTTGGGCCGCCCGACCTGCCCTTCGAGGGCATGCGCCTGGCGGTTGGTGTTGCTCACGCAGACGTCGTCCAGGTCGAACAGGCTGATCTCGCCGACGCCACTGCGGGCCAGGGCTTCGGCAGCCCACGAACCCACGCCACCGATGCCGACGATCGCCACATGGGCCTCGCGCAGGCGTTGCAGCCCCGCATCGCCGTACAGCCGGGCGACGCCGGCGAAGCGTGGATCTTCTGTGCTCATGGTCAGTACCCCGAAAAAACCGGCGCGCAGTATATGCCAGCTGGCAGACCGTGGGGCTGCTTTGCACGCCGATCGCGACGCAAGGCCGCTATCACGCGGGCATTCAGGCACCCCGATTAGCAACTCTCCGAGCAACCCTGCTTTAATGTCCTATCAGTTAATACGAAATGGACGACAACAGAGCGGGATCGAAAACTTCATCCCCTGAGGCTAGTCCAACCCATTGCCTCATCTGAAAACCGCCCCGCTCCCCTCTTCGGAACCTTGAAACGCTTATGTCATCACGCAAATTCGGCCTCAACCTGGTGGTGGTGCTGGTCATCGCCGCGCTGTTCACGGGGTTCTGGGCGCTGATCAATCGCCCGGTCTCGGCCCCTGCCTGGCCAGAACAGATCTCCGGTTTCTCCTACTCGCCGTTCCGCCTAGGCGAAAGCCCGCAAAAGGGCCAGTACCCGACCGACGACGAGATGCGCCAAGACCTCGAGCAGATGAGCAAGCTGACCGACAACATCCGCATCTACACCGTCGAAGGCACCCAGGCCAACATCCCGCGCCTGGCCGAAGAGCTGGGCCTGCGCGTCACCCTGGGCATCTGGATCAGCCCGGATCTTGCGCGTAACGAGCGTGAGATCAGCAAAGCCATCGAACTCGCCAACAGCTCGCGCAGCGTGGTCAGGGTGGTGGTCGGCAACGAGGCGCTGTTCCGCGAAGAGGTCACCGCAGAAGACCTGATCGGCTACCTGGACCGGGTCCGCGCGGCGGTCAAGGTCCCGGTCACCACCAGCGAGCAATGGCACATCTGGAAGGAACACCCGCAGTTGGCGCAACACGTCGACCTGATCGCCGCGCACATCCTGCCGTACTGGGAGTTCGTGCCGATGCAGGATTCGGTGGAGTTCGTGCTCGACCGCGCGCGTGACCTCAAGCTGCAGTTCCCGCGCAAGCCGCTGCTGCTCTCCGAGGTCGGCTGGCCGAGCAATGGGCGCATGCGCGGCGGCGCCGATGCCACCCAGGCCGACCAGGCCATCTACCTGCGGACCCTGGTCAACACGCTCAACCGGCGCGGCTATAACTACTTCGTCATCGAAGCCTACGACCAGCCGTGGAAGGCCAGCGACGAAGGCTCGGTGGGTGCCTACTGGGGCGTGTTCAACGCCGAGCGCCAGCAGAAGTTCAACTTCGACGGGCCGGTGGTGGCCATCCCGCAGTGGCGTGCACTGGCGGTCGCCTCGGTGGTGCTGGCCATGCTCGCGTTGACCATCCTGCTGATCGACGGCTCGGCCCTGCGTCAGCGTGGGCGCACCTTCCTGACCTTCATCACGTTCCTGTGCGGCTCGGTGCTGGTGTGGATCGCCTACGACTACAGCCAGCAATACAGCACCTGGTTCAGCCTGACCGTGGGCTTCCTCCTGGCGCTGGGGGCGATCGGCGTGTTCATCGTGCTGATGACCGAGGCCCATGAGCTGGCCGAAGCCGTGTGGACGTTCAAGCGCCGGCGCGAATTCCTCCCGGTGCAGGGTGACAGCGCCTACCGGCCAAAAGTCTCGGTGCATGTGCCGTGCTACAACGAGCCGCCGGAGATGGTCAAACAGACCCTCGACGCCCTGGCCGCGCTGGACTACCCCGACTACGAAGTGCTGGTGATCGACAACAACACCAAGGACCCGGCCGTGTGGGAGCCGCTCAAGGCCCACTGCGAACTGCTCGGCGAGCGCTTCAAGTTCTTCCATGTCGCGCCGCTGGCCGGCTTCAAGGGCGGCGCGCTGAACTACCTGCTGCCGCACACCGCCAAGGACGCCGAAGTGATCGCGGTGATCGACTCGGACTACTGTGTCGACCGCAACTGGCTCAAGCACATGGTGCCGCACTTCGCCGACCCGAAAATCGCCGTGGTGCAGTCCCCCCAGGACTACCGCGACCAGCACGAAAGCGCCTTCAAGAAGCTGTGCTACAGCGAGTACAAGGGCTTCTTCCACATCGGCATGGTGACCCGCAACGACCGTGACGCGATCATCCAGCACGGCACCATGACCATGACCCGACGCGCGGTGCTCGATGAGCTCGGCTGGGCCGACTGGTGCATCTGCGAAGACGCCGAACTGGGCCTGCGGGTGTTCGAGAAGGGCTTGTCGGCCGCCTACGCGCACAACAGCTACGGCAAGGGCCTGATGCCCGACACCTTCATCGACTTCAAGAAGCAACGCTTCCGCTGGGCCTATGGCGCGATCCAGATCATCAAGCACCATGCCCGCGCCCTGCTTCGCGGCAAGGGCAGCGAGCTGACCCGAGGCCAGCGTTACCACTTCCTGGCGGGCTGGCTGCCGTGGGTCGCCGACGGCATGAACATCTTCTTCACGGCCGGTGCACTGCTGTGGTCGGCGGCGATGATCATCGTCCCGCACCGGGTCGACCCGCCGCTGATGATCTTTGCCATCCCGCCGTTGGCGCTGTTCTTCTTCAAGGTCGGCAAGATCCTGTTCCTCTACCGTCGCTCGGTCGGGGTAGACCTCAAGGACGCCTTTGCCGCGGCCCTGGCCGGGCTGGCGCTGTCGCACACGATCGCCAAGGCGGTGCTGTACGGCTTCTTCACCAGCAGCATGCCGTTCTTCCGCACGCCGAAGAATGCCGACAGCCATGGCTTGCTGGTGGCGATCTCGGAAGCCCGCGAAGAGCTGTTCATCATGCTCCTGCTGTGGGGGGCGGCAGCCGGGATCTACCTGGTCCAGGGCCTGCCGAGTTCGGACATGCGCTTCTGGGTGGCGATGCTGCTGGTGCAGTCGCTGCCGTACCTGGCGGCGTTGATCATGGCCTTCCTGTCATCGCTGCCCAAGCCGGCGGAAAAGTCTGTCGAGCCTTCGACCGCCTGAGGTCAGCGTCAGCGTGGGAGGGGCGTGCCCCTCTCCTGCGCTGCCTGGAGCCTGATCACAGACGTCCCGCCTGCCGGGTGCCCACCCACGCAGACATCATTTGATATAAGATAACGCCCCTCGTTTTTTCGCCTTGCCTTGCCCCGGAGTTCCCCATGACGGCCCCAGCCGAGCTCTCGCCTACCCTTCAACTGGCCTGCGACCTGATCCGCCGCCCTTCGGTGACCCCGGTCGACGCCGACTGCCAGTCGCAGATGATGAACCGCCTGGGCGCCGTCGGCTTCCAGCTCGAGCCGATGCGCATCGAAGACGTCGACAACTTCTGGGCCACCCACGGCAACCAGGACGGCCCGGTGCTGTGCTTCGCCGGCCACACCGACGTGGTCCCGACCGGCCCGGTGCAACACTGGCAGCACGAACCGTTCGAGGCCCTGATCGACGCCGACGGCATGCTCTGTGGCCGTGGCGCCGCCGACATGAAAGGCAGCCTGGCATCGATGGTGGTGGCCAGCGAGCGCTTCGTCAGTGACTACCCGAACCACCGCGGCAAGGTCGCCTTCCTGATCACCAGCGACGAAGAAGGCCCGGCCCACCACGGCACCAAGGCCGTGGTCGAGCGCCTGGTGGCGCGCAACGAGCGCCTGGACTGGTGCATCGTCGGCGAGCCGTCGAGCACCCACCTGCTCGGTGACGTGGTCAAGAACGGCCGTCGTGGCTCGCTCGGCGCCAAGCTGACCGTGCGCGGCAAGCAAGGCCACGTGGCCTACCCGCACCTGGCGCGCAACCCGATCCACCTGGCCGCGCCAGCCCTGGCCGAGCTGGCCGCCGAGCATTGGGACGAAGGCAACGCATTCTTCCCGCCGACCAGCTTCCAGATCTCCAACCTCAATTCCGGCACCGGCGCGACCAACGTGGTGCCGGGTGACCTGACGGCGCTGTTCAACTTCCGTTTTTCCACCGAGTCGACCGTCGAAGGCCTGCAGGCCCGCGTCGCGGCGATCCTCGACAAGCATCAGCTGGAGTGGTCGATCGACTGGGCGCTGTCCGGCCTGCCGTTCCTCACCGAGCCGGGCGAGCTGCTCGACGCGGTGGCGGCGAGCATCAAGGCGGTCACCGACCGTGACACCCAGCCGTCGACCAGCGGCGGCACCTCCGACGGGCGCTTCATCGCCACCATGGGTACCCAGGTGGTCGAACTCGGCCCGGTCAACGCGACGATCCACCAGGTCGATGAGCGGATCCTGGCCAGCGACCTCGAGTTGCTGACCGAGATCTACTACCAGACCCTGGTACGGTTGCTCGCCTGATGCTCGCCTGCCCACTTTGCCAGGCGCCCCTGTCGGCGCTGGACAACGGCGTGGCCTGCGCCGCCGGCCACCGCTTCGACCGGGCCCGCCAGGGCTACCTGAACCTGTTGCCGGTGCAGCACAAGAACAGCCGCGACCCGGGTGACAACCAGGCCATGGTCGAGGCGCGCCGGGACTTTCTCGACGGCGGCCACTATGCCCCCGTCGCCCGCCGCCTGGCCGAGCTCGCTGCCGAGCGGCAGCCCGGCGCCTGGCTGGACATCGGCTGCGGCGAAGGCTATTACACCGCGCAGCTGGCCGAGGCCCTGCCCGCGGCTGACGGCTATGCCCTGGACATCTCCCGCGAGGCGGTCAAACGCGCTTGCCGCCGCGCGCCGCAGGTGACCTGGATGGTCGCCAGCATGGCCCGGGTACCCTTGGCCGATGCCAGCTGCCAGTTCATCGCCAGCGTCTTCAGCCCGCTCGACTGGCAGGAAGCACTGCGCCTGCTCAGCCCCGGTGGCGGCCTGATGCGGGTCGGGCCTACGAGCGGCCACCTGATGGAACTGCGCGAAGTGCTCTACGATGAAGTACGCCCTTATGCCGACGACAAACACCTGGCCCTGGTGCCACCCGGCATGGCCCATGCCCACAGCGAGACCCTCGAGTTTCGCCTGAGCCTGGCCGCGCCCAAGGCCCGCGCCGACCTGCTGGCGATGACCCCGCACGGCTGGCGCGCGAGCGCCGAGAAGCGTGCCCTGGTGATCGACCAGGCCGCGCCGTTCGAGGTCACGGTTTCCATGCGTTATGACTATTTCGTGCGCCAACACTGAGCACATCCGGAGCCCTTTATGCGTCAACCTGATATCGAGATCTACCTGAAGGACACCGACGTCGACCACAAGCAGGTTGCCGCGTGGCTTGCCGAGGCGTTGGGCACTTGCAGCGAATGGACCCAGAAGGGCCTGACCTGGAAATGCCTGGCCGGTAACATTCCGGTCACCTGGTTACCGAAGGCTGTAGGGAAATGGAACAGCCTGTACCTGGAAAGCGACCAGACGCCGTGGGACGACGACATCGCCTGCGCCCGCGCAGCGCATGCCGCCCTGCAGGTCGAAGTGCGTTGTGCACCCGGCAGCTGGAGCGAGGAACATGGGGAAGAAGATGCCGATCGCTGGATCCGCATCAGTGCCGACGGTGAAGAAGAGATCACCTGGCGCACGCAATAACCGCTGCAAGCGGTAAGCGGGGAGCTACAAGAGGGATCGCATCAGGCTGCAAGTTCCACGGTCAACTTGCAGCTTGAGGCTTGAGCTTGCGGCTTAGAGACCGATTACGTCTTCAGCCTGCAGGCCTTTCTGGCCCTGCGTCAGGTTGTACTCCACCTGCTGTCCTTCGACCAGGGTACGATGCCCCTCACCGCGGATCGCCCGATAGTGGACGAATACATCCGCCCCACCTTCGCGCTGAATGAAGCCATAACCCTTGGCATCGTTGAACCACTTTACATTCCCAGTCTCACGAGACGACATCTGAACCACTCCGATTTTTTATTGTGAAGATCGCCTAGCAGGCACTGGGGCCTCCCCGTGCCGTCGCAGCTTGCTGAAATATCCTGCAAGGTGCGGACCGAGTATATGACACAGAACAAAGAAAATTCATGACCGGGAAATGAATTGCAGTTTTTTGCTGAACTTACGCGGATACGGCAGACTAACTGATTGGAAATCGACCCGAATCTCCTTCCAGGGCACCTATACCCCATGACCCGATCTCCCTTGCGACGCCTGATCTTCGGCGCCCTGCGCCGCGTGATGTACCTGTGGGTGCGCTCCGAGACCATCAACCAGTCGTCCCTGACCCTCAAGCTCGACCGCAGCCGCCCGGTGTTCTACGCCCTGCCCTCGCCCGCGCTGACCGACCTGGTGGTGCTCGACCGCGAGTGCACCAAGGCGGGGCTGCCGCGCCCGGTGCTGCCCGTTGCCGTGGGCAACCTGCACGAGCCGGCGGCGTTCTTCTACCTGACCCCCGACCCGGACTGGCTCGGCCGGCAGGACAAACGCGGCGCGCCGCCGACCCTCGAGCGGCTGGTCGCGGCGATCAGCCAGCATGCCGAAGAAGACGCGCAGATCATCCCCGTCAGCGTGTTCTGGGGGCAGACCCCGGCCAGCGAATCCAGCCCCTGGAAGCTGTTGTTCGCCGACAGCTGGGCGGTCACCGGCCGCCTGCGCCGTTTGCTGACCATCCTGATCCTCGGGCGCAAGACCCGGGTGCAGTTCTCGGCGCCGATCCACCTGCGCGAGCTGGTGGAGCACAACAAGGGCCACGAGCGCACGGTACGCATGGCCCAGCGCCTGATGCGGGTGCATTTCCGCAACCTCAAGACCGCCGTGATCGGCCCGGACATCTCGCACCGGCGCAACCTGGTCAAGGGCCTGATCCACGACCCGCAGGTGCGCCAGGCGATCGCCGACGAGGCCGAGCGCGAGCACATCCCCCTGGCCAAGGCCGAGGCGCAGGCGCTGCGCTACGGCAATGAGATCGCCTCGGACTACACCTACACCGCGATCCGCTTCATGGAAGTGGTGCTCAGCTGGTTCTGGAACAAGATCTACGACGGCATCAAGGTCAACAACATCGAGCAGGTGCAGAGCATCGCCCCGGGCCACGAAGTGATCTACGTGCCGTGCCACCGCAGCCATATCGACTACCTGCTGCTGTCCTACCTGCTGTTCCGCAACGGCCTGACGCCACCGCACATCGCCGCCGGGATCAACCTCAACATGCCGGTGATCGGCGGCCTGCTGCGGCGCGGCGGGGCGTTTTTCATGCGCCGCACCTTCAAGGGCAACCCGCTGTACACGGCGGTGTTCAACGAGTACCTGCACACCCTGTTCAGCAAAGGCTTCCCGGTCGAGTACTTCGTCGAAGGCGGCCGCTCGCGCACCGGGCGCATGCTCCAGCCGCGTACCGGCATGCTGGCGATCACCTTGCGCAGCTTCCTGCGCTCGTCGCGCACGCCGATCGTCTTCGTGCCGGTGTACATCGGCTATGAGCGCGTGCTCGAAGGGCGTACCTACCTGGGCGAACTGCGCGGGGCGAGCAAGAAGAAAGAGTCGATCTTCGACATCTTCAAGGTCATTGGCGCGCTCAAGCAGCGCTTTGGCCAGGTGTCGGTCAACTTTGGCGAGCCGATCCGCCTGGCGGGCTTCCTCGACCAGCAGCAGCCTGGCTGGCGCGAGCAGGACCACGGCCCGCAGTTCCGCCCGGCCTGGCTCAACCAGGCCACCACCCGCCTGGGCGAGACGGTGGCCCGCCACCTCAACGAAGCGGCGGCGATCAACCCGGTCAACCTGGTGGCCCTGGCGCTGCTCTCGACCAGCCGCCATGCCCTGGACGAGCGGGCCCTGGTGCGCATCCTCGACCTGTACCTGGCACTGCTGCGCCAGGTGCCCTACTCGGCCCACACGACCCTGCCCGAAGGCGATGGCCTGGCGCTGATCAGCCACGTGCGCGGCATGGACCTGCTGGCCGAACAGAACGACGCCATGGGGCGCATCCTCTACCTGGATGAGGCCAACGCGGTATTGATGACCTACTACCGCAACAACGTGCTGCACATCTTCGCCCTGCCCGCGCTGCTGGCGAGCTTTTTCCAGAGCAGCTCGCGGATGAGCCGCGAACTGATCGGCCAGTACGTCAAGGCGCTGTACCCGTACCTGCAGGCGGAGCTGTTCCTGCGCTGGCCGCTGGAGGAGCTGGACGCGGTCATCGACCAGTGGCTCGGGGCATTCGTCGAGCAAGGCCTGCTGCGCTTCGAGAACGACGTCTACCTGCGTCCGGCGCCCAGTTCGCGGCAGTTCGTCCTGCTGACCCTGCTGGCGCGGACCATCACCCACGCCCTGCAGCGCTACTACATGGCCACCTCGTTGCTGCTCAACAACGGCCAGCAGACGCTGACCGCCGAGGAGCTCGAAGACCTCTGCGTGATGATGGCCCAGCGCCTGTCGATCCTGCATGGGCTGAATGCGCCGGAGTTCTTCGACAAGACCCTGTTCCGCCATTTCATCCAGCAACTGCTGCAGCAAGGTGTGTTGCGCCCGGACGGCAACGGCAAGCTGGGCTACCACGACAAGCTCGGCGAACTGGCCGAAGGCGTGGCCAAGCGGGTGCTGTCGGCGGAGTTGCGCCTGTCGATTCGCCAGGTCGCGCTGCACCGCGAGGAGCCTGAAGCGGCGGCGATCCACGCCGCCATCGTCTGATCGAGCGCACGACCTGCCTGGGAAAATCCGCTAAAGTCCCTGGGGTTGGCCACAAGCCGGCCCCAGGACTACGGAGATTCCATGAAAAAACTCTTTATGCTGTGTTGCGCATCCCTGCTCGCAGCCTGCTCCAGCACCAGCCCCTCGCACCAGGCCAGCCTGGATGGCGAAGTCTTCTACCTGCAGCGCATCGCCCTGCCGCCCAGCGCAACCCTCAGCGTGAGCCTGCAGGACGTCTCGCTGATGGACGCCCCGGCGGTGACCCTGGCCAGCCAGGCCGGGCCGATCAAGGGCAACGTGCCGCTGCCGTTCCACCTGACGTACGACCCGGCACAGGTCAAGCCTGGCCATCGCTATGCGCTCAGTGCGCGCATCGAACTGGACGGCAAGCTGCTGTTCATCAATACCGAACACCACGGCGTCGAGCTCGACGGCAGCGCCGTACAGCCCGTGCGGATCAAGGTCGATCCGGTTCGCTGATTCCGCTCAATTACCCGTTAAAAGGAAGTACCCATGATTCGCTCCTCCCTGCGCCTCTCCACCCTGTGCGCCGGTCTGTTGCTGTCGGCCAGCGCCCTGGCCCTGTCGCTCGGCGACCTGACCCAGCAGGACGCAGCCGGCGGCCTCAAGGATGCCCTGACCCAAGGTGCACAAGTTGCGGTCAAGCAACTGAGCACCCCGGGCGGCTTCAGCAACAACCCCGACGTGCGCATCGAGCTGCCCGGCAACCTCGGCAAGGTCGCCAAGACCATGAAGATGCTCGGCAAGGGTGACCAGGTCACGGCCCTCGAAGACGGCATGAACAAAGCCGCCGAAGCGGCCATGCCACAGGCCCAGGCAATTCTGGTCGATGCGGTGAAGAAGATGACCGTGACCGATGCCAAGGGCATCCTCAGCGGCGGTGACGACTCTGCCACCCAGTACCTGAACACGAGCAGCCGCGAGCAGATCCGCGCCAAGTTCCTGCCGATCGTCAAGGCGGCGACCGACAAGGTCGGTGTGGTCCAGCAGTACAACAGCTTCGCCGGTCAGGCTTCGGCGCTCGGCCTGGGTAGCTCGAAGACTGCCAGCGTCGAAAGCTACGTGACCGAGAAGGCCCTGGATGGGCTGTTCGAGATGGTTGCCAAGCAAGAGCAGAGCATTCGCCAGAACCCGGCCCAGGCGGCGACCAGCCTGGCCAAGAAAGTCTTCGGCGCGCTCTGATTCAACCGTTGTATCGCCGGGGGCTGCTTCGCAACCCTTCGCGGGCAAGCCCGCTCCTACAGGTATGAACCAAGCTGTAGGAGCGGGCTTGCCCGCGAAGGGCCGCACGGCGGCCCCAAACGCTTCACTCCTTGCTGACCTTGAACCACGCCGCATACAACGCCGGCAGGAACAACAACGTCAGCACCGTGGCAACGATCAATCCGCCCATGATCGCCACCGCCATCGGCCCGTAGAACACGCTGCGCGACAGCGGGATCATCGCCAGCACCGCCGCCAGCGCGGTCAGCACGATCGGCCGGAAGCGCCGCACCGTGGCCTCGATGATCGCCTGCCAGCGTGCCATCCCCGAGGCGATGTCCTGCTCGATCTGATCGATCAGGATCACCGAGTTGCGCATGATCATCCCCGCCAGGGCAATGGTCCCGAGCATCGCCACGAAGCCGAACGGCTGACGGAACACCAACAGGAACAACGTCACCCCGATCAGCCCCAACGGTGCGGTGAGGAACACCATCACCGTGCGCGAGAAGCTGCGCAGCTGGATCATCAGCAGGCTTAACACCACCACGACGAACAACGGCATGCCGGCGTTGACCGACTTCTGCCCGCGCTCGGCGTCTTCCACGGTGCCGCCGATTTCCAGCTGGTAGCCGTCCGGCAGGCTCGCGCGCACCTCCTGCAAGTTCGGCAGGATCTGCTGGACCAGCGTCGCCGGCTGCTCCTTGTCATAGATATCGGCACGCACGGTGACCGTCGGCAGGCGGTTGCGGTGCCAGATGACGCCCTCCTCGAAGCCGTATTCAAGGGTCGCCACCTGCGCCAGGGCGACACTCTGGCCGTTCTCGGTGGGCACCGCCAGGCTGCCTATGTTGGCCAGGTCGCTGCGCTCTTCAACGGTGCCGCGCAAGAGGATCTCGATCAGTTCATTGTCTTCGCGGTACTGGCTGACCCGGCTGCCGGTCAGTGAGCTCTGCAAGAAGCTCGACAGGTGCGCCGTGCTCACCCCCAAGGCGCGCGCACGGTCCTGATCGATCTCCAGGAACACCGCCTTGCTCGGCTCTTCCCAGTCCAGGTGGACGTTGACCACATGCGGGTTGTCGCGCACCTTGTCGGCCACCCGACGGGCCAGCGCACGCACCTGCTCGATGTGCTCGCCGGTCACCCGGAACTGCACCGGATACCCCACGGGCGGGCCGTTTTCCAGGCGCGTGACGCGCGAGCGCAACTGCGGGAACTGCTCGTCCAGCGTGCCGATCAGCCAGCTGCGCAACGCCTCACGCTGCTCCAGCGACTTCGCCAGGACGACGAACTGGGCAAAGCTCGGCGCGGGCAACTGCTGGTCAAGCGGCAGGTAGAAGCGTGGCGAGCCGGTGCCGATATAGGCCACATAATTGTCGATGCCGTCTTGCTGCTTGAGCAGGCCCTCGAGGCGCTTGACCTGTTCGGCCGCATTACTCAGCGAGGCGCCCTCGGCCAGTTTCAGGTCGATCATCAGCTCGGGGCGGCCCGACGCCGGGAAGAACTGCTGCGGCACGAAGCGGAACAACAGCAGGCTGCCGACAAACGCGGCAAGGGTCAGCACGATCACCGTCTTGCGGCGCTGCACGCACCACTCGACCAGGCGCCGCACGCGCTGGTAGAACGGCGTGGCATACGGGTCGGGCGCCTGCCCGTCGCTGCCATGCCGCGCCGCATGGCGCTTGGCCAGGTCCGGCAGCAGGCGCTCGCCCAGGTATGGCACGAACAGCACCGCCGCCACCCACGAGGTGAGCAGGGCAATGGTCACCACCTGGAAGATCGACCGGGTGTACTCGCCGGTGCTCGACGCCGCCGTGGCAATCGGCAGGAAGCCCGCCGCAGTGATCAGGGTACCGGTGAGCATCGGGAACGCCGTGCTGGTCCAGGCATAGCTGGCCGCCTTGAAGCGGTCGAAGCCCTGCTCCATCTTGATCGCCATCATCTCCACGGCAATGATCGCGTCGTCCACCAGTAGCCCCAGCGCCAGCACCAGCGCGCCAAGCGAGATCTTGTGCAGGCCGATGCCGAAGTAGTGCATCGCGGCAAAGGTCATGGCCAGCACCAGCGGAATGGCCAAGGCCACCACCAGGCCGGTGCGCAGGCCGAGCGAGAAGAAGCTCACCAGCAATACGATCACCAGGGCCTCGATCAGCACCTGAACGAACTCGCCGACCCCGGCCTTGACCGCCGCCGGCTGGTCCGAGACCTTGCGCAGCTCCATCCCCGCCGGCAAGTTGTGCGCCAGCCGCTCGAACGCGCTTTCCAGCGCCTTGCCCAGCACGAGGATATCGCCGCCGTCCTTCATCGCCACCGCCAGGCCGATGGCGTCTTCGCCCATGAAGCGCATGCGCGGTTCGGGTGGGTCGTTGAAGCCGCGGTGCACCTCGGCCACATCGCCGATGCGCAAGGTCCGCTCGCCGACCCGGATGGGGAACTGACGAATCTGCTCAACGCTGTCGAAACGGCCACTGACGCGCAGCTGCAGGCGCTCGCTGGGGGTCTCGAAGAAGCCGGCGGTGCTCACCGCGTTCTGCTCCTGCAGGGCTTGCTTGACCGCCGCCAGCGGCACGCCGAGGGTCGCCAGCTTGAGGTTGGACAGCTCGATCCAGATCTTCTCGTCCTGCAGGCCGATCAGCTCGACCTTGCCGACGTCCTTGACCCGCTGCAGCTGGATCTGGATGCGGTCGGCGTAATCCTTGAGCACGGCGTAGTCAAAGCCTTCACCGGTCAGCGCATAGATATTGCCAAACGTGGTACCGAACTCGTCATTGAAGAACGGCCCCTGGATTTCCGGCGGCAAGGTATGGCGGATGTCCGCGACCTTCTTGCGGATCTGGTACCACAGCTCGGGAATGTCCTTGGAGTGCAGCGAGTCGCGGGCCACGAAGGTCACTTGCGATTCGCCGGGGCGCGAGAACGAGACGATCTTTTCGTATTCGCCGGTCTCCATCAGCTTCTTTTCAATGCGTTCGGTGACCTGACGCGCGACCTCCTCGGCCGTCGCGCCGGGCCAGACGGTCTGGATGACCATGGCCTTGAAGGTAAACGGCGGGTCCTCGCTCTGCCCCAGCTTGGTGTAGGACATCGCGCCGACGGCCGCGAGCAGGATCATCAGGAACAGTACGATCTGGCGATTGCGCAGCGCCCAGGCGGAAAGGTTGAAACCCATCGGGACTTACTCCTTGGCCGCCAGGTCGACGTCGCGGTTGCTGCGGTCGACGGGCCGCACCTGCTGCCCCTCACGCAGTACATGGCCACCGGCAGCGACCACCCAGTCGCTGGCCGTGAGCCCTTCGAGCACCGGCACGCTGTCGGCGCCATAGGCCCCCAGGCGCACCGCCGCACGCTGCAGGCGCTTGTCCTTGCCGACCCGCCAGACATACGCCTGGCCCTGCTCGGCAGTGACCGCCGAGAGCGGCACCGAGAGCGGCACCTGGCCGTCGTGGGCAACGAATACCCGCGCGCTCTGGCCCAGCTCGGCCGGGGCGTCGGTCGAATCGAAGGCGATCCGCGCGGCGAACGTGCGCGAGCGCGGATCGGCGGCCGGTGACAGCTCACGGATATGCGCGGCAAAACGCTGGTTGGGGTGCGACCAGAGTTCGACGCTGACCGCCTGGCCGACCGCGAAGCGTGCGAACTGCTGCTCTGGCAGGCCGATCAGCACCTCGCGCTCGCCATCTGCGGCCAGGGTGAACACCGTCTGCCCGGCCGCCACCACTTGGCCGGTTTCGACCTGGCGCTTGGCGATCAGCCCCGCCCGCGGTGCACGCAGCACGGCGTAGTCGGCCTGGTTGCCGGCGACATCGAACTCGGCCTTGGCCTGCTTGAGCCGCGCCATGCCAGCGCGGTAGAGGTTCTCTGCATTGTCGTACTGGGAGTGGCTGACCATCTGCCGGTCGAGCAGTTTGCGGTAGCGCTCACGCTCGGCCTGCACCAGTGCCAGGTTGGCCTGGGCCGCCGCCAGCTGGGCGCGGTTGGCCTCCAGCTGCAGGCGCACGTCCTGCGGGTCGAGCTCGGCCAACGGCTGATCGGCCTTGACCCGCTGGCCCTCCTCGACCAGCCGCTTGCTGACCTTGCCGGCGATACGGAAGGCCAGCTCCGGTTCGAACCTGGCCCGCACCTCGCCCGGGTAGCTGTCGACGGCAGCAGCAGCCGGCTGGGGCTGCACCACCAGCGCCGGACGCGGCGTGGCCGGGGCGCTGGCTTCCTGGCCGCAGGCGGCCAGCAGCAAGGCTGCAGCGGCGGGCAAAACGATGGACAAGGCATGACGCAACATGATGGAAGACCTTCTGCGAAAAGCACTTTGAATATTTATACTGCCGAGTATATTAAATCAGCGAAACGACGCCGGGAAGCCGCTGTCGGAGAAAATCGATATTAACGATTGGTCGCTGGTTGCAGCCGGACCGCGCCTGACCCGGTAAGATGAGCGCCTGTTCACCGAGATGCGGATTCCAATGCCCAACGACGCACCCATCGGCCCCGGCCGGCCGAAGGACCTGGCCAAGCGGCAGGCCATCCTCGAAGCCGCCAAGGCGCTGTTTCTCAGCCTTGGCTATGGCAACACCAGCATGGATGCGGTCGCTGCGGCGGCAGGTGTTTCAAAACTGACGGTCTACAGCCACTTCACCGACAAGCAGACCCTGTTCAGCTCGGCGGTCATGGCGACCTGCCAGAGCCAACTGCCAGAGTTGATCTTCGAGCTGCCCGAAGACGTGCCACTCGATCAGGTGCTGCTGAACATCGGCCGCAGTTTCCAGGCGCTGATCAGCAGTGACGAGGCGGTGAAGTTGAGCCGCTTGATCATCGCCCTGGGCAGCCAGGACCCGAGTTTCGGAGCGTTCTTCTATGAGGCGGGGCCCAAGCGGGTGGTCGCCGAGATGGAGGCACTGCTGCGCTGCGTAGCCGAGCGCGGCCTGCTGCGGATTGCAAATCCGTTGCACGCGGCAGAGCACTTCTTCTGCCTGATCAAGGGCGCGCCGGATTACCGCCTGCTGCTGGGCTGTGCGCCGGCACTCGAGGGCGACGAGGCCGAGGCGCATGTGCGCGAAGTGGTCGAGCTGTTTATCCGCGCCTACCGCGACTGACGGCTCACGAGACCGCTTGCGGCAGCCACAGGGCCAACTGCGGAAAGCCGATCAGCAGCGCGATCAGGGCCAACAGCGCTACACAGAACGGTAGCGCGCCATACACCACGTCCATGAAATTGCCGCGGCCGCGGATGCTCTGCACCACGAACAGGTTCATGCCGAACGGCGGGGTGATCTGCCCCATCTCGCAGAGGATGATCATGATCACGCCGAACCACAGCGGGTTGAACCCCAGCCCCACGACAATCGGCACGATCAGCGGCGCGGTGGTGATCAGCATGGCCAGGGTGTCCATGAAGCAGCCCAGCACGATGTAGAACAGGATGATCACCAGCAGGGTCGCCATGGGCGAGATCCCCAGGTCGCTGACAAAGCCCACCAGGGCCGTGGTCAGGCCGATGGAGGCCAGCACGAAGTTGAGGAAGAACGCCGACAGGGTGATCAGGATGATCATGCCGGTGGTGCGCAGGGTCGCCTCGAACGCCTTGCCCAGGCTCTGCCAGGTCAGGCTCCGCCGCCACAGGCCAAGGCCGAAGGCCGCGAGCACGCCCAGCGCTGCCGACTCGCTGGCGGTGGCGAAGCCGCTGTAGATCGACCCGATCACCAGGACGAAGATCGCCAGCGGCGCCAGCAGGTCGGGCACGCTCGCCAGGCGCTCGGCCCAGCTGTAGTGCTCGCGGGTGCCACCCAGTTCGGGGCGGATCAGGCAGGCCACGACGATCACCGCGACGAACATCAGGCTCAGCAGAATGCCGGGGATTGTCGCCGCCAGGTACAGCTTGGGCACCGAGACGTTGGCGATCAGGGCGAACAGGATCATGTTGATCGACGGCGGAATGAGGATGCCCAGCGTCCCGCCCGCGGCGATCGAGCCGAGGAACAGCGGCGCGTTGTAGCCCTTGCGCTGCTGCTGCGGGATGGCCAGGGTCGAGATGGTCGCCGCGGTCGCCACGCTGGAGCCACTGGTGGCGGAGAACAGCGCCGACGCGCCGATGTTCGAATTCATCAGGCCACCGGGCAGCCACGACAGCCATTTCTCGACCGCCTGGTACATCCGCCCCGCCACCCCCGAACACACCAGCAATTCGCCCATCAGGATGTACAGAGGGATCGCCACCAGGAGGAACTCGGCGCTGGTGTTCCAGGCGATCTCACCCATGGCACTGCTCAGCGGCAGGGTCGAGTAGAACATCGACAGCGACATGCCGAGCAGGCCTACGCTGACCGCCGCCGCGACGCTCAGGGCCAGCAGGGCCAGCAGGATGACCAGGGTCAGGCTCAGCATGGATCTTGCTCCTTGCGCAGCGCTGGGCTGGGGCTGAGTTCTTTGTCGATTTCTTCCTCGACCGAATTGATGCCGATCAGCCGGCTCACCGCAGCCCAGCGGCCGTGGCGCAAGTGATCGAGGCTGCTGACCAGCAGCACCAGCACCACCAGGGCAAAGAACAGGTAGCCGGCAAACCAGATCGATTGCGGGATCCACTGCGCCACCTGCAACGGCGTATTGGAGACCGAGTGGTACTCGATCGAGTCACGCAGCACGTTGCCCGCATGCACCAGCAGTGTGCCGACCAGCAGCGCCATGCACAGCAGCGCGAACAGGTCGAGCAGCACCCGCGGCTTGAGCCCCAGGCGCGCATAGAGAATGTCGACGCGCACGTGCGAGCGCTTCAGCAGCGCCACCGGGAAGGCCCAGGCGCTGGTGATCGCCAGCACATACCCGGCGATCTCGTCGGCCCCGCCCATGGACACACCGAGCGTCTTGCGCAGGACCAGGTCGACCCCGATCAGCGCGGCACAGCCGAGCAAGGCCAGCCCGCCGCCCCAGATGCCGACGTTGGCAATCGCGTTGATGAAGCTCGCGCCTGAACGGACCTTGTGCATGCTACGGCTCTCCGGAAAAAAGACGGCGTTCGCCTCAGTTGTTCAGTTGCACACCGACGAGCGTGCCGACGCTGGCGTTCCAGCGCGCGCTGCAGGCGGCGCCACAACGCTTGCCCCACTCGTTGGCGATGTCGATGACGATGTGCCGTAGCGACTGGCGCTCAGCTGCACTCGGCGCCGACACCGTCATGTGCGCCGGGTGGTGAATCTGGCAGTCGGGCTGGCCCAGGTTGCAGGCCAGCGCGTAGCGATTCTCGTTGCCGGTGGCCTGCCACAAGGCATCCTCGAGGACCCGCGTCTGTGCCTGCAACAGCTGTTGCACCGAAGCCGGCAACTGCTGCCAACGCGCGAGGCCGATACCGTAGAAACCGATCGACCAGTCCACCGGCAGGTTGTAGAGGTAGCCGGCCACGTCATACCACTTGGCGGCGTTGCCCGAGCCGATACCGGTCACCGCGCAGTCGATGACGCCGGTCTGCATGGCCGTCACCACCTCGGCGAACGGCAGGGTCACCGGCGCGCCACCGATGGCCTTGACCAGCTCGGCCATGTTCCTGCCGCGGGTGCGGATCTTGCGGCCCTTGAGGTCGCCGATGGCGTTGACCGGCTTGCGGCAGAAGAACACCTGGGCAGTGTAAGGCACCGTGGCCAACAGCTTGATGCCATGGCGCTCGGCCAAGCGCTGTTCGAGCACTGGCCGGTAGGCATCGGCGATGGCGCGGGCCTGCTCGATGCTGGTGGCCATGCCCGGCAGGTCGACACCTTCGAAGGTGGCGTCGTCACCGGCGACAAAGGCGAACACGCCCATGCCGATGTCGACCGCGCCAAAGCGCATCAGGCGAATGATCTCGGGGCCCTTGAGGCCGCTCTCCGACAGGCCCAGCAGTTGCGCGGTGACCTTGCCCTGCGAGCTCTCGGGCAGGGTCTTGTTCCAGAAGGGTTGTTCCACCGCGCGAAAGCTGTAGTTGTGGCTGCCACCGCCCACCACGTTGAAGCGGATGGCGGGATAGTCTTCGCCACGGACGGATTGGCTGGTCAGCAGCAGCGCGGCCATGAACAGGGCGATTCGAGCGCAGAGTGGCATGCTAGTCCTGGGGTTATGGGCGCAGCGACGGGACGCAGACAGCAGGCGAAGCGGGCTCTGCGTCGATCAGCAACGCGAGCGGATCGCCGCATCGATCATCGGCCGTGAGCCGACGATGTCGGGAAACTTCTCCCCCTTGGCCAGGCGCGCCAGCGTGTGCTTTTCGTTTTCCTGGAAGGCGATCGCCTGCTCGGCCAGCGCGCGCACCTGGCCAGGCCTGAGGATGACGATACCGTTCTCGTCCGCCACCACCGCATCACCCGGCTGCACGACCACGCCGCCGCACTGGATAGGGGTGCAGAACTCGCCTTCAGCGGCGAGGATACGCGTAGTCACCGCACTGGCGCCACGCGACCAGACCGGCACGCCATGCTGGCGAATCTCGCCGAGGTCGGTCACCAGGCCGTCGACGATGATCCCGGCGATCCCGGCCTGCTTGGCGGCATACGCCATGGCCCCGCCGAGCGCCGCAGTGACCCGCTCGCCGCAACGATCGACGACCAGGAAGTCCCCCGGCCGCGCGCAGCCCATGGCGTAATGCAGGATGCCGCCATCGGTGCCCGGCATGCGTACCGTGACGGCGGTGCCGACGGCCCGCACGGCCTGCAGGTGCGCCTTGATGTCAGGGCTGGGGATACCGCGGGTGGTGAAGTGGCCAATGGTGGCGGGCTCGGCCTTGAGCAGCACAGCGAGATCGTCAGCGGCGATCTGCTCGGGAAGTTGTTCAATGAGGTACATGAGCAAGTCTTCTTCTGATGGATGCATTTCCGTATGGGTTCAGTCATCCTAACAAGCACGTCTTCGTGTCGATAATAAAAATCAATGAGCCGATTTCGGGGATATTTTTATCATGCGAATTACCCTGATGCAGATCGAGGCGTTCTACTGGACGGCCCGTTTGGGCGGCGCACATGCAGCCTCTCGCCATCTTCATCTGACCCAGCCGGCCATCTCTTCGCGGATCAAGGAGATGGAGTCGCTGTTGAGCGTCAAGCTGTTCGATCGCAGCAAGCAGCGCATGACCCTCACCGCCGATGGCCACACCGCACTCAGGCATGCCGAGCTGGTGCTCAACAACAGCGTTCAGCTGGAACAGTTCGCGGCCAAGCAGAAGGTCCATCGACGCTTGCGCCTGGGCGCTGACGAGTGTTCGGCCATGGTCGGCCTGACCGCCGTAATCAGCGAGATCAAGGCGCACTTCCCGGAAATCACCCTGGAAATCTCGATCAACGTCGGCGCCGAACTCAATCGCAAACTCAACGACCATGAGCTGGATATCGCCCTGCTGACCAACCCGGCCACGCGCGAGGACGTCACCGATGTGTTCCTCGGCTGGATGACCTTTCAGTGGGTAGCCGCGCAGCACCTGGAGGTGGGCGAAGGGCCGTTCATGGCGGCGCAGGCGGGGGCGCATTCGATCGTTACGCACAGCGCCCCCTCGACCTTGTATTCGGTGGTCGAGCGCTGGTTGAAGGAAGGTGGGATGGCCTCGAACGCCTTTCATTCGAGCAACTCGCTGGCGTTCATCGCCAAGATGGTCTCGGCCGGTCACGCGATCGGCATCCTGCCGGTGCCGTTGATCCGCGACATGCTCGCGGTCGACATGCTCAAGATCCTCCCGTGCGACCCGCCGATAGCGCCCGCCCGGTTCTGCCTGTCGTACCTCACGGAGCGGCCCGACCTGCAGCTCGAAGAGCTGGTCGCGATCACCCGGGCGACCCTGGTCAAACAGAACTTCCTGGTCGATTGAGCCGCCAGGCGCTGCCGGGCATCCCTGCCCCGCAGCGCCTGGGCGTTAGCCGCGCAACGCCTGCTGCACCGCGGCGATCTGCTGCCCGGCGCTGTTCAGCCACGACAGGTCACTGCCCATCAGGAGCATGTCGCTGCCCATCTCGATCAGCCGCCGGGCGGTGTCCAGGTCAGCCGGGAAGCACGGCACCATGACCTTGATCGAGCGTGCATGGCACTTGCTGATCAACAGCTGCAGGCGCTCGAGTACCTCGGGGTTGCCCAGTCGGTAGTCGACCGGCAGGCCGCGCGAAAGTGAGTAGTCAGCCGGGCCGAAATGCACCGCGTCGATGCCCTCGACCGCGAGGATTTCATCGATGTTGTCGAAGAACTCGTAGCTCTCGGCCATCGGCACAATCACGCTCTGGGCGTTCTGCGCCTCGGTGTAGCGCGCCCAGTCGAACCCCGGCCCGGCGTAGCCCGCCGAGCGCACCGAGCTGTCGCCGCCGCGCCGGCCCAGCGGCGCAAACTTGCTGAAGCGGATGATCTCGCGCATCTGCGCGGCGTTGTGCACCTGCGGCACGATGACGCCCGACGCGCCCATTTCCAAGGCCTTGCGGATATCCCATTCGAGCGTGCCGCGCACCCGCACCAGGCTGTGAATGGCGGCGCTCCTGGCCGCCAACAGGAGTTTTTCCATGTCCCGGTCGACGCCCAGGGCGGTGTGTTCGGCGTCGATGAAGACGAAGTCCAGGCCCCAGTTGCCCGCCACCTCGATGGGCATGCAGGCGGTGCTGTAGATGTTCATGCCAAAGGTGGTTGCGCCCGACATGCGTTGCTTCAATGACAGCGGTTGATCATGCGTGGTCATGGTCAGAACCTGTGTGGGTGGGGGTGGCCATCAGAGGCGATAGGTTTCTGGCAGGCGGTCGCGGAACGGGTGCACCTCGAACACGCCAGGGTCGCGGATCAGCGACTTGTTGCGGGCCTTGGCCAGGTCGATCTCGACACTGAACACGCCATCTTCCAGCCCCGCGCGCACCAGGGTCTTGCCGGACGGCTCGATGATGTGGCTGGTGCCGATGAACTGCATGCCGCCATCCATGTCGTTGCGGTTCGGCGCCACGAAATAGACCATGTTTTCCGCCGCCCGCACGGTGCTGAAGATGTCCGGCAGCATGCGTGCCTGCTCCGGCCAGGCGGCGGGCAGGACAACGATATCGGCACCTTCCAGGGCCAAGGTACGGACCACCTCGGGGAAGCGGATCTCGTAGCAGATGGCCAGGCCGATGCGGCCGATCTCGGTGTCGAAGATCGGCACCGTCCACTCCTGCGGACGATCGGTGAAGCGGTCACCGATCATGAACGGCAGGTGACGTTTGCGGTGCAGGCCGATGATGCCCTGCGGGCCGATCAGTGCCGCGGTGTTGAAGATCGACTGCGCATGGCGTTCATAGAAGCCGACGACGATAAGGATGCCGGTCAGCGCCGAAACCTCCAGCAGCGGTGTCAGGGCGTCGATGGCGATCGCGCCGCGCTCGAGGTCTTCACGGCTGTCGAACGAGCCGCCGGTCAGCAGGCATTCGGCGAAGGTGATCAGGCGCGAGCCTTCCTCAGCCGCCTGGCGCGCCAGCGCAGCGACCTTGTCGATGGTCTGGGTCGGGTGCTCGGCAGGGTGGATCTGGGCAACGGAGATTTTCATGCTGTTCCTCTTGGAGCATTGGGCGCGCCACCGCAGCAGCGCGCGAAAGGGCGTGGCGTCACTGCGGGTTGAAGTCCATGGCCTGGTAGACCTTGCGCACCAGCTCGGGATTGATCTGCGCGGCGTACTTGCTGATCACCGGGCGGATGGTCTGCTGGATCCGCGCGACCTCCTCGGCCGGCAGCTCGTTGACCTGCATGCCAGAGGCCTGTAGCTCGGCAATCGCCTTGCCGTCGGCTTCGCGGGAGATCCGCCGCTGCTCCAGGCGCACTTCCATGGCCACCTCCGACAAGAGCTTCTGCTCGTCGGCATTGAGCGAGTCCCAGAAGGTCTTGCCGATCAGCACGATCTGCGGGTTGTAGTTGTGCCGGGTCAGGCTCAGGTACTTCTGCACCTCGTTGAATTTCGAGGCGAGGATCAGCGCGGCGGGGTTTTCCTGGCCGTCGACGGTGCCGGTTTCCAGCGCGGTGTGCACTTCGGTGAACGGCAGCGGTGTGGGGTTGGCACCCAGCGCGGTCCACACATCGAGGAACAACGGCGACTGCTGGGCGCGGATTTTCAGCCCGGCGATGTCATCCATCTTCTGCACCGGGCGCACATTGTTGCTCAGGTTGCGCACGCCCAGCTCCCAGAACGCCAGGCCGACCAGGTTCTTCTCCGGCAACTGGTCGGTGAGCATCTTGCCCACCTCGCCGTCGAGCATGGCATCGACCTTGGCGGTGTCGGTGTAGAGGAACGGGAAGTCGAGGATGCCGAAGTCGGTCACATGATTGAGCATCAGGCCGGCGTTCCAGGTCATCATTTCGATCACCCCGCCCTGCAGCGACGACAGCACCTGTACATCACCGCCGAGCACACCGTTGGGGAAAGTGCGCACTTTGATCTTGCCACCGCTGCGCGCCTCGACCTGCTTGGCGAACAGCTCCATGCCGATCGCCGGGGGCGTGCCCTTGGGGCTGGTGGCGGCAAACTTGATGACCCGCGAATTGTATTCGGCGGCAACGCTCATGCTGCTGACGAGCAGCATGGCAACCACCGCGGCTAGGCGTTTGTTCATGGTGTGTTCCTTTTTTATTGTCAGGTGTTCAGTGGGCAAACCATTGCGCAGGCACGGTGACCAGCTCGGGGAAGATCACCAGCAGGAAGAGCACGACGATTTCCGCGATGAGGAACGGGAAGGTGCCTTTGAGCAGCGCTTCGTAGCGCATTCGGCCGATACCGCAGACCACGTTGAGCACCGTGCCCACCGGCGGCGTGATCAGGCCGATCGAGCAATTGACCATGAACAGCACGCCGAAATAGATCGGGTCGATGTTCGCCGCGGTGACCACCGGTACCAGGATCGGCGCCAGCAGCAGCACGGTCGGGGTGAGGTCCATGACCATCGAGATGAGCAGGATCAGCAGCATCAGCACCACGATCAGCAGCCGAGGGCTGTCGATCACCGGCTGGATCAGGTCGATGATCTGCCCGGGGATATCGGCGATGGTGATCATCCAGGCCGGGATCGACGCACAGGCCACCAGGAACATCACCGCCGCCGTGGTCTTGCCGGCACGCAGCAGCAGGTCGTTGAGCGACTTCAGGTCGAGCTCGCGGTACACCAGGCACGACACCAGCAGCGCATAGACGCTGGCCACCGCGCCGGCCTCGGTCGGGGTCACCACGCCAAAGCGCAGGCCGACGACGATGATCACCGGCAGCATCAGCGCCCAGATACTGTCGACGAAGGCCTTGAGACGTTCCTTGCCGGAGGCCTTGGGGCTCAACTGGACATCGGTATCACGGCGCGACACCAGCCACCAGGCGATGACCAGGGCCAGGGCGATCAACAGCCCCGGGGCGATCCCGGCGAGAAACAGCTTGGTGATCGACAGGCCCGAGGCGACGCCGAAGACCACGAAGCCGATGCTCGGCGGGATGATCGAACCGAGCACCGACACCGAGGCGATCAGGCCGCCCGAGCGATTGCGGTTGTAGCCGGCGATGACCATCATCGGCAGCAGCAGCGCGGTCAGCGACGCGGCATCGGCAAGCGCCGAACCGGACAGGCTCGACAGCAGCACACCGGCAAAGATGGTCACGTAGCCCAAGCCGCCGCGCATGTGCCCGACCATGGCAATCGCCAGGTTGATGATGCGCTTGGACAGCCCGCCACTGTTCATCACCTCACCGGCAATGATGAACAGCGGGATCGCCAACAGCGGAAAGCTGCCGGCCGAGTTGATGATGTTCTGCGCGATGATCTGCCCGTCGAACAGGCCCAGCAGGCCCATCAGGGCAACGCCACAGAGGATCAGCGCATAAGCGATCGGCACACCGATCAGAATGGCGGCCATCAGCACGCCAACGAATACGTAAAGGGCCATTATTTGACTGCTCCCTGCTCGACTGCCGGGGTGTGCTCAGGGCTGGGCGCGGCGGGCGCGCTGATCAGGGTCTTGATCAGCTGGGCGCTGAGCAGCAAACCGCTGAACACCGAGAACACCAGGCCGGCGCCGTAGAACAGCGCCATGGAGATGCCGGTCGAGGGTGCGCCGACGTGCAGGTTGATCAGGGTCTGCTTCCAGCTGCCGTCGAAAAACAGCCAGGTCACGTAGAGCATCAGCACTTGCGTGAGTGCCAGCAGGTACTTGCCCATCTGCGGCGAAACGCGGCTGGTCAGCACGTCGACGCCGATGTGGCCGTTTTCATGGAGCATCAGTTGGGCGCCGGCAAACACCAGCCAGACGAACGCCAGGCGCGAGAACTCTTCACTGAAGAACAGCCCGGAATTGAAGCCGTAGCGCAGCACGACGTTGGTGAAGATCAGGCACGTGATGCACACCAGGCACGCGACGACCAGGACCTTGAGCGCCAGAAAGTAGCCGTTGAGGAGTGTTTTCATGGCGCCTCCCGCAGATCGACTGGCGGGAAGTGGGCGGGAGGACATGGCCTTTCGGGGCCAGCGACGCGGACGCAGGTCTGCGCACGAGGACGTGAACTGAGCATGGAGATCACCTTGTTATTTTTTGGTTATACGTCGTCGTATGACCCAACAAAGTGTCTGCGAAAATGCCCGTTCCTCGCTGCCTCAACATTTTTATCAGGGCAATAAGGAATACCGATCATCGCAGCCCAGCCCGCCCCTGCCGGTGCGCAGGAGCGGGCTGGCGCGCATCGCTGCGATCAGCCGCGATGCATCGATCCTGCCCTCAGGCCTTCAAGGCCTTCTTCGGGTAGATGTCATAACGGCTCGATTTGCCTTCGAGGCTATGACTCGGCTTGGGCCCGTCGATGATCGGCGCCTTGCGCGGGCGCTTGACCACCACCCGGTGACTGGCCAAGGCCAACGCCGCCTCGAGCAACGCCGGCGCGTCCAGGTCGTCCCCGACCAACGGCCGGAACACCCGCATCTCCTTCTTCACCAGGGCGCTCTTGTCGCGGTGCGGAAACATCGGATCGAGGTAGATCACCTGCGGCGGTTCACCCTCCCAGCCGCGCATTTGCTCGATGGCATTGCCTACCAGCAAACGCATCCGCGCGACGATAGGCCCCACCTCGCCATCACCGCGGCCGCGCGCCAGGCCATCCTCGAGCAACGCGGCAATCAGCGGCTGACGCTCGATCAGGGTCATCTGGCAACCGAGGCTGGCCAGCACGAACGCATCCTTGCCCAACCCCGCAGTGGCATCCAGCACCTGCGGGCGGACGCCTTGGGCGATGCCCACGGCCTTGGCGATCATCTGCCCACTGCCACCGCCAAACAGCCGCCGATGCGCAGCCTGGCCCTCGACGAAATCCACCCGCACCGGGCCCGGCGCCTGCGGCCCGAGCTGCTGCACCTGCAACCCCTCAGCGCCCACCTGCACCGCGAACCCCGCCGCCTCGTCAGCCAACGGCAGCCCCAGTCGCTCGGCCCACGCCGCCGCTTGCGCCTGGTACTCCGGGGCCATTGCCTCGACCCTGATGCCCATGCCCTGCTCTTGCTCTACCATCCGTTCCCGCACCCGAAATAATTAATGAAACGCCGGCCACGGCCGATACACGCAGTATCCGCTATTCTGCCAGAGCACAACACGCGCAACTGCCATGTCAGATACTCTTCCCATCGGCTTGACCTACCTGTCGCCTGTCGGCAACTACGGTCGGCAGAATACCCAGGCACTCGGCGGCGTCAGCCACCTGTGGCAGGATTTCTTTGCCCGGGCGATGGCCGACCAGCAAGGTCAGGAAGAAGACGCCTTCAGCCAGGCGCTGGTGCAGTATGACCAGAGCAGCGGCGAACCGGTCGGTGGCGCCCGCGCCCTGGCACTGATCGACGCGCAGCGCGCGTGCAACGTCAAAGACACCCAGGTCGCACCGCCCGAGCCGCTGTTCCTGCCCAAGGCAGAGCTCGAGGCCAATCTGCTGGAGCCTGCCGCAGAGCCGTTCAGCGCCGTCGAACTGATCCAGCAGCAACGCGACCTCGACCTCAACAACAGCTGGTTGCGCCCGGTGGTCATGAGCCAGGGTCAGCCACTGCCCACGCCGGCTGCCGCACCTGCACCGCGCCCGCTGTACCTGCCGATCGCCGAGCTCGAAGCGAACCTGCTGGACCCTGCCCCAGAGCCGTTCGATGACAGCACCCTGGCGCAACAGCAGAACGACCTCGCGTTCGATACCCACTGGGCGCGCCCGGTGGTGCTGAACAACGTCCGCGTTCACGCCTGAGTCATCGGCAGATCTGCCAAAGCCCCATGTCCAGGTGAAAGTGATTGTGGTGCGCGGCGTTGTAGTCCGGCCCCAATACCGTACTGAAACTGTCGCAGGCCGCCTGGCGCACCTGCCGAAGAAACTCCGCCTTCTGCCCGCCCGCCTGCCAGTCCTGGGCCAGGACGATGCGCTGGCCGTCCTTCAGGCGAAAGCCGCTGATGTCCAGGGCATTGGCCGTCGCATGCTGGCTCAGGCGACCTTGCTTGCGGTTATAGACGTTGCGGCAGGCAAAGCTGCCCAGGTGCTCGACCTGCGCCACCGGCTGGCCGAACACGCGCTGCGCGGCGGGCTGCAGGCCGTGCGCCTCGAACAGTGCATAGGCCACCGCCAGCGGGCAGCTGGCGAGAAAACTGCTGCTCAGGCGCGCCTGGCCCGCCTCGACTCGCCACACGTTGTGCAGAGGGCAGCGCGCGCTCGCCGGGCTGTCGGCCTGCTGGCGATAGCGCAGGGCTGATGTCGCCAGGGCCTGTTGGCACAGCGCTGGATCGTTGCGCAGGCGCGACAGTTTGTACGGGCTGAGCAGGTTTGGCGGCTGCCGTACGTCGAGCACCGCCCACGGGTTCCACTCCGCCGGTGGGCGCCAGCCCAGGTACCAGGCCTGCCCCGCCACAAGCAGCAGCGCCAGCAGCAGCCAGGCTAGCCAGCGCATCCGGGCTCAGCGCCGAAACAGGTCATTGAGCTGGGCAAACGGCAGCGCCTGCTCGGCATAGCCGAACGTACCGTGCTCATGAATCTCCAGCGCCGCCCGCTGCAACGCCCCCAGCGCCGCCCGCGCCAACGACGAACCGACGCTGATCCGGCGCACGCCGAGGTCCTCCAGCTGATTCACGCTTAACGGTACCCCTGCCAGGCCCATCAGCACATTCACCGGCTTCGGCGCGACGGCCTGAACCACCGCGCGCACTTCGTCGACGCTGCGCAGGCCCGGCGCGTACAGCACATCGGCACCCGCCTCGGCATACGCCTGCAGGCGCAGGATGGTGTCGTCGAGGTCCAGGCGTCCGTGCAGCAGGTTTTCCGCACGGGCACACAGGGTGAAGGGGAACGGCAGGCTACGCGCGGCCTGCACCGCGGCGCGGACACGCTCGACGGCCAGGCCGAAATCATAGATCGGGGCATCCACGCGGCCACTGGCGTCCTCGATCGAGCCGCCAACCAGCCCAGCCTCAGCGGCGCGCAAAATGGTCTGGGCGCACGATTCCGGCAGGTCGCCGAAGCCATTCTCGAGGTCGGCGGCCACCGGCAGCGGCGTGGCATCGACGATCGAGCGGGCATTGGCCAGGGTCTCATCGAGACTCAGCGCGCCCTCCGCGTCCGGCCGACCGAGGCTGAACGCCAGGCCGGCGCTGGTAGTCGCCAGGGCCTCGAAGCCGAGGCTGGCCAGCAGCCGCGCCGAGCCGGCATCCCAGGGGTTGGGGATGACAAAGGCGCCATCACGCTCATGCAGCGCCTTGAAGGCCTCCGCTCGCAGGGTTTGCACATCCATGGTCACAGGCTCCGGCAGGTTGAGGAGTGGTCAGAGTAGTCCTAGCTGTTCGACCTCAGGGGCGCGCGGCAATTCCGGCAACGCTGCCAGGCCCGGCAAACGTTCGCTCAGGCGCTGGTGAAAACGCTGGGCCAGGGCGGCAGCCAGGCGGTTGTCCGAGGTGTGCAGGAAGATATACGGGGTAAGCCCCTGCTCGATCCATTCGGCAACCTTGGCCACCCACGGCGTCAGGAACGGCTCGTTCGCCTCCAGCTGCGGATGGCCGATGAAACGCACCTGCGGGTGCTGGCTGAAGGCTGCAGGGCGGGGCGGCACACGCGGCTTCTTGGATTGCGCATGGAGCACTGCGGGGTCGCTCGAGCTGCAGCTGAACAGCGCGCGCGGGTCCAGGCAGATCCGCTCTACGCCGCGCCCGAGCAGCAGCCGATTGAGTGCCCGCTCTTCCTCGCCACGGGCGAAGAAGGCGTTGTTGCGCACCTCGACCGCGACCGGTACACCGATCTGATCGAGGAAGTAGTCCAGCTCCGGCAGACGCGCGGGGCCGAACCCCTTGGGCAATTGCAACCAGTAAGGTGACACGCGATCGCCCAACGGCGCCAACAAGCGGGTGAAATCGATCGCCGACTGCAGGTGCTCACGCAGGTCGCCGGCGTGGCTGACGTCACCCGGAAATTTTGCGGTAAAGCGAAAGTGCGCCGGCATCACCTGCGCCCAGCGGGCTACCGTGGCGAGCGCAGGGCGGGCATAGAAGGTGGTGTTGCCTTCGACGGCATTGAACACCTGGCTGTACAGGCCGAGGAATTCAGTGGGTTTGGCGTCGGCGGGGTACAGGTAGTCGCGCCAGGCGTTTTCACTCCAGGACGGACAACCGAGAAAGTAAGGCAGTAGCGATGGATTCATCCATCAAATGTACAGATCCAGCCCCATCACAT
The DNA here is from genome assembly GCF_900536025.1 of Pseudomonas reidholzensis. Taxonomy (GTDB): domain Bacteria; phylum Pseudomonadota; class Gammaproteobacteria; order Pseudomonadales; family Pseudomonadaceae; genus Aquipseudomonas; species Aquipseudomonas reidholzensis. Next base: position 104,305 of record NZ_UNOZ01000031.1, read on the forward strand.
CCATCTCCCATTCGCTGAAGCCGGCGGTGGCCAGGTAGCTGGCCAGCGCGGTTGCGGTGCGCCGGTCGCGCGCGCGGGGGAAGATCATGTCCTGCGGGCGGGCCGGCAGGCCGCCGCTGCGACGCGGCGTGCGCGCCTCCTGCGGCACGTCGGTGTCCTCGATCAGCTCGGCGTCTTCTACCGCTTCATCACGCACCGGTGCCTTGCGCGTAGGGCGCTTGATCGGATAGGACTGCGAGGAGAAGCCGTCGATACGCATGAAATGAACACTCAGGACCAATGATGGCAATCTAGCAGCATCCACCGTACACCGCGAATGCCGTTGTGATAACTGGACCACATTTCATACGAAAGGTTTAGCGCGAAGGTGATTAGCCGACGAACAGCCGTCAGAACGCCTTGGGCGTCGCGACATTGTCGCGCAAGTACACCGGTTGCGCCTGGTCGGCCGGGATCGCCTCGCCCCGCGCCCAGGCATAACCGGCCAGGCTGAGGACGTCGAGGGCGTTGGGCAGCAACGTGGCATCGCTGGCACTCACCGGCACCGCCAGGCGCTCGCCGTAGCTCCAGCCGGTACCGGCGCCAAACCAGTCGCCGGTGCTGCCCTCGGGCAGCGCGACGCGCTCGGGAGCAATCACTGCCTCACGCCCGACCAGGCGCATTTCGCCGTCGCTGGCCTGGTAGCACCCCCAGTACACCTCGTCCATGCGCGCATCGATGGCCGCCGCAACGTGCTGCAGGCCGCGCTCACGCAGTACGCCCTGGGCCAGTGCCGCCAGGTTGGAGACCGGCAGCACCGGACGCTCCAGGGCAAACGCCAGGCCCTGCACCACACCGATGGCGATGCGCACGCCGGTAAAGGCGCCCGGCCCACGGCCAAAGGCGATGGCGTCGAGGGCGCTCAGCGGCACCCCCGAGTCGGCCAGCAGTTGCTTGATCATCGGCAGCAGCTTTTGCGCATGCAGGCGGGGGATGACCTCATAGTGGCTGGTCACCTTGCCGTCATGCAGCAGCGCGACGGAACAGGCTTCGGTGGCGGTATCCAGGGCCAGCAGGGTGGTCATCGAACGGGTTTCCAAACGCAAGGGGAAGAGCGCGCCAGTATAAACGACAACGGCCCGCAAGCGGGCCGTTGTCAGCTACAAGGCAAGGATCAGCTCAGGGCTGCCAGGACCTTGGCGGTAATCGCTTCAACCGAGCCGACACCTTCGATGTGGCTGTACTTCGGCTTGCCGTTGGCGGCAGCCAGGTTCTGGTAGAAGGCGACCAGTGGCTTGGTCTGGTCGTGGTAGACCGACAGGCGATGACGCACGGTTTCTTCAGTGTCGTCCTTGCGCTGGACCAGGTCTTCACCGGTCACATCGTCTTTGCCGGCCACTTTCGGCGGGTTGTAGACCACGTGGTAGACGCGGCCCGAGCCTTCGTGCACACGACGGCCGGCGATACGCTGGACGATCTCTTCGTCTTCCACGGCGATCTCGACCACGGCGTCCAGCTCGACGCCGGCGGTGACCAGGGCTTCAGCCTGCGGAATGGTGCGCGGGAAGCCGTCGAACAGGAAGCCATTGGCGCAGTCGGCCTGGGCGATCCGGTCCTTGACCAGGTTGATGATCAGCTCGTCGGAAACCAGCTTGCCGGCGTCCATGATCGCCTTGGCTTCCAGGCCCAATGGAGTACCAGCCTTCACCGCGGCACGCAGCATGTCACCGGTGGAGATCTGTGGAACACCGAACTTCTCGGTGATGAACTTTGCCTGAGTACCTTTACCGGCCCCGGGAGCTCCCAGCAGAATTACGCGCATCTCGTGCTCCTCATATTTTTTTATGCAAATCAATGGATTCGGCGTCAGGGCCAATTCCGGAAAATCGGGTATCGACCAGAAAATCGGTCAAAAGGCTGCTCAAGATACACAGCACCCGGCGACCAGACAAGCGTCCCAAAGTTGCAGCAAAGCGCCAGTTGCGACCTGCCGCCGCAGGGGTTGCGCTCAGCGCAACCCCCCTCCTCGCCCCCGGCCCGACCCTGCGCCTGGCCAGGCCATGCGCCGCCCTGCAGTGGCCTAGCCGGTGTTGCGCAGGCCGGCGGCAATGCCCGCCACGGTGACCAGCAAGGCCTGTTCCAACGGGCTGTCCAGAGCGGCTTCGCGGCTGCGCGAGCGCGCCAGCAGCTCGGCCTGGAGGCGGTGCAGCGGGTCCAGGTAGGTGTTGCGCAGGCTGATGAATTCCAGGGTCTCGGGGCTGTGCGCCAGTAGCACCGGCTGCCCGGTGAGGCCCAGCACCACCTGGCAGGACTGCGACAATAGGTCGCGCAGCTGAGCTCCTAAAGGAAGCAGTTGCGGTTGCACTAGACGTTGGTCGTAGGCCTGGGCGATTTGCGCGTCGGCCTTGGCCAGGACCATTTCCAGCATGTCGATGCGGGTGCGGAAGAACGGCCACTGTTCGCGCATCTGCCCCAGCAACTCGCCCTGGCCGCGGGCCAGGGCGTTGTTCAGCGCGGTTTCCCAGCCCAGCCAGGCCGGCAGCATGAGCCGCGTCTGGGTCCAGCCGAAGATCCACGGGATCGCCCGCAGGCTTTCGATACCCCCCGCCCGGCGCTTGGCCGGCCGACTGCCCAGCGGCAAGCGGCCGAGCTCCTGCTCCGGGGTCGACTGGCGGAAGTACTCGACGAAATCGGGGTTCTCGCGAACCACCGCGCGGTAGGCCTTGACCCCGTCGGCGGCCAGTTGGTCCATCACCTCGCGCCAGGCCGGCTGGGGTGGCGGTGGCGGCAACAGGGTCGCCTCGAGTACCGCGGCCAGGTACAGGTTGAGGTTCTGCTCGGCGATGCCTGGCAGGCCGAACTTGAAGCGGATCATCTCGCCCTGCTCGGTGGTCCGGAAGCGCCCCGCCACCGAGCCTGGCGGCTGCGACAGGATCGCCGCGTGGGCGGGACCACCACCACGGCCAACGGTGCCGCCGCGACCGTGGAACAGCAGCAGCTCGACCTGATGCTCACGGCAGATGCGCACCAGGTTCTCCTGGGCGCGGTACTGCGCCCAGGCCGCCGCGGTGGTGCCGGCGTCCTTGGCCGAGTCGGAGTAGCCGATCATCACTTCCTGCGGGCCACGCAGGCCGCTGCGGTAGCCCGGCAGGCCGAGCAGGCGCTGCATCACCGGCCCGGCGTTGTCGAGGTCGGCCAGGGTCTCGAACAGCGGCACCACACGCATCGGCCGGGTCAGCCCGGCCTCCTTGAGCAGCAGTTGCACCGCCAGCACATCGGATGCGGCGCCGGCCATCGAGATCACGTAGGAGCCCAGCGACGCGGCAGGCGCGGCTGCGATGACACGGCAGGTATCGAGCACCTCGGCAGTGTCGGCCTGGGGCTTGAAATGCGCCGGGAGCAACGGCCGACGGTTTTTCAGTTCGGCCTGGAGAAAGTCGATGCGCTGCGCTTCGTCCCAGTCGGCATAGCGCCCCAGGCCCAGGTAGTCGGTGATCTCCGACAGCGCGTCACGGTGGCGGGCGGCATCCTGGCGCACGTCCAGGCGCACCAGGAACAACCCAAAGGTGACCGCCCGCCGCAGGCAATCGAGCAACGGCCCATCGGCGATCACGCCCATGCCGCATTCGTGCAGGGACTGGAAGCACAGCTCGAGCGGCTCGATCAGGTCGCGGCTGTCGACCAGCACCTGGGCGCTGGCGGCCTGGCTGCTGGTCAGCGAAGCCTGTGCCCAGGCACGGGTGGCACGCAGCCGCTCGCGCACTTGCTTGAGCAGGCTGCGGTAAGGTTCGGCGCTGTCACCGACACGCTCGCGCAGGGCCGCGCTGGCCTGCTGCATGGACAGCTCGGCGGCCAGGTTGTCGATGTCGCGCAGGAACAGGTCGGCGGCCATCCAGCGCGCCAGCAGCAACACCTCGCGGGTTACCGTGGCGGTGACGTTGGGGTTGCCATCACGGTCGCCGCCCATCCACGACGCGAAGCGGACCGGCGCAGCCTCCAGCGGCAAGCGCAGGCCGGTGGCCTCGAACAGCGCCTTGTCGACCTTGCGCAGGTGGCTGGGGATGGCCTGCCAGAGCGAATGTTCGATGACCGCGAAGCCCCATTTGGCTTCGTCTACCGGGGTCGGCCGGGTACGGCGGATCTCCTCGGTGTGCCAGGCTTCGGCGATCAACCGGCGCAGGCGTTCGCGGATCTGCTCGCGCTCGGCCGGGCTCAGGTCGCGGTGGTCCTGCGCGGCCAGCTGGGCGGCGATGGCGTCGTACTTCTGGATCAGCGTGCGGCGGGCGACTTCGGTCGGGTGGGCGGTGAGCACCAGCTGGATATCCAGCTTGGCCAACTGCCGGGCCAGGGCGTCATCGCTGTGCCCGGCCGCCTTGAGGCGCGCCAGCAGTTCCGGCAGCACCCGCGCCTCGAACGGCTCGGGCTGGCCAGGTTCGCGGCGGTGGATCAACTGGTACTGCTCGGCGATGTTGGCCAGGTTGAGAAACTGGTTGAACGCCCGCGCCACCGGCAGCAGTTGCTCATCGTCCAGGTCGTCCAGGGTCGAGCTCAGTTGCTCGGCCGCGCCACGCCGGTCGGCCTTGGCGCTGTGGCGGATGTCTTCGATCTTCTGCAGGAACGCGTCGCCGTGTTGCTGGCGAATGGTTTCGCCAAGCAACTCACCCAACAGATGAACATCCTCACGCAAGCGTACATCGATATCGGTCATCAGCCCTCTCTCCGGCGCGGTGCGTCCGCGCATCCGTTCAGGAACCCGCACGTGCCCAAGAGTGCCCACAGCGGTGCCATCTAGGCAAGCCTGCTGCAGGTTAAGCAACTAAAGTGAATGCAGGGCACTCCCTATCAAGCAATGCCCATTTCCTGGCTTCACAGAGGTCACCATGAAAATCCGCGAACTCGCCCAGCACTGGGAACAGAACGCCGCAGGAAGCTTGAGCGCCACCGGTCACCTGCTCCACCTGGACCTTGAATCTGAAGCGCGCCTGGCCGCGCTGATCGACATGTACCCCAAGCGCACCGCCGAGGAACTGCTCGGTGAACTGGTCGCTGCCGCGCTCGAAGAGCTGGAGGCGAGCTTCCCGTATATCCAGGGCCGGCAGGTGATCGCCACCGACGAGGAAGGTGACCCGCTGTATGAAGACATCGGCCCTACGCCGCGGTTTCTGGCGCTGTCGCGGCGCCATCTGCATGAGCTGAGCAGTACTGGAGAGGACCCACGCACTGACTGAAACGACGAATCCCGGGGGGCGCCTCGCGCGCCCATTCGCGGTGCAATGCCGCGGGTTTGAGATCGCTACCCCAGCGCTGGAAGACCGAACCCCTACCCTCCTGAAGCGCAAAAGTTCCGAAAAAAACCGCTGACCAATCAGTCAGAAAATTCTTGCCTCGCCTAGGCATTTATTTCGGAACTATTCGAAAAACGCTCCAGTCCGAGCCAATAGCCATCACGCTAAAACCCTGCACACAGGGGCTGTGCACAGTTCAGCTGAAGCGCGCGCACTGTCAGGGAAAGAGCGATGGACTGCCACGGACATTGTTATCAGGAGTGATCCAATGGAGCTGACCAACATGAAGACCCGCACTTCGCCAACCTCATCCACTCACTTGCGCGGGCTCAAGCTGGCCGCGCTGGCCCTGGGCAGCAGCCTGGTGCTGGCCGGTTGCGCAGGCAAGCCGCCAAGTGAACAGTATGCCGTCACCCAGTCGGCGGTGAATTCCGCCGTCAGTGCCGGTGGCACCGAGTTCGCCGCCGTGGAAATGAAAGCGGCGCAGGACAAGTTCAAGCAGGCGGAAATCGCCATGCACGACAAGAAATACGACGACGCCAGGCTGCTCGCCGAACAGGCCGAGTGGGACGCCCGGGTTGCCGAGCGCAAGGCGCAGGCTGCCAAGGTCCAGAAGGCCTTGCAGGACTCCCGCCAAGGCGTCCAGGACCTGCGTGAGGAAGGGCTGCGCAGCGCCGAGTGAGCCTGCCCAGCGGTTTCTGAGCCTTCGTAATTGATCAAAGGATGAACACTATGCGCAACTACGTCATGATCCCCGCCCTGCTGGCCCTGAGTGTTGGCCTTGCCGCCTGCTCGCATGATCCGAACGCCAACCTGGAGTCGGCCCGCACTAACTTCTCGGCGCTGCAGAGCGACCCGCAATCGAGCAAGCTGGCCGCGCTCGAGACCAAGGACGCGCAGGACTGGCTGAACAAGGCCGACAAGGCCTACCTGGAGCGCGAGAACGACAAGAAGGTCGATCAACTCGCCTACCTGACCAACCAGCGTGTCGAAGTGGCCAAGCAGACCATTGCCCTGCGCGCCGCTGAAGGCGAGCTGAAAAACGCTTCTGCCCAGCGTGCCCAGGCCCGCCTGGATGCCCGCGACGCGCAGATCAAGAAGCTCCAGGACAGCCTCAACGCCAAGCAGACCGACCGCGGCACCCTGGTCACCTTTGGCGACGTGCTGTTCGACTTCAACAAGGCCGAGCTGAAAAGCAGCGCCTTGCCCAACGTCACCAAGCTGGCGCAGTTCCTGGCCGAGAACCCTGAGCGCAAGGTGATCGTCGAGGGCTACACCGACAGCGTCGGTTCGGCCAACTACAACCAGAGCCTGTCCGAGCGCCGTGCTGGCGCGGTGCGCATGGCCCTGGTGCGTGCCGGTGTAGACCCTGAGCGGATCGTCTCGCAGGGCTATGGCAAGGAGTATCCGGTAGCGGAAAACTCCAGCAACTCCGGGCGAGCGCAGAACCGTCGGGTCGAGGTGACCATCTCCAACGACAACCAGCCAGTGGCGCCCCGTACGGTCAGCCAGGTGCAGTAAGGCTTGCCGCGTGACTGAAAACCCCGCCTGACGGCGGGGTTTTTTGTTTGCGAGGACTTTAAAAAGCACCTCCAAAACACCTTTAAAAGCACTATACTCGACCAACCCCTTACGCCTATCACGGGTTGATACAACTATGACCTACACCGTTCTGGCCAATCTGGCAGCATCGATCACCGATCTGAAGAAAGACCCAATGGGCACCATCCGTGAAGCAGCGGGGGAAACCGTGGTGATACTCAACAGGAATGAGCCAGCCTTCTACGCTGTGCCCCCTGAACGCTACGCAGCGATGATGGAGCTGATCGACGACCTGCAACTGGCGGAGGTCGTGCGCAAGCGTCAAGGCGGGGCTACCGCCAAAGTGGATATCGATGAGCTCATCGCACACGCCGAAGCCAACAGCAAGGTATGACCTTGAGTTCGATCTGAGGGCTCAAAAAGAGTTTGGAAAGCTTGAACCACAGCTCCAGCTTCAGTTCGCGAAGAAGCTCAAGGAGCGACTGGCGCAGCCCAGAGTAGATAGCGACAAGCTGATCGGCATGACCGATTGCTACAAGATAAAACTTCGTTCGGCGGGCTATCGCTTGGTCTACAGGGTCCTCGAAGACCGCGTTGTAGTGATAGTGATCGCTGTCGGAAAACGAGAAAGGAATGCTGTTTATGAAACGGCGAAAACACGATTGAACTGAAAAGGGGCCTTAGCCGATCACAGCCCCCACATCGTTCCGATGGTGTCAGCCGAGGCTATGCCTGACTCACTGCACCTGCCCCGGCGCCTCCTCCCCCACACACCGCACCGCCCGCTTGCGATCATCCACCAGCACCCCGCTCAACCCCTTCTGCTGGGTATCGAACAGCACCAGCACGCCATCCATGCACTGCGCGACCTGGTCCGCAGGCGTGAGCGACACCTTGTAGTCCTCCCCAGGCACGGTCTTGAGCATGGTGAAGTCCTGCAGCAGCAACGCATCCTCCGGTTTGGCGAAATGCAGATAACCGTAGTACCAGAGGGCTGCCACCGTCACGATGATGCTACCGACGCCGGTCAGGATCAGCGGGATGGCGTTGCGTTCTTCACTCATTGCTTGTTCTTCTCGTCAGGGTAATTGGGCACCTCGGCCAGGCGCCGAAGGCCGTTGAAACGGCTCGGGTCATCGATGAAGCGCAGCATCACCTGGCGCCAGGTCGGGTCGGCAAAGGTCTGCACATGGCCACCGCGGGTCAGCTGCAACACGCGCGGCGGCGGCGCGTGCTGGTACAGGCGGATACCGTTGTCCAACGGCACCAGGTTGTCGTCGATACTGTGGAAGAACAGTTTCGGCGGGCTGTCCAGGCGCTCGATCGAGCGAATCGCGCTGTCGCCGTCCGGCACCAGCCAGGACAACGGCACCTGCAACGGCCAGGTCAGCCACGAGCCATTGAGGGCATAACGCCCCACCGCCCGGTAGCTGGCCGGCACGCCGTCAAACACCAGCGCGCTGAAGCGCTGGCGCTGCTCGGGGTGCGCCGCCAGGTAATGAATCGCCATGGCCCCGCCCAGGCTCTGCCCGAGCAGCACCAGCGGCTTGCCGCGCACCTCGGGGGCGTGCTCCAGCCAGCCCATGGCCGCTGCGATGTCCTGGTAGACCTCGGGCAGGCTCGGCTTGCCCTGCGACAACCCATAGCCGCGGTAGTCGATCATCAGCACCTGATAACCCTGCTCCGGCAACCAGTAGCTGCCGCCCAGATGGCCCGGCAAGTTGCCGCCGTTGCCATGCAGGTGCAGCACCGTGCCCTTGACCTCGACGCCGGGCTTGACCGGCAACCACCAGCCGTTCAAGCGCAGGCCGTCCGCGGTGGTGAGGGTCACATCGCGATAGGCCAGCTTGGCCCGCTCAGGGGTGAACGGTTGGCCGGGCTCGGGGTAGAACAACAGGCTGCTGCAGCCGCTCAGCAGCAGCGCCAGCAGCCCGAGCGCCAGGGCGCGGCAGGGATCAGAGAATGTTCGCGTAGTCGGCTTCAATGCGATCCAGGCTCAGGTGGTTGAGGAAGTTGGAGAAGCACATCCAGGCCGACAGGGCATTCAGGTCGCGGAACTGCTCCGGCAGGTACTTGGGCGGTTCGACCAGGCCTTCCTCGACCAGTTGGCGCAGGGTGCGCATGTCCTCAAGGGTGGTCTTGCCGCAGAACAGCAACGGGATCTGCTCGAGCTTGCCCTTCTTCACGGCCAACTGAATGTAGTTGTAAACCATGATGAAGCCCTTGAGGTAGGACAAGTCCTTGGTGAACGGCAGGCCATTGGGCACTGAGCCGCGGAACACCCGACTGGCGTTGCTGTAGCTCTGGCCCATTTCGAAGCCCTGGCCGCGGAAGAATTCATAGACCTGCATGAAGTCCGCCCCCTCCTCGACCATGTGGATGGCCCGGGTGCGGTTGGTCAGCTTGCGCAGGCGGCTCGGGTAGGAGGCAAAGGCGATCACCTCCATGAGAATCGCCAGGCCTTCCTGGGTCACCGTCGACGAGGGCGGGCCCTTGGCCAGGAAGGTGCAGATCGGCTGGTTGAGGCCATTGAGCGTGGTGCCGACGTGCACCAGCCCTTCGTGGACCTCCAGCGCGCGCACATCGCGGCTGTTGAACATGGCGTCGGCACGCACCTTGATGTAGTCCGCACCGGCGGCCGCATCAGCGACGATGCCGTCCGACTCGAATACCCGGATGGTGCTTTCCGCTTCGCCGAAGACCGTATTCAGGCGGCGCTGGAGAATATCCACCGCCTGCTTCGCCGTGAGGTTCTTGGGCTCGTCCTTGAGGTCGCCGCGGCCGTCGATGTTGTTCAGGTAGTCGGAGAACATCAGGCCGAGGTCGGCGAGGGTCGGGTCACCGGCATGGAAGGCATCCGAGGCCGCGCCGTAGAGCTCCTGGGAGATCAGGCCGAAGTCTTCGGTGCCGCGCGCTTCGAGCATGCGCACGACCATCCGGTATTCCCTGCACATGCGCCGCATGATCTGCCCGACCGGGTTGAACTGGCCGAGCTGGCGGGTGATGTCACGCTCGATGTTCTGGAACTCGGCCTTCAGCGCCGCCGAGTCGAACCCCAGCGGGCGTGACTGGTAATACCCACGGTCGACCGCCGGTGGCTCCTTGCCCTTGGCCTTGAGAAAGCCCTGGCGGATGCTGTCGTCCCACTTCACCGCATCGAGCACGCGGATCGGGGTCTGCGCCGCGACGATGCGGTCGGACAACGCGCGAATGGTCTGCTGGTACTCGTCCACACCGGATTCCTTGTGTCGGCTATTACTTGCCAGCGCGCTGGAAGCGCGCCACTTCGACGAACAGGTCGGAGTTGGCGGGGTCGTCCAGGTAGGCCAGGACGCGCTCGGTCGGGCTGTCGATCAGCACGCCGGGGCCGTTGTCCTCGGGTACCTCGGTGGAGCGACCGGTCAGTTCCTTGTTGCTGACGGCCTGCTGTACCTGTTCGACATCGAGGTTGTACAGCACCAGGTCCTTGCCGTCCTGGCTGACCTCGAAACCGCCAATCAGGAAGTTGCCGCCCAGGCGCTTGGGCACGCCGGCCGACAGGTACCAGCGGTTGCCATGGCGGGCCACCGTGAAGGCATATTCCTCAGGCGCCTTGCCCTGGGCGCGGGCCACCGCCTTGTAGGTGTTGCCACCGCCGCGGCTGATGGTCAGCTTGAGCGGCTCGCCCCAGGCGTCCTTGCTGCTCCACTTGCCCAACAGTGCCTTGGGCGCGGGCTGGTTGGCCGGCAGCGGGTCACCGAAGGTCACCAGACAACCGCCCAGCAGGAGGAATGACAACGTCAACAACACCACACGCCAGGCTTTCATCAGGTTCTCCTTGAAAAGTCGGTCAGCGCCTAGGCCGAGGCCAGCACCAAGTGCAGGTATCGGGTAAGGATAGCGAGCATCTGCCCATCGGCTTGTGCATTCGCTTCGATCAGCAGGCCCTGATATTCCATCTGCTCGATAATCGCCGTCAACATCTGGGCGTCCTGTTCAGGGTGCCGCGAGCCGACCACCTGAAGCATCTGCCGTGCGCCGTGCAGGAGGATCTGCTCGTGCGCACGCACCAGCTCGGCCAGCCGCGGGCACAACAGCGCCTCCTGGCGAAACGCCTGCTCGGCCATCAGGAAGTCGCGACGGTTGTGCAACTGGCGGCTGACGTAGTCGGCGGTCATCCGCGCCACTTCATCGACCAGCCGGGCCCGCGCCTGGGCGCTGCCATCGCCTTGGGCGAGCAGCTGACGCAGCACCCCTTCTGTGTTGGCCCAGAGCTTGGCCATGTACGCCGCGCTGCGCTCGACGTACTGGGCGAAGGTGTCGGTGAGGAGGTCTTCGATGTCCTTGAAGTAGTAGGTGGTGGCCGACAGCGGCACACCGGCCTCGGCGGCCACCGCGCGGTGGCGAACACCGCGCACGCCGTCACGCACGACGATGCGCATGGCGGCGTCGAGGATCAGTTGGCGGCGCTGCTCGCTGCCCTGGCGGCTGGTCTTGCGCCCCTGGTACTGCACGCTTTCGGCGACGGCGCTGGCCACGCCGGCCGCACCTTGTTGGGCGTTTGCTGGTGTCACGTTCGGTACCTCAGGTCGGTGCAGATCATTTCAATCTTCGCATGTTCATGGCGGCCTCTTCGCGGGTAAACCCGCTCCCACAGGGAACCTCGCTGAACCCTGTGGGAGCGGGTTTACCCGCGAAGAGGCCGGCACAGACAACATAAGCCTACAGCCAAGAAAAAGCCGCCTGGTAAGGCGGCTTGTTCAGATCACTCAGGCCTGCGGACGCATATGCGGGAACAGGATCACATCGCGAATCGACGGTGAGTTGGTCAGCAGCATCACCAGACGGTCGATGCCGATACCTTCACCAGCGGTCGGCGGCATGCCGTACTCCAGCGAGCGGACGAAGTCGGCGTCGTAGTGCATGGCTTCGTCGTCACCGGCATCCTTCTCGGCCACCTGGGCGAGGAAGCGCTCGGCCTGGTCTTCGGCATCGTTGAGCTCGGAGTAGGCGTTGGCGATCTCGCGGCCACCGATGAACAGCTCGAAGCGGTCGGTGACATTCGGGTTGTGGTCGTTGCGGCGCGCCAGCGGCGACACTTCGAACGGGTACTCGGTAATGAAGTGCGGCTGCTCCAGCTTGTGCTCGACCAGCTCTTCGAAAATCATCACCTGCAGCTTGCCCAGGCCTTCGTGGCCAAGCACCTTGGCGCCGGCCTGCTTGGCGATCGCACGCGCCTTGTCGACGTCCTGCAGGTCGGCGGCGGTCAGCTCAGGGTTGTACTTGAGGATCGAGTCGAACACCGACAGACGCACGAACGGCTCGCCGAAGTGGAACAGCTTGTCGCCGTACGGCACGTCGGTGCTGCCCAGGACCAGCTGCGCCAGCTCGCGGAACAGCTCCTCGGTGAGGTCCATGTTGTCTTCGTAGTCGGCGTAGGCCTGGTAGAACTCGAGCATGGTGAACTCGGGGTTGTGCCGGGTCGAAACGCCTTCGTTACGGAAGTTGCGGTTGATCTCGAAGACCTTCTCGAAGCCACCGACCACCAGGCGCTTGAGGTACAGCTCAGGCGCGATCCGCAGGAACATGGGCATGTCCAATGCGTTGTGATGGGTCTCGAACGGCTTGGCCGCGGCGCCGCCAGGGATGGTCTGGAGCATCGGCGTCTCGACTTCGAGGAAGTCGCGCTGGGCCAGGAAGCTGCGGATGTGCGAGATCACCTGCGAGCGCACACGGAAGGTGTGGCGGGTGTCTTCGTTGACCATCAGGTCGACGTAGCGCTGGCGGTAGCGCTGCTCGGTGTCGGTCAGGCCGTGGTGCTTGTCCGGCAGCGGGCGCAGCGACTTGGTCAGCAGGCGCACGTTGGTCATTTCGACGTACAGGTCGCCCTTGCCGGAACGGGCCAGGGTGCCTTCGGCGGCAATGATGTCACCAAGGTCCCAGGTCTTCACCGCGGCCAGGGTTTCTTCCGGCAGGGTCTTGCGGTTGACGTAGACCTGGATGCGCCCGGTCATGTCCTGGATCACCATGAACGAGCCACGGTTGAGCATGATGCGACCGGCAACCTTGACCGGGATCGCTGCAGCTTCCAGCTCTTCCTTGGTCTTGTCGACATACTGCTTCTGCAGGTCGTTGCAGTAGCTGTCGCGGCGGAAGTCGTTGGGGAAGGCATTGCCCTTCGCGCGCTCGGCGGCAAGCTTTTCCTTGCGCAGGGCGATCAGGGTGTTTTCTTCCTGTTGCAGGTCTTGCGGGTCGAGTTTGAGGTCGCTCATGTCGTCACATTTTCCATCAGGGATTCATTGCCCTCGCCCGTGGGCGAGGGTCTTGCAGCAGGGACACGCCGTGGCGCTTACAAGCCCTGCTTGAGGCTGGCTTCGAGGTATTCGTCGATGTCGCCGTCGAGTACCTTGTCGCAGTCGCTGCGTTCGATGTTGGTGCGCAGGTCCTTGATCCGCGACGCGTCGAGCACGTACGAGCGGATCTGGTGACCCCAGCCGATGTCCGACTTGCTGTCTTCCAGGGCCTGGGAGGCGGCATTGCGCTTCTGCATTTCCTGCTCGTACAACTTGGCCCGCAGCATTTTCATGGCGGTGTCCTTGTTGGCGTGCTGGGAACGCTCGTTCTGGCAGCTGACCACGGTGTTGGTCGGTACGTGGGTGATCCGTACCGCCGAGTCGGTGGTGTTGACGTGCTGACCACCGGCGCCCGAGGAGCGGTAGGTGTCGATGCGCAGGTCGGACGGGTTGATGTCGATCTCGACCTTGTCGTCGATCTCAGGCGAGACGAACACCGCCGAGAACGAGGTGTGGCGGCGCGCGCCGGAGTCGAACGGGCTCTTGCGCACCAGGCGGTGCACGCCGATTTCGGTGCGCAGCCAGCCGAAGGCGTACTCGCCCTTGATGTGCACGGTGGCGCCCTTGATACCGGCGACTTCACCTTCGGAGAGTTCCATGATGGTGGCATCGAAGCCACGCTTGGACGCCCAGCGCAGGTACATGCGCAGGAGGATGTTGGCCCAGTCCTGTGCTTCGGTACCGCCGGAGCCGGCCTGGATGTCCAGGTAGGCGTTGTTCATGTCCATCTCACCGCTGAACATGCGGCGGAATTCCAGCTTGGCGAGGGACGCTTCGAGGTCCTCGAGCACGGCGACGACGTCATTGACGGCGGCTTCGTCGTTTTCTTCGACGGCCATGTCGAGCAGCTCGCGCGAATCCGCCAGGCCACTGGCCATTTCGTCCAGGGTGCCGACGATCTGCGCCAGGGTGGCGCGCTCGCGGCCCAGCTCCTGGGCGTACTCGGGTTTGTTCCAGACGGCCGGGTCTTCCAGCTCGCGGTTGACTTCGATCAGGCGGTCAGCTTTGTGATCGTAGTCAAAGATACCCCCGAATCGATTCGGAACGTTCGGTGAGGTCCTTGATGGTGTTGAGGATCGGTTGGATTTCCATGGGCAGCCTACTCGCGCGAATTCGGTGAAAAGCCGGTGAGTATAAACGAGTCTGACCCATGGCGGCAGACCCGCCGGGCGGTGGCGTGTGTAGATTGACTGCTGGCGTTGAGAAAGCGCTGGCCTCTTCGCGGGTGAACCCGCTCCCACAGGGTGCGAGGCGCTCACGATACCTGTGGGAGCGGGTTTACCCGCGAAGAGGCCAGAACAGGCCTAGCGGGAATCAGGCGATGCCGACCTGGTTGCGCCCGTTGTTCTTGGCCAGGTACAGGCCCTTGTCGGCCGCCGAGATCAATTGCCGGCAATGGCTGCCGATGCTCGGCGTGTGGGTCGCCAGCCCAATGCTCACGGTCAGCCGCGAATCAGCCCCGGGTGCGGTATGCGGGATGTTCAGCGCATGCACGGTCTGGCGCAGCTTCTCGGCGATCAGGCGCGCACCACCCGGCGAGGTGTTCGGCAGCACCAGGGCAAACTCCTCACCGCCGTAGCGCGCCGGCAGGTCGGTCGGCCGCGAGCACGAGCCGCGAATCGCCCCGGCTACCTGGCGCAAGGCCTCGTCGCCGGCCAGGTGACCAAAACTGTCGTTGTAGGCCTTGAAGTAATCGACGTCGATCATCAACAGCGACAGTTGCTGCTGCTCACGCATGGCCCGACGCCATTCCAGCTCCAGGTACTCGTCGAAGTGCCGGCGGTTGGACAACCCGGTCAGGCCGTCGGAGTTCATCAGGCGCTGCAGCTTCAGGTTGGTGTCGAGCAACTGCTGCTGGCTGACCCGCAGGGCCCGATAGGCCTCGTCACGCTGCAGCAAGGTCATGTAGGAGCGCGAGTGGTAGCGAATGCGCGCCACCAGCTCGATGGTGTCCGGCAACTTGACCAGGTAATCGTTGGCGCCGGCGGCAAACGCCGCGCTCTTCACCAGCGGGTCTTCCTTGGTCGACAGGACAATGATCGGGATGTCCTGGGTCAGCGGGTTGTTGCGGTACTCGCGGACCAGCGTCAGCCCGTCCAGGCCAGGCATGATCAGGTCCTGGAGGATCACCGTGGGCTTGATCTGGATCGCCTGGGCGATCGCCTGGTGCGGATCGGCGCAGAAATGGAAGTCGATATTCTCTTCGTGGGCCAGGCCACGTCGTACCGCCTCACCGATCATTGCCTGGTCGTCGACCAGCAGGACCATTGCCGAATTTTCGTTGGTGGTCGTGAAACCTTCGATCGGTAGATCATTCATACCTGTTCACCCGGTCACTGCCGGCCTGGCGGCGTGATTGATTACATAACGTCATTTCGAAAAAATCTCCATCAGGCGCCCGGCAATCCGTTCAAGCGGACGAATCTCCACCGCCGCGTCAATCGCTGCGGCGGCTTTCGGCATGCCGTACACCGCGCTGCTCTGCTGGTCCTGGGCGATGGTCAGGAAACCCTGCTCACGCATCATCTTCAGCCCTTGGGCGCCGTCCCGGCCCATGCCGGTCAGCAGTACACCCACAGCCTCCCCGCGCCAATAGCGCGCCACGCTCTCGAAGAACACATCGATCGAGGGCCGATAGATCTCATCGACAGGGTCGGCAGTGTAGGCCAGTTGGCCGCCTTTCATCAGGCGGATATGGTGGTTGGTACCGGCCAGCAGCACCTGCCCGGCCTGGGGCGGCTCGCCTTCGCGGGCCAGCCGCACGACCAGGCCGCAGGCGCTGCTGAGCCATTCGGCCATGCCGGCGGCGAACACCTGATCGACATGCTGGACCAGCACGATGGCGGCCGGAAACTGCGCGGGAAGCCCCTTGAGCAGCACCTCCAACGCCGCCGGCCCGCCGGCCGAGGAGCCGATCGCCACCAGGCCACTGCGCTGCGATGCCTCGCGCAGCGCCGTCGGCGCAGCACGCGGCGCACTGGCCCGCTGCTGGCCGATCAGCCAGCCGATATTGACGATCTTGCGCAACAGCGGCGCCGCCGCCTCACGCGCGTCGCCCGCGCCCAGCGCAGGGGTGTCGACCACATCCAGGGCGCCGTGGCCCATGGCCTCGAACACCCGATGCACATTCTGCTTGCGGTCGACCGTGACGATGACGATCGCACAAGGGCTTTCGGCCATGATCCGCCGGGTCGCCTCGACCCCGTCCATGACCGGCATGATCAGGTCCATGAGGATCAGGTCCGGGGTCTGCTCGGCGCAACGGCGCACGGCCTCCTCGCCATCGCCGGCGACCCACACCACCTGATGCGCCGGCTCGAAGGCCAGCGCGCGGCGCAGGGCCTCCACGGCCATGGGCATGTCGTTGACGATGGCGATCCTCATCCTTGTGCACCTCCAATCAACTCGACCACCGCATCCAGCAACGCATCGTCGTGGAAACTGGCCTTTGCCAAATAGTAGTCGGCCCCGGCATCGAGTCCACGACGGCGATCTTCCTCGCGATCCTTGTACGACACCACCATGACCGGCAGCGATTGCAGGCGCTGGTCGCGGCGCACCAGGGTGACCAGCTCGATGCCGTCCATGCGCGGCATGTCGATGTCGGTGATCAGCAGGTCGAAGTCCTCGCCGCGCAGGGCGTTCCAGCCATCCATGCCGTCTACCGCCACCGCCACGTCGTAGCCGCGATTGCTCAGCAGCTTGCGCTGCAGCTCGCGTACGGTCAGCGAATCGTCGACCACCAGCACCCGCTTGCGAGGCACGCCCTTGACGGCGCTGCCACGGCGCTCGATACGCTCCAGGCGGCCGGTGGTGAGGAGTTTCTCGACTGAACGCAGCAGGTCTTCGACGTCGACGATGAGCACCACCGAGCCGTCGTCGAGCAGTGCGCCGGCGGAGATGTCCTGGACCTTGCCCAGGCGCGGGTCGAGCGGCATCACCACCAGCACCCGCTCACCGATCAAGCGCTCCACGGCCACACCGTACAGCTGCTCGCGCTCGCGGATCACCACCACGCGGATGCTGCGTTCCTCACCCTGCGCCGCCGGGCGGTTGAGCAGCTGGTTGGCCGACACCAGGCCGATGTGCCGCTGTTCGTGCCAGAAGTGCTGGCGCCCCTCGATCTGCACGATGGCGTCGGCGGGCACATCGAGGGTCCGTTCGATATGGGCCAGCGGAAACGCATACGCCTCGCCGCCGACTTCCACCACCAGGCTGCGCACCACCGACAGCGTCAGCGGTACTTCCAGGTGGAAGCAACAGCCCTGGCCGGCGACCTGGGTCAGCTCGATCGAGCCGCGCAGTTCGCGGACCATGTGCTGCACCGCATCCAGCCCGACGCCGCGACCCGAGACCTCGGTGACCTTGTCACGCAGGCTGAAGCCGGGCAGGAAGAGGAACGTCAGCAGCTCCGCCTCGCTCATCTGGGCCACCGTCTCGGCTGGCGACAGGGCGCGTTCGACGATGCTCCGGCGCACGCGCTCGAGGTCGATGCCGGCACCGTCGTCACTCAGTTCGAGAATCAGCAGACCCGCCTGGTGCGAAGCACACAGGCGGATCACGCCATCACCCGGCTTGCCCGCCAGCAGCCGCCGTTCGGGCAGTTCGATGCCATGATCGACGGCGTTTCGTAGCAAGTGGGTCAGCGGTGCCTCGAGTTTTTCCAGCACGTCGCGGTCGACCTGGGTCTTGTCACCCTCGATCTGCAGTTGCACCTGCTTGCCCAGCGAACGGCCGAGGTCGCGAACCATGCGGCTCTGCCCGGTCAGCACGTCGGCGAACGGGCGCATGCGGCAGGCCAGCGCAGTGTCGTAGAGGTTCTGCGCCCGCTGGCTGGCCTGCCAGCCGAACTCGTCGAGCTCGGCGGCCTGCTGCTGGAGGATCTGCTGGGTCTCGCCCAGCAGGCGTTGGGTCTGCGCCAGGGCCTCGAGCACTTCCGCGCTCTGGCCGCTGCCTTCAAGTTGGCTCTTCAGGCCGTCGAGTGCACGCATGCCCTGGCCGTGCATGCGCTTGAGGCGCTGCAGGCTGGCCAGATAAGGCTTGAGGCGCTGGGTCTCGACCAGCGACTTGCTCGACAGGTCGAGCAGGCTGTTCAAGCGGTCGGCGGTGACCCGCAGCACCCGCTCGCCGCCTTCGCCGCCCCGTTTGCCCGGTTTGCGCGGGGCGCTAGCGTCGTCCTGCGGCTCGGCCAACAGTGCCGGGGGCTCCGCGACGATGATTGCCGGCGCGGGCTCGAGCACGGGCGCCAGCGCGGCACTGGCGCTGGGCAGCGGCGCGGCGAACACCGCACTCGGATCGAGCAGCGCCGCCATCTGCACCAGAAACCCCGGCACTGCCGCCTCGCCCGCGGCATCGCCGGGGGTGGCGATGCGCATCAACAGATCGGTGCCCAGCAGCAGTGCGTCGATGTGCTCGGGACGCAAGCGCAAGCGGCCTTCCTGGGCGGCGACCAGGCAATCTTCCATGACATGGGCGACGCTGACCCCGGCATCGACGCCGACGATCCGCGCCGCACCTTTCAACGAGTGCGCGGCCCGCATGCAGGCCTCGAGCTGGTCGGCCTGGGTCGGGTTGCGTTCCAGCGCCATCAGGCCGGCACTGAGCACCTGGGTCTGGGCCTCGGCCTCGAGGCTGAACAGTTCGAGCAGCGAAGCGTCGCGCATTTGCTCCGGGGTCATGACAGGCTCCGCTTCACGGCAGACAATAAATGTTGCGCGTCCAGCACGCGCACGCTGCGCCCCCGCCACTGCAACACCGCAGCAGTGAAATGGACAGCGTCCTCGCCCTCGCCAGCGCGCTCGCTGTCGAGGCGGTGGATACCATCGATCTCGTCCACCGGTACCACCACCGGACCGCCTTCGGCGGCGAGGATCAGCATGCGCGGCCGCTCCCGCCCGCTGCGCTCCTGGGCCGGCGGGCTGTCGACGCCGAGCAGGTCTGCCAGCGACAGGCACGGCACCAGCGCGCCACGCACGTTGGCCACGCCCTGCAACACCCGCGAGCGCTGGTGCGGCAACGAATGCACCGGCTGCAGCGGGGCGATTTCCGCCAGGCTGGCGGTTGGCAGTGCCAACCACTCCTCACCCAGGCGGAACAACAGCATCGAGCGACCGCTGCAGACCTGCTCCTCCACGGCGATCTCGGCCTGCTCGTCCTGCATCAGCGCATAACGGTCGAGCAGTCGGGTCGCGGCCGACGCATAGACTTCACAGTTGCGACAGTGGATATGCCGCTCGAGCAGCGGGCACTGCTTGTCGCCATGCACGCCGATGCGGTTCCAGCAGTCGTCGATGCGCTCAAGGTCGTCGTTGACCAGTGGCAGCGAATGGGCGGCGATCATCGTTCAGACTCCCGGCCAGCTCGCGCGGCACGTTCCTGCAGGCGCCGTGCGCCCACCGCGTCGCCCTGCGACGCCAGCAGCGCCGCCAGGTGGATCAGCGCCTCGGGGTGCTGCGGTTCGAGGTACAAGGCCTTGCGGTAATGAATCAGGGCATTGGGCGTATCGCCCTCGGTATCGCTGAGCAGCCCCAGCCAGTAGTAGACCTGGGCCTTGGGCGCGAAACGGCGCAGGTACTGCTCGCAACCGAGGCGCGCCTGGGCGCTGTCACCCGCGTTGGCCTGACGGGCAATGCTGGCAAGCAGTTCAGCCTGGTTTTCACCGGCCTGGTTGTCGCTGGCGGGCATCGCCAGCGAGCGCACGGGCCGGGTTACGGGCGGCATGCTGCGCGGCGCGGGCAACGCCGCTGGCAACGGGCGGGCGATCGCTGCTGGCGGGCTGGCCGGCGGTGTCGGGGCGTCGGCCTGACGGACATAGGCGAACGACTGCGCGATACCCAGCGGCCGCATGCCCAAACGCGCCAGCAGACTGCCTTCGGCGGGGCCGATGAACAGCACGCCCTGAGCATGGGTCAGCTGTTTCAGCACTTCGAACACCCGACGCTGGGTCGGCACATCGAAGTAGATCAGCAAGTTGCGACAGAACACGAAATCGTACTGGCCATCGCGACTTTTCAGGGTCGGGTCCAGCACGTTGCCCACCTGCAGGCTGACCTGACGGCTGACCTGTTCATGCAGCCGATGGCCTTCGTCGCACTCGCTGAAATGCCGCTCGCGAAACGCCTGGTCGCTGCCGCGGAACGAGTTGCGCCCGTACACTGCCTGGCGGGCGCGGGCGACCGAATTGGGGCTGATATCCAGGCCGTCGATGCCGAACTGCTGGGGGTTCATGCCGCTGTCGAGCAGCGCCATGGAGATCGAGTACGGCTCTTCGCCGGTCGAACACGGCAGGCTGAGAATCCGCAGGGGCCGGGCGCCAGCCAGCTCGGCCAGACGCTTGTGGGCAAGGCCGACCAGCGCGGTGAACGATTCGGGGTAACGGTAGAACCACGTTTCAGGGACGATCACCGCCTCGATCAGCGCCTGCTGCTCGACCCCCGATTGGAGCAGCCGCAGCCAGTAATCGTCGAGGTCGTTGGCCTCCAGCGCCGCACAGCGCTGGCGCAGGGCGCGCTCGACCATCGGCGCGCCGACCGACTCGACGTCGAGGCCGATGCGCTCCTGGAGAAACCGGAAAAACCGCTGCTCGCTCATGCTGGCTCCTGCCCGGGTGCTTCAGGGAACAGCAGCCGACGTACCTCGTCAGGCAGCAGGTCGTTCACCTGGATACGTTGCAGCAAGCCCTCGGCGTCCTGGCGTACCGGGCCCAGGTAGGGCGCTTCGGCGTTGTCCAGGCCGTAGGGCTGGAATTCATCGGGATGACAGCGCAGGGTGTCGGTGGCCTGCTCGAGAATCAGCCCCAGGCGCAGCTCCACGCCTGCCGCCGCCGGCTGATAACGCACCACTACCAGGCGGGTACTGGTGCGCAGCGCGGCCGGGGTGGCGAAGCTCAGTGCCGACAGGTCGATCACCGGGATCAGCGCCCCGCGATGGGTGAGGATCCCGGCCACCCAGGCGGGTGCCTGGGCAATCGGCTTGAGCACCCGGCGCGGCAGCACTTCGATGACCTCGCGGACATCCAGGGCAAAGCGCTGCTGCCTGAGCCGAAACTGCAGGTAGAGGGCGCCGTTGCCGTGGCCGGCCGGTGTTTCGCGAGGGTGCAGGTCGGTCATCGTCGTCAGACTTTGAAGCGCGACACACCGCCGCGCAGGCCCGCCGCCACCTGGCTCAGCTCATCGATGGCGAAACTGGCCTGGCGCAGCGATTCGACCGTCTGCGTGCTGGCATCGCTGAGCTGCGCCAGCGCCTGGTTGATCTGCTCGGCACCGGTGGCCTGGGCCTGCATGCCGTCGTTGACCATCAGCACGCGCGGCGCCAGGGCCTGCACCTGATGGATGATCTGGCTGAGCTGCTCGCCGACCTGCTGCACCTCGAACATGCCGCGGCGCACCTCCTCGGAGAACTTGTCCATGCCCATCACCCCGGCCGAGACCGACGACTGGATTTCACGGACCATCTGCTCGATGTCGTAGGTGGCGACGGCGGTCTGGTCGGCCAGGCGGCGCACCTCGGTGGCCACCACGGCGAAGCCTCGGCCGTATTCACCGGCCTTCTCGGCCTCGATCGCGGCGTTGAGCGAAAGCAGGTTGGTCTGGTCGGCGACCTTGACGATGGTCACCACCACCTGGTTGATGTTGCTGGCCTTCTCGTTGAGGATGCCCAGCTTGGCGTTGACCAGGTCGGCCGCGCCCATCACCTGGTGCATGGTTTCTTCCATACGGGCCAGGCCCTGCTGGCCGGAGCCGGCGAGGATCGAGGCCTGGTCGGCGGCCGAGGTCACTTCGGTCATGGTCCGCACCAGGTCGCGCGAGGTCGCGGCGATTTCCCGCGAGGTGGCGCCGATTTCAGTGGTGGTAGCGGCGGTTTCGGTGGCGGTGGCCTGCTGCTGCTTGGAGGTGGCGGCGATCTCGGTGACCGAGGTGGTCACCTGCACCGAAGAGCGCTGGGCCTGGGCGACCAGGTTGGCGAGGGCCTCGGCCATTTCGTTGAACCCGGTTTCGATGGCGCCGAACTCGTCCTTGCGCTCCAGGTTCAGGCGCATGCTCAGGTCGCCGGAGCGCAGCTTGTCGAGGGCATGCACGATACGTTGCATGGGAGTGGTGATGGCGCGCATCAGCAGCAGGCCGCAGATGCCCGCGGCGATGATCGCCAGCACCAGCGAAACGATCATGCTGCCCTTGGCCGTGGCCACGGCGCTGACGATTTCACTGGTGGCGTTGTCGGCGGCTTCACGGTTGCGCTCGATGACGGTGTTGAGGTGCTTGCGCCCATCGACCCAGGCCGGGGTGAGCACTTCGCTGATCAGCCGCTGCGCTTCGTCATAGTTCTGCTGCCGGTAGGCCTCGAGGACCTGCTTGATGTCCTCGACATAGCGCTGTTCCATGCCGACGAAGGTATCGAAGCTGGCCTGGTCTTCGCGGGTGCGAATGGTCCCCTGATAACTGGCCATGTGCTGGCGCAGACGATCCTCGAAGCCCTTGAACAGCTCCAGGTCGGCGCTGGTGATTTCGCGGTGATTGCTCAGGCCGACCAGTTGCTGGCTGGTGACGTAGCTGTCGACCCAGGCACTGCGGATCATCGAGCTGTAGTAGACGCCGGGGATGGCGTCCGAGCCGACCGCCTCCTCGCTCGCCGAGATCGCCACCAACCTTGAGTAGGCGGCCACGATCATCAGCAGCATGATGGCGATGATCACGGCGAAACTTGCCAGGATCCGTTGGCGCATGGTCCAGTTCTTCACAATCAGCCCTCAAGAATTCAGTGCGAGCGGGAAAATCGCCGAAGTATAGCCCAGGCGTGTTTCGCGTTCGCGACTCAATTGCAGGCGGATTCAGGCATCCTTGCCTACGGAGTGGCCATTTGCCGGCTTATTGACCTGCGGCAAGCCTGACCTGGCTCTCCAGCTCCTGGCGCAGGGCCGGATCCAGCTTCAGTTGACGCGCCAGTTCGTCGAGGTAGCTGCGCTCCATGAAGTTTTCCTGGTCGACCATCATCACGCTGGCCAGGTACATCTCGGCCGCCATTTCCGGGGTCTGCGCGGCGCGTGCCACTTCGGCCGGGTCCAGCGGCTTGTTGAGTTCGGCGTGCAGCCAGTGCTGCAGTTCACGGTCGCTGTCCAGGCGGGTGAATTCGCCTTCGATCAGTGCGCGTTCACGGTCATCGATATGGCCATCGGACTTGGCCGCCGCCACCAGTGCACGCAGCACCGCCTGGCTGTGCTGCTCGGCTTCGGCCGGCGGCAGGCGGTCGAGGGTCTGCGGCTCACGGCTGCTGCCCTGTGCCTGGTTGGCCTGCCAGTTGCCATAGGCCTTGTAGGCCAGCACGCCGAGTGCGGCCAGGCCGCCATAGGTGAGCACCTTGCCGCCGTATTTGCGCGCGCTCTTGTTGCCCAGCAGCAGGCCCATGGCGCTGCCAGCCAAGGCACCGCCGCCGGCACCGGAGAGCAGGCTGCCGAGGCCGCCGGCGCCCAGGCCAGGCTTGTGACCGGCGCCCTTGCCGGCCTGCTTGCCGAGCAGTTCCTGACCGGACTTGAACAGTTGATCGAGCAAACCTCGGGTGTTCATTGATGCGTCTCCACAGTGCGCAAGGTAACGCCCAGATTAAGGCCTGGCCGAAGGTTCGCCACGGGGGTATTTGCTTCGGGATGTTGCATGCAGCGGCAAAATCGCAACTAGACTCGATTTCGCCGATCCGCTGCGCTGGCGATAAGCGCACTACGCTTGAACGATCGCACCCTGCGTTGCCAATGACTGCCCGCCCCTGATGACCAACAAGAGGGAATACCATGTCAGTGCACAAGACCGCCCTGCTCAGCGCCCTGAGCAGCGCCCTGCTGGCCAGCGCCAGCCTGCAGGCGGCCGAGCCGCTCAAGGCCGTGGGTGCCGGTGAAGGCCAACTCGACATCATTGCCTGGCCGGGCTACATCGAGCGCGGCGAAAGCGACAAGGCCTACGACTGGGTCAGCGGGTTCGAGAAGGACACCGGCTGCAAGGTCAGCGTCAAGACCGCCGCCACCTCCGACGAAATGGTCAGCCTGATGACCAAGGGCGGCTACGACCTGGTCACCGCGTCCGGCGATGCCTCGCTGCGGCTGATTGCCGGCAAGCGCGTGCAGCCGATCAATACCGCACTGATCCCCAACTGGAAGAACCTCGACCCGCGCCTGCAGAACGGTGGCTGGTACGTGGTCGACAAGGCCGTCTACGGCACGCCTTATCAGTGGGGCCCCAACGTGCTGCTGTACAACAGCAACGTGTTCAAGCAGCCGCCGACCAGCTGGAGCGTGGTGTTCGAGCCGCAGGACCTGCCCGACGGCAAGCCCAACAAGGGCCGCGTGCAGGCCTACGATGGGCCGATCTATATTGCCGACGCGGCGCTGTACCTGAAGTCGACCCAGCCGGCGCTGGGCATCCAGGACCCTTACCAGCTCAACGAAACCCAGTACAAGGCGGTGCTCGAGCTGCTGCGCAAGCAACAACCGCTGATCCACCGCTACTGGCACGACGCGACGGTGCAGATGAGCGACGTCAAGAACGAAGGCGTGGCGGCGTCCAGCTCATGGGGCTACATGGTCAACGGCCTGAAAGCCGACAACCAGCCGGTGGCCTCGACCATCCCCAAGGAGGGGGCCACCGGCTGGGCCGACACCACCATGCTGCACAGCGAGGCCAAGCACCCGAACTGCGCGTACAAGTGGATGGACTGGTCATTGCAACCCAAGGTCCAGGGTGACGTGGCGGCCTGGTTCGGCTCGTTGCCGGCAGTCCCGGCGGCCTGTACCGGCAGCGAGCTGCTGGGCGCCGAAGGGTGCAAGACCAACGGCTTCGACAACTTCGACAAGATCGCCTTCTGGAAGACCCCGCAGGCTGAGGGCGGCAAGTTCGTGC
The DNA here is from genome assembly GCF_900536025.1 of Pseudomonas reidholzensis. Taxonomy (GTDB): domain Bacteria; phylum Pseudomonadota; class Gammaproteobacteria; order Pseudomonadales; family Pseudomonadaceae; genus Aquipseudomonas; species Aquipseudomonas reidholzensis. Next base: position 129,325 of record NZ_UNOZ01000031.1, read on the forward strand.
CGTACAGCCGCTGGACCCAGGACTACATCGCGATCATGGGCGGCCGCTAGGTCGCCATCGCGGGGCAGTGACAACACGATGAACCGGTGGAGCCCGCAATGCCCCTAGCCGTCCAGTTCACCCAGGTCTCGCGCAGCTTCGGCGAGGTCAAGGCCGTCGACCGGGTCAGCATCGACATCGAGGACGGCGAGTTCTTCTCCATGCTCGGCCCCTCGGGTTCGGGCAAGACCACCTGCCTGCGCCTGATCGCCGGCTTCGAACAGCCGAGCAGCGGCTCGATCCGCATCCACGGGGTCGAGGCCGCAGGCGTGCCGCCCTACCAGCGCGACGTCAACACGGTGTTCCAGGACTACGCGCTGTTCCCGCACATGAACGTCCTCGACAACGTCGCCTATGGCCTCAAGGTCAAGGGCGTGGCCAAAGCGGAGCGCCATGCGCGCGCCGACGAGGCCCTGGCGATGGTCGCCTTGAGCGGCTATGGCCAGCGCAAGCCGGCGCAGCTGTCGGGCGGCCAGCGCCAGCGCGTCGCCCTCGCCCGCGCGCTGGTCAACCGCCCGCGGGTGCTGCTGCTCGACGAACCGCTGGGCGCGCTCGACCTCAAGCTGCGCGAACAGATGCAGGGCGAACTGAAGAAGCTCCAGCGCCAGCTCGGCATCACCTTCATCTTCGTCACCCACGACCAGACCGAGGCGCTGTCGATGTCTGACCGGGTCGCGGTGTTCAACCAGGGGCGCATCGAGCAGGTCGACACCCCGCGCAACCTCTACATGAAACCCGCGACGCCGTTTGTCGCCGAGTTCGTCGGCACCTCCAACGTGCTCCGCGGCGCCTTGGCCGAACAGCTCAACGGCAGCCCGACGGCGTTCTCCATTCGCCCCGAGCACATCCGCCTGGATGACCTCGCCGCCACCAGCGAGGAAGTCCAGGTCAGCGGCCTGCTGCACGACATCCAGTACCAGGGCAGCGCCACCCGCTACGAAGTGCAACTGGACAACGGCCAACTGCTGGCGGTGAGCCAGGCCAACGACCAATGGCTCGAGCATCCGCCGCGCTGGCAACCCGGCCAGCGCGTGCAAGCCCGCTGGCCACGCGAGGCGATGACGGTGCTGCGCGAGAGCGTCCTCGGCGAGGACCACTGAGATGAGCGTGGCCGTGCAACCGCCGTCGCCAGGCTCACCACTGCGGCGCTTTGCCAACCTGCTCTACCGACGCCCCAACCTGTACCTGCTGTTGTTGTTGGTCCCACCGCTGCTGTGGTTTGGCGCGATCTACCTGGGCTCGCTGCTGAACCTGCTCTGGCAAGGCTTCTATACCTTCGACGACTTCACCATGGCGGTGACCCCAGCGCTGACCCTGGCCAACTTCGTGGCCCTGTTCAACCCGGCCAACCTCGACATCATCCTGCGTACCGTGGGCATGGCCGTGGCGGTGTCGCTGGCCAGTGCAGTGGTGGCCTTCCCCATCGCGTACTACATGGCGCGCTATACCACCGGCAAGACCAAGGCGTTTTTCTATATCGCGGTGATGATGCCGATGTGGGCCAGCTACATCGTCAAGACCTACGCCTGGACCCTGTTGCTGGCCAAGGGTGGGGTGGCCCAGTGGTTTGTCCAGCAGTTGCAGCTGGACGGCCTGTTGCAGCTGGTGCTGACTATCCCCGGGGTTGGCGGGAGCACGTTATCGACCTCGCACCTGGGGCGCTTCCTGGTGTTCGTGTACATCTGGCTGCCGTTCATGATCCTGCCGATCCAGGCTTCGCTCGAACGCCTGCCGCCGTCATTGCTGCAGGCGTCGGCCGACCTCGGCGCCAAGCCGCGGCAGACGTTTGTCCAGGTGATCCTGCCGCTGTCGGTGCCGGGCATCGCCGCTGGGTCGATCTTCACCTTCTCGCTGACCCTGGGCGACTTCATCGTGCCGCAACTGATCGGCCCGCCGGGCTACTTCATCGGCAGCATGGTCTACGCCCAGCAAGGCGCGATCGGCAACATGCCGATGGCGGCGGCCTTCACCCTGGTGCCGATCGTGCTGATCGCCGTCTACCTGGCCATGGTCAAACGCCTGGGGGCCTTCGATGCACTCTGAACGCGCGTCACTGAGCCTGCGCCTGGCGGCGTGGGGTGGTTTGCTGTTCCTGCACTTTCCGATCCTGATCATCCTGCTCTACGCCTTCAATACCGAAGACTCGGCGTTCAGCTTTCCGCCGCGCGGGTTTACCCTGAAGTGGTTTGCCGTGGCCTTCTCGCGCCCGGACGTGCTCGAGGCGATCAAGCTGTCGCTGCAAGTGGCCTGCCTGGCCACGCTGATCGCCCTGGTGCTCGGCACGCTGGCGTCGGCGGCGCTGTACAAGCGCAATTTCTTCGGCAAGGAAAGCATCTCGCTGATGCTGATCCTGCCGATCGCCCTGCCCGGGATCATCACCGGCCTCGCCCTGCTCTCAGCGTTCAAGAGCCTGGGCATAGAACCTGGGATCTTCAGCATCGTGGTGGGCCATGCGACGTTCTGCGTGGTGATCGTCTACAACAACGTCATCGCCCGCCTGCGCCGCACCTCGCAGAGCCTGATCGAAGCCTCGATGGACCTCGGTGCCGACGGCTGGCAGACCTTTCGCTACATCATCCTGCCCAACCTCGGCTCGGCCCTGCTGGCGGGCGGCATGCTGGCGTTTGCCCTGTCGTTCGACGAAATCATCGTCACCACCTTTACCGCCGGCCATGAGCGCACCTTGCCGATCTGGTTGCTCAACCAGCTCAGCCGTCCGCGCGATGTGCCCGTGACCAACGTGGTCGCCATGCTGGTGATGCTGGTGACCATGCTGCCGATCCTCGGCGCCTACTACCTGACCCGCGGCGGCGAAGGCGTCGCCGGCAGCGGCAAATGACCCTGGAGGACTCGTCCATGCACACTCAGATGCTTATCAATGGCCGCCTGGTGGCGGGTGAAGGCCCGGCCTGGACCGTGCTCGACCCGGCCCTGGGCAGCGCGCTGGCGCAGATCAACGAGGCCAGCGAAGCCCAGGTCGACACCGCCGTGCGCGCCGCCGACCAGGCATTCGACAGCTGGTCGCAGACCAGCCCCAAGGAGCGCTCACTGGCGCTGCTGGCCCTGGCCGATGCCATCGAGGCGCACGGCGAGGAGCTGGCCGGCCTGGAATCGCAGAATTGCGGCAAGCCGCTGGCCGCCGCGCTCAACGACGAGATCCCGGCGATCGTCGATGTGTTCCGCTATTTCGCCGGCGCGGCGCGTTGCCTGGGCGGCTCTGCGGCGGGCGAATACCTGCCGGGGCACACCTCGATGGTGCGCCGCGATCCGCTGGGCGTGGTGGCCTCGATCGCGCCGTGGAACTACCCGCTGATGATGCTCGCCTGGAAGATCGCCCCAGCGCTGGCGGCCGGCAATACCGTGGTCCTCAAGCCCTCCGAGCTGACCCCGCTGACCGCCCTGCGACTGGGCCAGCTGGCACAGGACATCCTGCCGCCCGGCGTGCTCAATATCCTCTTCGGCCGCGGCCCGAGCGTCGGCACGCCGCTGATCACCCACCCCAAGGTGCGCATGGTGTCGCTGACGGGCTCGATCCCCACCGGCGCGCACATCATCGGCGCCACCGCCGACAGCGTGAAGCGCATGCACATGGAACTCGGCGGCAAGGCGCCGGTGATCGTCTTCGACGACGCCGACCTGGATGCGGCCATCGACGGCATCCGCACCTTTGGCTTCTACAACGCCGGCCAGGACTGCACCGCCGCCTGTCGCCTGTATGTGCAGGACGGCGTCTACGACAGCTTCGTCGAGCGCCTGGGCGAGGCGGTCGCGAGCATCAAGCCGGGGTTACAGACTGCGGCGGACACCGAACTCGGCCCGCTGATCAGCGCCGTGCACCGGGACAAGGTGGCCGGCATCGTCCAACGCGCGATCGCCCAGCCGCACACCCGTCTGGTCACGGGTGGCAAGCCGCTGCCTGGGGATGGCTTCTTCTTCGAGCCGACCGTGTTGGCCGACGTGCTGCAAGATGACGAGATCGTGCGCCATGAAGTGTTCGGCCCGGTGGTCACCGTGACCCGCTTCAGCGACGAGGCCCAGGCCCTGGAATGGGCCAACGACTCCGACTACGGCCTGGCCTCATCGGTCTGGACCCGCGACACCGGCCGCGCCCACCGCCTCGCCGCGCGGTTGCAGTACGGCTGCACCTGGGTCAACACGCACTTCATGCTGGTCAGCGAGATGCCGCATGGCGGGCAGAAGCATTCGGGGTATGGCAAGGATATGTCGATGTATGGGTTGGAGGATTACACCTGTGTGCGGCATGTGATGATCAAGCACTAGACCTCAGGCATTCGCCGACTGAGGATCCCCTCAGTCGGCATCAATTCGAGGCGATTCCGCCCTTTCGGATATTTCCTACAACTTCAGGCGCCTTTACCTAATCTTGGCTGATTGAGGCAAATCAAACGGTATCATAATCTGATACCATGAATAATCATCAGCGAAGTACCTTGGAAGCGCTATTCCAAAAGCCAGTCCCCAGAACACTGGAATGGTCCCGACTGGAATCGCTTCTGGTGTCGCTCGGCGCCAAAGTCATCGAAGGTAGAGGGTCACGCGTTCGCTTCGAGCTCAACGGAGCGGTGACAACGTTCCATCGCCCTCACCCCGACAGACATGCCAGGCCCTATCAATTGCGAGATGCCCGCCAGTTCCTTGAGCAGGCAGGAGTTACAACATGAATGTCATGACCTATCGCGGCTACGCCGCTCGCATCGAGTACAGCGACGAAGATCAGTTGTTGATCGGCCATGTTGCCGGTATACGCGACGTGATCGGCTTCCATGGCGAATCGATCAGCGAGTTACGCCAGGCGTTTGAAGAGGCGGTGGACGATTACCTCGAGACGTGCGAGCGACTTGGACGCCCTCCGCAGAAAGCTTATTCCGGCAAGCTCAGCCTGCGCCTCGAGCCTGCCCTTCACGCCAGCGTGGCAGCCAAGGCCGAGCTGGCGGAAAAGAGCATCAACCAATGGGTGAGCGACATCCTCAGCCGAGCAGCGTATAGCTGAGCAGTGTTCACCCTTCAAGTGAGTGGCAAAGCCACTTGCACTCAATCCCTCAAATCCGACTCATGAATCGGATTGGCCCGGCTGGTCGCGCGTTGATACTGCGCCGGCCAGGTGGCCTTGTTGCCGCCCAGGTCGTCGTCGGCGTGCAGCGGCCAGTACGGGTCGCGCAGCAGTTCACGGGCGAGGAAGATGACATCGGCCTGGCCGGTGCGCAGGATGTGCTCGGCCTGGGCCGGTTCGGTGATCATGCCGACAGTGCCGGTGGCGATTTCCGACTCCTTGCGCACACGTTCGGCGAAGCGGGTCTGGTAGCCAGGGCCGGTGGGGATCTCGGCGTTGACCGAGGTGCCGCCGGAGGAAACGTCGATCAGGTCGACGCCGATAACCCGCAGGCGGCGCGCCAGTTCCACTGTTTCGTCAGGGTTCCAGCCATCCTCGACCCAATCCGTGGCCGACACACGAACGAACAGCGGCAACTCTTTCGGCCAGACGTTGCGCACCGCCTCGGTGACTTGCAGGGTCAGGCGGATGCGATTCTCGAAGCAACTGCCGTATTCATCGCGGCGCTGGTTGCTCAAGGGCGAGAGGAACTGGTGCAACAGGTAACCGTGCGCGGCGTGGATCTCGACCACCTTGAAACCTGCGGTCAGGGCACGCTCGGCGGCTTTGACGAAGGCGTTGACGACCTCCTGGATCTCATCCTGGCTCAGTTCGCGCGGTGAAGTGTGTTCCGGGTCGAAGGCGATCTTCGACGGGCCGACGGGTTGCCAACCGCCGTCTTCAGGCTTGACGCTGCCATGCTTGCCCAGCCAGGGCCGATGGGTACTGGCCTTGCGCCCGGCGTGGGCCAGCTGGATGCCCGGGACCGAGCCCTGGGCCGTGATGAAGCGGGTGATGCGTTGCAGCGGCGGGATATGCGCGTCATCCCACAGGCCGAGGTCTTCGGCGGTGATGCGGCCATCCGCGGTGACTGCCACGGCTTCGCTGATCACCAGGCCAGCGCCACCCACCGCGCGACTGCCCAGGTGGACCAGGTGCCAGTCGTTGGCCAGGCCGTCTTTGGCCGAGTACTGGCACATCGGTGAGACGGCGATGCGGTTGGGCAAGGTCAGCTGACGCAGGGTGTAAGGCTCGAGCAGCAAGCTCATGAGGGCACCTCCCAAGGACTCCAATGGTTGACCGGCCCGGGCACTCATGCGGCGTCCGTGGCCTGGTACCGGCTCCTTTGAGCCTAGACCAGTTTGGCTGGGGGTATGATGTGGAGCGGGATTTGCCGCCTGAGCCTGGCCTGCAAAAGGCCCAGGGGCAAGGCGCCGCTTAGCGCGGCTCCATGTGGGCAATCATCAACTGCACGCTTTCATTGCCACGAAACTCGTTCACATCCAGCTTGTAGGCCAGCTCCACCCACTTCACGGTCGGATTCGGCCAGACCTCGCGATCGATGCCAAACGCGATGCCATCCAGCCTGACCGCGCCGCACTCGCTCTTGAGCACCACCTTGAGGTGCCGCTCACCGACCACGCGCTGCTCGACCAGCTGGAACACCCCATGGAACAGCGGCTCGGGGAAGTGCTGCCCCCACGGCCCGGCATTGCGCAGGGCCTTGGCCAGGTCCAGGTGAAACTCCTCGACCGCCAAGGTCCCGTCGGACAGCAAGCGCCCGGTCAGGTCGTCCTCGCACAGCTGGCGCCGGGTCTCTTCGTCGAACGCCTCGGCAAACGCCGGGAAGTTCTCCGCGGGCAGCGACAAGCCCGCCGCCATTGCATGCCCGCCGAACTTGCTGATCAGCTGCGGGTGACGCGCGGCCACCGCATCCAGCGCATCGCGGATATGAAAGCCCGGCACCGACCGCGCCGAGCCCTTGAGCATGCCCTCCCCCGCATCGGCAAAAGCGATGGTCGGGCGGTGATAACGCTCTTTCAGGCGCGAGGCAAGAATCCCGATCACACCCTGGTGCCAGTCAGCGTCGAACAGGCACAGGCCATACGGCATGGACTCGACCGGCAGGTCCTTGAGTTGGGCCAGCGCCTCGCGCTGCATGCCTTGCTCGATGGACTTGCGGTCCTGGTTGAGGCCGTCCAGCTGTTCGGCCATGTCGCGCGCCAGGGCCGGGTCTTCGCTCAGCAGGCATTCGATGCCCAGGCTCATGTCGTCCAGGCGCCCGGCGGCATTGAGCCGTGGGCCGAGGATAAAGCCGAGGTCGGTGGAGGTAATGCGCTGGTAGTCACGGCGAGCGACCTCGAGGATCGCCTTCAGCCCGGCACGCGCGCGGCCGGCGCGAATCCGCTCGAGCCCCTGGTGGACCAGGATACGGTTGTTGGCATCCAGCGGGACCACGTCGGCCACACTGCCGAGCGCGACCAGATCCAGCAGTTCGCCGATGTTCGGCTGTGCCTGGGTCTCATAACGGCCGAGGCTGCGCAAGCGCGCCCGCAGGGCCATCAGCACATAGAAGATGACCCCGACACCGGCCAGCGACTTGCTCGGGAACTCGCAGCCCGGCTGGTTCGGGTTGACGATCGCGTCAGCCTCGGGCAACTGCTGGCCCGGCAGGTGGTGGTCGGTGACCAGTACCTTGAGCCCCGCGGCCTTGGCCGCCGCCACGCCTTCAACGCTGGAAATGCCGTTGTCGACGGTGACCAGCAGTTGCGGCTGACGCTGCAGCGCCACTTCGACGATTTCCGGGGTCAGGCCATAGCCGTACTCGAAACGGTTCGGCACCAGGTAGTCGACGTGGGCCGCGCCCAGCAGGCGCAGGCCCAGCACGCCGACGGTACTGGCGGTGGCGCCGTCGGCGTCGAAGTCGCCGACGATGAGGATGCGCTGACGCTGGTCCAGCGCCTCGACCAGCAGGTCGACCGCCGCGTCGATGCCCTTGAGCTGCTGATACGGCAGCAGGCGCGCCAGGCTCTTGTCCAGTTCGGCCTCGGACTGCACGCCACGTGCGGCGTACAGGCGAGTCAGCAGGGGTGGCAGGGCGCCGAGAAACGGCAGGGTCGGCGGCAACGGGCGGGGTTCGATACGCATGGGGTCTTCAGCAGTCGATCAATAAGGGGTCGGTTCAGCCACGCTCGCCGAGCAGCCACTGCAGCTGCACTTCGTGCTGGCCGCGGTCGTCGGTGACGAAGACAGTACCTTCGCTGATCATCACGTCCCACTTGATGCTGCGCGGCATGTCCTTGGCGAGGACTTCCAGCACCTCTTGCGGTACGGCGGCGATGTTCAGGTTTTTCAGGTTCTTGACCGCGCCGACCACCTTGGTCTCCCAGACGCGCAGGCTGCCATACGCCAACAGGCTGGTGCGCTCGGTACGGCGCGAGCACCAGGTCAGGCGATCGGCGTCCGGCTGGCCGACTTCGATCCAGTGCAGCACACGGTCGTCCAGGCTCTTTTCCCACAGGGCAGGCTCGTCGACATCCGACAAACCGCGGCCGAACGACAGGTGCTCGTTGTACCAGAGTGCGTAGGCCAGCAGACGAACGGCCATGCGTTCTTCGGTTTCCGAAGGATGGCGGGCGATGGTCTGCTTGACGCTTTCGTACACGCTGCGGTCGAGGTCGGTCAGGTTCAGTTCGAATTTGTAGGTGGTGGACGGCTGGGCCATGGGGAGCGGGCTTCTTGCGAGAGAAAAGTCGCCCAGTCTAACTGATCCTGGCTTCCTTGCGTCGCGGCTGTATCTGCCGCTGGCGACCTATGATAAAACCACGCCTCTGCCCTGTCGCCACGGATGCCCCATGCCCACGCCCAGCAAACCCCTCGCCGGCCTCAAAGTCATCGAGCTCGGTACCCTGATCGCCGGCCCTTTCGCTTCGCGCATCTGCGCCGAGTTCGGCGCCGAGGTGATCAAGGTCGAGTCGCCCGACGGCGGCGACCCGCTGCGCAAATGGCGCAAGCTGTATGAGGGCACCTCGCTGTGGTGGTTCGTGCAGGCCCGCAACAAGCAGTCACTGACGCTCAACCTCAAGCATGACGAGGGCCGCGAGATCCTCAAACGGCTGTTGGCCGAGGCCGACATCCTGATCGAGAACTTCCGCCCCGGGGTGCTGGAAAAACTCGGCCTGGGCTGGGACGTGCTGCATGCACTCAACCCGCGCCTGGTGATGGTGCGCTTGTCCGGCTTTGGCCAGACCGGGCCGATGAAGGACCAGCCAGGCTTCGGCGCGGTCGGTGAATCCATGGGCGGGCTGCGCTACATCACCGGTTTCGAGGATCGGCCGCCGGTGCGCACGGGGATTTCCATCGGCGACTCGATCGCCGCCTTGTGGGGCGTGATCGGCGCATTGATGGCGCTGCGCCACCGCGAAGTCAACGGCGGTGCCGGGCAAGTCGTGGATGTCGCGCTGTATGAAGCGATCTTCGCCATGATGGAAAGCATGGTCCCGGAGTTCGACGTGTTCGGCTTTATCCGCGAGCGTACCGGCAACATCATGCCGGGCATCACCCCGTCGTGTATCCACACCAGCGCCGACGGCAAGCATGTGCAGATCGGCGCCAACGGCGATGCCATCTTCAAGCGGTTCATGCAGGCGATCGGCCGTGACGACCTGGCCAACGACCCGAGCCTGGCCAGCAACGACGGCCGCGACCTGCGCCGCGACGAGCTGTACGGGGTGATCGACCGCTGGGTCAATGGCCTGCCGCTGGAACAGGTGATGCAGGCACTGACTGCCGCCGAGGTGCCCGCCAGCCGCATCTACTCGGCCGAAGACATGTTCAGCGACCCGCAATTCCTGGCCCGCGAGATGTTCCTCCAGGGCCGCCTGCCAGACGGCAAGCCGTTCAAGATGCCGGGCATCGTGCCAAAACTGTCGGAGACCCCAGGCTCGACCGAATGGGTCGGCCCGGCACTGGGCGAGCACACCGAGTCGCTGCTGGCCGGCCTGGGCTACGACGCGGCGGCGATTGCCCGCCTGCGCGCGGCTGGCGCGATCTGAGCCGGCGCCCGCACCCATGCCCAGACGCGCCGGCCGCCTCCTGCTCCCACTGATCCTGCTCTGCGGGCTGCTGCCGCTCATGGCCGAGGCCAAGGAGCGCTTGCTCTGGCTGGTCCGCGACCTGCCGCCGTTCACCATCTTCGAAGGCCCGGAGAAAGGCCAAGGTGTGATCGACCGGATGCTGCCGCTGCTGATCGAGCAGATGCCCGAGTACGATCACAGCATCGTGCGGGTCAATCGCGCACGCGGCATCCAGATGCTTCAGGAGCCGAGTTTCACCTGCGATCCGACCTTGTTGTGGACACCGGAACGGGCCACTTTCGCGCGCTTCTCGAAACCCACGATCGGCGTGCTGAGCAGCGGCCTGGTGGTGCGCAAACGCGACCAGGGCATGCTCGCGCCGTTCCTCGACGCGCAACAGGTCGATCTCAAGGCGCTGCTGACACAGACCCAGCTCAAGCTGGGCATCGTCGCCGAGCGCAGCTACAGCGCACAGGTCGATGCCCTGCTGCGCCAGTTGCCCGACAGCGCGTTCAGCCGCCACTACGGCAACGACGCCACGGCCAGCCTGCTGCAGATGCAGCAACTGGGGCGCCTGCAACTGGTCCTGGGTTATTGGCCAGAGATACGCTATCTGGTGCAGCAACAAGGCGGCCCCCTGGGGGACTACGTGTTCTACCCGATCCAGGGTGTCAACCCGTACCAGTTCCTGCATGTCGCCTGCTCTGATACAGCGTTAGGGCGCGAGGCGATCAAGCACATCGATGCGCTGCTGCCGGCGCTGAGCCGTGACACCCTGCCTGGGTTCTATGCACATTGGCTGGAGCCCGAGTTGCGCGAGGATTACCTGCGCCAGGCCCGTCAACGTGCCGACGAGGCGACGGCGGAACAACCTGCACATCCCTGAAACCCAGGCAAAAAGAAACCCCGATCGCTGGGGAGGACGACCGGGGTCAAGCGAAAGCCTCTGAAGGCTTCCCGTGGCAGCCCGTCGACACCGGAGCAAAGCGCCGATGGCTGCCATTACAGTGTCTGACGGTTGTCTCAGGCGAAGGTTCCGTGAACGGGTCGCTGATGCTGCAGAGCTGCTATGACGCACGGCTGCAAACGCCCCTCGGCAATCTGCAGATCGCGGTGCAGGCCATCGACCAGGTCGATCAGCAGGCTTTGCTCCTGCAGTTGGCGCGGGCTCACGGCCCGTTGCAGGGTTACCGTGCCCTGGCTGTCGCGTACGGTCAGCTGACGGTTGCCGCTGATGTCGGCCGCACCGAGTTGGGCCTGGTAAGGGGTCAAGGCTTGATTGAGCAGTCTGCAGATTCTTTCCATCCGGCGTACTCGCTTAGGTGGGGGACATATCGGTACTGACCCTCAGGCACTGCACAAAGTTCGTCGCTGCGGGCCGTTTCAATGAGCATGCGCGTGCAACATGACAGTTTCAAACGCGGGCCGGGCGGGCCGTTGACTGCGGCCTTGCAGGCGTTTCAGCGCGTGTTCGAGGGCGGGTGTCGAGAGTGGCCAGGGCAGCTCGGCGATGACCCACAGGCCTTGTTTGCGGGCCTTGGCTGCGAGGTGCGCCGCGTTTGTGCGGGGCTTGCCTACCAACAGCAGGGCTCTGGGTGTCGTCTCGTGATCGAGTCGTTCGAGCAATCTATCGACCTCGCGGGCGGCCATCGCGTGGTCGAGGATCAGCAAGTCGCAAGGGCTGTCGCCGCCGAGCTGGGCGATGGCGCCCGGCAGATGTCCGGCCACTCGGACATTGAACGCGCCTTGGGCGTTGCAGGCCTGGTGCAGGGTGATCTGGTGGGCTGGGCTTGGCTGGTAGATGAGGATGTTGAGCCGGTGCATGGGTCGCTCCCGAGCGCCACGCGCTCTGGTGAAGAGACCCATCACTGTAGAAACGCCGTTGTGCGGCTGGAATCAGAAAAATCTGAAAGTGCTTCGGGAGACTTCTTCTGGTGCACCACCCTGGGCGGGGCTTCACCGGTTGTTGGGAGGGTTGGCCGTGGGTTTCGATTTGCGAGCTTATCCGTTTAGGGTGGTGGATATTCGGGCCTCATCGCGGGCAAGCCCGCTCCTACAAGGACCGCCGCCGCCCTCCCGATTGTGGAACACTTGTAGGAGCGGGCTTGCCCGCGATGGGGCCGGAACTGCCAATGCACATTCTGGCGCTGACGCGCTATACCGCCCTTATAAACCAGCGAGAGCGCAGCGATTCGCCAGCCGTTGCCCTGGCCCTTGATCTGGCTTTTGATCTGGCTCGTGATCTTGATCTACTGCGACTTCAGGAGGCCGAACGGAGGTCTTGCGAAGCGAGGTGACGGCCAGGAAGGCCGGCAAGGCCCGTACAGCCCGGTCCTCGCGGGAGCAAGGCCGGAGTGAGGGAATCCCGCTTCGAGCGGGACTGATGTAGGAGCAAGCGGTTTTTGGTTACTTTTTTCCAAGAAAAAAAGTGACCCGCCGTTGGGGCGGAAGGGGCCATAAGCGCCACACCATCGAATGGATAAGCCCACGACTTGCAAGCCCAAGCCCAAGCAAAAACTACCCGGCAATCCACGAAAAACCATAAAAAAACCCGTCACAAGGACGGGTTTTTCAATCAATCACCACAAGCCCGATTACAACGGCTTGCCACGATTGCCATGCTGGCTGACAAACGCCTGCACCGCTTTCAGGTCGTTCGGCAGCACCGTGCAGCGCTCTTCGCGGCCGAACAGATCGCTCAGGTGCGCCGGCAGCTCGAGTGCCTTGCCAACACCCGCCTTCTCCACCGCTTCCGGGAACTTGACCGGATGCGCGGTACCCAGCACCACCATCGGCGTGTCCAGGCTGCGGCGGCATTCGCGGGCGGCCTTGACGCCGATCGCGGTGTGCGGGTCGAGCACTTCACCGGTGCTGGCGAACACCTCGGCAATGGTTTCGCAGGTGTCTTCGTCACTGACCGCCAGCGAATCGAACAGCTTGCGCGCCTCGGTCCAGCGGTCTTCATCGACGCTGAAACCACCACCCTGCTTGAAGTTGGCCATCAGCTCGGCAATCGCCGCGCCATTGCGACCGTGCAGGTCGAACAGCAAACGCTCGAAGTTCGACGAGACCATGATGTCCATCGACGGCGACAGGGTCGCGTGCAGGGTGTCCTTGACGTACTGGTTGCCGCTCATGAAGCGGTGCAGGATGTCGTTGCGGTTGGTCGCGACCACCAGCTGGCTGATCGGCAGGCCCATGTTGCGCGCCAGGTAACCGGCGAAGATATCGCCGAAGTTGCCGGTCGGCACCGAGAACGCCACCGAACGCGCCGGGCCGCCCAACTGCAGGGCTGCATGGAAGTAGTAGACGATCTGGGCCATGATCCGCGCCCAGTTGATCGAGTTGACTGCCACCAGGCGAGTGCCCTTGAGGAACGACTGGTCGGCGAAGCTGGCCTTGACCATCTCCTGGCAGTCGTCGAAGTTGCCTTCGATGGCGATGTTGTGGATGTTCTCGCCGAAGATGGTGGTCATCTGGCGGCGCTGGACTTCCGACACACGCTGGTGCGGGTGAAGAATGAAGATGTCGACGTTGTCGCAACGGCGGCAGCCTTCGATGGCCGCCGAGCCCGTGTCACCACTGGTCGCACCGACGATCACCACGCGCTCGCCGCGCTTGACCAGCACATGGTCGAGCAGGCGGCCGAGCAGTTGCAGAGCAAAGTCCTTGAACGCCAGGGTCGGACCGTGGAACAGCTCCAGGACCCACTCGTTGCTGTTCAGCTGGCGCAGCGGCGCCACCGCGGCGTGGGAGAACGCGCCGTAGGTTTCTTCGAGGATCTTCTTGAAGTCGGCGTCGGCGATGCTGCCGGTGACGAACGGGCGCATGACCCGGAAAGCCAGCTCGTGGTACGGCAGGCCCGCCCACGAGGCGATCTCTTCCTGGGTGAAGCGTGGCAGGTTTTCCGGCACATACAGGCCGCCATCGCTGGCCAGGCCTGCGAGCAGGACGTCTTCGAAGTTCAGGGCCGGGGCCTGGCCGCGAGTACTGATATAACGCATGGGTGCAAACCTTCGATGCTGGGGCCCGGGCCGCGCTGGCGGCCCGATGGCGACTGATTAGTTGAGCTGCTCGACGCGGATGCGCACGACCTTGCCGACCACATCCTGCAGGGCTTCGAGGGCAACGATCGCGTCGTTGATACCCTTCTCGACCACCCGGTGAGTGACCAGGATCATCGGCACCAGGCCATCCTGCTCCTCGGCTTCCTTCTGCATGATCGACTCGATGTTGATGCCACGCTCGGAGAGGATGCTCGCCACCTGGGCCAGTACGCCGGGGTGATCCTTGGCCTGGATGCGCAGGTAGTACGAGCTCTCGCAGGCTTCGATCGGCAGAATCGGGTGAGCCGACAGCGCATCGGGCTGGAAGGCCAGGTGCGGCACACGGTTTTCCGGGTCGGAGGTCATCGCGCGGACCACGTCGACCAGGTCGGCGACCACCGACGAAGCGGTCGGCTCCATGCCGGCACCGGCGCCGTAGTAGAGGGTCGAACCGGCAGCGTCACCGTTGACCATCACCGCGTTCATCACGCCGTTGACGTTGGCGATCAAGCGGTCGCTCGGGATCAGCGTCGGGTGCACGCGCAGCTCGATGCCGGCCGGGGTGCTGCGGGCCACGCCCAGGTGCTTGATGCGGTAGCCCAGCGCTTCGGCGTAGTTGACGTCGGCAGTGGTCAGCTGGGTGATGCCTTCGGTGTAGGCCTTGTCGAACTGCAGCGGAATACCAAAGGCGATCGAGGCCAGGATGGTCAGCTTGTGCGCCGCGTCGATGCCTTCGACGTCGAAGGTCGGATCGGCTTCGGCATAGCCCAGCGCCTGCGCTTCGGCCAGTACGTCGGGGAAGGTACGGCCCTTCTCGCGCATTTCGGTGAGGATGAAGTTGCCGGTGCCGTTGATGATCCCGGCCAGCCAGTTGATGCGGTTGGCCGACAGCCCTTCACGGATCGCCTTGATCACCGGGATACCACCCGCCACGGCCGCTTCGAAGGCGACGATGACGCCCTTCTCGCGGGCCTTGGCGAAGATCTCGTTGCCATGCACGGCAATCAGCGCCTTGTTCGCGGTGACCACGTGCTTGCCGTTTTCGATGGCCTTGAGCACCAGGTCACGGGCGATGGTGTAGCCACCGATCAGTTCGATGACAATGTCGATTTCCGGGTTGCAAGCGACCTCGAACACATCAGCGGTAATGGGGGTACCGGTAATCTGGCAGTTCGGGTTCTGCGAGCGCAGTGCAATCTGCGCGACTTCAATACCGCGCCCGGCACGGCGGGCAATCTCCTCGGCGTTGCGCTGAAGTACATTGAAGGTTCCGCCACCGACGGTCCCCAACCCACAGATGCCTACTTTGACCGGTTTCACTGTGAACTCCCCATTGAACGGCCGGCACCTGCGCCGACCGTGAAACATTGCCGTCACCCCATGACGACGGCGTACTGAATAGATTACTTGGCTGCTTTGCCATCAACGGCAAGGGCCAGCTTGGCCACTTGCGGCGCCGGCTGGTAGCCGGGAATCACCTGACCGTTTTCAAGGACGATCGCCGGTGTGCCATTGACACCGATCGACTGGCCGAGCTGGAACTGCTTGCCGACCGGGTTGGCGCACTTGGCCGCCTTGATTTCCTTGCCCTCGACCATCTTGTCCAGCGCCGCGCGGCGGTCGCTGGAGCACCATACCGCCTGCAGCTGCTCATCACCCGGCGAGCCGAGGCCCTGACGCGGGAAGGCGACGTAGCGCACTTCGATACCGCGACGGTTGAGCTCCGGCACTTCGGCGTGCAGCTTGTGGCAATACGGGCAGGTGGTGTCGGTAAACACGGTGATGTGCGACTTGGTTTCGCCCTTGGCAGGATAAACCACCATCTCGGCGGCTGGAATGCCGTTGATGAGCTTGGCGACGCCCTGACGTTCGGTTTTCTCGGTCAGGTTGACCGGTTTGCCGTCCTGGATCTGGAACAGGTAGCCCTGCATGACGAACTGGCCATCGGCACTGGCGTAGAGCACGCGGCCGCCCTGCAGCTTGACTTCATAGAGGCCATTGAGCGGGCTGCTGGCAACGCTTTCGACCGGGACGTCCAGTGCGAGGGTCTGCAGGGTCTTGCGAATTGCCTGTTCGGCGCCAGCGTTGCCATCGGTGGCTGCGGCAGAGGCGAACGTGCTGGCCAGCGCCAGGGCGGCGGCGGCGAAAATCTGGGTCACGCGCATGGGGTACTCCTGAAGACGGACGGGGCCGGCGGGCGTCACCTGCGTGAATAATCGCGGTGGCTGTGCGGCCCGTGGTGCAAACCGCCCAAGCCTACCACATCAGGCCGGGGCTGAATGAGTCCCCAGGCGCCGGTCGGCGGAACATGAAAATCATTCATCCACGCGGATGGTGCTCGGCGTGCAGTTGCTGCAAGCGGGCCTTGGCCACGTGGGTGTAGATCTGGGTGGTGGAAAGGTCGCTGTGGCCCAGCAGCATCTGCACCACGCGCAGGTCGGCACCATGGTTGAGCAAGTGGGTGGCGAAGGCGTGGCGCAGGGTGTGCGGCGACAGCGACTTGTCGATCCCGGCGACCATGGCCTGGTGCTTGATCCGGTGCCAGAAGGTCTGCCGGGTCATCTGCTCGCCCCGCAGGCTGGGGAACAGCACATCGCTGGGGCGCTCGTTAAGCAGCTCGGCGCGGGCCTGGCGCAGGTAGCGCTCGAGCCACAGCACCGCCTCTTCGCCCATCGGCACCAGGCGCTCCTTGCTGCCCTTGCCCATTACCCGCAGTACGCCCTGGCGCAGGTTGACCTGGTCGAGGGTCAGGCTGACCAGTTCGGTCACGCGCAGGCCACAGGCATACAGCACTTCAAGCATGGCGCGGTCGCGCTGGCCGATCGCTTCGCTGAGGTCGGGCGCCTGCAGCAGGGCCTCGACGTCGGCTTCCGAGAGCGACTTGGGCAATGGCTTGCCCAGTTGCGGCATGTCGATCTGCAAGGTCGGGTCGACGCCGATCAGTTTTTCCCGCAGCAGGTAGCGAAAAAAACCACGCAGGCCGGAGATGAAGCGCGCCGTGGAGCGGGGTTTGTAGGCCTGGTCGAGGCGCCAGGCGAGGTGATCGAGGATCAGCTCGCGGCCAGCGTCTGGCAGCGCGATGCCTTGCTCCTGGAGCCAGCCGTTGAACAGCGCGAGGTCGCTGCGGTAGGAGGCGCGCGTGTTGTCGGCAAGGCCTTTTTCCAGCCACAGGGCGTCGAGGAACTGGTCGATCAGGGGGTGGTCGAGGGCGGGCATGCGAGCGTCAGGTCAGCAGATAAGGTCACAGTGTTTCACAGGGGCTGCGGGGTTGTCTGTAGCGGCCTCTTCGCGGGTAAACCCGCTCCTACAAGGACCGCGCAACCATCCACCCTGTAGGAGCGGGTTTACCCGCGAAGAGGCCCGCACAGGCAACCAAAATGCTCAGGCCTCGGGCAGCACCGGCACCGGGCGCTTGTCCTCGTCGATGGCGACAAAGCTGAACACCCCATGGATCGCGCGCTCGCGCCCATCCAGGTACATGTTCTCGACAAACACGTCGACCTGCACCTGCAGGCTGGTATTGCCGACCTTGACCACCGTGCCGACCAGCTCGACGATCGAGCCCGCCGGGATCGGGTGCTTGAAGTCGATCCGGTCGGTGGACACCGTCACCAACGGCAAGCGGCAGAAACGCGTGGCGGCAATGAACGACACTTCGTCCATCCAGGCCAGGGCGGTGCCGCCGAACAGGGTGTTGTGGTGGTTGGTGGTGTTGGGGAACACCGCCTTGGTCACGCGGGTCACCGACAGCTCGGTGCGGCGCTGGATAGCCTGGTCTCGGGTGCTGGTCATGGTCATGTCACATCGCAATGGCAAGGTTTCAGAAAGCAAAAAAGCAGCCCGAAGGCTGCTTTTTGTTCTCGCAGGGTGGCCGCAGCCACCCGTCAAACTGTACTCAGGACAGTTTTTCTTTGATGCGAGCGGCTTTGCCGGACAGGTCACGCAGGTAGTACAGCTTGGCTTTACGCACGTCACCACGACGTTTCACGGCCAGGCTGTCGATTTGCGGGCTGTAGGTCTGGAAGGTACGCTCAACGCCAACGCCGCTGGAGATCTTGCGCACGGTGAAGGCGCTGTTCAGACCGCGGTTACGCTTGGCGATGACAACGCCTTCGAATGCCTGCAGACGGGAACGATCACCTTCCTTCACTTTAACCTGGACGACAACGGTGTCGCCTGGTGCGAAGGTCGGGATTTCCTTGCTCATCTGCTCTGCTTCGAGCTGCTGGATGATTTTGTTAGTCATGCTGTGCTCCTAAGGTGGACAAACGTGATCCACCATCGATACGTTAACTATCGTTCCGCTCGCGGAGGTATTCCTCGAGCAGCTTTTTCTCTTCTCCAGAAAGTGAGCGACTTTCCAGAAG
This sequence comes from Pseudomonas reidholzensis, assembly GCF_900536025.1. GTDB lineage: Bacteria > Pseudomonadota > Gammaproteobacteria > Pseudomonadales > Pseudomonadaceae > Aquipseudomonas > Aquipseudomonas reidholzensis. The sequence goes on from NZ_UNOZ01000031.1 coordinate 147,743, forward strand.
ATCGGCGCGTCGTTCGAAGGTCCTACCAAGGGACTGCTTCATCCGCCATCGCCGGATATGTGCATGGTTGCCACTTAGCAACACGTCGGGTACACGCTGATCCGCATACACCTCAGGTCGGGTGTAGTGCGGGCAATCCAGCAAGCCATCGGTGAAGGAATCTTCCTCCGCCGAGCCTACATGCCCTAAAGCTCCGGGCAGCAGCCGCGTAACCGCATCGATCAGTACCATGGCCGGCAGCTCACCACCGGAAAGCACATAGTCACCAATCGACCACTCTTCATCGACATGAGCATCAATAAAACGCTCGTCAATGCCTTCATAACGGCCGGCGATCAGGATCAAAGATTCCTGTTCGGCCAAGCCTTTGACCGCTTGCTGATCCAGCGTGCGGCCTTGTGGCGAAAGGTAGATCACCTTTGCCGCTGCTCCGGTCGCCTGCCTGGCACTGGCCAGGGCATCTTCCAGAGGCTTGATCTTCATTACCATCCCCGGACCACCGCCAAAAGGCCGATCATCCACCGTGTGGTGGCGATCACTGGTGTAGTCCCGCGGATTCCAGCAAGTGACTTGCAACAAGCCCTGCTTCACCGCGCGGCTGGTAATGCCGTACTCCGTAATGGCCGAGAACATCTCGGGGAACAGCGTGATGACTTCTACGCGAAGGTTACCCATCAGTTAGAAATCCGCGTCCCATTCGACCCGCATCACACCGGCTTCAAGGTCGACTGTCAGCACACATTGCGCCGTATAGGGCAACAAGCGCTCACGGTCATCCAGGCTGCCTGCGCAAGGCTTGACCACCATTACATCGTTCGCGCCGGTCTCCAACAGGTGATCAACCGTGCCGAACAGCTGTTCGTCCTGGTTGATGACTTTCAAGCCGACCAACTGATACCAGTAGTACTCGTCGTCCGTCAGGTTGGGCAAAAGGCTGCGCGAGATGCAAATCTCGTAACCGCTCAGAAGACGCGCTTCGTCACGATCGTCGAGCCCTTTGAGCTTGGCGACCAGCTCCTTTTTATTGGAACGGCCACTGACCAGCTCGACCTGTTTGACCGACCCTTCGCGCCGAAGCGTCCAGTTACGGTAATCCAACAGGTTTTCAATCGGATCGGTAAAGGAATACACCTTCACCTCGCCGCGAACGCCGTGTACCGAAAAAATCTTGCCAACGACGATGAGGTCGTCAGCCTTTTCTGGCGTCGCGTTCATACGGTTCAGGCAGCAGCCTTGGCCGCTTCCTTCAGCAGCTGAGCAACACGCTCAGACGGCTGTGCGCCGATGCTCAGCCAGTGAGCAACACGGTCTTGTTTAACGGACAGACGAACTTCCTGACCACGGGCGATCGGGTTGAAGAAGCCAACCTGTTCGATGTGGGAGCCGTCACGCGGGTTACGCGAGTCGGTTACGGTCAGTTGGTAGAACGGGCGCTTTTTGGAGCCGCCACGGGCAAGACGAATGGTAAGCATTGAACATCGTTCCTGTAGTCGGTGCTGCAAATCATGATGCACAGCGGGCACACGGGTGCCCGAAAGGCCGCATATTCTCAAGGAATATACGGACATTTGCAAATGCCTTTTTACTTCAAGCAAAAAGGCCAGCCTGCTGATCTGCTATTAAGCCGCCTCTTCATGGAGGCGACGGTGTTCCCGCCGGAGCGGGTTCCGGTCAGCGGCGGGGTTGCCGCCACTGGCCTGAATCGGTTTACAGCTTGGGCATGCCGCCACCCGGCATCATGCCGCCAAGGCCGCGCATCATCTTCGACATGCCGCCCTTGGTGGAGAATTTCTTCATCATCTTCTGCATTTGCTTGTGCTGCTTGATCAAGCGGCCGACGTCCTGCACCTGGGTGCCGGAGCCGAGGGCGATCCGGCGCTTGCGCGAACCGCTGATCAGCTCAGGGTCACGGCGCTCGGCCGGGGTCATGGAGTTGATCATCGCCTCCATCTGCTTGAACTGCTTCTCGGCCGCGCCCTGGGCGTTGCCCATCTGCGACAGGTTGACCCCACCGATGCTCGGCAGCTTGTCCATGAGGCCGCCGAGGCCACCCATGTTCTTCATCTGCTGCAGCTGGTCGCGGAAGTCCTCGAGGTCGAAGCCCTTGCCCTTCTTGAGCTTCTTGGCGAGCTTGTCGGCCTTGGTCTTGTCGAGGGTCTGCTCGGCCTGCTCGATCAGGCTGAGCACGTCGCCCATGCCGAGGATCCGCGAGGCGATGCGGTCAGGGTGGAACGGCTCGAGCGCTTCGCTCTTCTCGCCCATGCCGATGAACTTGATCGGTTTGCCGGTGATCGCGCGCACCGACAGCGCGGCACCGCCACGGGCGTCGCCGTCGACCTTGGTCAGCACCACGCCGGTCAGCGGCAGCGCTTCACCAAAGGCCTTGGCGGTGTTGGCGGCGTCCTGGCCGGTCATGGCGTCGACCACGAACAGCGTTTCGACCGGCTTGACCGCGGCGTGCAGGGCCTTGATCTCGTCCATCATGTCGGCGTCGATGTGCAGACGGCCGGCGGTGTCGAGGATGACCACGTCGATGAACTTGAGCTTGGCCTCGCGGACCGCCGCTTCGGCGATGTCGACCGGCTTCTGGCTGATGTCGGACGGGAAGAACGTCACGCCGATGTCGTTGGCCAGGGTTTCCAGCTGTTTGATCGCCGCCGGACGATAGACGTCGGCGGAGACCACCATGACGGTCTTCTTCTTGCGCTCTTTAAGGAAGCGCGCGAGCTTGCCGGCGGTGGTGGTCTTGCCCGCGCCCTGCAGGCCGGCCATCAGCACCACGGCGGGCGGCGCGGCGTTCAGGGCGAGGTCTTCGTTGGCCGCGCCCATCAGGCTTTCGAGTTCGGCCTGGACGATCTTCACGAACGCCTGACCCGGGGTCAGGCTGCGCGACACTTCAGTGCCGACCGCGCGCTCCTTGATGCTGTTGACGAAATCCTTGACCACCGGCAGGGCAACGTCGGCCTCGAGCAGCGCCATGCGCACTTCGCGCAACGTGTCCTTGATATTGTCTTCGGTCAGCTTGGCCTTGCCGGTGACATGGCGCAGCGTCTGTGACAGGCGGTCGGTCAGGTTTTCGAACATGGTGATCCTTTCAGGCTTGGCAAAGCCGAGGTTTGTCAGGCGCCCTGGCGGAATTGGACACGCGCGGGGCACAGCAAGCCGGCGATTATAGCGGAGACTGATGGCCGCGCACACCATGCTCGGATGGATGTACCGGCATCAATGCCGGTAGGCCCGCCGCCGGTCTTCCTTGCCAGCCGGGTTCTATGCCAAACTCCCTCTCTTTCAGGGCTTGCCTACCAGGACTTATGCTCTCTTCACCCAGCCTCATCCCCAACCTCATTGCCGCGGGCCTCTATATAGTTGCCGCGCTTTACCACGCCATCCGTCTGTCCCAAGGCACGCGTGCCGACAAACGGCTACTCGGCCTGCTCGGCGCCATCGCCGTGATCGCCCAGGGCGGCGCGCTGTTCTTCCAGCTGATGACCCCGCTGGGCCTGAGCCTGGACTTCTTCAGTGCCTCCAGCCTGATCGCCGTCGCGGTGATCAGCCTGACCCTGCTGGCGTGCCTGCGCATTCCGGTGGAAAACCTGTTGGTCCTGCTGTTCCCGCTTGGCGCGATCACCGCCCTGCTGGCCCAGTTCGCACCGCCAGGCACGGTGCCACTGATCAACGAAGAGCCGGGGATCCTCGCGCATATCCTGCTGTCGATCCTGGCCTACGGGCTGTTCACCATCGCCGTGTTCCAGGCCCTGCTGCTGCTCCTGCAGGACCACCAGCTCAAGCACAAGCACCCGTCCGGGCTGATCCGCAACTTCCCGCCGCTGCAAACCATGGAAAGCCTGCTGTTCGGCTTTCTCTGGACCGGCTGGGTACTGCTCTCGCTGTCGCTGATCTCCGGCTGGCTGTTCCTCGACAACCTGTTTGCCCAGCACCTGGTGCACAAGACCCTGCTGGCCTGCATCGCCTGGATCGTCTTCAGCGTGCTGCTGTGGGGCCGTACCCGCCTCGGCTGGCGGGGGCACAAGGCGATCCGCTGGACCCTGGCCGGCTTCTGCCTGTTGATGCTGGCCTACTTCGGCAGCAAGCTGGTCCGCGAATTCATCCTGCACATCTGACGGTCACCTATGGATAGCCTGCCGTTCGTCCAGTTGCACGCGCCCCTGTTGGCCACCCTCGCCTTGGCCCTGCTGTGGGCGATGCTGTTCAGCACCGTCGACGCCGCCCGCCAACTGCTCAATGGCCACGCGCGCAGCGGCGAGTCCGCCGAGCCCGCCCTGCCCGCCCCGGCCCTGGTGTTCGGCGCCAGCCTGGGCAAGCTGCTGGTGCTCGGCCTGGCCTGTCTGATCGGCCAGCACCACAGTGGCGAACACGGCTTCTGGCTCGGCGGCCTGCTGGCCAGCCTGGTCCTGCTGGTGCTCGCCGAGTACCTGCCACGGCGCCTGGCCCGGCGCAACCCGCAGGCCATTGTCAGCCTCGGCGCCAGCCTGCTGAAACTGCCGCTGCTGCTCCTGCAACCGCTGGCCTGCCTGCTAGACGGCAGCGCCAGGCTGATCCTGCGGCCGTTCCGCGGCGAGCCCACGGCGGTTGCCCTGCACCCCCAGGAAGAACACGACGCCGATCAGGACGAGCCGTACGAGTTCAGCCGCCACGGCCTGCTCGACGGCCTGCAGGCGCTGGACAAGATCACCGTCAACGACATCCTGGTGCCGCGCAACGAAGTCGACGGGGTCAACCTGGACGAACCCATCGAGCGCATCATCGAGCAGCTGATCGTCAGCCGGCACACCCGCTTGCCGGTGTACCACAACGATATCAACCAGGTCGAAGCGGTCCTCAACACCAAGCTCATCAGCCACCTGCTGCCCCGCGCCGAACTGACCCTGGAAACCCTCCACGCCGCCTGCTACGAGCCGTACTTCGTGCCCGAGAGCACTCCCCTGCAACTGCAGCTGCTGAATTTCCACAAGCAGCAGCGCCGCCTCGGCGTGGTGGTCGACGAGTACGGCGAGGTGCTGGGCATCGTCACCCTCGAGGACATCCTCGAAGAGATCGTCGGCGAATTCGAAGACGAGCAGAGCCACGACAACCCGCAGATCCATCCGCAGGCCGATGGCCGCTTCGTCATCGAAGGCACCGCCTCGCTGCGCGAACTGAACCGCAGCCTGGGTTGGCACCTGCCCTGCGATGGCGGGCCGAAGACCCTCAACGGCCTGGTCACCGAAGCGCTGGAAAGCATCCCGGCCAGCGCGGTGTGCCTGAAGATCGGCCGCTATCGCCTGGAGATCCTCGAAACCGAGGACAATTGTGCCAGCAAGGTACTGGTCTGGACCGTGACCCGATAGCTATACTCCGGTCACGCTTACCCAGCCCTGCCGCCCCGCCCGCTACCCGCATCCGGCGCCCGACGGCCAGTCCGCTTCACTGACACACCCTGCGGTCCTGCTTCCCTACCCCGAACAGTGCCCCGCTCCCCTTCCTATCCCTGGGCCCTCGTCAGTCGAGCGACTTACAACAATACGCTCCGGCGTCCGCGCGCCCGTGCCTGCCTGGGCACTGCGTGGGTTGCCCACTGGAGCATCCGACTGTCAGGGACTTACGCACATGACGACCAGCACCACCTACACCGACTCGACCCCGGCAGCCCCGGTCAACTCGCCCGCGCGCGTGGCCACCGCCAGCTTCATCGGCACCGCCATCGAATTCTATGACTTTTATGTATACGCCACTGCCGCCGCGCTGGTGATCGGCCCGGTGTTCTTCCCGTCCGGGTCGGGCACTGCGCAGATGCTCGCGGCGTTTCTCACCTTTGGTATCGCCTTCATGGCACGGCCCCTGGGCTCGGCGCTGTTCGGCCACTTTGGCGACCGCATCGGGCGCAAGTCGACCCTGGTCGCCTCGCTGCTGCTGATGGGTGTATCGACCACGGCCATCGGCCTGCTGCCGGGCTACGACAGCATTGGCGTGTGGGCGCCGATCATCCTCTGCCTGCTGCGCTTCGGCCAAGGCCTGGGCCTGGGCGGCGAATGGGGTGGCGCGGCGCTGCTGGCCACGGAAAACGCCCCGCCCGGCAAGCGCGCCTGGTTTGGCATGTTCCCGCAGCTGGGCCCTTCGATCGGTTTCCTGGCGGCCAACGGGCTGTTCCTGACCCTGGCACTGACGCTCAGCGACGAGCAGTTCCGCGAGTGGGGCTGGCGCATTCCGTTCCTGCTCAGCGCCGCCCTGGTGCTGGTGGGCCTGTATGTCCGCCTGAAGCTCGAAGAGAGCCCGGTGTTCGCCAAGGCCGTGGCGCAGAACGAGCGGGTCAAGCTGCCCGTGGTCGACCTGTTCGCCAAGCACTGGCGGCCGACCCTGCTGGGCGCGGCGGCGATGGTGGTGTGTTACGCGCTGTTCTACATCTCCACCGTGTTCTCGCTCAGCTACGGCGTCACCACCCTGGGCTACAGCCGGGAGACGTTCCTTGGCCTGCTGTGCTTCGCGGTGGTCTTCATGGCCCTGGCCACACCGCTGTCGGCCTGGCTCAGCGACCGTTATGGGCGCAAACCGGTACTGATCGTCGGCGGCCTGCTGGCGGTGGCGTCGGGCTTCACCATGGAGCCGCTGCTGACCTCGGGCTCGACCACTGGCGTGGCGCTGTTCCTGGCCCTTGAGCTGTTCCTGATGGGGGTGACCTTCGCGCCGATGGGCGCTTTGCTGCCTGAGCTGTTCCCCACCCACGTGCGCTATACCGGCGCCTCGGCGGCCTACAACCTGGGTGGCATCGTCGGCGCCTCGGCGGCACCGTTCTTTGCCCAGAAGCTGGTGAGCATGGGCGGCTTGAGCTGGGTTGGCGGGTATGTGTCGGCGGCAGCGGTGATCAGCCTGATCGCTGTGCTGTGCCTGAAAGAGACGCGCGACGCGCAACTCTGAAAGAACGGGGGCCGCGTGTGCGGCCCCCGTCAGGTCACATCAGAACTCGACCTTGACCGCCTGCGACGCACGGGTCGCCTTGGCCCGCGCCGCTTCGATCGACTCGTCACGCGCCAGGCACACGCCCATGCGCCGCTGGCCGTTGATTTCGGGCTTGCCGAACAGGCGAATGGCGGTGTCCGGCTCGCTCAGCGCGGCGCCGAGGTTGGCGAAGCTGGTCTGCTGCGACTGGCCTTGCGGCAGGATCACCGCCGACGCCGACGGGCCGAACTGGCGCACCAGTGGGATCGGCAGGCCGAGGATCGCCCGGGCATGCAGGGCAAACTGCGACAGGTCCTGGGAAATCAACGTCACCAGGCCAGTGTCGTGCGGGCGCGGCGAGACTTCGCTGAACCACACCTGATCGCCCTTGACGAACAACTCGACGCCAAACAGACCACGACCACCCAGTGCATCGGTGACCGCCTTGGCCACGCGCTGCGACTCGGCCAGCGCCTTCGCGCTCATCGCCTGCGGCTGCCAGGACTCTTGGTAGTCGCCCTTCTCCTGACGGTGGCCGACCGGCTCGAGGAAGGTCGTGCCGCCGACGTGGCGCACGGTCAGCAGGGTGATCTCGTAGTCGAAGTCGATGAAGCCTTCGACGATGACCCGGCCCTTGCCGGCACGGCCGCCTTCCTGGGCGTAGTCCCACGACGTCTGCAGGTCATCGGCGCTGCGCAGCAGGCTCTGACCCTTGCCCGACGAACTCATCACCGGCTTGACCACGCACGGGTAACCGACGTCGGCGACAGCGCTGGCGTAGTCTTCATAGGTGTCGGCGAAGTGGTACGGCGAGGTCGGCAGGTCGAGCTCTTCGGCGGCCAGGCGACGGATGCCTTCGCGGTTCATGGTCAGCAGGGTGGCGCGAGCGGTGGGCACCACGTTGAAGCCTTCGTTCTCCAGCTCGACCAGGGTCGCGGTGGCGATGGCTTCGATTTCAGGGACGATGTAGTGTGGCTTCTCGGCTTCGATCACCGCACGCAGGGCGACGCCGTCGAGCATGTTGACCACGTGGCTGCGATGGGCCACCTGCATGGCGGGCGCATTGGCGTAGCGGTCCACGGCGATCACTTCGACGCCCAGGCGCTGCAGCTCGATCACCACTTCCTTGCCCAGCTCGCCGCAGCCGCACAGCAGTACACGGGTCGCGGTGGGCGACAATGGGGTTCCGATACGGGTCATTTCAGGTCCTCGAAGGCGTCCGGGGCTGCGTCAGGCTGTGCGCCGCCCGCTGAAAAAGGACCGTCATTCTACATCAGAGCGTGGCTTCAAGGGGCCAATGCGGCTTTGCGCGCACGCCAGGTCATCGCCAGCCACACCGCGGTCACGCCGGCAAACTTGGAGGCCAGCGCGGTGCCCGCCACGGCCGGGGTCAGTGCGCCGATCATGCCGAAGAAGATGAAGGTGTCGACCGGAATGCTCAGCGCCGAACTCAGCCACAGGCGATCGCGCAGCGGCCGGCGGGTGATGCTGAACACCAGCCAGTCGATCAGCTCGGAAACGAAGAACGCGGTCGCGCTGGCCAGGGCGATCGCCGGCTCCGAGGTGACGTAAGAGAGCAGCAGCGCCGCCAGCATGGCCAGCAGTGCACCATGGCCATAGCGGGTCTGCACCATGTCACGCAGGATGAACACCAGGCCGCCCCAGGCGGACCAGATCACGTCCAGGTGCGGCGCACTGGAAAAGGCGTAGTTGATCAGCACTACGCTGCTGATATAGGCGAGCAGATAGAACATGGCAGGCGACCTTCGGGCAAGCCGCACAGGGTACTTGATTTTCGGGTCAGCGCCAGCCTCTTCACGGGTTGGCACTGCCCGCAGGCACTCAAAGCCCGAGGATCATCCCCGCCGCCACTGCGCGCTCATGGCACAGCTTGAGCACCTGGCGGCGCTCGCTGTTGTCCATCCGCCCCCAGCGGCTGATCTCGGCGACGGTGCGCTGGCAACCGGTGCACATGTCCTGCTCGTCCAGCGCGCAGATACTGACGCAGGGCGAGGCCACCGGGCGTTCGACTTCGATCATGTCAGTCATCCTGCGGCGCCAGTTCACGGGCGTAGCGTTCGGCGTTTTTCACGTAGTAGGCGGCGCTGCCCTCGAGCAGGTGTTTCTGCGCATCGCTCAGCTCGCGTACGACCTTGCCTGGCGAGCCCATCACCAACGAACCGTCAGGGATCTCCTTGCCTTCGGCGATCAGCGCGTTGGCGCCAATGATGCAATGCTTGCCGATTCGCGCACCGTTGAGGATCACCGCGTTGATGCCGATCAGGCTGTAGTCGCCCACCGTGCAACCGTGCAGCATGGCGTTATGGCCGACCGTCACACCTTTGCCGAGGGTCAGCGGCGAGCCCATGTCGGTGTGCATCACCGTGCCGTCCTGGACGTTGCTGTCTTCACCGATGTCGATCAGTTCGTTATCGCCGCGCAATACCGCGCCAAACCAGACATTGGCACGCGCCTGCAGGCGGACCTTGCCGATCAGCGTGGCGTTGGGCGCGACCCAACTGCTCGGATGAGTCTCTACCCGCATGTCTCCCAGGCGGTACTTCATGGTTGCTTCCTCACGGCTTGACGGGCGGCAGGGTGATCCCCGCTCGGTTCTGGATGAAACGCTCAGGCGGATGATGCAGGCTGATGCCGGCATCGAACAGCAGGTTGACCAGTTCGACGATCATGATCGCCGACAAGCCCCAGATCTTGTACTCGCCATAGCGATAGCTGGGCACGTACCAGCTGCGTCCCTGGTAGTCGATGCGGTGGGTGTGATCGCGCGGGTCCTGGCGGAAGAATTCCAGCGGGACGGTGAATACTGCCGCGATCTCGGCATCGTTGGCGTGGTATTCGACGTAATCCGGGATCAAACCGACGAATGGCGTCACCTTTAGCCCATGCAGTGAAATCAGCGGGCTGAGCGGGCCGATCACCTCGACCAAACCAGGCGGCAGGCCGATCTCCTCCTGGGCTTCGCGCAGGGCGGTAAACACCAGGTCAGGGTCTTCCGGGTCACGCCGGCCACCGGGAAAGGCGACTTCGCCGCCATGGGTGGAAAGCCCCTTGGCGCGCAGGGTCAGGACCAGTTCCGGATCTTCGCTGCGGGTGATGGGCAGCAGTACTGCCGCTTCTGGAAAACGGCGGTCCGCCTCCAGTGAGGCGGGGGTATGGTTGCTCATTCGGCGAAGAAGCTCGTCCAGCATTACGCACTCTCGATTCCAAGGCCTGCCCTGCATGATGCACCAAAAGCCGCGAGGCACCCAAGTGCTGCCCGCTGACGGCTTGCGGCCTGGCCCGCAGGCACGCCAAGATAGGCCGACATAAAGGGAAGCAAAGCATGAAATTCTGCAGCGCGTGCGGCAAACCGGTCATTCAGCGGATCCCCGAGGGCGACAGCCGCCTGCGGTACGTCTGCGACCACTGCCAGACCATCCATTACCAGAACCCCAACATCGTCGCCGGCGTGCTGCCGACCTGGGGCAGCCAGGTGCTGCTGTGCCGCCGGGCGATCGAGCCACGCCGCGGCTACTGGACCCTGCCCGCCGGGTTCATGGAGAACGGCGAGACCATCGACCAGGCCGCCCGTCGCGAAACGGTCGAAGAAGCCTGTGCCCGGGTCGGCGACATGAGCCTGTCCCAGCTGTTCGACCTGCCGCACATCAACCAGGTGCACCTGTTCTTTCGCGCCGAACTCAGCGACCTGGACGTCGCCGTGGGGGTCGAGAGCCTGGAAGTGCGCCTGTTCGAGGAACATGAGATCCCCTGGGGCGAGCTGGCTTTCCGCACCGTCACACGCACACTAGAATGCTATTATCGCGACCGCGTCGGGCAGCACTACCCCATAGGCCATGAGTACCTGCCGCCGCTAGACGTCTCGTGGTCCATCAAATAGCTTGCAGGGATACCGTTTCATGCGTTGGTTGCTAGCCCTTTTCTGCCTCGGTGTCGTATCGGTGTCCCACGCGGCCTTTACCGAGACGATCATTCGCAAGCCCCAGCCGGCCGCCCAGTCGCAGGCGCCGGTACAGCAACACCCGCTGATCGACAAGGTGCTGGTGCTCAAGTCGGAGCGCCGCCTGCAACTGATCAGCCGCGGCGAGCCGCTCAAGACCTACCGCATCTCGCTGGGCAAGCAGCCCATGGGCGCCAAGCAGCGCGAAGGCGACCGGCGTACCCCTGAAGGGTTCTACTGGCTCGACTGGCGCAAGGTCAGCGACCGCTACAACCTGGCCATGCACATCTCCTACCCGAACATCAGCGACGCCGCCAAGGCCCGCCGTGACGGCGTTGCGGCGGGCAGCATGATCATGATCCATGGCACGCCGATCGACGAGGAATACCCCGAGTGGTACTTCCACACCCTGGACTGGACCGAAGGCTGCATCGCCATGCGCAATGACGACATGCGCGAGGTCTGGAGCATGGTCAAGGACGGCACCATGATCGAGATCCGCCCCTGACCGAACCGTGCTACCAACTGACCTGCCGCTGCAGCCGCGATGCCTGCGGGCCGAGCAACTGAGCACCCCGTAGCAGCGGTGTGAGCGCCGCTTCCGGCTCCAGTTCGAGGCTCAATTGCGCCCGCCGGGCCAGCAGGTCAGCGTCCAGTGCCCCCTGATGCTGGCCCGGCGCCTGCAACCGCCCGACCAGCCGCCACCCCTGGCGACAGTCCATCTCCAGCGCGCCCTGGCCCAAGCCCAATGACCACGGTTCGACCAGCGCCAGGTCCGTCACGGTGATACGCCCATCTGCAGCGCTGCAGCCCCAGCCCGCCCCACGCAGGCGCACTGCCCCTTGCCATTGCCCTGCCAGCCGATAGCCCAGCGGTACCCGCGCCTGCCCCGCCAGCGCCTCGACCTCGGCCTGCCAGCGCCACGGCCAACCGTGCAGCCGCGCCTGCCAGTCCTGGCCCTGGAAGCCGACCTGGAGTTCGGCCTGCAGACGCCAGGGCTGCACCCTCCAGCGCAACGGGCCGACCGCGCCCCATTGCGCCGCATGGCCGTGCCAGAGACTACCGCCGACACCACTGAGCGGCAGGCCGAACGCCTCGCTGATCCAGCGTGCCGGCAGCTGTGCCAGCAGGCTCACGGTGAACACCAGCGCCAGCCACAGCGCGCCACGCCGGCTCATGGCCGCACCTGCAGGGCAAAGCGCAGCCCCTCGCCATCCTGATCCAGGCCCCACTGCAGCGGCTGCACACCGTCGGCCTGCAAGGCCAGCAGCCACTGTTCAAGAGCCTTTTCATCGGCCACCTGGCCTCGCAGTTGCCAAGTGTCACCCTGCGGTTCGACCTCGGCCAGGACGATCTGCCGCGCCTGGGCCGATTGCCGCAGCCGCTCGAGCGCCAGCGGCGGGCCGTCGTGCAGGCTCGCCGCCGACTCGGCCAATGCCTGCCACTGGGCCATCTCCCGCCAGTAGCCCAGCCCCTCGCGCAGCGCCAAGGCCAGCAGCAACAAGGCGATCAGCGCCCAGGCGACGGGCAAGCGATAGCGCTGCAAATCTGCACGGTTCATCACGCCTCCCCCAGGTCGAACACGACCTGCCTAGAGGCTGGCTGCCCAGCATCGCTGACCTCGACCTGCGCCCCCGCGGCCACGGCCAGCGCTTGCCAGTCCGGCCCGGTGCCCTCGCCGTCCAGGCGCAGGTGCCAGCGCTGGCCGTCGAAGCGCACCGCCTGCAACCGCCATTCCGGGTGCTGGCTCAGCCACTGCTGCACCTGCGCCTGCAACCCCTCGAGCTTGCGCAGGCGCACCTGCCGTTCACGCTCATCCTGCTGCAAGCGCTTGAGCGCCACACCGGCCTGGCGCACGCTGGGCTGCTCGCCGATCACGGCGACCACCTGCTGGCGGTAGGCCTCGGCCTGACGCCATTGCTGGCTCAGCCAGAGCCCGCCCCACACTACAGCCAGCAGCGCGCAGGCAGCCGCCAGGCGGATCTGGCTGCGCGGCACGCTGCGGGGCTGGCGCCTGCGCGGGGCCTCGAACAACCCTGGCAAGCCCTCCAGCACCGCCAGGCGCGCCGGCCACCGGCCCTCGACGGGCTCCAGCAGCAGCTGCGCCCAAGGCACCGAAGGTCTCTCGGCCAGGGCCTGCGGCCAGCACAACCAGTGCTCGGAGCCCTCCTGAGCAAGGCCTTTCAACAGCACCACACCCTCCCCCCGCGGCCATGCCCAGCCACTGCCCGCTGGCGCCACCGGCAGCAACTGGAACTCGCTCCAGCAGCGCTCGACCGCCAGCCCCCAGTCCGCGCACTGCTGGCGCCAACCGTCGAGCAGCTGCCGTGCCACCACCGCCAGGCGCAGCTGCCCGGGCGCACGCTGCAGGCAGGCGCAGACAATCTCTTCACTGCTCTGCAACAGCCTGTCTTCCAGCAGCAGCGGCCACTCCTCGCGCTTCAGGCCAGGCGGCGCCGGCAGCTGAAAATGGCTGCACAGCGGCGCAGGCACGATCAGCGCGATGCGTGCCGCGAGGTTCGCTGGCGGTTCGCCCTGGCCTTCGCGGCTCGGCTGGCCGCCCTCGACCAACAGCCAGTCCCACGGCTGGCCGGCACTGCCAGGGCGCAGCAGCAGCCAAGGGCGAGGCGTACGCCTGCGGCGCCAGTCAGGCTTCATGCGCGCCCCCGTTCATGAAAGCCCATGGGGCAAGGCGAATGTGCAGACATAAGGTGCTCCGTCACGCTGCAGTTCCACGCGCACACCTCGACCGGGGTGCGCGGGTTGATCGGAAGGCCAGGCCAGCCAACGGCCACCCTGGTGATAAAGGACATTCCAGGCGCTGACCCGCTGCAGGCGCTCGCGCACCACCCACTGCGGCTCGCCAACGGCGTACAGGTCGGCCGAACTTTCCACCAGCAGTTGTTGCTCGCGGGCCTCATAGCGCAGGCGCTGGCGCTGCAAACGCGAGCCACCTTCGGCTTGCGGCCAGGCCGCTGCCGCTACCCAGAGCAACTGGTCGCGCTGCGGTTGCCAGTCGAGCCAACGCACCGCCAACGGCAGCCGCTGTTCGTACACGCGGCGCAGCACCGGGCTGTCGAAACGCCGCTCCAGGGCCAGGCAGAATTCCAGCACGCCGGCGTCGGCGCTGGGCGTCTCGAGCCGCTCACGCACTTTCAACCAGCCATTGACCAAGGCCGCGAGCATGATCCCGAGCACCGCGGTCAGGGCCAGCGCGACCATCAGCTCGATCAGGGTCAGGCCCGCCTGCCGAGGTCGCTTCATGGCCGCTCCAGAAACACGCTGTACTGCCCCAGCGGCAGGCGCTGGTCGCGGTCGGCAAACAGTTGCAGGTCACCCCGGCGCAAGTCGCGGACACCGGTGCCGCGCAACTGCAGCTGCCAGTGACAGACTTGCCCACCCTGGTTCAATACGCCGCTGTTGCTGTTCGCCGCTGGCCAGTACTGCTCCACGGCAAAGCGTGCCTGCAACTCACGCGCGCACAGCAGGCCGAGGCGATGCTGCTGAACGCTCTCCTGGACCGCCAGGCGCTGGCGCAACACCTGGCTGGCGATCACCGCCAGCACGGCGGCGATGGCCAGGGCCACGGTCACTTCGAGCAGGGTAAAACCGCGCTGACGACGCTTCATGGGGTTGCCGCCGTGCGCAGCAGACCGTCGCGCGCCCAGCTCCAGCGTTGGCTGCCCTGCGCCGACTGCCACACGACCGTGCCGGGGCGCGCCCAACCGTCGGGGGTGAACAGCAACTGCGGGGTGGTGCTGGCCGACCAGTCCGGGCGCAAGCCCTTCGGCCAATCGCCCAGCCGAACCGGCACCACCTGCCAACCCTCGCCCTCGCGGCGGACGAACTCCGGGCGCTGGCCATTCCAGCGCAAGCCGCGCAACTGCCCGGCATGCCGGGCCAGTGCAGCCTGTTCGCGGGTCTGCGCGGCCAGCCGGTCGAGCGCCTGGTCGACACGGTTGCTGCCGCTGTCGAGCCAGGCCACGCTCAGGCCGGTCATCAGCCCGGCAATGGCCAGCACCACCAGCAGCTCGAGCAGGCTGAAGCCACGCTGGGCAGTCACGCGTCACAGCTCCCAATTGCCCAGGTCGGCGTCCAGCGCTTCGCCGCCGGGCGCACCGTCGGCGCCCAGCGAATAGACATCGACCCGGCCATGCTCACCGGGCATGCGGTACTGGTACGGCGTGCCCCACGGGTCTTCCGGCAGGCGGCGGATGTAGCCGTCACTGCGCCAGGCTCGCGGCAGCGGCTCCTGCGCCGGTTTCTTGACCAGTGCGGCCAGGCCCTGCTCGCTGCTGGGGAAGCGCAGGTTGTCCAGGCGGTACATGTCCAAGGCCTGCTCCAGGGTCGCCAGGTCGGCCATGACCTTCTGCCGCATGGCCTTGTCCTGGTTGCCCAGCACACTGGGCGCGACCACCGCGATCAGCAGGCCGATGATGAAGATCACCACCATGATTTCCATCAGGGTGAAACCCCGTTGACGGGTGCGTCGATGCTGCATGTCCATTCTCCTCGTCACAATTGCAGGCCTTGGTTCAGTTGCATGATTGGCAGCAGTACGGCCAGGACGATGAACAGCACCACGCCGCCCATCACCAGAATCATCAAGGGTTCGAACAGCGCCATGGCCGTGTCGACCTGACGGGCAAAGCCGCGCTCCTGGTCGTCGGCCACCCGCTCGAGCATGTCGGCCAGGGTGCCACTGGCCTCGCCGCTGCCGACCATGTTCACCAGCAACGGCGGAAACTGCTGGCTGGCGTCCAGCGCGCGGTGCAGGCTGGTGCCGCCCTGGACCTGCTGGCGCACCTGCTCCATGGCCTGGCGGATGCGCCGGTTGGCGACCGTCTCGGTGGCCACCTGCAACGCCTCGAGCAGGGCCACGCCGCTGCCGCTGAGGATCGCCAGGCTGCGCGCCAGGCGCGCGCTTTCCAGCACCTGAAGGAGGCCGCCGACCCGCGGCAGGCGCAGCAACAGCTCATCGCGGCGCAGGCGCCAATAGGGTTTGCGCAACAGCCAGCCGCCCAGCAGGGTCAGCAGAATGGCCAGGCCAAGCAGCCACGGGCCGGCGCTGACCAGGCCCTGGCTGATGCCGATCAACAGCGAGGTCACCCACGGCAGGCTCTGCCCGGAGTGGGCGAACTGCTCGGTGAGCTTGGGCACGACGAAGGTCATCAGGCCGACCACCACCGCCAACGACACGCCCATCAGCACACAGGGGTAGATCAACGCGGTGCGCGCCTTGTGCTGCTGACGCTGGACCTGTTCGAGGTGGTCGGCCAGGCGTGTCAGCACCTGGGCCAGGCGCCCGGAGCGCTCACCGGCCTCGACCAGCGCGCAGTACAGGCCGGTGAACGGCGCGCCCTGGCGGGCCAGGCTGCGGGCCAGGCCCAAGCCTTCGGCGAGGGCGCCACGCACCGCCACCAGCACCGCGTGCAGGGCCGGTTGGCGCAGTTGCCGTTCAAGCGTGTGCAGGGCATCGACCAGCGGAATCCCGGCACCGGTGAGGGTCGCCAGCTGACGGGTCAGTTCGCACAGCTGGGCGCGGCTCAGGCGCTGCCGGCGCGGCTGGGCGGCGGCGCTGTCGTGGCGCTTGAGTTGCCGGGCGAACAGGCCCTGCTCGCGCAGCAGCTGCCGCGCATGCCGTTCGCTGTCGGCCTGCAGGCTGGCGCCGTGGGTCTTGCCGGCGAGGTCGACGGCTTGGTAGCGGTAGGTCGGCATCGGTCAGCCCTGAACCACGCGCAGCACTTCGGCGAGGCTGGTTTCGCCGCGCCGCAGGCAGTCGCTGGCCATGCTCACCAGGCTCTGTCGACGCTCGACCAGGTAGTCGTGCATGGCCGCTTCACTGGCGCCGTCGTACAGCAGCGCGACCAGCCCGGGGTCGAGTTCGACGAATTCATACAGCCCAAGCCGGCCGTTGTAGCCGCTGCCCTGGCAGTGCTCGCAGCCGACGGCATGGTAGGTCTCGGTCAAGGCACCGAGCTCCGGCCACAGCTCGCGCTCGGCGGCCTGCAACGGCTGCGCCTGGGCGCACGCACAGAGCCTGCGCACCAGGCGCTGGGCCAGCACCCCGCGCAGGCACGAAGCGATCAGGAACGGTTCGATGCCCATGTCGCGCAGGCGGGTCACCGCGCCCACCGCACTGTTGGTGTGCAGGGTCGACAGCACCAGGTGGCCGGTGAGGCTGGCCTGCACGGCGATCTGTGCGGTCTCCTGGTCACGGATCTCGCCGAGCATGATCACGTCCGGGTCCTGACGCAGGATGGCGCGCAGGCCCGTGGCGAAGGTCAGGCCGGCGCGCGGGTTGATCGCGGTCTGGCCGATGCCGGCGATGGCGTATTCGACCGGGTCCTCGACGGTGAGGATATTGCGGCTGCCGTCGTTCAGGCTGTTGAGGCTGGCGTACAGCGTGGTGGTCTTGCCCGAGCCGGTCGGGCCGGTGCTCAGGACGATTCCGTTGGGCCGCGCCAGGCAACTGCGCAGGCCGCGCAAGACCGCCTCGGGCATGCCCAGGTTGGTCAGCGCGAGCAGGCTCGCCTGTTTGTCCAGCACGCGCATCACCACCCGCTCGCCATGGATACCGGGCAAGGTCGAGACCCGCACATCGACCTCGCGGCCCGCAGCGCGCAGGGTGATCCGGCCATCCTGCGGCTGGCGCTTCTCGGCGATGTCCAGGCGCGCCATGACCTTGATCCGCGACACCAGCATCGCCGACAACGCGCGTGGCGGGCGCAGCACTTCACGCAGGTGGCCGTCGACGCGCAGGCGCACCACCAGGCTCTGTTCGAAGGTCTCGATGTGGATGTCCGAGGCACGCAGGCGCAGGGCCTGGCCGAACAGGCCGTTGATCAGGCGGATCACCGGCGCTTCGTCGTCGCTTTCGAGCAGGTCTTCGATGCGTGGCATCTCGCTCATCAGGCTGTCCAGGTCGACCTGCTCGCCGATGCCGTCGATCAACGCCTGGGTGGTGCCGCTGCCGGCTTCGTACAGCTGGCCCAGGCGCGCATCGAAGGCCTCGGCATCCAGGTACTCAAGCCCTTGGGGTTGGCCATGCACGCGCAGCAGCTCCTGCAGCTGGTCACTGTCGGCGTCGGGCCGCAGCCACAGCTGCCAGCCTTCGGCGAGCGGCGCCATGGCCAAGCCGGCCTGACGCGCCAGGCGGTAGGGCAGCATCACCAGTTACCGCCTTCAAGCCGCGCCCGGCTCGACGGGAACACCTTGAGCAGCGGCGTGCCTTCGGCCAGCTCGGGCAACTGCAGCGGCGTGGTCTGTTGCAGGGTGCGGTATTTTTCCTGGCTGAGGCCGGCCAGGCTCGGCCCGTCACGCAGGATCCGCGGGCGAATGAAGACCATCAGGTTCTGCTTGGTGTTCTTGCTCGCGTCGGAGCGGAACAGCCGGCCCAGGTAGGGAATGTCACCGAGCAACGGCACACGCTGGTTGCTGGTGCTGAGCTCGTCGCTGATCAAGCCACCGAGGATCACCAGGCCATTGTCCTCGACCATGACCTTGGTCTTGATCTCGCGTTTGTTGGTGATCACGTCGCTGGCGCTGGTGCTGTCGGCGATCGACGAGACCTCCTGGACGATGTCCAGGCGCACGCTGTTGTCGATGTTGACCTGCGGCTTGATGCGCAGCTTGACCCCGACTTCCTTGCGCTCGATGGTCTGGTAGGGGTTGGCGTTGTTCTGGGTCACGGAGCCGGTGACGAAGGGCACTTCCTGGCCGACCAGGATCGACGCCTCGGCGTTGTCCAGGGTCAGCAGGGTCGGCGTCGACAGCAGGTTGAAACCGCTCTTGCCCTTGAGCGCGTTGATCAGCATGGCGAAGTTGAAGCCGCCGCCAAAGCTGCCGATGCCGGCGGTGACGCCGGTGGTGGCCGACAGCAGGTCACCCAGCGCCTCGTTGTCGCCACTGGCGGCGGCGCCGGCGATGTTGGCGATGTTGACCCCGTTGCTGCCGAAGTTGACGATCCCCGCGCCGAACTTCTCGTCGGCGAACAGCCACTGCACGCCCAGCTCCTGCGCCTGGCTGTCGGAGACCTCGGCAATGATCGCCTCGACCACCACCTGGGCGCGGCGAATGTCCAGCTGTTCGACGATGTTGCGGTAGGCGGCCAGCTCGCTGTCCGGGCCGACCATGACCACGGCGTTGGTGCCTTCTTCATATTCCAGGCGGATGCCCGAATCGCTGGCCATCGCCAGCGGCTGGTCCTTGCCCTCGCCCTGCCCTTCGCCCTGCCCGCCGGCGGGCACCGCGCCGGTCTGGCTGAGGCCGCGCAACACCTTGACCACCTCACTGGCGTTGGCGTGGCGCAGGTAGATCACCTGGGTGTTGCTGCTGTGCAGGTTGTCACCGGGCCGGTCAAGCTGGGCCAGCAAGGCCTTCACCCGTTCGCGGCTGTCGGCGCTGCCGCGCACCAGCAAGGCGTTGCTGCGCGGGTCGGCGACCACCTGGGCGCGGTCGGCCGCTTGCTCGCTGGCCAGCAGGCGGGTGACCAGCTGGGCGGTGTCGGCGGCACTGGCATGCTGCAGCTTCATGACCTGCAGCGGCTCTTCGCTGACCTGGTCGAGCTGGCGCAACAGCTTGTCGATGCGTTCGAGGTTGCTGCGCCAGTCGGTGACCACCAGCAGGTTGGCCGCCGGGTACGGCGTGATCACCCCGACCCGGGGGTCGATCAGCGGCTTGAGGATGCCGAGCATCTGCTCGCTGGCGGCGTTGCGCACATTGAACACGCGGGTCGCCACGCCATCGCTGCCGGCGGTTTTTTCGCCGCCACCTTCGACCGGTACCGGCTCCAGCCGCGCGGCCTGGTCGGGGACGATCTTCACGCTGCCGTTGGGCAGGTCGACCGCGGCATAGCCCTGGGCGCGCAGCTGGGCGAGAAAGATGTCGTAGATGGCATCGGCGTCATGCCGGTCGACGGTGCGCACGGTGACCTTGCCCTTGACCCGCGGGTCGACGATGAAGGTGGTGCCGGTGATGCGCGAGACGCTGTCGATGAACTCGACCAGGTCGGTGTCGACGAAGTTCACCTCGTACATCGGCGTGCCGCCCTCGTCGAACACCTCCGGCTCTTCGGCCCAGGCCAACGACAGGCTCAGGGTCATCACAGCCGCCATGCAGTATCTAGCCAACATCGCTCTATCCTTGCCGCTTGAAGCCGGTCACGGCAGGCCGTGGCGGCCAGGGCAGGCGCTCGCGCCGCCCCTGGTTGTCGAAAATAAGGCCATCGCTGTCGATGTCCTGCAGGACGATGCCGGGCGCCAGCCGCTGGCCACGGCCCAGCGTGCGCACCTGCTGGCCATAGCGCAGCACCACCACGGTGGATGACAGCGGCTGGGCACGCAGGCCGCCGAGGTATTGCAGGGGCAACCGGGTCAGCGGGATCACGCCGTCAGCGACTGGCGCCTGCCACTGCCCAACCATCAGGCCGGGCAATGCCGGTGCAGCCATTGCCGGCGCGGCGGCCAGCTGCGGCTGGCGGCTGGCTTGCAGCACGCACTGCGCGGCCAGCCAACCGGCCAGGGTCAGCAGGGCGGCGTTGAACAGTCGGCCGCGCCAGGTCAAGCCGGCACCTGCCGTGGGTGCCAGCCGGGATGGCCTTGTACGTAGCGCACTTCGGGCAACTGCAGCGGCGCCAGTTGCCAGTCGCTGGGCTGGCGCACCAGCCAGGCTTCGACCGTCTGCCACAGCGGCTCACCGGCCTGCGGGTCGAACTGCAGGCCGAAGGTGCGGCACAGGCCCTCTACCGGTTCGAGGCCGCTGATGCGCTTGCCCTGTGGGCTGTAACTGACGCGCCAGGCCTGGCCTTGCCAGCGCGGCAGGTCCTGGCTGTTGTCGAGCAGCAAGGGGTCGCCGAACAACTGCTCGGCGGCGTTTTCCAGCACCTGCTCGACCTGCCGCGCGGGCGCTTCGACCACGGGCGCGGTGTAGCCGCCCGTGAGGCTGATCAGGTGTTCGCGGGTGATCGTCTCGCCCGCCGCCAAGGGCGCGTCGTAACGCAGGCCGGGGAGCAACACCGGCATGCTGCTGTCATTGGCCAGGGCCTGGTGCAGCAGCCGGTCCCAACTGCCGCCACGGGTATCACGCCGCCACAGCGCCTGGGGTGCGCGCGCCAGGGGTTGGTCGAGCCAGGCGGCGTGGCCGGCGCGTTGCTGGCGCAGCACGCCACGCAACTGGCTGGCGCGGGCCTGGGCGGTGGGCGGCAGCTGATGCTCGAACGCGGCAAAGAAGCGTGCATCGAACTGCCACTGGCCGGCCACCTGCTGGCAGCGCAGGCGAAACGCGCCACTGGCCCGGCAACCGGCGAACAGCACCGGCACCCGCCGGCCGCTGGCCTGGGTGGCCTGCACCGGTGCCGGCCACAGGTCCTGGCCACGGGCACACAGCAGCACGTCGATTTCATTGACCCGCTCGGCCAACCACAGGCCGGGCCCGGTGCCGACATCGGCCAGGGCCACTACCAGGTCCGCGTCGCGCCGAGCTTGCTGGAAGACCGGCTGCAGCGATTGATACCACTGCTTGAGCGAGGCTTTCTGATCCTGCGCATAGGGGTCGGTGACACCGACCACGGCGATGCGCACGCCGCCGCGCTCGAACACCCGCAGGCTGTCCAGGCCAAACGCCTTGGCCTGGTCGCCGGCAAGCCCGGCACCGAGGGTAATCGCAGAGGATTGGTGATACAGCGCCGCGCAGCGTTGTGGCCAGAGCACCCGCTCGTCGCTGCTGACGCGCACTTCACTGCCGAGCAACTGGCTGCCCTGCACGCCGCTGTCGCCTTGGGTCAGGTAGGCCAGGCCGCTGCCGTTCCAGCCTTGGCCGTTCTCCAGGGTCAGGCAGTTGTGCGCGCCGGCCTCGCTGCGCAGTTGCTCGAGCAGCGCCGCCAGTACCGGGTAGCCGCCAAGCTGGGCATTGCCGGCCTGGCTGGCGTCGAGCAAGGGGGCAAGCTCGGCATGCGCGGCACTGGCATTGCTGCCGGTCATCCACGGTGCGCGGCCGAGATGGCTGACCGGGCCCAGCCGGGTGGCCGGCACCACGGCCTGGCCAGGTTGCCGGGCATCCAGGGTGTCGGCGACATACAGCAGGTCTACCGAGGCACCGCCAGCGCCCTGGCCGGGGAGTGCAGAACAGGCGCCGAGCAGCGGTGCCAACGCACCGACACCCATCCAGCTGATCACTTCGCGTCTGCCCACACTACTAGCCATCAGGCCCGCATCCTTTCCGAGTTCACTTAGGGTCCCGGATATTGCGGCGCTCACATGACAGTTTAATGGCAGATATTCGACAGTAATTGCCGAATGATCTGTAAACCGCATCGCCTAAGAACGACTAGTTTTAAGCGGACCTTAATATTTCTGCCAAAGAATCATCACACAAGCGCTCTAAAGTCGCGGGTTCCTCCAACTCAGCCACTATAAGGACACCCTGATGAGTCGAGACACCGGCGACAACCTGGACCGGAACCTGAGCGCAAACCTGCCAATGGCCAGCGTCATGGACGCTTACCTGAGCCGTCGCACCGTGATGCGGGGCAGCCTTGGCGCAGCGATCGCGATGATCGCCGGTACCGGTCTGACAGGCTGCTTCGACAGCGGTGGCGGTTCCGACGACGATGATCCGGTTACCGAACCAGAAGTACCGAAACTCAAGCTGGGCTTCACCTCCATCGCCGGCTCGCGCACCGACGCCTGCGTCGTCGCCGCCGGCTACAGCGCCTACGTGCTGGCACCTTGGGGCACGCCGCTGAACAGCCAAGCCAACCCGTGGAAATCCGACGGCAGCAACACCTCCACCGACCAGGCCAACGCCATGGGCATGCACCATGACGGCATGCACTTCTTCCCCATCAACGGCAGCTCCGAGGATGGCCTGCTGGCGATCAACTTCGAGTACATCGATGCCCAGGCCCTGCACCCGGCCGGCCCGACCACCGATGCCGGCGGCAAGCGCCCGGTCGAGGAAGCGCGCAAGGAAATCAACGCCCACGGCGCTGGCGTGGTGCGCCTGAAAAAGGTCAGCGGCCGCTGGCAGGTGGTCGACAACGACCCGCTCAACCGCCGCTTCACCACCGTCTCGCTGATGGACATCGCCGGCCCGCTGCGCGGCACCGACCACGTCAAGACCAAGTTCTCGCCGGGCGGTACCCAGGCCCGTGGCACCAACAACAACTGCGGTAACGGCTACACCCCGTGGGGCACCTACCTGACCTGCGAAGAGAACTGGCCCGGCATCTTCGTCAACAAGGCCGCCCGCCCGGCCGACCAGGTGCGCATCGGCGTGAGCAGTACCAGCGGCCAGTACAAGTGGGAAACCTGCGCCGGTGACGCCACCGAGGTGGATGATGAATTCGCCCGCTTCGACATCACCCCGACCGGTGCCAGCGCCACCGACGACTTCCGCAACGAAGCCAGCACCTATGGCTACATCGTCGAGATCGACCCGTACGACGCCAGCACCCGTGCGGTCAAACGCACCGCGCTGGGCCGCTTCCGCCACGAAGGCTGCTGCCCGGGCCTGCCGGTAGTCGGCAAGCCGCTGGTCTGGTACACCGGCGACGACTCCAACAACGAGTACCTGTACAAGTTCGTCTCCACCGCGCTGTGGGAAGCGGCAGACGCCACGCCAGCCGATCGACTCGCCACCGGTGCCAAGTACATGGACCAGGGCAAGCTCTACGTCGCCCGCTTCAATGCCGACGGCACAGGCAACTGGCTGCTGCTCGACGTGGCCACCGCGACCACCGGCGGCAGCACCCTGGGCGCGCTGTATGGCGACCTGGCGGGGATCATCCTCAACACCCGTGGCGCGGCCGATGCGGTCGGTGCAACGCCGATGGACCGTCCGGAGTGGACCGCGGTGCACCCGACCAACGGTGATGTCTACCTGACCCTGACCAACAACAGCGCGCGGACTGCCGACAAGGTCGATGCGGCCAACCCGCGTGGCCCGAACCGTCATGGTCATATCATCCGCTGGCACGACAGCGACGATCAGTTGAGCTTTGACTGGGATATCTTCGTGTTCGGCGCCAACGCCGCCGGCACCGCCGACATCAACCGCTCGGGCCTGACCGAACTGAACCAGTTCGCCAGCCCGGACGGCATGAGCTTCGATAGCCGCGGGGTGTTGTGGTTCGAGACCGACAACGGCGAGTCGACCCTGACCAGCTACACCAATGACCAGTTGCTGGCGGTGATCCCGACCGATCTGGTGGACGCCTCGGGCAAGCAGATCCCGGTCAATGCGCAGAACCAGGTGGACCTGCGTCGGTTCTTCGTTGGGCCCAACGGCTGTGAAGTGACCGGGATCGCCTTCTCGCCGGACAACAAGAGCATGTTCGTCAACATCCAGCACCCGGGCAACTGGCCGTACAACGATGTGGCCACCGATGCGGCGCCAGCGGGGGCTACCGTGCGCCCACGGGCTTCGACGGTGGTGATCCAGCGTAATGATGGCGGTGAGATCGGTACTGCCTGATCCATTGCCGGGGCCGCTATGCGGCCCATCGCTGGCAAGCCAGCTCCTACAGGGACAGCGTCGGTTTTACGATCGGCGCTGTGCTGTAGGCGCTGGCTTGCCTGCGATGGGCTGCGAAGCAGCCCCAGCACTCTCAAGGCTTAAAAGGGCAGCGGCTCACGGCTGCGGACCCGCACCTGCTGCGCCGGCACCCGCGCATGCCACTGCACCACCCCCAGCGCCTCGATCTGAAACTGGCTGCGCAGCCTCACCCCCTCCTCCTCGAACGACAGCTGCAACAGGTAATGCCCACTGTTGAGCAGCAAGCCTTCGCTCAACCGGGCAAACGTCTCGTCATCCACCGCCCCCAATGCCTGGCGCAACGCCGCGGCATCCACATACCCCGCCGCCGGCCGCCCACTGACGATACGGCTGAGCAGCGAACGCGGATAACGCCCCTCGTACAACGCGTCCAGCAACCCCAGGTGCTCCAGCCCCAAGGCATTGGCGTTCAAGCGCCAGCCGCTGGTCTGCGGCAGGGCACACAACATCGGGTAACGGCTCTGTCGACTGGCATCCGGCTCGAGCAGCAGGTTCAACTCGCTGCTGTCGACCATCGGCTGGTTGGCGGCAAGGCGCGCCGGTTGCTGGCGCAGGTACTGCGCACTCTCGGCGCCTTGCAGGCGCGCATCGCTGTCACTGTCGAGCCAATCGCCAAGCGCGTGCACCAGCCGCTCGGCCACCATGTCATCGCCGAGCAGGAAGCGCAACTGGCGCTCGGCGCGCTCGGCATCCTCACCGAGCAAGGCGTTGACGTTGAAGCAGGTGTGCTGGTCGCGTACCCGCAACTGCGCATTGCCGGCGCCAAAATCATAGTTCAGCGGCTGCCCGCGCAAGGCCTGCCAGAACAGCGGGCTGGCGCGCCAGGCCGGGTCACGCAAGGCCTGCGCGGCGTAGACCAGGCCCGCCTGCTGCATCGCTCGTGCCTGCACGCGTTGCTGCAACAGGCGCACTTCATCGACTTGCCGGCGGCCCCCCTCGACCAGCCAGGTCAGCCCTGCGGCAATCATTGCCAGCGCCACCATGACCATCAGCAGCGCGGCGCCGCGCTGTCGTTCCCTGCCCATCCTTGCCACCGTTTGCATCGCCGAAAACGCCAGTCAACACCGCGCGTGTTTCAGCCAGATGGCAACCTGCGCGACAGTCATGTTCACGTCATCTACGACAGGCAGGATTGCCTCTCTTTTCATGGCCTTACAGGAGTGGTCTCTAATGGGTGGCATCGGAATCTGGCAACTGGTGATCGTGCTGATGATCGTGTTTCTGCTGTTCGGCACCAAGCGCCTCAAGGGCTTGGGCAGTGATGTCGGCGAGGCGATACAGGGGTTTCGCAAGTCCATGGGTGGCGACAATGACGCCACTCCGAGCAACCCACAGGTCCAGCAGCAACCGCCGCTGAACGCCCAGCCCGTGCAGCAGGCCCAGACGGATCGGCAGGCCTGATGTTCGAGGTAGGCTTCACCGAACTGCTGCTGGTGGCGGTCGTCGCCCTGCTGGTGCTCGGGCCCGAACGCTTGCCGGTAGCGGCACGTACCCTGGGCCGCGGGCTGGGCCAGGCACGCCGGGCGATGAACGCCCTGCGCGCCCAGGTCGAGCGGGAAATAGACCTGCCGGCGCTCGACAGCGCACCGCTGCAAAAGCTCGAACAGGACCTGCGCCAAGGCATCCGCCTCGAGGCAGAACCG
This sequence comes from Pseudomonas reidholzensis, assembly GCF_900536025.1. Classification (GTDB taxonomy): domain Bacteria; phylum Pseudomonadota; class Gammaproteobacteria; order Pseudomonadales; family Pseudomonadaceae; genus Aquipseudomonas; species Aquipseudomonas reidholzensis. Next base: position 173,831 of record NZ_UNOZ01000031.1, read on the forward strand.
GCCAATGACGCCGCAGCACCGCTGGCTGCCAAGCTGCCGGCCAAGGAGGGTGTGTCATGAGCGTGGCCATGCAATCCGATCCACGCATGCCGCTGACCGCGCACCTGCGTGAGCTGCGCAAGCGCCTGATGCGCGCGCTGCTGGTGATCGCCGTGCTGTTTGCCGGGCTGTTTCCGTTTGCCCAGACCCTCTACACGCTGATCTCCGAGCCGCTGCGGCGTTACCTGCCGGAAGGCACGAGCATGATCGCCACCAGCGTCACCTCGCCGTTTCTCACGCCGTTCAAGCTGACGGCGATGTGCGCGCTGTTCCTCGCCATGCCGTTGTTGCTGCACCAGGCCTGGGGCTTTATCGCCCCTGGGCTGTACAAGCGCGAACGGCGCATCGCCCTGCCGCTGCTGGTGTCGAGCATCGTGCTGTTCTATGGCGGGATGGCCTTTGCGTTCTTCCTGGTGTTCCCGATGATGTTCGGCTTCTTTGCCAGCGTGACCCCGGACGGGGTGGCGATGATGACCGACATCGGGCTTTACCTGGACTTCATCATGGCACTGTTTCTGGCGTTCGGCCTGGCGTTCGAGATTCCGGTGGCGACGTTCATCGTGGTCTGGGCGGGGTTGACCGATGTGCCGACGCTGCGCCGTAGCCGGCCTTATGTGATCGTCGGGTGCTTTGTGGTGGGCATGATTCTGACACCGCCGGATGTGTTCTCGCAGACGATGCTGGCAGTGCCGATGTGGGTGCTGTTCGAGGTGGGGTTGTTGGCGTGCGGGATGATTCGACGGCCTGAGGCTGGCCGGGAGATTGTTGCTGAATGAGCTGATGCAATCGCGGGGCAAGCCCCGCGATTAGCGTCAGTGAGCTCTAGAACTCGGCGAGCCGCCAGACCTCATAGGCTGGCGTCTCGTACGGGTGGCTCTGCTTGAGTGCAGCGACGACCTGAGCGATCAGTTCGTCAGCCACCACCAGCTCCACCTTCCACTCGTCCACCACTTCGACCTGGCCCGCCTGCCCGAGAAACGGCTGGCTGCCGTCCATCGGGCGAAACTGGCCTTGGCCGAGGGTCTGCCAGGCGCAGTGCTCATAGTCGCCGATGCGTCCGCCGCCAGCGGCGAACACAGCGGCCTTGACCACCTCGACATGGCTCGCCGGGACGAACAAGGCGAGCTTGTACATGGCTTAGTTCACCCAGACCCGCGCATTGCGGAACATGCGCATCCAGGCCGCGTCTTCCTGCCACTCGTCCGGACGCCACGAGTTCTGCACGGCGCGGAACACACGCTCCGGGTGCGGCATCATGATCGTCACACGGCCGTCGCGGCTGGTCAGGCCGGTGATCCCGCGTGGCGAACCGTTCGGGTTGGCCGGGTAGCGTTCAGTGACCTTGCCGTGGTTGTCGACGAAGCGCAGTGCCACGCAGCCGGACTGGTCGGCCTGGAGCAATGCATCCTGGCTGGCGAACTCGGCATGGCCTTCACCGTGGGCAATGGCGATCGGCATGTGCGAACCGGCCATGCCCTGCAGGAAGATCGAGTTGGACTTCTGTACCTCGACCATCGCCACGCGCGCCTCGAACTGCTCCGAGCGGTTACGCACGAAGTGCGGCCAGTACTCGGTGCCCGGGATCAGCTCGTGCAGGTTGGACATCATCTGGCAACCGTTGCACACACCCAGGGTGAAGCTGTCGGTACGCTCGAAGAAGGCCTGGAAGGCATCGCGAGCACGGCTGTTGAACAGCGCCGACTTGGCCCAGCCCTCACCGGCACCGAGCACGTCACCGTAGGAGAAACCACCGCAGGCGACCAGGCCCTTGAAGGCGTCCAGGTCGACGCGACCGGCGAGGATATCGCTCATGTGCACGTCGATGGCGTTGAAGCCGGCACGGTCGAACGCTGCCGCCATCTCGACCTGGCCGTTGACGCCCTGCTCACGCAGGACCGCCACTTGCGGACGCACGTCCTTCTTGATGTACGGCGCGGCGATGTCCTGGTTGACGTCGAAGCCGAGCTTGACGCTCAGGCCCGGGTTGTCTTCCTCGAGCAGGCCGTCGTACTCCTGATCGGCGCAGTCGACGTTGTCGCGCAGGCGCTGGATCTGGTAGCTGGTTTCTGCCCACTGACGCTGCAGCAGGCGACGGTCGCCCTTGAACAGCTCTTCACCGGCCAGCTTGATGAGCACTTCGCCGTTGTTGATCGGCTGACCGATCACCGCGACGCAGTCTTCACCCAGGCCAGCGGCGCTGAACTGTGCCAGCACGTCCGGCGTGGCGTCCTGACGTACCTGGATCACCGCACCGAGCTCTTCGTTGAAGAGGATGGCGCTGACTTTCTCTGGCTTGCTGGTCAGGGTGTCCAGTTCCAGGTCAAGGCCGCAGTGGCCGGCGAAGGCCATTTCCAGCGCGGTGGTCAGCAGGCCGCCGTCGGAACGGTCGTGGTAGGCCAGCAGGTGACCGTCGGCGTTGAGGCCCTGGATCACGGCGAAGAAGGCCTTGAGGTCTTCAGCGTCGTCGACGTCAGGCGCTTGCGCACCGAGCTTGCCGTGGGTCTGGGCCAGGATCGAGGCGCCCATGCGGTTCTTGCCGCGGCCCAGGTCGATCAGGATCAGGTCGGTTTCGCCCTTGTCCATGCGCAGTTGCGGGGTCAGGGTCTTGCGGATATCGACGACCGGGGCGAAGCCGCTGACGATCAGCGACATCGGCGAGGTGACGCTCTTCTCGGCGCCCTCTTCGCTCCACTGGGTCTTCATCGACATGGAGTCCTTGCCCACCGGAATGGTCAGGCCCAGCTCAGGGCACAGCTCCATGCCGACGGCCTTGACCGTGTCGTACAGACGCGCGTCTTCGCCCGGGTGGCCGGCAGCGGACATCCAGTTGGCCGACAGCTTGATGTCGGACAGCTTGCCGATGTGCGCGGCGGCCAGGTTGGTCAGGGTCTCGCCGATCGCCATGCGGCCCGAGGCCGGGGCGTCGAGCAGGGCCAGCGGGGTACGCTCGCCCAGTGCCATGGCTTCGCCGCTGTAGACGTCGAAGCTGGTGGCGGTAACGGCGCAGTCGGCCACCGGTACCTGCCACGGGCCGACCATCTGGTCGCGGGCAACCAGGCCGGTGATGGTGCGGTCGCCGATGGTGATCAGGAAGCTCTTGCTGGCCACCGCCGGGTGACGCAGGACACGCTCGACCGAGTCGCTCAGTTGCAGCGTGCTCGGGTCGAAGTCATCGCCCAGCTCGGCTTCGCGGGTCACCGAACGGTGCATGCGCGGCGGCTTGCCCAGCAGCACGTCGAGTGGCATGTCCACCGGGGTGTTGCTGAAGTGGCTGTCGGTCACGGTCAGGTGCGGCTCTGCGGTGGCTTCACCGACCACGGCGAACGGGCAACGCTCGCGCTCGCAGATGGCCTTGAAACGCTCGAAGTCGGCAGCATCGACTGCCATCACGTAACGTTCCTGCGACTCGTTGCTCCAGATCTCGTGCGGGGCCATGCCCGGCTCGTCGTTGGGCACGTTGCGCAGTTCGAAGCGGCCACCACGGCCACCGTCGTTGACCAGCTCCGGGAAGGCGTTGGAAATACCGCCCGCGCCGACGTCATGGATGAAGGCGATCGGGTTCTGGTCGCCGAGCTGCCAGCAGCGGTCGATGACCTCCTGGCAGCGGCGTTCCATTTCCGGGTTTTCGCGCTGTACCGAGGCGAAGTCGAGGTCTGCCGAGCTGGCACCAGTGGCCACCGACGACGCGGCGCCGCCGCCCAGGCCGATCAGCATGGCCGGGCCGCCGAGCACGATCAGCTTGGCGCCAACGGTGATCTCGGCCTTCTGCACGTGGTCTTCACGGATGTTGCCCAGGCCGCCCGCCAGCATGATCGGCTTGTGGTAGCCGCGCACTTCTTCACCGTGCGGGGTGTTGATCGACTGCTCGAAGGTACGGAAGTAGCCGGTCAGTGCCGGACGACCGAACTCGTTGTTGAACGCCGCGCCGCCGAGGGGGCCGTCGACCATGATGTCGAGGGCGGTAACGATCCGCTCTGGCTTGCCGTAAGGCTTTTCCCATGGCTGTTCGAAGCCTGGGATACGCAGGTTGGACACGGTGAAACCGGTCAGGCCAGCCTTGGGCTTGGCACCGCGGCCGGTCGCGCCTTCGTCACGGATCTCGCCACCGGAACCGGTAGAGGCACCGGAGAACGGCGAAATGGCGGTCGGGTGGTTGTGCGTCTCGACCTTCATGAGGATGTGCACCGGCTCCTGCACCGCACCGTACTGGCGGGTTTCAGGGTTCGGGAAGAAGCGCCCGGCGACGCTACCGACGATCACCGAGGCGTTGTCCTTGTAAGCCGACAACACGCCTTCGCTGTGCATCTGGTAGGTGTTCTTGATCATGCCGAACAGGCTTTTTTCCTGCGACTGGCCATCAATATCCCAACTGGCGTTGAAGATCTTGTGCCGGCAGTGCTCGGAGTTGGCCTGGGCGAACATCATCAGTTCGATGTCGTTGGGGTTGCGCTTGAGGCCCTGGAAGGCCGCTACCAGGTAGTCGACTTCGTCTTCGGCCAGGGCCAGGCCCAGGTCGATGTTGGCTTGCGCCAGGGCGGCACGGCCGCCGGCAAGCACGTCGACCGAAGTCATCGGCTTGGGCTGGGCGTGGCTGAACAGGTCGCTCGCCTCTTCCAGACGGGCCAGGACACGCTGGGTCATGCGGTCGTGCAGCTCGGCGGCGATCAGTGCGGCATCGGCATCGCTGACGCTGCCGGCAACGTAGTAGGCGATACCACGTTCCAGCCGGTGGATGTTCTGCAGGCCGCAGTTGTGGGCGATGTCGCTGGCCTTGCTGGCCCAGGGCGAAATCGTGCCCAGGCGCGGGACCACCAGGAACAGGCGGCCGTTTGGCTCCTGCACCGGTACGCTCGGGCCGTACTTGAGCAGACGGGCCAGCACCTGCTGCTGGTCAGCGGTCAGCTCACCGTCGACTTCGGCGAAGTGGGCGAATTCGGCATACAAGCCGGTAACAGCGGGGACTTTCTGGCTCAGTTGCTCGAGTAGCTTACCGTGGCGAAAGGCAGAAAGGGCAGGAGCGCCGCGCAGGATCAACATCGTCGGGACAGCCTCAGGAAGGGGTGTGCTTAGAGGCCGTGCATTCTAGCGTAATTCGAGCGGTTTCGGCACCCGCTCGACACCAATGCTGCCGGGCGGCGGAACCGGACTCCGAGGTCAAAAAATAACGTCACTTTTTACGTCAGGCGCAAACCCTGCAGGAGCGGCTTTACCCGTCAGAAGGGTCATGCGCCAAGCACCGTATCTGTGGGCAAACCCGCCCCCACAAGGGCCTGGCCGGGGTCGGCGAGGTCGATTCGGCCATAAACCGCTAGCAGACAAGCCACTTATTGTCGAGATATGGCAGGCGCGGCCCTTTGCGTATACTGCAACCTATGTTCGCCCACACTGCTTTGCGCCAGCGTTGCGCCAGATGGCTCTTCGCAACCGGACTCTTCCTGATGCTCGGTGCCTGTGTTGAAAAACCCAGCACACTCGAGCGCGTCAAGGAGGACGGTGTGCTGCGCGTGATAACCCGCAACAGCCCGGCCACCTACTTCCAGGATCGCAACGGCGAAACCGGCTTCGAATACGAGCTGGTCAAGCGTTTTGCCGATGACCTGGGGGTGAAGCTGGAGATTGAGACCGCCGACAATATCGACGAAATGTTCAACCAGCTGGGCAAGCCGTCCGGCCCGGTATTGGCCGCGGCGGGCCTGGTGAGTAGCGAAAAGCGCGTCACCCAGGCGAAATTCTCCCACCCGTACCTGGAAGTCACGCCGCAGGTCATCTACCGCAACGGTCGTTCGCGGCCGACCCAGGCCAAGGGCCTGCTCGGCAAAAAGATCATGGTGCTCAAGGGCAGCAGCCACGCCGAACAGCTGGCGACACTTAAAAGGCAGTTTCCCACGCTGGAATACGAAGAGTCCGACGCGGTTGAAGTGGTCGACCTGCTGCGCATGGTCGACGAGGGGCAGATCGACCTGACCCTGGTCGACTCCAACGAGCTGGCCATGAACCAGGTCTACTTCCCCAACGTGCGCGTGGCCTTCGACCTCGGCGACACCCGTGACCAGCGTTGGGCGGTGGCCGCCGGGGAAGACAACAGCCTGCTCAACGAGGTCAACGAGTTTCTCGACAAGGCGCAGAAGAACGGCACCTTGCAGCGCCTCAAGGACCGTTACTACGGGCATGTCGACGTGCTCGGCTATGTCGGTGCCTACACCTTTGCCCAGCACCTGCAGCAGCGCCTGCCCAAGTACGAAAAGCACTTCAAGGTCTCGGCCAAGGTCGAGGAAGTCGATTGGCGCCTGCTGGCGGCGATCGGTTACCAGGAGTCGATGTGGCAACCCGAAGTCACCTCCAAGACCGGTGTGCGCGGCCTGATGATGCTCACCCAGCGCACCGCCCAGGCCATGGGCGTGTCCAACCGCCTGGACCCCAAGCAGAGCATTACCGGCGGCGCCAAGTACTTCATGCTGGTCAAGGCGCAGCTCGACGACAGCATCAAGGAGCCGGACCGCACCTGGTTCGCCCTGGCGGCCTACAACGTCGGCAGCGGTCACCTGGAAGACGCGCGCACCCTGGCCAAGCGTGAGAAGCTCAACCCGAACAAATGGCTGGACGTGAAGAAGATGCTTCCGCGCCTGTCGCAGAAGCAGTGGTTCAGCAAGACCAAGTACGGCTATGCGCGCGGCGGCGAGCCGGTGCATTTCGTGGCCAACATCCGCCGTTACTACGACATCCTGACCTGGGTGACCCAGCCGCAGCTCGAAGGCCAGGTGGCCGAGGGCAACCTGCATGTGCCAGGGGTCAACAAGGACAAGCCGGCGGAGCAGTCGCCGCCGATGTAGTGCCAGTTGTCGCCTCTTCGCGGGGCAAGCCCGCTCCCACAGGGACCGCGCTAGTCTTCAGTACTGCTGCATACCTGTGGGAGCGGGCTTGCCCCGCGAAGAGGCCCTGCCCGACCAACGCCGATCTGTCAGCCCTTGGCCCGCCGGGCCTTGAAGAACTCACTGAGTATCTGCCCGCACGCCTCGGCCAGCACCCCGCCCTCATACAGCACCCGATGGTTGAGGAACCCCTGGGTAAAGAACTGCCCCTGGCTCTGCACGATCCCCGCCTTGGGCTCCAGCGCGCCATACACCACCCGCGCCACCCGCGAATGGACGATCAGGCCCGCACACATGCTGCACGGCTCCAGGGTCACGTACAGCGTGCTGCCCGGCAGCCGATAATTGCTGGCCGCCTTGGCTGCCGCGCGAATCGCCACCATCTCGGCATGCGCACTGGGGTCGCTGTCGACGATGGGTCGGTTGAAGCCACTGCCCAGCACCTGGCCGTGCTGCACCAGCACCGCGCCCACCGGCACCTCGCCCAACGCCGCGCCTTCGGCGGCCAACTGCAGGGCCAGGCGCATGAATTCCTCATCCCGGCTGCGATCAATGATCTGTGGGCGCATCAGACCACCGCAATCGCGGCCATCAGGCCGGTTTCCATGTGGTCGATGACATGGCAGTGGAACATCCAGGTACCGGGGTTATCCGCCACCAGCGCCACCTGCGCGCGTTCGTTCTTGCCCAACAGGTAGGTATCGGTAAACCACGGCTCGACGATCTTGTGGCGATTGGAGCCGATCACCTTGAAACTCATGCCGTGCAAATGGATCGGGTGCTGGTACTGGGTCATGTTCTTCAGCTCGAAGATGTAGCTCTTGCCCTTCTCCAGGGTAGCGATTGGCCGGTCGGCACAGGTCTTGTCGGTGATGTCCCAGGCCTTGCCGTTGATCTGCCACAGGCTCGGCGGCCGGCCGCTGTCGGTGTCGACCGAGACCTTGCCGACCCACTCGAAGTTGAAGTTGATCTTCTCGGCATTCTCCAGGTCCGGCTCGGCAATCGGGTTGGCCGGCAAGGCCTTGGGCCAGTCGCCCGGCGCCTCGCTGCTGGCCACCGAACGCAGGGTACCGAGGCGCACGAAGCCGTCGCGCAGGGAAATTTCTTCGCCAGGCTCGGGGATGCGGATCGCCAGGCAGATACGCATGCCCGGGCCCAGCCAATAGTCGTCCTCGAGCGGGCGCGGCGTCACCGGGTTGCCGTCCAGCGCATAGATCATCGCCTCGCAATTGCCGCGCAGGTTGAGGCGGTAGGTCCAGGTGTTGTCGAGGTTGAGCAGGCGCACCCGCACCACCTGCCCGGCGGGCAGTTCGGTGACCGCGTCGGCCTGGCCATTGATGGTGATCAGGCGTCCGGCGGTGCCATTGCGCGCCGCCTCACGGGGAATGCTGAACGGCAGCCAGGCGCCCTGCTCGTCGACATGCCAGTTTTTCAGGCTCAGCGTGCGCTCATGCTGGAAGCCGGTGGGCTCGCGTTCTTCGACGATCAGCGGGCCGACCAAGCCGCGGCCGAGCTCTTCGGAGCTGCTGACATGCGGGTGGTACCAGTAGCTGCCGGCGTCTGGCACGCGGAACTTGTAGTCGAAGAACTCGCCCGGCTTGACCGGCAGCTGCGACACGTAAGGCACGCCGTCCATTTCCAGCGGCAGGCGGATGCCGTGCCAATGAATGGTGGTTTCCACCGGCAGGTGGTTGATGAAGCGCACCCGCAGCCAGGTGCCCTGGCGCACCCGCAGCTCGGTGCCCGGCGCCGACGGGCCGAAGGCCCAGGCCTCGGTCTTGAAGCCCGCCACCAGCTCGACCTCGAGCGGCGCGGCGATCAGTTCATAGTCATGCCCGGCATTCTCGTCCTCGACCTTGCCCAGCCAATAGCGCGCTGCGCCTCCAGCGCCCAGGCCAACCACGACCAGGCCGGTGAGGCCCTTGAGCATTTGTCGACGGGTAAAGGACATCGGTGCGGGTACCTCGTTATACGCGATCAGTCTGCCAGCAGCGGCTGGCGAGGAAGGGCGAATACGATACACCTGCAAGTGAGAAAGATTAAGTGAAGAGTGCCCACCAGCCCGGCGCCTGGCCCAGACATATGTAACACCCGAGCCGTGCCGAACGGCCCATCCTGAGCCCTCCCCACCCACCGCAGGAGAGGCTCATGGCGTCGCGCGAGCAACCGCAGGCCGTTCAACGACAATTGAGAGCACTGGCCGAGCCGCTGGTCAGTGCATGCCCGGACATGCGTCAGATGGCCCGGGAAGCCGCCACCGCTACGTTGAGCAAGTATCAGCAACCTGCGCTGGACCCTGACCAAGTCTACTTCAACCGCTTCACCACGGCCGTTAGCGCCCCGACCTACAGTGGCTGGGCCCACCATGAGCGGCCGGTCCAGTCCCTGACCTTGCCGCAACTGGTCATGCAGCGCTTCGACGTCAACGATCAGGACAACGCCGACCTGCTCAGCGACTACACCGGGTTCTATACGGCCGGTGCCAACAAAGCCGTGTTCGATGCCTCGAACCAGATCCCGATCGACCCCCAGCGGGTGCTCGAAGACTTCTGGGCGTTCGACTTCAGCAGCGTTTTTCATCAGCGGCTCACGGCGTTCTGGCAACAGCACGCCGACGACTTCTGCGTGCTGGCGAAAACCAACTTCATGGCCAAGGTGATGGAGGTGTGCGCCGATCACCCTGGCAGTGAACTGGCCAAACGCTCGCTGCTGGCGGCAGACGCGCTGGGCAGTGAGATCACTTCGCCCGTCACGCTGGAGCACCTGCGGCGAACCACGACGCCTGCGCAAGGCTCCCAACTGCGCAGCCTCGACATCGGCGGGTACGTGGCCAGCGATATCCTGCGTATCGCGATGACCGACGGCGCCGAGCTGGTCTATGTGCCAGGTGAAGTGGATGCCCTGCACCTGTTCGCCAATCGCAACGAACTCTACTGGTGGGTACTCAGCCAGACCAACGCGCGTGAGAATCGTGCGCGCTTCATGAGCCACTTCGCGCTGGCCTGCCACGCGGAACACGGTAGCGACGTCGGCCTCAACCACCAGCTTGATCTGATGTTCTATCACTGGGGCGGTGATGACGGTCAGTACCTCAATCAGCGCGACCAACGGATTCAGGGCGATGCCTTCATCCACCTGCGCGACTCGGCACACCAGCGCATGCTGGACGACGCGCATTTTGCCCTGCGCTCGAACAGCGACCTGCGCAAACAACTGTGGATCGGGTACCTGAAGGCGTTCGGACAAGTCTTCGGCCCCATGGCCGCCTTGAATTGGCCGATTGCCCTGGCCGTAGTCGGCGCAGGGCTGGCAGACACGGGCTTGAACATCGACCAGGCGGTCAATGGCCACACGACCGCCGAACGCCGAGCTGGCGTGGTCGGCGCCGTGTTCGCGGCTATCGATACGCTGTTCAATGCAACGCTACTGGCCAGTGTCAGCGGCGCACTGGGCGAAGAGCTTGTCGAGGCGGGTGCGGGTGAGCCATCGACTGAAATCGAGCCGCAAACACCCTTGAGCAGCAGCGAACTGGAGGCGCGCCTACCCGAGCCATTCCAGCCAAAAGCGCCGGATCAGTTGCTGGCGGGCTTCGAGTCCAATGAAATCCTCAACGGCGCACCGGGCAGCGGTGAACTTGCAGGGGTCTACACCCAGCAAGGACAGTTCTATGTGCTGATTGACGACCTGCCCTATCAGGTGCGGTATGTAGGGGAATCCACTCAGTGGGTGGTCGTCGACCCGGAGTCGCCCTTCTCGTTCGCTCGCCACGTGCCCCTTCAGCGCACGCCCGAGGGTGCCTGGCAACCCATGGCACGCAACGGACTCAAAGGCGGCAAGCCGCCCAAGGCCCTGCTCAAACTCCTGGGGATCAGCGCCACTCCGTCTGCACTACCGCCCTTGGAAGTCACGCCGTACGAGGTGCCGGCCGCACGGCGTGCGACGTTCATGAAATACGATATTTCCCCACAGAACAGGGTCATCAGCGGGGACCACTTCTCGTTCGATGCAGAGGCCAATCACGTCTACGAGGAATATGCCCAACTGCGAGACCGACTGGCCGCCGACGCCACTCAATACATCCATTCCGCCACGCTGCCAGAGCGCCCGCAAACGCCGGACCTTGCCAGCCAGGCGAGCCCGAAACAGATCATTCGGGGCATCTACGAAAACACGGACGGCCTGGTCATTGGCGAGTCGCATTCTGCATTGGGCAGCAAGCGCTTCCTCATCGACAATATGGCCGAGTTGAAAAAACAGCAGGTGAAAGTGCTGTACATGGAGCACTACACGACCGACTTCCAACAGGTCGAACTGGACCAATTCAACCGCACCGGGCAGCTGCCAGACAAAATCCAGCGCTACATCAAAGCCCAGGATTTCGGCCATATCACTGACCGCTCAGGCCACTACACCTTTGAAAATGTCATGCTCAAGGCCCAACAGCATGGCATCCGCATCCAGGCGATAGATTGCATGGCCAGCTATGCACAGGCATGGGCCAAGACCCCAAGCCCGTTGGCACGCCAACAGATGATGAACTACTTCGCCCACCTCATCATCGACGCAGACCAACTGATACGTGGCAAGAGCAGGTGGGTAGCGTTGGTGGGCAACACCCACGCCAACAGCTATGAAGGCGTACCCGGCTTGAGTGAGATGCAAAAGGCGATCGGCCTGCGCGTGGTGGATATCGATATCGGCCAACCCGGCGGCATCGGCGTTGACCCCGGCTTCCCCTATATTGACGAGAACATCACAACCACTCGAATCAAGAGCGAGCTCTTGTTGCGGGCTCCATTGACAGTTGCCCAGGCAGAGACCGGTAGCCTTGACGCGCTGCCCCCACCCGCCGTTGAGGACAGCCAGCTTGAGCAACGATTAAGTACAGCCGGGGACTTCATGTTCATCACCAGGGACAATAGGCCGTCCCTGGTGCACCGCAACCGCGTCGGCCAACTGGTGTTTACGCCCATTCTTGTGGATGACCATTTCTTCTATATCGACAACAGCCGTTGGCCTTGGGCGGATCAGTACCGCACACCTGAGCTGAAGCGCTTGAAGGTTCTGTTTGAACGCAATGGCATGCATTACAAGCCTGCCAGCTAGGGCATAAAAGGGGTGAAATCTCATGGCTTCACCCTTTTTATTGTTCATTCGCAATAGGAGTGCCAGAGACAGCGGGCTAAGTGCGATTCCAAGGGTTGAGGACAGTCAGGCCAGCAGCCTGAAAAGGACTGACGTCGCGCGTAGCAATCAAAAGCCCATTGGCACTGGCGATAGCCGCTATACAGGCATCGGCCGTCTCAATACCACTGCCCGCCTTCCGAGCCTTGACCAACACCTCGGCGTAGGCGTTGGTACACGCTTGGTCAAACGGCAACACACGCCCGAGAAAGACCGGCAGAACACGCCTCTCCAGATGTTCATGCAATGCCGTCCGACGCTTCCCTTGCGGCATCAGGGCAACGCCAGCCCGCAGCTCCGCCACGGTGATTGCCGACAGGTAGAGCGTTTCCAGCGGCTGCGCGTCCAGCCACTCGATAACGCAAGGCTCCGGCTCGCGGCGCAGCGGCTCGGAGATGACATTGGTATCAAGCAGGATCATTCAAAGCTCGCTGCGCGGGCCTGGGTTTTATCGCGCACACCCTCGAAGATTGCCGTTTCTTCATCGCTGAGCGTGACCTCACGCCCGATCTCGGCCAGCAGCGACCCCAGCTTGATACGGCCGCTTGGCCGTACCGCGGACTCAAGGATGTCACGCATCTCGGCCTCGATGCTCCGGCCATGCTGAGCGGCACGCACGCGGATCGCGCGGTGCACCTCTTCAGGCACATTTCGAACAGTAACGGATGGCATCTTGCAATCCTCCAAAACGCTGCGATTGCTTGCAATTTAAGCTAATGCATTCACCCGCACAATGAATACCGGGCTGCAATCCGTAAGATCAGATCGGCGGTAACCTCCGACACCCCAGAGCCGGCTCGCTCTTTTATTACTTAAGTCATATATCCATGTAAGTAATCACTTGGGAACTTCATTGCCCCCTCCTCTCTGACCCAACGTCCCTGACGATTTGTCCGCCATAGAGAGGCTGCACTTTTTTTCGCACACGAGCCGCTCTAGGGCGCGCACTCCCAAATATACATAGCCGCACTCTGGAAAAAGTGGCTAGGTGACACTACCGAATACTACGCGCTGAACTATCGTGATTCTCTCCAACGCCAGCCCATCTGATTTCGATGTGTGGTCGTTCTGAGAAAACAGGGAAGTGCACGCAATGAACCGAGTATTTGCGCTGGTATGGAACGCCTCGATGGGCTGCTGGACAGTGACTCACGAACACAGCAAGCGTTGCCGCAAGGGCTCGCGTCGCCTGGGCAAACTGGCGCTGCCGGCCTTGCTGCTGGGTGCCCTGGCCAGCCAATCGGCTCAGGCCACGTGCTCCGCCGCCGGTAGCACAATCACCTGCAGCGGCATTCCGACGCCGCCGCTGTATCTTAATGACTACAGCAGCGCCACCAGCGGGCTGACGGTCAACGTGACCTCGGGCGCGGAGATGAACGCCACCGAGGGCGGCAAGGTCATCAACCTGACCGGGGCCAACATCAACCTGAACAACTCCGGCACCATCGACCCGAATGTGGGGGCCCTGGTCCCGGTGTCGGTCCTCAGTGGCGGCGCGTTCATCGGCACCGGCGCGACCAGCACGGTCAACGTGGTCAACAACACTAACGGGATCATTCGCGGCACCGGCATGGTGCTCGGCTCCACCCTGACCAGCATCGACGGTCTGGGGATTGCCGTGAACAACGGGGTGTCGGGCACCACGACCATCACCAATGACGGCACTATCACCTCCACCCGACTGCCGCCCGGCGTGAACACCCTGGCCGATACGCCAGTGGTCGGGGTGTATGGCGGTTCGCAAGTCAACATGACCAACAGCGCCACCGGTACGATCAACGGCCGGGTCGCGTTCGAGACGTCGGTGGCGGGCAACACCTTCACCAACGCCGGTAACATCACCGGCGGCGTGTCGATGGGGGCGGGCAGCACCAACACCTTCTACGCGATCACAGGTTCGAGCGTTAACCAAGGTGACGGTGCGCAATTGTCCGTCGGCGTCGGTGGCTTGATCGGCGTCAACCTGACCTTCGCCCCCACCGGGACGATCGATGGCGGCGCAGCCGGTACCAACACGCTGATCCTGCAAAACCCGATCGGCCTCGGCGGCGGCACCACCGGGACCGGCACGGCGTCCAGCCTGGTCTACGTCAACTTCAACAACCTGACCCTCAACAGCGGCACCTGGACCTTGCAGGGCCCGTTGGTCAGCGGCGCGACCACCCTCAATGGCGGTGTCGCGCAGTTCAACGACAACGCGGCGTTCGGCAGCGGTGTGCTGACGTCCAACGGCGGGATTCTGCAGGCCAGCAATGCCGGTTTGACGCTGGGCAACCAGATCAACCTGGGCGCCGGTGGTCTGACCTTGCAGGGCATCAACGGCATGACCCTGAACGGGGTGATCTCCGGCACGGGCGGCCTGACCAAGATCGGCAGCGGCCAGATCAACCTCAGCGGTATCAACACCTACTCCGGCAATACCGTGCTCAACGGCGGTGTGGTGCTGGTGGGCAACAACCAGGCGTTCAGCACCGGCGGCATCACTGTTAGCGGCTCTTCGAGCATCTCGGCGACGGCGCCGATTTCGCTGGCTAACGCGATCACGCTCAACAGCACCCTGACCGCCACCGGCACTGGTGCGCTGACTCTGGGCGGAGTGATCAGCGGCGCCGCCAACCTGACCAAGACCGGCAGCGGCAGCCTGACCCTCAACGGCATCAACACCTACACCGGGATCACCAGCCTCAGCGCCGGCACCTTGCGCGTCGGCAACAACAACGCCCTGGGTACCGGGGTGCTCAACACCAGCAACGGCACCAGCCTCGACAGCACCGGCAATGTGACCCTGGCCAACAACGTCGGCATCACCGGGGCGTTGAACGTGCTCGGCAGCAATGGCCTGACCCTGGCCGGCGTCGTGTCCGGCACCGGCGCAATCACCAAGAGCGGCAGCGCCAGCCTGACCCTGACCGGCAACAACACCAACAGCGGCACCACCGCCCTCAACGGCGGCAGCTTGCTCGTCGGCAGCAACACCGCCCTCGGCACCGGCGCATTGAACGCGGCGGCCGGCACTACGCTGGATGCGACCACCGCCGTGACCCTGGCCAACGCGGTTGCGCTGTCAGGCGGGCTGACCATCGGCGGCACCCAGGCGCTGGGCCTGAGCGGTGTCATCAGCGGCGCCGGCAACCTGATCAAGGGTGGCACCGCGAACCTGACCCTCAGCGGCAACAACACCTTCTCCGGCGGCACAGCGCTGGATAGCGGGACGCTGATCGTCGGCTCCAACACCGCGCTGGGTACCGGCGCCCTGACCACGGCGGCGGGCACCACCCTCGACGCCAGCACCACCGTGGCGCTGAGCAACGCGGTCGCACTGGGCGGCAACCTCAACGTCGCCGGCAACGCCAACCTGACCCTCGGCGGTGTCGTCAGCGGCAGCGGCGAGCTGACCAAGAACGGCGCGGCCAACCTAATTCTCAACGGTGCCAACACCTTCAGCGGCGGCACCACCCTCAATGCCGGCACCCTGACCGTCGGCAATGCCGCCGCACTGGGCAGCGGCAGCCTGACCGTCGCCAACGCCGCGACCCTCGACAGCAACACCTCGGTGATCCTGAACAACAACCTCGCCCTCAACGGCAATCTGGCCATCGGCGGCAGCAACGGCATGATCCTGGGCGGCGTGCTCAGTGGCGCCAGCCAGTTGATCAAGAACGGCACGGCCAACCTGACCCTCAACGGCGCCAACACCTTCACCGGCGGCACCGCGCTCAACGCCGGCAGCCTGACCGTCGGCAACGGCGCGGCACTCGGCAGCGGCACGCTGACCATCGGCGGTGCGGGCGCAACGCTCAACAGCAGCACCAATGTGATGCTGAACAACGCGATTGCCCTCAACTCCAACCTCACCGCCGGCGGCGCCAACCCGCTGACCCTCGGCGGCGTGATCAGTGGCGGAAGTAACCTGATCAAGGCCGGTACTTCGACCCTGACCCTGACCGGCAACAACACCTACACCGGGACTACGTCACTGAATGCCGGGACTCTGATCGTCGGTTCCAACACCGCGCTTGGCACTGGCGTACTCAACGCGGCAGGCGGCACCACGCTGGACGCCAGCACCGCAACCAGCCTGGCCAACAACGTCAACCTCGGCGGCAATGTGACCATCGGCGGCAACAACGCGCTGACCCTCGCGGGTGTGGTCTCCGGGGTCGGTGGCCTGACCAAAAGCGGCCCGGCCGACCTGATTCTCAACGGCGCCAACACCTACTTTGGCAACACCGCACTCAACGTCGGCAAGCTGATTGTCGGCAGCAATACCGCGATCGGCAGCGGCGCATTGAACGCAGCGGCCGGCACCACACTGGATACCAACACCGCCGTCACTCTGGGCAATCAGGTCAACCTCGCCGGTGCCATGAACATCGGCGGCAGTGCCGATCTGACCCTCACCGGAACCGTCGCCGGTGCTGGCAGCCTGGTGAAAAACGGTGCGGCCAACTTGAACCTCAATGGCACCAATACCTACGTCGGCGGCACCACACTGAACGCCGGTACGGTGACCGTCGGCAACAGCTCGGCGCTCGGCACTGGTGCCTTGACCGTCGGCGGTGCGGCAACGCTCGACAGCAGTTCGCCGCTGGCCAGCCTCGCGAACGCGGTTGTTCTCAATGCGGCGCTGAGCGTCGGCGGCACCCAGGACCTGACCCTCGGCGGTGTGATCAGCGGCACCGGCCAGTTGATCAAGAACGGCGCGGCCAACCTGACTGTCAACGGCAGCAACACCTTCAGCGGTGGCAGCACGCTCAATGCGGGTACGCTGACACTGGGCTCGGCCGCTGCACTGGGCAGCGGCGGCTTGACCGTCGGCGGCGCTTCGACGCTGGACACCAGCACCGGCATGAGCGTCGGCAACAACATCACCCTCAACGCCGGCCTGACCCTGGCCGGCAGCAACACACTGAACCTCAGCGGCGTGATCGATGGCGCCGGCAGCCTGACCAAGGACGGCTTCGGCGATCTGACGCTCAGCGGCAACAACACCTTCACCGGTGCGCTGAACATCGCCTCCGGCAGCGTCACCACCGCGAGCAGCGGGGCGCTCGGCAACACCTTCGGCGCCACTATCAGCGCCGGTGCCAGTCTCTATCTCAACAGCAGCGCCAACCTCAACGGCTTGAGCGGCAGCGGCAGTGTGCAGGTCGCCGGTGGCAATACCCTGACCGTGGGCGGCGTGAGCAGCACCAGTACCTTCGACGGCGACCTCGGTGGCAGCGGTGGCCTGACCAAAGTCGGTAGCGGGACGCTGAACCTCACCGGCATCAACGGCATCACCGGCAACACCACCGTCAACGGCGGTACGCTGAACCTCACCGGTTCGCTGGCCAGCTCGCAGCTCAACGTCAACAATGGCGCCACCCTCACAGGCACCGGTTCGGCGCTTGGTTTCATCACCATTAACAGTGGCGCTCATCTGGCGTTGTCCTCGGGCAACACCTTGTCCGCCTCGTCGCTGATTCTGACGGCCAACAGCAATGTCGATGCGAGCCTCGCCACGCCATCGACCACGTCGCTGATGAACATCGGTGGCAACCTGACCCTCGACGGCAATCTCAACGTCACCGATGCCGGCGGTTTCGGCGTGGGTGTGTACCGCTTGTTCAACTACGTCGGTGCGCTGACCGACAACGGTCTGACCGTGGCCGGTGTGCCGGTGGGTTACGACCTCGGCGACATCCTCGTGCAGACCCTGGGTAATCAGGTCAACTTGGTAGTGTCGGCGCCGAACACCAACATGCGTTTCTGGGACGGCAGCCAGAGCATCCCCAACGGCACGGTGGATGGCGGCAGCGGCACATGGAGTGCCGGCGGCAGCAACTGGACCAACTCCAACGGCACCTTGAACCAGACCTGGGCCGGCGACTTCGCGGTGTTCCAGGGCACGGCCGGCACGGTATCGGTCAACGGCACGCAGCTGTTCAGCGGGATGCAGTTCCTCACTGATGGCTACAACGTGGTCAACGGCACGTCGGGGCTGCTGACCGCCGTCAACGGCAGCGGTGGCACCACGGCAATGCGCGTTGACCCGGGTGTGACCGCCACGGTCGGCGTGAACATCGATGGCAGCGGGATTCTCAACAAACTCGACGCGGGCACTCTGGTACTCAACGGTGCCAACAGCTACACCGGCGGTACGCAACTGGACGGCGGCGCCCTGGTGGTGGGCAGCAACACCGCGCTGGGCAGCGGCGCGCTGATCGCCAATGCCGGCACGCAACTCGACAGCAACACCGCCGTGACCCTGGCCAATGCCGCCACGCTCAACGGCAACCTGACGATTATCGGCAGCAATGCCTTGACCCTCAACGGTGTCATTTCCGGCACCGGCGGCTTGATCAAAAACGGTTCGGCCAGCCTGACCCTCGGCGGCAACAATGCCTTCCTCGGGCCGGTGGCACTGAACGCGGGCGGGTTGATTCTGGCGTCGAACAGCGCACTGGGTTCGGCCACCCTGAACGCGGCGAACGGCACCACCCTAGATGCCAGCGACGTCTTCACGGCGGGTAACGCGATCAACCTGGCGGGCCACCTCGGCATCGTCGGCAGCAACGATCTGACCCTGAGCGGGGCGATCAACGGCGCCGGCAGCCTGACCAAGCATGGCGCGGCCAACCTGATCCTCAGCGGTGCCAACAACTTCCTCGGTGGTATCACCCTCAACGCCGGCACCCTGACCGCCGGCAGCAACGGCGCCCTCGGTCTGGGCAACCTGACCGTCGCCGATGCTTCGGCACTGGACAGCAACACGTCGGTGTCGCTGGGCAACAACGTGGTGCTCAACGCCAACCTGACCAACACCGGCAACAGCGACGTAGCGCTCAGCGGCGTGGTCAGCGGCACCGGCGGCCTGATCAAGAACGGCGCCTCCAACCTGACCCTCAACGGCATCAACACCTACAGCGGCGGCACCACGCTGAGCGCCGGTACCGTGACCCTCGGCACCTCGTCGGGCCTGGGCTCCGGCGCGCTGACCGTGGCGGGCGCTTCGACCCTCGACACCACGGCGCCGCTGGTGCTGGCCAACAACGTCAACGTCAACGCCAACCTGAGCGTGGCCGGTAACAACAACCTGACCCTAGGCGGCGTGATCGCCGGGGCGGGCACCCTGACCAAGAACGGTCTGGCCGACCTGACGCTGTCCGGCAACAACATCTTCAGCGGTACCTTCGACGTGCAGGCCGGCAGCATCACCACGCTGGGCAACTCGGCACTGGGCAGCAACGCCGGGGTCAACCTCGGCAATACCGCGACGCTGAACCTCGGCAGTTCGGCCAGCCTCGCCAGCCTGACCGGTAGCGGCACCACACTGATCGGTGGCGGCAACACGCTGAGCATTGGCGGCAACAACGCCAGCAGCATTTTCGGCGGTGTACTCACCGGCACCGGCGAACTGAGCAAACTCGGCACTGGCACGCTGACCCTGACCGGCCTCAACAGCCTGACCGGCAACACCACGGTCAACGCCGGCACCCTGAGCGTCAACGGCTGGCTGGACAGCGCCAGCGTGCTGGTCAGCAGCGGCGGCACCCTCACCGGTGGCGGTTCGCTCGGCGGCGCCGTGAGCGTGGCGGACGGTGGTCATCTGGCCGGCGCCACCGGCAGCACCCTGTCGGTGAACTCACTGGTGTTCAACGCCAACTCCAATTTCGATGTCGCCCTCGGCGCACCGGTCTCCGGTGGCGGCAATCCGCTGGTCACCGTCGGCGGCAACCTGACCCTCGACGGTACCCTCAATGTCAGCGACATCGGCGGTTTTGGCAGTGGCGTGTACCGCTTGATCAACTACACCGGCGGCCTGACTGACAACGGCATGCTGATCGGCACCCTTCCGGGCATCTTCACGCCGGGTGATCTGACGCTGCAAACCGCGCTGGCCAATCAGATCAACCTGGTGGTCACGGCGCCGAACACCACCCTGGGTTTCTGGGACGGCAGCCAGACCATCCCCAACGGTACGGTCGATGGCGGCAGCGGCACGTGGAATGCCGGCGGCAGCAACTGGACCAACTCCAACGGCACGTTTAACCAGACCTGGGCCGGCGACTTCGCGGTGTTCCAGGGCACGGCCGGCACGGTGTCGGTCAACGGCACGCAGCTGTTCACCGGGCTGCAGTTCGTCACCGATGGCTACAACGTGGTCAACGGCACGTCGGGGCTGCTGACCGCCGTCAACGGCACCGACGGCACCACGGCGATGCGCGTTGACCTGGGTGTGACCGCTACGGTCGGCGTGAACATCAACGGCAGCGGCACTCTCAACAAAATCGACAGAGGCACGCTGGTCCTCAACGGCGCCAACAGCTACAGCGGCGGTACCCAACTCACTGGCGGCACACTCGTGGTCGGCAGCGACACCGCGCTGGGCAGCGGTGCGCTGATCGCCAATGCCGGCACGCAACTGGACAGCAACACCGCCGTGACCCTGGCCAACGCCGCCACGCTGAACGGCAACCTCACGGTGCTCGGCAGCAATGCGCTGACCCTCAATGGCGTGATCGCCGGCACCGGCGGGCTGATCAAAAACGGCTCCGCCACCCTGACCCTCGGCGGCAACAACGCCTTCCTCGGGCCGGTGGCATTGAACGCGGGCGGGCTGATTCTGGCGTCGAACAGCGCGCTGGGTTCCGCCACCCTGAACGCGGCGAACGGCACCACCCTGGATGCCAGCGGCACTTTCACTGCGGGCAACGCGATCAACCTCGCTGGCAACCTCGGCATCGTCGGCAGCCACGATCTGACCCTGGGCGGGGCGATCAATAGCGCCGGCAGCCTGACCAAGAACGGCGCGGGCAACCTGACCCTGAGCGGTGCCAACAACTTCCTCGGGGGCATTGCCCTCAATGCCGGCACCCTGACCGCCGGCAGCAACGGCGCCCTCGGTCTTGGCAACCTGACCGTGGCCGGTGCCTCGGCGCTGGACAGCAACACGTCGGTGTCGCTGGGCAACAACGTGGTACTCAACGCGAATCTGACCCATACCGGCAACAGCGACGTGGCGCTCAACGGCGTGGTCAGCGGCACTGGCGGTCTGATCAAGAACGGCGCCTCCAACCTGACCCTCAATGGCATCAACACCTACAGCGGCGGCACCACGCTGACCGCCGGTACCGTGACCCTCGGCACCTCGTCGGGCCTGGGCTCCGGTGCGCTGACCGTAGCGGGCGCTTCGACCCTCGACACCAGCGCCCCGCTGGTGTTGGCCAACAACGTCAACGTCAATGCCAACCTGAGCGTGGCCGGCAACAACAATCTGACCCTAGGCGGCGTGATTGCCGGGGCGGGCACCCTGACCAAGAATGGTCCGGCCGACCTGACACTGTCCGGCAACAACACCTTCAGCGGCACCTTCGACGTGCAGTCTGGCAGCCTGACGACGCTGGGCAACTCGGCGCTGGGCAGCAACGCCGGGATCAACCTCGGCAATGGCGCGACGCTGAACCTCGGGGGTGCGGCCAGCCTCGCCAGCCTGACCGGCAGCGGCACCACACTGATCGGTGGCGGCAACACGCTGAGCATCGGCGGCAGCAACGCCAGCAGCAGTTTTGCCGGTGTGCTCACCGGCACCGGCGAACTGAGCAAGCTCGGCACCGGTACGCTGAGCCTGACCGGCATCAACAGCCTGACCGGCAACACCACGGTCAACGCCGGCACCCTGACCGTCAACGGCTCGCTGGACAGCGCCAGCGTGCTGGTCAACAGCGGCGGCACCCTCACCGGTAGCGGTTCGCTCGGCGGCGCCGTGACCGTGGCGGACGGTGGTCATCTGGCCGGTGCCACCGGCAGCACGCTGTCGGTGAACTCACTGGTGCTCGACGCCAACGCCAACTTCGACGTCGCCCTCGGCGCACCGGTCTCCGGTGGCGGCAATGCGCTGGTCAACGTCGGCGGCAACCTGACCCTCGACGGCGCCCTCAACGTCAGCGACGTCGGTGGTTTTGGCAGTGGCGTGTATCGCCTGATCAACTACACCGGCGGCCTGACCGACAACGGCCTGCTGATCGGCAGCGTCCCAGGCAGCGTCACTGCGGGCGACCTGACCCTGCAAACCGCGCTGGCCAACCAGATCAACCTGCTGGTCACCGCGCCGGGCGTCACCGTGCAGTTCTGGGACGGCAACCAACTGGCCGCCAACGGCTCGGTGGATGGCGGCAGCGGCACCTGGGGCACCGGCACCAGCAACTGGACTGACGTCAACGGCACGACCAATCAGCTCTGGAGCAACAGCTTCGCGGTGTTCCAGGGTACTGCGGGCACCGTCACCGTAAACGGTACGCAAACCACCACTGGCATGCAGTTCGCCACCGACGGCTATCGCCTGCAGAACGGTACGGCCGGTGCGCTGAACCTGGTCAACGGCGCCACGGGCAATGCTGCGGTTCGCGTCGATCCCAATGCGACTGCCGTCCTCGACGTCACGCTCACTGGCAGTGCTGCGCTCGGCAAATATGACAGCGGCACCCTGGTGCTCAATGCGGCCAACAGCTACAGCGGTGGCACGCAGCTCAACGGCGGCACGTTGGTGCTTGGCAACGCCGCAGCCTTGGGCAGCGGCGGACTCACCGCCGCCAACGGCACCACACTGGACACAAACGTAGCGTTGGCCCTGGGCAATGCGATCACCCTCGACGGTGGCCTGGCTGTCGCCGGCAGCCACGACCTGACCCTCAATGGCGCGATAAGCGGGAGCGGCTCGCTGAGCAAGCAGGGCAGCAGCACCCTGACACTCAACAGCGCCAACACCTACAGCGGCGGTACCCGGCTCGAGGGGGGCACGCTGGTGGTCGGCAACAGCGCTGCTCTGGGCAGCGGCGGCCTGATTGCTGCGCCAGGCACCCTGCTGGACAACAGCACTGCGCTGACGCTGGGCAATGCCGTCACCCTCGACGGCGAGCTGACCCTCGTCGGCAGCCACGACCTGGGCCTGAGCGGCGTGATCAGCGGCAGTGGTGCGTTGATCAAACAAGGCGTCAACAACCTGACCCTGAGCGGCGACAATACCTTCAGCGGCACCCTCGACATCCTCGACGGCAGCCTGACCCTGAGCGGCGACAACGCCCTGGGCAACGCCCACCTGAACCTCAGCGAAGCGGCTAGCCTCAGCGTCAGCGGCATCACTGAGCTCGGGGCATTGAGCGGCGAAGGCGATCTGGTCCTTGCCTCGGGCAGCGAGCTGCAGGTGGGCACTGACAATTCCAACAGCGTCTACGACGGCACTCTCAATGGTCCGGGCCGGCTGAGTAAAACAGGCAGCGGCAAGCTGGTGCTCAACGGCCAGTCCAGCGTCGCTGGCGGCACCCAGGTCAACGCCGGCAGCCTGGTCATTGGCGGCGCCCGCGGCAGCACCGCGAGCCTGACCAGCGATGTGCAGGTCGCCAGTGGCGCGCTGCTCGGCGGCCATGGGACCATCATTGGCCGGGTCGACATCGCCAGCGGCGCAACGCTCAACCCCGGCAACTCCATCGGCACGCTGCGCGTCAACGGCGACGTCAACCTGGCTGCGGGTTCGAACCTGGAAATCGAAGCCAATCCCGATGGCACGTCGGACCAGTTGATTGCCACCGGCACCGTCACCCTGGCCGGCGCCAACCTCAAGGTCCTGGCCGGCACCGGCGACTGGGCGTCCAGCACCCGCTACAACATTGTCCAGGCCGCAGCGCTCAACGGCACCTTTGCCAGCGTCAGCAGCAACCTGGCCTTCCTCACGCCGGAGCTCGCCTACTCGGCGACCGGCGTGCAACTGATCCTCGAGCGCAACGGCGTCAGCTTCGTCTCGGTAGGCCGCACCTTCAACCAGCGCGCGGCCGCTGCGGGCGTCGAATCACTGGCTTCAGGCAACCTCTACGATGCCATCAGCGCACTCACGGTCGAACAAGCCCAGGCAGCCTACGACAGCCTCTCGGGCGAGTTGCATGCCAGCACCCAGGGCGCGCTCTTCGACGACAGCCGTTACCTGCGCGATGCCATTGGCCAACGCCTGCGCGCGGCCCAGGGGCAGGCGTCGACCGACGCCATCCTGCACATCGACGCCGACAGCGGCATGACCTTCTGGATGCAGGGCTACGGCGGTTGGGGCGACAGCCGCGGCAACAGCAACAGCGCGCGCCTGGATCATGACAGCCGCGGCACCCTGCTGGGCATCGATGTGCCGGTCGGCGATAACTGGCGCGTGGGTGTCGCGGCCGGCTACGGCACCAGCAAGCTGGATGTCGATGCGCGCAACTCCTCGGCCGAGATCGACAGCACCTCGCTGACCGTGTTCGCGGCAGGCCAATGGGATGCAATCAACCTGCGCCTGGGCGCTTCGCATGCCTGGAGCGACATCGACAGCAGTCGCCACGTCGAGGCTGGCAGCATCAGCGAGCACGACAAAGCCAGCTACGACGCCAACACCACGCAAGTCTTCGGCGAACTGGGCTACGCCATCACCGCCGGCGACTTCACCCTGGAACCCTTTGCAGGCCTTGCGCATGTGCGGGTCGACAGCGACAGCTTCAAGGAGCACGGCACCAGCACCGCCTTGCGCGGCGAGAGCAAGAAGGACGACCTGACCTACGGCACCCTCGGCCTGCACGCCTCGACCGCGCTGACCCAGGTCGGCGCCGTACCGATCGCGCTGCAAGGCACGCTGGGCTGGCAACACGCGTTCGACGAGCTCGATCCGCAGCGCCAACTGTCGTTCGCCGGTAGCGATTCGTTCACCGTCAAGGGCACCCCTCTGGCGCGGGACACCGCACTGGCGCAACTGGGCGTGACCGCCCAGGTCGCCAGCGGCACCACGGTGGAGCTGGGGTATTCCGGGCAGTTCGGCGATGGCTACAAGGACAACGGCATCCGCCTGGGGCTGAATGTGAGCTTTTAACAACGGTCGTCGGCTGGCGCTGCACGGTAATTGCCAGAGCTGAAATGCAAAAAGCCCGCAATGATGCGGGCTTTTTGCTGCAGGTTGCTTTACCCGCTGGCGGTCAGTGTTCGAGGCGTTCGGCCCCGCACAACTTACCAATGACCGCTGCATTAACTATAAAGTTCCGCGTACTTCTGAAAAAATCTTTGAAAAACAACTATAGCGTCGAATTTTAAAGATTTTCTCCGCGCTGGTTATTTTTATGATGAATTGTCCTACAAGGATCGTGTAAGTTTGAGCGCGCTTGAATCAGCACCCACTGACAAGCTGGCAGGGACGCCAAAAACAGACGCTGACGTGCGGGTTGTTCCCTGTCGGTTTCTGCCCTGTAAGGATACTGCCTTGAACATTTCCCACCTGCGTCGCTCATTGTTGGCGCTGTCCGTCGCCGCGGCCACGGCCCATGCCGCACCCGACCTGAATCACGACCTGAGCACAGGGGCGTACAACCGCTCCGGTGATGTGTTCAACAACGCCACCTTCACCGGGACGTCGCAAAACGCAGGTGTCTATCTGATCGACGCGACCCTGGCGGGCAACCTGGTCAACCAGGGCAACATCAACCAGACAGCTGCAAGCCCCACCGACTTCCCGACCGGCCTCTCCGTGGTCGTCACTTCCACGATCGCGGGCGATCTGGTCAATGATGGCGACATCACGGTGAGCGGCAACGCCGCCACGGGGCTGGACCTTTATCAGGTAGCTATCGCGGGTGAGGTGAACAATAACGGCACCCTCGCAGTGACTGGCGACCGTGCCGAAGGCATGCTGATCACCTCGACCCAAGCGCGCATCAATAACGCGGGCACTATCACCGCGAGGGGTAACGACGCTACGGGTATCGAGATCGAAAATGCCCGCTTCACCGGTCAAAGCTCGGGCACTGACTTCAAGACTGATATCAACAACAGCGGGACGATCTCAGCCGACGGGGTCGGTATCCACCTTGTCAGCCTCGACACCGCCGGCACAGTCAACAACATCGGCCGTTCCGACTCCTTCGCCATCACCCAGACAGGTGGGCTGATCGAAGGCGGCACCGCAGCGATTCTGGTGGACGACGATGCACCCCCTACGAATTTCTACTGGCAGGGAGGCCAAGTAAAGGGTGACCTGCTGGGCCTCGGTGGTGTGCTGGTGAAAGGTGACGCGCTGTTCGAGGGTTCGACCATTCGCGCCGGCTACGTCGACATCGACGGTGGCCGCCTGACACTGCTCAGCCCGCAAACCACGATTGACGGCGACCTCGACCTGGACAGCGACACGGCGCGTCTGCGCCTGCTGCTGGACAACGACACACTGCCCAACGCGCCGATCCTGAAAGTCACCGGCAATACCTACTTCTCCGCAGGCAGCCAGATCGAACTGCAGGCGCGCTCCGACGACTTCCGCACGTCAGCCCAGGGCACCCGCTACACCCTCCTCAACTCGGGCACGTGGGAAGAGCCACAGAACCTGTCCGTGGTGTCCTCCTCGGCGCTGCTTGAGGTGAAAGACTTCGGCATTGAAGGCCAGGACGTGAAAGCTCTGGTTGCCACCCGCAGCGACGAGGTTGTCACGCAGGACCTGCTGAGTGTCAGTGCTTCGCAAAACGCGGTGAACGCCATCAATCCGCTGAAGAATACGGTGATGGCCCAGATGGACGAAAGCGACCCGGTATTCCAGCGTTTCGCCAACGCCGCCACGAGTGAAGAGCTGGCCAGACTTGCCGAAACCCTGGCCCCGGACGTCAGCCGTGGGGTCATCAACGCCGCCACCAACAGCCAGAACCTGGTCGCAAGCGCCATCAACCGCCGCGCCAGCAAGGCGCGTAACGGCCTGTCGTCCGGTGACGTCCTGGCAGAACAAGGCGTATGGCTGCAAGCGCTGTCCAGCGATGCCGACCAGGACAGCCGCCACGGTATCGCCGGTTACGACGCCAAGACCAACGGCATCGCCGTGGGTGCCGACGGCAAGCTCAACGCCGATACCACCGTGGGCCTGGCTTACAGCTACCTGACCAGCGACGTCAAATCCGACCTGGGCAACAAGACCGACGTCAGCGGCCATGCACTGACCCTGTATGGCAACTGGACCCACGACAACTTCTTTGTCGACACCTCGCTGATGTACGGCTGGAACGACAACGAGTCCAAACGCTACATCGCAGGCACCCGCGCCAAGGCCGACTACGACAGTGAGATCTTCGGCGTCAGCGCACTGGCAGGCTACACGTTGCAACTCGACAAGCAGTGGGTGCTGGAACCCCAGGTGGGTGCGCGCTACGCCAACGTTTCGATCGATGCTTACCGTGAGAAAGGCAGCTCAGCCGCCCTCAACGTTGGCAGCCAGCGCTATGAAATCGGCGAAATGGGCTTGGGCGCTCGCCTGGCCGCCGCGTTTGACGTCGGTGTGGGCACCCTGGAGCCGGAAGCCAAGCTGATGGCCTGGCACGACTTCATCGGCGACAAGGCCGGTACCACCTCCACCTTCGTGCTCGGCGGTACCCCGTTCACCACCAGCGGCGCAACACCGACCCGCGACAGCTACGAGCTGGGGCTGGGTGCGAACTACCGCGTGGGTGCCTGGAGCGTGGGTGGGACCTACAACTACCTGACCAGCAGTGATGCCCACGCCGATACCTTCACCGCGAACGTGCGCTACGACTTCTGATCGACGCCGTCGCCTGAAACAACAAAACCCGCCTAGGCGGGTTTTGTTGTTTCAGGCGGGCTGTTTTTGCTAGCGGGTGCCGGACGATGCCGGCCGCCCACTCACTCCCACTCGAACATAAACAATATTAAAAAATCAATATAAATCATAGCTTTATTTTTGTCATTTATGCTAATGACACGAAAAATACCATAGACGAAAACCTGTTTTCACAAGCACTGCATCATTCATGCGATGTCATGATCGGCTGGGGAATTGACACGTCTGCCAATACCGCACTGATCCTATATTGACTCAAGATCCAATACCGGAAAGTACTCGCAGACCAAGAGTTACGGTCAGTGGAATGTTGGTAAATGGACCAATACTTCATAAGCTGAAACACGCTCGCCTATGGGAATGACTGAACGTGCTGGACGGCAATCAAACAATGCATAACCGCTATGAGGATGCCGGGGCCGCTTGCAAACCCTTCTAGAGCGACTCACCCTACGGCGTCTCACACTTATCCGAGTCAACCCATAAGGAAGAACGCCATGTTCACGAGGAGCCTGTTGCTGAGTTTTTGCGCTGTGTTACTGGTTGGCTGCACAGGAAGGGGCTTTCAACCGCCGGCTCCGGATTACACAAAATGGTACAAGGAGGCCGTATCGCAGACAGGGATCATTGCTGCGATGCGTGCGTGCGGATATACCAATGTTGATGGCGCAGGAGACAGGTCGCCAATCGATGTGAGGTTACTGAACTTCTATTGCATGAAAGACGCAGGCTACAAACGCAAAGATAACTTGGACATGTGCAAGCTCGGTCGTATTGGCGAATCGCCGGTGTGCGACGGCCGCCGTTAATCCATCACCAAAAGGACACAGGGAATGAACAATCTACGCAACGGACTGTATGGCACAGCATTGGTGTTGGCTGCAGTGTGCCAAGACCATGACCTTTGTGCCTCGGCCTGGCGTGGACTACATGGTGCAGGCCACCATGTCGGCGGACTGTTCGTTCCAGCTGGATGAATTGGAGGCGGGCGGCAAGCAGTGGGCGATGGTCCAACCGCAGCCAGCGGGGAAGGTGTCAATGTGCAACGCGATTGATAACTTCTAGCCGGAAATCTGCGCGGGTTGAAGGCTGCGCGTGAAATTCTTCAATACACACGCCAACACCCTAGGGGGAGATGGGCAAACAGTTATTGCTGACATCTGCGCTGCTAAGCGTTCTCGATACCATGCCGGCATTCCTTGTCCGGGACATGGTATCGATGTAGCTCTCTCACATACGTACGATGGGCGCCATTAAAAACGCCATTGATGACGTAGTAAAGATCACTATCAGTTCTTATTTTTTACAATAAAATCAGATAGTTGAAAACAAACCTCACTCCCACTCGATGGTCGCAGGCGGCTTGCTCGACACGTCGTAGGTCACCCGCGAGATGCCTTCGATCTCGTTGATGATACGGCCGCTGACAGTCTCCAGCAGCTCGTACGGCAGGTGCGCCCAGCGCGCGGTCATGAAGTCCACGGTCTCGACGGCGCGCAGGGCCACGACCCAGGCGTAGCGACGGCCGTCGCCCACGACACCTACCGACTTCACCGGCTGGAACACCACGAAGGCCTGGCTGGTCTTGTGGTACCAGTCGGCCTTGCGCAGCTCTTCGATGAAGATGTGGTCGGCGCGACGCAGGATGTCGGCGTATTCCTTCTTCACTTCACCGAGGATCCGCACGCCCAGGCCCGGGCCTGGGAACGGGTGGCGGTAGACCATGTCGTACGGCAGGCCGAGCTCGAGGCCGATCTTGCGGACTTCGTCCTTGAACAGCTCACGCAGCGGCTCGACCAGCTTGAGGTTCATTTCCTCTGGCAGGCCACCGACGTTGTGGTGCGACTTGATCACGTGGGCCTTGCCGCTCTTGGCGCCAGCCGACTCGATCACGTCCGGGTAGATGGTGCCCTGGGCGAGGAACTGGATGTTGTCCAGCTTGCTGGCTTCGGCATCGAACACGTCGATGAAGGTGCGGCCGATGATCTTGCGCTTCTTCTCCGGGTCGGCTTCGCCTTCCAGGTTGCCCAGGAACTGGGCCTCAGCGTTGGCGCGGATCACCTTGACGCCCATGTTCTCGGCGAACATGGCCATCACCTGCTCGCCTTCGTGCAGGCGCAGCAGGCCGTTGTCGACGAACACGCAGGTCAGCTGGTCGCCAATCGCGCGGTGCAGCAGCGCGGCAACCACCGACGAGTCGACGCCGCCGGACAGGCCCAGCAGGACGTTGGCCGAACCGACCTGCTCACGCACCTGGGCAATGGCGTCTTCGACGATCTGCGACGGGGTCCACAGGGCATCGCAACCGCAGATGTCGAGGATGAAGCGCGAGAGGATGCGACCGCCCTGCTTGGTGTGGGTCACCTCAGGGTGGAACTGCACGCCATAGTAGCCGCGCTTGTCGTCGAACATGCCGGCGATCGGGCAGCTCGGGGTGCTGGCCAGGACGTGGAAGTCTTCTGGCATCTTGGTGACCTTGTCACCGTGGCTCATCCAGACGTCGAGGCCGAATACGCCGTCGTCGTCGATGTGGTCTTCGATGCCGTCCAGCAGGCGGCTCTTGCCGACCACGTCGACGCGAGCGTAACCGAACTCGCGCAGCTCGGAGCCTTCTACCTTGCCGCCCATCTGTTCGGCCATGGTCTGCATGCCGTAGCAGATGCCCAGCACCGGTACGTTCAGGTCGAACACGGCCTGCGGCGCGCGCGGGCTGTTGGCTTCGTGGACAGACTCTGGGCCGCCAG
The DNA here is from genome assembly GCF_900536025.1 of Pseudomonas reidholzensis. Classification (GTDB taxonomy): domain Bacteria; phylum Pseudomonadota; class Gammaproteobacteria; order Pseudomonadales; family Pseudomonadaceae; genus Aquipseudomonas; species Aquipseudomonas reidholzensis. Next base: position 204,268 of record NZ_UNOZ01000031.1, read on the forward strand.
CGAGGATGATGCCGCGCGGGTTGAATTCGCGGATCGCTTCATCGTCCATGTCGAACGGGTGCAGTTCGCAGTAGACACCGATCTCGCGCACGCGGCGGGCGATCAGCTGGGTGTACTGGGAACCGAAATCGAGGATCAGGATGCGGTGAGCGTGAATGTCGAGGGCCATGACTCAATCTCGTCAGTGGAAATCGGAAACGACACGGGGCTGTCGTAACAGCCCCGCTTGCTAGTGATGCTGGAAGCCTCAGCCTACGCGGTAGTTTGGCGCTTCCTTGGTGATCTGCACGTCATGCACGTGGGACTCGGCCATGCCGGCACCGGTGATGCGTACGAACTCCGGCTTGGTGCGCATCTCGTCGATGGTCGCGCTGCCGGTGTAGCCCATGGACGAACGCAGGCCGCCCATCAGCTGGTGGATGATCGCCGACAGGGCGCCCTTGTACGGCACACGGCCTTCGATACCTTCCGGCACCAGCTTCTCGGCACCGGCCGAGGAGTCCTGGAAGTAACGGTCGGACGAGCCTTGCGCCTGTGCCATGGCACCCAGCGAGCCCATGCCGCGGTAGGCCTTGTACGAGCGACCCTGGAACAGCTCGACCTCGCCCGGGGCCTCTTCGGTACCGGCGAACATCGAACCCATCATGACGCACGAAGCGCCGGCGACGATGGCCTTGGACAGGTCACCCGAGAAACGGATGCCGCCGTCGGCGATCAGCGGTACGCCAGTGCCTTCAAGCGCAGCGGCGACGTTGGCGATGGCGCTGATTTGCGGCACGCCGACACCGGCGACGATGCGCGTGGTGCAGATCGAGCCTGGGCCGATACCGACCTTGACGGCGTCAGCGCCGGCTTCGGCGAGGGCCTTGGCGGCAGCGCCGGTGGCGATGTTGCCGCCGATCACCTGCACTTGCGGGTAGGTTTCCTTGACCCAGCGCACGCGGTCGATCACGCCTTTGGAGTGACCGTGGGCGGTGTCGACCACGACCACGTCAACGCCAGCGGCAACCAGCGCGGCTACGCGCTCGCCGGTGTCCTTGCCGGTACCGACGGCAGCGCCGACGCGCAGACGGCCTTGGTCGTCCTTGCTGGCCAGCGGGTAGGCCTTGGCCTTTTCGATGTCCTTGACGGTCATCATGCCCTTGAGGCTGAAGTGTTCGTCGACGATCAGGACTTTTTCCAGGCGGTGCTTGTGCAGCAGCTCGCGGACTTCGTTCTTGTCGGCGCCTTCGCGGACGGTGACCAGACGCTCTTTAGGCGTCATCACGTCGCGGACCTTGGCGTCCAGGCGGGTCTCGAAGCGCACGTCACGCGAGGTGACGATGCCGACCAGGTCGCCGTTGGCCAGCACTGGCACACCGGAGATGTTGTTCAGGCGGGTCAGGTCGAACAGGTCACGCACGGTGGCGTCGGCCTCGATGGTGATCGGGTCCTTGACCACGCCAGCCTCGAACTTCTTGACCTTGCGAACTTCGCCGGCCTGCTGCTCGATGGTCATGTTCTTGTGGATGATGCCGATGCCGCCTTCCTGGGCCATCGCGATGGCCAGACGTGCTTCGGTCACGGTATCCATGGCGGCGGAAACCAGCGGAATGTTCAGCTCGATGCCACGGGTCAAACGGGTCTTGAGACTGACTTCATTGGGCAGTACCTCGGAATAACCAGGTACAAGGAGAATGTCGTCGAAGGTCAGGGCTTCTTGGCTGATACGCAGCATCGCGGGGGCTCCCGGGCGGGAAAAATGGAAGCGCGCCATTATACTCATGCACGGCGCGCCGCTCAATGCAAAATAAGGGCCTTCGGTCAGGCCTATGGCAGTTTTACCTGCACAACCGCCACTTTCTGGTCGAGCCAGTCGGCAAAGGCGGCGAGGAAGGCCGGGGTAAAACCGGCCTCGCCCCAGTTGTTGAAGATGAACCCCAGGTTGGAAAAGGCACATGGCTGCAGAAACAGAAAGCCATTGATGTCGTCTTCGAACGCGCACAGCGGGCAGGTGAAGTTGTCACTGACCCCGGGCATCCACTCTTCCAGGCTCTCGAACAGCGGCTCGCCGACCTCGCGTCGGCACTCTGGGCAGCCGGCTTCTTCGAGAAACCCCTCGGCGGGGGTATAGATGCAGCGCTTGAGCATCACTTCCAGGCCGTTGACCGGCTGATCGAACGGCAGCTTCTCGGGGTGCAGGGCAATCTTGCGCGCGCCCGCCGCCAAGGCATAGCCCATTCGGTTACCGGTGCGACCGCAGGTACTCGGCTGCTCCTCGATGATCTTTTCACGCACCAGCCAGCGCAGGATCGCCCGCGCACGGGCCTCGTGCGCCGGGACGGTGGACAGCTTGGGGACGATGATGCTCTGGGTGTTCATGAACAAGGCAGGCCTGGGACTTCGGTAATCTGCCAATTCTACCGCCTGCTCAGCCGCTCAGGTAGCGACCAATCAGCGCCAGGCCGCTGGCCAGCACCAGCCAGGTGACCAGCCGCACGAAGGCTTCGCGCGACAGTTTCAGGGTCAGGTGCCTGCCCACCCAAAGGCCGACCAGCATCACCGGCAGCAGGCAGGCCGCGAGCAGCAGCAGGCCGGTGTCGGCATACACGCCGGCGATGAGGAACAGCGACAGACGCACCACCGTGCTGCAACTGATCAGCGCGCTCTGGGTGGCGCGGGCCTGCTCCTTGGAGTCCAGCCGCGCATTGAGGTAGATCGCGTAGAGAAACCCGCCGCTGCCGAACAGCGCGCCAAACAGCCCACCGACGGTCCCCATCGGGGCCGCCCAAAGGCCCTTGAGGCGTGCCGGCCGGACCTTCACCATCAGGCTGTAGAGCGCATAGGCGGTGACGAATAAACCCATCAGCAACAGCAGCAGATCGGACTTGAGCTGCAACAGGAAGACCACGCCAAGACTGCAGCCCAGCGCCATGAACGGCAGCAGCCGCAGCAGTTCGTCGCGCGCCACCGCCTTGCGCGCCGGCAGCCAGTTACCAAAGGCGGCGACGAAATCCAGCAGCACCAGCAACGGAATGATCTTCGCCAGCGGCATGAAATGGATCAACACCGGCCCGGCCACCAGTGCGGTGCCGAAGCCGGCGATGCCGAAGACGATGTAGGCGATGCCGACGCCGAGCAGGATCGGCAGCCAGTCGAAGGCGGAGAAAGACAGTTGGGCAAACATGCGCTGGATTCCAGAGGGGTCAGGGAAAGGTTAGCCAGCGGCGAGCCATGCCGACTAATATGCCTTTCCCTCACTACCCATCTCGAAAAAGCATGACGTCGATCCGCCAGTTACGCTACTTCGTCGAAATCGCCGAATGCGGCAGCTTCAGCGCCGCCGCCGAGCGCCTGTTCATCGCCCAGTCGGCCTTGAGCCGGCAGGTCAAGGAGCTGGAACAGCAGCTCGAGACCCAGTTGTTCGAACGCACGGCGCGTTTGCCGCGCCTGACGGCGGCGGGCATGGCCTTTCTCGAGCGTGCCCGGCAGTTGCTGGCCGACCTGGACAAGGCCGAGCGTCTGACCCGCGAGATCGGCCAGGGGCTGCGCGGCAGCCTGCGGTTAAACCACTCCAGCACCGTGCCGCTGACCGGTGGGCTGTTGACGCGGCTGGGGGGCTACCTGCAAGGCAACCCAGGGGTGTCACTGGAGATTGCCCAGCAATCGTCGGAAGCCCAGCTGGAGGACATTGCCGAGGGCCGCCTGGAAATCGGCCTGCTGCGCTTGCCGGTGTTGCGCCAGCATGAAGGCATCGAGGTCCATGCGTTGTTCAGCGAGCCCTTGCTGCTGGCAGTGGCAGCGCAGCATCCATTGGCGGCTGCGCACAGCGTTCACCTGGAGCAATTGCGTGACGAGCGGTTCATTTCCATCCCGCATCGCCAGCGCGGCGGCTTGAGCTACCTGTCGGCCTCGCTGTGCATGCAGGCGGGGTTCTTTCCGCAGGCCGCGCAGGTGGTTTCGCGCAAGACCACGCAGTTGCAGCTGATTCAGGCAGGGTTCGGGGTGGCGCTGCTGCCGGCGTGCATGCGCGACATCGCACCGCCATCGGTACCCTTCGTACCGCTTGAAGAGGATTGCAGCAGCACCGTGGCGCTGGCCTGCAGACGCGATGCCGGCGCACTGGTGCGCCAGTTCGTGGAAGCGATGCACGGTTGATGGCTCTTTCGCGGAGCAAGTCGCATCGGCGCCCCAGGGTTCTTCACGGGTTATTGGGATAGTTGCTGGTGGGGGCGCGTTTCGATTATTGAGCGTATCCGGTTGGTGTGGTGCGGCCACTGGCCCCTTCCGCCCTTACGGCGGGTCACTTTTTTTCTTGGAAAAAAGTAACCAAAAACCGCTTGCTCCTGCATCAGTCCCGCTCGAAGCGGGATTCCCTCACTCCGGTCTTGCTCCCGCGAGGACCTCCGTTCGGCCTCCTGAAGTCGCAGTAGATCAAGATCACAAGCCAGATCAAGATCAGGGGCCAGATCAAGGGCCAGGGCAACGGCTGGCGAATCGCTGCGCTCTCGCTTGTTTATAAGGGCGGTACAGCGCGGCAGCGCCAGAATTTGCATTGACCTTCCGGCCATCGCGGGCAAGCCCGCTCCTACAGGTCGGCGCGGTCCTTGTAGCAGCGGGCTTGCCCGCGATGAGGCCCGAATATCCACCACCCATGCCACTATCGAAGATAACGCCAGCCCAGGCGCCACCCCTAACTTGGCGACCTCAGGAGGCCGGAGTGAGGGAACCCGCAGCGCAGCGGAGGGCCGGATGTGGGAGCCGGCGGTTTTTGGTTACTTTTTTCCAAGAAAAAAAGTAACCCGCCGTAAGGGCGGAAGGGGCCATAAGCGCCACCACAGGGAACGGATAAGCCCCCAACGCCCAACGCATCTACAGCGAACACACGCAAAAAACATGGGCATCACGCGGTCGGCGTGGGAGCTGCCTTGCCGGGGCGCCGGACCGGTCGGAAAGGGCTGCGTAGCCGCCCCAGCTTCTTGACTGACTGGCATTCGGGCTTGCCCCGCGAAAGGGCCAGCACTGCCTTACCTGCATTTCAGCGACCGATGCACAACTGCGCCGCGTCCTTTATGATGCCCGGCATGATCAAAGACCCTTTCGAACGACTCGGCCTTGAGCGCGAGGTCCTCACCGTCAGCCAACTGAACGGCCGTGCCCGCGTGCTGCTCGAGGACGTGTTCCGCAACGTCTGGGTGGAAGGCGAGATATCCAACCTGGCCCGCCCGGCCTCAGGCCACATCTACTTCACCCTCAAGGACAGCGGCGCCCAAGTGCGCTGCGCCTTGTTCCGGCAGAACGCCACGCGGGTCCGCCAGGCCCTGCGTGACGGCCTGGCCGTGCGGGTGCGCGGCAAGGTTTCGCTGTTCGAGGGCCGTGGCGACTACCAGCTGATCCTCGACACCGTCGAGCCCGCCGGTGACGGCGCGCTGCGCCTGGCCTTCGAGGCGCTGAAGGAAAAACTCGGCGCCGAGGGGCTGTTCAGCACCGAGCGCAAGCAACCGCTGCCCGCCCACCCGCAACGCATCGGCATCATCACCTCGCCCACCGGTGCGGTGATCCGCGACATCATCAGCGTGTTCCGCCGCCGCGCGCCGCAGGTCGAGCTGAACCTGATCCCCACTGCGGTACAGGGCCGCGAGGCGATCAACCAGATCGTGCGCGCCCTGCGCCTGGCCGACAGCCGCGGTTTCGATGCGCTGATCCTGGCCCGTGGCGGGGGCTCGCTGGAAGACCTCTGGTGCTTCAACGAAGAGGCCGTGGCCCGCGCCATCGCCGCCTGCGTGACGCCGATCGTCAGCGCGGTGGGCCACGAGACCGACGTGTCGATCAGCGACTTCGTCGCTGACGTGCGCGCGCCGACGCCGTCGGCCGCCGCCGAACTGCTGGCACCCGACAGCAGCGGCCTGCAGCTGCGCCTCGAGAGCCTGCAGCGGCGCCTGTTGCTGCGCATCCAGAACCGCCTCAGCCATGACCGCCTGCGCGTCGACGGCCTGGCCCGGCGCCTGCGCCACCCCGGTGAACGGCTGCGCCAGCAGGCGCAGCGCCTGGACGACCTGGACATGCGCCTGCGCCGGGCCTTCGCGCTGACCATGAGCAAACGCCACGAGCGCCTCGGGCGGCTCGACACGCGGTTGTCCGCGCAGCATCCGGGACGCACCCTGAAGCTCCTCGAGCAACGCCTGGACAGCCTCGCCGAGCGGTTGCCGCGGGCCATGCGCGAGGTGCTCAAGGACCGCCGGCAACGCTTCCAGGCGCAACTGCAGACGCTGCAGGTGGTCAGCCCGCTGGCTACCCTGGCGCGCGGCTACAGCATCCTGCTCGACGACCGTGGCCAGGCGATCCGCAGCGCCGCGCAGACCCGCAACGGCCAACGCCTGACCGCTCGCCTGAACGAAGGCGAACTGCAGGTGCGGGTCGAGGACAACCACCAGACTCCGGTCACCCTTTCGCTACTGGACTGACACATGCCCCGCCTGCTCGCTCCCCTGCTTGCCCTCTCGCTTGCCCTGCTGGCCACCGGCGCCCAGGCCAGCTACATCACCCGCACCCTCAACAAGCCAGTACCGGGCGGGGTGGCCGTGGTCGACCTCGGCCCCGCTGCCAGCGCGCCGAATGCCCGCTTCGACGGTAAGCCGGTGCTGGTGGTCAAGGAGCAGGACGCCTGGCTGGCCATCGTCGGCATCCCGCTGACCCAGAAGCCGGGCACCGCCACCCTGAGCGAGGGCTCACGCAGCCTGCCGTTCACCGTCGCCAGCAAGAAATACCCCGAGCAGCACATCACCCTGAAGAACAAGCGCCAGGTCAATCCGGACCCCGCCGACCTCAAGCGCATCGACCGCGAGCTTGCCGAGCAGATCAAGGCCTACCGCAGCTTCAGCCCCAACCTGCCGAGCAACCTGGTCCTCGACAAGCCGGTCAACGGCCCGCTGTCGAGCAAGTTTGGCGTGCGCCGCTTCTTCAACGGTGAAGAGCGCAACCCGCATGCCGGCCTGGACTTCGCGGTGCCGGCGGGCACGCCGATCAAGACTCCGGCGAATGGCAAGGTGATCCTCATCGGCGATTACTTCTTCAATGGCCGGACGGTGTTCGTCGACCATGGCCAGGGCTTTATCAGCATGTTCTGCCACATGTCGAAAATCGACGTTAAGCCGGGGCAGCAGTTGCGCCGTGGCGAGGTGGTCGGCCGTGTCGGCGCGACCGGGCGGGCGACCGGGCCGCACATGCACTGGAACGTCAGCCTGAACGATGCACGGGTGGACCCGGCGATCTTCATCGGTGCGTTTCAGCCCTGAGACCGCGTCGCCCTTTTCGCGGGTAAACCCGCTCCTACAGGGGGCTGCGGCGAGCTCAGGATCGACGCAATCCCTGTGGGAGCGGGTTTACCCGCGAAGAGGCCGCCACAGGGGTTGCTAGTTGCGCCAAGCAAAAGCACTGCGCAACCGACATCAACCATACACTCCGATGTCGATATAAAATCTCGCACAAGCGCTTTTTTTAAGCATTCCTCTCAATTTTTTCCGAACACTTGCCATCCCTCACCGCTCTGGTTAGGGTTGAGGGCATGAAAACCTTCACCACCCTCATTCTGCTCCGTCAACACCGCAGCCTCTGCCTGGTCAGTGCACGACTACCAGGGTGAATCGCGTCGCCTCGCCTTTTCATCTCGTTATCGTTCGGCAGGCCCGATCTCGGCCGCACATCAAAGGATTACTTCCATGACCATGCTCAAAGACCCTTCGAAGAAATACCGCGCATTCCCGACCATCGACCTGCCCGACCGCACCTGGCCCTCCAAGGCCATCACCGAGGCGCCGATCTGGTGCAGCTCGGACCTGCGTGACGGCAACCAGTCGCTGATCGAGCCAATGGACGCGGAGAAGAAGCTGCGGTTCTGGAAGACCCTGGTGCAGGTCGGCGTGAAGGAGATCGAAGCGTCGTTCCCGTCTGCCTCGCAGACCGACTTCGACTTCGTGCGCACCCTGATCGAAGACGGCCATATCCCTGACGACACCACCATCCAGGTGCTCACCCAGGCCCGTGAAGACCTGATCGCGCGTACCTTCGAGTCGCTGCGCGGGGCCAAGAAGGCCATCGTCCACCTGTACAACGCTACCAGCCCGTCGTTCCGCCGCATCGTATTCAACCAGGACAAGCAGGGCGTGAAGGACATCGCGGTGAACGCGGCCAAGCTGTTCGTCAAATACGCCGCCCAGCAGCCAGAGACCCACTGGACCTTCCAGTATTCGCCCGAGACCTTCAGCGCCACCGAACTGGAGTTCGCCAAGGAAGTCTGCGATGCGGTAATCGAAGTGTGGAACCCGACGCCTGAGCACAAGATCATCCTCAACTTGCCGGCCACCGTCGAAGTGTCGACGCCAAACGTCTACGCCGACCAGATCGAGTGGTTCTGCCGCAACGTCAACCGTCGCGACAGCGTGCTGATCAGCCTGCACACCCACAACGACCGTGGCACCGGCATCGCCGCCACCGAACTGGGCCTGATGGCCGGCGCCGACCGTGCCGAAGGCTGCCTGTTCGGCAACGGCGAGCGTACCGGCAACGTCGACCTGGTGACCCTGGCGCTGAACCTCTACACCCAGGGCATCGACCCGAAGCTGGACTTCTCCGACATCGACGGCGTGCGCAAGGTGGTCGAGGAGTGCAACCAGCTGCCGGTGCACCCACGTCATCCGTATGTCGGCGACCTGGTCCACACCGCCTTCTCCGGCTCGCACCAGGACGCCATCCGCAAGGGCTTCGCCAAGGTCCAGGACAGCGAGTTGTGGGAAGTGCCGTACCTGCCGATCGACCCGGCCGACATCGGCCGCAGCTACGAGGCGGTGATCCGCGTCAACAGCCAGTCCGGCAAGGGCGGCATCACCTACCTGCTCGAGCAGGAATACGGCATCAGCCTGCCACGCCGCATGCAGATCGAGTTCAGCCAGGTGGTTCAGGGCGAGACCGACCGTCTGGGCCTGGAAATGACTGCCCAGCAGATCCACAGCCTGCTGCACAAAGAGTACCTGCAGGCCAACACCCCGTACGCGCTGGTCAGCCATCGCCTGCAGGAAGAAAACGGCCACAGCGCCGTGGAAGTGGAAGTCGCCGGTGAAGGCGAGACCACCCTGCACTGGCGCGGCAAGGGCAATGGCGCCCTGGAAGCCCTGGTGGCCGGCCTGCCGATTGCCGTGGAGATCATGGACTACAACGAGCACGCGATTGCCGCGGGCACCACTGCCAAGGCGGCGGCGTACATCGAACTGCGGGTCGCCGGTGGGCGTCCGGTGCATGGCGTGGGCATCGATGAAAACATCACCACGGCCAGCTTCAAGGCCCTGTTCAGCGCGCTTAACCGCTCGCTGAGCCAGCAGGAGGCGAAGGCGGCCTGAGCCACCCACCGTTGCAACAAAGCCCGCAGACTCTGCGGGCTTTGTATTTATAGGGCCTGACAGTGCTCAGTAGCGAGAACCGGGTCGGTTGTACGCCGTGGTATGGAACAGCCAGCGACCGCTGTTATCGGCGATCTTGTAGCCTTTCATGAGTACCGCCCGCTGCACTTCATGCCACGTCAGCGGTGTAATCGAAGATTCGGCCATGACCGGCACCACGGTGTCAGTCGCCACAGAGGTCAGGAAGCACAAGTCCTCGCGCTGCTCATCCACTGTTTTCACCTGAGAGTACTGGAACATCCCATCCAGATGGCCAGCCGAAGTCACCAGGTGGGCAAACACCAGGTGCACCTGGTAGAAGTTGTAAACCCCCGGCCCTTGAATCTCAAACGACTGAGTGCGCTTGGTCGAGCCATGGATACCCTCGGTGTAACTGCTGGAAAGCTTCACGCCTCCGGCGCCTGCCAGGATAAATCCATTACCCAGAGACACTTCAGTCTCCATGGTCTCGGTCACAGACGCGCTATAGCCCTGGGTAACCTCAACGGCGTGCGTGTACTTGGTGTCGCTGGGTATACGAATGGTCTGGAGATGGTCGAGGTAGGCAAACACCGGAACACTGTAAGTCCCCCAGTTCTGGTTCCAGACCCACATATCCCCGTACACGGTTCTGCCTCGCACCCAGCAACCGGGATTGAGCGACTGACCCGACTCGCCGAGCAAGTAGTTATCAATTTCATAACTACCGCTTTTCTCCGGCATCCAGTTGATCTTTTCAATGATCTGCTTATCGATAATGCTCACTGGCCACTCCTTGAATTGAGTCATTCATGACGTCGCCACCCTAGAAGAAACAGGCCGTGCGACAAATCATGAAAGGTTTCCTGGCTCATTCAGGTTGCGGCCGGGTAACACTTAACGAACGCGTTCAGTCCAGCAATGCCAACGCCTCGGCACTGCACTCGGTAATCCGCGCCCAGTCGCCATTCTTGATCCAGCCACTGTCGAGCATCCAGGTCCCGCCCACGCACATCACGTTGGACAGGGCCATGTAGTTGCGCACGTTGGCCGGATTGACCCCACCGGTAGGGCAGAAACGGATATCGCCGAACGGCCCGCCAAAGGCTTTGATGGCCGCCACGCCGCCGCTGATCTCCGCCGGAAACAGCTTGAAGCGGCGATAGCCCAGCGCGTAGCCCATCATGATTTCCGACGGCGTGCTGATGCCCGGCAACAACGGGATATCGCTGTCCACGCCCGCTTCGAGAATGTCCTGGGTAATCCCCGGGGTCACGACAAACTGCGCGCCCGCCGCCTGTACCGCGGCAAACATGCCGCGGTCGAGCACGGTGCCGGCACCGATGCACAACTCAGGGCGCTGCTCGCGCAGCACCTGGATAGCCTTCAGGCCATGCTCGGAGCGCAGGGTGACTTCCAGGGTGCGGATGCCGCCGGCGGCCAAGGCATCGGCCAGCGGCAGGATGTCTTGCTCGCGGGCGATGGTGATCACCGGGAGGATCCGCGCCTGGTCGCAGATAGAGTCGATCCGGGCGGTTTTTTCGGCCATCGAGAGCAAAGGCTGTGGGCGTTCGAGGGTGGTCATGACAGTGGATCCTTGGCTCATGGGCACCAGTAGATGTCCAGGGGGTCTTGAAGAAAGGCGCGAATCGGCATTTCGCTGGGGTCGTCGCCCGCCAGCGCGGCGCGCAGGGTAGCGAGTTTGCCCTCGCCTTGCACGGACAGCGCGGTAAAGGCGGCACTGGCGAGCACGGCGCGGGTCAGCGACAGGCGCTGGTGCGGCACGCTCGGCGCGAGCATCGGCAACACCCGGCGCTCACCGACCTTGGCCAGCCCCTGACGCAGCAGCGGGCTGGCCGGGAACAGCGAGGCGGTATGGCCATCGTCGCCCATGCCCAGCACCAGCACGTCGATCGGCGGCAGCTCGGCGAGGGCCTGGTCGGCCTGTTCGGCGGCGGCGTCAAGGTTGCCGGCAGGCTGGTACAAGCCGACAAAGCGCGCCTTGGCCGCCGGGCCCTTGAGCAGGTGACGGGCGAGCAGCCCGGCATTGCTGTCGGCATGCTCGACCGGCACCCAACGTTCGTCTGCCAGGCTGACGGTCACCTTGGACCAGTCCAGCGGCTCGGCCGCCAATTGCTCGAGAAACGCTACCGGGCTGCGCCCGCCAGACACCACCAGGCAGGCCTGGCCCTTGGCGGCGATGGCCTGGCGCAGGCGCTCGGCGACATCCCCCGCGAGGGTCGCGGCCAGGGCCTTGGAATCGGCCAGTGAGTGCGTCGTCACCCCGCCTGGCAGTTGCAGTTCAGATATCGCCATACCACGACCTCCCGTCTCTTGTTATCAGTGCAATCGAGCTCATCGGCCCCCACGACCCCGCCGCATAGGGCTTGGGCGCTTCGCCAGTGTTCTTCCAGCCGGCGATCAACTGGTCGCACCATTGCCAGGCGTATTCGATCTCGTCCTTGCGCACGAACAGGTTCTGGTTGCCGCGCATCACTTCCAGCAACAGCCGCTCGTAGGCATCGGGGATCCGCGCGCTGTGCCAGGTGTCGGAGAAATTCAGTTGCAGCGGGCCACTGCGCAGTTGCATGCCCTTGTCCAGGCCCTGCTCCTTGGTCATCACCCGTAAAGAGATACCTTCGTCCGGCTGCAGGCGGATGATCAGTTTGTTACCGATCTGCAAACGCTGTTCCGGGGCGAAGATGTAGTGCGGGGTTTCCTTGAAGTGGATGACGATCTGCGACAGCTTGCCGGGCATGCGTTTGCCGGTGCGCAGGTAGAACGGCACACCCGACCAGCGCCAGTTGCGGATGTCGGCACGCAGCGCGACAAACGTTTCGGTATCGCTCTGGGCGTTGGCGTTGGGCTCTTCCAGGTAGCCCGGTACCGGCTTGCCCTCGCTGTAGCCGGCGATGTACTGGCCACGCACCACGGCGGTGCTCAGGGCCTCGCCGGTGATCGGTGCCAGGGCCTTGAGGACCTTGACCTTCTCGTCACGGATACTGTCGGCAGAGAGGTCGCTGGGCGGGTCCATGGCGATCAGGCACAGCAGCTGCAGCAGGTGGTTCTGGATCATGTCGCGCAGCTGGCCGGCCTTGTCGAAGTAGCCCCAGCGGCCTTCGATGCCGACTTTTTCGGCCACCGTGATCTCCACGTGGGAGATGGAGTTCTGGTTCCACTGGGTTTCGAACAGGCTGTTGGCAAAACGCAGGGCAATCAGGTTCTGCACCGTCTCCTTGCCCAGGTAATGGTCGATGCGATAGACCCGGCTCTCCGGGAAGAACCGCGCCACGGCGTCGTTGACCCGCCGCGATGACTCGAGATCGTGACCGATGGGCTTTTCCAGCACCACGCGGGTGCGTTCGACCAGGCCGGCCTTGTCGAGGTTTTCGCAGATGGCCCCGTACACCGCCGCCGGTGTGGCGAAGTAGGCGATCAGCGGCAGCTCGCGGGCGGCCTGCTCGGCCAGCACCTGATACCCCTCGGGTTGCAGAAAGTCCAGGTGCAGGTAGCTCAAGCGCGCCAGGAAACGCCCCAGCGCTGCGCTCTCGAGGTCGGCATTGGGCACATGACGGTGCAGATGGGCCTCGATGCTGGCCAGGTGCTCCTCGCTGCTACCGGCCTCGCGGGCCAGCGCCAGCAGGCGTGAATCCGGGTGCAGCAAGCCGGCCCGGTCGAGCTGATAGAGCGCGGGGAACAGCTTGCGCAGTGCCAGGTCGCCGAGGGCGCCAAACAGGGCAAAGGTGCAAGGTTCAACACTGATCGCAGCCATGATGTTGGTTCTTTCCCTAAAGTTGGCCTAGGAATATCGTGTTCAAACGCGCTTTTCAAGTATCAATGTAGTAAAAACCACAACATTACCGACAAGTGTGACAGACAAGTGGTAGATCCACCCTACCGACAGTACGATAGACAACCCTGCAAAAAGCCTGCTGCAACGCCAGCCGGCTGTCTTCTCGACCCAAGGACATACCATGGACCGCGTGCGCAACCTCCTGGAGCAGATCCAGGGACGCCTCGACGAGCTGAACAAGGCCGAACGCAAAGTCGCCGAAGTCATCCTGCTCAACCCGCAACAAGCCACCCGCTTCAGCATCGCCGCCCTGGCCCAGGCGGCCAAGGTCAGTGAACCGACGGTCAACCGCTTCTGCCGCTCGTTCGGCGTCAGTGGCTACCCCGAGCTCAAGCTGCAACTGGCCCAGAGCCTGGCCAGCGGCGCTGCCTATGTCAGCCGCGCGGTCGAGGCCGACGATGATCCGGCCGCCTACACGCAGAAGATCTTCGGCAGCGCCATCGCCTCGCTCGACAGTGCCTGCCAGCAGCTCGACCCGCAACAGATCAGCCGCGCGGTGGACATGATGATCCAGGCCCGGCAGATCCACTTCTTCGGCCTCGGCGCCTCGGCACCGGTGGCCCTCGACGCCCAGCACAAGTTCTTCCGCTTCAACCTGGCGGTGTCGGCCCACGCCGACGTACTGATGCAGCGCATGCTCGCCTCGGTCGCGCACACCGGCGACCTGTTCGTGATCATTTCCTACACCGGGCGCACCCGCGAGCTGGTCGAAGTGGCGCGCGTGGCCCGCGAAAACGGCGCCTCGGTGCTCGGCCTGACCGCCGCCGGCTCGCCGCTGGCCGGCGCCTGCAGCCTGAGCCTGCACATCCCGCTGCCGGAAGACACCGACATTTACATGCCGATGACCTCGCGGATCATCCAGCTGACCGTGCTCGACGTGCTCGCCACCGGCATGACCCTGCGCCGCGGCGTGGACTTCCAGCCGCACCTGCGCAAGATCAAGGAAAGCCTCAACGCCAGCCGTTACCCGATCGAAGACGACGAGCTCAATTGAGCCGGTGCGCCTGCAACCGCAGGTGCGCGCGCTGCCCCGGCGCCAGGCTCAGGCCGGCGTCGCTGCCACTGGCGGCCTCGACGCAGACAAAGCCCTGGCTCTCGCGCCCGCTGACGCCCATCAGCGGCCGGTTGCCCGGGTGCCAGACCACGGTGTCGTCACTGTCGCCGGTATCGATGCACAGCTCGCGCTGCCAGGCCGGGTCGTGCAGTTGCACACGCGGCGTGCCGGGATAGACCTTCTGGCAACTGCCCTTGAGCTTCAACGCGCCGTGTTCGCGGCAGGCCTGGCGGCTCAGGCGGTCATAGCCGTCGATGTCCTCGAGCCCAGACAGCGCTATCTCTGAAACGTCACTGATCCGCCAGTAGGCCAGCAGCGCATGGCTCAGCTGGCAGGGTTCGCTGTCCTGGTGCTCGGTGCTCAGGCTCAGCTCCATGCGGCTGCCGAGCCGGGCGTGCAGGTCGACCTGCCAGTCGCACAGGTCCAGCCGCCACTTCAGGCTCACGCCTTCTTCATCTTCACTGCTGTCGATCAGCTTCCAGTCCAGCAGCCGCGCCCAGCCATGCGCCGGCCACAGGTCTTCACTGGGATGGCGGCCGTACCATGGCCAGCACACCGGCACCCCGCCGCGGATCGCGCCGACCTCTGGCCATTGCTCCGCGCACCACAGCCACGGCCGCTCGCCGGCGGGCTGGAAGTGCAGCAGCTGGGCGCCCTGACGGCTGAACACCGCCTGGCAACGGGGATGATCGATGATCAGCACATCGCGCTGCTGATAACGCTCCCACTCGAACGTCGGCCTTGGCCGTTGCGCGCAGAAGAAGCGATGTAGCGGATGTTCAGGCATGGTTCCAAAGCTCTTGTTGTTTGAGATAGCGCTGTCTCGGCCTGAACCCGACAACCACTGCAGACCAGTGGTTGTCGGGAAGCCGGGAATGGATGGCGTAAATTTACAACAATTCGCCTCAGAATGACGACTGAATCTTCAAGCCCGCGACCAGCGCGTTGTCCACTTCATCGACCGCCCCAGGGCTCTTGATGTACTGCAGGTTGGGCCGCACGGTCAGCCAGTTGGTGACATGGAAGCCGTAGTACAGCTCGGCGTTGTACTCGGTGCGCTGCAGCGGGACGAAGCCCGGGTTGTCGTAGTCGTTGATGCCGCTCAGCCCATTGAGCTGCTCGGCGCGTTTTTTCACGTCGTCGTTGACGTGGATGCGGGCGATGCCGAAGCCGATGTCGTCCTTGGGGCGGGCATCGAACGCGCCTTTGTAGACCAGGCCGACCTGCTGGTAGTTGTCGACCACGTTGGTCGCCTTGTCGTGCACGGTGAAGTTGGCGAACAGGCTCAGGCCGCGGCTGACGTCGCCGCCATGCGCGGTGACCTGCTGCTGCGCGACCACCCACCAGCCGTGCTTGCTGGAGTGCGACTTGAAGCCGGCGCCGCTGAGGCCCTGCGGGTTGCCGTTGACGTCCTCGTAGATGTCCTCGGCCTCGGCCGTGCTGTAGTAGTAACCCAGCCGGTATTCACCCGGCAGGCCATTGACCTTGGGCGACCAGACCGCCTCCACCGGCACGATGGCGCCTTTGGTGCCGCTGCCACTGAGCTTGAAGCCGTTGCCGGTTTCCAGGTTCGACGGGTTCTGCTCGAAGGCACCGACCTGGACGAAGAACTCCGGCGTGATGTTGTATTTCACCCGCAGCGCCCACTGGCTGACGGGCCAGTTGTACCAGATGCCACCCACCCAGTTACCGACCTGCGAGCCGCAGAACGCCAGGTTCTGGAAGTCGCAAGGGAAGCTGTTGAAGTCTTCGCCTGGGCCGAAACGGCCGGCCTTCACGTCCAGCGCGCCGTCGAAGTACTTCTGCTTGATCCACATCTGCGTCAGCCGCCAGGTCTGGCCACGGCCCCAGACTTCCTGCACCGAGCTGAACTGCCCGGCGCGTGGGTCACTGATGCGGTCGTTGGACAGGTTGCGGCCACTGCGCTCGGTGATCGCCAGCTTGAACTCGGTGTCGCCCCAGCCGAGGATCTTTTCCAGGTCGAGTGCCACGCCAAGGGCGAACTGGTCGCTGTAGCGCGCAGTCTTGTCGTCGTTGTAGCCACCGTTGAGGTTGCCGGCCACCTCGCCGACATAGTCGAGGGTGAAGTCGTAGCCCTTGTCCAGCAGCTCGGTGCGGGCGCCGCCCCAGTCACCGGTCATCCATTTCGATTCACTGGAAAAGGCCTCGGCGGCCTGCGCGCCGCTGCTGCCGACCAGTGTCAGCAGCGCCAGCGAGCCCAACGTCCTGATGCGTTTGCGATGGTTCATCCCTTTGCGTCCTCTTTTTTTGTTATGGATAGACGTTTCAACGGCCCTTGAAGCGAGCCACGTTGTCCTTGAGTGGTGCGGCGGCACTGGACAGGTCCAGGCGCTCACCGCTGTGCGCGTCGAACAGCAACACCCGCGCCGGATCCAGCAGCAGATCAAGGCTGTCGCCGACCTGGCAGGCGACATCCGGTGCCAGCCGGCAACAGACCTTGGTCTGGTTGAGGGTGACGAACACCAGCAGGTCGGGCCCGGTGGGCTCGGTGACCTGCACCTCGGCACGGATCGCCGGCAGGCCATTGCCCTCCCCTGCGCCCAGGCTGATCTGCTCAGGGCGCACGCCGAGGATCACCTCGCGCCCGTCGAAGGCATCGGTGGCCACGCCCAGGGGCAGCTCACAACGCGCCTGGCCACTGTCGAGCAGGGCCAACAGGCGGCCGTCCTGGCGGGTCAGGCGGACCGGAATGAAATTCATCGGCGGCGAGCCGATGAAGCTGGCGACAAACTGGTTGGCCGGGTCGTTGTAGATCTGCTGCGGCGTGCCGAACTGCTGGATGATGCCGTCCTTCATCACCGCCACCTTGTCACCGAGGGTCATCGCCTCGATCTGGTCGTGGGTGACGTACACCGTGGTGGTCTTCAGGCGCTGGTGCATCAACTTGATTTCGGTGCGCATCTCCACCCGCAGCTTGGCGTCGAGGTTCGACAGCGGCTCGTCGAACAGGTAGAGCTTGGGCCGCCGGGCCAATGCCCGGCCCATCGCCACCCGCTGTTGCTGGCCACCGGAGAGCTGGCCCGGCTTGCGCGTGAGCAGGTGCTCGATCTGCAGCAGCTTGGCCACCCGCGCCACTTCTTCGTCGATCGCGGCCTGGGGCAGCTTGCGGATCTTCAGGCCGAAGGCGATGTTGTCGCGCACGTTCATGGTCGGGTACAGCGCGTAGGACTGGAACACCATGGCGATGTCGCGGTCCTTCGGGCTCATGCCGCTGACGTCCTGCTGGTCGATCAGGATCGCCCCACCGCTGATGCTTTCCAGGCCGGCGATGCAGTTCATCAAGGTCGACTTGCCGCAGCCGGAAGGGCCGACCAGGATCAGGAATTCACCGTCCTCGATGGCCAGCTGGATGTCCTTGAGCGTGTCTGCCAGGCCCGCGCCGTAGCTCTTGTTTACATTGCGAAGTTCGAGTGTTGCCATGACTTACCCCTTGACGGCGCCAGCGGTCAGCCCGCGCACGAAATACTTGCCCGCGACGATGTAGACCAGCAGGGTTGGCAGGCCGGCGATCATTGCCGCGGCCATGTCGACGTTATATTCCTTGGCCCCGGTGCTGGTGTTGACCAGGTTGTTCAGGGCCACGGTGATCGGCTGCGAATCGCCACTGGAGAACACCACGCCGAACAGGAAGTCGTTCCAGATCTGGGTGAACTGCCAGATCAGGCAGACCATGATGATCGGTGTCGACATCGGCAGGATGATCCGCCCGAAGATGGTGAAGAAGCCGGCGCCATCCAGCCGCGCCGCCTTGACCAGCGCGTCGGGAATGGTCACGTAGTAGTTGCGGAAAAACAGCGTGGTGAAAGCCAGGCCGTACACCACATGCACCAGCACCAGGCCGCTGGTGGTGCTGGCCAGGCCGAGCTTGCCGAGGGTGAACGAGGCTGGCAGGAGCACGGTCTGGAACGGCAGGAAGCAGCCGAACAGGAGCAGGCCGAAGAACAGCTGCGAGCCGCGAAAGCGCCACATCGACAGCACGTAGCCGTTGAGCGCACCAATCGTGGTGGAGATCAGCACCGCCGGCACGGTGATCATGATCGAGTTCCAGAAGTAACCACTGACCGTGGCCCAGGCCTTGGCCCAGCCGATGCCGGTGAACACCGTCGGCCAGCTCAGCAGGTTGCCGGCGCCGATGTCTTCGGGGGTCTTGAAGCTGGTCAGGAGCATCACTACCAGCGGCACCAGGTACAGCAGCACGGCCAGGATCAGCACCGCGTGAATGGCGATCCGCCCGAGGCTGATCGACGGCGTGTCGAGGCGACTAGTCATGGCGCTTGGCCCTCAGCTCGGAGTACAGGTAAGGCACCAGGATCGCCAAAATGGCTCCGAGCATGAGGATCGCGCTGGCCGAGCCCATGCCCATCTGGCCGCGGCTGAAGGTGAACGCGTACATGAACATGGCCGGCAGGTCGGAGGCGTAACCCGGGCCGCCGGCAGTCATCGCGGCCACCAGGTCGAAGCTCTTGATGGCGATGTGCGAGAGGATCATCAGCGCACTGAAAAACACCGGGCGCAGGCTCGGCAGCACCACTTGCCAGTAGATCCGTGGCAGGCTCGCGCCGTCGATCTGGGCGGCGCGGATGATCGACTGATCGACCCCGCGCAGGCCGGCGAGGAACATCGCCATGATGAAGCCCGAGGCCTGCCACACCGCCGCGATGACCAGGCAATAGACGACCCGGTCGGGGTCGATCAGCCAGTCCAGCCGAAAGCCCTCCCAGCCCCAGTCACGCAGCAGCTTGTCGAGGCCCATGCCAGGGTTGAGCAGCCACTTCCAGGCGGTGCCGGTGACGATCATCGACAGTGCCATGGGGTAAAGGTAGATCGTGCGGATGAAGCCTTCGCGGCGGATGCGCTGGTCGAGCAATACCGCCAGCAGCACACCGATGACCAGGCTGATGCCGATGAACAGGCCGCCGAACAGCAGCAGGTTCTTGCTCGCCACCCACCAGCGGTCGTTGTCGAACAGCCGCTGGTACTGGGCCAGGCCGGCCCATTTGTAGGTCGGCAGGAAGGTCGAGGTGGTGAACGAGAGGACGAAGGTCCAGAGGATGTAGCCGTAGAAGCCCACCAGGACGATGAACATGCTCGGCGCCAGTACCAGCTTCGGTAGCCAGCGCTGCAAGGCGTCCAGGGGTGAGGCCCGCAGGCGGGCGGTCAAGGTATTCATGCGTGCGATACCTGTCGGTCAGGAGGGAATGGGGGCGCTGCGCGCCCCTTTCGCGACACAAGGCCGCTCCCACAGAGATCCCGGCAAGCCAGGAATTCATGTCGAGCGCGGTCCCTGTGGGAGCGGCCTTGTGTCGCGATGGGCCGCGCAGCGGCCCCGACGATTCAACAGACGCTACTGAGCGGCCTGGATGGCGGCGCCGAGCTTCTTCGCAGCGTCGGCCGGGTCCGCCTTGGGGTCGTTGATGTAGTTGGTCACCACATCGAAGAACGCCCCCTGCACGGCGAGGTTCGTCGCCATGTTGTGCGCCATGCTCGGCTGCAGGCCGCCGGTCTGGGCGTCAGCCAGGAAGTCCTTGGCCGAGGTCTGCGCGCAGGCATCGAAGCCATGCCCGGCCATGTCCGCAAGCATGTCCTTGCGCACCGGAATAGAGCCCTTGTTGCTGCTGAAGAGCTTCTGGAAGTCCTGGCCCATGACCACCTTGGCGATGTCCTGCTGGCCCGCCGAGGTGCCGGCGTCCTTCTGCTTGAACACCACCAGCGAGTCGATGTTGTAGGTGAATGCCTTGTCGGTGCCGGGGAACGGCACGCACTGGTAATCCTGGCCGGCGACCTTCTTGGCCAGGGTCCACTCGCTCTTCGCCCAGTCGCCCATGACCTGCATGCCGGCCTTGCCATTGATGACCTTGGCCGCCTCGAGGTTCCAGTCCTGGCCCTTGCCGTCGGCGTCCATGTAGGTGGCGATCTTTTTCAGCTCGGTCAGCGCCTTGACCATCTGCGGGCCGGTCAGCGTGGCGTTGTCGAGGTCGACCATGGCCTTCTTGTAGCCATCAGCGCCCATCACCGAGAGCACCACGGCTTCGAACACGGTGCTGTCCTGCCACGGCTGGCCACCGTGGGCGAGCGGGATGAAGCCTGCGGCCTTGAGTTTTTCAGCGGCGGCGTAGAACTCATCGAGGGTGGTCGGCGGCTTGGCGATGCCGGCCTTCTTGAACACTTCAGGGTTGATCCACAGCCAGTTGACCCGGTGGATGTTGACCGGCACGGCCACATAGTCACCTTCGAACTTCACCGTGTCGGCGACTTTCTTTTCCAGCAGGCCATCCCAGTTCTCGGCCTTGGCGACATCCTTGAGCACGTCGCTGTCGAGCAACCCGGTGGAGGCCCAATCCTGGATGTCGGGGCCTTTGATCTGGGCGATGCCCGGCGGGTTGCCGGCCACCGCACGGCTCTTCAGCACGGTCATGGCGGTGGCACCACCGCCGCCTGCCACTGCGCCGTCCTTCCAGGTGAAGCCGTCTTTCTCGACCTGGGCCTTGAGCACGTCGACGGCGGCTTTCTCGCCACCGGAGGTCCACCAGTGCACCACTTCGACACTGCCTTTGGAATCGGCGGCGAGCGCGCTGAGAGGTAGCAGTGAGGCAAGAGAGATCGCGGCGGTGAGGCGCAGAGTGGAGTTCATCGAAGTACCTTTCTTGTTGTTATGCAGTGCAAGACTGTCGCTTGCGTTGCAGAAGAGTGTAATAAGCCGATGCGGCCCACCAGGTAACGAAGCGCTGTACGAATGTCACCTGGCGGTTACATGCTCGAGGATTGAGCCCGTTCGCGGTCACTCGGCCATGCGCGGCAGGCACAAGGTCACCCGCAGGCCACCGTCGCGCAAATTCAGCAGGCTCACCTCGCCACCATGGCTGTGAGCGATGTTGCGCGCGATCCCCAAGCCCAGGCCATAGCCCTGCTGCTGCCCGGCCAGGCGAAAATGCGGCACGAACACCTGCTCCATCTGCTGCTGCGGCACCCCAGGCCCCTGGTCGTCGACCTGCAACACGAAGTCTTCGGCGCCGTCGATGATCCGCAGGTGCGCGCGCTCACCGTACTTGATGGCGTTGTCGACCAGGTTGCCGATACACCGGCGCAGCGCCAGCGCCTTGCCCGGATACGGCGCCAGGGCGCGCCCTTCAAGGGTGATACGGCCGTCGCCGAGGTACGGCTCGGCCAGCGTCTCGAGCAACTGGTTGAGGTCGATCGGCTCGATGTTCTCGTGGATATCGGTGTCCTTCACGCACTGCAGCGCACCCTTGACCAGCAACTCGAGCTCGTCCAGGTCGCGGCTGAATTTCACTTGCAGGGCCTCGTCCTCGAGCAGTTCGACGCGCAGGCGCAACCGCGTGATCGGCGTGCGCAGGTCATGCGAAATGGCGCTGAACAGCTGGCTGCGCTCGGTCAGGTAGCGGCTGATGCGCTCGCGCATGTTGTTGAAGGCACGCCCCACTTCGACCACTTCGCTGCCCCCGCCTTCGGTCACCGGCGCCACGTCGGCGCCCAGCGACAGCTCCCGCGCGGCCCGCGCCAGACGCTTCAACGGGCGGCTCTGCCAATGCACCAGAAGGCCGATGAACAGCAGCAACAGGGCGGTGGTGAGGGCGATGAAGCCAATCTGCTGACGTGGCAGCCGTTCGGCCTCGAGGCTGGTGTACGGCTCCGGCAACAGCGACGCGATGTACAGCCATTCGCCCTCGCCCAGGCGGATCTGGGTGACCAGCACCGGCGGGTTGAGGGGTTCCAGGGTCAGTGAGTAATGCGCCCACGAGCGCGGCAATTCGTCGAGCTTCAGGCCGCTGTTGAAGATGCGCAGGTCATCGGGGCTGACGAACTCGACGGAGACCTCGATCTGCTGCCCCAGGCGCTCGTGCAGCACGTCCTGGAACACGTCGATCACCGCCTGTTTGCGCGCGGTGATCGGCAACGCAGCCATGCCCAGCGGCTTGTCGTTGAGCGAGACGAAGAAGCGCGTGCCGCCCATGCTGCGCAACTGGTCGAGGACCATCGGCCGGTAGGCCACCGGCAACGAGCGGAAGTAACTGACACTGGCGCTCATCGAGTGCGCCAGGCTGCGCGCACTGGCCTGCAGGCCCTGCAGCTGGCTGGCGCGCAACTGAGCGACCCAGATCAGGCTCGACAGGCCTTGGGCGAGCAGCACCACCAGCAGGGTCAGCAGCAGCATGCGCCCCAGCAACGAGCGCGGCAGCAGGCGCCAGCGGCGCTCAGTGGCCGGGGCAGACATGCGCCGCCAACAGGTAGCCACTGCCGCGCACGGTGCGGATCAGCCGCGGCGGTTTGTCGGTGTCGCGCAGGCGCGAGCGCAGGCGGCTGACTGCCATGTCGACGATGCGGTCGAGCGGCATCGGTTCACGGCCACGGGTAGCGTTGCCGATGGTGTCGCGGTCGAGGATCTGCTGCGGGTTGTCGAGAAACAGCTTGAGCAGGGCAAAGTCGGCGCCGGACAGCACCACCTCTTCGCCGTCGCGGTGGAACAAGCGGTGGCTGATGGTATCCAGGCGCCAGTCGTCGAACACCAGCACAGCGCTGGCGGGGGCCACCTGGCCAAATTCGGCGCGGCGCAGCAGGGCCTTGATCCGCGCCTGCAGCTCGCGTGGGCTGAAGGGTTTGCCCAGGTAGTCATCGGCACCCAGCTCGAGGCCGATGACCCGGTCGGCCTCGTCGGAGCTGGCGGTGAGCATGATGATCGGCACCCGTGACAGGCGCGGGTGCTGGCGCACCCAGCGGCACAGGCTGAAGCCGTCTTCGTCGGGCAGCATCACGTCGAGGATCACCAGGTCGCACGGGGTGCTGTCGAATGCCTGGCGAAAGCCCTGGCCATCGGCCTCGGCATGCACCTGGAAGCCGGAACGGCTCAGGTAGGTTTGCAACAGTTCGCGAATGTCCTGGTCGTCGTCGACCATCAGGATCGATCTGCCGGCAGTGCTCACAAAGTCCCTTCCTTTGGTCGACGCGGGTCTCTAGGCCCACTGTTATTTTTATAGCGCTGCCACTGGCCCTATCGCGGGCAAGCCAGCTCCTACAGGATACAGCGGCATGCGGTCATGTACTCTGTAGGAGCGGGCTTGCCCGCGATAGGGTCGGCAGCGTTTCAGTGCTCCAAGGTCTGCTGCAGGGCCACCCCGGCACCCAGCAAGCCGGAGAACTCGGCGGTAACCAACCACACCGGCACCCCGTTGAAATACTCGCTCATGCAGCCTTTGTCAGCAAAACTCGCGGCAAAGCCACTGCGCAAGAACAACTCGGTAAACCGCGGAATCACCCCGCCCACAATATAGACCCCACCGCGTGCGCCCAAGGTCAGCACGTTGTTGCCCGCCACCCGCCCAAGAAACCGGCAGAACTGCTCGACCACCGCCAACGCCCGGGGCTCGCCGCCCAACGCGGCATCGGTGATCTGGGCCGGCGACGCGTGCCGTGGGCTATCGCCATCCAGCGCGCACATGGCCTGGTACAAGCGCACCAGGCCACCGCCACTGAGCACCGTCTCGGCGCTGACATGGCCGATCTGCCGATGCATCTGTTGCTGGATCGCCGCCTCGCGGGCATTGCCCACCGGCAGGTCGACATGCCCGCCCTCGCCCGGCAACGCCAGCCAGCGCTGCTCGCCCAGGCGCAGCAGGCTGCCGACGCCGAGCCCGGTGCCCGGGCCGATCACCAGCGCCGGCCGCGACGCATCGGCCTCGCCCGCACACACCTGGCGAAATTCACCGTCGCGCAGGCGGGTCATGCCCAGGGCCATCGCCGAGAAATCATTGATCAGTTGCAGGTGCTCGACCTGCAAGGTCTGGCAGAACGCCCTGCGGCTCAGCCGCCAATGGTTGTTGGTAAAACGGAATTCATCGCCATCGACCGGCCCGGCCACCGCCAGGCACACCGCCGCCAAGCCGCCCCGGGCGATGCCCTGGGCGCCCAGGTACGCTTCGATCGCTTGCTCGGGGCTGGTGTAATCGGCGGTGGCGAACACCTGGACCGCGTGCAACTGGTTGTCGCGCCACAGGGCAAAACGTGCGTTGGTACCTCCGATGTCGCCAACCAGCAGGTCTTTCACGTGAGATTCTCCAGGCCAGAGGTAAAGGCGCTGGCGCCCTGCTCAGCCGAGCTGAACGCCACCCGCATGAAGCCGAACAGCTCGCGCCCGCACCCCAGGTCGTTGCCCAGGGGTGCGGCGGGCAGGTCACGGCTGGCCAGTTCCTCGGCCGAGACCATCACCTGCAGCGTGCCTTCGACACCATCGACCCTAACCCTATCACCATCGCGCACGCGTGCCAGCGGGCCGCCGTCATAGGCTTCCGGGCAGACATGGATCGCCGCCGGGATCTTGCCCGAAGCACCGGACATGCGCCCATCGGTGACCAACGCCACTTTGTAGCCGCGATCCTGCAGCACACCGAGGAACGGCGTCAGCTTGTGCAGCTCGGGCATGCCGTTGCAGCGCGGGCCCTGGAAGCGCACCACCGCAACGAAATCGCATTCCAGCTCACCGGCCTTGAACGCATCGGCCAGCGACTGCTGGTCGTGGAATACCCGCGCAGGCGCCTCGACCACCTGGTGCTCGGGCGCCACCGCAGAGACCTTCATCACCCCACGACCAAGGTTGCCCTGCATGACCCGCAGGCCGCCCTCGGCCGAGAACGGCCGCGCCACCGGGCGCAGGATGCTCTCATCGAGGCTCTGCGCAGGCCCTTCGCGCCAGACCAGCCGGCCGTCCTCGAGGAACGGCTCCTGGGTGTAGCGGCGCAGGCCATGGCCGGCAACGGTATTGACGTCTTCGTGGAGCAGCCCGGCGTCGAGCAGCTCGCGGATCAGGAACGCCATGCCGCCCGCGGCCTGGAAGTGGTTGATGTCGGCCTTGCCGTTCGGGTAGACGTGCGACAGCGTCGGGACCACTTCGGAGAGGTCGGCCATGTCTTGCCAGGTCAGCTTGATCCCGGCCGCCTGGGCGATCGCCGGCATGTGCAGGGTGTGGTTGGTCGAACCACCGGTGGCGTGCAGGGCGACGATCGAGTTGACCAGGGCCTTCTCGTCGACGATCTCGCCCAGCGGCATGAAGTTGCCGCTGGCCTTGGTCATCCGCGTGACCTGCTGCGCGGCCTCGGCGGTGAGGGCATCGCGCAATGGCGTGTAAGGGTTGACGAAGGAAGCGCCAGGCAGGTGCAGGCCCATCACTTCCATGACCAGCTGGTTGGTGTTGGCGGTGCCGTAGAACGTGCAGGTGCCTGGGCTGTGGTAGGAGTTCATCTCCGATTCGAGCAGTTCTTCGCGGCTGGCCTTGCCTTCGGCGTAGCGCTGGCGCACGTCGGCTTTCTGCTTGTTGGAGATGCCCGACAGCATCGGCCCACCGGGCACGAAGACCGTCGGCAGGTGGCCGAAGCGCAGCGCGCCCATCATCAGCCCGGGGACGATCTTGTCGCAGATGCCCAGCATCAATGCGGCGTCGAACATGTTGTGCGAAAGGGCGATGGCGGTCGACATGGCGATCACCTCGCGGCTGGCGATCGCCAGCTCCATGCCCGGTTCACCCTGGGTCACGCCATCGCACATGGCCGGCACGCCGCCGGCAAACTGGCCGACCGAGCCGATATCGCGCAGGGCCTGCTTGATCTGTTCCGGGAAGTGCTGATACGGCTGGTGGGCCGAAAGCATGTCGTTGTAGGCCGAGACGATCGCCACGTTGGCCGCGTTCATCAGGCGCAGGGTGTTCTTGTCTTCGCTGCCGCAGCCGGCCACGCCATGGGCGAAGTTGGCGCACTGCAGGCTGGCACGCATGGGTCCGTCGCTGGCCGCGCCGCGAATCAGTTGCAGGTAGCGCTCACGGGTGGGACGGCTGCGTTCGGTCAGCCGTTGGGTGACCTCAAGGATGCGCGGGTGCATGTACTGGACTCCAGGCTGACGGTAAGGGTGGTCTGAAGCGGCATTTCCCCTCCAAACGATTGCGACCTAGGCTCAAGGTAATGGTGCCTGGTGCATCGCGGAAGCAGCTCGCCCGACCACTCGTTGTATGTTTAATCAAAATACTGCCATCAAAAGGGCTTGTTTTCTATCCCGCAACGCATAATCTTGTTATTCCAATAACAAAACCGTTTCAGTGAAGGCAGCTATTTCGGCCACAGACGTTGTGCCACAGCCTTCCCCCGACTGCCAGAGGTATTGCCCATGACCCTTCGCATCGCCATCAATGGATTCGGCCGCATCGGACGCAACGTCCTGCGCGCACTGTATACCCAAGGTTACCGTCAGGACCTGCAGGTCGTCGCCATCAATGACCTGGGCGACAGCGCGATGAACGCCCACCTGCTCAAATATGACAGCGTGCACGGCATTTTCGACGCCGAAGTCGCCGCCGATCACGAAAGCCTGACCGTCAACGGTGACCGGATTGCCGTCAGTGCCATTCGCAACCCGGCCGAGCTGCCCTGGAAAGCCGAGGCGATCGACGTGGTGTTCGAATGCACCGGGCTGTTCACCGACCGGGCCAAGGCCGCTGCCCACCTGAGCGCCGGCGCCGGCAAGGTGATCATCTCGGCACCGGGCAAGGGCGTCGATGCGACCGTGGTCTACGGGGTCAACCATGACGTGCTGCGGGCCTCGCACCAGATCATCTCCAGCGCCTCCTGCACCACCAACTGCCTGGCGCCGATCGCCCAGGTGCTGCACCGTGAATTCGGCATCGAGCAAGGCCTGATGACCACCATCCATGCCTACACCAACGACCAGGTGCTGACCGACGTCTATCACAGCGACCCATACCGCGCGCGCTCGGCGACCCAGTCGATGATCCCGAGCAAGACCGGCGCCGCCGAGGCGGTCGGGCTGGTGCTGCCGGAGCTCGCAGGCAAGCTCACTGGCATGGCCGTGCGGGTGCCGGTGATCAACGTCTCCCTGGTCGACCTGACCGTGAACCTCAAGCGCGATGCCAGTGCCGATGAGGTCAACCAGTTGTTCCTCGAAGCCAGCCGGCACTCGCGCGTGCTCGGCTATAACGCGCTGCCGCTGGTGTCGTGCGACTTCAACCACAACCCGCTGTCGTCGATCTTCGACGCCAACCACACCCGCGCCAACGGTCGCATGCTCAAGGTGCTGGCCTGGTACGACAACGAGTGGGGCTTCTCCAACCGCATGCTGGATAACTGCCTGGCGCTGTGTAACGCACGCTAGACAGGCACGCTGGCCAAGCGTGGGAGCGGCGATTCGCTCCCACATGGCCGCGAGCAGGCCGGCACGGAGAAATCAACTTACCAATTCTTTACCCCATCAAGGCTTGACCTAGAGCATGGATGATAAGCATTATCATTCACCCCGCACCGGTCAGGTTTCCTCGTGAGTCAGTCTCGCTTCAACACCGTCTTCCTTACCCAGCGTCTCAGCCTGCTGCGCACGCTGCAGGGCATGGTGGGCAACCCCAGCACGGCTGAAGACCTGCTGCAGGAAACCTACCTGCGGGTCACCCGCGCCCTGGGTGAACGGCCGATCGAGCACCTTGAGCCGTTTGTCTTCCAGACTGCCCGCAACCTCGCCCTGGACCACCTGCGCGCCCGCCGCGTGCAGGCCCGGACCCTGGTCGACGACGTGCCCGACGAGGTCTTGCACAATGTCGCCGCGCCCACCAGCAGCAGCGAGGACGCCGCCCACGCCGAGCAGTTGCTCAAGCACCTGAGCGTCAGCCTTGGCCAACTCAGCACGCGCCAGCAGCGGATCTTCATCCTCAGCCGCCTGCACGGCGCCAGCTACCTGGAAATCGCCGAGCAACTGAATGTCTCTGCCAGCACGGTACAGAAGGAACTGAAACTGATCATGGCCATCTGCATGGGCGTGGCCGACCGGCTCAAGTGAAGCGACCGCTCGCCCGCGCATGAGGCAAAACCCTTGCCTTGCCCCGTCGCAGCCGTGATGATTTGCAAAAACGCTCATCGCAAGGATCCCCCGTGACCGACCGCCCCGTCCCTCCCCCGTCACCCGCCGGGCCCGATGCCCGCGCCCGTGCCATGGACGAGGCACTGGACTGGCTGGTGCGCCTGCAGTGCGCCAGCGAAGCCGATACCCGCGACTTCGAGGCGTGGCTGAGCGCGGCCGCGGAAAACGCCGAGGCCTACGTCGAGGCCGAAGCCCTGTGGAATGGCGCGGCGCTGCGCCAGGCCGCGGTGCAGGTGCACCAGCAGCAACGCAAGACCGTTGGCGGGCGCCTGCGCCGCCACTGGAAACCGCTGGCGACGGCCGCGCTGCTGCTGGTCGGGCTGTTCACCGCTGGCAACCTGCCGGTGCGCCTGCAGGCCGACCACCTGACCGTGGTCGGCGAACGGCAACGGCTGCAACTGGACGACGGCGCCAAAGTCCTGCTCAACACCAACTCGGCCTTCGCCAGCGAGCGGCGCGACGGCCGGCCGGTTGCCCGCCTGTTGCAGGGCGAGGCGTACTTCCAGGTGACCGGCGACAGCCCGCTGCCGCTCGAAGTGCAAGCCGGCCCGCTGCGCGCGCAGGTACGCGACACTGACTTTGCCGTGCGGTATCTGGATGGCGAGGCGCAGGTCCGCGTGCAGCGCGGTGATGTCGACTTGCAGGCCGCCAGCAACCAGCGCGTGCGGCTCAGCGCCGGCGACAGCATCAGCGTCGGCCCGCAGGGTTTTGGCCAGCGCCTGCGCCCGGACATGCACAAGGACCTGGCCTGGATCGAGGGCCGCCTGGTGTTCGAGAACTGCCCGTTGAGCCAGGTGCTGGCAGAGGTACGCCGCTACTACCCGGGCTGGATCATCAGCCGCAACGCGCAGCTCGAGCAGGTCTCGGTGACCGGCAACTACCGCCTTGACCAGCCGCTGGAAACCCTGCGCGCGCTGGCGCACATCACCTCCGCGACCCTGCACGAATACCCGGCGGTGGTCATTCTCAACTGACCTCGGATTTATTTTTACGCGATCACGCCACCCCACGCGTCTCGTTATAGCCAATGCAACTGATTCTTGTTTTTAAGCAGGAACAGATCGCACCTATAACAGTTCGCGCGTCTGGGAGCGCCTTCGATGTCCACAGGTCAAACTCGCCCGTCTCCATCTACCCGCCGCAGGGGGCAACTGTCCCTGCTTACCCTGGCGCTGCTCGCCAGCGGTGCCTGCAGCCTGCCCGCGCTGGCCGTCGAGCCGGCCCAGGCCAGCAGCCCGCGCATGGGCGACTATCGCTTTGCGATCGCCCAACAGCCGCTGGTCGCGGCGATCAACGCCTTCAGCGAAGTGACGGGCTGGCAGGTCGGTTTCAGTTCTGAACTCGCCGAGGGCGTGTCCTCGCCCGGCGTGCAGGGCTCGCTGAGCCCGCAAGCCGCACTCAAGCGCCTGCTCAATGGTACCGGCCTGAGCTACCGCAAGATCAGCAACGGCAATGTGGTGCTCGAACGCCAGTCGGCAGGTAACGCGATCGCCCTGCAACAGATGACCGTCAGCGCCACCCGCAGCGCCCAGGATGTCAGCCAGGTGCCGAGCAGCGTCAGCGTGCAGACCCGCGAGCAGCTCGATCGGCAGAACGTCAACACCATTCACGACCTGGTCCGCTACGAGCCGGGCGTGTCGGTGTCGGGCACCGGACAGCGCAGCGGGCTGAACGGCTACAACATCCGCGGCATCGACGGTGACCGGATTCTTACCCAGGTCGATGGTGTGTCGGTCCCTGACAGCTTCTTCTACGGCCCCTACGCGCAGACCCAACGCAACTATGTCGATCCAGAAATCGTCAAGCGCGTGGAGATCCTCCGCGGCCCGGCGTCGGTGCTGTATGGCAGCAATGCCATTGGTGGCGCGGTCAGCTACTTCACTCTCGACCCGGATGACATCATCAAGCCGGGCAAAGACGTCGGCGCGCGCCTCAAGACTGGCTACAGCTCGGCCGACGAGAGCTGGCTGACTTCGGCCACCGTCGCCGGTCGCCAGGGCGATTTCGATGGCCTGCTGCACCTGAGCCAGCGCAATGGCCACGAGAAGGAATCGTACGGCGAACACGGCGGCACCGGACTCGACCGCAGCGCGGCCAACCCGGAAGACGTGCGCACCACCAACATTCTCGCCAAGGCCGGCTGGAACTACGCCGACGACGCACGCCTGGGCATCACCTACGAGCGCTACAAGGATAACCGCGAGCAAAATATCCTCAGTGCCGTCGGCGGGCCCTTCATCCCGGGGATGGGTGCATCGGGCATGTACCGTTCGCGCACCAGCGACGATACCGTCAGCCGCGAACGGTTTGGCATCAACCACGCGTTCGGCCTCGACAGCGTTGTCGCCGACAACGTCAAGTGGAGCCTGAACTACCAGATCGCCAAGACCGACCAGAACACCGAGGAGCTTTACGTTCCCATCGTCCGCCAGGTACTGCGCACGCGCAACACGACCTACAAGGACCGCCAGTGGGTGTTCGACGCGCAGGCCGACAAGGCCTTTGCGATTGGCCCGACCGACCACCTGCTGACCTACGGCACCACCCTCAAGCACGAGAAGGTCACCGGCTCCCGCAGCGGTGACGCGACCTGTGTCGCGGTCGGCTCAGGGTGCGCCTCGGCCGGCGCCAGCTATCCCGGGTATGTCCAGGCGCTGGTCAGCGACTTCCCCGACCCGACCATCAACACCTACAGCCTGTTCGTCCAGGACGAGATCCGCTGGAACCAATGGACCTTCCTGCCAGGCCTGCGCTACGACTACACCCAGCTCAAGCCGCACATGACCGATGCCTACCTGCGCGGTCTGCAGGGATCCTCGACCACCCCTGCCGACCAGGTCGACGACGCGCAGAAAAACTGGCACCAGTTCTCGCCCAAGCTCGGCGTGACCTATGCCTTCAACGACAATTACACCTGGTACGGCCAGTACGCCGAAGGCTTCCGCACACCGAGCGCCAAGTCGCTGTACGGCCGCTTCGAAAATCCGGGTCTGGGCTATGTAGTCGAGCCCAACCCCGGCCTGGAACCGGAGAAAAGCAAGAGCTATGAAACCGGCCTGCGTGGCAACTTCGACGCCGGTAATTTCGATGTGGCGGTGTTCTACAACAAGTACCGCGACTTCATCAACGAAGAGGCGGTGCAGTCCGCCGACCTGGGCAACAGTTTCCAGGCCAGCAACATCAAGCACGCCACGATCAAGGGAACGGAGATCAAGGGTCGCCTGAACCTGGACTACTTCGGCGCGCCCGAGGGCCTCTACTCGATCGGCTCGGTCGCCTATCTGTACGGTCGCAACGACGATGACGGCCAGCCACTGAACAGCATCAACCCGCTGACCGGCGTGTTCGGCCTGGGCTACGAGCAGGCCGACTACGGCACCTTGCTCAGCTGGACCCTGGTCAAACGCAAGAACCGTGTCGACGACACCCGCTTCTTCGCACCTGACGGTTCCAGCTCGCGCTTCCGTACCCCTGGCTACGGGGTGCTGGACCTGACCGGTTTCTACAAGATCACCGACGACCTGACCGTCAATGGCGGCCTGTACAACCTCACCGACAAGAAGTACTGGCAGTGGGATGACGTGCGCAAATACGCCAGCGTCGGCGCCAATGGCCAGAGCGAGGCGGCCGTCACCCAGCCGGCCAACCTCGACCGCCTGACCGCGCCGGGCCGCAACTTCGCCATCAACCTGATCTGGGATATCTGACCCAGCGCGTTTTGCCAGTGGCGGCCCCGCGATAGGGCCGCCCCTTGCACAACGCGGGTGAGGTTTTTTTACTGTCCCGCGCCTGCTTGTTCGTCTTGTCATTAGACCCCCTATTTCCCAAGGACCTGCCCATGACCGCCGCCCCCGCCGAGCGCCCGAGCCTGCGCTCGCAACGCCTGAACCAGATCACCCACGCGCCGCACAGCGAGCTGGACGCGCTGGTCAAAGCCCATGCGCCGTTCGACAGCCGCGCAAGCTTTGCCCGCTTCGTGGTCGCCCAATACCTGTTCCAGTCCGAACTGCAGGCCCTGTACACCGATCCGCAACTGATCGCGATCGTCCCTGACCTGGCCCAGCGCTGCCGCGCCGAGCAAGCCCGCCTGGACCTCGCCGACCTCGACACCGAGGCCCCCGCCCCGCTCGCTGGCGCCCTGCAGACGCCGAGCCTGGGCGAGGCGCTGGGCTGGATCTTCGTCTCCGAAGGCTCCAAACTGGGCGCCGCGTTCCTGATCAAGCGTGCTGTGGCCCTCGAGCTGTCTGACAGCTTTGGCGCACGCCACCTCGGCGAACCGGCCGGTGGCCGTGCCGAAGGCTGGAAGCAGTTCACCCGGATCCTCGACGGCCTGGCGCTGTCGGCCGAAGAAGAAGCCGCCGCCGAGCGCGGTGCCGTGGCCGCCTTCGAGCGTTTCACCACGCTGCTCAAGCATGCCTACGCTGCAGACGCCGCGCTGGCCTGATACGCTTTACCCGGCCACGGCGCCCGTGGCCGGCCGTCCTTGCAGTGAGACCATGACCCGACTTGCCCGCTCGAAACTGTCCCGCCTGCTGTATGGCATCCTGGCTTATGTGAGCCTGGGGATCGGCCTGGTCGCGATCGTCATCCCGGGCCTGCCGACCACCGAGTTCATCCTCCTCGCCGCCTGGGCCGCGACCCGCAGCTCGCCGCGCCTGAGCGCCTGGCTAGAAAACCACCGGCTGTTCGGGCCGATCCTCTACAACTGGCGCAACGGCAAGGTCATCCAGCGCCGGGCCAAGGTCAGCGCGACCCTCAGCATGCTGTTTTGCGCTGCCCTGATGCTGACCTTTCTCGACCACCACTGGCCGGTGTTCCTGGCAATCGGCGGCATGACCCTGGGCAACCTGTGGATCTGGTCGCGCCCCGAGCGCGCCACGCCACCGGCTTCGGGCTGCAACGCCAACTGAGTAGTTGCGTCATCGCCGAGGATGTACTGCACTTGGACCCACCAAGGAGGATCCTGCATGCAGTCGTTGCTCGAGAACATGACCCACGAACTGGCCCTTGATAGCGCCGCGATCCGCTGGCAAGGCGTAGGGGTACTGCCTTCGACCTTTGCCGTGAGCGAGCTGGCCGCCGCCAGCATCGGCGCCGCCGGCCTGGCCCTGGCCCAGTTGCTCGCGCAACAGAGCGACAGCTGCCCGCTGGTCCGGGTCGACCGCCGCCTGGCCTCGTTCTGGTTCGCCAGCAGCCTGCGCCCGCAGGGTTGGCAGGCACCCGGCCTGTGGGACGCGATCGCCGGCGACTACCCGACCCGCGACGGCTGGATCCGCCTGCACACCAATGCTCCACATCACCGTGCCGCCGTCGAGCGGGTGCTGGGCGCCTGCAACGAACGTGCGCAGGTGGCCGCGCAGGTCGCGCGCTGGACTGGCGATGAGCTGGAAACCGCAGTGGTGGCGGCGGGAGGCTGTGCGGCGCAGATGCGCAGTTGGCTCGACTGGTGCGCGCATCCGCAGGGTCAGGCGGTGAATCGTCAGCCGTTGGTCCTGCGCGAAACCTTCAGCGCCGACCCGCCACCCCTCTGGAGCGGCAGCCGGGCGCGGCCGCTGGCCGGCGTCAAGGTGCTCGACCTCACCCGCATCCTCGCCGGGCCCATTGCCACCCGCCTGCTGGCCGGGTTTGGCGCCCAGGTGTTGCGCATCGACCCGCCTGGCTGGGAAGAACCCGCAGTGGTGGCCGAAGTCAGCCTGGGCAAGCGCTGCGCCCGTCTGGATTTGCGCGACCCGATTGACCGGCAACAGTTCGAAGGCTTGCTGGCGGACGCCGACATTCTGGTCCACGGCTACCGCGCCGAGGCCCTCGAGCGGCTCGGCCTAGGCCATGAACGGCGGCGCCAGCTCAACCCCGGGCTGGTCGACGTGAGCCTCAACGCCTATGGCTGGGCAGGCCCCTGGGAGGGCCGACGCGGCTTCGACAGCCTGGTGCAGATGAGCACCGGTATCGCCCGTGAGGGCATGCGCTGGCAGCAGGCGGACCATCCGGTGCCGCTGCCGGTGCAGGCGCTGGACCATGCCACCGGTTACCTGATCGCGGCCGAGGCGATTCGCGGGCTGGCGCAGCGGCTGCGCGACGGCAGCGGCAGCCGTGCGCGGCTGTCACTGGCGCGCACGGCGAAGCTGCTGATCGAGCAGGGCACGCTGAGTGATGACCTGCCGTTGGCGCTGGAGACGCCGGAAGATCTTGATCCACGTATCGAGCACACGCCTTGGGGATTGGCGCAGCGGCTCAAGGGACCGTTGCAGGTCGGCGAGGCCGCCTTGCAGTGGGATCTGGGGGCTTGTGAGCTGGGGTCTGCGCAGCCCCGATGGTGAACCTGGGGCTGCGTTGCAGCCCATCGCGGGCAAGCCCGCTCCTACAGGAACCGCGCGCCTCTGTAGGAGCGGGCTTGCCCGCGATGGCTTGCAACACGGCTCCACAGGCTCATAGGCTCAACACCCCTGAATACAGGCCATACGCCGCCAACCCCGCCCCCACCAGCACCGCCGCGAAGATCAGCTTCTCCCACGCGGTAAACAACACCTGCCCCTGCTCATGCTTGGCCCGGGCAAACAGGATCACCCCCGGCGCATACAGCAGCGCCGACAGCAGCAGGTACTTGAGCCCGCCGGCATACAGCAGCCAGATCGCATACACCAGCGCCACCCCCGCCACCAGCAGGTCCTTGCGCCTTACCTGCGCCTGGCCGCCATAGCCCTCCCCGCGCAGCGCCAGCAACAACGCATAGGCCGCCGACCACAGGTACGGCACCAGGATCATCGACGAGGCGAGGTAGATCAGGCTGGTGTAGGTACCCGCCGACACCAGGGTGATCAGCAAGAAGCCCTGGATCATGCAGTTGGTCAGCCACAGCGCATTGGACGGTACCTGGTTGGCGTTTTCCCGGGTGAGGAAACGCGGCATGGTCTTGTCCTTGGCCGTGGCGTAGAGGATTTCAGCACACAGCAGTGCCCACGACAGCAACGCGCCGAGCAGCGAGACCGCCAGGCCAAGGCTGATCAGCAAGGCCCCCCACGGCCCGACGATGTGCTCGAGCACCGACGCCAGTGACGGGTTCTGCAGGCCGGCTAGCTCCGGCTGGGTCATCACCCCCAACGACAGCACATTGACCAGCACCAACAGCGCCAGCACCCCGAGAAAGCCGATCACGGTGGCCTTGCCGACGTCCGAGCGGCGCTGCGCGCGCCCCGAGTAGACGCTGGCGCCCTCGATGCCGATGAACACGAACACCGTCACCAGCATCATGTTGCGCACCTGCTCCATGACGCTGCCGAACTTCGGGTTGCTCAGCCCCCAGATATCACGGGTAAAGATGTCGGCCCGAAAGGCAAAGGCGGCGATGACGATGAAGATCAGCAGCGGCACCACCTTGGCCACGGTGGTCACCTGGTTGATGAACGCCGCCTCCTTGATCCCTCGCAGCACCAGAAAATGCACCGACCACAGCAGCAACGAAGCGCAACCGATCGCCAGCGGGGTGTTGCCCTCGCCAAACACCGGGAAGTAGAAACCGAGGGTGCTGAACAGCAGCACAAAGTAGCCGACGTTGCCCAGCCAGGCGCTGATCCAGTAGCCCCAGGCCGAGGAGAAGCCCATGTAGTCGCCGAAACCGGCTTTGGCGTAGGCATACACCCCAGAGTCCAGCTCCGGTTTGCGGTTGGCCAGGGTCTGGAACACGAACGCCAGGGCCAGCATGCCGACCGCGGTGATACCCCAGCCAATCAGCACGGCGCCGACGTCGGCGCGGGCGGCCATGTTCTGCGGCAATGAAAAGATCCCACCGCCGATCATCGAGCCGACCACCAGCGCGATCAGGGCGCCAAGGCGCAGCTTCTGTCCGGGTTCGCTCATGGGCCTCCCAAAGTGCCTGTAATGTCACGCGCCTGAAACACATCAACGGCTATATAAAAACAGCCTGTTATACGCGTGGAAGTTCTTAAACCTAATGCACTCATAACGCTTTTGTCTATCCCCTGGCGAGGCTAAAACTACCCGCTGCCGAGTAACTGTAGTCGCATTTGTTATTGCTACTAATTCTCGTGAAAAATTTGCCAAAGCGCTAAAAGCGACTAGCTTCAGAACTCGCAGGTTGAACAGAGCGTTTGCTCTAGAAGTACATGGAGGTGCCAGCGCACAAGGCCTGCAGCGAAATGCTGTCGGCACTCTCCAGGAGACGCGTGAAGGATTTTTATCCCTTCACGACTTCATGAACTGATCTACATCAGCGAATGACCCCGGCGTCGGATTTACCATGACGTCAACTTTCTCCTGGTACGGAGTTGTTAAATGTCTGAATCTCCCGAAAAACTAAAACTCGGTGCCCTCGTTGCACTTGTCGTCGGCTCGATGATTGGCGGCGGGATCTTCTCGTTGCCACAGAACATGGCCGCCAGTGCCGGCGTCGGCGCGGTATTGATCGGCTGGGCCATCACCGCCGTCGGCATGCTCACCCTGGCGTTCGTGTTCCAGACCCTGGCCAACCGCAAGCCGGACCTTGACGGCGGGGTCTACGCCTATGCCAAGGCCGGGTTCGGCGACTACATGGGCTTTTCTTCCGCCTGGGGCTACTGGATCAGCGCCTGGCTGGGCAACGTCGGTTACTTCGTCCTGCTGTTCAGTACGCTGGGGTATTTCTTCCCGATCTTTGGTGAGGGCAACACCCCGGCGGCGGTGATCGGCGCGTCGATCCTGCTCTGGGCCGTGCATTTCCTGGTGCTGCGCGGGATCAAGGAAGCGGCGTTCATCAACCTGGTCACCACCGTGGCCAAGGTCGTGCCGCTGGCGCTGTTCGCGCTGATCTGCCTGTTCGCCTTCAAGCTCGATGTGTTCACCGCCGACATCTGGGGGCTCGGCTCGCCTGACCTGGGCAGCGTGATGAACCAGGTGCGCAACATGATGCTGGTCACCGTCTGGGTGTTCATCGGCATCGAGGGCGCGAGCATCTTCTCGTCCCGCGCCGAAAAACGCGCCGACGTCGGCAAGGCCACGGTCATCGGCTTCATTACCGTGCTGTTGTTCCTGGTGCTGGTCAACGTGCTGTCGATGGGGGTCATGACCCAACCGGAGCTCGCCAAGCTGCAGAACCCGTCGATGGCCGCCGTGCTCGAGCATGTGGTCGGTCACTGGGGGGCGGTGCTGATCAGCGTCGGCCTGATCATCTCGCTGCTTGGCGCCCTGCTGTCGTGGGTGCTGCTGTGCGCCGAGATCATGTTCGCCGCCGCCAAGGACCACACCATGCCGGAGTTCCTGCGCCGGGAAAACGCCAACCAGGTGCCGGCCAACGCGCTCTGGCTGACCAACGCGATGGTGCAGATCTTCCTGGTCATCACGCTGTTCTCGGCCAGTACCTACCTGTCGCTGATCTACCTCGCCACCTCGATGATCCTGGTGCCCTACCTGTGGTCGGCGGCGTATGGCTTTCTCATGGCCTTGCGCGGCGAGACCTACGAGCAAGCCCCGGGCGAGCGCAGCAAGGACCTGCTGATCGGCGCCATCGCCCTCATCTACGCGATCTGGCTGCTGTATGCCGGGGGCGTCAAGTACCTGCTGCTGTCGGCCCTGCTGTATGCGCCTGGGGCGATCCTGTTCGCCAAGGCCAAGCGCGAACTGGGTCAACCGATCTTCACCACCGTCGAGAAGCTGATCTTCGCCGTCGTGGTAGCGGGCGCACTGTTCGCCGCCTACGGCCTGTACGACGGTTTCCTGACTTTGTAAGCAATCCTTGTATTTGCACCATGGAGGCAAGCAACCATGTCCACCGATAAAGTTAAGTACGGCGTCCATTCCGAAGCCGGCAAACTGCGCAAAGTGATGGTGTGTTCCCCAGGCCTGGCGCACCAGCGCCTGACCCCGAGCAACTGCGACGACCTGCTGTTCGATGACGTGATCTGGGTCAACCAGGCCAAGCGTGATCACTTCGACTTCGTCACCAAGATGCGCGAGCGCGGCATCGAAGTGCTGGAAATGCACAACCTGCTGACCGAGACCATCCAGAACCCCGAAGCGCTGAAATGGATCCTCGACCGCAAGATCACCCCCGACACCGTCGGCGTCGGCCTGACCAACGAAGTGCGCAGCTGGCTCGAAGGCCTCGAGCCGCGCAAGCTGGCCGAGTTCCTGATCGGCGGCGTGGCCGGTGAAGACCTGCCCGACAGCGAAGGCGCCAGCGTGATCAAGATGTACCGCGACTACCTGGGCCATTCGAGCTTCCTCCTCGACCCACTGCCCAACACCCAGTTCACCCGTGACACCACCTGCTGGATCTACGGCGGGGTGACCCTCAACCCGATGTACTGGCCGGCGCGGCGCCAGGAAACCCTGCTCACCAGCGCGATCTACAAGTTCCACCCCGAGTTCACCGGGGCCGACTTCGAGGTCTGGTACGGCGACCCCGACAAGGACCATGGCAAGGCCACCCTGGAAGGCGGCGACGTCATGCCGATCGGTAACGGCGTGGTGTTGATCGGCATGGGCGAGCGCACCTCGCGCCAGGCCATCGGCCAGTTGGCGCAGTCACTGTTCGCCAAGGGCGCGGTGGAAAAAGTGGTAGTCGCCGGCCTGCCGAAATCCCGCGCGGCGATGCACCTGGACACCGTGTTCAGCTTCTGCGACCGCGACCTGGTCACGGTCTTCCCGGAAGTGGTCAAGGAGATCGTGCCGTTCGTCATCCGCCCGGACAGCAGCAAGCCCTACGGCCTGGACGTGCGCCGCGAGAACAAGACATTCATCGAAGTGGTTGCCGAGTCGCTCAACCTCAAGCAGCTGCGCGTGGTGGAAACCGGCGGCAACAGCTTTGCCGCCGAACGCGAGCAGTGGGATGACGGTAACAACGTGGTCGCCGTGGAGCCTGGCGTGGTCATCGGCTACGACCGCAACACCTACACCAACACCCTGCTGCGCAAGGCCGGCATCGAAGTCATCACCATCAGCGCCGGCGAGCTCGGCCGTGGCCGTGGCGGCGGCCACTGCATGACCTGCCCGATCGTCCGCGACCCGATCGACTACTAGTCAACGACCTGCAACCCGGCTGCGCTTACCCAGCGCCGGCCGGGGACCTCACCGAATCCAAGGAGAACTGTCATGGCGTTCAACATTCATAACCGCAACCTGCTCAGCCTCGAGCACCACACCACCCGCGAACTGCGCTACCTGCTCGACCTGTCCCGCGACCTCAAGCGCGCCAAGTACACCGGCACCGAGCAGCAGCACCTGAAGGGCAACAACATCGCCCTGATCTTCGAGAAGACCTCGACCCGTACCCGCTGCGCCTTTGAAGTCGCTGCCTATGACCAGGGTGCCAACGTCACCTACATCGACCCCAATTCCTCGCAGATCGGCCACAAGGAGAGCATGAAGGACACCGCCCGCGTGCTCGGGCGCATGTACGACGCCATCGAGTACCGCGGCTTCAAGCAGGAGATCGTCGAAGAGCTGGCGAAGTTTGCCGGGGTGCCGGTGTTCAACGGCCTGACCGATGAATACCACCCGACGCAGATGATCGCCGACGTGCTGACCATGCGTGAAAACAGCGACAAGCCGCTGCACGACATCAGCTACGCCTACCTGGGTGATGCCCGCAACAACATGGGCAACTCGCTGCTGCTGATCGGCGCCAAGCTCGGCATGGACGTGCGCATCGCCGCACCCAAGGCGCTGTGGCCGCATGATGACCTGGTCGAGCGTTGCCACAAGTACGCCGAAGAAAGCGGCGCGCGGATCACCCTCACCGAAGACCCGAAAGCGGCAGTCAAGGGCGTCGACTTCGTCCATACCGATGTCTGGGTGTCGATGGGCGAGCCGGTCGAAGCCTGGGGCGAACGCATCAAGCAACTGCTGCCCTACCAGGTCAATGCCGAGCTGATGAAGGCCACCGGCAATGTGCGGACCAAGTTCATGCACTGCCTGCCGGCGTTCCACAACTCCGATACCAAGATCGGCAAGCAGATCGCCGAGCAGTATCCGCATCTGTCCAACGGCATCGAGGTGACCGACGACGTGTTCGAGTCGCCGGCCTGCATCGCCTTCGAGCAGGCGGAAAACCGCATGCACACGATCAAGGCGATCCTGGTCTCGACCCTGGCTGATCTGTAACAGCCCGACGGCGCCCGTGGGGGCGTCTCGGACCCTGTGGGCGGGTTTACCCGCGAAAGCGTCCTTCGCCGCGACGGCGGTGCCTGATCTGACGCGTTCGCGGGTGAACCCGCTCCCACAAGGACCGGGTCGCTCTCAGGAACAGCGCTCCCCATTCGCTTCGCCAAAGGACATTTCACCATGCGTATCGTTGTTGCATTGGGCGGCAACGCCCTGCTCCGCCGCGGCGAGCCGTTGACCGCTGAGAACCAGCGCGCCAACATCCGCGTCGCCACCGAACAGATCGCCAAGGTCCACCCTGGCAACCAGCTGGTCATCGCCCACGGCAACGGCCCGCAAGTCGGCCTGCTGTCGCTCCAGGGCCAGTCCTACAAACCCGATGAAGCCTACCCACTGGACGTCCTCGGTGCCGAGACCGAAGGCATGATCGGCTACATCATCGAACAGGAGCTGGGCAACCTGCTCGACTTCGAGGTGCCGTTCGCCACCCTGCTCACCCAGGTCGAAGTGGACCCCAACGACCCGGCCTTCAAGGACCCGACCAAGTTCATCGGCCCGGTCTACGGCAAAGAAGAAGCCGAGCGCCTGGCCAAGGAAAAAGGCTGGGTGGTGAAACCCGACGGCGACAAGTACCGCCGCGTGGTGGCCAGCCCGAAACCCAAGCGCATCTTCGAGATCCGCCCGATCAAGTGGCTGCTGGAAAAGAGCAGCATCGTCATCTGTGCCGGCGGCGGCGGCATCCCGACCATGTACGACGCCGATCGCAAGCTCAAGGGCATCGAGGCGGTGATCGACAAGGACCTCTGTTCGGCGCTGCTGGCCGAGCAACTGGAGGCCGACCTGCTGGTCATCGCCACCGACGTCAACGCGGCCTACATCGACTTCAACAAGCCGACCCAGAAGGCCATCGCCCAAGCCCATCCCGATGAACTGGAGCGCCTTGGCTTTGCTGCAGGCTCCATGGGGCCGAAGGTTCAGGCCGCGTGCGACTTCGCCCGGCATACCGGCAAGGTGGCGGTGATCGGCTCACTGGAAGACATCGAAGAGATCGTCAAAGGCACGGCCGGGACGCGGGTTTCTACCGCCAAGCCAGGTATCAGCTACCGTTGAATGCAGTTGGCGGGCTACGGCCCGCCGTTTTCAGCCTTTCCGAGGACCGCACCATGGCCAAGTTCGAACCTGGGCATGTACATATCGAGCGCACCGCGCTGAACACCCACGACCACAGCTACGACCTGAACATCCAGTACGAAGCCGTGCAGGACCCCAAGGAAGGCCGAGGTATCCAGTTCCACATGCACGGCAGCATCGAGGGCAAGCCGGTCGAAGAGAAATTCTTCCTGCCTAAGGACCAGGTCCTGCCGAGCTTTCTCAGCCTGGCCACGCGCAAGGCCCAGAGCTACATGAGCGCCGGCAAGAAGTTCGAGAGCCTGGGCTCTTCACACAAGATCTACGACCTGATGTTCGAGGACATTCGCCAGCAGCTGGACGTCAAGTCCGGCGACCCGATCAAGCCGGAACACTTGGAGTAGAGCAGCTGCAAGCTGCAAGCTGCAAGATGAGAGCGATGGCGTCGACGCTGCTTTTTCTTGCGGCTTGAAGCTTGAAGCTTCAAGCTTCAAGCCCTCCCCGGCCACAGCCCTCTACGCTCCCCATGCGCATCCACGTCAGCTTCATCGACCGCGTCGGCATCACCCAGGAAGTCCTGGCCCTGCTCGGTGCCCGTCACCTCAACCTGGACGCCGTGGAGATGGTCCCGCCGAACGTCTACATCGACGCCCCGACCCTCAGCCCCGCCGTGCTCGAAGAACTCCACGACGCGCTGTTCGAGGTGCAGGGCGTGCAGTCGGTCGAAGTCGTCGACATCCTCCCCGGGCAGCGCCGCCACCTGCAGCTCGATGCCCTGCTGGCCGCCATGAGCGACCCGGTGCTGGCAGTCGACAGCGCCGGCAAGGTGCTGCTGGCCAACCCGGCCCTGATCGCCCTGTGCGGGCGTGAGTCGGCCGGGCGCTCGGTCGGTGAGCTGTTCAAGGACCCGGACCTGCTGCAGGCGCTGCTGGACAACAACTTCCACCTGCCGATGCGCGAGATGCAGCTCGACGGCCAGAGCCTGCTGCTCGATGCCACGCCGATCACCAACGCCGGCGGCCTGCTCACGCTGTACCCGCCCAATCGCATGGGCGAGCGCCTCTCGGCCCTGCACCACGACCACGCCGAAGGCTTCGACGCGCTGCTCGGCGATTCCCCGGCGATCCGCACCCTGAAGGCCCGTGCCCTGCGCGTCGCCGCCCTCGACGCGCCGCTGCTGGTGCATGGCGAGACCGGTACCGGCAAAGAGCTGGTGGCGCGTGCCAGCCATGCCCTGAGCAGCCGTCACGCCGCGCCGTTTCTGGCCCTGAACTGCGCCGCACTGCCCGAGAGCCTGGCCGAGAGCGAGCTGTTCGGCTACGCCCCCGGCGCCTTTACCGGCGCCCAGCGGGGCGGCAAGCCAGGCTTGATGGAGATGGCCAACCAGGGCACGGTGTTTCTCGACGAGATCGGCGAGATGTCGCCGTACCTGCAGGCCAAGCTGTTGCGTTTTCTCAGCGATGGCAGTTTCCGTCGGGTCGGCGGTGACCGCGAGGTCAAGGTCGACGTGCGGATCATCAGCGCGACCCACCGCGACCTCGAGCGCATGGTCGCCGAGGGCAGCTTTCGCGAAGACCTGTTCTACCGCCTCAACGTGCTCAACCTGCAGGTGCCGCCGCTGCGCGAGCGAGGCCAGGACATCCTCCTGCTGGCGCATTACTTCATGCAGCAGGCCTGTACGCAGATCCAGCGCCCACCCTGCCGGCTGACCGAAGGCACCCATGCCGCGCTGCTGGCCAACCCCTGGCCGGGCAATGTGCGCCAATTGCAGAACGTGATCTTCCGCGCGGCGGCGATCTGCGAGAGCGAGCTGGTCGACATCGGCGATCTGGACATCGCCGGGACCTCGGTAGCGCGTGGCCAGGAGGCCGAGGTGGCGAGCCTGGAACAGGCGGTCGGGGATTTCGAGCGCGACCTGTTAGAGCGTTTGTACCTGAGCCATCCCTCGACTCGGCAGTTGGCCAGCCGCTTGCAAACTTCGCATACCGCCATCGCCCAGCGGCTGCGCAAGTACGGCATCCCCAGTAAATCCTGAGATTGACCCGCAGCGCGGTTGCGTGCGGGCCGACGAAACCTTGCGATGAGATCTGCAGCGCCAAATCGGCAAGGTTTTCAGACTTTTCCTAGGAGCTCTTCGGCTATTTGAGCGAATACTGCCGCCTCGATGGGTGACCCTGAACCGACGTCCGCCACCTCACAGGCGCATCCAGGCACCGTTCGCCGTCAACGAGAACGAAGAGTACCTTACATGCTAGAACTTGATTTCTACGGCACACTTGTGGCCGCCTCCCTGGTACTTTTGCTGGGGCGCGGACTGGTCAAACGCATCAGTTTTCTGCGCTTCTACAATATCCCCGAACCGGTAGCGGGCGGTCTGGTCGTGGCGCTGATGCTGCTCGCCCTGCGTGCAGTGGACCTCGAAGTGAAATTCGATACGTCACTGCAAAGCCCCTTGATGCTGGCGTTTTTCGCCACCATTGGTCTGAGTGCGGATATTGCCAGCCTGAAGAAAGGTGGACGGGTCGTTGGCGTGTTCCTGCTCGCGGTCACCGGCCTGCTGGTGGTGCAGAACGCCATGGGCATCGGCCTGGCCAAGGCGCTGGGGCTCGACCCGCTGATCGGCTTGCTGTCGGGCTCGATTTCCTTGTCCGGCGGCCACGGCACCGGCGCTGCGTGGGGCGCGACCTTCAGCGAGCAGTATGGTGTGGCCTCGGCTACTGAACTGGCGCTCGCCGCGGCGACCTTTGGCCTGGTGCTCGGCGGCTTGATCGGCGGGCCGGTGGCCCGACTGCTGATCAACCGTGTGCACACCCCAGGCCTCGAGCACGAGACACCGCGCCTGGCCAAGGGCTTTGAACAACCGAACGAAGAGCGTTTGATCACGCCCTTTTCAATGATCGAAACCTTCGCCCTGATCTCAGTCAGCCTGATGGGCGGCTCGCTGTTGAGTGGGGCGCTGCAGGGCAGCGCGCTGGCCTTGCCGACCTTCGTCTGCGTGTTGTTCGTGGGTGTGCTGTTGCGCAACGGGCTGTCAGCACTCGGGCTCTACCAAGTCTTCGAACGTGAAGTGTCGGTACTGGGCAATGTCAGCCTGTCGCTGTTCCTGGCGATCGCGCTGATGTCGCTCAAACTGTGGGACCTGGCCGCACTGGCCCTGCCGTTCTTCATACTGCTGGCTGCGCAGACGTTGATCATGGCGCTGTTTGCGATTTTCGTGACCTTTCGAATCATGGGTTCCAACTACGACGCCGCCGTACTGGCAGCCGGGCACTGCGGGTTCGGCCTGGGCGCCACGCCAACGGCCATCGCCAACATGCAAGCCGTGACCCAACGCT
Organism: Pseudomonas reidholzensis; assembly: GCF_900536025.1. Lineage (GTDB taxonomy): Bacteria > Pseudomonadota > Gammaproteobacteria > Pseudomonadales > Pseudomonadaceae > Aquipseudomonas > Aquipseudomonas reidholzensis. Next base: position 249,064 of record NZ_UNOZ01000031.1, read on the forward strand.
ATGGCCCTTCGCAGATTGCCTTCCTGGTGGTGCCGATGGTGGGCGCGTTCTTCATCGACATCATCAATGTGATTGTCATCAAGCTGTACCTGGCGCTGCCATTCTTTGTTTCACTCTGAAATCTCGAGGCGCCGTATTGAATTCAATACACTGTATTGTTTTCAATACGGAACGCTTTCGAGCGCCATTCGCAAGGGTTTGATCCTCCAAACGTTTTTACGTTCTTCAGTGGCCGTATCGTTTTCGCTACAGCGAACAGGCGCAGTAGCCATGTGATCGTCTTAAGTCATTGAATTAATTGGAATTATTGTAACTGGCCACATTATTGCTAAGGAATTCCCGACCAAGAGCGCGGCCCACCGCGCCCACGCCCTGCTTCCCGAGGAATTTCCATGAGCGAGTTGCGTTTTACCGAAGATCACGAATGGCTGCGTACTGAAGCCGATGGCAGCGTCACCGTAGGCATCACCGCCTTCGCCCAGAACGCCCTGGGTGACGTGGTCTACGTGCAACTGCCGGAGCTGCAACGCTACGAGCAAGGTGCCGAAGCCTCCACCGTCGAATCGGTCAAAGCCGCCAGCGGCGTGTACATGCCACTGACCGGTGAAGTGGTCGCGGTCAACCAGCAGCTCGAAGGCAACCCCGAGCTGGTCAACGAAGACCCGCTGGGCGAAGGCTGGTTCTTCCGCTTCATCCCGGCCGATGCCGATGCCGTGGCCGCCCTGCTCGACCAGGACGCCTACGACCGCCTGATCAAAGCCAACGCTGACGCCTGAGGACCGACCATGACCATCAACCTCGGCACCGCCAACGAATTCATCGCCCGTCACATCGGCCCGCGCAGCGCCGATGAGCAGGCCATGCTCAGCACCCTCGGCTTCGACAGCCTCGAGGCCATGAGCGCCGCCGTCATCCCCGACAGCATCAAGGGCACCAGCGTGCTCGGCAGCAGCGACGGCCAGAGCGAGGCCGATGCCCTCGCGGCCCTGAAAGCCATCGCCGGCCAGAACCAACTGTTCAAGAGCCTGATCGGCCAGGGCTACTACAACACCCACACCCCGGCACCGATCCTGCGCAACCTGCTGGAAAACCCGGCCTGGTACACCGCCTACACGCCCTACCAGCCAGAGATTTCCCAGGGCCGCCTGGAAGCACTGCTGAACTTCCAGACGCTGATCAGCGACCTCACCGGCCTGCCGATCGCCAACGCCTCGCTGCTCGACGAAGCGACCGCTGCCGCCGAAGCCATGACCTTCTGCAAGCGCCTGTCGAAAAACAAGGCCAGCCATAGCTTCTTCGCCTCGGTCCACTGCCACCCGCAGACCCTCGACGTGCTGCGGACCCGTGCCGAGCCACTGGGCATCGAAGTGGTGGTCGGTGATGAGCGCGAACTGACTGACGTCAGCGCGTTCTTCGGCGCGCTGCTGCAATACCCGGCGAGCAACGGGGATGTGTTCGACTACCGCGCGCTGGTCCAGCGCCTGCACGCCGCCAACGCCCTGGTCGCGGTCGCCGCCGACCTGCTGGCCCTGACCCTGCTGACCCCGCCGGGCGAGTTCGAGGCCGACGTGGCCATCGGCAGCGCCCAGCGCTTTGGCGTGCCACTGGGCTTCGGTGGCCCGCACGCGGCCTACTTCGCCACCCGTGACGCGTTCAAGCGCGACATGCCGGGGCGCCTGGTCGGTGTTTCGATTGACCGCTTCGGCAAGACTGCCCTGCGCCTGGCCATGCAGACCCGCGAGCAACACATCCGCCGCGAGAAGGCCACCAGCAACATCTGCACCGCCCAGGTGCTGCTCGCCAACATCGCCAGCATGTTCGCCGTGTACCACGGCCCGGCCGGCCTCAAGCGCATCGCCGAACGCACCCACGGGCTGACCGCGATCCTCGCCGCCGGCCTCACCCAACTGGGCGCCAAGGTGGTCACCGAAGCCTACTTCGACACCCTCACCCTGGCCACCGGCGAGGCCACCGCGGCCCTGCACGACAACGCCCGTGCGCAACGCATCAACCTGCGCCAGATCGACGCTGGGCAACTGGGCCTGTCGCTCGACGAAACCTCCACCCAGGCCGATGTCGAAGCGCTCTGGCAACTGTTTGCCGGCGACCAGCCGCTGCCGGACTTCGCCACCCTGGCCAACGCCCACGTCTCGCGCCTGCCGGCCGCACTGCTGCGCCAGTCGGCGATCCTCGAGCACCCGGTGTTCAACCGCTACCACAGCGAAACCGAGCTGATGCGCTACCTGCGCCGCCTGGCCGACAAGGACCTGGCGCTGGACCGCAGCATGATCCCGCTGGGCTCGTGCACCATGAAGCTCAACGCTGCCAGCGAAATGATCCCGGTGACCTGGGCCGAATTCGGCAACCTGCACCCGTTCGCGCCTGCTGCACAGAGCCAGGGCTACCTGCAGATGACCACTGAGCTGGAGGCGATGCTCTGCGCCGCCACCGGCTATGACGCCGTGTCGCTGCAGCCCAACGCCGGCTCGCAGGGCGAATACGCCGGCCTGCTGGCGATCCGTGCCTACCACCGCAGCCGCGGCGAAGCGCACCGCAACATCTGCCTGATCCCCTCGTCGGCCCACGGCACCAACCCGGCCACCGCGCACATGGCCGGCATGCGCGTCGTGGTCACCGCCTGCGACGCGCGCGGCAACGTCGACATCGACGACCTGCGCGCCAAGGCCATCGAGCACCGCGACCAGCTCGCGGCGATCATGATCACCTACCCGTCGACCCACGGCGTGTTCGAGGAAGCGATCGGCGAAATCTGCGCGATCATTCACGACAACGGCGGCCAGGTGTACATCGACGGCGCCAACATGAACGCCATGGTCGGCCTGTGCGCCCCGGGCAAGTTCGGCGGCGACGTGTCGCACCTGAACCTGCACAAGACCTTCTGCATCCCCCACGGCGGTGGCGGCCCGGGCGTCGGCCCGATCGGCGTCAAGTCGCACCTGGCGCCGTTCCTGCCCGGCCATGCCGCGCTGGAAAACACCACCGGCGCAGTCTGTGCAGCACCGTTCGGCAGCGCCAGCATCCTGCCGATCACCTGGATGTACATTCGCATGATGGGTGGCGCCGGGCTGACCCGTGCTTCGCAGATGGCCATCCTCAACGCCAACTACATCGCCCGCCGCCTGGAAGAGCACTATCCTGTGTTGTACACCGGCGGCAATGGCCTGGTTGCGCACGAGTGCATCCTCGACCTGCGTCCGCTCAAGGACACCAGCGGGATCAGCGTCGACGACGTCGCCAAGCGCCTGATCGACTTCGGCTTCCATGCCCCGACCATGTCCTTCCCGGTGGCCGGCACGCTGATGATCGAACCGACCGAGAGTGAGTCCAAGGAAGAGCTCGACCGCTTCTGCGAGGCGATGATCAAGATCCGCGAAGAGATTCGCGCGGTCGAGAGCGGCAGCTTGGACAAGGACGACAACCCGCTGAAAAACGCCCCGCATACGGCGGCGGAGCTGGTCGGCGAGTGGACCCATGGCTACAGCCGCGAGCAGGCGGTGTACCCGCTGGCGAGCCTGGTCGAAGCCAAGTACTGGCCACCGGTCGGCCGGGTCGACAACGTGTTTGGCGACCGCAACCTGGTCTGCGCCTGCCCGTCGATCGAGAGCTATCAGGACGTCTGAGGCGCCTGTCAGAGGGGCTGCTGCGCAGCCCTTTCGCGACACAAGGCCGCTCCCACAAGGGGCGGCGGCGCTCACAATCCCTGTGGGAGCGGCCTTGTGTCGCGAAAGGGCCGCGCAGCGGCCCCATAGGCCCCGTCAAACGACGCGAAGCCCTGGAGGAACCACCATGTCACTCAGCGTCTTCGACCTGTTCAAGATCGGCATCGGCCCCTCCAGCTCGCATACCGTCGGCCCGATGCGCGCCGCTGCGCGCTTCGCCGAGGGGCTGCGGCGCGACCACCTGCTCGCGCAGACCGTCAGCGTCAAGGCCGAGCTGTACGGCTCGCTCGGTGCCACCGGCAAAGGCCACGGCAGTGACAAGGCTGTGCTACTGGGCCTCGAAGGCGAGCACCCGGACACGGTCGACACCGAATCCATCTCTGCACGCTTGCAGGCGATCCGCGCCAGCGGCCGCTTGAACCTGCTCGGCGAACACCCGATCGCGTTCATCGAAAAGCAACACCTGGCGATGATCCGCAAGCCGCTCGACTACCACCCCAATGGCATGATCTTCCGCGCCTTCGACGCGGCGGGGCTGCAAATCCGTAGCCGCGAGTACTACTCGATCGGCGGTGGTTTCGTGGTCGACGAAGCGGCCGCCGGGCATGATCGCATCGTCGAGGACAGCACCCCGCTGACCTATCCCTTCACGACCGGCAAGCAACTGCTCGCCCACTGCAGCGCCCAGCAGCTGTCGTTCAGCCAGGTGATGCTGGCCAACGAAGCCGCCTGGCGCCCGGAAAGCGAAACCCGCGCCGGCCTGCTGCGGATCTGGCAGGTCATGCAGGACTGCGTCGAGGCCGGCTGCCGCCACGAGGGCATATTGCCCGGCGGGCTCAAGGTCAAACGGCGTGCTCCTGCGCTGTACCGCCAGCTCAGCCAACACCCGGAGGCGAGCTTGCGCGATGCGCTGTCGGTACTCGACTGGGTCAACCTGTACGCCTTGGCGGTCAACGAAGAAAACGCCAACGGCGGGCGCGTGGTCACCGCGCCCACCAATGGCGCGGCGGGCATCGTCCCGGCCGTGCTGCACTACTACATGCGCTTCGTCCCGGGCGCCAGCGACGACGGCGTGGTGCGCTTTCTGCTCACCGCCGCGGCGATTGGCATCCTCTACAAGGAAAACGCCTCGATCTCAGGCGCCGAAGTCGGCTGCCAGGGCGAGGTCGGCGTGGCCTGTTCGATGGCCGCCGGTGCGCTCTGCGAAGTCATGGGCGGCACCGCGCAACAAGTCGAGAACGCCGCTGAAATCGGTATGGAACACAACCTCGGCCTGACCTGCGACCCGATCGGCGGGCTGGTCCAGGTACCGTGCATCGAGCGCAACGCGATGGGCTCGGTGAAGGCGATAAATGCCGTGCGCAAGGCCTTGCGCGGCGACGGCCAGCACTTCGTCTCGCTCGACAAGGTGATCCGCACCATGCGCCAGACCGGCGCCGACATGAAAAGCAAATACAAGGAGACCGCCCGCGGCGGTCTGGCCGTCAACATCATCGAATGTTGAGCCCAACACTAACCAAGGAGTCATCGATGTCCGAAACACTGCTCAAGACCCCATTGCACGGCCTGCACCTGGAACTCGGCGCGCGCATGGTGCCGTTCGCCGGCTATGACATGCCGGTGCAGTACCCGCTGGGCGTGCTCAAGGAGCACCTGCACACGCGTGAGCAGGCCGGCCTGTTCGATGTCTCGCACATGGGGCAGATCCTGCTGACCGGCAGCGCGGCCGCCCAGGCCCTGGAAACCCTGGTGCCGGTCGACATCGTCGACCTGCCCGTGGGCATGCAGCGCTACGCCATGTTCACCGCCCCGAACGGCGGCATCCTCGATGACCTGATGGTCGCCAACCTGGGTAACGAGCAGCTGTTCCTGGTGGTCAACGCCGCCTGCAAAGAGCAGGACCTGGCCCACCTGCGCGAGCACCTGGGCAGCCGCTGCGAGATCCAGCCGCTGTTCGAGCAGCGCGCCCTGCTCGCCCTGCAAGGCCCGGCGGCAGTCAAGGTGCTGGAACGCCTGGCGCCGGAAGTGGCCGGCATGACCTTCATGCAGTTCCGCGCCGTCAGGCTGCTGGACCAGGACTGCTACGTCAGCCGCTCGGGCTATACCGGTGAAGACGGCTACGAGATCTCGGTGCCGGCGGCCGGCGCCGAAGCGCTGGCCCGGCGCCTGCTGGCCGAGCCCGAAGTGCAGGCGATCGGCCTTGGCGCGCGTGACTCGCTGCGCCTGGAAGCCGGCCTGTGCCTGTACGGCCACGACATGGACACCAGCACCACGCCCATCGAGGCCAGCCTGCTCTGGGCGATTTCGAAAGTGCGCCGCGCCGATGGCGCGCGTGCCGGTGGCTTCCCGGGTGCCGAGGTGGTCTTCGCGCAACAACAGCAAGGCGTGGCCCGCAAGCGTGTGGGCCTGCTGCCACAAGAACGCACCCCGGTGCGTGAAGGCGCAGAAATCGTCGATGAGGCCGGTACGGTGATCGGCAGCGTGTGCAGTGGCGGTTTCGGCCCGACACTCGGCGCACCGCTGGCGATGGGCTATGTCGACAGCCAATACAGCGCACTCGACACGGCCTTGTATGCACTGGTGAGGGGCAAGCGAGTTGCACTGAAAGTGAGCAAAATGCCTTTCGTAGCGCAACGTTACTACCGCGGCTGAGGGCACTCGATGGCAGGCGTCAGTTATTCGTTTTCGAACCTGCCTAATAACTTTTGAACATGGCGCCAGCCCAGGCGCCATGCCGTCTGCAGCAATCTGTGCGGTGATCGGAAAAGGCGCCGAATGTGGCCATTTCCGGGGCTTGTTTTTCCCGCTGGAGTTGGCGTACATTCGGCTCACTGTGTTTGCATGGGTCGCAACAGTTCGTGACCTGGGCCGGTAGCCGCGGTCTGCTACAACCCGTTCGACGTCTCTTACTTTCCTGCAATCCAGCCCAGTACGTTTTCGCCTATTGGATGCGAAAGCAACGGTTATCAATTTTCAAGATTCATAGGAAACAAGACAATGGCTGAGCGTCAGAGCGGTACCGTCAAATGGTTCAACGACGAGAAAGGTTACGGTTTCATCACCCCAGAGAGCGGTGCTGACCTGTTCGTTCACTTCCGTGCCATCCAGGGCAACGGTTTCAAAAGCCTGAAAGAAGGCCAGAAGGTCACTTTCGTCGCGGTCCAGGGCCAGAAAGGCCTGCAGGCTGACGAAGTTCAGGCAGCCGACTGAGTTTTGAACAAAAAAACCCCTGCATTGATCTGCAGGGGCTTTTTTATGCCTGCAATTTCATAGAATGAGCCTTTGCCCTCTCGAGCAGGCCTGCATGTCCAAGCATTCTCTCAACCCCCAGGGTGATTTCCCGCCCGTTGGCCTGGGGCGCCGACTGGCGGCGATGTTCTATGACTTCCTGCTGTGCACGGCGCTGTTGATCGTCACGGCGCTGGCTTACAAGCTGATCCAGATGGCGATCATCGGCGAGGCACGCATGCGTGCGCTGACTGACGCCGGGGCGCTGGACGGTGACCCGCTGTTGTCGACGGTGCTGCTGTTCGTGCTGTTCGGTTTCTTCGCCAAGTTCTGGACCCATGGCGGGCAGACACTGGGCATGCAGGTGTGGGGCGTGCGGGTACAGAACGCGGACGGTAGTGCGATCAGCCTGTGGCAGGCGTTGTTGCGCTTTGTGGTGTCGATCGCGTCCTGGCTGTGCCTTGGGCTGGGCTTTATCTGGTCGCTGATCGACAAGCGCAAGCGCAGCTGGCATGACATCTATTCCGAGACGCAACTGGTGCGGGTGCCGAAGCAGAAGAAATAGTTTTATGACAGAGCGTCGGGATCGGGATCGAAGATTGTGGGCTTATCCAAGGCGCCTGGGCTGGCGTTATCTTCGATAGTGGCAATGGTGGTGGATATTCGGGCCTCATCGCGGGCAAGCCCGCTCCTACAAGGACCGCGCCGACCTGTAGGAGCGGGCTTGCCCGCGATGGCCGGAACTGCCAATGCAAATTCTGGCGCTGCCGCGCTGTACCGCCCTTATAAACCAGCGAGAGCGCAGCGATTCGCCAGCCGTCGCCCTGGCCCTTGATCTTGATCTTGATCTTGATCTGGCTTGTGATCTTGATCTACCGCGACTTCAGGAGGCCGAACGGAGGTCTTGCGGAGTGAGGTGACGGCCATGGATGGCCGGCAAGCGCCGCGGGCCAGGAAGGCCCGTCCGGCGCGGTCCTCACGGGAGCAAGACCGGAGTGAGGGAACCCGCAGCGCAGCGGAGGGCCGGATGCAGGAGCAAGCGGTTTTTGGTTACTTTTTTCCAAGAAAAAAAGTGACCCGCCGTAAGGGCGGAAGGGGCCAGTGGCCGCGCCACACCAAACGGATCAGTTCACCTAACCCGAAGCCCGAAGCCCGAAGCCCCACCCCTCACCCCCGCCCCCGCAACGTCTCCGAAGGCAACTCCCCAAACCGCTGCCGATAACTCTCAGCAAACCGCCCCAAATGCATGAACCCATAATCCATCGCCAACTCAGTCACACTGCGCACCGAACAACTCGGATCACTCAAGCACGCCTGCACCCGCTCCAGCTTCCTCTGCCGTACATACTGCTTGGGCGTCGTCCCCAGCTGCCGATCGAACAACCCATACAGCGACCGCACACTCATGCACGCCTGCTCCGCCAACGCCTCGGCCGGCAACTCCAGCTTCAGGTTGCGCTCGATATAGTCCAGGATCCGCTCAAGGCTGGCCCCCGGCGACGCCAGGCTCTCCCGGCGAACATTGGTGCTCATCAGCGTCAGCAGCTTGCTCGCGACGATCTGGCTGTAATGCCCCTGCACCCTCGCCAGCGAATCCCCCACCTCCGCCTCGTGGCAGACCATCGCCAGCAGGTTGACGAAGCCCTCCAGCTCCTCCAGCCGGTAATGGTTGCGCAAGAACCGCACCCCCTCGCTCGGCCGGCCCCAGCGCTGCTCATCACAGATCGACTCCAGCAGCCGCGTCGGCACCTTGAGGATGAACTTCTCACAGTCCTGCGAGTAGGTCAGGTCGACCGGATCGTCCGGGTTGATCAGCAACAACTCGCCCGGCACCAGGTGATGCTCGCGCTGCGGCCCCCGCCACAGGCAATTGCCGTTAAGCAGCACCTGCAGGTGATAGATGCTCTCCAGCGCCGGCGACGTGACCCGCACACTGCCGCCATAGCTGATCCGGCACAGGTCCAGTTCGGCGAACGTGCGGTGGTACAGGCTGGCCTGCGGATGGGTGGTGCGCGACAGGCCGATGCAGTGCTGGCCGACATGCCGGTTGACGTAATCGGAGACGGCATAAGGATCAGCGTGATGAAACACGCTGCTGCGCTCACTCAACAGGCGGCTTTCCATAGGCAAGGCACTCGGTCTGTTATTGTTCTGGGCGCCGCTTCCTACGGGGCACAAGGCCCGTGGTTGCGGTCGTTCACGGTCATTCTATCGGGCCGGTTGGCGGGTACGGCGGGCAGGTGACAACCGGTGGCCAGGCCACACACTAAGCAAAAAGACGCCGGTTGAGCAATCAGACTTGAGTAAAGCGCGGGCGGACAGCGGACAGCAGAGCGCACCCGCGCGTGCGATTATCGAACAGTTATTGACCGGAAACAGGCGGTTGGGTCAATGCACCGCCGATTCATGGCGCGCTGCCCAGCCCTGGCTGCGCGCGCGGAACTGCCGCGGCGCAATCGAAAACAACTCGCGAAAGCGCCGGTAAAAGTGCGGGAAGCTGACAAAGCCACTGGCCACCGCGACCTCGGTCAGCGACTTGCTGGTGTGCTGCAACAGCTGCCGGGCATGGGTCAGGCGCAGTTCCAGATAGTAGCGCGGTGGCGTCGCCTGCACATGACGGCGGAACAGACGCTCCAGATGACGACGTGACAGGCCCGCATGCACGGCGATCTCGTCGATGCCGATCGGGTCTTCGATATTGGCATGCATCAATTCCAGCGCCAGGCGCACGCCACGCGGCAAGCTCGGGTCGATGTCCGGCGCGGCGGCCGGCACCTGGCTCAACACCCGCGCACGGTCACAGGCGAGCATCTGCTCGACCGCACGTCGCAGGCCTTCGCCACCGCTGTGCTCGAGCAGGCCGAGCATCATGTCCAGGGCGCTACTCGCGCCCGCGCAGGTCATGCGTCGACGGTCCAGCACATGCGCCTGGCGGCTGACCCGCACCTGCGCGAACAGCTCGCTCATCATCGCCCGGCCATCCGGGTGGAACGCGCAGTCATGGTCGTTGAGCAGGCCGGCTTCGGCGAGAAAATAGGCGCCGTTCCACAGGCCGCCCAGCAGCGCGCCCTGCTGATCGGCTTGACGCAACCTGCTGCGCAACAGGGGCGCGCACTCCAGGCGCACGCGAAACCCGCCGCACACCAGCAACACGTCGAGGCCCTGCCCCTCCAGGTCGGCCAGTTGCGTGGTGACCGGCAAGGCGATACCCAGGTCGCTCATGACCTGGGCGCCCTCGCCCACCACCTCGATCTGAAACAGTGGCGTCGCGCTCATCAGGTTGGCGGTCACCAGTGTGTCCATGGCGGCGGTAAACGCCATCATGGAAAAGTGTTCACGCAGGACAAAGGCCACCCGCCGGCACGGCAACGACAGTACCGTGCGACCCGAGGGGTCGAGGTGGGCCAGGTTGGTGTTTTTCAGGACGCTTTCGAAATGACTCATTGGCTCAACTCACCAGCAGCCACAGCCCCGGTACAGGGCCCCGGCTGAGCGCCGGGGCGGGTGAAGAACAAACCTTACTTGCTCGCCTGGGTCGCCGCAGCGCGAGACGCCTGCAGCCACGCGTCGAACTGCTGACGGTGGGCGGCAACCCACTCCTTGGCGTGGCGCTTGATGTCAGCCGGCTTCTTCTCGCCCTGCTGCATCCTCAGGTTCTGCGCACTCTCGTCGGCCGTGGTGATCTGCATCAGCGAGAGGAACTTGGTGGCGGCCGGGTTTTCCTCGGCAAACTCCTTGTTCAACACCGCTTCGACCTTGTCCACGGCAAAGCCGAGGTTCTTGCCCTTGTACATCGTGTCGACGGTGTTGTTGCCGTCAGGCAGGTCGGTCTTCGGCACTTCCAGCCAGACCACGTCCTTGTCTTCCACCAGCACCGTAGCGATCCATTGCGGGACCCAGGTGAAGTAGAGGATCGGCTTGCCTTCCTTGTAGCGGGTGATGGTGTCGGCCATCAGCGCGAAGTACGAGCCCTGGTCGACGTGCACGCTCTTGTCCAGGTCATAGGCTTTCATGTGGTGGGCGATCACCAGTTCGCAGCCCCAGCCCGGGTTGCAGCCGGTGAGGTTGGCCTTGCCATCGCCGTCAGTGTCGAACAGCTTGGCGATCTCGGGCTTTTTCAGGTCGGTGATGTACTTGATGTTGTGCGCTTCGGCGGTCTTCTTGTCGATCAGGTAGCCCTGCAGCACACCGGGCATGATGTCGCCGGCCTTGACCATCACGTCGTCACCCCCGGCCTGCTGGTAGAACTTGTCGTGCAGCTTGTCCCACAGGTGTACGGTGAAGTCGGCGTCACCGTTGGCCAGGGCGACCATCATCACCCCGTACTCGGTCTCCTTCGGCTCCTGGACCTTGTAGCCCAGCTCGCTCAGGCCTTCCATGGCGACTTCGCCACGGAAGCGCTCTTCAGCGATGGAGGGGAAGATCGGCGTGACCTTGACGCCTTCGCCGGGTTTGTCGGCCGAGGCGTTCGCGCACATCGCGGCGACCACCAGGGACAGCGCGCTGGCGCACTGGAGGATGCTGCGGGAGAACTTGGATTCGTACATCGTCGCGTACCTTCTTGTGGTTTTTGTCTTCAAGTGCGGCAGTTCGAATACGTCAGTTTCAGGCGGTCTTGCGCCGCTCTGGGTGCCTTGCGCCAAACACCCGCAGGACTACGCCCACGGGCCCTGTGTGGAACCAGCGCACGCTCGGGTCGGCGTTGGTGCGGGCGCCCATGGCCTGGGTCAGGCGGTCGAGGAAGATCGCCAGCAACACCAGGCCCATGCCGCCGACCGTGGCCAGGCCCATGTCCAGCCGGCCGATGCCGCGCAGGACCATCTGGCCCAGGCCGCCGACAGAAATCATCGACGCGATCACCACCATCGACAGCGACAGCATCAGGGTCTGGTTGAGGCCGGCCATGATGGTCGAGGTGGCCAGCGGCAATTGCACCCGGGTGAGCATCTGCCGCGGCGTGCAGCCAAAGGCGCGGGCGGCTTCGATCTTGTCTTCCGGCACCTGACGGATGCCCAGGTTGGTCAGGCGCACCAGCGGTGGCAGGGCAAACACGATGGTCACCAGCACACCCGGCACGTTGCCGATGCCGAACAGCATCACCACCGGCACCAGGTAGACGAACGCCGGCAGGGTCTGCATGGCGTCCAGCACCGGCCGGACGATCTGCTCCAGGCGGTTGCTGCGGGCACACAGGATGCCCAGCGGGATGCCGATCACCGCACAGAAGAACACCGAGGTCAGCACCAGGGCCAGGGTGGTCATCGACTCCGACCAGACCCCGATCAGACCGAGCAAGGTCAGCGTGACGAAGCACAGCAGCGCCATGCGCTTGCCGGCCAGCTGCCAACCGAGCAGCGACGAGAGGAGGATGCCGATGCTCGGCGGGATGCTCTGCAGGATGAATTCGATGCCGTTGAGCACCTGGTCGATCGGCCAGCGAATGGCCCGGAACACATCACGAAAATTGTGCACGAGGAAATTAAGGGTGGCTTCCACCCATTCGCCCAGGGGAATGGTGGCGGACTGGAACGGGTCGAGAAGACTGAAATCGGACATCGTGGCTTACCTCGGCAAGGGTCGCGGACGCTTAGTGGCGGCTCAGGGTCTGCAGCAGCTGGTTCTTCGACAGGGTGCCTTTGAAGGCGCCATCGCGGTCCAGCACCGGCACCGGGTACGGCAACGTGGCGGCGATGTCGAGTACCTCGTGCAGCGGGGTGTCGAGGTACACCGGTCGCCGTTCGTGGAGGCTGTAGCGGTCCGTCGTGGCGGCGCCGCTGGGGTCGGTGTCGACCACGCCGAGCAGGTGCCCGTGATCGTCGACCAGGTAGCCGAACGGCACCCCGGCCTGGAAGCTTGGCGCCTTGCCGTTGACCCGGCAGACCACCAGCGGGTCGAACTCGGCGACATCGCCGGCCTTGAGGATTCGCGAGCTGTCGAAGCCCTTGAAGAAGGTGCGCACGTAGTCGTTGGCCGGCTGGTTGATCAGCTCTTGCGGGGTGCCGATCTGCACCACGCGGCCGCCCTCCATGATCGCGATGCGATGGCCGATGCGGATGGCTTCTTCGATGTCGTGTGAGATGAAGATGATGGTGCGTTGCTGTTCGGCCTGCAGGCGGATCAGCTCACCCTGCATTTCGCTGCGGATCAGCGGGTCGAGGGCGGAGAACGCTTCGTCCATCAACAGGATGGTCGGGTCGTTGGCCAGCGCCCGGGCCAGGCCGACGCGCTGCTGCATGCCGCCGGACAGTTGATGCGGGTAGCTGTGCTCGTGACCGGCCAGGCCCACCTGGCTGAGCGCTTCACGGGCGCGGCTGTTGCGCTCCTGCTCGCCGACGCCGGCGATTTCCAGGCCAAAGGCGGTGTTCTGCAAGACGCTCATGTGCGGCATCAGGGCAAAGGACTGGAACACCATGCCCATTTCCTTGCGGCGCACGTCGAGCAGGGCCTTGTCGGACAGACCGGTGATTTCACGGCCGTTGAGGTGGATGCTGCCGGAGGTGGGTTCGATCAGGCGGTTGAACAGCCGCACCATGGTCGACTTGCCCGAGCCGGACAGGCCCATGATGACGAAGATCTCGCCACGCTTGACGGAGAAGCTTGCATCGAACACGCCGACGACGTGACCGGTCTTGCTGAAGATTTCATTCTTGTCGGCGCCCTTGCGGAGCATTTCCATGGCCAGGTCCGGGTTGGGACCAAACACCTTGAAAATGTTTTTCACCGAGAGAATTTCATCGGCATGGCTCATAACGACCCTCTTTATTATCTTTATAACCAATTTCAAACTTCGCCCCGCCGCGCCGTGAGGCGCTGGATGGCAGTGCGAGTACGCTTGGCAGTCGTTCAAATCCGAACGTGGAGTCAAACCGGCACGCAGAAAATCCTGCTTTGGAAAAATATCGACATCAATTGCATCAATGCCGCGCCGTTGCTTTAACGTTAGGCTTCAGTAGGTAAAGGGTCCAACGACATTTGTACGGCGCAAACCATTACCTGGGGTTATCAATCGCCCTGCGGGCTGCCTGTTACGGCCCTTTCGCGGTCAACCCGCGCCTCTTCGGGCCCGCCGTGGGTTTACCAGCCACTGGCGCTACCGCTACAGTGCCGCGACCTGCCCCGGTATCACCAAGGATCCGCCACCCCGACCATGGTCAAACACACCGAACCCGATCAGACCCTGATCAAGATGCCCTCGCTGCGCGCGGTCAAGGTCTTCGTCGCGGCCGCCAAGTACCAGAACTTCACCCGCGCCGCCGAGGCCCTGTGCGTGACCCAGGCGGCGGTCAGCCGGCAGGTGCGCGAGCTGGAGGCGCACCTTGGCGCCGAACTGTTCACCCGCGTCGGGCGGGCGGTCGAGCTGACCGTGGCCGGTTCGATCTTCTTCGATGCGGTGCAGTTGTCGTTCGTCAACATTTCCCAGGCCGCCGAGCGGATCCGCAGCAACACCGGGACCAAGCAGGTGGTCACGCTGTGCTGCTCGCCGGCGTTCGCCAACCTCTGGCTGGGCCCGCGCCTGCCGAAGTTCTTCGGTGATAACCCGGACATCGACATCAACCTGATCACCACGCAGAACTTCCTGTCGATGGAGCCTGGGGTACGGCCGGACATCTTCATCACCAAGCTGGGCAAGATCCACGAGGGCTACCATTGCCTGCCGCTGAACCACGATGTGGTGTACCCGATCTGCTCGCCGCAGTACCTTGAGCAACACCCTGAACTGCGCACGCTGGAGAGCATCCGCGATGGCGCCCTGCTCAACCTCACGCCCTACGGGCGCTCGCAGGTGGCCGAGCATGTCGACTGGGACGTCTGGCTGGCCTTTCACAACATCGACCTGAAAAGCCGTGCCAGCCAGGCGCCGCACTTCTTCAACGCCAACGACTACAACCTGCTGGTGCAACTGGCCCAGGACCACCAGGGGGTGGCGCTCGGCTGGCATCTGCTGGTCGGGCCGATGGTCGAGCGCGGGCTGCTGGTGCGGCCGGTGCCGCATGAGCTGGTGCTCAAGGACACCTTCCACTACCTGGCGTTCAGCGAAGACAAGGAGCAAGACGCCAGTTGCCGGCGGGTGCGGGACTGGTTGCTGGAGCAATACGCGGTGCCTGCGACGGTGGCTGTGGGCACATAACGGCAGATCATGGGAAAACCGGAGAGGCGACAATTATTATCCTGGCACTAAGGGGTAGCTCAACCTGAGGGCGATTTTTCCGAACTTTGTAGGTTCTTCTAATTGATCGTTCTTAGGCCAAGCCCTTTCAAGGTTTTTTGCATTGATCTGGATTTGTCTTTGGCTTGAGCTCGCTGGGGCCGCTGCGCGCCCCTTTCGCGACACAAGGCCGCTCCCACGGGATGGCGTGTTGCCCAAGTTTTGTTCAATACGCGAAATTTACTGCCCGGCGCCGTCCATGTAGGAGCGGCCTTGTGTCGCGAAAGGGCTGCGCAGCGGCCCCGGCGAGCTCGCGACAAGCGCAATTTCAGAACACCTTGAAAAGGCTGGCTCTTAGGGCAGGCTCCTCGTGCCTGCCGTTCCTTGAAATAGCCTATTTCGCCATCTACCCTCTCAAGTGATCCGTAGTGCCCGCCGCTGCCCACCCCTTATCGACCTAGCCGTTTACACCTTTTTTTCAAGGACCGATGCGCAGGCGCACGCCGCTGCGCCTGCACAACAACAGATTCCAGGAGACGTGGATGAAGTGTCTAGTTGTCGGTGGCGCAGGTTACATAGGCTCTCACATGGTCAAGCACCTGGTGCGCGCAGGTCACCAGGTACTGGTGGCGGACACTGCCGCGGCGCGTCCCGGTATCCCCTGGGTCGGCCTGGACATTGCCGATGCGCCCACGCTGGACGCACTGTTTGCCGAATATCGGTTCGATGCGGTGTTCCACTTCGCCTCGTTCATCCAGGTGGGCGAGTCTGTCGCTGACCCTGCCAAGTACTACCAGAACAACGTCGCGGCGACCCTGACACTGCTCCAGGCCATGGTCCGCGCCGGGATCCAGACGTTGATATTTTCTTCCACCGCCGCGGTGTATGGCGATCCGCAGCGGGTGCCGATCGACGAAGATCACCCCAAGTCACCGATCAATCCCTATGGCCGGAGCAAATGGATGGTCGAGCAGATCCTCCAGGACTTCGACCGTGCCTACGGCCTGAATTCCGTGTGCCTGCGCTACTTCAACGCGGCCGGCGCAGACCCTGAAGGTCTGTTGGGCGAGCGCCATGAGCCGGAGACCCACCTGATCCCGCTGATCCTGCAGGCGGCTGCCGGCCGCCGTGAGGCGGTCACCGTGTTCGGCCGCGATTACCCAACGCCGGACGGCACCTGCATTCGCGACTACGTGCATGTCACCGACCTGGTGTCGGCCCATGCCCTGGCGGTGGACTATCTCATGGCCGGGGGCGCCAGCACCGCTTGCAACCTGGGCAACGGCCAGGGCTTTTCAGTGCAGCAGGTGATCGATACCGCGCGGCAGGTAACAGGCCGGGAGATCAGCATCAGCGAAGCGCCACGCCGCGCCGGTGACCCGCCCAGGCTGGTGGCCGATGCCAGCAAGGCCAAGGCATTGCTCGGCTGGCAGGCGCAATTCGCCTCGCTCGAGCAGATCGTCAGCCACGCCTGGAACTGGGAACGGCAATACCCCTGGCATTGAGTGCCAAGGGTCTGCCGTCGCCAGGCAAGCAGCGTTCAGTAGTAAGAGCGGGTCTTCTGCTCGGCCTTGTTCAACACGGCACCGATCAGGTTGGCGGTTGCCAGGTGGTACAGGCAGTCCTCGATGTCCTTCTTGTTGTTCATCCCGTTGGCCACCACCAGCAGCACACAGTCGAACTTGGGCAGGATGGTGATGGCGTCGTCTGAGCTGAGCAACGGCGGCAGGTCGAAGATGCAGATGCGCGAATCGTAGCGCTCACGCAGGTCATGGATCAGGTTGCTGACCTTGGGCGATGAGAGCATCTCGGTCGACAGCGGGATCGGTTCACGGGTCGGCAGCACGACGAAGCGCGGCAGCGTCGGGTTGACCAGCACCTCTTCCAGCCCGGCCTGGTTACTGAGCAGCTCGTTCAACGACTTGTCCATCGGCAGGCCCAGGCTGCTGCCAACCCGCGGCCGGCGCAAGTCGAAGTCCACCAGCAAGGCGGTCTTGGTGGTGTGATGGGCGATACTCATGGCCAGGTTGATCGCCAGCACGGTCTTGCCCGCTTCGGGCGTTGGCGAGGTGATCGCCAGCGTGCGCCAGCCGTTTTCTTCCATGGTCTGCAAGACCTGGGTGCGCAACAGGTCGAACGCCCAGCTCATGTTCGAGTTCTTGTTGTAGGCGACGATGCGATTACGCTCCAGGTGTTCTGCGCGCAGTGGCACCACCTTGGTATTGATGTAATCGAACTGCCCCAGCGCTTGCGCGTGCTCCACGGTAGGCCCGGCGTGTGCCGGGTCTTGCCCACCGGGGGTAACGGGATGAAGGTTCTTACCAATGATTGCCGGCGTACGTCTGTCCATCGCTGCTTTCCCTATTCAAACCGAGCCATAGCTTTAAATAGCAGAAGGTCCAAAGGCATATAGAACACGTGGACGATCACTAACATGATAGCCATCACCAGCACGCCGGCAATCACCAGCAGAATGCGCCAGCGTTTGCGCCGGGCCAGCTCCGCCTGGGTGGCAATGAACGGCACCGCGACCAGCACCCGGCGGCCGAGCACACTCTCCAGGGCACCGACCCCGCGCACCCGCTGATTGAGCATCTCCAGCAGCATCACCAGCGCCCCGCCACCGGCCGGCGCCAGCACCAGGCCCAGCGCGGCGATCTTCTTGCGGTTGGGCTTGACCGGTTTTTCCGGCATCAGCGGCGGTTCCAGCAGCACGAAGCGCTCGGCCTTGTTTTCCTGCTCGAGGCTTTCGGTAATTTTCGCGCCCATTTCCTTGGCGCGGATCTCTTCGTACTTCTTGCGGGCGTTGTCGTGGTCACGCATCAAGGTAACCAGGCCACGCTCGACCTGAGGCGCCTCGAGAATCTCCGCCTCGTAGCCTTCCATCTTTTTCACCAGATCGCGCTTCTGATCGGCCAGCGAGACGATGCGCGTTTGCGCGGCGCCGATCTTGGTCCGCGCGCGGGCGACCTCGAGGCTGTCGGTAGACAAGGCTTTGCCCCGCCCACCGCTGGCTTCGAGCGCCTCGATCTTGCGTTTGATCGCAACCACATCGGGGTGCGCGGCGGTGTACTTGCTCAGCAACCGGGTGTATTCGGCCTTGAGACTCGGCAGGTCTTGCGGCTGCTCGGTCGAGCCAGCGCGTTGGCTGTCGGGCTTGATGCTCATGCCGGCGCTGGCCGCCGACAGCTCCAGTTCCAGGTAGCGCAGCTCTTCCTGCGCGCTCTTGTAGTCGCGGTCTACCTCCCTGTATTCCAGCTCCGCGCGCGACAACATGCTCATGCGCAGCGCCTGGTTTTCCGGCAAGGCATTGGCATGCGACTGTTTGAAGTCGGCCAGCTGGTTTTCCAGGCTGGCCAGCTCGGCGCCGAGCTTGTTGGCTTCCTGGGTGAGAAACTCGGTGGTTTCACTGGCGCGTTCGGTGCGCTGCTTCATGTTTTCATTGAGAAACAGCGTGACCAGTTCGGTGGCGACTTCCTTGGCCACTTCCGGGCGCCGGTGTTCGAACGAGACACTGAAGGCCACCGTAGTTTCGCCACGGCCCTTGACGAAGGTGCTGAGGGTGTTGACCACGATCGCATTGCGCATCTGGTCGATCTTGTCGGACTCGCTGAGCTGGCGGCCCTTGTCGGTAAACAGGCTGTACTTGTCGATGATCCGCAGCAGGTTTTCGCGGGTCATGACCCGTTGCCGGATGACTTCGATACGTTCATCGGCAAAGCTGTTGTTGTTCGCCGACACCAGCTCCGGGGAAATCTGCTGTGACTCCACCAGGATGGTCCCGGTCGACTGGTACAGCGCCGGGACACTCATCGCCACGGCCACCGTCACTGCCAGGATAACCGCCATGGTCACCCCCAGCAGCAGCGCGCGGTCTTTGATGATGGCGATGTAATCCTTCAAGGACAGCTCGTATTCAGACTTCATGGAGGCCACCAATCCGAGGTTCAGAGGTCGGGAAATCTATAGGTCAGGGTCAATCCGATGATCGTACCCACCGCATCTGGCAAGCCGTCTTGCTGGCGCTCCTTGTACATCAACGATAGGCGCACATCGCAAAAAGGCGAAAGATCTCGGCGGGCCCAGACGCCGTAGGTCTGCAAGGTATTGGGGGTTTGCCCTTTACTGTCCTGCCAGGCGGCTTCGACGCCAACCCGGGTCAGCTCGTCGACCGCGTAACTCCACGTGCCGCGCACCGAGTCGATTTCGGCAAAACCACCCTCGGCGCTGGCCACCGTGGTGCGCTCGGCGTTCACCGTGGCATCGGCGCGTTCCCCGGTGTAGCGCAGTGACAGCCCGCCTTCGCCGCGCCGCCCGGCATCCGAGACCTGGTTGACGCCAATGTGCGCAGTGCCCGAAAGCGCCTCGGAGAACTGATACGTGACGCCCACGCCCGGGGTGTAACTGTTGGACGCCGACGTGAAGTCGTCATCGACCGGCTCGTAGCGGCGTGCCGTGAAGTCGGTAAACACCTGGGTACGCTCACTCCAGGCGTAGGTCAGGGTGACGACCGTGGCCAGTTCTTCGTAGCCGGTCAGCGTATCGATGTCATAGCGTGCCCGGTTGTAGGTGGTTTCGTTAGCCAGCGTAGTCCGATCGCTCAGCGCGCTGCGCCAGTTTCCCGCCAGGGTGTAGAGCTTCTGTGTGCCATCGGTGGTCACCACGCCGGTCTCCTGCACGGCGCCGGTCAGGGTCGAGCTCTCGTTGTACCTGGCCAGCAGGCCAAATTCGCCGGTTTCGGTCTGCCGTTGCCAGCCCAGGCTGAGGGTGGGGTCTTCGCGGTCGGAGACAATGTCGGTGTCGGATGAGCGCAGCACATGCAGGCCCAGGCCGAACCGCAGCTGGTCGCGACCAAAGGTGCCGACCAGTGTGTAGTCCGGGGCGATGATCGTGCGTACCACGCCCTTCTCGTCCGAGGTCAGCAGCAACGGGTTGCTGTCGTACTCGACCGTGGTCGGTACCTCGACCGATGACAGCCAGATGGCCGCCTGGGCCGCACCCGGGTACGGCAAGATCAAGATTGCCGTGGCAACACCAGTGGTACGAAGCAGGGGCACGATCGGTCGGAAAACGTCAGGCGAGATCAAGGTACGACCAGCGTGTCGCCGGCCTGCAGAAGGATATTGGTGGACATGTCACGCCCTGAGACCAAATCCTTGTAGCGCACAGGCAGGATGGTTTGGGTGCCGCCCTTGTTGCGGATCACCTTGATCTCGCCTTCGTCGGCGAACTTGTCGAGCCCACCGGACATGCTCAGTGCCTGCAGCACCGCCGTGGGGCCGGCCATCTGCACCGGGCCCGGCTTGATCACCTTGCCCTGCACATAGACCAGGTTGCCGCCGATGCTGACCACCACGACGCTGACTTTGGGTTCGGAGATGTACTTCTCGAGTTTGCTGGCGATCTTCTGCTCGACGGCCGTGACATCAAGCCCGGCAACGTTGTCGATGCGCCCCGCCAGGGGGACGGTGATACTGCCGTCAGGCAGCACCGTGGCATCTTGGCGCAAGCTCTCTTCCTGCCAGACCGAAACCGCCAATACATCGCCGGAATTGAGCAAGTAAGCCGCGCTTCTTTCATCGGCATTGCTGGCAGCAGACCCCATCACCAGCACGCAGACCACAGAACACATCAAACGCACCATGAGGGTCCCTCCGGCATCTAGCCGCGCTAAGAGCACTGAATGAGAACAGCAGACAACCTCTCGCTCACTGCGCAGCCCTGACACCTGCTGCGCTGGCCTCGATGATCCTGGAGGCCGGTAGCCACTGGAATATAGCAACGCATCGGGAATTAACAAGCGGCGTCAGGCCCGAACGTGCTTATACGATTATCCAGCGCCAATTTGCTGTCGTGCCGGCGGGCCGTACAGCAACTTTCCAGTACCGTGTCAGTTATATTTTTCTTCTGTTTGCCACTGCAACAAAACCAATAACGGCGAACCCGAAGAGCCAACCCGCTGTCGCCAGAGGAATAACACTTGCTTGACTGACATACGAGTCAGCTGCACGCGCCGCACCACTCAAAAGTACCAACAAGAAGATCGATTTAATGAACAGAGTCGTGCGCATGATTCCCTCCTGGAAAGAGGATATACATCGTGGGTGTGGGGTATTTCCTGGCTGTTGAAATGAGCTTATGGGCACAATGACATTACGTCAACGATCCGACACCATGATAAAAATCAATCGCCCAAGGGTTGGGTAGTCAAAAAGCCGACAGGCAAAGATTGCAGGGCGCAGCGGAAGGACTGACGCTCGTTAAAGTCTGCAAAAATCCTTTATAACTCAGCATCTACCGGAATCTACAAGGTGGCATGGGCTGATCTGGATCCCCTTTTTGTCCACCCTGACGGTCGGTCTATGCGCTGTATCCACAGCGCGTAGTGTTTCACGGCAGAGAAGCAAAATGCCAATCGTTGGCCTTTGCAACCAGAAATTGGCGCTTTCACGCTATACAAGGGGCGCGGCCTGCAGGGATGCAGGCACATTACTGCGGGAGCAGATCCAGGGTACGTTCAACCTCGTCAATGTCGATGGTAAAGCCATCACCTTCTGGCGTACCCACGACAAAGGCAAAGTGCTGGTGGTCGCGGTCCGTCAGGTATTTGAAGTAACTGACGAAACGGTTCGGTGGTTGCAAGGCCAACAAGGCACCGCCCGGTTTCAATACATTGACACCGTGTACCAACTGACTGCCTTCTACACCGATTACAACATGCGCCCCGGCACACGCCGCGACGATACTGGGCACATCGGTTTTCAACGGATTGACGATGCGAAACCCCCGCGTGTTGTGCAGGTGTTCGGCGATTTCGAGCTCATTGCGCAGAAAACGCAGATCACCGTCCCCGCCCCGCAGGATGAACACGCCGGGGTGCTCCTCATGGGGCACATGCGCGAGCAACTTCTCGCCCATGGCGCAGTAGCGCTCATGCCGGCTGCGGTTATTGCTGAGGTCGTCGAACAACACCAGCTCGCGGAAAAACGCTGTACGCAGGCGCAGCGGCTTCATCCCCAGCCAGTCTTCATAGGCGGGCGCCTGGGTAAACAGCGGAAACCTGGCCGACGGCGCAGTCGTCACCGGCACGCCCTCGTTGCAGGCCAGGGCATAGGTCACGCAGTCTTCCATCAACCAGGTACCAAACCAGGAGTTGCCGTTCTGCGTGCAGTAAACGGCACCTCGCTCGATTTCATGGTCGACGATGATCCGCGGAAAATCGGTCGGCTTGATCGACAGCCAGAGGCTGGCATTGTCCTTGTACAGCGCCCCGTCGATCAGCCAGACGTCCTTGAGCAGATAGCCACGCGTCGGGCCATGGTCCGAGCTTAGGCCGCCTTGCATGGTGCGGGCGGGATGCTCATAGGGAAAAAAACGCTTGCCCTCCCAGCCCGTCACCCGCTCCAACTGATTGGGCAAATAGAAGGCCGGAGGCGAAACGGTGGTTTCACCCGGGGCGATATCCCAGCTCGTGGTGGCCAGGCTCTTGAGGAGGATTTCTGGCGAGTGACCAAGGTGTTTGCGGGCCATGTGCAGGTACGCGGCCAAGGTCCACTTGCTTCGATTGGCGGCAGGCGCCGGGCTGAATCTGGAAAGGCTGCCCATCAGGGTTCTCCCATGGTCTAGTGGTGGTTGATCGGGCGCTCAGCACCCGATCCCTGCCTGCCCTGGCGAGTACTTCAGTTGGTCAGCACCCGCTCCATCACCGGAGGGGACTGGAAATTGGCGTAGCGACTGCGCAGGGTTTCCAGGAACCCTTCGGCTGAATGCGTGCCTCCATACAGATAGATCTTGTGCAGCCCGCCAAACACCATTTCGTGATAACGGCTGGCGAGTTCTTCATCGCTTGCGCCTTCCGGCACACCCAAATGAAGGGTCAACTTGTTATTCTCAACCGCAAACAGAGGGGTCTCCCACAGAAACGTTGCGGTGCCGGTCTTAGGTAACCGGACAAACATATAGGCGTGGTTACCCAATACATCGATGTCGCCACCGCGGCGGCGCTTCCACTTCAGCAGTCCGTCATCGGGCCGCGCCAGGCACAGGCCGATATCGTAATAATCGAAACCATTTTCCAACGCCCACTCGAGCGCCATGAAGGTGGTGATCGAGTTGACCTCACGTAACTTCTTGGCGTCTGAAAACACCGCCTCGCAATAGCCAAAACGCAGCGTGCTCCAATAGCGTTTGCCGGCACGCGTCAACTCGCAACCCAGGTGGCAGGCGACCACCTGGCCATCCACGCTGATCAGGTCGAGCCGGCCGACGCCCTTGGCGATGCGGAACACCTCGTCGGTCTCGATCTGCGCCGCATGGATACCCTGCCGGGCGGTTGCGTAAGGCCGCAGCAGCTGGGTGTCGGCCATGGCTATCTCTTCATCGGAGAGCGTCTGGCGCATGCTGTACAGCGGGCGATTCTTGCGGATACTGCGGCGCAGTTCGCTGTCGTAGCGCGCCGTGATCTCATCCAGCGAACGCCCCAGTGGCACCACGGCGCTTAAATAGTGCGGCACGTTCAAGGTGCCGCTGGTGGGCATTTCGCTGACCACCACCAGATGCTTGGAGAGGGCCGACTGCGCCGCCGCTTCTGCCTCCAGGTCGTCGCCCTGACCTTTGCCGCCGATCAGCAGCTTGGCCATGTCCCGCCGGGTCTTCCTGCCGATGTAGAGAATTTCATACGGGCTGGTCTGTTTCAGCCGAAACCGGGTAATTTCCCAGCGCCAGAAGCAGGCCCGCCCAAGCAGTTCGCGTAACTTGCTTGAAACATGACGCAGTTCATAGCGCAGGGAGGGCGAGATGAATTTTCGAGCGACAGTGGCCAGCTTCTCTTTCATTTCTTCACCGACATCCTTTGAAATTGTCTATGGGCAGAGTAGAAAAAGATAATGGTGAAACCGAATGTTTTATACTTAATGCCTTGATATATAAAACATCAGTGGCTACGCCGTCGCTCTCACATTTGGTAACAATTAAAGATGCAAGGGCGCGGCTTTGCAAGCGGCATTTTGACAGCATTGAATATAGATTTTATGACGTCAAATTTCCTCCTGAAAGGGAGCATCAGCGACCCCGAATCAATCGAACAGAGGTAATTGCGCGTGGCGCTTTACAGTTCAGAGAGGCGAACGCCGGCTACGCCCTTCGCGGCCGGCCAGCCAGCTCTGCAAGGCCTGCGCGGGCATCGGCCGCGCCATCAGGTAGCCCTGCCCCTGGTCGCAGCCGGCATTGCGCAGGAAGTCGTACTGCTCCTCGGTCTCGATGCCCTCGGCGGTAATCCGAAAGCCTAGCGCATGGCCGAGGTCGATGATCGCCCGCGCGACCGCCACCGCATCGTCATCCCCCGGCAGGTCCTTGATGAAGGCGCGATCGATCTTCAGGTGGTCGATGGGCAAGGCGCGCAGGTAGGCCAGCGACGAATAGCCGGTACCAAAGTCGTCCACCGCCGTGGCCACGCCCATGGCCTGCAACTGGGCGAGCACGGCACAGGCCTGCTGCTGGCTTTCCATCAGCAGGCTTTCGGTAATTTCCACTTCCAGCAGGTTAGGCGGCAGCGCATGGCGCTCGAGTGCCTGGGCCAGGCTGCTGACATAGTCGCTGCGCTCGATCTGCAGGGCCGCGACGTTGATTGCCATGGTTCCGGGCAGGCAGTCGGCATCGCGCCATTCGGCCAACTGCGCGCAGGCCAGTTCCAGCACCCGTTCGCCGACCGGAATGATCAGGCCGGTGCGCTCGGCCAGCGGGATGAACTCCCCCGGCGAGACCAGCCCATGCTCCGGATCGCGCCAGCGCAGCAGCGCCTCGACGCCTTCGAGGCGGCCGCTGAACAAGTCGACCTTGGGCTGGTACCACAACTCGAATTCGTTTTCCTGCAGGGCCCGCCGCAGGTTGCGCTCCATGTCCAGGCGCTGCTGCAGGCGGGCGGTCATGTCCGGATGGTACGGCCGCCAGGCATTGCGCCCGCTCTCCTTGGCGACGTACATCGCGGTGTCGGCGTGGCGCAACAGGCTGTCGACGTTTTCACCGTGCTGCGGGCACCAGGCCAGGCCAAGGCTGCCAGTGACCAGCGCAGCGTTGCCGTTGAGGTCGAACGGCCGTTGCAGGCACCGCAGCATCGAGCGCAGCTGGTGACTGACCTGGCCCTGGCTGCCTTGCAGCATGAACACGAACTCGTCGCCGCCGAGGCGGCAGACCCGGTCCTCGCTGTCCAGCTCCTGCAGAAAGCGCGCGGTGGCCTGCTGCAGCAGCAGGTCGCCCATGGCGTGGCCGAGGCTGTCGTTGACCTGCTTGAAGCCGTCGATATCGAGCATCACCACCGCCAGGCCGTGGCCCTGGGCAATCGCCGCGGCCAATTGCTGCTGGAACAGCACCCGGTTGGGCAAGCCGGTGATGGTGTCGTAATGGGCCAGGCGCTCGAGCTGCGCCTGCGACTGGCGCAGCTCGCGGTTGCGCTGCTGGAGCAGGCGCCGGCTGCGGTTGAGCTGGGCGACGAACAGGCTGAACAGCCCCGTGCAGGTCAGGGCAAACAGGAACAGCGGCGAGGCGAACAGCCCCAACGCCGGCCAGCCGTGACGCGGCGCGGCCACCAATTGCCAATGACCACCCGGGACTTCGACCGTCTGGGTCAGCAAAGGGTCTTCGAACAGGCGCGGGTCACCCCAGATCAACCGCCCCTCGGCGCCCCTGCCGTCGGCACCGCGCACGGCCACGTCGATGTTCAGGCCAGGGCCCAGCCCAGCCGCCTGCAGCAGGCGGTCGATATCAGCGACGGTGGAGACGTTGCCCCAGTAGAACCTGACCCCGCGCTTGCCAGTGGTAAACACCGGGCGCCGATAGATCAACGCCTCACCGCCCTGGTACAGGCGCACGGGGCCCGCGAGCACAGGCCGTTGCTGCTCACGCGCGTTCTGCAGCATCGGAAACTGTTCGGGCACCCGCCTGAAGTCCAGGCCCATGATCTTCTGGTTGCCCTTGAGCGGGTAGACATCACTGACGACGTCGCCCGGCGCCAGCACCACGTGACGCATGTAGGGCACCGAGTCCAACGCTTCACGGGCCATGCCATGGAAGTGCTCGGCACTGATGCCGCCATCGGCGGCGATCAACTGGGCGATCCCTTCGGTTTCGCCAAACGCGGCGCGCAGCTGTGCTTCAAGCGCGCTGTGCACGCCTGACAGGTGCGCGGCAATGCTCGCCACCTGCTCGTTCTGCTCGCGCTCGACTTCCAGGCGGCCGAGCACCAGCGACAGGCCGATACCGACCACGGCAAAGCCCACCGGCAACAGCCGATTGAAGGTGCGACGCAGCGAGCCCGCGGTCAACGGCGGTGGTTCTAGGGAAAGGTGGTCAGTTCTCATGGGCCCGCGATCGACAGTCGATTGATCCTGTATCGGCGCACGCTCGCCGATATTGAGCCAGACTGGTGTTTTTCTTGGGTCGGGTGCATGCTCGCAAGCTGAAGCGTTTCACCTAGCCAAATACGTGAGGTGCAGTACCCATGGACCGTTTCCTCGATACGCTGTTTCCGACTGCCGATGAAATCCCCGAGGCCTGGCGCCTGGGGCCACCACTGGAGCAGCGCGACTATCTGGTCGATGGCCAGCTCAGGCAATGGCAGGGCCCGCTGGCCACCGTGCGCAGCCCGGTCTGGCTCAAGCAAGGCGGCGAAGAGCAACAGGTGATCCTTGGCAGCGCGCCGCTGCTCGACGCCGACACTGCCCTCACAGCCCTGGACGCCGCGGTGCAGGCCTACGACAAGGGCCGCGGAGCCTGGCCAACGATGCGCGTGGCTGAGCGCATCCAGCACGTCGAAGCGTTTCTGGCGCGCATGCGCGAGCAGCGCACGGCGGTGGTCAAGCTGCTGATGTGGGAGATCGGCAAGAACCTCAAGGACTCGGAAAAGGAGTTCGACCGCACCTGCGACTACATCGTCGACACCATCAACGCCCTCAAGGACCTCGACCGCCGCTCCAGCCGCTTCGAGCTGGAACAGGGCACCCTCGGCCAGATCCGCCGCGCACCGCTGGGCGTGGCGTTGTGCATGGGGCCCTACAACTACCCGTTGAACGAGACCTTCACGACCCTGATCCCGGCGCTGATCATGGGCAACACCGTGGTGTTCAAGCCGGCCAAGTTCGGCGTGCTGCTGATTCGCCCGCTGCTCGAAGCCTTCCGTGACAGTTTCCCGGCGGGGGTGATCAACGTCATCTACGGCCGAGGCCGCGAAACCGTCAGCGCCTTGATGGCCAGCGGCAAGGTCGATGTGTTTGCCTTCATCGGCACGCACAAGGCCGCCAGCGACCTGAAAAAGCTCCACCCGCGCCCGCACCGCCTGCGTGCGGCGCTCGGCCTGGACGCCAAGAACCCAGGGATCGTGCTGCCCCAGGTCGACCTCGACAATGCGGTCGAAGAAGCGCTCACCGGCGCGCTGTCGTTCAATGGCCAACGCTGCACCGCGCTGAAGATCCTGTTCGTCCACGAAGACGTGGTCGAGGCGTTTCTCGACAAGTTCCAGCGCAAGCTCGCCGCGCTCAAGCCCGGCATGCCCTGGACGCCGGGGGTGGCGCTGACGCCGTTGCCGGAGCAAGGCAAGGTGGCCTACCTCGATGAGCTGGTGGCCGATGCCACTGGCAAGGGCGCGCGGGTACTCAACGAAGGGGGTGGGCAGAGCCGCGGCTCGTTCTTCTACCCTGCCCTGCTCTACCCGGTCAGTGCCGACATGCGTGTGTACCACGAAGAGCAGTTCGGCCCGGTGGTGCCGGTGGTGCCGTACCGCGACCTGGAAACCGTCATCGAGTACGTGCTCGACTCCGACTACGGCCAGCAGTTGAGCCTGTTCGGCAACGACCCGCAGACCATTGGCACGCTGGTCGACACCTTTGCCAACCAGGTCGGCCGGATCAACCTCAATGCCCAGTGCCAGCGTGGGCCGGACACCTACCCGTTCAACGGCCGCAAGAACAGCGCCGAAGGGACCTTGTCGGTGCATGATGCCTTGCGCGTGTTCTCCATCCGCACATTGGTGGCGACTCGGTTCCAGGAGGCCAACAAGGAACTGATCAGCGAGATCATCCGCAACCGTCAGTCGAGCTTCCTGACCACCGACTACATCTTCTAGCAACGGGCGCCGTTATCGGGAAATAGCATTGGCACAAATGCCGAAGCTGTACAAACATACAGCTTCGTCAGCCCCCACCCGAGGAGATGAACCATGCCCGCCAAACCTATTCCCGAAGGTCAGCACAGCATCACCCCTTACCTGGGCATCAAGGATGCCGGCAAGGCCATCGAGTTCTACAAGCAGGCCTTTGGCGCCATCGAGATGTTCCGCCTCGACGGCCCCGATGGCCGTGTCGGCCATGCGGAGCTGAAGATCGGCGACTCGTCGTTGATGCTCGCCGAGCCGTGCGGCGAGAGCGGCGGCCTCACGGCCAGTCAGTCGCTCAACGGCGTTGCCGTGGGCCTGCACCTGTATGTCGAGGACTGCGACAAGGTCTACGCCCAGGCCATTGCCGCCGGCGCCAGCCAGGTCAGCCCCTTGAAGGATCAGTTCTACGGCGACCGCAGCGGCACCGTGAAGGACCCGTTCGGCAACTTGTGGTTCGTCTCGACCCACAAGGAAGACCTCTCGCCCGAAGAAATCCGCGCCCGCGCGGCGCAAATGTTCGCCGGCAACTGAGCCTCAGACAGCAAGCCCCAAGCTTCAAGTTGAAAGCGACGCGGCTTTGCTTGAAGCTTGGGGCTTGTAGCTTGGAGCTGCTTCATGCGAATCATCGAAAAAAGCGCCACCCTGGTGCGCAGCCTGACGGCGGCCGAGGAAGAACTGCTGGCCGGTTTCGCCGCCGGCAGCCTCAGCGGCCCCGCCGTGCTGCAGGCCAACCAGATGCTGATGAAGGTGCGCAGCGCCAACCAGTGGCTGGCCTGCGACTGCCGCAAGGACGCCGCGCCGGTGCTCAATATCGCCCTCAATGGCGACACCGGTCGGTTGGTCCTGCGCAACAACCCGGACACCCCCGAGCACGCGCCCGGCTGCCCGTTCACCAAGGACGAGCGCGAGGCCGAAGAGCGCCGCAACGACCCCAGCCCGCCGCCCGCGTGGCTGGCCCCTGATACGCCGCTGCGGCTGATCGGCGACTTCCGCAAGGAGGCCGAGGCCGGCAGCGGCGGCGCGGCAGGTGAGCGGCGTGAACAGCAGCACCTGCTGTCGCTGCTGCTTACCTGGATCGAGATCAGCGGCCTGAACGTGTATGCCACGCACCTGAAGAAAGACCTCACCGCGCAGTTCGCCGAGCTGCGCAGTGTCGCCAGCCGCTACCCGTTGCTGGAGCGGGTGCCGGCCAGCAACTACCTGGAAACCCGGCTCGACATGAAGCACATGATGATGCTCAAGTCGCGCCTGCGTGAAGCCACGCTGTTCGGCAATCACCGTCGCCACGGGCTGTTGCTCGACTGTGTGGAGCAGGTCAAGGGACGCAAGCTGTTCAATGCGCGCAGCGAGGACGGCTTCGACTTCCAGGGCCATCACCTGTACTGGGGCGGCAGCCGCACCAGCGGCCCGCTGCTGGCCCTGGCGCTGTATTCGCCGGCCACTGCGGGCAGCCACTTCTATGAGCTGATCCACGTCGCCAGTGTGCCGGTGCTGTCGCGCGCGCAGCTGTTCCCGGTGTACCGCGACGAAGAGCGCGAGCCGCTCAAGGCGCTGGTGTCGTTGATCGACTGGATGGCCAGCAAGGGCGTCAAGGTGCTGATGCGCCGGCCGGTGATCGGTGGGCAGGTGATGGATGAGCTGGTGCTGACTTCCGACCAGGACCGGGTGTTGTCGGTGTCGCTGCTCGAGCAGCCGGTCGGGCCCGAGCCCGAGACCGAGCACTTCAAGCGCTATGCCGACTTCAAGAGCCTGGAGACGTTTCGCAAGTATGTGGCGGGGTTCTTCATGCGTGAGCGGTGATGGTGCTTCGATTTATAGCGGGGCGCCGCGGGTGCTAGTCACAGCTTCTCTAGCGCCCTCACTATCGAGCGCCGCCCGCGCGGCGCTTCGCGAGTAAACTCGCTCCCACATTTGTTGCAACGCGCCATGGCCTGTGGGAGAGGGGTTGCCAGCCTTGGTGCCAGGCGAAAGGCTGGTGGGAGGCCATCTGGGTCGGCTCAAGATCTTCGCCGGACACACAAGGGCTAAGACAGGGGTCTGTCAGGCCATGGCACGATGCAACAAATGTGGGAGCGAGTTTACTCGCGAAGCGCCGCGCGGGCGGCGCTCGATCTCAAGGACGCCCGAGAAGCCTGTGGCTAGCACCCGCGATGCCCCCTAATCACCCCAGGAACAACCGGTACGCCGGATTCTCTGTCTCGTCCCAATACCGATAGCCCATCTCGTCCAAAGCCCCAGGCAACCCGCCCAGCTCATCCCCCGGCACCTCCAACGCAGCAAACACCCGCGCCTCGGCCGCACCATGGTTACGGTAATGGAACAGGCTGATATTCCAACGCTTGCCCAGCCGTTCGAGGAAGCCCAGCAACGCCCCCGGCCGCTCAGGAAACTCGAAGCGCAACACCCGCTCATCGCTGCCCGGCGCGGCATGCCCGCCGACGGTATGGCGCACGTGCAACTTGGCCAGTTCGTTGTCGGTCAGGTCGAGCACGTTGTAGCCCTGCCCACGCAGGCTGGCCAGCAACTGGTCACGCGGGTCGGT
Source organism: Pseudomonas reidholzensis (assembly GCF_900536025.1). Taxonomy (GTDB): domain Bacteria; phylum Pseudomonadota; class Gammaproteobacteria; order Pseudomonadales; family Pseudomonadaceae; genus Aquipseudomonas; species Aquipseudomonas reidholzensis. The sequence goes on from NZ_UNOZ01000031.1 coordinate 279,804, forward strand.
GAGCGGGTGAGTCTGCACGCCGACGAACAGCCGTGCCTCCTTGCCGGGGTAATAGCGGTAGTTGAACTCGGTGATCTGGCGCTTGCCCAGCGCCTGGCAGAACGCGCGGAAACTGCCCGGCTGCTCGGGGATGGTCACGGCGATGATCGCCTCGCGCTGCTCACCCAGCTCGGCGCGCTCGGCGACATGGCGCAAGCGGTCGAAGTTGACGTTGGCGCCCGAGTCGATCGCCACCAGGGTCTGCCCCTGCGCAGCTTCACGGGCGACGTACTTCTTGATCCCGGCCACCGCCAAGGCGCCAGACGGCTCGGTGATCGAACGGGTGTCGTCGTAGATGTCCTTGATCGCGGCGCACAGCTCATCGCTGCTGACAGTGATCACCTCATCGACGAAGTGCCGGCACAACTCGAAGCAATGCGCCCCGACCTGCGCCACCGCCACGCCATCGGCAAAGGTCCCGACCTGCGGCAGGATCACCCGCTCGCCCGCCGCCAGGGCAGCCTGCAAGCAGTTGGAGTCTTCCGGTTCGACGCCGATCACCTTGACCTCGGGGCGCAGGTACTTGACGTAGGCGGCGATCCCCGCGATCAGGCCACCGCCGCCCACCGGCACGAAGATCGCATCCAGCGCGCCGGGGTGCTGGCGGAGGATTTCCATCGCCACCGTGCCCTGCCCGGCGATCACGTCCGGGTCGTCGAACGGCGGCACGAAGGTGGCGCCCTGCTCGTCGGCGAGTTTCAGGGCATGGGCCAACGCATGCGGGAAGCTCTCGCCGTGTAGCACCACCTGACCGCCGCGCGAGCGCACGCCCTCGATCTTCAAGGTCGGCGTGGTGGTCGGCATGACGATCGTCGCGCGCATGCCCAGGTGTGCGGCGGCCAGCGCCACGCCCTGTGCGTGGTTGCCTGCGGAGGCGGTGATCACGCCCCGTTCGCGCTGGGCGCTGGTCAACCGTGACAGCCGGGTGTAGGCGCCACGGATCTTGAAGGAAAAGGTCGGCTGCAGGTCCTCGCGTTTCAGCAGCACCTGGTTGCCAAGGCTGGCCGACAGCGCAGGGGCGGCTTGCAAGGGGGTCTCGATGGCCAGGTCGTACACCGGCGCGGCAAGAATGCGCCGAACCTGCTCCGACAGCAGTTGTTGCGGCGAAGTGGCAGAACGCGGGGTGACGCTGAGATTGCTCATCGATGACTCCTGGTGGTAGTAGCTTGCCAAGGAGTCAGAGAGAAAAAACCCGCCTCCAGGGCGGGTTAGGTGCACGTACGCGCTAGCCCGCCAATCCGATAATGGCGGTAATAATAATGCTCAGGGCGCGACGCTGCGGGGAGGTATTCATGGGCAAGGAACTTAGCCTGCCCAGGCACAGGAAGTCAACACTTGGCCTCTTGGGCCGAGACCGGCACGTCGAACACCTTGTCGAAGCCCCACTGGAAGACGAACGCGTAGAGAAAGAAGAACACGAACAGCGCGAGGTTGGTCAGCAGCGCCGCCCACAGGCTGATGTCCAGCCAGAACGCCACCAGCGGCAGCAGGATCAGCACCAGCCCGCCCTCGAACCCCAAGGCATGCAGCACCCGCCGCAGAAAGGTCCGGCTGCGGCGCTGCTGGCGTGCCTCCCAGCGCTCGAAGGCCCAGTTGTAGCCCATGTTCCAGCTCATCGCGATACCCGACATCAAGGCCGCGAGCGCCGTCGAATGGGACATCCCGGCATCGAACATGAGTGACAGCGCGGGGGCCACACAGGCGACGGCGATGATCTCGTAACAGATCGCCTGGACGATCTTGCGGGCCTTGCCTTGCATGGACTGCTCCTGGGGGAAAGCGGACAGAAACGGTACGCCGGTTACCACCGATGTTCAACCGGCCAGTCATCCCGCTGGCAGGCGGATCCTGAATTGCGCCCCACCCAACGCCGACTGCGCCACGGTGAGCGTGCCGCCCTGCCCTTCGATCGCCCGTCGGCTGATGGCCAGGCCCAGGCCGAAGCCACCGGTATTGCGATCACGGCTGCGATCCAGCCGATAGAACGGCTGGAAGATCCGTTCACGCTCCTCGACCGGGATACCGATCCCGTCATCCTCGACGGTCAGCAGGCAGGCGCCGTCCTCTTCGAGCCGCAGGCGCAGCAGCAACGCTTCATCGCAGTAACGCATGGCATTGCGCACCAGGTTCTGTACCGCCCGCGCGGTCAGCCGCGGGTCGAGGACAAAGCGTGGCAAGTGGCTCTCAGCGCGCACTTCCCAGCGGATGCCACGGCCGTCGAGCTCTTCGGCGAAGCCGCCGAGTACGCTGTCGACCAGCTCAAGCAACGACACCTCGACCCGCTCGCGGGCCTGGTCGGCATTCTGCAGGCGGCTGTAGGACAGCAACTCGAGCACCAGCTCATCCAGCTCACGCACATGCCCGACCAGCTCCAGCAAGCGCTTGCGGCTGGCCGGCGGCACCTCGTCAAACAACAGCACCAGGCCGAAGTCGAGGCGGGTCAACGGCGTGCGCAACTCGTGCGACACCGCATTGAGCAGCTCGCGCTGCTCGTTGACGTGGCGCTCGAGGTCACCGGCCATGGTGTCGAACACCCCGGCCAGCGCGCCGATGTTCGAGTGCGCGGAAATCTGCGTGCGCTCGGCCATCTGCCCCTGGCCCAGGCGCCGTGCGGTTTCCTTGAGGCGCTCGAGGTCGCGCCAGTGCGGCCACACCCAGACCAGCAGGCAACCGAGCATGGCCGCGCCGATCAGCACCGTCACCCCCCACGACAAGACATTGATGTCGACCGGGTCCGGCGGGTTGTGCAAGCTCACCAGCCAGTCCTGGTCGAGCGGCGCCAGGGCCGTGCGGTAATAGCCCCAGTCGCCGATGCGCACCACGTTCAGGCCGTGCTCCAGGCGGGCCCGCTCGGCCACCGAGAGCTGCGCCTGTTCCCAGCTCAGCAGCTCCACCTGCAACGGCGCGAAGCTCGCCGCCAGTTCACTCTGGACGGCCGGCCACTGCTCACGCGGCACTTGGTGGAACTGGCGAACGATCAAGCCCTGGACGCCTTTGGCCTGGTCCAGGTTGTAGGCCATGAAGCGCTCATGGAAGGCCCCGACGATGGCGTCGGGAATCAACAGCAAGGCACCGGCATAGGCGACGATGATCACCAGGTACAGGCGCACCAGGATCTTCAGCATGATGCGTTCAGAACTCCCACTCGACCCGGCTGAACAGGTAACCCTTGCCCCACACGGTCTTGATCTTGCGCGCTTCGCCGGCGCTGTCGTCGAACTTGCGGCGCAACTTGGAAATGGCCACGTCGACCGAACGATCAGTGCCGTTGAACTCGATGCCGCGCAGTTGCTGGAGAATGCGGTCGCGGCTGAGCACTTCACCGGCGTTGCGCGCCAGCACTACCAGCAGGTTGTATTCGCCGCTGGACAACTCCACCTCATCGCCACGCCAGCTCACGCTGCGCTCGGCAAGGTCGATGCGCAGCCCACCGACCTGGATCAGGTCGCTCTCCAGGCGCGGCTCGTTGATGCTGCTGCGGCGCAGCAAGGTGCGCACGCGGGCGAGCAGCACGCGCGGCTCACAGGGTTTGGTGACGTAGTCGTCGGCGCCCATTTCCAGGCCCAGCACCTGGTCGTGGCTGTCGTCGCGCGCGGTCAGCATGAGGATCGGCAGGCCTTGCGACTCCTGGCGCAGCAAGCGGCAGACCTGCAGGCCGTCGAGGCCCGGGAGCATCAGGTCGAGTATCACCAGGTCGGGTTTCTGTCGGCGAAAGGCGTCCAGCACATGGTCGCCGCGGGCGATCACTCGGACGTGGAAGTCGTTGCGTTGCAGGTAGCTGGCGATCAGCTCGGCCAGCGCGCTGTCGTCTTCGACCAGGAGAATGTTGGGCATAGGTGGATTGACAGAAAAAGGATGGGAGGCAGGATATAGAACCCTACGCACAGCCAGGGCGATTCCTTACACTTTTTCACACACGTCCTACAGTGCTTCACACCCACGGCGTGAACGACTGCTTTAGCATAGCCGGGTCATCCTCGGAAGCTCCGTATGTCTATCTATCTGCCCTCCCGCCTGCGCCGCCTGGTGCCACTGGCGCTGCTCCCCCTGTTGCTCGCCGGTTGCAACGATGCCGCCGACACCGAGCCCACCGCCCCGCCCCCGCACGTGCGGGTCGAGACCGTGCAGGTCCAGGCGCTGGCGATCAGCACTGAACTCAGCGGCAGGCTGCTCGCGCCGCGTACTGCCGAGGTGCGCGCGCGGGTCGCCGGCGTGGTGCTCAAGCGGATGTACCGCGAAGGCAGCGACGTCAAGCAGGGTGCGGTGCTGTTCCTGATCGATCCGGCGCCGTTCAAGGCCGACCACGACAGTGCGCGTGCCGCCCTGGCCAAGGCCGAGGCCACGCAGTACCAGGCGCGTCTGCAGGAGCAACGCTACCGCCAACTGGTCGACGACAAGGCGGTCAGCCGCCAGGAGTACGACAACGCCCGCGCCGCCTTCCTCCAGGCCGACGCCGAAGTCGCCTCGGCCAAGGCCGCGCTGGAGCGCAGCCGGCTCAACCTGGGCTATGCCACGGTCACCGCGCCGATTTCCGGGCGCATCGGCCGCGCGCTGGTCACCGAAGGGGCGCTGGTCGGGCAGAACGAGAGCACCCCGCTGGCGATCATCCAGCAACTGGACCCGATCCATGCCGACGTCAGCCAGTCGACCCGCGAGCTCAACGCCCTGCGCCGCGCCTTGCGCGCCGGCGAGCTGAGCCAGGTGGGCGATGGCCAGGCCAAGGCCACCTTGATCGAAGACGACGGCAGTGCCTACCCGCTGGCGGGCAAGCTGCTGTTCTCCGACATCAGTGTCGACCCGAGCACCAACCAGATCACCCTGCGCAGCGAGTTCCCCAACCCCGACCTCGACCTGCTGCCCGGCAGCTACGTGCGGGTGCGCCTGGAGCAGGCGGTGCAGCCCAAGGGCATCAGCGTGCCGCAGCGGGCCATCCTGCGTGACAGCGCCGGCGTGCCGAAGGTACTGGTGGTGGACGCGCAGACCCGCATCAGCGAACGCCAGGTGGTGCTGGGCAATGCCCAGGGCGACCGCTGGATCGTCAGCGAAGGCCTGGTGCCCGGCGAGCGCGTGGTGGTCGAGGGCCTGCAGCACGTCAAGGCCGGCGACCAGGTCCGGGTCGACACCGGCGCGCTTCCCATCGTCCAGCACAACGGCCAGTGAGGGCCTGATTCATGCCGCAGTTCTTCATTGACCGCCCGGTGTTCGCCTGGGTGGTGGCACTGTTCATCCTGCTCGCCGGGGCACTGGCGATCCCGCAGTTGCCGGTCGCCCAGTACCCCAACGTGGCGCCGCCACAAGTCGAGATCTATGCCGTGTACCCGGGCGCTTCGGCGGCGACCATGGACGAAAGCGTGGTCAGCCTGATCGAGCAGGAGCTCAATGGCGCCGACAACCTGCTCTACTTCCAGTCGCAGAGCAGCCTGGGCAGCGCCACCATTACCGCCACCTTCCAGCCCGGCACCCAGCCGGACCTGGCCCAGGTCGACGTGCAGAACCGCCTCAAGGTGGTCGAGTCGCGCCTGCCGCGGGCGGTCACCCAGCAAGGCCTGCAGGTGGAGAAGGTCTCGACCGGTTTCCTGTTGCTGGCGACGCTGACCTCCGAGGACGGCAGCCTCGACGAAACCGCGCTCAGCGACCTCCTGGCGCGCAACGTGATGAACGAAATCCGCCGCCTCAAGGGCGTCGGCAAGGCCCAGCTGTATGGCTCCGAACGGGCCATGCGGATCTGGATCGACCCGGCCCGGCTGATCGGTTTCAACCTCACGCCCAACGACGTCGCCGAGGCGATTGCCGCGCAGAACGCCCAGGTCGCGCCCGGCAGCATCGGTGACCTGCCCAGCCGCCCGACCCAGGAAGTCACCGCCAACGTGGTGGTCAAGGGCCAGCTGAGCCTGCCCGAAGAGTTCGCCGCGATCGTCCTGCGGGCGAACGCCGACGGCTCGACAGTGACCGTCGGCGATGTCGCCCGGGTCGAGATCGGCGCACAGGAGTACCAGTACGGCACGCGCCTCAACGGCAAGCCGTCGACCGCCTTTGCCGTGCAGCTGTCGCCCGGCGCCAACGCCATGGAAACCGCCACCCTGGTGCGGGAAAAAATGGCCCAGCTGGCGCCGCTGTTCCCTGACGGGGTCAAGTACGACATCCCCTACGACACCTCGCCCTTCGTCAAGGTCTCGATCCAGCAGGTGATCACCACCCTGTTCGAAGCCATGTTGCTGGTGTTTGCGGTGATGTTCCTGTTCCTGCAGAACATCCGCTACACGCTGATCCCGACCCTGGTGGTGCCGGTGGCGCTGATGGGTACCTTTGCGGTGATGCTGGCGTTGGGGTTCTCGATCAACGTGCTGACCCTGTTCGGCATGGTCCTGGCCATCGGCATCCTGGTCGACGATGCCATCGTGGTGGTGGAGAACGTCGAGCGGATCATGGCCGAAGAAGGCCTGCCGCCCAAGGAGGCGACCCGCAAGGCCATGGGCCAGATCAGCGGCGCCATCGTCGGCATCACCCTGGTGCTGGTCGCGGTGTTCCTGCCGATGGCCTTCATGCAGGGCTCGGTGGGGGTGATCTACCAGCAGTTCTCGGTGTCCATGGCGGTGTCGATCCTGTTCTCGGCGTTTCTTGCCCTGAGCCTGACCCCGGCCCTCTGCGCCACCCTGCTCAAGCCATTGCCCAAAGGGCATCAGCATGCGCAAAAGGGCTTCTTTGGCTGGTTCAACCGGCGTTTCGAGGGCATGAGCAACGGCTACCAGCGCTGGGTCGCGCATGCGCTCAAGCGCAGCGGCCGCTACCTGTTGCTGTATGGCGTGCTGCTGGCGGTGCTGGGCTATGGCTTCAGCCAGTTGCCGACCGCCTTTTTGCCAACCGAAGACCAGGGCTACACGATCACCGATATCCAGTTGCCACCGGGCGCCAGCCGCGCGCGCACCGTCGAGGTTGCGGCGCAGATCGAGGCGCACAACGCGCAGGAGCCGGGCGTGGGCAACACGACGATGATCCTCGGCTTCAGCTTTTCGGGTAGCGGTCAGAACGCCGCCCTCGCCTTTACCACGCTCAAGGATTGGTCCGAGCGCGGTGCCGACGACAGCGCCCAGTCGATTGCCGACCGCGCCAGCGGGGCGTTCAGCCAGTTGAAGGACGCCGTGGCCTACTCGGTACTGCCGCCGCCCATCGATGGCCTGGGCGAATCGACCGGTTTCGAGTTCCGCCTGCAGGACCGTGGCGGCCTGGGCCATGCGCAACTGATGGCGGCGCGTGACGACCTGCTGGCCAACGCGCGCAACAGCAAGGTGCTGGTCAACGTGCGCGAATCGTCGCTGGCTGAAAGCCCACAGGTGCAGCTGGAGATCGACCGGCGCCAGGCCAACGCGCTGGGCGTGTCGTTCGCCGACATCGGCGCGGTGCTGAACACCGCGGTCGGCTCCAACTACGTCAACGACTTCCCCAACCAGGGCCGCATGCAGCGCGTAGTGGTCCAGGCTGAAGGCGACCAGCGCAGCCAGGTCGAGGACCTGCTGAAGATCCATGTGCGCAACAGCAGCGGCAAGATGGTCCCGCTCGGTGCGTTCGTACAGGCCAAGTGGGTCAGCGGCCCGGTGCAGCTGACCCGCTATAACGGCTACCCGGCGGTGTCGATTTCCGGCGAGCCGGCGCCGGGCTACAGCTCCGGTGACGCCATGGCCGAGGTCCAGCGCCTGGTCGATCAGCTGCCGACCGGCACCGCGCTGGAGTGGACCGGCCTGTCGCTGCAGGAGCGTTTGTCCGGCAGCCAGGCGCCGTTGCTGATGGCCCTGTCGCTGCTGGTGGTGTTCCTCTGCCTGGCGGCGCTCTACGAGAGCTGGTCGATCCCCACCGCGGTGTTGCTGGTGGTGCCGCTGGGTATTCTCGGTGCGGTGTTGGCGGTGACCTTGCGCGGCATGCCCAACGACGTGTTCTTCAAGGTCGGCTTGATCACCTTGATCGGCCTGTCGGCGAAAAACGCCATCCTCATCATCGAGTTCGCCAAGGGCCTGGTCGACCAGGGCCATGACCCGCTGGACGCCGCGATCCAGGCTGCACGCCTGCGCCTGCGGCCGATCGTGATGACCTCGCTGGCGTTCATCCTCGGCGTGGTGCCCCTGGCCATCGCCAGCGGCGCCAGCTCGGCCAGCCAGCAGGCAATCGGCACTGGGGTGATCGGCGGGATGCTCAGCGCGACCTTGGCGGTGGTGTTCGTGCCGGTGTTCTTCGTGGTGGTGATGCGCTTGGCCGGCCGGAGTAAGGCCAAGCCGCTGGCCGAGGTTGCCCACGAAGGCTGACTGGACAAGCCACACGTGACATGGGAGGGTTCCTGGATTGAATGCCAGGAACCCTTTTTCATGTCCGCCAGCCTGCCCCCCTGCTCCACCCTCATCCTCGCCGGTGGCCGCGGGCAGCGCATGGGTGGCCGCGACAAGGGTTTGCTGGCCTGGCAAGGCGAGCCGTTGGTGGCGCACGTGCAGCGGGTGGTGCGGCCGCTGAGTGATGATGTGGTGATCTCCTGCAACCGTAATCAAGATGCCTATGGGGCGTTCGCCGACCAGTTGGTCGGGGATGCCGAAACGGGCTTTCCCGGGCCGTTGGCGGGTGTGATCGCAGGCCTTGGGGCGGCGCGCCATGCTTGGGTAGTGGTCCTGGCCTGCGATGCACCGCGCATTGATCGAGCGCTGATCGAGGACCTGCTGGCGCTGGCGGTTGCCCATGACAGTGTCGCCATGGTGCGCCAGGGTGGGTATTGGCAGCCGATGTTCAGTGTCTTGCCGCAGCGTGTGCTGCCGGTGCTGGAGCAGGCGTGGCAGGCGGGCGAGCGGAGTTTGCAGAAGGCCTTGCTGCGCGAGCCGGTGCAGGGGTTGGAGTGCGCCGAGGACGACCTGCGTTTGAGTAACTTCAACAGCCCCGACTGGCTGGGTGATTGAGGCTTCATCGCATCAACGTGATGCGTTCCGCCAACAATACCTCGAGACTGATCTCACGCATCCTGAACTTCTGTACCTTGCCAGTCACGGTCATTGGGAACTCATCGACGAAGTGGAAATAGCGCGGCACCTTGAAGTGTGCGACCCGTGCCTTCGCCCACTCGCGCAGCGCCTCGTCGCTCACCACCTGCCCTGGGTGCACGCGCACCCAGGCGACGATTTCCTCGCCATAGCGGCTGCAGGGCACGCCGATCACCTGCACATCAGCCACCGCCGGATGGGTGAAGAAAAACTCCTCGAGCTCACGTGGATAGATGTTCTCCCCGCCGCGAATGATCATGTCCTTGCTGCGCCCGACAATCCGCACATACCCCGCCTCATCCATCTGCGCCAGGTCGCCGGTATGCATCCAGCCTTCAGCGTCGATGCTTTCGGCCGTGGCCTTGGGGTCGTTCCAGTAGCCGAGCATCACGCTGTAGCCGCGCGTGCACAGCTCGCCAATATGCCCGTACGGCACTGTGTTGCCCGCGTCATCGATGAGTTTGCTCTGCAGATGCGGCTGGGTCCGGCCGACGCTGGTGACGCGGCGCTGCAGATCGTCATCAGAGCACGTCTGCAGCGACACTGGGCTGGTTTCGGTCATGCCATAGGCGATCTGCACCTCGGCCATGTGCATCTCGACGATCACCCGCCGCATGACTTCGATCGGGCACGGTGCGCCCGCCATGATCCCCGTGCGCAGGCTGGACAGGTCGAACTCGCCGCGCTGCGGGTGATCCAGCAAGGCGATGAACATGGTCGGTACACCATACAATACGGTGGCTTGTTCTCCGGCCACGGCGCGCAGGGTGGCCAGCGCGCCGAAGGCGTCGCTGGGATAGACCAGGGTACTGCCGTGGGTCATGCAGCCTAGGTTGGCCATGACCATGCCGAAGCAGTGATACAGCGGCACCGGCACCACCATACGGTCGTGTTCGGTAAGGCCCAGGCTCTCGCCTACCCAGTAGCCGTTGTTGAGGATGTTGTGGTGGCTGAGGGTCGCGCCCTTGGGGAAGCCGGTGGTGCCGGAGGTGTACTGGATATTGATCGGGTCATTGCACTGCAACTGGGCTTGGCGGACGGCCAGCGCCTGCTGGGGCACCGCCACCGCCCTGCCCTGCAGCTCGCGCCAGGCGAGAAAACCGCGGGGCGGGCTCGCGGCCAGGCTGACCACCCCGCGCAGCTCGGGCAGCCGCTCACAATCGAGTTCACCGGGCTGTGCGTCGGCCAGCCCAGGGATCAGGCTGAGCAACATGGCGTGGTAGTCGGAGCTCTTGAAGGCATCGGCGCAGATGATCCAGGCGCAACCGGACTGGCTCAGCGCATGGTCCAGCTCGCTGGTGCGGTACGACGGGTTGATGTTGACCAGGATCGCACCGACCTTGGCACTAGCCAACTGTGTAATGTACCACTCGGCGCAGTTGGGCGCCCAGATGCCCAGGCGATCGCCGGCCTGCACGCCTAGAGCCATGAGGGCGCGGGCGTGCTGATCGACCGCTGTGGCGAGTTGTTGCCAGGTGTAGCGCAGGCCTTGGCGGCAGACCACGAGGGCTTCGCGCTCGGCAAATCGGGCGACGGTGGCGTCGAACGCGTCGCCGATACACAGGTGGATCAGGGGCTTGCCCTGCTGGCCTTCGGTAAAGCTGGGCTGGGTCATGCTGGCCTCTTGTTGTTGTCAGTGCCGACCTGTTCGCGGCACCGGTTACCTGATAAACACCTGCAGCGTGGTGGTAGACATATCGCCACCCGGCAGCTTGATGTTGCCGACTTTATCCAGGGTAGTCGGGTCGAACACCGCCAGGTCGTTGAAGGTGCCGCCCAGGTACAGCTTGCTACCGGACCGGTCGAACGCCACGCAGTAGTACGTATGGTCCAGATTGGCCGCCTTGATCAGCTTGCGCTGCTTGATGTCGTAGTGCGCCAGGCGGTTCAGCACGCCGTAGATCTGGTTGGGATCCTTGGGCGACCGCAGCCCGGTGAAATACAGTTCGGTAAGGTCGGCGAACTCCGCGGTGTGCGTCTTGCCGGTCTTGAGGTCAACACTCAGGTAGCCATACAACAGGTCGGCGGTGGCCGGGTCCTGCTTGGCGTCCTTGAACTTGGCAATCGTATAGAGCATCGAGAATTCGTGCCGGACGCTCTGATGCGGCCAGAAATATAGCACGTCCGGGGCGCTGTAGCCGGGGCGATTCCAGTTGCGTAGGGGCAATGCCACCGAGTACTTGCCGGTCTTCACATCCATCCTGTAGATGTCCGGCCCGGCCACGAACAGGCTGCCGTCGTCGGCGGCACGCATGAGGTAGACCTGCCGCGGCATGGGGAAGCTGCGCACTGGCTTGGCATTCAGGCCATCGCCGGTATTGAACACTTCCAGGCGAGGCGGCTTGACCACGTAGTGGTCATTCAGCCGCTGGGTCGGGTTGACAGTGGCGTACACCTCCTGGCCATCCGGGCTGATGGCGAACGAGTACATGGCCTTGCCGATCTCGCCCGGGACGCTCGACAGGTTGGCGTGAAAGGTCGTCTGGCAACTGTCCAGGTCGATCCCGTAGATGTCGGCGTAGTGATTGTTGAGCACATAGGCGGTGCGGTTGTCCGGCGCCATCATTGCGGTGCCAGGGCCGAACGCGTCAGGCATGCGGCACGACTTGAACAGCGTGTCGCTGGCGACATCTACCACATGCAGGTTGTTCGGGTAGTTGGTAACGATCATGTACTCGTGGCCGGGCGTCAGTGCAGCGCCGGCCTCGACGGCCTGTGCCGCAGGCAAGGCGCCCGCGCAGGCGGCGATGGTGAGCGCGAGCTGCGCGCAGAATCCAGGTTTCATGCGGTTTCCCCTTGTCGTTCTTGTCGGGCCGATCATTTGTCTTTCGGGAACACGGTGCCAAGGTTGCGCCAGTCGTCCTGCGAGTTACTCGCCTGGGCGTTCCAGTCCGGGTAGGTGCTCATCATGTCCGGCACCTGGGCCGGCCACCAGCATGGGTCGGAGCAGCCATACAGGTCAGCTTCCATCGGCTGGCACAGCGAGCTGACCCCGCCAAACGCGTCGACTTCCCACCCAGGGTCGGTAGTGGCAGTACAGCCGGCTACCGCGCTCATGGCCATGACTTCTTCGACGCGGTCCTCGGCGGCAGCCTGTTCAAGGATCCGGGCCTTGTTGTTCAGGGGCTTCAAGTGCTTCATGTCAGTGTGCCTTGCGCGGAGTGATGTAACGGTCGATGAAGGCCGGGTTGGCGGCCATGATGCGGCTGTAGACCTCGATGCCGAAGTCGATCCAGTCACGCATCAGTTCGCAGTAGTGATATGTGGGATGGGTCGGGTCGCCATAGCGCGCATAGCTCTCGTGGTAGCAGCCGCCTGAGCACAGGTTGCGGATCCGGCAGCTTTCGCAGCCGGTGTTGCTGCGGTCCAGGCGCTGCGATAGAAAGTCGTTGAGCTGTGCCTGCTTGACGCCCTGGTGAACGTTGCCGAAGGTCGGCAGGCTGGAGCCAGTGAAGCGGTGGCAGAGGTTCAGTTCACCTTCGTGGTCGACCGCCAGCATCTTCAGCCCAGCGCCGCACGGCAGGGCCTTCTTGTGCCCTTCGTGGATGTCGGTGATCAATTGGTGCAGGTTGGAGAAGCCAATATTTCGGTGCTCCAGCGCCGCCTCCAGGTAGCGCCGGCCCAGCGCCTTCATGTTGGCGAACACCTGTATCAATTCCTCGCCGGTCAGGTTGAAGTCGGACATGTCGCCAGATGTCACCGGGGCAAAGCCGACTTCGGCGAACCCCAGCTCATTGAACAGGTGGTTCCAGATCGTTTCGACGTCGGTGATACCACGCGTCAGAGTCACCCGCGCGCCGACCGGGCGGCTGTTGTAGCGCGATAGCAACATGTCGGCCTTGCGCCGCACCACATCGTAGGTGCCCTGCCCGCCTACCGTAATGCGGTTGCGGTCGTGCACGGTCTTGGGCCCGTCGATGCTCACAGACAAGCCGAAACGATGGGCATTCAACCAATCGACGATTTCCTCCGTGAGCAGCGTGGCATTGGTGGTCATGATGAACTCCACCTGCTTGCCGACCTCGGCGAAACGCCGCTCGCAGTAGGCAACCATGTGCTCGATCAGCGGCCGATTGGACAGCGGCTCCCCGCCGAAGAACACCACGCTGTAGCGGGTTTCGTCCGGTGACTCGGTGAGCAGCATCTCCACCGATGCCTCGGCGGTAGCGGCGCTCATCTTCTTGCCAGCAGAGGGTTTGTCGAGGTCTTCCTTGTAGCAGTAGGTGCAGCTCAGATTGCAGCCGGTGTTGACGTTCAACACCACGGTGTTCAAGGCACTGCGATGGACCTGCTTGACGGCTATTTCGGGGGTCAGCGGCGAGCCGTCGCTGACCACTTCCAAGGCGATCAGCTCACGCAGGGTTTCCTCGATATCCTGCCCGCTGAAGTGCAGGCTCAGGCGCTGCACCAGTTCTTCGGCCGAGCAACCCTCCTGGCGCAGACTGTCGATGATGCCGCCGGTGACCGCATCCGCGGTGAACAGCGAGCTGCTGGGTATGTGAAAGAGCATGCGGTCGGCATCCACCTGCACTTCGTGCAGGTTGCGTTCGACCAGATTCAATTGTGCGCCCATGGCGACCTCCGGTAATCGAGCAGGGTTCCCGCTTGAAAGCGGCTAGCGTGTGGTGGTCGCGCCCTATGGCAAGGGCGGGTTGTTCCAGCGTTGCACTGTGACGATCAGGTGGCCCTCGCCTTGCTGGCCGCCATCCTTGAGCTGGGCGATGACCTTGAGGTTGCCAGCGTTGTTGGTCATCATCTTGCGCTCGGGGTTGGGCCCGGCACCGGCGGGCATGAACACTCCGTCGGCCTGCATGCTGCCGGCGAACTTCACGTCTTCGTCCTCGATGGCACGCTCATTGAATGGCTCGACCTTCCACGTCGCGGGCAGATAGCCGATGCGCAGCGGCTGGCCGCTGGCGTCCTTGCCCCAGGCCTCGGCCTCGAAACGGCCCTGCACCTTGGGCGTCGAACCGCCATTCTCGCCGATCCGGGCAATTGAGAAGGCTGGTACCACTTTGACCTCATCGACCTTGTCGTAGACCGCCAGGGTTAGGCCCCTGTCGCTGCCCAGGGCGACCTCGCGGGTGCCTGGCGCGGCATCCCTGGCGGCGCGCACCTTGACCCGCACCAGGCTTGGGCTGGACTCGAGCACCTCGATTATCTCGATCCCCTCACCCAAGGCGGGCTTACCGCTCAGGCCGCTGCCAACCAGGCTGATCTCGCTTTCGCTACCCGCCTTGATAAACCCAGGCTGCACTGCCAGCAGACGCGCCTTGCCCTCCTTCACCGCAGTGAAATCCAGCCCCCGTTCGTCGTGCTCGGCCTCATACATGCGGCCCTTCATCTCGCCGTCCAGCGCCGCGAATACCTGCCTCAGATTGACCTCGCCGACCTTGACGTTGCCACGCCATTCGTAGCCGTTGTAGAGGATCGCCGAGCCACTCCCGTTGAACGGCGTGCCGTCGGCGTAGATGCCCTTGACCTCGACCCTGAAGGTATCGCTTTCAGCGGCTGTGACGCTCATCACCCCGCGCACATCGCCCTTGGCGAGCATGTGCCCGGCGAAACTCCATTGGCCCGAGAGTGCCTCGGCATTGGGCTTGGCCTGTTCCCAGGCACTCCAGGCGGGGTTGTCGAGCGGGAAGCGCTTGGCCAGATCCGGGACCATCTGCTTGAGGGCGATGTCGAGCCAGTCACGGTCACGCGCCTGCGCCTGGTATTCAAGCGACGGCCATTGGCCGAGGTGAAAGTTGACCAAGTGTTCCCATTCCTGCGCCGGTCGCCGCTGCAAGGCGACCCGGGCACCGGAGTGGCAACGCCCGCACATCCGGCTCAGCCGGTCATCGAAGTGCTCGACGGTATTCAGCCGCCGTTCCATGGCGTAACGCACTCCGTCGGTTTCGCTGGGGGCCAGACCCTGCTTGTCGGCGAGGTACTTGACCAGAGTGCGGCGGTCGTCGTCGCTGATCTGCAGGCCATGCATGACCTGCATGCGCCCAATGCTCATCAGCCAGCCTTCAGGGGTCTTGCGCTGGTGGCTGATGCGGCTGTAACTGTCGTTGCCTTCGGGCAGATGACAGCCCATGCACTTGGTTTGCAACAGGCTCGGGCCTTGCTCGGCCGCAATGGCCTGGGTGCCCAGCAGTGCGGCGGCGACAAGCGCCAGTTTGCCCGCATGCCGCCGGAGTCGAGTCGTCTTCAATGTCAGCCCTCCACGGTGTTGTTCTTATCGTTTTTGCACACTTGGGTAACGCCGGTGCATTTGACAGAGTGAATACAGGAAGCGTGCCAGCCGGCTTAAAAATGTTTTATTTCATAGAGTTAAATACTTGTGACAGGGCTCCTCGGGACGCGGGGAGCGGGTTGGAATGTGCCATATCGCGACGCAGTGTTTCACCTTGAGACAAGCACCCTGGGTCTGACGCTGCAGCCACCTGCGACGATCTGTTTCACCACCGTCTCACGGCGTCTCAATGTGCAACAGCGCAGCGCAGCAAACACCCCTCTTAACCTCAGCAATCGTCAGTTTCTTCAACGGTTTGAGCAGGGTTTGCGACGTTGGCACGGCCATTGCGCTACTGCCCGTCACAGCCCAACGACAAGAGGCAATGCCCCCATGCTTTCCGAACTGCCGATCCTCCCCGCTACCCGCGCCTTCCTCGAACGCAAACTGCAGATGCGCATCGGCGCCGACTGGCAGGACGCCGCCAGCGGGCGGCGCATGAGCTTTCGAAATCCCGCCACCGGCGAAATCCTCGGTGAGGTACCCTGCGCCGACCCGCAGGATGTTGACCGAGCGGTCACCGCTGCGCGCCAGGCCTTCGACGATTCAGCCTGGAGCCGGGTACGGCCCCGCGAGCGCCAGAACCTGCTGTGGCGCCTCGCCGACCTGATGGAACGCGATGGGCAGATCCTCGCCGAGCTGGAATGCCTGAACAACGGCAAGAGCGCGGCCGTTGCACGGGTGATGGACGTGCAATTGGCCATCGACTTCCTGCGCTACATGGCCGGCTGGGCGACCAAGCTGGAAGGCAGCACGGTCGAGCCGTCGATGCCGCTGATGCCCGATGAGCAATTCCACGCCTTCGTGCGCCGGGAAGCTATCGGCGTGGTCGGCGCCATCGTCGCCTGGAACTTCCCCCTGCTGCTGGCCTGCTGGAAGCTCGGACCAGCCCTGGCCAGCGGCTGTACCATGGTGCTCAAGCCCGCCGACGAAACCCCGCTGACCGCCCTAAAGCTCGCCGAACTGGTCGATGAGGCGGGGTATCCAGCCGGGGTGTTCAACGTGATCACCGGCACCGGCCTGAGCGCCGGCGCCGCACTCAGCAGCCACCCCAGCGTGGACAAGCTGACATTCACCGGCTCCACCGAGGTTGGCAAGCTGATCGGCAAAGCGGCGATGGACAACATGACCCGCGTCACCCTTGAGTTGGGTGGCAAGTCGCCGACCATCGTCCTGCCAGACGCCAACCTGCAACAGGCCGCCGCCGGCGCCGCCATGGCGATCTTCTTCAACCAGGGCCAGGTGTGTTGTGCCGGCTCGCGGCTGTACGTGCACCGCAAGCACTTCGACAATGTGGTTGCCGACATCGCCGGGATCGCCAATAGCATGAAGCTGGGTAGCGGCCTCGACCCGGCGGTGCAGATGGGCCCCTTGATTTCTGCCAGGCAGCAGGATCGGGTCACGGGTTACATCGACCTGGGCCGCGAACTCGGTGCAACCATCGCTTGCGGTGGCGATGGCTTCGGCCCGGGCTACTTCGTCAAACCGACGGTGATCGTCGATGTCGACCAGCGGCATCGGCTGGTCCAGGAAGAGATCTTCGGCCCGGTGCTGGTAGCCATGCCGTTCGACGACATCGACGAGGTAGTGGGTATGGCCAACGACAACCCCTATGGCCTGGGGGCGAGTATCTGGTCGAACGATCTGGGCACTGTGCACCGGATGATCCCGCGGATCAAGTCGGGTTCGGTTTGGGTCAATTGCCACAGTGCTCTGGACCCGGCGCTGCCGTTTGGTGGCTACAAGATGTCCGGGGTCGGCCGCGAAATGGGCGCGGCGGCGATCGAACATTACACCGAGCTCAAGTCGGTGATGATCAAGCTTTGAATCGGCCTTGACCCTGCGGGCCTCATTTCGGGGCAAGCCCCACGTAAGCCCCGCCGAGCCCGGAGTTGGTGTTTCCCAGGGACTTCGTGGAAGCGGGCTGGCCCCGAGAATCGACTGCATAGCAGCCAAGGCTCAGCGATAGCCCTGTTTGTCCAACCAATGGCGCAACATCCTCTGGTGTTGCGCAGGCCGAGACGACAACAGCCCGCTCAAACTTGCCCCGGCCTGTAGCTCGGCAACCAAAGGCGCGAGTTCGATGCCGTGCAAATGCCAAACCCCCAACGGCTGATCGGCTGTCACCACCACCTGCGCTTCATCCACCAGGCCATCGCGCAATATCGGCCGTCGCTCGACGCGTACCACGTGCCAGTCCGCCTGCACGTGCATCGGCTGGTGATCCGGCCAATCCTGTCGCCGCGCCCAGAAACCCTGGCCGCCGCGCTGTCGTTCCTGGCGATAGAAGTCTCGCCCCAAGCGCGCAAAACGCAAGAACAGCTGCTCGATCCGCTCCTGATGAAAGCGCCGTGCCAGCTCAGCGCGTTGCGGCTGACGCAGCAAGGTGTTGATCACCACCGGCGCCTGCAACGCCGAGGACAGCGACTGGAAGATGCCATTCCCCGACAATGGGTCAACGGCCATGGCCGCATCGCCCACCCGCAACCAATCAGTGCCTGCACAGGCGCCAGCGAGGATCGCCGTGCTGCTGCGGGCGTGCACCTGCGCAGGCGCCAGCGCCTGCGCATCGAACAGCTCGGTCACCCAGGCTGACTGGCGACGCCTCGCTGCACAGTAGTCGGCGAGTTGCGCCTTCCCCGGCAACCCTGCGGCCGCAGCGTCCAGGGTGATCTGCCAATAGCAGCGGCCGTCCGCCAGGCGCGCCATCCAGGCCCAGCCGTCCTCCAGGCTCTCGACCGCCGAAGCAGGCTCGCCAGGCGCAGACTGCCAGAGGTTGAGCAGGCTGACGGTCTCTGGCCCGCGCAGCCGATCACTCGCCAAGGGCGCTTGACGACCACGCGCCTCGACCAGAAAATCGCCCCGCAGGATCTGACCATTCTCAAGCGTCACCGCATACCCCGGACGTACGGCCCGCACCCGGCCTTCGACCAGCGTCACGCCCGCTTGTAGCAAGTCGTCACGCAAGGCGTGATCAAAACGCTGGCGGTCCAGCAAGAACTCCTGGTTCAGCCGCAGTTGCTCGCCGTTCCAACGAACATACCGAGTCGCCGGGGTCGCGGCCTGCTCAAGCGCGCCACCGAGTCCGGCATGCCGCAGGCCGTCCAGTACACGCTGCGAAACGCCTTCGACCGCCGCGAAACGGCGCCAGTCGGAAACCACCGTCACTGGATACCCAAGGCGACGCAGGCCGATGGCGGTGGCCGCGCCGGCAGGGCCCGCGCCGAGCACCAGAATCTGTGCCTCAGCCATCCTCAGCACCCCGTCGTTCTGGGCCGGCAAACACTGCGTTGCGGCGCACGCTTTCAAGTAGTTGCTGGGGTTTGAGTTGCGGCTCCTCACCCCACATGGAGGCGATACGCCCACTCAGCGCCGCGCACGCCATGCTCGCACCGGCCCGTTGCTGACTGCCCACATACCCACCAAAATCGGCCTGGGCACTGCCCAGCCACGACCACTGACCCGGGGAACAGCGGGCATCGCCGGTAATTCGCACGACGCCGGGGTAGCTGGCAGGGTACACAGCGGCGCCGCGCGCGGGGCTCGACGCGCACAGCAGCACGCCCGCCGCCTGGGCCTCGGCACACGCCTGGCGCAGCACTGGCCGATCCTGCTGCAGGCCCAGGCTCAGGTTGACCACCCTGACGCCCTGCTCGACCAGCCACAGGAGCGCTGCGGCCACCTGCAAGGCGCTGGTACTGCCGTGTGCATGGAAGACCTGGGCCAGCAGCAGCGGCAGCGTGCCGGCCTCGTGCTGCAGGCAAGCGACGACAGCCGTGCCATGGCCGAGCTGGTCGGGCAACAGCGCGCCTTCACGCAACACGCCGTCTTCCAGCCAGAAGCGCCGTGCCGACGTCAGGTTGACTGCCTGCTCGGCCGAACAACCGCTGTCGATCACGCCAATGCGCAGTTCAGCGATCATCGCCGGAGGTCTCCAGGGGCATTACCTGCAGGTGGCCGGCGTGCAGGTGCAAGCGCACGTCGGCGTCGGCCAGGGTCGAGGCACGGTGGCTGATCAGAATGCGCGTGCGCCCGGCGAACAGCTGGTCGATCGCGCTGATCACTTCGCGCTCAGTGGCTTCATCGACCGCCGAGGTTGCCTCGTCGAGTACCAGGATCGCCGGCTGTTGCAGCAACGCTCGAGCAATCGCGATGCGCTGTTTCTGGCCGCCCGAGAGCTGCTGGCCGCGCTCGCCGAGCATGCCATCCAGCCCCATAGGCAGGCTTTGCGCCAAGCTCTCCAAGTGGGTCAGACGCACCACCTGCTGCAACTGGGCGCGGGTCACTGCAGGGGCGCTGTAGGCAAGGTTCTGTGCCAGTGTGCCGCGAAACAGGACGATGTCCTGGCTGACCACGGCGATGCGCCGACGCAAGGCAGCGAGGTCGAGCTCACGCAGGTCGACACCGTCCAGCAGGATGCGCCCTGTGTCAGGGTCGTAGAAGCGTTGCAGGAGGTCGATCAGAGTCGATTTACCCACCCCGGATGCACCGCTGATAGCCACTTTGCGGCCCCCGGGGATCACCACGTCGACCTCACGAAGCACCGCGCCCTGTCGCCCTGAGTAAGTAAAGCCGACCGATTCCAGGCGCAATTCCCCTGGCCCCTCCGGCATCGCCGTGGGCGCCTCGGCCTCACGTACCGCCAACGGCTCCCGCCTCAACTCCATGACCCGCACCAGGCTGACCGCCATGCGCTGAATAGCCACATACAACCCAAGCAGGCTCTGCACCGGCCCGACGGCCATACCCATGTAGGTGGAAAACGCGATCAGCGCGCCGAGCTGCCAGGTCCCCTGGATCACCCACCAACCACCGACCAGGAAGGCACAGGCACGGCACCATGAAGTCAGCGTGCCGGGAATGGCCTGGGTAAAGAACTCCGTCACCTGCACCTTCAGCAACTGGCGCATGTAGCCCTGGCCCAACTGGTCCAGGCGGTTGGCCTCACGCGCCTGCTGGCCGGCCGCCTGGATGAACTTCATCGCCGGCAGGGTTTCGACGAGGAACGACGACACATCGGCCGAGCGCTCGCGTAGGCCGCGCACCTCACGCTCGACCTTGCGCCGCATCCAGCGCAGCCACAGCACCTCGATGGGGATCAGCAGCGCCAGCAGCAGTGACAGTTGCCATGACAGCATCAGCATCAGGGTCACCGCGCCGATCAGACCAATCACGCTGGACACCGCCGAAAACAGCGAGTCGACGGCAAAGCGCTGGATTTCGGCAACGTCACCGTCCAGCCGCGAAAGTATATCGCCCGTTCGCCGGCGCCCGTAGAAGGTCGGCGACAACTGCTGCAGATGGCGGTACAGGTCATCGCGCAGGGCAAACAGGATGCGCCCCGACAGCTGCGTGTGCAGGTACCGATTGACCCCCGCCAGCACGGTGCCCAGCAAGCCCGCGGCGATCATGATCACCGCCATGTGCCACAAGGTCTGGTAATCACGCGCCAGCAGGCCTTGGTCGATCAGCGTCTTGACTAGCCATGGCTGGGCCAACGCCAGCAACGATGCGCCCAGTGACAGCCCGAGCAGCACGGCGATCGCCTTGCGTTGCGGACGCACAAAGCTGTACAGCCAGGCCAATGCCTGGCGCATGAGCTGCGGGTCTGCGCTGTCGATCAGTTTGAGAAATAACCCGCCCATGCCTCAACCGCGCAGCTGTTTGAGTTTGCGGTAGAGCGTCGCCCTGCTGATGCCCAGGGCTTCGGCTGCGGCCGAGACATTGCCCTGGTGCCGGGCCAGAGCACCGCGTATCAGCTCGAGCTCGCTCTCCCGCAGGCTGCCGGAAGGCGCCGTGGCACCGGCCAGCTCATCCAGCAAACAATCGGTCAGGTGCTCCAGGCCGAGCACCTGTTGCCCCTCTTCGCGCATGGCCAAGGCGGTCCGCAGGACCATCTCCAACTGGCGGATATTACCCGGCCAGTCGAATTCATTGAACAGCGTGCTGAGCGCCGGCGCGAGGCTCACGCCGCTCGCGCCACACTTGCCCAGCAGACCTTCGATGATACCCGCCAGGTCGTCTCGCTCGCGCAGCGCCGGCAAGCGCAGCGACACGCCGTTGACCCGGTAGTAGAGGTCTTGGCGAAAATGCTGTGCGGCAACCAGTAGCTTGAGGTCACGGTGCGTGGCGCAAATCAGTGCGACATCGATGTCCTGCTCCTCGCCCGCGCCCAGCGGCGCCACTCGGCGCTCCTGCAGCACACGCAACAGACGCGCTTGCAGGGCCAGCGGCATGTCGCCGATCTCGTCGAGGAACAACGTGCCGCCCTGGGCCTGCATCAACCGCCCGACCATACCGCCACGGCGCGAGCCAGTGAACGCGCCGTCCCGGTAACCGAACAATTCGGACTCGATCAAGCCCTCGGGGATCGCCGCGCAGTTGACCGCGACGAAGGGTTTGTCTGCCCGCGGGCTGGCCTGGTGCAAGGCGCGCGCGGCGACTTCCTTCCCGGTACCGGTCTCGCCCAGCAGCAGCACCGGCAAGCCATTGGCCAATCCTTGGCGGGCCATTCGCAGATTACGCTCCAGACGCGGATCACCACCGGCCAGGCTGTCGAGCGCCAATGCCGGTGCCGAAGCGCCTGGTTTTGCCGCTGTTGTAGCCGCGCCTTGCAGGTTGCCGTGCCGTGGCAGTTGCAAAGCGCGGAAAAACAGCTCGCCCTTGGCCGTCTGCACACTGCTCACGCCTTGCTGCCACAGCCGTGCGATGAACCCAGCGGAACGCTCGCCAAGCAGGTCGCTGCAGCGCCGCCCCAGCAACGCCGGGCGTGCGACCTGTAATAGCTGACAGGCATTGTCGTTGGCGGCCAGTACTTCGCCATCCAGGCTCAGTGCGAGCAGCCCCTGCCAAGCACTGGTGAGGTACTGCGGACGGCTGTGGAAGGCGAGCACCAGGTGTTCGGGATGGCACAGGCCAAACAGCCGGCTTTCGATATTGGCGGCAGCGAGCATCAGCGCCGTCAGGCTGTCCTGCGGCTGGCTGAGGACTCCTTCGCGAGTTACGTCCAACACCCCGATTACCGCGCCGCACGGGTCGCGCAGTGGCACCGAGGTGCAGGAGAACGGGCTCAGCCGATCGAGGTAGTGTTCGCCGCAGTTGATCAGCGTGGGGCGACCTTCGACCACTGCGGTGCCGATGGCATTGGTACCGCGCAGGGCCTCGCTCCAGCAACTTCCGGGGTGCAGGTCACGCAGGCCCTCGCGGTTGAGCACGTGCTTCTGGCCTTCGATCGCCAGTACGTTGGCCTGGGCATCACCGAGGATGACGATGCCGTGTGGGCCTTGGCGGTCGATCAGGTAATCAAGCTCGGGGGTGGCGGCGTCAATCAGCAGCCGGTTGTGTTCCAGCAACGCTCGCAGGTCGAAACGTTGCGCAATGCCCAAGCCAACTTGTTCGCCCTGCAGGCAGTCCAGCCCATGGCCCAGGCTACGGCGCCAGGACGCGTCGATTTCGTCGCGGAGCATCCCCGTAGGCAGTTCGCCTTCGCTGGCCAGTTTGAGGCGGGCCTGGCGGGATTCGTGTAGCGGGTCTTGGGCGTTTGTTATGGGTATTTGTCGCGCCATTCTCTACTCCAGCGATGCCCGGGACAGGCAGGGCAACGGACCACGGAATTTGTTGCAGTGTGCGTCAGAAATGTTCGGGCGTCATCCTTACAGAGGCATGTCCCGTGCTTTTATAGCGCGAACTCCAGCGTGCGGAACTGACCGGTCCCGGGCCAGCCACGCACCATCGGGGTTTTCCCATTTCCCCAACACTGGGGACCATAGCCCACCCATAAACGCCCCCGCCGCCCCCCTGCCCCCCCCCCAAACCCAAGCCCCACAAGCCCTGCAGCCCCCTATCAAAAACCTGGCACGGGTGTTGCCGATACCCCTTCAAACGCCCCAACCCCTTGGGCCCGTTTGCAGGAGGGATTGACTCATGCACCGACCGACACCCCACCCGCTGGCTGTGGCGATCCTCGCCGGCATGCTCCAGCTTCCGGCCCAGGCTGCACTCTACGCAGTGGACCCCGGCCCCTACCAACCCGAAACCGGCGGGTTCGCCGCCTGGTACCAGGACAGCCATGGCCGCACCCTCGACCTGTGCCTGTCCAAGGCGGTCAGCTCGCGGGTCGCCGGCGCACCCGGCGCACCGTCCTACATGTGCACGCTGCTGCCGGCACCCGGCGTGTTCGATGACACCCAGCCGCTGGTGTTTCCGACCAACTTCCCCGACGAGACCTTCTGGTTTACCGCCGACGCCGCCATCGTCGATGCCGCGCGCGGTATCGACCTGAGCTTCGGCACTGCCATCGAAGCCGCCTTCAGCGCCGAAGAACCGGCCGAAGGCGACCAGGTCAGCTTTGCCCGGGTGCGGATCCGCGTCGATGTGCCGGTCGCCGGCACCTACGTGGTCACCCACCCCTACGGCGTCGACGTGTTCGACGTGCCAGCCGCCGGCCGGCGCGCGATCAACATGACCCGCGACATCGGCATCGCCGCACCCGGCACCTTCACGGGCGCGCTGAGGGGCGACGTCGGGCCGTTCCTGCGTAGCGTCAACGGCCCGTACACCGAGATCAACCCGGTCACGGCCGCCAGCGAACGCTACATCGGCGACCCCAACCTCGAAGAGGCCGTCACCGGCAGCCCGTTCAACACCAACTTCGTGCGCATCGAAGGGCCCAACGGCATCGACCTGCGCACCGAACTGTTCTCCATCTCCGGCAAGCTCTCCACCGTCGAGCGCCCTACTCCGCTGATCCCGCTGCGCAGCACCTACTCGCGGCGCACCGACAACGGCGACCTGCGCGCCCAGCAGGACGTGTTCGTCATGGCCCCGCCGCCACCGGCCACCGTCACCCTCACCAGCCAGAGCCCCGCGCTGGCCCTGACCGAGGCCAACGGCACCGGCAGCTGGTATGCCCAATCGGCGCTCGACCCCAGCCTGCCCAACAGCCTGGTGGTCAACGCCAACAATACCGCGGCGATCGCCAGCAGCAC
This sequence comes from Pseudomonas reidholzensis, assembly GCF_900536025.1. Classification (GTDB taxonomy): domain Bacteria; phylum Pseudomonadota; class Gammaproteobacteria; order Pseudomonadales; family Pseudomonadaceae; genus Aquipseudomonas; species Aquipseudomonas reidholzensis. Next base: position 304,124 of record NZ_UNOZ01000031.1, read on the forward strand.
CCCGACCAACGCCAACCTGCCACTGACCGACCTGGTCACCATCAGCCGCGCCGAGTACAGCCTGGCCAGCGGCCAGCTGACCCTGGTCGCCAGTACCAGCGACGAGACTTCGCCGCCCAGCCTCAGCGCCAGCACCGGCAACGGTGCACTGATCGGCACGCTGGCCGGTAACGGCGCCGTCAAGACCCTGAACACCGGGCTCTCGCCGATCCCGCCGGCGTCGGTCACGGTGACCAGCGCACACGGCGGCAGCGACAGCGAAGACGTGGTGCTGGTGCCATGAACAGACAACGGCCGTACCTCCAAGGAGGCATCATGAACACTTGGTCACGCCGCGCGCTGTACGCCGCCGGACTTTCCTTCACCCTCAGCGGCGTGGCCTGGGCCGCGCTTTCCGAAGTCGACCCCGGTCCTTACACCCTGGCCACCGGGCGCTACCCGATGTGGTACAAGGACAGCACCGACCTGGCCCTGGAATTGTGCCAGTCGCGGGCTACCAGCTCGCGCGTGCCCGGTACCCCGGCGGCGCCCAACTACATGTGTACGTTGCTGCCCGAGCCCGGCATCTACGACGACGCCTTGCCGCTGGTGTTCCCGGATAACTGGCCGCCAGAGATGTTCTGGTTCCTGGCCGAGGCGACCATCCCGGCAGTGGGCAACAGCGGCTACGAGCTGGACGCCTATGTCGCCGGCCTGGAAGCCGCGTTCGCCGCGGAAAACCCGGTAGACGGCGACCAGCAGAGCTTTGCCCGGATCCGCATGCGCATCTCGGTACCGACCGCTGGCACCTACACCATCACCCACCCGTACGGGGTCGAAACGGTCAACGTCACCACCCCCGGACGGCGCGCTATCAACATCACCCGCGACGTCGGCATCGGCGCCCCTGGGGTGTTCAACGGTGCACTCAACGGCGCGCTCGGGCCGTTCCTGCGCAGCGCCACCGGGCCGTATGTCGAAATCAACCCCGACACCGGCGCCAGCGAGACCTTCATTGGCGACCCGAACCGGGTCGAGGCGATCACCGGCAGCCCGTTCAATACTAACTTCATCCGCATCCAGGGCCCCCCCGGGACTATCCAGACCAACCTGTTCACGGTGTCGGGCAAGGTGCTCGATGCACGCGAACAAACCCCGGCCGAGCTGCAGCGCGCGACGTACCAGCGCAACGGCTCGGGGACCCGGGTCGAGGTCTTCGCCAAGGCCCCGAACAGCGCCAGCCTGTGCCTGCGCAATGGCCTGGCGCTGGTCGGCTCACCGCCCTCGCCCTGCCAGTTCAGCATGCTCGCAGACAACAGCGGGCTGTTCTTCAGCCAGCAACTGAGCCAGGCTGCGCCGCCACCGGTGGTGGTGGTCACCGCCAGCAGTGCGACCGGCAGTACTCGGCCGACCGCCCTGTCGAGCAAGCTCATGGACGTGGTCAAGGTGCGCACTGCGCGCTACGACTGGGCCAACAAGCGCCTGCTGATCGAGGCCAGTTCCAGCGACGAAGTGCAGGTCCCGGACATGGTCGCCCAGGGCTACGGCCGCTTGTCCAAGTCGGGCACGCTGCAAAGCCTGACGGTCAACGACCTGACCCAGCCACCGGCAACGGTGACGGTCAAGTCGGCCCACGGCGGCAGCGATGTCGAGCCGGTGGTGGTGGTCGGCAGCGCGCCGGTCGAAGCCGCCAACCAGCCGCCCCTGGCCCAGGCCGACAGCGGCAGCACCAGCGTCGGCGTACCGCTGACCGTGAGCCTGCTGGCCAACGACAGTGACCCGGACGGCCACGTACCGCTGGCCATCACCGACCTCACCCAACCAGGCACCGGCCTCGGCGCCGTAGTGCTCAACGGCAGTACCGCCATCACCTACACCCCACCGCCCGGCGCCGCCTCGCCGCTGGTGGCCAGCTTCAGCTACCGCGCCCAGGACAGCAAAGGGCTGAAATCGACTCCGGCCACAGTGACCATCAACGTCGCACCCAACCAGCCACCGGCGGCGGTCGCGGAGACCGTCACCACCCTGGGCGTGCCGCTGACCATCAATGTGCTGGCCAACGACACCGATGCCGAAGCCAACGTGCCGCTGACCGTCGCCAGCGTCAGCCAGCCCGCCGCGGGCCGGGGCAGCGTGACAACCGATGGCAGTACGGTCACCTACACCCCACCCGCAACGGTCACCACGGCCTTCACCACGACCTTCACCTACGTGGTGCGTGACTCGATCGGGGCGCTCTCGGCCCCCGCCACGGTTACCGTGCAGGTCTCGCCACGGCCGGCAGCGGAGAACTTCGCGGTCACCGCAGCCACCGTCGCGGCGCGCTCCAACAACCGCTTCAACTGGGATATCAGCGGCACCTCGTCGGTGACCACCGGTAACACCATCACCGTGCAGGTGACCACCACCAGCGGCCTGGTGACCCTGGGCAGCACCACGGTACCGGTGACCGGACGCTGGCGCCTGACGGTCAGCAACAGCACCACGCTGATCCCGACGACCAACCCGACGGCGACCATCCGCAGTAGCCAGGGCACCACCCGCACCGTACCGGTAGTGGTCCAGTAGACCCAGGGAGAACGCCATGAACCGCCTGTACCCATTGCTGCTTTGCCTGGCCCTCGGTGGCCCGGCCGCCTGGGCCGATGACCTGCTGGACAACGCCGACCTCGCGGCCGGCAATGACCTCGGCGAGCCCCTGGTGATCCGCCTGCTGCCGGTAGGTGCCGGCCAGGTGGCCGTGATCGAGCAGCAAGGGACCGGCAACCGCGCCACCCTCGACCAGCACGGTCAGGCCCTGTTGGGCCAGATCGTCCAGGCCGGGGGAGCCCAGGAGGCGTTCATCCTGCAGCAAGGCAGCGACCTGACGGCCTTGATCAGCCAGCAGGGCAACGGCAACAGCGCGTCGATCCGCCAGAGCGGCAGCGGCAACAACGCTTCCATCGAGCAGATCGGCAACGCCAACAGCGCGACCATCGAGCAGGCCGGCACGGGGCTCAACAGCGCCGTGACCCAGGCCGGCAATGGCCAGCACGTGCAGATTACCCAATATCGATAGACCTGGAGGCACCACCATGTTCAAGCTCGCACCTCTCAGCGCCGCGATTGTCCTGGCCCTGGCCGGCCAGGTCATGGCCGAGGACAGTACCTCGACCCAGAACCAGCAGGGCAACCAGAACATCGCCGAAGTCTCGCAGAAGGCCGCGCCCTTCGCCTCGGCCACGCAGAACCAGACCGGTACCGGTCACAACCACATGGCCGTGCAAGAAGGCAGCACCAGCCATGTCCAGCAGAGCGCCACCGGCTCCTACAACGCAGGCTACGGCGAGCAGTTGTTCGAACAGGGCAGCCAGATCACCCAGCAGGCCGGCGGCAGCCTCAACGACAGCCTCGCCAGCCAGTCACTGGGCGAAGGCAACCAGTCGCTGCAGATCCAGCAGGGCACGGCCAACAAGTCGATCGTGTTCCAGGACGGCCAGCTCGGCAGCCGGGCGACCACCCAGCAGCGCGGCCAACGCAACGAAGCCGTGGCGGAGCAACTGGGCGGCAGCAACAACAGCGCCCTGATCGACCAGGACGGCAGTGACAACTTCGCCGCCGCCGAGCATCTCAACTACCTCGACGGCAACGTCCAGATCTACCAGGAAGGCAAGCAGAACTGGGCCTACGGCGACCAGCGCGATGGCATCGGCGGCAGCGTCAACATCAACCAGCACGGCACCGGCAACTCGATGGAAGTCTGGCAGGACAGCCAGACCGACAGCCAGGCCAACGTCTACCAGAGCGGCCAGCTCAACGAAGGCTACATCGACCAGAGCTTTGGCCAGGCCAACAGCGCCAGCCTCAGCCAGACGGGCAAGAGCAACGCCAGTTGGTCCGATCAGTTCGAGACCAACCAGTCGGTGACCAACATCTCGCAGAACGGCAACAACAACCTGCACTACACCTACCAGACCGGTGACAACCACAGCCTGACCATCACCACGACCGGCAATGGCAACAAGATCATGGCCAGCAACTGGAAAGGCGAGAAGTTCGGTGGCCAGTTCGGCACCGGCCAACGCGCCGAGGTCAACCAGAACGGTTCGCTGAACAGCGTCAACCTCAAGCAGGACGGTGCCGACCAGCTTGCCAGGCTGAACCAGAAAGGCACGGGCAACCAGATGCAGACCACCCAGATCGACAGCAACAACGAGCTGTACTTCGAGCAGAACGGCAGCGACAACGTGCTGGTCGCCGACCAGCGCGGCACCGACAACTACGCCACTGGCCTGTCGGCCGGCAGTGGCAACAGCATTACCCTGACGCAAACCGGCTCCAGCAACGAGAGCTACACCAATCAGGTCTACGGCAGCGGTAACGAGGCCACCATCAAGCAGGCCGACAGCTTCAACGTCGCCTACGTGACCCAGGGTGGCAATGCCAACCAGGCCTTCGTCGACCAGAGCGGCGCCAACCAGAGCGCGACCATCAACCAGTTCGGCAACGCCAACATGGCGACCGTCAACCAGCAGTAAACCTTCCCCCCTTGGACCGTGGCGCTCACTCCCTGGCGCCGCGGTTTTTTTTTGTGCTGGCTGCTATCGCGGGGCAAGCGCAGGCAACAGGGGTACAATCCTCGTCAGACCTCCACCCCGACACACCGCCATGATCCAGTCCGACCTCGACCTGTTCGGTTCCCAGCCGCAACGCCTGGCCAGCCACACGGTGCTGCTGCCCGGCTTCGCCCTGGGCGAGGTGGAAGCGCTGCTCGACGCCCTGCGTCCGGTGCTGCGCGCCGCGCCGTTCCGGCACATGCACACCCCGGGCGGCTTGCGCATGGCGGTGGCGCTGACCAACTGTGGCCGCCTCGGCTGGGTGAGTGACGCGCGCGGTTACCGCTACAGCCCCACCGACCCGGTCAGCGGCCAACCTTGGCCCGCCCTGCCCCCGGTGCTGCTCGAGCTCGCCGGCAAGGCTGCCAGGGCGGCCGGGTTCGACGACTTCGTGCCGGATGCGTGCCTGGTCAACCACTACCTGCCGGGGACCCGCCTGAGCCTGCACCAGGACCGTGACGAGCACGACTTCGGGCAGCCGATCGTCTCGGTTTCGCTGGGGTTGCCGGCGGTGTTTCTACTGGGCGGGCAGCAACGCTCGGACCGCACTCAGCGGGTTCCCTTGAGCCATGGCGATGTGTTGGTGTGGGGTGGCGAGGACCGGCTGCGGTTTCATGGGGTGTTGCCGATCAAGCCGGGGGTGCACCCGAGGATGGGCGAGAGGCGGATCAATCTGACCTTGCGCAAGGCGGGCTGAACGTCGTCAAGGCTGCTGGTGCTGGTGCGTTTCGATTGTCGGGCTTATCCGTTCGATGTGGTGCGGCTACCGGCCCCTTCCGCCTTTACGGCGGGTCACTTAATGAGATGGTCACCCCGGCACTCTGCGCAGGCTAGGCTTGCGCAGGGTGTTTTTATCTCCGGAGATCATCACCATGAGCGAAGTGGCATTAGTCGGCATCGACATCGGCAAGCACACCTTCCACCTGCATGCTCAGGATAGGTCCGGCCGGGAAGTGCTACGCAAGAAGTGCTCACGACAGCAATTAATGCGCTTTTTCTCCAACCATCCGGTATGCACCGTGGTGATGGAAGCCTGCGCTGGAGCGCATTACCTGGCGCGTGAACTGAAAGCTGCGGGGCACGATGCCAAGCTGATTTCCCCTCAGTTCGTGCGACCTTTCGTCAAAAGTAACAAGAACGATTTTGTCGACGCTCAAGCGTTCTTGGAAACC
>NZ_UNOZ01000044.1 GCF_900536025.1 Pseudomonas reidholzensis
GCGTGGATGCGGCAGACCTGCCTGGACGAAAAGCCGGCTCGTACCGCAAAACTTCCTTCGATCTCGCCGGCGCTGCTGCGCCAGCTTGCCGGTATGGGCAACAACCTGAACCAGATAGCCCGCCGTGTTAACGCCGGCGTCGGTACCGGTCATGACCGGGTGCAGATTGTGGCGGCGCTGATGGCCATCGATGCCGGGCTTGAGCGGCTGCGGCACGCCGTTCTTGAGAAAGGAACGGACGATGATCGTTAAATTTCATCCACGCGGTCGCGGCGGTGGCGCCGGGCCGGTGGACTATCTGCTGGGTAAAGACCGGCAGCGTGAAGGCGCCAGCGTCCTGCAGGGGAAGCCGGAAGAAGTCCGGGAGCTGATCGACGCGTCGCCTTACGTGAAGAAATACACCTCCGGCGTCCTGTCGTTTGCGGAGGCCGATCTGCCTCCCGGCCAGCGGGAAAAACTGATGGCCAGCTTCGAGCGGGTTCTGATGCCCGGACTTGATAAAGATCAGTACAGCATTCTGTGGGTGGAGCACGAGGACAAGGGGCGTCTGGAGCTGAACTTTCTGATCCCCAATACCGAGCTGCTGACCGGCAGGCGGCTCCAGCCGTACTACGACCGCGCCGACCGGCCGCGTATCGATGCCTGGCAGACCATCGTGAACGGCAGACTGGGGCTGCACGATCCGAACGCGCCGGAAAACCGCCGGGCGCTGGTCACGCCGGCCGGACTGCCGAAAACGAAGCAGGAAGCCGCAGAAGCCATCACCCGTGGACTGCTGAGCTTAGCCTCGTCCGGGGAGCTGAAAAGCCGTCAGGACGTCACTGAGGCTCTTGAAGGTGCAGGTTTTGAGGTGGTGCGTACAACGAAAAGCAGTATCAGCATTGCCGACCCTGACGGGGGGCGAAACATCCGACTGAAGGGAGCCATCTATGAGCAGTCTTTTAACGCTGGCGAAGGACTTAGAGCAGCAATCGAAAGCGCAGCAGAAGAGTACCGGCGAGATGCTGAAAGCCGCATTCAGCGAGCACGAGCAGTCTGTCAGAGCGGAACTGAACGCAAGCGCGAGGAGAATCAGCGACGCCATCAGCGCCCACGAGCAGAGTATGAGCGAGGCGATGGAGAAAAACCGGCGGAGCGTGTTGCTGACGGCCGGGAGGACATGGCTCACCATCCTGATGGTGTCAGCGCTGCTGATCGCCACGAGCGGGAGCATTCTGTGGTGGCAGGGACGGCAGATAACCGACAATTACACACATCTTCGTCAGCAGGAAGATACCCTGGCGAAAATGACCGCCCGGACGTGGGGAGTACGCTATCAGGAGAGCAACGACGGCCGGAGGTTCCTTATCCTGCCGCCGGGGATGCAAGCCGAAGCCATCCCCTACGACGGGACGACCTGGATCCGCCTGAAACAGGAGTAGCGGAAAATGACAGAGCTGGAAAAGCAGTTGCTGAGCGCATTAGAGCAGCTACAGCAGGACTACTCGCAAAGGCTGGACGAATGGGAGAGCGCCTTCGCGGAATGGCGGAGCATGTGTGGACTTATGCAACGGGAGAACGCGGTGCTGAACGAGCGCGTGTCGGACTTGAGCACGCAGGTGCTGAGTTTAAGCGAGCAGCTGCGCCGCTTGTCCGGGAACTGAATGCCATCGAGGAGAAGGCTGCACTGGAGTATCAGCGTCAGAACGAGCTGGAGCTGACGCTCCGACAGAAGCAGAAGAGTTTCGATGGTCCGAAGATGAGGTGACAGCCCGCACGAAGAAGGGCTCATCGCGTTCCTGCTAAATAGGCTGACTACCGGAATGGTAGTGACTTATCCCGGAGGAAGTGATGAAAATTCTCAACGTTATTGAAGCCCTGCTGAACTGTTTTTACCTGGTGATGGAGCTGTGTGAGTTGCCGGAGAGGCATTTGCCGGTTTTTAAGGCGTTCGCGCTGATTTTAGTGTGACTTTACGCTGCATGCATCTGGCTGCATGACTATGCATCAGTGTAATATCCAGCGGCTGCGTTTTTGGTGTTTTTTCGTCATGTCTGTCGCCACTTTCTCGCGTCTGGCACCGGAAACGCAGCCAACCCCGTTTCTGCGGTGCGGGCAAGGGGTGTTATGTTAAAAGCCGAGGTCTGGCGGATACGGAAAAAATTATGCCGGCCGGGCTTATGCCCGCGGCAATCCGGCCGATACTTAAATTATCCTTCACAAAGGATGTGCTGCGATCCAGGCAGTTGAGTGTTTTCCGGCTCCCGGATGTGAGCCATTTTTTTGCCTTCTGATGCCTGTTAATGCATGCGGAGCTGCGCTGGTTCTTCCAAGATTGATAGACGCCAGCTTCTCTGCTGGAGCCGGCGGATTTGCCGTAAATATGAACATTTTCTTATTGTTCAGCCCGCTAAAGATGGCGGGTTTTTTACGCGTGAAATCCGGAGCCGGACATCATGCCGGCATGGCTGAAGAGCGGGCTTTTTCCCGCCCTGTCGCAGTAATATATAACGCTACATAAGGAGTAGCCGATAACCATGGCAGTACTTACATTATCCGGGCAATCTGATTCATATGTTTTCACTTAAAAATATGTTCTCCCTGAACCTCCAGCGATCAGCCATTTCGTATGACGCAATTTGTCAGAATAAGCCTGTCATTGAGTTCAGTCCGGAGGGGGTGATAAATAAAGCCAGCCCGCTTTTTCTCTCCACTATGGGGTACAGGGCTGATGAAATAATCGGTCACCACCATCGTATATTCTGCCCGCCCTCGCTGGTAAGTTCACCGGAATACAGCCAGTTCTGGCAGCGCCTTGCCAGGGGAGAAAGCTTTAGTGGCAAGTACCTGCGGCTGGCAAAGGGAAATCGTTCCGTATGGCTTGAAGCCAGTTATATCCCCGTTTCTGACAGGCGCGGCCGTGTTATCAGAGTCATTAAAATTGCTGCCGATATTTCTGAGCGCGTGCATTCTGCTCTTGAGCAGGAAGCAGTCGTAAATGCCATAAACCGTTCTATGGCCATCATCACCTTCAATCCTGAAGGGATCGTGCTTGAAGCAAATGAAAATTTCGTCAATGCCACTGGCTATAAGCGGGATGAAATCATAGGTAAGCATCATCGTCTGTTCTGTGCCGAGACGCTTTACAAAAGTGATGAATACCGACATTTCTGGGAGAGTCTGAATCAAGGTGAGTTTTTTTCTGGTCTGTTTCCACGCCTTAACCGTCAGGGAGACCCTCTGTGGTTCCGTGCAACTTATAACCCTGTCTTTAACAGTGATGGGCAGCTTTATAAAATTGTGAAATTCGCTACAGATGTTACGGCTGATGTCCTGCGAAACCAGAGAGAGCAAGAGGCTGCTGTGCATGCATGGGATATGGCCGTGCAGACCCGAGAAAGTGCGCAGAACGGTGCCAATGTTATTGAAAATAGCATCCTTATGATTGACAGAATTGCGCAGGGGATGGGGGCTGTCTCCACCGATATCTCACGGCTCAACAATCAGTCTGAAAGTATTGACGATATGGTGGAAACCATCCGGAAGTTTGCCATGCAGACAAGACTTATTGCACTGAATGCCGCGATTGAAGCAGCAAGGGCTGGCGCATCCGGAAGAAGTTTTGCGGTTGTTGCCGCAGAAGTGCGTAATCTTGCGGCGAGCGTCAGTAGCGCGACTGAAGAAATTGAGCAAGTCGTGGCCAGCAATAGTCAACTGGCCAAGGATGTTCTCTGTGGCATTGAAAACAGCCTGATGAACACTCGGGAAGGGGTTACACTCATGCGCGAAGCGGGTGAAGTTATGACCAGCATTCAGAGGAATGCTGCAGGGGTTGAGACTGCGGTTAAGGATGTCGCCATTTCAGTTAAAGCCGGATAGGCCATGGTGCATATCCCCATATCTGTCGAACATCACAGATGATCTTCTTGAGATCCTTTCCGTTGCGTCGTAATCTCTTGCTCTGAAAACGAAAAAACCACCCGGCAAGGTGGCTTTTTCGAAGGTTCGCAAGAGTTGACGCTCTTTTGAACCGCGGTAACTGGCTTGGAGGAGCACAGTCACCAAAACTGTCCTTTCAGTGTAGCCTTATCGCACCCGAAACTTCAAGACTCTCCTCCTCTAAACCTGTTACCAGTGGCTGCTGCCAGTGGCGCTTTGTCGTGTTTTTCCGGATTGGACTCAAGTTGATAGTTACCGGATAAGGCGCAGCGGTCGGACTGAACGGGGGGTTCGTGCATACAGTCCAGCTTGGAGCGAACTGCCTTCCCGGAACTGAGTGTCAGGCGTGGAATGAGACAAACGCGGCCATAACAGCGGAATGACACCGGTAAACCGAAAGGCAGGAACAGGAGAGCGCACGAGGGAGCCACCAGGGGGAAACGCCTGGTATCTTTATAGTCCTGTCGGGTTTCGCCACCACTGATTTGAGCGTCAGATTTCGTGATGCTTGTCAGGGGGGCGGAGCCTATGGAAAAACGGCTTCGCCGCGGCCTTATCGCTTCCCTGTTAAGCTTCTTTCTGGCATCTCCCAGGAAATTTCCGCCCCGCCTGTAAGCCGGTACCGCTCGCCGCAGCCGAACGACCGAGCGCAGCGAGTCAGTGAGCGAGGAAGCGGAATATATCCTGTATCGCATATTCTGCTGACGCTCCGCTGCTGCATTTTTCTCCTGCCACATGAAGCACTTCACTGATATTCGCATCCGTGCCAACATAGTAAGCCAGTATACACTCCGCTAGCGCTACGTGACTGGTTCAGGGCTGCGCCCCGAAACCCGCTAACAGCCACTGACGCGCCTGCGGCTTGTCCAACCCCGCGCCGACCGGGAAAGGTTTTCCCGCCCGTCCCGGGGTTATCAGGAGACTGTTTTGTCAGAGAAACGGAACAAGATGCTCACCATGTGGGTGACGGAGGATGAGCACAGGCGGCTACTTGAGCGCTGCGACGGCAGGCAGCTGGCGGCGTGGATGCGGCAGACCTGCCTGGACGAAAAGCCGGCTCGTACCGCAAAACTTCCTTCGATCTCGCCGGCGCTGCTGCGCCAGCTTGCCGGTATGGGCAACAACCTGAACCAGATAGCCCGCCGTGTTAACGCCGGCGTCGGTACCGGTCATGACCGGGTGCAGATTGTGGCGGCGCTGATGGCCATCGATGCCGGGCTTGAGCGGCTGCGGCACGCCGTTCTTGAGAAAGGAACGGACGATGATCGTTAAATTTCATCCACGCGGTCGCGGCGGTGGCGCCGGGCCGGTGGACTATCTGCTGGGTAAAGACCGGCAGCGTGAAGGCGCCAGCGTCCTGCAGGGGAAGCCGGAAGAAGTCCGGGAGCTGATCGACGCGTCGCCTTACGTGAAGAAATACACCTCCGGCGTCCTGTCGTTTGCGGAGGCCGATCTGCCTCCCGGCCAGCGGGAAAAACTGATGGCCAGCTTCGAGCGGGTTCTGATGCCCGGACTTGATAAAGATCAGTACAGCATTCTGTGGGTGGAGCACGAGGACAAGGGGCGTCTGGAGCTGAACTTTCTGATCCCCAATA
>NZ_UNOZ01000029.1 GCF_900536025.1 Pseudomonas reidholzensis
TCAGGAGGCCGAACGGAGGTCTTGCGGAGCGAGGTGACGGCCAGGAAGGCCGGCAAGGGCTGCGGGCCAGGAAGGCCCGTACAGCCCGGTCCTCGCGGGAGCAAGGCCGGAGTGAGGGAACCCGCAGCGCAGCGAAGGGCCGGATGTAGGAGCAAGCGGTTTTTGGTTACTTTTTTCCAAGAAAAAAAGTGACCCGCCGTAAGGGCGGAAGGGGCCATAAGCGCCACCACAGGGAACGGATAAGCCCCAAAAAGCCCAACGCCCAACCCCCAACGCATCTACACCGAACACACGCATAAAAAAACCGGCATCTCGCGACACCGGTCTTTTTCACCCCGCCAATCACTTGGCCTGGTAGATGATCCCCGGGCTGCACTGGACCATCTGGTAATGATCCGGCAAGCCATTGAGCGCCTCGGACGCCCCCAGGAACAGGTACCCGCCCGGCTTCAGCGTGCTGTGAATGCGCAACAGGATGTCCTTCTTGACCTGCGCCGAGAAGTAGATCAACACGTTGCGGCAGAACACCACATCGAACTTGCCCAGCGCTGCGTAGCTGTCGAGCAGGTTGAACGAACGAAACTCGACGCGGCTGCGAATCGGCGCCTTGACCGCATAGCGCCCCGCCCCCTTGGGGTCGAAATAGCGCTGCAGGCGTTCCGGCGACAGCCCTCGGGCGATCGCCAGGCTGTCGTACTCACCGCTCTTGCAGTTGGTCAGCATGGTGCCGGACAGGTCAGTGGCAACGATCTGCGCCCCCATCTTCAGCTGGCCCAGGTTGCCACGCTCGAACTCGTCGATGGCCATCGACAGCGAGTACGGCTCCTGTCCGGACGAACAGGCCGCCGACCAGATGCGCAGACGCTGCCCGGGGTTGCCCTTGAGGAACTCCGGGATGACCTTGTTCTTGAGCACCTCGAACGGGTAGGTATCGCGAAACCACAGCGTCTCGTTGGTGGTCATGGCGTCGACCACCTGCTCGCGCAAGCCGCTGCGCGGCTGGCTCTGGATCCGCTGGACAAGCTCGCCCAGGGACTTGATACCCTGCTGCTCCATCAGCTTGTTGAGACGGCTGGAGACCAGGTACTGCTTATTCTCACCCAGCAGGATGCCACAGGCTTTCTCCAGGAAGACCCGGAACTGTTCGAAATCCAAATTACCCGTAGACAAAAGCTGCCGCCTCTATTCAATCACTGGGGCCGGGGACGCGCCCCGGCCGTTTCAATGCGTCGCCTTGATCCGGTCGACTACCCGCTTGGCGAGGTCGTCCGGCTTGAACTTGGCCAGGAAGTCGTCGGCGCCGACCTTCTTGACCATCGCCTGGTTGAACACCCCAGACAGGGAAGTATGCAGGACGATGTGCAATTTTTGCATGCGTGGATCGCTGCGAATCTCTGCCGTGAGGGTATAGCCATCCATTTCCGGCATTTCAATGTCGGAGATCATCATCAGGAACTCGTCTTCCGGACGCTTGCCCTCGTCGACCAGCTTGCGCAGGTAGTCCAGGGCCTGGCGGCCGTCGTTGAGCGCCACCACTTCGACCCCGACCGTCTGCAGGCAACGGCTGACCTGCTTGCGTGCCACCGACGAGTCGTCGACGGTCAGCACGCGCAACAGCACGGCCTTGTCCTGCACATCGGCATCGACCACACCGACCGACACCGACTCGGAGGACGGCGCCACTTCCGCCAGCACCTTCTCCACGTCGATGATCTCGACCATGCGGTTATCGACCCGGGTCACCGCGGTCAGGTAATGGTCGCGGCCGGTACCCTTGGGTGGTGGATGGATCTCTTCCCAGTTCATGTTGACGATGCGCTCGACCGAATGCACCAGAAACCCCTGGGTCTTGGTGTTGTACTCGGTGATGATCACGAAACTCTTGCGCGTCTCTTCCTGCAGCCCAGGCAAGCCGGTTGCCATCGACAGGTCGAGGATCGGGATGGTCGCGCCGCGGATATTGGCGACGCCGCGCACCACCGGGTGCGACTTGGGCAACACGGTCAAATCCGGGCACTGCAGCACCTCGCGGACCTTGAACACGTTGATCCCATACAGCTGCGCACCATTGAGGCGGAACAGCAACAGCTCCAGACGATTCTGCCCCACCAGCTGCGTGCGCTGGTTGACCGAATCCATAACACCAGCCATGCCAGACTCCTTAACGTTTCTGCCGTCCTATTAAAGTCGGCACGGGCTTTGCTTTTTTTAGCGCCATGTACACGAAAACGACATTTTCCCGACGATTGACGCGCCTGCTGGCCGGCCCGCTGGCCGTGCTGTGCCTGCTGGCACCCAGCGCTCGCGCGCTGGCGGATGCGATCACCTTGCCTGAACAGCTTATCGGTGTCACTCAAGGGTTTCTTGAATTCACCGTCGAAGACTACCTGGCAACCACGCAGACGCCGGGGCGCTACGAGATCCAGGTCAACAACCTCGACCCGCGCCTGCGCATGCCACAGTGCAGCCAAGCGCTTGACGCTTCGCTGGAAAGCCCGGCACAGCCGCTGGGCCGTGTCACGGTGCGGGTCCGCTGCGACAGCAGTGCGCCATGGACGGTGTTTGTCCCGGCTCAGGTCAAGCTGTACCGCGAGGTGGTGGTCATGGCCCGCCCGCTGAAGCGCGAAAGCGTCATCGGCGAAGCCGACGTGACCGTGCGCGAACGCGACGTCGGCACGCTCAGCCAGGGTTTTCTCGGCAGCCTGGACCAGGCCGTGGGGATGAAGCTGGTACGCCCCGCCGTGCTCGACCAGGTGCTGACGCCGCAACACCTGGAGCAGGCCGAGGTGATCCGCAAGGGCGACCAGGTGGTGATCATCGCCCGCAGCGGCACCTTGAGTGTAAGGATGCCCGGCGAAGCACTGAGCAAGGGCGGCCTGAGCGAACAGATCCGGGTCCGCAACCTGAATTCCAAACGGGTGATCAAGGCGCGGGTGACCGCGCCCGGGCAAGTCGAGGTGGCGATGTAACAGGGCTGGCGGTACGGAACCGCTTTACCTAAACTGTGTCGGAAATGGGGTTGTGCGAGTTTGCCGACAGGCGGCTACGCATTCGCGCCTAAAGTTTCTTTCGGGTTGGCCGAAAACAAGGCAAGCGTCCCAATACCCAGAGGTTTCTGATCATGGTCATCGACTTCAGTCGTTTGAATAACTCTCCGTCCGTCACGGGCGGCGTTCGCGGCACCACCGCGGCCGGCAACGCCGAAAAAACCGGCGAAACCAGCGAAGCGCCCGCACGCTCCAGCGTCAGCGGAGAATCGGTACACCTCAGTCAAGAGGCCCAGCAGTTGCAAAAGATCAGCGACAAGCTGCGCGACCAGCCGACCGTCAACAGTGCCCGCGTGGCCGAGTTGAAGCAGGCGATCGCCGATGGCAGCTACCAGGTCGATGCCGGCCGGGTCGCCAGCAAACTGCTTGAATTCGAAGCTCAGCGCTAAGCCTTCGGCGCGCTGACTTCAAGGACGCTATAAGCCAAGAGCCAGCCATGCACGACATTACCCTGCTGCAATTGATTGAAGACGACATCGCGCCCACCCAGGAACTGCTCGAGCTGCTGCAGCGCGAGGCGGTAGCCCTGCATGGCCGTGAAATGGCGGTGCTGGAGCAGATCCTGGCACGCAAGCAGTCGCTGATCGTATTGCTCGAACAGCAGGGCCAGCGACGCAACAACCTGCTTGCCAGCCTTGGCCTGAGTGCCAATCGCGCGGGCGTGCAGGCGGTAGCCGAGCAATCGCCGAACGGCGAAGTGATCATGCAGCAGCTCGCGGTGCTGAACCAGTTGATGGATCAATGCCAACAGGTCAACGAGACCAACGGGCGGATCATCCAGGTGCAGCAGCACGCCACGGCTTCGCAGATCAGAATCCTCAACGGCGGCGATTCTCCGTCGCTGTACGACAGCCGTGGCGCCACCTCGCCAATGGCCAAGCCCCGGGCGCTCAGCCAAGTGTGATTATTTCTATCATGGCACGGAACATACTGGCAAAATGCCGTAACTTGCGTGTGTCGTTTTTGCCTGGAGATTGATAACCCGTGTTCAATGAATCCGATGCTCCCCAGCCACCAAAGGTGCTGAACACCCCTTTGGAGATTGCGGCCAACCTGCGCCAGCTGCTGGATAGCCACGATCCGCTGATCATCACCTTCCATGAGCGCAGCCAGCGATTCCAGAGCTACGTGGTGCATGTGGACCGTGACAGCAACACCCTGGCGCTGGATGAAATGATCCCGCGTGACGGTGAAAAGTACATCGAGAATGGTGAGCCGTTCCGCGTTGAGGGCTTCCATGACGGCGTGCGTATCGCCTGGGAATGCAACACGCCGCTGACCATCACCGAGGTCGACGGGCACCGCAGCTACCGCGGGCCGATGCCCGAGGAGATGACTTACCACCAGCGCCGCAATGCCTTCCGCGCCGCGCTGAAGCTGTCGCAGCTGGTCGACGTGTTCCTCGATGGCACCCATATCAAGGGCACCGGAGCACTGCGTGGCAAGCTGCTGGACATCTCGGCCACGGGCTGCAAGATGCGCTTTGACGGCGATGTCGAGGGGCGTCTGCAACTGGGGCAGGTCTACGAGCGCTTCAAGGCTGGCAATCCGCTGGGGCTGACCGATGTAATGGTCGAACTGCGCCACCTGCACTTCGAAGAGCGCATCAACACGACCTTTGCCGGGGTGCGGTTCCATAACCTCAACGGCCAGGCGCAGCGCAAGATCGAGAGTTTTGTGTACCAGCTGCAGCGTGAGGCTCGGCGGTTCGACAAAGACGACTACTGATCTGCCTGCAGACGTGAAAAAACCACCTTCGGGTGGTTTTTTGTTTGTTGGATAGTGGGATTTTTGAGCGTATCCATTTGCGGGGTGACGCTTCAGGCCCTCGCATGACAGGGATACGCTCAAGCCACCATCGACTCATCCAGCCTTGTTCACCTCTGGCTCAGGACTCGCGCCCTGCTCCTCCTCGGTATCCTCCGCCGCAATGGGCGCCTGCATCACATCCTGCACCGTCTGCTCATCCACCCGCGGATCGAGCGCCGCCGACAACGGCGAACCCGCCGCCGGCATCGCCACGTGCCCCAACGGCGCATCCTGCACCTGGTGCAACCCGGTGACCGCCTTCGGCCGAATCCGCCAGACCAGCACCAGCGCAAAGAACAGGAAGAACGCATAGAGCATCTGCGGCCCCAGCAGCTTCATCAGCACACCCGCCGCCAACGGCCCGATACAGGCGCCCACGCCATAGGTCACCAGCAGCATGGCGGTCAGCGAAACCCGCCGCTCACTCTCGACATGGTCATTGGAAAACGCCACCGCCAACGGATACAGGCAGAACTGCAACAGCGAAATGACAAAGCCAACGCCAAACAGCACCTCCAACGGCACGCTGGGCATGATCGCCAGCGGCAACGCCGCCAACGCCAGGCCACCCGCCGCCGTACGGATCAGCACTGCCCGGTCGTAGCGGTCGGACAGCCAGCCCAACGGCCACTGCACCACCAGCCCGGCAAAGATGCAGCACCCCATGAACAGACCGATCTGCTCGGTGCTCAAGCCCTGGTTGGCCGCATACAACGGCGCCAGGCCATAGAACGAACCGACGATCAGCCCCGAGCCGAGCACCGTGCTCAACGACTGTGGCACCCGCTTGATGAAGAACTTCGGCTCCATCGGTGCCGGGCGCAGCGGCGCCGGGTGAATCCGCCGGGTCATGGCCACCGGCACCAGGCACAGGGCAAAGCACATGGCGACCAGCATCAGCAGCTCAGGGCCGAGCTGGGGATGCACCACCAGGATCAGCTGACCGAGCACCAGACCCAGGTACGAAGCGATCATGTAACCGCTGAACACCGCGCCACGCTGCTTGGCATCGGCCTGTTCGTTGAGCCAGCTCTCGATGACCATGTACTGGCACATCATGCCCAGGCCAACCACCATCCGCAGGCCGACCCACACCGGCAGCAGATCGGTCAACCCATGCCCCAGCACGGCGGCGCCAACGATCCCGGCGCAGGTCGCGTAAGCGCGGATGTGCCCGACCCGGCCAATCAGCCGGTGGCCGATCTTGCCACCCAGTGCCAGGCCAAAATAGTTGGCCGCCATCAACGCACCGATCCACAGGCTGTCGACATGATCGGCAGCCAGGCGCAAGGCCAGGTAGGTACTCAACAGGCCCGAGCCGATCAGCATCATCAGGGCGGCGAAATACAGCGAGCGAAAAGACTTCCAGATGTGTCGCATGCGTCCCAAGAGCTCCCTGTTCAGGTGGCGGGTGTGCTGCCCAGCATAAGGGCAAATGCTCAGCGGCGCAGGCCCCCAGGGGGCAAATAAACCCGCAGGGGCGTGTCCAGTGCCGGTCGTGTCGCGATCAGGCCTGGGCTGCCAGGCGCGCTCACTCCCTTAGCGTCATGCCATTGGCCGGCAACGGCAACGCGGTCTTGTAGCGCACCTGCTTGAGGGCAAAACTGGAGCGGATGTTGGCCACCCCCGGCAACCGCGTCAGGTAATCGAGAAAGCGCTCCAGCGCCTGGATGCTCGGCAGCAGCACACGCAGCAGGTAATCCGGATCGCCGGTCATCAGGTAGCACTCCATCACCTCGGGCCGCTCGGCGATCTCTTCCTCGAAGCGGTGCAGCGACTGCTCGACCTGTTTTTCCAGGCTGACATGGATAAACACGTTGACGTCCAGGCCCAGCGCCTCGGGCGAGAGCAAGGTGACCTGCTGGCGAATCACCCCCAGTTCTTCCATCGCCTTGACCCGGTTGAAACACGGTGTCGGCGACAGGTTGACCGAACGCGCCAGCTCCGCATTGGTGATGCGGGCGTTTTCCTGCAGGCTGTTGAGAATGCCGATATCCGTGCGATCCAATTTACGCATGAGACAAATTCACCTGATTTTTGTGTTTATCCGGAATGTTTATCTCCCCTCACAGACAAACGCAATGAACTTGAGAGAAAAATTCTCCTGCCGTCCCACTACCATGTAATTAGCGCTGACCTACCGGTCACAAGCCAGTCGTCAGCGGCGACCGCTTCAAAGCTCACAAAAACAACATCCGAGCGAGCGTAAAAAGCATGAACGAGTACGCCCCCCTGCGTTTGCATGTGCCCGAGCCTACCGGCCGGCCAGGCTGCCAGACCGATTTTTCCTACCTGCGTCTGAACGATGCGGGCCAGGTGCGCAAACCCCCTATCGATGTAGAACCTGCAGACACCGCAGACCTCTCCAGCAGCCTGGTGCGGGTGCTCGACGAGCACGGCAACGCGCTCGGCCCCTGGGCCGCCGACATCGACCCGCAAGTGCTTCGCCAGGGCATGCGCGCCATGCTCAAGACGCGCATCTTCGACAGCCGCATGGTGGTTGCCCAGCGCCAGAAGAAGATGTCCTTCTATATGCAGAGCCTCGGCGAGGAAGCCATCGGCAGCGCCCAGGCGCTGGCGCTGAACCGCAGCGACATGTGCTTCCCGACCTACCGCCAGCAAAGCATCCTGATGGCCCGCGACGTGTCGCTGGTCGAGATGATCTGCCAGCTGCTGTCCAATGAGCGCGATCCGCTCAAGGGGCGCCAGTTGCCGATCATGTACTCGGTGCGCGAGGCCGGCTTCTTCACCATCAGCGGCAACCTGGCGACCCAGTTCGTCCAGGCCGTCGGCTGGGCCATGGCCTCGGCGATCAAGGGCGACACCAAGATTGCCTCGGCATGGATCGGCGACGGCGCCACCGCCGAGTCCGACTTCCACACCGCCCTGACCTTCGCCCACGTCTACCGCGCGCCGGTGATCCTCAACGTGGTCAACAATCAATGGGCGATTTCCACCTTCCAAGCCATCGCCGGCGGTGAGTCGACCACCTTTGCCGGCCGTGGCGTGGGCTGCGGGATCGCCTCGCTGCGGGTCGACGGCAACGATTTCGTCGCGGTCTATGCCGCCTCGCGCTGGGCCGCCGAACGTGCTCGCCGCGGCCTGGGCCCGACCCTGATCGAGTGGGTCACCTACCGTGCCGGCCCGCACTCGACCTCCGACGACCCGTCAAAATACCGCCCTGCCGACGACTGGAGCCACTTCCCGCTGGGCGACCCGATCGCCCGCCTGAAGCAGCACCTGATCCACATCGGCCAGTGGTCCGAGGAAGAACACCAGGCGGTCACCGCCGAGTTCGAAGCCGAGGTCATCAAGGCGCAGAAGCAAGCCGAACAGTACGGCACCATGAGCAACGGCCAGATCCCCAGTGCCGCCTCGATGTTCGAGGACGTGTACAAGGACATGCCCGATCACCTGCGCCGTCAGCGCCAAGAGCTGGGGGTCTGAACATGAACGATCACAACAGCAGCATCGACCTGGAAACCGCCATGTCCACCACCACCATGACCATGATCCAGGCCCTGCGCTCGGCCATGGATGTCATGCTCGAGCGCGATGACAACGTGGTGATCTACGGCCAGGACGTCGGTTACTTCGGCGGCGTGTTCCGTTGCACCGAAGGCCTGCAGACCAAGTACGGCAAATCGCGCGTGTTCGACGCGCCGATCTCCGAGAGCGGCATCGTCGGCACCGCAGTGGGCATGGGCGCCTATGGCCTGCGGCCGGTGGTCGAGATCCAGTTCGCCGACTACTTCTACCCCGCCTCCGACCAGATCGTCTCGGAGATGGCCCGCCTGCGCTATCGCTCGGCCGGCGAGTTCATTTCGCCGCTGACCCTGCGCATGCCCTGCGGCGGCGGCATTTATGGCGGCCAGACCCACAGCCAGAGCCCGGAAGCGATGTTCACCCAGGTCTGCGGGCTGCGCACGGTGATGCCGTCTAACCCGTATGACGCCAAGGGCCTGCTGATCGCTTCGATCGAATGCGACGACCCGGTGATCTTCCTCGAGCCCAAGCGCCTGTACAACGGCCCGTTCGACGGCCACCACGACCGCCCGGTGACGCCGTGGTCCAAGCACGCCCAGAGCGCCGTGCCGGACGGCTACTACAAGGTGCCGCTGGACAAGGCGGCGATCACCCGCCCCGGCAACGACGTCACCGTACTGACCTATGGCACCACGGTGTACGTGTCGCAGGTGGCGGCCGAAGAAACCGGCGTCGACGCCGAAGTCATCGACCTGCGCAGCCTGTGGCCGCTGGACCTGGAGACCATCGTCGAGTCGGTGAAAAAGACCGGCCGCTGCGTGGTGGTCCACGAAGCGACGCGCACCTGCGGCTTTGGTGCCGAGCTGGTGGCGTTGGTCCAGGAGCATTGCTTCCACCACCTGGAGGCGCCGATCGAGCGCGTCACCGGCTGGGACACGCCCTACCCGCACGCACAGGAATGGGCGTACTTCCCAGGTCCATCGCGGGTCGGTGCGGCATTGAAACGGGTCATGGAGGTCTGAATGGGCACGCACGTCATCAAGATGCCGGACATCGGTGAAGGCATCGCGCAAGTCGAGTTGGTGGAATGGTTCGTCAAGGTCGGCGATGTGATCGCCGAAGACCAGGTGGTGGCTGATGTCATGACCGACAAGGCCACGGTCGAAATCCCCTCGCCGGTCAGCGGCAAGGTCATGGCCCTGGGCGGCCAGCCCGGCGAAGTCATGGCGGTGGGCAGCGAGCTGATCCGCATCGAAGTCGAAGGCAGCGGCAACCATGTGGAGGCGCCACAAGCCAAGCCAGCCGAGGCCCAGCCAGCGCCTGCGGCAGCGCCAGCGCCGAGCCAACCCGAGCAGCGCGCCGTACCTGCAGCGCCGGCCAACCCGCCTGTCGCGACGCCGAGCGCCGCCGCGATCGTCCCGCGTCAGGCCAATGAAAAACCGCTGGCCTCCCCTGCCGTGCGCAAGCGCGCGCTGGACGCCGGTATCGAGTTGCGTTACGTGCACGGCAGCGGCCCTGCCGGGCGCATCCTGCATGAAGACCTCGATGGCTTCATGAGCAAGCCGCAGACTCAAGCTGGCCAGGCGCCCAGCGGTTACGCCAAGCGTACCGACAGCGAGCAGGTGGCGGTGATCGGCCTGCGCCGCAAGATCGCCCAGCGCATGCAGGACGCCAAGCGCCGCGTCGCCCACTTCAGCTATGTCGAGGAGATCGACGTCACCGCCCTGGAAGCGCTGCGCCAGCAGCTCAACCTCAAGCACGGCGACAGCCGCGGCAAACTGACCTTGCTGCCGTTCCTGGTGCGCGCCATGGTCGTGGCCCTGCGCGACTTCCCGCAGATCAACGCGACCTATGACGACGAGGCCCAGGTCATCACCCGCCATGGCGCAGTGCACGTCGGCATTGCCACCCAGGGCGACAACGGCCTGATGGTGCCGGTGCTGCGCCATGCCGAAGCCGGCAGCCTGTGGAGCAACGCCAGCGAGATCACCCGCCTGGCCCACGCCGCGCGCAACAACAAGGCCAGCCGTGACGAACTGTCAGGCTCGACCATTACCCTGACCAGCCTCGGTGCGCTCGGTGGCATCGTCAGCACGCCGGTGGTCAACACCCCGGAAGTGGCCATCGTCGGCGTCAACCGCATGGTCGAGCGGCCGGTGGTGGTCGACGGCCAGATCGTCGTGCGCAAGATGATGAACCTGTCCAGCTCGTTCGATCACCGCGTGGTCGACGGCATGGACGCCGCCCTGTTCATCCAGGCCGTGCGCGGCCTGCTGGAACAGCCCGCCTGCCTGTTCGTGGAGTGAGCATGCAACAGACTATCAACACCACGCTGCTGATCATCGGTGGCGGCCCTGGTGGCTATATCGCGGCGATCCGCGCCGGGCAACTGGGCATCCCCACCGTACTGGTCGAAGGCCAGGCCCTTGGCGGCACCTGCCTGAACATCGGCTGCATCCCGTCCAAGGCGCTGATCCACGTCGCCGAGCAGTTCCACCAGACCGCCCGCCACGCCGAGCACTCGCCGCTGGGCATCAGCGTGGCCTCGCCGCGCCTGGACATCAGCCGCAGCGTCGCCTGGAAGGACGGCATCGTCGACCGCCTGACCAGCGGCGTCGCCGCCCTGCTGAAAAAGCACGGTGTGACGGTCATCCATGGCTGGGCGAAGGTCATCGACGGCAAAAGCGTCGAGGTCGACGGCCAGCGCATCCAGTGCGATCACCTGCTGCTGGCGACCGGCTCGAGCAGCGTCGAGCTGCCCATGCTGCCGCTGGGCGGGCCGATCATCTCGTCCACTGAAGCCCTGGCGCCAAGCGCGCTGCCCAAGCACCTGGTGGTGGTCGGCGGCGGTTACATCGGCCTGGAGCTGGGCATCGCCTACCGCAAGCTGGGCGTGCAGGTCAGCGTGGTCGAAGCGCGCGAGCGGGTCCTGCCGACCTATGACGCCGAGCTGACCGCGCCGGTTGTGGAGTCACTGAAAAAACTCGGCATCGCCCTGCACCTGGGGCACAGCGTCGAAGGTTATGAGCAGGGCAGCCTGCGGGCCCGTACCGCCGAGGGTGAGGCACTGCACGTCGAAGCCGACCAGGTGCTGGTCGCCGTCGGCCGCCGGCCGCGCACCCAGGGTTTCAACCTGGAAAGCCTGGGGCTGAAGATGAACGGCGCGGCGCTGGCCGTGGATGATCGCTGCCAGACCAGCATGCGCAATGTCTGGGCGATTGGTGACCTGACTGGCGAACCGATGCTTGCCCACCGGGCCATGGCCCAGGGCGAAATGGTCGCCGAGCTGATTGCCGGGCATGCGCGGCGCTTCGAGCCGGCGGCGATTGCCGCGGTGTGTTTCACCGATCCGGAGCTGGTGGTGGTTGGCAGGACGCCGGAGCAGGCCAGTGAGCAGGGCCTGGACTGCATCGTTGCGCAGTTCCCGTTCGCCGCCAACGGGCGGGCCATGACGCTGGAGTCGAAAAGCGGCTTCGTGCGGGTGGTCGCTCGGCGCGACAACCACCTGATCCTCGGCTGGCAAGCAGTGGGGGTGGCGGTGTCGGAGCTGTCGACGGCGTTTGCCCAGTCGCTGGAGATGGGCGCTCGCCTGGAAGACATCGCGGGCACCATTCACGCTCACCCGACCCTGGGCGAAGCGGTGCAGGAAGCTGCGCTGCGGGCCTTGGGGCAGGCCCTGCATATCTGACACTGAAGCGGCGAAGGCCGATTTGACCCGCTGCACCCCAAGGCGTAGCGGGTCTTTTTTAGTGACTGATGACGTTCTTGCCCGCCGCCTTGGCCCGATACAGCGCCTGGTCCGCTCGCTCCAGCAACCCGACCTGATCCTCCCCTTCCTGCCACTGCACCACACCATAACTCAAGCTCAGGCGACACTCGCCCACCGCCTCGATCGCCGCCACACCCTGCTGAATCGCCTCTGCCACCCGCACGGCGTCAGCCAGCGCCGCCCGCGGCAAGACCACCACGAACTCATCGCCGCCCCAGCGCGCCAGCAGGTCCTGCTCACCCAGGCACTGACGCACGCACTCGACCAGCCCGACCAGCGCCGCATCGCCACGGGCATGGCCATAGCGGTCATTGATTGGCTTGAAATCATCGACGTCCATCGCGATCAAGGCAAACCCCTGGCGAAACCGCCGCGCCCGTTCGCATTGCTCACGCAAGGTCTTTTCCAGCAGATAGCGGTTGGCAATGCGCGTCAACGCATCGCGCTCGGCCAGCTCACGGTTCTCGTCCAGTTGGCGCTGCAACTGCTGGTTGACCCACGACAGCTCACGGGTGCGCTCGGCGACCAACGCTTCGAGGTTGTGGTTCTTCTGCTCCAACCCGGCCACCAGGCGCTTGCCGGCATCGATATTGCGGTGAGCGCCCAGCATGCGCGCCACCGAGCCATCGTCATTGCGGTCGATGATATGCCCGCTGTCCTCGACCCACAGGTAGCTGCCGTCCTGGCAGCGGCAGCGGTACTCGATGCGGTAACGCTCGTTGCGCTTGTCGATGTAGGCCTCGAAATGCGCCATCACCCGCGGATAGTCCTCAGGGTGGATCACGCTTTCCCAGGTCAGCACGCTGTTGTCCAGCGAATGGCTCTGGTAGCCGAGCATCGCGTACCAACCCGGATTGCGGTAGACGTAACCCGTGTTGGCATCCCAATCCCAGATGCCATCGCTGACCAACTCGAACAGGGTATGTAACTGCTGATCGCTGAAGCCCGCCGGTACCGGCTTTGATTCCTGACTCATGCCTATCCCCCGTAGTGTCCAGCAACCACGCCCCGTTCAAGAAGCTGAGCTTTTGTTGTGTTGCCGCTGGCGGCAATCCTGTTCCGTTGCCTGGCAAGCATATGCCGACCGGGTGCTGGCCGGAATAGCTTCGACGGCCTATTTGGCGGGTCTCGGCTGCTGGCACAGCGCTTGCCCCTTTCAACGGGCATTCGACATGTCTAGGAGGACTCATGGTGATCAGTCTCAATGGTCTGGGCGCTCAGCTGAGCCACAGGGTTATGCATTGCCATGCGGCGACTGGCCTGAGCACCCGCCGCTGCTTCAGGCAAAACGAAACCCGGGTTTCGTTTCGGCTTGCTCCAGAACCTTCCTCCCTAGAAACGAAATTATAATTTCGTTTAGGTAACCCAACTGAATCGTTTGGATAAAAGCGCAAACATAGTTTCGTTTTTATAGAAATTGGCGTTCCACCGGCATAATCGAAGCTATACTTTAGTTTCAAATGCGTTTGCCGTCTGGCAGGTTGCCCCTTCATGAATACCCTTTTAAAGATCCGCAACGCTGACGACGTGGGTGCCGCGGTCCGTCAAGTTCGAAAAAGCCAGCAGATCACCCAGGCAGACCTGGCGCTGATCGTGGGCAAGAGTCATGTGCTGATGAGGGATATCGAGAAAGGCAAAGGCACTGTCTCTCTGGCCACCGTGCTCCAGGTACTGCAGGAACTCGGTATCCAGCTCTACATGGACCTCCCGGAAAAATGAGAAGCCTTGAAGTCATCATCAATGGCCGTCACGTCGCCACCTTGCAAGATGACGCTGGCGTCTGGAGCCTGCGGTACACGCCTGCGTGGGTCTCCAGTGCTGAAGGCTTCGACTTGTCTCCCGCGTTAGCGAGAGCCAAGCACACCCTTATCGACGACTCATCGCAGCGACCCGTGCAGTGGTTCTTCGATAACTTGCTTCCCGAAGAGCAGGCGCGTTCATTGCTGGCAAGCGATGCGAACATCGAATTTGCCGATGCCTTTGGCCTGCTGGGTTACTACGGGGCCGAATCTGCCGGCGCCGTGACCTTGCTTGCAGAGGCGCAGATGCCATCGGAGGGAGGGCTCAAGGCACTCACGGATTCAGCCCTGAGCGCAAGGATCCTCAATCTGCCCCGCGTGGCGCTGGCCACTGGCGCGCCCAAGCGCATGTCACTGGCCGGCGCCCAGCACAAGCTGCCCGTAGTGCTGAATGACCAAGGCCTGTTCGAACCCGTGGGCAGCACACCCTCGACCCACATCCTCAAGCCCGATCACCCACAGCGCGACCTGTACGACGCAACCGTGGTCAACGAGTGGTTTGTGATGAGCATTGCCCAGGCAGTGAAGCTCGGCGTACCGCCTGTGAGCATTCGCCGGGTGCCTGAGCCTGTGTACCTCATCGAACGCTTTGATCGGGCCCGGGTGGACGGTGAGCTCATCAGGGCGCATACCCTGGATGCATGCCAGGTGCTGGGGCTGGATAAAAGCTTCAAGTACCAACAAGCGACGGTGGAAACGCTGCAGAAAATCCTCGCGCTGGTGCGTAACGTGGCCCAGACAAGGATTCAGCTGTTCAAATGGCTGGTGTTCAACTTCCTGGTTGGCAACAACGACGCCCACTTGAAGAATCTCTCGTTCTTCGTCCGCGGTGACGCGTATTACCTGGCCCCGCATTACGATCTACTGTGTACGGCGATCTATGGGGAGCCTGCCGCGCCCTGGCTTGATGCTGAGCTGGTATGGAGGCCGGAGGGAGTTCGTACGCACGCTGAGCTCACCAGAACCAGCGTTCTGAGCTTGGGTGAAGCCATTGGGCTGAACAGAGCTCTCGGTAGCAGGATCATCGATGAGCTTGTAGAGGGTGTTGGCAACGCCGCGAGGAAGCACCTCGACGAGCACGCCAACGGCATGAAAGCCGGAGAAAGCAGGCTCGTCAGGCGCATCGCGCATGGGGTGATCGCCGACATGAGCGCAAGACTGCGCCGCTGAGATAGATCATCTGGGTCACAGCATATTCCATAATATTATTATTTTTAACTTACTTATTCCTATTTAATCGCGCCCATCCTGGCGACGCTCATCCCCCAGCAGTCTGCCAACCGCCCAACGATTTCATGCAGGGACGATGATGGCTGATCCGAAACCTTTGCTTTTCGCGCTGTACGAACAAGCCAGCGTCGGCTGTGGCGGCGCCCCCAGCCTGTGGACCCACCCTGCCGATGAGCGCCTGACGATCAACTCGTTGAGCTATTGGTCGAACCTTGCCCGCATCGCCGACCAGGCCAACCTGGACATGCTGTTCTTCGGCGATGTGCTGGGTTTTTACGACGTGTTTGGCGGCAACGCCGATGCGGCGATGAAATGGGCGGTGGAGGCCCCGGCCAATGATCCGCTGATGATCATTCCGGCACTGGCCGCCGTCACCGAGAACCTCGCGTTCGGCGTCACCGTCACCACCAGCTATGAGCATCCGTTCACCCATGCCCGGCGCTTCAGCACGCTCGATCACCTCACCAATGGCCGGGTCGGCTGGAACATCGTCACCTCTTACCTGTCCAGCGCCGCACGCAACTTCGGCCTGGAGCAGATGATCAAGCATGACGACCGCTATGAGCGCGCCGAGGAGTTTCTCGACGTGGTCTACAAGCTCTGGGAAGGCAGTTGGGCCAACGACGCCGTGGTCGCTGACAAGGCGCGCCAGCTGTACGCCCGCGGCGACCGGGTTCGGCCGATCAATCATGCCGGTGAACACTACCGGGTGGCTGGCCCGCACCTCACCTCGCCGTCGCCGCAGCGCACGCCGCTGCTGATCCAGGCCGGCTGGTCGGGACGCGGCCGGGAGTTCGCCGCCAAGCACGCCGAGCTGATCTTCGTCGCCAAGTCCAACCCGCAGGAGATCCGCGACGGGCTCGAGCAGATCTGGAGCATGGCCGAGGCGCGCGGCCGCCAGCGCACCGACGTGAAGTCCCTGACCGTGCTGCGCATCGTCACCGCCAAGAGCGAAATCGAGGCGCAGCGTAAATATGAGCAACTGCAAAGCAACTATCACCTGCAGGCGCAACTGGTCAGCTACGCCGGCGACACCGGCATCGATATCAGCCGCTACGCCGACGGCGACGCGCTGTCGACCCATACCGAAGGCATGACCTCGTACGTGATGCACCCCGACGGCAGCGGCAAGCCGCTGACGGCTGGCGACGTCAAGCAGCGTTTCGCCCAGGTCACGCGCGGCAGCGATCTGATCCTGGTCGGCACCCCGCAACAAGTGGCAGACCGGATCGAAGAACACGCGCGGATTTCAGGCACCAGTGGCTACATGATCAACCCGTTGATCAGCCCGGGCAGCCTTGAGGATTTTGTCGAGCTGATCATTCCTGAACTGCAGAAGCGTGGGCTGTACCGTACAGAGCCACAGCGCGGGACGTTCCGTTCGCGGTTGCGTGAGGATGCTAGCAGTCATCTGCCGGATTCGGCGTACGGGGCGTCGTTCCGCTTCGAATGATTGCGGCCACGCGCAGAGGCAAGGAAAAGTGCAACGCTCATAAGCTCGCCGCGAAAGCCTGGGAGGTAGCGACAACTGACGCCGGCTGTGCCAACCCTGGTCAGCCGGCTATGCGTCTTCGTCTGGATCGGAATAGACGCGCTGCCCTTTGATCCATGGATCAACGATGTCGTTGTGCAGGTCTCGTAGGTACGAGCCCCACTGCTGCCTATTGTGCGCATTGGGGCCAACGATCGTCAGCAGCAGATACTCATCTCGAAACGGATCGTACGCGTAGATCAGCCAGAAATCCTCTTCGGGATGATCAGGATCTGTCGTACGCCTGAACTGCATCCGTGCTGCACGCCACCTGGCTTGCACAGCGTCTGTCGTCGCAAGATGGACGTGATACATATCATCGAGATCAAGCTCCTCATCGCGACCAAAAATGTCGGGCAGGTCGCCACAGAGCTTGTAGTCGTGGAATTCGACGAAAAAGTCGTACCACCCTAGAGATTCTTTGAAGAGGTCAGAAACCTTGACTGCTGACAAAAAATCTCACTTAGAGGCTGGAAGCTTCCCGTTCTCGACGTAGTAGCGGAATGCAGACTCCCCCCCACGTGCTGCGATGCGCACGTCCTCGGGAGTGAGTTGCTTATCGGTCTTCTTGCGCTTGGCAATGACCTTTTTCTGAGGTGCGGCTTGAACGATCATTTCCGCCTCCTAATTGCGGGTGTCTAGAGACTCAGGATAGGCGATGGATCATCTCTGATCAACGTAGCGCTGCCTCAGAGACGCTCACGATAGCGCTGGAAGCGTTGCTAGATATGGTGTCCCAGGGCCGGTTCGAACGGCCAACCTTCCCCTTAGGAGGGGGATGCTCTATCCAATTGAGCTACTGGGACACAAGTACCCTCGGCGAGCGCCGAATGGGCGGGACGGCGTGCATGTTAACCAGCAGGGCGCCGTTTGTCATGCCTGATTCGGGCTTTTTGCAGGTAATCCTTTTCCGCGATTTATCAGCGCGGACAGCCCTGCCCCGGCGCCTTCATCAGACCTTGCTCGCGCAACAGGTCAAGCAACGCCGTGACGGCATGCTCCAGTGAGGTGGAGTTGTCCAGCACCTGCACCTGGGGATCGATGCCCTCTTGCAACTGAGCACCGCGTTGCAGCCGCCGCTCTATCTCTTCGGGTGTTTCGCGTCCCCGTGCCATCAGCCGCTGACGCAGCACCTGCGGCGCTACCTGCAGACGGATGGCCAACAGGTCGGGATAACGCCGACGCGCCTCGGCCAGGTAACCCCGCGAGCCATTCACCAGCACAGGCCGGCCCGCCTGCAGCCAATCATCGATCTGCGCAGGAATCCCATACTGAAGGCCATTTGCCTGCCAATCCATGGCAAAATCCCCGGCTTTGCGCATCACCTCGAACTGCTCCGGCGTGACACCTTGTGCCGATTCGCCCTTGGCCTCGGCCGAGCGGGTAATGACCCTGCGAGCGATTTCAATCCCTTGCGAGGCCAATTTCGCCCGCGCGGCATCGATCAGGGAATCTTTTCCCGATCCTGATGGTCCAACCAGGAATATCAGCCGCCCTGCCGTACACGGCGTGCCGCTTGCGTCATGTTGCATAGCCACTATGCTCTCTGTTGGGGACCTTGCGGTTTCTTGGTGTTTTCCCTGCCCTTTTCCGCCCGTTACCAGATTTTGGCGGCAGAGGTCTGACAGTTAGACAGCCCGGCCAACGCAAGACTTTTCAAACCAGTGCTCATTTCTGATAATTGGTACTGGCAAAAAGCCTTCAGCCGGATCACTATTTGTCACAGAATTGACGCCAAGGAAACGGCGACGTTGAGGCAAGATGAGCTTCCAAAATTACATGACGGTTGAACATTTTGCAGTCGCCACGGTCGTATTTTCCACCGTGCGGCCAATTTGAGAACCGCTTCCCCTGAACCAGAAAACCGGTCAATTTATATGCGCCCAATGAAACAGGCTATCTATTCCAGCCGCACCGCTGACAAGTTTGTCGTCCGCCTGCCAGACGGGATGCGTGAGCGCATTGCCGAGGTAGCGCGCAACCATCACCGCAGCATGAACTCCGAAATCATCGCACGCCTGGAGCAGAGCCTCATCCAGGAAGGCGCGCTGGGCGACGAGCTGAGCATGCGCCTCGACAGCCCGGAGCTGAGCCTGCATGAGCGTGAGCTGCTGCAGCGGTTCCGCCAACTCTCCCACCGCCAGCAGAACGCGCTGGTCGCATTGATCGCCCACGATGTGGAAATGGCCGCCGACGCGTCCTGATCTGAAATGCGAATACGAAAAAGCCAGCTGATGCTGGCTTTTTTCGTTTCTGGATGATGGTTTTGTGGCTGTTTGTACCGGCCTCTTCGCGGGTAAACCCGCTCCTACAGGGGGGGGTGAGCCCCCTTGGGTGCGGGATCAGAGCAGGAACAGGGTCGCCAGGCCGAGGAAGATGAAGAACCCGCCGCTGTCGGTGACGGCAGTGATCATCACGCTCGCGCCCATTGCCGGGTCGCGCCCCAGGCGCACCAGCGTCATCGGGATCAACACGCCCATCAGCGCAGCCAGCAACAGGTTCAGGGTCATCGCCGCGGTCATTACCAGGCCGAGCGACCAACTGCCATACAACCAGAACGCCACCACCCCGATCACACCGCCCCAGACCAGGCCGTTGATCAGCGACACCGCCAGCTCCTTGCGCATCAGCCGTGCCGTGTTGCCGGGGCTCACCTGGTCCAGCGCCATGGCGCGAACGATCATGGTGATGGTCTGGTTACCCGAGTTGCCGCCAATACCCGCCACGATCGGCATCAGCGCCGCCAAGGCCACCAGCTTCTCGATCGAGCCTTCGAACAGGCCGATCACCCGCGAGGCGAGAAACGCCGTCACCAGGTTGATCGCCAGCCACGCCCAACGGTTGCGCAGTGAACGCCAGACCGAGGCGAAGATGTCTTCTTCTTCGCGCAGACCGGCCATGTTGAGGACTTCGCTTTCGCTCTCCTCACGGATCAGGTCGACCATCTCATCGATGGTCAGACGGCCGATCAGGCGATCGCTCTTGTCCACCACCGGTGCCGACACCAGGTCATAACGCTCGAACGCTTGCGCCGCGTCGTAGGCATCTTCGTCTGGGTGGAAACTCACGGGGTCGGTGGCCATGACATCGGCTACCTGCTTCTCCGGATCGTTGACCAGCAGACGCTTGATCGGCAGCACGCCCTTGAGGATGCCGTCGTGATCGACTACGAACAGTTTGTCGGTATGGCCTGGCAGCTCCTTCAAGCGGCGCAGGTAACGCAGGACTACCTCGAGGCTGACGTCTTCGCGGATGGTGACCATCTCGAAGTCCATCAGCGCACCGACCTGCTCCTCGTCGTAGCTCAGGGCCGAGCGGACGCGCTCGCGCTGCTGGCCATCGAGGGTTTCCATCAGCTCGTGGACGACATCGCGCGGCAGCTCGGGCGCCAGGTCAGCGAGTTCGTCGGCGTCCATCTCCTTGGCCGCAGCCAGCAGCTCGTGATCGTCCATGTCGGCGATCAGGGTCTGGCGCACCGCGTCGGACACTTCGAGGAGGATGTCGCCGTCGCGCTCGGAGCGTACCAGCTGCCATACGGTCAGGCGGTCGTCCAGCGGCAGGGCTTCAAGAATGTAGGCGATGTCGGCAGGGTGCAGATCGTCGAGCTTGCGCTGCAGCTCGACCAGGTTCTGACGGTGGACGAGGTTTTCCACCAGGTCATGATGATGACCTTCCTGACGGTGCGTCAGGTCTTCTACCACCCGTTGACGCTGCAGCAGGTCGATGACCTGGCCCAGGCGATCCTGCAGGCTCTCGGGGGCTTTCTTTACTTCTACTTCAGTCATAGGCGAACTCCACTCCCAGCAGCGGAGCACGCCGGGAGAATCAATCGGTCAGATCTAACTTGGCAAAGCGGGTTAGGGAGTAACTACTGGGTAAGTCCATGGTGGTATTCCACAAGCCCCGGCGGGGCTGACGGGCGCAATCATACACTGCAACAGCTGTCGGATCGCTTAAATTTTTGGCCAGAACAATCGTTTGCGCGATAAAGCTATGACAACGCTCGAAGCCATCAGTGCGACGGCAGGCGTCGATGAAAAAGCACAATGCGTGTTCTCTGGAGGCGAGGCGCGAGGCGCGGCCTGCGGGGCTTGACCTGGAGTCTAGCCGGACATCACTGACACATCAGTGAAACTGCGGACAACAAAAAGCCCGCTATGAAAGCGGGCTTCTTGATGTATCTGGTGGACTCAGCAGGATTCGAACCTGCGACCGCTCGGTTCGTAGCCGAGTACTCTATCCAGCTGAGCTATGAGTCCAAGTTGGTAGTTTTAGACCAGGTTACCACTGGTTGAAACAAGGCGCCTGTGCAAGCACAACCGCCGTGCTATATGGTGGACTCAGCAGGATTCGAACCTGCGACCGCTCGGTTCGTAGCCGAGTACTCTATCCAGCTGAGCTATGAGTCCAAGTTGGTAGTTTTAGACCAGATTACCACTGGTTGAACAATCCGACCCTGCTAGCAAGATCGTCATGTTATATGGTGGACTCAGCAGGATTCGAACCTGCGACCGCTCGGTTCGTAGCCGAGTACTCTATCCAGCTGAGCTATGAGTCCGTGTAACTTGCCGCGCATTATAGATCGCTTTACCGTTTTAGCAAGAACTTTTTCGTTTAATTTCAACGACTTAGCGTTCTTACCCAGTTGAAGCGCCCTACATGAATAATGGCGGTGAAGGGGGGATTCGAACCCCCGATACCCTTATGAGGTATACTCCCTTAGCAGGGGAGCGCCTTCGGCCACTCGGCCACCTCACCGCAACACGAGGCGTATATTAAACAGAGCCCTCCTCGTTTGCAAACCTTTTTTTGAAAAAAACTTCAAAAAAATTAAAGGCTTGGCTCTTCGCCCTTCTCGTTCTTGATCCGCAGGTAGATTTCCTCGCGGTGAACGGCCACTTCTTTGGGCGCGCTGACGCCGATTCGTACCTGGTTACCTTTGACACCCAGGACCGTAACGGTGATCTCACCGTCTCCAATGATCAGGCTCTCGGCGCACCGACGAGTCAGAATCAACATAGCTTTCTCCTTACGCAGTTCAATCAGGGATAACAGTCTGAGGTAGCAGGGCCGTGCCGGGGACGGTGGCAGGGCCCGTATGGGCGCCGGAGGGTATAGGACAGGGTTACCCTCCGACGACCAGAAACGCGAAGGGCGCGGCAAGCCGCGCCCTTCGAGGCAGCGCCTTACTCGCCCTGTCGGGCAGGGGCGTCCAGCTCGAAGGCGGTGTGCAGGGCACGCACCGCCAGCTCCAGGTACTTCTCTTCGATGACCACCGAGACCTTGATCTCGGAGGTGGAGATCATCTGGATGTTGATGCTCTCCTTGGCCAGCGCTTCGAACATGCGGCTGGCAACGCCCGCATGGGAGCGCATGCCGACACCGACGATCGACACCTTGGCGATCTTGGTGTCGCCGATGACTTCACGGGCGCCGATTTCGCGTGCGGTGTTTTCCAGCACCTTGAGCGCCGCGTCGTACTCGTTGCGGTGCACGGTGAAGGTGAAGTCGGTGGTGTTATCGTGCGCGACGTTCTGCACGATCATGTCCACTTCGATGTTCGAGGCGCTGATCGGACCGAGGATCTTGAAGGCAACGCCCGGGGTATCCGGCACGCCGCGAATGGTCAGCTTGGCTTCATCACGGTTGAAGGCGATACCGGAAATGATCGGCTGTTCCATGGATTCCTCTTCATCAATGGTAATGAGGGTACCTGGACCCTCCTTGAAACTGTGCAGCACGCGCAGCGGTACGTTGTACTTGCCGGCGAACTCGACGGAACGGATCTGCAGCACCTTGGAACCGAGGCTGGCCATTTCCAGCATCTCTTCAAAGGTGATCTTCTCCAGGCGACGGGCCTGGGGCACCACGCGCGGGTCGGTGGTGTAGACACCGTCGACGTCGGTGTAGATCTGGCACTCGTCGGCCTTGAGCGCCGCCGCCAGGGCCACGCCGGTGGTGTCGGAGCCACCACGGCCGAGGGTGGTAATGCTGCCGTGCTCGTCGACACCCTGGAAACCGGCTACCACCACCACGCGACCTGCCTTGAGGTCGGCGCGGATCTTCTGGTCGTCGATCTGCAGGATGCGCGCCTTGTTGTGCGCGCTGTCGGTGAGGATGCGCACCTGGTTGCCGGTGTAGGACACCGCCGGTACGCCCCGCTTGATCAAGGCCATGGCCAGCAGGGCGATAGTCACCTGCTCGCCGGTCGAGACGATCACGTCCAGCTCACGCGGAACCGGCGTGTCAGTGATCTGCTTGGCCAGGTCGAGCAGGCGGTTGGTCTCGCCGCTCATGGCCGAGAGTACGACCACCAGGTCATCGCCTGACTCACGGAATTTCTTGATCTTGTCGGCAACCTGCTCGATCCGCTCGATGGAACCGACAGAGGTGCCGCCAAATTTCTGTACGATCAACGCCATTTCAAAGCTGCCTCTGCCCACGATGGGCACCCAATAAACAATCCAACATGAGATGGCCCGTGACTAGACCACGGGCCAACCCATCTCAAAGCCCCTGTTCGGCGAACGGCACAGCCAGGGCCAGGGCATTGTCCAGCGCGGCGACGTCGACGCCACCACCCTGGGCCATGTCCGGACGACCACCGCCCTTGCCGCCCACCGCCGCAGCGGCCTGCTTCATCAGATCGCCGGCCTTGAGTTGGCCGGAGAGGTCTTTGGTCACGCCAGCCACCAGCACGACCTTGCCCTCATGCTCGCTGCCCAGCAGGATCACTGCGTGGCCGAGCTTGTTCTTCAGTTGATCGACCAGGGCCAACAGGGCCTTGCCGTCCTGCCCATCCAGGCGCGCGGCAAGTACCTTGGCACCCTTGACCTCAACGGCCGCATTGGAGAGATCATCCCCGGCGGCGCTGGCGGCCTTGGCCTGCAGCTGTTCGAGCTGCTTCTCCAGCTGACGGTTGCGCTCGAGCACCGCCGACAGCTTGTCGATCAGGTTGTCACGGTTGCCCTTGACCAGTTGCGCAGCTTCCTTGACCTGCTCTTCGGCAGCGTTCAGGTACGCCAGCGCCGCAGCCCCGGTAACCGCTTCGATACGACGCACGCCAGAGGCCACGCCGCCTTCGCTGATGATCTTGAACAGGCTGATATCGCCGGTGCGCTTGGCATGGATGCCGCCGCACAGCTCGACCGAGAAATCGCCACCCATGCTCAGCACGCGCACGGTGTCGCCGTACTTCTCACCGAACAGCGCCATGGCGCCTTTGCGCTTGGCGGTTTCGATATCGGTTTCTTCGGTCACCACTTCAGTGTTCTTGCGCACTTCGCGGTTGACGATGTCTTCCAGGGCCTTGAGCTGCTCTGGCTTGACCGCCTCGAAGTGGCTGAAGTCAAAACGCAGGCGCTGGCTGTCGACCAGCGAGCCTTTCTGCTGGACGTGCTCGCCGAGCACCTGGCGCAGGGCTTCGTGCAGCAGGTGGGTGGCCGAGTGGTTCAGCGAGGTCGCGTGCTGGACCTCGGCATCGACCTTGGCTTCGACCTGGGCACCGACGCTCAGCGCGCCGCTGGCGACCACACCGTGGTGCAGGAATGCGCCAGCGGTCTTGGTGGTGTCACGCACGTCAAAGCGCACGCCGCCTGCCAGCAGGTAACCGGTGTCGCCGACCTGGCCGCCGGATTCGGCGTAGAACGGGGTACGGTCGAGGATCACCACGCCCTGCTCGCCTTCGCTCAGCTGCTCGACGGCCTGGCCGTCCTTGTACAGCCCAACGACCTTGGCCTGGCCTTCAGTGGCGCTGTAGCCGAGGAACTCGGTCGCGACGTCGACCTTGACCAGGCTGTTGTAGTCCATGCCGAAGGAACTGGCGGAACGCGCACGCTCACGCTGGGCGTCCATTTCGCGCTCGAAGCCTGCCTCGTCGATGGTCAGCTCGCGTTCGCGGGCGATGTCGGCGGTCAGGTCCATCGGGAAGCCGTAGGTGTCGTACAGCTTGAACACCACGTCGCCCGGAACGACTTTGCCCTGCAGCTGGGCGAGGTCCTGCTCGAGGATACGCAGGCCCTGCTCGAGGGTCTTGGCGAACTGCTCTTCTTCGCTCTTGAGCACGCGCTCGATGTGCGCCTGCTGGCTTTGCAGCTCAGGGAAGGCTTCGCCCATCTCGGCGGCCAGTGCGGCGACGATCTGGTAGAAGAAGCTGCCTTTGGCGCCCAGCTTGTTGCCGTGGCGGCAAGCGCGGCGGATGATCCGGCGCAGCACGTAGCCACGGCCTTCGTTGGACGGCAGCACGCCGTCGGCAATCAGGAAGCCGCACGAACGGATATGGTCGGCGACGACTTTCAGCGACGGCTGGGCGTCGTTGCTGCAACCGATAGCGGTGGCGGCGGCCGACAGCAGGTTCTGGAACAGGTCGATCTCGTAGTTCGAGTGCACGTGCTGCATCACCGCACTGATCCGCTCCAGGCCCATGCCGGTGTCGACCGACGGCGCTGGCAGCGGGTGCAGGACGCCATCGGCGGTGCGGTTGAACTGCATGAAGACGTTGTTCCAGATCTCGATGTAGCGGTCGCCGTCTTCTTCTGGCGAGCCGGGTGGGCCGCCCCAGATGTCGGCGCCGTGGTCGTAGAAGATCTCGGTGCACGGGCCGCACGGGCCGGTGTCGCCCATGGTCCAGAAGTTGTCGGAGGCGTACGGTGCGCCTTTGTTGTCGCCGATGCGGACCATGCGCTCGGCCGGCACGCCGACCTCTTTGGTCCAGATGTCATAGGCTTCGTCGTCACTGGCGTAGACGGTGACCCAGAGCTTTTCCTTGGGCAGGTTCAGCCACTGCTCGGAGGTCAGGAAGGTCCAGGCAAAGGTGATCGCGTCGCGCTTGAAATAGTCGCCGAAGCTGAAGTTACCCAGCATCTCGAAGAAGGTGTGGTGACGCGCGGTGTAGCCGACGTTTTCCAGGTCGTTGTGCTTGCCGCCGGCGCGGACGCACTTCTGGCTGCTGGTGGCGCGGGTGTAGGCGCGCTTTTCCTGGCCGAGGAAGCAGTCCTTGAACTGGTTCATGCCGGCATTGGTAAACAGCAGGGTCGGGTCATTGCCCGGAATCAGGGAGCTGGAGGCAACTCGGGTATGCCCCTGCTCCTCGAAGAAGCGAAGGAAGGCTTCACGGATTTCTGCGCTTTTCATAGGTTCTTCCACGGAAACGGCGGCCGTTAAGGCAAACGCGTCGAAACGACGGCAAAGGGCCGCATTATATCGGTCCTGCAATCTCGGTGCAGTGTGTTTATGCGCTGGAAAGCGGCGATCTGACGGAATTTCAGGTCAACGCGAGCGAATACATGACCGGGATGCTATGACGAGCCTTTGGCCAGTGGCAAGCCAATTACCGCTCAGGGGAAGGGAAAATGGAATAGCGAGTTAATTAAAAGGATTTCATCCCGGGTAGGATCCAAAACAGGGGCGCCCTTTTCGCGGCTGAACCCGCCCCCGCAGGAGCGGGTTTACCCGCGAAGAAGGCAACGCGGACGCTCAGCCCAACCGCTGTCCCGAGTCCGGCACGATCAAAATCCCCGCCCGCAGCCCGTTGCGCACCTTGGGGTTGGGGAAGATGATCCGCGCACCCTCCTCCTCGACCACCCAGCGCGTCTCGGCCAGGTCCTCGGCCAGCAGCGCGCCCTTGCTCAGCTCGGTAAAGTTCTCGATATCCGCCGGCAAGTGCAGGCGGAAGTGATCACTGTGCTTGATGATCTCGCGCGCCACGCTGAACAGCTGCAAGCCATCGAGCGTATCGTCGGCCGCTGGCTCGTTGCCCTCGATGATCTGCCGCAGGCGCGTTTCCAGCCTGTCGAGATTGACCTGCTCGTTCTGCCCGAACGGCCGCGCCTTGCCCAACTCCAGGGTGAACGCCTCAGCGTCGAGCTGCTCGTAGGTGAACGCACTGAAAGTGATCGACGGTTTGCTCTGCAGCAGCACCGCCTCCATGCCCGCCTCGCGCAAGCGCACCAGCTCGCGACGCGAGTGCTGGCGGCCTTCCTTGTAGGGGTAAAGGGCGAACTGCTCGATCTTCGAACCGCGGATCGCGGTATGCAGGTCGTAGTGCAGGCGGTCGCGCCCCGGCACCTTGAAAAAGGTTTCGGCGAATTTCTCCAGTACCGCTGCACGCTGGGCCTCGGGACCACTCGCCTGCTCATGGCGGCCATTGAACAGGCGGTTGATATCCTGCTCGATGTAGCGCTCACCTTTACGGATCGCTTCAGGGTTGCCAAACAGGAACAGGACCCTGCTCCTCGGCTTGATCTCGCCACTGGCGACACCGTGCAAGAGCTTTTCAAGGAGCTCGATCGGCGCCGTCTCGTTGCCATGGATACCGGCAGACAGCAACAGGTCCAGGCCGTTGTCCTTGCCCTCGGGCGGGCTGACCTCGAGCGCCCCCTCGCCACGCCAGCGCAGTCGCACACCCTCGACCGTCACTTGCGTCTGCTGGGCGGGCTCACGGCCGGCCAAGGTGAGTTCAAGCAATTTGCCGAGGGCGAGCATAGACGCTTCCTTAGTGGTGGTGACCGCAATCAGGACCGTGGACGTGATCATCATCGTCGTCGCCGAGCTCAGCCGGCTCCATTTCCAGCTGCAGGCTGACCAGGTTGGTGGCCATCGGGCGCAGCAGCAGGTTGGCGAACTCGGCATCGCCTTCGGCGACATCGACGCCGATCAGCAGCTGGCCGCGGCCGTCCTGCTGGATCCACACCTCTTTACCTTGCCAGACCACCGCGAAACGGGTGCAGGAGGTTTCCAGCTGGGTACCATCTTCATCTTCCAGGATCAGGCGCAGGGCGTCGGACATTACAATTCTCTCTTCAAGGTTGGCGTTGGAACGGATAGACCGAACCCAACGTAAGGATCTGAGTCAGGTCATCCAGGGCCGTACGGCATTCGTCCAGCAGTTGCGGGTCGGCCAGGTCCGCATCGCTCATGCGATCACGGTAGTGCCGGTCGACCCACTGGACTAGGGTGTCGTACAGCGACGGCGACATGATAACGCCTGGATTGACCGCTGCCAGTTCACTTTCCTTCAGGGCCACGCGCAACCGCAGGCAAGCCGGGCCGCCGCCGTTCTGCATGCTCTGCTTGAGGTCGAACACCTTGACCTCCTTGACCGGGCCACCCTGGGTGGTCAGTTGGCCGAGGTAATTCCACACCCGCTCGTTGTTGCGGCACTCTTCCGGGACCACCAGCAGCATCGAGCCATCAGCGCGCGACAGCAACTGGCTGTTGAACAGGTAGGAGCGCACCGCGTCCTCGACCGCCACCGCGGCACGCGGCACACGGATCGCCTGGAAGTTGCCGCCCTTGCTGGCCAGTTTAGCCTGCAGCTGGGCAAGCACCGCGTCGGTCTCGAGGAAGGCGTCTTCGTGATAGAACAGCACCTCGCCGTTACCCACCGAAATCACGTCATTGTGGAACACGCCCTGGTCGATCACGGCCGGGTTCTGTTGAGCGTAGACCACGCCATCGTCGCTCAGGCCATGCAAACGGGCCACGGCCTGGGAGGCCTCGAGCGTCTGCCGCGCCGGGTACTTCTGGGGCGCCGGATAGCGGCTGTCGAACGCGCTGCGGCCATACACGAAAAACTCCACGCCCGGCTCACCGTAGGCACGGCAGAAGCGCGTGTGGTTGGCCGCGCCTTCGTCGCCGAACTGGGCCACCGCCGGCAGCGCCTGGTGGTGGGCGAACACCTGCTCATCGGCGAACATCGCCGCCAGCACGCGGCTGGTGGTCGGGTGCTCGATGCTGCGGTGGTACTTGCAGTTGAGGTTGGCGGCGGTGAAATGCACACGGCCATCGGCGGTGTCGGCACTCGGACTGACGGTGGCCGCGTTGGCCACCCACATGCTCGACGCCGAGCAACTGGCGACCAGCAATGGCATGGCCTCCTTGGCGGCGCGGCGAATCACTTCGGCATCGCTGCCACTGAAGCCCAGGCGACGCAGGGCGGCGACGTCCGGACGCTCCTGCGGGGCGAGCACGCCCTGCTTGAAGCCCAGGTCGCTCAGCGCCTTCATCTTGGCCAGGCCCTGGCGCGCCGCTTCACGCGGGTTGGAGCATTGCTGGCTATTGCTCTGCGAGGCCACGTTGCCGTACGACAAGCCGCCGTAGTTGTGGGTCGGCCCCACCAGGCCATCAAAATTCACTTCGTAGGATTTCATCGGCTAGGCTCCGAGACCGTTTGTTATAGGGTGACGCCCGGCGTCAATGTCGCCGGCAGGGCAAGGCTGGCGGTCTCCAGCGAAGCCACGGGGTACGCACAGTAGTCCGCCGCGTAATAGGCACTGGCGCGATGGTTGCCACTGGCGCCGACGCCACCGAACGGCGCGCTGCTGGCGGCGCCGGTGAGCTGTTTGTTCCAGTTGACGATGCCGGCACGGCTGCGCAGCCAGAAGTACTGGTAGCGGGCGCGCGAGTCGGACAGCAGGCCCGCGGCAAGGCCGTACTGGGTCGCGTTGGCCTCGTCGATGGCGGCGTCGAAGTCGCTGTAGCGGATGACCTGCAGCAGCGGGCCGAACAGCTCTTCGTCCGGCCGCTCGGCGACGCCAGTGACATCCAGGATGCCCGGGGTCAGCAACGCGGCGCCGGCCTGCGGCTGGGTCATTGCCAGCAGCGCCGTAGCACCGTTGCCGAGCAGCGCCTGCTGTGCGTCGAGCAATGCCTGGGCGGCCTCCAGCGAGATCACCGAGCCCATGAACGGCGCGGGCTGTTGATCGAAAGCACCGACCGTGATGCTGCGGCACACCTCGACCAGGCGGGTCAGCAGCGCGTCACCCCAGTCGCCCTGGGGCACCAGCAGGCGGCGGGCACAGGTGCAGCGCTGGCCCGCAGAGATGAACGCCGACTGGATAATGGTGTAGACCGCCGCATCGAGGTCCTTGACCTGGTCGACCAGCAGCGGGTTGTTGCCGCCCATTTCCAAGGCCAGGATCTTGTCCGGGCGCCCGGCGAACTGCTGGTGCAGGAGGTTGCCGGTGCGGCTCGAGCCGGTAAAGAACAGGCCATCGATGCCGGGGTTGGCAGCCAGCGCCACACCCGTCTCGCGCGCGCCCTGGAGCAGGTTGAGCACACCCGCTGGCAAGCCGGCGGCGATCCAGCATTTGACGGTCAGCTCGGCGACCTTGGGCGTCAGCTCGCTGGGTTTGAACACCACGCAGTTGCCCGCCAGCAACGCCGGCACGATGTGCCCGTTGGGCAAATGGCCGGGGAAGTTGTACGGGCCGAACACCGCCACCACGCCATGCGGCTTGTGCCGCAGCACAGCGGTCGCATCCGCCAGCGGGCCGCTCTTTTCGCCGGTGCGCTCACGGTAGCTCTGCACCGAGATCGCCACTTTGTTGATCATGCTGGTGACTTCGGTGGCCGACTCCCACAGTGGCTTGCCGGTTTCTTCGCCGATGCAGCGCGCCAGGTCGTCGGCATTCGCCTTGAGCTGGTCGGCAAACGCCTCGAGCGATGCGATGCGCGCATCCAGGCTCAGCTGCGCCCAGCCCGGGAAGGCCCGGCGCGCTGCCTGCACGGCGGCCTCGACCTGGCTGGCGTCAGCGCCCTGGCCCTGCCAGAGCACGGCCTGGCTGACCGGGTTCAACGACTGCAGGGGCTCGCCCTGCCCCGCGTGCCAGTGCCCGGCGATGTAGTGCGTGGTCATTGCTGGGCCTCCCGGCTGGCAGACAGCGGCACCGCACGCACATGGTCGCCGACGCCCAGGCGCAGGCGCTTGGCGGTGGCCGGATCGACCACCAGGGTACCGGCGGCCAGGCGTGCGGGCGCAGCGGTAATGCGGCAGTCGTCGCGCTTGCGGTTGTGGATCAGGTAAGGCGTGGCGTCGTCGCCTGGGGTGCCGACGGCCAGCACCAAGGTCTGGCTTTCGCGCACGGCGCGGATCTTCGCGGTCTCGCACTCGATGGCCGGGCCGGCGTCGAAGATGTCGACATAGCCTTGATAGTTGAAGCCTTCGCGCTCGAGCATCGCCAGGGCCGGCTCAGTGTCGACGTGCACCCGGCCGATGACCTCGCGCGCCGCCTCGGACAAGAAGCAGGTGTACAGCGGGAACTTGGGCATCAGCTCGGCAATGAACGACTTGTTGCCGACGCCGGTCAGGTAGTCGGCCTGGCTGAACTCCATCTTGAAGAAGTGCCGCCCCAGGCACTCCCAGAACGGCGAGCGGCCGGCGGCGTCGGAGATCCCGCGCATCTCGGCGATGACCTTCTTGCCGAACAGCTCGGGGAACTCGGCAATGAACAGCATCCGCGCCTTGGACAGCAGGCGGCCATTGAGGCCACTGCGGTGGTCGCTACGCAGGAACAGCGAGCACAGCTCGGAGTTGCCAGTCAGGTCGTTGGCGAGGAACAGCGTGGGGATCTCGCGGTAGATGTTCAGCTCTTGCGAAGCGCTGACGGTCAGGCCGACCCGGTAGTTGTACCAAGGCTCGCGCAGGCCGACGGCGCCGGCGATGGCACTGATGCCGACCACCAGGCCTTCATCGTTCTCCAGCACGAACAGGTAGTCGGTGTCGCCACGCCCGGCTTCGCCGCTAAAGCTCTTCTCGGCCCAGCGCACGCGCTGGGCCAGGCGCTCTTCGTTGGCCGGCAAGGTAGTCAGCCCGGTAGTGCCGGTGCTGCGCGCCAATTCGATCAGCGCAGGTAAATCGCTGCTGCGTACAGGACGAACGATCATGCTATCTCCTTGTGCGGCGGTCTGTGCCTGCCGCGAAACACTGTTCCGGGTCGCTGGCCCTGGCTATCCGGCCACGGGCATCAAACGGCGACCAGGCGCACGCTTGCACCTTCACCGACACCCAGGGCATCGGCCGCTTCGCTGCTCAGGCTGACCGGCTTGCCCGGCACCCAATCCAGCTCCAGCAGTACTGCGCGGTAGTCCTGCAGCTGGCCATTGCACACCAGGTACGGACGCCCGCCTTTGACCGGCGTGTCTTCGAGCTTGGCCGGCACTACCCGGCTCTGGGCGATCGAGCGGATGCCCGAAGCGCGCGCATGCAGGGTCGGGCCGCCGTCGAAGATGTCGATGTAGTGCTCGGTCTCGAAGCCTTCGCGCATGAGGATGTCGAAGGTGATCTGCGCCCGCGGGTGGACCTGGCCCATGGCTTCCTGGGCTTCGTCCGGCAGCAGCGGCACGTAGATCGGGTAGTGCGGCATCAGTTCGGCCAGAAAGGTCCGGCTCTTCAGGCCACACAGCCGTTCGGCCTCGGCATAGTTGAGGTCGAAGAAGTTGCGGCCGATCGCGTCCCAGAACGGCGACTCGCCCCGCTCGTCGCTGTAGCCAACTATTTCGGTCACCACCGAGTCGGCGAAGCGCTCGGGATGGGCGGCCATGAACAGCAGGCGACCGCGCGAATTGAGCTCGGCCAGGCCGCTGCCGACCAGTTCGGGCAGGACGTAGAAGCTGGTCAGCAGGCTGTTGCCGGTGAGGTCGTGGCACAGCGACAGGACGTGGATCTTGTTGTGGATCTTCAGCTCGCGCGAGGCGTGCACGAAGGTCTCGTTGCGAAAGCTGTAGAACGGCTCGGAGTACCCCGCCGAGGCGACGATCGCCGAGCAGCCGGCCAGCTTGCCGGTCACGCTGTCTTCGAGCACGAAGAAGTAGCTCTCTTCGCCATTGAAGCTGACTTCGGCGGCAAACGAGGTTTCCGACGCGGCGATCTTGTCGCCCAGACGCGCAGCGTCATCAGGCAGCGAAGTGACACCTACGGGGCTGTCCGCAGCCATGCGCTGCACTTCATTCAGGTCAGCCATTTGCGCGGGGCGCATTACCAGCATGGTGTCACTCCTTTCGGGTATACGGCCGCACGGTTTCGGCACGGAAAAACGGCGGGTGCACCCTTGCAGAAACGCACCCGCGCTGGAATTCAGGTATCGCCGACCAGGCCAGGATCAACCCCTGGCCGGCGACAGGACCGCAGGGCTGTCAGCCCTGGATCAGGGTGGCCACGGCGCGCTCGAAGCGGTCCAGGCCTTCATCGATGTCGGCGTCCTCGACCACCAGGCTCGGCGCGAAACGCACGACGTCCGGGCCCGCCTGGAGCACCATCAGGCCTTCTTTTTCAGCGGCATTGAGCACGTCCTTGGCCTTGCCTTTCCAGGCATCGGTCAGCACGCAGCCGATCAACAGGCCCACACCACGCACCTGGCTGAACAGCTCGATCTTCTCCAGGCGTGCCTTGAAGCGCGCGTGCTTGGCCTTGATCCCGGCGAGGGTTTCAGGGGTGTTGATCACGTCCAGCACCGCGCAGGCGACCGCGCAGCCCAGCGGGTTACCGCCATAGGTGGTGCCGTGGGTACCGGCGACCAGGTGCTTGGCGAGGTCATCGGTGGTCAGCATGGCGCCGATCGGGAAGCCGCCGCCCAGGCTCTTGGCGCTGGTCAGGATGTCCGGGGTCACGCCGTAGTGCTGGTAGGCGTACAGCGAGCCGGTACGGCCAACGCCGGTCTGCACTTCGTCGAAGATCAGCAGGGCGTTGTGCTCGTCGCACAGCTTGCGTGCGCCTTCGAGGTAGGCCAGGTCGGCCGGGACCACCCCGCTCTCGCCCTGGATCGGCTCGATCACCACGGCGCAGGTCTTGTCGGAGATCTGCGCCTTGAGCGCTTCCAGGTCGTTGTACGGCACATGGCTGATGCCGGCGATCTTCGGGCCGAAACCGTCGGAGTACTTGGGCTGGCCACCGACGTTGACGGTGAACAGGGTACGCCCGTGGAAGCTGTTCACGGTG
Source organism: Pseudomonas reidholzensis (assembly GCF_900536025.1). Taxonomy (GTDB): domain Bacteria; phylum Pseudomonadota; class Gammaproteobacteria; order Pseudomonadales; family Pseudomonadaceae; genus Aquipseudomonas; species Aquipseudomonas reidholzensis. Next base: position 33,386 of record NZ_UNOZ01000029.1, read on the forward strand.
GCGATGATTTCGTGCTTGTCAGGGCCGAAGCGGTCATGCGCGACGCGACGGGCCAGCTTGAAGGCGGCCTCGTTGGACTCGGCGCCGGAGTTGCAGAAGAACGCCTTGTCGGCAAAGGTCGCGTCCACCAGCTTGTGTGCCAGGCGCAAGGCTGGCTCGTTGGTGAACACATTGGACACGTGCCAGAGGGTATTGGCCTGCTCGGTCAGGGCCTTGACCAGTGCCGGGTGGCAATGGCCGAGGGCGTTTACCGCGATGCCACCGGCGAAGTCGATCAGCTCGCGACCCGACTGGTCCCACACGCGGGAGCCCTCGCCGCGCACAGGAATGAACGCCGCCGGGGAGTAGTTGGGAACCATGACCTGGTCGAAATCGGCACGTTGCACCGGGGCTTGCTCAACGGACATCTGAGTCTCCTGAAGCGGAACGCTGGCCTGGAAGTGGCGAGCGATGGGGGGATTGTAAGGACTGATCGGCGCCTGTCCTTGCGGCCAAGCGACAACTTGTTACAGCGCAAAACCCTGTTTAGCCCAGGCTTTCGGCAATGCGACAAACAGTGTCGCAATCGCGCAGTGTAAAGGAGGCAAGGAGTGCCGGGGAGAGGCCAGCGCTAAATGGGTGAACAGGTGTTCACCCCTTCGCCCGCGGGTGCGTGGGATCAGCCCCGGCGAGGCGCTGTCAGCCGCGCTCGGCAGGCGCCGGGCTGAGCTCGAACGGGCTGTTGCTGCGGCGCTGGTTGCGGTCTTCGCGCGGGGTGGCGCCAAAGAAGTTGCGGTAGGCGCTGGAGAAGTGCGGCCCGGACGAAAACCCGCACGACAAGCCGATCTGGATGATCGACTTGCTGGTCTGCATGAGCATCTGCCGCGCCTTGTTCAGGCGCAGCTCAAGGTAATACTGGCTGGGCACGCGGTTGAGGTATTGCTTGAAGATCCGCTCGAGCTGCCGACGCGAGACACACACATGCTGGGCGATCTCGTCGGTGGTGAGCGGCTCTTCGATGTTGGCCTCCATCAACAGCACTGCCTGGGTCAGCTTCGGATGGCTGGAGCCGAGGCGGTTCTGCAGGGGAATGCGCTGACGCTCGCCACCCTCGCGGATGCGCTCGACCACCAGTTCCTCGGACACCGCCCCCGCCAGCTCGGCACCATGATCGCGCGCCAGCACCGCCAGCAGCAGGTCGGTCACGGCCATGCCACCGCAGGCGGTCAGGCGGTCGCGGTCCCAGTCGAACAGATGGCTGGTGGCGATCACCTTGGGGAAGCGCTCGCCGAAATCATCCTGCCAGCGCCAATGCACCGCCGCCCGATAGCCATCGAGCAAGCCGAGCAGGGCCAGTGGATACACCCCAGCGGACAAGGCGCCGATCATGCAACCACTGCGGGCCAGTTGCTTGAGGCTGCTGGACAGCGCGGCAGTGACGGCCTGGGGTGGCTCGTCGGCCAGCAGGAAGAGCTTCTGGAAGCCCTCCAGGCGACCGTTCCAGGCTTCGCCCGGCAAACGCCAGCCCACCTGCTCGCTGGGTTCGGCCTGGAGAAACGCCAGTTCGTAGACGACCTCCGGATGCACCCGCTGAGCCACCTGCAATGCTTCCTCGGCCAACGCCAAGGTCAACGGCTTGGTGCTGGGCCAGATGAGAAATCCGATTCGCTGGGTGGTCATAGGGCGTGGTCCGAAACCTGAGGTGATTCGAGTCAGTGGCGCCGGGTCAGGCTGCGCTCGCTGCGCAGCATGCCCTATTCTGGTGCAAAGGTGCAGCCTTTACTTCAGGCTGCCGGAGAGAAACTGCTTGAGCCGCTCCGATTGCGGATTGACCAGCACTTCACGCGGGTCGCCGCGCTCCTCGACCACGCCCTTGTGGAGGAACACCAGCTGGTTGGAGACTTCACGGGCAAAGCCCATTTCATGCGTCACCACGACCATGGTTCGGCCTTCCTGGGCCAGCGCCTGCATGACCTTGAGGACGTCGCCGACCAGCTCCGGGTCGAGCGCCGAGGTCGGCTCGTCGAACAGCATCACTTCCGGCTCCATGGCCAGTGCCCGGGCAATCGCCACGCGCTGCTGCTCACCGCCGGACATGTGCCCCGGGTAGGCATCCTTGCGGTGGGCGACGCCGACCTTGTTCAGGTAGTGCTCGGCTTTTTCCAGCGCCTCCTTCTTGCTCATGCCCAGCACGTGCACCGGCGCTTCGATGATGTTTTCCAGAGCGGTCATGTGCGCCCACAGGTTGAAGTGCTGGAACACCATCGACAGGCGCGAACGCATGCGCTGCAACTGGCGCGGGTCGGCGGCCTTGAGCGCGCCCTCCTTGCCGGCCACCAGCTTGAGCTCCTCGTTGTTGAGGAGGATCTTGCCGGCATGCGGCTGCTCGAGCAGGTTGATGCAGCGCAGGAAGGTCGATTTGCCCGAACCACTGGAGCCGATGATGCTGATCACATCGCCTGCCTTGGCAGCCAGGGACACGCCCTTGAGTACTTCATGGCTGCCATAGCGCTTGTGCAGGTCTTGGACTTCGAGTTTGTACATACTGTCGGTTCTCACAGAGCGGTCAGTGCTTGCGCGGCGCCAGGTAGCCGAGCCAGCGGCGTTCGGCCATCTTGAACAGGCGCACGAGGATGAAGGTCAGGCACAGGTAAAACACGCCCGCCGTGATATAGGCCTCGAAAGGCAGGTAGTACTGGGCATTGACCGTGCGCGCGGCACCGGTGATGTCGATCAGGGTGACGATCGACGCCAGGCTGGTGGTCTGCAGCATCATGATCACTTCGTTGCTGTACTGCGGCAGCGCCCGGCGCATGGCCGAGGGCAGCAGGATGCGCCGGTACATCTTGAAGCGCGACATGCCCATTGCCTTGGCCGCCTCGATCTCGCCATGCGGCGTGGCCTTGAGGCTGCCGGCGATGATTTCTGCGGTGTAGGCACTGGTGTTGACGGCGAACGCCAGGCAGGCGCAGAAGGTCGCACTCGACAGCCACGGCCAGAAGATGCTCTCGCGCACGGCCTCGAACTGGGCCAGCCCGTAGTAGATCAGGAACAGCTGCACCAGCATCGGCGTACCGCGGATGACATAGGTGTAGAGCCAGGCGCTGATGTTCACCAGCGGCTGCTTGGAGACCCGCATCAGGCCCAGCGGCACCGCCGCCAGCAAGCCGAACAGCAGCGAAAACGCGAGCAGCTTGAGGGTGGTCAGCAGGCCACCGAGGTACAGCGGCAGCGCTTCCCAGATGACGTTGTAGTCAAAGATCATAGTTCAGCCGCCTTGACGCCTACCGAGTAGCGCTTCTCGAGATACTTCAACGCCAGCAGCGAGACACTGGTGAGCACCAGGTACAACGCCGCCACCGCCAGGAAGAAGGTGAAGGGTTCGCGGGTGGCATCGGCCGCCTGCTTGGCCTTGAACATCATGTCCTGCAGGCCGACGACAGAAATCAGCGCCGTGGCCTTGGTCAACACCAGCCAGTTGTTGGTGAAGCCCGGGATCGCCAGGCGGATCATCTGCGGCACCATCACCCGGAAGAACACCTGCCGGCTGCTCATGCCATAGGCCATACCCGCCTCGGCCTGGCCCTTGGGAATGCCCAGGAAGGCCCCACGGAAGGTTTCCGACAGGTAGGCGCCAAAGATGAACCCGAGCGTACCGATACCCGCCACCAACGGATTGAGGTCGATGTAATCATCGTAGCCGAGCAACGGCGCCAGCCGGTTGAGCAGGTCCTGGCCGCCATAGAAGATCAGCAGGATCAGCACCAGATCCGGAATGCCGCGGATCACCGTGGCGTACATATCGCCCAGCCAGGCCAGCCAGCGTACCGGCGACAGGCGTAGCGCCACGCCGATCAGGCCAAGGACGATGGCCAGGGCCATCGACGACAGGGCGAGCTGCAGCGTCAGCCACGCCCCATCGAGGATGACTGCCCCGTAGCCTTTCAACATGATTGGGATTCCTCAGACCTTGGGAATGAAAAATGGTGCAAACCTCAGAGCCTCTGCTGTTTGCACCATTGCACAGGTGACGCTCGACGTCTTACTTGGCTTCAGGGCCGTAGATGTCGAAATTGAAGTACTTGTCCTGGATCTGCTTGTACGTGCCATTGGCGCGGATCGCGGCGATGGCGGCGTTGATCCGCTCGGCGTTTTCCGTGTCGCCCTTGCGCACGGCGATGCCGATGCCGTCGCCGAAGTACTTGGCGTCGGTGAAGGCCGGGCCTACAAAGGCGAAGCCCTTGCCGGCGTCGGTCTTCAGGAAGCCGTCTTCCAGCAGCGTAGCGTCAGCCACGGTGCCGTCCAGGCGGCCGGCAGCGACGTCCAGGTAGATTTCGTTCTGGGTGCCGTACGGCACGACGGTGGCGCCTTGCGGGGCCAGCACTTCGTTGGCGAAACGGTTGTGGATCGAACCGCGCTGAACACCGATCTTCTTGCCCTTGAGCTCAGCCAGCGAGTCGCTGACCGTGGCGCCCTGCTTCATCACCAGGCGGGCCGGAGTCAGGTAGTAGCGGTTGGTGAAGTCGACCGACTTCTTGCGGTCATCGGTGATCGACATGGACGACAGGATAGCGTCGATCTTGCGCACCTTGAGGGCCGGGATCAGGCCGTCGAACTCTTGCTCGACCCAGGTGCACTTGGCCTTCATCTCTGCGCACAGGGCGTTGCCGATGTCGTAGTCGAAGCCGGCGATGCTGCCATCGGGCTGCTTGAAGGCGAACGGTGGGTAGGCGGCTTCAATACCGATTTTCAGCGGCTTTACATCAGCGTGCGATACCAGGGAAAACACGGACAGCGCCAGGGCGCCAAGCAGTGCAAGCTTCTTCATCAGGTAACTCCATCGGTACGGGGCAATACAAGGCAGGGGTAACAGCTGCCCGAATGCGAATGGGTACAACGCGAGCCGCGCAGGGTATCGACCAATGTCGCAGACCACGAGCGAGTGACTGGCATTCTAGCGAGAGCCCGTTAGTCGATATTTCTTCAAAGCGACAACTAGTTATAGAAGCGCTTGAAACCGCGGCGGGCGATATTGACAGCTCTCGCTCATTATGCAAGAGCCAAAGGAAAAACAACCTGTAAGCAAAGCAATAAGTGCGCCTATTATTGGCAAAGCCTTGTATTCCGGCAAGTGTAGCGTGACGCAGCGCACGCGATGGGTGCGAAAACGCCCGATTTTTGCGCCTTGATGTTTCTGAGTGCCCCATTGTTGCGCGCAGGCGTGACAGAAAACGGTTACCGATGAATGTCGAGGTAACTGTCGAGGTAACAGAATGCAAGAACCCCGCCGTTGCGTGGCGGGGTTCGCTGATGGGCCTGCAAGCCGGGGCCGTCGGGCGGCCCCGGCAGGGTCAGGCCGAGGCCAGGTTCATCTGCTTGTGGGTATCGATCAGGTGCTGCACCACGCCTGGGTCGGCCAGCGTCGAGATATCCCCCAGCGCGCCATACTCGGCCGTGGCGATCTTGCGCAGGATGCGCCGCATGATCTTGCCCGAACGGGTCTTGGGCAGGCCAGGCGCCCACTGGATGACATCCGGCGAGGCGATCGGGCCGATCTCCTTGCGCACCCAGTTTTTCAGCTCCAGGCGCAGCTGCTCGCTCGGCTCGACACCGGAAATGAGCGTCACATAGACGTAGATGCCCTGCCCCTTGATGTCGTGCGGGACCCCGACCACGGCAGCCTCGGCGACCTTGGCATGGGCGACCATCGCGCTTTCGATCTCGGCGGTACCCATGCGGTGACCGGACACGTTGAGCACGTCATCCACGCGACCGGTGATCCAGTAGTAGCCGTCTTCGTCGCGACGCGCACCGTCACCGGTGAAGTACATGCCGCGGAAGGTCTTGAAGTAGGTGTCGACGAAACGGTCATGGTCGCCGTACAGCGAACGCGACTGGCCTGGCCACGAATCGAGGATCACCAGGTTGCCCTCGGCGGCCCCCTCGATGAGGTTGCCCAGGTTGTCGACCAGCGCCGGCACCACACCAAAGAACGGCCGCGTCGCCGAGCCTGGCTTGAGGGCGGTGGCGCCAGGCAGCGGGCTGATCAGGATGCCGCCGGTTTCGGTCTGCCACCAGGTGTCGACGATCGGGCAGCGCGACTTGCCGACCGCCTGGTGGTACCAGTTCCACGCTTCAGGGTTGATCGGCTCACCCACCGAACCCAACAGGCGCAGGCTGGAACCGTCGGCACCGGCCACGGCGGCCTGCCCTTCGGCCATCATCGCGCGGATCGCGGTCGGCGCGGTGTAGAGGATATTGACCTTGTGCTTGTCGATGATCTTCGACACGCGGGTGATGTCCGGGTAGTTCGGCACGCCCTCGAACAGCACGGTGGTGGCGCCATTGGCCAGCGGGCCGTAGACGATGTAGCTGTGGCCGGTGACCCAGCCGACGTCGGCGGTGCACCAGTAGACTTCACCCGGGCGGTAGTCGAACACCCGCTCATGGGTCAGCGCGGCGTACACCATGTAGCCGCCGGTGGTGTGCAGCACGCCCTTGGGCTTGCCGGTGGAGCCGGAGGTGTAGAGGATGAACAGCGCTTCTTCGGCGCCCATTTCCTTCGGCGCGCAGTGACTGGAGGCAACCTTCATCAGGTCTTCGAACCAGATGTCGCGGTGCTGGTGCCAGGCGATCTCGCCACCGGTGCGCTTGCACACGATGATCTTCTGCACGCTGCTGGTTTCCGGGTTGGTCAGCGCCAGGTCGACGTTGCCCTTGAGCGGGGTACGCTTGCCGCCCCGCACGCCTTCGTCGGCGGTGATGACGATCTTCGACTTGCAGTCGATGATGCGCCCGGCCAGGGCCTCGGGCGAGAAGCCGCCGAACACCACCGAGTGGATCGCGCCGATCCGCGCACAGGCCAGCATGGCGACCACGGCTTCGGGGATCATCGGCATGTAGATCGTCACCACGTCGCCGCGGTGCACATCCTGGCCGCGCAAGGCGTTGGCGAACTTGCAGACCTGCTCGTGCAGCTCGCGGTAGGTGATGTTGCGGCTTTCGGAAGGGTCATCGCCTTCCCAGATGATCGCTACCTGGTCACCGCGCGTTTCGAGGTGACGGTCCAGGCAGTTGTAGGACACGTTGAGGGTACCGTCGGCAAACCACTTGATGTCGACATGGTGGTCGTCGAAGGAGGTCTGCTTGACCTTGGTGAACGGCTTGATCCAGTCCAGGCGCTGGGCCTGCTCGCGCCAGAAGCCGTCGGGGTTGATCACCGACTGCTGGTACATGGCCTTGTAGGTGGCCTCGTCGGTCAGGGTAGTGGCCGCAACCTCGGGACGAACGGGATACAGTGGAGCCGCACTCATCTGTGTTACCTCGGTGTAATAGTTGTTTTTGTATGGGAACGTTTGTAACTGTACCAGAGCGCCAATGGCCATTCGACGTTGGTAGTAGCACACCCCTGCGCAACCCGAGCGATTTTGCGCGACCGCTCTAGTCCGCGCGACGCCGGCAATTAGCCAGCAACCTGAAAGTAGCCTGCCGGGGATTGTTACAGATTCTGTCAACAGTCTTTATCAAAACCCGCTCTGTTTCAGCCAGGGGCCGAGGCCTAGAATTCATCTCGCCAACAACGGCAAAGCGATTAACTTCTGGTAACAGCCCCCACGAAGGCAAGCGTTAATCCCTCTCACTGCGAAAGTTTAAAACCCGTTGTACACGCGGCGTGATGAACGCCGCGCGCCCTCTCTCGACCTTAGACAGGTAAATAGAACATGAAAGCGTTACTGGCATTGGTACTTGGCGGTCTTTGCAGCGCGGCGATGGCCGGCGAAGTTGCAAACGATGTCGAGCAGATTCCGGTGGAACCGTACAGCTACTCGCAACACCTGGACATTGCCCGCGTGCTGTCCATGAGCGAAGTGCCCAACGTCTGCGAAGTGGTACCCGCACGCATGACCTATGAAGATTCCAAAGGCCAGAAGCACATTCTCGAATACCGCGTGATGGGCAACGGTTGCTCTAACGGTTAAGCGTGGCGAACTGGGGCCCCTGCGGGGCCCTTTCGCGACACAAGGCCGCTCCCACAGGGGCAGCAGTATTTATTAAAGTGCCATTAATCACCTGTTTTATTTAGCGAATATTCGCGCAACTTGTTGGCAATCGTTGTATGCGACACACCCAGTCGTTTACCGAGCGCCCGACTACTGGGAAACTCCGCCACCAGCGATTCCAATACGGCTTTTTCAAACCGCCCGACAATTTGCGAAAGTTCACCTTCCAGGGAAAACTCGCCCAACGGTTGGCGCACACCATAATCCGGCAACCGGATATGTTCGCTCTTCACCACCCCGCCTTCACACAATGAAACTGCCTGGAACAATACGTTTTCCAATTGGCGAACATTGCCCGGCCAATGATAGTGCGCGAGTTTATCCATTGCCGCCGGCGCCAGCCGCGGTAACGGGCAACCGATCTGCCGGCTGGCCTGGTCGAGAAAGTGCTGCACCAGCCCTTCCAGGCCGTCCATGCATTCGCGCAGGGGCGGAATATGCAGCGACAGCACATTCAGCCGGTGATACAGGTCCTGACGGAACTCACCCCGGGCGCACAGCTCGGACAAGTCGACCTGGGTCGCGCAGATCACCCGCACATCCAGGTACACCTCCTCGTCACTACCCACCCGCCGAAAACAGCCATCCTGCAGGAAGCGCAGCAGCTTGACCTGCAGCCGCGGGCTCATCTCCGCCACGCCGTCGAGAAACAACGTGCCGCCCGCCGTCAGCTCCAGCAGCCCGAGCTTGCCTTCAGCGCGCGCACCCTCGAAGGCACCCGGGCCGTAGCCGAACAGCTCGGTCTCGGCCATCGACTCCGGCAGCCCGGCGCAATTGAGCGCCATCAGCGGCGCCTGGCCGCGCGGGCTGGCCAGGTGACAGGCACGCGCCAGCAGCTCCTTGCCGGTGCCGGTTTCGCCCTCGATCAGCAGCGGCGCATCCAGCGGCGCCATGCGCCGCGCCTCGCGGACCACCGCCGCCATCACTTTCGAGCTCTGGAAGATGCTGTCGAAGCCGCGCAGCTCCTGCTTGCGCACGTTATAGATGCGCTCGCCGATGCGGTCGGCGCGGTGCAGGGTCAGCACTGCCCCGGCCAGCGCCTCGCTCTCGTCGTGCTCGGACTGCAACGGCGCGATGTCGGCGAGAAACACGTCACCCTTGACCTTGATGCGCAGGCCGTTGATCCGCGACTTGTTGGCCCGCACCAGCTCGGGCAGGTCAAAGTCTTCGACGTAGCGCGCCAGCGGCAGACCCGGCACTTCGTCGACCCGCACCCCGAGCAACTGCGCCGCCGCTCGGTTGGCAGCGACGATGCTGCCGCCCATGTCGACCGACAGCACCGGAAACTCCAGCGCGCCGAGCAAGGCGTTGAGCTCCATATGCCGACGCTCACTGGGCATCAGCCCTACCCGCTTGACGCCAAATACCCCGGCAATCGCCTCGAACTTCGGCCGTAGCGCCTGGAACTGCAGGTTCACCAGGTTCGGGCAATGCAGGTAGATGGCATTGCCGTGGTCACCCCCAACCTCGCCGCGCAACACGTTGATGCCGTACTCCACGAGCAGGTTGAGGATGTCTCGAAGAATGCCGATGCGGTTCTGGCAATGCACTTTGATACGCATGGAGAGCTCTCTAAGCGGCCAGATTTTTCATCGGCACGCGGAAAAGTCGTAAAGATAAGCTGACAGAAAACGGCAATAGGTCGGCTTGATCTGCGTGATTTTCCTGGAGATACCCTGTTTTGTAAAATTTACGTTACGAAAACAGCGTGCGGGCCCCTCTGAAAACGCCTCACACCCCGTGCAAAGCCAACGCCGAGGGGATATTTCTTAGCCATGTCGCGATCAAAACAATAAAGCCCTTCACCAGGAGAGCCGCATGAAACAGACGCACTACGTGGCACGCGAGCCCGATGCGCACGGTTTTATCGATTACCCGCAAGCGGAACATGCGGTCTGGAACACCCTGATCACCCGCCAGCTGAAAGTGATCGAGGGCCGCGCCTGCCAGGAATACCTGGACGGCATCGAGCAGCTCAAGCTGCCGCACGAGCGCATCCCGCAGCTTGGCGAGGTCAACAAGGTGCTGGGGGCCACCACCGGCTGGCAGGTCGCCCGGGTACCCGCGCTGATCCCCTTCCAGACCTTTTTCGAGTTGCTCGCCAGCAAGCGCTTCCCGGTCGCCACCTTTATTCGCACGCCCGAGGAGCTGGACTACCTGCAGGAGCCGGACATCTTCCACGAGATCTTTGGCCACTGCCCGCTGCTGACCAACCCGTGGTTCGCCGAATTCACCCACACTTATGGCAAGCTCGGCCTGGCCGCGACCAAGGAACAGCGTGTGTACCTGGCGCGCCTGTACTGGATGACCATCGAGTTCGGCCTGATGGACACGCCGCAGGGTCGGCGGATCTATGGCGGCGGCATCCTCTCGTCACCCAAGGAAACCGTCTACAGCCTGTCCGACGCGCCCGAGCACCAGGCGTTCGACCCGGTCGAAGCGATGCGCACGCCGTACCGCATCGACATCCTGCAGCCGGTGTACTTCGTCCTGCCGAACCTCAAGCGCCTGTTCGACCTCGCCCACGAAGACATCATGGCGATGGTCCAGCAGGGCATGCAGCTCGGCCTGCACGCACCGAAGTTTCCACCCAAGGTCGCGGCCTGAGCCGCCTTGACGATAACAACTCAAATCGGAATGACACCCATGAATGCCTTGAACCAAGCTCACTGCGAAGCCTGCCGCGCCGATGCGCCGAAAGTCAGCGACGATGAACTGGCGCAGTTGATCCGCGAGATCCCCGACTGGAACATCGAAACCCGTGACGGGCACATGGAGCTCGAGCGGGTGTTCCTGTTCAAGAACTTCAAGCACGCGCTGGCGTTCACCAACGCGGTTGGCGAAATTGCCGAGGCTGAAGGCCATCACCCAGGCCTGCTGACCGAGTGGGGCAAGGTCACCGTGACCTGGTGGAGCCACTCGATCAAGGGCCTGCACCGCAACGACTTCATCATGTGCGCGCGCACCGACAAGGTTGCCGAAACCGCCGAAGGCCGCAAGTAAACCCCGCCGCCAGCCGATCGCGGGCTAGCCCCGCGATTGCTCTCCAGCCCCGCCCCGTCCGGTATCCGCCCGCAAAACCGACAACTGACAGCCGAAAAGTTCAAACTGTCATGCAGACTGCTGTATCCTGCCCAAGCTTTTTAAAAGCCACGAACGCGCCTGGCGCAGCCTTTTCACTCACACTTGCGAGGAACGACGAGATGCATGAAATCCCGAATCTTCCCTTCCCAAGCTTGAACCCAGAAGAGCACACCGTTGCCGCTCACTCCGAACCGACGCCTGCCGTCGAGGATGGCGACGATACATCCAGCGCTGATCAGGAATAACCGCGCACGACAGTGTGAAAACGGCTGACTCACGGGAACTCCCACGTCATCGCGTTTTCACACCGTCCAGACCCCCTGCCCACGAAGCCCTTCAATGCCCGACTCACCGCGCCCCCTTGCGGTCACCCTGCAAGTCGTCTCGATCGTCCTGTTCACCTTTATCGGCTACCTGAACATCGGCATCCCCCTGGCCGTGCTACCTGGCTACGTGCACAACGAGCTGGGCTTCAGCGCCGTCGTCGCGGGCCTGGTGATCAGCGTGCAGTACCTCGCCACCCTGCTCAGCCGCCCCACCGCCAGCCGCATCATCGACAACCTCGGCAGCAAGAAGGCCGTCATGTATGGCCTGCTCGGCTGCGGCATGAGTGGCGTGTTCATGCTTGCCTGCGCCTTCCTCAGCCACCTGCCCTGGCTGAGCCTGAGCTGCCTGCTGATCGGCCGCCTGGTGCTCGGCAGCGCCGAAAGCCTGGTCGGCTCCGGCTCGATTGGCTGGGGGATCGGCCGGGTTGGCGCGCAAAACACGGCCAAGGTGATCTCCTGGAACGGCATTGCCAGCTATGGCGCACTGGCCGTCGGCGCACCGCTCGGGGTGCTGATGGTCAAGCAGTGGGGGCTGTGGAGCATGGGCGTGAGCATCATCCTGCTGGCTGTCATCGGCCTGCTGCTGGCCTGGCCCAAGCGTGCAGCGCCGATCGTCAGCGGCGTGCGCCTGCCGTTCCTGCAGGTGCTGGGCAAGGTCTTGCCGCATGGGTCCGGGCTGGCCCTGGGGTCGATCGGCTTTGGCACCATCGCCACGTTTATCACCCTGTACTACGCCAGCCGGGATTGGCCGAGCGCTGCACTGACGCTGAGCCTGTTCGGCGCCAGCTTCATCTGTGCACGGTTGCTGTTCGGCAACCTGATCAACCGGATTGGCGGGTTTCGCGTGGCGATCGTCTGCCTGTCAGTGGAGACGCTGGGGCTGCTGATGCTGTGGCAGGCACCGACTGCGGAGATTGCCCTGGCCGGGGCGGCATTGAGCGGCTTCGGTTTCTCGCTGGTGTTTCCGGCGCTGGGCGTGGAAGCGGTGAACCAGGTGTCGGCAGCCAACCGCGGGGCGGCGGTGGGGGCGTATTCGCTGTTCATCGATCTGTCGCTGGGGATCACCGGGCCGCTGGTGGGTGCGGTGGCATCGGGTTTTGGCTTCGCGTCGATGTTCCTGTTTGCCGCGGCGGCGTCGTGTTGCGGGCTGGTGCTGAGCCTGTACCTGTATCGCCAGGCGCGCCGATTGCGCGACGCACCGCGACCTGGCTGAAGATCTGCGCGGGCTTTTCGCGGGTAAACCCGCTCCCACAGGGATCTGAGCTAACCCTAGGATTCGGACATTGCAGGGATCCTGTGGGAGCGGGTTTACCCGCGAAGAGGCCGGCACAGCCGACCTCTACCTGGCTGACTAGCGCTGGGCGAACTGCAACACCACTTCCAGCGGATGGCGCATCTGTCGATCCGCCAGACGCTTGACCTGGCTGCGGCACGAATAGCCGGTCGCCAACGCTTCGCCTTCCTTGTCCAGCTTGGTCGCCCACGACTGCTCGAAGATGGTCCGCGAGGTCTCCTGGTTGCGCGCCTCGTGGCCATAGGTGCCCGACATGCCGCAGCAACCGGTGGCCTCGGTGACCAGCTTGAGCCCCATCCGCGCGAACACCTGCTCCCACTGACGGGTACTGGCCGGCACGTTGGTCTTCTCGGTGCAGTGCGCCATCAAGCGGTAATTGCCGGGGTTGGCCGCCGCCTGCTCAGGCAGCACGTCGATCAGCCACTCCTGCGGCAACAGCACCTTCGGACAATCCTCCAGCCCCGGCACCTTCTGGTACTCCTGGCGATAGACCAAGGTCATCGCCGGGTCCAGGCCTACCAACGGCACGCCGCAGTCGGCCAGGGCCTTGAGCTGGCTGCCATTGCGAATCGCCGCCTTGGCGAAGGCCCCCAGGAAGCCCTGCACGTGCAGCGGCTTGCCGTTGGCGCTGTAGGGCGCGAGGAACACCCGATGCCCAAGGCGATGGGCCAGCTCGATGAACGACGCCAGCAGCGGCGTCTCGAAGTAGCGGGTGAAGGCATCCTGGACCAGCACGATACTGCGCTCGCGCTGGGCCGGGGTCAGCTCGCGCAGCGCCGGCACACTGGCCACGCCGACGCGGCAGCGGGTCAAGGTGGCCTGGAAGTTGAAGCGGCTGATCAGCGGGCTGTCGACCATGCCGATCTTGTCCGCCAGCAGCGTGCTCACCCACTTAGAGCCCATCACCGCGTTGTACAACCCCGGCGCATGCGCCAGGTACGGGATGCTGAACTCCAGCGAGCCGATCAGGTAGTCGCGCAGCGGGCGCTGATAGCGGCCGTGGTAGAGCTCGAGGAAGCGCGAGCGGAAGTCCGGCACATTGACCTTGATCGGGCACTGCCCCGCGCAGGACTTGCACGCCAGGCAGCCAGCCATGGCGTCATACACTTCATGGGAGAAGTCGGCCTGCCCCTGCTGCTGCGCACGGTTGTTGCGCAGCCGCGTTGGCAGCCCCTTGAGCCAGGACACCTTGCTGCGCGCTGCGGCCAGCACGTCGATGTCCGCCGCACCCTGCAGGCGCAGCCATTCGCGGATCAGCGAGGCGCGGCCCTTGGGCGAATGCTGACGCTCGCGGGTGGCCTTCCACGACGGGCACATGGCGTCGTTGGGGTCGTAGTTGTAGCAGGCACCGTTGCCGTTGCAGTGCACAGCGCTGCCAAAGCTTTGCCAGACACGCTCATCAATGGTCCGGTCGAGGTCGCCGCGCAGGGTCACGCCATCGACCTTGGTCAGGCCTTCAGCGCTGTCCGGCGGGGTGCAGATCTTGCCGGGGTTGAGCTGGTTGTGCGGGTCGAACGCGCCTTTGAGGCGCTGCAGTGCCGGGTACAGCGCGCCGAAGTAGTCCGGCACGTACTCCGAGCGCAGGCCCTTGCCGTGCTCGCCCCAAAGCAAGCCACCGTAGCGCTGGGTCAGCGCCGCGACCGCATCGGAGATCGGCTTGACCAGCGCGGCCTGGGCCGGGTCCTTCATGTCCAGCGCCGGGCGCACGTGCAGCACGCCGGCATCGACGTGGCCGAACATGCCGTAGGCCAGGCCATAGCTGTCGAGCAGCGCGCGGAAGTCGGCGATGTAGTCGGCCAACTGCTCCGGCGGTACTGCGGTGTCTTCGACGAAGGGTTGCGGACGCACCTCACCTTCGACGTTACCGAGCAGGCCCACCGAGCGCTTGCGCATGGTGTACACCCGCGTCACCGCTTCCGAGCCCTCGGCCAGGGTGTGCCCGATTCGCTCGACGCCCTGGTCGCTCTGCAGGTGCTCGATGAACGCCTGCACCCGCGCATTGACCTCGCCCGGCTCGTCGCCGCAGAACTCGATCAGGTTGATGCCCAGGGTCGGTCGCTCGGCGTCGGCCGGGAAGTACTCGGCGACGCTGTGCCAGACGATGTCCTTCATCGCCAGCATGAGCACCTTGGAGTCGACCGTCTCGATCGACAGCGGCTTGTGCGCCATCAGTGCGTTGGCGTCGCGCAGGGCGTCCATGAAGCTGGTGTAGCGGACGTTGACCAGCACGGCGTACTTGGGGATCGGCAGCACGTTGAGCTTGGCCTCGACCACATAGCCCAGCGAGCCTTCGGCGCCGCACAGCACGCTGTTGAGGTTGAAGCGGCCCTGCTCGTCGCGCAGGTGCGCGAGGTCGTAGCCGGTCAGGCAGCGGTTGAGCTTGGGGAAGGTGCTTTCGATCAGCTCAGCCTGGGTTTCCTGGATCTCGCGGGCGATGCGATAAACCTCGCCGGCACGGCCAGGCGCGGCGCAGGCCTGCTCCAGCGCGGCAGCATCGATCGGCAGGGTGTGCAGGCGTTCGCCACCGAGCAGCACGCTGTGCAGCTCGAGCACGTGGTCGCGGGTCTTGCCGTAAGTGCAACTGCCCTGGCCACTGGCGTCGGTGTTGATCATGCCGCCAACGGTGGCGCGGTTGGAGGTCGACAGCTCGGGCGCAAAGAACAGCCCGTGAGGCTTGAGCGCGGCGTTGAGCTGGTCCTTGACCACGCCGGCCTGAACCCGCACCCAACGCTCCTCGAGATTGATCTCGAGGATGTTGTTCATGTGCCGCGACAGGTCGACGACGATGCCGTCGGTCAGCGACTGGCCGTTGGTGCCGGTACCGCCGCCACGCGGGGTCAGGCGGATCTGCTGGAAGCGCGGGTCGTTCATCAGCGCGGCGACCTTGGCGACATCGTCGGCATCCAGCGGGAACACCGCCGCCTGGGGCAGGCGCTGGTAGATCGAGTTGTCGGTGGCGAGCACGGTACGGGTCGCGTAGTCGGCGCTGATCTGGCCACGGAAGCCGCTGCCACGCAGGGCTTCGAGGAATTCCGGGTAATTGACGGCAGGTGCGCTGGTAGACAGCTGGGCGATCATCGTTGGATGGCCTCTTGATATGGGCTGATTCACGGTAAACCTGTCATCCCGGCATGAGTGCTGCTGGCAGGGATGACGAATGTGCCAATGTTCCTGTACTTTCCAGCCAGGGGCAAATGGATATTCCTGCCGCTATTGATGAGCTTTATGAATGAATTACCGCCACCTGACGCCTTCGATGTCGTTGCTGCTGGCTTTCGAGGCCGCGGCACGTCATGAAAGCTACACCCGCGCCGCCGCCGAGCTGTCGCTGACCCAGAGCGCGGTCAGCCGCCAGGTGCAGGCGCTGGAGCAGCAACTGGGCCTGACCCTGTTCCGCCGCGAGGGCCGCCAGGTGCAGCTGACCGACGTCGGGCGGCTGTACCAGGGCGAGCTGAGCGAGGCGCTCGGGCGCATCCGCAGCGCGACCTTGCAGGCGCTGGCCTATCAGTCCGGGGTCGGCACCTTGCGCCTGGCCACCCTGCCGACCTTTGGCTCGAAATGGCTGCTGCCGCGCCTGCACGCTTTTTACGGCGCGCACCCAGGGATGCTGGTGCACATTCATTCACGCATCGAAGCGATCAACTTCGACACCAGCGAGATCGACGCGGCGATCGGCGTCGCCAGCCACGACCTGCCGGGGCTGATCTGCCATCGCCTGCATGCCGAGGAGCTGGTGGTGATCCTGCCGCCGGACGCCGCTGGCGATGCACAGGGCTGGAGCCCGGCGCGGGTCAGTGGCGAGATGCTGCTCAACGTGGCGAACAACCCGCATGCCTGGGGCGAGTGGTTTTCCCACCATGGCCTGGCCCACCGGTCGATGCGCCTGGGCCCTAGCTTCGAACTGACGTCGCACCTGATCCAGGCGGTCCGGGCGGGGATCGGCATCGGCCTGGTGCCGCGGATCCTGGTCGAGGAGGAGCTGGCCAAGGGCGAGTTGTTCAGCCCAGGCCTGGCCATCGCCAGCCAGCGCAGTTACTACCTGATCTACCCGCCGCGCAACGAGGCACTGCCATCGTTGCGGGCGTTTCGCAGCTGGCTGCTGGAGCAGATCTGAGCCTTGTCGGGCCGTAGCGGTTAATCACGCTAAACCCTGTAGGAGCGGGTTTACCCGCGAAGAGGCCCGGCCAGACAACAAAAAACCCGATGCCAGGTCGCCGGCATCGGGTTTCAGATGACTCGATCAGCGCTTACTTGGCGATCGACTGCTCAGCGCCATTGCCCTGAGCGGCACGCTTGCTCTTGAGCGCATAGGCCACGTACATCACCACCAGCCACACCGGGATCGCGTACACCGAGATCTGGATCCCCGGGATCATCAGCATGATGCCCAGGATCAACACCACGAAGGCCAGCACCACGTAGTTGCCGTAGGGGTACCACAGCGCCTTGAACAGCGGCTGCTGACCGGTACGGTCGAGGTGCTGACGGAACTTCAGGTGCGAGTAGCTGATCATCGCCCAGTTGATCACCAGCGCCGCAACCACCAGCGACATCAGCAATTCCAGGGCATGCTGCGGCATGAAGTAGTTGAGCAGTACGGCAACCAGTGTCACCGCCGCCGAGACCAGGATCGAGCGCACCGGCACGCCGCGCTTGTCGATCTTGGCCAGGCCGGCCGGCGCATCACCCTGCTGGGCCATGCCGTAGAGCATGCGCGCGTTGCAGTAGGTGCCGCTGTTGTACACCGACAGCGCTGCAGTGAGCACCACGAAGTTCAGCAGGTGGGCGGCCACGTCGCTGCCGAGCAGCGAGAACACCTGGACGAACGGGCTGCTGCCGTAGCTGCCGCCCGAGGCATCGATGCTGGCGACCAGGGTGTCCCATGGGGTCAGCGACAGCAGGATCACCAGCGCACCGATGTAGAAGATCAGGATGCGGTAGATGACCTGGTTGATCGCCTTGGGGATCACGGTCTTCGGCTTGTCGGCCTCGGCGGCGGTGAAGCCGAGCATTTCCAGGCCGCCAAAGGAGAACATGATGATCGCCAACGCCATCACCAGGCCGCTGACGCCATTCGGGAAGAAGCCGCCATGCGCCCACAGGTTGGTCACTGTGGCTTCAGGGCCGCCGCTGCCGCTGGTCAGCAGGTAGGCACCCAGGCCGATCATGCCGACGATCGCGGCGACCTTGATGATCGCGAACCAGAACTCGGCCTCGCCGAAGACTTTGACGTTCATCAGGTTGATGGCGTTGATCAGCAGGAAGAACGCCGCAGCGGTGACCCAGGTCGGGATCTCCGGCCACCAGTAGTGGACGTACTTGCCCACCGCAGAGAGCTCCGACATGCCCACCAGGATGTACAGCACCCAGCAGTTCCAGCCCGACAGGAAGCCGGCGAAACCGCCCCAGTACTTGTGGGCAAAGTGGCTGAAGGAGCCGGCCACCGGCTCCTCGACGATCATCTCACCCAGCTGGCGCATGATCATGAAGGCGATGAAGCCACAGATCGCGTAGCCGAGGATCATCGACGGACCGGCAGACTTCATCACCCCGGCCGAACCCAGGAACAAGCCGGTACCAATCGCGCCACCCAGCGCGATCAGCTGGATATGGCGGTTTTTCAGGCCCCGCTTGAGCTCGCCTGACTGCATTTCTTGTCCACTCATGAACAGAGTCACCTGCTTGTTTTTATCTGTGACGGAATCGGACCCACCGCGCTCGTGGCGCAGCGGAATGGGCAAGGTGGTTACCTTGGATTTTTCCTCGACTCGGGGGACGCGGCGGGCAGCAAAATGCCCTGGACGGTCAACCGGGAGTCAGCAGGAGTGCGCGGTACGCAAGGGGGTCACAGGTAAAACGCGGCGCATTGTATACCCTCGCGAGCGCGCAGGGGTCAACGCGTTGCGTCATTTCCTGTAGGAAAAGCGCACCGGGCCTGTGGTAATTGCCTGATAAGGCGGAGTGATCGGCGTACATAGCGCCTCCATTTGTTGTTCTAAGAACCGGGCTCTGCGGCCTGGTCATGCACACGGCATGGGCGCTATATCAGCGTGTGGCGGGGGCTTGGGCAATAGGGGGGAGCCGCTGGCAACCGCTCTGGCACGAGGGATTCGGCAACTTTTGTTTACAGTTCAATGCCTAGCCAGCCAAACCCGCCAAAATCGTAAATATTGCGTTACAAGGTGGATAGAAAGTTTGCCACACAAAGCCGGGGCCGCTTCGCAGCCCTTTCGCGACACAAGGCCGCTCCCACATAAGGGCGCCGTCCCTGTGGGAGCGGCCTTGTGTCGCGAAAGGGTCGCGAAGCGGCCCCAAAATCTCGCAGGCACAAAAAAGCCAGCCCGAAGGCTGGCTCTTTACTGCAAACGACCGGATCAGCCGCGTGGCTTGCCGCGACCGCCACCAGCGGGTTTGCCACCCGCAGGTCGGCCACCAGCAGGCTTGCCGCCAGTCGGGCGACCGCCCTCAGGCTTGTTGGTGCGCTTGCGCATGTCGCTCGGACGCTCGGCAACGGTGCTGCCGCTCGGGCGGGCGCCCTTGCGTGCCGTGTTGTCTTCGCGCGGCTGACGCGCCGGGCGTTCGGCCTGGCCTTCCTGCGCCGGGCGCAGGTCGCGCACGCGCTCGCCACGGCCCAGCGGACGGCTGGACTTGCGCTGCATGCGCTCCATCTTGTCCTTGGCCTTGAGGTTCAAGGTCGGCAGCGCTACCGGCTGCAGGCCCACTTCAGCGGCAAGGATGTCGATTTCGTACTGGCTCATTTCGCGCCAGCGGCCCATCGGCAGGTCGGAGTTGAGGAACACCGGGCCGAAACGCACGCGCTTCAGGCGGCTGACGATCACGCCCTGGGACTCCCACAGGCGACGCACCTCACGGTTGCGACCTTCCATCACCACGCAGTGGTACCAGTGGTTGAAGCCTTCGCCGCCTGGCGCCTTCTGGATGTCGGTGAACTTCGCCGGGCCATCTTCGAGGACCACGCCCGCCTTGAGGCGGTCGACCATTTCGTCGTCGACTTCACCACGCACACGCACGGCGTATTCGCGGTCCATCTCGTAGGACGGGTGCATCAGGCGGTTGGCCAGCTCACCGTCGGTGGTGAACAGCAGCAGACCGGTGGTGTTGATGTCGAGGCGACCGATGTTGATCCAGCGGCCTTCTTTCGGGCGCGGCAGGCGGTCGAACACGGTCGGGCGGCCTTCCGGGTCGTCACGGGTGCAGATCTCACCGTCGGGCTTGTTGTACATGATCACCCGGCGGGTGGCCTCGGAGGCCTCCACACGCTTGATCAGCTTGCCGTCGACGGAAATCGCGTCGTGCAGGTCGACACGCTGGCCCAAGGTGGCGGCAACGCCGTTGACCTTGATGCGGCCTTGGCTGATCCACGCCTCGACATCACGGCGCGAACCCACGCCGATACGGGCGAGGACTTTCTGCAGCTTTTCGCCGGATGGAGGGATTGGTTGGGGATCTAGCAGGTCTTTGTCACTCATCTGGGCACCTCCCGGTGTAAGAATGAAATGCGGGTTCTGGCAACGAATGGGCCAGAGGGGCGCGCATCATACGCGCTTCGCTGGGCGAACGCACTGGAGAGTAGCGGGTTTTGTGCCTACAGCCGGGATTTGCGCCAAGCGGTCGCTTTTCGAGCGGGTCAGGACTTTGGCTCGGGCTCATCTTCAACCGGAGATTCTGCCTCGAGATCCTGCGGTTCTTCACGCAGGTCTTCGAAATCGATCTTGAGCCCCTCCTCCATCGCATCGAGTTCTACCAGCAAACTACGGAAGCTGGTTTCCTCGACGGGCTCGCCCGCCTCGGCCTCTTCTTCACCCAGGCTGGCATCCGCCAGGGCCTGCAGGTGCGCCGGCACCGGCGCCTCATCAGGGTCGACCATCGGCTCGGGCTCCATCTCCCGTAGCTCGGCCAAGGCCGGCAACTCGTCGAGGCTCTTGAGGTTGAAATGATCGAGAAACGCCTTGGTCGTGGCAAACATCGCCGGCCGCCCAGGCACCTCGCGGTAGCCCACGATACGAATCCACTCGCGTTCCATGAGGGTCTTGATGATGTTGGTGTTGACCGCCACCCCACGCACATCCTCGATCTCGCCGCGGGTGATCGGCTGGCGATAGGCGATCAGCGCCATGGTCTCGAGCAACGCACGCGAGTACCGCTGCGGACGCTCTTCCCACAGCCGGCCCACCCACGGCGCATAGGTTTCGCGAATCTGCAGGCGGTAGCCGTTGGCCACCTCCTTCAGCTCGAAGGCGCGGCCGTTACAGGACTTGGCCAGCACCTCAAGGGCCTTCTTGAACACGGCAGGCGCAGGGCGCTCGGCCTCTTCCAGCAGTTCGTAAAGACGTTCCAGGGATTGCGGCTTGCCCGAGGCCAGCAGAAACGCCTCGATCAGCGACGCCAGGTCACGCGGCTCATTCAGGTTCATGGGTCTTCAGGTCTGCTTGCTTCACTCGGTCCGGGCGCGGACGTGGATCGGGGCGAAAGGCTCATTCTGCACCAGTTCGATGAGCGATTCCTTCACCAGTTCGAGAATCGCCATGAAGGTGACCACCACGCCAAGCTTGCCTTCCTCGGCCGTGAACAGCTCGACGAAGGGCACGAAGGCCCCGCCCTTGAGGCGTTCGAGCACATCGCTCATGCGCTCGCGGGTCGACAGCGTCTCGCGGGTGATCTGGTGGCTCTCGAACAGGTCGTTGCGGCGCATGACCTCGGCCATCGACAGCAGCACCTCTTCCAGGCTGACCTGCGGCAGCAGCTTGCGCACCTTGGCCTGCGGCGCCTCGAGCTGAGGGATGACGACGTCACGGCCCACCCGCGGCAGCTGGTCGATGCCCTCGGCGGCGGCCTTGAAGCGCTCGTACTCCTGCAGGCGGCGGATCAGCTCGGCGCGGGGGTCGCCCTCCTCCTCCTCGATCTCGCTGGAGCGCGGCAACAGCATGCGCGACTTGATCTCGGCGAGCATCGCGGCCATCAGCAGGTATTCGGCGGCCAGCTCCAGGCGCACCGACTTCATCAGCTCGACGTAGGACATGTACTGGCGGGTGATTTCCGCCACCGGGATGTCGAGGATGTCGATGTTCTGTTTGCGGATCAGGTACAGCAGCAGGTCGAGCGGCCCCTCGAAGGCTTCGAGGATCACTTCGAGGGCGTCCGGCGGGATGTACAGGTCCAGCGGCAGCTCGTTGAACGCTTCGCCATAGACCAGCGCCAGCTGCAATTGCTGCGGTGCGTCGATTTCGCTGAGGGGCGGCTCGGCCTCGATCAGCTGGCTCACGCGTTGACCATGAAGGGCGCGGGGTCACCGCAGCCGACCCGGATCACCTCCGGCTCGTCGCCGGCCAGGTTGATCACGGTGGACGCCTTGAGGTCGCCGAAGCCGCCGTCGATGATCAGGTCGACGTGATGCTCCAGGGCCTGGCGGATCTCGTACGGGTCTGTCATCGGCTCGTCGTCGCCCGGCATGATCAGGCTGACGCTCATCAGCGGCTCGCCGAGCTCTTCGAGCAGGGCCAGCACGATCGGGTTGGACGGCACGCGCAGGCCGATGGTGCGGCGCTTCTCGTGCATCAGCAGCCGCGGCACTTCGCGGGTGGCGTTGAGGATGAAGGTGTACGGGCCCGGGACATGCGCCTTGAGCAAGCGAAAGGTGCCGGTGTCGATCTTGGCGAACAGGCCCATCTGCGACAGGTCGCAGCACAGCAGGGTGAAGTTGTGGTGCTTGTCCAGTTGGCGCAGGCGGCGCACGCGCTCGATGGCCGTCTTGTCACCGATCTGGCAGCCCATTGCGTAGGCCGAATCGGTCGGGTAGACCACCACGCCGCCCTTGCGGATGATTTCAACGGCCTGTTTGATCAGGCGCGCTTGCGGGTTTTCCGCATGAATCTGGAAAAATTGGCTCACGAAGTCGTCCTGTTCATAACGCCATAGGCTGTTCATGCTTGAATCGGCGCCACAGAGGTGGCAGGTCCTCGGGCAATGGCCGGTAGGCACCGATCTCGCCCCAGGTGCCGGGGCCGTGGAAGTCACTGCCAGCGCTTGCCAGCAGGCCGAATTCACGGGTGAGGATGGACATCGTGCCCACCTGCTCGGCGGGCATCATGCCATTGACCACTTCAAGGGCTTGCCCACCTGCCTGAATATAGTCGGCAATCAGCCGTCTGCGCTTGCTGCGGGTCAGATCGTAGTGCATCGGATGCGCCAGGCTGACCCAGGCATGCGACTGGCGCAGGGTCGCCACGGTGTCCTCGAGGGTCGGCCAGTGCAGCTTGACGTCGCCCAGCTTGCCGGCGCCCAGCCACTTGCGAAACGCCTCGCCGCGGTCCTTGACGTGCCCGGCACGCACCAGGTACTCGGCAAAATGCGGCCGCGCCGGGGCGTTGCCGCTGTCGCCCAGCTCCTGCTGCACCGCGCGCGCGCCCTCGAGGGTGGCGGGCATGCCCTTGGCCGCCAGGCGCCGGTCGATTTCTTCGGCACGCAGCCAGCGGCCCTGGTGCAACGCCTCGATCGCCTTCAGCAACGGGGGGGCATCGAGGGGGAAATCGTAACCCAATATGTGGATGGTGGCGCCGCCCCAGGTGCACGACAACTCCACCCCGCTGACCCAGTGCATACCCCGTTCCAGGCAGGCCTGGCGGGCCTCTGGCAGGCCTTCGAGGGTGTCGTGGTCGGTCAGCGACAGGGTCTGCACGCCGTGCTCATGGGCGCGGGCGACCAGAATCGAAGGCGCCAGGGCGCCGTCGGAGGCCGTGCTGTGACAGTGCAGATCAACATTCATGGAGGAGCGCTACCGCTGGAATCGATGTTTGATATTATGCCGTCACATCCCGCTTCTGGCTGCCACTGTGAAACAATTCATCGATTTCATCCCGCTGCTGCTGTTTTTCATCGTCTACAAGCTCGACCCGCGCCCGCTGGAATTCGCCGGCCAGAGCTTCGAACTGGGCGGTATCTACAGCGCCACCGCGGTGTTGATTGCAAGCTCGCTGGCAGTCTATGGCGCCCTGTTCATCCGCCAGCGCAAGCTCGAGAAAGGCCAGTGGCTGACCCTCGTGGCGTGCCTGCTGTTCGGCGGCCTGACCTTGGCGTTCCACAGTGAGACCTTTCTCAAATGGAAGGCGCCGGTGGTCAACTGGCTGTTCGCCATCGCCTTTGCCGGCAGCCACTTCATCGGCGACCGGGTGCTGATCAAGCGCATCATGGGCCACGCACTGACCCTGCCGGATGCCATCTGGGCGCGGCTCAACCTGGCCTGGATCTGCTTCTTCCTGATCTGCGGTGCGGCCAACCTGTTCGTCGCCTTCACCTTCCAGAGCTTCTGGGTCGACTTCAAGGTGTTCGGCAGCCTGGGCATGACCGTGATCTTCCTGGTCGCCCAGGGCGTCTACCTGTCGCGCCACCTGCACGACAGCGATCCCACTACCCCCAAGACCGAGGATTGACATGCTTTACGCCATTATCGCCAGCGACGTCGCCAACTCCCTGGAAAAACGCCTGGCCGCACGCCCCGCGCACATCGAACGCCTGCAGCAGCTCAAGGCCGAGGGCCGCGTTGTCCTGGCCGGCCCGCACCCGGCCGTCGACAGCAATGACCCGGGCGAGGCTGGCTTCAGCGGCAGCCTGATCGTCGCCGAGTTCGACTCCCTGGCCGCCGCACAGGCGTGGGCCGATGCCGATCCGTACATTGCCGCAGGCGTGTACGAGCAGGTCGTGGTCAAGCCGTTCAAGCAAGTCCTGCCATAACCGACGGGCGCCAGTGCCGGCCGCTCATCTAATCCGACGAGCGGCCGACAACCTCCTGAATCGTTAACTATCAGGAGTTCCAATGCGCCAAGGTCCGATGTCCCTGCTGCTTTGTCTGCTGTTGCTGAGCCCGTTGAGCCATGCCGAACAGACCTTGTCGCTGGCCGCCGGCGCCCAGATCACCGAGCTGCAACAACGCCTCGAGGCGAGTGAAAAGCAGCGTGCCGCGCTGGCCGAGCAATTGCAAACAGCCAGCCGCGAGCAGGACGGTGCGCAGCTCGAACGCCTGCGCCAGGACAACCAGCGCCTGAAGCTGGCGATCAGCCAATTGCAGGCCAATACCCCCCAATCGCCGATCACCGACCAACAATTATGGTTTCTGATTGGTTCAGCCGTTGCACTGTTCTCGGTACTCTGCGGTATCTTTGCCAGTGGCGGACACAGAAGACGCCGTCAATGGTTGAATTGAGTGAGTCATGAGCGAGCTGTTACTGATTGATGATGACCAGGAACTCTGCGAGCTGCTCGGCAGCTGGCTGACCCAGGAAGGGTTCGTGGTACGTGCCTGCCACGACGGCCAGAGCGCACGCCTGGCCTTGGCCCAGAGTGCCCCGGCGGCCGTGGTGCTGGACGTGATGCTGCCCGATGGCAGCGGCCTGGAGCTGCTCAAGCAGCTGCGCACCGAACACACCGAACTGCCCGTGCTGATGCTTTCGGCCCGCGGCGAGCCGCTGGACCGCATTCTCGGCCTCGAGCTGGGTGCCGACGATTACCTGGCCAAGCCATGCGACCCGCGCGAGCTGACCGCCCGCCTGCGCGCGGTCCTGCGCCGAAGCCACCCGGCGGCCATCAGCAGCCAGGTCGAGATCGGCGACCTGGCGTTCAGCCCCGCGCGTGGGGTGGTCAATGTCGAGGGTCGCGAAATGACCCTGACCCTGTCCGAGAGCCGTATTCTCGAGGCCCTGCTGCGCCAGCCCGGCGACCCGCTGGACAAACAGGAGCTGGCGCAGATCGCCCTTGGCCGCAAGCTGACCCTGTACGACCGCAGCCTGGACATGCATGTCAGCAACCTGCGCAAGAAGGTCGGCCCGCACCCCGACGGCAGGCCGCGGATCGTTGCCCTGCGCAGCCGCGGTTACTACTACAGCCTTTGAGCGGCAAGCTTCGAGCTTCAAGCTGCAAGATTAAGGCAGCCCGCGTGCTGACTTGGTTTCTTGCAGCTTGAAACTCAAAACTTGCAGCTGCTCCTTTGTCTTTACCCAGCCTTTACGCACACCTGACTGCGCTTGACCTTGATCTCCCTAAACTGGGCACATCCGGTAAACACCGGCCCATGAGAGGAGAGACAACATGCGCAAGACCCTGATCGCCCTGATGTTCGCCGCTGCCCTGCCAACCGTTGCCATGGCCATGCCTGATGGCGGCCCACGTCACGACGGCCCTCGTCACCGCGGCGACGCGCCTTTCGCCCAGCTGGACCTGACCCACGAGCAACGCCAGCAGATCGGCAAGCTCAAGGGCGCAGACATGAAGGCCGACCGCGACATCACCAAGCGCTACCTGGACAAACTGCCTGCGGCCGAGCAAAAAGCCATGAAGGACGAGCTCAAGGCTCGCCACGACAAGACCGACGGCGAAATCCGCGCACTGCTCAAGCCTGAACAGCAGAAGCAATTCGACGAGCATCTGAAGAAACGCGCCGAGCGCCAGGCCGAATGGAACGAGTTCCAGGCCTGGAAGGCTGCCAAAGCCGGCAAGGCCCAGTAAGCTGTCACCCCGATGCCCGGCCCGCCCTCCAGCGGGCCGGGTTTTTCCCGTTTGTTGGAGGTGCTCGTCTTGCGTTCATTGTTCTGGCGCATCCTGGCCAGTTTCTGGCTTGCCATCACCCTGGTCGCCGGCCTGTCGATCCTGCTTGGCCATATGCTCAACCAGGACAACTGGATCCTCAGCCGCCACCCGGGCCTGAACACCCTGGCCAGCCGCTGGGCCGAGCATTACGAACAGGAGGGGCTGGAGGCTTCGCAACGTTTCCTGGAGCGCCGCAAGCAGCGCTTCAAGGTCGATGTGCAGGTGCTCAACGATGCCGGCGATGCCGTGGTGCCGGGCACCTTCCCGCGGCGAGCCGCCGATTTCGAGGCCCGCCAGCACAACGACCAGCGCCGCCTGCCGTGGCGCCGGCTGACCACCGAATACACCAGCCCGACCACGGGCGAGACCTACCTGCTGATCTACCGCATCCCCCACCCGGAACTCGACTCCTGGCACCGCGAGAGCCTGCTCTGGCCGTTGAGTGCGCTGGGCATCGCGCTGGTGGTGCTGACCTTGTTCAGCCTGCTGGTGACGCTGTCGATCACCCGCCCGCTGAGCCGCCTGCGCGGTGCGGTGCACGACCTCGGCCAGACCAGCTACCAGCAGAACAGCCTGGCCCAGCTGGCTGGCCGGCGGGATGAATTTGGCGTGCTGGCCAACGACTTCAACAAGATGGGCGCGCGCCTGCAGAGCCTGATCGGCAGCCAGCGCCAGTTGCTGCGCGATGTGTCGCACGAACTGCGCTCACCGCTGGCCCGGCTGCGCATCGCCCTGGCGCTGGCCGAGCGCGCCGAGCCTGAGCAACGCCAGGCCCTGTGGCCACGGCTGACCCGTGAGTGCGACCGGTTGGAAGACCTGATCAGCGAAATCCTCGCCCTGGCGCGGGTCGACGCGGAACAGGCGCTGGCCGAGCCGGTCGACGTCAATGCTCTGCTCGGCAGCGTGCGCAAGGATGCCCTGCTCAGCGCACCCGACCAGGAGATCCGCCTGGAGGCCGCGCCGGGTCTGACCCTGCAGGGCTGGCCGACGCTGGTCGAGCGGGCCGTGGATAACCTGGTGCGCAATGCCCTGCGCTTCAGCCCGCCGGGGCAGCCGATCGAGATCAGTGCGGGGCTGGAGCACGAGCGCGTGGTGGTGACGGTGCGTGACCACGGCAAGGGCGTGGCGGCGGAGTACCTGACACAGCTGGGCGAGCCGTTCTTCCGTGCGCCGGGTCAGGACGCGGCAGGGCATGGGCTGGGCCTGGCGATTGCTCGCCGGGCGGCCGAGCGCCATGGCGGCAGCCTGACGCTGGCCAATCATCCGCAGGGTGGGTTCGTTGCGCGGCTGGAGTTTCCAGTGACAGCGGTGGTGGGCAGCTGACAACTGCTGTGGGCCAAAGGGCCTCTTCGCGGGGCAAGTCGCATCGGCGCACCGCCGCTCCCACAGGGATAGCGCTGACCTCGGGCACGGCGCGGTCCCTGTGGGAGCGGGTTTACCCGCGAAGGGCCGCACAGCGGCCCCCGAACACTTATTCCCAGACGCGAACGAAGTCGGCGGTTTCCAGGATGGGTGCAGTGCGCGGCTCGTTCACCGGCGTACCGACATACAGGTACCCAATCAACTCTTCGTTGGCCTCAAGCCCCAGCCCCTGATGCACATGCGCATCAAACGCCAGATCACCGGTACGCCACACCGCGCCGATCCCTTGCGCATGCGCGGCGATCAGGATGCCATGCGCCGCGCAGCCGGCCGCCAGCAGTTGTTCGGACTTGGGCACCTTGAAGTGGTCCTGCAAGCGCGCGATCACCACG
This sequence comes from Pseudomonas reidholzensis, assembly GCF_900536025.1. Classification (GTDB taxonomy): domain Bacteria; phylum Pseudomonadota; class Gammaproteobacteria; order Pseudomonadales; family Pseudomonadaceae; genus Aquipseudomonas; species Aquipseudomonas reidholzensis. Next base: position 61,479 of record NZ_UNOZ01000029.1, read on the forward strand.
ATCAGCAAGGGTGCCCGCAGGGGCATGGCGCGGGCCTTGTCCAGGGCCGCCTGGCTGGCATCGCCCTTGTTGGCGACTGCTGCGGCAAACAGCTCACCGAGTTTGTCCCGGGCCGCGCCCTCGACGGTGAGGAAGCGCCAAGGGCGCAGCTGACCATGGTCCGGTGCGCGCAACGCGGCCTGGAACAGTGCCTCGCGCTGGGCGGCATTGGGCGCCGGGTCGGTCAGGCGTGGTACGGATACACGGTTGAGCAATGCGTCGAGAGCCTCCATCGGCTACCCTCCTGGCAGATCAAAAGTGCCGTCATTCTGCACTATTGACGCCGCCGCGACACACCCCAGGCTCGATCCAATGCGTTTACTTCACCCGACGCACAGGTAGAATGGCGCCCCTTCCGTTTTCGAGTCAGAGCAGATCACATGGCGTTGCCGACCTTAAGGATCATTGGTTTCATCATCGGCATCTTCCTGATCACCCTGGCGGTCAGCATGGTCGTGCCCATGGCCACCCTGGTGATCTTCGAACGCACCGGCGACATGCCGTCGTTTCTCTGGTCGAGCCTGATCACCTTTATTGCCGGCTTGGCACTGGTCATCCCCGGGCGCCCCGAACACGTCCACCTGCGCCCGCGTGACATGTACCTGCTGACCGTCAGCAGCTGGCTGGTGGTGTGCGTGTTCGCCGCCCTGCCGTTCCTGCTGACCCAGCACATCAGCTACACCAACGCCTTCTTCGAAAGCATGTCGGGCATCACCGCCACCGGCGCCACGGTGCTCAGCGGCCTGGACAGCATGTCGCCGGGGATCCTCATGTGGCGCTCGATGCTGCACTGGCTCGGCGGCATCGGCTTTATCGCCATGGCGGTGGCGATCCTGCCACTGTTGCGCATCGGCGGCATGCGGCTGTTCCAGACCGAGTCGTCGGACCGCTCCGAAAAAGTCATGCCGCGCTCGCACATGGTCGCCAAGTCGATCGTGCTGGTGTACGTCGGCATCACCTTTATCGGCAGCCTGGCGTTCTGGTGGGCCGGCATGAGCCCGTTCGATGCGATCAACCACGCCATGTCGGCGATCTCCACCGGCGGCTTCTCGACCTCCGACCAGTCCCTGGCCAAGTGGGACATCCCGGCGGTGCACTGGGTCGCGGTGGTGGTGATGATCTTCGGCAGCATGCCCTTCACCCTGTACGTCGCGACCTTGCGCGGCAACCGCCGGGCGCTGCTCAGGGACCAGCAGGTGCAGGGTTTGCTCGGCATGCTGGTGACGACCTGGCTGGTGCTCGGCACCTGGTACTGGGCGACCACCGAGCTGCACTGGCTGGACGCCCTGCGCCACGTCGCGCTGAACGTCACGTCGGTGGTCACCACCACCGGCTTCGCCCTGGGCGACTACAGCCTGTGGGGCAACTTCTCGTTGATGCTGTTCTTCTACCTGGGCTTTGTCGGCGGCTGCTCGGGCTCGACCGCGGGCGGGATCAAGATCTTCCGCTTCCAGGTGGCCTATATCCTCCTCAAGGCCAGCCTCAACCAGCTGATCCACCCACGCGCGGTGATCAAGCAGAAGTACAACGGCCACCGCCTCGATGAAGAGATCGTGCGCTCGATCCTGACCTTCTCGTTCTTCTTCGCCATCACCATCTGCGTGATCGCCCTGCTGCTGTCGCTGCTCGGGGTCGACTGGATGACTGCCCTGACCGGCGCCGCCGGCACCGTATCGGGCGTTGGCCCGGGCCTGGGCGAGGTGATCGGCCCGGCCGGCAACTACGCGACCCTGCCGGACGCCGCCAAGTGGATCCTGGCCGGCGGCATGCTGCTCGGCCGGCTGGAGATCATCACGGTACTGGTGTTGTGCATGCCGGCGTTCTGGCGTCACTGAGTGGCTCACCGCCCAGCCGCGAGCGGTACTCGCTGGGGGTAGCGTCGAACCAGCGGCGGAACGCCCGGTAGAAGTTGCTCGGGTCGGCGAAGCCCAGCAGGTAGGCGGTTTCCAGCAGGGTCATGCCGGGCTGCGCGAGGTACTGCTCGGCCAGCTCGCGACGGGTGTCGTCGAGCAGGCTCTGAAAGCTCGTGCCCTCCTCCTGCAAGCGCCGCTGCAAGGTGCGCTGGGACAGGTGCAGGGCCTGGGCGACGGTCTCGCGCTTGGGCTCGCCCTGCGGCAGGATGCGGCACAGCACCTGACGCACCCGATGGGTTACCCGGCTTTCCGAGAAGCGCGCCAGGTATTCACCGGCAAAACGGTCGTGAAGGATCGCCATCGCCTCGTTGGCGGTGGGCAGCGGCGCTTCCATGTCGGCCCGCTCGAACACCAGTGCATCATGCGGCGCGTCGAACACCAACGGTGAATGGAAGGCGACCTTGTAGGGCTCGATATTCTTCGGCTGCGGGCCCTGGATCAGCACCCGCCGTGGCTGGATCGGGCGGCCGCTGAGCCAGGTGCACAGCGACAGCGCGCAGGCCAGCGAGGCCTCGGCGCTATGACGGGTGGGGGGCAGGTGATCACCGTGCACGGTGAGGCCCAGCGAGTAGCCTTCAGGCCCGAGCCGAAAGCTCAGGTCGGAACTCTCGGCAATGATCCGCTGGTAGCGCACCAGGCGTTCGAAGCCTTCGGCCAGGGTGCGGCTGGACATCAAGGCGTAGCCGACCACATGAAACGATGCCGGGCGCACCACCCGGGCCATGTTCAGGCCAATCGCTTCGTTGCCCGACAGCTCGACCGCCAGCTGCCAGAGCCGGGTCATCGAGTCCTGCGGAAAGCGTGCATCGGGGTCGTCGAGGGCAGTGAAGTCCAGCCCCAGTTGCTTGAACATGACACGGCAATCGAGCCCTTCCAGCTCAAGCGCCTTGACGATCCCTGATGCCCAGCTGGCTGATGTGGTTCTTTCGCTCATGACTGGCTTCTTGTGCTGACCGCTCCTGCGGTGAATGCCAAGGATACTCAAATGGCGCTTATTGTCACTGGCCGGCGCTGCTAATCACTCTAGACTCGAATCAGGCTCCACGCCGTGTATCCGCCCCAATGACAAGTATGCCGGGAGCACAGCCATGAACCGCACAGCGCAGTTTCGCAGTTTTGCCGAGTTCTATCCCTATTACCTGGGCGAGCACAGCAACCCCACCTGCCGGCGTTTGCACTTCGTCGGCACCAGCCTGGTGATCGCCTTGCTGGCCTACACCATCGCCAGTGGCAAGTGGTTGCTGCTGTTGGCGGTGCCGGTGTTCGGCTATGGCTTTGCCTGGGTCGGGCATTTTTTCTTCGAGAAGAACCGACCGGCCACGTTCAAGCACCCCTGGTACAGCCTGGTCGGTGATTTTGCGATGTTCAGGGATATCCTGCTGGGCAAGGTCAACCTGTAACGTTCTAGGCGGGCTCGCGCAAAGCTGCCAGTCGCTGTCTCTCGCGTGCCTGGGCGTCGGCCAGGCGGTACAGCTCGATGCTGCCGTCCCAGTGCTCGATCAACGCGGTACAGGACTCGACCCAATCGCCACAATTGAGGTACTCCACCTCGCCCACCTGGCGGATTTCGGCGTGGTGAATATGCCCGCAGACGACGCCCTGGAAGCCCCGCCGGGTGCACTCGTGGGCAATTGCATCCTCGAAATCACTGATGAAGCTCACCGCCCCCTTGACCTTGTGCTTGAGGTAGGCCGACAGCGACCAGTAGCCATAGCCGTAACGGGCCCGCCAGTGGTTGAGCCAGCGGTTGAGGACCAGGGTGAACTCGTACGCGCGATCGCCAAGAAACGCCAGCCAGCGGTGATAGCGGGTGATCACGTCGAACTGGTCACCATGGATGACCAGCAGGCGACGGCCGTCGGCGGTCAGGTGTTCGGCCTCGTCGACCAGTTTGATGTTGCCCAGGATCAGCTTGGAATAGCGACGCAGGAACTCGTCGTGGTTGCCGGTGACGTAGATCACCTCGGTGCCGCGCTTGCTCATGGTCAGCAAGCGCCGAATGACGTTGGTGTGCGCTTGCGGCCAGTAGATGCCGCTGCGCAGTTTCCAGCCGTCGATGATGTCGCCGACCAGGTAGATGCGGTCGGCCTGAAAGCCCTTGAGAAACTGCGACAGATGCTCGGCCTGACAATCCCGCGTCCCCAGGTGCACGTCGGAGATCCACAGGGTACGTACGCGTTGCTTGCGTGACGGGCGGGCGAGTTCGGCGTGGCTCATGGGTCGACTCCGGCGCTGTTTGCTGGAGACTGGCAGGCGCAGGTGGCAGCCGTGTTACAACAGATGTCTGGGTGTACACTGCCGACCTGCAACACGAGGACTGCCCGATGACCGCCGGCCCGATTCTTTCCCTGCGCCACTACCGCGACGAGTTGATCGCCCACAGCCATGACCACCCGCAGCTGGTGTTCGGCCTGCGCGGCCGGCTGGATTTCGAGGTTCAGGGGCACGGCGCGCAGGTCGACCGCCAGGCCTTGATGGTGGTCCCGGCTGGCGCCCACCACGCCTGTGGCAGTGCTGGCGGCAGCCATTGCCTGGTGCTCGATGTGCCGGGCGAGCAGTGGCTGCACGCGCAACTGGGCGAGCATGCCGACGCCAGCCGGCGCCTGCTCGAGCGCCCCGGTGCGGTGGGCCTGGACAGTCGTCAGCAGCAGTTGGTCGACTGGCTCGCGGCAAGCCCGGGGGACGACCCGCTGATCGCTCGTCAGGGCGCGACGTTGCTGCTGGCCAGCCTCAATGCCCCGCTCGCGCCTGGCCCGGCAGCCCAGCGCCTGCCCTACCCGGCCTTCGATGCACACATCGAGCAGTACGCGGCCTACCCCCTGCAAGTGGCCGACCTGGCGCGCCTGGCCGGGTTGTCCAGTGCACGGCTGCATGCGCGCTTTGCTGCCGAGTGCGGCCAGACACCCATGGACTACATTCGCCAGCGCCGCCTGCTCAAGGCCCGGCAACTGCTGAGGGACACCCGGCTGCCGATCGGCGAGGTCGGCGCACGGGTCGGCTACAGTTCGCAAAGTGCGTTTGGCGCGGCGGTGCTGCGAGCGTTTGGTTGCTCACCGATGGCGCTGCGGCGAGAGCCTGGCGACAATTGACGCGAGGGGTGCGACAGACATAGCAGCACCTGCTCTCTAAACTGACAGCTCCTCTATCGTGCTCCGGCGAAGGCTGCGCCTTCGATCGCGACACAAGGCCGCTCCCACAGGGACCGCGCCGGCCTCAGGGCGGTGCAAAGCTGTGTGGGAGCGGCCTTGTGTCGCGAAAGGGCCGCAACGCGGCCCCCGGCAATCCCCCTGCCCAAGGACTCACATGAACCACCGCACCGCCCTCGGCGCCCTGCACATCGGCGCGCTGTTCTTTGGCCTGACCGGCGTGTTCGGCAAGCTGGCCGCCTCGGCCAGCCCGAGCATCATCGTCTTTGGCCGCGCCACGTTCGCGGTGCTCGCCCTCGGCCTGTTCGCCAGCCTCGCACGCCAAACCTGGCAGCGGCTCAACGGCCAGGACCTGCGCCGGCTGCTGCTCGGCGGCGTGCTGCTGGCCGGGCACTGGGTGAGCTTTTTCATCGCCGTAAAAGTCGGCGGCGTAGCCATCGCCACCTTGGGCTTCGCCAGCTTCCCGGCGTTTACCGTGATCCTCGAAGGTGTGCTGTTCCGCGAGCGCATCCGCCGTAACGAAGCCATGCTGGTGATCCTGGTGAGCGTCGGCCTGATGCTGGTCACGCCCGCGTTCGACCTGGCCAGCGAAGCCACCAGCGGGCTGCTCTGGGCCCTGCTCTCGGGGCTGCTGTTCTCGCTGCTGTCACTGACCAACCGCGCGGGTTCCGGGCGTCTGCCGGCGGCGCAGGCGGCGCTCTGGCAAAACCTGGTGGTCGCCCTGTGCCTGCTGCCGTTCGCCGCGCCCGGCCTGGCCCAGGTGCACGCCATGGACTGGCTGTGGATCGCCCTGCTCGGGGTGTTCTGCACCGCCATCGCGCACAGCCTGTTCGTCGCCGCGCTGGCGGTGATCAAGGCGCGCACCGCCGCGGTGGTGTTCGGCATGGAGCCGGTCTATGGCATCGCCGTGGCCTGGGCGGTGTTCGCTGAAACACCGACTTTGCGCATGCTCGCCGGCGGCGCGCTGATCATCTTCGCCATCGACCTGTCCAGCCGCCTCGCCGCCGAGCAACCGGCCAAGCAAGGCCCGCTGGCCGAGGGCACCTGATCAACGATCGCTGTGGCCCAGGTCGCGCTGCGGGTCGATCTGGTCACGCACGCGCTGCTTGAGCACCTTGGCTTCGGGGAAGCCGCCGTCGGCCTTGCGCTCCCAGATCTGCACGCCGTCGCAGGTGATGCGAAACACCCCACCGGTGCCCGGCTCCAGCGCCACCTGGGCCAGCTCGTCGGCAAAGGTGCTGAGCAGTTCCTGGGCCAGCCAGGCCGCCCGCAGCAGCCACTGGCACTGCGTGCAATAGGTGATGACGATGTGTGCTTTGGCATCGGCCATGTTCGAGTATCTCCAGGTGGGTGGACGCTTATACTAGCGGCCTTTCCTCCTGGTTTTGAGACTGACGATGCGCCGCCTGCTGTTCTGCCTGTTGCTGACGCTCTCTTCCTTCACCGCGATGGCTGCCGAAACGGCCCGCCCCAAGGTCGGCCTGGTGCTGTCTGGCGGCGCCGCGCGCGGCCTGGCGCACATTGGCGTGCTCAAGGCGCTGGAGCAGCAGGGCGTGCGCATCGATGCGATTGCCGGCACCAGCATGGGCGCGGTGATTGGCGGGCTGTATGCCTCGGGCTACAGCGTCGAAGAGCTGGAGAAGCTGGCCACCACGCTCGACTGGCAGCAGGCGCTGTCAGACGCGCCCCCGCGCAAGGACGTGCCGTTCCGGCGCAAGCAGGATGACCGCGACTTTCTGGTCAAACAGAAGCTGAGCTTTCGTGACGATGGCAGCCTCGGCCTGCCGCTGGGGGTGATCCAGGGCCAGAACCTGTCCCTGCTGCTGGAAAGCAAGCTGGCGCACACCGCCGACACCCGCGACTTCGACAAGCTGCCGATCCCCTTCCGCGCCGTCGCCACCGACATCGCCAGTGGCGAGAAAGTGGTGTTCCGCCGCGGCCACCTGCCCCAGGTGATCCGCGCCAGCATGTCGATCCCGGCGGTGTTCGCCCCGGTCGAGGTGGACGGGCGCCTGCTGGTGGACGGCGGCATGGTCGACAATATCCCGCTCGACGTCGCCCGCGAGATGGGCGTCGACCTGGCCATCGTGGTCGATATCGGCACGCCGTTGCGCGACCGCACGCAATTGGCGACGGTGGTCGACGTGCTCAACCAGTCGATCACCCTGATGACCCGGCGCAACTCCGAAGAGCAACTGGCCAGCCTGCACCCGCAAGACATCCTTATCCAGCCGCCGTTGGCCGCCTTTGGCGTGACCGACTTTGGCCGCACCGAGGAGATGATCGAAGCCGGCTACCGCGCCACCCGCGCCCTTGATGCGCGCCTCGCCGCACTGCGCCAGGCCGAGGGCGACGCCGAGCTGGCGGTGGCCCGCTCGCCGCGCCAGCGTCGGCCGATCATCACGGCAATCAAGGTGGAAAACGACTCGAAGGTCAGCGATGACGTGATTCGCTACTACATCCGCCAACCGATCGGCGAGCCGCTGGAGCTCGAGCGCCTGCAGACCGACATGGGCACCCTGTATGGCCTGGACTACTTCGACGGGGTGCAATACCGCGTGGTGCACAAGGGCGACGACAACACCCTGGTGATCAACGCCCGCGGCAAGAGCGGCGGCACCGACTACCTGCGTCTGGGGCTCAACCTGTCGGACGACATGCGCGGTGACAGCGCCTTCAACCTCGGCGCCAGCTACCGGGTCAACGGCATCAACCGGCTCGGTGCCGAATGGCTGACACGCGGCCAGATCGGCGACCAGCAGGAGCTCTACAGCGAGTTCTACCAGCCCCTCGACGTCGGCTCGCGCTACTTCATCGCGCCCTACCTGGACCTCGGCTCGCAGAACATCGAAGCCACCCTCGACAACGACCCGATCGCCGAATACCGGCTCGAGCGTTATGGCCTGGGGCTCAACCTCGGGCGGCAGATCGGCACCTATGGCGAGGTGCGCGCGGGCGTCGGCAAGGCGTGGGGCGAGGCCGAGGTGCGGATTGGCGACCAGGACCTGCCCAGCGTCAGTTTCAACGAAGGGTTCTACGAGCTGAAGTACTCCTTCGACACCCTGGACAACGTGTACTTCCCGCACAGTGGCGAAGACATCGGCGTGACCTTGCGCAAGTACGACGCTTCGCTGGACTCGGACACCGAGTACCGGCAGTGGGAATTCAACGTCGACAAGGCCTTCAGCAGCGGGCCGAACACCTGGGTGCTGGGCGGGCGTTATGGGCGCACGCTGGACCCGACCGAGGTGGTGACGTCGAGCTTCGTGCTGGGCGGCGCGCGGCAATTGTCGGGCTTTCGCCAGGACTCGGTGTCGGGGCAGAACGTCAGCCTGATGCGGATGGTCTATTACCGGCGCCTGACGCCGCGGGCGTACCTGCCGCTGGATTTCCCGCTGTATATCGGCGGGTCGCTGGAGCGTGGGCGGGCGTGGAACAACGACAACGCGTTCGACAGCGGCTATATCAATGCGGCGAGTGTGTTTCTTGGCCTGGAGACGCCGCTGGGGCCGTTGAACCTGAGTTACGGGGCCAACAGTGAGGATCAGCAGGCGGTGTACCTGAACCTTGGGCACACGTTTTGAGCGGCAGGCTTCGAGCTTCGAGCGGCGAGAACAAGATTCTTCACGGATTATTGGGATAGTTGCCTGGGGTGCCGGGGTTCGATTGGTGAGCTTATCCGGTGGGTGTGGTGCGGCCACTGGCCCCTTCCGCCCTTACGGCGGGTCACTTTTTTTCTTGGAAAAAAGTAACCAAAAACCGCTTGCTCCTGCATCCGGCCCTTCGCTGCGCTACGGGTTCCCTCACTCCGGCCTTGCTCCCGCGTGGACCGGGCTGTACGGGCCTTCCTGGCCCGCAGCCCTTGCCGGCCTTCCTGGCCGTCACCCCGCTCCGCAAGACCTCCGTTCGGCCTCCTGAAGTCGCAGTAGATCAAGATCACAAGCCAGATCAAAGGCCAGATCAAGGGCCAGGGCGACGGCTGGCGAATCGCTTCGCTCTCGCTTGTTTATAAGGGCGGTACAGCGCGGTAGCGCCAGAATTTGCATTGGCAGTCCCGGCCTCTTCGCGGGGCAAGCCCGCTCCCACAGGATCTCCGCTGACCGTAAGGCCACCACGGCCCCTGTGGGAGCGGGTTTACCCGCGAAGAGGCCAGGCTATCCACCACCATTGCCACTGTCGAAGATAACGCCAGCCCAGGCGCCGCCCGTAACTTGGCGACCTCAGGAGGCCGAACGGAGGTCTTGCGGAGCGGGGTGACGGCCAGGAAGGCCGGCAAGGGCTGGGGGCCAGGAAGGCCCCTACAGCCCGGTCCACGCGGGAGCAAGGCCGGAGTGAGGGAACCCGCAGCGCAGCGGAGGGCCGTATGTGGGAGCCGGCGGTTTTTGGTTACTTTTTTCCAAGAAAAAAAGTGACCCGCCGTAAGGGCGGAAGGGGCCATAAGCGTCACCACATCAAATGGATAAGCCCCCAACGCCCAACGCCCAACGCATCTACACCGAACACACGCAAAAAAAGCGGACCGCGTCATCGACGCAGGTCCGCTCTAGCTTGCAGCTTGCAGCTTACAGCTTGCCGCTGCCCTCAAGACTTCTCGAGGTTACCGAGGATCTTCGCATGCACGCGCATGCAGATTTCCAGGTCCCCTTCATCAACCCCGCTGAACAACTCGATGCGCAATTGATTGGCAATGGTCTCGATCTGGTCGATCAGCGGCTTGGCCGGCGGGCACAGCTGGATTTTCTTCGCGCGGCGGTCTTCCATCACCGCCTGCCGACGCACCAGGCCCTGGTTTTCCAGGCTGTCGAGCAGACGCGCCAGGGTCGGGCCTTCGACGCCGACGCTCTGGGCCAGCTCACGCTGGGTCGGCGCCTCCTCGAAACGGGCCAGGTGCAACAGCACCAGCCAGCGCGCCTGGGACAGATTGAGCCCGGCCAGGCGGCGGTCCAGCTCGGCACGCCAGCCACGGGACATCTGGGCCAGCTGCATGCCGAAGCGGTGTTGGTTGTCGGTCAGGGGCATAAACAACTCGATGGATAGAACTAATTATTAGCCAGCTAACCATGCTCCAGCCTTGCAGGCAAGGCTGGGCGCGAGGGAAATGTCCGATAATCGTCATAAACCGTGACAAGGGTCAGCCCCGTCAGATCAAAGCTCGAACTCCGCGGCCAGTGCCGCACGGATGCAATACAGCACCCCTTCCGGCACCCGCTGCTCGAACTGCGGCGCAATCGCCGACACCGGCGGCAATTCGCCCTCGCCGTCGAGGAAGGCGTCCTGCACTTCCATCATCAGGTCTTCTGGCAGGTCCAGGGCCTGATCAAGGCTCAGCTCCTGCCGGCCAATGGCCTCGGCCAGCAAGGTGTAGACGTTTTTCTCACTGCAATTGAGCTGGCCGGCGATCTGCGCCGGGGTCATGCCTGCCCGGGCCAGGCTGACCAGTTCGTGGCGCAAATCGAGCACCACTTTCGGCGCCTCTGCGCTCTCGCCGCCGTTGAGCACCTCGAGGAAGGCCTGGCCATAGCGCTCCAGCTTGCGCGCACCGACGCCGCTGACCTGGGCCATGTCGCTGAGGCTGCTCGGCTGGCTGCGCAGCATCTCGAGCAGGGTCGAGTCGGGGAAGATGACGTACGGCGGCACGCTGTGCTCTTCCGCCAGCTTGCGCCGCAGGGTGCGCAGGGCCTCCCACATGTCTCGCTCTTCGCCACGCACCAGTTGGCTGGCCGGGCTGCCACTGCCGCCGCCAGCGCTCTTCGACGAGGTCTGTGGCTTGAGGTCGCGGCGCAGTTGCAGGTTGACCTCGCCGCGCAGCAGCGGCCGGCAGCTGTCGGACAGGCGCAGGCCGCCGTAGCCTTCGAGGTCGATATCGACCAGCCCGCGGGCGACCAACTGGCGGAACAGCGAGCGCCACTCGTTATCGCCGAGCGGCTTGCCGACGCCGAACACCGACAGCTTCTCGTGGCCGAAATTGCGCACCTTCTCGGTGTCCTTGCCCACCAGCACGTCGACCAGGTGGCCGACGCCGTAGCGCTGGCCCGTGCGGAACACCGCCGACAGGGCCTGGCGCGCCGGCTCGGTGGCATCCCAGGTCTGTACCTGGTCGACGCAGTTGTCGCAGTGCCCGCACGGCTGCTCGAGCACTTCGTCGAAATAGGCCAGCAGCGACTGGCGGCGGCAACGGGTCTCTTCACACAGCGCCAGCATGGCGTCGAGCTTGTGCTGTTCGACGCGCTTGTGGCGCTCGTCGCCTTCGGAGTTCTGCAGCATCTGCTTGAGCATCACCATGTCCTGCAGGCCGTAGGCCATCCAGGCGTCGGCGGGCAGGCCGTCACGGCCGGCACGGCCGGTCTCCTGGTAGTAGGCCTCGAGCGACTTGGGCAGGTCGAGGTGGGCGACGAAGCGCACGTTGGGCTTGTCGATGCCCATGCCGAAGGCGATGGTGGCGACCATGATCAGCCCTTCCTCGTTGAGGAAGCGGCGCTGGTTGCTGGCGCGCGTCTCGGCCGGCAGGCCCGCATGGTAGGACAAGGCCGGGAAACCTTGCTCGCAGAGGAACGCGGCGGTCTCGTCGACTTTCTTGCGCGACAGGCAGTAGACGATCCCGGCGTTGCCACGGCGCTCGCCGAGAAACGCCATCAGCTGCTTGCGCGGAGATTCCTTGGGCACGATGCGGTAGAAGATATTCGGCCGGTCGAAGCTCGACAGGAAGCGCTCGGCGCCCTGCAGGTGCAGGCGCTGGACGATCTCTTCGCGGGTGCGCATGTCGGCGGTGGCGGTCAGGGCGATGCGCGGCACATGCGGGAACAGCTCGGCCAACTGGCCCAGCTGCAGGTATTCCGGACGGAAGTCGTGGCCCCATTGCGACACGCAGTGGGCCTCGTCGATGGCGAACAGCGACACATCCAGGCCCTGCAGGAACTCCAGCATGCGCGGCTGCACCAGGCGCTCGGGGGCGAGGTAGAGCATCTTCACCTCGCCGCGGCGCAGGCGCCCGGCCAGCTCGCGCTGCTGCTCGGCGCTCAGGGTCGAGTTCAGCGCCGCGGCGGCCACGCCCAGCTCGTCGAGGGTGGCGACCTGGTCGTCCATCAACGCGATCAGCGGCGAGACCACCACCGTCAGGCCCGGGCGCAACAGCCCCGGAACCTGGAAGCACAGCGATTTGCCGCCGCCGGTGGGCATCAATACCAGTGCGTCACCACCGTTGGCCACGCACTCGATGATCGCCGCCTGGCGCCCACGAAAGCTGTCGTAGCCGAAGATGTCCTTGAGGACGCGCTGAGCCTGTTCGAGCATTGCAAACTCCGAAATCGCCGTACCATTCCCGGACACAGGCTGGACGATAAACCCGTCCTGCACACGTACGAATGCGTAAGCAGCTTTTGCCAGAGGCCCCGGAACGGGTTCCCCTGGCTGAAAAATCGCGGATTATACCCCACTGTCCGCTGCTAAAGGACGCCTCGGTGACAGACGTTCCCTTTGCCCCTACTCTGTAGCAAGGTGCTAGAATTCACTATCGTTTATTCCCCAAGGTAGCCCCGTAATGTCCTTCGCCGAGCAACTGACCCGCCTGCAAGTCTTCCTCGATGCCGACGAGCTGCATGAAGAAGCGCTGGATTACGTCGCCGCCCATGGCTACCTGACCGCGCTGTCGATCACCTCCGAAGTCGTCCCTGACCGTGAATGGATCGATGCACTGTTCGCCGAGGAACCGCAATACACCAGCGATGCCCAGCGCACCGAGATCGAAGCCACGCTGATCGCCCTCAAGGCGCACATCAGCCGCCAGCTGGCCAGCGACGAGGAATTCGAGCTGCCGTGCGAGCTGGACCTGACCGAAGAGCCGGACGATTCCGAGCTGCGCGGCTGGTGCATCGGCTTCATGGAAGGTGTGTTCCTGCGTGAAGAGGCGTGGTTCGAGAACGCCGAGGAAGAAGTCAGCGAGATGCTCCTGCCGATCATGGTCGGTTCGGGCCTGTTCGACGAGCAGCCCGAGTTCGAGGACATCGCCAAGGATGCCAACCTGCAGGACGACATGATCGTGCAGATTCCTGAAGCGCTGACCGCCCTCTACCTGCTGCTGCACGCACCCGACGAGAAGCCGGCCCTGCTCAAACCGCGTCACCACTGACAGCGGTCGTGCGCTACCTGCTGCTGGCCGTCGGCTGGCTCAGCGTCGCGCTCGGGGTGTTGGGGATCTTCCTGCCGGTGTTGCCCACCACCCCGTTCCTGCTGCTGGCGGCGGCCTGCTTCGCCCGCAGCTCGCCACGCTTTCATGCCTGGCTGGTCAACCACCCCAGGCTCGGGCCGTGGATCCGTGACTACCTCAGCGGCGAGGGCATACCGCTCAAGGGCAAGGTCTACGCCATCGGTTTGATGTGGGCGAGCATAGCCCTGTCGTGCTACCTGGTGCCGCTGTTCTGGGCTCGCGCGTTCATGCTCACCAGTGCGGTGCTGGTGAGCCTGTACATCCTCAAGCAGAAGACCTTGCAGCGGCGTTAAGCCAGGGCCTCGGCGGCGCCCCCTTCGCGGGGCAAGCACGCTCCCACAGGATAGCGTCGCTCTTTGGGTCGGCGGATATCCTGTGGGAGCGGGCTTGCCCCGCGAAGGGGCCAGCACGACCTACACTGTATCCACCTTCAACGATTGATCATTGAGCATGCCGTTGATGATGGTCGCCGTATCATGCCCCGAGGCAATCAACCCGCCCGCTCCCGCCGTCACCCCGTAATGCTGGGCCAGGTCCACCCCGGCCAGGTCGATGGTCTGGGTCGGCGTCGCCCCCGCCACGCTGCTGACCTCGATGGTCGACACTACATTGCCGCCAGACGCCGTGACCTTGAAGTGCAGGTAGTCATCCAGCGACGCCGCCGTGGCGTTCTCGCCCTGCAGCAACTGCGACAGGTCGAGGCGATCACTGCCCGGGGTAAAGTCGGTGACCGTGTCATGGCCACTGTCGCCCTTCTGCCAGACAAACGCGTCGTTGCCACTGCCACCGGTGAGCGTATCGTCACCTAACCCGCCGATCAGGGTGTCGTTGCCGCCAGCGCCGTTGAGCACATCGTTGCCACGCCCACCGGCGAGCAGGTTGTCCGCGTGATCGCCGGTCAGCGTGTCATTGAAGTCCGAACCGATCAGGTTGTCGATGCTGAGCAGCTTGTCGAGGCCTGCGCCGCCGGTGTTCTGCCACCCCGCCTGGCCCAGGTCGACCGTTACCGCAGCCGTCGCCGAGGCATAGCTGGCCGTGTCGATACCGCTGCCACCGTCGAGCAGGTCAGTGCCCAGCCCACCGATCAGCAGGTCGTCGCCCTCGTCGCCATACAGGTTGTCGTTGCCCGCCCCGCCCACCAGCACATCGTGGCCGCCGGCGCCATTCAGCGTGTCGTGGCCAGCGCCCGCCAGCAGCACATCATCGGCAGACGTGCCGTCCAGCGTGCTGCCTGCGTGGTAGGTGATATCCACCGCACCGGTGGCGCTGCCGCCATGGCTGTCACTGAGCGTGTAGCTGCTGTGATGGACCTCGTTTTCGGCATTGGCGTAGTTGATCACCATGCTCAGCTTGTAGTTTTCCGCGGCCCTGGCACTGCCCGCGTCATTCGGCGTGTTGACCAGGTGAATGCTGTACACGCCGTCATGGCTGGCCATGAAGCTGCCGCCGTCGGCAATGCCCTGGTAGCTGCCGCTGGCATCCTTCCACTCCATCATCAGGTTGCCTTCGGCCCGATCATGATTGAGGGTAAGCGTTTCGCCCTTGCGCAGGCTGACGGTGATCACGTCCTGGTCATTGGCGTTGGTGGAGCTGATCTGCCCCAGATAACCCGCGACCAAGAGGGCCGCGCTCAGGGTGCTGGTGTTGGCGACAAAGGCGCTGCGGGCGAGCTCCTTGAACTGGTTGGCCGTATTGCTGACCGCGCTGTTGAAGGTGATCAGCGGCACGCCACTGCCGGCACTGAAGCCCGCGCCCTTGTCGGCAAAGTGGGTATTGAAGCTGGTGGGCGTGGCGCTGAGCGGGTCGTGGTCGGCATCGCTGTCGTTGGCCAGCAAGGCCTCGCTCGGCACAGTGAGGCTGGCGCCGGTGATGTTGGTGATGATGTGATCGGCCCCCGCGACCGGCGCGGTGTTGCCCAGCAGTGTGATCGACAGGCTGGCACTGCGGGTATCGCCGTCGTTGTCGCTGACGGTGAAGCCGATGTTCTCCAGTGCGTTAGCGCTGCTGGCTTTAGGCGGCTGGTAGGTGAACTCGCCGCTGTCCATGTCCACCAGCAAGAGCCCGCCCAGGCTGGTCTTGATGCCGAGGGTATGAGTCGCGGTGTCGAAGGCGCCGTTGTCGACACCACCGGCCACGCTGTAGCCGCCCTGCCCGCCCGCCGCTTTGGGGTCGAAGGTGTAGGTCACGCCATCCACCACCAGCGCCTTGATGAAGCCGCCATCGGCACCGAAGTCGCCGCCGGCCATCAGGCTGCCGCTGATCGGCGCCCCCTGCACGGTACCGCTGAGCACCGCACCGAGCTGGTTGAGGTCGGTGACCACCACCGAAGGGGTGTTGGTTTCGCTGACGCCGTCGTAGGCCAGCGGATTGAGGTTGCCTTCGTTGACCCCCGAGCCCATGCCGATCGCGTAGGACTTGACGTCATTGTCGGTGAGGAATTTTATCCACTGCGTCTCCAGCGCCGGGGTCAGCGCATGGCCGTTGGTGGGTGCCCCGTCGGAGAAGAAGTAGCTGACGTTCTGCGCACCGGCGAGCTTGCCGTCCTTGAGGAAGGCGCTCTCGGCACTGGCGGCGGCCGCATCGTAGTGGGTGGTACCGCCGACCGTGAGGCCAGCGACGATCGCCTTGGCCTGCTCGATCGAGACCCACACGTCCGACTGGATCGAGGCGCCTGTACCAAAGGTGACGATCTGCACCTTGATGTCGCCCATGTCATCGTACTTGTCGAGCAAGGCGCTGATCGCCTCCTTGGCCAAGCCCAACCGGCTCAGGCCATCCACGCCCGACTGCTGGGCCATGCTGCTGGACACGTCGATGACCAGCAGGAGGTTCGAGTCGACCTGGCCGGGCGTGACCGAACGCTGGGCGCTGACCACCTGCGGCACATCGTCGACGATGTTGATGGCGATGGTGCTGGTGGCGGTGTTGCCGAGCGAGTCGGTGGCCTTGTAGGTGAAGTACTCGGTGACCTGGTTGGCCCCGTCGTCGGCACCGCCTGGGGTTTTCGGCGCCGAGGTGAGGGTATAGGTGTAGGACCCGTCGCTGTTGAGCTGGATTTGCCCGTACTGGCCGACGTGATCGCTCACCAGGCTGTAGGACAGTGCGCCATAACCACCACTGGCCGCACCCACCAGCGAGCCCGAGGCGGTTTCGCCGGTCGCGCTCGGCTGGCTACCGGTGACCGTGGCAGGGGCCAGGTCGTTGCCGTCCTTGATCAGGTCCAGCGCATTTTCATGGACGGTGACGTCGCGGTCCTGGCCCGCGATCATCTGGCTGTCCTGGATGTGGATGGTGACGGTCGTGGTGCTTTCATCGCCGTCCGCATCGCGGATGGTGTAAACGAAGGTGTCGGTGGCCCCGGCCGGCGTGACGCTGTCGGGGTAGGACTGATAGACACCGTTGCCCTCGGCATCAAGGGTGATGTAGCCGAACTGGCCCTCCACGACCACCCCCAGGTGGCCCAGCGCAGGGGTCGAGGTGTCGTTGCCGGCGCGCACGCCAACCACGTACTTGCCATCGCTGATGACATCGGCGCCGACCACGTCATTCCACAGCAGGTTGCCGATCACCTGGCAGCCTTCGAGCACCGTCGCTGAATCGCAATGGGCCTTGGGCACGTCATCGACGATGCTGATGACGATGGTGCTGGTGGTGGTATTGCCGAGCGAGTCGGTCGCCTGGTAGGTAAAGCTCTCGTTGGTGACGTTGGGCCCGTCGTTCTGGTGAGCCGGTGAATTGGGCGCAGCGGTGAGGGTGTAGGTGTAGGTGCCATCGCTGTTGACATGGATCTGGCCGTACTGGCCGACGGGGTCGCTCACCAGGCTGTAGGTCAGCGCGCCGTAGCCACCCGTGACCGAGCCGACCAGGGTGCCCGAGGCGGTTTCAGCGGTAGACCCCGGTTGGCTGCCGACCACGGTTCCGGGCGCCAGGTCGTTGATGTCCTGGGTCAGGTCCAAGGCCTTTTCATGGACCTCGACGTCGCGGTCCTCGACCGCTACCAACTGGCTGTCCTGGACATGGATGGTGACCGTCGTGGTGCTTTCATCGCCGTCCGCATCACGGATGGTGTAGACGAAGATGTCGGTCGCGCCGGCGGGAGTCACGCTGTTGGGGTAGGACTGGTAGGTGCCGTTGCCCTCGGCGTCGAGGATCACGTAACCGTACTTGCCCTCGACGACCATGCCCACCTGGCCCAGCGCGGGGCTCGAGGTATCGTCGCCGGCACGCACGCCGACCACGTACTTGCCATCGCTGATGACATCGGCGCCGACCACGTCATTCCACAGCAGGTTGCCGATCACCTGGCAGCCTTCGAGCACCGTCGCGGAATCGCAGTGGGCCTTGGGCACGTCGTCGACAATGCTGATGACGATGGTGCTGGTGGTGCTGTTGCCGAGCGAGTCGGTCGCCAGGTAGGTAAAGGTTTCACTGGTGATGTTGGGCCCGTCGTTCTGCTGCACCGGTGAATTCGGCGCGGAGGTCAGGGTGTAGGTGTAGGAGCCATCGGCGTTCACCTGGATCTGGCCATACTGGCCGACGGCATTGCCCACCAGGCTGTAGGTCAAGGCACCTACCCCGCCCGTCACCGCGCCGACCAGCGTGCCGCTGGCGGTTTCGCCGGTCGATCCTGGCTGGCTGCCGACCACGCTGCCCGGCGCCAGGTCATTGCCATCCTGGTTGAGGTCCAGGGCCTTTTCAAAGACCTTGATGTCGCGGTCTTCACTGGCCAGCAACCCGCTGTCATTGACGCGGATGGTGACGGTGGTGGTGCTCTGGTCGCCGTCCGCATCGCGGATGGTGTAGACAAAGGTGTCGGTCGCGCCGGCCGGGGCGACGCTGTTGGCATTGGCGTGGTAGACGCCGTTGCCCTCGGCGTCGAGGACGATGTAACCGTACGCACCCTGCACCTTCACCCCGAGCTGGCCGAGCGCGGGGGCCGAGGTATTGTCGCCAGCACGCACGCCTACCACATACTTGCCATCGCTCAAGGTGTCGGCACCGATCACGTCATTGCCCAGCAGGTTGCCGCTGACCTGGCCACCCTCGGTCACGTTGGCAAAGTCGCAATGGGCCTTGGGGATGTCGTCGACGATATTCACGTCGAGGCTGCCGGTGGCGGTGCTGCCATCGCTGTCCTGGGCGGTGACGGTAAAGCTTTCCTGCAGCGTGTTGGTGCCGTCGGCGTTGGCGTGGGTTTCATTGTCGAGCAGGGTGTAGCTGTAGCTCACCACGCCGGTGCTCGGGTTGTAGCCGGTGATGGTCAGGGTGTTGCCCAGCGGCGTGGTCACCGACTGCGGAAAGCCGAGCGGCGTGCCGCCACTGACCACGGTGATGCCAGCGATGGTCAGGGTCTGCAGGCCATCCGGGGCGGTCACGGTGAAGGTACCGCTTGGGCTCAGGGCGTTGTCATTGGGCGCGCTGCCATCGATCAGGTTTTTCTCGTAGACGGTCAGCTCGCCGCCACTGGTCTCCAACCCGCCCAGGGTCACCGGGTCGTTGAGGTTGCTGATATTCAAGGTCAGGGTCGCGCTGCTGGTGTCGCCGTCGGCGTCCTTGATCGTGTAGGTGAAGTGTTCAACACCGTTGCCGCCGCCTTTCAACCCGGTGAAGTCCGGGTCGGCAGGGTTGAGGGTGTAGGTGTAAGTGCCATTGGCCGCCAGCACCAAGGTGCCGTAGGTGCCGACGAACGTGCCGGCGATCACCGGCCCGCCGGTCACGCGGTCGGCGCCCTGCTGGTCGTTGGTGAGGACGTTGCCGGTGAGTTCGACATGCTGCTCGGTCGCCGTGACCGGGTTGCTGTCGTGCTCGGCCTTGGGCACATCATCGACGATGTTCACATCGAGGCTGCCCGAGGTGCTGCTGCCGTCGCTGTCCTGGGCGGTGACCGTGAAGCTCTCGTGCAGGCTGTTGGTGCCGTCTGCGTTGGTGTGGGTTTCATTGTCGACCAAGGTGTAGCTGTAGCTCACCACCCCGGTGGCGGGGTTGTAGCCGGTGATGGTCAGGGTATTGCCCAGTGGCGTGGTGACCGACTGGCCGACCCCGGTCACCACACCGCCAGTGATGACGTTGATCCCGCCGACACTCAGGCTTTGCAGGCCATCAGGCGCAGATACGCTGAACGTGCCGCCCTGGGTCAGGGCACCTGCGTTCGGTGCGCTGCCATCGTTCAGGTTTTTTTCGTAGACGGTCAGCTCGCCGCCATTGGTCTCGAGCCCGCCCAGGGTCACCGGGTCGTTGAGGTTGCTGATGTTCAGGGTCAGGGTCGCGCTGCTGGTGTCGCCGTCGGCGTCCCTGATCGTGTAGGTGAAGTTTTCGACGCCATTGCCGCCCCCTTTCAGCCCAGTGAAGTCCGGGTCAGCAGGGTTGAGGGTGTAGGTGTAAGTGCCATTGGCCGCCAGCACCAGGGTGCCGTAGGTGCCGACAAAGGTACCGGCGATCACCGGCCCGCCGGTCACGCGGTCAGCGCCCTGCTGGTCGTTGCTGAGGACGTTGCCGGTCAGTTCGACATGCTGTTCGGTCGCCGTGACCGGGTTGCTGTCATCCACCGCCTTGGGTACGTCATCGCGGATGATCACATCCAGGCTGCCGCTGGCCACGTCACCGTCGGCATCGCTGACCAGTACGGGCAAATGCTCGCCGAGGGTATTGGCGCCCTCGCCCGCGGCATGCTGCTCGGCACCGGTGAGGGTGTAGCTGTAACTCACTACGCCGGTAGCGGGGTTGTAGCCGGTGATGGTCAGGGTATTGCCCAGTGGCGTGACAACCGACTGCCCGACGCCGGTGACCACGCCAGCGGTGACCACGTTGATGCCGCCCACGCTGAGATTGAACACGCCATCCGGCGCGACCACGGTGAACGACCCTTGCTGGGTGAGGGCCGCCGGATTGCTGTTCGATCCCTGGGCCAGGTTGGCCTCGTCCATCGACAACTCGCCAGGGCTGAGATCGAGCCCTCGCAGGCTGACGGGATTGTCCGGCTGGCCGGCTGGTGGCGTTGGCGCTGGCGGTAGCAGCAGGTCGTTGCTGTTATCGATATCCAGGTCGCCCACATAAAGGTTGGCCAGCTCCGGGATGCCATTGAAGCCGGCCGTCGGGAAGCCGATCTGCGGGTCGACCCGCGCGGCCACCTCATCGAGCATGACGAAACTGTGGCCGCCGCCCAACGCGCCGGGCGACCCTGCCGCGTTCGGCCCGGCCGCCGTCGCCTCGCCCTCCTCGCTGGGGTCGGCACCGGCGGCGATGGCCTGCTGCAGGCGCTCGACATCCGCCAGTTGCGCATCGCTTGGCGGTGCATCGTGGCTGTGCACAGCGGGGGCGCGGTTGGCCAACAGCTCCGAGGTCATCTCCAGGCTGCTGTCGCGGCCCAGGGTCAGCTCGGCGCCATTGTTCAAGCGCACCGCGACGGCACCGGCACTGCCGGTCTCCAGCTGTTCGCCGGCAAACAGCCGGTCACCTTCGACCAGCAGGCGACGGCTGCCGTCGTTGTCCACCGCAAACACCTGACCGACAACCTTGCTGACCACCCCGATAAATTTAGCCATGCGCGTAAGCCTCCCATGCCGATCGGACTTCGCAGCTGAAATGCCGGGGTCTACTGCGACGCGGGAGGCAGGATCGTGCTGTGCTGACCCTGAGTAAAAGCGCTCCGGCGTGATACCAAGGTGATAGCCATGATGGAACGTGGCCACTGCTAAGCGACAATTTTCTGTCGCCAAATTCCGCCTTGGTCTCCCTTTCCAGCCCCTTTAGCTGCAAAAATTCTGGAACCTTTGCCGATGGCCCAAATCTGCTGACTGCAGCTCGGTTTGCGGGCCCCGTGAGTAGAACAATGTCGCGGATTCCTTAGACCTCATAAGTTTTTTTTCGCATAGGTGTTATGAAAAAAACTTCTAAGCTCGCGCGTTAAATGTTCTTAGCTCTGTTGTTACAAACATGAAACGGTTTGACTCTAATTTTTCGTCATTTTTTTGGCGATCGCAGCACCCATTTTGAGACCAGGGAGATGTACCCCAATGCGCGTTCTTACCCCCATCACCAGTGCAATCCTGTTGGCCATGGCGTGCGCCAACGTTCAGGCGATGTCGATCACCGAAGCGGTCCAGAACGCCGTGGACCATCACCCGGAAATCAGCTCCTACCGCAACAGTCGGTTGTCTGCCGATGAAGACGTGAAGTTCGCGCGCGGCGGCTACTACCCGTCTGTCGACCTGGTGGCCGGCTATGGTCGGCAACGCTCCGACAACCTCAATACCCGCGGCCTGAATGCCGACGGCACGCGCAATCACAACAAAGAGACGATGAACTACACACAGTCGGAGCTGCGCCTGCGGCAGATGATCTTCGACGGCTTCAACACCGCCAACGAGGTCGGCCGTACCGAGGCCGTGGCCAACTCCCGCGCCTACTACGCCCAGGCGGTCGCCCAGGACGTCGCCCTACGCACCATCGAGGTCTACCTCGAAGTGCTCAAGCGCCGCGAGCTGGTCACCCTGGCCAAGAACAACCTGCAGGCCCACCTGCGCGTCAACGACCAGATCGGCCTGCGCACCGAGCGTGGCGTCGGCAGCACCGCCGACCTCGATCAGTCGCGCGCACGCCGGGCCCTGGCGGAAAACAACATGGACACCGCCGAAGTCGACCTGGCCGATGCCGAGGCCAACTTCTACAGCGTGGTCGGGCGCCTGCCGGACGAGCTGGAGACGCCCTCGACGATCAAGGTAGAAATGCCCGGCACGATTGACGATGCCCGCCGCGGCATGCAGGAAAACAACCCCTACCTGCGCTCTGCCCAGGCCGACGTGAATGCCGCCGAGCAGCAGTACGAGGTGGCCAAGTCGCCGTTCTACCCACGCCTGGACGCCGTGTTGGCCACCGGCGCCAACAACAACCTGGGCGGTGAACGCGGGCACAGCAACAACGACTGGCAGGCCGGCGTTGAGCTCAACTACAACCTGTTCCGTGGCGGCAGCGACAAGGCCCGCCTGCAGTCCGACGCGCACAAGATCAACCAGGCGCTGGACATCCGCAACAACGCCCTGCGCGAGCTGAACGAAAACCTCAGCCTGTCGTGGAACGCCATGACCAACGCGCGCAAGCAGACGCCAACCGCCCGTGAGTACGCCGAAACCACCCAGCGCGTGCGCGCCGCCTACCAGGACCAGTTCGGCCTCGGCCAGCGCACCCTGCTCGACGTGCTCGACAGTGAGAACGAGCTGTACAACGCCAACCGTCGCTACACCGAAGTGCGCTACACCGAGGAGTACTCGATGTACCGCGTGCTGGCGACCATGGGCGAGCTGTTGGCCAAGCAGCGGATTTCGTTGCCGCCAGAAGCCATCGCCAAGAGTGAAGTACGCAGCGAAGCCAGGTTGCCCGAAATGCGCTGAGGCTGAACGCAGCGCCGTTCGGCCCCAGCCGGGATTTCTCCACCGCGGTAGGAGCAGGCCATCGTGACCAGTATGCAAAGTGCCCAGCCGCGGCTGGACGTTGACGATCCGTTGCTCGATGGCCTGTTGATCCTGTGCAAGCTGCATGGCTGCCCTGCCAGCCGCGCCAGCCTGTGCAGCGGGTTGCCCCTGGCGACCCAGCGGCTTGGCCCGGAACTGCTGCCCCGCGCGGCGGCCCGTGCCGGCCTGCAGGCGCGGGTGCTGAAGCGCGAGCTGGCGGCGATCTCGGCGCTCAACCTGCCGGTCCTGCTGCTGCTCGGCGACGGCCGCAGCGCCGTGCTGCAACGCTGGGGCGAAGACGGCCGGGCATTGATCCTGCCGTGCGAAGCCGAAGGCGGCGAGCAATGGGTCGAGCGTGAAGCGCTGGAGCAGGCGTACTCCGGCCAGGCCCTGTTTGCCCGCCCGCGGCATACCCTGGAGAACCTGCGCACGCCGTTGATGCCTCGGGTCGATGCCTGGTTCCGCGACACCTTGCGCCATTCTCGCTGGCTGTACAGCGATGCCCTGCTGGCCAGCCTGCTGATCAACCTGCTCGGCTTGATGGTGCCGCTGTTCGTCATGCAGACCTACGACCGAGTGGTGCCCAACCAGGCATTGTCGACCCTCTGGGTGCTGGTCGCCGGGCTGTTCATCGGCACCGCCTTCGAGCTGGTGCTGCGCATGGTCCGCGCGCACCTGCTGGACCAGGCCGGGAAGAAGACCGACCTGATTCTTTCCGCGACCCTGTTCGAGCGCATCACCGGCATGTCGATGAAGGCCCGTCCGGCCACCATCGGCGGCTTTGCGCAGAGCATCCATGACTTCCAGGGGCTGCGCGAATTCCTCACTGCGGTGACCCTGACCAGCATCATCGACCTGCCGTTCGTGGCGCTGATGCTGGTGGTGATCGGCCTGCTCGGCGGCTGGCTGGTGGTGATCCCGCTGGTGGCCTTCCCGGTCGCGGTGGGCTTTGCCCTGCTGATCCAGATCCGCCTGCGCGACACCGTGGAAAAAAGCCTGAGCCTCGGCGCGGTGCGCCAGGCGCTGCTGATCGAGACCCTCGGCGGGCTGGAAACGCTCAAGGCCTGCGGCGCCGAAAGCGAACGCCAATACCACTGGGAGCACACCAACGGCGCCATCGCCCGGCTCGATGCGCACGCGCGCAACCTGTCCTCGCTGGCGACCAACGGTACCTTGTTCATCCAGCAGTTCTGCGGCATGGCAACCATCGTCGCCGGGGTCTACAGCATCATTGCCGGCAACCTCAGCGTCGGCGCCCTGGTCGCTACCTACATGCTCGGCAGCCGCGTGCTGGCGCCTCTGGGGCAGATCGCCGGGCTGATCACCCGCTACCAGCAAGCCCAGCTGACCATGCGCAGCACCGACGCGCTGATGGCCCTGCCTCAGGAGCGCCAGCCCGACCAGCAAGCCCTCGAGCACACCACGCTCAAGGGCGGCCTGGCGGTCAGCCACGTGACCTTCCGCTACCCCGGGCAGAACGCCGCCGCCCTCAACGACGTCAACCTGAGCCTGCAGCCCGGCGAGCGCATTGGTATCGTCGGCCGCAGCGGCTCGGGCAAAAGCACCCTCGGCCGGCTGCTGATGGGCTTCTATAACCCGGACGAAGGCCAGGTGCTGCTGGACAACCTCGACCTTCGCCAGCTGGACATCGCCGACCTGCGCAGCCAGATCGGCTACGTCGCTCACGACCTGCCGCTGCTGGCCGGCAGCCTGCGCGACAACCTGACCCTGGGCGCTCGCCATGTCAGTGATGCGCGCATGCTCGAAGTCGCCGAGCTGACCGGCGTCACCGAACTGGCCCGGCAACACCCGCAAGGCTTCGACCGGCCGGTCGGTGAACGCGGCCAACTGCTGTCCGGCGGCCAGCGCCAGGCGGTGCTGCTGGCGCGGGCGCTGTTACTGGAGCCGGCGATCCTGATCCTCGACGAGCCCACCAGCCACATGGACAACAGCAGCGAGGAGCAGCTGCGCCAGCGCCTGCTCGAGTGGGTGCCGGGCAAGACCGTGCTGCTGGTCACCCACCGCACCGCGATGCTCAGCCTGGTGGACCGGCTGCTGGTGCTGGACAACGGCAAGATCGTCGCCGACGGGCCGAAGGATGCGGTCATCGACGCCCTGCGCAAGGGCCGCATCGGCGCGGCCCTGTAGACGTCCTTCGAGGAGTAGGCCCATGCCTTTCATGCGCAGTTATTTCCAGGGTGCCGGCAAGACCGCCGAGCGCGATTACATGCCCGAGCTGGCCGGCGCCACGCTGCAGGAGTCGCCGCGCCTGTCGCGCCTGACGGTGTGGCTGGCCGCTGCGCTGCTGCTGGCGGCACTGGCCTGGGCCAGCCTGGCGGTGCTCGACGAGGTCACCGTCGGCGAAGGCAAGGCCATCCCGTCGAGCAAGATCCAGGTGGTGCAGAACCTCGAGGGCGGCATCGTCACCGAAATTTTCGTCCGCGAGGGCCAGATGGTCGACAAGGGCGCGACCCTGCTACGCCTGGACGACACGCGGTTCTTGTCCAACAAGGGCGAAAGCGAGGCTGATCGCTATGCTTTGACCGCTCAGGTCGAGCGCCTGGCGGCGGAAGCCGAGGGCCGGCCGTTCCAGCTGTCCGACGAGATTCGCGCCAAGTCGCCGCAAGTGGCCGAGGATGAGACCGCGCTCTACCAATCCCGTCAGCGGCGCCTGGCCAGCGAGAAACAGACGCTCAACGAGCAGCTGCGGCAGAAGACCCAGGAGCTCGCCGAGTTTCGCTCCAAGGTCGAGCAGTACCGCTCTGCCCTGGGCTTGTTGCAGCAGGAGCTGAACATGTCCACGCCGCTGGTCGGCACCGGGGCGATCTCGCCGGTGGAGATCCTGCGCCTGAAGCAGCGCACGGTCGAAGCGCGCGGCCAACTCAACGCCACCAGCCTGGCGATCCCCCGGGCCGATGCGGCCGTGGCGGAAATCAAGAGCAAGATCCAGGAGTCGGATGCGGCGTTTCGTTCCGAGGCGGCCAAGGAGCTCAACGACAAGCGCACCGAGCTGTCGAAGATCGCCGCGACCAGCATCGCCATCGACGACCGGGTCAACCGCACCACGGTGGTGTCGCCGGTGCGCGGCATCGTCAAGCTGCTCAAGGTCAACACCATTGGCGGCGTGGTGCAGCCGGGCAGTGACCTGGTGGAGATCGTGCCGATCGAGGACAACCTGCTGATCGAGGCCAAGGTGCGCCCGCAGGATGTGGCATTTCTGCACCCGGGGCAGACCGCCATGGTCAAGTTCAGCGCCTACGACTACACCATTTATGGCGGGCTCAAGGCCAAGCTGGAGCTGATTGGCGCGGACACGGTGACGGATGACAAGGGCAATGCGTTCTACCTGATCCAGGTGCGCACCGACAGGAATCACCTGGGTGGGGACAACAAGCCGTTGTTGATCATTCCGGGGATGGTGGCGACGGTGGACATCATTACCGGGCAGAAGAGCGTGCTCGATTACCTGCTCAAACCGGTGCTCAAGGCACGCACCGAGGCCCTGCGCGAGCGCTGAGCAGACTCACGCTCTTGTGCTGTCTGTGCCGGCCCTTTCGCGGGGCAAGTCGCATCGGCGCACCGCCGCTCCCACAGGATTTGTGCTGGACACAGAATTCGGGCATTGCAGAGAACCTGTGGGAGCGGGCTTGCCCCGCGAAAGGGCCGGCACAGCAAACCTCAATGTCCGCCATGATTACGTTCGAAGGTCTCGCGCCCCATGGCCTTGATCTGCCCTTCGATCAGCGCCTCGAACGGTCGCAACAAGGCATCGAAGCACACCGGTGCCTCCAGCGCATTCAAGCTCTGCACCACCGCCTCTATGGTCGACAGCGCACCCGGCTCGGGCGCCTTGCGCAGCCGGTAACGTGAGGCGGTCACCTGCCCCAGCGTGACCCGCGGCAAGGCTGCCAGCAGAGGGTTCAGGTACAGCAGCTTGCGCGCCTTGCGCCAGGTCCCATCGGGTACCACCAGCAACAGCGGTCGCGCGTCGGTTTCGCCATAGGCCGTCAGCGCCTGCGCCTCATCGCCGGGAAACAGCAGCACCGGCCGATAGCCCGGGGTCGCCAGCCATTGCTCGAGGTCGGCAAACACCTCGCCCACACGCAACTCACCGTTGACCAGGCCGAGTGCGGCCAAGCGGGCGGTGTTCAAGGCATGCGCAGTCTCACTCGGGTGCTGCAGCAACAGCACACGGGTACGGCTTTCTAGGCGGGGGATCAGCGGGCAAAGGCAATGCTCTTGCGCACGCGTGCAGCGTTCGCAGCGGGGTCTGGACATCGGGTTCTCCTGGCTGCGGCAAGTGTGCCATAGCCACCCGAGAAAAAGCCCACTTCCCTGTGGGAGAGACGATTACGCGCTAACGGTTGAAACGCTCGGCAAGGCTGTGCAGGTACTCGGCCATGCGCTCGAGGTCCTGGCTGATCTCGGCGCCCTGCTTGGCCTGCCCCGCGCTCTGGTCGCAGAGGTGGGCAATACGGGTGATCTGCTGGTTGATGTCTTCGGCGACATGGCTCTGCTGTTCAGAGGCGGTCGCCATCTGCTGGCTCATGCCGGTGATCCGGCTGACCGCCTGGGCAATCCCCGACAGCGCTTCGCGCACCGCCTCGACACTGTGCACGCTGTCACGCGAGATCTGCTCGCCGCGGTTGGCGGTGGACACCGCGCGCTCGGCGCCGGCGCGCAGGGTGGCGATGATGTGGTGGATCTCGTCGGTGGAGGCCCGTGTGCGCTGCGCCAGTGAACGCACTTCATCGGCCACAACGGCAAACCCACGGCCCTGCTCGCCAGCGCGCGCCGCCTCGATCGCGGCGTTGAGCGCGAGCAGGTTGGTCTGCTCGGCGATCGAGGTGATCACATCGACCACGCTGCCGATCGACTGGGTCTGCTCGGCCAGGGCATGCACCGCCTGGCCGATGTCATTGACCGCTTCACTCATGCTGCCCATGGCCTGCAGGCTTTGCTGGGCCAGCGAGGTGCCCTGCTGGGCGAGCTGGTCGGCGTCGCTGGCGGCATGCGCGGTGCTCTGCACGTTGTGGGTGACTTGCTGGATGGTCGCCGCCATCTGCGCAATGGCCGTGGCCGACTGATCGGTCTCGCTGCGCTGGCGGTCGAGCATCAGTGCCTGGGCGTCGGACAGTTCCGCCGACTGCGCCGCCCGCGACTTGACCCCGACTCCGGCGTCCACCAGCCGTGTCAGCGCGGTCTGCAAGCGCGCCTCCTCACTGATGATGGCCAGGTCGAGCTGCCCGCGCAGGCCAGGGTTGTCGCTGTAGGTCAGCGCCACCAGCGGGCTGGTGAAGGCCTTGGGGTGTTCGTCGAGGGTGCGCTGGATCGCCCGGCTGTGCCGATTTTCGACCAAGTACCAGGCGCCCAGCAAGCTGGCCATCAGCACCCCCAGCGCGGCATACGGCGGCAGCCACAGGTAGCCGGCAGCCGACACCAGGCCCGCGCCGATCAGCGGCCAGCCGTGGCCAAGCACATGGGTGGCGCGCGCCGCCCAGGACACCGCCGAGCGCCCACCGCGCAGGCGCGCATACAGCGCCTCGGCGCGGCGGATCTGCTCGCGGCTGGGCACCGAGCGCACCGACTCGTAGCCGCTGATCCGGCCGTTTTCATACACCGCCGTGACATAGGCGCTGACCCAATAGTAGTCACCGTTCTTGGAGCGATTCTTGACCACCCCCATCCACGGCTTGCCCTGCTTGATGGTGTCCCACATGTGCCCGAATACCGACGGCGGCATGTCGGGGTGGCGCACCAGGTTGTGCGTCTGCCCGACCAGTTCGTCGTAGGTAAAGCCGCTGATCGCCACGAACGCATCATTGCAATAGGTGATGCGGCTGTTGAGGTCGGTGGTGGAGATCAGCCGCTGATCGCTGGAGAACGTTCTTTCGTGCTCGGTGACGGGCAAATTCATGCGCATCGGGGCAGTCCCTGCTTGGATTGACGGGAAATTCCATCACAGCAAGTAGATGTTTAGCAGAGTGCCCGCCGATCAGCGGTCAAGTTTTGTAGGAAATTTACCCGTCCTGACAGAATGCGCTCAACGGCATGTGTGTCAGCCGACGTTGAGCTGGCTTTTAAGCAGGTCACGGAAGGTCTGGATCAACGGTTCGCGGCTGCGACCCCGGCGGATGATCAATGAGAATGGCGCCTGATAGCCGAACGTGGCCGGTGAAAGCACCCGCAGGTCGCCTTTGTCGACCCAGGCCTTGGCGTAGTGCTCGGGCAAGTAACCGATGTAGGCGCCGGAGAGAATCAGGATCAACTGCGCCTCCATGCTTTCGACCGTCGCCGCGCTGTGCTTGAAGCCGTGCCGAGCCAGCTCGGCCTGGCTCCAGTAACCGCGCCCGACCATGCGCTGCTGGGTGACCACCGGCTCAGGGATGCGTCGCTCGCTGAACAACGGATGCCGGCTGCTGCAGTACAGCCAGTGCTGTTCGCGGTACAGCGGCTGGTAGACCAGGCCGCTCATGCGCGACGAGAACGCGCCGATGGCCAGGTCCAGGCGATTGTCCTGCACCCCCAGCTGCAGCTCGTAGGGGCTGGACACCGACAGGTGCAGGTGCACCGCCGGATGCTCCTGGCTGTAGGCACCGATCGCCTCGGCCAGCGGCAGCGCCCGATCACCGACCGTGGAGTCGATCACGCCCAGGTTGAGGGTGCCGCGCAGTTCGCCCTTGAGCGCGGCGGCGTACTGCTCGAAGCCGTCCATTTCCGCCAGCAGGCGCAAGGTCTCCTGGTGGAACAGCTCGCCCTTGCTGGTCAGGCTGAAGCCGCCGCGCCCGCGGTGGCAGAGGACGATGCCCAGCGCGCTTTCCAGCTGGCTCATGTAAGTGCTGATGGCCGACGTCGACAGGTTCAGATCGCGCTGGGCGTTGGCGAAGCCCTGATGGCGCGCCACGCTGACAAAGATGCGCAGCAGTTTCAGGTCGGGCAGTGAAGAGGCCATGGCACAACGGGTCCGCTAGGTGGGCAATGGGCAAAGTCTAACCCGAGCGAGGCAATTAGTTCAGAAAATCCTGAAGTAAGTATTTGCCGGTAGCGATTCTTTCCAGGCACTACCTTGCGCAGACTGGCCGAAATGTCCCTGCCCGCCGGCACTCCAGTCCTGCAAGGCGTGCGTGGCACAGGTTCGAACAAACAAAACAATCGACCGACTGATGAGGCCCACCGTGGACAAGATTCTCCACCAACCACTGGGCGGCAACGAAATGCCGCGTTTCGGCGGCATCGCCACCATGCTTCGCCTGCCCCACCTGCAATCGCCTGAGGGCCTGGACGCCGCGTTCGTCGGCGTGCCACTGGACATCGGCACCTCGCTGCGCTCAGGGACGCGCTTCGGCCCGCGGCAGATCCGCGCTGAATCGGTCATGATCCGCCCCTACAACATGGCCACCGGCGCCGCACCGTTCGACTCGCTGTCGATCGCCGACATCGGCGACGTGGCGATCAACACCTTCAACCTGCTCGATGCCGTGCGCATCATCGAAGAAGCCTACGACACCATTGTCGAGCATAATGTCGTGCCGCTGACGCTGGGCGGTGACCACACCATCACCCTGCCGATTCTGCGGGCCCTGCACAAGAAGCACGGCAAGATCGGCCTGGTGCATATCGATGCCCACGCCGACGTCAACGACCACATGTTCGGCGAGAAGATCGCCCATGGCACCACCTTCCGCCGCGCCGTCGAAGAAGGCCTGCTGGACTGTGATCGCGTGGTGCAGATCGGCCTGCGGGCACAAGGCTACACCGCCGAAGACTTCAACTGGAGCCGTAACCAGGGCTTCCGTGTGGTGCAGGCCGAAGAGTGCTGGCACAAGTCGCTGGCGCCGCTGATGGCCGAAGTGCGCGAGAAGGTCGGCGGTGGCCCGGTGTACCTGTCGTTCGACATCGACGGCATCGACCCGGCCTGGGCGCCGGGCACCGGCACCCCGGAAATCGGCGGCTTGACCACCATCCAGGCGATCGAGATCATCCGCGGCTGCCAAGGCCTTGACCTGATCGGCTGCGACCTGGTCGAGGTGTCGCCGCCGTACGACACCACCGGCAACACCTCGTTGCTGGGGGCCAACCTGTTGTTCGAGATGCTCTGCGTACTGCCGGGCGTTGCGCACCGCTGACCCTGGCGCGAGCGGGCCCGCCCGCTCAGCCACGGTCATCCGCGCGGTTGTACAGATACACCCTGGCAGGAGCCATTAGGGAGGGCCACAGAGGCCCGCCAACACACAAGAAAAGACCGCCGGGCCCCGTGCACCCGCCCGGACGGTCGATCTCGCCATAATAAAGATAATCGGGAGACCCCCAATGGCCTTGGACATCATCGTTGTACTGATCTATACCGCCGGCATGCTCGCGCTTGGCTGGTATGGCATGCGCCGCGCGAAGACCCACGAAGACTACCTGGTGGCCGGGCGCAACCTCGGCCCGACCCTGTACATGGGCACCATGGCCACCACCGTGCTCGGTGGCGCATCCACCGTCGGCACCGTGCGCCTGGGCTATGTCCACGGTATCTCTGGCTTCTGGCTGTGCGCCGCGCTGGGCCTGGGCATCATCGCCCTGAACCTGTTCCTCGCCAAACCGCTGCTGCGCCTGCGCATCTTCACCGTGACCCAGGTCCTGGAGCGGCGCTACAACCCGATGGCGCGTCAGGCCAGCGCGGTGATCATGCTGGCGTATGCGCTGATGATCGGCGTGACCTCGACCCTGGCCATGGGCACCGTGCTGCAAGTGCTGCTCGACCTGCCGTTCTGGATGTCGCTGTTGCTCGGCGGTGGCGTGGTGGTGGTGTACTCGACGATTGGCGGCATGTGGTCGCTGACCCTGACCGACATCGTCCAGTTCGTGATCAAGACCGTTGGCCTGATGTTCATCCTGTTGCCGGTGTGCCTGTACAAGGTCGGTGGCTGGGACCAACTGGTGGCACAGCTGCCGGCGTCCAGCTTCAGCTGGACCACCATCGGCTGGGACACCATCATCACCTACTTCCTGATCTACTTCTTCGGCATCCTGATCGGCCAGGACATCTGGCAGCGGGTGTTCACCGCCCGTGACGCCAAGGTCTGCCAGCGTGCGGGTACCACTGCCGGCGTCTATTGCGTGTTCTACGGCCTGGCCTGCGCCCTGATCGGCATGGCCGCGCATGTGCTGCTGCCTGACCTGGCCAACCCGAACAATGCCTTTGCGGCGATGATCAAGACCACCCTGCCCGATGGCATCCGTGGCCTGCTGATGGCGGCTGCCCTGGCGGCGATGATGTCGACGGCCAGTGCTGGCTTGCTGGCGGCGTCGACCACCATCACCGAAGACCTGCTGCCCAAGCTGCGTGGCGGCAAGCAGTCGGGACTGGCCACGAGCCGCCTGTTCACCCTGCTCACCGGCCTGGTGGTACTGGGTATCGCCCTGGCGGTGAATGACGTGATCAGTGCACTGACCCTGGCGTACAACCTGCTGGTCGGCGGCATGCTGATCCCGCTGATGGGGGCGATCTTCTGGAAGCGCGCCACCACCGCAGGCGCTATCGCCAGCATGTCGCTGGGCTTTGCGACCGCGCTGCTGTTCATGGTCAAGGATGGCCTGGATGCCAACACGCCGATCTACTACAGCCTGGCGGTTGGGCTTGTGAGCTTTGTGGTGGTGAGCCTGATGTCGCGGCGTCCACTGCCAGCAGCGAACCTGGCGTGATTGCAGGCACGTAACAGTACCGACCGGGAAACGGCCGGTACTGCAATTGAAAAGGCCGCGGCATCTGGGGATGCGGCGGCCTTTTCAGTTCACCTCAACGGCGACGAGGTTGGCGCTTGCGCTGCTCTTCGTCGGTCGGTATCGGCACCGGCTGCAGCGGTGGTGGGATAAGGCCCAAGGCGACAGCCAGGTCGTGGAGCCAGTTGAACAGTGGTGTTTTCATAGTGCCCCCTTCACGGGTCAGCCTCACGGCGAATCAATCTTGCGATGCTTCATACAGATCATAGTCCGATGTCCTGCGTTACGCATACGCCTGATCCTATAGATAGGGTCGATTTTGACCCGGATCAAGCGGTAGCGGGGTGTTCCGACCGCCGGTCAACTGTTTCACCCTGTTGCAGGTCGACCCAAGCCTGCAGATTTGCCCCGCACATCCCCTGCCGCCACATCAGCCACGTGACGGCGTGATCGAACGGTGCCTGCAACCGGTGCACCCGCACCTGGTCGCGCCCTGGCAGGCTGTCGAGCATCGATTGCGCCATCAACGCCACGCCCGCGCCGGCAATCACACAGGCCAGCATGCTCTGGTACGACTCGATCTCCATCACCCGGCCCATCGGCGTGTGGGCATGGGCGTACCAGGCTTCCAGGCGCATGCGGTACGAGCAGCCCTGGCGAAAGGTGAACACCGCCCTGCCCGCCACGTCCCGGGCGCTGTGCACCGGCGCGTGCTCGCGGCTGGTGATCAGCACCAGCACTTCTTCGCACAGCGGCACGCCGTCGAGCCCGGCCAGGCTCGGCGGGCCGTCGACCAGTGCGGCATCCAGCCGATGGCTCATCAGGCCCTCGAGCAAGTCGCCGCTCGGCGCCGCCTGCACCTGCAGGTTCACCGCCGGGTAGCGCTGGTGATAACGGGCGAGCAGTGGCGGCAGGTGAGTCGCCGCAGTGCTGTACATGGTCCCGAGGACGAAGTCACCGGCCGGCTCGCCGCCCTGCACCGCCTGGATCGCCTGATCGTGGAGCGCCGACAGGCGGTTGGCGTAGTCCAGCAAGACCTTGCCGGCGGGTGACAACTGCAGGCGCTGGCGCTCACGCAGAAACAGCTCGACGCCCAATTGCTCTTCCAGCTGACGCAAGCGCGTCGACAGGTTCGAAGGTACCCGGTGCAAGCGTTCGGCGGCGCGGGTCAACGAGCCCTCCTCGGCCACCGCCTGGAAGATCCGCAGCTGACTGAACTCCATACCATTCTCCAAAACAGAACAACTTGATCAGCATTATTCAATTTTATTGAAGACCATTCCAGCCTAACCTGCCCCCATCGTTCAACCCCCGAGCAGGAGCGTCGCCATGTCGCCATTCGTACAACTGCTGGCCAGTGCCGTGGCCCTGATGATGGCCATGGGCATCGGCCGCTTTGCCCTGACCCCGCAACTGCCCACCCTGATTGCCGAGGGGCAGTTCGACCTGACCGCCGCCGGCTTGGTGGCCGCGGCCAATTACCTCGGTTACTTTCTCGGCGCGGTGGACGCCATGTTTGCCCGCCAGCCCGCCCAGGTGCGCCTGCGCCTGCACGCCGGGCTGTGGCTGTGCGTGGTGCTGACGCTGGCCTCAACGGCGGCAGAGGGTTTCTGGAGCCATCTCCTGCTGCGCTTTGGTACCGGCGTGGCCAGCGCCTGGGTGCTGGTGATGATCACCAGCCTGACCCAGCAACTGGCCGCTGCCCATGGCCTGCAACGGCTCGGTGCCCTGGTGTTCGCCGGCCCCGGCCTGGGCATTGCCCTGACCGGCCTGCTGGCCTTGGCGGCGCACGTGCTGGGGCTGGGTTCGGCAGGCCTGTGGCTGGTCTATGCGCTGGCGGCGCTGATCCTGTTGCTCGCCGTGCGCCGTGGGTTGCCGCAGGCGGTGGCGCCTGCAGCGAGTGCCGTGCAGGTCAGTAGCGCGCGCAGCCCGGGTATCGCTCGGCTGGGGCTGGTGTATGCCCTGTATGGGGTCGGCTATATATTGCCGGCGACCTTCCTGTCGCAGATGGCCAACCAGCGCTTCCACGGCCATTGGCTGGCTGACCTGTTCTGGCCAGCGTTCGGTCTGGCCGCGGCGCTGGGCGTGGGGCTGGTAAGCCTGCGCCGCCCGGGCCGGACCCGCGGCTGGCTGACCGCGACGCTGTGGCTGCAAGGGCTGGGGGTGCTGGCGTGCCTGATGGGCGACGGCCTCGGCCTGGGGTTGGGGGTGCTGCTGTGCGGCGCGCCGTTTCTGGCCTGCATGCAGTTGGTGATGCAGCGCTCGCGGGAGCTGGCGCCACAGGCTACGCAGCGCAATGCCGGGCTGCTGACGGCCTGTTTCGCCCTCGGCCAGCTGAGTGGGCCACTGCTGGCGACCTTGAGCAACCACTACAGTGGCAGTCTGCAGCCAGCCTTGCTGCTGGCTGCGGGCGGACTGGGGCTGGCCGGCGTGCTGGTGGTGACGGGGAGTTCGGGGCGACTGGGTTGCCGGGTCGGCACGCGGACTGCCTGATCAGCCAACGACCTTGCGCAGTTGCTTGCGCACCCAAGGCTCGGCACTGACCAGGATCACCCCGAACAGCACCATCACCGCCCCCAGCACAAAGTTCACGCTCAGCGGTTCATCCAGCAGCAGCACGCCAAAGGTCACTCCGAACAGCGGGGTGATGAACGAAAACACCGCCAGGTTCGAGGCCAGGTATTTGCGCAACAGCCAGAACCACGTCAGGTAGCTGACGAACGAGACCACGATGCCTTGGAACAGCACGCTGCCAATGGCCAAGGGCGTCACCCTCACCATACCGATGTGCCCAGTCAACAACGCAATGGCCAGCAACCCGACAAACCCCACCATCAGCTGGTAGAACAAGGTCAGCGTCGCCGGTGCTTCCGAAAGCCGCGAGCCCCTGACCACCACCGTCGTGGCGCCCCAGGCCAAGCCGGCCAGCACCCCGAACGCGTCGCCCAGCAGGGTTCGGCCATCGATCTGATCGAGCTGGAGGCCACCGGCGAACGCCGTGGCAATCCCGGCAAAGGCCAGCAGGATGCCCATCCATTGCAACCAGCGCAGGCGCTCGGTCGGCAGCATGAAATGCAGGCCCAACGCGGTAAACACCGGCGCCGTGTAGAGAAACACCGACATGTGCGCCGCCGATGTCAGCTTCAGCCCCTCAGCGATGAACAGGAACTCCAGACCAAACAAGGACCCCGCCAGCAACCCGCCTCGCCAGGTAGTGCCCACCTGCGCCCAGCCGCCGCGCCAGCAGATAATCAAGCCGACCAATACCGCGGCGATACCCGAGCGCAAGGCCGCCTGCATGACCGGCGCGATGTCGACGGCTGCAGATTTGATCAACACCTGCTGGCACCCCCACACCAGGCACAGCCCGAGCATGACTTGCAGGGCGAAGGCGTCGGGGTTCTTGCGGACCGCGCTCATGGGCGCGCCCCTTGCAGGGTCGATGGCATTGGCAGGGCTCGGCAGTGAAATGGGATCCAGTGCCGATTATCGGTGCGCCGTAGGCCGCGTTGCCAGCCTAAATTGCACCGCCGGCAATCTGCGCCTTGGCCGAGACGTGGTCGAAGGTGGCCTCATCGAGCGGATCGGCCTGCTCGTCCAGCACCTGGCGCGGGTGCTCGAAGCCCGGGATGCTGCTGTCGATCAGGCTGAGCAGCCGCGAGCCACGCGCGGTCAACACGAAGTTCTCGCCATTGCCGCCATCCTCGGCCGGCCGGCTCTCGATAAAGCCGCGTTCGAAGAGGACCTTCTCGTACTCGCACGCGCGGGTCTTCAAATGATCGAGATCACCGATCGGCTGGCCAGCGGCGGCCTGCGCGGCGGCGTGCTGTTCGGCGTAAGGGCGCGGGGTGAAGCTGTGACCAGCGCCATTCTGCACTTCCTGCAGCAGGCGTTGGATCAGGTCCCAGTCGTAGCTGCTCATCGCGGTAGGCTCCTGCTGTGAACGGGGGGTACACAGGTTGGGACCGGAGCGGGATTGAAAGCGTTCCGATGGATAATCAACGACGGTTCTGTTGTGCCTGCATGTACTGGCGCAACAGCTGGTTGATACGGGTCTGATACCCCGCACCCTGATCCTTGAACCATGCCAGCACGTCGGCATCCAGGCGAATGGTCACGGTTTGTTTGGCAGGCACGCGCAGCTCGGCCTGGCGGAAGAATGCTTCGCCGAGCTCGGGGATGTCCGAGGTATCGATCTCAGGGTCATCCTGCTGAGCCAGGTGGCTCCAGTCAGTTTTGGAGGGTTTGGTCATAACGCTTTGCCTCTTGTCTGGTCGCTTTTCGCACAGAAATGATGCGGATCACATCCCCCCGTCGTTCCGTGTAGACAACGACGCCAACCAGTGCGTGCAGCCAACCCAAGGCGATCCAGCGCTCTTCGTCGTAGTGCTGGCGGTCATCACGCAAGATCAGCATGGGGTACTGGAACATATCCGGCACATCACTGAAGTCGATACCGTGCTTACGGATGTTGATCTGATTTTTTCGTTCGTCCCACTCAAAACGCATGGGACATCCTGTATTTACTTCTGTACATACACGGTACTCCCTATTAGCGAATAAGACTAGGGAGGTTTTAGCAGGCCAACAGGGTCTCAAAGGGCACGCAGGCGCTCTTCGGAAACAGGCTACAAGCACATAGGAACAGGCCTGCGGCCGATGCCACTTACATCGCCAAGGCACAGCAAACCGTGGCCAACGCAGTCCCTGAGAACCTTGGCCAGGTGATCAAGCACGTTGAACTTCCACCCCCGGAGCGCCTCAACCCAATACAACCACCCGGAGGTGAAACGGATGAAACTGCTTCTGCGCATCACCTGTGCAACCGCCCTGTTCTGCGCCCTGCCCACCTGGGCCTGCACGCTGGAGGAGGCCACGCAAAAACGCGAGGACCTGGCCAAGCTGGTCACCCAGCTGACCGAGCAGAACCCGCAGAAGGCCAAGGAGATCAATGACGAACTGCAAGGCATGGACCTGGCCACCGAGAGCAAGGACCTCCCGGACAAATGCCAGTTGATCGACCGCCGGCTGCAAGAGCTCAAGACCGCGGAAAAGAAAACCGAGTGAACCTCAGCCCTGCTTGACCAGGTAGTTGATGAACAGTCGCAACAGCTCGGCGTTACTGGCGATGCCCAGGCGTTGGCAGATGTTGTGCCGGTGCACCTTCACGGTGCCTTCGGAAATACCCAGCGTGCTGGCGATCGACTGGCTGCTGTGACCCTGCAGGATCAGCTTGGCGACATGGCGCTGGGTCTCGGTCAACTGGCCCTGAAGGATCTCGACGAAGGCATCCTCCAGCTCGCCTTCCACTGACTGCTGTTCGAGCAGCGCATCGGCGTGGCGCAAGCGCAGGTGCTGGCCGAACACCGACTCGATGATCGGCGCGAGAGCCGCGAGCCGCTCAAGCTCGGCGGGCTGAAACGCGCCATGGTCCAGGCCGCGCATCACCGAGTGCACCAGCGCACTCCTCGAGCCCGTCGGTACGATGAAGCCGACTTCCTCGATCAGGCTGCCATGGTGCGACGACACACACGGATGAATATCCCGCGAAATGGAAAAGCCCGACGCGAAGAAACTGTCCGGCGCCAGTTCGCTCATGCGCCACAGCCCCGCCGGGTGGTTGTTGGTGCACGCCACATAGAACGGATCGAGCAGGTAACCGCCGCGCAGGTACGCCTTGAGCGTGCGCTCGGTCACCCGTTGGCGGTAGCCGTCATGGAGCAGCAGCGCCGGCTGGTTGAAGCGAAACAGGTAGGTGCAACTCATGTCGAAGTCGACCACCGAAGCCAGCGCGGCATCGATGGCCGCGCCGATCCCGTCGGTGCCGATGGCGTTGATGACCGTGGCCAGACGGCCGGCGTCTTCGCTGTTCATGTCTGAAGGCGTGCCTTTGCGCAGTGAGATGAAGCGACCTGAGTGAATGCCGCCCGCAAGCGGCATTCAACGCTGTCACATCCCTCAGCGCAACGGGGCGCTGACCTGCAGCAGTTCGGCGTCGAGGTCCTGGCGCCCCAATTCCTGCGCCTTGGGTACCGCCAGCCAGTAAGCCAGAAGCATGCCAAGCAGGCCGCCCGACAACTTGCCGATAATCAACGGCAGGATCAGGGTCGGCTGAAAGTTCGCCGAGTACGCCAGGTGATCACCAAAGGTGAACGCCGCGCAGACCGCAAAGGCAATCACCAGCACCTTGTCCTTGGGCGGCATATCAGCCACCAGGCGGAACATCGCCAGGATGTTCGCCGACGCCGCGAGGATCCCGGCGGCGCCGACCGGCGACAGGCCAAGGCCCGAGGCCACCTTCTCGATCGGCTTGGACAGGAAGCGCTTGATCAGCCAGACCATCGGGAACGCACCACACAGCATGATGCCCACGTAGCCAGCGATCTCCAGGGCGCGGAACTGGTCTTCCTTGTCGGCGATGATCGGCGCGAAGCCCCAGGTGCCGAACACCGAGGTGAACACGCCGGTGAAGTACTCGACGATCGAGGCCACCAGCACCAGGGTCACCGCCATGTACATCAGTTGCCCCAGTTTGAGGAACAGCTTGACCATCAGGTTGGGGAAGTAGCGCAACGCCGCGGCCAGGGCGATGCAGAACAGGATCAGCGGCGACAGGTTGCGCAGCAGCGTCGGCAGGGTGAAGTGCAGCGCCTGGGTCGCCGCGCCGGCCGTGGCGATGTCCGGCCGCACGCCAAGGCCCATCAGTTGCATGCCCATGGCGATCACCACGATGCTCACCGGGATACTCAGCAGGCCGGCCATGATGCCCAGCGCCATGTACTTGTGATCGGCCTTGTTGAGCATGGCCAGGCCAACGGGGATGACGAAGATGACGGTCGAACCGCACTGAAAGCCGGTAATAAGACCGAGAATCCAGCCCTCGGGGCTGGACGACAGCGCCTGGGCCAGCTGGTAGCCGCCCAGGTCCGAGGCGATGAAGATCGGCCCGGCGATCCCGGCGTCGGCGCCCATCGCCAGGAACAGCGGCCCGATCCACTGGCTGATGAAGCTGGAGATGAAGGGGATCGCAGCCATGATACCGGCCACGGGAATGAAGATCGGCCCGATGCTGTGCAGGCCTGCGGTGAATTCCTTGGCCAGCTCCGATTCAGCGTCGATGATCGACGCCAGCGCGCCAACGACGGCGCAGGCCATGATGATGTAGATGACGTACGTGCCTATGTTTTCCATCCGCTGCCTCTATCTTGTTGGAGTTTGTCTTCTGGGCAGAATTATTCAAAAGCGTGCTGCTTTTATTGTTGTTCAGCGCCGGCACAGGCGTGCCGGGTGCGGCTTACATGGCGGTGTAGGCGTTGTCCACGAACAGGTGCGAGCCGTTGACGAAGCTCGCGTCGTCGCTGGCCAGGAACAACGCAGCCGAGGCCACTTCGGAGGGTTCGCAGAGCCGGCCCTGCATCGTCTTGATCGCTTCGTCGGAGGCATCCACGCCGTAGCCGCGCAGCAGGTCGAGCTCGCGCCGACCGTGGGCGGTACCGATGAAACCAGGGCAAATCGCATTGCTGCGGATGTTCTGGTCACGGAACTCCACGGCCAGCGCGCGGGCGAACATGTGGCAGGCACCCTTGGTGGTGCAGTAGAGGACTTCCATCGGGGTGCCGACCACGGCGGAGATCGACGAAGTGCAGATCACGCTGCCGCCACCGGCCGCGAGCATCCCGGGCAGTACCGCCTTGGTGACCAGGAACATGCTCTTGACGTTGACCGACATCAGCCGGTCCCAGTCGGCCTCGGCGGTCTCCAGGAATGGCCCGGCGGCGATGATCCCGGCGTGGTTCATCAGTACCGTGATGGCGCCCAGGCGCGCCTGGGCCTGGCTGACCGCAGCGTGCACCTGCTCGGCCGACGACACATCACACGGCAGGAACACCGCCTCCCCGCCCGCCGCGTTGATCTGCGCAGCAACCGCTTCACCCTGGCTGCTCGGCAGGTCGAGGATCGCCACCTTGGCACCCTCGGCGGCGAACAGCTCAGAGGCTGCCAACCCGCAACCCCCGGCGCCACCGGTGATCAGTGCAACCTTGCCTGTCAATCGACCCATGTTTGTCACTCCTCGCGGTAATCAGCTGTTACGTTTTTTGCTGAAACTAGGGCGAGGGCTGCGGGGCGTCCATATATCCCAGGGTATACGGATAGACAAGCAATTGATTTTATTGGAAATGTTTAAATTTCCAGGCAGCAGAAACAACACCGGCCTCATTCAGAGGCCGGTGTCTTCAGCAGCTTAACAGCAAGGCTTACTCAGCCTTGGGTGCGCGCTTCTTCGGCGGCGCCAGGCCGTCCGAGCTGGTCAGCGGCGCGTTTGGACGCGGCTTGGCGGTCGGCTTGCGCTTGGCGCCGGCCTTCTTCTCGCCGGTCTTCTTGTCGACCTTCTTCTTCTTGACGCCCACTGCCTTGCCCGAAGCCTTGACCTTCTTCGGACCGTTGTAGGTGCCTTTGACTTCCTTGATCACGCGGCGCTCGAACTGCTGCTTGAGGTAGCGTTCGATGCTCGACATCAGGTTCCAGTCGTTGTGGGTGATCAACGAGATGGCCAGGCCTTCACCGCCGGCACGGCCGGTACGGCCGATGCGGTGCACGTACTCGTCGCCGCTGCGCGGCATGTCGAAGTTGATCACCAGGTCCAGGCCGTCGATGTCCAGGCCACGGGCCGCGACGTCGGTGGCGACCAGCACCTTGGAGCCGCCCTGCTTGAAGCGCTCGATGGCCAGCTTGCGGTCTTTCTGGTCCTTCTCGCCGTGCAGGACGAACGCTTTGACGTCCTTGGCCACCAGGTGACCGTAGACGCGGTCGGCCAGCGCACGGGTGTTGGTGAAGATGATCGCCTTCTGGAAGGTCTCGTTGTCCAGCAGCCAGTGGACGATCTTCTCTTTGTGCTGGTCGTGGTCGGCCATGATGATCTGCTGGCGGGTGCCTTCGGCCAGCTGCGAAACGCTGTTGAGCATCAGGTGCTCAGGGTCTTTCAGCACCTTGCCGATGATGTCGCGCAGGGCCGCACCGCCGGTGGTGGCGGAGAACAGCAGGGTCTGCTCGCGGTTCTCGCACTCCTTGCACAGGCGCTCCATGTCTTCGGCGAAGCCCATGTCGAGCATGCGGTCGGCTTCGTCGAGCACCAGTACCTGCACGTGGGACAGGTCCAGGTTGCCGGCATTGAGCTGCTCGAGCAGGCGCCCCGGGGTGCCGATCAGCACGTCCGGTACCTTGCGCAGCATGGCCGCCTGCTCTTTGAAGTCTTCACCGCCGGTGACCAGGCCCGACTTGATGTAGGTGAACTGCGAGAACAGCTCGACCTGCTTGAGGGTCTGCTGGGCCAGTTCACGGGTCGGCAGCAGGATCAGCGCACGGATCTCCACGCGCGGGCCGCCGAGGTCGGTCAGGCGGTTGAGCATCGGCAGCACGAAGGCCGCGGTCTTGCCGCTGCCGGTCTGCGCGGTTACCCGCAGGTCTCGCCCCTGCAACGCCAGGGGAATGGCCGCCGCCTGTACCGGAGTCGGCTCGACGAATTTCAGCTCGGCCACGGCTTTTAGGAGGCGTTCATGCAGGGCGAATTGGGAAAACACGGGGGTAACCTCGGGCAAGTGCGTAAATTCAAGTTGCATAGGGTAACGTTTTCCGCCGCCAGAACCGAATTTCTTTTGGCAACTTTGCCTCGATCCGCGCTCTAATTGCCCCTCGTTCCGCAATACAGACCGCTGCAACGCCCATGGACATCCAACGACTCTGGCTCGACACCCTTGACCTCTGGGGCACCCTGGACCAACACCCGACCCTGCACGCCGCCCTCGGCCTGGCCGTGCTGCTGCTGATCTCGCTGGTGATGGGGCGCCTGGCGCGCTTCCTGGTGCTGCACGCCAGCCGCCTGCTGGCCCGACAACCGGCACTCAAATGGCTCGACGACCTGCGCCACAACAAGGTCTTTCATCGCCTGGCGCAGACCACCCCCTCACTGATCATCCAGTTCGGCCTGAAACTGGTGCCGGAGCTGGGCGCCACCGCCCAGCACTTCCTGGGCAACGTCGCGCTGGCCTTTACCCTGCTGTTCATG
This sequence comes from Pseudomonas reidholzensis, assembly GCF_900536025.1. Taxonomy (GTDB): domain Bacteria; phylum Pseudomonadota; class Gammaproteobacteria; order Pseudomonadales; family Pseudomonadaceae; genus Aquipseudomonas; species Aquipseudomonas reidholzensis. The sequence goes on from NZ_UNOZ01000029.1 coordinate 103,997, forward strand.
ACCATGGCGCTGTCGTGCCTGCTCGATGCGCTGCTGGACATCTACGCGCGCACCGAACACGCCCGCACCCGCTCGATCAAGGGCTACGTGCAGTTGGCCAAGATGGTGCTGTGGGTACTGAGCGTCATCGTCATCATCGCCACCCTGATCGACCGCTCGCCGCTGTTGCTGCTGTCGGGTCTGGGTGCGATGTCGGCGGTGCTGCTGTTGGTGTACAAGGACACCCTGCTGTCGTTCGTCGCCAGCGTACAGCTGACCAGCAACGACATGCTGCATGTCGGTGACTGGATCGAGATGCCCCAGGTCGGCGCCGACGGCGACGTGGTGGATATCACCTTGCACACGGTGAAGGTGCAGAACTTCGACAAGACCATCGTCTCGATCCCGACCTGGCGCCTGATGAGCGAGTCGTTCCGCAATTACCGCGGCATGCAGCAATCGGGCGGCCGGCGCATCAAGCGCAGCCTGTTCATCGATGCCGCCGGGGTGCGCTTCCTCACCCGTGAGGAAGACCAGCGACTGAGCCAAGTACGCTTGCTCGGTGACTACCTGGCGGGCAAGCGCCAGGAGCTGCACAGCTGGAACGAAGCGCTGGGCCCGGTCGCCGAACTGTCGGCCAACCGTCGCCAACTGACCAATATCGGCACCTTCCGCGCCTACGCCCTGGCCTACCTGCGTAACCATGCCGAGGTGCACCAGGGCATGACCTGCATGGTGCGGCAGATGCAGCCCACTGCCGAGGGCATCCCGCTGGAGATCTATTGCTTTACCACGACCACCGTGTGGGCCGAGTACGAGCGGATTCAGGGAGATATCTTCGATTACCTGCTGGCGGTGCTGCCGGAGTTTGGCTTGAGCCTGTATCAGCAGCCGAGTGGCAATGATATGCGCGTGGGGTTGACGGGCAGGCCGGTGGAACTGCCGGTTTCGCGGCGGCTGGAAGAGATGAGCGAGGCTTGAGATTGCCGGGGCTGCTTTGCAGCCCTTTCGCGACACAAGGCCGCTCCTACAAGGATCGCGCGCGCCTGTAGGAGCCCCAGATCAGCCGGCATAGCCCAACAGGTACAACAACCCGGTCAAGGTCACCAGGGACGCCACGGTCGACATCAGGATCGTCCGCGAAATCAGCCCCGCCTCGCGGTTGTAGTACTCCGCCAGCATGAACGGCCCGGTGCCGGTCGGCAGCGCCGCCAGCAATACTGCCGAGGCCGCCCACATGCTCGGCAGGCTGAACACCTTGAACGCCAGCACCCAGGTCAGGGCTGGCTGGCCAATCAGCTTCAGGCCCACCAGCGGCCACGGGCTGGCTTGCGAACCGGTGCGCTTCTCGGCCAGGAACGCCCCCAGCGAGATCAACGCGCAAGGCGTGGTGGCCAGCGCCAGCATGTCGAGAAAATGCATCACCGGCTCGGCCAGCCCCAAGCCACTCATGGCCCACCCCGCCCCCGCCAGCGGCGAAATCACCAACGGGTTCTTCGCCAGCGCCTTGCTGACCAACAGGATGGCACGGCCGATCTGCCGCTCCTCCTGCAGGCCGATCTCGATCAGCGTCAGCGAAATCGCGAACACCAGGCAGACCACGATCAACGACGAGATCAGCGCCGGCTGCAACCCTGGCTGGCCGAACAACAGCAGGCACAGCGGGATGCCGATATAGCCGGTGTTGGCATAACCGGCGCTGAGCCCATCGATGCTTGCCGCGACCAGGCCATGGCCGCTGCACAGTCGCCAGCCCAGCGTGACCACGAACATCGCCAACGCCCCCGCGCCAAACGCCACGATAAAGCCCGGGTGCCAGATCTCGCTCCAGGTAGCGGTGGCCGTGACCTTGAACAGCAACGCCGGCAGGCACAGCCAGACCACCATCTTGTTGATCTCGGCAGCGGCCTTGTCACCGAGCTTGTTGGTGCGGCGGCACAGGAAGCCGACCAGGATCAGGGCGAAGATGGGCGCAACGATGACCAAGATGGTGTGCATATCACGCCTTGCCGGTCAGCGGTGCTTGCGAGCGGCTCCCCAGTCGGCTCATCCACACCGACGCCAGGATCACCGTGCCGCCGATAAACAGCCGCCCCAACGGCTCGTCCTGGTTCCAGATGAGCAGGTTGAGCAACAGCCCCACCGGCACATGCAGGTTGTTCATCACCGCCAGCGTGCCGCCCGAGACAAGGCAAGCGCCCTTGTTCCACCAGTACAAGCCCAGCGCCGTCGGCACCAGCCCGAGGAACAACAGCACCAGCCATTGCACGTCGGTGCTCGGCAGGTGCTGGGCATTGCCGAACAGCAGAAACGCCGGCAGCACGACGATCAGCGCGCCCAGGTAGAAATAGCCAAAACGCTTGTAGTGCGGCAGGTCGCTGGGGTGACGGGCCACCAGGTGGCGGTACAGCACCTGCCCGGCCGCATAGGTGAAGTTGGCCAGTTGCAGCAGCAGGAAGCCGATGAAGAACTCACCGCTGATGGTGTCCATGCGGATCACCGCGGCGCCGGCCACGGCCACCAGCGCGGCCAGCAGCGCCCACGGGTTGAAACGCCGGTTGAGGGCATCTTCGATCAGGGTCACGTGCAGCGGCGTGAGGATGGTGAACAGCAGCACCTCCGGCACGGTCAGCACGCGGAAGCTCAGGTACAGGCAGACGTAGGTGATGCCGTACTGCAGGGCGCCGATCAGCAGCATCGAGCGCATGAACCCCGGCTCGACCTGGCGCCAGCGGGTCAGCGGCAGGAACACCAGGGCGGCCAGCACCACTCGCGCGAGTACGGCGAAATAGCTGTCGACCTGGCCGGCCAGGTATTCACCGATCAGGTTGAAGGAAAACGCCTGGATCAGCGCGACGATTATCAGGTAGCCCATGGTGCTCTCTCGTGAATCAAGGCGGCGACCTTAGCCGGTTGGCGACAGCGGGGCAACCGCAGGGGCAGGACAAGATTACAGGCATAAAAAAGCCCGACCATCATGAGGCCGGGCAGGTACACCCAAGGAGCAAAGGTGTCAGGGTTGGGAATTCGTTGCGTTTCAGGCCACCGAGGCCAGCAGTGCCTTGGCCTGGTTCAGGCCCTTCTCGTGGAAGTCGCCGCTCATGTTCAGGCCTTCGGCATGAATGAAGGTCACCTCATGAATACCGATGAAGGCCATGACCTGGCGCAGGTACGGTTCCTGATGGTCGCTGGTGGCGCCAGCATGAATGCCGCCACGGGCCGTCAGCACGATCGCACGCTTGCCGGTCAGCAGGCCCTGGGGGCCGGTCGGGGTGTACTTGAAGGTGATGCCGGCACGCAGCACGTGGTCCAGCCAGGCCTTGAGCGTGCTCGGGATGGCAAAGTTGTACATCGGCGCGGCCATCACCAGCACGTCGGCGGCCAGCAGCTCGTCGGTCAACTGGTTGGAACGGGCCAGCGCCTCGCGCTCGACCTCGGAGCGCTGCTCTTCAGGCTTCATCCAGCCACCGAGCAGGTTGGCGTCCAGGTGCGGCACCGGCGACACGGCCAGGTCACGCACATCGATCACGTCGGCCGGGTGCGCCGCTTGCCACTGCTGGATGAAGTCACGGGTCAGCTGACGGGACACGGAATCCTGCTGGCGGGCGCTGCTTTCGATGATCAATACGCGGGACATGGGTGCCTCCATCGGCAGAAAGGGTTGCGATTCGATGGAGGTGAGATTAAAGGTTGACCTATCGATAAAAAAGCGTAAAAAGTGGGTTCAATCTATCGACTAATCCGTTTTATTGCGCTTTGCAGCTCAGTGCGATGCGCAGTTTGATGATCTGCCGATTGAATTTCGCCGTGACGTCGACACTCTGCTTGGCCGGCACGATGACCCGCCTTACCCGCGGAGCCTCCGGGCCATTGCGGAACGTCACCTTGCACGCTGCGGCTACCTGGCCGTAGTTGTTCAGGGTGATGTTGCCGATGTCGTAAGCCGTGTCGTAGGTGGTGTAGTCGAGCTTGACCCCGGTCAGCTCCTTGTCGACGTCGATCGGGTATGCCTGGGCTCCGAGGGGCAGGCACAGCAGTAAGGCCAGACAACATTTCTTCATAGGGCGCTCTCCTTGAGTGAGCGCAGCTTAGGACAACAGGAGCCGAAGATGAAAGCGCCCCGCGTCACCCTGGATCAGTGGCGGACCCTGCAGGCCGTGGTCGACCACGGCGGGTTTGCCCAGGCGGCCGATGCCTTGCACCGCTCGCAGTCCTCGGTCAGCTACACCGTGGCGCGCATGCAGGAGCAACTCGGCGTGCCGCTGCTGCGCATCGACGGGCGCAAGGCGGTGCTCACCGAGGCCGGCAACGTGCTGCTGCGCCGCTCGCGCCACCTGGTCAAGCAGGCCAGCCAGCTCGAAGACCTCGCCCACCACATGGAACAGGGCTGGGAGGCCGAAGTGCGCCTGGTGGTCGATGCCGCCTACCCCAGCGCCCGCCTGGTGCGCGCCCTCAGCGCGTTCATGCCGCAGAGCCGCGGCTGCCGCGTGCGCCTGCGCGAAGAGGTGTTGTCGGGGGTCGAGGAAGTGCTCCACGAAGGCATCGCCGACCTGGCCATCAGCAGCTTCAGCATCGGCGGCTACCTGGGCACCGAACTCAGCTCGGTGGAGTTCGTCGCCGTTGCCCACCCCGAACACAGCCTGCACCGCCTGGGCCGCGAGATCACCTTCCAGGACCTGGAAAGCCAGTTGCAGGTGGTGATCCGCGACTCCGGCCGCGCCCAGCCCAAGGACGTCGGCTGGCTCGGCGCCGAACAACGCTGGACGGTCGGCAGCCTGGGCACCGCGGCGACCTTCGTCAGCAGCGGCCTGGGCTTTGCCTGGCTGCCACGGCACATGATCGAGCGCGAGCTGCGCGAAGGCGTGCTCAAGCCCCTGCCGCTCGATCAGGGTGGCAGTCGCCACCCACTGTTCTACCTTTATTCGAGCAAGGAGAAGAGCCTGGGCCCGGCGACGCAGATTCTCATCGACCTGCTGCGCAATTTCGACACCGCGCCCCTCGACGTGCCCTTCGCAGCCCCCCCACAAGCCTGAGAGGACGGCGCCCATGGCCTATTTCGAACACGAAGGATGCACGCTGCATTATCAGGAATACGGCCAGGGCGAACCCCTGGTGCTGCTGCATGGCCTGGGCTCGAGCAGCCAGGACTGGGAGCTGCAGGTGCCTGTGCTGAGCCGCCAGTACCGGGTGATCCTGATGGACATCCGTGGCCACGGCCGCTCCGACAAGCCGCGCGACGGGTATCAGATCGCCACGTTCAGTGAAGACCTGCTGGCCCTGCTCGAACATCTGCAGACCGGCCCGGTGCACCTGGTCGGCCTGTCGATGGGCGGCATGGTCGGCTTCCAGTTCGCCGTCGACCACCCGCAGTGGCTGCGCAGCCTGTGCATCGTCAACAGTGCGCCGGAGGTCAAGCGGCGCACCCGCAACGACTGGATCTGGTGGGCCAAGCGCTGGGGCCTGGCGCGCCTGCTGAGTGTCGAAACGGTCGGCAAGGGCCTGGCCGAGCGGCTGTTCCCCAAGCCCGGGCAGGCCGACCTGCGGCAGAAGATGGCCGAGCGCTGGGCGCGCAACGACAAACGCGCCTACCTGAAGAGTTTCGACGCCATCGTCGACTGGGGCGTGGCGGAACGCATCGGCCAGATCCGCTGTCCCACGCTGGTGATCGCCGCCGACCACGATTACACCCCGATACAACTGAAAGAGCGCTACGTCGCCCAGATACCTGCGGCTAGACTGGCGGTCATCGAAGATTCCCGGCACGCTACACCGCTTGATCAACCCGAGGTCTTCAACCAGACCCTGCTGCAGTTCCTCGCAGCCGCATCCACCTCTCAAGGATCTTTGAGCCCATGCTGAAAAAACTCCTGCTCGCCGCCTGCTCGGTCGCCTTCGCCACCAGCGTCATGGCCTCGGACAAGACCCCTCACGTGCTGATCGACACCAGCTTCGGCGAGGTCCAAATCGAGCTGAACGCTGATAAGGCGCCGGTCAGCACGAAGAACTTCCTCGACTACGTGGACAGCGGTTTCTACAACAACACGATCTTCCACCGGGTGATCCCGGGCTTCATGGTCCAGGGCGGTGGTTTCACCGAGCAGATGGTGCAGAAAAACACCAAGGACCCGATCCGTAACGAGGCCAGCAACGGCTTGCGCAACACCCGCGGCACCCTGTCCATGGCCCGCACTTCGAATCCGAACTCGGCCACCAGCCAGTTCTTTATCAACGTTGCCGACAACGCCTTCCTCGACCCCGGTCGCGATGCCGGTTATGCGGTATTCGGCAAGGTCACCAAAGGCATGGACGTGGTCGACCAGATCGTCAATTCGCCGACCACCATCAAAAAAGGCATGCGTGATGTCCCGGCCGACCCGGTGTACATCAAGTCGGCCAAACGCATCGACTGACTCGCAGGTGTTCACACGGACGTGAAACCGCCTGAGGGTCGGGTAGAACAGGAGTTGTATCGCCCATGCTGTACCGCCGTTTCGAGAAACTGATCGACATCTTCCGCGAGGCGCCGAGCGAGGCGCCGCCGAGTACGGTGTGGCCCTTCTATCTCTACTACTTGCGCCAGGTCTGGCCGAGCTTTCTCGCCCTGCTGTTCGTCGGCCTGTTCGCGGCACTGATCGAAGTGGCGATGTTCGGCTACCTGAGCCGGATCATCGACCTCGCCCAGGGCATGCCCAACGCCAACTTCTTCAGCGACCACCAGGCTGAGCTGATCTGGATGCTGGTGGTGGTCCTGCTGCTGCGGCCGCTGTTCTTCGGCCTGCACGACCTGCTGGTGCACCAGACCATCAGCCCGGGCATGACCAGCATGATCCGCTGGCAAAACCACAGTTATGTGCTCAAGCAGAGCCTCAACTTCTTCCAGAGCGACTTTGCCGGGCGCATCGCCCAACGCATCATGCAGACCGGCAACTCGCTGCGCGACTCGGCGGTGCAGGCGGTGGACGCGCTGTGGCACGTGCTGATCTACGCGATCAGCTCGCTGGTGCTGTTTGCCGAGGCCGACTGGCGCCTGATGCTGCCGCTGCTGGTGTGGATCGGCTGCTACATCGCCGCGCTCTATTACTTCGTACCGCGCGTGAAGGCGCGCTCGGTGATCTCTTCCGACGCGCGTTCCAAGCTGATGGGGCGGATCGTCGACGGCTACACCAACATCGCCACCCTCAAGCTGTTCGCCCACACCGACTACGAGCAGCAATACGCCCGTGAAGCGATCAGCGAGCAGACCGAGAAGACCCAGCTGGCGGCGCGCGTGATCACCAGCATGGACGTGGTCATCACCACCCTCAACGGCCTGCTGGTAGTGACCACCACGGGCCTGGCGCTGTGGCTGTGGAGCCATTCGCTGATCACCGTTGGCGCCATCGCCCTGGCCACCGGCCTGGTGATCCGCATCGTCAACATGTCGGGCTGGATCATGTGGGTGGTCAACGGCATCTTCGAGAACATCGGTATGGTCCAGGATGGCTTGCAGACCATCGCCCAGCCGGTCTCGGTCACCGACAAGCCGCAGGCGCCAGCGCTCAAGGTCAGCCGCGGCGCGGTGCGCTTCGACAATGTCGGCTTCAACTATGGCAAGGGTGGCAAGGTCATCGACGGGCTCAACCTGGACATCCGTCCGGGCGAGAAGATCGGCCTGATCGGCCCTTCCGGGGCGGGCAAGTCGACCCTGGTCAACCTGCTGCTGCGCCTGTATGACGTGGAGAGCGGGCGCATCCTGATCGACGGGCAGAACATCGCCGACGTCAACCAGGCCAGCCTGCGTGCGCAGATCGGCATGATCACCCAGGACACCTCGCTGCTGCACCGCTCGATCCGCGACAACCTGCTGTACGGCCGGCCCGATGCCAGTGAGGACGCGGTGTGGGAGGCAGTGCGCGGGGCCAGGGCGGACGACTTCATTGCCCAGTTGTCCGACTCGCAGGGCCGTACCGGCTTCGATGCACATGTCGGTGAGCGGGGGGTCAAGTTGTCTGGCGGTCAGCGTCAGCGCATCGCGATTGCCCGGGTGCTGTTGAAGAATGCGCCGATCCTGATCATGGACGAAGCGACTTCAGCGCTGGATTCGGAGGTTGAAGCGGCGATTCAGGAGAGCCTGGAGACGCTGATGCAGGGCAAGACGGTGATCGCCATTGCCCACCGGCTGTCGACTATCGCGCGCATGGACCGCCTGGTGGTGCTGGACAAGGGGCATATCGTCGAGAGCGGGACGCATGCCGAGTTGCTGGCGCAGCAGGGGCTGTATGCAAGGCTGTGGCATCACCAGACTGGCGGCTTCGTCGGCGTCGATTGATACCGGCCATTCAGGCCTCATCGCGGGCAAGCCCGCTCCTGTAGGAGCGGGCTTGCCCGCGATGAGGCCCGCCCATTCACCCATCAGTCACGCCGATAGGGCAACATCCCCCGCGCCTCTTCGGCATACGCAAGAATCCCCTCGCGCTCCTGGCCCAGAAACTCCTCCACCGCCCGCCGCAACCCCGGATGCAGCAGGTAGTGCCACGACCGGGTGATCACCGGCTCAAACCCCCGAATCAGCTTGTGCTCGCCCTGCGCGCCCGCATCAAAACGCTGCAAGCCCTCGGCGATGGCAAAGTCCATGCCCTGGTAGAAGCAGGTCTCGAAGTGCAGCCGGTCGAACTCATCCAGGCACCCCCAATAACGGCCGAACAGGCTGTCGCCACCGATCAGGCTCAAGGCCATCGCCACGTCCCGGCCTGACTGGCGCGCCACCACCACGCGAATCGCCTCGGGCATGCGCTCGGCCAGCAGGCTGAAGAACTCGCGCGTCAGGTACGGCGCGCGCCGGCGCACGGTGTAGGTATTGGCGTAGCAGAGGTAGACGAAGTCCCACTGCTGCTCGCTCAGTTGATCGCCGCGGTACCACTGGAAGTCGATGCCGTGCCCCAGCACCTGCTCGCGCTCCTTGCGCATCTGCTTGCGCTTGCGCGAGCTCAAGGTGTCGAGAAAGTCCTGGAAGTCGCGATAGCCACGATTACGCCAGTGGAACTGGCAGCCCAGCCGCTCGAGCCATCCCGGCAGGCCATCGATCGCCTGATCCAGGACGCTGTCGGTGAAATTGATATGCGCGCCGGACAACCCGCCCTTGCCCAGGTACTCCGGTAACGCCTGCAGCACCAGCAGGCCATCGGCAGGGTCGGCCGTCAGCAGTCGCGGGCCGCTGACCGGGCTGAACGGCACGCCGCCGAGCAGCTTCGGGTAGTAGGCGATCCCGGCCCGTTCACAGGCCTCCGCCCAACCATGGTCGAACACGTACTCGCCGAACGAATGCCACTTGCGGTACGCCGGCAGCAGCGCCCGCACCTGCCCGTCGCGCTCCAGCACCAGGTGCTCGGCGGCCCAGCCGGTGGCCGGGGCAACGCTGCCGCTGTCTTCCATGGCACTGAGGAAGGCATGCCGCAGAAACGGCTGGCCAGCAGGCACCAGGGCGTCCCAGGTCGCCGCGGGCAGGTCGCTCAAACGGGCAAGGCTGTACAGACTGATCACGGTTTCAACTCACGATGAGGAGGCCGCCAGTATCCGGGAAGGAAGCCGCGCCTGACAAATGACCAACGGTGTTCTTAACCCCAACGCCATCAAATAGACATTATTCTGTAATCCCCCCTCGCAATACTTGCGCCTGTTTTCCGGAACCCAAGCGACCTGTCTATTCAGGCATTTTCCGAAGACTTGCCAACTCGGGGGTGGGCGCAACAGCCTCCCCACACTTTTCCAACAGGGAGAACCGTATGCGTCTTGTTTCTACACTTACTGGAGTGAGCCTCACCGGTCTGATGCTGGCTCTGAGTACTCCAGCCAGTGCCGCAGTCGACGCCAAGCTGCTCGAGATGCTTCGTGCCAATGGCTCGATCAACCAGGCGCAGTACAACGAACTGCAGACCGACCTGTCCAAGGAAACCAAGGAAAAGGCAGACCAGAAGGCCCAGTCCGAGCGACTGAGCTCCTTTGAACAGAAAGTCGCCTGGGCCGCCAAGACCCAGATCAAGGGCGATGTGCGCCTGCGCTACGAAGACGTCAACGTCGACGACCCGAACGCCAGCAGCGGCAACCAGGACCGCCAGCGCGTGCGTGCTCGCGTCGGCTTCTACAGCGAGATCAACCCGCAGGTCGACGCTGGCGTCCGTATCGCCACCGGCAGCAGCGCCGACCGCCGTTCGACCAACCAGAGCCTGGACAACTACTTCGACAAGAAATCGCTGTGGGTCGACCTGGCCTACCTCGACTGGCACCCGACCGCACTGCCGGGCCTGCACCTGATCGGCGGCAAGATGGCCCAGCCGTGGGTCAGCATGGGCGACATCATCTGGGACAGCGACATCAACCCTGAAGGCGTTGCGGCCACCTACAAGGCCGACCTGGGCGGCGCCGAGCTGTTCGCCAGTGCCGGTCAGTACACGCTCAAGGACAACGTCGACGGCGACGGCGTGCAGTACAAGCACGACGCCCAGCTCTACCACGGCCAGTTGGGCGCACGCTTTGCCCCGGCAGACGTGCTCAAGGTCACCGTCGGTGCCAGCATCTATGGCTTCGACAACGACAAGGAAGCGACCATTCTGCAGTCGTTCGGCAACACCACCAACGAGTTCAACCTGGTGGAAGGCTTCGGTCAGATCGACCTGACCGGCCTGGCCGTGCCGCTGTCGGCCTATGGTCAGTACGTGAAGAACACCGAGAGCACCGATGGCGAAGACCAGGCCTGGCTGGCCGGTCTGAAGACCAAGCTGGGTGCCTGGAGCCTGGACTACAACTACCGCGATGTGCAGCGTAACGCCGTGGTCAGCCTGTTCACCGACTCTGACTTCGGTAACGGCTACACCGGCTCGCGTGGTCACAAGTTCAAGGTCGGTTATGAAATCGACAAGAACTTCTCGGTGGGCGCTGCCTACCTGATGGCCAAGACCGACCTGTCGCAGCTGCCTAACAGCAACGCTGATGTCGACACCCTGCAGGTTGATCTGGAAGCCAAGTTCTAAGCTTCAGCTCCACTGCGGTACAAAAGCGGAAAGCGCCGACCCCATCCGGCGCTTTTCGCTTTTTTGTCTATCCAAGAAAACTTGGAGCTGCTTTGAGCCAATCGCGGGCAAGCCCGCTCCTACAGGTAACCGCACCCTGAAATACCGCACGGTACCTGTAGGAGCGGGCTTGCCCGCGATGGGCTGCAAAGCAGCCCCAGAGGTGATCAGCGTTTACGCAGGATCACGCTACCAATCGAATAGCCCGCACCGAACGAGCTCAACACACCCACCGCGCCTTTGGGCAGGTCTTCCTGGTACAGGTGGAAGGCAATCACCGACCCCGCCGAGCTGGTGTTGGCGTAGCGGTCGAGAATCACCGGCGCATCCTCTTCAGCCACATCACGCCCGACCAGCTTCTTGACGATCAGCTGGTTCATGCTCAGGTTCGCCTGGTGCAGCCAGAAGCGCTTCACATCAGCGGGTTGCAGGTCGTTTTCCGCCAGGTGCTGGCCAATCAGTTCGGCCACCATCGGGCACACCTCACGGAACACCTTGCGGCCTTCCTGGACGAACAGTTTGTCCGCAGTGCCTTCGCCTTCTTCCGCGGCGCGGTTGAGGAAGCCGAAGTTGTTGCGGATGTTGTTGGAGAACTGGGTCAGCAGCTTGGTACTGACGATCTCGAACTGCTGGGCCGAGGTCGCCTGGTCGGCACGCTCGAGCAACACCGCGGTGGCCGCGTCACCAAAGATGAAGTGGCTGTCGCGGTCGCGGAAGTTCAGGTGCGCGGTGCACACCTCAGGGTTGACCACCAGCACTGCGCGAGCCTGGCCCAACTGCACGCTGTTGGCAGCAGTCTGGATGCCGAAGGTGGCCGACGAGCAGGCCACGTTCATGTCGAAGGCAAAGCCCTGGATGCCCAGTGCAGCCTGCACCTCGATGGCGATCGCCGGGTACGGCCGCTGCAGGTTGGAACAGGCGACGATCAGCCCATCGACATCGGCCGCCGTGCGACCGGCACGCTGCAGGGCCTGGCGCGCGGCGTTCACGGCCATCTCGCAAAGCACCGACGGCTCGTCGTTGGAACGCTCGGGCAGACGCGGTTTCATCCGCTGCGGGTCGAGGATGCCGGCCTTGTCCATGACGAAGCGGCTCTTGATGCCCGAGGCCTTTTCGATGAATGCCGCGTTGGACTCGGCCAGCGCCTCGACCTCGCCACGGGCGATGGCGTCAGCGTTGTCCTGGTTGTACTGGTTGACCCAGGTATTGAAGGAGTCCACCAGCTCTTCGTTGGAAATGCTCTGGGCCGGGGTATACAGGCCGGTGCCGCTGATCACGACGTTATGCACGGTCGTTCCTCTGGTCAGAGGCCATCGCCCTGTGGCGCTGGCCGGGAATGGGGGCATCATACTGGCACCTTGGTACCAATTGCAGATCGTTCGCTGCCTGTACGCAAGCGGGCGAAAGGGGCCGCCAAGCGACCCCGTAAACACCCACAAGTTTGCCACAACTGTGGAAGTTTAGCCTTCCACCAGGCTCCACTGTTTACTCAGTCGTTTATCAGAAACCGCGACCTTGGTGCCCAACTGCTGGGCGAACAACGACACCCGGTACTCTTCCAGCAACCAGCGGTAAAGGGTCAGCTGCTCATCGCGCTTGCCTTCCTGGGCATGCTTGTCGGCCCGCGCCTTGTACTGGGCCCAGAGGTTGCTCAACTCGCCGCTCCAGACGCGGTCCTTCTGCACCTGGCTGCCGAGCTTCTCGAGGCGCAACTCCACCGCCTTCAAGTAACGCGGCAGCTCCTTGAACCACACCCCCGGCGTGTCGCGGACAAAGCCCGGGTACACCAGGTTGGCCAACTGCTGCTTGATGTCGTTCAGGGCGACCGCGTGGCTCAGGTCGATCTTGCCCTTGAAGCGCTTCTGCAAGCCGTGCCACAGCTTGAGCACCTCCAGGGTCAACCGCGCCAGGCGCTCGGCATGCTCGGTCCAGCTGCCACGCTTGCGCTCGGCCAGCGACGCCAGGCCGGCACCGTCACGCGGCAACGGTGTCTCGCCTTCAAGAATGCAGCTGTCCAGGCTGGCCAGCAGGATGTCTTCGACCAATGCCTCGACCCGGCCCATGTCGCGGTACAGCAGGCCCAGCTCGGTCAGCCCGGGCAGCTTGCCACGCAGGAACTTGGCCGGCTCGGCCAGCTGTTGCAGGAGCAGGCGCTGCAGCGCACGGCGGTGCTGGAACTCGGCCTCGGCATGGGTCGAGAAGCGCCCTTCACGCACGCTGCCGCTTTCTTCGACCAGCGCCGGGTAGACCGTCATCGACAGCCCGGCGATCTTCTGCTGGGCGCTTTCGGCGACTTGGGCGAAGGCCTTGGCCTGCACCGGCTGGGCTGATTTTTCCGTGCGTGGCATGGCCAGTGCGGCCTGGCTGGCGGCGACGAAGCGCGCGGTCAGCTCGGCCAGGTCACGGCCTTCGCCGAGGAACTTGCCGTCGCCGTCGACCACTTCGATGTTCATCCGCAGGTGGTTTTCGACCAGCCCGGCGGCTTCCGCCCAGGCGTCATCGGGCACCCGCGCGCCAGTCATGCGCAGCAGTTCCTGGCCCAGCGCCTGGGGCAAGCCGCCTTGGCCGAAGGTCATCCGCGACAGCGCGGCCTTGACGAAGTCCGGCACCGGCACGAAGTTCTTGCGCAGGGCCTTGGGCAGGTTGCGCACCAGGGCTATGCACTTGGCCTCGAGCAGGCCCGGCACCAGCCATTCCAGGCGCTCGCCGGGCAGGCTCGGCAGCAACGGCGCGGGTACCCGCACGGTCACCCCGTCACGCGGGTGATTGGGCTCGAAGTGATAGCTCAGGGTCAGGCTCAACTCGCCGACCTTGAGGCTGTCGGGGTATTGCGCGGCGGTGACTTCGCTGGCCTCCCGGGCGAGCACGTCCTCTTCGCGCATGATCAGCAGGTTGGCGTCCTTCTGGCTGGTCATGCGGTACCAGGCATCGAAGGTCGCGGTCTGGTGGATTTCCTCCGGCAGGCGCGCTTCATAGAAGCCGTAGAGGGTTTCTTCGTCGGCCAGGATATCCCGCCGACGCGCCTTGGCTTCCAGCTCGTCGAGCTGCTCGAGCAGGCGTTTGTTGGCCGTCAGGCACTTGGCCCGCGACTGGATCTCGCCGCCCACCAGGCCTTCGCGGATGAACAGCTCACGCGACACCACCGGGTCGATCGGCCCGTAGTGCACCGGCCGGCGCCCGACCAGGATCAGCCCGTACAGGGTGATCTGCTCGTAGGCGACGACCTGGCCGCGCTTCTTCTCCCAGTGCGGCTCGAAGTGGTTCTTCTTGATCAGGTGCCCGGCCAGCGGCTCGATCCAGTCGGGCTCGATCTTGGCCACCATGCGCGCGTACAGCTTGGTGGTCTCGACCAGTTCGGCGGCCATCACCCACTGCGGGCGCTTGCGGCCGATACCGGACGACGGGTGAATCCAGAAGCGCCGCTGGCGCGCGCCGAGGTAGTCGCCTTCTTCGGTCTTCTGGCCGATCTGGCTGAGCAAGCCGCTGAGGATCGCCTTGTGCATGCGCTGGTAGTCGACTGCTTCTTTGTTGACCGTCAGTTGCAGGTCACGGCAGATCAGCGCCAGCTGGCGGTGGGCGTCGCGCCATTCGCGCAGGCGCAGGTAATTGAGGAAGTTCTTCCGGCACCAGTTGCGCAGCGGGTTGGCGGTCAGGGCCTGGCGCTGCTCTTCGAAGCCACGCCAGAGATTGACCAGCCCGGCGAAGTCGGAGTCGACGTCCTTCCACTGCGCATGCGCCTGGTCGGCGGCCTGCTGGCGCTCGGGCGGGCGCTCGCGCGGGTCCTGCACCGACAGCGCACTGGTGACGATCAACACTTCCTGCAGGCTGCCCAGGCGCGCGCCTTCGAGCAGCATGCGGCCCAGCCGCGGGTCGATCGGCAGGCGCGCCAGCTGGCGGCCGAGCGGGGTCAGCTGGTTCTCGCGGTTGACCGCCGAGAGCTCCTGCAGCAGGTTGAAGCCGTCGCTGATGGCCTTGCCATCCGGCGGCTCGATGAACGGGAAGGCGTCGATGTCACCCAGGCGCAGGTGCAGCATCTGCAGGATCACCGCGGCCAGGTTGGTACGCAGGATCTCGGGGTCGGTAAAGGCCGGCCGGCCGTTGAAGTCTTCTTCGCTGTAGAGGCGGATGCAGATGCCCGGCTCGACCCGGCCACAGCGGCCCTTGCGCTGGTTGGCGCTGGCTTGCGAGACCGCTTCGATGGGCAGCCGCTGAACCTTGGCGCGGTAGCTGTAGCGGCTGATCCGCGCGGTGCCGGTGTCGATCACGTAGCGGATACCCGGCACGGTCAGCGAGGTCTCGGCGACGTTGGTCGCGAGCACCACCCGCCGGCCCGGGTGCGACTGGAAGATCTTCTGCTGCTCGGCCGGCGACAGCCGCGCGTACAACGGCAGGATCTCGGTATGACGCAGCTGGGCCTTGCGCAGGATCTCGGCGGCATCGCGGATCTCGCGCTCGCCGGGCAGGAACACCAGCACATCGCCCGGCCCCTTGCCGGCACTGCGCTCGTGCGCGGCGATCTCGTCGAGGGTGGCGAGGATCGCCTGGTCGACGGTGAGGTCGTCCTCGACCCGGTTGCCTTCCTCGTCCTGCTCGCTGGTCAGCGGCCGGTACCAGGTGTCCACCGGATAGGTGCGGCCGGAGACTTCGATGATCGGCGCATCGTCGAAATGCTTGGAGAAGCGCTCCAGGTCGATGGTCGCCGAGGTGATGATCAGCTTCAGCTCAGGCCGGCGGTGCAGCAGGGTCTTCAGGTAGCCGAGCAAAAAGTCGATGTTCAGGCTGCGCTCGTGCGCTTCGTCGACGATGATCGTGTCGTAGCGTTCGAGGAAGCGGTCGTGCTGGGTCTCGGCCAGCAGGATACCGTCGGTCATCAGCTTGACCAGGGTATTGGCATCGCTCTGGTCTTCGAAGCGCACCTGATAGCCGACCAACGCCCCCAGCGGCGTGCCGAGCTCCTCGGCGACCCGCGCAGCGACACTCCGTGCGGCGATCCGGCGGGGCTGGGTGTGGGCGATCTGGCCATGGCGGCCACGGCCCAGCTCGAGGCAGATCTTCGGCAACTGGGTGGTCTTGCCGGAGCCGGTCTCGCCGGCGATCACCAGCACCTGGTGCTCGGCGATGGCCTTCTTGATCTCCTCGCGCTTGGCGGCGATCGGCAGGTTGTCGTCGTAGCGGATGCTCGGCACGCTCTGCTGGCGCGCGGTGACCTTGGCGAACGACGCCTGGACCTTCTCCACCCACTGGGCGAGCTTGGCCTCGTCGGGGCGCTTGCGCAGCTCATGCAGCTGGCGGCGCAGACGATGGCGGTCGGCGATCATGGCGTGGTCGAGGTTGTTCAGCAGCTGGTCGATGGCGTGGTCTGTCATGGGGCTTTTTAGTGATGCAGGTGAGCCTGCTTTGTCATGATCGGCATTCGAAGGGGGGCGATTGTCGCAGATTTGCCGACAGTTTGCTGTCTGCGCCGGCCGCTTCGCGGGTAAACCCGCTCCCACAAGGCTCAGCGTGATCCCTGTGGGCGCGGGCTTACCCGCAAAGCAATCGGCGCCAATGTTTAGCCGAGCACGAACTGAAGGTCGCCATTCACTGATTTAATCAACCTTACAGCGCATGGGAGTATCGAGCCATGACCGCCCTCCCCAGCACCGCCCGCCCGCCGTCACGCCCTTCCCTGGCGAAGGCCCGGGCGCTTGTCGGCGAAAATCCGCTGGTGCACATCATCCTCGCCTTCTGGGCCTTGTGGCACTGCCGCCACGCGCGCCCACCGGACCGCTCGCTCCCGGCTCACTGACCCCTACCGGCCGACCCCAGGCCGATTGACCCGGTACGACCTGCCGCAGCCGCTGCGGTGGTGTCCTATGCACGAGCGTATCCATCATGCACTTTGCTCCCCTAGAGCAGGCCAAAGGCTTCCTGGCCGACAACCCCGATATCGACCTGATCGAGCTGTTCATCCTCGACGCCAACGGCGTACCGCGCGGCAAGCTGCTGCACCGCGACGAACTGCTGGCCGTATACGAGAGCGGCCGTCCGCTGCCCAGCACCATCCTCGGCCTGACCCTCAACGGCGATGACGTGGAAAACTCCGGCCTGGTCTGGGACGTCGGCGACATCGATTGCCGCGCCTACCCGCTCGCAGGCAGCCTGGTGCGCCTGCCCTGGCGGCGCGTGCCGACCGCCGCCGTGCAGGTCAGCATGCACCCCAGCGAAGGCTTGCCGGCCAGCGTCGCCGACCCGCGCCATGTGTTGCTGCGCACCATCGAGGCGCTCAAGGCCGATGGCTACCACCCGGTGATGGCCTGTGAGCTGGAGTTCTACCTGCTCGACCAGCAGCGCGACGCCCACGGCCGACCGCAGCCGGCGCTCGACAACGACGGCGGCCGACCCCGCGCCACCCAGGTCTATGGCCTGCGCGAGCTGGAGCAGATCGAGCCGTTCCTTGCTGACCTGTATGCCGCGTGCAAGGCCCAGGGCATCCCGGCGCGTACGGCGATTTCCGAATACGCGCCAGGCCAGGTGGAGATCACCCTGGAACACGGCGATGCGCTGGCGGCGATGGACCAGGCCGTGCGCTACAAGCGCCTGGTCAAAGGCATCGCCCACGCTCACGGGATGCAGGCGTGCTTCATGGCCAAGCCGTTTTCGCACCTGGCCGGCACCGGCATGCACATGCACCTGAGCCTGGCCGATGGCGAGGGCAACAACCTGTTCGCCAGCAGCGACCCGGCCGGTACCCCGCTGCTGCGTCAGGCGGTGGCCGGGATGCTCCGCCACCTGCATGAATCGCTGTTGCTGTTCTGCCCCAACGCCAACTCGTTCCGCCGCTTCCAGGCCAACAGTTACGCGCCGCTGGCGCCGACCTGGGGCGTCGACAACCGCACCGTCAGCCTGCGCGTGCCCGGCGGGCCGGCCAACAGCCGGCATGTCGAGCATCGTATCTGTGGTGCCGACGCCAACCCGTACCTGGCCGCCGCGGCGATCCTCGCCGCCAGCCACCAGGGCATTCGCCAGCAGCTCGACCCCGGCGCACCGGTGCAAGGCAACGGCTACGCCCAAGCCACCGAGCACCTGCCGACCGACTGGCTGACCGTGCTCGACGCACTCGAGCAGTCCGCCTGGGCCAGGGAAGCCCTGGGCGAGGCGTTTCTCGGCGTCTACCTCAAGGTCAAGCGTGCCGAATACCGCCAGTTCATGGCCGAAGTCGGCGAGCAGGACTGGCGCTGGTACCTGCACCAGGCCTGAGCCCTACCCTCTTTACGTCAAGGAACACCCATGAACGCAGCAGTCAAGACCGGACCGGCCCAGCGCGCGCCGTCCTATTACAGCGCCACGCTCAACGACCAGACCCAGTACCCGACCTTGCAGGGCACTCACCAGGTCGACGTGGCGATCATCGGCGGCGGGTTTACCGGCGTCGCTACCGCCGTGGAGCTGGCCGAACGCGGCCTCAAGGTGGCCATCGTCGAAACCAATCGCATTGGTTGGGGTGCCAGCGGGCGCAATGGCGGCCAGGTCACCGGCAGCCTGTCTGGCGATGAAGCCATGCGCACGCAGATGCGCGACCGGCTCGGCGCCGAAGTCGACGATTTCATCTGGCACCTGCGCTGGCGCGGGCACCAGATCATCGAGCAGCGCGTGCAGCGCTACGGGATCGACTGCGACCTCAAGCGCGGCCACCTGCACACGGCCATGAAGCCTGCGCACATGGCCGAGCTGCGTGGCTTCCAGGCCGAGGCAGAGCGCCGCGGCATGGCCGACCAGGTCGAGCTGCTCGACCGCGAGGCGGTCGCCCGCCACCTGCAGAGCCCGCTGTACCTCGGCGGCCTGAAGAACCTGCGCAACCTGCACCTGCACCCGCTCAACCTGTGCCTGGGCGAGGCCCGCGCCGCGCACAGCCTGGGCGCGCTGATCTTCGAGAACTCCGAGGTGCTGGACATCGTCCATGGCCCGCGCCCGGCAGTGGTCACTGCCCAGGGCCGGATCGAGGCGCGCCAGGTGATGCTGGCCGGCGACGTCTACCACAAACTGGAGAAGCGCCAGCTCAAGGGCAAGATCTTCCCGGCCATGGGCGGCATCGTCACCACGGCGCCGCTGGGTGACCTGGCCGCGCAGATCAACCCCGAGGACCTGGCGGTGTACGACTGCCGCTTCGTCCTCGATTACTACCGCCTGACGGCAGACAAACGCTTGCTGTTCGGAGGCGGCGCCAACTATTCAGGCAAGGATTCGCGGGACATCGCCGGTGAGCTGCGCCCGTGCATCGAGCGCACGTTCCCGGCGCTCAAGGGCGTGCCGATCGAGTTCCAGTGGAGCTGCGCGATGGGCATCGTGGTCAACCGCATCCCGCAGCTGGGCAAGCTCTCGGACACGGTCTGGTACTGCCAGGGGTATTCGGGGCATGGCGTTGCCACCAGCCACATCATGGGCGAGATCATGGCCGAGGCGCTGACCGGGACGCTGGAAAAGTTCGACACGTTTGCCGGCTGCAAGCACATCAAGGTGCCGATGGGGGACCTGCTGGGGAATCCGCTGTTGGCGGCGGGGATGTGGTACTACCAGATGCTGGAAAAACTCCGCTGACAGACGACAACGTGGGGGCAAGTCTGCCCCCACGTTGCGCACACAGTCCCTGCAAGATCAGGCGATCTTCTTCAGGCCCTGTTTTTTCAGCTCTTCATCGCGCAGTTCGCGGCGCAGGATCTTGCCGACGTTGGTGGTCGGCAGCGCATCGCGGAACTCGATATAGCGCGGCACCTTGTAGCCAGTGACGTTGGCACGCATGTGCTCCATCACCTGCTCCTTGGTCAGGGTCATGCCTGGCTTGACCACGATGAACACCTTGATCAGCTCGCCCGACTTCTCGTCCGGTACGCCGATCGCCGCGCACTGCAGCACGCCCGGCAGGCCGGCGAGCACGTCTTCGAGCTCGTTGGGGTACACGTTGAAGCCCGAGACCAGGATCATGTCCTTCTTGCGGTCGACGATGCGCATGTAGCCGTCAGGCTGGATCAAGGCGATGTCACCGGTCTTCAGCCAGCCGTCCTGATCGAGGATCTCGGCGGTGGCGTCTTCGCGCTGCCAGTAGCCCTTCATGACCTGCGGGCCCTTGACGCACAACTCGCCGACTTCACCCAGGCCGAGCTCGCGACCGCTGTCATCGATGACCTTGCACAGGGTCGACGGCACCGGGATGCCGATGGTGCCGACCTGGTTGGCCTCGGCCGGGTTGACCGCCGCCACCGGGCTGGTCTCGGTCATGCCGTAGCCTTCGCAGATGGCGCAGCCGGTCACGGTCTTCCAGCGTTCGGCCACGCTCAGTTGCAGGGCCATGCCACCGGACAGGGTGATCTTCAGCGCCGAGAAGTCGAGGGCGCGGAAGGCTTCGTTGTTGCACAGGGCGACAAACAGGGTGTTGAGGCCGACAAAGCCGCTGAACTTCCACTTGCCGAGCTCCTTGACCATCGCTGGCAAGTCACGCGGGTTGCTGATCAGCACGTTGTGGTTGCCGATCAGCATCATCGCCATGCAATGGAAGGTAAAGGCATAGATGTGGTACAGCGGCAGCGGGGTGATGAGGATCTCGCAGCCTTCGTGCAGGTTCGCGCCCATCAGCGCGCGGCATTGCAGCATGTTGGCCACCAGGTTGCGGTGGGTCAGCATGGCGCCCTTGGCCACACCGGTGGTGCCACCGGTATACTGCAGCACGGCGACGTCGTTGGGCTGCGGGTTGGCCTCGGTCACCGGTTGGCCGGCGCCTTTGGCCAGCGCATCGTTGAAGCGTACGGCCGTCGGCAGGTGGTAGGCCGGGACCATCTTCTTCACGTACTTGATGACGCTGTTGATCAGCAGGCGCTTGAGCGGTGGCAGCAGGTCGGCCACTTCGGTGACGATGATGTGCTTGACCTGGGTCTTGGGCACGACCTTCTCGGCCAGGTGGGCCATGTTGGCCAGGCACACCAGGGCCTTGGCGCCGGAATCGTTGAACTGGTGTTCCATCTCCCGCGCGGTATACAGCGGGTTGGTGTTGACCACGATCAGCCCGGCGCGCATGGCACCGAACACGGCAACGGGATATTGCAGGACATTGGGCAGTTGCACCGCAATCCGATCGCCCGGCTTGAGGTCGGTATGCTGTTGCAGCCAAGCGGCAAAGGCACCCGACAAGGCGTACAGCTCGCCATAGGTGAGGGTCTTGCCCAGGTTGCTAAAGGCGGGTTTATCGGCAAAGCGTTGGCAGGATTGCTTGAGCACTGCCTGGATATTGGGGAATTCGTCAGGATTGATTTCCGCCGTTATCCCGGCTGGGTACTTATCCTTCCAAAAATTTTCGATCATGGAAGCCAACTCCTTCAGCAACAGCGAAATTCATCACGCGTTCATGCGTTTATTATTGATATGAGAGAACGGTCCATTGCAAACCGTATCCTCTGAAAGCGGGCCGAGAGTAACAGCTTTACCAGGGGTCGCCTAGAGCCCAAAACGGGCTTTATGGTCACAATTATGACTCATTGAATATTATTGGTCATTTTTAGAGTTTTAACTTTAATCCCCCTTCTGCACGCCTGGAACAGCAGGCCAAAGCGCTCCGCGAGCGCCCTGGCTTGCCGCTGCCCTCACGCGATGTCGCGCAGTTCGCGGCGCAGGATCTTGCCGACCGGGGTCATGGGCAGCGAGTCGCGCAGCACGATGTGCTTGGGCACCTTGTAGCCGGTGAAGTTGGCCTTGCAATAAGCCTTCAGCTCCTCGACGCTCACCCCGCCCTCGCGCGGCACGACGAACAGCTTCACCGCCTCCCCCGAACGCTCGTCAGGCACGCCGATCGCCGCGCAGTTGGCCACCTGCGGGTGGCCCATGATCACGTCTTCGATTTCATTGGGGTACACGTTGAAGCCCGAGACGATGATCATGTCCTTCTTGCGATCGACGATGCGGGTGAAGCCATCGGGGTCGATCACCGCGATATCACCCGTCTTGAACCAGCCCTCGGCGTCCAGCGCCTGGGCAGTCGCCTCGGGCTGCTGCCAGTAGCCCTTCATGACCTGCGGCCCCTTGATGCACAGCTCACCGCGCTCGCCCAGGGCCAGCTCGTTGCCGTCGTCGTCGATCACCTTGAACGCCGTGCCCGCCACCGGAATACCCACGGTACCGATCCGCGCCAGCGCGCCATAGGGGTTGGTGCTGGCTACCGGGGAGGTCTCGGTCAGCCCGTAGCCTTCCACGATACGACAGCCCGTGAGGCTCTCCCAACGCTCGGCGGTGGCCTTGACCAGCGCGGTGCCGCCCGAGTTGGTGACCTTCAGCGCTGAGAAATCCAGCGACTTGAAGCCCGGGTGATCCATCAACGCGACGAACAGGGTATTGAGGCCGATCAGCGCCGAGAAGCGCCACTTGCCGAGCTCCTTGATAAAGCCGGAAATATCCCGCGGGTTGGTGATCAGCACGTTGTGGTTGCCGGTGACCATCATGCACATGCAGTTCGCCGTAAACGCATAGATGTGGTAGAGCGGCAGCGGCGCGATCATCACCTCCTGGCCGTCCTTGAGCAGCTTCTGCCCGTCTGGCCCGTGCTGGGAGAAGCACGCCAGCACCTGCAGCATGTTCGCCACCAGGTTGGCGTGGGTGAGCATCGCGCCCTTGGCCAGGCCGGTGGTGCCGCCGGTGTACTGCAGCACGGCGATGTCGTCGAGGTTCAGTTCCACCGGCTTGTGCGTCAGGCCCCTGCCCTCGCGCAGCACCTGCTTGAAGGATATCGCCTGCGGCAGGTGATAGGCCGGGACCATCTTCTTCACCTTGTCGACCAGGGTGTTGA
Organism: Pseudomonas reidholzensis; assembly: GCF_900536025.1. Taxonomy (GTDB): domain Bacteria; phylum Pseudomonadota; class Gammaproteobacteria; order Pseudomonadales; family Pseudomonadaceae; genus Aquipseudomonas; species Aquipseudomonas reidholzensis. The sequence continues at coordinate 126,827 of NZ_UNOZ01000029.1, forward strand.
CCAGCCAGCCCTTGGCGGTCGGCAGCAGGTCGCCCATCTTCGCCTCGATCAGGTAGTCGATGCCGGTCTCGGGCAGCACCTCCTGGACGCGCTTGCCGAACATGTTGAGGTAGACCAGCGCGCGAACCCCGGAGTCCTTGAACTGGTGGCGCATCTCGCGCTCGGTGTACAGCGGGTTGGTGTTGACCACGATCAGGCCGGCGCGCAGCGCGCCGAACACGGCGATCGGATACTGCAGGACATTGGGCATCTGCACCGCGATGCGATCACCCGGCTTCAGGTCAGTGTGCTGCTGCAGCCAGGCGGCAAACGCCGCCGAGTGCCGCTCGAGCTCGGCGTAACTGAGGGTCACGCCGAGGTTGCTGAAGGCCGGGCGGTCGGCAAAGCGCTTGCAGGAGCGCTCGAACACCTCGACCACCGAGCGATAGGCATGGATATCGATGGTTGAAGGCACGCCCGCCGGGCGCTTGTCATTCCAGAAGTCGGCTTGCATTTATTGTTGTTCCTCTTTGCCTGGAGCGTCCTTGACCTGATTGCCAATCGGCAAAAAGGGGTTCAGCCGACGTTAGCAGGTAACCCGGAGGTGGCAAACACGCCAATGGCCGCCATTAACATCGTGAATCTTATTTGTGCCCTTCCTGCAATCTCGCGGATTGTGCATACACTGTCTGCGAACCTGCGCGCAAAGGACCCGCCATGCCCCATGACGCCTTCTGGCTGCCCGCCAGCGAGCATTGCAGCCTGTATGTCCACCAGTGGTTGCCGAGCACCCCGGTCAAGGCCGTGGTGCTGCTGGCCCACGGCATGGCCGAGCACGCCGGGCGCTACCAGCGCCTCGGCCACGCCCTCAGCGATGCCGGCTTTGCGCTGATCGGTGCCGACCAGCGCGGGCATGGCCGCACCGCCGAGCTGGGCCGCCTCGGCCTGTTTGCCCGCCAGCATGGCTGGAATGCCGTGGTCAACGACCTTGGCCTGCTCAGCCAGCACATCGGCCAGACCTTTCCGGCGACGCCGGTGTTCCTGTTCGGCCACAGCATGGGCAGCTACATCGCCCAGGCGTACCTGCTGCACCACAGCGCCAGCGTCCAGGGGGCGATTCTCAGTGGCTCGAATTTCCAGCCGCCCGCGCTGTACCGGGCGGCGGCGGCGATCGCCCGGGTCGAAGCCTGGCGCCAGGGCGCACTGGGCAAGAGCGCGCTGATCGAATGGCTGTCGTTCGGCACGTTCAACAACGCCTTCAAGCCGACCCGCACCGCGTTCGACTGGCTGAGCCGCGACCCGGCCGAGGTCGACAAGTACATCGCCGACCCGCTGTGCGGCTTTCGCTGCAGCAACCAGTTGTGGCTCGACCTGCTGCAGGGCCTGGCGCAGATCAGCCGGCCGCACAACCTTGCGCAGATCGATCCGAACCTGCCGATGCTGGTAATCGGCGGCGAATGTGATCCGGTGAGTGCCGGCAAGCGTCTCACCCATCTGGCCGCCGCCCTGAGCGCGACCGGCAACCGCAATGTGCAGCTGCGCCTGTATCCGCAGGCACGCCATGAGCTGCTCAACGAAACCAATCGCGACGAGGTCTGCGCCGATATCCTCGGCTGGCTCGAGCAGGCGCTGGCCCTTGGCCGCCCTGCCCGCAGTGAATGATAGGCACGCCCGTCCGCCAATAAGGAAGCCCTGATGACCCAGGTCACCAACACCCCCTACGAAGCCCTCGAAGTGGGCCAGACCGCCACATTCGAGAAGTCCGTGGAAGAACGCGATATCCAGCTGTTCGCCGCGATGTCGGGTGACCACAACCCGGTGCACCTGGACGCCGAGTTTGCCGCCAAGAGCATGTTCCGCGAGCGTATTGCCCATGGCATGTTCAGCGGCGCGCTGATCAGTGCCGCCGTGGCCTGCACCCTGCCGGGCCCGGGCACCATCTACCTGGGCCAGCAGATGAGCTTCCAGAAGCCGGTGAAGATCGGCGACACCCTGACCGTGCGCCTGGAAGTGCTGGAAAAGCTGCCCAAGTTCAAGGTGCGTATCGCCACCAACGTGTTCAACCAGAACGGTGAGCAGGTAGTCGCGGGTGAGGCCGAGATCCTGGCACCGCGCAAGCAGCAGACCGTTGAACTGGTGTCGCCGCCGAACTTCGTCGCCAGCTGAGTCCTGCAGCAGCAGGCCCGACCTCATCGCGGGGCAAGTCGCACCGCCGCTCCCACAGGTTTGACGTAGTGCTCAACATTTGGGTAACGCGAGGATCCTGTGGGAGCGGGCTTGCCCCGCGAAGAGGCCACAGCTGACACCCAGCAAATCATCCCAACTCACCAAGCCGTCGTTCGATGTGCCGCCGCTCAGGCCCCTGCCGGGTCAGCGCCAGCGCCTGTCGCCAAGCCTCACTTGCCTGCTCGACCCGCCCCAACTGCCCCAGCAGCTCGCCCCTGGCAGCATGGGCCAGGTGATAATCAAGCAACTCCCCTCGCGCCAAAATCGCTTCAACCGCCGCCAACCCCACCTGCGCCCCATCCCGCTTGGCCAACGCCACCGCCCGGTTGAGTTCGACCACCGGCGAAGGCCAGTGCCGCTGCAACAGGTCATACAGCCCAACGATCTCTGCCCAGTCGGTCTCCTCGGCCCGCGCCGCCTCGGCATGCACCGCCGCAATCGCCGCCTGCACGCTGTACATCCCCAGCTGACCACTGCGCAGCGCCTGCTGCACCAGCTGACACCCCTCGGCGATCTGCGGGTGATGCCACAACGTGCGGTCCTGCTGGTCGAGCAACACCAACTCGCCCTCGGCATCGGTGCGCGCGCGTTGACGCGAAGCCTGCAGCAGCATCAGCGCCAACAACCCCAGCACCTCTGGGTCGGGCAACAACTGGGCGAGCAGACGCCCCAGGCGGATGGCCTCGTCGCACAGTTCGGCCTGCACCAGGTCCTCGCCCGAAGACGCCGAATAGCCTTCGTTGAACACCAGGTAGATCACCCGCAACACGCTTTCCAGGCGCTCCGGCAACTCGGCCAGCTCCGGCACTTGGTAGGGAATTCGCGCATCGCGAATCTTCGCCTTGGCGCGGACGATGCGCTGAGCGATGGTCGCCGGGCTTTGCAGGAAGGCGCGCGCGATCTGTTCAGTGGTCAGGTCGCAGACTTCGCGCAGGGTCAGCGGCACCTGGGCATCGGCCGCCAGCGCCGGGTGGCAGCAGGTGAAGATCAGCCGCAGGCGGTCGTCGCTCAACAGTTCCTCCTCACTCGGGTCACCGCCCTCACTGTCCAGCAGCATGATCAGGTCCGCCTGGGAACGGTCGAAGCGCGCCCGCCGGCGCAACGCGTCAATCGCCTTGAAGCGACCCGCGGATACCAGCCAGGCGCGCGGATTGGCGGGGACACCATCACGCTGCCAACGCTCCACGGCGATGAAGAAGGCGTCGTGCATGGCTTCCTCGGCCAGGTCGAAATCGCCCAGCAGGCGGATCAAGGTGGCCAGGATCCGCCGCGAGTCACGCCGGTAGACCGCCTCCACCTGCTCGCGCAACGCCGCCGGCATCAGTCGGGCATCCGCTGGGTGACCACCTCCACGAGGCGGTCCAGGCTCTCGCCCCAGCCCTGATGAAAGCCCATTTCTTCATGGGCGCGGCAATCGCTGGCGCTCCAGTGCCAGGCACGGGCGGTGTAGCGGGTCTTGCCGTGTTCTTCGTCGAAGGTCACCACGGCGGTCATGAAAGGCTTGTCTGACGGCACCCAACCCGGCTTGAAGGCATCGGTGAATACCAGCCGGCGCGGTGCGGCGATCTCCAGGAACACCCCCTGGTTGTTGTATTCGGTGCCGTCAGGGGCACGCATCAGGGTGCGGAACAGGCCGCCGACCCACAGTTGCATTTCGCATTCCGGGGTGGTCATGCCGTGGGGTCCCCACCACTGCATGAGCCACTCGGGCTCGCTCCAGGCGCGAAATACCTTGGCCGGCGGGGCGTCGATCAGTCGACTGATGGACAGTTCATGCTGCGCCGGTCCGTGGCCAGGTTGAGCGAGGGTCATTATTGTCGTGCTCCGCAGTCAGGGTTGCAGTTCGCGTACCGGGCGCACCTCGACACTGCCAACCCGCGCGGCGGGAATGCCCTTGGCAATGTTCAGCGCTTCGTTGAGATCGCGCGCATCGACCAGGTAAAACCCGGCCAGCTGCTCCTTGGTCTCGGCGAAGGGCCCGTCGGTGAGGCTCATGCGGCCTGCCCGCACGCGTACGGTGGTGGCTGTCTGCACCGACTTGAGCGCCTCGGCCGCGAGCATGCGGCCGGAGCCGTGCAGCGATTCGGCGTACGCCATGCACTCGGCGTCGGCGGGGCTCTCCGGCAAGCTGTGCAGCAGCCCTTCGTCACAATAGACCAGGCACAGGTATTTCATGGTCGTCTCCAGCGCTTGCGCACAGTGCGTTTGGCGATAAACCGGGGGGTTTTCAGCTCAGGGCTTGAGGTCGAACAGAGCCTTCTGGGTTTCCATGTCGAACGGCGCCGACCAATGCTCGTGGATGACCTGCCAGTGCCCGGCCGAACGCCGGTAGCCGACGGTAGCGCGCATGAAGCCGCATTGGCTGTCATCGTCCGCCGGGCCGCAACGGTTGAGCCAGTGGGCCAGGCCGAGGTCGCCCTCGGCGTGCACGGTCAGTTGTTCCATCTCGAAGACCATCGGCCCGGTGCACATGCCCATGCACATCTGCCAATGCTCGCGGTAAACGGCCTTGCCCTTGAATTGCAGGGCCTTGATGGCGTCGAAGGCGACGATGTCGTCCGCATAAGGGGCGACGATGGCGTCCACGTCGCGCTCGCGCACGGCCTGCATCCAGGTATCGATCAGTTGACGGAGCTCGGTTTCGGCTGAGGTGTTCATCGGTCGATTCTCGGCAACATGGCGCAGGTGTGTCCTACGCCTTCATTACTGGTCGAACGACACGCTGAGGAATCGACACACGCAGAGAAATAATCTGTGGATGTCGGACGTGTGGGCTAGCCGACAGCACCGGCCACGCACACCTGTTAGCCGGTTACAACGCCGGTGTGGCGAGGATGAACTCGCGGTAGCCGGACACGATCACGTAGACCGCGAAGTAACAGAAGATCGCCGCCGACAGCACATACGACCAGGTCAGCAAGCGGTCCCCCAACAGCCGCCCGCCATGGCTGGCGATACCGCAGATGCCCGCGCACCAGACCAACCCTGCGGCAAAGAAACCGCTCAAGAACAGCCCTGCCTCGAGCAGGCTACCGCCGCCGGAGCGAGAGATCAGCACGCCACCGACCGCAGCGAACCAGAGAATCGCGGTGGGCGAAGACATCGCCAGAAAGATCCCGCGCAAGAACTCGCGCCATGCCGACTCGACCACCACCTCGGCCTGGGCATCCACGTGCCCACCCCGCCAGGCGGCCAGCATCATCTTCAGCGCAAACCACACCAGCAGCGCCGAGCCCCCTAGCCACAAGGTCCAGCGCACGGTCTCGAACTGCAGCAGCACGGTCATACCGGCCAATGCTGCAACCGCATAGAGCAAATCCCCCACACAGGTCCCCAACCCCAGCCAGAAACCCTGGAGGAAGCCACGCTGCATGGCCAGGGTGATCATGGCGATATTGGCAATACCGATATCCAGGCACAGGGACAAGCTGAGGAGAAAACCGTTGGAAAAGGGCATGGGGTCTCATTAGCAACGACGGAGAAGGACAGCCCATTATCATGCCAGAGCCGTAACCCTCTGTACTGCAAGAGATTGCCGTCTATTAGGCCATCGCAGCCTGTTCGAATACTTCATCAGCCCATTGATTCAAGCTCTTGCCCGCAGCCCGAGCGGCAACACTCGCAGCGGCGTGTACTTCGGGACGTATACGCAGCATGACCTTGCCTGAAGCCGGTTTTTCGGGCGTTACGCCCCGCTCGGCGCAGTCCGCCAGGTAGTCGTCCAGTGCCCCGCGAAATGCCTCATGCAACTCGGGCACCGAACTGGCGTGAAAACTGATGATGTCGCGCATGCCCAGCACCCGGCCGACAAAAATATCATCGCGCTCGTCGTACTCGACACGGGCGGCATAGCCTTTGTAACGCATGCAACTCATATCCGCACTCCTGCCCGAAAGGTATCGGGGGATGCTATCAAATTTAGATAGCACCAGCGGCCCGATATCCATTCAGAATTTTTCAGCCCCGGTCAAAACCCGCGCATACCGATCGCGGTCCACATTGGCCCCGCTGAGCACCACCGCCACACGCTTGCCCGCCTGCCGCTCGCGCTCTTGTAGCAGCGCCGCCAAGCCGGCGGCGCCCGCGCCCTCGGCGGTATTGTGGGTGGTTTCGTGGTACAGGCGCATGGCCGCGGCGATCTCTTCATCGGTGACCCGGACGATGCGCGCGGCATGCTCGCGGATCAGCGCGAACGCATCCGGATGCGGCATGCGGCAGGCCATGCCGTCGGCAAAGGTCTCGGCCGTGGCGGTGGTGACGATGCGGCCTTGCTCGAAGCTCTGCGCGTAGGCATCGGCGGCGCTGGACACCACGCCGACGATTTCGGTGTTCAGGCCGAGCAGGTTGCGCGCCTGGATCAGCCCGCAAATGCCCGAACCCATGCCGATCGGCACGTACACGCAGTCGAGGTCGGCCACCGCTTCGAACAACTCCAGGGCATACGTCGCCACGCCGCGCACCAGCTCCGGGTGGAACGCTGGCACCATGTCGTAGCCCAGCGCCTGCGCCAGGCGCGCCGCGTGCTCACGGGCCACGTCGAAGTCCGCGCCGTGCTCGATCAACTCGGCACCGAGGGCGCGCATAGCGGCGTTCTTTTCTCGCGAGTTGCCCTCGGGCACCACGATCACCAGGGGGATGCCCGCCTGGCGCGCAGCGAGCGCCATGCTCTGGCCGTGATTACCCCGGGTAGCGGTCACCAACCCGCGCGGTGGGTGGCCGCTGGCGAGCAACGAACGCACGTAGACCAGCCCGCCACGCACCTTGAATGCCCCGGTGGGCGCGTGGTTCTCGTGCTTGACCCACAGCTGGCAACCCGCCCGTTCGGCGAGCAGCGGCCAGGCGTGCTGGGCAGTGGCAGACATGTGCTGGTGGACAAACGCGGCGGCTTCGCGCAGGGCTGGCAGGTCGAACATGGCGATCATCCTTCATCGGTCAGAGGTTGATCCGATCCTAGGCGCGGGGCATTGTATGGGTAAATCGTTATATTGCATGGGTAGCAATTTCGTGTGGATTCCTCAGCTCAGTGACAACGGCCAACCGCGCTATCTTGCCTTGGTCGAGGCGATCGCCGAGGCCATCGAGTGCGGCGACCTGAAAGTCGGCGAGCGGCTGCCGCCGCAGCGACGCCTGGCCTGGGCGCTCGGGCTGAATCCCAGCACCACCCAACAGGCTTATCGCGAGGCCGCCGCCCGCCACCTGGTCGCCGGTGCGGTCGGGCGCGGCACCTATGTACTGGCGGGGAGCAAAGAGGCGACGCTGTTTCGCCTCAAGCGGTATGACCTGCCAAGCCAGGTGATCGACCTGTCGACCAACGTGCCCGTGATCGATCCGCACAACCACGACCTGCAGGACAGCTTGCGCACCTTGCTCGATCAAAGCGAATTGGCCCTGCTCGAGCAGTATCTGGGCCCTGAGCAACTGCTGCTGGGCCGCTTGCAGGGCGCGCGCTGGCTGGCCAACCGCGGCCTGACCCTGGCGCCGGACGAACTGCTGCTCTGCGGTGGCGCCCAGCAGGCGCTGGGCAGCGTGTTGCAGTCGCTGTGCCAGGACGGCGAGGCGGTGATGGTCGAGGCGTTGACCGCGCCCGGGATCAAGGCGGCCTGCCGCCAGTTGCGCCTGCCGGTACACGGCGTGGCGCTGGACCAGCACGGCCTGCGACCGGACGAACTGGACCGCGTCGCGCGTGCCAGTGGCGCACGCGTGCTGGTCATCACGCCGACCCTGCACAACCCGACCGGCAGCTGCATGGATGCGGCGAGGCGCCAGGCGATTGCCGAGGTAGCCAAGCGCCATCAACTCCTGGTGATCGAGGATGACGTGTATGGCGCGCTGACCGACCAGCCTCCCCTGTACCCGCTGCTGGACGGTCAGGGCATTCTCATCAGCAGCCTGTCGAAGACCGTCGCGGCGGGCCTGCGCCTGGGTTGGATCGTCGCCCGGCCAGCCCTGCTGGCGCAGATCGACCCGCACACCCAGGCCACGCACTGGCCGGTTTCGCCGTTGAACCTGCGCATTGCCTGCCAGTGGATCGAGGACGGCACGGCGGCCCGCCGGCTGGCCTGGAACCGCGCAGAAACCGCCGAGCGCTGGCGCCTGGCGCGCAGCCTGCTGGGCGATGCGCTGTTGAGCGGCGGCCAAGCATCGCCGCACGTCTGGGTAGCAACCCCTGAGAGCGCGCAAACGCTGGCCAGGGAGTGCCGCGAACGCGGGGTCGAAGTGGTGCCGGCAAGTGTCTTCGCCATTGGCGTCGAGGAAGTCCGGGCGGTACGCATCAGCCTGTCGGCGGCCACCAGTCGAGTACAGCTGAAACAAGGGCTGGAGGCCGTGCGACAAGCCTTGGGGCTGGGCTGATCAGCCCTGGCCGCAGCCTTCACCCATGGCCCGGTACTGCAGGGTGTGGATTTGGCCCTGGTGGTCTTCGTAGGTCATGGTGGCGGGCACCACCTCGCAGACATTGGGGAGGGTCGACAGGCTGATCACACGCTTGATATCGAGGTTGGTGGAGTAGTCATATTGCATGACGTGGGGCTGGCTCGAGACAGGCTGGACCTCATTGGCGAGGGCGAGCGAAGACATCCCGGCCAATGCAAGAATCATAAGTGCTTTCATGGTGTGTGGCCTTCAAGGCAATCACGCTGATCGATTGACTTCAATATGCCGTCAATGGCGCGGAGAAGTTGTCATCAACTGCGAGATGACACGAAGTACCGTTCCCGCTTTGTCGTACTGCTGGAGGGAATGAGTGAAATTTTACGCCTGGCCTGGAATAGTTGAACCCCGCACTCGGACAATCACCCTTGCGGGATTTGCAACAATCTGCGACAAAGCGCGCGAACCGAATTGACTGCAACAGCGGGGCTAGAGCCACCCGCTGCTGTTGTCAGATCCGGCCCTTTCGCGGGGCAAGCCCGCTCCCACAGGTTCACTGCCTTCCTTGAGATGCGTGGAGAACCTGTGGGAGCGGGCTTGCCCCGCGAAAGGGCCAGCACTGACACCACCCCACCGGAACAACCATGCCCGACCTTGAAATCAGCCCGCTGAGCGGCCTGCAACGCCGCCTGCTGGAGCACTTCTACCGCCAGCAAGGCTCGCGCATGCGCCCCGCCGCCGACGGCGAGCTGTGGGTGGCACGCGCCGAGGGCGTTATTGCCGGCCTGAGCCTCAGCCCGGTCGCCCATGGCCACTGGCTCACCGGCCTGCTGGTCGACCCACAATGGCGCGGCCGCGGCGTCGCCGGGCAGCTGATCGAAGCCGCACTGGCCGCGACCCATGGCCCGACCTGGCTGTTCTGCCACCCGGACCTCGAAGCCTTCTACCAGCGCCTGGCCTTCAGCCCTGCCGATTCACTGCCCGACGCCCTGGCCATGCGCCTGGCGCGTTACCAGCGGAGCAAACGCCTGATGGCGCTGGTCCGCGATCAATCGTCGCCGACATCCAGCCCAGGGAACAGCACGTCGGTATAGCCGAACCGAGCGAAATCCTGAATCCGCGAGGGGTACAGCCGGCCGATCAGGTGGTCGCATTCGTGCTGCACCACGCGGGCATGGAAGCCGTCGGCAAAGCGGTTGATCGGATTGCCCTGGGGGTCGATCCCCGAATAGCTGATGTGCTTGTAGCGCGCAACCACACCGCGCAGGCCAGGCACCGACAGGCAGCCCTCCCAGCCCTCCTCGACCTCGGTCGCCAGCGGCGTGATCAGCGGGTTGAGCAGAATGGTCTGCGGCACCGGCTCGGCATCCGGGTAGCGCTCGCTGCGCTCGAAGCCGAAGATCACCAGTTGCAGGTCGACGCCAATCTGCGGTGCGGCCAGGCCGACGCCGCCGACGTGGTGCATGGTCTCGAACATGTCGTCGATCAGCTGCTGCAGCTCGGCGCTGCCGATCATGTGTTCAGGTACCGGTGGGGCGATGCGCAGCAGGCGCTCGTCGCCCATCTTGAGGATGTCTCGGATCATCAGGGGTTCGGCTCACTGGTCTGGGGTTCGGCGGCGGCCGGGTGCTCATGGCCGAGCACGGTGATGGTCTCCTGCGGCTTGTTGCCGTCGAAATCCTTCTCGCCGGGGTTCTTGCCCTCCGCCGACATGTGCTCGATCACCGCGTTCATCTCGGCGCCGAGCAAGAGTACGGCGGCGGAAATGTAGAAGTACAGCAACAGCACGATGATTGCACCGATGCTGCCATACATGGCGTTGTAGTCGGCAAAGGTCTTGACGTAGTAACCAAACCCCAGCGAAGCGATGATCCACACCACCACGGCCAGCACCGAGCCCGGGGTGATGAAGCGAAATTTCTGTTTGACGTCAGGCATGACGTAATAGATCAGCGCGACCGCCACCATCATCAGGATGATGATCGCCGGCCAGCGCAGGATGGTCCACAGCGTGACGATGAACTCCTGCATGCCGATCTGCGCGGCGATCCACTCCATCACCTGCGGGCCAAGCACCATCAGGGCCGCGGCGGCCAGGAGCATGCCGGCGATGCCGATGGTGTAGAAGATCGACAGCGGAATGCGCTTCCACACGGGACGCCCCTCGGGCACGTCGTAGGCGGCGTTCATCGCGCTCATCATCAACCGCACACCGGCCGAGGCGGTCCACAGGGCGATCACGATACCCACCGAGAGCAAGCCACCCTTGGACTGCTGCAACTGGTCGATCACCGGATTGACCTGCTCCAGCGCCTGGGGCGGCAACACCAGCTCCGACTGCAGGCGCAGCCAGGAGAAAAAGTCCGGGAGATGCAAGAAACCGATCAGGGCAATCAGGAACAACAGGAACGGGAACAGCGAAAACAGCATCTGGTAGGCCAGTGCCGACGCATAGGTGGACATCTCGTCATCGAGAAACTCGCTGACGGTGCGCACCAGCACACGGTGCAGGGGGAGGCCCTGCAGGGCAGGTAAAATCATAGCGTCTCCTTTCGCCGCTCGATCAACTGGGTGCAGGCCGGCTTGCCGGGCAGGCCTTGTTCAATGCATGCAGTCTAATAGACCACGCGCGGGCCGTTGCATCCCATCGCCCCACTAAAGAAAACGGCCGCCAGCAGGCAGCCGTTTTCCTACACGGCAATCGATCAAGGCTTCTTCACGGCATCCTTGACCTTGCCCACTGCCTGCTGGGCTTCACCTTTGACCTCTTGGGCCTTGCCCTCGGCGCGCAGCTTGTCGTTGTCGGTGACCTTGCCAACACCTTGCTTGATGTTGCCCACCGCTTCGTTGGCCAAACCTTTAGCTTTGTCTTTGGTGCCACTCATGGGGAAATCTCCTTGAGGCAAAGACACGAGAAAACGTGTCGACATACGGATCGACTGCTGCCGGTTGTCGAGAGTTTCAATTGATTTGCAGAGCGTTCGCTCAACGGCATTCAGCGTGCGAATATCGCCCCGAATCGCTCCCTGGCGCTGCGCAAGCTGCCAACGCTTGCCTAGAATCGCTGCCAACGTCCGCCCAACGAAGGTGGCCCTGATAACAACAACAGCTTTCGGAACCCCGCACCCATGCGCCTAATGCCTGTGCTGGCAGCCCTGCTGCCGCTGCTCCCGTTGACCGCCATCGCCACGCCCCAGCCCGCCACCGAGACCTTGCAGGTCAACCGCTACGCCGACGACGGCGAGCCCGGCAGCCTGCGCTGGGCGATCGAGACCAACAACCAGAACCCCGGCCACTACCAGATCGACATCGCCGCGATCGGCCAGCCGCCGTATGTCATCCGCCCAACCCGCGCACTCCCTGACATCAAAGGCCCGGTGCGCATCACCGGCCAGTCCTGGGCACGCGACGGGCAATACATCGCCATCGACGGCTCGGGCTACATCAAGGACCAGGGCGTGCGCACCTGCCCCGGCGCCCTGCCCGGCCAGTTCGGCACCAACGTACGCACCACCACCCACCCCGGGCTGGTCCTGCGCGATACCCAAGGCGTGCACATCAGCGGGCTTGAGGTGCGCAACTTCTGCATCGGCATCCTGGTCAACCGCGCCAGCGCCAACGTCATCGAAGACAACCGCATCATCGCCAACAAGGGCGGTGCGGGGATCATGCTCACCGGCGACGACGGTGCCGGCAACCCGACCGCCACCACCACCAATAACAACAAGGTCCTGCGCAACCAGCTGATCGACAATGGCGATGGCCTCGAGCTGACCCGCGGCGCGGCGTTCAACCTGGTGGCCGACAACCTGTTCCGCTCGACCGCAGCCAACCCGGAGCCCTCGCAAGGCATCGAGATCCTGCTCGGCAACGACAACAGCGTGGTGCGCAACCGCTTCGAGAACTACTCCGACGGCCTGCAGATCAACTGGGGCAAGCGCAACTACCTGGGTGCCAATACCTTCAGCGGCAACTCGATCGGCGTCAGCATCACCGGCGAGGGCAACATCCTCGATGGCAACCTGATCCACGGCAACCGCATCGGCGTGGCCGTGCGCGCCGAGCCGGACATCACCCGTACGCGCCTGACCGCTAACCGCATCTGGGGTAACAGCCAGGACATTCGCCGCTGCGAGGCGGGCGGATCGTGCGTGCCGGATCAACGTACCGGGGCGATCATCTTCGGCGTGCCGGCCCAGGCACACGCGTTGTACGTGGGCTCGCGCGGGGTCGGGGCGGAGCTTGCGAAAAAGGACCAGGCGATCATCTGCGACGCCAAGGGCGAGCCAAAGCCGTGCCTGCCGCTGCCTAACCACAACCAGCAACCGCCACAGCTGACGGCCCTCGAGCAAAACACCTTGCGCGGCGAAGTGCAGGGGCCGGCGTCGAGCCTGTTGCGCATCGAGCTGTTCGGCAATGCCGCGGCGCAGGCCAGTGAAGCCGAGCAATACCTGGGGGAGGTGCTGGTGAACAGCGACGAGCACGGCAAGGCACGGTTTGCCCAGCTGCTGGAGAACGCGGCAGGGTTGAACAGCTTTACGGCGACGGTGACTACCGCCGACGGGGCGACCTCGGAGTTGAGCCAGCCGCTGCGGCGCTGATGCATCCAGGGGCCGCTGTGCGGCCCTTCGCGGGTAAACCCGCTCCCACAGGGATAGCGCTGATCTGAAGGTTTGCGCGGTCCCTGTGGGAGCGGGTTTACCCGCGAAAGCGTCAGCACAGGCAGCAAATTCGCTAACTGACTGGCATTGGGGCTTACCTGCTATGAAGTCGGCACCGATGGCAAACCTTGCTCGCCCGAGCGCCACCCCGCACAATGTCGGGTCATCCAAGCGTCAACCCGCAGGAACCTGCATGAAACTCGACAAACCCAGCGCCATCGCGCGGCGCAACCTAGCGCTGGCCAAGCCGGTGCTCAACAGCGACAACTCTCTGTTCGCCATCCTCGACAGCAAACGCAACCTGTGGTGGTTCGACGTGCCGGTGGGGCTGCTGCGCAAAGGTCAGCCCGACTGGGTCAACCTGCTGCTGCACACCCCCGAGTCCGACGAGCTGCAGCACCTCAAGGTGCCGATCAACTTCCTGCGCGCGCATCAAGAGCAGATGGAAGTGCGCAAGCCCGGCAAGCGCCGCTCGACCATCAGCCTGGCGCTGAGCGCCGACCGCGACTCGCTGCTGCGCGACACCCGCCCAGGCGGCGAGCAGCTGGACTTCCGCACCTTCGTTCAGCCCTGATCAGGCGCGTTCGATACGGTCGTCATGGATGACGATCAAGCCCGCCTTGAACAACGCACCAATGGCCTTCTTGAAGTTGCCCTTGCTGACGTTGAACATCTTGCTGATCACCTGCGGATCGCTCTTGTCACACACCGCCAGGGTCCCGCCTTCGGCGTCCAGGCGCGTCATGATCTGCTCTTGCAGGGTATCGGCCAGCGCCTGACCGACCGGCTGCAGGCTCAAGGCGAGCTTGCCGTCGTGGCGCACTTCCTTGATGAAGCCTTTCTCGTGCATGCCCGACCGCAGGAACTTGAACACTTCGTTCTTGTGGATCAAGCCCCAGTGGCGATTGTTGATGATCGCCTTGAAGCCCATGTCGGTCTCGTCGCACACCAGCAGCTCGACCGGCTGGCCCGCGGTGTACTGCGCCGGGGTAAGGTCCAGGTAGCGGTCCAGGCGCGCGGTGGCGGTGATACGACGGGTGCGTTTGTCCAGGTAGGCATGGACCACGCAATAGTCGCCGATCTTCAGCGAACGCTTTTCTTCCGAGTAAGGCATCAGCAAGTCTTTGCTCAGGCCCCAGTCGAGGAAGATGCCGGCACCGTTGATGTCCTTGACCTTCAGGCTGGCGAACTCGCCGACCTGGACCTTGGGCTTCTCGGTGGTGGCGATCAGCTGGTCTTCGCTGTCCAGGTAGATGAACACGTTGAGCCAGTCGTCGAGCTCGGTGGGCGTGTCCTTGGGGATGTAACGCCGAGGCAGGAGAATCTCGCCGTCCGCGCCGCCATCCAGGTAGAGGCCGAATTCAACGTGTTTGACGATTTGCAGACTGTTGTAACGCCCAAGTAGAGCCATTTGCGATGTTCCTCAAGACAAGGCGGCTATTCTACACCTGAACCCGCCGCGTCGCCCGCCTGCGGGTTCGAGGGAACCGCCAGGGTGCCCTTGCGTCTACTCCCTGGCAAGCCTCTGCAAGGATCCGCTCATGCCTGTGTGCCTCAGCAACGCCCTGCGCTGCAGCCTTGTCGCCGTCGTCTGCGCCCTGACGCTGGCGGCCTGCAGCCGTATCGACCTGGCCTACCGCAACCTCGACACGCTGGTGCCGTGGTCGCTGGGCGACTACCTGGACATGAACCGCGAGCAGAAGAGCTGGCTCGACCAACGGTTGCAGCAGCACCTGGCGTGGCACTGCAAGACCCAGTTGCCGGGCTACCTCGACTGGCTCGACCAGATGCGCGCCATGGTCGCCAACGATCAGGTCAGCGACCAGGCCTTGCAGCAGCGTACCGCCGAAGCGCGCCAGGCGATCAGCCGGGTGACCGAAGCGATCACGCCGTCGGCCACCGAGCTGCTGCGCGGCATGGATGACCAGCAAGTGGGCGAGATGCGCCAGGCGTTTCGTCAGGACATCCAGGAGCGCCAGGCCAAATACGTCGAAACGCCACTGCCCAAGCAGATCCAGAACCGCGCCACGCGCATGGAAAAACGCCTGAAACCCTGGCTCGGCGAACTCAATGCCGCGCAACGCCTGCGGGTGATGACCTGGTCGCAGGCACTCGGCGACCAGAACCGCCAGTGGATCGCCAACCGCGCGCACTGGCAGCAGCAACTGATGTTGGCCATGGACCAGCGCGCCACACCGAGCTTCGAGCCGCGCCTGGCGCAGCTGCTGCAACGCAAGGAGACCCTGTGGACGCCGGAGTATCGCCTGGCATTCCAGAATACCGAGCAGCAGGCACGCAGCCTGTTGGTGGACCTGATCAAGGACAGCAGCCCAGCACAGCGCCAGTTCCTCCAGGAGCGCCTGGCCAAGGTGCGCACCAGCTTCAGCGAGCTCAAGTGCCTGAAGAGTTGAGCCGCCTCAGCGCGCCTTGCGTCGATAGGGAAACACGTCGATGACCTTGCCGCTCTCGATTGCCGCCTGCAGGCCCTTCCAGTAATCGGCGTCGTACAACTCGCCGTGCAAGCGGCTGAACAACTTGCGCTGGCCGATATCGGCAAACAGGAACGGCGGAAACTCCTCGGGGAACACATCGTGCGCGCCAATCGAGTACCACGGCTCCCCGGACATCTCGTCCTCCGGGTAGCGCGGCGGCGGGATATGGCGGAAGTTCACCTCGGTCAAAAAGCAGATCTCGTCATAGTCGTAGAACACCACCCGACCATGCCGGGTAACGCCGAAGTTCTTCAGCAGCATGTCACCGGGGAAGATATTCGCCGCCGCCAGTTGCTTGATCGCCTGGCCGTAGTCTTCCAGCGCCTCGCCCACCTGGGCCTCGCTGGCCTGCTCCAGGTACAGGTTGAGCGGGGTCATGCGGCGCTCGGTCCAGCAATGGCGGATCAGCACCGTCTCGTCCTCCAGCGCCACGGTCGACGGCGCCACCTCCAGCAACTCGGCCAGGCATTCGGGCTCGAACTTGTCCCGTGGAAAGCGAAAATCGGCAAACTCCTGGGTATCGGCCAGGCGCCCGACCCGGTCGACGCTTTTCACCAGGCGGTACTTGTCGATCACCGTGGCGCGGTCGACGGTCTTCGACGGTGCGAAGCGGTCCTTGATGATCTTGAACACGGTATTGAAACCCGGCAGGGTAAACACGCTCATGACCATGCCGCGCACCCCGGGCGCCATGATGAAGCGGTCATCGGTGCTGGCCAGGTGGTTGATCAGCGCCCGGTAGAACTCCGACTTGCCGTGTTTATAAAAGCCGATCGAGGTATACAGCTCGGCGATGTGCTTGCCCGGCAGGATCCGCTTTAGAAAGTTGACGAACTCCGCCGGCACCGCCACATCGACCATGAAGTACGAACGGGTGAACGAGAAGATGATCGACACCTCGGCCTCGTCGGTGATCAAGCCATCGACCTCGATGCCATGGCCCTCGCGGTGCAGCAGCGGGATCACCAGCGGCCACTGTTCATCCTGGGTGAACAGGCGGCCGACCAGGTAGGCACCCTTGTTGCGGTACAGCACCGGCGAGAACAGCTCGACGACCAGCGCCGGGTCCTTGCACACCCAGTCGGGCAGGCACTCGCGCAGCTGCTCCTCGAGCCGGCGCAGGTCAGCCTCGAGGTCACCGTACGGCACGCTGAACGGGTAATCGGCAAAGATCGCCCCCAGCAGCCCCTTGAGGTTGCCGTCGAGTGGATAGGTGCGGGTTTGCGCAGCGCGCACATGGCTGCGCATGGCCGGCCGGGTGGTATGGATGAACATGCAGCCGTCGCTGATCAGGTCGTGGCTGAACAGGCTGCAGAACAGCGAGTTGTACCAGGTCTCGGACAGTTCATCGTCCAGCCGCGGGTCGATCAGGCGAATGTAGGCGCTCTTGACCAGCGGCCACTGCTCGACGTCGAGCAGCACAGCGGCGGCAAACCCCTCGCGCAACCAGCCATTGACCTCGCTGACCTTCTCTTCGTAGAGGGTGATGCGCGCGCCGGCGGCACGCTGGATCTCCTGCCACTGCGCCTGCTCGAAGCGCTCGCGGGCACCCAGGGTGATGCCGCGAAAGTGCTCGCGGTAGCTGTCGAAGCCATCGAGGATCATCCGGGCGATCTCGGTCGCCGGCCAGGACTGGGTCATACAAGAGCCTCTGCGCGGGGTTCAAGGGCTCAGCTTAGTAGCGCCTGGCGTTTTTGGTGAATTCCAGCGCCTCGCGAGAGGCCTTCAAAGACAGAGCAAGAAAGCACAAGAACCCCCCACCCCGGTGACGTACACTCGCGCCCTGCCCTGTTACCGGAGTCCGTTGTGAGCCCCATCGCCCTTGCCCGCCTGTTGACCCTTGCCGCCGTCTGGGGCGCGAGTTTTCTGTTCATGCGCATCATCGCCCCTGAGCTTGGCACCGTGCCGACCGCGTTCTTCCGGGTGTCGATCGCCTGCCTGGGGCTGGTCGCGATCGTCGCCGCCGCACGGGTACGCTGGGACTTCAACGGCAAGCTCGGCGCCTGCCTGTTGCTGGGCATGATCAACTCGGGGATCCCGGCGACCTTCTATTCGGTGGCGGCGCAGGTGCTGCCGGCCGGTTATTCGGCGATCTTCAATGCCACCACGCCATTGATGGGCGTGCTGATCGGCGCGCTGTTCTTCCGCGAGCCAATGACCGCCAGCAAGCTGTGCGGGATCTTCCTCGGCCTGTTCGGCGTCGGCATCCTCAGCGGCGCGGGGCCGGTGGCGCTGGACCTGGCCCTGCTGCAAGGCGCTTTGGCCTGCCTCGCGGCGACCACCTGCTACGGCTTTGCCGGTTACCTTGCGCGGCGCTGGGTCAGTGGGCTGGACAGCCGGCTGTCGGCACTGGGCAGCATGCTCGGCGCGACCCTGATGCTGACGCCGCTGTTCGCCTGGAGCGCACTGACCCAGCCACCGGCCAGCTGGGGCGGCTGGCAGGTGTGGCTGTCGCTGCTGGGCCTGGGCCTGCTGTGCACGGCGTTTGCCTACATCCTGTACTTCCGCCTGCTGGCCGAGATCGGCCCGGTCAAGGCCAGTACCGTGACCTTCATGATCCCGGTGTTCGGAGTGCTGTGGGGGGCCTGGCTGCTGGATGAGTCGCTGTCCATGGGGCATCTGTACGGCGGGCTGCTGATTGGCGCGGCGTTGTGGTTGGTGCTCAAGCCCGCGCGAGTGACTTCACCCTAATCGCCCACCCCACGGGGCCGCTGTGCGGCCCCCCGCTCCACCCTGGTTTCACCTGTGAAACCGCCCCCTCCTGCGTTACCTCAAACGCACAATCGCCTCGCACGAAACCCTTCGACTGCGCAGTTCCTGTGCATTTCCGTGCCATATAGAAAACCATGTTTCATATATAAAACAATAGGAAAAACAACCAAACTTCCTAACTAATTAATAAATAACCACTTTTCAATAAAATAAGAAATTTCCTACAACTGGCATTGTTCATGCACTAAACGGCGTATCACCTATAAAACAGACCAGAGACCTCTCCCATGGCTGTGAAAGAGATGTACGCAATCGCCCCGCAGTGGAATGCCGCGCACCCCAAGGACGATCAGGCCCCAACGGAAATCGAATTCCGCCAGGTCGGCAAAGCCTTCCCCGCCAAGGGCCAGACCGAGGCGCCGTTCGCCATCCGTGACGTCAACTTCAAGATCCGCCGCGGTGAAGTGGTGTCCATCATCGGCCCTTCCGGCTGTGGCAAGAGCACCATCCTGAACATGGGCTCGGGCCTTTACCGCCCCACCGAAGGCGAGGTGCTGGTCAGCGGCGAGGCGGTCAACGGCCCGGTGTCCAAGGTCGCCTTCATGCTGCAGAAAGACCTGCTCATGCCCTGGCGCAGCATCCGCCGCAACGTCGAGTTGGGCCTGGAGATCCAGGGCATGCCCGCCGCGCAGCGCAAGGTGATTGCAGAAGGTCTGCTCGATCGCTGCCACCTGCAAGGCTTTGCCGACCACTACCCGTTCCAGCTGTCGGGCGGCATGCGCCAGCGCGCTGCACTGGCCCGCACCCTGGCGATCGACCCGCAGGTGCTGTTTCTCGACGAGCCGTTCTCGGCCCTCGATGCGCAGACCAAGATGATCCTCCAGCAAGACCTCGCGCAGATGCTCTTCCAGGAAAAGAAGACCGCGCTGTTCATCACCCATGACCTGGTCGAGGCCATCGCCCTGTCCGACCGCCTGCTGGTGATGAGTGCACGCCCCGGCACCATCATCGAAGAAATCCAGATCGACCTGCCGCATCGCGACAACCCGCTGGAACGCCGCAAGCTGCCGGAAATCGGCCCGCTTGCCGGCCGCCTGATGGATCTGCTCAAGGTCGGCGAAGACCTCGACCTGCACTGACCGACGCCACCCCTCATCGTTTCGGGAGTTAGCATGTTCAGCACACACTTCAAGCGCGTGGCACACAGCGCCGTGGCCGCCCTCGCCCTCAGCCTGGCCGTTACGGCCCAGGCCGAGCCGACCAAGGTCACCTACCTGCTGCCCGCACCGCCCAGCCTGCCGGCGTTCGCGCCGTGGATCATCGCCAAGGAAAAGGGCTACTACCAGGCCGAAGGCCTCGACCTGACGTTCATTGCCGCCAAGGGCGGGGTCGATGTGGCCAAGCAGATCGGCGCTGGCAACGCGCTGGTCGGCGGCGCCATCGGCGACACACCGATCATTGTCCGCCCCAACGGCATCCCGGTGCGCACCGTGGCCGTACTCGGCGGCGGCGGGGTGACCATGATCGCCACCAATGCCAGCGAAAACATCCGTTCGATCAGCCAGCTCAAAGGCAAGACGCTGACCGTGATGTCGTACTCCGACACCACCTACTACGCGTTGCTCGCCTCCTTGCGCAAGGCCGGCCTGAGCAAGGACGACGTCGACATCCAGGCTGCTGGCCCGTCGGGCGTCTGGCAGCTGTTTTCGGCGAATAAGGCGCAAGCCATGGCCGGCGTACCGGACTGGGTGATCAACGCCGAGGACGCCGGCCTCAAGTACGACCTGATCCCTCGCGAGCAAGTCTTCGAAAGCATGGCCCAGGCGATCCTTGCCTCCGACGACGCCATCGAAAACCACCCGCAGATCGTCCGCGGCGTGGTCCAGGCCACCCTGCGCGGCCTGCAGGACATCATCGACGACCCCAAGGCCGCCGCCGCCACCTTCGCCCGTGCGGTACCGGCCTATGCCGACAAGCAAGCGTCGCTGGAGAAGACCCTGCGCCTCTACGTCGAGCATGTCTATGCCGGCCAGCCGGTGCTTGGCCGCATCGACCCGGCGCGCCTGGACGCCGTGCGCGCGTTCTATGTCAGCGAACGCATCGTGCCCCGCGACACCCCGCTCGACGAGCTCTACAGCAACCAGTTCATCGAAACCCCGACCGCGGCCAAGTGACGCCCGGACATAACAAGGTAACCGCCCGATGAGAAACCTCAATCCGTCCATGCTCGGCAGCCTCGCCCTGCTGGCCCTGTTCCTGGTGCTCTGGCAATGGGGCCCGGGGCTGGTCGGCATGCCCGAGTTCGTCATGCCGCAACTGAGCCGGGTTGCCCAGGAAAGCCTGCTCATGTGGCAGTCCGGCAACCTGCTCGAGCACACCCTGATCACCGCCTTCGAGATCATCGTCGGCTTTGCCCTCGGCGCCCTGCTGGGGGTCGCCATCGGCGTCTCGCTGGGACTCTCGCCGTCGGCCGAGGCCATGCTCTCGCCGTACATCCTGGCCCTGCAGATCGCCCCCAAGGTGGCCTTTGCACC
This sequence comes from Pseudomonas reidholzensis, assembly GCF_900536025.1. Taxonomy (GTDB): domain Bacteria; phylum Pseudomonadota; class Gammaproteobacteria; order Pseudomonadales; family Pseudomonadaceae; genus Aquipseudomonas; species Aquipseudomonas reidholzensis. The sequence goes on from NZ_UNOZ01000029.1 coordinate 147,800, forward strand.
GCTGTTCGTGATGTGGCTCGGCTACACCATCTACCCGAAGATCCTCATCGCCATCCTGATCGTGTTCTTCCCGGTGATGATCAACGTGCTCTCGGCGATCCGCACGGTCGACCCGGACATGATCAACCTGGTGCGCACCATGAACGCCAGCCGCTGGCAGATCTTCCGCCTGGTGGAGTTCCCCTCGGCGATGGCCGCGCTGTTCTCCGGCCTGCGCATCGCCTCGACCCTGGCGGTGATCGGGGTCACCGTCGGCGAGCTGGTCGGCGGCAACCAGGGCCTGGGCTTCCTGCTGGTGGACGCCGAAGGCCAAGGCAACACCGCCGGGGTATTCGTCGCCATCGTCATGCTCACCCTGATCGGCGTGCTCGCCTACGGCGCGGTGGTCTGGGCCGAGAAGCGCGTTCTCCACTACCTGCCCAAAGCCATGCTGAGTACTCAATGATGACTGCCTTCAACAACCTCCTCGAAGGCCGCCGGGTGCTGGTCACCGGTGGCGCCCGTGGCCTCGGCTACGCCTTCGCCCAGGCCATCGCCCAGGCCGGGGCCCGCGTGGTGATCGCCGATGTACTGGCCGGCCGCGTGCAACAGGCCGCCTGCGAACTGAGCGAGCTGGGCCTGGATGTCAGCGGGGTGACCCTCGACCTGGCCAGCCCCGAGTCGATCGACGCCTGCATGGAGCGCACCTTGATGCGCCTGGGCGGCCTCGACGGCCTGGTCAACAACGCCTCGATCACCAATTCCGGCGGCAAGAGCTGCGAAGAGCTGGACATCGAGACCTGGGACCAGGTCATGCAAGTCAACGTCCGCGGCACCTGGCTGATGACCCGCGCGGCCCTGCCCGCGCTGCGTGAAAGCGGCCGCGGCGCGGTCATCAACCTGGCCTCCGACACCCCGCTGTGGGGCGCGCCGAACCTGCTCGCGTATGTCGCCAGCAAGGGCGCGGTGATCGCCATGACCCGCAGCCTGGCGCGCGAACTGGGCAACGCCAACATCACCGTCAACGCCATCGCCCCTGGCCTGGTGCTGGTCGAAGCCACCGCCTATGTGCCCGAGGCGCGCCACCGCCTGTACACCGAACAACGCGCGATCCAGCGCCCACAACTGCCCGATGACGTCAGTGGCGCGGTGCTGTTCGCCCTGTCCGACCTGTCGCGCTTCATCACTGGACAAACCCTGCCGGTCAACGGCGGGTTCGTCATGCCCTGAGCAAGGAGACCGTTCATGACCGACCTTAACGTTCAACCCGACACCCCGAAAACCTGGGAGCGCCCGGCCGACGCCGACCTGGCCAGCTGGATGCAGACCCGCATCGCCCGCTACGAGACGCGTCGCTACGACTGGGATGCGCTCAAATTCCAGGCCGACCACGACCCCAAGTTCCGCCGCGCGCAAATGCGCTACGTGGGCACCGGCGGCACCGGCGTCAACACCGACATGAACACCATCCCGTCCGAGCACTTCACCTTCTCGACCATGGTCATCCCGGCCGGCCACGAAGGCCCGCCGCACCTGCACACCGACGTCGAGGAAGTGTTCTTCGTGCTGCGCGGCAAGCTCAAGGTGGTCATCGAAAAAGACGGCGAACGCTTCGAGACCATTCTCACCGACCGCGACCTGATCTCGGTGCCGCCAGGGGTGTACCGCGAAGAGATCAACGTCGGCGACGAAGACGCGCTGATGTGCGTGATGCTCGGCGCCAAGAAGCCGGTCACCCCGACCTACCCGCCAGCGCACCCGCTGGCCTCGATCAAGCGCGGGTAAGCCGATGACGCCGGTGTCCGACAACCTGCTCGCGCCGCTGCTCGACCAGCACTTCGCCGAGCGCCTGCTGCGCCTGGACGACGGCGTGCAGGCACTGCGCGAGGCCGGCCGCGGCGAGGCCGTGGTGCTGTTGCATGGCATCGGCTCGGGCGCGGCCAGCTGGCTGCAGGTGGCCATGGACCTGAGCCAGCGGGCCCGGGTGATTGCCTGGGAAGCGCCAGGCTATGGCCAGTCGGCACCGTTGCCGATGGCCAAGCCCAGCGCCGAGGACTACGCCAGGCGCCTGCTGCAGATGCTCGACGTGCTGGGCATCGAGCGTTGCCTGCTGGTCGGCCACTCGCTCGGCGCGCTGACCGCGATGGCGTTCGCCAAGGCGCATCCGCAGCGCCTCAGCCGCCTGGTGCTGCTCAGCCCGGCACGCGGTTACGGCGCGCCGGAGCAGGCCGCCCAGGGCCATGTAGTGCGTGACAAACGCCTGCACAGCCTGGAGCAGCTGGGCATCGCGCAACTGGCCGCTGAACGCAGCGCTCACCTGCTCTCGCCAAGCGCCAGCGCCACCGCGCTGGCCTGGGTGCAGTGGAACATGGCGCGGTTGCAGCCCCACGGCTACCGCCAGGCCATCGAGCTGCTGTGCGGCGATTACCTGCTGCGCTACAGCGCGCAAACGGTGCCCTGCGACGTGCACTGCGGCAGCGCCGACGGGATTACCCGGCCTGACGATTGCCAGGCCCTGGCGCACGCCTTGGCGGCGCCCTTCAACTTGATAGACGGCGCCGGCCATGCCTGCGCCATCGAACAACCGGCAACGGTGACCGGGCTGCTGGCCCGGGCACTGGAGGCCTCTCTCACAGGTAGCGTGCTATGAACGATACGGATTCGTTGAAGGAAAACCAGGACAAGTACATCGTCCCTGGCCTGGAACGCGGCCTGCTCCTGCTGTGTGAATTCAGCCGGCAGAACCGCACCCTGACCGCACCCGAGCTGGCCCGCCGGCTGTCGCTGCCGCGCTCGACCATCTTCCGCCTGCTGACCACCCTGGAAACCATGGGCTTCGTCACCCGCAGCGGCAACGAGTACCGCCTGGGCATGTCGGTGCTGCGCCTGGGCTTTGAATACCTCGCCTCGCTGGAGCTGACCGAGCTCGGCCAACCGCTGCTGGCCCGGCTCTGCGATCACCTCAACTACCCGAGCAACCTGGTGGTCCGCGATGGCCGCTCGATCGTCTACGTGGCCAAGGTCTCGCCGCCTTCGGTGTTCTCCAGCGCGGTCACCGTCGGCACCCGCCTGCCGGCCCACGCCACCGTGCTCGGGCGCATCCTGCTGGCCGACCTGAGCCTGGCCGAACTGCGCGAGCTGTACCCCGAAGAACACCTGGAGCGGTACTCGCCGTGCACGCCGAAAACCGTGTTGGAGCTGTTCGACCTGGTCCAGGCCGACCGCTTGCGCGGTTACGTCAACGGCGAAGGCTTTTTCGAATCGACCATCTCCACGGTCGCCGCGCCGGTGCGCGACGCCAGCGGCCAGGTGGTCGCCGCACTGGGCCTGACCATCCCCACCGTGCAGATCGGCCACGTCAATTTCGACAACCTGCTCGGCCAGGTGCGCGGCAGCGCCGATGAGCTGTCGCGGTTGCTCAACTACACGCCCAATGCCGGCCACGGCCGGGTCACTGCCTTGATGAGGGATTGAGATGAACCCTTACCAACTCCACGACAGCACGGTGATCGTCACCGGTGGCTCGTCCGGCATCGGCTATGCCTGCGTCGAGCTGCTGCTCGAAGCCGGCGCGCGGGTGGCCTTCTGCGGGCGCAACCAGGCCCGCCTGCACAGTGCCGAAGCGCAGCTGCGTGAACGCTTCCCCCAGGCGCAACTGCTGGCCCAGGTGTGCGACGTGCTCGACGCCGATTCGCTGAGTGCCTTTGCTGCCGCCAGCCAGGCCGCCCTCGGCCCCGCCCAGGCGCTGGTCAACAACGCCGGCCAAGGCCGCGTGTCGACCTTCGCCGACACCACCGACGACGCCTGGAACGACGAACTGCAGCTCAAGTTCTTCTCGGTGATCCGCCCGGTGCGCGCCTTCATGAGCCAACTCAAGGGGCAGCCGAACGCCTCGATCGTCTGCGTCAACTCGCTGCTGGCCAACCAGCCCGAGCCGCACATGGTCGCCACCTCGGCAGCCCGCGCCGGCCTGAAAAACCTGGTGCGGTCGATGGCCTTCGAGTTCGCCGCTGACGCCATCCGGGTCAACGGCATTCTGATCGGCCTGGTCGAGTCCGGCCAATGGCGCCGCCGCTTCGAAGCCCGAGAAGAGCGCGCGCTGGACTGGTCGCAATGGACCGCCCAGCTCGCCCAACGCAAACACATCCCCCTGGGCCGTCTCGGCCTGCCGAAAGAAGCGGCCCAGGCCATTCTGTTCCTGGCTTCACCGCTGTCGGCCTACACCACTGGCAGTCATATCGATGTATCCGGAGGCCTGTCCCGCCATGCGTAATGAAAACACTGTCACCGTGGGTGCTGTCATCACTGCGTTTCTCGAACAATGCGAGGTCAAGGCTGCGTTCGGCGTGATCTCGATCCACAACATGCCGATCCTCGATGCCTTTGCCGTACGCGGCAACATCCGCTTCGTCATGGCCCGCGGCGAGGCCGGGGCGACCAACATGGCCGATGCCTACGCACGCAGCAGCGGTGGCCTCGGCGTGTGCCTGACCTCCACCGGCACCGCAGCTGGCAATGCCGCCGGGGCGATGGTCGAAGCACTCACCGCCGGCACCCCGCTGCTGCACCTCACCGGGCAGATCGAAACGCCGTACCTGGACCAGGAGTTGGCCTACATCCACGAGGCGCGCGACCAGCTGACCATGCTCAAGGCAGTGTCCAAGGCGGCCTTCCGCGTACGCAGCGTCGAAACCGCGCTGAGCACCCTGAAGCTGGCCGTGCAGACCGCCCTGACCGCGCCCACCGGCCCGGTCAGCGTCGAGATCCCGATCGATATCCAGTCGACCTACATCGCCATGCCCAGCGACCTTTCGCCGTTGCCGATCCCGGTCGCCCCCCCCGCGGCCGAAGCCCTCGACCTGGTTGCCGAGCGCCTGGCCAGCGCCACCCGCCCGCTGCTCTGGCTCGGCGGCGGCGCCCGGCATGCCGGGGCACAGGTCAAACGCCTGCTGGCGATGGGCGTCGGCGTGATCACCTCGACCCAGGGCCGCGGCGTGGTCAACGAAGACGACGAGCGCTGCCTCGGCGCGTTCTCGCAGAACAAGCTGGTCGAAGGCTTCATGCAGACCTGCGACGCGTTGGTCGTGGCCGGCTCGCGCCTGCGCAGCAACGAGACCTTCAAGTACGCCCTGAAGCTGCCGCGCACCACCCTGCGCATCGACGTCAACCCGGCCACCGAAGGCCGCAGCTACCCCAGCGACCTGTTCATCTGCGGCGATGCGGCGCTGGCACTGGATGGCCTGGCCGACCGGCTCGAGGGCCGCTTGAACATCGACCCGAACTTCCTTCCCGAACTCAAGGCCGTGCGCAGCCAGGCGCGCCAGCAACTGGTCGCCGACCTCGGCCCGTACTCGGCCATGGTCGAACAGTTGCAGGCGCAGACCGGCCGCGACTTCACCTGGGTGCGCGACGTGACCCTGTCCAACAGCATCTGGGGCAACCGCCTGCTCAACCTGTATCACCCGCTGGCCGGCGTGCACGCCCTCGGTGGCGGTATCGGCCAGGGCCTGGCAATGGGCATTGGCGCGGCGGTGGCGGCGGCGCAGAACGCGCCCGAGCGCAAGGTCTTCGCGCTGGCCGGCGACGGCGGTTTCATCCTCAACCTCGGCGAGCTGGCGACCTTGGTCCAGGAAAACGCCAACGTGGTCATCCTGCTGATGAACGACCAGCGCTACGGGGTCATCCGCAATATCCAGGACGCCGTGTACGGCGCCCGCCACGCCTATGTCGAACTGCACACGCCGGACTACAGCAAGCTCGCCGACTCGCTCGGCCTGCGCCATGGCCTGGTCAGCGACATGCAGGACTTTGGCCGCGTGCTGGAGGGTGCCCTGAACGACCGCGGGCCGTTCCTGCTGGAGGTCGACATGCTCAGTGTCGGCGGCTTCGCCACCCAGTTCGCCGGCCCGCCCAACAGCGAAACCAAGGCGCAGAAAGCCACCGCCTGAGGACTTTGTCATGTTGCACATCACCATGATTGGCTGCGGCGCGATTGGCGTCGGCGTGCTCGAGCTGCTGGAGAAAGACCCGCAGCTGTGCGTCGACGCGGTGATCGCCTCGGCCGGTTCCGAAGACCTGGTGCGCCAGCGCCTGGCCAGCTTGCGCCAGCCGCCGCAGGTGCTCACTGCCCTGCCGGCCGAGGCACGTCCCGACCTGCTGGTCGAGTGCGCCGGCCACAAGGCCATCGAAGAGCATGTGCTGCCAGCGCTGGAGCGCGGCATCGCCTGCCTGATCGTCTCGGTCGGCGCGCTGTCGGAGGTCGGCCTGGTCGAGCGCCTGGAAGCCGCAGCGGCGCGCGGCAATACCCGCATCGAGCTGCTGCCCGGCGCCATCGGCGGCATCGATGCACTGTCGGCAGCCAAGCTCGGCGGCCTCGACTCGGTCGCCTATGTCGGCCGCAAGCCGGCGCGGGCCTGGAAGCACACCCCGGCCGAGCAGGTCTGTGACCTGGACACGCTCAGCGAGCCGACGGTGATCTTCGAAGGCAGCGCCCGTGAAGCCGCGCGGCTGTACCCGAAGAACGCCAACGTCGCTGCCACCCTGTCGCTGGCAGGGCTTGGCCTGGACCGCACGCGGGTGACGCTGATCGCCGACCCATCGAGCGAGGAGAACGTTCACCAGTTCGCGGCCAAGGGCGCCTTCGGCGGCTTCGAGATGAGCCTGCGCGGCAAGCCGCTGCAGGCCAATCCGAAGACCTCGGCGCTGACCGTCTACAGCGTGGTCCGTGCCTTGGGCAACCACGCACACGCCATTTCCATCTAGGGGACTGCCATGACTGTGGAACAGAGCTTACCCATCTGCATCGCCGGCACCTGGCGCCTGGGCGGCGGCGAGCGCTACGCCACGCACTACCCGGCCACCGGCGAGCCCGTGGCTTGGCTCAACGCCGCTAGCCTGGACGACGTCGAGGCCGCCGTACAAGGCGCCCATCAGGCCTTCGTGCACAGCGGCTGGGCCCAGCGTAAACCGCATGAGCGCGCCGCCGTGCTGTACCGCATCGCCGCGCTGATCCGCGAACAGGCCGAAGAGCTGGCCCAGCTGCAGCGCCAGGACAACGGCAAACCGATCAGCGAGACCCGTGCCCTGGTCGCCAGTGCAGCCGGGACCTTCCAGTTTTTCGCCGCGGCCTGTGAAACGCTGGAAGAAACCATCACCCCGTCACGCGGCGATTTCGTCAGCATGAGCGTGTACGAGCCGATGGGCGTGGTCGCGGCGATCACCCCGTGGAACTCGCCAATCGCCAGCGAGGCACAAAAGGTCGCGCCGGCCCTGGCCGGTGGCAACGCGGTGGTGATCAAACCGGCTGAAATCACCCCGCTGCTGGCCCTGCAACTGGCGCGTCTCTGCGAACAGGCCGGGCTGCCGAAAGGGCTGATCAGCGTGCTGCCGGGCAAGGGTTCGCTGCTCGGCGATGCGCTGACCCGTCACCCGCTGGTCAAGCGCGTGTCGTTCACCGGCGGCACCCGCACCGGCAAGCACATCGCCCATATCGCCGCCGACAAGATGATGCCGGTGTCGCTCGAGCTGGGCGGCAAATCGCCGACCATCGTGCTCGAAGACGCCGACCTCGATCACGCCGTGGCGGGGGTGCTGTACGGCATCTTCAGCTCTTCGGGCGAGGCCTGCATCGCCGGCTCGCGGCTGTTCGTCGCGCGCAGCCTGTACGAACCCTTCATGGCCCGCCTGACCGCCGCGGCCGCGCAACTGCGGGTGGGCGATCCGGCCGATGAGCAGACCCAGATGGGCCCGCTGATCAGCGCTGGCCACCGTGAATCGGTGGAGCGTTATGTCGCCCTCGGCCTGGCCGAAGGTGGCCGCCTGCGCCTGGGCGGCGAGCGGCTCCGCGGCGGGCTGTTCGAGCAGGGTTACTTCTACCCGCCGACCATCCTCGAAGGCCTGGGCAATCACCAGCAGGTCTGCCAGGAAGAAATCTTCGGCCCAGTGCTGGTGGCCCTGCCCTTCGACACCGAAGAGGATCTGCTGGAGCAGGCCAACGACAGCCTGTACGCCCTCGCCGCCGGGATCTGGAGCCGCGACTACAAACGCGCCTGGGCCCTGGGGCGCAGGCTGCAGGCGGGCACGGTGTGGATCAACACCTACAAGCAGTTTTCCATTTCGACGCCGTTCGGCGGCTGGCGTGACAGCGGCCTGGGCCGCGAAAAAGGCCGCCTGGGCATCCTCCAGTACATGGAACAGAAGAGCCTCTATTGGGGCATGAACCCACAACCGCTGGCGTGGGCCGGCGTGGAGGCAGGGCAATGAGCGTTCTCGGTATCGACGAAGTCACCTACGGCGTGGAGGACCTCGACAGCTGCGTGCGGTTCTTCGCCGACTGGGGCCTGAACAAGGTCAGCGAACAGCCAGACGAGGTGATCTTCGAAACCCTCAATGGCTGCCGGGTAGTGCTCGCTGCCCTCGACAAGCCAGGGCTGCCGGCAGCCATCGAGCCCGGCTCGACCGTGCGCGAAGTGGTCTGGGGCGTGGCCGACCCGGCCGACCTGGCGCTGTACAGCCAGCGCATCGCCAACGACCCAGGCTTTGTCGAAGGCGATGGGCGGATCGGCTGCACCGACCCCAACGGCCTGGCGATCCGCCTGCAAGTGACCCGCAAACGCCCGCTGGAGCTCGAATGCAGCGGCCACAACACCTGGCAGAGCAAGGGCCGGATCAACAAGCCGGCACCGGTGTATGAGCGCGCCACGCCGATCGAAGTCGGCCACGTGGTGTTCTTCGTCAAGGACGTCAACGCCTGCGAGGCGTTCTACCACGAGCGCTTCGGCTTCCAGGCCTCGGACCGCTACCCCAACCGCGGGGCCTTCTTGCGCACCGCCGAGGAAGGCGGCCACCACGACCTGTTCATGCTCCAGCTGCCGGCCCCGCGCGCTGGACTCAACCACGTCGCCTTCACCGTGCGCGACCTGCACGAAGTGTTCGGCGGCGGCATGCACATCTCGCGCTGCGGCTGGTCCACCGAAATCGGCCCTGGCCGCCATCCGGTGTCGTCGGCGTTCTTCTGGTACTTCAAGAACCCGGCCGGCGCCCTGGTCGAGTACTACGCCGACGAAGACCAACTGACCGGCGACTGGCAACCCCGCGAGTTCGAACCCGGGCCGACGGTGTTCGCCGAATGGGCGATCGCCGGTGGCATCGATGGCAACACCCGCCGCCAGCAACACGTCGACGCGCCGCAAGGCAAATTCCTCACCGACAAGCCGAACAACAATTGAGGTCGCTCCCATGAGTACACCCGAGGTTTACCTGCAGCCGCACCAGGCGCGCAAACGCGCCAATACGCCGTTCGAGGAGCTGCTCGGCGACTCCATCGAGCGCGCCTTCGGCAACGGCGTGAGCGAGCTGGGCGAGTTGCTCGCCCACCTCAACCTGGCCGGCCCACCCTGCCCGCTGACCACCGGAGAGTGGACCGCGGACGCCTACAAAACCCTGATGGCTCGGCTGGGCGAATGACCCTCCGGAGGTAGAACACGATGAACATGCACATAACCGTCGACCCTGTTGAGCAACACCTGGCCAATGGCCTGAAAGACCTCTGGTTCCCGGTCCTGCCGTCGGAACTGCTGGCAGACAAACCCGTCTCGATTCGCCGCCTGGGCTACAAGATCGCCCTGTGGCGCGACAACGACGGCAGCGTCCACGCCCTTGAAGACCACTGCCCGCACCGCGGCGCACCGCTGTCCCAGGGGCCGGTGCTGGGCGACCGCCTGCAGTGCCCGTACCACGGCGTCGAAGTGCGCTGCGACGGCACCGTGACCAAGGTCCCGGGCAGCCCTGGCTGCAAGCTGGAAGGCAGCCGGCCGACGCGGATGTTCCATACCCGCGAGGCGGCGGGCGCGATCTTCCTGTTCAACGCCAGCGATGCGCACCTGGACACGCCACCGGACCTGGTCCTCCCCGAGCAGCTGACCTCGCCCGCGTGGAGCAGCTTCCTCTGCTACACGGAGTGGAAAGGCGACTACCGCTACGTGCTCGACAACGTCATGGACCCGATGCACGGCACCTACCTGCACAAGATGTCGCACTCGATGAGCGAGGGCGAGGCGACCGCCAAGTTCGTCACCCGCGATACCGAGCAGGGCTTCGTCTTCGAGAAGGAAGGCCAGCGCGGGGTCAACTTCGACTGGACCGAATTCCTCGACAACGGCTGCCACTGGCTGCGCCTGGAGATCCCCTACCCGAAGACCGGGGGCCCGGGCGGCAACTTCACCATCATCGGCAGCTACACGCCGAGCAGCCGCGCCCTGTCGGCGGTGTTCCACTGGCGCGCACGGCCGCTGACCGGCTGGCAGCGCGACACCTGGCGGTTCCTCTACAAGAACCGCCTGGAGGCGCGCCACTGGGCGGTGCTGGAGCAGGACCGGGTGCTGCTGGAGTTCATGGAGTTCGACGCCAACCAGCGCGAGAACCTCTACCAGCACGACCTCGGGGTAGTCCGCCTGCGCCGCTACTTCAAGGGCAAGGCCAAGGAGCAACTGGCCCTGATCGACGCCAAACAACTGCCTTGAGCCATTGACCCTGAGGTGACCGATGTCCAACTCTTCCACCATCAGCGCGCTGGTGCATACCTTGCGTCATGAAGCCGACGGCATCATCAGCGTCGAGCTGCGCCCTTGGGGCGACACGGTGTTTGCGCCGTTCGAGGCCGGCGCGCACATCGACCTGCACCTGCCCAACGGCCTGGTGCGCAGCTACTCGCTGCTCAACGCGCCGAGCGAACCGGGCCGCTATGTGGTCGGCATCCTGCGCGATCGCAACAGCCGCGGCGGCTCGCGCTTCGTCCACGAGCAACTGCGCGTGGGCAGCGAGCTGAAGATCTCGCAGCCGCGCAACAACTTCGCCCTCGACACCCGCGCCAGCCACAGCGTGCTGGTGGCGGGCGGGATCGGCATCACGCCGATCTACTGCATGTTCCGCCAGTTGCTCGCGCAGGGCCGCTCGGCCGAGCTGATCTACTGCGCCCGTTCGCGTCGCGAGGCGGCGTTGCTGGAGCAGATCAGCGGGCTCGGGGCGAAGGTGATCTACCACTTCAACGACGAGAAGGACGCCCTACCAGACCTGGCGGGCTACCTGGCGGGGCGGCCGAGTGACACGCACTTCTATTGCTGCGGGCCAACGCCGATGCTCGATGCCTTCGAGGCGGCCTGTGAAAACCTGGGTTACCCGCATGCGCATATCGAACGCTTCACGGCGGCGGAGCTGCCACCCTCGGACGATGCCCAGGACCGTTACAGCGTGGAGCTGAGCAGGTCAGGCAAGACCCTGGATGTGGAACCTGGGTTGAACCTGCTCGATGTGCTGCTCGAGGCCGGCTGCGATATCGAGTACAGCTGTCGCGAAGGGGTCTGCGGGTCGTGCGAGACCAAGGTCCTGGAGGGCGACATCGACCACCGTGATGGCGTGTTGACCAAGGCTGAGCGCGCGGCGAACGGGTCGATGATGGTGTGTGTTTCGGGGTGCAAGAGTCGGCGCCTGGTGCTCGACCTTTGAACTGGCTGTAGGGTTCACGCGTGTTATTTACCGGTCCTTTTGGGCCGGTTTTTTTTGCCTTGGGTAACCTCCGCCTGCCCCGCGATGAAGCCCCGTAGCGTGCACTTACGCACAATCCCTGGGCACTTCCGTAACTGCCTCCAGCCGCCGTTTCGGGTACGGCACAAAATCACCCGTTTCAAATATAAATAATTGTTTTAGTTGGTAATTTTATATGCAAACCAGACTGGCACAGAACCTGCTCTATCACTCAGGCAACCCCATTTAAAACAGCGTCTCACCCCTAAAACAATAAAACCCACTCACCCGTTATCCGCTGGCACCCAAGGTTCTCACGCAACGCCCGATCAAGGGCGAGGGCCCGCTGTTGCCTGCAGAAACCACCCAACCTTGCAGGGCATGGTATGAACAGATATGTGATAAGCCTCGGTCTGATCGTCAGCAGTTGTGCCAGCTTCGCCGCCGAACCCGGCCCGGCCGCCCCCGACCAGCCGCCCGCGGTGAAAAAGCCCATCCCGCATATCGCCTGGCGCAGTGACGACGGCCAGAGCAGCCTGGACATCGGCGGTGCCCTGCGGGTGAACTACCGCGATGAACACTGGGACACCACCGAGAACAACGGCCGGATGCTCTTCGACACCTTGCGCATCGACGTCCAGGCCACTCACCGCCAACTGTTCAGCGACGTCGGCTACTGGTTCCAGGATGACGGCAAGCGCTCCATCGACCGCGGCTACATCGGCTATCGCTTCAACCCCCAGTCCAACCTGCAACTCGGCGCACCGTTCAAGCCGTTCGGCCTGGAGCCGTATCCGCAGTTCGGCTGGAGCTATCACATCCCGTTCTTCATGGGTTATGGCGTCAGTGCCGGCACGGGCCTCAAGTACAGCTACAAGGACCAGGCCTGGGACCTGCAACTGGGCTACTTCCCGCGCATGCTGCCGTCCAGCTTGCGCTATTCACCCGAAGTCGGCCGCTACGCCGACCTTGACGACAACGCCGTGCCCTTCACCCAGGCCCGCCAGGACAACGAAAAGCGCAACCAGCTCAACGCGCGCATCACCCGAACCTTCAGCGGCGACGGTTGGAAGACCGAAATCGGCGCCTCGTTGGCGGCCGCCGAGCTGTACAACGCCACCACCCGTGACGATGGCGACTATTGGGCGGGCGGCGTGCATGCCCTGGTCAATCGCGGGCCGTGGACCCTGACCGGCCAGGCCATCCGTTATCAGTACGATCCGCAAAACCCCGCAGGAGTCAGCAATGACTCGGTCCTAATGGGAGGGAACGGCCTGACCCCGGCCTATCTGATCGCCTCGAAGGCCACAATCGCTGCGGTCAACCTCGGCTATGACGTGTACACCCCGAGCCTCGGCCAGCTGAAGAAGATCAAGCTGTACACCGATTACAGCCGGATGATGAAAGACCAGCGCGGCTGGGATGATTCACAGATGTTCACCGTCGGCGCGCAGTTCCTGGCCATGCCGATCATGGCCTGGGTCGACCTGACCTGGGCGCGCAACGCCAACCCGTTCGGCGGTGCAGAGAATGGCACCGGCTGGACCAGCACCAGCTCGGTCGGCAGCAACGACTGGTACTACCGGACCAACATCAACATCGGCTACTACTTCTAGATCGCCATCGCGGGCAGACACCGTCGCCAAACCCCCTTACGATACACAGGAGCCCACACGCCCATCGCCACCCAGACCCGACCATGACCCTCGACAGCACGCCCCACTTCAAGAAAGTCCTGTTCCGCCTGGAGCAGGACGCACAAGGCTATCCACCGGCATCGGTCGAAGGCCTCTGGGCCGAACAAGTCGAAGGCGGCTATCGGCTCGACGGCATTCCCTTCTACGCCTACGGCATTGCCCCCGGCGACCTAATCAGTACCCGCGAAGACGGCGAGCACACCTGGTTCGAGCGCCTGCAGCACAGCGGCGGCGCCTCGGTGTTCCGGGTCCTGGCCAAGACCCCGGACAGCCTCGAGCCGCTGCGCGCAGCGTTGCTCGAGTTCGGCTGCCCGAGTGAAGCGGAACAGGCGGTGAAGATGCTCGCGGTCGAAGTGCCGCCCACGGTTTCGCTGGACACCCTGCTCTACTACCTGCTGACCCAGCGCGAGGCCGGTACGCTGGAGTTCGAGGAAGGCGTGCTGCGCCACGCCATAGCCGACGAGTTTCGGTGAAAACAGGGCAACAACGAGGCTTCCCAATCCCGCGCGACGCGATGATAATGAGACGGCTTATCAATTAGGACAGCCACAGGATCCGGCATGCCCAGCCTCGATAACAGCCTCGATAACCCTGCGCTCATCGAATCGCTGTACCTCAAACACAACGCCTGGTTACGCGGCTGGCTATACAACCGCCTGAACAACTCCGCCGATGCCGCCGACCTGGCGCAGGACACCTTCATGCGGGTCATGCAGCGGCGCATGTCCGGCCCGCTGACCCAGCCGCGCGCCTACCTGCGCACCATCGCCCGCGGCCTGGTGATCGACCTGTGGCGCCACCGTGATATCGAGCGCGCCTGGCTGGACGCCGTGGCAGAGCTGCCCGAAGAACACACGCTGTCACCCGAGACCAGCCTGCTGGCCCTCGAGGCCCTGATGACCATCGACCGCATGCTCGACGCGTTGCGCCCGCTGGTGCGCCAGGCCTTTCTGCTGGCGCAGCTGGAAGGGCTGAAGTGCCCGGCGATTGCCGAGCGGCTGGGCATCTCGGTGGCGACCGTGGAGCGCTACATCGTCCAGGCCATGCGCCATTGCTACAGCGCCACCTTCGAGGCCCAGGCACTGTGAGCACGCCCCTGACCGAGCTGCAGGGCAAGGTCGTCGACGAGGCCATCGACTGGTCCGTGAAGATGACCTTCAACACTCCCGACAGCGCCACCCAGCAAGCCTTCGAGCACTGGCTGGCGGCCAGCCCCGTGCACCGCCAGGCCTGGCAGCGCATGCAGAGCCTGAGCGGCCACTTCGCCGGCCTGCCCAAGGCCGTCGCGCTGAAAACCCTGAGCAAGCTGCCCGAGGGTCGCCTGCAGCGCCGACAAGCCTTGAAGCTGCTGGCGGTGCTGGCCGGCGTTGGCGTTACCACCTGGGGTACCCGGCAATACACCCCGTGGCAGCGGCTGGTAGCCGATTACAGCACCCGAATCGGCGAACACCGGCGCTGGACCCTGGACGATGGCAGTGTCCTGGACCTCAACACCGACAGCGCGATCAGCGTCGACTTCGCGGCCGACCAGCGCCTGTTGACGTTGTTGCGCGGCGAAGTCGCGCTGGAGTGCGGTGCGGATCAGCGCCCACTGCGCCTACAGACCCCGGAGTGCCTGCTCGAGGCCTTCGCTACCCGCTTCGAGGTACGCCTGCAGGACGGCGCGACCTGCCTGTCGGTGGCCGACGGCGCGGTGCGCGTGAGCCGCAGCGCGAGCGCCGAACCCTTGACCGTCCAGCAGGGCGAGCGCTGGCGTATCACTGCCACACAGGCGCTGCGCCTGCCGCCGCCCGACCCGCAGCAGAGTGCCTGGCGCGATGGCATGTTCATCGCCCGCGACCTGCCCCTGGGCGACGTGCTCAAGGAGCTGGGGCGCTACCGCGTCGGCTACCTGGGCTGCGACCCGCAGATCGCGCAGATGATCATCAGCGGCAACTTCAGCACCGACCGGCCAGAGCAGGCCGTGGAGCTGATCGCCGACTCGCATCGCTTGCAGCTGCATCGCCTGACGCGGTACTGGGTACGCCTGGCGCCGGCCTGAGGAGAAAAAGTTTCAGGCGCACTGAGGGGATTTCGATCCTGAGACGGCATAGCTCTTCGAATGTCCACTCACCTCCCATTTCGAGAGCCTTGTCGTGACTCAGCGAAACACCTTTTTTGCCCCTGCGCGTAACCTCAACCGAGCCGTACGTGACGCCGTTTTATGCCTGAGCCTGGGCTTGGTTGCCAGCCATGTGCAGGCTGCGGAGCCGGTCGTCAGCGCGATTCAGATCGATATCCAGACCGGAACGCTGGACGGCGCCCTGGCGCAGTTGAGCCGGGCTACGGGTTTGAACATCGTGTTTGATCAACGGGTGCTGGCGACCAAAGCCAGCCCTGGGTTGCATGGCCGGTATACGCCGGCGGCGGCGTTGAATCAGTTGCTGGCCAGCAGTGGGTTGCGGGCGGTGGCGTTGGGGGATGGTGGGTATCAGATCATCGAGATGGCGCGGGAGGATGGAGCGGTTGAGCTGGGGGCGACGACGATTCAGTCGAAAGGGTTGGGGGAAACGACTGAGGGAACTGGGTCGTATACCACTGGGGTGACCAGTACGGCGACCAAGATGAATCTGTCGATTCGGGAGACGCCGCAGTCGATCAGTGTCATCACGCGCCAGCGCATGGACGACCAGCACCTTGCCAGTATCACGGATGTGCTTAACCAGACCCCGGGCATCACCATGTCCCAGGATGGTGGGGAGCGCTTCAATATCTATTCCCGTGGCAGCGCCATCAACAGCTATCAGTTCGATGGCGTGAACACCAGTCAGCAAAATGAGACCCGCAATATGCCCAGCACATTGCTGGACATGGCCTTGTATGACCGAATCGAGGTCGTTCGAGGTGCTACGGGGCTTATGACCGGTTCAGGTGAACCTGGGGGCGTGATCAACCTGATACGCAAGAAGCCGACTCGCGAATTCAAATCCTATGTCAAAGCCACTGTTGGCGCCTGGGATAACTACCGCAGCGAGGCGGACGTGTCCGGCCCTTTGACCGAAACCGGCAACATCCGGGGCCGCCTGGTCGCAGCCAAGCAAGATAACCATACCTTTATGGACTGGTACGGCCAGAAGAGAGAGATTGTCTACGGAGTCGTCGAAGCCGATTTGACCGATACGACCCTTGTACGTTTCGGCGTCGATTACCAGAAATACCGTTCAACGGGTTCTCCCGGCGTTCCCCTGCTCTACACCAATGGCCAACAGACCAATTTTTCGCGCTCCACCAGCTCCGGCGCTCGGTGGATGTACGATGATTTCGAGACCATGAACTACACCGCGACGCTCGAGCAACAGTTGACCAACGACTGGAAGCTCAGGGTCGTGACCAATTACATGGACGTAGACCGAGATGCTGACCTGGGCTGGTATCGCAGCACATCTGGCGCGACCTACCTGGATCAGCAGACTGGCGGTGCCAGTGCCGAGCGGGCAAAAATCTCGGCAGATCAGGTCCAGAAAGGTGTGGATGTAAATGTGCAGGGCACCTATGACCTGTTTGGGCGCTCTCATGATCTTGTCGTCGGCTACAACTACTCGGATTACGAGAACAACCACGACTCTCTGAGCGGCGGCAATACCAATTTCAACTTCTACACATGGGACAACTACCTGGCACGTGACAGCTATCGACCCTCGGTATTGCTGGATATCAAGACACGGCAAAGCGGGTATTTCGTAGCCAACCGATTCAACCTGACCGATGAGCTTCACCTGCTGTTGGGCGCAAGGCTGTCAAATTACAGCTACGACTACAGCTTCACGTCGCGTATCTCCGGCCTCAATACACCCCGCCATATGCGTGAAACGGGTGAAGTCTCACCGTACGCTGGCGTGGTCTATGACCTAACGCCCGAACAGTCGGTCTACGCCAGTTACACCGACATCTTCCAGCCCCAGTCTTCTCAAGACAAAGATGGCCAGGTGCTTGCGCCGGTGGTCGGCAAGAACTACGAAATGGGATGGAAGGGTGAGTTCTACAATGGCCGGCTGAATGCCAACGCTGCAGTGTTCGTGGTTGAGAGAGACAACTTGGCGGAAATCGACCCAGGACAGACGACGCCTTCAGGCTCATCGGCCTACCGCGCAGTCGACGGCGCCAAGACCAAAGGCTTCGATCTTGAAATTGCAGGAGAGATCGCACCCGGCTGGAATGTGCAGACGGGGTACAGCCATGCCCGGACCGAAGACGCCGATGGGAAGCGTCTGACCACCCAATTACCCATGGACACGTTCCGTCTGTGGACGACGTACCGGCTTGCGGGTGAGTGGGAAAAACTGACCGTGGGCGGTGGCGTCAACTGGGATTCCAGCAAGTCCCTGACGTTCACCGACGTCAAAAATGCCAAGGCCAAGGATGATGACTACGCAGTGGCGAGCCTCATGGCCCGCTACCAGGTCAATGACCATCTTTCGACCACATTGAACGTAAAAAACCTGTTCGATGAGAAGTACTACTCCGGCATGGCGGGCAGCTACGGCCACTACGGTGAACCCCGTAACGCCACGCTGGATGTGCGTTACGACTTCTGATTTGAGCCACCTAACCGGAACCTTGTAACCGCCTCCTGAAAAACGGCGTTCCCCTCAGCAGAGCGCCGTTTTTCAGGATCAATCACGATCCGTGACCCAGTCACTGGTTAATTTTTCACCGCCTCGACTCGTCTGAACTGCGAAGCACCGGCCCTTAGCCGCGTGCATTCACCTGTTTCGAGGACCACCGATGAACGCATCAGCTTGGCTCTACCGCCCAGCGCAAATCACCTGCCTGCTGCTCCTCAGCGCCTACGCCCACGCGGCCAAGCCCGGTGAGGTATTCCAGGACTGCAAGGACTGCCCCGAGATGGTCGTACTGCCTGCCGGCAGCTACGTCATGGGCGCCCCGGATGACGAGCCCGGCCGCCAGCCCGACGAAGGCCCGCTGCACACCGTGACCTTCAACAAGCCGTTCGCCATGAGCCGCTACACCGTCACCGCCGGCGAACTGGACGCTTATATCAAGGCCACCGGCACCGTCATCAAGAGCGGCGACGACCGCCCAGGCCGCTGGTGCGAAGCCAGCAAACCCACCTACAAGCAAAGCGCCCGCCAGCCAGCGGTGTGCGTCGACTACGACGAAGTCCAGGCCTACACCGTGTGGCTCGCCAAGCACACCGGCAAGCCCTACCGCATGGTCAGCGAAGCCGAGCGCGAATACGCCGCACGCGCAGGCTCCAGCGGCCCCTTCCCGTTCCCGTTCGACGCGCCCGGCAAGTACGAGATAACCCAGCACGCCAACACCTACGGCCCACGCGATGGCTACACCTTCACCGCGCCAGTGGGCAGCTACCCGCCCAACGCCTTTGGCATGTACGACATGCACGGCAACGTCTACGAGTGGGTTGCCGACTGCTACCACGAGAGCTACGACGGCGCCCCGACCGATGGCAGCGCCTGGATCCAGGACCCGCAATGCATCCGCGCGCACATGCGCGGCAACGACTGGGGCGAGCCACCGATCTTCTCCCGCTCGGGCAACCGCAACGACCGCTTGAAAACCACCCGCGGTGATTTCCTCGGCTTCCGGGTCGCCCGCGAACTGTGACCAGAGGCACCCCTCAGGATTGAAAGTTACAGCTGGTCGAGCGTCGCCTGGGGGCGCTGCAACTTTTTAGTCAATGGGAATCGTTCCGGTTTTCAAGCCTTGTTGCGTCTTATAGATCACATAGAAAAAAACACCTCTGCCAACGAGAAAATAATCATGTCTCTCCCGCATCACAGCGTGCTCCACCCCTTGGCCAAAGCCCTGCTGATCCGCCACGCGATGCGCCCGCAACGCGCCCTGTCGAAAGTCGGCCTGGGCCTGGCGCTGTCCATGGCGGTGGCTGCACAAGTGCAGGCGCAGGAATGGACCCTGGATATTCCTGCACAGTCGCTGAACTCGGCGTTGCAGGCGTTGGCAAAGCAAACCGATACGCAGTTGCTGTATAGCCCCGAAGACATCGGCGGCTTGCGCTCTACAGCAGTAAAGGGGCGTCATGACTTGCAGTCGTCTCTGCGTGTGCTTTTACAAGGGACCGGGCTGCGGTATCAGATCGATGGCAATACTGTAACTGTGACAGGGGCGGCCGCGGGGGACGGCCAAGTGGAGCTTTCCGCGACCAATGTGAACAGCGTGGGTTTGGGAGCAACGACCGAAGGAACCGGCTCCTACACAACCGGCTCGACCAATACCGCCACCAAGATGAACCTCTCGATTCGTGAAACCCCACAATCGGTCAGTGTCATCAC
The DNA here is from genome assembly GCF_900536025.1 of Pseudomonas reidholzensis. Classification (GTDB taxonomy): domain Bacteria; phylum Pseudomonadota; class Gammaproteobacteria; order Pseudomonadales; family Pseudomonadaceae; genus Aquipseudomonas; species Aquipseudomonas reidholzensis. The sequence goes on from NZ_UNOZ01000029.1 coordinate 167,307, forward strand.
CCGCCAGCGAATGGACGATCAACAGCTCAACAGCGTGACCGATGTGCTCAACCAGACGCCCGGCATCACCATGTCTCAGGATGGTGGTCTGCGCTACAACATCTACTCACGCGGTAGTGCCATCAACACTTACCAGCTCGACGGTGTTACCACGACCCAAGAAAACCAAACGCGGAACATGCCTAGCACCTTGCTCGACATGACGTTGTACGACCGGGTCGAAGTCGTCCGCGGCGCAACTGGGCTTATGACCGGCGCAGGCGAACCTGGTGGTGTAGTAAACCTCATCCGCAAGCGCCCGACGCGCGAGTTCCAATCACATATACAGGGCAGCGTCGGCTCTTGGGATTTCTATCGCAGTGAGGCCGATGTGTCTGGTCCGCTAAACGACGATGGCTCGGTGCGTGGGCGCTTGGTGGCGGCCAAACAAAAGAACGGCAGCTTCAGGGACTGGTACAAGCAGGATAAAGATATTCTCTATGGCGTGTTGGAAGCCGACCTGAGCGACAGCACACTGGTGCGGTTTGGGGTCGACTACCAAAAGTTCAAGGGCACCGGGTCCCCTGGCGTGCCATTGCTCTTCACCAACGGCAAGCAGACCGATTTCTCTCGATCGACCAGCTCCGGTGCTCGGTGGATGTACGATGAATTGGAAACCACCAACTACTTCATGGCTGCCGAACATAAGTTCGCCAATGACTGGCAACTCAAGCTGGCCGCGAACTACATGGATTCCGACCGCGAAAACTACAACGGGTCCTATCAGACCTCGTCAGGCCGTGCCTGGATAAACGAAGAAACGGGAGCCGCCCGTATGCTTCGCTACAACGCGGTAGCCGAACAAACGCAACGGGGTCTGGACCTGACATTGCAGGGCCCTTTCTCCCTATTTGGGCGAACGCATGAGTTCATAACCGGCTTCAACTACCAAGATTACAAAAATGACCACACCGGTTATGACATCGGCGTAACTTCGGTCAATTTCTATGAATGGGATAACTACCTGCCACGGCCTACCGAAACCGGCGAGATCGGTGAGATCTTCAACATCAAAAGCCGCCAACGCGGTAGCTATGCGGCGTTCAAATTCAATATCATGGATGATCTGAATGTCATTGTCGGTGCCCGCACGTCCGACTATGACTACAACTACTATTACGCGCCGCAATACACCAGCATGCATGAGCGCGGCGAAGTCACTCCGTACGCCGGCATCACCTACGACCTGACTCCAGAGCAATCGGTCTATGCCAGCTACACCGATATCTTCAAGCCGCAATCACAACGTAATCGCAGCGGTGCCATCCTTGAGCCGGTCGTGGGCAGCAACTATGAAGTTGGCTGGAAAGGCGAGTTCTATGGCGGCCGTCTGAATGCGAATACCGCGTTGTTCCTGATTAAGCGGGACAACCTGGCGGTGCAGGACGGTGATGCGATTGTCGATGGCACACTCGATGAATCCGCCTACAAGGCAGCCAAGGGCACCGAGACCAAAGGTATTGACATGGAGATCTCGGGTGAGGTCCTGCCTGGCTGGCAGGTGCAGGCCGGTTATAGCCATGCGCGTACTGAAGATGCTGATGGCGTGCGCCAGCTGACTCAGCTTTCAATGGACACTTTCCGATTTTGGAATACGTATCGGCTGCCCGGCGACTGGAACAAGCTGACTGTGGGCGGTGGGGTGTCCTGGAATTCCAGCACCTCCCTCTACTTCAGCAGCCTCAATGCCAGAGCCACTCAAGACGACTACAGCGTGGCAAGCGTGATGGCGCGCTACCAAGTGACGGATAAACTGGCAGCCACGCTGAATCTGAACAACATCTTCGACGAGAAATATTATTCGGGGATTGGCGGCAGTGTCGGTCACTACGGTGACCCACGTAATGCCACCATGAACCTGCGTTACGATTTTTAAGTCATCACGTTACAGGCCTGCCCGCCTGACGCGAAACCACGACCTACCGTACGGCGTTATTCGAAAGGACAACGCCGTTTACTTTTAAGGCCAAAACACGCGGTAAGAATCAACCCTTTCAGTGTGGCCTCACCTGGGTTCATCTTTGAAAACCACAAACTCGGAGACGCGGCCTCAAACGTCACGTATCTAAACGCAGCAGCTGGTTTACGTCGCGAAAGGCTGCAAAGCAACCTTCGCTAGCTTGATCGAAGACGCAGTTTAAAAATAGCTTGAACGAGCTGATTTAGATGCTGCCGGTGTTGATCATCTGCGATGATCGTCGCGCCCGCTTGTGCAACAGATTCAAGGCTCTAGGGGTTTCAATCAAAGCAGGACTACGCTGGCAAAACCCACGAAAAACCTGCGGAGTCCATTGTCACACTGGACGCCGCAGGTCATCGCAACAACTACCCCGATACAGGCAGTGAATTGAATGGATCTCAGTCAGTTACCAAATCGCCTAAACACAGCTCTCCGACCAATCCGTCGATGACATCAGGGTGTTTGAGGATGCTGTAGTGATCAGCAGCAACGGCTCTGTCTACTTTGCTCCCCTTGATCCAGGCCTCAGCACCATTGCCTGCCCACCAACATGATGCGGCTACCTCTGTTGCTGGCAGCGCCAATAATTGCTCCGACAGCGCTTTGAGCCGCATGGCCACGATAAAGGTGTGAGCAAGCTCTCCACTGTCAACTGTAGCGAAGCTCGACCCTGGCTCCAGGTCCGAACGCACCTGCTCGATCAACTGTTCCAGCACAGGTTGTTCAATACCAGCCGGGACGTAAGGCAGCGCAAGGCGCTCTTTGCCAGCCCCCAACAGCACGCCAAGGAAACCGCCCAAGTCGCTGCTCCAGTCAAAGGACTCAATGGGTGACTCGTCGGTCGGTATGAAGCTGTCCACCAAACCCAGTAGCGACACCTGCTGCCCATGACTTTCCAGCTCTTGGGCCACCAATACCGCAAGCGTGCCTCCCAGAGACCAGCCTGCCAGCCGGTAAGGCCCTTCGGGCTGCTTCTGACGGATGTACTGCGCATAGTCGACAGCCATCGACTGCAGCGAGTCGTCTTCCCACGCGCGATCAAGCAACATACGACATTGCACCCCGTAAACACTGCAGCGGCCATCCAGGCGACGCGCAAGTGGTTCGTAGTCGAACACCGTACCAAAGCCGGCATGCAGGCAGAACAAGGGTTGGACGTCGGCAACCCGAGAGTTGAGCAGTAACAGCGGATCGAGGCTTCCCTCGGCGGCTGAGTAGCCCGACAGCTCGCCGATAGTCGGCTTGGCCATCACATCGCGCATTTTCAACTCGATAGACAGATCACGACGGGCGCGCACCTTGGAGAGCATCTTCAGCACTCTCAGGGAATCGCCACCCAGTTCAAAGAAGTTATCGTCGACACCCACTACTTGCACGCCCAGCACTTCCTGCCAGATGTCCGCCAAGGCCTGCTCGACATCATTGCGTGGGGCCACGCGCTGCTGCAATCCAGAAAACTCCGGAGCAGGCAATGCTTGACGATCGATCTTGCCGTTTGGCGTGAGCGGCATAGCCGGCAGCAGCACCAAATGTGCAGGGATCATGTAATCCGGGAGTTCTGCGCGCAAAGCGTCACGCAACATCGCAGCAGTACTGGCCGAAGAGCTAGTGACCACGTAGCCGACCAACTGTTTACCGCTGAGAGCATCCCGGGAGACCACGACCGCATCCCTGACATCGGGCAGATTGCGTAGGCGCGCTTCGATTTCACCGGGCTCGATTCGGAAGCCACGAATTTTAAGCTGGTTATCCAACCGGCCGATGAAGTCGATCACCCCATCGGTACGCCGGCATACGCGGTCCCCAGTTCGGTAAAGGCGAGTGCCCTGGCCAAATGGATCGGCCACGAATCGCTCCCCCGTGAGCGCCGCACGTTGATGATAACCGCGCGCCACTCCCTCGCCGCCGATGTACAGCTCCCCCGCAACACCATCGGGCACCGGGTTGAGGTCTTGGTCGAGGACATGCAGTGTGCGCTGACCAACCCGTTCACCGATTGGCGCGTATACCGCTTCACATGACTGCCGCGCCGAGACCTTCCACAGCAACGGCGTGACTACCGTTTCGGTAGGCCCGTACCCATTCGTCAGGTACTGGGGACGTAGTGTCCGCTTAACCAGCTCGAACAGCGCATCAGGCACCGCATCACCGCCAAAACAGTAGATCCGTACCGCTGGTGCAGGCTGCTGCTGAGTTTCGGCAAATTCGGCCAACTGTTGTAGGTATGCCGGCGGGAAGCAGGCGATATCGATGCGTTGAGCATGTAGCGTCTGCCAGGTTTCTTCTGCGCTCCACAAGCGGTTATCGCGCACTACCAGGCACCCGCCCGACGATAGCGTCGACAACCAGCGCTCCTGTGCACCGTCGAAGGCAAACGACATGAACAGCAGCTCGCGGGTAGCCGCGTCCATCTCGTAGAGCTGGGCGATAGCCTGGCAATGCATACTGATTTGGCCGTGGCTTACCGCTACACCTTTCGGTTTGCCGGTCGAGCCGGAGGTATAAATCAGGTAGGCGAGGTTGTCGTCCTGCATTTTGACCTGCGGCGCGTCGGCCGACAGGTCCGTCAACATCAGGCGGTCAAGCTCAACGCAGTGCTCCACTTCGGGGAAACGCTGGCGCAGGGTACTGCTGGTAAGCAGCAGGTTGATGGCCGAATCCTCAATGATCCACTGCAGCCGATCCTGTGGGTAGTCGATGTCCAGCGGCACGTAGGCAGCACCCGTTTTCATCACCGCAAAGAAGGCCACGATCACCTCTACAGATCGCTCCAAGGCTATGCCGACCGTTACCTCCGGCCGTGCACCTAGGCTGATCAGATGATGGGCCAGGCGATTGGCACGCTGCTCCAACGCGGCGTAGCTCAACTGTTCACCCCCACAGATGACCGCCAGCGCATCGGGGCGAACCAGAGCATGCTTGGCAATGCGCTGCGCCAGAAGCGTTCCGCGCTGCTCGCAGGGCTCCAATTGATTACGCTGGTTAGCTTGCCGGGCTTGCTCAGGGGTGAGCATTTGCAGGCTACCGAGAGTGGCGTGGGGATCGTCGAGCATGGCATCTAGCAAGCGTTCGAAGCTGCCACGGATGGTCTCGGTTCTAGCGTCGGTAAAGCGGTTGCGCAGGTAGAGGAACTCCACTGACAGCGTTTCGCCCAGATGCACCGCCAGGTCCATGGCGTAGTTGGTCACGTCACGGTTGCTGACCTCACCAAACTGCAGCGTCCCTCCACCGGCTTCCTGAAGGCGCTCATCCACCGGGTAGTTCTCGAACACCACGATGCTGTCGAACAGCGCCTGCCCTGGTTGCCCCGCCCACCGTTGAACATCGGCCAGCGCGGCATGCTCATGGTCACGCAGTTCCAGGTTGTAGGCTTGCAGCTCTTGCAGCCAGTCACCGATGATTTGTTGAGGCTGCGGCGTCTGGACGACCGGCAGGGTGTTGATGAACAGCCCGAGCATTTCATCCGCCCCCACCAAACCAGCCGGGCGGCCAGCCACGGTGGCCCCGAAGCAGACAGTGGACTGGCCCGTGTAGCGCTGCAGGAGCAACAGCCAGGTCGCCTGAATCAAGGTGTTGGCCGTCACCCGCAGACGCTGCGCTTGTTCGCGCAACCGCTGGGTACGCGGAGCGTCCCAGAGCAGATACAGCGCAGCGTGTCCGTCCTGTTGCTGATCGAGCTGCTGCAACCCATTGCCGGCGAGCAGCGTAGGGCTTTCCAATGCGCAAAGCTTGCTCTTCCAGAAGTGCTCCAGTGCTGCCTGAGGCTGTTCGCCCAGCCAACGAATATAGTCGCCAAAACGCGCAGACAGCGGGGCAGATGGACGACCATGATAAGTCTGCAACACCTCGCCAAGCAGGCGGGAATTGCTCCAGCCATCCATTAGAATGTGATGACGAGTCCAGAGAAGGTGCAAACGATCATCGTCAAGCCGCACCAGGGTCAGTCGCATCATCGGAGCAGCCGCCAGGTCGAACCCTGCTGCTGCATCATCCGCGGCCAAAGCCTGCAAGGCCTCAGCATTCACCTGACGATTTCGCCAGTCATGCACGATGACCGGCAATTTGACCTTTCGATATACCAGTTGCAGCGGCTCCAGCAACTGGGCCGACGACCAGAAGCCCGTCCGCAGAATATCGTGGCATGTGATGACATGCTCCCAGGCAGCGATGAACCGCTCGATCTCCAGCCCTTGGACTTCTACTGAAGTCTGGTTGATATACAAGGCGTCTTCCGAGCCATGCAAGGTATGGAACAACATGCCTTGCTGCATCGACGACAGCGGATAGATATCAGCAATCTGCGCTGCGGGGGCTGGCAAGCTTTCAAGTTGTTCCTGGCTCAGTCGAGCCAAGGGGAAATCAGAGGGCGTGACACCACGATTCTGCGGTTCACAGCAATGTGCAATCAGCGCCTCCAGTTCTTTGGCATAGTCGTCGGCAAGGCGCTGCATGACCGCTACATCGTAGCGTAGCGCACTGAAAGTCCAGCCAAGCTTCAGCTCGCCCCCATATACCTGACCATTCAGCGAAACCTGACTGTCTAGCGGAGCATCACGGTGCTTGGTCGCACCACCAGCTTCTTTGGCAGGCGCAAATAACCCTGCCTGCTCATCGAAACTGCCATCGAACTGCCCGAGATAGTTGAATACGATCTCGCCCTGCGGCAGCGCCATCAGGGTCCCGCGCGCATGGGCATTGCCCAGATAGCGCAGCAGGCCATAACCCAAGCCTTTATTGGGGATTGCCCGCAACTGCTCCTTTACCGTCTTGATCGAATTGGCCAGCCCTTGCTGCGGACTCAGTCTTACCGGATACATGCTGGTGAACCAGCCCACGGTGCGGCTCAGGTCGATATCGTCGAACAGGTCTTCACGGCCATGCCCTTCAAGACGGATCAGCACGTCCGAGCGCCCGGTCCAACGACCGATCACCCGCGCCAGACCAGTCAATAGCAGGTCGTTGATCTGTGTCCGGTAGGCCACCGGTGCTTCTTGCAGCAGTTTGCGTGTGGTTTCGCGATCCAGCCGCGTACTGACCGAAGCGGCATGCTGCTGTTGGTTGCCGCCTTGCTCATTGGCACACGGCAAGGCATCGCTGGCGCCCTCTAACTCGGCTTTCCAGTAGTTCAGTTCGCTCTGCAGTCCGGAACTGGCCGCATACGTCTGCAAATGTTCCGCCCAGGCTTTGTAGGCACTACTCTTGGCAGGCAACCCTACCGGCTGCTGATTACGCAGCGCTTGATAGGCCTGTTGCAGGTCTTCCAGCAATAAACGCCATGACACACCGTCTACCACCAAATGATGGACCACTAACAGCAGGCGCTGGCTACCGTCGGGGAAACTCCCCAGCACGGCGCGAATCAATGTTCCCTGGGTTAGGTCAAGGCTGCGCTGGGCTTCATCGGCAATCTGAGAAAACGCATCGGTATCCGAACAATCTCGACTCCATAGGATCTCACCCTGCACCTCGGGCAGGAACTCGGCCTTCCACAAGCCATCCTTGAGGTCAAAGCTCAGCCGCAGGGCATCGTGATGCGCCACCAGTGCACGCAGTGCCTGGTGCAGAAACTCGGCTATCAATGGCTCGTTCGGCTTTAGCACAATGGACTGGTTCCAGTGTGCCCGCTCAGGAATGTCAGTCTCGAGGAACCATTGCTGTATCGGTGTCAGCGGCATCACGCCGCTGACCAGGCCTTGATCGACACTACTACCGAGCGTTCTCCGAGCAACCGTGGCCAAACCTTGCACTGTCTGGTGCTGGAACAGCTCTTTGGGCGTGAACTGGATTCCCGCCTGGCGCGCGCGACCGACCACTTGCAGGGAGACGATGGAATCCCCTCCAAGCTCGAAGAAGTTGTCGCTCAGACCGATCCGATCTAGCTTCAACACGTCGGCCCAGATCGCCGCGATCTGCTGCTCGAGCTCGGTCTGCGGTGCCACGTAATCACCCTGTAGCAGGCTCGCGTCCGGTTGCGGCAGAGCCTTGCGGTCCAGCTTGCCGTTGCCCGTCAGCGGCAGACCGGGCAAGAACAGCAGGTGCGCAGGCACCATGTAGTCTGGCAAGGTCGTCTTCAGCGCACTGCGCAGGGCTTCACGCTCGCGAGCCTGGGCCTCGGAGCTGGCTATGATTGAAGTGTCAGCGGGCACCACATAACCCACCAATTGCTTACCGCCCGGACCATCCAGCGCCAGCACCACGCCTTGGCGCACACCGGCCTGCTCTTGCAGGCGCGCTTCGATCTCGCCCAACTCGATGCGGAAACCACGGATCTTCACCTGGTGATCGATACGTCCCAGGTACTCGATCACCCCGTCGCCGCCATAACGGGCAAGGTCGCCCGAGCGATACAGACGACCGCCGTTGGCGTCGAACGGGTTAGGCACGAAACGTTCGGCGGTCAGGCCCGGACGACCGTGATAACCGCGGGCAAGGCCTGCCTGACCGATGGCTAACTCGCCATGCGTACCTGGCACGATCGGATTCAGCGCGCCATCGAGCAGGTACCACGACAAGTCCGGGATCACTTCGCCAATCGGGCTGCTGGCACCTTTGTGCAGATCTTCCAAGGTGATGGGTCGGTAGGTCACGTGCACGGTGGTCTCGGTGATCCCGTACATGTTGATCAAGCGTGGCTGCTCGTCACCGAACACCTCGAACCAGGGTTTGAGGCTGCCTACATCCAGGGCTTCACCGCCGAAGATTACGTGACGTAGCGCCAGGCGATTGCCGTCGCGCGCGCCTTCGCAGGCGATCGGAACGAGGTGGCGGAACGCCGATGGCGTCTGGTTCAGCACCGTCACCTGCTCACGGATCAACAGCGCATGGAAATCTTCCGAGGAACGCGCCACGTCCTTCGGCACCATCACCGCCTTGCCGCCATACACCAGCGCACCGAACAGCTCCCACACCGAGAAATCGAACGCGTAGGAATGGAACACCGTCCATATGTCGCTCGCGTCGAAGTGGAACCAGTCCTGAGTCGCCGCAAACAGCCGGACCACGTTGTGGTGCGGCAGCAGCGTGCCCTTCGGCTTGCCAGTGGAACCGGAGGTGTAGATCACGTAGGCGAGATTCTGCGGCGATATTTCGATGCCGGGGTTGGCTTCGCTGTAACTGGCCAGGTTCTGCTCGTCCAGCTCAAGGCAGTGAATACCGGCGGGGATCGGCAGCGCATCGCGAAGGTGCGCCTGGGTCAGCAGCAGCGTGATGCCGCTGTCTTCGAACATGTAAGCGAGGCGATCCTGCGGGTACTCCGGGTCCAACGGTACATAGGCGCCGCCAGCCTTGAGAATCCCCAACAGCCCAACGACCATCTCCAGACTTCGCTCCATGGCGATGCCGACCAGCACATCCGGCCCCACGCCCAGCTCAGCCAGCTTGTGCGCCAGTTGGTTCGCCCGGCGGTTCAACTCGCCATAGCTCAGTGTCTGCTCAGCAAAGACCAGCGCCGGCGCGTCCGGCGCAGCGGCCACTTGGGCCTCGATCAGTTGATGGATGCTGCGCGCGTCCGGGAAGCTCGCCTGGGTACGGTTCCAGCCCTGCAGAATCGCGTTCTGCTCGTTCTCGCTCAACAGCGGTAAGTCAGCGACGCGCTGCTCAGGCTGGCGAGCAATACCTTCCAGTAAATTCAACCAATGCCGCGCCATGCGTTCAATGGTTGAAGCATCGAACAGGTCAGTGGCATAGGTCAGCGCGGCGCTGATGCCCTGCTCGTGTTCGAACGTGTCCAGGGTCAGGTCGAACTTGGCGGTCTGGCTGTCCCACGCCAGCTCCTCCATCTCCAGACCCGGCAAGCTTCGGCGCTCGCCTATGGCCTGAGTTTGATGGTTGTACATCACTTGGAACAGCGGACTGTGGCTGAGGTTACGCTCCACCTGTAGCGCCTCGACCAGTTGCTCGAACGGCAAGTCTTGGTGCGCTTGCGCGCCCAACGCCCGCTGTTTGACCTGCTGCAGCAGCGCACTGAAGGTCATCTGCGGATCGAACTCGGCGCGCAGCACCTGGGTGTTGACGAAGAAACCGATCAGCCCTTCGGTTTCGACCCGATTGCGGTTGGCGATCGGCACGCCGACACGGATATCCGCTTGCCCCGAGTAACGATGCAACAAGGCCTGGAAACTGGCCAGCAGGACCATGAACGGGGTCATGCCTTGTTGCTGGGCCAACTGTTTCAAAGCTCTGACCAGTTGCTCACCAAGGCTGATTGTCTGGCGTGCGCCGCGATGGCTGGCCAAGGCCGGGCGTGGATGGTCGATCGGCAGTTCCAACACCGGGTGTGCATCGCCCAATTGCGCAGCCCAGTAAGCCAGTTGCCGCTCTTGCTCGCCGGCCTCCATCCAGTTGCGCTGCCAGATCGCGTAGTCGGCGTACTGGATCGGCAAGGGCGGCAGTTCAACCTCGAGCCCCTGGCTATAGCCTTGATAGAGTCGTACCAGCTCATTGACCATCACCGGCATCGACCAGCCGTCAGAAACGATGTGATGCAGAGTAAGCACCAGAACGTGATCATCTACGGCAAGACGCAGCAGGCGGACTCTCAGGAGAGGGCCCTGCTCTAGGTCAAATGGTCGCTGGGCTTCATCCTGCAGGCGTTCACGCAGGTTGACCTGGTCAGTCTGTTCGATGACCTCGACGGCCAGTTCGAGATACATCTGTGGAAGAATCAGTTGGACCGCGCGCTCCCCGTGCAGTCGGAAAGTAGTCCTGAGCGTTTCGTGGCGGGCGATCAACGCGTCGAAACTCTGTTGCAGGGCAGTAATATCCAATTGCCCTTTGAACCGCAACGCCGCAGGGATGTTGTAGGTTGCACTCTTCGACTCCCATTGCCACAGAAACCATTGGCGCTGCTGGGCATAGGAAAGGGCCAGTGGCTGATCCCGAGAAACCCGCTCGATCACAGATGCCTGCGCTTGGGTAGCTTGCTCCGCACACTTGGCAAAATCACCTAACACTGAAGCGTCAAACAGTCTGCGTAACGGCAGCTCGACCCCCAGGCTATGACGGATGCGCGAAATCACCTGAACGGCCAGCAACGAGTGTCCGCCCAACTCGAAGAAGTTGTCTGTCAGGCCGACGGTGTCCTGCTTCAACACATCGGCCCAGATCGCCGCGATTTGCTGCTCAAGCTCGGTCTTAGGCGCAACGTACTCACCTTGCAGCAAGCTCGCATCTGGTTGCGGCAGGGCCTTGCGGTCCAGCTTGCCGTTGCCTGTCAGCGGCAGACCGGCCAGGAACAGCAGGTGTGTAGGCACCATGTACTCAGGCAGGCTCGCCTTTAGCGAAGCACGCAAGGTCTCGCGAAGCCCCGCCTGGGCCTCAAAGCTGTCCATGACTTCGCCAGCGGCAGGCACGACGTAACCCACCAACTGCTTGCCACTCGGCCCCTCCTGCGCCAGCACAACGCCTTGGCGCACACCGACCTGCTCTTGCAGACGCGCTTCGATCTCGCCCAACTCGATGCGGAAACCACGGATCTTCACCTGGTGATCGATGCGCCCCAGGTACTCGATCACCCCGTCGCCGCCATAACGGGCAAGGTCGCCCGAGCGATACAGACGACCGCCGTTGGCGTCGAACGGGTTAGGCACGAAACGTTCGGC
>NZ_UNOZ01000030.1 GCF_900536025.1 Pseudomonas reidholzensis
CGCCAACCCGCACAACCACACCCTGGAGAGCTTGAGCCTGGCTCAATGGAACCGGGTGCTGGCGGTCAACCTCAATGGGCCGATGCTGTTGGCCAAGCACTGTGCGCCGTACCTGCGTGTGCATGCTGGGGCGATCGTCAACCTGACTTCGACCCGGGCGCGGCAGTCCGAGCCGGATACCGAGGCTTATGCGGCGAGCAAGGGCGGGCTGTTGGCGTTGACCCATGCCCTGGCGATGAGCCTGGGGCCGGAGATTCGGGTCAATGCTGTGAGCCCGGGGTGGATCGATGCGCGTGATCCAGCCCAGCGCCGTGCCGAGCCGTTGAGCGAGGCCGACCATGCCCAGCATCCGGCGGGCAGGGTAGGGACCGTTGAGGACGTGGCTGCGTTGGTGGCTTGGTTGTTTTCCAGACAGGCGGGGGTTGTGACTGGGCAGGAGTTTGTGGTTGACGGTGGGATGTGGTCGCAAGAGGATTTACACCTGAGCGGATGGCTATAAGCTGGAAGCTTTGAGAAAGGGACCGAGAGGTTCCTTTGTCGTTTTTGGGTGGGGGGGTGGTGGGAGCGGGCATATCCATTTTTTGTGGTGGGGCCACTGGCCCCTTCCGCCCTTACGGCGGGTCACTTTTTTTCTTGGAAAAAAGTAACCAAAAACCGCTTGCTCCTACATCCGGCCCTTCGCTGCGCTACGGGTTCCCTCACTCCGGTCTTGCTCCCGCGAGGACCGGGCTGTACGGGCCTTCCTGGCCCGCAGCCCTTGCCGGCCTTCCTGGCCGTCACCTCGCTTCGCAAGACCTCCGTTCGGCCTCCTGAAGTCGCAGTAGATCAAGATCACAAGCCAGATCAAGATCAAGGGCCAGATCAAGGGCCAGGGCAACGGCTGGCGAATCGCTGCGCTCTCGCGGGTTGATAAGAGCGGTATAGCTCGGCAGCGCCAGAATTTGCATTGACCTTCCGGCCATCGCGGGCAAGCCCGCTCCTACAGGTCGGCGCGGTCCTTGTAGGTGCGGGCTTGCCCGAGATGAGGCCCGAATATCCACCACCCATGCCACTATCGAAGATAACGCCAGCCCAGGCGCCACCCCTAACTTGGCGACCTCAGGAGGCCGGAGTGAGGGAACCCGCAGCGCAGCGGAGGGCCGTATGTGGGAGCCGGCGTTTTTTGGTTACTTTTTTCCAAGAAAAAAAGTGACCCGCCGTAAGGGCGGAAGGGGCCATAAGCGCCACCAAATCGAACGGATAAGCCCCAAAAAACCCAACGCATCTACACCGAACACACGCAAAAAAATACCCCGCAAGTGGGCGGGGTATTTTTAGTCGGCTGGGGCCGCCAGGCGCCCCCAGGGGGTGCAAGCCGTCAGACCGGCTCGGCCCACATGTCGTACTCGTCGGCATCGACTACCCGGCAACGGACCTTGTCGCCCGGCTTGAAGCCGTGGTCGCCGTCGATGAACACGCTGCCGTCGATCTCCGGCGCGTCGAAGAAGCTGCGGCCTACCGAACCTTGCTCCTCGACCTCGTCGATCAGCACTTCGATCTCGCGACCGATGCGCAGCTGCAGGCGCGCGGCGCTGATCGCCTGCTGGTGGGCCATGAAGCGGTCCCAACGGTCCTGCTTGATGTCATCCGGCACTTCGTCCAGGCCCAGGTCGTTGGCCGGGGCGCCTTCGACTGGCGAGTACTGGAAGCAGCCGACGCGGTCCAGCTGGGCTTCGCTCAGCCAGTCGAGCAGGTACTGGAAGTCTTCTTCGGTCTCGCCAGGGAAGCCGACGATGAAGGTCGAACGGATCACCAGTTGCGGGCACTGCTCGCGCCAGTTCTTGATCCGCGCCAGGGTGCGGTCTTCGAAGGCCGGGCGCTTCATCGACTTGAGCACTTTCGGGCTGGCGTGCTGGAACGGGATGTCCAGGTACGGCAGGATCTTGCCGGCGGCCATCAGCGGGATCACGTCGTCGACGTTCGGGTACGGGTACACATAGTGCAGGCGCACCCAGGCACCCAGGCTGCTCAAGGCTTCGCACAGCTCGAGCATGCGCGTCTTGACCGGGCGGCCGTTCCAGAAGTCGGTCTTGTACTTGACGTCGACGCCATAGGCGCTGGTGTCCTGGGAGATCACCAGGATCTCCTTGACGCCGGCCTTGACCAGACGCTCGGCCTCGCTCAGCACTTCACCCACCGGGCGGCTGACCAGCTTGCCGCGCATCGACGGGATGATGCAGAAGCTGCAGCTGTGGTTGCAGCCTTCGGAAATCTTCAGGTAGGCATAGTGGCGCGGGGTCAGCTTGATGCCTTGTGGCGGCACCAGGTCGATCAGCGGGTTGTGGTCCTTGCGCGGCGGGACAACCTCGTGGACGGCGTTGACCACCTGCTCGTACTGCTGCGGGCCGGTGACCGACAGCACGCTGGGGTGCACGTCACGGATGTTGCCTTCTTCGACACCCATGCAGCCGGTGACGATGACCTTGCCGTTTTCCTTGATCGCCTCGCCGATGACTTCCAGCGACTCGGCCTTGGCGCTGTCGATGAACCCACAGGTGTTGACCACCACGACGTCAGCGTCCTCGTAAGTGGGCACGACTTCGTAGCCTTCCATGCGCAGCTGGGTGAGGATGCGTTCGGAATCGACCAGGGCTTTCGGGCATCCGAGCGAAACAAATCCTACCTTCGGCGGGGTAGAAGCGGGGGTGGTGGACATAGCTAACCTCGGTATTGAAAGCGGCTGCCTGTTGGATAAACCGGGCAGTCCTGGCGGGCGCTTTAGGCGCCTCTGATCAAAAAGTGCGCAATTCTAGCGAGCGCACGGTCGCTTGACCAGCAGAAAAGCGACGAACGCTGCGCTATGCTTCGCGCCAGTGTAGTGGGGTATCGGTGATGCCCTGCCGCGCGGGCGAATTCAACCGGCCCCCAGGGCCGTCTGCAGGAGTGGTCGATGGGGCAGGCAAGCAGTCACGCCGAAGGCAGGCAGGGCGCGGCACGGCCGGTGAGCCTGCTGGTGGCCGCGGTTGGGGTGGTCTATGGCGATATCGGCACCAGCCCGTTGTACACCCTGAAGGAAGTCTTTTCCGGCAGCTACGGGGTGCCGCTGAACCATGACGGGGTGCTCGGCATCCTCTCGTTGATCCTCTGGTCGCTGCTGTGGGTCGTCTCGCTCAAGTACGTGACCTTTATCCTGCGCGCCGACAACCAGGGCGAAGGCGGCATCATGGCCCTGACCGCGCTGGCGCGGCGAGCCTCGGCGCCGTATCCGAAGCTGCGCAGGATGATGGTCGTCTGTGGCCTGATCGGCGCGGCGCTGTTTTATGGCGACAGCATGATTACCCCGGCGGTGTCGGTGCTGTCGGCGGTGGAGGGGATGGGCCTGGCGTTCGACGGCATCGACCACTGGGTGGTGCCGATCGCGGTGGTGGTGCTGGTCGGGCTGTTCCTGGTGCAGAAGCACGGCACGGCGAAGATCGGCATCCTCTTCGGCCCGGTCATGGTGGCCTGGTTCCTGGTGTTGGCCGCCTTGGGTCTGCACGGCATTGCCCAGAGCCCGGAAGTGCTGAAGGCGTTCAACCCGGCGTGGGCGTTGCGCTTCTTCGTCGTCCACCCGGGCATCGGCGTGGCGGTGCTCGGGGCGGTGGTGCTGGCACTGACCGGCGCCGAGGCGCTGTATGCCGACATGGGCCACTTCGGCCGCAAGCCGATTGCCCGTGCCTGGTTCATCCTGGTGCTGCCGGCGCTGGTGCTCAACTACTTTGGCCAGGGCGCGCTGCTGCTGCAGAACCCTGAGGCGGCGCGCAACCCGTTCTACCTGCTGGCGCCGGCCTGGGCCTTGCTACCGCTGATCGGGCTGGCCACCCTGGCCACGGTGATCGCCTCCCAGGCGGTGATTTCCGGTGCGTTCTCGTTGACGCGTCAAGCCATCCAGCTCGGTTACATCCCGCGCATGCAGATCCAGCACACCTCGAGCGACGAGCAGGGGCAGATCTACATCGGTGCGGTGAACTGGGCCCTGATGGTCGCCGTGGTGCTGCTGGTGATCGGCTTCGAGTCGTCCGGCGCCTTGGCGGCGGCCTATGGCGTGGCGGTCACCGGCACCATGCTGATGACCACCTTGCTGGTCGCCACGGTGATGCTGTTGCTGTGGAAATGGCCACCGCTGCTGGCGGTGCCGGTCCTGCTGGGCTTCCTGCTGGTCGACGGGCTGTTCTTCGCCGCCAACTTGCCCAAGGTGGTGCAGGGCGGCGCTTTCCCGGTCTTGGCCGGCTCGGTGCTGTTCCTGCTGATGACCACCTGGAAGCGCGGCAAGCAGATCCTTGTCGAGCGTATCGACGAGGCGGCGCTGCCGTTGCCGGTGTTCATCAGCAGCATTCGCGTGCAGCCGCCACACCGGGTCGAGGGTACGGCGGTGTTTCTCACCGCGCGGCCGGACGCCGTGCCACACGCGCTGCTGCACAACATGCTGCACAACCAGGTGCTGCATCACCAGGTGGTGTTGCTGACGGTGGTCAGCGAAGACCGGCCGCGGGTGCCGGAGCAGGAGCGCTTTGAAGTGGAGGCTTACGGTGATGGCTTCTTCCGCGTGCTGCTGCACTTCGGCTTCATGGATGAGCCGGACGTGCCACAGGCCTTGAAGCTGTGTCACCTGGAGGACCTGGACTTCAGCCCGATGCGCACGACCTACTTCCTCAGCCGCGAGACGGTGATCGCCTCGCGCCTGGAGGGTATGGCGCGCTGGCGAGGGGCGCTGTTCGCCTTCCTGTTGAAGAATGCCAACGGCAACTTGCGCTTCTTCAACCTGCCGTTGAACCGGGTGATCGAGCTGGGGACCCAGGTCGAAATCTGAAGAGACCGGGGGCTGCAATGCAGCCCCCGGTATCCGCTAGTTCTGCTCGGCGACGCTGGACTTGCCCTGGCGCGTCTCGATCTCGCCGATCAAGCGCTTGGCCAGAGCCGGGTAGTTCTCGTCGAAGTGATGGCCGCCTGGCAACTTGAGGCGCTCACCCACGGCGGTGTGCTCGGTGCAACCGCTCTCGTCGGTCTCTTCCACGCCATAGATGCAGACCACCTTGGCGGCTGGCATGCGGGCCATTTCCGGGCCGGTCGGCGCTTCCTGGCCTTCTTTGCCCAGCCAGCCCTCGACCTCGATCTCGAAGCTGCCACTGCGGGCGAAGGCCAGCAGGATCACCGCGTCGACCCGTTGCTGGTCTTCGGCCGGCAGGCGGTTGTAGATCGCCGGCAGGACGTCGGCGCCAAACGAATAGCCGGTCAGGACAAAGCGCTTGGTGCCCCATTTCTGCCGGTAATGCTGCATCAGCTCGGACAGGTCGGCCGCACTCTGCTCGGGGGTCTTGTGCTGCCAGTAATAGCGCAGGGTGTCGATGCCGACCACCGGGTAGCCAAGCTTGGCCATTTCGCCCGCCACGTCGCGGTCCAGGTCGCGCCAGCCACCGTCGCCCGAGAGGAACAGGGTCACCGTATCGGTGGTCTGGCCCGCCGGCACTTCCACCACCGGGATGCTCAGGGCGTTGCCGTCGTGGCCGACCAAGGCCTGGGTCAGCTGGCTCTTGAGCACCTGCGGCAAGTGGATGTCATAGTCGCTGATGCTGGTCTCGGCATTGGCCTGATCGCGCACGAAGGCCGCGCTGGCATCATCCGGGTTGTCGTTCCAGGCCACGTTCCAGTGGCCATGGGGCGCGGCTTTGGGCAGCGCCGGGCAGCCAGGCTGCTCGAGGTTGAAGTCCACCGAGATGGCCCGCGCCTTGTCGTCGCTTTGGCCCGCCAGCCAGCGCCATGCCTGCCCAGCGCCTGGGCCGATACCGGCAACCAGGGTCGGTGCTGCCGACAGGTGGGTAATCGCCTGGTCGAGCGCATCCTGCTGTTTGGCGCAGTTATTGGCCGGCAGGATCACCTGCACCAACTGCGCTTCGCCGGCCTGGCTCAGGTCGAGCAACTGCTTGTCGCTGAGGGCCTGGTCCTGAGGCACGCCAATCGCCACGCGGGCCTTGGCATGCACCCCGGGCGTGGCGCGGACCAGGCTGCTGCCATCGGTCAGGGTCAGGTGCTCGACACGCGCTTCAGGCGCGGGGCGGGTCCACAGCCAGAACCACACCGCGGCGGCGGCGAGGGCCAGCAGCAGGGCAATCAGTGCGTACTGCCAATAGCGTCGGATCATCAACGTTTCACCAATCCAGTCAGGCCGCCAGCAATCAGGGCGGCGGTATCGGCCAGTGCCACCAGCGGGTCGAGCCCGGCCGGCACGGCCATGTAACGAGGTTCCCAGTCCGGCTGGAACTTGTCCTTGAAGCGCCGCAGGCCCTGGAAGTTGTAGAGCTGCTCGCCGCGCTGGAACACCATCGAGCCCAGGCGCTGGGTCAAGGGTGCGCCACGCCGCGGCTGCAGGCCGGAAAGCGGCACCATGCCCAGGCTGAACCGGCCGTAGTCATGGCTTTTGTAATGCAGGATCAGGCCGACCATCATGAACTCCATGGTCAGCTTCGGCGCCTCGGGATGGGCGCGCATCAGGTCGAGACTGGCCAGTTCGTTGCTGTGCGTTTCCAGCAGGTTGGCGAAGGCCACCGGGCGACCCTGGAAGCGGATCAGGGCGATCCGGAAGTGCTGCAGGTAGCTGGGGCTGAAGCGGCCCAGCGAGAAGCCTTTCTCGCGCACGTTCTTGCCACTGAGCCAGGCGTCGGAGATCTCCTTGAGTTCCTCCAGCGGTGCCTGCCCAGGCTCGTGCACCTCCAGGCTGAGGCCGTCGCGGCCGCCGCGGTTCCAGGTGTAGCGCAGGTCTTTCATCTCCTTGCCCTTGGCTTCGAGGTCGAACCGGCGCAGGTCGACGCGCGCTTCTTCGCCGAGCTTGAGCGCGGTCAGGCCGATGTCCATATAGAAGGGCAGGTTCTCCGCGCGTACCTGGTAGAACACCGGGCGGGCATGGTGCAGGTCGCATAGGTCGCGGAACTGCCAGATCATCTCGGCGCGTTCCTGGGCCGGGCCGATCGGGTCGTACAACGCCACCAGGCTGCGACCGCGGCGGGCATACATGATGAACGCGTTGCCGTTGGGGTGGAACAGCAGCGCCTTGTCGCCGGTCAGGGCCAGGCCGCCATCGGGTTGGTCCGAGGCCAGCAGGATCTGGCTGGCGCGCTGCAGCTCCTCTTCATTGGGCAGGTGGATCACTGGGCGGGCGGTGCGCAGCAGCCAGGTCAGGGCGACGAACACCAGCAGCACCGCGCTGCCCATGGCCGCGCGCAGGCCGCGTGGCGCGTCCGCATCGAGGGTGAACTGCCACCATAGCTGGTGGCTGTAAGGTACGTCCTGGTAGGCGAACAGCAACAGCCATACCGACGCGCCGACCACGCAGGCGCTGGCCACCAGGTACACCGGCGAGAAGGGCAGCTCGAGCAGGCGGCTGGGGCGGTAGAACGAGCGACGGAACACCGCCAGCAGGGCTGCGGTAGCGGTCAGCAGGCTGGCCTCTTCCCAATCAAAGCCCTTGAGCAGCGACAGCAGGGCACCGACCAGCAGCAGCGTGGTGGTCAGCAGCCAGGCCGCGGACAGGCGTCGGCGCAGGCCCTGGGCCAGCAGCAGGCAAAGCACGCCGATCAGGCTGGCGCCGAAGTGCGAGGCATCGATCAGGCGGTGCGGCACCAGGAAGCCCATGTGCTCCAGGCGCGTATCGATCTCGGGGGTAGCCCCCGAAAACAGCAGCACCACGCCCGACAGGAACACCAGGATCGCCAGTACCGGCGCGGCCAGGCCCGAGGCTGCCTTGATCGCCTGCTGGGCGAACAGCAAGCGCCGTGCCTCGTTGGCCAGCAGCAGCACGCACGCCACCAGCAGCGGCAACACCACATAGATCAAGCGGTACAACAGCAGTGCAGCGGCGAGGGGCGCGGCGCCGAGCTGGTCGGCGAACGCCGCGAGCAGGATCGCCTCGAACACACCCACGCCGCCTGGCACATGGCTCAGCACGCCTGCGGCCAGGGCCAGCAGGTAGACCAGCACAAACGCCGCAAAGGGTGGCGCCTCTGGCAGCAGTAGGTAGAGCACGGTAGCGGCGGCAGCCACGTCCAGGGCGGTGATCAGCAGTTGCAGCCCAGCCAGTCGAGCCCCGGGCAGGCGCAAGGTGCGCCGGCCAAGCTGGACCAGCAGGCTGTCGCTCAGGGGTTGTTCGGCCAGTCGGCGGCGGTACAGGCCGATCACCACAACGGCGGTCAGTGCCAACACCGCAATGGCGATCCCGGCCAGAAGGCCCGGCGCCAGGCGCAGTGCGCTGGAGGCGGCTGGCAGGTCGCTGAGCGTCGCCAGTGCCGCCAGTGGCGGCAGCGCACAGCCGAGCGACAGGCTGGCGAACACCGTCATCCGTGCGACTTCGGCGGCGCCCAGGCCTTGGCGGGCATACAGGCGGTAGCGCACCGAACCGCCGGACAGCATCGACAGGCCGATGGCGTTGCCAATCGCAAATGCACTGAAGCCGCCCAGGAGCAGGGTGCGAGGCGGTAATTGCACCGCTGCGTAGCGGCTGGCCGACCACTCGTAGCCGAGCAGGATGACGAAGCCCACGCAGGTCGCCAGCAGGGCGCCGAGCAACGACGAGGCGGGCACGCTGAGCATGGCATCGTGCAGTGCGTAGATGTCCAGCTCACTGAGCAGGTGACGGCAGGCCACCAGCGCGATGCCGAACAGCAGCAAGGTCAGCGCCAGGCCGATCGGTTGCCGGTAGCGGCTCACGCGCTCGAGCCAGGTCAAGTGTTTGGCGGCCGCCGGCAGCGCCGCAGTCAGGGGCGTCTGGGATTCTGGAGTATGGGCTGTCATGCATTACCTCGGGCCAGCAGCGCGAGGTGGGGGGAAGGTGCGGCCAAGTGGAAGTCCCTTAGGAAAACGTATCCAGATATTACTCCGGGCGGAGACGGTTTCAGTCGTCCGGCACGGTTAAAGATAGTTCATCCGTAGGGGGGAGGCGCGCGGGGGTAAAGCAGGCGAGGGGCTAGCGAGGAGGGGGAGTCAGGACTCCAGAAACAACAAACCCCGCGCTGTTTAAAACAGGCGGGGTTTGTTCTGACGATATGGTTGCGGGAGCCGGATTTGAACCGACGACCTTCGGGTTATGAGCCCGACGAGCTACCAGACTGCTCCATCCCGCGTCAGTGGGGCGCATTCTACGGATATCTGAGACGCCGTCAAGGTTAATCTTTGATTTAAACTAATTATTTGACGGGCTTATCTGTAGGCAATAAAAAAGGCCACTGTTTTCACAGTGGCCTTTTTTCTGTATCTGGTTGCGGGAGCTGGATTTGAACCAACGACCTTCGGGTTATGAGCCCGACGAGCTACCAAGCTGCTCCATCCCGCGTCAGTGAGGTGGACTATACGCGCATTTCGCTGAGTGTCAAACGTTAACCTTTGATTTTCAAAGAATTATTCTCAGGCTACTTTTCTGACCACAACGAAAAAGGCCACTGTTTTCACAGTGGCCTTTCTCTTGAATCTGGTTGCGGGAGCCGGATTTGAACCGACGACCTTCGGGTTATGAGCCCGACGAGCTACCAGGCTGCTCCATCCCGCGCCTGTTGAGATGAATTCTACGGATTTGCCGTGGGGAGTCAAGCTATTTGTAAGAAAATTTCTTTTCTGTTCAATCTGTTAGCGTCCTGATTAAGCCTTCGGCTCAGCAACGGCGGGGCTTGCAGGCCGATTATCGTGCACCTGCCGGGCGTGGCTGTCTCACTACGGGCGCTTACGGTAATATCTGTATGAATTTACAGTGCTGACGGTCATCCATGTCTTTGCGCAAGATCATTCACATCGACTGCGACTGCTTTTACGCTGCGATCGAGATGCGTGACGACCCGCGCCTGGCCGGGCGGCCCATGGCGGTCGGCGGCGCTGCAGAGCGGCGCGGGGTGATTGCGACGTGCAATTATGAGGCGCGTGCGTACGGCGTGCGTTCGGCGATGTCGTCGCGGCATGCGCTCAAGCTCTGCCCGGACCTGTTGATCGTCAAGCCGCGCTTTGAGGCGTATCGCGAAGCCTCGCGCGAGATCCAGGCGATCTTTCGCGATTACACCGAGCTGATCGAACCCTTGTCGCTGGATGAAGCGTACCTGGATGTCAGTGACAGCCAATGGTTTGCCGGCAGCGCCACGCGCATCGCCGAAGATATCCGCAAGCGGGTCGCCAAGACCCTGCACATCACGGTGTCGGCGGGCGTCGCGCCGAACAAGTTCCTGGCCAAGATCGCCAGCGATTGGCGCAAGCCCAACGGCTTGTTCGTGATCACCCCGGGCGAGGTCGAAGCCTTCGTCGAAGCGTTGCCGGTGGCGCGCCTGCATGGCGTGGGCAAGGTCACCGCCGACAAGCTGACGCGGCTGGGTATCGAAACCTGCATGGACATGCGTGACTGGTCGAAGCTGGCGCTGGTGCGCGAATTCGGCAGTTTTGGCGAGCGCTTGTGGGGGCTGGCGCGGGGGATCGACGAGCGTCCCGTGCAGAATGACAGCCGTCGCCAGTCAGTCAGTGTCGAGAACACCTATGACACGGACCTTGCGGATTTGAACAGTTGCCTGGAGAAGCTCCCCGCGTTGCTGGAGAGCCTGAACGAGCGGGTGGCGCGAATCGACAGCAGCTATAAGGCGGACAAGCCGTTCGTGAAGGTCAAGTTCCATGATTTCAGCCAGACGACGCTGGAGCAGGCGGGGGCAGGGCGGGATCTGGAGAGCTATCGGCAGCTCTTGAGTCAGGCGTTTGCCCGGGGTGGCAAGCCGGTGCGGCTGCTGGGGGTAGGGGTGAGGTTGCGCGATCTGCGTGGCGCGCATGAGCAGATGGAGTTGTTTCCGAGCGCTTGACCTGGGGTTGCTGGAAGATTTTGGGGCCGCTTCGCGGCCCTTCGCGGGCAAGCCCGCTCCCACAGATACTGCGTCGCCCTGAGGATTACGAGTACCTGTGGGAGCGGGCTTGCCCGCGAAGGGGCGCAAAGCGGCCCCAGGTTCGTCAATCTTACTGCCGGCCCGGATCCGCCACCAAGCGTCCAGCCTGCTTGGTCAGCGCCTGGAGAAACTCCTGCTGCAGCTCCGGATCATTGCGCGTCAGCTCGATCAGGCTCTGTTCCAGCTCGCTCGCTTCCTCTTCCAGCCCCAGCTCGGACAGCCGCTTGACCCGATGTACCCACTGGCCGACATCGTCGTCCTCGAGGTCGTCGAAGATCAGCTCATGGGCTTCCAGCAGCTTGCTGCGCAGCGTACCGCTGACCAGCAGGCTGGCGTCGCCACGAATGCCGTTGTCCTCATCGACCACCTGCAGGTGCAGGGTGCCGATGCGGCTGAGGTTCTGCTCGGAGAAGGGCGCATCGAGCAAGTTCAGGCGCAGTACGCCATTGCGGTCGGTGGTCAGCTCATGGTTGAGCTTGCCCGCCTTGACCTCGACCAGGCGCTCGCTCCAGGGCAGGCTGGTGAACTCCTCGCGCTTGCCTTTCTCGACTTCGCTGATCCCCGCCAGGTTCTGCTGGGCGCGGCCGTTGGACGGCGCGTTCATGAACGGGTTGAGCCCGGCCACGCCGTAGCTCAGCCAGTCATGGGTGACGCTGTCCGGCAGGTTGCCCAGGGCGAACAGGTTGACCACGTTGGCGCCAACCCCGGCGACCACCGCCACCGCGCCCAGCGGGATCTCGTAGACCTCCCGCCAGGGTTGGTAGGGCGTATAGCGGTCATAGCGGCGGGTCACTTCGAATTCAGTCACTTCGAAGCGCTGCTGCTCATGGACCCGCACGCGGCGCTGGGGAAGCTCCATTACCTTGGGTTCGCCGACGTCGATCTGCAGACTGTGCTCGAGCAGCTTTCGCTCGACGCGTTCCTCATGCTCGCTGCGCTGGGACATCTGGTTGGCGCAGCCGCTGACGAACAGGGCGCCGCAGAGTGCGGCGCCCCCCAGGGTAAAGGTACTTCGCTTGTACATGATCACTCGCGCATTGGGCTATCAGCGGCGGATGCGGGCTTGCAGGAAGGTCAGCGCCTCGGTCAGCGGCAACACTTGGGCATCCTGCTCGGTGCGGTGCTTGTATTCCAGGTTGCCCTCGGCCAGGCCGCGGTCACTGACCACGATCCGGTGCGGGATACCGATCAGCTCCATGTCGGCGAACTTGATGCCGGGGCTGGTTTTCTTGTCGCGGTCGTCCAGCAGCACTTCGTAACCGGCGGCGGTCAGCTCGGCGTAGAGCTTGTCGGTCGCTTCGCGGACCACTTCGGTTTCGTAGCGCAGCGGCACCAGGGCGATCTGGAACGGCGCCAGGGCGTCATTCCAGACGATGCCCTTGTCGTCGTAGCTCTGCTCGATGGCTGCCGCGACCACGCGCGACACGCCAATACCGTAGCAGCCCATGGACAGCACCACTGGCTTGCCGTTCTCGCCCAGTACCTGGCACTTGAGCGACTCGCTGTACTTGGTGCCGAGCTGGAAGATGTGCCCGACTTCGATGCCGCGCTTGATCACCAGGGTGCCCTGGCCATCCGGGCTCGGGTCGCCTTCGACGACGTTACGCAGGTCGGCGACCTGAGGGACCGGCAGGTCGCGTTCCCAGTTGACGCCGAAGTAGTGCTTGTCGTCGAGGTTGGCGCCGATGCCGAAGTCGCTCATCAGGGCGACCGAACGGTCGATCACGCACCCGAGCGGCAGGTTCATCGGGCCCAGCGAGCCGGCACCGGCGCCGATCGCTGCACGCAGCTCGGCATCGGTGGCCATGACCACAGGGTCGGCAACCTGCTCGAGCTTGGCGGCCTTGATTTCGTTGAGTTCGTGGTCGCCACGGACCACCAGGGCGACCAGCTTGCCCTCTTCGGCGCCGTGCACGATCAGGGTCTTGACGGTCTTTTCGATCGCCAGGTTGTAGTTCTCGACCAGTTGCGCAATGGTCTTGGCGTCTGGCGTGTCGACCAGGCGCAGCTCTTCGGCAGGCGCCGGGCGCACGGTTTCGCGCGGGATGGCCTCGGCCTTCTCGATGTTGGCGGCGTAGTCGGAGCTGTCGCTGAAGATCACATCGTCTTCGCCAGAGGAGGCCAGGACGTGGAATTCGTGCGAGTAGCTACCACCGATGGAGCCGGTGTCGGCCTGCACCGGACGGAAGTCCAGGCCCAGGCGGGTAAAGACGTTGCTGTACGCCTGGTGCATGCGGTCGTAGGTTTCCTGCAGGGAAGCCTGGTCAGCATGGAACGAGTAGGCGTCCTTCATGATGAATTCGCGGCCGCGCATCAGGCCGAAGCGCGGACGAATCTCGTCACGGAACTTGGTCTGGATCTGGTACATGTTCAGCGGCAGCTGTTTATAGCTGGACAGCTCGTTACGTGCCAGGTCGGTGATGACCTCTTCGTGGGTCGGGCCAACGCAGAAATCACGACCGTGACGGTCTTTCAGGCGCAGCAGCTCGGGGCCGTATTGCTCCCAGCGGCCGGATTCCTGCCACAGTTCGGCAGGCTGGATGCTCGGCATGAGCACTTCCAGGGCGCCGGCGGCGTTCATTTCCTCGCGCACCACGGCTTCGACCTTGCGCATTACCCGCAGGCCCATCGGCAGCCAGGTGTAAAGGCCGGAGGCCAGCTTGCGGATCATGCCGGCACGCAGCATGAGCTGGTGGCTGATGACCACTGCGTCAGCAGGGGTTTCTTTCTGGGTGGCGAGCAAATATTGACTGGTGCGCATGGGGGGCCGTGTCGATTGCCTAAGACGTTGAAATGACCCCGCATTCTACGGGGGCGAAACGAAAGCGTACAGGATGCCCCACAGCGGGGCAGTTGTCAGCCAAGAAAAAGCCCGGCGTGATCGCCGGGCTTTTTCAAGTGCGGGGCACTGCAAGCCAGGCTTACAGGATGCTCAGCGGGTACTCGACGATCAGGCGCAGTTCGTCCAGGGAGTTGGAGTAGACCGCAGCCGAGGAACGGTAGGTCGCCTGACGTACGCGGAAGCTCAGGTCTTTGGCCGGGCCTTCCTGCAGCACGTACTTGATGTCGATGTCGCGTTCCCACTCTTTGCCGTTGTCGGTACCCGCGACTTTCGCGTCGGTACCACGCACGTAGCGGGTCATGAAGGTCAGACCCGGTACGCCGAATTCGGCGAAGTTCAGGTCGTAGCGAGCCTGCCAGGATTTCTCGTCTTCGGCGTTGAAGTCGGAACGCGCGATGGAGTTGGCCAGGAAGATCGTGCCGTTACCGTCGATACCGTAGGAGTAGCCGCCATCACCGGTCATCTTCTGGTAAGCGACGGTGAAGGTGTGAGCGCCAATGTTATAGGCGCCGGACAGGCTGAATGCACGGTTGTCGAGCTTGTCGCCATCGTACGCGCGCGATTCGCCTGCGCCTTCACTCTTGGTGTCGTAGACGTTGAAGTCGAACACCAGGCCCTGGGTGTCGGAGATCGGCAGCGCCCAGTTGACGTTGGCGTAGTATTTGCGCCAGAAGTCTTCAACTTTGGAGTAGTACAGGCTGGTGCTCAGGCTGTCGGTGAACGCATAGGTACCGCCGACCACGTCAGCTTGTTTCAGGCGGAAGCTGTCGCGGTTGGTCTGCTCTTGCGCGGTCAGGCTGGTGAAGCGACCGGCATTCAGGGTCAGGCCTTTGATTTCGTTACTGGTGATCAGCGTGCCGGTAGCGGTTTCTGGCAGCAGGCGGCTGTCATCGGTAGCGAACACTGGAAGGGCGACGAACTGGTCACCGGCTTTCAGTACGGTGTCGGAGATGCGGAACTTGATAGCCGCGCCGCCTTTCGAGTAATCATCCTGCGAGCGCCCATCGGAGCCGGTTGGGAACAGGCCAGTGCCGGAGAAACCGCGGCCGCTGTCGAGTTTCAGGCCGAGCAGACCGATCGCGTCGAAGCCGACGCCCACGGTGCCTTGGGTGAAGCCGGACTCGAAGGTGCCGATGAAGCCTTGACCCCATTCGCGCTGATCGTGACGCAGACCGGCAGCCCTGTTGGCCGGGTCTTCCTTGTTGCGGTAGTCACGGCTGAAGTACAGGTTGCGCATCTTTACAGACAACGAACTGTCTTCTACGAAGCCCTTGGATTCATCTTGCGAAGAGGCGATTGCCAACTGCGAGGTCCCTGCCGCAACGGCCAGGGCGATCATGCTCCACTTCATCACGCGCATCGTGATTTGCTCCTTTGGTTTTTAGGAAGAGTACCGCTGCACCCAAGAGTTTTAGTTATAGGGGCAGCTCTTTCTTGTTATGTCGGCGAAAATGTATATCACGCTGACTGTATTTGGCGAGATGTAAAAAGTAACTTTTCAGAAACTTTATGACCTGTCGCTTTTAGTTAATTCCATGTCGCAAATCACGCCCCCGGTTAAAAGGCGTCTACCCCAGCGTTGCCGCAATCGCTGTAATGAATGTGTCATAAACGCCATTCCAACGAGTGAAACTCCCTGGTTGCTCCAAAGCCGCTATGGGTATCTGTCGCGTCCCCTCTGCTCAATGCAGGGGTCGTGCCGACTTGGCGTTGAATGAATGCAACAAGCGTGCTCATTTTCACATCGTGTTGATGAAATTTTCACATTCGCCCGTTGGCATTGGCTCAAACCACCAGAAACACGGGGCGCGAGCTGTCTGATGGTGTGCCAATAAAGCAGGGGTGGAATAACAGTAAGGTTGCTAACTAAGTCAATGTGTTACCGCTAACTGTTCATCCTGAGTAGTTTTACGGGGTCGGCAGTGTGACTGCCGCCGGAATCGGCCTCATTTTGGTGCGAAAAGTAGCGTTGTGTTACCGCCTTGGGGCTCGTTGCCAGTCGGATCAAGCAAAAGTGCACCGATTCACACCATAAATGTCGCAATTCATGCTGCTGAGTGTGAAGCACGGTATCCTTCGCCCATTGCGCCTGCGTGTGGCGGGTTGTCTGATTTGAAGGAGATTGCCGTGTTCGTCCTGGATTCGCGTCTGCAGCAGGATTCCATCGTGCTGGGGGATTTTGCGCTGTGCCGTCTGTTGCTGAGCAAGGACGCCAACTACCCGTGGTTCATCCTGGTGCCGCGTCGTGCCGAGATCAGTGAGCTGTTCGAGCTGGATCCGGCCGACCAGCAGCAGCTGTGGCAAGAGACCACCTACCTGGCCCAGGCGCTGAAACAAAGTTTCGCCGCTGACAAGATGAACGTCGCCACCTTGGGCAACGTGGTCAGCCAGATGCACATGCATGTGATCGTTCGCCGCCGCGACGACGCTGCCTGGCCAGCACCGGTCTGGGGCAAGGTGCCCGCGCTGGCGTACAGCGAGGCGCAGCTGCTCGCGCTGCGTCAGCGTTTGCGCGACGTGCTCAACGATGACTACAAGGAGGCTTGAGGCGATGTCGCTGGAATCACAGATGATCGACCTGCAAACCCGTCTGGCGTTTCAGGATGACACCATCCAGGCGCTCAATGACGTCGTCGTCGAGCAGGGGCGGGTGATCGATCGCTTGCAACTGCAGATGGCCGAATTGATCAAGCGCTACGAGGATATGGTCGGGCAGTACGGCAGTGAGGGAGAGGAGGCGCCGCCGCCTCACTATTGAGCGGCGCCGCTTGCGGGAGCGTGGCTCCCGCAAGGTGGACACGATCAGCGGCGGGACACCGCGATCACGTCTTCGGCCTGCAGGCCTTTGTCGCGGTGCATCACCGAGAACTCCACGCGCTGGCCTTCGACCAGGACGCGATGGCCCTCGCCCCGGATAGCGCGAAAGTGCACGAAGATGTCGTCGCCCGAGTCGCGGGAGATAAACCCGAAGCCCTTGGACGTGTTGAACCACTTGACCGTGCCGGTATCGCGCTTGTTGGCATCCAGGCCAGTGCTGGCGCTGGCGCGGGCTTTCTTGCCGTTGCGGCTGAAGCCGGCGGCCAGGTGCAGGGCCACTGCCAGGCCGGCGCAGAGCAGTGCGGGCAGGTTACCCAGCTCCGGACGGGCCAGCAGGGTCACGGTCTGCAATACCACGGCCAGCACCAGCAGGGTGCTGGCCAGGTATTGCAGTTGTTGCCGCGCGCCCCTGTAGTACATCGGTACCACCGGTGCCAGGAGCAGGTTGAGCAGGCCGAGCAAGGCCAGGTAGACGGCCTCCGGTTGCTGCAGGAAGGGTGTCGCTTCAGTTCTGAGGCTGGGTATGAGCGAGAGCAGCAAAGCCGCTACGCCCGTCACCAGATGGACGATCTTGAACATAAGGGTTGGCTCGCGTTGATAAGGCCGATCACAGGAAGAGCGGGCAGCGTGGTGCGCAGGAGAGAGAAAGCGCGATCACACGACTGGCCAGCCTATGCTCCCGGCAATGACAATCCGCACGGGTGGCACCCTGCCTATTTAACAGCAAAGGCGCAGGCTTCTCAAACCGAGGGGATGACGGGGTGTTGCCTTGCCCTGTGTCACCTGCAGCCTCAGGCAAGTCTTGCTACAGTGTTCCCCGCCCGCTTGACTCATCAAGCCTTATGGAAAGGGGAACTTCATGGCAATCGATATCGGTATCAGTGAAG
This sequence comes from Pseudomonas reidholzensis, assembly GCF_900536025.1. Lineage (GTDB taxonomy): Bacteria > Pseudomonadota > Gammaproteobacteria > Pseudomonadales > Pseudomonadaceae > Aquipseudomonas > Aquipseudomonas reidholzensis. Next base: position 17,457 of record NZ_UNOZ01000030.1, read on the forward strand.
AAGATCGCAAGTCCATCGTCGATGGGCTGTCCCGCCTGTTATCGGATACCTACGTGCTGTATCTGAAAACCCATAACTTTCACTGGAACGTCACCGGTCCGTCGTTCCGCACCCTGCACCTGATGTTCGAGGAGCAGTACAACGAGCTGGCCCTGGCGGTCGACTCGATCGCCGAGCGGATTCGCGCGCTGGGCTTCCCGGCCCCCGGCTCCTATGACTTCTATGCCCGTCATTCGTCGATCAAGGAGGAGCCGGGGGTGCCGCCTGCGGATGAGATGATCCGCCAGTTGGTCGAGGGTCAGGAGGCGGTGACGCGCACCGCGCGGAGCATCTTCCCGGTGGTCGACAAGGTCAGCGACGAGCCGACCGCCGACCTGCTGACCCAGCGCATGCAGGTGCACGAGAAGACCGCCTGGATGCTGCGGGTGCTGCTGGAAGGTAAATAAGCACGCTTCGATCCGCCACAAGAAGCCCGGTAACGCTAGCGCTGCCGGGCTTTTTCGTTTGCGCCTGGGAAGCCTTTGCCGCTGCTTCCGGGCGGCGTTGCAGGGCTTCATTGGCTGCCATGTTCCCTGCGCTTCGGCACAGGGGAGAGTCCCTTGGCGATGGAGTGGCAGTGATGGAAGTCATGGTGCAAACGAGCAAGCGCAGCGCTTGCCAGGGCAGGTGGCCAGTAAAGGCCTGGGTCGATCCGTTCAGTGCCGAGTTCGACATGTTACAGATACGGCCGGTGTCGCGGTCGGTCAGGCTCAACGGGTTTGCCACCTGCCTGCGGCTCGAGGAGGTCTACTGGGGGGTCCTCGAGCGTATCGCCGAGGCCAATGGCTGCTCGGTGAGTGCGGTGTTGTCCTACGTCGATCGGGAAGTTCACCTGCGCCATGGCGGGGTGAGGAACTTCAGCGGGCTGATCCGGGTAATCTGTGTGGCCTGGTTGCGCGATCCGCCAACCGTGCGTTGATCGCCGGGCGGGCTGCACAGCACTCCTTAACCATATATAATCCCGCTTTTTGCTGCCCCGGCAGCCAGTCGTTGTGGTTGACGAGAGACACCCATGCCCCTTTATGACTATCAATGTGCATACTGCGATCATCAATTCGAGACGCTGCAGAAGATCAGCGCCGCGCCCTTGACCGATTGCCCGGCCTGTCAGGCGCCGGCATTGAAGAAGCTGCTGTCGGTACCTGGCTTTCGCCTGAGCGGCACTGGCTGGTACGAAACCGACTTCAAGACCGGGGCAAAAAAGAATCTGGCCGGCGGCGACAAGGCCGACTGAGTTGAATTGCACCGAGCGGGTCTTGCAGTATTAGCCCTTCTGGGCGGCCAAGGCCTCCACCGAATACACGAATCACGAGAAGCGAACCACCATCATGATGCGCAGCCATTATTGCGGCCAACTGAACGAGAGCCTGGACGGCCAGGAAGTCACCCTTTGCGGCTGGGTCCATCGTCGCCGCGACCACGGCGGGGTGATCTTCCTCGACATCCGTGATCGCGAAGGCATGGCCCAGGTCGTGTTCGACCCGGATCGCGCCGAAACCTTCGCCGCCGCTGACCGCGTGCGCAGCGAGTACGTGGTGCAGATCACGGGCAAGGTGCGCAAGCGCCCTGAAGGTGCGGTCAACGCCAACATGGCGTCCGGTGGCATCGAGATCCTCGGTTACCAGCTGACCGTGCTCAACGAAGCCGAAACCCCGCCGTTCCCGCTCAACGAATACTCCGACGTCGGCGAAGAAACCCGCCTGCGCTACCGCTTCATCGACCTGCGTCGTCCGGAAATGGCCGAGAAGCTGCGTCTGCGTTCGCGCATCACCACCAGCATCCGTCGCTTCCTCGACGAGAACGGCTTCCTCGACGTCGAGACGCCGATCCTCACCCGTGCCACCCCAGAAGGCGCGCGCGACTACCTGGTGCCGAGCCGTACCCACGCGGGCAGCTTCTTTGCCCTGCCGCAATCGCCACAGCTGTTCAAGCAGCTGCTGATGGTCGCCGGCTTCGACCGCTACTACCAGATCGCCAAGTGCTTCCGCGACGAAGACCTGCGTGCCGACCGCCAGCCGGAATTCACCCAGATCGACATCGAGACCAGCTTCCTCGACGAGTCCGAGATCATGGGCCTCACCGAGAGCATGATCCGCAAGCTGTTCAAGGAAGTGCTGGACCTGGAGTTCGGTGACTTCCCGCACATGACCTTCGAAGAAGCCATGCGCCGCTACGGTTCCGACAAGCCAGACCTGCGCAACCCGCTGGAACTGGTCGACGTTGCCGACCAGCTCAAGGATGTCGACTTCAAGGTCTTCGCCGGCCCGGCCAACGATCCGAAGTGCCGCGTCACCGCCCTGCGCGTGCCCGGCGCCGCCAGCATGCCGCGCAGCAAGATCGACGAGTACACCAAGTTCGTCGGCATCTACGGTGCCAAGGGCCTGGCGTACATCAAGGTCAACGAGCGCGCCAAGGGCGTCGAAGGCCTGCAGTCGCCGATCGTCAAGAACATCCCTGAGGCCAACCTCAATGTGATCCTCGATCGCGTTGGCGCGGTCGATGGCGACATCGTCTTCTTCGGTGCCGACAAGTTCAAGGTGGTCAGCGAGGCCCTGGGCGCACTGCGCATCAAGGTCGGCAACGACTTCAACCTGCACACCTGCGAGTGGGCACCGATGTGGGTCGTCGACTTCCCGATGTTCGACGAGAACGAAGACGGCAGCTTCTCTGCGCTGCACCACCCGTTCACCGCGCCGAAGTGCTCGCCTGAAGAGCTCGAGGCCAACCCGGCCACCGCGCTGTCGCGTGCCTACGACATGGTGCTCAACGGCACTGAGCTGGGTGGCGGTTCGATCCGTATCCACCGCAAGGAGATGCAACAGGCGGTGTTCCGTCTGCTGGGTATCGAAGCGGCAGAACAGGAAGAGAAGTTCGGCTTCCTGCTCGACGCGCTGAAGTTCGGTGCACCGCCGCACGGTGGCCTGGCCTTTGGCCTGGACCGCCTGGTGATGCTGATGACCGGCGCCCAGTCGATCCGTGAAGTGATCGCCTTCCCGAAAACCCAGAGCGCCGCGTGCGTCATGACCCAGGCCCCAGGCCTGGTCGACGCCAAGGCCCTGCGTGAGCTGCACATCCGTCTGCGCGAGCAGACCAAGGTCGAGTAAGCGCGACCCGGGTGCATCCGCGCGGGTGCACCCACGCGCTTCGGCGCAGATTTCTTCGTGTTCCGCCCTTCGGGGCGGAACCTGTTTCTGATTCAAGGATTCGGAGTCGTTATGGCTGGTCATTCCAAGTGGGCGAACATCAAGCACCGCAAAGAGCGCCAGGATGCCAAGAGAGGCAAGGTCTTCACCAAGTGGATCCGCGAGCTGACCGTCGCGGCCAAGCAGGGCGGCGCCGACCCCGCGTCCAACCCGCGTCTGCGCTTGGCCCTGGACAAGGCCCTGGGCGCCAACATGAGCCGCGACATCATTGATCGGGCGGTAGCGCGCGGCGCTGGCACCAACGAGAGCGATGACGTCGAGGAGCTCAGCTACGAAGGTTACGGCCCAGGTGGCGTGGCCATCATGGTCGAGGCCATGACCGACAACCGCAACCGTACCGCGGCAGCCGTGCGCCATGCGTTCTCCAAGTGCGGCGGCAACCTCGGCACCGACGGTTCCGTGGCCTACCTGTTCGAGCGCAAGGGGCAGATCAGCTTCGACGCCGGCATCGATGAAGATGCCCTGATGGAAGCGGCCATGGAGGCCGACGCCGATGACGTGGTCAGCAACGACGACGGCTCGTTCGACGTCTTTACCTCCTTCAACAGCTTCTATGCGGTGCGTAACGCCCTCGAAGAGGCAGGCTTCAAGGCCGCCGACGCCGAGATCGTGATGCAGCCGACCACCAGCGCCGAGCTGGACCTGGACGGCGCGCAGAAGGTCCTCAAGCTGATCGACATGCTCGAAGACCTGGATGACGTGCAGAACGTCTACTCCAATGCGCAGATCTCTGACGAGATCATGGAGCAGCTGGGTTAAGGTAGACTCCAGAGGCCCTTGGGCCCGTCAGTCAGTCTTCTAGTGCGTGCACTGGCCTAATCGCGGGCAAGCCCGCTCCTACAGTGATCATCGGGATTACTGTAGGAGCGGGCTTGCCCGCGATTAGGCCAGTGCCGCCAACGAGACCCTCACTGAGACAATGCTGTCCCTCATTTTTCAACTTGCAGGCGCTATGACTCTGATTCTTGGTATCGACCCCGGTTCGCGCATCACCGGTTTCGGCGTGGTTCGCCAAACCGCGCGTGGTTGCGAATACGTGGCGTCGGGCTGTATCCGCACCGGCGCCGGTGAATTGCCCGAGCGGCTGCAGATCGTCTTTCGCGGCGTCAGCGAGATCATCCAGCAGCACGGCCCGGTGACCATGGGGATCGAGCGGGTGTTCATGGCGCGCAACCCGGACTCGGCGCTCAAGCTCGGTCAGGCGCGGGGTGCGGCGATCGTCGCGGCGGCCGAGGCGGGCCTGGAAATCGCCGAATACAGCGCCACCCAGGTCAAGCAGGCCGTGGCCGGCACCGGGGGTGCCAATAAAGAGCAGGTGATGCTGATGGTCATGCACCTGCTCAAGCTCACCCAGAAGCCGCAGATCGACGCCTCCGACGCCCTGGCCATCGCCTTGTGTCATGCCCACACCCGTTCCAGCCTGATCCCCCATGGGCTGACCACGGCGCGGCGGCGCGGCGGGCGCTTGCGTCTGTAGTCGCTTCATGCGCTGATACACATTTTGACCGGGTGAAGCGTTCACTCGGCGCATTTGCTGATAGGGTTGACCGGTCGTTGACCGGCGCCCGTGAGGAAGGATCAAAACGTGATTGGACGTTTGCGCGGCACCCTGGCGGAAAAACAACCGCCGCACCTGATTATCGACGTCAATGGCCTGGGCTACGAGCTCGAGGTGCCCATGACGACCCTGTATCGCCTGCCCAAGGTCGGCGAGCCGGTCACCCTGCACACCCACCTGGTGGTGCGCGAAGACGCCCATCTGCTCTACGGCTTTGGTGAAAAACGCGAGCGTGAGCTGTTCCGCGAGCTGATCCGCCTCAACGGCGTCGGCCCGAAGCTGGCGCTGGCCTTGATGTCCGGCCTGGAAATCGACGAGCTGGTGCGTTGCGTGCAGGCCCAGGACGCCTCGGTGCTGGTGCGTGTGCCCGGGGTCGGCAAGAAGACCGCCGAGCGCCTGCTGGTCGAGCTCAAGGACCGCTTCAAGGCCTGGGAAACCTCGCCCTCGATGTTTGCCCTGGTTTCCGATGGCCCGGCCCCGGTGGGCGGCGCGTCCACTGCCGAGGCCGATGCGGTCAGCGCGCTGGTGTCGCTGGGCTACAAGCCCCAGGAAGCCAGCAAGGCCGTGTCCGCGATCAAGGACAAGGCCGGCCTGAGCAGCGAGGACCTGATCCGTCGCAGCCTCAAAGGGATGATTAGCAAGTGATCGAGACCGACCGACTGATCGCCGCCTCCGGCCGCGACCGCGAAGAGGTGCATGACCGCGCGATTCGCCCGCTGAGCCTCGATGAATACATCGGCCAGCCGGTGGTGCGCGAACAGATGTCGCTGTTCATCCAGGCCGCCCGTGGCCGCAGCGAGTCGCTCGACCACACCCTGATCTTCGGTCCGCCCGGCCTGGGCAAGACCACCCTGGCCAACATCATTGCCCAGGAGATGGGCGTGTCGGTCAAGAGCACCTCGGGGCCGATCCTCGAGCGGCCGGGTGACCTGGCGGCGATGCTGACCAACCTCGAGCCGCATGATGTGCTGTTTATCGACGAGATTCACCGGCTGTCGCCGATCGTCGAAGAAGTGCTGTACCCGGCCATGGAAGACTTCCAGCTGGATATCATGATCGGTGAAGGGCCGGCCGCACGCTCGATCAAGCTCGACCTGCCGCCGTTTACCCTGGTGGGCGCGACGACGCGCGCCGGCATGCTGACCAACCCCCTGCGCGACCGCTTCGGTATCGTCCAGCGGCTGGAGTTCTACAGCGACAAGGACCTGGCCACCATCGTCACCCGCTCGGCCGGGATCCTCGGCCTGGTCATCGACCCCTTGGGCGCCTTCGAGATCGCCCGCCGTGCCCGTGGCACCCCGCGGATCGCCAACCGCCTGCTGCGCCGGGTGCGCGACTATGCCGAGGTGCGTGGCAAGGGTGAGATCACCAAGGCCGTGGCCGACCTGGCGCTGAACCTGCTGGACGTCGACGAGCGTGGCTTCGACCATTCCGACCGGCGCCTGCTGCTGACCATGATCGAGAAGTTCGACGGCGGGCCGGTGGGGGTCGACAACCTCGCCGCAGCGATCAGCGAGGAGCGCCACACCATCGAGGATGTGCTCGAACCCTACCTGATCCAGCAGGGCTACATCATGCGCACGCCGCGCGGGCGTGTGGTCACTCGGCATGCCTACCTGCACTTCGGGCTGAACATTCCCGGGCGCCTGGGCGATGCCGGAGATTTTTCCGATGCGACCGATGAATGACAGATCGAATCGGGGTTTTCGTGGTCCTACCGCAGGCATGCCCATGGCGCGCTGGCATTAAGACATTATTTAAGCAAAAACAGTTGCCCGGGCGGATTGGCAAGCTGAGGAGTAAGCACTAGAGTATGCGCGCGCAAAATGGGCTTGAATCGTTCGCACACCGCTGTCGCGTCTATTACGAAGATACCGACGCAGGTGGCGTGGTGTATTACGTCAACTACCTGAAATTCATGGAGCGTGCGCGCACCGAGCGGCTGCGACACCTGGGCTTTTCCCAGCATCAACTGGCCGGGCAGAACCTGTTGTTCGTGGTTCATTCCACCGAGGCGCGCTACCACGCGCCGGCACGCCTGGACGACGAATTGCGGGTAACCGCGCAGGTCGTCGAGGTGAACCGCGCCAGCCTGCGCTTCGTGCAGCAGGTCTGGCGCGAACAAGATGCAACGCTGCTCTGCGAAGGGCAGTTCCTGGTGGCCGCCGTGCGCGCCGACACTTTCAAACCCCGAGCCATCCCCCCAGCGCTGCGCGACGCCTTCCTGGCGGGCGGCACGGGTACTCAATCGAATGCAGGAGAATAAGCGTGGAAGCTAACGTCGTCGACCATACCTCCATGTGGAGTCTGGTCAGCAATGCCAGCATCGTGGTGCAGCTGGTAATGCTGATCCTGGTGGCCGCCTCGGTCACCTCATGGATCATGATCTTCCAGCGCAGCACAATGCTGCGCGCCGGTCGTCGTGCGCTGGATGCCTTCGAGGAGCGCTTCTGGTCAGGCATCGATCTGTCCAAGCTGTACCGCCAGGCTGGCAGCAACCCCGACCCGGATTCCGGTGTCGAGCAGGTCTTCCGGGCCGGTTTCAAAGAGTTCTCGCGTCTGCGTCAGCAGCCGGGTGTGGATCCCGACGCGGTCATGGAAGGCGTAGGCCGGGCCATGCGCGTGGCGATCTCGCGTGAGGAAGAAAAGCTCGAGCAGAGCCTGCCGTTCCTCGCCACCGTTGGTTCGACCAGCCCGTACATCGGTCTGTTCGGTACCGTGTGGGGCATCATGAACTCCTTCCGCGGCCTGGCTTCGGCCCAGCAGGCGACCCTGGCCACCGTGGCTCCGGGCATCGCCGAAGCGCTGATCGCCACTGCCATCGGCCTGTTCGCGGCGATCCCTGCGGTCATCGCCTACAACCGTTTCGCCGCACGCAGCGAAGTGCTGATCGGTCGTTACTACACCTTCGCCGACGAGTTCCAGGCGATCCTGCACCGTAAAGTGCATACCAGCGAAGAGTAATCAGGTAGAAACCCATGGGACGAGTTCGCCACAAACGCAAGCCGGTCGCCGAGATGAACGTGGTGCCCTACATCGACGTGATGTTGGTGCTGCTGGTCATCTTCATGGTGACCGCGCCCATGCTCAACCAAGGGGTGAAGGTCGACCTGCCCAAGGTTTCCAGCGAAGCCTTGCCGCAGGACAACAACGTCCAGATCCTGACCATCTCGATCAAGTCCGACAAGACCTACTACTGGAACCTTGGCAGCGAGGTCGACACCGACAAGCAGATGGACAAGGCCATGACCTTGCCGGACATGACCAGTGCAGTGACCAAGATCATTGCCGCCGGCCGTGACCAGGGCAAGCAGACCCAGGTCTTCATCCGTGGCGACAAGGCTGTCGATTACGGCTCGGTCATGGGCGCCATGGGCGGGTTGCAGAAGGCCGGTGTCGGTAACGTTGGCCTGATTACCGAGGCGCCCTGATGCAGCAGCGAGAGCCATCCGCCTCGGAAAGCTTGTTCTGGCCCAGTGTCTGGGCCATCGGCTTGCACGTGCTGGTGTTCGCGATGCTGTTCGTCAGCTTCGCCATGACACCTGAGCTGCCACCGTCCAAGCCGATCGTCCAGGCTACGCTGTACCAGCTCAAGTCCAAGAGCCAGGCGACCACCCAGACCAATCAGAAGATTGCCGGGGAAGCGAAGAAAACCGCTTCACGCCAGACCGAAGTCGAGCAGCTGGAGCAGAAGAAGGTCGAGCAGGAAGCCGTGAAGGCCGCGGAACAAAAGAAAGCCGACGCCGCTCAAAAGGCTGAAGAGGCCCGCGAAACCGCCGAGGCGAAAAAAGCCGAGGAAGCGGCCAAGACAGCTGAGGCCAAGAAGGCTGCCGAGTCCAAGAAAGCCGACGAAGCGAAGAAGGCCGCTGAAAAGCAACAGGCCGACATCGCCAAGAAGAAAGCCGAAGAAGAGGCGAAGAAAAAAGCCGAAGAAGAGGCCAAGAAGGCGGCAGCCGAGGACGCCAAGAAGCAGGCGGCCGAAGACGCCAAGAAGAAAGCAGCTGAGGACGCCAAGAAGAAGACGGCGGCCGAGGAAGCCAAGAAAAAGGCAGCTGAAGAGGCCAAGAAAAAGGCCGCGGCAGACGCCCAGAAGAAAAAAGCACAGGAAGCGGCCCGCAAGGCGGCAGAAGACAAGAAAGCCCAGGCCCTGGCCGAGCTGTTGTCCGACACCACCGAACGGCAGCAGGCTCTGGCTGACGAGCAGGGTGACCAGGTAGCCGGCGACTTCGACGACCTGATCCGCATGCGCGCCGCCGAGGGCTGGGCACGTCCGCCTTCTGCACGCAAAGGCATGACAGTGGTTCTGCAGATCAACATGCTGCCGGACGGCACCCTTACCAGCGTCAGCGTGTCCCGCTCCAGTGGTGACGGGCCCTTTGACAGCTCGGCAGTGGCTGCCGTGAAGAACATTGGTCGTTTGACCGAAATGCAGGGCTTGAAGCCGAACGAGTTCAATCCGTATCGTTCGTTCAAGATGACATTTACACCTGAGGATCTAGCGCTGTGATTAAACTCCTTCGAGGACTGCTGGTCATGCTCTGCTGCGTGGCAGGTATGGCCGTTGCAGAGGAAAAGAACATCCTGGTCACCAGCGGCAGCGACCGGGCCACGCCCATCGCGGTAGTGCCGTTCGGTCTGCAGGGTGGCAGCGTGCTGCCAGAAGACATGGCCGATATCATCGGCAATGACCTGCGCAACTCCGGCTACTACTCGCCGATCCCACGGCAGAACATGATCAGCCAGCCTAGCCAGGCCAGCGAAGTCATCTTCCGCGACTGGAAAGCCCTGGGCGCCCAGTACGTGATGGTCGGCAGCATCGTGCCATCCGGTGGTCGCCTGCAGGTCACCTACGCCCTGTTCAACGTCGCTACCGAGCAGCAAGTGCTGACCGGCAGCGTCGCCGGCAGCGTCGACCAGCTGCGTGACATGTCGCACTACATCGCCGACCAGTCGTTCGAAAAGCTCACCGGCATCAAGGGTGCGTTTTCCACCCGCATGCTGTACGTGACCGCCGAACGCTTCTCTGCCAACAACACCCGCTACACCCTGCAGCGCTCGGACTACGACGGTGCACGTGCAGTCACCCTGCTGCAGTCGCGTGAGCCGATCCTGTCGCCGCGCTTCGCGCCGGATGGCAAGCGCATCGCCTACGTGTCGTTCGAGCAGCGTCGTCCGCGTATCTTCGTCCAGCACATCGATACCGGTCGCCGTGAGCAGGTCACCAACTTCGAAGGCCTCAACGGTGCACCGGCCTGGTCGCCGGATGGTTCGCGCCTGGCATTCGTGCTGTCCAAGGACGGCAACCCGGACATCTATGTGATGAACATGGGTTCGCGCCAGATCAGCCGTGTTACCGCAGGCCCGGGTATCAACACCGAGCCGTTCTGGGGTAAAGATGGCAACACCCTGTACTTCACCTCCGACCGTGGCGGCAAACCGCAGATCTACAAGACTTCGGTAAGTGGCGGCAGTGCCGAGCGAGTAACTTTCGTCGGTAACTACAATGCCAACCCGAAACTTTCGGCGGACGAGAAGACGTTGGTGATGATTCATCGCCAACAGGGCTTCACCAACTTCAAGGTGGCGGCACAAGACCTGCAGCGCGGAAGTGTAAAGATTCTCTCCGAGACCAGTCTTGATGAGTCTCCCACTGTTGCGCCCAACGGCACCATGCTAATCTACGCCACCCGCCAGCAGGGCCGGGGAGTCTTGATGCTCGTCTCTCTCAACGGACGCGTGAGGCTCCCGCTTCCTACCGCGCAAGGCGAAGTCAGAGAACCGTCCTGGTCCCCTTACCTGAACTGATTGCGGCGTAACACGTTTTGCTTAACACACTGGGGTTTCATTAGGAGTTTCACGATGGAAATGCTGAAGTTTGGTAAATTCGCTGCGCTGGCTCTGGCCATGGCTGTAGCTGTAGGTTGCTCCTCCAAAGGTGGCGACAACGCCGGTGAAGGCGCTGTTGATCCTAACGCTGGTTACGGTGCCAACACTGGCGCTGTTGATGGCAGCCTGAGCGAAGAAGCCGCCCTGCGCGCAATCACCACCTTCTACTTCGAATACGACAGCTCGGACCTGAAGCCAGAAGCCATGCGCGCTCTGGACGTTCACGCCAAGGACCTGAAGTCCAACGGCAACCGTGTTGTTCTGGAAGGCAACACCGACGAGCGCGGCACCCGCGAGTACAACATGGCTCTGGGTGAGCGTCGCGCCAAAGCCGTCCAGCGTTACCTGGTTCTGCAGGGTGTTTCCCCTGCTCAGCTGGAACTGGTTTCCTACGGTGAAGAGCGTCCAGTTGCCACCGGCAACGACGAGCAATCCTGGGCTCAAAACCGTCGCGTAGAACTGCGTAAGTAAGTCCTATGCGAATGTGCCGCCGTGCTTTGACCGTCCTCGCACTCAGCCTGCCGCTCGCGGCCTGGGCTGAGGTTCCAGTAGTAGATGACAACGCGAGCAGTTATCCGCCCGCGGGTTATGGCACGAGCGGCGCCTATGCCGGAGCGGGGGCTTCGACCCCCGCTTCTGCACAGGGCCAGCTGTTCATGCAGCTGCAACAGATGCAAGACCAGCTTTCCCGCCAGCAAGGCATCATCGAAGAGTTGCAAAACGATGTGTCGCGCATGAAGCAGGAAAACCTGGAACGGTACCAGGATCTGGACCGTCGCATTAACAGTGGTGCCGCGCCTGCCGCGACTCCCGATAATTCTTCAACCGGTGGCGCACCTGATGCTGCCGCCGGTGCAGCTGCCGGCGCCGCCGCTGGCGCTGCCGCGCAACCCCCTGCCGCCAGTGGCGAGCCGGGTGATCCGGCGAAAGAGAAGCTCTATTACGATGCTGCTTTCGACCTGATCAAGCAGAAGGACTTCGACAAGGCCAGCCAGGCATTCAACGCCTTCATGCGCAAGTACCCGAACAGCCAGTACGCCGGTAACGCGCAGTACTGGCTGGGTGAAGTGAACCTGGCCAAAGGCGACCTGCAAGGTGCCGGTCAAGCCTTCGCCAAGGTCAGCCAGTCGTACCCGAAACACAGCAAGGTGCCTGATTCGCTGTACAAGCTGGCCGATGTCGAGCGCCGTCTTGGCCACACCGACAAGGTCAAGGGCATCCTTCAGCAGGTCGTTACCCAGTACCCCGGCACCTCCGCCGCGCAGCTGGCTCAGCGAGACCTGCAGAAGCTGTAAACGGCCTGCTTGAAAGAAACCCGCGCTTGTCGCGGGTTTTTTCGTTAGAATCTTTGCCCTTTTACGTAAACACGCTGCTGCGGATAACGCCTTGTCGAGTCCGCGACAGTGCCTGACGGAGGCGGACAGCCTGTTTAGCTGTCACGCCCGTGGCGATCATGCAAGATACCTTACGCATTACCGAAGTCTTTTACTCGTTGCAGGGTGAAACGCGAACGGCTGGGCTGCCCACCGTATTCGTGCGCCTGACCGGCTGCCCCCTGCGCTGCCAATACTGCGACAGCGCCTATGCCTTCACCGGCGGCACGGTGCGCACCCTCGATTCGATCGTCGAGCAGGTGGCAGGCTTTCGCCCGCGCTATGTCTGCGTCACCGGCGGCGAGCCGCTGGCCCAGCCCAACGCGTTGCCGCTGCTGACGCGCCTGTGCGATGCCGGTTATGAAGTGTCGCTGGAAACCAGCGGCGCGCTGGACATTGCCCGGGTCGACCCTCGCGTCAGTCGCGTCGTCGACCTGAAGACCCCAGGCTCTGAAGAGTCGCACCGCAACCGCTACGAGAACATCGAACTGCTGACCCGTAACGATCAGGTCAAGTTCGTCATCTGTTCGCGCGAGGATTACGACTGGGCGGTTTCCAAGCTGATCCAGTACAACCTGGAGCAGCGCGCCGGTGAAGTGCTGTTCTCGCCCAGCCACCATCAGGTGAGTGCCAGCGACCTGGCCGACTGGATCGTCGCCGACAACCTGCCCGTGCGTTTCCAGATGCAGCTGCACAAGCATCTGTGGAATGACGAACCGGGCCGCTGATTCAAGGGGAATCAACATGACTGACAAACGCGCGGTAATCCTGCTGTCCGGTGGCCTCGATTCGGCCACCGTGGTGGCCATGGCCAAGGCCGATGGCTATAGCTGCTACACCATGAGTTTCGACTACGGCCAGCGCCACCGTGCCGAGCTCGATGCGGCGGCCCGCGTGGCCCGTGATCTGGGAGTGGTCGAGCACAAGGTGATCGGCCTGAACCTCGATGGCATCGGCGGCTCGGCGTTGACCGACAGCAGCATCGACGTCCCCGAGGCCCCGAGCGAAGGCATCCCGGTTACCTACGTGCCGGCGCGCAACACCGTGTTCCTGTCGCTGGCGCTGGGCTGGGCTGAAGTGCTCGAAGCGCGCGACATCTTCATCGGTGTCAACGCCGTGGACTATTCCGGCTATCCCGACTGCCGTCCCGAGTTCGTCGAAGCCTTCGAGCGCATGGCCAACCTGGCGACCAAGGCGGGGGTAGAAGGGCAGGGCTTCCGTATCCAGGCGCCGCTGCAGAACATGAGCAAGGCGCAGATCGTCCAGGCCGGCATGGCCCGTGGTGTCGACTACAGCCTGACCGTGTCGTGCTACCAGGCCGACGACCAGGGCCAGGCCTGCCGCAAGTGCGACAGCTGCCGCCTGCGCGCTGAAGGCTTCAAGGCTGCCGGTGTCGAAGACCCGACCCGTTATTTTTCATAAATTTTTCTATGGGGTGTTGATTTCTCGTTAGAAATCAGTATTATACGCGCCATCGAACGGGTCGTTAGCTCAGTTGGTAGAGCAGTTGGCTTTTAACCAATTGGTCGTAGGTTCGAATCCTACACGACCCACCATCTTATGAAAAAAGCCCGCCTACTGGACAAGTAGGCGGGCTTTTTTTCGTCTGTTGCATTGTCAGCGTGCAACCGCTCTGTACCGTGGCGGGTCTTTCCATGGCTCCCCCGTTCTCAGATATACCTTGGTATATCTTCTCTGTCCTCACGTCACTTAAGTACACCCCAATGGCAGCTGGTCGCGCGTAGCGTCGGATGAGAAAATTCCGTCCGTCGCCTCATCGCGTCAACGCCCCCGGCCGGGTTCAGGCCGCTACCGAAGAGAACCGATCATGGACCCCGACCCTGCCCCTGTTTGGCGCCTTTGCATGCGCCATCCCAGCTTCCTCAAAAACATGATTATCACGTATCGGACACAGGCTCTGAGGCTCTCGCTCATCTGAACGCGTGAGGTGCCTTGGTGGCGGAGTGCCCCAAGGAAAACCCATGCGGCTTTACAATGTTCTCCCCCCGCACGCTCTACCTGTGTGCCGCTCGCGCCATCGCCCGATCCCACCCCTTCGCGATTCTTTCGCGCTGCTGGCGTTGCCCAGCGACCGGCCATTCGCCAATAGCCTGTCCAGCCGTGTCGGTTCAGGCCTACCTCGCCCACCCAGGCCACCGCAAACGGCAGTGCCCGGCGCCTGAGTCGTTACCTCCCTCTACTGCACCGCCTCGCAAGCCTGTGGCGCGCTTTCGCGCAGGCCGAGCACCTGGCTGCACCCATGACGAGACCGCACCATGCAAACAATCAGCAGCGCTCCACCTTCGAGCGGCTTGGCCGCCAACGCCGTCCTCCTGCCGCTGGTCTGGACCCGAGCGGCGCGCCGCCCCTCCACCCGCCGTCCTGAAGTGCCGAAACGCTGGTCGCGCTATGAGCGTCTGTCGTTCTCGATGCTGGGCTACACCTGGGGGATTCTGATCGTGGCTGTGGCCGCCTTGCACATCGGCAACTATCAGCTGGAAACCATAACCTCCTCCACCTCGGGCTCGCATTCCGCTTTCCATGACGGCGCTCAGGCGATCAAGCCTGATCAGCAGAGCCCCCAACCGCTGCCCCATGAAGGAGCCAAGCCATGACCCAGAACGACGTTCCTGACGCCGGTTGCTGCCCGGCGGGTGCGCATGGCTGGCTGCGTGTCAGCACCGATGCGCCGAGCAAGCTGGATGAAATCAGGCAGACACTGGGTGTCGATATCGTCCGTACCCTGCAAAGCAACCTGAGCCAGGACGGCGAGTTCTTCTTTTTCCCGATTACCTTCCTGAGCCTGGAGCAGGGGCGTAAGCAGGGCAGCCGGGTGGTGTTCGTGCTCGGCCGCGACACGCTGATCTCGCTGGAGCCTGCCCCTGCGCCACAGCCGCTTGAGGTGGCATTGCAGAGGCTGCAGCGTGACGCCTGCACGGTCGCGGCCTTCGAAAGCTTCGCGATCATTCTGCAAGCGATCAACGACGCGACCGACGAGTTGCTGGACGCGCTGAATGACGACCTGGGCAGGGTGCTGGTACAGACCAACTCGGTGCTCAACAGCCTGGAGGCGCGCGATCGCGACTTTGGCGCCAGTGATGTCATCTCCACGCAGCTCGATCTCGGCGAAGTCGAAGAGTTGCTGTCCGACTGCATCGAAAGCCAGCTGCAACTGGCGTTGGCTGCCCGTCACACGCTGGCGCGCCTGCCCAGCGTTCATGCGCATCTGCAGGGGCTGTTCCGCACGCTGATCGATGACATTGAAGCCGTCGAGGAGCATGTCAG
This sequence comes from Pseudomonas reidholzensis, assembly GCF_900536025.1. Taxonomy (GTDB): domain Bacteria; phylum Pseudomonadota; class Gammaproteobacteria; order Pseudomonadales; family Pseudomonadaceae; genus Aquipseudomonas; species Aquipseudomonas reidholzensis. The sequence continues at coordinate 32,801 of NZ_UNOZ01000030.1, forward strand.
CTTCGTCCATGACCGCGTACGTCTGCTGCAGACCACCAACAACATGGCACTGAGCGTCAAGCAGAACCAGATCGTAAAAGTCTTCTCGGTGGTTACCGCGGTGTTCTTGCCGGCCATGCTGATCTCGACGTACTACAGCATGAACATCGTCAACATGCCGATTCTCGAGTGGCAATACGGTGAGCCCATGATCATTGCGCTCACGGCCGGGCTTGCGCTGTTGCCACTGCTCTATGTGAAGCACCGCGGCTGGTTGCGCTAGACGCCGCCCTCGAACCTGCGGAACACGGTGCACGCCGACGTAGCCTGTTCGCCGCCGGCAAGGCCATCCTCCCCTACAAGGACTCCACCGATGCCACACACTCCGAACCCTTCGACCGCCGCGTCGGCCAGCCTCCAGGGGCTGGTCTGGAACGCCGACCTGACCCTGCAGAACGACTCGAACCCCGCTGCCGTGCAGCGTCGGGAGGCCATTGACCGGGCCCGCGCGAGCCGCCCGCGCACCGCACAGATCGAGCGTGAAATCATGATCGCCGTGATTGTCCTCTACGTGCTGATTCTCGGCAGTTTCGCCGGCCTGCACCTGTACGGTGAGTACGCCATGCCCGCGCAAACCGAGCAGGCCGTTGCGGCCGAAGGAGGGCAGCAGCCATGATCCAGAATCAATCCGACCAGCCGCTGGCCTGCGGCCATGCCGACAAGCGCCTGCAGGCGTCCGGCTGGCTGCGGCTGTGGGCCCGGCAAGGCGAGCAACTGGCGGGCGCGCAGCGCGAGCATGGCCTTGACCTGTCGCCGGGGCGCGGACGCGCTGCAATCGAAGAAGGCGACTTCATCGTCATCCCGGTAGAGATGGTCATCCGCGCCGCGGATCAGTATCTGGAGACCACCGTGGTCTTCGCGCTGGGCAAGCACGTCTTGATCAGTGTGGAGCAGGACGTGCGCCTGGGCGCACTGGACCAGGCCAGCGAGCAGCTGCTCGAGACGCTGGAAGCCGGTGGCACGCTTGATCCGATGGCGATGATGTTCACCCTTCTCGAGGCGCTCAACGACTCAGCGCATGCCGCCATTCGCGAAATCTCCGCACGCCTGGACGAACACAGCGAAGCCGTGGCCGCCGCCAGCGGGGGGTTCGAGATGTCCAAGTGTCAGGCAGGCGTTGCCGACATTGCCAGCACGGCCATTGCCCTCGGGGAGGCCGAAGAACTGGTCGCCAAAGCGGTGGAGGGGCAGTTGATGCTGGCTCGCGCGGGCCGTTGGCTGCGCCGGTTCACCAGTGATGCCCGGTTGCAGCAGAGCCTGCCTACGTTGCTATCGGATATCCATAGCCTGCGCCGTTACGCGCGTTTCCAGCATGACAAGATCCGCAACCTTCAGCAGTCGCTGATGACCACGCTGGATATCAAGCAGAACCAGGTGATCAAGGTGTTCACGGTGATCACTGCCGTCTTCACGCCACCCACCCTGGTGGGTGCGTTCTATGGGCAGAATTTCGCTTACATGCCCGAGCTGCAGCTGCCATGGGGCGAGTGGATCGTCATGCTGCTCACGGGGCTGTTTGCGTTGGTCCCACTGGCGTACATCAAACGCAAGGGGTGGATGCGATGAAAGCACTCTATGGAATGCCCGCCTGGTGCCGGCTGCATGCTGCCAACCCGCAGGCGCTGGAGGACCTCAATCAGCAGCATGGCGTCGATCTGCAGCCCAGGAGCATTGCGCGGCCAGGTGCCACGATGCGCATCCGCTGCGCTCGCTTGCAGGGCCAGCAGGTATTGGTGACGGACCTGCTCTGGCGCCAGGGAGATGATGACCAGACGGTGTTCACGGTGGAGACCGGACACCGCGTGCTACGCCCCAACCAGGCCCTTGAACGGATCCAGGCGCAGGGCTTGTCATGTGACAGCTCACAGTCCATCTCTCTGGTGCTGCTGCACCAGTTGCTGGGCCAGACCGCCATGGTGCTCGATCGCATCGACCAGGGGCTGACCGTGTCCATGCTAGCGCTGCGGGCGTTCCAGTTGAACGCGGGCACCGACCGCAAGCGCGGCGCGGAAGACCTGAGCGATGTCGATAACCACCTCACTGCGCTCAATGGACCGCTGTCGTTCGTGCTGCAGTCGCTGGACGACCTCGAACAGGCCGCGCTGCGGCTTCGCCGTGCGACGATGCGCCCGTCGTTGCTGGCCGCAAGCCATGTGGATGGCTTGGTTGCGGAGATCGAGGGCGTGCAGCGCCGCGCGCGCTTCACGCTCGAACGGCAACGCTTCCACCGCCGTGCCGCTGGCGAAACCGTCGCCATCAGCGACCTCAATGTGACCAAGGTGTTCAGCGTGCTGTGGGCCGCCTTCATTCCGGGTACGGCGCTGATCAACTGGTACGGGCAGAATTTTCGGGTGATGCCCGAGCTGTCGTGGGATGGCTCACTGTGGACGCAGTTGTTCGCCGTGCTGGTACTGACCGCCGTACCGATCATCATGGTCAAACAATCCGGCACGCTGCGCTGACAAGGTTTGCGCCGGGCTTGACCGCGGGTCATGCGCTTTGAGGTACGCTGCGCATGAAATCGCTGCGGGGACCCGGAGGGCGCGATGCTCGGCAACCGGGGTATCACTGCAGCACCATGGAGCCAGCCCTGTCATGACACGACAACCCGCGCACAGAGCCTCGCAGCCCTACCGGGCCACACGGCTCGCGTTCATGGCGATCGCGATGGCGGCGATCTTTCTGCTCGACACGGCCACCAGCTACGAGATCGCCGGGTCGGTGTTCTACACCGTGGTGATTCTGACGGCGGCGCGCCTGCTCAAGCAGCGTGCGCTGATCATGCTGACGGGCACCTGCATCGCGATCACGCTGCTCAGCTTTGCCATGACCCAGCAAGGGGATTACCGCGCCGGCCTCGTCAACATGACCATCAGCATCGTCTCGATCCTGATCACCGGCTACCTGGTGTGCAAGATGGAAGCCGCACGCGCCGCAGCCCATGATGCGCAGGCCCGGCTGATGCGTATCTCGCGTGTCAAAAGCCTGGAAGGGCTCACCACCTCGATCGCGCACGAGGTCAACCAGCCGCTCGCGGCCATCGTCACCAGCAGCAACGCCTGCCAGCGCTGGTTGGCGCAGCATCCTGCCAACCTGGACAAGGCCCGGCAGGCGGTCGAGCGCATCCTCAATGATGCAGGCCGTGCGAGCAGCATCATCGCGCGGGTACGCAGCCTGACCAAAGGCGACCCGCCGGACAAGACCGCGTTCGCCTTCAACGACGCCGTGCAGGAAGTGCTCACCCTGTCACAAGGGGAAATGCTGCGCGGCAGCATCGCGCTCACGGTCGATCTGGCAGCCGACCTGCCGCGCGCGCTGGCTGACCGCGTACAGATCCAGCAGGTGATGGGCAACCTGATCCTCAATGCCATCGAGGCTACGCTCCCGGTAGCGGCTGCCCGACGCGTCATTCACGTCGGCTCCAGGTGGCAGGGCGAGACGATCGTCTTCGCCGTGTCAGACACCGGCATCGGCCTGCCCAGCGGCGTTCGCGAGCACGTGTTCGAGGCCTTCTGGACCACCAAGGAGGAGGGCATCGGCGTCGGTTTGAGCATCAGCCGCACGATCATCGAGGCCAATGGTGGTCACCTCTGGGCCGAATCTAATGACCACGCTGGCGCGGTGTTCGCGTTCAGCCTGGCTACCACCGACAAGGAACCCGCATGAACAAAGCCGCCTCTCAGGCAAACGCGCCACAGCCGATTGTCTACGTGATCGACGACGACAGTTCGGTTCGTGCCGCGCTGGCGGACCTGCTGGCTAGCGTGGGGCTTGAGGTGCGGGTCTTTGCCTCCACGCGGGCGTTCCTCGCCCATCCACGTGAGGATGCCCCGGGTTGCCTGGTCCTGGATGTGCGGATGCCAGAGCAGAGCGGCATGGACTTCCACCGGCAGATGGAGGGCTTGGGCTTGCACCTGCCGGTGGTGTTCATCACCGGGCATGGCGACATCGCCATGGGTGTGAAAGCCATCAAGACCGGCGCGATCGACTTTCTCACCAAGCCGTTCCGTGATCAGGAGCTGCTGGACGCCATTCAGCTGGGGATCGAGCGGGATCGCCAACGCCGCCAGCGAGACGCCGCGGCGGCCGAGCTAGGCAGCCGCTGGCGATTACTCAGTGAGGGTGAGCGCCAGGTCGCCGGCCTGGTGGTACAGGGTCTGCTGAACAAGCAGATCGCGCATCAGCTGCACCTCAGCGAGGTCGCCGTCAAAGTGCGCCGCGCTCATGTCATGCGCAAGATGCAGGCGCGTTCGCTGGCCGATCTGGTGCGCCTGCTCGAACGTCTCCCGGCGTAACGCGCCAGCCCATGCGCGCGGGCGCGCCTAGGCTATTCGGCCCATTCCGGATCGCCGGTGAACACCACCGTGATCCAGCGGTCCGGCCCTTCGCCGCCCACCGCGTCGCCAATCTCGTTACGCAGCGCATCCCATTCGGCGATAGTGCGCGCCGGCATGCTTGTCGGCACGATGAAGTACAGCTCGATCTCGCGCGAGCGGCCGACCTTGGCCACATAGGCCCGGTACGACTGCAAGCCGTGCCGGCTGACAAACGCCTGGGCCACCGTGTCGACGTGTTGCTTGAGGTCGACCGGGGTGACCAGGAAGATCTCCGCCAGTGCTTGGCGCACCACCGACAGCGGCAACGGGATGATCACCAGGCACACCAGGCCGAGCACCGCCGGGTCGATGTACGGCGAGATCCACGCCCAGCGCGTGCCCTGGATGGCCAGGCCGACGCAGAAGGCGATCAACAGCGCAGCGGTAATGCTGGCCGACATCACCCAGCCCTTGACGTCCATGCGCACGAAGTCGGAGTTGAGCGTACGGTTGGCGCGGGCTTCGACGATGGCGATGGTGACGCAGGCGATCACCGTCAATACCGCGTAGATCAGCGCCAGGCCGAACTCCAGGTCGCGGCCGCCTTCGAGCAGGCTGCTCACGGCGTTGATCAGTGCGTAGATGGCGACCCCGCTGAGGAGGATGCCATTGAGTGCCAGGACCATCGGCTCCAGGTGCCAGAAGCCCATGGAGAAGCGCTCGCGCAGCTTGCGCGACATCTGTGCGCTGGTGACGTGTGCGGTGATCAGCTTGACCACCACCAGCGACAGCCCGCTCATGCTGGCGTCGACCAGCGAGTAGACGCCGTCGAAGACGATCGAGAAGGAGCCCGAGGCGAGGCCGAAGCCGATGCCGATGGTGGCGATGAACAGGGTGACGGCGATCGAGGCGCGGAGCAGGCCTTGTTCGCTGGTGATGTCGAAGAATGAAGTCTTGCTGGGGGCTTCCATAAGTAGAACTCTTTTCAAAGGCGGTGCTGCTGTGGTGTCTGTGCCGGCCTCATCGCGGGTAAACCCGCTCCTACAGGGGTCGCTGCAAGGCCCAAAATTTTGGGCTGCACAGAAAACCTGTGGGAGCGGTTTTACCCGCGATGAGGCCGGCGCGGACTAAACGCGGAACTGTTCCATCAATGCTTGCTGCTGGTTGGCCAGGCGGTTCAGCGCCTGGCTGATGCGCGCCGACTCATCGGCCTGCCCGGACAACGACTCGGTGACGTCGCGGATCCCGGCGACGTTGCGGTTGACCTCTTCGGCCACCGCGCTCTGCTCCTCGGCCGCCGAGGCGATCTGCAAATTCATGTCGGTGATCACCGCCACAGCCTCGCCGATCCGCTGCAGTGCCGGCAAGGCCTGTTCCATCTGGCCGGCGCTGTCCTGGGCCTGGCGCTGGCCGGCGTGCATGGCACCCACCACATCCTGGGTGCCTTGTTGCAGGCCTTCGATGACCTGGCGAATCTCCTCCACCGACACCTGGGTGCGCTGGGCCAGGTTGCGTACCTCGTCGGCGACCACGGCGAAGCCTCGCCCGGCCTCGCCAGCGCGGGCGGCCTCGATGGCGGCATTGAGGGCGAGCAGGTTGGTCTGCTCGGCAATCGCACGGATCACCTCCAGCACCGAGCCGATCTGCTCGCTGCTGCTCTCCAGGGCGCGCGCCTCGCGCATCGCCGCGTTCATGTCGGTGGCCAGCCGGTCGATCGCCATACGGGTATCGGCAACCCGTTGCAGGCCCTCGCGGCTGGCCTGGTCGGCCGCACGCGCGGCTTGTGCCGCCTGGGCCGCGTTGTGCGCGACATCCTGGGCGGTGGCGCTCATTTCGTTGGCTGCCGTGGCGACCTGCTCGATTTCACGCTGCTGTTGCTGCATGCCGTTGCTGGTCTGGCTGGCGATGGCGGCGGACTGGTCGGCGGTGCCGCGGGCCTCGTGCAGGGAGCCTTTGACCTGGGCGATCACCGGCTGCAGCTTGTCGAGAAAGCGGTTGAACCAGCCGGTCAGCTGGCCCAGCTCATCCTCGCGGGCGTAGTCCAGGCGACGGGTCAGGTCGCCTTCGCCGCTGGCGATGTCGCGCAGGCGTTCGGCCACCGCCAGGATCGGCCGGGTGACGCCGCGAGCGGTCAGCCAGACCAGCAGCAAACCCAGCACGGCGGCTGCCAGGCCGATCAGCAGGCTGCTGACATTGGCCTCCTGGTTACGCGCAGCCAAGCGTTGGTTGAGGGCGATCGCCGGTGCCTGCAGGACCGCTTCGGGCAGCTCCAGCAAGACCTGCCAGGGCGCTGCGTCAGGGATCGGCGCAAAGGGTTGGGAGATGCGCATCTGGCCCTCATCGAGGCGCTGCACCGGCTGGCCGGCGCGGATCGACGCCAGTAGGTCCTGCGCGTGCGGGCCAAACGCCTGGGTCAGCGACTGGCTTAGCCGTGCGCTGTCGCGGCTGTGCCCCGCCAGCAGCCCGGCCGGGCTGACGATGCTCACCTGGCCCTGGCCATCGAACAGCTCCTGGCGACCCGCCAGGCTCAGCTGCTGCAGGTTGTCCAGGCCGATGTCGAGGCCGATCACGCCGATCACCTTGCCGTTGTCGAGCAGGGGCAGGGCGATGCTGGTCATCAATACCTGACGGCCATTGACCTCGTCGAAGTAGGGCTCGAGCACACATGCCGCGGCAGTCTCCTGCGGGCAGGTGAGCCAGCGGTTGTAGGGCAGGCCGTTGCTGCCGATGCTGTTGTCGGCGAGCATCGACTCGGGCATGGCTTCTGCCTCCAGAGTGCCGGGGCGTGGCTGCGACCAGTACAGCGAGAAGCGCCCGCTGTCGTTGCTGCCTTGCTGATCCTGGCCGACGAAACGGGCGTCCTGCCCGTCGAGGGCGTTGGGCTTGAACACCAGGTAAAGGCCGATCAGGTCGGGGTTGCCGGCCAGTGCGGCGCGCGCCTGGGCATTCAGCGCGGCGCGCAGGTCGGTGTCGCCGCGCTGCCTGAGCAACTGCACCACACGGCTGAAGCCATTGCCGTACTGGTAGGCCGCCATGAAGTAGCGCTGGATGCGCAGCGCCTGGGCTTCGGCGTGGGCCTGCAGGCGCAGGCGCGCGCTGTGGTCGAGCAGCTCGGTGTTGGCCGCGAACACCTGGGCGGCGCTGCGCCGGGCCTGGGTCAGCGAAGTGGCCACCAGCAGGGCGACGATCACCAGCAGGCAGAGGCCGGCGAGCAGGGTGATCTTCCACTGGATGGAGAGGCGGCGCAGGAGCATGGTTTTTCCTTCTCGAACAGGCCGACGCCCGCGTTCGGGCGGGCGTCGGCAGGGCAGGTCATTCAGCGATGCAGTTGGGCGGTGCGACCCGGAAGGCCTTGGTCATCCAGCCGAGGTAGATCAGCCCGAGCAGCGCCCAGGCGCCGCCGAACAGCAGCGAATGCGCGTTCAGGTCCAGCCACAGGGAGACGATGATGCAAAAGCCGATGGTTGGCAGCACCAGGTACTTGAGGGTGTTCGCCAGGCCCTTGTTGCGCTTCTCGCGCAGGTAGCAGTGGTTGATCACCGACAGGTTGACGAAGCTGAACGCCACCAGTGCGCCGAAGTTGATTACCGAGGTCGCGGTGACCAGGTCGAAGAAGATCGCCGACAGGGCAACCAGGCCCACCACGGCGATGTTCAGTACCGGCGTCTTGTAGCGGGCGTGCAGGCGGGCGAAGACCCTGCTGGGGATCACCCCGTCACGCCCCATCACGTACAGCAGGCGCGAGACGCTGGTCTGCGAGGCCAGGCCCGAGGCGATGGTGTTGATCACCGTGCAGGCGATGAACACCGACTGGAACAGCTTGCCGCCGACATACAGGGCGATTTCCGGCAGCGCCGCCTCCTGGTCGTGGAAGCGCTGCATGGTCGGGAAGTACGCCTGGATGAAGTACGACACCAGGATGAACACCAGCCCGCCGATCAGCGCGGTGAGGAAGATCGCCCGGGGAATGGTCTTCGCCGGGTCGCGGGTTTCTTCCGACAGGCAGGTGACCGCGTCAAAGCCCAGGAACGAGAAGCAGAGAATGGTCGCGCCGGCGGCGAGGGCGCTGAACTGCGTCTGCGGATCGACGAACGGGGTCAGGCTCCACGCCGTACCCAGGCCTTCGCCATGGTCGAGCCCGCGCATGCAGAGGTAGATGAACACGGCAATGATCGCCACCTGCACGGCGACGAACAGGGCATTGAAGTGCGCCACCAGGTTGATGCTGCGCATGTTCACCAGGCTGATCAGGGTGACGAACCCGGCCACCCAGATCCATTGCGGCACCTCGGGGAACATCGCCGACAGGTACAGCTTGGCGAGCAGCGCGTTGACCATCGGCAGCAGCAGGTAGTCGAGCAGTGATGACCAGCCGACCAGAAAGCCCACATGCGGATTGATCGCCCGCTGGGTGTAGGTGTAGGCCGAGCCGGACTGCGGGAAGCGTCGCACCAGGGTGCCGTAGCTGATGGCGGTGAACAGCACGCCCAGCAGCGCCAGGATATACGCGCTGGGCACGTGCCCGGCGGTGATGCCGGAAACAATGCCGAAGGTATCGAATACGGTCATTGGCGTGAGGTACGCCAGGCCAATGATCACCACATGCCAGAGACGCAGGGATTTGCGCATCTGGCCGTTGCCGGGAGTGCTCTGGTCAGGCTGCATGCGGGTGAGGCTCCTGGGCCTGGACAGCGAAGGAGGCGGATTGCGGGCACGGCAAGGTCATGCGGGTGGGCTCCATGTTGTTCACCTTTTATGTTGGAGCGGCAGTTGGCGCGAGCGCGGGCTGATGTGTGCAGACGGCCCTGGGCAGCGTGGTGAAAATAAAAAACGATTCGGCAGGGGGCGTCAAGTTAAACATGACAAAGTGTTACGGTAATGCGTCGATAATCGGTTTATTTAGCTTTTGTGCTGCTTTTTAGTGCGTTTCTTAAGGGTTTTGGCCGATTTTGGTGTCCGTAAAAATTTACGAATGCAAAGTCGTGGACACACCGTGGGCAATAAATTGCCCGTGGAGGACACCGCATCCGGTCATGGTCGGTGGTACCCTTTGCGCCCAGCGCGACCGCTGTCGCGCATCCCCCTATGGACAGCAATCGGTTCAATTCATGAAGAAATCAGTAGGCATCCTTTCCGGCCTGGCCGTCGCCATTGCCATCGCAGCCACCGCGGGCGCGTGGTACACCGGCAAGCAATTGCCTGCGGAGCTGGCCAGCTCCGTGGCCCGGGCCAACGAAGAGCTGGTCAAGGCCACCGCGGGTACCGGCGGCAGCATGAGCCTCGAGCTGGCCTCGCTGGAGCAGCACTTCTTCTCCAGTACCGCGCATTACCGGCTCAAGGCCAAGGATGTCTGGCTGGGCGAGGGCGCTGCGCTGAACTTCGACGTCGGCATCGTCGACCAGCTCGAGCACGGGCCGTTCCCGTGGTCGCGGGTCAAGGCCTTCAAGCTGTTGCCGGTAATGGTCGAGAGCAACAGCAGCCTGGAAAAGGATGATTTCACCGCGTCCTGGTTCAGCGCTGCCGGCGACCAGTCGCCGGTCACCGGCCGGGTCAGCGTCGGCTATGGCGGCCACATCGACAGCGATATCCGCCTGGCACCGGTCAAGCTCAACGAGCCCAACGGCAACACCCTGGACTTCTCCGGCATGCAACTGCTGCTCAGCGGCGACCAGCAAGGCAAGGCGGTGAAGATCCACGGCAATGCCGAGCGCCTGGAAATGAAAGTGGTCGGTGATGACCATCCGCCAGCGACCTTTACCTTCGAAGGCCTGAAGGTCGGTGGCGACCTCGCCAGCACCGGCCACGACATGGTCTACGTCGGCAATCTGGACGTGTTCCTCGGCCAACTGCAGGCGACCCTCGGGCCGAAGCAGGAGGTGCTGCTGGTCAAAGGGCTGGAGCAGAACAACCTGTACAGCGCCGAAGGCCAGGACAAGCTGGGCGCGCGCATCGAGTACAAGGTGTCCGACATCAACTACGCCGGTCGCCCGGTCGGCAGTGGGCAGATGGTGGTGACCTTGAAGTCGCTGGACATCCCCGCGCTGCAATCGCTGGCCGAGTGGTACCAGACCAAGATGCCGCAAGTGCAGGAAATGCAGCGCGCCACGGCCGCAGGCGAGCCGATGCCGGCGTTCGACATGACCGAGGACGAGAAGACCAAGGTGCTCGCCGAGGTGCAGAAGATCCTCGTCGCCAAGCCGAAACTGGCCATCGAACAACTGTCGTTCAAGACTGCCAACGGCGAGAGCCGCTTCAGCCTGGCGCTGGACTTCGCCAATCCGGCGTCGTTCGACCTGCCGCCGGACCAGTTGGGCAAGCAGTTGATCAGCCAGTTGAAGGGTGAGTTGTCGGTGTCCAAGCCGATGGTCGGTGACCTGGCGACCCTGCAGGCGCTGCTCGATGGCCAGACCGACGCCCAGGCGATTGCCCAGCAGTCGAGCCAGGCAGGCGAGATGGTCGGCATGATGGCGGTGCAGAGTGGCATGGCGACCGTGAAGGGCAACGACGTGGTGTCGAGCCTGCACTATGCCGAGGGCATGGTCGACTTCAACGGCAAGAAGATGACCGTCGAGGAGTTCGCCATGATCCTCGCGGCTCACCTGGCTGCGCTGTCGCCGCAAGGCTGATACCTGTTGGCTGTGCCGCCCCCGCGCCTGTGGCGTTGAGGGTGGCACGGCGGGCAGTGCCGCTGTCCTACAAAAATCGCTTTTGCATTGACCTGATTGTCTGTAGCCTTCGGCGCGATAATAATCCGCGCCCGCAGAGGGCCGTGATGGCCTGTAAGAGGCCGTCCGGCACCATTAGCCGATCTGCCAGGGCCGGGTGATACACTCGACTGACGCGCACGCGCGCCCGCAGGTCCAGCGATCATGACCCAGATTTCCGAACGCCTGTTGGTTCAAGCCCACCTTGATGCCAAGCAGCCCAACCCCCTGACGCCCGCGCAGGAGGCCGAGTACCGTGCGGCCATCGCCGCCGAGCTCAAGGCCCAGAACGCAGTTCTGGTCGCCCACTTCTACTGTGACCCGGTGATCCAGGCCCTGGCCGAGGAGACTGGAGGCTGCGTCTCCGACTCGCTGGAAATGGCCCGTTTCGGCAAGAACCACCCGGCCGACACGGTGATCGTCGCCGGCGTGCGCTTCATGGGCGAGACGGCGAAAATCCTCACCCCGGAAAAACGCATCCTCATGCCGACCCTGGAAGCGACCTGCTCGCTCGACCTGGGGTGCCCGGTGGAGGAGTTCTCGGCGTTCTGCGACAAGCACCCCGAGCGCACCGTGGTGGTCTACGCCAACACCTCGGCGGCGGTCAAGGCACGTGCCGACTGGGTGGTGACGTCCAGCTGCGCGCTGGAGATCGTCGAGACCCTGATGGACAACGGCGAAACCATCATCTGGGGGCCGGACCAGCACCTGGGCCGCTACATCCAGAAGAAGACCGGCGCCGACATGCTGTTGTGGGACGGTGCCTGCATCGTCCACGAAGAGTTCAAGTCGCGCCAACTGGCCGACATGAAGGCGCTGCATCCCGATGCTGCGATCCTGGTGCACCCGGAGTCGCCAGAGGCGGTGATCGACCTGGCCGATGCGGTGGGCTCCACCAGCCAGCTGATCAAGGCGGCGCAAACCCTGCCGAACAAGACCTTCATCGTCGCCACCGACAGCGGCATCTTCTACAAGATGCAGCAGCTGTGCCCGGACAAGGAGTTCGTCGCGGCGCCGACGGCGGGGAATGGCGGCTCGTGCCGCAGCTGTGCGCATTGCCCGTGGATGGCGATGAACACCCTGGAGCGCACGCTCGACTGCCTGCAGAAGGGCAGTAACGAGATCTTCGTCGACCCGGCGTTGATCCCGCGGGCGATCAAGCCGCTCAACCGCATGCTCGACTTCACCCAGGCGGCGCGGATGAAGTTGTCGGGTAACGCCTGATCCATGCGTAACGGGGGCCGCTTTGCGGCCCCCGTTCATTTCTCTAGCGCATCATGTCCTTGACCATGCGCTGCTGCTCAAGAATCTGCCGCTGACGCGCATCGATCTGCGATGCGAGTGGGAAGTTGCTCCCCGCCCGGCGCTTGGCAAAATCCAGCTGCTGCACCGCCTGGTCGAAATCGCCAACCAGGGTGAAGTACTCCGCGCGCGCCCGGTGCAGGCCAATGGTGTTGCCCGACAAGCCACGCACCTCGGCCACTTCGTACCAGACATCCGGGTCATCCGCACGCTTCTTGATCAGGTCATTAAGCACCTTCTCCGCCTCGGCGGGCTTGCTCTGCTTGATCAGCAAGTCAGCACGCACCTGCTGCAACGGATAGTTGCTCGGGTACAGTCCGCGCAGCCGCTCGACGCGCTGCTGGGCGTCCGCCAGGCGGTTGTTGGTGATGTCCAGGTCGATCTGCGCCAGGTTGTAGGTCAGGTCGTTGGGCGCCTTGGCCAGCAGCGGCTTGAGGTTCTCGCGCGCCTCGTTGAGCCGGCCGCCCTTGATCTGCGCCAGGGCCAGGCCATAGCGCGCGGCGTCGAGGTTGGGGTTCTGGTCGAGCTGGTCACGAAAACGCTTGGCGGCCAGCCCCGGCGTCTCCTCGTAGGTCAAGGCGACCCGGGCGCGGATCAGCTGATAGCGCAGGCTGTCTTCGACGCCGCCCTTGGGCATCTGTTCGGCGCGGTTGCGGGTGTCGGCGATCCGCGACTCGGTGACCGGGTGAGTCAGCAGGAACTCCGGCGGCTTGGCGCCGTAACGGTACTGGCGCGCCAGGCGTTCGAACATGCTCGGCATGGTGCGCGGGTCGAAACCGGCTTTTTCCAGGTTCTGGATGCCGATGCGGTCGGCTTCCTGTTCGTTCTGCCGCGAGAAGCGCCGCTGCTCCTGGATCGCCGCGGCCTGGGTGCCGGCGATCAGGCCGATGCCGGCGTCGCCGCCACCGCCCGCCGCCAGGACGATCCCGGCCAGTAATGCCGCCATCATCGGCAACTGCATGCGCTGCTGGGCCTCGACCCCGCGGGCGAAGTGGCGTTGCGACAAGTGCGCCAGTTCGTGGGCCAGCACCGAGGCATATTCGCCTTCGCTCTGGGCATTGAGGAATAGCCCACCGTTGACCCCGACGATGCCGCCCGGGGCGGCGAAGGCGTTGAGCTCGCGGCTGTCGATCAGGATGAACTCCAGGCGCCGGTCCTGCAGCTGGCTGGTCTCGGCCAGTTTGTACACGCTGGTCTCGACGTAGTCCTTGAGCTGCGGGTCATTGAGCTGCTTGACGTTGCCGCGCAGCAGGCTCAGCCAGGCGCGGCCCAGCTCATGCTCCTGTTGTGGCGAAACGATCGCAGAACTGGCATCGCCCAGTGACGGCAGGTCGTCGGCATGGCCGGGAACGGCCATCAGGCAGGCCAGCGTCAGCAGGGTGGGGCGCAGTAGATTCATGCATGAAGCTCGCGTCGGATCAAAGATCCCTACTGTAGCCCGCTCACACCTTGGCGACCAGTGGCGGTATCCTACGAGACTTGTCTGCCATGCACTGTTGCCCCCGCCAGGAGCCCCTCGGATGATTGAAACCCTGACCTGCGACGCCGAACTCGACGCCCGCGGGCTGAACTGTCCCTTGCCGCTGCTCAAGGCGAAAATGGAATTGAACCGCCTGGCCAGTGGCGCCGTGCTCAAGGTGATTGCCACCGACGCAGGTTCGCAACGCGACTTCAGCACTTTTGCTCGCTTGTCCGGTCATACGCTGCTGCATGAAACGGCCGAGTCCGGCACCTATACCTACTGGCTGCGCAAGGCCTGAGTTTTCCCCAAGGATCGTCAATGTTCAAAGTGCTTCGCGACTGGATGCAGCGCTACTTCTCCGACGAGGAGGCGGTGGTGCTGGCGGTCCTGCTGTTCCTGGCGTTTACCGCAATTCTGACCCTCGGCGGCATGCTCGCGCCGGTGCTGGCCGGGCTGGTCCTGGCGTTTCTCATGCAGGGGCTGGTCAACGCCCTGGAGCGCATGAAGGTGCCGAGCGGGGTGGCGGTGGGCCTGGTCTTTGCCCTGTTTATGGGCGCCTTGGCGGTGTTCCTGCTGGTGCTGGTGCCGCTGCTCTGGCATCAGTTGATCACCTTGTTCAACGAGCTGCCGGGCATGCTCGGCAAATGGCAGTCACTGTTGCTGCTGCTGCCCGAGCGGTATCCGCACCTGGTGAGCGACGAGCAGGTCCTGCGCGCGATCGAATCGGTGCGTGGCGAGATCGGCAAGTTCGGCCAGTGGGCGTTGACCTTCTCGCTGTCGAGCCTGCCGCTGCTGGTCAACGCGATGATCTACCTGGTGCTGGTACCGATCCTGGTGTTCTTCTTCCTCAAGGACCGCGAAATGATCGCCCGCTGGGTCAGCGGATACCTGCCGCGTGAGCGCACCCTGCTGACGCGGGTAGGCGACGAGATGAACCGGCAGATCGCCAATTACATCCGCGGCAAGGGGATCGAGATTCTCATCTGCGGGATTGCCACCTACATTGCCTTTATCAGCCTGGGGCTCAACTACGCCGCGCTGCTGGCGCTGCTGGTGGGCTTGTCGGTGGTGGTGCCGTATGTCGGGGCGGTGGTGGTGACCGTGCCGGTGACCCTGATCGCGCTGTTCCAGTGGGGCTGGGGGGATCAGTTCATCTACCTGATGGCCGTGTACGCGATCATCCAGGCCCTGGATGGCAACGTACTGGTACCGCTGCTGTTCTCCGAGGCGGTGAGCCTGCACCCGGTGGCGATCATCTGCGCGGTGCTGCTGTTTGGCGGTTTGTTCGGGTTCTGGGGGATCTTCTTCGCGATCCCGCTGGCGACCTTGTTCAAGGCCGTGCTGGATGCCTGGCCGCGGCAAGAGCCGGCAGTGGCGCCGCTGCTTTAACGGCTGGGGCCGCTTTGCGGCCCTTTCGCGACACAAGGCCGCTCCCACAGGTTCGCTGTCAACCTTGAAGCCTGCTCAGGACCTGTGGGAGCGGCCTTGCCGGAGCGCCGGACCGGTCGGAAAGGGCTGCGCAGCAGCCCCAATCAATCTCAGGCCTTGTGCAGGGCCTCGGCGGCTGCCAGCACGGCATCGACGTGCCCTGGCACCTTGACCCCACGCCATTCCTGGCGCAGCACGCCATCCTTGTCGATCAGGAAGGTGCTGCGGTCCACCCCCAGGTATTCCTTGCCGTACAGCTTCTTCAGCTTGATCACGTCGAACAGCTGGCACAGTGCCTCGTCCTTGTCGCTGATCAGCTCGAAGGTGAAGCCCTGCTTGGCCTTGAAGTTCTCGTGCGACTTGATGCCGTCACGCGAGACGCCAAACACCACGGTGTTGGCCGCCTGGAACGCCGCGTGCTGGTCGCGGAAGCCCTGGCCTTCGGTGGTGCAGCCGGGGGTGCTGTCCTTGGGGTAGAAGTACAGCACCACCTGCTGGCCCTTGAGGTCGGCCAGGCTGACGGCCTGGCCGCTGGTGGCCTGGGCCTGGAAGTCGGCAACGGGTTGATCGAGTGCTACGGCCATTGGGGTTTCCTTACATCGGGTTCTGTGGGCGCCACGGTTCGATCAGCGCATCCAGGTTCAGCGCGTCGGCGAAGTCCAGGAACTGGTCACGCAACCAGCTGATCTGGGTGCCGGCCGGCAGGACCACGGTGAACTGGGCATTGAGCATGCTGCTGCCGGTCTGCGGGGCCAGGTAGGTATCGCAGGTCATGGCTTCCAGCTCGACCTGATGGTCGAGGAAGAACTGGCACAGCTCGTTGATGATGTCCGGGCGGTAGGCGGCGCTGACGTAGGCCACGTAAGGCAGGGCCTGAGGGCGCACCTCCTGGTCGGCGCTGCGTACCACGTCGAGGGTCAGGCCGTGCTTCTTGCCCAGGCCTGGCAGGGTGGCTTCGAGGCGCGCCAGGGCGTCCCAGCTGCCTCCAACCTGCAGCACCAGGGCACTGGTTTCGCCATGGCGCGACAGGCGCGAGGTGACCACCGCGCAGCGATTGTCGACGGCGGCACGGCTGAGGACATTGGCCAGCTCCATGGGATTAGGGCCCAAGGCACTGATGACAAGGAATTGTTCGCGGACTGTGGGGGTGGACATGCAGCATTCCTAAAGCGATGAGCGGTCGGGGCAGGACGGGGGCAAGCCTCCTTTTCAGCAGGTCCCGGGCCGGTATGGGCGGTCATGGACGCACGCGGGGAGCACTGTCGACGGCCCGGCGGGCCGCGCTGCACCGATCAAAGGATCAAGGGTAACGAAAAGCCGCGCCGAGGGGAATGCTCCGCCCGCCAGCTTCGCTTGTGCAAGGCCGATGGCGCCAGTACCATTACCGCTCTCTTTTTCCGGCAGGAGCAGTTACATGATTGCGGGCAGTATGGTGGCATTGGTCACACCCATGGATGCACAAGGGCGTCTTGATTGGGATAGCCTCGGCAAACTTGTAGACTTCCACCTGGAAAAAGGCACGCATGCGATCGTCGCCGTCGGCACCACCGGCGAGTCGGCAACCCTCGATGTCGAAGAGCACATCCAGGTCATCGAATTCGTCGTCAAGCGGGTTGCCGGGCGTATCCCGGTGATCGCTGGCACCGGTGCCAACTCCACCTCCGAAGCCGTGCACCTGACCCAGAACGCCAAGAACGCTGGCGCTGATGCCTGCTTGCTGGTCGTGCCGTACTACAACAAGCCGACCCAGGAAGGCCTGTACCTGCACTTCAAGCACATCGCCGAGTCGGTCGACATCCCGCAGATCCTCTACAACGTGCCTGGCCGCACCTCCTGCGACATGCAGGCCGAGACCGTGATCCGCCTGTCGAGCGTGCCGAACATCATCGGCATCAAGGAAGCCACCGGCGACCTGGCCCGCGCCAAGGCCATCATCGATGGCGTCAGCAAGGACTTCATCGTGCTCTCCGGCGATGACCCGACTGCGGTCGAGCTGATCCTGCTGGGCGGCAAAGGCAACATCTCCGTCACCGCCAACGTCGCCCCGCGCGAAATGGCCGATCTGTGCGAGGCCGCCCTTGCGGGCAATGCCGAGAAGGCCCGCGCGATCAACGAAGCACTCATGCCACTGCACAAGGACCTGTTCTGCGAAGCCAACCCGATTCCGGTGAAGTGGGCACTCGTAGAGATGGGCCTGATGCACAAAGGTATTCGCCTGCCACTGACTTGGCTGAGCGAACATTGTCACGAAAAAGTCCGTACTGCCTTGAGCCAGTCCGGCGTACTGGTTTAATCGAGGAAGTACACCGCATGAAGCGACTGGCTGGTCTTTCCGCCCTTGCCCTGATCATTTCCAGCACCAGCGGTTGCGGGTGGCTGTGGGGCGACGAGGGTTATTTCCGCGACCGTGGCAGCGACTACCTGCAGGCGCAACCGACTGCGGCCATGCAGCTGCCGCCGGACGCGACCAACGTCAAGCGTCTCGATCCGCTGCTGCCGATCCCGCGTAACGTCGCCGACGATACCGCCACCGGCGAGTACGAAGTGCCGCGTCCGCAACCGCTGTCGGCCGGCGCCGATGTCAGCGACTTCAGCCTGCAGCGCAGCGGCAACAGCCGTTGGGTGCTGGCCCAGCGCGCACCAGCCGAAGTCTGGCCGGTGGCGCACCAGTTCTTTGAAGACAACGGTTTCCGCATCGCTGAAGAGCGCCCGCAGACCGGCGAATTCACCACCACCTGGCAGCGCTTCGACGAGCTGTCGGCGTCGCTCGGCCAGCGTCTGGCCAGCTCCGCCAGCAGCGCCGAAAGCGAAGTCCGCGTGCGTGTACGGATGGAACCCGGCGTGCAGCGCAACACCTCCGAGGTGTATGTGGTCAGCGTCGAGCGTGCGGCCGGCAGCACTGCCGACAGCGACTTCCCGTCCAGCTCGAGCAACACGGCGGTGGATGCCCTGCTGGTCGATGAAATGCTCGCCAGCATGAACCGCAGCGCCGAGAAGGGCGGTTCGGTGTCGTTGCTCGCCGCGCGCGACTTCGACGCCCCAAGCCGGGTCAGCCTGAGCGAAGACGGCAGCGGCAACCCGGTCCTGTACCTGGGCTCCGACCTCGACCGCGCCTGGTCGGGCGTGGGCCGTGCACTGGAGCAGGGCGAGTGGCGGGTCGAAGACATCAACCGCAGCCTGGGCCTGTACTACATCAACTTGTCCGAGAAGCCTGACGACAAGCAGAACCAGCCGGGCTTCTTCAGCCGCCTGTTCGGCAGCGAGCCGAGCAAGGAAGAGCGTGAAGAGCGTGCCGAGCGTTACCAGGTACGCCTGAGCAAGGTCGGCGAAAGCGTGCAGGTCACCGTCGAGAAGAACATCAACACCGTGGCCCCGGCCGATGTCGCCCGCCGCGTGCTGAGCGTCATTCAGGACCACCTGGGTTAAGTGCGCTTCGCGGTACTCGGAAGCGGCAGCCAGGGAAACGGCACGCTGATCGCCAGTGGTGACACGTTCATCCTGGTCGATTGCGGGTTCTCCCTGCGTGAGACCGAGCGGCGCCTGGCGCTGCTCGGGGTAGCGCCGGCGCAGCTCAGCGCGGTGCTGGTCACCCACGAACATGCCGACCACGTGCATGGCGTGGGTTTGCTGTCGCGGCGCTACAATGTACCGGTCTACCTCAGCCAGGGCACCTTGCGCGGTTTGCGCAAGCCGGTGGAGGTGGCCGGTTTCCTCGCGTGTGGCGACACCCTCAACATCGGCGCGTTGCAGGTCAGCGCGGCGCGGGTCGAGCACGATGCGCACGAGCCGCTGCAATACGTGATCAGTGACGGTCGCCGGCGCTTCGGCATGCTGACCGACCTCGGTTGTTACGACAGCCGCCTGTTGGAGCGTTACCAGGGCCTGGATGCATTGCTGATCGAGGCCAACCATTGCCGTGACCTGCTGGCGCGCGGTCATTACCCGCGCTTTCTCAAGCTTCGGGTCGGCGGCAGCCAAGGACATTTGAACAACCACCAGGCCGCAAACCTGGTGGCCGAGCTGGGTTGGCAGCACCTGCAGCACCTGGTGCTGGCGCATCTCAGCAGCAAGAACAACCTGCCACACCTGGCCCGCCAGTGCTTCGTCGACACCTTGGGGTGCGACCCGGACTGGCTTCAGGTGGCAAATCAGGAACACGGGCTCGACTGGCGCGAAATCGCCTAGCCCACCTACTCAAGCAAGCGGAGCCCAATCATGGAAAAACGCGACGAACTCTACCGCGGCAAGGCCAAATCGGTTTACAAGACCGACGACGCCGACCGCTTGATCCTGCTGTTCCGTAACGACACTTCGGCGTTCGACGGCAAGCGTATCGAACAGCTCGACCGTAAAGGCACGGTGA
Source organism: Pseudomonas reidholzensis (assembly GCF_900536025.1). Lineage (GTDB taxonomy): Bacteria > Pseudomonadota > Gammaproteobacteria > Pseudomonadales > Pseudomonadaceae > Aquipseudomonas > Aquipseudomonas reidholzensis. The sequence continues at coordinate 52,415 of NZ_UNOZ01000030.1, forward strand.
ACAACAAGTTCAACGCCTTCATCATGCAGAAGCTCGAAGAAGCCGGTATCCCGACTCAGTTCGACAAGCTGCTGGGCGACAACGAGTGCCTGGTGAAGAAGCTCGACATGATCCCGGTCGAGTGCGTCGTGCGTAACTACGCCGCTGGCAGCCTGGTCAAGCGTCTGGGCGTCGAGGAAGGCATCAAGCTCGAGCCGTCGACCTTCGAGCTGTTCCTGAAGAACGACGAGAAGGGCGACCCCTTCATCAACGAATCCCACGTTGTCGCATTCGGCTGGGGCACCGCCGAGCAGCTGGTGGAGATGAAGAAGCTGTCGCTGAAGGTCAACGAAGTGCTGAACAAGCTGTTCGATGACGCCGGCCTGCTGCTGGTCGACTTCAAGCTCGAGTTCGGCGTCTTCCACGGTCAGATCGTCCTGGGTGACGAGTTCAGCCCGGACGGCTGCCGCCTGTGGGACAAAGAAACCCGCAAGAAGATGGACAAGGACCGCTTCCGCCAGGGTCTGGGCGACGTGATCGAAGCCTACGAAGAAGTCGCCAAGCGCCTGGGCGTGCCGCTGTAAGGCCCGCATTGACGCAAGCGTTTGATACCACGCGAATTTTTTTCAAATAAAGGTTTGCGTTTGGCGAAATCGCTGGTATGATGCGCGCCATTGGAGAGATGCCGGAGTGGTCGAACGGGACGGATTCGAAATCCGTTGTACTGGCAACAGTACCTAGGGTTCAAATCCCTATCTCTCCGCCATACATGTAGTAGATGAAGCCCCTGAGAATGTGAATTCTCAGGGGCTTTTTCGTTGTGGGCGGTTTTAATAGGTTGGTCGGTGGCAATCTAGCTAAATCTAGCTATTACTAGCTAAATTCGCTAGATTTTACTAGCTATGGCTAGAGTCCGCTTTCCGAGGTGTTGAATGGACCCGTATCGTAATCCCTTTGCCCCAGGTGCGGGGAGCAGGCCACCTGAGTTGGCTGGCAGAGATGTCGTACTTGAGCATGCCAAGGTTTCTTGCGGGCGCGCTGTCAACGGACGCAGCGCAAGGTCCATGATGCTGTTGGGGTTGAGGGGGACAGGTAAGACAGTATTGCTCAATGAAGTGGGAAAAATCGCTGAAGACGCAGGGCTTTTGGTGTCCAAGGTTGAGTCGCCCGAAGATGAGAGCCTAGCGCGACTGCTCTACCCTGAAATGCGCAAAGTCATGCGCTCGCTTTCCACGGTGGAAGCCGCCAAGCAGATTGCCAATCGCGGACTCAAAGGACTGCGCGGATTTGCCTCTATTTTCAAAATAGATATTGCAGGTGTAGAGGTAGGTGTGGAGCCGGAGCCAGGTCTAGCAGACAGTGGTGATCTTCAATACGATCTTCCAGATCTTTTCAACGTAATTGGGCGAGCCGCCAAGGCCGCTGGCAAAGGCTGGATCTTGCTCATAGATGAAGTCCAGTATCTTGCAGAGTCAGACCTGCGTGCGTTGATTGTCGCAGTACACCGCATGTCGCAGGAAGGGTTGCCTATTATTCTTGTAGGCGCAGGACTTCCACAGGTTGCTCGTCTGGCGGGGGAAGCGAAATCGTACGCCGAGCGTCTTTTCCTGTATCCGGAAGTCAGTGCACTTGATCCTGCGGCTGCTACGTTAGCGGTGCAAAAACCTATAGTGGATGAGGGTGCCGCTATTGGTAAGACGGCCTTGAACGAAATCGTCGTACGCACTAAGGGTTACCCGTTCTTCATCCAGGAGTGGGCGTCCACTGCATGGAACTTGGCTGAAGGGCCCGAAATTACGCTGGATGATGTAGTTCGTTCGTATTCTGAAACCCTGGCATTGCTGGATGCTGGTTTCTTCCGAGTCCGAATCGATCGGTTGACGCGGTCCGAGGTGCTTTTCGTCAAAGCAATGTCGGAGCTTGGCGACGGGCCTTACGCCATGAGTGATATCGCTAAGGCAATGGAGCGTACTCAATCATCATTGGGGCCGACCCGAGCGAACATTATTGCCAAAGGCATGATCTACAGCACGGATCATGGTTACCTTGACTTCACCGTACCGCTTTTTGCGGAGTTCATGCGGCGCTAGATCCCTGGTGCTTCCTAAATGCCAAGCAGAAAAGTTATTCAAGCACTATTACATCTCGGTTGATGTCGACTCGAGTGGTGCGATCGGAACTCAGCCTGGCCCTCATCAACCCCAGCGTTTGATCGCCCCCGGCAATTCCGGTAAGCTGCGCCGCGCTATCAGTATGATGGCGCATCATAATTTAAAGGACTTTGTATGAAAAAGCTGTTCAAAGCTACCGTTGCTGTAGCCGTCGTATCGGGTGTTGCTCTGCTGTCGGGTTGCACCGGCCAGGTCTACAACCAGCAAAAGAATTGCTCTTACGACTACCTGTTCCACCCTTCGGTTTCTGTATCTAAAGTTATTGGCGGCTGCGGTCCGATCGATAAGCTGCCACAGCAGCAGTAATTTTAGATGGTGTATGACTGAGCCGACTTTGGCTTAGTCCAAAACCCCCTGTCATGTACGTGGCAGGGGGTTTTTGTTTGTGTGGTTTTTTTCAGGCCGTGTCAAGGCGACCAGGTGCATGGCTTGAGTCTTGTGGGGGGGGGGTGAGATCGAGCGCCGCCCGCGCGGCGCATCGCGGGCAAGTCGGATCGCCGCACCGCCGCTCCTACATTTGTTGCAACGCGCCATGGCCTGTGAGAGAGGCGTTGTCAGCCTTGGTGCATGGCGGAAGTCAGCAGGGAGTCCATAGAGGTCGACTCAAGATTGTCGTCGTATAAACAAGGCTAAAACGTCGGTCTGTCAGGCCATGGCGCGTTGCAACAAGTGTAGGAGCGGGCTTGCCCGCGATGCGCCGCGCGGGCGGCGCTCGATCTCACGGGCGCAGAAAACTTCGCGGCATGCGCCTGTTAGCCCTCATGCCCTCTCAACAATAACCCTGTGTGTCCACACCCGGCACCCTCAAAGCCTGAACTGCGCCACCTTCCCATTCAAATCCACCGCCAGCCGTGACAGCTCCTGCGCCGCCGCACTGGTCTGGTTGGCCCCCGCCGAGGTCTGCATCGACAAGTCGCGGATGTTCACCAGGTTACGGTCCACCTCGCGGGCCACCTGCGCTTGCTCTTCCGAGGCACTGGCAATGACCAGGTTGCGCTGGTTGATCGAGGTGATGGCCTCGGCGATCACTTCCAGCGCCTGACCGGCCGCCTGGGCGATCTCCAGGGTGCCGTTGGCCCGGCCCTGGCTGTTGTGCATGGCACTCACGGCGCGCTCGGTGCCGTTCTGGATGCCGGCGATCATCTGCTCGATCTCTTCGGTGGACTGCTGGGTGCGGTGGGCGAGGGCGCGCACCTCGTCGGCCACCACCGCAAAGCCACGTCCGGCCTCACCCGCGCGGGCGGCTTCGATGGCGGCATTGAGCGCCAGCAGGTTGGTCTGCCCGGCGATCGCGCCGATCACGTCGAGCACCCGGCTGATCTCGTTGGCATTGCTCGCCAACTGCTCGATCTCTGCAGCGGTGCCGGTGACATCGCTGACCAACTGCTGGATCGAGGCCAGCGCGCGGTTGACCTGGTCACGGCCGGCGCGGGTGTTCTGGTCGGCGCCCCTGGAGGCATCGGCGGTGCTCACCGCGTTGTTGGCGACCTCTTCGACGGCGGCGGTCATCTGGTTGACCGCAGTCGCCGCCTGGTCGATCTCGGCGCTCTGCTGGTGCAGGCCACGGCTGGTGTCTTCGGTGACGCTGTGCAGCTCTTCCGAGGCCGAGGCCAGTTGCCCGGCGGACGCGGCGATGTGCCGCAAGGTGTCGCGCAGGCTGTCTTGCATGCGGCTCAGGGCAGCGAGCAGCAGCGCGGGCTCATCGCGACCGACAATCTCAATGTCGCGGCTCAGGTCGCCGGTGGCCACCCGCTCGGCGACCGCCACGGCCTCGGCCAAGGGCACGACGATGCTGCGGGTGAGCAGGGTGGCGATGCTCACCAAGGCGATCAAAATCACCACCAGCGAGGCGACCGTCACTACCAGCGCCTCGTCGGCGGCGGCGTTGGTGCGCTCGGTGGCGGCGTAGGCGCCTTTGCTGTTGAAGCTGATCAGGGCGTTCATCGCCGCCATCATGCGCTCGGCCTGCTCGCTCAGCGCGCCGCTGACCTGTTGCCTGGCGGCTTCGAGGTCGTTGCGTTGGACGCTGTCGGTGATCTGCCGCTGCAGGTCGTGATAGACCGTGTAGGCGCTGGTGAACGCGTCAAAGCGGGTGCGGCCTTCGGTAGTGGTGACGGTGCGCTCGTAGGCGGCAATGTCGCGCTCCAGGTCCGCGTTGACCCGATCGAGCTGGGCCAGGCTGCGTGCACGCTCGCCGCCGTTGCTGTGCAGCACGCTGGCCATGAGCAGGATCCGCGTCTGGCCGAGGTTGCTGCTGAGGTCGCCGAGCGATACCACGGCGGGCATCCAGCCACCGCGGACGTCTTGCGAGGCGGCGTTCATGCGTTGGGTCTCGTACAGCGAGACCAGCCCCATCAGCAACACGAACAGCCCCAGCAGGCTGAACAGCCCTGCGGCGCGTTTGCCGATCTTCACATTCCTTAACTGCATCCATTGCTCCAAGACGACGGCGGGGGCAGGCATCAGGCCCGCTGGCGAGTGCCGGAAGCGGACGTAGATGCGCTGCTCTGTGCGAGGCTCTCGCCTCATTATACAAATTGTCTACAGAAATAATTGCACACTGCCAGCATCGCTGGCTAGTCACTTGAGCCACCGTGTTGCCTCACTCGCTTGCGCCGCAAGCCATTCAATTACCTGCATCTTTAAATAGTAGACAGTGTGTATACAGGCGGTAGACAATGACAAAATGTCGCACCCCGCAGTCCTTGGATCAGAACAATTAACTGGAGTAGGCAATGCACAAGATCACATCGCTCCCTGGCGACGACGCGCGCCCAGGCTGGTTCCACACCAGCCCGGCGCGTCAACCGCGCCCTGGCCACAGCGGGCGCAAGGACGCCCGTTGGACCATCGTCGGTGCCGGCCTTACCGGCCTCGCTGCGGCGCGCCAGCTGGCGCTGAACTTCCCCGATGACGAGGTCGTGCTGGTCGAGGCGCAGCAGGTGGGGTTCGGTTCGTCCGGGCGCAACGCCGGCTTCGCCATCGATGTGCCGCACGACATCGGTGCCAAGGACTACATCGGCGATGTGACCACCGCGACCAAGGTCCTCAAGCTCAACACCCTGGGCCAGGACTACCTGCGCGAGATCGTTGCCCAGTACGGCATCGACTGTCAGATGTCCGCGTCGGGCAAGTACCAGGCGGCGGTCGGTGAAAAGGGCATCGCGATCCTCGAGGCCTACCGCAGCGGCCTGGAGAAGATCGGCCGGGCCACGACCATGATCGACGCCAAGGACCTGCCCGAGCACATCGGCACTTCCTACTACAACAAGGCCCTGCACATTCCGGGCACCTTGCTGCTGCAGCCGGCGGCACTGGTCAAGGGCCTGGCCGACAGCCTGCCGGCCAACGTGACCCTGTACGAGCACACCGCGATCACCTCGATCGAGCAGGGCGACAAGATCACCTTGGTGCACGACCGCGGCATGATCGTCACCGACAAGCTGATCCTGGCCAACAATGGTTTTGCCTCGGCGTTCGGCTTCCTCAAGGGCCGCCTGCTGCCGACCTTCCTCTACGGCAGCCTGACCCGCCCGCTGACCGATGACGAACAGGCCCGGCTGGGCGGCCAGGGCGTGTGGGGGGTGATCCCGGCGCACCCGTTCGGCAGCACCGTGCGGCGCACCGTCGACAACCGCATCCTGATCCGCAACAGCTTCAACTTCTATCCCGACGGCCGCCCGCGCGCCAGCGCCCTGCAGCGCCACCTGCCGACCCACCGCAAGTCGTTCGAGCGGCGCTTCCCGATGCTCGGCAAGGTCGACTTCGAGTACTCCTGGAGCGGTGCGATCTGCCTCTCGGAAAACCACGAAGGCTTCTTCGGCCAGCTGGCGCCCAACGTCTACGGCGCCACCTGCTGCAATGGCCTGGGCATCACCCGTGGCACCGCCACCGGCAAGCTGCTGGCGGACTGGCTCGCCGGTGAGCACAACGAGCACATCGACTTCCTGTTGTCGTCGCCGGGCCCGAACAAGACCCCGCCGCAGCCGTTCCTGTCGATCGGCGTCAACTCGGTGCTGAAGTGGGGCCAGTTCCGCGCCGGCCTCGAAGTCTGAGCCCACAAGGCCCATCCCGCAGGCACGCCAGTGCCTGCGTCGTACTGTTCAACATGATCAAGGGAGACTCATGCGTTCTACCATCCAACCCGTCATGATCGATGACGTGGCAATCAATGCGTTTCACCAACTGCTGACCCTGCGCACCGGCCTTGGCTGGGTGATGGTTGGCTATATTCTCAGCATCATTGGCGTGGCGACCCTCGCCATGTCCGAGGCGCTGCAACTGTCTGGCTTCTGGCAGGGCATGGTCGCCGCCATGGCGTTGCTCGGGGTGTTCGCGGGCGGCTTCTTCGGTGGCTGGCTGACCGACCGCATCGGCCGGCAGAAGCTGGTCTACGCGGCGCCGGCGATCGTCCTGCTGACTTCGCTGGCGATGTTCTGGGTAGAGGACGGCCTGACCCTGTCGATCCTGCGCCTGCTGTGCGGCCTGGCCGTCGGTATCGAGTACACCGCCGCAGGTTCGCTGCTGACCGAGTTCATCCCGCAGAAATCCCGTGGGTCGCGGTTGTCGCTGCTGACCGTGCTGTGGTTCGTCGGTGCGGCGCTGGCGTATATCGTCGGCAACGTGATGATGGCCGACGCCAGCGCCGACACCTGGCGCAACGTCATGGCCAGCCCGGCGATCCTCGGCGCGCTGCTGCTGGTGATACGCCTGGGCACCCCTGAATCGCCGCGCTGGCTGCTCAGCAAAGGCCGCCGCGAGGAGGCCGAACAGGTGATCCGCAAGGTCTACGGCGACGACTTCTCGCTGCGCAACATCACCGATGACAGCGCCTCGGGCAAGGCCATGTCGTTCATCGGTGCGCTGCGCGCGGGGTATGGCAAGCGGATCTTCTTCGTCGTGTCGTTCTGGGCCTGCGCGGTCATCCCGCTGTTCGCGGTCTACGCCTTCGTGCCCAAGCTGTTCAGCGCCCTGAACCTGACCGGTAACCTGGCGGCCTACGGCTCGGTCGGGATCACCCTGATGATGGTGCTGGGCTGCATCATCGCCACCTGGATGATCAACTATGTGGGTCGGCGCACCATCATCATCCACAGCTTCCTCTGGTCGGGCCTGTCGTTGCTCGGGCTGGCGCTGTTGCCCGATGCCGAGGGCTGGCTGGTGCTGACCCTGTTTGGCGCTTACGGGCTGTTCATCGGCGGCGCGCAGGTGCTCGAGTTCGTCTACCCGAACGAACTGTTCCCGACCGAGATCCGCGCGTTCGCCGTGGGCATGGGCGCTTCGCTGGCGGCCTTCAGCTCGGCCATCGGCACCTGGCTGGTACCGATCTCGCTGGAGCAGTACGGCATTGGCAGCACCCTGCTCGCCGCCACGCTGATCACCATGCTCGGCCTGGCGGTGTCGCTGGTACTGGCGCCGGAGACGCGCTCGATGAGCTTGCAAGAGGCGGCCGTGCTGTAACGGCGGGTGTTTGCGGGGCGCCGGCGCGGCGATTGGTCACTGAGACATCCCGCCGCCTTGCGCTCCGTCCGCCAATTTGTTTGTGCTGGCAATTAAGTTACAATCGGAAAAACGTTTCAGCCTTGTCCGGTCAATTCGACCTTGGGCTGGCGTCCCTGTTTCTAAGCTGCTGACTCCAATGATCAATAACAAGCGCGCGCTGACGGACATGGAACAACGAGGCCCCGCCTAGGCCTTCCTTACGTGCTAACGATTGGAATTGATCAATGTTCAAGAAAGCTGGCAAGACCCTGCTGGGTCTGGCTGTCGCAGCGACCCTGATGCAGGCGCACGCTGAAGAAGCCAAGAAAGTCGACGTGCTGCTGGTCGGCGGCGGCATCATGAGCTCGACCCTGGCGGTCTGGCTCAACGAGCTCGAGCCGAGCTGGTCGATGGAGATGGTCGAGCGCCTCGACGGCGTCGCCGAAGAAAGCTCCAACGGCTGGAACAACGCCGGTACCGGCCACTCGGCGCTGGCCGAACTGAACTACACCCCGGAAGACAAAGACGGCAACGTCAACATCTCCAAGGCCATCGAGATCAACGAAGCGTTCCAGATTTCGCGTCAGTTCTGGTCCTGGCAAGTGCGCCAGGGCGTGCTGAACAATCCGCGCTCGTTCATCAACAGCACCCCGCACATGAGCTTCGTCTGGGGTGATGACAACATCAAGTTCCTCAAGAAGCGTTACGACGCGCTGCAGGCCAGCCCGCTGTTCCGCCCGATGCAGTACTCCGAAGACCACGCGCAGATCGCCAAGTGGGTCCCGCTGATGATGGAAGGGCGCGACCCGAACCAGAAGCTGGCCGTGACCTGGACGCCGATCGGCACCGACGTCAACTTCGGCGAGATCACCCGCCAGTTCGTCAAGCACCTGCAGACCCAGCCGAAGTTCGACCTCAAGCTGTCCAGCGAAGTGCAGGACATCACCCGCAACGAGGACGGCTCCTGGCACGTCGAGTACAAGAACCTCAAGGACGGGACCGAGTCGGCCACCGACGCCAAGTTCCTGTTCATCGGTGCCGGCGGCGGCGCACTGAAGCTGCTGCAGAAGTCGGGCATTCCTGAAGCCAAGGAATACGCAGGCTTCCCGGTCGGTGGTTCGTTCCTGGTGACCGAGAACCCGACCGTGGCCATGCAGCACATGGCCAAGGCCTACGGCATCGCCTCGACCGGCGCGCCACCCATGTCGGTTCCGCACCTGGACACCCGCGTGCTGGACGGCAAGCGGGTCATCCTGTTTGGCCCATTCGCGACCTTCTCGACCAAGTTCCTGAAGAACGGTTCGTACCTCGACCTGCTGAGCAGCACCACCCTGCACAACGTCTGGCCGATGACCAAGGTCGGTGTCGAGCAGTACCCGCTGGTCGAGTACCTCGCTGGCCAGCTGATGCTGTCGGACGATGACCGCTTCGCTGCCCTGCAGACCTACTTCCCGCAGGCCAAGAAAGAAGACTGGCGCCTGTGGCAGGCCGGTCAGCGCGTGCAGATCATCAAGCGTGATGCAGAGAAGGGCGGCGTGCTCAAGCTGGGCACCGAAGTCGTCACGTCCCAGGACCGCAGCATTGCCGGCCTGCTGGGCGCCTCGCCAGGTGCCTCGACCGCAGCGCCGATCATGCTCACCGTGCTCGAGACCGTGTTCAAGGAAAAGGTCGCGACGCCTGAGTGGCAAGCCAAGCTGCACGAGATCGTGCCGAGCTACGGCACCAAGCTGAACGACTCGCCTGCCGCCGTGCAGAAAGAGTGGGACTACACCGCCGAGACGCTGCAACTGTCGAAGCCGCCGGTGATCGATCAGAGCGTCGGCAGCGATGCCTCGCCGAGCACCCCGGTCGAGAGCAACCCTGCCAGCGATATGGCCCTGTAACCAGGCGCTAGCGTCACCCGAACCACGAGCCTCCCGGGCTCGTGGTTTTTTTTGCCCGTTTACTTGCCGCTGAGCACCCGCGTCCACAGCCGGGTACTCAAGCGCATCCCCGCCGGGGTCATGGTCTGGATCGGGAACAAGGTATCCAGCACGGCCTGGGGAGGATACACCGCCTCGTTGCTGCGCAGCGCCTGATCGACCAAGGGCAGGGCCGCCGCGTTGCCATTGGGGTATTTGACCGCATTGCTGATGTCGGCCATGACCTTTGGCTCGAGCAGGTAATTGAGGTACGCATAGGCGTTGTCCAGGTGCGGCGCCCCCTTGGGGATCACCACCATGTCGACCGCCACGGTCGAGCCTTCGCGCGGAATGCTGTAGCCCAGCTGCACCCCGTTGCCCGCTTGCTGGGCACTGCTCATCGCCTGCAACACATCGCCGCTGAAACCGATGGCCACGCAGATATTGCCGTTGGCCAGGTCACTGACGTACTTCGACTGATGGAAGTACTGGATGTACGGGCGCACCGCCAGCAGCGCCGCCTCGGCCTGCTTGAGGTCTTCCGGCTTCTGGCTGTGCGGGTCCAGGCCAAGGGTCTTGAGGGTGATGGAGATGATCTGCGTGGGGTTGTCGAGAAACGCCACGCCACACTGGCTGAGCTTCTCGATGTTCTCCGGCTTGAACAGCAGCTGCCACGACTGGGTAACGTCGACGTCGCCAAAGATCGCCTTGACCTTGTCGACGTTGTAGCCGATCCCGGTGGTCACCCACAGGTAGGGGATGGCATAGCGGTTACCCGGGTCGCTGGCCTCGAGGATCTTCATCAGCTTGGGGTCGAGGTTGTGCCAGTTGGGCAGCTTGCTGCGGTCCAGTTCCTGGATCGCCCCGGCCTTGATCAGCCGCGGCAGGAAGTGGTTGGACGGGCTCGCCAGGTCATAGCCGCTGCCGCCGGTCATCAGCTTGGCTTCGGTGGTCTCGTTGCTGTCGACCAGGTCGTAGGTCGGCTGCACGCCGGTGCGCCGGTTGAACTCGGCCAGGGTGTCGTCGGCGATGTAGCCGCTCCAGTTGGCGATGTTGACCGCTTCGGTGGCGTTGACCGCGCACGCCAGGAGGGTGCTGATGGACAGGGCGAGGCAGGTGCGCTTGAACATGGGTTTTCTCTCTTGTTGTTGGGGTGTGTGCGCCGGATCGATCAACGTTCGTTGCGCGCCCGGTGAACCTCCCAGGCCATGCGCACGCTGGCGCCGATGTCGAAAAACGGCTTGGGTGGCAGGTAGCCCGGCGCGGCCTGGCTGAGCACATCGCCGAGCAGCGCTGAGTCGGCGCCGCTGGCCAGCTCGACCAGCAAGCGACCCCACAAGGTGCCGCGGGCCACCCCGGAGCCGTTGCAGCCGGCGACCGCATGCAGGCCGTCGGCAACCCGGGCGAAGTACGGCTCGCCCGAGCGGGTGCCACTGAGGTGGCCGGTCCAGGTGTAGTCGAAGTCGCTCGCCTGGATCCCCGGGAAGCGTTTTTGCAGCCCGAGCAGGTGGCGCTGTTGGCGCACCGCCAGTGCGCTGGCATCGAGGTCGCGTTGGCGGTATTCGACGGTGTTGCGGATCAACAGCCGGCGCCCCGGCAATAAGCGCAAGGTGCAGCCGCCGGGCAAGGTCGAGAGCACGCCCCAGCCGCGAGTGTCGAACAGCGCCTGCCAGTGAGCCTCGTTGAGCGGCCGGGTGATGCTGGCGCTGAGCTCCAGGGGGAAGGTGCCACTGCGGTTCAGGCCGACCCGCGGCAGGAAGGCACCGACACACACCAGCACCTGGCGCGCCTGCACTTCGCCGGTGGCCGTGGTGACCTTCCAGCCCTGGCCATGGGCACGCTGCAGCGAAGTCACCGCGCTGTTTTCATAGACTGCGACCTGCTCGGGCAATGTGTCGGCCAAGCCTTTGACGTATTGCGCGGGTTGCAGCAAGCCGTTGCCGCCAGCGCAATGAATGGCCCGGGTGTAGAAGCCGGTACCGAGGCGCCGCTCGAGCGCATTGGCCTCTAGATAGCACGCCTCGGCGCCCACCGCTTGCAGGGTCTGCACGGCCTGTTCGGGGTTTTCCAGGTGGGCGGGCTCATGCACCGCGAAATGATAGCCGCCGTTATCCAGCTCGCAGGCGATACCCAGCTCACGGATGCGCTGGCGCACCTCGTTGCCCGCCGCGACGCCAATCCGCGAGGCCACCTGGTAGCCGGCAAACCCTGGGGTGTCGAGCAGCTCGCCAGCGCCGGGCAGCTCATGGCTGACGACGAAGCCGGAGTTGCGCGCCGAGGCGCCTTGGGCGATGCGCTGGCGGTCGAGCAGGACCACCCGTTGCCCGGGGAAGCGAGCGGCCAGGGTGTGGGCCGCCGAGAGCCCGGTGATGCCGCCGCCGATGATCAGCCAGTCGGCCCTGTGCGTGCCGGCAAGGCGTGCGCGGGGCGCGGACTCGCCGGCCAGGGCGATCCAGCCACAGTGGTTGTTCATTGCTGGGCACTCCTTCACAATCAATGCGCAGGAGTTATCGTAAGCAACCCCATGCATGCGCCGTTAGAGCTAATCTACGGGCAGTTCATGGGCTGAATCTAACGTTAAAAAATCATCCATCCATTCGGAATTCGCATGGATAACACACTCCGTCTTCCTTCGTTGCAAGCCCTTCAGGCGCTGGTGCGGGTCGCTGATACCAGCAACTTCACCGAAGCCGCACGCCAGTTGCACCTGACCCAGAGCGCCATCAGCCGCCAGGTCCAGCAACTTGAAGAGTACTACCAGACCGCGCTGTTCGAGCGCACCAGCCGCAAGGTCGCCCTGACCGCGCACGGGCGTGAGGTGTATGACGTGGCGCAGGCGATGTTGCGGACCTTGCGCGACCTCGAGCAACGTCTGGCGCCGCCTTCCCAGGACCGGCCGTTTCGCATCCGCATCTTCGTGTCGCTGGCCGTGCGCTGGCTGTTGCCGCGCTTGAGTTCGTTCTACGCCATCAACCCTGGGTTGTGCCTGTCGATCGAGACGGTCAGCGGCGAGCGGGTCGACACCGGCGGGGATTGCGATGCCTACGTGCTGTACCTGCCAGAGGGGCTGGACGAGCGGCCACTGACGCCGCTGTTCGATGAATACCTGATCCCTGTGTGCGCGCCGCAATTGAGTGGCGGCCACGCGCCGCCGCGCTCGCTCGACGCGCTGGCCGGGCATGCCTTGATCCACGGCTCGACCGGCCGGCATGAATGGACGTTGTGGTTGCAGGCGCAGCAGGATCAGGCCGAGCGCAGCTTCAAGCACCTGCTGTTCAACCTCGACGACCTGGCGCTGGACGCTGCTGCGAGGGGGCTTGGCGTGGCGATGACCGACAGGATGCTGGCCCATGACGCGCTGGTACGCGGCGACCTGGTGCTGCCGTTTGGCCAGGCCCTGCGTACCGGTGGCGTGTATGCGTTGTGGCTGCGCGACAGCGGGGTGACACACCCCGCGTGCAAGGCGGTGCTCAGCTGGTTCGAGGAGCAGGTGGAGCAGACCACCAGCGCCCGCTGAGGGGCTAGTGGGAGTGGCGCGGCATGCCGCCTTCGCGGGCGATCACCTTCATGTGCAAGGTCGCCGGCTCCAGGCAGCCGCCGGTGGACAACTGGCCGACCAGTTGGCGATACAGCTCTTGCCATGGCGTCTGCGAGGCGGGGATGTTCGGCGTCCAGGCGGCGCGGCGGCGGAGCATTTCTGCCTCATCCACCAGCAGGTCGACCCGCCGATCATTGAGGTCGACGCGCAGCCGGTCGTTGGTCTGCAACAGTGCCAGCCCGCCGCCCACGGCTGCTTCCGGTGACATGTTGAGGATCGACGGGCTGGCCGAGGTGCCGCTCTGGCGGCCGTCGCCCAGGCACGGCAGCGAGTCGATGCCGCGCTTGATCAACGCGGCCGGTGGGGCCATGTTGACCACCTCGGCGCTCCCCGGATACCCCACGGTGCCGGCGCCACGGATGACCAGGATGCAGCGCTCGTCGATGTCCAGCGACGGGTCTTCGATGCGTGCGTGATAATCCTCGGGGCCTTCGAAGACGATGGCCCGGGCCTCGAAGCTGTTCTCCTTGCCAGGCTCGGACAGGTAAGTCTTGCGGAACGCTTCGCCGACCACCGACATCTTCATGATGGCGCTGTCGAAGAAGTTGCCGCTGAGCACGATGAAGCCTGCGCCGTGCTTGAGCGGAGCACCGTAGGGCAGGATCACGTCGCGGTTGCTGGTGACCGCGTCGCCGACGATCTGGCCGATGGTCTTGCCACTGACCGTGGCGCAGTCCTCGTGCAGGCGACCGGCTTTCTGCAGTTCGTGCATGACCGCCGGTACGCCACCCGCGCGGTGGAAGCCTTCGCCGAGGTACTTGCCAGCTGGCATGCAGTTGACCAGCAGCGGCACGCTTTCACCGACGCGCTGCCAGTCGTCCAGCGACAGCTCGATGCCCATGTGCCGGGCGATCGCGATCAGGTGCGGCGGACAGTTGCTCGAGGCGCCAAGGGCCGAAGCGACGGCAATGGCATTCTCGAACGCCTGGTGGGTCATGATCGAGGACGGGCGCACGTCCTGCAGGACCAGCTCGCAGATGCGCCGGCCGGTGGCGTAGGCCATCTGCCCACGCTCGCGATAGGGTGCCGGGATGCTCGCGCAGCCAGGCAAGGACATGCCCAGCGCTTCAGCCAGGGCGTTCATCGACAGCGCTGTACCCATGGTGTTGCAGTGGCCTACCGACGGCGAGGCTGCGGTGGTCATTTCCATGAAGCCTTCGTAGTCGATCTCACCGGTGGCGAGCAGGTTGCGTGCATGCCAGAGCACCGTGCCCGAGCCGATCAGCTGGCCCTTGTGATGGCCATCGAGCATCGGCCCGCCCGACAGGACGATGGCCGGCAGGTCGGTGGTGGCCGCGGCCATCAGGCAGGCCGGGGTGGTCTTGTCGCAGCCGGTGGTAAGTACCACGCCGTCGAGCGGGTAGCCGTGGAGAATCTCCACCAGGCCGAGGTAGGCCAGGTTGCGGTCGAGTGCAGCGGTCGGGCGCCGGCTCTGCTCGGCGATCGGATGGACCGGAAACTCCATGGGGATGCCGCCGGCGTCGCGGATGCCGGCCTTGACCCGTTGCGCCAGCTCGATGTGGTGGCGGTTGCAGGGGGTGAGGTCACTGCCGGTCTGGGCGATGCCGATGATCGGCCGCCCCGACTGCAGCTCTTCGCGGGTCAGGCCGTAGTTCATGTAGCGTTCGACATACAGCGCGGTCATGTCGGCGTGGCTGGGGTCGTCGAACCATTGCTGGCTGCGCAGGTGGCGTTTTGGCGTGTGGCTCATCTCAAGGTCTCTCTTGTCTTTATGGGGCGCAGATCAGCGTTGCAGGACGCTGGCGTGTGCAGGGGCGGGGGAGGTGGCGGCGCCACGTCCGATCGCGTCATCGAGCAGGGTCAGGTCACGTCCGCGGGTTTCGGTCGAGAGCAACGTGCCCAGCAGGGTAAGCCCGGTCAAGGCCAAGGTATACAGCGCCAGTACCCAATAGGCGCCGCCGGCCATGCCGACCAGGAAGATCCCCAGGATCGGTGCCACACCGCCGGACAGCATCGCGCCGATTTCTCGCGACAGTGCCACCCCGGAGTAGCGATAGCGGTTGCCGAACAGTTCGGTGAAGTGCGCGCATTGGGCGCCGAGCATGCTGTTGGCGGCCAGGGCGAAACCACCGACCACGGCGATGCACACCAGGGTCGGCTCGCCGCTGTCGATCATCCACCACGACGGCAGCGCCCACAGCGCACCGAACAGTGCACCCCCGCGGTACACCGCGAGGCGGCCATAACGGTCGGAGAGGGCGCCGAACAGCGGCGTGGTAAAGATACTGACGATGCTCGCCGCCAGTACCGCGTTGGTGCCGATGCCGGCCAGGTTGGCACCGTTCTCGCCCAGGTGACGGCTGGCAAAGCCGGTGAGAAAGGCGATCGAAACGGTGGCGTAGAGCGTCGAGCAGCCGGTTTCCGCCATGCGCATCAAGGTGGTTGCCAGCAGCGGTCGGCGGGCGTTGCGCAGCACGGCGCGCATCGGCGATTCGATCACTTGCTGGCTCTGGCTGAGCTGCTGGAACACCGGGCTTTCCTTGAGCTTCAGGCGAATCCACACGGCCATGAAGATCAGCACCACGCTCGCCAGAAACGGCAGGCGCCAGCCCCAGTCGAGCAACTGCTCGGGGGTGAGCGTGGCCTGCAGCACGCGGAAGGTGATGGTCGCCAGGGCCAGCCCACTGAACACCCCGATGAACGGCAGCGCGGCATAGAAGCCACGTCGCTCGCGGGGCGCCAGCTCGGCCATGAGCGTTGCCGCACCGGTCTGTTCGGCGCCTGCGCCGAAGCCTTGCAGCAGGCGCAGCAGTACCAGCAGCACCGCCCCGACCGGGCCGGTGGGCAGCAGGCCGATCAGGGTGGTGGCGGTGCCCATCAGGGCGATGGTCAGCAGCAGGACCAGTTTGCGGCCCTTGCGATCACCCAGCGAGCCGAAGAACAGACCGCCGAACGGCCGCGCCAGAAACCCCGCACCGTAGGTGGCGAAACTCGCCAGCAGGGCGCCGGTGGTGCCCAGCGTGGGGAAGAAGATATGGCCGAAGATCAGCGCCGAAGCCAGCCCGTACAGGGCAAAATCGTAGTACTCCAGGGCACTGCCGACGGCGCCGGTATAAATGGCCCGGCGCAGTTGGCGCGGATCGGGCGTGGAGGTTGGGGTGGCCTCGGTTTGCATGGTCTGCCTCGCTTGTTGTTGTTATGGGTACGGCGGTTGGGCGGCTCAGCGGTTCAGCAGCCCTCGCTCGGCCAGGTTGCGCATCAGCGCGCCAAGGCCAAAGGTCCACGGCGCCGCCTGGTCGCTGCGGCTGACCTGGTTGTGCAGGGCGCCAAGCAGCGGGCTGGCGATCCGTACCTGGTCACCGGCCTTGTGGGTGAACCCGGCCCCGGGGTGGTCACGGTCTTCGGTGGGCGCGAACAGGGTGCCGAGAAACAGCAGGAAGCCATCGGGATACTGGTGATTGCCGTTGACGGTCTGGCTGACTAGG
Source organism: Pseudomonas reidholzensis (assembly GCF_900536025.1). Classification (GTDB taxonomy): domain Bacteria; phylum Pseudomonadota; class Gammaproteobacteria; order Pseudomonadales; family Pseudomonadaceae; genus Aquipseudomonas; species Aquipseudomonas reidholzensis. Next base: position 68,991 of record NZ_UNOZ01000030.1, read on the forward strand.
TCCGCAGGGTCGCGGCTGATCTGGTCCATCGAGCTGGTACCGGCGAGCACGAAGCCATCGTTGCCGCGCACTTCCAGCTCGACCACGCAGTTGCGCACCGCGTCGAGGTCGAAGGTCTCGTCGAACAGGCGGATGAACGGGCCGATCGCGCACGAGGCGTTGTTGTCCTTGGCCTTGCTCAGCAACAGTGCGCTACGCCCCTCGAAGTCGCGCAGGTTGACGTCGTTGCCCAAGGTCGCGCCGTGGATCCGGCCGCGGCTGTCGACCGCCAGGACCACCTCGGGTTCCGGGTTGTTCCATTGCGAGCCAGGGTGCACGCCGATCACCGCGCCGCTGCCGACGGCCGCCAGCACCGGTGCCTTGGTAAACACCTCGGCGTCCGGGCCGATGCCCACTTCCAGGTACTGCGACCACATGCCTTGTTCGATCAGCAGTGCCTTGAGCGCCTGCGCCTGCTCCGAGCCGGGCTTGACCGCCCGCAGGTTGTCGCCGATCACCGCGCAGACGGTGGCGCGCACGGCCTCGGCGCGGGCAGCATCGCCGCCGGCCTGCTCCTCGATCACCCGTTCGATCATGCTCGCGGCAAAGGTCACCCCGGCGGCCTTGATCACCTGCAGGTCCAGCGGTGGCAGCAGGTAGGCGCGGCTGCTATCGGGCTGCTCGCCACTGTTGGCCAGCAGCGCCTCGAGGCTACTGACGAAACGCCCGGGAGTGGCCCGCAGTGCTTGCAAGGGCGACTCGCATTCGAGCAGTTCGCTGAGGGTGGCAAAGCGTTCGGAGAGGTCGAACACGCCGTCGGCGCGCAGGGCGATCGGCGACGGGCCGGCGATCTGCCCCGGGATCCAGGCGCGGCCCACTAGGGTGCCGGTGAGGCCGTCGAGCGGCAGGGTGTTGGCGGGCGTCAGGGTCAGCGGCATGGCAATGAGTCTCTTGAGTCTTGAAAGCTGCACGCTAGGTAAGCGACGCGATAAACTCCAATGGCATATTTTCACTATTCGATAACAGCTGGTTATTGCACCAAAGGCGAATACCATGTCCGACCTGTCGTTTTCCCACGTTTGCAACTGGCTCAAGTTCCGCCACCTGTTGCTTATCGACACCCTGGGGCGGACCCGCAACATGCACCTGGCGGCGCAGCAGATGAACCTCAGCCAGCCGGCGATCAGCAAGATGCTCAAGGAGATCGAAAGCCTCCTGGGCTTTGCCTTGTTCGAACGCCAGCCGCGCAGCATGCCGCCCACCGCACTCGGCGAGCAGGTGCTGCGCTACGCCCAGGTCGCCCTCAACGATGCGCGCAACTTCGTCGATCAGATCGGCAGCCTGCGCCAGGGCGGCCATGGCCACCTCAAGGTCGGCGGCATCTTCGCCGCGACCGCGGTCGCCCTGCCGGACGCCATCGTGCAGATCAAGCAGCGCTGGCCGCTGTTGTCGATCGAAGTGGTGGAGCAGACCAGTGACCACCTGATGGCCATGCTGGAGGACAAGACGCTGCACCTGGCGGTCGCGCGGTTTACCGACGAAGCCCAGCGCCAGCGCTTCGACTTCCAGGCCCTGGCGCCGGAGCCCTTCTGCTTTGTGGTCAATCACCGTCACCCATTGTGTGAAGAAGGCCCGGTCACCCTGCAGCAGTTGCTCGAGTGGCCGTGGATTCTCTATCCCAAGGGCACGCCGATTCGCGGGCGGATGGAACGCGCGTTCGCTGAAGCCGGGGTCGGGGTACCGCGCAACACCATCGACACCATTTCCATGCAGACCTTTCTCAAGGTCCTCCAGGGCGGGCCGATGATCGGCATGCTGCCCCAGGCCATGGTCGAGCCGCACCTGGCCAGCGGCGTGCTGCGCATCCTCGACACCCCGTTGCACCTGGAGCCACAGGACTACGGCATCCTGACCCGCAAGGGCGAAACCCTCAGCGGCGCGGCGCTGGAGTTTGCCGAAATCCTCCTGGCCGACGCGCAGAAAGTGCGCGAGATCTGATAACCCCGTGTTATCGGATGATCCATAAATGCCATTGGGAAAGAATCGCAGGCCCGCCTAGATTAGCGTCCAGTGTTTTCCAGGATTGCCAAGGAACGTCCATGACTTCATACGCAGGTCAGCAATTTATCGGCGGTGCGCGCAGCGCCACGGGCCAACCGCTGTTGCACAGCCTCGACGCCCGTACCGGCGAGGCACTGCCAGGTGCGTTCTACCAGGCCAGCCCTGCCGAGGTGGACGCCGCTGCCACGGCTGCGGCGCGGGCCTACCCCGGTTTTCGGGCGCTGGCGCCAGAGCGGCGCGCCGCGTTCCTCGAGACCATCGCCGCAGAGCTCGACGTGCTGGGTGAGGACTTCATCGCCCTGGTCTGCCGCGAGACGGCGCTGCCGGCGGCGCGTATCCAAGGCGAGCGGGCCCGCACCAGCGGCCAGTTGCGCTTGTTTGCCGAGGTCCTGCGGCGGGGTGATTTTCTCGGCGCGCGCATCGACCGCGCGCAGCCGCAGCGCACGCCGCTGCCGCGCCTGGATATCCGTCAGTGCCGGCTGGGCCTGGGGCCAGTGGCGGTGTTCGGCGCGAGCAACTTCCCGTTGGCGTTTTCCACGGCCGGCGGTGATACCGCGGCCGCGCTGGCCGCCGGCTGCCCGGTGGTGTTCAAGGCACACAGCGGCCACATGGCCACTGCTCAAGCCGTCGCCGCCGCGATCGTGCGGGCCGCCGAGCGCTGCAAGATGCCCGCCGGCGTGTTCAACATGATCTTCGGCGCGGGCGTCGGTGAAGCCCTGGTCAAGCATCCGGCGATTCAGGCAGTCGGCTTCACCGGCTCGCTGAAGGGCGGCCGGGCACTGTGCGACATGGCCGCAGCGCGGGCACAACCGATCCCGGTGTTCGCCGAGATGAGCAGCATCAACCCGGTGATCGTTTTGCCGGGCGCGCTGGCGCAAAGGGGTGAGGCAATTGCGGGCGAGTTGGCTGCCTCGGTGGTGCTCGGTTGCGGGCAGTTCTGTACCAACCCGGGGCTGGTGCTTGGCGTGCGTTCCGCGCAGTTCAGTGCGTTTGTCGAGCAGTTGCAGGCACGTATCGCCGATCAGCCTGCGCAGACCATGCTCAACGCCGGCACCTTGCGCAGCTATGCGCATGGCGTCGCCCAGCTCAAGGCGCATGCCGGCATCCGCCACCTGGCCGGTGCCGAGCAAGCAGCTGAACAGGCCAGCCCGCAGTTGTTCCAGGCGGATGCCCAGCTGCTGCTGAACGCCGAGCCGTTGCTTCAGGAGGAAGTCTTCGGCCCGACCACGGTGGTGGTCGAGCTGACCGACCGCGCTGAACTGCTGGCGGCCCTGCACGCGCTGGGCGGGCAACTGACGGCGACCTTGCTCGGCGAGCCCGACGATCTGGCCGAGGCTGGCGACCTGGTCGCCTTGCTCGAGCACAAGGCGGGCCGCTTGCTGATCAATGGCTACCCGACCGGCGTCGAAGTCAGCGATGCGATGGTGCATGGCGGGCCGTACCCCGCCACGTCCGACAGCCGGGGTACATCGGTCGGCAGCCTGGCGATCGAGCGCTTCCTGCGCCCTGTGTGCTACCAGAACTTCCCACAGGCGCTTCTGCCCGAGGCGCTGCACGACGGCAACCCGCTGGGCCTGCTGCGCCTGGTCGATGGCCAGCCCAGCCGCGACCCTATCCGCTGAACCGCTGTACCACCGGGCGTGCTGCGCCCGGTGCCCTGTCGATAACAACAATCAGGCATGCACGACATGCCGAGGGGCTTCATCCATGCACAGCCAACCCGCTGCACCGGCCCGCGATCCGGGCTTCGAAGACCGTACCTACCGCAAGGTAATCCTGCGCATCCTGCCGATCCTGCTGTTGTGTTACATGGCTGCCTACCTGGACCGGGTCAACATTGGCTTCGCCAAGCTGGACATGCTCAACGACCTGCAGTTCAGCAACACGGTCTATGCCCTGGGCGCCAGCGTGTTCTTCTGGGGCTACTTCCTCTTCGAGGTCCCCAGCAACCTGCTGCTGCACCGCTACGGCGCGCGCTTCTGGATCGCCCGCATCATGCTCAGCTGGGCGATCATTTCCATGGCGGTGGCGTTCACCGTGCCCCTCGCCGGGTTCTTCCACGTTGAAGCCAGCACCATGTTCTACGCGCTGCGCTTCTTGCTGGGCATCTGCGAAGCCGGCTTCTTCCCAGGGGTGATCCTCTACCTCAACTACTGGTTCCCGACCCATCGGCAGAGCCGGGTGATGTCTGGCTTCCTCATGGCCATGCCGGTCAGCCTGACCTTGGGCGGCGTGCTCTCGGGGTGGTTGATGACCAGCCTCAACGGCTGGCACGGCATGGCCGGCTGGCAGTGGATGCTGCTGATCGAAGGCGTGCCGTCGATCATCATGGCGGTGGTGGTGTTCACCTGCCTGTGCGACAGCATCGACAAGGCACACTGGTTGTCGGCGGACGAGAAGCAGATGCTCAAGGCCAATCTGCAGCAGGATGAGCAGGGCAAGGTCTCGCGTCTGAGCGAGGTGTTCTTCAACCCGCGGGTATGGCTGCTGGTGTTCATCCTGCTGACCTTCAACACCGGGTTCTACGGCCTGGCCTTCTGGATGCCGTCGATCATCAAGAGTGCGGGTATCACCAGCAGCTTTGATATCGGCCTGTTGACCGCGATCCCCTATGGGGTTGCCGTGGTCGCCATGTTCCTCAATGCGCGTCACTCCAACCGCACCGGCGAGCGCCGCCTGCACGCGGCGATTCCAGCGTTCATTGGCGGCTGTGGGTTGATCCTCAGTGCCTACTTCTCGGCCAACCTGGTGCTCTCGGTACTGTTCCTCACCGTTGCTGCCTCCGGTGTGCTGAGCCTGATGCCGATCTTCTGGACGCTGCCGGGCACGGTGCTGTCCGGGGTCGCGGCAGCGGCGGGGATCGGCATGATCAACGCCATCGGCAACCTGTCCGGGTTCACCGGCTCGATGATCACCGCAGTGGCCGAGAACCTCACCGGCAACATGAACAACGGCACCTACGTGCTGGGTGGGTGCCTGTTCGTCAGTGCCCTGCTGATCATGGCGATTCCGGCAGCCATGCTTGGCCGTACTGAAGCACAGGCCAAGGCGCAGATGAAGCTGGAGGCCGCATGAACCTGAACGGAAAACGCGTGCTGATTACCGCCGCAGGGCAGGGCATCGGCCTGGCCAGTGCACAGGCCTTCGCAGCAGCGGGCGCCGAGGTGATCGGCACCGACATCAACCTCGATGGCCTACGCGATGAACCGGGCATTCAGGCCCGCCTGCTGGATGTGACCTCGGCCTCGGCGATCGAGGCGTTGTGCGCCGAACTGGGCGACATCGACGTGTTGTTCAATTGCGCCGGCTACGTCCACAGCGGGGCGATCCTGGCGTGTGACGAAGCCGCCTGGGAGCGCTCGCTGGCCATCAACGTGACGGCCATGTACCGGATGATCCGCGCCTTCCTGCCGGGCATGTTGCGCCGGGGCGGCGGCTCGATCATCAACATGTCGTCGGTGGTCTCCAGCGTCAAGGCGGTGCCCAACCGCTTCGCCTATGGCGCCAGCAAGGCAGCAGTGATCGGCCTGACCAAAGCGGTTGCCGCCGACCATGTCGGCGAGGGCATCCGCTGCAATGCGATCTGCCCGGGCACGGTCGAATCACCTTCGTTGCAGCAACGCATCGCGGCCCAGGCAGCAGCCCAGGGCAGCACGGCCGAGGAGGTCTATCGGCAGTTTGTCGGCCGGCAGCCCATGGGCCGTATTGGCAGCCCGCAAGAGATCGCCCAGCTCGCCGTCTACCTGGGCAGCGATATGTCGGCCTACACCACCGGCGGCGTGCACCTGATCGACGGCGGCATGAGCCTGTAACCCCTTTCAATCGAAACAGGAGATCAGCATGAAACTGTTGCGTTATGGCGACAAGGGCGCAGAGCGGCCGGGCTTGCTCGACAACGAGGGGCGCATTCGCGACCTCGCCGACCAGGTCGACGACATTGCCGGCACCGCGCTGGCACCCGAGCGCCTCGCACGCCTGGCCAGCCTTGACCCGGCAAGCCTGCCGCTGGTGGCCGGCAATCCACGCATCGGCCCGTGTGTCGGGCAGATCGGCAAGTTCATCTGCATCGGCCTGAACTACGCCGACCACGCCGCTGAAGCCGGCATGGCAGTGCCTGGCGAGCCAATCATCTTCAGCAAGTGGACCAGCGCCGTCTGCGGGCCCAACGACAATGTCGAGATCCCGCGGGGCTCGAGCAAGACCGATTGGGAAGTGGAACTGGGCGTGGTGATCGGCAAGGGCGGGCGCTACATCGATGAAGCCAACGCCCTCGAGCATGTCGCCGGCTATTGCGTGATCAACGACGTGTCGGAGCGCGAATGGCAGCTCGAGCGCGGCGGTACCTGGGACAAGGGCAAAGGCTTCGACACCTTCGGCCCGATCGGCCCATGGCTGGTCACCCGCGACGAGGTCCCCGACCCGCATGCGCTGGGTCTCTGGCTGGAAGTCGACGGCAAGCGTTACCAGGACGGCAATACCCGCACGCTGATCTTCCGCATCCCGCAGTTGATCGCCTACCTCAGCCGCTGCATGAGCTTGCAGCCGGGCGATGTGATTTCCACCGGCACGCCGCCGGGCGTTGGCATGGGCATCAAGCCCACGGCGGTGTTCCTGCGGCCCGGGCAGACTATGCGGTTGGGCATCGAAGGCCTTGGCGAACAGCGCCAGGTCACCGTCCAGGCAGATTGAGGGGGCGCCGATGAAGCCTGAGTTGCTGATGCTGGCGCCATTGCTGGCTGACTATGAAGCGCAGTTGGCCGAGCGCTTCGCGCTGGTCCGCTGCTATGACGAACGGGCCCGGCGGGCGGTGTTGAGCGAGCGCCCCGAACGCTTCGCTGCGCTGGTAACCAATGGCGGTGAGGGCGTGCCGACGTGGTTGCTGGAGGGGTTGCGCGGGCTGCGGCTGATTGCGGTAAACGGGGTCGGCCTTGATCGCATCGATCTGCACCTGGCACAGGTGCGCGAGATTCGTATCGCTACCACCGAGGATATCCTCACCGATGCCGTGGCTGACCAGGCGGTGGCCTTGCTGCTGGCCTTGCTCCGCCAGGTGTGTCTGGCTGACCGCTTTGTCCGGCAGGGGCAGTGGCGTCAGGGGGCGTTCCCCTTGCTCGGTACCAGCCTGCGCGGGCAGCGGGTTGGCATCATTGGCCTGGGCCGTATCGGCCTGGCCATTGCCGAGCGATTGCAGCCGTTCGGGGTGACGCTGGCCTATCACAATCGCCGCCCGCTCGCGGGTTGCGCTCATGCCTATCACGCTACTGCGCAGAGCCTTGCCGCCGACGCCGACATCCTCGTGGTGGCAGCGGCCGGCGGCGCGGCCTCGCGGCATCTGGTGAATGCCGACGTGCTTGCCGCGCTGGGCGCGCAAGGGGTGCTGGTCAACGTCGCCCGAGGCAGTGTGATCGATGAGGGCGAACTGGTGGCACGGTTGTGCGATGGCCGGCTGGGCGGCGCCGCGCTGGATGTGTTCGAGCATGAACCGCAGGTCCCCGAGGCACTGCTGGGCCTGGACAATGTGGTGTTGCAGCCGCATCTGGGCAGCGCCACCTTGCAGACCCGCCAGGCCATGGCCCGGTGCGTGGTGAATGCAGTGCTGGAAGGTTACTGAGGGCAGGCCGGGCCGGGCTCACTGCTGGCGCAAGATGCTGTTCAGCAACCCCGGAAAGCGCCCATCGAGCTCATCGCTGCGCAGCGAATTCATGTGCGTGGTGCCGACATTGCGGGTGTGCACCAGCCCGGCATCGCGCAGCACCCGAAAATGGTGCGACATGCTCGACTTCGGCCGGCCGCCGTCCAGCTCGCCGCAGCTGGCTTCGGCAACGCCGGCCAGGTGGCGGACAATTTCCATGCGCACAGGGTCGCTCAGGGCGTAAAGCACGCGCTCGAGGATCAGGTCGTCGGGTGTGGGATGTTTGTAGGCTCGCATGCCTCACATGATAACGGGGGTTTCACAAATTGCCATAGTTCGAATATGATCGAACTATCGTATCTGAAATCACCCCTGGAGCGTTGCCATGTCCGCCCTGTTCGAACCCTATACCCTCAAGGACGTCACCCTGCGCAACCGCATCGCGATCCCGCCGATGTGTCAGTACATGGCCGAGGATGGCCTGATCAACGATTGGCACCACGTCCACCTGGCCAGCCTGGCCCGTGGCGGTGCCGGCCTGGTGGTAGTCGAGGCCACTGCGGTCGCGCCCGAAGGGCGGATCACCCCCGGTTGCGCCGGTATCTGGAGCGACGCCCAGGCCCAGGCCTTCGTGCCGGTGGTACAGGCGATCAAGGCTGCAGGTTCGGTGCCGGGCATCCAGATCGCCCACGCCGGGCGCAAGGCCAGCGCCAATCGGCCGTGGGAAGGCGATGACCACATCGGCGTCGATGACGCCCGTGGCTGGGAGACCATCGCGCCGTCTGCCATCGCCTTTGGCGCACACCTGCCCAAGGTGCCTCGGGCCATGACCCTGGACGACATCGCCCGCGTGCGCCAGGACTTCGTCGATGCCGCCCGTCGTGCCCGTGATGCCGGCTTTGAATGGATCGAGCTGCATTTCGCCCACGGTTACCTCGGCCAGAGCTTCTTCTCCGAGCACAGCAACCAGCGTACCGATGCCTATGGCGGCAGCTTCGACAACCGCAGCCGCTTCCTCCTCGAAACGCTGGCCGCCGTGCGTGAAGTGTGGCCAGAAAACCTGCCGCTGACCGCCCGTTTCGGCGTGCTGGAATACGACGGCCGTGACGAGCAGACCCTCGAGGAATCGATCGAGCTGGCCCGTCGCTTCAAGGCCGGTGGCCTGGACCTGCTCAGCGTCAGCGTCGGCTTCACCATTGCCGAGACCAACATCCCCTGGGGCCCGGCGTTCATGGGCCCGATCGCCGAGCGCGTGCGCCGCGAAGCCGGGTTGCCGGTGACGTCGGCGTGGGGCTTCGGTACCCCGCAGTTGGCCGAGGGTGCGCTGCAGGCCGGGCACCTGGACCTGGTCTCGGTAGGCCGGGCGCACCTGGCCGATCCGCACTGGGCGTACTTCGCGGCCAAGGAGCTGGGGGTCGACAAGGCCTCCTGGACCCTGCCTGCGCCGTACGCGCACTGGCTGGAACGTTATCGCTGAGAGGTCACGCCAACGGCGCTGGCAGCCGTCGCCGCGGCCTGCTGATGCGCCGCGACCCGCGCCGCTGATTCCGCATCCACCTGGTGCAGCGACTTGCCGCGGGTCTCCCGCGTCAGGCCCACGGCAATGATCGAGATCATTGCCGCGCCCACCAGGTACCAGGCAATCGGCGTCGAACTGTGGAACTCATTGAGCAGGCTGATGGCAATCAGTGGTGCCAGTGAGCCGGCAAAGATCGGCGCCACCTGGTAGCACAGCGACAACGCGGTGTAGCGCACATGGGTGGGGAACATTTCGGCCATCAGTGCCGAGTAGGGCGCATAGGTCATCGACTCGATGGCCAGGCCCAGGGTGATCGCCGCCATGATCAGCCAGTTGTTGCCGGTGTCCATCATCGGAAAACCCACGAACCCCCAGAACGCCGTGAGCACCGCACCGGTCAGGTACACCGGCTTGCGCCCGATCAGGTCGGACAGGTAGCCCATCAGCGGGATCAGGAAGAAATGGATCAGGTGGGCGCCGAACATCAGCAGGAGGATCTGCGAGGTGTCCTTGTGCACCACCAGCTTGAGGTAGGTGATGGAGAACGTCACCACGGTGTAGTAGAGGATGTTTTCGGCGAATCGCGCACCGATCCCGACCAGTACCGCGCGCCAGTGATGGCGCAGCACTTCGACCACACCCAGTTGCGCGGTCTTGTTGTGGGCCTGGCGCGCCTGCGCTTCCTTGAAGATCGGCGCATCGTCGACGCTGGTGCGAATCCAGTACCCGATCAGCACCACCACCGCAGAAAACCAGAACGCCACACGCCAGCCCCAGGCCAGAAAGTCTGCTTCGGAGAGGTTCGACGACAGCAGCAGGAGCGCGACCGTGGCCAACAGGTTACCGGCCGGCACCCCGGCTTGTGGCCAACTGGCCCAGAAGCCGCGGCGGTTGTCCGGGCAGTGTTCGGACACCAGCAGGATCGCCCCGCCCCATTCACCGCCAAAGGCAAACCCCTGGATCAGCCGCAGCAGCACCAGCAGGACCGGTGCGGCGTAGCCGATGCTGTCGAAGCCGGGCAGGCAGCCCATCAGGAAGGTGGTAATGCCGACCACCACAAGGCTCAGTTGCAGCAGGCGCTTGCGGCCGAACTTGTCACCGTAGTGACCGAACACCAGGCCCCCCAACGGGCGGGCGAGAAAGCCCACGGCGTACAGCGCGAAGGCGGCGATGATGCCGTCGATCGGGCTGTCGGTCTGGCGGAAGAACAGCTGGCCGAACACCAGTGCCGATGCCGTGCCGTACAGGAAGAATTCATACCATTCGGCCACCGTCCCGGCCATGGCGGCAGCGACCACGCGCTTGAGGCCGGCAGGTGAGGTGGCGCTGTGAGTGTTTGGCTGAGTGGACATGATCGGGTTTCCTCCAGAAGCACTGAACCAGGCAGGGTTATTTGACCGATTTGAGGAACTCGGCGGTTTCCGCCTTGAGCGGGTTGCCGATGACCTGATCGGGCGAACCGATCTCGTGCACCAGGCCGTTGCGGAAAAACGCCACGCGGTCCGACACATCGCGGGCAAAGCGGATCTCGTGGGTCACCAGGACCATGGTCATGCCGTCTTCGGCCAGCATGCGCATGGTGTCCAGCACTTCGCCGACCAGTTGCGGGTCGAGCGCCGAGGTGGCTTCGTCGAACAGCATGTAGTCCGGCGACATGGCCAGCGCGCGGGCGATCGCCATGCGCTGTTGCTGGCCACCGGAGAGCTTGCCGGGGAACACCTTGAGCTTGTCGCCAAGGCCGACGTGGGTCAGTTGCCTGACGGCCAGGGCCTCGGCCTCCTGCTTGCTTTTGCCGAGCACCTTGCGCGGCGCGAGCATGACGTTCTCGAGCACCGTCAGGTGCGGAAATGCGTTCCATTGCTGGAACACGATGCCGATCTTCTGCCGCAGCCGGTTGAGGTCGCAGGCGCGGTCGTGGACTTCGATGCCGTCGACGCGGATGCTGCCTTTCTGGATCGGCTCGAGGCCGTTGATGCACATCAGCAGGGTCGATTTACCGGAGCCTGACCCGCCGATGATCGACACCACTTCACCCTTGTTCACCGTCAGGCTGACGCCTTTGACCACGTCGAGGTGGCCGAAGGATTTGTGTACGTTGTCGATCTCAATCATTTTCTTGCCACCTTCTTTCCAGACGGGCGCCCAGGCGTGCAACCACCAGGCTCATGACGTAATAGATAAGCCCGGCGATGCACAGCACCAGCAGCGGCTCCTGAATCCGGGTGACGATGGTTTGCGAGGCGCGCAGCAGTTCGACGATGCCGATCCACATCACCAGGGCGCTGTCTTTCATCACCCCGAGCACCAGGTTCAACCAGCCGGGGAAGGCCACCCGGGTGGCCATCGGCAGGACGATCCAGCGCAGGTCCTGCAGGTAGCTCAGGCCCAGTGAGCGACTGGCCCGGCGCACCGACAGCGGCACCGCCAGCACGCCGCCGCGGACCACCTCGGTGAAGTACGCCGCGGTGTACACGCCGAGCACGATGCAGCCGACGCTGAAGGCACTGATGTTCAGGCCGACGATGCTCTTGAAGGCGTTGAACAGCACGAACTGGATCAGCAGCGGCACACTCCGGAACACATCCAGGAGCCAGGCCAGGGGCAGGCTGGCGCGCGGTGCCAGGGCCCGCAAGAGGCCGAACAGCAGGCCGGCGAAGGTGCCCATGAGAATCGCCCAGAAGGTCAGCTGCAAAGTGACCCAGGCGCCGTCGAGCATGAACAGCAGGTCGTTCCAGGTGAAACTGGTAGTCAGCATGAACACAGTCCTCAGTAGCGGAACAGCCGCCAGGCCAGGAGCCGGGCTACCGCAACGATCGCCTTGGCGATCAGGTAATACAGCACCGCCGCGATGGCAAAGAACTCGAAGGTGCGGAAGGTCTTGACGTTGTATTCCTGGGTCACCCCGGTGAGGTCGTTGTTGAGGCCGACGACGACCCCCAGCGAGGTCATCAGCACGGCCCAGACCATCTGGTTGCTCAACGGGTAGAACACCACCCGCAGCAACTGCGGGACGACGATCATCCGATAGGCCTGGAAGGCGCTCATGCCCAGCGAGCGCGCTGCGCGGACCTGGGTGGTGGGCACGGCCTTGAGGCCGCCGCGGAAGTTCTCCGCCAGGTAGCCGGCATTGTTGAAGGTGATCCCGGCCAGCAACGCCAGCCACGAGCTGACGTGCAACCCCAGCGAGCCGAGGCCGAAGTACAGGATGTAGATCTGAAACAGCGACGGGGTGTTGCGGGCGATCGATACCCAGCCGTTGCCGATGCCGCGCAGCAGCGGGTTGGGCGCTTCGCGCATGACCGTCAGGGCGAGCGCGATCAGCACGCCGAAGATCATCGACAGGGCGGCCGTCTCGAACGTTACCCAGGCGCCGCTGAGCATGTCGGGCAACGCCCGCAAGGCTGCCCGCCACTGAAAGGTGTAATCAAACATGGGGCAGGCGCTCCTTGGCTACGGCAGGTTCCAGCCAGGCGGGCAGGCGCCCGCTGGCCTTGGCGGTGCAGGCGGCGTCGACACAGTCGGCGAGGCTGGCGAAATGCACGGCGCGGCCCACCAGCCCCGGTGCGTAATGGGCGTACTTGCCCGAGTTGGTCATCAGCGTGCGCGCCCCAGGCGGAATCACCGGTTCGCCGAGCATGCACCAGCAGGTATCGGTCACCAGCAGCACGCCGAAGGCTTCCAGCACTGCGAGGTGGCCGGCCGTGCGCGCCTGCTCCAGCACGCCGCGCCCGCAGGTGATGGCCACCACCACCGCCGGGTGCTTGCGCCGGCCTTGGCAGAGCTGGGCCAGGTGGGCGAACTCGCTCAGGGAAAAATGCGGGTTGCCCAGCGACACCACCTCCACCTGGTCGGTGCGCGCGCTGTTCAACGCACGCCAGCTGAGCAGCAGCTCGGCCGGGCTCAGGGTGACGGCGGCGAGGGTTTCGGCGGTGAGCACCTGCGAGGGCTCGAGCGCTTCAGGGGTGACGCCGGCAATGTGAAACAGGGGCGCGCTCGAGGTGGTGGCGAACGCCGCGCCGAAGGCCTTGAGGTCGTCCAGGCTCGGCGCCGCGTGCTCGAGCCCGAGCACCAGCGGCACACGGCTGCCGGCCAGGGCGCCGATGTGGTAGCCGAGCAAGGGGTAGAAGGCATCGTCGGTGCGGCCCAGGTCAGGCACCTCGACCTGCCATTGGGCCTTGCGCTGGGCGTCCAGGTGGCAGCCGATCAGCGGTGCACGGCCGGTCAGGGCGATGCAGATATCCAGGTAGTCGGGGTACTTCAGGGTGCGCGCGCCGAGCACGCTGTTGGCGTACACCACGGCATTCGATTCGGCCCAGACCACTTGCTCGCCCAAGGCCGGGGCAGTCTCCAGCAGGTACGGCGCGCAGGTAAAACTGAGCTGCGCGCCCATCGCCATGTAGGCATCGCCCAGCGCGCTGGCCGGAACGCCCAATGCCGGGTCGATGCCCAGTTCACGCCAGCGGCGCTGGTCGACGGAAATCGAGTTGAGGGTGGTCGGTACCCTGACCGCCGCGCCCCATTCCAGCAACTGCTGGGCAAAGTGCAGGCTGGCAGGCCCGGTGTAGATGCAGCCATCGATGTGCGCCTGGCTGATGTCCAGCAACTGCGTGGCGCCCTGCAGCTGCGCCATGCGCACCACCAGCTGCATGGCCACCTGGGTCGCCTTGCCGTAGTCACCGGCGAGCATGGCCTGGTCTTCGGCGCTCAGTTGCAGGCTCGCAGGCGCGCTGTCGACGACTGCCGTGCGCGGCTGCCAGGGGCCGGCTGGCGGTGCTTGATAGAGCTCCAGCAGCGCGTTCTCGACCCGCGCAAATGTACTGCCCTGCAAGCCGGCGAAGGCCGCCTTGCCGATGCACAGCACCGGCAGCGAACGCGCGAACAGGGCTTCGGCGACCAGCACGCCCAAGGTCAGGATCTCATCGGCTTCTGCCAGCACCAGCGCCGCCGGGGCGTGGCCGTTGCTGATCAGTTCCATCAGCACGCTGCTGCCGGTGCACGAGCCCCGGCCGCTGGGGATGGCCAGGACCCGCCCCGCCAGCCGCTGGCCGCTGAGCGGGTGATGGCGATCGATCACTTCGCCGGTAAGCGGATCGACGCCGCCCCAGAAACTCAGGCCGACCTCGGCGAACAGCAGTTCGCCTTGCGCCGCACCGGCGACCAGGCTGCGCCCGTGCAGCGGGTTGAGTGAACCTGACATGCGCGAGGCCTCAGTAGTAAACCTGCGGTACGGTCAGGTCGGTGGTGGGGATGTCAGTGCCGACCCATTTGACGAACAGCTCCTGGTAGCGACCGGTACGCACCTGCTGGTTGATGAACAGGTTCAGGTAGTTGATCAGGCCGTACTCGTTGCGCTTGGCGCCGAGCGAAACGAAATCAACCACGTACGGGGCGTTGCCTGCGACCTTGAGGTTTTTGTACTTGCCGGATTTCAAGGTTGCGGCGGCGACGGTGTTGGTCACCACGGTGGCTTCGATATGGCCTTGCGCGACCGCCAGGATGGTGTCGTTCTGCGATTGGTAGGCGCGGAAGCTGCCGGTGCCCCAGCTTTTTACGTCCTTCTCCAGGGCCAGCGCTTCAAAGGTGCCGCTGGTGTTGCCGAGGGCTTTGCCCTTGATGTCGTCGAAGGTGTTGATGCCGGTGTCTTCGCGGGTCAGCACGACCATCTGGAAGGCAAAGTAGGGCACGGTCAGGCCGACGGTCTTGGCCCGCTCGAGGGTGTCCGAGGTGGACGCCACGATCACGTCGGCGCGGCCGGAGATCAGTGCCGGGATGCGGTCGGGGAAGGGTGTTTCGACGATTTCGGCATCCACGCCGAGCACTTTTGCCAGGTCATTGCAGTAGTCCACGTCAAACCCCGCCGGGGCGTTGCTGGCATCACGAAAGCCCATCGGCGGGAAGTCCAGGGTGACTGCGCAACGCAGTTTGCCGGCGCCGATGATGTCGTCCAGTTTGTCGGCCTGGGCGGTCGCCATGAAGCTCGAAACGAATACAGCGCTGAGGGCTAAAGCGAGGGATTGCTTTTTCATGAAGGCCTCGTGTCGGTGTGTGCTGAACATCGTATAAGGGCATTTCGTATACGATATAAAGCATAGCAATGCGCGTGCCTGTTTATGCCTGGCAGGGGTAAACCCGCGTGCATCGTTGTGGGCCATGCCCTGCAGGGCGGGGGCTGACTCCGGGGTACGGTCAGGCGCTGACCGGGGATGTTACATATCGGAGCACGGTGGGTATCTGCGCCCCCCAAGGGAACACAGGTGCTACTCAGGAGGCGTTAGAGAGCGGGGGATGCGGGCGGGCGATTGCCCTCCCGCTGAGGCGGCTGTTGCGCCGGGCAGGCCAGCGCAACTGGATCATCACTTGGCGCTGGGCAGGTGTTCGAAGAGGGTCTTGCAGACCCCGGCAATGTGCTTGTCGAGCAAGCCAACCGCCCGCTCCACGTCACCTTCACGGCACGCCTGAAGTATTTCGCGATGCTCGTGATCAGCCCGTTCCTTGCCGGCCGAAAGGCTCATCTGCATGCGCAGGTAACGCTCCAGCTTGTCGTTGACCGAGCGGATCAGGTTGATCAGAAACGGCCGTTGTGCCGGTTCGTACAGGCAGGCATGCAACTCCCAGTTGAGCTCCGCCCAGCGCCCCACATCGTTTTCACCGATGAATTCCTGGCAGATGCGCTCGGCGCGTTCAAAGGTGGCGTCGGTCATGTTGGGGATGGCCAGGCGCAGTACCTTGTCTTCGAGCAGCATGCGCACTTCGAACATCTGCGCCAGCTCCGACTCCGACATCCGCGTGACCATCGCCCCACGGTTGCGCTGGAACATCACCAGGCCTTCGGCTTCAAGGCGCTTGAGCGCTTCGCGCACGGGGATCTTGCTGACATTGAACTGGCTGGCGACGTCGTCCTGACGGATAGGTTCGTCTTCGCCGAATTGCCCGGCGATGATTGCATCACGCAGGTGGCGGGTGATGATTTCCGAGGTGGAGGGGATATTGCCCAGGTCCGGAACGTTCAGGCGGGGTGGTTTCACGGTACATGGCCGGTCGGGATGGAATTATGGATATGGTATACGAGATTTTTATCCACATCGCGAGCAATGCCTCAGTGGTCATTGCCCGCGCTTGCAGCGCCGGCCGCGGGGTCAGAAACGATCGAGGCGGTAGGCGGCGAGGTGCGCCTGGGGTTCGCCCTGCACCAGGCGGCCCAGCCACTCGGCCGTTACCGCAGCCTGGGTCAGGCCCAGGTGTTGATGGCCAAAAGCGAGCAGCACTCGCCCCTCGCAGACCTGGTCGATCACCGGCAACGAGTCCGCCAATGACGGCCTGAAGCCCATCCAGGGTGTCGCGCCGGTGGCGTCCAGGTCACGCTCGAACAGGCCCTGGCTCAGCCGGTGCAACTGCCAGGCACGTTGCATGCTGGGCGGCCGCTCGAGGCCGGCGAACTCCACCGTGCCGGCCAGGCGCAAGCCCTCTGTCATGGGCGTCATGATGAACTTGCGCTCCAGCGAAGTGACCGCGAACGGCAAGCGCTGGTGCTCGTTGGGCAGCATCAGGTGATAACCGCGTTCGGTGTCCAGCGGCACCTGCTTGCCGGTCAGCGCGGCGGTCAGCCTGGCCGAGTGTGCGCCACAGGCGATCAACACCTGGCGCGCCGTCAGCGCACCCTGGGCACTGCTCAGGGTGACGCCCCCGGCATGCACTTGGCCTGTGTGCACCTCCTGCTGGACGAAGCGCACGCCGAGTTTCAGTGCGGCGTCGAACAGCTCACAGACCACCTGGTATGGGTCGAGGAAATGCCCGGTAGCCGGGAAGAACAAGCCGCCCTGGATCTGCCGACTCAGCTGCGGGGCCGCCTGCTGCACCGCCTGCGCCGACCACGATTGCACCGGCACCGCCTGCTGTTGCAGGCGGGCTTGCAAGGCCTCGAGCGCTGGCCGCGACTCCGGCCGTTCGAACACCAGCAGCGAGCCGTCTTGCTTGAGCAGCTGGCTGCGCTCGATCGAGCCCAGCAACCGCTGCCAGGCACCCAGGCTGCCTTCGTTGAGCGTGCGGATGCCGGCCACGCTGCGCTGGAACGGCGCCGCACGCAGGTTGAGCAGCAGGCGAGTGAACCAGGGCAGGGCGCGCGGCAGGTATTTCCAGTCAAGGCGCAACGGCCCCATCGGGTCCATCAGCATGGACGGCAAGCGCTTGAGGATCGACAGGTCGGCAATCGGAAACACCTGCTCGGTGGCCAGGTGCCCGGCATTGCCGAACGAGGCGCCGTGACCGGGCGCCTGACGATCGACCAGCAGTACCCTCCGGCCCTGGCGGGCCAGTTGCAGGGCGCAGGCGACGCCAACGATACCGGCGCCGACAATGGCGATGTCGGCGTCAGGTTGCCCGGGCGTGAGCACGTTGCCTGTCAGGGTCATGCGGGCGTCCTTTTCAACGGTGCGAAGCCTTCAGTGCGTGCACCAGGCGGAGGAGAGGGCGGCGCCTGGACGGCGCCGCGGGTGAGGTGTCAGGCGAGGTTGTGCTCGGCCGACCAGTTGCCGTACCAGGTGCGGAACAGCGTGTACTGCGCTTCGGCGTAGTTACGCTGGGCGTCGGTGAGCACGTCGCTTTCGTTGAAGTGCAGGGTGTATTCGCGGTCGCCGTTGAGCACCATCAGGTGCTTGTAGTACAGCACCAGGTCGCAGCCTTCATCGAACGACGACAGCACGGCCAGTGCCGCTTCCAGCTCACGCGCCAGGCGCCGGGCCTTGGCGTCGCCCTGGGCAGCCTGCTTGCTCAGCGCCACCAGTTGCAGCACTTGCTGCGGCAGGGCGTTGCCGATGCCGGTGATCGCGCCGGTGGCGTTGCAGTTGACGAAGCCATGCACCACCTGGGTGTCAACGCCGACCATCAGGGTCACGTCGTTGTCCTGGGAGGTGATGTGCTCGGCGGCGTAGCGCAGGTCGGCGCCGCCGCCGAACTCCTTGAAGCCGATCAGGTTGGGGTGCTCGCGACGCAGTTCGAAGAACAGCTCGGCACGGGTGGCGAAGCCGTAGTAAGGGCTGTTGTAGATCACCGCCGGGAGTTTCGGCGCGGCTTGCAGGATGGCCGCGAAGTGGGCTTTCTGGGCGGCGGGCGAGGCGCCGCGCGAGAGTACCCGGGGGATCACCATCAGGCCGGCGGCGCCGACTTTGGCGGCATGCGCGGCGTGCGCCACCGCTTCGCGGGTGTTCACCGCGCCGGTGCCGACGATGGTCGGGATGCCGGCGGCAACCAGGCGCGCCACGCCTTCCTGGCGCTCGGCCTCGGTCAGCAGCGGCCAGTCGCCCATCGAGCCGCAGTAGACCACGGCGCTCATGCCGGCTTCGATCAGCTCGCGGCCCTTGCGCACCAACGCGTCGAAGTCAGGTGTGCGGGCAGGGGTGCACGGGGTCATCAGGGCAGGCATGCAGCCGGTGAAGATGTTGTCGCTCATGGTTGTCACTCCTTGCGGCATTCAGTCAGATAGGGTGTCGAGAGAACCTGCGGCTCAGATGCCCCAGGCGAAGGGGTCCTGTTCGTCGATCAGCAAGGTGCTGTCGGCGCTCATGTGGGCGCGGCCGGTGATGAACGGGCGGATGCGCTCGCCGTGCCATTCGAAGCGCCCTTCGAAGCGGCTGCCGGTGATGCTCGCCTGGGTCCAGGTCTGGCCCTCGGCGAGCTTGCCGTCGGCCGCCAGGCACGCCAGCTTGGCGCTGGTGCCGGTGCCGCAGGGCGAGCGGTCGTAGGCTTTGCCGGGGCACATGACGAAGTTGCGGCTGTCGGCGTCGGGGTCGTCGGCGAACAGCTCGACGTGGTCGATCACACCGCCGTCTTCGCCGGTGATGCCCTGCGCTTCGAGGGCCTTGAGCATCGACCAGGTGTACGCGGTCAGCGCTTCGACGTTGTCCAGCTCAAGGCGCTGGCCGTGCTCGGAGACCAGGAAGAACCAGTTGCCGCCCCAGGCGATGTCGCCGTGCACCCGGCCATGCCCCGGCACGTCCACCGCGACCTGTTGGCGGTAGCGGTAGGACGGCACGTTGCCGACCGTGACCGCGCCGTCTTCATGCAAAGTGGCGCTGACCTGGCCGACCGGTGTGTCGATCAGGTGCACGCCCGGGTTGATCAGCCCCAGGTGCTGCAGCGAGGCGACCAGGCCGATGGTGCCGTGGCCGCACATGTTCAGGTAGCCGGCATTGTTGAAGAAGATCACCCCGCAGGTGGCCTCGGCGGACACGGGCGGGCAATACAGCGCGCCGACCAGCACATCATTGCCGCGTGGCTCCAGCAGGCAGGCGCGGCGCCACGGGTCATGCTGCTCGCGCAGCTCGTCGCGTTGCTCGGCCATGCTCCGCCCGGTCAACGCCGGGAAGCCGCTCATGACCAGGCGGGTCGGTTCGCCGCCGGTGTGGGAGTCGATCACGTGTATGCGTTTCATCAGCGCGTCCTGGTTGCAGCGGGCGTGCCCGCAAGGGAGTGATTGGCGGCGTGAGGCGGGGTTCATGACCGCAGCGTTATGGATTTTCTGGCGGTGTGCATGGGCTATAGAGTGGCGCCCGGCGGGGGCTGCGTTCTTGATGGTTTTCTACAAAGTGGATGACGAAATCAGCACAATTGGCAGCTGGGTGTTGGAGTCGACGTTGCCCTGGGATAGGCTGCAATCTCGGCAATGCGTTGCCTTGGCAGGCACTGCCAGCGCACCCTCTGAGGACCCGCCATGACCCGCAACAGCCTCGCAGCGCTCTACGCCAACCTCGATCAGCATCGCCCTGCGACCATCGAGGCGCTGCTGGCCAGCGTCGCCTTGCTGTTGCCGATCCTCGACGCCATCCCCAACGCCGCGATCTTCATCAAGGACGCCCAGGCGCGCTATGTGTTGGCCAACCGCACGCTGGTCCAGCGCTGCGGCCTCAAGCAGTTGACGCCGCTGCTCGGCAAGACCAGCGCCGAGGTGTTTCCGGCACAGCTGGGCCCCGGCTACACCGAACAGGACCGTCGCGTGCTGGAGCAGGGGTGGGTGCTGCAGGACCAGCTGGAGTTGCACCTGTACGGCAGCCGCGAAGCGGGCTGGTGCCTCACCCACAAACGCCCGCTACGCAATCCGGCCGACCAGATCATCGGCCTGGTGGGCATTTCGGTCGACCTGCAGAGCGCCGCCGACAGCCACCCGGCCTACCAGCGCCTGGCCGCCGTCGACGCGCATATCCGCCAGAATTTTCACCAGCCGATCAGCATGGGCGAACTGACCCGAATCGCCGGTATCTCCGTGGCGCAGCTGGAGCGCTACTGCAAGCGGGTGTTTCACCTGACGCCGCGGCAGATGATCCACAAGGCCCGGCTGGAGCATGCCCACCGCCTGCTGCACACCACGCTGCCGATCATCGAGGTGGCCCTGCAATGCGGCTATACCGATCACAGCGCGTTCAGCCGCCAGTTCAAGCAGTTGACCGGCTTCACCCCCCGCCAGTACCGGCAGGCGACAGGGCGGTGAAAGCGGCCATCGCGGTCAGGCGCTGAACAACGCCCGCGCCTCGGCGAAGCACTGCTCGGCGATCGCCGAACGCGGCTCGCTGCGGCGCAGCAACAGGCCGACCGGGCTGAGCACGCTGGCGTCGGTGACGGGGATGATGCGCATGTGTTCGCTGAGGTCTTCCAGGCCGCAGTCGAGCGGCATCAATGCGCAGCAGATGCCACTGGTGATGGCCTGGATCAGCTGGAAGGTCGAGTCGCTTTCGAGCACCGCCAGCGGCTCCAGGCCACGGCTGCGGAAACTCAGGTCGAGCGACTGGCGGTAGTGCATGCCCTTGCTGAGCAGGCCGAGGGGGATGTCGCCGAGGTCTTCCCAGCGCAGTGCGCGCTGCGCCAGCGGGAAGTGGCGGACGTCGTGCAGCAGGCCCATGGTAGTGGTGCCCAGCTCGATCACGTCGAAGAAACTCGCGTTGACCTGGTCGAGGTAGCAGATGCCCAGGTCCAGCTGGTTGCGGCTGAGGCCGTCGACGATCTGCTCGGAGGTGTGCGAGCTGAGCTGAAAATGCAGCTCGGGGTATTTTTCGCGCAGCGGCAGCAGCAGGTGCATCGGGTTGAAACTGGCCAGCGGTACGCTGCCCAGGCGCAGGCTGCCGACCACCTGGCCGCGGCAACTGGCGGCCTCGGCCTGCAGACCATCGTGCGCGGCGAGCAGGGTGCGGGCCCAGGCCAGGATGCGCTCGCCGGCTTCGGTGAACCCCTCGAAGCGCTGACCGCGCTTGACCAGCACCAGGTCCAGTTCGTCCTCGAGGTTGCGCAGGCGCATCGACAGGGTCGGCTGGGTGATGTGGCACAGCGCGGCGGCCTGGCCGAAATGGCGGGTCTGGTCGAGGGCGAGGAGGAACTTGAGCTGCTTGATGTCCATGGGGCGGCCTGCACGATCTGAGTCTGTCGACCTTAACCAAGTCGGCGGTGGGTGGCCAATGTTAAGTGGGCGATAGAGAGCATTGATCACCCGGTACGTCATATCGATTGGACGCTTGCCGGGCTTGCCTCTAGCGTGGCGGCAATGCCAATTCGCGAGGAAACCCAGGTGAGTGTGAAACCGGACGCGGTATTCGTACCGCTCAATATTGCCGTGCTGACCGTCAGCGATACCCGCAGCTTCGACACCGACACCTCGGGCGAGCTGCTGGCCACCCGGTCGGTGCAGATCGGCCACCGCCTGGTCGAGCGGGTGCTGCTCAAGGACGACTTGTACAAGATCCGCGCCCAGGTCGCGACCTGGATCGCCGATGACCAGGTGCAGGTGGTGCTGATCACCGGTGGCACGGGTTTTACCGGGCGCGACAGCACGCCCGAAGCCGTGGAGTGTTTGCTGGACAAGCGTATCGACGGGTTTGGCGAGCTGTTCCGGGCGTTGTCGATCCTTGATATCGGCACCTCGACCGTGCAGAGCCGGGCGTTGGCCGGGTTGAGCAATGGCACCTTGGTGTGCTGCCTGCCGGGCTCGACCGGGGCGTGTCGGACGGCGTGGGAGGGGATTCTCGCCGAGCAACTGGATGCCCGTCACCGCCCATGCAATTTCGTCCCACACCTGAAGCCGGTGGGCCCGTGTGACAGCCGAGGTTGAGTTGACCCTGCCGGCCTCATCGCGGGTAAACCCGCTCCTACAGGACTCTGCGGCGTTGCAAAAACCTGTAGGAGCGGGTTTACCCGCGATGAGGCCACCAGGTTCTACACAAGCCCCTCAGCTCAACACATGCTCCACCGGCAGCAACACCGGTGGCAGCGGGGTATGCCCCAGCGCCGCCAGCACATCACGCTCGAGGGTGCGCACCAGAGCATCGGTCGGCAAGTCGTTCTCATCCCGGCCAAACGGGTCTTCCAGCTCGTTGCCGATCGCATCCAGCCCAAAGAACGTGTAGCTGACGATGGTCGTGAACAGCGGCGCCAGCCAGCCCAGCGGCGTGGCCAGGGCAAACGGCAGCAGCAGGCAGAAGATGTAGATGGTGCGGTGCAACAGCAGCGTGTAGGGAAACGGCAGCGGCGTGCCCTTGATCCGCTCGCAGGTCGCCTGCACCTCCGACAGCCCCAGCAGCCGCTGCTCCAGCAGGGTATACCGCCACTCACTGATCTGCTGAGCCTGGGCGAGGCGTGAACAGTGCCCGCCGATCTCTTGCAGGATCCCGTCACAGACGTTGTGCGGGCTGATCGCCGCCCCTTCGCTGAGCCATGGCCGCGCCGCCTCCAGCGGCGCCTCACCGCGCAGCCCGGCGTTCAGCGCATGGGCAAACCCACACAGCCCGCGCAGCAACTCGCCGCGCACCCGCTCATCGGCAATCACCGCGCTCTCACGGACGAACGAGCGCACCTCGATGATCATCTTGCCCCACGCCTTGCGCCCCTCCCACCAGCGGTCGTAGCAGGCGTTGTTGCGAAAGCTCATGAAGATCGACAGCGACAGGCCAAGCAAGGTGAACGGCGTGGCGCTGACCGGCGAGAACATCTGCGGGTAACGCCGCTCGACCAGCACGATCAGGGCCGCCAGCAAGGTTACCAACAGGCAGCGCAGGGCAATGCGCTTGACGATCGAGCCCTTGAGGGTGAACAGCACGCGCAGCACATCGGGGCGGGAATGGACGATCATGGCAATCCAGAGACGGCCGATCAGCCGCCGGTCATGTTCATGAAGCGCAGGATCTGCACCTCGCCGCCCACCTCGAAGTGGTGGCGATAGGGCTTGAGCTGCACGGCCTCGCGGATGGCACTTTCCAGCCGCTCGCGGTCACCGGGGTGGGCCCGCAGCACCTGCTTGAGGTCCAGCGAATGCTCGTTGCCCAGGCACAGCAGCAAGCGCCCTTCGACGGTCAGGCGCACGCGGTTGCAGGTGGCGCAGAAGTTGTGGCTGTGCGGCGAAATGAAACCGACCCGGGTCTGCGGCGCTTCGGCCAGGCGCCAGTAACGCGCCGGGCCTTGCGACGATTCGGCCGATTCGATCAGGGTGAAGTGGGCGGCAAGGCGCTCGCGCACGTCGTCACTGGAGCAGTACGACTCGTCGCGCTGGTGCTCGCTGATGAGCCCGAGGGGCATTTCTTCGATAAACGAGATGTCCAGCTCGCGGTCGATGGCGAAGCGCACCAGGTCGACGATTTCACCGTCGTTGCGGCCCTTGAGCACCACGCAATTGAGCTTGGTGCGGCGGAAACCGGCGTGGCGGGCGGCGTCGATGCCGGCAATCACCTGGTCCAGGTCGCCGGTCCGGGTGAGTTGCCGGAACAGCGCGGGCTCAAGGCTGTCGAGGCTGATATTCAGCCGGCTGACGCCCGCGTCGAACAGTGGCTGCGCCAGGCGGCCCAGTTGCGAGCCATTGCTGGTCAGGCACAGTTCACGCAGGCCGGGCAGGGCGGCGATGCGCCCGCACAGCTCGACGATGCCCTGGCGCACCAGCGGCTCGCCACCGGTCAGGCGGATCTTGCGGGTGCCCAGAGCGACGAAACGCTCAGCCACCTGGTACAGCTCTTCGAGGCTGAGGATCTGCTGGCGCGGCAAGAACTGCATGTCTTCGGCCATGCAATAGACGCAACGAAAATCACAGCGGTCGGTGACCGACATGCGCAGGTAGTCGATTCTTCGGTTGAAGCCGTCGATCAGGGCCTGGGCGGTGTGTTTCACGGGGGCGCTCGAAGGGTGGCGGCGGGCAGTGCGCCGGGGATTCACTCCACGCTATAACCTGCGCGGGCCGGCGTCAAATTGCTTTCCCCACTCGGTTGATCAGTCTCGTCTATCACCGGCGAAGGCCACGGATATCAAGGCGTGCAGAGCAGCCCTGGCGATCATCGACAGGGCCTATCAGCCTGTAAGGCATATCGATTGGACGCCGCAGGGCTGGCTTCTTAGGCTGGGGAAAACAGCGGGCGACTCGACCCGCTGAACCTTTTGATGCCCCGCGTGAGGATCCACCGCATGAGCAAAGACCAACACATCCGGGACTACAAGGGCCCCGCCGCCGGTTGGGGCGCGCTCAAGAGCGTGACCAAGAGCTGGCTGGGCAGTGAAAACGCCTTCAAGAACCTGCGCGTGATGCTCAAGACCAACCAGAACGGTGGCTTCGACTGCCCGGGCTGCGCGTGGGGCGAGTCGCCGGAAAGCGACGTGGTCAAGTTCTGCGAAAACGGCGCCAAGGCGGTCAACTGGGAAGCCACCGGCCGTTCGGTGGATCCGGCATTCTTTGCCCGCTACAGCGTCAGCGCGCTGGCCGATCAGACCGACTACTGGCTCGAATACCAGGGTCGCCTGACCCACCCCATGCGCTACGACGCCGCCACCGATCATTACCGCGAAGTCAGCTGGGACGAAGCCTTTGCGCTGATCGCCGAGCACCTGCAGGCGCTCGAGTCGCCCGACCAGGCCGAGTTCTACACCTCCGGCCGGGCCAGCAACGAAGCGGCGTTTCTCTACCAGCTGTTCGTCCGCGCCTACGGCACCAACAACTTCCCCGACTGCTCGAACATGTGCCACGAAGCCAGCGGCGTCGGCATGGGCGCCAGCCTCGGCGTCGGCAAGGGCACCGTGGTGTTCCATGACCTGGAGCTGGCCGACGCGATTTTCGTGATTGGCCAGAACCCCGGCACCAACCACCCGCGCATGCTCGAACCGCTGCGCGAGGCGGTGCGCCGTGGCGCCCAGGTGGTCTGCTTCAACCCGCTCAAGGAGCGTGGCCTGGAGCGTTTCCAGCACCCGCAGCACCCGTTCGAGATGCTCAGCAACGGCTCCGAACCGACCACCAGTGCGTACTTCCGGCCGTCGCTGGGCGGCGACATGGCCGCCATGCGCGGCATCGCCAAGTACCTGCTGCAATGGGAGCGCGAGGCCCAGGCCAACGGCGAGCCGGCGGTGTTCGACCATGCGTTCATTGCCGCCCACACCAGTGGCGTCGATGACTACCTGGCCGTGCTGGACGCCACCTCGTGGGCACACATCGTCGAGCAGTCCGGGCTTACTCAGGCCGAGATCGAGCTGGCCGCGCGCATGTACCGCAAAGCCGAGCGGGTGATCATGTGCTGGGCCATGGGCGTCACCCAGCACCGCCATTCGGTGGCCACCGTGCAGGAGATCGTCAACCTGCAACTGTTGCGCGGCAACGTCGGCAAGCCCGGCGCCGGGCTGTCGCCGGTGCGTGGCCACAGCAACGTGCAGGGCGACCGCACCATGGGCATCGACGAGAAGCCCAAGGCACCGTTGCTCGACGCCCTCGAGCAGCGCTTCCAGTTCAAGGTGCCGCGTGCCCACGGGCACAACGCGGTGCTGGCGATCCAGGCCATGGAAGCGCAGCGCGCCAAGGTTTTCATCGCCCTGGGCGGCAACTTCGCCCAGGCCACGCCAGACACCCCGCGTACCCATGCGGCGCTGCGCAACTGCGCGCTGACCGTGCAGATTTCGACCAAGCTCAACCGCTCGCACCTGGTCACCGGCCGCGATGCGTTGATCCTGCCCTGCCTGGGGCGCACCGAGATCGACCTGCAGGCCAACGGGCCACAGGGCGTGACCGTGGAAGACACCTTCAGCATGGTGCACATCTCCCACGGCCAGTTGAAGGCGCGCTCACCGCACATGCGCTCGGAGCCGGCGATCATTGCCGGGATCGCCCAGGCGACGTTGGGCAAGCATCCGATTGACTGGGCGTATGCCGTCGCGGATTACAGCCGTATTCGTAGCATGATCGCCGACGTTATCCCCGGCTTCGCCAACTTCAATCAGCGCCTCGAGGAGCCCGGGGGGTTCCACCTGGGCAACAGTGCGGCCAACCGGGAGTGGCGCACCAGCACCGGCAAGGCGCGGTTCATGCCGAGCGTGTTGCCGGAGCAACTGATCAACGCCCAGGTGCTGGCGCGGGGCGATAAACCTGACCTGATCCTCCAGACCTTGCGCTCGCACGACCAGTACAACACCACGCTGTATGGCCTGGATGACCGTTATCGCGGGGTGTTTGGCCTGCGCGAGGTGGTGTTCGTCAACGAGGCGGACATTCGCCGCCTGGGCTTCGAGCCGGGTGAGCAGGTGGACATGGTGTCGCTGTGGGAGGACGGGCGTGAGCGGCGCGTGTCCGGGTTCCGCCTGGTGGCGTTCGATGTGCCCGAGGGGCAGGCCGCGGCCTACTATCCGGAGACCAACCCGTTGGTGCCGTTGGAGAGCTATGGCGAAGGGACCTACACGCCGACCTCCAAGTTCGTCGCGATCAGGCTGGAAAAGGCCAAGGCCGGCAACCGCATCGACCTGGTGGCTGCCGCTGAGTGATGAGGGCAGGCAACGCCTGATCTAACGATGTACGGGATACGCCGTGGTGTACTTCATCTGCTCCATGGCGAAACTCGAGGTGATATTGGACAGCCCATCGGTGCTGGTGATCAGCTTCTTGTAGAAGCGGTCATACGCTGCAATATCACCCACCACCACCCGCAGCATGTAGTCCCAGTCGCCGGACATCCGGTAGAACTCCATCACCTCTTCGAAGCCGCTCACCGTCGCGGCAAACTGCTCGAGCCAGGTGCTGTCATGGCGCTGGGTCTTCAGCTGGACGAACACGGTCAGCCCCAAGCCCAGGCGCTGCGGGTCGAGCAGCGCCACCCGGCCGCGAATGTAGCCCTCTTCTTCCAGGCGCTTGACCCGCTTCCAGCAGGGCGTGGTGGTGAGGTTGACGGCTTCGGCCAGGTCCTTGAGGGACAGCGAGGCGTCGCGCTGGAGCAGGGTGAGGATGTGCTGGTCGAAACTGTCCATATCGGCGGGCGGCTGCTTTGAGAAAAATTTCCTCGAGATTAGCCCAGTGAGAGCATGCGGAGAATACGTTGCGGGTAAAACCGACAAGGCTATTCCACACTCGGCCTGCCGCCATCGGATATGCGATAGTGACGTCTTTCAACCCGTCTCCTTTCCCGTCCATGGGCCCGATCATGTCCGACAAGCCGCGCAATTTCGCCACCCGTACCATCCACGCTGGCGAGCAGTCCAGCGTTGCCGACAACGCCATCTTCCCGGCCATCGTCACCTCCAGCTCGTTCATCAAGCGCGGCCTCGACGACCACCCGGAGTACGCCTACAGCCGCGTCAGCAACCCGACCCGGCACGCCTACGAGACCTGCGTCGCCGCGCTCGAAGAAGGCGTTGGCGCGGTCGCCTGTGCCTCGGGCGTCAGCGCCACCGCGACGGTCCTCGAACTGCTCTCCAAAGATGCCCACGTAGTCGTCATGAACGGTGTCTACGGCGGCACCTTCCGCTTGCTCGAAGACTACCGCGCACGCACCTCGGGGCTGACCACCACCTACGTCGACCTGAATGACCTGGACGCCGTTGCGGCGGCGATCCGCCCGGACACCCAGTTGATCTGGATCGAGTCGCCGACCAACCCGCTGCTGCACCTGGTCGATATCAAGGCGGTCTGCGCGCTGGCGCGTGAGCGCGGTGTAATGACCTGCATCGACAACACCTTCTGCTCGCCGTGGAACCAGCAGCCGATCACCCTCGGCGTCGACCTAGTGATGCACTCGGCGAGCAAGTACATCGGTGGCCATTCCGACCTCACCGGTGGCGTGGTGGTAGCCGCCAACGACGAGCTGCTCAAGCGCCTGCGCAAGATCAGCATGGCCGTGGGGGCGATCCAGGGGCCGTTCGACTGCTACCTGGCGCTGCGTGGGCTGAAGACCCTCGACGTGCGCATGGAGCGCCAGAGCGCCAATGCGCTGCGCGTGGCGCAGTACCTCGAAGCGCACCCGCAGGTCGAGCAGGTGTACTACCCGGGGCTGGAGAGCCACCCGCAGCATGCCCTGTGCACCCAGCAGATGCGGACCGGCGGTGCGGTGGTGACGCTGCGTATCAAGGGGGATAGGGCGGCGGTCAATCGCCTGGTCGAGGCGCTGTCGATCTTTGTCCTGGCCGATTCGCTGGGTGGGGTGGAGAGCATGATCAACCACTCCTGGAGCATGTCGCACAACTCCCTGAGCCCGGAGCAGAAGGGGCACATGGGCATCAGCGAAAACCTCCTGCGTCTGTCGCTGGGGATCGAGGACTACCGCGACCTGATCGAAGACCTGGACACCGCACTGAAGGCTTCGGCACAGGGTTGAAACAACTGGCCTCATCGCGGGTAAACCCGCTCCTACAGGGTTTGCAGCGCTGCTGAACCTGTAGGAGCGGGTTTACCCGCGATGAGGCCGGAACAGGTGATTGAAAGATCAGGCCTTGGGCGGGTGGATAATCCGTTCGATCTTGTCCTTGATCAGCAAGCGTTCCTTGCGCAGCCGGTTGACGGCCTCGTCCGGCGTGGCATTGCCCTCGGCGGCCACCACCTGCTTGTCCTTGCCGTTGTATTCCTTGTGCAGCTTGTGCAGCGCCGGGTCCTTGTCGATCAGGGCCTGAAAGTCATCGGCGGTAATGTGCAAATCAGCGAGCAGATCATGCGGTACGGGCATTTCTTCACCTCTGTTCAGGGGTTGGCGAAAGGCGTTGAACCTTGAGGATAGCCGCCTTTGCCCAAGTGAGGGAGTGAGCCGGGCACCGGAGCGCTGGCGTGCCCTGAAACCCCGGCGAACTTCAGCGCGCTGGCTGAATGGCGGCTGAATGAACTTGATTTAACCCCGCAACAGCGCCGTGCAATTGTTTGTTGGCGTCTTTTTCACAAAAAATTGAGGGTACACTTTCCACAATCCGGACCACTTCTCCAGGGGCCGACTCGGCCGCCTGGCCGATAATCAATCTCGATTGCGGACACCATGCGCACACTCAAAATCCTGCGGACCGAATGGGTCACGTTGCTGGCCAGCCTGTACCTGTTGATTGGCTTCAACAGCCTGCTCTGGGAACACCTCGAGGCGGTTGTGCCGCCCGGTATGGTTGGCCTGTGGCTGATGCTGGCGTTCGCTGTGATGATGTTTTTCGCGTTCAACCTGCTGCTCACCCTGGTCGCCTTCCGCTATGTATTGAAACCGGTGTTGGTGCTGTTGTTCATGAGTGGTGCGGCAGTCGCTTACTTCATGAATCAATATGGCGTACTTATCGATGCTGGCATGTTTCGTAATGTCGCCGAAACCAACATCAGTGAAGTGCGTGATCTGCTCTCATTGAAGTTTGCCTTATACATCGTGTTGTTAGGGGTACTGCCCTCGGTGGTGCTGTACAAGGCGCCGATCGCCTACCGGCGCTGGCACCGCGAAGTGTTCGGCAAGCTGCTGGTCAGCGGCGCCTGTGCGCTCGCCATCGGCTCGGTGGCGCTGGTCAACTACCAGGGCCTGGCCTCGCTGTTTCGCAACCACCACGAACTGCGCCTGATGCTCACCCCGAGCAATGTCGTCGGCGCCTCGTTCGGTTATGTCAGTGAGCGCCTCGGCAGTGCCGCCAGGCCCTTCCAGCAGTACGGCGCGGATGCCCACCGGGATGCCGCCTGGCAGCACCATCAACGCAAATCGCTGACCGTGCTGGTGGTCGGCGAGAGCGCCCGGGCGGAAAACTTCGGGGTACTCGGCTATGCCCGCGATACCACCCCACGGCTGAGCAAGGAGCAGGGCCTGCTGGCGTTCGCCGATGTGCACTCGTGCGGCACTGAAACGGCGGTGTCGGTGCCGTGCATGTTCTCTGGCATGCCGCGCAAGGACTACGACGCCAGTGTCGCGCGCAATCGCGAGGGGCTGCTCGACATCCTCCAGCGCGCCGGCCTCAGCGTGCAGTGGCGGGACAACCAGTCAGGCTGCAAGGGCACCTGCGACCGGGTGCAGTTCGTCGATGTCAGCAACCTTCAGGACCCGGCCCTGTGCGCCGAGGGCGAGTGCCACGACGAGATTCTCTTGCAGGGCCTGGCGCAACTGCTCGACAGCCTCGACCAGGACACCGTGCTGGTCCTGCACCAGATGGGCAGCCACGGGCCGGACTACTACAAACGCTACCCCGCCGCGTACGAGCGCTTCACCCCGGTGTGCCGCAGCAATGCCCTCAACCAGTGCGACCAGCAGGCCATCGTCAACAGCTACGACAACACCCTGGGCTACACCGACCAGGTCCTGGCCTCGCTGATCGACCTGCTGCGCAGCCGCCAGGCCAAGGTCGACACGGCGATGCTGTACCTCTCCGACCACGGCGAATCGCTGGGTGAGTACAACCTGTTCCTGCACGGCACGCCGTACATGCTGGCGCCTGAGCAGCAGCGCCATGTGCCGATGCTGGCGTGGTTCTCCGACAGCTACCGCGAGGACTTCGGCCTCGACACCGAGTGCCTGGCCCGCCTGCGGGACGCGCCGCTCAGCCAGGACAACCTGTTCCACTCGATGCTCGGCCTGCTGCAGGTGCGCAGCGAGGTCTACCAACAGTCACTGGACCTGTTCGCCGGCTGCCGGCCATGGCTGGCGGCAGGCCGCTGAGGTGCGCCCGGGAAGGCGCGATGGTCGCCAGGTTTCGCGCGCAGAGCCCGCGCCGTATATACTGCGCGCCAATGATTGTGGGAGAGCCTCGTGGCCATCGAAATACACTGGATCCGTGACGACCAGAGCCTGGCCGAACACTGCCGCAGCTGGCGCCAACTGCCGTTTGTAGCGCTCGACACCGAATTCATGCGGGTTGACACCTTCTATCCGAAAGCCGGCCTGCTGCAGGTCGGTGACGGGAAGAAGGCCTTCCTGATCGACCCGCTGCTGATCGGCGACTGGCAGCCCGTCGCCGACCTGCTCGAAGACAGCGCCGTGGTCAAGGTCGTGCACGCCTGCAGCGAAGACCTCGAAGTGCTGCTGCGCCTGACCGGCAAACTGCCTCAGCCGCTGTTCGACACCCAGTTGGCCGCGGGCTACCTGAACATTGGCTTCTCCATGGGCTATTCGCGCCTGGTGCAGGACGTGCTCGGCCTCGACCTGCCCAAGGGCGAGACCCGCTCCGACTGGCTGCAGCGCCCGCTCTCGGAGACCCAGGTCAGCTACGCCGCCGAAGACGCCGTGCACCTCGCCGAGCTGTTCACCGCCCTGCGCCCGCGGCTGTCGGACGACAAGTACGCCTGGGTGCTGGAAGACGGCGCCGAGCTGGTCGCGCAGATGCGCCGCGAAGTCGAACCCGAGACGCTTTACCGCGACGTCAAGCTGGGCTGGAAGCTGTCGCGCCAGCAACTCGCCGTGCTGCGCGAGCTGTGCGCCTGGCGTGAGCGCGAAGCGCGCAGCCGTGACGTGCCGCGCAACCGCGTGCTGCGTGAGCATTCGCTGTGGCCGATGGCCAAGACCCAGCCCGACAACCTGTCGGCGCTGGCCAAGATCGACGACATGCACCCGCGCACCATCCGCCAGGACGGCGAGTACCTGCTCAAGCTGATCAAGCAGGCCGCCAGCGTGCCGGCCGAGCAGTACCCGCAGGCGTTGCCGGAGCCCTTGCCGATCGAAGCCTCGGGCATCCTCAAGCGCCTGCGCACGGTCGGCCAGGCCGAAGGCGAGCGGCTGGGCATCGCCCCGGAACTGATGCTGCGCAAGAAGACCCTCGAAGCCCTGCTCAAGAGCGGCTACCCCAACGGTCCCTATCAACTGCCCGATTCGCTGCGCGGCTGGCGTCGCGAGCGTATGGGCCAGGCGCTGCTGGATGATCTGGCAGCCGCCGGAGAATCCGCATGAAACGTATCTGTTCGATCTACAAGAGCCCCCGCAAGGACGGCATGTACCTCTACGTGCTCAAGGCCGATGCCCTGGAGCGCGTACCCGCGGCGCTGCTGCCAGCCTTCGGCACGCCGATGCACGCCTTTGACCTGGTGCTGTCGCCCGAGCGCAAGCTGGCCCGTGAAGACATCACCAAGGTCCTGGAGAACCTCGACAGCCAGGGTTACCACCTGCAGATGCCGCCCGCCGAAGACGAGTACATCGAGCACCTGCCTGAAGAGCTGCTGCGTCGCAACGACCCGGTCTGAGCCCGCGCATCACCCCTCTACCGCCAAGCGGCCCGCCAGTCGGGCCGCCTTTGTTTTCTGCCAAGGTTGTCTTTTCGATGCGCGTACTGATCGCTGAACAGGACCATGCCACTTACGCTGGCCTGCTGGCTGACAGGGCTCCCGACCTGGAGGTCCTGACCAGCGGTGACTCTGCCAAGTTGGCCCGCCTGGCCCCGCAGTGCACGGTGTGGCTGGGCCAGCCCGACCTGCTCGCCACCTTGCTGCGCCAGGGCCACAAGCCGGACTGGATGCAGTCGACCTGGGCCGGCATCACGCCGTTGCTCGCCGAGGGTTTGCCGCGTGATTATCGCCTGACCCGCGCGGTCGGCATCTTTGGCCAGGTGATGGCCGAATACATGCTGACTTACATGCTCGGCCATGAGCGCGAGGTGCTCTCGCGGCTGGTCAGCCAGGTCGAGCGGCGCTGGGATGACCGCCCGGGGCGGAGCCTCGAAGGGCGCCAGGTCCTGATCGTCGGGACCGGCGATATCGGCCAGCGGGTGGCCGAGTTTCTGCTGCCGTTCGGGGTGACCCTGCGCGGCGTTGCCAGCAGCCCTCGCGAGCAGGCACCGTTTGTCGAGGTCGCAGGCCTGGACCAGCTGCCGCGGATGGTCGAGGCGGCGGACTATGTGCTCAATCTGCTGCCGGATACCCCGGCGACGCACGACCTGTATGACGCGGCGCTGTTCCAGCGCTTCAAGCCCAGTGCGTTGTTCGTCAACGCCGGGCGGGGTGTGGCGGTGGTCGATGCGGACCTGGTCGAAGCCTTGAAGCAGGGCCACCTGGCCGGTGCGGTGATCGATGTCTGCCGGCAGGAGCCTTTGCCGGCGCGGCATCCGTTCTGGACCGCCTGGGGGCTGCTGCTGACCGGGCACAGCTCGGCGCCGACCTCACCGACGGCGATGGTGCGCTTGTTTGTCGAGAATGTGCGGGCGTATGCGGCGGGGCAGGCGTTGCGTGGGGACGTGGATTTCCAGCGGGGTTATTGATAGCCAGCCCCGGCCTCTTCGCGGGTAAACCCGCTCCCACAGGGGCAGTGGTGAACCCTGCAGGAACCGGTAAACCCAATCTTGCAGGGACAGTGGTGAACCTTGTGGGAGCGGGTTTACCCGCGAAGAGGCCAGGGCTGCCAGCCACTGTATTACAGGCTGAAATCACCCTCAGCCACCAGCGTGCTCAACGGCTGACGCGGGCTTGGCACTTCACGCGCCTGCAGCCCTTCGGCCAAGGTCGCCTTGTCACCCAGCTTGCCGATCGCAACCATGGCATGCAGGACATAGCCCTCAGGGATCTTCAGCTCTTTACGCGCCAGTTCCTGGTCGAACCCGGCCATGCCGTGGGTGTGCCAGCCGCTGAGGCTCGCCTGCAGCGCCAGATGGCCCCAGGCCGAACCGGTGTCGAAGGTGTGCCACAGGGCCGGGGTCTCTTCACTGGCGCCTGGCGCGGTGAAGGTGGTCTTGGAAATCACCAGCACCAGCGCCGACGCGTGTTGCGCCCAGCTGCGGTTGAACGGCACCAGCAGCTCCAGGTAGCGTTCCCAGCTCGGCGTGTCGCGGCGCGCAAACAGGAAGCGCCACGGCTGCGAGTTGTAGGCCGACGGCGCCCAGCGCGCGGCCTCGAAGAAGCTCAGCAGGGTCTCTTCGCTGATCGGCTCGGGGCTGAACGCCCGCGGCGACCAGCGGTTGATGAACTGCTCGTTGATGGCGTACTCGGCAATGCGTGGGTTGGCGCTCATGGCTGATCCTGCAGAGAGTGGGGTAAACCCCGCACGCTACTGCGTCTGGGCGGTACTGACAAGCGGTCTGGCTTTGCCGAATGCCAGGCTCTAGACTGGCGCCGCCGCGCTCCATGGGCAACCCTGGTGGCGCGCGCCTACGATAAAGAATATCTGCAGGAAACCGTGTGATGATGGCTGACAACGCGCCCTTCTGGCGGCGCAAGACCCTCGACCAGCTCAGCGCGCAAGAGTGGGAATCGCTCTGCGACGGCTGTGGCATGTGCTGCCTGCAAAAGCTCGAGGACGAAGACGACAACAGCGTCTACTACACGCGCATCGCCTGTAAGTTGCTCGACCTCGACAGCTGCCAGTGCAGCGATTACCCGAACCGTTTCAAGCACGTGCCGGACTGCATCCAGCTCACCCCGGGCAAGGCTGACCAGTTCAAGTGGCTGCCGCCGACCTGTGGCTACCGCCTGGTCAGCGAGGGCAAGGACCTGCCGGCCTGGCACCACCTGGTCTGCGGCGATCGCCAGCAGGTCCATGAGCAGCGTATTTCCCAGTCCGGGCGCATGCTCAGCGAAGACGCCGTGGACGAAGACGACTGGGAAGACCACCTGATTTTCCGCGCCGGCTGATCCCCCGGCCTTTCGCCTCTGCTGAACAAGGAGTTTTGTATGCGTCGCCCGCTGCTGTTGGCCCTCGCGCTGGCATTGTGCTCGCCGGCCTGGGCCAAGAAGGTCGATCTGGATTACCAGGTGCGCCTGCTGCCCGGCAGCGGCCAGGCCGAGGTGCGCCTGACCCTCGCCGAGGGCAGCGCGGTGCGCAGCCTTGACTTCGACCTGGGCAAGCAGGGCGCCTACAGCGCATTCCAGGCCGATGGCCAGTGGCAGCTGCAAGGCGAGCGCGGGGTCTGGCGGCCAGCACCGGGCAAGACCAGCCTCAGTTACCGTGTGCAGCTCGACCAGAAGCCGCACAGCGGTGCCTACGAAAGCCGCATCACGCCGCAGTGGGCGGTGTTTCGCGGCGATCAGCTGGTGCCACCGGCACGCCTCGACCAGCAGGACGGCACCGAACTGGTGGCGCGCCTGGCGTTTGATCTGCCGGCGGGCTGGAAGAGCGTGGAAACGCCCTGGCCGCGCATTGGCAAGCAGAAGTTTCGCATCGATAACGTCTCGCGGTTGTTCGACCGGCCGACCGGCTGGATGCTCGCCGGCAACCTCGGCAGCCGCCGCGCGCGCCTGGGCGAGACCGAGGTGACCGTGGTCGCGCCGCAAGGGCAGGGCATGCGGCGCATGGACACGCTGACCTTGCTGACCTTTGTCTGGCCGCAACTGCAGGCAGTGTTCCCGCGCAATCCGCCCAAGCTGCTGCTGGTCGGCGCGCGTGACGAGATGTGGCGCGGGGTGCTGGCGGGGCGCAATTCGCTGTTCCTGCACAGTAACCGGCCACTGATCGGCGAGAGCGGCAACAGCCCGTTGCTGCGCGAGCTGGTGCAGTTGTTTGCCCAGGTCAATGACCGCGATGGCAGCGACTGGGTTGGTGAGAGCCTGACCGACTATTACGCCACCGAATTGCTGCGCCGTGCGGGTGGCCTGAGTGATGACCGCTATGAAGCCTGGCAAGCGCGCTTGCACAAGCAGGGCGACAAGGTCACCCGGCTGCGGGGGAACCAGGCTGATCCGCGGCAGGTGGCGCGCGGTGTGCTGTTATTGCAGTCGCTCGATCGGGAGATCCGCCTGCACACCCAGAACAAGCGCTCGCTGGATGATGTGGCGCGCGGCCTGATGCGCTTGCCGAGCGTCAATACCGACGAATTCATCAAGATCAGCGAGAGCGTGCTGGGCCGCGAGTCCGAAGTGCTGCAGAGCAAACTGCTGCGCTAGTACTATTTTTGGGGCCGCTGCGCGGCCCTTTCGCGACACAAGGCCGCTCCCACAGACACGGCGCCGCCGCCCCTGTGGGAGCGGCCTTGCCGGGGCGCCGGACCGGTCGGAAAGGGCTGCAAAGCAGCCCCAAAGGGGCAACTCAAACCTTCGGCTTGCCGCCCAGCAGATCATTCCCCAGCACCGTCACCCCGCGCGTCGCCGCTTCAGCGCTCGCCCTGAGCACCTCCAGCTCCGCCGCACTGCGCTGGATATCACCGCGCAAACGCTGAAACTCCTGGCGGTGGCGCAACCACCAGGCCTTGGTCGAGCAATGGCCGCTGAAGCCCCGGGCCAGCGCGAGGCCGCCTACCGCCACCTGCAGCAAGCCGATCAGGCCGCCATGGCGCAGCCCCTTGCTGAGCATCAAGGCACCGCCGGCCAGCGAGCTGGCCCGCTCAAGTCCATGAACGTTGTGCTCCTTGGCCAGTAAGGAAGAATGAGTGTCGAGCATGGCAAGGTCTCCGTGGGAAGTGTAAGCAGCTGACCCTGGAGCACCTGCGGGCGTTCAGTCGATGTGCCAGGCGGCGTACCCCGCAGGCATCGCAGATTTCCAGGCGCATGTCTTGTCTGGAGCGATTCATGTCGTGTTTGGCAATGCAGCCTTCAGCGTGTTTAATCACACCCCTACGCGACGTCGGCAGATTTCTAAAATACCCTCTGCAGCCCAATGAATACGGGGTCTACAGAGTTTGTGCCGTTCATCGAAATAGCTGTAGACACATTGTCTAACAGTACCCTATAGTCATTATACAAATAGTAGACATAGCGCTATGACAACAAAGAAGGCCGCCATGAACGCCACTCCGCATGTTCAGCCCGTCAGCACCGAAGTGCCCCAGGACCGCAAGGCCGTCCTGGACCAGGCCCTGCGTCGGCGGATCCTCAGCATGGAGCTCGCCCCAGGCGCAGTGGTGGATGAACTGGCCCTGTGCGAAGAGTTCGGCCTGTCCCGTCCTCCGGTGCGAGAGCTGCTGCGGCAGATCGCTGCCGAGGGCTACATCGAACTCGAAGCCAACCGTGCGCCGCGCGTCGCGGCGATGAACCACCAGTCGCTGCACAGCTTCTACCTCGCCGCGCCGCTGATCTACGTCGCCACCAGCCAGCTGGCCGCCAGCTACGCCACGGCCGCTGAAATCGAAGTGCTCAAGGGCATCCAGGCGCAGTTCCGTCAGGCGATCAAGGATCGCGACGTGGAAAACCGCGTGCTCTACAACGATGCCTTCCACCTCGAAATCGGCCGCATGGCCCACAACGACTACCTCATGCCCAGCCTGCGTCGACTGCTGATCGACCATAC
Organism: Pseudomonas reidholzensis; assembly: GCF_900536025.1. Classification (GTDB taxonomy): domain Bacteria; phylum Pseudomonadota; class Gammaproteobacteria; order Pseudomonadales; family Pseudomonadaceae; genus Aquipseudomonas; species Aquipseudomonas reidholzensis. Next base: position 106,516 of record NZ_UNOZ01000030.1, read on the forward strand.
CCGCCTGGGCAAGATCTTCTACCGTCACCCGACCACCGACGACATGCAGCGCGACCTCGAGATCGCCTGTGAACAGCATGACCAGATGATCGCCGCCATCGAGCGCCGCGATCCGCAGTCTGCCGGCCAGCTGGTGCGCGAGCACTTCGAGCTGTCCCGTCGGCGCATGGCCGAGTACGCCGCACCTCAGGGATTGGAAGTGCCGATCGAGATGTAACGGTTACAGGCACCGTAATGGGCGGTGACCGCATGTCAACAACAACACCCAGGTTCATGAGATGACAAGAATAACTTCGTTGCCTGCTGATGACGCCACCTGTGGCTGGTTCCACCTGAGCCAGGCGCGTCAGCCCCGGCCTGCGCACAGCGGTCAGACCAAGGCCCGCTGGGTGGTGGTCGGCGCCGGTTTCACCGGCCTTGCCGCGGCGCGTCAGCTGGCAACGAAATACCCCGATGACCAGGTCGTGCTGATCGAGGCGCAGGAGGTCGGCTACGGCACCTCCGGGCGGAACGCCGGTTTTGCCATCGACCTGCCGCACGACATCGGGGCCGAGGACTACATTGGCGATATCGAGATCGCCAAGACCATTCTCAAGCTCAACCTGGGCGGCCAGTCATACCTCAAGGAACTGATCGAACGCTACGCCATCGACTGTCAGTTCAAGCACTGCGGCAAGTACCAGGCGGCCGTCGAAGACCGCGGTATTGCGGTGCTCGAAGCCTACCGCCGTGGCCTCGACAAGCTCGACCAGCCGTACCAGATGATCGACGGCCGCGACCTGCCCGAGCACATCGGCACTGAGTTCTACCGCAAGGGCCTGTTCACCCCAGGCACCGCGCTGATCCAGCCCGCGGCCCTGGTCAAAGGCCTGGCGGACAGCCTGCCAAGCAACGTTTCGCTGTACGAGAACACCCCGATCCTGGATGTCGAATACGGCGACAAGGTGGTCCTGCGGCACGCCCAGGGCTCGATCATCGCCGACAACCTGGTGCTGACCACCAATGCCTTCGGCATGAGCTTCGGCTTCCTCAAGGGCCGCATGCTGCCGGTGTTCACCTACGCCAGCATTACCCGCCCGCTGAGCGAAGACGAGCAGGCGCGCCTGGGCGGCAAGCCCTACTGGGGTGTGATCCCGGCAGACCCGTTCGGCACCACCTTGCGCCGCACCGTCGACAATCGCCTGCTGGTGCGCAACAGCTTCAGCTACAACCCGGACGGGCGCAGCAACCGCAAATACCTCGAGCGCTTCGTCGAGCGTCACCGCGACTCGTTCGCCCGGCGCTTCCCGATGTTGCCTGCAGTCGACTTCGAATACACCTGGGGCGGTGCACTGGCACTGTCGCGCAATCACATGGGCTTCTTCGGCAAGTTGGCGCCGAATGTATTTGGCGCACTGTGCTGCAATGGCCTCGGTGTTACCCGTGGCACGGTCACCGGCAAGTTGCTGGCGGACTGGTTGGCTGGCGAGAAGGGCGAACTTATCGACTTCTTGCTGAACGCCCCGGGGCCCTGTGCAAACCCTCCGCAGCCCTTGGTTTCGCTGGGCTTGAACTTGAACTTGATGTGGGGGCAATACCGCGCCGGAAAAGAAAGCTGATCCGTTGACAGGTTAATTATTCGCGTGCAATCCGCTGGGCCTTAGTTGCCCGGCACGGGCGCCCCTTGCCCGAAAACAGGCGATCGAGCCCAGGCTTGATCAGACGAGGCTGAACAGTGTTTTCGGTTTCGCGGGTTTGTTCGCCTTGAATTAAGTGCATACAGAAGTGGCAGGAACAATAATGACAAGTCCGAATATTTCCGTTGAAGATGTACCGCTCAACCGTTTTCACCAGTTGCTCACCGTGCGTTCTGGCGGTGGCTCGTTCGTTGATGGTTATGTGCTGAGCATTGTGGGCGTGGCCTTGGTGCAGATGGCGGCCGGTTTGAGCCTGAACAGTTTCTGGCAGGGCATGATCGCCGCGTCCGCCCTGATCGGGATTTTCTTCGGTGGCTTCCTCGGTGGCTGGCTGACCGACCGCTTCGGCCGTAAACGCGTGTTCTTCGTTGGGCCGATCCTGTTCATGCTGGCGTCGATCAGCCAGTTCTGGGTCGAGTCGGCGCTGGTGCTGTTCCTGCTGCGCTTCGCCATCGGCATTGCCGTGGGCATCGAGTACCCGGTGGCGACCTCGCTGCTGGTGGAGTTCCTGCCCAAGAAGAACCGCGGGCCACGCCTGGCGACCCTGACCATCCTGTGGTTTGCCGGTGCCGCGTTCGCCTATGTGATCGGTGACCTGATCCTGCGCCACGGTGGCGACGAGTCGTGGCGCCTGGTCCTGGCCAGCCCGGTGGTGATTGGCGCGGTGCTGTTCGTGCTGCGCATGGGCACCCCCGAGTCGCCGCGCTGGCTGCTCAGCAAAGGCCGTGCGGCCGAGGCCGAGGCGGTCATCAAACAGGTCTACGGCAATGACTTCTCGCTGCGCAACCTGCCCGAGGAGCCCAAGCAGAAGAAGCTTTCGTTCACCAGCCTGCTGCACTCGGGTTACGGCAAACGCATGCTGTTCGTGGCGATGTTCTGGACGTGTTCGGTGATCCCGGTGTTCGCCGTCTACGCTTTCGCACCCAAAGTACTCGCCGCACTCAACCTCAAGGGTGACTGGGCCTCGTTCGGCTCGGTGGCGATCACCTTCCTGTTCGTCATCGGCTGCATCATCGCCACCCGTCTGATCAACAGCATGGGCCGTCGGCGCATGCTGATCCAGAGCTTTGCCTGGTCGGGCATGGCGCTGCTGGGGCTGGCCGCGTTCCATGCCGGCTCCGAGGTGCTGATCCTCACCCTGTTTGGCGCCTACGCTCTATTCATCGGCGGCGCGCAGGTGCTGCAGCTGGTGTACCCGAACGAGCTGTTCCCGACCGAGATCCGCGCAGGCGCGGTCGGCGTGGGCACTTCGCTGTCGCGGGTCGGTGCCGCAGTCGGCACCTGGCTGGTACCGATGGCGCTGGACAGCTACGGCATCGCTTTCACCATGTACGCCGCGGCCATCGTCACCTTCATCGGCCTGGCGTTCTCCATCGCGCTGGCGCCGGAGACCCGTTCGTTGAACCTGCAGCAAGCTGCGTCCCTGAGCTGAACCACAACAACGCCGTGCCGTCGATCCGGCGCGGCCTGTACAAAACCGATCGTTGCACTGGAGAACTCACCGTGAAATTCGAAGGCATCTATACCCCGGCAATCACCCCATTGGCCGCAGACGGCTCCATCGACAAACCGGCGTTCGCCGAGGTCCTGGAATACCTGGTCGACTCGAAGATCCATGGCGTGATCATCGGCGGCTCCACCGGCGAGTACTACGCCCACACCGCCCAGGAGCGCTTCGACCTGGCCGCCCAGGCCAAGGACGTCCTCAACGGCCGCCTGCCGCTGATCGTCGGCACCGGTGGCATCCGCACCGAAGACGCGGTGGCGTTCGCCAAGCACGCCAAGGAAATCAAGGCTGACGCACTGCTGGTCGGTACGCCGCCGTACGCGCTGCCGACCCAGCAGGAAATCGCCATCCACGTCAAAGCCGTGGACCAGGCCGCCGGCCTGCCGATCATGCTCTACAACTACCCAGGCCGCATGAGCGTGAGCATGGGCGAGGAATTCTTCGACGCGGTCGCCGACGTCAAGAACATCGTCGCCATCAAGGAAAGCTCCGGCGACATGGCCCAGCTGCACCGCCTGGCCATCCACCGCCCGAACATCGCCCTGTCCTGCGGCTGGGACGACCAGGCCCTGGAATTCTTCGCCTGGGGCGCGATCAGCTGGGTCTGTGCCGGCTCCAACTTCATCCCGCGCGAGCACGTTGCCCTGTACGAGGCGTGCGTGATCGAGAAGGACTTCGCCAAAGGCCGTCGCATCATGGCTGAGCTGATGCCGCTGATGGACTTCCTCGAAGGTGGCAAGTTCGTCCAGTCGATCAAGTACGGCAGCGAGCTCCAGGGCCTGCGCACCGGTGGCGTGCGCGCGCCGCTGCAAGGCCTCGACGACAGCGAGAAAGAAGCACTGAAAGCGGTCGTCACGACCCTCAAGCGCAACATCGCCCAGATCACCGGAGGTGCCTGAAATGGCTGATTTGCTGAGCAAGGAACAATACGCCGAGATCGCTGCCAAGCTGGAACTGCGTACCCAGGCGTTCATCGATGGTGAGTTCCGTGACGCCATCTCGGGCCGCACCTTCGTCACCACCAACCCGGCCACCGGCAAGCAGCTGGCTGAAGTCGCCGCGTGCGACGTGCAGGACGTGGACGTTGCCGTGGCCGCGGCCAAGCGCGTCTTCGAAGACGGCGCCTGGTCCAAGCTGCAGCCCGGTGAGCGCAAGCACATCCTGCTGAAGTTCGCCCAACTGCTGGAAGACAACGCGCACGAGTTGGCCGTCCTGGAAGCGCTGGACAGCGGCAAGCCGGTCAGCGAATGTCAGAACGTCGACGTGCCGGAAACCATCCACACCATTCGCTGGCACGCCGAGCTGATCGACAAGATCTACGACGCAACCGCCCCCACCGGCAATGCCGCGGTGACCATGGTCGTGCGTGAAGCGATCGGCGTGGTTGGCCTGGTGCTGCCGTGGAACTTCCCGCTGCTGATGCTGGCCTGGAAGATCGCCCCGTCGCTGGCCGCCGGGTGCTCGATCGTGGTCAAGCCTGCCAAGGAAACCACCCTGACCGCCCTGCGCGTGGTCGAGCTGGCGCACCAGGCCGGCGTGCCTGCCGGTGTGTTCAACCTGGTACCTGGCGGTGGCCGTGAAGTGGGCGAGGCCATTGGCCGCCACATGGACATCCCGATGGTCAGCTTCACCGGCTCGACCGACACCGGCCGGCTGTTCCTCAAATACGCTGCCGAGTCCAACCTCAAGCGCATCGTCCTGGAGCTGGGTGGCAAGAACCCGGCCGTGGTCATGAACGACTGCGAAGACCTCGACGAAGTGGCCCAGTTCGTCACCGCTGGCGCGTTCTGGAACATGGGTGAGAACTGCTCGGCGTCGTCCCGCCTGATCGTCCACAAGGACGTCAAGGACGAGCTGCTGAGCCTGATGGCCAAGCACCTCAAGGACTGGAAACTGGGCGACCCGCTGGACCCGGACAACCGCCTCGGCGCGCTGGTCAGCAAGTCGCACTTCGAGAAGGTCAGCGAGTACCTGCAGTACGCGGCCGAGCAGAAGCTCAACGTGGTGCAGGGCGGCGAGACCGAGTCGGGCGTGTATGTGCAGCCGACCATCGTCGACGGCGTCGAGCCGGGCAGCCGTCTGTTCGTCGAAGAGATCTTTGGCCCCGTGCTGGCGGTGACCAGCTTCTCGACCATCGACGAAGCGATCGAGCTGGCCAACGACACCATCTACGGCCTGGCGGCTTCGGCCTACACCGGTAGCCTGCGCAACGCCCTGCGCCTGTCGCGGGAGATCCGTGCGGGGGTGGTGACGGTCAACTGCTTCGGCGAAGGCGATGCCTCGACGCCGTTCGGTGGCTACAAGGAGTCTGGCTTCGGTGGGCGTGACAAGTCCATCTGGGCCCACGATCAGTACACGGAGATCAAGACCATCTGGATCAACGCTTCGTAAGCTGATGACACGAGCAAGACCTGTGCTGTTCTGACGGAGCTCAGCACAAACCCGGGCCCCCGACCTCTACGCAGGTTGGGGGCTTTTTCGTGCCTCGCTGAGGGTGAGGCGGCGCGTGCCTACTTGAACTTGGGCCCCGAGCGGGTATTCAGCCCTTTGGCCAGCCGGTCATAGAGCACCACGTTGACCGTGGCCGCGAGGTTCATGCAGCCTTCGGTCGGGATATAGATGGTCTCTTCACACCAGGCCCGCACGCTCTCGTCGAGCGTGCCGTCTTCCGGGCCGAAGATGTAGATGGCCCGGTCCGGATGGGTGTACTCCGGCAACGGCCGAGCCCCTTCGACCAGTTCCACGGCCACAGGCGTACAACCCAGCGGAATGATCCGCTGCAGGTCATCGATGCCAATCAGGGGGATGTCGTAATGCACCCGCTTGGTATCAGTCACGAAATCGCGTGCGCGCTCGTAGCGCTTGCCGGTGTAGAACACCGAGTTGACGCCGTAGCAACCCGCCGCGCGCATCACCGAACCGACGTTCTCCGCAGACTTGGGATTGAACAGGCCGATGCAGCTGTACCGTTTGTTAGCCACGTGCCGGGGCCCTTCGCAAAAAAGACGCGATTATACGGGCTCGCCGGCCACTGTGGGGGTCAGTCTTTCTTCAGCAGCCCAGCCAGCCCGGCGAACGGGTTGTGGGTGGCCTTGGCGATGCTCGGGGTGCTGGTCGAGCCTTCGCTGAAGTACTGCTGGTCGGTGTAGCGCGAATGTTCGTTGTCGTGGCAGTACAGGCACAGCAGCTCCCAGTTCGAACCGTCCTGGGGGTTGTTGTCGTGGTTGTGGTCACGGTGGTGCACGGTCAGCTCCGACAGGCGCTTGCCGGCAAACTCACGGGCGCAGCGCCCACAGACGTGCGGGTACATCTTCAGGGCCTTGTCGCGGTAGCCCATTTCCTTGTCGCGCTTGGCGTCGGCAATGATCCGGTCGAGGCGGGCGGTGGCGGAGAGGGTGGAGCTCATGGTGTTACCTTTCTTGTAATCAGGCGAATGACGGTTATAGGGTTGAGTCTAGCGCGCTTGCGGGCCAGCCGGACAGGCAAAAACCGCAACAAGCGCGTAGGCTGTAAACAGATTCCCGACAGGAGGTTGCAGATGTTGCATGCGATCCTCGCCGCATTGATCGTGGCTGCCGTACCGTTGGCCGAAGCCGCTGGGCAGCAGCCACGCATCAGCACCCCGGTGCCTGGCGCACCGGGCACGGCCACGCCCACGCCGTACCCACAGATCACCCCCAGCGCGCCGCCCAAGGCTTACGACAGCCAGCCCGGCGCGCCACTGCTGCCGCCCATGCCGGTGCCCGGGCCGCCCAGGGACCAGCCGTTGCCCGGCCTCCAGCAACCGCCGTCGCGGCCGCCACCCAAGGACGACTAGACCTGCGCCAGGCGCTGGCCGTCCTGCATGCGCAGGCGTTTCGACAGGGCCACGGCCAGCGCGCGGATGATCCGTGCGGCGATGCGCGGCGCCTCGTTGAGCATCTTTTCCAGCGAGTCCTTGCCCAGGGTGAGCAGCTGGCACTCGCTGGCGGCAATGCAACTGGCCGAGCGCCGCTCGCCGTCGAGCACGGCCATTTCACCGAAAGCGCCGCGGCGCAGGGTGGCGATCTCGACTTGCTGGCCAGCGCTGTCGGTCTTGCGCACCGAGACCTGGCCACGGTGCAGGATGCACATGAAGGTGCCGGCGTCGCCTTCTGCAAAAATGCTTTCACCCGCATTCATGTGGGCGAGGCTGAAGTAGCCGGCGACGGCCTGGAATTCGGTGGGTTGCAGGGTATCGAACAAGCCGCAGTCCATGAGCATGTCGCGGATCTCGGCATTCAGCTGGGATTGGTCAGGCATCTGTTGTTCTTCTGTTCATCTCGCGGACGCGCGGTCGGCGCGCCCACGAGGGAGTGTTGTCGGTCGCAGGCTATGACAACCAAAAACGCGTTTTACGCCACGCCCAGCTCATTGAACACGAACGCATATTCCAGCGCCACATCACGCAGGCCCTGGTAACGCCCGCTCATGCCGCCGTGCCCGGCGCCCATCTCGGTCTTGAGCAGCAGCAGGTTGTCGTCGGTCTTGTGCGTGCGCAGGCGTGCCACCCACTTGGCCGCTTCCCAGTACTGCACGCGGCTGTCGTTATAGCCGGCGACCACCAGCATCGCCGGATAAGCCTGCGCCTTGACGTTCTCGTAGGGTGCGTAGGCCTTGATCCGCGCGTGCACCTCGGGCTCCTCGGGGTTGCCCCATTCGTCGTACTCGGTGACGGTCAGCGGTAGCTCGGGGTCGAGCATGGTGTTGAGCACGTCGACGAACGGTACTTCGGCAATCGCGCAGCGGAACAGCTCCGGGCGTTGGTTGAGCACTGCGCCGATCAGCAGGCCACCGGCGCTGCCACCGCTGATCGCCAGCCGGTCACTGCGGGTGACGCCTGCGGCGATCAGGTGCTCGGCGCAGGCGATGAAGTCGTCGAAGGTGTTCTGCTTGTGTTCCTGCTTGCCGGCGCGGTACCACGCCTCGCCGAGCTCGCCACCGCCGCGCACATGGGCGATGGCAAAGGCCACGCCACGCTCCAGCAGGCTCAGGCGGGCGTGCGAGAACCACGGGTCGAGGCTTTCGCCGTAGGCACCATAACCATACAGATAGAGCGGCACGACCTGGTCGAGCTGGTCACGGCGGCGGACCAGGCTGATCGGCACCTGGGTGCCGTCCTGGGCGGTCGCCCACAGGCGCTGGCTGACGTAGGCATCGGCGTCGAAGGCGCCGAGTACCGGGGTCTGCTTGAGCACCTGCTGGGCGCCGTTGGCGAGCTCCAGCTGGCGCACCTGGGCCGGGCGGTTGAGCGCCTCGTAGCGCAGCCGGATGCGCGTGCTGGCGAACTCCAGGCTGTCTTGCACGTACAGGCTGTAGGCCGCGTCCGGCAGCTCGACGCGGTACGGCGCGAGGCCCTGCGGGTGGACTTCGATGATCGGCAGGCCTCCTTCGCGCAGGCTCAGCGACAAGGCGCTGGCATTCAGGCTGAGGCCTTCGAGCATGATGGTTTCGCGGTGGGCTACCAGGACCTGCCACTGATCGCGGCTGGGCACCTGCGCGGCCGGTGCCTGGTACAGGGCGAAGTTGATGCCGTCCTGGTTGCTGCGGATAAACCAGCGCCATTCGCCGTCGAGCTGACCGTGGTCGGGGTAGTACTCGTGGTCTTCCTGGCGCGCCGCCAGGCAGGTGAAGTCGCCGTGCGGGGTATCGGCATCGAGCACCCAGGCTTCGCTGGTGGTCTTGCTGTTGAGCAGCAGGATCAGCTGGCGCTCGGAGCTGGCCCGGTAGCAATGCAGGAAGAAGCGCCCGTCCGGCTCTTCGAACACGGTCTGCGCGTCGGCCTCGCCCAGCGTGTGGCGGCGCAGGCGCCAAGGGCGGTGGGTGTCGTCGAGTTCGGCGAACAACAGCGTCTGGCTGTCGTTGGCCCAGGTCATGCTGCCGTCGCAGTCCTCGAAGGGCAGGGTGGTGATGCCACCGCTGGCCAGGTCCTTGACGTACAAGGTGTAGGTTTCTTCGCCGCTGGTGTCGAGGCTGTAGGCCAGCAGGCGGTGGTCGGGGCTGACGTTGAACGCGCCGAGCGAGAGAAAACCGCCGGCGGCCAGGGCGTTGGGGTCGAGCAGCAGTTGTTCGTGGCTTTCGTCGACCGTGTTGCTGTCGTCGGCCGGGCGCGGGCAGCGGTAGTGGCGCGGGTATTCGTCACCGGCGGTGGTGCGCGTGTAGTAGAGCCAGGGGCCCCACGGTGAGGGCAGCGACAGGTCGGTTTCGAGGATGCGGCTTTTGATTTCCTCGAACAATTGTTCGCGCAACGGGGCCTGGTCGGCCAGGCAGGCTTCCTGGTAAGCGTTTTCGGCTTGCAGGTAGGCCAGCACCTCGGGGGTGTCGCGGTCCTGGAGCCAGGCGTACGGGTCATCGCCGGGGGCCTGGTGGGCGAGGGGGGCGAGGGCGGGTTTGGCGGACATCGATGTTCCTCTGGCTCTGAACGTAGGGTGGCTTTACCGCCCTCTTCGCGGGTAAACCCGCTCCCACAGAGTCTGCGCGAATCTCTGTGGGAGCGGCTTTACCCGCGAAGGGGCCATAACAGGCGCCTTGGATTGGCTGAGCGGGCGCCTGCGCCTAAAAGTGTTTATCATAGGCATCTCTTTGCCTGGCTTGCACGAACACCATGACCGAGAACGACTATACCCTCGCCTGGGGCCTCTACGCCGTGGCCGCACTGGGCTGTCTGCTGGTGAGCTTCAAACTCACTGGCTGGATGTGGCGTTGGCTGCGCGAACCGCTGCGGGTGATCGTCGCGGTGCTGCTGCTGACCCCGACCATCGTCGACCCGGTCAAGGAGAGCTTCGCCCCGGCCATCGCCATCAGCGCCCTGGATATCGCCTTCAAGGTCGGTAACAACGCCTGGCGCGCGGCCTCCGACCTGGCCATGTACGGGATGCTCGCGTTTGCCCTGTACCTGGTGTTCGTGCTGGTCCGTTGGCCGCTGGAAAAACGCGCCCGTGAGCGCCGCGAGCAGGCCGATGCCGCCGCCCAGCGCCAGCTCGAGGAAGACGACCAGGTGCTGGTCGAGGCGCCGGTCGCCGCCGACCGCAATGACCGTTACCGCAACGATCCGCCGCCTGCGGCCCCTGACCGTGGTCGGGTCGAGCCACGTCTTTAAGGGAAGCGCGAGTATGTGCGAACTGCTGGGCATGAGTGCCAACGTCCCCACCGATATCGTTTTCAGCTTTACCGGCCTGATGCAGCGCGGCGGCCGTACCGGCCCGCACCGCGATGGCTGGGGCATCGCCTTCTATGAGGGCCGTGGCCTGCGCCTGTTCCAGGACCCGGCGGCGAGCTGCGAGTCGGAAGTGGCCAACCTGGTGCAGCGTTACCCGATCAAGAGCGAGGTGGTCATCGGCCACATTCGCCAGGCCAACGTCGGCAAGGTCTGCCTGACCAACACCCACCCGTTCGTGCGCGAACTGTGGGGCCACAACTGGTGCTTCGCGCACAACGGCCAGTTGGCCGAATTCAGCGGCCAGACCAGCTTCTACCGGCCGGTTGGCGACACCGACAGCGAAGCGGCCTTCTGCGACCTGCTCAACCGCGTGCGCAGCGCCTTCCCCGAGCCGGTCGAGGTAGAGCAGTTGCTGCCGGTGCTGGTCGAAGCCTGTGCCGAGTACCGCGGCAAGGGCGTGTTCAACGGCTTGCTGAGCAACGGCGACTGGCTGTTCTGCTTCTGCTCGACCAAGCTGGTGCACATCACCCGTCGTGCCCCGTTTGGCCCGGCGCGGCTCAAGGATGTCGACGTGATCGTCGATTTCCAGGCCGAAACCACTCCCAATGACGTGGTCACGGTGATCGCCACCGAGGCCCTGACCGAGAACGAGACCTGGAACCGCTACGAGCCCGGGCAATGGGCCTTGTGGCGGCATGGCGAATGCGTCGCCCATGGGCAGAGCTAAGGACCCGGCATGTTCAGAAGTTACCTGCGGTTGCTGTTGTTCACCTTCGGCCTGCTGGCCGGTATCCAGGTCCCGGGTGTAGTCAAAGACTACAGCCAGCGGGTCGAGGCGCATGTGCTCGAGTCGCGCGAGGCGCTGTCGGGCTTCCAGGAAACCGCCCAGCGCTTCTTCAATGGCGACCTGCAGGCCTTGCTGCGCCATTACCGCACGAGCGATGACCCGGTGTTCGTCAGCGACGCCAACAGCATCGAGAGCCTGCTGACCCGCAACGAACTGCTCGAACGCGAGTGGCAGGCGCTGCAGGGCTCGTGGTTGAGCCAGAGCTGGCATGTGCTGGTGCAGGCCGACCCGCAACTGCGCGAAGAGACCTTGAAGGGCTACAGCTACCAGATCCTGCTGGTGCCCGAGGCGATTGGCTGGGGCCTGGGGGCAGGCTTCCTGCTGGCCTTCATGGTCGAGAGCGTGCTGCTGTTGCTGGGCTGGGTGATCATGGGTGGGCGGCGCAAGATCGTCAAAGAGAGCTGGCGCTAGTGCCCTGAGTTCAACGAATCAAAAAGACCACAGGTCGAGCAATTCGATCAGTGTAGCTATGCCCTCCAAGCTATATCGGGCGCGTCCCCCACGACGCCCGAAGCGCAACCCATATAGTCTTCGTTCTATTCTGCATCCATGGACCTGCTGTGAGATGCCTGAAATGCAGCGCACTGCTGATTTTTCATGACTGTAGGATATAAAGTAAAACTATGTAGGATCTTTCCTAAAGCCTTATCTGCAGTGGCAAGGACGCTCATTGTAGGGCATCGTTGTTTGAGTTTGCTGGCTTGGCTTTTTTGGTGTGTCGTGTTTGAGGTCGTTTTGCACTTGAAGATATCGAGTGGTTTTCGATTGCTTTTTACCTTCATGCACGCTTTCCTTAGTATAGGTAGTTGTATGGTGTGCGTGTTTCGTTACCCCGTATTGCCAATGGCGTTGAAATAATAGTCAGTAAATTTATATGCTTCTACTGTTGGTTATGTGTCGCTGCAAGTGCCCATGGATAACCTCGGGTATAGGGCAAGTTGTCATGAGTTGAATTGGGTGGTCTCTCTTCGGCACTCAGAGGCTGGACCTTAAAAGACCTGGCTTAATAGGCCAAGGTTTGGAGTGCCTGTTCGAAACGAAAGGAGACTCTCAATGAAGCAGGCCGATATCGTCGTACCGCTCGTTTTGAAGCACACCCGCACGGTGACCTGTGTCCCTCGCTGGTTTGTCCAGGAAAGCCAGTACCACCCTGAAATCGCCACGTTCACGCCGTTGATCAACGGCGAAGAAACATTTGCGGCCGTGCACCACGCGATTGCCAACGCGACCAAGACGATCGACATCATTTGCTGGGGGTTTCAGCCGTCCATGTATTTCATCCGCGACGGCAACGCCCCGAGCATTGGCGAGCTGCTCAAGAGCAAGGCGGCGCAAGGTGTGCGCGTGCGCGTATTGGGCTGGGAAATGCCAGCCAATGTCGCCGGTGCGGCGGGTGAGGCCAATTTACCGGGCAAGAGCCAGCACTTCGGTCGTGTGCTCCTGGATTGGGATCGGGCGCTGCAAAGTTCCACCGACCGCCAGTACAGCGAAGACATCGACTGGTTCAAGGACTTCGAGGTCGCAGGCAACAAGGCAGTTGAGCGCATCGCCGCTGGGGTGCCGCTGTTTGTCAGTCGAGGTTTTAGCGCCCGTGAGCGCTTGAGCATTTACAAGGAGGTGAGCAAGGGCAGCCTGGATCGGCAAATCGGCTTGAAGATGATCGCGGCGCTGATGGGCGTTCCGACCCATCATCAGAAAAGTGTGCTGGTTGACTACGAGTTGCCGCAGCAAGCGGTCGGCTTTGTCATGGGCCACAACATGCTGGACGAGTACTGGGACACCCCGGCGCATTCGGCGCTAAACCGTAGTGACTACACCCGCCCGGCACCCAATCGCGGCCCGCGCGGCTATAGCCCGCGACAGGATATTTCCAGCCAGGTCAGCGGACCGATCCTGGAGCATCTGCACCACAACTTTGCCATGGCCTGGACCAAGGAGACCGGTGAAGAACTGCTCAAGGCACGCTCGTCGATCGAGGTCGGGCGCAAGCTTCAATGCCATCACGGCACTCCGCAGATGGCGCAGTTGCTGCGCACTCAGGCGCAGGAGGGTTTGCGTGAAATCGAGCAGCTTTACCTGCAGGCAATCAACAACGCCACCCAGTTCATCTACATCGAGAATCAGTACTTTCGCTGGCCGCCCCTGGCCGAGGCGATCAAGCGCGCCGCCGCCATGCAGACCGCCGAGGGCCGCGACCCTGGGTTGCATGGCGTGCTGCACCTGTTCGTGGTCACCAACGCCAGCGACGACGCCATAGGCGCCGGTACGGCGAACACCCAGCGCATGCTCGAAAGCCTCGGGCGTGCCGACACCATCCCTGAGGTTACTCGCCTGCAGCGCATCGAACAGGCCAGGCGAGAGATCCCGGCGCCACTGGACCCGCGTGACCGGATGGGCACGCTGAAGCTGGAGGCGCAGACCGAAGCCATCAATGCCAGCGTGATCAAACCGGAAGAAATCCCAGGCTTGAAGATTCACGTGTGCTCACTGGTCGCCCCCGACTCGCCAGCAGGCTGGCCATGGATGCCGGTGTATATCCACAGCAAGTTGATGATTATCGACGACGTGTTCACCACGCTGGGGTCGGCCAATATCAATACTCGCAGTATGCAGGTGGATAGCGAACTGAATATTGCGCATGAGTGGCCGAGTGTGACGAAGGCGATGCGGCAAAGGTTGTGGGATCTGCATACGGGTGGGGAGGGGGCGCAGGATAAACCGGCTGAGGCGTTTGATACGTGGAAAGAAATTATTGATGATAATAAAAATCGTCAGCGTGACAAGGGCGTGCCACGGTGTTCGGTTGTTGAGTTTTATTATGAAAATGCGATTTTGAAGGATCTTGACTAATGCGCTGTCTGTTAGTGGCTTGTAGCGTGTTGCTGGCGTCTTGTGACGCTGATGGAAAATTCGTTTTCTCGACCAAGGAGATTTTTGTGAAACCACTTAGTGGCGTCGAGATCAACCTGATATTTACCTGTGCTCATGAGGAGATCCCTGCTCCACAGCCAGACACTGATTTGCTGTTTCAGTACGCACGCTGGATGCAGAAAAACAATCAGCTGAAGAAGGTAAAGGCAGTGAGTTTGGAGGTCGAGCGCTTGTATCGGATAAGTAGTGAAAATGGTCACTTTAAAGCCAATATAAACTTGCAGAACGGTGCTATGCGCGGGGATTTTGAGCTTCGTGGCGATGAATATTTGCGTCTGAGTCAGCAGTTGATTGAGGCGAAAGTTGCAACGGGATACTACTTTGTCGCTATTTTCTTACAGCAGGGTGCGGCCGGCCTGCGGATGGATCCAGAGATGGCAATGCGTTACTACCGTAAAGCTGCTGACGAGGGGAGCGCTCAGGCTCAGTATTATGTGGCTGACAAACTAGCTCCACGTGATATAGCCCCAGATATTGCTCGGCAGATGTATCGCTGTGCCGCTACGCAAGGTAATGGCAGGGCTGCAGTGTTCGCGGGTATGGAACGTCGGGACACAGAAAATTATCAAGAAGCGCTGGAATTCTTTCAGATGGCGGCCGCAGCGGGTTACAGCAGTGCCGCCAGCCGTTTGGTGAAAGCATTCCGAACCACCGAACCCGATGGTCGAGTTTATTACCTTGGTCAACGGGAGGATCTTGAGCGTGCTGATCGCTACAAAAGCATCTGGCGGGTACTCTCCAACTACTCCTATGCCGCCCCCAGCGTCCCCGAGATCAACGAAATTGTCCCGTTGCCCCCTGCAACGCTGCCACCTTGGGACGGTAAGTTGCAATGGCTTGAAACACGCCTGGCCAATGTCCCTCCGGAAAAGCCCAGTGAAGTACTGATTCATCAGTTGGCCAAGGCTAAAGTTCTCGATCCTGCTACCGGCAAACCCATGCCTGGCTCACCAGCCTTCAGCGATGCAAATTTTCCGGTCATGACCTGCGTCAGTGGTGAAGTGTGCCCGCAAACCGGTTACTGGAAAATAATCTTGACCAGTTGGACCGAGCACATCCGCTATTTCGAGGAGGGTGATGTTATGCCGCGGCATTTAATGACCTGGCCTGAACCTCGACTGTGGCCGCTGCGCGACAAGATTGTTCAGCGTGAAGAACGCGTGAGGTGGGGGCTCCTTGGGTGAAGCGGGCGGGCCGAAATAGTTGCGTGTTCTGACGGTACATGTTCTAGAGGGTTTCGACTGATGCGCTGGATGATGCTGGTACTCTCACTACTTTTAACGGGCTGTGATGAGAGTGGGGAATTTGTTTTTTCCACTAGGGAACCTGTCGTGGATTCGCTTGATGCGACGGACATAGACCTGAAATTCACGTGCGTCCATGAGCAAGTGCCTGCTCCGCAGTCGGGCCCAGATGTTCTGTTTAAGTACGCTCGGTGGCTGCAGAAGAATAATCAGCTTAAGCAGGACAGGCTAATCGATAGCGAGATCGAACGGCTATACCGTATCGGGGCTGAAAATGGACATTTTAAGGCTAGTATAAATTTACAAAATGGCGCGATGCGCGGGAGATTCCAGCTCTATGGCGACGAGCACCTGCGTCTAAGTCAGAAATTAATAGAGGCCGAGATAGCGACGGGTTACTATTTTGTTGCGATTTTTTTGCAGCAGGGTAGCGCCGGTCTTCAGAGAGATCAGGAGATGTCACTGCGTTACTATCGCAAGGCAGCATATCTAGGTAATGTTCAGGCTCTATATCATGTTGCATCAAAACTAGCGCCAGTTGATTTTGCCCCTGATGTGGCTCGGCAGATGCGCCGCTGCGCTGCTGAACAAGGTGACGGCAGAGCAGCACTAGCTCTCGCCACTCATTTCCAGTTGGTTGGTAGTTTTAAGGAGGCTGTAGATCTATTTCAGTTGGGCGTAGGTGCTGGTAATTCCGTCGCTGCACTTGCACTTAGAGAGGGGTTTCGAGAATTCTCCCCTCCTGATGAACGCAATTACCTTGGGCTGAGAGAGGACTTAGAGCGCTCGGAGCGTTATAGGCGGATCGGCACCGTACTCAGTAACTATTCATATGCGAGCCCCTCAGTCCCTGAAATTAACGATATTGTCCCACTTCCTCCTGCCAAGTTACCCCCGTGGGACGGAAAACTGCAATGGCTTGAAGCACGTCTGGCCAATGTTCCTCCGGAAAAACCCAGCGAAGTACTGATTCATCAGTTGGCCAAAGCGAAGGTTCTCGACCCTGCCACTGGTAAGCCCATGCCAGGTTATCCGGCCTTCAGCGACGCCAGCTTCCCTATCATGACCTGCGTCAGTGGCGACGGGTGTCCGCGACCGGGTTACTGGAAAATAATCTTGACCAGTTGGACTGAGCATATTCGGTATTTCGAGGAGGGTGATGTTATGCCGCAGCATTTAATGACCTGGCCTGAACCTCGACTGTGGCCGCTGCGCGACAAGATTGTTCAGCGTGAAGAACGCGTGAGGTGGGGGCTCCTTGGGTGAAAACTGGTGGGCCGAAATGGTTGCGTGTTTCGACGGTACATGTTCTAGAGGATTTCGACTGATGCGCTGGATGCTGCTGGTGTTTTCACTAATTCTAACGGGCTGTGATGAGAGTACAGACTTTGTTTTTTTCACCAAGAACAGTCCATCCTCTCACGGGAAGAAGCTAACAATGAATCCGGGAGTTAATGATTACGGGAGGCTAATATTCACGTGCGCCCGCGAGCTGGCTCCGGCTCTACCCCCGGATGCAAACATTTTATTTGAGTATGCGCGATGGCTGCAAAAAAATAATTTGCTCAAGCGAGACGCAAGCGTTAACGCAGAAATTGCACGGCTGTATCGTATTGCTGCTGAGCACGGGCATTATAAAGCCAACATCAATCTGCAGAATGGCGCGATGCGTGGACGCTTTTCAATGCGCGCAGGCGAGCATTTAAGGTTCAGTCAGCAGCTAATCGATGCTGGTGTCGCCAGTGGGTATTGGTTTATAGGTTACTTCCTCCAGCAGGGGAGCGCCGGACTAAAGCGGGATCCAGAGATGGCACTACGTTATTTTCGCCGGGCCGCAGATGAAGGGAGTGCTGAGGCTCAGTATTCCCTAGCAGAGAAACTAGCACCTATCGACATCGCTCCGGAGATTGCTAGAGAAATGCGTCGTTGCGCTGCCGAACAAGGGCATGGAAAAGCAGCGCTCGCGTTGGGTATTAATCTCTCGAACAGCGGCCATTACCGTGAAGCGATGACGGTATACCAGCTCGGGGCGGCAGCAGGCAATAGTACCTCTGCATCGCTGTTGCGGCATGGGTTCGAGGGGGTGGATCCCAGTGATCAGCTGTATTACCTGGCACAACAGGAGGACGTAGAGCGTGCGGAGCGGTATCACAAGATCTGGCGAATTTTGGCGAACTATTCCTACGCCAGTCCATCTGTCCCCGACCTCAATGACATCGTTCCCCTCCCTCCCGCAAAATTGCCGCCATGGGATGGAAAACTGCAATGGTTGGAAGCACACCTGGCTAATGTACCCCCGGAAAAGCCGAGCGAGGTACTGATCCATACTTTGGCCAAAGCCAAGGTTCTCGACCCCGCTACTGGCAAGCCGATGCCAGGCTCACCGGCCTTCAGCGAAGCAAACTTCCCGGTCATGACCTGCATCAGTGGCGAGCCCTGTCCGGAAAGTGGCTATTGGAAAATAATCTGGACTAGTTGGACCGAGCATATCCGCTATTTCGAGGAGGGCGATGTTATGCCGCGGCATTTAATGACCTGGCCTGAACCTCGACTGTGGCCGCTGCGCGACAAGATTGTTCAGCGTGAAGAACGCGTGAGGTGGGGGCTCCTGGGGTGAAGCGGGCGGGCCTAAATAGTTGCGTGTTCTGACGGTACAGTTCTAGAGGATTTCGACTGATGCGCTGGATGCTGCTGGTACTTTCACTACTTCTAACGGGCTGTGATGAGAGTGGGAACTTTGTTTTTTCCACCAGGGAGCCTGTCGTGGATTCGCTTGATGCGACGGACATAGATCTGGAATTCACGTGCGTCCATGAGCGTGTGCCTGCTCCGCAGTCGGGCCCAGATATTCTGTTTAAGTACGCGCGCTGGCTGCAAAAAAATAACCAACTCAAACAAGACAAGGTCGTCCGTGTTGAGGTTGAACGGTTGTATCGTATAAGTAGCGAGAATGGCCATGTCAAAGCGAATATAAACTTGCAGAACGGCGCTATGCGCGGACATTTCGAGCTTCATGGCGAAGAGTACTTGCGTCTGAGTCAACAGTTGATCGAGGCGGGCGTTGCAACAGGCTATTATTTTGTCGGTATTTTCTTGCGGCAAGGTGCGGCCGGTTTGCGGGAGGATCCGGAAATGGCATTGCGTTACTACCGTAAAGCTGCTGATGAGGGGAGCGCCCAGGCTCAGTCTTATGTGGCTGGGAAACTGGCTCCGATCGATGTAGCCCCCGCCGTTGCTCTGCGGATGCGCAAGTGTGCAGCAACGCAAGGCAACGGCGACGCGGCTTCCTCATTGGGCGTGACATTGAAAAGAATGGGGAGCTACAGAGAGGCAATTGAAGCATTTCAGCTAGGCGTGGCTGCAGGTGACGAAGTCTCAAGCTCTTTTTTAGATAAAGGTTTTCGAGGTCCTTTACCGAATGACCGATTGCACTATCTGGGACAGTCAACCGATATGGAACGCGCCGAGCGGTACAAAAAAATATGGCGGATACTTGCTAATTACTCCTACGCTGACCCCAAAGTCCCAGAAATCAACGACATTGTTCCGCTACCTCCCGCAAAGTTGCCGCCTTGGGACGGCAAGCTGCAATGGTTGGAGGCACGCCTGGCCAATGTTCCACCAGAAAAACCCAGCGAGGCACTGATCCATAAGTTGGCGAAAGACAAACTCCTCAATCCAGCCACCGGCAAGCCCATGCCGGGCTCACCGCACTTCATCCGAGCGAACTTCCAATCCATGCCATGCCCCAGTGGCAAGGCCTGCCCCGAGAGTATTCAGCGTGAATCGGAGGCAGTTCGGATGAACGCCCTAGTCACCACTCAAACCCATCTTTCGGTCCAGTGAGGCAAACTATGCGCGGAATTATCCGTATCGGCGACAAAACGACCGGCGGCGGCAACGTGCTGTCGGGGTCCACCGTCATGAAATTCAGCGGTATCGGTGTAGCCCGTGTTGGCGACCCGGTGCAATGCCCTTTACCCGGCCACGGCCGAACAGCCATCGCCGAGGGCCACCCGACTTTCAAGGACAACGGTGCAGCCGTAGCCTTCAATGGCCACCTTTGCGCCTGCGGCTGTGCCTTGGTGTGTTCGCTGCCCGAAGCCGGTGCAAGCTGACATGCCTGTCCACCTCAACCAGCTCCCGCCATTGGCCCCGCGCTCAGCTCCCCCTCGGCTCGGACTCTGGTGTGCCCTGTTAGGCCTTTGCCTGCTGGGTGGCGTGGCAGGGTGGATGCTCTTTGCCGATCAAGCGCTGCGTGAGCGGCCAGCAGCGTTCTGGACACTGGCGCTGGGAGTGCCATTCCTGTGCTGGTGCGTGGTGACCCTAGGTCGCGTGATGCACTACCTCGGCCAGCAGCGTTTGGCGGATAGCTGGGACCAGGCCCGCTTAGATGACCGAACCTTGAGGGTTAGTCAGGGCCGCCGTTGCCTACAGGTACTGGGCGTTAGCCTGTACACCGCGCTGCGGGATAAAGAGCAAGGACCGGCAGCCCAACTCGAAGACTTATTGAGCGGCGCCAAGGCCCTCAAGACGCAGGTGAGCTGGCGGGGCGATGCCGCCCGGCACAGCCAGTTGCCCCGTGAACCTGAAATGGCTGCTGATGAGGTGCTCCTGGAGACACTGGGTCGGGTGCTGGCCGAGCTAGGCAACGTGCTGGCAGGGCTGCCAGAGCAAATGCCCGTGGCGCTGCTGCTGGACATCGACAGCAGTCTGCCGCCAAGCGAGGTGAGCCGAGTCTGGCAGCAGGCGTGGGAAAATTCAGTCATCCGCCAGCCGGTGAAGCTGCTCGAAGGAGGAGGCGGGCTGGAGCGGGTGGACCAGTGGCTCGACCAGCGCCATGACGACGCCGCGCTGCTCATGGTGGTCGCACTCCAGCTTGCGCCTGATCAACCCGCAGGCACGGCGGAAGCCGCCGTTGGGTTGCTACTCGGCAATCCCCAACTCTCCACCCCGCAAACACCGATAGCGCGCTTGCACCGACCACAACAGGAACCGCAGCCGATCACCAGCGCTTGGCTCGACACCGTACGGCAGTCCCTGGACTGGGTGCCGGCGGCAGCCGATGCAATCTCGCACACCTGGCGAGCAGGTATCGATACCCAGCGCGAAGCGGCCATTACTACGGCACTCGTTGAGCTGCAGTTGCCCTCAAAGCACAACCAGACCCTCCACGACCTGGACAGCACCCTGGGACTACCCGGCAGGGTGGCGCCCTGGCTGGCCATCGCGGCAGCGGCCCAGACCATTCAACGCGGTGCAGGTGCGCAACTCATCGTCACAGGCGGCGCCTGCGCAAACACCACGCTCTGGAGCGTGGTGCTGACGCCTGCTGCACCTCTATCGACATAGGGAACTCGAATGCACGCACGACGGACTGTGAAGTGGGGTGTCGCACTCGGCATCCTGCTGTTGGTGACAACGCTACTTGGTCTTTGGCTATGGTGGCATCCAGAGACACTCGACCTGGTGGCCGGTGGTGACCGGCAAACCGCTCTGCTGCAGTTGATCGCTGGGTGGGGCGTGCTCATGTTGGGGCTGTTGGGTGGGCAACTGCTGCTGAGCCGTTGGCTCGGCAACTGGGCGTATCGTCGCCAGCAGGTGCAGGCCCCCGCGCCCGAGATGATCCTTGGCGTTGCGGGTCAGCCTGCGACTACCGAAACGATCATCGAGAACCTGCGCGAGCGGTATGGCTGGAGGTGGCGCCACAAGGTGCGCCTGTACCTGGTCGTGGGTGAGCCTGAGCAGATCGAAGCCATCGCCCCAGGCCTGGCTGAGCAGCGCTGGTTACTCAACGATCGCACGGTGCTGATCTGGGGCGGCAGCGTGCAGGCGCCGTTGGATAAAAGCCTGGTCGCTGAATGGCGAGCACTTTGTCGCTGGCGAGGGTTCACCGGCGTTGTCTGGGCGCTGGGTGACCAGCCTGACGCCGCCCAGGCGATGCACATGAGTGCTTACCACCTGCGGGGCTTGGCCAGCGGCCTGCGCTGGCAGTTGCCGCTGCACCTGTGGCAGGTGTGCAGCAGTGGCTGGTCACAGCACAGGCGCAAGGTGCAGCCAGTGGGCTGCGTGTTACCTGCACGGTTCACCCGCGAGGACTTGGATGAGCGCTTACGGTATCTGCATAAATCCTTAAGCGACCACGGCTGGGCCGAGATGGCCACCGAGCTGAAACATGATTTCCTGCTGCGCTTGTCGCGTGACCTTCAAGTCGAAGGCCGAGGCGATTGGCGTGATGCGCTGGCTGCCGTAGGTCGGCGGCGCAATCTGCTGCTGCGGGGGCTGTGGTTCAGCCTGCCAGCGCGGCGCAACGAACATTCGGCACTGGACCACCACAGCCTGCTCGACCCGTCCTGGTCGGGTGTGCTGGGCGACACACGAGGCAGGCCGCGTAGAGTAGGCTTGAGCGCCGCTCGCATGGGTTACGTCGGTGTGTTGGGCTTTGCCGCCGTATGGGGCGCTGGCCTGCTGCTGTCCTTCGCCAGCAACCGTGCCGAAATCGGACGGGTAGGGCAGGCGCTGGCGGCGCTCCAGCAACCGGCATCCGCCACCGACCCACTGGGCGCATTGGGCGAGCTGGCTCGCGAGCTGTCGCGCCAGGATTACCGCGCCGAACATGGCGCCCCCTGGTACCAGCGCTTCGGCCTGGACCGTAGCGAAGCGTTGCGCGACATTCTGTGGCCGCACTATGTGCAAGCCAGCAACCAACTCCTCCGCGATCCGGCAGCAGCAAGTTTGCAAGCACATCTCAGTGCCTTGGTCGGGCTACCGCCCGGCAGCCCCGAGCGCGCCAAGCGGGCGCAAGATGCCTATGCGCAACTGAAGGCCTACCTGATGCTGGTCCGTCCGGAAAAAGCCGACGCAGCGTTCCTGGTTCAGACCTTGGGTACTGAAGAACCTGCGCTGTGGAAGTTCTACACCCAGCAACTGCCTGCCAACCCCGACTGGGCCATCGAAGCGGCCCCAAAACTGATCGCCCAAGTCCGCCAGGTCCTGCTCGCCCAACTCGGCCAGCGCAACGCCGAAACCAGCCTCTACCAGCAGATCCTCGACACCGCCGCCAATCACTACCCACCGTTGGACCTGCAACACACGGTCGGTGAAACCGACGCAAAAACGCTGTTCGCCACCACCGCCAGCGTACCGGGCGTATTCACCCGGCAGGCCTGGGAAGGCCAGGTGCGCCCAGCTATCGCTGAAGCGGCCAAGGCGCGTCGCGAGGAGATCGACTGGGTGCTCAGTGACAGCCCGGCCGATATAGCTGCCGAGCTCAGCCCGAGCGAGCTTGAAGCGCGCCTCACCGCTCGCTACTTCCAGGACTACAGCCGCGCCTGGTTGGATTTCCTCAACAGCCTGCGCTGGCAACAGCGCAAGAGCCTGGACGAGGTAATCGCCCAACTGACCCTGATGAGCGACGCCCGCCATTCCCCGTTGATCGCGCTGATGAACACCCTGGCCTACCAAGGGCAAGCCGGTATCCGTGGCCAGGCCCTGGCGGACTCGCTGATCAAGTCGGCGCAAAACCTGATGGGCCAGGACAAGACAGCCTTGATCGATCAACGCCCACAAAGCCAGACCGGTCCGCTGGACAGCACGTTCGGCCCTCTCTTGGCCCTGCTCGGCAAACACCCTGATGTCCAGTCCGCTAATGACGACCTGAGCCTGCAAGCCTTCCTCATCCGAGTCACCAGCGTGCGCCTGAAATTGCAGCAAGTGACCAGCGCCGCCGACCCGCAAGCCATGACCCAAGCCCTCGCGCAGACGGTATTCCAGGGCAAGCAGGTCGACCTCACCGACACCCGTGCCTACGGCAGTTTGATTGCCGCCAGCCTGGGCGCGGAGTGGGGGCGGGCGGCCCAGACCTTGTTCGTACAACCGCTGGAACACGCCTGGCAGCGCGTCCTGCAGCCCTCGGCCGTGGGCCTCAACCGCGAATGGCAACGGGCAATCGTCGACCCCTGGCAGGGCGCATTCGCCGGCCGCTACCCGTTTGCCGCGACCAGCAGCGATGCCTCGCTGCCGATGCTCGGGAAGATGATCCGCGCCGATTCCGGGCGCATCGAGCAGTTCCTGCGCGAGCAGCTCTCAGGGCTGTTACGCAAGGAGGGCAGTCGCTGGGTCGCTGACCCGCGCAATGGCCAAGGCTTGCGTTTCAACCCCAAGTTCCTGGCGGCGATCAACCAGCTCGGCCACCTGGCCGATGTGCTCTACACCGACGGCGGCATGGGCCTGAGTTTCGAACTGCGGGGCAAGCCGGTGCGTGATGTGGTGCAGACCACCTTCATGCTCAACGGCGAAATCCATCACTACTTCAACCAGCGCGAGCGCTGGCAGCGTTTTCGCTGGCCTGGGCTCGGCGAATATCCCGGTACCCGCCTGACCTGGACCAGCGTCGATGCCGGTGAGCGGCTGTTTGCCGACTACGAGGGGACCTGGGGCCTGATCCGCTTGCTCGAACAGGCCCAGGTAACCGCGCTCAACGACGGCGACAGCCACTTCCGCCTGGTGATCAAGGCGCCGGACGGCATCGGCCTGACCTGGAACCTGCGCACCGAGCTGGGCATGGGCCCCTTGGCCTTGCTCACGCTGCGCGACTTCAGCCTGCCGCAGGAGATCTTCCTGGTCGAGGAGCGAAAAGCCCGGCCGTCCGGCCGGGCGAAGGGTTCGAGCTAACGAGCGAGGCTTCGCCTCAGCGCATCGCCGCCAGCTTGATCCCAAACCCCACCAGGCAAGCCCCGGCCAACCGTTCCAGCAGGTTGGCCATCTTCGGGCTGGCGCGCATGCGCTCAGCCAAATGATGGGTCAGCAGCACCGCAACCAGCCCGTAGAGCAAGGTCAGGGCGGCCACGGTCACGGCCATGAAGGCAAAAGTGATCATGCCCTGGTGATGGACCGGATCGACGAACAGCGGAAAGAAGGCCATGTAGAACATGATCGCCTTGGGGTTGAGCAGGGTGATCATCATGGTCTGGCGCAGGTACTGGCCGCTGTCCATGCGGGTGGTGCGCGGGGCGCCGCCGGGTTTGCTCAGCAGCATGCGCAAGCCGAGCCAGGCGAGGTACGCGGCGCCGGCCCACTGCACCACGTGAAACGCCGCGGGGTAGGCCGCCAGCAACGTGGCGACGCCGGCCACGGCCAGCCACATGAGCACCTGGTCGCCGAGGATGACCCCGCAGGTCGCGGCCAGGCCGCCTTTGATGCCGCCCTTGCCGGTGGCGGTGATCAAGGCGAAGTTGCCCGGGCCGGGGATGGCCAGCAGGAGCAGGAAGGCAATCACGAAGGCGCCATAGTCGGTCACGCCGAGCATCGGTAGATCTCCAGTTGAGGCAGTGCGGTCGGTCACTCGATATATGCCACCTTCTGCCGCGCTTGCAAAGCCATGGCTGAAATTGCCGGGCGATTAATTTTTCTGAGGTTTCCTACGTTTACTTGAGAGCAGCCCTGCGCCGTGCGCGTATCTGCCTTCATCATTCAAGGAGACAGGCAATGACTTCCGTTTTCGACCGCGACGACATCGTGTTCCAGGTAGTGGTCAACCACGAAGAGCAGTATTCCATCTGGCCAGACTACAAGGCGATCCCGACCGGCTGGCGCGCGGCGGGCAAGAGCGGGCTGAAAAAGGACTGCCTGGCCTACATCGACGAGGTCTGGACCGACATGCGGCCATTGAGCCTGCGCCAGAAGATGGCAGAAGTCGCGGCGCAGTGAGGCCTGGCCGGTGAGTGCAGTGAACCTGTTTTGCCTGCCGTACTCCGGCGCCAGCGCCATGGTCTACAGCCGCTGGCGGCGCAAGCTGCCGGCCTGGCTGCAGGTGCGGCCGGTGGAACTGCCCGGGCGCGGTGCACGCATGGCCGAGCCGCTGCAGACCGACCTGCAGGCGCTGGCCCGGCAGTTGGCCAGCGAGCAGCGCCTGGCCGCCAATACCCCCTATGCGTTGCTCGGGCACAGCCTGGGCGCGCTGCTGGCGTTCGAACTGGCGCACGAGCTGCAGGCGTTGGGTTGCCCGCCGCCGTTGGCGTTGTTTGCCTGTGGCACCGCGGCGCCGACCCGGCGTGAGGAATACGACGGCATCAAGTGGCGTGAGCCGCGCAGCGACGCGGAGCTGATCGACGAGCTGCGCGAGCTGCAGGGCACGCCGGAGGAGGTGCTGGCCAATCACGAGTTGATGAGCCTGACCTTGCCTATCCTGCAGGCCGACTTCCTCTTGTGTGGGCGTTACAGCTACCGCCAGCGCCCGCCGCTGGGTTGCCCGCTGCATGTGCTGGGCGGCGACGCCGACCGGGCCAACCCCGAGCAGTTGCAGGCCTGGGGCCAGGAAACCCTGGGGGCGTTTTCGGTGGAGACCTTCCCCGGCGGGCATTTCTTCATCCATGAGCATGAGGACCGGGTGCTCGGGGTGTTGGCCGAAGCGCTCGAGCCGCACCGCCTGTCTGCCTGATTGACGCCATCCCTTGCTTGCGAGAGGCTTGAGTTTTTCCTACGCAAGGGATGGACAATGCTGATCGACCCTCTCAAGGCCACGCTGCTGGTCGTCGACATCCAGGAAAAACTCATCGGCGCCATGAGCGACCCCGAGGGCACACGGGCGCGTGCGCGCTGGCTGCTGGCGGCGACCGCCGAGCTGGAGCTGCCTACGGTGATCTCCGAGCAATACCCCAAAGGCCTCGGCCACACCTTGGCCGAGCTCACGGCCGCCGCGCCTGCGGCCGAGGTGGTGGAAAAACAGCATTTCTCCTGCGTGGCCGCCAACTGCCTGCCGGCCAGCCTGCTGGCGCGTGAGCAGGTGATCGTCTGCGGCATGGAAACCCACGTCTGCGTCCTGCAGACGGTGCTTGGCCTGCTCGGCCTGGGCAAGCAGGTGTTCGTCGTCGAGGACGCCTGCGACAGCCGCACGGCGGCGAGCAAGGCGGCGGGCCTGGCGCGAATGCGCGCCGCCGGGGCGCAGGTGGTCACCCGCGAGATGGTCCTGTTCGAGCTGCTGGGCAGTGCCAGCCACCCGTTGTTCCGCCACATCAGCAAGGCCTACCTGGTCGGTGAACAGCCCTGAACGCGCGCCTGGCGAGCTCGGGGTTGCTGATCCTGGCACTGCTGCAAGGTTGCGCCGGGCGCCTGGAGGAAACCCCAGAAGCCGATCCGGGCAAGGTTCGCTCACAGCTATTGCGGCTGTTGCCGGCCCAGGCCAAGGATCGCCAAGGCTGGGCCGAGGACATCCAGGTGGCCTTCACGGCCCAGCGCCTGGCGCCGAGCAAGAGCAACCTGTGTGCGGTGCTGGCGGTCACGGAGCAGGAGTCGACCTTCAACGCCGACCCGCAGGTCCCCAACCTGGGCCGTATCGCCCGGCAAGAGATCGACCGCCGTGCCGGGCGCCTGCACATCCCCAAGCTGCTGGTCGATGGCGCCCTGATGACCCCTTCGGGCAACGGCCAGACTTACCAGCAGCGGCTGCTGGCGGTGCGCAGTGAAAAGCAGCTGAGTGCGCTGTTCGACGACTTCATCGCCGGCCTGCCGCTGGGCAAGACCTTGCTCGGCGGGCTGAACCCGGTGCATACCGGTGGGCCGATGCAGGTCAGCATCGACTTCGCCGAGCGGCATGCCAAGGACTATCCCTACACGTACCAGGGCACGATCCGCCAGGAGGTGTTCAGCCGCAGGGGCGGGATGTACTTCGGCATCGCCCACTTGTTGGGTTACCCGACCCACTATGAGCGCCCGCTGTATCGCTTCGCCGATTTCAACGCGGGTTGGTACGCCAGTCGCAATGCGGCGTTTCAGGCGGCGTTGAGCCGGGCGACCGGGGTCAGTCTGGCGCTCGACGGGGACCTGATCGCGCCAGGGGCGATCATGCCGGGCACCACCGAGCAGGCGGCGCGCAAGTTGGGGGTGAAGCTGGGGCTGCGTAATAGCCAGATTCGCAGTCAGCTGGAGCAGGGCGATAGCCTGGAATTCGAGGACACTGAGTTGTATGACGGGGTGTTTGACTTGGCGGATGCCAAGGCGGGCAAGAAAGTTGCGCGGGCGGTGTTGCCGGGGATCGAGCTGAAAAGTCCTAAGATCACCCGCAAGTTGACCACGGCGTGGTTTGCGGGGCGGGTGGATGAGCGGTATCAGCGCTGCATGAAGCGTTGAGAAGGGTGTCTGACCCATGGGGCTGCTTTGCAGCCCATCGCGGGCAAGCCCGCTCCTACAGGGAACGGGCTTGCGCGTGAAGGGTCAGCCTTACTGCAGGACGCCGATCACCTGCTCGACACTGGCCTTGAGCCCGGCGACGGTGTCGTCCGGGTCACTGTCTAGCACCAGCAGCTTGGCGCCGGACGCCTTGATCACCTCGGCGACCTCGGGCGCAGGCTGGCGATGGTGCACCACCAGCGCCACGTCCTGGGCCTCGAGGGTGTCCGCCAATGCCTTCAGCGCTGCCTCGTCCCATTTGTCATCGGCCGGCAGCGGCTGGTCGACCACGTCCAGGTTCAAGCCACGGGTGAGGTAATCCAGGCGCTCCGACAGGCTCACCACGCTGAGGTTGTCGGCCTCGGCGAGGCGTGTCTGGCTGCTCGAGATCAGCTCCAGCATCTGCCGCTTGAGCCCGGCCAGGTTGGCCTGGATCTTGTCCTTGTCCGCCGGCGACAGCCGCTCCAGGTCATTGGCCATGACGTCGGCTATGCGCCCCAGGTTGGTCGGGTTGAGCCACGGATAACCGGCAATGGCCTCGTCGCCTTGCACCGCGATGCCTGGCAGCGCGCCGTCGACCGGGCGCGCGGCATCGATCTCGACAATGCGGATGTTGCTGCGCCGCGCCATCGGGTACAGCGGGTCGTCACGCCAGATCGAGCGCAGGCCGATCACCGCGTCGGCCTGGCGTGCGGCTTTGTCCAGGCTGGCGCCGCCACGGCCGCTGAAGTACGACGGCTGACGGGTGGCCGGCAGGTTGGCCGGCGCGGCGCGCGTGAGTTGCACCGAGGTGCCCTCGAGCAGGGTGGCGGCCAGGCTGTGGGTCACCGGCAGGGTGGTCAGCACGCTGGTGGCGGCGGTCGCTTGCGCGGGTGCGCTGGGTTGCGCGGCCAGGGCCAGGGCAGGCAGGCCAGCCAGGGCCAAGGCCAGGGTCAGTTGCTTGAGCGTGAGAGTCATGCCGGGTTTCCTTGCAGGCGTGGTACGAGGGCGCGGGCCAGCGCAGCGAGGGCGAAGCACACGCCGGCCACCAGGATGATCGCGGCGCCGGACGGCACCGGCAGGTCGAAGACGATCGGCAGGAGGATGCCGCACAAGGTGCTCAGCGTGGCGATCAGCACCGAAACGAAGAAAAACCCCTTCAGTGACTGGCTGACCAAGCGCGCGGCGGCTGCCGGGATCACCAGCAGGGCGCCGACCAGGATCGCCCCGATGACCTTCACCGAGGCCACGGTCACCAGCGTCACCAGCACCACGAACAGGTAGTCCAGGGTCTTCACCGCGACCCCGCGCACGGCGGCCAGTTGCGGGTTGAAGCTGGCCAGCATGATGCGGTTGTACAGCGGCAGGGCCAGGGCCAGCACCAGTACCGCGACGATACCCAGCACCACCAGGTCCTGCGCGCTCACCGTCAGCACCGAGCCGAACAGCACGTTCTCGAGGATGTGCACGTTGATCTTGCCGGCCAGCATCAGCAGCAGGCTCGCCCCCAGCGCCAGCGACACCGAAAGAAACACGCCGATCAGCGTATCGGGTGACAGCCCGGTGCGGTTCCGCAGGAAGTTCAGCAGGATGCCGAACAGCAGGCAGTAGCCGAACAGGCTGCCGTACGGCCCGGTGTACGGCTCGCCGAGCAGGATGCCGATGGCCACGCCGGTCAGCGCGGCGTGGCCGACCGCTTCGGAGAAGAAGGCGAAGCGCTTGACCACGACGAGGGTGCCAAGGCCGCCGAGCACCGGGCCGATCATCAGGCCGGCGATCAGCGCGTTGATCACGAAACCGTAGGCCAGGGCCTCCGGCAGGTAGCCAGCGCTGGCCCATTCCTGGACCAGTTGGCGAAAGGCTTCAAAGCTCATCAGGCGAGGCTCTCGCTGCGGGGGTGGACGGAGAACAGCCCAAGCAGGCGCTCCGGGGTCAGGGCTTGCGCCGGCGGGGCGTCGAACAGCACCTTGCGGCTCAGCCCGGTAACCCGGTCGGCCAGGCGCAGCACCGCTTCCAGGTCGTGCTCGATCCACAGCACGGTGGTGCCAGCCTGGCGCCAGCCGTGCAGCAGTTGCTCGAACACCTGGATGCCGGCTTCGTCGAGGGCCGACATCGGCTCGTCGAGCACCAGCAGTTGCGGTTCGGGGATCAGCCCCTGGGCCAGCAGCACGCGCTGACGCTCGCCACCCGACAGCGCGCCCATGCGCCGCTTGCGCTTGTCGAGCATGCCGACCCGCGCCAGGGCGGCGTCGATGGCCGGCTGCACGCGCCGCGACAGGCCGAGAAACGCCGGGCGGCGCTGGCACATGGCGGCCATGAAGTCGTCCACCGTCATCGGCAGGCCGCGGTCGAACTCCAGCGCTTGTGGCACATAGCCGATCACTTCGCGCTCGGTCGGCCAGTGCAGGGTCAACTGGCCCTGGTGCGGCATCTGCCCGAGCAGGGTCTTGATCAACGAGCTCTTGCCGCCGCCGTTGGGGCCGACGATGGCGTGCACGCTGCCCGGCGCGGCGCTGAAGCCGACGTGCTCGAGGATGCGCGTGCGGCCGAGGGTCAGGTCGATGTCGGCGAACTCGATGCGTGGCCCATGGATGGCGCTGAGGTTGGCCGCGGCGGTCATGCGCGGTTCTCCTGGATCGCCTTGACCACGGTATCGAGGTTGCGCTTCATCTCCACTTCGTACTTGTCCTTGGTGTATTCACCGTAGGAAATGTGCGTCAGTGGGTAGATGTGCACGCCGGATTCACGCTGGATGGTCTCGACGTAGGCCGAGGGGAAGTCCATCTCGGAGAAGATCACCTTGACGTCCAGCGCCTTGAGCTGGTCGATGGTCTTCTTCAGCTGCGCCGGGCTCGGCTCGATGCCGTGGGCCGGTTCGACCACGGCGGTGACTTCCAGGCCAAAGTCGCGCACCAGGTAGTCGTAGGCGGCATGGATGGTGGCGACGCGAAACTCGGCGTTGGGCGCCTCGGTGACCTTGGCCAGGGCATCGGCGCGCAGTTTGCGCAGGCGCTTGGCGTAGGCGCGAGCGTTTTGGGTGTAGAACTTGGCGTTGTCCGGGTCGAGCTTGCCCAGCTCGCGGGCGATGTTGTTGACCTGGGCGATGGTGGCGCTGATCGACAGGAAGGTGTGCGGGTTGACCACCTTGCCGGCGCCGCGCGCGGCGATGCCGGTGGCCGCCAGCAGCGGCACGTTGGCGTTGGACTCGATGGTCTTGATCTGCGGTTTTTCGCTGGCGGCGATCATCCGGTCGGCGAAGTCATCATGGCCGACACCGTTGAGCACGATCACATCCAGGCTGCCGATGCGCTTGATGTCCTCGGCGCGCGGTTCGTACGCGTGCGGGTTGAAGCCGGCCGGAATCAGCGGCACCACCTCGGCCTTGTCGCCGACGATGTTGCTCACGTAGCTGTAGTAGGGGTGCAGGGTGATGCCGATGCGCAGCGGCTTGCCATTCTCGGCCTGGGCCAGGGCGGGCAGGGCGCAGGCCAGGAGCAGGGCGAGCGCGCGGCGGACGAATGCGGAGCGAAGCATGGGGGAGTCCTTGGGTTCAGTGACGGTGTTGGCGGGTGACGCCGGCGTCGTAGTGGCTGATCACCTGCTGCCAACCGGCGGCGATCAGGGCCTCGTGGCCGAGATCGTCCGGCGCCACGGCGGCGCTGTCACGGCGCAGCCAGACATCGGCCGGGGCGTCGGCCTGGGCGGGCAGGATCAACAGAAAGCTGCCGGCCACCTGGGCGTCCTGGCTGCGGCCAAGGTAGGCACCGGCCTCGAGCCACTGCCATTGATGACGGCCACGGCTGTCGCTGGCGGCATCGCTGACGAACGGCGGCAGGCCGTCATCGGCCAGGCTGGCGACCGTTGGCACGCTGTTGTCTTCGGCACGCAGCATCTGGATCTCGTCGAACGCCACCCAGAGGTCGGTGAACACCCCCTGTTCGGCGGCATTGAGATCGCGGCGCACGTCGAGCTGGTGGCTGGCGATGCTGACTTCGTCTTCGCGTTCGCCGCGCAGCGTCACCACCGTGGCCGCGAGGGCGACGATCAGCAGGGCCACCAGCAGCACATAAAGGGTCTCGTGCCCGGCACCGGCCGGGCGTATCACCTGGGCGCGGCTCATGGCTCGCCTATGTCGGCATGGTCGATTTCGACGACATGGCCGGGGCCTGCATCGAACAACACGTAGAACTCGCCGTCCGGGCGTTTGAAGGTGAGGGTGGAGTCTTCGCCGAGCTTGCTCTCGACCAGTTTCTGTTCGTCATAGCCGATCACATCGAGGATCACCCCCGGTGCGCCGCTGCCGTCGGAGAAGCCGCCCGTGCACTTGATCTGATCGCTGCCCACCGGCTCGCAGTCGCACATCGGGTTGTGCGCCAGGGCCGGGCCGGCGGCCAGGGTCAGCAGGGGCAGGGCGAGCCTGCGCAACAGGTGTTTCATTTCTTGCCTCCTTGTTTCTCGAGCCAGGCCACGGTGGCCGGGGATGCCTGGGCCAGCGCGACCGGGGCCTGGTGCATGCTGCCGTCCCAGCCTTCGATGGTGATCCAGATCTGCGCGTCGGGCTTGGTCTTTGGCGGCACCGGCAGCGAGGTGATCATGCGGTACGGCGCGCCGAAGAAGATCGTCCCGGCGGCGCGCAGGCTGCGCGGCTTGCCGATGCGCAGGTAGACCGCCTTGACCTGTTGGGTGCAGGCCTTGCACAGGGCGGCGTTGAACAGCTTGAAGTGGCCCGCCGGGCCATCGGCCTTGGGGGCTTCGTCGCGCAGCTCGGCGAGGTCCAGGGTGTACGGGCCGACCTGGATGTTGTTGATCGGGTTGGCCCCCAGGCCGCTGTCGCCGCGGAACATCGCCGCATCGGCGAAGTACTTGGGCATGAAGCCCAGCGGGATGAGGATCAGCAGGATGTTCAGGTGGAAGCGCCATTTCAGCCAGAGCTGTTTCAACGGGCGTGCGGGCAGGGCTTGGGCCTGGCTCATGGCTGGATCTCCACGGGGGTTTCACTGCGTGCCTTGCGCGTGCGCGGTGCGCGCTCGCTGCGCTTGAGGGCGGCGGCGGTCGCCTGGGCGGTGCGCTTGGTCCAGATCAGCAGGCCGCTGAGCACCATCAGGGTCAGCACCAGGCCGAAGAAGAACCAGATCAGCTTGATCGCCAGGCCACCGAAATCGCCGGTGTGCAGCGGGCGCATGGACTCGGTGACGAACTCCAGGGTCGAGCGGTCTTCGAGCACCGATTTGCTGTCGACGTTGCGCGTGTAGGGGTTGATCGAGGCGCTCTGGAACATCAGCGGGTACCAGCCGCGGCCGCCCATGCTGACGTGGCTGTAGGCCGTGCTCGGCAACGTGATGAAGGTCACTTCCAGGCCGGGAATGGCCGTGGTGGCGATGCGTGCCGCTTCATCCAGGCCGATCCGTGGGGCCGGGCTGCCATCGGCGGTGTGCGGTACGTCCTCGCGGGAGATCACCGGCACCACCGGTTCGGTGGAGATGGTGATGTGGTTGTCGGCGAGGATCGCCTGGATCAGGAACCACGTGCCGGTGATGGCGATCACGGCGATGAACCAGATCGACCAGACCCCGGCCAGGCGGTGTACGTCACCCCAGAAGATCCGCGAGCCGTGCCCACTGCGCACCGGCTTGAAGAAGCCCCGCCAGAACTTCTTGTAGACCACCAGCCCGGTCACCAGCGAGGCCAGCATCGGCAGGCCGAGCAACGACACCAGGTACCAGCCCCAGCTGTAGCCGCTGGTGAACGGCACCAGCCACCAGCCATGCAGGGCGCGGGTAAAGCCCTCGAAGTTGAAGTCCGGCATCTTGCCCTGGATCACCCCCGTGTACGGGTTGACGTAGAGGGTCGGCGAGGTGCCGTCGGGGTAGGTGACGGCAGCGGTCACGGCGAAGTGCGAGCCGTCTGGCTGCGACAGCCGGCGCACGGCGATGTCGGGTTCGGCCTTGTTCATGGCTTCCAGGATCTGCTGGAAACTCAAGCGCTCGGCGGCGTCATCCGGCTTGTTCGCGCGCACGTCCGAGTCGGCCAGCCAGACGATCTCCTGGCTGACCACGGCCAGCATGCCGGTAAAACAGACGATCAGGACAAAGAACCAGATCGGCAGGGCGAGCCAGCTGTGCACCAGAAACCACAGCTTGGACTTGGACTTCTTCGTTGATTGGGCCATCGGTCATCTTCTGAAAATGAGGGTCGAGCGCATGCTCAACCGTGTAAGGCTGCATTAATAAGGACGAATGAGAATGCAAATCCCGTCTTTTTAAATGCAAGCAAATATTTCAGAAAGCACAAACCGGCATGCGCGCGGGGGCGACATGCCGGCTCGGGGCCCTGTTCTAGAGGGCTTAGGCGCGGGTCAGGGCGACCGCCGGCTGATGGCTGACGGGCTGTCGGGCGAGGTCTTTGTAGAGTGCCTGGCCGATCTCTGCAGCGCGTGCCGGGAGTACCGAGAGCAACGTGTCGCTCAGCCCATGGGTGGTTTCGCAGAAGCCCTGCAGGTACACCGAGGCGTGCAGGTCCGGGCTGGTCAGCAGGCGGTAGTTACGGTCGGCGCTGAAGTCATCCAGGTAGCCTTGCAGCGGTGCCAGCAGGTCGCGGTGCGACCGGCGCTCGTAACCGGTGGCGAGGATCACCGCGTCGTAGCGGTGGGTCTGCTGCTGGTCGGTGGCGAGGTCGCGCAGGGTTAGCTCGATGCCTTCGGCGGTGGCCACGACTGCTTCGACGTTACGTCGGCACAGCACGTTGTGGCGGTACTGGTGGGCGACCTTCTGGCGATAGAGGATGCCGTAGATCCGATCGATCAGGTCAAGGTCGACCACTGAGTAGTTGGTGTTGTGGTACTCGCCGATCAGCTTGCTGCGTTGCTCGGCCGGCTCGTTGTAGACCAGGTCGGTGTAGTCCGGGGCGAAGATCTCGTTGACGAACGGGCTGTCGTCGGCCGGCTTCAAGGCGGTGGCGCGCAGGATCATGTCGACCTTGACCGACGGATAGCTGTCGTTCAGGTCGATGAACGCCTCGGCGGCGCTTTGCCCCGAGCCGATCACCGCGATGCGCATCGGCTTGCCGTCGGCGCAGGCCAGCTTGGCCAGGCCGCTGAGGTATCTGGAGTGGTGGAATACCCGCGGATCGTCCTTGAACGCGCTGAACTTCTCGGGGATTTTTGGTGTGCCGCCACTGCCGATCACCACCGAACGGGTGCGTCGGCTGTACTCGCGGCCTTGGGCGTCACGCGAGATCAGGCGCAGGTGTTCGACCCGGCCGCTGTGCACTTCCGGCTCGATGCGCAGCACCTCTTCACCGTACACCGCCTGCGTGGCGAAGTGCTCGGCGGCCCAGCGCAGGTAGTCGTTGTACTCCAGGCGGCACGGGTAGAAGGTGCCGAGGTTGATGAAGTCGGCCAGGCGCTGCTTCTGGTGCAGGTAGTTGACGAAGCTGTACGGGCTGGTCGGGTTGCGCAGCGAGACCAGGTCCTTGAGGAAGGAAATCTGCAGCTCGCTCTGGGTCGCCAGGGTGTCGCCATGCCAGCGGTAGTTCTGTTGCTTGTCGATGAACAGGGCATCGAGGGCATGACCTTGGCTCTGCGCCAGTTCTTCCAGGGCGATGGCCAAGGCCAGGTTGGACGGGCCGAAACCCACGCCGATCAGATCTTTGATTGTTTCTGGGGTCTGGCTCATGGCTGCGATTCCCTTAAGTTCGAATGTGGACGCCCGCCGGGGCTCCGGCTCCTGCGCCTTTACACATTCTGGAACGAGCCAGCTTTGGGGGAATTTAGCGCGTGGCTGGCCCTGTGCTGCTGCAACGCGCTAAAGGATTGCTGAAGCCGGCCGATAAGGTGGTCAACGCAAGGACCCCCTCAAAGCAGGTAGATAAAATGGTTGGCATCACTATCAGCAGCGCCGTTTCGCTGGACACCGCGAGCAAGGCCGCCGTGCAGCCCACGCAGGCGCAAGCGACCGAGCAGTCCGAAGCGTCGGGGTCGAGCACTCAGGTCGATATGTCCAAGTTGGCTGCGGGCGGCCAGGCTCAGGCGGCGGGCGGCGCCAGTGAGAGCAGCAGTAGCGAGTCGGAGGCGATCAAGCAACTGCGCGAGACGATCAAGCAGTTGCAGAAACAGTTGGCCGAAGAACAGAAGCAACTGGCCAACCTGGAAGCGCAGAAAACCGACGATGCGGCCAAGCTGTCGGCAATCACCGGCAAACAAGCCAGCATCGCCACGCTCAATGGCGAGATTCTGTCGGCAACGGCGCAGTTGCTGGAAGCGCTGACCCAGTCGGGCAGCAGCACCTCCGGCAGCATGGTCAATACCCAGGTCTGAGCCCCGTCGTGGCCAGGCCATCGCGGGCTCGCCCGCGATGGCCTGGCGTAACAGCGATCAGGCTGCTGTCAGTCGGTCGCCACGCGCGTGCGACGCTCGGCCTTGTACTGCATCGCCACCGCCGGTGCCGGCTTGGCTGCTCCGGTTTCCAGCCACTGGCGCATACGGCTGGCGTCGGCGAAGTGGGTGTACTTGCCGAACGCATCGAGGATGACCATCGCCACCGGGCGGTTGTCCATCCGGGTCAGCAGCACCAGGCAATGCCCGGCTTCATTGGTGAAGCCGGTCTTGGTCAGCTTGATGTCCCAGTTGCTCTTGTTGACCAGGTGGTCGGTATTACGAAAGCCCAGGGTGTAGTTGGGCTTGCGGAAGGCCACGGTCTTCTCGCGGGTGGTCGACAGGTCGCTGAGCTGTGGGTATTTGCGCGACGCCATCAGCAGCTTGGCCAGGTCGCGGGCGGTGGACACGTTCAGGGTCGACAGGCCGGTCGGCTCGACGTAGCGGGTATGCGCCATGCCGAGGCTGCGGGCCTTGGCGTTCATGGCCTTGATGAACGCGCCATAACCGCCCGGGTAATGGTTGGCCAAGGTGTTGGCGGCGCGGTTTTCCGACGACATGAGGGTGATCAGCAGGGTCTCCTTGCGGTCCAGCTGGCTGCCCAGGCGAACCCGTGAATAGACGCCTTTCATCTCCGGGTTGTTGGCGATGGTCATGGTGAGCATTTCGTCCATGGGCAACTTGGCATCCAGCACTACCATCGCGGTCATCAGTTTGGTGACCGATGCGATGGGTACCACGCGGTCGGCGTGGCTTGAGTACAGCTCCTGATTGGTGTTCAGGTCGATCAGCAGGGCGCTGCCGGAGGCCAGGTGCAGTTTGGATGGGTCGCGTTGGACCTGGGCCGGGGGTTGTGCAGCAGCGGTCGACGGGAGGGTCGCGGTTCCTGTGAGCAACAGCAGCAGGCTGAGGATGGACAGGGAAGTTTTCACGTGGAGGCTCACTAAAAGTTGGTATGTCGTTGGCTGTGCAAGGGTTTTCCCCAAAAAACCGCTGCATTGTGGAGTATGGCTGAAAGTGTGTCGAATGCCTTATGACTAAAGGGCGCAAGGTGAACGGAATTTAATCCTGTGCCAATTCTGTACCAATTCTGTACTAAGCGTTGGGTTGGTGAGGCTTTGGTTTTTGGGGGCATATCCGATTGATTTGGTGGCTCTTCTGGCCCCTTCCGCCCTTACGGCGGGTCACTTTTTTTCTTGGAAAAAAGTAACCAAAAACCGCTTGCTCCTGCATCCGGCCCTTCGCTGCGCTACGGGTTCCCTCACTCCGGTCTTGCTCCCGCGAGGACCGGGCTGTACGGGCCTTCCTGGCCCGCAGCCCTTGCCGGCCTTCCTGGCCGTCACCTCGCTTCGCAAGACCTCCGTTCGGCCTCCTGAAGTCGCAGTAGATCAAGATCAACGGCCAGATCAAGTGCCAGGGCAACGGCTGGCGAATCGCTTCGCTCTCGCTGCTTTATAAGGGCGGTACAGCGCGTCAGCGCCAGAATTTGCATTGGCAGTCCCGGCCTATTCGCGGGGCAAGCCCGCTCCCACAGGATCTCCGCTGACAGAAAGAGCGACGCTATCCTGTGGGAGCGGGCTTGCCCCGCGAATAGGCCCGAATAACCACCACCATTGCCACTGTCGAAGATAACGCCAGCCCAGGCGCCGCCCCTAACTCGGCGACCTCAGGAGGCCGAACGGAGGTCTTGCGGAGCGGGGTGACGGCCAGGAAGGCCGGCAAGGGCTGGGGGCCAGGAAGGCCCCTACAGCCCGGTCCACGCGGGAGCAAGGCCGGAGTGAGGGAACCCGCAGCGCAGCGGAGGGCCGTATGTGGGAGCCAGCGGTTTTTGGTTACTTTTTTCCAAGAAAAAAAGTGACCCGCCGTAAGGGCGGAAGGGGCCATAAGCGCCACCACATCGAACGGATAAGCCCACCAATCTCAAGGCACCAGCACCCGACCCGACGAAGGGAATCTCAGCTACCCCGCCAACTCCGGCCACGCATCGATCACCTCCCGCGCATCCTTGCTCGACAACGGCCGCTTCATCCGCTGCGACAGCACCCCCATGGCTCGGCCATAGCCCATGGCGATCACCGCCTCGACCTGATCGTCGACACACTGCAGCGCAATGAAATCGCCTTTTTCCGGCTCACCCACATACTCGATCCGGTTCCAGCTCCGAGCATGCCCAAGCACCTCATAGGTCCGCCCATGCTGATAGGTCCAGAAGTACGGCACATCGTCATAACGCCGACGTTCGCCAAGCATGTTGGCCGCGGCGATCACCGCCTGCTGCTGCGCCAGGCGCCAGTGCTCGATGCGCACCGCGTGGCCGCTGAGCGGGAAGGTCGCCACATCACCCGCAGCCCAGAGGCCCTCAGCGGCTTGCATATGCGCGTCGACCGGCAACGAATCATCGTCCGCCAACGGCATGCCCTTGACGCAGGCCGTTGCCGGTGTAACGCCCGTGCCGAGCAGCACCAGCGAAGTCGCCAGCCGTTCGCCGTTCGCCAGCAGCACGCCAGTGACCTGGTCGTCGCCTTCAAAACGGCTGACCTCGGTGGGGCCGTGAAAGACCACACCCTTGCGTTCATGCAGGGCCTTGATGCTGCGCCCGATGCGCTCACCCAGTTGCTTGCCCAACGGAAACGCGTGGCGGCTCACCACATGCACCTGCAGCCCGTACTGATGCAGGGCTGAGGCGGCTTCCAGGCCGATGAAGCCGTCGCCGACGATCACCACGGCCTGGCCGGGCTCGGCCGCATCCAGCAGGTGCGCGGCATCCTCGCGCGAGCGCAGCACGCAGACGCCCGCCAATTGCGCCCCGGGGATGTCCGGGCGCACGGGTTTGCCGCCAGTCGCCAGCAAGGCATGGTCGTACTTGATCCGCTGGTTGTCGCTGAGCACGATCTGCCGCTTGCCGGCATCCAGCAGGCGCACCTTGGCGTACACGCGCTCGAGCTGGCCGCGACGCAGGTCGTCCGCGTCCAGCAGTGCAGGGACTTCATCGGGGGGCATTTCGCCAGCGATGACGAACTTGCTCAGGGCGGTGCGATCGTAGGCCGCTGGGCGCTCCTGGTCGATCCACACCAGGCGACCGCCGAAGCCGTGGGCGAGCAGGGTGGCTACTGCGGCTGAACCCGCAGCGCCGGCCCCGACCACCACAAAACAGCGAGCGTCCGCATGACGCGGGGGTTGGATCGCGGGCAGCGCCTGATCGTCGACCCAGACCTGGCCATCCTGGACCTGGGTCGGGTAACGGCGCAGATCCGCCAGGGCCGGCGGTTCACAGACGACCCCGTCATCGACGGCGAAGGCCGCCCGGTGCCAAGGGCAGATCAGCATGCCGGCGCAGACCACGCCTTCTTCGAGGGGGGCGCCGGCGTGCGGGCAGTTGGCCTGAAAGGCCAGTACCCGCTCGCCCTGACGGATCAGGACGAGTTCTTCGCTGCCTGCCTGCACCCGCTGCGGCTGGTGCTCTGCAAGTTGCTCGAGGCGGACCACGGCGTGCAAGCTCATCGGCGTTTCTCCAATAGACCCATGTGGCTATTGGACGCCATCGCCCCGCAGAGGGTGCACTGAGCTGACGATTGGCCTCAGTGGGCCCGTGCCGCCTGCAACGCACCCTTGCGGGTCACGCGCAAGGCCACCAGGCTACCGACCACGATCAACCCGGCCAGCGAGTACAGCGCGGCATCGGTCGAGCCGGTCTGGTCCTTGATGAACCCCACCAGGTAGGGGCTGAGAAAGCCTGCCATCTGCCCCACCGAGTTGATCAGCGCCAGTCCCGCCACTGCGGCGCCGGCACTGAGCAGTGCGGTCGGCATTGGCCAGAACATCGGCAAACCGGTCAAGGCGCCCATGGTGGCGATCGACAGGCCCAGAATGGCAATCGTCGGGTTGGCGGCAAAGTTGACCGCGATCAGCAGGCCGATGGCGCCCATCAGCATCGGCACCACTAGGTGCCAGCGGCGCTCGTTGCGCAGGTCGGCCGAGCGCCCGACGAGGATCATGAACACCCCGGCCAGCAAATACGGAATGGCGCTCAGCCAGCCGATCAGCAGCGGGCTGTCGAAGCCCATGCCCTTGATGATCGAAGGCAGCCAGAAGTTGATCGCGTAGACCCCGCTCTGGATGCAGAAGTAGATGAAGCCGAACGTCCAGATCAGCGGGTTGCGCAGCACCGAGAGCACACTCTCGCCGGTGGTGACTGGCTTGCTGGCGGCATCGGCCTCGAGGTCGGCGGCGATCATCTGGCGCTCGGCCGCGCTCAGCCAGTCGGCCTTCTGGTAGCCGTCACTGAGCAGCTTGATGGCCAGCAAACCCAACACCACGGTCGGCAGGCCCTGGATCAGGAACAGCCATTGCCAGCCGGCCAAACCGTGCTGGCCGGCGGCGAAGTGCTGCAGGATCCAGCCGGAGAACGGCCCGCCGAGCAAACCGGAGACCGGGATCGCCGACATGAACAGGGCCATGATCCGGCCACGGCGGTCCGCCGGGAACCAGCGCGAAAGGTACAGCACCACGCCCGGGAAGAAGCCTGCCTCGGCGGCGCCGGTCAGCAGGCGCAGGGCGTAGAACTCGGTGGGCGTAGTGACGAACAGCAGGCAGGTCGAAAGGCTGCCCCAGGCGATCATCATCAGGGCGATCCAGCGCCGAGGGCCAAAGCGGTTGAGCGCCAGGTTGCTGGGCAGGCCGCACAACACGTAGCCGATGAAGAAGATCCCGGCCCCGAGGCCGTAGACGGTTTCGCTGAATTTCAGCGCGTCGAGCATCTGCAGCTTGGCAAAGCCGACGTTGACGCGGTCCAGGTAGTTGAACAGGTAGCAGATGAAAATGAACGGAATCAGCCGCAAGGTGATGCGCCGGTAGAGCGCGTTGCGGGTGATGTCGTGGCCTTGGTCAGGGGCAGGGCTGTGTGCCATGATCGTGATCTCTGTTGTTATGATTGTCGCCGCGTCGCCTGTGCCGGCGCTTGCCCTGACGAGTCTCGGGGACCGCAGCGCGGCTGTCTTTGTGCTTTCGCACAGCCAAGGCGGCCGACGGCTGTGCCTCGGCCCAAAGCCTACCACCGCAAGGACTGTTGAATGTTCGAACTGGACCATGACCTGGCGCAGGACATCGTCGACCGGGCGATGGCCATCCTGCCG
Organism: Pseudomonas reidholzensis; assembly: GCF_900536025.1. Classification (GTDB taxonomy): domain Bacteria; phylum Pseudomonadota; class Gammaproteobacteria; order Pseudomonadales; family Pseudomonadaceae; genus Aquipseudomonas; species Aquipseudomonas reidholzensis. Next base: position 147,545 of record NZ_UNOZ01000030.1, read on the forward strand.
TGCAACGTCAATGTCATGGACAGCCAGGGCCTGATCCTTGGCAGCGGCGAACCGGAGCGGATCAACACCCGCCACGAAGGCGCGCAACTGGTGTTGGCCAACGGTCGCATCGTCGAACTCGACGTCGACGCCGCCAAGTGCCTGAAAGGCGTGCAGCCTGGGGTGAACCTGCCGCTGATGCTCGACGGCCGGCTGATCGGGGTGCTCGGGCTGACCGGCGACCCGCAGCACCTGCGCACCTTTGGCGAGCTGGTGCGGATGACCGCCGAAATGCTCCTGGCCCAGCGCCATCTGCAGGTCGAGCAGCAATGGCGACGGCAGCGCTGCGATGACTTGCTGGCGCTGCTGCTGGGCAGCAGCGGTGACTCGCCGCGCCTCCTCGACGAAGCCCAGCAACTCGGCCTCAAGCCGCAACTGGCCCGGGTGCCGTGTCTGTTCGAGCTCGCGTCGGGGCCGCCGGCCGAAGCGCTGTCGGCCTGGCTGATGAGCCGCTACCCGGACAGCTGGTGCGTCAGCCCCGCGCGGCAATCGCTGCTGTGGTGCCGCCCGGCCGGGGTTGCGCTCGACGAGCTGCGCTTGCTCGAGCGGTTGCAGCGCCATGGCTGGCAGGTTCAGCGGGTGGCGTTGGGCCAGGCGACGCAAAGCCTGGAGCAGTTGCGCAAAGGCTACCGGCGGGTGCGCGACCTGCTCGCCTACGGGCGTGAGGTGCTGCCGGGTGAACAGGTGTTGAGCCTTGCCCGTTATCGCTTGCCGACACTGCTCTGGCGGCATCGCAACGACGATGCGCTGGATGAACTGCTCGAGCCCTTGCAGCGCATCCGCGCCAAGGATGCCAGCGGCCAGCTGCTGACTACGCTACGCGCCTGGTGCGCGCACGATGGCCAGAGCCAGGCCTGCGCCGACGCCCTGGGCATTCACCGCAACAGCCTGCGCTACCGGCTGGAGCGGATCGCCGAACTGGGCGAGGTGGACCCACAGCGGCTCGAAGGCATGCTCAGCCTGTACCTGGGGTTGCAGTTGATGCCGGTCGAGTAACCCGGCCCAGGCGTGGCGCACAGGCATATGCCCAAACACGCTGGCCCGCCTTTGTGCATCCGACCGAGGCCGCGGGCCTGCGCAGCTGTCAGCATGCGCCTATCTGGATCAGGAGAATCCCCATGAAAGTCGTTATCGCCCCCGATTCGTTCAAGGACAGCCTCGACGCTGCCGGCGTGGCCAAGGCCATTGCCCGCGGCCTGGCCGAAGTGTGGCCGGATGCCGAGTACCGCGAATGCCCCATGGCCGATGGCGGCGAGGGCACCATGGAGGCGATCCTGGCGGCCAGCCAGGGCGAGCTGCGTCGGCACACCGTGCGCGGGCCCTTGGGCCAACCTGCCGACGCCGGTTGGGGCTGGCTCGCCGACAGCCACACGGCGATCATCGAAATGGCCCAGGCCAGCGGCCTGCAGCTGCTGCCGACCGGCCAGCGTGACGCTTGCCGCAGCAGCACCTGGGGCACCGGCGAACTGATCGCTGAGGCGCTGGCCGCCGGTGCCCGACGGATCGTCCTGGCGATTGGTGGCAGTGCTACCAACGATGGCGGCAGCGGCATGCTGCGTGCGCTCGGCCTGCGCCTGCTGGACGCGGACGGGCAAGCGCTGGAGGAGGGCGGCCTGGCCTTGGCGCAACTGGCCCGCATCGATGCCAGTGGGCTTGACCCGCGCCTGGCCGACGTTCAGGTCGAGGTGGCGGCGGATGTCGACAACCCGCTGTGCGGCGCCAACGGTGCCTCGGCCATCTTTGGCCCGCAGAAGGGCGCCAGCCCGCAGCAAGTCCAGGCCCTCGACCACGCACTGGGCCACTTTGCCGACCTCTGCGCGGCCTTGCTCGGCGACGATGTGCGTGACTTCCCCGGGTGTGGCGCGGCGGGCGGCATGGGCTTCGCCGCCAAGGCGTTCTTGGGCGCGCGGTTCCGCCCTGGGGTGGAAGTGGTGGCCGAGCTGGCTGGCCTGGATGCGCTGGTGCAGGGGGCTGACCTGGTGATCACCGGTGAAGGCCGGTTCGACGCGCAGACCCTGCGCGGCAAGACCCCAATGGGCGTGGCGCGGGTCGCCAAGCGTCATGGCGTGCCGGTGGTGGTGCTCGCCGGGACCCTCGGCGAGGGTTACCAGCAGCTGTATGCGCATGGCATCGATGCCGCCTTCGCCCTGGCCAGCGGGCCGATGAGCCTGGAGCAGGCCTGTGCCGATGCGCCGGCCCTGTTGCAGGCGCGGGCCAGCGACATTGCCCGGCTCTGGCGCTGTGCCGGCAAGGCTCACGCCTGACCTTACCGTTCCAATTCGGCGCCCACGGCGGGCGCCGGTGCGAGCTGGCCCGCCAGCACCAGCATCGCCAATAATGCCGCGCCGACCCCGGCCAGCGGCAGATAAGCCAGGCCCACCTGGTCGATCAGCCAGCCACCCAGCCCGCCGCCCAGCGCCGTGCCGAGGTTGAACGCAGCGATGCTCAGCCCGGACGCCACCCCACTGGCCTGGGGTGCCAGCGTCTGCGCCAGATTGAGCAGGCGCAGGGTCGACAGGGTGACGATGGCGAAGAACACGGCCCCCAGCGCCCCGACCAGCACCAGGACCGCCCAGGGCGATTGTTTGAAGCTGTAGAGCAAGGCGAGGGTGGTGGCCAGCAGGGCCAGGGCCACCATCAGGCAGCGGCCTGGCTCGAAGCGGTCCGCCACATACCCCCCGAGCAGATTGCCGACCAAGGTGCAGCCGCCGAACATCAGCATGCCCAGGCCCAACAGCCGCAGCCCGCCCTGGGTGACGTCGAGCAGAAACGGCGACACATAGGTGAAGAACGAAAACACCGCCACGCTGACCAGCATGGCGATGCTCGCAGCCGCCAGCAAAGGCCGCTGCAGCAGCGCGCTCAACCCCGCCCTGCGTGCACCCGGCTGATCCGCCAGCGGCTGCGCCTGGCGTGGCATCAGCCGCAACAGCCCGAGCAGGCTGAACAGCCCCAGCACGCCGAGCACGACGAAGATCAGCCGCCACGACCAGAAGCTGCCCAGCACCGTGCCCAGCGGTACCCCCAACGCCAGCGACAAGGTAAGGCCGACCCACACCACCGACAGTGCCCGACCGCCACGCGACGGCTCAACCAGCTTGACCGCCACGTTGGACGCCACGGCCATGAACACCCCATGGGCCAGGCCAATCACGAACCGCACCAGGTGCAACGCCAGCAGTTGCTCCACGCTGGCCAGCAGCAGACTGCCCAGGGCGAGCACGGCGAGGGTCAGCAGCAGCACCGAGCGATCGCGCCAGGTCACCAGCAGCGCAGTCAGCAGCGGTGCGCCGATGGCGGCGCCCAGGGCATAGGCGGCGATGGCCGCACCGACGGCCGTGACCGGGCGCTGGAGGTCGTCGGCCATGGCCGAAACCAGCCCGGCGACGATGAATTCGGACAAGCCGAAGGTGAAGGTACAGAGGGAAAACACATAGATGACAATGGGCATTGCGGTATCCGATTCGTCCGTGATTGCGGCAGTGACTGAACTCAGTGGCGCTCAGTGTGCGCAGTGGGCGAACGGCTGGGAAATACCGAAAATGTCTTTGTCTGATATGCAGCGCTATCCCCGATGGCTGCGGGACCGGATACCTGGGCGGTGTTCAAACGCTGCCGTAAACCCCTGATTCAAGTGCGATTAATACTTTGCGACTATCACCGAGGGTCCGAAAAAAATATTTTACGCAAGCCTGCCGCTCGCCAATTCTCGTCGCGACTTATTGGAGAGGGGCGGGTCGATGTTGGTTCACACGGATAATGACTACGCAGTCGTAAGGGACGCCGAGGGCGAACTTCGACAGCAGGGCGAGCGACTGCCTGATCAGACTTTTTACACCGCCAAGTTGCAGGCGGCCTGGGAACGCGCTCGCAACAGCGCCTTCTATGCCGACCTCGGGCCCTTCAGCTTCACTGCATTCGAGCAACTGCCAGCCACCCCCAAGGCCAGCCTCAAGGCGCGGCCGCTGGACTTCTGCACGGTCAGCCTCGGCCAGGCCGCCAAGTACTACGCCACCACCGGCACCACCGGTGAGCCGACGCCGACACCGCGGCTCAAGCAAGACATCATCTGGAACGCCATCAGCGTTGCCAGCCACTGGCGCTCGGTGTTGCGCCCTGGCGCGCGGGTGGCCAACCTGATGCCGTCGGACATCGTCCCGGTCGGCGACCTGATCGCCAACGTCTGCGAGTACCTCGACGTCTCGCATGTGCGGTTGTACCCGTTCACCACCGGCATCACCGACTGGGAGCGGGTGTGCACGACGTTTGCCACCTACCAGCCGACGGTGCTGTTCATCGCCCCGGGGGTGCTGGTACAGCTGACCCGTTACCTCAAACAGCGCGAGATGCTCGACGGCTTCGCCCGCTCGGTGCGCTCGATCATGCTGCTCGGTGAGGTCAACACCCAGCCGTTTCGCCAGCGCCTGGCGCGCTGGTGGCAGTGCGAGGTGTTCGACGCCAGCTATGGCAGCACCGAGACCGGCACCCTGGCTGCGGTCGGCGAAGACCAGTGCATGCGCCTGGCCACCGCCACCAACTATTTCGAGCTGCTGTTGGCGGACGGTCGCCTGGTGCCGCTGGCCCGCGGCCTGACCGGTCGCCTTGTGGTCACACCGTTGAACCTGTACGCGCGGCCGCTGCTGCGCCTCGACACCGGCGACAGCGTGACCATCACCAGCGAGTGCAGTCCGGGCCAGGTCAACCCGACCCTGCTGGTCAACGGCCGTGACCACGACAGCATCGTCGTATCGGGTGTGGGTTTGGAAATCCGTGCCGTCGAGGAGGTGGTGTACGGCAATTGCGACGCCACCGGCTACATGATCGAAGTGGACCGCGACAGCGACACGGCGGCGTTGATCCTGGAGCGCGACGTGGTCTGGGACAACCAGCAGGAGGCCGACCTGCAACTGCGCCTGCAAGCGCAGTCCGAAGCGCTGATGCGCCTGCGCTGGAGCCGCATCCTGTTCGTCAACAACCTCTCCGCGCTGAACAAGAGCGGGGCCTCGCAGAAAAGCTGGAAGAAGACCAACCTGCGGTTCGTCGGGGGCCAGCCATGAGCCCGCGGCCACCGCAGCAAGCCCGCTTCCCGCAGGGTCGGGGCCTGGGCAATCACCAGCCAGACCTCTGGTGCACCTATGCGGCGATCCGCAGCCTGGCCTGGGTCGAGCGCCTGGCCAGCGCCGATGGCGTGCAACTGCAAGGCTACATCCAGTCGCGGCGCAACCGCGATGGCGGCTATGCCTGGAGCAAGGGCATGCCCTCCGATGCCTGGGCGACCTTCTATTGCACCGAAACCCTGAAGGACCTTGGCGCGCCGGTCGACCGCCGCGAAGCCACCGCCGAGTGGATTCACACACTGTTCGACGGTGCTGCCTACGCCATGTGCCCGGGGCAGACCGCCGACGCCTGGGCGACCCACTACGCGCTGCGCACCCTGATCGAGGTCTGCCAGGGCCAAGTGCAGGACCCCGAGGCCCTGTACGCCTGGCTCGAAGGCCTGCAATGCGCCAACGGCGGCCTGAGCTGGTCGGCCGACTTCGCCAGGCGCGACCTGGCCGACACCCGCGCCTGCTTCTATGGCGTGATGGCGGCGCGCGCGCTTGAGCGCGCCGGCAGGCCTGTGCCGAACTGGGACCGGCCGCGGCTGATCGGCTGGTTGCAGGCGCAACAGCTGGAGCAGGGCGGCTTTCGTTTCAGTGAAAGCGCCGACTCGCCATGCCTGTGGGCGACCTACCGGGCGACCGCCAGCCTGGCCGAGCTCGGCGCGCAGCCCGCAGACCGGCAGCGCTGCGTGCACTGGATCGAAGGCCTGCGTGGCCCAACGGGCGGTTTCGTGCGCTGGGACGGTTATGACGGTGAGGATGTCTGGGCCGTGTTCTGCGCCGTCGGCTCGCTCAAGGCACTGACGGCGCCGGTCGAGCAGTTGGCCGACGCCGTCGCGGCGTTCATCGCCCGTCTGGCGATGCCGCAGGGGGGCTACAGCTACCGTGAAGCCGCCGATGCGGCGGATGTCCTCAGCACCGCCTCAGGCGTGCTCGGCAATACCCTGACGGGCGCTGAGCGCGACGCCGCGGTGCGCTGGATCGAAGGCTGCCAGATGCCCAACGAAGCGGGGATCATGTACATGCCGGGGCGCGGCGCCGAAGTGCGCTGTACCGCCTGGGGCCTGGCGGCCGGGGCATTTGCCGATGCGCCACGGGCACGGCAGGCGATCGGCCACTGGCTGGCCTCGTTGCAGAACCCCGACGGCGGGTTCGGCTTCTGGGAAGGGCGTGGCTCGGACCTGGTTTCCACTGCCTCGGCCGTGGCGATCCTCGAGCATCTGGGCGACAGCGCCGGGGTGGCGCTGGACAGCCTGCAAGGCTTTGTCGCCAGTTGCCGCCGTGACGACGGCTACGCCGCCTACCCACGCGGCCAGGCGTCGCTGCGATCGGGCCTGCAGGCCCTGGCTTGCCTGGCCTACCTGGGCCATGAGGTGAAAACGCACGCTTCACGGCTGCTGGCCGCACACAAAGTGCGCCAAGGCGGTTTTGCCAATCAGGGCCAACGCATCCCCGACCTGCTCAGTACCTATCAGGCGGTCGCCTTGTCGCGCTCGCTCGACCTGCCCGTGGAGACCGCGCACCTGCGCTTCTTCCTCGACAAGGTGGGCACAGGGCAGGGCTTTGCCTGGTCGCCGCTGTACCTGGAAGGCCAGGACGCCATGTCGGCGTGCCTCGGTCGGCTGCTGCTGGCCTGGGTCGATGACCCCCGCGCGCCACTGCCCAACCTCTACCTGTCGTAAGGATCGCTCCATGCCAACCATCACCGTCGCCTGCGCGCCGCTGGCGCTCATCGAGCGCAAGCGCATCGCCCTGGGTTTTACCCGCGTGCTCAAAGGCCTGGGCGCCGACCCGGTGCACTGCATGGTGTTTTTCGCGCCGTTGCCGCTGGACTGCGTGTTCAGTGCCGGCATGCCCTTGCCGAGCATCGACCGCAATGGCCAACCGGCGCAATTCCACGTGCGCATCACCCTCTCCGAAGCGCGCGACAGGCTCGCGCAACAGGCCCTCGCCGACGGTTTGTACAACGGCCTGCGCGGCAGCTACAGCGAGGCATTCATCTATCTGCAATTCGACCCGATCGCGCCTGAACAGGTGTTCTACAGCGCGGGCGCGGCACTCATCAACGCAGGCTCTCTACAAGGAAGCACAGGCTCGTGAACACCCTTACCATTGAACAACGCATCCGCCAGACCCTCGAGCAACTGCTCGGTGCGGACGTCACCACGATCGACCGTCACGCGAGTTTCCGTGACTTTATCGGCGAGCGCTTCGACAGCCTGATGGCGGTCGAGGTGATCACGGCTATCGAAGGCTGCTTCGCCATCGAAGTGGACTACCTCAGCGACGACGTGCGCTTCTGGTTCGAAACCCTGGACAAGATGGAGCGCTTCGTCGCCCAGAAAGTCGAGGATCAACAGACTCTGCAGGCCAACGCGTGAGCGACGCGCGGCTGTTCCACACCTCAGGCTCGACCGGCGCCCCGCGCCAGTGGCTGCGCAGCCGTGAGCAGCTGGAGCGCGAGGCGCGGCTGATCTACCAGCGCTGGGCGCCGCAGGTCGGTGAGATCATCGCCTTTGCCCCGGCCAGCCACAGCTACGGGCAGATCCTCGGCGAAACCGCCGCGCGGGTACTGGGCGTGCCCGTGCAGTTCTGCTCGCTGGAACACCAGCAGCTGCCACAGCTGGACGGCCAGGGCCATTGCGTGATCCTCGCCATCGCCAGCACCTGGCGGTTGCTGCCGGCCGTGCTGGCGCGCCTGGCCGGGCGCCCGGTCGTGGTGCTGCACAGCGCGTCGCTGCTGCCGCCCGACGCACTGGCCACGGTGCACGTCCACGCCGGGCCGCAGGTGCGCTTCATCGAACTGCTCGGCGCCACGGAAACCGGCGCCATGGCGTTTCGTGAACTGGACGCGGCAAGCGACGCCGAGCAGCCCTGGACCCTGCTCGAGGATGTCGAGTTGCTGACGCCGCTTGGCCAGCCGGCGCAGCTGGAAGTCGCCAGCTCGCGCATCGCCATCGAGCACGGGCAGCGCCGCGCCGCGCCCAGCCACCGCTGCGACGACCTGGTCGAGCCCTTGGACGCACGCCGCTTCCGCTGGCTGGGCCGGGCCAGCAGCCTGATCAAGGTCAACGGCGTGCGCCTCGACCTGGCCAGGCTGGCCAGCGCGCTGGGCGCCCACCTTGGCTGCCCGTCGCTGGCCTGTGTGCCGGTGGGCGACGCCCTGCGCGCCGAGGCCTACCACGTGCTGTTCAGTTCCACCGGGTTGACCGAGCGCGAGGTGCTGGCCGGGTTCAGCGCCTTGCCGCCCGGCACCCCCCGGCCGGTCGCGGTACGCCGCGTCGACCAGCTTCCCCTGTCTGCCACTGGCAAGCCGCAACCCTGGGCGGCTTCACTCACTGTCAAGGAATACACCGATGTCCCCTGCTAGCACCCAAGATGCCATCAACCGCTACCTCGCCACCTGCGGCGCCGAGCCGTCCTGCGGGCAGGCCCAGCCCGATTACCTGGCGCTGAGCCTGCGTGAACGGCATGCGCGCCTCGAAGCCAACCCAGCCCTGGCCGCCGAATGGGCCGCGCAATACGCGCAATGGCACGAGCACGCCGACCAGCACTACCGCTGCCTGGTCAGCACCCGGCCCGTGCAGGCGCCGTGGTACCGCCTGGGCGTCAAGGACACGGTCGACGTCGCCGGCCTGCCGACCCGGCTGGGCCTGCGCAGCTACCGCCACTATCCGGCGCGCAGCGCCGAGGCGCTGACCTGGCTCGACCCGCGTGTCGGGCTGACCTGCAAGGTCACCACCACCGAGCTGAACATCGCCTTTGGCGGTGGCTGCCGCAACCCGCGCTTCCCAAGCATCGATGCGTCCGGCTCGAGCACCGGTTCCGCGGTGTCGGTCGCGGCGGGGCTGTGTGATATCTCGCTGGGCACCGATGTGCTCGGCTCGGTGCGCTGGCCGGCGTCGCATTGCGGCATGGTCGGCCTGCGCATGACCCACAAGGCCGAGAGCCTGGCCGGGGTGTTCCCGCTGTCGCCGCGCATGGACGCCCTGGGTTGGGTGGCGCGCAGCGCCGACGACCTCGAGTTCATGTTGCCGCTGCTGGGCATCGAAGGCTTGCTCGGTGAGCAACAGCCGCTCAAGCAACACTACCGGGTCGGTTTTCTGGCGCATGTGCATGAGCCGGGCCTGACCAGTGCGCAGATGCTCGGCATGCTCGGCCAGGTGCGCGACGCCATGACCGAACTGGGCATGGCCCAGGCCGAGGTCGAGATGCCTGAACTGTGGGCCAGCCGCGGCGACGCCTGGCAACTGTGCGCCCGTGATGCCTGGCTGGCATCGGCCGCCTGGCAGCAGGCGTTCGACTGCGAGCTGCACTGGTCGACGCGCAGTGCGCTGGAGGTCGGAGCGGGCGTGAGTGACAGCGAGTACCAGCGCATTCAGCAGCGCATGGACCAGGTCCGCGCCGGCATCGATGGCTGGTTCGACGCAGCACAGGTCGACTTCGTGGTGTTCCCCATGGACCCCAACCGGCCGTTCGACCGGCGCAATCCGCAACCCGGTGACTCGACCATCCCGTCGCCGGCCGACAGCGACTACGCGCAGAAGATCAGCTTTACCCCGCTGGCCAGCTTCAGCGGGTTGCCGGCGATCACCGTGCCGATCACCCAGAGTACCGATGGCAAGGCCGCGCTGGCGGTGCAGATCATGGGCCGGCGCGACAGCGAGCGGCAGTTGCTGGACATCGCCAAGCGCCTGCAGGCGCGCGTTGGCCAGGTACCAGCCGATCACCAGGGCGAGTAGGAGCAGCGAGCATGTGTGGAATTACCGGTTGGGTGGACTTCACCCGCGACCTCTTGCAAGACCCCAACGCCCTCGGCGCCATGACTGCGACCCTGGCCCTGCGCGGGCCGGATGCCAGCGGTAGCTGGCGCCATCGGCACGCGTTGCTCGGCCACCGCCGGCTGGCGATCATCGACCTGGCCGGCGGCGTGCAGCCGATGACCTACCAGTTTGCCAACGGCGAGCAGGTGGCCCTGGTGTACACCGGCGAGGTCTACAACCACGACGCCTTGCGCGAGCGCCTGCGCCTGGCGGGCCATCAGTTCCAGACCCGCAGTGATACCGAGGTGGTGCTGCACGCCTACCTGGAGTGGGGCGAGGACTGCTGCGAATACCTCTCGGGGATGTTCGCCTTCGCCGTGTTCGACAGCCGCGACGGGCACTTCCTGCTGGTTCGCGACCGCCTTGGGGTCAAGCCGCTGTATTACGCCCGGCAGGGCCAGGGGCTGCTGTTCGGCTCGGAGATCAAGGCGATCCTGGCGCACCCGGAGTTTACCGCGGCACTCGACGTGGTCGGCCTGGTGGACGGCCTGAGCCTGTCCCGGGCCACCGCGCGCACGCCGTTCAGGGGCATCAGCGAGCTGCCGCCGGGGCATCGGTTGTCGTGGCGGCCACAGGGCCAGGTCAAGCTCAGCCGCTACTGGCAGCTGCGTCGGCGCGCGCACGAGGACGACACGGCCAGCACCGTGCAGCGGACTCGCGAGCTGCTCGGCAAGGCGTTGGGCGAGCAGTTGTACGCCGACGTGCCGGTCTGTTCGCTGCTGTCCGGCGGGCTCGACTCGACCATCCTCACCGCCATGGCCCAGCGCAAGCTGCGGGCGGAGCAGGGCGGCACGGTCAATTCGTTCTCGGTGGACTTCGTCGGCCAGGCCGAGCAGTTCCAGGGCGATGCGTTCCGCCCCGAGCGCGACGAGCCTTACGCCCTGGCCGCGGCCGAGCACATTGGCAGCCAGCACCAGACCATCCTCATCGACAACCGCGAGCTGATCGCCGACCCGGCCCGCGAGGCGGTGTACCGGGCCAACGACTCGGCGGCCACCTTCGGCGATGTCGACACCTCGCTGTACCTGCTGTTCAAGGCCATCCGTGGGCACTCGACGGTGGCCATCTCGGGCGAAGCGGCCGACGAGGTGTTCGGCGGCTATGCGTGGTTCCGTGACCCGCAGGCGATCGCCGCGCCGCGCATGCCGTGGTTGTCGCGCATGCAACTGCTGCAGCCCGAGCTGATCAACCCCGACTTCAACCGCCAGTGCGACTTCGCGGCCTACCAGGACAGCGCCTACCACCAGGCCCTGGACCGCGTCGAGCACCTGCCCGGCGACAGCCCGCAAGAGCGGCGCATGCGTGAGTTCAGCCACCTGCACCTGCAGCACTGGCTGCCGATCCTGCTCGACCGCAAGGACCGCCTGAGCATGGCCGCCAGCCTCGAGGTACGGGTGCCCTACACCGACCATGAACTGGTGGAGTACGTGCACAACGTGCCGTGGGCGATCAAGGGCAAGGATGGCCAGGAGAAGTGGCTGCTCAAGCAGGCCTGCGCCGACCTGCTGCCGGCCTCGGTGCTGGAGCGCAGGAAGAGCCCGTACCCGACCTCGGCCAACCTGGCCTACGAGCGCTTCCTGCGGGCGCGTGCCCAGCAACTCCTGGGCACGCCGGACAGCCCGGTGTTCGCGGTCATCGAGCGCGGCCGCCTGGCCGCGCAACTGAACCAGCCAGAGGGGTACTTCAACTCGCAGCTGCGCCGCAACAACCTGGAGACCGCCCTGGCCCTGGACGCCTGGCTGCGGCTGTACGGGCTAGCGGTGTAGCTCGCGCCGGACGATGTCTTCCTGGGTCGCGAGGTCCAGGAGGGTGTCGCTGAAGCGCTTGGGCGCGCCGAAGTCGAGCATCGAAATGAAGCTGCCCAGGGCCGGCGAGGCGTTCTGGCTGTTCCAGTTCATGTACAGGCCCATGCTCGGGTTGGCCTGCTCGTTGACCGGGCGGATCGGGCGGAACAGCACCCGGTCGCGCAGGGTCGAGTGAGCAATCGACTCCGGCACCAGCGCCACCCCGAAGCCACACGCGACCAGGCCGATCAGGGTATGGATCTGCGCAGCCTCCTGCACCACCCTGGGGTAGAAACCGGCCGCCTCGCACAGCGCCATCAGCTGGCTGAAGTAGCCGTTGCCCAGGGCCTGCGGGGTAAACACGAAATCCTCTTCGGCAAAATCGCGCAGGTCGACCATCGACTGCCGGGCCTTTTCATGATGGGCCGGCAACGCCATGACGATCTGCTCGTTGAGGATCAGCCGCGACTCGATGATGTCCGGCGGCATCGGCAGCTTGCGCATGAAAGCGATGTCCGCTTCACCCGCCATCAACGCCGTGGCCTGCGACGCCGAGGGCATCTCGCGGATGGTCAGCTTGACGTTGGGGTAGGTCGCACGAAAGCGCCGCAGCGAATTGAGCAATGACTCGTAGTAGGCGATGGAAATCGCCGTGATGGTCAGTTTGCCGCAGACCCCTTCGGAGACATTGCGCGCGTACTCGATGCCCTGTTCCAGCTCCTTGAGGGTGCGGTAGGCGGTTTCCAGAAAGGCCATACCGGCCGCCGTCAGCTTGACCCCGCGCTTGTTGCGCAAGAACAGGCTGAAACCGAGTTTTTCCTCGAGTCGGTTGATCGCTTGGCTCAGGGGCGGTTGGGCCATGTGCAGGCGGATGGCTGCCTTGTGAAAGTGCAGCTCCTCGGCCACGGCGATGAATTGCCTGAGCAAACGTGTCTCGATCATTTTCATTCCTTCATCGAGTCGGACTGGTGCGAGGGTCAGGGCGGACGCCTGTGATGCCTGCAAGCGCGCCATCATAGAGCCTGACTCGACGGCGCAGAAGCCTCTAGAACGCGGCTTTGCCTATCTGAATGCACAGCTTGCGGTGGCTGGAACACGCAAACGGTCAGCTTCGGTGATATCCAGGAGATATCAAGGTTGCATGCTTTTAGTATTAAGTCATTGATTTTTTTATTGTTATCGTTTGTGAATGAGAATCGGGGGGGATTCGACGATGCCATTCACGAACAAAGTCGCCATTGTCACCGGCGGTGGCCAGGGCCTGGGGCTCGATTATGCCCGCGCCTTGCTTGCCCGCGGCGCGCGCGTGGTGATCAGCGACCTGGGCACCGACCGGGCCGGCGAGGGTGCCGACCAGGCGCTGGTCGAGCAGGCAGTACTCGCCTTGCAGGCCCAGGGCGGCGACGTGGTTGCGCATATCGGCCGGCTGGATGACGAGCCCGGCTGCCAGCAGCTGGTCGAACTGGCCATCGAGCGCTTCGGTGCACTGGACATCCTCATCCACAATGCCGGCTGGGTCGGTTACCAGGACATCGAAGACCAGCAAGAGGCGTTTCTCGAGCGCGCCCTGGGGATCAGCGTGCACGCTCCGGTGTGGCTGGCCAAGCATGCCTGGAAGCACCTCAAGCGCTCGACTGCGCCGCGCATCGTGCTGACCACCTCCGACCGCGCCATGTACCAGCGCTACGCCCAGCCGGGGCTGGTGGCCTATGCGGCGGGCAAGATGGCCCAGGTCGGCATCATGAACGCCTTGAGCATGGAAGGCCTGGAACACGGCATCCTGGTCAACGCCATCTCGCCGGTGGCCAAGACCCGCATGTGGGGCGTCAGCCAGCCGACGGAAGACCTCAAGCCCGAGTGGGTCACGCCGGGCCTGCTCTACCTGGCCAGTGACCTGTGCCGCGACACCGGGTTCATCCTGCGCGCCGCCAACGGCCAGTTCACCGCCACGCGCTTCTGCGAGAACAGCGGTGTCACCTATCCGCGTGATCTGGCCCGGGTCCGCGCGGCGAGCCTGAACGAAGTGGCCGAGCGCTGGAGCCGCATCAAGGAATGCCACTACCTGCCGACCAAGGTTGCCCGCACCCGCGCCGACCTGGGCGAGAGCCCGGTGTGGGATGCGCATAACGGCGTGCTGTATTTCGTCGACATTTCCGGTGGCCGGATCAACCGCCTGAACCCTCAGGGTGAAGTCGACCGGGTCTACGAGTCGGCTGCGCGCATCGGTGCCCTGGCGCTGACCGACCGCGGCAACCTGATCTTTACCGAGGACCTCAGCACGGCGTTGCTCGACGTCGCCGAGGGCAAGGTGCGCCAGTACTCGGCGGCGCTCAATCACCGTTCCAGCTATCGCTTCAACGACGGCGCCTGCGACCCCCAGGGCAACTTCGTCACCGGTTTGATGGACGAGGGGCCGAGCGGCAAGACCGGCGCCTTGTACCGCTTCGATTCCGAGCTGCACGCCGAAGTCATCCAGCGCAACCTGTCGCTGCCCAATGGCCTGGCCTGGTCCGAGGACGGCCAGACGCTGTTCTTCGTCGATTCGGTCGCGCGTTCGATCCTGCGGGCCGACTACGCGCCGGACGGCACCCTGGGGCCGGTCACGCTGTTTGCCGAAACCCCCGCCGAACTCGGTCGCCCGGACGGTATCGCGCTGGACCGTGAGGGCGGCCTGTGGGTCTGCCAGTTCAATGGCAGCTGCCTGCTGCGTTATGACCGCAACGGGCACCTGAGCGATCAGGTGCTGATGCCGGTGCCGCGCCCGACCAGCTGCTGCTTCGGCGGCGAAGGCCTGGATACGCTGTACATCACCACCGCGCGGTTCGGCATGACGCCGGCGCAACTGCTCGACTATCCGGATGCCGGTGACCTGTACATGATCCGCCCGGAGGTGCCCGGCGTCGCCCGTCACCCGTTCAGGGAATAAGGCTGCGTTCCTGGCCCGACGGCAATACCGCCAGGTCGCCAAAGCGCTGCGCTGCATCGATGTAGCGCAGCGCTGACTTGGCGTCCTTCCAGCCGATGTAGCTCATCAGTGACTTCAGCTCCCAGCCGTTGGCCGTGGCCCAGGTGGCAAAACCGCGGCGCAACGAGTGCCCGCTGTACAGCGCCGCCGGCACTCCGGCGCGCTCGAGCATGCCGCGCAGCAGCGCCACCAGGCTGTTGCTGTTGAGCGGCGCCTGGCCCAGGTTGCCCCAGCGGTCGAGCTTGCGAAACACCGGGCCGTGGGCGATCCCGGCCACTTCCAGCCATTGCAGGTAGGCCGTGACCGGGCACAGCGCCTTCAGTGCCGGGGTGCGGTGCTGCACGCCCAACGCTTCGCGGTCGCCCTTGCTGCGCGGCAGGAACAGGGTCAGGCCGACCCCGGCCTCGGCCTGGATATGCTCGATGCGCAGGCGCGCCAGTTCATCGCCGCGCAGGCCGCGCCAGAACCCCAGCAACAGCAGCGCGGTGTCGCGCCGGGCGCGCAGCAGGGTGGCCAGGTCGTGCTGCTGCTGGGCCTGCAACGCCTCTTGCTCGAAGCGCGCGACGGCGGTCTGCAGGTGTTGCAGCAGGAGTGGGGCGGCTTGCTTGGGCGGTGCCGGGTGCAGGGTACGGATGCCGCGCAAGACCTGGCGCACCAGCGGCGCCTTGGTCGGGTCGGGGAAGCCCTGGCTGACGTGCCACTGGCTGAGTGCCGCCAGGCGTTGGCGCAAGGTGCTCACGGCGTGCTGCTCGGCGTGCTCGACCAGGTAGCGGGCAATACTGTCGGCAGTGGCCGGCAGAAAGCCGCCCCAGCGCACCTCGAAGTGTTCGATGGCGGCCTGGTAGCTGCGCCGGGTGTTGTCGCGGGTGGCGGCGCGGACGTAGCGCTCGATGTCGGTCATGGGGTCGATGCAGCAGTGGTTCGAGGTGACACGATAAACCAGCTGGGCGCGGCTGGCGATCAGCCGCTGAACGGCGCCCGTGCCTGCACGCTGTCGGCCACCACCTCAGCGGTGTCGGCGCGCAGGATCGCCACGCGCTGGCGTTCGTACTCTTCGTGGGTCAGGCCTTGGCGCGCCAGCGCTTCGAGTTGCAGCTGGCGCGTCTCCTCGGCGGTGTAGGGGCGCAGTTCCGGATGATTGGCACAGCCGCTCAGTACGGTAATGGCGGTGGCGATCAGGGCAGCGAGTACCAGGCGGGCTGTGGTGTTCATCGGGAGGTCTCCTTGAGTCCGGGGATTCGTGTGTGTCGAATCGATGGAGCAAGGTTATGCGCCGGCCTCCTTCAGCAGAAATTGCCCGTGTCGATAGTGACTATCGGCGTGGCCGGATGCCTGGGCGTCAGGCATCGATCACCAGGCGCGCACCGCGACAACCCGAGACGCACGGCGCGATCCATTCACCGCTGGTGCGCTGCGCCTCGCTCAGGCATTCATCGCGGTGTTCGGGGTCGCCCTCGATGACCCGGCTGACGCAGGCGCCGCAGATGCCCATGCCACAAGACACGGGCAGCGCCACGCCGGCCCTGGCCGCGGCCTGCATCAGGCTCTCACCGGCGTTGACCCGGACTTCGCAGCCGGTGCGCTGCAGCACCAGCGTGCAGCCTTGCGCGGCGGGCACGGCGGCGACCGCGGGCTGGAAGTGCTCACGGTGCAACGCGTCGGCCGGCCAGCCATGCGCCAGGGCGGTCTGTTGCACGCAGTCCATGAACCCCGCAGGGCCGCAGCAATACACGCTGGCGTGGGCTTCACGGGTCGACAACCGCTGGCCCAGGCATTCGGCGATCTGCGGCGCGCGCAGGCCGCTGTACCACTCGATGCCCGCGTCCAACGGTTGCAGCAGGGGCAGCGCTTGGGCATCGCGGCTGAAATACAGCAAGCGCACTGGGCGACCCTGGCGCTGACAGGCGCGGTACATGGGCAGCAGCGGCGTGATGCCGATGCCGGCCGCGACCAGGGTCACCGGGCCGTCGCCGGGTTGCACGGCAAACAGGTTGCGCGGCGGGCCGACCTCGATCCGCGCGCCCAGGCGCAGGTGCTCGTGCAGCCACTGCGAACCGCCACGCGAAGCGGGCTCGCGCTTGATGCCCAGGTACACGTGGCCGTGCTCGGGCAAGCTGACCACCGAGTACTGGCGCACCACGCCATTGCCCAGGCGCAGGTCGACGTGGGCGCCTGGGGTCCAGCTGAAGGGCAGGGCGGCGTTACCCGGCAGGGCCAGTTCGACCCCGAGCACGTCGGCGGCCTCCAGGCGCAAGGCGCGTACTTGCAGCGATGTCCAGCTCATGCACGCACCCCCGCCGCCTGTTGCAGGCGCAGCACGGCGGCGCGCGCCTGGTGGCCCAGTTCGGCCAGGTCGACCCCCGCCATCACGTCGTTGTCCACGCTCAGGCGCCCGCCGACCAACAAGGCGCGCAAGGTCGGCCGCCCGCCACTCACCACCGGTGCGATGCCCAGGTCATGCAGGCCAAAGTGGCGCGGCTGGTCGAGCCGGTAGATTGCCAGGTCGGCGGCCATGCCCACCTGCAGCGTCCCCAGCCCGTCCAGCCCGAGCACCTGCGCGCCGCCAGCCGTGCCCCAGCGCACCACGTCTTCGACGCTGGCGGCATGCGCACCGCCCTCCTGCTCGCCGCCGGCATGGCGGGGCAAGGCCCGTTCGCCGGCCTTGGCCCGTTGCAGCAGCCAGGCGGCGTGGGTTTCGCTGAGCATGTCGCAGGCTTCGTTGGACGCCGCGCCATCGACGCCGATCGAGATCGGCATGCCCGCGGCTTCCATGGCGACGATATCGGCAATGCCGCTGCCCAGCCGGCCGTTGCTCTGCGGGCAGTGGGCGATGCCGGTGCCGGTGGCGCCCAGCAGGCGGATCTCTTCGCTGCTGAGCTTGACCAGGTGGGCGAACCAGACGTCCGCGCCGAGCCAGTCGTGCTCGGCGCAGAAGGCCACGGGCGACAGGCCATGGCGGCTGTACACCTCGTTCTGGTACTCGACGGTCTCACTCAGGTGGCTGTGCAGGCGGATACCCATCCGCCGTGCGGCGCGGGCCGTCTCGCGCAGGTGCTCGGGGGGCATCGAGTACGGCGGGCTGGTCGGCGCCATCACCACCCGTCGCCAGGCATCGGCGGCCGGGTCATGGTAACGGCGCACCAGCCGCTCGACGTCGTCGAGGTACTGCTCGAGGGTCTCTGGCCCGGCGCAGGCACTGCCCTCGGCCTGGCGCGCCTGGGTTGCGCCACCGCGGCAGAGGACAAAACGCAGGCCCAGGCTTTCGGCCTCCTCGAACAGGATCTGCGCGCTGTCGAAGGGCATGCCGGGCAGGTACAGGTAATGGTGGTCGGCGACGGTGCTGCAGCCCGAGCGCGCCAGCTCGACCAGGCCGACCCGCGCCGCCAGGCGGAAGCTCTGTTCGTCGAACAGCCCACGGTAGCGATACGGCACCGCCCCCAACCAGGCGCCGAGGCTCTGGTCGATGCCGGCGGGGATACCCTTGAGCAGCGACTGGAACAGGTGATGGTGGGTGTTCACCCAACCGGGATAGACCACGCAATCGGTGGCGTCGATCAGCCGTTCACCCGGCAGCGGTTGCAAACTGCCGAGGGCGGCGATACGGCCCGCGGTAATGCGGATGTCGGGCCCGGCATGGCGGGCAGCGTCGCCGCGCAAGCCGGTGAGGATGGCGCTGGTGTTGCGGATCAGCCAGCTGTCGCACTGTGTCATGTATGCCTCCAGGCGCCGCGGGAGGCGGCGCTGCAAAGTTCGGGTCAGCCCAGTTCGCTTTCATGCCAGTGGCGCAGGCTCAGCCGGGCCAATACGGCCATCAGGCTGAACAGCGCCACGCCGGTCAGGGCGATCAGCACCAGGGCGGCGAACAGCCGGGGAATGTTCAGTTGGAAGCCCGCCTGCAGGATCTGGTACGCCAGCCCTGCGCCGGTGCCCCCGGTGCCGGCAACGAACTCGGCCACCACCGCGCCGATCAAGGCCAGGCCGCTGGCGATCCGCAGCCCGGCGAAAAAGCACGGCAAGGCACTCGGGATGCGCAGGCGCAACAGCACTTGCCAGCGGCTCGCGCGGTTCAGGCGGAACAGGTTGAGCAGCCCGGGGTTGACGCTGCGCAGCCCCAGCACGGTGTTGGCGATCACTGGGAAGATCGCCACCAGGGTGGCGCAGATCACCAGGGCCAGCGTGGTGTCGCTGCACCAGATGATGATCAGCGGCGCGATGGCCACCACCGGGGTCACCTGCAGCAGGATCGCGTAGGGGAACAGGCTCGCTTCGAGCACTCGGCTCTGCACGAAGACGAACGCCGCCAGGGTGCCGATAAGCACCGCGAGGGCGAACGACAAGAAGGTGATCTTCAAGGTCATCCACAACGCGCCGAGCAACAGCGGGCCATCGCTGATCAACGTTCGGCCGATGTCGGCGGGCGAGGGCACCAGGTACACCGGCACTTGCCAGGCGATGCACGCAAGCTGCCAGAAACCGAGCAGCACCGCGCCCACCAGCAGCGGCGAGGCGATGCGCAGTACCGCGGGGTGGCGCAACCAGGGCGTAGAGGTTTGGCTCATGATCAGGCTCTCAGGAAGGCTCGCCATTGGCCTGGGCCAACAGCCGGGACAGGTGCGCGCACTGCGCGATGAACTCAGGCGAGGTGCGGAACGCCTCGTCGCGCTGCAAGGGGCCGTCGACCGCCACGTCGGCGATCACCCGCCCCGGCCGGGCGCCCATCACCACCACCCGCGACGACAGGTACACCGCCTCGAAGATGCTGTGGGTGACGAACACCACGGTCAGGTCGCGCCCGGCCCAGAGCTGGCGCAGGTCGCTGTCGAGCTTGTTGCGGGTGAACTCGTCGAGGGCGCCGAACGGCTCGTCCATCAGCAGCAGGTTGGGCTCGGTGGCCAAGGCCCGGGCGATCGAGGCGCGCATCTGCATGCCGCCGGACAGCTCGCGCGGGTACACCGCGGCGAACTGGCCGAGGCCGACCAGCGCCAGCGCTGCCTCGACCTTGGGTTGGCTGAGCGCCTTGGGCACGCCCGCCAGGTCCAGCGGCAAACGCACGTTGTCCTCGACCTTGGCCCAGGGCATCAGGGTCGCCTCCTGGAACACCATGGCCAGGCTGCGACCGGCGCGCGAGTCGCCGTCCGGGGCGTCCTTGCCCCACCAGCGGACATGGCCGGCGGACGGCTGTTCGAGGCCGGCGAACATTTTCAGCAAGGTGCTCTTGCCGCAGCCCGACGGGCCGAGCAGCGAGACGAACTCGCCGCGCTGGATCGCCAGCTTGACCCGGCTCAAGGCATGGGTGCCGTTGCTGTAGGTCTTTTCCACCTGATTGGCGAACAGCGGGGTGTCCAGGCCAACGGCGTCGAGGGTCGGCAGGGCCTGCGGCTGGGCACCGGCGCGGGATAGGGTGTGCATCAACATAGCGCTCTCCCCGTGGGTCATGAGCGGTGGTGTGTGCCCCGGCGTACCGGGGTGCTGATAAACCGGCGGTCAGTGGCTGTGGAACACTTCGCTCTCGCCATGCGCTTCGAGCAGGCCCAGCAGTTGCCGGCGGATCACCAGCCCGGGCTTGTCCGACGGCATGTGCAGCTCGACCCGGCGGCGCGTATCGACACAGGCATCGGGGTCGGTGGCCTCGAGGATCTCGCGGTCCTCGGCGGTGATCGCCGCGTCCCAGTCGATCAGCGCCTGGGTCGAGCAGTGTTCCTCGCTGTCGTTGCGGTACAGCCACTGCACCAGCATCAGCCGGCCGTCGTCGATCGGCGTGGCACAGTTGTAGATGATGTGGTGGATGCCGCTGTCCGGGTACATGCAGCCAAAGCGCCGGGAGAACGGCAGGTAATAGCGGTTGACCAGGTGGCGCTCGGTGATCGGCGCAGTGCTGCCGGTGATCCGGAAGCTCGCTTCGGGGTTGCGGATCGGCACGCGGGTTTCGGCTTCGAAGCCGTAGTCGGTTTCGCGAAATTCATAGCTGGCCGGTTGCGGCTGGTCGAACAGGCCGAAGTTGGCCTTGTGCACGAACGAGAAGTGCGAGTTGTCAAAGGAGTTCTCCATGACCCGCAGCGGGCTGGTCTGCCACTCTTCGTAGAACTGGAAGATGCGCCGGTAGCCAGCGGCGCCGTCTTCGGGGAAGTCAGGGATCGGCTGCAGCGGGTCGTCGAGGGCGACCCAGGCATAACCGTACCGGGCCTGGCAGTGATAGGCCTTGACGGCCGCGCCGGGCGGAATGGCGCCGCTGGGGTTCTGCGGGATCTTCACGCAGGTGCCGCTGCAGTCGTACTCCCAGCCGTGGTAGCCGCAGGCGATATTGCCGTCTTCGCTGACAAAGCCCTTGGACAGCTTGGCGGTGCGGTGGCAGCAGCGGTCGCGCATGGCGACCGGGGTGCCATCGGGGCGCTTCCACAGCACCAGGGCCTCACCCAGCAAGGTGAACGGCTTGGGCCCGTCGTCCAGGGCGGTCATGGGCAGCAGGGCGTACCAGAAACGGCGCAACACAGGTTGTTTGGTGACCAACATGATCAGGTGTCCTCACGGCATCGAGTATTGTTATGGGATCCAGCGGCTGGCGGCTTGCTCGGCGGCGGGGAGCACCCGCAGGCCTTGCACGAAGCGGGTGGTGTAGGCCTGCTGCCACGGCGCGGCGGCGCCGAGCAGGCCGGCTGCGACCATGAAGTCGCGGGTCGCCTGCCAGCGGGCGTCGGTCATGGTGCCGATGCCTTGGGTCGCCGCGTCGCCTCCACTGACCAGGCGGTATTGCTTGAGGGTCGAGACGCCCCAGGCGAGCAGCTCGTCGCTCATGTTGGGGTTGTCGCGCTTGATCAGCGCGTTGCCGGCGGTGGGGTCTTCGAGGTAGCGCTTCCAGCCTTCGAGCGAGGCGCGGACAAACCCGGCGACGCGCTCGGGGTGTTGCGCGATCAGGTCCTGGCGGGTGGCGATCGTGGAGCCGTAGGGCGGGTAGCCGGCATCGGCGAAGAGAAAGAAGTGGGGCTGCTTGCCGGCCTTGATCGCCTGGTACAGCTCGGAGCTGGCGTAGGCCTGCTGGGTGGTGTCGGCGCCGGCCAGGAACGGCTGCAGGTTGAAGGTGTAGGGCCGCGCCTGGTTGTCCTGCAGCTGGTATTTACCCTTGAGCCACGGCCACCAGGTTTGCTGGCCCGAGGTCGAGACCAGTACCGACTTGCCGGCCAGGGCGTCCAGGCCACTGACGTCGGCGTGGGTCATCAGGCCTTGCGGGTCACCCTGGAACGGCGCCGCGACGGCGACCACCGGCAGGCCTTGCTCCACGCTCTTGAGGATCTGCAGGTCATAGTTGACGATGAAATCGGCTTGCTTGCTGACCAGCAACTGCATGCCGTTGACCTGCGGGCCGCCCATGCGGATGGTCACATCCAGGCCTTCCCTGGCGTACAAGCCATCGGCGAGGGCCTGGTAGAAGCCGCCTTGTTCGGCTTGGGCATACCAGGAGGTCAGCAGGACCACGGGCTCATTGGCCAGTGCCGCCGGCGATGCAGCGAGCAGGCCGGGGAGCACTGCCGCGGCCAGCAGCGAGCGCAGCGGCCGAGTCAAGACAAAGCGGGTCTTCATGATTGTTCTCTCCACCTCGATTCGAAAATCGCCGGGTGCCGTTCCAGCACCCCAGCGCGGGGCCGGGCGGAGATCGAACGTGGGGAGAGAGAGGGCGCGCAGGGCTCGGATGTGAAATCACGGCTGACACTTCTCTTTTGCCCGTGGCCGTCAGGCCGCGTTCAAACATCCGCTCGGATGTACGCCCAATCAAAGGCGCAAGAGCAATGCCCCATGCCATGGCTGGCACTGACCGCTTCTACTCGGCAGGAGACAAAGCCAGAAGCGTGCCAGGTTTGCCCGGCCGCTGTATCCAGGCCGATGCGGCGCTGCCTGGGGCGGGCAGGGCCCTGGCAGTGAGTCGAGAAGGTGCACGATCGTGCAGCTAGGCGCTAATAAAGTGCGCAATGTTTGAGGTTCACGGTATTCATTGAGGCTGCATATTGCTCACAATCCGCGTGCAAGCTTGTGTTCTATCAGTTGGCACGCACCCTGCTAGTGCTGAGGTGAGTAGAAGCGGTCAGTGCCACGAAACGGCATGGGACATTGCTCTGGCGGCATCACGCCGCACACCCGGCAAGGGTGCGCCCCGGTGGTAGACGGGGTCAGAGGAGAGGTCTGTCCGCTGCATTCCTTGCTGGTGATTCTCACCGACCTAGACCCAAGGGATGCACATGAAACTGACCCCTCTTGCCTGGCTGTGCCACAGCCTCCTGCCACTCTGCGCCCTGGCCAGCACCGGCGCCCAGGCGGCCCCATGGCTGTGGAGCGACAACAGCCTCAGCTACCTGTACGGGCACAACTACAAAGTCGATGGCACCGGCAACGACATCCAGCAGACCGTGACCTTCGAACATGCCAGCGGCTGGCGCTGGGGCGATGTGTTCCTGTTCGTCGACAACAAGTGGTCCAACGGGCTGTCCGGCAACGACGGCCACACCTACTACGGCGAGTTCTCGCCGCGCCTGTCGCTGGGCAAGATCAGCGGCCAGGACCTGCGCTACGGCATTGTCAAGGACGTGCTGATCGCCGCCACCTACGAGCGCGGCGAAGGGCGCAACCGCAAGTACCTGCTGGGCCCGGCGGTGGACCTGGCGATCCCGGGTTTTGACCGCTTCTCGCTGAATACCTACTACCGCAAGCCCGACGGGATCACCGGCAAGGCGTCCGGGCAGTGGCAGATCAACCCGACCTGGGCCATGACCATCCCCCTGGGCCGCTCGGACATCCTCTTCGATGGCTACCTGGAGTGGTACGTCAACGATGTCGGCCGCAAGGGCACGGCGAACTACGTGGCGAAGAGTTTCCACTTCAATCCGCAGATCAAATACGACGTCGGCAAAGCGCTGGGGCAAACGCCAAAGCGGTTCTACGCAGGGATCGAGTGGGATTACTGGTCTGACAAATACGGCATCGAAGACAGCCCGGGCTTCCCCACCGACCAGAACGCCGTGAGCGCCTTGCTCAAGGTCCATTTCTAAGCGCAAACGCCTGCTGCCACAGCGCGCCATCGGTCATGCCAACGAGCCGATCGCGCGCTGCCTGCCAGTCCCCATCCCCCCCACGCTCGACCCGTCGATAAGAAAAACCGATATCCCCTTAAGGATTTCCCAGAGGCGCCCTGGGCGTGCCCGGCTTTAGAGTCTGCGCACGCTCACGGGCAGCCTGTCGCTGCTTGCTGTTGGGCATCCCTACAAAAATAACAAGGTGCGAGCATGACGAACGAAACGGTCGACATCAAAGCGTGGATCGACAGCCGGCCCGTGGGCCGGCATCAGTGGCTGATCATGGGGTTGTGTTTTCTGGTGGTGTTGTTCGATGGTTTCGACGTGGCGGTCATGGGCTTTGTCGCCCCCTCGCTGATCCAGGAGTGGGGCCTGTCGCGCGCGGCGTTCGGCCCGGTGATGAGCGCCGGGATGGTCGGGCTGGCGATTGGCGCCTTGACTGCGGGGCCCTACGCCGACCGGCTGGGGCGCAAGAAGGTGTTGCTGATCGCGGTGACCGGGTTCAGCGTACTCAGCCTGGCCTGTGCGTTCGCCCGCAACCCCTATGAACTGGGGATACTGCGGCTGCTGACCGGCATCGCCCTGGGCGCGGCCCTGCCGAATACCACCACGCTGCTGTCGGAATACCTGCCCGAGCGTAACCGCGCGCTGTTCATCACGATCATGTTCACCGGGTTCAACATGGGCTCGGGGCTCGGCGGCTTTCTCGCCGCCTGGCTGATCCCTGCCCACGGCTGGCACTCGGTGCTGCTCGCAGGCGGAATCATGCCGTTGCTGCTGCTACCGTTGTTGTGGTGGCTGCTGCCGGAATCGGCGCGCTTCCTGGCCGCCCGCAACGCGCCGGCGCAGGTGATCGCCCAGGTGCTGAACAAGCTGGGCGGCACCTTCAGCGCGGCCACCCGGTTTGTCGTGGCGCATGCCCAGGCGCAGCACAAAGCGCCCCTGAGCCTGCTGTTCAATGGCCAGTTCCGCTTCGGCACGCTGGCGCTGTGGGCCACCTACTTCATGGGCCTGCTGGTGACTTACCTGACCATGGGCTGGATGCCGACCCTGCTGCGCGACGCTGGCTTGTCCATCGAGCGCGCCGCGACCATCACCGGGCTGTTCCAGATTGGCGGCACGGCGGGCGCGATCGCGGTGGGCTGGGCGATGGACCGGCACAACCCCAACCGGGTGATCGCCAGCGCGTACGTGCTGGGCGGCGTGTGCATCCTGCTGCTCGGGGCGATCAGCCTGGAGTCGAGCCTGCTGGCGCTGGGCGTGCTCGCCGCCGGGTTCTGCATGAGTGGCGCGCAGACCGGCCTCAACGCCTTCGCGCCGAGCTATTACCCGACCGATTGCCGCGCCACCGGGGTCAGCTGGATGCTCGGTATCGGCCGCTTCGGGGCCATATTCGGCTCCTTGATCGGCGGCGCGGTGTTGAGTGCCGGCCTGGGCATGTCGACCTTGTTTACCGTGCTGAGCGTACCGGCGTTCTTTGCCGCGCTGGCCATCCTGGCCAACGGCCACGCCCGGCGCAGAGGCAACCACAGCGCCCTGGTGCACTGACTTCTTCGATAAAGGAACACGTTATTTATGGCACGTATCATTGGTGGCCTGGCCGTCTCGCACACACCGACCATCGGCTTTGCGGTCGATCACGACAAACAGCACGAGGCGGCCTGGGCGCCGATCTTCGAGGGCTTCGAACCGATCAAGGCGTGGCTTGCCGAGCGCAAGCCGGATGTCCTGTTCTATGTGTTCAACGACCATGTCACGTCGTTTTTCTTCGACCACTACGGCGGCTTCTCGCTGGGCGTCGATGAGCGTTACGAGGTCGCCGATGAAGGCGGCCACCCGCGCGACCTGCCGGCCATTGGCGGCCACGCGGCGTTGTCCCGGCATATCGGTGAGAGCCTGGTGGCCGATGAGTTCGACCTGAGCTTCTTCCGCGACAAGCCGCTGGACCATGGGTTTTTCTCGCCGATGTCGGCGCTGCTGCCGAGCAGCCCAGCGTGGCCGGTGGAAATCGTGCCGCTGCAGGTCGGGGTGTTGCAGTTCCCCATCCCCAGTGCCTTGCGCTGCTACAAGCTGGGCCAGGCCCTGCGCCGCGCGATCGAGAGCTACCCCGAGGACCTCAGCGTGGCGATCGTCGCCACGGGTGGTGTTTCGCACCAGGTGCATGGCGAGCGGTGTGGCTTCAACAACCCGCAATGGGATGCGCAATTCCTCGACTTACTGGTCAACGACCCGCAGCGGCTGACCCAGCTGACCCACGCCGAGTACGCCACGCTGGGCGGCATGGAGGGCGCTGAAGTGATCACCTGGCTGATCATGCGTGGCGCGTTGTCGGCGACGGTGAGCCTGCGCCACCAGGACTACTACCTGCCGTCGATGACCGGTATCGCCACGCTGCTGCTGGAGAATCAGGACCGGCCATTGCCGGTCGACAGCCATGCGCGGCACCTGGCGCATATGCGGCACCAGCTGGCGGGCATCGAGCAGCTCGAGGGCACTTATCCGTTTACCCTGGAGCGCAGTGCCAAGGGCTACCGGTTGAACAAGTTCCTGCACCGGATGATCGAGCCCGCGTGGCGTCAGGCTTTTCTGGACACACCCGAGGCGCTGTTCGAGCAGTCTGGTTTGAGCGAAGAGGAGCGGGACCTGTTGCGCCGTCGCGACTGGCGCGGGCTGATCCAGTACGGGGCGATCTTCTTCGTGCTGGAGAAGCTGGCGGCGGTACTGGGGATTCCCAACCTGCAGGTGTATGCGGCGATGCGCGGCGAAAGCCTGGAAGACTTCATGAAGACCCGCAACCAGCAAGTGCTGTACTCGGTGGCGGGCAAGGCGCAGCTGTCAGTCAAATAAGCGTTGGGTCGTCAGCTCAGGCGGCGTGATCGTGAATCACGCCGCGGATCATCTCCATCAGCGCCTGCGCCAGCGGTGAGTGCAGGCAGCCGCTGCGGTAGGTCAGGCCAATCGCGCGGGCGGTGTGTGCCAGCTCCAACGGCAACACGCACAGCTCGCCCGAGGCGATTTCCTGCTCCAGCTGATGCGCCGACACCGCGGCGAGCATGTCCGAGCGCAACAGCAACCCGCGAATGATCGCCATGTCGGCGCTCTCCACCACTGGCCGCGGCGTGGCAACGCCGAACGCGGTAAAACAGTCGTCGAGCAGCTGCCGCGCCGGCGACCCTGCCCGCGGCAGCACCCACTGCGCATCGCCCAGCGCGCCCAGCAGGTCAGGCGCGCCCAGCAAGGGATGGCCACGCCGCGCCACCAGCACCATCGCCTCCGACAACAACCCCTCGCCACTCAGGTCGCTGGCGTACGCGGCCGGGCGCAGCGCGCCAAAGATGAAGTCGACATCGCCGGCGCGCAGCTCGGTGGCCAGCAGGTCGAACGGGCTCTCGTTGGTCACCACCTGGATACCCGGATGCTCGGCCATCAGCCGCACGATCGCCTGCGGCAGGATCCGCGTGCGCCCCAACGGCAGCGCGCCCACTTGCACCACGCCTTGCAACGCGCCGCGCAGCGCGGTGATGTCGGTGTCCAGGTGGCGCAGTTCGTTGAGCGCGCGGCGGATCGGGAAGAGGATCTCGTGGCTGACGCGGGTCGGCTGCAAGCCACGCGGGGTGCGCTCGAACAGCGCCTGCCCGCAGCCCGTCTCGAGCACCTTGAGCGTCGAGCTGATGCCCGGCTGGGTCAGGCCCAGCAGGCTCGCGACGGTTTGCATGTGGTGCGTCTCGCACAGCGCGACGAACACCTGCAGGCGCCTGACCTGGAACAGGTACAACGGCTCGACCGGCTGTTTGACTGCGGGCGCGAGCAGCTTGGGCACGCTTTCCAGCTCGGCCAGCACCCGCCGCGCCCGTGGCAGCAGGCGCTCGCCGTAGTCGGTCAGGCGCATGCCGTTGGTGTGCCGCTCGAACAGGGTCACCTGCAAGCGCGCTTCGAGCTCGGAGATCGCCCGGGTCACCACCGATTGCGCCCGGTACAACGCCAGGGAGGCCTTGGAGACGCTGCCATGGTCGGCGACCCGGACAAACGCGCGGACGTGCATCAGGCTGGGCAGCTCGTTGGCGTGCATGCGGTTCGTGGCCTTGGGCAGTGGTGATGCGAGGGACTATGCCGCGCCTCCGGCACGCTGGCAATAAGCAAAACGCATACCTGCTGAACCCGAACGCATTACGGCCTGGGGCCGGCTGGATGCGATGCTCCTGGCATCCGCAGGAGGAGCAGATCCGCAATGAACGAAACTACAAGAAACGCCCTGGTGGTCAGCGCCCATTCCGCCGACTTCGTCTGGCGCGCCGGTGGCGCCATCGCGCTGCACGCCCAGCAGGGCTACGGCGTGCACATCGTCTGCCTGTCGTTTGGCGAACGCGGCGAGTCGGCCAAGCTCTGGCGCAAGGGCGACATGAACGAAGCGCGGGTCAAGGCGGCGCGCCGCGAAGAGGCCCAGGCGGCGGCCGAGATCCTCGGTGCCACGGTCGAGTTCTTCGACATCGGCGACTACCCGATGCGGGCCGACAAGGAGACCTTGTTCCGCCTGGCCGACGTGTACCGTCGGGTGCAACCGGAATTCGTCCTCAGCCACTCGCAGAAAGACCCCTACAACTACGACCATCCCCTGGCGATGAACCTCGCCCAGGAAGCGCGGATCATCGCCCAGGCCGAAGGCTATCGACCGGGTGAACCGATCATCGGCGCGCCGCCGGTGTACAGCTTCGAGCCGCACCAGCCGGAGCAATGCGAATGGCGCCCGGATGTGCTGCTCGACATCACCGAGGTATGGCCGCAGAAGTACGCAGCCATCCAGTGCATGGCCGGCCAGGAGCACCTGTGGGAGTACTACACCCGCGTCGCCCTGCAGCGCGGCGTGCAAGCCAAGCGCAATGTCGGCATTACCTCCAGCCGCAACATCGTCTATGGCGAGGGTTACCAGAGCCTGTTCCCACGGGTGACGGAGAACCTGTCATGAGCGACCTGATCGGCAAGACCGGCATCGTCCTGCGCACCATCGCCCGCGCCGAGGCCAGCGTGATCGATGAACTGGGCACCTACGGCGTCGCCACCGTGCACGAAGCGCAAGGGCGCAAGGGCCTGCTCGGCAGCGCACTCACGCCGATCCAGCGCGGCACCGCCATCAGTGGCTCGGCCGTCACCGTGCTGGTGGCGCCGGGCGACAACTGGATGTTCCATGTAGCGGTGGAGCAGTGCCGCCCGGGGGACATCCTCGTGGTCGCGCCGAGTTCGCCGTGCACCGACGGCTACTTCGGTGACCTGCTGGCCACCTCGGTGAAAGCCCGTGGCGTGCGCGCGCTGGTGATCGATGCCGGTGTGCGCGACACCCATACCCTGCGTGAAATGGGCTTCCCGGTGTGGTCGCGGGCGATCAGCGCCCAGGGCACGATCAAGGAAACCCTGGGCTCGGTGAACCTGCCCGTGCTGTGCGCCGGGCAATTGGTCAACGCCGGTGACGTGGTGGTTGCCGATGACGACGGCGTGGTGGTGGTGCGCCGTGCCGAGGCCGAGCAGGTACTGCAGGCCGCGCGTCGCCGCGCTGACCTTGAGCAACACAAAGCCCAGCGCCTGGCCAGCGGCGAACTGGGCCTGGATATCTACGACATGCGCGCGCGCCTGGCCGAGAAGGGCCTGCGTTACATCGACAGCCTCGACGAACTCGGAGACTGAGCATGCCCCAGACCCGCATCCCGTGCCTGCTCATGCGCGGCGGCACCTCGAAGGCGGCGTGCTTTCTCGCCAGTGACCTGCCGGCCGAGCCGGCCTTGCGCGACCAGGTGTTGCTGGCCGCGATGGGCTCGCCGGACGCGCGCCAGATCGACGGCATCGGTGGTGCCGATTCGCTGACCAGCAAGGTCGCGATCATCCGCGCCTCCACGCGCCCGGACGCCGACGTCGACTACCTGTTCGCCCAGGTGCTGGTCGATGAGCCACGGGTGGATTACGGGCAGAACTGCGGCAATATCCTGGCCGCCGTCGGCCCATTCTCCCTCGAACGCGGTTTGCTTGCGGTCACCGGCGACACCACCTGTGTGCGCATCCATATGGAAAACACCGGGCAGATCGCGGTCGCGCACGTGGCCACCCCCAACGGGCGGGTGGCCTATGGCGGTGACGCCCGCATCGACGGCGTACCCGGCACTGGCGCCGGGCTGGTGCTGGCCTTCGAGGACATCGCCGGGTCCAGCTGCGGTGCCTTGCTGCCGACCGGCAACCCCCGTGATGTGATCGATGACGTCGCCGTGACCTGCATCGACAATGGCATGCCGGTGGTCCTGATCCGCGCCGAAGACCTTGGCTGCAGTGGCTATGAGCCCCCTGAAGTGCTGCAGGCGGATGCCCAACTGCGAGAGCGCCTGGAGTCGATTCGCCTGCAAGCCGGGCCGCGCATGCACCTGGGCGACGTTCGCCAGCGCAATGTGCCGAAAATGTGCCTGATTGCCCCGCCGCAAGCGGGCGGCGCGCTGAGCACCCGCACGTTCATCCCGCATCGCTGCCACACCAGCATTGGCGTGTTCGCGGCAGTCAGTGTGGCGACCGCCTGCGTGCTGGAAGGGACGGTGGCGGCGGGCATGGCCAGCCTGGGGCAGGGCGAGCAGCTGCAGTTGTCGATCGAGCACCCGACCGGCGAGTTCACCGTGCAGGCGTCGCTGGCGCACGGGCAGGTGGTGGGCTGCGGGTTGCTGCGCACTGCGCGGTTGCTGTTCGACGGGGTGGTGTGCATCCCCGCTCAGCTGTGGCGGGGCGCGGCGGGCTGCTGACGGGAAGTGTTCGATTATCGGGCACAAAGCGTCCGCCAGCGTTAAAACTTCCGGCGGCGGGGCCGAACGTAAAGGGACGTACATTCCACCTGCCACCTGGATGTTTTTGCCATGACTTTGCGCAACCTCAGTATCGCCACCCGTTCTTACCTGAGTTTCAGCCTGATTGCCGCGTTGGTGGTGGTCCTCGGGCTGTTTTCCATCGACAAGATCGCCAGCATGCGCGAGGCGGTGGTGTACACCGAACAGGTGACCAACGTCGGCACCCGCTACCTGGGCGAAGTGCGCAGCCACATGCTTGGCCTGCGCATCATTACCTTGCGCATGGCGATTGCCCGTGAGCCGGCGCAGCTGGCGCCGACCCTGGCCCGCCTGGAAGTGCTCAAGGGCCTGCTCGACGCCGGCATCGACGGCTACGGCACGGTGGTGCCGGCGGCAGGCAAGCCGGTGTTTGCCGAGATGGAGCAACTGATCGACCAGTACCGGGTGCTGCTCGACCAGTACAAGGGCTTGTCGGAGCAGAACCAGGTGGCGCAGATGCAGGCCATGCTCAGCGGCACCATGCAGGACATCTCCAACCGCATCGGCGAACTGTACGACAGCCTGGTCAAGTTCAGCAGCGAGGCGGCCGCGCGGCATACCGCCGAGGCGCGCAGTGACTATGAGCGTGCGCGCTGGCTGACCTTCAGCGTGGTCGGCCTGGTGCTGGTGCTGACCTTTGCCCTGGCCTGGCTGCTCACCCGCAGCATCGTCAGCCCGCTGCGTGAAGCCATCCGCGTTGCGCAGAACATCGCCGAGGGCGATCTGTCGCACCCGGTGCAGGCCGACGGCGGCGACGAAGCGACTCAGTTGATGCATGCCCTGGCGGCCATGCAGGCCAGCCTGACCGACGCCCTGCGGCTGATTGGCGACTCGTCGCACCAGTTGGCGGCGGCCAGTGAACAGATGTCGGCGATTACCCAACAGACCTCCAGCGACCTCGGCCGGCAGAACGACGAGATCCAGCAGGCGGCCACCGCCGTCACCGAAATGAGCGTGGCGGTGGAGGAGGTGGCGCGCAACACCGTGAGCACCTCGGAAATCTCCCGCCAGTCCGAAGACGCCGCGCGGCGCGGGCGTGAGCGCGTGGGCGAGGCGATCAGCTCGATCAGCAAGATGAGCCACGATGTGCACGAGGCTTCGCGGCAGATCGAGGCGCTGTCGGTGCAATCGCAACAGGTCGGCAAGGTGCTCGATGTGATCGGCGCGATTGCCGGGCAGACCAACCTGCTGGCGCTCAACGCGGCGATCGAGGCGGCCCGGGCCGGTGAAGCGGGCCGCGGCTTTGCCGTGGTGGCCGACGAAGTACGGGCGCTGGCGGCGCGCACCCAGAGCTCGACGCTGGAGATCGAGGAAATGGTCAACGCCATTCGCAGCGGCACCGCGCGGGTGGTGGAGTCGATGCAGAGCAACAGCCAGCAGGTCGGGCATACCCTGCAAGTCGCCGAGCTGGCCGGCGAGGCGCTGGATGAGATCACCAGCGGCGCCACGACCATTCATGAACGCAACCTGGTAGTCGCCAGCGCCACCGAAGAGCAGGCCCAGGTGGCCCGCGAGGTGGACCGCAACCTGCTGAACATCCGGGACCTGGCGTTGCAGACATCGACCGGGGCCGACCAGATCAGCGTCGCCAGCCAGGAGCTGGCCAGCTTGTCGATCGGGCTCAACAGCATGATGAAGCGCTTCCGGCTTTGAGCTGAGCGCACGCGGTCATCGTCAGCGAGTCAAGAAAATCTAACGGCTACCGCGTGAAATAAAGATTTTCCTGCCCCGCTGAAGAAAAACCGTACGGGGCTACAGGCCCCACTGCTTCAGCCCCCACAGCACCCCCATGCCGACCGCCAAGGTCAGCAAGGTGCTGCGGGTGCGCCACGCCACCAGCCCCGCGACGATCGCTGCGGGGATTTGCGGGTTGCTCCAGTCGAACTCCGCCAGCCGGTCCTGATACACCACCGCCGGCAGCACCAGCGCGGCCAGTACACTGGCCGGCACATAGGCCAGCGCTCGGCGGAACAACGGCGGGATGCGCAGCGCCCCGTAGAACTCGATGAACGACAGGCGCAGGGCAAACGTCCCCAGGCCGATCAGCACAAAGGTGACCCAGGGCGTGACCTCGCTCATGACGCCTCCTGTTCGCTGGCAGCAGGTTGTGGGGCAGGGGAGCGCCACTGCTCGATGGTCACCCCGGTGATCACCCCGCCCAGCGATGCCACCAGCAAACCGAGGTTGTACGGCAGGTCGACCGCGAGCACGGCCAGTACGCCGCCCACCGTCGCCGCGCCAAGTGTGGCCGCACTGCGGATGTTAGGGATCAGCAGCGCCAGGAACGACAACGGGATGGCAAAGCCCAATGACCACGAGTCGGGGATCCCTGCGCCCAGCAACACGCCTGCGACCACCGCGAGGTTCCAGCCAAGCCACATGGTCACAGCGGTGCCGGTGTAATAGTGAAAGGCGTAGCGGTCCGATTCTCCTGAGGCGAACTTCAGGCTGCACAAGGCAAAGCTCTGGTCCGACAGCAGAAACGCCAGCGGCCAGGTGCGGCGGCGCGGCAAGTGGTGGAAGTGCGGCGCCAGCGCGGCGCTGTACATGAGAAAGCGCAGGTTGATCACCAGCGCCGTGACCACCATGGTCACCGGCAGTGCGCCGTTCTGCATCAGTTGCATGACGACCATTTGCGCCGAGCCTGAATAGAACAGCAGGGTCATGCCGATCGAATCGAGCGGCGACATGCCCATCCCGACTGCCGTGACGCCCGTGATCAAGCCGAACGGGACGATGCCGGTGGTCAGCGGGAGGACACTCTGTGCGCCACGCACGAACGCTTGTGTCCCACTTTGAGCGTGCATTGGGTTTCCTTGTCGATAGCCAGGCCAGGGCTGCTGGCACCTGATCAAAATAATCCGCGCGGCAGTGGGCCACAACGTCAGTTTTATGGAATATTAGGCCTAGAAAAAATGAGCCTGAAGCCATGCCTATCGATTCACCCATTCGCCACTCATTGCAGCTCAACGCGCTGCGCGCCTTTGAGGCGTCCGCCCGGCTGGGCGGCTTTGCCCGCGCGGCGCAGGAATTGAAGCTGACCCCCGGTGCAATCGCGGCACTGGTCAAGAACCTCGAGCGCGAATACGGCGCGGCCTTGTTCGAGCGCTATGCCAAAGGCGTGCGGCTGACGCCGCTGGGCGAGACCCTGCAGGCGCAGTTCACCGAGGCGTTCGATGCGGTGGAGGAGGCGGCCCGCACGTTGCGGCGTCTGGCGGCGCCGCGGCGGGTGCATATCGTCACCTCGCCGGCGTTGGCGCAACTGTGGCTTGGGCCGCGGCTGCCGCGCCTGACCGAATTGCTCGCGCCGATCGAGATCTCGGTGACGGCCGTGGACGAGCCCCCTAACCTCAAGCGCAGCCCGTTCGACCTCTGCCTGTTCTACACGCAGACCCTCGAGCGTGGGCAGCGCAGGCTTGCCGATGAGCAGTTGATCCCGGTGTGCGCGCCTGCATTGGCCGGGCAGATCACCACTGCCGCCGACCTGGTCGGGGTGCGCTGTATTGCCGACGTGGTGTGGAATGACTGGGAGGTGTGGACGCGTGCGGCTCTGCCTGAGCGCAAGTTTGTCGCCGGTGGGCCTGGGTTTTCCCTGTATTCGATTGCCGTGCAGCAAGCGTTGCTCGGGGCGGGGGTGTTGATTGGCCGCAGGAGCCTGGTGCAGCGGTACCTGGACAGTGGCGAACTGGTCGCGCCCATCGACTGTTCGGTGCCGCTGGGGATGAACATCGCGGCGTGGCGGTTGCCGGTGGCCCGGGGGAATCGGGTAGTGGCAGCGGTGGAGGACGCGCTGGCGCAGTTGGCTTGAGTCGGCGGGAACACAAACGTGGTTTTCGCTGGCGAGTTAAGAAAAAATGGGGATAATCTCCGGAACTGAAGATTTTCCTGGCGCGCTGAAGAAAAAATGCGTCGCCGATCACTCCAGGAACTGCCCCATGAAATCAGTTGGCTACGCCTGGCTGCTCGAGTCGTTACAGCTCTCGGCATTCCCCTTGCGCCGCCCGGCCAAGGTCCAACCGGTCACCCGCATCAAGTGGATCGGCGAGACCCTGGCGGTGCCCGCCAGCATCGCCCCCGCGGCAGACGACCTGCTGGCGCACCTGCTGTTCGGCCTCAAGCACGAGGGCATCAACCTGGCCATCCTCGCCCAGGCCCTGCCACGCATCCCTGCCGCAGCACTGGAAGCCGAGCTGGCCAAGGCGCCCAACGGCATCTACCTCCGCAAAGCCTGTTTCTTGCGTGAAGCCTTCACCGGCGAACCCCTGCACCAGCACGCACCGGTGCGCGGCACGTTCGTCCCGCTGTTCGACCCCGCCGCCTATGTCACCCTGCCCGGCGAGCGCAACTCGCGCTGGCGGGTGGAGTTCAACGGCATCGGCACGCTCGAGTATTGCGCCACGGTCGAGCGCACCCCCGAGGTGGTCGCCTTGCTCGAGCACGGTATCCTCGCCCGCGCCCAGGACTTCATCCAGAGCCTGCCCGCGGCGATGATGGACCGCGCCATCAACTGGGCCTACCTGCACGAAACCCAGGACTCCTTTGCCATCGAGAAGGAGTCGCCGAGCGAAGACAAGTCGCGCAAGTTCATCCAGCTGCTGCGCCAGGCGCACGAGCGGCTGCCGCTCAGCGAGGACTACCTGGTGGCACTGCAGAATGCGACCCTTTCCAACCCGTTCGACCGGGCGGGTGCGTTCCGCCATGAGCAGAACCACCTTGCCAGCGGCCTGCAAGGCTCCGCCGGGGTCACCTACGTGCCGCCCAGCCCCGACCTCTGCCGTGAGCTGATGACGCAGTTGATGGTCTTGGCCAACGATGCGCCCGCGCGCATCGATCCGCTGGTGGCGGCCGGGGTCATCTCGTTCGGCTTTGTCTTCCTGCACCCGTTCATGGACGGCAACGGGCGCCTGTCGCGCTTCCTCATCCACCAGACCTTGTGCCGCGCCGGCGCGCTGCAGCACGGCCTGCTGCTGCCGGTGTCGGTGGCGATGAAGCGCGAAGAGCGCCTGTACCTGGAGACCCTGCAGGAATTCTCCCGCCCCGCGCGTGAGTTCTGGGATGTACGCTGGATCGACCACGGTCAGTTTGCCTTCGAATTCACCGGTGATCCGGCCATCTACCGCTTCTGGGACGCCACCGCCGGCGTGCGCTTCACCCTGGAGATGGCCAAACGCGCGCTGGAGGTCGAGCTGCGCGAAGAAACGGCGTTTCTGCAGAACTTCGACATGGCCATGCGCGCGGTCAATGACAGCTACGACGTACGTGGCAGCGACCTCGCCACGCTGGTGATGATGTGCCTGACCAACAACGGCACGGTGTCGAAGAACCGTCGCAAGCAGTTCCTGTACTCGGTGCAGCCAGAGGTGTTCGACTACATCGAGCAGGTCTGCAGGGCGTTGCTGAGTGAACAGCAGGGCGAGCAACCGGTAGATGACTAGGATGAGCCGTTCCGGTTCAGGCAAGATGAGGTAAGCCAGAAATCCATCACGCACATCGTAGAGGTACCGATGCCAAAGAAGCCGGTTACATCAACGAAGCTTATCCAGGCTCAGATGCATGCCAGGGCCAAGGCGGCGGTGCTGCAAAGCGGCGACTGGCTAACGGCGGTCGAAGTAGCTGGTCTGGCCGAACTGAGTTCAACAAGCCCAGTTTTTCAGTCGAGCGACTGGGTGCGAGAAAAGCGAGTGTTCGCCATCCGCCATGACGGCGTTGACTACTTCCCGATCTACGGGCTGGATGAGACGAATGGCTACCGGCCGTTATCTCAGCTTAAAGACGTCATATCAGTACTCGAACCGATGAAAGACGGTTGGCAGATGGCGTACTGGTTCCTGTCGGTGAACAGCTGGCTGGGGGGCACACGTCCTCAGGATCTGTTGCGATCGGATGTTCGTCGAGTGATTGACGCTGCTGGGGAAGAGGTTTCTGAAAATACGCAGGGCTGATCGCCGCCACCCCGATGAGCGTTTCTTGTTCCACACTCACTTAAGGAAAAACGCCCCACATGCAGGTCTACGACGCCACCGTCCCTTGCTTCTCGAACATGCTCAAGGCCCTTCACGCGATGCTCGAAAAAGCCGAGCGCAGTGCCCTTGACCTCGGTCATGACCCGCAAGACTTATTGCAGGCGCGGCTCGCGCCGGACATGCACCCGCTGGCCTTGCAAGTGAAGTTCGTGTGCACGCAAGCGCTCGAGTCTGTCCAGCGACTGACGCACTCCAGCCTGCCGGCCATCGCCACGCCGACCGACATGGCGACTGCCAAGGCTTTGATCGACACCACCGTGGCAGCGCTGAATCAAGCCGACGCAGACGCGATCAATGCCAGCGCCGAGTGTCGCATTGCCATCGAGCTCTACGGTGGGCTGGCGTTCGATATGACCGGGCAAGAGTACGCGGTGAACTGGGCAATACCGCAGTTCTACTTCCACATGGTCACCGCGTACGACATTCTTCGCCACAACGGCGTCGACTTGAGCAAAGCGGATTATGTAGCGCATATGTTCGCTTACGCCCGCAAGCCGGTATGAGACACGGTTACTTGAACCCCGTTACCCCATGCGGGACGTAGGGCGCTTCCAGCCGTGAGATCTCGGCCTCGGAGAGCGTGAGCTCGAGCGCTGCGATGGCGTCATCGAGCTGCTCGGCCTTCGAGGCGCCGACGATAGGCGCCGATACGCCGCGCTTGCCCAGTACCCAGGCCAGGGCCACCTGCGCCATGGGCACCCCGCGCTCGAGCGCGATCTGCTCGACCACGTCGATCACCCGGCCGTCCTCGACCTCTGTGCCGGCATAGAACGAGGCGCCGGAGATGTCCGTGCGGGTGCGTTCGGTCTGCTGGCCGTTGGGGCGGGTCAGGCGGCCACGGGCCATCGGGCTCCAGGGCATCAGACCCACGCCCTGGTCGAGGCACAGCGGGATCATCTCGCGCTCTTCTTCGCGGTAGATCAGGTTGAGGTAGTTCTGCATCGACACGAAGCGGCTCCAGCCATTGGCCTGGGCGGTGTGCTGCGCCTTGGCGAACTGCCAGGCGTACATCGACGAGGCGCCGATGTAGCGCGCCTTGCCGGCCTTGACCACGTCGTGCAGGGCTTCCAGGGTTTCTTCGATGGGCGTGCTGTAGTCCCAGCGGTGGATCTGGTAGAGGTCGACGTAGTCAACGCCCAGGCGGGTCAGGCTGGCGTCGATGCTGGCCAGGATCGCCTTGCGCGAGAGGCCTTGTTCGTTGGGTTTCGAACTGCCTTGCCACATGTTGGCGGGGTAGAACACCTTGGTCGCGATGACGGTTTCGTCGCGCCGGGTGAATTCCTTCAGGAGCTTGCCGAGGATCACTTCCGAGGTGCCCGCCGAGTAGCTGTTGGCGGTGTCGAAGAAGTTGATCCCGTGCTCCACCGCGTGGCGAATGATCGGCCGGCTGGCGTCTTCGCCGAGTGTCCAGGGATGGGTGCCGGCATCCGGCTCACCAAAGGTCATGCAGCCCAGGCACAGCTTCGAGATATCCAGGCCGGTGGTACCCAGCTTTACATACTGCATCAGCGTCTCCTCGTGGTATCGGCAGGTCAGGCGTCGCGACCCAAACGTGCAGAGAAGACTAGCCCGCGCGGCGTTGCGCGGAAATTCCCTATCCGCGCATTGCCGGTCTGCAGAATTTCACAAGCGCAACAACGGCTTCACGGTGGCGTTGATGAACTCAGTGACGGCCTTGATGCGAGGCGTATTGCGCGCCTCCTCATGGACCGCCAGCCAGATCTCGATGCTCATCGACTGGGCCGTGTCGCCAAGCGTCTGCAGCCCATACTCATCCGCGATGAACGCCGGTAGGCAGGCAATGCCGACACCGCCCGCGGCTGCCTGCGCCTGGATCCGCAGGTCGTTGCTCTGCAGCACCAGGGGGCGGCCGCCCGCTTGCTGGTCGAGCCAGCGTTGTTGCGGCGACTTGGCCTGGGACTCGTCGTAGCCGATGAAGCGCTGGCGATCGGCGCTGCGCAGGTAGGCGGCAGAGGCGTACAGCCGGTAGTCGAGATGGCCGAGCAGATTGGCCACCAGCGTCGGCTGTGTCGGCCGGGTCAGGCTGATGGCAATGTCCGCCTCGCGGCGGCTCAACGAGGCACGTGACTTGCTGCCCACCAGTTGCAGCCGCAGCCGCGGGTAGCGGCTGTAGAGCTCGCCAATGCTGCGCGCGACCAGGCTGCCGAGCAGGGCCGGTGGCGCTGACAGCACCACCTGGCCCTCGACCTGCGCCTGCCCGGCGCTGGCGAAATGCTCCAGGGCAAACGACGACGTGGTCATCTGATCGGCGAAATCGCCCACTCGCCGGCCTTGCTCGGTGAGCACGTAGGCCCTGGGCCGGCGGTCGACCAGCGTGAGGTTGAGCGACGCCTCGAGCGACGCGATCCTGCGGGCCACGGTGGCGTGATCGACGCCAAGCGACTTGGCCGCCGCCGACAACGAACCGCTGGCGACAAAGGCCGAGAAGTAACGCAGGTCTTCCCAATCGAACATGTGCGGGTTGCCTTCCTGTCGTTGAATGCCGGGCCTAGTCGCCGCCCTTCATGCGCCGTGCGACCAGGTACAGCCCCAGACCGACCAGGGCCGCGGCGGCGCCGATGTAACCGGTGCTGGTCCAGCCCAGCCCGGCGGTGATCGCCATGCCGCCAAACCACGGGCCAAGAGCGTTGGCCAGGTTGAACGCGGCGTGGTTGGAGGCTGCGGCCAGGCTCGGCGCTTCGTGGGCGATGTCCATCAGGCGGATCTGCAGCGGCGCGGCCAGGGCGACCATGGTGCCGACCAGACCGATGCCCAGCAGCAACGTCCACAGCGAGCTGGCGGCGAAGGTGAAGAAGAACAGCACGGCCGTCGACCACACCAGCAGCAGCCCCACCGCACGGAACTGCAAGCGGTCGAACAGCTTGCCGCCGACGATATTGCCCAGGATGCCGCCGACACCAAAGGCCGCCAGGCCAAAGGGAATCCACTGCGGCGTGACCTGGGTCACCTCGAGCATGGTCGGTGCCAGGTAGCTGAACACGCAAAACATCCCGGCAAAGCCGATCGAGGCGATCGCCAGGGCCATCCACACCTGCGGCAGGCGAAACGCCTGCAGCTCCTTGCGCGGATCGCTGCGCGGCTCGTCATGCGGCTGCGGCACGAACCGCCAGACCAGCGCAATGGTCGCCAGGGCGATCACCCCGACCAGCACGAAGGCCGAGCGCCAGCCGAAGAACTGCCCGAGCACGGTGGCGATCGGGTTGCCCAGCAGCATGGCCAGGGTCAGGCCCATCATCACCCGCGCCACGGCACCGGCGCGTTGATTGCTCGGGACCATGCTCGACGCCACCACCGCGGCGATGCCGAAGTAGGCGCCGTGGGGCAGGCCGCTGATGAAGCGGAACGCGACCAGGCCGGAAAACGACGGCGCAAACGCGGTTGCCAGGTTGCCCAGGGCATACAGCGCCATCAACAGCAGTAGCATGTGCTTGCGCAGCAGCTTGGCACCGAGAATCGCCAGCGCCGGTGCACCGACCACCACGCCCAGTGCGTAGGCACTGATGGCATGGCCCACCTGCGGCTCGCTCAACTGCAGGTTGCCGGCGATATCCGGCATCAAACCCATGATGGCGAACTCGCCGGTACCAATGGCGAAACTGCCCAGGGCCATGGCGGCCTCCATCTTGCCGACGGAGGTTTTCGCCTGGGTTAGCGATGGTAGTTCCTGTATAGACATCTAGATCCTTACCGAAATACGCTGAAACGTTTGAGGCGGTATCTTAGAGGAATTACTGGGCGCTTTGTGCCTGCAGTTTGAGCATCTGCATCTGCTGGCGATAGTCGGCAGTGACCTGGCGGGCCTGCTCCGGGTTGTTCACCACCTTGGGGGTAATCAGCACGATCAGCTCGGTACGGTCGCGGCTCTTCGAGCTGTTGCCGAACAGCCAGCCCAACCCGGGGATCCGCGAAAGCCCTGGCACGCGCGTGTCGGACTGGGCGTTGTCCTGTTTGATCAGGCCGCCGAGCAATACGGTCTGGCCGCTTTGCACGGCGACCTGGGTGGACACCGCGCGGCTGGAAATACGCGGGTTCGGCTGGGTGGTGGTCACCGCGCTGTCGTCGGCGTCGCTGACCTGCTGCTTGATGTCCATGTACACCAGGCCACCCGGGTTGATCCGCGGCACCACGTCGAGGATGACCCCGGTCTGGACGTATTCGACGCTGCTCAGGGTGGTGTCGGAGGTGCTGGTGTTGACCGTGGTCTGGCTGATCGGGATGTTGTCGCCGACCTGGATCTGCGCCTGCTGGTTGTTCAACACCACCAGCGAGGGGGCGGAGAGCACCTGCGTCAGGCCGCGGGTTTCCAGCGCACGCAAGGCCACCTGCAGGTTGCTGCTGACGAACGAATAGAACATCGAGCTGCTGCCCAGGGCGACGCCGCCTGCGCCCAGGGCACCTTGGCTACCGCTCTGGTTGGCGACCGTGGTGCTGGACGAATTACCGGCCAGGCGGCCCAGGTACCACTGCACGCCGAGGTCCAGGTCACCGGTGAGCTTGACCTCGAGGATGCGCGTTTCGATCTGCACCTGCAGCGGTGGGCTGTCGAGGCGCTTGATCGCCGACTCGATCTCTTTCCACTGGGCCGGACGGGTGCGCACGAGCAACTGGTTACTGCTCTTTTGCGCGGTGATGCGCACCGACGCTTCGAGGCTCTTGGCCGTGCCCTCGCTGGCCGCGCTGCCGGCGTCGCCGTCCATGGACGCGTCGCTGCTTGACGATGAGTCGTCGTATTCCTCGCTCGACGGGTCATCGGCGGCGGTCGACTGGTTGGCCATCGCCGTGCCGCCAAGGCCTTGGTTGGCCTGGCCGGCGCTGCCATTGAGCGACGCCAGGCTGGTGGTCTTGAGCCCCGGTGCCACGGTTGCCGCCTTGTCGTCGGAGACCTGCCCGGAGCCATAGATCTGGCGCAGGTAGCGGGCCAGGTCGGCGGCCTTCATGTTGCGCACGTCGTAGACGAACAGCTGCGGCTCGTTGCCGCCGCCTTCGTCGATGGTCCTGATCCAGTCGCCGACCTCTTGCAGGTACTCGGGTTGCGCGGAGATCGCGACAATCGAGTTGGTGCGTTCGTTGGGCATGAACTTGACCACGTCGGACAACGGCATGCCGCTGTCCGGGCCGAACAGCTTTTGCAGCTGTGGCAACAGCTCGGCGACCGAGGCCCGCTGCAGGCCGTAGACGCCGATCGACATGCCCTTGAGCCAGTCAACGTCGAAGGTGTCGATGGTGTCCTGGTAGTTGGCCAGCTCGTCCGGGGTCCCGGCCAGGCTGATCACGTTGCGCGCCGGGTCGACCAGCACGAAGGCATTTTCGCGCACGAACGGCTTGAGCACCTTCTGCATTTCGTTGGCGCCGATGTAGCGCAGCGGGTAGAGCCGGGCGGCCAGGCCGGTGGCCGGCTGGGCGACCGCGACCTCCGGCACCAGCTTGCCGGCCACCGCCTGGTCGGCAGGCAGGATCACGTAGCGCTCGCCCTGACGGATCATGGCGTTGTCGGTCCAGGACAGCAGGGTTTCCAGGATCGTCAGTGCCTGCTGTTTATTGACCGGCTTGGAGGTCGAGAAGCTGACCGTGCCTTTGACGCC
Organism: Pseudomonas reidholzensis; assembly: GCF_900536025.1. Taxonomy (GTDB): domain Bacteria; phylum Pseudomonadota; class Gammaproteobacteria; order Pseudomonadales; family Pseudomonadaceae; genus Aquipseudomonas; species Aquipseudomonas reidholzensis. The sequence continues at coordinate 189,791 of NZ_UNOZ01000030.1, forward strand.
CTGGCTGATGCTGTAGTTTTCATGCAGCAGGTCGCCCATCACGCTGTTGATCACCGCTTCGATGGGCTGGTCGGTGAAGTTGAAGACGATGTCGCCCTGTTCGCCGGCAGCGTTCGCCGCGGGTGCCGACGGCGGACGAATGAAACGCTGGTTGCCTTTGATGATCTGCCGAGCGGGCGCGGCGTGCGCGGCACCCGGCGCAGCTTCGGCCACGGCCGACGGCTCGGGCGTGGCCGCCACCGGCGCGGGGTCACCGGCACCGCTGAACGCCTGCTGCATCAGCTCGGGGTCGCTGTGCAGTTCGCCTTGCGAGGTGGCGCAGCCGGCCAGGGCGATGGCGACACTGAGGCCGAGCAACGGCGTGCGCAATGTCAGGAGGGGATAACGTGAAGAGCGGTGCATGGTCATGGGGTTTCGATACGCGGAAGAGTGATGGCGGAGGCCTTGGACGGCGGCGGCAAGCGCAGCAGTGGCATGCTCAAAGTGTGGTCTTGCCCGGCGCGGGTGAAGGTCGCCGTCAGGGCGGTGAGCTGGGTGAGGGTCCAGCCACTGTCCAGCGTGCTGCCGAGGGCGACCTTGCGCGGCGGCGTACGGCCGTCGCGCAGGTAGGCCCAGCGCGCGTGCCCGTCGAGCACTACACCGGTCAGGCTCAGGTTGGCCAGGGTGGCGGTGTGCGGGCCGTGGATGGCCGGGTCGGGCTGGCGTTCGGCGCTGAAGATGGGGTGAGCCCAGGTCGCTGCAAGCGTGGCCTTGGCCAGTGCCGGCAAGGGGGGCGGTGACGCCGCCGTGGGCGCCTGGGCCGGCGGTGCGGCAGGCAGCCACTGAGGCACGGCGGGTACGCCGAGCATCCACGCCACCGCGCCCATCGCGCCGACGTTGGCCGCCAGCAGCATGAGGGTCGTCGAACGCAGCTTCATGGTTGCTCACCCTGGGCAGGCGCCGCTTGCAGATAACCGCGAATCAACAGGTGGACCTCCAGTCGCCCGGCAGGGCCTTGGGCCGGCGCCGCCGAAGTGCGGCGAATGCTCAGCTGATCGATGAACAGGCTCGGCTGGCCGTACTCCAGGCTGTGCAGCAGGGTCGCCAGGGGCTCGATGGCACAGGCCAGGGTCAGGCTCACCTTGACCTGGCGATAGGGCTCGGGGTGTTCCTGCTCGGCCGTGGCAATGGGCATGCGTTGGGTGATTTCGCAGCCAGGCCCGACCTGTGCCTGCGCCTTGACCCGATCAACGGCGTGCTGCATCAGGTCGGCGGCCACGGCGTTGGGGTCGTCGCCTGGCAGCAGGCTGTTGCGCTGGGCCGGGTCGTGCCGGCTGCGTTCGAGTTGGGCCTGCAGCCGCGGTTGCTGCAGGATCAGGCTGGCCTGGCGGCGTTGCTGCTCGCGCAGGGTCTGGGCCTGTTGGTCGAGGTCGCGCAGGGGCGCGAGCCACAGGCATTCGAGCACCAGGTACCAGAGCCCCCACAGCACTACGGCGAGCAGGCTGAGGGCGGCGATCTTGCGCTCGCGGCTAGTGAGTGGACGCATGGGCCACCTCCTGACTGAGCTGCGCGGTCATCGAAAAACGCTCGCGACCGGTGGCCTTGTCGGCCTGGATGATCCCCTGGAACTGCGCAGCCTGCAGCGTCGAACAGGTCTTGACCTGGGCGAGCAAGGCGCTGGCCCGTGCGCTCTGGCCAGAGAACGTCACCTGCGTGCCATCGCGGACTTCCAGTTGCTCGACCCAGGTGTCGTCACCCAGGCAGGCGGTCAGGTCGGCCAGCAACCGAGTGAGCGTGGGGCGCTGGGCCTTGAGGCTGGCCAGGTAGTGTGAGGCGCCCAGGGTGGTATCGATGGCCTGGCGCAAGTGCTGGACCTGCTGCACGGCCTGGCGTTGCTCCGCGACCGCCTGGCGCATCGCCTCGACACCCTCCTGGCGCCGATCGAGCCAGGCACAGGCGAGCAGCACCAGGCAGGCACAGCCCGCCAGCCACAGCCAACGGTCGAAGCGGCCGGGCCGCGCACGGGTGCCGCCACTGCCGGCCGGGAGCAGGTCGATCAGCAGGCGTTCGCCGCTGCTGGGGTCGAGGGCGTCGATGGCGACCAGTTGCACGCCGCGCTCGCGGCAGGTCGCGAGGATGTGCTCGAGGGCGTCACGCGCAACCGCTACCAGCTCGACCTGCGCCAGCGCGGCTCGACGCTGGACGACGCGGGCGACGAAATGCACCTGATCGGCGGCGTACGGCGTGTAGCGGTCGATTTCGTAGAGCAGTACCTGGTGCAGGTTGCGGGTCGCGGCCAGGGGCAGGGCGATGCGCTGCGCCATGACCTGCGAGGCGGGCAACACCAGTACGGCAGGCCGTGTGCTGTGCGCCTGCGCTGGCAGCGGCCAGGCCAGTAGCGGGGTCGTGTCACCTGTGCCGAGACGCGCGGCCAGCGCAGCCGGGAGCATGCCCCTCAGCTCCGCCAGCCAGGCCCTCAGCCAGCGTCGGCCCATGCTCGCGTGCCACTGCGCCTGGCACAGCTCGCGCTGGCTCGCCAGCCAGGCCAGCCCGCGTTTGCCCAGCCGGCTCAATCTTGCCACCTCAGCACGCGATAAGGCTTGCCGCCGGTGTGCGCGGGCAACAGCACGAAGGTGGCGTTCAGGCGCGCCTGGAAGCCGTCCCGCAAGGTGGCCTCGCTGGTGACGGTGAGGATCTGCCCGGCCTCGAGGGCAGGGCCGTGCTGGCGGGGCAGGCCCAGCACCTTGGCCAGCGCCGGCGGCGCCAGGCCGGGGTCGGGCCGGGCATTGCCCGACCAGACGGTGATGAAGGGCAGGGCCCGGGTATAGACCGCATAGGTCATGCCGGGCAGTTCGCGAAATTCTTCGAGCATTCGCAGGGGTACCTGGTTGCGCCTCGTCCTTAAAGCCTGGGTGATGGTGTGCGAGCGCTCGACGCTGGCGCCACTGGCGCGCAGGAGTTTTTCAAGGCTCGTCGCGGGCGTTGCATTGAGGTCCAACTTGCCACGCTCGCTGCTAACGCTGATGCGCAGGCTGCTGTCGGCAAAGCGCTGCAGGTGCGGCTGGCCATCGGCAAGCCAACGCTGCGGGCCGTCGCGCAGCAGGTTGGTGACGGCCAGGTTGAAGCCGGCCTGCGCGGCGAATGCGGCCTGGGTCTGGCTGTTCAGCCAACGCGCCTGGCGCTGCTGTAACTGCACGGACACCGCCAGCCCGGCCAATAGCGCGCTCAGCAGGCCGACGACCCAGAGCACCAGCAGCAGGGCCGCGCCGCGCTGTCGGCTCATGGCCGGCCACCGTCGCCAGAGAGGTCCAGCAGCAGGTTGACCTGGAGCAACGGCCAGGCTTGGCCGGCGCCCAGTTGCACCGCCACGCGGACCGCCTGCGGCAGCCGTTCGGGCCAGGGCCACTGGTCCAGCCAGCCGGTCGGCTTGCCGAGCGGGGAGTATCCGCGGTAACTCAGGGCCAGCCCCTCGACCCCGTCCAGCAGACGTTGCGGTTCACCCCAGGCCTGCAGGCGGCTGCCGTCCAGCCTGGCCAGTTGCACCTGCAGCCGACCCTCGCGCCAGAGCAGCCGCTGGCGGTACAGCCCACCGCCGACAGAACTCGGCAGGGGCGCGAAAAACACCACGCTGTCGCGGTTGCCCTCGAAGGTGGTGGTGTGCTCGCCATTGCCGGTCGCCGCACTCAGCGGCAGCATCTGGCCCAGCGCCTGGCGCAGGAAGCGCTGGGTCGCGCGCAGCTCGTCGAGCCTGGCGCTGTGCTGCTCGGCCTTGACCACGGCGCGATTGGCCGCCAGCAGCGCGCCGCCCACCAGGCCGAGGAGCAACCCCAGCAGGCTGATCACCACCAGGATCTCCAGCAGGGTAAAGCCCGCCTGGCGCTTCACCGCGGCGTGCCCGTGGCGCGGGCACGCAAGGTGCTGTAGTGCGAGGTGTAGCGGTTGTCGCTGAGGGACAGGTCCAGCCGATACAGGTCGAATTTGCCCGGGGCCGCCTGCTCCAGGGCCACCTCCAGCTCCCAGCGCATGCCCTGCCAGGTGCCGCGTCGCTGGCCCGGTGTGAGCTCGGCGAGGTCGATGTCATCCATCAGCGAACGTGCCGCGGCGTTGTGCCGATCACTGCCCTCGACCTGCACCAGTGCGCGGCGGCTCTGGGCAAACGCGCCGAGCAGGATCGACGAGGCGACCACCAGCAGGGTGATGGCGGCAAGCATCTCCAGCAGGGTGAAGCCGCGCTGGCGGGTCATGGCAGCGCCTGCAGTTGCACGCTGCCGGTGAGCCAGCTGACGCCGATGCGCCAGCGCGCCTGGCCGCGGCTGATCAGGATGTTGCCGCCACTGGCCGCCCCATCGGGATAGAACTCGAATGCTGCGCCCAGGCCGCGGGCGGTTTGCAGGCGCACGCCGAGGTCTTCGGGCCAGGCCTGGGGCGGCCGCCCTGGTGCCTGCACCTGCCGCGCGCGCAGGTCAAAGGTGGCGCGTACCGGCCGGCCGCTGGCGATGGCCTGCACCCGCGCGCTGCGCAAGGCCGAGACCATGTGCGCGAGCGCGCTGCGTTCGTTGGCCACCAGCAGGCCGCGGCCGATGCCCACCGCCAGGATCGACGTGGCAACGCCGACCAGGACGATCACCACCAGCAGTTCGAACAGGGTAAAGCCCCGTTGGCCAGGCCCAGGTGCGCGCATGCTTACTCCCAGTTGCCCAGGTCGGCCTTGTAGCCTTCGCCACCGGCCGCGCCGTCCTGGCCGAGGAAGATCAGGTCGAAGCTGCCATGGCTGCCGGGGAAGTGGTAACCGAAGGCGTGGCCAAACGGGTCTTGCAGGTCCGAAGGCTTGGCGTACGGGCCGGCCCAGCGGTTGGCGTTGGCCGGCTTGTGCAGCAGCTGGTCAAGGCTCGCCGGCGGCGCGCCGACATCCAGTGCATAGCTCTCGACCTTCATGCTCAGGCTGGCCAACTGCGCCTTGCCGGCGCCGTACTTGCCCTTGTCGACGTTGCCGCCGACCTGGCGCACGACAATGGTCGCGACGATGCCCAGGAGGACGATCACGGCGAGCATTTCGAGCAGGGTGAAACCCGCTTGACGGGCGTTGCGTGTGTGCTTGAAGCGCATGGGAGGTTTCCTAGATATTGCTGGTCAGGCTCATCAGCGGCAGCATGATGGCGAGCATGATTGCCGCCACCATGACCGCCATGACGATGGTCAATGTGGGCACCAGCGCCGCCAGCAGGCGGTCGATGGTGCGTTTGGCTTCGAGGTCGTAGACATCGGCGACCTTGAGCAGCATGGCGCCGAGGGTGCCCGACTGTTCGCCGACCTCGATCATCTGCAGCGCAAGCTCCGGCAGCAGGGCCTCGCCGGCCAGCGCGTGGGTCAGGCTGCTGCCCTGCCGGACCTGCTCGGTGGTGTGCCCGACATGCTCGCGCAGGGCGTGATTGGCACTGACTTCACGGCCGATCGCCAGCGCGCCGAGGAGGCTGACGCTGTTGCTCAGCAAGGTCCCGAGGGTGCGCGCCAGGCGCGCGGTTTCCAGCCGCTGGAGGAGCGGGCCGAACAGGCCATTGCGCCACAGGCGCAGGTCCTGGGCGATGCGCCGCTGCGGGTTGCGCCGCGCCGCCAGCCACAGCCAGGCGCCGCCCACAAGCCCCATGAGGCTGGCCAGGCCCCAGGCATTGACGAACTCACCCAGGGCCAGCACGGCCTGGGTCACCCACGGGATGGGCACGCCCAGGTCCTGGAAAATCGGCACGAACTGCGGCACCACGTAGGCCAGCAACAACGCCAGCGAGCCGATCACGCCGATCACCAGAAACGCCGGGTAGATCAGTGCGTTGATGACTTCGCCGCGCAGCGTGTGGCTCTGCTCCAGGTAGCCGCTGAGCTGCGCCAGGGTCACCTCGAGCACGCCGCCGGCTTCTCCGGCACGCACCAGGCTGGTGTAGAACGGCGAAAAACTGCCGGCGTGCTGCTCCAGTGCCTGGGACAGTGGCAGGCCCGCCTTGACCTGGTCGCGCACGCGCTCCAGCACCGCTCGGGCGGCGGGCCTGGGCTGGTTTTTCAGCACCGTGCCAAGGGCTCTGTCGAGCGGTTGGCCGGCGCTGATCAGGGTGGTCAGTTGCTGGGTGAGGGTGATCAGCTCAAGCGCCTTGAACACGCTGCGCGCCTTGCCCGGGCGCAGCAGGCGGCCGCCTTGCGTCAGGCTCAGGACCAGCAGGCCGCGGCGTTGCAACTGGCGCGCGGCGCTGTCGTGGTCGCTGGCCTGCAGTTCGCCGCGTTCCTTGCGGCCCTCGGCGTCCACTGCGCTGTAGGAAAACACCGGCACGTCAGTCACCCCCCGTTACACGCAGCACTTCCTCGAGCGAGGTGATACCGGCCAGGGCCTGGCGCAGGCCGTCTTCATAGAGGGTCACCAGGCCCTTGCTGCGGGCGCTGGACTCGATCGTGGCCGCGTCGGTCTGGCGCATCAGCAGGGCGCGCAGGTCTTCGTCCATCACCAGCAGTTCGGTGATCGCGCTGCGCCCATGGTAGCCGCCGCCGGGGGCCTGTTCGTCGGGGCGATACAGCATGATCGGCCGCTGGGCGGTGAAGCGCGCCAACTGATGGCGTGCGATCAGCTCGGCCGGGGCCTCGAAGGCGATCCGGGTGGCCGGGTCGAGCTTGCGCACCAGGCGCTGGGCGAGGATGCCCTGCAGCGTCGAGGCCAGCAGGTAGCCTTCGACGCCCATGTCGAGCAGGCGGGTGATGCTCGCGGCAGCACTGTTGGTGTGCAGCGTGGACAACACCAGGTGACCGGTCAGCGACGACTGGATGGCGATGCGGCAGGTTTCCAGGTCGCGCATCTCGCCGATCATGATCACGTCCGGGTCCTGCCGCACGATAGAGCGCAATGCCGTGGCGAAGCCCAGGCCGATCGCCGGCTTGACCTGGATCTGGTTGATCCCGCTCAGCTGGTACTCGACCGGGTCTTCGACGGTGATGATCTTGCGCTCGGCAGTGTTCAGGCCCGACAGCGCGGTGTACAGCGTGGTGGTCTTGCCCGAGCCGGTTGGGCCGGTGACCAGGAAGATGCCATGCGGGCGGGCCAACAGCTGCTCGATGGTGCGCAAGGTGGCGCCGTCGATGCCCAGGCTGGCGAAGTCGAAACTGACCGTTTGCCGGTCGAGCAGGCGCATCACCACCGACTCGCCGAAACTGGTCGGCACGGTCGATACCCGCAGGTCCAGCTCGCGGCCCTGGATGCGCAGCATGATCCGCCCGTCCTGGGGCAGGCGGCGCTCGGCGATGTCCAGCCGGGCCATGATCTTCAGCCGCGAGATCACGGCAGCCGCGTAGCCGGTGGGCGGGGCCTCGCCTTCGACCAGCACGCCGTCGACCCGGTAGCGCACTTTCAACTGGGTTTCGAAGGGTTCGACGTGGATGTCCGAGGCGCGGCGGTCGACGGCGTGCTGCAGCATGAGGTTGACCAGGCGGATCACCGGCGCCTCGGAGGCCATGTCCTTGAGCTGCTCGATGTCGCCCTCGGCGACGGCGTCGTCGTCCAGGGTCTGGATCAGTGCGCCCATCGCCGAGCGGCCGGCGCCGTACACCTGCTCGATCAGCGCGGTGATTTCATCGTCGGTGGCGATGACCAGCTCCAGCGCTTTGTGTGCCTGGTAGGCCAGCGCGGCAAGGGCGTAGGCCGACAGCGGCACCGCGGCGGCCACGCGCATATGGCTGGCGCTCTCGCTGAGGGTGACCACCCCGTAGTGGCGGGCAAACCGCTCGGTGGCCACCGGGGGCGTCTCGACCGGGTGCGCCGCAAGCCGGGGGGCGCCCAGCAACTGGGCGTAGGCCATGGCCATCTGCTGGTCTTTTACCGCGCCGAGGCGCAGCAACGTGCGCAATGTTTCGTCGCCGTCAAACCCTTGGGCCACACCCAGGCGGGTAGCACGACTCATATCGGCAGGTTGCAATGCGCCACTATCGAGCAGCCACTCAGCAATATCATCAGCCGTTGGAATGTTTAAGTTTGTCATGATGGCGTTGTGCAAGTGCTGGCTATATAGCGGCGCATTGCAAGTTACTAAGTCTGAAGGTGGCCGGAGAATACGACGTTATGTTTGCAGGCGCAACAGAGTATGTTTTTAGCCTTTTTGCTTAAACTTGAGGTGGCTGTTTTGAGCAGCGCCGGGAGCATATCAGATCACTAAACCTAATGGCAACTAGGTTTAGTGATTGGCTGGATATTGCAAATAATCCGATAAAAACGCAGCGATACGCTAATAATGCGGCGTCTACTGGTGTATCTGGCTAGCTGTTGGTGAGTAAAGCGCTTCAAAGCGGTTCACAAACGCTGTGCAATCTCAGTAATAAGTCGCTCTTTTGATGTTTTATTTAATGCCGGCCGACTATTTTTTCACGCGACCTTGAACTTTTTCTGCAACTGCTCAGACTTACCCGCCGGCCTGACCCTGTTTCCGGCCCGATAACTCCTGCTTCCTTTTCCAGAGAACTATTCGATGAATGGACTACTGCTGTCGTGCGCCTGTTTGGCGCTTATGGCCACTCAAGTATCTGCCTTTGCAGACGCTGTCAGTGCCCCCGCGCAATCTTCAGCCTATCAAGCTGCCCGCGAACAACTGGATACCCAGCGCGAGCAACTGTCCGGGGTGGCCAGCGTTGCCCAGGACACGACCGACGCCAACGCCTTCGTCGACAGCGCGGTAGACACCAGCGATGCGCCCGTGCTGGTCAGCCAGCCTTGAGGCCGACCGACCGTCGCCTTTCTTCCCGCTCATAAGGATTCACCCCGTGAAACATTTCAAACAGACCCTGGGCCTGAGCCTGCTAGCGCTCAGCGTGATGCAGGCTTCGGGCGCCTTTGCGGCCGCGCCTGCCGTCGGCAACGAAGTGGAGGCCCGTGTCAGCTCCATCCTCGACAACATGAACAGCGCCGAGAAGATCAACTTCACCCGGGTCAACGATGGCCACATGATCCCTTCGCTGCTCAAGTGGGGCATCAAGGGCACCGTGGCCTACGACTCGTCGATGGGGGTGCACGTCAACAACGCCACCTTTGGCGCGCAGTACCCGTCGCAGTCGGCCCTGGCGGCGACCTGGAGCATCAACCGGGCCAAGGAGTTCGGCCTGGCCATCGCCTATGAAACGCGGATTTCCGGCGGCCAGCAGATGCTCTCGCCCGGGGTCAACCTCTACCGCACGCCGTACAACGGTCGCTCGGCCGAGTACGTCAGCGGCGAAGACCCGTTCCTTGGCGCGGTGCTGGCCCCGGCCATCGTCAACGCCATCCAGGCCCAGGGTATCCAGGCCAGTGGCAAGCATTACCTGGCCAACGAGCAGGAAGCCAACCGCCAGGCGGTCAACGTCGTCGCCGACGAGCGCACGCTGCGCGAGCTGTACCTGCCGGGCTTCGAGTCGATGGTCAAGAACGCCAATGTCGCCTCGATCATGTGCGGGTTCAACAAGGTCAATGGTGACTATGCCTGCGAGAACCATCACCTGATCACCGAAGTGCTCAAGGGCGAGTGGGGTTACCAGGGCACCGTGATCAGCGACTTCAACGCGATTCATGATGCGTTCAAGGGCGCCTGGGCCGGCACCGACCTGGACATGCCGTCGGGCCTGCAGTTCACCGAGGCCAACCTGTTGCCCTATGTGTGGAGCGGCCAGCTGACCCAGAACGTGATCGACGACAAGGTCAAGCGCAACCTGCGCGCCGTGGTCAGCTACGACTTCCAGGAAAACCTCAATACCGCGCAGACCCTCGAGCACACCGAGTACGGCCAGCGCGCCGCGTTGAACGCCGCGCGTGAAGGCATCGTGCTCCTGCGCAACGCCGACACCGCTGCGGGCAAGCCGTTGCTGCCGTTGGCGCGCTCGGCGCGGATCGCCGTGATCGGCGACTGGGCCAACCAGGCGCCGGCGTCGCCCTTCGGTACCGCCAACTCACCGCCCAACAGCTATGTCAGCGAACTCAGTGGCCTGCAGCAGATGGCCTCGAACAGCAACAACGTGACCTACCTGTCGGCGCTGAGCCTGAACCCGAAAGCGTCGGTCTGGTACCAGCCGACGTCGGCCAACGGCAGCGTCAGCAACGCTGGGGTCAAGGCCGAGTACTTCAGCAACAGCAACCTCAGTGGCGACCCGGTGGTGACCCGTGTCGAGCCAGGGGTGAACCTCAACTGGACCACCAGCAGCAACGAGACCAACAGCGGCACCACCGCCGTGTCTGGCTTCAGCCCGACGGCCGGCGCGTTCTCGGCGCGCTTCAGCGCGACGATCAAGCCGACCATTTCCGGTGCCCACGTGTTCAAGGTGCGTGCCGATGGCCCGTACAAGCTCTGGGTCAATGATCAGCTGGTGGTGGAAAGCGACGGCGTGCCGTACTCGTCCGATGTGGTCAACGCGTTGACCACGTCTGGCAAGAGCGCCGCCCTGGTGGCGGGCAAGGCCTATACCGTCAAGCTCGAATACCGCCGTGTGCAAGGCAACTTCACCCCGGCACTGGGTGGCCTGGCAGGGGTTCAGATGAGCTGGGCGTCGTTGCGTGCGCCGAAGGACCTGGACAAATACGATGCCGTGGTGATCGCCGCAGGCACCCATTACGAAAACGAAGGCGAGGGCTCCGACCACGGTTACGCACTGCCGGACCAGCAGGCCGAGCTGATCAACTTCGTCGCCCGGGCCAACCCCAACACCATCGTCGTTACCCACGGCGGCGGCGTGGCAGACATGCAGCCCTGGGCGAAAAAGGTCGGGGCAGCGTTGCACGCCTGGTTCCCGGGCCAGCAGGGCGGTCAGGCGCTGGCCGAGATCCTCTACGGCAAGGTCAACCCGTCGGGCAAACTGCCGGTGACCATCGACAAGCACATCGAGGACAACCCGAGCTACGCCTCCTACCCGGACCCAGCCGCCTACCGGGGTGACACTGCGCTGACCGAGATGACCTACAGCGAAGGCCTCTACATGGGCTACCGCGGCTACGACAAGAAGCACGCCAAACCGCTGTACCCGTTCGGCTTCGGCTTGTCGTACACCACCTTCAGCTACGCCGACCTGAAGCTGTCGTCCAATGTCATGACCCCGGGCAACACCGTCGACGTCAGCTTCACCCTGACTAACACCGGTGACAAGGCAGGGTTCGAGGTCGCCCAGCTGTACATCCAGCCGATCGATGCGCAAGTCGATCGTCCGCGCAAAGAGCTCAAGGGCTTCACCAAGGTGTGGCTGGAGCCGGGCCAGAGCAAGACGGTGAGCCTGCCGATCGACGCGCGCTCGCTGGCGTACTTCGTGCAGAACACCGACAGCTGGGACGTCGATGCCGGCAAGTTCAAGGTCTGGGTTGGCCCGGACTCGGAGCACCTCAGCCTGCAGCGCACCCTGGTCACGCTGATGCCGCAGCACCTCACCACCCGTGACAGCAACCCGCTGCCGCTGCCGTTGCGTGCGGCGGTGCAGGTCAGCGAGTCGCAGGCCTACTGAGGCAGGGCCGGCTCAGCGTTGAGCCGGCAGCACGTCACGCCCTGATGGCAGGGGCGAGGCGTTGCAGGTAGGCGTCGAAGGCCGCTTCGACGTCGACCTGCTCAGGGTCGCGCAACCACTGCAACTGCAGGCCGTCCATGACGGCGAAGATCTCGGTCGCCAGCAGCTTCACGTCCACGTGCGCGGCGATCTCCCCACACTCGACCAACGACCCCAGGTGCGCCTGCGCGTGGGCGTGGGTCAGTTCGAACTTCTCCTTGTACCAGGGCCAGGCCGGGTGTTGCTCCGACAGGCTCTCGACGCTGATCATCATCGCCGCCTGACATTCGCGCAGGTCGTGCACACTGAACCGCATGCTCATGCGCACGAACGCCAGGAAGTTTTCCAGCGTCGGCGCCATCTCCAGCGTGGCGAATTGCTCGGTGACCCGCTGATCGCGGCGATCGAGCAGGGCGCGCAGCAGCGACACCTTGTTGGGAAAATGGTGCAGCAGCCCAACCGTGGTGATCCCGGCGATTTCGGCGACGTCGCGCATCGACGCGGCGCCATAGCCATCCTTGGCAAACACGGTCGTCGCCGCATCGAGCAACGCCGCTCGGCGCATCTCGCCCTTGGGCGCCCGGCGACGCTTGGTGGCGGGGGTGCTGGACGATTCGCTGTCGTGATCCTGAACTGACATAAACCAACTTCACGCTGTAGGGAGGGGGCGCCGGTTCTCGGGGAACGGCAGAGGCGTCGATTATTGCAAAAGATCTAGGGTTCGTGCGCCCAGTATGCGCCGCGGCGGTTGATCCACACCGCGGTGGCCACCGAGGCCAGGGCGACCAGCGCGTTGCCCAGCCACATCCCCAGCATCACGCCGCTGGCCGCGAAGTGCGCCGCACCCAGGGCAACGAACGGCAACGTGCCCACCGACGCGCGCAGCCAGGCATAGAACGTCACCCACCACACCTGCCCGCGGCTGATGAACACCGAGATGGCGATGAAGTCCAGGCCGATCATGATCCACAGTGCCGGGCCGAAGCGGCACAAGTCGTCGATCAACGCTTGCCCCGGCCCCGACAAGGCAAAGACGTGGCTGAGCCAAGGCGCGGCGATCGCCAGCACTACCCAGGCCAGCAGGCCGTAGCCGATCACCAGCCGGCTGGCACTGTGCAGCGCGGCCCGGGTACGCGCGCTGCGGTGCGCGCCGAGGTTTTGCGCGAGGATCGGCACCAGCGCGCTGGGCAAGGCGAAATACAGGCAGTAGGTGATCTGCAGCACCCGGTCCATCACCGCCATGCCGGCCATCACCGACACCCCGAACAGCGCCAGCTGGGCCATGGTGTAGGTCAGCGCGAACGGGGTGGCCAGGTTGGCCAGGGTAAACGGCAGGGCAATGCGCGCGATTCGGCCGCCATACAGCCGCAGCAGGCGGATCCGCACACGCGCCGAAAGCCCCAGCTGGGCCCTGACCTGGTGCAGGCCGAGCAGGCAGCCGAGCAGGCTGGCGACCAGGCACGAGATGCCCGCGCCCAGCAGCTTCAGGTCGAAGCCAAAGATCAGGATCGGGTCGACGACGGCGAGGCACGCCGCACTGCCCAGCACCACCGCCAGCGCGCGCACGCTGTAGCCATGCGCCCGCAGCGCCTGTGCGCAGGCCTGGGTAAGCGCCATCAGTACCGACGCGACCAGGGTCATGGCAATGAATTGCCCGGCAAGTGCCGAGGCGGGCGCGTCGACACCGATCAGGCTGGCGAAATAGTCCAGGTAATACCACTGGATGGCCGACACCGTGGCAGAGACCAGTGCGGCCAGTAGCAGCATGTGCGTCGCCAGGGCGGGCAGCGACGCGCTCGAACCTTGGCCGACCCTGCGTGAAATCATCGTGCCGGCGGCGACCGTGATGCCGGCCACCAGGCTCGAATTGAAGAAGGCCAGGGTCTTGGCGATGCCGACGGCGGCGATCAGCGCCTCGTCATGCAGCAGGGCGACGTAGGTCAGGGTGAGGATGTCGGTCAGGAAGATCGCCAGCAGGCTCAGGGCACTGGTGAACGCCATGACGCGCACGTGATGGGTGAGGGAGCCATGGGTGAAGGTGGCGGCAGGGTTGGTCATTGAGCGAGTGCCACGGGCGGCGCCTGGTGCGGCACCGGTCCGGTGCTCGGGGAAAAGCCGGGGAGGGTAGCGCAAACCCCGGATCAGGACCAGCGACCTCGGACCTTTGGTCGTCCGGCCTGGGTGCACACCTGGCAAACCGCCGAGCCCGCTATGAGGTTAGCTCAAGTGTGCATGGACAAGCGCGGTGCCGGGTCCTTATGCTCCGCCGACATCACATGAAAAATAACTACAAATTCCATGGATATCGAACTCCCCGCGAGCGCCTTCTGGCGTCGCCTGGCCCGGCCGCGTCGCAGCCTGGTGGCACGCTACACCCTGCTGTCGATCGTGGTCATGAGCGTGGCGCTGATCACCTTGGCGGTGCTCTATGAACAGGTCGCCAAGGACCTGCTCAACCGCCTGACCGGCGAACGCCTGGATGCCCAGGCGCTGTCCACGGCCAACCGCTTGTCGTCGTTTCTCGACGACCGCTTCTACCAGCTCTCGGCCCTGTCCAATCACCCCAGCATGCCCGAGTTCATCGCCGACCAGGCGCACCCGGCCGGCGATGTCGAGGCGCTGCTCAAGCTCGAAAGCGAACTGCCGTTTCTCTACGGCGTGCTGTTTTTCGACGAACACGAGCGCCTGCTCAAGGTCATGCCCGGGCAGGCTGCCTCCGGGGCGCCGTACTGGGGGCGCGAAGGCTGGTCGCTTGCCGGGCTGGCGCGGCAGAAGGTCGGTGATATCGAGGTGATCGGCCCGATGCTGCCGCATGCCGGGCGTTCGGGCTGGCTGTTGATCCGCAAGACCATCCGCAACGGCCGCCAGGATCACCGCGTCAGCATCGGCCTGCACTTGCGCCTGGCCTCGCTCAGCGAACTGCTGGTCAGCGCCGGCCTCAACGGGGTGGTCACGCCGCTGCTGCGGGTGCCGGGCGGGGCATTTATCGATGCCACCGGGCGCCAGGTCGAGGCCCCCGCCGAGTGGCGCGAAGGCCCGGTGATCCTGCCGGGCTGGCAGGTGGTGTTCAGCGTGCAGCCCGGGGCCGTGCTGAAACCGCTGGATGACGCCCGTTGGTGGCTGTACCTGGCGGCCGTCGGGTTTATCGGCTTTATCCTGATCGTCTTCTTCACCCTGTCGCGCCAGTTGCGCGCGCGGGTCGGCTCGCTGGTGGACGGGGCCCATCAACTGTCGTCCGGCGACCTCGGCTATCGCCTGCCGGAGCAGCCGCATAACGACGAGATCGGGCGGGTCACCCGTGCCTTCAATGTCATGGCCGGGCGCTTGGCCGATGTCATGGAGCGCACCGTGCGCGCCGAGAACCTCGCCGTGCTCGGCACCTTCGCCACCGGCGTCGCGCATGAGGTGCGCAACCCGCTGGCGACCATGAAAACCACCGTGCAGGCATTGTTGCGGCGTGAGCAGGAAGCCGAGCGGCGCCTGCTGCTGAGTGACCTCTGCCAGGAAATCGATCGCTTGTCGCACGTCACCAGCGACCTGCTCGAATACGGCCGGCCACACCCGGCCGTGCCCCAGGTCGTCGACCTGGCCACACTGCTCGCGCACATTGAGCGGCGGGTCGCGCCCGAGGCCGCCGCCAAGGGCATCGGCTTTTCCAGCCACTGCAAGCCCGGCCTGCAGTTGCTGGTCGACCCGGACCAGGCCCAGCAGATCCTTCTCAACCTGTGCCTGAATGCGCTCGAAGCCAGCGCGCCAGGCCAGTCGGTGGTGCTCGCCGGCCAGGCGTGGGGCGAGCGGGTCTGCGTGACCGTGGTCGATCAGGGCTGCGGCATCCCCGAGGCGGCGTTGCAGCAGGTGCGCCAGCCGTTTTTCACCCTCAAGGCGCGCGGCACCGGGCTCGGCCTGAGCATCTGCCAACAACTGCTGGAAGCCAATGGATCGCGAATGGAACTCGCCAGTACCCCCGGCGAGGGCACGGTGGTGACCCTGGACTTTCCTGCGCCCGCAGCGACTTATCTGAAGTGAGCGACCGATGTCTGAAATACATGTACTGATCGTCGATGATGAACAGGCGCTGGTGCGCTCGCTGAGCTACGCCCTGCGCGGCGAAGGCATGCTGGCGCAGGCGGTCTACAGTGGCGAGGAGGCGCTGGCACTGGTGGCCGACAGCCGCGTACGGGTCGATGTCGTGCTGCTCGACCTGGGCCTGCCGGGCATCGACGGCATCGCCACCCTCGAAGGCCTGCGCAAGTGCCGGCCGAACCTGCCGGTGATCATGATCTCGGCCCACGGCGATACCCGAGCGGCGGTGCAGGCGGTGAAGGGCGGGGCGACCGACTACCTGACCAAGCCGTTTGAGCTGGACGACCTGCTGAGCACCCTGCACGCCACCCTCGAGGTGCCAGGCAGCGTCGCCAGCGCGCCGGGGGAGCAGGGCAGCCTGCTCGGCCAGAGCCTGGCCATGGGCAACCTCAACGCCGCGGTGCAGCGCATCGCCCGCAGTTCTGCCACGCGGATCCTGCTGCTGGGCGAGTCGGGTACCGGCAAGACCCTGGTGGCCCAGGCGCTGCACGCCAACAGCGTGCGCGCCGGGCAGCCGTTTATCGAGGTCAACTGCGCGGCGCTGCCGGAGCAATTGATCGAAGCCGAGCTGTTCGGCTCGGAAAAAGGCGCCTACACCGGCGCTCACCAGAAGCGCGTCGGCCTGGTGACCCAGGCCCACCACGGCACGCTGTTTCTCGACGAGATCGGCGAACTGCCGTTGGCCCTGCAGGCCAAGCTGCTGCACTTTCTTGAAAACGGCAGCTACCGCGCGGTGGGCGCGGGGCAGGCCAGCAGCGCCGATGTGCGGGTGGTGGCGGCGACCAACCGCGACCTGGCCGACGATGTGCGCCAGGGGCGCTTTCGCGAAGACCTGTTCTACCGCCTCAACGTCATCACCGTCGAGATCCCCGCCCTGCGCGAGCGCGGCGACGACATCCTGCTGCTGGCCCGGCATTTTGCCGCCCAGCAAGCCCAGGAAGAGCAGGTCGCGCCGATCCAGTTTCAACCCGACAGCGCCGCCGCCCTGGTGCGCCACCGCTGGCCGGGCAATGTCCGCGAGCTGAAGAACCTGGTCGAGCGGCTGACCATCCTGCTGCCCGGCCAGGCCATCGGCAGCGCCCAGTTGCCGGCGCACCTGCAGTCCGCTGAGCCCGCGCCCACCAGCTTGTCGGCCCTGGACGACCGGCTCGAGCGCGCCGAGCGTGAACTGGTCAGCGATGCCCTGAGCCGCAGTGCCGGCCACAAGGGCCTGGCGGCCGATCTGCTGGGGATCTCCCGGCATGCCCTCAAGCGCCGCTTGCAGCGCCTGGGCATCGAGCGCGGCGATGAGCGCTAACCGCTCAACCGCGCGCGCAGGCTGAGCGCAAGCCGCTCAACAGCCCGCGCAAAACGCCGAGCGACACTCGCTGCGGCGCCCGAAAAATCCGCTATCAACCGCGTAAAGCCCCGTCCCAGAGGGCTTTCGTGGTATTTCATACCCCGTGCGCGCAAGGCTGGCACAGCCTTTGCGATACCCCATTGGCTGACCAACAAGAGGCGTCCACGAACGCCCCAAGGGATTCTATGCAACTGCCGTTTTCTCACCTGACTGCCGCTGTCGCCCTGAGCGGCCTGCTGCTGGCTCACGCCGCGACCGCCCACGCTGGTCGGGTAGAGCTGGGCGCGCCGGCCGGCCAGGCCGACCTGACCCTCGGCTGCCTGTACCCGATGACCGAGCGGGCGGCGATCTACGGCCAGGACAGCATCGCCGGCATCCAGGTCGCCTTGGCCGAGGTGCAGGCGCAACGTGACGCCGGCCAGCAGGTGCCGCGGCTGCGGGTGATTATCGACGACGACCAGTCCAAGGCCTCCTACGGCACCAGCCTGGCCCGCGCGTTCATTCGCCAGGACGGCGTGCAGGTGCTGTGCGGCATGGTCTCCAGCGGTGTGGCGATGTCGGTCAGCCAGCTCGCCCGGGAAGAGAAAGTGCTGATGATCGGCACCGACCATGCCTCGTCGCGCATGACCCTCGAGAACGGCCACCGCTATTACTTTCGCGTGACCAATGACACCTGGACCTCGATGGCCGCCGGGGCGCATTACCTCAAGGCGCTGCAAGCCAAGACCGGCTGGAAACGCCTGGCCTTCATCGGCCCCGATTATGAATACGGGCACGTCTCGCGGGACGACCTGCACGAAGCCCTGCGCCAACTGGGCGTGCAGTTCGACGACGTCACCGAGCTCTGGCCGCGCCTCTACGAGCCGGACTACTCGGCCTACATCGCCGCGCTGCAGCAGGCCAAGCCGGACATCATCGTCTCGGCCCTGTGGGGCGGTGACTTCCATGCCTTCGTCAAGCAGGCCGCCGGCACCCGGCTGTTCGAGACCTCGCGCCTGGCCAACTTCGACACCGGCGGCAACTACGACTTCCTGGTCTCGCTCGGTGACCAGGCGCCGCCGGGGCTGATCCTCTCCGCCCGGCACCACAACAACTGGCCGCAGACGCCGCGTAATCAAGCCTTCGTCGAGCGCTTCCACACGCTCACCGGCCGCTACCCGACCTACGCCGCCGAAGGGGCCTACAGCGGCGTGATGGTGCTGGCCAAGGCCAGCCAGAAGGCCGGTGGCGCCACCGACACCGAGTCCCTGGTCGATGCCCTCGAAGGGCTGGAGATCGCCTTGCCCGAAGACCCGCCGGGCTTTGTCTCGCGCATCGACCCGCAGACCCACCAGATCCTCCAGGCCCAGGCCATCGGCACGCCGGTGCGCAACCACGATTTCCCGCCCGCGCAACTGATGCTCGGCGACTGGGCGGTGTACTCCGCCGAGGACCTGCTGCCCGACCCGGCCGTGCGTGCACGCCGGCAAGCCCCGCACACCGCTGAACCCGAGGGGCACGCCCCTTAGCGATGACAACCCGCAATGGAACTGACCATGAACAACTATAAGAACAGCGTCCCGCACTACCGCAAAGCACTGCCCCTGGCCCTGGCGATCGCCACGGCCGGGCTCACCACCGCGTTCACCGGCGCCGCCATGGCCGCTGAAAACGGCAAGTTCCGTATCGGCGTGGTGACCTTTCTCTCCGGCCCGGCCGCCGGCCCGTTCGGCGAACCCTCGGCGAATGCCGCCAAGGTGCTGGTCGAAGCGCTCAACAAAGGCAAACTGCCCGCGCCCTACGACAAGCTGGGCATCAATGGCGCCGAAATCGAGATGGTGATCATCGACGAGGCCGGTGGCGCCGCCAAGCAGGTAGAGGAGTTCCGCAACCTGGTGCAGCGGCAGAAGGTCGACGCCGTGGTCGGCTACATCTCGTCCGGCGACTGCCTGGCGATTGCGCCGGTGGCCGAAGAGCTGGGCGCAATGACCGTGTTCTATGATTGCGGCACCTCGCAGCTGTTCAGCGAAGACAAGACCCCGCAGTTCGTCTTCCGCACCAGCCTCGACGCCGCAGTGGACAACATCGGCGCCGCCCGTTACCTGGCCAAGACCCGCCCCGACGCCGTACGCGTCGGCGGCATCCAGCAGAACTACGCCTGGGGCCAGGACAGCTGGAACGACTTCGTCCTGTCGATGGCCCAGGTCATGCCGAAAAGCCAGGTCGTCGAGTCGCAGATGCCCAAGGTGTTCCAGGGCCAGTACGGCGCTGAAATCTCGGCGCTGTCGGTCAAGCGCCCAGAGATCATCCACTCCAGCTTCTGGGGCGGTGACATGGAGGCCCTGGTGCTCCAGGCCAACTCGCGCGGCCTGCTCGAAGACGCCACCGCCGTGCTGACCTGCGGCGAGTCGGCCCTGGCGCGCTACAAGGATCAGGCGCCGAACGGCATGATCATCGGCGGTCGCGGGCCGTTTGGCGCCTTCGCCCCGCAAAACCCCCTCAACAACTGGTTCACCGAGGCCTATCAGTCGGCCTACAAGGCCGCGCCGACCTACCCGGCAAGCAAGATGGCCCAAGCCATCCTCGGCCTGAAATTCGCCGCGGAAAACGCCAAGGCCGAACCCGGCAAGGTCCCGGCACCGATCGAAATCGCCAAGGCGTTCAAGGGCGCCACCTTCGAGTCAGTGTCTGGCACCGTGCAGATGGCCCGCGCCGGTGGCCACCAGGCCATGCAGGGCATCGCCTACGGTGAGTACCACTACGACAAGGCGAGCAAGCAGGGCAGCGTGCAGAACGTCATCGCCTTTGCCGGCGAGTGCGTGACCCCGCCAGACGGCACCAGCGCGCACGACTGGATCAAGGCCGGCTTCCCCGGCGCGCAGTGCAACTGACCGCATTGCCCACCTGACTGCTCGTGGCGGCCGCCCTCGGCCGCCACTCTTGCCAAGGTAGAACCTTATGCTGAGTGTTTACGCGGTGCTGATCGACGGCGCCATCTATGCCTCGTGGCTGTTTCTGGTCGCGGCGGGGCTCACCGTCATCTACGGTGTCATG
The DNA here is from genome assembly GCF_900536025.1 of Pseudomonas reidholzensis. Classification (GTDB taxonomy): domain Bacteria; phylum Pseudomonadota; class Gammaproteobacteria; order Pseudomonadales; family Pseudomonadaceae; genus Aquipseudomonas; species Aquipseudomonas reidholzensis. The sequence continues at coordinate 209,739 of NZ_UNOZ01000030.1, forward strand.
CGCATCCTGAACATGGCCCATGGCAGCTTCTACGCCATCGGCGCTTATGCCGCCGCCTCGTTGGTCGGCTGGTATTTCAACAACGGGGTCGGCCCGGTGTGGGTCGGTTACCTGATGATGCTCGGCTGCGCGCTGGCCGCCGGGCTGGTGGTCGGCCTGCTGATCGAACGCGGGCTGCTGCGCTTCATGTATGGCCGCGATGAAGTGCTGATGGTGATCATCACCTACGCCTTGCTGTTGATCCTGGAAGACGCCATGAAGATGATCTGGGGCGTCAACCCGTACTTCGCCTACCAGCCCTACGCCGAAATGGGCCGCAGCGTGCTGGCGGGGCTAAAAGTCTCCAACTATGACCTGATGCTGGTCGGCGTGTCGCTGGTACTCGGCTTCGGCCTGTGGCTGTGGCTCGAGCGCACCCATCAGGGCAAGGTGCTGCGGGCGGTGATCCATGACCGCGAAGTGGCCCTGGCGATGGGCGTCAACGTGCGCCGGGTGTTCACCCTGGTGTTCGTGCTGGGCACCGTGCTCGGCACCCTGGCCGGCGCACTGACCGCCCCGGCGATCTCGGTAGCCCCCGGCATTGGCGTGGAAATCATCGTGCTGGCTTTCGCCGTGGTGGTGATCGGCGGCATGGGCAGCATCGAAGGCGCCGCCCTGGGTGCCTTGCTGGTCGGCTTGAGCCGCGCCGCGGCGGTGCACTACGCGCCGCAATTCGAACTGTTTGTGATCTATGGCGTGATGGCGCTGGTCCTCGCGGTGCGTCCGCAGGGGCTGTTCGGCCGCGTGCTTGCGAGGAAAATCTGATGCGCCTGGATAAAACCGAACTGATTCTGCTCGGCGTCGCCGTGGTGCTCGCCGCCAGCGGGCTGATCGCGCCGCAATGGCTGGTGTTTCTGCTGACCATGGCCTTGGCCAAGGCGATGGTGGTGCAAGGTGTGGTGATGCAGATGCGCGCGGGCCTGGTGACCTTTGGCCAGGGCCTGTACTTCTGCATCGGTGGCTACGCGGTGGGCATGAGCGGGCATTTTGCAGGCATCAGCGATTTGCCGACCTTGCTGCTGATCGGCGTTGCCGCGGCGGTGGCGCTGGCGATGATCCTCGGCCTGCTGATGACCCGCTACCGCGAGATCTTCTTCGCCATGCTGTCGCTGGCGTTCTCGATGATCCTCTACGGCATGCTGGTGAAAAGCCCGGCCCTGGGCAGCACCGACGGCTTCAACGTCAAGGCCTGGACGCTGTTCGGCTGGAGCCCGGCGGCAGGCCAGGCGCCGCTGGCGCTGTTCGTCATCATCGTCGCGGTGTCGGCCGTGCTCGGCGTGCTGCTGCACCGCTATGGCCGCAGCAGCGCCGGGGCGATGTGCGAGGCGATCCGCGAGAACGAAGTTCGGGTCGAGTACCTCGGCCAGTCACCGCGCTGGGTGCTGTACATGAACTACGTCGCTGCCGCGGCGGTGTCGGCCCTGGGCGGTGGCTTCATGGCGCTGTCCGCCGGCCATATCGACCCGGAAATGGCCTACTGGATCACCTCCGGCGAGTTCGTCTTCATCGCCTTGCTCGGCGGTACCGCCCACGTCGCGGCGCCGATCATCGCCGCGGTGCTGTTCGCCGTGGTGCGCACCTACGCCATCGAGCTGGTGCCGCACAGCTGGCAGATGATCCTCGGCATCACCTTGCTGGCGATCATCGTGTTTCTTCCCAAGGGCCTGTGGAGCCTGTTCAGTGGTCAGGCCCGCAAGGCCAAGGCAGTGGAGGCCAAGGCATGAGCTGCATTCTCGAAACCCGTGGGCTGTACAAGGAGTTCGGCGCGGTGACCGCCGCCAAGGACGTCAACGTCAGCATCAGCAAGGGTGAAGTGGTCGGCGTGATCGGCTCCAATGGCGCCGGCAAGACCACCTTCATCAACATGGTCACCGGCTACCTCAAACCGAGCCGTGGCGAGATCCTCTTCAACGGCCAGTCGATCATCGGCCGCACGCCGCGGGCGATCACCCGCGCCGGCATGGCCCGCTCGTTCCAGGTCGCCCAGCTGTTCCCTGAACTGCCGGTGCTGGACAACCTGCTGATCGCCCTGGCCGGCGCCGAATCGCCGTTCCCGTCGCTGCTGCGGCCGCTGCGCAACCCCGCGCGGATCGCCCGCGCCGAGGCGATCCTCGGCGAGTTCAGCATCCTCGCCTGGCGCGACAGCAAGGTCACCGCCGTGCCGCAAGGCGTGCGCAAGCTGATCGACATCGCCATGGCGCTGATCGGCGACCCGCAGATGCTCCTGCTCGACGAGCCCACCAGCGGCGTCAGCGCCGAGGAGAAGACCCAACTGATGGACACGGTCATGCAGGTGGTGTCGCGCCACCAGGTCACGGTGCTGTTCGTCGAGCACGACATGGACGTGGTGCGCCGCTACGTGTCGCGCATCCTCGCCTTCTACAGCGGCGAAGTGCTGGCCGACGGCCCGCCGCAAACGGTATTGGCCAACGCCCGGGTCCAGGAGCTGGTGACCGGCGGCCAGCGCGCACACAAGGGGGCAAACGCATGAGCCTGGAGATTCGCAACCTCAACGTCGCCATCGAGTCGGTGCCGATCCTGCACGATGTCTCGCTGCAGGTCGGTGCCGGCCAGATGGTCGGCCTGATCGGCCATAACGGCGCGGGCAAGACCACCCTGATCCGCACCCTGATGGGCCTGCTGGACGCTACCTCGGGGTCGATCCACTTCGCCGGCGCCGACCTGCGTGCGCAACCGGGCCACGAGCGCGCGGCGGCGGGTATCAGCTACCTGCCCGAAGACCGCCGGCTGATCCCGGCGCTGACGGTGGAGGAGAACATTCTCCTGCCGGTGTGGGCCAACAAGCTGCCGGGCAGTGCCGAGCGCCTCGAGTGGGTATACAGCCTGATCCCGGAAATCGCCCAGTTTCGTGAACGCCGCGCCATGCAACTGTCCGGCGGCCAGCAAAAGCTGGTGGCCCTGGCCCGGGCCTTGATGCCGGGCAACCGCCTGCTGATCCTCGACGAGCCGTTCGAGGGCGTGGCGCCGGTGCTGTCGCGCCGGCTCAGTGAAGTGATCGCTCAGCTCGGCCAGCAAGGCCTGTGCGTGCTGATTTCCGAATCCGATGACACCCATTCCGCTGACCTGGTCGATGCGCTGTACCGCATCGAGCGTGGCAGCGTGCGAGCAGGATAACCGCCATGTCGACCTTTACCTTTGAAACCACCCCGCGGGTGATCTGCGAAGTCGATGGCGCCTTGCGCCTCGGCAGCCTGTGCCGTGAACTCGGTGCCGAGCGCGTACTACTGGTCAGCGACCCTGGCCTGCAACGCGCCGGCCTGCTCGAGGCGCCCATGCAGGCGCTGCGCGACGCCGGTGTCAGCGTGACCCTGTACAGCGACGTGCAGGCCGACCCGCCCGAGGCCTCGGTGCTCGACGCCGTGGCGGCCGGGCGCAACTGCCAGGCCCAGGCGGTGATCGGCCTGGGCGGCGGCAGCTCGCTGGACACCGCCAAGCTGGTGGCGCTGCTGTGCGGGCATGAGCAGGCGTTGCCGGACATCTATGGCATCAACCTGGCCAAGGGGCCGCGCTTGCCGTTGATCCAGGTACCGACCACCGCCGGCACGGGCTCGGAAGTGACCGCCGTGGCCATCGTCACCACCCCCAGCCACGAGAAGAAGGGCGTGGTCAGCCCCTTGCTCTACCCCGACATCGCCTTGCTCGATGCACGCCTGACCGTCGGCCTGCCGGCCGCGGTGAGCGCCATGACCGGTGTCGATGCCATGGTTCATGCCATCGAGGCCTATACCAGCAAGCACAAGAAGAACGTCCTGTCCGACGGTCTGGCCTTGCAGGCGTTGCGCCTGTTGGGCGGCAACCTCGACCGGGTGCTCGCCGAGCCCGGCGATCTGCAGGCGCGCTCGGACATGCTGCTCGGCTCGATGCTGGCCGGCATGGCCTTCGCCAACGCCCCGGTGGCGGCGGTGCACGCGCTGGCCTACCCACTGGGCGGGCACTTCCATGTGCCGCATGGCTTGAGCAACGCGCTGGTGCTGGTGCCGGTGCTCAACTTCAACCGCAGCGTGGCGCAGCCGTTGTATGCCGAACTGGCCGCGACCGTGCTGCCGGGCCAGCGCTTCGATACCCCGGTGCTGGCCTGCGAGGCGTTTATCGCCTTCATGACCGCGCTGGTGGCGCGCATGCCGTTTGCCCAGCGCTTGGCAGAGGTGGGCGTGACCCCAGCGGACCTCGATCGGCTGAGTGACGACGCGATGAAAGTCGAGCGCCTGCTGATCAACAACCCGCGCCCGGTCACCCGTGCAGACGCCCGCGCCATCTATGCCTCGGTGCTGTGAGGAGATCGTCATGAACCATGAATTCAGAAGTGTGCCGCATATCGTCTGCGAGGCGGGTGCCTTGCACGGCATTGGCCAGGTGTTCGCCGGGCTTGGGGCGCGGCGCGTGCTGCTGGTGTGCGACCCCGGCATCGTCACGCTCGGCTTCGCCGGCAAGGCCTGCGCAGCGCTGGAAGCCGCGGGCTGCAGCGTCAGCGTATTCGACCAGGTGGTGGCAGACCCACCGGCGGCGGTGGTCGAGCAGGCGGTCAGCCAGGGCCGAGCCTTCGAGGCGGACGGCGTGTTGGGGCTGGGCGGCGGCAGTTCGCTGGATGCGGCCAAGCTGGTGGCGTTGCTGATCAACAGCGAGCAGCCATTGGCTGACCTCTACGGCACCGACAAGGCGCGCGGTCGGCGCTTGCCGTTGGTGCTGGTGCCGACCACGGCAGGCACCGGCTCGGAAGTGACCTGGGTGTCGGTGATCACCGATGCGCAGCAGCGCAAACAGGCGGTGTATTCGGCGCAACTGATGCCGGACGTGGCGGTGCTCGATCCCGAGCTGACCCTGGGCCTGCCCGGTGGGATCACGGTGGCGACTGGCCTGGATGCGATGGTTCACGCCATCGAAGCCTATACCAGTCGCACGCGCAAGAACCCGATCTCCGATGGTCTGGCCACCACCGCGCTGCGCCTGCTGGGCGGCAACCTGCGCAAGGTGCTGGCCGATGGCAGCGACGTCGCCGCACGCTCGGCGATGCTGCAGGGTTCGTTGATGGCCGGCATGGCATTCGTCAATGCCTCGGTGGCGGCAATCCATGGCTTGGCGTACCCGTTGGGGGCGCGGTTTCACATCCCGCATGGGCATGCCAATGCGCTGGTGATGGCACCGATGCTGCGCTTCAACTTGCCGGCGGCGCAGCGGCTGTACGCGGAGCTGGCGGGGCACCTGTTGCCGGAGGCGGTGTTCGAGGACGAGGGGAGGGCGGCGCTGGCGTTTGTCGAGGCCATCGAAGCGTTGGTTGCCGACAGTGGGTTGGAGACGCGGTTGTCCAGGCTGGGGATTGATGAGGCAGCGCTACCGGCGATGGCGGCGGATGTGGTCAACGGGTTGCAGCGGTTGATCGACAGTAATCCGAGGGACATGACGCAGGCCGAAGTAGAGGGCATTTATCAGGGCATTTACTGAGGCTGGAGGCGACAGGCGGCGGCCCTGCCGCCACTTGCTTGCGGTGGCCGTTGTGACACCATTTCTGGGGAGATGGCCGCGATAATCTGTTAAAAACGCCCGTCGTGAGCAAGCGTCACACGGTGGATTCGTCGCCGCTGTGCGCCGTAATCCCTCGATGCGTAATGCTGAACCTGTCGATTGTCCCAAATCGCTACATCTCCGGCTTGCCAGTGGTGACGCAGTTGAATCTCCGGTGTTTTCAGCAAATCGAACAGGAGGTTCAGCAAACCCTGGCTTGCTGTGCGGGATACCCCCAGAATATGGCTGGTGTGGCCCTCATTCACAAAGATCATCTTTTTGCCGTTCTCTGGGTGGGTCTTGATGACCGGAACTTCGATCGGCAAGTACCGCTGTAGCCCGTCACGCAGCCGTGCCAAGCTTTCTGCTTGTTCAGGCATTGCCGGGTCGGCTCGATAGCCCTGGAGCAGATCAGTGAGGTGAGCGCGTTTGGGGGCGACTAGAAATGTGTGCACCGCCTGGAGCTTGTCAAAGTACCTGGCGAGGTCGACATCGAGCAGCTCGTACGCAGCGGTAGCTGAAACCCACAGGGTATCGCCCCCACCGTTGGACGGCACGTCGATCGCATGCAACATCGTCGCTTTTGGAGGCTCATGTTGCCAGGATACATCGATGTGCCAGTTATCCGTCCCCCCCGATGGGGTCTTGCCCGAGTGTTCAATCACCTCTACTTGAGACGCACTGGAGTGCCCGTCCAAGTAGAGGTTCTTGCGCTCGGGCCGGCCGAAGATGCAGGCGGCCTCCACGAGTTGCGCAGGGGTGAGGTGCTGCTTGGGGAAAAAAAGTACCCCGTGTTCCAGCAGCGCCTGATTAAGTAGAACCCGCTGGTCTTCACTCAGGACAAGGCGCAGGTCACAGCCCTCAACCCGGGCACCCAGATTCGGCAGGTAGCGCTGTACAAACCAACGTTCAGACATTTCCCGTACTCCTGATTATCAGCGTCATGATGCATCCTTGGATATGGTAATATTTTCCCATTTTTAATAATGGCGAAGCGGCTCGTGAACATGCAAAGCAAGTCAAAAGCGGAACGTGACTCTGGATCATTGGCCCGTGGGTTAGCGGTACTTCAGTCAGTTGTGGCTGCAATGCGCCCCGTTACACTCTCTGAGGTGAGCGAGAACGTCGGTTTGCCGACCAGTACCTGCCACCGGCTGCTGCTCGCGTTGGTCGACAGTGGGCATGTCTTCAAAATGGACGCGTCTCGCTACTGCCCGAGCCCGCGCTCGCTTGCGCCACTGCCGCTTGATCATCCCTTGAATATGCTCCGACGCGATGCAGGCCCTCTGCTGATGAACTTGCAGCATGAGCATGGTGCGTCGGCGCTTCTGATCCTGTTTATCGGTACCTCGCGTCTGATCGTTGATTTTGTCCCCGGTGGCGGGCACCTCGCTCCTTATTTCAACACGCTCGTTGAGTCGCCACTCCATGCATCGGTATCCGGCAAGCTGCTGCTCGGCGCGTTACCGGTGGAGCAGCGTGAAGCCCTGCTGGGTGACAAACCACTGGAGCGTTGCACCCGGTTCACCCAATGTGATCGCGAACTGTTGACCCAGGAACTTGATCAAGTATCTGACTGTCACCGGGCGCTCAATATCGATGAGCATCTGGTTGGGATTCGAGCCGTGGGTGTGCATCTGATGACTCCGTCCCAAACTGCTGTAGGCGCCTTGGTGCTTTCTGGCGCGGCGCGGCTTTTCGAGGACCGTACGCAAGCAATGCTGGAGGACCTCCAGCAAGCGTCTCGGTTGCTCAGTGATACCGCGCAGTCAATGCGCGCCGTAGCTCGACTGCTGAATGTCTGATCGGGCAATAGATGCGCTTAGATCAATACCCACACCGCGTTCGTTTCTGAGTTTCGCAGCGAGGTCCACTTCCCACTCCAGGTAGTCATTGAATTTTCGGTTGCGCTCCTCGACGGTTCTGAACACGTAAGGCCCGTGCCATTCATCAGCCTCACCACTCAGAATTCCTTCGTATCCCTCGGCAGTGGGCAGGGCGCGGGCAAACCACTGGTGTGAGCCACCCAGCAAAACGCGAACCGCTGTGCTGCGCCGCTGCTCCAGCTCTTGCGCGACGCTTGCTGCCAGAATGCCGTCAGCCGAGAGCAGCACGACCGTCTCTTCCTTCGATCGCGAGGCTAGCCAGGTCTGCAGTTGCCCTGGAGCGATGAAGAGGGCGTCCTCGACATGGCGGTCAATGAACGCGACGCTGCTGTCGATATCGACCAGGGTGACCTGCTCGCTCTCCCGCCTGGTGAGCACTTCGTCGATAGTGATCCAGGGCACCGGGTGACTGTAGGCCGGGCGGACGATACTGGCCGGGGCGCCGGATTCCAGCCGTTGCGGAGAAGAAGGTATGCTCCAGACATAAACATCGAGACCTAACTGCGCCAACCAGGCCGCGGTGGTCAATGCCCTGACCCCATCCCAATCGGCTAACACGATTGCCGCCGCACGAACACCGATGAACTCATCGCTTGCCTGGACCAACTGGCCGCCCACTGCCCATCGCCATCCGGGAAGATGTCCACTGAGGTATTCTTCGCGGCTTCGTACATCGAATCGGTAAACGGTGCGCGAGGGGTCCTGTTCCAATGCGCTCAACTGTGCATCATCCAGGACCCTCACATTGGCGCGATCAGCCACCGCTTTTGCGCGTACCTGAGCGCGTTTCAAATTTTCGCCGCTTGGTGAGGGTGCCGAGCGATGGCGTCCATGACGCAGGGTGTCGCCATTCATCAACCAGGCCATTGTGCCATCCTTGAGTGACACCACGGGATTGGGTATGCCCGCATTGATCAGGGTCTGCGCGCCGACGATGCTTCGCGTTCGCCCAGCACAATTGACTACTACCAGCGTTTCGTCGTCAGGCACCACTTCATCGATTCGGTAGACAAGCTCTGCTCCCGGGAGGTTGTAGGCGCCTTCCAGGCTAAAGTCGGTAAACTCTTCACTGGTGCGGCTGTCGATGACGACCAGACGATCGCCATTGTCCAATCTGCGCTTGAGTTCTGCCGCCTCGATGGAGGGCGTACCCAGGCAGTGCTCCAGTAGTTCGCCGAATGCCTTGCCGAGTACGTTCGTGCCTGAGTACAAGGGTAAACCCGCGTGCTCCCACCCCTGGATTCCCCCTTCGAGGATGCGGATGTTGCTGTAGCCCAACCGGGCGAGCTTGCTGGCGGCTGAGTGTTCGATCTGGCCATCACCGACCAGCACTACTGGTACATTCAGGCGCGGCACAAGTAAATCGATGACCAGCTCCAGCCGCCAGAACGGCGCAGAGGTCGCTAACAGTAGATGATTGCGCGCGAAGATCCCGTTTTCACGTACATCGAGTAGCGCTACCTCTTGCCGTGTATCCAGCATTAGTTGGAGTTCAGCCGCAGAGAGGGTGGGGTATTGATCGCACATTACAGTTAACTCCGTGGTGAGTCTTAGTAAGCCAAGCGCCAAACGGGGCCGGGTTCTGTTAGGGGGTGGGGGCAGGCGGCACTTTCATTGAGCAGCGCGCACGTGTACGGGTGGCCAGGCTTGGCCCAGAGGTCGTGGACACTCGCCTGCTCCACAATTACGCCTTGATGCATCACCATCACGTCATCCGCCATGTAGCGGATCACCGCCAGGTCGTGCGAGATAAACAGGTAGGACAGGCCGAGTTCGTGTTTCAGATCGACCAACAGGTTGAGGATTTGCGCCTGCACCGAGACGTCCAGCCCCGAGACTGGTTCGTCCAGGATCAGAAGGGACGGTTGCGTCAGCAACGCACGAGCAATGCCAATCCGTTGCCGTTGTCCTCCAGAAAATTCATGAGGGAATTTCTCCAGGCTCGATTGGCTCAGCCCGACCTGGTCCAGGCGCTGGGTGATGATGCGGTAGCGTTCACGCTTTTCTTTGATACCCGCAACGATAAGGGCGCGTTCGAGGAGGTCACCGGCGCGGCAACGTGGATTCAGCGACGTGTACGGATCTTGAAAAACCATTTGAACGGGATGTGGTTTTCGCTCCCCTAGCAGGGGCGCTGGCCTGCCGTCGAGCTGCAGCTCGCCCGCCATGGGCGTGATCAGCCCGGCCAAGGTGCGAGACAATGTACTCTTGCCGCAGCCCGACTCGCCCACGAGTCCCAAGGTCTGTCCTCGTTTGAGGTCGAAGCTGACCCCGTCCACAGCGCGATGTCCGCGGTACCCGCTACAGAGGTTGAGCACCCGAAGCAGGGGTTCCGTGAGCTCGCTGCGAGCAACCGTCGGCGCTAGCGAAGGTGGGTAATGCACGATGAATTCAGAGGCTTGCCCATTTGCCGCTGGCTGCAAGCGTACTTCGGGTAACCGCTGTTGACGATATCCAATGCCTCCCAGCCGGTGCAATGATGCCCCCAGGAGGCCTTGGGTATAGGGGTGCTGGGGGTGGTTCAGCACCGTAGACGTGAGGCCCTTTTCTACGGAGCGCCCAGCGTGCATGACCAGACACCTATCGGCATGGTGCTCTACCAGCGCCAAATCATGGGTAATCATCAAGACGGCCATGGCGTGTTCTCGCTGCAGGCGGTCGAGCAGCAGGAGAATCTGCCGCGCGACAGTGACGTCGAGTGCCGTAGTGGGCTCGTCTGCAATAAGCAGCTGGGGATTGCAAGCGATCGCCATCGCTATCATCACCCTTTGACGCTGGCCCCCTGAGAGCTGATGTGGATAAGCGTGGTAGCGTTGCTTGGCCTGAGGTATCTCGACCTGTTCGAGCAGATCAAGCGCACGCCTGCGCGCCTCTAATCGATCCCTCGTGCCATGCACAAACAGCACCTCAGCGACTTGAGCGCCGATGCTATGCGCAGGGTTCAGCGAGGTCATCGGTTCCTGGAAAATCATGCTCGATTGCTTGCCGCGCACAGACTGGAACTGTCGGGGGGAGAGCTCTAGAAGTGATCGGCCCGCTAACTCTACGGTACCGCAAGCGTGCGCGGTTGCTGGCAGCAGCCCCATCAAGGCGAGCGCAGTGGTGGATTTTCCGCAACCTGATTCACCGACGAGTGCAAGGGTTTGCCCCCTTTGCAGTTCGAACGAAAGTCCGTCTACCGCACAGTGACTGCCAAAGCTCACGCAAAGATCAGTGACACGAAGCAGGGGCGCAGTCATGGACGGTCCCTCAGGCGCGGATTGAGCGCATCATTGAGTGCGTCGCCCAGGAGATTCAATCCGAGCACCGTCAGCACGATTGCGCCGCCAGGCAGCGCGCAGAGGTACCACTCGCTGGCCAGGAACTCCCTGCCTTCACCGATCATGCTGCCCCAACTGACTTGATTTGGATCGCCCATGCCAAGAAAAGCCAATGCTGACTCCGTCAAGATTGCACTGGCGACCAGTACCGAGGCTGTCACGATCACTGGGGCAAGGGCGTTGGGGAGTATTTCCTGGGCTATGATGCGCAGATCGGAATAGCCTTGCAGCCGCGCACTGGCAACGAAGTCGGCCTCTTTGAGACGACGAAACTCCGCGCGCACCAGGCGTGCGATGACTGGCCAGGAAGCCAGGCCTATCGATATCACAATGGTGCTGATTGAAGGTTTACCGATTGCGACCATGACAATGACAAATAGAAACGTAGGCATGGTTTGAAAGACTTCAGTAACCCGCCCCAAGGCAGTGTCGAGTCGTCCGCCGTAAAAGCCCCCCAGGGCACCCACCAGCGTACCGATGCCGACACTTAGCAGCGCCGCAGCGATGCCAACGGCAAGTGATATTCTCGCGCCATGACACAGACCCGCACCGAGGCTACGGCCCAGCACATCTGTGCCTAGCCACTCTGCAGGATCATTCCCAGGCCACTCCAAAGGTCCAGCAACCATGGACTGAGGGTCTCCTGGGTACAGGTAACTGGCTAGCAGCGCGGCGCCTGCCATCAGCAGCAGCAGTGTGCTGCCCAAAAGGCCTGTCGGGTTAGTCAAGATCAAGCGCCCTGTCTGCCAGGTGCTTGACTCAGATGATATGGAACGTGTGGTTTGCATTACGGAGCCTCAATCAATCCTGAGCAATTCGTGGATCAAGCCAGGCATGCAGTGCGTCCACCAGGCCATTGGCGATGATCACCAGTACCGATGCGAGCAAGAGAATCCCTAGCACCACGCTGTAGTCCCTGGCCATCACGGAGTCCATCGCTAGCTGCCCCATGCCCGGCCAACTGAAGACCACCTCGATGACAAGTGCGCCGCCCATCAGCGCGCCAAAGTGCATCCCGGCGACAGTGCTGACGGGTACCAAGGCATTGCGCAACATGTGGACCAGCAGCACACGCAGAGGTCCTGCACCTTTCGCTCGGGCTGTGCGTACGAAGTCCTGCTGGCTGATTTCGAGCATCGCTGAGCGTGTCAGTCGGGCAAATATGGCAACGTAAAAGCTCGCCAACGTGAGGCAGGGGAGAACCAGGTGCCAACAGATATCCAGCGCTGCGTCCCAGCCTTGGTTGTTCTGTGAAACGGTCACGATGCCACCGGTCGGCAGCCACTCAAGCTTCACCGCAAAAAACACGATAGCCATCAGACCTAGCCAGAACGCCGGCACTGAATACAGCAGAAGCGCCAGCAATGAGAGGAGGCGATCCGGCCACCTGCCGACGTTCGCAGCCATGACGACACCTGCTATAACACCTGATGACAGGGCGATGCCCATTGCTGATAGCAACAGCAGCAGGGTGTTTCCCAATCGGGACAGGATCAGTTCCGTCACCGGCAAGTTGAATCGTGGAGAGACGCCCAAGCTCAACTGCGCCAGGTTCGACAGGTAGGCGAAGAATTGCTCCAGTACACTGCGGTCGAGACCAAAGTGCTGACGCAGCTGAATAACCGTGGACGCAGACCCTGAGCCAGATTCTGCAGCCAATACCTCAGCGGCATCCCCGGGCAGCATCTGCATCAGTACGAAATTAACAACCACCACGCAGAGTATCGTTACGGCGCTACGGCTTAGTGAGTTGACCGCCTTGAGCGACTTTCGCCGCCGTGATGACTGATCAAACATGGCGATAACGCGACGTAGGGATGGCCAAGCCGAGGTTTTCTCGCAGCGTAGGACCGGCATAGTCCTGCGGCAGATAACCGCGCTGCCGGAGGATCGGGCACACGTATTCGACAAAATCATCTAGCCCGCCTGGCATGTAGGGAGGGATGATGTTGAAGCCATCCCCGGCACCTGCTTCGAATAGAGCAATCAGGCCGTCCGCGACTTGCTCCGGGCTACCCACGAGCTCGATATGCCCGCGCATTCCGCCCATATAGCGTGCTGCTGCTTCCACGGTCAGTGTGCCTTGGGCGCGCAGGCGGTCGAGGATCTGCAGCACGCCTTGCTGGGCTTTACTGCACGTGATTCGGGGTAGCTCTGCATCCAGCGGCAGGCTGGAAAGGTCAGTCCCTAGCTGGTCTTGCAGTACGTACAGGCCATGTTCAACGTCGATGGCCTCGTCCATCTCTACGCGCAGGCGCTTCGCCTCTTCCTCGTCCGAGCCAATTACCGGGATCACCCCAGGCATGACGATGGCGTCACCTGGCTGACGGTGAAATTGCCCCATCGCCTGATGGAATGCCCGACGGAAGTCGACCGCTGCACAAAGCGAGGGTTGGCGGGCGAAGATCAGTTCGCCGATGCGTGCGCCTAACTGGACACCTGCCGTCGACGCGCCGGCCTGGACAAGAACGGGTTGCCCTTGAGGGCTGCGGGGCACAGGAATAGGCCCGCGTACTGAGTAGTGCTTGCCGGTGTGGTCGAGAGCGTGAACCTTGGCCGGATCAACGAACCTACCGCTGACTTTGTCGACCAGATAAGCGTCTTCATCAAAACTGTCCCAAAGGCCGCGGACAACGTCGACGAACTCCTCAGCCCGCTCGTAGCGCTCAGAAGGAGGTGGAAGGGCTTGGTTGTTGAAGTTCTGAGCAGCGCCATGTGAGTAGGATGTCACCAAATTCCAGCCTGCACGGCCTCCACTTAGCTGGTCAAGTGAGCCAATCTGACGGGCTACCAGGTAAGGCGCGCTGTAGGTTGTGGACATGGTTGCAACCAGGCCGATATGCCGAGTCACCTGGGAGGCTGCCGAGAGCACCGCGATGGGGTCAAGGCGGGCAAGGCGCGAAGCACTTTCAGCGATCGTGGTGTCGAGACTGTCGCCAAGGAAGAATACGTCGAAACCACCTCGCTCTGCGGTTACTGCAGCGTGCCGATGTGCCTCATAAAGCGTGCTGGCATGGCGAGCACGATTGATCCGCCAGCCCGCCGAGTGGAAGCCATCGTTGAAGTGAAAATAGCCGAGTTTCATGTAATCGCGGCGTTGAGCGATACCCATGTGAGCCTCTGTCGAAATATGGAAGGTTTCAGGATTGCAGCCAGCTTGGACCGAATGACTGCAGGGCCGAAGGTGGAAGGTCATGCAGGCGGTTGCTGTACACCCGGAACATTGGCAGCTCCAGCAGATTTATCGAAGGCAGCTTTTGTTGAGCCAATGCCTGCATCTCCAGAATTGCCTCGTGGCGTTTCACCTCATCGCCTTCGTGGATGATGCGATCGATAACAGCGTCCATTTCGGCATCCGCGAATCCCGAAGCGTTCGCAGCGGGTGTGCCTGGCTTGATCGATTGGCTCCAGAAGCGGCGTATCACCCCTATTTGCGGATCTAGGAATGACGAGTACCAAGCACTGTGCGTGTCGAAGTCGTAGTCGGTAAATGCCTTTCGCAGGTATGTCGGCGTGTCGAAGTTCTTGACCTCTAATTCAATGCCAACGGCTTTCAATGCCTGCTTAAAAAACAGTGCGCTGCGACGATCAGGCTCGCCGTATGGGTTGGGCAGATGGTCGATAGTGAAGCGAATTCCACCAGGTCCTCGGGGATGACCTGCCTCATCAAGTAGTGCCTCGGCGCGCTTGGGATCGAACGGGTATTGCACAGTGTGCGGATTGTAGTTGGACTTCTGGTAGGCCGGGATTGGGCCGGTTGCGGGTGTCGCAAGGCCAGCCCATGCGGTTCGAGACAGCAGGTTACGATCAATCGACAGGGCGATTGCCTCCCGCACACGGTGATCCTGGAACAGCGGTTTGCGCAGATTGAAGTCGAAGAAATACAGGGTGGCTGCATCGCGATACGCTTCGAAATCCACCGTGAACTCAGGGTTGGCCTGAAATGCCCTCACCTCTTGAAGCGAAATCGGGTTGTTAGGTGCGTAGCTGATCTCTCCGGTCTTGAGTGCAGCTGTGCGCGCCGCCGGATCTTTGATGAACTTGAAAATCAGGCTGTCCAGGTGAGGTTCCGCTGGGTGCCAATAGTCAGGATTGCGCTCCAGCACCAAGTGGCTGCCTTTGACCCACTCCTTGAAACGGAATGGACCCGTACCCACCGGACGGATGTTCGCAGGATTGGCAAAGAGGTCGTCCTTGCCGGTGTCGTAGATGTGGCGGGGCAAGATCATCGTTTCATTGCCGTAGAGCGCTCGCCAAATGACTGGGGCGGGGGAGCTGAAGCGCAATACCGCCGTGAGCGGATCCGGAGTGTCGACCGCGATAACGCTCGCCAGCGTCGCGGTACCCCGTGGATGAACCTTCTTGGCAATGCCCATGATGGAAAATTGCACATCGGCAGATGTCAGGGGCGTTCCGTCGTGCCAGCGCACACCCTCGCGCAATTTGAATGTGACTGTTTTGCCGGCATCAGTGACCTCCCAAGATGTCGCCAGACATGGCTCCAGGCTTCCATCCTTGCGCACCACTACCAGGCCGTCGAATAGATGAGGTGAGACTGAGCTGGTGGCCGACGAGGTGGTGATGCCTTGGACCAATCCAACGGGTTCTGTTTGCAAGGACATCACCAGCGAGCCGCCTTTTACAGGACTGTCAGCGGCGCGGGCGGGTAACCAGGGAGCGACCAGGCAAGCGCCGCCAAGAATTGTGAACCCTTTGAGAATGTCTCGCCGCGCCCATTTGCCGTGTGTGGAATTTTCAAATCGGCGAGCCATCTGCCATCTCCGTAGTGGGAAAATAATCCCGGAAATGATTGTTTAATAATTCATAAACGGAAAATACTATTTCATTCTAAGCTAATGCTAATCGATTTCTTCGGAAAATCTGGTGTTTTCAATAGACTCTGCGTGGAATTTTCGAGGAATCCCTGCATGATCACTGCACTCCAATCATCGACATTGGCTCAAGACTGGGTCTTGCCCGCGACTGGACTCGACCATGACGTGGTCGTCATCGGGGGAGGGCAGTCCGGTGTGGCAATCGCCTCTGCGCTGCGCCGAGCAGGTGTGGCTCGGGTCATTGTCTTTGAAGCCAATGAAGACCCTGAGCAGTTTGGAATCTGGACAGATACGGCACGAATGCGCACGCTGCGAACCCCAAAAACGTTGGCTGGGCCTGATATGGGTGTGGAGGGGCTGTCCTTTCGAAGCTGGTTCGAGCGCGCGTTCAGTGCTGATGCTTATGCTGCGTTAGAGCGTATCGATCGCCTTTCCTGGGCTAAATACCTCTCCTGGCTACGCGACTCGACTGGCGTTGTGGTTGAGTACGGTCATCGGGTAACGGCGGTTAGCCTGAATCCGTCGTCAGTGGAGTTGGCCGTCGTGCAGGCCGATGGGCAGCACCGCGCTATTGATTGCCGATACGCCGTCTTGGCGACAGGTTTTTTGGGGAGTGGAGCGCCTTCTTTTCCAGCGGTGTTGCGTAAAGCGCTCCCTGCGCACGCCCTTCGTCACACGAGTGAAAGCCTGGACTTTGCTGAGTACTCGGGTAAACGTGTTGCCATAATCGGGGCCGCGGCGTCAGCATTCGATGCAGCGGGAGAGGCCTTGGAACGCGGCGCTGCAGAAGTCAGACTGTTTGCCCGTCGCCCTGCGCTCGCAGGTGGTACGCGATGGAGATTTACGGGCTATGAGGGCTTCGATAGCTTCTTTCATCTTCCTGACGCGCTGAAATGGAAGGTGCAGCACGCACTGCGACAGTACGCCCCGCAGCCGCCCACCGAGAGCGTGACGCGTGCAACTCAGCATTCGAATTTTCACCTGCATCTTGGCGCTGATGTGGTAGCCGCACGCTGGGAAGAGGAGCGCGCCCACCTGCAATTCTTGCAAGGTGAATACAGTGCGGATGTGGTGATCGCAGGAACCGGATTCAGCGTCGAGCTTGCGGCCCGGCCTGAACTGTCTCAGATCAGCGACCGTATCGTCACATGGGATGACCGCTTCATGCCCGGTGATGATCAGCTTGATTCAGCCCTCGGACGCTATCCATACCTGGGGAAGCACTTTGAATTCCTGGACCGTCTCGACGACCCAGCGATGTCAAGAATTCGCTGCTACAACGCCGCCGCGGTGTGTAGCCATGGACGTATTGTTGGGGATATCACCAGCATGAAGTATGGTCTCCCTGTGCTTGTGAACGGATTGTTACGATCACTGTTGCTGGAGAACGCCAACGTTTACGTCGACAGGATCGTAAACGCCGAACTGGAACACGAACTTGACCCGCGCACGTGGCAGAGTGCCGTCTCTGTGCTGTGAACGTCACGCCCCGAGGCGTTCAACTGGCCCTTGAGCGCCTCGGGTGGTTTCAGAACGACGTAATGACGCTGCGGGCGATTGCACCGGTTTGCAGCTCTTCGTAGGCCTCATTGATCTGCGAAATGTGGATTTCCTTCGAGATCAGGTCATCGAGGTTGAAGCGCCCGTCCAGGTAGAGCTGGGCGTACATGGGGATATCGTGCTTGATGTTGCTCGACCCCATGTACACCCCGCGCACGATCACCTGGCGAACGATCAGGTCGTCCAGCACATCCACCTCGATGGTCGCGCCGGCCTTGTGCAGCCCGATGAGGTAGGCGCCACCGCCCAGGCGGGCCATCTTGATCGCCTGCTGGCTGGTGCTTCTCAGGCCGATCACCTCGAACGCGTGGTCCACGCCGGTGACGGTGAGTGCGTGCACGCGCTCGACGGCGTCTGCTTGGCTGGCGTCGATGAAATCCGTGGCGCCGAAGCGGCGCGCCAGCGATGCCTTGGCCGGTTGCGTGTCGATCGCGATGATGCGCACGGCGCCGGCGAGTCGTGCACCCGAGATGACGTTGAGTCCAACGCCGCCAACGCCGATGATCGCGACGGTGTCGCCCGGTTTGACATTCGCCGTGTTGATCGCCGCGCCCGCACCCGTCACGCACCCGCAGCCAAGCACGCAGGCCTGAGCGAAGGGCAGCTCTTTTGGCACTTTGGCCAACTGGTTTTCATGCACCAGCGAATACTCGGCAAACGCCGAGGTGCCGAACACGGCCGTCAGCGGTTGGCCATTGCGTGACAGGCGCGGGCCTTCTGCTTCTGCCCGGTGGGTTTCTTCAGGACGTGCGCACTGGTAGGTGCGGCCATCCAGGCAGGCCTTGCAATGGCCGCAATACTGCACAAGCGATGCCACCACGTGGTCGCCCACCTGGAACTCGCGCACGTCCGGGCCGATCGCTTCCACCACCCCAGCCAACTCATGGCCGAATACCGCGGGGAGTGCCACGCCGTACCCGCCTGCGGACATGTGCAAGTCCGAATGGCAAAGCCCGGAAGCCTTCACGGCAACCAATACTTCGCGCCGTTTGGGGATGTCGATGTCGACTTCCTCGATCTCGAACTTCCCGTTGTCCTGGTTCAATACAGCCGCTTTCATGAGACGTCTCCTGTTGTTGACATTATTGGGGGCGTTATGGGGCAGTGAGGCTGGAATCAGGGGGCGTACCACGACGGATACACGGCTTCGACCGCGGTCAGCAGCAGGTCCTGGTTACGCGGCAGAGGCAGGCGCAGCCAGGCTTCCACCGCGCCGGCGACGCCGTGGGCGAGGAAGGCCGCTTGCAGCAGGGCCGACTCGGCGCCGGGCACGGGCGGTTGGACGAAGCCTGCGTGGAACAGGGTCAGGACTGAGCGCTCGACATGCTCGGCGAGTACGATGCGCAGGGCGTACAGCGACGACGCTCGGTTGGCGCTGCCGTAGACCGATTCGTAGCGCACCACGTGGTTGATAATTTCGTTGAGCGTGGAGCGGGTCAAGTCGCGCAGCAGTCGCCCGTCGCGCTCCAGTTGGCGTTGGCTACGCTGGCTGACCTGGTCGAGGTCCTGGGACAGGACGCGGGTGAGCAGTTGCACGGGGGAGTCGGCGTGGGCGTAGAAGGTGCTGCGGTTGATCTGCGCGCGGCGAGCGAGCTCTGCCACCGAGGCGGTGGTGATGTCTTGCTCGCTGGCAAGGGCCAGCACCGCTTCCGTCAAACGCAGGCGGGTGCGTTGAAAGCGGGCGTCGTCTGCGGCGCTTGTGTGATCAGGTGAAGTCGCTTCCATGCCACACTCCTGCGCTGCGCTGTCGCTAAACGACAGCTGTTGTTTAGTGATAGTGGCACCGAGTTTACGGTCGCGTCAAGCTGTCGTACCGGCGTCAGAAGGAGGGCCGAGCAGGGATCAATCAGCCGCAAGGTTTGTCCTGTGATCGAGGGTCCAGATCGGCTCGTCCTGCGCGCGGGTTAGCGTGTAGCCGCCGCCATTAGGGACGTGATGGTTGATTTCATACCGACGCCAATCGGTCATTGCCGGGCTGTCGATCTGTAGCTGTTTGCATTCGAGCAGCCAGGCAACGGCGTTTAGGAACTGGCCATGGGAAAACACCAGGATGTCCTGCGCAGGGTGCGTGGCCAGGCGATCCAGAAACGCTCGAGCCCGCTCGATCAGGTCGAGGAACGACTCAGCACCTTCTCCGTCTCGATGAGACGGGTCGGCCTTGGCCCAATAGTCATCGACCCAGCCTCGCCGTTGCGCCACCGTCGTGTTCACGCACCTTGCTGGCGCCAGGTAGGTGAACTCTTCAATGGGCCACGTCTCGACCGGCACTGAGGCAAACGCGGCAGCGGTCACGCTGGCCGTTGCCTGGGCACGGGCAAACGGCGACACCACGATCAGCCCAGGCGCGTAAAGCACCGATCGCGCCACCTCCTGCGCCTGCTCCACACCCTTGGCGGTAAGCGCAATGGTGGCATGATCGTGCGTGGCCGCGCCGGCATTGGCGGCACTCTCGCCATGGCGTACCAACCTGACTCTTTTCATAGGTTTACCTCTGATTGATGAGGTAGACCTTAACCTTGGAACTCGCCAGGCGACAGAGGCTTTGTAAAACAGTGATGGCCAACAGCGCGGGGAGGCGCCCAACCCCTGAGGCCGATTACGGCGGCAAATATCAGTCTGCCGCTGACACATTTGGAACTGAAAGCACCGAAACAACACCGTGCAAACCAGCAAAACACTCAGAATTTCCCTCTTCCCTGTAGTCCATTTCCCAAACATACTTCTGCCGCCATCAAGCCATTGCAGCGAATCCGCAGTGCATCTAGCCTCCTTCCGTCGCTGACAATCAGCGACCGGTTGTGACAGGCCGTGCTTTTCGATTCGGATCATGCACGCCGCTTTATGGCGGCTGTGCGTGGGGCACTTCGGTGCGCCGAGTTCCGATATCCTCGGTCTGTCAACCCGCGTATAGCCGCCACCCATTTGTTTGACAGCAGAGACGTGGTAGCTCCAACGATATCGGAGACTTTCATGCTCAAAATCGTTCCGGACCCACCTATAAGCTCAACAGATTCCTCTCTCTCCCTCGAAGACCTCCTAATCCAGATCTCGGAGTACCTGGTCTGTGCCCTGACCGTCTCCCAGCAGACGGTACTGCTCCACGTGAGGCCTCCAGGCCAAGTCTTGACCCTCGCAGCCATGCACGAAATCGAACACGCCCGCACCTTGGTGGAAGTGGCACTTAGTCGCTTGCAGTCGCAGCACTGATCCCCGGGATTAGCCCGGTAACTCAGGTATTCACATTCAAGACCAGGCCTCGCGGTACACGCGGGGCCGGAGGAGGAGTGGTATGGACAAGGATCTGCAAAAGCCAGCAATCGATGAGGTGACCACGGTAGGCGTCGGCCATTTCGGCGTAGGCGTTGACTACAACAGTGAAACGCCGCTGTTTCGCGTGGAGGCGGGGCATCCAATGAGCCATGCGGTCGAACAAGCGACGGTGCTGATCTGTGCGGTACACAAACTCAGTGATCTGGCGATGGGCGAAGTGGAGGAGGGGCCGACGTTGCTGACGGCGATCCACTACCTCAGCGGCATGGCCAAGGCGCTGGCTCAGGATGTGAATCATGGCGTGATGATTCGCTCAGTGGCCGAGTAACCCGCTAACCACCTGTGCCCCCCGGCACAGGCGGTTTTTCCTGCTGGCCTAGACCCTGTAGGAGCGGGCTTGCCCGCGATGAGGCCCGGCCAGGCACCCGCGAAAAGGGAGACGGAACATGACGGAAATCACCAAAACCCCAACCACCCCAGGGCTGACCAAATTCTGCCAAGGCGATGAGCAGCCCGTGCCGCTGTTTGGCATCGAGGCGGGGATTCCTTGCCAGCATGCGCGAGAGCAGGCTTCGGAGCTGCTCGATTATGCCCACCACCTGAGTTTGCAGGGCGTGATGGAGGGGGATCAGCGTGCGGCTTGGGCGGCTTACTACCTTAGTGCGATGGCCAAGGCGCTGCTTGATGATGCGGAGCTTGGGTTGACGCCGTGAAGGGGGATTCACGAGAGCAGTCCAGAAACCCAGTCGGAGTACAAATGTTCTCCTTCTGGGTTGCCACTCATTATTTGCAACTGCCAGCCCTTTATCTAGCTGATTCCGGAAATGCAGGATGCTGAGTCGAATCTGACCTCACGTGGATGAGACGGCATGTTGGATAGCCTCCCATACGGCCATTGTCCTCAAGCATATGCTTTGCATATGCCCATGAGTGGCACTATAGTAGAGATCTGAAATCCAACTCTGGAGGCGCTAAAATGCGGACCGTCTCGATTTTCAAAAACGGCAAGAATCAGGCCGTTCGCTTACCCAACGACATGGCCTACGAAGGCGTTGGTGAACTCGAAATCTCGCGTGAAGGCGACGTGATTACTCTGCGCCCTGCGCGGCCATCCTGGGCTACCTTTTCCGAGCTGCCGAAAGCCGATGCGGACTTCCTTGAGGAGCGCCCAGCAGTGGTCAGCGATGAAGGCAGATTTACTCTGTGATCACCTACATGCTGGATACCTGCATCTGCTCTTACATTATGCGAGAGCACCCAGCCTCGGTGATGCAGCGCTTGATGGCCGAAGTCGAGCAGGGTAATCGTATCGTGATTTCGACCATCACCTACTCTGAAATGCGTTATGGACAGATTGGCAAGAAGGCGTCGCCCAAGCACAAGGTTCTGGTCGATGAGTTTGTAAAGCGTTTGGATGCGGTGTTGCCGTGGGACCAAAAAGCGGTTGATGCGACCGTTGACCTGATGCAATCGCTCGCTCTGATCGGTACACCGATTGGCCCCAACGATACGGCCATCGCAGGGCATGCAGTCGCTGTAAATTGCACGCTAGTGACCAACAATGTGCGCGAGTTCAGCCGAGTTGCAGGCCTCGTTTATGAAGACTGGGTGTGAGAAAGGATAGGCCCGTTACATCTTCCGCGATTCTCAGCCGATAAAGGCAAAACCATCTGCAACCTGCTGAAGACCACCCACACACCCAATCTGCACCTGGGCCGATCTTAGCCTGCTGCTGATACATTTCTTCACTGAATGTATCGAAACATCGCCTGCCAAGCCGGTAAAACACTCAGATTTCCCCTCTTCCCTGTAGTCCATTTCCCAAACATACTCCTGCCGCCACCAAGTCATTGCACATGGTCAACCACGCCCTCTAGTCTCGCCCTGTCGCTGCAAATTCAGCGACCGGTTTTGACAGACCGCTCACGTTGTCCTTCTGCATGCTCGCTATGGCGGCTGTATGTGGGGCACCTTGTGTGCGCCGAGTGCCAACGTCTCGGTCTGTCAACCCGCTTACAGCTGCCACCCTCTTGTTTGACAGCAAGGTCGAGGCGGTTCCGCCTTTTACGTTGGAGTCAAATCATGCTCAAGATCGTTCCCGATCCACCGATGCACGCAAAAGATTCCCGCCACTCCTTTGAAGCGCTGCTGATCCCGATTCCGGAGTTAGTCGCAGCACTGATTCCGGAATCAGCCCGCTAAGTTTGGCATCGAGGCGGGGATTCCTTGCCAGCATGCGCGAGAGCAGGCTTCGGAGCTGCTCGATTATGCCCACCACCTGAGTTTGCAGGGCGTGATGGAGGGGGATCAGCGTGCGGCTTGGGCGGCTTACTACCTTAGTGCGATGGCCAAGGCGCTGCTTGATGATGCGGAGCTTGGGTTGGCGTAATGGTGGTTTGGAGGACGGCGTTGGTTCGCTAATCCGGAAGGAGTACAAATGTGCTCTTCCCGGATTATCGACACCTATCAACCTATTTGCATTCCATCCAACGCTCACTGTCGGACTTCAGTATTTCTGGGGCCGCTACGCGCCCCTTTCGCGACACAAGGCCGCTCCCACAGGGACGGTGTCGTTCAGTACCTGCCGCGCTTGGATAGGCTGTGAGCAACACCGCCGCCTCGGGTGGGAGCGGCCTAGTGTCGCGAAAGGGCTGCGCAGCAGCCCCAGCGAGTTCAAGCCAGGCGCGACGTCACTCACTGCGCGAGCCTATGAATCCAAAGGTGCGCAAAAGCGCGATAGCGGCAATAAAGAGTACAGATGTTCTCTTTTACCCCAAGCTAGACAGCTCAGCGTTCCGCAATGGCTAGAGAGTTACCTGTCTATGCATCGTCATGGCAGGTAGAGTACTTACCTGAGCCTGTTCGCAACGACCCTCAACTCGATTCGCCCGGTCGCCCAAAGTGGCTCCAGCGACCGAGCCGGGCAACCAATCCGCTTATCACTCGTTGTCCGAAAAATGAATCGTCCGCTGTTTGTTTCTGTTGATGGGCCGAAGGGAACCGGCAAAACCACGCTCTTGGAAGCCGTAACGCACGCACTGAGGGCAGACAAGAAAACGGTCATCCGCCTTTCCGAGCAAAAAAGCGATCCGTACCGGGCTGAAACAATGGCCTTGGTGAACAAGCTCGCCAGGCATCCCTGTCATGACTTGGAACTGGCGGTGTGTGAGCGCTTTGCGGATAGCCGTGCCTGGATTACCCAGCATGTGCTGCCCAAGCAGCCAGCGGGCAGCATCATCCTGATCGATCGCTGGTACCCGTCCGATGCCGCGTTCCGCCGAACAGTCCCGTTTGCAGAAATCCTCCAGTTGAACCTCGCACGCAACGTGCGCGTGCCAGATCTCCATGTCGGCGTTGTCACGGCTCCTGAAATTTCATGGGCGAGGGCGGCGGCACGTACGCGTGGGCTGAGCAGTACGGTGATGTACAAGCTCGAAGAGCAGGTTGCGTCTACCCAGGCGTTCGAGCGAGCCGCGGCGGATCACGGCTGGTTCCTGTGCCGTAATGAAGGGACGATCGAGGACGCGACGAGGCAGGTGGTTGGCGAAATTCATCGAGTGCTTTTCGCCGACTAGCAGCTGTAACGGCCATGGCCGGCCATTCCAGAAATTCGATCCAGTTCACCGTCAACACCAGCCTTGTCCAGTTAACGCAGTGGGCGCCTGCCAGACTGGCGGATGCCGTATCCGGCAAGGCGCGCTTGATTCAAGCGGCCCGCTGCTCGCTCTTGAGCAGCTTTTTCTGCGCTTCCATGGCCATCCCCAGTTGTTCCAACTGGTCTTTGCCCAGCAGTTTCTTCGCCGTGGGGAACAGCTCGCCTTCCTCTTCCTCGATGTGATGCTCAAGCAGTTCTTTCATCACCTTGAGCCGTCCGGCGAATTCGAGCGTGCCGGTGTCGGTGTGGAGCAAATCCGGGAGCACCAATGAATCGACCGTGCGGTGCTCTTCCTTCGCTTCGTAATACATCTTCGCTTCTTCCTTGCCGCCGGCCTGTTTGATCGCCGGGTAAAGGATGTCCTCTTCCAATGCGGTATGGATTTGCAGTTCCTGGTCAATCCGATGCAGCAGCTCGGCGCGCTTCTTGACGGCACGCTCCGTGGTCGCGGAGAGCTCTTCCAGCAGCTTCTTCACCAGCTTGTGGTCCTGCATCAGCAGATCGATGGCATTCATGGCGGCACCTCGTCGCGGGAGAGTAAATACTGACTTCCATGGGGTTGAGTCGGCCGTGCGCGGCAGGGTTCAACGATTACGATGGTTGGTAAGGTGACGCCTGTGACCTGAACTTTGTTGCCGTCGCTGCCATCACTCTATTGAAGGTGAATTCGAACACACAGAGGAGCGTGGCGATGAAGAAGCACAGCGATAGTGGCGACGCCAAGACACAGACGCCGTCGAACACGCAGGGTGAAGAAGAGCGTGACAATGATGCGCATCGACCAGACGGCTCATCAGGCACTGCTCATGACTCGACCGCCCAGAAAACGGCGCGGCAAGAGCCTCAGAAGAAGCGCTGAGGCCCGCGAAGCGAGCCCCGTCCATAGCGCTCAAAGGATGGGTTTGCCCCCGGTGACGGCATAGCGCGAGCCGGAGATGTAGCTGGCTTCATCGGACCCGAGCAGGACATAGATCGGGGCGACTTCCACCGGTTGCCCTGGCCGACCCATTGGGTAGCCTGAACCGAAGTTCCTGACCGCCTCATCCGGCATGGTGGCGGGGATCAACGGCGTCCAGATCGGCCCGGGTGCAACGCTGTTGACGCGGATGCCTTGTTTGGCCAGCAACTGCGCCAGGCCTGCGGTGAAGTTGGCGATGGCGCCTTTGGTGGCCGCGTAAGCCAGGAGGCTGGGCGAAGGGTCATCGGAGTTGACCGAGCTGGTGTTGATGATCGAGCCGCCTTTGGGCATCGACGGCAACGCCCGTTGGCAGATGCGGAAGATGGCGGTGATGTTGGTGTCGAACGTCTTCACCCACTCGTCATCGTCGATCTCGTCCAACGTCTCGTGGGCCATCTGAAAGGCAGCGTTGTTGACCAGGATGTCGATGCGCCCGAACTGTGCCACGGTCTTGTCGACGATGTCGTAGCAGTGCTGTTTGTGCACCAGGTCGCCGGGCAGCAGGAGGCACTGGCGGCCTGCGGCTTCGACCCAGCGTGCGGTTTCCTGCGCATCTTCGTGCTCGTCGAGGTAGGCGACGGCAACGTCTGCGCCTTCCCGGGCATAGGCGATCGCAACCGCCCGGCCGATGCCGCTGTCGGCGCCGGTGATCAACGCGATCTTACCCGCGAGCCGATTGTTGCCGGTGTACGTCTGTTCGCCACAGTCCGGGTACGGCTCCATCTTGCGTTGCGAGCCTGGAACGCTCTGCGGTTGGGAGGGGAAGGGAGGCGTAGGGTAGTCGTTCATGCCAAGAGCTCCTGTAGTTGAGGACGTGGTGCACACTCAGCCTGCCAGGGCTCTGATCAACTGCTCATTGAAGGCCGGAATATCATCGGGCTGGCGGCTACTGATCAGGTTGCCGTCGACCACGACCTGCTCATCCACCCATGTGGCGCCAGCGTTGCGAATATCGTCCTGCAAGGTCTTGTAGCTGGTCATCCGCTTGCCTTTGACCAAGCCACTGGACACCAGCAGCCAGCCACCATGGCAAATCACCGCCAGGGGCTTGCCGGCTGCAGCATGGTTTTTCACCAGTTGTTGCGCGCCGGGGATCAAGCGAATCGTGTCAGAGTTTTGCACGCCGCCGGGCAGCACCAGCGCATCGTAGAGGTCGCGCTGGGCACTTTCGAAGGTTGCATCCACGGCGAACGCGTCGGCCGGCTTGTCGTGGTTCCAGCTGCGTACGGTGCCTTCGTCGTCACTCAGGATATCGACCACCGCGCCGTGTTGCTCCAAGGCTTCACGTGGACCGGTGAGCTCCACTTGCTCGAAACCATCCGTGACCAGAAAGGCCACGCGCTTGCCATTCAGTTGGGCACTCATTGTTTGCTCTTCCTTTTATCGATAGACCTCTTAGAAGGGGCCTGCGACCAATAGGCAAAGTTCCTGTGCGACGCTCAGCGGTTCGCGCTAGCGGCGCAGCGTGGCAAACGGGTGGGGACAAACCTGACCCTATCAGTCGGACCGAGCTGCAGCAGCGCCGCCTCAGCTACCAGACCTTGAAGGTGTAGTCGACATTCACACGGGTCTCGTTAGCGCTGCGAAACGTCGATGCGCCGCTCTGGTTGTTTCGATAGAAGGCGTGCCGCAGACGCAGGCTCAGCCCCTTGGCTGGGCCGGCCTGGATCACGTAGCCCAGCTCCAGGTCCTTGGACGACTCATTGAGATTGCGCCCACCCAGGTGCGGCAGATCTATATTGCTGCCGTTCAGATAGCGGACCATGCCGGTCAGTCCGGGAACCCCCATGGCAACGAAGTTGTAGTCATAGCGGGCGACCCATGTGTTTTCTTTAGGGTTGACGAAGTCGGCACTCATGGCGCCGTCGCTGAGCACTGCCGGTTCGCCGCCGGCAATATACGCCATGGCTGTATCGCCTGACTGATACATGTAGCCGAGCCCTAGCGTGTGTGCGCTGACCTGGTAGCTCAGCATCAGGCCGGTGTTGCGGTTGTCGACCCTGCCAGCCTGGGCCTGGCCACTGTCCCGGCTGTCGAAATGCCTCAAGTCCATTTTCACCGTGCCTGGCCCTAGCGGAACCGTCTGCACAACCCCAAGGAAGTCCTGGGTGTAGATGTTCCTCAGCTCGGCATGGTAGTAGCGCAGGGTCGAGGTGTCTGACCAGCGGTAGTCACCGCCAATGAAGGCGAAACGCTCCGACATCGCGCCGGCTTTGAAGCGACCATTGGGCGACGCCAGCGCTATGGGTTGGTAGTTGGTGGAATCCCGCAGGTTGACCCGGTCCATGCGCCCGCCATGCAGGGTCAGTTGTTCAATGTCATCGCTAACCCCATAGACACCGCGAAAGGACTGCGGCAACAGCCGAGCGGGGCTGGCGGTGATGACGGGAAGTGCCGGAAACTGCGTACCGATCGACAACCGGGTTTGGGAAAGCCGGGCCTTGAATGTAGCGCCGAGCTCCGAATAGTCATCTTTGGCCTCGCGTGTCTGCGGGTCAGTGGGCAACAGTTGGGTCCCGCTACGGGCGGCCGACGAATCGAGCTTCAGCCCCACCAGACCTGTGAGGTCGAGGCCGAACCCGAGCGTGCCTTCGGTGAACCCCGAGTGGGCCCTGAGGATAAAGCCCTGAGCCCACTCGCGCGCGGCGGGATAGGTGCTGGGGCCTTTGAAGTCACGGTCCAGGTAGTAGTTGCGGGTCGTCAGGGTGACGTTGGCGTCCTCCACTAACGCGGCGTGGGCCATACCGCAGGCACAGGTTGCCAGCACGCCCGGCGCGTAGCACCAGGCAAATCGATAATTTCTCTGCATCGGGTTCGCCTTTCAACGTCAGTGGGCTGTGGTCACTCAGTGGCTACGGCGGTCTGTAGCGGTTGTCCGCGTTGCAGTCGTAGCAACCCGATCGCAAGGGCGGCCAGAACAAACGAGAAAGAGAACAGCAGATAGAGATCAGCCGGTTGCCAATGGGCATCGATCAGTCGCCCGGCGACAAGGGGAGAAAGAATGGCACCCGCCCGCCCGATGCCGATTGCGCAACCCAGGCCTGTGACACGTTGCGTCGCGTCGTAAACGGCCGGTGTCAGGGCATACAGGCCCGCAACGCAACCGTTGACGAAGACCCCGATGACCAGCACCAGGAGCAAGGTAAGGTTGAGGTTGGCGGTCAGTTTGACAAACAGCGCCAGCAGCACTGCGTTGGTCAGCATGTACACCAGCAGAATGCGCGACAGGCGGAACCGCGCAGCCAGCAAGCCCACCAACGCGGTACCGAAGATGCCGCCAACGTTGAGCAGGACGCCGCCGGTAATCCCTTGCTGGTTGGACAGGCCCGCCGAGACCAGCAGACGTGGTGTCCAGCTCATCACGAAGTAGAAACCGAACATCACCAGGAAGAACGCCGTCCAGATAAGCAACGTGGAACGCAGCAGGCCAGGTGAGAAAAGCCTCGAGAACGTAACGTTGAGAGGGGTGCCGCTCTTGTCGCTGGCGAGCGGCAACTCGCTCACCGGCGCCAGGCGAACGCGCAGCAGGAGGTGGTTGATTCTTGCCAGGGCATCATGCGGCTGCCGTGCAATCAGGAACGCCAGGGATTCCGGTAGCCAGATGAACAGTATCGGCAAGGCCGCCAGCGTGGCCGTGCCCCCGTACAGGAACACCGAGCGCCAGCCTAGCGCAGGGATCAGCTGGGCGGCGATCAGCCCGCCGATGGTTGCACCCAGGGCATAGGCAGTCGCTTGCAGGCTGATGGCAAGCCCCCTCCAGCGCTTGTTGGCATACTCGCCAGCAATTACGTAACTGCTGGCCAGGATCCCGCCGATGCCCAGGCCGGTGACCAGTCGCAGTCCTGCCAGCACCTGCGGTGAGCCCGCTTGCGAGGAGGCCAGCATGCCGAGCCCGGCGACGGTGACACAGCACAATATCAGCGGGCGGCGGCCAAAGCGGTCAGCCCACGGTGCAATAAGCAATGAGCCCAGCGCCATGCCGATCAGGCCCGCGCTGAGCAGGTAGCCGAGCTGGATGCCGGAGAGCCCCCAGTCGGCCGACACTGAAGCTGCGGTGAAGGCCATTACCAGGACGTCGAACCCATCCAGCATGTTGATCAGAAAGCACAGCGAGATCACGCCCCACTGAAACCTGACCATGGTTTTTTCGTCCATCTGTTGCCCGATCGACTGGTTCATGACGTCAGGCTCCAAGGGCAACGCGGGAATGGGGGGCGGTAGATCGCGCAGCCGCGGCTGCGCAGAATGGGTGAGCAATACATGTCGATACCTTTTTATTGTTTTGATCAGTGGCGCATGCAAAGCGGCTCGGTAGGAGCCGGGGGGCTGTCGTTGACAGCCCCGATCAGGGTTCAGGTCGCGCTGAAGATTGTGCAGGGGGCCGCGCGTTGCGCCGGTGCGCCCCCGTGCTCAGCAAGCGGCCTGGCGAAGCTGCTCGATGATCCGCCGGGCACGGTTGGCGCCGACATCGACGTGGATGTCGATCATCGGCCGCGTGCCGAAGCGGCACATGTTCTGGTACTGCGCCTCGATGACCACCTTGTCTTCGTCGAAGGTCAGGATGGTCTGCTCGATGACCTTGGCCTTGACGGCTTCCGGGTCGCTCTTGGGGTTGGTGGCCATGGTCCAGAAATAGTGGCTGGTGGTTTCCGTTTCTGGGGTCACGCCATGAAAGCCGCGCATGTGGAAACCGCCACGGTCCGGGTTGTTCAAGTCATCCGTGCCGGCGTCCACCGCACCGGTCCAGATGCGCAGGTGGCTCACATGGAATTCGATCTCCTGCCAGCGGTCGACGTTGCCGCTGAACGGGTAGGCGGCGGTGTAGGTGGGCGGCGGAACTGACCCTGGCATATGCCGAACGACGCGCACCACGTTGTCGTCACTTTCGACGCTCATCTGCGCATTCATGTGGATGCTGGCATTGCCACCGATGGTGCGCAGGTGCACATAGCCGAGGTGGCTGAGGTCCATGAGGTTGTCATGGATGAGCTGGTACGGGGCGTCATAGTGGTACACGTCGCCGTCGAACAGGTACTTGCCCGAGCTGTGCACGTCATAGATCGGCGGCTCACAGGTCGGAACCGGGTGCGCTGGGCTGGCGAACCAGATCCAGACGATCTGGTCCTGCTCGCGTACGTGATAGGCAGGCACTCGGGCCTTGCTGGGGATCTTGTCCTGGCCAGGGATTTCGATGCATTTGCCGTCGTCGTTGAACAGCAGTCCGTGGTAACCGCAGCGGATCCCGCCGCCCTCCAAGGTGCCATTGGACAGCGGCAGCGCTCGGTGGCAGCAGCGGTCTTCCAGGGCCGCCACTTGCCCGTCCGCGGTCCTGAACAGCACCACTGGTTTGCCCAGCAATGTTCGCCCCAAGGGCTTGTCCTTGAGCTCCCAGCCCAGGGCTGCGACGTACCATTGGTCGAGCGCAAAGCCGGGTACGGCGGCAGGCGCTATATCGTGGGCGAGTGGTTGTGCAGGGGATGGACTCATGGCGTTCTCCAGGGGGCGCGATTGGCGTTCTTGTTGTGGGTTCACAGGTCGAGTACCAGGCGTTGCGAGCGGGCACGCGAACAGCACGGGGTAAAGCGGTCGTTGGCGGCGTGTTCGGCCGTGGTCAGAAACTGATCCCGGTGGTCTGGCAGACCCTCCAGGACACGCGTGACGCAGGTGCCGCAGACGCCCTGCTCGCAGGACGACTGGATGTCGATACCGGCTTCGTCCAGTACCTCGAACACCGTCCGGTCGGCAGGAATGCTGAACACCCGGCCAGAACTGGCCAGTTGCACCTCGAAGGCCAGGTTGCTGGCCGGGTCAACCGCAGTAGCGGCGAAGAACTCCCTGTGCACGCAGGCGTCTGCCCAACCGGCTTGCTGCGCTGCGTCCAGCAGATAGGTCATGAACCCACCCGGGCCGCAGACGTAAAGGTGGGTACCTGGGGCAGGGGTTGCGAGCAGGTGGTGGGCGTCGAGTTTTTGCGCCTGCGCACCGCTGTCATCATGCAGCACGATGCAATCAGCGAAGGGCGCCAGCCTGAGCATTGGCAGAAACGCCGCACGATCAGTTGAGCGGAAGCAGTAATGCAACTCGAACGCGGCGCCGCGGTTGAACAGCTCGTAGGCCATGGCCAGGATCGGCGTGATGCCGATGCCGCCGCCGAACAGCAAGTGCCTGGCGGCGCCAGGGTCCAGTGCGAACAGGTTGCGTGGCGCGCTGATGCTGAGCGCTTGGCCTTCTTGCACCTGCTCATGCATGGCGACCGACCCGCCACGCGAGCCTGGGTCTTTGAGCACGCTGATCAGGTAACGGTGACGCTCCTGCGGATCGTTGCACAGGGAGTACCGACGGGTAAGGCCCTCGGCGATGTGAACATCAATGTGCGCGCCGGCGCCGAACGCGGGCAGCGCACGGCCGTCTGCGGCGGCCAGTTCGAAGCTGCAGATGCCTTCGGCTTCCTTGGCTTTGCGAATGACGTTGACCTGAAGCATGACTTCTCCCTCCACAGTGAAGTGGCAGATAAAAAACGGTAGTGGCGAACGGCAGTGCAGCGGGCTGATCAGCCCAGTGCGAGCCCAGGGCGCAGAGGGGAGGGGGGTGGCGGATCGGAGGCGACAATCGGGACGGTATTCATGAGCAAGGCCTGATAATTGTTTTTGTGGGTTGGACGGCGGCATATCATGCGGGTAATCGCCCGCAACGCTCGGTTGAGGAAATCCTCGGTTCATTTAGTTGCGGTGTCAACTAGTTTCCTGAAACGCTGACTGCAGGTACCCGCTTGATGTCCGATCACGACCAATTGAACCTGGCCCGCTATGTCCCGGGCTTGCTGACGTTCCTGGCCAACAAGCTGGCTACAGGTGCTTCACTCTGCTATCGCAAACATTTTGGTATCGGCGTGGTGGAGTGGCGGATGTTGTCGATGCTGGCCGTCGAAAGCGACATCACCGCCAATCGGATCTGCCAGGCCATCGGCCTGGACAAGAGCGCGGTGAGCCGCTCGTTGCAGACGCTCGAAGCGGCGGGTCGCGTGCGCAGCCAGGTCGACCCGAAAGATGCACGCAGCTACAGCGTCAGCCTGACCGAGGCCGGCAAGGCGTTGCATGACCGGGTCCTGAAAGTGGCCATGGAGCGGGAACGGCGCTTGCTCAGCGGGCTGTCGGCGGCTGAGGTGGATACCCTGGTAGATTTGCTTGGGCGTTTGCATGCTCAGGTCCCCTACGTCAACGACTACGAGCCTGTCGAAGGCTGACAGCCGCGCTCCCTCCCTTCCTCCTGCCTGCCCGCACCCCGCGAAGCGATGCCTGCCCCTAGGTATCGCGATTGCCGATAGGTCACATCCCAACAAGCGATTAGTCAGATCTCAGCGCTGAGGTCAACCTCTGCCCGTCGTCCAGCCTTTTCTGCGGGACGACCCCACCTCGGCACTTCGACCTATCGGTCTGGGTCGCCTAACCCGGCCGTAGGTGGCAGCTAGGTATTGCCAACAAAAACAATAAAAGAGGGTCTGTTCGATGGCTATCCGCCCTATCGCCGCCTTGCGGCGTGCGCCCTTCACCCTGACGCTCGCCGGTGCGCTGGTGTCGGGCCTCCCTAGTGCCCAGGCGTTCGAGATATCGACAGGCAGCCCTGATCTGAGCCTGCGCTGGGACAACACACTCAAGTACAGCTCGGCTTGGCGCTTGAAAGACCAGAGCAGCAGGCTCGCCAGCGACAGCGTGGCGCGCAACCAGGACGATGGTGATCGCGCCTTCGACAAGGGGCTGATCTCCAACCGCCTGGATATTCTCTCCGAGCTGGACATCGGTTACCGCGAAGTGGGTGCGCGCCTGAGCGGCGCCGGCTGGTTCGACACCGAGTACCAGAAAGACAACGACAACAATGATGCCGGCCGCGCCAACGCGCGCTCGGTCGCCTACGACCAGTTCACCGACGACACGCGGCACCTGCATGGCGGCGATGCCGAGCTGCTGGATGCCTTCGTCTACTGGAACGGCGATGTGGCTGACAGGGCGCTGTCAGTCCGTCTCGGTCGTCACGGGCTGATCTGGGGCGAAAGCCTGTTCTTCGGCGCCAACGGCATCGCTGGCGGCATGGCGCCGGTCGACGTGGTCAAGGCGGTGTCGGTGCCCAACACCCAGTTCAAGGAGATCACCCGCCCGGTCAGCCAACTGTCCACCACCTATCAATTGACCGAGGCGCTCTCGGTCGGCGCTTACTACCAGTTCGAATGGGAAGAGACCCGGCTGCCGGGTGCCGGCAGCTACTTCTCGGCCAGCGATACCATCGGCGAGGGTAATGAGCGGCTGGTGGTGGGGGCGCCGTTCCCGGCGTTTCTCGGCGGCAACGCCGACAGCCCGGCGGCGTTCTTCCATGGCAACGACAAGGAGGCCAAGAGCTCCGGCCAGGGTGGGCTGCAGCTGCGCTACACCGCTGACACGGTGGAGTACGGCCTGTATGCCATCCAGTACCACGACAAATCGCCGAAGCTGTACCTCAAACCGAGCGCCACCGGGCCGAACTTCAGCTCTGGCCAGATCGGCGAGTACTACTGGGTGTACCCGGAAAACATTCGGGCATTGGGCGCAAGCTTCGCCACCACCGTAGACGAATTCAGTTTCGCCGGTGAGGCCTCGATGCGCTGGAACATGCCGCTGGTCTCCAATGGCCAGACGGTGACGCCGGGCCTGCTCGCCGACAACGACGATCACCCACTGTACGCCGTCGGGCGTACTGCGCACCTGAACCTCAACATGCTCGCGTCGCTGGGCCCTTCGTTCATTTCCAGGGAGTCCAGCCTGGTGGCGGAAATTGCCTGGAACCGCCTGCTCGAGGTGACTAAAAACCGCCCGGCGCTCGACCCGAGTGCCACCGACGACGGTGTCGGCATCAAGGTGGTCTACACCCCGACCTATCGCCAGGTATTCGCCGGCATCGACCTGAGCGTGCCGATCGGCGTCAGCTACTTCCCGATGGGCAAATCGGCGGTCGTCAGCACCTTTGGTCCGGATCGCGGCGGTGACATCAACATTGGCGTCAGCGCCACCTACCTTGACCGGGTCACGTTCGGCCTGACGTACACCCACTACTACGGCCCGGAGGATACCAACCTCAACGCGGCCTCCCAGTTCACCTTCAAACAAACACTGAAAGACCGGGATTACCTGGCCTTCTCGGTTAAAACAACATTCTGAGGGGACTCGCGCATGACCATTCCTTTCTCACTCAAGACCTTTTGCGTAGTGCTTGCCAGGGTTGCCACACTCAGCCTGCAGACGGTGCAGGCCGCCACGCCGGACGACCTGGGCAAGCAACTTACCCCGTTTGGCGCCGAGCGCGCCGGCAATGCCGACGGCAGCATCCCGGCCTGGAACGGGGGGTACACCAAGGTTGACCCCGCCTTCAAAGAGGGCGGCAGACGCAGTGATCCGTTTGCGGGTGACAAGCCGCTGTTCAGCATCACGGCGAAGAACCTCGACCAGTACGCGGCCAAGCTGAGCGATGGCACCCAGGCGATGTTCAAGCGCTATCCGGACACCTACCGCATTGACGTCTATCCCACGCACCGCAGTGCGGCCGCGCCGCAATGGGTGTATGACAACACGCTGAAAAATGCGCACAGCGCCAAGCTTGTGCAGAGCAGCGCCGGGCTGGTGCCGGAAGGCGCCTATGGCGGTATCCCGTTCCCGATCCCCAAGGACGGCACCGAGGCCATGTGGAACCACGTGCTCAACTGGCGCGGCACCTCGCTGGCCATGGATTTCCGCCACTACCTGATGACGGCTGACGGTGCCCCGGTGATGACCACCGACGGCAAGGCCGTGCAAGAGATGCCCTACTACTACCAGGAGGGTAGCGCGGCCACCTTCGACGGCGACTACTGGCTGTTCCGCTTGCTCAACGTCGGCCCGGCACTGCGGGCTGGTGAGCAGATTCTGGGACGCACCAACATCAATGGTGACAAGTCCCAGGCGCACGTCTACCTGACCGGGCAGCGCCGCGTGCGCAAGCTGCCCAATGCCTGCTGCGATACGCCGACGCCGGCCACGGCGGGGGTCATGTCGTTCGATGAGCTGAGCGTGTTCCAGGGGCGTCTGGATCGCTTCAACTGGAAACTGGTGGGCAAGCAGGAGATGTATATCCCCTACAACACCAACAAGGTGCAGGCCGCCGGCAAGCCTGAAGACCTGTTCGCCAAGCATCACCTGAACCCCGATCAGGTGCGCTGGGAGCTGCACCGTGTCTGGGTGGTGGAAGCCGACCTGGCGCCAGGCAAGCGTCACCAGTTGCCCAAGGGCCGCTATTACCTCGATGAAGACACCTGGCAGGCCATGCTCGGCGACCGCTGGGATGCCAACGGCCAGTTGGCCAAGACGCTCTGGTCGCTGCCAGCGGTACTGCCTGATCTGCCAGCTGTGGCGCAGTTGTCCTCGGGTTTCTACGACCTGGTCTCCGGCGCCTGGTTCATCCAGAACGTCTACACCGGCAAAGCCCAGCAGTACGCCGTGGTCGATCGCCTCAAGCCCGCCGAGTTTTCGCCTGCCGCCATGGCCGGTCGTGGCGTGCGCTGACCGCATGCAGGGGAGGGCGCAGGTCGCCCTCCCGCTGAGCAATTGATTCGAGGTGAACATGAACAGAACGCGTCAGTTGAGTGGCCTGCTGTTGGCCCTTGTCCTGCCGATTGCGCCGTATTGCATGGCCCAGAGCCTGGTGGTGGGTGAGGTGTTGCAGAGCCCTGCGGCGATGGTGCCCAACCCACAACGTGCGGTGTATACCGCCATCGCCCGTGCGGGTGAGCGGCTAGTCGCAGTGGGTGAGCGTGGGCTGATCCTGCTGTCGGATGATAACGGTCAGCAGTGGCGTCAGGCAGAGGTCCCGGTATCGGTAGGGCTGACGGCGGTGCAGTTTGCCAATGCCGAATGCGGCTGGGCGGTCGGCCACGCCGGCGTGGTGCTGGCGACCCGTGATGGCGGCCAGCACTGGACGCTCCAACTGGACGGCCGCCGCGCCGCACAGCTTGAACTGGACGCCGCGCAGCAGGACCTGGCGGACAACCCTGACAGTGATGCCGGCCAGGCCCGGGTGGAGACTGCCGAGCGCGTGCTCGCCGAACCTGCGGACAAACCGTTCCTGGCCTTGCTGGTGAGCGATGCGCGCCAGGTGTTGGTGGTGGGTGCTTATGGCTTGGCCATGCGCACCGATGATGCCGGCGTCAGCTGGCGCTCGACGATGGGCCAGATCGACAACCCGATGGGCTTGCACCTCTACGCTGCTGCGCGGCAGGGCACTGCCTGGCTCCTGGCCGGGGAGCAGGGCTACCTGGCGCGGGCGGCTGAAGGTGGGCGTTTCGAGCAACTGCCCAGCCCTTATGCGGGGACCTTCTTTACCCTCACCCGGCGCGCCGACGACGCCGTTGTGCTGGGCGGCCTGAACGGCAACGCGTTTGTGCTGGCAGCCGATGCCCAGACGCCTGAAGCGCTGCCGCTGCTGGCCCCGGTGTCGTTTACCGACGCCACCGCGCTGAGTGACGGGCGCGTGCTGATGGTCAACCAGGGGGGCGGCCTGTTCGCCAGCTCTGGCAAGGGTTTCAGCGCTGTTCTCGAACCTTTGCGCAAGCCGGTCTCGGCTGTGGTTCAGGCGGTCGATGGCAGCCTGGTATTTGCCGGCTACACGGGCCTTACGCGCCTGTCGCAGCCCGCCGTTTCCGCTTCGGAGTGAGTTTATGAATTGCGCCAGTCATCCCGCGCCTGCCGGCCCGCAAGCCTTTGATCCCCGCTCGGGCTCACTGATCGAAAGGGCCCTGTTCAACCATCGGCATTGGGTCTTGCTGCTGTGCCTGCTGACCACTGCATTACTCGGCTGGCAGTCGGCCCGGCTTGAGCTCAATGCCAGTTTCGAGAAGATGATCCCTACCGGGCATCCGTACATTGCCAACTACCTGGACAACCAGAAAGAGCTGTCAGGCCTGGGCAACGCGTTGCGGGTCGCCGTCGCCAACCGCAAGGGTGACATTTACGACGCCGACTACCTGCGTAGTTTGCAGGCCTTGAGCGACAGGATCTACCTGCTGCCAGGGGTTGACCGCGCGTACATGAAGTCGCTATGGACGCCGGCCACGCGCTGGGTTTCGGTGACCGAAGACGGCCTGGACGGCGGCCCGGTGATCCCCGACGACTACGAGGGCAGTGCCGCATCGCTGGCAGACCTGCGGCGCAATGTGCAGTTGTCCAACGAGATTGGCCAACTGGTGGCCTTCGACCAGCGCTCAAGCATCATCCAGGTGCCGCTCCTGACCCACACGCCGGACGGCCAGCCGCTGGATTATGCGGTGCTGTCCAAGCAGCTGGAGGCGCTGCGGGACGAGTACCAGAGCGACAGCGTCGACATCCACATCACCGGTTTCGCAAAAAAAGTCGGTGACCTGATCGAGGGCCTGGAGCAGATCCTGCTGTTCTTTGCGGTGGCGATCCTGATCACCACCGTGGTGCTCTACGCCTACACCCGCTGCGTGCGCAGCACCCTGCTGGTGGTGGTGTGCTCGCTGGTGGCGGTGGTCTGGCAACTCGGCCTGCTGCCATTGCTGGGGTTTGAGCTTGATCCGTACTCAGTGCTGGTACCGTTTCTGGTGTTCGCCATCGGCATGAGCCATGGCGCGCAGAAGATGAACGGCATCATGCAGGACATCGGCCGCGGCATGCACCGCCTGGTCGCGGCGCGCTTCACCTTCCGCCGGCTGTTTCTCGCAGGTCTCACGGCCTTGCTCTGCGATGCGGTCGGTTTCGCGGTCCTGATGATCATCCAGATCCAGGTGATTCAGGACCTGGCGATCATTGCCAGCATTGGCGTAGCGGTACTGATCTTCACCAACCTGATCCTGCTGCCGGTGCTCCTCTCGTATGTCGGCGTCAGCCCGCGGGCGGCGCAATTGAGCCTGCGCAGCGAGCGCGCCGAGCGCGATGGGCAGGCCCGTCATGGTTTCTGGCGCTTCCTCGACCTGTTCACCCGCAAGCCCTGGGCGGGCGTGTGTGTCGCGCTCAGCCTGGTGCTGGCGGGGCTGGGGTTCATGGTCAGCCTGCACCTGGCGATCGGCGACCTCGATGCCGGCGCGCCGGAGTTGCGCGCCGACTCACGGTATAACCAGGACGACGCGTTCATGACCCGCAGCTACGGGGCCAGCAGCGACCTGTTCGCGGTCATGGTGCGCACCCCGGCCGGTGCCTGCTCACGCTATGACGTGCTGCGCAAGGTGGATGAGCTGGACTGGCAACTGCGCAGCCTGCCAGGCGTGGATTCGACCAATTCGCTGGCACTGCTCAACCGCCGAATGATGGTCGGGCTCTCCGAGGGCAGCCCCAAGTGGTACGAGCTGCAGAACAACCAGGCGATGCTCAACATGATCACCGCCAGCGCGCCGCGCGGGCTCTATAACGAGTCGTGCAGCCTGCTTACGCTGTATGTCTACCTGACCGATCACAAAGCCGAGACCTTGACCCGCCTGGTGGAGCATGTCGAGGCGTTCGCGGCTGCCAACGACACCGACCAAGTGCAGTTCTTGATGGCCGCCGGCAGTGCCGGGATCGAGGCGGCGACCAATATCGTGGTCAAGGACGCCAACCGCGAGATGCTGTTCTGGGTCTACGGTGCGGTGATCCTGTTGTGCCTGGTCACCTTCCGCTCCTGGCGCGCGACCCTGTGTGCGGTCATCCCGTTGATGCTCACCTCGATCCTCTGCGAGGCGTTGATGGTCGCCCTGGGTATCGGCGTCAAGGTCGCCACCTTGCCGGTGATCGCGCTTGGCGTGGGCATCGGTGTCGACTACGCGCTGTATGTCATGAGCATCATGCTCGGTCACCTGCGTCAGGGTGCCAGCCTTTCAGATGCGTACTACCGGGCGCTGGTGTCCACCGGCAAGGTGGTGATGCTGACGGGTGTGACGCTGGCGATCGGGGTCGGCACCTGGATCTTCTCTCCCATCAAGTTCCAGGCCGACATGGGCGTGCTGCTGGCCTTCATGTTTGTCTGGAACATGGTCGGCGCGTTGCTGCTGCTGCCGGCACTGGCGCACTTCCTGTTGCAGTCCGAGGGCCGCCGTGGAGCCGGGCAGACAGCGCCGCAAACCCCCTCCGGAGTAACTGCACATGCGTGATGAACGTAAACCTGGATGGCCGCAATCGCTGCTCCTGCTGCTGGGCAGCTGCCTGCCGGTACTCGGCGCAGTGTTGCTGGCACCGGTCCTGCCGCGGATGCAGGCGCATTTTGCCGACACGCCCGCTGCGCAATTGCTGGTGCCGATCAGCCTGACCATTCCCGCACTGATGATTGCGCTGTTGGCGCCCTTTGCCGGGGTGATTGCCGATCGGGTCGGGCGCAAGCCTTTATTGCTCGGCTCCATGCTGCTCTACAGCGTGTTCGGCCTGATGCCGCTGTGGCTCGAGTCGCTGCCGGCGATCGTGGCCAGCCGGGCCGGGCTTGGGCTGGCGGAGGCGGGGATCATGACCTGCTGCACCACGCTGATTGGCGACTATTACCAGGGGGCGCGGCGTGAGCGACTGTTCGCCTTGCAGATGGTCTGCACTTCACTTTCGGCAGCGCTGTTCATCGCCGTCGGGGGCGCGTTGGGTCAGGACGACTGGCGCACACCCTATGTGCTGTATGGCATCGGCCTGCTGTTGTTGCCACTGATGGCCGGTTTGCTTTGGGAACAGAAAGCCGTTGAAGCGGCGGCTGCCCCTGCGGTGCAGGGTGGTCTGCCCTGGCTGGCCCTGCTGCCGTTGTATGCGTTCAGCGCGTTGGCCGGGATCAGCCTGTTCATCGTGCCGGTGCAGGCAGGGTTTCTCCTCGGCCTGCTGCACGTCGACTCCCCTCAGCACGTTGGCATGGTCATGGGCGCCAATCAGCTTGGCGTGCTGATCGGCGCACTGAGTTTCCGCCTGCTGGGGCGCGTCGCCAAGCCGTACCTGCTGCTGCTCGCATTTGCCGTTGCCGGCAGTGGCGGGCTGTTGATGGCCGTGGCGGGCAACCCGTTGTGGTTGACCCTTGCGGTACTGATCAATGGCCTTGGCATCGGCCTCATGCTGCCCACGCTGATCACCTGGGTCATGGCCCAGGCCAGCTTCGCTCAACGCGGTCGCGCGACGGGCGGCTTTACCGCCGCGCTGTTCGCGGGCGAATTCATCAGCCCACTGGTGGTCCTCGGGCTCAGCCAGGGTGACCCCCTGCAACTCACCGATGCCCTGGCGCAGGTCGCGCTGGCGCAACTGGTGCTGGCATTGGTCTGCCTGACCCTGCCGAGGCTGTTTCGTCCACTGGCCACGCCGGCACCGTCCGCCCGCTGAAGGCGTGGTGGCAAACACTCACAACGGAGTCTCCATGCACACACGTTTCCCTTTCACACGCGCCCCGCAGGAGGTGCCGCAATGAAACTGGCAACTCTGGCCGACGGCAGCCGCGACGGCCGCTTGCTGCTGGTATCACGTGATCTGACCCGCGCGGTGAATGCGGCGGACATCGCCCCCACCTTGCAGGCGGCGATCGAACGCTGGACAGAGGTGGAAGCCCCCCTGCAGGCGCGCTACCAGGCGCTCAATGGCGGTGGGTTGCCTGGCGCATTCGGGTTTGACCCGGCCCAGCTCATGGCGCCGCTGCCGCGCGCCTGGCAGTGGCTGGACGGCTCGTGTTTTCTCAGCCATGGCGAACTGATGCAGCGCGCGTTCAACCTGGCGCCCATCGAAGGTGTCGAGCACACCCCGCTGATGTACCAGGGCGCAGGGGATGATTTTCTCGGCCCGCGCCAGCCGATTGCCTTGCCCAGCGAAGCACACGGTATCGATTTCGAAGGCGAGTTCGCCGTGCTGGTGGACGACGTGCCGATGGGCTGCACTGCCGAGCAGGCGTTGAAGCACGTGCGCCTGGTGCTGCAGGTCAACGACGTCAGCCTGCGTGCGCTGGCGCCGCGGGAGATGAAGACCGGCTTTGGTTTCATCCAGGCGAAGTCGTCATCCAGCTTCGCTCCCGTGGCGATAACACCGGACGAATTGGCCGAAGACTGGCACGAAGGACGCGTCCAGCGCCCCTTGGAAGTCAGCTGGAACGGCAAGTGGTTTGGCCATCCGCACGGCGGCGCGATGCATTTTGGCTTCCATCAGTTGATCGCCCATGCGGCGCTGACACGGCGCCTGCACGCGGGCACCGTGATTGGCTCGGGCACCGTCTCCAACGCCGACCGCAGTGTCGGCTCTGCCTGCATCAGCGAGCGCCGGGCGATCGAGATGATCGAGCACGGCGCCGCGCGCACCGGCTTCATGCGCTTTGGCGACACGCTGCGCATGGAGGCCCGCAGCCGCGATGGCACGCCGTTGTTCGGTGCCATCGAACAACAGGTGGTGCAGGCAGTTTCGCCATGCGTGTGATGGTCACCGGCGCGGCGGGCTTTCTCGGCCGCCTGCTGGTGCAACGTCTGCTGACACAGGGCCTGTTGCGCGGGCAGAGCATCGAGACCCTGGTCCTGCTTGACCACCAGTTACAGGGGTTCCCGGACGACCAGCGCTTGCGTCCCCTGTGCGCAAGCATCACCGAGCCGGCGCTGTTACGCCGTGCATTGGCTGATGGCGTCGACGTGGTATTCCACCTGGCGAGCATCGCCGGCGGTGCGGCAGAACAGGACTATCGCCTGGGTCAGCAGGTCAACCTGGCGGCCAGCCTGGAGCTGCTCGAACAGTTGCGCGACAGCCACAGGCCGCCGGTGCTGGTGTATGCCAGCAGCATTGCGGTGTATGGCTCCGGGCTGCCCGCACGCATGGGCGAGCACGCTGCGACGCATCCCGAGCTGTCTTACGGGACGCACAAGCTGATGGTCGAATCACTGCTCAGCGATCTCAGCCGGCGCGGTGACATCGACGGCCGCGCCTTGCGCCTGCCAGGCATCGTTGCCCGGCCGGGCGCCTCCAGCGGCTTGCGCTCGGGCTTCATGAGCGAGCTGCTGCACGCCTTCGCCAATGACCAGCCCTACCAGTGCCCGGTATCGGCGCAGGCCTGCGCCTGGTGGATGTCGGCTGCGCGCTGCGTGGACAACCTGCTGCACGCCGCCGAGCTGCGCCACCTGGGCGCACAACGGGTCTGGCAACTGCCGGTGCTGCACCTGGCCATTGGCGAGGTGGTCGATGCCCTGGCCGAAACCTTCGGCCAGGCACGTCGCGCCCTGGTCAGCTACCAGCCCGATGCCGAACTGGAGGCGCTGTTCGGGCGCTTTCCACCGTTGAGTACACCGCAGGCGCGCGCTTGCGGCTTTCGCCATGACGGCACCGCCCTGGCGCTGGTACGTCACGCCTTGAACCTCACCCAACCGCCGCGCCGCGTGCGCGCGCCCCTTGAAAACGCCTGAGAGCAAATGCCATGACCCCGACTCGCAAACGCCGCCTCGTCGACCTTTCCGTAACCCTCGATAACAACCCCTACACCGACCCGCCGCCGTTGTTGCCGAAGATCGATTACATGGATCACCAGCAGGGCTGGCCAGAGATGGCTGCGATGTTCCCAGGCTTGAGCATGGACCAGTTGCCCGGGCAGGAGTCCTGGGCCGCGGAGCGGCTGTCGATCACCACCCACAGCGGCACGCACATGGATGCCCCTTGGCACTATGCCTCGACCACCGACGGCGGCAAGCCGGCCTTCGGTATCGATGAACTGCCGTTGGAGTGGTGCCTGCAGCCTGGGGTAAAGCTCGACTTTCGCGCATTGCCCGACGGCCATGTGGTCAGCGCCGCGCAAGTGCACGCTGAGCTTGAACGGATTGGTCACGACCTGCAGCCGCTGGACATCGTCCTGGTCAATACCCGAGCCGGCAGCCTGTTTGGCCAACCGGGGTATCTGGATGCTGGCATCGGCATGGGCCGCGAGGCGACCCTGTAC
Organism: Pseudomonas reidholzensis; assembly: GCF_900536025.1. GTDB lineage: Bacteria > Pseudomonadota > Gammaproteobacteria > Pseudomonadales > Pseudomonadaceae > Aquipseudomonas > Aquipseudomonas reidholzensis. The sequence goes on from NZ_UNOZ01000030.1 coordinate 252,680, forward strand.
CTGCTCGAGCGCGGCGTGCGTGTGGTCGGTACCGATGCCTGGAGCTGGGACGCGCCTTTCAAGTACACCCGCGAACGCTTCGCCCAGAGCGGCGATGCGGCAATCATCTGGGAAGGGCACAAGGCCGGGCGCGATATCGGCTACGGGCAAATGGAGAAACTGGCCAACCTCGACGCCTTGCCAAGCAGCGGCTTCATGGTGTCGTGCTTCCCGTACAAGATCCGCCACGCCTCCGCAGGCTTCGTCCGCGCCGTGGCCATCTTCGAAGAATGAACAGAGGAGGTGCACGCGTGCGTTTTCCGTTTCTACTCGCGGCTTTGGCCTGCATCGTAGCGCAGGGCGCCGGGGCCGCCGAGCGCCCCAACATCCTGCTGATCGTCGCCGATGACCTGGGCTATTCCGACCTTGGGGCCTTTGGCGGCGAAATCTCCACGCCCAACCTGGACCGGCTGGCGGCGCACAGCCTGCAACTGACCCAAATGTACGCCGCGCCAACGTGCTCCCCGACCCGGGCCATGCTGATGTCCGGCACCGACAATCACCTCGTTGGGCTCGGCAGCATGGCCGAAGGCTTGCAACCGTTCCAGCGCGGCAAGCCTGGCTATGAGGGCTACCTCAACGAGCAGGCCCATTCGATTGCCGAGTTGCTGCGTGACGGGGGTTATCGCACCAGCATGGTGGGCAAATGGCACCTGGGCCTGGCACCGGAGCAAGGTCCGGACCGGCGTGGGTTCGAGCAGTCGTTCACCTTGCTCGAAGGCGGCGGCGTGCACTTCAAGCCCCCGGCTGACCCGAGCAGCAAGATCGCCCAGCTCAGCTACCGAGAGAACGGCAAGCCGGTCCAGTTGCCCGACGACTTCTATTCCAGCGACTTCTACACCGACAAGCTGCTGGCCTTTCTGCAAAAAGGGCAGGGCAGCGACACGCCGTTTTTCGCCTACGCCGCCTACACCTCGCCGCACTGGCCACTGCAGGCGCCGGAGGCGTACCTGGACAAGTACCGCGGGCGCTATGACGCCGGCTACGACCCTGTGCGCCTGGCGCGCATCACGCGGATGCGCGAGAAGGGCCTGTTGCCGGCCGACTTCGTGCCTGCCGCGCCCCTGCCAATCACCCCCGCGTTGCCGGGATGGGCGCAGTTGAACCCCGAGCAACGCCAGGTCGAGGCGCGCAAGATGGAAATCTATGCCGCCATGGTCGACAACCTCGACCACAACATCGGCCGCTTGCTGGATTACCTCGAACGCAGCGGGCAGTACGACAACACGCTGATCGTGTTCATGTCCGACAACGGCGCTGCTGGCGAGCACCACGAGCAGTTCTACCCACCGGGGCCGGACACTGACAACCGCCTGGAAAACCTCGGTCGACGCGGCTCACAGGTCGATTACGGCCCGCGCTGGGCAGAAGTCAGCGCAGCCCCGTGGCGCCTGTTCAAAGGGACTACCGCCGAAGGCGGGATCAGCGTGCCGGCCATTGTCCACCTCCCCGCCAGCCTGCACCGTCAAGGCCTGGAGCGCTCGGTGGCACGGGTAGACGACCTGGCGCCGACCTTTCTCGCCTTGGCCCAGGTGGCCGACCCGGGCAACGAGTATCAGGGCCAGCCAAAGCACCCGATCACAGGGCGCTCGATGCTGCCGGTGTTGCAGGGCGAGGCCGGGGCGCCACCCGTGCTGGCGGGCGAACTGTTTGGCGGCCTCTACTACCGCGAAGGCAATCTCAAGCTGCTCGGCTTGCGGCCCTGGGCGAAGCCCGGCGAGGCGCCGCAACCGCTGCGCTGGCAGCTGTTCGATCTGGACCGCGACCGGGGCGAGGTGGACGACTTGTCATCCCGTGAGCCGCAGACCCTGGAGCGCTTGAAACAGGCTTGGCAAGCCTATGCGCAAAAAGTCGGCGTGGTCAGGCCACCGCAGGCGCCAACACCGTGAAGCGGGTTGGCATCGCCCTTGGCTGCCTGGGCGTGCTGGTGCTGGCAGGTATCCTCAGCGGGACACGTACGTCGCCGCCGCTGGGCAGTGTGGCCGGTTGCCAAGCCTACAACGGCTTGCCGGCGGGCTGGCAGAGCAACCCGCAGGCGGGCATGCTGCACATTCGTGGCGGGCGCTTTACACCGGGTAGCGGCGCGGGTTACCCGGATGAACGGCCGCTGGCAGCGGTGGCCATCGAAGACTTCTGGATCGATCGCACCGAAGTCACGCGTGCCCAGTTTGCCGCGTTCGTCAGCGCCACCGGCTACCTGACCGACGCTGAACGGGCGGGCGCCGCCGCGGTGTTCAGGGTGCCAGGCGACAACCCCGCCAGTGCGTCGCCGTTGCCCTGGTGGCAGTACCTCAAAGGCGCCAACTGGCGCTATCCAGACGGTCCGAATGGCCCGGCAGCAGTGCTCGACCAGCAGCCGGTGACCCAGGTCACCCTGGCCGACGCCCAGGCCTACGCACAATGGCGCGGTAACACGTTGCCGAGCGAGGCCCAGTGGGAGTATGCCGCCCGCGCTGGGGGCGACTCGCAGCGCCTGGGCGAAGAACCGCGTGATGCCCACGGGCGCCCTGTCGCCAATTACTGGCAGGGGATCTTTCCGCTGACCAATGATGCCGAGGATGGTTTTGCCGGTCTGGCGCCCGTGGGCTGTTTCGCCGCCAACGATCTTGGCCTGTTCGACATGATCGGCAACGTCTGGGAATGGACCACCGATGTTCAGCGAGGCCTGCTCATCAGCCATGCCAACGGCGACCCTGGGCTGTTGCGCGGGGCGTCGGGCCAGCCCGGTCCACGCATCATCAAAGGCGGCTCGTTCCTTTGTGCCACCTCCTATTGCGCACGTTACCGCGCCGCCGCACGCGAGCGGCAGGACGCTGACCTGGCCACCGCCCATGTCGGCTTTCGCACCGTTCGCCTGATCACGGCCCCCGACTCTACCCAACCGGAGTGAATCCATGCGCTTATTCAAAGGGCTGTGGGGCGCATTCGCGCTCCTGATCGTTTGCACCGCTGTCCATGCCGACGAGGAGCAGGAGGCGCGCCGCCTGCTGCAACGTGCGGTCGATTATTACCAGGCCCAGGGCGACGCCGCGTTTGCAGCGTTCAGCCGGCAGGGTGAATTCATCGATGGCGAGCATTATGTGTTTGTGGTCGACACTCACGGCATCATGCTGGCCAGTGGCGGCAGCTCTGCGGTGTTGATCGGCCGCGACGTGTCACAGGTGTTGGAGCCGGAGTTGCGTGGCGCGTTCCAGCAGGCGCTGGCGGGCGAGGAGGCGGGGGTGCGAGTCGCCGAGTACGGTTGGATGAACACCCGCGACAGCCGGGTCGAGCGCAAGCGGGTGTTCTTCCAGCGGGTGGGCGACCGGGTGATCGCGGTCGGCCTGTACCTGCCGCGGGCAACGCCTGAAAGCGCGGCGGTCCTGCTCGATCGGGCCGTCCAGGCACTCAAGCAGGACCCGCAAGGGAGTATTGCGGCGATCAATGACTTGTCGCCGCGGTTTCGCGAGGACGATCTCTACGTCTTCGTGATTGACCTGCGCTCGGGACGCTACCTGGCGCACGGCTACAACCTGCGGCTGCTGGGGGTAGACTTTGCCAAGGTCAAGGACCCGGATGGCAAGCCGGTGGGCAAGCCGATACTGGACTTGATGAAAGGGCGCAGCGAAGGCGGTTACGATTACCGCTGGAAGAACCCGGTGACCGGCAAAATCGAGGACAAATACGCGCTGTTGCGCAAGCAGGGCGACAGGCTCGTGGCAGTCGGGTACTACAAACGCCTCGACTAGTCACTGGATGACCTTGAAATAGAAAAAGACCGGCTGTATTCAGCCGGTCTTTTTTTGCCCCCAGGTCGTGTCAACAACGCCGTTCAGCACGCGCGGGCAGCGCTGGACAGTCGTTGTCAGTGCTTCGGAGGTGGGCCACCCGGTGCCCATTTCTGCTGGTGGTGGAAGAGGAAGTACTGCGAATTGTCGGCGCCTGGCGCGGCGACGCGAGCACTCCAGCTGTCGTCATGCTGATCCATGTCGGCATCGTATTCGACGTGGCAGCCCATCGGGCTGTTGAAATACCAGAACCAGTTCGAGCCCAGTTGGTGGCGGCCCGGCCCCCAGAACGACTCATAGCCTTTTTCGACGAAGCGGGTGCCGGCGATCATGACTTCGGTAGGCCCACCCATATGGAAGGTGAAGTGCTCGATGCCCTTCATGAACGGCGGCGTCTGGATCAGGAACAGGGTGTGATGGTCCAGCGTGCCGGCCGGGCGCAGGAAGGGGCCGGTGTCGACGAAGCGGTCGGTGCAGACAAACCCCAGGCGCAGGTAGAACGCCTCGGCCTTGGCCTGGTCGGGCACGAAATAGACCACGTGCGACAGGCTGCGCGGCAATGCCGCGATGTCGTTGCTGGCCCCCAGCGCATTGATCGGGCGCGCGGGTGCGGCGTAGGGTGCCTGGCTGGTTTCGCCGGCCAGCTCCAGGGCACGCCGCTGGGTGATCTGGAAGCCCAGGGCAAAGCCCATGTCGTCCACCGCGCGCAGCACACCGTCTTCACCCCGGATGACCTCGCGGTCCTTGCGCAACTCGGCCTCGATGGCCTGCAGGGTATCTTCGTCGGCGACCCCGTAGACGGTTTCACGCAGGGTGTTGGCGGTCTCCATGGCGGCCGGTAGCCTCGGGTCGTGGCGCACGCGGACGAGCACGCCGGTACCGTCCAGCGCCTCGAGGAAGGCGCCGGATTGATCCTGCTCACGCAGCTTGAGGCCGTAGTCGATCAGGTATTGCACGCAGTCGTCGACATTGTCGACGCCAAACACCAGGTAGTCAGGTCCGATGATGTTCATTGTTGGTTTCTCTTCTCGGTTTTCAGGCGGTGCGACCGCCGAGGGTCTCGGCGACCCAGTCGGCAATGAATTGGCCAGCGTTGATGGAATTGTCGAAACTGGAGTGCTGCACGCCGCCTTCGCGCGGGGTGAAGATCTTCAGTTCACGCTTGGGGCTATTGATTAACTGCTCGTAGGTGCGATGGGCCCACTTGAGCGGGATCTGCGAGTCCTGTTCGCCATGGGTGACCAGGAACGGCACCTTGATCTTTTCCACCACACCGTCCAGGTGGACGTTCTCGGCGATCTGCATGAACTCCTCGATATCGCGGCCGCCCCACACCCAGCGCACGTGCTCCCAGTAGTGCGGCACGGGCAAGCTGCCTTCACGCTCGAGCCGACGTTTCTGCACTTCACGCCAGTCATGGTTGGCGCCCCAGACCACGCCACAGGCAAAGCGCGGTTCGAACGCGACCGCACGCGGGCAGTAGTAACCACCGAGGGAAACCCCTTCACAGCCGATGCGGCTGTGGTCGACGTCGCTGCGGGTCTCGAGCCAGTCGACCACGCGGCTGGCCCAGTGCTCGGCGTCATAGCGGGCTTTGAGGTCATGCAGGCGCAAGGCCTCGCCCGTACCGGGCTGGTCGATCAGCAAGGAGGCGATGCCACGTTTGGCCAGCCAGAAGGGCAGGCCGACGCGGTACTTCATCTCCTTGGTCGAATCCAGGCCGTTGAGCTGGACCAGGATCGGCGCCGGGCCGCTAGCGCCTTCGGCGCGCACGTACAAGCCAGACAGCACCTTGCCCTCGTAGGGGATCTCCACACGCTCACAGTTTTCTTGCGAGAGGGCGATGCCGCGGGCAAAGGTGTCGAGGAAGCGTTGATACAGCTCGGCGCGGCCTGGCGCACCGTGGGCTTGCAGCCGTTCACAGGTGAGGTAGTAGGTGGCGGCACGGTTGTACTTTTCGCCGGCCGACAGCAGGCGGCCCTGCGCTTCATCTTCGCCTGCCAGGTCACACAGCTTGTCGGCCATGGTCGACCAGGTCTGCCGAAATGCCCGGGTGCCTTCAGCATCAGGTTGCTTGGCGGCCTCTTGCAGGGGCTCGCACATCTCGACGATCTCGCCGATGCGCGCGCCCATCTCCAAGGCGAGATCGACAGAAAGATTCCAAACGTAGTTGGTGGGGAAGTAACGGAACATAATGTTGTTTTCCTTCTTGGATCCGGATCATCATCGGCGCGGGTCGAGCCTGGCAGTCGGTTCGTTGCAGGCCGCGGCTACAGGCACCTGCGACCATGGCGCAGACGACGGCCACCCTTGGGGCAGCCCTGGCACGCTCGCATGGCGGTGAGGAATTCGACAAATCGCTTGTTGGAATGCCAGCTATCAGATTGCGCGATACGTTGAGGCGCGGCGGGGCCGCAGAGGTTCACGGCGGGGGAGGAAGGCGCGAGTGCTGATGGCGGCCGCGCAGGCCGCCGTCAGCCAGAGGGGGAGTGGGACGGGCCAGTGGTGGCGTGGTCTGCCCTGGCGATGCGGCGGGTGGTGGCTCTAAAGCCAGCGGGATCACCCTGCAAGCGGCACCTGAGGTCGGCTGGCCATTTCGAGCAGTTTGTTGCGCAACCAGGCCAGGATAGGGTCGCGGTCCAGGCTGCGGTGCCAGCACATGAACTCTTGCATGGGCGGCAAGTTGACCGGTGGTGGCACGATGCGCAGTGGCAAGTTGCGGGCATACAACAGGGCCAGGCGGCTGTGCACGGTGGCCACCCGGGCGGTACCGATCACCAGTTGTGGCAGGGTATTGAAGTCGTGGGTGATGACTTCGAGGCGGCGCTTGCAGCCGTATTCGGCCATGAACCATTCTTCGATGCCCGGTGAGCGATTGCGCCCAAAGGCCACCGACACGTGGCCCAGCTCCAGGTACTGCTCCAGCGTCAGACGCTCACCCACCGCACTGTTTTGCTGGCACACCACGCACACGTGCTGCTCTTCGAACAGCAGTTGTGACGGGTGTTCCTTCACGATGTAGTGCTCGGGCGCGATCATCAGGTCGACTTCTCCACGCCTGAGCATTTCTGTGGCCGTTTCGCCTGGGCTGACCAGCTCGAAGGTCACCTGGGGAGCTTCCTGGTTGATCTCTCGAATGACTTCGGCAAACAGCACGCTGATCAGGTAGTCAGACGCCATGATGCGGAAATGGCGCTTGCTCTGGGAGATGTCGAACACGGGCTTGGCGGTAATGGACGTCTGGATTTTAAGCAGCACTTCGCGCACTGGTATTTCCAGTTCCTTGGCCAAGGGCGTGAGCATCATCTTGCGCCCCACCTGCACCAGCAGGTCGTCTTCAAAATAGCTTCGCAGCCTCGCCATCACGCCGCTGGTAGCGGATTGAGTCATGTGCAGACGCGTGGCAGCACGGGTGATGTTCTGCTCTTCGAGCAACACATCGAGTGCCACCAGGAGGTTCAGATCCAGGTGTTTGAAGCGCATCACAGGCCCCTCTTGTTGTATTTATTTTCGCGATACCCTGCATCCTGACTATCGATTAGTCAAATTCTTCAGCGCTTTTTAGCCTGTGCCCAGAAGCATCGGCGGCGCCGCTGTCTGCCTGTTCAAAAGGCACCCTGGTTGCACCGCAGGTGGCACGTTCACCACAACAAGAACAAGGGATTCACGCATGAGCGATATCAACAAGGTACTTATCGTGGGCGGCGGTATCGGCGGGCTCTGCGCCGCTATCGCATTGCGCCGCCAAGGGGTCGCCGTCGATCTGGTAGAGATCAAGACCGAGTGGACGGTCTACGGCGTCGGCATCATCCAGCAGAGCAACGTCGTGCGCGAAATGGCCAAGCTGGGGGTGCTCGATCGGTACCTGGACGCCGCCTACGCCTTTGAGGATGTGGGCATTTACGATGTGCAGGGCAACCCCTTGGCACGCATCCCCGGTCAGCGGCTTGCAGGGCCAGAGTACCCGGCCAACGTCGGCATCTCGCGCCTGGCCCTGCATCAGGTGTTGAGTGATACCGCCGTTGAACTGGGCACGCAGGTGCGGCTGGGGTTGAGTGTTGCGGCCTACGTGGACGACAGCCACGGGCTGGAGGTTACTTTCACCGACAACACCCAGCAGCGTTACGACCTGATGATCGGCGCTGACGGCGTGTACTCGAAGATCCGCGGCATGCTCTTCGCCGATACCTACACGCCGCGCTTCACCGGCCAGGCGGTGTGGCGCTACAACTTTGCCCGGCATCCTTCGATCGACCACCTGGCGACGTTCACCGGGGCGGCTGGCAACGCAGGCCTGGTACCGTTGGCCGATAACCTGATGTACCTGTTTTCGACGTCTCACGAGCCTGACAACCCGTGGTATGCGACCGAGCAGTTGGCCGTGACCATGCGCGAACGGCTGGCCAACATGGGCGGTCTGGTCGGTGAACTGCGTGAGCAGATCATCGATGACAGCCAGGTGGTCTACAAGCCGATGGAAGTGGTGTTTGTCGATGAGCCCTGGTTCAAGGGCCGGGTGTTGCTCATCGGTGATGCGGCGCATGCCACCACGCCGCACCTGGGCCAGGGGGCAGGCATGGCGATCGAGGATGCACTGGTATTGGGCGAAGAACTGTTCGGCGACGGGTCGCTGCCCGAGCGTCTGCAACGGTTCATGACGCGCCGTTTCGAGCGCTGCAAGTACATCAGCGAGAACTCGATCCTGGCGGGCGAGCGGGAGATGGCCCGCGATCCAGCGTTCGACCGTATCGGCCTGACCAAGGCGATGCTGAAACTGACGGCCGAGCCGATCTGAACCCATCCCCCCGAGGTGTGCGATGCCCCAGCAACCGGTATTTCTTTGCCATCAGCACCAGCTTGAAGAAGGGCAGGCCAGGGGCTTTGACCCGTGGGGGGAAGGGCGCGACAGCGTGATCGCCATGATCTGGCAAGGGCAGGTGCGGGTCTACGCTAACCTGTGCCCGCACTTTGGGGTGACGATGCAGTTCCGCAAGGACCGGTTCATGTCCGGTGACGGTGCGCACATCGTCTGCTTCGCCCATGGCGCGTTGTTCGATCCCGACGATGGCGCTTGTGTGCTCGGGCCTTGCCTGGGGCAGGCGCTGACGGCGCTTGCCGTGACGACTGACGAGGCCAGCGGGCTATGGCTGAGTGCGTGACGGTGATCACCCATAGACCCCGCGCCTGATCAGGGTAAACGCGAGTCCTGCGTTATGTTGCCCTGATCATCGACAGGTCCCGATTCAGGGTCCACCGGGAAGCTGACGCAGAACAGGGTGCCTGCTTCAGCCGATGAGCTGACGGCCACATCGCCACCATGGGCCCGGGCTAGCTCCCTGACGATGTACAAGCCAAGGCCTACGCTTCTGATGTCAGACGCTTGCTCGCTGAGTCGTGTCATGGGCTCGAACAGGTTGGGTTGCGAGGCCTCGGGAATGACAGCGCCCTGGTTGTGTACCGACAAGGAGGCGATACCCGCCGCGACCCCGGACGTGATCGTGATGGGGTGGGCCAGGTCGCCATAGGCCACACTGTTGGCGACCAGGTTACCGATGACTTGCTGCACCCTGTCAGCGTCGAAATCAGCCAGGCCTGCGCCGGTCTGCTGGTGAATCAACATCGCCTGGGGAAACGCGACGCGTAACTCGCTCACACTCTGCCCCGTGGCCTGGTGCAGGTCGGTCGGCCGTCGGGTGATGCGAATGCCAGGGCCCACCCTCGCCAAGGTGAAGTCCAGCAGGTCCTCGATCATCCGCTGGGCGCGTTGGGACGACTGGCCGATGTGCTCGAGGAGTTGAGTTTCTCGTTGGGTGCGTTCGCCGCGGCCTAAAAAGTCCGTGGCCATCTTGATCGCGGTGAGCGGGTTCTTCAGGTCATGGCTGGCAATGGCAACCATCTGTTCAGCGAACAGCGCCCTGCGTTGGGACTTTTCATACGCCACATCAAGTTCGACTTTTGCCTGCTGCAACGCCGCTTCTGCCCGGGTTTTCTCCAGCAACAGTTCTTCTGCGCGCCGGCGTGATTCGAGCAGTTCGCGTTCATAGCGGTCTCGGTCAGCGGTGCCAAACAGCGCCAGCTCATAAAAAGCGCCATCGGGATGCTCACGCCTCACGCCATTGAGCAACATGGTGACCGTTTGCCCATCGGCATGTTTGAACTCGAGTTTGATCTCGGCGACTGAACCTTGCATGCGCATCAACGGCGCCCAGTGGGTCTGGTGGAAGATCCGCCCACCCATCGTCAGCAATTCCTGAAAACGCCGCTGGGCCAGCTCCACTTGGCTGAAACCGAGCCAAAGACTGAAGATCCGGTTGCTGCGCAGGATCGTGCCGTCTTCCCGGGTGATCACCAGCCCGCAGGGCGCGCCTTCGAACAGCTCATCCGAGCCCGGCAGAACGGAAAGATCAATCGACATGTTCGCCTACCCAGGGCAGAAGAAAGTGATCCATTGCCTCGGCACACGCACCCGGTGCGCTCATGTGCGGACAGTGGCCAATGTTATCGACCAGATGGAGGACGCTGTTGGGCAGATTGGCATGCATGTAGTTGCCAACGTCCAACGGCGCAATCAGATCATCCGAGGATTGCAGGATGAGCGTCGGCGTCGCCAGGCCGGCAATGTCTTTGCGGTTATCGGACAGGAAGGTCACCCGTGCGAATTGCTTGGCGATCTCGGGTTCTGTGCGGCAGAAACTGTTGGTGAGCTCTTCACCCAGCGCTGGCTGCCCGGGCGAGCCCATGATGGCCGGGGCCATCGCGCTCGACCAGCCGAGGTAGTTGCTGTCGAGGGTATCGAGCAGCGAGTGGATGTCTTCGCGCTTGAAGCCCCCCACGTATCCCTCTGAGTCGATGTAGCAAGGCGAAGGGCCCACCATGACGTGAGCGGCAATGCGCCCAGGGACCAGGCGGTCGGCGAGTGCACTGATCATCGCGCTGACCGAGTGGCTGACCACGATCACCGGCCCGAGCGCATAGCGCTCGATGACGTCGTTGAGGTCGTGTGCGTAACCCGCGAGCGAATCGTATTTTTCCCGCTCATACGCATCCAGATCGGACCTGCCGGCACCCACCAGGTCATACAGCACCACGCGAAAGCGGCCGGTGAAGTGCTGGAACAGGTACTGCCACATGGTCTGGTCGCAGCCGAAACCATGAGAAAACACCAGCGTCGAAGGGCCATCGCCCAGGACTCTCACATTGTTCCGGCGTTGAATATCCATGCATCAGGTCTCCACTCGGCCAAGACACCTTGGCTCTGGGGAAGAATAGTGCCGGGGAGGCAGTCTAAAGAGCAAGGTTGTGAGATTTATTGTGTAGGGGGCTGGTAGCGAGGAGGGCGGCTTCAGCTGAACCAAATGCTGTCCCATGGGTCAGGATCTCTAGCGAATCCAACTTCACGAGGCCACTGATGCGCACTTACAACGTAGAATATGCTTTCAAAGGCGAGCCGCGAAGCCATGAGTTTCAGCTGAAGCAGGGTGAGTTGCCTGTCCACGAGGCCGCGATGCACCTGATCGTGTTGCATTTCGGGGATGGTGAGAACAGTTTGGTCATGCCTGCGGCTGATGCCAGCCCGGAGGAGATTTTGGAGCAGGCGGAGTTGCTTGAGATCTCGCAGGTCAGGGTGCATGGGGTGGGCAAGTAGACGTGCGAGCGGTGCGTTGAATTTTGCGGGCTGCGGCCCTTATTGAGTGACTTACAGATCGAAGGACAGACCATGCTTGTCGTATTCAGCGGCCTTCCTGGCACCGGAAAAACCACCATCGCCAAGGATCTCGTCGCTACGACAGGCGCCTTTTACCTGCGCATCGATACGATCGAGCAAGCGATCCGAAACTCCGGTGCGCTTGCGCATGACGTGGGGCGCAGTGGTTATATGGTCGCTTATGAGCTGGCGCTGAGTAATCTTCGTCTAGGTCATACGGTCATCGTGGATTGCGTGAATCCGGTGAGCGAGAGCCGGATGGCGTGGAGTGACGCGGCCTCGAAGGCCAGTGTTCGGTTGGTCAATATCGAAGTGATTTGCTCGGACACGAATGAGCATCGGCGCCGGGTAGAAACGAGATCCAGTGATATTCCGGGGCTGACTCCACCCACCTGGCAATCGGTGCTGGATCACGACTATGAAGTGTGGGTCGAGGCGCCGTTCTGCATAGACACCGCCCTGGCCTCGCCAGCGCAAGCGGTAGCGATGATCAGCAAACGCTTATCCCAGCAAACGCCTTAAAAGCCCTTCGATCTGACTGTCCGCATGCCTGGCACATAGTTCGTCCAGCTTGGCGCTTCGACGCTCTCCAGTTGCAAGGCTAAGGCCATGCAACGCGTTGGTCAGCCGTTGCTGCTCCTCCACGCCTGCACGCACTTCCTGCCACATCGAGTTGACCCGCTTCGCCACCGAGTCTAGCTCTGCGGCCATCAACTGTGCCTCGATCAGCTTGTTGCCGTTCACCGTTGTCTTGAGCGTCGCAGCACGCGCTTCGAGCGCCTGCAGCTGCTCGGTCAGGCACTCGGCCTGGTCGATCGTTGTAGCGACACCCTCGATGTAGATCTTGTCCTCCTGGACGCTATATATCGCGAGCGAGCCATCGGCGCCACCCGTGATATCCAACGCCAGCACATTGCCCAACCTCAGCGGGCGCGGAATCCAGGTGTGCCCAGTGCAGACTCGCCATACACCCGGGACACCTTCACGGTAATGCTTGACGATGCGATCCCTTCCCCAGAGGGCGATGTCTTCGATGGCGGAATTATCGAGTTGGCTGACGAAGGTCAGCCAGGGCATCCCCGCCGGTACGTCGGCGTGGACGACGCCAACGGCACCGCTATCTGACTCGATCTGGATGGCGATCGGCAGGCTTCGCAGCTTGTCGATGATCATGCCCTTGGAGTCTTCGGCGATCGTCATCCACCAGCCTGCGCCGTGAGCGCTGTAGCGCGCTTGGGGGTTGGCTTGATAGGCATCGATGAGCATTCGCTCGTGATTGCCTTGCACGCTGAAGAACCACGGTTCGCCGAGCAGCTTGAGGCCGTCCAGGACGCCTGGCCCGCGGTCGATGACATCGCCCACGGCTATCAGCCGGTCGGTGGTCCGGTCAAAACCCAGGGCTTGCAGGCCGCGATGGAGGTCGGTGGTTTTGAAGTGGATGTCGCCGACAACGAAGTCGCGGCCATGGCGGTTTTTCGGCAGATGGAGGAGCTTGGAAGTCATGGGGGAGGGTGCGTCTCCGGGTGGGTTTCCGGGATGTCGAATCGTGGCCATTTTCCGACTTGGCACGCCGGCAGTCGAGCTAAATGCTTAGTGACCTGGGCAAGCTCAGTACCGGAAAGGGGGGGTAGGCAGCAGCCCCTCGAGGCTGATGTCGAGGCGTGGAGGCCGCTCCCTACCAGGGCAATACGCGTTTAGCGCACGCTCGCCCGTACGTTTTCACGGAAACTGTTTTCGTAGCAGTCTTGGCCCTTGACCTTCTCGGCCAGCGTCGGGACTGTTCCATTCAGGGGTGACCCAGACGCGAGAAGGCGTCGGTTAGTACGGCTGCTTATAACCACTACTGGTATTTTTTGTTATTTTTAATTTCTTTTTGTCCATTGCATAGTGTCGCTCTTTATACGCCAGCCAGGCGTTGCAGGAGGGCCACACCGTGGACGTCGATCATAAATCTCGCAGTCTGCTGATCGACCGATGGTTCAGAAGCGAGTATCGCTGGCTGCGTACCCGGGTCGTGAAAGACGTTGGTTGCCCGCACAGCGCTGAGGACATCGCCGCGGAAACCTTCGCGCAACTCCTGACCCTGCGCGATCTGCTGTCTGTCCGCGCTCCGCGCGCGTTGCTCGGCACCATTGCCCGTCGCCTGATGTATGAAGGCTGGCGACGGCGCGACCTGGAGAAAGCCTACCGCGAAAGCCTGGCCAATCAGGAGGAGGGGTATCACCCCTCACCGGAAGAGCAAGCGCTGGTGATCGAAGCGCTACTGACGGTGGACCGGCTGCTCGATGGTTTGTCGAGCAAAGCCAAGACGGCATTCCTGCTGCACCAGCTCGACGGCCTGACATACGCTGAGATCGCTGCCGAGCTCGCGGTGTCCCCAAGCCGGGTCCAGCAATACATGGTGCAGGCGTTCAAACACATCTACCAGGCAACCACCCACCCATGAGTCAGAATGAAAGCCGGGTTGTCGATGAAGCGGCCGAGTGGATGGCGCTGCTGCAGTCGGGGCACGCGAGCCCTGAAGAACAGCGGGCATTTGTGCACTGGCGGGACAGCCATCCCAGGCACGCAGAAATCATCTCGCGGATGGGCGGGGGATTGAAGCAGCTGCCCCTCGATACATTACGCGCGATACCGCGTGAAACCGTCCTGCGCAGTGTCAACAGCCCCTCCACACGTCGTCGATTCGTCGGTAAAAGCCTGTCGGTATTGGCCGTGGGGATGCTGGCGATGGGGCTGGGCAGGCGCTATGGGCTTGTCGCGTTGCCGAGTGAACTGCACACCAGTACGGGGGAGCGGCGGGCATTCACGCTCGAGGATGGCAGTGCCTTGACGCTCAATGCTCGCACACGCGTTGCGGTGCAATTCAGCGCTCACGAGCGGGTGCTGTCCTTGCACTGCGGCGAACTCCTGGTGGATGTGGCGCGGGACCCTGCTCGGCCTTTCGTGGTCGAGACCGATCACGGCCGCATGCGCGCACTGGGCACTCGTTTTCTGGTACAGCGCAAAGCAGACTCGACGCGGATTGTCATGCTGCATTCGAAGGTCGAGGTCAGCACCCGGTCGGGGCTCAGGCAAATTGTCAGTGCGGGGCAAAGCGTAAGGTTCGACCAGCATGCCTATCTCGCGATGGGGGCTTCGAGTGGCGATGAGAGCAGTTGGACGGATGGCCAGCTGGCGCTGTACGACCGTCCGTTGGCAGAGTTGGTCGAGCATCTGCGTAGCTACCGTCGCGGCATCATCGTTGTCAGCCCCGAGGTTGCCAGCTTACGCATCAGCGGCCTGTACTTCCTTGACGATACCGACCGCACACTGCAGTTACTCCAGCTGTCGTTGCCAATTACAGTGCGTTTCCATACGCCCCTTTGGGTGAGCATCGAACCTCGCGGTTGAGGGCTGGCCTCGCTGCGCTGCACGACCGTTATTTTTTTTCGTGCCCCCTATAAATCCCGCTTCCTCGTTTCACTCATATCCATCAAGTCATTGAGAGGGAGGGGGTATGAGGGTTTTCAAGGGTTCGCTGCTGGCACCGTGCATCGCATTTGGTCTTGTGCTCAGCACGCAGGCGAGTGTGGTCGTAGCCGAGGGGCAGGCGCAGCAGCGGACGGTTCATTTTGAGTTGGGCGCTGGGCCGCTGGATCGGGTGCTGGTGCAGATTTCCCGGCAGGCGGCTGTGGCTATCTCGTTCCAGCAAGAAACCCTGCAGGGGCTCATCAGCAGTCCGGTCGAGGGTCAACTGACGGTCGGCGAAGCCATCGACCAAGCGTTGCAAGGGACCGGCCTGCGCCGCGTGCAGAGCGACGCCGGCATCAGTATCGAGCACGACAGCCAGCCCGCACGCTTGGGAACCATCACCGTCAATGGGCTGCACACACGTGAGCCGAAAATGATCGCGGGTGCACTGGGCAGCGCCAGTGCACTGAAAACCCCATTTTCCACCGTCCAGGTGAGCAGCGAGGAACTTCAGGAACGTCAGATCAAGTCGTTGAGCAAGGCCTTGGCAGGTGACGCTTCGGTCGATGCCAAGGGCGATACCTACTCGCTGACGGCCACCAACCTGACCGTGCGTGGCGTGCGCCTGGACAACGGCGGAAGCTACAAGATCAATGGCCTGCCGATCCTGATGACGACCCTCGAGTTGCCCATGGAGGCGTTCGACTCGGTACAGCTGTTGAAGGGCGCCTCGGGCTTCATGTACGGTTTTGGCGCGCCGGGTGGAGTCGTCAACTACGTCACCAAGAAGCCTACCGATCAGACCACGCTCAGCCTGGACGCCGGCGTGCGTTCCAATGGGGTCTGGAGCGAACACGTGGATATCGGCGGGCGCACCGGGCCTGATGACAGGTTCGGCTATCGCCTGAATGCGGTGCATGAAGAGGGCGAGACGCCCACCCGGTCGAATGTTCATCGTGATGCGTTCTCGCTGTTGCTGGATGCGCGCATCAACCCGGACCTGACCTGGACCGCGGACACCTTCTATCAGGACCGGCTTATCAACGGCGGTATCCAGAACTACCGCTTGCCCAAGTACACCGGGTCGAGCCTGCCGGACGTGATCAATCCCAGGACCAACCGGTCGGGGATCGACGACACCAGCTTCCAGTCGCGCGCCTGGCTGGCGGCTACAGGCTTGCAGTGGACTATCACCCCCGACTGGTCGGTGAGCCTGGATTACAACCACTTCGATCAACAGCGCGTGTACATTTCCGAGTACCCGACACTGCTCAATGAGGCGGGTGACTATGAAGAAGTTCTCAGTACCGGCAACGGTTCGGCGGTCTACGATCAGGTCCAGGCGATGCTGCAAGGTAACTTCAGCACCGGCCCGATAGGCCACAAGATCGTCCTGGGCACGTCCTGGCAAGGCTACGACCGCCGTTCCAGCACGGTTTCACTGTTCCAGAGCATTGGCACCAACAACCTCTACACCACGCCGAACAAGATCAGTTACGGCGGCCAGATCGACTACCCCACCTACCGCGTCTCCTACATCGAGCAGCGTGCAGTGTTTGCCAGCGATACCCTGGACCTGACCCATGGTTGGTCGCTGCTGGCCGGGTTGCGGCTGACCGAGTACACCCAGGATGTGTACAACGTCGCGGGGGCGAAGACCTCCGAGTACCGCAAGGTCCCGCTGACCCCAACGATCGCCCTGATGTATCAGCCTCGGCCTGATACCACCTTCTATGCCAGTTATGTCGAGGCGCTCGAGGCCGGCGAGACCGCAGGCTCTACCTACCAGAACGCCGGCGAAACGCTCGATCCGATCACCAGTAAACAGTACGAAATAGGGGTCAAGACCGAGCGCGAGCGCTGGGGTGGGTCGCTGGCGGTGTTCCGTCTGGACCGCGGTGCCGAGTATGGCAACGGCGCAGGTTTCTACGTCCAGGACGGCGAGCAGCGCTACCAGGGGGTGGAGCTCAATGCACGCCTGGAGCTCACCGACAGCACCACGTTGAACAGCAGCTCGACCTGGCTGGACGCGACCTTCACCCAGAGCGAAGAGGCGCTGATTGGCAACCGTGCCTCTGGCGTACCGCGCTTTCAGCAAAGCCTGTCGATCAGCCAGAAGGTCCCGGGCGTTGATGGGCTGAAGGTGTATGCCGACGCACGTTACAAAGGCGCGTCCGAAGCCAATGACACCAACACCCTGGAGGTCCCCAGTTTTACCCTGTTTGGCGCCGGGGCCAGTTACCGCATCCCGGTGGATGCGCATGATGTCACGCTGCGCCTGGCCGTCGACAACATCGCCAATCGACGTTACTGGGCATTTGCCTCGAGCAACTCGGTCTTCCTCGGTGCGCCGCGGACCGTGTCGTTCAACGTCAGCTTCGATTACTGATCAGCGGGGCCAGCCATGTTTCAGCGTCTGGCGCGGAGCGCCGTGTACCTACTGTTGTGCGCACCTGCAGTGCACGCCCAGCCTCAGCCGTTTCTCACGGTCTATGGCGAGGCTGCCAAATACGCTGTGCAGTTCGAGCACTTTGCCTACGTCAACCCCGACGCCCCCAAAGGCGGGCGTATGAGCCTGTTGTCTCAGGCAGCAGCGTTCGACCACCTGATTCCCTATGTCGACAAAGGTCAGGGTGTCGACAAGCTCGAGGGTTGGCTGTACGGGTCGCTGGCGACGCGGTCGAAGGATGAACCCTTCACCGTGTATGGGTACATCGCCAAGACCCTGGAGCTGGCCCCGGACCGGACCTGGCTGCGTTTCAACATCGATCCCCGAGCCCGCTTCGAAGACGGTGCGCCGATCACCGCTGAAGACGTGCGCTACACCTTCGAGCAATTGATGAAGCACGGCAAGCTTGCGTACCGCATCCAGTTCGCCAACGTTACCCAGGTCACCGTCGAGGCGCCGTTGCAGGTGCGTTTCGACTTTGCCGATGGCGAGGATCGGGTCTTGCCCCTGGAGCTTGCGACCCTGCCGGTGCTGCCTGAGCACTGGTGGCGCACGCGTGACCTGGCCAACGGTGGCGGTTTCGAGATCCCGCCTGGCAATGGTCCGTACCGTGTGGTCAAGGTCGATCCAGGGCGCAGTGTGAAGCTGCAGCGAGTCGCCGACTGGTGGGGCGCAAACCTGCCGGTCAACCGT
Source organism: Pseudomonas reidholzensis (assembly GCF_900536025.1). Taxonomy (GTDB): domain Bacteria; phylum Pseudomonadota; class Gammaproteobacteria; order Pseudomonadales; family Pseudomonadaceae; genus Aquipseudomonas; species Aquipseudomonas reidholzensis. The sequence goes on from NZ_UNOZ01000030.1 coordinate 270,786, forward strand.
GGGCAATTCAATTTTGACCAGCTCAGCATCGAATACTTCGCCAACAGCGGTAGCGGCGCGGTGCAGGCGTTTCGGGCGGGCGCGTTCGACCTGCAGGCGGTGAGCTCCGCGGCGCAGTATGCGACGGCGTACCAGGGTGACGCGCTCGAGGACGGTCGCTTGCAGCGCGAACGCCTGGCGCAAGGCGCTATCCGTAATGCCCAGGGCTTCTTCTTCAACCTGGACCGGCCGCAGTTTGCCGATCGCAGGGTGCGCCAGGCGCTGGCCCTGTTATGGGATTTCGAATGGACCAACCGCACCATTCTGTATGACGCCTACCGCCGCCAGCGCAGCCACTTTTCCAACGGGCCCATGGCGGCGCGTGGGCTCCCCGGGCCTGGAGAGAGGCGCCTGCTGGACCCTTGGCGGGCTCAATTGCCGCCAGAAGTCTTCGACACGGCCTTCGAACCGCCCACCAGCGATGGCAGTGGCGTGATTCGCGACAAGCAACTGCAGGCGCTGGCACTGCTCGAAGCCGCGGGCTGGCGGCCGCGGGGCAATCAGTTGGTGGATGCAGCCGGCACACCGTTGCACTTCACCTTCCTCATCAGTGGCCCCAGTTTTGGCCGGCTGGTAATGCCGTACAAGCGCAACCTGGCGCAGATCGGTATCACCCTGGAATTTCGCAGCGTGGACTCTGCGCAGTACATCAACCGGCTGCGCACCCGTGATTACGACATGATCATGGCCGCCTACCCGGTCTCCGCGACGCCAGGTCGTGAGTTGCTCAACTACTTCGGCTCGCGCGCGGCCGGTGACCCAGGCTCGAACAACTACATCGGCCTGCGCAGCCCTGTGGTCGATGCCCTGATCGACCGGGCAATCAAGGCCGACAGCCGCCAAGCACTGCAAGACAGCACACGGGCACTGGATAGGGTGCTGCAGTGGGGGTACTACTGGATCCCCAATTACTACCCCGCCGGCAACCCTGTGGTCTGGTGGAACCGCTTTGGACGGCCAACCGCCGGGGCGGCCGACGACCAGACCCAGGACGCCTGGTGGCAGGTCAGTGAAGTGCCACTGAGCAACGCCCAGATGCGCGCCCGAGCAGAGGAGCACAGCCATGCTGGGTTATAGCGTGCGGCGCCTGCTGCTGATCATCCCCACCTTGCTGGGCATCCTCCTGGTCAACTTCGCGATCGTCCAGGCGGCCCCTGGCGGCCCGGTCGAGCAGGCCATTGCGCGCATGCAGGGCCTGGACATGGCGCAAGACCTCGGCGGGGCCACCGTCGACAGCTTTGCGACGACTGCGACGTCTTCGGCCAGCCGCGGCCTTGATCCACGCCTGGTCGCTGATATCGAGCGGCAATATGGCTTTGACAAGCCGCCCCTGCAGCGGCTCTGGTTGATGCTCACGCAATACGCGCAGCTGGATTTCGGCAGCAGTTTCTACCGCGGCATCAGCGTCACTGACCTGATCGCAGAGAAAATGCCCGTCACCGTGTCTCTGGGATTGTGGGCGTTGTTGATTACCTACGGGATTTCCATCCCGCTGGGGATCCGCAAGGCGGTCAACAATGGCAGCGCCTTCGATGTCTGGACCAGTACGCTGATCATCATCGGCTACGCGGTGCCGGCGTTTCTCTTCGCGCTGTTACTGATCCTGATGTTCGGGGGCGGCAGTGGTTTGAACTGGTTGCCGATCCGCGGCCTGGTCTCGGAAGATTTTGCCACGCTGTCGGCGGCCGGCAAGGTCCTCGACTACCTGAAGCACCTGGTACTGCCGGTCACCGCGTTGGTGGTGGGTGGCTTTGCGACGCTGACCCTGCTCACCAAGAACAGCTTCCTTGACGAGCTCTCGCGCCAGTACGTGATCACCGCTCGGGCCAAAGGTGCCGGCGAGCGGCAGGTGCTGTACGGGCACGTCCTGCGCAATGCGATGCTGATGGTGACCGCAGGATTGCCCAGCGCCATGTTGCACGTCTTTTTTGGCGGCTCGTTGCTGATCGAGGTGCTGTTTTCCCTCGATGGCATGGGGCGCATGAGCTATGAGGCGGCGGTCTCGCGCGATTACCCGGTGGTATTCGGCTCGCTGTTCATCTTCACCCTCGCCGGGCTGTTGATCAAGCTGGTGGGAGACCTCTGCTACCGGCTGATCGACCCTCGTATCGACTTCTCATCGAGGGGCCACTGATGCTGCAGCTTTCCCCCGTGAATCAGCGCCGCTGGCAGCGCTTCAAGGCCAATCGCCGCGGTTACTGGTCGCTTTGGCTGTTCCTGGCGGTATTTGTCACCAGCCTGGCCGGGGACCTGATCGCCAACGACAAACCCTTGTTGCTGGTCAGTCAAGGCCACTGGCATTTCCCCGCCTTCAAGACTTACAGCGAAGTGGAACTGGGCGGGCAACTGCCCTTCGAGCCGGATTACCGTAGCGCCTACGTTCGCCAGCTGGTCGAGCAGCAGGGCGGCTGGATGCTGTTCGCACCGATCCAGTTCGGCGCCACCACGGTCAATTACGACGTGCGCACGCAGGTGCCCAGCCCGCCCAGTCGGGACAATTGGCTGGGCACCGATGATCAAGCGCGCGATGTGGCCGCGCGGGTAATTTTCGGCGTGCGACTGTCGCTGTTGTTCGCCTTGGCACTGGCCTCCGTCAGCAGCCTGATCGGCGTCTGTGCAGGGGCATTGCAAGGCTACTACGGCGGCATGGTGGACCTCTTCGGCCAGCGCTTGATAGAGGTCTGGGCGGGGCTGCCGGTGTTGTACCTGCTGATCATCCTGTCGGGCCTGATCCAGCCCGGTTTCGGCTGGCTGCTGGGGATCATGGCGGCATTCGCCTGGCTGACCCTGGTCGATGTGGTACGCGCGGAAGTCCTCCGAGGGCGCAACCTGGAATACGTCAAGGCAGCCCGCGCCATGGGCCTGAGCAGCCTCGAGGTGATGGTCCGGCATGTCTTGCCCAATGCCCTGACGGCGACCCTGGCATTTCTGCCGTTCATTGTCACCGGCGCCATCGGCACCTTGTCTGCGCTGGATTTCCTCGGCTTCGGCATGCCTGCCGGCAGCCCCTCGCTTGGCGAACTGATCAGTCAGGGCAAGAACAACCTGCAGGCGCCATGGTTGGGGCTGACAGCCTTCTGCGTGCTGGCAGTGCTGTTGAGTCTTTTGGTATTTATCGGTGAGGCCTGTCGTGACGCATTTGATCCAAGAGCCTGAGAGCACCGACCCGCTGATCGCCATCCGTGACCTGCGCGTGAGCTTTGCGGGGCAGGCGGTGGTCCGCGGCGTTGACCTGCAGATACGCCGGGGCGAGTGCCTGGCCCTGGTGGGTGAGTCGGGTTCGGGCAAGTCGGTAACGGCCCATTCGATTCTGCAGTTGCTGGGGCCTGGCGTGCGCACCGAAGGCAGCATCCGCTTGTCTGGTGAAGAGCTGTTGGGCATTGAACCGGGCCGTCTGCGGTCGCTGCGGGGCAACCAGGTGGCGATGATTTTTCAAGAGCCCATGAGTTCGCTGAACCCGCTGCACAGCGTTGAACGGCAAATCGGCGAGGCCCTGCGTTTGCATACCTCGCTGGATGCTCCAGGGATTCGTCGTCGGGTGCTGGAGTTGCTGGGCCAGGTTGGCTTGCAACACGCCGAGAAGCGCCTGCAGGCCTACCCCCACGAGTTGTCCGGCGGGCAGCGCCAGCGGGTGATGATTGCCATGGCGCTGGCCTGCGAGCCGCAACTGCTGATAGCCGATGAGCCCACCACAGCGCTCGATGTCACGGTCCAGCGCAAGATCCTGCAATTGCTCAAGAACCTGCAACAGCAACTGGGCATGGCCTTGTTGCTGATCAGCCATGACCTCAACCTGGTGCGGCACATCGCTCAGCGGGTGGCGGTGATGCGGGATGGGCAGATCGTCGAGCAAGCACCGTGTGAAGTGGTGTTTACCCGGCCTGCGCACCGCTACACCCGGCAGTTGCTGGATGCCGAGCCTGGCCGCGAACCGGTGGCGGTCGCAGCGTCGGCGACCTTGCTCGAGGTCAAGGACCTTGACGTGACGTTCCCGCTTGGCGGCCCGCCCTGGCGGCGGCGTTATCTGGAGGCGGTGAAGGGGATCGGCCTGAGCGTTCGGCGCGGGACCACGCTGGGCATCGTCGGCGAGTCCGGCTCGGGGAAGTCGACCCTGGGCCAGGCTATTTTCCGGCTGATCGACGGCCGCGGCAGCGTGCGCTTCGACGGCACTGCATTGGACGCGCTCGAGGGTCGCCACCTGCGCCCTTGGCGCAAACGCATGCAAGTGGTGTTTCAGGACCCGTTTGGCAGCTTGAGCCCGCGTATGACCGTCCTGCAGATCATCGCTGAAGGCCTGCGTGTGCACACACGACTGACGCCCGAAGAACGCGAACAAGCGGTAATCACCGTGCTGGAGGAGGTCGGCCTGGCTGGCGAGGTTCGCCACCGATATCCCCACGAGTTTTCCGGCGGGCAGCGCCAACGCATCGCCATCGCCCGGGCGATCGTACTCAAGCCTGAGCTGATCCTGCTGGATGAACCGACGTCGGCGCTCGACCGCACCGTGCAAAAACAGATCATCGAGCTCTTGCGTCACCTCCAGCAGACGTATGGCCTGACGTACCTGTTCATCAGTCACGACCTGGCGGTGGTCCGCGCGCTCGCGCATCAACTGCTGGTCATGAAAGACGGCGTGGTTGTCGAGCGTGGCGCTACGGCGCAGGTCTTCGACGCCCCCGCACACCCCTATACCCGCCAGCTTCTGGCGGCAGCACTGGCCCCCGGTGGCCGCGATTCGCAGCCCTTGGCGCTGCCCTACCCGTAGCAGAGGACGTTGGACCGATGTCTGAACAACCCGCCTCACTGAGGTCATTGCTTTCCGGTTTCAGCCAAGCTCATCAAGGGGCTGGCTATTTCCATTCGCTGCGTTACGTTCACCAGGACAGCGTCAGCCTGTCGGTGAGCCGCAACGTGATTGATCCCCCGCGTCGCCAGTCCAGCCGGGGGGTAATGCTCTGCGTGCGGGTCAACGGCAACGAGGCCTTTGCCGCGACCAGCGACCTGACCGTGCGCGGGCTGGCGCTGGCATACGACCAGGCACTGATGCTGGCCAGGGCGATCGGCAGCCATGCCTTGTTGCACCAGCCGGCGCAGCAGGGCGCGGCCTTCGAGGCCAGTTACCGCTCGCCGGGCGCTGGCGCGCCGTTGCCCGCAACCGGCGATTGGCTGGAGCTGTTGCGCAGTGAGTCGGCACGGGTGCCGCGCCACGACAAGCTGGTCAACTGGTCGGCCGGGCTGCGCATCGTCGATCGTCAGCAACTCTACTACGACAGCACGGGCAGCGAGATCGCCAGCCACAAGCAATTGCTCTTGCCGCGCCTGGATGTGACCGCCTTCGATGGCCGTCAGAGCCAGCGACGGACCTGGGGAATTTCGCGTCAGGGGGGCACTGAGCTGGTGCAGGGCTCAGGTTTCATCGGGCAGATCGAGCAGGTCGCCGACCAGGCGTTGCAGCTGCTCGCTGCGCCCAATACGCCAGAAGGCCCGCGTGACCTGCTGCTGTTGCCTGACCAGATGATCCTGCAGATACATGAATCGATCGGCCACCCGCTGGAACTCGATCGCATACTTGGCGACGAGCGTAACTTTGCCGGCACCAGCTTTGTGACCCAAGACATGTTTGGCAGTTACCAATACGGCTCGCCACTGCTCAATGTCAGCTTCGATCCGCATGTAACTGATGAATTGGGCAGCTACAGCCATGACGACGAAGGGCTGCCGGCGCAAAAGCATCTGTTGATCGAAGCTGGAGTGCTCAAAAGGCCGCTGGGGGCAGCTTTGTCCCAGGCACGCAGCGGAATGGAGGGGGTGGCCAACAGCCGCGCCTGCGACTGGAACCGGCCCCCGATCGACCGCATGGCCAACCTCAATATCGAGCCCGGCGACCAGAGCCTGGCGCAGATGATCGGCACTATCGAACACGGGATTCTCATGGCGACCAACCGCTCCTGGTCCATCGATCAGGCCCGTAACAAGTTTCAGTTCGGCTGCGAATGGGGGCAACTGATCGAAAACGGCAGGCTGGCGGGGGTGGTGAAGAACCCCAATTACCGCGGCATCTCCTCGCAGTTCTGGCGCAAGCTGAGCGCCGTCGGCGACCGCTCGACCCTGCAGGTGCTGGGCACGCCCAACTGTGGCAAAGGTGAGCCCAATCAGTCGATCACCGTCGGGCACGCGTCGCCGGCCTGCGTGTTCGATCAGATCGATGTGTTCGGGGGGCAAGCCTGATGAATCATCAACACTACCGCCAGTCGTTCGACCAGCTGCACCGGTGGCTGCAAGGTCGACTCGAGCAGGACGAGCATTTTTCCCTGGGCTACAGCGCCGAAGCGTCGCACTTCATACGGTTCAATCACGGCCAGGTGCGCCAAGCCAGCCAAGTCGCTCAGATCGAGGTCAGCCTGCGCCTGATCAGCAAGGGGCGTCATGCCAGTGAAGCACTGAGCCTGACGGGGGATCCCGGCACTGACCAGGCACGCCTGGAAGAGGCGCTCGGGCAGTTGCGAGCCGTGGTGGCGATACTGCCTGCCGACCCGTATTTGCAGTTCGATCAGCAGGCCTTCAACAGCAGCCGCGAAGCGCAGGGGCGTCTGCCCAGCGCCGAACAACTGATCGAACACGTCTCAGCCCTGAGCGAAGGCCTGGACATGGTCGGTATCTATGCGGGCGGCCCGATGTACCGAGGCTTCGCCAGTTCATGGGGAAGCCACGGCTGGGACGTCGCGATCAGCGCCAGTCTGGATTTCAGCCTGTTTCACGGCAACGGCGAAGCGGTCAAGATCACCTATGCGGCTAGCCACTGGGATACCGAGGCCCTGGCAGCCCAGTTTGCCCAGGGTCGCGAGCAACTCACCCACCTGGGCAAGCCGCGCAAGACCCTTGCGCCCGGGCAATACCGCGCCTACCTGGCGCCCGCCGCAGTCAATTCGCTGATCGCTGCGCTGCGCGGCGGCCTTTCTGCGCGCGCCCTGCATACCCGGCGTAGCCCGTTGCAAGCGTTGCAACTGGGCACGGCCAGGTTGTCTGCGCACTTCAATTTGAGCGAGCAAGCGTCTGCGGGCCTGGAACCGTTGTTCAACAGCGAAGGCGGGGTGCGCCAGGATCAAGCGCTGATCGAAGCGGGCCAATTGGTGGGCCAATTGGTCAGTACCCGCTCGGCCCGCGAATATGGCTTGCAGGCCAATGGCGTCGACAGTCATGAGTTGCCTTCGTCACTGGTCCTGGGCGGTGGTGACCTGCCGTCCGCGGAGGTGCTCAAGGCCCTGGGCACCGGCCTGTACATCGGCAATCTCTGGTACCTGAACTACTCGGATGTGGGCACGGCGCGCATCACCGGCATGACCCGCTTCGCCAGCTTCTGGGTCGAGGACGGCGAAATCGTCGCACCGATCGACACCATGCGCTTTGACGACAGCCTGTACTCGATATTCGGCGACAAGCTGCTGGCGCTGACCCGTGAGCAGACCTTGCGCATCAGCACCCGCACTCATCTGCAGCGCGATGCCCAGACGGTGCTGTTGCCCGGGGCGCTGATCGAGGGTCTGACCTTGACCCTGTAAGCCTGCGGTCAAGCCCCTGAAACCCGTTTCAGGGGCTTGACCCTCGTCCATCCACCTGCTGCAGCCGCTCCCTGACCGCCGTCAGCGGTTTCGGCTGCCCACACACCACTGCCGAGGCACAAACAAGGGTCTATTGCATGCGTCATACACGGTTATTTTCTCAGTCCACCTATAGCCTTCCCCAGGACAACAATCGCCTGACCCTGCGCGAGCCTACGCGCCACCTAGACCCCCTGCAGGAGCGCCTGCATCGCAAGCAGCGGCTGGCCGCCTCATACCGGCTGTTTGCAGCGCTCGGTTTCGAGGTGGGCATAGCCGGGCACTTCACCGCACGTGACCCGGTTGAAACCGACCATTACTGGATCAACCCGCTCGGCGTGCCATTCTCGCAGATCTGCGTTTCACATCTGCTGCGGGTCGACGGCGCGGGCCAGGTGGTCGAGGGCGATGGGGTGCTCAATACCAGTGCCCTCGAGCTGCACTATGACCTGCAAAAAGCACGGCCCGACGTGGTCGGGATCGCTCACGTGCATGGCTTTCACGGCCGCGTCTGGTCGTCGCTGGGCAAGCTGTTCCAACCGATTACCGCCGAGTCGGCGGCGTTCGTTGACGACCAGGTGATCTTCGAGCGCCACGCATTGCGCGCCACCGACGGGCGCCTTGAGCGCAACCGCGAGCGCGTCAGCGAGGCGTTTGTGAAAACCTTTGCACAGCACCACCTGCTGTTCTGGCAGAACCATGGCTTGTGGACGGTGGGGCAGAGCGTCGAAACCGCCGCCTGGCGCTGCATCCTCGCCGATGACACCGCACGTGCACACCTGTTGGCGTACTCGGCCGGTACGCCGGTGATACCCGACCTCGATGCCGGGTCGGACGCCGCTGGCAAAGAATTCTTCGCCTGGTTGAATTTCCTTCCGCTGTGGGACCGGATCTGTCGCGAGCAACCGGACTTGCTCGACTGAGCCGCGCTCAACGCTGCAGACACTCAAGGAGTAGTACATGAGCAACCCGCACAAACAGATGATCCTTGGCGCGTTCATTCCCAGCGCCGGCTACATGAGCGCTGTCTGGCGTCATCCTGAGGCGCAGAGCGATCTGTTCCGCGACTTCGAGCACTTTCGCCGGGCCGCACAGACGCTGGAAGACGCACGCCTGCATGCCGTGTTCTTCAACGATGCCGTCAATGTCGACGCCGACAAGGCCTCGCTGGGTGGCAGCCCGACCAGCGTGCGCTGGGACCCGCTGGTGTTGCTGCCAGCACTGGCCATGACCACCCGGCGCATTGGCCTGATCGGCACCGCCAGCACCACCTACAACGAGCCGTACAACCTGGCGCGAAAATTTGCCAACATCGACCACCTGAGTGGTGGCCGGGTGGGCTGGAACCTGGTGACTTCGCTGGGGGGCGGCGAGAACTTCAACCTTGACGCGCACGTCTTGCACGCCGACCGCTATGCCCGCGCCGAGGAGTTTTATGACGTGGTCACCGGGCTGTGGGACAGCTGGCAGGATGACGCCTTCGTGCAGGATAAACAGGCCGGGCGCTTTGTCGATGCGCAGAAAATGCACGTATTGAACCACCACGGCGAGCATTTCCAGGTACGCGGCCCACTCAATGCCCCGCGCCCGGTGCAAGGCTATCCGGTGATTGCCCAGGCCGGCTCCTCCGAAGCGGGGTGTGCGCTGGCGGCGCGTGCCGGGGAGTTGATCTTTACCGCCCAGCACACGCTGGAGCAGGGCCAGACGTTCTACCGTGATATCAAACAACGCGCGCAGGCGTTAGGCCGCAACCCCGACCACCTGAAGATACTCCCGGGGGTGTCGCCGATTGTCGGGCGTACCCTGGCTGAAGCCCAAGCGCGCTACGACCACCAGCAATCGCTGCTGGACCGACCCGCCTTCTTGCGCTCGATTTCGCGCTTCGCCGGGCTGGGCTTCGACCTGTCCGAGCTGCCGTTCGACTCGCGCGTCCCGTTGCCGCTCGAGCCGGCCGACACCAATGGTCACAAGAGCCGGCAAAAACTGATTGTCGATCTGATCCACCGCGAGCGGCCCACGGTACGCGAGCTGTTCAACCAGCTCACGGCGGGCGGCCACCGAATACTGATCGGCACACCGCAGAGCATCGCCGACGATTTCCAGGCGTGGTTCGAGGGTGGCGCAGCCGACGGCTTCAATGTCATGTTCTCCGGCCTGCACCAGGGCATTACCGATTTTGCCGAGCGGGTGGTCCCGGAGTTGCAGCGCCGCGGGCTGTTCCAGCGGGAGTATCAGGGCCAGACGCTGCGCGAAAACCTCGGCCTGCCTTTCATTGCCAACCGTCACACCCTTTGAGGGATCAGCCCCATGCCTACCTACTCGACCTTGATCAACCGCCACGCACTCGAGGCCCTGCTGCGTGAAGGGCCCGCGCCCGCGGTCTTCGATTGCAGTTTTGACCTGGCGGACCCTGAAAAGGGTGAAATCGCCTATGCCCAAGGCCATCTGCCCAGCGCCCAGTACCTGCACCTGGGACGTGACTTGAGCGGCCCCAAGACGGGACACAATGGCCGCCACCCCTTGCCCGATCGCGAGGTGCTTGCCGCGCGATTGCGTGAACTCGGCCTCCAGCGTGGCCAGCAAGTGGTGGTTTACGACGCGCAGGGCGGCATGTTTGCAGCCCGCGCCTGGTGGCTGCTGCGCTGGTTAGGCCACTCTGCGGTCGCGGTACTCGACGGTGGACTGCCTGCGTGGCAGGCCGCAGGCCTCGCACTGCCGAGCACGCCAACGCCGGGCGACTTTGTCAGCGCTGAGGCGCTGGTGGCCAGCATTGATCGGGTGGCGTTACTCGAGAGCGTGCGGCACCAGGGGCCGTGGGTGATTGTCGATGCCCGTGCGGCCGATCGTTTTCGTGGAGAGAATGAGACGCTGGATGCACGTGGCGGGCACATTCCAGGAGCCCGTAACCGGTTTTTCCGCGGCAATCTCGCAGAGGACGGCCTGTTCAAGCCGGCGGCCGTTCTACGCGACGAGTTCAAGGCGTTGCTCGGCGACACCGACGCGCGCCAGAGCGTCCAGCAATGCGGCTCAGGCGTTACCGCCTGCCACAATCTACTGGCCCTGGAAATCGCCGGCATGCGCGGCGCATCGCTGTACCCGGGGTCATGGAGTGAGTGGAGCAGTGATCCCGACGCGCCGATCGAAACCGCCTTATAAACATGAAATGGTCGTTTTGAGAAACTCGCAGAACCAACGCTGAGCGGAACTATCACCGCTGTGCTCATGCCAGTGCAGGCTGACCTCGAACGCTGGCACGGTAAACGGCAGTGCCAGGGTCTTGAGGCCATTGCGCTCGGCATATACTGATGCCACGCGCTGCGGAAGGGTCACCAGCAGGTCGCTGGAGGAGATGATTTCTGGCAGCACGCTGAAGTGCGGAACCCGCAGGCTGACCGTCCGTTCGATACTCGCTTCGCGCAAGCGGTCCTCGACAAAATGGTGCCCCGTGCCCGCCGACACGACCACGTGGCGCTCCCCCAGGAACTGCTCCATCGACAGGGTCGTACCGATGCGTGGGTGGTCACTGCGGGCCATGCATACATAGTGTTCGACAAACATCAGCTCGCACTTGGCCTGAACCGGAAGATAACTGCGGTTGCACACCGCAGCATCGATCTTGCCGGTTTTCAGCCACTCGTCCAGGCGGTCGATCTCGAGCTGAATCACTTCGAGTTCAACCAGCGGCGCCTGCGCCTGCAAGCCGCGCAGCACATGCGGCAGGAAAAACACCTCGCCCAGGTCAGACAAGGCCAGGCGGAAGCGGCGGGTGGAGACCTCGGGCTCGAACTTTCGCGTCAGGGCCACCGCGCGCTCGATGTCGGTCAGTGACGACCTGAACGAGCCGTACAACTGCGACGCCAGGACCGTAGGCTGCATGCCATCGCGGGTGCGCTTGAACAAGGGGTCTCCCCACTGATCTCGCAGCCGGCCCAGGGCGTAGCTGACGGAGGGCTGGGTCACGTGCAGGCGTTCGGCTGCACCGCTGACACTCCCTGTCTCGTAGATGGTGACGAAGACGCGGACGAGATTGAGATCGATCATAGTTGAATAGACATGGCTTATTTTGATTTCAAAAATATATCTATTTGATCTATCAGGCAACTGTCCATAACGTTGTACTCGAAAGGGCGGCCGGCGACTCGCTTGCCTGCCTCACACAAAAAAACAACAAGAGTACATGCCATGCAACGCATCAACGCCGTCGAGATTCTCGACTCCGCGAAGCTCAGTCGTTTTCATTTCCTGCTGGTGTTCTGGTGCTCCTTCATCATGCTGTTCGATGGCTATGATCTGGTCATCTATGGCTCCGTGCTGCCTCACCTGATGACCGAATGGAACCTGACCCCCGCAGAGGCCGGGATGCTGGGCTCCAGCTCCATGCTTGGGATGATGTTCGGTGCAGTGATCCTCGGTACCAGCGCCGATCGACTTGGCAGGCGCCCGGTGATCCTGTTCTGCGTTGCGCTGTTCAGCGTGGCGGCTTTTATCAACGCCTTCGCCTACGACGCCACGACCTTCGGCATCTGTCGGTTTCTGACCGGTGTAGGGCTGGGCGGGGTGGTCCCCAACCTGGTGACCATTCTCAAGGAAATGGCGCCCACCCAGTACCGCAATCGGCTGATCAACCTGATGCTCAGTTTCTTCGCCGTGGGTGGCCTGTTGTCGGCGCTCGCCGGCATGTACCTGATTCCTCTGCTGGGCTGGCACTCGCCGTTCTACATTGCCGGGCTGTCGTTGCTGTCGCTGCCCTTGCTGTACAAGACCTTGCCTGAGTCAGTTGCCTACCTGGTCCAGCGCGACCGCCAGGAACAGGTGGCCAAGCTGCTCAAGCGGATCAACCCGGCCCACCAGCCTACAGGGCCGGTCCGCTACCAGGTCGAGACGGTGAGCAATACCGCCGGCACCGCCATGGCGTCGCTGTTCAGTGATGCACGCGCTGTTGCCACCTTGATGGTGTGGGTCGCGTTCGGCATGTGCATGTTGATGGTCTACGGGCTGAATACCTGGTTGCCCAAGCTGATGAACAGTGGCGGTTACCCGCTGGGGTCGAGTATTGCGTTCCTGCTGGTGATGAACATCGGTGCGCTGATTGGCCAGCTTGCCAGCGGGTTCATCGCTGACCGCTGGGGTTGCAAGCCGACGTTGCTGCTGTTTTTCGCACTTTCTGCAGTGTCGATCTCGCTGTTGGGTGTGCGTCCCGGCCCGGCAACGCTGTACCTGATCCTGCTGATCGCCGGCGGCGCCACCGTTGGCTGCCTGTCGGTGGTGCATACCCTGGCCGCCGATATCTATCCGGCCGTTGCGCGCTCGACGGGCGTGAGCATGGCCGCCGCTGTCGGGCGCTGCGGGGCCGTTGCCGGTCCGCTGCTGGGGGGCTACCTGTTCAGCCTGAGCCTGCCGTTCGAACAGAACTTCCTGTTGTTCGGCCTGCCCGGTGTGGTGGCGGTGATCGCCGTGCTGATGATTGCTCAACGTCATGCCAACCGGGTGCCGCTGGATACCCACGCCAAGCAAGGCGCCTGATCGCGCTCGCACCATCCCGTGCAGGTCTGTAGCTCGCCTGTACACGGGTCTTTGGCGCGCCGGCAGTCGCGCCTTTTTTTATTCCTGCACAGGGTCCTGCTGCGTTCGCGGCACGGCCCGCTGCACCCGAAAACTCGCACACAAGAATAATTCGGAGTGGGTTGGATGAAGAGTACTGGTCAGATGGGGTGGGCTGTAACGGGCCTGGCAGCGCAAATGTCGATGCCCGCGCAAGCAGAGGTATTCAAGGACAGTCACCTGACGTTGGGGTTGCGCAATTTCTATTACGATCGCGACTTCAAGCAATCGGCGGCCCCCAAGTCACGGGTCGGCAGCTGGAGTCAAGGGTTTGACCTGCAATTCAAATCGGGCTATTCGCCAGGCCCGGTGCAGTTCGGGCTCGACGCCTCGGGGCAGTATGCCTATCGCCTCGACGGCGGTGGCGGGCGGGGCCCGGATACGGTCCTGCCGTATGACGACAGCAAGGGTCGGCCGGTACACGAGTACGGCCGTGCGGGCATGACCGCCAAGATCAAGGTGTCGAATACCGAGGTGCGCATTGGTGAGCATCGGCCAGTGCTGCCGGTCGCCTATACCGATGACTCACGCCAGCTGGTCACCACCTATGAAGGTGCAACGATCGAGTCCAGGGAGTGGTCGAAGCTGACCCTCAACGCTGGGCGCTTCTGGAAGATCGCTACGCGCGAGTCGTCTGATCGAGAGGACATCTACCTGTTTGGCGACACCCCCGCGCAAAGCAGCGATGGGCTGAACTTTGCCGGTGCCCGGTACGACCTGACGCCAGCACTCAACGCCACGTATTACGTGGCTCAGCTCGAAGACCTCTATCAGCAGCATTACGCGGCCGCTGCCTACACGTGGGACATGGGGGAGGGCTACAGCCTCAAGACCGACCTGCGCTACTACAACACCCAGGACGAAGGGGCGAAGCGTTCGGGTGATTTCGACAATCGCTCGCTCGGCATCATGACTGCACTGCGTAAAGGTGGGCACACGTTCACCGTGGCGTATCAACGCATGAGCGGCGATGACGCGTTCCCGCTGCTCAACGGCTACGCGCCTCAACCGTTCCTGGTCAACTGGTCGACCATCGCCTTTTACAAAGCCGGTGAGCGCTCCTGGCAGGCGCGCTACGACTATGACTTCGTTGCCATGGGGCTGCCTGGGCTCAAGCTCATGACTCGCTACATGCGGGGCACCGGCATCGACCGCGGCCCAGGGCTGGCAGACAACGTCGAGAGCGAGACCAACCTGATCCTGTCGTATGTCATCCAGAGCGGTCCTCTGCAAGGTTTGGCGTTCGAGGGGCGCAATATCAAGGTGAAGACGCGTTACGGCGCAGACTTCGACGAGAACCGGCTGATCACCAGTTACACCTGGAAATTCTGGTAATCCGCGCGGCGACCTGCTCAAGCCGTTACCCAGGCAGGTCGCCGACGCCTTTGCGCTAACGAGTGGTGAACCATGAACATCGAACTGCTGAGTCATCGAAGCAAGGTGTTTGATGAGGTGGATCCGCGTACGGTCTCTGCTTATGTCAAACAACATGTCGGGGACCATGAGATGGTCCTGGCAGGCGCCGGTACACATGCCAAGCTGAGCCATCGCCAGTTGTCTGGCCTCGACCTCTGCCATATCAGCTACGGCAGTCAAGCACGGATAACCTCGACCTCGTTGCGTGACAGGTATCACCTGCAGATCATGCTGTGCGGCAGCTGTGTGCAGCGCCAGGCCGGGCAGCAACGCACGCTGGTGGAGGGTGACGCGGTGATGATCAATCCACACGAGCCAATTGACCTGACGTACTCACGGGATTGCGAGAAATTCATTCTGAAATTGCCGGTTGCCCTGCTGGATGCGGTGTGTGACCAGCAACGCTGGTCACGTCCTGCAGAAGGCCTGCGCTTCGCCAGTCGGGTCTACAAACTGCACGCGCTGCACGGCATGGCGCCATTGCTGAGCCTGGTCTGCCAGGAGGTCGAAGCAGACTGCACGCTACCGTCGATCCAGGAGCATTTTGTCCAGATCGTTACACGTAAAGTGCTGTCGGGCCTGGCGACCAACCTGGAACTCAAGGCCTGCGATGTCCACGAGCGATCACTCCAGCGCGTGTTGACGCACATTGATGAACACTTGAACGCGCAGCTCGCGCCTGCGGCGCTGTCCAAGCTGGCCAACGTAAGCCTGCGCGGCCTGTACCTGTTGTTCGACCAGCGCGTCGGCGTCTCGCCGCGGCGGTACATTCTCAGGAGGAGACTTGAGCGGATCCAGGCGACATTGCTCGATCCTGGCTGTCGCGTGCGTAGCGTGACAGCGCTTGCCCTGGATTATGGGTTTACCCATTTAGGGCGGTTTGCGGCTGAGTACAGAGCGCAGTGCGGCGAGCTGCCATCCGAGACGCTTGGCCGGCGAAGTCTTGCTCGCGATGCCTGACCCTGAGCCCGCATTCGCGGGCCAGGGCACAATCGATCAGACCAGGTAGCGCTCGATTTCCTTCTCTCGCCAGACGATGCCCACCCCGGGCAAGTCCGGAATAACGGCGTTGCCTTCTTCGAATGCAAGCGTCGGCTCGATCACGCTACCCGCCAGGTCCAACCGTTCCAGCCAGTGCGCCGTGGGCGATGCCGCGAGCAGGTGGGCGCTGATTTCCTGGAACAAGTGGCTGGACATCGGCACGCCGAATTGCTGCGCCAGGGCACTCGCCCGCAGCCAACCGGTGACGCCACCGATCTTCATCGCATCCGGCATCGCCAGCCTGCAGGCGCCGGCGCTCAATGCCTTGAACATGTCTTCTGGCCCCAGCCAGTTTTCGCCCATCTGCACAGGCACCTCGAGGCTGTTCTGGATGCGCTGATGGCCGGCATGGTCGTGCTGCAGTGTGGGCTCTTCGATCCAGGCGACGCCGAGCGCCTGCAAGGCCTGACCGCGCTTGATGGCGGCGGGGACGTCCAGGCTCTGGTTGTAGTCGACCATGATCTCGAAGCCTTCGCCCACTGCGCGGCGAATGCTTTGCACCACTGCAAGGTCTTCAGCCAGGGTCGGGTAGCCGATCTTGGTTTTTACCGCACGAAAACCTGCCTGGGCGGCCGTTACGGCGCGCTCGGTTGCCAGCTTCTCGCCATCCAGGCTGTGGCTGTCGTAACTGCGGATGGGGCGTGGGCTCGCCCCCAGCATACGTACCAGCGGCATGTCATGCGCCTTGGCCAGTGCATCCCAGGCTGCCATGTCGATACCGGCGGCGGCCATCCGGATCAGCCCGGTGAACCCCGCAAGGCAGAAACGTTTTGCCAACAGGGCTTCAAGGTCTACCGGCGCCAGGGGTTGATCGACGATCAGTGGCGCCATGTCATCCAGCAACTGCTTGAGCGCCTTGAGCGCCACCGGCGTGTAGGCGAACAAGTAGGCATGGCCGATCACACCGGCGCTGGTTGCCAGGTCGATCAGCACCAGGGGCGCCGTGCCGACCGTGCCGACCGCAGTGTGCACGGGGTAGGCGAGCGGTACATTGACGGCGCGGGTGCGCAGATGGGTGATGAGGATGTCGCTCATGCGAGTGTTCCTTTGACGCGGGATGGGCCAACGGAGGCTGATTGCGCGCCTCCATCGGGTTCAAGGCAGGTACGGTTCAGTGAGGCCATATCGGCGCAGCCGATCTGCGCGAAGGTGCGGTCGATATCCGCCTTGAGCAGCGCCAGCACCTCGTCGACCCCGGTTTCACCCCGGGCGGCCAGGCCGTACAGCGTGGCGCGCCCCAGCAAAACGGCTTCAGCGCCCAGTGCCAGTGCCTTGACGATGTCGGAGCCCCGGCGAAAACCGCTGTCGATCAGCACGGGCTTGCCGGTCTTGGCCACCGACTCGAGCAGCACCTCCATGGGCGATACCGCACAGTCGAGCTGGCGGCCGCCGTGATTGGAAAGGATCACCCCGTCGGCGCCTTCGGCGATGCAGCGCTGGGCATCGTCGGCGTTCAGCAGGCCCTTGACCAACAGCTTGTGCGGCCACAGGTCACGTAGCCAGCGCAGCGCTTGCCAGTCGAAGCTCGCGTCCATCTGGCGGCTCATCAGGGCCGCTTGCATCTCCAGGCTGGAGGCCTGGCTGCTGACGAAGTTCGCCAGCTGAGGCATGCCGTGGCGCAGCAGATCGAGCGACCAGCGCGGGTGCAGGCAACCGTCGAGCATGACCCTGGGTGTGTAGTTCATGGGCATCTTGAAGCGGTTGCGCAGGTCGCGCTCGCGGTAACCGTTGACCGCAACGTCAGTGGTCAGGACCAGGGTGGTGTAGCCGGCGTGCAGTGCCTTGAGCACCATCGCCTGGGCGATTTCACGGTGGATGACATACAGCTGGAACCACAGGTCGCCGTCGCACTGGCGTGCCAGGTCCTCGATGGACAGGTTGGACGCTGTCGACAGCACGAACGGAATCCCGGCGCGGGTCGCGGCCCTGGCCAGGGCCAGGTCGCCGTTGGGCCAGAGCGCGCCGTTGAGGCCCGTCGGGCCGATCACCAGCGGCATGGCCTGGCGCTTGCCCAGCACTTCGCTGTGCAGGTCACGCTGGCTGACATCGATCAGCCGCTTGGGCTTGAAGCGCCACTGCTGAAACACTGAACGGTTGTGGGCAAGGCCCTGTTCATCTTCAGCGCCGCCTTCGAGGTAGTCGAAGACCATTTTCGGCAGGCGCTTCTGCGCCAGCCGGCGGTAGTCCTCGACGCTGAACACATTCTGCTGAGTCATGCCCCGGCCCTCACTTGGCAGGGCCGGTGGTGCTGACTTCGATCAGCACAGGGCCTTTGCTGGCCAGCGCCTGCTCCAGTGCCTGGCGCAGCTCGGTGACGGTTGCGGCTTTGAGCGCCTGGACGCCATAACCCTTGGCCAGCGAGCAGAAGTCGATGCCTGGCACGTCCAGGCCCGGCACGTTTTCGGCTTCGAGCACGCCGGCGAACCAGCGCAGGGCGCCATAGGTGCCGTTGTTCATGATCACGAAGATCGCAGGGATCTGGTAGTGGGCGGCGGTCCACAGCGCACTGATGCTGTAGTTGGCCGAACCATCGCCGATCACCGCGATGACCTGCCTCTGAGGTTCGGCCAACTGCACGCCGACGGCGGCCGGCATGGCAAAGCCCAGCCCACCTGCCGCGCAGAAATAGTAACTGCCGGGGTTGGCCATGTTCAGCCGCTGCCACATCACTGCGGTGGTCGAGGTTGACTCGTTGAGGTAGATGGCGTCTGCCGGTGCCATCTGGTCGAGGGTGTCGAACACGCTTTCGGGGCGCAGCGCGCCCAGGTCCTGTGCAACCGGCGCTGGCAGGGCAAGCGCGGCGGGCAGAGGCCCGGCCCTGTCGGTCACCCGAGCAGCCAGCGCGGCGGCCATGGCACCGATATCGGCAACGATGGCATCGCCCATCGGCGCGCGGGCCGCCTCCAGCGGATCACAGGTCACCGACACCAGGCGTGTACCTGCCTTGAGGTACTGGCCGGGGTCGTATTGGTGATAGCGGAACACCGGCGCCCCCAGTACCAGCACCAGGTCGTGGCCTTCGAGCAGGTTCGAGATCGCCGCGATCCCCGCAGGCAGCAAGCCGCGAAAGCACGGGTGGCGGGTAGGGAAGGGGCAGCGGGGGGCGGACGGCGCTACCCATACCGGCGCCTTGAGGCGTTCGGCCAAGGTCACGCAGTCGGCGTTGGCATTCGCCGCATCCACGTCTGGCCCGAGCACGATGACCGGGTTGCTGGCGCTGCTGAGGGCGTTGGCCAAGCGCTGCAGTGCTTCATCGTCAAGGCGCACGGAAGTACTGACCTGGCGATCGAACAGGTGATGGGACTGCGGATCGGCCTCGCGGTCCCAGTCATCGTAGGGCACCGACACGTACACCGGGCCTCGTGGGGCCATGCTCGCCATGTGGATGGCCCGGCTCATCGCATGCGGGACTTCGGCGGCGCTCGCCGGCTCATAGCTCCACTTCACCAGCGGCCGGGGCAGGTTGCTGGCATCGACATTGGTCAGCAGCGCTTCGACGCCAATCATCGCCCGGGTTTGCTGGCCGGCGGTGACGATCAGCGGCGAATGTGAGTTCCAGGCATTGCTCAAGGCGCCCATGGCGTTGCCGGTGCCGGCCGCCGAGTGCAGGTTGACGAAGGCCGGTTTGCGGCTGGCCTGTGCGTAGCCGTCGGCAATACCCACCACCACTGCTTCCTGCAGCGCGAGGATGTAGCGAAAGTCTTCGGGGAAGTTCTTGAGGAACGGCAGTTCGTTCGAGCCGGGGTTGCCGAAGACCGTGTCGATGCCTTGCCGACGCAGAAGCTCATAGGTGGTGCTGTGTACCGAAGCCATGGCGAGTTAACCCTTACCAAATGATGTTTGCCACGATAGAATCGAGGCATAAATAGATCAAATAGATAGTGTCTAAAGTTATATATAGACAGTGTCTATTTTATAAATCGCCAACAGAAGGGATGCAGCTATGCACTATTGCGAATGGACCACACTCCAGGAAAGCCGCAGTGGAGTGCCGCCCGCAGGGGTGCCCGACGACCTCTGCGAATTGACCCTCGGCGAGGCAGCGGCGCTGATTCGCCATCGGATGATCACCAGTCGCCAACTGGTTGAAGCGTGTTTGCACCGTGTGTCGAGCAACACGCACTTGAATGCGTTTATCAGCGTCGACGCGGCCGCAGCCCTGCACAGCGCGGATGCCTACGATCGCTACCTGATGGGCGGTGGCGAGCCGCTGGCCCTGGGCGGGGTGCCGATTGCAGTGAAAGACAACATTCAGGTCATCGGCTTTGCCAATACCGCCGGTACCCGGGCGCTGGGCGATTTCTTGCCCAAGACGCATGCTGCGGTTGTCGAGCCGTTGCTGGCTGCGGGCGCCATCGTGCTTGGCAAGAACAACATGCACGAACTGGCTTTTGGCACCTCTGGCTACAACACCGCCTTTCACAGCCCAGGCGTGATCGGCGTACGCAACGCCTTTGACCCGCGCCGGATTGCCGGCGGCTCGTCCTCAGGCGGTGGCAGTTCGGTAGGGGCGCGCCTGGTGCCTGCGGCACTGGGCACCGACACGGGTGGCTCGGTGCGCCATCCGGCCGCCTTGAACGGTTGCGTCGGCTTTCGCCCGACCGTGGGGCGTTACAGTCGCCAAGGCATCGTGCCGTTGTCGCCTACCCGAGACACCCCGGGGCCGATCACGCGATCCGTCGATGATGTGATCCTGATCGACTCGATCCTCACTGGGACCCAGCCGGCACCGCCACCTGCCGCCGAGACCCTGCGGTTGGGCCTGCTCAAGGAATTCTGGGGCGACGTCAGCGAGCCGGTGCTGCAGGTGGCCCGGGCAGCACTGGAAAAACTCCAACTCAGCGGCGTGGAGCTGGTGTGGGTTTCGCTGCCGGAGATCTTCACCCTCAATCACGCGATCAGCATGCCGGTCGTGCTGCATGAATGCCGGGCGGCACTCAGCGAGTACCTGCAGGAGAACGGCAGCGGAGTCACCTTCGACGCGCTGGTGGCTGGCATCAGTAGCCCCGATGTCAGGGCTATCTTCGAGCGCTATATCGTGCCCGGCCAACTTGGCGAGCGCGACGGCAATCCGATTGACCTGGAGCAGGCCTATGTGCAGGCCATGCAACACCTGCGCCCGCAGCTCATCGACAAACTCACGGCATTGTTTGCAGCGCACCGCCTGCACGCGCTGGTTCACCCCACCACCCCGGACCTCGCGCTGACAAGCGAGCCGCAGGCGACGAGCTTCGACGCGTTCGCGCGGATGATCCGCAATGCGGACCCGGCGAGTAATGCCGGCATGCCGGGTATCAGCTTGCCCGCCGGGCTGGCGCCAGACGAAGGCCTGCCGGTAGGCCTCGAATTCGAGGGTCTGCCAGGCAGTGACAGTCAGCTGTTGGCGCTGGCCGCGGTCATGCAGGGCATTCTCGGCCGCGCACCTTCCCCCGTCCACTTTGTTGGTCCAGCAACCGAATAGAGAGAGGCTATAGCAATGACGTATCCAACTCCCGCGCAGATCGACACCGTGTTTGCGCAGCAGAAGGCATTTTTTGCCCGCCGTGCGACCCACGATATCGGCTACCGCAAACAGGCGCTCGAACGCCTCAAGGACGCGGTCATCGACAACCGTGAGCTCCTTTATGCGGCGCTGGCCGAAGACTTGGGCAAAACCCGTGAGGTCGTTGACCTGGCCGAGATTGGCGAAGTGCTGCACGAGATCGACTTCGCCTTGGCCCACCTGACGCAGTGGTCCACCCCGCAGGCCGTGCCGACACCGGATATCATCGCCCCGTCAGAATGCTATGTGGTTCAGGAACCCTATGGCGTCGCCTACATCATCGGGCCCTTCAACTACCCTGTGAATCTCACCCTGACGCCGTTGGTGGGGGCGATCGTCGGCGGCAACACCTGCATCGTCAAACCCTCTGAAACCACGCCCGCAACCTCGGCCGTGATCGAGAAGATCATCAGCGAAGCGTTCGCGCCTGAGTACATCACGGTGGTCCAGGGTGGGCGGGCAGAAAACAGTCACCTGCTGAGTCTGCCGTTCGACTTCATTTTCTTCACGGGCAGCCCCGCAGTCGGCAAAGTGGTCATGAAGGCCGCCGCCGAGCACCTGACGCCGGTCGTGCTGGAGCTGGGCGGCAAGTGCCCGTTGATCGTCCTGCCGGATGCCGACCTCGAGCAGACGGTCGATCAGCTGATGTTCGGCAAGTTCATCAACAGTGGCCAGACCTGCATCGCACCGGATTACCTGTATGTGCACAGCAGCATCAAGCAGGCGTTGCTGGCGCGCCTGGTCGAGCGGGTCAGCCGCGAGCTGCCGCAGGTCGACTCGACCGGCAAGATCATCACAGCCCAGCAGGTCAGCCGCCTGCTGGCGTTGATCGAGCAGACCCGCGGCCGTGTGCTGGTCGGCGCCAAGGCGGATGTTGAGCAGCGCGCCTTCAGCGCGACCGTGGTGGATGCTGTCGAGTGGGATGACGCGTTGATGGCCGAGGAGCTGTTCGGGCCGATTCTGCCGGTGCTGGCGTTCGACGACACGGCCGCCGCGGTCGACCTCATCAACCGCCACCACCCCAAGCCATTGGCGGTGTATGTGTTCAGCAAGGACATTGCGCAGGCCAAGCAGATCATCGAACGGATCCCGTCCGGCGATGCACAGGTGAACGGAGTGATGCTGCACGCGTTCTCCCCGTACTTGCCGTTTGGCGGGATAGGCGCGTCAGGCATGGGGGATTATCACGGACACTACAGCTACCTGACCTTCACCCATAAAAAGTCGGTCAGGATCGTGCCTTAAAGTTGCCACGTGTTGCCCGGCTTTGCAGCCCGGTCGACACGCCTCATGGAACAAGCCCAAGGAGTACAAATGTACTCCTTGGGTTTCACCAGCAAAAAGCGCTCAGGCTTTTTCATACTGCCGTGATGCCGGGTTACGAATATCGACGCCTTCCCACTTGGCAATGACCAAGGGCGCGATGGCGTTACCCAATACGTTCAAGGTCGTGGTACCGCTTTCGATGATCCGGAAGATACCGGCAACCAGGGCGACCGCTTCCAGAGGGAGGCCAGCAGACGCCAGGGTCGCGGACAGGATGATGATCGCAAACCCCGGGACGCCCGCCGCGCCCTTTGAGGTGAGCACCATGGTCACCACCAACAGGATTTGTTGCGTGAGTGAAAGGTCAATGCCGTACAGCTGAGCGATGAAGATGGTAGCCACGCCCAGGAAAATCGACGCACCGTCCAGGTTGAAGGCATAGCCGACCGGTACGACAAAACTCACGATTCGGCGCGGAACGCCGTAGCGCTCGAGCTTTTCCATAAGCTGCGGCATTACAGCGGCGGATGCGGCGCTGGAGCAGGCGAGAATCAACTCATCTTTGAAGTAGCGAATCAGCTTGAACAGGTTTTCACCCATCAGGTAGCAAATGCCGCCCAGGATGACAAACGCAAACAACGCCAGGGCCAGGTAGACGACGCCGATCAGCTTGAGCAGCGGTAACAGCGAGGCAAACCCAAACGTTGCAACGGTAGAACCAATCATGCCGAACACGCCGATTGGGGCGTAGGCCATCACGTAGTTCACCAACTTGAACATGGCGTCAGCGGTGCCTTGAAGCGTTGCAACGACCGGCGCGCTTTTTTCGCGCGGGAGTGAGTTCAGTGCCATGCCGAACAGCACAGCGAAGAACAGGATAGACAGCAGCTTGCCTTCGGACAAAGACAGGAACAGGTTATCCGGGACAATCTGTTGCAGGATCAGCAGCGCGCCTTTGGATGGCTCTGCCTTCAACGCGGTATCAGCGTGAATCATTCCGGCGATATGGGTGCCCGCGCCGGGCTCCATGAGGTTGCCGAGCACCAGGCCTACAATGATCGCCAGCGTGGTGATCGCAAAGAAATACCCCAGTGATTTGGCGCCCATCCGCCCAAAAGACTTATTGTCTCCGCCGCCCGCGATGCCGAGCACCATGCAGCAGAAAACAATAGGCACAACGATCATCTTCATCATCTTGATGAAGATGTCGCCTAATGGCTTGAGGATTTCAGCGCTCACCCATTGCTGGTGTTCGGCATGGGTATTGAAATACCAGCCTACCAGGATACCAAGGAACAGACCGGCAACTATTTGCCAGACGAGTGGGATCTTTTTCATGTCTCTAGCCTTTTTTATAGAAGGTGTGCTGCTTTGTCGGCAGTAGCTAGATGCGTCGGCGACCCGCGCACGCGCAAAGGGCATGCACAGGCCGTGCATGCCCTTTTTATTATTTGGCGAAAATCTGGCTCATGTCTTTGAACGCCTTGAACTCAAGGGCATTGCCGCAGGGGTCGAACAGGAACATGGTGGCCTGCTCACCGACCTGGCCCTTGAAACGGATGTACGGCTCTATCACGAACTTCGTGCCAAGGGCAGTAAGGCGTTCGGCCAGTGCTTCCCATTGTTCCCACTTGAGGATCACGCCGAAGTGCGGGGCAGGGACGTTGTGGCCATCCACCGGGTTGCTCAGTGCGTTCTCCTGGTACGCCATTTTTGGGTGTTCGTGAATGACCAGTTGATGGCCGTAGAAGTTGAAGTCAACCCACTGTGCCGCCGAGCGGCCTTCTTCGAGATTGAAGACCTCGCCGTAAAACTTACGGGCGGCCGGGATATCGTAAACGGGGATCGCCAAGTGAAAAGGGGACAGGCTCATCAGGAACTCCGGGTTGTGTGTTGATTTAATTGTTTAACGCGCAGTGCTTCGAACGGTGGGGTGATACACAGTCGTTTTTAACGGGGATGTACAACAACGCGCTGAGGCTCGCTGTGTGGGGTGGGATGATTTTAGGGCTGGCAATACAATAAAAAAATCAATATATTTTTCTGAGTTACTCAAAGGAAATCTATCAATGATTCGTGAGCTCAAGACCCTGATCAGTGTCGCCCGTGAGGGGACCTTTGCCGCGGCAGGGGCCAAGGTCAACCTCACGCAGGCGGCCGTCAGCGCCCAGATGCAGCGGCTTGAGGCCGAGTTGGGCTATGAGCTTTTCGAACGAAGAGGCAGGAGCGCTCACCTCAACCGGCGCGGCCAGCAGATACTGCTGCAGGCTCAGGAAGTGGTTCGCTTGTACAACAATCTGGGCTCTACGGACCCTGGGGCTGCGCCGTCGGTACAGGTCAATATCGGGGCGATTGCGTCATTCCAGCGGTCACTGCTGCCGTCGGCTCTGGCTCATTTCCATGGTGCGCGGCCCGAGTGCCGAACACGGGTGATACCCGGTCTATCGCTGGAGCTGCTCAGCGCAGTGGATTCTGGCGAAATAGACATGGCGGTGATCATCAGGCCACCGTTCACGCTACAAACCGACTTGTGCTGGCAGACGGTGGCCAGTGAGCCTTACCGGCTGATCGTCCCGCGCAAACTGCCAGAGGCCGAGTGGGGCGACATTCTTGCGTCCCAGCCCTTCATTCGATACGACCGGACATCTTTCGGCGGACGGCAGGTTGACCGTTTCCTGCGCCAATCCCATTTCCATCCTAGGGAGGTCTGTGAGCTAGATGAACTCGAGGCCATCACCGAACTGGTGGGCAAAGGCGTTGGCGTTGCGCTTGTGCCACAGACCATCATGCGCAAGCGTTGGCCCTCTACCGTGCGGGCCCTCGATCTGGGGACCAGCACCTTCCATCGTGATATCGGACTTGTGCACCACGCTCATGCGGTGATGAGTGAGCAGGCCACGCTGCTGGCCAATCTGATTTGTGAGATGGCGAAAGGGGAGGACTGAATGATGGGTAGCCCGTGGGAGGATGGTCATTAGGCAGGGCAGGCGGGACTGTTTGCACAGCCCGCGCTGCCGGTAGGACGGAGACCGACCTACGTTCCTTAGAAGTAAGTGGTTACCCCAGCAAAATACGCCCGCCCGGGCACGTAATAGCTGGTCGAGTCATCCCGTGGGTCTTCATCCAGCAGGTTCTGCACGCCGACGTTCAGGGTCAGCCAGCGGGTGGCTGCCCAGTTGGCGGTCAGGTCATACGTGGTGTAAGAGTTGACGAAGTCGGTCCCCAGGCCGCGTTGCTTGCCTACGTGATTAGCGGACAATTCGGTGCCGATGCGGTCGGTGATCTGCCAGTCGATGGCGCTGAACAACGACAGCTTCGGCGAGCTGATGAGGTCCCGACCGGTCGACAGGTTGCGGCTCTCGAGCATGTAGGTGGCGTTGGTGCGCCAGCTGGCATTTGCCCACAACGGCACCTTGGTGCTGCCTTCCCAGCCGCGGGTGCGGGCTTCATCGGCATTTTCCAGCATGGTCCACCAGCGGCCCTGGAAATTCCCCAGCGGCGCGTACTCGATCTTGTCCTGGAAGTCGGTGTGGAAGTACGTGAGGCTGGCCTCCCAACCGTCATGGTCGAAGGAGACGCCAATCTCCTTGTTGGTGCTGATTTCTGGACGCAGGTTCGGGTTGCCTGCCATCCAGCATTCGCCGGTCACATACCCCAGCGGGCGTAGGGAGGTACAGCCGCGACCGCCCGAGTTGGTCGCCGCACCCGCACTGCCTTCTTTCAGGCTGGGGGCACGGAAGCCGCGTGACACGCCACCGCGTACCGTCCAGTCAGGGTGAGGGTGATAGACCAGGTAAGCACGTGGGCTGTTGTGGTTGCCGTATTCGTCGCTGTGGTCGAAGCGGTTGCCCAGGGTCAGCGAGAGGTTATCGAGCAGGAACAGCTCGTCCTCGATGAACAGCGCGGAGTAGTCGCCCTCAAGGTCCGCGCCCGCCACCGCCGCCCCCTGGTAGTCAACGGGTACGGTGCCCAGCGTGTCGGTGTTGGTCAGTTGCTCACGCTTC
The DNA here is from genome assembly GCF_900536025.1 of Pseudomonas reidholzensis. Taxonomy (GTDB): domain Bacteria; phylum Pseudomonadota; class Gammaproteobacteria; order Pseudomonadales; family Pseudomonadaceae; genus Aquipseudomonas; species Aquipseudomonas reidholzensis. Next base: position 297,293 of record NZ_UNOZ01000030.1, read on the forward strand.
CACTGGCCGCCAACGGTGACGCGCTGGTTTACCAGCAGTTCGAACGGGATGTTAAGGCTACCCTCGACGATTTTCTCTTCCGAGTTGGCCTTGCCCACCTCGAGCTCGTTGTTGAACTTGTTCAGGTACGCGTCGATACGCGAGGTGCCAAAGCCCCAGTCGCCGTGGTGAGAGACCACGAAGCTGTCACGGGTCAAGCGTCCGGCACCGAAGCCTTCACCTACCGTGTCACCCCAGTCACCGAAGGTTTTCTTCGACGACCACGAACGCTCCACGCCTTGGCTCGCCTCGAATGACAGCTCATGGTTTTCGTTGATCTGCCAATTCAGCAAGGCGTTGACGCTGTGGTCTTTGGCCCCGCCGACGCCATCGTTGTAAACAAAATCACCCAGTGTATTGACGCGTGGCTCGACTTCATCGGCAGCGCGCCGAGTCACGTTGGCGCCCAAGCGCAGCCCCACCGAGTCGGTGACCGGGCCAGACAGGTTGACGCTGGTCTGGTTGGTCTGACCCCGGTCGGAGTCTTCCGGGATCGTGGTATTGGCGGTGAGCGATCCGCTCCACTCACGGGATACCTTGCGGGTGATGATGTTGATCACGCCACCCATGGCGTCCGAGCCATACAACGACGACATCGGCCCGCGCACGACCTCGATCCGCTCGATCATGTTCGGCGAGATCCAGTTGATGTCCTGGCGACCCAGATCACGACGGTAGTTGGTGTCGGCAGAGCTGCCGATGCGTTTGCCGTCCACCAGGATCAGGGTGTACTTGTCGTCAAGGCCGCGCAGCTTGATCTTCGACTGCTCGCCCACCGGGCCGTAACCGCCGGTGACGCCGGGGATGCGGCGTAGCAGGGTGTTGAGGTCATAGACCGGCTGGCGCTCGATCTCTTCCCGGGTGATGACGCTGACACTGGCCGGCGCATCTCGCACATCGGTGCCACCGCCGGTGGCAGTGACGAAAGAGGCTTGCAGTTCGGTGGCGGGGAGCGCTTCAAGCTCGTGGACTTCCTCGGCCTGGACCGCAGTGGCGGCGAGCAGTGCGACGGTGAGCAGGGCACGGGAGAAAGGTGGGTATGACATCGTGGAACAGTCCTTGTCGATCGGTTGTATTCCAGGGGCAGAATGCAATCGGGACGGGACACTAGCGCAAATGCGAATCATTTAGAAGTAAATGTGAAAAATAATTTACTTTGAATTGACGGAAAATTTACAAAAGGGATGGTCGGGCTGGGCGGGGAGCACGGTTGTCTGGGCGGCGGAACCTGTGACCAGACCTTTGCATGAGCAGGCGTCTGCGTTACGTTGTGCTGTCAGGCGACTTACCCACGAACGGGAATTTTCGAGCATGGATAGGGATAGGGTCGTCAGCATCCGGAAAGGGATCTGCAATGACCTGGCTGCGGTCATCGGCTTTGCCCACGAGTTGAACAGCATTCATCACCGCGAGCGCCCGGACATCTTTGTCGGCGTGGCCCGCGATGCGGATGCGGCTCGGGATTACTGGCTTCCATTGCTGGAGTCAGAGCAAGACGTTGTGCTCATAGCAGAGATAGATTCCCGCCCGGTGGGGTTCGTCTCTGCGCACTTGGCGACAACGTCCAATCCCCTGATACACGCCATACAGACCTGCCGAATTGGCTCGATTTGTGTGCTCGACGGTTACAGAGGGCAGGGCATCGGACAAGCGCTGATGGGCGCCGCGCGGGGGTGGGCGATCGGGAAGGGCGCTGAGGACTTGAAGTTGGCTGTGTGGGCGTTCAATACGGCTGCGATACGGATGTACGAAGAATTTGGTTTGGAGGTACGAACGCTGGAAATGGGGATGCGGCTTGCGCCGTCTGCCTGAAAGCACTGCGTGCGCCGATTGGTTGCCAAACCAGGGCAAATACCAGAGCTTGAAGTTGCTCCGTACTAGGCTATTCCTAAAGCATTAATCCCTAGGTCTAGGTACGGAGGCTAACGATGAAAAGCCTGGCAGCAGAGCTCGACGCCTATCAGTACGGCATCCTACAGGGTGAGCACTTTCATGCAATCAGCTGCATGACTGAGCTCCTGACCGAGTGCCGACTAGGTTTGTCTGATTCTCTGTGGCGGGCCAGCATCGTCGCGCAGTGCCGTGAGCACCCAATCTTCGAGACGTTGAAACTGGATCCTTACACGCTGCGCGCCTTCGAAAAACCCCGGGGGTATCCCGGCGATGCGGTGATGCTCGACTATGCCTACTACCTGGCGACGCCTCCAGGTACAGGGGAGGTAGGCGGGCACATTTTCGAGGTCGTGACGGGCAGTCCTAACGCACTGAGCGTACGCTGGCGTCGGCAGCATATTGCAGACCTTTTGGAACAGGTGGCGGCCGATCGGGTATCGCTGGACGTGCTCAGCGTCGCCTGTGGGCATTGCAGGGAGCTGGAGTTACTCAGCGTACCGGCGAGGAGCAAGATTAAACGGTTCGTGGCGCTCGATCATGATGGGGGGGCGCTGCAACGAGCAGCCGATGCGAACAAGGACGTGGATGTTGCCACTTGGCAATGCGATGTGAAGAATCTGCCGGCGGAAGACGCGCACAGCGGGTTCGACTTTATCTACAGCATTGGGATTTACGATTACCTACAGCGAGACCAGGCTGAAAAGCTAACCCGATGGCTCTTGGCAAAGCTCAACCCTGGCGGCCAACTGTTGATCGCGAATTTCACCCCGGATAACTGGGGGCGAGGGTACATGGAAGCGTTTATGGACTGGAACCTCATCCTGCGATCTAGGGAGCAGATGCGTCGCTTGGAGCCCAGTGAGTGGTTAGGGCATTCGTGTCTGTACTTCGATCCGTACCGGAACATCAACTTCATGCTTCTGCGAAAGCCAGCTTAGCCACAAGGCCGGTGATCATGGATAGCCAGCAAGCATTGCGGCGAAGTCTTCGACTGCGCGCTGAAAGTTCTCAAGGGCAAATACCACCGGCTGGCTGCTACTGATCCAGCGCGTTTGAGCGCCTACTTCAAGCCCTTCTGAAATGCTCCATCCGAAGCGAACCCAGGAGAGGGTGCCTCCCTCGACGACCTGCTCGGCCACGAGCACCGTACAGCCGAGATCCATGTCGTCACTGCAGACAAGAAGCGGGACGATAGTCGATGACCCGTCTTCGCCGGGCGTGAATCGGCGTTTCGCAAGCGCCTCTTCCGCGTCATCGATCAACCAGTTCAATGAGAGGCCCAGAAAGGAAAGCTGTTCATCCGCAAGATGTTCGGCGAGCCACTGCTCGATCCCAACGTCGTCGATAAGCAACCACGCGCAGGCGTTGCGCGAGAATTTGGCCTGGTGCCTGGCAGTCTTGATAGTGTGAAGCATGGAAAGCCCTAGCTGGATATTGAGTGGGCATGCAAGGCGTTATCGGTGATCGCACTGCGGGCCACACAGGAAGAGAAGACAGTAACGCAGGAAAGCAGGTTAGGGTTAGGCTGAGTGCCAGAGTTGTGTTTTGAAGCTACGTCTGCGGCCGCTTTGTACTTGGAGGAAACCCTACCGTGGGGCATAGGAGTGGTGAACAACCTTGGCAACCATTAAGTGGGCTTTCAATGTGAGTTACGGTCGGGCCGCTCTCCTGAGGACCATATGGATGAGTGCTGATCTACGACTATCCAGGGACATTCGCTCTTCGACAGCAAATGGTACGAAGCCCAATTTTGGATAAAGCAGCAAGCCTGCTGTATTTTCGTTGAAACACGATATCTGCACCTCTGTGGCGTCATAGCGGTCGAACGCCAGAGCTGTCATCGTCTCCACGATGAAGGTCGCCACCCCCTTTGCTCGTGCCTCTTGGGCAACGATGAAATTGCCGATACAGCACACCCCACCCGTTTCAGCCCGATAAAAGTTAGCAAAGCCGACGACGCTGTTTTCGGTCTCAACAACCGTCGAGTCGGATCGTTGAGCAATAGCGTTAGACAGCTGAGCTTCAGTCAGAGGGTATTGAGCTTTCGGGAACATATAAAACAGTTCCCGAGCGTTCAGAGGAAAGCTACAGATAGTTTTGATGTCATCAGCCTTCACTGGCCTGTGTTGCAATATCATCGCGCGTCCTTGAGTTCTATACATCCGGCATTCTAGCTTATCGGGATTCGCTCAAATCAGCTAGCTGGGACGACGGCTTTATCAGGGGCATAAGCGGGTAGGGGAGTAGCATGTTCATTCCACAAGGTCTTGCTGACACCTGCTCAATTCTGTTCGGATAATGGCAAGGGGCTTATCAGTATTCGGCGAGCGATGAATTGAGGAAGCACAACATGGAATGTCAGGTTCGTTCCGCAACGGTCGACGATACCGAAGCGATCAGCCGTGTCGTGATCGCGGCTCTCCGAGAGTCAAATTCACAGGATTACTCACCAGACGTTATCGCCCAGGTTGAGCAGAGCTTTGCTCCTGAAATCGTCAGGACACAGCTCGAGAAACGTAAGGTTTTCGTAGCTGTGCGGCGTGAAAACCTTATCGGCACAGCAAGCCTGGACGGTGACGTCGTCAGGAGTGTATTCGTTGATCCTACGTATCAAGGTCGCGGGATCGGTCGCCAGTTGATGGCAGTCATTCATGCTACTGCGGCCCAAGCTGGTGCGAGTGTTTTGCGTGTGCCGTCGTCGGTAACGGCGGAGAAGTTTTATACGACGTTGGGTTATCAGAAAATCCGAGACGAGTTTCATGGAGCTGAGCGGACCATCGTTATGGAAAAACGGCTGCAGGGTTAGTCCAGGCGATTTACTCACTGGGGGATTTAGGGTTACGTTATTGGTGAGAATTAGGTGTCTAAAGGAGAAGCTTGGCGGGGTCAGTGACAGACCATCGCAGCATCAGTTGAATGCCAGAAGCGCTGGTTGTGATTTGAGATGACGCCCCCTGAAGCGGCCCAAAAACTCCACAGTGAATGCCAGGCCTTCCTTGATCGTGTGCCTTTGTTCCAACTCCGCCTCGCCGCGTGCGGCAGTCTTGCTGAGACCTGTGTAGGAGAGCAGCACGGGTGGCAATATAAAGTTTCCAGAACCAGCACAAGCACGCCAATGGTGGCGGTAACCGCCAGATCCTGGATGAGCGGGATGTTGATGATCACCAGCACGGCAGGACCCAGAGCTTGTCTACGCCACAACCGATGTCCTGCATGATACCGTTCATTTTCTGCGCACCGTGGGGCAGGCCGATGGCAAAAATCAATGGCAGGCCAGGTCAATATGATATTGGTTACCAAAGCTCACGCCAGGTTAACGCTTTTAGGCGTTCAGTGATTCAGCTTATCTACCAGCACTCCCAAACCTGCAAGGCGCAGTCGTACGGCAGTTTTGGAGACCCTGAAGTGATGGCTCAGATTCCCCAGCACCAGCTTGAAATTGCCGTAGTTCACCGCTTGCTTGTCGACATACAGAATCCCGTGCCCTCGATTGCGCATGCCGTATATCTCCGCAATCAGAGCGAATCGCTCCAACAAAGCACGACGCGGTAGCAGCAGGTATGACGCAAACATATTGGCCTGCCACTCCAGTCGTTCAATATCGCTCAGCGGGATGCGGCTGCTGGCGGTGATCTCCAGATCATCCGAACGGACCTCCTCATGTCGCAGGTACTGACCATGACCGAGAAAAAAATGACCCAGTTCATGAGCCAATGTGAACCGGCTAAGCGGGGCTTCATGATCCTGTGTGAAAATATTGATCTGTGGAGGGTGGAAGGATATCCGACCTAGTGCCGACTTGGACTCATCCCTAAAGTGGACAGTCAGCCCGCTGATCTGCCGCTCCTGCGCGATTAATGACTGAAGATCCACATTGCCGCCTACATACCCCGCAGCGTTTAGGAGCTCCTGCGTTCGCGCCTCGATCGCCGTCTTGGAAACGAACGCGACCCGGTGCTTTGCCGGCTGGCGCTTCACGCTCAGCATTTCACGGACTGCCGGATCATCTTTGACCCCATTCATGAAGTCCTGCATCACGCCTTGCCATGCATTGGTGAAACCGACGGAAGTCCAAGCATAAGCCGTGTATGCCGAGGGCTGGTATTGCGGCTCAACCATCCCGTGCTCGATTTGTGCACGCTGCCTTGCGGCCAAGCTAAGTGAACGCATGAGAAGGGGGCGTGACAGCTCCCACTTGAAACCTTCCGCATCGAAATGCCGAACTACAGCCACGCCTTTATTTTTTGCGACCTTGAACGCACCGGCTTGGAACGCACTGGCCGAAGCGAATACCCCCTTTACGTTGACACCCGTGACCTGGCCGATTTTTGAGCAAAATTCCTCGATATCATTGACCGGAATCGTGCTTTCGTAGTGTTTGCACTCGATGAGGACAATCAGCGAAGGCTCATCCAGCTCCGGGCGTTTTACCTCAATCGAGATGTCGAAGACGATGAAGTCCTCACGCTCGCGTGAGTAGTATTTCTTCTTCCTGAAGATCTGACTGAATTTGGGAGAAAACCAAAGATCACCTTGCTCCAGCTCGCGCTTCAGATACTCGTAGACCCGCTCCTCGAAGAGATCGCCTTTTGCGTACGTGCTGAGCTTTACAATTTCTATCGGGTCAGACGGCATCTTAATCAAACAGGTTTGCCAGGGGAGGGAGTTATGCCAACGATGGGCCAAAGTACGTCGTAGTTGGAAGTGATATCCAGCGGGCACGCTCAGGATAGCGAAAAGCCATGAGTGATCCAAGTCTTCTGCCGCTGCCCTGAGTCACACGCAAAAAACCTAAGGCATCGTCGCCGACAGCGCGGCGACAAGGGGTGATAGCACAAGGAGTACAAGTGTGCTCCTTGTGCTCTATGCGCATACTGTGTAGTTGAAACTGCCCTGCTCTCAGCCATAGGATCTGCATTCAATTGGACGGAGAGAGGTACTGGGATGTACTGGCTAGGGCCATTCGAATACCGTAGTAAGCAAGCGTTGCTGGCCGGGGTGAAGGAATACCTGCGCACTGCGCCTTTGGGCAGGGAGCGCCGCCCGGTCGCGATTCAGAAGCTTCAGTTGTTGCTGGCCCTGCACCCTGATGCAGAGCGCAAGATCGGTGTCGGCGTCGACCACTTCGTCATTGCAAGGAATCAGTTATCAGGTCGTGGACTTCGCGTAGTGCGCGTGGATGGGACTGAGGAAAGCTTTTCTTACACCAGGTGCATCACCGGTGTCGCACAGTCGCCGCATGGCAAAGTGTGTGAAGCACTGAGGTTCGCCGTCCTGCCCCAGCTTGATGCGTTCAGGGCTCGGCTGACCTTTCCGGTCAAATGCGAGATCAGCGGCGAGCCAATCGTTCATCCCAATGATCTACACGTGGATCACAAAACGCCATTCTGGAAGCTGCTCGCTCGCTTCTGCAAAGACCAGCAGATCGATCTGTCATCGCTAGCTACGACCGGCAGCGGCATGAAGCTGGCGCTGGTAGACAGCAGCGTCACGGATGCCTTTGTGGCCTATCACTCGAAGCATGCGGAGCTCCAGGCCAGTCGCAAGGCGGCCAATCTGCTCAAGGGAGGCTCGGTTGCAACATCTAGCGACTCGTACAGAATCAAAGCGCTTCGACCCAACAGTTCGTGAGCGCTCTAGCCCCGGTTGAACAGCGTCCTCGGCGAACACGTTACCTCTGCCGGCAAGGAAGCCTGTCTTGTGACCTTGTCCTTTGCGCGAGCAAGGCTGCGACTTGTAGGAATGATCTGGCTGGCCCTCGAGCCTATGGACATGCGCGCCGATACCGAAACACCCGTGTAAATGCTTGCGCCAGGTGAAATGAAATGCACCGAGCCTACGTGTGGGCCCACAGTACTATGCCGTTTTCGGCGCTCAAAGCAGTTTTGTATGGCTTCAGCTCAAGCCCTGCTGGCGGACATGCACGTTCTTGGGTGATTGGAAGGGCAAGCTGGTCTGCGACGGCTTCGCTGGCTACAGAGCCGGTTTTGAACAAAGCATCACTGAAATCGGCTATATGGCCCACGCCCGTCGCAAGTTTTTCGATCTGCACGTGGCGAACAAAAGTCAGCTGGGCGAACAAGCGCTGCATTCAATCAGCGGCTTGTACGAGGTCGAACGCCAAGCGCGGCACATGACTCGCAGACGATCGTACCCAGCGTCCGCTCAGCCGCTGACTCACGCGAAGCGCACTTCCGGCAAAGGATCCTGCTTGGCCTCTGCCACGATGCGATCAAGCTCCGCGCAGGCATCATTACGGTTTGCGATGAGGCTGCGGGCCAACTGCACACACTTGGCCCTGACAATTGAAATCGTTACCGCCGCATGCCCAACGTCGTCACTTGAGTCATAGCGGGTGCTATCAAACACCACCGGCAGCGTGTCGATCACCAATCCGGTCTCCTCGCTCGAGAGCTGGCCGCGTTCATGAATGGTACGTAACGACTCGATGATCTCCGACAGCGCATCCAGGCGTTGGGCGCCAAAAATCATGACCAGCAGGTTGACCAGCCGGCGCGTGATCGGGCTATCGGCTCGTGCACGCCATTCCCGGACCGCGTAAGCGGCGTAGGTCACGAACTTGGGATCTTGGTGTTGCAGGGTAAGCCGTAAGGTTTTCTCGACGAGCGTGGCGACAGGATCGGCGTCGGCGAAGTAGATCAGTCCAACCAAGACTCCCGGTGCTTGAACCTCTCGGTAAAAGAGGTCAAGTTGGGCAAACATCGTTTCGTTCGGCAGTCCCTCCAGGTGCGGTACTACAACCAAACCCAACGCTTTACTGATCAACGCCGCTTTCCGTTGCTCACCACCAAACGTGAACGCCATTTCCAGCTGACTTTGAGACTTGGGACGCCAACAGGTCATTAATTCGAAATACCGTTGCGCTTGCTCGGCGCTGGGTTTGATGTCTGCGGTCGCAGCCCCCACCGAGTTAATCAGATCTTCGAGTAAGGCGTCTTCGAACAAACCCTGCGGACTTGCGTCGAACAGCTTCGCGCTCAGCTGGCTTTTCAGCGCCTCTGGTTGATGGCTCGGGAGTTTCAGCAGCGCATGGGCGAACAATTGGTTGGCGCCCTGCAGGATAGGATTTGCGGGATCGCTGCCCCACAATTGCTGAAGTAAGCGATCACGCTCTGCGTAGGTAAGGTAGTCCGCGTCGAGCAGAGGGAGCAGCCTGACCAAGGCTTGGCTGCAGTCCCTGCTTTCGGCGCTCACCGACTGGATGATATGTGCAATCCGCCGATCAATGACGGGGTTCGCGAGGCGCACCCCCGGTTTTTCGATCACCGGATTCGGCCAACCGCTGTTCGCGCTGAGGTCAATCTCGTGCGGCAATGGCACCTCCAGTGCCTGCTGAAGCAAGCTGGCGTGGTCATGCTCGGGAACACTTTCCAGCGAGTAGCGTAACAAATGCTGCAGGGCATCTTTCAGCCATAGGTGTTGCAGGGCAGGCTGTTGGCAGAGTTGGGTGGCCAGGACGAACAATTGCCGGGACCGTTCAGCTGGCAGGCGAACGCTGATGCGCGCCAGGATTTCGATGAATATGCGCAGATAGGCCAGTCCAGCGCGTGTCCCCAGTGCTGCCCGCTCGACGGTCCTGGCTTTCCAATAATCGATCGCGCGCAGGCACTGGTCGACGAGCCGTTCAACCTGCGCATACTCAAAGCGGGCAACCCTGAGCCTGCTGAACGATTTCTTGATGATGTCAGCGGTTTCTATACTCGCGCCTCGCACGGCGAGCGAAAAGCTATAGAGCCCCGCAACGCCCTCCAACTCGACCAATTTGTCCGCCTGGCGGACGAACAGATTGGTTTGTTGCCAGCGCAGCGGAATGCCCACCGTATCCAACACCCCCGTCGTGACAACTAGGGGGTGTGCACCGCTGGAAAAGGACACGCTGCTGGACCCGTCGCGATAGCTGCCAGGGACGAAACTGGGCACGACTGCATGCTCTTTGCGTTGTTGATCAAGAGCATCATCGATACTGGTCTTCATATCCTCCAGCATCGTCCCTGGATCGCATCGGTGATCGCGATAGAGAGACGGGAAGGGGATCCACTGCTCCCCCAGTCCCAGCACATGATAAAGCCAATGGGCCCAGGCGAGTCGCGATAGCAGGAACAGTGAGCGCCGGCTTTGCTGATGAAGCACAAGCAGCTCGCGGTAGGCCTGTGCGACCAGTAGGTTGGCTTCCTCGAACGCGCCGAGTTCAACCGACAGTGAGGCTTTGCGCAGCTTCCACCAGGGTTCATCGATGGAAATGTGGCCATATTGCGCCTGCAACTCCTCATAGTCGAACGCATCCCGCGCGCGGATGGCGCGGTAATACGCCAATTCGTTTGCCGCGTCGGCCCAGTGTTTGGCGTTCGACGTTATAAACCCCTCCACGCCTTTCCAAGAGTCGGAGCCATCATCGGCCCAGCGCTGGTTTTTCAGCAGCAGCACCGCGCCCTCCAGACGCTCCCGTTTGGAAAGCGGGCTTTGTTCGTCTAGCACGGTTTCCAGCAGCAGTTCAGAAAACTCGGTATCGAGCAGATCGTGTGTCAGGCCACTGCGCCAGACACGCTCGTAGATCAGCCGAGCGCGCAGTTGATCCGGCAGCCGCCGCAGGGTACGAGCTGAGAAGGCATGGAAATTGGTCTGTTCAAGCACGCGGTCTTGCAGGCGGGCCGGCAAGACCAACCACCCAGGGTAGGTGTTGCGGTCCGCTTGTAAGGTGGCAAGGCTGTCTTCGAACCACTTATAATTCTGTTCCTGCAGGAACGCTTCGATGTGCTGGTTCTGTTTGACGGGGTGGTTGAGATAAGCCGGCGACCAAGCGCTCTCCGCCTTGGGCTTCAGGTCGAGGAGGGCTTGGAGAAAGAGCTTGGCCGCTTCACGGTGAGCCAGCTCCGGGTCATCGTAGTCGGCGACCAGCGTACTCAAATCGATGGGGGCGATATTGATCGATTCGAGGTACTTTCGCTTGGCAGCGTTGAGCCCAAGCGCCCCCACCAGGTAAATACGACGGGCATGTCCGGCCAGGTGATCACGGACCCAGCCCGCCCAAGCGAGGAAATTGGGATCTTCGCCGGAAAACCCCAGTAAGCAGAGTTCGTTTTCAATGAACACCTGCCGAGCATAGTTGACGAATGCCGCATAGCGAGCGGGATATGTGCGGTAATCTTCCTGGGTAAACACCAAGTGGTTATCGAGCACGATGGTGCCATGCAGTTTGACGATGCGCGGAGACCTGGCACTTGCAAGGTCTTCCTGTTTACGTACCACCCCATAGACCCGCTCGGGCACCTTCGCTGCGGCTCGCTCTAACAAGGTATCCCAATTGGTGGTCAAGACCTCCGACCACGGCAACCGCAACAAGTCTTCATGCAGCGCACCGGGCTGGAATGCCTGGTCATTGATGGCGGTTTTCAGGCTGTCGTGCATGGACTGCGGGCCAAAAAACGCTTGATATTCTTCCGCCAGCCTTAAAGCGTCGGAGCTCGTAGAGCCCAGTTCCGTACCCAGTTTCGCGCAGAGTTCAAACCACAACGGCATCTTTCGTGCTGGATTACCGCTGATGGCAGCGCTCCGGCTAAAACCCGCGCCTACCATAATGGCTGCGCCGTGGAACGTGCCATCCTGCTGCCAAAGTGCCGCTGCGAGTTTCTTAAGCGCCGCGGAATCCGCTAACTCATTTACATCCACGTGCTTGCATCCCTGTTCCGTGTCCAGATTTGTGAAGACGTCTGCTCCCAAGCATGGCCAGATATATCTTAGCGATGCGCGAGCACGAGTGGCGAGACGTCTTTGTCATCAGCCAGTCACCAGCACGCAGGGGCTACTGCAGCGCGAGTCAAGAGCTAGTGACGGCATTGTGCCACTATCTTATCTAAGATCCAATTGTGTCATCGAGCGCGCTTAAACTGCACCGAAACGGTTTCAGAATCAGGGTGCTCCCTGAGGGGCCTGCATTCGACGGCACGCCACTTAACGTGGAGCGCAGGCTCCGACTGGCATTCTGGGCTTCACCCTCATCGAGGCGGGCAATCTAGTCCTCGGACAACACGGTCAACAGACTCGTCAGCCTTACGCCGAACTCACCAGGTACCGTCAGGGACTGCTCGAGCAGCGGCTCCAGCGGGGTCTGCGCCGGGGACGGTGGGGGCAATACTGACTCCCTAACCAGAACCAACATTCGAGACGAAGTGATTGATGGAGGTTATCCATCTGCGGGTGGGCGACCAGAGTTCTTACGATGAGTGCCTCGACTATTATGAAATCGATTATTTGCAGCCATTGTAAGGGATCGGATAGACGCCAGTGATCTCCACCGGCAACACAAACATCCGACGCCTTTTGAATTACCCCCATTCTTTGAGATTCTCCTCAAGCATGTGGGGGAGGGGATAGAACGGACCTTTCTGGGCTGCCCGGCGAGAGATAGATCACCGCTTATTGGGATTCTTCAGAGCTGGTTTTCGTCGACCACTTGCCCAGGGTAACTTCGGCGCTAAACTGGTTATAGGCTATCGAGGAGATGAGTATGGCTATTGCAGAAAGCGTCTCATGGGATTGCAATCCCATTGGCAGTCCAACCCGTAGTGATGGCTTGCTCCCAGGATGGTGCATCCAGACTGCCACGGACGGAGTTACCATGTGGTGCGACAAGCGCGTTTTCGTGTTGAAACTTCAATCAGCGCCCCCCAAAAGTCAATTCGTTCGCGTTCGAGTACAACGTACTTTAGGTACTGATAGAGTTGAGAATTTCGACTTTGTAGTGGAGGCCCGACGCGATTATGGTCCGGTTACTTGGTGCGCCGGAACGGATACTGGATCGATTAAGGTAACCGCCGTTGAACCCTGTGCAATGAAGGGGGCCTTGGATGCTGTCCACAAGCTCGAGATTGTGGATGACCACCGTGCAGGGGGACTCATTATCAAAGAACTCATCAACCACAGTCCGCATTATGTATTCGCTTCAGTAGAGATGGACACCTCTGGAAATCCCTCTAAATTGGCAGCCGCGGTGGTGATTGCTGGCTTTCAACGTAGAGATCTTATCGACGCATTTGGGCTTCAAACCACCAACAGATGGCAAGCAGCTGAATATCTACGCGCTGATCTGTATGGGCCATGGCCTCCATGAGCGGCAGGAAAAGAGGCCGCGTTGCCAAGAGTAAGCTGCGGGCCAGTGCCTTTAAGTAGCTTAACCATTAGCCCGATCAATCTGCCGAACAGGCGTGCGAGGAGCTTCGTGAGCCTAGACAGGCTTAGCATTCTCTATCGCTGGGTTGTGATGTTTGCCGAAATCACCAATTCCTCCCACCGTCTGTTTGGAAACACCAAGCTCCCGAGCCACCTCAGCCTTGGTTAGCCCTTGCCCATTCAGGCGTTGTATCTCTTCCCGGCGCTCATTGGCCGCTGCCGCCCGGGAATGTGTCCTGGACCCAGCCTTGATCGCGAGCGGAGCTATTGACCCACCCAGGGTAGCCACCTCTTTGGACACCTGCTTCAAGAGATCCGTAGGTCGAACGACCTCATCTGCGCTGTATGCCAGGGCGAGAAGGGTGAGGGGATGCACACCAAGCTGCCGAGTTATTAGTGAGTGCTTTGCAAAATGACGTGAGGATGGGATGCAGGCTTGGTCGAATGAAGCTCTGAAAGCTGTCCACTACGCGGCGTTCTCGTTGATCCACTACCACCAGACCAAGCTCGATCGTCTCCATTTCATCAGGCGTTACGACCAGCGGCCTAGCAGGCTCGTCCTTGCCCACATCATCACAGGTTGCTTCGAGGTCTACGCAAAAGAGGTATCGATAGCGGCTGATACATTGCTGGATATCATCTTGGGGAGAGTGATGGGACATGGAATTGCGCTCGATCAGTCGGTGTCATCAGGCTATCCAGTTCTCGGCAATTCTGGCAATGCCTGAATCCAATGCGCCAGCGTGGCGTTTTGTGAACGGATAATGGCTCACAAAGCGGGAAGCTCAGTTTTCGAAAGCCCCCGCTTACGTTAGGCACCAGCGCCTTCTTTGTGAGTCGGCGCGGGATACAGCATCACGCCCGCGGATCAATCCGCGGTTTCTTTAAGCACCAAGGCAGCCCCTTTGGCCAGTCCACCTATAGCCACTTGACCTTTGGGTGTCCAGGGAAGGTGTTTGGTGGGATTGATATAGATGCGAAGCTCAGTCTCATATCCTTCCTCCAAGCCAGAGACGATGACCAGATAGAAGTTGGTTTTGCTTTCTTCAGCGCGGCGGAACTCGGTTTCGGTGAGGGTGACTTCACCAGGAGCTCCGCGAGCGAATGACTTCATCTCGATGAATGTGCTCTTACCCAGAACTCCGTCAGCACCGATTCCTCTGCAGGACTGTAAGTCAACCAGCACAGCATCGTCCCGCTGCAATGAAGCTTCCAGATAAGCCCACGCTTTGGTCTGCAATTCTGCGGAGGAGTACTGCTTGTAGGCGGTTTCTGGCACCGACGTCGAAGGTGCTCTTTTGGGTGTAAGGGGCGGCTTTGACAGAGGGTCAGTTTTGCGCGGCTGCGGCCCCTTATGTTCAAGACTGCTTCCATCTACGCTTTCGACAGTAAATTGGAAGTCGTGAGGCAGCGCCTTCAGCTTGCGTGTCTGGATGGGGCGCTCAGCACTGTCCGTGGTAGACGTAGCGCCGGCATCCCGCTTGATGATGCGTTTACGATTACTGCCATTCAAACGCTCCTGTTCGGCAATCAACATATCAAGACTGGTCTCCTCAGCATCAGTCGCCAGATTGATGTCGGGGAAGTATTCCCGGTCTTGGCTGGTAGCCCAGGCGGAAACCCACGCGAGCGCAATTTCACGCATGCACGTACCATCGCCCAGACCCGCGATCGCGATGCCCCCATACTCGCTCCTGCCGATGAATTTCTCGTCATCGAAATGCACCGCGAGATCGGATAAGTGGGAGTAGGCATGTAGCTGAATTGAAATTTGCCGCGCCCCCTTGGGAGCTGCGTTAACTATCAGCTGTCCCGGCAGATGCATATTGAGTGTCGCGTTATCAAACCGATTCCAAGACTCCATCGCCTTGTAAGAGCGCTCATCATCTCTCGCAAGATCAGCCTTCAGTATGCGAAGTGCAGTTTGGAAACGGAATTCCAGCTCGTCATTGGTCGCATTCGTTTTCGCCGGGGCAGCTGCAGAGAATGGGAGTCGCTCCAGGCCTGCAGCGTTCACGAATCGAGAAATGGTGTCAGCCGCACACGGTGGCGTCCACAAGGCGATCTTCTCAGATCGAAGATTTGAGTAGTGTGAGTAATACAGAGGACGCTTGGTTATCCAGGCATCCCCTGATCGTAATGGCAGGAGGCTCAGGCTTCGTCGATCTGCGGCAGTCGCTTTGTCCAGCTGCCTATCCATGTGCCGATAGATGTCCAGCAACAATGCGTCGTGCTTCGGGTCGTAAGTGGTTTTCGCTAGGGATTCCAGCTCACGAATACAGCTTTTCAAGTCAGGATGACTGATACCCAGCGCGTTCCACAAAGGGGTAAGGCTGCGGTCATACAGAACAAATGGTTGTCTGCCATGAAAGATGTCTTTGCCGGCAAAAACCGCTCGCATGCTGAACCATTCCTTGCAGTCCCTGGAGGTTGTGACGCAAGGAGCAATCAGCCCTTTTTGAGAGCGCTGAATGCCAAACTTGCCACGCAGACTTCCGGCCTGCATGTCGCCGATCATCGCTTCATGCGCGACGGTGGAACCGCCCTGTGGGCAATGACCAGCCAAAGCCTTGTATAACCTCATCAGGCTGACGTCATCAGGTGACGACGTGCTCCTGGCACGCTCAAGAGCCGCTACCAGCTGTGAAACGGGCGGATTGACGCGCATTCCCAGCGCGCGCGCAAATTCGCTATTGGCGTCGGTTTCGGTCAAGCCACTGGCAAAATCCGTGTGATGCTCGTACATCGCGAGCGTGACCTTCGTCTCGACGATGAGGGTGCCAGGTTTACACGGTGTACCTGCGTAATTGGGATACCACGCATTATCAATCAACCTCCCGAGCCACGTGGTTGGCACTGGCGAGCTATCGCTCCTGCCGCTTTCTCGGTAAGCAAAGGTTCTGCTACACGGCTCGAAGGAGAGCCAGTTGCTGTCGATACAGCGAAACAGGGCTATCGCTCTCTCAACGGCTGTGGGGGCGGACGCTGGCGCCGACACGCGAGATTTGCGCCCCTTGCGCGATACTGGCTGGGCTGGGCTCTGTCGAATGTTGCGGATGACGGCATCAAGATCAGGCGATACGAAATCACGTCGCAATCCGCCGCGTGCTCGGCCCAGGAAGCGGCGGGCTGAATATTGAGACGGGAGCACAATGTGTGCAGAGTCCGTGGTGGCCTCAACAAGGCGAGGAGTAACCTCGGCGCCGAGCAATGACAGAAAACGCTTCACGCCTCGCTTTCGACTGGTGGCCACTGACTCGCCTTGGATGCCCCGTTGTTCTGCTTTGCTGATTTTGAACACCTCGGCATAGCTGGGGGACGCCCACAGCAGCTCAGGGGTGGTAGCAGCCGCCTTCGACCACGTGTCCTGTGAATCAGCGATGGATGCTGGCAGGTATACGCTGATAGGCGAGGCGAGCACCTTCGATACTGTTGATCGACCATCCTCGAGCGCAACATGACTGAACGCGTCAATCAGCAGTGCCGCGCCTACCTCCTGGCCCAAGTGGCTGTTCTTCGTATCGACGTGCTCAAACAAATCTCGCAGAT
This sequence comes from Pseudomonas reidholzensis, assembly GCF_900536025.1. GTDB lineage: Bacteria > Pseudomonadota > Gammaproteobacteria > Pseudomonadales > Pseudomonadaceae > Aquipseudomonas > Aquipseudomonas reidholzensis. Next base: position 313,961 of record NZ_UNOZ01000030.1, read on the forward strand.
CGAGGAGGTCTTGTTTATCGGCTGTAATGGCATTTTGCGCGAATCGCCTGGCAAATGCTTCAAGCACGTCTTGGGCTGCTACGTCTGTCTTGTAATTCGCGCTTTCTGATAGCCATTCGACGAGGGAGGCGTAGGGCGTAGAAAGCAGAAGAGGGTGAACTACATTCGTCAGATGATGGCGAGCTGCAAAGCCAATTGTGGGTGGCTGCCCTGTTAGCCACGAATCGGCTTCGTCTTCAGCCTTGGCTTGTGTACGCTGTCCGCTTGCAAGCGGCACCCATCGAGAGTCCAGCAGCAGATAGTCTTCATCCAGTTCGAGGCACCTTACAGCCATGTCCAGGAACCATGCCGGAGATTTTTGCTCGAATCCATCTTCGTCACAGTGTTCGAACACATCCCCGAGCTCTAGAGCGTGTGAAATGGAGAGCGCTTCCAGGACGCCCCGCCAGCGTCCGTCTCTATCCCGCATCCACTCGGGCAGCATTGGCCACCCGCTCACCGCGAGGTGGTCAGCTTCCGTCAGCATCCCGTCGATCGACACATCGCAATACGAAATCTGACTCAGCCCATAGCGGCCATCAATGAGTGTGGGACACGCTTTGAAGGCCTCTATTCCTTTGCTCCACTGTTCATGGAACAATTTGTTGAGCCAGTCCGAACTGCTGTCTGTCTTTGCCCCGACAGGGACGGCTAGCCAAGCGAGGGTATTGCGTTGCTGGGCTAGATAGATGGCCAGCTGACCTAGGAATTGGCCGGATGCCTCAGTCAACCACTGATTCCAGGCGCCGTGAATCATGTCTTCCCGAGAGGTAGACGGGTCAAACTGTGCGTCCAGAGAAAACGCAGCACTCGTCTGAATCTTGGTGGGCAGCGCTACATGGATCCGCCCGCTAGCACCCCCATTCACCGGTATCGCAACACCAATGGGCGTGAAATCACCGGTCGCCTTGGCAGCGCGAGCCTTACCGGCTGGAACCTTCACGTCACAAACGAAGCGCTCCCAAAGGTTGTCGTCCACCAGGAAGGTTGAGTGGGTGACACGGCTCTGGTGCTTGCCAAGTGCGAGTTTGAAGTGGCGATCGGATTGAGTCTGCTGAATCGACAGATGCTTTAGCGGGATGCCCTCATCCAGGTCAAATAAGGTGATCGCGCGGACGTTGTCCAAGAATATCAGGTCGCTAGGGGCCCAGTCATCGAACCAGGCTTCCAGAGAGTCAACGTCAAAATCTGGATAGAGATCGACGCTCACCAGGGTCTGGCCGGCGTGGGGGTCGTAAAAATTCCTGATAGCCTCGGCTTCCTCCACCATGGCCACGTGGTCATCGCGCGAGCCGAAATGGAAGGGGGCGCTGTGGACTGTCAGGTTGTCGCCGAGCTGGGTGAGGGTTTTCAGGCCGATGCCGAACCGCCCTTTAAGCTCCGCTGACTGCTGCTTAGTGGAGTAGAACGGGTAGATCATCGGTAGCACGTGGGGCAGCTCAACGGGCAGACCGTTATGGACGATCACCAGCTGCTTATTGCCTCGAACCGTTTGCACACCGAACTGCACGGAAGTGGCATCAAGGTCATCAGCATTCTGGATAACCTCGCGAAGCCCCTGGTAGGGGTCGGTGTTCAACCGTTTGGCGCCCTGATTGCCTCCCTTGAGGAGGGTGGTCAGGATCTCGGGCTGCTCACGCTGAAGCTTTACAAACTCAGTTAGCGCGGCATTCGCATACGCTTTGCTGCGCAGCGTCGTCTCCTTGAAGGTAGAGGCTGAGTTGAAGCAGGCTGTAGCGTGCAAGCGTCCGAGTTGCTCGTCCATAATGGACTACTCCATGAAGGCATTTTGAGATCAGCCGATCATAGACTGGCTTTGGAGCGAGTTCCATGCGTGCTTGTTTCACGTGACGTGCGATGACTGGATCTTTAGCTTGGCTGGCGCTTAGCAATTATCAGACTGACAGCAAGAGGGAGCGCTCGGATGAGGCTACTTGCGTGGTTGTTTGGCAAACGTGAAAAGCCAAGCCCCCCCAGCAGTGATGACCAAGGATGCCCCCCAACCGATTGTCGAGCTGTCGAATACCTTATTATGCATCTACGCAATCGAGTGGAGCGGCTTGTTCAAGAAATCTCGAAACCGCAAATGGGCTGTGTCGTGGCGCGACAATACCCCGAACGGCTCCAGGGGAGGCCACCGGGAGAGCGGGGAGGGCCGGTATCTCCTGGTCAATCTTTCGACTGGCGCCTTTGCTGCACAGGGATCCCTGCCTAGGCCGAACCAGGGTCAGGTTGCCGACAACGGCACCTTCTCCATAGAGGACTGGCATTTCGGAAGTCACCTGTCCGGTACATTCCATGTCTTTTCCGCAGATGGGACGCCCATCGTCTTACGCACATTTACAGCCAACATCCTGGAAAGCGGACTGTCCAGAAACGGGAAGCTGGCTTACTGCATAACGGCAAATAGCCCGACGGAGGATGTCGGAAAACTGACCCTGTTCGATCTGACGACCGGGCATATCCTTTTCTCTGTAAGGCCGCGACGCTTTGGCGCTGACACGATCGAGTTTGACGAGAAGCACCGCCAGCTGGTCTTCAAGGTTTCCGGCGGTGGCGAGTACCGCTACGGTGCTGATGGCGTCATCCTGGATGAGCACAGGGCCGATGATGCATTCTTGAATTCGAGCGACTACTCCGCCGTGAGCCTGTCTGCAGAATCAATGTTAAAAGGCGACTTTTCGTTGCTAACCACTGAAAAGGGGCAAGAAATTCTAGAAGCTCTGATTCGCGCCCGGCGCATTGGCGCGGATGTGAATCCTGCATGGAAGCCTACAGCGCTCAAGTCCAAGGCCTGGCACACGAAGCCTTATCACAGGTTGCGGAGGCGATTGCATGCTACGAGGAGGCGCTCACCCTGAATCCCAAGATCGGGGTAAAAAGAAAGCGCGACTTGCTGCGTAAACGAGCCGGTACGGACATCTAAAGGCGGCTAAATAAGCATTTTTCAATAGGAGTACAAATGCACTCCTACCATTTAGCGCCATTATGAAGCAGCCTCAGAGCGAGCCTCCGTGCGGGCGTTTCCCAGGCTGCTTATCGGTTCGTGGCTATGAGTACGTCAGACGCGCTCCGTTGGTTAATCGTGTTGGCGTGGGCTCCGCAGGCGCTCAGTCATCGGCTGAGGCGTCGATGCTGCTAGCCACACTCAGGGTCACCCGCGCCAGAGCGCCTAGACATGCGGGATCGCCATGTTTTTATGGTAGTTCTGCACAGCCGCCTCCATCTCTCGTACATACCTTTCAAACTCATCGACGGCATATGTCAGGAACGTTTGACCCATGATGACGCCATCGAACATGTTGAGCGACACTCCCGTAGCTCTACGAATGGCTGACAAGACCCTTTTTTCTGCAGGGGTCTTTCTAGATTTACGCGTGCTCATCTCCTCATATCCCTTAGCAACGCCGTCGCTGTGGATCATTATGTTCCTAAGGACTGTGAGGTGATCTAGATCCTTTATTCCGTTGCCACCAACGACATTCAGCAGCATGTACTGCGCCCTTTCTAAAGGACCCATACCCTTGACCTCTCCATCGTATCTAGTGAGATCAATCATGAATTCCAGGCATTGGCTAATACGATGCTCGAATAAACCGAACATGGTGAGATACGCGGAGCGTCGCGTGAGCTGAGTGATCAAGAACTGGTGCATGGCTAAAGCCTCTTCAGGGTCATAATCCACAGAAGAGCCGCACGAATAGCACGTTCGGATCCTTACGTAGCTTTCGCCATCCTGGTCGCATGATTCTTCTTCGAATTCATGCTCCTTTACTGCTCCTGGCTCATTAGCCTCTTTGACGGCGAGCGCCACATTTTTTTCTGCCTGTTCAGCGAGCATTCGCATAATGGAAATGGACTGACTGATAGCACACATGTGAACACTAAAAATGAAATCAAGCTTAGCCACGTTGCCTCCTTGCAAACTTAAACTAGCGCCTAAAATTAACATTGACCTAATGTTTTGAAATGCCTGCCTCATGAACCCGAGCTGACATCCACATGGATGAGCTGTGAGTTTCCTTGAATTTGATTTCCAGGCTACGAGCTTCCCTCAAGCCTCTGTGCCAATCCCCCAAACTGCTGTGCCGGCTCGACGTAGCGCAGAGCCGACTTCAGATCGCTCCAGCCAACGTACTCCATCAGTGTCTTGATATCCCAGCCAGAGCTGGCCGCCCAAGTAGCAAAACACCTACGCATCGAGTGAGCGCTGTAGATCTCAGAAGGTAGCCCGCATCGTTCCAATGTACCCCTTAGCAGTGGAATCAAGCTGTGAGCCGCAAGAGCCTGCTCGCCGACATTACCCCAACGATCAATCCCCCTGAACACCGGGCCTCGTGCAATGTCAGCAGCCTCGATCCAGTTCAGGTAAGCCTCAATAGGGCATAGCTTATTGAGCGATGGCGTCCTGTATTCGCGACCAACATGCTGGCGATCGCCCTTGCTGTGAGCCAGGTAGAACCTGATACCCACATTAAGCAGCGCGATGTCCCGGGTCAACACACCTTTCATGTTGCCAGCGATGCGCGCATCACTCGCTTCCTGCTGCAGAAACACAACCGCCTTCTCAAGCTGCATTAAGGGCAGGGGAGCTGCTTGCTTCTGCTGGACGAGATGAAGCACTCGAATGCCCTTCAGGAGCTGGCGCACCTTCGGCGCCTTGGTGGGATCAGGAAAGCCATGGGTCTGGTGCCAGTTTGCAAGTGCTGCAAGACGCTGCTTCAGCGTGCTGAAACCTGGTTCTGGTGCGCAAAGCGCGCGAGGCACTGCTGTCCAGAGGGCAAAACCCCAGTATCGATGCAATGCGCATTGAGCTGGGAAATACCGGCTCGCAGACAACAATACATGCCCTGCTGCGTCGCCGTCACGACTGAGCGAAGAACTGAGCGGTCTGATTGAAAAGTTGCTGGAGCGGCTGCTGGAGGAGGGGAACGAAGCGCTGCTCCATGAGCGAGCCTCATTCGAGCAAGAGCGAAAGGGTATGCGTGAAGCGCACGTTACGATTTAAGCTGAGCTCAATGCTGCAAAGCAGGAGATCGCAACGTTGCGCCAGGCGCTGAAATCCCAAGACCAGGAGCTTCAAACAACCCAGTCTTCGCTGCAGGGCGAGCTGACTCGCAACACACTGGAGATACGAGACAAGCACACGGCACAGTTACTCGATCAGGCTAAGGCTGAAAGTGAAGCGTTGCGCTCTCAAATTACAGCAGGGCAAGCATCACACTAAAGCCACTCGAAGCTGTCGTGACCAGATGACGAGCAAGTCTGTAGCCCGAACGCCCATAACGCTGTCCGGAGGTCAGTGATTCAACGTATTCACTAATACCCCCAAACCGGCAAGGCGCAGTCGTACGGCAGTCTTGGACACCCTGAAGTGATGGCTCAGATTCCCCAACGCGAGCTTGAATTTGCCGTAGTTCACTGCTTGCTTGTCGACATACAGAATCCCGTGCCCTCGATTGCGTATGCCATATATCTCAGCTATCAGAGCGAATCTTCGATGGGCCGTGATCACGCGGAGGATTGGTAAACCCAAGGGCTCATAAGATTCCGTTGTGATTTCAACGGTTACAGCAGCCTAATCATGGTTTGCGGGTATCGACCACATAGAGAGGTATTTCATCCAGTACGGCATTTAACATAATATACATTATGCGTAGTATCGTATGAAGGCGTGGCCCCGGTTGCCCACCAGAATCAAAGCCACGCCACAGCCATTTTCCCGCTACCGTCCCAACGCCTCACCAACCGCGTTCACAAACACCGCCTGTTCGTCATACAGCGAACTCGGCGTCTCTGCATTCTTCCACGTCGACCATTGCACCATCACCAACCGCTCAGCCGGATTGATCGCGATCGTCTGTCCGTAAATCCCCAGCGCCCAGAATGTCTGATCTCTGTTCGCCGTCCGTTTCGGTTCAGGCTCAGCATCGGGCGCCGGCGCGTTGTACCACCATTGATAACCGTACTGACCCTTGGGCGCTGCAGCCGTCACCGAGCCCTTGGCTTGAGTCCAATGGGTCGAACGTGCAATCCAGTCATTGGGCAGCAACTGTTCGCCGCCAGGCAACTGACCGCCGCTGAGCACGAACTGGCCGAACCGGCCCCAGTCCCGCAGCGTGGCGTTGAAGCCGTGGCCGCCCATGTCAACCTTGCCCGGCACCAGTGCATGCCAGACGCCATCCTGCTGCATGCCGTAACGGCTCCAGATGCGGCTCTCCAGGTACTTGGCCAGGGTCTCACCTGTGGCATTTTCCAGCACCCGGCCGACCAGCCAGGCGCCGCCGGTGTTATACGACCAGACCTCGCCGGGCTTTACCCCGGGCTTGCGCTTGACCGATTTGACCAGGTTGAGCACGCAATCATAAGGGTCCGGCTTGGCCTCGCACTGGGTCATGTGCGAGAAATCGGAGGTTGGCGAGGCGTAATTCTCGTCCCAGATTACCCCTGAGGTGTGCTGCATCAGCTGGTGCAGGGTCACGTCTTGCCAGGCGGTACCCTTCAACTCCGGGATATAGGAAGTGATCTTGTCGTCAACTGACTTGATCTTGCCTTCCTTTATAGCCACGCCAACCAGCACGCTGACCACTGACTTGGCCACGGAACGTGAGGTCCAGAGGGTCTGCGGGGTGTTGTCTTTTGCGTAGTATTCGTACGCTATCTTGCCGTCCTTGAGCACCAACAAGCCTGTGACGCTCTGATTTTTCAGGTAATCGGCGAGCCTTTGCTGCTTGCCCCCAAGGCTGTATTTCACGTCGCTGAGGGCGTGATCCGCTGCGGGCAACGGGTAAGGTTTGGCACCTCGGGTAGCGAACACGTCGCCTTCGTAGAGTCGGTAGGTATTGCGAAAGCCCACCACGCGGGTGTCCTGGTCCCAGGTCAGCATGTTCTTCGGGGCTGGCAGCACCTTGTCGAACGGCTGCGGGCAGGTCTGCAGGTTAGGGACGCCACAGGGGCCTTTGTTTTCGGCGGCCTGGGCCGCGCCCACCGTCGTTGCCATGGCCAGCACCAGAAAGGACAAAACGGTGATCGGCTTGCTTGTTATGGGTGTAGCCCGCATCGGTAACTCCTCGTTTATCGCCAGGTCCGGGGACGTCTCGGGCAAGGCCCGCTCCCACCGCGAGTCTCGACAACTTGAGCTATGCGGAAAAGAACAATAAATTTGTCGCCACTATTACAAAAACTAACACCTGAGGTTTTCATGGCCATCGATCGGCTCCCTCCGTTGAACGCCGTGCGCGCGTTCGAAGCGGCTGCGCGACTGGGCAGCTATGTGGCTGCGTCGCAGGCACTGCACGTGACCCAGCCTGCCATCGGCCGGCATGTGAAGAACCTGGAAGACTGGCTGGGCGTGCGCCTGCTCGAGCGGAGCTCGCGTGACGTGAAGCTGACGTTGCAAGGTGCGCATTACTACCAAGCCGTGGCCGAGTCCCTGCAGATTCTGGCCGATGCCGGCACCCGCCTGGCCCGCCGGGACTCTGAGCGCTGGTTGCGCATCCTCTGTGTGCCAGCCTTCGCTTCGCGCTGGCTGACCCCGCAGATCGAAGCGCTGCGTGCCCTGAGGCCTGAGTTGAAGATTGCGATCGAGCCCAACGCTTCGTTTACCGCGGTGGATCAGCGCCAGGCGGATCTGGCGATTGCCTATGGTTTACCTGGCGAGTTGACCGGTGTGCGCGAGGTACTGATCCGGCCGGAGGTTTTCGCGGTGTGTTCGCCGAGTTACCTGGCGCGGCTGCCAGGCCAGTTGCAGGCCGCGGATCTGCCGTCCTGCAAGCTGATCCATGTGGACGACGGTACCTGGTGGAACAGCTGGTTTGCGGCCATTGGGCTGCGCGTGCGGGTCACGTCGGACGCATCGCACATGAGCAACGACATCGTGCTGAACCTCGCCCAGCGCGGGCATGGCGTGGCGCTGGCGACTGAGGTGCTGGTGCAGCGTGAGCTACAGGAAGGCAGCCTGGTGAAATGTGTTGATGAGGCCGTGGCGTTGGAAAGCTATCAGCTGCTGACGCCCCAAAACGCGCCTGGCGAGGATGCTTTATGGTTCATGGAATGGATCGGGCGGACGTTGCGCGAGTCGTTTCCGTCGGCGAACGTTGCCAGCGCGTCCCCTCTTCTTTAGAGTATCGCCCTACCCCATTTTATAAGCTTTATTGATAACTCAACTAAATGACTATTTAGTTGAGTTATTATAATCGCACTCGTTCGAGCCCCAGCGCCTCGCCTCTTTTATACCTTCATCCAAAGCCGCCGGTCGGCCTCGCACTACAGGCGATTGAGCGTAGTACCGGCACCGCTACCTAGAGGACCTGACCATTGAACACCGAGGTTCTTCGAGTATGGCCGGTCAACCTCGACAATGCGGGCCTCGATCTCCTCTGTTTACGGGAGTGATCAACGGCTGTCAGATAGGTGCGCAGATCGGCCAGGCGTTCGTCACTCATGCGTGCAACAACTGACGAGCCTTCCTCTGCGTTCAAGCTTTCCCCCTGGTCGAGCGGGAACGCCCTAATGGCCTCAGGTGACGTAATGTTGCGAACCTTCATCACAGAAACCTTGGTGTAAAGCAGTCCACGAGGACCAGTGACAAAATCTATAGCTTCATCCCAAGTTACATCTCTCATTTTCATCGAAAGCGAACCCGTAACCCCCCACCCGCAAGGCGCCTGGAACTGAGGTTTGTTCATACCGGGTTCACATGGTAACTAGGTCGGAAAAAACTCGAGACTGAACGTACCTTCCTCTTCTCCTGGGTTAAAGGAAAGAGAAAGCCTTGAAAGCTCGATGACCTGCATATCGCTGCCATCAGGCTTCAAAGATGCCTTGAGAAAACCTCCATTTGAAAACTCAAAGGCTTCATGAACTCGCCCTGCTTCGTCAACCGGGACGCTAACATGACCAGTCAAGAAATGAGGGGACACGCTCGTGCTCCAGGCCTTGAGAACGTAATCAGATTGAAGATAGCGGCCTGCCAACGAAGCTCTTTCAGGCGGTGGTTTACCTGCGCCCAAATCGGGCTGGGCGGTCCTCTCAACCAATACCAGAGCAGCCTCACGTGCTTCTGACAGGGTTTGAGACAGGGCGGAATTTGTTCGCTCGAGCTCCTGAATTTTTTGCTCCAACTCCCTAACGTGCTGCCTCATGGGAATGAAAGCTTCGCATGCAGCCAGCACTGCTTTACTAGCAGTTTGAGTGCGGGTGAGTAGCTTGAGGCGGATTGCCAAAGCATCAGGAAATTCGCGAATAGTGACAAACATGTCAGCGGCCCTGTGTGATTGCTATCAGAATTGAATGATTACTGGAATTATGGCCAGCATTGATATCAATTGACCTGGATTTTGATAGAAAAATGCCTCGCATAATGCACGCTATGTGTAAATCCGACACCGGGGCTTCGCAATTTTCCCGGCGCCAGCTTCGGCCGATTCGCCGGCTTCGCTAACATAACGTGCCCCACATTATGCGTAACCTCAGATGCAGGGCTATGGGCCTGCCAGGCTGCTTTGTGATGTTTTGGCCGCGCTGCGGGATATCGCGCGGAGGTTTCAGCGCTTGGCTGTCGAACCTGTGCCGCCTAATCCCCTTCGGGTACGGCTTCAGACGTCTTTGAAACCCGGTAAACCATTAGCTGCACGCCAAGCCTTAATCGTTAGGGTGATCCCTTCGGCGGAATCATCCGCGCCCTCTTCGGGATAGTATATTAGGTCAGTCCCAGCTGGATGCTCGGCAAGCTCGCAAAACTGGTCTAGAAGAGTCGCCATCATTTCATCCGAGGCACCGCCGCTATTAGCTACAAAAATCTCCTGTATGAAGCTGGCGAATTGGGATTCCGTGTAGTCTGAAATTGTTTCTTTCATTGATTTACCTACCTGTGAATATCAATGTGATTTTTGGGAGTGTTGACCCGCAGATTGTCTACGTCGTAAACCTTGCCGCCTTCAGATACCAATTCAACGTGATGTATTTCAAAAACCTTTCTCTTGCCGATGGCATCTGCATAGCGGGCGGTTGGAGCAAACCCATCTCGCATACGATCTATATTTCTCGGAATGAATTGACTGCTTAGCTCTGGATCTTCAGATACAGCCTGCCAAAACGCTTTCCGGAATGCGTCGAAACTAGCAAAGCTTTTACCCCGGAGCTGGTCAGCAACACGAGTCGGAATCGGTGCGCCAAGCCCAATCCCTGCACCGGCTAACCAGGTCCCCGAAACGTCCTGCCCTTTCCCTGTCACTGTGCCCGCATCCAAGCGCACGCTCATCACGATGTAGAGCGGTTTTATACCCGAACTGGCCGGAAAAACGAGGATGAAATCCCTGTAATCAGGCGGATGAATCGGGTCAACGATCATATTATCCGCTTGTTCGGTCGGCGGATAAATCCAGATATGCGGGGCTTGCGGAGCGGCTTCCAACGCTGGAATGCCCAGCGTTTCAGAAGGATTAGCAGCCGGTGTCCAGATTAATGTAACGCCGTCGCCAAAATCGGCCACCTGCAGTTCACCTTGGGCAACGAACTGCACGACCGGAATCATTTCCCAGTCGCGGCGCTTCTGAGTGTTGTAACCGTAGCCTTTCAGCGTACCGTCGGCTTGTTGCTCTACGTGCAACCGAACCCGTGTACGGCCTTCCTTGAGCGACTTAAGCTGTTCGTCAGTGTACAGACTGCTATCACCGAGGCTTGACGGCCAGAGCAGCGCAACCACACCCGCCAAGGCACCGGCAGCAACACCAGCCGTGACTATGCCTGAACCAGCCGCTGTGCCAGGTGCAGCGGTTCCCGTGCCAGCAACAACGCTCGCTCCGGCGGTGCAAAGGCCACCACAGGAAGCACCGGCGCTTGCCATTGAGGCACCACCGAGCAAGAGCGTCCCCAGTTCCGGTGGCAAGGCGTTACCGCTGATTTTCTTGAGTGGAATGTTGCCGTTTGCGTCTGTTTCGCGACCCCCGAGCAAGGCAAATTCGCCGTACTCGTTGACCGCATCGGTGGAAATGAATCCGGAAGGACTGGCGTAATCAATCGTGCCATCGGGCAGCTTGCTGGGCTTGGTAAATGTGCAACCGACTACAACCTGTTCTTGTTTTTTCGGTGGTTTGATCAAGCTGTCTTCATAGGCCTGCTGTCTGGCCAACATAGCTTGATAAGGCTTTTGCATTTCTTCACGGTCGGCAATTTCAGCGTCTGTCATGTCACGCAAATAACGACCGCCGCTACCGCCGCCATCGCCTCCGCTATAACGTTGCCAAACCTGCGGAATATCCTTGTTTCTGGCCATATGACTGTCCTTGTTTCGGCTCACAAGGATAACGGTTGCGAAAACGCGCTCAAATGCTGGCTAATAGCCACACGGAGAAGAGGGTTTTAAGATGATGAATGCTATGGCTAACTCGGGGCCGTGAGTGGCCAGATTTCAAGCCAGCCCCAGGCGTCGATCACTCCGTTCGAGTTGGAGCCCCAGCGCCCCGCCTCTTTTATACCTTCATCCAAAGCCGCCGGTCGGTCTCGCACTACAGACGATTGAGCGTACCCCTGCTCATCCTGCTCTCAATACTAGAGACCTGAGCGAGGACGCAGCAATGAACGAGCATTTCAACATGGGTGGTGGCAACGTCGAGGACGACTGGCCGGAGCTGGAGCCCGATCGGCGTAATGACCGGGCGGACGATCCGGATGCTGATCCTCACGTGGGCGAGGAAGAGGATCGGCCAGGCGTACCCGCGAGTGACCCGGAATCAGGTGCTTGAGCCTGAAGGGCTGGGGCCGCACGGCGGCCCCAGGATCACAGCGTCGGCTGAGTAGTCTGCCCCTCCTCCCCCGCCTCTGACTCCGCTGGCGCCGAGCGACTGCCCGACAGCCGCCAACTCACCTGGCTGATCCCGTACCGCTCAGCCATCGGCCTGCTGACTTTGCGAATCTTCTCCCGCCCGAACTTTGGAATGATCCCAATACCGGCATCACAACTGGCCCAGTGCCAGGCTTCGGCGTTGTCCATCCGCTCCAGGCGAATGATGAAGCTGCGCGGCTGGTCGTGCAGCCGATAATCGATGATGTACAGCTCTGGGCTAGGCATCTCAGGGGGCCTCCTGTTCTCCGTGGATGACACCCAATGGATCAGCCTGCTGCGTGAAAATTCAATACATTGTCGAACAATGTGAATGAGCGGTCTGATGGCCAAAGGCCGGGTGCTACGTGCCGGCCGGGTCCAACTGCAGAAACAGGCAGTAACTGCCCAGGACCACCCAGAACACCAGGAACAGCCACGGCGCTCGGATCGAGAACATCAGCGACTTGCGGTACCCCCGGTGGCTCGACTCGGCTTCGCAGAACAGCGGCCAGTCGTCATATGCCAGACCCACGCTGGGTTCGCTGTGCAACAGCTGGCTTTGCTTGAAGTGCCAATGGTCGATGATGCCGTAGGCTGCGCGGATGCCCGGCCATGCATTGAGCGAGCTGAGCGCCCCTAGCAGCGCCAGAAACGGCGGCACGATGAGGGTGAACTGCCCTCCCCACTTGGCGTTCAGGTTACCCATGCAGGAGATGAAGGCGATCACCAGAAACGACTGCGCCGCGAGGAACGCATCGGTGCGGTTGGCGAGGATGGTGGTTTCGTACTGGATTTCCCGGCGGTAGAACTCCAGGCGCTCCCTTGGCGAGCCAAACAGCAGGCCCTGATCCGGGGGATGCAGGTCCTGGCTGTTGACTGATGTGATGATCCGTCGTGACATGCGGTCCTCTTAATGATGAAGGTCGAGTACGGAGTCGGCGGCTTCGCCGGGCACCATGATGACTTTGCGACAGCGTTCCTGTTGTTCGTCGAACAGTTCGTAGCCGCGCATGGCGTCTTCCAGCGCCAGCCGATGGGTGACGATGGCTTCCGGGCGCAGGCGGCCCGCCTCGATCAGTTCGAGCAGTTCAGGCAGGTAGCGCTGCACGTGGGTCTGGCCCATGCGGAAGGTCAGGCCTTTGTCGAACGCATCGCCAAACAGGAAGCCGTGGATAAAGCCGGCGTACACCCCCGGCACGCTGACCACGCCACCGCGCCGCACCGCCGCCATGCTCTGGCGCAGGGCCTTGCCGTTGCTGCCCTCGAGCTTGAGCGCGGTGAGCACTGACTCGGCGGTACTGCCTTTGGCTTCGAAACCGACGGCGTCGATCACCGCGTCGACCCCGCGCATGCCGCGGGTCTGGCGAATGATCGTGTCGGCGGGGTCGTCGTCGTGCGAGAAGTCGATCGGGATCACGCCATAGGCCGCACGGGCGTAGTCCAGGCGATAACCGCATTCATCGACCATGAAGATCTGTTCGACACCGAGCATCTGCGCGCAGGCGGCGGACAACAGGCCGACCGGGCCGGCGCCGAAGATCGCCAGTGACGAGCCAGGGCCGACTTCGGCGTTGCGCACCGCTTGCCAGGCGGTCGGGAGGATGTCGGAAAGAAACAGCACCTGGTCATCCGCCAGGTGGCCAGGCACCTTGAAGGGCCCGACATTGGCCTTGGGGACCCGCACAAAGTCGGCCTGGCCGCCGGGGATGCCGCCGTACAGGTGGCTGTAGCCGAACAGCGCCGCGCCCGGCGGGATGGGTTTCTTGTTGAGGATGGCGCCGCGCCCGGTGTTGGTGGTTTCGCACGCGGCGAACAGGTCATGCTGGCAGAAGAAGCAACTGCCGCAGGCAATCACGAAAGGGATCACCACCCGATCGCCTGGGCGCACGGCGGTGACTTCGCTGCCCACTTCCTCGACGATGCCCATGAACTCATGGCCAAGGATATCGCCCGCCTCGATGGCGGGAATCTTGCCGTGGTAGAGGTGCAGGTCCGAGCCGCAGATGGCCGTGGCGGTTACCCGCAGCACGATATCGTCATTCGCCTGGATCGTTGGGTCCGGTACGGTGTCGACCCGTACGTCCCCGGCACCGTGGTAGGTCAATGCGCGCATGCTCGGATCTCCTTGGCTTTTCTTGTTCTTGTCACTTAGCTAAGCGCCGCAGAAGCGAACGTGCTCGATCATTGTCGGGTTTCGCCGACGAGCGGTGATTTTTGTATCGGCCTTGTTCAGGCATGCACACTCCACTGGGTGTCTTGCGTATCGATCGGACGCTCATCGATGGCCTGGATCAACCCGGTCTCCAGGGCCTCTTTAGGCCCAAGAATGCGCGGATAGGCCATCAGGTAGCGCTGTATGTCCAGCGCCTCACGCGCGCCCTGGGTGCGCTCGGCGACGATCTCGGCGTACAGCCGCAGGTCGTAGTCCAGGCTCATCGCGTATTCGGCCATGCGCGCATGGTCCACCGAGCCGTGCAAGGTCCAGTGAAAGGGGTGGAACAGAAACTTGCTCAACGCGCACGCCGTACGGTGCTCGCCGGCCAGGAAGAGAATATTGCCCATCGACTCCACCGTGCCGAGGTTGTGCGTGTGCAACGGCACCGGCAGCGCACGGAGAAAGTTGTACAGGGTGAACCCATAGCTGCACTCGCCGCCCATGGTGGCGATGTTCAGCTGCAGCACGTCGGGGCTCTGCTGCAGGATGCGCGTGCAGGTGTTGATCAGGTTGCCGCAGGTCGACGAGTTGATCGGCCCGGTGAAGTGGATGATGTGCCTGGCCATGCGTGCCTCCAGAGGTGGCGGTCATTCCCGTAACTGGGCAGATGTGACTGGGCGAAGCGATCGCTGCCAGCGCGGGCGCTGAAATCCATTGCCCCGCTTGCGGTGGAATCGTCCACGCCGCCAAAGTTCAACCGGCGACGCCTCTGGCCCAGGCCATTCGTCCCCCTGTGGTGAACCCTTGGGCGCGCGCACCAGTCGCATTCATGGATAGCCTGATTCCCGGTTCCCTGAGCGCAGGAGGTAGTGTGAGCGAGATTCGCATCGGTATTTCAGGCTGGCGATACGGGCCTTGGCGCAAGGACTTCTACCCGGAGGGCCTGCGTCAGGACAGCGAGTTGGCGTTCGCCTCGCGGGCGGTCAACAGCATCGAGATCAATGGCTCGTTCTACAGCCTGCAGACCCCTGACCGCTATCGTCAGTGGGCCGAGCAGACACCTGAAGGTTTCGTTTTTTCAGTCAAGGCGCCGCGCTACATCACTCACGTGCGCCGGCTCAAGGACATCGAGCAGCCGCTGGCCAACTTCTTCGCCTCCGGCCCGTTGGTGCTGGGGGCCAAGCTTGGCCCGATGCTGTGGCAGTTCGCGCCCAACATGCACTACGACGAAGCCCGTTTTGCCCATTTCCTGCAGTTGCTGCCCTATGACCGCACGGCCGCACTGCAATGCGCCGGGCATTGCGCCGAGCGTTTGCGCGGCAACGGTGGTACCGAGGTCCAGGGCGACGCGAAGCTGCGACATGCCGTGGAGATACGCCACGAGAGCTTTCTGTGTGCGTCTTTCATCAACCTGCTGCGCGCACACAACGTGGCTCTGGTGGTCGCCGACAGCGCTGGCAAGTGGCCCTGCGTGGAAGATGTCACGGCGGACTTCGTCTACATGCGCCTGCACGGCGACGTCGAACCCTACAGCAGTGGTTACACCGCCCGCGCCCTGCGCCGCTGGCGGATGCGCATCGAGGCGTGGAGCCAGGGCGGCCAGCCCGAGGATGCCCATCGGGTGGTTGAGGAAGCACCGCGCGAACGCCGCTCGCGGGATGTGTACTGCTATTTCGACAACGACCAGAAGGTGCATGCCCCCTTCGACGCCCGGCGGATGCTGTCCAAGCTCAAGCTGGACGGTGAGCTGGTCACCGAACCCGGCGTGGAACCGGAGGCTGACCTGTGAACTCGACGCTCCCTACCCCCGGCCGGATCATCGACACGAGCGCCGCAGTGCATCGCCTGAATGTGCTGACGATCAACGTGCACAAGGGCTTTACCTTCTTCAACCGCCGTTTCATCTTGCCCGAGCTGCGTGAAGCCGTGCGGGCCACGGATGCCGACCTGGTGTTTCTGCAGGAGGTGCACGGCAGCCATGAGCAGCACGCGCAGCGCCATCCGGCGTGGCCGGAAACACCCCAGTACGAGTTTCTCGCCGACAGTATGTGGCCGCAGTTCGCCTATGGGCGCAACGCGGTCTACCCGCACGGTGACCATGGCAACGCCTTGCTGTCGAAGTTTTCCATCAGCGAGTACCACAACCTCGATGTATCGATCGACGGCAACGAACAGCGCGGTTTGCTGCATTGCCGGCTGGACGTGCCTGGGCATCAGGAGGTGCATGCCATCTGCGTACACCTGGGCCTGCGCGAGGCGCACCGTCAGCGGCAGGTGCGGCTGTTGCTAGACTTCCTCGACAGCCTGCCCGCGCAGGCGCCGGTGATCGTCGCGGGTGATTTCAATGACTGGCGCCTGAAGGCCGACGCAGTGCTCTCCGAGCGCCTGGTCGAGGCTTTTGGCGAGCGTTTCGGCACACCGGCACGCAGCTTTCCGGCGCGCTTGCCGCTGCTGCGGCTGGACCGTATCTACCTGCGCAACGCCATGCCCTGCGCGGCCCAGGTGTTGTCCAAGTACCCCTGGTCGCATCTGTCTGACCATGCCCCTCTGGCCGCGGAGATAAGCCTGTGAAAACACCCTGGACAGACGGCAACAGCGTACAGCTGCTGATCAACGGCGAGGAATACTACCCGCGGGTGTTCGAGGCCATGAGCCAGGCCCGCGAAGAAATCCTCCTGGAAACCTTCATCATCTACGAAGACAAGGTCGGCCTGCAGTTGCAGCAGGTACTGATCGAAGCCGCCCAGCGCGGTGTGCGGGTCGAAGTCGCCGTCGATGGCTATGGCACCGCCGACCTGACCGATCAATACGTCTCGGCGATGACCGCGGCCGGTGTGCGCTTTCATGCCTTCGACCCGCAGCCCCGGCTGGTCGGCATGCGCACCAACCTGTTCCGCCGCTTGCACCGCAAGATCGTGGTGATCGACGGCGAGCTGGCGTTTATCGGCGGCATCAACTACTGCCTCGACCACCTCGGCGAATTCGGCCCCATGGCCAAGCAGGACTACGCCGTGGAAGTCAGCGGCCCGGTGGTGGCGCAGGTGCATGCCTCAAGCCGGAGGCTGATGGCACAAGTACTGGAACCGCCGAGCCAGGTCCGCCCGCAGACCGCCGCGACCGGCTCGGCCTGTGCGGTGCTGGTCGAACGCGACAACCGCCACCACCGCACCGACATCGAACAGCAGTATTTGCAGGTGTTTCGCGGCGCCAAGCAGCGCATCGTGGTGGCCAACGCGTACTTCTTCCCCGGCTATCGGCTGTTGCGCGAGCTGCGCAATGCCGCCCGGCGTGGCGTCGAGGTGACCCTGATTCTCCAGGGCCAGCCGGACCTGCGCTGGGTGCGGGCGCTGTCACGGTTGCTCTACAACTACCTGCTGCGCGACAACGTGCGGATTCACGAGTACTGCCAGCGGCCGTTGCACGGCAAGGTCGCGCTGGTGGATGACGAGTGGTCGACGGTGGGCTCGAGCAACCTCGACCCCTTGAGCCTGTCGCTGAACCTCGAAGCGAACTTGCTGATCCGCGACCGGGCGTTCAATCAGATGCTCTACGAGCATCTCAATGAGCTGGCCATGCAGCAGTGCAAGGCCGTCACCCTGGAGCGCATGATCCGCGGCTACTGGTGGCGGGCGCCGTTGATCTTCCTGGGTTTCCACCTGACGCGGCTGTTCCCGCGGGTGGCCGGCTGGTTCCCGGCGCACCGCCAGCGCCTGCAGTCATTGCAACCGGAAATCGACACCCCAGCCAACCTTCACGAGGGCAAGACCTGATGGCCTCCACACCTTGGCATACCTGGGGCAAACGGCTGTTCACCGTGGCCTTTCTGATCCTGATCCCGGTGCTGCTGTACATGCTGGCAAGAAACCTTGACTGGAACGAAGTGCGCCAGTCGTTGCTGGCCTACAAACCCAGCACCTTGGTGATCGGCCTGCTGTTGGCGTTGTGCAGCTACCTGGTGTTCGCCAGCTATGACCTGCTGGCACGGGCGTATACGGGGCATCAGTTGCCGGTGCGCCAGGTGCTGCCGGTGGCGTTCGTCTGTTATGCGTTCAACCTCAACTTCACCACCTGGGTCGGCGGCGTTGCCCTGCGCTATCGGCTGTACGGCCGCCTGGGCCTGGACAATGCGACCATTACCAAGATCCTCACCCTGGGCCTGCTGACCAACTGGATGGGCTACATGCTCCTGGCCGGCGTGGTGTTCGCCTCGCGCCAGGTCAAGCTGCCAGACAGCTGGGCCGTGGGCGTGACCGGCTTGCAGCTGATTGGCGTGGTGCTGCTGGCGGTAGTCGCGGCTTACCTGCTCGCCTGCGGCTTTGCCAAGCGCCGCACCTGGAGCATCCGCGACCACGAGATCACCCTGCCGTCGCTGCGCCTGGCGCTGTGCCAGGTGTTACTGGGCGCCAGCAACTGGGCGCTGATGGCCGCATTGATCCACTGGCTGCTGCCGCATGAGCTGTTCTACCCCTCGGTGCTCGGCGTCCTGCTGATCAGCTGCGTGGCGGGTGTGGTGGCGCACATCCCCGCGGGCCTCGGCGTGCTCGAGGCGGTATTCCTCGCCCTGCTCCACGGGCAGCTGGGCCAGGGCACGCTGATTGCCGCCCTGCTCGGCTATCGCACCTTGTACTACCTGATCCCTCTACTGCTGGCGGTGGTCACCTATCTGGTCCTGGAAAAGCGCGCCAGGGCCATGCGCCAGCAGGGCAAGGCGACATTGCGCAAGACCTGAACATGGGCTGCGGCCCGGGAGGTATGCCATGCGTGTCCCTGTTCTGCTGTTGCTGCTCGCAAGCCTGGGCAGTGGCCCCATCTTGGTGGGGGAAGTGTTGGCGGATGAAGCCTGCGATGTCGTGATGCGTTCTTCCAGCGAGGCGATCAAGCCCGTGGAGCGCCACACCTGTTACAGCTTCAGCAATATGCCGGCCGAGGCGATCAATTGGTCGTGCAGCAATGAGAGCAAGGAGATGCTCAATGCGCAGAAGCGCAAGGTGGCGCGGTGTGCCGATGGCAGTGTTGGCAGCTGCATTGCGCCGCTGACCCAGGAGTCACTGGCCAACGCCAAGGCCGCAGGGGCGGACGAGCCGTCGACGCGGCCTGCGCTGTCCAAGGATGCGCGGGTGGTTACCTATTATTACGACACGCAGGCCTTGGGGCAGTCGCGGGCCGACTGCGAGCGCAATAACGGCATCTGGCAGACCCACTGACGACCAGTCGTTGGGGAGGGGTTCGGGGCTGCTCGGCAGCCCCGCGTTCAACTACGATTTGTCCTGCTCATCATCCCCTTCCGCCGGCGACACCCGATCGGTCCAGGGCTCGCCGTCCAACGGTGCGGAACGCGCCAGCTCTGCCTCATCCAGGCCAAAGCCGCCGCCGATCTCACTGGCATCCACCTGCCGCAGGGTCTGGTCGGCGGGCCCGTCGTCACCGCCTGGCTCGTCAGCGTCACGCGCACCGCTTTCGTCATAGAGGGTGTCGGGGCTGAGGTCATCCATGGTGACGTTGTCCTCATGCAGGCTGTCGCTCAGTGCCTCACCCCCGCTCATGCCGCTTTCGGCGACCCGCCGTGGTGGGAACTCATCAGCGACTTCGCGTGCCGGGCGCTCGTCGCCGACACGGCCCCGGCGCTCGTCATTGCGCTCATCGAAGTCCAGTTCGTGGACGCTGCCCATGCGGTCTTCGATGTCATCGATATCGACCGGCTGGCGGTTTTTCGGATCGTCTGGCTGGGCCATCTGTGTTCTCCGGCAATTGGCTTGGCTTCAATCGGTCGACCGTCGCAGCCCGGCAATGATTCAGAGTTTTTGCCCAGTGGCGCCCGGTAACAGATTGAACTCTGCCCATGGCCGCCCTCTCCCACCTCTAGAGACCCGCGAATCGTCCCGGAGCCCGCCATGGCCAAGCCCCTGCAGGAGTACCAGCGCAAGCGTGACTTCAATGCCACGCCCGAGCCCGCCGGTAAGCGCCAGCGCGGCAAGCAGGCGCATGCCTTGCAGTACTGCATCCAGAAGCACGACGCCAGCCACCTGCACTACGACTTCCGGCTCGAGCTGGACGGCACGTTGAAGAGCTGGGCGATCCCCAAGGGCCCGTCGCTCGACCCCAAGGTACGGCGCTTGGCGGTGCACGTCGAAGACCACCCGCTGGACTACGCCGACTTCGAGGGGACTATCCCCGAGGGGCACTACGGCGCCGGTGACGTGATCGTCTGGGACCGGGGTGTCTGGGAGCCGGAGGGCGACCCGCAGGCGAGCTACGCCAAGGGCAAGCTGCGCTTTCGCTTGCAGGGCGAGAAGCTGTCCGGCGTGTGGAACCTGTTTCGCACCCACCTGGCAGGCAAGAAAGAACAGTGGATGCTGGTCAAGTCGCACGACGACGTGGCCCGCAGTGAGGCCGAGTACAGCATTGTCGACGCGCAGCCCGACAGCGTCATCAGTGACCGTACCCTGCTCGCGCGCAGGACCACGGCGGCCCCCAAGCCCGCCAAGCAGCCTGCCGCCACTCGCAGGCGCGCTGCCGCGCCCAAGGCCGAATTGCCCGAGCACCTGGCGCCGCAGTTGGCGACGCTGGTCGATTCGCCCCCCAGTGGTGAATGGCGCTATGAAGTGAAATTCGACGGTTACCGCATCCTGGCCCGCATCGACGGCGACGACGTGCGCCTGTTTACCCGCAACGGCCATGACTGGAGCGCCAAGATGCCGCGCCAGGTCGCTGCCTTGCGCACGCTCAAGCTCAGGTCCGCCTGGCTCGACGGCGAAATGGTGGTGGCCAACGAGCACGGCGTGGCGGATTTTCAGGCGTTGCAGAACGCCTTTGATACCGAGCGCGATGAGCAGATCACCTACTACCTGTTCGACCTGCCTTACCTTGACGGTCGGGACCTGCGTCAGGCGCCGCTGCAGCAGCGCCGCGAGCTGCTCGGCAAGCTGCTGGCCAAGGCCCGCACCGAGGTGCTCAAGTATTCGGCGGATTTCGATGAGCCGGTGGCGTCGCTGCTCGACAGTGCCTGCCGCCTCGAACTCGAAGGCCTGATCGGCAAGCGGCTCGACAGCCCCTACACCGGCCGGCGCAGCAGCGACTGGATCAAGCTCAAGTGCCAGCAACGCCAGGAGTTCGTGATCGTCGGCTACACCGACCCAAAAGGCAGCCGCACGGCCTTTGGTGCGTTGCTGCTGGCCCTGCACGATGAGCACAGTGGTGAGCTGCGCTATGCCGGCAAAGTCGGCACCGGCTTTACCGCTACCACCCTGGCCAGCATCCATGCCCGGCTCAAGCCGCTTGAAGTCGGCAAGCCGGCCCTGGCCAATCCGCCAACCGGTGCCGAAGCCCGAGGCGTGCACTGGCTCAAGCCCACGCTGCTGGCAGAAGTCGCCTACGCGCAGATGACCCGCGACGGCGTGGTGCGTCACTCGGTATTCCATGGGCTGCGCGATGACAAGCCGGCGTCGCGGATCGATCTCGAGCGCCCTCGCCGCGGTCACAGCGCCTCGGCACCCAAGGAGAACACCACCTTGAGCGAACTGCACCTGACCCACCCCGACCGGGTCATCGACGCCAGCACTGGCGCCACCAAACGCCAGGTCGCCGAGTACTACGCCGCTGTCGCCCCGTGGCTCATGCCGCAGCTCAAGGACCGCCCGGTGGCGCTGGTGCGGGCCCCGGAGGGATTGAGTGGCGAGCTGTTCTTCCAGAAACACGCCGGCCAACTGAATATCCCCAAGGTCATCAGCTACGACAAGGCTGAGGCGGGCCAGGCCGCGATGGTCCTCAATCGCCCCGAGAGCCTGCTCGGTGCGGTGCAGATGAACATGCTCGAACTGCACACCTGGAACGCCACCGACAAAGACTTCGACAAGCCCGACCGCTTCGTCCTCGACCTCGACCCGGACCCGGCCTTGCCGTGGAAGGCGATGATCGAGGCGACCCAGTTGACCCTGACCCTGCTCGACGAACTGGGCCTCGAGGTGTTTCTCAAGACCAGCGGCGGCAAGGGCATGCACCTGGTGGTACCGCTGACCCGGCGGGCCGGCTGGGACGAGGTGAAGGATTTCAGCCACGCCATCGTCGATTACCTGGCCAAGCTGTTCCCTGAGCGCCTGAGTGCGGTGTCGGGCCCGAAAAACCGCGTCGGGCGAATCTTCATCGACTATTTGCGCAACGCCAAAGGCGCCACCACCGCCTGCGCCTACTCATTGCGAGCGCGCGAAGGGCTACCGGTCTCGGTGCCGATCTGGCGCGAGGAGCTGACCGCGCTCAAAGGCGCTAACCAGTGGACCATCGACAACCTGCACGAGCGGCTGGCGGAAGTCGACGACCCTTGGGCTGAGCTGGCCAAGACCCGGCAATCGATTACCGCGCGGATGCGCAAGCAAATGGGGCTCAAGTGATGACTGGCGTCGGTGAGAACGTCGAGCACACGCCGTTGGAGGTGTTGCTGCGAAGGTTCAGCGAGCGCCGACAACCGTTGGCGCTCGATCACCCGCTGGGTCAGCTGATGCGGGCGCTGCGCGCTGAACAGCTGGACCAGTTGCCGTTGCCCGGCCACGGCCACACCTTGCAGCGCTGGCAGACCTTGGCGCGTATTGCCGGCTGTGACCTGGCGTTGGCCAAGCTGTATGAAGGCCATACCGATGCCTTGGCGATCCTGGCCGAGTGCGCCGCAGCGCCACTGGCGGGTGACGCCATTTGGGGCGTATGGGCGGCCGAGCCACCGGACGCGCGGGTGCACATCATCGCCCGCGACGGTGACCACGTGCGCTTGAGCGGGCGCAAGGCCTGGTGCTCCGGAGCGCTGCAGATAGACCGCGCGTTGATCACGGCCTGGGGCGACGATCAGCACCCGCAGTTGGTGGCCATCGACTTGGCGCACCCGAGCCAGCGCATCCAGGCCAACAACTGGCAGGCGGTGGGCATGGCCGCGACCGCCAGCGCCGATGTCGAGTTCGAGGACTCGCCGGGGATCGTCGTCGGGCAACCGGGTCAGTACCTGTCCAGGCCAGGCTTCTGGCATGGCGGTGGCGGCATTGCCGCGTGTTGGTACGGCGGCGCCGAGGCGCTCGCGGAGTACCTGCGCGCGCACTGCGGCAAACCCCGCCCCGAGCCCCATGCCGATGCTCACCTGGGTGCGGTCGATGCCGCGCTGTGTGGCGCATGTGCGACGCTACGCGAGTGCGCAGCGTGGATCGATCGGCACCCCAGCGACGATGCCGGTTTTATCGTGCAGCGCAGCCGCGCTCAGGTGGAACAGGCCGTGGATTGCGTCATCGGCCACGTCGGGCGTGCCTTGGGCGCCACACCGTTCTGCCGCAACCCGCACTTCGCCCGGCTGATCGCCGACCTTCCGGTTTACCTGCGCCAGAGCCACGCCGAGCGTGACCTGGCGAACCTTGGACAACAGCTGGCGCAGATGCCAGCAGGAGCCTGGCACCTATCATGAGCGAGAACCTGATCCAGTCCAGCCGTGGCATTACCTGGGCCGACTGGCAGCACTCCGCGCACTTGGCCAGGGCGGGTTGGATCACCCCCGACCAGCTGTGTCCACCCGGCCGGCGGCTGGTGCTGGTAGCGCCGCACCCGGACGATGAAATCCTCATGGCCGGTGGCCTGTTGGCCGGGTTCGGCGGCCGTGAGCATGAGCTGGTGCTGATCTCGGCCACCGATGGCGAGGGCAGCCATCCGAACTCGACGCGCTGGACCGAGCATCGCCTACGGCGCCAGCGCCCACTGGAAAGTCGGCATGCCTTGCAACTGCTCGGCCTGAACCCCAACAACCTGGACTGGCGACGTCTGCACCTGAAGGACGGCGAGGTGCCCCGCGATGAAGCGTTTCTGGTCAACCACCTGAACCAGCTGCTCAAGCCCGATGACCTGTTGATGACCACATGGCGCAGCGACGGCCATTGTGATCATGAGGCGGTCGGCCGCGCCGCGGCCCAGGCGGCGCGAGTGCGCAAGGCGCAGTTGGCCGAGGTGCCGGTGTGGGCCTGGCATTGGGCCGGCGCCGATGATGCCCGGTTGCCCTGGTCACGGGCCCATCGCCTGGAGCTGGACGAAGGGCGCCTGGCCCGCAAGCGCGAGGCCATCGCGGCCCATGTCAGCCAACTGGAACCCGACGCCGGTTGCCCGCCGGTGGTTGGGCAGCACTTGCTCGAATGCCTGCTGCAACCCTTTGAACTGGTGTTTCTATGAGCCTCGACTCGCAGTACTTCGCCGACCTTTATGCAGGCAACGACGACCCTTGGGCGTTCCGCACGCGCTGGTACGAGCGGCGCAAGCGCGACCTGGTCATGGCCAGCCTGCCGCGCCAGTGTTACGAGCGGGTGTTCGAGCCCGCCTGTGCCAATGGCGAGCTCAGCGTGCTGCTGGCCGATCGCTGCGCCAGCTTGCTGTGCCAGGACCTCGACCCCACGGCAGTGGGGCTGGCCCGCCAACGGTTGGCCGGCATGAGCCATGCCACGGTCGAGCAAGGCCGGCTGCCCGCGGATTGGCCCGGCGAGCGCTTCGACCTGATCGTGCTCAGCGAAGTCGGCTATTACCTGAACCCTACCGACTGGTTACAGGTGATCGAACAGTCGGTGGCCAGCCTCAACTATGACGGTGCCCTGTTGGCCTGCCACTGGCGCCACCCGATTGCCGGCTGCCCGCAGGACGGTCGGGAGGTGCACGACCTGCTGGCCAAGCACCTGCCGCTGTACCCGCTGCTGCGCCATGAAGAAGCTGATTTTCTCCTCGAATACTGGTCGTGCCAGCCCAGCGTGGTGGACCTCGACGAGAGGTGCGCATGATTGCCGTGGTGATCCCGGCACACAACGAAGCCAGGCGCCTTGGCCGCTGCCTGAAATCCGTCAAGGCGGCGGCGCTGCTCGCCGAGCAGGCCGGGTACCAGGTCGAGGTAGTGGTGGTGCTCGACCGCTGCACCGACGCCAGCGCAGCCGTTGCCCGCCGCCATGGCGTCGAGACACTGGCCGTGGACGCCGGCAATGTCGGCTTGGCGCGGCGCGCCGGCGCCGCGTTGATGCTCGAGCGTGGTGCGTCGTGGCTGGCGTGTACCGATGCCGACAGCCGCGTGCCCAGCCACTGGTTGCTGTGGCAGCTGGCGTGTGCGGCGGACGTGGTGTGCGGCACGGTGCACATCGAGCGTTGGCAGCCGTGGCAGAAGGCGGCGCTGCGTGAGGTGTACCGCAGCCGCTACCAGGCACGCGAGGGCCATCGGCATATTCATGGGGCCAACCTTGGGGTGTGTGCCCGGGCGTATGAGCAGGTGGGCGGGTTTGCACCGCTGCCGGCGCATGAAGATGTGCAACTGGTGCGCGCGTTGGAGGCGTTGGGGGCACAGATTGTGTGGACGGCCAAGCACAGTGTGGCGACCAGCAGCCGGCGTGATAGCCGGGCGCGGGAGGGATTTGGCGATTATCTGGCGGGATTGGAGGCTGCAATTCCGTGAACTGAGGCTGCTACGCGCCCTTTTCGCGACACAAGGCCGCTCCCACAGTTACGGCGTCGTCTTCACGGCCTGCGCGGTCTCTGTGGGAGCGGCCTTGTGTCGCGATAGGGCTGCGCAGCAGCCCCAGCAATCTCAATAACGCTAAAAATCAGGAAGCCTTGCGCGCCCGCTTGGTCGGTTTTTTCTCCGGCTCGTCCTTGGCTGCCGCCTTCTTCTTAGGCGCCGGCGCCTTCCCCCCCAGGCTGCGTTTAAGCAACTCGGTAAGGTCGATAATGTCTGCGCCCTTCTTCCCGCCCTCGCCTGCAGCCTTGTCGACCACGCTGATCTTGCCCTTGCTGGCCTTCTCTTCGACCAGGTCCATGATCGTCTGGCGAAACGCGTCATGGTACTCGTCAGGGTTCCACGGCCCGCTCATGTCCTGCACCAGCCGCTTGGCCATGTCCAGTTCACGCTTGTCGACCTTGGTGTCGGTCACGCTCTTGTCCAGCTCGAGCGTCTCGATACCCCGCACCTCCTCAGGCCAGCGCAGGGTGATCATCACCAGCGCGTCGTCCAGCGGCCGCAACAGGGCCAGGTGCTGGCGGGTATGCAGCACCACGGTGGCCAGGGCCACCTTGCCGGTGCTTTCCAGGGTCTCGCGCAGCAGCGCATAGACCTTGCCACCGCGCCGATCAGGGCTCAGGTAGTAAGGCGTATCGAAGTGCTGCAGCGGAATGTCGGTCGCCTCGACGAACGAAAAGATGTCGATCGTCTGAGTCGCCTCGGGGCGCGCGGTGCGGATCTCCTCTTCGCTGATGATCACGTAGCGGCCTTTCTCATACTCGACGCCCTTGACGACGTTGTCCTTGTCGATGTCCTTGCCGGTGACCTTGTTCACCCGCTTGTAGCCCACCGGGTCCATGCTGCGCTTGTCCAGCCAGTCGAAGTCGACCCGCTCGGTGCGCACCGCGGTGTTGAGGGAGACGGGGATGTGCACGAGGCCGAAGCTGATCGCGCCTTTCCAGATTGCTCGGGCCATGGTCGCTCAGCTCCTCACGTTGGCAGGGTGGCTGTAGCGCAAGGCGCCACACCGTTCGCAGCACTGGCATTGCAGCCCGGTCACTTCCACTTCACGCATCAACATGGTCCGCCACAGGCAGCCACGCAGCAGGCAGACAATTGTCATCAGCCACCTCCTTCCCCGACGATTCGCGGGCTCTTACTTGAGCTGACTGCGCGGCGCCGGGAAGGTTTACTCGCGCTGCCCTGCGGCAACCGCCCAGCGCGGTCACGCCGATCAAGGCAGCCTGCATGCTTCGCCGAGCACCTGCTCGACCACCGCGCGCAGCGCTTGCTGCGCGCTCAGCCCCGCCGCGCTGGCCGCCGCGTGGCAGGCCAGTTGCCGATCGGCACTGGTACCCTCCAGCACAATGCGGCGCGCCTGGACGAACGCGTGCAGGGCATCGACACTGTCGGGTGGGTATCGATGGCTCAGTTGGGCCAGCCAGCCCTCGGCGGTGACTGGCTGTTGCTGGTGCACCCCGATGAACTCGGCGTGGCGACCGTGGCGCAAGGCGCGCCAATAATTCTCCTGGGTAATCCAGTGTATTTCACGGTTCACCGGCGTCGCCGGGTTAGACGCGGCCACGCAGGCCTCCACCAGGTGGCGGAACAATCCGGCGATACACAGGGCATCCTCCAACTGCGGGCAGCCGTCACAGATGCGCAGCTCCACCGTGGGGTAGCGGTGGGAGGGGCGCAACGCCCACCAGAACGCGCCGTCCGCGGCCAGCGACCCGCTGCGCTGCAACAGCGCCCGGTAGCGCTGGTACGCCGGCCAGTCGGGCAAAGGCTCCGGCAGGCCCATGTGCGGCCACTCGCCACACAGCACCCGCCGGTAGCTCATGTAGCCCGTGACCTGGCCGCCCCACAGCGGTGACGAGGTGCTCAGCACCAGCAGCAACGGTAGCCAATACACCAGGCTGTTGATCAACCGGATGCGGTCACAAGCGGCCGGCACGCCCACATGTACATGCAGCCCCGAGGCCACGCTGCGGCGGGCGACATACTGATAGTCGGTGAACAGCTGACGGTGATGCGGGGCGGCGCCGGGGCGCTGGCGCAGCCACTCGGCGTTGGGATGACTGCCTGCGCAGTAGAGGCCGACGCCGTGCTCGGCCAGTGCCTGCTCGAGGCAGTAGCGGCGCTCGCTGAAAAAACACTGTGCCTGCTGCAGGCTGTCGAACACCGGCGACGCCAGCTCGATCTGGCAGCGGAACAGTTCATCGGCGTAATACTCACCGAGCACTTCACGGCAGCACAGGCTCACCGCCGGCGAGGGTTTGGCCAGCAATCGTCCGCTGCCCAGGTCCACCAGCAGGTATTCCTCCTCGATGCCGAATGTACAAGGGCGGTACATGGCGGCTCAGCCAATACGGGTGACGGTCAATGCCACGGCAGCAATGCGCTCGACCTGCGCGTAACCGGGTTCGAGCAGCTGTTCGGCAAACACGTCCGGGTCCAGCTCGCGATAGCGCCAGCACCACGCGCTGCCGGCCAGTCGCGCGCGGGCCGCTTCAAGCAAGGCGTCGCGGCCTTCGACGATGGCCACGCCGGTGTACAGCAACAGCGTGCCGCCGATGTTCAGGCGCTGACAGGCCTGGTCGATGATGCGCACCGACAAGGCCGCCCCCAGCGTGCCGCCGCCGTGGCGATACTGACGTTGCTGGGTATCGAGCATGTAGGGCGGGTTGGCGACGATCAGGTCGAAGCTGGCGGTCAGCCCGGCGAGCAGGTCGCTGGCCTCGACCGAGACGTTGTCGAGCCCGGCCAGCGCGGCATTGATCTCGGTGAAGCGCAGCGCCTTGGGGTTGATGTCCACCGCGCTGACCTGGGCCTGCGGCGCGGCGCGGGCAATCAACAGCGCGCCGATGCCACTGCCGCTGCCGATGTCCACGGCGTGCTGCAGGGGCCTGGGGCAATGCTGCAGATGGTCGTCGATGACCTGAGCGAAGCGGTAGCTGTCGGGGCCGAAGAACACCGCGTCACTGGCCTCGGTAGGGTAGGCAGAGTGCACCACTAGCAGTTCGTCGAGGCTCGACCAACGGACCTTGCTGCGCAACAGGCCGCCCTGCTCCTCCAGCACCTGCGCGGCCCACCACTGTTGCAACTGCTCAGGGGGGATCAGGTCGGGCGAAAACGGCCGGCTCCAGCCAAACACATCGCGCAGGTTACGTGCGCGCGCGTTACCGGTGCGGGCATTGACCAATGCATGGGTGGCCGGTGTGACACAGGTGAATCGGTAGCCGTCGGCGTGCAGACGCCGGCCCAGCTGCAGCAGGGCCTGGTCGGCCTGGCGTTGCTCTGGGGTCGAGCGCATCAGTGCACGCCGGCCTGTAGCAAGCCGGTAGCCTGGGCATAGGCACGGGTTGCCAACAGCCCCTCGGGCAAGGCGTGACGGTTGCCGGCCATGCGCTCGATCAAGGCTTCGACAGCCGTCTGCGGGGCGACCTGGAGCGCTTGGGCAGCCTCGGCCAGATTCGCGTCCCAACTGCCGGGGAACACCCGGCGAGGTTTCGGCGCTTGCCACTCGCCGGCGATCCAGTCGTGCCACAGTTGTTTTTCATAGGCGCTGAACACCCCGAACATGGCGGCCGACGGGCCGTCGATCAAGGTCCAGAAGCGGCTCTTGGCGGGGTCCTCATGGCGGCGCAGCCAGCCCTGCGTTTGCAGCGCCTGGATAAACCCGGAGGCCCCCATCGGCTCGGCCAGCCATTGGTTGATCGTCCGCCCTTGCAGCTTGCAGTGGTCAGAATGCATGAACTGGCCGAAACCACGCTTGCGCTCCAGCGCAGCCAGCAGCTCTGCTTCCAGGCCGAAGCTGGCAATCAGCTGGGCGGCCGGTGTACCCAGGTCATTGAGCCGATAACCGCGACGCACCCGGGCATAAAAGGCCTCCTGTTCGCGCTCAGGGCATAACTGCACGATGGCCTGGATCGAGCGGTGGGCATGGCCGCTAGCCGCATTGTCGATCGTGACGTGGAGCTGGAAGTAATGACCGTCGATGCCCAGCTCGGCCAGCTCATACGTGGTGATCAGCAAATGCAACGGTGGCTGCTCGTAGCCGAGGTTGTAGCCCAGGACTTCGCCCAGGAAACTGTCGCTGTTCAGGCCCAGGGCCAGTTGCACGGAGCCCTGCAGGTAGCGCTCGGGGTCCAGCGGGATCGACTCCAGGCACCCCACGCGGCTCAACAACCGTTGGTAGATCAATACATGGTTGCAGCGCGCATCACCGTCGCCAAGCTCTTCCAGGTAGGTGCGGATGAGCCCGTGGTAACGGGGGTCACGCCACTGGCGCAGGGTGCCGTGCAACCAGACCCCGTCTACGGCCTTGGTTGGCGCGACCTGCTGCAGGTACCATAAGGCCTGGGCGCGGTTGGCGAAATACTGCCTTGGCCCGCCCTCGCGGCGTTGGCGCAGGTAATCGGCATAGGCTTGCGCCACCTCGCCGGCCCGCTGGGCGCTCCAGGCGAAGAGTTGCCCAGGATGATCAGGCAGGTCGTCAGGCAGACGCTCGGCCGCCTGCAGTTGCTCTGCCAACCAAGCGGCAGATTGGCCGTCGTCGCCGTCCAGCCACGTCCGGTAACGCTGCTCAAGGCTCGGGCTGTGCAGCGGGGGTCGCAACGCGTGAGCGCTGGCTTGAGTCATTACCATCATGCCGGACTCCTTACGCGATTACGGTCTTTGAGGCTCCTGCGGCACCGGCTCGGGACCAGGCGTAGGCTGCGGGGCAGGTTGCTGCATCTGTAGCGAAGGCTTGCTCGGGTCGGCGTCCTTGGCCGGGTGATCGCTGTCGCGGTCAAAACACCCACCCAGCAGGGTCAGGCTGCCAATCAGGCAAAGCAGGGGCGGCAAACGCATGGGCTTTCCTCCAGTTTGAAAAAACGCAGTGCCGCTGGACGGCACTGCGTACCTCATTTAGGAACGGCCACCTTTGCGGCCAGACTCGCTCTTGTCGGTCGTGGAGCCGGATTGCTGCCCGCCTTTGCGGCCTGCTTCCGAGGCTTTCGCCTTATCGTTGGCAAAATCGCCGGGATTCTTCGAGCCGCCCTGACTGCCAGTCTTGTTGCTTTCTTTGTTGGCCATGGTCGTGAACCTCAATGTGGCTTGGGATACGCACAGCTAGGTGCCGTACATAGTGTGGGAGTACGGCGATAAGCGTGGATTCGCTTTATTCCGATGGCATCGGACCGGTGGCGTTAAATATGCGCCTGGGGAGTATTTGGGGCGCAAAGGGTTACGTGTCGGGGGTTTCCATTGTGCGTTGGCGTCTGCCCAGCCAGGCCCCGGTCAGGCCCCAGCCCACCGCCAACACAGCGCCCAGCAGCATGGCCAGCTGCGGATGCTCAGCCATCACATCCAGCGCGCGCTTGACCCAACCGCTCAAGGCGTCACCGCCGCGGTAGACCACGGTGTCGATGAAGTTCTTGGCCTTGTACTTGTCTTCAGCGGGCAGCACGGTGAAGAGCATTTCGCGCCCAGGCCGCACCAGTGCGTATTCGCCCGCGCGGCGCACCACCATCACCAGCACGAACACGGCAAACACCGGCGCCAGCGCCAGCCACAGAAAACCCACCGCCATCAGCAACGGTACTGCCACCAACAGCACGCCAACGCCCAACCGCCGTGCCAGCCGGCCGGTGATGAACACCTGGGTGAGAATGGCCAGGGCCTGCACCACGGTGTCGATCAGGCCGAACACCTGGGTCTGCCGGGTGCGGTCGCTGAAGGTCTCGCTGACGATACGCGCCTGCTCGAAGTACAAAAAGGTGCTGACGCTGGCCAGCAACACCACGAACAACGCGATGCCGAGCAGGTAAGGCGAGCGCAGGACCGCCGTAGCCCCCGCGAACGGGTTGCCGCCCAGCGGTTTCGACGCGGGATGCTCGCTGGTCGCCGGCAGTGGGTGGCGCTCGCGCCAGCGCTGCAGGTAGAACGTGGCGCCCATGCTGCCGAGCAGGAACAGGCACGCCAGCACCAGCAACCCGGCGTGCCCCAGCGGCGCCACCAGCAGCGTGCCCAGCAGCGGCCCGCTGAGCCCGCCAAGGCTGGCACCGGCTGCGAGCAGGCCGAACAGGCGTTTGCCCTGCTCGCTGGAAAACAGGTCGGCGAGCACGCTCCAGGCCAGCGAAATCGCCAGCAGGTTGAACACCGACAACCAGATGTAAAACGCCCGGGCCTGCCAGATGTCGTCCGGGTCACGGGCAAACAGCACGGCGAACAGCAACAGGTTGCTGGCGAACACCCCATAGGTCCAGGGCAGGATGCGCCGGCGCTCGACCCGCGACGCCAGCCAGCCGAACAGCGGCAGGCACACCAGGGTGGCGATGAAGGTGCCGGTGAACAGCCATTGCAGGTTGTCGACCCCGCCGGCGATACCCATGGTCTCGCGCACCGGCCGCAGCATGAAGTAGCCGGTGAACAGCAGGTAGAACAACGCAAAACCCGCGAGCACCGCGGGGCCTTCGCCGGGCTGCAGGTTGACCCCGTGCGCCAGGCGTCGCCGCCAGTTGCTCATGGCCTCAGGCAAACTGTTTGATCAGCGCTTGCTGCTGCGCCTCGCTCAACAGCGGCGCCAGGCCCGCCTTGAGCTGATCGAGCTGGCGGTCGGGGCGGCCGGTGGCCGGGATCACCGTGGTGACAGCCGGGTGGCTGATGGCGAACTTGAGAAACAGCTGCGCCCAGCTGCTGATCCCGGCTTCACCGGCCCAGCCCGGCAGCGGCTGGTCCTTGACCCGGGCGAACAGGCGGCCGTCGTCGAACGCGCGGTTGATCAGCACGGCCACGCCTTTGTCGCGGCACAGCGGCAACAAGGTCTTGGCGGCCTCGGCTGAATTGACCGCATAGTTGATCTGGATGAAGTCGAGCGGCTCCTTGCGGACAATCTCGGCTACCTCGTCCTGGCCGCTGGCCAGGTAGTGGGTGATGCCGATGTAACGGGTCTTGCCCTGGGCCTTGAGCTCACGGGCGTAAGGCAGCTGGCGTTGCCAGTCGCGCAGGTTGTGGATCTGCAGCAGGTCGACCTTGTCGGTACGCAGGCTCTTCAGCGTGCCGGCCCACTGCGCCTGGGCGGCCGCTGCGCTGTCGGCGGCGATCTTGGTGGCAATGAAGCACTGCCGGTGCCAGCCACCCTCCTCCAGCAACTGGCCGAGGATGGCGTCGGCGCCGCCGTAGTTGGGCGAGGTGTCGATGACCCTGCCGCCGCCCTCGAAGAACACCTTGAGCACCTGCTTGAGCTGCTGGTACTGCGCCGAGCCTGGCTCGACCTCGAAGCTGCCCGAGGTGCCCGCGCCGATGACCGGCAAGGCCTCGCCGCTGGAAGGGATCTTGCGCGTCAGCAGGCCGCCAGCGGTTTCGGCGTGCAGCCAGGGGCTGGCGGCCAACAGGCCCAAGGCTGCACCGGTGCGTAGGACATCACGACGACCGTACATAGGAAAGCTCCCGTCATGAATCGGAAACTTTCAAGGCTAGCCGCCCTACCCTGCACCTGCCCGTGATTCTGTATCTGGATGTTTAGGCTTAGCCGAGCAGCAGGCTCAGGTCGAGGAAACCTTCGGTCTGTGGCGGGCACCAGTAGAAGCCACCGGTCAATGGCCGGCTGAACCGGTACAGGCCATCGATCACGCCATCTTCAAGGCCGCTCATGCGCCGCAGCTGCACTTCAAAGGCATCGAAACTGTGCCCCAGGGCAACAAACGCCAGGCCGGCGCCACGTTGATCGGCCCAGGCCACCGAGCGGCGCACCATGAAGGCCTCGGGATCGAAGCTTTCCTGTGCGGTGCGCTTGACGTGCGCCGACTCGGGCGCGTCTTCCAGCTCCTCGTTGTCGCTGAGGCGACGGCCAATGATGTTGTCCTGCTCGCCCTGCGGCAGCGATTTGAAGTACTGCAGGTCGTGCTTCCACAGCTGGAAGGCAGCAAAGCTCGAGCCGCTCAGGCCTGGCTGCTCACCGGCGACGATGGCCGCCTCGACGGCGTCGTCGTCCACCGGGTTCTCGGTGCCGTCCTCGTAACCGGTCAGGTCGTGACCACCGCGGTGCAGGAAGCCATCGACGCTGTCCACCAGGCTCAGTGCAGGCGCCAGCAACTGCTCCAGGGCCTGGCCGCGCAACAGCAACTCGCCGCGCTCTTCGCCGCGCAGCCACAGCCACAGCGCGTGTTGCGTGCTGGGGTTCTCGACTGCGGCGTCCAGCTGCGGGAACGCCCGCAGCCCAGGCACTTGCCGGCCCAGCGCCTTGACCAGCGGCGCGCCGACGCCAACGATCAGTTGCTGGCCAACCGCCTGCGACAGCAAGGCGTCGAGCACTGCGGGCAACGCTTCGGTGCAATGCAGGGAGAAGAACAGGTGACGGGCATGGGCCGGCACGGGGGTGGCAAGCAGACCTTGCTGGAACGGCATGGCAGGCGAATCCTCGGCAAAAGCGCGAATCCTACTGCGCTCGCCGCCCAACCGCAACGCGACTTGGCGCCGCTAACGCGCAGGTTTGCGCGCTACCTCGGTAACAAAACGTTACCAAGACATGGCCAAGTGCAATTAGCTATCGTTCGATCGCCACCTACACTGCTCGGAATCCTTCGTGCGAGACCGTGCCCATGACCGCTTCACCGTTGCTTACCGCTGTCTTGCCGATTGCCCTGGGCATCATCATGCTCGGGCTGGGCCTGTCGCTGACGCTGGCCGATTTCGCCCGGGTGGTGAAGTACCCCAAGCCGGTGGTGATCGGCCTGGCGTGCCAACTGCTGCTGTTGCCGCTGGTGTGCTTCCTGATTGCCAACGGCTTTGGCCTGGAGTCGGCGCTGGCGGTCGGCCTGATGCTACTGGCGGCCTCGCCGGGCGGCACCACGGCCAACCTGTTCAGTCACCTGGCGCATGGCGACGTGGCGCTGAACATCACATTGACTGCAGTCAACTCGTTGATCGCGATCCTCACCATGCCGCTGCTGGTGAACCTGTCGCTGAGCTATTTCATGGCGTCGGACCAGGTGATCCCGCTGCAGTTCGCCAAGGTCATGCAGGTGTTCGCCATCGTCCTGCTGCCGGTGGCGCTGGGCATGATGATTCGCCGCTGGGCGCCGCAGTTTGCCGGGCGCATGGAAAAACCGATGAAGCTGGTGGCGGCGTTGTTCCTGGCGTTCACCATTGTCCTGGCGCTGGCCAAGGACTGGGCGACGGTGGTCGAGTATGCGCCGCTGGTGGGCGGTGCCGCGCTGCTGTTCAACCTGCTCAGCCTGACGCTGGGCTATTGGGTACCGCGGCTGTTGAAGATCCCCAAGCGCCAGGCGATTGCGATCGGCATGGAGATCGGTATTCACAACGGCACCCTGGCGATCGCCCTGGCCTTGAGCCCGTCGCTGCTGAACAACCCGACCATGGCGGTGCCGGCAGCGATCTACAGCTTGATCATGTTCTTTACCGCGGCGGGGTTTGGCTGGTGGGTGAGCCGTGGGCACAAGGCTGAGGAAGCTACTGCGGCAGCTTCGGGGCAGGTTGCCGGGGATTGATGGCGTTGTTGCGCCTTCATCGCGGGCAAGCCCGCTCCTACAGGTCGCGCGGTGTCTGTAGGAGCGGGCTTGCCCGCGATGTGGGCCTCAGGGCCCGCGCCGCTTGCGCAACTGGCGCTTGAGCACGCGCAACGGCGGCGCATAGAAGAAGCCGAACGAGACACTGCCTTCGCGCCCTTTCACGGCATGGTGCAGCCGATGCGCCCGGTGCAGGCGCTTGAGGTAGCGGTTCAGTGGCCGCGGCTTGTTGGGCCAGTGCCGATGAAAAAAACCGTCATGCGCCAGCACATACAGCACCCCATACCCCGCAACCCCGCCGCCCACCCATTGCAACGGCGCATAACCGGCCTTGCCCACGGCCACCAACCCCGCCGCAATCAGCGCCAGCGCCAGCAGGTAGACGTCGTTGGTCTCCAGCACGCCAAGGTGCGGCTCATGGTGCGAGCGATGCAGCCACCAGCCCCAGCCATGCATGATGTACTTGTGAGCCAGCGTGCCGACGCCCTCCATGGCCACCAGGGTGCCGAGCAGGATGGCGAGATTGAACAACATGAGCAGGTCCGCGATGGTAACGAAAGGCGCAAGATTACCATTGCCGGCAGCTGGGATCAGCTCAGTTGGCTGTAGGACGCTTCTCTATTAACCCATTGTCATCTGTTTGCCATTGACCCGCTGCGCAGCGAGGCGTAACGTCCGCCCCGCAATTCTGCCCCCCATCACAGGAGTCCTGCATTGGACAGTAGCCCCAGTCGATTGCGACAGGTCCACACGGCGAGCTAGTCCGGCAGTCCTTCTGCCACTGTCTCGCCGCACCCGGTAGACGGTGGTACAGCACGGCCCTGCGGGTCGATGCGTTCCCTCCTTTGCTGCTGCACCTCGCCCTTCGGCGATCGGTGACGTGGTCCTGCGCACTCTGTTTTTCGCACGCGCCGTCAGCCAATGGCGCTTACGCGGGCAATCGTTGCCCGCGGCAAGAGGTTTGCTATGGATTGGAAAGTATTTCTGCTGCGCGTCAGCGTAGCCCTCGTGCTCGGTGCCCTGATCGGCGCCGAGCGTCAACTGCGCCAGCGCCTGACCGGCCTGCGCACCAACGCCCTGGTCAGCACCGGGGCCTGCCTGTTCGTGCTGATGACCCAGGCGGTACCGGGCATGGCCCCGACCGATGCCTCGCGGATCGCCGCCTACGTGGTCTCGGGCATCGGTTTTCTGGGTGGCGGGGTGATCATGCGCGACGGCTTCAACGTGCGCGGCCTGAACACCGCCGCGACGCTCTGGTGCACGGCCGCGGTTGGCGTGCTGTCGAGCATGGGCCTGCTGCTCGAGGCCACCCTTGGCAGCCTGGTGGTGCTCTGCGCCAATATCCTCCTGCGTGACCTCGCCCAGCGTCTGGACCACCAGGAGGTGGTGCCGGCCAGCGAAGTCGAGCAGCGCTACGAGGTGCGCATCGTTTGCCGTAGCGAAGACGAGATCCAGGTGCGCAGCCTGATGCTGCACACCCTCAGCGACCCCGGCCTGCGCTTGCAGTCATTGCACAGCGAAGACCTGCCCGACTCGCTGCGCCTGGAAGTGCGTGCCGAACTGCTCGGCAACCCCCAGGCCACCGCCCAGCTGGAGCGCCTGGTCGGCCGCGTGAGCCTGGAGAAAGGCGTCAGCGCCGTGCGCTGGCAAGTGCGCGAAGTGCCTGGAGATTGATTCCTGCCCGGCTACACCCGCTCTGTCGCGTTGGTTGCCAGGCAGCAGCGGTCTCGGCCCTGCCGCTTGGCGTCATACAATGCACCGTCGGCAGCGGCCATCAGGGCCTCGGGGGTGATCGGTTGTTCAGCCGGGTAGCCCACGGCGATCCCGGCACTGACCGAAACAAGACCCAGCGGGCTGCCCGCATGCTCGATGGCCAGCCGCCGCAACAGCTGCAATGCCTCTTGCACGATCAACCCGGCGCCTTGCGCATCGGTGTCGGGCAGCAGCAAGGTGAATTCTTCACCGCCATAACGCACGGCCAGGTCGCCGGGGCGCTTCACCGCCTGGCGTAGCACTTCGCCGAAGCGCCGCAGGCATTGGTCGCCCGCCAGGTGGCCGTAGCGATCGTTGTAAGCCTTGAAGTAGTCCAGGTCGAGCATCACCAAGGCCAACGGGTAGCCTTGCCGGCGTGCGCGACCGACCTCGGCTTCGAACAGCGCATCCAGCCGCCGGCGATTGCCCAGCCCGGTGAGGCTGTCGGTCAGGGCCAGGTCCTTGAGGGTCTGGTGCGCCTGGTGCAGCGCGCGTTCGATGGCGATGCGCTCGCGCAGCTGGCGCAACACCACCCAGCCGAACACGGCCAGGCCCAGCAGCAGGACCAGCAGCACCACCACCGACTTGATCATGTCGTGGCGCCACGGGGCGAGGATCGACTCGCGCGACAAACCCGCCTCCACCACCAGCGGATAGCGGGTGAGCGCCCTGTAGGCATACAGGCGCGGCGTGCCGTCAATCACCGCTACGGCTTCGGCGATGCCTTCACGGGCATACGGCAAGTGGTTGCGAAACACCTCGCTGTTGGCCAGGCTGCGCCCCACCACCTCCTCCACGAACGGCCGACGGACGAGGATGGTCCCGTCGCGCTTGGCCAGCACCAGCGCGCCGCGCTGGTCGATCTTGAAGTCGCCGTAGTAGCGCACGAACCAGTCGACCCTGATGGTGCCCAGCAACACACCCGCAAAGCTGCCATCGGCAAAGTTCAGGCGCCTGGAAATGGGGATGATCAGATCACCCGTGGAGCGGCTCTTGACCACCGAGCCGATGCGCACCTGGCGGTCGCTGTGGGTGCGGTGGTAAGTGAAGTAGTCGCGGTCGGCATTATTGGCGTTGGCCGGGATGGTGGCTTTGTCGGTGACGATCCAGTTGCCGTCCGGGCCGTACACGAACAACCCGTGCAACTGCGCCATGATGCTGGTCTGCTGGCGAAGCAGCGCATGCAGCCTGGGCCGGTCGAGTTTATCGAAGCCGTCACCCTCGAGGCGCTCGGCCAGCGCAGCGGTGATGGCATCGACCTGGCGGATCGAGTCTTCGGCATGTTGCGCGGAGGCGCGGGCCAGGTTGGTCACCGAGTCCTCGGCATTGACGAAAGCCTGCCGGTAGTCACGCCAGATGCGCCAGGCCTCGGTGAGCACGAACGCCAGCATGACCATGGCCATGAAACTCAGCACCAGGCGGAACAGCGCCAACGCACGACCCTCGCCGGTGACCGCGAAAAGCCCGTCATCGTCCTGGTTGCCGGGTGCGCGCATTGAAGTCCCTTCCCGTCGCTGTTGCCGCTGTTGACTATAGATCAGTGCCGCTTGCGTGTACTCAGGGTGATCCAGGTCGGCGCGTGGTCGCTGGCCTTGGTTTCGTTGCGCACCCAGGCATCCACGCCGGCGGCCTTGAGGTACGGCGCCAGGTCAGGGTTGAGCAACAGGTGATCGATGCGCAGCCCGGCATTGCGGGGCCAGTGGTTGCGAAAGTAGTCCCAGAACGTATAGACCCGCTCCTCCGGGTGCAGATGGCGCAGCGCATCGAGCCAGCCTTGCGCGAGCAGGCGCTGGTAGCAGGCACGCGTCTCGGGCTGGAGCAAGGCGTCCTTGCGCCAGGAGCGCGGGTCGTAGATGTCCAGGTCAGTCGGCACCACGTTGAAGTCGCCGGCCAGCACCGTGGGGTGGCCGTTGTCGCGCAGGCTCTGGGCATGGGCGATCAGGCATTCGAACCACTGCAACTTGTAGTCGAACTTGGGGCCGGGTTGCGGATTGCCGTTGGGCAGGTACAGGCAGCCCACCAGTATTCCGTGCACGGCTGCCTCCAGGTAACGGGCCTGACTGTCGTCCTGCATGCCAGGCAAACCACGGCGAACCTCCAGCGGCTCGCTGTCACGGGCAAGAATCGCCACGCCGTTCCAGGCGGGCTGGCCCTGGTACAGGCAGCCATAGCCAGCGGCTTCAAGCGTTGCGCGGGGGAAGTCCTTATCGGGCGCCTTGAGCTCTTGCAAGCAGGCGATATCGGGCTGCTCGCGCTCGAGCCAGGCCAGCAAGGCCGGCAAGCGGCTGCGGATACCGTTGATATTGAAGGTGGCGATCTTCAGCGCTTTCATGCGTCGGGATCGTTGACGTGGGCCTGTACCGCCTCTTTCAGGGCGCGTACGTGGGCGTCGTCGGCCAAGGCCTTGAGCGCCAGCCAGTCGTCCCAGTCGAGCGCGCCGTCATCACGCATGGCTTCGGCGGTGCGGATCAGTTCATGGTGGTAGGCATCGGGCGATGCACAGCGGTAGCTGACGTCGTCGTACTGGGCGTACCAGGCCTCTAGCTCGGGAATGCTGCGGTCGATGCTCATGTCCCCCTGCTCCTTCGTGCAACCTTTGAATCTCTGAGGCCTGCCCGCGTGCATCGTTCCCCCGCCGTGCCCGGCCGGCACGGCCCGCAGAAAAATTAAACCTTTGCCCAGCGCCAGGGCTCAACCGTAAGCGACACAGACGTCGCGCCACCGCAAAAGGAGTGAGCCATGAACAATCTGTTCCTCAAGCGAATCGGACTCTCCGTCGCCCTGGGCATGGCGTCGTTGCACGCCATGGCCGCCAGCGACGATTTCGTCGATGCCGCCACCGAAGCCGGTATCGCCGAAGTGGTCACCGGCAACCTGGCGCGGGAAAAGAGCAGCAGCGCGGATATCAAAGCCTTTGCCCAGCAGATGGTTACCGACCACACCAAAGCCAACCAGCAACTTGGCGATATCGCCCGCAAACACGACATCACCGTGCCCGATGAGGCGGCGCTGACCGACAAGGTCAAAAAGGTGATCCTCGAATGGCGCGATGAGTCGTTCGACAAGTCCTACATCAACAACCAGGTCGATGCCCACGAAAAGGCCGTGGAGCTGTTCATGAAAGAAGCCAGCTCCTCCGACAAGCCTGACCTCAAGGCGTATGCCAGCGACACGCTGCCAACCCTTCAAAAACACCTGGAGCATGCCAAACAGCTTCAGGCCAAGCACGGCAAGTAACCCCTATCACGAGGCTAGCTACCCATGAGTAATGATCCACTACGTTCGGAAGTGCTTACCCGTCTGTTGCACGCACACCCGCAAGGGCTGGGCAAGGAAGTGCTGGACAACTACCGCGGCGAGAAAGCCGTGGCCGGCATGCTCAAGACCTTGCAGGACGAAGGCCTGATTCATGATGGCAGCGTCGAGGTGGATGCCGGGCACCAGATCAGCGTGCAGTATCCGATCAAGCTGTCCAGTTCCGGTGTCGAGGCGGCGAAGCAGGCGGAGGGTTGAGCTGATTGCGCCAGTGACGACGGCTCGCGGGCTTGACCCGCGAGCCGTCGCTATTGGACTTCGCTAGGGCTTTTTCTCTACATCCAGAGGGGCCTTCGCCGGCCCCTGTGGGTCGACCTGCGGATCATCGAGATCCGGCGAGTCCGGGTCAAACCCCAGGTCATCCTTGTCGGTCGCATGTTCTGAGGAATGCGGCCCCTGGTCGTCCTGCCTGCCGGGTGCTTGCGGTTGTCTGGCCATGATCTCGTCTCCCATGAGTGTCTACTGAAGAAACCAGCCAGCCCTGAAAGTTTGATCTAGTTCGCATCACCCTTTTGTAACGTACCCGCAGCCAGCTGCGCCTGGCATGTCGTCAGCGCTGCGCCGCGGCTCTCCAGCTCTCCCTGGAGAAAGGCCAGCTGCCGTGTCTGCTCGCTGCAGAGCTCGCGCTTGTGCTCAAGCTGCTGCGCTTGCCCATCCAGCTGCCTGCGCATTTCCTCGCTGGCGCCCTGCGCCTGGGCCAGGATCGAGCGCAGCCCCTGCACCTGGGCGTCACGTTGCTCCAGCTGTTCATTGAGCAGTTTGCGCTCAGCGACACCCTGACGGCCCTCACCCAGCAGCCGCTCGTTATCGCGGTGCAGGCGGGTCAGCTCTTCCTGTTTGACGATCATGCCTTGCTGCAACTGACGCTGCTCGACCTGCAACTGCTGAACCTGCGCCTCGTGCCGGCGCTGCTCCTGTTCACGCTGCTCGCGGCTGGCGGCACGGTAGTGCTCCAGTGCGTCACGGGCATGACGATGTTTGTCTTCCAGCGAGCGGACCTGCTCGTCCTTGTCGTTGAGGCGCACCTGCAGCTCACCCAGCGACTGGTTGAGGCTGGCGCTGCGCAGTTGCTCGCTCTGCAAGGTGCTCAAGGTCGACGCCAGTTTCTCCGACTCGGCCTCCAGCGCGCTGGCCTGGATCTGGTGCTGCTGGTGAGCGGCCGCCAGCGCCTGCTGGGCCAGCGCCAGCTGCGCCTGGAGTTGCTCGCATTGCGCGTCGAACTGCACCTGCGCGGTGGCGACCCGCGCCTCCCCTTCTTCCTGCAATTGCGCGGCGAGCTGGGCAACCAGGCGCGCCAGCTGCTCACTGAGGCTGGACGCTGCCAGCGGGCCTGAAGGGTTTTGCGCGTCCAGCTCCTTTAGATAGCGATGAATGGTGGTTTTAGAGCCGGTATTGCCCATTTCGATACGTACTGCATCGATGCTGGGGTTTTCCCCACGGGCGATCAGGGCTTGGCGCGCCTGCTGCACTACTGCCTTGTTGATACCGCCCCGGGCCATGTTTGCTCCTACGATTTCGTAATGTGGTACGTACCATGTAATTACGTACTAATTCTGCCGATACTACGATGCGGTTTCAAGCGTTTGCTGACATTCAATAATCACGGCTTATCGCATGTGATAGGCGAAAAGGTGCGGGTTAGCCGTCGCAGAAGGCGGCTTCGGTACGAAACCCTGCTAAATGAGCGGTATGGGGAAATGAGCGCGGGAGGCTGGGAGTCCGCGGCGTCAGGGGTTCGGATGACTCCAGGACGCCAGACCTATAGCTCGCCCTGGCGCAGCTGCGCGACCAGCGTATCTACCCATGGATTCGCTCGGGCGACATTCCAGGCCACCGTGGTAGTCACCACGCTGACGGCTTGGGTCAATGGGCGCAGGACGACATTTGCCGGTGCCAGCTTGCTCATGGCAGCAGGTACCAACGCAATACCCTGACCACAACTCACGAAGGCAATCTGCGAGGCCACTGAACGGACCTCATGCAGTACCCGCGGCGAAAACCCATTGGCCCTGCAGGTGGCGATCAGGTTGTCGAAGTAAAGCGGGCTGACTTTGCGCGCAAACATGACCAGCGGCTCGCCAGCCAGGCTGGCCAGTGCAATATGACTGCGCTCGGCCAGGTCGTGATCGGCCGGCAAGGCGACCATCAAGCGCTCCTCGGTCAGCGGCAACCATTCAATGGACTTGCCCAGATCACCATCCAGACGTGCAAAAGCCAGATCGATATCGCCTGCCTCCAACGCCGGTATGGCTTCGACGCTGTCGATTTCTCGTACCGATACCGTGATGTGCGGGTGCTCCAGCTTGAAGCGCTCGATGATCCCCGGCAACACATCGAACATTGCTGAAGAGATGGCGCCAATGGTCAGCATGCCGCGGTACCCCGCCACCGCTTCCTCGACGGCTAATTCCAGGCGCTCGAGTTGATCGGCGAACTTGCGCACCGCCGGGAGTATCGCCGCTCCCACCGGGGTCAGCCGTGCGCCGCGCCTGGAGCGCTCGAAGAGCTTGACCTTGAGGGCCTGCTCAAGAATCTGAATTTGCTCGGTCAAGGGCGGTTGGGTCATTCCGAGCCGCTTGGCGGCGCGACCGAAATTCTGTTCCTCGGCCACGGCGAGAAACAGCCAGAGGTGTCGCACCAGGCGAAAATTGATCATGAGGTTTCCATAGGTTTGGCGTATGTAAACGATCCTTGATTAGGAATATACCTATCATGCGAGCTGTTCGACACTCATGACCTCACACCCCATAGAGGTCCGTTCATGAACCAAGACGTCATGCTTAAACGATTGGCGGCACTGGACAGCAACACCGTGTCCGATGCACTCGACTTCCTCGGCCTGCCCGGCGCCACCTTTGGCCTGCGCCCCTTGTGGGACTGCC
The DNA here is from genome assembly GCF_900536025.1 of Pseudomonas reidholzensis. GTDB lineage: Bacteria > Pseudomonadota > Gammaproteobacteria > Pseudomonadales > Pseudomonadaceae > Aquipseudomonas > Aquipseudomonas reidholzensis. The sequence goes on from NZ_UNOZ01000030.1 coordinate 356,925, forward strand.
CCAAGGTAGTCGGTCGCGCCAGCACCGTGCAGCTTGCCGCGAAGACTGATGCCGCCCCTACCGTGCACTTGATCACCCCGGTCATCCAAGCCATCGAAACCGATGATCGGGTGCTGGTGATCGCCGGCGGCATCGAAGGCGTTTCCTGCTGGGGCGATATCCTCGCCAACGCGGCCGTTGCCAAGCGGGTGCGCGGCAGCATCATCGACGGCTGCAGCCGTGATATCGATGGCAGCGCAGAGATCGACTATCCCGTCTACGGTCGCGCGGTGACGATGATCAGCGCCCGTAACCGCGTGGTCCAGGTCGACGCTGCCTGCCCTGTGCTGGTCGCAGGTGTGACGGTCAACCAGGATGACTACGTGATTGCCGACAACTGCGGCACGGTGTTCGTGCCCGCAGGGCAGATCGACCCGGTGCTGGCGCTCGGCGAGCGGATTGCCCGCCGGCAGCACGCCATGGTCGAAGCCGTGCGCGCCGGCCGCTCGGTGGCCGACGTGATGCATGACAGTCAATTCGAAGCGATCAACACAGAGCACCACCACCGATGACCACTCTGGCGCAACACCTCAATCGCAACCTGGCCGCTGCTCAGCCCTCCGCAACCTACGTCATTATCGATCGAGTGGCACAACGCCGCGCCCAAGGCGCGAAGATCATCTCGCTGTGTGCCGGCGAGCCGGATTTCGATACGCCTGCGCACATTCGTCAGGCTGCCAAGGATGCCATTGATCAAGGGCATACCCGCTATACCCAGGTCGCCGGCAGTCGCGCGTTGCGTGAGGCTGTGGCGGCCAAGTTCCGACGAGAAAACGGCCTGCGGGTCGACTGGCAGGACACCCTGGTCTGCAGCGGCGGCAAGCAGGTGATCTACAACGCGCTTGCGGCGACGCTCAACGAGGGTGACGAAGTCATCGTGCCGGCGCCGTACTGGGTCAGCTACCCGGAAATGGTGCAACTGAGCGGTGCCCACAGCGTGATCGTGACCTGCGAGGTCAGTAGCGGCTTCAAGTTGACGCCCGCTGCGCTGGCGGCGGCGATTACGCCCCGTACCCGCTGGCTGATCATCAACTCGCCCTCCAATCCCACCGGTGCGGTCTACAGCTATCACGAGCTGCGGGCCCTGGCGGATGTGCTGCTGCAGCACCCGCATGTGCTGGTGTTGGCAGATGATATCTACGAGCATCTGATCTTCGACGATCAACCTTTCTACACGCTGGCCCAGGTCGAACCGCGCCTCGCCGAACGCACCCTCACCATGAATGGTGTTTCCAAGGCCTACGCCATGACCGGCTGGCGGATCGGCTTCGCCACCGGCCCTCGCTGGTTGCTGGCTGCGATGGAAAAGCTTCAAGGCCAACAGACCTCAGGGGCGTGTTCGATTTCACAGCAGGCCGCGATCGCTGCTTTGCAAGGCTCGAAGGACTTCATCGTCCATAGCCGGGAAGTGTTCCAGCGCCGGCGTGATCTGATGGTTGATCTGCTCAATGCCATCCCGGGCCTGCACTGCGAAACACCGGCGGGGGCGTTCTACGCATTCGCCAACTGCCAGGGATTGATCGGCAAGACCTCCGCAACCGGGCGGCTGCTCGCCACGGATGAAGACGTGGCGCTGGCCTTGCTGGAGGAGAACGATGTCGCGGTGGTGCATGGCAGCGCCTTTGGGCTCGGCGGCCATGTCCGGATCGCTTACGCACTGGACGACGCTTCACTGATTCAGGCGTGCGAATCAATCAAGCAGTTCAGTCAGGGCACGCGCTGACCTGGGCGCTCAGGTGCCTTGCCGCCCAGGGCCGGCTCATCACAGCATGTGGCCGGCCCAGATCCCCTGTTCGACCAACTCCGAAGCCAACTCGACAAACGTCTCGCCGACGTAGCGGGTCGCAGGGCTCACCTTTCTGTCGGCGGGCGACACCATCACCAGTTTGCGCATCGGCGTCGGCTCTACCAAGGGCGCAGCGCAAAGCGTGCCGTTTTGCAGATGGCCGTAGATCGACGCCAGTGGCAAGGCGGTAAGGCCGAACCCATTGCGGACCAGGTCGATCATTGCGCCAAACGAATCTGCCTCGACGCTGGCAGCGATCTTGAAGCCAACATCTGCTGCGCAACGGTCCATGATCTTGCGCAAGCCATGCCGAGGACTGGGCAGTACCAACTGCTCCTGCGCCAGGGTGGCGAAATGGACTGGCTGGTCGAGCGTGAGTGCTGAACTGGGTGGGCCGACCAGCACCAGGTTCTCCATCATCACCGGGACGATGCGCAGGGTGTGCAACGGTTCCAGGTCGTAGGAAATCGCCAGCTCTAGCTCTCCGCGCTGAATCCAGTCCAGCAGGTAACCACTGAAAGCGGAGGAGAAACGGATCGACAAGTCCGGATGCTCATCGCGAATCCGTTTGACCAGGCGCACGGTCATGATTTCAGCAATGGTTGGCGTCGTGCCGATCGCAACCGCGCCTCGGAACGAACCATGCCCTGCCGAGACCGAACTGCGGATCGCCTCCAGCTCGTCCATGATTCGAGTGGCATGGTGCAACACCTCGGTGCCGGCCTCCGTGATGATCATGCCGCGGCCATGCCGTTCGAACAGATAAACGCCGAGCTCCTTTTCCAGCTGACGTATCTGCCGGCTCAGCGCCGGCTGAGCAATATGCAGCCGATCAGAGGCTTTGCTGAGACTCCCCAGCTCGGCAACATGAATAAGCGTTTTGAGCTGTACGACGTCCATCGGCTGACCCACGTAGGAGGGAAGGAGATGACTGGCAGTCTAAACAGCCAGCCCCTCACCAGCTATAGAATTTCGGCATATCAGTTAGTCGCCACCCCGGGGTAGACCGGCCGAGTATGCAGGCTAAGTAACCCCCGCCCTGTCGCGGACAGGGCGGGTAGCCAGCGCCATTTCATCCGGTAACAGCGTGATCCCGCTGGCGCTCCCGCGCTATGACTTCCGCTTCTGGCGCGCTCAACAGCTCCCCTTCCCACTTCGCCACCACTGCCGTGGCGATCGAGTTGCCGACCGCGTTGGTCGCCGAGCGGCCCATGTCGAGGAAGGTGTCGATACCCAGGATCAGCAGCAGCCCAGCTTCTGGAATATCGAACTGCACAAGGGTCGCCGCCATCACCACCAACGAGGCGCGCGGCACACCGGCCAGCCTCTTGGACGTCAACATCAAGGTCAGCAGTATGAGGATCTGCGTGCCCAGCGTCATCTCGATGCCGTAGGCCTGGGCGATGAACAATACGGCGAAGGTGCAGTACATCATCGAGCCGTCGAGGTTGAACGAGTAGCCCATGGGCATCACGAAGCTGGATATCTTGCGCGAAACGCCAAAACGGTCGAGCGCGGCCAACAGCTTCGGATAGGCCGACTCGGAACTCGCGGTCGCGAACGCCAGCAGGAACGCCTCCTTGATCAGCCGCAGCAGGCTGAACACCCGCCGCCCGAGGAACATCGCCCCCGCCAGGATCAGCAAGCCCCAGAGCAGCGACAAGCCAATGTAGAAGTCACGCATGAACACCGCAAAGGTCGCCAGAATCGACAACCCGTTGATTGCCACGGTGGACGCCATCGCCGCCATGACCGCCAAGGGCGCAAGCTTCATCACATAGCCGGTAATGGTCAGCATGGCCTGCGCGAGTTCATCGGTGAGGCGAACCAGGCCCTTGGCCTTTTCGCCCAGCGCGGCCAGGGCCACGCCGAAGAACAACGAAAACACCACGATCTGCAGGATTTCATTGGTGGCCAGCGCTTCCGCGAACGACCTGGGCACCAGGTGAGTCACGAAGCCTTTCAGCGTGAACGCCGACGTCTGCAATGACGTGGTTGCGTTGACATCCGGTAGCGGCAACGCCAGGTGCTGACCCGGCTGGAGGATGTTGGCCATCATCAAGCCGACTGCCAGCGACAGCAGCGAAGCCGTAAGGAACCACAGCATGGCCTTGCTGAACACCCGGCCAACGGCACCTGCATCGCCCATATGAGCGATACCGACCACCAGTGTGGAGAACACCAGCGGCCCGATCAGCATCTTGATCAGACGTAAGAACACATCCGAGATGATCGAGATATACCCGGCGATCTCGGTGGCGCTGGCCTTGTCAGCGGCATTGAGGAAGATGGTGTAGCCGATCAGCACACCGGTGAGCATGGCCAGCAGGATCCAGCCTGCCAGCGGGAGACGGTATTTCATGGACCACCTGTTATCGAGTAATGAACGTGTCGCCGCGGGTGCGGCGCATTACGGAATGAGGTAGGCAGTAGCAAGATGCCCCGTAGGGCATGCCGAGGAAGACTGCGAGAAAACGGACAATTGTGCAGGGGTGAGCCAGCGCAGGATGCGTTCGAACATGGTAGTGCCCTCGGATTTTATTGTTGTGTGTCAAGCACGGCGCCCGCAGGGGCTCCGACCTGGCACCCTACCCACGTTTTCCGACCCGAATAAGGCCATTTGCGGCCTAACAGCTATGCCGTCTGGCAATAGCACAATCCTTCGAGGGAACATGATCAAGCTATGCCTGTTTGGCATATCTCAAAGAGAAAAATGGTAATCGTCGGTGCCTTGCTTTCACTCCATGATGAGGCAAAACAAGAGCAGCACTGGAGACAACCATGTCATCGCAAGAAGCTGAACAAAGCTGGCAAGAAGACGTTTTCCGCGTCCTCAAGGCTCACGACGTCAAGCATGTCGTCTTCGTCCCGGACGCCGGCCACTCGGCCGCCATCCGCATGTCCTATCAGGACCCTGATATCAAGGCGGTCGTCCTCACCACCGAAGAAGAAGGCATTGGCTACCTGGCCGGCGCCTGGCTCGGCGGCGAGCGCGGCGCGCTGTTGATGCAGTCGAGTGGTGTGGGTAACTGCATCAACACCCTGGCCCTGCAGAACTGCGCCGGTTTCCCACTGTTGATGGTGGTCACCATGCGTGGCGACTGGGCCGAGTTCAACGCCTGGCAGAACCCGATGGGGCAAGCCACCGAGGCCTCCCTGCAACTGATGAAGGTGATGACCTGGCGCGCAGATGTGCCCGAGGACGTCGCGCCACTGCTGCACGGTGCCGCCACCATGGCCTTCAATGGTGATTCCGCCACTGCCCTGCTGCTCGGTCAGCGCCTGATCGGAGAAAAGAAATGGGTCAAGTAAGTGCTAATCACACCCTGTGCCGCCGCGAAGTGGTGCGCACCCTGCTCGCCGATCGCAAGGACGTGCTGGTGGTGACCGGCCTGGGCTCTGCGTCCTACGACGTGATGGCCGCCGGTGACCACGACGGCAACTACTACCTCTGGGCCGCGATGGGCAGCGCCATCACCGTGGGCCTGGGCCTGGCCAATGCCCAACCGGACAAATCGGTCGTGGTCATTACCGGTGACGGCGAGCTGCTGATGGGCTTTGGTGCGCTGGCCACTGTGTCGCTGCAAAAACCGGCCAACCTGACCATCGTCGTGCTGGACAACGGCCACTTCGGCGAGACCGGCATGCAGGTCAGCCATGCCGGCTTCGGCATCAAACTCGACCAGGTCGCGCAGACCTGCGGCTTCAGCTGGACCCATGAAATTCGCGAGATGGAAGGCGTGCACGACCTGCGCGAACGCTTCGCCAGTCGCGAAGGCGTGAAGCTAGCCACCGTCAAGATCAAGGCTGAGAACCCACCACGGGTGCTGCCGCCGCGTGACGGCCACTACGTCAAGAACCGTTTCCGCGCTGCCCTCGGCTTCCAGCCTCTCTGACCACGTTAGAGACAGGTTTGCAGCCGAACCACGATGACGCTGCAAGCCTGCCTCGCCTGGAGAACAATAGTGAGCGACTACGACAACGAAGCACTCAATGCCATCCGCGAAGGCGTGCGCGCCCTGTGTGGTGACTTCCCTGCCGAGTACTGGCGCAAGATCGATGAAGAAAAGGGCTTCCCGGAGGCCTTCGTCAAAGCCATGACCGACGCGGGCTGGCTTTCGGCGATGATCCCTGAGGAGTATGGCGGATCGGGCCTGGGCCTGGCCGAGGCCTCGGTGATCCTCGAGGAAGTCAACCGCTGCGGCGGCAACTCCGGCACCATCCACGGCCAGATGTACAACATGTTCACGCTGCTGCGTAACGGTAGCGAGGAGCAGAAAAGCTACTACCTGCCAAAGCTGGCCAGCGGCGAGCTGCGCCTGCAGTCGATGGGCGTCACCGAGCCCACCACCGGCACCGACACCACCAAGATCAAGACCACTGCCGTGCGCAAGGGCGACAAGTACGTGATCAACGGTCAGAAGGTGTGGATCTCGCGGGTTCAGCACTCCGACCTGATGATCCTCCTGGCCCGCACCACGCCGCTGGCCGAGGTGAAGAAAAAATCCGAAGGCATGTCGATCTTCCTCGTCGACCTGCGCGAAGCCATCGGCAACGGCCTGACCGTGCAGCCGATCGCCAACATGGTCAACCACGAGACCAATGAACTGTTCTTCGACAACCTGGAGATCCCTGCCAGCAGCTTGATCGGCGAAGAAGGCAAAGGCTTCCGTTACATCCTCGACGGCCTCAATGCCGAGCGCACCCTGATCGCCGCCGAATGCATCGGTGATGGTCGCTGGTTCGTCGAGAAGTCCAGCCAGTATGCCCGTGACCGCGTGGTGTTTGGCCGCCCGATCGGGCAAAACCAGGGGGTGCAGTTCCCGATCGCCGAGGCGCACATCGAGATTGAAGCCGCCGACCTGATGCGCTGGCGTGCCTGTGAAGAATACGACAGCGGCAAGCATGCCGGTGCCGCCGCCAACATGGCCAAGTACCTGGCCGCCAAAGCCAGCTGGGAAGCCGCCAACGCCTGCCTGCAAACCCACGGAGGCTTCGGCTTTGCCAACGAATACGACGTCGAACGCAAGTTCCGCGAGACCCGCCTGTACCAGGTGGCGCCGATCTCGACCAACCTGATCCTGTCGTATGTCGCCGAGCACCTGCTGGAGTTGCCACGCTCGTTCTGACCGAAGTCGCCCCTTGTCGCCCAGGCGGCAGGGGCCTGCCATGACAAGAGAGATATTAACCATGAGCCAGCCCCCGGGCATCCGCCCTCTCGACGGCATCACCGTCATCAGCCTCGAACATGCCATCGCCGCGCCCTTCTGCACCCGTCAACTGGCCGACCTCGGCGCCCGGGTGATCAAGGTCGAACGACCGGGTGTCGGCGACTTTGCGCGGGGTTACGACCAGCGAGTCAATGGCCTGGCTTCACACTTCGTCTGGACCAACCGCTCCAAGGAAAGCCTCTCGCTGGACCTCAAGCAGGAGGTCGCCGGCAACATCCTCGACCAGCTGCTGGAGCAGGCCGATGTGCTGGTGCAGAACCTCGCACCGGGCGCCGCCGAGCGCTTGGGTCTGTCGTTCGAAGCACTGCACGCACGCTTCCCGAAACTGATCGTCTGCGACATCTCGGGTTATGGCGCCGGTGGCCCCTACGAGCAGAAGAAAGCCTATGACCTGCTGATCCAGAGCGAAGGCGGGTTTCTTTCGGTAACCGGCGGCCCGGGCGACGATCAGATGGCCAAGGCGGGCAACTCGATTGCCGACATCGCCGCCGGCATGTACGCCTATACCGGCGTGCTCTCGGCCCTGCTGCTGCGTGGCAAGACCGGGGAAGGCAGCCATGTCGACGTGTCGATGCTGGAAAGCCTGGTCGAATGGATGAACTATCCGCTGTACTACGCCTATGAAGGTGCAACGCCGCCGCCACGTGCGGGCGCCGCGCACGCCACCATCTACCCTTACGGCCCCTTCCCCACTGGTGATGGCAACACCATCATGCTCGGGCTGCAGAACGAGCGTGAATGGCGGCTGTTCTGCGAGCAGGTTCTGCTGCAACCGGAGCTGGCAGACGATGAGCGGTTCGCGGCCAACTTCAAGCGCGTGGAGAACCGCGGCGTCTTGCGCGCACTGATCGTCGACGCATTCGCCGCGCTCGACTTCGACACCGTGATCGCCCGCCTCGACGGCGCGAGCATCGCCAACGCTCGGGTCAACGACATGCAGGGCGTCTGGCAGCATCCGCAACTCAAGGCGCGCGAGCGCTGGCGGCAGGTAGCAACGCCAAACGGCACGATTCCCAGCCTGCTCCCCCCCGCCAGCAGCAACGCCTTCAGCCCGCGTATGGATGCGGTGCCTGGCCTGGGTGAGCACAGTGCGAGCATTCTCGCCCAGCTCGGCCTGACTGCCGAACGTATTGAGGAACTGCGCATTTGTGGGGTCATCTGACCCCTCTTTTTTTGCAGTCTTAGAACAATAATCAGAGAGTCATACTGCCCATGAAAGTGCTGGTCGCAATCAAACGAGTGGTCGACTACAACGTCAAGGTTCGCGTCAAGGCGGACAACTCCGGCGTCGACCTTGCCAACGTCAAGATGTCCCTCAACCCCTTCTGCGAAATCGCCGTCGAAGAGGCCATCCGCCTGAAAGAGAAGGGCATTGCCACCGAGATCATCGCCGTGGCCGTTGGCCCGACTGCCGCCCAGGAGCAACTGCGCACTGCGCTGGCCCTCGGCGCCGACCGCGCGATCCTGGTCGAGACCAGCGACGAGCTGAACTCGCTGGCCGTGGCCAAGGCGCTCAAGGCCATTGTCGACAAGGAGCAGCCGCAGCTGGTGATCCTTGGCAAGCAAGCCATCGACAGTGACAACAATCAGACCGGGCAGATGCTCGCCGCGCTGACCGGCTTTGCCCAGGGCACCTTCGCCTCCAAGGTCGAAGTGGCTGGCGACACGCTGAACGTCACCCGCGAAATCGATGGCGGCCTGCAGACCGTCGCGCTCAACCTGCCGGCGATCGTCACCACCGACCTGCGCCTGAACGAGCCGCGCTACGCGTCGCTGCCGAACATCATGAAGGCCAAGAAGAAGCCGCTGGAGACCGTTACTCCAGACGCGCTGGGCGTTTCCACCGCCTCCACCACCAAGACCCTGAAAGTCGAAGCGCCGGCTGCTCGCAGTGCGGGCATCAAGGTCACCTCGGTGGCCGAACTGGTCGAGAAACTGAAGACTGAAGCGAAGGTGATTTGAATGACTGTCCTGGTTATCGCTGACTTTTTACAAGGGCAGGAAAACGCAGCCATTGCCCCGGCTACCCTGAACACCGTTGCCGCTGCCGCCGAGATCGGTGGTGACGTCCATGTGCTGGTCGCCGGCCAAGCTGTCGGTGGCGTTGCTGAAGCTGCTGCCAAGATCGCTGGCGTGGCCAAGGTGCTGGTTGCAGACAACGCGGCCTACGCCCACCTGCTGCCCGAGAACGTCGCGCCGCTGATCGTTGCTCTCGTTTTAGAAAGCGGGGCCAAGGGTTACAGCCACGTGCTGGCCCCAGCCACCACCAATGGCAAGAACATCCTGCCGCGCGTTGCCGCGCTGCTGGACGTCGACCAGATCTCCGAGATCATCTCGGTCGAGTCGGCCAACACCTTCAAACGCCCGATCTACGCCGGTAACGCCATCGCTACCGTGCAGTCCAGCGCTGCCATCAAGGTGATCACCGTGCGTACCACCGGTTTCGATCCGGTGGCGGCTGAAGGTGGCTCCGCTTCGGTTGAAGCCATCGCTGCTGCCCCCGACGCCGGCAAATCGAAGTTCGTCGGCGAAGAACTGGCCAAGTCCGATCGCCCTGAGCTGACCGCTGCCAAGGTCGTCGTTTCCGGCGGCCGTGGCATGGGCAACGGTGACAACTTCAACCACCTGTACGCCCTGGCCGACAAGCTCGGCGCCGCCGTCGGTGCCTCGCGCGCCGCGGTCGACGCAGGCTTCGTGCCGAACGACATGCAGGTTGGCCAGACCGGCAAGATCGTCGCGCCGCAGCTGTACATCGCGGTCGGCATCTCCGGTGCGATCCAGCACCTGGCTGGCATGAAGGATTCCAAAGTGATCGTCGCGATCAACAAGGACGAAGAGGCGCCGATCTTCCAGGTGGCCGATTATGGCCTGGTAGCCGACTTGTTCGACGCCGTCCCGGAACTTGCCAGCCAGCTTTGAACAGACGAGGACACGCACAATGACAACACAAGACCTCAGCGACTGGATTGGACGCACCGAAACCAGCCACGACCGCATCAGCCACAACCTGGTCAAACGCATCGCCGCGACCCTGAGCGAGCCCGCACCGGGTCCAGGGGACGCCCTGCCCTTGCTCTGGCACTGGGCGTTCTTCCAGGACACCGTCCACGCCGAGGGACTCGGGAGTGACGGCCACCCTGCCCGCGGCGGCTTCCTGCCCCCCGCGGACAACCGCAACCGCATGTGGGCGGGCAGCCGCCTGGAGTTCCTTTCGCCGTTGCGCGTGGACGCCGAAGTGTCACGCCGCTCGACCATCCTCAACGTACAAGAGAAACACGGCCGGACCGGCTCGTTGCTGTTCGTCACCGTCAAGCACGAGTTCGTTCAGGCAGGCCGTAACGTGCTGATCGAGGAGCAGGATATCGTCTACCGCGAACCCACCCCGCCCAAACTCGGCGGCACCGAAGCAGCTCCTGAAGGTGCCTGGCAGGAGACCGTCGAGCCCAATGCGACGCTGCTGTTCCGCTATTCGGCGGTCACCTTCAATGGCCACCGCATCCACTACGACTGGCCTTATGCCACCGAGACCGAAGGCTATCCGGGCTTGGTGGTGCACGGCCCGCTGATCGCAACCCTGAGCCTGCGGGCGTTCCAGCAGGCCAACCCGGCTGCGCGTGTACTTCGCTTCAACTTCCGCGGCTTGCGCCCGCTGATTTCACCCGACGTCTTCGAGGTCGGGGGCCGGCTGCTGGAAAGCGGCAAGGCCCAGGTCTGGGCGACCGCTGCGGCGGGCATGGCGCAATCCGGCGAAGTAGAGTTCAGTACAGGAGCCGCACAATGAGCCAGGCCGTCGTACGCAGTGCCCTGTTCGTTCCGGCCAGCCGGCCGGAGCGCATCCCCAAGGCGTTGGCCAGTGGTGCCGACCGGGTGATTGTCGACCTCGAGGACGCCGTCGAGGAAGCCGCCAAGGAGCAGGCCCGGGACAACCTCGAAGCGTTTTTGCTGGAGCATCCTCAGGCCCAGGTGCTGGTCCGGGTCAACGCCCCGGATCACTGGTCACATGAAGCCGACTTGGCCCTGTGCCAACGTCATGAGGGCGTGCGCGGGATTCTGTTGCCCAAGGCCGAGACCGCCGAGCAGGTCCGTCTGGCGCACGCGACCGGCAAGCCCGTCTGGCCGATCATCGAGAGCGCACGTGGGCTGGTCGCATTGCCGCTACTGGCGGCCAGCGTCGGCGTCGAACGGCTGTCCTTCGGCAGCCTTGATCTGGGCCTGGACCTGAACCTGCGCACCGGCAGCGAGGCCGCCGAGCAGGTCCTGGCGCACGCCCGTTACGCTGTCTTGCTGCATACCCGCGTGGCGAACCTTGCTGCACCGTTGGACGGCGTGTACCCGTCCATCCAGGACACCGACGGCCTGCGCTGGCACACCGAGTTCGTGCGTGACATGGGCTTTGGCGGCGCGTTGTGTATCCACCCCAGCCAGGTCAAGGTCATTCACCAGGCGTTGCAGCCTTCGGCCGCTGAGCTGGACTGGGCGCGCCGAGTGGTGGCAGGCGCCGAAAGCGGCGCTGGGGTGTTTACTCTCGACGGGCAGATGGTCGATGCGCCAGTGATACTGCGTGCACGTGCGACGCTCGAGCGCTTAACGCAAGACAACTGAGCAAAGCGGTTTACCCCAGGCAGGCTACTTGCGCGGTTCTGACGGACCCTGGGCAGCCTGCCTGGTTTTTTTTGCCTGGAGGTACAACACATGAACAAGCGCCCTTCACGTAACCGCTGCCGGCGCGCTGTCTGCCGGCTCCTGCGTGCCCTTTCCAGATTGCCAGCCTATGCCTGAAGCCGCGCACACGCACGACTGCCCGGGTTTCCTGCTGGAAGCGGCCCGTGAACTGATGGCCGAGCACGGCTATGGCGCCATGAGCATGCGCCAGCTGGCCGCCCGCGTTGGCCTGCAACCGGGTAGCCTCTACCACCATACCGCGAGTAAACAGGACTTGCTCCTGGATGTCCTGCTGAGCATCCTCGCGCAGCGGCTGGAGGCTTGGCAACGTGGCCCGTATACCCGCGATTTGCAGGGGTACCTGGGCTTCCTGCTGGCCCGTCAGCGCTCGCACCCCTGCGAAGAGTTGCTGCTGCGTCACGAGTCGCGACATGTGAAAGCGAGCCAGCGCGTCTGGCTTGCGCAGGCGCTCGACCGGCTGCAGGCGCCGTTGCGCCAGGCGATAGAACACGGGCAGCGCTGCGGGCAGTTCATCGTGCAGGACATCCCCAGCGCAATCGCGGCAATCTTTGCTTTGATTGAAACTGCCGAGGGGATGCGCAATCGGCCGATCCCAGTCGATGAGGCCTGGATAGAGGCCTGGATTGCGCGGATGAGCATCGCACTGCTGTCGTGTCCTGCTGCTGACAAGCACGCGCTGTAAAAAAACCTCGAGCCGACGCCCGATTGCCTGATGGCAGTAGAGCGTCGGCTCGAGGCCGTTCAGCGACCTGCTATCAGAGGGCGCTGTGATCCCCAGTCTGCAGCCGTTCAAGGAAGCGTGGGAACACCTGCGGATTGACCATCCGTGGTCCCGGCCGACCGGCCATGACCTCGATGATCTGCTGCGCAGCCCACTGCCCCATGCGCTGCCTGGCTTCACGGGTGACGCCCGCGGTGTGGTAGAGCGCAACCACCGTGTCCAACGCCAGCAACGGATGGTCGAGCGGTGGCGGTTCCTGGTCCCAGACATCGATACCCGCCCCGCCCAGATGCCCGCTGGCCAACGCCTGGTGCAAGGCCACCTCATCGTGCAAGCCACCGCGTGCGGTGTTGATGAAGATCGCGCCTTGGCGCATCTGCGCAAAGGTGGCGGTGTTCATCAGGTTCACCGTTTCGGCCAAGCGCGGGCAGTGCAGGGAAACCACATCACTCTCGGCCAGCAGTGTCGCCAGATCGACCGCCACAGCGCCGTTGTCGCGTACCTGCTCGACCGTAAGCCCCGGGTCGTATGCCACGACCCGCATGCCCAGTGCCCGGGCGATGCCCGCCACCCGGGTACCGATCTCGCCAATACCCACCAGCCCCAGGGTCTTTTCGTAGAGCTCCGAGCCCATCAGGTGTTCGCGCGAATAACCGCGCGACTGGCGCAGACGGCGGTCGGACTCACTGATCCGCCGTGAACAGTCGATCATCAGGCCGATCGCCGCTTCCGCCACAGATTGAGCATTGGCGCCTGACTGGTTGAGCACCAGCAGCCCTGCCCGGGTGCAGGCTTCAAGGTCGACCGTGTCATAGCCGGCGCCGTTGGTGGAGACGCACAACAGTTGCGGCAGTTGTGCCAGCAGCTCGGCGTCGGCCCGCCAGCCGGCGGGCAGCTCGTCCCGGGCTGACGGGATCTGGTAGACATGGCTGGCCCGCAGTGCCTGGAGGATGTCTTGCCTGGGCGCGCTGCGGGCGACCGTGTTCAGCTCGAACCCGGGCGTGTCGGCAAAGACCTGGGCCATGATCGGGTGGTACCACACGTCGAAGCGAAAGACCCGTTTGGTTTCTGCTGACATCATTGATCCCCCACCTTCAGGCCTTCGGGCTGCGCTCTGCGGTTGAGCAACTTGCGGATGCCGGTGTTTTCCTCGACCTTGCCGTCACCGTCCAGGTAGCCATGCTTGCCCAGGTCAGGCATCAGCACGGCAGAAATCAAGGTGATCGCGCCGATCGCCGAGACATACACGTAGAAGTAGGACTCGATGCCCGACGCGCGGAACGTCAAGGCGACATACTCGGCAGACCCGCCAAACATGGCCGCGCCTACCGCATAAGGCAGCCCTACCCCCAGTGCGCGCACCGTACCTGGATACAGGTCGGCCTTGAGCACGCCCGTCACCGGTGTGTAGAACGCAGCGATCAGCAACCCGGCGACCACCAGCGAGAACGCCACGTAAGGGTCCTGTGTCGATTTGATGGCCGTGAGCAAAGGAATGACCAGGAACGTCGCCAGCGTGCCGAAAATGATCATGTTGGTGCGCACGCCGATGCGGTCGGCAAGCAACCCGAACAGCGGCTGAGCGATCATGAAGATCACCAGCGCAGCGGCCATCAGCAGGCTCACGGTTGGCGCGGGGATGCCGACACTGACCACCAGGAACTTCTGCATGTAGGCGGTGAAGGTGTAGAAATACAGCGAGCAGCCGATGGTCAGGGTGAAGGTCAGCAACACTGCGCGCTTGTGCTGCATCAGGGCCTTGATCGACCCGGATTCCTTGCGCTTCATGTCTTGCTCGGTGGCGGTTTCACGCATGGTGCGGCGCAGGTACACCACCACCACCGATGCCAGCGCACCGATGAAGAACGGGATTCTCCAGCCCCAGGCCTTCAAGTCCTGTTCGGAGAGCACCTGCTGCAGCACGGCAACGGTGAGTAGCGCCAGCAATTGCCCGGCGATGATCGTCAGGTACTGGAACGAGCCGTAGAAAGCGCGCCGCCCAGCGCGTGAGACTTCACTGATGTAGGTGGCACCGGTGCCGTACTCGGCGCCTACCGACAAGCCCTGCATCAAGCGTGCGATCACCAGCAGGATCGGTGCCGCGACGCCGACCATTTCATAGGTCGGCATGACGGCGATCATCAGCGAGCCGCCGCACATCATGAACACCGAGATGATCATGGAGATCTTGCGCCCGCGCGTGTCGGCAATGTAGCCAAAGATCCAGCCGCCCAACGGGCGCATGAAGAAGCCGACGGCAAAGATACCGGCGGTGGCCAGCAGCTGGCTGGTCTGATCGCCCTTGGGGAAGAACAGCGATGCGAAGTAGATGGAGGTGTAGGCGTAGATGAAGAAGTCGAACCATTCCACCAGGTTGCCTGAACAGACACCGACGATGGCGGTAGTGCGCTCTTTGCGAGTCAACGGCTGAGCCGTAGGGCTTTGTGCATGCATGTCAGTACCTTTTGTTGTTATTTTTCAACAGTCGCGGTACTAGCGTTGCATAACATCAAAGGCTGCGGCAGACGGCCTTACGGCCTAACAGATATGCTCAGGCGCTATGGCTCATGCGCGGGAGAACGTTGCAAGGACCTCAACACCAGCCCCACTAGAACTACGTTGATCACCGCCAGGCTGCACAGCGTGACGAGCACGCCCATTGCGCCAAAGTGCTGCATCAGGTAACCACCGACCAGGGGTGTCAGCGCCTGGCCGATCAGCGATGGGCGCGACATCCTGCCCATCAGCGCTACGTACTGCGAGGCCGGCATCAACACCAGCGGCAGCAATCCACGGACGATCGCCCGCAAGCCGTTACCAAGGCCGTACAGCAGCAAGCCGACTGCCGTGGCGCCCGGCGCGAAGGCCACCAGCAGCATTCCGATGGCCACCAGCACCGCCGAAACCAGCGCCGTCCAGATCGGATGACGCTTGCCTGCGATCATTTGCAGAACCCGTGAGGCCACCTGGCTCGGGCCGAGCAGTGACGCCAGGGCAATCGCCGCCGCCAGCGAGTAGCCCAGCCCCTGGAGCACGGCCACCAATTGCACCGAGATCGCCGTCATGGTGATCGCGCCCAGCGCGAAGATCCAGATCAACAGCGCGTACAGCCGCCTGTCCACTGGCGGGCTGCTTTGCTCGGTGCTGCCTTTGACCTGGCGTAGCCTGCCACCGCCTGGCAACACCTTCAGATAGAGCGGGGTCGCCAGCATCAGCAGCAGCGCATAACCCACGCAGGTCGCGCGCCAGCCCACGTGCTCGATGGCCCATGCAACCAGCGGCCAGGCCAGGGTCGTGGCGAAGCCTGAGATCAAGGTAATGCCGGTGATGGCCCTGCCCGCCCGCTCCGCGTAAAGCGCGCCAAGTGTGGAGAACAGGGCTTCATAGAGCCCCGCCGCCATGCCGATACCGATCACTGCCCAGGCCAGCAGGAACACTGGCAGGGTTTCGCTGGCAGCGACGATCAACAGCCCAAGCGCGACGATCAGGCCACTGCAGGCCAATTGCACGCGGCCGCCATGACGTGCCACCAGACGGCTCGAGATGGGCGCCAGCAACGCCGAGATCATCAGGCTCAACGACAACGCACCGTACACCCACTGGCTGCCCCAGCCGGTGTCGCGCATGATCGGCTCACCCATGACCGCGAGGAGAAAGAACGAACCGCCCCAGACAAAGATCTGCAGCATGCCCAGGCAAAAAATACCCGAGGCTCCGGGAAGACGAGCTTCAGCGTGCACGGTAAACCTTCAAGAATTCGATCGATTCGCAAGCACTGCTCGCGAGTGGAAACCTGCAAGCGCCACGTTGTCACCTGGCAGGGTATGCAGGGGAAAGGCGCAGAGAACGCGCGCGCCAATATTAAAGAGGCTTACCCGCAGCTGCTAAACAATGTGGGCATAACAGATAGACCTGCCAGCGCAGGTCTTTTCGACGCAGTGGCGCTGACGCACCACGCAAAAAGCGGCAAGTGAGGCGTTCAACTCGATGAACGCCTCACTTGCCGCCTGGGCCTGCCGGGGATCAGCAGCAGAACACTTACGACTTGCGTTGCAAGGTGTGATAACCCAACTCTTCACGCGCTTGCTTGAGGGTGCGACCTTGGCTGATCAATGCGCGGATATCCGCTTCGATGGCTTCGATCTGGCGGGCCACCTGGGCAACTTCCTGCGCCCTTTCCCGCGGCACTACAACCACCCCGTTGGCATCCGCAACGATGATGTCGCGAGGGCAGACACGGGCCTGGCCGATGGACACGGGCTGGTTGACCGACTCGACTTGAACACGGTCTTTGCCGGTGCGCATGAAACGCCCTTTGGTAAACAGTGGGTACGCGTCACCCAAGGCCTTGTTGACATCGCGGCAGACGCCGTCGATCACCGTGCCGGCGATGTTTCGAGTGCCCGCGTACTGGGTCATGATGTCGCCCCACACGGTGCAATCGGTGCGGCCATCGTTATCGATGACCACGATATCGCCTTCAGCGACCTCTTCGATGAAGTCGCCAACGGTGCCTGGCGGCACGCTCGCCGATACGTACTTCACCGTGAAAGCAGGCCCCACGACGACCTGTTTGTAATTGTCCAGCGGCATGACGCCAAAGCAGTGGCCAGGCAGGCCGAGCTTGTCCAGGGCATCCGAAACGCCGGGGGTGTCCAGGCCTTCGAACAGTGCGACCAGCGCTTTATCTTCTGCGTGCATCGTTAACTCCTTTCAAACAGACTGATTGATCACAACGGGTGACGCCATACACCGTGCGGTCACGCCTTGTTGGCCTTTGGCACCGGCTCCAGGATCGTCAGCAACAGCACGAAGCTGGCGAACGAACCAATTGCAAGGTAGGTGAACACGTAGTTCCAGCCGTAGCTGTCAAGCAACAGACCGGTCAGGAACGGCGTCGCTGCGGCCCCTAGCTGTCCGACCATGTTGACGATCGCGTTGGCGACCGGGAAGGTTTTCTTGGTCGCCAGTGCCATGGGATAAACCATGTACGACGAGAAGCCGAAGCTCAGCACGACGCCGGTCGCCATCAGCAACAGACCGTACGAGAGCGGGTCGGCAGGCGAGTGGATCAACAGGTACATCATCACCGACGTACCCAGCGCCGACAGCAGCATCCCGGGCTTGCGGCGTCCACCCAACCAACGGTCCGAACAGTACCCGCCCAACAGGTTGCCGAGCACCGCCCCTACCCAAGGCGCTGCCGAGACCAGGCCCATGTTCATCAGCGAGAAGCCTTTGACGGTAATCAGGTACGTAGGGATCCAGGACAACAACACGCTCGAGACGCCCAACTGGAAGCAGTACGCAAGCGCGCTTCCCCAGATCAGCCAAGAGCCGAATACCTGGCGCTTGGTCTCCAGCGCAGACACTTCGCGGCGACGGATGAAGAAGTCCAGGCGCTTGAGGCCCAGTCCTGCGGCTTTGTGCTCGGCGGGTTTAGTGCTGACGACGGAGCCGGATGGCGTCTCGTCGGTGATGTAGTCCAGCTCCGCTTGATTGACGAAGCGGCTTTTCGACGGGTGATCGGCAATCATGAAATACCAGGCGATCGACAGCAGGATGCCGGGTATTGCAAAGAAGTAGAACACCTCGCGCCAGCCCCAGACCGCGATGATCACCGCACACAGGGGTGGCACAATGACCGGGCCGAACTTGACCGCGGACAGGAAGATGCCTGAAGCAATGCCCTTTTCCCTCGGTGGGAACCAGTTGTTGATGGTGGTGGTCATGCTGATCGGCAGCGGCCCTTCAGCCAGGCCCAGGCCGAATCGATAGACCTTCAACGCAAGCAGTGAGCCTGCAGTGCCCACCAAGCCGGTCAGTACCGAGGTCATGACCATGGCGGTCGGCAGTATCCGGCTCACGCCCAGGCGGCTGAAGGCCAAGCCCGCCGGGATTTGCGCCAACGCATAGGCCAGCAGGAACAGGCTCATCAGCCCACCCGCTTCGGCGTTGCTCATCTCGAACTCTTGGCGAATGAACGGCAATGCAACGCCCAGGTTCGCCCTGTCGGCAGCGGCGATGGTGTAGATCGAAAAGATCATCCCAGCCACGATCCACCGGTAACTGCTGCGCCCTTTGGCTTGGGCAATCTCAGCGGTCGACATAGTTTCACACCTTTGTTTTTGTAATTCGGCGGTAATCTAGGCGCGACGAAGGTAGAAAAAAAGCGACAAATACTCACGACGTATCATCACTTTTAGTGGACAATCATTTTCTCTTCCCAGCCCTGCAAACCCGGCACAGCCGTTCTGACGCAGCGCTTTCGAGCTTGGAGCGAACGATGATCACGTTGAAGCAAATCGAGGCCATCTACTGGATTGTCGAGCTGGGTAGCTTCGAAGCGGCTGCGGCCAAGCTGAACATGTCTCAATCGGCGATCTCCAAACGCGTGCAGGAACTCGAGGATGCCTTTGGTGTGTCCATCTTCGATCGCTCCAAACGCAGTGCCCGGCTTACCCAGAAAGGCCTCGAGCTACATGGCTGCGCGGTTGACATGTTGCGACAGCGGGATAACTTGCTGGATCGCATCAGTTCCAAGGAGACCCTGGTCCGACGCTTCAGGCTGGGGGTTACCGAGCTCACCGCGCTCACCTGGCTACCGACCTTGGTCGAACAGATCCACCAGACCTATCCAAAGGTCGATCTGGAGCCGTCTATCGAGTTGAGCACCGACCTCTTGCGCCGGCTTGAAGCGGACGAGCTTGACCTGATCATCGTGCCTGACATTTTCCGCGATGCCCGCTTCATCAGCACCCCGCTGGCGTCTGTCGAAAACGCCTGGATGTGCGCACCGTCGCTCTACCCCAGTGACGAGCCCATGGACTTGCAGTTGCTGTCGTCGTTTACCGTGCTCACCCAGGGTGGCAGTTCAGGGACTGGGCAAACCTATGAGCGTTGGCTGGCGGAGCACGATGTACGGCTGACCAGGACCCTCACCAGCAATTACCTGGTTGCCCAGGTGGGGCTGGCGATAGCCGGCGTCGGGCTCAGCTACCTGCCTAGGCAATGCATGAGCGCATTGATCGAGCAGGGGCGTTTGAAGGTCATTCACACCGACTTGCCGCTGCCACCGATCAGCTATGTTTGCGTGCATCGGGCTGATCGCTATCAAGGGCTCAGCAGCGAAGTCGCCCGGCTGGCGCAACGCGCATGCGACTTCACCCGGCTTATTATCACCTGAAGCGATCATTTTGATTCAATAAATATCGCTAAAAGTAACAGCACTTCTCTCCTACCATCGACACCTACCCCGTTGGTTCAAGTCATTCAGGAGATTGTCATGCTGTTACCCGGGTCTCGTATCCTGCCGTCGCCAACCCTCGCCCCTGCGCATGTGATCGAATCATTCCAATCAGTCGTGACCCCGCACATCAGCGACAACCTTGGTCGACATATCGGTGCGCGTGGGCTTACCCGCTACAACACCTCAGGCAAGATCGTGGGGACTGCGTTGACGGTGAAGACCCGTCCTGGCGACAACCTGTTCATCTACAAGGCGCTGACCCTGATCGAGCCGGGTCACGTACTGGTCATCGACGCTCAGGGTGACACCAACAATGCGGTCATCGGCGAATTGATCAAGCTCTACGCAGAGCAGCGGGGCTGCGTAGGCTTCATCGTCGACGGGGCGATTCGCGATGTCGAAAGCTTCAAGTCCACCCCTTGCTATGCCCGGGCGGTGGTTCACTGTGGGCCGTACAAGAGCGGCCCAGGCGAAATCAATGTACCGGTTTCGGTTGGCGGCATGATCGTCTCGCCGGGTGACATCATCGTGGCGGACGAAGACGGCGTCGTGGCGTTTCCTCAAGAACTTGCCGAGCAGGTGCTCGGCAAGGCGCGTGAGCACGAGGCCCACGAAGACGCGGTCAAGGCGGAGATTGCCACAGGTGCGCTGGACCAGTCATGGCTCGACAAGGTTCTGGAAAAAGCAGGCTTGGCGAACTGAGGGTACACACTGGTTAGGCCGCGACTCCCTGATCACGCGTTCGGGGTAATCAGAATCTTGCCGCTGCGCTCGCCCTGCGCAGCCGCAGCCACAGCCTCCTTGATCCGCGACAGGTCATACGTCGCCGCCACCGGCGCGCCAAGCTTGCCCTCGGCGATCAAGCCAGCCAGCTCGGCAAACAGCTCGACCTGCTGCGCGGGGGCGGTCGTGCGGAACCAGCGAGCCAGCCAGAAGCCCTTCAGCGTTATGTCGTTGAAGATCAGATCCCTTGGCGAAAGCTCTGCAGGCTGGCCGCTCAACGCACCGTAAGCCACAACCGGTGCCCCTTGCGCCAAGGTCGACGCCAGACGCCGCGTTGCAGCGCCGCCCACCGCATCCACAGCCAGCTTGATGGCGGCACCCTCGGTGGCGGCGCTTACCCGCGCGGCCAGGTCATCACCGTCCACCAGCACCACATCTGCTCCCAGCGCTGCAACGCCGGCGACTGCCGACTCACGGCGCACCACGTTGACCGTGCGGACCCCGCGCAATGCGGCCAGCTGGATCAGATAGCCCGCCACGGCCGAGTTCGCAGCATTCTGGATGATCCAGTCACCGGGCTGCAGGTCGACAAAATCCCTTAACAGCAATGCCGCAGTCGGTGGGTTGACCGCCAACATGCTGAGCTGCTGGTGATCAGCCCCGTCCGGGAGTGCGATCAACCGCGCAGCGTCGACGACCAGGTGGGTCGTCCAGGTGCCTGAGCCCACGGGAAGCAGCACCACACGGCCCACTGCAACGCCGGCCGTGTCTGGGCCCAGCGCCACGACGCGGCCAACCCCTTCGTTGCCGCCGATGGCGGGCAGCGGCGGCAAGGCGCCGTATTGGCCTGTCAGGATGAGGACATCGCTGGGGTTGATCGGCGCCGCCAGCACTTCAATCAGCGCCTGGCCCGGTTTGAGTGCTGGCAACTCGAAGGGCACCGCTTCGATGACCGCCTCAGGGATGGCGCCACGCTCGGTGTAACGGGCCTGCAGGTTGGCTTTCATGTGAAATCGTCCTCTTAGGTTAGATGCTGACAAAACTAAGCAACAATCCCTCGCGACGAAATATGCATAATCAGTAAAATGTTTTGTCTTTAAAGCAACAGTGAGCGTTGAGGGATCATCCGTGGATAAATTGCGTGCGCTGAATTACTTCACCAAGGTGGCGCAGACCCTCAGCTTCACCGAGGCTGCTGCAGCCTTTGACGTGCCGGCGTCATCTATTTCCCGGCGTATCGCCGAACTCGAGAAGGCCCTTGGCGCACAGCTGCTGCACAGGACCACCCGTACGGTCAGACTCACCGAGGCCGGTGAGGTCTACCTGCAGCAGATCAGCCTCGGCATGGCCCAGCTGGAGGCTGCGGAAGAGCTGGTCAGGGAGCGCGGCAACACCCCGAGCGGTATGCTGCGGATCAGTTGCATGGCGGGTTACGGCCGGCTGATGCTGATGCCCGTGCTGGAGGACTTCAGTGAGCGCTACCCGGACATCCTGCTGGACGTGCATTTGAGTGACGAGCTGGTGGATCTGGGCGGTGATCAGGTCGATATTGCCATCCGTGGCGGTGTACAGCCGGAGCACCGGGTGGTCGCCCGACGGCTTGACCCGAGCCGCTTCGTCCTTGCCGCCTCACCGACCTACCTGGCCCAGCGCGGTACACCGAAAACCCTGGATGACCTGTCCAGCCACGCGGCGCTGCTGTATCGCGGCCCGAAGAGCGTGTTCAAGTGGCTGGGCTTCGACGGCCAGGAGTGGGTCTACCCGGCCATTGACCCGGTCTTCATCAGCAATGATGGCGCGAGCCTGCTGGCCATGGCGTGCCGGCATCGCGGCATGGTGCTGCTGCCTGAATGGAGCCTGCGCGCTCACTTGGAGCGCAACGCGCTGGTGGTCGTCGAGCTGGAGCAGCCTGTGGCGGTAAGCCGAAGCGCACAGACAGGGATCTACTTGCTTTATGCCCAGTCGCGCTACCCGATTCCGAAGATTCGGGCGGCGGTGGAGTTCATTTATGAACGGCTGGCGCACCCGGAGGTCAAGTAGCGACCGGCTCTTGGCGCTTTGTTCACACAAGCCGGTGCCGGGTCAATATTGACTAGCGGGAGCCCCGCTACCACCATGACCGCCTCTCTGGCGAAGCGACCCGATCGCTCACTGAGATCGCAGACGACGCCGTCGTTTTTTCGAGAAGTCCAACGTTGGGAACCAACCATGCCCCCTGAGCATGACTACTGCAAGATCGGGCCAGAAGAGCTGGCCGACGCCCCGCTTGCGGCATGGCTATCGAGCCAGACAAAAACGCTGTGGGTGACCGCTGCCGACTTCAGCGAACAGGATCTTTCGCGGCTGGCGCTGACCCACGTGCGCTTCGAACGGTGCATGTTCTACGGTACTGACTTCACGGCGGCGGACCTGTCGCACAGCCACTGGCAAAGCTGCCGTGCCTCGCAGGCCGTATTCCGTTCGGCGACCCTGGAAGAAGCCAGCTTCATCAACTCGGACTTGAACAACACGGTCTGGCAGCGCAGCAAACTGGCGCATGCCGCGTTCGACGGCTGCAAACTGACCGGCGCCAGCTTCGCCGACAGCGCGACGCTGGGCCTCACGTTCAAGGATTGCGTGCTGCGCAGCGCGTGCCTGTCGGGCATGTCCTTCTACAAGTCGGAGCTGTACAACCTGGACTTCGCCGAGGCCGACTTGAGTTACTGCGACTTCCGCCATGCGGTGTTCACCGAGGGCGGCAGCCTGTCGATGGCCCGCGTCAACAATGCGCGTTTCGACGGCGCCGACTTGCGCGAGGCCAGCCTGCACGGGTTGCGCCTGGTGGATGCCAAGCTGTTCAAGGGCGCGACCATCTCCCGGGCGCAGGCCAGCATGCTGTTGGCGGGGCTGGGGCTGCAGGTGATGTAATCAGCCCAGCCTTGGCAACTCGATTCGCACCAGCAGCCCGCCGCCGTCAGCGGGCTGGGCAGCGATAACACCTTTATGCAGGTTGATCGCGCGGCTGGCGATGGCCAGGCCGAGGCCAAAGCCGTCGCCGCCACTGTCGCCACCGCGATCGAACGTGTTGAAGATCGCCTGCAAGCGCTCAGGCGCAACGCCAGGCCCCTGGTCGCTGATGGTCACCCGCAAACGCTCACCGGCCTGCTCCAGCATCGCCTCGACCCGCACTTCACTGCCCGGCGCGGTATAGCGTACGGCGTTACGGATAACGTTCTCGAAGGCGCGGTACAGCAACTCTTCGTGGCCCCGCGTGATAAATGGCTGGGGCGCCACCAGCAGCACCTGGCATTGGCGCATGCCTGCCTCGAAGCGGGCATCCTCGACGATCTGCGCCAGCAACTCGACCACATCGAGCGCCTCGCAATCGGCGTGGTCCTGGTCCGACTGGGCGCGGGCGAGGGTCAGCAGCTGCTCGATCAGGTCATCCATGCGCCGTGACTCACGCTCGATGCGCTCGAGCATCTCACGCCGTTCCGGCTGTTGGCGCAACAGGCCGATGGCGGCGTGCAGGCGGGTGAGCGGCGAGCGCAGCTCGTGCGAGATGTCGTGGAGCAGATGCTGCTGGGCCTCGACCAGCGCCTTGAGCTGGCCGGCCATGCGGTCGCAGTCTTCGGCGAGGTCGACGATCTCGTCACGGCGGCGGCCCAGCCGGGGCTTGACCCGCACGTCGAAGCGGCCCTGGGCCACCTGCCCCATGGCTTCGCGCAGCCAGGCCAAGGGGCGGGTCAGGTACAGGCTGCAGAGCAAGGCGAACAATGCGCTCATCAGCGTGCCGGTCAGCAACGGGCCCATGCCGCGCGGCCGCGGCTGTTCGTCAAGGTCGCTCGCCGCCGAGGCGCGCAGGATCAACAAGCGGCCATCGGTGCCGGTGACGCTGCGTTCGAACAGGGGGCGTGGCACTGCCCGCCCGGCGAGCAGTTCGCCCTGGTCATCATAAAGGCCGACCTGGACACCCGGCGGCTGCGGCGAAACCTGCAGCAACTGGCGGCCGGCCTGCTCGTCGAAGCGCTGGAGCATGTTCAACTCGGTGACCAGCAGCGAGCGCAGCCCAGGGGTGTCGCCGCGCAGCTCATCGAGCATGAAGGCACCGGCGCCCACCAGAAAGGTCAGGCAGTTGGCCAGCCAGAACGCCAGGAACAGCTTCCAGAACAGCCGCCGGCGCATCATTCGACGATCAGCATGTAGCCCATGCCCCGCACACTTTGAATCCAGCTGCTGCCGTCCAGGCGCGGGCCGAGCTTCTGGCGAATGCTGCTGATGTGCACATCGATGCGCCGGTCATAGCGGGTCAACGGCCGGCCCAGGGCGTTGAGCGACAGGTCCTGCTTGCTCACCAGCTGGCCAGCCTGGCGCGCCAGGGCCTCGAGCAGGCAGAACTCCGAGCCGGTCAGCTCCAGGCTGGCGCCCGCCCACGCCGCCTGGCGGCGCCCCGGCCACAGGGTCAGGGCACCACTGCTGACCGCCTCGGGGGCGATGCTTTCAGCGATCAGTTGCGGCTGCACCCGGCGCAGAATGGCCCGCAGCCGGGCTACCAGCTCGCCGGGCGAACTGGGCTTGGGCACGTAGTCATCCGCGCCCAGCTCGAGCCCGGCAATGCGGTCGATGTTGTCACCCCGCGCGGTGAGCAGCAGCACCGGGACCTGGCTCTTCGCGCGAATGCGCCGCAGCACTTCGATACCAGAGATGCCCGGCATCATCACGTCGAGCACGACCAGTTGATAGGCACCACTGAGCGCCTGCGCCTCGCCCTCCTCGCCGGTGGCCACGGTGGTCGCGCAAAAACCTTCGCGGGCCAGGTACTG
The DNA here is from genome assembly GCF_900536025.1 of Pseudomonas reidholzensis. Lineage (GTDB taxonomy): Bacteria > Pseudomonadota > Gammaproteobacteria > Pseudomonadales > Pseudomonadaceae > Aquipseudomonas > Aquipseudomonas reidholzensis. Next base: position 382,159 of record NZ_UNOZ01000030.1, read on the forward strand.
GGCGAGCATTTCGGTGAGTTCACGGTCGTCGTCGACCAGCAGCACGGGGATCATGGGCAATACGCTTTGGCGGGCTTTTCAGGGGCCAATGATCGCCCACTGCCCTCGTCGGCTGAGCAAACTTTACACATCTTTACCCATGCCTAACCGCGCCGTACACACCCCACCCTTATCCTCATCGCCCGCTGGCCTGGCGGGGGCCGCGCCTGTCCGGCGCGTGTTCCCCGAGCCTGCCATGCCCACCGAATACGCCTGCCTGGAAGTGCCCGATGAACTACCCGCGACTGCTGTTATCGATCCTCCTGCTCAAGGCTTCACTGGCCCAGGCAGCGCCGTTCAGGATAGATGACATTCGTATCAACGGTCTGCAGCGGGTATCCGCCGGCAGCGTGTTCGGCGCGTTGCCCCTCAACGTCGGTGATCAGGCCGACGACCGTCGCCTGGTGGACTCCACCCGCTCGCTGTTCAAGACCGGCTTCTTCCAGGACATCCAGCTGAGCCGCGACGGCAATGTCCTGATCATCAACGTGGTCGAGCGCCCGTCGGTGTCGAGCATCGAGATCGAAGGCAACAAGGCGATCAGCACCGAAGACCTGATGAAGGGCCTGAAGCAATCGGGCCTGGCCGAAGGCGAGATCTTCCAGCGTGCGACCCTCGAAGGCGTGCGTAACGAACTGCAGCGCCAGTACGTGGCCCAGGGCCGCTACTCGGCCGAAGTCGATGCCGAAGTCGTGCCGCAGCCGCGTAACCGCGTCGGCCTGAAGATCAAGATCAACGAAGGCACGGTGGCCGCGATCCAGCACATCAACGTGGTGGGCAACACCGTGTTCGATGATGACGAAATCGGTCAGCTGTTCGAGCTGAAGACCACCAACTGGCTGTCGTTCTTCAAGAACGACGACAAGTACGCCCGCGAAAAACTCTCCGGTGACCTCGAGCGCCTGCGCTCGTACTACCTGGACCGCGGCTACATCAACATGGACATCGCCTCCACCCAGGTGTCGATCACCCCGGACAAGAAGCACGTCTACATCACCGCCAACATCACCGAAGGCGAGAAGTACACCGTCCGTGACGTCAAGCTCTCCGGTGACCTCAAGGTGCCCGAAGACCAGGTCCAGTCGCTGCTGCTGGTACAGCCAGGCCAGGTCTTCTCGCGCAAGGTGATGACCACCACGTCCGACCTGATCACCCGTCGTCTGGGCAACGAAGGCTACACCTTCGCCAACGTCAACGGCGTGCCGCAACCGCACGATGAAAACCACACCGTCGACATCATGTTCGTGGTCGACCCGGGCAAGCGTGCCTACGTCAACCGCATCAACTACCGCGGCAACACCAAGACCGAAGACCAAGTGCTGCGTCGCGAGATGCGCCAGATGGAAGGCGGCTGGGCTTCGACCTACCTGATCGACCAGTCCAAGACTCGCCTCGAGCGCCTGGGCTTCTTCAAGGAAGTCAACGTCGAGACGCCAGCGGTGGCCGGCGTCGACGACCAGGTCGACGTCAACTACAGCGTCGAAGAGCAAGCCTCCGGCTCGATCACCGCCAGCGTCGGTTTTGCCCAGAGCGCCGGTCTGATCCTCGGTGGCTCGATCAGCCAGAACAACTTCCTCGGCACCGGCAACAAGGTCTCGCTCGGCCTGACCCGCTCCGAGTACCAGACCAAGTACAACTTCGGCTACACCAACCCGTACTTCACCGCCGACGGCGTCAGCCTGGGCTACAACGCCTTCTACAGCAGCACCGACTACAGCGATTACTACGATGACGGGGTGTCCTACTACGCCATCAACAGCTACGGCGCCGGGGCCAGCATCGGCTACCCGATCAGCGAGACCTCGCGCCTGACCTATGGCCTGACCCTGCAGCACGACGACCTCAGCCCCGGCACCTACAGCGCCGACGAGATCTACGACTTCGTCGCGCGCGAAGGCAAGAGCTTCAACAACCTCAAGGCGTCCATCGGCTGGTCCGAGTCGACCCTCAACAAGGGTGTGCTGGCGACCCGCGGCCACTCGCAGAGCCTGACGTTCATGGCCACCACGCCCGGCAGCGACCTGTCGTTCTACAAGCTCGATTACAGTGGCCAGACCTTCGTGCCGCTGACCAGCAGCACCTCGTTGCGCCTGCACACCAACCTCGGTTATGGCAACGGCTATGGCTCCACAGAGGGTTTGCCGTTCTACGAGAACTACACCGCCGGCGGTATCAGCTCGGTGCGGGGCTTCAAGGACGGCACCCTCGGGCCGCGCAATACCCCTGCGACCGGCACTTACTCCAGTGCCGGCCAGGCCTATTACTCCGACCGCGACACGGATGCGCTGGGCGGCAACATCCTTGTCACCGGCGGTGCCGAAGTGCTGTTCCCGCTGCCCTTCGTCAAGGACCAGCGGCAACTGCGCAGCTCCGTGTTCCTCGACGCGGGCAACGTCTTCGCCGACACCTGCTACCTGGCCACCACACAGGGCTGCGGCGGCGTCAGCCTGGATCAGCTGGCGGTCTCGCTGGGCGTCGGCTTCACTTGGTACAGCCCCATGGGGCCGCTGAGCTTCAGCCTTGCCGCGCCGCTGAAAAAACCTGACGGGGCCGAGACCGAGATCTTCCAGTTCTCGCTCGGGCAGACCTTCTGATTACCTGCTTTTACCCTTGCTTAACCCAAGTTGACAGTCGCCTTGCCTATGCTGGCGACCCCCAACAGCCCGCACGCCACGCAGGTAACGCACATGCCCACCGTCACCCTAAACACTCCGCCGACGCCCTTGCCCGGCGAGGCTTCCCTGCCCTTGCTGGAGCTGGTGCAGCAGCGCCTGCGGACGATTCTCGGCAAGGGCTACAGCGTGGTCCTGGCCGGCAGCGGCGGCCTCAACGCTGCTGAGCAGTACCACTTGTCCATCGTCCATGAGCGCAGCGGCAACATCCTCGAAACCAGCGGCAGCACAGCGCCGGGTTTCATCGAGCACGTGCTTGGCCTGGGACGGCGGATGAAGGCCATGCTCGAGGCGCCTGTGTTGAACCAGCCCGAGACAGGCACGGCGCGCTTGCTGACCTGGATCAGCGACAGCGCTTGACTGCGCCGCGGCCCCACCGCTATTGGGTGAGCCCACCCGAAACTGGGCGAAAATCCCCTTCCAGAGACTGAGCTGCTCGCGCTGTTCTGCCCTTTGGATCCCATGAAATCAATTGAAATACATGTGTTACATCACCTGGCGCAGTTGTTGCTGATCACCTGAAAAACAAGGCAATAGGCCATCGACCGGTGGACCTCTGGCCGATCTGCGCAACATGAGGCATAGGTGATGAAAAAACACGCTGCGATGTGTGCGCCGCTTCAGGCGTTCAGGTTGTCTTCGATCACGGCGCTGCTGCTCAGCCTCGGGCTGGGCGCGGCAGGCGCCTCGCAACTGGACGATGTTTCCCAGCCGCCACCGACCGATCCCTCGGCCTTCTACGATCCCCCGGCTAACCCGGCGCAGGCCCTGGAAGACCTCAAGGCCCTGCCGGAAGCCAACGAAGGCGCGCTGGAGCTCAGCGACGGCGTGTTCGGCGACCGCTCGACGGTGCGCATCGACAACGTGCTGCCGCCCGCCCAGCAGACGTCCAACCAATACCCCACCAACGGCAAGCCGAGCCCGCTGTTCGGCGCCGAGGCGTTTACCCAGCAACTGTTGCTATTCGAAGAATTCGGCCCAGAGAAACTCGACCCGACCCTGCCGCCGCCGGACCTGAGCTTCCCGCTCCCGGTCACCGGCCCGGCACCGGCGCAAGACCCGAACAACGTCGCCCGCAGCAGCCCGAACGGCAATGCCCTGGAGGCCTTCCTCAAGCAACCGGGGCTGTACCCGTTCCCCTCGCAGTTCTCCAACGTGCTCGACCGCAACCCGTGGAAGGCGCAGATCGAGGTGTTTCTCAACCGCCACTCGGTCGGCTCACCCGCCGAAGGCCGGCCGCCAGGCAAGGGCTGGTCGCACCAGCGCTGGAACGAGTTCTACCCGCAGGTGGCGTTCAAGACGGCGCAGGCCGGGGCGCGGATCAACCAGGGGCTGCGTGACCGCAAGCAGTTGCACGGTTATGCCAAAGGCGAATTCGGCCCTGGCGGGCTGTACTACCAGACCTCGGATATCCCCACCACGCTGGGCACCACCAAGGGCATCGACACGCGCTTCCACCCCAACATGCCGCTACAGAATCACAAGGCACTGTGGACCTTCGACGGCACCTTCCCGGCGAAGCTGCTGATGGTGCGCTACGGCCAACCCATACTGATGCGCCACTACAACGCCTTGCCGATCGACCCCTCGGCCAACGGCGGCTTTGGCCTGCACACCATCTCCACCCACGAACACAACGGCCACTCGCCGGCCGAAAGCGATGGCTTTGCCAATGCCTATTTCTTCCCGGGCCAGTACTACGACTATCGCTGGCCGGTGCAGCTGGCCGGCTACGACACGATCAACACCCGCGCCCAGGACCCGCGGGCGGCCTTCCCCTGCTCGCCCGGCGAAACGCTGTTCGTCAACGACGCCACGCCCGGCCTGAAAACCTGCGAGAACGGCAGCATCAAGATCCGCGGCGACTGGCGCGAAACCATGAGCACCCACTGGTTCCACGACCACATGCTCGATTTCACCGCGCAGAACGTCTACAAGGGCAACGCGGTGATGATGAACTATTACAGCGCGTTGGACCGCGGCAACGAGGCGCTGCAGGACGGGGTCAACCTGCGCCTGCCCAGCGGTGCGGCGATGCCCTGGGGCAACCGTGACTACGACGTCAACCTGGTGATCGCCGACAAGGCCTGGGATGCCAACGGCCAGCTGTGGTTCAACCCGTTCAACACCGACGGCTTCCTCGGTGACCAGATCCTGGTCAACTGGCAATACGAGCCACGCCTCAAGGTGCGCGCGCGCAGTTACCGCTTCCGCCTTCTCAACGGCTCGGTGTCGCGTTACTTCAAGTTCGCAGTGGTACGCGAGGTAGCCGGCAACGGTGGTGAATTCAAAGGCCCGTCGGGCTCCAACCTGTCGTATGCGCGGGTGCCCTTCCACATGATCGCCAACGACGGCAACCTCCTCGAGCATGCCGTGCCGTTCGACGGCACCCTGGACCTCAATGGCGACGGCGACCGCCAGGACAACAACGCCATCCTGCCGACCCAGGCGATCGCCGAACGCTACGACATCGTCATCAACTTCGCGAAGAACGGGATCAAGGCCGGCGACAAGCTGTACTTCGTCAACCTCATGGAGCACGCCACCGGCAAAGGCCCGAACAAGGCCATCGCGCTGGCCGACGTGCTCTCGGAAAAATACAAGGCGGTCATCAAGCAGGCCAGCAAGGGCCCGGAATGGGACAAGGGCGACCCGGTGGTGGGCAAGTTCCTGCAGCTGCTGGTGCAGCCCTACAGCGGCCAGGACCTGAGCATGGACCCGGTGGCCTATGAACCGGCCAAACCGGGCAAACCCGCCGGCCTGAAGATGATCCCGCTGACCATCAACCGCGACGATGCCGGCGACAAGGCCAGGATCAGCGCGGCGCGCCACCGCGAGTTCACCTTCGGCCGCTCCGACGGCACCGACACCGCGCCCTGGACGGTCAAGTCCGACGGCGGTTTCGGCTACAGCATGGACCCACGGCGGATCAGCGCCGCACCTCAGCTGGCCAGCGAAGCCACCGATGGCGGTTTCAGCGGGGACGGCACGCTGGAAGTGTGGAAGATCAAGAACGGCGGCAATGGCTGGAGCCACCCGGTGCACGTGCACTTCGAGGAGGGGGTGATCCTCAGTCGCGATGGCAAGGCGCCGCCGGAATGGGAGAAGTGGGCGCGCAAGGACGTCTACCGCATCGGCCAGGAAGTCGACTCTTCGGTCGACGTCGAAATGGCCATCCGCTTCCGTGAGTTCGCCGGGACCTACATGGAGCACTGCCACAACACCCAGCACGAGGACTCGTCGATGTTGCTGCGCTGGGACCTGGAACACCCAGGGCAGTTCCAGGTGATGCCTACCCCGCTGCCAGGCTGGGACGGCGTCGAGTACATCAGCTCTGCGGCACTGCCCAGCTTCCGCACCGTCAGTGATGACAATGGCGGCAACGACGACGGCGATGACCACAGCGCCAACAAGCCCCCCGTGGCCATGGCCGACAGCGGCGCAGCGGTCGCCGGCAGCCCGCTCACCCTCAACGTGCTGGCCAACGACAGCGACCCCGACCGCAACCTGCCGTTGACCGTTGCCGGCCTGGCCCAGCCCGACTCAGGGCAGGGTTCGGTGGTCAGCACCGGTACACAGGTGATCTACACACCGCCTGCGACAGTGACTGCACCGTTTACCGCGGTCTTCACCTATGAGGCGCGCGACGCCCTGGGCGCAGTCTCGGTAGCACCGGCGACCGTCAGCATCGCGGTCACCCCGGCGCCCGTGGCCGACCAGCTGCAGGTCAGCAGTGCCACGGTCCAGGTGCGCAGCAACAACCGCTACACCTGGGAGCTGGCCGGCACCACTTCGCAAGCCACCGGCAACAGCATTCGGGTGACGGCCGCCACCACCAGTGGTGCGCTCGACCTGGGCCTGGCCACCTTGAGCCCGGCCACCACGGGCGCGCGCTGGCGGCTGTCGGTCTCGACCACGGGCAGCGGCCCGGCGTCGCCGGCCACCGTAACCGTCCGCTCGGCCCTGGGCCAGAGCATCACCGTGCCGATCAGCCTGCGCTGAGCAGAGGAGCGAAATCATGAGTGGGTTCCGGCGTATGGCGGTCATCTACCTGCTGTTGTTGCTGGTAGTGCTGATCCTGTTCTGGCTGCAACAGGTGCCCCAGGACGCGCAAGCCGCCACGCCCTGGGGCCAGGATTACTTCCCCAACACCCGGCTGGTCACCCAGGAGGGCCAGCCGGTGCGGTTTTTCGACGACCTGATCAAGGACAAGGTGGTCGCGATCAACTTCATCTTCACCGGCTGCAGCGACTCCTGCCCCGTGGAGACGGCCCGCTTGCGTCAGGTGCAGAAGCTGCTGGGCGACCGGGTTGGCAAGGACGTGTTCCTCTACTCCATCAGCATCGACCCGTACAACGACACCCCGTCAACTCTCAAGGCCTATGCGCAGAAGTTTGCCATCGGCCCTGGCTGGACCCTGTTGACCGGCGAGCCTGACGACATCGAGCAGTTGCGCCGGCGCCTGGGGCTGTTTATCGAGGGGCTGGACAATGGCCGTTCGAAGGACCACAACCTGTCGTTGATCATCGGCAACCAGGCCTCCGGCCGCTGGATGAAGGCCTCGCCGTTCGAGAGCCCCTACATCCTCGCCGACCGCCTGGGCAACAGCCTGCATAACTGGAAGAACCCCAGCAACCTGGCCAATGACTACGGCCACGCCCCCGAGGTGCGTCCGCCCAGTGTAGGCGAGCAGATCTACCGCACGCGTTGCTCGTCCTGCCATTCGCTGGGCGATGGCGCCTTGGCGCCGCAGCGCGGGATTGGCCCGGACCTGCTCGGTGTGACCCGCCAGCGTGATGTGCAGTGGTTGACGCGCTGGCTCAAGGCGCCGGACCAGATGCTGGCCGAGAAAGACCCGCTGGCGATGCTTCTATATGAACAGTACAACCGCCTGGCGATGCCCAACCTGCGCCTGGGTGATACCGAGGTGGCCGCGTTATTGACCTATCTGGAGGAAGAGACCCAGCGCATTCAGACGCCGCTGCCACCACTCATCAGATAGCCACACCTCGCCCGCCCAAGCCAACTTTACTCCTACGCTGGAAAACCGCCCGAGCGATCCGCCGCCTGCCACTGAGCGGTCGATCTCGCCCAGGTCATCAGGCAACCCGCTGATACAGGAGACGCGAGCATGGGATACGTCACCACCAAGGATGCTGTCGAGATTTTCTACAAGGATTGGGGCCCGCGCGACGCCCCGGTCATTCACTTCCACCACGGCTGGCCGCTGAGTGCCGACGACTGGGATGCCCAGTTGCTGTACTTCCTTGGCAAAGGCTTCCGGGTAGTCGCCCACGACCGCCGCGGTCACGGGCGCTCCAGCCAGGTGTGGGACGGTCACGACATGGACCACTACGCCGACGACGTCGCCGCCGTGGTCAAGCACCTCGGCACCCAAGGCGCCGTGCACGTCGGCCACTCCACCGGTGGCGGCGAAGTGGTGCGCTATATCACCCGCCATCCTGAAGATCCGGTCACCAAGGCCGTGCTGATCGCGGCAGTGCCGCCATTGATGGTCAAGACCGAACGCAACCCGGGCGGTTTGCCCAAGTCGGTGTTCGATGACTTTCAGGCCCAGGTCGCGAGTAACCGCGCGCAGTTCTACCACGATGTGCCGGCCGGCCCGTTCTATGGCTACAACCGGCCTGGGGCCACGCCTTCCGAAGGCGTCGTGCTCAACTGGTGGCGCCAGGGCATGATGGGCTCGGCCAAGGCCCATTACGACGGGATCGTCGCCTTCTCGCAGACTGACTTCACTGAAGACCTGAGGCGCATCAAGATTCCGGTATTGGTGATGCACGGCGATGACGACCAGATCGTCCCGTATGAAAACTCAGGGCCGCGCTCGGCAGAGCTGCTCGCCCATGGCACCCTGAAGACGTACAAGGGTTACCCGCATGGCATGCCGACCACCCATGCGGACGTGATCAATGCTGATTTGCTGGCGTTTGTGCAGGATTGAGTAACGCGGAGCCAGGGATCGGCTCCCATCACCTTCACCAGGCCAGCCTAAGGCCGCTGCGCACAGTTGTCCGGTTGCGCTAGCAAGCGGATATCGACCCGGCGATTGGCTGCTCGGCCCGCCTGATGCTCATTGCTGGCAAGCGGCTGGGTGCCGGCAAACCCCTGGACTGCAAAGCAGCTGTCGGGAATGTCACCCACGGTCTTTATCCAGTCACGAACTGCAGATGCCCGCGCCCTTGAGAGTTCAAGGTTCTGCCCCGGGTCGCCGCGTGCATCCGTGTGGCCCGCTATTAGGATCAGCCAACCGGGTCGCGCCTTGATGTCGACCAACGTCTTGAGCAACAACGGGGTCGAGCCCGGTACGAACTCGGCGCTCCCCACTTCAAACAGGTTCAGGCTGTCCAGCCGCAGCGGTTGCAACGCAGCGGGTTCCACACGCTGCTCGGTGATGTTGTGGCGCCAACCGAACCCACCGGCCAACACCAGCGTCAGCACACTGGCCACTATCGCCACACCGAGGCCACGGCGCTTGTTGCGGGGCTCGATGGCAAACCTGTAGCGGGTCGGCAGTGCCGGCACGCTCGCCAACGGCATCAGCACCTCGGGGGCAGGCAGGCTTGGCCAGTGCTGCATCGGCATACCGGGCGCACGCCCTGCCTGCATGCGCTGCAGCAGGTGGCTGGCCTGGTGCCGTAAGGCCTGCAAGGTCACCGTCGGCGCCTGGCCGGCGCGCGTCAGCTGATGTTCCAGCCGCTCCAGCTCAAGCTCCAGGCTGCTCAGCAATGGCACACTGGCGCGGCTGCAGTCGAATGTGCGCAACAACCCCTGCAACTGCGCGAACAACCAGCTGAGCAGTTCCAGGCGGTCGGATGACTGGGTGGGCCACAGGCATCGCCAATGCTCGGTCAGGGTGCTGAGCAATGCCACGCCTTCGGTCATGCCTGCAATACCCGTGCGGTAGCTGCGCGCCAGGATGAAGGCCGCGACGGTTTGCAGCTCGGCGCCATTACCCTCGAACAACCGCGTGCACAGGGCCTCGACCTTCGCCCAATCCACATCAGGGCACGCCACGTGCTGCAGCTTGGCCAGCTCATGCTGCAACGCCTTGAAGTCCTCGAACGCGCGCGGGTCGCTGCCCAGGCGCAGATGCATTTCAAATACTACTGTCATGTGCCCGTATTCCTTGCAGATTCACCACTGCGACAGGTATCCCTGCTGCTTCAAATGACGCACCACCACCCTGCCCCCAGGCGTCAGCGTTGTGCCGAGGGTCATGCGCTCGCCATCCTTGAGCCGGACGTCCAGGCTGTACTCGAGGTGCCCGGGGCGGGACTGGGGCAACAATTGCACCTCCAGCCCAGCCAGGCGCGGCTCATACTTGAGCAAGGTGCCCACCATGCGCGTCATCAGCGAATGCGCGGTGCCAGGCAGGCCCTGAAGCACCGTGCCCATGTCCGGCAGGCCGTAGTCCGCCAAGTGCGACAGGCTCCCTGCGCGGCTGTTGAGGATGCGCTGAAGGTTGTCCAGCACCGACAGGGTCTGTCGGTCGGCTTCGGCGACCCGATGCAGCTCCAGCTCGCCCTCAAAGTTCTGCAGCAGTATTTCGTACAGTGACGGGTTCGACGCTGACATCGGCATCTACTCCTCGGGCCGCGGGCGCAGGCTCAGGCGGTTATCACCCAGGGCTACGACGCGCGCGTTATCGGCATCCAGCTCATCGCGGGCGAGGATCAGGCGCCACGAATTCAGCTCGGTATCGGGCGTGCGCAACAGCGCCACGATCGCCACGAACTCGGCTTCGCGGTCCAGGGGCATGCTCAACTGAGCGGTCTCGCCTGGCTTGATGACCACTGTCCGCTCACTCAGCAGATCGTTGCGCAGCAGGCGATCGCCGTGACTGAGCAGGTTGTCGTAGCTCATCTGTTCAAGGGCTTTGCTCGTACGCAACTGATAGACGCGCAGCAACGTAGGTACCGCAAAGCCGCCCTTGTCCTCGGGGTCGGTATTGATCGCCGCACGCCCGCTGAAATCGAGGTGCAGCGTCTTCACCTGCTTGTAGAAAATCGCCCTGGTGCTAGCGGCGGTACCCTCGGTGACGGTCTGGGCAAGCCCGCAACCCACTGCCGAGGTTGCCAGCACCGCCAGCGTGAAGACGTTAAAAACGGTACGCCACATGCTGTACCTCCCGGTCGTAGGGGTTCAGGTGCAGGCCTTGATAACGGCCCAGGTTGAGGGTGATTCCGGTGTTGTTCGCCGCTGCCTGGCGCGCCTCGCTGTGCCCCAGCACCGCCGTCAGGCCGAGCAGCGTCTGCGCACCGCCCAGCAGCGCAATCGGCACGATGCGCAGGGGCAATGACAACTGCAGCGTTGCCGTGCAGCGCCACCCCAGGTACACCTGCAACAGCACCAGCAGGTCGACGTGTAGCTGACCGCCTGGCAACCAACCACTCGCCTCGCGCGGATCATCGGTGCACAGCGCCAAGTGCAATTGGCTGTTGGCGTCTTGGCCGACGGCGCCCAGCGGCGTGCCTTGGGCCAAGCTGACGGGGCAGCGGCTGGACAGGCTGGCCGGCTGATCGAGGACGACCTTGGTCGGCCGATGCCCGCTGACGCTGGCCTGCGTGTTGGGCGCCAACAGCCTGACCAGTGCAACGATGCCTTCAGCATTACGGGTCGGCAGGCGCATCACGCTGAGCAGTGCGAGAAACCGCGACATCGGCGTCGCGATGCGCTGCGCCGTGCCGGGGATGCCCAGCCCGATCAACCCCAGCAGGCACTGGGAGGTCGCGTCGCTGCCGCCGGCCTCGAAGGTCGCGGGGTACGAGTACTTGCGCCAGATCCGGTAGAACTGGGTGAAGATGCGGTGATTGAAGATGTCGAGAAACGCCTCGATCGCTTCATGCCCTTCGCGGCGCTGGGCGATGTCGTCCAGGTAGGCCGTGGGCAGTGGTGAATCGACTCCGTACAGGCCCAGCAAGCGGGTCCGCACCGTCGCCGCGCGGTCGGCGCACGCCGGGTCCATCTCGATGGCCTTCAGCTCACCGGCTGGAAAGCTCATGCCCGGGTCCGGGCGAAAGCGCACCGGGTCATCAGCCGGATCCGCGGTGCTGCCCAGCGCCGGTTGCCCGGGCAAGGCACGCTCGATCAGCTGGCACAACCGGTACAGGTTGGCCGTGGCCACCCGCCCTTGCAGCGCCTGCAGCAGGCCCGCGGCGTTCAGCCTGGAATGCGCTGACTGTGATTCTCGTTCCATCGCAGGCACCTCCCGGTCGGTTGCAGGATCAGCGTGAGCTGGGTACACAGGTGAATATCGGCATACAGGGCAAAGAAGCGGTTGAGCATCTCGCCGAACAGGCTGATGTCGCCTTCGCCGCAGAAGCCGTTGGCATCGAGGGTCACTTCGATCTCCACGCCGCGCAGCAAAAAGCCCTTTTCAAAGCGCTGGATCAGGTGGTGCCTGACGTCGCTGATCGCTTCCAGGCGCCGCCGATTGGTCTCGCTGGCGGTCCAGTCGTACAAGGCCAGGGTCCCGCGCAGGACCTCGGCGCTGGCCAGCATCGGCAGGAAGTTCGAGCCCAGGTGGCTGAGCACCCGCCAGTGGAAACGGTCGCGATTGGGCGGGTAGCATGGCATGCTCGGTGCGCACAGGTTGCGCACGCGCAGCGGCGTCTGGGTCGATTGCCCCACGCAGTCGAGCAAGGTGCTCTGCAGCGCCTTGCGCGCCAGTTGGCCGTTGGTGCCGGTGAGCTTCAGCGACAGGCTCTCGCGTGCGAGCAGGTCTTCGTTGTCGAAACGCTCGCCCCCCAGTATCAGCCAGGTGTCATGCAGGCCATTGGCGCCGCGCCGCAGCCGCGTGTGGAAGTACCGCTCAGGCGTCTCGTCACGCAGCATCCCGCCTTTGTGACGAAAGCTGGTGAAGGGCACGTAGTCTTGCCGGCCCGCGGTTTTCGAGGCGCTGACGCGGTCGACCGAATAGATCTCGGTGTGGCCGTCCTGCAGGCGCATCGGCCGTAGCAGGTAGTCGCTCTGCAAGGGATCGAGGATCAACGGGTCGGCTTCCAGCGCGAACAGGTTGATCACCGGCACGGCGTGCAGACGCAGGTGTTCGGCCGTGGGCGAGTAGGCATGCGGCCAGGGCTCCTTGAGCACCACCTCGAGCTCGAACCAGGGGGTGCCCGCCGCCAGCTCGAGCTGCTCAAGGCCCTGCAGGGTCACGAACATGAACTTCTCGCGAAAGGTGAAGTACTCCAGCAGCAACTGATAGCCACTGAACGCGCTGTCACCCTTGGGCCACAGGCGGTCTTCGTCGGCAAAGCCCTTGGCTGCGAAATGGCCGTCCAGCGGCTGCCGGTCGGGGTGGTCCGGCCGGCGGACGTACAACGCGTGGGTGTTCAGGGTGAGTGCCTGGTGCAAGGTACTGGCCAGCGCCGCATCGGCGTTCAAGTACAGCGACAGCCGGCTCAGGTCGATCTGGCTCCAGTCGGTCAGCGCGCCGCAGGTGAACCGCAAGCGCAGCAGCGATCGCCCGTCGGCCTGCTGGCCGAGGCGCACCGACTGCAATGCCAGTGGCTGCACGGTCACGGCCTGGGTGGTCGAGTAGCGACAGCGGGTCTGCTGGGCACCGATGGGCCGCGACAGCACTTGAAAGCCCTCGGCGATCACCTCGTTGCCCTTCATCGCGTCGATGTCCGGCAGCAGTTCGATGATCGCCAGTGATGGAATGGTCCGCAGATAATGCGGCCACAGCAGGCTGACCAGTCCCTCGGTCAACTCGGGCAGGTCATCGTCGAGCTTCTCGCGAAGGCGCCCCATCAAAAAGGCAAAGCCTTCGAACAGCCGCTCCACGTAGGGGTCGGTCGCACCCGGTTTATCCAGGTTCAGCTGCGCCGCCCTGTCCGGAAAGGCCTCGGCAAACTCTTTGCCAGCCTCACGCAGGTAGCGCATCTCTGCCTCGAAGTAGCGAAGCGTGGGGTTGTCCGTAGTCAAAGATTCGGTCCTTATCGATTGGCTCACGCACACAGCACTGCGGCGCGCACCGGGTCCATTGCAACAAGCGCAGCCAGCTGCACTTCCATTTGCCGCGCCAGGGCAGGCCTGTCGGCATCGGTACGCTGGGCCTTCAGGCGCAACAGCTTGAGCAGGCGCGCCTTGACCTCGAAGTGCAGGTCGGGCTCCCAGTCGGCCAGCGCATGGCGCTGCGCACCGAGGTCCAGCTCGGCATACAGGTGCAGGGCCAGGTCGGCCTTGCCGTATTGCTCTGCCACCCGCGCCATCACCAGGCGCAACAGCCAGCGTTGCCGGCCGTTTGCCAGTTGCGGGCGCGACGCCAACCAGGCCAGGGCCTGCTCGACGCCGTCACTGTCAGCCTGGGCCAGCGCCTCGCTTTCCAGCGACAACACATCGGCGTGCGCCGGCGTGGTCGCCGACACGGCTACCGGCAGCGATTGCTGCGCACGGTTGCCACTGACCTGCTGGGTGATCCACTCGCGGGTGGTCTCGTCGGCGAAGGCACTGCCGTCGCTCCAGCGCAACGCTTCGAGCCCAGGCAGGCGCTCGAGGCACATGCCCAGGTCGCGTTTGACGATGTCTGCCCAGCCAGGGTGGGGTGCTGCTGATTTGCTCAGTGCCTGGTACAGGTACCACTGCAGGTCCAGCCAGAAATGGTTGACCCCTTCCGCGTACATCCGCTCGACCTGGTCGAGCAGCTCGCTCCAGCCCTGCTGCAAATACAACCGCTTGAGCTGGGCGCGGTACTCGCCACGCGGCGGCGCCAGGCGGGTGATGCCCTGGGCGTCTTGCGGCGGGACCTGATGCACCGTGTCCCAGCGCAGGCTCTTCATCAACCGATGGGCCGCCAGCCACCCCTCGGGCTGGTCGCGCAGGTAACTCGCCAGCCCTCGGCCGCTGTCGAGCAGGTCGCGGCCGGACTTGATCGGCGCAGCGCTCGGGCCAGGTGAAGGCTTGCTGGTCTGCGGGACGATCGCATCGACGCCACCGGCTTGCGTCAAGCGCGTGGCCAAGGCGCCATGCAAGCCTGCCAGGCACGGTCGCTGGTCGTCCGGCCAGGCGCTCAGGCTGTGGTCCAGCCAGGCCAGCGCGGCGGCAGTGCGTTCGGCTTCGGCCTTGACCACTTGTGGGTAGAGCGAGAGGCTGTCCAGCACTTTGCTGCTGGCCAGCCATTCCAGGGCCATCTTGCGGCTGTTGGCGCGCGCCGGCAGAACGTCATCGCCGTAGCGCGCTATCAGCGCCGCCAACAGTCCCAGTCCCTCGGCCAGGCCCGCCTCGCCCTCCTTGTGCAGGCGCGCCCACAGGTAATAGGTGGCGACGCGCAGGTCCTTGCAGCGCTGCTGGAGCAGCCTCTGTGCCAGCTCGATCACGTGGTCGAGGTCGGCACCGGAGAGCTTGTTGACCTCTTCGCGCATGCGCTGGAAATCGTCCTCGTAGCCTGGGTCTTCACCGACCGGCGCGTGCGCCTGGATCGGTTGCAGCCAGGGCTCCCAGCACTGCCCTTGCTGGCGCGCCAAGGCCAGGGCATCACGGCCAGGCAGGCAGCTTTCGAGCAGGCTGTGCAGGCTCATTTGACGCTCCCGATGTGCGCAAGGGCCGGCGTGTTGCCGCCCTCGACCATGAAGATCTGCAGCGGCAGGTTGAAGTCGCGCAGCGTTAGCAAGGCCAAGGGGCCCATGCCCAATTCGGTGCGCAGGTTCCAGGTCAGGCCGATGCCGTCCGGCGCCTTGATCACCAGGCGAAAGTGGCTGTCGCCGTCGTTCAGCGCGGTTACCTGGGCCTGTTCGAGCAAGCGGATCAGGCCCCAGGTCCCTTCGTAGTCGGCAAACAGCCGCTCACCGGCATCGACGCTGGTCCAGGTCAGACGGGTGCCGGGATATTCGCCGAGCCCGGGCCAGCGAAAACGCTGCCAGCGCTCGCGCTGGTTGAAGTAGTGATGGATTTCGCCGTTGAGCATGAAAGTCGTCTGCACCACGTCACGCACCGGCTTGCCCCGCAGTTCGAAACTCAGGCCCATGCCGCCGTCGGTGTAGAGCACATCGGCCAGGTGGCCGAGCTGGTTGATCGCCGCCAGGAACTCGGGGTTGAAACGCAAGCCTTGGCCATTGCGCGGGTCAGCGACCCAGCGACTGCCCTCCTTGCGCAACAGCCCTGAGAGTTGCTCGCGCAGGAACTGCTCGATGCGCCCGGAATCGGCGCGGATCATCTTCCCAAGCATCGGCAGCGAGGCATCGCTGCTGGTCGCGGCAAACGGGTAGCGGCCGGCGAATGCGCCCTGCCAGGGGTCGACGATTGCCCGTTGCCATTCGCGGTTGAGGCCTACGGCCGAGGGCTGCAGGACGCGCTGCCAGGCGTGTTCCAGCGGTTGCACGAACAAGGTCTGGGCCGCCCGCCCCCACTCCGCGCCCAGGCTGGCGGCGATCAAGCTGCCGTAGGCACGGGTGTCGGTGAGGTCGACCTGCTTGCCCTGGAACACCGTCTGGGCCAAGGCCTGGGTCATGGCTTGCGGGTCGGCGGCGCTGGTCACTTGCTGCAATTTCAGGCGCACGCTGGTGACTCGGATGAGGAAGGCTTGCAGGCTCAGGTCGTCGTTAGCGGACTGGGCATCAGGGTGTTTGCCGAGCAGGGCCAAGAGAGGGCCGAACGTGCTGTCCAGCGGACCGGCCTGGCTTTGTGGGCGTTGATCGATCAGGGCTGTCTTGTCCTGGCCCATGAGGTTTTGCGCGGACTTGATCAGCGAGTCGGCCAGGGCCTGGCCACGGATACCGGCTTGCCCTTGGTAGGCCAGGGTGTTCATCAGCGCGATCAACGGGGAATGGCGGGCATCGCTCATCAGGGTCAGCTGGGCGATCACCTCGTCCAGGCTCTTGCGCTGTTGCCAGCGCAGGCTGTTGAGGAAATCCAACCAGGCGCGGCTGTAGTCCTGGAAGTAGCGAGCGGTAAGTCGGGCTTCCAACTCAGCGGGGCTCAACTCGGCGGCGATGTCGGCCGGGCTGTCGCTGAGTACCCAGTCGATCTCCTCGCGACGCGCCTTGGCGGCTTCAGCGATGGCCGGGCGCACCTGGCCTTCCCAGGCTTGACGGGTGAATACGCCCGGTACGCTGGCGGTGGTGGCGAACAGGGTTTTTGCGTCGGTTTCACCGACCATGTGTTGCAGGTCTAAGGCCGGGTAGTGATTGGCGGCGGTGTCGAGGATCTGCTGGTAGAGGCTGGTTTCGGCGTTGCGCTGGCCGAGTTGGGCGAGCAGGACCTGGCGGACCTGGGCGATCAATTTTGGGTCCGCTTCGATGGCCCAGTCGGGGTTGGCAGGCAGCTGCTGGCTGTAGAACTTCCACAGCGCGGGTTCTTCAGCGCCCAAGGTCTGGACCAGGAACGCCGCGTCGGCTTTTTCTGGGCGGGCCAGCATCAGGTAGGCTTTCAGTTGTGCATAGGCCTCTTGCGCCCGCTTGGCGCGCTCGGGGCTGCCGGGCGGTAGCGTGACCAAGGCCCGGAGTTGTGCTTGCAGGCTTGCCGCAGCCGGGTCGCGCAGCAGTTGGTTGCCGGCTTGCACATAATGCGGCCACAGGACGTCGCGCAGGGCCTCGCTGCGGTCCAGGCCAAAGCGCTGGTACCAAGGGGCGCCATGTTCGGCGCGGTAATCCTGGCGCGACAGTTCACGGGCCAGCTCGCCCAATGCGCCCAGCGGGTCGGTGGCGAATGCAGGTTGCTGAAGCGCAGCGAGGGCCTGCTCTACCCGGCCGATTTCGGCACGGTTGCTGGCAAAGGAAATAAGCATCCCCGCTCCCCATACAGCGGCCAGGGTCAGTATCACCACGTAACCGATGCGCCTTGGCCCACATCCAACGCGCCGAGGAGGGATAGCCCTATCATTCAATACGCCGTCCCAGGCCGGGCCAAACCCGTGATGGTTGTCTGAGGCCTCCTTTACCCGCGGTTGCGCAAGGCTGAACCACACGCCTCGCAACAGGACGCCACCATCAGGTTTGTCCAACACACCATGAAGCGCACGACGCCAGTGCGCAGCGCCATCGACCTCGAGGTCACGTGCAAGGCGAAGCAAAAAATCATGGGCCTTTTCAGACTGCATCTGCGCGATGCCCAGTTGGCGCAACGGCTGCAGTAACGCGCTCAGCTGCGCTTCCAGATTTTCTGCTGTCGCCCGAGGGGGCAGCCTGCAGCCTACCGCTTGTTCGGGGCGTGATGGTTGAGGCCATCCACTGCTGCGCACCTGCCATAGATGGACCGGCAATCGCCACCCAAGGTATCTGGCAAGCACACGCAACCGCTGAGTGCTGGTGGCAAACACTGCGGCATCGCTAGACGGATCCTGGTCGAGTACCCAAAGGGCGCCATGCACACCTCTCGCACGGCTAAGCATGCGCCATTGTTTCATCAGCACCTGATCCAGTGGGTTTTGTAAGCTTCCACCCCATAGCAAGACGGTGTCATGCCCCACCAGCCATTGCTTTTCGACCAGATCAGGAAGAAGGCGCTCCACTTGATCCACTTCACCCAGTACCAGGTACAGGCGCACTTTGCGACGCCAGAAAGCACCAAACTGCCTGCGCAGGTAACGCCTCAGCTGCTGGGGTGGGCCTAACGCTTCAACCTTGCGATCGACCCTGGTGGGTTCCATGCCTGGATAGTGCATCAGTTCAAGAATGCCACGCTGGACGCCCAGCCATACCAGGATCGCCACGACGACGAGCAGCGCCCAACAGACCAACCCTTTGAGCACGATGTCCAGGACAACGTCTCGATCACTGGGTAGGCCTGTCCAAAACCACCAGGCGACTCCTGCAACGATGACAATCACAGCGATCAACGCTGCCATCAACAGCGTCGTGCGCCATGAAGACATCCTCTGCGAATCAGTTATTCCAGTCATTGGGCTTAACCACTCCAAGGATCAACGTGTAATGAGGGTCGGTCGCCAGCCACGCGCAGGGCTCGTCGAACTGTTCGGCATACCAAGCTGCCAAGGTCAGCACTACCATGGCTTCCAGCTGGGCCAATGCGCCAAAGTGCGGGTCCTGGGTATGCCCAAGCACACTCCAGCCGAGTGCAGACACCCCAGCCGCGGGAGGCTGAGCGAACGACATGCACACCTTTGCCGGTGCTTGCATTTCGCTCTGCTGGAGGGCCCTTTCGGCAATGCTTTCGAGCGGTTCTGTACCGGCCATGAACCATTCGCCGCGTGACACGCTGACGCCTCCGTCAGTACCCAACAGCCACAGCACCGCAGCTTCCCCGGCCGGGTGGGGGCTCTCAGCGTCTATTGGCGATGAATGACAACCTGCGCAAAGCACCCGAGCACCCGCGGGTGCCTGGTGCAACTGGTCAATGATGCGGTCCAGGCTCTGGATGCCCTGCCACGGCTCTGGGGACTCTGGCAGGCAGACCTCTGGGCAGGTCTGCGCCATCTGTTGTGCAAAGGCATGCCAGGCTGCTGACGAGCCCTGCCAATAACACACTAAGAACTCCAGCCCGTCTGGGCCGCTTCGCTGTGCCTGCCAATGCAGCGCCAGCAACACCGCCAAATTCCGCTCACGTTCGAGCACGTCGTGCCCGAACACTGCAGCTACCCGAATAGCGGCGCCCCCATCGGGCTCTTGCACAGGTGTGGGCTTTTCATCCAGCGTGAGTAACCTGCGTATTTGATCAGGCTTGCTGCAGGCAGCGCTGATCAGCACGGAATCAACCAGCGCGACGTTTCGTCGGTGGTGCCTCCACCAGGCCTGGCGTTGTTGATCAGCGCCTTGTGCATAGCGTTGCGCGTTGTGCCGATTGCAGCGGTAATACAGGACCCGCAGCAAGAGCGCCCCCAGCCAGGCCAGTAGCGCGCCGGCAAAGCCTGCGATGGCAAGGGGTGGCTCGAGGTACGAGCGCAATGCCACCCCGGCAAGCACCGACAGCGCCACCAGCGCTGCGCCGGTAGCCAACCAGCGCCGGTAGGCTGGTCTTGATGCTACGGGATAGGCTGCAAACTCCACTGTCCTTTTCATGACGCCGCCGAGGTGTCAGGCATGGAGCTGACCAAGGTGCAGCCGCACGCGCATCGATGACCGTCCAGGGCAGCTCGGCATCCGTCAAACTCGACCAGGTCGCTGCCCTCGGCTATTTCGGTCAGGCCATGCAGGTTGCAGCGAACCGGATCACCCACACAGGCGATCGGTTGATCACTGCACAGATAATGGCCTGCAAGCACTTCGCCGCCGGCCTCGCGCAGCATGTCACCCTTTCGAACGAAGGCTTTCATAGTGATACCTCGTGCTGTGGGGCGCGGTTTACCTGGGGCATGACTGAGGCTCCGGCAGCTGCAGCGGGGTCTTGATCGGGTATTCAGGGCTGCCGTAGGCGTAGCAGGAGGTGCTGACCTGGATGTCGTCGCAGGGCAGGAAGTGCACGGTGATGCCGCAGACCTTTTGGCCGGTGTAGTCGGGAACGGAAGCGACTTTTGTATGCTGGCGCGTTTGCGCATTTATGAGCCGTTCCCACGCCAGGTACTTTGGCCAGTCCGCAAAGCCTGGAAATCCATCCGGGTAGGCCGCACCGGTTTCCCAGTGAACTTGCACGGTCATACCAGGCTTCCAGCGTTTCGGAGCGATGTAGCAGCACCCGCCCCCGCCCCCTTGATACGGTCCAATAATGTCGATGCCAGACCGCCCATCGACACTGAACCGGTTGATCGCCCAGTGCGTATGATTGACGGCTTCGATGGTGCTTCCCTGCACCGCCGAACCTGGCCAGGCGACTGAGAGTAAACCGAGCGAAGCCGCCAATCGGCATGAGCGTATGAACCTGCGCTTGATCAACTGGCCTTGCGGGTGACGATCGTCAATTTCAGTGTTCAAGGCGTCCCTTATCGTGCGCATGACTGAGGCTCCGGCAGTTGCAGCGGGGTCTTGATCGGGTATTCGGGGCTGCCGTAGGCGTAGCAGGAGGTGGTTATCTGGATGTCGTCACATGGGAGGAAGTGCACAGTGATCCCGCAGACTTTTTGGCCTGTGTAGTCGGGCACAGGGAAGGTTCCGGTGTGCTTACGCTTCTTTGACTCCATCTTGCTGAGCCAGGCATAGTACTTAGTGCGATCTGCAAAACCGGGGAAACCTTTCGAGCCAGCAGTTCCCGTCTCCCAATCAACCTTTACTGTCATACCCGGCTGCCAGTGCTCCGGGGCGACGTAGCAACAACCGCCTCCTCCTCCTTGATATGGGCCGATAATGTCGATCCCGGAACGTCCGTCCACACTGAATCGGTTGATCGCCCAGTGGGTATGGTTGATGGCTTCGATGGTGCTTCCCTGCACTGCCGAACCAGGCCAGGCGACTGAGAGTAAACCGAGCGAAGCCGCCAACAGGCATGAGCGCATGAACCTGCGACTGATCAACTGGATTCTCGGGTGACGATGGTCAATTTGAGAGATCAAGGCGTCGCTTATCGTGCGCATGACTGAGGCTCCGGCAGTTGCAGCGGGATCTTGATCGGGTACTCGGGGCTGCCGTAGGCGTAGCAGGAAGTGGTTACCTGAATGTCGTCACAGGGCAGAAAGTGCACGGTGATGCCGCAGACCTTTTGGCCGGTGTAATCGGGAACTGAGACTTCTCGACTAAGCACCTTCGTCTGCGCATCGATATCATCAAGCCACGCGTGATACTTGCTTCTATCGTGGAAACCGGGAAACCCTCCAGAGTCGCCAGCCCCCCTTTCCCACTCCAATCGCACACTCATGCCAGGCATCCAACGCTGCGGAGCGATATAGCAACACCCTCCTCCGCCCCCTTGGTACGGGCCGATAATGTCGATGCCAGACCGCCCATCGACACTGAACCGGTTGATTGCCCAGTGGGTATGGTTAATGGCTTCGATGGTGCTTCCCTGCACTGCCGAACCAGGCCAGGCGACTGAGAGTAAACCGAGCGAAGCCGCCAATCGGCATGAGCGCATGAACCTGCGCCTGATCAACTGGCCTTGCGGGTGAAAATCGTCAATTTCAGAGTTCAAGGACTCCCTTATCGTGCGCATGACTGAGGCTCCGGCAGTTGCAGCGGTGTCTTGATCGGGTACTCGGGGCTGCCGTAGGCGTAGCAGGACGTGGTTACCTGAATGTCGTCGCAGGGCAGGAAGTGTACGGTGATGCCGCAGACTTTTTGGCCGGTGTAATCGGGAACAGTGACGACCTTGCTGTGCTGAAGCTTCTGACTATTAACCCTTCGCTTCCAATCCAGATATTTATCCCAATCCGCAAAACCAGGAAAGTCGTCGGAAAATGCGATACCGGTTTCCCAATCCACTCGAACGGTCATCCCGGGCAGCCAGCGCTGCGGAGCGATATAGCAACACCCCCCACCGCCCCCTTGGTACGGTCCGATGATGTCGACGCCCGAACGTCCATCGACACTGAATCGGTTGATCGCCCAGTGCGTATGGTTGATGGCTTCGATGGTGCTTGCCTGGACGACCGGCAATGACCCGAACGCCACGAGAAAGCCGAGCGCAGCCGCCAGGTGGCATGTGTGCACGGCCCTTAGTCTGACCAGCACATCTGGCGAGTGATGAGGGCTAGACAGATCAGCTCTTGGCATTTTTCACCTCGGTGCCCTGGATGTGCTCTGCGCCCCACAGTTCAGCGATGTCTTTCTGGATCTGCGCCCGACGTTCGGTATCCGTCAACGGCAGATCCGGGGCTTCGCCATACGCCAGGGCACTGAGAGCGTCCGTGTTTGTCAGGCCGTCGGGGTCAAGCAGCACCAGATCTCGTCTGTTAGCCTCGCCGAAGAAGACCATGCGCTCACTGAAATAGCTGCCCCAGGGTTCGCGCCCAGCGGCCAAGGTTTTATTGCTGTAGGTCGTGTTGAGGAAGGCATGCAGGAACCAGGCGCGAGAGTCGTGCACCTGATCGTCGAACAGTGCCCGCAGCAGACCCTCGGGCTGCTCGCGGTTGCGGCTCTCGTCCACCGGACCCCGCTGGGTTTCGCTGGAGTGGTTCCTGCGGCCGAGTGGTGGGGGGAACAACTGACTGACCTTGGCTTGCCCGCCTGCCTTCATGCGCTCGCGCTCGGCAATCGTCTCGGCGCTGTTCCAGAAGACAATCAATGCGAGCGTGTTTTTCAAGCTGTTACGACGGAAGAACGCCAGGTAAGGGTCGCTGTTGAGGTCGCGATAGATCCTGCCGAACTCTTCGGCGGCTTCGCGCAGCTGGGTTCTCGACTTGTCCGGATCGAAGTCCTTGATGCCAGGCTCCAGCGGCATTTTCGGAGCACCGCGGCGTTCGAGGTCGCGCTGGTAGTCACGGCGCTTCACCACGGCCGCCTGGTTTTTGTTTCGTTCGGCTTCGGCGCTAAAGCGGGCCTCGTCGGTTGCATGCTCGTCGGTGGCCAGGCGGTAGAACTCGGTATCTTTGAGGCTGCCGAATGCGTAGCGATCGATACGCCAGGCGGTCAGCCAATCCATCTGGGCACGCAGAGCATCTTCCAACGTGGAAGATGCGGACAGTGGTTGATAGTTTGCAACCTGCTCGGATGGCAGTGGTTGAGGGAGAGGCTTCAGTCCGAGGGTCACCTGACGCCAAGCATTGAAACGAATCACAAGCGCAGGGGAGGCTTCGAAAGCTTGAGACACTTCATCTTGCATCGCTCGCCAGAGTTCGTGATTCAGGCCGATCGGCAAGGCGTGCTTTGGAACCTTAAGTGGAGCGCCGTTAGCGAAAGCATCCGCGTATAAATCGTGCAAAGCGATCTGAGATAGCAGCAAACCATCCCCGTAGTCTTTCCCCTCGTTACAAGCCTTCCCTTGATCCCCCGGCGGATAGCCTCCCCCCTGATCGCTATGCACCCCCGGATAGATCACCTCCTCGCTATTGCGCGGATACGTACCATCCTCCCGCCTGATCGACTCTGCCGGAAAACTCAAACGCTGCTCATGACTGGCGACGATATGCAGGCAGCGCTTGAGCAGTGCGCCCTTGGGCAACGTCTGGCTGCCATCTCCCCAGCCCATGTGCCCATTCGCCCCAGGGGCAATGTCGGCAAGCCCCACCGAGACCACCGTGTCCAGCAGCCCCAAGTACTCCACACTGACCGGTAGCTTCAGGTCATTGATTTTGAGCGTCGGTGTCGGCTCGTTCGGCGACAACAACAGGTTCAACCAGCTGACAAAGGCCCGCGCCGCCGCCGCGCCTCGCGAGAACCCATACACATACAACTTCAGGCCCAGCAGCTTCGGCTGACCGGGCGATGGCGCATCCAGCGCAATCCGCAAGGGTCGTTCGAGCGCCTTGAGCTGCTTGCGGAACTCCCTGCTGCGGTTGGCCCGGCCCATGATCCATTCGGTGCCCCGCCAGGTGCCCATGGCCTCCACGGCAGCCTGCAGCGCCGCGTTGTCCAACCGCGGCGTGCCCAAGGCACGGCGCAGGGCGTCGATGATCATCAGCAGGGCCCAGTTGATCCGCTCTTCCCCGCGCCGAGCGAAGGCCAGGCCGTCGCCGCTGTAGTCGAGGTCGCCCACCTCCGGAAACGGTGTACCGACTCCCGGCATGTAGTACTTGAAGTACTGGCCGTTGCCGGTACCGGGCGCATCGGTCAAGCGCCGGGCCTTGCTGCCGCCATAGGCAGTACCGCCGGCATGGCCATCGCCGATGCTCGCGCGAAATAACCGGGCGATATTGGTCGGATGGGGCACGGCTGACGCGTACAGGTCATTGTTCAGGTTGTTGCCGGTGCCATCGAAAAACAGGCTGACATGCAAGGTCTTGCAGCACGGTGGCATGACCCGGAAACCGGCCGCCAGGCACAACGCGTCATGGTAGCCACGCTCCAGGTTGCACTGGCGCGCAAGGCTCTGATGAACCTGCTGTACGCGCTGGGGCAGGCGCCCCTGTATAGGAAACTGCGGTGGATAGCAGACCGAGGCCTTGCTTATTTTGGACATGACTGAGGCTCCGGCAAATGCAGAGGGGTTTTGATTGGGTACTCGGGGCTGCCATAGGCGTAGCAGGAGGTGGTGACCTGGATGTCGTCGCAGGGCAGGAAATGCACGGTAATCCCACAGACTTTTTGTCCGGAATACTCGGGAACGAGTACAACTTTGCTGTGCTGTTTTTTCTGGGCCTTGATCGCTTTTTCCCAAATCAAGAACTTGGGCCAATCTGCGAATCCAGGGAAGTCGTCAGAGCTTCCAATTCCGGTTTCCCAATCGACTATCACACGCATACCGGGTTGCCACTGCTCCGGGGCAATGTAGCAACACCCTCCCCCGCCCCCTTGATACGGGCCGATAATGTCGATTCCAGACCGTCCATCGACACTGAACCGGTTGATCGCCCAATGCGTATGATTCACACCTTCAATCGTGCTGGCCTGGGCAACCTGGCCGACCAATATCCCGACCAGGCTAGCCATCAAGGTCGCGACCCTCCCGTTTCTCAATGACATGTTCATTGAGTTGCCTCCCTGTACTTGCCGAGCAGACGAATTACGCATCGGGCAGTCGACTCTGGAGGTAGGCAGTGCGCTGGGCATCAAGAAACAACCCGGCCTTGCTAGCGTCGAGCATGGCGCTGTAGCACGCCTGAAATCGCCGTTCTGCACCCCAATCAGATGGGAACGCTTCTGCCAATTGCTCTATCGCCAAGGTGGCATCACTGGCACAGCACAGGGTGTCCAACTGATCGTCACTGAGTTCTACTGGGCAAAATGGCCCCAACTGACCAGGCAGTTCAGCCGTGCCTGCCAAATGCTGGGCGATGCCATCGCGATCAAGCCAGCTCCAGAACACCGTCGGACCCAGCCAGTTCTGCTGTTGCTCATGACTCAGCACATGACTGAACAACAGCGGGAACAGGCGCGGATCGTAGTAACGCAGCAACCCGAGACAGCCACCGTTGCCAGCCTCCACACAACCGCTCAAGTGCTCGGCCAACGACACCAGGCGCATCCCCTCCTGCCTCGCCAGCAACGAAATGCTTTGCTCGGCATTGGCTGACAGCCGCTGGCCAGCAGCCAGATTGATTTCTTCGCCACTCTGCAGGTAACAAGCGCTGCCACTTCGCAGCAGCAGGCTGGCGGATGTAACTGCGCCGATCCCTTGCGGCGCGTTCAGCAGCATCGCTGGGCCGTGCAGATCCTTGGCCGCGATGTGGTAACGCTGCAGGCCTTCGAGAGAAGGCTTGCGGCTGTTGTGTGCCAAGGCATACTGCTGCCAGTCCGCCATTTGTGCAGCCGCCGCCTGGAGTTGCGTGCAGGCCGGCTCCATGGCCAGCACGGCGCCTTGAGCCTTGGGCTGTTGATCGGCGCTGATCAAGATGCCCTTACCTGCCCGGACAACGCCCCAACCGTCCGTACGTAGCTCGACGCCTTCGCCCCGCTGCTTCCTCTCCTCATCGACCAAATGGCCAAGATTCAGCTGGCTCTTGCCCCCATGCTCGGTACTGAGCTTGATGTGCTCCTGCCCACGGGTATCGTCCATGCGCAGCTTGTTATTGGCCGGGGTACGCAAGACGTTGCGCTTGTAGTTGCGCAAGGTGACGTGATCGGGGTGCTGGCTGTCGTGCAAGGCGTGCGCGATGTACGGCCGATCCGGATCGCCATGCTCGAACGCCACCGCCACCTCGGTGCCGCAGATCAGCGGCAAATGCAGGCCGTGCGTGTCGCCGGCATACGGCCGGGCCAACCGCAGCCAGACACTCTCTTCACCGGCCTTCCAGGTATCGCGGTCGAACAGGAAGCTGACCCGGTAGCGGCCTTCCAGGTCGATGTGCCCGTATGGATCGTTCGCTCGGTTACTGGTCACCCGCGCCGGCACGGTGCCGGCCATTTGTGGCTTGGCCCCCAGCGGCGGACGAAAACACACCGTCTCCGAGTAGGGAATGGCCTCGAAGCGGGTCACAAGGCTGCGATCACGTGCCGCTTCAAGCGTCAGGACGGTGATTACCGCTCCAGGAGCGAAGGCCTGCGGCGGGCCATCGGAGATCTTCAGCACCTGGCCTGGCGATATGGCTGCGCTACTGCTGACCCCGCCGAGGCGAGTCTGGTCGTTGAGGAACCGTTCGTGGTGCAAGCGCGCATAGAAGTACCCACTCTCGCTGAGCAGGTCCTCGTCCTGGTCCAGGGCGTCCCCAAGCGCGGTGTAGGGCTCGGCGTAGTGATAGCCCTCGCCATAGGTGGTGGTCGCCCCCCTGCTCTGGTCGACTTCACCGTCCAGGTAGGCGCGGGCATCGCGGTGGTGATAGGCCCGCACATTGATGTGCTGGTCCACCACCTGGTGGCTGGTCTGCAGGTCCCAGACGGCATCCTGGCCACTGCTGCTCAGGCCCGATTGCTCGCGGTAGGCCAGGCGGACATTGAATTCGTAGTGGCGCTGGTCGTCGTGAAACTCGACCACGGCGATGTGCAAGCGCTCGTCCGTGGTGAAGCGGTACCAGATGCCAACTTCTGCCAGCAACCGGGTGATGAACGCCAGGTCACTCTCGCCGTACTGCATGACCTGCTCGCGCCGGGGGTATTCACGCACCAGCTGGAAGAGCAAGTGCTGCCCTTCGAACTGATGACGGCTGCGCAACACGCTCTCGACGATCTCCGGCACCGATTGGTGCTGGTAGATGCGGTACTGCCTGCCCCGGCCGAGCAAGGCCAGGTGCGCTTCGATGACAATCTCGTAGCGCGCTTCGTCGCGCGAGCCGGACAGGCGCTTCAAGCCGGTGATCACGCCGTGCAGTGCGCGCAGCGGCTTCACCGGCGGCAGGCTGAAGCCCAGCATGGGCAGCTTCTGCGGGGGCGCGTGGAGGGTGAAACTGGCGTCCCGGCCGAGCATCTGTTCGACCGCGATGTCTTGGGCGATGGAGGTGAACTCGACGGTGTACTTGAAGGGTTGGCTCAGCCCCTCCTGGCCATTGAAGGTCAACACATCGAGCGACGCAGCGAGACCGCGTACCTTGAGCTGGTGCTGGCTGTGATCAAAGAAACAACCGAGGCCTGTCGACATGATCAAGCCTCCCCCTGTAAAGCCTGCGAGGCGCCCTGTCGTTCGCTGAAGTCCAACGTGACGCCGTGTTCTTCGCTGTATCCAAGCGTCACGCACTGCGCCGGCTGCCCGCTGGCCTGGCGCTGCAGCAGTTGCTGGCTGAGCACGGGCAGGATCTGCTGATTGAGCAGGCTGTCGATGTTGCGTGCACCGCAGTCGGGGAGCAGGCAGGCAGCGGCGATGGCCTCCTGGAGGCCTTCAGCGATGTGGCACTCGAGGCTGTAATGGCGCTGCAGGCGGGTGACCACCTGGGCGAGCTTGATCGCGACGATGCGGCTCAAGGCTTCTGCGCCCAGGGGCCGATAGATCAGGGTCTGGAAGCGCGCCAGCAAGGCCGGCTGGAAGTGCTCGCGCAGCACGGGGCGCAGCAGCGCTTGCAACACGCTGTCCGGCTCCTGCGCCGGGCGGTCCTGCAGCAGCTCGCCACCGAGGTTGGAGGTCATCAGGATGACCGTGTTGCGAAAATCGATCTCGCGCCCTTCGCCATCGCGCATGAAGCCGCGGTCGAAGACCTGGTAGAACAGGTTGAGCACATCGCGGTGGGCTTTTTCTACCTCGTCCAGCAGCACCACGCTGTAGGGGCGCTGGCGGACGGCTTCGGTCAGCACGCCACCGCGACCATAGCCGACATAGCCCGGCGGCGAGCCTTTGAGCTGGCTGACGGTGTGCGCTTCCTGGTATTCGGAGAGGTTCAGGGTGATCAGTGATTTTTCGCCACCGAACAGGCTGTCGGCCAACGCCAGGGCCGTTTCGGTCTTGCCGACGCCACTGCTGCCTACCAGCAGAAACACCCCGAGCGGCGCCTTGTCGTCGGTCAAACCGACCCTGGCGGCCCGAAGGCGCTGGGCCAACGCTTCAAGCGCGGGCGCCTGGCCGATCACCCGTTGTGCCAATTGACGCTCGAGGTCGAGCAGGCACAGGTGTTCGTCCTTGAGCAGGCTGCCGAGCGGCACGCCAGTCCAGTCGGCAATCACTTCAGCGACGCTGCGCGCGGTCACGTCAAGTGAGAGCAGCGGCTGATCAGCCTGGACGCTGCGCAGTTGCGCCTGTAGCTGCATGCAGCGTGCTGCCTCGCTGGGCAGCGCCTGACGTGCATCGAGCAGTTGGCGGGTCAGTTGCAGCTCGTGCCGATAGTGCGCCTCGAGTACGCGCCTCTGGCTATCCAACGCCGTCAGCTGCGCAATGATCGCCGCCATGCGCGCGTCGCTGCTGACGCCCGCAAGGCGGGCATCGTCGAGCAAGGCCTGACGCTCGACCGCCAACGCGGCTTGCTGCGACTTGAGCAGGACCAGGGCCTGCGGCTCACAGTCCAGGCCCATGCGCACTCTGGCGCTTGCCGTGTCGAGCAGGTCGACGGCTTTGTCTGGCAGTTGTCGGCCCGTCAGGTAACGCCGAGACAGGCTGACCGCCGCCTGCACCGCGGCGTCTTCAATGTGCACACCATGATGACTGGCGTAGCGGCCCTTGAGCCCGCGCAGCATGACGCAGGCGTTGACATCGTCCGGCTCGTCGACCTTGACGATCTGGAAGCGCCGTTCCAAGGCGGCGTCACGCTCGAAATACTGTTTGTACTCGCTCCAGGTGGTGGCGGCGATGGTTCTCAGCTCACCACGGGCCAGCGCTGGCTTGAGCAGGTTGGCTGCATCGCCGCCGCCGGGATTGTTGCCAGCGCCGATCAGCGTATGCGCTTCATCGATGAACAGCAGCACCGGTGTTGCCGATTGCTGTACGGCATCGATGACGCTCTTGAGCCGTTGTTCGAATTCCCCTTTGACCCCGGCCCCGGCCTGCAACAGCCCAAGGTCGAGGGTACGTACCGTCACCGGCTTGAGGTTGTCCGGGACGGCGCCTTGGGCGATGCGCAGGGCCAGGCCTTCGACCAGGGCGGTCTTGCCGACCCCGGGATCGCCGACCAGAATCGGGTTGTTCTTGCGCCGTCGACCGAGAATGTCGATCACCTGGCGGATTTCGTCGTCACGGCCAAACACCGGGTCGATCTGCCCAGCCGCGGCTTTGCCGGTAATGTCCTGGGTAAACCGCTCCAGGCTTTCGTGTAAGCCATCGTCAGGAGCGCAGGCAGGCTCGCCATTGACGCTTTCAGCCTCTGCCGGCAAGCCCACGGCGAGGTGAGGCTGGACTGCCGCGCGTTCGTCCGAGCGCAGCTCAAGCAGCCCTTTGATCTGCTGCAGTTGGGTCGCGCTGACGCTCAACAATGGCCACGCCGCCGTGCAGGTGAGCAGGCTTGGGTTGTCCAGCAATGCACCCAGCAGGTCAAGGGAGCGCAGGTACTCGCTGTTGTCATCCAGTGACGCGTGCAGCCATGCCTCGGTGATCAGTTGCTGCAAGCCGCCGCTTAGCTGTGGCTTGCTCCTGACACTGCGCGGCAGGCTGTCGAGGTGCTCGAGCAGGCCTTGCCAGAGGGCCTCCATGTCCCACCCATGGCGCTCGCCGATAATGCTCAGGTCGCCCTGCCCCTGCTCGAGCAGTTTCAGCAGCCAGTGCTCGAGGGTGATCTGGGCATGGCCGCGGCGGTGGCACAATGACGCCGCCGCAGTCAGGGCCTGGGCGCAGTGCGGATTGAGGCGACGCAGCAAGCGGGTGGGATCGTGTGCCATGGAGGGCGTCCTTGTTGTCGATGGGGCAAGGTGTCGTCGAGATCGCGAGCGTTGCAGGCAAGCACCCCGGCAGACGGCAAGCCGACTGCCGGGCGCTGCATCAAGCGCTAGGGCGTTCGTTCCAGGCGTCGGAATGGATGATGTTGCCGTCCTTGAAGGTCCAGGTGATCTTCTCGTAGCGCAGCTCCACCTCCTCCAGGTGGTTGTGGCGTTCTTTGGACGGGTCTTTGATGTCGTGCATCTTCGGCGCGACTTTGACCACCTTGACGTTCTCCAGGGTGGTGTTGAAGTACTCGACTTCCTGGCCTGCATCATCGATGCGGTACCACTTGAACTCGGCGGTCTTGAGCGTCTGCCCGGTGGTCACCGCCTTGTACAGGTAGGGGCTGGAGGCATCGATTTCCTTGCTGAACAGGAACGGTGTGTGGATCCGCGTGCCGGTCAGCTTGCCGGTATTGTTGTCGGTGGGGATGTACAGGCTGTGATCCTGGGCTACCACCTCGATGGTGCCCTCACGGCCTAGCACGTCGACCGAACCCTTGAGCTCTGCGCCGCCGTCATCTTGTAGCCACAGGTAAACCGGAATAGCCATGTGAAGCTCCTTGTCAAAAGTTGAACGCCGCAAAATGCGACAGGGGTTGCGCGTCTGCTGCCGAGGTCGAGGACACACAGGCCCCCGGTTCCGGCACCAGACGAATCTCGACGCGACGATTGGCCGTGCGGCCGTGTTCGGTGTCATTGCTGGCAAGGGGTTGGTTGGCACCCAGCCCCTGCACCGCGAAGCAGCTGTCGGGGATATCACCCATGCGCCGCAGCCATTCATGCACCGCAGTCGCGCGCGCCTTGGACAGGCGCAGGTTGTGCTCGGCCGTGCCGGTCGCGTCGGTGTGGCCGGCAATGACGATCAGCCAGCCCGGCTGGGCCTTGATGCCGACCAGTGCCTCGATCAGCACCTTGGTCGCCTCGGGTTTGAGCTGGGCGCTGCCGCTGCTGAACAGCGACAGGCTGTCCAGCCGTACGGGCAGCGCAGCGCCGGGGGGCACGTGCGCCATGGCCGGCTGGCGATGTCCGGCGAGGGTCGCCAACACCGGTGCACGCAGCTTTTCGCCTTGATACAAGCCAAAGCCAAGCGACCAGGGTTCTCCTTGGCGGTAGTAGTGATCGAGCCGCGCGGCAGCTTCGCCAAGCACGGCCAGCGCCGCACTGCGCCGCGCACGATCGTCCTGATCCGTGCTCACCGGGATCGACCAATAGCGCCGCAGGTCATCGCTGACCTGACGGGCGAGCAAGGTGTTCTGCCAGGCGGAACTCAGCAGGGCCACCGTACCCGCGACTGCCAACAGCCACCCGCCAAGCACCTGGACCCGGTATTGCCGGGGGCGCGGCGAGCCTGCGTACAGCAGGTGCAACAGGGGATCAGGCAATGGCAATTGCTCAGTGCGCACCGTCGCCTTGGTCTCAGGTGTGATCAGTGCACAGCGTGAACGCAACCACCGCTGCCACAGGTTATTGGGCACCTGCTCCGCAACAGCGGATGTGAGTGCGACGGCAAAGGCCGTTGGCGGCCTGCCCGGCAAGTCGCGGTTCTGCGTGACCAGGTGGGGGATGACCGAGTCGGCGAACCACTGCGCAACGCCGTTCACCCGCACGCCTAGCTGTAGCCGGGCCGCCTGGATCTGGGTACTGGCGGCCTCCCGTTGCCAGGTGCCGAGGCTGGAGCACATGCCGGCCTCACGCACCAGCGCCCGCGCTTGCCCCGCCTCCCAGCTGAACCAGGTGCCTGCCTGTTGGCTGGCCTCCAGGTAGCTGACCAGCAGCAGCGGCAGGTCGACCCCACCGTTGCGCACACGTGCCAGCTGATCGCTGAGCCGGCCCAGCCGGTCTGCCAAGGCAGCCTCATCGGTATGCAGGCCCGGTGCTACGACGAACAGGATGCCAAGCTGCCCGTGCCATTGCGGCCTTAGCGCAAGGACGTCCGCGACCATTTCGCTCAGCGATTGGTCGGCGGGCACGCGTAAGTAGCACCCCTGCTCGCTCAACCGCAGCGCGGGCGATTCAGCGGCTGAGATCTCGAACAGGTCGTCCATGCCATCACCGCAGACCAGCAGCACAGGCTCGCGATAGCGCGCTGAGGGCAGCGAGCCCGCCTGCGCCAGGCGCGTTTGCGATGGGCTGATGGGGTGTCGCCTGGCCCGCCGCCAGTTCACTGCGACAGCTGCCAGCACCGTTGCAATAGCGATCGCCCGCCAGCCGGTGGCCAGCGGGAGGACCGACAGCAGCGCCACCGCAACCACACCGGCCCATAACCACAGGCCCTGAATCTGCGTGTGTGTCATAGCCCCCTCACCCTGGAGTGCCGACAAGCGTGGCGAGGGTCCGGCCGAGGCCCTCATCCAGCCCCCACCAGGTGCCGACAAGCAGCAGCGCCGCAGCTACCCCATGCAGCAACGGTCGCTGCAGGCGACTCAGCACGCGGTGACGCAGGCCAGTCACGGGTTGCGTGATCACCGACTGAGTGAGGTCAAGCGGGCCGACTTGTGCGGTCAGCGTGGCCAGCAACTGCTGCCGCTCAGGGTCATTGATGTCGCGATAGCGCCCCAGGAAGCCCATCATCAGCACGCGCTGAAACACGGTCAGCACCTGCGGATTCGCAGCGGGCTCGCGCAACAGAGTGCGCATGTCCTCGTAGAGGGATTCACCGGCCTGATGGTGATTGAAAAACCTGGCCTGCAAGGTCTGCTCCGTCCACTTGGTGTGAACCTCATCCTGAGCGCAACCGAGGATGGTTTCGTCGAGCAACGCGCATTGCGCCTGGCTGATGCCGTCAATGCTGCGTTGATCCATGCCCGCCGCGTCCAATGCCTCACGCACCTGCTGGATCTGCGCCGCGCACCGCTGCCACAGCTCCGGGCCGATCTGCACCGCTTCGCAGGCACGCAGCTCAACCACCAGGAGGTAGGTGTCCATGAGCAGTGCATCGATATCCACGCTGCTGGCGGGCGCTTTCTGTGCTGGACGGCTCATGCGCGCAGTACCGCAAACAGCTCGAGCTGGAGCTCTGGGAAGGTGCTGGGCACATAGAATGCGCAGACGCCTTCGGCCAGCATCTCCCGGGCTTTTTCATGGGTCAGGTCAAGGCTGAAGTACTGGTTTTCGAGCCGCAACGGAATCGCCGCGGGCACATGGCTGAGCGCCTTCAGCGGCACGCCGTCGAGTGCAGCGTTGACCAACTGATCGACCTCGTCCGGCGTACCCACCTTGCACAGATCGGGAAACTGGCGCTGCACCTGAACGGCCGGCAGCCGGCACCGCACGGACAGGTAGAAATCAGCACCGTCGGGCTCGCGCAAACGCGCATCGGCCAAGGTGACTTGCCAACGGTTGGCGCCGCGCTGCAACAATTTCAATGCGACGACCCGGGACGGCAGGCTCGCCTCCAGCAGGGTCGAAATGGTGCCCATCAGTGGCGCAAGCACTGCCTCCAGGTTGGCATGCTGATAAGCGGGGATGCCGACCACATCCTGCTCCAGCGAGAACGTCATCAGGCTGCCGGCCAGCTTGATCAAGGTCTGATACACCTGCTCGGGGTGTCGACCGGGATGCGCCTTGAGGTCTGCCAGCACCGGCTGGTAGGTGTTCAAGGCATTCAGCAGCCAGAACAGCGTGACGTCCGCCACGGCAAAGTCTGCCATACGCTGGTTGCTTTCACGGCGCATGCCCATCAACCGCTCGCGCTTGGCGGACAGTTGGGTGAACAGGTTGTCGAGCTGCCCCAGCAAACCCGCATGCGCATCGAACCGCAGCAGCGGCGGGACGTAGGCACCATCCAGGCACCAGTTGCCCCTGCCGTCACGCACCAGGCGTGTCACCGGGCAGGTCAGGTATTCAGCATTGTCGTCATCGGCCAGGCGCAGGCTCAACGCATGCTCGAGCACACTGATCGACTGCACTTCATCGGCGTAGACGTCCTGAACGTCGCGCCAAACCTGGCGGTAGCGCGTGGGCCGATCGGCCCGGCCGCCTTCGAACAGGCAGTTGTTGCCGTTGGCCTGCTGCAACGGCAACGCCAGCACCACCGTCGCGCTCTGGCGGTCCTCGGACAGCAGGCGCGACAACTCCAGCGCGGCGGGCAGCGGATCTATCCGGTCGCTGTCGATCAGCACGCCATCGGGCATGCACACGCGCAACCGAGTGGGCTTGAGCTTGCCCAGGGCCAAGGCATCCCGGTCGAATGCCAGCGCCTGTACGCCCCAGGGGTGCACCAGGGCCAGGCCTGCAACCGTGTGGTTGGCCCAGGACTCCAGGCACACTTGCTGCTGAAATTGCTGCGGGGACAGCAAAACCCCCGAAGCCCACAAGGGACGGTCAATGTTCACGGTAGTGGCTCCTGCTGACGCGATTAGGATTTCGCCTTGGGCATTTGCGACACCAACGACAAGTTGATGTCCATGCCCTCAACCTGGAAGTGCGGCACGGCAAACAGCTTCACGCGGAAGAACCCGGGGTTGTCGTCGATGTCCTCGACCAGCACTTTCGCTTCACGTAATGGATGCGAGGCCTGCAGGTCATCGCCCGGGTCGGTCATTTCAGTCACCAGGCCACCGACCCAGGTGTTCAGCTCCAACTCCAACAAGCGACGGTCCTTGGTCGTGCCGATGTTTTCCCGCTGGATCAACTTCAGGTAGTGGGCAATGCGCGACAGCAGGAAGACATACGGCAGCCGGGCGTTGATACGGCTGTTGGCGGTCGCATCGGCGGTGTCATAGATCGCCGGTTTGTGGACCGAGTTGGCCGAGAAGAAGCACGCGTAGTCACGGTTCTTGTAATAGGAAAGCGGCATGAACCCGAGGTTGGAAAACTCGAACTCGCGGGTCTCCGGAATCATCACTTCGGAAGGGATCTTCACCTGGCTGCCCGTGCCCAGGTCGTACAGGTGAATGGGCAGGTCGGTGACGGCACCGCCGGATTGCGGACCGCGAATCTGCACGCACCAGCCGTTGGCGATAAAGCTCTTGACCATATTGGCGGCGAAGGCAAAGGTCGCGCTGACCCACAGGTACTTGCTGTGATCGGGGCCTTTGACGCGTTCTTCGTAGTTGAAACTGCGCACGGGGTGCGTATCAGGCCCATACGGCAGCCTGCCCAGCGCCCGTGGCATGGCCAGCCCCACATAGCGCGCATCATCACTGGCCGCAAAACTGTGCCACTTGATGTATTCGGCGCGGTCGAGGTAATTGCCGATGTCCTTGATGGCCGCCACTTCCTCCATGCTGTCCTTGCCAAAGAAGGCCGGCCCTACCGCCCCCAGGAATGGCATATGCGCCGCCGCCGCCACCTTCGAGACGTTGCGCAGCAGGGCAATGTCTTGCGGGCTGCGGTTGAACTCGTAGTTGGACACGGCAGCGGCAATGGGCTCGCCCCCGGGGGTGTCGTATTCCTGGGTGTAAGTGTGCAGGTACAGGCCACTCTGGGCGATCTCTGGCGCATCCTCGAAGTCTTGCACCAGGTGTTCCTTGCTGATATCGAGCAGTTCGATGCGCACGTTCTGGCGAAAATCGGTCTGGTCGATGAGCGATTTCACACCCCGCCAGGTGGCTTCCACCCGCTGGAAATCACCGTGGTGCATCACCGCATCGAGCTGGCGGCTGATCTGCGCGTCGAGTGAGGCGATGTGCTCGTCGAGCAACGCCCTGTCGAGGCGCTCGATGGTCGGGGTCGCCCGTTTCAGCAGATTGAGGAAGACACTGACCGACGCGGTGACCCGCTCATCGGCCGTTGCCTCGGAGAGCATGTCGATACTCTGGAAGGCCTCGATATCCCCCATTGCATCCAGCGGTTTGAGATTGATCTTGTTGAACAGTGCGTGATAAACGCCCTGGCCATTTTCAGACAATACGGTAGCGTCGCGCGATTGCACGGGAGATTGCTCTTCGGACATGTTCGAAACTTCCTGTAAAGTGTGGCGACGGGGCTCTAGCGTTCGCCCTACGAAGTCAGCGCGGTCAATTCATCGCGCAGCGTGTCACTCAGTACCTGGTCTTTGAGGATGCGTTCGAGCTCTGCGCGGAATGTTGCGTTATCCAGCAGATTGGCCTTGAGTTCGCGCAGCAGGTTGCGCATGGCCAACAGCGCGCGTAATTGCGGCAACTGCCTGGCTACCTGTTCGGGCTCGAAATCTTTCATGCTCTTGAACTCGAGCGCGACGGCGGCTTCACTGCCGTCGTCGGCCAAGGTATTCTCTACGGCAAGCTTGAGCGCGGGAGCAAACTCCGCCAGCACGCTATCGAAGTTGTTCTTGTTGATATTGACTTTGTGCCTAGCGGACAGCGCGGCTTGTTCCCTGCCATTGCTGTAATCGCCCATCAACATCAGTTTGAGCGGCAGTTCGACCTTGCGCTGCGCGCCGCCGGTGTGCAAATCGAGTTTGATGTTGACCCGGGCTTTGGGGACTTCATTCTGGAAACTATTTGATGCCATGACGCTCTCCTGCATACAGTGCCGAGAAGTGATGTTTGATCGTCCGTAAAACGGGTTACCACGCCACCATGGCTGATGGCAGCGGGTTATACCACCCCCTAAAAACTATCAAGACGGGTCCTACAATTGCCGGTATTAATTCCTACAGGCAGCGTTTAGATCTGGCGCCGAAAGCTGAGTATTTGCGCAAACTTCGAGCATCGCGTGTTACAGCCCATGTAGGGAATTGAGCAGTTACACAGACGATCAAGGCAAAGGGCCATCAGTCATCTGCCTGTCATCTGACTGTCGTATTTTCCCAGCATTACCCAGGGTCGGGAAAAACCGCAGTGATCCGCCGAACGCCATCCTCCGCAGTCCTCCTGCCGCTTCTGATACTGATGCTCTGCGCTGTCACCCTGGCGTTCCTGTGGGGTTTGCACGCGACCCAGAAGAATGCCGCCCGCCAGGACGCGCTCTCGGCCAAAGGCGCCGAACACCTCAACCTGGCGAGTATCGTCGGCGAAAGCCTGCGCCAACTGGTCGACCGGGCGCAGGCCGTCGGCCGCGTCACCCAGGACGACATGAAAGCCCTGCGCAAAGACAATTTCAGCCTGGCGCGGATCCTCGCCGAGGACCCGGTGTTCAAGCGCATGAGCCTTTATGACCGGCATGGCCGGCTGGTTTCGGCCAGCCACGCCGACGAAGCCCAGCACCTGCCTGACGCCTGGCTGGAGCAACTCAAGGGGCATGTCTCGCGCTACGGTTTCAAGCCGTTTCTGCCGCGCCTGGAACCCAGCAGCAACCCCGCCGCCCTGCCCGACTGGCGCTTGCCGTTCCTGCTGCCGCTGACCGACCTGCCGGGGCGCGAGATCGACGGCATTCTCGTGGTGCAGCTGGATATCGGTTACCTGGCGGTGCTGTTCCAGCACATCGACCTGGGCCGCAGTGGGCTGATGCGCCTGCTCCAGGACGACGGCCAGGAGCGCTTGCGTATCGACAGCAGTGGCGTGGTGGTGGCCGGCGACACCTTGATCCCGACCCTGCCAGAGACCAAGGATGAGGCCGGCGTACTGACCCAATATGCCCTCGATGGGCCGTACCAGAGCCTCTATCGACGCGTTGCCGACCGTGGCTTCAGCATTGTCGTCAGCCAACGCCATGACGAAATCCTCGGCCCTTCGGCGCTGACCTATGCCCGGCAGTTCTGGCTGAACCTGTGCATGACCCTGATGATCCTCGCCAGCCTGGCCTGGAGCCTGCGCCTGCTGGGCAAGCGCCAGGAGGCCTTCAGCGCCCTGGAGCAGGCCCAGCAGGTCAACCAGGAGCTGATCGACCGCCTCGAGGACGCACACCGGCGCAGCAGCCATGCCGCGGCCACCGACCACCTGAGTGGCCTGCACAACCGTCGCCAGTTCGTCGAGGTGGCCAGCCACACGCTGACCAGGCAACGCGGCAAGCGTCGGTTGATGGCCATTCTGTTCATCGACATGGACCGCTTCAAGTCGATCAACGACTCGCTGGGCCACCGCATCGGCGACCTGCTCCTGCAGGCCGTGGCCGGGCGGATCCAGCGCCTGCTGGAGGACGGCGACGAAGCGTCGCGCTTTGGCGGTGACGAGTTTGTCGTGCTGCTGGCCGGCGAACGCAGCGAAGACCAGATCGACAGCTGGGTACGCACGCTGGTGGAAAGGCTCTCCGCCACCTACTCGCTCGACGGCCAGGAGGTCAACACCAGCCCCAGCGTGGGTGTCAGCATCTGCCCGCGTGACGGCCAGGAGATCGACGCGCTGATCCGTTGCGCGGACGCCGCGATGTATTCGGCGAAGCAGGCCGGGCGCGCCCAGTACCGCTTCTTCGACCCCTCGCTGAACCTCACGGACATCCAGTCGTTTACCCTCGAGCAAGCCTTCGGCAGTGCGCTGGCCGAGCGCCAGTTCGTGCTCCACTACCAACCGCAGATTCGCCTCGACACCCTCCAGGTGCAGGGCTACGAAGCCTTGGTGCGCTGGGACCATCCCGAGTTCGGCCTGCTCTACCCCGACCGTTTCATCGGCGTGGCCGAGCGCAGCGGGTTTATCGTCGAGCTGGGCTGGGAGGTACTGCGGCTGGCCTGCGAGGAGCTGGTCAGCTGGCGCATGCGCAACAGCCAGGCGCGCCTGGCGGTGAATGTCTCGGCCCTGCAGTTGCGCCAGGCGGATTTCAGCGAGCGGCTGCTGGCCGACCTGCGCCGCCACGGCATTGCCCCGCAACGGCTGGAACTGGAGATCACCGAAACCACCGTGCTCGACCCCGAGGGCACCGCGCTCGACCACTTGCAGCGGTTGCGCAGTGCGGGCATCGGCATCAGCCTGGATGACTTCGGCCGCGGCTATGCCGGCTTTGCCCATCTGCAAGCACTGCCGCTGAGCAAGCTGAAGATCGACCGTGCGCTGATCGCGCCGCTGTGCAACAGCTATGACGACAGCCCGATCGTGTCGTCGACCATCATCCTCGCCAAGCGCCTGGGCCTGGAGGTGGTCGCCGAGGGCGTCGAGACCCGCGAACAGGTGGTGTGCCTGAAACTGGCCGGCTGCGACATCGCCCAGGGCTACCACTTCAGCCGGCCGCTGTCGGTTGCCCAACTGCACGACTACCCGCCGTTCAAGAGCGCCGAGGAGCACCCATGCCTGTCGTGAAGACCCTGGCCGCGCTGGCCCTGGCCTTGAGCCTGGCCGGCAACAGCCTGGCCGACTGCACCCCGCGCGGCTTGCGCCTGGTGGTGATCCCGATCAAGAGCGTGGAGGACATGCAGCGCGATCACCAGCCGTTGCTCGCCCGCCTGCGCCAAGCCACCGGCGTGCCGGTGGAACTGGTGGTCGCCTCGTCCTATGAAAGCGTGGTCGACGCGATCGTCTCCGGCGGCGCCGACATCGCCCGGCTGGGGCCGGCGTCGTATGTCCTGGCGCACCGCCGTGAGCCGCGCCTCGAGGCGTTTGCCAGCCTGACCTTGAGTGCCGGCACCTACACCCCGGCAGGCAACCACTACCAGGCGCTGCTGTTGACGCGTGCCTCAGGTGTGACTGACATCGACGCCCTGCGCGGCAAGCGCGTAGCCCTGAGCGACCCGGCCAGCACCTCCGGCAGCCTGGTGCCAAGTGTCGAGTTTGCCGCGCGGGTCGCCGATCCGCTGCCGCGCTTCTTTGGCGCGCTGGTGTATGCCGGCACGCATGACAAAGCCCTGGACGCCCTGCTCGAAGGGCGCGTGGACGCCGCGTTCGTCGCCAGTGAGCGGGCCGATGCGTACTTGGCCAGCCATGCGATCGACCCGCAGCGGCTGCGCGTGCTGTGGCGATCGGCGCCGATCTACTACGACCCGTATGTGTTCAGTGGCAACCTGTGCCCGGCGCTGAAACGCAAGATCCGCCAGGCGATGCTGGAGCAGCCTGAGGCGCTGGCGGGTTTTTTCGCCTCGCAGGACGCCAGCGGGTTGGTGCCGGTGAGCCATGCGCAGTATGCGCCGCTGCAGCGGATGATGGACCCATAGCGCCCTCACCGCCCTCACTGCCGAGGCAGCCCTATCAGGCGCCTGAAAATCAATATTCCTCATAACGTTATGGCCGAATAATCCTTTAAACAAATAATTAGAATAGAACTAAATAGAATTTTACAGCTCGTTCTAATACGAATAGGTTCTTATCCCGAGGCTAGGCCATCGCGCCTGGCCGCCCGCCTACGTATTCCAGGGATGAGTGCCCAATGAGTCAGACCCTCGCTACTCCACGCCGCCGCTGGCGCGCCCCCGAGTCGTTACTCCGCCTGCTCAGCCCGCTCGCCCTGCTGCTGCTATGGGAAGTCGCCGCCCGCGCCGGGCTGATCCCGCCCCGTATCATCGCCGCGCCAAGTGCGATCGCAGGCACCCTCTGGGAGCTGCTGGCCAGCGGCGAGCTGGCGCGCCACCTGCTGGTGTCGTTGCAACGGGCCGTCACCGGCCTGGCCATTGGCGTCGCGATCGGCGTGGTCGCGGCGCTGATCAGCGGCCTGTCCAAGCGCGGCGAGGTGCTGCTGGATTCGCCCATGCAGATGCTGCGGACCATTCCGTCACTGGCGCTGGTGCCGCTGTTCATCCTCTGGTTCGGCATCGGCGAGTTCACCAAGATCGCCCTGATCGTCACCGGCACCACGTTCCCGGTGTACCTGAACCTGTATGCCGGGATTCGCAACATCGACCCGAAACTGGTCGAGGCCGGCAACTCGCTGGGGCTCAGCCGGGCCGAGCTGATCTGGCACGTGATCCTGCCGGGCGCCCTGCCGTCGTTTTTCGTCGGCCTGCGCTATTCGCTGGCGATCTCCTGGCTGGCCCTGGTGTTCGTCGAGCAGATCAACACCACCGCCGGCATCGGCTACCTGGCCAGTGACGCACGCGACTTCATGCGCACCGACGTGATCGTCATCTGCCTGCTGATCTACAGCGTCCTCGGCCTGCTGATCGACGGCCTGATCCGCACCCTGGAACGCCACGCGCTGGCCTGGCGCCCGTCTTTTGTAAGGAACTGACCGATGACTGCCTATACCCCGACTGATCTGCCCGCGGCGGTAAGCCTGCGCGGAGTTGTGCGCCAGTTCGGCGACAACCGGGTGATCGATGCACTCGACCTGGACATCGCCCCCGGCGAGTTCGTCGCCCTGCTCGGCGCCAGTGGTTCGGGCAAGACCACCCTGCTGCGCACCCTGGCCGGGCTCGACCCGGCCGACGCCGGAGAACTGCGCGTGCCCGAGGCCCGTTCGGCGGTGTTCCAGGAGCCCCGGCTGATGCCCTGGAAGCGCGCCTGGAAGAACGTCACCCTGGGCGTGCGCCTGGCCGATCCCAAGGCCCGTGCCCTGCAGGCCTTAACCGAGGTCGGCCTGGCGCATCGCCTGGAAGCCTACCCGGCGACCTTGTCCGGCGGCGAGTCGCAACGGGTGGCCTTGGCCCGCAGCCTGGTCCGCGAGCCGAAGTTGTTGTTGCTGGACGAACCGTTCGCCGCCCTCGACGCGCTGACCCGCATCCGCATGCACCGGCTGATCATCGAGCTGTGGCGCGCACACACCCCGGCCGTGCTGCTGGTGACCCACGACGTCGACGAGGCGGTGCTGCTGTCGGATCGCATCATCGTCCTGGAGGATGGGCGCATCGCCGAAGAGCTGCGGGTCGACCTGGCGCGCCCGCGGGAAAATGGCGACCTTGGCTTCACTGCCATTCGCAACCGCTTGCTGAGCCTGCTGGGGGTGGAAAAAGACGATCCGGCGAGCCTGGGCCGCGACCACAACCCGTTCATTGCCGCGGGCTATCCGCTGAGCGCCATCGCCATCTGAGCCCGCGGCCACAGCCCAGCCAAAATCCCCGACCGACCCCATGCCTGGCGGAGGCCGTTTTCAACGCCTCCCTCAGGAGCCTGTATGCACGCCACCGCTTCATTGAATCTGTCCGCCGACGTCCTGGTCATCGGCGGCGGCCTCGCCGGGACCTGGGCCGCCGTCGCCGCCGCGCGCCAAGGGGCCCGCGTGGTCCTCAGCGAAAAAGGCTACTGCGGCACCAGCGGCGTCACCGCCACGGCCGGCCCCGGCCATTGGTGGGTACCGCCCGAACAACGCCAGGCGGCCATCGACAAGCGCCTGGCCAGCGCCGCCGGGCTGGCCGACGGCCGCTGGATGGCGCGCACCCTCGACAGCACCTGGCACACCCTGCCCAGCCTCGACCGCTTGTACGGCTTCCCCGTGGATGACCATGGCATCAAGCAATACCGCGCCCTGCGCGGCCCCGAGTACATGCGCAGCATGCGCCGCCTGGCCAGCGAGCACGGCGTCACGCTGCTCGACCACAGCCCGGCGCTGGAGCTGCTGCGCGATGACGCGGGGGCGCTGGCCGGCGCGCGCGGCTTGCAACGCCAGGCCGGGCGCGGTTGGGAGGTGCGCGCACCGGCGGTGGTAATGGCCACCGGTGGCTGTGCCTTTCATTCGCTCCTCCTGGGCAGCCGCAACAACACCGGCGACGGCTACCTGATGGGCGTCGAAGCCGGCGCCGAGCTGTCCGGCATGGAGTTCTCCGCCTACTACTGCATTGCCCCGGCCGGCAGCACCATGACCCGTTCGATGGTTTACACCTTTGGCCGCTACTTCGACGCCAGCGGGCGCGAGCTGGATATCCCGCAAGGGCCGGCGTTCAACTACGCGCTGGCCCGCGCCCTGCTCGAAGGGCCGGTGAGCTGTCGCCTGGACCGCATCCCCGCAGCGATCCGCGAGCGCCTGCGCTACGTTCAGCCAAACCTGATGCTGCCTTTCGACCGGAGCGGTATCGACCCCTTCCGCGATACCTTCCCGGTCACCCTGCACGGCGAGGGCACAATCCGCGGGGTCGGCGGCCTGCGCCTGATCGACGATCACTGCCAGACACTGGTGCCCGGGTTGTTCGCGGCCGGGGACGCGGCCAGCCGTGAGTCGGTGACAGGGGCGATTTCCGGGGGCGGTGCGGTCAATTCGTCCTGGGCGCTGTCCAGCGGCCAATGGGCCGGGCAAGGTGCTGCGCTGCATGCCCGTCGCCAGCCGGCTGTTCGGCCTGGCCAACGCCTGCTTGGCAGCGCCACGGTGGGCCTGCTGCCGCTGGGTGACGAACGACATGCGAGCACAGCGTTGGTCGAGGCGATCCACAACGAAATGCACCCCTACGACAAGAACCTGGTGCGCAGCGGTGGGCAATTGCAGCGGTCGTTGGCGCAATTGGACAACACCTGGGATCGCCTGCAACAACAGACCCACGCTCGCGATCCTGCAGCCGTACTGCGATGGCGGGAGACGGCGGCGATGCTTGCGACCGCGCGCTGGTGCTACAGCAGTGCCGTGCAGCGCAATGAGAGCCGTGGCCTGCATCAGCGCAGTGACGCACCCGGGCAGTCGGCGGCGTTCGATGTGCACCTGCGCAGTGCCGGCATCGATACCCCGTGGGTGCGCCACGATGCCGTTAAAAGCAGCCGGGAGGTACCGGCATGATCGAGTTGATTTTCACTGACCGCTGCAGCGGTTGCGGTGAGTGCGTGGCCGCCTGCCCGAGCGATGTGCTTGCCTTGGGCAGCGAGGGGCATCCGGTGATCGCACGCCAGGCCGAGTGCCAGACGTGCTTCATGTGTGAGTTGTATTGCGCCAGTGATGCGCTGTATGTGCATCCCGACTGCGAAAAGCCGGTCAGCCTGGATCCGGACCAGGTGCTGGGTAGTGGTTTGCTTGGCCAATATCGGCGGGATTCGGGGTGGGATGAGTGGGCGGCAGATCCGCGTTACGACAATCAACATTGGCGAATGGAGGAGATTTTTGCCTTGGCGCGGGCTTCCAAAGGTTGAGGTGAGTCCAAGTGCATATCACAGGCTTCTCGGGCGCTCTCAAGATCGAGCGCCGCCCGCGCGGCGCATCGCGACACAAGGCCGCTCCCACATTTGTTGCAACGTACCATGGCCTGTCAGGCCGCGGTTGTCAGCCTTGGCGCAAGGCGTGGGGTTGCAGGGAGGCCTGCATGCTCGGCCCAGGATCTTCGTCGTACAAACAAGGCTAAGACTTCAGTCCACCAGGCCATGGCGCGTTGCAACAAATGTGGGAGCGGCCTTGTGTCGCGATGCGCCGCGCGGGCGGCGCTCGATCTCATGGGCGCCCGAGAAGCTTGTGACTAGCACCCGCGATGCGCCGCGCGGCAACACCCCACAAAATTACCATTTAGCATTTTGCACGACACATAAAATCACCAAATAAGATAATAACTTTAGATCGAAATAGTATTTATCACAAAGGTTTAATTCCAGTAGATTCTAACCATCCCGACCCCTCACATGGTGGAGGCCATAAGACGCAGACCGCGTCGGTGAGGAGTCGAAGCCTGCCTGGC
Source organism: Pseudomonas reidholzensis (assembly GCF_900536025.1). Lineage (GTDB taxonomy): Bacteria > Pseudomonadota > Gammaproteobacteria > Pseudomonadales > Pseudomonadaceae > Aquipseudomonas > Aquipseudomonas reidholzensis. The sequence goes on from NZ_UNOZ01000030.1 coordinate 426,819, forward strand.
ACCCTTCTCACTGCGCGCGTCAGACCTGATCTGCAACCGAGCCTGAGAGACCCGACCATGCCAGCCAGCCCCGCTTCTTCGCGCCACAGCATCCGCGCCCTGCCCCACGCCAACAACCGCCTGCAGCTCAGCGAGCCGCCACGCCACGCCGACCCGCTGGCCGAGCGCCTGCACCGCAAACAGCGCCTGGCGGCCTCCTACCGGTTGTTCGCCGAGCTCGGCTTCGAGGTCGGCGTGGCCGGCCATTTCACCGCGCGCGACCCGATCGAGCCCGACCATTACTGGATCAACCCCCTGGGCGTGCCGTTCTCGCAGATCCGTGTATCCGACTTGCTGCGGGTCAACGGCGAAGGCCAGGTGGTCGAAGGCCAGGGCCTGCTCAACACCAGCGCCCTGGAGCTGCACTACGACTTGCAGAAGGCCCGCCCTGAAGTGGTCGGTATCGCACATCTGCACGGCTTCCACGGGCGGGTCTGGTCGGCCTTCGGTCGGCCGTTCGAACCGCTCACCGCCGAGGCCTCGGGCTTTCTCGATGACCAGGTGGTGTTCGACCGCCACGCCCTGCGCGATGCCAATGGCGCGCTGGAGCAGGACCGGGCGATCGCCTCGGCGGCCTTTGTCGAGCGCTTTGCCGCAAACAACCTGCTGATCTGGCAGAACCACGGCCTGTGGACCACCGGCGAGACCGTCGAAAGTGCCGCCTGGCGTTTCATCCAGGCCGACGACAGCGCCCGTGCGCACCTGCTTGCCTATGGCGCCGGGCAACCGTTGCTGCCACGCCTGGAAGAAGCCGACCGGGCACCCAAGGCGCGCCGCGAGTTCTTTGCCTGGCTGAACTTCCTGCCGTTGTGGGACCGCATCGTGCAACAGCAACCTGACCTGCTGGACTGAACCGGAGCCTGCCTCGATGACTGCATTCACCCGTCGCCACGTGCTGCGCGCCGGCAGCCTGCTCGGTGCCGGTGCCCTGCTGCCCAGCTGGGCCAGCGCGCAAGCCGCCGACCCACTGCGGGTCTGGCGCTACAAAGGCACCATCGCCTATTTCCTGGAACAGGCCGGGCTGGCCACGCCGCCGTATCCGCTGGAGTGGGTGGACATCGCCGGCGGCAACCTGGTCCTCGAGGCGCTGACCAGCAACAGCCTGGACTACGCCTTCATGAGCGAGATCCCGCCGATCTTCGCCAGTATCGCCAACGCACCGCTGGCCTTGATCGCCAGCTACAGCGGCGACAACAACAAGACCGGCATCGTGGTCAAACGCAACAGCGGCATCGCCCAGATCGGCGACCTGCGTGGCAAGCGCATCAGCTATGTGCGGGCCACCAACACCCATTACCTGCTGCTCAATATCCTGCGCCGCAACGGCATGACGCTGGCCGACGTGCAGGCCATCCCGCTGCCGGCCCAAGACGGCTTGACGGCGTTCCAGAACGGCCACATCGACGCCCTGGTCACCGGCGGCATCAGTGCCATCCATGCCGAAGCCAACCTCGATGGCGTGCTGATGCAGAGCGCCGAAGGCTACTACTCGGGCAACTACCTGATTGCCACCACCCATGCAGTGCTGGCCCAACCGGGCAAGCGCGCGGCGATCGCCGACTTCCTGCTGCGCGAGAAATCCGCCTGGGACTGGATCGAGCAGCACCCCGAGCAATGGGCGGCGCGCAGCGAGCAACTGACCAAGATCCCCAAGGCGCTGTACCTGCAGCAGTTCGAGCAGCGCAGCCAGCCGGCACGGCTCAAGGCGGTGGACGAAGCCGCCATCGTCGCCCAGCAGGAGGTCGCCGACGTGTTCCATGAAAGTGGCCTGATCCGCCGCAAGGTCGACGTCCGGCCCTTGTGGGACGCGCAGTTCACCGAGCTGCTCGGCGGCTAGCACCAGCCCCGAAGGCGGGGCGCTGCACCCAACACCCATACGCAACGGCGGAGCTTCAACTTCACCGCAATGATCGGCTATTGCCGAAAAACAGCGCTTCGCACGACACGCAGCGCACTTCAACAGCAGGCAAGACCCTCAGGCCAACCCGGGATTGTCTTCGTCAGGCACCGCACTCACTGCCGCGGGCCTGGCTCACTTGAGTGGACACGAGGGGAAGTATCTGATGACACGCCTATTCAACCCAGCCCGGCTCGCCCTGGCCCCAGCCCTGATCGCCGGCTACCTGATCACGCCACTGGCGGCCTTCGCCGCTGACGACCAGCTCGGCACGGTGATCGTCACCGGTTCGCGCGGCAGTGAAGCGCGCACGGTGACCAGCAGCCCGGCACCGATCGACGTGATCGACGGCACGCAGCTGGAGAAGACCGGCGCCAACGACCTGCGCACGGCCCTGCAGAAGACCCTGCCGTCGTTCTCCCAGCGCCCGTCCGGCTCGTCCAACGACAGCATCGCCCGCCCCTACAGCCTGCGTGGCCTGAACGGCTCGAACATCCTGGTGCTGGTCAATGGCAAGCGCCGCCACAACAGTGCGGTGATCAACCTCGATTCGACCTCGGCCTACGGCACCAACCCGGTCGACCTCGACATGCTGCCAATCAGCGCCATCGATCACATCGAGGTGCTGCGCGACGGCGCGTCGGCGCAGTACGGCTCGGATGCGATTGCCGGGGTGATCAACATCATCCTCAAGCAGCACGACAACGGCGGCTCGTTGAGCACCCAGTACGGCGAATACTACGAAGGCGACGGCGGCACCCTCCGCCAGACCCTCAATAAAGGCCTGCCGCTGGGCGCCGACGGCGGCTTCCTCAACCTGTCGCTGGACGCCCGCTCGCAGCAGACCGCGGTGCGCTCGCGCGAAGCCACGGGCAACCTGTACTTCCCGGGTGACCCGCGCAACGACAGCGCCGACCGCGAGGTGCAGAAAAACGGCCTGCCCAAGGTCAAGTCGTACAACGCCGCCTACAACGCCGAACTGCCGATCGGCGACGACCTGACCCTGTACTCGTTCTCGACCTTCAGCCAGCGCGACGCGCGCGGCGGGCAGAACTACCGCCGGCCCAACTCGACCAACATCATCCCCGAGATCTACCCGGACGGCACGGCGCCGTTCTACACCCTTGAAGAGACCGACTACCAGGCCGCCGCCGGTGCCAAGGGCAGCCTGGCCAGCTGGAACTGGGACCTCAGCTCGACCTTCGGCCGCGACAAGGCCCAGGCCGGTGCCGACGAGACCCTCAACGCCTCGCTCGGGCCGACCAGCCCGACCCGCTTCGACACCTACACCAACTACTTCGACCAGTGGACCAACAACCTCGACGTGACCCGCGCCTTCGAGGTCGGCCTGGCCAAGCCGCTGCAGGTCTCGTGGGGCGCCGAGCACCGCCACGAGCGCTACAAGACCGAGTCGGACGACCCGCTGTCGTACATCAACGGCGGCTATATCTACCCGAGCGGCCCGCTGGCTGGCCAACCCGCCGCGGTCGGCGCACAGGGCGCGATCACCCTGACCCCGGAAGACGCCGGCCAGGCCAGCCGCAACAGCTACGCCGGCTACGTCGACCTTGGCATCAACCCCACCGAGCAGTTGTTCATCGGCGTGGCCGGGCGCTTCGAAAAGTACGATGACAGTGCCGGCAACACCACCAGCGGCAAGCTCACCGCGCGCTACGACTTCACCCCGACCTTTGCCGTGCGCGGCACCCTGAGCAACGGCTTCCGCGCGCCGTCGCTGTCGCAGTCGGTGTACGCCCAGACCTCCAACCAGTACACCACGGTCAACGGCGTGGCGCAGTTCGTCGAAGCCAAGACCCTGCGCGTCGACTCGCCGCTGGCACAGGCGCTGGGCGCTGAAGACCTGCAACCGGAGAAGTCGCGCAACATCAGCCTGGGCCTGACCTGGCAGCCGCTGCCACAGATGAGCGTGACCCTCGACGCCTACCAGATCGAGATTCGCGACCGCATCGCCCTCACCGGCTTTCTCTCCGGCGCGGGGGTCAACGACGCCCTGATCGCCTACGGCTACAAACCTGGCTATCGCCTGAAGTACTTCACCAACGCCGCCGACACCACCACCCGCGGTGTCGACCTGGTGACCGACTACAAGGTCGACTACGGCCGCTTCGGCCGGGTCAAGTACGGCGTCGGCTTCAACTACAACAAGACCGTGATCGACGACATCAAGGGCACCCCGGCCGCCCTTACCGCCGCGGGTAACAACCTGCAGCTGTTCGACCGCGTCGCCCAGGGTTACCTGACCAACGCCAACCCCAAGACCAAGCTGATCCTCAGCGCCGACTGGCAGATCGAACGCTTCAGTATCAATGCCGCCGTCACCCGCTACGACAAGGTCGTGGCCAACGACGTCAACCCACAGTACGACGCGACCTACGGCGCCAAGTGGCTGACCGACGTCGAGGTCGGCTATGCCGTGACCGACAACCTCGACCTGGCCGTCGGCGCCAACAACCTGTTCAACGTCAAGGCCGACAACAGCGGTTACCCGGCCGGCGACATCAACGGCTTCCCGCTGTTCGGCAGCATCTCGCCCTTCAACCCCTACGGCGGCTTCTGGTACGCCCGGGTTGCCTACAACTTCTGACCTGGACGCCCCCGGCCCTGGATGGCCGGGGGGTTACTTGAGGAGCAAGACATGAGCACTTCCCCGCGCAAGATCATCCTCGGCGCCTTCGTGCCCGGCGTACTCACTGGCTCCGCCTGGCGCCTGCCAGAGGCGCCGGCCGACACCTTCCTGGACTTCGACCACTACCGCTACATCGCCGAGAAGCTCGAAGCCGGGCGTTTTCACGCGCTGTTCTTCAACGACAGCGTCAAGGTCGACCTCGACCCCGGCCTGGAAAAAGGCCCCAACGGCGTGCGCTGGGACCCCTTGGTGCTGGCCCCGGCGCTGGCCCTGGTGACTCGCCATATCGGCCTGATCGCCACCGGCAGCACCACCTACAACGAACCCTACAACCTGGCCCGCAAGTACGCCTCGCTGGACCATATCAGCAAGGGCCGCGCGGGCTGGAACCTGGTCACCTCACTCGGTGGCGGTGAAAACTTCAACCGCGCCGACCACACCGGCCACGACGACCGCCACGCACGCGCTGAAGAGTTCTACGACGTGGTCAGCGGCCTGTGGGACAGCTGGGGCGACGACGCCTTCGTCCAGGACAAGGCCTCCGGCACCTGGCTCGACCTGGACAAACTGCATGTGCTCGACCATCAGGGCAAGCACTTCCAGGTCAAGGGCCCGCTGAACGTCGCCCGGCCAATCCAGGGCCATCCGGTGATCGCCCAGGCGGGCGCCTCCGACGCCGGCATTCGTTTGGGTGCGCGGGTCGGCGAGCTGATCTTCACCGCCCAGCAGACGGTCGAGGAAAGCCTGGCGTTCTACGGCCAGATCAAGTCCGAGGCCGCCAGCTTTGGCCGCAGCGCAGATGAGCTGCTGGTATTGCCGGGGATCTCGCCGGTGGTCGGCAAGACCTTTGCCGAGGCGCAGGCCAAGTACGACCGGCTGCAGGAGCTGCTCGACCCGGTGTCGTTCCTCAGCCGCATCTCGCGGTTCGCCAGCCTGGCCTATGACCTGTCCGAGCTGCCGTTCGATGAAGTGGTGCCGTTGCCGCCGGAGCAGTTCAGCACCGACAGCCACCCGAGCCGACAAAAGCTGGTGTACGACTTGATCCGCCGTGAGCGGCCGACCGTGCGCCAGTTGTTCAACAAGCTCACCGCCGGCGGCCACCGGGTGTTGATCGGTACGCCCGAGAGCATCGCCGATGACCTCCAGCACTGGTTCGAAGCCGGCGCCGCCGACGGTTTCAACGTGATGTTCTCCGGCTTGCATTCGGGCATCGATGACTTCGTCGACGGCGTGGTGCCGGAGCTGCAACGCCGGGGGCTGTTCCAACAGGAGTACCCGGGTAGCACCCTGCGGGAAAACCTCGGCCTGCCGTACCGGCGCAACCGCCACGGCTGAATGCCTGGCCTGATCGCGCAACACCGCTGCCCTGTCATTCTGCCCGGAGACCTGCATGAAACGCCGCCCGATCACCTGGACCGCCCCGCTGGCACTGGCCTTGAGCCTGACCGGCTGCGGCGACCCCGCAACGCCTTCCGCCACCAGCACGGCCGCCGCGCGCAGCCCGGCGCACGGCGGCGTGCTGAAAGTCGCCCTGGACGGCGACCCGCTGTGCATCGACCCGCACCAGGCCGGCAACAACACCGCGCTCAACGTCGGCCGGCAGCTGACCGATTCGCTCACTGACCAGGACCCAGCGAGCGCCGAGATCGTGCCCTGGCTGGCCGAGCGCTGGGAGGTCAGCGCCGACTCGCGCAGCTTCACCTTCCACCTGCGCGACGGCGTGACCTTCAGTGATGGCAGCGCCCTCGACGCCGCGGCGGTAAAGGCCAACTTCGAGGCCATCGTCGCCCTTGGTGCCCGTGCCAGCCTGGCCGGCACCTACCTGTCAGGGCTGGAAGGGATCGAGGTGCAAGACCCACGCACCCTGACCCTCCGCTTCAAGCAGCCCAATGCGCAGTTCCTCCAGGCGACCTCGACCATGAGCCTGGGCTTTTTTGCCCAGAGCACTCTGCAACGCTCCAGCGAAGAACGCTGCCAAGGGGCGCTGGTCGGCTCCGGGCCGTTCGTGCTCGACAAGTTCACCCACAACCAGAGCGTGCGTTTGTCGCACCGCAAGGATTACGCCTGGCCCTCAAGCCTTGCGGAACACAGCGGGCGGGCCTGGCTCGACGGCATCGAGTTCTTGATCATCCCTGAGTCCGGCGTGCGCCTGGGCAGCCTGTTGTCACGCCAGATCGACGTCAACACCGGGGTTGCGGTGCAGGACGAGGCGATTCTCGAGGCCCAGCAGATCCCCTTCATTGCCCGTCCCAACCCGGGCATCGTGTTCAACCTGGCGCCCAATGAATCGCGGCCGCGGCTCAAGGAACTCGCCGTGCGCCAGGCGCTGAACAAGGCGATCAACCGCGACGAGCTGCAAGGGATCATCTCCCGTTACCAGAAGCCGGCCACCTCCGCCCTGGCCAGCAGCACACCGCTGTACCGCGACTTTTCCGCGCAGCTGCGCCACGACCCGGAGGGCGCCGCAGCCTTGCTCGACGGCGCCGGCTGGCAGCTTGGCGCCGATGGCATCCGTGCCCGCGCTGGCGAACGGCTGAGTTTTCGCGTCGACTACTGGCAGGCTTCGACACCCGTGCTGGAGCTGATCCAGCAACAGCTGCGCCAGGTGGGCATCGAGCTGCGCCTGAACAAGACCACCATCAGCCAGGTCAGCGCGCAGCAAACCGAAGGTGACTATGACCTGTGGTTCTTCAACCTGACCCGGGCCGACCCGGATGTGCTGCGCACGGTGTTCCTCAATTCAGGGCGCAACGTCAACCGCCGCGACGCCAGCGAAGTCGACCAGGCCCTGCAGGCCTCGTCGACGCTGCTCGACCCGTCCCAGCGACGCACCCTGGTCGAGCGCGCCAACCAGTTGCTGATCGAGCAAGGCCACCTGCTGCCGCTGTATGAGGCGGCGACCGTCACGGCCTTCGGCAAGCAGGTCAATGGCCTGCATTACGAGGCCTCGACCCGCCTGCAGTTCTTCGACACCTGGCTGGAGGCGCAATGAGTTCGACTGTCGATTACCCAAGACTGCGGCCGCTGCTGACCCGCCTGGGGCAGGCGCTGTTCGTGCTGTGGGCGGCGTTTACCCTGTCGTTCCTGATTCTCTATGCCCTGCCCAGCGACCCGGTGACCATCATGCTCAGCCAGAGCGGCGAGATCAGCGCCGCCGATCAGGCTCAGGTCGAGGCCTTGCGGGCGCGTTATCACCTCGACCAACCCCTGCCGGTGCAGTACGCCATTGCCTTGTGGCAGGCCGTGCAACTGGACCTGGGCCAGTCGATCCAGAGCGGCCAGGCGGTGACTCAATCGCTGCTGCAATCGTTGCCCGGCACCGCGGCGCTGGCGGGTGCGGCGCTGTTGCTGGCGATTCCCGTCGGCGTCGGTGTGGCGTTGCTGGCAAGCCTGGTGCGTAACCCGCGCGGGCAAGAGGCACTGCTCGCCTTGCCGTCACTGGCAGTATCCTTGCCGACTTTCTGGGTCGGCTTGCTGTTGCTGCAGGCGTTGTCGTTTCGCCTGCACGTGTTCCCTGCCATGGGCAATCAGGGCCTGGCATCGCTGGTGCTGCCGGCCTTGACCCTGGCCATCCCCACGGCGGCGGTGATTGCCCAGGTGCTCTCGCGGTCGATCGCCAACGTGCTGCGCCAACCCTTCGTCAGCGCCCTGCGCAGCAAGGGTGTCGGCCCTGTGCGTTTACTCTTCGGGCATGTCCTGCACAACGCGGCGATCCCCTTGCTGACCCTGGCCGGCGGCATCATCGGCAACCTGCTGGCCGGCGCGGTGGTCACTGAAACGGTGTTCTCCCGCGATGGCATCGGCCGGCTCGCCCAAGGCGCCGTGGCCAGCCAGGACATCCCTGTCGTGCAGGGCGTGGTGCTGCTGGCGGCGCTGATCTACATCCTGATCAACCTGCTGGTTGATCTGCTCTATCCCCTGCTGGACCCGCGCATCGACCTGAGGAAGACGCCATGAGCGAACTCACCCTGAGCGCACCTGCGCCCCTGCCCGTGCGCACCCGGCGGTGGCGCCCGGTGCTGTGGCTGAGCCTGCTGGTGCTGGCGACCGTGCTGGGCTGGGCACTGGCACCGGGGCTGTTCAGCAGCATCGACCCGCTGCACGCCATGCCCGCGCATGCCCTGCAACCGCCATCGGCCGCGCACTGGTTCGGCACCGACCACCTTGGCCGCGACCTCTACAGCCGCACGGTGCACGGCGCCAGCCTGTCGCTGCGGGCGACCACCCTCGCCGTGCTGATTGCGCTGCTGGTCGGCGGCGCGATCGGCCTGGTGTGCGGCTACTTCTCCGGCCGGGTCGACAGCCTGCTGATGCGCCTGGTCGAAGTGTTGATGGCAATCCCTTCGCTGCTGCTGGCGATGGCAGTGATCACCGTGCTCGGTTTTGGCACCCTCAACATCGCTTTGGCGGTCGGCCTGTCGTCGGTCGCGACCTTTATCCGCCTGACCCGTGGCGAAGTGCTGCGCTGGCGGGCCAGCACCTTTGTCGAAGCGGCATTGTCCTGTGGCGTCGGCCACTGGGCGATCATTGCCCGGCACATCCTGCCGCATGCTGCCGGCCCGGTGCTGGCTTTGGCGGCACTGGAATTCGGCGGTGCGGTGCTGGCCGTCTCGGCGCTGAGCTTCCTCGGCTTTGGCGCGCCGCCACCGCAACCGGAATGGGGCTTGCTGATCGCCGAAGGGCGCAACTTCATGGTGGCGGCCTGGTGGTACACGACCTTGCCGGGCCTGGTAGTCGCCGCCGTGGTGCTGGCGGCCAACCAGATCGCCCGCGCGTTGCAAAAGAGCTGGGGAGACAACCGATGAACGACGTCCTGCTGACCATCGACAAGCTGTCGATCGACTACCACGGCCCGCACGGCTCGCAGCCCGGCGTGCGCGACCTCGACCTGCAGGTGCGCCGTGGCGAGTTCGTCGCCATCGTTGGCGAGTCGGGTTCGGGCAAATCGACCACGGCGGCGGCGCTGATCGGCTTGCTGGCCGACAACGCCCGGATCAGCCAGGGCCAGATCGACTTTGCCGGGCACCCGCTGCATGCGCTGGACGAACGCACCTGGCGGCGCCTGCGCGGCACCCGCATCGGCTTCGTGCCACAAGACCCGGGGCTGTCGCTGGACCCGGTCAAGCGCATCGGCGCGCAGCTGCGCGAAGCGCTGACCGTGCACGGTGTGCCGCGCCGGGAGGCACAGGCGCGCAGCCTGGAGATGCTCGCCCAGGTCGGCCTGCGCGATGTCGAGCGGTTGGCCCGGCGCTATCCCCATGAGCTGTCGGGCGGCATGCGCCAGCGGGTGTTGATCGCCATCGCCATGGTCAATCGGCCTGAGCTGATCATTGCCGACGAGCCGACCAGCGCGCTCGACGTGTCGGTGCAGCGTCAGGTGCTCGATCACTTGCAGGCGCTGGCCGTGGAGCGGCAGATCGCGGTGTTGCTGATCACCCATGACCTGGGCGTGGCGATGGACCGCGCCGAGCGGGTGATCGTCATGCAGCACGGGCGGATCGTCGAGAGCGGTAACACCCGGCAGATCTTTCTCCAGCCACGGCACCCCTATACCCGCCAATTGCTCGATGCAGCGCCGAGCCTGGCGCAAGCGCCGCCCGGAGTGCGTCGTGATGCCCGCGAGGCCGCGCCGCTGCTGAGCGTCAAGGGCCTGGGCAAGCACTTCACGGGCAGCCCGGATACGCCAGCGGCGGTTGCCGAGGTCAGCTTCGACCTGGCACGCGGCACCACCGTGAGCCTGGTCGGCGAGTCCGGCTCGGGCAAGTCGACAACGGCGCGGATGATCCTGCGTTTGGAAACGCCCAGCGCGGGCACGGTGCTGTTTGCCGGCGACGACGTGCACCGCAAGGATGCGCTGGGCCTGCGTCAGTATCGGCGGCGGGTGCAGGTGGTCTACCAGAACCCTTATGCCTCGCTCGATCCGCGTTTTACCCTTGAACAGATCATCAGCGAGCCGCTGCGGGCGTTTGCCATTGGCGATCGGCAGAGCCAGCGGCGGCGTGCCAGTGACCTGCTGACGCGAGTAGGTTTGTCGGCCGGCTTGCTGGATAGCCGGCCTGAGCAGCTGTCCGGTGGCGAGCGGCAACGGGTGGCGATCGCTCGGGCATTGGCGGTGGAGCCGGAGTTGCTGGTGCTCGATGAACCGCTGTCGGCGCTGGATGCTTCGGTGCAGAAGCAGATTCTTGAACTGCTGGCTGAGTTGCAGCGTGAGTTGGGGTTGAGTTACCTGTTCATATCCCATGACTTGGCTGTGGTGCGGCAGATTTCTGATCAGGTGGTGGTGATGCAAGCTGGCCGGGTGGTGGAGCAAGGGCCTGGCGAGCAGGTGTTCGGCAATCCGGCGAGTGAGTACACGCGGCGGTTGCTGGAGGATGTGCCGGGGCGGCGGTATGTCGATAGTCTGGCGTTTTTGGTGGCTATCTAGGCGGTCGGGCTGTGCCGGCCGGGGTCTCTTCAGAACCGGCCATCGAGCAGATCCCAGCAAAAGCCTGTACAACTACAATTTCGAGTACAGCTTGTTTCCATCGCAGAGTCCCCGCCATGAACCCATTCAACCCGCGAAAACTCCACCTGTCGAAATGGACCGCAACCACCCCGGTCAACCGCGAAAAGCACTTCATCGTCACCAAACTCCTGTGCGACGAGCAAGGCACGCCATTACAAGTCGAGCTGCAAGCCGTGCACAGCGGCCGCAGCGAGCTGCTCGACTGGCAGGTGCTACGCGACTCAAGCCACTGGATCATGGGCTGGAAATAATCAGAAAACCGGGATCCAGCGCCAATAACTTGTACAAGGATAATTAGTTGTACAATTAAGCGCAGCGTAGTGGCTTAATGCACCCCAGCCACTGCCCCCGGAGCCCCTCGAATGTTCATGCGCGCCAGCACCCACCAAGCAGCCCTGCAAACGGCCGAGGCACGCCAGCGCGCGCTCGAAGCCGAAGTGGCGGCCTTGCGCGCGTCGAGCGCCCTGCTCCAGGCCGACCTCAACCAGCACCAGCACTGCGCCCAGCGTGAAGCCAGCTACCGCAATGCCATGGACCGCTCGATGGCCGTGATCGAATTCGGCCTCGACGGCAAGGTCATCGACGCCAACGGCAATTTCCTCAGTGTCATGGGCTATCGCCTGGAACAGGTACGCGGCCAGCACCACCGTCTGTTCTGCCAGGCGGCCGACGGCACCAGCCCCGCCTACCAGGCGTTCTGGTCGGCGCTCAACCGCGGGGAGTTCAAGGCCGGTCAGTTCCAGCGCGTCGACAGCCGCGGCGCCACGGTCTGGCTGCAAGCGAGCTACAACCCGCTGTACGACGCCCAAGGCAAGCTGTACGGCATCGTCAAGTTCGCCACCAACATCACCCGCGAAGTCGAACAGCGCGAAGCCGAATCACAGGCCGCACTGCTCGCCTTCGAGACCTCGCAGGAAACCGACGCCCACACCCAGCACGGCTCGGCGGTGGTCCAGCAGACCGTGACCGTGGTGCAGAGCATCGCCGACGAACTCGAGCAGATGGCCAAGGGCATTACCGCCCTCAGCGAGCAGTCCGCCCAGATCGGCACCATCGTCGATGCCATCCGGGGCATTGCCGAGCAGACCAACCTGCTGGCCCTCAATGCCGCCATCGAAGCCGCCCGCGCCGGCGAGCAGGGGCGCGGCTTCGCGGTGGTCGCCGACGAGGTGCGCAACCTCGCCCAACGCACCAGCCAGGCGACCCTGGCCATCGGCGAGGTGGTGGCGCGCAACCGCGAGCTGGCCCACCAGGCGGTGGCCAGCATGCAGACCAGTACCCTGAAGACCGAACAAGGGGTCGCGCTGGCCAACCAGGCCGGCGCGCTGATCGAGGATATCCACCAGGGCGCCCAGCGCGTGGTCGAGGTGATCGGCCAGTTCGCCCAGCGCCTGGAGCAGCGCAACAATACCTGAGGCAGCAAGGAGCAAGAGCACATTTGTACTCCTGTGCCGTTTCGGCCCCTAACACCAGGCCTTTCAAGGTGTTCGCTGGGGCCGCTGCGCAGCCCTTTCGCGACACAAGGCCGCTCCCACAGGATGCGGCGTTGCCCAATTTCTGTTCATTGCCCGGCGCCGCCCATTGTGGGAGCGGCCTTGTGTCGCGAAAGGGGCGCGCAGCGGCCCCAGCAAGTTCAAGCCAAGCGCAATTTCAAAACACCTTGATAGGCTTGGCCCTCAAGGCAGGCGTCAGGCCTTGGCGATCTCCGGCACCAGCATCCACTCGGCGCTGTCATTCCAGACGTCCATGCGCACGATCTTGCCGTCCTTGACCTCGAACCGGTCCAGGTAACGGTTGCCGGAAAAACTCCGCCCATCCGGCCACTGCCCATACAGCGTGCCGTTGGAATAGACCACGGTATGGTCTTCGCGCTCACACCAGTCGAACTGACCCAGGGCCTTTTTCACCCAGGTATAGCGCCCGCCATTGAACGCGGTGATGTCGGTAGGCGTCGGCATCGGCCGGCCGCCGGTAAAGGTGATGCGCACCTCATCGCTCATGAAGGTGGCCGCCCGCACGGGGTCGGGGGCCATGGAGGCGGCGAGGAAGTCACGGACGATCTGTACGGCGGCGTTATTGTCGGTCATAGCCATTCTCCAAAGTTGTCCAGAACGGGGCGTTTCCCCCGCCCCGTGCCTTGATCCAGTGCACGCGATGGCGCAGAGCCATCCGCTGAGGGCCCCTGATCACGGGGCCGTCCGGAGTATTTTCCAAATGGCACCTGTTTTGCTAGCACATTCTTACAAATTGCTAGCAATCAGGAGTTCGAAGCATGCTTACCCGTTCCCTGCTGCGCCGCTGGCTGCCTTGTGCAGCCTTGTCCCTCGCCTGCTGTGCAGGCATCGTCCAGGCCGCCGAGCCGATCAAGGTCGGCCTTGTAGCCGCGTTGTCCGGGCAGTCGGCCAAGTCTGGCGAAGCCCTCACCCGCGGCCTGACCCTGGCCATCGATGAAATCAACGCCAAGGGCGGGCTGCTGGGCCGGCCTGTCGAACTGGTACGCCGCGATGATGAGAGCAACCCGGCCAAAGGCATGCTGGCAGCGCGCGAGCTGATCCAGCGCGAGAAAGTCAGCGTGCTGTTCGGCGGCCTCGATACGCCGGTGTCGCTGGCCATCGTGCCGCTGGCCAACCAGCTGAAGACGCCCTTCATGGGCATCTGGGCGGCCGGCACCAAGATCACCGAAAACGGCGCCAAGGATAACTATGTGTTCCGCGTCTCGGCAGTCGACGAACAGGTCGACGAGGCGCTGGTCGCCTATGGCCTGCGCCAGGGCATGAAGCAACCGGGGCTGATCCTCGCCAACAATCCTTGGGGCGAGTCCAACCTGGCCGGGCTGCACGCCGCCCTCGCCCGCCGCGACATGGCTCAGGCACCGGCCGAGCGTTTCGAAGACAGTGACCTGGACATGGTCCCGCAGCTCACCCGGCTGAAAAACGCCGGGGTCGACACCCTGCTGCTGGTGGGCAACGTCGGCCCCTCGGCGCAGGTGGTCAAATCCCTCGACCAGATGGGCTGGAGCGTCCCCGTTGTGTCGCACTGGGGGCCGGCCGGCGGACGCTTCGGTGAACTCGCCGGGCCCAACGCCGGGCGCGTGCACTTCGTCCAGACGTTTGTCTTTGGCGCGCACAACAGTGCCCGCGGCGAGGCCTTGCTGACGGCCCTCAAGCAGCGCTTCCCGCAGGTCAAGAGCCTGGCCGACGTGACCCCGGCGGTGGGCATCGCCAACGCCTACGACGCCATGCACCTGGTCGGCCTGGCCATCGACAAGGCCCAGGGCACCGGCGGTGTGCAAGTGCGCGACGGCTTTTACGCGATCAGCGATTACGCCGGGCTGATCAAGCAGTACCACCAGCCTTTCGCCACCGACCGCCACGACGCCCTGGGCCCTGACGACTACGTCTTCAGCCGCTTCGACGGCGACACCATCGTGCCTGTGGCACCCTGAGCGGAGTACCTTCTGATGATCACCACCGCACTGGTCAGCGGCCTGGGCCTGGGCAGCATGTACGCGCTGCTGGCCCTGGGCTTTCACCTCACCTACGCCGTGTCGCGCACGGTCAACTTTGCCCAGGGCAGCGCGATGATGGTCGGCGCAGTGCTCGGCTACAGCCTGGCGGTGACCTGGGGCTGGCCACTGTGGCTGGCGCTGCCGACCACCCTGGCGCTGTGCGCGGTACTGGGGCTGGCCATCGAGCGCTTCCTGGTGCGGCCGTTTCACTCACGCGGTTCGGATGCCTGGCTGATGGCGACCGTCGCCGGCGGGCTGCTGCTGGACAACCTCGCCCTGTTCACCTTTGGCAAGGAGCCGCGGCAATTCGGCAGTGCCCTGGCGAGCGTGCGCCTGGAGCTGGGTGAAAGCAGCCTGAGCCTGGTGCAACTGCTGATCCCGCTGGCGGGCGCGGCAGTGGCGGCCACCCTCTACTGGGTGCGCCGACGCACCCGCCTGGGGTTGCGCCTGGAAGCCTGCGTGCAGAACCCACGGGCTGCCCGGCTGATGGGCATCGAGGTCAATCGCGTGGTGGCGGCGGCCTTTGCCCTGTCGACGGTGTTCGCCGCCCTCGCCGGCCTGTTGATCGCGCCGCTGTACAGCGTGCACGCCGACATGGGCACGCTGTTTGGCCTGAAAGCCTTCGCCGTGGCCATCCTCGGCGGCATCGCCAGCGCCAGCGGGGTATTCGCCGCCGGCTTGCTGTTCGGCCTGGTCGAAGCCCTGGTCACGCTGTACTTCGGCTCGGCGTTTACCCAGTTGCTGTGCTTCGCGATGGTGATCGTGGTGCTGGCGGTTCGTCCCGATGGCCTGTTCGGCCGCAAACTGTGGGTGAAAGTATGACCCTGCGCACGCTGCTCGCACCTTTTGGCCTGGCCCTGCTCGGCGTCGCCGGGGTTGGCCTGGCACTGGGCCTGGACAGCTACTGGCTGTTGATCCTGACCTTGTACGCCCTGGCGGTGACGGTCGGTGTCGGCCTGAATATCCTGATCGGCTTGTCTGGGCAGATGTCCTTCGGGCATATCGCCTTCTACGCCATTGGCGCCTACCTGTCAGCGCTGCTGACCCTGGGCGGCCTGCCGCTGGCGGCTGCCCTGCCGCTGGCCAGCCTGGGCTGCGCGCTGTGCGGCGGGCTGCTGGCGATCCCCGCGTTGCGGGTCAGCGGGCCGTACCTGGCGATGATCACCATTGCCTTTGCGCTGGTGGTGCACAACGGCTTGATCGAATGGCGCAGCGTGACCGGCGGCGCCAATGGCCTGATGGGCATCCCCTTGCCGGAGCTCGGCGCGGTCGACCCTGCGGTGTTGCTGGCACTGGCCGCCGTCGGGCTGATGCTGGCGGCGCTGGCCTTCTACGGGAGCCTGCAACGCAGCGGCTGGGGCCTGGCCATGCGGGCGGTAAAGGCGTCAGAGATCGCCGCCCGCTCGCTGGGGGTCAATCCGGTGCAGACGCGCACCCTGGCCTTTGCCTTGTCGGCCGGCCTGGCCGGCGCGGCGGGTGCGCTGGTGGCGCCGGTGCTGATGTTCATCAACCCGGCGGCGTTCCCGTTTTCGCAGTCGATCCTGTTCGTCCTGGCGGTGATCGTCGGCGGTGCCGGTACCCTGTTCGGGCCGGTGCTCGGCGCACTGGTGATCGTCTTGCTGCCGGAGCTGCTGGCGGACTTTGCCGAGTACCGCCTGCTGGCGTTCTCGGTGTTGCTGCTGGCGGTGCTGTGGGCGGCCCCGCGTGGGGTGCTCGGCAGCCTCGGCCGGCGCTTCTGGCGGCCGCGCCAGGAGCCGGTCACGGCCAGTGTCGACAGCGCCGTGCTGCGCGCGTTCTTCAGCGCGCGTGCACCGCGCGGCCTCAAGGTCGAGGGCATCGGCATCCGCTTTGGCGGCGTGCAGGCGGCGCAGGAGGTCAGCCTGGAGGCCCTGCCCGGCAGCATCACCAGCCTGATCGGCCCCAATGGTGCCGGTAAATCCACGGTATTGAACATGATCAGCGGGTTCTATACGCCCGACAGCGGCGCCATCACGCTGGGCGCCGAGCTGGCCGGCCAGCCCGCCTGGCGGATCGCCCGCGCCGGCATCGCCCGCACCTACCAGACCACCCAGCTGTTTGGCGAACTGAGCGTGCTGGAGAACCTGCTGGTGGCCTTCCAGGAGGGCGCCATCGAACGCCCGTGGCCGTGCCAGCAAGCGACGCGCAAGGCCATGGCCGTGCAGCTGTTGGCCCTGGTCGGCTATCGCGGCAACCTGCACGTGGCCGCCGACGACCTGCCGCATGTCGACCGGCGCCTGGTGGAAATCGCCCGGGCGCTGGCCACCCGGCCGCAGGTGCTGCTGCTCGACGAGCCGGCCGCCGGCCTGGGCCGCCAGGACACCGATCGCCTGGCCACGCTGCTGCAACGATTGGCCGGGTTCAACCTGGCGGTGATCCTGGTCGAACACGACATGCCGCTGGTGATGGCGGTGTCCGAGCGGCTGCTGGTGCTCGACGCCGGCAAACCGATCGCCTGGGGCACGCCGGAGCAGGTGCGCAGCGACCCGCGGGTCATCGCCGCCTACCTGGGCGGCACCCAGTACCAGGCGCGGCCGCGTGCGCAGGCCTGGGCCGGCTCGCGCGATGCGGTGCTGCACGTGCGCAACCTGGCCATCGACTACGGCGCCGCGCCGGTGGTCGAAGGCGTCGACCTGGTGGTCAACCCAGGCGAGCTGATCGCCATCCTCGGCGCCAACGGTGCGGGCAAGTCGAGCATCCTCCAGGCGCTCGCGGGGCTGCACCGCCCGCGCGACGGCAGCATCGTCCTGGACAACCGCAGCATCGACACGCTCGATGCCAGCCAGATCGCCCGCCTGGGGCTGGCCCTGGTGCCCGAAGGTCGGCAGTTGTTCGGCCAGCTCAGCGTGCGGGAAAACCTCCTGCTGGGGGCCAACGTACGCCAGGATGCCGTGGATGCCGAGGCCGAAATCGAGGCAATCCTGGCGCGCTTCCCGCGGTTGCGCGATCGCATCGACAGTGCGGCCGGGCTGCTCTCGGGCGGGGAACAGCAAATGGTCGCGATCGGCCGTGGGCTGATGGCCAAGCCGCGCATCCTGCTGCTCGACGAACCTTCGCTGGGCCTCTCGCCAGCGATGATCGGCGAGCTGTACGACGCACTCGCCGCGCTGCGCGATGAAGGCGTGACGCTGCTGTTGGTCGACCAGATGGCCAACCTGGCACTGCAGGTGGCCGACCGTGCCTATGTGCTGGAGACCGGCCGGATCGTCAAGCAAGGCAGTGCCGAGGCGCTGCGCGGTGACCCCCAACTGGAAGCGGCTTATCTCGGCGCAGGAGCGGCAGCATGAGTGCACTGGAACTGATCAACGTGCGCCTGGGTGAAGGCCCGGCGCTCACCCGTCTGCTGATCGAAGACGGCCACTTCGTCAGCCGTTTGCGTCAACCGGCCGAGGTCCTCGACCTCGATGGCCGCTTGGTCCTGCCTGGCCTGATCGAGACCCACCTGCACCTGGACAAGGCCTGCATCCTGTCGCGCTGCCAGTTGCGCGAGGGCACCCTGGCCGAAGCCATTGCCCAGACCCGGCTGGCCAAGGCCGAGTTCACCGAGGCCGATGTCTATGCCCGCGGCGCGGCCGTGCTCGAACAGGCCATCGTCCAGGGCACCACGCACATTCGCACCCATGTCGAGATCGACCCGGGCATCGGCCTCACCGGCCTGCGTGCGATCCGCCGGCTGCAAGCCGACTACGCCTGGGCGGTGACCCTGGAGATCTGCGTGTTCCCCCAGGAAGGCATGCTCGACAACCCCGGCACCGAGGCCCTGCTCTGCCAGGCGCTGGACGCAGGCGCCGAGGTGCTCGGCGGCTGCCCGTATACCGACGGCGATCCGCCCGCGCAGATTCGTCGGCTGTTCGAGCTGGCGGTGGCCTACGACCGTGATCTCGACCTGCACCTGGACTTCGACCTGGAAGTGGCCGGCATGACCCTGCCCGAAGTGATCCGCTGCACGCACCAGCACGGCTGGCAGGGCCGGGTCACGGTCGGCCATGCGACCAAGCTCTCGGCGTTGCCCCAGGCGCAGCTGCTGAGCATGGGCCGGGCGTTGGCCGAGGCTGGCGTGCAGGTGACCTGCCTGCCTTCTACCGACCTGTTCCTGACCGGGCGCGATCGCTTCGAAAACAAGCCGCGCGGCATTGCGCCGCTGGCCCAGTTGCACCAGTGCGGGGTGACCTGCTCGCTGTCGAGCAACAATATCGGCAACCCGTTCACGCCGTATGGCGACGCGTCGCTGGTGCGCCAGGCCAACCTGTTTGCCAACGTCGCCCAGCTCGGCACCCCGCAGGAACTGCTGCTGTGCCTGGGCTGGATCTCGCGCGAGTCGGCGCGGCTGCTACGCCTTGCCCACTATGGGCTGGAACCTGGCTGCCGGGCCGACTTCGTGGTGTTCGACGCGCCGTCGCCGGCTGAAGTGATCGGCCGCATCGCGCCGCCGCTGATGGGCTTCAAGCATGGCCGGCAGACCTTCAGCCGACCCGCGGCGGAGCTGGTCCGCCCGGCATTCAGAGCCCAGCCAGCGCCTGTTGCAGGTTGACCTCTGGTGCTGCGGACTCCTCGAGGGCCAACTGGCCCTCGAGTTCGTTCAGGTGCTCGATCATCTCGCCCACGGCACGCTCGGTATCGCCGAGGCGCAACGCCTCGATCACCGCCTGGTGCTCGTCGGAGGCACACGGCGGGCTGTCGCCGCGCTGGTAAAGGGCGACGATCAGCGAACTGCGCACCATCAGGTTGCCGAGGATATCGGCCAGCACCTGGTTGCCGCAGACCACCCCGAGCATCAGGTGAAACTCGCTCAGTTCGCGGACGATCGCCTGGCGGTCGGTGCTCGCCGTTGCCTCGCGCTCGTTGCGCATGTGCTGGTCGATACGCGCCTGGTGCTCACGGATATGCGCCGGGCTGATCGCCTCGACGATGGCCCGCTCGACCGCCCGCCTAGCAGCAAAGATCTCTCGTGCTTCACGGGCGCTCGGCTGGGCCACGGTGGCGCCGCGGTTGGGCTCGATGTCGACGATGCGTTGCATGGCCAGGCGTTGCAGGGCCGCCTGGACATGGTTGCGGTTGGCCTGCAGGGTCTCGACGATCTGCGCCTCGACCAGCCGCGCGCCGGGGCGCAACCGATGCTGGGCAATGGCTTTGGCGAGCATCTCGGCGATGCGCTGGACTTCCTGTTGCTTGCTGCTGACCGTCTTGCCGTTCATCGAAACCTCGAAACCCTCACAGGCGTTGGGCCGGCATTATCCGCCCGGCCCGCCGTGGCGGCAAATCCGCCGTTTCAATCGGCCTGGCCGAGGGCGCTGCCCTGGCTGCGTGGGTCGTAGGCGGCGCACTTGCCGCCGGTGGCGTCGATGGCAATGACCCCGGCCAGGCCCATCAGCGGGCTGAGCGGCGGCGTGGTCTGGGTCTCGTGGCCCATGGCAGCCAGGCCGTGCAGCACCGGCGCGCCGATATCGGCCTCGAGCTTGAGGTTGTCGGTGCTGTCGAAGAAGCTGCGGCCGAGCAGGAAGCGCGGTGCACGCAGTGCCGCGGGCGGGGTTTGCTGGAAGTCGATCAGTTGGGTCGCCAGGACCATCTGCGTCTGCGGCTGGCCATCTCCGCCCTGGGTGCCGAAGAACCAACGCCGGCCGTCATCGGCCAGGTACGCCGAAGGGTTGAGGGTGTGTGCGGGGCGCTTGCCAGGGGCCCAGGCGTTGGCATGCCCAGGGTCGGGGTTGAAGCCCGCCGCGCGGTTGTGCCAGAGGATGCCGGTATCGCCCAGCACACAGCCGGAGCCGAAGTCGTGGAACAGGCTCTGGATCAGGCAGGCGCTGCGCCCGGCGCTGTCAGTGGTGGCCATCCACACGGTGTCGGCGGGTTGACCCGTTTCGCCCCACGGGGCTGCGCGCTGTTCATCGAGCATCACCGGCGGCTGGGCGAGGCTGTGCAGGAAGTCCCAATCGCTGGAGCGCGGGTCGTGCAGTTGCTGGTTGCGCTGCAGCAGGCCGTGTTTGATCGCTTCGACCAGCAGGTGGTAGTACCGCGGGGTGCCGTTTTCACCCAGGTTGACGCCCTCCAGTGCCGCCATGGCGCGCAGCGTATACAGGCCCTGTGTCGGGGGCGCCACGTTGTACAGCCGACCCTGGCGGTAGCGGATCGAGATCGGCGCTTGCTGATAGGCGCGGGTGGCGGCGAGGTCATTGGCGGTCAGGCCGCAGCCCAAGTCATCGAAGGCTGCGTGGAAGGCCTGGGCCAGCTCACCGTGGTAGAAGTCTTCGGGCCCGCGGCGCGCCAGCTGTTCCAGGCTGTTGGCCAACTGTGGTTGGCGCAGCCGATCACTGGCCTGCAGCCATTGCCCTTGCGGTTTGCACAGCGCCTGCAGGCTGGGCAAGGTGTCGATCAGGCTGCTGCGTTGCGCCTGCCAGAACAGCTGCGAGGCCGAGACCTCGATGCCCTCGCGGGCCAGCCCGGCCGCACCGGTCAGCAGGTCGCCCCAGCCCATCCGCGAACCCCACTGTTCACTAAGGGCTTTCGCGTGGGCCCAACTGGCCAGGGCGCCGGCCGTGGTGGCCACTGACGCGGGGCCGCGCAGGCTGATCGCGCCCGCCTCCGGCAAGCGTGCGCCGGCCTGGCCGATCCCGATGATGGTGCGTACCTGGTCGTCGTGCACCAACCACAGTGCATCGCCGCCCAGGCCGGTCATGTGCGGGTAGACCGCCGCCAGCACCGCACTGGCGGCCAGCATGGCGTCGATGGCGGTGCCCCCGCCGTCAAGCACTTCAAGGCCTGCGGCGCTTGCCAGGGGATGGGGCGTACAGAGCACGCCGCCGCGAGAATGGGCGACCAGGGATGGATTCATTGCTAGCTCCTTTTTGGATATTGCTAGCAATCAGCAAGGATCGTTCCTGTTTTGCGCGTGCTGTCGCTATCGCGGGACAAGCCCGCTCCCACGTAGTCCGCGCCGAGCCCAAAACTCGGGCCTTGCAGGGACCTTGTGGGAGCGGGCTTGCCCCGCGAAAGCGTCAGTGCAGGCTGCACAATCCTTAACTGTCTGGCATTGGGACAAGCCCGCGATAGTTTCAGCACAGGCAGCCAGCGTTAACGCTAATGAATAAAAACGCTTAGCCCTGGATGTAGACCACCTGGGTACGGGTGAACTCATACAACCCATGCTTGCCATCCGCGCCGCCGACGCCTGACTTGCGCGCCCCCGCGTGGAAGCCCTGCATGGCCTCGAAGTTCTCCCGGTTGATGTAAGTCTCGCCGAAATCGATCTCGCGGCTGGCTTTGAGGGCGGCGTTGAGGTCGCGGGTATAGATCGACGAGGTCAGCCCGTACTCGCTGTCATTGGCCAGGGCGATCGCTTCGTCCAGGTCATCGATCACCTGGATCGGCAACACCGGGCCGAAAATCTCCTTGCGCATGATCTCCATGTCCGCCGAGCAGCCGGCGAGCACCGTCGGTTGGTAATGGAAACCGGCGCCCAGGTCGGCCACCTGCCCGCCCGTCACCAGCTGGGCGCCCTGCCCGACCGCCGTGCGGACCATCTGCGCCACCTTGTCGAGGCCGGCGCGGTTGATCAGCGGCCCCATGTCCAGGTCTGCCTGTTGCGAAGGGTCGCCATAGCGCGTGGCGGCCATGGCGTGGGCCACCTTGTCGATGAACGCGTCGGCCACCTTGCGCTCGACGTAGACCCGCTCGGCGCAGTTGCACACCTGGCCGGTGTTGATTACCCGCGAGGCGACAATGGCGCGCACGGCAAGGTCCAGATCGGCATCGGCGAGGACAATCGCCGGCGCCTTGCCGCCCAGTTCGAGGTTGAGCTTGGTGATGTTGGGCGCCGCCGCCGCCATGATCCGTGCCCCGGTGGCGACGCTGCCGGTAAAGCTGATCAGGTCAATGCCGGCGTGGCTGGACAAGCCATGGCCGACACTCGCACCGCTGCCGCCGACCACATTGAACACCCCGGCCGGCAGGTCGGTCTCGGCCACCAGCTTGGCGAACTCATAGCAGTTGATCGGCGTTTCTTCGCTGGGCTTGATGACGATGGTGTTGCCGGTCACCAGGGCCGGGGCCATCTTGCGGGCGATCAGGAAGAACGGGAAGTTCCACGGCAGGATCCCCGCCACCACCCCCAGCGGCTTGCGCAGCAGGAAGATGTGCTCGTTGGCGCGGTCGCTGGTCAGCACCTCGCCTTCAAGGCGCCGTGCCCACTCGGCCATGTAGTCCAGGTAATCCGCGGTGAAGTTGACTTCGACCAGCGCCAGGCCGGCGACCTTGCCCTGCTCCTGGGTGATGATCCGCGCCAGGCGCTCGGCATTCGCCCGTACCTTGGCGGCGATCTGCCGCAAGTAGCCGGCGCGCTCGATGGCCGGCGTCGCCGCCCAGCCCTTTTGTGCCTTGCGCGCGGCGCCAATCGCCTGTTCGACCTGCTCGGCGGGCGACTCGGGCACCCGCCCGAGCAGCGCGGCGTTGGCCGGATTGAACACCTCGATCAGCTGCTCGCTGGCGACAAAGCGGTTGTCGATGTAGTTCTGATAGATCGTGTCGGGCATGGTCATCTCACTCCTTGGAAGTGTTGTCGGCGAGCGGCGAAACGGCGGCCGGCTTGGCGCTGAAGCGCTGCCAGACACTGCCTTCGCTTTGCAGATCGTGGGCGCGCTTGATCAGGTACTGGTGCACCTGCTCGACCTGTTCGGGCTTCAGCGCATCGGCGAACGACGGCATGCCGTCTGGCACGCGGCCGCCATAGAGGATGCCGAGGAACATCTGGTGCTTGTCCGCGGTGAGCTTGCGCAGGTCGGGCAACACGCCGCCGCTGACCGCGTGAATGCCGTGGCATTGCGCGCAGTTGCCGTCATACAGCGCCGCGCCGGCCGCGACCGTCTGCGCATCGGCGGTCAGCGCCGGTGGTTTTGGTGCATCGGCCGGCGGTGGCGGCTCGCGCAGGGTGGCGTTGCCGCCGATCTTGTAGGTCAGCACCTGCGAGAACGGCTGCACCCCGGCGCGCAACGACAAGGCCCCGGCAAAGGTCGAGAACGCCCCGCCCCAGCCCGCCATGAACGTCACGTACTGCTCGCCATCGACCGAATAGGTGATGGGCGCGGCCATCACGCCGCTGGCGGCCGGCGACTCCCAGAGCTTCTTGCCGCTGTCGGCGGCATAGGCGATCACCCGGCCATCGGCGCTGCCCTCGAACACCAGGTTGCCCGCCGTGCTCAGGGTGCCGCCGTTGAAGATGGTGATGTACGGCACTTCCCAGGCGGGTGCCTGCTTGACCGGGTCCCAGGCGATCAGCTTGCCAGACCACGTCTTGGCCATGTTGAACAGGCCATCCGGGTCTTCCGGCATCATCCCGGTGCGCAGCCCCAGCTGGTACACGCTCTTGAACGGATTGCGCTTGGGCGCGTCGGGGATGTGCTCGTAATAGGCCGACATGATGTGCGCGGGGATATACACCAGGCCCGTGTTGGGGTTGTAGGACATCGGGTGCCAGTCATGCGCGCCCCAGAACGCCGGCGTCACCAGCTTGCGCTTGCCGTCCTTCCAATAGGCCGCCGCCTCGTCATCGAAGATTGGCCGACCGGTCTTCATGTCGATGCCCTTGGCCCAGTTCACCGGCACGATGTTCTTCGCCGACAGCAGCTCGCCGGTGGCCCGGTCGAGCACATAGAAGAAGCCGTTTTTCGGCGCCTGCATCAGCACCTTGCGTTGCTTGCCGTTGATCGGCAGCTCGGCGAGGATCATGTGCTGGGTGGCGGTGAAGTCCCAGGCGTCGCCTGGGGTGGTCTGGTAGTGCCAGGCGTATTCGCCGGTGTCGGCATTGATCGCGACGATGGACGACAGGAACAGGTTGTCGCCCTTGGCCTGGCTGCGCCATTTCGGGTCCCAGGTCGAGCCATTGCCGACGCCGATGTACAGCAGGTTGAGTTCAGGGTCGTAGGCGAACGAGTCCCACGCCGTGCCCCCGCCGCCCTGCTCGACGAAGGCATCGCCGTGCCAGGTCTTGCTGGCGATTTCCATGGCCTTGTCTTCCGGTGGCAACTTGGGGTCGCCGGGCACGGTGAAGAAGCGCCAGGCCTGCTTGCCGGTCTCGGCGTCATAGGCGGTGACATAACCGCGTACGCCAAACTCGGCGCCGCCGTTGCCGATCACCACCTTGCCGTTGACCACCCGCGGCGCGCCGGTGATGGTGTAGCTGCGCTTGTCGTCGCTGCGCGTGTCCACCGACCAGACGCGTTTGCCGGTCTTGGCATCGATGGCTTCCAGGCGCCCATCCAGCACCCCGACGTAGACCTTGCCCTGCCACACCGCCACACCACGGTTGACCGCATCGCAGCAGGCCTCGCCGGCGCGGTGGCGGTCCGATTGCGGGTCGTACTTCCACAGCAGTTTGCCGTTGCGCGCATCCAGCGCGTAGACCACCGAGAACGGCCCGGTGGTGTACATCACCCCGTCCACCACGATGGGCGTGGCCTCGACACCGCGGTCGAGGTCGAGCTTGTAGCTCCAGGCCAGGCCCAGTTGGTTGACGTTGCTGTCGGTGATGGTCTTCAGCGGGCTGTAGCGCTGCTCGTCGTAGGTTCGCCCGTGGCTCATCCAGTTGCCGGGTTCCTTGTCGGCTTCGATGATGCGCTTGCCGTCCACCTCGGCGGCGTGGCTCGGGCTCAGCCAGGCCAGCGCCAGAAAGGCGTAGCCGGCGGTTCTCATCAGGGCGGTTGGCAGGGGCCGGCGGTGCGGGCCTGAGTAGGTCATCGGCGGATCTCCGTTTCTTGTTATGGGTGTGTCGCTGATGAAGAGAGCAACGCCTGTGCCAGAGACGGCCCATGGGGCTGAAACGGCGTGCCAGACGGGGTTTGCGTGACGGCGGGACGCAGGGCGTGGGCGCTGCGGGTGATGCAGTCGCAGGACAGCTGGCGCAGAGATGACACAGGTGTGTCAGTAGCCTGACCTTTGCAATCGCCCGCCACCGGTGTAAAAAAGTCCACTCCCCATGGCACCAAAGGACCCTCAGCATGCTCTACCGCCCCCTCGGCCAAAGCGGCCTCCAGGTATCAGCCCTCACCCTCGGCAGCATGATGTTCGGCGAGCAGACCAGCACCGAGGATTCGCTGCGGATCATCGACAAGGCCTGGGACCAGGGGATCAACTTCGTTGATACCGCCGACGTCTACAACGGCGGGCGCTCGGAAGAGATCGTCGGCGAGGCGGTGGCGCGCCATCGGCAGGACTGGATCGTTGCCTCCAAAGGCGGCTTCGGCCCGGCGGACGGCCTGCCGAACCGTAGCGGGCTGTCGCGCAAGCACCTGTTCAACGCCCTCGAAGCGACGTTGACGCGGATGGGTACTGACTACCTGGACATCTATTACCTGCACCGCGAAGACCACAAGGTGCCGCTTGAGGAGACCGTGCGGGCGATCGGCGACCTGATACAGCAGGGCAAGATTCGCTACTGGGGGGTGTCCAACTTCCGCGGCTGGCGGATCGCTGAAATCTGCAACGTCGCCGAACGCCTGGGCGTGGCCAAGCCAGTGGTCAGCCAGCCGCTGTACAACATCGTCAACCGCCAGGCCGAGCCCGAGCAGCTCACCGCAGCGGCCTACCATGGCCTCGGCGTGGTGCCGTTCAGCCCGCTGGCCCGGGGCGTGCTCAGCGGCAAGTACGCGCCGGGGGCGGAGCCGGATGCCGGCAGCCGCGCCGGGCGTCAGGACAAGCGCATCATGGAAGTGGAATGGCGCCAGGAGTCGCTGAGCATTGCCCGCCAGATCCAGGCGTACACCGAGGCCAAGGGTGTGGGTATCGTCGAGTTCGCGATTGCCTGGGTACTCAACAACCAGCTGGTCAGCTCAGCGATTGTCGGGCCACGGACCGAGGCGCAGTGGGATACCTACGCGGGGGCGCTGGAGGTGAAGGTCAGCGCCGAGGACGAGGCGTTCATTGATTCGCTGGTGACGCCAGGGCATGCGTCGACACCGGGGTTCAATGACGTGGCGCACTTTGTCACGGGGCGGCTTGCGCGCTAGGCCACAGTGTTTGGGGAGTGCGGCGTGATCGTCGCCGACTTCCTCCACGCTGCCAGAACTGCTCTGATGGATGGCTTGGAGCGCCTTCGCACAGTATGCCTGACCGCTCCGACCCGGCGAACCTGCATCACCAGCTTCGGGCTTGGTGGAGCAAGGAGGCTCAAACAGCTACATCAGAAGCAAACCTGCTCGATAGCCTAATCTCTTCTCCGGGTTTCGCAACTGGTATTTTTGCCAGTTCCCACCTTCTACAATTGACCCGCACAATTCCGCACTCCCGTGCTGACAAGGTGCGCTGCAATGGCAACCGAATATTCACAGTTATATTTTTACCGAAATAATTTACTTTCCACCTCCCTTAACCCCACAGGCCACATATGCGTAGTGTCCGCTCACAATACCCCAGCGGCAGAGACTACTTTCAGTGGCACCTCCACGATGACGCGGTTGTACCATGTGGATGGATTACGTACCCTTCAAGGCGTCAACCGGACGACCCCGCTCAACTATACCGCTTTTGGGTTTTCACCAAGATCGGCCGTAGGGTGCCCATTGCTGGGCTTCACCGGACAACTCCATGACCGGGCCACCAACCTCTACATCCTGGGGAATGGCCGTCGTGCTTACAGTCCAATCCTAATGAGGTTCCACAGCCCAGATCGCCTTAGCCCTTTTGGTAAGGGCGGCATCAACACATACGCCTACTGCGGAGGCGACCCCATTAATTTCAGCGATCCATCAGGGCTATTCAGGAAGTGGTTCCGTAAACAGTTTCGACGCTTGACGGGTCAAACCAAAGCATTCAACAAAGGAGAAACAGCCGGTTTCAAGCGCGGAAAACCAGCTGGCGTTGCGGAGGGGCTAGAAGTTGGGCGCGCGGAAGGAGAGATCATTGGTTTAGAGAAAGGAGAGATCATTGGTTTTAAGAAAGGAGAGATCAGTGGTTTTAAGAAAGGAAAAGCCGCCGGCGTTGCCAAGGGATCCGCCTCCGCTCGCAAAGAAATGTCCTCAAAAACACTTACGCAATTACAGAAAGAAGTCCAGCTCCGTGAACGTACTGCCGACCAGACAGTCCAGCAAGCCTTTAACAATGCTGTAAATGGACAAGCACCGTTTCAATCACTCCGTGCCGATGACGGTACAAACCTACAGCTTAGACAAATCTATGGTATGAGTATGGTTGGCCAGGGCCATTCACATTATCGGGGGAACCGACCTAATGTGTTCTATTATATTGATGAAATCAACGGCGTACGAGGCAACGTAATCGAAACACCCGACTGGCTGTATCTGGACTAAGTTATGTGAGCCATCTACGCGCGCGATCATTCCAACGCCACCCGACGCCACAACCTCGCGTGCTGCGCACTGTGTGATCGTCGCTCGGGTCTATTCGTACAAAGGACAGGTACCCACGGCAGCAGCGTTAGCCGCTCTGTAGCCGTGGGCGGCTTGCCTGGAAAAGGTAACTTGGCACGAAGTGCGACGCGAACACGTACGGAAGGCCGAGCTTGGCCACTAGGTCGGCACCGAGCATGCTGGAACCGAGGATCCAGATCGCATGGCACGTTCGCCGCGGACCGAAAGGGGCGCCTGGGATTCACCCGCAGCCCCTGCAGGGGCACGCTGTCTAGACGGGTGCGAAACGACATAATGCAAGCGTCTAGCCCCCTCCTTGCAACCATTTGATCACCAGCAGGTGCAGTGGATAGAAGGCATACCCCCAGCGCCCGACCCACCCGACCCGCCAATGGTCCAGACGCGACAGCCACAGGCCCGCGCGGCAGTGCTCAGGATGATCAACGAGATCGGCTGCAAGGGGTGCTTGAACAACTGGCTGGTCAGCTCAGCGATTGTCGGACCACGGACCGAGGCGCAGTGGGATACCTACGCGGGTGCGCTGGAGGTGAAGGTCAGCGCCGAGGACGAGGCGTTCATTGATTCGCTGGTGACGCCAGGGCATGCGTCGACACCGGGGTTCAATTACGTGGCGCACTTTGTCAGTGGGCGGCGTGCGCGCTGAGGCTTGGGCAGAGGCTGAAGGTGGCTGCGGTTGTAGAGACGGTTTGCAGCAGAAAGGGCCATGGCGGCCCTTTCAGGGACTGGACACATGCGCATCTCGCTCAGTGCAGCGGCGGTTCGCCAACGATTTCGATATTGATGGCGTACAAGCGATTGTCTGAACGCCGTTCCACGTCATAGGTGACGACCTGCCCTTCGCGAATCACGGCACAACGGTCTTTGAACTCGGTGTGCAGAAAGATGACTTCCTCTTGCAATGAAGCGCCCGGTTCGTTGAGTTGCGCGATTCCAGGATTGGGGCTGTGTACATTTGCGGACATGATCAGCACCTCCGTACTTATAGGGCTGTCCCCCACGCACAGCGTGCGTGAGGGACAGGGCTAGCCGGGTGTTCCGTTGATCACTCAGGGCGGACCTGGGCGGCTTGCATGCCTTTCTGGCCCTTCTCTGCAACGTAGGACACCGGTTGTCCCTCCTTCAGGCTCTTGAACCCGTCGGACTCGATCGCCTTGAAGTGGACGAAGAGATCATCACCGCCGTTTTTCGGGGTAATGAACCCGAAGCCCTTTTCGTCATTGAACCACTTCACCGTACCCTGTTCTCTGTTCGACATTTTTTCGCCCTCGTTGGCTGCATGCGCCTGCTGCGGATAGTCATCACAGAAACCGGCCAGACGGCAGGCTCCTGTGGTTTGCATGTTGCGGGGAATGTCCAGCCAGGGAAACTAGCAATTTTACCAGGTCAGCCCTTGCAGGCCTTTGATCACCAGCAGGTGCAACGGATAGAACCCGTAGCCCCAGCGCCCCACGCGCGGCGCAGGCCAATGCGCCTGACGCACCAGCAAGACCCCCAGCGGCACCGCCAGGGCGGCGGTAGTGAGGACAAGCAACGCGAGAGGTTGCAGCGGGTGCTCGCGCAACCAGCTGTTGGTCAGGTTGCCCGCCATCGCCAGCAGGCTCGGCAGCAGCCAGGCGGCGCCGCCCTGGCGGTAAGCGATCAGCACCGCCGCTGGCAGCAGCACGCCCGGCAAGCCGTACATCAGCTGCTCACTGTAAAACGCCGCAAAGACTGCCGCGCCAATTGCCAGTACCCGCGCGCCAGCCTGCGCATGATGCACGCCCCAGGCGACCAGCAGGCCAAGGGCAAGCGTGGGGATCACGTTGAGCGTCTGCGAGCCCGTGTCGAGCCAGCGATAGGGCCCTTCGGAAAGTACCGCGAACGCCAGCAACCAGCCCAGGTAACGGCCACTGTTGGGAGCGGGCCAGACGCTCGCGGCACTGCGCTGCACATTCAGCGCCAAGGCCAAGCAGAACAGTGGGAACGCCAGGCGCCCGACGATGAACAAACCGTCGGCGCCCGGCCAGAGAAAGCGCAGGTGATCGGCGAGCATGCTCAGCATCGCCAACCACTTGACCAGGTCCAGCCCGGCCGAGCGCATGCTCAGTGCTGGGCCTGTGCCGGGGCAGTCACGCCCAGGTACTTGGCCGTCCACTCGGCCAGCGGCAGCGGTGGCTGCTGGTCGAAGATGCGCTGCCAGATCAAGCCCAGGTCGTGGCTGTTGAACATCGAGTTGGGCGCGGTGCCCGACCACGCTGTCGGGCTGCCGACGACCCACTGGCCGTGGCCATCGCGGGTCGCCATCTGGAAGCGGAAGGTGTAGTTGCCGGGGATGCCCATGCGCAGGTCGGTGACCACCAGCGCATCGCCGACCACGTCATAGCGCAACCAGTCGCCGGTAAACCAGCGCAGGCGTTCGTGCAGGGGCACCCCGGCAAGCGGTTTGGCGGCGTCCAGGTTGAGCGACTGGCGGAGCATCTCCGGGGGCTCGCGGTCGAACGCGCTGCTGACGCCTTCGTAGTAGTGGCCGTCTGGGGTCTTGGCCATCACTCGCCAGACCAGGCTGTTGAAGGCGATTGGCACGGCACGGACTTCACTGACGACAACGCCCTGCTGGTCCAGCGCGGCCTGGAAGCGCTCCTCTGCCGCCATTCGGCTGGCCAGGCCGAAGCCCAGGTAAGCGCTGCTGAAGATCAAGGCCCCGGCCATCAGCGGGATCGCCCGCCCCGCCATGCCTTTGACCAGCGCGAACAGCACCGTGACCAATAGCGGGACGGTGTAGATCGGGTCGATGATGAACACCGCCGCCCAGCTCTCGGGCGTCAGGTGCAACGGCCAGAACAGCTGAGTGCCGTACACCGTGAAGGCGTCGAGCACGGGATGGGTGATCAGCACCAGCCAGAACGCCAGGAACAGCCTGGGCCAGCGGTAGTTCTTTTCAGGCCAGCGCTTGTGCCCGAGCCAGGAGACCAGCCAGGCAAGCAGCAGCGCCAGGCCGGTGAGCACGAAGACGGAATGGGAGAAACCGCGGTGGTAGGTCATCTTCGACACCGGGTCGGCGTAGCGGATGATCACGTCGAGATCGGGCAAGGTGCCCAGGGCAGCGCCATAGAGCAGCGCGCGGCGGCCCTGGAGGCGGCCGAGCACAGTGCCCTGGAGGGCGGCGCCGAGGACGGCTTGGGTGAGTGAGTCCAAGGGGTGGATTCCAGAAAAGGTGTCTGGGCAACCTACCCTTATGTGCGGTGGCAGTGCAATTGCAGTTGAACCTGTAATGGCCTATTCGCGGGGCAAGTCGCATCGGCGCACCGCCGCTCCCACAGGATCTCCGCTGACCGAAAGAGCGGCGCAGAACCTGTGGGAGCGGGCTTGCCCCGCGAAGAGGCCACCAAAGTCAGAACAGCTGCCAGGTGTACACCAGAATCAGCCGATTCTCGTCGATATCGCTGCGATAGTTGGACCTTGCCATGGCATTCCTCACGCGAATCCCCAAG
The DNA here is from genome assembly GCF_900536025.1 of Pseudomonas reidholzensis. Lineage (GTDB taxonomy): Bacteria > Pseudomonadota > Gammaproteobacteria > Pseudomonadales > Pseudomonadaceae > Aquipseudomonas > Aquipseudomonas reidholzensis. Next base: position 458,276 of record NZ_UNOZ01000030.1, read on the forward strand.
CCCTTGAACACCCCGCCTTGTACCGCATAACCAACGTCCAGGTCGCGCTCGCGGTCCTTGCCCTCATAGCCCAGCCCGGTATCGACATTGTTACCGGTGATGTAGCGCACGGTCGCGGTCAACCCTGGGATACCCATGGCCGCGAAGTTGTAGTCGTAACGCACCTGGTAGGAGCGCTCATCGGTGTAGGCAAACTCATAGGTCGGCACCTCGTTGCCCAACGGGGTGATATTGGCGAATACCCGCGGGAATGGGCTGTCGCCATAGATCCCTTGGTAACCTACATGGAAACTGTGCCCGCCCTGCCTGGCCGTGAGCAGCGAAAAGAACGCCTGGTTATCGATCCTGCCAAGCAACGCATCGCCCTGCTCGCGTGCCGTGAAATACCCCAGGTTGGCACTGAGCACCCAGTCGCCCACCGGCTTGCTGTGCTTGAAGCCCACAAAGCCTTGCTCATAGATATCCTCGAGCTGCCCGTACCACAGGCTGGCACTGCTCTGGTTGGCATTGAACGCATAGTCGCCGCCCACGTAGTTGAACGCATCGCTGGCGGCCTGGCGCATCGGCACATGGCCGAGCATGGCATTGAGCTTGTCGTCGCCGCCTTCATTGCGCAGGTGGGTCGAGGACAGGTGCCCGGCCTGCACCGTCAGGCCGTTGACCTCAGCCGAGCTGAGGCTGACGCCCTGGTAGGTCGGCGGCAGCAGGCGAATATCGCTGAAGGTCAGCACCGGCAAGTTCGGCTGCAATTCGCCAACGCGCAGCTCGGTCTTCGACACGCGCGCCTTGAAGGTCGGCGCCAGGCGGCTGTACTCACCGGCGGCACGGCCATCGCCGTGCACCGGCAAGAGCCCGCTGTTGACCCGGTCCGGACTGCTGTCGAGGCGGATGCCGAGCAGGCCCAGGGCATCGACGCCGAAGCCGACCGGACCTGGCGTGTAGCCCGATTTGAAGTCGAGGATGAAGCCCTGGGCCCACTCCTCGGCCTTGGATTGCTGATTGGCGCCGACGATGTCCGAGAAATCGCGGCTGAAGTAATAGTTGCGGGCGCTGAGGCTGGCCTTGGCATCCTCGAAAAATCCGCTTTCGGCGGCCAGCAGGGGTTGGCTGAGCAAACTGATGCCCAGTGCTACACAAGGGGTAGGTTTCATTGCGAAGCTCTCTTGATCTTGTTGTTATGGATAAAGCATTGGCAACATCAGGCGCGTGGCGAGTCGGCCTCCGTCACGGGTTGCGGCCGGCGTAGACGCAACAGCGCATGCGCGCCGAGGCCGAACAGCAAGCCCCAGAACGCGGCCGACAGCCCAAGAAAGGACACCCCCGAGGCTGTCACCAGAAAGGTGAACAGCCCGGCATCGCGCTCGTGCGGCTCGGCCAGGCTGCGCGCCAGTGCCTCGCTGATCGCGCCGTACAGCGCCAGGCCCGCCAGGGCGGCAATCAACGCGGCTGGAAACGCCGCGAACAGTGACATCAGGGTGGCCCCGGCGATGCCCAGCAGCAGGTACAGCACGCTGCCCGACAGCGCTGCGATATAACGTCGACGCGGGTCCTCATGGGCCTCACGGCCGGTGCACAGGCTGGCGGTGACCGCCGCCAGGTTCAGCCCGTGGCAACCGAACGGCGCCAGCAACGCCCCGCCCAGCGCACTGGCGCTGATCAACGGGCTGGCAGGCGTCGGGTAACCGGCGTTGCGCAGCACCGCCATACCGGGCATGAACTGCCCGGTCAGGGCCACCAGCACCAGCGGCAACGCCAGGCTGAATACGGCCGCGGGGCTGAACTGTGGCGTGATGAACTGCGGCGAAGCCAGTTCCAGCACCAGCGCTTCGCTGCGCAGCTGGCCGCTGAACAGGGTGATCGCGGCGCCGACGCAGAGCACCGCTGCCACGGCGTAGCGCGGTTGCAGCCGACGCATCAGGACATAGCTGGCGAACATCGCCACGACCAGCACCGGCTGCACCGGCAAGGCGCGGAACACCTCGATGCCGAAGCTGAACAGGATGCCGGCCTGCATGCCGGCGGCAATCGAGCCTGGCAAGCGGGCGATCAGTCGGTCGAAAGCGCCACTGATGCCGATCACCAGCAGCACCAGGTTGGCCACCAGGTAGGCGCCGACCGCCTGTTCCAGGCCGATGTGCGGCAGCGCCGTGACCAGTAACGCGGAGCCTGGGATCGACCAGGCGATCACTACCGGGACGCGATAGCGCAGGCTCAGGGCTGCGCCGAGCACGGCGCTGCCCATGGAAACGGCCCAGACCCAGGAGGACAACTGGCCGTGGGACAGGTGGGCGGCTTCGGCGGCGTGGAAGATGATCACCAGCGGGCCGGCGTAGGAAATCATCGTCGCCAGCAGGCCGGCGACGATGGCGGACAGGGAGCAATCCTTGAACAGGTCTTTCATGGGACCTCTCGCAAGACATCGGGCCGGGCTTGGGTGCCCGGCTCTTGTTTTTGTGGTGCCTGCTTCGCGGGTAAACCCGCTCCCACAGGTCGTGTAGGGAAGGGTTTGCCCGCGCAATTGGCAACGCGGGGGTCAGGCCTGCTGCAAGGCTCGCGGGCGTGCGCTGCGCTGCTCGGCGTCGGTGTCTGGCGCCTGCTGCAACTGGAAGTCGAACGTCAGCTCGGCATACCGCCCCGCCACACCGCGCGCACCGTCCTCGCGGAACACCACCTCACCCACCAGCCCATCCCGCGTGGCGTAGGCAAAGTCGTCCCACAGGTACTTGTCGCCCGACAGGTTGATCTGCGTGGTCAGGTGCCGATGCCCCGGCGCCGAGATGAAGAAGTGCACGTGGGCCGGACGCTGGCCATGCCGGCCGAGCAAGTCCAGGCACTCCTGGGTCGGGCCCTGCGGGTCACAGCCGTAGCCCGACGGCACGATGCTGCGCGCGCGGTAACGCCCTTCGGCATCGGTGATGATCCGCCGCCGCAGGTTGTACTCGGACTGGCTCTGGTCGAAGAACGAGTAGGTGCCGCGGGTATTCGCATGCCACAGGTCGACCGTGGCCCCGGCCAGCGGCTGGCCGTGCGGATCGAGCACCTGGCCTTCGAGGAACATCAGCGTGGCGACGCCCTCCTCGCTGCCGTCGTCCATCCGCACCTGGCCCTCGGCCAGCGGCGCCCCGGCCACGTACAGCGGCCCTTCGATGGTCCGTGGGGTGCCGCCGGTGAGGCCGACCTCGGCGTCCTTGGCGTCCTGCAACAGGTCGAGGAAGTGCTCGATGCCCAGCCCCGCGACCAGCAACCCGGCCTCACCGCGCCCACCCAGGCGGTTGAGGTAGTCGACGGCATGCCAGAACTCGTCCTCGCTGACCTCCAGGTCTTCGATCAGCCGGGCGGTGTCCTGCAGCACGCGCTGGACGATGCGCTTGAGGCGTGGGCTGCCCTCGTCGTTGCCGAACCCGGCAGCCTGTTCGAAGAATTTTTGTACGTCGGCAGTCTGGGAAATCTTCACGGTCATGATTGCGTACCTCTGTTGTTCTTGTGCGAGTCGTGGGGTATCAGCGGTCGTCGTCATGCACCGACGACGGATGGCGGCACAGGCCGGCCACTTCGATGTCCATGTAGGGGAACAGCGGCAGCTGCAGCAGGGTGTCGTGCAGGGCCTCGACGCTGGGCACGTCGAACACGCTGTAGTTGGCGTAGTGCCCGGCGATGCGCCACAGGTGGCGCCAGGTGCCGTCGCGCTGCAGGCGCTGGGCCAGTTGTTTTTCCTCAGCCTTGAGTTGCGCGGCCTTGGCCGGGTCCATGTCGACCGGCAGTTTCACGGTCATCTTCACGTGGAACAGCATGTTGTCTCTCCTTGTCTTGAGTCGGGTTCAGCGGCGGGCGAAGCGCGCCAGACGCGCTTCGTCGAGGGTCAGGCCGAGCCCCGGGGTGCGCGGCACGTGCAACTGGAAATCGCGGTACACGGGCGGCTCGTTGACGATCTCCTCGGTCAGCAGCAGCGGGCCGAACAGTTCGGTGCCCCAGGTCAGCTGGCGCAGGGTGAGAAAGGCATGGGCCGAGGCCAGGGTGCCGATCGCGCCTTCGAGCATGGTCCCGCCGTACAGGGCGATGCCCGCCGCTTCGGCGATCTGCGCCGTGCGCAACACCGCACGCGGGCCGCCGTTCTTGGCGATCTTCAGGGCAAAGATGCTCGCCGCACCGTCGGCGGCCAGGCTGAAGGCGTCCTCGACGCTCTCGATCGATTCGTCGGCCATGATCGGCGCCGGGCTGCGCTGGTTGAGGCGGACCTGCCCGGCGCGGTTGATCCGCGAAATCGGTTGTTCGATCAGGTCGATGCCGTTGTCGCCCAACACCTGGCAGGCGCGCAGGGCCTGTGATTCGTCCCAGTACTGGTTGACGTCGACGCGCACGCTGGCCCGCTCGCCCAGTTCACGCTTGATCGCCACCACGTGCTTGAGGTCGTGCTCGACGGGGTTGGCGCCGATCTTCAGCTTGAACAGGCGATGGCGGCGAATCTCCAGCATGTGCTCGGCTTCGGCGATGTCCCGCGCGGTGTCACCGCTGGCCAGGGTCCAGGCGACGTCGAGGCTGTCGCGCACCCGGCCACCGAGCAGCTCGCTGACCGGCAACCCGAGGCGTTTGCCCTGGGCGTCGAGCAGCGCGCTTTCGATGCCGGACTTGGCAAAGGTGTTGCCCTTGGCCAGTTTGTCCAGCAGGAGCATGGCAGCGTTGATGTTGTCCGCCGGCAGGCCGATCAGCGCCGGTGCCAGGTGCGCGTCGATGTTGGCCTTGATCCCTTCCGGGCTCTCGTAGCCGTAGGCCAGGCCGCCAATCGTGGTGGCTTCGCCGATGCCCTCGACGCCGTCGCTGCAGCGCAGGCGCAGGACCACCAGGGTCTGCTGTTGCATGGTGTGCATCGCCAGCTTGTGCGGGCGAATGGTCGGCAGGTCGACGATGATCGCCTCCAGCCGGTCGATAGTCGGGCTTGTCATGCAAGGCCTCCAGTTGCGTCAGTCAAAAGGGTCACGCCTGCGCCGCCGTGGCCAGGCCGTGGCGCCGGCTGCTCAGCAGGTGCACGGCCATGGCCAGCGCGGCGACCGCGCCGGGGATGGCAAAGGCGATGAAGTTCAGTTGCAGCGGCAGGTTGATGCCCATCAGCGCCCCGCCCAGCAGCGGGCCGACGATGGCGCCATTGCGGCCGATGCCCGAGGCCCAGCCAAGGCCGGTGGAGCGCACCGACAGGCCGTACAGCTGGGCGGCGCCGGCGTAGAGCAGGATCTGGGTGCCGATGGTGGTGGCGCCGGCAATGAAGATCAGCAGGTACAGCACCGGCATCGGGCTATTCACCCCAAGCAGGCTGATCGACACCGCGGCGCCGATGAAAAAGGCCACCTTGACCTTGACCAGGTTGTAGCGATCACCCAGCCAGCCGCCGAGAATCGCCCCGGCCATGCCGCCAAAATTCAGCGCGAGCAGGAACGACAGGCTCGAGCCGAGGCTGTAGCCGGCGTTGGCCATGAGTTTGGGCAGCCACGAGCTGAGCGCGTAGACCATCAGCAGGCAGCAGAAGAACGCCAGCCACAGTGCCAGGGTGCGCACCGCCAGGCCATCGCGGAACAGGGCCAGCACCGAGGCGCCCTTGCCCTTGTTATCGCTGGCCTGGAGCAGGTCGTCGTCGCGCACGTCGCAGTCAGGGTCGAGGCGTTTGAGCAGCGCGCGCGCCTCGTCGCTGCGGCCCTGGCGCACCAGAAAGCCGATCGACTCGGGCAGGTAATAGAGGATCACCGGCAACAGCAGCAGCGGCAGCGCGGCGGCGAAGAACATCGACTCCCAGCCGAACCGTGGCAGCAGGAAGATGCCGACACCGGCCGACAACATGCCACCCAGCGAATAGCCGCTGAACATGACCGCCACCAGGGTGCTGCGCAGGCGCTTGGGCGCGTACTCGTTCATCAGGGCCACGGCGTTGGGCATCAAGCCGCCGCAGCCGAGCCCGGCGATGAAGCGGTAGATGCCGAACTCGCTGGGCGAGCTGGCGAAACCATTGAGAATGGTCGCGCCGGAAAACAACGCGAAACAGATGGCGATGCCTTTCTTGCGCCCGATGCGGTCAGCCAGGCTGCCGAACAGCAGGGCGCCGAACATCATGCCGAACAGCGCATAGCTGCCCAGCGCACCGGCTTGCAGGGGCGTCAGCCCCCACTCTTTCATGATCACCGGCAGTACCACGCCGTAGATGAACAGGTCGTAGCCGTCGAAGACCAGCAGCAGGCCGCACCAGGCCATGACCATCCAGTGGAAGGGTGAAAAACGCGCGTTATCGATGATCGGGTGGACGTCGAGGGTTCGCATGGCATCTGTCTCTGTTGTTTTTGTTGTGTGAGGTCCTGCTTGCGGGGCGCTGCTCAGCCGAGGTCGCCGCCGCCGACCGGCAAGGTCACGCCGGTGATGTAGGAGGCCTCGTCGGAGGCCAGGAAGAGGATCGCGCCGACCTGTTCGTCGATGCTGCCGTAGCGTTTCATCAGGCTGCTGTCGAGGGTCTGGTCGACGATCTGCTGGTACCAGGCCTTGTCCAGCGCGCTCTGTTCACCGTCGTTGCGCGGGATGCGCCGCGGCGGGGCTTCGGTGCCACCGGGCGCGGTCGCGTTGACCCGGATACCGCGTTCAGCGGTCTCGAAGGCCAGGCACGCGGTCAGCGCGTTCACCCCGCCCTTGGCGGCACCGTAGGGCACGCGATTGACGCCACGGGTGGCGATCGAGGAAACGTTGACGATGGCCCCGGCACCCTGCTCGAGCATGTACGGCAGCGCCGCGTGGCAGCACCACAGGGTGGGGAACAGCGAGCGGCGCACCTCGGCCTCGATCTGCTCGGGCTGGTAGTGCTCGAAGGGCTTGGCCCAGATCGTGCCGCCGACGTTGTTGACGAGGATGTCGAGCCGGCCGAAGGTTTCCACGGCGCTGGCCATGACCCGGGTGCATTCGCTGTGTTGTTCGAGGTCGGCGATCAGCGTCAGCACGCCCTCCCCGGCCAGCTCGTGGACCAGCTCGGAGCGGTCTACCGCGACCACGCGCGCGCCTTCGGCCTTGAGCCGCCAGCACACCCCGCGGCCGATGCCTTGGGCGGCGCCGGTGACCAGGGCGACCTTGCCTTGGAATCGTGTATTCATCGTTGACGCCTTATGGGAGGTTGTCTTCACGAATAAAAAGGGGCCGCCCACACCCGCACGATGGGGGCAGCCCAAGAGAACACTCAGGCGGCCGCGGCGAACTTCTCGTAGTAGAAGTTGGCCGGGGTGATGCCTTGCTCGCGGATGTACTGGCTGACCGCCTCGACCATCGGCGGCGGCCCGCACAGGTACACGTCGACGTCACCGTCGTTGAGGTGGCGCGGTTCGATGTGCTGGGTCACGTAACCCTTGTGCGGGTACTCGCTGGCCGGGTTGGCCACACAGGCGCTGTAGGTGAAGTTGGGGATACGCGCGGCCAGCGCCTGCAGGCGGTCCAGCTCGACCAGGTCGAAGTCGTTGGTGACCCCGTAGATCAGGTGCAGGGGGTGTTCACTGCCGGCCTCGGCGATCTTCTCGAGCATCGCCGTGAACGGCGCCAGCCCGGTGCCGCCGGCCAGCAGCAACAACGGCCGCTGGATCGGGCGCAGGTAGAAACTGCCCAACGGCCCGGCCAGGCTCATGCTGTCGCCGGCCTTGGCCAGGCTGGTGAGAAAGCTGCTCATCAGCCCGCCAGGCACGTTGCGGATCAGGAAGCTGACTTCGCCATCCTTGGCCAGCGAGCTGAACGAATAGGCACGGCTCTGTTCGCTGCCGGGCACCTTGAGGTTGACGTACTGGCCGGGCAGAAACGCCAGGCTGCTCAGCGACTCGCCCTTGATCGACAGCGCAATGGTGCTTTCGGACAGTTGGCGGACGTCGCTGATGGCGGCCTCGAAGCTGGCCTGCTCGGTCTTGCACAGTTGCGACGAGGCCGGGATGCGCAGCACGCAGTCGGATTCGGCGCGCATCTGGCAGGTCAGCACATAGCCCTGGGCGAGTTCTTCCTCGCTGAGGGCGTCCTCGATGAAGTTGTCACCGAGTTCATAGCGACCGGCTTCGGCCTTGCATTTACAGGTGCCGCAGGCGCCATCGCGGCAGTCCAGCGGGATGTTGATGCCCTGCCGGTACGCTGCATCAGCGACCGTTTCGTGGCCATCAGCCTGAATGAAACGGGTGACCCCGTCTTCGAAATTGAGTGCGATCTGGAAGCTCATGTTGCACCTCGCGGGCGCGTCTGGCCGCGGCGCGCCTGAGGCACACCGAGCGGCTCACGCCTTGACCTGACGTCAGATGTGGTAGATGTCGATGACCTGGCGAACGTAGTCGTTCTTCAGCACCACCTTCTTGGCCAGGATCCGCGGCTGCTCGCCGCGTATATCCAGGGTGTAGAAGCTGCTGCCGAAATAACTGTCGGTGGTCTTGTAGCGAAAGCTCAGGGTGTGCCAGTTGAAGCGCACCTGGCACTGGCCAGCGCTGTGCTCGACGATCTCGATGTTGCTGAGGTTGTGCGAGGTGCGGGTGTCCGGCACGGTCGCGCTGGAGCGCTCGGTCTTGATCCGGAACACGCGGTCTTCGAGCCCCCCACGGTTGCCGTACCAGATCAGCGAGATCTCGCTTTGCGGGTCTTCGGTGAGCTGGTCGTTGTCATCCCACGACGGCATCCAGAAGGTCGCCTCGGCGGCGTACAGCTCCAGCCACTGATCCCACTCGGCATCGTCCAGGTAGCGCGCTTCGCGGTAGAGAAAGTCGCGCACCGTGCTGTAGAGATCGTTCATCGCACGGCCTCCACGGGGATCAACTGCGGCGCGTCGGCGAGCGCCTTGAGCATGGTCTCCTGCCAGTACTTGTGCTGCAGCACGAACAGCCCTTCGTCCTCGGTGCGCACGCCCGACAGCAGTGGCTCCAGCTCAATCTCCCTGGCCGCCTCATCAGCGCCCTCGACCCAGTGCTTGGCGCCGCGCGACATGTCGTTCCAGCCCGTGCCGGCGCCGTAGCCGGTCTGGCACGAGCGGAACTCCTCGAGGTCGTCCGGGGTGGCCATGCCGCTGACATTGAAGAAGTCTTCGTACTGGCGAATACGCTTGGCGCGGGCCTCGCTGCTCTCACCCTTGGGCGCGATGCAGTAGATGGTGATTTCGGTCTTGTTCACCGAAATCGGCCGGGCGACGCGGATCTGCGAGCTGAACTGGTCCATCAGGTAGACGTTGGGGTACAGGCACAGGTTGCGCGAGTTCTCGATCATCCAGTCGGCGCGGGCCTGGCCGAAGTCGGCGGCCAGTTGCTCGCGGCGCTCGTAGGCCGGGCGGTCTTCGGGGTTGGCCCAGCGGGTCCAGAGCAGCAGGTGGCCGTGGTCGAACGAGTAGAAACCGCCGCCCTGCTTGGCCCAGGAGCCGGCGCTCATGGTCTTGATCTCGTCGCCGCTTTCGCGTTGCTTGCGCTGGTTCTGGGTGGCGGCGTAGTTCCAGTGCACGGAGCTGACGTGGTAGCCGTCGGCGCCGTTTTCGGCGGTCAGCTTCCAGTTGCCTTCATAGATGTAGGAGCTTGAGCCGCGCAGCACTTCCAGGCCTTCGGGCGACTGGTCGACGATCATGTCGATGATCTTCGCCGACTCGCCGAGGTGTTCGACCAGGGGTTTGACGTCGGCATTGAGGCTGCCGAACAGGAAGCCGCGGTACGACTCGAAGCGGGCGACCTTGGTCAGGTCGTGCGAGCCGTCGCAATTGAAGCTGTCGGGGTAGCCGGCATTGCTCGGGTCTTTGACCTTGAGCAGCTTGCCGCTGTTGTTGAAGGTCCAGCCGTGGAACGGGCAGGTGTAGCTGGAGCGGTTGCCGCGTTTGTGCCGGCAGAGCATGGCGCCGCGGTGGCTGCAGGCGTTGAGGAACGCGTTGAGCTGGCCGTCTTTGTTGCGGGCGATGAAGACGGGCTGACGGCCCATGTTCAGGGACAGGAAATCGTTGATTTCGGGGATCTGGCTTTCGTGGGCCAGGTAGATCCAGTTGCCTTCGAAGATGTGTTGCATTTCGAGGTCGAACAGGCGCGGGTCGGTAAACATTTCCCGCTTGCAGCGGTAGACGCCGGACTCCCGGTCGTCCTCGAGCATGGCATTGAGGTAGTCGAATCCCAGGGACATGGCCAGGGTCTCCAATTGTTATTGTTCAGGCCAGGTCAGGGTATGTGGCGGGGGTATGACGGGATATCCGGATCGTGCAGAGTGCTATCCGTTTTGTGCAGGGCTTGGGCTTGGGCTTGGGCTTGGGCTTTTAGATTGCGGGCTTATCCATTGGGTGTGGCGGCCTTGCTGGCCCCTTCCGCCCTTACGGCGGGTCACTTTTTTTCTTGGAAAAAAGTAACCAAAAACCGCTGGCTCCCACATCCGGCCCTCCGCTGCGCTGCGGGTCCCCTCACTCCGGTCTTGCTCCCGCGTGGACCGGGCTGTACGGGCCTTCCTGGCCCCCAGCCCTTGCCGGCCTTCCTGGCCGTCACCCCGCTCCGCAAGACCTCCGCTCGGCCTCCTGAGGTCGCCAAGTTAGGGGTGGCGCCTGGGCTGGCGTTATCTTCGACAGTGGCAATGGTGGTGGATAGCTTGGCCTCTTCGCGGGTAAACCCGCTCCCACAGGGACCGCAGTGGCCTTACGGTCAGCAGAGAACCTGTGGGAGCGGGTTTACCCGCGAAGAGGCCGGAACTGCCAATGCACATTCTGGCGCTGACGCGCTGTACCGCCCTTATAAACCCGCGAGAGCGCAGCGATTCGCCAGCCGTTGCCCTGGCCCTTGATCTTGATCTGGCCCTTGATCTGGCGTGTGATCTTGATCTACTGCGACTTCAGGAGGCCGAACGGAGGTCTTGCGAAGCGAGGTGACGGCCATGGAAGGCCGGCAAGGGCTGCGGGCCAGGAAGGCCCGTACAGCCCGGTCCTCGCGGGAGCAAGGCCGGAGTGAGGGAACCCGTAGCGCAGCGAAGGGCCGGATGCAGGAGCAAGCGGTTTTTGGTTACTTTTTTCCAAGAAAAAAAGTGACCCGCCGTAAGGGCGGAAGGGGCCAGTTGCCGCACCACAGCGAACGGATAAGCTCGACAAACGAAACGCATCAGCACCAGCAGCTACCCCCAAAAATCCGTGAAGAACCTTTTTTTGTGCTTCATGGACTGTCGGGGGGGGGCACATCACGTAGCGCGACCCTCCGGCCATTCACCCTCGCCAAGCAATGCGGCAACGGTTCGCTCGCCCAGCCCAAGGCCGACGCTCATGCCCAGGCCAGTGTGCATCAGCACGGCGCTCACGCCCTCGGCCGCACGCACCACGCTGAAGGGGCCCGGGCCGCGTGTGCCGTAGACGCCCTGCCAACGCTCGAGCACCTGCAGGCGCCCGCCCAACGTGTGCTCGGCAAGCTCGATGAGCAGCTCATCCACACCCTCCTCGTTGAACGGTACGGCATCGCTGCCGTAGTCGTGAGAGTCACCGATGATCAGCTCACCGTAAGGCGTCGGGCTGATCAGCAGATGAATGCCACGCACTTCCAGCACCGGGTAATCGCGGCGTATCTCCGTGCGGATCGCTTCGGCCTCGGGCAGGTCGCTGAAGGCGCCGTAATGCACGCAGCTCAGCCCCGTGAGCAGCGCATGCTGCAGGTCCAGTGGCTGCGCCGGCCGGGCCCGCAGCATCTGCAGGCGACAGACCGACGGCTGCAATCGGGCCATGTGATCGGCCAGCAAGGTCTGATAGTCGTGACCGGAGCAGACGACGATGTGACGTGCCGAAAAGCGCCCTGCGGTGGTCAGCGCACTGCCTGGCTCGACGTCCCGTACCAGCGTCGAAAAGTGGAACTGGACACCCTCCCCGGCCAGGTAGTCGATGATCTGCGGCAGCGCTTCGCGGGAGAACAGTTGCCTGTCATCCAGGCCGTGCAAGGCTGCACGGTGATGGGCGAAGCGGCCGTCATAAAGACGGTCGAGGGCCGCCCCGCGCAGTAGCTCGGTGCGGTAGCCGAGCGCCTGGCCACGGCCGGCGCAGAATGCCTCCAGCATAGCCTCTTCGGCCGCGGTGCGGGCGAAAATCAGGGAGCCCTGCTGCTTCATCGCCAGCCCGGCGGCCGCGCCCAACTGGGCCCAAAGGCCGTGGGACTGGCGCGCCAGGTCGAGCATCGGGCCGGGGGCCTGACCGGTCACCAAGGCCTGACCGAAATTGCGAATGGATGCCCCCAGGGGTGTGCAGCTGCGTTCGAATACGCGAACCTTGAGGCCGCGACGAACACCCGCCCAGGCATGAGCAAGACCTAGTATGCCGGCACCTACGATCAGCAGGTCACAGTCGTGCTGACTCATGAAAACTCCTCGAGAGGGGTCAAGTGGCCGCCAGAGCGACCAACCGATTGAAATGGAAGACGTAAGGGTTACTGACTGACCGGCTCGGACTTGCCGTCATAGCGCTTACGCCATTCGGCGAGAATCCGCTCACGGTTCTCCGAGGCCCAGTCGAAGTCGTTGTTTATCAGGCGTTGTTCGTAGTCGGCCGGCAGCTCCTGAAAACGCTCGGCAATGCCCGGCTGAGCCAGCACCGCGAAGTTGGCCTTGTACAGCTCCATGGCCTCCCGGCTGGCCGCGAAGTCGGCAAGCTTCCTGGCCGCATCCAGGTGCTGAGTGCCCTTGATGATCGCGCTCGCCTCGACCTCCCAGCCCAGGCCCTCCTTGGGCAGCACGATGGCCAGCGGCGCGCCCTTGCGCTTGAGCTGAACGGCCGGGTACTCGAAGGAGATGCCGATCGGAAACTCGCCGGCAGCTGCCTGCTTGCAAGGCTTGGAGCCGGAATGGGTGTACTGACCGATGTTCTGGTGCAGCTTGTCCATGTAGGCCCAACCGCCGTCTTCACCGAAGATCTGCAGCCAGGCGCTGACGTCCAGGTATCCGGTACCGGAAGACGCCGGGTTGGGCATGACGATCTTGCCCTTGTAGACCGGGTCGGTCAGGTCTTCCCACTTGGTCGGCTTCGGCAACCCCTGTTTCTCTGCCTCGATGGTGTTGAAGCAGATGCTCGCGGCCCACACGTCCATGCCCACCCAGGCGGGTGGATTGTCGCTGTCACGGTAGTTCGCGCCGATCTTGTCGAGGCTGGCCGGCGCGTAGGCTTCGAGCATGCCCTGCTGTTTGAGGATGGCCAGGCTGGAACCGGCGAGGCCCCAGACGGCATCGGCCTGCGGCCGATCCTTCTCGGCCAGCAGCTTGGCGGTGACGATCCCGGTGGAGTCGCGTACCCATTTGATGCGGATGTCGGGGTGCTGCTTCTCGAAGGCCTGCTGGTAAGGCTTGAGCTGCTCGACTTCGAGAGCGCTGTAGACGGTCAGCTCGGTGGCGGCCTGGGCATGCAGGGTGCCGGCGGCGAGCAGGCCAGCGGCAAGGGCGATGCGCTTGAACATGGTGTGGTTCCACTGTGCGGGGATAGGCGTACGAATGGGCAAGGCTGACTCAGCAGCCTTGTGGGCTTTCGCCGCGCGCCAGACGCGCGTTGATGGCATCGATGACCGGCGGCAGATCGGCCAGGGTGTCGATCAGGTAATGCGGTTGGCTGCCGGCGAACAACCCATCGATGCGCTGACGCTCGGCCTCCAGGCGCTCACTGGGCAGCGCCTGGTACTGCGCCCAGGTAAGGCCCAGAAAGTTGCCGGAGAAGCGCAGCGCCACCGTCCACATCCCGGCAGCACGGCCCTCGAGAATTCCGGGCTCGGTGTCATCGACCTTGACGCAGGCGGCGACGTCGTCGAGCCCCAGCGCAATCACGTTGGCCAGCGCCTGGGCGGGGCTCGGGCGGCCCTTGGGCACCTCATCGGTGGCGACGACATGGTCCGCACGGTAACCCGCCTCAGCCGCCAGTTCGACCACCTGCTGCATGACGACCTTGGGGTAGCCTGAACAGCTGCCGATTTTCAGGCCTCGTTCACGCAGGCTCGCCACCGCCTCCAGGGCACCGGGAATGGGCGCGGAGTGCTCACCGACCTTGGCGATCTGCAGCGGCATGAAGCGCGCGTAGAGGGCCGTCACGTCGGCATCGCTCGGCAGGCGGCCGAAACGCTTGTGGAACCGCTCGGCGACCGCCGGCTGGTCGCACAGGGCACGGATGTGATCCCACTTGCCCATGCCCATGGGGCCGCGGGCCTCAGCGAGGCTGATCTGTACGTCGAACTCGGCGAACGCCTCGACGAAGATGCGGGTCGGGGCGAAGGAGCCGAAATCGACCACGGTGCCCGCCCAGTCGAGGATAACGGCCTGCAGATGATCGGGGTGCTGGTAGCGCATGTAGATGCTCCGGGAGGTCAAAGGCCAGGCGCCGCACGCCAGGCCTGGGAGCGTCGCAGCAAGCCGCGCGAAGCCCAGGCCAGCAGGAGCGATACGCTGGCGGAGGTGAGAAGAATCAAGGTGGACATGGCGGCAGCACCGCCGACGTTGCCGGCATCGTCCATGTTCAGCACGGCGACGGACGCCACCACGCTGTCCGGGCTGTAGAGGAAGATCACCGCCGAGACGGTGGTCATCGCCGAAACGAACAGATAGCGGACGATATCCAGCAGCGCCGGCAGGCAGATCGGCACCGTCACCCGCAGGAAGTGGCGCAGCAGCGGCACCTTCAACGACAGCGCCGCCGACTCGAACTCGCCGTCGAGCTGGCGCAGCGCGGCGGCTGCGGTCATCTGCGCGGTGGTCAGAAAATGCGCCACGGTGCACACCACCATCAGCCCCAGGCTGCCGTAGAGCCCATGCAGCGGATTGGCCGGCAGGTTGAAGAAGAAGACGTACCCCAGCCCGAGCACCAGGCCGGGCACGGCCATGGGGATGAAGCAGAGCAGGCGCAGCACCTGAGTCAGCGGATTTTGCCGGGTCTTTTCCAGCAGATAGCTGCCGGTGAAGATCAGTACGCTGCCGAACAGCGCCGTGGCAGTGGCCAGCAGTAAACTGTTGCGGTAGGCCAGCCAGCCACCCGGCAGGTCGGAAAAGGCGTAATTGTGCAGCGACAACGACAGGTCGTACGGCCAGAACTTGACCAGCGACGAGTACACCGCCATGCCGAACACGCCGAGCAGCACCGTACACACCAGCGCCACCAGCAGCACAAAGGCATTGTCGCGACGCGCGCGGGGCTGGGGGTGATAAACCTGGGCACGACCGCCCATGGCGTCGCGCTGACGGCGGCGCAACCAGAAGTCGACGCTGAAGCTGAACAGCGCCGGCAGCAGCAGGAACAGCCCGATCAGCGCGCCACGGCCAAACTGCTGCTGGCCAAGCACCGCCTTGTAGGCTTCCAGCGCCAGTACCTGATAGTCGCCGCCCACCACCACGGGCACACCGAAATCGGTGATGCACAGGGTGAACACCAGGCAGCCAGCGGCGAACACGCCCTGTCGGCTACCTGGCCAGGTGATGCTGCGAAAGGCACGCCAGGGCGAGGCGCCCAGGCTCGAAGCGGCGTCGAACAGGCGCGCGTCGGCCAGCGCCAGGGCGCTGAGCAAGACCATCAGGGCATGGGGAAAGGTGTAGATCGCCTGGCCCAGCACAATGCCCCAGAAACCGTAGATGCTGCCTGGCATCCAGTCGCGCAGCAGGCCTTGGTTGCCGAACAGGTAGATCAGCGCGATCCCCGGCAGCATCGACGGTGCCAGCAGCGGTAGCAGCGAGATGCCGCGCCATAGGCGCTTGCCCGGCAGGCAGGTACGCAGCAGGCCGTAAGCGAAGCCATAGGCCAGGGGCAACACGATCATCACCACGGCCAGCGCACTGGCCAGACTGTTGCCGAGCAGCCAGCGAAAATTGGCGCTGCCGAACAGTTCTGCGGCCGCAGCCAGGCCACCGCCCTGCGCCGGATCACCCGCCAGCCCGCGCCAGAGCATGGCCAGCAGGGGCAACAGCACGGCCAGCACCAGCAGCGCCAGCAACAGCCACTGCCCGCCCAGCACGAACAGCCGGTCCGCGGTATCCGTTGGGCGCTGCGAAGGTTTCGCTGCACGCCCCGCCGTCACGATCTGCTCCATCAGGCGAACACCTGCAGGCTGCGCGGCGGCAAGGCCACGCGAATCTGCTTGCCGCGCAGCTGCGGCAAGGCTTCAGGGGCCATCTCGGCCAACAGCGCGTGGCCCGGCAGATCGTCGAGCTCGAAACTCAGGCGGCAGCGATTGCCGAGGAAGGTGAGCTCGCGCATACGCGCCGGGAACAGGTTGTCCTGCTCCAGCGCGGGGTTGACCAGGATCGCTTCGGGACGGCAGAACAGGCGCCCGCCCGCACCTTGCGCGGCATCTGCCAGGCGCATGCTCAGGCGGCCGACACGGGCGTGGGCGCCCTCGCGTTCGAACGGCAACCAATTGCCCTGGCCGACGAACTCGGCAACAAACGGCGTCGCCGGTGCGTTGTAGAGGGTCTGCGGGGTGGCGTACTGCTCGATCCGCCCCTGATTCATCACCGCGATGCGGTCGGCCATCAACATGGCCTCTTCCTGATTGTGAGTGACCATCAGGGTGGTGATCCCAAGCTGACGCTGCAGGCTGCGCAGTTCGCCGCACAGGTGCTCGCGTACCTGGGCATCGAGGGCCGACATCGGCTCGTCGAGCAACAACAGCGATGGGCTCGGTGCCAAGGCGCGGGCCAGTGCCACACGCTGTTGCTGGCCGCCGGAGAGCTGTGCCGGGTACTTGTGCCCGCTGCCACCCAGGCTGACCAGTTCGAGCATCTCCTCGACGCGTCGACGCACTTCGTCTCGCCCACGGCCAGACAGGCCATAGGCGATGTTCTGGGAGACCGTCAGGTTGGGAAACAGCGCGTAGGACTGGAACAGGATGCCGTAGTCACGTGCCTGGGGCGGCAGCGCCGAAACGTCTCGCCCGGCGAAGTGCAGGCTGCCCTGCTCCTGACGCTCAAGGCCAGCGATACAGCGCAGCAGCGTGGTCTTGCCGCAGCCGGACGGCCCGAGCAGGCAGACCAGCTCGCCGGCGTTGACATCCAGCGATACGCCATCCAGCCCCTTGAAGGTGTCGAAGCTTTTGTGAATGTCGCGCAGTTGCAAGTCGACGGTAGCCATGCCAAGAACCTCGTTTGGAATCGAACGAGTGTCATGTTGGGGCCGGCTTGCGAAGGCTTTATGGCAGTTGGGCAAAAGCCGCCGATAGTGGTATCAGCGTTTTTGTGAAGACTCGGGCCTGATCAGGCCTCGGTGCATTCCCGCGCGATGGCCAGGAAGGCCGCCGGCAGACGCGCCTTGCGGCGCTCCCTCAGGCAGTAGAGGTACTCGGCAATCAGCGGTGCGCCGTCCAGGGCAATGACGCGCAGCTGCGGATTGTCCGGCACCTCGTGACGGGCAATCACGCTGATACCGATATTGCGCAGCACCGCCTCGCGGATCGACTCGCGGCTACCGATTTCCAGCAACGGCCCCACGGCGACACCGGCCTCACCCAGCATCTGCTCGGTGAGCTGGCGCGTGGTCGAGCCCACTTCGCGCATCAACAGACAGTGCCCGGCCAGCGCCGACGGCGGCAGACGCTTGTGATTGGCCAGCGGATGGCTGCGGTGTACGGCCAGCACCAAGGGATCCTCGCCGAGCAGAAGACGGGTGAAGCGCGAATCCTCTTCGAGTTGCGAGGAGGCGGCCAGATCCACTCGATACTCCTCCAGCGCCTCGATGACCTGCAGTGAATTGCCGATTTCCAAGGTGACCTGGACCTGCGGCTGGCGCTCGCGAAAGCGTCTGACCAGGTCGAGCACGTAATAGGGCGCGGTCGCGGCGATGCGCAGGCTGCCCTGCACCTGGCCGCAATTACGCAGGTGGAACTCGATATCGGCTTCTTGCTGCAGCAGTGCCTGCACCATCGGCAGCAGGCGCGCGCCCTCTTCGCTCAGGGTGAACCGCCGCCCGCCTCGGTAGAACAGCTCGACACCGTACTGCGCCTCCAGATTGCGAATCTGGGTGGTGACCGTGGGCTGGCTGAGGCCGAGTTTCTTCGCCGCATGGGTAATGCTGCCCAGGCGGGCGACCATGTGAAAGGACTTGAGCTCGGCAGAAAGCATGTGGCTTATCCCACCCGCGCAAGCGGGAACAACCGCTTGAAGTTCTCGGTAGTCTGCTCCGCCAACAGTTCATACCCCACCCCGCGTACCGACGCGACGTACTCCGCCACCTCACGCACGTACTGCGGCAGGTTGGGCTTGCCCCGGTACGGAATCGGCGCCAGGTACGGCGCGTCGGTCTCCACCAGCAAGCGATCAGCAGGCACCTGCCGCGCCACCTCACGCAGCGCATCGGCATTGCGGAACGTGACGATCCCGGACAGCGAGATGTAATAGCCCAGGTCCAACGCCGCCCTGGCCATCTCCCAGTCTTCGGTAAAGCAGTGCAGCACGCCCGCCTGCGCCAGGCTCGCTTCACGCAGCAGGGCCAGGGTATCGGCCCGCGCCGCCCGCGTATGCACGATCACCGGCTTGCCGGTCTGCCGCGAAGCCTCCAGGTGCAGCCGGAACGACGCCTGCTGCAACTCGGCCGCCTCCGGCTCGTAGTGATAGTCCAGCCCCGTCTCGCCAATCGCGACCACATGCGGGTGGTTCAGCTCCTGCAGCAGCCACTCCAGCGCGGGCGTCTCCCCCGGCGCCAGGTCGAGCGGGTGGATCCCCACCGAGCAATCCACGTCAACGTACTGCTCGCTCAGTGCCTTGACCGCGCCGGCGTTGTCGGCACTCACGCCAATGCACAGGAAATGCCCCACGCCACGCGCGCGCGCAGCCTGCAGGGCAGCATCGAGCGAGCCCCCGTGGGCGCTGAGGTCAAGACGGTCAAGGTGGCAATGGGAATCTACGAGCATGGGCGCACGACACACGAAAAAGAAACGAAAGAAAAATTACCGCGAGCCCGGCAGCTGTACCCAATGGGCCAGCAAGGCTTCCAGCAGCAACACACGGTTGAGGTTGGCCTTGCCCAGCACCTTCTGGCGCTGTTCGAGGATCCACCCCTGGACCTCCAGGACCTTGCCCTGGCGGCTCTTCTGCGCCAGGTACTGCACGACCTTGCGCATGTCCGTCAAGCCTAACCCGTCCTCGTCCTGGGTCAATTGATAACGCAGGATCAACTGCGACCAATCGAAAAACCAGTCGAACAGCAGCAGCAAGGGCACGCTGTTCCACGACTCGGCCAGCTGGGTGGGTGACTGCTGCTGCTTGAGCAGCTTCTTCACCCCTTCGCTGACCAGCGCACGCTGATCACGCACCCCTTGCGCCTGCAGGCTGAGCGCGCGCAATGGCGAGCCGGCGGCCAGGGTCAGCAGTTCATCGCGCTCGGCCGGGTCAGCCTCGGGCAAGGCGCTGGCCAGCCAGGCCTGGCTCTGGGCCAGGCTCGGCTGCGGGCAGGTGACCTGCTGGCAACGGCTCTTGATGGTCGGCAGCAAGCGGCTCGGCTGATGACTCACCAACAGCAATACGGTGTTGCCAGAAGGCTCTTCAAGGCTCTTGAGCAAGGCGTTCGAGGCATTGATGTTCATCGCCTCGACCGGCTCGATCAGGATCACCTTGCGCCCGCCCAACTGCGCCGTCTGCACAATGAACGAGACCAGGTCACGGACCTGGTCGATCTTGATCGGCTTATCGGCCTCTTCAGGCTCCAGCACGTAGTTGTCCGGGTGGCTGCCGGCCTTGAGCAGCAGGCACGACTTGCACTGCCCGCAGGCATCCAGGCCTTGCGGCTGCTGGCACAGCAAGCGCGCCATCAGGCGCTCGGCCATGGCCCGCTTGCCGATGCCCTGCGGGCCGTGCAGCAGGTAGGCGTGGGCATGCTGGGTGCGCCCGGCAAGCTGCTGCCAGAGCGCCTGCTGCCAGGGGTAGGCTTCAGCCACGGCAGCGGTCCAGGATACCCGGCAGCAGACCGTCGATGGCCCGCTGCACGGCGTCCAGACTTTGCCCGGCATCGACGATGCTGTAGCGCTGCGGCGCGCGCTGGGCGCGCTCGAGGTAGGCGTGGCGCACCGCTTCGAAGAAGGCCTTGCCCTCTTGCTCGAAGCGGTCCAGGCGACCGCGGGCCGCGGCGCGGGCCAGGCCCACTTCGATCGGCAGGTCGAAGACCAGCGTCAGGTCCGGGCGCAGGTCGCCCTGGACGAAGTCTTCAAGGATGGCGATACGCTCCACCGACAGGCCACGACCGCCGCCCTGGTAGGCGTAGGTGGCATCGGTGAAGCGGTCGCAGAGCACCACCGCACCCCGTGCCAGGGCCGGGCGAATGACCCCGGCCAGGTGCTGGGCGCGGGCGGCGAACATCAGCAGCAGCTCGGTGTCGGCCGCCATCTGCTCATCGCTCGGTGTCAGCAGCAGCTCGCGAATCTGCTCGGCCATCGGCGTGCCGCCGGGCTCGCGGGTCAGCACCACGTCCAGGCCGTGCTCGCGCAGGCGCTCGGCGAGGTATTCGCGGTTGGTGCTCTTGCCCGCGCCTTCGGGGCCTTCCAGGGTAATAAACAAGCCGCTCACGGGCAGTCCTTAATGGGGTTGATCAGGCGTCGGCGCAGTGGCCGGCGCGGACTCAGGGGCAGGCGCCTGGCTTTGCGGCGCGAGCTCTGGGCTCGCCGGGGCTTCGGGCTCGCCCGGTGCCTGGCTGCCCTCGGCCGGTGGCTCTTCAACCGCCGGCTGCTCGGCCGCACCCGGTTGCACCTGCGGTGCGGGGCTCGAGCGGTAGTCGGCACGGCGCTTGAGCTGGAACTCGCGCACCGCCGAGTTGTGATCGTCGAGGTCGTCGGAGAACACATGGCTGCCATCGCCGCGGGCGACGAAGTACAGGCTGGTGCCATTGGCGGGGTTCAGCGCGGCATGGATGGCCTCGCGCCCGACCATGGCGATCGGCGTCGGCGGCAGGCCGTTGATGGTGTAGGTGTTGTACGGCGTCGGCTCGCGCAGGTCGGCGCGGGTGATGCGGCCGTTGTAGCGCTCGCCCATGCCGTAGATCACGGTGGGGTCGGTCTGCAGCATCATGCCCAGGCGCAGGCGGCGCACGAAGACCCCGGCGATCTGCCCACGCTCCTGGGCGATACCGGTTTCCTTCTCGACCAGCGAGGCCATGATCAGCGCCTGGTACGGATCGCGGTAGGGCAAGTCGGTAACCCGCTCGGCCCACTCCTTGGCGAGCACCTCTTCAAGGCGCATGTAGGCCTGCTGGAGCAGCTCGACATCGCTCATGCCGCGCACGAAACGGTAGGTGTCCGGGAAGAAACGGCCCTCGGGGAACACCCCAGTGTGGCCGAGCTTGTCCATGACCTCGGTATCGGACAGGCCATCGAGGGTCTGCTTGATCTTTTCATGCTTGGCCACCGCCGCACGCAGCTGGCGGAACGTCCAGCCCTCGACCAGGGTGATGTTGTACTGCACGACATCGCCGCGCTGCCAGGCATCGAACAGCTGCTCCACGGTCATGCCCGGGGTCAGCCGGTACTCACCGGTGTGCAATGGCGTGCCGGCCATATTGAAGCGCCAGTAAAGGCGCAGCCAGAAGGCGTCATCGAGCAACCCCTCGTTCTCCATACGGTAGAACATGCGATTGGGGTTGGTGCCATTGGGCACATCGAGCATGCGCTCCTGTTCGACATGCAGCGGCTGCTCCAGGACCGAATGGACCTTCCAGGCGGACCAGCCCACTGCCAGACCGGCAAGGATCAGGGCCATTTCCAGCAGCAGCAGGAATTTGCGTCTCACGAATCAATTATCCAGTAACGTACGGGCAACGGCCTGCAGTTTACGGGTGAGCGGCCCCGGCGGCCAGTTCAGCGTGTGTGCAGGGCACGCGCGCACCGGCCAAATTCCATACACGCTGTTGCAGACAAAGACTTCGTCGGCCTGCTCCAGGTCTGTCAGGGCCAGGTCTCTGACCTGCACCGTGATCCCCAGCGCCGGCGCCTGCTCGAGCAAGGCGGCGCGCATGACCCCGGCCACACCACAGCGGCTGAGGTCAGCCGTCAGCAACACGCCTTCGCGCACCAGGAACAGGTTGCTGTAGACGCCCTCGATCAGGCGCCCCTGGGTATCGCGCACCAGCCCTTCGGCATGCTCGGCGTCCTGCCACTCGGCACGCGCCAACACTTGCTCGAGGCGGTTGAGGTGTTTGAGCCCGGCCAGCAGCGGTTGTTCCGCAAGACGGGTCTGACAGGCAAACAGGCTGATGCCGTTTTCGCCATTGGCGGCAGGGTAGGCAGGCAATGGGCTGCCTTGCAGGATACGCCGGGGCGCAGCGCCGGCGACCGGCGCGTAGCCGCGCTGACTGTCACCGCGGGTGACGATCAGCTTGGCCACGCCCTCCCCCAGCTGGCTGGCGAAGCGCAGCAGCTCGTCGCGGATCAGCGGCAGGTCGGCATCGATCGCCAGGCGTTGGCAGCCCGACGCCAGGCGCTGCAGATGATGCTCCAGCAGGCTCGGCCTGCCAGCGCGCACGGCGACGGTCTCGAACAGACCATCGCCGTAGGCCAACCCGCGGTTCTGCAGGTTGACTGCAGTCGCTGGCTGGCCATCGATCCAGCGGTGCATCAGTCGGCGAACCGGCGGAACACCAGGGAACCGTTGGTACCGCCAAAGCCGAACGAGTTGGACAACACCACGTCGATCGGCATGCTGCGCGCCTGGTGCGGCACGAAGTCGAGGTCGCAGCCTTCGTCGGGCTCGTCCAGGTTGATGGTCGGCGGCGCCATCTGGCTGTTGATGGCCAGGACGCTGAAGATCGCCTCCACCGCACCGGCCGCACCGAGCAGGTGACCGGTCATGGATTTGGTCGAGCTGACCGCCAGCTTGTAGGCATGCTCGCCGAACACGCGCTTGATCGCCGCCACTTCGGCAATGTCGCCCGCAGGGGTCGAGGTGCCGTGGGCATTGATGTAGCTGACCTGCTCGGGGGCGATGCCGGCATCACGCAGGGCATTGGCCATGCAGCGCGCCGCACCTTCACCGCTGTCCGGTGGCGAGGTCATGTGGTAGGCGTCGCCGCTCATGCCAAAGCCGACCAGCTCGGCATAGATGGTCGCGCCACGCGCCTTGGCGTGCTCGAGTTCTTCGAGCACCAGCGCACCGGCACCATCAGACAGCACGAAGCCGTCACGGCCTTTGTCCCACGGACGGCTGGCACGGGTCGGTTCGTCATTGCGGGTCGACAGCGCCCGCGAGGCACCGAAGCCGCCCATGCCCAGGCCACAGGCGGCCATTTCGGCGCCGCCGGCGATCATCACGTCGGCTTCGCCGTGGACGATGTTGCGCGCGGCCATGCCGATGCAGTGGGTGCCGGTGGTGCACGCCGTGGCGATGGCGTAGTTCGGCCCCTGCAGCCCCAAATGGATCGACAGGAAGCCGGAGATCATGTTGATGATCGAACCCGGCACGAAGAACGGCGAAATGCGCCGCGGGCCCTGCTCGTGCAAGGTCCGGCTGGTTTCTTCGATGTTGGTCAGACCGCCAATGCCCGAACCCATGGCCACGCCGACCCGCTCGCGGTTGGCGTCGGTGATTTCCAGCCCGGCATTGCGCACCGCCTGGAAACCGGCCGCCAGGCCGTACTGAATGAACAGATCAAGCTTGCGGGCTTCCTTGGCCGACAGGTACTGCTCGACCTCGAAGCCTTTCACCGAGCCGCCAAAACGGGTGGAGTAAGCGGTCAGGTCCGTGTGTTCGATCGGACCGATGCCACTGCGGCCAGCCAGAATGCCCTGCCAGGTGCTCGGTACATCGGTACCCAGTGGCGACAGCATACCCATACCGGTGACCACGACGCGTCTACGCGACACAGCACTCTCCTCATTTTCTAGTAACAGAGTCTCTTGCCATTGCGTTCTATTGGGAAAAGGCAATGGCAACAGGCTCATGGGTCTCGGTGGGCGCGCCTCGCAAAGAAAAAACCGCACGCCAGCAAAGGCAGTGCGGTTTTTCCCGACAAGAAGCGTCGACTACTGAGTCTTAAGCCTTGTGGCTGTTGACGTAGTCGATGGCCGCTTGAACGGTAGTGATCTTCTCGGCTTCTTCGTCAGGGATTTCGGTCTCGAATTCCTCTTCCAGAGCCATCACCAGCTCAACGGTGTCAAGCGAATCGGCACCCAGGTCATCGACGAAGGACTTCTCGTTGGTCACTTCCTCTTCCTTGACGCCCAGTTGCTCGGCGACGATTTTCTTGACGCGTTCTTCGATGGTGCTCATACCTAGTTTTCACTCCTAATGGACATATGTCAGGCAGCTGGCCGGTGACCAAGTTTATAGGAAGACGCCTGCTTTTCAAGCGTAATGCGCCCGCCGCTCAGTCACTCAACCCTCTGTCCGGAATCTGGTTGCAGCTTTATAACGGATTTTAAGCTCGGAGTATGACTCTTTTTTGAAGCAATCCGTCACATTGAGTTGCAGTGTTACATGTACATCCCGCCGTTCACCGGCACGGTAGCGCCAGTGACATAGGCAGCGCCGTCGGATGCCAGGAAGGCCACCACTTTGGCGATTTCATCGGCCTGGCCCAGGCGGCCCAGCGGAATCTGGGTTTGCAGCGCTTCACGCTGTGCTTCTGGCAGCTCGCGGGTCATATCGGTGTCGATAAAGCCCGGGGTTACCGAGTTGACGGTGATGTTGCGCGAACCCACTTCACGCGCCAGGGCGCGGCTGAAGCCTTCCAGGCCGGCCTTGGCGGCGGCGTAGTTTACCTGACCGACGTTGCCCATGGCACCTACAACCGAGCCGATGCTGATGATACGACCCCAACGTGCCTTGGTCATGCCGCGCAGCACGCCCTTGGACAGGCGGTACAGGCTGTTGAGGTTGGTGTCGACCACGTCGAACCACTCGTCGTCTTTCATCCGCAGCATCAGGTTGTCGCGGGTGATGCCGGCGTTGTTGACCAGAATGGCGGTCGCGCCGAACTGCTCCTGGATGGCAGCCAGCACCGAGGTGACCGACGCTTCGCTGGTCACGTTGAGCTCCATGCCGGTACCAGCGATGCCGTGCTCTTTCAGGGTGGCGGCGATGCGCTCTGCGCCCGAAGCCGAGGTGGCGGTACCGATCACGGTCGCGCCCTGGCGGCCCAGCTCGAGGGCGATGGCCTGGCCGATGCCACGGCTGGCGCCGGTGACCAGTGCAACTTTACCTTGCAGGCTCATGCAAGCTTCTCCAAATTCAGGCCAGCGCCGCACGGGTGGCGGCGACGGCGTCAGGGGTATTGAGGTTGTAGGTGGTCACGCCGTCGGCGCAACGCTTGTTCAGACCAGCCAGGACCTTGCCCGGGCCGCACTCGACCAGGTTGACCGCGCCATTGGCGGCCAGGGTCTGCACGCATTCTACCCAACGCACAGGCTTGTACAGCTGCTCGAGCAGGTCGCGCTTGAGCGCGTCGAGGTCGCCGGCGATGGCCGCGTTGACGTTCTGCACCACCGGGATCTGCGGCGCCTTCCAGTCGATGGCGTTGACCGCCTCGGCGAAACGCTCGGCAGCCGGCTTCATCAGCGCGCAGTGCGACGGCACGCTGACCGCCAACGGCAAGGCGCGCTTGGCGCCCTTGGCCTTGCACAGCTCGATGGCGCGGTCGACCGCCGCCTTGTTGCCGGCGATCACCACCTGGCCCGGGGAGTTGAAGTTGACCGCGCTGACCACTTGGTCCTCGGCCGCTTCGGCGCAGATCTCGACCACCACCGCGTCGTCCAGGCCGAGGATGGCCGCCATGCCGCCGTGACCGGCCGGTACGGCTTCCTGCATCAGCTGGCCGCGGCGCTCTACCAGACGCACAGCGTCTTTGAGGCTGAGGCTGCCGGCAGCGACCAGTGCGCTGTATTCGCCCAGGCTGTGACCGGCAACGAAGGCCGGCTGTGCGCCGCCCTGCGCCAGCCACAGGCGCCACAACGCGATGGACGCGGTGAGGATCGCCGGCTGGGTCTTGTCGGTTTGATTGAGTTGTTCTTCCGGACCTTGCTGAACCAGCGCCCACAGGTCATAGCCCAGAGCCTCGGAAGCTTCCTTGAAGGTCTCGATGACCACCGGCTCTGCAGCGCCGAGTTCGGCGAGCATGCCCAGCGACTGGGAACCTTGACCGGGAAAGACGAATGCGAGGGATGCAGACATAGAACAAGCCCTTATGATCTTGTCGTCGGAGAGGCGCGTCGAGCCATTGGCTGAACGCGAGAACTGAAGACTTGGATGAAAACGAAAACCAAGCGGTCACATTTAACCACTTCACGGCCATTATGCCTAAGGGAGCAGGTCTTCGAGGCGACCATGCAGGCGCTCCGGGAGGTTTTCCTGGATTTCGATCAGCGCGCGCTGGATGGCGCTCTGAAAGCCCTCGACCCCGGCCGCGCCATGGCTCTTGATGACGATACCCTGCAACCCGAGGAAGCTCGCGCCGTTGTGACGGGCAGGCGCCAGGTCGGCCTGCAGGCGCTTGAGCAGCGGCATCGCCATGGCGCCGACGGCACGCGACAGCAGGCCGCCCTTGAACAGCGCCTCGATGCGCGCACTGATCATGGTCGCCAGGCCTTCGCTGGACTTGAGCAGGATATTGCCGACAAAACCGTCGCACACCACCACGTCCGCCTCGCCCCGATACAGGCCGTCGCCTTCGACGAAGCCGATGTAGTTGAGGCCGCGGGCGTTCTGCAGCAGCGTGGCGGCCAGCTTGACCTGCTGATTGCCCTTGATGTCTTCGGTGCCGATATTGAGCAGCGCCACGCGCGGGCGATTGACGCCCAGCGCCTGCGCGGCGACCGAGCCCATCACGGCGAACTGGTAGAGGTTGTCGGCACTGCAATCGACATTGGCGCCCAGGTCGAGCAACTGACAGAACCCCGACTGGGTCGGAATCGCCGCCACCA
Organism: Pseudomonas reidholzensis; assembly: GCF_900536025.1. GTDB lineage: Bacteria > Pseudomonadota > Gammaproteobacteria > Pseudomonadales > Pseudomonadaceae > Aquipseudomonas > Aquipseudomonas reidholzensis. Next base: position 485,083 of record NZ_UNOZ01000030.1, read on the forward strand.
TCGCCGGCCGGTCGATACCCGGCAGGGTCTTCAGGACAAAGCGCGACAGGGCCATCAGGGCACCGGTGTTACCGGCACTCACGCAGGCCTGGGCCTTGCCATCACGGACCAGTTCGAGGGCGATGCGCATCGACGAGTCGGGCTTGCCGCGCAACGCCTGAGAGGGTCGCTCGTCCATGCCCACCACTTCACTGGCCGGCACAATCTGCAGGCGCGCGCGATCGGCGGCCGACAGGCCACTGACGAGATCTTCAAGAAGGGAGGGTTGACCGACGAGGGTCAGGTGCAGCGAGGGAGTAGCCGAGAGGCAAGCGATACTTGCCTGGACAATGCTGCGGGGACCGAAGTCCCCGCCCATTGCGTCGATCGCGATGATCTGAGCGGACAAGATTTACTCGTCAGCGCCCTTGTCGATCACTTTACGACCACGGTATACGCCTTCTGGCGAAACGTGGTGGCGCAGGTGAATTTCACCGGTGCTTTTTTCTACCGACAGCGCGTTTTCCGACAGAGCGTCGTGCGAACGGCGCATGTCACGGGCAGAGCGGGATTTTTTGTTCTGCTGAACAGCCATAATTGATTAACTCCTAAACGTTTGGGTCACGCTTTAACTGCGCCAAGACACTGAACGGGTTGGACCGCGTTACCTCGTCCTTGCTCGATTCGGGCTCATCGGCGCCCGCCGGCTGCTGGCATTCTTCCGGATGATGAGCAGGCACGATGGGCAAGGCGAGCAAAAGCTCCTCCTCGATCAGCGCCTGCAGATCCAAAGGATCTTCGCCCAGTTCCAGCACGTCATAGCCTTTCGGCAACGACTGGGTATTCGCACCCTCCTTCACCACAGCGTAGGAACACTCGCTATGGATCGGTAGGGTGACCAGCTCAAGACAACGCTGGCAAACCATTTTGACCTCGACGTCGAGTTCACTGTGGATAACCACAGCGTGCTGTTCGTCTCGTTCAAAATCGAACTTCGCCTGCACCGTACCGACATTGTCGGAAAGCGGGTCGCAGAGTCTTTCCAAATCAGCGAGTTGCAGCGAACCTTGAAGGGTTACGCCACGATCGGCTAATTTGCGCGGGTCAACGTGAGGTGGAATCGGGTCATTCAACATAGGGGCAGCATTCTAGGGATGCCCCCCATCCCTGTCAAAGGAAATTAGGCGGCATCTGACATGTTAGAATCGGATGATCTGCCCAGGAGTCTATCATGCTGCCCTTGTTACTGGCTTCCAGCTCTGCTTACCGGCGCCAACTGCTCGAGCGCCTGCGCCTGCCCTTCACCTCGGCAAGCCCCGATATAGACGAGCGGCGCCTCGATGACGAGCCTGCCGTGGAGCTGGTTCGGCGGCTTGCCCGGGAGAAAGCCGAGGCCCTCGCACCCAGCCACCCCGGTCATCTGATCATTGGCTCCGATCAGGTCGCGGTACTCGGCGAACAGATCCTCGGCAAGCCCCACACGTTCGAACGCGCCTGCGAGCAGTTGCTCGCCGCCAGCGGCCAGCACGTGACCTTCCTCACCGGCCTGGCACTGCTCAACAGCAGCACAGGGCACTGCCAGGTCGACTGCGTGCCGTTTACCGTCGCCATGCGCGAACTGGACCTGGCGCGCGTGGAGCGCTACCTGAGGGCGGAGCAGCCGTTCGACTGCGCTGGGAGCTTCAAGGCGGAGGGATTGGGGGTGAGCCTGTTCCAGAGCACGCATGGCTGCGATGCGACCAGCCTGGTGGGGCTGCCGTTGATTCGGCTGGTGGATATGCTGCTGAAGGAAGGGGTGCAGGTACCCTGAACGCCCAGGGACCGCATAGCGGCCCCTGGATCAATCTGACTTAGCGCAGGGTCGGCCCCTGGAAGCCCATCCACATGGCCAGGTGCTCAGCCACGCTGGCACCGATGCGCTTGGAGAAGCGATCGAACGGCGATTCCTGCACGGTGAAATCGACCAGGTCTTTCTCGCCAATCACCTCACGCGCCACATAGCTGGCACTGCCCAACCCATCGACCAGGCCCAGCGCCTTGGCCTGTTCGCCCGACCAGATCAAGCCACTAAACAGCTCGGGGTGCTCCTTGTCTTTCAAACGATCCCCGCGCCCCTGCTTGACCATCGCGATGAACTGCTGGTGCGTGGTATTCAGCACGCCCTGCCAGAACGCGGTCTCCTCCGGCTTTTGCGGCGAGAACGGATCGAGAAACGCCTTGTGCTCGCCCGCCGTGTAGGTGCGCCGCTCCACCCCGAGCTTGTCCATGGCACCGACGAAGCCATAACCGGCCGCAGTGACCCCAATAGAGCCCACCAGGCTGGCCTTGTCGGCATAGATCTCGTCCGCGGCACTGGCGATGTAGTAGGCACCGGACGCGCCCAGGTCAGTGATCACCGCATACAGCTTGATCTGCGGGTACTCGGCGCGCAGGCGGCGGATCTCGTCATACACATAGCCTGACTGCACCGGGCTGCCACCCGGGCTGTTGATGCGCATCACCACGGCCTTGGTCTTGGCGTCCTTGAAGGCGTCGCGCAGGCTCTTGACGATATTGTCGGCGCTGGCGGCCTCCTGATCGGCGATCACCCCACGCACCTCGACCAGCGCGGTGTGGCTGGCACTGCGCGAGGCCGCGTTGTCCATGCTCATCAGCGGCGAGAACAGGAACAGGATGCCGAACAGGTAGACGAACGTCAGCAGCTTGAAGAATATCCCCCAGCGCCGCGCGCGGCGCTGCTCCTGCACACCCGCCAGGAGGGTCTTTTCCAGCAGCTTCCAGCTCTTGCGCTCTTCGCCGTCGACCACTTCGGTCTCGGGTGCCTTCCACTCGTCAGCCATGCTTACCTACCTTGGAAATTGATTGTGCGCCGGACCCGACAGCCACTCGCGCAGCTGGGAAAAGTGATCGATACACACCTGCGGACCGAACTCGGCCAGCGCCTGCAGCGACATCGCACCATAGCCCACCGCCACCGAATGCATACCCGCATTGTTGGCCATCTGCAGGTCGAACGCAGAGTCTCCGACCATCAGCGCCTGGCCAGGTTCGACCTGGCAATGCGCGAGAATTTCTTCGAGCATCAGCGGATGCGGCTTGCCGCGGGTTTCATCGGCACCCCGGGTAATATCGAAGAAGTGCTCCCAGCCATTGGCCTTGAGCACGCGATCCAGCCCGCGACGGGCCTTGCCGGTCGCCACTGCCAGACGATAGCCCTCGGCACGGAAGGCCTCCAGCGACTCGACCACCCCTTCGAACAGCGGCGAAGGCTGCTCATCGAGCGCCATGTAGACATCCGCGTAGTGCTGGCGGAAGACCTCGAGGCGCGCCTGATCGAGGTGCGGGTAGAGGATCGAGATCGCTTCGATCAACGCCAGGCCAATAATGCCCTTGACCGCGCCCTCCTCGCTCGGCGCCTCACCGGCGCGCTCGGCGGCGAGGTTCATCGCCAGGACGATGCGCCCGATCGAGTCGGCCAGGGTGCCGTCCCAATCGAAAATCAGCAGTTGGTAGTTCTTTTTCATGAACGATCAGGTCGCACTCAAGCGCTCCACGGTCTTGGCCCACATCTCGTCGACCGGCGCCTCGATCTTCAGCTCGCCGCCATCCGGCAGCGGCACGGTCAGGGCGTAGGCATGCAGGAACAGCCGCTTGCCGCCCAGGTCGCGAATCTCGCGGGTGAAGTCTTCGTCGCCGTACTTGCTGTCGCCGGCGATCATGTGCCCGGCATGCAGGGTGTGCACACGGATCTGGTGAGTACGGCCGGTGATCGGGCGCGCCTCGACCATGGTCGCGAACTCGCCGAAGCGGCGCAGCACGCGGAACATCGTCAGCGCTTCCTTGCCCTCGTCGTTGACTTCGACCATGCGCTCGCCCGAGCGCAGGTTGCTCTTCTGCAGCGGCGCGTTGACCTGCTTCTTGGCGGTCGGCCAGTGGCCGCGCACCAGCGCCATGTAGCGCTTGTCGACACCATCGCCGCGCAGCGCGGCATGCAGGTGACGCAGCATGCTGCGCTTCTTGGCGATCATCAGCAGGCCCGAGGTGTCGCGGTCCAGGCGGTGCACCAGCTCCAGCTCCTTGGCGTCCGGGCGCAACTGGCGCAGGGCCTCGATCACGCCGAAGCTCAGGCCACTGCCGCCGTGCACGGCAATGCCGGCCGGCTTGTTGAGCACGATCAGCGCCTTGTCTTCATAGACAATCGCCGCCTCGAGGCGCTGCAGCAGCGCCTGGGCCACCGGCACCGGCTCGTCGCGCTCGGGCAGCCGCACGGGCGGCACCCGGACGATGTCGCCGGCCTGGATCTTGTACTCGGGCTTGACCCGCCCTTTGTTGACCCGCACCTCACCCTTGCGCAGGATGCGGTAGACCAAGGTCTTGGGCACGCCCTTGAGGGCCGTGATCAGGAAATTGTCGATGCGTTGGCCGGCAAGCTCCGGCGCGACTTCGATCAGCTTTACGCCGGAAGTCGGAGGGGTATTGGTCGTCATGGCGGAATCATAACAATTTTTTATGGAATTGAAGCACTTAATCATTGCTGCTATAGTCGCGAACGCCGCCAAAAGCGGCAGGCCAGCGGCACAAGGCTCTTTGGCCGCCCCTGACCAACGCAATTCTCGAGGACGCGAGGCCGTCCTACGGGGCTTTCGCCAGTTTACCGAAATACCTGGAATCGCCACCAGCGCCGTGTAGAGAAGCCCGAAAAAAAACGATAAGTGCGGTAGTTCACCTCCTTCCTGTTCTTTTTCGCCGTGCCTCTGCCCCGCCGCCGTCGCTTCCTCCCAGCACCCGGCGATCGCTTCGGAAATACCTGCCTTGGACATGAATGGCGCCAGCTTCCGAATCGAAGCTGGCGAAAAATGCAACCCGTTGCGGATTCAGCGCGCGGCAGCACCCGAATTATCAGGGATACGTGCAGGGTGGAGATGCACAGCCCCTCGGACCGTGTAGCACCGCGTCCGGCCACCGCCCCATGTACTGGGCGGCGAGCGGATAAGGTCCTGTACAGATGCCTCACTGGCGTCCACGGCTGACGGTTGATTCCTCCTCCTGAACGGAGTGCACAAGATCTGCCAGGTTGATTCGGATGATTCGGATACCCCAGGTGTTTGTGCACCGCAAAACAGGACGCGTCGTCGCGATCACGGCAGGCTGGGCAACCGGCTGGTGCCGAACGTCGTCGACACGGGGGTGGTTCGCCACCCTTTGCGCACCTAGGCACCGACCTTGAGACGTCGTGTGTGCCGAACGCCGTTTCCGGCAGCCCGGAAACCGACGGTACAACATGAAAAGAATGCTGATTAACGCAACTCAACCCGAAGAGTTGCGTGTAGCCCTGGTGGATGGCCAACGCCTCTACGACCTGGATATCGAATCCGGCGCCCGCGAGCAGAAAAAGGCCAACATCTACAAAGGCAAGATCACCCGGATCGAGCCCAGCCTCGAAGCCGCCTTCGTCGACTTCGGCTCCGACCGTCACGGCTTCCTGCCGCTGAAGGAAATCTCCCGCGAGTACTTCAAGAAGGCCCCAGAAGGCCGCGTCAACATCAAGGAAGTGCTCAGCGAAGGCCAGGAAGTCATCGTCCAGGTCGAGAAGGAAGAGCGCGGCAACAAAGGCGCCGCCCTCACCACCTTCATCAGCCTGGCCGGCCGTTACCTGGTCCTGATGCCGAACAACCCGCGTGCCGGTGGCATCTCCCGTCGCATCGAAGGCGAAGAGCGCAACGAGCTGCGCGAAGCCCTCAATGGCCTCACCGTCCCCGGTGACATGGGCCTGATCGTTCGCACCGCAGGCCTGGGCCGCAGCAGCGAAGAGATGCAGTGGGACCTCGACTACCTGCTGCAGCTGTGGACCGCCATCAAGGAAGCCTCGCTGGACCGCGTTGCGCCGTTCCTGATCTACCAGGAAAGCAACGTCATCATCCGCGCCATCCGCGACTACCTGCGCCAGGACATCGGCGAAGTGCTGATCGACAGCATCGATGCCCAGGAAGAAGCCCTGACCTTCATCCGCCAGGTGATGCCGCAGTACGCCAGCAAGGTCAAGCTGTACGAAGACAGCGTGCCGCTGTTCAACCGCTTCCAGATCGAAAGCCAGATCGAGACCGCCTTCCAGCGCGTGGTCGAGCTGCCGTCCGGCGGTTCGATCGTGATCGACCCGACCGAAGCCCTGGTGTCGATCGACATCAACTCGGCGCGTGCCACCAAAGGCAGCGACATCGAAGAAACCGCCCTGCAGACCAACCTGGAAGCGGCCGAAGAAATCGCCCGCCAGCTCCGTCTGCGTGACATCGGCGGCCTGATCGTCATCGACTTCATCGACATGACCCCGGCGAAAAACCAGCGCGCCGTCGAAGAGCGTGTGCGCGAGTGCCTCGAAGCCGACCGCGCCCGCGTGCAAGTGGGCCGCATCTCGCGCTTCGGCCTGCTGGAAATGTCCCGTCAGCGCCTGCGTCCGTCGCTCGGCGAGAGCAGCGGCATCGTCTGCCCACGTTGCTCGGGCACCGGCATCATCCGTGACGTCGAGTCGCTGTCGCTGGCGATCCTGCGCCTGATCGAAGAAGAAGCCCTGAAGGACCGTACCGCCGAGGTGCGTGCCCAGGTGCCGATCCCGGTCGCCGCGTTCCTGCTCAACGAGAAGCGCAACTCGATCACCAAGATCGAAATGCGCACCCGTGCACGGATCATCATCCTGCCGAACGATCACCTGGAAACCCCGCACTTCGAAGTCCAGCGCCTGCGCGACGACAACCCGGACGTGCTGACCAACCAGTCCAGCTACGAGATCGCCACCACCGAAACCGAGGAAGCGCCGCAACAGGCCGCGACCCGCACCCTGGTCCGCCAGGAAGCGGCCGTCAAGACCGCCCCGCCGCGCACCAACGCACCGGTGCCGACCGCTGTCGAAGAAGTCGCCGCTGCCGCCCCGGTCGCGCCGACCCCAGCGCCAAGCGTGCCTGAGCCAAGCCTGTTCAAGGGCCTGGTGAAGTCGCTGGTCAGCCTGTTCGCCGGCAAGGACGAGCCTGTCGCCGCCCCGGCCGCCGCCGCCGAGAAGCCTGCCACCGAGCGCACCCAGCGCAACGAGGAGCGCCGCAACGGTCGTCAGCAGAGCCGCAACCGCAATGGCCGTCGTGACGAAGAACGCAAGCCACGCGAAGACCGTGCCCCACGTGAGGAGCGCGCACCGCGTGAGCCACGTGAGGAACGTGCCCCGCGTGAAGAGCGTGCTCCGCGTGAAGAACGCGCACCGCGCGAAGAGCGTCAGCCTCGCCAGGACCGTCGTGGCAACCGTGAAGAGCGCCCGGTGCGCGAACTGCGTGAGCCCCTGGACGCCACCCCGGTAGAGCGCGAAGAACGTGCACCGCGTGAAGAACGTGCTCCACGCGAAGAACGCGCACCGCGTGAAGAACGTGCACCGCGTGAAGAGCGCGCCCCTCGCGAAGAACGTGCTCCACGTGAAGAACGCGCCCCTCGTGAAGAGCGCGCTCCACGTGAAGAACGCGCCCCTCGCGAAGAGCGTGCGCCACGTGAAGAACGCGCCCCTCGTGAAGAACGTGCTCCACGTGAAGAACGCGCCCCTCGCGAAGAACGTGCTCCACGTGAAGAACGTGCACCGCGTGAAGAACGTGCACCGCGTGAAGAGCGTCAGCTGCGCCCTGCTGAAGAAGCAGCCGAGCAGGCCGCAGAGATCGCCGACGAGCAACTGCCGAACGACGAGCAGCTGCAGGACGAGCAACTGGAAGGCGCCGATGGCGAACGTCCACGTCGTCGCTCCCGTGGCCAGCGTCGCCGCAGCAACCGTCGCGAGCGTCAGCGCAATGCCAATGGCGAGCTGATCGACGGTGATGACGAAGGCACTGAAGGCAGCGAAGAGCAGCAACCACAACAGCACCAAGCCACCGAGCTGGGCGCTGAACTGGCTGCCGGCCTGGCCGTGACCGCCGCTGTCGCCACCAGCAACATCAGCGCCGAAGCGGAAGCCCAGGCCAACCAGCAGGCTGAAGTCGCCTCTGCCGAAGCGCCTGAAGCCACTGAAGCACCTGAAGCTGCAACGGGCGAAGTGATTGCCCTGCCCGCCGAAGCACCGGTTGTACAGGCTGAAGAAGTTGCCATCGCCCCTGTGGTCGAGCAGCCGATCAGCGAGCCGGTAGCCGTGGTTGAGCCGAGCGCCGAGCCGGTTGTCGAAGTGGCCCCAGCGCCTGTGGTTGAAGCGCCTGTCGCTGAAGCCCCGGTCGAGGCGCCAGCCGTTGAAGCCCCTGCTGCCGAAGCCGTAGTGGTCGAAGCCGCAGTGGTCGAATCGGGCGAAGCCGAGAAGTCTGCAGAAGTGGTCGAAGCCGCCCCGGTCGAGGCGCCCGTCGCCGAAGCCGCGGTGATCGAGCAGCCTGCTCCGGTGGTCGAAGCCCAGCCTGAGGTGGTCGAGGCCGCGCCGGTCGCTGCCGAGCCAGCCCCTGTGGTCCTGGCCAACGGCCGCGCCCCGAACGACCCGCGTGAAGTGCGTCGTCGCAAGCGTGAAGCCGAGGCTGCTGCTGCTGCGGCTGCACAGGCTGCTGCCAGCGAAGCGGCTGCACCTGAAGCCCTGGAAACGACCGAAGAGCACAAGCCTCATCACGGTTGATTGCAACGGCTGAATGAAAAAGCCCCGCCAGTGTGAACTGGCGGGGCTTTTTTTTGGTTCTTGGGCTTGGGCTTGTAGATTGTGGGCTTATCCATTCCATGGGGTGGCGCTGATGGCCCCTTCCGCCCTTACGGCGGGTCACTTTTTTTCTTGGAAAAAGTAACCAAAAACCGCCGGTTCCCACATACGGCCCTCCGCTGCGCTGCGGGTTCCCTCACTCCGGTCTTGCTCCCGCGTGGACCGGGCTGCAGGGGCCTTCCTGGCCCCCAGCCCTTGCCGGCCTTCCTGGCCGTCACCCCGCTCCGCAAGACCTCCGTTCGGCCTCCTGAGGTCGCCAAGTTACGGGTGGTGCCTGGGCTGGCGTTATCTTCGACAGTGGCAATGGTGGTGGATAGCTTGACCTCTTCGCGGGTAAACCCGCTCCCACAGGGACCGCAGTGGCCTTACAGTCAGCAGATAACCTGTGGGAGCGGGTTTACCCGCGAAGAGGCCGGGACTGCCACTGCAAATTCTGGCGCTGACGCGCTGTACCGCCCTTATAAACAAGCGAGAGCGCAGCGATTCGCCAGCCGTTGCCCTGGCCCTTGATCTTGATCTGGCTCGTGATCTTGATCTACTGCGACTTCAGGAGGCCGAACGGAGGTCTTGCGGAGTGAGGTGACGGCCATGGATGGCCGGCAAGCGCCGCGGGCCAGGAAGGCCCGTCCGGCGCGGTCCTCACGGGAGCAAGGCCGGAGTGAGGGAACCCGCAGCGCAGCGGAGGGCCGGATGCAGGAGCAAGCGGTTTTTGGTTACTTTTTTCCAAGAAAAAAAGTGACCCGCCGTAAGGGCGGAAGGGGCCAGTGGCCGCACCACATCAACCGGATAAGCTCGACCATCGCAACGCCCCAGCCCCGACTCAGCCCAATCAGTACAGATTCGGCTCCATCTCCAACTCAACCCCAAACCGCTCAAGAATATCCGCCTGGATCTTACACGCCAGCGCATGCAACTGCGCCCCCGTGGCCTGCCCATAATTGACCAGCACCAGCGACTGCAACCGATGCACGCCAGCATCGCCATCCCGATACCCCTTCCACCCCGCCTGCTCGATCAACCACCCCGCCGCCAGCTTCATCTGCTCGCCACCCTGGGGATACGCCACCACCCCCGGATACCGCGCACGAATCTGCTCGGCCAAGGCCACGCTCACCAGCGGGTTCTTGAAGAAGCTCCCCGCATTACCCAAGTCCAGCGGATCCGGCAGTTTCTCCCGGCGAATGCTGCAGATGGCATCACTGATCGCCTGCGCAGTCGGCTGCTCGACACCCTGCTCATGCAGGCGCTGACGCACCGGCCCGTAGTCCAGGTGTGCTTGCAGCGCACGCGCCAAGGCAAACCGCACGCGCAGGATCACCCAGCGCCCCGGGTTACGCTTGAACACGCTGTCGCGGTAACCGAATGCACATTCATCGAGGGTGAAATCACGCAGCTCGCCGGTCTCCCGGTCGAGCGCGGTCAACCCCGCGAACACGTCCTTGATTTCCACGCCATAAGCGCCGACGTTCTGCATCGGCGCCGCGCCAACCGTGCCGGGGATCAGGCTGAGGTTCTCCAGGCCACTGAAGCCCTGCGCCAGGCTCCACTGCACGAACGGGTGCCACGGCTCACCGGCCTCGGCCTCGATCACCACGCGGTCGCCCTGCTCGCCCAGCACACGACGCCCGCGGCTGGCCATGTGCAGCACCAGCGCGTCAATGTCCTGGGTCAGCAGCAGGTTGCTGCCACCGCCGATCACCAGCACCGCAAGCTCGCGCTGCGCAGCACTGGCCAGCGCCGCGCGCACCTCGTCGTCCGTGTGCGCCTGGGTGAAAAAGCGTGCGCTGACGTCGATGCCAAAGGTGTTGAACGGCTTGAGCGAGACCCGCTCCTGCCACTGCGCCGTCATAACCGCCCCTTGATTTCCACGACCAGCTGCTGGCAGGCCGCCTCGATCAGGTCAAGGACCTGCTCGAAGCCATCGGCGCCGCCGTAATAAGGGTCTGGCACTTCGTCCAGGGCCGCGCCGTAGCGCCGCAGGAACAGGTCGAGCTCGCCGCCCGCCGCGTGCGGGCGCAAGACCTGCAGGTTGGCCAGGTTGCTCTTGTCCATCGCCAGGACCAGGTCGTACTCAGCGAAGTGCGCGGCCTTGACCTGCTGCGCACGTTGCGCCGAGAGGTCGTAGCCACGGCTCAGCGCCGCACGGCAAGTGCGCGCATCCGGCGCCTTGCCGACGTGCCAGTCACCGGTACCCGCCGAGGCCACCTGGACCTGATCGGCAAGCCCGGCGGCCTGCAATTGATGACGCAGGACGCCTTCGGCGGTCGGCGACCGGCAGATATTGCCCAGGCAGACGAACAGGACGCGCATCAAGCCTCCAGCAAGCGCCGTACGCGCTCCAGGTCTTCAGGGGTATCGACACCCACCGCGGGTGCCTCGATGGCGTCTTCGACGTGAATGCGTACGCCATGCCACAGCGCGCGCAGCTGCTCCAGCGCCTCGGTCTGCTCGAGCCAGCACGGGCCCCAGCTGACGAAGTCCTGGAGAAAGCCGACGCGGTAGGCGTACATGCCGATGTGGCGGCGGTACGGCACGCCGGGCGGCAATTGCTCGCGGTCCTTGGCAAACGCGTCACGCGCCCACGGCAGCGGCGCCCGGCTGAAGCTCAGGGCCAGGCCATGCTTGTCGCTGACGACCTTGACCGCATTGGGGTTGAACACCGCCTGGGTGTCGTGGATCGGCTCGGCCAGGGTGGCGATGCCCGCCTCAGGGTGCGCCGCCAGGTTGGCCGCCACCTGATCGATGATCACCGGCGGGATCAACGGCTCGTCGCCCTGCACGTTGACCACGATGGCGTCGTTGGCCAGGCCCAGTTGCTCGGCCACTTCGGCCAGGCGGTCGGTGCCGGACTCATGGTCGGCGCGGGTCAGCAGCACCTCGGCGCCAAACGCCTGGCAGGCCTCGACGATGCTGGCATCGTCGGTGGCGATCACCACCCGGCTGGCCGCGCTCTTGCGCGCCTGTTCCCACACGTGCTGGACCATCGGCTTGCCGGCGATCAGCAACAGCGGCTTGCCCGGCAGGCGCGTGGAGCGCAGCCGGGCGGGAATCACCACGGTGAAATCCAGGCTCATTTGTCCAGACGCTCGTCATCGGTCAGGGTGCGCGCTTCGCTTTCCAGCATCACCGGGATGCCATCGCGCACCGGGTAGGCCAGGCCCGCGCCCTTGCTGATCAGCTCGGTCTTGTCGGCGCTGAGCTTGAGCGGGCCCTTGGTGATCGGGCAGGCGAGGATATCGAGCAGTTTGGTGTCCATGGATGCGTCCTTGAGGCCTAGGGCCGGAAAGTTGAATTCGGTTCAGGGCTGCTGGCGGGCCGGCAGCAAGCGCACCAGCTGGCGGTCGAACCAGCTGACGAAGGCCGCTGACGGCACCGCCTCGACGGCCAGGTACCACCAGTCGGCGGCGGCGAAGGCACGGCACTTCACCGCGTCCTTCTCGGTCATCACCAGCGGCAGTGCCGGGCTGAAGCTCAGCGCCTCGGCGCTGAACTGCGCGTGATCGGCGAACGGGTGCGGCACCGGCTGCCAGTTTAGCCCCAGCAGGGTATTGAAGAAACGTTGCGGGTTGCCGATCCCGGCCACGGCGTGCAGGGCCTGGCCGGCGGCAAAATAGTCGAGCGGCTGGCGTTCGCCGCTGCGCAGGTTGACCAGCGCAGACGGCTGCAACTGGAAGGCGAAGCCACCGTCGCGGTCCTCGCGGGCGCCGTTGTACAGCACCGCGTCGGCATCCTGCAGGCGCTCTACCGGTTCACGCAGCGGGCCGGCAGGCAGGCAGCGGCGGTTGCCCAGGCCACGGGCAGCGTCGATCAGCACCAGCTCCAGGTCGCGGGCGAGCCGGTAGTGCTGCATGCCATCGTCGCAGAGGATCAGGTCCAGCGGCTCACTGGCCAGCAGCGCCTGCACCGCACGCGAGCGGTCGGGGTCGATCATCAGCGGCACGCCGGTGCGCTGGACGATCAGCAGCGGCTCGTCGCCAGCCTGCTCGGCGCTGTGGCCGGCCTCGACCCGCCAGGGCAAGTGGGCCGGCTTGGCGCCGTAACCGCGGCTGACCACGCCCACCCGCAGCCCCTGGCGACGGCAATGATCGATCAGCCAGAGAATCATCGGCGTCTTGCCGGTGCCGCCCACGGTGATATTGCCGACCACGATGACCGGCACCGGCGCGCGGTAGCTGGCACTTTCACCGCTGAGAAAACGCGCGCGCTTGCGCGACACCACGCGCCGGTACAACAGCTCCAGCGGACGCAGCAGCGCCAGCGCCGGGTGCCCGTCGTACCACGCCGCGAGCAGGCGGTCGGCCAAGGCCATCAGGGTGCCTCCGCTGCCGCCTCGACGGTGGTCATGCGCAACTGGCTGAAACCGAGCTTGCCGGCTGCATCCATTGCCGTGATCACCGCCTGGTGCGGGGTCTTGCCGTCGGCGCTGATCGACAGCGGCAGCTTGGTATCGCCACCCGACTCCTGTTGCAGCGCCTCGGTGAGGGTGGCCAGGTCGCTTTTCGGCAGCAGGTGGTTGTTGACCGAGTAGACGCCGTCGGCACTGATGGTGATGTCCACCTGCTTGCCTTCGTCAGCCGCCGGCGGTGCGGCGGTGGTCGCCTCAGGCAGCTCGACGCGGAGCTGGTTTTCACGGGTGAAGGTGGTGGTGACGACGAAGAACAGCAGCAACACGAACACCACGTCGATCAACGACGCCAGGTTGATGTCGATGTTCTCGCGCTGGCGGTTGCGGCGAAACTTCACGCCTTGTCTCCCGCCACTTCCACTTCGCGGTCACCCTGCACGACCTCGACCAGCTTGATCGCCTCCTGCTCCATGCCCACCACCAGTTCGTCGATGCGGCGCAGCAGGAAACGGTGGAAGAACACCGCCGGGATACCGACCATCAGGCCAGCGGCGGTGGTCACCAGGGCCTTGGAGATACCGCCGGCGAGCACCGAGGCGTTGGCGGTCATCTGCGAGCCCATGAACGCGCTGAAGATGTCGATCATGCCCAGCACGGTGCCGAGCAGGCCAAGCAGCGGCGCCATGGCAGCGATGGTGCCGAGGGTACTGATGTAGCGCTCCATCTCGTGGATGACCCGCGACGCGGCTTCCTCGATGCACTCTTTCATGATCTCGCGACCGTGCCGCGAGTTGGCCAGGCCGGCGGCGAGGATCTCGCCCAGCGGCGAATCGGCGCGCAGGCTCTTGAGCTTGTCACTGGTGAGTTGCTTGTCCTTGATCCACATCCACACCTGGCCGAGCAGGTGCGGCGGGGTGACACGGCTGGCGCGCAGGGTCCACAGGCGCTCGGCGACGATAGCCATGGCGGCGATGGAGCTCAGTATGATCGGCAGCATCATCCAACCACCGGACTTGACCAATTCCCACACAGTAATCATCCCCTCGAAAAAGGCCGCCACTCTACCATAGGATCGTCAGCCGCTCAGCAGCCGGAGGTCGCAACACTCCATCGCCAGCCAAGCCCTTTCAAGGTCTTCGCATTTTCCCTGAATTTATCCTTGCCTTGAGCTCGCTGGGGCCGCTGCGCGCCCCTTTCGCGACGCAAGGCCGCTCCCACAGGGTTCTCGCGGTCCATGTGGGAGCGGCCTTGCCGGGGCGCCGGACCGGTCGGAAAGGGCTGCGCAGCAGCCCCGGCGAGCTTGGACATCCACTCAATTCGGGTCACGCCAGAACTTTCGCTGCCCACGCTGCCCCTCCACCTCCCCATGACTACCCAAGCGCAACCTCAGCGCGCCCTCGACGGCCGTATCGTGAATCGCCAGCCCACGGCGCTGGTAACGCTCGATCACCTGCGCATGCGGGTGCCCAAAGCCATTGTGTTGCCCACGCGAGATCAACACCCCACGCGGCGCCAGCGCCCGGATGAACGGCTCGGTGGACGAACTGCGGCTGCCATGGTGCGGCGCCTGCAACCAGTCGATCGGCGTCGCCCCGTGCGCCTTGAGCCAGGCCCGCTCGGCGGCACTCTCCATATCGCCAGCCAACAGCAAGCGCTCGCCCCCCGCCTCGACCAACAACACGCACGAACGGTCATTGCTAGAAGCCGCTCCCGCCCATTGCCACAGCGAAAACCGCACCCCATCCCATTGCCAGCCCTCCCCCACCCCACACGGCTGTGCCTGCAACGCACCAGGCAGCTCAGCCGGCTCCCCCGCCAGCACTCGCTCGATCGGCAAGCCACGATGAACGGCCGCCGCGCCACCGGCATGGTCGGCATGCGCATGGCTGATCAGCATCACCTGCAACCGATCAACGCCCAACTTGCGCAGGGTCGGCAGCACCACGCTCTCGCCCAGGTCGCTGTCGCCACGGGCCGGGCCGGCATCGTAGAGCAGGCTGTGGTTGCGCGTGCGCAGCAGCACCGCCAGGCCCTGCCCGACATCCAGCTGGAGCACCTCGACCTGGCCTTGCGGCAGCACCTCCCGGGGCGACCACAGCGCCACCAGCATCAACGCCCCCAGCCCGCGCAACGGCACCCCACGCGGCAGCAACAGCAACAAGGCGCCGCAGCCGACCAGCAACCAGGCCAGCAGCGGCAATGGCTGGGCAACCCAGGCCGGCTGCAACTGCGCCAGCCAAGCCAACAGCCGAAACAGCAGATCCAGCGCCCCGCCCGCCAGCCACAGCAACGCCTCACCGACGCCCGCGACTGGCAACAGCAGCGTGCCGAGCAATGCCAACGGCAACACCACAACGCTGATCCAGGGCACCGCGACCAGGTTGGCCAGCGGCGCACTCAGGCTGATCGGCAGGCCCAAAGCCAACATGGCCGGCATCAGCCCGATGGCGATCACCCATTGCGCGCGGGTCCAGGCCTGCCAGGGCCGCCAGCCCCCAAGTCGGTGGGCGAAACAATAGATAAGCACCGCGACCGCCGCGAACGACAGCCAGAAGCCCGGCAGCAGGCTGGCCAACGGCTCGACCAGTAACACCGCACACAGCGCCAGCAGCAACGGCACCGCGCTGCCCAGATGACGAAAGCGCAAGCGCCAGAGCAACACCACCGCCAGCATCAGGCAGGCGCGCTGCACCGGCACGCCGAAGCCGGCCAGCCAGCCGTAGCCCAGCGCCGCGGCCATCGCCGAGCCGCACGCCCAGGGCAGCCACGGCCAACGGCGGGGCCAGGCGCCCCAGCGCGCCAGGCCTGCCACCAGACCGTAGAGCAGCCCCGCCGCGAGGCCGATGTGCTGCCCGGAGATAACCAGCAGGTGCACCGTGCCGGTGGCCTGCAAGGCTTGCCAGTCCGCCCGCGGCAACCCCGACCCATCGCCCAGCACCAGGGCGGCCAGGGCCGCTTCGCGACCTTGCGCATCGACGGCCAGCAGCCGCTGGCGCAAGCGCTCACGCCAGCCGCCGGAGACTGGCTGGAGCAATTCACCCGCCTTGACCGAGCCGGTGGCGCCGATCCGCCGCGCCAGCAGGCTCGCCTCGCGGTCCGGCCCATGCGGGTTGAGCAGGCCGCGCGGGCGTTTGAGGGTAACCGCCAGGCGCCAACGTTCGCCCGCCACCACCGGCGGCCCGTCGAACCAGCTCAGTTGCAGGCGAGCAGGCAGCGCGGCGCGCCGTGACACGGCTTGTTCCAGCTCGAAGCGCACGCCCCGCACGGACTGCGTTGGCAAGCCTACTACACGCCCTTCAAGCCACAGCGTGCGGCCATCCAGCTCGCGGGCCAGGCGATCGTTCAGGGCCAACTGCGCCGAACCGCAGGCCCAGCAAAACCCCAGCAGGCAAACGCCCAGTGGCCAGGCACGGCTGCACAGCGTGCCGAGCCCGACGACGAGCAGCACCAGCAGCCATCCGACCGATGGCAGAGCGGGGAGAAAGCCCAGGCACAACAGCCCGAGCGCGAGCGCCAACATCCCTGTGCGCATGAGGTAGAGCTCCGCAAGCAAGACAACCTGCAGAGGAATAGCCCAATCAGGGCCAGGTTCTGTTCAACAATTGTCACAAAGTCTGAACAAGCCGGTCAGGCAATCCGGGCATACTGACCCCCTTCAAACCCGGGGAGCCTACATGCCGCGCCGCCTCTTCAAACGGTACATGCCGGATCCGACCAGCATTCGGGAACACAAATCCTTACGCTTCTTCGGCAAGCTGCTGCACGACCCGAACCTCTGGCACCTCAACCGCCATTCGGTGGCGCGGGCCATGGGCGTAGGCCTGTTCGCGGCATTGATCCCGGTCCCGCTGCAGATGCTCCTGGCCGCCAGCCTGGCGATCCCCCTGCGCGGCAACCTGCCGATCGCGGTCAGCCTGGTCTGGCTGACCAACCCGCTGACCATGCCGCCGGTGTTCCTGGTCACCTACATGACCGGCGCCTGGCTGCTGCAGACGCCGCCACGGAGCCTGCCCGACGACCTCACCTTCGAGTGGATCACCGACCAGCTGGCGACCGTCTGGCAGCCGTTCTTGCTCGGTTCGGTGGTGTGCGGCGTGGTGCTGGGCATCCTCGCCTACTTCACCACCATGCTCTACTGGCGCTGGTGGGTCGGCCGGCAGTGGCGCCGGCGCAAGCACAAGGCCTCAGGCGCGCATGCCGCGGCCGCTGACCAGCAGGCGGATGCACAGGATGTACAGCACTGCGGTGGCCACCAGCATAAAGGTGATCGCCGTACCAATACTGATATCCGACACCCCTAGGATGCCGTAGCGGAACGAGTTGACCATGTGCAGCACCGGGTTGGCCATCGACACGGTCTGCCAGAACGGCGGCAACAGGGTGATCGAATAGAACACCCCACCGAGGTAGGTCAGCGGCGTCAGCACAAAGGTCGGGATGATCGAGATATCGTCGAAGTTGCGCGCGAACACCGCGTTGACGAAGCCCAGCAGCGAGAAGATCGTTGCCGTCAGCAACACCACCACCACGGTCACGCCCAGGTGATGCACCTGCAGATGGGTGAAGAACATCGACAGGATGGTCACGATCACGCCCACCGCCAGGCCACGCAGTACGCCGCCGGCGACGTAGCCGACGAGAATCGTGTGCGGTGACACCGGCGACACCATCAGCTCCTCGATCGAGCGCTGGAACTTGCTGCCGAAGAAGCTCGACACCACGTTGCCGTACGAGTTGGTGATCACCGACATCATGATCAGCCCCGGCACGATGTACTGCATGTAGGTGAAGCCACCCATGTCGCCGATCTGCCGGCCGATCAGGTTACCGAAGATGACGAAGTACAGGACCATGGTGATCGCCGGCGGCAGCAGGGTCTGCGGCCAGATGCGCAGGAAGCGCCGCACTTCGCGGTAGACGATGGTATTGAGGGCGACCCAGTTGGTGCGCAGTTCCACACTCATACGGCCACCTTCGACAGGTTTTTCTCAACCAGGGACACGAACAGCTCCTCGAGACGATTGGTCTTGTTGCGCAGGCTCTGCACCTCGATGTTCTGCAGGGCCAACTGGCCGAACAGCGCGGTGATGCCGATGTCCTTCTCCACCTGCACTTCCAGGGTGTGCGGGGTGAGCAGGCGGCACGGGTAGCCGTGCAGGGTCGGCGCGCTGGCCAGGTCCTGCTTCAGGTCGAGGACAAAGGTCTCGACGTGGAGCTTGCCGAGCAGCGTGCGCATGCTGGTGTTCTCGACGATGGTGCCGTGGTCGATGATGCCGATGTTGCGGCACAGCTGTTCGGCTTCCTCGAGGTAGTGGGTGGTGAGGATGATGGTGATGCCTTTCTGGTTCAGCTCGGTGAGAAAACTCCACATCGAGCGGCGCAGTTCGATATCCACACCCGCGGTCGGCTCGTCGAGAATCAACAGCCGCGGCTCGTGGATCAGCGCCCGGGCGATCATCAGCCGGCGCTTCATGCCGCCCGACAGCGAGCGGGACGGCACGTCGCGCTTGTCCCACAGGCCGAGCTGGGTCAGGTACTGCTCGGCGCGCTGCTTGGCCAGTTTCGGCGGGATGCCGTAATAGCCGGCCTGGGTCACGACGATGTCGAAGACCTTCTCGAACTGGTTGAAGTTGAATTCCTGCGGGACCACGCCCAGGCAGCGCTTGAGCGCCGCCGGCTCGCGGTCCAGGTCATGGCCGAAGACATTGACCGTGCCGCTGGTCTTGTTGACCAGGGTCGAGAGGATGCCGATGGTGGTGGATTTGCCGGCGCCGTTAGGGCCGAGCAAGGCGAAGAAGTCACCTTCGGCGACGTCCAGGTCGATGCCCTTGAGGGCCTGGAAGCCGTTGCCGTAGGTCTTGGTCAGCTGTCGGATGGACAGGGCAGAACTCATAGCGGGTCACGTACCATGCGAAGGGGTTCAGGACACGCCAGCCGAGGTCACTGGCGCAATGCGTGCGGCCATGGTGCAAGGCCAGGCCGCTTAAGTACAGTCATGCTTATTGATAGTGACTATCGAACGCACGTTCGTGTTCGATCAGGTCAGGGCGGTCATCACCGCCGCCTGGTAGGCCGGGCGCGCTTGCAGACGCGCGTACCAGGCCTCGAGGTGGCGCATCTGCGGACGCTCGATGGGCATCTCGAACCAGGCATAGGCAAAGCAACCGAGGGGGATGTCGCCCATGCCGATCTGCTCGCCGGAGAGGTACGGCTGGTGTGCCAGGGTCTCGTCGGCGATCGCCAGCAGCGCGGCGCAGGCCTTTTGCGCGGCGTTGATCGCCACCCAGTCGCGCTGGTCTTCAGGGGTGCGCAGCAGGCCCCAGAACAGCGGGCGGAACGGCGTAGCCAGGGACGAGGTGGTCCAGTCCATCCATTTGTCGGCCAGGGCGCGCTGGCGCGGGTCGTCGAGGTACCAGCCCTGCTCTGCACCGTACTCGGCACACAGGTAGCGGACGATGGTATTGGACTCCCACAGCACCAGGTCGTCGTCTTCGAGCATCGGCACCAGGCCGTTGGGGTTGCGCGAGCGGTAGTGCGGCTCGTTGACCACGCCAAAGGCGCCGCCGGCGTCGATAGACTCGAAGTCCAGGCCCAGTTCGTGGGCGATCCACAGTGCCTTGCGCACGTTGCTCGAATTCTTGCGGCCCCAGATCTTCAGCATGACGACGTCCTTATGAATGCGGAGGTTGGCAGTCTACTCCACCGCTGCGCTGCCTGTACCGACGACCCGGAAACATGCCCTGACAAGCGCCCGCCGAACTCCTGGCGCCGCACCCTGTCACTGAACAGACAAGGCCGTTCGGTGGATGCCGTCTAAGCTATCCGGGGTCGGCCCAAGCCCAAGGTTTCAAGGAGGAAGGACTATGTTGCTGTTGTGGTTGCTGGTGCTGGTCATCGGCGCGGCCTATCTCACCCACCGGCGCCTGCCGCCCTTGCAGATACTCGGCATCGTGGCCGCCTATACCCTGCTGATGGGGATCTTCAGCCACGCCCCCGGCTGGCTGCTGACGCTGATCTGGCTGGTGCTGGCGGCCAAGACCGCCCTGCTGGTACTGCCCGAATGGCGCCGCAAGGTCTTCACCGGCCCGGTGTTCAAGTGGTTCCAGCGCACCCTGCCGCCGATGTCGCAGACCGAGCGTGAGGCGATCGACGCCGGCACCGTCTGGTGGGACGGCGAGCTGTTCAGCGGCCGCCCGGCTTGGAACACCCTGCTCGACTACCCCGCGCCCAAGCTCAGCGAAGAAGAACAGGCGTTTATCGATGGCCCCACCGAAGACCTCTGCGCCATGGTCAGCGACTGGCAGATCGGCCAGGACATGGACCTGCCCCCCGAGGCCTGGGCGCACATCAAGGCGCAGGGCTTTTTCGCCCTGATCATCCCCAAGGAGTACGGCGGCAAGGGCTTCTCGGCCTACGCCCACTCGCAGGTGGCGATGAAGCTGGCGACCCGCAGCGGCGACCTGGCCTCGACGGTGATGGTGCCCAACTCGCTCGGCCCGGCCGAACTGCTGCTGCACTACGGCACCGATGAGCAACGCAACCACTACCTGCCGCGCCTGGCGCGCGGCGACGAGATCCCCTGCTTCGCCCTGACCGGCCCCTTGGCGGGCTCGGATGCCGGCGCCATGCCGGACACCGGGATCATCTGCAAAGGCCAGTGGCAAGGCGAAGAGGTCATTGGCTTGCGCCTGAACTGGGAAAAACGCTACATCACCCTCGGCCCGGTCGCGACCCTGCTCGGCCTGGCGTTCAAGGCCTACGACCCGGAGCACTTGCTGGGTGACGAAGAAGACCTGGGCATCAGCCTGGCGCTGATCCCCACCGACACCCCGGGCGTGGAGATCGGCAAGCGCCACCTGCCGCTCGGTGCCGCCTTCATGAACGGCCCCAACAGTGGCAAGGACGTGTTCGTCCCGCTGGAGTTCCTCATCGGCGGCCAGGCCATGCTCGGCAAGGGCTGGATGATGCTGATGAACTGCCTGTCGGTCGGCCGCTCGATCTCCCTGCCGGCGGTCGGCACCGGCGCGGCCAAGTACACCAGCCTGGTCACCGGCCAGTACGCCAACATTCGTGAGCAGTTCAACGTACCGCTGGCCGCCTTCGAGGGCATTCAGGAGTCGCTGGCACGGATCGGCGGTAACGCCTGGCTGATGGACAGCGCCCGGCTGCTCACCGCCAAGGCCGTGGACCTCGGCGAAAAACCGTCGGTACTGTCGGCGATTCTCAAGTACCACCTGACCGAGCGCGGCCGCGAATGCATCCAGCACGCCATGGACGTGCACGGCGGCAAGGGCATCATCATGGGCCCGAACAACTACCTGGGGCGCAACTGGCAGGGGGCGCCGATCTTCATCACCGTCGAAGGCGCCAATATCCTTTCGCGCAACCTGATGATCTTTGGCCAGGGCGCGATCCGCTGCCACCCGTTCGTGCTCAAGGAAATGGCCCTGGCCGGTCGTGAAGACCGCGAGCAGGCGCTCAAGGAGTTCGACGAACTGCTGCTCAAGCACATCATGTTCGCCGCCGGCAACGCCGCCAGCACCTTCGTCCTCGGCCTGGGCCTCGGGCATTTCGAGCGCGTACCGGGTGACGCCCTGAGCCAGGGCTATTTCCACTCGCTGAACCGCCAGGCCGCGGCCTTCGCCCTGCTCGCCGACCTGTCGATGATGCTGCTCGGTGGCGCGCTCAAGCGCCGTGAGCGGCTGAGCGCAAGGCTCGGCGACGTGCTGAGCTACCTGTACCTGTCGTCCGCCGCGCTCAAGCGCTACCACGACCTCGGCTCGCCGGAGTACCTGCAACCGCTGCTGCGCTGGTCCATGGAAGAGTCTCTGGGCCAGGCGGAAAACGCCCTCGACCGGCTGCTCGACAACTTCCCCAACCGCTTCGTCGGCTGCGCCCTGCGTGTGCTGGTGTTCCCCTTCGGCCGTCGACATACCGGGCCCAGTGACGAACTCGACGCCGAAATTGCAGAGCTGATCGGCCGGCGCAAGGGGGATCCGGCGCTTGAAGCATTGCTGGCCGGGTGTTACCGGCCGCAGTCGGCGGACGACCCGGTCGCCGCGCTGCAGCAGGCGAGTGACCTGCTCGATGACACCGCGCCGCTCAGCAAGACCGTGCACCAGGCGCTCAAGGCCGGCACGTTTGCCCCCGCGCCGGGCGAGTCGGTGATCGATGCCGCGGTGCGCGCCGGGGTGCTGCAGCCTGAGGAGGCCCTGCGCCTGCAGGCGGCCGAAGCCGCGCGACGCAAGGTGATCGATGTGGATGCCTTCAGCAAGGAGCAGTTGTTGGCGACCCACGGCAAGGTGCGCTGAACAGAAAAGGGGGTGCGCGCATCGCGTCGTCAGTTTTTGGGCTGCCTTGCAGCCCTTCGCGGGTATACTCCGCCCCCCGTTTTTTGCTCATCGAGGAGCCTTGCCATGGCCAACCTACACCTGGAGTACCACCTCCAACTGCTCCAGCACCTGCGCACCATCCTGGTGGCCCTGGGCGAAGCCGAGCAAGTGCCTGAAGAAAGCCACGCGCTGTTTCTGGAGCGTTTCGACGAACTGTTGACCCTGCTCCCGCAAGACCCGCTCGAAAGCCAGTACCTGGGCCAGGACCTGCTCTGCCAGGTGATCCAGCGCTACCCGCAAATCGCTCACCTGGTGCCGCGTGACCTGCTGTGGTTCTTCGCCGGTGACTGCCTGCACTTCATGCCCGACGATGAACTGGACCTGTACCAGGCCCTCGAAGAACGCCGTCATGAAGCCGAGCAGAACGACGAACCGTTCGACTGGCACCAGGAAAAGCAACTGCTGAGCCTGCGTGACCCAAGCGGCGAGCATTGATCGTCCGCCGCGCCTGAAGCGAGAGCCTCAGGCGCGGTCTCGCATACCTGCAGCTGGCTCCAATGCCGCTTACTTGGACAGTAGACAACAGTCATTATTCTTACAGACAAACAGTAAAACTATTATCCCTCACGCCCACGCTTATTAAACAGGTAATAAATATTATCCTCGCACCACACACTACCCACACGATAAAAAGAAAAATCTGACAGCTTAAAAAAAATATAAAGTCATCCCCCGCCTCCCGCAACACTTCCAGTTGCACCCCAAAACAATCCTTATCTAGAATCGCCGCCTTGACCGCATTAACTACCGTACCCGGGGTTAATTCTTGCAGCGGCTGCGGTCTTGTTATTCCAAGCCGCCTGCTATTCCCAATAAGGGCAAACACTTGAAAAAGTCTTTTCTTGCACTTTCGCTCGGCCTGATTTCGGCCATCGGCGCATCGTCTGTTTATGCCACTACCGGCACCATCAACTTTGAAGGGCGTATTACCGCCAATACCTGCCCGATCGAAGTGATCAATCCGGGCGACGGCAGCGTGGGCAACCTGGTCAAGATGGGCACGCTGGCGGCCAGCCAGTTCACCGCGGTGGGCCAGGAATACAGCGGTAAGCGCTTTGGCCTGCGCGTAGCCGATGGCGCAGCCTGCAGCCTGGCGAGCAACACGGCCACCGTCACCTTCAATGGTACCGCTGACACCAGTGGCGACTACTTTGCAGTGACCCCTACCAACGATGGCGCAAAAGGCATCGCCATCGTCGTGCGTGACAACACTGGGGCCATCGTCAAGCCAGGCGCTGCCTCGGCCGCCTACCCGCTGAACGACACCGGCGTGACCGACATGATCTTCAACGCCTACTACCGCTCGACTGCCGCGGCTGTGACCGCCGGTGCTGCGTCGGCCGACGTGCAGTTCACCGTAGACATCATCTGACCCACCGTTCAGGCGCGCAGCACAAGGCTGCTGTGCGCCCGAACGCACTCAGCACCCAGGCGCCTATCAGGCACCAGGGTCGAAGGTATCAAACCATGTTACGACAGACTCAACTGTCACCCCGCACGTGCGCCGTGTTCGCCGCCTGCCTAGGCCTGTGCACCCTGGCGCTGCCCTCCTCCGGCAGCGCCGCGTTGTCACTCAATAATACCCGCGTGATCTTCGACAGCGACAAGCGCAGCACCTCGGTCGTCATCAACAACCCCAGCGTCAGGCCCTACGCGGTCCAGGCCTGGGTCAACACCCTGGCCGACGATACCTCCAGCGCCGTGCCCTTCATCCCCTCACCGCCGTTGTTCCGCCTGGAACCCGGCAAAGAGCAGATGGTGCAGATCAACGGCCTGCCGACTGACCTGCCCGAAGACCGCGAGTCGCTGTTTTTTTTCAACGTGCAGGAGATCCCACAGACGCACGAGGCGTCGGGCAATGTCCTGAACATTGCCATGCGCACGCGGATCAAGCTGTTCTACCGCCCCGCCCAGTTGCAGGGCAATCCGCTCGCCAGCCTCAAGGACCTGAAGTTCAGCCTGGAGTCCGGCAAGGGCCAGGCACAACTGCGTGTGCATAACCCAACGCCCTATCACATGACGTTCATCCGCCTGGAGATCAAAGGCGGCGGCCAGCATCACTCGCTCAAAGAGGCCGAGATGATCTCGCCGTTCGGCCAGCGCGCCTACCCGATCAGCGGCGTACAGCCCAAGGCCGGGCTGCAGGCGGAGTTCTCGGTCATCAACGACTACGGCGGCTACAGCGCACCGACGACGCTACCGATCACCCTCGCGCCGTGATGGCCGGCATCGGTCCATCGCAAGGACTCACCACCATGATCTTATCCCTGCAGCGCAGGCGTGCGCGCTGCTGCCTGCCTCTGCTACCCCTGAGCCTGATCGTCGCCAGCCCCCTGATACCCACACCAGCGCTGGCAGCCGCGCAGTTCCAGGCTGGCTTCCTGCGCCAGGACAGCAGCCAGCCGGCGAGCGCCGGAGCCCTGGCATTGAGCGCTCTGGCCAGCTCGCTTGAACTGCCTCCTGGCCGTTACCGGGTCGAGCTCCAGGTCAACCTCGACGCCGTTGGCCCTCGCGAAGTCGAGTTCACCCGTGACCCAGGCACAGGGCAACTGCGCCCCTGCCTGTCGGCGGCCATGCTCGAAGGGTTCGGGCTCAGAGCCGAAGCGCTGGCCGACCCCACCGAGCTGAACACGGCGTGTGTCGACCTGGTACGGGCACTGCCCGGCAGCCTCGTAGACTTCGACAGCGCCACACTGCTGCTGACGATTTCCATTCCCCAGGTCGCCATGCGCCGCGATGTCGCCGGCTATGTCGACCCTCAGCGCTGGGACAGCGGCATCAATGCGGCCTTCGTCAACTACCAGGCGTCGTCGGTGCAAGGCAACAGCCGCTATCGCGGCCACTACGCCAGCCAGGACCTGTTTCTCAACAGTGGCCTGAACATCGGTCAGTGGCGCCTGCGCAGCAACCAGTCGTGGCGCCAGGACAGCGAGGGCGAGCGCACCTGGACACGCGCCTACAGCTATGCCCAGCGCGACCTGCCCGGGACCCGGGCCAACCTCACGCTGGGCGAGACCTTCACCGACAGCGACGTGTTTCGCAGCGTGCCGATCCGGGGCCTGCGCGTGGCCTCCGACCTGGGCATGCTGCCCGACTCGCAACAAGGCTACGCGCCAGTCATCCGCGGCGTGGCACAGAGCCGGGCCAAGCTCGAGATCTGGCAGAACGGCTACCCGATCTACTCCACCTATGTCAGCGCCGGCCCCTACGCCATCGACGACCTGAGCACCGCGGGCAGTGGTGAACTGGAGGTGGTATTGACCGAAGCGGACGGCCAGGTCAGGCGGTTCATCCAGCCCTATGCCACGCTGGGTAACCTGCTACGGGCCGGGGTGTGGCGCTACAGCGTCACAGCAGGGCGCTACAACCCGGTTGGCGACCTGCCCGCCGAGAGACTCTGGCAGGCCACCGTCGCGCTCGGGACTGGCTGGAACACCACGCTTTACGGTGGCTTGATGGCAGGCGCGTACTACCGGGCCGCCAACCTCGGCCTGGCGCGTGACCTGGGCACCCTTGGTGCCCTGGCCGTGGACGTGACGCAGGCCACCAGCGAGCTCGGCCTCGCCGACCTGGCCAGCGTCCAGGGGCTGAGTTATGCGCTCAAGTACGGCAAGGCGTTTTCGACCGATACCACCCTGCGCTTCGCCGGCTACCGCTACTCGACCGAGGGCTACCGCGACTTCGACGAGGCGGTGCGCCAGCGCAGCCATGCCGCGACGTTCAGCGGCAGCCGTCGCAGCCGACTGGAGGCCTCGATCCACCAGAACCTCGGGCAACGCAGCTCGCTGAGCCTGACGCTGTCGCAACAGGACTACTGGCAACGCAGCGATGTCCAGCGCCAGTTCCAGTTGAGCCTGAGTACCCACCAGCACGGTATCACCTACAACCTGTTCGCCTCGCAGTCGTTGACCGACACGCCCGGCAGTGACCGTTTGATCGGCCTGAGCCTGTCGATGCCGCTGACCTTTGGCCGCTCGGCCAACCTCAGCTACGACCTGCAACACAACCGTGACGGCCCAAGCCACCGCGCCTCCTTGAACGGTACCACCGGCGAGCAGGGCCTGAGCTACAGCGCCAGCGTGGCGCAAGATCAATCGCGCCGCCAATCAGTGGCGCTGTCGACCGGCTACCAAGGCCCCCATGCCAATCTGGCGATCGGCCTGAGCGGCGCCAGCGACTACCGCAGCCTGTCACTCAACGCCAGCGGCGCCGTGCTGCTGCACGCCGATGGGCTCGAGTTCGGCCCCTACCTGGGCGATACCGCGGCGCTGATCGAGGTGCCCGGCATCGCCGGGGTCGGCGTGCAGAACAGCGCGGGAGTGCAGACCAATGCGCAGGGCTTCGCCATGGTCCCGTACCTGCGGCCTTACCGGGTCAACCAGGTGGTGCTGCAGACCGACCGGCTGGGGCCCGAGGTCGACATCGACAATGGCACGGCGCAGGTCGTGCCGCGTCGCGGCGCGATCGTCAAGACCCGCTTCAGCGCCCGCCAGGTCACACGCCTGGTGCTGACCCTGCACACGGCCCAGGGCAAGCCGTTGCCGTTCGGCGCCCAGGTCAGCGGCGCAGACGCCGCTCCACTCGGCGTGGTCGGCCAGGGTGGCCAGGTGCTGCTGGCCACCGGGCAGCAGCCGCAACTGCTGGACATCAGCTGGGGCGAGGCGGCCGATACGCGTTGCCAGGTGGCCATCGACCCGCAACACATGGCCCAGGCCAAGGGCTACCGGCTGCAGTCACTGACCTGCAGTTGAACGCCGCTTCCCTTGAAACACGCTGCGCGGGGCTCCCGCGCAGCACCCTTGAGCAGGTACTTCATGAAACGCCTCCTACCGACGCTGCTGTTTACCCTCGCAGCCAGCCAAGCCCATGCCATTTCACATTGCGTGTGGAACCCGAACTTCCCCGCGGGGCCTTTCAACCTGACCCGCGTGATGCCCACGGCGTACGTGCCCGCCGATGCCGCCGTGGGCACGGTCATCGGCCAGGGCGACCTCCGGGAGTTCTCCGCCCCACCAGGCCGTGAACAGGTGAACTGCCGTAACGAGGGCGACGTGATGATGAACGTCGACCTGGCCAATCTGGCGCCGATCGATCCCGCCACGCTGCGGCCGATCGGCCCGGACGATCCCAACGGCCATGTACTGCAGACCAACATCCGAGGGATTGGCGCCATGGTCCGCATCGCCTCCCCGTTCAGCAGCAATGGCGTGCCCAGAAACGAGTTCAAGCCGGTGGATGGCTCGCCCAGGCCGCTGATACCGTTCAAGGCCTTCAAGGACGATGACACTGAGCTGGGCATCGTCGTGTCCGGGGTGCACAACTATGTCACCCTGATCAAGACCGGCGACATCGCGCCGGGCGTGCATCAGATCAACGTGCCGCTGTTCCAGGCCACCCTGGACTTCGACAATATCGGGCTGATGTTCCGGTATGCCCTGCAGGGCACCGTCATCCAGGCGCAGTGCAGCATCATTGGCGATCCAGTCAGTGCCAACCCGGTAAAGCTCGGCGAGTGGGGGTCGGCGGACTTCACCGGCGAGGGTTTCACTACCCCGCCAGTGCCGTTCCACATCACCCTGAGTACTTGCCAGGCCGACCCGGGCGGCATGACCCGCGCGAGCATCGAACTGCACGGCGTCAACGGCTCGCAACCGATCGGCCCGACCACCTCGGGCATCTTCGGCCTGACCACTGACTCGACCGCCAAAGGCGTGGGGATCCAGGTGCTGCAGGACGACGGCTCGCCGCTGGCGCTGGAAACGGAAGTGCCGCTGGTCCCATTGACCAACGGCACGATGCTGTTGAATTTCGCTGCCCGGCTGTACCAGACGGGCCCCAGCGCCGATGTACAGGCGGGCGTGGCCAAGGGTGCGCTGAGCTTTACCATCCGTTATCGATGATCGCGGCGTGACCCGAGCCCGCCCGCACTCACCGCGCGAACAGGCTCGGGCAGTGCGCCTCAGCTCAGCTGTGCCTGCGCACGCGTGGTGCCGCTGCTCTGGCCGGTAAGGGTATCTTTCGGGTCGTAGGCATAGTGACTGAAACCACCCTCCAGGTCCTCTACGTCGAGCAACCGGTTCAAGGCGTCGTACCGGAGCGTGCGGCCCGCCTCGTCACGGGTCAGGTTGCCGTTGGTGTCATACGTCAGCTCGATCAGCGCGGGGTAGTCGGCATGGTTGTTGGTGATACTGGTCAACTGCGCCGGGTCGGCAGCATTCTCGAACTTGTAGGTGGCGTTGTTTCTACCCGTGCCAAAGTTCGTGACCACCAAGGTGATGTTGTCCAGCTCGTCCATACGAAACACCTGGTCGACGATCGTCTTGCCATACGGATCGACCGGGCATTGCTCGCCCGTGCAGGCATAGCGGACCAGGCGGTCGCCCGTATCGTAGAAGTACGCTTCCTCGCGCAGCAGCTTGGTGCCTTCTCGCAGGGTCTTGAGCGTCAGCCCGTCGACGTCGTTATAGACTTGCGCCAACGTCTGCTGGGTGCCCCCTAGGTCGAAGGTACGCAGGATTTCACGTTCGAACTCATCGTACTCGAGGCTGGTCTTGAGCGACTGATCGCCGTCGCGGGTGGTGTAGCTGGCGGTGCGTCCGAATCCGTCGTAGGTGAAGTCCGACGACAGACTGCCCAGCGTAGTGCGTTTCAGCCGACCACATTCATCGTATTCGTTCACCTGGTCCTGGCCGAGCACATCGGTGTACGACAGCAACCGGCCCGTGCGGCTGTAAGCGTAGGCCATGTGGTAGTCGACGCCGTCCTGGGTACGGGTCTCGGTCTTGACCTGGCCGGTGCTGAAGTAAGTCCTGGCCAGCGCCTGGTCATCCACGCTGCAATTCAGCAGGTTGGCGTTCTTGGCATCGTAGTTGTAGGTCGCTGGGCTGTTGCCCAGCACACGTTTCAGCGGCTCTTCGCCCAGCGTGGCCTGGTACTCGTAGGTGATGACCTCGCCATTGGGCGCGGTGACGCTGCGGGGTTGGCGCATCCCCGGCGCATAGCTGTAACGCTGCAGACGCCCGCCGGTGGTGGCGGTCGCCAGGCGGTCCAGGCCATCGAAGCTCTGCTCGCCCAACAACTTGGTGCCCACCTTGATGCTGATCGGCAGGTCCTCGCTGCTGTGGGGCGCGAAGCTGCGGTAGACGATGTGATTGGGATTGGACGGCAGGGTGTGCGCCAGCAGGCGGTCGAAGGCATCGTAGACGTAGCTGTTGACCCGGTTGAGCGTACCGAAGCTCACCGTTTCCTTGCTGGTGCGGCCCAGCCCGTCATACTCGTTGACCTGCAGGCTGATCGCCTTGCCGTCGAGGTCGAAGCGCTCGACGCGCACCGGCTTGCCGAACAGGTCGATCCAGGTTTCCGTGACCCCGGTCGTCGATTGCGCCTGCGGGCTGCCGTCCTTGGCCGCGGGCGCCTCGCGCCAGCTGCGCTGCACCGGGCCTCGGTGGGTGGGGGTACCCAGCGGGTTGACCCGCGCGTAGGTGCTTACGCCATCAGGCGTAATGGTGCAGTCGAGTTGCCCCCAGTCGTCCTGCTCGAAGGCCGTGGTCAGGACAAGGTCTACAGCCCCCAGCCAGTCGATTTCGGTTTCCTCGACCAGGTTGCCCAGGGCATCGTAGCGGGCCTTGTAGATCGGCCGAGGCGTACCGGCCAGCACCTGGTCATCGCTATCGACGTCGTCGCGCTCTTCATGAATGACGCGGTTGAGGCCATCGAAGCGGCTGCAGGTCATGACATCCTTGACATCGAAACGGCGCTGCTCGGCCTGATCGCCATCGGCGCTGCACAGCGCGTACTCGTAGCGGCGCGATGCCTCGAACTCGGTCCCCGGCGCCACGGTCTCGCGGATCACACGGCGCAACACGTCGTACACGTAGGCGATTTCGACGTCGTTGTCATCGCGGTTGAGCAGCGGCTCGCCGGTCAACAGCGAGTGCTCCAGGGTGATGGTCTTGGCTTCACCATCAAAACCGGTGAGCACTTGCGTGGTCGTCAGAACGTGCTCGCCCGCGCGGCGGGAGGGGCCCTTGCGGTAGGTGAAGGCGGTCTGGGTGAGCAGACCGTTCAGGGTCACGCGGGTGGTGACCACGCGCCCGTGAGCGAAGGCATCGCCAGGGGCGTTGGTGTAGTCATGGCTGGTGCGTTGCAGTTCGTCCTCCGCGTCGATACGCAGCGCCTGGCCCAGGCTGTCGACAAAAGGCGCCAGCAAACCGGCCAGACGCTCGCCGACCATGGCCATCAGGCCCGCCAGGCGCACCTGAGCCGCGCTGCTGACCTCCAGCAAGGTCTCGGATTCGACCACATGCGCGGCCTCGAGGCCACTGCCGCTGAGGGCTGGCAGGGTGATGTAGCGGTAGCGCTGGCGCAGCGTGGGTGCCGCGCCCTTGCCGGTAGGCGCTGGTGTAGTGGTGGTGTCCTTGAGGTGGCGCACGAACCCTTCTGGGTCCTTGGGGCAACCCTCGCCACCGGCAGCCGGGTACCAGGTGCTGGTCTCTTCCACGCCGGTGGGGTGGGTGCGGGTCAGCAGATTGCCCTGGGTGTCATAGGTGTTGCTGGTGGTTTCCACGCGGGTCTGGCTGGCATCGTCGAGCAACGAC
The DNA here is from genome assembly GCF_900536025.1 of Pseudomonas reidholzensis. Taxonomy (GTDB): domain Bacteria; phylum Pseudomonadota; class Gammaproteobacteria; order Pseudomonadales; family Pseudomonadaceae; genus Aquipseudomonas; species Aquipseudomonas reidholzensis. The sequence continues at coordinate 516,085 of NZ_UNOZ01000030.1, forward strand.
CAGCGGGTGTCGGTCTTCTTTGGCAACTGGCAGTAACTGACCTGCTGCTCGAACGCCGCGCCGCTGGTCAGGTAGTACTCGGTGGCCTGGGTCTGCACGCAGTTGCCCTGGGTGGTCTTTTCCTCGACCAGCAGGTGGAACTGGTTGAAGCTTCGCGCGATGCTGCGCACTTCGCGCAGCGTTTCCGCGCCTTGCACATTTTCAGTGACCCACAGGCTCTCCACCGAGCCATAGCGGTATTCGCCAACATACTTGTAGAGGTTGTCCAGGCCGTCGTCCGCCCACTGGATCGCCAGTGTATGGCCGAGGAAGTTTTTCGCGTCGGGGTACGTATAGCGCACATCGACCACCGGCTGATCGAAGTTCGGCCGGGTCAGGTGCTGGGTCACGCGTGGCAGCGCGGTACGCCCGCTGCCGACCGGGAAGGCGTGGCCGTCGTCAGTGTAATACAGGTTTTCGCTGGCGCCAGTGGGGGTCTGGACTTCAACCAGGCAGAAATGGTCGCGGACCTTTTCGTACTTGAAGCGCCAACTGGCCTTGTCGTGGGTCGGCAGGTCGATGCGGGCGACGCGGCGCTCGCTGCCTTCCAGAAGCATGTCGAAGCGTGCCAGCGCCTCACCGCCCTCGCCTTGGCCGGGGTTGAAGTGAACCTTGACCATGATGTTGTCACGCTCGATCGACAACAGCTCGCCGCTGTCGTCGCTGATCGAGGCCAGCCGGTTGAAGCGGTTGTCGAACGGCTGGTAGCTCAGGCTCAGCGAATGCCCGGTGGCGCCGAACACCTGGACCGGCAAGGCCACGCGGTTATCGGCGGCGCCCATGACCTCGAGGACTTCCACCTGGCCACTGCGGTGCACCACGCGAAAACGGCTGCCAGGGCCTTCGTTGTCATCGAGGCGGTAGACGTGAAAGCTGTCGAGCTTCTTTTCTTTCATCAACAGCTCGGTACCGCGCTCGGTAACGCGGCTGCCGGTGACCTTGAAGCTCTCGCCGGTGCTCAGCGAGAGCACTTGGTTGTGTGGGGTGTACTGCGACAGTTGCAGGTTCCAGCCCAAGCCAAAACCCGAGTCCTGGGTGTTGAGCGGGTTGTAGGTCAAGGCCAGTTTGAATGCCGGGCCTTGCAGGTCGTTGGCCTTGAGCTCGGGCAAGTTGATGGCGACGGTGTATTGGCCCGTACGCGGGTCAACACCGTTCTGCAGAAAACTCATGAAGTTGAAGGCATTGGAATGCACAGACGTCGATGCGGACATATTAAAAACCTCACGTAATCAAGCAACACAGGTGTGCAAGACGCCCACGTCGGTCAGGGCCGTGGGCGAATAACTCACTGACTGACTTTAAAGATCAATGTAGATACCCGACAACTTACCTTCGATATTGCCGTGGTCGTAATTAACCACTTCCATGCGCAGCCCAGCCCGAACAATATCCCCCACCGGCCTGCCCTTGAGTGACTTGATCTCGATCCAGCCGGTGCTGGTCCGGTAGTTGGTGGTACGCATTGCGAAATACCAATCACCGTCGTGGTCTCCCGCACGCTCCGAGGTCAATCCGATCTGCACGGCGGACGGCACGTTGTCCATTTTTATATAACTGATCACGTCGTTCTTCGGATTATCATCCGAACCAAACTTGACGTAGCCGTTCTTGATTTCCACCGAGGTGGTGTAGCCGTCCGGCGCGCCGTTCTGGTCGAGTTTCTGGGCAAGTTCAATCCGGCCGTTCGATTCGGTGTCTGGGACCCCCACCGCATGTTCAAGCTCAGCGGCTGGCGGCAAGATTTCAGGGGGTGGGGTGAACAGGGTGTGGGACAACTTGTCACGGTGCCTGTTGGCAGAGGCCGGCGCAAAGGAAATCCGCCGGCTATGGGCATTGCCCTGCCTATCGCGCATCAATACAGCCAGCGAGCGGAGCACCTTTTTACGTTTGTCGCTAACGAACTTGAAGTCAATATCATCATAACGGTGATTGCTGATAACCAGCGACCCCACCTCGAAGAAGTTCTCGTCAATCGCCACGTCTTTCATATAGCTGCTGTTCACAAGGCCGGCCAGTGACTCATCGAACAACACCTTGGTCTGTACACCTGGTTTTTTCGAATCCCGGAAAATGTAACCGGTAAAACTGGTCATTATTTCTTTTTTGCTCTCTATCTCCCAACGCAACATCGAGGTGTTGGTAATTCTAATTTTCTGAGGCACTGGCGCTTCCACTGGGAGGAACTCACACGTCTCGAACCCACCGCCTGTGTATTTGAGTTTCCAGTAGTCGACCGTCCGTGGGTGGAAATCGAAATCGTCATTTGGCGGGTCGCCCTCATTGCCTACGCCGCCATCGACGCGCACCCGTTCGAACGTATAATCCGCAGCGGTGAACTCGGGCAGCGTCCTGGCCGTGACCTGCACCACGCCACCTGCGGTCGCCCCCTGATCGGTGGACGAATGCCATGCACCACTATCCGCCTGGAACCTGGCATAAAAGGGCGTGATCGTGCCCACCGCTGCACGGCTGTGTAGCCACAATTCTGTTCGGTATGTGCCCTCGTCGTCCTGCGCAGGCGCAGGCGCCGCCCCGCCATTGATCGCTGCCTGGAAGCGGTTAGCCAGCAGGTTGGTACGCCACAGCTGCGGGTCATCTGGAGAAATGCCTTCGTGGATGGTTTTCCCCGGCAACGTACCGACCGCTGCATTCGATGCGCGGTGGTACAAGCCCAGTGTGCCCCTCTCCTCTTCGCTCAAAGCGATTGGCTTGCCGCCCTTATGAGTCTCAACGACCATCTCGAGCTTCATCGGCTGGTAACCGTTGGGCAGCAGCCCGCCCACCGAGCCATCCTGCGGGCCACCCGGCACCAGCAGCTTGAAGGACTGCACCGTGTCCCAGGTTTCTTCTTCCGTGAGCTGTGAGTACTGCAACAGGCTGTAACCGCTGCCCAGCACCACGCCGTTGCGCACCACCTCGCAGACCACCACGCTACTGCCGGTACGTGCATTGGCCGGCGCAGTGAAGCGCCCCTCGGCATCGACCGTGCCTTCGCCCTCCACTCGCCAACGGCGTGCGACGCCCGGCAGCAAGCCGCTGTTGTCTTGCACCTGGACGGTTGCGCCCGCCTTTACCCGTGGCACATAGCCTGGCGTGACCGCCAAGGCTTGCTGGCCATTGAGCAACAGCACTGCGGCGTTGCTGGCCTCGCTAGCACGGGCTTGGATATGCTGAACATTGAGACTGCGCCTGCGCGAAGCAGCAGAGGCGCGAAACGCCACCTGATTGTCGCCTGCCTCGAGCAGCTCGCCATGCCGCGTGCCATGCAACGTCCAGTCGATGGGCTTGGCCGCCGGATCGGCGGCCGTCAAGCGGATCGCCGATTGCCGGCTGGGGAGGCAGGTGGCGATCCGCGGGGCGATCTCCAGGCCTTCGAAAAACACCTGAAGCCGGGCGCTTGCACTGTACTTCACGCCAGCCTCTTCATAGTCGGCGGTCACCAGCACCGTGAGGCTGTCGTGCCCGACCTGCGCTTCGCTGGCGGCCTTGTACAGACCCGCTGCGTCGATGCTGCCTTGGCTCGCGGCGGTGTGGCTGCGCAAGCCCACTGCACGCCAAGCCTTGGCCTCGAGCGCCTTGCCCGTACCATCGCGCAGGACAAATTTCTGGCTCTGTCCGGCCCGCAGGGTGCCGATGGCAGGCTCGAGGGTGAAGGTGGTGCGCAGCGGATCGATGCTGCCGAACACCGCCAGGTCATGGGGGGTATGCCGTGCAAGCTCTTTGAAGGCGTGCGAGCCAGGGAACAGCACGCTGGCCAGTACGTCGAGACGCTCGTCGCTGACGTGTTCGAGCAACGCCTGGTCGAGTACCAGCACGGCCGAGTAGCGATCACGGCCATCGGCCTCGGTGTCGCTGGGGATCAGGAACGGGAAGCGGTCATCCGGCGCGTCCCCCAGGTCATCGTTGGCCACCAGTTGAATGAAGGTCAGCACCGCGCCATCACCGTAGTTGGCCGCACTTGCCAGCTTGGCACCAGGGGCTGCCTGGGTGCGGATGATGAAACGGACGGGTGTCAGTGCGCTGTAACCGTCGAAATCGATCATGCCGAGCTCGAACACGCTGCAATGCTTGGGCAGTGCCTTGAACCATTGCTCGAGGGCCTGGGACAGGTCCTTGCTGACCTGCTCCTCATCCCCCCCCAGGTTGCAGCGCAGGCTGGCGCCCTCGGCGAGGTCGAGAACGACCCGGCCGCGGCGGTCGACTTCGCCGGTCACCAGGGCCAGATCGATGTCCATCTCCAGGGTGAAGCCCATGGCTTCGGTGATCAGGTGCGAACTGACCGGGCTTTGGCTGATCGAGGAGGCATGGGTACAGCGCCCGCCAATGATGTTCATCGTCAGCCTGGCCCGCGAGTTGTCCATCGAAGCGGTGCTGAACGACAGCCTCGGTGCGCCGAACTCGACGGCCGTCAGCCGGCTGTGGGTGACCGTCAAGCCCTGATGGGTGACGGTACCGCTGAACGATGGGATAAAGCGCAGCTCGTCCAGGCGCTCGATGTACTGTTGTTCGAGCAGACGGTTCAAACGCAGGCGGCTGAACGCGCAGACCGCCCCCCAGCCCTGGGTCACGTTGCCTGCGCGCAGGCGTTGCAGCACCTCTTCAAGCGAGTTGGCAGTCATGTGCTGGCCCTCTTTGGAAATGGATGGAATCGATGTGCGGCTCATGCGCGGACCTCCCCTGTCGAGGCACTCGGTGTGCCGGGTGCAGCTGATGCTGGTAGCAACGGCAGTGGCAGAATGTGATGGCCTTCAAAGACGCCATACTTGCCACCATCGACCAGCCCCGTGATCAGCGCGAAATGCTCCGGTGCCAACAGGTCTGGCGTATACACGCCGCTGGCATCGATAGCTCCGGCGCCGAGCCGCACCTGCCACTCGGCTTCGGTGATTTCACCGTTGAGCGAGGCGATGAACTGCAACTGGCCACCGGGCAGGGGCTGCGCGGCCATCGACACGCGCAGCGCCGGTTCATGTTGTTGCACCAGCACATGCACGCTGCGGCTGCCGCCAGACTGCGCGTCCTGAACCTTGATCTCCTCGAGCACGTAGGTCTGTTTGGGCACGTTCGGCCCCGCGCGGAAGGTGCAGCTACGGCCTTGGTCGCCGGGCTGCAACATACCGCCACCCGCCTCTTGCGCCTCGAGCGTCCAGGTCAGCGGACCTTTGCCGATGACCCCAGCGCTGAAGGCCAGCTCATCGCCGTTGGCACAGACGCTGATCAACGGGTTGACGCTGACGGAGTGCTTCAGCGCGATGACCAGCGCGACGGCCCTTTGCCCGGTGCCCGGATCGGTAGCCATCACCAGCAGCCGGGTCGGGCCAGTGCCCATGGCATGGCCCGGCGGTGCGCGGTACAGACCCTCGGCATCGATGCGGCCGATATCGCCGGCGACTTCATCCAGACTCTGCAAGCTCCACTGCACACCTTCGCGCGGTGGCTGGACGCTGAACTGCTGGCGTTGGGCGGCAGCCAGGCGAACCCCTTGCTCGACGATGGCGAACCCGGCGTCGCCCTGGCCAATCGGGCCGAACACCGCCAAGTCGTGGGGCTTTTCGATACGCGCTGGCTGCAGGCGGCTGGCGTCGGCCAGTTGCAAGCCCTCCAGCAGTTGCTCGGGCACCTCCGCCGTCAGGTTGAGGGCTGTCACAAACGCAGCGTGCAAGACCTCGGCGACGAACAGCTGGATGTGCTCGCGCAGCACCGGATCGATGTCGGGCGGCAGGCCTTGGACCGCCTTGGCAAACCTTGCGCTTTCCACTGGCGAAAACAGCTCGCCGCGCAGGATGTGTTCCCTGCGCTCATCGGCGTCGAGGTAGAACAGGTAGTTCAGGCTCACATCGAAGGTCGCCGTGCGCTCCTGCCAGGTACCACCCGCCACCGGCTGGTGGCGGAATTTCACGCTGCAGCTCGACTGCCACTGCTGAGCGATCTCGTCTTCTGAGAACTCGGCAGACAAGGCGTTCTCCCCATCCACCGCAGGCAGCTCGAACGCATCTGACTTGAACGCATACAGCGATGAATTCCACTCGCTCGCTGGCACCTCCAGCCCGCCTTTTTTAGCGACCATGCTGCTCAGGTCTTTGGAGACGTCGTAGCGATACTCGAACTCACCCCCCTTCAACACACCCAGCAAGGCACTGCCATAGGCCGCCCGGTGCACCAGCCGAAGCGAGATCAAGGCGGTACTGGCATCACTGGCGGCCAGCTCATCGGGCAGCAGGAACGGGAAATCCGAACCCTGAACAGGGAAGCTGCCCGCTGGCCCGTGGATCATCGAGATGAACAGCACCAGCGCCAGGCGTTGGCCGGTTTTGCTGACATGCATGCGGCTGCCGAGATGCCCAATGGCCAGAAACGGGTTCACTTCATCTGCCAGGAACCGCGCCAGCGCATGCACCCTCTGGCCCTCGTCCAAACCGTCCAGCACCGCTTTGATGAAAGCGCCACCCGCGTCTTTCTCGCTCTGGGTGCGACCGATGTCGAACGCGAGCTCCTCGCCCTTGCCCAGGTCCATCACTACACCCCGCGGATCAGGCTGCAGATACAGGTCCAGCTGCACTGCCAGCGGGTCAAGCGGGTCGTGGGCCGACAAGGCCAGAAGCTTGCCAGGGGCCTCCACCACGCGCTGGGTACCGCCCTCGACGGTCATCGCCAGGTGGATGCGCGGCTGCTCATATTCCCCTTCGGTGAACGTCAGCGAGGGCGGACCGAACCGGTAATCCGCGAGGACATGGCTGACACGCGAGTTGGGGATTGCAACGGTGCCGCCAATACCCTGGATATCCGTACCCAGCGACAGGCGCAGTATGTGGGCATGACGGAGCAGGTTATTGATACTGTCCACCGGAAAAGCGGCAATCAGGTCCCAGCGTAACAAGGCGGGGTTATGGCGCATCCAGGTCAATAGTGATTCTAACGAATTGTCCGACATAATCGTTCTCCTTGATGAGCACGCGCGAATGACAGGCACGCCTGTACACCGGCACGTTCTAGTTATTTAAATGCAGTGTGTTGGCCGCGACCTGCACGGTGCGCGACGCAATACGGTTCAGGCACCGAGGGTCAGCCGGGTCGTCGGAAAGTCCTTCCAGGTGACCCCATCATCGAAACTTACAGCGACCCTGACATCGAACACGGTGTTCAACTTCAACGCTTGCAAGTAACTCTTTGGAAGTTCTGCCGCCAGGTATTCCCCGTAGTATTCGTCTTCCGTGACGGGGAGATCCTTGCGCAAGTCCCATTGCACTGCTTTCTCAGTACCGCTGGCCTGTATGCGCACACGCTGGCCTTCAGCGAAGAATGGCCAAGTGGCCAACTTGAAGTTCGCCGCAGCGCCCGTCACGGCCGCCAATGACAAGTGCCCCGCCACGGCCTCCTCACACTGGATGGAAGGGAATGGGTTGTTCGGATAATCGGCGATACGCAGCACGTAGACGGTGGAGGGCGAAGCCTTTTCACCGGCTAGCGTGACGGTGTAGTAGACATCGAAACTTTTGCCGAGGTTGGCCGGTATCGCTGTGCGGGGGATTTTGTAGCGTTTTTCATAGCCGTGAACTGGCGTGGTCGTGGAGTAGTAGCCGGTACTGCCATAACCGGCCCAATGCACTTCAACCACGCCGCCGCTGGTTTCAGCCCCTTCAGGCACATCCACCACAGCGCCGCTCTCCAATAGATTGCGAAGCAGGAAGCCTTGATTGTCACCCTCGCCCTCGGGCGTCGCATGAGACACGATCAGCGCCGGCAACGACAACGGTTTACGCAGGGTGAGCGCCAAGGGCAAGGAGCGGCTCGCCTCTCCCAGCCGGGCCCAGTGGTATTCGATCGACACCGGTTGGCCGACATTAGCGAGCAACCAGTCCTGCCCCAGACGCAGCTCCAGGCGTTGGCTGTGCAGGGTCGTGAGGTCGACACGCAAGCTGACCTGTGCAGTGGTCGTTCCCTGTGCCTGCAGGAGGAATATGTCACCCTGCTGCAGGCCGAGCGGCGGCGCGATGACAAACACCACGCCATCGGGATACGCCCCAGGATCGAGTTTGTCACCCGCCAGCCCCTTGACCGTGGGCGCTGCCAGCAAGGGGTCCGGGGGGAGCTGATCACGCAGCAATTGCAGACGTTGCACAGGGGATTGCGTGCTGCCAGCGCCATCTGCATAGGCGATGCTGTAGTGGATGTCGGCGAAGCCGACCAGAGCCATGTTGTTGTACGGCACTCTCCAGGTCAACGGCTGGCCAAGGTCTTCCTCGGTCAAGGTCTTGCTGTATCCATCGGTTAGATCAGGCACGCCCTCGAAATAGGACTGCCAGGTAAACGTCACAACATCGCCGATGGCCATCGCCTGGTAAGGCGCAGCCACCATGGTGCCGTCCGATGCGGTGGCGTCCATGACGTCAAGGTCGACCACCAACTGGTAGCTTTCGAGGAACTGCGCGGGCGGTAAACCTAGCGAGGGATCGAGCGCCTTGTTGACGAACATGAACAGGCGATCGGATTCCTCACCGGGCGCGCCGTTGTTATCCATGGCGTAGGAATAGAACACGTAGCCAAGATTCAATGTGTGCAACAGTGCGTTGTCGATGAGCACTTCCATGCCATCGGCGGGAGGATCCAGGACCGTCTGCTTTGACTCGAGCGCGTCCTGTTTAGCGCCATCGGGTCCCACCCCTTTGAACAGCACCCAGAATTGGTCACCGTTTTTGATACCGGGGTAGTTGACCCGCGTATTCAAGGGCGAGGTTTTTAGTACTTCCAGGTCAATAGAGCCATCGACAAACGCAGGGTGAGTCACTGCGGGAGCGGGTAAGCTGGATTTCATATTTATCTACTCGTCGGGTCATCCATGCCGGTAGGCGCCAGTAGCGTTCTTTGCAGTTACTTTTTCACCGACACCCCGCCGCGGCCACACGGCCAGGCACCGGAGAAAAGTGACTGAACTTCAAACGCGCTCGTGGTGTTTCAGTACTGACTGTTCGAGGGTGCCAAGTACTCGGGTTTCAGACACGGTGGCGCATCGCGTCATAGGTCGGGGCGTAATCGGCAAGCGGCAACGGCAGCAGGATAAGACCGGTCCAGAGGCCATATTTTCCGCCATCTTCCTTCGACTCGATCAGCACGAAACGCTCCTCGCGGGCAGGGTCGGCCACGTACACCCCGTCTGCACTGATACTCCCTGGTCCGTCGAGCAGGACGGTCCACTCCGAGTCGTGGGTAATCTCCCCGTTGATCAAGGCCTGGAGCTCGACCCGACCTTGTTGCAGGTTCAGGTCAATGATGTTGATGCTGATCGACAAGTTGTTTTCCGTCACGATCGCCGCCGTTCTGACTGCACCGCTCTGCGTATTGCGCACCTCGACCACGTCGACCACATAAGCCGGTGGTTTTGGCTGGCCCTGAACAGGGTCCGGGAACGTAGGTGCGGTGTAGGTACTGCCCACCAGGCTGCCGTGCTTGGGCTCGTTGACGATGCTCCACTCCAGGCTGTCGCTGGCGTTGAGCGTGCCCCCTGTCAGTTGCAGCACCTCGCCGGACGTGAGGATCTCGACCAGCGGCCTGATGCTCAGGGTGTCGCTCAGCACCGTGACCAGCGCCGAGCTCGAGTATTTGCTGACGCTGTTGGTGGCGGTGACCCGCACCCTCGTCATGCCGTTCTCGACATCGGAAGCGGCGGGTGCGGTGTACTTTCCCTTCTGGTCGATGACACCAGGTTTGCTCGAGGTGCGCACCCCGGCTTGCACTGCCTCGACGGTCCATTCCAGGTTCGCTACAGCGGTCACAGCCGAGAACTGCTGCGTACCTCCTGCGGCCATTCTCGGCTCCAGCGGATCGAGGACGAAATGGGTAAGCGCGGGGTTTACCTGGCCGAAGAAGCCCACGTCGTGCTTGATGTGTACCTCGTCGCCCTGGATCGCTTGGCCGAAGTTGAGCTTGATGCTCTGATCGACAAACGTATTGATCGAGCCGTTGAACACGAAGGTTTTTTTCAGGTGTGCTTCGATGGCCGGTTTGACCTCAGGCGATCGGGCAACTGCACGTACAACTGCTAACAGCATAATACGCGGGAATACCATGAACTGGAGCCTCAACCGCTGCCAGGGTTCCAACTCCTCCCATGGCAGGTTCCACCAATCTTCGGAAGTTTCCGGATGTGCTCCGCCCGTCGAGGGTCCGCCATCCGTATAGGTCATCTCAGGATCCGAGTAGGTCAATGTTTCGAACTTGACCTCGCCCCGAGCGCGATCGACTCGGTACTTCGCAACGACGTCGAGCGAAAAATCGGCGTCCAGGGGATTTGGGATAACGGCACTGTGATCGTCACCTACAGGCTTACCGTCTTCGTTGAGTAGTGCCAAAGCCAAACATGTGCATTTTGCAGAACCCCGGATGTCCCAGGTAACGGTCAGCTCATCGCCCTCAATCTGCACCCTCAGTTTGTCCTTGGCATCCAAGTAAAAGTCGTGGCAACGGTAGACGCCGTTGGCGGTGTACGTCGGCGCGTTAAGGTTGGAAATTTTGACCGGCACACTGTACGCCTCGTCAAACGTTGGCACCTTGATTGCGCCGGCCTGGGCAATAGCGCGGGTAAAAGGGTCTTCTTTCACGGATGTGACCCTGAAGCTCCCGCCACCTACCATTTCACTGATCGACTGGCATACTTGACTGAGCACCACCCGTGGCAGGTCCGTCAATACCGTGGCTGAATAGTCCTTGCCCGCATCGTTAGGCAGCAGGTACCTGAAGTCGGAACCTGTCTCGGGCAATGACCCATCAAAGGCGTCCTCGAGGCAAATGAACCCCAGCACGGCCCCATCGCCGTAGTCGGCCGAATGTGGATTTCGCGCTTCGGCGTTCTTGGCCTGGGTACGCAGCTTGAAACTCTTGGCCTTCAGGATCGGATCTGCACCGGCACGGATGTTGCCCAATGGCCACTTTCGCTCCGCGTCGGGCAAGCGTTTGAACATTTCACCGAAGTAACTCCCCGCGAGCCGCCGCACATTTTCGATGGGCGAAATATCCAGGGTGAAGTTGTCGCTGTTGCGCAAGTCCAGATAAACCTCGCCGCCACCGCTGACAGTCCCCGGGACTTCCGCCAACGACAGGTCAAGCAACAAGCGCGGGTTGTTCAGCGGGCTGACCCAGTCAAGTTTTCTCGGCATCCAGGTGCTGCCACTTTTTCGCATGATCAGATGGCCGCCAGCGATAACGTCCATGCTCAAGCGCGCCTTCGAGCGATTGATATCGGAATTCTCAAACGACACCCGCGGAAAATCCAGTACATAGTCTACGAAGCGAAGTGACTCTGCGGAGGAGAGGTCGACAGTTTGATTGATAGGCTTGAAGTAGGACTCCGTATTGAAACGCCTGATATATTCTTGAATCAGCAGACGGTTGATACGCGCCCGGTCCACTACAAAAATCGCGCCCCAGTTTAACAACCGGCTTTTTTCATCCATCCAGACAAGCAGGTCTTTCAGCGAATAGGACATTGCTGTTTCCTTATCAAAAACCGTGGGGGTATATGAACACTTGTTTGATATGATCAGCGCAGACGGTGAAGGCCATGCGTCAATCAGATCCTGGTTATGTTTTACGCCACTGGGCCACTTCCTGATACTGGCAATATTACTAGGTTCGGTTCGATCGCCAGGTGGGTGGGCTTTAGGCTGGAGGGTGTCAAGCATCAAACCCTGTTACGGGGTGCAGTACGTCATACGTCTGGGTGTAATCGAGAAGCGGCAATGGCAGCAGGATAAGACCGGTCCAGAGGCCATATTTTCCACCATCTTCCTTCGACTCGATCAGCACGAAACGCTCCTCGCGGGCAGGGTCGGCCACGTACACCCCGTCTGCACTGATACTCCCTGGTCCGTCGAGCAGGACGGTCCACTCCGCGTCGTGGGTAATCTCCCCGTTGATCGAGGCCTGGAGCTCGACCCGACCTTGTTGCAGGTTCAGGTCACTGATGTTGATGCTGATCGACACGTTGTTGTCCGTCACGATCGCCGCCGTTCTGACTGCACCGCTCTGCGTATTGCGCACCTCGACCACGTCGACCACATAAGCCGGTGGTTTTGGCTGGCCCTGAACAGGCTCCGGGAACGTAGGTGCAGTGTAGGTACTGCCCACCAGGCTGCCGTGCTTGGGAGCGTTGACGATGCGCCACGTCAGGCTGTCGCTGGCGTTCAGCGTGCCCGCAGTCAGTTGCAACGCCTCGCCGGGCGTGAGGATCTCGACCAGCGGCCTGATGCTCAGCGTGTCGCTCAGCACCGTGACCAGCGCCGAGCTCGAGACATTGCTGACGGTGCTGGTGGCCGTGACCCGCACCCGCGTCATGCCATTCTCGACCTCAGAAGCGGCGGGGGCGGTGTACTTACCCTTCTGGTCGATGACACCGGGGTTGCTGGCGGTACGTACGCCGGTTTGCAGGGCCTCGACGGTCCACCGCAGGTTCGCTGCTGCGGGCACAGCCGAGAACTGCTGCGTACCGCCTGCGGCCATTCTCGGTTCCAGCGGATCGAGGACGAAATGGGTGAGCGCGGGGTTGACCTGACCGAAGAAGCCGACATCGTGCTTGATGTGGACCTCGTCCCCTTGAATCGCTTGGCCAAAGTTCAGCTTGATGCTTTCATCGACAAACGTATTGATCGAGCCGCTGAAAACGAAGTTCTTTTTCAGCTGCGCCTCGATAAGCGGTCTCATGTCCGGTCCCTTGCCAACCGCAACCATCAAGGCGCCCACCACGTAGGTCGGGACTATGAAGAGCATCATCTGAAGCCATAGACCGGGCGATTTGATCAGATCATCCCAAGGTACTTGCCACCAGTTGGCGGTGGTCTCAGGATCAGGTCGGGCTGTCCAGGGCGCAACATCCGTAGCGGCGCTCCGAGTGTCCTCGAATGTCATCGACACGAACTCGAACACATTCTGAGCGCGATTGATCCGATAGCGGCTAACGGCCTTGAGCCTGATATCGAGATTTAGCGGGTTGGCAACAATCCCACTTTGGTTACCGCCAACGTACTCACCGTCCATGCTGACCCACAGGGATTCACACGTGACATTGGCTGAAGTGCGGATATCCCACGTCACCGTCAACTCATTATCGTGGACCTGCACCTTGAGTTGATCCTTGGCCTGCAGGTCGAAGGCCCGGCACGTATAGTAACCAGCCGCAGTAATCACAGGCGCTCCAGGATTGGGCAGCGTGATCGGCACACTGAAATTACTGGAACTACTGCCAGGCACCCTGAGCGAGCCGCCATTGGCTACCGCGCTGACGACGCTATCGGTGGCCACCGATGTGAGACGGAAGCCTGCGTTGCCGATCACTTTATTGACCGCCTGGCACGCGTAGCTGAGGTCAACCCGCGGCCGGTCGGTCAATACCGTGGCCGAATAGTCCTTGCCTGCATCATTGGGCAGCAAGTACCTGAAGTCAGAGTCCGCCCCCGGCAAAGTCCCCAGGGAGGCCCCTTGCAGACAAATGAACGCCAGCACGGCACCCTCGCCGTAGTCGGCCGAACGGGCATCGCGCGCTGCGGCACTTTTGGCCTGGGTACGTATCTTGAAACTCTTGGCCTGCAGGAGCGGATCGACGCCCGCACGGATATTGCCCAAGGGGTACGTGCGCTGGTGATTGGGCAAGCGCTTGAACAGTTGACTGAAGTAGCTCCCCGCACGCTGCTGCTCTTCTTCAATGGGCGAAATATCCAGCGTGAAGTTGCTGCTGTTTCGCAAATCCAGGTAGATCAAACCGCCAGCGCCGACCAGGCCCGGGACATTCGGCAGCGACAAGTCAAGCCTCAAGCGCGGCCCGCCCAGCGGGGTGACCCGGTCAATCATCTTGACGGTCCAGTGGGCGCCTTTTTTGAGCAACCGCACATGCCCACCTGCGATAACGTCCATACTCAACCGCGCCTTCGCGTCATTGAGCTCGGCGTTTTCAAATGACAACCGCGGTGCATCCAACAAAAAGTGCTCAAAGAGCAGTTGCGACGCCGAATCAAGCGGTACCGATTGGTTAATGGGCGGTAAATAGGATGCGGTAGTGAAGCGCTTTATAAAGTCCTGTGCCAACAGGCGATTGATACGCTGCCGGTCCAGCGCAACGACAGCGCCCCAACCGAACAAGCGGCTTTTGCCATTCATCCATTCGAGCAATTGTTGCAGCGAATAAGACATGTGTCTGCTCCGTATGAAAGTAGCGGAGCAGGTAAATAAACACGTGAGCGCATTAGGCCCAACGCGAACCCTCACATCCCTGCCCCTCAGGTTCTGGTGATGTTTTACGCCCCTGCCACGCGCCTTGATACTGGCAAAACTACTAGGTTCGCCTCGCCAACAAGGCTGCTATGTTGGCGCTAGATCAAACGTCCCCACACGCATTAGTAGAGACCCCCGCCGCCGCACTAACGCGGCGCGCTCTTTCATGGCTCACTTTTGAGGTTTAAAGAATGACCGCAACCTCTTCGATACACTCCAACGCACTGAGCTTCATGAGTTACCTGCAGAACGGTGTCGATCCGCGTACAGGCCAATACACCGTTTCCATCAACTTGCCCGAGCTCAAGGCCAATGACCTGCAAGGCCCGGCGCTGAAACTTGCGCTGGCCTACAGCCCGCTCAACACCCAGGACTCGGGTTTTGGCCTGGGCTGGAACCTGCAACTGTCGCAGTACACCCCGCACAATCAGGTGCTCTCGCTGAGCACCGGCGAGAGCTTCAAGGTCACCGGCAGCCGCGTTACCGAGCGCGGTACCGAGCTGTTGATGAAAGAGAAGAAGCTCGACAGCTTCCACTTCTACCGCCTCGATGACAACGAAGGCCCTGGCAGCCGGTTTCGCGTGGTGCACCGCACTGGCCAGGTGGAAATCCTCCAGGTCATGGGCGCCTCCGATAACCGCGTGGCCTTGCCGGTCCAGGTGTTCGGCGCCACCGGGCATTCGCTGAGCCTGAGCTATCTGCCGTTCGACAACCGCTTCAATCGGCTCGCCTCGATCAGCGACGACAGCGGCGAGCTGCTGTCGATCGAGCGTGACGACAGCATGGTCAAGATCCACTGCAACCCCGGCCAAGCCGAGGACGGTGGCGCGCTGGCGCGCTTCGACATGCTCCTGGAAGGCACCGAGCGCCGCGTCGCGCGCATCAACCTGCCTACCCTCGACGAGGCCAGCTGGCGCTTCATGTACCGCAGGGTGCTCGACCACGACTGCCTGGAACAAGTGCAGACGCCCACCGGCGCCAGAGAACACCTGTACTACAACGACGACGGCCATGCCTTGCCGGGTGTCCGTGATCGCAAGCTGCCGCGGGTAACCCAACACGTCACCTACCCCGGCCACGGCCAGCCGTCGATCGATGTCCGCTACAGCTACGACGCGAACAACTTTTTGGGCAACAACCTGGACATCCCCTGGGACGACGATGGCCTGGACAACCTCTACAAATACCTGGGCGAGTACCGTTACGGCTCGGTGGAAAGCCTCTGGGTAAGCGACGCCGCAGACGGTGGCAGCGCCACTGCGAAAATAGTGCGCAGCACCGAGCGCACCTTCAATCAGTTCCACCTGCTCACCGAAGAAAAGGTCACCCAGGGCAACAGTGTCCAGACCGTTACCAACGAGTACAACCTGACCCCCTACCTGGCATTCGAGCAGCAGGTCAACTACTGCCAGTTGCCCGCCAAGGTCATCACCCGCTGGTCGTTGCTCGACGACGCCTCGCAGACGCGGGTGGAAACCACCAGCAGCAGCTACGACACTCACGGCAACCTGTTGACCCACACGTTGGCCAACGGTGTGCTCGAAACCAGCACCTGGTACCCGGCCGGCGGTGCTGATGGCTGCCCGGCGAACCCTGAAGGGTTTGTCTGCCACCTCAAGGACAAGACCACCACCCCGGCCGCCTCGCAGGCGGGACCCGCCCCCGTGCAGCGCCAACGCTACCGATACGTCGGCCTGCCCGCGCTGACACAGAGTGGCCTGGCGGCCTGGCATGCCATGGAGAGCGAGACCTACCTCGAGGTGCTCAGCGCCCGCCAGGCAGTGCAGGCCCAACTGACACCCCTCCTCGGCCCACACCTGGCAGGGCTGTTGATGCCCTTCGTACCCCCGTTCGCCAACGGCACGGTGGCCACCACCGAGCAAGAACTGCAACGCACCACCTTCGACTACACCAATGCCCCCGGTGACGCCTTCGCCCATGGCCGCTTGAGCCAGAGCTGCATCACCCTCAATGGCCAGAAGACGACCACCGACTTCACCTATGCCCACCAGGCACAAGGCACCCACGCACAACAGCCGGTGCTGTGGACCGAAGAGTATGTGACCGGCCACACCGGAACGTTCAAGACATTCTCGCAGGAGCAATCGTTGCTGACTGGCCTACGCCTCTGGGACCGTGACGAGAATGGCGTCGAAACCACCTCCGTACATGATGCGCTGCGCCGGGTGGTCCGCGAGACCGTTGCCCCGGGCACCGAGCACGAGGCCAGCCGCCAGTATGCGTACACGCCGACCAGGCCAGCCAGACCGTCATAAGTGCCCGAGAGGTCACCACACAGACCCTGCTCGACGGCCTCGGCCGGACGATCCTGGAGCAGCGCGACCATGTGCTGGAGGCGTCGGCGCAGCGGTTCTGCACGACCCTGGAGCAGGCCTACAACGCGCTCGGGCAAAAGGTCACGGAAACCCACCTTGACTGGCTGCAAACCGAAGAGCCCATGCCCCTGAAAAGCACCTTCATGTTCGACGACTGGGGCCTGCCGTACAGCACCCTCGGCCCAGACGGGGTCACCCAGTACCAGGTGCTCAACCCCCTCGGCACGCCCGAGCATCGCGGGCCGATCCTGCGCAGCTGGCGGCAGAGCGCCGGCACTGCGCCGCAGATCAGCGGCATGACCGAAACCTGGCTGAACCTGTTCGAGAAGCCTGAGCAGGTTCGCCGCCTGGGTGCCGACCAGTCCCTCTCGGCCAGCCGCAGCTTCACCTACGACGGGCTGGGGCGTTGCCTGAGCCAGACCGATGAGCGCGGCAACAGCACCGCTTTCAGCTACGACGCCTGGGGCAGGATGCTCACCAGCACACTGCCCGATAACACCCTGCTGGAACGCGCCTACGCCGCCCACAGCAGCGCCGACCTGCCGATCAGCCTGAGCGTTACGCCGGCTAACACCGCACTGCCCAGGCAGGTGGTCGGCACCCAGGCGTTCGATGGCTTGGACCAACTGACCGAGGTGTGCACGGGCGGTCGCTGCGAAACCTATGTCTATAGCCCGGGCCAGAGCCGTGCGGCGCAGAAGATCACGGCAGCAGGCGAGGTGATCGACTACACCTACCAGTTGAGCCTCACCGATGAGCCTACCTCCAGCCGTGTACACGACGACAACGCGACGTTCGACTACGACCCGCAGAGCGCCAACCTCACCTACGCCAGCAATGAAAAGGGCAGCCGCCAGTACGACTACAACCAGGCCAACCAACTGACTGCCGAGCACTGGACCGACCCCAGTGGCACCTGCCGCAGCACCCTGCACGCCAGCTCACTGCAAGACCGGCTGATCAGCCGTACCGACGACCTGGGCAAGGTTACCGCCCATGCATACGATGCGCAGGGGCGCTTGAGCATCACCACCCAAGGGCAACTGAAGGTCACCCAGACGTACGACCTGCTGAGCCGCACACGGCAAACCACGACGCAGGATCTGAGCAACAAAAGCACGCTGGTGACGACCGTGGACTATGACGACCACGACCAGGAAATCAAACGCACGCTGCAACTGGACAACACGCCCGAGCGTGTCGTGGTTCAGTCATGGCTGAAGGACGGCTTGCTGGAGCGCCGCACGCTCAGTGAAGCCGGCACCACCCTGCTCGATGAGACGTTTTTCTACGACACGCGCGGGCGGCTGTCACGTCATGCGTGCACCGGGACGGAACTGCCCAAGGATGCCCTGGGACGCGAAATCGCCAGCCAGGTCTTCAGACTGGACGCCTATGACAACATGACCCTCACCGTCACCACGTTCGCCGACAGGACGACCGAGCAGACGCGGTTCACCTATACCAATGCCGAGGATCCCTGCCAGCTCACGGGCATCACCTACACCCCGAAACGGGCCACACCCGACCCGACGTTCGACTATGACGCCAATGGCAACCTGCTGACCGACCCGCAGGGCCGCAGCCTCAGCTACGACAGCCAGGGCAGGCTGCTGGCGGTGCACGACAGCAGCGGACAAGCACTCGGCCAGTACCAGTACGACAGCCACGGCGAGCTGTTTGGCGCTCGCCTGGGGGCTGAAGACGAGCGTCTGCTGATGTATGAAGGGGACCGCCTGAGCCTGGCCATACGCGGCGCCTTGCGCACCGAATACCTGTACCAGGGCAGTGAGCCAGTCGCCGAGCAGCACTCGGATGCGCAGAGCAACACCCTGCTGCTGCAGGCCAATGCCAGTGGCAGCGTAATCGCCGAGAGCCAGCAAGGCGCGCTGCGCAGCGCCCGCTTCAGCGCCTATGGCGAGCGCACGGCCGACCCTGCGATGCGCGGGGGGTTGGGTTTCAATGGCGAGATGCTCGACCCGGCCAGCGGCTGCTACCTGCTCGGGCGCGGCTACCGCGCCTACAACCCTGAAATCAAGCGCTTCCACAGCCCCGACTCGTTCAGCCCCTTCGGCAGCGGCGGGCTCAACAGCTACGGCTATTGCCTGGGCAACCCGATTACCTTCCGCGACCCGACCGGCCACAGCGCCATCGGCTGGAGCGGGCGGCTGCGCGCCCCGGACGAGGATGTCATAGCCGGGCTTGGCAAGGGCGGTGGCTCGGGTGCGATGCCGTGGGTCTACCTGGGGGTCGCGGTGATCTTCACGATCATATCGATCGGCACCGCCGCCGGGGCGATTTACACGCTGAGTGCGGAAATGGCGGCGGCTTCCGCAGTTGAGGCTGCGGTTGTGGGGACTGCAATTGCCGGGGCGGTCAGCGCAGCTGCGGTCAAGGCTGCTGTCGCAACCACCGTTGCCACGCTTTCGCTCGCCGCCACAATCTCGCAGGGCATCGCCGTCGGGGGCTCGAATGAGACCGCCGGCAAAGTCGCGGAGTACCTGGGGTACGCCACCGCCGCAGTGACCATTGGCGCGATGGCACGCTCGGTTGGCAGGGGGGTGATGTCGCTGGTGAAACGGCTGGCGGGAAGAGGACCGAAGGTAACGCCAACTAACCTGGCACCTACAGCGGGGGGGGGAGCAGGATTTAGGAACCCGCTTGCAAACCCGACCGGTTCTACAGCGGCACCGAAGTCCGCCAGCCTGCCTGTAAGACCCTCGAAACCATTGATATCTAAAGCGACACCCATCGTCAGAAAGGCGGCGAGCGCAACTGCAGGGATTCAATCCCCCTTCCGGGCTTTTCTCGATCAGACCCAAATGTCACGTCAGCAAAGCGATATCCAACAGGACCATCTGCGATTCAGAGCTCGCGGATGACCTCATCAGCGCTTGAGTGTACGGGTTTAGTTGCGCCTGCATAAACCCACGCATCAATGCTAGTTAGGCACCTGCTACAGCGCCTACCTAGCATTTTTACCAGTATCCGACTTTCCCTCTCCCTGTTTAACCTGACCCGCGTTCCCCGTACACCGGCAACCGCCTCGCCAGGTTCGCCTGCGGTGTCTCAGGTCAGTTGCGCTTTGTGAAGTTACAGCCATCCCGCCTGTGCGGCCTGTTCCCAGTAACAACGGAGTTATACCCATGACAAGCGCGGTCCCGCCCTCCACTCGTAAAGCGCGTGCCGAAGAGGCTCGCAAGCACTATCAGCACCTGCGCGTGCAACGTCTGTCCGCGCAACAGGACGACTTGGCCGACCCGCTAGTCGCCGCCATCATCGACCCCACCGATGGCACACTGGACAAGGAGGCCCTGAAAGCCGACTTGCCGGTGCAGGTGGCGCTCTGGGATGTGCCGCTATTCGACGGCGACACCGACACCGTGCAGTTGCAGATGTCCATGGGCGATGACACCTTCGTGGCGGTCGGCGCTGCCCTCGCCATCACCGCGCCGGTGGATCCCGCCACCTTTCCCCGCACGCTCGCACTGCCCAAGTCGGAGCTGGCCGCGGATGGCCCGAGAAAACTCCGCTACCACATCAAACGCTACAACTTCCTCGACAACTACTCGCCGGCCATTGACCTGATCGTCGACGGCACCCCGCCCTGGGAAGATGCAACCCCTGCGCAGATCGCCCTGCCCAGCGAAGCCATCACCGACGCCTACCTCGCCGCCAACCCCGCTGGCGTGGTCGGTACCCTGCCGGCCTACGACAACCAGCAGCCGACCGACAAGGTCGCCTTCTACTACCTCAAGGCACCGCTGCCCAGCGACCCGGCCGACCTGCCCGCGCCCGTCGGCTTCATCGCCGTGCCGGATAACCGCGAGGTGGTGTTCCCGGTGGCGAACATCCAGCAGCTCGGTGACGGCGGCTGTCACGCCTGCTACGTGGTGATCGACAAAGCCCACAACGAAAGCCGGCTGTCGTTGTACGCCACCCTGAATGTCGCCCTCGGTGCACTGCCTACCGGCTTGGGTGCCCCGGTGGTGCCGCTTGCGGCCGATGGCCTGGTCGACCTGGCCGATGCGCGTACCGGCGTAGTCGTACACATCCCAACCTTCTCGAACTGGAAGAATACCGACCAGATCGAAGTCAAATGGGGCAGCCATACCTTGGCGGCGGAACAGATTGGGTCAAGCCCGATCTTTCCCTTCCCGGTCCGCATCCCCAACGAGGTGCTCAAGGCGGAGTACGGCGCTGCCACCGGTGAGGTCGAGATCGAGGTCAGCTACTCGGTACTGCGCGGCACGGTGCCGTTCGGTCCCGAGAAGGCCACGGTAAAAGTCGATTTTTCGGTGATCGGGCCCGTGCGGCCGGTACCCGACCCAGACTGGCCCGACCCGATCAACACCGACCTGCTCGCGCCCGAAGTGCGCGGCAAGACGTCCGACACTGCGAACACGCTCGAGCGCACCGATGCTGGCCAGGATGCCGAGCTGACCTTCGACCTTTACACCAACGCCATCGACGGCGAGCTGGTGGACTTCTACTGGGGCGACACCCTGGTCAAGGAGGCGAGCCATACGGTGGACACTGGGGCAGGCCCGAAAATCAAGGTGGAGATCCTCTGGAAGTACATTCTGGACGCCGGCAACAACCCGGCGCTGCCGGTGCACTACCGGATTCGCGCTGCCGACTCCACCAACGAGCAGTACTCGGTCGCGGCGCGGGTTGCAGTCGATGCCATCACCCTCACCCCGGACGCGCCAACCTTCCAGGGTGAAGCCCCCAACGGCTGGCTCAACTGTGACTCGTTGTGGGAGGACCCGACCAACCCGAGCGGCGCGCCGGCGATCCGGGTCGACATCCCCGACCTGTCCCAGTACCTCAAGGCCGGCGATGTGCTGACCGTGACCTGGACGCCGTTGTCCGGCCGCGTGGGCGAGGATGTCATTGCGACTGCGATCAAGACCGAAGACATCACCCTCGACGCCAGCCACCCGGCCAGCGGTTTCACATGGCTGGTGGAGCCTTACGCCACTCACATCCTGCCGCTGCATGACCTGGCCAACGGCAAGCCGGATGGCCGCGCGCGGGTGGAATACGCCTTCGACTACAAGGGCGAAAAAATCACCTCCGCGCAATTGGAGACCGTAGTGAGCCTGGGCACCGGGGCAGGCACCTGCGTGATCCCGTAAGGCGATGAACGCCGCGCTGGAGGCCTGTGCACAGTGGCGAGGCCTTCAGCGCGAACGCCTGACGATTTCTTTCCTTGATTCGTAGGGCAATTCCTACAGACCGCTAGGTTTAGCGGCTTTACCCTCGCTGCCCTGCGGATTCGCCCGCGAAACCGTAGCCAATTTCCTATCGCCATCGTCTCGCCAGGGTTGCTCACATGACCGTCATTTCACTCAAGTCCAGACCGTTGACACAGCTACTGGGCGTGACCTCGCTCGCGTCCCTGATGCTCCTTGCGCCAGGCGCGCACGCGCGGCCGATCGACAGCGACACGGTCATCGACAGCAGCGCCCCGCTGGACAGCTACCAAGTGAGCGGCTCGGCGACCCTGACCGCGAACGGCGCCGCCACCCGCGAAATCAGCGCCGCCAGCGGCACCACCGTGAACCTCGATGGCTCGACCGTCGACACCGACAACAGCGCTGCGGCCCTCTCGCTCGACGGCGCCAAGGCCACTATCACTGGCAGCACGTTGACCAGTACCGGCTCACGAGGCCTCGGCCTGGGCCCGGGCTCCGAGGTGCTGGCCAGCGACAGCAGCATCACCGGCGCCACGCGCGGCGCAACCGTCAACAACAGCGTACTGAACCTGGTGCGCAGCGAAGTACGCGGCACCGGAGCCACCAGCCTGGGCCTGGAGCTGTTCGACGGCACCGTCAATGCGAGCGCCAGCCACATCGTCGGCGGCCAGCACGGCGTGCTGATCCGCGGCGACTCCGGCCAGCCCGCCGGCCAAGGCAAACTGGTGCTGGACGCCAGCCACGTCGAGGGCCAGAACGGCGCGGCGATCGTGGTCGGCATCGGCGCTGGGCGCCCGGTCACGGCAGACATCGAAGTGCGCAACGGCTCGCGGCTCACCGCCAGCAACGGCGTACTCTTGCAAGTCGCCGACGACGCCTCTGCCACGCTGCGGGTCAACAACAGCCAGCTGATCGGCGACATCATCGTGGCCAGCTCAGGCAACGCCGACATCACCTTCGAAAATGCCGCCTCGTTCACCGGGCGCCTGGAGAACGTTGCCAAGCTGCAGCTCGACAGCGCCGCGAGCTGGACCCTGGTCGCCGACAGCCAGGTAGGTGACCTGGCCATGGGCGCAGGGAGCGTGCGCTTCGGCAACCCGGGTGATTTTTTCACCCTCACCGTGGCCAACCTGCAAGGCGCGGGTACCTTCGAGATGAAGGGCGACTTCGCCACTGGCCAGGCCGATTTCCTGGAGGTCACGGGTGTGGCCAGCGGCGCCCACCAGATCGCGGTCAGCAGCAGCGGCAGCGATCCACTGGCCGAGGCCAGCTTGCACCTGGTGCGTATTGGCGCGGGTGATGCCTCGTTCGACCTGCTCGGCGGGCCGGTCGACCTCGGTGCGTATTCCTACGACCTGGTGCGCAACGGCAACGACTGGTTCCTCGACGCCTCGCGCAAGACCATCAGCCCCGGGACACGCTCGGTGATGGCCTTGAACAACGCCATACCGACGGTGTTCTACGGCGAGCTGAGCACCTTGCGCAGCCGCATGGGCGAAGTGCGCCGCGAGCCCGGCAAGGCCGGTGGCTGGATGCGTACCTACGGCAACAAGTTCAATGTCGCGGCCAGTGCGGGCACGGCCTACCAGCAGACCCAGCAAGGCCTGTCGCTGGGTGTCGACATGCCAGTGGCCGCAGGCGACGGCAACTGGCTGGTCGGCGTCAGCGCCGGCTACAGCAAATCCGACCTGGACCTTGGCGGCGGCACCTCCGGCAAGGTCGACAGCTTCCATGCGGGTGTCTACAGCACCTGGCTGGACCCTCTGAACGGCTACTACTTCGACGCCGTGGGCAAACTCAACCGCTTCCAGAACCAGGCCGATGTGCGCCTCAGCGACGGCCAGGAGAGCAAGGGCGACTACGCCAACCATGGCCTTGGCCTGTCGCTGGAGTTCGGCCGCCACCTGCGCCTGGGCGATGGCTACTTCGTCGAGCCCTATGCGCAGTTGGCGGGCATGCTCGTCCAGGGCAATCACTACGCCCTGGACAACGGCATGCGCGCCGAAGGCGAACGCGCCCGCTCACTGCTGGGCAAGCTGGGCGCCACCGCTGGGCGCACGTTCGACCTGGGCGATGGGCGGATGATCCAGCCGTACCTGCGCCTGGCCGCCGCGCATGAGTTCGCCCGTAACAACGAGGTCCGGGTCAACGACAACCGCTTCGCCAACGACCTCTCGGGCACCCGCGGGGAACTGGGTGCGGGCGTGTCGCTGGCGTGGTCGGACAAATGGCAAGTGCACGCCGACTTCGACTACAGCAACGGGGACAAGATCGAACAGCCCTGGGGCGCCGACGTCGGGGTTCGCTACAGCTGGTAGGACATGTAACGGGAGGCCTTGATGGCCTCCTTTTTTTGGTCTGGAACTGGGGGTTTTCATGTCAGTATTTCATGCATTCAAACGCTGGATCATGCGCTGGTTTTCCGCCAGCGCTGCGCCCAACCGGCCAACGGGCGAACCCGCTGCCTATCTGCTGCCCGCGCCCACGGCCCCCGACGCGCTGGCCGATATCGCGGGTGGCGAGCCGAACCTGATCCCTTTCAAGTCGACCCTCGCGCCCCTGCGCATCGACTTCGCGATGTGGCTCAACTCCGCCCCGACAACCGACACCCCGGAGCAGCTGGTGCTGTATTGGGACGACAAGGAGGTCGCGAGCAAGACCTGGACCGCCCCGGTAGCGGCCACCGACCTGTTCATCATGGCCCCGCTAGACGCTCTGAAAGAAGGCTTGCACACGCTGCACTACAGGGTCACCACCTACAACGGCAACCAGGCAGGCTCACAGCCCCTGGCACTGACAATCGACACCACCCCGCCGGCGCTGGTGGATGAGGGCCCGCTACAGTTCCCGGCCGAGGTGATCACAGGCGGCGTCACCGACAGATACCTGAAGGCGAATGGAGATCGCTTGCTGGCGCAGGTGCCGGCTTATGGGGGCATGCGCCTGGGCGATACGCTGACCTGGTACTGGAGCCGTACCTCGGTCGGTATCGAGAAGGTCGGCAGCATGACCCTCGCCGCCAGCGATATCGGCAAGCCCGTGGAGCTGGCGATTCCTGGCACGTTCATCCGCACCAGCAGAGACGGCATCCGCTATGCCTATTACACGGTCCAGGACCGCGCGCAGACCCCCGTTCAACGCGCACTGGCGGTGGCGCTGGACGTAGCCGCAACGCCGATCCCGCGCAACCTGCCGCCACCGACCATCAAGGAGGCCAGCGGCAGCACCCTGCTGCCTGGCAATGCGCTCAACGGCGTAACGCTGGTGGTTCCTGCGCAAGCCACAGTGGAGCCCGACGAAACGATCGAAGTATTCTGGGGTGAGCCCGGCACGCCTGGCGCCTACACGACGTCGACGCCGGTTGCCGCCGGCTCGCGGGAATACCCTGTCCCCCGCGACAACATCCCGCCCCAACTGGGCAAACGCATGCCGGTCACCTACACGGTCACCACCTGGGAGAGCGAGGCCTTGCCCTCGAGGGTGCTTCAGTTGCAGGTACAGCTGCCCGCAGGGCTGCCCATTGTGCAATGCGACAAGGTCGCTGGTGGCCGCCTGAGCCTCGCCGCACTGCAAGGCGCCGATGCTAAGTTCACGCTCCCCAGCTGGCAGTTCATGGCGACGTCGCAATTTGTCACGCTGGTCATCGCGGGCCTCGACACCGGCGGCAACAAAAAAACGATTGCCGTGGTCACCGAGATGCCGGTGCCCAGTGCGGGTCAACCGATCGCCGTGGGCTCGGTTTCGAGGACCGCGCTGTCGGCGCTGCGGCTCAACCAGCAGATCGACGTCAAAGTGCAGGTAAGCTTCGACAACAAGCTGACCTGGGTGAGCTTTCCCCTGCTCAAGCCAACGCTGGTGGCGTAACAGGCAAAAAAAAACGCCACTCGAAAGAGTGGCGTTTTTAGATATGGAGCGGGAAACGAGACTCGAACTCGCGACCCCGACCTTGGCAAGGTCGTGCTCTACCAACTGAGCTATTCCCGCTTTGTGAAGCTTTACCGCAATCGGCGTGAAGCGCCTTGACGACCTTCACCACCACTGTACCGCATAGACGCCACAGTATTTGAACTGGAGCGGGAAACGAGACTCGAACTCGCGACCCCGACCTTGGCAAGGTCGTGCTCTACCAACTGAGCTATTCCCGCAAATGGCGTCCCCTAGGGGACTCGAACCCCTGTTACCGCCGTGAAAGGGCGGTGTCCTAGGCCACTAGACGAAGGGGACACACAACACTTTTCAGTGCGCCAGATACTGAACCTCACGATTCAACCTGGACTTTCTTTTCCTGCCCCGCCGTTAAGCAGTGCCGGAGAAACTGGAGCGGGAAACGAGACTCGAACTCGCGACCCCGACCTTGGCAAGGTCGTGCTCTACCAACTGAGCTATTCCCGCAATATGGCGTCCCCTAGGGGACTCGAACCCCTGTTACCGCCGTGAAAGGGCGGTGTCCTAGGCCACTAGACGAAGGGGACACGCTGCAAGCATTTTCATGCTGCTTCACTCCCTGCCGCGTATCGCTGTGTGCTTTACGCTGCAAGTGGCGCGCATTCTAGGGATGCCACGGAAAGCCGTCAACCCCTTTGTATAAATTTATTTAAATCAATGACTTCGGCCAGCGCTGCGGGGTGCGGTGGCGGGCGTCCGGGCATTGACGTTGATTTTCTGACGGCAGGCCGGCAAGCTCGCAGGCAAAGTGCCATCCACTTGAGAAATCAACGCTGTGGCCGACACACTGAGCGTGGTGAATACACTGTTCGCGCCTTGGCGAACTCACTACACTCAATAGTGCAAAACTTCTTCATGAGGCGTTAACGGTGACACCACTTCTGATCACCCTGCTCATCGTGGCCGGTATCGCGTTGCTGATCGTGATCGGCTACCTCAATAACGTGGTCGAGAGCAGCAAGCTCGAACGGGCCCGGCTGAAGATCGAGCTGGCCGAGCGCGCGCGCCGTTGCGGCGAGCTCAACGAAACCTTCCCCGGCCAGTTGATGAGCCCTGCCCTCAAGCTGCTGATGACCCGCCTGGAGCTGAACGTGGCCCAGCGCCAGTTGGCGGTCGACAAGCACAGCGCCGAGCTCAAGGCGCGCCTGGCCGAGCTCGAAGGCCTGGTCGCACTGGGCGACAAGTTGCCGGTAAACAACCCGCCGAGCCCGATCCAGACCGAGGTCAAGGCCAAGGACGTGCGCTTCATGCTCGAGGCGTTGCACAACCAGATCGTGCGCGCCACCCAGGAAGGCTTCCTGGCGAACAACGAAGGCAAGTACTGGGTCAAGGAGATCCGCCATATCCTCGTGCTGCTGCATATCGAGTTCTTCAACAACCTTGGCCAGCAGGCCCTGCAGCAGAACCAGCCGGGGCATGCGCGGCTGGCCTTCGAGCGCGGCGTGCAGTATTTGCGCAAGCAGCCGGAGCCCAAGCAGTATGAAGAGCAGCTGACCTACCTGGAGAAATTGCTGGCGCGGGCCGATGCCATGGTCCTGGACCAGCAGGCGCCGGCCGAGACCGACCAGAACGAGTTGACCGAAGGGCTCAAGACCGACGAGGACGAGACCTGGAAGAAGAAGGTCATCTACGATTGATCGGGTGGTCTGGGGCCGCTGTGCGGCCCATCGCGGGCAAGCCCGCTCCTACAAGGGTCCACCGCGGCTCTGTAGGAGCGGGCTTGCCCGCGATGAGGCCAAAGTGAACAAAGGGGCCATTGATTGGCCCCTTTGTCATTTCAGCAATCAGTCAGCTCGAGAAAGATCTCCGCCAACCGCTCCAACCCCACCTGATCCGCCTCACTGAAGCGCCCCAGCTTCGGGCTGTCCAGATCCAGCACCCCGACCAACCGCCCCGCCTTCACCAGCGGGATCACCAACTCGCTGTTCGACGCACTGTCACAGGCAATATGCCCGGGGAAGGCATGCACATCCTCCACCCGCTGGGTCTGCCGGGTGGCCGCCGCCGCGCCGCACACGCCCTTGCCGAACGGAATGCGCACGCACGCCACCTGCCCCTGGAACGGCCCCAGCACCAGCTGCTCGTCACGGTTGATGTAAAAGCCGGCCCAGTTCAGGTCATCCAGCTGGCTATAAAGGAAGGCCGAGAACTGCGCGGCATTAGCGATGAAGTCACGCTCGTCGGCAAACAGCGCCTGCACTTGCGCGGCCAGCAGGGCGTAGCCGTCGAGGCCAGTGCCACTGGCATTGAGGTCGATCATTTATTTCTGCTCCAGCAATTGCAGCCCGACCCAGTAGCGGGCGAACTGATAGGCACAACGGCCATTACGGTTTCCGCGGCCGGTGGCCCAGCGCACGGCAAGAATTTCTAGTGCTTCGTCACGCTGCCAGCTCAGCCCGGCAGTACTGGCCAGCTGACCGATCCAGTGTTCGACCACATCGAGGAAGTGCTCCTGGCTGAACGGGTAGAACGACAGCCACAGGCCGAAGCGGTCGGACAAGGCGATCTTGTCTTCCACCGCCTCGTTGGGGTGCAGCTCACCGTCGACCCTCTTCCAGTTTTCGTTGTCGCTCTGCTTCTCCGGCACCAGGTGGCGGCGGTTGGAGGTGGCGTACAGCAGGACGTTGTCCGGGGCCTGCTCGAGCGAGCCGTCGAGCACGCTCTTGAGCACCCGGTAGTCGCCCTCCCCGGCTTCGAACGAGAGGTCGTCACAGAACAGGATAAAGCGCTGTTTCAGGCCTTGCAGCTGTTCGACGACCCGCGGCAGGTCGGCCAGGTGGTCGCGCTCGATCTCGATCAGGCGCAGGCCGGCGTCGGCGTGCTCGGCCAGCAGGGCGCGCACCAGCGATGATTTACCGGTGCCGCGCGAGCCCCACAGCAGGGCGTGGTTGGCCGGCAGGCCGTTGATGAACTGGTGGGTGTTGCGGCCCAGTTGGTCTCGCTGCTTGTCGACGCCGATCAGGTCGGACAGGCGCATGTCCAGGCTGACCTGCAGTGGCAGCAGGTAGCCGCTGCGGCCATCGCGCTGCCAGCGGGCGGCCAGGGTGGTGCTCCAGTCGAAGTCCGGGCGCACGGCCGGCAACAAGGGTTCGAGGCGCGCCAGGACAGATTCGGCGCGTTCGAGGAAGGCGTTCAAGCGGGGGTCCATGAAGGGCTCCTGGCAAGGCTAGGCGTTGAGTGTTGGGCTGTCAGTGCGGGCCTCTTCGCGGGGCAAGCCCGCTCCCACAGGTACAGCGCCGCTTCCGAAATATGCGGGGATCCTGTGGGAGCGGCGGTGCGCCGATGCGACTTGCCCCGCGAAGAGGCCGGCACTGCAAACGAAATCTTCCAGCTGAATAGATGACAGACCCGCCAGCAGCCGGGGTACATCGGCTATGCTTGCGCTGCGCGGGGGCGCGGAACCGGCTCGGGACACATGGATATCAAGTTCACCAATCGCCTGTCATACAAGCAAGCCCGGTTGACGGTCCTGGTCGGCTTCATCCTGGGTACATTGCTCAGTCTCATCCAGATCGGCATCGATTATGCCAGCGAAGACGCGTCCATCAACCGCGAAGTGCAGGCATTGCTGCAAATCAGCCACAACCCGGCCTCGCGCATCGCCTACAACATCGACGCCGAGCTGGCCCAGGAGCTGACCGGCGGCCTGCTGCAATCGCCGGCGATCATCCGCGCGCGGCTGATCGACAACAACGATACGGTGCTCGCCGACGTCCAGCGGCCGCGCCTGGAAGACCGCTATCGGCCGCTGAGCGACTTTCTGTTCGGCGAGCAGCGCCAGTTCCAGGAGCGCCTGTACCTGGCGCACATGCCCCGCGAATACCTCGGCACGCTGTACCTGGACGTCGACACCTACACCTTTGGCAGCCGTTTTCTCGACCGCAGCGGGGTCACCCTGCTCAACGGCTTCGCGCGCAGCCTGGTGCTCACCGGCATTCTCCTCGCGCTGTTCTACATGATGCTCACCAAGCCCCTGGTAACGGTGATCGCCGCGCTCAGCAACAGCGACCCGCGCAAGCCCCAGCAGACCCGCCTGGACTGCCCGCACGGGCATGAGCTCGACGAGATCGGCGTGCTGGTCAAGGTCGCCAACCAGCAGTTCGTCAGCATGGCCACCGAGATCCAGCAGCGGCGCGCCGCGGAAAACCGCCTGACCCAGTACCTCAACGAGCTCGAAGACATCGTCTCGGCCCGCACCGACGAGCTCAAGGCCAGCAACAGCCGCCTCAGCCAGACCAACCAGGACCTCGAAGAAGCGCGCCGCCGTGCCCTGGAAATGGCCCAGGCGCGCGCGGCCTTCCTGGCCAACATGAGCCACGAGATCCGCACGCCACTCAACGGCATGCTCGGCATGATCGCCCTGACCCTCGACAGCAGCCTGGCCGCCGAGCAACGCCAGCAGCTGTCGATCGCCCACGACTCGGGCAAGGTGCTGGTCGAGCTGCTCAACGATATCCTCGACCTGTCCAAGTTCGACGCCGGCCAGCTGGAGCTGGAGCGCATCGCCTTCGACCTCGGGGCGATGGTCGAAGACACCGCCAACCTGCTCTCGCAGAACGCCGCCAGCAGCGTCGAGCTGACCTGCCTGATCGCCGGCCACTTCCCCAGCACCGTGCTTGGCGACCCGACCCGGGTGCGCCAGATCGTCAGCAACCTGGTGTCCAACGCGCTGAAGTTCACCCGCTTCGGCCGCGTCGACGTGCGCCTGACCCCGATCGTCGGCGGCGTGCGCCTGGAAGTCAGCGATACCGGCATCGGTATCCCGGAAGAAGCCCAGGTGCGGATCTTCCAGCCGTTTACCCAGGCCGGCGCCGGCATCACCCGCCAATACGGCGGCACCGGCCTGGGCCTGGCGCTGACGCGCAACCTGTGCAAAGCCATGCAGGGCCACCTGCATATCCAGTCAGAGGCCGGTTTTGGCAGCCGCTTCAGCGCCGAGCTGCCACTGCTCACCCACACCGAAGCCATCCCGCCGGCGCCGCTGCGTGGCCGGGTGGTAGCCCTGAGCAAGGCCGGCAGCGGCCTGGCCGAGCTGCTGGCGGTGCTGCTGCCCAGCTGGGGCCTGGACTACCAGCAGCTGGACAGCCCTGCCGACCTGCAGCAGACGCCGCTCGACCTGCTGATCACCGATGACCTGGAGCACCTGCTCGACCTGCGCCCCGGGCTGACCGCGCCGATCCTGCTGGTGACCGCCTATGGCAACTTCCTCCCTGGCGAACAGGCCACTGCCCTCGCCCCACTGGTGCAACTGGCCAGGCCGCTGGCGCGCAACGCGCTGTACCAGACGCTACGGCGGATGCTCCAGGGCGGCGCGCCGGACGCCCCGCTGCTGCACGAATTCCCCCGCTTGCAGCAGCGCCGGGCGCGGATCCTGCTGGTCGAGGACAACCCGGTCAATCAGTTGGTGGCCAAGGGCATGCTCGGCAAGCTCGGCTGCGAAGTGGTGCTCGCCACACAGGGCGCCGAGGCCCTGGAGCAGCTGGAACAGGCCGCGGTCGACCTGGTATTGATGGACTGCAACATGCCGGTCATGGACGGCTACGAGGCCAGCCGGCGCATTCGCCAGAGCGGGCGCTGGCCGCAGTTGCCGATCGTCGCCCTGACCGCCAACGCCATGCCCGAAGAACGCGAACGCTGCCGCGCGGCGGGCATGGACGACTACCTGGCCAAGCCGTTTCGCCGCGAAGAGCTGCTGGCGCTGATCGAACACTGGGTGCCGGTCAACGACTGAGCAGGCGCTCGATCTTGCCCTGCAGGGCCTCTGGCTTGGTGGTCGGGGCAAAACGGTCGACCTCGCCGCTGAGCGGATCGATAAGGAACTTGGTGAAGTTCCACTTGATCTTCTGCGTGCCCAACAGCCCTGGGGCGCGCTTTTTCAGCTCGACGAACAGCGGGTGCGCGCCGCTGCCATTGACCTCGACCTTGCGCATCAAGGGGAAACTCACGCCAAAGCGCGTTTCACAGAACTTGGCGATTTCGCGGGCATCGCCGGGCTCCTGCTTGCCGAACTGGTTGCAGGGGAAGCCCACCACCACCAGGCCCTGCTCGCGGTAGGCCTGCCACAACTGCTCCAGGCCCTGGTACTGCGGGGTGAAGCCGCACTGGCTGGCGGTATTCACCACCAGCAGCGCCTTGCCGGCGAAATCACCGAGGTGCTTGTGCTCGCCGGTCAGGGTGACGCAGGGGATATCCAGCAACGAATCAGCCATGGCGGCTCTCCGGTCAGTCACGCGGCTTGAAGTCCAGGCACACCGAGTTGATACAGTAGCGCAGCCCGGTCGGCGGTGGGCCATCGGGGAACACATGGCCCAGGTGCGCATCGCACTGGGCGCAGGTGACCTCGGTACGGATCATGCCGTGGGTAGTGTCGCGGATCTCGATCATCGCGCTCTGCGCCAAGGGCTCGTAGAAGCTCGGCCAGCCGCAGCCGGAGTCGAACTTGGCACGCGAGTCGAACAACGGCGCCGTGCAGCAGATGCAGGTGTAGACGCCGTCGGCCTTGTGGCTGTTGTACTTGCCGGTGAACGGCCGCTCGGTGCCCTTCAGGCGGCACACCTGGTACTGCTCGGGGTCGAGCATGGCACGCCATTCTTCCAGGGTTTTGTCGATCTTTTGCATGTAGGGACCTCGGCAGGCTGAAATTCACCTCGCGGCGGCTTTTCGGCGGCGCGGGTGGCACGTATATTAGTTGGCTTCGTGTGCAAGGCTCCAAGTCTGGCACCCGCGCCCCGCCCTTTCAAACCTTTCGACGGCGCAGCGCCCGCGACTTCTCAATCGGGATCACATCATGCAGTTCAGCAAATCGAACAAGCTCGCCAATGTCTGCTACGACATTCGCGGCCCAGTGCTCAAGCACGCCAAGCGCCTGGAAGAGGAAGGCCACCGCATCCTCAAGCTGAACATCGGCAACCCGGCACCGTTTGGCTTCGAGGCGCCGGACGAAATCCTCCAGGACGTGATCCGCAACCTGCCCACCGCGCAGGGCTACAGCGACTCCAAAGGCCTGTTCAGCGCACGCAAGGCAGTGATGCAATACTGCCAGCAGAAGCAGATCGAGGGCGTCACCATCGAGGACATCTACCTCGGCAACGGCGTTTCCGAGCTGATCGTGATGTCGATGCAGGCACTGCTCAACAACGGCGACGAGGTGCTCATCCCGGCGCCCGACTACCCGCTGTGGACCGCCGCAGTGAGCCTGGCCGGCGGCAAGCCGGTGCACTACCTGTGCGACGAGCAGGCTGACTGGTTCCCGGACCTGGAAGACATCAAGGCCAAGATCACCCCCAACACCAAGGCCCTGGTGATCATCAACCCGAACAACCCGACGGGTGCTGTGTATTCCAAGGAGCTGCTGCTGGGCATGCTCGAGCTGGCCCGCCAGCACAACCTGGTGGTGTTCTCCGACGAGATCTACGACAAGATCCTCTACGACGAAGCCGTGCACATCAGCACCGCCGCACTGGCCCCGGACCTGCTCTGCCTGACCTTCAACGGCCTGTCCAAGTCGTACCGGGTGGCGGGCTTCCGCTCGGGCTGGCTGATCATCTCCGGGCCCAAGCACCATGCCCTGAGCTACATCGAAGGCATCGACATGCTGGCCAACATGCGCCTGTGCGCCAACGTGCCGGCCCAGCACGCGATCCAGACCGCACTGGGTGGCTACCAGAGCATCAACGACCTGGTGCTGCCACCCGGCCGCCTGCTCGAGCAGCGTAACCGCACCTACGAGCTGCTCAATGAGATCCCAGGGGTCAGCTGCGTCAAGCCGATGGGCGCGTTGTATGCCTTCCCGCGGATCGACCCGAAAGTCTGCCCGATCCTCAACGACGAGAAGTTCGCGCTGGACCTGCTGCTCTCCGAGAAGCTGCTGATCGTCCAGGGCACCGCGTTCAACTGGCCGTGGCCGGACCACTTCCGCGTGGTGACCTTGCCGCGGGTGGATGACCTGGAGCAGGCGATTGGCCGGATTGGTAATTTCCTGCGGACGTACCAGCAGTGACATTGCCGGGGGCTGCTGTGCAGCCCCTTTTCCACCCTGGATGTTCTCTTACATCCTGCAACGCTCTATCCCACAGCCCCGCGAAAATCCTCTGCCATACTCCCCGCTACACAGCTTGAAACAGTCAGCCAGTTGAATCCCCGCGACTGCCCCCTTATATACCCCGCAGTAAGCGACATTTTCATCCGTCAGGAGAACGTAACAACCATGATGCGCATCTTGTTGTTTGTAGCCACCAACCTTGCGGTGGTGCTGGTTGCAAGCATTACCCTGAGCCTGTTCGGCTTCAATGGGTTCATGGCCGCCAACGGGGTTGACCTCGACCTCGGCCAGTTGCTGGTCTTCTGCGCCGTGTTCGGCTTTGCCGGCTCGCTGATCTCGCTGTTCATCTCCAAGTGGATGGCGAAGATGAGCACCGGCACCCAGATCATCAGCCAGCCGCGCACCCGCCATGAGCAATGGCTGCTGCAGACGGTCGAAGAGCTGTCTCGCGAGGCCGGTATCAAGATGCCCGAGGTGGGTATCTTCCCGGCCTACGAGGCCAACGCCTTCGCCACCGGCTGGAACCGCAACGACGCCCTGGTGGCGGTCTCGCAGGGCCTGCTCGAGCGCTTCTCGCCCGATGAAGTGCGCGCGGTACTGGCCCACGAGATCGGCCACGTGGCCAACGGCGACATGGTCACCCTGGCGCTGGTGCAAGGCGTGGTGAACACCTTCGTGATGTTCTTCGCGCGGATCATCGGCAACTTCGTCGACAAGGTGATCTTCAAGAACGAAGAAGGCCGCGGCATTGCCTACTACGTGGCGACCATCGTCGCCGAGCTGATCCTGGGCATCCTGGCCAGCATGATCGTCATGTGGTTCTCGCGCCGCCGCGAGTACCGTGCCGACGAAGCCGGTGCACGCCTGGCCGGCACCTCGGCGATGATCGGCGCCCTGCAGCGGCTGCGCGTCGAGCAAGGCATGCCGGTGCACATGCCCGACACGCTGAAGGCGTTCGGCATCAATGGCGGCCTCAAGCAGGGCCTGGCAGGCCTGCTGATGAGCCACCCGCCACTGGAAGACCGCATCGAGGCGCTGCGCCGCCGCGGTTGATCGAGCTAGTGATACAAAAAGGGCGACTTCGGTCGCCCTTTTTGCGTCTCAGCGTTGTACGCGGTACACCCGCTCCAGCAGGCTGGTTGCCCCAGCCTGGGAGAACTTGGGGCTCTGATCGATGATCTCCGGCGCCTCGAGCTGCTCCACCTGCCAGCCCGCGAAACCGGCTCGCACCTCATCATCGGGCACCGAAAACGGTGGGCCGTCGACCCACGCCTGATCGTAGTCCAGGGTCACCAGCAAGCCTTGGCAGTGGGCCGGCAAGCCTTCGCTCAACAGCGCCCGGTACCCTTCGCGCATTGCCAGCGGTAATGCAATCAACGCCGCGCGGTCATAAAACCCCGCACAGTCGGCGATATCGCCCGCCTGCAAGGCAAAGATATCCCCGCACCACAGCTCCACTTCAGCGCTGCGCCACACCTCGAACGCACCGCGCCGAGAGACTTCTGCCTGCAACCCATGCTCGGCAAAAAAGTCCTCCACGGCCCGTCGCGACAGCTCTATCCCCAGCACTCGATACCCCTGCGCCGCGAGCCAGAGCACATCCAGGCTCTTGCCGCAGAGCGGTACCAGCACCCTGCTCCCCGGCGCCAGCCCGAGCGCTGGCCAGTGGGCCTGCAGGTAGGGATTGACCTCGGCCTGGTGGAACCCGATCTGGTTCGCCGCCCACTTGTTGTGCCAGAACGCCGCCTGCATGTTTAACTCCCAATTTTTCGATGGTTCAGGGTGAAAACTTAGTCTGGATGTCGATCTTTATCTGATCGAAGATAAACCCATCTTAACTGCCAGGACCCCCGCCATGCTGCCCAGCCTGTTCATTTCCCACGGCTCACCCATGCTCGCCCTGCAACCCGGCGCCAGCGGGCCGGCGCTGGCCGCACTGGCCAACGCGCTGCCGCGCCCCGAGGCGATCGTGGTGGTGTCGGCGCACTGGGAGAGCCGTGAGCTGCGGGTGATGAGCAATCCGCAGCCGCAGACCTGGCATGACTTCCATGGTTTTCCGCCGGCGCTGTATGCCGTCGATTACCCCGCCAAGGGTGCGCCCGAGCTGGCCCGCCGGGTCAGTGAGCAACTGGTTGCCGCGGGCCTGCCGGCGCAGCTCGACCCGCAGCGGCCGTTCGACCATGGCGCCTGGGTGCCGCTGTCACTGATGTACCGCGACGCCAGCATCCCGGTGATCCAGGTGTCGCTGCCCAGCCAGGCCGGGCCAGCGTTGCAGCTGCAGGTCGGCCAGGCGCTGGCCTCACTGCGCGCGCAAGGCGTGCTGCTGATCGGTTCGGGGAGCATTACCCATAACCTTGGCGAGCTGGACTGGCATGCCGGGCCGGACACGATCGAGCCGTGGGCCCTGGCGTTTCGCGACTGGGTGGTGGAGAAGCTCAAGGCCGATGACCGCCCTGCCCTGCTCGACTATCGGCGCCAGGCGCCGCAGGCGGTGCGCAACCATCCGAGTGACGAGCACCTGTTGCCGCTGTTCTTTGCGCTGGGGGCTGGGGACAGGCTGGGGATCGTGCACCAGGGGTTTACCCTGGGGGCGTTGGGGATGGATATCTATCGATTTGACTAAGGCTGTTCAGAGATACCGCTGGCCTCTTCGCGGGTAAACCCGCTCCCACAGGGACCGCAGTGGCCTTACGGTCAGCAGAGAACCTGTGGGAGCGGGTTTACCCGCGAAGAGGCCGGAACTGCCTATGCAAATTCTGGCGCTGACGCGCTGCACCGCCCTTATAAACCCGCGAGAGCGCAGCGATTCGCCAGCCGTTGCCCTGGCCCTTGATCTTGATCTGGCTCGTGATCTTGATCTACTGCGACTTCAGGAGGCCGAACGGAGGTCTTGCGAAGCGAGGTGACGGCCAGGAAGGCCGGCAAGGGCTGCGGGCCAGGAAGGCCCGTACAGCCCGGTCCTCGCGGGAGCAAGACCGGAGTGAGGGAACCCGTAGCGCAGCGAAGGGCCGTATGTAGGAGCAAGCGGTTTTTGGTTACTTTTTTCCAAGAAAAAAAGTGACCCGCCGTAAGGGCGGAAGGGGCCATAAGCGCCACCCCAGCAAACGGATAAGCCCCCAAACCCAGCGTAAAAAAGCCCGTGACCAGCACGGGCAAAAGCACTACCACCGCAGAATCTAGTGATCCATTTCATCCTTGATAATCTGCCCACTGTGCGGATCGACATGGAACTCGTACTTCATGCCATCCGCCTTCATGCCCTCGCCTTCCCAATGCCCGTCGTCGGCTTCGATCTTGGTGATCTGGGTGTAACCGGCAGCTTTCAGGCTGGCCTCGGCCTGGTCCTTGCTGACCTTCCAGTCGGCCCCTGGCTGGTCGGCCCAGGCCGCACTCGCGCCCAGTGCGCCAACCATCGCCAAGCCGGTAAACAGTCGAGTCAATGCTTTCATCGTGAACGTCCTTTTTGCGTGAAGGTACCCATTCCGACCGAGCCGGCGCCGCGTTCGTTCAGTTGCGTTCGCGCACTCATCCGATTGTTCCAGGGCTACCCGCGCCGCCACTTACGATGGTCACATTGGGCTGTTCAAATACCCCTGCTGGCGATCCAGTAGCAAAGACACAAAGAACTCGGACGAAATGCGTCTGCAACCCTTTCGATATGCGGCGAGTGAAGGCACAATGCGTGTCCTTTTTTTGGCCGGCCTGGCCGGGGGCCTTAAATGATCAAGACGCCGTATTACCTCATCGACAAACAGAAGCTGCTGGGCAACCTCGAGAAGATCGCCTACGTGCGCGAAAACTCCGGGGCCAAGGCCCTGCTGGCACTCAAGTGCTTCGCCACCTGGTCGGTCTTCGACCTGATGCAGCAGTACATGGACGGCACCACGTCCTCCTCGCTGTACGAGCTCAAGCTCGGCCGGCAGAAGTTCGAAGGCGAAACCCACGCCTACAGCGTGGCCTGGGCCGACGACGAAATCGCAGAGATGCTGGACAACTGCGACAAGATCATCTTCAACTCGATCGGCCAGCTGCAGCGCTTTGCCGAACAGTCCGAAGGCAAGGTCCGTGGCCTGCGCGTCAACCCGCAGGTGAGCAGCTCCGACTACCTGCTGGCCGACCCGGCTCGCCCGTTCAGCCGCCTCGGCGAGTGGGACCCGGAGAAGATCGAAAAGGTCATTGGCCAGATCTCCGGCTTCATGTTCCACAACAACTGCGAGAACGGCGACTTCAGCCTGTTCGACCAGATGCTCGCGCACATCGAAGAGCGCTTCGGCCACCTGCTGCACAAGGTCGAGTGGGTCAGCCTCGGTGGCGGCATCCATTTCACCGGCGAAGGCTATGCGCTGGACGCGTTCTGCGCGCGCCTGAAGGGCTTCTCCGAGAAGTACGGCGTGCAGGTCTACCTGGAGCCGGGCGAAGCGGCGATCACCCAGAGCGCCTCGCTCGAAGTGACCGTGCTCGACACCCTGTTCAACGGCAAGAACCTCGCCGTGGTCGACAGCTCGATCGAAGCGCACATGCTCGACCTGCTGATCTACCGCCTCGACGCCAAGATGGCGCCCAACGACGGCGAGCACACCTACATGGTCTGCGGCAAGTCGTGCCTGGCCGGTGACATCTTCGGCGAGTATCAATTCGAGCGTCCGCTGGCCATCGGCGATCGCCTGTCGTTCGTCGACGCGGCGGGTTACACCATGGTCAAGAAAAACTGGTTCAACGGTCTGAAAATGCCGTCCATCGCGGTCAAGCAACTCGACGGCAGCGTCGAAGTGGTGCGCGAGTTCGGTTTCGAAGACTACGTTTCCAGCCTGTCGTAAAACAGGCCTTTAGTAAGGAGCAAGGGATAAATTGAAGAAGAACGTTCTTATCATTGGTGCAGGAGGTGTCGCCAAGGTGGTGGCCCACAAGTGCGCGCAGCATAACGACGAACTCGGTCGTATTGCCATTGCGTCGCGGAACATCTCCAAATGCCAGGCCATCATCGACAGCGTCAAGGCCAAGGGTAGCCTCAAGGTACCCGCCGACATCCAGGCCTTCTCGCTCAACGCCCTCGATGTCGAAGCGACCAAGGCACTGATCCGCGAGACCGAATCGCAGATCGTGATCAACGTCGGCTCCGCCTTCCTCAACATGTCGGTGCTGCGCGCCTGCATCGATACCGGTGTCGCCTACCTGGACACCGCAATCCACGAAGAACCGGGCAAGATCTGCGAGACCCCGCCGTGGTATGGCAACTACGAGTGGAAACACCTCGACGAGTGCCAGGAAAAGAACATTACAGCCATTCTCGGCGTCGGTTTCGACCCGGGTGTGGTCAACAGCTATGCCGCACTGGCACAGCAGCAGTATTTCGACCAGATTGACTCGATCGACATCCTCGACGTCAACGCTGGCTCGCACGGCAAGTACTTCGCCACCAACTTCGACCCGGAAATCAACTTCCGCGAGTTTACCGGTCAAGTCTGGAGCTGGCAGAACAGCCAGTGGACCAGCAACACCATGTTCGAGGTCAAGCGCACCGACGACTTGCCGGTCGTGGGTTCGCAGAACCTGTACCTGACCGGTCACGACGAAGTGCACTCGCTGTCGAAGAACCTCGGCGTGCCGAACGTGCGCTTCTGGATGAGCTTCGGCGAGCACTACATCAATGTGTTCACCGTGCTGAAAAACCTCGGCCTGCTCTCCGAGCAACCGGTGAAGACCGCCGAAGGGCTGGAAGTGGTGCCGTTGAAAGTGGTCAAGGCCGTGCTGCCTGACCCGTCCTCGCTGGCACCGGGCTACACCGGCAAGACCTGCATCGGTGACCTGGTCAAGGGCACCAAGAATGGCCAGCCGCGCGAAGTGTTCATCTACAACGTAGCTGACCACGAAGAGGCCTACGCCGAGACCGACAGCCAGGGCATCTCCTACACCGCGGGCGTACCGCCAGTGGCTGCCGCCCTGCTGGTCGCACGCGGTCAGTGGGACGTGCAGCGCATGGCCAACGTCGAGGAGCTGCCGGCTGAGCCGTTCCTCAAGGCGCTGGACGTGATGGGCCTGCCGACCCGCATCAAGGATGAAAAAGGCGATCGTCCGTGGGACGCTGAAGCCTAAGCAACACCCAGAAGGGGCGCCATCATGGCGCCCCTTCTGCATTGTGTGGGGGTTGCCGGCTACTTGCGCGCCTCCAAAATCAGATTGAACGGCGTCTGCGTCGCCCGCCGAAACCGCGTGAACCCTGCCTCTTCGAACACCGCCCTGAGCCTGGCTTCCCCCGCCTGCGCGCCCAACCCCACTTCCTGAGACAACGAATTCGGCGTGCAGATAAACGTCGAAGCGGCGTAGAACAAGCGCCCGACCAGGTTGATATTGGCGTCCAGCGAGTCTTCGGCATAAGGCTCGACCAGCATCACCGTGCCGTCGTCCTTCAGCGCATGATAGGCGTGCCGCGCCGCACCCACCGGGTCGCCCATGTCATGCAGGCAGTCAAAGAAGCACACCAGGTCATGGTCATGGCCGGGGTAGTTCTTCGCGGTCCCCTGCTCGAAGGCCACCTGCCCTTCTGCACCAGCCTCGCTGGCACGTTGCCGGGCGGTGCTGATCGAGGGCGCGTGGTAGTCGTAGCCGGTGAACCGCGAAGCCGGAAACGCCTGGGCCATGACCAGGGTCGAGGCGCCATGGCCACAACCGACATCGGCCACCTTGGCGCCCGTCTGCAGCTTGTCGACCACGCCGTCCAACGCCGGTAGCCACTCGGCCACCAGAAACGTTCGATAGCCCGGCCGGAAGAACCGCTCGGTGCCGCTGAACATGCACGGATGGTGATCGCCCCAGGCCAGCCCACCGTCCCCGCGCATGGCCGCCAGCAGCTTGTCCTTGTCGTGGAACAGCGCCGCCACCACCGACGCCCCGCCGGGCATGTAAACGGGTGACGCCTCGATGGCCAGGGCCATGGCCTGCTCCTCGGGCAGTACGAAGCGGCCATCCAGGTGCTGCATGTAGCCCGATGCCGCCTGGCCGTTGAGCCATTCGCGTACCAGCCGTGGATGACAGCCGGTCTTCTCGGCCAGCGCCTCCGGGGTGGTCGGCTGGCTGTCGGCCATGGCCCGGTACAGCCCCAGCTCATCGCCGAGAATGACGTTGGCCAGGGTCGCCGCAGCGCCCATGTCGCCCACCAGCTTGCCCATGAAATCTTGCAGCTTTGCCTCGTCCATGACCTGACCTCCTCTGCGCGAAGGCCACCGTCGGCGGGGAAGCCTCCACTGCGAACGGCTGCAGGCGGTGGTCGGATGGATGATTGAAGCGCCCTGCTGCCGCTTGAGAGGCACCAGGCCGGGTATACAAGTCTAGCCTCCGGGTGGCAGCGGCGCGCCGCTGTCGGATAGACGCACCGCCCTGCCTGCGCTATCTTGCCGGCGCTCGCACCCGACCGACCATCTCACCCCCCAGGTGCAACAAAGGACTGCCTCAATGCCTCAGGTTCTGCAAAGCCGCTACGTCGCCGTGCTCATCGGTTTCGCCTTCGTCTTCCTCGACCAGTGGGTCAAGCTGCTCGCCCTCGCGGGCTTGCAGGCGCAGAGCTTCACCTTCGGCAACAGCCTCGCCTGGCTGGACGTCGCCCTCAGCCTCAACCCCGGTGCCTTCCTCAGCCTGGGTGCCAACCTGGCCCCCGGCCTCAAGCAACTGATCTTCGTCGTGGCGGTGGGCGTGGCCTGCTGCTGGGCGATCGGCTGGGCCCTGTCGCGTTGGACGCAGACCCCGGCCAAGGCGGCTGCGGCGTACTTCATCGCACTGGGTGGCGTGTCCAACCTGATTGATCGGGTGTTTCGTGAAGGGCACGTGGTGGATTACCTGGTGCTCAACCTCGGCCAACTGCACACCGGCGTGTTCAACATCGCCGACATCGCCATCATGGCGGGCGCCGCTGTGCTGGCACTGGACGGCCTGAAGCGCCCAGTCAAGGCCTGAGAATCGGCCCTCTCCACCCTGGGAGGAAAAGGACTACGCGGTGAAGCGAAAACGCTCGCATTGGCTCGGCCCATTCCGAAGAACCCAACCGTTAGCATAGGCAACTCGATAACGTGCCCCTATGTGATGACCCATGGACGGACAGCAACTCGCCGAGCTGATCGGCCTCAAGCACGCAGCACGTGATCAAGTCGCAGTGGAGTTGGGCCACACCAACAACGCCCTTTGCCAGCGCTTACGCATCGGCGAAATCGACGAAGGCGCAATCACTGCCCACGAATCCTGGCACCCGGCCCCCCATGATTTCGGTTGGGGCCGCGTATTGAAGTGGAAGGGAAGATTGGCACATGCGAGTGCCCTCGACATCGCAGTTTGGCACGACAACCAACTGGCGGGTATGTGTTGGGCTTCCCCACAAGGGAGCAAGCAAAAGATCATGGTGCTCTACCTGCAGCGCAACCCTGACGCCAGTCTGGCAACCCGAGGCTACATTGCCCCGCTGTGCCTCAGCGCCGTGCGCTACTACGCCTGGATGCTCGGTTTGAGATGGGTCGTGGTGAGGGATCCACTGCCCGAGGCCAGGCAAGCCTATCAACTTGACGGTTTCACCCAGGTGAAAGGCATCGGCCTTGCCTACGACTTGTCCCGTGACTATGCTGGACCCGACCACAAGGACTACTGACATGGCCTATCCATCCTGCGATTTGAGCGCTGAAGTCGCCAAATTCAAGGCAATTGCCGCACAAAAAATGGCGCGAATGCGCCATTCCGCTCAGTACCACAGCTTCCTCAACGACGCCGCCATCGGCGCGTTCAGCAAGGTCGATGGCTGCGATTACGCGGGCCACACTTCGCGTGCCGACAAATCCACTTCTGCCTGATCCACCAAGCGCGGCAGATGAGGCGACATCCTCGGCTCCAGCGCGGCTGACCGAGCCAGCCGCGCTGGAGCCGCGATCATTCAGGGGGTGGTTGCCGGCACCGCCGCGCTGACCGGTGCCGGTACGGCCAACTGCAGCACCTCATTGGTATACGCCCACTCCTTCTCGACCTGATCCGGATGATCGTTCAGGCGCATCCCGTACGACGGAATGATCTCGCGCAGTTTCGCCTGCCACGGCGCCGAGGCCATCTTGTCCTTGAACACCTTCTGCATCAGATCAAGCATGATCGGCGGCGCCGTCGAAGCGCCCGGCGAGGCGCCGAGCAAACCGGCGATGCTGCCGTCCTTGGCCGCCACCACCTCGGTGCCGAGCTTGAGCACGCCGCCCTGGTCGTTGTCCTTCTTGATGATCTGCACCCGCTGCCCCGCCTGCCACAGGCGCCAGTCTTCCTGCTTGGCATTGGGGAAGTAGGTCTTCAGCGCGTCGAAGCGATCAGCGTCGGACTGCAGCACCTGGCCGACCAGGTACTGCACCAGGTCGAACTCGCGCACGCCGACCCGCACCATCGGCCAGACGTTGTGGGTCGACATGCTGCCGAACAGGTCCAGCAGCGAGCCTTCCTTGAGGAACTTGGTGGAGAACGTGGCAAACGGGCCAAACAGGATCACCTGCTTGCCATCGAGCACCCGCGTATCCAGGTGCGGCACCGACATCGGCGGCGCGCCGGTCGAGGCGATACCGTAGGCCTTGGCCATGTGCCGCTTGGCGATGGCCGGGTTGTCGGTGACCAGGAACGAGCCGCCGACCGGGAAGCCGGCATAGTCCTTGGCCTCGTCGATACCGGCCTTCTGCAGCAGCGGCAACGCCGCGCCACCGGCGCCGATGAACAGAAACTTGGTGTCGGTGGCGGCCTTGCTGCCATCCTTGAGGTGCTTGTACTCGACGTGCCACGAGCCATCGTCGTTACGGCTGATGTCCTCGACTTCGGACGACAGCTGCAGGTCGAAATTCGGCCGGCTTTTCAGGTAGCCCACATACTGCCGGGTGATCTCGCCAAAGTTGACGTCGGTGCCGATCGGCGTCCAGGTCGCCGCGAGCTTCTGGTTGGGGTCGCGCCCTTCCATCATCAGCGGCACCCATTGCTTGATCTGAGCCGGGTCCTCGGAATACTGCATGGGGCGGAACAACGGGCTGGCCTGCAGCGCGTCGTAGCGTTTCTTGAGGAAGCGAATGTTGTCGTCG
Source organism: Pseudomonas reidholzensis (assembly GCF_900536025.1). Lineage (GTDB taxonomy): Bacteria > Pseudomonadota > Gammaproteobacteria > Pseudomonadales > Pseudomonadaceae > Aquipseudomonas > Aquipseudomonas reidholzensis. The sequence continues at coordinate 559,976 of NZ_UNOZ01000030.1, forward strand.
CCCCAGACGAAGCTCATGTGCGGGGTGGCGTTGATGAACGAACGCGGGTTCTTCAGCACCCCGCTCTTGACCTGCCAGGCCAGGAACTGGCGGGTGATCTGGAACGACTCGTTGATCTCCACCGCCTTGCTGATGTCGATCTTGCCGTCTTTTTCTGGGGTGTAGTTCAGCTCGGCCAGGGCCGAGTGGCCGGTGCCGGCGTTGTTCCAGCCGTTGGAGCTTTCCTCGGCGACCTTGTCCAGCCGCTCGACCATCTGCATGGACCAGCCAGGCTCGAGCTCATTGAGCCAGATGGCCAAGGTCGAACTCATGATGCCGCCACCCACCAGCAGTACATCGACCCGCTTGGTCTCCGCGGCCTGGGCACTGAGCAGGCCCCAGGTCATCGCCAGCCCCGCCAGCGCCAGTTTCGACTTGATCGTGATGTTCATGTGTTCTCCCACGAGGCGCTGCCGGCCTCGATCTGCTGTGCGTGGTTCGCCATGCCCTGCTCCGTCGTATTCAACCTGGGATCAAGCTTAGCTGAGCAATTCACTCGGGCATCGGCAGGCGGGCGCTCGCGCGCAATCCGCGCCTCTCGACAATAGGCACTTGCAACAGGCGCGATCTCGAAATACTGTATGAATATTCAGTATTTTGAGTAATCCTCATGCAGCTCATCGCCAAACTCGGCATCCTTGCCGACGCCGCCAAGTACGACGCCTCGTGCGCCAGCAGCGGCGCCCCCAAGCGCAGCTCGCGTGGCCGTGACGGGCTTGGCGCCACCGATGGCATGGGCATCTGCCACAGCTATACGCCTGATGGCCGCTGCGTTTCGCTGCTCAAGGTGCTGCTCACCAACTTCTGCCTGTACGACTGCCAATACTGCGTCAACCGCCGTTCGAGCAATGTGCCGCGCGCGCGCTTCAGCCCCGAAGAGGTGGTGCGCCTGACCCTGGACTTCTACCGGCGCAACTGCATCAGTGGCCTGTTTCTCAGCTCGGGCATCATCCGCTCGGCCGACTACACCATGGAGCAACTGATCGAGGTGGCGCGGCTGCTGCGCGACGAGCACGAATTCCGCGGTTACATCCACCTGAAGACGATTCCCGACGCCGACCCGCTGCTGATCGAACAGGCCGGGCGCCTGGCCGACCGGCTCAGCGTCAACGTCGAACTGCCGACCGACGCCAGCCTCAAGCGCCTGGCCCCGGAAAAACACGCGCACACCATCCGCCAGGCGATGGGCACCATCCACCAGGGCCAGCTGGCGGTCGCCGGCGAGCCGCGCGCGCCGCGCTTCACCCCGGCCGGGCAAAGCACCCAGGTGATCGTCGGCGCCGACGACACCGATGACCGCACCCTGCTCGGCAACGCCGAATCGCTGTACCAGGGCTACGGCCTCAAGCGCGTCTATTACTCGGCGTTCAGCCCGATCCCCGACAGCCCCGACAGTGTGCCGCTGGCGGCGCCGCCGTTGCTGCGCGAACACCGCCTGTACCAGGCCGACTTCCTCATGCGCGGCTACGGCTACAAGGCCGGCGAGCTGTTGAGCCAGGCCGGCAACCTGGCCTTGGACATCGACCCCAAGCTGGCCTGGGCACTGGCCAATCGCGAGGTCTTCCCGCTGGACCTGAACCGCGCCGAGCCGGCCCTGCTGGCGCGGATCCCCGGCATCGGCCTGCGCAGCGTCGAGCGGCTGGTCACCCTGCGCCGCGAACGCCGTATCCGCTACGACGACCTGATCCAGCTGCGCTGCGTGCTGGACAAGGCGCGGCCCTTCATCGTCACCAGCGACTACCGCCCGGCCCAGGGCGAATTGCGCAGCGGCCTGTTGCGCGCCCGCTTGCGCGAACCTCAGGCACCGGTGCAGATGGGGTTGTGGGGATGATCGCGCTCGACTGCGACGGCTACTTCGCCACCTGGCGCGAGCAGGCCCGTACGCTGCTCGGGCACGGCATCGACCCGGCGCAGGTGAGCTGGACGCAAGGGCCTATGGACGATCTGCTGGCGCTGCCCGTGCCGTTGCCGGAGGGCCCCGGGCCGTTCCGCGCAAAGGTGCCCGCGGCCCTGCTGTCGTTACTCGAACAAGCCGCGCGCTATCACGGCGAACAGCGCTGGAACCTGCTCTATGAAGTGCTCTGGCGCGTCGCCCATGGTGATCGCACCGCCATGCTGGCGGGCGACCGCCTGGGCAGCGAACTGCACCGGCGGATCAAGCAGGTCAGCCGCGAGGCGCATCACCTGCATGCCTTCGTGCGCTTCGTGCCACTGCCCGAGCCGTTGGCGGCGCAGCTGCAACTGGACCTGGTGGCCTACCACGAACCGGCCCACGACATACTCGAAAGCGCCAGCGGCCACTTCGCCGATCGCCTGGGGCGCCAGCGTTGGCTGATCGCGACCGACCGCGACGGTATTCGCTTCGATGGCCAGCAGCTGGATTACCGTCGCCAGTGCCCTGAAGCATGGCGTCAGTGGGCGCGGCATGCCGACGACCCCGGCGCGGACCTCTGGCGCACCTATTATCGGCATACGTTCAACCCGGCGCGGCTCAACCCCGACGCCTTGCGCCTGCACATGCCCGGGCGCTTCTGGCGGCACCTGCCTGAGGGGATGCTAATTCCGCAATTAGTGGGGTTGGCACGGCACGGCAAGCAGCGCGATGGGCAAGCGGTTGAGGTGGCGCAGCAGACCGGCAAGCGTATCGGTGAGCCCGGCAAAACCAAGAACTGAATCGTTTCCTGTCGGCTTTTTAGCACCCATTCGGCCCACATTCTCGTGCCAGCAGCGTGCTCGCGAACGCTGCGCACGCGCCACAAATGTGAAAAATTCATAAAAATTCTTAAGCGCCCGGCTTCTTAACCGCGACAAATCCTGACACACTGATTGCTAATCGTTCTCATACGCAGAATTATTTGCCTCTACACCGTCAGGAACCGCTGCTCATGTCGCGCCCTTCTTCGCAACGCCGCTTCAGCCCCTCACGCACTCTACTGGCAGCCGCCATTTGCATGGCCACGATGGCCCCCGCACTGGCTGACCAGACCGACAAGCCCAAGGAAGCGGCGCAAAAGAACCCGGCGGTCATGGAACTCGGTGCCACCGAGGTCAGCTCGCAGGCACTGGGCAGCACCACCGAGGGCACCACGTCGTACACCACGGGGAGCATGTCGACCGCGACCAAGCTGCCGATGAGCATGCGCGAAACGCCGCAGGCAGTGACCGTGATCACCCGCCAGCGCATGGACGACCAGGCCATGACCAGCGTCAACGACATGGTCCAGGCCACCCCAGGGCTGTTTCTCGATTACTCCAACGGTCCGGGCCGGCAGAGCTATTCAGCGCGCGGCTTCGATATCGACAGCTTGATGTACGACGGCATCCCCACCGGCTACACCGGCTGGGTGGTGGGGGCTCAGCCCAACCTGGCGATGTTCGATCGGGTTGAAGTGGTGCGCGGCGCCACCGGCCTGGTCACCGGCGCCGGCAACCCGTCTGCGGCGATCAACTTCGTGCGCAAGCGTCCGCTGGCCGAGCAGAAAGTCACCCTCACCGGTGCCGCCGGCAGCTGGGACAACTACCGTGGCGAGATCGACGCCTCCAGCCCGCTCAACGACAGCGGCACGCTGCGCGGTCGCGTGGTCGCCTCCTATGGTGACGCCAACAGCTTCATCGATGGCGCCGAAGAAGACCATGGCCTGTTCTACGCCGTCACCGAGGCCGACCTGAGCGAAGACACCACCCTGACCGTTGGCTTCTCCCACCAAAAGGACAAGACCAACTATTTCTGGGGTGCCTCGATGGTCGGCCTCGACGGCCATCATCTGGATTTGCCGCGGTCGTATAACCCAGGCACCGACTGGGAAAACAAGGACCAGGAAAACAACACCGTCTTCGCCGAAATCCGCCAGCGCCTGGCCAACGACTGGAAACTGCAGGTCAACGCCAACTACACCGAGCAGAATGCGCTGTTCTCCGGTTCCTATCAGTCGCGCTGGGGCGCCGACCAGGCGCTGTCGCGCACGGTCTACCAGGCCTCTTACGACCTCGACCAGGCAGGCCTGGACGCTTTTGTCAGCGGCCCGTTCGAAGCGTTCGGCCGCAGCCACGAACTGGTGGTCGGTGCCAGCCGGCGCATCGTCGATACCACCGAGCATGACTACTCCCCCTACGCACTCACCTGGCCGCTCACTGCGGGCAAGCCGAACTTCGTGCACACGGGCGATATCCGTGACGTCGTCACTCAGGACAGCACCTACCTGACCACCCGCCTGAGCCTGGCCGACCCGCTGAAGCTGATCCTGGGCGGGCGTGTGGACTGGTACGATTACGACCTGCATGGCGACGACGGCACCTCGGATTACAAGGTGACGCGCAACCTGACCAAGTACGCCGGCCTGATCTACGACCTGGACGAGCATCACTCGGTCTACGTGAGCTACAGCGACATCTTCACCCCGCAGACGTCGAAAGACACCTCCGGTACGCCGGTCAAGCCGATCGTGGGCAAGAACTACGAAATCGGGATCAAAGGCGAATACTTCGACGGTGCGCTGAACGCCAGCCTGGCGGTCTTCCGCGTCGACCAGGAAAACCGCGCGACCAAGATCACCGTGCCCAACTGCCCGCAGGACACCTGCTATGAAGCGTCCGGCGAAATCCGCAGCCAGGGCATCGACCTCGAACTGCAAGGCGCGCTCACCGACAACTGGCAGATCGGCGCCGGCTACACCTACACCCGCCTGCACACCATCAAGGATGACGCCAGCCCGGAGAAGGTCAACCAGCGCTACGACACCGATACCCCGGAGCACATGTTCAAGCTCTCCACCGTCTACCACTTCCAAGGCCCGCTGGAAAAACTCCGGGTCGGTGGCAACGTGTACTGGCAGAGCCGCATGTACAACGACTTCAGCGTGGCCGATGGCAGCAACTACCGGCTCGAACAGGGCGCCTATGCCGTCACCGACCTGATGGCCGGCTACCGGGTCAACCAGCACCTGGACCTGCAGCTCAACGCCAACAACATCTTCGACCGCACGTACTACTCGTCGATCTCCTCGTCGTGGCAATACGGCGGCGACACCTACGGCACCCCGCGCAACATGATGGTGACCGCCAAGTACAGCTTCTGAGTCACCCCACGGACGACCTCCGCGCAAGGACGCGCGCCCTCCCCCCGCTCTGCTCGCTACACCTGCTTCACTCCCGCTCCGGCAACCCGACATGCTCTGAAGTCGCTTTTTTCAGCGGGATCCACACCTCGACAAACCCGCTACCGCGGCCTGGGTCGAAGTCGGCGCTGTAGGCTTCGAATTCTGGTGCATCGGCCAGGCTGTAGGCCGACGCCGGGAGCCATTGATTGAACACCGTGAACAGCGTCTGATGGAGCGTCGAGATATGCCCCTGGTGACGGAACACGGCATAGTCCTGGGCGTCCAGCTTGAACGTGCGAAACCCTGCCGGCAGCCCCTCGCCGCGGGCCACCTCAACGCCAGCGATGTATTCGAAGCTGCCGTCTTCGCCAGGGTTGCAGCACAGGCCGTAGGCACCGCCGCCGACCTGCCCGGGGACTTGGCCCATGTAGGGATCGAGCGCCTGCCACAAGCCGACGATGCCCTCGTTCTTTTCAAAGGTGAAACGCCCGCCCATACCGGCGATGAGAAACCCGTCGCGGCGCTCGAAGCGGGGTTCGGCCAGGGTGATGAAGTGCAGGTTTTTCATGCTCAGTGGCTCTATCAGGACAAGGTCGGCATGCGGCTGGTCGCGAACCTGGCGGGGCGAAACCCCGAACTGCTCGCCAAACGCGCGGGTAAAGGCTTCGTGGGAGCCATAGCCGGCCGCCAGTGCCACCTGCAGAATCTCCGCCTGGCCGCCACGCAGTTCCAGGGCCGCCTGGCTCAGGCGCCGGGCACGGATGTAGCGCATCAGCGGCCACCCGGTGGTCAGTGAGAAAAACCGCGACAGGGCGAATGGCGACAGGTCGAAACGCTGGGCGATGTAGCCCAGGTCGAGGTCGCTGGCCAACTGCGACTCGATGAACCACAGGATCTTTTCAATACTGCGCATGACAGTGCTCCTCCAAAGCAGCGTCGACAGTAGCAAATGTGCGCGGGAGGCATTTGATCGTTCTTGCGCGGAGTACAGCCGTTGCCGAGTGAAGCGCAACTGCTGGGCGAGCAACTGTTGCTGCGCCAACAGCACGCCAACAGCCAACTGTCCAAGCCCGCACACTGCAACGGATAAGAATATGTAGATATCTGATTCATAAGGGTTTTAAGGCATGGCACAAAACATGCAAAAGCTTCAGCCATACCCGCTTGAAGCCAGAGGAAGTCATGCCTGCACCTGCCCAGCCCGCCCATTACGACCTGCGCCAACCGGATGCCCATGTCATCCACGACGACGCCGAAGCCTTGCGCATCGCCCACCAGGTCGCGGCCTTGCTGCGCACGGGCGCAGCGGAACGCGACCGCCGCCGCGAAGTCCCTGCCGACGTGGTCGATGCCTTCTCCAACAGTGGCTTGTGGGGCATCACCGTGCCGCGCGAATACGGCGGCGCCGAAGTGTCCTTCGCCACCCTGGCGCAGGTGATCGCGATCGTCTCGGCCGCCGACCCGTCACTCGGCCAGATCCCGCAGAACCACTACTGCCTGCTCGAAGACCTGCGCCTGCAAGGCAGCCCTGAACAGCAGCGCTTCTTCTTCGACCTGGTGTTGCGCGGCCACCGCTTCGCCAATGCCCTGTCAGAAACCGGCGGCAAGACCGTGCAGGACATCCGCACGCGGCTGGTCGCCGAGGCGGACGGCTACCGCATCGACGGCCGCAAGGGCTACTGCACCGGCTCGTTGTATGCGCACTGGATCGGCGTACTGGCGCTGGACGCGCAGGACCGTGCCCAGCTCGCCTTCGTCCCGCGTAACACGCCTGGCCTGGTCGTGGTCGATGACTGGAGCAGCATGGGCCAGCGCACCACCTCCAGCGGTACCGTTCTGCTCGATGGCCTGCGGGTGCCCGCGTTCAACCTGTTGCCCACCTATCGCTCCTATGAGAGCCCGACCCTGGCAGGGCCGTTCGCCCAGTTGACCACGGCTGCGATCGACGCCGGTATAGGCCGCGCCGCGCTGGACGACACCATTGCGTTTGTGCGCCAGCATGCCCGCCCGTGGATCGACGCCAAGGTCGACCATGCCAGCGAAGACCCGCTGACGATCATCCAGATCGGCTCGCTGGAGATTCATCAGGAGGCCGCCGAAGCGTTGCTCGAACGCGCCGGCTGGGCGCTCGACGCGGCCAAGCCGGCGCCGGACGAAGACAACGTCGCCGCCGCCTCGGTGGCTGTAGCCAAGGCCAAGGTGCTGACCACTGAGGTCGCCATCGAGGCCAGCAACCGCCTGTTCGAACTCGGCGGCACGCGCTCGTCGCTGCTCCAGCACAACTTCGACCGCCACTGGCGCAACGCCCGCGTGCACACCCTTCACGACCCGGTGCGCTGGAAGTACCACCTGGTCGGCAATTGGGCCTTGAACGCCGTCAAGCCGCCCCGTCACGACTGGAACTGAGGCCGCCCCCATGAGCAAGCAGATCCGCCTCAATGCCTTCGCCATGAACAGCGTCGGCCACCTCGCACCTGGCCTGTGGCGCCACCCGCGCGACCAGTCCACCCGCTACACCGACATCCATTACTGGATCGAGCTGGCCAAGACCCTCGAACGCGGCTGCATTGACGGCCTGTTCATTGCCGACGTGCTCGGCGTCTACGACGTGTATGGCGCCAGCGCCGACGCAGCCTTGAGCAACGCCGTGCAGGTGCCGGTGAACGACCCGTTGCAACTGGTGCCGGCGATGGCCGCCGCGACCCGCCACCTGGGCTTCGGCGTCACCGCCTCGGTTTCGTTCGAGCATCCATTCCCGTTCGCGCGGCGCATGAGTACCCTCGATCACCTGACCCAGGGCCGCGCCGGCTGGAACATCGTCACCTCATACCTGTCCAGCGGGGCGCGCAATCTTGGCCACCACGATCAGCTGAGCCACGACCAGCGCTACGCCATGGCCGAGGAATACCTGCAGGTCTGCTACAAGCTGTGGGAGACCAGTTGGGAGGCAGATGCGCTGCGCGTCGATCGCGACAGCGGCGTCTATGCCGACCCGCAGAAGGTGCATGGCATCGACCATGAAGGCACGTACTTCAAGGTGCCAGGCTTGCACCTCAGCGAACCCTCGCCGCAGCGCACGCCGGTGATCTACCAGGCCGGAGCTTCAACCCGTGGCCGCGCCTTCGCGGCCGCCAATGCCGAATGCGTATTCGTTGCCGCACCGAGCAAGCCGGTGCTGAAAAAACAGGTGGCCGAACTGCGCGCCGCCGCCGTGGCAGCTGGCCGTGGCGCCAACGACATCCTGGTCCTGGAACAACTCACGGTGATTGTCGCCCCCACCGACGAGGCCGCACTGGGCCTGCTGCGCGAGTATCGCGAGTACGCCAGCCCCCGTGGTGCGTTGACGCTGATGTCGGGCTGGACAGGCATCGATTTTGCCCAGTACAGCGCCGACCAGGTGCTTCGCGAAGTGCCCAGCGAAGCGATCCAGTCCGTGGTCGAAGCGTTCACCCGCGCCGACCCGACGCGCACCTGGAGCACCGCCGAGATCGCCGACTACTGCGCCATCGGCGGTGACGGCCCGGTGCTGGTCGGCTCGGCACAGACCGTGGCCGATCAGTTGCAGGAATGGGTCGAAGACACCGATGTCGACGGCTTCAACCTGGCCAGCGTGGTTGCCCCGGAAACCTTCGCCGCCGTGGTCGACCTGCTAGTCCCGGAGCTGCAGCGACGCGGATTGTTCAAGCGTGAATACGCCGAGGGCAGCCTGCGCAACAAGCTGTTCGGCCATGGCGACCAGCTGCGCGCGCCGCACCCGGTGGCACGCCTGCGCGCAGAGGCCGGCCGATGAACGAACTGCTCGCCAACCTCGACTGGGTGGAGATCGCCCAGGCCTGCCTGGACACCCTGAGCATGCTCGGCGCCGCGCTCGGCTTCACTGTGCTGTTCGGCTTGCCCCTGGGCGTGCTCCTGTACCTCACCGGGCAGCGCCAACTGCTGGCCAATGGGCCGCTTTATCGCGGCTTGTCGGTGGCGGTCAACGTGCTCCGTTCGCTGCCGTTCATCATTCTGCTGATCGTGCTGATCCCGCTGACCACGGTGATCACCGGTACCTCGCTGGGGGTGCGCGGCACCATCCCACCGCTGGTGGTCGGCTGCACGCCGTTCTTCGCCCGCCTGGTGGAAACCGCCCTGCGCGAAGTCGACCGCGGCCTGGTCGAAGCCAGCCAGGCCATGGGCGGCAGCATTCGCCAGATCATCTGGTACACCCTGCTGCCCGAAGCTCGCACCGGGTTGATCGCCGCCGTCACCGTGACCGCCATCGTGCTGGTCGACTACACCGCCATGGCAGGGGTGATCGGCGGCGGTGGCCTCGGCGACCTGGCCATCCGCTTCGGCTACCAACGCTTCCAGACCGACGTGATGGTCGTCACCGTGCTGCTGCTGATCCTGCTGGTGCAGGCCCTGCAAATGAGCGGTGACCGCCTGGTACGCCATTTCAACCGACGCTGAACCTGATTCCATTATCACCTTCACCGGAGCCACCGCATGAAAAAAATACTCAGCGCCCTCGCCGCCGTCATCGCCCTCAACAGCCTCGGCGCGCACGCAGCAGAACGCCTGGTGGTCGGCGCCACCCCGGTGCCGCACGCGGAGATCCTCGAGTTCGTCAAACCCGAGCTGGCCAAACAGGGCGTCGACCTCGACATCAAGGTGTTCAACGACTTCATCCAGCCCAACCTGCAACTGGCGCAGAAGCACCTGGATGCCAACTACTACCAGTACCGACCGTTCCTCGAGGACTTCAACAAGACCCGCCACACCGACCTGGTGCCGGTGGTCGGCGTGCACATCGAGCCGTTCGGCGCCTACTCGGCCAAGTACAAGACCCTCGCAGAGCTGCCTGATGGCGCCAGCGTGGCCATCCCCAACGACCCGGTGAACACGGGCCGGGCACTGGTCCTGCTGGCCGAAGCTGGGCTGATCACACTCAAGGACCCGAACAACCCGCAATCGACCCAACGCGACATCACCGGCAACCCGCACCTGCTGAAGATCCGCGAGCTCGAAGGCGCCATGCTGGCCCGTTCGGTCAAGCAGGTCGACCTGGCGTTCGTGTTCGCCAACTACGCCCTGGAAGCAGGCATCGACACCAACAGCGCGCTGATCGTGGAAAAGGGCAAGGACCTGTACGTCGAATTCCTCGTGGCACGCCCCGACAACCTGCAAGACCCCGGCATCCAGAAGCTGGCCAAGGCGCTCAATTCGCCCGCAGTCCGCCAGTTCATCCTGACCCGTTACAAGGGTCAGATCGCACCGGGTTTCTGAGGGCTTGCGCATGACCCGTTTCAGCCAGGAACTGCTCGCCGACACGGCGCAACTCACGTTGCGCGGCGTCGGCAAACGCTACGGCGCGCTGACCGCGCTGCACGGCATCGATCTCCAGGTCCGGCGTGGCGAGGTGTTCGGCATCATTGGCCGCAGCGGCGCCGGCAAGTCGTCGCTGCTGCGCCTGCTCAACCGCCTGGAGCCCCCCAGCGACGGCCAGGTGCTGATCGACGGCCAGGACATCGCCCGCCTGAACCAGGCTGAGCTGCGCGGGCTGCGGCGCAAGGTGGCGATGATCTTCCAGCACTTCAACCTGATGGCCACGCGCACGGTCGCCGAAAACATCGAGCTACCGCTGCGTATGGCCGGCCTGCCAACGCCGGAGCGCGCCCGGCGGGTCGATGAGTTGCTGCAACTGGTGGGTCTGCACGAACGGCGCAATGCCTACCCCGCGCAGCTGTCCGGCGGGCAGAAGCAACGGGTGGGTATCGCCCGCGCCCTGGTGCTGCAACCCGCCATTTTGCTGTGTGACGAAGCCACCTCGGCCCTCGACCCCGAGAGTACCCAATCGATTCTCGGCCTGCTGCGGGACATCAATCGGCGATTGGGACTGACCATCGTGCTGATCACCCATGAAATGGAGGTGATCCGTGACCTGTGCCACCGCGTGGCGGTGCTGGAAGCCGGCCAGGTGGTTGAACACGGCGAGGTGTGGCAGGTGTTCGGGGCACCGCAGCATGCCGTCAGCCAGTTGCTGCTGGGCGGCCCGACGCGGGCCGAGTACCCTGCCGAACTCGCCCCGGGCACCCTCTGCCTGGACCTGCACTACAGCGGCGCACATGGCCTGGAGCCGGACGTGCAGGCGCTGTCGACGGCATTCGGCTCGCAAGTGCGCCTGCTGCATGCCGGCATCGAACGCATCCAGGGCCGCTCGCTTGGCCGGTTGCGGGTTGCGGTGACCAGTGCGCAGCCCGCTGAACGGGTGCTCGAGCGGGCGCTGACAGTCGCCGATCGGGTCGAGCGGGTCAACCCGCGCAGCGCCAGCAGTTAGCCGTTGAGGCCACTGGCAGCGCAGCGTGCAGCCTCGACCAGCCACTGCTCGAAGCGCTGTGCGGCCTCGCTCAATGCGATGTCCCGGGCCTGCACCAGGTAATAGCCCTTGCCCGTTGCCAGCACCGCGTCGAACACCTGCACCAGGCGCCCCTGCTCGACGTCGTCCTCGACCAGCCAGGGGCTGGTCAGCACCAGGCCCTGGCTGCGCCGCGCAGCGTCGATGGCCATTTCCGACTGATCGAACTGCAAGCCCCTGGCCAGCCCGTCGAACGACAGCCCGACCGACGCCAGCCACTGCGACCAGTGCGCATGGCTGGTGGTGTAGAGCACGGTCGCGCCGGGCAAGTCGGCCAGCGTGCGCAGCTGCTGGCGCTCGCGGTACTCCGCGCTGCAGTACACGCGCATTTCGTCCGCCAGCAGCAACCGCGCCTGCACGTCCTTGGCCTGGCCATCGAAATGACGCACCGCCAGGTCGACCGTGCCCTGGCTGAAATCGACCCGGTCGGTGCTGGCACTCAGGTGCAACTGCAGCTGCGGATAACGGCGGGTGAGCTGCGGCATGCGCCGGGCGAACCAGCTGCTGGCGAACGCCGGCGGCAGGCTCAGGCGCACCTGCAGGTCACCCTTGCCCTGCACCGCGAGGCTGGCGCTGTCCAGCTGCTGCAGGGCCGGTCGCACCTGCTGCCAATAGCTCAAGGCTTGCGCGGTAGGCTGCAGCTTGCGCACCGTGCGCACGAACAACGGCGTGCCCAGCCAGGCCTCCAGCTTGCGGATCTGCTGGCCCACCGCACCCGGTGTGACGAACAGTTGCTGGGCCGCCACGGTGACACTGCCCGTGCGCATCACCGCATCGAAACAGGCGATGGCCTTGAGCGGGGTGTCGGCTCTCATAACGTAGTTTTTCTCTTTTGTACGACCACAACAGATGATTTGTAGCGGTTTGCGCGGGCCGTGACAATCGCACCCTGATGTTCCCAATACAAGGTGATGCGCGTGAGAAAGTCGGTGGATGGCCTGGCGACGGCAGTGATGGTGCTGCTGTGCCTGATCTGGGGTGGTCAACAGGTGGCGATGAAAGCCGTCGCTGGCGAGATCGCGCCGATCATGCAAGTGGCCCTGCGCTCAGGGATTGCCGCTGCGCTGGTGTGGATGGTCGGCCGCTGGGTGCTGCGCGAGGCCTGGCTGCCGCGGGTCTGGTGCCGCTCGGGGCTGCTGGTGGCGCTGCTGTTTGCCGCGGAGTTCCTGTTTATCGCCGAAGGCCTGCGCTGGACCAGCGCCTCGCACATGGCGGTGTTCCTCTACACCGCGCCGCTGTTCGCCGCAATCGGCCTGCACCTGCGCCTGCCGGAAGAGCGCCTGAGCAGCGTGCAGTGGCTGGGCATGGGCCTGGCCTTTGCAGGCATCGCCGTGACCTTTCTCGCCCCGCGCCCTGGCGCCGAGGCTGACCCGGCGCTGGCCAGCAGCTTGCTCGGCGATTTTCTCGGCCTGTGCGCCGGTGCCGCCTGGGGCTTCACCACGGTGGCCGTGCGCGCCAGCCGGTTGAGCGAGGCGCCGCCGACCCAGACCCTGTATTACCAGCTTGCCGGTGCATTCCTGATCCTGATGCCGCTGGCATTGCTCAGCGGCCAGAGCGCCCTCAGCTTAACCCCACTGGCGCTGGCCAGCCTGGCGTTCCAGACCTTGGCGGTGTCGTTCGCCAGCTACCTGATCTGGTTCTGGATGCTGCGCCGTTACCTGGCCGCGCGGCTCGGGGTGATGGCCTTCATGACGCCGCTGTTCGGTGTGGTGATGGGCTATCTGTGGCTTGACGAGCGCACCAGCCTGGGGTTCCTGCTGGGTGCCGCGCTGACCGTGGTGGGCCTGGTCATCGTCAACCTGAGCAAGGGCACGGCAGCCGCTCGCGGGCAGCCCAGCGCTGCGCTGACAGCCGCCAAGCGCCATGGCTGAATGCGCACGCGCTGATGCTAGGGGGCGATCCAGTGGGCTTGCCAATCATCCGCCTGGCGGACGAAGCGGGCTCGCTGGTGGACAGGCCGGGTAAGGTCGAGCCACTCCAGGCGATTGACCCGTACGCTGATGACGGCGAAGTGTTGCAGGCCGTCCTCCGGCTGTCGATAGGCGGCGGCCGGGCTGTCGATGACGGCACCGGGCACGCCGCCATGGCGAAACAGTGCCTGGGTTGTGGCCCGTGCCTGCTGCCAATACCGGGGGGTATCTGGCCGTTCGCTGGCCTGCCCCTGGAGGCGAAGTTGCTGGGTGGCGCCAGGGGCCAGCGCGACCAGCGCAACGCGCGGATTGCCGCGCAACTGGGTGTATTTGGCCGAGCGTTTGTCGACGAAGAACAGGACCGTGCCAGTGAGGGTGTCGGCGTCGCGCAGGACGACGGTGCTGGTGTCCGGCTGCCCGTGGGCGTCGACGGTCGCCAGTTGCATGAGGCGGTACGGGTTGCTGCCTTGGCCGATGGCGGTGGTCAGGTCCGACCAGATGCGGGCCAGGATTTCATCGAGCATTTGGCGATCTCACCTCGGGATTTAAGGTTGCTCAGGTGGTTTTTACATTGCGCAAGGCGTGAGCTCGCCGGGGCCGCTGCGCAGCCCTTTCGCGACACAAGGCCGCTCCCACAGGACCAGTTCCGGTCACTACGCACGCTGACTGCAAGGCGCCGTCCATGTGGGAGCGGCCTTGTGTCGCGAATGGGGCGCGCAGCGGCCCCAGCGAGCTGACGCCTTGCGCAATTTCAGAACACCTTGAAAGGGCTGCCCCTAACAGCGGCCTCCTGCACCACACCCGGCACCCCCAACCCACATTCAGACGCTGCGCGTCACCCCACCATCGACACGAATGTTCTGCCCGGTGATATACGCCGCCCCGTCACTGGCCAGGAAGGCCACAGTCGCGGCGATCTCTTCACTGGTGCCATAGCGCTTGAGCGGCACGCTGTCACGACGCTGCTCAGTGCCCGGCAAGCTGTCGATCCACCCTGGCAGAACGTTGTTGATCCGCACATTGTCCCCTGCAAAATTGTCGGCGAAGATCTTGGTAAACGCCGCCAGCCCGGAACGGAACACCGCCGACGTCGGGAACAGCTCACTCGGCTCGAACGCCCACGCCGTCGAGATGTTGATGATCACCCCGCCCTTCTGCCGCTGCATGATCGGCGTCACCAGCCGGCTCGGGCGAATCACGTTCAACAGGTAGGTTTCCATCCCCTGGTGCCAGTCTTCGTCGCTGATTTCCAGGATCGGCGCACGCGGCCCGTGTCCTGCGCTGTTCACCAGCACATCGATACGCCCCCATTTTTCCATCACCGCATCGACCAGCCGTTGCAGGTCCGCGGTGGACTGGTTGCTGCCGGTCACACCGATCCCACCGAGCGCCTGGGCCAGGGCTTCGCCCTTGCCGGACGACGACAGGATGGCGACCTTGAAGCCGTCGGCGGCCAGGCGTCTGGCGGCGGCGGCGCCCATGCCGCTGCCGCCGGCGATCACGAGTGCTACTTTTTCTGCTGACATAAGGGCTCCTGAAGATGCCTGTGGACTGCGTAAGTGAGGGGTTCAGACTACACCTCAGTGTGGCCGGGCAACGAGCCACGAATAATGCGCTCAGCCTGTAGAAAAACTACTGCCTTACAGGCGGCTCTGCTCACCCTTGCACCCGCAAACCACGCCCATCCGCACAGCAAACGCGCTAAGGTAGAGCCTTTCACCCTCAAGGACCGGACCATGCCGCCACGCGCCAAACCCTCCCCCAGCCAGCCGCAACACACCGGCTTCGTCAGGGTGCGTGGCGCCCGTGAGCACAACCTGCAGAACGTCGATGTCGACATCCCGCGCGATGCGCTGGTGGTGTTCACCGGCGTCTCGGGCTCGGGCAAATCCTCGCTGGCCTTCTCGACGATCTACGCCGAAGCCCAGCGTCGCTACTTCGAGTCCGTGGCGCCGTACGCCAGGCGCCTGATCGACCAGGTCGGCGTGCCCGACGTCGACGCCATCGACGGCCTGCCGCCAGCGGTGGCCCTGCAGCAGCAACGCGGCACCCCCAGCGCACGCTCTTCGGTGGGCAGCGTCACTACCCTGTCGAGCTCGATCCGCATGCTCTACTCGCGCGCCGGCAGCTACCCGCCGGGGCAACCGATGCTGTATGCCGAAGACTTCTCGAGCAACACGCCCCAAGGCGCCTGCCCGGAGTGCCATGGCCTGGGCCGGGTGTACGAGGTGACCGAGGCCACCATGGTCCCCGACCCCTCGCTGACCATTCGCGAGCGCGCGGTGGCGGCCTGGCCGATGGCCTGGCAGGGGCAGAACCTGCGCGACATCCTCGTGACCCTTGGCTATGACGTCGACCTCCCCTGGCGCGACCTGCCGCAAGCGCAGCGCGACTGGATCCTCTACACCGAAGAAACGCCCACCGCCCCGGTGTATGCCGGCCTCACCCCGGCGCAGACCCGCGCCGCCCTCAAGCGCAAGCTCGAGCCCAGCTACCAGGGCACGTTCAGCGGCGCCCGGCGCTACGTGCTGCACACTTTCATGCACTCGCAGAGCGCGCAGATGCGCAAGCGCGTCGCCCAGTACATGCGCCCCAGCCCCTGCCCGCTGTGCGCCGGCAAGCGGCTCAAGGGTGAAGCGCTGAGCGTGACCTTTGCCCACCTGGACATCGCCGAACTGTCGCAACTGCCGCTGCAGGACCTCGCCGAGGTCCTGCGTGCCGTCGCCGCGCCAGGGTATCTGCAGCAGCCCGATGGCCACGGCGCGACGCTTACCCACCAGCAAACCCGCGCCGCGCGCGAGCAACGCGCGGCCAAGGGCGAACCGGCCCACAGTGGCGGCCCGGATGTACGCCATACGCCCAACCTGTCGCTGGAAAAACGCCTGGCCGCCCAGCGTATCGCCGCCGAACTGCTGGAGCGCATCGACACCCTGATCGACCTCGGCCTCGGCTACCTGGCCCTGGACCGCAGCACGCCGACGCTGTCCTCGGGCGAGCTGCAACGCCTGCGCCTGGCCACCCAGCTCAATTCGCAGCTGTTCGGGGTGATCTACGTCCTCGACGAGCCCTCCGCCGGCCTCCACCCCGCCGACAGCGAGGCGCTGTACGCCGCCTTGCAGCGCCTCAAACACAGCGGCAACTCGGTGTTCGTCGTCGAGCATGACCTGGACACCATGCGCCGCGCCGACTGGCTGGTCGATGTCGGCCCCGCGGCCGGCGAGCACGGCGGGCAGATCCTCTACAGCGGCCCGCCGGAGGGCCTCGCGCAGGTCGAGCGCTCGTGCACCCGCGCCTACCTGTTCGCTGACCAGGCCACGGCGCCGCGACAGCCGCGCCCGGCGCAGGACTGGCTGCGACTCGAAGGGGTAACCCGCAACAACCTGGACAACCTCAGCGCGCAGTTTCCGCTGGGCTGTTTTACCGCCGTGACCGGCATTTCCGGTTCCGGCAAGTCGAGCCTGGTCAGCCAGGCCCTGCTGGACCTGGTCGGCGCCCACCTCGGCCAGCCCGAGCAGCGCGCAGAGCCCGAAGAACAGACCCTCGAGGACGAGCCGCAGCACACCAGCAGCGGTCAGATCGTCGCCGGGCTGGCCGCGGTGCAGCGCCTGGTCAAGGTCGACCAGAAGCCGATCGGCCGCACCCCGCGCTCCAACCTCGCCACCTACACCGGCCTGTTCGACCA
Organism: Pseudomonas reidholzensis; assembly: GCF_900536025.1. Lineage (GTDB taxonomy): Bacteria > Pseudomonadota > Gammaproteobacteria > Pseudomonadales > Pseudomonadaceae > Aquipseudomonas > Aquipseudomonas reidholzensis. The sequence goes on from NZ_UNOZ01000030.1 coordinate 577,100, forward strand.
CGTGCGCAAGCTCTTTGCCGCCACCGAACAGGCCAAGGCACAAGGCTTCGACGCCGGGCGCTTCTCGTTCAACGTCGCCAAGGGCCGCTGCGAAACCTGCGAAGGCGAAGGCTTCGTCAGCGTCGAGCTGCTGTTCATGCCCAGCGTCTATGCGCCCTGCCCCACCTGCCACGGCGCCCGCTACAACCCCGAGACCCTGGCGATCACCTGGCAGGGCCTGAGCATCGCCGACGTGCTACGCATGACCGTCGACCAGGCCCTGCAAGTGTTTGCCGAACAGCCGGCGACCCGCCGCAGCCTGCAGGTGCTGCAGGACATCGGCCTGGGCTACCTGCGCCTCGGCCAGCCGGCCACTGAACTGTCTGGCGGTGAAGCGCAACGGATCAAGCTGGCGACCGAACTGCAGCGCAGCGCCAGGGGCGCGACCCTGTACGTGCTCGACGAGCCCACCAACGGGCTGCACCCGCAGGATGTCGACCGGCTGCTGGTGCAGCTCAACCGCCTCGTCGATGGCGGGCACAGCGTGCTGGTGGTCGAGCACGACATGCGGGTGGTGGCGCAGAGTGACTGGGTGATCGATATCGGCCCGGGCGCGGGCGCTGCGGGGGGCCAGGTGGTGGCCAGCGGGGTGCCTGCCGAGGTGGCCCAGTGTCAGCTGAGCCGCACGGCGCCGTTCCTGCAGGGCGCCCTGCGCTGATGCTGTGCCCGACCTGCGCAGCGCAGCGTCGGGCGCACCCGCGATGAACGGAAACTGAAAAAGTTGCCGATTGACCCACCACTTCTATATTCACTGAACCCAGCCCGAACCTGCGTCCGTCGAGCGCACCCATGGCCAACACCGCCCAACTGATCATCTGCGAGCACTGCGACTGTGTGTACCAGAAAGCCCCGCTCGCCAAGCACCAGAAAGCCCTGTGCCTGCGCTGCGCCGGGGTGCTCCAGCGCTACAACGGCCTGGCCGTGGATCAACGCCTGGCGCTGACGGTCACGGCGGCCGTGCTGTGGCTGTTCGCCAACTTCTATCCGATCATGAGCATCAGCCTGCAAGGGCTGAAAAACAGCGCAACGCTGTGGGACTCGGTGCTGGCCCTGAGCCAAGGCCCGATCACCTTCATTGCCATGGTGGCGGCGATCTCGATCATCATCGCCCCGGCCTTCCAGTTACTCCTGCTGATGTGGGTGCTTGGCTTTGCCTTGGCCGACCGCCGCGCCCCAGGCTTCAAACTGTGCATGCGCTGGCTGGAAACCCTGCGGCCGTGGAGCATGCTCGAAGTGTGCCTGCTCGGGGCGATGGTCGCGGTGTTCAAGCTGGCCGGCATGCTCGACGTGCTGCCGGGCCTTGGCCTGTTTGCCCTCGCCGCCCTGAGCCTGTTGCTGATCCGCATTGCCGGCCGCGATGTCCGCGACCTGTGGGACCTGCTGTGAGCCGCCCGCCCACCGCCGCCGAGCTCGACCTTTGCCTGTGCCACAGCTGCGGCCTGGCCTGCGACCTGCGCCAGCAAGCCGATCATTGCCCACGCTGTGACGCCCCGTTGCACCGGCGCAAGGTCAACTCACTGGCCCGCACCTGGGCCTACATGCTGGCCGCCCTGGCCTTCTACGTACCGGCTAACCTGCTGCCGGTGATGAACACCACGATGCTGGGCGACGGTGCCGACAGCACCATCATGAGCGGGGTACTGGAGTTCTGGGAGCACGGCGCGTGGGACATCGCCCTGATCATCTTCATCGCCAGCATCGCGGTACCCGGGGTCAAGTTCGTCGCCCTGTCGCTGTTGCTGGTCACCGTCCAGCGCGGCAGCGGCTGGGCCTGCAAAGAGCGCGCGAAACTGTACCGCTTCGTCGAGCTGATCGGTTACTGGTCAATGCTCGACGTGCTGGTGGTGGCCTTGGTCGCCGCGCTGGTGAAGTTCCAGGCGCTGGGCGACATCGAGCCGCGCCCGGGCATTCTGTTTTTTGGCCTGGTGGTGGTGTTCACCATGCTCGCGGCCATGAGCTTCGACCCCCGGCTGATCTGGCCTACGTCACCCAGCAAGGAGGCTTCGGACGATGTCAGCCACCCCTGAAACAGGCCCAGAGCCGGAACTTCCGGTTATCAAGACGCGGCGTTTCAGCGTCTCGCTGGTGTGGATCGTGCCGATTGTGGCGGTGTTGGTGGGGCTCTCGCTGGTGATCCATAGCAAGCTCCAGGAAGGCCCGACCATCACCCTCAACTTCAAGACTGGCGCGGGCCTCACCGCCAACAAGACCGAAGTCAAATACCGCAGCGTGGTCATCGGCCACGTGTCGAGTGTCGAGCTGAGCGACGACCAGAGCAGCGTCAACGCCACGGTCAAGCTGGACAAGCAGGCCGAGGGCTTCACCCGCGAAGACTCGCTGTTCTGGGTGGTGCGCCCGCGCATCGGCGCGGGCGGCGTGTCGGGCATCGACACACTGCTGTCGGGTGACTACATCGGCGCCGACATCGGCCAGTCGAACAGTCGCGCCAAGCGCTTCAAGGGCCTGGAAAACCCGCCCCCGATCACCTACGGCGAACCCGGCAAGCGCTTCACCCTGCACACCCAGGACCTCGGCTCGCTGGACATTGGCTCGCCGGTCTACTACCGCAAGATCCCGGTCGGCCAGGTCGTTGCCTATGCGCTGGACGCCGACGGCAAAGGGGTGAATATCGAAGTATTCATCCATGCGCCGAACGATGCCTACGTCACCGAAAACACCCGGTTCTGGAACGCCAGCGGCATCGACGTCAACGTCGGCGCCAACGGCATTGCGGTGAAGACCGAGTCGCTGACCACGCTGCTGGTCGGCGGCATCGCCTTCCGCGCGCCGGACTACAGCCCCAACGACACCACGGCCGCAGAAGACAAAACCTACGAACTGTTCGCCGACCAACCCAGCGCGCTCGCCCCGCCGAATGGCCGGGCGCAATACCTGAGCCTGCGCTTCGACCAGGCGATGCGTGGCTTGCGGGTCGATGCCCCGGTCGAGTTCCTCGGCATCGAGATCGGCAAGGTGGTGTCGGTGAATCTGGATTTCGACGAGGCCAAGCGCAGCTTCCCGATCAACGTCGGCATCGTCGTCTACCCCCAGCGCATGGGCCAGGCGCACAAGAAGCTGCTGAAAGCACTCAACCACAACCCTGACGACATCGCCGCCACCGCGCAGATCTTCAGCACCTTCGTCGACAATGGCCTGCGCGCCCAGGCACGCAACGGCAACCTGCTCACCGGCCAGCTGTATATCGCCCTGGACTTCTTCCCGAAGGCGCCGAAAGTAGCCTTCGACTTGAGCGCCAGGCCTATCGCCATACCGACCTTGCCGGGCAGCCTGGAGATGCTCCAGGAACAGCTGCAGGCGATGCTCGAGAAGATCAACAAGCTGCCCGTGGAGCGCATTGCCAGCAACCTCGACGACAACCTGCTGGTGCTGCGCAAAGGCCTGGCGCAGTTCAACAGCAAAACCTTGCCGGGGGTGCAAACGACCTTGGCAGACGTCAGCAAGACCCTGCAATCGGCCAGTTCCACCCTCGCCGAAGACTCGCCGCAGCGGGAGAAACTCAACGAGACCCTCGACGAACTTGGGCGCATGTCGCGCTCCTTGCGCGACCTCTCGGATTACCTGGGCCGCAACCCTGAGTCGCTGATCCGCGGCCGGCCCAATAACGCCGCGCCGATCGACCTGCAAGGCCCACCCCGTAACTGACCGCAGGAGCGAGATCGATGAGCAGCCGCTTGAACCTCATGTTGCTGATGACCTTGTCGCTGCTTGGCGCGTGCCGCAGCGACCCGATCGAGTTTCACACGCTGACCCCGACCGCCGTTACGCGGCAGGCTGCGGGCAGCGAGATCGCCATCGAGAGCGTCAGCGTACCGCCGCAGGTGGACCGGGCACAGATCGTCGTTCGTCAGGGCGCCAGCGGCCTGGCGATCCTCGAGACCCAGTGGTGGGGCGCAAGCCTGGCGGATGAGCTGCGCAGTGCGCTGGCCGAGCAATTGAACAGTGCCGACTCTGAGCGAAGGCTGTCGGTGCGTATCGTGGTCCAGCGGTTCGACTCGGTGCCTGGCCAGTACGCGCTGATCGATGCCAAATGGCGCCTGCGTGGCGTCGGCGGCAGCGCTACGTTGAGCTGCAGGAGTGTGTTGCAGACCCGCGCCGGGACGGGCATCGATGAGGTGGTCAGTGCGCATCAAGTGAACATCCAAGCGCTGGCCATGCAGATCAACCAGGCTGCGCGGGACACCCGAGGTGGTTGCCCTGCGATCGGAGCGAATGCGGAGGGTTAGCCGTAAAAGACCTGACATACAGGGTGTTTTCAGACCGCGGCGTGGCGACCAAGTGCATGCCTTGATGGCTCTGGCGCCATTGAGATCGAGCGCCGCCCGCGCGGCGCATCGCGGGCGGCGCTCGATCTCAAGAGCGCGAAAAACGCCTGTGACATGCACCTGCCAGCCCGCATGCCATCTAAAAAGAACCGAAACCAAGCAACACAACTGCCACCAGCATCCACAACCGCCAATCAAAGGCTGCTCAGCAACTCACGCAAGTACGTTTCAAAACCACCAGCCACCTCATGTGCCTGTCCGTTCAACGGATCGACTTCCACCACTGCCCAGCCTTTACCGCTATCGAATCCCACGCAATACCCCTGCATGTCATCACCGAACAAAAGGACGCCCGCCAAGCCCGCTGCTGTCTGCTTGTCATAGATCTGCTCAGCGGTGAGCAACCCGTCGTACAGCATGAACGCCGCCTGGCCGATTTCGCCGGAGCCGACCGTCTCCAGGAACACGCTGTAGTCAGAGGGCAAAGCTGGATAACTACTGGCCAGTTGAGCAAGCGCGGCGGGCGCGACAACTTCGAGTTTGCGCAGCGGCCGATGATCACCGCTGCCATCTTTGAGGGCTTTGTAGAGGTTCATTGAGAGCTCCTTCTCGTGCGATCCAAGTATCGACAATGTAATGGATAATACTGCAACCCACGCGCTTGCAAAACTTCTCAGCACCTGGCCAACCGTTTTAGAATTAGCGGTTTTGCAGCAAGGACGTGCTCATGCAACGCATCGTGATCCTCGGTAACGCCGGCAGTGGCAAGTCGACCCTTGCACGCGCCATCGGCAAACGCCTCGCGTTACCGGTAATCCACCTCGACAGGCTGTTCTGGGAACCCGGATGGGTAGAACCCGATGCCGAGGCCTTCCGCAGCCGAGTGCGCCACGCAGTTGCCCCCGACGCCTGGGTCTGCGAGGGCAACTATGCCCGAAGGACCTTCGACTTGAGACTGCCAGGGGCAGACCTTGTGATCTGGCTCGACACCCCCCGTGCAACGTGCTTGCGACGCGTAGTCCTGCGCAGTGTGCTGAACAAACCACGGCCGGACCTCGCCGACGGTTGCAGAGAAAAGCTGGATCGGGCGTTCCTCACCTTCCTCAAGTTTGTCTGGAGCTTTGACCGCGAATACCGTCCTGGCATCGAAGCAAAGCGTTTGGCAACCGCCCCTGAGGTTCCGGTCATCCACCTGAACGGTGTGCCGGAGGTTGCGCAGTTTGTACAGGGACTGCACGCCGACGATCGCGAAATGTTTAGTTCACATCGCTAACAGTGCGCAGCGGACCAGCACTCCCACAGTGAGCCTGTTTTAATACCCCCTGCCGTGGCGATTTTTAAACAAACGTTCTACCCAAAAAAATAGTGCCGGAAATCAAATGAAATCATTTAAATAACAATTGCACTGTGGTTAAGTACGCGCACCCGTGATGGCTGTATGCCTGCACCTGGTCATTATCCCTCTCTTCCCCTTTGCGCAGCCAGGTACACGCTCCGTGCTTAAATCAAGCAAGTTATTGATACTCATCGCTTTTTCATATGTTGGCGAAGCGATTTGTGCGGATGCCTATGTACGGGTGCGCTGTTCTGGAGAAAGCGAAGGCGCCACGTTGTTCATCAACAACGATGCCAAAGGTGAATGCCCGCTGACCCTGCCTGTGCCCGAAGGTGTCGTTCACCTGCGCGCCGCCAAGGAAATTGGCGAAGGCCAGTATCGGCAGTTCGAACAGACCTTCACCCTCAGCGCCGGCGCCCTGAAACCGGTGACCGTGGTGCTCGATGAAACCGTCCTGTTGACCCCAGCGGGCCGCCGACGCGAAGAAGCGCGCCTGGCCGAACAGCAACGCGTGGAGCAACAGCAGCGCGAAGCACAGGCGCAGGCCGAGGCGCAACAACAGGCTGCGCAACAGGCCGCCCAAGCGGCAGCGGCCCAGGAACAGGCGCGACTTGCCGCCGAGCGCGCAGCCAACAAGACCGCCGTGTCGGATTTCTTCGACCAGGTTAACCAGGCGCCTGCGCCAACCTCGACCACGCTGCTGCTCTATTCGCCGGTGCTGTTGCCGATGTCGACCACCAGTGACGTGGTCAGCGGCAAGGCCTTTGCCCTCAACGACCCGGCGGCGTTCGCCAACCCGGACTCGCTGATGGCCCGGGTCAGCCGCAACCTCGAACACCCTCCTCTGGCCAGCGAAGCGCAGCGCCTGGCCGCACGGTAACTGCCGTGCGCCACCTACTTGCCGCAGGGCTGCTGGCTGGGCTCGCGGCCCTGCTGCTGGGCTGCACCGGCCACATACCGCCCGCGCAGGACAGTCACAGCGCCTGCCAGCGGACTGCGCAGTGCGACGACTGGCAGCGCTATGAACCGGCCTTGCAGGCGTTCTTGCGCGGCAGCATGGCCAATGCCGGCTCTGCGCAGCATCCACAGGCAGATCCCCATCAGGCCTATCTCAAGCTCAAGGCGCGGTACCTGACGGACCCACAGTTCGCCTGTCGGCAACCGCTCAGCCATCGCTACCTGCAGTCGCTGTGGCAGTTGCCGCCCAGCGCCGATCCTTGCCTGGGGCCCGTGCCGTTCAGGGTAAAGGGCCTCACCTCGATGGAAAATGTGCGCTGGGTCGACCCGCAACGGGTGCAAGCGGTGCAGCTGTTGTTCATGGGCGAGTCGCAGCAACCTTTCAGCCGCTTTGGTCACGTGGCGCTGCGCCTGGTGGTGTGTGCGCCCGAGCGCGTACGCGTGGGGCCCGAGTGCGCAGAGGACGTCTTCGACCACATTGTATTGAGCTTCGCGGCGGGCATCGCCGACCCAACCCTGTCGCTATGGAAAGGGCTGACGGGCGGCTATGCCATCGGCCTGTTCGCCACCGACTTCCATGACGTCTACCAGCAATACACCATTGATGAGTTCCGCTCCCTGAGCGCGTTGCCGATCGTCCTCGACGACCGGCAAAAAGACTTCCTGGTGCGCGCCCTGAGCGAAGTCCACTGGCACTACAGCAACGATTACCGGTTCTTCTCGCACAACTGCGCGTCGGAACTGCAGTGGGCGCTCAACAGCAGTACGCAGGCCTTCGCCGTCGATGCCCAGCCCTTGCTGCCCACCCCTCGCGTACGACCTGACAGGTTGTTTGCCGATGCCCAACGGCAACCGCGTTTTCAGGCAGCAGTGCTCGACAACCTGAAAACCGCCGAGGCCGGCGGCTATTACTTCCCCAGTGCCGAACCTTATTACCAACACGCCTACACACTGCTTGCCGAGCGCCTGGCTGGGCCCGAGATGCGTGCGATCGACGGACCAGAAGGCTGGTTGGCCGCAGGCTCAGCGTTTCGCGCGGAGCAACTGCAACTATTGACCCAGCCGTCCATGGGCAGCCCCCGCTCCGCGCTGGATGCCTACCTGGTGCTGGAAACCTGGGCCGTGCGCAAGATGCAGAGAGCCCTGGTCAATGCCCTACTTGTCGAGCACGGCGAGGCACTGCTAAAGCGCATGCAACAGCATGGAGAGACGCACAGCGCCCCTGCCTTGAGCTGCATGCAGGCGCTGCTCATGCCGGCAAGCCAGCAAACCTCGGAGACAGGCATTCCCGAAGCGACTTCGGCCCTGCTCGCGCCGCGTTGCGCCGCCAGCCAGCAAGACCTGGCCCCCGGGTGGACCACGCTGATCGCCCCGCTACTGCGCGACGACCCCTCGTTTGCCCGCTACCAGCAAGGGCTGGCCGAGATCCAGGCGGCCCTGCGCAACATCGAAATCGCCCAACACACCCGCAACGCTCGGCCCAAGGAATAAGCCATGAGACTCGTCCCTATCACCCTCGTGGCCCTCTTGAGCAGCGTTGCTCTGAGCACCATGGCAGCGCCCACGTCGATCACCGAGGCCAATCGCCTGTTCGACCAGATGGACCGCGAAGAAATGCTCGCCGACCTGGAAAGCGCCAGTCACTGTGTCGGTCAACGCAACTTCAGTTGCGCCGAAGCACACCTCAAGGCCGCCCGCGAGCTGATCAACACCGACGCCGACCAGACCGTCTGGAACCGCGTGGTGGCCGACTACAACAGCGAGCGCCAGTTTGTCGAAGACGAAGCCCAGGCCGAGCGTGAACAGGCCAGGCTGGAGCGCCAGCAGGAACGTGACGAAGAAGAGGCTGCCGCACGCCGCGAAGAGCGTCTGGAGGCCAAGCGCAATGAAGCCTACGCCTTCGGCAGCGCGTTCATCGGCCTGCAGACGCACCTCTCCGCCGAGCAGCGCGCGCAGATGATCGAAGCCTATGTGGCCGACACCATGGCCGGGCAAGGCGCGAACAACGTGCGTAGAGTGGGTAACCAGATGCAAAGCGACATGCAGGCGCAACTGGAAGACAAACGCCAGCGCCACGAGGCGCACGCAGAGCGCCAGCGCGAACGGGCCGAGCAGACCCGCCAGGCGATTGAACAGCAGCGTGCGGCACGCACCGAGGCCGCACACAGCCGTACCCAGACGGCGCTGGCCGCAGCGCAGTCGCAACAGGGCGCCGGGGCTGAGCCGAGCACTGCCAAGCAGGCCGCTGCGCTTGAGCAAAGCAAGGCCAGGCAGAAACAGCTGGAGGAGGCGCAGGCGCAAAAGCTGGCCAGACAACAGGCCGCGGATGACGCTGCCGAGCAGGCCCGCGAGCAAGCCGCAGCGGTGGCCAAGGCCAAGGCTGCCGAAGCACGTGCCGCGCAGAAACTGGCCAAGCAGCAGGAAGAAGACCGGGCCAAGCAGGACTACCTTCGCCAAACCACCAAACAGACCAAGCTGGCGGCGATCACCTGCTTTGGCCCGCACTATTACGTGGTCGGCATCCGTCCGCGCATCAAGCCCGAGCTGCACAGCTGCGTGGACGTCAGTTTCCGCGCCAGTTGCCCGGGGGGCGGCACCTCGGCGCAGGGCGTGATCAGCAACTTCCTCGGCGCCAGCACCGATTGCTTCATGGGCGATACGGTGGAGATGGAAAAACTCGACTGCCCGGCCAAGGAGGTTCAGGTCCAGGCGCTGGAAACCCGGCCTTGTGGCGGTTTCAAGTAGCGGTTACTGGGGGGCGGGCTTTATCCCTAGCCCCGCCCCGGCGCCGGCATCACCTGCACATGCCCATGTTCCACCCCACGCTCGCTCATCAACTGGCGCGACAGCTCGACCACCTCGCCACTCGCCCCCTGCAACACCGAGACCTCAAGGCAATGCCCGGCGTCCAGGTGCACATGCAGGGTCGAGCGTGTCAGGTCATGGTGGGCATGCAAGGTCTGGTTGAGGCGCTTGGGCAACTCGCGCGTGTCGTGATCGTACAAATAGCTGACCACCGCCACGCACGGCGCCGTCTCGGCCAAAGGCTGGGAGGCCAGCAGGCCATTGCGCAGCAGGTCGCGGATCGCCTCCGAACGCCCCTGGTATCCATGCTCTGCCACCCGCTGGTCGATGACCTCGAGCAACTCCTCGTCCAGCGTGACGGTAATCCGTTGCATTTTGTTACTTCCAGTAAGAAGATTTAACCTAGACATCATACCCGCCACCTCTCTAGGCTAGCGCCTCCGTTGAAGTGGGGGACCCAGTGTGAAGCAGCAGCCAGGCAAACGAAAGCCCGCCCTCTGGGGCCTATTCCTGCTGGTCGCCAGCCTCTGCACGCACGCCGCCAGCGCGGTCGAACAGGGCCCGACCCTGGTCTATTCGTGGCCGGTCAACGCCGGCCCGCTCGACCCGCGCGGCTATTCGCCGAACCAGATGTACGCCCAGGCCATGGTCTATGAACCGCTGGTGCGCTACACCGCGTCCGGCGCGCTGCAGCCGTGGCTGGCCAGCGCCTGGCAGGTCTCCGAGGATGGCAAGACCTACACCTTCACCCTGCGCGATGGCGTGCGCTTCAGCGACGGCACGCCGTTCGACGCGGCGGCGGCCAAGGCCAACCTGGACGCCGTCCTGGCCAACAGCCAGCGCCACCGCTGGATGGAGCTGGTGACCACCCTCGATCACGTCGAAGCGCCGGATCGCCTGACCTTGCGGCTGGTGCTCAAACACCCGTACTACCCGACCCTGATGGAGCTGGCGCAGGTCCGCCCGTTGCGCTTTGCATCGCCCCAGGCAAAACCTGGCCACGCCGTGGGTACCGGGCCCTGGATGCGTGTGGAAAGCCGGCTTGGCGAATTCGATCGGTTCGCCCGCAACCCTGACTATTGGGGACCGCGCCCGGCCTATGGCGAAGTCCTGGTCAAGGTCATCCCCGACCCCAACAGCCGCGCCCTGGCCTTGCAGGCCGGCGAACTGGAGCTGATCCAGGGCGCCGCGGGCGAGATCACCGCCGGTACCTTCGTCCGGCTGCGTGACCAGGGGTTCGCCACCGCGCTGTCGGCGCCACTGGCCACCCGCACCCTGGCGATGAACACCGGCCGTGGCCCGACCCGCGACCTGGCGGTGCGCCAGGCGATCAACCACGCGCTGGACAAGCAGGCGATCATCGACAAGATCCTCTACGGCCTGGAGCCACGCGCCGACACCCTGTTCGCGCCCAACATGCCCTACGCCGACCTCGGCCTCAAACCGTATGCGTATGACCCTGCCCTTGCCGCCCGCCAGCTGGATGAGGCCGGCTGGACCCTGGCCCCCGGCGCGACGGTGCGCAGCAAAGGCGACCAGCCGCTGTCGATCGAACTGGTGTTCCTCGGCACCAGCGCCCTGCAGAAAAGCCTGGCTGAAGTGTTCCAGGGCGAGCTGGCCAAGCTCGGCATCCACATCGACTTGCGCGCGGTCGAGGACGGCGCGCTGGTGCGGCGCCAGCGCGACGGTGACTTCGGGATGATTTTCGCCGACACCTGGGGCGCGCCTTACGACCCGCATTCGTTCGTCAGCTCCATGCGCTACGCCGGCCACGCCGACTACATGGCCCAGCGCGGCCTGGCGATCAAGGACGAGCTGGACCAGCGCATCGGCCAGGTGCTGGCCAGCACCGATGAGCAACAGCGCGCCGCACAGTACCGCTTCATCCTCAGCACCTTGCACGAGCAGGCGGTGTACCTGCCGATCTCCTACCTCACCGCGATCAGCGTGCGCCGCGACTCGGTGAACAACGTGCAGTTCGGCAGCACCCTGTTCGACGTGCCGTTCGAAGTGATGACCCCGGCCGAGGAGCACTGACCGATGTTGCGCTATATCTGCCTGCGCCTGCTGTTGCTGGTGCCCGTGATGCTGGCGGTGTCGCTGCTGGTGTTCTTCCTGCTGCACCTGGGCAGCACCGACCCGGCGCTGGACTACCTGCGCCTGTCGCATATCCCGCCGACCGACGCGGCGATCGCCGAAGTCCGCCAGACCCTGGGCCTCGACCGACCGTTGTACGCGCAGTACTGGACCTGGCTGTGCAACGCCGTGCAGCTGGATTTCGGCATCTCCTACCTGACCGGTCGGCCGGTGCTCGACGACCTCCTGTACTACCTCCCGGCGACCCTGCAACTGGGCGGTCTGGCCCTGGCTTGCACCCTGCTGCTGTCGATCCCGCTGGGGCTGATGGCCGCCCGCTGGCAGGGCCGCTGGCCGGATCACGCGGTGCGCGCGGTAACCTTTCTCGGCGTGTCGATGCCCAACTTCTGGCTGGCATTTCTGCTGATCGCGCTGTTTTCGCTGTGGCTCGGCTGGCTGCCACCGCTCGGCCGTGGCGGCGCCGGGCACCTGGTGATGCCGGTGCTGGCGATCGCCCTGATGTCGATGTCGATCAACGCCCGGCTGCTGCGGGCCAGCCTGCTCGAGGCCAGCGGCCAGCGCCATGTGACCTATGCCCGGGCGCGCGGCCTGCCCGAGCGGCGGGTGTGGCGCGACCATGTGCTGCGCAATGCCTGGCTGCCACTGGTGACGGCCACCGGCATGCACATCGGCGAGCTGATCGGCGGCGCGCTGGTGATCGAGACCATCTTCGCCTGGCCCGGGGTCGGCCGTTTCGCGGTCTCGGCGGTGCTCAACCGCGACTTCCCGGTGATGCAGTGCTTCACCTTGCTGCTGACCGGCCTGCTGATGGTCTGCAACCTGGTGGTGGACGTCTGCTATGCCTGGCTCGACCCGCGCAGCCGCCTGCAGGGGGTGAGCGCATGAGCGCCATGAGCCTCGTTCGGCGCGCCGCGCGGCGCGGCAATCGCAGCCTGCTACTGGGCGGCGTGCTGGTCGGCCTGCTGGCCGTGCTGGCGCTGTTCGGCCAGTGGCTGGCGCCGCACGATCCCGACCTGGTCGACCTCGGCCAGCGCCTGCTGCCGCCCGATGCCAGCCACTGGCTGGGCACCGATCACCTCGGCCGCGACCTGCTCTCGCGGCTGATCGTCGGCACCCGGTTGTCGCTGGGCAGCGTGATGCTGACCCTGGCCCTGGTGCTCGCCCTGGGCCTGGTGGTCGGCGGCGTGGCGGGCTTCGTCGGCGGCAAGCTGGACCTGCTGCTGATGCGCCTGTGCGACATGTTCATGACCTTTCCGACGCTGGTCCTGGCGTTCTTCTTCGTCACCCTGCTGGGCACCGGCCTGAGCAACGTGATCCTGGCCATCGCCCTCTCCCACTGGGCCTGGTACGCACGCATGGTGCGCGGCCTGGTGATCGCCCAGCGCGGCCGCGAGTACCTGCTGGCCTCGCGGCTGGCCGGTGCCTCGCGCTGGGCCCGCCTGCGCCAGCACGTGCTGCCGAACATCGCCGGGCCGTTGCTGGTGCTGGCGACCATGGACATCGGCCACATGATGCTGCACGTCTCGGGCCTGTCGTTCCTTGGCCTGGGGGTCACGCCGCCGACGGCCGAATGGGGGGTGATGATCAACGATGCCAAGGAATTCATCTGGACCCACCCGCAACTGCTGCTGTTGCCGGGGTTGATGATCTTCTTCTCGGTGATGGCCTTCAACCTGCTCGGCGACGCCCTGCGCGACCGCCTCGACCCGACCCTGGAGGCGCGCTGAATGACGGCTTCATCCCTGGAAATACACGGCCTGCAGATCGAGGGTCGGGCCGGCGTGCTGGTGCACGGGGTAGACCTGCAACTGCGCCGTGGCGAAGTCTGCGCGCTGGTCGGCAGCAGCGGTTCGGGCAAGTCGCTCAGTTGCCTGGGGATGCTCGACCTGCTGCCCCAGGGCCTGCTGCGCACAGGCGGTGAGTTGACCGCCGACGGCCAACCGATCGCCGCCGCACAGGTGCGTGGGCGCCTGGCCAGCCTGGTCCTGCAGAACCCGCGCAGCGCCTTCAACCCGGTGCGCAACATGGCCAGCCATGGCCTGGAGACCCTCAAGCTGCGCGGCATCCGCGGTGCCGCGGCGCGCGAGCGGATGGACCACTGCCTGGCCGCCGTCGGCCTCGACGAGCGCCAGCGGGTGCTCGAGTCGTTTGCCTTTGAGCTCAGCGGCGGCATGCTCCAGCGCATGATGATCGCCCTGGCGCTGATGGCCGAAACGCCCTTTCTGCTCGCCGATGAACCGACCAGCGACCTCGACGCCCTGAGCCAGGCGCGCTTTCTCGACCTGCTGATGGCGTTGGTCGACGCGCACGGTCTGGGGGTGCTGCTGGTCACCCACGACATGGGCGTGGTCGCCCGCTGTGCCGAGCAGGTGGTGGTGATGGAGGCTGGGCGGGTCGTCGAGCGCCAGAGCGCCCGCGGCCTGTTCGACCAGCCCGCCAGCGCCAGCGCGCGGACCTTGCTCGAAGCCCACCAGATATTGACCGGGAGCTACCCATGAGCCTGCTGCAGGTGCACCAACTCGACCATGGTTATGGCACGGGCGGGCTGCTGCGCAGGCGCGCGTGGCTGCCGGTGCTGGAGGGCATCGACCTGGCATTGGCGGCAGGCGAGTCGACTGGCCTGCTGGGCAGCAGCGGCAGCGGCAAGAGCACCCTCGCGCGCCTGCTGCTCGGGCTGGAGCGCCCGACCCGCGGCCAGGTGCGGTTTGCCGGTGAGGACGTCAGCCAGTTGCGTGGCGAGGCCGCGCGGAATTTTCAGCGTGCTGTGCAGTTGGTGTTCCAGGATGCGCCGAGCGCCTTCAATCCGCAGCGCACGGTTGGCTGGAGCATTGCAGAGCCGTTGCGCCACTTGAGCGACATGAGCCAGGCGCAGCAGCGCGAACGGGTGCTGCACCTGCTCGAGCAGATGGGCTTACGTGCCGAGCACGCCGAGCGCTTGCCGCAGCAACTGAGCGGTGGGCAGTTGCAGCGGGCGAACATTGCCCGGGCGTTGGCGATTTCGCCGAAGCTGGTAGTGCTTGATGAGGCGTTGTCCAACCTCGACCGGGTGCTGCAATTGCAGTTGCTGCAGCGGCTGGATGCGTTGCGGCGGGAGAGCGGCACGGCGTTTGTGCTGATCAGCCATGACCTGAGCCTGGTGCGGTATTTCTGTCAGCGGGTGGTGCTGTTGGCCGAGGGCCGGATCGTCGAGGATCGGCCGGTGGAGCGGGCGATGGCGTTCGAGCATCCGCTGGGTAGGCAGTTGCAAGAGGCGGTGTTGCCTGGGGCGCCTTCCAGAGCTGCGCTGTGCGAGGGTTGAGGGTGGGTTTGGGCGTGTAGATTGTGGGCTTATCCATTCGATGTGGTGGCGCTGATGGCCCCTTCCGCCCTTACGGCGGGTCACTTAATGAGATGGTCACCCCGGCACTCTGCGCAGGCTAGGCTTGCGCAGGGTGTTTTTATCTCCGGAGATCATCACCATGAGCGAAGTGGCATTAGTCGGCATCGACATCGGCAAGCACACCTTCCACCTGCATGCTCAGGATAGGTCCGGCCGGGAAGTGCTACGCAAGAAGTGCTCACGACAGCAATTAATGCGCTTTTTCTCCAACCATCCGGTATGCACCGTGGTGATGGAAGCCTGCGCTGGAGCGCATTACCTGGCGCGTGAACTGAAAGCTGCGGGGCACGATGCCAAGCTGATTTCCCCTCAGTTCGTGCGACCTTTCGTCAAAAGTAACAAGAACGATTTTGTCGACGCTCAAGCGATCTGCGAAGCCGCTTCTCGGCCAACGATGCGTTTCGTCGCGGCCAAGACTGTGGAGCAGCAGACGCTTTCAGTCTCACACCGGATTCGTGAATCGCTGATCCGCGACCGCACCAAGACGGTGAACCAGATGCATGGATTCTTGCTCGAGTTCGGCATCAGCCTGCCGACCGGGCTGGCAGTCGTCAAACGGCTAGCCTCGATCCTTGAGGAACACGACCTGCCTGTGCGCCTCATCGCTTTGCTGCAGCGCCAGCACGACCAT
>NZ_UNOZ01000025.1 GCF_900536025.1 Pseudomonas reidholzensis
GTCGCTCTTTCGGTCAGCGGAGATCCTGTGGGAGCGGGCTTGCCCCGCGAAGAGGCCGGGACTGCCAATGCACATTCTGGCGCTGACGCGCTGTACCGCCCTTATAAACAAGCGAGAGCGAAGCGATTCGCCAGCCGTTGCCCTGGCCCTTGATCTGGCCGTTGATCTTGATCTAGCTTGTGATCTTGATCTACTGCGACTTCAGGAGGCCGAACGGAGGTCTTGCGGAGCGAGGTGACGGCCAGGAAGGCCGGCAAGGGCTGCGGGCCAGGAAGGCCCGTACAGCCCGGTCCTCGCGGGAGCAAGGCCGGAGTGAGGGAACCCGTAGCGCAGCGAAGGGCCGGATGCAGGAGCAAGCGGTTTTTGGTTACTTTTTTCCAAGAAAAAAAGTGACCCGCCGTAAGGGCGGAAGGGGCCATAAGCGCCACCACATCGAACGGATAAGCCCAAAAAGCCCAACGCATCTACACCGAAAAACGTGCCCCTTTGAAGAAAACGCAAAAAGCCCCAGGGATCGCTCCGTGGGGCCTTGCGTGAGGCGGTCGGTCAGATCTGGCGCTGGTGGCGGCCGATCTGCTCGTGGCGCTCCTGGGCTTCGATGCAGTACTTGGTGGTCGGGCTGATCAGCAGGCGCTGCAGGCCGATGGCCTCGCCGCTGTCTTCGCACCAGCCAAAGCTGTCGTCGCCGATACGGCCGAGGGCCATCTCCAGCTGCGGCAGGAGGCGCTGGTCGCGCTCGATGCCGTTGACCAGCCAGTGACGCTCTTCCTCGACCGATGCCACGTCTGCCGGATCCGAAGGGGTGTCCAGGCTTTCAATGGTGATGCGGCTCTGCTCGATGCGCTCGTGGGTATCTACCTTCATCGCTTGCAGCAGCTGGGTGAAGAACTCCAGCTGATCGGCGTTCATGTAGTCATCGGCCGACATGGCCAGCAACTGTTCCTTGGTCATCGATTTCTCTATGAAAAAATGTGCATTGGGCGATTCAGGTGTCGCCAACGCCTGGGCGTTGGCAACGGAATTTTTCAAGCGCCAACCGGCACTCTTTTACAGGGGGCGGCAGTCTAAGGCGCCACGTCGCATGGGGCAACAGGGATTACCGCGCAATTGTCCGAAAACCTGCGGATTCCGCCCATCGGCCACCTGTACATCGGGCCAGTGCGCGATGTACGGAGCCGTGCGCGGCGCAATTCGCAGGGGCACAGGTGGCAATCGGCTAACACCCCATCCGGCATGACAGGCGGCTTGATACAGGCTCCCTAGACAACGGCTGCCCCTCAATGGATCTCCACCAACGCCTCGCCCAATACAGCGGTCTGGATTGCCAGGTCGCCAAACGTTTCAGCACTCGCCCGTCGCTACTCGACGTTGCCAGCTCGATGCTGCGCGAGCAGTGGTCAGCCGCGCAGATCAGCCCTCGGCAGGATCCGCTGGGCCTTTATCTGGTCAGCATCACTGCCGCAGGCACCTGGAGACGGCCACTCGCACAGGTCCTCGTGGAGCGCTACTGCCTGCGCCGTACGCTCAACCTGACCGATGGCGAAGACGCCCTGTCGACGCAGAGTGATGGCGACCCCAGCGGCACCGTGATCCTCGACCTGCACAAGGTGGAGGCCTTGATCAACGCCTGCGGGCCGTTCTTGCTGGACACCTACAAGCAGGCCCTCGCCGGCTATTGGAGCCGCTTCGACCCCAGCGGACAAAGCCCCTGGGGCTGGTACGCGAGTTACCTGCAGACGCAACTGCAACAGGCGATAGACGCCAAGCTGCCGCCCACCAGCCTGAACCCCTGGGCCAGCAGCCTCGCCCGCTTGGTGCACGACTACCCAGACAACGTCCAACGCAGCCTGCAGCCCAACGCCAAAGACCTGCGGGTCTCAAGCCTGAGCCTGGACTTTTCCGCTGCGGGTTTCATGGATGAAGACCTGGCCAGCGCCTTACTCATCGAAAACACCGTTGATCGAGCTGAACGGCGCGTGCAACTGCTCTATACCTCAGGCGGTATCCTCTACCCGCTGGCCTCACGCGAAGCCCTGCTCGACGCCATCGCCAGGCTCTGGCCGGGCGAGGCGGCACACCTGCCCCGCAGCGTGACTATCGCCCCGTGCGAGGGGCAGGTCTTCGAGGCCCAGGCCGGGATCATGCTGCACCAGCAACTGACGCTCATCGACCAGCTTGCACCGCGCTACCAGACTTCCCTTGACGCACTGACCCTGGGGCTCGACCTGGACCGCCTGACCTCGATGCTCGACCTGTGCAACATCGAAGAAGCCAGACAACGCGACACCTTGATCAGCCAGTTGCCAGACTGGCTACGCGAGGCCGAAAGCAAGACGCTGGTGCGCTACAGCACGCTGCTGCTGGATGTGGCCCAGGACTACCAGCACGCTGGCGGCCAGTTCTGGCTCGACGATGTCGACACCGCCGAACAGTATGCCAACCGCCATCTGGCCGCGCGCTTTGCCCTCGACCACCCCGCCAGCCGGCTAGACCCCGCACAGATCAAGGTGGTCAATCACCAGACCATCGCCAGCGCCGCACCGGGCCCTGGCGCGCCCATCGTCACTGGTGTGGTACGGCGGGTCGAACTGACCCTGGCGCAATTGGCCATCGGCAACCTCGGCCTGCTCAAGCCCGGTCGGGTAGAGCTGCTGTCAAGCGGCCCTGAGGCGGTGCCCGACTGGCTCGATGTGGCCTACCTGCGCAACGTCATCAGCGAACTCGACATCGCCACCCGCTACCCGCAATGGCTCAGCGCTCAACTGCTCGACGACCCTGTACGCCGCGAGCAGCGCCAGCGCCTGCTGGGCAACCAATTGCACTCGCAATTGCCAGCGCTGGCCCTGGAGCTGCACATGCGTGGGGAGCACATCCGTGCGGATGCCGCCGAGCGGATCGCCCAGGTCTTTACCCCCGCGCCGGTCGACGGTGCGCCGCGCTGGGTGCTGCGGCCCCTGGGCTTCGTCAAGGCGCCGGGTTCAACCACCGACCTGCCCCTCAACACGTGGTTGATCGAGGCCCTGGCCCCGGGCCATGCGCCCTGCCTGCTGTATCGCCCGTTGCACCCGCAGTCGTTGCTGGAGTTCGACGACCGCATGGCGCTGTTCGTCGCCATCAGCACGCCGGGCCCGCTGCAGGACGACCTGCTGCAGCGTCTGCCTGCCGTCGACCGCATCTTCTATGCCCACGGAGGCTTCCTCGAGCCGCACCTGTTCTACCCGCTGGACGACACCAGCGCCGTTGCGTTCGGCGCCCCGCCCCCCGTCGAGCTGGCGCTGTTGCCCCCTGTAGCGAGCCCGGAACAGGCCCTCTATCGAGGTTGCGTGGAAGAGTCCATCCAGCGTTTTCGCGAGCACGCGGCGACCAGCGCCGAGACCCGCCTGAACAGCTGGAAGGCACTCAGTTGGCTGTTGTTCAATACGCTGCTGCCGCTGGCCGGTGAAACCTTGGGCAGGATCGCCTGGCTGGCGCAGATGGAGGTGGCGCTGGCCGAGTACGTCAGCCTCGATTTGCATGCCGACCCCAGCGACAAGCGCCTGGCGCTGGTCAACCTGCTGCTCAATGTGGCCACGCTGCTGTTCTCCCATTCGGTCTGGCGGATGCGCCTGGAACTGGACGAGGCGCCTGCGCTGTCGACCGTCCAACCACTCGAACCTGCGCCACCGCCAGCGCCCGCCCTGCTCGTCGAGCGCCCACCACTGCTGGAGTTCGGCTGGGCGCGAGCGCAGCCGGTGCTTGCCGCCAGCCAGCGGGCCGCGCTGCAAGCACTGGAGAGCGGCCTCACCTACCACGACCTGGGCACGGCCATCAGCCATGGTCCGCTGTGGGGGCTCTACCTGCATCAGGACCGGCTTTGGGTGGTGCTCGAAGGCAAGGTCTACCCGGTCATGCTCGACCCGCAGGAGAACCAGGTGCGCATCACCGGCCAGACCCCGCAGCAGGCGCCAGGCCCCTGGCTGCACCGCGACGCCTCGGGGCGCTGGCAATTGGACCTGAGCCTGCGTCTGCGCGGCGGCATGCCGCTGTCAGCGCGAGTACGCCAGCGCGAGCAGCGCTTGGCGCAACAGTGCCAGCCGCTCGACACACAGTTGCGGGCAGATGTTGCGGCACTGCCACTCTGGGAAAACAAGCTCAAAGTGCTCAGCAACCTGGCGAACAGCACCGACGCTGACAACGCCCTGAGCAGCTGCCTGATCACCGCCGGCACAGTTTCGCAATTCTGGTCCGAGCATCTCGGCCACATCGATGCCCGCAACGCCATCAAGCCGCTGCCTGATTACGCGACGGTACGTGCCCATGCCCTGCACCAGGACAGCCTCTGCCTGCAGATCACCGAAGTAACCCTGCGCAAGCTGTGGAAGCCCAGACGCGAGCAACTGCGGCTATTGGCAAGCCGCCAGCAGGAAGGCGCAATCCTCACTCCGGACGAGCTGGCCAGCGCCAGCGAGCAATTGAACGCCATGGCGCCGCTGCTCGACCAACGGATCAGCAACCTCGACGCGCTGAGAGCTCGGCAACAAGCACTGGGCAAGATGGCCAGCCGCACCCGCGCCGACATCGACGCGGCCTATCACCAGGCCTGCCGGATGGACGCAGGCCCGGAGCGCGCCCTGGTGTTGCGCTTCATGCGCCTGGAGTCGCTGGTCAACCGGGTGATCCTGATCCATGGCGTACGCGAGGAAGATGCCGAGTTCTGGGTTGAGCGCTGCTGGACCAACATCCAACTGGGCATCGGCCAACG
This sequence comes from Pseudomonas reidholzensis, assembly GCF_900536025.1. Classification (GTDB taxonomy): domain Bacteria; phylum Pseudomonadota; class Gammaproteobacteria; order Pseudomonadales; family Pseudomonadaceae; genus Aquipseudomonas; species Aquipseudomonas reidholzensis. The sequence goes on from NZ_UNOZ01000025.1 coordinate 4,742, forward strand.
TTTGAAGCTGTTCGAGCATGAGGGGATGGCCGAGGAAGCGAAGGTCAGGTTGCTGCGCAGCATCGCCGAGCAATTTCGTGCGGCCCAGCGGCAACTGGGCAATCTCTCGAGCTTTTATGCCCCGCTGTCGGCCGCCGCCGACACCTTGGGCCTGCTGGATAAAGCACTCGCCGAGATCATTGCCACGGCGTCCCAAGACCTGGCCGAGTTGCCTGACTTCCCGCCCATCAAGACCCTTGCCCAGTTGCGCCGGCAACTGCCCGGGCTGATCGAAACCAGCGAACACGGCCTGCTGCTCGGCGAGCCGAGCGCTGCTGACCAGGACCGGGTAGAGATTGCTGGCCCGGACGGCCAGAGCGCTGCGCAAACCTACCACCTCGAGCACGGCGCCTGGCGCGAAGTAACAGCGTCTGCGCCAGCGCCTGCGCGCAACAAGCAAGCCCTGGCACAGCTGCTCGGCGACAGCACGCGACTGATGGACAGCGCCCGCGCAGAAGTCGCCACGCTCGCCAAGCAGCGCGCCAGCAGCTACCTGCCGGTCGAGCTCGAAGAACTCGTCCACCACCAGCGCGACAAGTTGCGCAGCCGGATCAGCGCGATCGAACAGCGCCTTATCGAGCACAACCAGGTCGACGAAGCCCACCAGGGTTTGAGCGCGGCCCAGGTGAGCAAGGCCCTCGATCGACTCGCGTCACAGTTTGATCAACAGGCCATCACCCTGCGCACCCAGGCGGCGCTTGCGCAGCTGCCGCGCATGAGCGAAGTGCAATACCTGATCGACCACCAGCACGTCACCATCCGGCGTATCGCCCAGCGTGCTCGCTTGGCCAAGGTGAAGGGCAGGCCAGACGACTATCTGGACGAGTACGCCATCGAACAGGCCGGGCAAGTCCTGTGGTATGCCCATTTTCACTACCCGGCCAGCAACACGCCGCGCCCGCAGTTCACGGCAGGCCACCTGAAGACCTTGGCGCAACGTCACGCTGCCGGTCAGCAAAGCGTCGATCCTGCCACCGGCAAGCAGGTGAACGTGTACCGCGCGCCCATCACCGCCGCCGCCGCGCAGCGTTACTTCTTCACCTGACAGGGAGGGGGCGCTGCCAGGCAGCGCCCCTTGCGCTTCAGCGGTCCTTGAACTGCGCCTCGCGCTTGGCCACGAACGCGGCCATGCCTTCCTTCTGGTCCTCGGTGGCGAACGCCGCGTGGAACACCCGGCGCTCGAAGCGCACGCCTTCGCTCAAGGTGACTTCGAAGGCACGGTTGACGCTCTCTTTGACCATCATGCTGATCGGGATCGACTTGCTGGCAATGCTCGCCGCGACCTTCAAGGCCTCCTCAAGCAGCTCGGCCTGAGGCACCACACGGGCCACCAAGCCCGCGCGCTCGGCTTCTTCGGCGCCCATCAGGCGACCGCTGAGGCACAGCTCCATGGCCTTGGCCTTGCCGACCGCACGGGTCAAGCGCTGGGTGCCGCCCATGCCGGGGAGCACGCCGAGGTTGATCTCGGGCTGGCCGAACTTGGCGTTGTCGGCCGCCAGAATGAAGTCGCACATCATCGCCAGCTCACAGCCGCCGCCCAGGGCGAAGCCCGACACCGCGGCGATGATCGGCTTGCGCCGGTTGGCGATCCGGTCGGCGTCGCTGAACAGGTCGTCGACGTAGATCTGCGGGTACTCAAGCTGGGCCATTTCCTTGATGTCGGCGCCCGCGGCAAAAGCCTTGGCGGAGCCGGTCAGCACCACGCAACCGATAGTCGGGTCCTTTTCCAGCTGGTCCAGGGCCTGGTTGATCTCGCCGACGATCTGCGCGTTCAGCGCATTCAGCGCCTGGGGGCGGTTGAGGGTGATCAGGCCGACCTTGCCGTGAATGTCCAACAGGATGGTTTCGAATGCCATTCGGGCTGCTCCTTCAAAGGTTGCGCGCAATGACCATGCGCTGAATGTCGCTGGTGCCTTCGTAGATCTGGCAGACACGCACATCGCGGTAGATGCGCTCCAGCGGGAAGTCGCTCAGATAGCCATAACCACCGAGCGTCTGCAAGGCATCCGAGCAGACCTTTTCGGCCATTTCCGAGGCAAACAGCTTGGCCATCGAGGCTTCGACCAGCGCCGGTCGCCCCGCATCGCGCAAGGCCGCCGCGTGGCGCACCATCTGCCGGGCGACGGCAATCTGCGTGGCCATGTCGGCCAGGCGGAAGGCCACCGCCTGGTGTTCGATGATTTTCTTGCCAAAGCTCTGCCGCTCGTGGGCATAGTCACGCGCCACTTCGAACGCGGCGCGGGCCATGCCCACCGACTGCGAGGCGATGCCGATGCGCCCGCCCTCGAGGTTGGCCAGGGCGATCTTGTAACCCTCACCCTCCTCGCCCAGGCGATTGGCGACCGGCACGCGCACCTCGTCAAAGACGATCTGGCAGGTGTCGGAGGCGTGCTGGCCGAGTTTGTCTTCCACCCGCGCGACCTGGTAACCCGGCGAGTCGGTGGGCACGATGAAGGCACTGATGCCGCGCTTGCCGGCCTGCGGATCGGTCACGGCGAAGACGATCACCACACCGGCGTTCTGCCCGGAGGTGATGAACTGCTTGCTGCCATTGAGCACGTAGTGGTCGCCGTCACGCCGCGCGCGGGTCTTCAGGCTGCTGGCGTCGGAGCCGGCCTGTGGCTCGGTCAGGGCGAACGCGCCGAGCATCGCGCCACTGGCCAGTGGGGTGAGGAACTGCTGTTTCTGTTGCTCGGTGCCGAACGTGAGGATCGGCACGCAGCCGACCGAGTTGTGCACGCTCATGATGGTCGAGCAGGCACCATCGCCCGCGGCGATTTCCTCCAGGGCCATGGCATAGGCGACGTAGCCGGTGTCGCTGCCGCCCCACTGCTCCGGCACCAGCATGCCGAACAGGCCGAGTTCGGCCATCTCGGCGATGGCTTCGCGGGGGAACTGGTGAGCCTTGTCCCATTGCTCGGCAAAGGGCTTCAGGCGCTCCTGGGCAAAGTCGCGCACGGCGTCGGCAATCTGTTGTTGTTCGTCAGTTACCAGCATGATTCACCTCAGTACAGGCATTCGACCGCGATGGCCGTAGCCTCGCCGCCGCCAATGCAGATGGCCGCCACACCGCGGCGCAGGTTGTTCTGGCGCAAGGCCGACAGCAGGGTCACCAGGATCCGCGCGCCAGAAGCACCGATCGGGTGGCCGAGGGCGCAGGCACCGCCATGGATGTTGACCTTGTCATGGGGCAGGTCGAGCTGCTGCATGGCCGCCAGGGTGACCACCGCGAAGGCCTCGTTGATCTCGAACAGGTCGACCTCGCCCAGGCTCCAACCGGTACGTTCAAGCAGTTTTCCGATGGCGCCGATGGGCGCGGTGGGGAACAACGCCGGTGCGTCGGCGAAGGCCGCATGGCCATGGATCACCGCCAGCGGCGTGAGGCCGCGTTTTTCTGCCTGCGAGCGACGCATCAGGACCAGCGCCGCCGCGCCGTCGGAGATCGAGCTCGAGTTGGCCGCGGTGACCGTACCGCCGTCACGGAATGCCGGGCGCAACTGGGGGATCTTGTCCAGGCGCGCCTTGGGCGGCTGCTCATCGTCGCTGACCAGGCGCGTCTGCTTGCCTTCGGTCACCTCGACCGCAACGATCTCCGCAGCGAAGCGGCCGTTGCTGATCGCCTCCTGGGCGCGGGTCAGCGAAGCGATGGCGAAGGCGTCTTGCGCGTCGCGGCTGAAGCCACCGTGCTGCGCGCAGTCTTCGGCAAAGGTGCCCATCAGGCGGCCCTTGTCGTAGGCGTCCTCAAGGCCGTCCATGAACATGTGATCGATGATCTTGCCGTGGCCCATGCGGTAGCCGCTGCGGGCCTTGTCCAGCAGGTACGGGGCGTTGCTCATGCTTTCCATGCCGCCGGCGACCACCACTTCGGCGCTGCCGGCCAACAGCAGGTCATGGGCCATGATGGCGGCCTGCATGCCCGAGCCGCACATCTTGTTCAGGGTGGTGCAGGTGGTGCCCTTGTCGAGGCCGGCGCCCAGGGCGGCCTGGCGCGCCGGGGCCTGGCCCAGCCCGGCGGGCAGCACACAGCCGAACAGCACCTGCTCGACGCTACCCGCGTCGATGCCGGCGCGCTCGACCGCGGCGCGAATGGCCGCTGCGCCGAGCTGCGGGGCGGTCAGGCTTTTCAGGTCGCCTTGCAGGCCACCCATGGGCGTGCGCACGGCACTGACGATGACAATCGGATCGTTGGCGAGGGTCATGCTGGATTCTCCTTACTTGGCAGCCATGCGCAGGGCACCGTCGAGGCGGATCACCTCGCCGTTGAGCATGCTGTTTTCGATGATATGGCGGGCCAGCGCGGCGTATTCCTGCGGGCGGCCCAGGCGTGGCGGGAACGGCACGCCGGCCGCCAGCGAATCGCGCACTTCCTGGGTCATGCCGGCCATCATCGGGGTCTCGAAGATGCCCGGCGCGATGGTCATCACGCGGATGCCGAACCGCGCCAGCTCACGCGCGGCCGGCAGGGTCAGGCTGGCGATCGCGCCCTTGGACGCGGCATAGGCCGCCTGGCCGATCTGGCCGTCGTAGGCGGCGATCGACGCGGTGTTGATGATCACCCCACGCTCGCCGCCCTCGCCCGCTTCGCCCTCGGCCATGGCCGCAGCGGCCAGGCGCAGCAGGTTGAAGCTGCCGATCAGGTTGACGTTGATGACCTTGGCAAAACTGTCCAGGCCATGCGGGCCGTGCTTGCCGAGGATCTTTTCGGCGCCGACGATGCCGGCGCAGTTGACCAGCCCGTGCAGGCTGCCGAATGCGCTCATGGCCGCATCCACCGCTGCCTTGGCGGCCTGTTCATCACTGATGTCGGCGACCGCGTAGCGCGCCTGTTCGCCCAACGCCTGGGCCTTGGCGGCCACGGCTTCGGCATTGAGGTCGACCAGCATGACCTTGGCGCCGGCCTCGACCAGCATCTGCGCGGTCGCGGCGCCCAGGCCCGAAGCGGCGCCGCTGACGATGAAGTGTTTGTTGGCAATCTGCATGGTATAGGGTCCTCAGGCGCTGGCGGATACGGCCAGCGCGGCCTGTTGCTTGGCGATTTCCTGATTGCGCAGGATGAAGCGTTGCAGCTTGCCGCTCGGGGTCTTGGGCAAGTCACTGACGAATTCGATTTCACGCGGGTAGGCATGCGCATACAGCCGCTGGCGGACATGCTGGCGCAGCGCCTCTTCGAGCGCGGCGCTGCCTTGGATACCTGCGGCGAGCACGACGAAGGCCTTGATCAGTTCGGTGCGCTGCGGGTCGGGCTTGCCGATCACCGCCGCCTCGATCACCGCCGGGTGTTCGATCAACGCGCTCTCGACGTCGAACGGGCCGACCCGATACCCGGAGGTGGTGATCACGTCATCGCTGCGGCCAACGAAACTGATGCTGCCGTTGTCGTTCAGCTCGACGGTGTCGCCGCTCAGGTAGTACTTGCCGATGAAGCTCTTGGTCGGCAGGCCCTGGTAACCCGCGAACCAGCACAGCGGCGACTGCTCGCGGTCCACGGCGAGAATCCCCGGGACGCCGGCAGGCAGCTCGTTGGCCTGCTCGTCCAGCACCACGATCCGGTGCCCGGGGATGGCGAAACCGGCCGAGCCTGGATGCACTGGATGCGCCAAGGCGTGGTGATTGCACAGCACCATGCCCAGTTCGGTCTGGCCATAGTGATCGTGGATGGTCACGCCCAGCTCATCGGCAAACCAGCGGATCACCTCGGGATTGAGCGGCTCGCCGGCACTGCTGACCACCCGCAGGCGACCTTTGACCGGCGCAGAAAACTCTGCGCCGGCCGCGATCAGCAGGCGGAAGGCCGTCGGTGAGCCGGCCAGGTTGTCGATCCCATGCTTGGCGATGATCCGCGCGCAGCTGTCGACGCTGAACGGGCCGTCGTAGAAGGTGGTGGCATGGCCCAGCGACAGCGGGCCGGTGACCGCGTAATACAGGCCATAGGCCCAGCCCGGGTCGGCCAGGTTCCAGAAGTTGTCTTCGGGGCGCAGGCCGATGGCATCGCGCATATAGCCCTGAAACGCGACGATGGCCCGCAGCGGCACTTGCAGCGGTTTTGCCGGGCCGGTGGTGCCGGAGGTGAACATCAGCAGAAAGGGGGCGTCGGCACTGAGCAGTACCGGCGCGCAGACGGGGTCGGCAGCGTCCAGCAACTGCTGAAAATCTTCGTCAGCGTCAGCCGCGTGAACGGTAATGATCGACGGGCAGCCTGTCACTTCATCCAGCTTGGCGCGGTTGTGGCTGTCGGTCACCACCACCCGTGCAGCGGACTGTTCGAGCCGATGTTCGATGGCCTTGGGGCCAAAGGCGGTAAACAGCGGCTGGTAGACGGCGCCGAGGCGCCACGTGGCGAGAATGGTCACCAGCAATTCGGGGATCCGCGGCATCAGCCCGGCGACCCGATCACCCGGCCCCACGCCCCGGCCCTTGAGCACATTGGCCAAGCGCGCGGCGCGGCCCTGCAGCTGATCGAAGCTGACGCGCCCGCTGTTGCCGTCGCGGTCCTCCCAGAGCAGCGCGGTCTTGTCGTTGCCGGCATGGCGGTCACAGCATTCGACACAGGCGTTGAGCGCGCCGAGCGAGCCGTGCAAGGCTGCTGCGGCGCCGGAATAGTTGAACGAATGGACGGCCTCGGCGTAGTCACGCATCGTCAGACTCCTGGTTTGTTATTGTTGGAGTACAGCCTGGTGTCTGACGATGTTCGCGCCGCTCAGCCGCTACGGCAATGGCAAAAGCTGTCAATCAGCGTGAGCGGATTCGCCTGTTTCGGGGGCGCCAGAGGGCGCCTCGTCGGGGTCGAGATTGCCACCCTCCTCGTCAATGAGCAGCGCATCTTCGGTGAGGGCGTGATACAGCGCCGCTTTCTCCGCCTGCTTCTGCGCCGTCAGGGCGTCATAGCGCGCCCTGTTTTCGGGTGTTGCGAGCGCTTCGAGGGAGCCGGCCTGCTCCTCCAGGGCCTCAGCCAGCTCGGCGTACCGCAGGTCGATCTGCTGAAACGCCCGCGCATGCCGGGTGTCCAGGTAGGTGGTCCAGAAACTGCGCTCACACAGGTCACTCGCCAAGCGTTGCTGCTCGGCCCGTTGCACCTGCGCGATCGCCTCGGCCCTGAGCTCCGGGGTTACCCCGGCCAGGTTCTCGAACAGCATGGAGCGCGGCTGGGCGGGCAGGTCGAGGGTTTCTGCCAGGTGCATCCTGAAGCCCAGGACCACCTCCAACGGGTCGATGAAGGCGCCAATGGCGGGCTGAGCCCGGGCCTGGGCTTCGCGCAGCTGAACTTGCTGGTGGGCGAATTCATCCACCCGGTCCAGGCGGAACAGACGCCTGCCCAGGGTCAGCAACAGGTTGCCCTGAGTCCCGGCGGTGGCGTGCTGATGCGCCCTGTGCACGAGGATCTGTACCTGCAAGCGGCTGAACCGCTCCTGCAGGCTGTCCGCACAGGAGAGCTGGATGCCCGCGTGGGCGAAGACGTCGTCGCGCAGCCGGGTGTCCGCATCGATCTCCTCCAGCAGCTGCCACACCTGCTCAGTGTGATAGGCGTTGTTCGAGGGCGTACGACGGATTTCACTCAGCCCTTCCAACAAGGTGAACAGCTCGTTGCCCGCCCGCCCCCGGCGCAACCGGCCCCACAGCGCCGTGCGCGCCTGGCGGGCTGGCTCGTTGCCGATCGCCAGCCACTGAGGCACCACCGCAGGTGCCACGACCTCATGCACACGGGCGGGGTCAGCAGGCAGCGATGCCACCGGATTGCCTTCGATCATGACCCTGCCGAGAAAACTGCTCGGCATCGCCGCCAGCTCAGCGGGAATCTGGGTGATGGCGTTGAAGCGCAAGTCCGCAAATGCCAGCTGGCGAGAGCGCTCGAGCCCCTGCGGCATGCTGCGCAGGTTGCAGTTGGTGGCGTACAGCCCCCTCAGGCTGGTCATCTGCTCGAAGTTCAGGTCCAGCGAGCCAAGCGGGTTGCGGCTGACCACCAGCCTGTCCAGCCGGGTCAACGTCGACAGGCTGTCCAGCGCCGCCGGGCCCAGACGGATGCTGTTGCTGGACAAGTCCAGCACGCGCAAGTCGGTCAAATGGACAATGCCTGGCGGCAACGCGGTCAACAGGTTGTTGCTCAGCCGCAGGGTCTGCACCGCGTCGAACGCCCGCAGGAAGTTTGCCGGCACCGTAGACAGGTTCATCCTCGGCATGATCAGCTCGTAGACATGGCCGAAGTCGATATCGTCCGGCAGGCTCGGCAATGCACCGACGTGCAGGTGGGGCATCATCAGGCGCCGGCCAGAACGCGCGGAATCGGCGTGCGCAACCGGCTCGCCTTCATAACGCCACGCGCCACGCAGGCGGTTGGCGAAGGCCTCGCGGTCCACACGCAGCGGGCCGCGCCGGGCGTCGCCTTGCCATTGGGCCAGAGCACGGTCGAGCCGCGCATAGTTGCTCTCATGAAACAGCAGCGTTTCAAAGACTGAGTCGCCCTCACGCAACAGCTCGTCGAGAAAGTGCTGCACCTGCCCATCGCTGAAACCGGGGTACAGCGCGCGGATCCGATCACGCACGGTGCGCATCGCGTTGGCCCGGCGCGACTGGGCACCACCCAGGGTGTAGCCGACCCGGCCATCGGCCAGGCGCGTGCCGGGGTTGAACCACGGCGTGGCGTTGCTCCAGCCAAGCCTGCTCAGCACCGCGCTGCGGGATTGTGGAAGGTGCTGGATGAGCGCGAGTCGCAGTTGCTCTGCCGGGTCTTCTGCGGTGAGCTTGAGTGTTTGCCTGTCGGCCTCGGGCAACGTCGCCAGCACCGCCTGGAAGATCCCTCCCGGCGCTGCCAGCTCCGTGTCCAGCGCTTGACCCTCGGCGTCGTACAGGGCGAACTGGCCCTTGCGCCGGACCAGCGTGGTGGTGTGCTCCGCCGGCGCCTGAGGGTTCAGGATGGCGATGCGACGGCCCGATGCTTCGCTCAATTCGAGGTTGATCGAGCTAGGCCAGTGGTCGAGCCGGGGCAGCAGTGCCAGCACCAGCTCACCGGTGCCATCGCTGTACGCCGCCGGCAGGAACAGGCCTTCGATGGCGCGGTTGGTCCTGGCCAGCGTGAGCAGCGCTCGGGCTTTGTGGGCGATCAGCCGTGGCACCCGCGACTCGAGTTCGGCCGATTGCCGCAGCGCCGGGTCAATGCCCACCAGCGCCTCCTGGGCGTAGGCGTCTGGCAGGCCGGGGAAATCGCGTTGCACCAGGGCCAGCAAGGCATCCTCGCGGGGCGGCGCCTTGGACAGGTAGTCGAGCAGGTCGCCCTGCACCTGGTAACGCTGCTCGACCAGCGTGCTGGCCTGGGCCGCGTCGCTGAGGCCGCGCATGGCCGGGAGTTGCTGGCACCATGCGCGGATCTGCGGGTCATCGATCGTGCCTTGCGGTCTGCACAGGGCAGCGAACAGACGGCTGATCTTCTGGTCGGCTTCGAAGCGGCGCAAGCTGTCTCGCAGATTGACCGGCGCCGGGCGGTTTTCCACCAGCACGCCACGCAGTTCGTCCAGATCGACCCCGGCCATGCGCAGGATCTGCTCGGCCTGCTGGTCATTGACCGGAGGCTCCTGCGGCCACAGCCGATTGAGCATCTCGGCGCGGTCATGCCACTCCAGCGGGCGCTCGGAGCGGAGCCGCCAGCAGCGCTCACCGTTGAAGTCCAGCAACGGCCCGTAAGCGTTTGCGCGTCGCGGATGGCGCAGCTGCCAGCCCCCTTGTTGCGCCTGCCGGACTTCGTAGTAGCGGTCGCCTTGGCGCAGCCATTGGCGTTCGTCGTCCGCGTACAGGCCGTTGTCCTGCAGCACGGCGTCCCCCGGCTCCGATGCGTAGCAGGTCAGGTCAGGGTTCCACAGACGGGACGCCGAGGGCGCACGGCTGATCGGCTGCAAACCGTCGACGAAGGCACTGCGCGTGAATAGCCTGGCGCCTTGCACGATGCCCGCCGTGCCGGCAATGGTCGCAGCAGTGACCGCCACCGTCTCGGCCACGCCCAGCATGTGCTGCAATGCCTCGTGCTGGTGCCCCTGAGCCCAGTCCACCGCGCCTTCGTAAACCTCGCCGAGGGTCTGCAGCAGCGTCTGCCCCAGCAGCAGCACCCCCACCCCCGGCACGATCAACCCTGCCAGGCCGAGTACTTCCAGGCCCACCCCCTGCCACGCCGCGAGCAAGTGTTCGGAGGCACTGCGGTCGGCATCGGCATTTGCCACCAGCAGGCGCCGGCCATCGTCCTTGACGCGGCTGACCTGCTGGGCGGCCAGTGCCGCAAACACCTCACCGGACACCACCGCGCCTTTGAGCGCCAGGTCGGGTCGGTCGTCCTGCAGGCGCAGTGCCAGGGTCGTGACAAAGGTCGAGCGTTGGCTCATCGCAACCCTCTCGGCAAACCGGCGCTGCCCTTCGGCCTCACGCAACTGGCCAAGCAGGAACTCGCTCGCCTGCTCATCCGAGCGGAAGCGACGCAGCGACTCGGCGCCATCACCGGGCAGGTAGAGGATGACGCCCTTGTGCTCACCCTGGGCGTCCCGCAGCTGGATCTTCAGCCCGTTGGTCAGCGTGCACCCCAGCAATTGCAGTGTGCCGGGATAGGCATGCAACGTCTGGGCTGCGGCATTACCCGCAGCGGCCGACAAGCGCTTGAGCGCCACGTGCTCGGCCGGCGTGATGCGTGAGTGCAGTACCGCCAGCTCACAGGCCAGTGCGAAGGCGGCCTGTTGGTGGTTGGCCATCAGCGCCTGGGTGGCGGGCGCGAGCAGCGTCTCCAGCCGTTGCTGATACTGCTTGCCGACATCCAGCGCCCGACAACGATCGACAAAGCTACTGCCGCCGCCAGGCAGCACCCTGGCGCTGCCCTTGAGCACCAGACCACTGTCCTTGAAGAACTCGTAGCCACTGGAAAAACCTTGCATCAAGCGCAGCAATGCCGGGAAGCGACGGTGTTGCACTTCCAGTGATGGCGTTGAAATGATGCTGGACGGCACTTGGCGGGCGTCGAGCCATTCCAGTGCCTGCAGACGCTGGCCCGGCACCCGCTCAGCCAGCAGCGAGGTGAACTGCTGCTCGGCAAAGCGCTGCGGCGAGACCAGCTCACGGGTGGCCTCGGCGAGCAGCCGGTGGCTTTCCAGATGAGCATTGAAACAGCTGCGCAGGGCCTGGATGTCTTCAGCGGTACGCTGCAACCAGTCGGGCAATTGTGCTTCGATGAATTGATCGGTGATCGCTTCGGGCGTGATGCCCGGCGTTGGCGTGGGTGATTGCACGGCGGTTTGCATGGTGTCTGCACCTTGATGGGACTCGGTGCTCCACACTGCACAAGCCGCCGCCTTGGACGCAGCAGGAATAGAACCCAGTGCAGGCGCCTAGTCGCGCCCATGGCTCAACGTGCGGTAGTGGCCCGGGTTGCAACCGAACCACTTGCGAAAGGCCTTGTAGAACGAGCTGCTGTCGGCAAACCCCAACCGCTCGGCGATCTCGGTGATGCCAGGCTCGGGTTCGGACAGCCAGGCAATCGCCAGCTCACGCCGCACGCCGTCCTTGAGGCCCTGATACGTTTGCCCCTCCTCCGCCAGGCGCCGGCGCAAGGTCGACGCCGACAGGCACAGGTCGCGCGCCAGCGCTTCGGCATCCGGCCACTGCGCCGGGTCCAGCGCCAGCAGGTCGCGGCGCACCCGACGGGCCAGGCTGGCGGGGTCGCGGTACTTGACCAGGATGTTGCCCGGGGCCTCGGCGAGGAAGCGTTGCAGCTCCTCGGGGGTGCGCTTGAGTGCCAGGTCCAGGCAGTCGGCGGCAATGATCATCCGCGTGCGCGCGCGACCGAACTGCAGGTTTTCGGAAAACATCACCCGGTAATCGTCGCAAAAGGGTGGCTCGGCGCAGCGCAGCTCGATGGCCAGGATCGGAATGCGCCGGCCCGCCAGCCAGCAGGCCACGCCGTGGATGATCATCCACAGGGTGAAGTAGCTGAAGGCACGCCGGGGCTGCTCGCGCGGCTCGTACAGGACGATCTCGGCCAGGCTCTGCTGGCGCACCAGGGTCGGTTGCAGGTCCTCGAGCATCAGCGAGAGGAATGCCAGGGCGGTTTCCAGGCCCGCGCCCAGCGTCGGCTGGGCCATGCTCGCCCGGCACAGGAACGCCAGGCTGCCGCTGCGCAGGCCGCGCGGGTCCATGGCGAAGAATTCATCGTTGCAGCGCCGTGCCAGCAGCCGCCAGAGCTGCGCGTAGGCCTCGGCAGAGACCCTCGCCTCTGGCAGGTGCAAGTGGCTCGGGTCGATCCCGGCCCGGGCCAGCAAGCCGGCATCCGGCTCGCCTGCCGGGCAGGTCTGCAACAGGGCTTCGCGCACCAATTGCATGGAGATGGTGTCTTTCTCTGTCATCTGCCCTTTAGCGCCAGCGTCGTCGATGGCGGCCATCTTAGCGCAAACCTAGGGCGGCACGCCGGGCGATAGCGTGGGCTCAGACAGCTCGGTTGAGCTTCACCCACGCCGCGAACTTGTCGATGAACGTCTGCAGAAACGGCCGGGTCTTGTCATTCAGCTTGCCAGCCTCATCGAACAGGCTGGCCGCGCCGCCGATATACGCCTCGGGCATCTGCATGCACGGCATGTCGAGGAACACCAGCGACTGACGCACCGCATGGTTGGCGCCAAAGCCACCGATCGCCCCCGGCGAGACGCTCACCACCGCCGTCGGCTTGCCCGCCCAGGCGCTCTGCCCATACGGCCTGGAGCCCACATCGATGGCGTTCTTCAGGCAGCCCGGCACCGAGCGGTTGTACTCCGGCGTGACGAACAGCACCGCATCACTGCCGCCAATCTCCTTGCGCAAGCGCTGCCAGGGCTCTGGCGCGCCACTGGCCTCGACATCTTCGTTGTACAGCGGCAGGTCGCCGATCTCGACGATCTTCAGGGCAAGGCTGGAGGACGCCAGCTCACTCAAGGCGCGGGCGACCTTGCGGTTGTAGGAATCTTTGCGCAAGCTGCCGACGACAACCGCGACCGAATACACCTGGCTCATGGCGATTTGCAACCTCTGCTGGCTGTAGAAGCTAGTAGTTATAGATGACCATTCCTCGGGCCCAAGGTTTTTTTCCCCTTGATTGAAAACTTCCCAAGGGTTTCACTGGTCTATGCCTGCAGACATTTCCCACATTTTTCAGAGGTTTCCCCCCAAAATGGCAGCAGTACTGGTCGGCCAATTCCACGCCCGTGACGCCGAAGGCCGTATCTACCCCGTCCACGAATTCCAGGAGTCGACCCTCCAGGCCGATGGCAGCGCCGCGGGCGCGCCGATCACCAGCTACCGCCTGGCCATTGGCGACCGCGTCAATCACCTGGGCGACGACCGTTTCGAGCTGGCTCAGAGCGGCGTCGAAATCATCCGCATTCCTTGACGCAATCGACCGTGTAGACCCGCCCCTGGCCATGGTCCTCGCTCTGCAAGCCGTGCACATCGGCGACAAAGCCCGGGAAGCCATGGTCGAAGGCGCGGGCGAACGCCAGGTAATCGAGGATCGAACGGGTCGCCTCGGTGAAGCGCTCGCCCGGCATGATCAACGGGATCCCTGGCGGGTACGGCACCAGCATCACCGCCGAGACCCGGCCCAGCAACGCTTCGACCGGCACCGCCTCAACCTCGCCACGCACCAGTTGGTCATAGGCCTGAGCTGGGCTCATGGCCACCTCGGGCAAGCGCGTGAACAAGCGTTTGAGCTGCTTGGCCGTGGCGTTGCTGCGGTAACATGCGTGCAACTGGTCACACAGGTCGCGTAGACCCAAGCCCTGATAACGCGCCGGCGCCTGCCCGATCACACTCGGCAGGCTCAGCGCCAATGGCGTGTTGGCCGCGTAATGCCGCTTGAACTCCAGCAGTTCGGTCAGCAAGGTGCTCCACTTGCCCTTGGTGATGCCCATCGAGAACAGCACCAGGAAGCTGTACAGCCCGGTCTTTTCCACCACCAGCCCGCGTTCCCAGAGAAACTTGCTGACCACCGCAGCAGGGATCCCGTACTCGCCCAGCGCACCGCCAGCGGTCAGCCCCGGCATCACCAGGGTGACCTTGAGCGGGTCGAGCAGCACATAGTCCTGTTCGATTTCGCCAAAGCCATGCCACGTTGCCCCCGGCTGCAGCAGCCAGTCTTCGGCCGCCACCCGCTGGCTGCCTTCGGCGGTTTCCGGCTGCCAGATGCTGAACCACCAGTCGTCAGCGGCGATGTGCTGACGCAGCTTGTCCAGCGCTCGGCGAAAGCTCAGCGCCTCATCGAACATCTCCTGCAACAGCGAGCGCCCGGCCGGCCCTTCCATCATCGCCGAGGCGACGTCCAGCGAGGCGAGGATGCTGTACTGCGGCGAGGTCGAGATGTGCATCATGAACGCTTCGTTGAAACGGTCGCGGTCGAGCTGGCGGGCCGCGCCATCCTGCACGTGGATCATCGAGGCCTGGCTAAAGGCGGCGAGCAGCTTGTGCGTCGAATGGGTGCTGAACAGCAGCGGGCTGTCGGCGCTGCGCGGCGTGCCCATGGCATAGCGCCCGGCAAAGAACTCATGGAAGGCGGCATAGGCGAACCAGGCTTCGTCGAAATGCACCACCTCGACACTGCCCCCCAGCGCCTGCTTGATCATCCCGGCGTGGTAGCACAGGCCGTCGTAGGTCGAGTTGGTCACCACCGCCAGCTTGATCCGCGCCGGGCGCCCACGCGCCAGCGGGTTGGCGGCGATCTTGGCCTGGATCGACTCGGCGCTGAACTCGCTCAGCGGGATCGGCCCGATGATGCCCAGTTCGTTGCGCTCGGGGCACAGATAAAGCGGGATGGCGCCGGTCATGATGATCGCGTGGACCACCGACTTGTGGCAGTTGCGGTCGACCAGCACCAGGTCGTCACGGGCGACCATGGAATGCCAGACGATCTTGTTGGCGGTCGAGGTGCCGTTGATCACGAAGAAGGTGTGATCGGCGCCAAAGTTGCGCGCTGCCCGGGTTTCCGCTTCGGCCAGCGGGCCGGTGTGGTCGAGCAGCGAGCCGAGCTCGGGGACCGATACCGAAAGGTCGGAGCGCAGCGTGTTCTCGCCGAAGAACTGATGAAAGGCCTGGCCCACCGGGCTCTTGCGGTAGGCCACGCCACCGCCGTGGCCAGGGGTGTGCCAGGAATAGTTGGATTGCGCGGTGTGCTGCACCAGCGCCTTGAAGAACGGCGGCAACAGGCCGTCCAGGTAGTTGTGCGCAGCGCGGGCGACCTGGCGGGCGAGAAACGGCACGGTGTCTTCGAACAGGTAGAGAATGCCGCGCAGCTGGTTGAGTTCGCTCATCGCCTCGGCGGGGGCGTTTTCCAGGGTGACCTGCTCGCCGAGGGCGAAGATCGGCAGGTTGGGCGCGCGCAGCCGGGCCAGGGCGATCAGCTCGGCCATGTTTTGCAGCAGGTGGGTATTTTCGCCGACGCCCTCGGCCGCGATCAGCATGCAGGCCAGGCCATGGTGGGTGGCGGCGACCAGGCGCGCTTCGGCGTGGTCGGCGGCGGCCAGGATAGAGAAGCCGTCCTGGGCCAGCTCATCGGCAATGCCGCGTACGCGGGCGCCGGCAACGCTGTCGGCTTTGATGGCCCGGTGAACGATGAGGATCGGGAACTTCAGGTCCTTGTACATGGGCGACGGCTACCTCATGGGACTGCTAGGTCCTTTCAGGGTAGCTGGGATCCTGGGGCCGCTCCGATCACGCCTCGTTCAGGGTCTGCCACAGCGCCGGCCCACCGGCCGACTTGGCCACCGCAGCCAAGCGCTCGGCATGCGCCTCGAGCTCTTCAGCGGTCGCCATCAGGATCACCCCAGGCTGACGCCCGACAATCCGCCGGACCTCGCTGCCGGTACCATCACCCCCCTCTTCCCCATCGGCGCCATGCCCCGCCAGCGACAGGCTGGTCTGGCCCCCGGTCATCGCCAGGTAGACGTCGGCCAGCAGCTCCGAGTCGAGCAACGCGCCGTGCAGCTCACGGCCGGAGTTGTCGATGCCATAGCGTTTGCACAAGGCGTCGAGGCTGTTGCGCTGGCCAGGGTGGCGCGAGCGCGCCAGCATCAGGGTATCGAGAATGCCGCAGTGCTTGGAGATGTCCGCCCGGTCATGCTGGCCGAGCATGGCGAATTCGTTGTTGATGAAGCCAACGTCGAACGCCGCGTTATGGATGATCAGCTGGGCGCCCTGGATGAACTCGAAGAACTCCTCGGCCACCTCGGCAAAACGCGGCTTGCCGACCAGGAACGCATCGGTGATGCCGTGAACACCGATGGCGCCCTCGTCACTCTCGCGATCAGGCTGCAGGTAGACGTGGAAGTGCCGCCCGGTCAGGCGCCGGCCCATGACCTCGACACACCCGATCTCGATGATGCGGTGACCTTCGCCCACGGGCATGCCGGTGGTTTCGGTATCGAGGACGACGTATCGGGTGTTCTGCTGCTCCACGCGGCGGGCTCCAACTGGTACTACAAGGGAAAGCCGGCGATTATCAAGCCACAAGCTTCAAGCGGCAAGCTGCAAGTAAAAGCGGCCATGCGCGCATCCAGCTGTTTCTTGCAACTTGGCGCTTCAAACTTGCAGCTTGCAGCTGATTTTCTAGCGCTTGGCGCGTACCTCGTCGACGCCGCGGTTGGCCAGCTGGTCGGCGCGCTCGTTGCCCGGGTGGCCGATGTGCCCGCGCACCCACTTCCAGGTGACCTTGTGGCGGTTGACCTGCTCGTCGAGCTCGCGCCACAGGTCGGCGTTTTTCACCGGTTCCTTGGCGGCGGTCTTCCAGCCGCGCTTCTTCCAGTTGACCATCCACTCGTTGATGCCTTTCATCACGTACTGCGAGTCGGTGGTCAGCACCACTTCGCATTCACGCTTGAGCGCCCGCAGGCCTTCGATCGCGGCCATCAGCTCCATGCGGTTGTTGGTGGTTTCGAGCTCACCGCCCCACAGTTCCTTCTCGACGCCCTTGTAGACCATCAGGACGCCCCAGCCGCCAGGGCCCGGGTTGCCCTTGCAGGCGCCATCGGTGTAGATCTCGATGCTATCGCTCATGTACTGCCTTAACTCGCTCTGATTTATTCACCGGGGTGGCGCTCACGGCTGACGCCGTCGCGGTTGACCTTGGCCAGCGGCAGCGGCAGCAGCTTGCCCATGGGCTCGCGGCGCGCCAGGCGCAGCGGCCGCAGGCCGACCACCATCTTGCGCGCGACCAGCAGGTAGACCCCGCCGCCAGCGGTTTGCCAGCCCCCGGCCAGCCGCTCCCAACCGGCCAGGCGCTGTTGCCAGGCCGCTGAGGCAAGCGGCGGACGATAGCAGCCGAAGCGGCGTTTCTCCAGCGCGAAGCCCAACAGGTTGAGCCAGTCGCCGACCCGCGACGGCGAAATGCAGCGCGCCTTGCGCAGCGCACCGTGGCTGAACAGGTGGCGCATGCCCCAACCGCTCCACGGGTTGATGCCGACGATCAGCAGATGCCCGCCCGGGCGCACGGCACTGGCCGCCTCGCGCAGCAAGCCGTGCGGCGACAGGCTGAAGTCCAGGCCATGTTGCAGCACCACCACGTCGGCGGCATGTTCGGAGAGCGGCCAGGCCTGCTCTTCGCAGACGATCTCGACCCCCGGCAGCGGCGCCCCCAGGCGCACGTTGCGGTGCACCTGCGGGGCGCTGGGCGGCGCTTCGGCGCACGGCCCGTAATGCACCAGGTAACCGCCAAAGAAGCGCGCCAGCTCGGCTTCGAGGAGCTTTTCTTCCTCGCGCAGCATCAACTGCCCGAGGGGCCCCTGGAACCAGTCGCGGGCCAGGCTGATCAGCTCGATCCAGTCAGGATCGGCCTGGGCAAAAGCTTGGTCGGTCATTGCGTTGTTCCTCCAAGGTTCTCCCGCCGCGCCATCGCGGCTAAGATGCCCTCATGTCCCACGCCAGATGATTCGGATCCGCCCCATGATACAGATCGTTGCCCTGCCCGCTTTCTCCGACAATTACATCTGGTTGTTACAGGATACTGCCAAACGCCAGTGCGCGGTGGTCGACCCCGGTGACGCCGAGCCGGTGGTCGCCTGGCTGCAGGCCAACCCCGACTGGGTGCTGCAGGACATCCTGATCACCCACCACCACCACGACCATGTCGGCGGTGTCGAGCGACTCAAGCAGCTCACCGGCGCGCGGGTCAGTGGCCCGGCCCACGAGCAGATCCCGGCCCGCGACGTGGCGCTGGAAGACAATGCACAGGTTACCGCGCTTGGCCTGACCTTCCAGGTCATGGCGATGCCCGGGCATACCCTTGGCCACATCGCCTACTTCACCGAGCAGACACCCACGCCCGTGCTGTTCAGTGGCGACACCTTGTTTGCGGCGGGTTGCGGGCGCCTGTTCGAAGGCACGCCCGAACAGATGCACCAGTCGCTCGAGCGCCTGGCCGCCTTGCCTCGCGACACCGAGGTGTACTGCGCCCACGAATACACCCTGAGCAACCTGCGTTTCGCCAAGGCGGTCGAACCCGCCAATCCGCACGTTATCCAGCGCTTCGACGAGGTTACCCGCCTGCGCGCGGAAGATCGCATCACATTGCCATCAACGATTGCCCTGGAACGCCTGACCAACCCCTTCCTGCGCACCACTGAAACATCCGTTAAACAAAAAGCAGACGAATGGAAAGGGCATTCCAATGAAGGCCAAGCCGCTGTTTTTGCTGCCTTGAGGTCTTGGAAGGACCGGTTTTGATAACCTCAAGATATATCGCATTTGCAGGGGAAAGGTTGACCCAGCGGGAGTCGGTTTCTAGAATCGCCGAAATTTTTCGCCCGGATACCCGCCCCAGCCGATGCCTTCCCGTAGCCGCAGAACCTCGCAATCCGTCGCTTTGACGCGCCTCGCACAGATCAGTGCGCTGGCCCTGGCCGCCACGTTGGTGGGCTGCCAGAGCACCCGTCAGGTCGACGAATCCGACAGCGTTCGCGCGCACACCTACCAGGCTCGGATCAAGCACAAGCCGGCACCGCTGGTGGTCAAGGTCAAAGAGCAGCCGCCCCAGGATGTCTGGGAGCGCATGCGCCTGGGCTTTGCCCTGCAAGACAGCATCGACGTCAACCCGCGCATCGAGCAGCAGCGTCTGTGGTTCGCCAGCAACCCACGCTTCATCGAGACGGCGGGCGAGCGCGGCAGCCTCTACCTGCATTACATCGTCGAGCGTCTCGAAGAGCGCGACATGCCGCTGGAGCTGGCCCTGCTGCCAGCGATCGAAAGCGCCTACAACCCGATGGCCTATTCGCGCGCCAGCGCTGCCGGCATGTGGCAGTTCATGCCCGCGACCGGGCGTCATTTCAACCTGCGCCAGACCAACTTCTACGACGGCCGTCGCGACATCACCGCGTCGACCAATGCCGCGCTGGACTACCTGAGCCGCCTGCACGACATGTTCAACGGCGACTGGTTGCTGGCACTGGCGGCTTACAACGCCGGTGAAGGCACGGTCAGCCGGGCGATCGAGCGCAACGAGAAGCTCGGCCTGCCGACCGACTACTGGAACCTGCCCCTGCCGCAGGAAACCCGCGACTACGTGCCCAAGCTGCTGGCGCTTTCGCAGGTCGTGACCACGCCTGAAGCCTACGGGGTGAACCTCAACCCGATCGCCAACGAACCGTACTTCGAGGCGGTCGCCATCAATGATCGCCTGGACCTGTCGCGGGTCGCCGCCTTCGCCAACATCGACGAAGATGAGCTGATCCAGCTCAACCCGGCGTTCAAGAAGCGCATGACCGTCGACGGCCCTAAACAACTGTTGGTGCCCACCGCCAAGGCGCAGTTGCTGTCGGCCAGCCTGTCCAACCTCAACCCTGAGCAGTTGCTGAGCCTGCAACCGCGCAAGGCCGTGTTCGACGCCGCTGTCGCCGAAGCCAAGGCGCCGGCCAGCGCACGCAGCTACCGGGTCAAGCGCGGCGACAACCTGGGCAGCATCGCCAAGGCCAACCGGGTGTCGGTCAAGGACATCCAGCGCTGGAACCGCCTGCCGGGCAACCGCCTGAAGGCTGGCCAGGTGCTCGCCCTGCGCGGCGGCAACGCGCCGTCGGCCGCCGCCAACCGGGTCGCCTCGGCCAAGCAGCGTTCGACCCAATACAAGGTGCGCAAGGGTGATTCGCTGTACCTCGTGGCCAAGCGTTTCAACGTCGAAATGCAGCACCTCAAGCGCTGGAATCCGCGCAGCGGGCATGCCCTCAAGCCAGGCCAGACCCTGACCGTCTACCTCGGCCATTGATCGAAACGGGGCCGCTTTGCGGCCCCCTCTCCTGCCAGTCTTTTTCCAACCCCGCCAAGCTGTTACTGTAGCCCGACCAAAGCCCAAAGCCCTCTGGATCGGATGCCGACTTGATACGTCCCCTCCTGCTGACCTTCAGCCTGGCCTTGAGCTTTTCCGCGAGCGCGACGGTGAGCGAAAGCCACGGTTACGCGCAGTTCGGCACGCTCAAATACCCGGCCACATTCACCCACTTCGATTGGGTCAACCCGCAAGCGCCCAAGGGCGGTACCTTGCGGGCCATGGCATTTGGCACCTTCGACACGCTCAACCCCTATACCTTCAAGGGTTCGAGCCCGGTCACCACGCCCAACTTCCTCCAGTACGGCATCAGCGAGCTGAATGAGACGCTGATGGTCGGCACCGGCATGTACGACCCGTCCGGCGACGAACCCACCTCCAGCTACGGCCTGATCGCCCGCTCGGTCGAGTACAGCGAAGACCGCAGCTGGGTGGTGTTCAACCTGCGCCCGGAAGCGCGCTTCCACGATGGCAAGCCGATTACCTCGGCTGATGTGGCGTTTTCCTACCGCACCTTGCTCAAGGACGGACACCCGCTGTACCGCACCAACCTGCAGGAAGTGCAGCGCGTCGACATTTTAGGTCCGTTGCGCATCCGCTTCGTGTTCAAGCGTGCCGGCAACCCGCTGCTGATCTTGCGGCTCGGTGAAATGCCCGTATTGCCCAAGCACTACTGGCAAGGCCGCGACTTCAAGGCCACCACCTTCGAGCCACCGCTGGGCAGCGGGCCGTATCGCATCACCGAGGTGCAGCCGGGCCGTCGCCTGGTGTTCCAGCGGGTCAAGGATTACTGGGGCAAGGACCTCGCGGTCAACCGCGGCAAGTACAACTACAACCGCGTCGAGTACGAGTTCTACCGCGACAGCACGGTGGCCTTCGAAGCGTTCAAGGCGGGCGAGTTCGATATCTACATCGAGCACCAGGCGAAGAACTGGGCCAACAGCTACAACTTCCCCGCGGTGCGCCGTGGCGAGGTGATCAAGGCGCAGATCCCGCACCGCATCCCGACCCAGACCCAGGGGCTGTTCATGAACAGCCGCCGGGCCAGCTTCAGTGACCCGCAGGTGCGCCAGGCACTGGGCCTGATGCTCGACTTCGAGTGGACCAACCGCGCCCTGTTCAGCAGCGCCTACCGCCGCTCGACCAGCTACTACCCGAACAGCGAGTTCGCCGCCAGCGGCGTACCGACGGGCAAAGAGTGGCTGCTGTTGGCACCGTTCCGCGACCAGTTGCCGGCCAAGCTGTACACCGAGCCCTATCAGGTCAGCCAGACCGACGGCAGCGGCGTCAGTCGCCAGACCCTGCGCCAGGCCCTCGGCCTGCTGGCCAAGGCCGGCTGGAAGCTCGACGGCCAGCGCCTGGTCGACGCCAAGGGCAAGCAGTTCAGCCTCGAGCTGCTGCTGGTGAACCCCAACCTCGAACGTATCCTGCAACCTTATGTCGAAAACCTGGCGAGCATCGGTATCGATGCGCGCTTGCGCACCGTCGACCGCGCCCAGTACAAGCAACGCCTCGACCAGTTCGATTTCGACATGATCCTGATGACCCTCAACCAGACCTTGAGCCCGGGCCTCGAGCAGTGGCTGTACTTCCACTCCAGCCAAGCCTCGACCAAGGGCAGCAAGAACTACGCAGGGGTCAAGGACCCGGTGGTCGACCACCTGCTCGACACCTTGCTTGCCGCACGCAGCCGCGATGACCAGGTCGCCGCTGCGCGTGCCCTGGACCGTGTGCTGTCGTGGCACTACTACATGATCCCCAACTGGTACCTCGACAATCATCGCCTGGCCTACCGCAACCGGTTCGCCTTCGTCACCACGCCGCCCTACACCCTGGGCCTGAACAGCTGGTGGCTCAAGACTTCGGAGAAAGCCAAATGACGCCAACGCACCGCCTGCGCCAGCTGGCTGGCAGCCTGCTGCTGAGCTGCCTGAGCCTTAGCGCGATGGCCGCACCGCAACACGCCCTGACCCTCTACGACGAGCCGCCCAAGTACCCGGCGACCTTCAAGCACTTCGACTACGTCAACCCGGACGCACCGAAGGGCGGCACCTTGCGCCAGTCCAGCTTCGGCGGCTTCGACAGCCTCAACCCGTTCATCAACAAAGGCGTCGCCGCCGAGAACGTCGGCAGCATCTACGACACACTGATGCGCCAGAGCCTGGACGAGCCGTTCACCGAGTACGGCCTGGTCGCCGGCAAGATCGAAAAAGCCCCCGACAACAGCTGGGTGCGCTTCTACATACGCCCCGAGGCGCGGTTCCACGATGGCCACCCGATGCGCGCGGACGACGTCGTGTGGACCTTCAACACCCTGATCAGCAAGGGCGCCCCGCTGTACCGCGTGTACTACGGCGATGTCGCCGAAGCGGTCGCCGAAACCCCGCTGACCGTGCTGTTCAAGTTCAAGCACAAGAACAACCGCGAGCTGCCGCTGATCCTCGGCCAGCTACCGGTGCTGCCAAAGCACTGGTATGAAACCCGTGAGTTCACCCGCGGCAACCTGGAAATCCCGCTCGGCAGCGGGCCGTACAAGGTCGCCGAGGTCAAGGCCGGCCGCTCGGTACGCTTCGAACGGGTCAAGGACTACTGGGCCAAGGACCTGCCGCTGAACCGCGGCCAGTTCAACTTCGACGCCATGACCTTCGACTACTACCGCGACAACACCGTCGCCCTCGAAGCGCTCAAGGCCGGACAGTTCGACTTCATCGAAGAAATGGCCGCAAAGAACTGGGCCAATGCCTACAACGTGCCTGCGGTGCGCGAAGGCCGGCTGATCAAGGAAGAGCTGCCCAACGGCAACCCGACCGGCATGCAGGGCTTTGTCTTCAACCTGCGCCGACCGGTGTTCCAGGACGTGCGCGTGCGCAAGGCATTGAGCCTGCTGCTGGACTACGAGTGGACCAACAAACAGCTGTTCAATGGCGCCTACACCCGCAGCAGCAGCTACTTCGAGAACTCCGAGATGGCGGCGCGCGGGCAACCCTCACCCGCCGAGCTGAAGATCCTGGAACCGCTGCGCGGCAAAATCCCCGAGCAGGCCTTCACCGAGGCCTTCAAGAACCCGGTCAGCGATGGCAGCGGGATGATCCGCGAGCAACAGCGCGAGGCCTACAAGCTGTTGCAGGACGCCGGCTGGAAGATCGTCGACGACAAGATGGTCGACACCCAGGGCAAGCCGGTGTCGATCGAATTCCTGCTCGCCCAGACCGAGTTCGAGCGGGTCCTGTTGCCGTTCAAGCGTAACCTCGCCGACCTCGGTATCGAGCTGGTGATTCGCCGCGTCGAGGTCCCGCAATACATCAACCGCCTGCGATCACGCGATTTCGACATGCTTGTCGGCGGCTTCCCGCAGTCCAGCTCGCCGGGCAACGAACAGCGTGAGTTCTGGACCAGCGCCGCCGCCGACAACCCCGGCAGCCGCAACTTCATGGGCCTGCGCGACCCTGCCGTCGACCAACTGGTCGAACAGTTGATCAACGCCGACTCGCGCCAGAGCCTGATCGACCATGCCCGCGCACTCGATCGGGTACTGCAGTGGGGCTACTACGTGATCCCCAACTGGCACATCAAGACCTGGCGCGTGGCCTACTGGAACCACATCGGCCACCCGGCCATCTCGCCCAAGTATGACATCGGCATCAATACCTGGTGGATCAAGCCCGACGCCACCCCCGCGGTGACCCAGCAGCCGCCCGCGGCCGCGCAACCGGACGAGGCGCACTGACATGCTGGCCTATATCCTGCGGCGCCTGCTGCTGATCATCCCGACCCTGTTCGGCATCCTGGTGATCAACTTCATCATCGTCCAGGCCGCCCCCGGCGGCCCGGTCGAACAGATGATCGCCAAGCTCGAAGGCTTCGACGGCGCCACCAGCCGCATCGCCGGTGGCGGCGCCGAAGTGTCCGTGGCCGGCTCCAACTACCGCGGCGCGCAAGGCCTCGACCCGGCCTTGATCGCCGAGATCGAGAAGATGTATGGCTTCGACAAGTCGCCGCCCGAGCGCTTGTGGATCATGGTCAAGAACTACGCCCAGCTGGACTTCGGCGACAGCTTCTTCCGCGATGCCAAGGTCATCGACCTGATCGCCGAGAAGATGCCCGTGTCGATCTCGCTGGGGCTGTGGAGCACGCTGATCATGTACCTGGTGTCGATCCCACTGGGCATCGCCAAGGCGGTGCGCCACGGCAGCCACTTCGATGTCTGGACCAGCTCGGCGATCGTCGTCGGCTACGCCATCCCGGCGTTCCTGTTCGCCATCCTGCTGATCGTGCTGTTTGCCGGCGGCAGCTATTTCGACTGGTTCCCGTTACGCGGGCTGACCTCGAACAACTTCGACGAGCTGTCGACCACCGGCAAGGTGCTCGACTACTTCTGGCACCTGGTGCTGCCGATCACCGCGCTGGTCATCGGCAACTTCGCCACCATGACCCTGCTGACCAAGAACAGCTTCCTCGACGAGATCAACAAGCAGTACGTGGTCACCGCCAAGGCCAAGGGCCTGAGCCGGCCACGGGTGCTCTACGGCCACGTGTTCCGCAACGCCATGCTGCTGGTGATCGCCGGTTTCCCCTCGGCGTTCATCGGCATCTTCTTCACCGGCTCCTTGCTGATCGAGGTGATCTTCTCCCTCGACGGCCTTGGCCTGATGAGTTTCGAAGCGGCGATCAACCGCGACTACCCGGTGGTCTTCGGCACCCTGTTCATCTTCACCCTGCTCGGGCTGGTGGTGAAACTGATCGGCGACCTGACCTACACCCTGGTCGATCCGCGCATCGACTTCGCCAGCCGGGAGCACTGACATGGCCCTGTCCCCTCTCAATCGCCGGCGCTTCGAGCGCTTCAAGGCCAACCGCCGCGGCTGGTGGTCGCTGTGGTTGTTCATCATCCTGTTCGGCCTGAGCCTGGGCGCCGAACTGATCGCCAACGACAAACCGATCGCCGTGCGCTACGACGGCGAGTGGTACTTCCCGGCGTTCAAGCGCTACCCGGAGACCACCTTTGGCGGCGAGTTCCCGCTGGAGGCCAACTACAAGAGCCCGTACATCCGCGAGCTGCTGGAGAAGAAAGACAGCTGGGTGCTGTGGGCGCCGATCCCGTTCAGCTACCAGAGCATCAACTACGACCTCAAGGTACCCGCCCCGGCCCCGCCCTCGGCAGACAACTGGCTGGGCACCGACGACCAGGGCCGCGACGTCATGGCCCGGGTGATCTACGGCTTCCGCGTGTCGGTACTGTTTGCCCTGACCCTGACCATCCTCAGCTCCATCGTCGGCGTCATCGCCGGCGCCCTGCAGGGCTTTTATGGCGGCTGGGTGGACCTCGCCGGGCAGCGCTTCCTGGAGATCTGGTCCGGCTTGCCGGTGCTCTACCTGCTGATCATCCTCGCCAGCTTCGTCCAGCCCAACTTCTGGTGGCTGCTGGGGATCATGCTGCTGTTCTCCTGGATGAGCCTGGTCGACGTGGTGCGCGCCGAGTTCCTGCGCGGCCGCAACCTGGAGTACGTGCGCGCAGCCCGCGCCCTGGGCATGCGCAACGGCGCGATCATGTACCGGCATATCCTGCCCAACGCGATGATCTCGACCATGACCTTCATGCCGTTCATCCTGACCGGCGCCATCGGCACCCTGACCGCCCTCGACTTCCTTGGCTTCGGCCTGCCCGCCGGCTCGCCGTCGCTGGGCGAGCTGGTCGCCCAGGGCAAGTCCAACCTGCAGGCGCCGTGGTTGGGCATCAGCGCCTTTGCCGTGCTGGCCGTGATGCTCAGCCTGCTGGTGTTTATCGGCGAGTCCGCCCGCGACGCCTTCGACCCGAGGAAATGACATGAGCGAAGCTAACCTGATCGAAGTCCGTGATCTTGCGGTCGAGTTCATCAGCGGGGACCAGGTCAACCGCGTGGTCGATGGCATCAGCTTCGACATCCGCAAGGGCGAGACCCTCGCGCTGGTCGGCGAGAGCGGCTCGGGCAAATCCGTGACCGCGCACTCGATCCTACGCCTGCTGCCCTACCCGCTGGCGCGCCACCCGAGCGGCAGCGTGCGCTATGGCGACCAGGACCTGCTGCAGCTCGGCGAGAAGCCCATGCAGCGGATTCGTGGCAACCGCATTGCCATGATCTTCCAGGAGCCGATGACCTCGCTGAACCCGCTGCACAGCATCGAGAAGCAGATCAACGAGATCCTCCTGCTGCACAAAGGCCTGACCGGCAAGCAGGCCACGGCGCGCACGCTCGAGCTGCTGGAGCTGGTCGGCATCCCTGAGCCGCACAAGCGCCTCAAAGCCCTGCCCCATGAACTCTCTGGCGGCCAGCGGCAGCGGGTGATGATCGCCATGGCCCTGGCCAACGAGCCCGAGCTGTTGATCGCCGACGAGCCGACTACCGCGCTCGACGTGACGGTGCAGCTGAAGATTCTGGATTTGCTCAAAGAGCTGCAGTCGCGGCTGGGCATGGCCTTGCTGCTGATCAGCCACGACCTCAACCTGGTGCGGCGGATTGCCCATCGGGTGTGCGTGATGCAGCGCGGCAAGATCGTCGAGCAGGCTGACTGCGCGACGCTGTTCAGTGCGCCGAAGCACCCGTATACGCAGATGCTGATCAATGCCGAGCCTAGCGGTGCACCGGCAGAGAACCCGGTTGGCGCGCCGTTGCTGGAGGTTGAGGATCTGCGGGTGTGGTTCCCGATCAAGAAAGGGTTCCTGCGGCGCACGGTCGATCACGTCAAGGCGGTGGACGGCATCAACTTCAGCCTGCCCCAGGGGCAGACGCTGGGGATCGTGGGCGAGAGTGGCTCGGGCAAGTCGACGCTTGGGTTGGCGATCTTGCGGTTGATCTCTAGCCAAGGCGGCATTCGCTTCAATGGCCAGCACCTGGAAGGGCTGAACCAGCAGGAAGTGCGGCCGCTGCGGCGGGAGATGCAGGTGGTGTTTCAGGATCCGTTTGGCAGCCTGAGCCCGCGGATGTGTGTGGCGGATATCGTTGGCGAGGGGCTGCGGATTCACCGGATCGGGACGGCTGAGGAGCAGGAGGCGGCGATTATCGCGGCGCTGCAGGAAGTGGGGCTGGATCCGCAGACCCGGCATCGGTATCCGCATGAGTTTTCTGGGGGGCAGCGGCAGCGGATTGCGATTGCGCGGGCGTTGGTGTTGAAGCCGGCTTTGATTTTGCTGGATGAGCCGACTTCGGCGCTGGATCGGACGGTGCAGCGGCAGGTGGTGGAGCTTTTGCGGTCGTTGCAGTTGAAGTACAACCTGACTTATTTGTTTATCAGCCATGACCTGGCGGTGGTGAAGGCGTTGAGTCATCAGTTGATGGTGATCAAGCAGGGGCAGGTGGTGGAACAGGGGGATGCGCGGGCGATTTTCCATGCGCCGCAGCATGCGTATACGCGGCAGTTGTTGGAGGCGGCGTTTTTGGAGGTTGAGGCGGTTGGGTAGGTTTGAACGGGGTCGAAAGCCACATCAAAGACTTGCTTGATGTGGGCTTTCGATTTTCGCTAATTGCTGATCGTCTCTCGGCAGATACATCGACTGAGAGATCACCTACCACGACCGGCCGCTATCGACCCATAGCGGTCCTTCACTGTCTACAGTAAGTGACCAACAGTTGCCAGCTGTAGCAGTGGGACAATGTCACTCCAGTCGACTTAGACTTTCAGATGGATCACTTATAATTCAAGAAAAGTATTCCATTCGTTAAGCCTTAAGTTTGAAAGACTCCGTATCGAAAGACTCGATCAAACAGACCGCTAGGTCGTGCATAACAAGCAGAGCTGCGCTTTCATATTTCTTGTATTCTTGAATGTCTTTGATGATCATTTTTTGGCCGTGCGCGATGTCGTTTCGGCGAGACACCAACGTTTTGATTTCAGTCGCGTGCTGATCGATCAATGTTGGAGCGACCCCAAGAGCGCGGGCATTATCTCTGTATAAATTCGGCCACAAATTCGAGTCTGTCTCTAGCTTTTCCTCGAATGTTGCAATCGAATTCTGCATCTCAAGAAACTTAGTACTACCAAATTCCCAGAGGTCTTTATCGCTTAAAGCGCCTCTTAATGATTTGAAATTTTTCCTGAGCGACAGCGCCGCCATCTCGGATGTTAATTCGGACCTCTTTACGCTTTTCTTTTCCAGCTCATCAAGGTATGCATCCCAAGCAAACTTGCAAAAGCCTTCATAATGAGAATACAAAATCGCCCACGCCCCTCGGAGCAAAGTTTTCTCACGGATGGTACTTTTTGGTGCAGCCATTATTGCGGCTGTAAAAGATGCCAATTCCGCCTCTCGCCAATTCAGATCTGCTTCCAAAACATCAGAGAGATCAGGCATCATGGGCCTCTTTAAATGAGTGCATAATGGCACTGATCCGACCCTCCAGTTTCTCCTTAGAGTTTGCTCCAGGGCCCGTGTTATTTCGGAATGCTTCAGTTTGAACCGTGTTAATTATGCATTGCTTAGCTAATTCGTGGGATGGGGCGAATTGCTGATCTAAGCTGCGCCAAGCTCCGATTGTAACAGCTTCATAATAGGCGGGAGCTAGAGCTCCAATCGGATTATTACCGCGATATTTTACAAATGCACCATCTCCGATCGACGCCGCCAAGAAATTGAAGACTTGATCGAACTGTTTTTTCTCCGTCTCATAGTCGAAAGCTACACTTTCGAGCAATATACTTTCCATGTAACTATCAAGCCAGTCTCGAACACTACCTTTAAACTGCGCAGAGAAATTCTTAGCGGCAAAAAATCGAAGAATCAATTCTTCGTCACCTTTTTTGTCATAATCCGATTGAGACAAAGTCTCGGTGCATACTTTGAAATCTGGAAGGTTTGCGCACTCTTTGAGAAATGCGTAGAAATTGTCGCCGGATGTACCAATCATGCGAGCAGAGCAATTCCTAATCTCTTGAGGGGCGAGTATTGCACCGCCGGTATTCAATCGCTTGAACATTTCGTACTTTAAAAATGGCTTGCTTTGACGCTTTATCATAATAGTGCGCACTGACGAACGCTTAATTCTTAGGCGTATGGTCAGTGGCAGCTCGGAGAATAGTTTTCCGTTTAGACTAGTGATAAGATCGCAACCATCAAGCCTTAAAGGTTCAAGCCCAAGCTTTTCCGGTTCAATGAATTGAATTACGCTACTAACTCGTTGCAGGCCATCAATGAGCTCCAACACTCCATCTTCGTTCTCGATCACGAAAATCTGTGGAACGGGAAGCTCAAGAATAATAGATTCAATTAGTCGAGACTTTTGATCATCAGTCCACCTAAATAGTCTTTGGTAGTCGGGGTGAATGATGAGTTCTTTGTTGGCGTGAAGGTTCACAATTTCGCCAAAGCTTAGGTCGAGAGATTCAGTTCTGACCTCACCAATGCTCTGGTCAATG
The DNA here is from genome assembly GCF_900536025.1 of Pseudomonas reidholzensis. GTDB lineage: Bacteria > Pseudomonadota > Gammaproteobacteria > Pseudomonadales > Pseudomonadaceae > Aquipseudomonas > Aquipseudomonas reidholzensis. Next base: position 34,458 of record NZ_UNOZ01000025.1, read on the forward strand.
TCTTCTACGATGTCCATCGTTAGCGTCCCTGAAATGGATATTGGATTGTGGTGGAGTGTCGTGTCGGTCGACTATTTGGGAGGGTCGCAGAAAAACTCGATTTCATGCAAGACGTGATTCTCGATTTCAGTCACGCCCATCAACCTGGATCGCCTCTGCCCACCTAGCGATTCGCCGATCAGGTTCGGAAATTTACTGACAAACACTTCACCATCTGGTTATACCCGCCCACGAGCAAGATGAGTTTTTCCGGCTTCGGATACACCGGCGAGTGCAAGAAAACACACCGTGTACACGTCCTCGCCGAGATGGTCTGATCGCACTGTAGGCAGGAATGCAGCTACGTCAACCTGGTACTCGATCAAGGGGGAGTGTCCGCTATTGGCCGATGCTGCTCTTCGCAACAGGCCGCTCTGGGTCGAAAGCAACCATGCGTGACCGTCCGCTATGGGTCGGAAGCTGCCAGTGGCGGGCAGCTGATCTCTCTCATGCCCCTCTCAGTGGCAAGAGCGCGGCCCAAGCGCACTTTGCGCAGCCAACGCCTTAGTACCCGTCTCTAAATGCCTGTGCTGCCGCACGCCGTAGGTGGGCTGAAAGATCAGATTTAACCCCTTCCTTGTAGTCCATTTCCCAAACATACTTCTGCCGCATTTTTTCCGTTGCGGCCGCTCTGGCAGCCCTCTAGTCTCGGCCTGTCGTTGCGAACCAACGACACGGCTTTGACAGGCCGCGACGCGATACTTTGCATAGCCTTGCCTTTTATGGCGGCTGTGCATGGGGCACGCTTGCGTGCGCCGGTTCTTGTATCCGCCGGTCTGTCAACCTATGCACAGCTGCCACCTTCCTGTTTGACAGCAGATCGGCTGCGGCCCGAAAAACGGGTACAAGACCATGCTGAAGATCGTTCCTGATCCACCTCACCACCCCCACTCCCTTGAAGACACCCTCGTCCAGGCCACCGAGTACGCCCTGTGCGCGCAGACTGTGGCTCATCAGGCCCTTTTGCTGCAGCCCAGATCGCCCGTTTCGGTTTTGATCATGGCCGCGATGCATGAGGTTGAGACGCTGCGTGGGCTGCTCGAATCGGCGTTGATTCAGGTGCAGATGCCAGCGCAGCCGCGGCCGGTGCACTGAGGCGCAGGTGATGTGTCGTCTGTTTGGGCGCTATCGCGGGCAAGCCCGCTCCTACAGGGGTTCGCGCAAGCATTGGCGTGGTTCGCTGCCTGTAGGAGCGGGCTTGCCCGCGATAGCGCCCGGACAGGCACTGATGACTTTAGGGAGATGGACCATGAGTACTGACGAAACCACACCCAATACCACTGCCGGCAAGACCCGGTTCTACCAAGGCGAAGGCATGACCCAGCCGTTGTTCTGCATCGAACCTGGCATCCCTTGCCAACACGCCCGAGAACAGGCCTCGGAACTGATGGGCGTTGTGCGAGAGTTGACCATCACGGGCGTGATGGAAGACAACCCGCAACTGGTCTGGGCTTCGCACTACCTGAGCGCGCTGGCTAAGGCGCTGCTGGATGATGCAGAGCTGGGGATGACGCACTGAGTCCTGAGTGTCTTGGTCGAGCCGCTTAGCGTTGAACGCCACCGGTGCTGCGCTGGAATGCGTGTCGCGCCTGTGGGGTTCACCTGAGCCCTGCCCTATCGCTGCCGCGAACCAAACAGGCTAGCGGCAGTGTCGTCCAAGCTGGAACCGAGTCACCAGACCCCGTTGTCAGCCCACCGACACATCGCTACTATTGAGATTAATTCCCGCCTGCAATTGCACCAAACTATCAGGAACTCTCCCCATGGATGGCGCATCGGCGCGCGAGTCTGCAATGCAGCGCGATTTCACGACGCTCTATGTCGATCACCATTCCTGGCTGCAGAACTGGCTGTATCGGCGTATGCGTTGCCGTAGCGATGCGGCCGATCTGGCGCAAGACACCTTCCTGCGCCTGTTCCGTACGTCCAACTCGCCACTGGCAGCGGATCTGCGGCAACCCCGCGCATACCTGGCGACGGTCGCCAAGCGACTCATGCTCAATCTGCACCGGCGCCGCTCCGTCGAAGAGGCCTGGCTGCAAACACTGGCGGAATACGCCGAGCAAACCGGGCTGTCCGTCGAAGAGCGCTGCCTGATCCATGAGGCCCTCCAGGCCGTGGACTCAATGCTGCATGGTCTGCCGCCGATCGTACGTCGTGCGTTTTTGTTGTCGCAGCTCGAAGGCCATACCTACAGCGAAATCGCCCAGATGCTCAATGTCACGGTGCGTACCGTACAGCGTTACCTGACCCAGGCGATGGAGCAATGCATGCTGCTGGCGATGACGGACGCGCTATGAGCGAGGCGCCTCTGCAGCAAGCTGTGGTTCGCGAGGCGGCACGCTGGTACATCCGCCTGCATGAGGCCGCGCCGGAGGATGCGCAGCGAAAGCGCTTCGAGCAGTGGCGCAGCCAGCATCCCGACCATGAACGGGCCTGGCAGCTTGCCCAGCGGGTCAGCGGGCAGTGGCAAGGCATTCCAGACGGTGTGGGCTTGCGCACGCTTGATCGCGCGGACCGGCTGAGCCGCCGCGACGGACTCAAGGCGCTGATGCTGCTGATGACCGCTGGGGCCGCCACGTGGGTCGTCGGGCGCCATGACGGCTGGTCGGCAGACGAGCGAACCGCCGTCGGCGAGCAGCGCCAGATCGACCTCGCGGACGGCACTCGGCTGAACCTCAACACTGACAGCGCCGTGGATATTGCCTTCGATGACCACCAGCGGTTGATTCGCCTGCGGTCGGGGGAAGTGCTGGTCACCACAGGGCAAGATCCGCTCAACCGGCCGCTGCGGGTTGAGACCGTTCACGGCAACGTGTACCCCATCGGCACGCGGTTCAGCGTTCGCCTTGAGGATGACGATAGCCTGGTCACTGTGTATGGCGGTGCGGTCGACATTTGTCCAACGGGCCAGACCGATGCCACCCGCTTGAACGTCGGCAACCAGGCGCGCTTCGACAGCCTGGAGGTGATGACTGCGCAGCCGCTCATACCTGACAGTGATGGCTGGAGCCTGGGCGTGCTGCGCGTTGAGCTGATGCCGCTTTCGACGTTCACCAGAGAGCTGAGCCGTTACCGGCCTGGTTGGGTACGCTGTGATCCGCAGATTGCCGACTTGCTCATCACCGGCGCCTTCCAATTGCGTGATACCGATCTGATCCTCAGCGCCGTGGCGCGGGCATTGCCCGTCAGTGTGGTGTACCGGACGCGCTATTGGGTCACGCTGCAGCCCCGCTCAGCCTGAAAAAAACGCGTATCGCCTGTCCTGTTTTTCATTGCTGGCGTGTCCTTTCAGCAAACAGGTCTCATCGATACGGAGCATTCATGCGTTTTTCACCCGGTTGGTCTTCTCTTGCCTGTGCCGTGCACGGTACAGCCCTGGCGCTGAGCGTCCTCGTGAGCCCGGCATCGATGGCGGCCTCCACTCAGCATTTCGCCATCCCGCCAGGCCCGCTCGGGCAGGTACTTTCGCGCTTCGCGGCGACGGCGGGCATCAATCTGGCCATTGATCCTGCGCTGGTGCAGGGGCGGCAGAGCCAAGGGTTCGAAGGCGACGTCAGCCTCGCTACCGGCTTCGCTCGCCTGTTGTCGGGCAGCGGGCTGCGCGCGGCGTCCCAGGGCGCAGGTGTGTATGTGCTGGAGCCCTTGCCTCGAGACGATGCGGCGATCGAGATCGACCCGATACAAGTCGACGCGACCCGCCAACTGCAGGAAAGCGGCACCGGGCCGGTGGCGGGTTACGTTGCCCGGCGCACGACGGTCGGCACCAAGACCGATACACCGATCAACGAAATCCCGCAGAGCATCTCGGTGATCAGCCGTGATGAAATGGACCAGCGGGGTGTTCAGGATTTCAACTCGGCCGTGGCCTACACCCCGGGCATCCGCGTGCTCGACTACGCAGGCGGCCAGGGCGCGCCGGACATCTTCATGCGCGGTTTTCGCGCATTCAACCTGTTCGGTATCTATCAGGATGGCCTGCGTACGGGCTTCAACCAGTACGACACCAATTTCGAGACCTTCGGGCTTGAGCGCGTCGATGTGATCAAGGGGCCAGCGTCGGTGCTGTACGGGCAAATGGCGCCGGGCGGCCTGGTCAACATGACCAGCAAGCGGCCACAGGAAACCCCGATCCGCCATGTAGAAGTGCAAGGGGGCAGCTTCGAGCGTCGTCAGTTCGGGCTGGATATCGGCGACCAACTGGACAGCGCCGGCACCCTCTTCGGGCGGGTCGTGGTGATTCAGCGCGACAGTGGCACGCAAGTCGACCACTCGCCCGATGATCGCACCTACATTGCTCCATCGTTGACCTGGAAGCCGGACGACGCCAACACCCTGACCCTGCTCTCCAGTTACAACAAGAGCAAGACCGGCGGTTCGGAACAGAGTTACCCAGCGATCGGTACAGTGCTCAAGAGCCCTAACGGTCGTATCGACTCTGATATCAACCTGGGCTGGAAGGGCAGTTATTACCACGTCGAAACCACCTCGATCGGCGCCCTCTACGAGCATCTGTTCGACAATGGCTGGAAGCTCCAGCAAAACCTGCGCTACATGCATTCCAAGGTTGGATTCCTCTCCAGCGGGCCGGACGAGGTACTCAACGATGATGGCCGCACCCAGGACGTGGGCCTGCAATATCGCCCGAAAAGCAGCGACACGTTCATGCTCGACAACAATATCCAAGGCAGCTTCAACACCGGGACGCTACAGCACACGCTGATCGCCGGTGTCGACTATTCCCATTACGACGCCGAAGAAATCCGCCGTAACGGCGACCCGGACCCCGACTTCGAAATGCTCGACCTGTACAACCCCGTTTATGGTGGTGGGGCGATCTGGTATGACCCATTGCAACGCGACACCCGCAGCAAGATGCAGCAGGTCGGTGTGTACGTGCAGGACCAGATCAAGCTGGATCGCTGGGCGTTGACCATCGGCGGTCGCGAAGACTGGGTCGAGGGCCATGAACAGGGGCTGTACTTCGGCACTGAACATGTCGACACCCAACAGCGTGACCACAAGTTCACCGGCCGTGTGGGGCTGGCTTACCTGTTCGACAACGGCATCACGCCCTATGCCAGCTACAGCACCTCGTTCCAGCCCAACCCGGATACCGATATGGCTGGCGTGTTGTTCAAGCCCACCGAAGGCAAACAATACGAAGTCGGGCTCAAATACCAGCCACCCGGATCGAACAGTTCGATCACGGTGTCGGCATTCGACTTGACCCAGAAGAATGTCACCACCGCCGATCCGCTCAATTCAGGCTTTTCCGTTCAGAGTGGTGAGGTGCGATCTCGTGGCATCGAAGTCGAAGGCAAGGCCAGCCTGACGCCCAACCTGAATGTGCTCGCGTCGTACGCCTACACGGATGCCAAGATCACTGAAGACACGCGGTACGAAGGCAACACGCCGCGCGCCATTCCTCGTCACACCGCTGCTGGCTGGCTTGACTACACCCTTGATACGGGGGTGTTCGCCGGTGTGGGTGCGGGTATCGGCCTGCGCTACATGGGGTCTTCCCAGAACATCCAGAACACCGTCAAAGCTGCGCATTACACGCTGACCGATGCCACGTTGCGGTATGACTTGAGCAATGTCGGGCTAACGGGCACCAAGATCTCCATCACGGGCACCAACCTGTTCGACAAGCGCTATTTCGAGCCGGGCTTCTACGAGAACTCGGTGCTGTACGGCAACCGCCGCAACGTGATCGCGACACTGGCTTTCGACTGGTAACAGCGGGCATTCGCTCGCCACAGGTTAACGGACCGCCTGTGGCAGCGAACCACCAATCAATGGATCCATTGAAACTTAGAAAACGAACATCATCCGATAATCGCCCACGAGATTCCCACAAAACGGCTTACATCATTGACCAAACTGCTCTCCTGAATATTTAATGGATCCATTAAATAAAAACAATCGCTGTCCCGGAGAGCCCCCATGTACCCCAAAAACACTTGGTATGTCGCCTGCACCCCTGACGAAATAGACGCCAAACCCCTAGGGCGGCAGATCTGCGGTGAAAAAATCGTTTTCTACCGAGGCCACGAGGGGCGCGTCGCCGCCGTGGAGGATTTTTGCCCGCATCGCGGTGCACCGCTGTCACTGGGGTATGTCGAAAACGGAAACCTCGTGTGTGGTTACCACGGCCTGGTGATGGGCTGCGACGGCAAGACAGTCGAGATGCCAGGCCAGCGGGTCAGGGGCTTTCCATGCAACAAGACGTTCGCCGTCGTCGAGCGTCATGGCTTCATCTGGGTTTGGCCGGGTGACCTGTCACAGGCAGACCCCAGCCTGATCCCCCACCTGGAATGGGCGCAAAGCGAAGACTGGGCCTATGGCGGCGGGTTGTTCCACATCGGCTGTGATTACCGCCTGATGATCGACAACCTGATGGACCTGACCCACGAAACCTACGTACACGCCTCGAGCATTGGTCAGAAGGAAATCGACGAAGCGCCGCCGGTCACCACCGTCACTGGCGACGAAGTGGTGACCGCCCGACACATGGAAAACATCATGGCACCGCCCTTCTGGCGCATGGCCCTGCGCGGCAACGGCCTGGCCGACGATGTGCCGGTCGACCGCTGGCAGATCTGCCACTTCACACCGCCCAGCCACGTGCTGATCGAAGTGGGCGTGGCCCATGCCGGCAAGGGCGGTTACCAAGCCGAGGCGCAGCACAAGGCGTCGAGTATCGTGGTCGACTTCATCACGCCGGAGACCGACACCTCGATCTGGTACTTCTGGGGCATGGCGCGCAACTTCGCACCGCAGGATGAAGCCCTCACGGCGAGCATTCGCGAAGGCCAGGGCAAGATCTTCAGTGAAGACCTGGAGATGCTCGAACGGCAGCAGCAAAACCTGCTCGCCAACCCGCAACGCAACCTGCTCAAGCTCAACATCGATGCGGGCGGCGTGCAGTCTCGCAAGATTCTCGAGCGCCTGATCGCTAAAGAAAACGCCCCTCATGACCCGCTGATCGCGACCAGCGCCCAGCCTGCCTGAGGAGAGTGCACATGATCGACGCCGTAGTGGTATCCCGTCACACCGAAGCACAGGACATCTGCAGCTTCGAACTGGCCGCGGCCGATGGCAGCCCGCTGCCAGCCTTCAGCCCTGGCGCGCATATCGACGTGCACTTGCCCGACGGGCTCGTGCGCCAGTATTCGCTGTGCAACCACCCTGAGGAACGCCACCGTTACGTGATCGGCGTACTCAACGACCCTGCCTCACGGGGCGGCTCGCGCGGCCTGCACGAACAGCTTCAGAGCGGTGCACGGCTGCGCATCAGCGAGCCGCGCAACCTGTTCCCCTTGGCCCCGGACGCCCGGCGCAGCCTGCTCTTTGCGGGCGGTATCGGCATTACCCCGATTTTGAGCATGGCCGAGCACCTGGCACAGTGTGGCGCCGATTTCGAGCTGCATTATTGCGCCCGCTCCAGCGAGCGCGCGGCCTTCATCCAGCGTATTCGTAGCGCGCCGTATGCTGACCGGTTGTTCGTACACTTCGATGAACAGCCAGAAACCGCACTCGACATCGTCAACGTGCTGGCCGAACCCCACGGCGACACTCACCTGTATGTCTGCGGCCCAGGTGGCTTCATGCAGCACGTGCTGGATAACGCCAAGGCGCAGGGTTGGCAGGAGCCCTGCCTGCACCGCGAGTACTTCGCCGCAGCGCCGGCCAGTACCGCTACCGACGGTAGTTTTTCGGTACAGGTGGGCAGCACCGGCCAAGTCTTCGACGTGCCTGCCGACCAGACGGTGGCGCAGGTGCTGGAGCGGCACGGCATCGAGATCGCCCTGTCCTGCGAACAAGGTATTTGCGGCACATGCCTGACGCGTGTGCTGGAGGGGGTGCCGGAACACCGCGACCTATTTCTGACGGAACAGGAGCAGGCGCTCAATGACCAGTTCACCCCCTGCTGCTCGCGTTCGAAAACGCCACTGCTGGTGCTCGACATCTGAACGAGGTCAAGACGAGGGCATGATGACCTTCATGCGCTCGTCCGCCGCAGGCCCGGCAAACGTCTCCGCGTAACGCAGGGTGGCATTGGCGTGCTCGCGCATGAGCGCTTCGGCGCGTGCACCCTGCCCGCTCACCAAGGCATCGAACACCGAATGGTGCTGCATGTGGGCATAGTTGAAGCGCCGGTATTCACGCGCCAGGTCGTGGCGGTCCACCGCTAATGCAGTGACCGAAGCAAACGGCAGGTGGTCATTGCGCGCCAGGGCATCAGCGATGGCCGGGTTGTGGCTGGCCTCGACGATCACCTGGTGAAAGCGCATGTTCAGGTCGTGGTAGACCTGCAGGTCATCTTCGGTGACAAAGCCTTTGTTGAACAGCTGATCGCCTTCGACCAGGCAGCACTGCAACGCCGCCTGGGCATCAAGCGTCAACCCGCGCTCTGCAGCCTGGCGGGCGGCCAGACCTTCGAGCACACCACGCACCTCGACCGCACCGGCGATATCCTCTGCGCTGACCGAGCGCACCTGGAACCCCCTCCCGCCAAAACGCACCAGCAGGCCTTCCTGTTCCAGCGTGCGAAACGCCATCCGCACCGGCATGCGCGAAACGCCGAACAGCTCGGCGGTGGGGATTTCCATCAACCGCGCGCCGGCCGCCAGCTCACCCGAGGCGATCATCTTGCGCAACGCGCTGAGTACCAACTGACCGGGCTTACTCATCCAGGCAACTTCCACAGACATGGGCCGCCATCTTAGCGTAAGCCACGCGCCCGTTGGGCCCGCGATTAAGCGCTGGCCATCGTCGGCTGCGCCGAGCCGGCCGCAGGCTTGAGCAACAGCAGGCAAGCCGCCGCCATCACGAAAACGCTGGCAAACACGCCATACAAGTGCAGGGGCTGCCAGCCGCCATCGAGCAACATGCCGGCCACCGTCGGTGACAGGATCGCGCCGATCCGGCCGATACCGATCCCCCAACCTACCCCGGTGGCCCGCACCGAAGCGTCATAGACCACCGGTGACAAGGCATACAGACCGGCCACGCAGCCGTTGGAGAACAGCCCGATCAACAACCCCAGGGCCAGGATGCCGCTGACCGACGAGCCGCTGACCACGAACAGCACCAGCAACCCCGCGGTCACCAGCATGAACATCGCCAGCACGCGGCTCAGCGGCCAGCGCGAGGAGAGGCCGCCGATCAACGCCGCGCCGACGATCCCGCCGACGCTCAGCAGCACCCCACCGGTGATGCCCTGCTGCGCCGTCAAGCCGGCGGCGACGAGCAGCTTTGGGGTCCAGCTCATGACGAAATAGAAGCCGAACATCACCAGGAAGAACAGCAACCAGATCACCAGCGTCGTGCGGCGCATGGCGGGGGCCAGCAACTGCCCGAACCCAGTGGCGGCACCCGCTGCCCGAAGCGTTGGCGCAGGTAACACTTGCAACGCCGGCTGCCCCATTTTCAATGCCAGCCGATTGATCCTCGCCAGCGCATTGGGCGGACGACGCATCAGCAGGAAGTCCACCGACTCGGGCAGCCACAGCAGCACCACTGGAATCACCAGCAGGGTGACGACGCCGCCAAACAGGAAGACCGAGCGCCAACCCCACTGGCCCAGCAGCCAGACCGCCAGCAAGCCACCCAGCGTCGCGCCCAGGGCGTAACCGGTCGACTGCAGGCTGACCGCCAGGCCACGCCAGCGCTTGCTGGCAAATTCACTGGCGATCACGTTGCTGCTGGCCAGAATGCCGCCGATGCCCAGGCCGGTGAGGCCGCGCAGCAGCGCCAGTTGCACAGGGGTCTGACTCATGGCCGAGAGCAGCATGCCGATGCCCGAAAGCGCGAGGCAGAACAGGATCAATGGGCGTCGGCCAACACGGTCGGCCCATGGCGCGATGAACAGCGAGCCGGCCGCCATGCCGAACAGGCCGGCGCTCAGGAGCAGCCCTACCTGCGCGCCCCCCAAGCCCCATTGTGCAGACACCGAGGCCGCGGTGAATGCCATGACCAGCACGTCGAAGCCATCGATCATGTTCAGCAGGATACAGATGCCAATGGCCAGGCACTGGAATCGGCTCATCGGACCATTGTCCAGATGCTGATTGAGGGTATTGGTCATGGAGTCACCCGCTGACCCAGGGTGGTCACAGGCGTAAAGACAGACGCACACACGCAAGTGAGGCGGCAGAAACCGTGATGGTCCCGTGCCTCTGGTAAGCCGTTCATGACTGAACCCTTTTGTAATTGTTGTCGCATACGGCCGGGAGGGCTCCCGCCGTTGTCAGGCAGTAATCAACCAGATAATGGATCCATGAGCAACGTGGCCAATTTCGGGTAGGTACAGCTTTTCGATAGGAGATGACCCATTTTCGATTTTGTAATCTTAAATCTCATATCTTTCATTTACTTAGATAATCAATGAAGTCGTGCGTTTATCGAACACAAGAATCCATTGGATCCACAGAAGGATAAAGAGACACCCAGAAATCGACCCGGGATCCCGCTGGCCCAAAGGGGTGAGAAATCCGATTTATTCCCTTCCTTGTAGGCCATTTCCTAAACATACTTCTGCCGCAGTTTTTCCGTCGCGGGTGATCTAGGTGCGCTCTAGTCTCGGCAGGTCGCTGAAACCCAGCGATCGGCTTTGACAGGCCGCGACGATCACAATGCATCGGTTTGCCGTTTATGGCGGCTGTGCATGGGGCACGCTTGCGTGCGCCGGTTTTTGTGTTCGCCGGTCTGTCAACCTATGCACTGCTGCCACCTTTCTGTTTGACAGCGGATTGGCGGAGGCCCTACCGAGAACACAACCATGCTTAAGATCGTTCCCGACCCGCCTCACCCTCCCCACTCCCTTGAAGACACCCTCGTCCAGGCCACCGGGTACGCCCTGTGCGCGCAGGCTGTGGCTCATCAGGCCCTTTTGCTGCAGCCCAAATCGCCCGCTTCGGTTTTGATCATGGCCGCGATGCATGAAGTGGAGACGCTGCGTGGGCTGCTTGAATCGGCGTTGATTCAGGTGCAGATGCCAGCGCAGCCGCGGCCGGTGCACTGATGCGCAGGTGATGTGTCGTCTGTTTGGGCCCTATCGCGGGCAAGCCCGCTCCTACAGGGGTACGTGCAAGCACTGGCATGGCGCGCTGTCTGTAGGAGCGGGCTTGCCCGCGATAGCGCCCGGACAGGCACTGATGACTTTAAGGAGATGGACCAAGAGTACTGACACAACCACGCCCAATACCACCGTCGGCAAGACCGGGTTCTGGCAGGGAGAAGGCATGAGCCAACCGTTGTTCTGCATCGAACCTGATTAGCCAGCGCTGCCGCCGCTACAGGTGAGCCGCGTCTTCAGCATCTCCGCTTTTCTTCATGAAGATTGGCGCGAGCAACGGCTCGAGAATAACCAGCAGCATGGCCAACGCGATCACCGCAAATGCCAGGAGAGCACCCCGGTTAGGCTCCTGCCCATAAACCACCAATGCCAGGCCGAACTGGGTCAACGGCAGCACGAACTGCATCAACCCCATAACACTCAACGGCAAACGCCGGGCGGCAAACGAGAACAATGCCAACGGCAACAGCGACACCAGCCCGCAAAGCAGAAGAAGGCCTTGCTCGCTCGACGTGAGTCCCGCGATGCCTTGGATCGGCGCGCTGAGCCACACAATCAGCGGGATGAGCACTACGCCTAGCACTAGCGACTCGACGAACAATCCCGACCAGGGCGACAGATGTGCCAGCTTCTTCAGCCATGCATAGCCACCCCACGTGAACCCGATCACCAGGAATACACGGCTGTCGAGGCCGCTGGCGCTCAAGAACAGGTACAGCACACTCAGTACCACCAGAGCTAACGCCACTGCACGCCAACGCGAAAGCCGCTCGCGATAGACCAATAGGCCAAGGGCAATGCCTAGCACCGGCGCGATCAGATAGCCCAAGCCGCTTTCCAACAGGCGGCCATGGATTGACGCCCAGATGAACGTGCCCCAGTTCGCCGCCACCAATAGCGCAGCGGCCGCATGCAAGACCACGTCGCGAAATTTCAGCCCCCGCAACAACGGTTGCAGCTCCCGGCGAAGCGCCAACACCAAGGTTACGCACAGCAGTGACAGCAGGATCCGGCAGCCCAACAACGCCAGCGCCGGTAGGCTGGCCAAGGCTTTCCAGTACAGCGCTGAGAGCCCCAGCAGGCAGTTTGAAGCGAGCGCCGCCGACAGCCCGGCAGTCGTGGACATGGATTTAGCGGACATGGCCGGTACCCAGCCTGGAGATGATTTCCATAGCCATCATTTTTCTCGTCGCTATCGGGTAACGCTGCGCGCCGCGTTGCAGCAACCCGCCGAGACTAGATCGCTGCCCGAGCACCCGCAAAGAAAAAGGGGGCGAGGATTGTGTTTTGGGAATTGGACTACAGAACAGGAGATAGATCTGATTGGTCAGCCTCAAATCAGAGGCTGTAGGGAACTTCCACCCCTTGCAGCAAAGGCGAAGCCCCTCACCGTGCATAGCAGTGGTGCAGCCGGCCTCTTCGCGGGTAAACCCGCTCCCACAGGGTTAGGCGTCGCTGGCTAGAACGTTTTTTGCACGAGACCACAGCACCAGACTGGATGCGTAAGGCTCCCCACGCAGCGACTCAAAACCTACCAAGCAACGCTTGGCGCTCGCGCCACATTTCCTGCACAAACGGATCGGTAACGCCATACAACCCATGCCCTCTGCGCATGATCAGGTTGGCGGCGAGCAATTCATTGGCAACCGGCTGTATCTCTTCAACCCGCACCTCTCGGCCCACGAACCTGGAGTACTCACTGGCCGCCTCATTTGAAAACACGCCCCGCGTGTCGCCCTCTACCGACGCTATCCGAGCGAAGATGGCTTGAGCTAATGCCCCCAACTCATCGACTTTCATCAATTCGAGGTCTGCCGCCGCTGATCTGAGGGTTGCCGCAATCACAGGGAACACCTCATCAGGCCCGGCGGCAGAGGGCGAGTGAATCAACTGGCGGAGTGCACGAAGAAACTCCTCCGGCTTGCTGCCCAGCGTTTTGAACGCCTGCACTGCCACTTCCAGCGTGGGCAGGTTGGCAATGCCATCGTTCTGTAGCCGCATGAGCCAAAACTCGACGTAGTCACTCCCCAGCAGCGGATACGGAACATTGGTCGCGCCGGCGAAGGCTTGATTTCGACGCGCAGTCAGCTCATTGACCATCGCGCGGTGAGAGCCCGTACCGATGAACAGAAAATGCCCTGGGGTGTTGGGCCGGGGATTGATGGCGTCGCGAGCGGCTTTGAGCGCCAGCATCATCTGCTGGCCATCCTCAGTCGTGATCGCATGCTGCACTTCGTCGACGATGAGGACGACATCTGTCTTGGCCTGGTCCACGACCACAGTCAGCGCCTCGGCCAGCGTGACACCGCCTGCTTCGCCCAAGGTATCCAGATTGAAGCCGAACTTGAGGCCGACAGCTTCCAACTCTACGCCGCGCAGGGCCTTCAGCTTGCGTAGAAATAACGAGGTTGGCGTCTGCAGATCAACCAGGGCCTTGCGTACGGCGGCCAGCACCAACACCACCGGGCTGGTTTGGGTATCGCTCCACAGATCGACATAGATCACCAGCGCCCCACCGGCCTCCAACGCGGGGATCAAGTCGTTCTTCAGGAACGTTGTCTTGCCCGTGCGGCGCAGGCCAGAAAGGAACAATCCTGAACGCAGACCGATGTCGAGCGCTGTCGGTTTTAGCAGCTGCCTGGCCATATCAGCGGCCAGCTCAGGGCGCAGGAAGATGTCGGTCATGGTTTTATCCAGAATTATTGGCCAGCAATAATTATTGGCCCAGAATAATTCTATGTAAAGCAAGACCGGGCCGAATCAGGGGCGATTGGCACGTTACAGCCCTGTCAGTACTACTCAAGCGTCGAAGGCGCCACCAACCGATACCCAACCCCCGGCTCGGTAATGATGAACCTGGGCGTCGTAGGATCATCTCCCAGCTTCTGCCGCACATGCGCCACCACAATCCGCAAGTAATGCGTGTCGTCCACATGCGTAGGCCCCCAGATATCCTTGAGCAGCTGCTGCTGGGTAATCACCCGCCCCGGATGCCCGGCCAACTGCGCCAGCAGCGCGTACTCCTTGCGCGTCAGGGCCACTTCGACCCCCTCCAGGGTCACCTTGCGAAAGGCAAAATCCACCAGCAACGGCCCAAAGCTCGCCGTCGCCTGCCCCGCCTCGGCCTGCGGTGCCTGGCGCAGCAAGGCGCGGATGCGAGCGAGAAACTCCTGGATGCCGAACGGCTTGGTCACGTAGTCATTGGCGCCGCCATCCAGTGCATCGACCTTCTGCACTTCACTGGCGCGCACCGACAGGACCATCACCGGCACGGTGCTCCACTCGCGCAATTCGCGCAGCACCTGCTGGCCGTCCATGTCGGGTAGGCCGAGGTCGAGCACAACCAGGTCGGGCTTGGCCAGCGCGGCCTGGGCCAGGCCTTCGCCGCCGGTGGCGGCTTCGATAACCTTGTAGCCCTGGGACACCAGGCTGATACGCAGGAACTTGCGGATCTGCGGCTCATCGTCGATGACCAGCAGGGTGGCGGCTTGGCTCATGAGGCGTCGCTTTCGGTTTCGGGTTGAGGGGGCAGCGGCAAGCATAAAGTGATGCAGGTGCCCTGGCCATCGACGCCGTCGCCGACCAGGATGCTGCCGCCGTGCGCGCCGATCATGCCCTGGCAGATCGCCAGGCCGAGGCCGGTGCCCTGGCCGCCGCGGTCGCCGCGGGCGGCGGTGTAGAACATGTCGAAGATCTTTTCGCGCTCCGCCACGGGGATGCCGGGGCCCTGGTCACTGACGGCGAAGCACAGCTGCTCTTCGCGCACTTGGAGGTGCAGCTCCAGGCGGCCATTGCTCGGCGAGAAGCGGGCGGCGTTTTCCAGCACGTTGACCAGCGCCTGCTCGATCAGCGCGGCATGCACGAACAGCAGCGGCAGCTCGGCCGGGACGTCGGTGCTGACGCGCAATGGCGCCAGCACCGCACGCAGGCGATTGAGGGCGCTGCCGACGATGTCTGCGGGGGCGACCCAGTCGCGGGCGAGCTTCAGGCCGCCGTGGCCGAGGCGGGTCATGTCGAGCAGGTTCTGGATGTAGCGGTCGAGCCGTTCGGCTTCGTTGCGGGTGCCTTCGAGCAGCTCGCGGCGGTCATCCGGGGGGATCGCGTCGCCAAGCGCGAGCAGGCTGTCGATACTGCCGCGCATGGCGGTCAGTGGGGTGCGCAGGTCGTGCGAGACCGAGGCCAGCAAGGCACTGCGCAACTGCTCGGTTTCGCCATGCAGGCGCGCGGCTTCGAGTTGCTCGCCCAGCCGGGCGCGGGCCAGGGCCTGGGCCAGCGGTTGGCCGAGTGCGGTGAGCATTTGCCGACGTTCGCTGCTGAGCAGCTCGCCGGAACGCGGGCGCACGCCGAGCAAGGCCAGCGGCTGGTCGTCGACCGCCAGCGGCCACCACCACCAGCGGCCATGGGGCAAGGTGTCGCTGCCGTGGCCGGCGGCCTGGCCGTGTTGCCAGGCCCAGTCGGCGGCGGCGCGCTCGTTGTCGGTCAGTGCCGGGGGCTGGCCGCTGGCGACTTGCAGCAGGCCTTCGCTGCCGCGTTCGAGCAGGCACGCGTGCACATCCTGCCAACCGTCCAGGTGCTGGCTGGCGGCGTTGAGCACGGCCTGGCGATCGGTCGCCACGGTCAGCCGGCGCGACAGGTCGAGCAGCTGGCTGGTCTGCGCCTGGGTCTCGCGCAGGGCCTGCAACTGGCGACGCTGGCGGGCAGCGAGGTTGCCGGTGAGCGCGGCCATCAGCAGGAAGAACACCAGGGTCAGCACGTCCTCTTCGCGCTGGATGCTGAAGGAGAAGTTGGGCGGGATGAACAGGAAGTCGTAGCTCAGGAACGACAACGCGGCGCAGGCCAGCGCCGGGCCAAGGCTGCTGCGCACGGCGACCAGCAGCACCGCAGCCAGAAACACCAGGGAGATGTTCGGCAGCGCCAGCACGCTGGACACCGCCCAGGCCAAGCCCGCCGCCAGCACCGTGGCGAGCAACGCCAGCAGGTAATGGCGCCAGACCCATACGCGCTTGGCCACGGTGCGTGCCGAGGCGGGCTGGGTATCGCGGTCGAGCACGTTGATCTCGAGCCCATGGCTTTCGCGCAGCAAGCGCGCGGCCACGCCGGCACCGAACAGGCGCCGGCGCAGGCGATCGCGGGATTGGCCGACCAGCACCAGGCTGGCGCGGCGTTCAGCGGCGTGCTGAATCAGCGTGCGGGCAACCTCGCCAGCGCGCAGCAGCACCACTTCCCCGCCCAGCCGCTCGGCCAGTTGCTGCGCCGCCTGCAAACGCTGGCGGGCCGTCTGGTCGCGCAGCTTGCCGTTGTCGACATGCACCAGGCTCCACGGCAAATGACGACGCTGGGCGACTCGGCTGGCATGCCGCACCAGGCGCTCGGCCTGCTCGTCACCGTCGACGCCGACCAGCAAGCGCCCGCGCAAGGCCGGCGCCTCCTGGCCGCGCTGGCGATAACCGTGGGCCAGGTCGGCGTCGACCTGGGCGGCGGCGGTGTGCATGGCCAGTTCGCGCAAGGCGCTGAGGTTGGTCTGCGAGAAGAACGCGTCGATGGCCGCCCTCGCCTGCTCCGGCACGTAGACCTTGCCTTCGCGCAGGCGCTCGAGCAGCTCACGCGGGGGCAGGTCGATCAGCACCAGCTCGAAGGCTTCTTGCAGGACCCAGTCCGGCAGGGTCTCGCGGACCTGCACGCCGGTGATGTCGCGGACCTTGTCGTTGAGGCTTTCCAGGTGCTGGACGTTGACCGTGGTGTAGACATCGATGCCCGCCGCCAGCAGCTCCTGGACGTCCTGCCAGCGCTTGGCATGGCGGCTGTCGGGGGCGTTGCTATGCGCCAGCTCATCGACCAGGGCCAGGGCTGGGGCGGCCTTGAGCAGGCCGTCCAGGTCCATTTCTTCGAGGGTCACGCCGCGGTACTCGCTGCGCAGCAGCGGTTGCTGGAGCACGCCGCCGAGCAAGGCTTCGGTCTCGGCGCGGCCGTGGGTCTCGACCACCCCGGCCAGCACCTGCACGCCTTGGCGCTGCTGGGCGTGGGCGGCCTGGAGCATGGCGTAGGTCTTGCCTACGCCGGGCGCGGCGCCGAGAAATACCTTGAGCCTGCCGCGGCCTTCACGCGGCAGGCCGGCCAACAGCGCGTCGGCGCGGGCGGAGTCACTCATGCTCAATCCTTATTTCGCGACCGGCGCCATGCGCTCGAGGGCCTGGTTCAAAGCCAGCACGTTGACCACGGGCGGGCCGATCAATGGGTGGAGGGTGGCCTCTTCAAGCAAGGCTTGCAAGCGCTCTACGGGTATCTGACGGGCCGCCGCTACACGCGGGGTCTGATAGGCCACAGCCTCTGGCGGCAAGTGCGGGTCCAGGCCGCTGCCGGAGGTGGTCAGCAGGGTCTGCGGCACGGGGCCCTGATCAGCCCGGAACAGCCCAGCGGCATCGGCCGTGACCCGCTCGGCCAGGGCCGGGTTGCTCGGTGCGAGGTTGCTGGCACCGCTGGCGACCGTGGCGTAGGCCGCCGCCGAGGGCCGGGCGTGGAACCAGCCATCGCCGTTGCTTTCCTGGGCGATCAGGCGGGAGCCGCGCACGCGGCCTTGCTCGTCGTGCACCAGGCTGCCGTTGGCCTGCTCGGGGAAGGCCAGCTGGGCAATGCCCGTTACGGCCAGCGGGTACAGCGCGCCGGTCACCAGGGTCATCAACAGGGCCAGGCTCAGCGCCGGGCGTAGGTAAGTGGTCATGTGAGTCTCCTTCAAACCAGGTGCAGGGCATTGAGCAGCAGGTCGATCAGCTTGATCCCGGCGAACGGCACCAGCAGCCCGCCGACGCCGTAGATCAGCAGGTTGCGCCGCAGCAGGTGCGCGGCACTCGCCGCCTGCACCCGCACGCCGCGCAGGGCCAGGGGGATCAGGACGACGATGATCAGCGCGTTGAAGACGATCGCCGAGAGGATCGCGCTCTGCGGGCTGGCCAGCTGCATCAGGTTGAGCACGCCCAGTTGCGGGTAGATGGCGGCGAACAGCGCCGGCAGGATGGCAAAGTACTTGGCCACGTCGTTGGCAATCGAGAAGGTGGTCAGTGCACCGCGGGTGACCAGCAGTTCCTTGCCGACCTGGACCACGTCGAGCAGCTTGGTCGGGTCGCTGTCGAGGTCGACCATGTTGGCCGCCTCACGCGCCGCCTGGGTGCCGTCGTTCATGGCCACGCCGACATCGGCCTGGGCCAGCGCCGGGGCGTCGTTGGCGCCGTCGCCGCACATCGCGACCAGGCGGCCGTCGTTCTGCTCCTGGCGGATGCGCGCCAGCTTCTTCTCAGGGGTAGCTTCTGCCAGCACGTCGTCGACCCCGGCTTCCGCAGCGATCGCCGCCGCCGTCAGTGGGTTGTCGCCGGTGACCATCACGGTGCGAATACCGAGCCTGCGCAATTCGGCGAAGCGCTCGCGGATACCCGGTTTGACCACGTCCTTGAGGTGGATCACGCCAAGCAGGCGGCGGTCGACACAGACCAGCAACGGGGTGCCGCCGCTCTGGGCGATGCGCTCGACTTCCTTGGCCAATGGCACGGGCATTTCCAGGCGCTGCAGGCCGACAAAGCCGAGCACCGCGTCCACGGCGCCCTTGCGGTAGCGGCGCTGCTGGAAGTCGACACCTGACAAGCGCGTCTCGGCGCTGAAGGCGATCGGCTCGAGCTGATCGGCGTGCGGCTCGGTGAAGTCATGCAACTGGCGCAGGTACTCGACGATCGACTTGCCCTCGGCCGTGTCGTCGGCCAGCGAGGCGAGCAAGGCGCCCTCCCCCAGCTCTTTGGCGGTGATGCCGGGCGCGGCATGCAAGGCGCTGCAGCGGCGGTTGCCAAAGGTGATGGTGCCGGTCTTGTCGAGCAGCAACGTGTGCACATCGCCAGCCGCCTCCACCGCGCGGCCGGACCGGGCGATCACGTTGAGCCGCACCAGGCGGTCCATGCCGGCGATGCCGATGGCCGAGAGCAGGCCGCCAATGGTGGTCGGGATCAGCGTCACCAGCAGCGCGGCGAGGAAGATCAGCGGCAGGCTGCCACCTGCGAAGTGGGCGAACGGCTGCAAGGTCACCACCACGATCAGGAAGATCAGGGTGAGGCCGATCAGCAGGATGTCGAGGGCGACTTCGTTGGGGGTCTTCTGCCGTTTGGCACCTTCGACCAGGGCGATCATGCGGTCCAGGGTCGACTCGCCAGGGTTGCTGGTGATGCGGATCAGCAGCCAGTCGGAGACCAGCCGGGTGTTGCCGGTGACGGCCGAGCGGTCGCCGCCGGACTCGCGGATCACCGGCGCCGATTCGCCGGTAATGGCCGCCTCGTTGACCGCCGCGATGCCTTCGAGCACCTCGCCGTCGCCTGGGATCATCTCGCCGGCGACCACTTTGACCACGTCGTCCTTGCGCAGCTCAGTGGCTGCCACTTGCTCGAAACTGCCGTCCGCCTTGCGCCGTTCGGCGTTGAGGCCTTGGCTGCCGGCCTTGAGGCTGTCGGCGCGGGCCTTGCCGCGGCCCTCGGCGAGGGCTTCGGCAAAGTTGGCGAACAGCACGGTGAACCACAGCCACAGGGCAATCTGCACCGCCACGCCAGTGCTCACGCCGCTGTCGGGCGCGAAGCACAGCACGGTGGTCAATACGGCGGTCAGTTCGACCACCAGCATCACCGGCGCGCGGCGCAACTGGCGCGGGTCGAGCTTGACGAAGGCCTGCACCAGGGCCGGCCGCCAGAGCGCTGCCAGGCGGGTCTGGTCGGCGCTGGCGCGGCGCACTTTCACTTCAGGAATGGGCATGTTCATCATCGATTCCTCAGAAACCCAGGCTCAGGTGTTCGGCAATTGGCCCCAGGGCCAGGGTCGGCAAAAAGGTCAGGCCGCCCACCAGCAGGATGGTCACCAGCAGCAGGCTGGTGAACAGCGGGCCATGCGTGGGGAAGCTGTTCTGCCCCAGTGGCGCGCTGTGCTTCGCCGCCAGGCTGCCGGCCAGCGCCAGCACCGGCAGGATGTAGCCGAAGCGGCCGATGAACATGGCCAGCGCGATCATCACGTTGTGGAACACCGTGTTGGCGCCGAAACCGGCAAACGCCGAGCCGTTGTTGGCGGTGGCCGAGGTGTAGGCGTAGAGCAACTGGCTGAAACCGTGGGCACCCGGGTTGCTCACCGCACCCGCCGGACCGGGCAGGCTGGCGGCGATGGCGCCGAGGATCAGCACGCCGACCGGCATCACCAGCAGGCTGGCCACCAGCAACTGCACTTCGCGGGCCTGGAGTTTCTTGCCGAGGTACTCCGGCGTGCGGCCGATCATCAGCCCCGCCAGGAACACCGCGATCAGCACGAACAGGAGCATGCCGTAGAGCCCTGCGCCGACGCCGCCGAAGATCACCTCGCCAACCATCATGTTGGCCATCGCGACCATGCCGGTGAGCGGATTGAGGCTGTCGTGCATGGCGTTGACCGAGCCGTTCGAGGCGGCAGTGGTGGTCACCGTCCACAGCACCGAACCGGTGGTGCCAAACCGGCTCTCCTTGCCTTCCATGGGCGCCGACTGCTGCACCTGGGCGCTGTCCAGCGCCGGGTTGGGCTGATGCTCCGACCACAGCGCGGTAGCGCCGCCGATGAGAAACAGCGAGAGCATGCAGGCGAGGATCGCCCGGCTCTGGCGCAGGTCCTTGACGTAGTGGCCGAAGGTGAACACCAGCGCGACCGGGATCAGGATGATCGAGGCCACCTCGAACAGGTTGCTCCAGGCCGTGGGGTTCTCGAACGGATGCGCCGAGTTGACGCCGAAGAAGCCGCCACCGTTGGTGCCCAGCTGCTTGATGGCGATCTGGCTGGCGGCCGGGCCCAAGGGGATGGTCTGGTCGGTGCCTTGCAGGGTCAGCGCGTGGGCATAGTCGGCAAAGGTCTGCGGCACACCCTGCCACACCAGCAGCAGCGCCAGCACCAGGCACAGCGGCAACAGGCCGTAGAGCGTAGCGCGGGTCATGTCGACCCAGAAGTTGCCCAGGGTGCTCGCCGAGCGCCGGGCGATGCCGCGGCACAGGGCGACCAGCACGGCCAGGCCGGTGGCGGCGCTGACGAAGTTCTGCACGGTCAGGCCGAGCATCTGGCTCAGGTAGCTGACCGAGGCTTCACCGCTGTAGGCCTGCCAGTTGGTGTTGGTGACGAAGCTGACTGCGGTGTTCAGCGCCAACGACCAGTCCTGGCCCGGTAGCTGTTGCGGGTTGAGCGGCAGGTAGCCCTGCAGCAGCAGGACCGCGAACAGCAGGAGGAACCCGGCCAGGTTGAACGCCAGCAGGGCCAGGGTGTACTGCTTCCAGTTGTGTTCCTGCTCGGCGCGCACGCCGGCCAGGCGGTAGCAGCCCCGCTCGACGGGGCCGAGGATCGGTGACAGCCAGGTGCGCTGGCCTTCCATGACCTTGTAGTAGAAGCGCCCGAGCCAGGGCGCGGGCAACAGGACAATGGCGAAAAACGCCAGCAGTAGCGCGTAGTCGTAACTGTGCATGGCCGCTCCCTAGCTGCGATCGGCGCGCAACAGCGCCACCAGCAGGTAAACCGCCAACGCCACTGCCAGCAGCAGTGACAACCCATCGAGCATGTACATGAGCCAATCTCCCCGGTGTGCGGCGGTGGCCGCTTTGGGAGCATTGTCCGAGGGAGGGGCGTAAAGGGGCGAGATCGGGGGGTGGGTCAGGGCATAAAGAGTGCGTAAAGATCAGCGAGTGGAACTGTCAAAGGCCTTGCCCGAGGTACAGGCGGTGAACCTCGGCAATCTTGTCCGTGGCGCGCGCGGAGACACCCGCCTGCGCCGCAAAACTCGGCCACTGCTCAACCGCGTCTGATACCTCCTTGATGATCTGCTGCGCATCCATGCCACGCACCTGGCCCGCCACGCTCAGCAGGTCTTCAATAGAGAATTCATCACGCTTGCCGTTGATGGTCATCTGGTGGCTATCGACCCAGAAGCTACCGGGCAGGTAGGAATAGGAAACGTCGTATGCCGGAGTCATGTACCAGCTCCCGTCAGTATCCATCATAAAGGCCGTGTTCTTGGTGTGATCGTCCTGATTGCGGGCAATCACATTGAAGACCATGCGCCGATAGAACTCTTCAGCGCCGTCGCGTGAAATCCCGAGGGCACGGAGGACGCCGAATGCTTCCTCGTAGGAATACTGCCCCGGCTTACGAAAATCAGCATGGTCAATCGCGCACAGCGTTGCCATGTGAATTTTCTCCCCATCGACAGTACGGTCGAATCGCTTGGTCATGAAGTGGGCGCGGCCGCCTTCCTCCAGCAACCGGCACTCGGTCATCATGATGCCTGCCGCCCTGGCCATGAGGTGGTAGGCATATTCGATACGTCCATAGCCCTGGGAGTCAGCCAGGACTTTCGAGTCCTTCGCTACGTCGAACTTGAGGAGCCAGTACTCGAACCCTGCTGGCGCACGCACCTGACCCGAGCGAATCTCACCCTTGTGATTCATTGCGATGACTGCCTTGGCCCGGGCGCCGCCAGCACTCGTACCGATTTGAATGAGGTGTTGTAGAGCTGCGTCGTCTACCGATGGATCATGAGCCTGCAATCGCTCGGCAAGCGATTCACGATCTGACAAGACTTCGCTGGCCAACCGAACCAACGCATCGATCTGGATGTGTTCGGCCCTGTTCTGCTCAACCGCCATGGCGGGCCTGTACTCCAAAGCCCCCATCCCACGCGCGCCCTGATACAGCAAACGCTCGACGGGAGAGAACGTGGCTTTGTCACGACCCTGCTGAGCCAACCACGCATCGATGAGCGCGTTACCGAAATCATCAGGCAGAGAGTCTGCCAAGACAGAAGGCAAGCCCTTGAAAGTGTCACGGCCCAACCCCTGGAACACGTAGATGTAGTCCTCGCGCAGGGGCATGTGAAGGGGTGAAATCTCCAATCCGGTCCTGACGAACTCCGGGGTGTACTCGAACTCACCTCGCTGGGCGTCGACATTCCAGTTGAGCGCACCTACATACACGTCCCACAGATAGATGCGTGCAATCACCAGCTAGTGTCCTTCTTGGAACTCCGGTCGCCAATCAACCTCGGCTTGCCGATGGGTGTCTTGACGGCCGATTTCACATTCGCCGAGGCAGCACGCGCATGCCCCGCGCGCAGCCGCTGCTTGCCTTGCATCCTGGCTAACTGGAGTGGGCTCGAGCTGACTTCCTCGATCAGCGTCGCCAGGCGACCTAACTCACCGAGCACGCGAAGGACAGCGATGACGTTCACGAGTGTGCCTTTCCCAGCCGCGATCTTTCGATACGTTTCCCGAGAGATGCCTGCTTCATGAGCTACGACATCCTGGCCAACATTGCGTTTCAAGCGGATGGCCTCGATCCGCTGACCAATTTCACCGGCTATCACGTCATCACTCATGGATGAAAGTCTCATAGCGCCTAGATTCCTATGCTTTGAAGGCGATAAAACGTGCTTACGCCTAGAATTATAGGTGAAGAACTATCATAGAATTTTACAACCGCAGCATTTAAGAAGAATCACATAATGCCCATTATTACAGGCATAGCATGTGAATAATCGGCCTAACGCCTACAAAACTAGGCGCTATTTCTTAGCTAATAATGCAGAGCGGCTCTACATTCACCGCGCCACAGGCGGCTGCCCGGCGCTGCGGCTCCAGTCCAGCAGCAGGCTGTACGCCACCGCCAGCAAGGTCGGGCCGATGAACAAGCCGATAAAGCCGAACGCGATCAAGCCACCAAACACCCCCAGCAGCACGATCACCAGCGGCAGGTTGCCGCCACGGCTGATCAGGTAAGGCTTGAGCACGTTGTCCACGCCACTGATGACGAACGTGCCCCAGACCCCGAGAAACACCGCCATGCCGTACTCGCCCTGCCACACCAGCCACGCGGTGGCCGGGATCCATGCCAGCGGCGGGCCCATGGGGATCAGGCTGAGCATGAAGGTGACCAGGCCGAGCACGATCGCCCCCGGCACGCCGGCAATCAGGAAGCCGATCATTGCCAGCAGGCCCTGGGCCGCCGCCGTACCGATCACGCCGTTGACCACGCGCTGCACGGTGCCGGCCACCAGGTCGAGGTAATACTCGGCGCGCTCGCCGATCAGCCGCTGCAGCAGGCGCAGGACGAAGGCCGCCAGGCGCGGCCCGTCGCGGTAGAAGAAGAATACGAAGACCAGGCTCAAGGTCAGCTCGAGCACCCCGCCGCCAATCTGCGCGCTGCGCGCCAGCAGCCAGTTGCCCACCTGCCCCAGGTATGGCTTGACCGAGGCCATCAGCGCCGCGCCTTGCTGATCGACCGAATCCCACCAGGCCACCAGACGCTCGCCGACGAGGGGAATCCCGCCTAGCCAGGCCGGCGCATCCGGCAGGCCGTCGACCTGGACATCACGCACAAAGGCCGTGGCATCGCGGATATGGTCGGCCAGGTTGAACCCCAGCCACACCAGCGGCAGCGCCACCAGCAGGATCCAGACTGTGGTCAGCAGCGCCGCGGCCAGGGTTTCCCGGCCACCCAGCGCGCGCGTCAGCAGGCGCATCAACGGCCAACTGGCGAACGCCAGGATGGCGCCCCAGAGCAACGCGGAGATAAACGGCGCCATCACCCACACGCCGGCGCCGAGCAGCGCCAGCAAGAGGATCTGCACCAGCAGGCGATCGTTGTTGGCCATGGGCGCGCTCACTTAACGGATCAGTTCCAGGTGCAAGCCTTCAGTCGGCGCCGTGCCGGTTTCCAGTCGCGAGCCGCGCACACCGGCCTTGACCAGTTGCTCGCGCCAGGCTTCGGCCTGCTTGCCGCTGAGGCTCAGGCGCAGGGTGCTGTCGAGGTTGAGGCTGCGCCCGAGCAGGGTCACCCAGGCCGGTTGCGGGGCGGCCAGGTCGGGGTAGTCGAGCTTGCCGGTGTCGCGCAGTTCGCGCATCACCGTCGCCGAGGTCGGCAGCAGCTCGCCCAGTGGGCTTTCGGCGACGAATTCTTCGACGTGCAGGTAGGCGCGCTTGTTGCCCGCCGTGACGCTGTACAGGGCGACCAGGGTATTGGCCTCGTCAGCCGAGCGGCGCAGGAGGATGAACGCCTGCTGCTCGTCGCCGCCATTGAGCCGGGCGTTCTTGAAGATTTCGTTGGCCCACAGGCTGGCTTCGCCGCAATCGCGCTTCTCGCACCAGAACAACGGATAACCGCCGTCTTGCTGGAGCGCTTCGCGGGCACTGGTAAAGGCCTCGCGCGCGGTGCGCTCGGCGGGCAGCTCGTAGGTCACGGAGCGGACCTGGCCACGGCTCTCGACCTTGCCTTCAAGGCGCAAGCTGCCGCTGATCTTGCGTAACGAGCCCATCGGATAGACCCGTTCCTGGTCATCCTGCGAGCGCTCGGCGACCACCTTGGCATCCAGCGGAACCGGCAAGGTGCCGGCCAGTAGCAACGGGCTGGCGAGGCCCAGGCAGCCGGCGATGATGACTCGAATGCTCATCGGCCACCCATGCCGCACGCGGCGCCGGTGATTGGATAATGGAGGTCTGGCATGTACATGGTTGTCTCCCTGTTCAACCCGCCAAGCCTCGGCACTTGTCCGGTGCAAGTCAAGAAAACCCGAAGAAGCGATTGATACAGTCTGCGACAAGGGTCGCGCCCTGTGGGTCGTTGAGGTGCAGGTGATGGCCGCCGGGCAGCGTCACCTGCTCAAAGGGTAGCTGCTCCAGCAGCGCCGTGTGCCGCACGAGCATGCCTTCTGCGGCGACCACCAGGCAGGCCGGGCACTTCAGCCGGTGGACGAAGGCCATGGCCTGGGCCTCGCTGATGCGCACCGGCGATGGCAGCGTCAGGCGGCTGTCGCTGCGCCAGGAGTAACCGCCCGGCACCGGCATCAGGCCACGCTGGGCGAGCAACTCGGCCGCCTCGCGGCTGACCGCGACCAGGCCTTTCATGCGTGCCTCGACGCCGTCTTCGATGCTGGCGTAGACCGTCTTGCGCTTGCCATCCAGGCGCAGCTGGGCGTGCAGGGCCATGCCCAGCCGCTCGGCGGCATCCTGCTCGCCGCTGGTGGGCGGGATCACCCCGTCGATCAGCAGCAGATGGCTGACCCGATCGGGCAAGGCACCCGCCAGTTGCACCGAGATGATCGCCCCCAGCGAATGGCCGATCAGGCCGAAGCGCTGCCAGCCCAACTGTTCCGCCACCCGCAGCACGTCGTGGGCATAGTCGGCCAGGGTGTAGCCGGCGCCTGCCGGGCGATGCTCCGAGTAGCCATGCCCGGCCAGGTCCAGGGCGACGATACGCAGCCCCTTCAGCTGTGGTGCCAGCAGCGCGAAGCTGTTGGCGTTGTCCAGCCAGCCGTGCAGGGCGATCACCGGCACGCCGTCGGCCGGGCCGAACAGGTGGGCGGCCAACTCGATATGGCCGAGGTTCAGGCGAACTTCTTCGACGTGCGCGCTCATGCCTGGCTCCAGCGGTCGAACAGGCCCTTGATCAGGCTGGCGGTGTCGCTCGGGCGCTCGAGCGGGAACATGTGCCCGCCCGGCACACTGTGGTACTCGCCTTTGGGCATGCCGCGCACGGCCAGCGCATGGTGCCGGCGGATGACCCGGCTGCGGTCGCCTCGGACCATCGCCAGCGGCACCTGCAGTTGCCGCGCGGGCGCGGGGCTGGCATGCGGGAGGTTGCGGTAGATGCTGATTTCGGTGGCCGGGTCGAAGCGCAGGCGCAAGCCGCCTTCGGCTTGTTCCAGGCCATGTTCCAGGTACGCCTCGAGGCAGTCGGGGTCAAAATGGCGGAACAGTGTTTTGCCGGCGAAATAGCCACGGGCGCTGTCCAGATCGGCAAAGGACTCACGCCGGCCCAGGGTACGCCCGGCCGGGGTGATCCGGTCGATGAAGCCAAAGCGCTTGGCAGTGCGGATCAGCCACTGATCGGCGCGGGTCAGCACCGGCGAGTCGAGCATCACCACGCCACGGTAATACTGCGGACAACGCAAGGCCGCGTGCAGGTGCAGGACCCCGCCCAGGGAATGGCCGACCCCCCACACCGGCGCCGCCTGCTGCGCCAGGTGGTGGAGCAGCTCATCGACCAGGTTCTGCCAGTTGTCGTCGACCGGAAAACGCGGGTCGTGGGCGTGCTGGGCCAGGTGCTGGACCTCATAGTCAGGCGCCAGCGCGGCAAACAGCTTGCCGTAGGTGGCCGAGGGGAAGCCATTGGCATGGGCGAAGAAGATCTGCTGCGACATGGCCGGCTGCTCTGCACGCGGGAATGATGGCCCATTGTCGGCAAGGTGGGCAGTGGGGGCAACGTCCGGATAGGTCATCGCCAAGGGCGATCAGGTCATTCAGGGGTCAATCGAAGCTGGCCATCGAACGACGCAGGCAGGAATGCATATACGCCAGCTGATACTCCAGCGCCTCTCGGGCGAGCGCCTTGTTCGCCTCATCGAGTTCAAGCCGGCGCAGGGCCAGGCAACTGGTTTGCAGCAAATGCGCCATGCGGATACTCGCCAGGCGCAACGCTTCAAGCTCACGAGGCTGCTGCGACTTGCGCAACAAAAGGTCGAGGCTGGCCTCGGCACAGTCCTGCAGCAGCAGGTGCTCGGCGATGTCTGGCACACCCTGGTCACGCAGGGTGTCCAGCAACGGTTGCGGGTCGAGCGACCCTATCAGTTCAAGCCGCCGACTGCTCATCCACCACTCCCTGGCCATCGTTCGCGTCATTGTCGATCAACCCTAACAATGCTTCGAACGCGACAGCAACTGACAAAAATGCCAGTTGCCAAGGCCTAGCCGGGGTGATCGAGGCTGCGCAAGGTCATCAGGCCGGCCAATGGCCAATCCCCTTCCAGCTCGGCGAGGCTGGCAGTGCTCATCGGCGCAGGCGCCTGCAGGTGGCCCTGCTCGAGCATGCACACCAGCCCACCGACCAAGGGCTGGTGGCTGACCAGCAGGACGTGCTCCAGGCCCAACTGATCGAGCTCGGCGATGGCTTGGCGCACATCGCTGTCGGGGGTCAGCCAGGGCACGGTGCGCACCGGCTCGGCAAAGCCCAGGGCGCCGTGCACCAGCGCTGCCGTCTGCTGGGCGCGCACGTACGGGCTGGCGACAATCGCCTGCAACGGCTGGCCGATCAGCCGCGCGGCGCTGCGCAGCACCTGTTCGCGGCCATGCGCCGTGAGGCGCCGCTCGGCGTCGGTATTGGCGCGCTGCTCGGCTTCACCGTGACGCAGGACCCACAGCTTCACAGCTTCGGCTCCTCGTCCCGCACCGGGTGCGGTGCCGGGGCGACGGCATGCGGCACCTCGCCTTCAGGCGCGCGCGCGGTCGGCCAGTCGGAGAACGGCCAAGGCTTGGTGTCCGTGTGGAAGGTGCCAAACCGGCCGATCTGCGCCAGGTACTGGCTCAGGCTGTCGCCGAAGTTCATCAGGCTGGCGCTGGGCGCGCCGTAGATCAGCCGGTAGATCAGCTGCACCAGCACCAGGCCGCCCAGCAGCAACTCGGCCAGTTGCCAGACCACCAGGAACACCAGCATCCACAGCACCCGCAGGATGATCGACTCGCGTTGGGCGCGCTCCGGGGTATCGTTCATGTCTCGCTCCTTGAATCAGTTGAAACCGCTGGTGGAAATGAAGTCGACGTCGGTCTTGGGCTCGGCGCGCATCAGGTGTTCGATCACCTGGTTGAGGGTCCGCCCTTCGAACAGGATCGCATGCAGGCCGGCGACCAGGGGCATGTACACCTGCGCCTCCTGGGCCTTGGCCTTGAGCACCTTGAGGGTGTTGACGCCTTCGGCCACCTCGCCCAGGCGGCTGACCGCCTCGTCCAGCGACAGGCCTTGGCCCAGGGCGTGACCGACCTGGTAGTTGCGGCTCTTGGGCGACGAGCAGGTGACGATCAGGTCGCCGACGCCGGCCAGGCCGAGGAAAGTCATCGGGTTGGCGCCGAGGCTGACCGCGAAGCGGGTCATTTCCGCCAGTGCGCGGGTGATCAGCATGCTCTTGGTGTTCTCGCCCATGCCCAGCGCCACGGCCATGCCGGCGATGATCGCGTAGACGTTTTTCAGCGCCCCGCCGAGCTCCACGCCAAAGCGGTCGGCACTGGCGTAGACGCGGAAGGTGCGCCCATGCAGCACCTCCTGCACACGCTGGCACAGCGCGTCGTCTTCGCTGGCGACCACCGTGGCGGTGAGCGCGTGCTCGGCGATCTCGCGCGCCAGGTTCGGCCCGGAGAGCACGCCAATGCGCGCCTGGGGGGCGATTTCTTCGAGGATCTGGCTCATCAGCTTGAAGCTCTGCGCCTCGATGCCTTTGGTCAGGCTCACCAGGCACTTGCCGCGCAGCAGCTCGGCATGCGGGGCGAGCACACTGCGCAGGGCACTGGACGGCAGGGCGACAAAGATCAGGTCAGCGGCTTGCAGGGTGGCCAGCAGGTCGTTGACCGGCTCGACGCCGTCCTGCAGGCGGATGCCTTTGAGGTAGCGCGGGTTTTCGCGGTTGACGCGCATCGCCTCGGCTTGCTCGGGATCGCGCATCCACTGGCGTACCGGGTTGCCGTTCTCCGCCAGCAGGTTGGCCACGGCGGTGCCGAAGCTGCCGCCTCCCAGAACTGCAACAGGTAGCTGTTCAGTCATATCCAATCCGTTAAAGCCAAAAATTTAAGTGGCGACGGTCGCATTATACGGGGCGCGTGCGACAGAACCAGTGGCAGGCGGTTGCAAGCTGTGAAGTCGCCTGCAAGGCCCGCAAAACACCCCACTGACGGGCATCGACGCAATCCGAGAACCTGACCGAGCCGCTGGAAAATCCTGCAAGGTCGGTTAACATGCCTGATTAAACACCGATACAAGGCAGTTCCGTGTTCGCTGGCACGCCCCCCTTCCCTCGCCTGCTGTTGCTGACTGCCCTGCTGGGCGGCCCGGCCGTGGCCGACGATCTGTTCATTGACAACCAGGACCTGCCGCAGGTTCTGACCGCCACGCGCCTCAAGCAATCCCCGGCGGCCGTGCCCGGCAGCATGACCGTGCTCGACAGCGAACTGATCCGCGCCAGCGGCGCCCGCGACATCCCCGAACTGCTGCGGCTGGTGCCGGGCATGATGATCGGCTACGGCGCCGGCAACCAACCCACCGTCAACTACCACGGCAGCAACGTCAGCGAAGCGCGGCGCATGCAGGTTTTGATCGACGGCCGCTCGGTGTACCGCGCGGGCCTGGCCACGGTGGACTGGAGCGATATCCCGGTGGCCCTCGAGGATATCGAGCGGATCGAGGTGTTCCGCGGCCCCAACACCGTCAGCTACGGCGCCAACGCGCTGATGGCGGTGGTCAACATCCTCACCCGCAACCCGGCCGACAGCCACGGTACGCGGCTGAAACTGACCCGCGGCGCCGACGGCATCAACGACTACTACGCCAGCCAAGGGTTTGGCTGGGATAGCGGTGACCTGCGCCTGTCGCTGTCGGGCCAGCAGGACGACGGCTTCGACCAGGATCAGCTCGGCCGGGATTACCGCGACAGCCGCCGCCTCAACCGCATCAACGTCAGTGCCAGCCACATGCTGGCGGCGAACCAGACCCTGGAATGGCAGCTGGCGGCCAAGGAAGGCAGCAACCAGCGGCCGTATACCTACCAGCCGGTGTTCCC
Source organism: Pseudomonas reidholzensis (assembly GCF_900536025.1). Lineage (GTDB taxonomy): Bacteria > Pseudomonadota > Gammaproteobacteria > Pseudomonadales > Pseudomonadaceae > Aquipseudomonas > Aquipseudomonas reidholzensis. Next base: position 65,195 of record NZ_UNOZ01000025.1, read on the forward strand.
CTTCGTCACCCAAACGGGCAATGACGCCGACGTCAACGCCAAGGACTATGCCGCCTCGGTGCGCTGGAACATCGACTTCAACCCCGAGCACAGCCTATACGTACAAGGCGCGGCCCAGCATTTCGACCGCCAGCAGGTCTGGCGCGCCTGTGATGCGGCGCTATCGTTCAGCCCCGAACTGACCCGCCTGTGGCAGCTGAACTCGAACTACGCCGAGCAGGTGGCGCGCAACATCAGAAACCCACCCGGCAACAGCGATCCGACCTTGCAAGGCCTGCGCGACCAGGTGAAGAACCAGTGGGACAACCTGGGGGGCAGCAATGTCGTCTGCGGCGACGTCGATCAAAGTACCCGTGAGACCCGCTATGACCTGGAAATCCAGGACACCCTGAGCCTGACCGACAACCTTCGCTTGCTCACAGGCGCCAACGTTCGCTACGACAAAGCGGACTCGCAGACCTATTTCAACGGCACCCTGGACGACCAGACCTGGCGCCTGTTCGGCCAGTTCGAGTGGCGCGTCGACGAGCACTGGATCCTTCAGGGCGGGGCGATGTTCGAAGACAGCCGTCTCTCGGGCAACTCGCTCACCCCACGCGTAGCGCTCAACTACCTGATTACCCCGCGCCACGGCTTGCGTGCGGTGTACTCCGAAGCGGTACGCTCGCCGGACATGTTCGAAAACAACGTCAACTGGAGCTACACCGTTCGCAACCTGGCCCCCTACCAGCCCGGCCTGGGCAGCGGCCAGTACTTCGTCAAGACCCGCGGCCCGGGCGACCTCGATCAAGAGCGCATGCGCTCGCGCGAGCTCGGCTACAACGGCAGCTTCAGCGACCTGAACGTCGACGTGAAGGTGTTCTACGACGAGATCAGCGGCATGATCAGCGAGCCGCTGCGCAACAATCAGTACATCGCCAGCAACAGCAACAAGGCGCGCTTCAGCGGCAGCGAGGCGCAACTGGACTGGCGCCCGACCCAACGCGATCGCCTGCGCCTGACCTACGCCTACGTCGATACCTGGGCCAGCAACCTCAACGACAGCAGCAACACCGCGCGCAACAGCGGCTCGGCCGGCTGGATGCGCGACTGGGGCGCGGGCTGGTCGAGTGCGCTGTTCTACTATGGCGACGACACGCTCAATGGCTACCGCTTCGAGCGCGTCGACCTGCGCCTGGCCAAGCGCCTGCGGATCCAGGGCAGCACCCTGGAACTCGCCGCGCTGTGGCAGCAGCGCCTGGACGACGAACCGATCACCCTGCCGCAGAACCGCTACGACAGCCGCCAGCGCCTGAGCGTCAGCGCGGAGCTGGAGTTCTGATGGCCCGCCTGCTGCGCCTGCTGCTGTTATTGTGCCTGTGGCCACTGGGGACGCTGTCAGCCAGCGAGATCCTGCTGGTCGGCGATGATCAGCCTGGCATTCGCAGTTTCGTCGAGGCTGTGCAAGCACGCCGCGGCCACGATCAGGTGCGTTTCCAGAGCACCGCCAGCCTGCCACGCCCCGGCCAGCTGAAAGGCGACATACGCCTGGTGCTGCTCGACAGCGCCGCGCTGGAGTGGCGCCTGAGCGAAGCCGCCGGGCCACCGGCACTGGCCATGCGGGTCAGCCGGGTCCAGGCCGAGCAACGCCTGGGAAAGTCGCGGCCGGCCTACCTCAGCCTGCTCTGGAGCGACCCGCCGCTGGAGCGCCAGTTGCGCCTGACCCGCCTGCTGCTGCCACAGGCACGCCGAGTTGGGGTGCTGTATGGCGAGCAGAGCCGCTTTCTGCTGGATGAACTGCGCCAGGCGGCGCGCGCACTGAAGCTGGAGATCATCGCCCAGGACTGGTCCGACCTGCGCGACAGCCGGCCCCTGCAGCACCTGCTGGGCAACAGCGACGTGCTGCTGGGCATCGACGACCCCGACCTGTACAACGCCAAGACCGCCAAGAACGTCCTGCTCAGCAGCTATGGCCGGCAGATGGCGCTGATCGGGCCGAACGCCGGCTTTGTCCGCGCCGGCGCCCTGGCCAGTACCTACAGCGACCAGGACGACTGGCTGGCGGTGCTCGACCAATTGCTCGACCAGCCCCCGGCGCGCTGGCCACGCAGCCTGTACCCCGCGCATTACGGTGTCAGTGGCAACCAGCAGGTGGCCCGCGCCCTGGGCCTTGAACCGATCGACCCGCAGGCCGCCGCGCTGACCCTGGCTGAAGGAGAGCCCACCCCATGAGCAAACGCCTGAGCTGGGATATCCATACCCGCACGCAGATCATCAGCCTTGGCCCGGCCCTGCTGCTGACGCTGCTGCTGATCAGCTTCTTTACCTTCGTACGCATCCAGGACCTGCGCCAGGAGCTCAACCACACCGGGCAACTGATCGCCAACCAGCTGGCACCGGCCTCCGAATACGGCGTCATCTCGGGCAACAACGAAGTGCTCGAAAGCCTGATGCGCGCGACCTTGAGCATCCCTCACGTGCGCTTCCTCGAGGTGCAGGACAGCCGCAACCACATCCTGGTCTACGTCGAGCAGTCCGATGAAAGCGCCAACCGGGCGCAGCGCGTCGAGGTGTTCCAGGCGCCGATCCGCCTGCAACAGCTGCGCCTGGACAGCGACTTCCTGCAACACAGCAAGACACCGATGCCACGCATCGGTGACGACTACCTGGGCCGGGTGATCGTCGGCATGTCCGACGACGCCTTCAGCCAGCGCCAACAGGAAATCGTCATCAAGGCCGGTATCCTCGCGCTGTTCGCCCTGCTCTTCACCTTTCTCCTCGCCCGCCGCCTGGCCATGAGCCTGGCCAAGCCGATCAGCGACATGGGCCACGCCGTCAAGGCCATCCAGCAGGGTGAATTCAACGCCCCGGTGCCGGTGGTCGACGACAGCGAGCTGGGCCACCTGGCGCGGCACATCAACAACCTCGCCAGCGCCCTCGAACAGGCCAGCCAGCAACAACAGCAGGCGATCGCCCAGCTGACCCAGGCGCGCGAGGAAGCCGAGCAGGCCAACCGCGCCAAGTCGGACTTCCTGGCGATGATGAGCCATGAGCTGCGCACGCCGATGAACGGTGTGATGGGCATGCTGCAATTGCTCGAAACCACCCCGTTGACCAGCGAACAGGCCGACTACACGTCGGTGGCCGGCGAATCCACCGGGCACCTGCTCAAGGTCATCAATGACATCCTCGACTTCTCGCGCATCGAGCGCACCCACCTCGAGCTCGAGCACATCGACTTCAACCTCGGCGAGCTGATCGCCAGCAGCGTGCAGTCGTTCCAGCACAGCGCCCTGCAACGCGGGCTGGACCTGCACCTGAAGCCGACCCCCGGCCTCGAACGGCTGCAGGTCGCCGGCGACCCGACGCGCATTCGCCAGATCCTGCTGAACCTGATCGGCAATGCCTTGAAGTTCACCGAGCAGGGCCAGGTCGAAGTCGAAACCCGCTGGCAGGTGACCGACCGCCAGACCCTGTGGCTCACCTGCGCGGTCCGCGACACCGGGATCGGCATCGACAAGGACCGCCTGGAAACCATGTTCGTGGCCTTCCAGCAGGCCGACAGCTCGATCTCCCGGCGCTATGGCGGCACCGGCCTGGGCCTGGCGATCGCGCGCACCCTGGCCGAACGCATGGGCGGCCAGCTGCGCGCCGAAAGCCGCGTAGGGCTGGGCTCGACGTTTACCCTGGAAATGCCCCTGACGCTCTCCAGCACACCACTCGCCCTGCCCCCGGACACGCCGCCGAGCAGCGCGGCGCCAGCGCCTGGCGGGCGGGTCTTGCTGGTCGAGGACAACCCGGTCAACCAGAGCGTCATCGAGGCGATGCTGCGCAGCCTGGGCTTCGAGGTCAGTGTCGCGCTGGATGGCGTGCAGGCGGTGGAGCAGGTCGACCAGCAGCGGTTTGCCGCCGTGCTGATGGACTGTCGGCTGCCGCGGGTCGATGGCTACGAAGCCACCCGGCGGATCCGCCTGCTGGCCCATGGCGGCGCCCTGCCGATCATCGCCTTGACCGCCAGCGCGCTGCAGGGCGACCGTGAGCGTTGCCTGGCGGCGGGCATGAACGATTACCTGAGCAAACCGTTCAAACGTACCGACCTGCAGCGGGTGTTGCAGCGCTGGCTGCCCGGGCAGACAGCTGCGACTGGCGATAAATGCTAAAGTGCGGCAGTCTTAGACTAGACAGGACCGTCGCTGGGCCTGAAAATACCGGTTTCAGTGAACACCTGTACTTCATTTGCCAGGTGTTCTGTGACTTTCACCACAACGCAATAGTCTACCTGTAGGCTGCCACTCTGAGCTTGTAGTGCTCTGGGATGGCCGGGAAGATTCATCCCCTGCCGCATGGGGATTATTGAGGAGCTCGCATGACCAAACAAAACGCCTTTACTCGGGAAGACCTGCTGCGCTGCAGTCGCGGTGAGCTGTTCGGCCCAGGTAACGCGCAACTGCCCGCCCCGAACATGTTGATGGTCGATCGCATCACGCATATCAGCGAAGAAGGCGGTAAGTTCGGCAAAGGTGAATTGGTCGCCGAGCTGGATATCACCCCGGACCTGTGGTTCTTCGCGTGCCACTTCGAAGGTGATCCGGTCATGCCGGGCTGCCTGGGCCTCGACGCCATGTGGCAGCTGGTCGGCTTCTTCCTCGGCTGGCAGGGCCTGCCGGGTCGCGGTCGCGCCCTGGGTTCGGGCGAAGTGAAATTTTTCGGCCAGGTCTTGCCTACGGCGAAGAAAGTCACCTACAACATTCATATCAAGCGCGTCCTGAAGGGCAAGCTGAACATGGCCATCGCCGATGGCTCGGTCAGCGTCGACGGCCGCGAGATCTACACTGCCGAAGCCCTGCGGGTCGGCGTGTTCACCTCCACTGACAATTTCTAAGGGTTATTCGCATGCGCCGCGTCGTTATCACTGGTCTGGGCATCGTATCGTGCCTGGGCAATGACAAAGAGACCGTCACCGAAAACCTGCGCAAGAGCCGTCCGGGCATTCGTTTCAACCCGGACTATAAGGAAATGGGGCTGCGTAGCCAGGTTTCCGGTTCCATCGACTTGAACCTCGAAGAACTGATCGACCGCAAGGTGTTCCGCTTCGTGGGTCACGCCGCTGCCTACGCCTACCTGTCGATGCAGGACGCGATCAAGGACTCGGGGCTGACCGAAGAGCAGGTTTCCAACCCGCGCACCGGCCTGGTAGCAGGCTCCGGCGGCGCATCGACCCTGAACCAGATGGAAGCGCTGGATACCCTGCGCGAGAAGGGCGTCAAGCGCGTCGGCCCATACCGCGTCACCCGCACCATGGGCAGCACGGTCTCCGCGTGCCTGGCAACGCCGTTCAAGATCAAGGGTATCAACTACTCGATCTCCTCGGCCTGCGCCACCAGCGCACACTGCATCGGTACCGCACTGGAGCAGATCCAGTGGGGCAAGCAGGACATCGTCTTCGCCGGTGGCGGTGAAGAAGAGCACTGGAGCCAGTCGTTCCTGTTCGACGCGATGGGCGCACTGTCGACCAAGCGCAACGAAACCCCAGAGCAGGCCTCGCGTGCCTATGACGCCGACCGTGACGGTTTCGTCATCGCGGGCGGCGGCGGCATGGTGGTGGTCGAAGAGCTGGAACACGCCCTGGCCCGTGGCGCCAAGATCTACGCCGAAATCGTCGGCTACGGCGCGACCTCCGACGGCTACGACATGGTCGCTCCGAGCGGTGAAGGCGCCATCCGCTGCATGCAGCAGGCGCTGTCCACCGTCGACACCCCGATCGACTACCTGAACACCCACGGCACCTCGACCCCGGTCGGCGACGTCGCGGAGATGAAAGGTGTGCGTGCAGTGTTCGGCGACAAGGCACCGAAGATCAGCTCGACCAAGAGCCTCTCCGGTCACTCGCTGGGCGCCGCAGGCGTACACGAGGCGATCTACTGCCTGCTGATGATGGAAAACAACTTCATCGCCGGCTCCGCCAACATCGATGAGCTGGACCCGGAGGTCGCTGACCTGCCGATCCAGCGCGAGACCATCGAGAACGCGAAGATCGACACCGTGATGAGCAACAGCTTCGGCTTCGGCGGCACCAACGCCACCCTGGTGCTCAAGCGCTGGGCAGGCAAGTAAGGCCTGACTGCTGAACTGAAACGCCCCGACTGGTTCGGGGCGTTTTTGTTTCTGGGTTTCGAGTTTTCCAGACCGGCCTCATCGCGGGCAAGCCCACTCCTACAAGTGGCGCTGATCCGCGGGCTTGCCCGCGATGAGGCCAGCAACGGCAACTCAATGGCCCTTGGGCAGCACCGCCAGGAAGTTGTCCCGCGCTACCTTGCGCGCCACGTCCTCCGGCAAGGCATCCAGGAATGGATCGAAGCCACGCATTTCCTTCCCCAGGGTGCCAAACCGCCCGACTACATCCGACCCCAGCATGAACCGCTCAGGGTAGCGCTCGACCAATTCGACCCAGGCCTTCCTCGGCTTGCCTGCCTCATCGAGCAGGTACGGCTCTAGCACGCTCCAGGACAAGTCGATGTACAGGTTGGGGTAGTCCTTGAGCATGCGCTCCAGCACTGGCAGGAGAAAATCCATCTGCGTCTGGTGCCGATGAATCTCCTTGCTCGCCCCCGCATGCGCCCAGATGAAGCGGGTGTGCGGATGGTTGCGCAGCGGCTCTTCGATTTCCGCCAGGTACAGCGGATTACGCTCGCGCTTGGAGGTGATATTGGAATGGATCAGCACCGGCAGGTCGCGCTCGGCCGCCAGGTGATAGATCCGCGTCATCGCCTCGTTGTTGGCCCTCGGCGTGTCGCCGCTGGTCAGCGCCGTCAGGTCATCGTGACGGGTAAACACCTCGCCGATGCCCTGCCACATGCCTGGGTACAGCTCGAGCATGCGTTCGATATGGCTCAGCGCATTCTTGTCGACCGGGTTGAAGCCGGTGAGAAACGGATGAAAGCGCTTGCGCTGCTCCGCCGGCAGCTTCTCCAGCGCCGCTGCCACGTAGATATCGGTGGCGCTGTACCAGTAGGCGTCGGCGTCATCGCCTGCGTAGTAACGTGGCCGCTTGGGCTCGTCCTCGTGCCACTTCTTGGCCACCGAGACGCCCGAGATCATCGACTGGTCGATCCCCGCCTGGTCCATCGCCTCGAGTAACGCCGGCATGCCTTCGGTCTCCTGGAAGAAGTCGACGTAGTGCAGATGGGCATCGCTGTAGCGGTAGTCGCGCGCCTGCGCGGCGTGGCACATCAGCCCCGTGAGCAGCACGCCAGCCAGTGCTCTGGCAATCATGAGCGCCTCCTTGTCCTGATTCGAACAGGGTAGACCCACGCGCACCGGCGGCGGTTCAGCAATGGCCGACAACCCGCTATGCTGGGGGCTCTTCCGCCCCCGCCTGGAGCCCAGCATGAGCCGCCCGTTGATCATCCGCCCGCGCGCCGAATCGGTCGAGGGCCAGCCGATCCTGCGGCCGCTGCCGTCGGCCCAGTGTCGCAGTGTCGGGCCGTTCGTGTTCTTCGACCATATGCTCGAGACGGACTACTCACCCGGCCACGGCATGGATATCCGCCAGCACCCGCACATCGGCCTGTCGACCCTGACTTATCTGTTCGAGGGCGAGATCCTGCACAAGGACAGCCTGGGCTCTGCGCAGCGGGTACTGCCGGGCGAGGTCAGCTGGATGACCGCAGGCGCGGGGGTCGCGCATGTCGAGCGCACGCCGGCCGAGGGTGTCGCCAAAGGCTCGCGCCTGCATGGCCTTCAAGTCTGGCTTGCGTCGCCGCGCGAACATGAACAGGGCGCCGCACACTACAGCCACCACGCAGCGGCGAGCCTGCCGGTCAGCGACAGCCTTGGGGTACGGATCTGCATGATTGCCGGCGAGGGCTTCTGCCTGGCGTCGCCGGTGCCGGTGCTCTCCCCTACCCTCTACGCCCATGTGCACATGCAGCCGGCCACCAGCCTGGTAGTGCCGACCGAGCACCTGCAGCGGGCGCTGTACCTGCTGGATGGCGGGTTGCTGCTCGATGAGCAGGAGGTGGAGCCCTGCAGCCTGGTGGTGCTGCCTGAGGGCGAAGCGGTGACGCTGTACGCCGAAGGGGAATGCCAGCTGGTGCTGGTGGGTGGCGCGCCGCTGGATGGGCCACGGCGGATGAACTGGAATTTTGTTGCCAGTGATCCGGCACTGATCGAGCAGGCCCGGGCGCGCTGGGCTGCAGGGGACTGGCCGGTGGTGCCAGGGGAACGCGAACGGATCGAACTACCGCGCTAGTGGGGCCGCTGCGCAGTCCTTCGCGGGTGAACCCGCTCCCACAGGGTGCTGCGGCGCTTTACAAAATTCTGCTCTATACGCGACAGCACAGCCTCTAAGGCCGGGCAATCTCCCACAAGGACCGCGCCACTCTCGAGGTCGGCACCCCCCCTGTGGGAGCGGGTTCACCCGCGAAGGGCTGCGCAGCAGCCCCGGCTATTTCAGCCTTTGAACACTTCAGTCAGCAGGTTGTGCATGGCCTTGAACGCCCGCTCCGAGGTGTTGCGGTCGTACTGCATCTTGCCGGGCACATTGGCCGCCGGATCGGTGAACGAGTGCACCGCGCCGCCATAGCTGAGCAACTGCCAATCGACCTTGGCCGCGTTCATCTCCGCCTCGAACGCCGGCAACTGCTCACGCGGCACCAACGGGTCAGACGCACCATGCAGCACCAGCACCGCGCCTTTGATACGCTTGGCGTCTTCGGCATCCGGTGTATCCAGGGTGCCATGGAACGACACCGCCGCCTTCAGGTCCGCCCCGGTACGGGCCAGTTCCAGCGCACAGCAACCGCCGAAGCAGAAGCCGAACGTTGCCACCTTACCCGGCGTCAGCAGCGCCTTGGACTGCCCCAGCAGCTGATCCAGAGCCTCTTTCATGCGCTTGCGCAGCTCTGCGCGATCATTCTTCAGCGGCATCATCGCCGCCCCCGCCTCGTCCGCATTGGACGGGCGTACCGACTGACCATACAGGTCAGCGATCAACACCACATAGCCCTGCTCGGCGACTTCCCGGGCGATTCGCTCGGCGCCTTCGCCGATACCCATCCAGTTCGGCGCCATGACCAGGCCTGGTCGGCCCAATGCGCCGGGCTCATACACCAGGCGGCTCTCGTAGGTCTTGCCGGACAGGTGATAGACCAGCGATTCAATGATTACCTTGCTCATCAAACTCCTCCTTGCACCCAAGAAAAAGCCCGCCGAAGCGGGCTTTCCTAACCTCTAACTCAAGCAGACAGCTCGACCAGAAGCTTGTTCAGGCGACGGACGTACGCCGCCGGGTCCTTCAGGCTGTCGCCGGCTGCCAGCGCCGCCTGATCGAACAGGATGTGCGACAGTTCGGCGAAGCGGTCTTCGCTCTGCTCGTGATCGAGCTTCTCGATCAGCGGGTGAGCCGGGTTGAACTCGAAGATCGGCTTGGAATCCGGCACTTTCTGCCCGCTGGCCTCGAGGATCTGGCGCATCTGCAGGCCCAGGTCCTGCTCACCAATGGCCAGGATCGCCGGCGAGTCGGTCAGGCGGTGCGAGACACGCACCTCGGCAACGCTGTCACCCAGTGCGGCCTTGAGACGCTCGACCAGGCCTTCCTTGTCCTTGGCGACTTCTTCCTGGGCCTTCTTGTCTTCTTCCGAATCCAGCTTGCCCAGGTCCAGGTCGCCGCGGGCGACGTCGACAAAGCTCTTGCCGTCGAAGTCGCTCAGGTAGCTCATCAGCCACTCGTCGATACGGTCGGTCAGCAGCAGCACTTCGATGCCTTTCTTGCGGAAGACCTCCAGGTGCGGGCTGTTCTTGACCTGCGCGTAGGTTTCGCCGGTGAGGTAGTAGATCTTGTCCTGGCCTTCTTTGGCGCGGGCCAGGTAGTCCGCCAGGGCAACGCTCTGCTCGCCGCTGTCGTCATGGGTCGAGGCGAAGCGCAGCAGGCCGGCGATCTTCTCCTTGTTGGCGAAGTCTTCTGCCGGGCCTTCCTTGAGGACCTGGCCGAAGTTCTTCCAGAAGCCCTTGTACTGCTCTGGCTCGTTTTTCGCCAGCTTCTCGAGCATGTCCAGCACGCGCTTGGTCAGCGCGGTCTTCATCGAGTCGATGATCGGATCCTTCTGCAGGATCTCGCGCGAGACGTTCAGCGACAGGTCGTTGGAGTCGACCACACCCTTGATGAAGCGCAGGTACAGCGGCAGGAACGACTCGGCCTGGTCCATGATGAACACACGCTGCACATACAGCTTCAGGCCGCGTGGCGCTTCACGCTGGTAGAGGTCGAACGGCGCGCGGGCCGGCACGTACAGCAGCGAGTTGTACTCGAGCTTGCCTTCGACCTTGTTGTGGCTCCAGGCCAGCGGGTTCTCGAAGTCGTGGCCGATGTGCTTGTAGAACTCCTGGTATTCCTCGTCCTTGACCTCGGTACGCGGACGGGTCCACAGGGCGCTGGCGCGGTTGACGGTTTCCCATTCCTGCGCGGGCTTTTCTTCGCCTTCGGCGGCTTCGGCCTGCTCCTTGGGCAGCTCGATCGGCAGGGCAATGTGGTCGGAGTACTTCTTGACCACGTTGCGCAGACGCCAGCCGTCAGCAAACTCTTCCTCGGCCTTTTTCAGGTGCAGGACGATGCGGGTGCCACGCTGTGGCTTGTCGATGGTGGAGACTTCGAAGTCGCCCTCGCCTTTCGACGACCAGTGCACGCCCTCGGCGGCCGGCTGGCCAGCGCGACGGCTGTAGACGTCGACCTTGTCGGCAACGATGAAGGCCGAGTAGAAGCCCACGCCGAACTGGCCGATCAGGTGCGAGTCCTTCTTCTGGTCGCCGCTGAGGTTCTTCATGAAGTCGGCGGTGCCGGACTTGGCGATGGTACCCAGGTGCGCGATGACGTCTTCGCGGCTCATGCCGATGCCGTTGTCCTCGAGGGTCACGGTGCCGGCTTCCTTGTCGAAGCTGACGCGGATCTTCAGATCAGCATCGCCTTCGAGCAGCTCAGGCTTGGCCAAGGCCTCGAAGCGCAGCTTGTCGGCGGCGTCGGAGGCGTTGGAGATGAGCTCGCGCAGGAAGATTTCCTTGTTCGAGTACAGCGAGTGGATCATGAGGTGCAGCAGTTGCTTCACCTCGGTCTGGAAGCCCAGGGTTTCTTTTTGTGTCTCCACACTCATGGTCTTCAAAACTCCGATCTGATGGCAGTGGTCGCCCGGCGGCCAGGTTGGCCAGCTTTTACGGCGGGATGACAAGCAGATGGGGGCATGCCCGACTATTTCAAGGGCTTTTGCGGTTCGATCTTGAAATGAGCACGTGCGGTGGCGATCGGCGTGTCGCGATCCGCCTGCCAGGCAGTGATCGCCACGTTGGTGATGCGTCGCCCCTGACGCCACAGCTGGCACTGGGCGTAGGTGTCGCGCAGGTGGCCGGCGCGCAGGTAGTCGATGGAAAAATCGATGATCTTGGGAATGCTCGCGCTCTCGCTGTAGATCAGCAGGTACAGGGCCGCGGAGAGCTCCATGAAGCCGGCAATGACGCCGCCATGAATGGCGGGCAGCAACGGGTTGCCGACGTTGTCCGGGCTGGCAGGCAAGCGAAACAGCAGGTCATCGCCCTGGCGCTGGCACTCGATGCCGATCAGGCTGGCGTAGGGGATCAGCGACAGCAGTGGGCGGTAGTCGCCCACGGCATGCGCTTTATTAAGGCGCTGACGCACGTCGTGAGGGATCATCTGCCCTGCTCCGTTTTCAACCGTTTGCCAAAGCCGATGCCGCCCCTCACCGCCTGGCCCAGGCGCATGAAGGTGCCGACCACCTGGCAGATCGGCTGGTCGGGGTCATCCTGGTACGCCGTGCCGCGGGTAAAGATCACATCGCGGGTGACCCGGTAGCACTGCGCGTGGCCATAGATGTCCTTGCCGGCCTCGGCCGGGTGCATGTAGTCGATGCGCAGGTCGAGCGTCGGGCACACCTCGAACTGTGGCAGCGCGCAGAGCGTGGCCATGCCACAGGTGGTGTCCAGCAGCGTGGTCAGCGCACCACCATGGACCGCGCCGGTCTGCGGATTACCGACAATCAGCGGCGACCAGGGCAATACCAGGGTCATGCCGTCGGCATCCGCCTGGTGCACGCGCATCTGCAATAACTGGCAGTGCCTGAGTGCCGAAAGAAAGCGTTCGGCCATGGCCTTCAATGGGGTGTCGCTCATGCGCTCGCTCCCTCTACCGTAACGGCACAAAACCCGAAAAAAGTCTATGTAGAACGGGGCGTTATATATCTGTAACCTGCGCGGAACTTATTCCACTTACTTGAGCTCGAAGGAACAAGTAAGTTATTCAACCCAGGAGAGACACCCCCATGCGTAAACCTTTTGCTTTTGCTCTGATGCTGGCCGCTGCCATGGGTCTGGCCGCTTGCGATAAAAAAAGCGAAGACAAAGCCCAGGACGCACAGCAACACGCTGAGCAAGCCCAGGAAAAAGCGGGCGAAGCTCAGGATAAAATGAACGAGGCTGCCAAGGAAAACGCCGAAGCCGCCAAAGATCAGGCTGAAGCGCAGCAAGAAGCGGCTAAAGAAGCTGCTGACGAAGCTACCCCTGCTGCACCGGCGCCAGCCGAACCTGCCAAGCCGTAATTGGCATAAACAAAAAAACCCGACTTTGTCGGGTTTTTTTGTGCCTGAAGTTTATCGATTAATCGTTTCAGTTGCTGGCATTGAACTTTCTTTGCTGGCGTCGAGCGGCGCACTTTCGGTGGGGGTGAACACCATCACTTCCAACACGTCGGAATGGAACTCGCGGCGGTACAGAATCAGCACCACGCCAATACTGGTGACCATGAACAACCAGGGCCCGATAAACCAGGTGAGCATGGCCATGCCGAAGTAATAAGCGCGCAGGCCCAGGTTGAACTGGTTGGCGGCCAGCGACAGCACGCGGGCCGCGCGCGAAGCAAAGGCCTTGCGCTCGAGTTCATTGACCTGGCGCTCACCAATCATCGGTGCCGAGCCGACCAGTACGGCCGCGAAGTTGTATTGACGCATGCACCAGCTGAAGGTGAAGAAGGCATACACAAACACGGCCGCCAGGCTCAGCAGCTTGATTTCCGACATGCCCTGGGACGCCTGCTGCACCAGCGGCAGGTCGGCCAGCAGCGACAAGGCGCGGTCCGAAGCGCCCAGCACGGTGAGGATACCGGCGAGGATGATCAGGGTGCTGGAGGCAAAGAACGAGGCGTTACGCTCCAGGTTGCCGATCACGCTGGCGTCGGCGATGCGGTTGTCGCGCAGCAGCATGCGGCGCATCCAGTCTTCGCGGTAGAGGTGCAGCACACTGGCCAGGCAGGCGGTGTCGCGGCCTTTGAAGATGGCATAACGGGTGTAACCGCCCCAGCACAGGGCAAACCAGCAGACCGCCAACAGATTGCTCAGATTGCTTTGAATAAAGCTCATCAGGTTCTCGACCGTTCAGGTGCAAAGAGGGATATTGACCGGATTTCGACGCCTGGGTTTGGCAAAAGGCACGTGCTCGGCATAAAAAACAGCCAGTGAGTTTATCCAGTTGGTGGGGTGCTGCTGCCGGCCCCTTCCGCCCTTACGGCGGGTCACTTTTTTTCTTGGAAAAAAGTAACCAAAAACCGCTTGCTCCTACATACGGCCCTTCGCTGCGCTACGGGTTCCCTCACTCCGGTCTTGCTCCCGCGAGGACCGGGCTGTACGGGCCTTCCTGGCCCGCAGCCCTTGCCGGCCTTCCTGGCCGTCACCTCGCTCCGCAAGACCTCCGTTCGGCCTCCTGAAGTCGCAGTAGATCAAGATCACAAGCCAGATCAAGATCAACGGCCAGATCAAGGGCCAGGGCAACGGCTGGCGAATCGCTTCGCTCTCGCTTGTTTATAAGGGCGGTACAGCGCGTCAGCGCCAGAATTTGCATTGACCTTCCGGCCATCGCGGGCAAGCCCGCTCCTACAGGTCGGCGCGGTCCTTGTAGGAGCGGGCTTGCCCGCGATGATCAGATATCCACCAAAAATGTCACTATCGAAGATAACGCCAGCCCAGGCGCCACCCCTAACTTGGCGACCTCAGGAGGCCGAACGGAGGTCTTGCGGAGCGAGGTGACGGCCATGGATGGCCGGCAAGGGCTGCGGGCCAGGAAGGCCCGTACAGCCCGGTCCTCGCGGGAGCAAGGCCGGAGTGAGGGAACCCGCAGCGCAGCGGAGGGCCGTATGTGGGAGCCAGCGGTTTT
>NZ_UNOZ01000009.1 GCF_900536025.1 Pseudomonas reidholzensis
ACGTCAAAGCAGCAAGGTATTAACCAACTGCCCTTCCTCCCAACTTAAAGTGCTTTACAATCCGAAGACCTTCTTCACACACGCGGCATGGCTGGATCAGGCTTTCGCCCATTGTCCAATATTCCCCACTGCTGCCTCCCGTAGGAGTCTGGACCGTGTCTCAGTTCCAGTGTGACTGATCATCCTCTCAGACCAGTTACGGATCGTCGCCTTGGTGAGCCATTACCTCACCAACTAGCTAATCCGACCTAGGCTCATCTGATAGCGCAAGGCCCGAAGGTCCCCTGCTTTCTCCCGTAGGACGTATGCGGTATTAGCGTTCCTTTCGAAACGTTGTCCCCCACTACCAGGCAGATTCCTAGGCATTACTCACCCGTCCGCCGCTGAATCGAAGAGCAAGCTCTTCTCATCCGCTCGACTTGCATGTGTTAGGCCTGCCGCCAGCGTTCAATCTGAGCCATGATCAAACTCTTCAGTTCAATACTGCTTGGGTTTTTAAGAAACCCTAAACTTGGCTCAGCAATCTCAAATGACTACTATGATTTCTCATGTGGCCACTTGTGATGCTGATAATCTTGGCGACTATCAAACCATACTCACAAGCACCCACACGAATTGCTTGATTCAATTTGTTAAAGAGCGGTTGGTTAAGAGCTTTTCGCCTCAACCGAGGCGCGCATTCTACGCTTTCCTCAGAGCCTGTCAAGCGTTTATTTTGAAGTTTTTTGCGAGAATCTCGTTCAACTTCAAACACTTGGCTCGCTGCGATCTCTCGTAGCGGGAGGCGAATTCTACAGCGTTACAACCTGCTGTCAACTGCCTTTTTCCCACCGTGAATCTCAACGTTTACGGCCATCTCGCTGCGACTGCATCGCTGCGAGGAGGCGAATAATACGCCGTTTGAATTGAGAGTCAACACCTTGATCTAAAAAAACTTTCGGGCACTTACAGGGGCCTGCTGGGCAACTAAACAGCACGGCTGTGGATCTGTAGAGAACCCCCCAGCGGAGCACAGCGGCCATGAGCGATGCGCAAAGCGACAAGACCCCAGGCCTGTCGGCGGATGAAGAGCAGGCAATCAGCCACAACCAGCCGCCTCGGGCGGCGGTACTGCACGAGATCATCCGCACCCAGGGCGACCAGGAGCTCGAGCGCACCCTCGCCGCCCTCTGGTGGTCAGCCCTGGCCGCCGGGCTGAGCATGGGCCTGTCGCTGATGGCGATGGGCTTGTTCTATGCCCGCCTGCCTGAAGGCGACAGCGCTCAGGTGATCGCCAGCCTGGGCTACAGCGCGGGGTTTCTCGCGGTGATCCTGGCCCGCCAGCAGCTATTTACCGAAAACACCCTCACCGCCGTCCTGCCCCTGATGACCACACCCACCCTGGCCAACCTTGGCCGGCTGCTGCGCCTGTGGACGGTGGTGCTGGCCGGCAACCTGGCCGGCACACTATTAGTGTCGTGGGTCATGCTCGAGCTGCCGATCTTCGACAGCAAGGCCGATGTGGCGTTTCTCGAGATCGGCCGCAAGGTCATGACCAATGACATCAGCCAGATGTTCGCCAAGGGCATCGTCTCCGGCTGGATGATCGCCACCATGGTGTGGATGATCCCGGCCATGGAGAACGCCAAGATCTGGATCATCCTGATGATCACCTACCTGATGGCCCTCGGCGACTTCACCCATATCGTCGTCGGTTCGGTAGAGGTGGCCTACCTGGTCTGGGCCGGGGATGAGACCTGGACGGCCTTCTGGTTGCAGTTCGCCCTGCCGACGCTGGCCGGCAACATCGTCGGCGGCAGCTTCATCTTTGCCCTGATCAGCCACGCCCAGGTGCGCAGTGACAGTGGCAAGCCGCCTTCGCAGCTATTAAAGGAAGACCACAAGCGCGCCACTCGCCGGCAGGAGCCGAGGCTCTGAGCTAGCGCGACGCCACCGAGCGCTGCGCCGCCCTGCCCTGCTGGCGCACGGGCCGCGGTTGCCACCAGTTCTGCCCGGCGTGCGGCGAGTCGAGGCTGATGCGTTCGCCCATCTGTGGCGTGCAGAGTTTTACCTGGGCCGCCGTGGCCAGCGCCAGGATCCGTTCGAACGGCTCTTGCCAGTCATGGGTGGACAGGTCGAAGGTGCCATTGTGAATCGGCAGCATCCACCGCCCGCGCAGGTCAAGGTGCGCCTGCAGGCTCTGCTCGGGCTGCATGTGCACGTTCGGCCAGGCCAGGTTATAGGCACCGGTTTCGATCAGCGTCAGGTCGAAGGGTCCATAACGCTCGCCGATCTCGCGAAAACCATCGAAGTAGCCGGTGTCGCCACTGAAGAACAGCCGCAACTGGTCATCGATGATCACCCAGGAGGCCCACAGGGTCTTGTTGCTGTCGAACAGCCCACGCCCGGAAAAATGCTGCGCCGGGGTGGCGACGAAGCGCACGCCCTCGACTTCGGTTTCCTGCCACCAGTCGAGCTGGCGCACTTTACTGGCAGGCACGCCCCACTCTATCAGGCGGTCACCTACCCCCAACGGCGCGAGGAACTGGCTGGTGCGCCCTGCCAGCTGGAGGATGGCCTGCTCGTCGAGGTGGTCGAAATGGTCGTGGGAAATGATCACCGCCGCCAACGCTGGCACTTCATTTAGCGCCAGGGGCGGCGCATGGAAGCGCAGCGGCCCGGCCCATTGCACCGGCGAGGCGCGCTCGGCGAACACCGGGTCGGTAATAAAGAAGCGCCCACGCAACTTGAGCAGTACCGTCGAGTGGCCCAGTCGCCAAAGGCTACGGTCTGGCGCGTCGAGGACCTGCTGGCGGGTCATCGGTTGCAGGCTGATCGGTGCCGCCGGGCGAGTCTGCGGTGGCTTGCGCAAGAACAGGTACTTGAGGCCGATGCGCAACTTCTTCATCACCCCGTCCTGGGGCAACGACGCCAGATTGTGGAATCGCCCATCCTGGTAATGCGCCGGTTCGGCGGCAGGGGAGGCCGTAGGCAACATGAGCAGGAGCACTCCAAACAGGAACAAGGCCTTCATGTTACCCCACAGTGATCGGATCAACCGTGAATTGGCTTGCAAGGTCATTTTTCAGTGCATGGACACTGTTGAACAATATTCATGTGATTTATGCGATAAACGGCGCCCCACGGAAGAACCACGAACATGATCGACAACCGAAGCGGCAAGGGACTCTCATTTGTCAGGCGCATCTACCTGCCGAGAATCATCGGCATGGGCATTGGCCTGTTCAGTGTCATGGCCGCCCTCGCCCCCTTGCAGCCGCCGACCTGGGTCTGGCTGCTACTGGTCTGCAACGGCCTCGCCTGGCCGCATCTTGCTTACCACTGGGCCTTGCGCTGCGCCACGCCGTACCACGCCGAGCAGCGCAACCTGCTGATCGACTCGCTGATGGGCGGCTTCTGGACTGCGGCCATCCATTTCAATCCGCTGCCCAGCGTCACCCTCCTGTCGATGATGACCCTCAACAATGTCGCGGCCGGCGGCAAGCGGCTGCTTGTGCGCGGGCTGCTGGCCCAACTGGCCGGCATGCTACTGGCCAGCCTGGTGCTCGGCACGGGCCTGCAACTGCAGGCCTCGCCACTGCAAGTGTATGCCTGCCTGCCGATGCTCACCCTGTACCCGCTGGCGCTGGGCTGGGTCTGCTATCGGCTGGCGATCAAGCTGGCCGAGCACAAACGTCAGCTTAGCGCACTGAGCCGTACCGACAGCCTGAGCGGCTTGCTCAACCACGGCGCGTGGAAGGACCTGCTGCTGCTCAAGTTCCAGATCTGCCGCCAGCAGCAGCTGCCAGCGGTGATCGCCTTGATCGACATCGACCACTTCAAGGCCATCAACGACACCTTCGGCCATGTGGTGGGCGACAGCGTGCTGCGCCACCTGAGCCAGGAACTGCAGCGCAACCTTGGGCAGGACGACCAGGCCGGGCGCTATGGCGGTGACGAGTTCTGCGTGATCTTCCCCGGCCAGGGCCAGGGCCAGGCGTGCCAGGCCATGGAAAACCTGCGTGAGCGGGTCAGCGCCTACCGCAACCCGCAGTTACCGGCCCTGCGCATCAGCCTGAGCATCGGCCTGTCGGCGTTCGACAAGGGCCTGAAGTCGCCCGAACACTGGCTCGACCAGGCCGACAAGGCCTTGTACGCGGCCAAGCACCAAGGCCGTGACCAGGTGAATTTTACCCGCGGCGGGGCCGCACCGCTCAGGCTGGCCTATCCTGACTGAACCTTCCCTCAAGCCTTTGGCGGGAGGGATGCTGTTCTCAAGGAGTTGCCTCGCGCATGGACAGGACCGCCGCCCTTACGCCCGCACGCCCCGCTCCACGCTTGCAAGTCCGCCGACTGATCGTCGGTTTCTCGGTACTGTTCGTGCTCGCCGCCCTGGTGACCCTGGGCGCTCTGCTGAATATCGCCAGCACCCTGGACAGCCAGGAGCAGGACCGCAGTACCTTCCACGCCACCCAGGCGTTGCAGCAGCGCGTGTTGGCCTCGCGCCAGTTCCTCTCCAGTTATGCCGTATGGGACGCCGCCTTCCAGCACCTGGCCGGCGAGGTCGACTGGCACTGGGCCTACGAAGAGAAGAACGTCGGCGAATCGCTGTACAGCGCCAGCGGTTATGAAGGGGTGTTCGTGGTCGACGACCAGCGCACCGCCTACGCGCTGTTCAAGGGCAAGCCGACCGAATCACCGGCCAGCGCCTACCTCGACACCCCGCTGGCACCGATCATCGCCCAGGCCCGCCAGGTGGCACCGGCTCGCGAGCAGATCACCCAGTTCGTGCTGCTCAACGGTTGGCCGGCGGTGCTCAGCGCGGCGGCCATTCGCCCGGACAAAGACGTGCTTGAGAGCGAGGTGGCCGCAGCCCCGGTGATGCTCTTCGTCGACCAACTGACCGAAGCCAAGCTGGCCCAGCTCGGGCAGGGCGCAGGGCTGGCCGAGATGCGTGTAGAGAAGGTGGCTGGCAACACGCCTGCCCCCTCATCGATTGCCCTCGGCACCACCGGCTACCGGCTGGCCTGGAACAGCCCGCAGCCTGGCCAGCAGTTGCGCTGGGCGGTGCTGCCACCGTTGTTCGCTGCCCTGCTGGTGCTGGGCCTGGTGATGCTCTACCTGTTCCGTAACGCCCTGCGCAGTTCGCTCGCCATCGACCAAAGCCTGCAGCGCCTTGAGCACAGCAACCAGGCCCTGGAGGCCAGCGAGCAGCGCTTTCGTGCGGTGGCCGAGGCGGCCTCCGACTGGATCTGGGAAACCGACCGCAATCAGCGCCTGACGTACCTGTCGCAACGCTTTGCCAGGGTCACCGGCTACCGTGTCGAGGACTGGCTGGGCCAGCCGCTCAACCAACTGCTGGCCTGCGACACCACGCCCCTGTCGCCGTGGCTGGACGCACAGACCGACGCCGACCCGCAGCAACTGGCCAACCTGCGCTGCGCCTACCGCGACCACAGCGGGGAGAACCGCTACTGCCGGATTTCTGCCCGGGCGATCGTCTACAACGGCAAGCTCGGGGGCTTTCGCGGCACCGCCAGCGACATCACCGACGAAGTCGATGCCCACGCCAGGATCCAGCACCTGTCGATGCATGACGCGCTGACCGGCCTGGCCAACCGCAACAAGCTCTCACGCCACCTCGAGCACGCCCTGCTGCGAGGCAGCGAGTCGCCACCGTTGACCCTGCTGCTGCTCGACCTGGACAACTTCAAGCCGATCAACGACTCGCTCGGCCACGCCGCCGGCGACGCGGTGCTGCAGGAAGTCGCCGCACGCCTGCGCGACGCCACCCGCGACGGCGACCTGGTGGCGCGCCTGGGCGGTGACGAGTTCGTGCTGGTGCTCAACGGCATGGACAACCGCGTCGAGATCGATCGGCTCTGCGCGCGCCTGATCGAACTGTTGCAGCGCACGATCGACTTCGACCAGCAGCCGTTGCAGGTCGGGGTCAGCATCGGCGTCGCCCAGACCCGCACCCAAGGCTTCGATGCCGGTGAGCTGATCCGCTGCGCCGACATCGCCCTGTACCAGGCCAAGGCCGATGGCAAGAACACCTGGCGTTACTTTGCGCTGGAGATGAGCCAGCAGATCCAGTACCGCCGCCAGCTGGAAAACGACCTGCGCCAGGCACTCAAGCAGAACCAGTTCGTCCTTCACTACCAGCCGCGCTACCGCCTGGACGACCTGCAGATCGTTTCGGTCGAGGCGCTGGTGCGCTGGCAGCACCCGCAGGAAGGCCTACTCGGGCCGGACGTGTTCATTGCCCTGGCCGAGCAGAGCGACCTGATCGCCACCCTCGGTCGCTGGGTATTGCGCGAGGCCTGCCAGGCTGCACGTGACTGGCCACAGGCGCTGCTGGTGTCGGTCAACCTGTCGCCGGCGCAGTTCGCCCGCAGCGACGTGGTCGCCGATGTGCGCGACATCTTGCTGGAGACCGGCTTCCCGGCCCAGCGGCTGGAGCTGGAGATCACCGAGAACGTCATGCTCAACGACATCGAGGGCGCGCTGGGCACCATGCTCGCGCTCAAGGAGCTGGGCGTGCGGCTGAACATGGATGACTTCGGCACCGGCTATTCATCGCTGGGCTACCTGCGCACCTACCCGTTCGACAGCATCAAGATCGACAAGCGTTTCATTGCCGGGCTGAACAGCCAGAGTGGCAATGATCGGGCGGTGGTCCAGGCGATCATCAACCTGGGCAAGGCGATGGGGCTGACGGTGACGGCCGAGGGGGTGGAGAACGAACAGCAACTGCAGGCACTGGGCAAGGAGCGCTGCCATGAGGTGCAGGGGTTCTACCTGAGCCGGCCGGTCGACAAGGCGAGTTTCGAGGCGTTGTTGCGCCAGCCGCATGATCAGCGGCATGGGGCGTCGTAGCGCCCCGCATGCCGCTGCCATGCCCAGGATCAGATCAGTACGGTTTACGCTCGGCAACGATCTCCGGCAGGTCGCTGCGCTGCAGGTAGATGCGCAGCGGCTCGGCGATGTTCAGCCGGTCATCGACATGCTGCTCGAGCAGCAACGCCAGGCGTTGGCGACACAGCGCCATGCGCTGGCCGGTTTCGGCGCGCCAGACGAACTCGCTGCAGGGGGTGATGCTGTCATCGGCCACGTCCATGCCGAACGCGTCCTCTGAAAAACGCACGATGTGGGTGCCGCGCTTGCCGTGAAAACCGACGAAACCGTTGAGTTGGTCAGCTGCCGAGCAGATGTCCTGGGATGTGATGGCCATGGCGTACCTCGCAAAAGTAGGGAAGTCACGCACGCAGGGCCTGCGGTCGCCTCTGACGGGCCACGCGCGGGTGTCAGCCTAGCGCACCTGAACGCTGGCCGTCATCCCCGCACTCAGGCTCAACCCCTCTGGGATCTGCTGCAGACGTATCCGCACCGGGATCCGCTGCGCCAGGCGGACCCAGTTGAACGTCGGCTCGACCTCGGGCAGCAGCTGGCTGTCCGGATTGCTGTTGCTGTCGGTGATCCCCCGGCTGATGCTCTCGACTTCCCCCGGCAGCGCATCACCGGCGCCCATCAGCCAGACCTTGACCGGGTCGCCGACACGGATCCGCGGCAGCTTGGTTTCTTCGAAGTAGGCCTGGATATAGAAGGTCGAATCGTCCACCAGGGCCATCACCGACTGCCCGGTCGTGACGTAGTTGCCTTGCGCCAGGCGCAGGTTGGTGATGTGACCACTGCGTGGTGCGCGCACTTCGCTGCGCGCCAGGTTGAGCTTGGCGACCTGCAACTGGGCCTCGGCCTCGTGCAGTTCGCCGCGGGCAATGGCGGCGTTGATCTGGGCATTCTCGCGCAACTCGGCACTGATCGCCTCCGGGCCGAGCGCGGTGCGCCGGGCCGCCTCGCGCTCGCGCAGGCGCACCTGCTGGGAGCGGGTTTCGGCCACCGCAGCGGCCTGCTCGAGCGCCGCCTGGAAGCGTTCGCGGTCGATGCTCATCAACAGGTCGCCGGCCTTGACCTGCTGGTTGTCGTGGACCTTGAGCTCACGCACCCAGCCGGACACGTCCGGGGCGATCACCACCACGTCGGCGCGCACCCGGGCGTCGCGGGTCCACGGGGTGAGCATGTAGTACTGCCACAGCTGAACGCCGGCGAACACGGCGATCACCACCACGCACAAGGTGACCAGGGGACGGACAACGGCACGCATCGACTTACTCCTTACAAAGGCCCTGATAGACGCACTACCAGGAACAGGACACAAACGAACAGCGCCACATCGAACAACGCTTCATGCCAGATCCAGCGCCCCAGCGGCGTGGCCTGCACCACCAGGCGCAACAGGCCGGTCAGCAGCAGCGCGATCAGCACGTAGATCAGCATCGGGCTGAGCAATACGCCGCCCAGCGCCCATTCACGCAAGCCCATGGACGTCCTCCTGCCAGCGGCACCACTTGCGCCAGCTTTTCTGCAATTGCAGCACTGCGCCTTCGGCCAGCCGTAGCGGGTCGCTCGGCGGCTGGCGGCGCAGGGCCTCGATGAATACCTGGCTGGGCGCATCCAGGCGCTGCCCGCGGCCCGCGGCCGGCCCTTTGGCCAGCACTGTTTCGACGTGCTGCAAGTAGTCCCGTTCGGCGTTGGCCAAGGGCGCCTGGGCGATCGCAAGACACATGCGCAGGTGCACCAGCTCATCACCGATATCCAGGCCGTGCAGGCCATCGTCCCAGCGCTGGCGCTCGGCTTCTGGCAGTTCACTGGCATGCCGCGCCAGCTGCATCAGGCGGTCGGCCATGCGCCCGCCAAACCAGCTGTCGGCGCCCCGCAGGTCGCGCCGGGTCAGGCGTACCAGGTCGCGTTGGGTGGCCGCGCGCAGGCGACGGCCGAGCCAGGTCGGGTGGCGAATCACCACGAGACGGAACGCCAGCACCGCCGCGCCGACACCGATCAGCATGGCCTGGGCGCTGTTGAGCATGCTCGCCACGCTGAAACTCATGCTGTTGAGCGGCGACACCAGGACGATGAAATGCAGGCAAAAGGAAGTGGCGGTCGCGCCAGTGCGCGGATGGGCCATGCCCAACGCGCCAAACAACAACGGCACGCCCATGCCCAGGCAGAGCATGGCAAAGCTGCTCCACTGCGGCAGGAGGATCTGCCCGACGATAAACGCCGCGGGGATCGCCAGAAGAATCCCGCGCAAGAAACTCAAGCCGATCTGCGCGCCGTTCTCGCGGCTGGCGAACAGGCTGCAGACCACGCAGGTCAGCACCAGGCCGCCTGGCGCCGAGGGCCAGGCGGTGGCCAGCCAGAAGCAGCTCATCACCAGAAAGGCCAGGGCACTGCGCGAGCCGAACAGCAGCGCCACGGGCAGGTCACGGTGCACCGCCAGGCCGGGCGCGCCGTCTTTCACCGCCCTGCCCTGCTCGACAGCCTGCAGGGCCTGGGTCGCAGCCATGGCGTAATCGAGCAACAAGGCCAGGCGTGCCAGGCAGTAATGCTCGGCCGAACTGAGCCGCTCGCCCTGGGCGGCGTCCCACACCTGTTGGCGCAACAGCAGCAGGCTGGCCAGGTCGGGCGCAGCCAACTGCGCGCGGACGCGCTCCAGCCACGGCGCCAGGTGCTCGGCCTCGCGCGCGTCGAGCTGGCGCCATTGCCGGCGCACGGAACGGGAAATGCGCAACAGCACCATGAGTTTCTGGGTCAGCCCACGAATAGCCTTGGCCCGCTGCCGGCCACTGCTGCCCTCGAACCAGGCATGTTCGCGCTGGGCGTCGATCGCGACGAGGCGCCCGAGTATTTCCAGCAAGCCCTGACGCGCGCCTTCCTCGCCGCCGAGCATGGCGCTGGACGCCTGCAGGCCATTGCGCCAGGCCTGGCGCGCCTGGCCGGCGAGCTGCTGCTCGACGCGCAACGGCCAGAGCAAGGCGCTGCTGGCGGTGGCACAGACGATCCCCAGGCAGATCTCGGTGCAACGGGCCACGGCTTGGTCGAAGATCTGCAGCGGATGGTCGACCGCGGGCAAGGCGATGATCGCCACGGTGTAGCCGGCCAGCACGAAGGCATACGCCCAGGCGCTGCGCAGTAGCGTCGACGCGGCGGTGCACAGCGTCAGCCACAGGGCCAGGCTGAGGAGGAACAACCACGGGGTCTGGGCGAACAGGCCGATGAACAGCACCGACATGCAGGTGCCGACCAGGGTGCCGGCCACCCGGGCGAGGCCCTTCTGCACCACCATGCCGGACAGCGGCTGGGCAACGATAAAGGCCGTCATCAGCGCCCAGGAAGGCTGCTCCAGGCCCCAGCGCATGGCCAGCCACAACGCCAGGCCGCCGCCCAACAGGGTCTTGATGGCGAACTTGAGGGCGAGGCTGCTGGGTGCGAACAGGGCCTGGAAGGTGATGGGCACGAAGCGGACCTTGCGGGGAGGATGAGTAGAACGATAGACAATGACGGAAAGGATAAAGCGGAAACAAATAATTAGCTAGCTAAGCATCAATAGGACTTTGCAAGCCTGAGTCGCCTGGACCGGCCTCTTCGCGGGTGAACCCGCTCCCACCGGGACCGCGCAAGGGCTTTGCAGCAGCACTGTCCCTGTGGGAGCGGGTTCACCCGCGAAGAGGCCGGCACAGGTCAGCACAAAAATCGCAGACAAAAAAATGGGCGACCGAAGTCGCCCTAAATGCCTTGCGTGCTCGTGAACCGGAAAGGCTCAGCGCTGCTTGCGCTTGTGCGAGTCCTTCCAGATGAAAATGCCCAGACCGGCGAAGAACACGATCATCAACCCGACCGTTACCACACCTGCGATAACCACATTGTCGAAGAACATGTCGGTGCTCCCGTAGTCGTTTGCCGTTGTCCGATGGGATGCAAGGTAGCGAATCTACGGGGCGAGGATATTGACCAGGGTCAATGGTGCCCGGGACCGGGCACGCGAGGCGGTTGCAGGGCTGACCTGCGTCAAGGTTCAGCGCTTCTTGGGCTTGCCCTTGGACTTCTTCTTTTTGCCGGCGGTCAACGGCATGGCCTGCTCGAAGGCCTGGCGCACTTCGTTGAGGCGCTTGTCCTTGAGGTCATGAATACGTTTGGCGCGCTCGGCACCGAAGTCGATCAGGTTGTCTTCACTCATGGGCGGGCCCGACTGTCAGCAGAGACTTGCATGATGCAGGCAGGCGCCCGCATTGGCCAGTCAGACTTCGATATCGACCAGCAAACCCTGGCGCTGGCGCTCACCCAGCGGCGCCACCGGCACGGTGTTGTCGGCATTCAGCTCTTCACCGGCGAGCGCTTCATAGCGCTCGTCCTGGTCATGGTGCCGGCGTTGCTGCTGGCGCCGTTGCTCGTCACGCAACAGCAGGGCCTGCTCGTTGGGGTCGCGCTGCTGCTTGAGGTCGATCGAGCTGTCGCCAGAGGAGGCCTGCGCGGGCACCACCGGGGGGATGTCCGGGGTTGGCTTGACCGGGTCACGTTGCGAGGTCACGGGGGCGGCACTGAGGGGGATGATCGGCGGCAGCATGGGAGTTCTCCTGTAGCTACTGTATCGGCCAGCCCTCAGCGGTCTTGAGCGCGCTGCTCAGGCATTAGTCCGGCGTTTCGTCAGGGCCGTCGTCCTGTGGCGGGGTGGCTTCGCTCCAGGGTCGCTTGTAGACCTGCTGCCAGACCGCATCGAGGTGATCGCGCAGCACCTGGGCGGCATTTTTCAACGAGGCGCTGTCTTGCCGCTCGCCGCCGATCGGCTCTTCGCCGGCCGGGGTGATCAGCGACTGACCGGTGATGCTGTAGACCTGCTGGCCTTCACGCAGTTCGATGGAAATGTCGTGCGGGTCGATGCCGCCACCGCAGAACGCATGGCTGGCCACGGTCAGTTCGGCCACCCCGTCTTTATTGAGGTCGCTGACGTCACTGACATCGCTGAAGAAGTCCACGTCCAGGTCCAGGCCCGGGCAGGTGGTCTCCTGTTCGATCTGCCAGCGCGGCTTGAAGGCATCGGCGCTGGCGTTACGCCCGTACAAGGTGGCCTTGAGCACCACCTTGTCGACTTCCTGCTCGCTCTCGGCATCGGTGGCCTGGCCATCGACGCGGCTGAGGACCAGCAGCCCCTCGCCGTCACGGTCGCGAAAGTGCACGCTCTTGATCGGCGTCTGCACGCCCAGCACTTCCAGCTGCTCGACCGGGATCGGCGGCAGCGTCTCGAAGTTCTTCTGATCGCAGGCGGCCAGCAGCAGCAGGCTGCCCAGGCCGAGGGAGGCGTTCAACCAGCAGTGCTTGGCAAGCATTCGGCTCGGTGTCCTCATCGGTTGGCGGTGTTCGTCGATGAAACGGCTAGACTCTTTATTCTTTGGTCTGCCCGGTCTATCCGTTAACATAGCCGGCTTTTCATCGGCGGGAGTTCAGGCAGTATGGCGCAGCAGTATCAACCGGGGCAACGCTGGATCAGCGACAGCGAAGCCGAGCTCGGCCTGGGTACCATCCTGGCGCAGGATGGCCGCCTGCTGACCGTGCTTTATCCGGCCACTGGCGACACCCGTCAGTATTCCCTGCGCAATGCGCCGCTGACCCGCGTGCGCTTCTCCCCAGGCGACCAGATCACTCACTTCGAGGGCTGGAAGCTGACCGTGCGCGAGGTCGACGACGTCGACGGGCTGATGGTCTACCACGGGCTCGATGCGCAAAACCAGCCGCGCACCCTGCCGGAGACGCAGCTGTCCAACTTCATCCAGTTCCGCCTGGCCAGTGATCGCCTGTTCGCCGGGCAGATCGACCAGCTGGCGTGGTTCTCGTTGCGCTACAACACCCTGCAGCACAACAGCAAGCAGATGCTGTCTTCGCTGTGGGGCCTGGGTGGCTGCCGCGCGCAGCCGATCGCCCACCAGCTGCACATCGCCCGTGAAGTCGCCGACCGGATGGCCCCGCGGGTCCTGCTGGCCGACGAAGTGGGCCTGGGCAAGACCATCGAAGCCGGCCTGGTGATCCATCGCCAGCTGCTCACCGGGCGCGCCAACCGCGTGCTGATCCTGGTCCCGGAAAACCTCCAGCACCAGTGGCTGGTGGAGATGCGCCGGCGCTTCAACCTCGAAGTGGCGCTGTTCGACGCTGAGCGCTTCATTGAAAGCGATGCCAGCAACCCGTTCGAAGATGCCCAGCTGGCGCTGGTCGCGCTGGAATGGCTGGTCGACGACGAAAAAGCCCAGGACGCGCTGTTCGCCGCGGGCTGGGACCTGCTGGTGGTCGACGAAGCCCACCACCTGGTGTGGCACGAAGAGCAGGTCAGCCCGGAGTACGGCCTGGTCGAGCAACTGGCCGAGGTCATCCCTGGCGTGCTGCTGCTCACCGCAACCCCGGAGCAACTGGGCCAGGACAGCCACTTCGCGCGTCTGCGCCTGCTCGACCCGCACCGTTTCCATGACCTGGCGGCGTTCCGCGCCGAGAGCGAAAACTATCGCCCGGTGGCTGAAGCCGTCCAGGAGCTGCTCGAACAAGGCCGTCTGTCGCCCAAGGCCCACGCCACCATCCAGGGTTTCCTGGGTGCCGAAGGCGAGGCGCTGCTGACCGCGGTCAGCGACGGTGACAGCGAGGCCAGCGCGCGCCTGATCCGTGAGCTGCTCGACCGCCACGGTACCGGCCGCGTGCTGTTCCGCAACACCCGCGCCGCGGTGCAGGGCTTCCCGGAGCGTCACCTGCACCCGTACCCGCTGGCCAACCCCGAGCAGTACGCCGAGCTGCCGAGCGGCGAGCGCGCCGAGTTGTACCCGGAAGTGGCCTTCCAGGCTCAGGGCGCGGGCGACGAAGAAGAGCGCTGGTGGCGCTTCGACCCGCGCGTCGACTGGCTGATCGACACCTTGAAGATGCTCAAGCGCACCAAGGTCCTGGTGATCTGCGCCCATGCCGAGACCGCGATGGACCTGGAAGACGCCCTGCGCGTGCGCTCCGGCATCCCCACCACGGTGTTCCACGAGGGCATGAGCATCCTCGAGCGCGACCGCGCCGCCGCTTACTTTGCCGACGAAGAGTTCGGCGCCCAGGTGCTGATCTGCTCGGAAATCGGCAGCGAAGGCCGTAACTTCCAGTTCGCCCACCACCTGGTGATGTTCGACCTGCCGGCCCACCCCGACTTGCTCGAACAGCGTATCGGCCGTCTTGACCGGATCGGCCAGAAGCACACCATCGAGCTGCACATCCCGTACCTGCAGGACAGCCCGCAAGAGCGCCTGTTCCAGTGGTACCACCTGGGCCTGAACGCCTTCCTCGCCACCTGCCCGACCGGCAGCGCGCTGCAGCACCAGTTCGGCCCGCGCCTGTTGCCACTGCTCGAAAGCGGTGAAGCCGGTGCCTGGGATGCGCTGGTCGCCGAGGCCAAGACCGCGCGGGAAAACCTCGAAGCCGAACTGCACAGCGGCCGCGACCGCCTGCTCGAGCTCAACTCCGGCGGTGCCGGCGAAGGCCAGGCGCTGGTCGAGGCGATTCTCGAGCAGGATGACCAGTTCGCCCTGCCTATCTACATGGAAACCCTGTTCGACGCGTTTGGCATCGACAGCGAAGACCATTCGGAAAACGCCCTGATCCTCAAGCCGAGCGAGAAGATGCTCGACGCCAGCTTCCCGCTGGGTGACGACGAAGGCGTGACCATCACCTACGACCGTGCCCAGGCGCTGTCGCGTGAAGACATGCAGTTCCTGACCTGGGAGCACCCAATGGTCCAGGGCGGCATGGACCTGGTGCTGTCCGGCTCGATGGGCAACACGGCGGTGGCGCTGATCAAGAACAAGGCACTCAAGCCGGGCACGGTGCTGCTCGAGCTGCTGTACGTCAGCGAGGTGGTGGCACCGCGCAGCCTGCAGCTGGGCCGTTACCTGCCCTCCGCGGCGCTGCGTTGCCTGCTCGATGCCAACGGCAACGACCTGGGCCCGCGGGTCGCCTTCGAGACCCTCAACGAGCAGCTCGAAAGCGTGCCGCGAGCCAGTGCCAACAAGTTCATCCAGGCCCAGCGTGATGTCTTGGCGCAGCGTATCAGCGGCGCTGACGCGAAGATCGAGCCGGTGCACGTCGAGCGCGTGGCGGATGCCCAGCGGCGTCTGGCTGCCGAGGCGGATGAAGAGCTGGCGCGCTTGACGGCGTTGCAGGCGGTCAACCCGAGTGTGCGTGACAGCGAGATCGAGGCGGTGCGCAAGCAGCGTGAGCAAGGTCTGGCGATGCTGGAGAAGGCTGCGTTGCGGCTGGAGGCGATTCGCGTACTGGTCGCCGGTTGATTGTGTCGTTGAAGAAAAGGCCGCTTTAGCGGCCTTTTTTTTGGCTGGGGTTGGTCATTCAGTTTTTGGCTTATCCGTTCGATGTGGTGCAGCTCATGGCCCCTTCCGCCCTTACGGCGGGTCACTTTTTTCTTGGAAAAAAGTAACCAAAAACCGCCGGCTCCCACATACGGCCCTCCGCTGCGCTGCGGGTTCCCTCACTCCGGTCTTGCTCCCGCGTGGACCGGGCTGTAGGGGCCTTCCTGGCCCCCAGCCCTTGCCGGCCTTCCTGGCCGTCACCCCGCTCCGCAAGACCTCCGTTCGGCCTCCTGAAGTCGCGGTAGATCAAGATCACACGCCAGATCAAGATCAAGGGCCAGATCAAGGGCCAGGGCAACGGCTGGCGAATCGCTGCGCTCTCGCGGGTTTGTGAGGGCGGTACAGCGCGGCAGCGCCAGAATTTGCATTGACCTTCCGGCCATCGCGGGCAAGCCCGCTCCTACAGGTCGGCGCGGTCCTTGTAGGAGCGGGCTTGCCCGCGATGAGGCCCGAATAGCCACCACCATTGCCACAAGAAGAAAAGTGACCCGCCGTTGGGCGGCAGGGGCCAGTAGCCGCATCACACAAACGAACCAGGCCACTGAGACCCACTTAGACCCTCCCGCTATTACCCTCATATCCAAATCGTAGAAACCAAAATGCCATTAATCCTGAAGGCATAAGCACCTCTTCCTATACTGCTTGCTGAACAGCCCCCTCGGGGGACAAGTGCAGGCTCGAAGAAGAGGCACTCCATGGACTGGCTGGGACTGCAATTGTTCGCCGCGTTACCCACGTCGGGCCAGATCCTGCTCGACTGCCAACACGAGCCGTTTCTGGTGAGCCTGGCCTATGTCGTGGTCTGCGCGGCCAGCTTCGCCACCCTCGACATGGCCGAACGCCAAAGCCACAGTGAAAACCCCAGCGCCCGCCGCCAATGGCGCGTGCTCGGCGCCTGCTGCCTGTCTGGCGGCATCTGGGCCATGCACTTCATCAGCATGCTGGCCTTCCGCGCCCCACTGGAAATTCACTACGACGTCGCCCTGACAGGCTTGTCGCTGCTGCTCGCGCTGTTCGCCGCCTGGCTCGCCATGAACAGCCTCGACCGCCGCGACATGCGCCCGCGCCACTATCTCCAGGCCGCCACTTGCATTGGCCTGGGCATCACCCTGATGCATTACGTCGGCATGGCTGCGCTGCAGACCAGCGCCCAGCAGTACTACCAGACCAGCCTGCTGCTGGCCTCGCTGGGCATCGCCATCGCCGCCAGCCTGGTGGCACTGCTGATGGCGCGGTACTTTCGCAACGGCAGCGGCACCCTGCACCTGGTCATGAAATACGGCGCCAGCCTGTTGATGGCCGCCGGCATCGTCGGCACCCACTTCACCGGCATGGCCGCCATGACCCTGGTGATTCCCCAGGGTGCCTCGCTGAGCCTGCCCACCAGCGACAACAGCCTGCAACTGGGCCTGACCATCGCCTGCATTACGCTGCTGATCAGCGCCAGCAGCATCAGCGCGGCACTCGCCGACAAGAAGCTGCAGAGCAAGGAACACGACCTGCGCCGGGTCAGCGTGCTGCTCAGCCAGCTCGACCAGGCGCGGGTGTCACTGCAACAAGCCGCGCATTACGATGCCCTGACCAACCTGATCAACCGTCGCGGTTTCAATCAGGTGTTCGCCGAGCGCCTCGCCGATCACGCCGCCAACGAAAGCATGCTGGCGGTGATGTTTCTCGACATCGACCACTTCAAGCGCATCAATGACAGCCTCGGGCATGCCGCCGGTGACGACCTGCTCAAGGTCATCGCCGACCATATCAAGGCCGCCACCCGCAGCCAGGACCTGGTCGCGCGCTTTGGCGGCGACGAGTTCTGCATCGTCACCAGCCTCAACAACCGCGATGAAGCCCGGCACCTGGCCCTGCGCATCATGCAACGCATGAAAGACCCGATCGACCTCGGCGGCCGGCGCATGGTCATGACCACCAGCATCGGCATCAGCATCTATCCCGATGACGGACGCAACACCGAAGAACTGCTGAAAAACGCCGACCTGGCGCTGTATCAGTCCAAGGGCTGCGGACGCAACAACCTCAACTTCTTCAACACTGGCCTGCGCACCCGCGCCACCCTGGAACTGCAACTGGAAGAAGAACTGCGCGTCGCCCTGCTCGAAGAGCGCGGCCTGTGCGTGCACTACCAGCCGATTTTCGACCTGCACACCGGCCAGGTGGCCAAGCTCGAGGCACTGGTGCGCTGGCAGCACCCGCAGCATGGCCTGCTCGGCCCGGATCGCTTCATCGGCATCGCCGAAGCCAATGGCCTGATCGCCGACCTCGACCTCTGGGTGCTGCGCCGCGCCTGCGAAGACCTGGCCCAGCTCAACCGCCATGGCTATGCCAACCTCAAGGTCACGGTCAATTGCTCGGCGCTCACCCTGGGCCGCGAAGAGCTGCCGGCGGATGTCGAGATGGCCCTGCTGCTGGCGGGTTTGGCGCCCTGGCAACTGGAGCTGGAGGTCACCGAGAACGCCCTGATGGGCGATATCCACCGGGTCATCAACCTGCTCAAACGGATCCGCGGCCAGGGCGTGGCCCTGTCGATCGACGACTTCGGTACCGGCTACTCGTCACTGGCGTATCTCAAGCGCCTGCCACTGGACGTGCTGAAGATCGACCGCTCGTTCATCCAGGACGTACCGGCCAGCCAGAAAGACCGCGAGATCGTCCAGGCGATCATCATGATGGCGCATACCCTGCACCTGCAGGTGGTGACCGAGGGCGTCGAGACCGTCGAGCAGCACGAGTTTCTCGCCGCCCACGGTTGCGACTACCTGCAGGGTTACCTGCTCAGCCGCCCGGTGCCACTGGCGGACCTGCGCCCGGTACTGGAACGCCTCGATCGCCAGGACAGCGACTTCATTGCTTGTGCCGATACAGCTGTACCAGGGTCGCCGGATCTTTTTGCAGATAGCCCTGGCTACCGTGCAGGCGCATCAATTGCGCGGCGAGGCCACTGAGCGGCGTCGCCGAGCCCTGCTCGCGGGAAAACTTGACTGCCGTGTCGAGGTCCTTGAGCAAGGTGCGCACGTGCCACTTGATGGGCTCGAAGCGGCTCTCGGCCATCTGCGGGGCCAGTATCTGCAGCGGCTTGGAATCGGCGAAACCGCCCGCCAGTGCCTCGGCGATCAGGCCTGCCTCGACCCCCGACTGCTCGGCCAGGGCCACCACTTCGGCGATGACCAAGGCGTTGCAGGCGACGATCATCTGATTGCAGGCCTTGGTCACCTGCCCCGCGCCCACCCCGCCCATGTGCGTGACCCGCTGGCCCAGGTTCATCAGTACCGGACGCGCGCGGGCCAGGTCGTCGGCCTCACCGCCGACCATGATCGCCAGGGTGCCCGCTTCCGCGCCCGGCGTGCCGCCCGACACCGGTGCATCCAGCCAGGCCATGCCACAGCGGGCTTCCAGCTCAGCGGCCATCTCGCGGGTAGCGGTCGGCTCCAGGCTGGACAGGTCGATCAGCAATTGGCCGCTGCGCCCGCCGTGGGCAATGCCCTGCTCGGCAAACACCACCTCGCGCACCACGGCCGTATCGGCCAGGCACAGCAGCAGCATGTCGGCCTCGCGGCACAGCTCGGCCGGGCTGCTGGCCAGGCGCGCGCCCGCCTCGACCAGCTCGGTGCATTTTTCCGGGCTGCGGTTCCACACTGTCAGCGGGTAACCCGCCGCCAGCAGCCGCCGACACATCGGCAAACCCATCAGGCCGATTCCGGCGAATCCCAACGCAGGCAGTGCAGTGCTCATGAACGACTCCAGAGTGAAAAGCCTCAGGAGGCGGCGTGAAGACGGCCGCCCCATTACGCATTACGTAAACTGTTACCGCTGTGACGAAAACCCGGAACGATGTTACCAACTTCCACCTTACGTGCACGTCAACACGCACCAACATGACGCCGCTGCGTATTTTCGCGCACCAAAAAAGCGCAGCGTTATCCGGCTTTCTTTTCCTGCATGACCACAAACGGCGAAACCACCACCGCCCAGATCTCTGGCTCGCGGGTCTGCAGGTCTAGTGCCTGTTCCGCCGACAGTGAGCCGACAGCGCCATCACTGCGCCATTTAGCGAAGATTTCACTGCGATTCTCGGCCATCGCCGCAGCCACCGTAATCAGGTCCAGATCGGGGTCGACCCAAATCAGGTCACCCTTCGCCCAGAAACGCTCCAACGCCTTCCACTCGATGATTGCTGTCTCGCCGAGCAATTTGGCATAGAGGGTGCTTGTTTGATCAGTCATGGGTTCCTACCGGCAAAAATCGGCCAATTAAAAAAGCCGGTATTTTTGCAGAAAAACCCGGTTTCAAATACGTAATTTGGTCGATAGGTCCCGAAGATGTGGGGTGGGACCGGGGATGCAGGCATTTTAATGGCGCTTTTCTGTATCTTTATGTCGACCACGCGACACCCCGCGAAACAGGCGCTTTTTGCCCGCTTTTCAAGCGCTCCGACAGCGCTCTACACTGTACCGGTACAGTTCCGGGACATGTTCCGGGGGAAGGTGGGCTTGCGTATGGCATGGCCATGCCGCAAATCCCGCCCGGTCTGTAGCCCTGGCCGCCAGGACTATAAGAATTACAACAGAATGAGTGGAGCACTAATGATCAAGATTTCCAAGCTGTTCGCCGCAATGGTACTGGCCGGGGTTGCCAGCCATTCGTTTGCCGCCGATACCATCAAGATCGGCATTGCCGGTCCGAAGACGGGTCCTGTGACCCAGTACGGCGACATGCAGTTCATCGGCGCCAAACAGGCCATCAAGGACATCAACGCCAAGGGCGGTGTCGATGGCAAAATGCTTGAGGCCAAGGAATACGACGACGCGTGCGACCCTAAACAGGCCGTGGCAGTCGCCAACAAAGTGGTCAACGACGGCGTCAAGTACGTCATCGGCCACCTGTGCTCCAGCTCTACCCAGCCTGCGTCCGACATCTACGAAGACGAAGGCGTGATCATGATCACCCCCGCCGCCACCAGCCCGGAAATCACCGCGCGTGGCTACAAACTGGTGTTCCGCACCATCGGCCTGGACAGCGCCCAGGGCCCGGCCGCCGGCAACTACATCGCCGACCACGTCAAACCGAAGATCGTTGCCGTCCTGCACGACAAGCAGCAGTACGGTGAAGGCATCGCCACCGCCGTCAAGCAGACGCTGGAAGGCAAAGGCACCAAGGTCGCCGTGTTCGAAGGCCTGAACGCCGGTGACAAGGACTTCTCCTCGATCATCCAGAAGCTCAAGCAGAACAACGTCGACTTCGTCTACTACGGCGGCTACCACCCAGAGCTGGGCCTGATCCTGCGCCAAGCCCAGGAAAAAGGCCTGAAAGCCAAGTTCATGGGCCCGGAAGGCGTCGGCAACGACTCCATCTCGCAGATCGCCCAGGGCGCTTCCGAAGGCCTGCTGGTCACCCTGCCGAAGTCCTTCGACCAGGACCCTGCGAACAAGGCCATCGCCGACGCCATCAAGGCTGACGGCAAGGACCCGAGCGGCCCGTTCGTGTTCCCGGCCTACTCGGCGGTGCAGCTGATTGCCGAAGGCATCAAGGCGGCGAAGTCCGAAGACACCGACAAGGTGGCCGAGGCCATCCACGCCGGCACCTTCAAGACCCCGACCGGCGACCTGTCGTACGACGCCAAGGGCGACCTGAAAGACTTCAAGTTCGTGGTCTACGAATGGCATTTCGGCAAGCCGAAGACCGAAGTCTCCCCTCAGTAACTGCGTGACTAATAGCTGACCGTAGAAGCCCACTGTGCGAGCAGTGGGCTTTGTTTTACGAGGTTCATGGGCCCGATTGCCGCGATCCGGCAGCCTACCCACCTGAAAATCTTAAAACCGTCACCCGCGGTTCACTGGCCGTGCCCTGCCATCGTGTACAGACCACGAGGCGAGCCGGGTTACCCCCCGCCAGCGAATGCAAATCAGGTTTTTAGGAGCGCTGTAATGCCTGAGATCTACCATTTCTTCCAACAACTGGTTAATGGATTGACCATCGGCAGCACCTATGCCTTGATCGCCATCGGTTACACGATGGTGTACGGCATCATTGGCATGATCAACTTCGCCCACGGCGAGGTGTACATGATCGGATCCTACGTGGCGTTCATTGCCCTCGCCGGGCTGGCCATGATGGGCATTCATTCGCTGCCGATCCTGATGACCGTGGCCTTCATCGCCACCATCTGCGTCACCAGTGCCTATGGCTACAGTATCGAGCGCGTTGCCTACCGCCCCCTGCGCAACAGCAACCGCCTGATCCCGCTGATTTCCGCCATCGGCATGTCGATCTTCCTGCAGAACACGGTCTTGCTGTCGCAGGACTCCAAGGACAAATCCATCCCCAACCTGATCCCGGGGAGCATCTCCTTCGGCCCGGGCGGCGCGGAGGAAGTCCTGATCAGCTACATGCAGATCCTGGTGTTCGTCGTCACCCTGGTGGCCATGACCCTGCTGACCCTGTTCATCTCCCGGTCCCGCCTGGGTCGCGCCTGCCGCGCCTGTGCCGAGGACATCAAGATGGCCAACCTGCTGGGCATCAACACCAACAACATCATTGCCCTGACCTTTGTCATCGGTGCCGCACTGGCGGCGGTGGCGGCCGTGTTGCTGAGCATGCAATACGGCGTGATCAACCCCAACGCCGGCTTCCTGGTGGGCCTCAAGGCCTTTACCGCGGCGGTATTGGGCGGCATCGGCAGTATCCCGGGCGCCATGCTCGGCGGGCTGGTGCTGGGCGTGGCCGAAGCCTTTGGTGCCGACATCTTCGGCGACCAATACAAGGATGTGGTGGCGTTCGGTCTCTTGGTTCTCGTGCTGCTGTTCCGGCCGACCGGCATCCTGGGCCGTCCGGAGGTTGAAAAAGTATGAACAAAAATATCAAACAGGCGTTCTTCAGCGCCTTGCTGGTCTGGGCCGTGGCCTTCCCGGTGCTGGGCCTGAAACTGAGCATCGACGGCATCCGGCTGATCGTCCACAGCCAGGGCCCGTTCACCCTCACGGTGATCGCCGTGTGTTCGGTGCTGATGTTCCTGCGGGTGCTGTTCGACAAGCAGTGGAGCGCGCTGACCAGCAACCGCTCCGAGCGCAAGTTGATCTCGCCGGCGGTGAGCAACTTCCTGACCCTGCCCAAGACCCAGCGCTGGATCATCCTCGGCCTGATCGTGGTCGCCCTGGTGTGGCCGTTCTTCGGCTCGCGCGGCGCGGTCGACATCGCCACGCTGATCCTGATCTACGTGATGCTCGGCCTTGGCCTGAACATCGTGGTCGGCCTGGCCGGTCTGCTCGACCTCGGTTACGTCGGCTTCTATGCCGTGGGCGCCTACAGCTACGCCATGCTGTCGCACTACTACGGGCTGAGCTTCTGGATCTGCCTGCCGCTCGCCGGCCTGATGGCGGCCACCTTCGGCTTCCTGCTGGGCTTCCCGGTGTTGCGTCTGCGCGGTGACTACCTGGCCATCGTGACCCTCGGGTTCGGCGAGATCATCCGGCTGTTCCTGCGTAACCTCACCGACCTCACCGGCGGCCCCAACGGCATCAGCAACATTCCCAAGCCGACCTTCTTCGGCCTGTCGTTCGAGCGCCGCGCCGCCGAGGGGATGCAGACCTTCCACGAGTTCTTCGGGCTGGAATACAACTCGATCAACAAGGTCATCTTCCTCTACCTGGTGGCCCTGCTGCTGGCCCTGGCTGCGCTGTTCGTCATCAACCGGCTGCTGCGCATGCCGATCGGGCGTGCCTGGGAAGCCTTGCGTGAAGACGAGATCGCCTGCCGCGCATTGGGCCTCAACCCGACCGTGATCAAGCTCTCGGCGTTCACCCTGGGCGCTGCGTTCGCCGGTTTCGCCGGCAGCTTCTTCGCCGCACGGCAAGGGCTGGTGACCCCGGAGTCGTTTACCTTCATCGAGTCGGCGATCATCCTCGCCATCGTCGTGCTCGGCGGCATGGGCTCTCAGCTGGGCGTGATTCTCGCGGCCATCGTGATGATCCTGCTGCCTGAGCTGATGCGTGAGTTCAGCGAATACCGGATGCTGATGTTCGGTGCGCTGATGGTGTTGATGATGATCTGGCGTCCGCAGGGCTTGCTGCCTATGCAACGTCCCCATTTGGAGCTGCGTCGATGAGCCGCGAAATTCTGCAAGTCAGCGGCCTGAGCATGCGCTTCGGCGGCTTGTTGGCGGTCAATGGCGTGGCCCTGACCGTCAAGGAAAAACAAGTGGTGGCGCTGATCGGCCCGAACGGCGCCGGCAAGACCACGGTGTTCAACTGCCTGACCGGTTTCTACAAGCCGAGCGGCGGGACCATCCTGCTCGACGGCCAGCCGATCCAGGGCCTGGCCGGCCATCAGATCGCCCGCAAGGGCGTGGTGCGAACCTTCCAGAACGTGCGCCTGTTCAAGGAAATGACCGCGCTGGAAAACCTCCTGATCGCCCAGCACCGGCACTTGAACACCAACTTCTTCGCGGGCCTGTTCAAGACCCCGGGCTTCCGCCGCAGCGAGCGCGAGGCGATGGAGCGTGCCCAGTACTGGCTCGACAAGGTCAACCTGACCGAGTTCGCCAACCGTACCGCCGGCACATTGGCCTACGGCCAGCAACGGCGCCTGGAAATCGCCCGCTGCATGATGACCCAGCCACGGATCATCATGCTCGACGAACCCGCCGCCGGCCTCAACCCGCGCGAGACCGAAGACCTCAAGGCATTGATCGCCTACCTGCGTGAGTCGCACGACGTCACCGTGCTGCTGATCGAGCACGACATGAAGCTGGTGATGAGCATCTCCGACCACATCGTCGTGATCAACCAGGGCACGCCCCTGGCCGATGGCACGCCGGAGGAGATCCGCGGCAATCCTGAAGTGATCAAGGCCTACCTGGGGGAAGCGTAATGCTCAAGTTCGAAAACGTTTCCACCTTCTACGGCAAGATCCAGGCGCTGCACGGCGTCAACGTGGAAATCAACCAGGGCGAGATCGTCACCTTGATCGGCGCCAACGGTGCCGGCAAGTCGACCCTGCTGATGACCCTCTGCGGCTCGCCCCAGGCGCACAGCGGCAGCATCAAGTACCTGGGTGAAGAGCTGGTCGGCCAGCCGTCGTCGCAGATCATGCGCAAGAGCATCGCCGTGGTCCCCGAGGGCCGCCGCGTGTTTGCCCGCCTGACGGTCGAAGAGAACCTGGCCATGGGTGGCTTCTTCACCAACAAGGGCGACTATGAGGCGCAGCTGGACAAGGTCCTGGAGCTGTTTCCGCGGTTGAAGGAGCGCTATGTGCAGCGCGGCGGGACGATGTCCGGCGGCGAGCAGCAGATGCTCGCCATCGGCCGCGCCTTGATGAGCAAACCCAAGCTGCTGCTGCTCGACGAGCCGTCGCTGGGCCTGGCACCGATCATCATCCAGCAGATCTTCGACATCATCGAACAGCTGCGCCGCGACGGTGTGACGGTGTTCCTGGTCGAGCAGAACGCCAACCAGGCGCTGAAGATCGCCGACCGTGCCTACGTGCTGGAAAACGGCCACGTGGTGATGCAAGGCACAGGGGAAGCACTGTTGAGTGATCCGAAGGTGCGTGAAGCGTACCTCGGCGGTTGATCGACGCTGCATGACAAAAGGGCCTTCGGGCCCTTTTTTCATGGATCTGATTGTGATCCGCAAGCATGCTCGGTAACGTGCCCACTTCATCCGCTGCGACCCCGGAGCTTCATCCATGCGCCTCACCCCTCCCCTGCTGCTCGCCACCCTGCTGCCCCTGTTCGCCGGCTGCCAGATGCTGGCGGACAAGCCGGCCGACCTCGATGTCGGCACCACGCGCATGCAGGGCGAACTGAGCGCCAGTGGCGGTCAGCTGCTGTTCAAGCCCTGCACCGAGGCCCGCCACTTCGTGGTCAACGACGCGGGCGCCACCGGCATCCTGCAGGAAGCCTCGAGCCTGGCCGACGGTGCCGGCGACAAGCTGTTCGCCGATGTCCGCGCACGCCTCACCGGCGCCAAGCAGGCCAACACCGATGGCCAGCTCGACGTGCGCCGCGTGTACCG
Source organism: Pseudomonas reidholzensis (assembly GCF_900536025.1). GTDB lineage: Bacteria > Pseudomonadota > Gammaproteobacteria > Pseudomonadales > Pseudomonadaceae > Aquipseudomonas > Aquipseudomonas reidholzensis. Next base: position 25,277 of record NZ_UNOZ01000009.1, read on the forward strand.
CCTGGAAGGCTCCACCAAGGCCTGCGAAGACCCCAACTTCAAGCAGCTGACCCTGCGCGCCAGTGGTCACGAGCCGGAGTGGGACATCAAGGCCAGCGGCAAGGGCATGGTCCTCAACCGCGTTGGCCAGGAGCCCTTGGCGCTGCCCTACCTCGAAGAACAGATGCCTGGCGGCGGCATCAACCTGTCCAGCGAAGCCAACGGCCAGCACCTCGAGCTGTGGGTCGCACCGCAACGCTGCGTCGACAGCGCCACCGGCGCCGTGCGCCACCTGCGCGCCGAACTGCGCATCGATGGCAAGACCCTGCAAGGCTGCGGCTACTACGGCGGTGCTCGCGACAACTGATCACCGGGCGCTTTTATCCTGCCTGTCGGGGCGGCGAACAGCTTATACTTGGCGGTTTACGTGAAGCCGCCGGCCGCCCATGGCCGGGATACTGGACCTTGCCATGCTACGAATCACCGAACTGAAGCTGCCCCTGGACCACCCCGACGATGCCCTGCGTGCGGCCATCGTCCAGCGCCTGGGCATCGCCGACGAGCAACTGCTCGGCTTCAACCTGTTCAAGCGCAGCTATGACGCGCGCAAGAAGAACAGCGAGCTGCTGTTCATCTACACCATCGACCTTGAGGCCAGCAACGAGGCCGAGCTGCTGGCGAAGTTCGCCGACGACCACAACGTCACGGTGGCCCCCGACGTCAGCTACAAGTACGTCGGCCAGGCGCCGGCCGAGCTCGAGCAGCGCCCGCTGGTGGTCGGCTTTGGCCCGTGCGGGATCTTCGCCGGCCTGCTGCTGGCGCAAATGGGCTTCAAGCCGATCGTCCTCGAACGCGGCAAGGAAGTCCGCCAGCGCACCAAGGACACCTGGGGCCTGTGGCGTAAAAGCGTGCTCAACCCCGAGTCCAACGTGCAGTTCGGTGAGGGCGGCGCCGGGACCTTTTCCGACGGCAAGCTGTACAGCCAGATCAAGGACCCGCAGCACCACGGCCGCAAGGTCCTGGAAGAGTTCGTCAGGGCCGGTGCGCCGGACGAGATCCTGTACATCAACAAGCCGCACATCGGCACCTTCCGCCTGACCGGCATGGTCGAGACCATGCGCGAAGAAATCATCGCCCTGGGCGGTGAAGTGCGTTTCGAGCAGAAGGTCAGCGACCTGCTGGTCGACGGTGAGCAGCTGACCGGCGTAGTGCTGGAGAGCGGCGAGCAGTTGCACGCGCGCCATGTGGTCCTGGCCCTGGGCCACAGCGCCCGTGACACGTTCCGCATGCTGCATGCCAAGGGTGTGTTCATGGAGGCCAAGCCGTTCTCGATCGGTTTCCGCATCGAACACCCGCAGACCTTGATCGACAAGGCGCGCCTGGGCAAGTACGCCGGCCACCCGAAGCTCGGCGCCGCCGACTACAAGCTGGTCTACCACGCCAAGAACGGCCGCTCGGTCTACAGCTTCTGCATGTGCCCGGGCGGCACCGTGGTAGCCGCGACCAGCGAGCCTGGGCGGGTGGTGACCAATGGCATGAGCCAGTACTCGCGTAACGAGCGCAACGCCAACTCGGGCATCGTCGTGGGCATCGACCCTGAGCGCGACTATCCGGGTGGCCCGCTGGCGGGCATCGAGCTGCAGGAGCGTCTCGAGGCTCACGCGTATGTGCTGGGTGGCAGCAATTACCAGGCGCCGGCGCAGTTGGTGGGCGATTTCGTGGCCGGCCGGGCGTCGACTGCGTTGGGCAGTGTCGAGCCTTCGTACAAGCCTGGGGTAACGCTGCTGGACCTGGCCGAGAGCCTGCCGGCGTTTGCCATCGAGGCGATCCGTGAGGCGTTGCCGGCGTTTGATCGGCAGATCAAGGGGTACAACCTGCATGATGCGGTGTTGACCGGGATCGAGACGCGGACGTCGTCGCCACTGCGGATTACGCGGGATGCGACGTACCAGAGCGTGAACCTGAAGGGGTTGTTCCCGGCGGGTGAAGGTGCTGGGTATGCGGGGGGGATTCTGTCGGCTGGGGTTGATGGGATTCGGATTGCCGAGGCGGTGGCGCGGGATATTCTTGGGCTTAACGCTTAACGCTTAACGCTTGATGTGGGCTGTGGGTGGGGCTGGTGGGTTGTGGGCTTATCCATTCCATTTGGTGGCGCTGATGGCCCCTTCCGCCCTTACGGCGGGTCACTTAATGAGATGGTCACCCCGGCACTCTGCGCAGGCTAGGCTTGCGCAGGGTGTTTTTATCTCCGGAGATCATCACCATGAGCGAAGTGGCATTAGTCGGCATCGACATCGGCAAGCACACCTTCCACCTGCATGCTCAGGATAGGTCCGGCCGGGAAGTGCTACGCAAGAAGTGCTCACGACAGCAATTAATGCGCTTTTTCTCCAACCATCCGGTATGCACCGTGGTGATGGAAGCCTGCGCTGGAGCGCATTACCTGGCGCGTGAACTGAAAGCTGCGGGGCACGATGCCAAGCTGATTTCCCCTCAGTTCGTGCGACCTTTCGTCAAAAGTAACAAGAACGATTTTGTCGACGCTCAAGCGATCTGCGAAGCCGCTTCTCGGCCAACGATGCGTTTCGTCGCGGCCAAGACTGTGGAGCAGCAGACGCTTTCAGTCTCACACCGGATTCGTGAATCGCTGATCCGCGACCGCACCAA
>NZ_UNOZ01000008.1 GCF_900536025.1 Pseudomonas reidholzensis
TTTTTCTTGGAAAAAAGTAACCAAAAACCGCTTGCTCCTGCATCCGGCCCTTCGCTGCGCTACGGGTTCCCTCACTCCGGCCTTGCTCCCGCGAGGACCGGGCTGTACGGGCCTTCCTGGCCCGCAGCCCTTGCCGGCCTTCCTGGCCGTCACCTCGCTTCGCAAGACCTCCGTTCGGCCTCCTGAAGTCGCGGTAGATCAAGATCACGAGCCAGATCAAAGGCCAGATCAAGTGCCAGGGCAACGGCTGGCGAATCGCTGCGCTCTCGCTTGTTTATAAGGGCGGTACAGCGCGTCAGCGCCAGAATGTGCATTGGCAGTGCCGGCCTCTTCGCGGGTAAACCCGCTCCCACAGGTTCTCTGCTGGCCGTAAGGCCACCGCGGTCCCTGTGGGAGCGGGTTTACCCGCGAAGAGGCCAAGCTATCCACCACCGATGCCACTATCGAAGATAACGCCAGTCCAGGCGCCACCCCTAACTTGGCGACCTCAGGAGGCCGAACGGAGGTCTTGCGGAGCGGGGTGACGGCCAGGAAGGCCGGCAAGGGCTGCGGGCCAGGAAGGCCCGTACAGCCCGGTCCACGCGGGAGCAAGACCGGAGTGAGGGAACCCGCAGCGCAGCGGAGGGCCGTATGTGGGAGCCAGCGGTTTTTGGTTACTTTTTTCCAAGAAAAAAAGTGACCCGCCGTAAGGGCGGAAGGGGCCATAAGAGCCACAAAATGGAATGGATAAGCCCACAATCCCCAAGCCCAAGCCAAAGCCGCATTCAAAACCCCCCAGGCCCCTCGGAATCCCCCAGCGGCGCCACCGACAGCTTGATGCACACCCGCGCATCGAGGTTGTACAACGTCCAGTTGCGCGGGCTAGGGTGCGTTTCCGCCAGGATGCGCAACAGCTGCGCCGCTATCAGCTCGTTGGCCTGCGGCCCCGACAGGGCGAGGCTGCTGCTTTCACCAGCGTGCCCCGATCTGCCCGCAGCGGGCTCAGGCTTGTCACCCCCTTCGTGGGGCAGGTAGAGGGTCTGGTGATTGAAGTTCAGCGTCAGAAAAAACAGGATCGTCAGAAAGAACGGAAACCCCACCAGGAACCACGTGTACACCGTCTGGCTCTGCTCACTGAGAAACGGCAGTGACGCCAGCGCCGAGGCTTCGACGATGCCGGCGAAGATCGCAATGAGCGTCAACGGGCTCAGGCTTTTCTGAATGTTCATGACGGCAGCCCTGCACGAGTTTTGTCCATGTTTACCCGGCGCGGCGCACGTAAGAAAGGTAGGAGAGTTCCACGCGCGGAACGATTGCCACGGGTACTGACAGAATTTGCCCGGATCAGGGTCCTGGCAGGCGCCGGTCAAGCCTTCCTGCGCACGGCGCGAACACCCCGCAGGGGCTCAGCTTGTAGGAAGCTTCCCTAATTAATGTAGGTTCCATCTTTGCATGAGTTGCGGGGCCGAACGACTGCGCCACTGGGTGCTCTGCTCGGTTATGGTGGCCGCTGGATAAAGCAACGAATCGATGGATATCGCATGAATAAAGTGCTGATCGTGGATGATCATCCGGTTATTCGCCTGGCCGTGCGCATGCTGATGGAGCGCCATGGTTACGAGGTGGTGGCGGAATCCGACAATGGCGTCGATGCCTTGCAACTGACGCGGGAATACCAGCCCGATATCGTCGTGCTGGATATCGGTATCCCTAAACTCGATGGCCTCGAGGTCATTGGCCGGATGATCACGGCCAGCCCGACGAGCAAGGTGCTGGTGCTGACCTCGCAGGCGCCGGGGCACTTCTCGATGCGCTGCATGCAGGCAGGCGCCGCCGGGTATGTGTGCAAGCAACAGGAGCTGACCGAGCTGCTCAGCGCGATCAAGGCCGTGTTGTCCGGCTACAGCTACTTCCCCAACCAGGCCATGTTCAAGACCCGTGGCACCCTCAACCGGGGGAGCGAAAGCGAGATGGTCGAACGTCTGTCAGCCAGGGAAATGATGGTCCTGCAGCAGTTGGCGCGCGGCAAGAGCAACAAGGAAATTGCTGACAGCATGTTTCTCAGCAACAAGACCGTCAGCACCTACAAGAGTCGCCTGCTGTTGAAGCTCAACGCCCGTTCGCTGGTGGACCTCATCGACCTGGCCCAGCGGCATGGCCTGACATAGCCCTGAAAAAAAGCCTCCGCAAGGGAGGCTTTCGAGAATTGATCGATTACAGGTCGTAATCGTAATCGGACAGCTGACGCTGCAGGCGTCGCTCTTCCAGGAGATTGTCGATGGTACGGCGCTTGTTCAGGTTGGTCTTCGCGGTTTCTACCTGAGGCTCTGCGTCATCATCCGCAGTACTGGTGAAGTCATCGTCGATCGACAGCTCTTCTTTATCGGTACTCATGCGTTGCTCCAAGCCAAAGGGCCATTCGCCGTCCTTATAACGAGAAACGCGGTGCTGGTAAAAAAGATTTTTTCAATCGCCCGACGGGGTTTTTACCTATCGGCTCAATCGTCGGAGGTCTTCAGCTTGTACTCGCACAGGTCTTCTATCCTGCAACTGCCGCAGCGCGGCTTGCGCGCCTGGCACACGTAACGCCCGTGCAGGATCAGCCAGTGGTGGGCATCGAGCAGGAAATCCTTGGGGACGAACTTCATCAGTTTCTTTTCCACCTCCAGCACGGTCTTGCCCGGGGCGATGCCGGTGCGGTTGCTGACCCTGAAGATATGCGTGTCGACCGCCATCGCGGGCTGCCGAAACGCGGTGTTGAGCACCACGTTGGCGGTCTTGCGGCCGACCCCCGGCAAGGCCTCGAGCGCCTCGCGGGTCTGCGGCACTTCACTGCCATGCAGCTCGATGAGCAGGCGGCAGGTCTCGATGACGTTCTTCGCCTTGCTGTTGAACAGGCCGATGGTGCGGATGTACGCGCTCAACCCCTCGACGCCCAGGGCGTAGATCGCCTCTGGCGTGTTGGCGACCGGGTACAGGCGGGCGGTGGCCTTGTTGACCCCGACATCGGTGGCCTGGGCGGACAGCACCACGGCGATCAACAGCTCGAACGGCGTGCTGTAGGCCAGTTCGGTCTTCGGTTCGGGGTTGTCTTCGTGCAGCCTGCGAAAGATCTCCAGGCGTTTGGCGGCATTCATGGGGTCAACGGGTTCCTTGACGACGAGAGGGGGCGGTGTCCGGACGCAGGCGATTGTACAAGGCCAGCAGCAGGCCGAGCAGTATCAATCCGCCCGGGGCGAGGGTGGCCAGGTGCGCGCCCGCCACCTGGCCTAGCCACTGGCGGCTGAGCCCCAGCAGCAGGCACAGCCCGACCAGGCCACCGAGGTGCATGGCCAGCAGCCGCCAGCGGCGCTGCTTGGGCAGCAGATGATCGGCTGCCAGGCATTGCAGGCTGAGTAGCGCCGGGTAATGGCCGAGGGCCAAGGCCAGCGGCAGGGCCCAGGCGCGCAGGCCCAATTGCAGGCAGCTGCACAGGGCGGCAATCAGCAGCAGGCTGGCCAGCAGGCGGGTGGCGCCTTGCAACGGGCGCGCTAACGCCGCCAGCAGTGCCTGGTGCAGGACCATCAGCGCTACCGTGCAGGCGGCGATCGCAGCCGCTTGCGCGACGGTTTGCGTAGCCCCGAGCAACGGCGCCAGGCTGATGCCCAAGAGCCAGAATCTATTCATCGCGCGCCCCCAGCAAAACGCTGCGGTGCTCGTCGAAATAGCGCAGGGCATCCTGCAGCGCCTCGAGTACGGCGCGCGAAGTAACCGTAGCGCCGGCCAGCTGATCGAAATCGCCGCTGTCCCGTTTCAGGGCCCAGGCGGCGTTGCGCGTGCGCCCCGTGAACTGCTCCAGCCAGCGCAGCCCGGGGTCCACCAACTGGTCGCCCAGCCCCGGGCTTTCCGCCTGCTGCAGGACGCGTATGCCGAGCAGGCGGCCATCGGCGCCGATGGCGATGGCCAGTTCGATGGGGCCGGCGTAGCCCTTGGCCTGGCTGCGCAAGATCACTGCGCTGGGCGCCCCCGCCAAAGTGGCGCGGTAGCCGGCCAGCAGCTGGCTGTGCGTGAGCTGCGCTGCGGGCAGCTCGAGAGGTGCTTGCAGCGGGGTGTTGTCGTAGCTGCCAGGCGGCAGCACGGCGAGCCATTCGCGGGTCTGCAGGTCGCGCTGGGCGTTGTCGATTGGCCTGTCAGTCCACTGCCTAAAGGCCAGCGTTGCCGCTAGCGCCAATCCACCCACCACTACCAGCCACAAGACTTGGCGCGTCAGCTTGTTCATCAGGCCACCTGCTCGCGGCGTGCCGCCAGACGGTCCAGCGCCGGCACCGCCAGGTTCATCAGGAGGATGGCGAACGCGGTGCCATCGGGGTAACTGCCCCACGTTCGAATCACATAGATCAGCACCCCGGCGCCGAACCCGAACAGCAATCGGGCGCTGGCCTGCCGGGGCCCGGAGACGGGCTCGGTGGCGATGAAAAACGCCGCGAGCATGCTCGAGCCGGAAAACAGGTGCAGCAGCGGCGAGCCATTGGAGTCGGAGCCCGAGCCGTTCCAGCACAGCAGGCTGAGCAGCACCAGGCCGCCGAGCAGCCCTGCGGGTGCGTGCCAACTGAACAGCTTGCGCTGCAACAGCCACACACCGCCGAGTAGAAACGCCAGGTTGACCCACTCGCTGCCGCGCCCGCCGACACTGCCAAAGCCCGGGTGCTGGGCGAACAACTCCTCCACGGTCAGGCTACGGTTGTGCCGCAGGCCATCGAGCACCGTCGGCTGCGCCCAGGCATCGATCCCGGTGTCGCCGAATATCAGCTGCAGCCCTTCGCTGAAGCCGGGTACGGGGCCGGGCCAGTGGTTCATCTGCAAGGGGAAGCTCAACAGCACCAATGCATAGCCGACCATCGCCGGGTTGAACAGATTACGCCCGACACCGCCGAACGCTTGCTTGCCCAGGCCGATCGCAGCACTGGCGGCGATCGCCGGCAGCCACCATGCGACGTAAGGCGGCAAGGCTGCGGCCAGCAGCACCGCTGTGACCAGGGCGCTGCCATCGACCAGTGACGGCAGCACGTGCTGCCCGCGCAGCCTCAGCAGCAAGGCCTCGCTGGCCAAGGCGAAGCCCGCGCACAGCAGCAGGTTGAACAGCACCCCCCAACCCTGCAGCCACAACAACGCCAGCAGGCCGGGGGCGCAGGCCAGCAAGACCTGGCCCATGGCCGCGGGCAGGCGGGGATCGGCGGTCTGGGTCATTGCCCGAAGAGTCCGTTGAGGCCACACAGAGCCATGCTCAGCACCCCGGCGCCGATCAGTTCGATGGGCAAGCCGCGCAGCGCCAGAGGCATCTCGGCGTGCGCGCTGCGCTGGCGCAGGTCATCGAACCAGGCCAGGGCCAGCCACAGGCCCAGGCCCGCCAGCAGCCCCCCGGCCAGGGTCGCCAGCCAGCTGCTGTGTTCATCGGTGAGCTGCAACATCAGGCCGAGCACGGCGGCGTTGCTCAACAGCACGATGCGCAGGTCCTCAAGGGGCGTTTCAGGGTAACGGCGGGCGAGCAGCGCAGGGATCGACCAGGCCAGCAACGCCAGCACGGGCAACAGCACGAACAGTTGCAGGTCGTGCAACTGCAAAGGCACCAGGAGCAGGCTGTCGAGCAGTTTTGCGCCGACCAGCCCCCCGAGCATCAGCAGCGCGCAGGCGGCGCCCTGCAGGTGCACGTGCACGCGCGTAGGCGACCCGCGCTGCAGGATCAGGTGGTTGACCAGCGCAGCGCTGACCAGAACCAGGACGTAGTCGCTCATGGGAATGCCAGAGGCCGTGGGCTGCAGTGAGTATATCCGGCACGGCGCCAGGCGGATGCAAATGCCCCGGCGCTGAGGCCGGGGCAGAAGGGGCGGGGTTACTTGATGCGCTGACCTGGCTTGGCGCCGCTGTCAGGGCTGAGCAGGTAGATCTCTTCACCGCCAGGGCCGGCGGCCATGACCATGCCTTCAGAGATGCCAAAGCGCATTTTGCGCGGCTTGAGGTTGGCCACCATCATGGTCAGGCGGCCTTCGAGCTTGGACGGATCGGGGTAGGCCGACTTGATCCCGGAGAACACGTTGCGGCGCTCGTCGCCGATGTCCAGGGTCAGTTGCAGCAGCTTGTCGGCACCGGCTACCGCCTCGGCCTTGACGATCAGCGCCACGCGCAGGTCGACGGCGGCGAAGGTGTCGAACTCGATTTCCGCCGACAGCGGGTCTTTGCCCAGCTCGCCGTTACCCACAGGCGCGGTGTTGCCCTGGGCGGCGAGCAGGTCTTCCTTGCTGGCGGCGATCATGGCTTCGACCTTGGCCGGCTCGATGCGGCTCATCAGCGGCTTGAAGGCGTTCAGCTGATGGTTTTCGAGGCGCGACTGGTGGTCGTTCCAGGTCAGCGGCGCGACGTTCAGGAAGGCCTCGGCATCGGCGGCCAGCAGCGGCAGCACCGGTTTGAGGAAGATCACCAGTTGGCGGAACAGGTTGACGCCCTGGGCACAGATGGCCTGCACCTCGTCCTGCTTGCCTTCCTGCTTGGCCAGCGACCACGGTGCCTTGTCGGCGATCCAGGCGTTGGCGCGGTCGGCCAGGCCCATGATTTCGCGCATGGCACGGGCGAAATCGCGGGCCTCGTAGGCTTCGGCGATGGACGGCGCGGCAGCCAGGAAGGCCTCGGTCAGCTCAGGGGCAGCGTCACCGCCGACCAGCACGCCGTCGTTGCCCTTGTGGATGAAGCCCGCGCAACGGCTGGCGATGTTGACCACCTTGCCGACCAGGTCGGAGTTGACCTTCTGCACGAAGTCTTCCAGGTTCAGGTCGAGGTCGTCGACGCCACGGCCCAGCTTGGCGGCGTAGTAGTAACGCAGGTATTCCGGGGCCAGGTGATCGAGGTAGGTGCGCGCCTTGATGAAGGTGCCACGCGACTTCGACATCTTCGCGCCATTGACCGTCAGGTAGCCGTGCACGTTGATCGCGGTCGGCTTGCGGAAGCCCGAACCTTCGAGCATGGCGGGCCAGAACAGGGCGTGGAAGTTGACGATGTCCTTGCCGATGAAGTGGTACAGCTCGGCCGTGGAGTCTTCTTTCCAGAAGGCGTCGAAGTCCAGCTCCGGACGGCGCGCGCAGAGGTTCTTGAAGCTGGCCATGTAGCCGATCGGCGCGTCCAGCCAGACATAGAAGTACTTGCCCGGCTCGCCTGGGATCTCGAAGCCGAAGTACGGCGCGTCGCGCGAGATGTCCCACTCCTGCAGGCCGGAGTCGAGCCATTCGGCGAGCTTGTTGGCGACCGCATCCTGCAGGGTGCCGCTGCGGGTCCACTGCTGGAGCATGGCCTGGAAGTCAGGCAGCTTGAAGAAGAAGTGCTGCGAATCCTTGAGCACCGGGGTGGCACCGGAGATCGCCGACTTGGGGTTCTTCAGCTCGGTCGGGGCGTAGGTGGCGCCACACTTCTCGCAGTTGTCGCCGTACTGATCGTCGGCCGCGCACTTGGGGCAGGTGCCCTTGATGAAACGGTCCGCCAGGAACATGCCTTTTTCCGGGTCGAAGTACTGCGTGACCGAACGGTTGGCGATGTGCCCGGCGTCGCGCAGGCGGGTGTAGATCATGCTCGACAGCTCACGGTTTTCGTCGCTGTGGGTCGAGTGGAAGTTGTCGAAGTCGACCAGGAATTCGGCGAAGTCGCCGCTGTGCTCGGCCTGCACGTTGGCGATCAGCTGCTCCGGGCTGATGCCTTCCTTTTCGGCGCGCAGCATGATCGCCGAGCCATGCGCGTCGTCGGCGCAGACATAGATGCACTGGTTGCCGCGCAGCTTCTGGAAGCGAACCCACATGTCCGTCTGGATGTACTCGAGCATATGGCCAAGGTGGATGGATCCATTGGCATAGGGCAGGGCGCTGGTGACGAGAATCTGACGTGGCTCGGACATGGGGGCTCGGCTACTTACTCTGGCTACGAGGAAAAATAAGGGTGATCGGCCACTATAAAGGCACGGCAAATATATTTCACCCCATCGACGTACCTGCTGACGATTGACGGGTTAGCATAGGCGCCTGTTTCACTTTCAGATCTTGCCTACGGGAGCCTCAATGAGTGCCGTCACACGTGCCGACGTCGAAGCCGTCCTTCGCCAGTACACCGACCCTTACCTGAACCAGGACCCGGTCAGCGCCGGTTGCGTGCGCGCGATCGACATCCAGGGCAGCCAGGTCAGCGTGCAGCTGCAGCTGGGCTACGCCGCGGGGTTGTTCAAGAATGGCTGGGCGCAGGTCCTGCAAACCGCCATCGAGACCCTCGACGGGGTCAGCGCCGCGCAGGTCTCGATCGAGTGCGTGATCGCCGCGCACAAGGCCCAGGCCCAGGTGCCGGGCCTGGCCAACGTCAAGAACATCATTGCCGTGGCTTCGGGCAAGGGCGGCGTGGGCAAGTCGACCACCTCGGCCAACCTGGCCCTGGCGCTGGCCCGCGAGGGCGCGCGGGTGGGTATTCTCGATGCCGATATCTATGGCCCCAGCCAGGGTGTGATGTTCGGTATCGCTGAAGGTACCCGGCCGCAGATCCGCGATCAGAAGTGGTTCGTGCCGCTCAAGGCGCACGGCGTCGAGGTCATGTCGATGGCGTTTCTGACCGACGACAACACGCCGATGGTCTGGCGTGGGCCGATGGTCTCCGGGGCGTTGCTGCAACTGGTCACCCAGACTGCCTGGGACGACCTCGACTACCTGGTGATCGACATGCCGCCGGGCACCGGCGACATTCAGCTGACCTTGGCGCAAAAGGTCCCGGTGGCGGGCTCGGTGATCGTCACCACCCCGCAGGACCTGGCCTTGCTGGATGCGCGCAAGGGCGTGGAGATGTTCCGCAAGGTCAACATCCCGGTGTTGGGCGTGGTCGAGAACATGGCCGTGCACATCTGCTCGAACTGCGGGCATGCCGAGCACCTGTTCGGTGAAGGCGGCGGCGCCAAGCTGGCAGGGCAGTATGGCGTCGAGTTGCTGGCCTCGCTGCCGTTGTCGATGCTGATCCGCGAGCAGGCCGACAGCGGCAAGCCGACGGCGATTGCCGAGCCGGAGAGTCAGATCGCCATGGTCTATCAGGAGCTGGCGCGCCAGGTCGGTGCGCGCATCGTCCTGCAGGAAGCGGCGGCGCCGGCGATGCCGAGCATTACCATCAGCGAAGACTGAACCCACGTGGGGGCGGCGCCGCGCCGCTCCCATGGGTCACGCGCGGGCAGGCTTCAGTTTCTGCCAGGCATAAAAAAACCCGCCGAAGCGGGTTTTTTCTGAAGCTAAACTGGATTAGGCCAGTTGAACTTCTTCAGCCTGCATGCCTTTCTGGCCGCGGGTAGCGACGAAAGTAACAGCTTGGCCTTCTTTCAGGGTTTTGAAGCCGTCAGCTTGGATGGCTTTGAAGTGCACGAACAGGTCATCGCCCGACTGAGGGGTGATGAAGCCGTAGCCTTTTTCATCGTTGAACCACTTGACGGTACCGGATTGACGGTTGGACATGTGTCTGTCTCCTTGGACAAAGTAAATTTCGGCACAGGAAACGCCCTGGCCGGACTGAGTGCAAAGAGTCGGAAAATTCAGCGATGGGCCGATGGAAATCGTGCATCTAACTAGAGTTCTCGGTGTCACGTGCAGCACAGTGGCGTCACCATAACCCACTTTCAACGACCTGCCAATGGTCAATAGCGGCTTTGATGAAATTCGGATCGGCGGCGGCCGCAGCCCCCGTCCGGCGCGGGATGCGGCACGGAACTTTAACCCAGGCGCCGGGACCGGTAAGATGCGCATCTTGTTTTTCACCTCGTACCCTCAGGACACCCCCCGCCATGAGCATCAAATCGGACAAGTGGATTCGCCGCATGGCGCAGGAACACGGCATGATCGAACCGTTCGTCGAGCGCCAGGTGCGCGGCGACGCCGAAAGCCGGGTCATTTCCTTCGGCGTTTCCAGCTACGGCTACGACGTGCGCTGCGCCGACGAATTCAAGGTGTTCACCAACATCAATTCGGCCACCGTCGACCCGAAGAACTTCGATGCCGGCAGCTTTGTCGACGTCAAGAGCGACGTCTGCATCATCCCGCCGAACTCCTTCGCCCTGGCACGCACCGTCGAGTACTTCCGCATCCCGCGCAACGTCCTGACCATCTGCCTGGGCAAGAGCACCTACGCGCGCTGCGGCATCATCGTCAACGTCACCCCGCTCGAGCCGGAGTGGGAAGGCCACGTGACCCTGGAGTTCTCCAACACCACCACGCTGCCGGCGAAAATCTACGCCAACGAAGGCGTGGCCCAGATGCTTTTCCTCGAATCCGATGAAGAGTGCGAAGTGTCCTATAAGGACCGTGGCGGCAAGTACCAGGGCCAGCGCGGCGTTACCCTGCCGCGGACCTGATCCGACGAGCGCGGGGAATTCCTTCCCCGCCCGGCACTCCAACGCTTGAACAGTTCCGGCGCGCATGACGTGCGCCGGCTCTCGCCAGGAGCTGCCTATGAAACTCCATCCCGCCGTCAGTGAGAAGCTGGCCACCCTCCAGCAACCCAATCAGATAGGCTTGCTGGCATGGTCACTGCTGGCGCATCCGCCGATGCCGCTGCAGGCCGGTGGCGTGCCGCACCAGCCCGATCCCGATACGCCGCAACCGCCCCAGCCCGGTGATACCCCACCGATGGAGCCGGGTGAGCCGACCCTGCCTGATGAACCGCCACCGGCGCCGGTCGCCTGATCAGCGCTGCACCGCCCAGACCCGCTCGGCCCCCGCGAGAAACACGCGGGTGGCCGCGTCGGGCTCGACGTTCCAGCCCCCGGTGAACTCGCCAAAGGCCGGTAGCAGGCTGACCTTGTCTTCGATCAGAAAACACGGCAGGCGCAGGCGCTGACGGCCCTTGCCGCGCAGTATGAAGGCCGGGTGTACATGCCCGGCGATCACAGGGTGGGTAGAATTCGACGCCGGCTCATGCTGCAAGGCGAAGGGTTCCTGTAGCCATGGTTGGTCCTGCACGTCGATGTTCAGTTCGGCGGGTGGGTCGCCTGCATGACGGTCATGGTTACCCCGCACAAGAACGATCCGCAACGGCGCGTGCCGCTGGCGCCAGGCCTTCAGCTTGGCGACGATGGCCGGTGCGCGGGCAGGGCGGGCATGCAGGAAGTCGCCGAGGATGATCAGTTGCTGGCAATCGTGTGCCGCCAGCAGGGCATCGAGGCGGGCCAGGGTGGCATCGGTGGTGCCGCGTGGCACTGGTTGATGCAGGGCGCGGTAGCTGGCGGCCTTGCCGAGGTGCACGTCGGCCACCAGCAGGGCGCGCCGCGCCGGCCAGTACAGCGCTTTGTCCGGCAGCAGCCAGAGGGTCTCGCCGCAGTGTTGGATTTCCAGGTGCTGGGTCATGTCACGCCTTCGTGTTGTTGTTCGCGACCTTTTCCAGGTCGGCCACCATGCGCGCGATGCGGTCGGCCAGCTTCTCGGTGCTGAGCGTCTCACGCATGCCTTCGACCAGCAGCGCAAACGCCAACGGCCCAGGCCGGCGCAACGCCTGCAGATCCAGGCGCAAGGCGCTCATCTTGAGCAGTTGCCGGTGCAGCCGCTCGATCTCCAGCTCCTCGCGCAATACCTCGTCACGTGCCTGGCCGAGCAGCAGGTTGTCGGCGTCATGCTTGCGAAACACCTCATAGAACAGCCCGCTGGACGCCTGGATCTGCCGGGTGCTCTTCTGCGCCGCCGGGTAGCCGCCGAACACCAGCCCGGCAATCTGGGCAATTTCGCGAAAGCGCCGCAGCGCCATCTCGCCGGCGTTGAGGCTGGCCAGCACGTCCTCCAGCAGGTTGTCGGTAGACAGCGCCATTGGCAGGCACGTCGCCCAGTCGACGGCGCTCGGGCTGAGCAGTTCGAAGCCGTAGTCGCTGACCGCGATCGACACCGACAGCGGCTGCTCGCGGCTGACCCGCCAGGCCACCAGGCTGGCCAGGCCGAGGTTGGCCATGCGCCCGGCGAACGGGTAGAGAAACAGGTGCGAGCCTTGCCGTGAGGTCAGGGTCTCAGCTAACAGGGTGCCCTGGGTGGGCAGTGCCGACCAGGCCTGCTGCAGCGCCAGCAATGGCCGTACGGCGCGCATTTCCGGGCCATTGAAGTGACCATGGGCGGCGGCGTCGAGCTGCTCGACGAGGGCATCCGCCAGTTCGCTCGAGAGCGGCATGCGCCCGCCATTCCAGCGCGCCACGGCGGCTTTGCGCGCGGTGCTGCGGCGCACGTAGGCGGTCATGTTCTCGACCCGTACCAGCTCCAGCACCCGGCCAGCGAAGACCAGCGTGTCGCCTGGGCGCAGGCGTGCGATGAAGGCTTCCTCGACGCTGCCCAGGCTTTTGCCGCCACCGCCCTTGCTCCAGTACTTGAGGGCGATGCTGGCCTCACTGACGATGGTGCCGATGCCCATCCGGTGGCGCCGGGCCAGGCGCTCGCTGGCCACCCGCCAGAGGCCGTCGGGGTGCGCGTGCACGCGTTGGTAGTCGGGGTAGGCGGTCAGCGAAGTGCCGCCGTGGCAGACAAAGTCCAGGGCCCATTGCCATTGACTGTCGCGCAGGTCGCGGAAGGCCCAGGTGCTGCGCACTTCCGCGAGCAGCTCGGCGGGCCGAAAGCCGCTGCCCAAGGCCATGCTGACCAGGTGCTGGACCAGCACATCCATGCTCAGGCGCGGCGACTGGCGCGCCTCGATCTGGCCGGCCGCCAGGGCATGGCGGGCCGCGGCGGCTTCCACCAGCTCGAGGCTATGGGTCGGCACCAGGGTAATCCGTGAGGCGCGCCCCGGGGCATGCCCCGAGCGTCCGGCACGTTGCATCAGGCGTGCGATGCCTTTCGCCGAGCCGATCTGCAGCACCCGCTCGACCGGCAGGAAGTCCACCCCGAGGTCGAGGCTGGAGGTGCAGATCACCGCCTTCAAGGTGCCCTGCTTGAGGCTGCGCTCGACCCAGTCGCGGGTCTGGCGCGCCAGCGACGCATGGTGCAGGGCGATCAGCCCGGCCCAGTCAGGGCGCTGTTCGAGCAGCGCCTGGTACCACAGCTCGGCCTGTGCGCGGGTGTTGGTGAACACCAGGCAACTGCTGCTGGCATCGATTTCGGCGCTGACCTGGGCGAGCATTTTCAAGCCCATGTGGCCGGCCCAGGGGAACCGCTCGATGGCCTCAGGCAGCAGGGTGTCGACCTGCAGGCGTTTGTCCTGCCTGCCGGTGACCAGCGCGCCGCCGGCCGGCAGCAGCACTTCACGGGCGTGCTGCAGGTTGCCCAGGGTCGCCGACAGGCCCCACACCACCAGCCCGGGGTGCCAGCGCCTGAGGCGCGCCAGGGCCAGCTGCAGCTGCACGCCGCGCTTGTTGCCGAGCAATTCGTGCCATTCATCGACCACCACCATGCGCAGGCTGGCGAAGTCCTGCACGGCGTGTTCGCGGGTCAGCAGCAGGGTCAGGCTTTCCGGTGTGGTGACCAGGGTGCTGGGCAGGCGCCGGGCTTGGCGGGCGCGCTCGGCGGCACTGGTGTCACCGCTGCGCACGCCGACGCTCCAGTTCAGGCCGAGCGCGTCGAGGGGCGGTTGCAGGGCGCGCGCGGTGTCGGCTGCCAGGGCGCGCATGGGGGTGATCCAGAGCACCTGCAGCGGCGCCGGCTGCTTGCCCGTGTCGGCCTTGGCAAAGGCGCGCAGGGCGGCCAGCCAGACCGCGTAGGTCTTGCCGGCGCCGGTGCTGGCGTGGACCAGGCCCGACTCACCGCGCTCGACCGCGGCCCACACCTGGCGCTGGAAGGCGAAGGGCTGCCAGCCGCGTGCGGCGAACCAGGCATTGGCAAGGTCGGGGGAGGCGGGCATGCGGCAGGTCCGTCGAGGGCTGTGCTTCTACAGACCCTGCGCCGCGGTGATTGGTTTTACCCGATCAGTTGCCCAGCAGATAACCGCTGCGGCAGACCTGCTCGCCGGCGACATGGGCAATGACCATGCCGGTCGTGGCCATGCGCCGGACGCTGCGTGCATAGAGCAGCCCGGCCTGGTCGTTGCGCAGGGCGGTGACCCGGTCGGTCAGCGGGTCGATGACCTCGGCGATCAGTTGCCCCGCCTGCAGGTACTGCCCAGGCGCTGCGTGAAACACCAGCAAGCCGCCCACCGGCGCGGTCACCGGCTCTACGGCGGCCAGTTGGGTGGCGGGGCGCAGCAGCGGCGGCAGCGCGACGGGCTGGCCTTCGATGGCGCCGCTGTGGGTGAGGAAGTCAAGGATCGCCTGGCAGTCCTTGCTCGCCAGGTCGTGGCTGACATCGGCCTGGCCGCGCAGCTCGAGGGTCACCGAAAAGCTGCCCTGGGGGATCGGGTAGCGTTTGCCGAAGCGTTGCTGCAGTTGCCACCAGACCAGGCTGAAGCACTCATCGAACGACTGCCCGCCGGAATCAGTCGCCAGCAGGCTCGCCTGGGCGCCCAGGTAGCGTGCCAGCGGCTCGACCTGGGGCCAGGCTTCCGGGGTGGTGTAGAGGTGCTCGACGGCTTCGAAGTCACAGTGCAGGTCGAGCACCATGTCGGCATCGCAGGCCAGCCGTTGCAGGCACAGGCGCTGGGACTGCAGCGGCGTGCGCACCGGGTGGGCGTCGAGGCCGCGGCGCAGGTGTTCGCGGATCAGCGCGAGGTTGTGCGCCGGGTCCTGATTGAGCTGGCCCTCGACCTGATCGCCGATCGTGTCCGAGAGGTCGACGAAGTTGCGATTGAAATTTTCCCCGCTCTGCAACTCGAAGCGGCCCAAGGGCGCGTCCAGCAGCACTTGTTCCAGACCGACCGGGTTGGCCACGGGCACCAGCACGATCTCCTGGCGCAGGCGGCCTTGCTGCTCAAGCTCGAGCAAGCGTTGCTTGAGGTGCCAGGCCACCAGCATGCCGGGCAGCTCGTCGGCGTGCAGCGAGGCCTGGATATACACCTTGGGGCCACCGCGCGGGCCGAACTGGAAGCTGTGCAACTGACGGGTGATGCCCGGGGCGGGGGAAAGCAGGTCGTGGGTAGAGTGATGCATGGCGGTCCTGGCGTGCTTGGGTTGAACGGTCTGCGACTGAAGATAGAAGCACAAACTTCGGGTTTGCGCATGGGCGCTTTCAGCTTTTGCACTGTCAGCACCGGCCTCTTCGCGGGTAAACCCGCTCCCACACGGATCGCTTCGAGCGCTGCAATCGTATTCGACACAACCCCTGTAGGAGCGGGTTTACCCGCGAAGAGACCCGCGCGGTTGCTCAGGCCAGCAACGCCTGCAGGGTCGCCAGGTCATCCGCCTCGTCCACCGGCTTGTCCAGCCGCCAGCGCAGCATCCGCGGGAAGCGCACGGCAATCCCGCTCTTGTGCCGCTTGGACAGCGCGATCCCCTCGAAGCCCAGCTCGAACACCAGGGTCGGGGTCACGCTGCGCACCGGGCCGAAGGTGTCCACGGTGGTCTTGCGGATGATCGCATCGACCTTGCGCATCTCTTCATCGCTGAGCCCCGAGTACGCTTTGGCGAACGGCACCAGCGTTCGCCCCGGCGTGCCGGCCGGGGCATCCCAGACGGCGAAGGTGTAGTCGCTGTAGAGGCTGGCCCGGCGGCCGTGACCACGCTGGGCGTAGATCAGCACGGCATCGACGCTGAACGGGTCGATCTTCCACTTCCACCACAGGCCCATGTCCTTGGTCCGGCCGACCCCGTACAGCGCATCGCGCTGCTTGAGCATCAGGCCTTCGACGCCGAGGCTGCGCGACTGCTCGCGCTGGCGGGCGAGGTCGGCCCAGTCGGCGCCGTGCAGCAGCGGCGACAGCAGCACGGGCGCCAGCGGGTACGCCTCGACGATGCGCTCCAGCTGGCTGCGACGTTCATGTTGCGGGCGATTGCGCCAGTCCTGGTCCTGCCATTCGAGCAAGTCATAGGCCTTGAGCACCACCGGCGCATCCGCCAGCAGCTTCTTGCCCAAGGTCTTGCGGCCCAGGCGTTGCTGCAACAGGGCGAATGGCTGCACCGCCACGGCCTGGTCGCTGGCGCCGGGCTTCCAGACCAGGATTTCGCCATCGAGCACGGTGCCGTCCGGCAAGGTGCTCGTCAGGCTGTGCAGCTCGGGAAATCGATCGGTGACCAGCTCTTCGCCGCGCGACCAGATCCACAACTGGCCGTCGCGCTTGACCACCTGGGCACGGATGCCATCCCACTTCCACTCCACCTGCCAATCGCTGACCGGCCCGAGCAAGGCCTCGAACTGTTCGGTGGGCGCCTGCAAGGCGTGGGCGAGGAAAAACGGGTAAGGCTGGCCACCGCGCTGGCTGTGTTCATCGGCCGACTCGCCGGCCACCAGCTTGAGGTAGCTGTCGGCGCTGGGCTTATGGCTCAGGTCGGTATAGCCGACCATGCGCTGGGCGACGCGCTTGGCGTCGAGGTCGGACAGTTGCGCCAGGGCACGGGTCACCAGCAGTTTCGACACGCCGACCCGAAAGCTGCCGGTGATCAGCTTCAGGCAGAGCATCAGGCTCTGCCGGTCGAGTTGCGCCCAGAGCAGCGGCAGGCGCTCGCGCACGGCCTCTTGCGGCTGGCCGCGCAACGGCAGCAGGTGCTGTTCGACCCATTCGGCCAGGCCCTCGTCGCTGCCTTGCGGGTTGTCCGGCAGCAACAGCGAGATGGTCTCGGCGAGGTCGCCGACCGACTGGTAGCTTTCTTCGAACAGCCAGTCCGGCAGTTGCGACAGCGCGATCGCCAGTTCGCGCAGCAGGCGCGTGGGCACCAGTTGCCGCGGCCGGCCTCCGGCCAGGAAGTACACCGCCCAGGCCGCGTCGCGCGCCGGCGCCTGGCTGAAATACTCACGCAGAGCCTGCAGCTTGGCGTTGCTGGAGGTGGTGCCGTCCAGGCGCAGGTACAGCTCGGCAAAGGCTTTCATGCCGGGGCCTGCGGCTCGCGGGTGTCGTCCTCGTCGCCGTATTCGGTGACGAACGCGCGGGCATCGAGGCCGCGCTCGCTGAGGTAGCGCACCAGCACATTGACCGACCCGTGGGTGACCATCACCCGTTGCGCGCCGGTCTGCTCGATGGCCCACAGCAGCCCGGGCCAGTCGGCGTGATCGGAGAGTACGAAGCCGCGGTCGACACCGCGCCGCCGGCGGGTGCCGCGCAAGCGCATCCAGCCACTGGCGAAGGCATCGCTGTAATCGCCGAAGCGCTTCATCCAGCTGCTGCCGCCCGCCGAGGGTGGCGCCAGCACCAGGGCCTGGCGCAGCAGCGGGTCGTTGCGCGCGAAGTCGCCGGCATAGTGGGTGTCGGGCAGGGCCACGCCAGCCTCGCGGTAGACCCGGTTGAGCGGCTCGACCGCGCCATGCACCAGGATCGGCCCGATGCTCGGGTCCAGCCCGTGGAGGATCCGTTGCGCCTTGCCGAAGGCGTAACAGAACAGCACGCTGGCCTTGCCCAGTTCACGGTTGGCCCGCCACCAGGCGTTGATCTCGCTGAAGATCGTGGCTTGTGGCGGCCAGCGGTAGATCGGCAGGCCAAAGGTCGATTCGGTGATGAAGGTGTGGCAGCGCACCGGCTCGAACGGCGCGCAGGTGCCATCGGGTTCGACCTTGTAGTCGCCCGAGGCGACCCACACCTCGCCC
The DNA here is from genome assembly GCF_900536025.1 of Pseudomonas reidholzensis. Taxonomy (GTDB): domain Bacteria; phylum Pseudomonadota; class Gammaproteobacteria; order Pseudomonadales; family Pseudomonadaceae; genus Aquipseudomonas; species Aquipseudomonas reidholzensis. Next base: position 17,580 of record NZ_UNOZ01000008.1, read on the forward strand.
TGGTATTCCAGCCGCACCTGCGCCGAACCCAGCACATGGCCTGCGGGATGAAAGCTCAGGGTCACGCCGTGATGCACCAGGCGTTCGCCGTAGGCCAGGGTCTGCAGGTCGATGTCCTGGCCCAGACGGCTGCGCAGCACCCCGGCGCCGGGGGCGGCGGTGAGGTAGTGGGCGTTGCCGGTGCGCGCATGGTCGCCGTGACCATGGGTGATCACCGCACGCTCGACCGGCCGCCACGGGTCGATGTAGAAATCACCGGGCGGGCAGTACAGGCCTTCGGGGCGGGCAATCACAAGGTCCATGGGCACGGGCGCTGGCTTGGGGGTTACAAGGTAGGAGCGCGGATCGAGGGGCGAAGTTCGGATGGGTTTGCTGCGGTAGGGAAGGGGACTACGTTAAACGCGGAAATGCGGAAGGCTGCTTTGATGTTCAATCGGGGCTTCGCTTGCTCATCGCGCAACATTTATGTTGCTAGGGCAACATAAATGTTGCACATTGAACTCGAAGGCCCACATGAAATACAGCGAATTCCGCCGGTGGCTGCGTCTTCGGGGGGCTACATTCCTGCCCGCGAAGGGGAGCCATTTCAAAGTGTACCTTGGCAACCGCCAAACGATTTTTCCAGATCATGGTGCCAAGGAGATAGGTGAGGGTCTCAGGAGAAAAATCATCAAGGACTTGGGATTGAGTGAGTGAACAACAGACTGGAGATGATCTGATGATCTTTGAGTACCCAGTGATCGTACATCAGGAGAACGGCAGCGTTTGGGTCAGCAGTCCGGATGTCCCGGAAATGGCCAGTGCCGGGGACACTGCTGAGGAAGCTCTGTTCGACGCCGTAGATGCCTTGGAATCGGCGCTTTCGCTTTATGTCGATCAGAAGATCGCAATTCCATTGCCCACTTCTGCTGCCGATGGGCAGGCTGTCGTCCGGCTTCCCGCATTGACGGCCGCCAAAGCGGCCCTGTGGAACACCATGCTGGCGCAAAGGGTGAGCAAGACCGAGATGGCTCGCCGTCTGGGTGTTAATCGCCCTCAGGTTGACCGTTTGGTGGATCTGCTGCACCGATCCAAAATCGAACAGGTAGAGCATGCGCTGCAGGTGCTCGGGCAACGCATTGCGCTTGCGGTGGTTGCAGCCTGAGCATGAAAAAGCCGCCAAATTTGGCGGCTTTTTCATTCAGGGCGGCAAGTTACTTGCCCGGCACCAAGGTCAGCCGCTGAGTGCCATACGCCCGGGCGAAGTTCTGCGGTTGCACCGGCAGGCTCATGAAGCGCCCCTTGAACCAGGCATCCAGGCCGTCGCCGTAATGACGGCTGGCCGGGTTGCCGGACTGGCCGCTGCTGGTCAGCAGCTGCAGCGGTTCGGCCTGGCCGAAGTCGACGATCATCCGCGCCGAAGCTGGCAGGCGCGTATCGAAGTTGCTGCCCCAGGCGTAAGGCGTCATGGCCAGGGTGCTGAAGTCGCCGCCGGCCGCTAGCGGTGCGCGGCTCAGCGCGTCGCCCAGGCCGTAGTAGTTTGCGGCTGGCCAACGGTACTGGTGCAGTTTGCCCCACTGCCAGGCGCGGCGATCAGCCCCCAGCTGGGCGGTACCGGTGTCGATGGCGCCCGCCAGGCTGCGGGCCAGGATTGCCGGCTTGTCTTCTTTCTGCGGGGTCGTGCGGTCGTCCCAGAACGGGCTGTCTTCACGCCCCAACAGATGATCGGCCTGGGCCGAATAGGACAGCTGGGCGTCGCCGACAAAGGCCTGCCAGGCCGGGCTGGACTCGGGGCCGAGGTCGTCAAGGAAGGTCTGCCGGGCGAATTCCTGGAGGAACAGCTGATACAGCGCGGCATCCGCCGACACCGTGCTCAAGCGGCCGTCGAAGGCCTTGAGCCGGGTCAGGGCCTCACGGGCCTTGTCGCGCTGGGCCGCGGGCAGGGCGTCGATCGCCTGCTTGAGCGGTTGGGCCATGCCCGGGGCGTCGAACATCTGCTTGAGCTTGTCGGCCAGCAAGGTGGTCTGGTCGTTCTGCAGGGCCATCAGGCTGCGGCCGTCGTGGCGGCCGTTGCCGGCCAGCTGGGCCAGGCGCTCGGCACGCTCGGGGTAGTACCAGCTGTTCGACAGCTGCATGCCGTAACCCTTGGCCAGGCTGCGCTGGTTGGCGTGGCCGAGCCAGCCGGCGGGCGGGTCCTGGTCGTACGGGTGGAGCATCGGGTCGGCGAAACCGTCCCAGTCATAACGCCCCTCCCAGCCCGGCGACGGCAACAGGCCCTGGCCTTCGCGGCGGTTGGGGTAGCGGCCGCTGACCTGCCAGCCGATGTGCTCGGGTTCGGCAAAGACGAAGTTCAGCGCCGCGGCGCCGACCTCGCGGGTACTGTCGAAAGCGCGCTCGACGTTGGCTGCGCGGGTCAGGTCGAACAGCGCGTCGAGGCTGCGATCACCCTTGAGCTGCGGCAGGCTCAGGGCCAAGCCGAGGCCGTTGCTGCCCGGCTGGCCGAGCAGGGTGCCGTGGCGGGTGTCGTACATGACTTCGCGCAGCGGCCGCTGACCGCGGGCCAGGAAGGTTTCGTTGCGCGCCCGCGCCGGCTGCCACTTGCCGTCGGCCAGGTAGGTCACCTGGTTGCCCTGGCGGCGCACCTGCTCCAGGAACAGGTCCTGATTGTCGGCCATGACCGCGCTGCTGCTCCAGGCCAACTTGCCGTTGTAGCCGCCCAGCAGGATCGGCAGGCCGGGCAACGACAGGCCGGCGACCTGGTACTTGCCGGTGTGGATCTGCACCGGGCTGAGCGCCCAGGCGGCGCGGCTGTCGCTGGCCAGCAGGCTCTTGGCACTGCGGCTGCGCTGCGGGCCCAGGGCGACGTTGGCCGAGCCCGGGCTGCCGAGCAGGCCAAGGTCGGCGAGCTTCTGGCTGGCGCTGGCGAGGGCCGGCAACCCCGGCAATTGGCGGGCCAGGTCGAGCCCTTTGAGTTTGTCGATTTCGGCTTCGGCCAACGGCTCGTCGGGGGCGATCGGCAGCAGCCAGGTGAGCTTGTCGCTGCCGACTTTTTGCGCCAGGGTCAGCGCCGCCAGCTCTTCCTGCAGGTTGACCGACTGGCTGAAGGCATACAGGCTGAACACCAGCGCCGAGTCCTCGGGCTTCCAGTATTCCGGGCGATAGCCACTGCGGGCGAGCTCACCCGGCAGCTTGTCGCGGAAACGGAACAGGTAGGCGTTGACCCCGCGTGCGTACACCTCGAAGAAGCGCTTGAGGCGTGGCGAGGCGTCGGCGTACAGCTGGCCGGCGCTCTGCTTGAGGTTGGCCGCACGCATCAAACGGTCGATATCCAGCGCTTCCGGGCCGGCCATCTCGGCCAGGCGGCCCTGGGCCAGCAGGCGCATGGCGACCATCTGCTCGATCCGATCACCGGCGTGCACATAGCCCAGGCTGAACAGCGCATCGTGGAAGTTGCTGCTCTCGATCAGCGGCGCGCCCATGGCGTTGCGCCGCACCGAAACGTTCTGCGCCAAACCCTTGAGCGGTTGCACGCCCGTGGTCGGTGGCACGCTGTCCTGATAGCCGCCCATCTGGCAGCCGCCGAGACCGAGCAGGCCGAACACGGCCAGGGTAACGAGGCGGGGACGGAAGGGAGGAAACACGGGGGCGGCCATGACTAGGCTCCTGCAAGGCGTGGCGGGGTTCGAAAGGCGCTAAGGTAGTGAGCGTGCGGGCGCCGTGCAAGGTGCTGCGAGGCTTTATTTACGTGGGGCTGCCGAGTGGTCGTCGGTCATTGGAGGGCGCTGCGGCCATCCGCGGGGTTACCCGCGAATGGCACGGCACGGTGCTGGGCCGATCAGGCGCCGTGGCACTTCTTGTACTTCTTGTCGCTGCCGCACGGGCACGGGTCGTTGCGGCCAACGTCCTTCAGGGCGTTGCGCACCGGTTCCTGGTGGCCGTGGTTGCAGTGCGGGCCGTGCACATGGCCGTGATCGTGATCGTGCTGATGATGATCGTGATCGTGGTTGCAGTCTGGGCCATGGACATGGGGTTGTTGGGTCATTGCGGGTTACTCCGGTATGAAATCGCCGGGCATTATCTCACCACTGCGCGACAAGTGCAGGCTCTGAAAGATAACCAGCCCGGTGTTCAGCTCGGCGTCCAGCCGATACTGCAGCGGCTGCTTGCTCTTGAGCAGCTTGGCCAGGGGTTTCAGGTGGGCCCAGAGGTTGGTCCGCGCGGTGATCTTGAAGGTCCGCTGCTGATGCCCGCCGACGCTGCGCCAGAGGCTCGCCTGGTCATCGACCAGCAGCAGGTCGTTGAGCCGCACCGCGTACGCCAGGTTGCGGATGAACAGCCGGCTGTCGTTGGGGTTGTCGACCCGCAGGTGGAGCACGAACTCCTGCTGGTGCAGGCGCGCCTTGACCGTTTCGACCTTGACCAGGTGCACCTGCGGCTCGCGCCAGGCTTCACCGCCCCAGCTGACACAGCCCGCCAGCAACAGCATGACACTGGCGAGAAGCAGGCGGGCCAGGGCGTTCATGCTCAGCTACCGACGTAACTGGAGCAGCATTTCTTGAATTTCTGCCCGCTGGCGCAAGGGCAGGGGTCGTTGCGCGTGGCCTTGAGGGCCACGGTCGGGTCGATGAAGTACCAGCGCCCCTCGCGTTGGACAAAGGCCGAGCGTTCGCGATGGGCGTGCTCGCCTTGCGCGTCGTGCCAGCGCGCTATAAAGGTGACGAAGGCATGTTCGGGCTGGCCGCCGAACACCTCGGCGCTCTCCACTTCGAGGCCAAGCCAGGTGCTCTGCGCGCTCCAGCTGGCCATGGCGGCGCGGTCCAGGCCGGCTTGCTGGGCCGGCAGGGTGGTGCTCGCCAGGTAATCCATCAGCCCCAGCACGTAGGCGCTGTAGCGCGAGCGCATCAGTGCCTGGGCATCGGGCGCCGGGGTGCCCGCGTGATAATGCCCGCAGCAGGCGTCGAGCAGGTTGCCGCTGCCACACGGGCAGACCGAGACACTCATCAGATCACCACCAGTACTTGCCGAAGTTTTCAGGGTTGGCCCAGAAGCGGGCGTTGAGCCAGTCCGGGACCTGCTTGTAGTCATGTAGATCATAGGTGAACAGGCTCAGGACCTGCGCGTCACGACGAAACTTCTCGCTGGCCGACATCGCCAGGGAGAAGAAGTCGGTGTCCTGCCAGCCGCAGGCGCCAAGGTCGGCCAGCACCGCCACGCGACTGGCGTTGAGGTTGCGGATACCGCCGAGCAGTTCCAGGCCGGTGCGCTTGGGCAGGTGCTCCAGGCAGTCGACCAGCACCGCCAGGTCGTAACGCTGGGCGGCGATCGCAGCCGGCAGCGCGCCGGGTGCGGCGACCTCGAGGCTCACCTCGGGGTGCGCCAGGGCAAAGGCCTCCAGGGCCGGGAAACGCGAGCCGACCAGCAGCAGGCGCTGCGGCGTGAAGCGCTCCAGCAGAGCCGCCAGGGCTTGCTGCGGAGTACGTTGGGAAAAACCGTCGGTCATTGCCATTCCTCGTTCAGGGTCTCCAAGACTAGCGGTCCTCGGCGCGCGGGCAAAGGGTTACGAGGCCGCCGTGTGGCTTATCGCTGGCAGAGCGGTAATGTGCGGTCTTTACTCCCAGAGATCGGCCTGGTGCCGATTCCCCCTAGGAGATGCTACAAAATGAGCATAGTTCGCACAGCGATACCCCTGGTTCTGCTCACCAGTGTGTTGACTGGTTGTGCAGGTTTGCAAAAGACCGACTGGCCGAAGTGTGCTGCCGTCGGGGGTGTGGGCGGCGCCGCCCTGGGCGCCATCGAGAGCTCCGCCTGGGCTGGCTGGGGCGCCTTGCTCGGCGGCGGCCTGGCCGCTGGCTACTGCTGGGCCCACGGTGACGGCGACGAAGACGGCGATGGTGTGCCAGACAGCCGCGACAAGTGCCCGGGCACGCCGCGCGGGGTGCAGGTCGACGCCAATGGCTGCCCACCCGAGCCGGTTGCCGTGGTCGAGGAAGTGGTGGTGGTAAAAGAAGAAGTCATCGTCATCCGCGATGTCCACTTCGAGTTCGACTCGGCACGCCTGACGGCCGCCGACAAAGAGCGCCTGAACACCATCGCCACCCGCCTCAAGCAGGAAGCGGCGAGCGCGCGCCTGAGCGTCACCGGCCACACCGACAGCGTCGGCTCCGACAGCTACAACCAGAAACTGTCTGACCGCCGTGCCCATTCGGTGACGGACTACCTGGTCGACAGCGGCGTGCCGCGCAGCAGCTTCATCTCGGTGGTCGGCGCGGGCGAAACGCAACCGGTCGCAGACAACGCCACCGCCGATGGGCGCGCCATGAACCGTCGCACGGAGATCAAGATCCAGCGTTGACGGCGGGCGCCCGCGCCTTGAGAAGTGGCGCGGGCGCGTCTTTACTCCTGTGGGACCGGTAGCGGCCGGTGACACAGGAGCATCCAACCATGCGAGTTTTGTCGAAGGCGGCCTTGCCGTTGCTGTTGCTGTCGGGCCTGCTCACAGGCTGCGCCACCCACAGCGATGGCAGCGCGCCCCTCAATCAAAGGACCTGGCCCTTCTGCAGCCTGCTCGGTGGGCTGGCAGGCGGGGGCCTGGGCGCCATCGAGAGTTCCAGCTGGGCCACCGGGCTTGGCGCAGCGGGGGCGATCGCCGGCGGCCTGATCTGCTATGCCCAGGATGGCGACGAGGATGGCGATGGCGTCTTCGACCGCCGCGACCGCTGCCCGGATACCCCTGCCGGGACCGCCGTCGACCACATGGGGTGCGCGCTGCCGCAGTACCCGCCCTCGGCGCCACGGGCCGAGACGTCGGTGGCCAAGTCCGAAGTGATCACCCTGGATGACCAGGGCCAAGTGCTGTTCGCCTTTGATTCGGCCGAGCTCATGCCTGCCGCCCAGCAGCGTCTGCGCGAGCTGCTGCCCAAGCTCGACAATCCCAACGTGGCGACGATCAAGGTGATTGGCCATACCGATGGCGTCGGCAGCGACAGCTACAACCAGGGCTTGTCCGAACGGCGCGCCGCGAGTGTCGCCGAATACCTCATCAGCCAGGGCCTGGCGCCCGACAAGGTGACCAGCCAGGGCCGTGGCAAAAGCGAGCCGGTGGCTGACAACGACACCGACGAAGGCCGCGCACTCAACCGGCGGGTGGAACTGCACCTGAACTGAGCGGCCGCTGGTGCGAACCCCTGGCATGGGGTTACTGTGGGCGCAGCGGTCCGTTGCTTCGGGCCGCGGCGCCATGACGACCAATCAGGGGGCGACGCATGAAATTCATCCTGGGCCTGGGCAAGGCGCTGACGGTAGTGTTCTGGTGGGTGGTGCTGATCAATCTGTTCATCCCGCAGCCCCTACCGTTCAACCTGTTGATTAATGCGGCCGGGATCTTCCTGCTCGGCCTGCATGTGCTCGAGGTGCTGTTTTTCAATGCCAGCCTGCGTCAGCGCAGCCACCGATGGTTCGATCGGTTGCAGATTCTGTTGACCGGTATTTTTCATGTGATGTCCATTCCCAAGCCGCAGGAGACGCCGCGCCGTGCGTAAATTGATGTTGCTGGTGGCATTCGCCAGCCCCCTGGTACAGGCCGAGAGCCTGGAAGTTGCCGCCCATTCGGTATTGCGCCTGGCGAACAAGGCCAACAGCGTGCACTTGCAGCACCTGCAGGTGGCCGATTCGGCCACCTTGCTGCTGCCGGCTTCACTCACCTCGTTGAAGGTCGACCACCTGCAGCTCGGCCGCGATGCGCGGATCGCCGTGGCACCGGCGGACGCCCCCTTGAGCATCGAGGCGGGGACGGCGCGGTTCGCCGAGGGAAGTGAAATCACCGCCACCGGCGCGCCGGGCAGCTACGAACGCGCAGCCCGGCCTGGGCGCAACCTTGACGTGCAACTGCACGCCCTTGAGGCGGATCGCCTGGCGATCGATGCGCGCGGCGGTGCAGGCGGGCCGGGGTATGTCGGCCTCGATGGGGCCAATGGCAAGGCGGGCGGCTGCACCTGGGGCCAGGCCAGCCGCGGAGCCGACGGCGACAACGGCGGTAACGGCCGCGATGGCGCGGCGGGCGGGCGGATTCGTCTGGCGGTGCCGGCGGGCTTTGCCCAGGAGCGCATCGTGGTGCGCTTGGATGGCGGGGTGCCGGGTAAGCCAGGCGCGGCCGGTAAACCGGGCGCCGGTGGCGCCAGCAAGGGCTGCCTGGTGTACCGCACCGATGCCGGGGCCAAAGGCAAGCCCGGCGAGCCCGGTCAGCCAGGCTTGGCCGGGGCGGCTGGGGAGTTGATTCTACAGCGGCTCTGATCGGTCACGGGTCAGAGCAGAACGCGCGAGCTGGCCACGGCCACCACGGCCAGCCCGTGCAACAGATTAGCCCCGACCGTGCGCCGAATCCGCGCCAGCACCGCGGCGCCGGCGGCCCAGTCCTCGGCCTGCACCGCCGCGCGCAGCTCCGGCAGCATCAACGACTGCACGCGCATGAACAGCGCAAACATCACGATCCCGCCGCCGATCATCAGTTGCACATAGTGCGGGGCGGTCTCGAAGCCGCTGAAGCGCATATGCAACATGCCGATACCACTGATCGCCAATATCGCCACCGCCGCCCAGACCCAGGCAAAGAAGCGTCGGAATACTTCCACCCACAAGCGCAGCCGAGCGGGCCCTTCAAGGGCCGCAACCGTTGCCGGGCGCAGTATCAGCCAGGCGAAGAACATCCCCCCGACCCAGACCAGGGCGGCCAGAACATGCAATGTGTAGGGTAGGGCGAAGGCGAGCATCCGGATCTCCATGCGGCACAAAGGGCGATAGCGGGGTATGATAGCCGCGCATGCAAAACACTGAAAATATATCCAGCCCTTCGGGCGCCTGCAGACCATGATCAGCAACGAACTCAAAGCCACCATTCAGGGCGCCTACTCGCGTTTTCTCGAAGCCAAGAGCCTCAAGCCACGCTATGGCCAGCGCCTGATGATCGCCGAGGTGGCGAAAGTCCTCGGCGACATCGCCTGCGACGACGAAGGCCGCCGCGCGGGTGACCCCGCCGTGGTCGCGGTGGAAGCCGGTACCGGTACCGGCAAGACGGTCGCCTACGCCCTGGCCGCGATCCCTGCCGCCAAGGCCGCCGGCAAGCGCCTGGTGATCGCCACCGCGACCGTCGCCCTGCAGGAGCAGATCGTCTTCAAGGACCTGCCCGACCTAATGCGCAACAGCGGGCTCAACTTCAGCTTCGCCCTGGCCAAGGGCCGTGGCCGCTACCTGTGCCTCTCCAAGCTCGATGTGCTGCTTCAGGAGGGCCACGCGCAGTCGGCCACTGCCCAGCTGTTCGAAGAAGAAGGCTTCAAGATCGAAGTCGATGAGCGCAGCCAGAAGCTGTTCAACAGCATGATCGAGAAGCTCGCCGGCAATCGTTGGGACGGCGACCGCGACAGCTGGTCCGAGGCCCTCGAAGACCAGGACTGGGCGCGCCTGACCACCGACCACAGCCAGTGCACCGGTCGCCACTGCCCGAACTTCCAGCAGTGCGTGTTCTACAAGGCGCGCGAAGGCATGGGCAAGGTCGACGTGATCGTCACCAACCATGACATGGTCCTCGCCGACCTGGCCCTCGGCGGCGGCGCCGTGCTGCCCGACCCGCGCGACACCGTGTACGTGTTCGACGAAGGCCACCACCTGCCGGACAAGGCCATCGGCCACTTTGCCCACTATTCGCGGCTGCGCTCCACCGCCGACTGGCTCGAGCAGACCGCCAAGAACCTGACCAAGTTGCTCGCCCAGCACCCGCTGCCGGGTGACCTTGGCAAGTACATCGAGCAGGTACCGGAGCTGGCGCGGGAGATCCGCACCCAGCAGCAGTTCATGTTCACCTTGTGTGAGCAGGTCGCAGACTTCCGCCCGGGCGAAGACACCGAAGGCCGTGACCGCCCGCGCTACCGCTTCGAAGGCGGCGTGGTGCCGGAGCAGATCCGCGAAGTCGGCATCGAGCTGAAAAAAGGCTTCTCGCGCCTCAATGACCTGTTCACCCGCCTGGCCGACCTGCTCAAGGAAGGCATGGACGGCGAGAAGAACATCGGTATCGCCAGCCACCAGGCCGAAGAGTGGTACCCGCTGTTCGGCAGCCTGGTGACCCGTGCCCAAGGCAACTGGGACCTGTGGACGGCCTTTACCGCCGAAGACCCGGAGGAAAGCCCGCCGATGGCGCGCTGGCTGACCCTGGCCGAGACCGGTGCGCTGTTCGACATCGAGGTCAATGCCAGCCCGATTCTCGCTGCAGAGATGCTCCGTCGCAGCCTCTGGAGTGTCGCCCACGGCGCCTTGGTGACCTCGGCCACCCTCACTGCGCTGGGCAAGTTCGACCGCTTCCGCATGCGCTCCGGCCTGCCGCGCGACGCCGTCACCTGCGTGGTGCCGAGCCCGTTCGTGCATGGCGACGCCGGGCTGCTGCGGGTGCCCGACCTCGGCGCCGACCCGCGCGACGCCGCGGGGCACACCGCGGCAATCATTCGTGAACTGCCGGGGATGCTCGAGGACGCCCGCGGCGCGCTGGTGCTGTTCTCCTCGCGCAAACAGATGCAGGACGTCTTCGATGGCATCGACCGCGACTGGCGCAAGCTGGTGCTGATCCAGGGCAACCTGTCCAAGCAGGAGACCCTCAACAAGCACAAGGCGCGGGTCGACGATGGCCAGCACAGCGTGCTGTTCGGCCTGGCCAGCTTCGCCGAGGGTGTCGACTTGCCGGGCGCCTACTGCGAGCACGTGGTGATCGCCAAGATCCCCTTCTCGGTGCCGGACGACCCGGTCGAGGCGGCCTTGGCCGAGTGGATCGAGGCCCGTGGCGGCAACCCGTTCATGGAGATTTCCGTGCCCGACGCCTCGCTCAAGCTGATCCAGGCCTGCGGCCGCCTGCTGCGCACCGAGCAGGACCGCGGCGTCATTACCTTGCTTGACCGCCGCTTGGTCACCCAGCGCTACGGCAAGGCTATTCTCAATGCGCTGCCGCCGTTTCGGCGGGAGATTTCCTGACGCCCGGAGCAGTTTCGCCGGCCCGTTGTCCATTACTCAGTCAGGGGCCCATGAGGGCCCTGAAGGAGAGCCCCAGCCCTATGTTCCGTCGCACCTTGCCCGCCGTACTCACCCTGCTGTTCAGCTCGCCCTTGCTGGCCGGGCAGCAGACGCTGTTCAGCTTTGTGCGGCCGGCATCGGTGGTCAATGTGATCACCGCCGATGCCAGCATGCCCCAGTACAACGCGGAGCAGACGGCCGAAGGCGAGGTGCTGCGGCGCGTGGTGTTCAACCCGGTGGAGCGGCCGACGCTGGGCTTGAGCCCGCAGAGCGGCGTCTGGGACTGGTCTGCCGGCAAGGCCCTGGCCCTGCGCCTGCAGAGCGGGATGGACTGGGCGCTGAGCGTGGATGTCACGGTACAGAGCAGCGATGGTCGCACCCTGACCAGCCGCATCGACCTGCCCGCCGGGCCGGCGCAGACCGTGATGGTGCCGCTCACGGCCCGTTCGCCGCTGGACCAGGGCATGCGCGCCGGGCCGCCGATGCCCTGGACCTACGAGGGGCAACGCCTGCTGCTGACCAGCAGCGTCGGTGAGGTCGACCTCAAGCAGGTGACCTCGGTCACCCTCAGCATCCCCAAACCCAATGTGGCGCAGAGCCTGCTGATCGAGCGGGTTGCCCTGCAGGACGACGACCTTGCGTTCAAGGCCGCCTACGCCGGGCTGATCGACGCCTACGGCCAGTCCACGCGCGGTCGCTGGCCTGAGAAGATCGTCAGCGACGACCAGCTCAAGGCCGCCGACACCCGCGAGCAAGCACAGCTCAAGGGCTGGCTGACGGAGCGCGGCAAGCAGCAACTGGACAGCTACGGTGGCCTGCTGGCAGGCCCGGCGTTCGAGGCACAGGGGTTTTTCCGCACTGAAAAGCGCGACGGCCGCTGGTACCTGGTAACGCCTGAGGGGCACCCGTTCTACTCGCTGGGCGTCAACGCGGTGGCCGCCGATGGCGGGCGCACCTATGTGGCCGGACGCGAAGGCATGTTCAGCGCCTTGCCCGGCGAGGGCGAGCCGCTGGCGGCGTTCTATGGCGAAGGCAACAACGACGACGGCAATGCCTCGTCGCAAGGCCGCAACTTCAAGCAAGGCCGCTGGTTCGACTTCTATGCCGCCAACCTGCAGCGCGGCTACGGTCAGCCCTGCCCGGCGCCCATTGAGGGCCAGCCGGCAGTAGCCTGTCCGCCGCTGGCGCTGGATGCCGCGCGCTGGCAGGCACACACCCTGGACCGGCTGCAGGCGTGGGGCTTCAACACCCTCGGCAACTGGAGCGACCCGGCCCTGGGCCTGGCCAAGCGCGTGCCCTACACGCTGCCGCTGTCGATCGTCGGCGACTACGCGAGCATCAGCACCGGCATGGACTGGTGGGGGCGCATGCCTGACCCGTTCGACCCGCGCTTCGCCATGGCCACCGAACGGGCCGTGGCCATCGCCACCCGCGACCACCGCGATGATCCCTGGTTGATCGGCTATTTTGCCGACAACGAGTTGGCCTGGGCGGCGCCCGGCAATGACCCCAAGGCACGTTATGGCTTGGCCTTCGGCACCCTGCGCCTGACCACCGATGTCCCCGCCAAGCGTGCCTTCCTCAAGCAGCTGCGCGACAAGTACCGCAACCAGCAAGGCCTGTCCAAGGCGTGGGGCATAGAGCTGCAGGCTTGGGAACTGATGGAAGACCCAGGCTTCGAGGCACCGTTGCCCGACCCCGAGCACCCCGAGATCGAGCGCGACTACCAGCACTTCCAGCAGGTGTTCGCCGACACTTACTTCAAGACCATCGCCGATGCGCTGCAGTGGCATGCGCCCAATCACCTGCTGCTGGGTGGGCGCTATGCGCTGAGCACCCCGGAAGCGGTCAAGGCCTGCGCCGAGTACTGCGATGTGCTGAGCTTCAACTTCTATACCCTCAAGCCTGACGACGGCTACGACTTCGCCCGCCTGGCCGAGCTGGACAAGCCGTTGCTGGTGTCCGAGTTCCAGTTCGGCTCGCGTGACCGTGGTCCGTTCTGGCCGGGGCCGCTGGAGCTGCCGCGCGAAGAAGACCGCGGCCCGGCCTACGCCAACTTCCTCAAGGCCGCGCTGGCGCAGCCGATGATCGTCGGCGCGCATTGGTTCCAGTACCTCGATCAACCCGCCAGCGGGCGTCTGCTCGACGGCGAAAATGGCCATCTGGGGCTGGTGGCGATCACCGATGTGCCGTACCCCGGCTTCGTCGAGGCCGTGCGGCGCAGTAACCAGCAGGTCATGGACGAGCTGCGCAAGGGGCTCAGCAAGCCGGCCCCGTGAGTGCCGGCAGCGCGTGCGCAGCCGTTGCGCTGCGCCACCGCTGCCGTCCGTCGGGTTTTATCAGCGACCATCCAGCCTTATTCGGTTTGCAAACCGGCCAACTACTGAAACAATGCACGACTTTGTGAAATCCAGTCGTACGGAGAGCAGTAGGTGCAGATCCAGGGTCACTATGAGCTGAAGTTCGAGGCGGTGCGCGAGGCATTCGCCGCGTTGTTCGAAGATCCCCAGGAGCGTGGCGCGGCGCTGTGCATCCAGGTTGGCGGTGAGACCGTGATCGACCTCTGGGCCGGCACTGCCGACAAGGATGGCCGCGAGGCCTGGCACAGCGACACCATTGCCAACCTGTTCTCCTGCACCAAGACCTTTACCGCTGTCACCGCCCTGCAGTTGGTGGGCGAGGGCAAGCTGGCGCTGGATGCCCCGGTGGCGCGCTACTGGCCGGAGTTTGCCCAGGCCGGCAAAGACACCGTCACCCTGCGCCAGTTGCTCAGCCATCGCGCCGGCCTGCCAGCGCTGCGTGAGCTGCTGCCGGCAGAGGCGCTGTACGACTGGCAGACCATGACCGCTGCCTTGGCCGCTGAAACACCGTGGTGGACGCCGGGCAGCGAACACGGCTACGCCGCGATCACCTACGGCTGGTTGATCGGTGAGCTGATCCGTCGCGCCGACGGCCGCGGGCCCGGCGATTCGATCGTGGCGCGTACGGCCAGGCCGCTGGGCCTGGACTTTCACGTGGGCCTGGCCGATGACGAGTTCCACCGCGTGGCGCACATCGCCCGTGGCAAGGGCAACCCCGGTGACGCCGCTGCCCAGCGCTTGCTGCAGGTGACGATGCGCGAACCCGAGGCACTCTCGACCCGCGCGTTCACCAACCCACCGGCGATCCTCACCAGTACCAACAAACCGCAATGGCGGCGCATGCAGCAGCCCGCGGCCAATGGCCATGGCAACGCGCGCAGCCTGGCCGGCTTTTATGCCGGCCTGCTCGACGGCAGCCTGCTCGAGTCGGAACTGCTCGACGAACTGACCCGCGAGCACAGCCTCGGCGAGGACCGTACCTTGCTCACCCAGACCCGTTTCGGCCTGGGCTGCATGCTCGACCAGCCGACGGTGGCCAACGCCACCTTTGGCCTCGGCGCCCGGGCGTTCGGCCATCCAGGCGCCGGTGGCTCGGTCGGCTTTGCCGATCCGGAGCACGATGTCGCCTTTGGTTTCGTCACTAATACCCTGGGCCCTTATGTGCTGATGGACCCGCGCGCGCAACAGCTGGTGCGGGTGCTGGGCAGCTGCCTTTGATCGGGTAACGCGGGTATTGCCCCGACCCTTTGACTATCCTGAATGCCAACGCCTCGTGTGCGTGGGCAAAATTTCTTTCTAATTCATGGTGTATCGCTGATGTCTTCACAAAAAACCTTAGCACTCGCCCTGTGCCTGGCCATGACCGGCTGCGCCAGCCACTCGCAGGACGCCAGCAAGGACAGCGGCAGCAGCTGGTGGCCATTTGGCGCCGACAAGGTGGCCGATCAGCAGGTGAAAGAGGCGGTGACCGAGAAGGTAGTCAAGGCCGACGCCAAATCCGACAGCGGCAGCCGCTGGTGGTGGCCGTTCGGTGGCGACGAACAGCAGGCCAAAGGCCCTGTGGTGCCAAAAATCGACCAGAAGGCCACCCAGGCCTGGCTCGACGAGTACGAGCCGAAACTGCGTGAAGCGGTCAAGGGCAGCAAGTTCGAAGTGGAGCGCCGCGAGGACGTGTTGGCAGTGACCATCCCGGTCGACGGCTCGTACAACCCGGACCGCCCGAACATGCTCCTGCCGGCCACCCTCGGCCCGATCACCCGTGTCGCCAAAGCCGTGGAAGTCGACAGCAAGACGGCCGTGCTGGTGTTGGGCCACGCCGACAGCAGCGGCGTCGCCGCCGCCAACCAGAAGCTCAGCCTGGAGCGCGCCGCCTCGGTTTCGGCGATCTTCCGCCTCAGCGGCCTGAAGCGTGATCGCCTGACCCTCAAGGGCATGGGTTCGGTCATGCCGCGTGCGGCCAATGACAGCCTCGAAGGCCGTGCCTTGAACCGCCGTGTGGAAATGCTGCTGACCCCGCAGAACACCATGATCGCCCTGCTGGCCAAGTACCAACAGGCAGCCCCGGCGCCGACTGCACTGGTCGCCGCCCAGGACGCCAAGGCCCCGGCCGCACAGGCCGTTGCCAGCAAGCCTGCCGCCAAGGCTGCGGCCAAGCCGGCAGCGAAGAAGGCTGTCGCCAAGGCACCCGCGAAGAAAGCCGTAGCGGCCAAACCCGCTGCAAAGAAAGCGGCTGCCAAGCCTGCCGCGAAAAAAGCCGCGACCGAGAAGAAAGTCGCCGCGACCAGCCCTGCGAAGACCAACTGATCGTCAAGGAAGCGCAGTCATGACTCAATCCCTGGCCGATATGCGCCGCGACTACACCCGTGATGGCCTGGCCGAGGCCCAGGCCCCGGGCGAGCCGTTCGCCCTGTTTCACCAGTGGTTTGCCGATGCGGTGAAGACCGAACAGGCACCGGTCGAGGCCAACGCCATGACCGTCGCCACCGTCGATGCTGACGGCCGCCCGCACTGCCGGGTGCTGTTGCTCAAGGGCCTCGACGCGCAGGGCTTCACCTTCTTCAGCAACTACGACAGCGCCAAGGGCCAGCAGCTGCAGGCCAATCCGTTCGCCGCGATGACCTTTTTCTGGCCGGCACTGGAGCGTCAGGTGCGCATCGAGGGGCGGGTCGAGAAGGTCACGGCCAAGGAGTCGGACGACTACTACCAGGTGCGCCCGTTGGGCAGTCGCCTGGGTGCGTGGGCATCCCCACAGAGCCGGGTGATTGCCGGCCGTGAGGAGCTCGAAGGGTTGGTCAAGGCCACCGAGGCACGTTTTTCCGACACCCAGCCGCACTGCCCGGAGCACTGGGGCGGCTACCGCCTGCTGCCTGAGCGCATCGAGTTCTGGCAGGGCAGGGCGAGCCGTTTGCATGACCGTTTGAACTACCGCCTGGTCGAGGGTCAGTGGCTGCGTGAGCGCCTGGCACCTTAACCGTGGTACTCGGCGGCCTGGCGTTGCAGCCAGGCCGTCAGCTGCTTTCGCTTGACCCCCTTCGCCCGCGCCTGTTCCAGGCGCTGCAGCATGTAGGCGCGCTTGGCGCCATCCTCACCGGCCAGCGACAGTGCCAGGTCGCGGTCCATCCAGCGGCGGATGCGCAGGTACAGCCAGCCATGGAAGTACAGGCCGGCGACGGTCGTCAGAAATACAATGAAGTAATCCATGGCTATCCCTTGTCTGATGATCAGGCGCCTGCACAGCGGCTGTACCTGCGCTGAATGAAAGCAACTTTATGATCTATGTGTCGTGACAGCCGTCAACCTGCGGCGTCTAATGGACACCTGACTTATGGAGATCTGACCCATGCGTAAATCCGTTTTGCTGGTGGCGTGCTTTACCACCGTGTCGCTGCTACTGGGCGGTTGTGCGTCGAGCCTGACCGGTGACAGTTATTCCCGTGATGAGGCCCGCCGTGTGCAGACTGTGCGCATGGGGACCATCGAGTCGCTGCGGCCGGTGAAGATCGAGGGCACCAAGACGCCGATCGGTGGGGGTGCGGGTGCGATCGTGGGCGGTGTGGCCGGCAGTGCGGTGGGCGGTGGTCGCGGGAGTATCGTGGCGGCGGTGATTGGTGCTGTGGCGGGGGGGCTGGCGGGGTCGGCGGCTGAAGAGGGCCTTACGCGTACCCAGGGTGTCGAGATCACTGTGCGTGAAGATGACGGCAGTACGCGTGCCTATGTCCAGGCGGTGCAGCAGAACGAGATCTTCCGGGTGGGTGAGCGGGTGCGGATCATGACTGTTGATGGGACCAGCCGGGTTAGTCACTGATTTTTGGGGTGGGGCCGCGATGCTGTGGGGCCGGTTGGGGGCTTATCCGTTTGCTGTGGTGGGGCTACTGGCCCCTTCCGCCCTTACGGCGGGTCACTTTTGGCAAACGCCCCAAAAGTAACCAAAAGGTCTTGGCTCCTGCATCCGGCCCTTCGCTGCGCTACGGGTTCCCTCACTCCGGTCTTGCTCCCGTGAGGACCGCGCCGGACGGGCCTTCCTGGCCCGCGGCGCTTGCCGGCCATCCATGGCCGTCACCTCACTCCGCAAGACCTCCGTTCGGCCTCCTGAAGTCGCTGTAGATCAAGATCACGAGCCAGATCAAAGGCCAGATCAAGTGCCAGGGCAACGGCTGGCGAATCGCTGCGCTCTCGCTTGTTTATAAGGGCTGTACAGCGCGTCAGCGCCAGAATGTGCATTGGCAGTGCCGGCCTCTTCGCGGGTAAACCCGCCCCCCCACAGGTTCTCTGCTGACCGTAAGGCCACCGCGGTCCCTGTGGGAGCGGGTTTACCCGCGAAGAGGCCAAGCTATCCACCACCGATGCCACTATCGAAGATAACGCCAGCCCAGGCACCACCCCTAACTTGGCGACCTCAGGAGGCCGAACGGAGGTCTTGCGGAGCGGGGTGACGGCCAGGAAGGCCGGCAAGGGCTGCGGGCCAGGAAGGCCCGTACAGCCCGGTCCACGCGGGAGCAAGACCGGAGTGAGGGAACCCGCAGCGCAGCGGAGGGCCGGATGTGGGAGCCGGCGGTTTTTGGTTACTTTTTTCCAAGAAAAAATCTATGGTCACCCCATTTTTTGCAATACTGATTAACGGATGAAATGGGTGGCTTGCTTAAATCTATCCGGCGTCTATTGGGCTCTAATCCCGCGCCACGATGAGTATTCGCACCTGACGATCCTAAAAAAGTGAGCGGCTTCTGTGAGCCAAATTTTCTTCCAGGATCACCGTCAGGCCGATCGGCCGTTTATTTCATCTGTTGTCAGCTATCGCAAAACCTGGTGGTAAAACACTTGCAAAACGGTGCTGTACTGCGGGGTCAGGCGTTGGTGACGTCTGGCTCCGCTTCATATTGCGTGTGCCGAGTGGTGATTGCCCACGCGATACGTGCGAGTTTGTTGGCCAACGCACAGGCCACCACATTGGAGTGTCGCCGCATTGACAGCGACCTCACCCATTCGGCCAAGGGACCTTTTTGGTGCTCCAGGCGCAGCATGTACACCCGGGCGCATTGCACCAACAAGCGCCGTAGATTCTTGTCGCCGCGCTTGCTGATTCCTAGCAGGTTGGGCTTGCCGCCGGTACTGAACTGTTTGGGTACCAAACCGACGGATGCCGCAAAATCCCGACTACAGCTGTATTGCTGACCGTCGCCCATCTGTACGGCCAGCAGGCTGGCGGTGATCGGGCCAACACACGGGATGCTCAACAAACGGCTTCCGAGATCATCGTCAGCCAGCTGGCTTTCCAGCTCCTTGTCCAACACCTTGATTTGCTCTTCCAGATAGACGAAATGGTCGTGCTGGCGCTGCAGCAAAGCGATGAGGCGCACAGGCAGGTCGTGTTCCTCAAGGATCGAGGCTAGCCGTTTGACGACTGCCAGCCCGGTCGGCAGGCTGATGCCGAACTCGAGCAAGAATCCATGCATCTGGTTCACCGTCTTGGTGCGGTCGCGGATCAGCGATTCACGAATCCGGTGTGAGACTGAAAGCGTCTGCTGCTCCACAGTCTTGGCCGCGACGAAACGCATCGTTGGCCGAGAAGCGGCTTCGCAGATCGCTTGAGCGTCGACAAAATCGTTCTTGTTACTTTTGACGAAAGGTCGCACGAACTGAGGGGAAATCAGCTTGGCATCGTGCCCCGCAGCTTTCAGTTCACGCGCCAGGTAATGCGCTCCAGCGCAGGCTTCCATCACCACGGTGCATACCGGATGGTTGGAGAAAAAGCGCATTAATTGCTGTCGTGAGCACTTCTTGCGTAGCACTTCCCGGCCGGACCTATCCTGAGCATGCAGGTGGAAGGTGTGCTTGCCGATGTCGATGCCGACTAATGCCACTTCGCTCATGGTGATGATCTCCGGAGATAAAAACACCCTGCGCAAGCCTAGCCTGCGCAGAGTGCCGGGGTGACCATCTCATTAAGTGACCCGCCGTAAGGGCGGAAGGGGCCATCAGCATCACCACATCAACCGGATATGCTCGATAATCGAAACGCACCAGCACCAGCACCAAATCCCCGAAAACCCATGCTGAACCGGAAATCTCGGGGCTACAAAGCAGCCCCAAAACCTCTCCCAGGCGACGACTATCTATCAGGCCGCCGCTGCCAGCTTGGCACTGGTCTGGCGACGACGGTAGGCACTGTCGCGGCTCGCCAGCCACCAGTACAGCGGCGAGGTGATCAGCAGCCCGACCAGCCACGACAGGTCAGCCCCGTTGATGTGCTCGGACACCGGCCCGACATACAGCGGGGTGTTCATGAACGGGATCTGCACGATAATCCCCACCGCATAGGCCAGCAGCGCCTGCGGGTTGTAACGACCGTAGATACCCCCATCGACCTTGAAGATCGACGCGATGTCGTAGTCACCCTTGTGGATCACGTAGAAGTCGATCAGGTTGATCGCCGTCCACGGCACCAGCACCACCAACAGCACCAGAACCATGTCGACGAAGTGGCCGATGAAGTCCGCCGAGGCGAACACCGCCACCACGCAGCAGCCCGCCAACACGATCAACGACAGCACCGCACGGCTCTTCGCGGTCGGGATCCAGCGGTAGGCGAAGGTCTGGATCAGGGTGATGATCGACAGCACCGCGCCATACAGGTTGAGGGCGTTGTGGCTGATCACGCTGAGCAGGAACAGCACCAGCATCAGAGGACCGATCGCGCCGGTGGCGAGCTTGACCGCGTCCATGGTGTCCATGCCGGCCGGGATCGCCAGCACCGCCACTGCGCCGAACACGAACGACAGGCTCGAACCCAGCGCAGAGCCGAGGTACGTGGTCCAGAAGGTCGAGGAGACTTTCACATCCGCTGGGAGGTAGCGCGAATAATCCGACACATAGGGCGCAAAGGCGATCTGCCAGAGCGCGGCGAGCGACACGGTAGCCAGCCAGCCGGCGAGGTTGAAGCCGCCCCGGGTCAGGAAGTCGTCACTCTGCACGTGGGTGAAGATGTAGCCGAAGCCGACCACGATGCCGATCCCCAGCACCCAGGTGCCGATGCGGTTGAGCACGTGGATGAAGCGGTAGCCGATGATGCCGATGATGCCCGAGCCCAGCGCACCGACGACGATGCCCACCGGTACCGGGATCGACTCGGCCACGCCGTGCAGCGACTTGCCCGCGAGGACGATGTTGGAGGCAAAGAAGCCGATGTACATCACCCCGGCGATCACCACTACCAACAGCGCGCCGAGCGAGCCGAACTGGGCGCGGCTCTGGATCATCTGCGGGATGCCCATCTGCGGGCCCTGGGCCGAGTGCAGTGCCATCAGCACCCCACCGACCAGATGCCCGACCAGGATGGCGACGATGCCCCACACCAGGTTCAGGTGAAACAGCTGCACGCCCAAGGCGCCGGTGACGATGGGCAGCGGTGCGATATTGCCGCCGAACCACAGTGTGAACAGATCCCTTACCTTTCCATGGCGGTCCTGCGGGGGCACATAGCCGATCGTGTGTTTTTCTATCAGAGGTGCCGAATTGGCTGCACTGGTCATGACTGACTCCAAGGCAAGGAGGGGCACCGGGAGGTGCCCGGGTACGTGCCGGCAAGGGGCGACGTGTTCTTGTTGGAGGGATGATGCGGGGTGCGTGGGGAACGAGAAATTAGTAAATATGTGCTCATGAACCTTAAAAAACCTAAGGCTGACAAAAGGTTAAGGGACGAGTGGTAGCAAGGAGCAGGCCAACCCCCGGCAAGCCGCAAGGTAGCGGGCGTGGCAGCGGCGGGGCCGAAGCAGGGGCGATCCATGATGGTGCGCGCGCCTATCGAGTGCCCCACGGTCGACGTCCAGTCATGCGGATACAATTGAGTGGGTGCAGGCGCCACCGAGATAGAGTAGCCTTCATTTGATGTAAAATTATCGTCATATGAGGTGGTGTATGAGCGAACAGACTGAGAAGCCCCGGGCTCGTCGTCGAGCCATCGAAGGCAGAGGCGCTGATAGTCCCTACGCCACGTCGGAGGGCGACGCCAGCACGCTCGAAACGCGCGAGGCGCCTGGCCTGTTCTGGCGATATTCCGCGTCGCATGAACAGCTGACAGAGGCGCAGCGTCTGGTGCAGATCCGACAGGGCCTGCCGGCCAACTTCTATCAGGAAGTGAAGCGGCTGTTCAGCCTGCCGGAAAAGCACCTGGCCGAACTGTTCAATGCCTCCATCTCAACGCTCGAGCGCCGCGTGCGCGACAAGCAACCGCTGGACGTGGTGGCTTCCGAACGGGTCGACCGGATCGTCGAACTCACCGCCCAGGCGGTCGATGTGTTCGAGAGTATCGAGGCGGCCGTCGCCTGGATGTCGCACGCCAATGACAGCCTCGGCGGCCAGGCCCCGGTGATGCTCTGCGAGACCGAGATCGGCGCCAAGCAGGTCCGCCGGGTACTCACCGCGCTGGAATGGGGCGGGGTTGTCTGATGCTGGCGTGGCGTGTCGCCAAGGCGTCGCGGGCGGATGACCTGAGCGGCAAAGGCGCGGCCATCGTCGGTGGCCGCTGGAACCAGATAGAAGTCCCCGCGCTGTACATGGGCCTGTCGCCGGCCATCTGCAGCCTCGAGACCTTCGTGCATGCGGCGGGTCGGCCGACTTTTGCCCTGACGATCAGCTGCTTCGAGTTGCCGGATGATCCTGCGCTCTATCTCGAACCGAGCGCTGGCGACCTGCCGCCCGGCTGGGATGCGCTACCGGCCGACAGCCCGAGCATGGGCTATGGCACACGCTGGCTGGAGGCAGGGACCCACCTGGGGTTGATCGTGCCCTCGGTGGTGCTCCAGCTTGAGCACAACGTGGTGGTCAATCCCCGCCACCCGGCGATTAGTCAGGTCCACCTGCGCGAGGTGTTCGACTTTGCCCATGACGAGCGGATGTTCAAGCGTCGCACCTAGCGGGCGCGTCGGTCTGTGACGAATCAACCGCTCAGACGGAACGTCTGCCGTTCTCAGATTTCATATCCAGCAGATGGATGGCGAAGTGCCTGAGGCGATTGATGATCGGCGTGAGATGAAACCCGTGCAGGACAACGATACAGACAACCCCGCTGCCGCGATGCCGAGCTTCCTGCTCGGTGGCGGCACCGTCAGCACGTTGCTGCAGTCGCTTGACTGGGCAGCGTCGCCGTTGGGGGCGCCGCAGGATTGGTCTGCGAGCCTGAAGACCCTGATGGCGACCATTCTCCCGGCCAAGGCGCAGATCGTACTGTTCTGGGGCGCCGACTACGTGTCGCTGTACAACGATGCCTATGCGCCGACCATCGGCGCCAAGCACCCGCGGGCCCTCGGCCGGCCCGGCCAGGAGAACTGGAGCGAGCTGTGGCACGACCTCGAACCGCTGTTGCGCGGCGTGCGTGAGACCGGCGAGACGTTCGCCGCGCAGGATCGCCCGTTCTACATCGAACGCCGGGGGTTGGGCGAGATCGCCTACTTCGACGTGTCGTATTCCGCCGTGCGCGAGATCGATGGCAGTGTCGGTGGGGTGCTGTGCATCGTCACCGAAACCACCGAGCGGGTGCAGTTCCAGCGCCGCCAGGCGTTTCTCCTGGAGCTCGGCCAGGCGTTGCCGGGCATGGATAACGCCGAGGACATCGAAGCGTTTGCAGTGCGCCGCCTGGGCGAGGAACTGGGGGCGTCGCGGGTGTTTTTCGGCGAAGACCTGGGCGACGGCCAGCATGTGCGCGTGGCCCGCGACTGGGTTGATGGCGCCACCTCGGTGACCGGCGAGCTGAACTACCAGGCGTTCGCTGCAGACCTGCCGACGGCGTTGGCCAGTGGCCGCAGCGTGCACGCCGACTACCCCGCGGGAACCTCGGCGCAGCTGTGCGCCAGCCTGTACGTGCCGGTGCTGCGCAGCGACGGCCTGGAGGCGCTGCTCGCCGTGCAGTTTCAGGCCCCGCATGTGTTCGTCGAGGACGAGTGCCTGCTGGTCGAGGCCACCGCCAAGCAAGCCTGGAAGGCCATTACCCATGCCCGCGCCGAGCGAGCGCTGCGTGCCAGTTCGGCCCACCTGGAGGCAACCTTCGCCGAGCTGATGGCGCTCAACGAAAGCCTCGAAGAGCGCGTCGGGGCAATGCTCGCTGACCGCGAGGCGGCGCTGCTGCAGTTGCACGAAGGGCGCAAGATGGAAATGATCGGCCAGCTCACCGGCGGCATCGCCCACGACTTCAACAACATGCTGACGCCGATCATCGCCTCGCTGGAGCTGATCCGCAGGCGCCCGGACGACGCCGAGCGCTCGACCCGGCTGATCGACGGCGCGCTGCAGGCGGCGGACCGTGCGCGCAACCTGGTGGGCCGCCTGCTCAGCTTTGCCCGGCGCCAGACCCTCAAGCCGCAGGCGGTGTCGCTGGCTGCGCTGGTGGGCGACATGCGCGAGCTGATCGCGCGTTCACTGGGCCCGACCATCGAGGTCCAGGTGCGGATCGACAGCGGCCTGCCGCCGGTGCTGGTCGACCCTCACCAGCTGGAACTGGCGCTGCTCAACCTGGTGGTCAATGCGCGCGATGCAATGGCCAATGGCGGTCGGCTGGTGATCGCTGCCGGCGACGTCGACAGCGGCCCGGGCAAGCCCGAGGGGGTCGCCGGGCAGCAGCTGTGGCTGCAGGTCGGTGACAGCGGCAGCGGCATGACCGAGGACGTGTTGGGGCGCTGCATCGAGCCGTTCTATTCGACCAAGGGCGTGGGCAAGGGCACCGGCCTTGGCCTGCCGATGGTGCAGGGGCTGGCCGCGCAGTCGGGCGGTGGTTTTGCGATCCGTTCGCAGCCCGGTGAGGGCACCCAGGCCACGTTGTGGCTGCCGCTCGCCGAGGCACCGATCAGCGCCGCTGGCGCTGCGGCCGAGGAGGTGCCGCTGGCCGAGGGCGTGCGGGTATTGCTGGTGGATGATGAAGACATCGTGCGCCATGCCACGGCCATGCAACTGCGTGATCTGGGCTATCACGTGACCGAGGCGGCGAGCCCCGCCCAGGCGCGTGTGCTGCTCGACGAGGGGCTGCGCATGGACGTGCTGGTGACCGACCAGATCATGGCCGACGAGACCGGCTCGCAGTTCGCCCGCGGGTTGCGTCAGCGCCATGGGGCATTGCCGGTGTTGATCATCACCGGTTACGCCAACCTGTCGCCGCGCGAGCTGTATGGCTTCGAGGTGTTGCGCAAGCCGTTTCGGCGGGCGGAGTTGGCCGAGAGCCTGGCGCAGTTGTTGCGCAACAAGGCCTGAGCGCGCAGCCCGGGATCAGGCGCTTTCCCTGGCCACCAGCTCGCAATGCAACAGGTTCAGCCGCGGCACGTCGCCGGCATGCTCGACCACGCCCAGGTGCTGCAAGACGCGCAAGGCCGCAACCTCGCCGATCTCCCGCGAAGGCGGGCGCAAGGTGGTAAGACTCGGCAGCAGCATGTCGGCAAAGGCATAGTCGCCAAACCCCACCACGGCCATGTCCTGCGGCAGTTGCAGGCCGGCACGCTGGCCGGCGAGCAGGGCACCGGCGGCCAGGTTGTCGTTGGCGAAGATGATCGCGTCGGGCCGCGGGTCGCGGCGGATCAGCGCCTCCATCGCCTGCTTGCCGGCCTCGAACGGCGCGCGGTCGGCGGAGGGCACGAACACCCAGGGCTCGAGGCCGGCCTCGCGCAGCGTGTGGGCGTAGCCATCCCGCCGCTCGAGGGCGCTGAAGTCGCCCGCCGCGCTGTTCTGCACGAAGGCGATGCGCCTGAAGCCCTTGTCCAGCAGGTAGCGACACGCTTGCACGCCCACGTCGAAATGCAGGAAGCCGACCTGCAGCGGCGTTCGCTCGGGGCGGTAGTCCCAGATTTCGACCACCGGCACATCGGCCTCGGCGAGCATCTTTTCGGTCGCTTCGCTGTGGAAGTGGCTGGTCACCACCAGCGCTGCCGGCGACCAGCCGAGAAACGCCCGCACGGCGCTTTCTTCCTGGGTTTCGCTGAAGTAGCTGGAAGCCAGCAGCAGCTGGTAGCCATGCCGGCTGAGGGTGTCGCTGAAGGCCTGGATGGTCTGCGCAAAGATCGGCCCGGAGATGTTCGGGATGACCATGCCGACGATGCGCCCACGCGCCGACGCCAAGCCACCCGCGACCAGGTTGGGCACGTAGCCGAGCGCCTGCACCACGGCCTCGATGCGCTCGCGCAATGGCGGCGACACTTGCTCGGGCTGATTGAAGTAGCGCGACACGCTGATGGCCGAAACACCGGCCTCCCGCGCCACGTCGGCAAGGGTGACGCGGCCGGCGCCACGGCGCTTGCGGGGGGTGTCCTTGGCCTGGCTCACAAAGGCAGCCTCCTGGGGAAAGCGCCGATGTTAGCGCTAACGTGTGGTCCACATGCAAATAGCTTTATGGAATATCAATCTGATTTTTTAGTATTTGACCTGCTAAGCAGGACGCTCTGATACTTGGCCATGTTAGCGCTAACACAGCGCTGCTGTTGGCCACCGACTGCCACTCGCACGAGCGAGACCAGACATCGACAGCATTCTTTCAGGTCTGGTCTTTCAGGGCAGTGAGCATCATGCAGACAACCCGTATTGCCGCTTCTCAGCGCGGCTCCAAGTTCCCCTCCGTGCGCCGTTCGCCGTTGGCCGCCGCCGTGCTGCTGGCCGCCATCGGTCAGTCGGCCCACGCCGCCGAAGCGCCGCGCTCGACCGACGAACCTACCGCCCTGAGCGCGGTGACCGTCACCGCCACCCGCCGCGAGGCCAGCCTGCAGGAAGTGCCGGTGGCGGTCTCGGTGGTGCAGGGCGAACAGCTCGAGCGCGACAACCGCAACAGCGTCGCCAGCATCGTCCAGCAGGTACCGACCCTCAATTACCGCGCCGGCGCCTCGAACAAGGACACCTCGCTGTTCATCCGTGGCGTGGGCACCATTTCCACCTCGCCCGGCGTCGAGCCGACCGTGGCCACCGTGGTCGATGGCGTGGTGTTCGGCCGCCCTGGCCAGTCGACCCTGGACCTGCTCGACCTGGAGCGCATCGAGGTCCTGCGTGGCCCGCAAGGCACGCTGTTCGGCAAGAACGCCTCGGCCGGTGTGCTCAACGTGGTGAGCAAGTCCATCCCGGAACAGACCCACGGCTACGTCGACTACTCGCACTTCGGTGGCGGCGATGAAAACCGCCTGCGCTTCGGCCTCGGCGGGCGCCTCAACGAGCAGCTCAAGGGCTCGCTGAGCACCCTCTGGGGCGACTACGATGGCAACGTCGAAAACCTCGCCAACGGCCATGACGTCAACGGCTACGAGCGCAAGGGCGTGCGTGGCAAGCTCGAGTTCGAGCCCAACCAGGACCTGCGCCTGACCCTGATCGCCGACTACATGAAGGGCGAGGACACCCTGCCCAGCGGCGTCGTCACCCAGGCCAGCCCGGCTTTCGCCAGCCAGTTGGGGGCGGTGCGCCCAAGTGCCCACAACCGCGACATCAGCAGCGACTTCAAGACCCACGTCGAGGACGAGAACCAAGGCCTGTCGGCCCAGCTCGACTGGCAACTGGGCGACTACACCCTGACCTCCATCAGCGCCTGGCGCGGCTGGGACAACACCCAGTACCAGGATGGCGACCGCCGCGCGCTGCTGCCGCTGACCGCGTCGCACGACAAGGGCACGGTCGACTACGACCAGTACAGCCAGGAGTTTCGCCTGACCTCGCCCAAGGGCGAATTCAACGAGTACGTGCTCGGGGCGTTCTACATGCACGGCACCTCGCGTGAAACCTACCAGCGCCTGTCGGTCAACGGCGGGGTGGCCAACAGCGGCCGCGCCGACTACTCGACCACCAACGACAGCGTCGCGCTGTTTGGCGAAAACACCTTCAACTTCACCGATGATTTCCGCGCGATCTTCGGCCTGCGCTGGACCCACGACGACCTCGAGTACGACCACCGCCGGGCTTCCACGTCGGCCGCCTCGGTCACCGGCATCCAGCCGTCGACCTCCAGTGAAGGCTCGGTCGACGAAGACGGCTGGAGCGGGCGCACCGGCCTGCAGTACGACTTCAACGACAACCTGACCGGCTACGTTACCTACTCGCGGGGCTACAAAGGCCCGGCCTACAACGTGTTCTTCAACATGCAGCCGCGCGACACCGGCGCGCTCAAGCCGGAAACCTCCGACGCCTACGAGATCGGCCTCAAGAGCACCGCGCTGGACAACCGCCTGGTGGCCAACCTGGCGGTGTTCCATACCGACTACGACGACTACCAGGCCAACTTCTTCGACACCGTGGCCAACCAGGTGGTCACCCGTCTGGTCAATGCCGGCAAGGTCAAGACCCAGGGCGTCGAGCTCGACGCCAGCTTCCAGGCCACCCGCCAGCTCAAGTTGTCGGCGGCCGCGGCGTACACCAAGGCGCGGGTCGACCACTTCAATTGCCCGGCGGGCGCGGCGGCCAGCTGCGACATCGACGGCGGTCACCTGCCGTTCACCCCGGACTGGAAAACCTATGTGCGGGCTGACTATGTGATCCCGTTGGACAACGGCCTGGATGTCGAGCTCTCCAGCGATTACAGCTGGCAGGATTCGGTGCAGTTCAGCCTCGACCAGAACCCCGACACCCTTCAGGGCGCGTATGGCATCTGGAACGCCAGCATCGCCCTGGCCGACTACAACGACGGCTGGCGCGTGGCCTTGCTGGGCAAGAACCTCGGTGACAAGTCGTACGCGCAGATGCTCGCCAGTGGCGGCGACTACATCTACCGCTCGGTACCGCGTGACGATGGCCGCTACTTCGGCGTGCAGTTGCGCAAGGACTTCTAACTGCCGGGGCCGCACAGCGGCCCCAACAATGGATTGCCAAGCGAGGAACCCGATGACCAGCGCAACCCGCCAACTCAGCCTAGGCGCCTTCCTGATGGCCACCGGGCACCACGTCGCCGCCTGGCGCCACCCCGATGTCCCCGCCGACCCGCTGGACTTCGCCACTTACCGGCGCGTCGCGCAAGCCGCCGAGGCCGCCTGCTTCGACGCCCTGTTCGTCGCCGACAGTGTCGCCGCGCCCAGCGACGCCTTGGCCAGCCACAGCGCTCGCTCGGTGTACTTCGAGCCGTTGACCCTGCTCTCGGCCCTGAGCACCGTCACCGAGCGCATCGGCCTGATCGCCACCGCCACCACCAGCTACAACGAGCCGTACCACGTAGCACGCAAGTTCGCTTCGCTCGATCACCTCTCGGGTGGCCGTGCGGGCTGGAACCTGGTCACCTCCGATGCCGCCGCCGAGGCCGGCAACTTCGGCCGCGCGGCGCACATCCCGCACGCCGAACGCTATGCCCGAGCCCGCGAGTTCCAGCAGGTGGTGCAGGGCCTGTGGGACAGCTGGGCGGATGACGCCTTCATCCGCGACAAGGCCAGCGGCCAGTTCCATCATGCCGATGGCGTGCGTGCGCTCGATCACGTCGGCGAGCACTTTCGCGTCAAGGGCCCGCTCAACGTCGCCCGATCACCGCAAGGGCGGCCGGTGCTGGTACAGGCCGGGTCGTCGGAAACCGGCCGTGAACTGGCCGCCGAAAGCGCCGAAGTGGTGTTTACCGCACAGCCGTCGATGGCCCGTGCCCAAGCCTTCTACGCCGACCTCAAAGGGCGCCTGGCGCGCTTCGGTCGCGCGCCGGACTCGCTGAAGATCATGCCCGGGGTGTTTGTAGTGGTCGGCCAGAGCGAGGCCGAGGCACAAGACAAGGCCGAGCAGTTCCAGACGCTGGTCAACCCCCGCGTGGGCGTCGCGTTGCTGGGGCGCATGCTTGGCAACTTCGACTTGTCCGGCTACCCGCTGGACGGCCCGCTGCCTGACCTGCCACCCACCGAAGACGGCCAGCGCAGCCGCCAGCAACTGCTCACCGAACTGGCCGGCAACGAGCAGCTGACCCTGGCCCAGCTCGGCCAGCGCATCGCCGGTGGGCGAGGGCACTACAGCCTCATCGGTACGCCAACGCAGATCGCCGATGAGCTGCAGGCCTGGTTCGAGGGGCGCGCCGCCGATGGCTTCAACGTGCTGGTGCCGCACCTGCCGCAAGGCCTGGAGGACGTCGCCCGCCATGTGGTGCCGGAGCTGCAGCGCCGTGGCCTGTTCCGCCGTCAGTATCAGGGTCGCACCTTGCGCGACCACCTGGGCCTGCAAGCGCCCGCCAACCCTTACTTTGCCGACCGAGGTCAACCATGAGCTACACCGCCCACCCCGAGCGCTATGCGCGCATGCCGTACCGCCGCGTCGGCCGCAGCGGCCTGGTGCTGCCGGCCCTGTCCCTGGGCCTGTGGCACAATTTTGGCGACGCCACGCCGATCGACACCCAGCGCGCGTTGCTGCGCACCGCGTTCGACGCCGGCATCAACCACTTCGACCTGGCCAACAACTATGGCCCGCCCTATGGCAGCGCCGAAACCAACTTCGGCCGCCTGCTGCGCGAAGACCTGCGCGCCTACCGCGATGAGCTGATCATCTCCAGCAAGGCCGGCTGGGACATGTGGCCCGGGCCCTATGGCCAGGGTGGCAGCTCGCGCAAGTACCTGATCTCCAGCCTCGACCAGAGCCTGACCCGCCTGGGCGTGGACTACGTCGACATCTTCTACTCGCACCGCTTCGACGCCGACACACCGCTGGAAGAAACCGCGGTGGCCCTGGCCGATATCGTCCGCCAGGGCAAGGCGCTGTACATCGGCATCTCGTCCTATTCGGCGGGCAAGACCCGCGAGATCGCCGCCTTGCTGGATGACCTGAAGGTCCCGCTGCTGATCCACCAGCCGGCCTACAACCTGTTCAATCGCTGGATCGAGCAGGACCTGCTCGACACCACCGACGACCTCGGCGCCGGCGTCATCGTCTTCACCGCCCTGGCCCAGGGCCTGCTCAGCGACAAGTACCTGCAGGGTGTACCGGCCGATGCCCGGGTCAACCGCGCGGGTGGCAGCTCGTTGCGCGCCGAGCACCTGTCCGAAGCCAACATCGCCCGCGCTCGCGCCTTGAACGAGATCGCCCAGCGTCGCGGTCAGAGCCTGGCCCAGTTGGCCCTGGCCTGGACCCTGCGCGACCCGCGGGTGACCTCGGCGCTGATCGGCGCCAGCCGCCCCGAGCAGATCATCGAGAACGTCGCCGCCCTGGACAACCTGGCGTTCAGCGCCGAGGAGCTGGCCGAGATCGACCAGTACGCGGTCGAAGGCGGGATCAACCTGTGGGAAAAACCCTCGACCGACTGGAAGGACTGAGCGATGAAGTTTCTACGCGTTGCCGCATTGTTGCTCGCCGGCCTGGCCGGCACGGTGCAGGCGGCCGACCCGGCGGCGCTGCGCATCGGCTACCAGAAGGGCTCGATCAGCCTGGTGCTGGCCAAGCAGCACCGCCTGCTCGAACAACGCTTCCCGGACACCCAGGTGGAGTGGATCGAGTTTCCCGCGGGCCCGCAGATGCTCGAGGCGCTGAACATCGGCAGCCTGGACATCGGCTCGACCGGCGACATCCCACCGATCTTCGCCCAGGCGGCCGGTGCCGACCTGCTGTACATCGGCGCCGAGCCCGCCAAGCCGCAGGCTGAGGTGATCCTGGTGCCCAAGGCCAGCACGATTGCCAGCGTCGCCGAGCTGAAGGGCAAGCGTATTGCCCTGCAGAAGGGCTCCAGTGCGCACAATCTGCTGCTGCGGGCCTTGGCCAAGGCCGGCTTGAGCATCCGTGACGTACAGCCGGTGTACCTGGCGCCGGCCGATGCGCGCGCCGCCTTCGAGCGCGGCAGCATCGATGCCTGGGCGATCTGGGACCCGTTCTATTCGGCCATCGACCTGGAGGGCAAGTCGCGGGTGCTGGCAGACGGGCAGGGGTTGGGGCTGATCGGGCCGTTCATGCTCGGCGCGCGCGGTTATGTCGAGGGCAATCCGGCATTCGTGGGCGCGTTGCTCGATGAGATCAGCCGCGCCGAAGCGCTGACGCGCAGTGACGAAGCGGGCAGCATCACGCTGTTGGCGGGCTTCATGGGCTTGCCGGAGGAGGTGGTGCGGCGCAGCTTCAGCCATCGGCCGGCGTCACCGGTGTTGCCGGTGACAGCCGAGATCGTGGCGGCGCAGCAGCGCACGGCTGAGTTGTTCTTCGACAACCGCATACTGCCCAAGCGCGTGGAGGTTGCCGGGGCGGTGTGGCAGCGTCATTGACGCAGTGTCTGTTACTGCCCTATCGCGGGTAAACCCGCTCCTACAGGGGCCACGCTGATCCCTGTAGGAGCGGGTTTACCCGCGATAGGGCCAGCACAGGCTACAGCTTACCCTCGGGCAAACTGCGCCAGCTTTTGCCCCTCCAGGCGGTAGCGAATCCACTCATCCTGCGGTTCGGCCCCGAGCGACTGATAGAAGCCGATCGCCGGCGCGTTCCAGTCCAGCACGCTCCATTCCAGCCGCCCGCAGCCATTTTCCACCGCCTCTTGGGCAATGTGCCGCAACAGCCGTCGACCGGCGCCGTCGCCGCGCTGCTCAGGGGTGACATACAGGTCTTCCAGGTAGATCCCGTTACGCCCCAGCCAGGTGGAGTAACTGTAGAAGTACACCGCGAAGCCAATCGCTTGCCCATCGCGCTCGCAGATCAGGCTGCTCACGGTGCTGCCTTCGTCAAACAGGCTGCGCTCGATATCCGCCAGGCTGGCGACCACCTCATGGCGGGCCCGCTCGTAGTCGGCCAGTTCAGTGATGAACGCGAGGATCTGTGCGGCGTCACTGCGCACGGCGGGGCGGATGATGAGGCTCATGTTGGGCGTCCTTGGGCTGAGGCAGTCATCTTAACCGCTAGGCGCAGTGCTTGCCGAGGGGCTGCCAACGGTACAAAAATGTGTATCTGAATAATTTATGGTAACTGTACGGGTGGTCTGCGGGGTGCGCTCGGCTACTGTGGTCAGACGATAATCAGATCTCGCGGACCATAGCCATGCTTGCCTCACTCGACCTGCTGACAGCTTTCGTGCTGTTCGCCTTTGTCTCCTCGATCACGCCGGGGCCAAACAACACCATGCTGCTGGCCTCGGGCGTCAACTTCGGGGTGCGCCGCTCGATCCCGCACGCCCTGGGCATCAGTATCGGCTTCATGGTCATGGTCCTGGCGGTCGGTTTTGGCCTGGGCGAAGTGTTCAAGGCCTGGCCGCCGCTGTACACCGTATTGCGCTATGGCGGCGCGGCCTACCTGCTGTACCTGGCCTACAAGATCGCCACCTCCGGGCCGATCTCCGGCAGTACCCGCGGCACCGGCAAGCCGATGGGCTTCTGGGGCGCGGCGGCGTTTCAATGGGTCAATCCGAAAGCCTGGGTGATGGCGATCGGCGCGATCACCACCTACACGCCGGCCCAGGGCTATGTGCTCAACGTGATCGTCATCGCCGCGGTGTTCGCCCTGGTCAACCTGCCCAGCGTCGGCATCTGGGTGATGTTTGGCAGCGCGTTGCGCAACCTGCTGCAGAACCCGCGCTGGCTGATGCTGTTCAATGTCCTGATGGCCCTGCTGCTGGTGATTTCCCTCTACCCGCTGCTGTTTGTAGAATCGGCGTTTTCCTGATGCGATGAGAGCAGCCGACCGATGCAATTGATTCCCTGGTCCCACGACTGCCCCGAAGGTTTCACCCTGCGCGGCTGGCGCTCGCCGGCCAGTGGCCGGCCGCTGCTGCATTTTCTCCACGGCAACGGCTTCTGCAGCCTGGTCTACCAGCCGTTGCTGATGCGCCTGGGCGAGCACTATGACCTGTGGCTGAGCGATGCCCAAGGGCATGGCGACAGTGATCACGGCGGCGCCTTTGTTGGCTGGAACCGCACCGCCGCGCTGGCGGTGGAGGCGTTCGAGGCCGGTCGAGGCGAGTATGGCGAGGTGCCCCGGCATGCCGTTGGGCACAGCTTTGGCGGGGTGGTCAGCGGGTTGATCCTGGCCAACCATGCGCACTTGTTCGAGCGCGCGGTGCTGCTCGATCCGGTGCTGTTCAGCCGCAGGATGATCGGCGTCATGGGCGCGGCCGTCCTGCTGGGCCTGCACCGTCGCCATGGTTTGGCGCGCAAGGCGGCGACCCGCCGCAGCCATTGGCCCGACCGTGGCTCGGCGCTGGCCGCGTTGCAGGGTCGGGGGATCTTCAAAGGCTGGAGCGACGAGGCGCTGCAGGCCTACGTCGAGCATGCCATCGGCGATCACGGCGAGGGCGTGGTGCTCAAGTGCCGGCCAAGCCGTGAAGTGGAAATCTTCAGTTCGTTCCCGCAGCGGATGTGGGCGAACCTGGGACGCATCAGCACGCCGACCTGCATCCTCCATGGCCAGCAGACCTACCCGTTCGTGCCCCATTCGGTGCGCCGGCTGGCGGTGATCAATCCTGCCGTGAGCGAACAGCAGGTGCCCGGCGGGCATTGCTTCATGCAAGAAGACCCGGCGGCTACGGCAGACGCCATCCTGGCGTTCCTGAAACCCTGACACTGCTTGTCCATTTCGCGACGATAGCCGGCTGATTCGCGTGCGAACGACACGCGCCGATTGCATACCCTGACGCTCCCAACCCGCAAGGAGCCCAGGTAATGAATCAGGCGGTAACCCCCGACCCGCAAGTCGCCCTCGAAGACGCTCAACGCAGCCGTCGCCAACATTGGCGACGTTATGCCCTGGCCGGCTGCGCGGGCCTGGCGCTGGTGGGCTATGCGGCGCATTGGTGGTTGGATACGCGCTTTCTCGAACAGACCGACGACGCCTATGTGCGCGCCGACTGGGCGCCGGTCAGCGCGCGGGTCAGCGGTTACGTGGCCGAGGTGCGGGTGGCCGATAACGCCCGGGTCAAGGCCGGGGAGTTGTTGCTGCGGCTCGACGCGCGCGATTTCCGTGAGCGCCTGCACAGTGCCGAGGCGCGCGTGGCGGTCAGTGAAGCGGCGGTGCAGGTCCAGCGCATGCGCTTGCGTGGCCTGGCGGCGCAACAGGCCGAGCAGCGCCAGGCGATCGCCCATGCCGAGGCTGAACGCGCGGGCAGCCGTGCTGAAAGCCAGCGCGCCGACGCCGACTGGCAACGCTACCAGCGCTTGGGGCAATGGCAGGCGGTCAGCGTGCAGCGCCTGGAGCAGGCCAAGGCCACGCGGATCCAGGCCCAGGCGCTGCAACGGGGTGCCGATGCGCAGTTGGCCCAGCAGCAGGCGCGCACGCAGGTCCTGCAGGAGCAGGGGCAGGAGTTGCAGGCCGAACTGGAACAACGCCTGGCTGACCTCAAGCAGGCCCGCTCGGCGCTGGCCTTGGCCCACAGTGCGTTGGCCGACACCGAGATTCGCGCGCCCTTCGATGGCGTGGTGGGCCAGCGCAAGGTCCGCCAGCAACAGTACGTGACCCCCGGCCTGCCGTTGCTGGCGGTGGTGCCGGTGGAGCAGGCCTATGTCGTGGCCAACTTCAAGGAAACCCAGCTCGAGCACCTGCGCCCCGGGCAGCCGGTGGTGCTGGCGGTGGATACCTTCGGCCAGCATTGGCAGGGCAAGGTCGACAGTGTGTCGCCGGGCTCGGGCGCGGTGTTCGCATTGTTGCCGCCGGACAACGCCACCGGCAACTTCACCAAGATCGTCCAGCGCTTTCCCGTGCGTATCCGCCTCGAGCCGACCTCGGGCGAGCGGCCGCGGTTGCTTGCCGGGATGTCGCTGACCGCCACCGTAGATACCCGCGGGGCAGTCGATGAGCACTGAAGAAAAGGTATCCACGCGGGCCTGGATAGCCGTGATCGGCGGCCTGTTCGGCTGCTTCATGGCGGGCATGAACGTGCACGTTACCAGTGCCGCCCTGCCAGAAATCGAAGGCGCGCTGGGGGCCAGCTTCGAGGAAGGCTCGTGGATTTCCACAGCCTACCTGGTGGCGGAGATCAGCATGATCCCGCTGACCGCGTGGCTGGTGCAGGTGTTCTCGCTGCGCCGGGTGATGCTGGTCGGGTCGGCGGTATTTCTGGTCAGTTCGGTGAGCTGCGCGCTGGCGCCAAGCCTGCAGGCGATGATCACCCTGCGGGTGATCCAGGGCGCGTCCGGCGCAGTGCTGATCCCGCTGTCGATGCAACTGATCATTACCGAACTGCCGGCCAGCCGGATCGCCCTGGGCATGGCCCTGTTCAGCTTGTCCAACAGTGTTGCCCAGGCGGCCGGCCCATCGATTGGCGGCTGGCTGACGGACCTGTATTCGTGGCGCTGGATCTTCCTCCTGCAACTGCCGCCCGGGTTGCTCCTGCTGGCGGCGGTCGGCGGTGCGATCAAGGGCCAGGCGGGTGACCGCAGTGCCCTGCGCAAGGCCGACTGGCTGGGGATCGCAGCCATGGTGCTGGGGCTCGGCGCACTGCAGATCGTGCTCGAGGAGGGCGGGCGCAAGGACTGGTTCGACTCGCAGTTCATCGTTGGCTGCAGTGTGCTGGCGCTGGTCGCATTGGCGCTGTTCATCCAGCGCCAGTTGTACGGTACGCGGGCGTTCATCAACCTGCGTCTGCTGGCCAGCTACAACTTCGGCGTGTCGAGCCTGGCCATGGCGATCTTCGGCGCCGCGACCTTCGGCCTGGTGTTCCTGGTGCCCAACTACCTGGCCCAGGTGCAAGGCTACAGTGCCAGCGAAATCGGCCAGAGCCTGATCGCCTACGGCCTGGTGCAGCTGTTGCTGGCCCCCTTGCTGCCGCGGCTGATGCGCTGGCTCAACGCCAAGCTGCTGGTGGCCAGTGGGTTCGCCATCATGGCCCTGGGCTGTTGGCTGGGCGCGCACCTGACGGCGGATGCCGGCCGTAACGTGATCATCCCCTCGACCGTGGTGCGCGGGCTTGGCCAGCCGCTGATCATGGTGGCGCTATCGGTGCTGGCCGTGAAGGGGCTGGACAAGGCCCAGGCCGGTTCGGCCTCGGCGTTGATCTCGATGTTGCGCAACCTCGGCGGCGCCTTGGGCACGGCATTGCTCACCCAGCTGGTGTCGCAGCGCGAGCGGTTTCATTCGGCGCGCCTCGGCGAGCACCTGACGCCGTTCGACAGCGTCTTGCAACAGCGCTTGCCGGACGGTGTGGCCGACCCGCAGTCGCCCGAGGTGATGCAGACCCTGGCCCTGCTCGACAGCAGCGTGCGCGAGCAGGCGTACCTGATGGCCTACTCGGATGCCTTCTACCTGGCGTGCCTGGCCTTGCTGGGCTGCGCCGTGGCGGCCTTGTTGCTGCGCAGCCGTTGACGTGGTCGACCTGTTGCACGGAGCGCGGCAATAATGACCGCACCTTGCATGGACCCAACCTGATGAACCGACCCGCCATCCTGCCGCTTGCCGAAAACTACCGCCACGGCGAGCGGATCGCCGCGCACTGCCACGACCGGGCGCAGCTGATCCACGCGCTGAGCGGGGTGATCACGGTCAACTCGCGCCAAGGCAGCTGGGTGGTGCCGCCTGGGCGCGGGGTGTGGGTGCCGGCGGCGGTCGAGCATGACCTGCAGATGGCCGGCGCGGTGCAGATGCGCACCTTGTTCGTCGATCAACGGGTGCGGCCCGACTTGCCGGGCGAGTGCCAGGTGATCGAGATCTCGCCGTTGCTGCGTGAGCTGATCATCCGCGCAATGGACATCCCACCGGATCACCCGCAGGAGGGCCGCGAGGCGCGGATCATGCAGTTGATCCTCGACGAGATCCGCGTGCTGCCGGTGCTCGCGCTGCATGTGCCGTGCCCGGCTGATCGGCAGTTGCTGGCGCTGTGCGAGGCCTTGCGTGCGGCGCCGGGTGAGGACTGGAGCCTGGCACGCGCGGCGGCGCACAGCGGGCTGACGCCGCGCACGCTGACCCGCGGCTTTCAGCGCGAGACGGGTTTGAGCCTGGTGCAGTGGCTGCGCCGGGTGCGCCTGATGGCTGGCCTGGATGCGCTGGCGGCAGGGCAGTCGGTGCTCGAGGTGGCGCTGGACCTGGGCTATGACAGCCCCAGCGCGTTCAGTGCGATGTTCCGGCGCACGCTGGGTGTGTCGCCTTCGGGGTACTTTGGCCGAGCGGCCGGCTAGCCCCGTGTGACGGTCAGCGGGCCTGCCCGGACTGCCGTTCGCGCAGCGCCTTGGCCACCTCGGCCTCGATCTTGTAGGCCGGGCCTTCGAGCTCGTCATAGTTGCGGGTATAGCGCCGCGCAAACTCGTCCACCCCCAGCTGCTGGTACTGCTGCACATGCTTGAGTTCATGCGCCCACAGGGCGACGTTGTCTTCGGCGTCCTTGGCATGCCTGAAGATGATCGTGTCGATCAGGGTCACGGCGTTGACGTCGGGGTTCTGCAGCATCGCGTTGGCTGCGCTGATCTGCTGCTCGTCGCCGACCTGGTAGCGCGCCGCGTCGAGCACGGCGAAGTCGTACCAGGTTTCCAGCTGGGCGCGGATATGCAACGGGATCGGCTCGCTGCCCTTGGCCGTGGCCTCGTCGCGGGCCTGCTGGAGGGCGAAGGCAAGGCTGGAGGAGGCCATTCGCTCGACATCCTTGAGGATCTGCCCGCCCTGCCCAGGGTCGATCGGCGCGCAGAAGCAGCCCAGCAGGCACACCTGATACTGCCCAGGCGGGCAGGCGTTTTCGGCCAGGGCAGGGGCGGCCAGCAACAGGCCCAGCAGCAGGCTAGCGCGCTTCATCCAGTACCTTGCCAACGAGATTGCGACTGGCCTGCAGGACCTCGTCCTGGAACGCTTCGCTGGCCAGCATGCGGCCGACCACAAGGGCGCCTACGCACTGGCTGATGAGTGCCCAGGCGAGCGCCGAGTCCTGCAAGGTTTCGGCCCAGGCCGCCTGCAACGCCACCAGCCAATGCTCGGCCAGCTCGCGCACCGGGCGCTCGGCACGGGCGATTTCCACGCCTAACGGTGGCAATGGGCAGCCGCCCTCGATGTTGTGCAGGTGGGCCAGGCTCAGGTACTGCTCCAGGCAGCGAGCCAGGCGCGCGCGGTCGGCGCCGCGTTCGGCCAGGCGTGCCAGCGGGCTGTTGCTCAGCTCTTGCCGGACGATCTCGCTGAACAGGTCGTCCTTGGATGGAAAGTGGTTGTAGAACGCCCCACCGGTCAGGCCAATGGCGTTCATCAGCCCTGCCACGCCGGTACTGGCGAAGCCGCCACGCTTGGCCAGCGCACCGCTGCTGGCGAGCAGCTTGTCTCGCGTCTGTTGCTTGTGGTCGGTGGAGTAGCGCATCCGAAAAACCTCCGCGCGCTGGCTTGACGATAGGGGCGATCATAGCATAGCGTTCGTTTACTAAATGATCGTTCATCAATGGAGGTGGCCGTGACCGAACAACCCAAAGTCGTGCTGGTGATTGGCGCCGGTGATGCTACCGGTGGCGAGATCGCCAAGCGTTTTGCCCGCGAGGGCTATATCGCCTGCGTCACCCGTCGGCAGGCGGAAAAACTCCAGCCGCTGGTGGACGAGATTCACGCCGCCGGTGGCCAGGCCCACGGTTTTGGCTCGGATGCGCGCAACGAGGACGAGGTCGCGGCACTGGTCGAGACCATCGAGCGTGATATCGGCCCTATCGAAGCCTTCGTCTTCAATATCGGCGCCAACGTGCCGTGTAGCATCCTTGACGAGACCCCGCGCAAGTTTTTCAAGATCTGGGAGATGGCTTGCTTTGCCGGCTTCCTCACCGCGCAGGCAGTGGCCAAGCGCATGGTCACTCGTGAACGTGGCACCTTGCTCTTCACCGGGGCCACCGCAGGCACCCGCGGCGCTGCCAATTTTGCCGCGTTCGCCACGGCCAAGCATGGCCTGCGGGCATTGGCCCAGAGCATGGCGCGCGAGCTGGCCCCACGTAACATTCACGTCGCGCATGTGGTGGTGGACGGGGCGATCGACACCGCCTTCATCCGTGACAACTTCCCCGAGCGCTATGCGCTGAAGGACCAGGACGGCATCCTCGACCCGGCGCACATCGCCGACAGCTACTGGTTCCTGCATGCCCAGCCACGGGATGCATGGACATTCGAGCTCGACCTGCGGCCGTGGATCGAACGCTGGTAAGCCCCTTCACCTCTACAAGGATCGAACCATGAGCAAGTGCGTCGAGTTCTTTTTTGACCTGGGCAGCCCGGCGAGCTATCTGGCCTGGACTCAGTTGCCTGGCCTGTGCGCCCGGCGTGGGGCGCGGCTGGAGTACCGGCCGATGCTGTTGGGTGGGGTCTTCCAGGCGACCGGCAATGCGTCGCCGGTAATGGTGCCGGCCAAGGGTAAATACATGTTTGTCGACCTGGAACGGTTCGCCCAGCGTTATGGCGTGCCGTTCGGGCTGCCGCCAGGGTTTCCGATCAATACCCTGGGGTTGATGCGCGGGCTGATCGGCACCCAGTTGCACGCGCCGGAACGCTTCGAGGCGTTGCTGGGGGTGTTGTTCAGGGCGCTTTGGGTTGATCGGCGGAATCTGGGCGATCAGGCGGTGCTCGATGAGACGCTGGACAAGGGCGGCTTTGATCCCGCTCAGTTCCGTGCGCTGGCGGGTATGGCCGAGGTCAAGGAAGCGCTCAAGCAGGTGACGGAGGAGGCCGTGGCGCGCGGTGTGTTTGGCGCGCCGACCTGTTTTGTCGAGGGGCAGATGTTCTTTGGCCAGGATCGGCTGGATTTTGTCGAGCAGGCGTTGGCTTAGCCGTTATGGCCTCATCGCGGGCAAGCCCGCTCCTACAGCTAATTCGCGCGTTTTTGCATGTCAGCGCGGTCCTGTAGGAGCGGGCTTGCCCGCGATGAGGCCACCCCGTCAGCCGCGCCAGACCGGCTGCAGCGCTTCATCCAGCGCCCAATGCGCCTGGCCTGGCACCAAGCGCACGCCACCGACCCAGCGCTCCTGCCCGATCAATTCCAGGCCATACGCTTGCCCCGCCAGCACCCGTTCACCTTCCTCGGTAAGGCTGACAACCCGCTGCGGCCACGCCAGTTGCTGTTCACCTTCGTGAATCAGCGGCCGCTCTGCATCGATCAGTGGCCGCAACAGCGCATGGAACATCAGGTCGCCCAGAAACGGCAGCGGCTCGCGCTGCATCATCAATACGCCAAACGCCTTGCCCATCGGCATCGGCCCCAGGTCGCGAAGAATCTCCAGGCTCAGGCGCTCGGTCAGCGACAGGCCATCGACCACACTGGGCAGCTCCTGCAACTGCCGCAACAGCGCCGGGCCCAGCAGCGGCAGCGCCTCATGGCGCGTGTGTGCCAGCGCCGCAACAGCCTGCGGTGAAGGCGCGCGATAGGCCGCCCATGCAGCGCGGGCCAGCCGCAATATCGCCGCGTCCACCGGCTTGCGCTGCGGCCACAGCCAGGCCAGCACTTCCGGGGCCAACTGGCCAATGCCAATAAAACGCTGCACCCCCCGGCACCCGGTCGATCTCGATCAGGCTGAGGTTGGCCGGCACCGCCTCGAGCCCGGCCAGCACCCGCACCAGAAACAGCTGGTCGTAGGCATCGGCTTCGCACCAGAGCACCCCTGGCATCTGCTGACCGAGCCGGGCCAGGGCGGTGTATTCATCGTCCTGGCGCTGGCGCACCTGCTGCGGCTCGAGGTTGAACGCATGGCTGATGAAGCTGGCGCGCACGGCGCTGTAGCTGGCTTCGTCCAGTGCCGGCACCGGGCCCATGCACAGCGGGTCGGCATACATGCGCAACTGGCCCTTGAAGCCGGCGACTTTCAGGCTGTGCTGGATGTCGTTGCCACAGCGCCAGTGGCAGGTGTCGGGGGTGTCGCTGGCGACGAAATCGGGGTGGGCGAGGGCAAAGGCGAGGGCATCGCAGTGCGCCTTGAGCTTGGGCCAACTGACGAAGCCGAGGTCACGGGCGATCAGGTATTGCGCATCGGCCAGTTGCGCGGGGCGCTGGGCCGAGAGGTTGGGCAGGCGGGCGTCGGGCGCGCCATTGCGCAAGCGGCGCAGCAGCTCTTTGGCGCGTTTACGTTGCTGCTCGAGGTTGAGCCGGCCGTTGTCGGGCAGGTTTTTAACAGACATGCGAACTCCTTGATGAGCCTTGTCCGCTGTCAGGCTGGAGTCGTCATGGGCGATGTTCCAAGCAGGTTCCTGGGCGCAGCCCTTTCCGCGGACGGGAGGCGTCGGAGTACGCCGCCGCAGACTATAGAAGCCTGGCGGCGGCGATTCAAGTCAGGCGTGGGCCAGCAGGCGCTCGAGCTGGGCGCGCTCCCAGATGCTCAGCAGGTCGACCGGGTTGGTGCCGTAGCGCTGCCAGGCATCGGCGGCGGCATCGACCCCTTGCGGGGAGCGGCACTGGACGCACTGCGCGAGGCCTTCGGGGTCCAGCACCAGGGTCAACTGCCAACCGGCGCTGCGCACCTCGACCCGGCCATCGGCGTGGCGCCCGCAGATCGTCAGGGGCTGCACGCCCAGCGCGGCATCGCGCAGGCACTGGTAGACCTCGCGGCTGCTCGGTGCGGGCAGGGCGTCGGTCAGAAGTTGGCCGGGGTATTGGCGCTGATGATCTCGGCCTCGTCCTGGCCGATGTTCTTGAAGCTGTGGGCGAGGGTGGTGGGGATGTAGTAGCCATCGCCCGAGTTGAGCACGCTCACCTGGCCATCGACCCACAGCTCGATGGTGCCACGGGTGACCAGGCCACATTCTTCGCCTTCAGCGTGCACGATCGGTTCGCCGGAGTCGGCGCCTGGCGCGTACAGCTCGCGCAGCATGCGCATCTGCCGGCCTTCGACGCTGGCGCCGACCAGCAGCATGCGCAGGCCGTTGCGGCCCAGGTCAGGCTGGTCGCCGCCACGGAACACGAAGCGCTCTTCGCGCACCGGCTCGTCAAAGCTGAAAAATTCCGCGAGGGACATGGGGATCCCTTCCAGCAGCTTTTTCAAGGAACTGACCGAAGGGCTGACGCGGTTCTGCTCGATCTGCGAAATGGTCGAGTTGGTCAAGCCACTGCGGCGGGCCAGCTCCCGTTGGGAGAGGTTGTTGCGCTCACGCACCAGTTTGAGTCGTGTCCCCGTGTCCATAGCCGCCTTTTTTGGTGAAAGTGTTCTGAGGTGTAAAAAATAATAAGCGACGCATTAAAACACACTCTCGGCGGCAACGCGCTGTGCTTGTCAACGGCGCGCTGCGGCGGGCATTGGCCAGAGTCCGACCAGCAGCAACAGCAGGGCCACGGCCACGAACGGCAGCCGCGGATCGACCGCGTAGACCAGCGTGCCGGCCAACGGCCCGATCACCGCGCCCATGCCCTGGGCGGCGCCGATGGAGCCGGCGGTAGCGCCTTGTTCGGAGGCGTGCATGGCGTTGGCGGCCAGCGCCGAGAAGGCCGGGAAGACAAAGCCCATGCCGCCGGCAGCGATGAAGAACGACGCCCACAGCCACTCTGCGCTGCCGGCCAGCGATGCTGCGGCGAAGCCGATGGCGGAGAGGCTCGCGCCGACCCGGATCATCTTCAGCGGCGGCCACTCCAGGCGGC
The DNA here is from genome assembly GCF_900536025.1 of Pseudomonas reidholzensis. GTDB lineage: Bacteria > Pseudomonadota > Gammaproteobacteria > Pseudomonadales > Pseudomonadaceae > Aquipseudomonas > Aquipseudomonas reidholzensis. The sequence continues at coordinate 60,318 of NZ_UNOZ01000008.1, forward strand.
GCAGCAGCACCTGCGACAGCATCAGTGCCACGCCTACCGTGGTCAGGGCGATACCCGCCGTCTGGGCCGCCTCGGTGGGGGGCAACTGCAGGCGGTCGAGGGCAAAGAAGCCGACGGTGATCTGCGACACGGTCACGCTGAACATCGCACTGAAGGCCACCAGCAACGGCCGGCGCAGGCGTGGGTCGGCGAGGCGCACCGGGTTGGGCGCGTAGGTGTGGGCCAAGGGTTGCGGCTTGAGCTTGAACAACAGCACCAGAAACGCCATCGCCGGCAGCAGCGACATGATCCAGAACGGCAGGCTCAGGCTGTGCCGGGCCAGCAGCGCCGCAACCGCAGGGCCCAGCACCAGGCCGACCGCGTTGGCGGCGCCCAATGAAGCCATCGCCCGCGCGCGGTGCTGCGGCTCGACGTGGTCGGCAACCAGCGCATTAGCGGCCACCGGCAAGGCGGCATAGAACGCACCGATCATGCCGCGTGCGAGCATCAGGCCGAGAAACGCCAACGACGCACCGGGCAGCCAGTGCAGGGCACCTTCGATGAACAGGCACAGCAACCAGTAGGCCAGGGTGAAGCCGGCGCTGCCCAGCAGCAGTACCCGCCGCCGACCATAGCGGTCAGCGGCGCGCCCCCATGGCCGGGCGAGCAGCACCCAGACCACCCCGGCCACGGTCACCGCCGCGCCGGCCTGCCAGGTGGCCAGGCCGAGCAGGCGGGCGATCGGGCCGATCAGGGCGACGAAGGCCATCATCGACATGGTGCAGGCCATGTTCACCAGCAACAGTGGACGCAAATCCAGGGTGCTGGCGGGTTTCAGAGAAGCAGGATCCTTTGCGGCAGTCATGGGGCAGTCCAGGGCAGTACGACGAAAAGAGCGACGATCTTAATAATGATCATTTGCGTATGTCGACCCTTGGGCTGTCAGGCGGTGCTCATTCGCTGCGGCGCAGGGGGCCTGGCCACATGCTCCGCAACACGCCATCGCGGCGCACCCAGGCGTGCATCAATGCCGCGCCCATGTGCACCAGCACGGTGGCGAACAGCAGGTAGCCGGCCCAGCCGTGGGCGGTACGCAGCACGGCGTAGAGCTGCAGGTCGTGGGGCGCGATCGCCGGTAGCTGCAGCGGCCGCGGATAGCCGCCCGCCGAGAGCATTGCCCAGCCCAGCAACGGCATGGCCAGCATCAACGCATACAGCAGCAGGTGCGAGGCGCCCGCCGCCAGGCGCTGGATCGCCGGCAGGTCGGCGGGCAGCGCCGGGTGCGGCAGGCTCAGGCGCAGGGCGATGCGCAGCACCACCAGCACCAGCAGAGCCAGGCCAGTGGCCTTGTGCAGCTCGACCAGCAGCGGGTGGCGCAGCGACAGGTCGCTGACCATGCTCACGCCGATGAACAGCATGGCCACGATGAGTACGGCCATCAGCCAGTGCAGCAGGCGCGCCAGGGGGTGGAAGGCAGTCGGTTTCATGGGCGGGCTCCTGTGTGCAGCGACTCGCGGCTGCGGCGGTTGAAGGACTCCGAGTAGGCCGCCGAACGGGCAGCGAGGATCGGGTCGGCGGACGGTTCGATGCCGTTGGGCAGGATCAGCGGGTCGAAGTTGAGGTCACGGCAGGCGCCTTGCTCGGGTGCCTCGACGCTGTCGAGGACCAGCGTGCCGGCATCGATGCTGCGCCGCTCCGCCGGCCACTGGCGTGCCGGGTCGTCGATCGGGTCGCCCGGCTCGGCCAGGACCAGGCGCAGGGTCCAGCGCAGCGGGCCTTGTTGCAGGCGGCGTTGCAGGTCGTGCTGCAGGTAGCGATTGTCGTCGACCTGGGCGGGCAGGGCGCTGAACGGTGTCTGCGGCTCGACCTGCCAGCGCACGGGATGCGCGTTGCCGGCGGCGTCGATCAGGCGAAAGGCGTTGATGCTGTGGTAGGACGTGCTGGCGAAACTGTCGCTGGGTTTGTAGGCGCCTGCCCACTGGCGAAACGCCGCGCTTTCCGGGTGGGCGGCGAAAAACGCCTGCATCCGCGCCGGATCCGCCTTGCCGGTGGCCGGGTCGGGGGTCATCGCCAGGACCTGCTGGTAGAACGCCTCGGGAGTGCTGATGGCGAGCACCGGCGGGTTGTTCATGCCGGTACGCCAGACCTGGCCATCGTCGCTGGACAGCTGCAGGGCCAGGCTGCGCACCGGCACCCCGGTGTCTGGGGTGGACGGGTTGGCGCCGCCGATGGCGAAGCGGCCGATCACCGCGACCCGCGGCTGCTGGAACACCCGCGCGGTAGACAGCTCTGCGGCCAGCCCGCTGCTCTCGAAGTAGCCGCTGACGCACAGGCCCTTGGCGTGGTTCTTGCGATAGCCCGGGTGGTGGCCGGCCTGCGCCTCGAAGGTGTCGATGATGCGCTGCGGGGTCAGTGCCGGGGTGCCGATCCAGCCGGCGGCATAGGCGAAGCCGGCACCGACGGCCAGCAGGCCGGCGCCGATCGCGGCCAGGCGCCAGGCCTTGGCGGGGCCGTGCAGGGGAGTGTTCATGGTGGAGGTCCGGGTCAGTGAATGTGCGAGTACGACGCAGCCGGGCGAAACTTATTCCACAGGAGATGGAATAGATTTCGTGACCACGCGTCTGCCCCTTACACTGACTGCCCATGGGGGCCGGAACCTGACCATGCACGACTTGGATGAACAGCAGTGGCGCGAGCTGCTTCAGCGCTTGCGCCGCTTCGCCCTGTGGCTGACCCGCGAGCCGGGGAGCGCCGACGATCTGGTCCAAGGCACCGTCGAGCGTGCACTCAGCCGCCGTGACCAGCAGCGCGAGGCCGACGCCTTGCGGGCCTGGCTGTTCACCATCCTTTATCGGCTGTTTCTCGACGGCAAGCGCCGCGACCGCCTGCACTCGCGTTGGCTGGCGTGGTTCAGCGGTGCCCACGACAGCGGCGAAGCGGTCGGCGACAACACAGAGAGCATCATCCTCGCCCAGGCCGACCTGCAGGCCTTTGCCCGCTTGTCGGCAGAGCAGCGCGCCTTGCTGTTGCTGGTCAGCGTCGAGGGCCTGAGTTACAAGGAAGCCGCCCAGACCCTGGGTATTCCCATCGGCACGGTGATGTCGCGCTTGTCGCGGGCGCGTGCCGCATTGCGTGAACTGACCGAGGGCAGCCCGCCGCCCCCGGCCTTGCGGAGACTGAAATGACACGCCTGATCCCTACCGAGCATGAGTTGCATGCCTACGTCGACGAGCGCCTGGAGCCTGCCCGGCGGGCCGAGGTGCAGGCGTGGCTGGCGGCCAATCCGCACGAGGCGGCGCGCATCGAGGCGTGGCGCAACGATGCCCGGCGGCTGCGCACGGCGCTGGCCGGGCTGGGCGACCTGGGGGGCGGGCCACAACTCGACCTCGGCCAGGTGCGCCGGCGCTTGCGCCAGCGTCGGCAACGGCGCCTGGCCACGGCGGCGGTGTTGCTGCTGACGCTGGGCGTCGGTGGGCTTGGCGGCTGGCAGGCGCGGCAGGTCACCCTGGTCGCCAGCGACCTGCCGATGGCCGATGCCGTGCAGGCGCACCGGATGTTCGTCGCGGCCACCCCGCTGGACATCCAGGCCAGCGATCCGGTTCAGTTGCAGGCGTGGCTGGGCCGCCATTTCAACCGCGTCGGCCAATTGCCGGACCTCGCGGGCTTCGGCTTTCAGCCGGTCGGCGCACGGCTGCTGAGCAATGAACAGGGCCCGGCGGCGCTGCTGGTGTTCCAGGACGGCCAGGGTGAGCGGATCAGTCTGTTCCTGCGCCTGCCCGGTGAGCGCTTTGAAAAAATGCCCAGTGGCCAACGCACCGATGGCCAGCTCGAGGCGCGCTACTGGTCGCATGGCGCCTACAACTTCGCGCTGGTCAGCGCGGCGGACGATCAGCGCAGCGAGTCGCTGCGTCGGGTGCTGGGCGTGAGCCTCTAGGCCTGCGTTCAGTCATGACAGCAATGCGCCGGGCTCGCCGGCTCCCACGCAGTCGTGTTAACGCCCGGATTCCGGAGGCTTCAACACAATCCTGTGTGGGGGCTTGCACCAATGCCGTTCAGTTAAGGAGTTGTTGCCTGTATTGGGGCCGCTTTGCGGCCCATCGCGACACAAGGCCGCTCCCACAGTATCCGCGCATGCCCTGTAAAGATGGGCATGACGCGGTCGGCGTGGGAGCGGCCTTGTGTCGCGAAAGGGGCGCGCAGCGGCCCCAGGATGTTCAGCCTTGCATCGCTTCGATCAACGCCCACAGTCGTGGGTCATTGAAGTCGTCGATCACCAACTGCGCCCCAGCCGCCATCAAGCGCTCTGGCGTCTGAGTGGTCGCGATGCCCACGGTATAGATCCCCGCACCACTGGCGGCTTTCACCCCAGGCAGCGAGTCCTCGAACGCCAGCGCTTGCGCCGCCTCGGTGCCCAGGCGCTGCAAGCCGGTGAGGTACGGCAGCGGGTCGGGCTTGGGCCGGGCCAGCTCGTCCGAGACCAGCACATGCTCGAAGCGTTGCTCCAGGCCCATGGCCGCCAGCATGTGCTCGGCGTTCAGGCGTGGCGCGTTGGTCACCACGCACATGCCGATGCCCTGCGCCTGGCCATGCTCGAGCAGACGCAGCAAACCGGGCAGGGGCTGCAGGTGCGGCGACATCTCGCGGAACAACGCCTCCTTGCGCTCGGCCAGTGCCTGGCATTGCTCGGCACTGGCCGCCGGGAACAGCTCGGCGAACAGTTCGCCGTTGGAACGCCCGCTGACCTGGGCATCGAACTGCGCCTGGCTGAGCTGGCGCCCGTCATAGGCGTGGAGCAACTGGCGGAAGGCCTCCAGGTGCAGGGTGTCGGTGTCGGTGAGGGTTCCGTCGAGGTCGAACAGCAGGGCAGTCAGCATCAGGTATCCAGAGGCGAAAACGTCAATCCTCGGCATGATAGACAATCCGACGACGAAGGGGGCTGTTCAGTGTGCACGGAAAAGAGTACAAATGTGCTCCATGGATAATATGACTCCCAAACGCCGCGCCATCCTCGCCTTCATCCGCGAACGCATCACCGAGCACGCCCAGCCGCCAAGCCTGGCGGATATCGCCGAGCGTTTCGGGTTTGCCTCGCGCAGCGTGGCGCGCAAGCACATCACTGCCCTGTGCCAGGGCGGCTACATCGAGGTCACGCCCAACCAGGCGCGGGGTATCCGCCTGGCCGAGCCTTTGCGCCGCCCGGAAATCCTCGAGCTGCCGGTGCTGGGCCAAGTGGCTGCCGGTGCGCCGATCGGCCCTGACCTGGATATCCACGAACAGTTGCTGCTCGACCCGAGCCTGTTTCGTCGTACCCCTGACTACCTGCTCAAGGTGCGCGGTGAGTCGATGGTCGACGACGGTATTTTCGACGGCGACCTGGTCGGCATCCTTCAGCAGGGCGATGCCCGGGATGGCCAGATCGTGGTTGCCCGGCTGGATGGCGAGGTGACCATCAAGCGCCTGCAACGCACCCCCGAGGGCTTTCGCCTGGTGCCGCGCAACCCGGCCTATGCGCCAATCGAGGTGGGGCCGGAGCGCGAGTTCTTTATCGAAGGGGTCTTCTGCGGCCTGCTGAGGCGTGACTGATGGGCGCGGTGGTCGACCTCGATGGCCTGCTCGATCAGCGCCGGGTCTGGCGAGGCCGGCAAACCCAGGCGCGCCCGCTGGGCCTGCAGCCCACCGGGCATGCGCACCTGGACCATCGCTTGCCTGAAGGCGGCTGGCCGGCTGCAGCGCTCAGTGAGTTGCTGCTGGCGAGCCCCGGCTGTGGCGAATTGCACTTGCTCTGGCCGACCCTCGCGCGCCTCACCGCCGAAGGCGGGCGGGTGGTGCTGGTGGCGCCGCCGTTCATTCCCTACGCACCCGCCTGGCAGGCGGCGGGGGTCGACCTGCGTTGGCTGGTGCAAGTCGAAGCCGACCCCAGCGAGGCCTTGTGGGCCGCCGAGCAATGCCTGCGTTCTGGCAGTTGCGCGGCGGTGCTGTGCTGGCCGCAGCGGGCCGACGACCGCGCCTTGCGCCGCTTGCAGGTGGCCGCTGAAACCGGCCAGACCCTGGCCTTTGCCTGCCGACCGCAGCAGGCCGCTTCCAACCCTTCACCGGCCGCACTGCGCATCGCTATCGACACCCGCCCGGTGCAGTGGCGGGTGCTCAAGTGTCGCGGCGGGATGCCACCGGCCGCGCCTATCGCCAGCCCGGGCCGAGGCTAGTGCACCATGCTCTGGGCCTGCATCGTATTCCCCCAGTTGGCGCTGGATTGCGTCCTGCGTGAGCGTGACGACGTCGATACCCCGCTGGTGTTGATCGGCGGCCCGAGCCAGCGGCGGGTGCTGCAATCGGTCAACCCGGCGGCTGCCAACCTGGGCTTGAGGGCAGGGCAGACACTCACCGCCGCGCGTGCCTTGGCCGACGGCTTTACCTGTGTCGAGGCCGACCCGGTGCGGGCCGCGCAGGTCGAGCAATTGCTGGCTGCCTGGGCCTACCGCTTCAGCGCTCAAGTCAGCCTGCACTACCCGCGCGCGTTGCTCATCGAAGTTGGCTCCAGCCTGCAACTGTTCGGCCCCTGGCCGCTGTTCGAGGCGCGCTTGCGTGCGGAGCTGGATGCCTTGGGCCTGCGTCAGCGGATCGTCGTCGCCAGCAACCCAGTGGCGGCACGCATGCTGGCCAACGCGCATGACGGCTTGGCCGTGACCACTGCCGAGGACACCCGCGCCGCGATGTTGAACCTGCCGATTGGCAAGGTCGGCTTGCCCAAGGAGGCCGCCGAGGCGTTCGCCCGCATGGGCCTGCGCACCCTCGGCGAAGTGCTGGGCCTGCCGCGCGAGGCCTTGGCCCGACGCTTTGCCGCCGGGGTGCAACTGCACCTGGACCAGTTGCTGGGGTTGCGCACCTTGGGCCTGACCTTCTATCTGCCGCCGGACCGCTTCGAAACCCGCCTGGAGCTGAATTTCGACGTCGAGTCGCATCAGGCCTTGCTGTTCCCTCTGCGGCGGATGATCAACGACCTCGCGGCGTTTCTGGCCGGGCGCGACTGTGGGGTGCAGCGCTTTGAGCTGCTCCTGGAGCACGTCGAAGGGCCGGACACGCGGATCCCGGTCGGCCTGCTGGCTGCCGAGCGCGATGCTGGCCTGCTGTTCGAACTGGCCCGCGGCCGACTGGAGCCACTGCGCATCGCCGCGCCCGTGCGTACCCTGCGCCTGCTGGCCGAAGACCTGCCGCCGTTCGTCCCGCAGCACCAGGCGCTGTTCGACCCCCGGGCCCAGCAGGCCCAGCCTTGGGAGCAACTGCGCGAGCGCCTGCGGGCGCGCTTGGGTGACGAGGCGGTGCAGGGTGTGCGCGCCGAGGCCGACCACCGCCCCGAGTGCGCCTGGCAATTGGCCGAGCAGGGCCTTAGCAGCCCCCTGCAGATGCCCCCAGGCAGCCGTCCGGGCTGGCTGCTGGCCGCCCCGCAGCGGCTGCCGGACGGTGGCGTGCTGCGCGTGAGCGACGCCGAACGGATCGAGTCCGGCTGGTGGGACGGTGGCGACGTGCGCCGCGACTACTACCGCATCGAGACCCGCGAGGGCCTGCGCGGCTGGGCCTACCAGGACCTCGCCGCGCCTGGGCCGTTGTGGCTGCAGGGCTGGTTCGCATGAGCACCCAGGCCTACGCCGAGCTGCACTGCCTGTCGAACTTCAGCTTCCAGCGCGGTGCCTCCAGTGCCGACGAGCTGTTCCGGCGTGCGCGTGAGCAGGGCTACCAAGCCTTGGCGATCACCGATGAATGCACCCTGGCAGGTATCGTGCGTGCCTGGCAGGCGGCCAGGGAGCATCAGCTGCGGCTGATCGTGGGCAGTGAAGTGCGGGTGCAGGATGGCCCCAAGCTGGTCTTGCTGGCCGAGGACCTCGGCGGTTACCAGAACCTCTGCGCGCTGATCACCCGCGCACGGCGGCGTGCGCAGAAGGGCGAGTACCAGGTGCTGGCCGAAGACCTGCAAGCCCACTGCCAGGGCTTGCAGGCGTTGTGGATCCCGGACGACCTGACGGACCCGCAGCCAGGCCAATGGCTGCAGCAGGTGTTTGCCGAGCGCCTGTGGCTGGCGGCCCACCTGCACCGTGGCAGCGATGACGGCCGCCGGCTGCTGCAGTTGCGTGCACTCGCCAGCCAGCTGGGCATCCGCGTCGTGGCCTGTGGCGATGTGCACATGCACAGCCGCGGCCGCCGCGCCTTGCAAGACTGCATGACCGCCGTGCGTCAGCATTGCAGCGTCGCCGAGGCCGGCCGCTACCTCTACCCCAACGGCGAACGCCACCTGCGCAGCCTTACGCAACTCGCCGAGCTGTATCCGCCCGAGTGGCTGGCCGAGAGCCTGCTGATTGCCCAGCGCTGCCGTTTCGACCTGAGCGAACTCAAGTATCAGTACCCGCGCGAACTGGTCCCGGCCGGGCAGACCCCGGCCAGCTGGCTGCGCCATTTGTGCCAGCAAGGCTTGCCCAGGCGCTGGCCACAGGGTGCCAGCGCCGAGGTCCATGCGGTGCTCGACAAGGAACTGGCACTGATCGAAGAACTCGGCTACGAGAGTTATTTTCTCACCGTGCACGACATCGTCGACTTTGCCCGCAAGCAAGCCATCCTCTGCCAGGGACGCGGTTCGGCGGCCAACTCGGTGGTGTGCTTCGTGCTGGGCATCACCGAACTCGACCCCATGGAGCACCACCTGCTGTTCGAGCGCTTCCTGTCGCGCGAGCGCAATGAGCCGCCCGACATCGACGTCGACTTCGAGCATGACCGTCGCGAGGAGGTGATCCAGTACGTGTTTCGCCGATACGGCCGCCACCGTGCGGCGCTGACTGCGGTGGTCAGCACCTACCATGCCGCCGGCGCGGTGCGTGATGTCGCCCGGGTACTGGGCCTGCCCGCCGACCAGGTCGACGCGCTGGCCAAGTGCTGTGGCCGCTGGAGTGACCGCATCCCCGACGGGCAGCGCCTGGCCGAGGCCGGTTTCGAGGCGCACAGCCCGTCACTGCGGCGCATCCTGGTGTTGGCCGGTGAGCTGATCGGGTTCCCTCGGCACCTGTCGCAACACCCCGGCGGCTTCGTCATTTGCGAGCAACCCCTGGACCAGTTGGTGCCGGTGGAAAATGCCGCGATGGCCGACCGCACGGTGATCCAGTGGGACAAGGACGACCTCGACCTGGTCGGCCTGCTCAAGGTCGATGTGCTCGCGCTGGGCATGCTCAGCGCCTTGCGTCGCTGCTTCGACCTGATTGCCCTGCATCGCGGGCGCCAACTGAGCCTGGCGACTATTCCCAGCGAGGACCCGGCCACTTACGCGATGATCAGCCGCGCCGAAACCATGGGCGTGTTCCAGATCGAATCCCGCGCGCAGATGGCCATGTTGCCCCGGCTCAAGCCGCAGACCTTCTACGACCTGGTGATCGAGGTGGCGATCGTCCGCCCCGGGCCGATCCAGGGCGACATGGTCCACCCGTACCTGCGCCGGCGGCTCGGGCAGGAACCGGTGACCTATCCCTCGCCCGCATTGGAAGCCGTGTTCAAGCGCACCTTGGGCGTGCCGTTGTTTCAGGAACAGGTGATGGAGCTGGCGATGGTCGCGGCCGACTACAGCCCCGGCGAAGCCGACCAGTTGCGCCGCAGCATGGCCGCCTGGAAGCGCCATGGTGGCCTCGAACCACACCGTCAGCGGCTGCTCGAGGGCATGCAACGCAATGGCTACGAGTCGGCCTTTGCCGAGCGTATCTTCGAGCAGATCAAGGGCTTTGGCAGCTATGGCTTCCCCGAGTCGCACGCCGCCAGCTTCGCCTTGTTGTGCTATGCCAGCAGCTGGCTGAAGTGCCACGAACCGGCGATTTTCACCTGCGCGCTGGTCAACAGCTGGCCGATGGGGTTCTACAGCCCTGACCAGTTGCTGCAAGAGGCCCGGCGCCAGGGCATCGAGGTGCGCCCGGTGGATGTTCTGCACAGTGACTGGGACTGCACCCTGGAGCCGTTGGGGCAGGGCGTCCTGGCGATTCGTCTGGGGCTGCGGCAGATCCGTGGCTTTGCCGAGGCGGACGCCCGGCGGTTGGCGCAGGCGCGGGCGCAGCGCCCCTGGCGTGATGTCGAGGACCTGTGCCTGCGGGCCGGGCTCGACAGCCGTGCCCGTGCGCGGCTGGCGGACGCCGGTGCCTTGCGCGCCTTGGCCAGTGACCGTCATCAGGCGCGCTGGCTGGTGGCGGCGGTGCAGGCACAGTTGCCGTTGTTCGCTGAGGTGATGGCGGCGCCGGAACAGGCAGTCGCGCTGCCGGTGCCGACGGTGGGCGAAGACCTGGTGGCCGACTACGACACCCTCGGCACCACGCTCGGGCCGCATCCGCTCAGCCTCCTGCGCACGCGACTGCGGGCTTTAGGCTGTCGCAGTTCGAGTGAGCTGGCCGGGGTCGAGCATGGCGACAGTATTGCCGTGGCGGGGTTGGTGGTCGGTCGGCAGCGGCCACAGACGGCCAGCGGGGTGACCTTTGTCACCCTCGAGGACGAGGCGGGGATGGTCAACGTCGTGGTCTGGCGCGAGTTGGCCGAGCGCCAGCGGCGGGCGCTGGTCGGCGCGCAGCTGCTCAAGGTGAGTGGCCGGCTGGAGCAGGAAAACGGCGTCAGGCACCTGATCGCCAGGCGCCTGGAGGATGTCAGCCCCTTGCTGCAGGGGCTGGATGTGCGCAGCCGGGACTTTCACTAGCCGAGCGGTTCAGACCATCGCCAAGCGCTGTTTGCGGGTCGGTGGCGCAAACGCCTGGTCGATCGCGCGCAGGTCTTCATCGCTCAGGGTCAGCTCACCCGCCGCCGCATTCTGTGCCACGTGCGGGGGGTCGACCGCCTTGGGAATGGCGATCACGCCGTCCTCCCGGGTGACCCAGGCCAGGCTCACCTGCGCCGGGGTTGCCCCATGCCGCTCGGCGATTTGTGCCATCACCGGGTGCGTGAGCAAGCGGCCGGCCTGGGCCAGCGGGCAATAGGCCATGGTCGGCAAACCGTTGGCCTGGCTCCACGGCAACAGATCGAACTCGATACCGCGCTGGCTCGGGTTGTACAGCACCTGGTTGGTCGCGCAGGCGGCATTGTCCAGTTCGCGCAGGTCGTCGGTGTCGAAATTGGACACACCCCAACGACGGATCTTGCCCTGCTCGCGCAAGCGCTCGAACGCCTCGACCGTCTCCTCCAGGGGATACTGGCCGCGCCAGTGCAGCAGGTAGAGGTCGATGCAGTCGGTCCGCAGGCGCTTCAGGCTGCGCTCGCAGGCCTGCGGCACGCCGCGCTGGCTGGCGTTGTGCGGGTAGACCTTGCTGACCAGAAACACCTGCTCGCGGCGCCCGGCGAGGGCCGCGCCGACCACCTCCTCGGCAGCGCCCTCGGCATACATCTCAGCCGTGTCGATCAGGCTCAGACCGAGCTCGATGCCTTGCTGCAAGGCACTGACCTCGGCGGCCCTGCGCGCAGGGTCTTCGCCCATGTACCAGGTGCCCTGGCCAATGGCCGGGACGGTTGAACCTGCAAGTTTCACGGTACGCATGTCACCTCCTGTGGATGGGTATGGGTCAGCACGACATCGAGCAGCGCCTCGGCTGCGGTAGAAAGCTTGTGGTCGCTCAGCGCGATGACGCCGATGCGCCGCTCGATGCTGGGTTCGACCAGGGGAATACAGCGCGCGCCCAGCTCCTGCATCTGGTTGATGCACAGCGCCGGCACGGCACTCACGCCCAGGCCGTTGGCGACCATGCGCCCGACGGTCGACAGCTGATGGCTCTCGAACGCCACCGTCAGCTTGCCGTGCTCGGCCGCAACGTGCTGCTCCAGCAATAGGCGCACGGCCGACGGCCGCTGCAGGGCAATGAAGTCTTCGCCCAGCAGTGCGTGCCAGGTGACCTGGGGCTGCAGGGCCAGCGGCGAGTCGGCGGGCACCACGGCGACGAAGCGGTCCAGGTACAGCGGATGAAAGCGCAGGCCGTCGAGGTTGTCCGGTTCAAAGCCGATGCCCAGTTCGACGCGGCGGTGGCGCACCAGTTCCAGCACCTGCTCGTTGATCACGTCGTGCACCGTGACATTGACCTTCGGGTAGCGCTGGCGAAACACCTTCAGTGAGTGCGGCAGCAGGTTGCCGGCAAAGGCGGGCATGGCCGCCACCGAAACCCTGCCCAGCTGCAGGGTGAAGCGCTGGCGGAGCATCTCTTCGGTGTCATCCCAGTCGGCCAGCAGGCGCCGCGCCAGCGGCAGCAGCACCTCGCCTTCCGGGGTCAGGCTGACGCTGCGCGTGGTGCGGGTGAGCAGGGCGCCGCCGAGGTTCTCCTCGAGCGCCTTGATGGTCAGGCTCAGCGCCGGTTGCGAGACGTGCAGATGCTCCCCGGCCTGGGCAAAGCTGTGGTGCTTGGCCACGGTGACAAAGGCGCGTAGCTGCTTGACGTTCATGTGCGGGGGCCGACCTTTGTTTTGGAAAATTTATTAATCGATGACGAAAACAAAATTAACAAATCAGTCGCCAGCGGTGAAGATGGCCGCACGCACAAACAACGACAAAGGCGAATCAGCATGGCCGGACTGGACAAGCGCGTTGCAACCTACCAACAGGCCCTCGAAGGCCTGACCGACAACATGACCGTGCTGGCCGGCGGCTTCGGCCTGTGTGGCATCCCGGAAAACCTCATCGGCGAAATCAAGCGCCGCGGGGTCAAGGGCCTGACCGTGGTCTCGAACAACTGCGGCGTCGATGGCTTCGGCCTGGGCGTGCTGCTCGAAGAGCGGCAGATCGCCAAGATGATCGCCTCCTATGTCGGCGAAAACGCCGAGTTCGAGCGCCAGTTGCTCAGCGGTGAGCTCGAAGTCGAACTGACCCCGCAGGGCACCCTGGCCGAGAAGATGCGCGCCGGCGGCGCCGGCATCCCGGCCTTCTACACCGCCACTGGCTACGGTACGCCGGTCGCCGAGGGCAAGGAAGTGCGCGAGTTCAACGGCCGCAAGTACATCCTTGAAGAAGCCATCACCGGCGACTTCGCCATCGTCAAGGGCTGGAAGGCCGACCACTACGGCAACGTGGTGTACCGCAACACCGCGCAGAACTTCAACCCGCTGGCCGCCACCGCCGGCAAGATCACCGTGGTCGAAGTCGAGGAGATCGTCGAGCCCGGCGTGCTCCTGCCCAGCGAGATCCACACGCCGGGGATCTTTGTCGACCGGGTCATCGTCGGCACCTTCGAGAAGCGCATCGAAAAGCGCACCGTCAAGGCCTGAGCGCCCCCTACAGAACAATACAGAGATCCTGACCATGGCATTGACCCGCGAACAGATGGCGCAACGCGTCGCCCGTGAACTGCAGGACGGCTTCTACGTCAACCTCGGCATCGGCATCCCGACGTTGGTGGCCAACTATGTGCCGGCCGACATGGACGTAATGCTGCAGTCGGAAAACGGCCTGCTGGGTATGGGCGAGTTCCCCACAGAAGGCACCCTCGATGCCGACATGATCAACGCCGGCAAACAGACGGTCACCGCGCGCCGCGGTGCGTCGATCTTCGACTCGGCGCAGTCGTTCGCGATGATCCGCGGCGGCCATGTCGACCTGACCGTGCTGGGCGCATTCGAGGTGGATGTCGAAGGCAACATCGCCTCGTGGATGATCCCCGGCAAGCTGGTCAAGGGCATGGGCGGTGCCATGGACCTGGTAGCCGGCGCCGAGAACATCATCGTCACCATGACCCACGCCTCCAAGGACGGCGAGTCCAAGCTGCTGTCGCGCTGCAGCCTGCCGCTGACCGGCGCCGGCTGCATCCGCAAGGTGCTCACCGACCTGGCCTACCTGGAGATCGACAACGGCGCGTTCATCCTGCGCGAGACCGCGCCAGGGGTGAGCGTCGAGGAGATCATCGAGAAAACCGCAGGCAAGTTGATCGTCGCCGATGATGTGAAGGAAATGACCTTCTGAGGGTTGCGTGAACGATGACCGTGCGATGGCACTTTAATGCCGAGGTGCGGTCAGAGCCGGGCACACATTCGAACAGGAGTTGTCATGAAGAAGATTTCACTGTGTCTCGGCGCTGCGTTGCTGACCAGCCTGGTGGGTTGCGCCGCCAACGAGACCCTCGACACCAGCCGTCTGACCAAGGTCGACGAGAACCACGCGAGCATCGAGGCCAATGGCGCGCGTTATACGCTGGACAGCTACATCATTCCGTTCAACCAGCCGTACTTCATCAGTGTGCAGCGTGATGACGGCAAGCCGCTGACCGTTGCCGAGGCGGCGGCGGTTGCCCAGCCGTATATCGAGCCGCGGGGTTGCACCCAGCCGGTGGCTCGGCGTCCGGACCTGGACAAGAGCAACGGTAGCAAGACCCAGTGGATCGTCGGCATCGAGTGCTGAGGTTGGGCGGGTAAAAAAGGGACGACAGGGTCGCCTCTTTTTTTGCGTGGGTTCGGTGTAGATGCGTTGGGCGTTGGGCTTTTTGGGGCTTATCCGTTTGATGTGGAGGCGCTTATGGCCCCTTCCGCCCTTACGGCGGGTCACTTTTTTTCTTGGAAAAAAGTAACCAAAAACCGCCGGCTCCCACATCAGTCCCGCTCGAAGCGGGATTCCCTCACTCCGGCCTTGCTCCCGCGTGGACCGGGCTGTACGGGCCTTCCTGGCCCGCAGCCCTTGCCGGCCTTCCTGGCCGTCACCCCGCTCCGCAAGACCTCCGTTCGGCCTCCTGAGGTCGCCAAGTTAGGGGCGGCGCCTGGGCTGGCGTTATCTTCGACAGTGACATTTGTGGTGGATATTCGAGCCTATTCGCGGGGCAAGCCCGCTCCCACAGGATCTCCGTTGACCGAAAGAGCGACGCTATCCTGTGGGAGCGGGCTTGCCCCGCGAAGAGGCCGGGACTGCCAGTACAAGTTCTGGCGCTGACGCGCTGTACCGCCCTTATAAACCCGCGAGAGCGCAGCGATTCGCCAGCCGTTGCCCTTGATCTTGATCTTGATCTTGATCTGGCTGGTGATCTTGATCTACTGCGACTTCAGGAGGCCGAACGGAGGTCTTGCGGAGTGAGGTGACGGCCATGGATGGCCGGCAAGCGCCGCGGGCCAGGAAGGCCCGTCCGGCGCGGTCCTCACGGGAGCAAGACCGGAGTGAGGGAACCCGTAGCGCAGCGAAGGGCCGTATGCAGGAGCGAGCGGCTTTGCCTACTTTGGCCAAGACCAAAGTAGGCCGCCGTAAGGGCGGAAGGGGCCAGCAGCAGCCCCCCATCAACCGGATAAGCCCAACAATCGAAACGCGCCCCCCAGCCCATCAATCAGCGCAATTGTTCGAGCAACCCCCGCAACCGCTCAGTCCCTGCCTCATCCAGCCCGAACACCGGCCGCCGCGGCTCCCCAACCGGCAACCCGGTCAACCCCAAGCCAGCCTTGATCGTCGCCGGCAAGCCACCCTTGAGAATGAAATCGAGCAACGGCAACTGCCGGTAGAACAGCGCCCGAGCCTGTTCCAGCTCCCCGTCCCGGACCGCCTGATACAAACCCAGGTTCAGCTCGGCAATCAGGTTGGGTGCCGCCGTGCACCAGCCCTTGGCGCCCGCCACGAAGGCTTCCAGCGCCAGCGGATTGCAGCCGTTGTAGAACGGCACCTGGCCCTCACCGAGCACTTGCAGCTGGTGCATGCGCTGAATATCGCCGGTGCTCTCCTTGACCATCGTCACGTTATCGACCTCACGCACGATCTGCAGGATCAGCTCCACCGGCAGGTCGGTGCCGCTGGTGGCCGGGTTGTTGTAGAGCATGATCGGCAAGTCGACGGCCGCACCGATCGCCCGGTAGTGCTGGCGAATCTCGGCCGGGCTGAGCTTCCAGTAGGCCGAGGGCAACACCATCAGCGCATCGGCGCCGTGCGCCTGGGCGAAGCGGGCGCGGCGAATGGCGCCGGCGGTGGTCAGGTCGGAGACGCTGACGATGCTCGGCACGCGCCGGTCGATCTGCGCCAGGCTGTACTGCGCCACCTGCTGCCATTCGCTGTCACTCAGGTAAGCCCCTTCGCCGGTGCTGCCCAGCGGGGCGATGGCGTGTACGCCGCTGTCGATCAGGCGATCGATCGACTGGCCGAGCGCGGGCAGGTCGAGTCCCTCGCCGTCCGGGCTGAAGGGGGTGATGGTGTAACCGATGATGCCGTGGATTTCTGGGGTCATGGGTCTAGCTCCGCAAGCAAGGCGTTCAGGGGTCAGTTCAGGCAATCGGCATGGCCACGCAGGCTCTGCCGGGCGTAGTAGGCGAAGGCGGCGGCGTGGCGTTTGGGGCGGTCGATCCAGTCGTGCGCCTCGCGGCCCAGTTCAGGCGAGATCGGTTTCACGGTGCCTGCGGACATGGCCAGCAACTGCAGGCGAGCGGCGCGCTCGATCAACTGTGCATAGACACACGCCTGCTCGACGCTGGTACCGGTGGACAACTGACCATGGTGCGACAGCAGGATGGCGCGCTTGTCGCCCAAGGCCTGGCTGATGATCTCGCCCTCTTCGTTGCCGACCGGTACGCCCGGCCAGGCGGCGAGAAACGCACAGTCTTCGTACAGCGGGCAGAGGTCCATGTGCGAGACCTGCAACGGTACCTCGAGCATCGACAGTGCGGCGACATGGGTCGGGTGCGTGTGGATGATGCAGTTGACGTCGGGGCGTGCGCGGTACACCCAGCTGTGGAAGCGGTTGGCCGGGTTGGGCATGCCCTGGCCCTCGAGCACCTCGAGGTCCTCGTTGACCAACAGCAGGTTGCTGGCGCAGATTTCATCGAAGCCCAGGCCCAGTTGCTGGGTGTAGAAGGTGCCCGGTTGCGGGCCACGGGCGCTGATCTGCCCGGCCAGGCCCGAGTCGTGGCCATGCTCGAAGAGAATTCGGCAGGTCAGGGCCAGCTTTTCGCGCACGCTCCACGTATTATCGGCGAGTGAACCTTGCATCTGCGTCAGGGCCTGGCGCACCAGTTGCTCTTTGCTGTGTGTCAGGGTCTTGGCCATGGGGGGAAATCCTCGGTGGCGTGATGATGAAGGTCAGTGCTTGCTGGCCCGGACCTGCTGTGTGGTGTGGTGCGGTCTGGGGTGGCAATGCAGATGACACAAACAATCCTATATGACACAAAGTGTCATGCGCAAGTGCGATTTGCCTGGGAAAGCCGCGTCACATGTCTATTCGACTGAAACTGCTGAGAAAGAAACTGGGGATTACCCTCGAAGTCCTCGCCGACAAGGCCGGGATGACCAAGAGCTACCTGTCCAAGGTCGAGCGGGGGCTGAATACCCCGTCCATCGCCACGGCGTTGAAGCTGGCGCGGGCGCTGAACGTCAACGTCGAGGAGCTGTTCGCCGAGGATCAGCCTGACCAGGCCCGCTACAGCCTGGTGCGCCGTGGCGAGCGCCAGGCGCTGGTAGGCAGCGGGGAAGGGCCGGGCTATGCGGTGCTGACCTCGCAGGTCGGCCAACGCAGCCTGTTGCCGTTCCTGATCCAGCCGCCGACCGCCTTTAGCGACCCGACCTTCAAGGAGCACCAAGGTGAGGAGTTCCTGTTCGTCCACGAGGGGCAGGTGGAGGTCGACTTCATGAATGAGCGGGTGCTGCTGGAGCAGGGTGATGCCTTGCACTTCAATGCCCAGACGCCCCATCGCCTGCGCTCGGTAGGCCCCCACCAGGCGCAATTGCTGGTGGTGGTGCAGGGCGGCGAGTGAGGGCCGGGCGATGATCGAGGTGTCGCGGTTCTGGCG
Organism: Pseudomonas reidholzensis; assembly: GCF_900536025.1. Taxonomy (GTDB): domain Bacteria; phylum Pseudomonadota; class Gammaproteobacteria; order Pseudomonadales; family Pseudomonadaceae; genus Aquipseudomonas; species Aquipseudomonas reidholzensis. The sequence continues at coordinate 78,018 of NZ_UNOZ01000008.1, forward strand.
CGATCCGGCATTGCCCTTTGTCGAAGCGCGGCGGGTCGGGGACGGGCGCCAGGTGTGCTATGCCGCGCACTCGCACGCGAGTTTCTCCATCGGCGTGATTACCGCCGGGCGCAGCACCTATGTCACAGGTGACACCCACCGAGACGTGGCGGCGGGTGCCACGGTGCTGATGAAACCGGGCGTGGTGCACACTTGCAACCCGATCGATGGCGAGCCGTGGGCGTACCTGATGCTGTTCGTCGATGTGCCGTGGTTGCAGGCGCAGGGCGTTGACCTGCCCGAGGCTACCCTGAGTACATCGACCGCCCTTTACAGCAGGCTGTTGCAGCTGTTCGCCGGCTTGTTCGACGCCGATACGGTCGACCGCGAAGGCCTGCTGGCGGCATTTTTCCTGGCGCTGCCTGGGTACCTCGAGGCTCCGCCAGGGGCCCGCCTTGATGACCATCCGCGGCTCGAGGCCGCCGCCGCGTTTATCCGCGCCCACCGCCTCGATCCCTTGAGCCTCGAAGACATCTGCACGGCCGCGGGGCTGTCACGGGCGTATCTGATCCGTGCCTTCCGCCAGCGCTTCGGGCTGACCCCGCATGGTTACCTGCTGGATCAGCGGGTGCAGCATGCACGCGGCCAGTTGCGGCTGGGCCGGGCGATTGCCGAGGTGGCGCTGGAATCCGGGTTCGCCGATCAGGCGCATTTGCAGCGGGCGTTCAAGCAGCATCTGGCGGCGACGCCAGGGCACTACCGCAGCGGCGGCGCCGCGCGCGGCTGATCACCCGAGGATCAGGTACAGCGCGCTGGCGACCAGCAGCCCCGCCAATGTGCGATTGAACCAGCGCAGGTGTCGCGGGTTGCCCAGGTACTGGCGGATCACGCTGCCGGCCCAGGCCCAACTGGCAATCGATACGAAGCAGATCGGGCCGTAGATCCAGCTGAACAACCACAGCAATTGCTGTTCACCGCCGGTGTAGGCGCCGACGCCAGCGACTGCTGCCAGCCACGCCTTGGGGCTGAGCCACTGCATGGCCGCGCCCTGCCAGGCCGACGGCGCGCGCTGCTCGGTCTGACTGCCCAGCTCGCCCTGGTCAGCCGCCAGTTTCCAGGCCATGTACAGCAGAAAAACCACCCCGCCCCAGTGCAACGCCCAACCGATCAGCGGCCAGCGCAACAACAGCTCGTGCACGCCCAGGCCCACGATCACCAGCAGCAGGCAGAACCCCAGGGTAGCCCCCACTGCATGTTTCAGGCTGGCACGCAGGCCATGCCGCGCACCGCTGCCGAGGGCGACGATATTGACCGGCCCCGGTGAAATCGAGGCCGCCAGGGCAAAGGCGGCCATGGACAGGGAAAGGCTCATGGGTAGACGCTCCAGGTTGTTCATGTGTCCACTATCCTGATCCACAGGCGGGGCAGGGTATTGAACAAAAGTCCCCTGGCGCCGGTACCGGACACGTCCCTTTACAGGTTTTGTAATAGTTTCCCACTGTCAGAAAAGTCTGCTGTGCTTGTAGGATCTCAGTCCGTATTTCTTATCAAGGTATGTATGAACAGCTTCTCGGAGCCCCCCAGTCCCAGGCCGTCCCGGCCATCTTTCTCCCTCCGTCCCCGTGACGTCTCTGCTATGAGTACCCGCTAATGGAATGGCTAGCCGACCCCACGGCCTGGCTGGGCCTGCTGACGCTTATCGTCCTCGAGCTGGTACTGGGTATCGATAACCTGGTGTTCATCGCCATTCTTGCCGACAAGTTGCCGCCGCATCAGCGTGACCGCGCGCGGGTGATCGGCCTGAGCCTGGCGCTGATCATGCGCCTGGGCCTGCTGGCGAGCATCTCGTGGATGGTGACCCTGACCGAGCCGCTGGTGGATATCTTCGGCAAGAGCTTCTCCGGCCGTGACCTGATCATGCTGTTCGGTGGTGTGTTCCTGTTGTTCAAGGCCACCATGGAGCTGCACGAGCGCCTTGAGGGGCATGTGACCCAGGCGTCCGGCGCCCTGCGCCACGCCGCGTTCTGGCCGATCGTGGCGCAGATCGTGGTGCTCGACGCGGTGTTCTCGCTGGACGCGGTGATCACCGCCGTGGGCATGGTCGAGCACCTGTCGATCATGATGATCGCGGTGGTGTTCTCGATCGGCATCATGATCGTTGCCAGCAAGCCGCTGACCCGCTTCGTCAATGCCCACCCGACGGTGATCATGCTGTGCCTGGGCTTCTTGATGATGATCGGCTTCAGCCTCACCGCCGAAGGCCTGGGCTTCCATATCCCCAAAGGCTACCTGTACGCGGCGATCGGCTTCTCGATCCTCATCGAGCTGTTCAACCAACTCGCCCGGGCCCGCCGCAAGCGCAGCCTGCAGCAGCATCGGCCGTTGCGTGAACGCACTGCCCATGCGGTACTGCGCCTGCTCGGCGGGCGTCGGGTAGAGGCCGACGAGGTCGGTGAAGAGATTGCCGACCTGGTCGAAGGTGGCGAAGCACAGGTGCTGTTCGACCGCCGCGAGCGGGTGATGATCAGCGGTGTGCTGAACCTTGCCGAACGGCCGATCCGCACGGTGATGACGGTGCGCACCGAAGTCGATGCGCTGGACCTGGCGCAGCCCGCCGAGGCGATTACCCTGGCGCTGGCCAACTCGCCGTACTCGCGCCTGCCGTTGATCCGTGACGGGCGCAGCGAAGAGCCGCTGGGCTTCGTGCACAAGAAGGAACTGCTCAAGGAGTTGCTGGGCGGTCATGAGCCCGACCTCGAGCGCATGGTGCGCGAGCCGCTGAACCTGCTGGAGAGTTTCAGCATCCTCAATGCCCTGGAGCAGATGCGCAGTCAGTCGACGCACATCGCCTTTGTGGTCAACGAGTTTGGTGAGTTCACCGGTTTGCTGACCATGACCGATATTCTCGAGTCGATTGCCGGTGAGCTGCCGGACGCCAGCGAGGTGGAAGGCCCTGAGATCGTCGAGGAAACCGACGGCTTTGTCGTCAGCGGCGCCCTGAACCTGAGCCAGGTGCAGGCGCGGACCGGTTTCAGCGCCCGCGCCACCGAGGACTACCAGACCCTCGCGGGCCTGGTGATGAGCCTGCTCGACCGGCTGCCGGTGGTCGGTGACTGCCTGGCCTGGAACGGCTGGACCATGACCGTGATCGCGGTGGAGGAGCGCCGGGTGCGCCAGGTGCGCCTTACACCGAGCGCCGACGCTGGCGCAGCAGGTGCCTGAAGCCTTCCAGCACCAGCACCAGCACCGCGGCCCAGATCGGCAGGTAGGTCAGCCACTGGTCGGGGCCGATGGTCTCGCCCAGCAGCAAGGCGACGCCGACCAGCAGCACCGGTTCGACGTAGCTGAGCAGGCCGAACAGGCTGAACGGCAACATCCGGCTGGCCAGCACGTAGGCGATCAGGGCGCAGGCACTGATCGCCCCGAGCAGCGGGATCAAGCCGTACAACCCGGGGTGCTGGAGCAGGTCGGCGGTTGACAGCGGGCCCTGGATGACAAAGTACAGGGCCCACGGCAGCAGCAGGCACATGTCGCACCAGAGGCCGCCCAGGTGGTCGGTCTGGCAGCGCCGACGCAGGACGAAGTAGATCGGGTAGCCGATCATCACCACCAGGGTTTCCCAGGCAAAGCTGCCGTTCTGGTACAGCTCGTGGCCAACCCCCAGCGCAGCGCAACTGACCGCCACCTTCTGCAGGCGTGACAGGCGCTCGCCGTACACCAGCCGCCCGGTCATGACCATGGTCAGCGGCAGCAGAAAGTAGCCCATCGACACTTCCAGGCTGCGCCCATGCAGCGGCGCCCAGAGGAACAGCCACAGCTGCACGCCCATCAACCACGAGGTGCCGACCATGCCCAGCAACAGCCGCGGCCGCTGGCGGACCCGGCCGAACAGCTCGCCGACCCTTTTCCAGTCTTTGCTGACCAGCATGAACAGCGTCAGGCAAGGCAGGGTCAGCAGCGTGCGCCAGCCAAAGATCTCCTCGCCGTCGAGCGGCGTCAGGAGAGAGGTATAGAAGTACATCACGGCGAACAGGCAGGACGCCATGACCGATGAAACAATGCCTTTTGACACGAATGCCTCGGTTACAGGAGAGGAGCGGTTGGATCAGCCGCGCATGATCTCAGGGCGCGCGTCGGGCGGCAACCGGGTACTCCCCGCCAGCGCCTGGAGGAAGTCGTCCAGCGGCATCGGCCGGGCGAACAGGTAGCCCTGCTGGAAGTCGACCCCGTGGCCCGCCAGGTAATCACGCTGGGTCTCGGTTTCGACCCCTTCGGCGACGATCCCCAGCCCCAGCTTTGTCGACAGCTCGATGATGCTGTCGAGGATGTGCTGCGACAGGGCGTCGCCGCCGATCATGGCGACAAAGCTCTGGTCGATCTTCAGGTAATCGACCTTGAACTGGCGCAAATAGTTGAGGCTCGACTGGCCGGTACCGAAGTCGTCCAGGGCGATCATCACCCCCAGCTCATGCAGCTTCTCGAACAGCTCCAGGGTCATCGGCGTGGCCTCGATCAGCTTGCGTTCGGTCAGCTCCAGGGTCAGTACCACCCGCCCCGGGGGAAAATGCTGGAGAAACGTCCGGCAGTCGTCGAGCAGGCGCAGGTCACGGCAATGGTCGGCGGTAATGTTGACGCTGATGTGGAAGCCGTCCTCGAGCAAGGCCGCATACGGCGCCAGGCCCTGCGCGGTGTGCAGCATCAGCGCACGGGTCATGGCGACGATCTGGCCGCTGTGCTCTGCGTAGGGGATGAACAGGTCCGGCCGCACCAGGCCTTCGCGCGGATGGTTCCAGCGCATCAGCACTTCGGCGCCCGCCCAGCGGTAGTCGCCCTTGCGCACCACCGGTTGGAAATACGGCAGGAATTCGTCCGCCTCCAGCGCCCGATCAAGCTCTGCGCGGGACGACGAGGCCCGCCGCAGTTGCCAGCGACAGGCACCGCCCGCGGCCCCGCCCAACAGCAGCAACAGGCTGAGCAGGGCAGGGTAATGCTCGCGCATGCGCTCGGCCTGCTTACCCGCGGCATAGCCGCTGTGCACACTGAACGGGTAACGCGCCGAAGGCTGCAGCACCGCTGCACTGGCCGCCACCGAAGGCGCGCCTGGGTGAACCACGCCGTCCTTGCCCATCCAGTGGTCGCCGACCTGCAATTGCAGCTGTTCATCAGGGCCGATCAGGCGCAAGGCGGTCAACAGGTGCACACCGTCGACCGTGGCGATCGCGGCGCGGTCGGCTTGGCTGGCGCGATAGACCAGCAACGGATGGCCCGGGGTGACTGAGTTGCCGTCCATCAGCCAGAGGCGGCCATCGGTGTAGTCGGCGGGGTCGACCGGCTCATCGTAATCGCCGAACAGCGAGTTGCAGTACAGGGTGTTGCCCGTGACCAGGTTGGTCGAGCGCACGAAGGCGTTGCGGGTGACTTCGCCGCGCATGGCTACCTGAATGTCGGCACACGGCTGCCCCGACAGCGGCAGCAACGCCTCGGTGGCGCCAGACAGGTTGTCGAGGATGCGCTCGACATGCGCGACCACCTGTGCGCTGGTCGCCTGGCTGCTGTTGTGCAGTTCGCGCCCGGTCTGCCAGTACATGACCACCAGGCCGCACAGCACCGGCAGCACGCCGATGATCCAGGGCAGCAGGGCGCGCCAGCGGGCGGGACGTTTAACCGAAAGCGGCATGCTCATCTAGTCTTGTATAAGGAAGTGGCGCTGAGGATAGCCGCTCGTCGGCCTGTCCGGCGAACTAAAAACGCGACAAACCGAGTTACGCCATATAGAATCCGGTTACGAATACAACAATAAGGTCTTCCTTGCCGGAGGATCAAACCCGCCGAGAATGGGTCCTATGACTTACCCTGGGTTCACGCTGATCATTGGTACCTTCCTCGCCCGCAGCGTGCGCGGCATCCCCTGCTCGCCACCCCGTTCGTCCCCCCTCTGAAACAATTGACCGACTGTTTTTACGCTGTAGATGAGGACACGAACATGGCTGATATCTTCGAAAATCCAATGGGCCTGATGGGCTTCGAGTTCATCGAGCTGGCGTCGCCGACCCCGGGCGTGCTGGAACCTGTATTGCAGATCCTGGGCTTTACCAAGGTCGCTTCGCACCGCTCCAAGGATGTCGACCTGTATCGCCAGGGCGACATCAACCTGATTCTCAACAACGAGCCGAAGAGCGTTGCCTCGTACTTTGCCGCCGAGCATGGTCCGTCCGTGTGTGGCATGGCGTTTCGTGTGCGCAACGCCCACCAGGCCTATGCCCGCGCGCTGGAGCTGGGCGCTCAGCCGGTGGAGATCGAAACCGGCCCGATGGAGCTGCGCCTGCCGGCGATCAAGGGCATCGGCGGTGCGCCGCTGTACCTGATCGACCGTCATGAAGAAGGCAGCTCGATCTACGACATCGACTTCACGTTCATCGAAGGGGTCGATCGCCACCCGGTGGGTGCCGGCCTTAAGATCATCGATCACCTGACCCACAACGTCTACCGCGGGCGCATGGCCTACTGGGCCGGCTTCTACGAGAAGCTGTTCAACTTCCGCGAAATCCGTTACTTCGACATCAAGGGCGAGTACACCGGCCTGACCTCGAAGGCGATGACCGCGCCAGACGGCATGATCCGCATCCCGCTCAACGAAGAGTCGTCCAAGGGCGCCGGGCAGATCGAAGAGTTCCTCATGCAGTTCAACGGTGAGGGGATCCAGCACGTGGCATTCCTCACCGACGACCTGCTCAAGACCTGGGACGCCCTCAAAGGCTTGGGCATGCGCTTCATGACCCCGCCGCCGCAGACCTACTACGAGATGCTCGAAGAGCGTCTGCCGGGCCATGGCGAGCCGGTCGACCAGTTGCAGCCGCGCGGCATCCTCCTGGACGGCGCCTCCGAACAGGGCGACAAGCGCCTGCTGTTGCAGATCTTCTCGGAAACCCTGCTCGGCCCGGTGTTCTTCGAGTTCATCCAGCGCAAGGGCGACGATGGCTTTGGCGAGGGTAACTTCAAGGCGCTGTTCGAATCCATCGAGCGTGACCAGGTGCGTCGCGGCGTGCTCACCGCCGACTGAGTCCCGGGCGCACCCCGCCAGCAGCTAGGCGGCGGTGCGCTTTTCTCGGCGATTGCGGAAGATCCCCCAATAGGTGATCGCCGCCGTCACCAGCCCCACCAAGGCCAGCGAAGGCAGAATCTGCAGCATCGACTGGCGGGCCTCCTTGACGAAATGCCCCTCTGCATAGCCAGCCTTGACCGTGTAGTCATGGTGGCTCGAGCGCGCGCTGTGGAAAAACTCGGCCTGCGACGGTCGTTGCGCGTCGCGGCTGTCGCCGATGCTGCCGATATAGTGCTCACCAAACTCCAGCAACAGTGTCAGCTCACCCTGAAAACCATGCAGTTCCTTGCGCAACTCGATGCCATAGCTGGTGGCGACCACGCCCGGGTCGGTGTTGCCCAGACGGTACTCGACCACCACCCCGTTGGGTGTCGTCAGCGAATTGAAATTCAGCCGCAGGTGGCTGCCCGGCTCGAATGCGACCGGGTAGGGCGCGAGCATGGGCATCGAGCTGCAATACACCTGGTTGTCCCGGGTCAGCATCAACGAGCGGATCCGCGGGTCTGCGCTGGCCAGGGCGCGCAGCTCTTCGCTTGCCGAGGCGCAGGCGGCCCCGCTGTAGCGGGCGGCATCGCTCGCCGCCAGGTGCAGGTTGTCGAGCACCCGGTCGATCGCGAACAGGGCTTCGTGGGTCGAGACCCGGGCGTCGTCCTGGAACTTTCTTTCCAGCTGGTACAGCATCACCGCCAACCCCGAGGCCATGGGCACCAGCCCGATGGCCAGGATCAGCAACAGCTCGAGCAAGCTGCGTCCCGCATGCATGAATTTCGACATCAGCCTTCGGCTCTCCGGTCAACGGCTGTCCTTGGCTGGACAGCTTCCACCAGAGAGTACGGAGGGCCGCGCCCACGAGCTGTAGGCTATTGTCGGTCTGCGCTGAGGTAAACCGGTCGCGAGGTGTCGGAGTCAGGCCTCGCGCGCGAGCGTTTCGAGCACTTTGCGGGCGACCTGTGCGCTGGATGCCGGGTTTTGCCCGGTGATCAGGCGACCATCGCACACGACGAATTCCGCCCAGGCATCGATGTGGCTGGAATACTTGCCGCCGCGCGCGACCAGCTCGTTTTCGGTGAGAAAGGGCACCACCTTGTCCAGCTCCACCAGCTTTTCTTCGGTATTTGAGAAGCCGGTCACTTCACGGTCTTTGACCAGCAGGGTGTTGTCGCTGAGCTTGATGTTGAGCAAGCCCACCGCGCCATGGCACACCGCGGCCACCACGCCGCCCTGTTCGTAGATGCGCCGCGCCAGGTCCTGTAGCGCACTGTCGTTGGGGAAGTCCCAGATCACGCCGTGGCCGCCGGTGTAATAAATCGCGCTGTAGTCCTCGGCCTTGGCTTGGCCGGGGCTCAGGGTGCTGCCGAGGCGGTTCATGAAGGCCTTGTCGGCATACCATTGCCAGTCCAGCTCGGGCGCCATTTCCAGGCTCTTGGGGTCGATCGGCACATAGCCACCGTTGGGGCTGACGAAGTCGACGGCGTAGCCGTGCGCTTGGACCTCGTCGACAAAATGGACCGCTTCGCCCAGCCACAGCCCGGTTGCACGGTTGAGTGTCGGGTACTTGGCAGTGTTGGTCAGCACCACCAGGATCTTCTTGTTCATGGCCACGCTCCCATCGACAGCAAAGGGCCCGGTTGCACCGGGGCGCAGAGAAAACCTACTCAGCATAGCTGCCGATCAGGCCGACGCCATTCGCCGTAGGGCTGGCAACGCGCAGCCGCCCTCTGCATACCCCGGACGAATGTGCGCAGCCCGTGCCACGCCTGCTCGCAAGCATTGCAGAAAGCACCGTTCAGGCAGATGATGCGCGCATTGGGCGGCAACCCACCACATCAAGGATTGAACACAGTGGTCGCTAAAGGCAACGCACCCGGTCCCGCCATTCAGGTGGTCCACCTTACCCCCGCCGCAACGGTCGACGGCATGAGCGAGTCGATCAGCTGTCACGATTGGGCGCAGACCCGCCTGGGCGCGCTGCCGCACTGGCCACCGGCGTTGCGCATCGCCGTCGACATGATGCTGCAGTCGCCCTTTCCCTCGGCGTTGGTCTGGGGCACCGAGCTGACGGTGATTCACAATGACGCCTACCGGGCGCTGCTGCCGCGCCCGGATGGGGGCTTGGGCGCTGCGTTCGATACGTTGTGGCGCGAGCACTGGGCGAACATCGGCCCCTGGGTGTTCAAGGCGCTGGGCGGGCACTCCAGCTTTGTCGAGGACACACCGGTCAGGATCGCGCTACCGGGCACGGGCGGGCACGCCTGGTTTGCCTTCAGCTATACCCCGATCAGGGACGACCACGGCGCGGTGGCCGGCTTTCTGCACACGGTGATCGACACCACGGCGAGCATCGAGACCATCGACGCCTGGCGCGAGCGCGCGTTGACCTTCGAAAAGCAGATCGCCCGCTACCGGGTCGACCGCGATCACATCTGGCAGTTGTCTCAGGATGCGATGATCGTGGTCAGCCGTGACCTGCGCCTGCAGGCGGCCAATCCGGCCTGGTACCAGATGCTCGGCTGGCGCGAGACGCAGTCGCCCGGCATGCCGCTCATCGACCTCGTCCACCCGGCCGATCGCCATGAGGCGTCTACCGCAGCGCTTGAGGTGTTGCACGGCAAGGGCGTCGACCAGATCGATACGCGGGTGCGCCACAGCGAGGGGCATTACCGCTGGTTCCGCTGGAGCGCGCGGCTCGAAGGCGAGCTGTTGACGGCCGTCGGCCGAGATATCAGCAGTGAGCGCGAAGAGGCCATGCGCCAGACCCAGGCGTTGCTGCGCAACAGCCAGCGCCTGGGCGCAGTGGGTCAGTTGGCCGGCGGCATGGCCCACGAGATGAACAACCTGCTCTCGGGGATCGGTGGCAGCCTCGAGTTGCTGCAACGGCGCTTCGCCCAGGGGCGCCTGGAGCGTATCGACAACTACGTGCAGCTGGCGCGCGACTCGGTGCAGCGGGCGATGCTCCTGACCCATCGCCTGCTGGCGTTTTCCAAGAACCAGCCGTTGTCGGCCAAACCCCTGGAGGTCAACCAGCATCTGCTGGCCCTTGAGCCGATGTTGCTGCAGGCGCTCGGCCCCGAGATGCGCCTGCAATGGCAACTGGACATGGCGCCCTGGCGCGTGCGAGTGGATGCCGGCCAGCTGCAGAACGCCCTGATCAACCTGTGTGCCAACGCTCGCGATGCCTGCCTGCCGTCCGGCACCTTGACCCTGCGCACCGCCAACCAGCGGCTGACCAGCAGCGACCCTGAGGACAGCGGCCTGCCGGCCGGTGACTACGTCGCGATCCACCTCGAAGACGATGGCCATGGCATGACCGCCGAAGATGTCGCACGGGCATTCGAGCCGTTCTTCACCACCAAGCCTGCTGGCCGCGGCGCGGGGTTGGGGCTGTCGATGGTCTATGGGTTTGTCAGCCAGTCAGACGGCCATGTGTGGATCGAGTCGACCCTGGAGCAGGGTACCCGGGTCGTGCTGCTGTTCCCGCGCTGCCTGGAGGCGCTGGAGGAACCTGCGCCAGTCGAACCGCTGGCGGCCCTGCAAGCGGCGCGCGGCGAGCGCCTGCTGTTGATCGACGACGAAACCAACCTGCGCAAGCTGATGAAGGAAGCGTTGGTCGACCATGGCTTCGAGGTGCATGACGTGGCGGATGCCAACGCCGCCATGGCGCAGTTCCGCCATAACGGCGCGTTCGACCTGGTGATCACCGACATCGGCTTGCCGGGGGGCTTCAGCGGGCGTCAGTTGGCCAAGGCCATGCGCTTGCTCAAGCCAGAACAGAAGATCCTCTTCATCACGGGCTACACCGAGGACCCCGTCGAACAGCAGTTGCTCGACGAGCCGGGCACGGCCCTGATGCTCAAGCCGTTTTCCCTGAGCCTGCTGGTCGGCCAGGTGCAACGCCTGTTCAACCCCTGACGCGGCGTCATTGCTTGCCGAGGATTCGCGCCACCTGCTCCTGCAGGTGACCCAGCTCGAAGGGCTTGCAGATCAGTTGCATGCCCGCCTCGAGAAAATCTTCGCGGGCCATGGCCGTCTCGGCATAGCCGGTAATGAACAGCACCGGCAGGTCGGGGCGCAGCTTGCGGGCGATTTCCGCCAATTGCCGGCCGTTCATGCCGGGCAGGCCGACATCGCTGATCAGCAGGGCGATCGGCTGTGGTGACTGCAGGACCTGCAGCGCTTCGTTGGCATTGCTGGCGGTGTGGCACATCAGGCCATCGTCGCTCAGCGCCTGCGACAACAGCTGGCGCACATGCCGGTCGTCTTCGACCAGCAGCACCTCGGCGCTGGCCCCCGACGGCGGTCGCGCCACCGTAGCCGGTGGCGTCAGCGGTGTGGCTTGGCCCGGGTGACGTGGCAGGTACAGGTCGACCTGGGTGCCACGGCCGATTTCGCTGTGCAGCACCACATGGCCCTGCGATTGCTTGCTGAAGCCATAGACCATCGACAGCCCCAGGCCGATGCCCTGGCCCACCGGCTTGGAGCTGAAAAACGGCTCGAAGGCGCGGTCCAGGGTACTTTGCGACATGCCGTGGCCCGTGTCGCTGATGCTCAGGCACAGGTAATCGCCACTGTGCAGTTGCGCGCCGGTGAACCGCGAGCCGTCGATGTGCTGGTTGCTCGCCTCGACCTTCAACTCACCGCCACTGGGCATCGCCTCGCAGGCATTCAGCAGCAGGTTGTCCAGGGCCTCCTGGAGCTGCGCGCCGTCGGCTTGCACCGGCCACAGGTCGGCGGGTACCCGCAACTGCAACACCACCGAGGCATTCACGCTTGCCCGCAAGCCCTCGGGGGCGAGCATCGTGCGCAGATCGACGCTGCGGCTGTCCAACGATTGCCGAGAAGAAAACGCCAACAAGCGGTGGGTCAGGCGGGCGGCGCGTTGCACCGCTTCCTGCCCCATGCGCAACACCCCGGCGAGTTTCTCCGGGCGGCCGTGCTGCAGATGTCGGTCGATCAGCTCGAAGCTGCCGCCAATGCTGGTCAGGAGATTATTGAAGTCGTGCGCTACGCCGCCGGCCAACTGGCCAATGGCATCCATCTTGCGCGCCTGGTGCAACGCCTGGACTTCGTGGTGACGCTGCTCCAGCTGTTTTTCCAGCTGTTGATTGAGTTTGAGCAGTTGATCGCGCGCCACGTACTGCCGGCGCCGCGCGCGCAGGGCAGACTGGCTCAGGTTGAGCAGCTGACTGTCGTTGAGCGGCAGTTGCAAGAGCAGCAGGTTACCCAGGCGTTCGCGTGGCGGCCCGGTTGCCGGGGCGTGCTGGGCAGACAACAACACGATGGGCAGATCGGACCAGTCTGGCTGGCCATCGATAAAAAGCTGCAAGGGCGAGTGCTGGTCGTCCGACAGGCTTTCTTCGGCGACGATCGCCACGCCTACGCCTTCCTCCAGCCAGCCGCCGAGGCAGGCGATGTCGGTGGTGCGCTGGCAACCGATCCCGGCAGCCGCGAGCATCTTGCTGGCGTGCGCACCCATTCGCGCTGGCGCGAGGATCAGCGCACGCTCGTCAAGTGACAGCGAAGCGGCCAAGGTGACTCTCCTGAAAACACTGGGCAGGCCCGGGAATGACCCTACCTTCTATGCTCTGGACCACCGCCCTTCGGCCAGGGTTCAATTGTCTTGATGACGTCGCTACAGGCCTTGCTGAAGGAACGGGTCATCGGGGTTTTGCCGCTCCAGTTCGGCAAGCAATACCTGCACATTCTGCAGCTGCCCGGTTTCTTTCCAGTACTGGATCAGCAGGACCCGTGCCTTGCGATTGGCCGGTTGCCGCGCCAGCACGGTCTCCAACTGCTTCTGCGCCGCCTCGACCTGCTCCAGCTGGTGCAGGGTCACGGCCAGCTCGTAGCGATAATCGGTATTCTCGGGCTCCAGTTCGACCGCGCGGGAGAACGCCAAGAGGGCGTATTCGGCCTGTGCGTGGCGGGTCAGCCAGAGGCCCAGCTGGTGCTGCAGGAACGCCGAGTCCGGGCGCAGCGCCAGGGCTTTGGCGAGCACTTGGCGGGAGGCGTCGTGCTGGCCCTGCTGTTCCAGCACGCGCACCTGGGTGGCCAGGGCGTCGAGGTCGTCCGGGGCTTGCTGGAGGCTGCGTTGCAGAGCGGCCTCGGCTTGCGGGTAATCGTCCTCGTGCAGGTACAGGCGGGCCAGGTGAACCTGCGCCGCCGGGTCGTCGGGTTGTGCCTCGAGCGCCTGTTGATACTGTTCGAGGGTGTGCTGCAGCGGCCCGAAGTACAGGCCGATGGCATCCGGGTCCAGGCCCAGCAGGGCATCCACGGCGGCGAAACGCACGCTCTGCTCGTCGTCGTCCAGCAGTGGCCCGAGGACCAGGCTGCGCTGGGCGGCGGGCAGTAGCCGGCGGATACTCGCGATGGCGGCGCGGCGCACCAGGGGGTCGCCGTGCTGCAGGTCGAGCTTGGCCAGTTCGAGGGCCTTGGGCGACGGGTAATTGGCCAGTTCGGCGTACAGCGCCGCGCGGCGGATGGGCGGCAGGTCATCGCGCTGCAGTTGTTGGTAGAGCACCCGTGCGGCGCCGGGCAGGCCTTCGTGGGCCTGGCGCAAGGCTTTGCCGTAGCTGTGTGGCGGCAGGGCCGGCGCGAGGGTGGGGGCGTCGCTGCGCGACAGGTAGCCGATCACGGCCGATACCAGGATCAGGAGCAGCAGGGCGATCAGGTAGCGACGGTGTCTGGGCATCGGCCGGTCCGGTGGGGCAGGAGGGATGAGCTTGGGGGAGCTGGGTGGGAAATGCAATCTTGCCGGGGGCGAGTTACCTGATGGGCCTGAACCGATCAACAGGCAAAAAAAGCCCCGCAAGCCAAAGACCAGCGGGGCAAACGGTTGGGGGAGGAGCCAACCAAAGGAGTCGTTGAAACAGGTTTACTTCACGCTGGCCACCGCCTCAGGCTGCCAGCCGCCACCCAGGGCCTTGTAGATCGCGACAATCCCGCGATACAGCTCGACCTCGCCCTGGGCCTGGGCATCTTCGGCGCTCAAGCGCTCGCGCTCGGCGTCGAGCAGCACCAGGTAGTCCACCGTGCCCTCGCGATAGCGCACCGAGGCCAGCTCGGCCGCCCTGCGGCTGGCATCGCTCTGGCGCATCAGCGCCTGCAGGCGCTGCTGACGCTTGCCGTAATCGCTGAAGGCATTCGATGACTCTTCCAGCGCCAGCAGCACCTGCTGCTCATAGGTCGCCAGGGCCCCGTCGGCATCCGCCTTGGCGCCGCGCAAGCGTGCCCGCACGCTGCCCAGGTCGAAGGCTGCCCAGGTAATGCTCGGGCCAAGCGCCCAGGCATTGGCCGCCGACGAACCGATCTGCGAGCCGCGCGCCGCGGTAAAGCCCAGGAAGCCGCTGAGGCTGACCCGCGGGAACAGGTCGGCCGTGGCCACGCCGACCGTCGCCGTGGCCGCCGCCAACTGGCGTTCGGCACTGCGAATGTCCGGGCGACGGCGCAACAGCTCACCCGGGTCACCCACCGGCAGCGCCTTGGCAATCGCCGGCAACTGCTTGGGCGACAGGTCGACCGTCAGCGCATCCGGGCGCTGGCCGAGCAGGGTGGCGATGCGGTTGCGGGCGCGCACCTGCTCCGCCTGCAGTTGCGGCACCGTGGCTTCTACTGCCGCCAGGCGCGCATCGGCGCGGACCACATCGAGCTCGTTGCCGACACCGGCATCGCGCAAGGTTTCGGTGATGCTGCGCGAGTCCTGCTGGGTCTTGAGGTTGGCCAGGGCGATCTTCTCGCGCAGTTGCGCACCGCGCAGCTGGCCATAGGCATCCACCAGCTCGGCGATCAGGCTGACCTGCAACTGCTGCAGGTCGGCTTCGGCCGCCGCTTCCTGGGCCTCGCTGGCCTCGATCTGGCGCTGGATGCGGCCGAACAGGTCGAGCTCCCAGGCCATGTCCAGGCCCAGGTCGTAGCGCTCGCTGTTGACCCGCTGCTCGGTCTGGCCAGGCACCTGACCTTTGCCGAGGTCGCTGCTGGCACGGCTGCTGACCACCGGCAGGTTGTCGTTTTCGGCATCCTCGCGGATCGAACGCGCCGCCTTGAGCCGAGCGAACGCCACGCGCAGGTCGCGGTTGCCCTCCAGCGACGCCTGCACCAGCTGGTTCAGCGCCGGGTCGTCGAACTGCTTCCACCACACCGCTTCGAAGCGGCTGCGGTCGAACGCCTTGGCCTGCAGCTGGCTGTCCAGCTGCGCAGGCTCGGTGGCCGGCGCCTGGTAGTCAGGGCCTACTGCGCAGGCCGCCAGGGCCAGTGCCAGCAGGCTTGGGGTCAGGGGTTTGAGCAGGTTCATGCGTGGTGCTCCAGCGGTTTGGCGTGCGCCGCCTTGCGGGCCTGGCGACGCTCGACGGATCGACGGATGAGGACGAAAAACACCGGCGTCAGGAACAGGCCGAACACGGTCACGCCGATCATCCCGGAGAACACCGCGACGCCCATCGCATGGCGCATTTCGCTACCGGCTCCGGAGGAGAACACCAGCGGTACCACGCCCATGATGAAGGCGATCGAGGTCATCAGGATCGGCCGCAGGCGCAGGCGGCAGGCTTCCAGCACTGCAGCCAGCGGGTCCAGGCCCTCGGCCTGTTTGTCCTTGGCGAACTCGACGATCAGGATCGCGTTCTTGCACGCCAGGCCCACCAGCACGATCAGGCCGATCTGGGTGAAGATGTTGTTGTCGCCCCCCGACAGGATCACCCCGGTAATGGCCGACAGCAGGGTCATTGGCACGATCAGGATCACCGCCAGCGGCAGGCTCCAGCTTTCGTACTGAGCGGCCAGCACCAGGAACGCCAGCAGTACGCAGAGCGGGAACACCAGCAGCGCGGTATTGCCCGAGAGGATCTGCTGATACGTCAGGTCGGTCCACTCGTAGGTCATGCCGTTGGGCAGTTCTGCCTTGAGCAGCTTCTCGACGGCGGCCTCGGCCTGGCCCGAGCTGTAGCCCGGTGCCGCGCCACCGTTGATTTCAGCGGTGATGAAGCCGTTGTAGTGCATCACCCGATCCGGCCCGGAGGTGTCGCTGACCTTGAGGAAGGTCGCCAGCGGGATCATCTCGCCGACGTTGTTGCGCACCTTCAGCTGGCCGATCTGCTCGGCGTCGAGGCGGAACTGCTGCTCAGCCTGGACGTTGACCTGGTAGGTCCGGCCAAAGCGGTTGAAGTCGTTGGTGTACAACGAACCCAGGTAGATCTGCAGGGTGTCGAAGATGTCGGTGATGGCCACGCCGTGGGTCTTGGCCTTTTCCCGGTCGATGGCGGCATCGACCTGCGGCACGTTGACCTGGAAGCTGGTGAATAGCCCGGCCAGTTCCGGCACGTTGTGGCTCTTGGCGATGATGTTCTGGGTTTCCTGGTACAGCGCTTCGTAGCCCAGGTTGCCACGGTCCTCGATCTGCAGGCGGAAACCGCCAATGGTGCCCAGGCCTTGTACCGGCGGCGGCGGGAAGATCGCGATGTAGGCGTCCTGGATGTCGGCGAACTTGGCGTTCAGCGCGGCAGCGATGGCCGCGGCCGACTGGCTCGGGTCCTTGCGCTCATCGAACGGCTTGAGCGGGGTGAACACGATGCCGCTGTTCGGGCTGTTGGTGAAGCCGTTGATCGACAGGCCCGGGAAGGCCACCGAGTCGGCCACGCCAGGTTGGTCCAGGGCGATCTCGCTCATGCGCTTGATCACCGCTTCCGTGCGATCAAGGCTCGCCGCGTCAGGCAGTTGGGCGAAGGCCACCAGGTACTGCTTGTCCTGGGCCGGGACGAAACCGGTCGGGGTCGACGAGAAGCCCAGGTAGGTCAGGGCCATCAGCCCGGCATAGACGAACAGGGCGATGCCGCTGGAGCGGATGACCCGGCCCACGCCGGCGACATAGCGAATGCTGGCGCGGTCGAAGAAGCGGTTGAACGGGGCGAACAGCCAGCCACCGAACAGGCGCTCGAGCAGGCGCGAGAAGCGGTCCTTGGGTGCGTTGTGCTCCTTGAGCAGCACGGCGGCGAGGGCCGGCGACAGGGTCAGCGAGTTGAAGGCCGAGATCACGGTGGAGATGGCGATGGTCAGCGCGAACTGCTTGTAGAACTGCCCGGTGAGGCCCGAGATGAACGCGGCCGGCACGAACACCGCGCAGAGTACCAGGGCGGTGGCGATGATCGGCCCGGTGACTTCGCTCATGGCCTTTTGCGTGGCCTCGAGCGGTTTCAGGCCAAGGCCGATATTACGCTCGACGTTTTCCACCACGACGATGGCGTCATCGACCACGATGCCGATCGCCAATACCAGGCCGAACAACGACAAGGCATTGAGCGAGAAGCCGAACAGGTGCATCACCGCAAAGGTACCGATCAGCGACACCGGCACGGCCAGCAGCGGGATGATCGAGGCACGCCAGGTCTGCAGGAACAGGATCACCACCAGCACGACCAGGATCAGCGCTTCGAACAGGGTGTGCACCACCGCTTCGATCGAGCCCCGGACGAACACGGTCGGGTCGTAGACGATGCTGAAGTCCATCCCCTCGGGGAAGTCCTTTTTCAGCTCGGTCATCTTCGCCCGGACCTCGTCGGAGATCTCGATGGCGTTGGAGCCTGGGCGCTGGAAGATCGGGATGGCCACTGCCGGCTGGTTGTTCAGCAGCGAACGCAGGGCGTACTGGCTGGAACCCAGCTCGACCCGGGCGATGTCCTTCAGGCGGGTGATTTCGCCATCGGCACCGGCGCGGATGATGATGTTTTCGAACTCTTCCTCGTTGACCAGCCGGCCCTGGGTGTTGATCGACAGCTGGAAGCTGGTCGAGCCGGGGGCAGGTGGCGCACCGAGCTGGCCGGCGGCGACCTGGCGGTTCTGCTCGCGAATGGCCGCGACCACGTCGGTGGCGGTCAGGTTGCGCGAGGCGGTCTTGTTCGGGTCGAGCCAGACCCGCAGCGAGTAGTCGCCCATGCCGAACAGCTGCACGTCACCGACGCCGCCGAGGCGGGCCAGCTCATCCTTGATATTGAGGATGGCGTAGTTGGACAGGTAGAGCATGTCGTAGCGCTGGTCTGGCGAGGTCAGGTGGACGACCATGGTCAGGTCCGGCGAGGCCTTGTCGACGGTGATGCCGATGCGCGTGACTTCTTCCGGCAGCTTGGGCTGGGTGCGGGTCACGCGGTTCTGCACCTGCACCTGCGCGTTGTCCAGGTCGGTGCCCAGGGCAAAGGTGATGGTCAGGGTCAGCTTGCCGTCGGCGGTGGACTGCGAGGACATGTAGAGCATGTTCTCGACACCGGTGATGGCTTGCTCGAGCGGCGCGGCGACGGTATCGCCGATCACCTTGGGGTTGGCGCCGGGGAAGTTGGCGCGCACCACCACGGTCGGCGGTACCACTTCCGGGTATTCGCTGATCGGCAGCTGGAACAGCGCGATGGAGCCTGCGATCAGCAGGATCAGCGACAGCACCGCGGCGAAGATCGGCCGGGTAATAAAGAATTTGGAGAAGTTCATCGGTATCGTCCCTTAACCGCGCGGTGCTTGGGCACTGGCGACTTTGACACTGGGCCCGGCCACCTGCGGCGCCGGATTGCTGGCCTCGAGGGCCTGGCGCTGGCGGGCGAGGGTAGCGAGGGTCTGCTCACTGGCCATGGCGGTTTCTTCTGGCGTCACCGGCGAGCCCGGGCGTACCCGTTGCAGGCCTTTGACGACGATGCGGTCTTCCTTGGCCAGGCCGTTGCGGACGATGCGCAGGCCTTCGAGTTTCGGCCCCAGCTCGACGGCGCGGTAGGCGGCCTTGTTGTCCTTGTCCATGACCAACACGAACTTCTTGCCCAGGTCGGTGCCGACCGCTTCGTCATTGATCAGCACGGCGTCGTAGGTGGCGCTGCCGACCAGCTTGAGGCGCGCATACAGGCCTGGGGTGAACTGGCCGTCGCGGTTGTCGAACACCGCGCGGCCGCGGATGGTGCCGGTGCGCGGGTTGACCTGGTTGTCGACGAAGTTCATCTGGCCCAGGTGCGGGTTGCCGGTTTCGTTGGTCAGGCCCAGGTACACCGGGGTGCTCTGGCCACGCTGGCCGTCGCGGGCCAGCTGGCTGTACTTGAGGTAGACGCGCTCGTCGGCATCGAAGTAGGCGTAGACCTTGTCGGTGGAGACCACCGAGGTCAGCGGCGTGACATCGGCGGTGACGATGTTGCCGGCGGTGAACGCGGCGCGGCTGACGCGGCCACTGATCGGCGCGGTGACGCGGGTAAAGCTCAGGTTGAGGCGGGCCAGGTCGAGTTGCGCCTGGATCGCCGCGACACCGGCGCGGGCTTCGGCCGCGGCGCTGGTGCGCGACTCGGCAAGCTCTGCGGAGATGGCGTTGCTGTCGCGCAGGCGCTCGCCACGGCGTGCTTCGTTGTCACTGCGCACGGCGGTGGCGCGGGCTTGTTGCAGTTGTGCTTCGAGGCGGCGGACCTCAGCCTGGAACGGGCGTGGATCGATCTGGAACAGCAGGTCGCCCTTGTTGACCTTGGCGCCTTCGGTAAAGCCGACCAGGTCGATCTGACCCGAGACGCGCGGGCGTACTTCGACGGTTTCTGGCGCTTCGAGGCGACCGGTGAACTCGTCCCACTCGTTGATCGGTTGTTCGATCACCTTGGCCACGGTGACCTTGGGCGCGGCGGGAGCCTGCGCGGCATCGGGGGTTCGGCCGCACGCGGCGATCACCAGCACTGCCAGGGCAGCGAGGGGATAGCGCAAGGGTTTGAGTGATTGTTCCATGGAGAAATCCGCCAATGTATGGATAGTGGGGCGAATTCTGCGGTCCGCGCGCGTGGGGAACGAATCGAATGGGGCGAAGGTTATTATCACGCAGAATGATAGGAGGGCATGGTCCATCGATGATGGGCATGGTTCTGCGGCCCTCATCGCGCGGCACGTCGCCTCGGCGATGGCCTCAGTGCAGGCAGCAAATGCCTCTACTGAGGGGCATTGAGGTAAGCTCGCACCCCGAGCCCGCACACCGGGCGATACGATTCCAAGGCGATAAGGCTGTCATGTGACTACCGATGTTCGACACCCCAGCGCCTCGGCCATCATCGGCCTGGGCGTGCTGCAGATCCTGGTCTGGGGCGGTTCTTTCTTCATCCTGGCGGTCATGGCCGAGCCGATCATGCGCGAGACTGGCTGGGCCAGTCAGTGGGTATACGGCGCGTTGTCATTGAGCCTGATGGTCTCGGCCGTGCTGGCGCCGTTGTCCAGCCGACTGGTCGCGCGTTATGGCGGTCGGCCGCAGCTGGCCGGCAGCGGTGCGGTGGTGGCGCTGGGCCTGTTGATCATGGCCGGCAGCCATGGCCTGCCACTGTTCCTGCTGGCCTGGGCAGTGATTGGCGTGGGCATGGCGATGGGCTTGTACGAAGCGCTGTTCTCGACCCTGGGCGCGTTGTATGCCGAGGGCGCCGGCCGGGCGATCACCGGCATCACGCTGATCTCCGGCTTCGCCTCGACCTTGTCGTGGCCGGCGGTGGCGCTGCTGATCGAGCACGTGGGTTGGCGTGAGGCCTGTGTGGCCTACGCCTGCGTGCTGCTGGTGGTGGTCGCGCCGCTCTACTTGAAGGTGCTGCCCAAGGGCGGCCAGCGCGAGCAGGCCAAGCGGGCCAGCAGCACCGAGACTGGTACGGTGGACCGGCGCCTGTACCTCCTGCTGACGGCCATCTTCGCCCTCGGCGCGATCATCATGACCGCCGTGGCGGTGCAACTGGTGGCCGTGCTGCAAGGCCTTGGCCACTCGCTGCCGGCGGCGATCGGCCTGGCAGCGATGCTCGGCCCGAGCCAGGTGGCTTCGCGCATCCTGCAGATCATCGCCGGCAAGCGTCATCCGATCTGGACGGCGCTGTTCTCCGTGAGCCTGGTCGCGCTAGGCCTGCTACTGGTGGCATTCGCCCCGGGCATCACCGCGCTGGGCCTGCTGATCTTTGGGTGCGGCAATGGTCTGCGCGCCATCGTCCGCGGCCTGCTGCCGCTGGCACTGATGCCGCCGGCGCAGTACGTGCTGCTGATGGGGCGCATGTCGCGACCGTCACTGATCGGCCAGGCCCTGACGCCCTTGGTCGGCGGTTATCTGTTCGCCCATTTTGGCGCCATGGGCGTGCTGGGCACCTTGTGCCTGCTGGCACTGGCCAATGTGGTGCTGGTGCTGGTGGTGATGCGCCAGGTGCGCGGGCAAGCAGCCTAGGCAAACTATCTTCAAGGCATAGGCAAATCCTTGCACGGCCACGCGCTGGGCTGGCCGGGGCTAAGGTAAGGTGACAGGAATAATTCGAGCACGCCGCCTACGGCGTCAAAGAGGTGCCTGTGGCTTCCTATACCTTGCGTCAACTGAAGTATTTCGTCACCACGGTGGAGGCCGGCAGCGTCGCCGAGGCGTCGCGCCAGCTGTACATCGCCCAGCCGTCGATCTCTACCGCGATCAAGAGCCTGGAAGAGAGCTTTGGCGTGCAGCTGTTCATCCGCCACCACGCCCAGGGTGTATCGCTGACGCCGAGCGGCAAGCGCTTCTATGCCAAGACCAAGTCGTTGCTGCAGATGGCCCACGAGTTCGAGCAGAACGCCCTGGCCGACAACGACACGGTGGCCGGGCAGATCGACATCGGCTGCTTCGAGACCGTCGCGCCGTTGTACCTGCCACGGCTGATCGCGGGGTTTCGCGAACGCTATCCGGGGGTGGATATCCGCTTGCGCGATGGTGAGCAGCAGGAGTTGATCCAGGGCCTCACCGCGGGGACCTTCGACCTGGCGTTTCTCTACGATCACGACCTTGATGGCACCATCGAGGCCGAGCCGTTGATGGCGCCACAGAAGCCTTATGTGCTGTTGCCGGAGAAGCACCGGTTTGCCGGGCAGGCCCAGGTATCGCTGCGTGATTTGTGCCCGGAACCGATGATCCTGCTCGACGTGGCGCCGAGTCGGACCTATTTCGTCAGCCTGTTCAACGAACTGGGGCTGACGCCGAACATCGTCTTCAGCTCGCCGTCGATCGAGATGGTACGCGGGATGGTGGGGCAGGGCTTTGGGTTTTCACTGCTGGTGACCCGGCCGCATTCGGAGTGCACCTATGACGGGCAGCGCTTGGTGATGGTCGATATCGCCGAGCCGGTGAGCCTGTCGGGGCTGGCGGCGGCGCATCTGAAGCGTGTGCAGTTGACCAAGCCCGCGCAGCTGTTCGTCGAGTTTTGCCGAGAAGAGTTGGCCAAGTTCTGAAACGCATCGCGGGCAAGCCCGCTCCTACAAGGTCTGTAGGAGCGGGCTTGCCCGCGATGCTCTCTCAGCGAATCACTGCGGGTCCGGTACCACCGCGATCACATCGATCTCCATCAACCATTCCGCCTGGGCCAGCCCGGCCACCACCAGCCCGGTGGAAATCGGGAACACGCCCTTGAGCCACTTGCCGACCTCCTGGTACACCGGTTCGCGGAAGCGTGGGTCGGTGATGTAGGTGGTGGTCTTGACGATGTGCGACATGTCCGAGCCGGCTTCCTCAAGCAGCTGCTTGACGTTCTTCATGGCCTGTTCGGCCTGGGCGCGCGGGTCGCCGAGGCCGACCAGACGGCCTTCGAAGTCGGTCCCGACCTGGCCGCGCACATACACCGTGTTGCCAGCCCGCACGGCCTGGCAGAGGTCGTTGTCGAGCGACTGGTTAGGGTAGGTGACCTTGGTGTTGAACATGCGCACGCGAGTATGAGTAGGCATCAGTGGGCTCCGAGGGTGCTGACGTTGCTGATCGAGGGTTGAGTGTCGTGGGCATCCGCGTCGCGTTGATCACGGTCGCGGTAGGCCAGGTAGGTGCGTTGCGTGGCGATGTGCCCGGCGACGTGCTTGGCGTCGTGCCAGACACCCCAGATGAACGACGAACCCCGGCGCGACAGCCACGGCAGGCCGAGGAAGTACACGCCATGTTCCTTGGACACGCCGCGCTGGTGCACCGGCTTGCCGTTGGCATCGAACGCATCGACCTGCAGCCAGCTGAAGTCGACGCCATAGCCGGTGGCCCAGATAATCGTAGTGACACCGGCCTGGGCCAGGTCCAGCTCGCGGATCGGCTGGCTGATGCACGCGGGGTCGGCCAGGCGCGTGCGCGCTTCGGGTTCTTCCGGCAGGTCGAGGCCGTTGCGCTCGATATAGGCATCGGCAGCATCCAGCAGCGCCAGGTAGTTCTCATCGCCGCGGTTGATGTTCTCGGCGAGGTTGTCCTGGAAGCGCACCTTGCCGTCTGCGAACGACTGGGTCAGGCCGACCAGGGTCATGCCTTGGTGGGCGAGGGCACGGAAGTCCACGGTGTGGCCGCCGCGCGCGCCGCTGACGGCGATGGTCACGTGTTCGCGGCCAGGCTTGGCGATTTCCGCGTCCCACTCCCCGAGCACGCCCAGCCACCAGCAGAAGTCGCGGTTGCGGTAGGCGCGCGGTGGGCGGTCATGGGCACCGACCGACAGGTACACCTGGCGCCCGGCGCGCATCAGCTCTTCGGCGATCTGCACACCAGAGGAGCCGGCGCCCACGACCAGTACCGCGCCTTCAGGCAGTTGTTCAGGGTTGAAGTAGGCGGCCGAGTGGATCTGGTGCAGGCGCTCGTCCTTGGGGGCGATGGCCGGGATCACCGGGCGCTGGAACGGGCCGGTGGCAGCGACCACGCGGTTGGCGCGGATCGTCCCCTGGTTGGTCTCGATGGTGAAGCCCGGGCGGTCGGCGTTGCGTACCACCTGCTTGACCTCGACCCCGGTGCGCACCGGCAGGTTGTATTTGCGCACATAGCGCTCGAAGTAGTCGGCGACCTGCTCCTTGCCGGCGAAGGCGTCGGCGTCGAGGTCGAATTCCAGGCCCGGGAAGCGGTCGTGCCAGACCGGGCCGTTGGCGACCAGCGAGTCCCAGCGGCCCGTGCGCCAGGCTTCAGCGATGCGGTTGCGCTCGAGCACCAGGTGGGGCACGCCGAGTTTGCTCAGGTGTTCGCTCATGGCAACCCCGGCCTGGCCGGCGCCGACTACCAGTGTGTCGATTTCGATATTGTTCAAAGTCATGTCTGAGCCCTTCTTGGAAGGCGGGTTTATTCAGGTCGGTGGGTGGACCGCCTTTGCCTGGAGCCAGACTAGGGACGTGCTGTGAATGGCGAAAATACTATTTAGCTAATGATTGCCGATAGTTTGGCGAAGGCCCCGTCGTGCCTGGGCTGCAGCAGTCTCTGGGCGGTATTTGAAGGTGCATTTCGTGGGTTTTGCGGGGGCTTAGTTTTTTCCTCTTCAAGGGTGAGGAAAAAGTTGGTTTCGTGGCCTGGGGGCTTCTGTCCAGAATGCATGCAACGACTCGCGAAAGTGCGCTTTCGCTGCGCATCCGCACAGAACAGGAGCTGCACCATGACCTTCTCTATCATTGGCCGCTGCCAGGAAACCGGCCAGGTCGGTATCGCCATCAGTTCATCGAGCATCGCCGTGGGCGCGCGTTGCCCGTGGGTGAGGGCCGGTGTCGGCGCCGTGGCCACCCAGAACATCACCTTGCCGGCGCTCGGGCCGCAGATCCTCGATGCGCTCGAACAGGGCCAGTTGCCGCCCGCCGCTGCGCTGGACCGGGTGCTCAGCGCCAATGGCTGGAGCGAGTACCGCCAGGTGACGGTGATCGACAGCCACGGCCAGGTCGCGCTGTTCACCGGCAAGGAGGCCTTGGGCGTGCACAACGCCGTGGCCGGCGAGCAGTGCGCGGCGGCGGGTAACCTGCTGTCGTCGCTTGCGGTGATCGAAGCGATGGTTGCCGCCTTCGAACAGTCCGGTGGTCACCTTGCCGATCGACTGCTGGCAGCCATGCACGCGGCGGTCGCGGCGGGTGGCGAGGCGGGGCCGATCCACTCGGCGGCACTGAAAGTCGCCGGCGAGCTGACCTGGCCGCTGGTGGACCTGCGCGTCGACTGGGCCGATGAAGACCCGATCGGTCAGCTGGACGGCCTGTGGCAGGCCTATCGGCCACAGATGCAGGACTACGTGACCCGTGCGCTGAACCCCACCAGCGCGCCGAGCTATGGGGTGCCGGGCGATGAATGAGCCGTTGTCCAGCTGCGAGCTGCTGGCGCGGCTGATCGGTTTTGCCACGGTCAGCCGGGACTCCAACCTGCAGTTGATCGGCTTCATCCGCGATTACCTGGCTGGGCTGGACGTAGAGAGCGAGCTGTTTCACAACAGCGAGGGCACCAAGGCCAATCTGTTCGCCACCATCGGCCCGCGTGACCGGGGCGGCGTGGTGCTCTCCGGCCACACCGACGTGGTACCGGTCGACGGCCAGGCATGGACGCTAGATCCGTTCTGCCTGACCGAGCGCGATGGGCGCCTGTATGGCCGTGGCGCCGCCGACATGAAGGGCTTTATCGCCTCGGTGCTGGCGGCAGTGCCGGCGTTTCTCGCGCAACCGTTGCAGACGCCGGTGCACCTGGCGTTTTCCTACGACGAGGAGGTTGGCTGCCTGGGCGTCCGTTCGATGCTCGAAGCGCTCGCACAGCGCCCGCACAAACCACGGTTGTGTCTGATCGGCGAGCCGACCGAGCTCAAGCCGGTGCTGGGGCACAAGGGCAAGTTGGCCATGCGTTGCCAGGTGCACGGCGCGGCGTGCCATTCGGCCTATGCGCCGTACGGGGTGAACGCCATCGAGTATGCGGCGCGGCTGATTGGCAAGCTGGGGGAGATTGGCGATGCCTTGGCCGAGCACCAGGATGAGCGTTTCGACCCGCCGTTCTCGACCGTGCAGACGGGTGTGATCAAGGGCGGCCGGGCGCTGAACATCGTGCCCGAGGAATGCGAGTTCGACTTCGAAGTGCGGGCGTTGCCGGGCTTCGAGGCGCAAGGGGTCGCCGATCAGTTGCAGACCTACGCCGAGGCAGAACTGTTGCCGCGCATGCGGGCGGTGAATGCCGGGAGTGATATTCGGCTACAGCCGTTGAGTGCCTATCCCGGGTTGGCCACGCCGGCGGACAGCGATGCGGCGCGGTTGGTGGCATTGCTCAGTGGCTCTACGGAGTTTGGTACCGTGGCGTTTGGTACCGAAGGCGGGCTGTTCGATCAGGCGGGGATACCGACCGTGGTGTGCGGGCCGGGGAGCATGGAGCAGGGGCACAAGCCGGACGAGTTCGTCAGTGTCGAGCAGTTGGCGGGGTGTGATGCGATGTTGCTGAGGCTGGTCGAGTATCTCAGGGCGGGTTGCCCGCGATGAGGGTGCAACAGACGGCACATCAACTCAGGTCAGAAGCTGGCCTTGACCTGCAGACCTACCACCAACGCATTGTCGATGTTGGCCCCGGAGAACGCCCCCGGCTCGATGATGTACTGCACGTCCGGACGCAGGTTCAGCCAAGGCGTCGCCTGGTAGCCATAGCTCCGCTCGATCAACTGCTCGGCGCTGTCGATGTCCGGGAAGCCCTGGCCGCTGGCCAGGGCCGCGTCTTCCAGCACCTCACGGCTGCGCGGGTTAGGCTCGGCGCGCCCATAGCCCAGCGCCAGGGTGTCGCGAGGACGCCCTTCGAACGGCTTGTACAGCACCACGCCGGCGCCGTACCACTTGGTGAACGGCGAGGCGGCCTTGCTCGACGCCGA
>NZ_UNOZ01000022.1 GCF_900536025.1 Pseudomonas reidholzensis
CGGCGATGACTACAAGGTGGTGTTCGTCGGCGATGCGGCGATGGCGCCGTACGAGATCACCCAGCCGGGGGGCAGCGTCGAGCACTGGAACGAAGAAGCCGGGTATGTGTGGATGCAGCGCTTCGTGGAGAAATTCAAGAAGGTCGTGTGGATCAACCCGTATCCCCGGCAGACCTGGGATTACACCGCGTCGACCCACCTGGTGCGGGACCTGGTCGAGGACAAGATGTATCCGCTGACCCTGCAGGGGCTCGAGGATGCGATGAAATACCTGTCCAAGTGATTTTTTAGTGTCTGTGCGGGCCTCATCGCGTCAGATAATCCTAACCAGAATGTTCAACCGAGCAACCCCCACCTCACGCGCTCATTACGTTGGACAATCTTGTCCCGAAGCGGCCATAACCGTGGTTCCGGCCAAGTCATCAAGTGCAGGGGCATGACCTCACCTTGCTCAAAGTAACGAACATGCTCGGTCCAACTGGTCCAAACGATTTTCCAGTAGCCGCTTTCAGGGCAAGCCTCGCCACTCAAACAGGTCATGACCGGGAAGTTGGTTTCATTAAACGCCGGTGAGCCCGGCATGGGCTTGCCGGTGACTGGATCGAGGACTTTGGCCTGGGCCATTTTGTGGATCAGGACCTCGCTGGGTCTTTCTGGAGGGACATTGGCCAAGCGTGCTTCCAGCCATTGCAGCTTACCGTCCCACGGCGGCAACTTGGCAGGCGGTAGCGGGACAATGTCGTTGATCTCTGGAACTTTAGGGTCCGCGTAGGAGTAACTGGCGAGGATGTGCCAAATTTTGTTGTAGCGTTCAGCACGTTCCAGATCCATCTGTTGCGCGAGAAAATGGAGGGAGTTTTCTGGCTCAGGGCCTCGAAATCCATCATCCAAATAACCGGCTGCGTGTTCATAGCCTGCGGCGGTTCCCATTTGAAACAACTCAAGCGCTTCACGGTACTGTCCAGTGCGTCTCAAGTTCACAGCGAGGGCTACAGCAGCCGCACCGTGGCCTTGCTCCGCAGCACAGCGGCGCATCTGCCGAGCAACCGCAGGAGCGATATCAATAGGGGCCAGTTTTTCCCCGACAGCGTACTGAGCTTGCGCGTTACCTTCGTCCGCGGCCTTGCGAAGGTACCTCATGGACATATCGGGATCCTGCCTCAATCCTGCTGACCCTTGCTTTAAGAAGTAACTCACGAATAAATAGCCCGTTGCTATGCCCGCACCAATGAGTTCCTCGCTAAACCGCAGATGCTCTCGGCCTGTTAATTTGAAACGCCCACGCATGGCGCCGTTCTGCAAATTAATATTTGCTTTATGATGGCCATTTTCCGCAGCTATTCGATACAATCGCTCGACGTCCGCATCCACTTGCGAAACTCGCTTGAGCTGATTATTTTTTTGCAACCAGCGCGCGTAGTGAAAAATCATATCAACGTCATTCGGCACAACTGGATCTTTTTCGTGCACGCACGTGAATGCCAGCCTGACGCCGGCACTATTAAGCGGTTCCATGGCATTCCCCCCCGACCCTTTTATGACACTTCCAACTACGTGCCCACTCAGAAAAAACACCGCCACAAGCAACAGCCCGCGCATCAGTCCAGATCTTTCATAGTTGCTTCATCGTAAAAAAACTCCACAAGCGCAGCGATTGGCCCACTCTTACCTTGATGACGCTCTTTGTTATCAGTAATTATCTGGTGCCAATCTTTAAACGCCTTTTTAGGGTTATCCTGCCCCCCTTTTCCGCCTGTATGCAGATCCCACAACCTTCGCCGCATCGCCTTCGTCACACTCGGCCACTCATGCGCAATATTCAGTTCGCTGTCCACCTGCATACTGCGAGTATTGATATTGGCCGACCCCAACGTGGTGAACACGTCGTCGATAATCATCAACTTGCTGTGGATATACACCGGCATCCATGGCCGGCCTGCTGGCGAGTCGGGGGCGACCAGTGAGCACACGTGAATCTTCAAGCCTGGGATTTCTTCCGGTTTGATCACGCTGGCATTGATGGCTTCGGTCTGCGCCTCCAGCTTCAGCGTGCCCATCCGGTCACGCGGGTCCAGTGGCGCCGGGATCTCTCGCCTGGCCTGTTCGATGCGCTGCAGGCGAGTAACCTCAGGGATGGTGTCGGCACGCCCGAGGCTTTCGAGCACGCGCTGGGTTTTGGCGGTGCCCGCGCCTATGGCGTCGTCGCTGGCGTTGGTGACCACGAACAGGTGCAGCACGCCATGCAACCCGGGGTCGCGGCCCTCGGCAGTCTGCATCGCGGCGGCGCGCTTGATCGCCTCGGCCAGTGGCGGCCAGCGAAAGTACTGATTCTCGATGTAGATGAACTGGGTGGCGTTGTTGATTGCCTGCAGGTAAAGCTGCTCGATTTCACGCAAACCCTCCTGCGCCTGAGTGCGCAGCAACTGCGCCATCTGCGGAGTGCCGTGGTGGCATTGAAGCTTGCGCCCGACCTCGATCGACGAGCGTGCCTTGAGCAGTTCTTCACCGGTCTCCTTGGTCCAGGCCATGGCAAAGTTGTGGTGCAGATGCTCCAGGATCGGCCCGCTGACCCGGCTGGAAATATCCTGTCGCGGGGCAAAGCCGCGCGGGCCGCGATTGGGTGCGGGGCGGGTGTAGTCACTACGGTTTAGCGCCGAATGCGCCGGGGTATCCCAGTACTCGTCCAGCATGTTGTGACCCATGACAAAGCCGACCGCTTGCTGCGGCAACTCGTAGTCAACCAGCACACTTTTCTGATGATGGGTCGGAACGCCCATCAGCGCCGCGATCATCTTCAAGCCGATTTGCCGATCCAGGCTGCCCTTGCTCACCTCCTTGTAAATGCGCAAGCGCTCACGGGCGCTAAAACCTCGACTGACAAACAGCGGCACCCCAGCGGCGATGCGTTGTACTGCCTTGTTGCCTGCGACCTCGAAGTCCTTGAACCAGTCGATGTCTTCGCTGTACTGGCGGTCGGTGGAACTTTGCAGCGCCCGATCCCAATCCAGGAGCACACGACCGAAGTGCTGGCTCTTGCCTGGTAAATTGGCCTCACCGGCCGCACCGGCGACATTGGCTGGCATTTCCCAGCCCAATACGCGCACGCGCACACCTTGCGCCGCCTTGCTCTTGAGCAGCTCGCCAATGCTCGGTGCGTTGCCGTCGCGAATGAAAAACATCGACGGCTGAAACCCCCAGCAAATGATGTCGATCGTCTTGGTCGCGTTGGCAATCGCGTGGTGCACGGCCGCAAATGTTTCTTCGCCGTTGATCAACGGCGTGAACGTGGCGATTTCAGGGTGGTACTGGCTTTCCTGAACAAACCAGCGAGGGACACAGGTCACCGTGCGGGTGTGCTTCAAAACGAGCGGTACGACGATATCGGCCTGCTTCATTGAGGGTCTCCTTGTGTGTCGACGAGTCCGTCGAGGACCCCTGCGTACTTGACGCGGTGATCGCTGTGGGTCGATGGCTGGCCCACTTCGGGATGTGTCTGCGGGGTATGGTTAAGCAGGCCGAGGTTGGCCAGGTGGGCTTGCGGGGGATTGCGATATTCACCCGGGACCGGGATCTGAAAGCTGGTGCCATTAGCCATCTGCAGGCGGTATTCCCGCGTCACGACCTGATGATCGATCCGCAACTCGGCGCCGTCGTCCAGCACGCCCTCCTTGAGCAACGCACCATCGGCATAAAGCTTGTAAGGCATACCTGCCCAGCTCTGCCCCGCCGCCTCGTGGGCGGACGGCACGCGCAAGCGAAACACTTGTGCAGACAGGCTTTGCGGGTACTCCAGAAAACTCGCGGTCATGCTCGCTGGCCCGCTGTAATCGAACATCGCCGCCTTTACGTTGTAATCGCCCTCTGTCCCGGATTCGATGCCGTTCGCGTCCAAGGTGATGTAGCTGCCACCGGCGTTGAGGGTGATTTTCTGCTTCGCGGTAATGAAGACCTGGTCTTCGGTACTGGTGATCTCCAGCCCCTGGCGCGCCATTAGCGACAAACTGTCGTTTTGTGCCTGGACCGTCACTGGCCCCTGGTTGGCAATCAGCTTGATACCCAGCTTGCGAACAAACAGGCTGAGGCCCTGCCCGACGCCAACAAACAAGCGCTTGACCACGCTAAGGTCAGCCTCGCCGCCCGCGTTGAGCATCAGGTTGCCCTGCGCCGCCAGTTGCAGGTGCTTGCCGCTGGTCAAGGCGATGCCATCCGGAGCGCTGAGCAGCACCACCGCAGCCTTGAGCTCATCGAGCTGATCGCGCAGCAAGGCCAGTTGCGCCGCCACGTCGGCCGGCTCGGCTTGGCTGGCCTCGGCATCGACTGACAGTTGTTGCAGTTGATCACCGGCATCCTGCAGGCGACGCTTGGCGGCACTCATCTCCAGCACCGGGCCCTGCGCCTTGGCTTGCGCATCGGCGGTGATGAAGACGCCTTTACCACCGCGCAGCACACTCCATGCGTCGGTGCGCAGCTCGACGCCTTCACCGCGTTGCTTCTTTTGCGCATCGACCAGATGGCCAAGATTCAGCTGGCTCTTGCCCCCATGTTCGGTACTGAGTTTGATGTGCTCCTGCCCACGGGTGTCGTCCATGCGCAGCTTGTTGTTGGCCGGGGTACGCAAGACATTGCGCTTGTAGTTGCGCAAGGTGACGTGGTCGGGGTTCTGGCTGTCGTGCAAGGCGTGCGCGATGTACGGCCGATCCGGATCGCCATGCTCGAACGCTACCGCCACTTCGGTGCCGCAGATCAGCGGCAGATGCAGGCCGTGCGTGTCGCCGGCATACGGCCGGGCCATCCGCAGCCAGACACTTTCTTCACCAGCCTTCCACGTATCGCGATCGAACAGGAAGCTGACGCGGTACCGGCCTTCCAGGTCGATATGGCCGTAAGGATCGTTGGCTCGGTTACTGGTCACCCGCGCCGGCACGGTGCCGGCCATTTGCGGCTTGGCCCCCAGCGGCGGACGAAAACACACCGTCTCCGAGTAGGGAATGGCCTCGAAGTGGGTCAGCAGACTGCTATCGCGTGTTGCTTCAAGGGTTACGCAAGTGATCACCGCACCGGTACCGAACGCCTGCGGCGCGCCATCGGAGATTTTCAGCACCTGGCCAGGCGCAAGGGCTGTGCTACTGCTGACACCACTGAGGCGCGTCTGCTGGTTGAGAAAGCGTTCGTGGTTCAAGCGCGCATAGAAGTACCCACTCTCGCTGAGCAGGTCCTCGTCCTGATCCAGGGCATCCCCGAGTGCCATGTAGGGCTCGGCGTAGTGATAGCCCTCGCCATAGGTGGTAGTCGCACCCCGGGTCTGATCGACTTCACCGTCGAGGTAGGCCCGGGCATCACGGTGGTGATAGGCACGCACATTGATGTGCTGTTCCACTACTCGATGGCAGGCCTGCAGGTCCCAGACAGCATCCTTGCCGCTGCTGCTCATACCCGATGGCGGCCGGCAGGGCAGCTTTACATTGAACTGATAGTGGCGCTGGTCGTCATGAAACTCGATGACATCAATGGACAACCGGTCATCACTGACAACGCGATACCAGATACCGACCTCGGCCAACAAACGACTGATGAAGGCCAGGTCACTCTCGCCGTACTGCATGACCTGCTCGCGCCGGGGGTAGTCACGCACCAACTGGAAGAGAAAATGTTGCCCTTCGAACTGATGCCGACTGCGCAACACGCTCTCGACGATCTCCGGCACCGACTGGTGCTGGTAGATGCGGTACTGTTTGCCCCGCCCGAGCAAGGCCAGGTGCGCTTCCAGGGTGATTTCATAGCGGGCTTCGTCCCTGGAGTCGGACAGACGCTTGAAGCCGGTGATCACGCCGTGCAGTGTGCGCAGCGGCTTCACCGGCGGTAGGCTGAAGCCCGGCAGCGGCCGCTTCTCCGGCGGCGCATGGAGGGTGAAACTGGCGTCCCGGCCAAGCATTTGTTCGACCGCGATATCTTGCGTGACCGAGGTGAACTCTACGGTGTATTTAAACGGTCGGCTCAACCCTTCATGGCCTTTGAAGGTCAAGACATCAAGTACGGCAGCAACACCGCGAACTTTGAGTTGATGGCGACTATGATCGAAGAAGGTAAGTAATTCGTTAAGCATATCCTTGCCTCTATAAAACCCGACCGTGGTTAAGTTTCAACTGCACTTTCGAACGCACAACCCATATCCCAGCCGCCAAGACAGTGCAGCCGAGTACACAGCGCACAGCTCAGCGCCTGCTCACCAATAACGAGCGAACGGAAATGATCGAACGAGAACAAAACGCTAACTGTTAACTGGCGAACGTCCCGACAGCGACACGAGCCCGCTACATTCACGCAGAAGCAGTTCAATGAACTTGATAACTTAGGCGCCCTTCACAACAACGTAGCGCTCAGCGCAGTAACTCCGAACTACCATAGCGCCAACATTGTCACTGCTCCACCCCAAATAGGCCTTTGGGAAATGCCCTACTTTATTAGGTTAAAATTCCTACAGAAGGACCTATATCGATAGGCGCCAACGCTCAAGCGTCGCGCAACAAGTCGTGAGCATCGAGCAACCTAAACGCCACCTGCGGGTTGCGCTCCAGCCCACGGCGGATCGCGGCGGGGATGGCCTGGCGGGTCTTGCGGCACAGGCCGGGTTGCTCGGCCAGTTCGATGTTGATGCCGCGCATGCTGCGCACTTCATTGAAGCTGGGGGCGATGCGCACGCGGATGCCGAGTTGCTCGTACATCAAGTGCTGGAGGCGCTCGAGGTCTTCCAGGCCTTTGAGGTTTTCCAGGCGATCGAGCAGGCGCTTTTCTTCCTGGCGGGTCAGGCGCAGGATGCGCTGGGCGGCCTCAGGCGAGGCTTGCAGATGCTCGCGCCCGCAATTGCAGGCGCCTGGGGGACAGGGTTGGCGCTGGTCGGGAGTGGTGGTCATGGGGCAAGCATAGCCGCTGACCTTGCCATGAGCGATGCCAACCGCTAGCGACGCGGCTCAGCGCAGCAGCAACTGGATCTGCTCATGCAGCGTGTTGAGGTCGAACGGCTTGGCCAGGATCGGCGCCTTGCGCGCGATCGGGCTGCCCGACTCGAGGATCTCCGCCGGGTAACCACTGATGAAGATCACCTTCAGGTCAGGGCGCAACTTGACCGCCGGCTCTGCGATCTGCACACCGGAAATCCCGCCGGGTAATCGGTAATCGGTGACGATCAGGTCCAGGTGCGGCTTGCTCGCGAGGATCTCGAACGCCTCTTCGCCATTTTCCGCCACCAGCACGTGGTAGCCCTCGAGGGAAAGATAATCCCGCAGGATCATCCGGATCGCCGGTTCGTCTTCGACCACCAGCACCACATCTTGTGCATCTTCGCTCATGACAACGCCTTGAAATTCAATAAGTTGGCCATCTGACCCCAGGCTTACACAGAGGTTGCCTGGGCCTGGTCGGTTTGTGCTGACAAGGCCGCGAGCGGCAGCAGCACGCTGAACGTGGCGCCCTTGCCCTCCTCGCTGTCGACCCGGATGCGGCCGCCATGGGCCTGCACGATCTGCTCGGAGATATACAGCCCCAAACCCAGGCCGCCACTGGCCTGCAGAGCCGCTACGCGCTCGAACTGCTGGAAGATCCGCTGCTGGTTGCCAGCGCTGACGCCGATGCCCTGGTCCTGGACCTGCACCCACGCCATCCCATCCTGGGCGAATACCCGCACCTGCACCGGTCGTCGCTCACCGTACCGCAAAGCATTGGACAACAGGTTGGCTACTACCTGTTCAATCCGAAATTCATCCCACTCGCCGGCCAGCGCCTCGCAGCGCTGCAGCTCGATATACGTGTCGAGGGCGTTGGCCTGGGCGGTGAAGTTCTCCACCAGGCCGCGCACCAGCTGGGCCAGGTCGAAACGCTTAGGCCGCAACGAGAGCTTGCCGGTGCGGATGCGCGACACATCGAGCATGTCTTCGACCAGGCGGATCAGGCTGTTGATCTGCCGTTCGTCGCGCTCGACCATCGCCTGCAGCTTGTCTTCGCTGAACGCCTCGAGGTTGCCGCGGGCCAGGTGCATCTTGCGCAGCTGGGCTTCCAGGATCAGGCCGTTGAGCGGTGTGCGCACCTCGTGCGAGACGATCGACATGAAGTCGTCGCGCATGCGCACCGCACGTTCCAGTTCGCCGCGCGCCACCTGCAGCTGGCCGAGCAGCAGCTCCTGCTCCTGGCGGCTGCGCTCCAGGGCCTGGAGTTGGCGGTCGAGGACCTTGCGCTGGCGATAGAGGTCGACGAACACCGACACCTTGCTCTTCACCGCCAGGGTGTCGAGCGGCTTGTGCAGAAAGTCCACCGCACCGCTCTCGTACCCCTTGAACGCGTAGTTCATCTCTCGCCCGGCGGCGCTGACGAAGACGATCGGGATGTTCTTGGTTTTTTCCGTGCCGCGCATCAGCTCGGCCAGCTCGAAGCCATTCATGCCCGGCATCTGCACATCGAGGATGGCCAGGGCGAACTCGTGTTCGAGCAACAGCCCCAAGGCCTGCTCGGCGGACTGCGCCTGGTGCACTTCGCGGTCGTCACCGTTGATCAGGGCGTTGAGCGCCAGGAGGTTTTCCGGCAGGTCGTCGACGATCAGCAGTTTGGCGATGATTTGGCTTAGCATGCGCTGGGTTCCAGGGTCACGAGCAATTGCCCAATGCCGCTCAGAGAAAGTATGTGGTCGGGGCTGTGCAGGGCCAACGCGGCCTCCGGCATAAACGCGACCTGTGCGTCTTGGGGGTCCTGGACCACGGTCCGGCCCCCGCATTGTTTTATGTAGGCGAGCCCTTGCGCGCCGTCTTCATTGGCGCCGGTCAGCAGCACGCCGAGCAAACCCGCGCGGTAGGCATCCGCCGCCGAGGTGAAGAGAAAGTCGATCGCCGGCCGCGAGAAGTGCACCGGTGCTTCCTGGCTCAGCGACAGGCTGAAATCGCGCTCCACCGACAGGTGATACCCCGGCCCCGCCACGTAGATCAGGCCGCGCTCGATCTGCACCTTGTCGCCCGCCTCACGCACCGGCCGGCCGATCTTGCGCTGCAGCACTTCGGCCAGTTGGCTGTGGCGGTCGTCTGGCAGGTGCAGCACGCAGAGCACCGGGATCGCGAAGCGTTCCGGCAGGCCGCCCAGCACCGCGAACAGCGCCGCGACGCCGCCCGCCGAGGCACCGATAACGATCGCTTCGATACCGTTCATGACTTGCGGAAGATCCGTTCGGGCTTGACCAGCGGCTCGAAACGGTCGCCATAGGCGGAGAAGTCGACCGACTCTTTACTGCCCAGGACGAGAAAGCCGCGATGGCACAGCGACTCATGGAACAGCCCCAGGGC
Source organism: Pseudomonas reidholzensis (assembly GCF_900536025.1). Lineage (GTDB taxonomy): Bacteria > Pseudomonadota > Gammaproteobacteria > Pseudomonadales > Pseudomonadaceae > Aquipseudomonas > Aquipseudomonas reidholzensis. The sequence goes on from NZ_UNOZ01000022.1 coordinate 9,321, forward strand.
ACGGTCCTGCAGGTCCTTGTTGAAGTAGATCAGCACGTTGCGGCACGACACCAGCTGGGTTTCGGAAAACACGCTGTCGGTGGCCAGGCTGTGATCAGCGAAGGTCACGTTGTCACGCAGGCTGCTGTCCATGATGGCGTTGCCATAGGCAGCCGTGTAGTACTCGCTGAAGTCGCGGCGGCCACCGGCCTTGCGGTAGTTCTCTTCATAGCCTTGGATGCTCGGCATCGAGTAGATGCCCTGCTTGGCTTTTTCCAGCGAGTGCGGGTTGATGTCGGTGGCGTAGATGATGGTCCGCTCGAGCAGGCCTTCTTCGCGCAGCAGGATGGCCATCGAGTAGACCTCCTCGCCTGTGCTGCAGCCGGCGATCCAGATCTTGATCGACGGCCAGGTACGCAGCAGCGGCACGACTTCCTCACGCAGTGCGAGGAAGTGCCCGGGGTCGCGAAACATCTCACTGACCGGGATGGTCAGGAACTGCAGCAACTGCATGAACATGCCCGGGTCGTGCAGCACCCGCTCCTGCAGCGCCGACACCGTGCGGCAGTCGAACTGGCGCACGGCGTGAAGGATCCGGCGCTTGATCGAAGCGCCGGAGTAATCGCGAAAATCGTAGCTGTACTTGAGGTAGATCGCCTCGATCAGCAGCCGGATCTCGATGTCGGTGTTGCGCTCGCTAGTCAAATTCGCTCCAGTTGCGGCAGCCAGACCCGGATCAGGGAGAACAGTCGGTCCAGGTCGATCGGTTTGGCCAGGTAATCATTGGCGCCAGCCTGCAGACAGCGCTGCTGGTCGTCCTTCATCGCCTTGGCGGTCACGGCGATGATCGGCAGCTTGCGCCAGCGCGGTTGCTGGCGGATCAGCCGGGTCGCTTCGTAGCCGTCCATCTCCGGCATCATCACGTCCATCAGCACCAGGTCGATGTCGTCGTGCAGCTCGAGCTGCTCGAGCGCCTCGCGCCCGTTACGACCGATCTCGACGATGGCGCCCTTGTGCTCCAGGGCACTGGTGAGGGCGAAGATATTACGCACATCGTCGTCCACCAGGAGAATCTTGCGCCCCTCGAACACCTTGTCGCGGCTGCGCGCGGTCTTGAGCATGCGCTGGCGTTCGTTGGACAACTGCGACTCGATTTTGTGCAGGAACAACGTCACTTCGTCGAGCAGACGCTCTGGCGAGCGGGCGCCCTTGATGATGATCGAGCGCGAGTACTTGAGCAGGTCGCTCTCTTCTTCGCGGGTGAGGTTGCGCCCGGTGTAGACGATCACCGGCGGGAAGGCACGAATGTCTTCGGCGGTCATGCGCTTGAGCAGCTCGTTGCCGAGCATGTCCGGCAGCTTGAGGTCGATGATCATGCAGTCGTAGATGTTGTCGCGCAGAAGGTCGAGCGCGTCCTGAGCCAGGGCCACCGCGGTGATCTCGATGTCGTCGTCGCCGATCAGGCGGGCGATGCTTTCGCGCTGCAGGTCGTCGTCCTCGACCAGCAGGATGCGCTTGAGCTTCTGGGTCAGCTTGGCTTCCAGGCGGGCGAACACTTCCTTGAGCTCGTCACGGCTGGTTGGCTTGACCGCGTAGCCCACCGCGCCCATGTGCATGGCCGCCTCGATGCGGTCTTCGACCGAAATGATATGCACCGGGATATGGCGGGTGCTGGCTTGCTCCTTGAGGCGCTGGAGCACGGTCAGGCCGGAGTGGTCGGGCAGGCGCATGTCCAGCAGGATCGCGTCCGGCAGGTACTGCGCCGCCAGCTGGAAGCCCTCGTCGGCCCCTTGCGCGGCCAGGCAGCTGTAGCCCAGCTCGTGGGCCAGGTCGAAGAGGATGCGGGCGAAGTTCGGCTCGTCTTCGATCACCAGAATGCAGCGGTTGCTGAACGGCGCCAGCTCGCGGTCGTCGGTGAAGGCGTGCCGCGGCAGCGGTGCCGGCGGGGCGATCTTGGGCAGTGGCGGCATCTCGTCCACGGCCGGCCGCAGGCTGTGCACCTCGACCTGCTCGTCGTCCGACTCGTAGCGCTCAGGCAAGATCAGGCTGAACACGCTGCCCTGGCCCGGGCTGCTGTCGACGCTGATCTGGCCGCCGAGCAGGTGCGCCAGGTCGCGCGAGATCGACAGGCCCAGGCCGGTACCGCCATAGCGGCGGTTGCTGGTGCCGTCGACCTGGTGGAAGGCGCCGAAGATCGCCTGCTGCTGGTCGGGTGCGATGCCAATGCCGCTGTCGCGCACGGCAAATACGATGCCCAGGCCGGCCTGCTGGCTGATGGTCATGCTGACCTGGCCACGCTCGGTGAACTTGATGGCATTGGACAGCAGGTTCTTGAGGATCTGCTCCAGGCGCTGGCGGTCGGTGAACAGGCTCACCGGCAGCGGGTGCTCGAGCTGCACCTGGAAGTCCAGGCCCTTGTCTGCGGCCAGCGGCAGGAACATCCCGCGCAGGCCCTCGACCAGGCGCTCGACCTGGGTCGACTCGGGGCGCACCTCGAGCTTGCCGGCCTCGACCTTGGCGATATCGAGGATGTCGTTGATCAGGTTGAGCAGGTCATTGCCCGCCGAATAAATCGAATCGGCGAACTTGACCTGCTCTTCGCTGAGGTTGCCGTCGGCGTTCTCGGCCAGCAGCTTGGCGAGGATCAACGAACTGTTGAGCGGCGTGCGCAGCTCGTGGGACATGTTGGCGAGGAACTCGGACTTGTACTTGCTCGAGCGCTGCAGGTCTTCAGCGCGCGCCTGCAGCTCTTGCTGGGCCTGGTTGAGCTCGCTGTTCTTGCGGTCGAGGGCATCGGTACGGTCGGACAACTGCGCGTTGGTCTGCTCCAGCTCCGCCTGCTGGGTTTCCAGGTGGGCCTGGGACTCCTTGAGCACCCGCGATTGCTCTTCGAGCTCTTCGTTGGCGGTTTTCAGCTCTTCTTGCTGGACCTGCAGCTCTTCATTGAGCTGCTGGGTCTCGGCCAGGACTTCCTGCAGGCGCTGGCGATAACGCGCGCTTTCGATGGACATGCCGAGGTTCTCGGCAACGCGCTCGAGCATCTCCTGGTCGCGCTCGTCCAGCGTGCGCAGGAAGCCCAGTTCGAGGACGCCATTGATCCGGCCTTCGTCGCGGGTTGGCATCAGCAGCGCGCTGCGCGGCAAACCGCTGCCCAGCCCCGAGCTCAGGCGGAAATAGTCTTCAGGCAGTTGATTCAACGGCACCAGGCGCGCCTGGCGCACCGCCTCGGCCAACAGCCCCTCATGGCCGGCAAGTGACTGCGTGCGTACCTGCTCCTCGGCGCTCAGCCCGTAGCTGGCAACGCGCACCAGGTTGCCGTGCTCATCGCGCACATACAAGGCACCGACGACACTGCCAAGGTAGGTCGCGAAGAAGCGCAGAACATTGTCGCCGAGCATGGGCAGGGTCAGCTGGCCGAGCACTTGCTCGGCCAACTGGGTCTGGCCGTTGCGCAGCCAGGCGTTGTGCTCCAGGCGCTCGGTCGCCCGTTGCTGGGCTTGCAGGTTGCTGACATAGCTGTCGGACAGCGCCAGCAGGTCTCTGCGACCGAGGTAGGCCAGCAGCCCGCTCAAGGCCACGATAAACAGCACGAACGCCGTGATCGCCGTCGTTGTGACGGTACTGACGGTTTCGTTACGGGCTTGGCGCAGCTGCTGCTCGGAGGCGATGAACGTGTCGAACTCCTTGCGGATCTCGTCGGTGATGCGCTTGCCTCGGCCATTGCCAATCGCCGCCTGATAACCCCCCTGACTACGGCGCAGGTCGATCATCTCGCGGCCAAAATCGTTCCAGGCATGCTGCAGGGCGATCAATCGAGCGATGCGGTCAACCTGGGGTGGGTTGTCCGCGACCAGGTCGCGCAAACTCTCGAGGCTGCTGAAGATCCGCGGCTTGGCCACTTCATACGGGTCGAGGAAGCGCTCGTCGCCGGTGATCAAGAACCCGCGCATGCCGGTTTCCATGTCGATCGACAGCTTCACCGTTTCATTGGCATTGCCGATGACACGGTCGGTGTGCTCGACCCATTGCATGGCCGAAAGCAGGTAGTAGATCACCGCGACAAACGCCACGGCGCCTAGCAGGCCCACTCCCAGGGGCAAGCCGATGTTGCGGCTCAACAGCTTGCGGAAGCTTTGTTGGTCCATCGAGGCTGATTGAATCATCTGAAAACGCCTGAGCGAAAAAGTCCGTTGAATACCACTGGCGGTGACGCGCCTGATGTCATGGCGCCCGCGGGTCCCGTGTGCTGGTTCAAGGGCAAAGTCTAACCAGCTTTGCCACATCTGGCAGGGGCATTTAGCCAGTATTTGAGAACGGGGTGCGCCAATCGTTCCATCGAATTGCGCTGAACGTTATGCTGGGGAACTTCTGGCACTGCTCTAGGCACAGAGTAGAGACACTTCTTTTGTACAGGATCCCGAAAATGCACCTTCTGGTAGTCGAAGACGACGACATCGTGCGCATGTTGATGGTCGAAGTGCTCGACGAGCTGGGCTATACAGCCATCGAAGCGGACACCGCCACGGCTGCCCTGCGGATTCTCGAGAACCCCGATCAGGCGCTGGACCTGCTGATGACCGACGTCGGCCTGCCCGACATGCGCGGCGAGGAGCTGGCCGGCAAGGCGCGGGAGATCCGGCCATTGCTGCCGGTACTGTTTGCCAGTGGCTATGCCGAAAGCTTGAATGTGCCAGAAGGCATGCACATGATCGGCAAGCCGTTCAGCATCGACCAGCTGCGCGACAAGGTGGTGAGCATTCTCGGCACGCCTGACGCTTCCTAGGCAGCGTGCCGGACCCTGGGGCCGCGCTGCAGCCCCAAGTCAGTCGCCGCCCAGCTTGCTGATATGCGTCAGACGCTCGCTGGCCGGCGCCGGGCGCCCATAAAAGAAGCCCTGGAAGTGTGAACACCCCTCCGCCCGCAGGCGCTCCATCTGCTCGGCCGATTCCACCCCCTCGGCCGTGGTCTTGATCATCAGGCTGTTGGACAGCTCGGTAATCGCCCGAATGATCGACATCGCCTCGCGGCTGTCGCACATGTCGTGGACGAACGACTTGTCGATCTTGATCCGGTCGAAGGGGAACGAGCGCAAATACCCCAGCGACGAGTAGCCGGTGCCAAAGTCGTCCAGCGAAATCGACACCCCCAGGTCCTTCAGCGCGCGCAGGGTGCGCACGTTCTCCTCGCTGTTGCCGAGCAGCACCGATTCGGTGATCTCCAGCTCCAGGCGCAAGGCTGAAAGCCCCGAGTCGGCCAGCGCCAAGGTGACGATATGGACCAGGTTGGCGTTCTTGAACTGCACCGGTGACAGGTTGACCGACACCACCTGCTCGGTGCCCCAGGTCGCGGCCTCCTGGCACGCCAGGTTCAGCGCACGCGCGCCGATCTCGTGGATCAGCCCCGTTTCCTCGGCAATCGGGATGAAGTCCATCGGCATGATCATGCCACGTACCGGATGCTCCCAGCGCAGCAACGCCTCGTAGCCGGTGACGCTGTGGGTTTCCTGATCGACCACCGGCTGGTAATGCAGCTGCAACTGCCCCAGGTGCAGCGCGGTGCGCAGGTCGGTCTCGACCAGGCGGCGCTGGCGTGCGGCGACGTCGAGCTCGAGGTGGAAGCATTCGTAGCGGTTACGCCCGTTGCGCTTGGCCTCGTACAGGGCCATGTCGGCGTAGCCGAGCAGCTGTTCGGCCTGGTCATGGTCGTCTGGCGACAGGGCAATACCGATACTCACCCCAACGGTGAACTGGTGGCCTTCGATCTGGAACGGCGGCGCGATCGCCTCGATCAAGCGCCGGGCGGTCACACACGCAGCCTCCGGGTTGTCCAGGCTGGTCAGGACCACGGCGAACTCGTCCCCGCCCAAGCGTGCCAGGGTGTCATGCTCGCGCAACTCGCGGCGCAGGCGCTTGCCCAGCGCTCGCAGCAGCTTGTCGCCAAAGGCATGCCCCAGCGAGTCGTTGATGTTCTTGAAGTTGTCCAGGTCCAGGCACAGCGCGGCGGTCAGCTTGCCGCTGTCTTCGCCGCGCAGCAGGGCCTGCTTGAGGCGCTCGTGGAACAGCGTGCGGTTGGGCAGCCCGGTGAGGGCGTCGTGGTGGGCCATGTGGTGGATCTGCGCGTGAGCGGCCAGCTCTTCGGTGGCGTCCTCGGCGACGAACAGCACGTAGTCGGCCTGGCCGTCACGGTGCTGGCTGAGCAGCGCGCGGCTGCGCAGGGTACGCGGGCCGCAGGCGGTGTCGACCCGGGTCTCGGCCGAATAGCCCTTGCTGCTGCGCGCGCCACGGGCCAGTTGCTGCTCCAGGTACTCGACCGCCGCCGGCATCAGGCAGTCGCCTGGCAACTGGCCGATCATGCTCGCATTCTGCCCGCCAAACAGCCGTTCGGCCTGCTGATTGGCCAGCAGGATGCGCTGGCTGTGCAGGTCCTGGACGATGACGCTGGCGGGGATGTTGGCGATCACCGAATCGAGGAAGCGCGACAGGTTGGCCATTTCCTGGCTGTACTGTTCGGCCAGCACCTTGGCTTCGAGCAGCTCCAGCTCGTAGCGGTGGCGCTCGGAAATATCGCGGGTGACCTTGGCGAAGCCGACCAGTTGGCCCTGGTCATCGCGTACCGCGTCGATCACCACGTGTGCGCGAAACGCGCTGCCGTCCTGCCGCACGCGCCAGCCGTGCTCCTCGAAGCGGCCGGTGTGGCGGGCCTGCTCAAGGTTGTGCTCGGGCACGCCGGCGGCGCGATCCTCTTCTTCGTAGAACAGGGAATAGTGCTTGCCGACGATCTCCTCGGCACGGTAGCCCTTGGCCCGCTGCGCCCCCGGGTTCCAGTTGGCGACCACGCCTTCGGGGGTGAGCATGTAGATGGCATAGTCGACCACGCTCTGGATCAACAGCCGATACATGACGTCGGAGCTTGCGACTAGCGACATGGTTTTTCCCTGAACCTGCGACACGAACGGATAAATCCCAGGCCACGGAGGCCGGGCCTGGGACAAGACGTAATGGCATTATGCCGGGTGGAAAGTCGATTTGTGAACCACGTCACATTTTCTTGGCAACAAGACGCTGTCAGTGGGTGGTCGAGACGATCAGATAATTAAGCAGATTGGGGTCGTCGTCCAGCGTAATGCCATGCACCGGCCTCGGCAGGTCAGCCAGCACGGCACTGCAGAAGGCCAGGGCGACCGGGTCTTCGCGGTAACAGCGCAGCAGCCAGTCCGAGCCTTCGCTGCACAGCAGCAACTCGGCAACGGCCCGGCCGACACCTTGGCGACGGTATTTCTTCATGATGAACAGGTCGGCCAGCTCCAACGCATCGATGCCTGGCAGCTCGCTGCGCTCGACCAGCACGAACCCGGCGATGAAGCCATCCACCAGCACCAGGTTGGCGCTCCAGCCGGGCGACTGCCAGTAGCGGGCCAGGTGCGGCTCGTGAACGTAGAAACGGCCATCGACCTCGACGTCCTCCTGCTCCCAGTCGGACGACTCGTAGGCGTAGAACTGATACAGATTGCGGATCAGCGCTGCCTGGTCGGGGTCGGTCTGGAGGAGTTCGATAGGGGCTGACATGGGGATCCGGGAGGCAAAGAGAAAAGTGTATCGCTGCTGGGGGGCAGTGTCGCCTGGGCTGACGCCATCGCGGGCAAGCCCGCTCCTACGAATATGCGCAAGGGCTCTACTGACGCGGGGCAGGTAGGCGCGGGCTTGCCCGCGATGGCGTCAACCGGGATATAACCCAATCAGACAGCCGCCACCGCCTCGACCTCCACCAGCATGCCATCCAGCGCCAGCCGCGCTACAGGAATCAGCGTACAGGTCGGGGTCATCTGTCCCTCCCACGCCCGGTCAGCCGCCGCCACCCACTCACGCAAACGTTCCTCGGAGTGATCAACGATCAACAGCGTCAACTTGAACACCTGACCCAGGCCGGCGCCCTTGAAAGCCAAGGCCAGCCGAACATTCTCCAGCGCCTGCCGCGCCTGCTCGGCAAACAGCGGCGAGAGATTGCCCTCGGCATCTTCGCCGCCCTGCCCGGCTACATACAGCAAGCGGCTCCCGGCCCGTACCTCGGCAACATGTGAGTAGGCATTGCCGCTAGGGTCGTAGAGCCCGTCGGGGTTGGACAGCTGAAACGCAGAATTCATGAGATCGCTCCATCGAGTGAGAGAGCGACCGAGTATCAAACCTCTAGCAAGGTCGAGGTCAAGCGCCTTCTATTTTTCTTCCAGCACCGCCCGCCCCTTGACCGCGCGCGGCCCGCGCACCAGCCAGAACAGCAACCCTGGAATAGGCGCATAGACCACGAAGACGATCCACAGCATCTTGCGTTCGGCCCGTCGTTCACTGCCGATGATGTGCCAGATGGCGAAGATCTCCAGCAAGATCACAAACGCGGCGACGATGATCCAGATCGTACCGATTTCCATAAGCGTTCTCCCGTGAGCATGTACTGCGTTGGGTCGTGAGCGGTGCCGAGGGTTCATTCCGATGTTGTTGATCAGCACCCACACTGGCAGAGTAGTCGATTGCTCTGCCCTGCACGTCTGGAGACTGTCATGCACTTCGACCCTCGCCTGCTCGCCGATGCCCGTCATGTCGTGGTGTTTACCGGCGCCGGCGTCTCCGCGGAAAGCGGCATCGCCACCTTTCGCGACAAGCTGACCGGCCTGTGGGAGCGCTTCGACCCCGCCCAGCTCGCCAGCGCCGAAGGTTTCCGTCGCGACCCCGCACTGATCTGGGGCTGGTACGAGATGCGCCGGGCCGGCATCGCCGATGCCCGCCCAAACCCCGCCCACCTGGCCATCGCCGAGTTGGCCACGCGCGTGCCCCAGCTGACCCTGATTACCCAGAATGTCGATGACCTGCACGAGCGCGCCGGCAGCCACGACGTCATCCACCTGCACGGCCGCCTGGACGCCGCGCGCTGCTTGGCCTGCGCCCGGTCGGTCAGCAGCGCATTGGCGCTGCCCGAAGGCGCCCGCGACGGCAAACGGATCGAGCCCCCGCGCTGCGCCGAATGCGACGGGCCGCTGCGACCGGGCGTGGTCTGGTTTGGCGAGAGCCTGCCAGAGCAAGCTCTGAGCCGGGCCTTCCTGGCCGCGGCGGAGTGCGACCTGCTGCTGTCGGTGGGGACCTCCGGGGTGGTGCAGCCGGCGGCGTTGATCCCGGGGGTTGCGCTGGAGGCCGGGGCGCGGGTGGTGCATATCAATCCGCAGGTGAGCGGCAGCGGGCATGCGCGTGAGTTTGCCATTGCAGGCAAGGCCGGTGAGGTGTTGCCGAGGTTGCTGAGTGAAGCGTTCGCCTGAACGGCGAGAGGCGGCCGTTCAGGCAGGCTGGATCATGCGGTTTTGTAGGTTAGCCAGGCACCCCAGAACAAGCTGCTGAAAAATTGCGTGGTGTCGCCAAACCCGGCGTCATGCAACAGCTTTTGAACGGCAGCCTCTGAATGTGGGGGATCAGCGCCCTGCAGGATCTTGCCAAGCTTGACCTTCACTTCGTCGGGGCTGGCCCCCTGTTGCCGCCAGCGCTGTCCCCAGGCTTGCAGCAGTAATGGCTGAGAGGCGTAGGCATGGCGATTGCCGGCGACGATCAGCGGTGCACCCGGTTTGAGATGCGCATGGATCGAGCGCAGCAGTTGATGTTTGGCATCATCCCCCGGCACATGATGGAGTACCCCGATCAGGGTGGCCGCGTCGTATGACTGCGCGGCCACCAAGCCCTCGACATCCCCATGAACGATGTCCGTCCTATCCAGCAACTGGTGTGCTTCCAGCTGCTGCGTCGCGGCTGCAAGCATTGGCGCGGAGGGGTCAACGGCCGTAAACCGCCAGTGCGGTTCTAGCCTGGCCATGGCGATGATCTCCTGGGCCGTGCCGCCGGCACCCACCACCAGTATCTTCGCCGCGCCTGCATTGCCAAGGGTCGCGGCCAACATGCAGGCGGCCAGGTCGTGGCACGCGTCGTAGCCGGCCAAGGCAATGCGGCTCTGGGTGCCATACTCGCTGGCACGGGAGGTATCGAATTTATCGGGTGTATTGAGGGTGGCTGATTTCAAAGCGGCTCTCCTTATCCTCAGAACACGCTACGCCAGCCTTATCGATAATAAAAATTCATTAATTTTATAAGCTGCATTCCCATATGGAATGCAGGACTTGACGCGGCCAATGCCGCCACCGTGTACGGATGAATGCGAGAGCAGAAGGAAATCGGGTATCTTCCCACCCCGAAAACGACTGCATTCACGGAGGAAAACATGCGGATCTACATCACAGGTGCTTCCTGTGCTGGCGTGACGACGTTGGGCCAGAACCTTGCCACGCAACTCGGGTTGCGGCAGGCCGATGTCGATGACTTCTACTGGATGCCGACCAACCCGCCTTTCACCACCAAGCGGCCCGTCAGCGAGCGCGTGCCCTTGATCCAGCAGGCACTCGGTGAGGACGATTGGGTATTGACCGGCTCTTGTATGGTCTGGGGAGACGCACTCCTCGCTCAGGCCGATCTCATCGTGTTCGTCGTGACGCCAACCGCCGTGCGCCTGGAGCGCCTGGCCGCGCGTGAAAAAGCGCGCTTTGGGGATCGTATAGCGCCCGGGGGCGACATGCATGACATACATGTGGGGTTCAGGGAGTGGGCTTCGCAGTACGACGACCCCGACTTTTCAGGGCGCAACCGGGCGTGGCACGAGCGGTGGTTGTCAGGGCAAGCGTCTCCCGTCTTGCGCGTTGACGGGGCGAACAGTACTGAACAGATGGCTGCGCTCGTCATCGCGCATGCTGAATAACTTCCTCCATCGTCACGACAACCTTGCCTCTGGCACGTCCCTGCTCGACGTACTGCAACGCCTGCGCAGTCGATTGAAAAGGGAAGCAGCGGTCAATGACCGGTTTCAGGACGCCACGCTCTACAAGCGAGGTGACGTTACGCAGTTGTGTCCCGTTGGCACGCATGAATAAAAATGCGTAGCGGACTCCGTGATTGCGGACTTTTCTGCGGATACCGCTGCTCAGTAGTCGCATTACCTGCCTCACCACCCAGGGCAAGCCCTGCTCTCGGGCAAACTGCGCGGTCGGTGGCCCTGAAAGGGAAATCAGCTGACCGCCCGGCTTGAGCACCTTGACTGACTTTGCCAGAACATCGGCGCCGAGACTGTTCAACACCACATCGAAGTCGCTCACCGCGTCTGTAAAATCCTCCTGCGTGTAATCGATGACGACATCCGCCCCGAGCCCTTTGACCCATTCGACATTTGCCGTGCTGGTGGTGGTCGCGACAAAGGCACCGAGGTGCTTGGCGAGCTGGATCGCAAGGCTGCCGACACCGCCGGACCCTGCATGAATCAGCACCTTCTGGTGCTTCTGCAGCTGGGCGGTCTCGACCAGCGCCTGCCAGGCGGTCAGGGCGGCCAACGGCATGGAAGCGGCTTCAGTCATGCCAAGGTTCGCGGGCTTCAGCGCAAGCGCATGTTCGTCCACGGCAATCAGCTCGGCGAAGGTTCCGATCCGTGCCTCGGGGGGACGTGCATAGACTTCGTCCCCTGCCTTGAAGTGGCGTACCGCAGCCCCCGTACGGACAACGACGCCGGCCAGGTCATTGCCCAGTATCAAGGGCAATCCATAAGGCAGGATCAGTTTGAACGCCCCCGTTCTGATCTTCGAATCCAAAGGGTTCACGCTCGCTGCATGCACCCGGACCAGAACATCATGCGCGCCCACCTGAGGATCGGGCACCTCGCCAATCCTTCCATTCTGCTTGCCATAGCGCTCGATGAAAAATGCCTTCATCTCAACGACTCAAATAGCGTTGCGCCACGGCGGACTGTTTGATCTGCGACAAGAGCCCCTGGCGAGCAACCTGCAGGGTTTCCCAGCGCTCGCCTTCCTGCAGTGCAGGAATGGTCACCGGCTCGCGACGATCGAAGCCGAGCAGCGCTGCGTCGACCAGATCACCGACCTCCATGATTTCGCTCAACGTGTTGATGTCGATACCCGCGCGATCCCAGATCTCGGTGCGGGTGGCTGCCGGCAGAACGGCCTGTACATAAACACCCCGGGGCGAAAGTTCCACGCTCAGGCCCTGGGAAAGGAACAGCACAAATGCCTTGGTCGCCCCATAGACCGACATCCCGAACTCTGGCGCCAGGCCCACTACTGACCCAATGTTGATGATTGCGCCCTCACCGGCGTTGGCCAAGCGGGGCGCGATGGCGCTGGAAAGGCGAACCAGCGCAGTGGTGTTCAGGGCTACCAACTGCGCAACGCTGTCGGTGCTTTGTTCGATGAAGCTACCTGACTGCGCCGCGCCGGCATTGTTGACGAGGATGCTGATGCGCGAGTCATCGCGCAAGCGTGCTTCAACCGTCTGCAGATCGCTGATGTTGGTCAGGTCGGCCTGAAGCACTTCGACGGTGACGTTGTGTTCGTCGCGCAGCGTTGCAGCGAGCGTTTCCAGCCGCGAGTGGTCACGGGCAACCAGAACCAGATCATGCCCGCGCTGGGCGAAACGCTCGGCGTAAACCGAGCCGATGCCGGAGGACGCGCCAGTGATGAGAACGGTAGGACGAGTAGTCATGAGGTCAGCTCTATGCAGTAGGTGGATTGGGGTTGACGGGTGATCGAAATCAGACGGAATCAGCCAACTGGCTGAGTCGCCACAACACTTGCCTGGGCCAGCGTCGGGTAGTCGATGTACCCGGCCGCACCACCGCCGTAGAGCGTCGCGGGGTCGAATGCGGACAGCGGTGCATTGGCCTGGAACCGCGCCACCAGGTCAGGGTTGGCGATGTAGGGGCGGCCAAAGGCAATCAGGTCTGCCTTGCCTTGCGCCAGGTGTGCGGTTGCCAAGTCCAGGTCATAGCCGTTGTTGGCGATGTAGGTGTTGTTGAAGCGCTGGCGCAAGGCGGCAAAATCAAACGGCGCCACGTCGCGTGGCCCGCCGGTCGCGCCTTCGACGACGTGCAGATAGACGATGCCCAGTGCATTGAGTTGGTCGACGATGTAGTCGAACTGAGCCTGCGGATCACTGCTGAAAACCCCATTGGCCGGCGACACCGGAGAAAGCCGAAGGCCTGTGCGATCCGCGCCAATCTCGGCGATCACTGCGGCGGTCACCTCCAGCAGCAAGCGTGCGCGGTTTTCGATCGAACCGCCGTAGGCATCAGTACGCACGTTGGCGCCGTCCTTGATGAACTGATCGAGCAGATAACCGTTGGCACCGTGAATTTCTACACCGTCGAAGCCCGCTGCGATCGCGTTTGCCGCCGCTTGGCGGAAGTCGTTGACGATGCCCGCAAGTTCTTCAGTTTCAAGCGCTCGCGGTTCGGAGACATCCTCGAAACGATCGTTGACGAACACTTTGGTCGCCGGGCGCAGCGCGGAAGGTGCGACAGGCGCCGCGCCGTGCGGTTGCAGATCCACGTGGGAAACACGGCCCACATGCCACAGTTGCAGGAACATTTTTCCACCTTCGGCGTGCACCGCATCGGTCACTTTTCGCCATCCCGCGATCTGTGCCTGCGTGTAGATGCCCGGGGTGTCCTGATAACCCTGCCCCTGCTGGGAGATCTGCGAGGCTTCGGAAATCAGCAAGCCCGCACTGGCCCGCTGGCTGTAATAGGCGGCGGCAAACTCGCTCGGCACCAGGCCATCACCGGCACGATTACGTGTCAATGGCGCAAGCACCGCACGGTTGGCCAGCGTGAGGGCGCCCAGTGTGTAAGGGGTAAACAGGTTCAAGTCGCTCATGAGGTGGTTGTTCCGTGCCCGTTGATGGAGGTTGATGTCGCCTGCCATTAGGATGATGATCGAAATCTAAACTGTCAACGGTTTTGATTACGCCCAACATCTATGTATCATCCAGCCCTGTCATCTGCAGTGGTAGCGAGGTACCCAACATGCGCGTCAGCAAGGCTCAAGCCCAGGCAAACCGGGAGCACATCGTTGAAACAGCCTCGGTCATGTTTCGCGAGCGTGGTTTTGACGGGGTAGGCGTGGCCGACCTGATGGCCGCCGCCGGCTTCACCCACGGCGGCTTCTACAAGCATTTCGGTTCAAAAGCAGACTTGATGGCTGAAGCCTCGGCCAACAGCCTTGCGCGGTCACTGGTCAGTGCCGAGGCACTGAGCGTGCAGGATTTCGTCGACGTGTATGTGTCGAGGGATCATCGCGACGGGCGCGCCACCGGCTGCACCATGGCGGCATTGTGCGGCGACGCTGCACGGCAGTCCGGCGATCTGAAGTCGGCCTTCGCTGACGGCATCGAGCAAACGTTGCAAACGCTTGGCGAGAAATACCCCACCCGGCCGGATGCGCCGCCAGGTGAAACGCGGGAAAAAATGATCGACCTGCTGGCGCGCGCGGTCGGCGCCGTCATGCTCTCGCGCGCCTGCCCTGACGACTCGGCACTGGCCGATGAGATCCTGGCGGTGTGTCACGCGCAGATGACAGCATCGATATCCAGTGAATCGTAGTCGGCGTGCTAGCAACCTTTGCCGGGTTGAGCGATCTTAATAGTGCGCCAGGGATCAGCACTCACAACGGTGCGCATCCTGCACGCTTCACCCGCCCGCCATGGACACCCCGATGCCCGCGCTTTCCACGCCCCTCTCGCAAGACAGCCGCTGCAAACGCCTGAAGGCTTCCAGCAGCCGTGAGCACGACAGTGTCGACGCGCTGGTGATGGCCGCCCGGCCCTTCGAAGACCGCGAGCGCTATGCGCGCTTCCTGCACGTACAGCATCGCTTCCACGGCAGCCTGCTGTCGCTGTACCACGACGAACAGCTCAACCAGCGCCTGCCAGGGCTGCTGCAGCTTTCGCGTTTCGAAGCGGTCGAGACCGACCTGCGCGACCTCGGCCTGGCGCTGCCGCCCGCGCCGGCGCAGGTCAGCGCCAGTCCGGCGCAGGCCTTGGGCTGGCTGTATTGCAGCGAAGGCTCGAACCTCGGCGCAGCGTTTCTGTTCAAGCAGACCCAGCAGCTGGGCCTGGACGGCAACCAGGGCGCTCGCCACCTGGCGCCGCACCCGGATGGCCGTGCACTGCACTGGCGCGAGTTTGTGGCCAAGCTCGATGGGCTGGCGCTGGATGCTGAGCAAGACGCTCAGGTCGTTGCCGGCGCGATTGCGGCGTTCGACAGCTACCGTGCGCATTTGCGCGCGGTGTTTGCGGGGTGAGTGACCTGCCAGCCTGTTTCAGCAGTCCGACGCTTGCCCATCGGCTGCGATGTCCATTGCACGCAGTGCTATCCACAACGCGACGACGCCCTCGGTGTCATCCAGCGAACGCCCGGTGATTTCTTCGACTCGGCGAATCCGATAAACGAGCGTTTGCTTGTGAACGTTGAGGATCTGCGACGACTTTTGCCAGGAGCGGTTCTGCTCCAGAAATACCCGTAGGGTGTGGATGAGCTGACTGCCATTCTGGACGTCGTAGTCAATGAGACTGCCTATAACGCGGCCGTACATCCTGCGCGCCTGTGCCAGGTCGCTGGGTAACCAGAAGGCTTCATCCAGCGCGTTGGCGTAGTCCACTATTGGCCGGGCGGGCGTAGTATGCGCAAGCGCCAGGCGAGCCTCCCGCAAGGCTTCCGGCGCTCGCAGCCCCGCACCTAACGGTGCGCTGATCCCCACACCGCAGCCCAGCATCGATTGCAATGCTGCGCTGGCTGCGTGATCGGCGATCAAGATCACCAGTTCGTCACCTGCCTGCCTGGCCAGTACCTTCAGGTTTTGCCGGCTCAGCTCATGCTGCCAGTGGTCCGGAGCCGCTTGGTCAAGCTTGGCGAGCACCAGGCAAGCCGTCGCAGGCGGGCAGGCCAGCTGTAGCAAGCGTGCTAGCGCGGCAGGCTCGGACAGCCTCTGGTTGAGCACGTCATCGAGGAGCTCCGATCCCAGCCGCAGCATCCGCTCATGCTCACCCTGAACACGCTCCAGTTCGATAGCCAGGACCGACGCGATATGGTGGAGGATCCCGTAGTCGAGCAGTTGCCCACCCGTCGCAAGGATCGCGCACTCGGGCAACGCCGGTAAGGCCATTACCAGCGCTTCGTGCTCGCCATCATGGCAACGGGAGAGATCGTAGGTGAGACGCGCGCGGGCTCCCAATACCTTGCACCATTGCTCAGGCAATGCCGCCAGCCCTTTCTCCCAGGGAGCCAAGCTGCGCACATCGAACAGGTACAGCTCTGCCGAGACATCGGCCGCGAGCCTCGACACGAGGCCACTCAGCCCCAAGTGGCCTAGCCCGATCCTGGCGCTTTCATAAAGCCGTACCACCGCGCGACGGCGCTGATCCTCGGTCTGCTGGCGTGCATCGAGAATGGCCTTGGTGACGGCTGAAAACGGCACCGAGTAGTGCGTCGTCAATACCGGGAACCCGAGCAGCGAGGCTTGATCCTGCAATGCCCTGATGTCGTCCGGCGCTTGCATGTTTTCGCCAATCATCAGGCCCGCCACCCTGGCCTCGGACAATCGGATGACGTAGGCACGTTGCTGCTCGGCGTCGCGGGGGATGCCCATGCCCGTAGTCATCAGCAGATCGCCCTCCCCCAGCCATTCGCTAGGATCGGCCAATTCGCAAACATGCGCCCATCGCAAAGCGCTCAGCGCACCCTGCGCACCTGTGAGCAACCGGGTGCGCAGCGCTGGGTTGTCGATGATGTCCTGAATGCTGAATGACATGGGGTTTGACTGCCAGGCTGGGGATGCCGAAATGCACGGCGGCGCAGGTGACGCGTGGCCACAAGCGCCGCTGGGCGCTGCCCGTACCCTAGCAGTGACGTACATCGATCGTCGAGTCGGACGCAGCGTTGAAAACCGGCCTCACGTTGCCAGGCCCAGCGAGGCAGATTGCTGCAGCGACCGACCTTTGGTTTCTGGCGCCCAGGCCAGGCAGACAAAGAACGCCAGCAAGGTCACCCCGGCCCCGATCAGCAGCGTCGCCTGCAGGCCGATCGACTCGATTCCGATGGGGGTCAGGTAGGTACCGGTGGCAGCCCCGATACGGCTGAAACCAACGGCCACACCGACCGCTGTGGCGCGAACGGAAGTGGGGAACAGCTCGTTGGGGTAGATCCACTCCAGAATGCTCGGCCCGCCCGACACGAACGCATAGAACGCGAAGGCACCCAGGATGAACCAGGGTGGCGCATCGGCCCACAGCCCCAGTGCGAACAGCGGTACGGCCATGAGTGCAAAGGGCACCAACACCATCGGCCGGCGCCCCCAGGTCTCGACCAGCTTCAACGCGGGGATCACACCGATCGCAAACAGGACTGCGATGAGCAGTTCACCCAGCGTGGAAGCGTTGACGCCCTTGATGCCGGCAGACACCAGGATCATCCCGCCGAAGGTGTAGAGCACGTACTGCGGCGTGATCTGGGCAAAGTAGAGTACGCCGCACATGATGGTGCGCTTGAGGTAGCCACCCGAAGAGATCATCTTCAGGTCGGCTCGCCAAGAACGCGGACGGCCACCGTCATTGAGCTGATCGATGTCGTGCTGGGTAATCGTTACCGAGGTGCCATAGACTTTGCGAATGACCTCTTCGGCTTCCTGCACGCGGCCCTTGCTGGCCAACCAGCGCGGCGATTCCGGGATCCCGCGGCGCATGATCACCACGATAAGGCCAACGACAGCGCCGCTGAACAGCATCCAGCGCCACAGCGAATGATCGCCGCTGAAGGTGACCACCAGGTAGCCCACCACGAACGCCGTCATCGCGCCCACCGACCAGGCGAGGCCCGACAGACCAATCATGAATCCACGGCGCTTGGCGGGGGTGAATTCGGTGAGCAGCGAGGTCGCGATCGGATAGTCCGCACCCACCGCCAGGCCGATGACAAAACGCAGCAGGATCAGTTGCCAGGCGTCAGTCACGAAGGCACTCAGGCCGCACGCAACGATCAGCACCGTCAAGTCCAAAGCATACATGGTCTCGCGGCCAATCCGGTCGGTGACCGCACCGAACACGGTTGCGCCGAAGAAGATACCCAGTAACGACGCTGCACCAATGAGCCCGGTTTCCACCGGCGAGGCAGGAATATCATTGGCGAAGCCGATCAGGGCGATGCCAATCAGACTGAGGATGTAACCGTCCAGGAACGGGCCACCGCAGCAGGCAAGGAGTAACTTGCGGTGAAACTTGGACACGGGCGAATTTTCGATGATATCGAATACGCTCATAGAGCAACCTTTGTTATTGAATTTATGGAAGGTGCGAGGGCCAGTCAGCCGACGATGAAGTAGTGCTTGGTCACGGTTTCCTCGATGTTCCAGACACCGGTCGTGCCTGGCGCGAAGTAGACAGCGTCACCCCCCTGGAAGTGGATTGGCTCACCCTCGTCAGGGGTGAACTGTCCCTTGCCACTGATGAAGTAGCTGTATTCGGCCTGCAGCACCTGACGGCGCCAGGTACCGGGCGTGCACTCCCAGAGGCCGAGCGAGACACGCGGATCTTCCAGTACCTGGCTGATGGCTACGCGGGTCTGCGAGATCACATCGCCGAGGGGCTGGGCGACCGGCGTCTGGGGAGAAAACTCAGTGTCGGCAGTGAGGCGTTTGACGATCGGGGTCACGGTCTTGGCTCCTATTGGGTCAGGCTTTGTCTTCGAGTCCGGCTGGGGCAAGCCCAGCCAACAGGCGGTCAATGGCGCGAGGTCGAGCGCCCCTCATCTCAGCACGCTCCTTGCGGATTACCGCGTGTCTGACGAGGGTGCCGCCCACATACCGGAAGGGCTCCGGGGGGAACGTCCTGCAGGGGCGACCGACCAGTGGGCAGGTGCTCCACGGGTCTTTGCTGCCAAGCGCAAGGCTGGCAAGAATCCGGCCGCCGAGCCGGCTGGGGCCGACGCCATTGCCGCTCCAGCCAATCCCGTAATGAATGTTGTCGCTGCCCGCCAACGAGCCGAACACCGGCAGGCTGTCGTACGTGCGATCAATAGGCCCTGACCACGCGCTGGTGATCTGTGTCGCGGCGAGGTTCGGATAGGTGCGACGCAGATCGCGCTCGGTCAGCGCGATGCTGTCGGGGTGATGACTGAACGTGTCGTTTATCCTCGACCCAAAGGCCAAGGCCCCCGTCCCTTTGCCGAACGCGATGCGGCCGTCCCGGGTGGTGCGGTAGTAGTCCACCATCAACTGCGAATCGGTGATCGACTGCTGGCCTGTCCAACCCATGGCCTCGAGCTTCGACGGGATGGGCTCAGTGACCACGATCGAGCTGTTCACCGGGACGATCAGGCCCGCCAGCTCAGGGATCGCGGCCGCCCACGCATTGCTGGCAAGCACAACCGCAGCGGCGTTGACATGACCCTTGTCTGTGCTGAGCCGCACGACGGGGCCAGGTTCGATGCTGTTGACCGGTGTCTGCTCGAAGATGCGAATCCCCGCGTTGATTGCAACGTGCCGCATACCCCGGACCAGCGCGCCGGGCTGCACGGTGGCATTGCTGCGTTCATAGACGCCGGCGAGGTGGACATCAGAGCCTGTGGCCTTTGCCACCTCAGCTTGGGACAGCCGCTCGAAGGGCCGCACACCAAGCCGTTCGCAAAGACCTAGCGTGCCATTCCAACTGTCGATGTGAGCCGGCGTCGTCGCGGTCCAGAGCCACCCGCTGCGGGTATAATGAGCATCGATCCCATGCTGCTCGCAGAACTCGCCCAGCTCGGTGATCGCATGCTCGGCAGCGTTGGCCAGAAACAGCGCCTGCTCCTGGGTGCAGAAGCCCATCAGCGAGCCGATCTTCGGCCACCAGGACATCACGAAGCCGCCATTGCGGCCCGACGCCCCACCGCCGCAGATGTCCTGTTCGAGAATCACGACGTTGATATCGGGGTCGCGTTCCTTGAGGGTCAGCGCGGTCCACAGGCCGACAAAACCACCGCCGACGATGGCAACGTCAGCGCGGTACTCGCCCTCGAGGGGCAAGGTCGGCTGGAGGTTTTCCTGCAGGCTCTGAAGCCAAAAGCTACGCGTCAGAGAACGAGAAGGTGCCAGGCGCATGGGAGTGCTTCCACTGTGTTGTTTGACACAGTTTCGCGGCGCCGGGGCGCCATCAGCAATTGAGCGTTCATAGGAAAACACTCGGCAACGTTCATAACATCAGACGAATACTGAAAGCCCTCCTGTTCTGCGATCATGCAGGCTGTCTGTTTTGATACGCTCAGCTCACGTTGGATGAGAGACACGCCATGCTAACCGTGCAAGACCTGCTCGCCATCGAATCACTGAAATTGCACGCTGCGGCTGGTCTGGCCGGTGCCGGTCGAATCATCGCGTGGGCGCACACTGTCGATCTCCCAGATCCCTGGCGCTGGGTGTCGCCTGGTGATCTGGTCATGACCACAGGCTTGGGGCTGCCGGCCGATGGGGACAGTCAGGTCGAGTGGCTGGAGCGGCTCGTGCAAAGCAATGCCAGTGCGTTGGTGGTGGCACCTCAGGCCAATGCTCCTGCACTGTCGCAGGCGATGCTGGACGCTGCCGACCGGCTGTTGTTTCCGCTACTTCACGCCAGTTTCGAGCTCGAGTTCGTGAAGCTTTCTCATCATGTGATCGAAAGTGTTCTACGGGCACAGCGTGAACGCTTCAACGCCAGCGAACGCCTCTTTCAAACCTACGCTGACGCTTTACGCGAGGTGCCAGATCTCGATGGCCGTCTGTCCGTCCTGGGCAACACCCTGGACTTGAACCTGGCCATCGAGGATACGGTCAGCGGCGACACCATCGTTGCGACGACGGCCATAAACCATGACACGTCCGAAGCCATGGAAAGTATCCCTATCGGCGGCCGCACGCGTGCCAATCTGGTGATGAGCCGCCGCAAGAAGCGGACCGTTGAAGATTCGATCCTCGTGCGTTCACTGGTGGGTTTACTTGGCGTCGAGCTTGAACGCCTGATGATCCAACGTGACATGCAGCGGGAGGAAGGCGCAACGCTGCTGCGCAGCCTGCTGGAGCTCGAGACCGACGCCTCTCTGGTGCGGCCCATGCTGGCGCGGCGGGGGCTGACAGGCACGCTTGTCAGCCTGGCGATCAAACCTGACCTGAGCGGCCCTTGGCACGCGGACGACGTGCACCATGCGCCTTCCCTTCAGCGTACCGCGCCCCTGTTACTGGCTGACGCGGGGCTGTTGCTGGCAATCACGGATGATGACACGGCGCTTTTCGAGGCCCTCTGCAGCAGCCTTGGCCCGGGTACCAAGATCGGTATTAGTGGCCCCATCGTCACGGCCGCGGGCTTTCGTGAAAGTGTGCGGCAGGCGCGGCTCTCCTTGACCCAGGCCTTGGAGATAGATAGCCCGATGCTGCGCTATGGTGAAGCCGAGACGGGCCTGATCATGGCGCCAAAATCCTTGGCCGAAGCCCGGGCCCTGGTCGGCCGTTACCTGGGGCCGCTGATCGAGCATGACCGCACCCAGGGCGCTGCGCTGCTGCCGACACTGATGACCTTTCTCGAAAACGACGGCAACTGGAAAGCGACAGCCCTGGACCTGGGTGTGCACCGCCAGACGCTGGTCTACCGGCTAAAACTGGTGGAACAATTGACAGGCATCAAGCCCACCACCACCAGCGGCATCGCTCGCTTCTGGATCGCCATCCAGGCTGGTAAAAGTATCAACCTGCTTCAAGCCAGCCTGTAAACGCAAACGGCCCCGCTGCGTGGGCGGGGCCGTTCGTGTCAGCTAGCCGAGCGCCTTAGTGGCTGGTCGGCATCGCGAATTCCGCACCTTTGGCGGTGCCTTGCGGCCAACGCTGCATGATGCTCTTCTGCTTGGTATAGAAGCGCACGCCTTCTTCACCATACGCATGCATGTCACCGAACAGGCTCTTCTTCCACCCACCGAAGCCATGCCACGCCATAGGCACCGGAATCGGCACGTTGATGCCGACCATGCCCACCTGGATGCGCCGGCCGAATTCGCGGGCGACATGGCCGTCACGCGTGTACAGGCTCACGCCATTACCAAATTGATGGGCGTTGATCAGCTCCACCGCCTCGGCGAAGTCCTTCACCCGCAAGCAAGCCAGCACTGGGCCGAAGATCTCTTCCTTGTAGATGCGCATGTCTGGCGTAACGTTGTCGAACAGTGTGCCGCCCAGCCAGAAACCATCGCCGCACTCCTCACCGGCAGCCTGGCCATTGAAACCACGCCCATCGACCAGCAGCTTGGCGCCTTCCTCAACGCCCAGGTCGATGTAGCCGGTGATGCGCTCCAGCGCGGCGCGGGTGACGATCGGACCCATCTCGGCCTGCAGGTTGGTGCCGTTGAGCACCTTCAGTTCCTGGGTGCGCTGGATCAGCTTGGGCATGACTTTTTCGGCGGTATCATCACCGACGAACACCGCCACGCTGATCGCCATGCAGCGCTCGCCGGCCGAGCCGTAGGCCGCACCGATCAATGCATCGACTACCTGGTCGATATCGGCATCCGGCATCACCACCAGGTGGTTCTTGGCGCCGCCCAATGCCTGCACGCGCTTGCCATGACGCGCGCCAGTCTCATAGATATGGTTGGCGATCGGGGTGGAGCCGACAAACGATACCGCTTGAACATCCGGGTGCTCGATCAGCGCGTTGACCGCATCCTTGTCGCCCTGCACGACGTTGAACACCCCGTCAGGCAGGCCGGCCTGCTTCAGCAGTTCGGCGATGAACAGGCTCGGGCTAGGGTCCAGCGGGCTTGGCTTGAGGACAAAGGTGTTACCCGTGGCCAGGGCTACCGGGAACATCCACATGGGCACCATTACCGGGAAGTTGAACGGCGTGATGCCGGTGACCACACCCAGCGGCTGGCGCAGGGTCCAGTTGTCGATGTTGGTGCTGACCTGGTCGGTGAAATCGGTTTTCAGCAACTGCGGCGCACCGCAGGCGAACTCGACGATCTCGATGCCGCGCATCACTTCGCCCTGGGCATCGGTGAAGACCTTGCCGTGCTCGGCGGTGATCATCCGGGCCAGGTCATCGCGGTGCTCGTTGAGCAACGCCAGGAACGTGTTCAGTACACGCGAACGGCGCAGCGGCGACAGGTTGCTCCAGGCCGGAAACGCCGCCTTGGCCGAGGCCACTGCGGCGTCCACGTCACGTTGCGCAGACAATTGCACCTGGCCGGTGACCACGCCAGTGGCAGGGTTATAGACGGGCAGTTGCTGGCCGCTGGTGGTCTCTGCAGGGGCGCCGGAGATCCAGTTTACGATGTTATGGGTCATGGAATTGTTCTCGATCATGAGTGATACGGTGACTCGTCGAAGCCGCCGTCAGGGACGCGGCGCAGGTCAGTAGATCGCGTAGACCTTTCTGACTTTTTCAAGCACATCCCAGCGACCGGTCCAGCCGGGCGGCAAGATGATCAAGTCACCCCCCGTCACCTCCACCGCCTCTTGGGTAGCGTCATCCGTCAGCACGGCACGGCCCGAGATGATGTAGGTGAACTCGGTATCGGGCCGGTTTACCACCGGCCAGCCACCTGGCTGGCATTCCCAGACCCCCAGGTTGCCGCTCGCCTCGGGGGCCAGCGATTGGATAGCGATCTGCGGATCGCCTTTGTCTGCGCCGGCACGTTGGCCCGCAGGGTTCAGTGGCAACGACTCGATCGAGGCGCCCTTGATAATGGTGAAACGGGTCATGGGATACTCCTGTTAATGCGCACCGGTCAGCTTTTCAAGCAACATCGCAGTGCGTGAGGGACGTTTGGTGATGCGTTCTTCCATATCGCTGAGCGACGCCGCGGCCAGGCCTCCGTTCACCCCTAACCAGCGCAGCGGCTCGGGCTCCCAGTTCGGGGAGTGGTGATTGACGAACGGCAGAGCGTTGATGTCTTCGTCCTGTTCGAGGATCAGGTTGCGCAGCACACGACCCGCGAGGTTGCTGGTGGCTACACCGTCACCGACGTAGTTGCCAGCCCAGGCGAACCTGGTCTTGCGGTCCATGCTCACGGTGGGGCACCAATCACGGGAAACGCCGAGTGCGCCGCCCCAGCGATGAGTGATTTGCGCATCTGCCAGGGCCGGGAAAAATTCGAGCAGGGTTTCGTGGATCTTCTGGTGGGTACTGTCCATGAGGTCGGATTGTTCGGAGATGCGCGACCCCCATTGATAGGGTGCTCCTCGCCCCCCAAAGACCAACCGTCCTTCGGCGGTGACCTGCCCGTAGACACGCAGGTGACGCATGTCATTGAAGGCCAGGCGATGGTCTAGGTTGAGCTTGGCCAGCAGGTCACGCGGCAACGGCTCAGTGGCCAGGACCAGCGAGTACAGCGGGATGACAAATCGCGAATAGCCTGGTTGCTGAGAGGTGAACGCCTCCGTTGCGCGAACCGTATACTCCGCGCGGACCGCGCCCTGCGCTGTTTGCACATGGCCTGGCGTATGGGCTGTTACCTCAGAATGCTCATAGATTTTTGCACCCATGCGCTCGACCAATTGAGCGAGCCCGCGAACCAGCTTGCCGGGGTGAATCAGCGCGCAATGTTCGGTATACAGGGCTCCCAGTGCACCCTCAGCCCCCAGCCTGTCGCGAGCCTGCGCACCCTCCAGCGCCTGCCACTGGTCGGGCAGCCCGAATCGCTTCGACGCCTCGACCGCAGCCTTCACACGGTCAAGCTGCGGCGCGCTGCGCGCCAGCGAAAGAAAGCCTTGTTTGGCGAAGTCCGCATCGACGTGTTCCAGGGCCAGCACCCGACCGATCTCATCGACCGTCTGGTTCATCGCAGCCTGCAGGTTCAAGGCAGCTTGATGGGAGTACATCTCAGCGACCCTCGACAGGGAGATCGGAAAAATCGCCGAGGCCCAGCCCCCGTTACGCCCAGAGGCGCCGAAACCGACCTGGTGCTTCTCAAGCAACACGACGCGCAGTGACGGATCACTTTTGAGCAAGTAGTACGCCGTCCAGAGCCCGGTGTACCCTGCACCAATGATCACCACATCGGCCTGCACGGCTCCGTCCAGGCGCTCCCGGAGCTGCCCGGGCTCGAACCAGAGCGGCTTGTTAGGTAACTGGGTCAATTCAAATTTCGCTGACATGCTGTTGGCTTCCCATTGACTACCCTGAACATGGGTTGTGTCTGATACGGCTTGGTTGACTAGGTGTTGCTGGCAGGCCCGGCCTTCACCCCTTCGGCGTGTCGACCGGCACGGGACACCCGCAGCACTGCGTAGGAGGCGGCAATCGCGGCAATTGCCAGCAGGCATTGCACAAGACTGATCTGCATCGTCGGGTCGAAGGCCATGCTGACCAACACGGCGATGATCGAAGCGGTCACCAGCAGCGGCAGCCAGGGATGGCCCCACATGGCGAACTTCAGCGACCCCTCCGCCACCCACCTGCGGCGCAGCTTGATTTGCGACAGGCAGATCATCAGGTAGACGAACAGGAACACCGTGCCGGAAGAGTTGATGAGGAACTGGAACACGGTGTCAGGCCATACGGCTGCGATGACCACACAGCCGTACCCCACCAGCGTCGAAGCGATCACCCCGCGGACCGGAACGCCTTTACTGCTCACGGCGGCAATCCAGCGTGGCGCCTCATCATTGGACGCCAGCACGTAAAGCAGGCGCGACGAGGTGTACAACCCAGCGTTCAACACCGACAGCACCGCGACCAGGATCACCACGGTCAGCATGTCGCCAGCACCGGGAATGCCGATATGGTCCAAGGTCGTCACGAAGGGCGATTTGCCAGGCACCAGTTCTGTCCATGGCTGTGCCACCACGATGATGAAGGTCGCCAGCACGAAGAACACGAGAATGCGGACCATGACGGTATTGACCGCTTTGCGGATGTTTCTCGAAGGGTCTTCGGACTCGGCTGCCGCGAGCGTAGCGACTTCCACCCCGGTCATGGAGAAGATGACGACCACGACCCCGGTGAACAGCGAGGACACCCCATGAGGCAGGAAGCCGCCATGCGCGGTGAGGTTGCTGAACGTAGCGTTCGAGCCTGGCCAGAGGTTGAAGACATAGGCCCCCGTGACCACCAGGAAGACCACGATGGCGGCCACCTTGATACCGGCGAACCAGTACTCGGCTTCGCCGAAAGAGTGCACCGACATCAGGTTGAGCAAGGTCATGCCGACCATCAATCCCAAGGCGATGACCCAGACCGGCAGGTCGGGAAACCAGCCATTGATGATCTGCCCGCCGACCACGGCCTCGAAGCCCACCACGATGACCCAGAAATACCAATAGAGCCAACCGGTCATGTAGCCTGCCGGGCGGCCGAAGGCCATCCGCGCATAATCGACGAACGAGCCTTTGGCCGGGTGCGCCGCGGCCATTTCGCCGAGCATCCGCATGACCAAGGCAACGATAAGGCCGGTGATTGCGTAAGTGATGAAAGCGCCAGGCCCGGTTGAAGCGATAACGGCACTGGAGCCTACAAAAAGCCCCGCACCGATGACGCCGCCAAGTGCCAGCATACTGATGTGTCGCGTCTTGAGCGCACGCTTCAAGCGCGGATCGTGCTCCGACTGAATAGGCATTGATTGTCTCCTCTTGTTTTTAGTGATCGACACTGCCCTGCCTGAAGGTTATGCACGTCACAAGGCATTGAACATCGTCAAAATCCGCGCTGGAGACGATCGTTTTGTACAAATGTATGAAGCGCAACTGGCGTCAAATCAGCGCGTTGAACGCGGGGCAATACGCTGAGCGCCATGCCCGGTCGTCCTATCAATTGTCACGTCCGTGATAGCGGGCACGGGGCGCCGCTGAGCATCATGCCCGGCAGACCCACCCATAAAGGATTGGTAGCGCATGAACCCCGTGACCAAGAGCAGCTACGTCGATGGCGCCTTCGTTTCCACCGTCGACGCCAGCGACCTGCTGGACAACCGCAACCCGTCCAACCCCGACGACCTCATCGAGCGCTTCGCACGTGCCGACCAGGCACTCACCGAACAGGCCATCGCCGCGGCCCGCCGCGCGCAGCCAGGCTGGGCGCGGAGCAACCCGCAGCAGCGCGCCGACGCGCTGGACTTCATCGGCAGCGAGATCCTCGCGCGTCGCGATGAGCTGGCCGTGCTGCTCGCCCGCGAGGAGGGCAAGATCGTCCGTGAGGCGCTGGGCGAAGTGGAGCGCGCCGGGCGCTCGTTCAAGTTCTACGCCCAGGAGGCGCTGCGCGCCGAAGGCGAGAAGTACCCGTCGGTCCGCCAGGACGTCGGTATCGACGTGTTTACCCAACCGCTCGGGGTCATCGGCATCATCGCGCCGTGGAACTTCCCGATCGCCATCCCGGCCTGGAAGATCGCACCGGCGCTGTGTTTCGGTAACTGCGTGGTGTTCAAGCCGGCCGAGCTGGTGCCATCGTCCGCCTGGGCACTGGCGGAGATCATTTCCCGGGCGGGGCTGCCGGCCGGCGTGTTCAACCTGCTGATCGGCCCGGGCCGCAGTGTCGGCGACACGCTGATTCGCTCGCCTCATGTCGATGGCATCAGCTTCACCGGCTCCGAGCAGACCGGCCGCCAGATCGCCCGCTTGGCTGCGGAAGGCATGAAGAAGGTCCAGCTGGAGATGGGCGGCAAGAACCCGCTGATCGTGCTGGATGACGCCGACCTCGAACAGGCCGTCGAGGTGGCGCTCAACGGTTCGTTCTACAGCACCGGGCAGCGCTGCACGGCCAGCTCGCGGGTGATCGTCACCGAGGGTATTCACGATGCCTTCGTCGCGCGCCTCGCCGAACGCACCCGTGCGTTGCAGGTGGGCGATGCGCAGCAACCTTCGACCGATATCGGCCCAGTAGTCGACGCGCGTCAGCTGGAACAGAACCTGGCGTATGTCGCCAGTGGTGTCGAGCAAGGCGCGCGGTTGGTCTGTGGCGGCGAGCGCATCGACAACCCGGCGGGTGCATTTCTGTTCACCCCTGCGCTGTTCAGCGAGGTGACCCCGGACATGCGCATCTACCGCGAAGAGATCTTCGGGCCGGTGCTGAGCGTGCTCAAGGTGCGCGACTACGACGAGGCGTTCGCGGCGGCCGAAGATACCGCGTTTGGTTTGTCCGCCGGGATCGTCACCACCTCGCTGCGCAGTGCCGAGCACTTCAAGCGCAACAGTTCGGCCGGCATGGTGATGGTCAACCTGCCGACCGCCGGGGTGGATTATCACGTGCCGTTTGGCGGCAATGGTGCATCGAGCCTTGGCTCCCGCGAGCAAGGGACCCACGCGCGGCAGTTCTTCACGCGGGTCAAGACGACCTATCAGTTGGCTTGACGGCCCTGTCACGGGCGATGCCTGCTCGCCCAGGGCCTTGCACGGATGCGGGCCCTGAGGGAGCATGCCGTCCCCCTTGTCGGACAGTCGTTCGGCCGTGCAAGCCCTGAGAAAACAACAATGAAAACCCACGACACTGGCGGCCAGCAAAAGGGCTACCGGCGCATAATCCCGTCGATGACCGCCCTCCTCCAGTTCGAAGCCGTTGCTCGCTTGAGCAGCTTTACCCTGGCCGCCAAGGAGCTCGGGGTGACCCAGGCCGCCGTCAGCAAACAGATCAAGGCGCTGGAAGAAAACGTCGGTGCGCAGCTGTTCCACCGCCTGCACCGCAGCATCGACCTGACCTACGAGGGGCAGGCGCTGTTCGCGGTCATCTCCGAATCCCTGCAGAAAATCGCCACCGTGTTCGACGACCTCAATCAGCAAGGCGGCCGCAAGGAAATCACCCTCGGCGCCACCGCCTCGTTCTCCCAGTTCCAGATCATGCCGCGCCTGCAAGCCCTGCGTGAGGCCGTGCCCGACCTCAAGCTGCGCCTGGCCACACAGATGTTCACCGGCGACCTGCGCACCCAGGAAACCGACCTGGTGGTGCGCTATGGCAATGGCCAATGGGCAGACGGCGAGGCGATCCTGCTGTTTGACGAAGCGCTGTTTCCCGTCTGCTCACCCGCTTGGCTGGCCCGCAACCCAGCGCCGCGCACCCTCGAGGAACTGGCCGCGGCCAGCCTGCTGGAAGCCGACTCCACCTCGGAGGGCTGGATGAATTGGCAAGGCTGGTTCAAGGCACTGGGGCTGCGTACGCAAAAGCTGCAGTTCAGCCTGCGTTGCAACCTGCACGCCAATGCCGTGCACGCGGCGCTGCATGGCCATGGCATCGGCCTGGGCTGGGGCCGCGTGGTCGAGCACCTGCTCGGCACCGGCGAACTGGTGCGCCTGCAGCCCTTCGTCGTGCGACCTGCAGAGGCGTACTACGTGGTGATCCCCGACGGCCGCAGCGCGAGCGCAGAAGACTGGGCGGTTATTCGCTGGCTGCAGGACCGTGCGCCATTGAACGATTGAGTGCAGGTATACGCATAACTTGAAGTAATGCCTGAAGTAAAAATAGGCGCATTGACGGGTATTTTAGCCACTCAGATAATCCTCGCACATGCAGTAACCATACTTAGAATAAGAGTGCCTGAGGACTACCATGACGAGCGCGCCTATTAAAACTCATCGCGAAGTTTTAGCTTCGCGGCAACCGGGCTTTGGCCTGCCGGGTGAAGTATTCAGCCGTCAGGATATATTCGACACTGACCTCGATATCTTTTTCAGCCAACACTGGATCGTTGTTGCAGTGACGGCCGACGTCGAAGAACCGGGTGATGTATTCGCGACCGATATCGGCAAATCGTCGATCCTCATCGTGCGCGACGACGACCAGCAGGTGCGCGCCTACCGCAACGTCTGCCGCCACCGCGGCGCCCGCCTCAAGCCGCCCGGCAAGTCCACCGTGGGCATGCTGGTCTGCCCTTACCACCAATGGACCTACGACCTCGACGGCAGCCTCAAGCACGCCGCGCACATGGGCAAGCAGTTCGACCCGAAGTGCCGCAGCCTGATACCGGTACACTGCAAAGTTATCGGCACGCATGTATTTGTTTGCCTCAGCGATAACCCACCGGATGACATCGCTGTTCAAGAAGACATCATGGGCGCACGCTTTGCGCCGTATGACCTGACGAATACAAAGATTGCCTACGAACTCGACTATATCGAAAACGGCAATTGGAAACTGGTCATGGAAAACAACCGCGAGTGCTATCACTGCCACGGCACGCACCCGGAACTGTTGGTGTCCTATCAATCCGAAGACCTCGGCGTCAGCTTCGAAGAGATGAGCGAAGAGCAGATCGCTTCGTATGATGCCTACCAGACCCGCAAGGCCGGAATCGAGGCCAATTGGGCCAGCGAGGGACACCTGTATGAAACGGTGGAGCACCTCGATGACCACGCCGCTACCCAGTTCCGCACCCAGCGCATGATCATCGCCGGCAGCGGCGAGTCGCAGACCCTGGACACCAAAGTGGCCTGCACCAGGCTGCTCGGCAACCTGACCCGCAAGGACCTGGGCGACACGCACCTGTGGGGCAACAATGCCTGGACCCACGTGATGAGTGACCACGCCATGATCAGCTGGATCATCCCGCTGGCACCAGACCGCACCCTGGTACGGACCAAATGGCTGGTGCACAAGGACGCCGTGGAAGGGGTCGACTACGACCTGCAACGCCTGACCGAGGTCTGGGTGGCGACCACCCGCCAGGACGCCGACCTGGTCGCCATCACCCACAGCGGCACCCAGGACCCAGGCTACATTCCCGGCCCCTACTCCGAGTTCACCGAACCCTACGTCGAGCAGTTTCTGCGCTGGTACAGCGCGCGCCTCGAAGCCCACGGGGTATGACCGCGATGAGCCAATTCGAGAACATCGCCCACCTGCGCGCCGACCAGCGTTTTGCCGACAGCGATCACTGGGCCGCCCACGGCGCCCAGTGGGCCAGCGGCGCGCGCAAGCGCATCGAATGCCTGAGTGTCGTGGCGCAAACCCACGACGTGAAGACGTTTACCTTCCAGTGCCCGGACTACCCTGCCCTGGCGTACGAGCCTGGGCAGTTCCTCACCGTGTCGCCGCTGATCGACGGCCAAAGCGTGTCGCGCTGCTACACCCTGTCCTCGACCCCGACCCGGCCGTTCACCTTCTCGATCACGGTCAAGCGGGTGCCGGGCGGCGCGGTCTCCAACTGGCTGCACGACAATCTCAAGGCCGGCGATGGCATGGCCGCGTCGGGGCCAGCCGGGGTCTTCACCCCGGTCGCCGGCCCGGCGCGCAAGCTGCTGTACCTCTCCGCCGGTTCCGGGATCACCCCGTTGATGTCGATGACCCGCGCCGCCGCCGACCTGCATGCGGACCTGGACATCGTCTTCGTGCACAGCGCACGCACCCCGACCGATATCATCTTCCGCGAAGAACTGGCGCGCCTTGAGCGCAGCATGCCGCGCCTGCGCACGCTGTTCTTCTGTGAAGGCCTGGGCGACGAACCGGACTGGACCGGGCCGATAGGACGCCTGTCGCTCGAGCAGCTCCAGCAACGCATCCCCGACTTCATGGAGCGCTCGGTGTTCACCTGTGGCCCGAAAGGCTACATGGACGCGGCCAAGGCACTGCTGGGCAACGCCGGTTTCGACCTGGCCCGCTACCACCAGGAAAGCTTCGACATCACTGCCGAAGCCGAGGTCGAAGCGCCGCCGTGCGCCGCACCCGGCCAGCTCCAGGACACCTTCAGCGTGCGCCTGGCGCGCTCGGGCAAGACCTTCACCATGAGCGCCGACCAGACCGTGCTCAGCGCGGCGAAAAAGGCCGGCGCGGTCGTCCCCTCTTCGTGCAGCCAGGGTGTCTGTGGCACCTGCAAGACCGCAGTGCTCGAAGGCAGTGTGGAGATGAACCACAACGGCGGCATCCGCCAGCGCGAAATCGACAAGGGCCTGCGCTTGCTGTGCTGCAGCCGCCCGACTTCAGATCTGGTGATCGATCTCTGACCAGGCGCCTGCGGGCGCCTTTTCCGACTTCCACCGTCCGGCCTTGCAAACAATAAAAAGGAAATAGCCGATGCGTGCCAAAACTGGCCTGTTCAAGGGCCTGAGCCCCGTGGTGACCGTCGGGTCGCTGCTCATAGTCATTGCCTTCGTGGCCCTCTGCGCCTCGCAGGGCGACCAGGCCGCCGGGGTGTTCAAGAACGCTTCCGACGCCATTCTCAACAACCTCAAATGATTTTATATCGCCCTGGTCAGCGGGGTGCTGATGGTGCTCATCGTGATCGCCTGCAGTCGTCACGGCACCCTCAAGCTCGGCCGCCCGGACGAGAAGCCCGAATTCAGCTTCGCGGCCTGGATCTCCATGCTGTTCAGTGCCGGCATGGGCGTTGGGCTGATCTTCTGGTCGGTCGCAGAACCCGTGCTGCATTACGCCAGCAACCCGTTCAGCCCTGGCCTCAGCGATGAGGCCGCCTCGATGGCGATGCGCATCACCTTGTTCCACTGGGGCCTGCACCCGTGGGCAATTTTCACCATCATCGGCCTGGGCCTGGCGTATTTCGCCTACCGCGAAGGCCTGCCGCTGGCCTTGCGCTCGGTGCTCTACCCGCTGATCGGCAAGCGCATCTATGGCCCGATCGGCCACACCGTCGACATCATTGGCGCCGCCGTGACCGCGTTCGGCGTTTCGCAGTCGCTGGGCATGGGCGTCGAACAGATCAACACCGGCCTGAACCAGGTGTTCGGCGTACCGGTGAGCCTGTCGTTCAAGCTGGGGATCATTGCCGTGGTGACGGTGATTGCCTCGATCTCACTGATCGCCGGCGTGTCGCGCGGCATGAAACGCCTGTCGACCGTGAACATGTTCATCTCGCTGGGGCTGATGCTGGTGGTGCTGGCCCTGGGCCCGACCCACTACATCATGAACCTGCTGTTCGAATCGACCGGCGATTACCTGCAGAACATCGTCGGCCTGAGTTTGTGGACCGACACCCAGCACGACAGCGGTTGGCAGAACAGCTGGACCGCCTTCTACCTGCCGTGGTGGATGACCTGGGGGCCGTTCGTGGGGTTGTTCATCGCGCGGATCTCCCGCGGGCGGACCATCCGTGAGCTGGTCGTCGGGGCGCTGGTAGTGCCGACCCTGGTCACCATCCTGTGGATGGCGGTGTTTGGTGGTACGGCGCTGAAGGATGAGCAGGACACCCGCAAGGCCTACACCAACCTGCCAGTGGCCGAGCAGGCTGCAGCGGGGCCGTTTACCGGTGGGCCGATCCTCGAAGCCACGCGCAATGAAACCACCACGGCGATGTTCACCCTGCTCGAGCGCCTGGACGGCAAGACCTTGGGCGGCATCCTCAGCATCATCGTCTGCCTGCTCCTGGCGGTGCACTTCGTGACGGCGGCCGATGCCGGTACCCAGGTGTTGTGCATGCTCAACGGGGTGGGCAGCATCAACCCGCCGAACTGGCTGAGGGTGCTCTGGTGCGTGCTGGAGGGGGCGATTGCGGCGAGCCTGATCATTGCCGGCGGGCTGTTGGCGATCCAGATGGCGAGCATCGTGGTGGGGCTGCCGATTGCGATCTACATGGGCGTGACGAGCTACAGCCTGTTGCGCGCCCTACGAACGAACGCAGAGTTGGCGCCGGTCTCCGTGGTGATCCAGGAGCCGCCGCGGGTGGTCGAACCTGGCTGATCGCCGCTGCACGGCTATCAAGGGGGGACATCAGCAGCGTTGTTCTATCAATTGTCCCCCGCGTCATAGTGCGCAACGTCCACCGCTGCGCATCATTTCAGCACAAGACAACACTGGCTCGAAGGCACCCCTATGTACCGTGGATTCTGGTATGCCCAGGCGTTAGACCTGGACAGCGATCTGGCCCCTGCCCTGCAGGAATCGATTCAAGCCGATGTGTGCATCGTCGGCGGTGGTTTTCTCGGCCTGTGGTCGGCCATCCGCCTGAAGCAGGCGCACCCCGAGAAACGCATCGTCATCGTCGAGCGCGACCGCTGCGGCTCCGGCGCCAGCGGCCGCAACGGCGGCGTCGCCACCAACTGGTGGGGCAAGTACCTGTCGCTGCGGACCATCTGCGGTGATGTCGAGGCGCGGCGCATCTGCGAGGCCGCCGAGTCGGCGATCGACGAGATCGGCAGCTTCTGCGCCGAACATGGCATCGACGCCCAGTACCGCAAGGACGGCTGGCTGTGGACCGCCACCAACCCGCGGCAGATGAACTCCTGGCGCGTACTCACCGAGGGCCTGCAGAAGCTCGACGTCAACCCGTTCCAGGAACTCGACCGCCAGACGATTCGCGGCCGCGTCGGCTCGCCGCTGGTGCTCGGCGGCATCTTCGACCCCAACGCCGCCACCGTACAGCCGGCCATGCTCGCCCGTGGCCTGCGCCGGGTCGCCCTCACGCTGGGCGTGCAGATCTTCGAAAAATCGCCGTTCACCCACCTGCAACGCGGCAAGCACCCGGTGGTGCACACGGCCACAGGCCAGGTGAAGGCCGCTCACGTGGTGCTGGCACTCAACGCGTGGGGCGCGCAGTTCCCAGAACTGCGCCGGATGATCGCGATCATGTCCAGCGACATGGTCGCCACGGCGCCCGTCAAGGCCAAGCTCGACGCCATCGGCTTCAGCGGTGGCGAATGCATGACCGACTCGCGCACCGTGCTCAACTACTGGCGCAACACCCCCGATGGCCGCGTGGTGTTCGGCAAGCCGCTGGGCCAGTTCGCCTACGCCGGGCGCATCGGCAACTTGTATGAAAAACCTTCGCCGGCGGCCGACAAGGTCGCCGCCGAGCTGCGCCGCCTGTACCCGCAACTGGCGGACGTGCCCGTGGTCAGCAGCTGGACCGGGCCGATCGACCGCGCCATGAAGGGCCTGCCGAACTTCGGCTACCTCGACCGACACCAGACCGTCAGCTATGGCATCGGCTTTTCCGGCAACGGCGTGGCGACCACGGTGTTCGCCAGCCGCATCATCAAGTCGCTGGCGACCCACGCCAACGACGAATGGGCCAACTGCGGCCTGGTCGAGCAGAAGATGAAGCTGCTGCCACCCGAGCCGTTGCGCTTCTTCGGCGCGCACCTGGTGCGCGATGCCCTGGTGCGCAAGGAAACCCTCGAAGACCACGACCAGGACGCCGGTTTCGTGACCCGCCAGCTGGTTGCCATGGCCCCGGCCGGCTACGTGCCGGCACAGAAGAAATAAGGATTTGATCGTGACCGAACAGATCGTCTTTCTCGACGACGAGGGCCTGGCCCCCTCGACCCGCCTGAAGCGTCCGGACTGCCCGCACCGCTGGCAGCAGTTCGCCTATACCCACCCGGAGCAAGTGCTCGAGCACTTGCAGGACGCCACGGTGGCGCTGACGTGCAGCGTGCCACTGCGCGAAGAGCACCTGCGCCAGTTGCCGAAACTGAAGATGATCTCGCTGGCCCTGACCGGCCGCGATATCGTCGACGTCGAGTACTGCGAAGCCCACGGCATCGAGGTGTCCAGCGTGCCGGGCTACGCCGCCAACACCGTGGCCGAGCACAGCCTGGCGATGATCCTCGAGCTGTTCCGTCGCCCCGCCGCGTTCACCCGGCTGATGCGCCAGGTGCATGCCGGCGAGGCCGCCTATCAGAACATCTACTTCAACCACCGCATCCGCGATGTGCGCGACAAGCAACTGGCGATCATCGGCAGCGGGCCGATCGCCCTGCGCCTGGCGCACCTCGCGCGCGCGTTCGGCATGCAGGTGCTGTTCGAAGACCGTGGAGGCAAACGCCGTGGCGAGGATTGCCGGCCATTGACCGAGCTGCTGAAGCGCTGCGATGTGCTGTCGATCAACTGCCCGTTGACGCCCGAGACCTACAACCTGATCGACGCGGCGCAACTGGCGTTGATGAAGCCGGATGCGCTGGTGGTGAATACCGGGCGCGGTGGCGTGGTCAATGAAGCGGCGCTGATCGATGCGCTGCTGCACGATCGCCTGGGCGGGGTGGCGCTGGATGTGGTCGAGCATGAGCCGCTGCACCCGAGCAACCCGCTGTTCGCCCTGATCGACCGCGACGACTTCCTGCTCAACCCGCATATCGCCTGGAGCAGTGAAGACGCCATGCAGCAGTTGATGGACAGTGCGGTAGACAATATCAGCGATTTTGTCGCGCGCCGGGAGGCTGCGCGCGAGGTCCATTCAGCCTAATGCCTGACCCACGCGGCAGCGCCTCTTTTAGCGGATGTAGCTGCCGCCGTGGATGTCCAGCGTCGCGCGATCAGGGCTCGACCTGATGCCCCGCCTCCCGCAGGGTCTCCAGCCCCTCGGTGAACTGGTCCGCCTTGAGCAGCAAGAAATCGCCATCAAAGGTTGAAACCACGAACACCCCAAAGCCTGCCTCGGTCAACGGCCGTACCACCGACAGAACAATGCCGATTTCGTCGAATGCAAACGGCCCAACGAACTGAATGCAGCGCCAGTCTCGATCTATCTTGATGCCTTCTGGCACACGACGTTGATGGCAGACTATCGACAGCTCATCTGGCGAACGGGCGATGCTCACGAAGCCCTCACCGTCCGCCCAGGCTGGCAGGGCTTGATCACCGTCGAGGCGGGATATCGCATAGTGTTCAGGCAGAACTTTCAGGCGAATACTTTTAACCAGTTTCATGAGCGCTCCGGATAGGCGAGACAGGCCTGCAGTCTATCCACAGCGCTGCCTCAGTGGGCGCCCGCGCTCATCAATTCTACTAATCCACCATCAGAGCAATTAATTTTTCTTATAGCTCTATTCCAGGACCATCGCCGACGATCCCCTAGGCAGTGACAGCGTCATACAGCTGTCGCAGCCGCCTGACCGCAGCCGGTATCTCCTCGACCTTGACGCCGCCATAGCCCAGTACCAGCAACCCATCGTGGACGCCTGGGTCGATGTGGTACGAACCGCGTAGGGTCAGCGCGAAGTTCGCGGCCTGCTCGATCATCTTCTGTGCCGCTCCCACCGGGCTGATGTTCACCGCCAGGTGAATGCCGGCCGCCCCCGACGAAAACGCTATGAGCTCCCCGAACTGCTCGCGCAGGCAGGCCTGCAGCAGGCTCCTGCGCTCGCCGTAGACCGCACGCATCTTTCTGATGTGGCTGGCAAAATGCCCCTCTTGAATGAAGTCGGCCATCGCCGCCTGGATGGGCAACAAGCCGGGGCGGTAGAGCTGGGTCATGCCCTTGCTGAAAGCATCCGCGAGCGGCTCGGGGACAACCAGGTAACTCAGCCGCAAACCTGGAAACGTCACCTTGCTGAACGTCCCCATGTAGATCACACGCTGCCGTGAATCCAACCCCTGGAGTGACGGAATGGGTTCGATGTCATAGCGAAACTCACTGTCGTAGTCGTCTTCCAGGATCCAGAAGTTGTGCGCCTCGGCAAACGCCAGCCATTCCCGTCGACGCTGGAGCGTCATGATATTGCCGGTAGGGTATTGGTGGGACGGTGTGACGAATACCAACCGTGGGTTATCGCCTTTTTCAATGACCGGCAAACAGGCCCCTTCGGCGTCGACGCCCATCGGTAGCACGTTCAGGCCGGCGGCCGAGAGCACCACCGGCGCCCCCCAGTGACACGGCGACTCGACCCTGACGGTGTCGCCGGGGTCGCTTAACAGCTTGGCGATCAGGTCCAGCGATTGATGAGTGCCCATGGTGATGATCACTTGCTCGGGGCTGCATTTGACCGCACGGGAGGCATACAGGTACGACGCCAGTGCCTCGCGCAACGGCCTGTAGCCACCGTGTTCGACATACCCGGTGAGCTCGCCCTGGCTCTTCTTGAAGTAGCGGTTCTGCAGTCGCTTCCAGATATGAAACGGGAACAGATCAGCGTCAGCCACGCCAGGCACGAACGCCCCACCGGCTTTCGCCAGGCCCGTGACCCTTGCGGTAATCGCCATGCCACGTTGCGAAAGCAGCGCCTCCACCGCTTCGGGCGCCTGCACCGTGGTGGGTTGCGCATAGGCCTGAGGGAGCGTGTCGGCAACGTAGGTGCCACTGCCAGGCCGCGCGTACAGATAGCCCTCATCCGTCAACCGCTCATACGCGAGGGAGACAGTAATACGGGAGATCTGCAGTTGATCGGCCAGTGCCCGGGTGGACGGCATCTTGTAGTCGACCGGCAAGTGGCCCTCTAGCACCGACGCCTGGATGATGCGGTACAGCTGGCGTTGCAGGGTCATCTCGGCGGAACGCTGAAGCTGGCTGACAAGCAGGTCGTGCAGAAGCGAGCGCATGAAGTGGACTCAAGCCGCGGCCAAGGATGGAGAAACAGCTTATATCCAGCAGACGCAGGCTGTCTGCTCTGATTCGCCACCCACCTTGGAGATACCCAGGCCAAAGTGGACTTATAACCTGATCAATTCTGGCTATACACGGTATAGCCATACTGCCCTATCGTCAGCCGCATGTTGACGGGTACCTCACCCGCTTTCGATGCAACCGATAGAGTGATTGATCAGTGACGATTCAAACAAAACCAGCATTGGATCATGTCCTCACCGCCGCCAGCGCCCAAGCCAGCAACGAGCAGGCCTGCGCGATCGCCAAGCTGCATTTTGGCCTGAGTGCCCGCGCAAAACTGCTGGCCGGCGAACGAGACCTCAACTTCCACCTGCACTGCGACGACGGCCGTCAGTTTCTGCTGAAAATTTCCAACCCGGCAGAGGATCCGAACGTCACCGACTTCCAGAACAAGGCCCTGCTGCACATCCAGCACACTGATCCGCAGCTACCGGTGCAGCGTATCCATCCAAGCAGCAATGGCCTGTATCAGGTGTTCGTGGAGCTGAATGGCCAGACCGTTCTGATCCGCCTGTTCTCGTTCGTGGTTGGCACGCCCCTGAACAAGGTCGAGCAACCGAGCCGAGTATTGCGCCAGGGTCTGGGCGAGCACCTGGCCCGCCTGGGGCTGGCCTTGCGCGGTTTCTTCCACCCCGCCGCCGGCCATGAACTGCTCTGGGACATCAAGCACTCGTCGCGCCTGAAGGGGCTGGTCGAACACATCGAACGCGCCGAGGACCGCCAGCTTGCACAGCATTTTCTCGATAATTTCGAGCAGCACGCCCTGCCCCATCTCAAGCGCCTGCGGGCTCAGGTCATCCACAACGACCTGAACTTCCACAACGTGATCGTCGATGACCACGACCCTGATGTCATTCGCAACATCCTCGACTTCGGCGACATGGTCCACGCGCCGCTGATCAATGACCTGGCGGTGGCAGCGTCCTATCAGCTGGGCGAGCAAGGCGATCCGCTGGAACAGGCGTTCGCCTTCATCGAGGCCTATGACAGGGTCTGCCCGCTGGAAGACCTCGAGCAGGAAATACTCTTCGACCTGATCGCCGCACGCCTGGTCATGACCGTCGTCATTACCAATTGGCGCGCCTCGATGTACCCCGAAAACCGGGCGTACATCCTGCGCAACGCGCCGCTGGCGTGGAGCGCGCTGCGCAGGTTCATCCAGGTGTCACGTGAGTCGGCACAACAGACTATTCGCCAGATCTGCGCGCGGGAGGTGCAGCAATGACCATGGTAAACGGCTTCACTGCCGCGGACGCCGAGCGCCTGCCGGCGACAGAACGTGAACTGGTAGCACGTCGCGAACGCGCACTTGGCCCAGCCTACCGACTGTTCTACGAGCGCCCTCTGCATATCGTCAGAGGCGAAGGTGTCTGGCTGTATGACGCCGAAGGTAAACGCTACCTGGATGCCTACAACAACGTCGCCTCGGTGGGCCATTGCAACCCTCATGTGGTGAAGGCGATCTGTGAACAGGCACAGGTGCTCAACACCCATACGCGTTACATCCACGAGGGGATTCTGGACTACGCCGAAAAGCTCCTGGCGACCTTCCCCGCCGAGCTCAATCACGTGATGTTCACCTGCACCGGCAGCGAAGCGAACGATCTGGCGCTGCGGATCGCCCGGCAGTACACAGGGGGCACCGGGGTCATCGTCACCCAGCTCGCCTACCACGGCATCACCGAACAGGTCGCTGCGGCATCACCCTCGCTGGGTTCCGGCGTGCCGGTCGGCCATTGCGTGCGCACCGTACGCGCGCCGGATGCCTACCGCCTGGGCGCCGAAAACGTCTCGCGGATCTTCGCCGAAGACGTGCGCAAGGCCATCGAGGACCTGCGCAGTGCCGGGATCAAACCCGCGGCGCTGTTGTTCGACGGGATCTTTGCCAGCGACGGCGTGCTGTCCGACCCTGCCGGCTTTGCCAAAGAGGCGGTCGAGCTGGCCCAAGCCGAAGGGCTGTTGTACATCGCCGACGAAGTCCAGTCGGGCTTCGGCAGGACCGGCTCGCATCTGTGGGGCTTCCAGCGCCATGGGGTCAAGCCCGACATCGTCACCCTGGGCAAACCCATGGGCAATGGTCAACCGATTGCGGCGGCGGTCATGCGCTCCCAGGTTGTCGAAGCATTCGGCCGCACAGCGCGCTACTTCAACACCTTTGGCGGCAACCCGGTGTCTTGCGCTGCTGGCAATGCAGTCCTGGAAGTCATCGAGACCCAAGGGCTGTTGCACAACTGCGCAACCGTCGGTGCCTACCTCAAGGCCGGCATCGAAGAGCTCGCCCTGCGCTACCCAGTGATCGGCGATGTGCGCGGCAGCGGCCTGTTCATTGGCGTGGAACTGGTGACGGACCGCGCCAGCAAAGCGCCCGCCGCTGAAGCCACTCGACAGGTCGTCAACGGCCTGCGTGATCGAGGTGTGCTGATCAGTTCTGCAGGCCCCATGGAGAACATCCTCAAGGTGCGCCCGCAGCTGATCTTCCAGCGGGAACATGCCGATCTTTTCATCGAAACGCTGGAAGCCGTGCTGCGCGACCTGCCGTAAACCGATTCGCCTGAGGGACACCTGCAATGACCAAGACTTTTCACCAACCGCTCAGCGGTAACGAGATGCCGCGCTTCGGCGGCATCGCCACGATGCTGCGCCTGCCCCATTTGCCAACGCCTGAAGGGCTGGATGTAGCCTTCATTGGTGTGCCGCTGGATATCGGTACCTCGCTGCGCGCCGGCACCCGCTTTGGCCCGCGCTCGATTCGCGCCGAATCGGTGATGATTCGCCCCTACAACATGGCCACCGGTGCGGCGCCCTTCGACTCCTTGAGCATCGCCGATATCGGTGACGTGGCGATCAACACGTTCAACCTGCCGGCCGCCGTGAAGATCATCGAAGAGGCGTACCACGGCTACCTGGAGCACGACATCATCCCGATGACGTTGGGTGGCGACCACACCATCACCCTGCCGATCCTGCGCGCCATTCACAGAAAGCATGGCAAGGTCGGCCTGGTGCACATCGACGCGCATGCCGACGTCAACGATGAGCAATTCGGCGAAAAACTCGCCCACGGCACCACCTTCCGCCGGGCGGTGGAAGAAGGCCTGCTCGACTGTGATCGCGTGGTGCAGATCGGCCTGCGCGCCCAGGGCTACACCGCCGAAGACTTCAACTGGTGCCGCAAGCAGGGTTTTCGCGTGGTCCAGGCCGAGGAGTGCTGGCACAAATCGCTGACCCCGCTGATGGAGGAGGTCCGCGAGAAAGTCGGCGGTGGGCCGGTCTACCTGTCGTTCGACATCGATGGCATCGACCCTGCCTGGGCACCGGGGACCGGCACCCCGGAAATCGGCGGCCTGACCACCATCCAGGCGATGGAGATCATCCGCGGCTGTGACGGCCTGGACCTGGTCGGCTGTGACGTGGTGGAGGTTTCGCCGCCCTACGACCTGACCGGCAACACCTCCCTGCTGGGCGCCAACCTGCTCTACGAAATGCTCTGTGTGCTGCCGGGCGTCATCCACCGATAGCCGCTGTCGGGGAGCGCCTGGCGCTCCCCTTCCATTCAGGAAAACCCATGCCATGTACAACAATAAAAGGCACCCGATGAACGACCTGACACCTCAGTGCTGGATGTTTTTGCACCCGCGTTCGAAGGCAAGACCCTTTTGATACTGCCTTTTTGACCGCAAGACGCGCAGCGGCCGCAGAGCCGTAACAGCGCCTGTTCAAAACATCTGCCCTTACACTTTGAGGTGACCTATGTCGCATCAACAGGACAAACACGTCTCGCTGACCCGGATCGAGACCTTTGGCGTTGAACGCATTCCCGATCATGAGCGATGCGCCACGCCGTTCGACCTCTTCCGCATGATCTTCGGCGGGGCCAACACCTTCGCCACCTGCATGCTGGGGGCATTCCCGGTCCTGTTCGGGCTGTCCTTCTGGGCCGGCGCCGCGTCCATTGTGCTGGGCGTTTTGCTGGGCTCGATCATTCTCTCGCCGGTGTCGCTGCTGGGGCCGATCAATGGCACCAACAATGCCGTTTCATCCGGCGCCCACTTTGGCGTTCATGGCCGTGTCGTGGGATCGTTCCTGGCGCTACTGGTGGCGATCGCGTTCTTCTCCATCGGTGTCTGGAGCGCCGGCGATGCGTTGCTGGGGGCACTGCATCGGCTGATCGGCCTGCCTGAGTCCGATGGGGTGCTGGCGATGATCTATGCCTTCTTTGCCTTGCTGGTGCTGGTGATCTGCATCTACGGCTTTCAGTTCATGCTGTGGGTCAACAAGATCGCGGTCTGGAGCGCGACGATCCTGTTCTTCGTGGGCATCTTCGCCTTCAAGGACACCTTCAATGCCGACTTCGCCGGGACCGTGTCGCTGGTCAATCCTGACACCTTCTGGCCGGCCTTCATCGGCTCTACCCTGCTGGCCATGAGCAACCCGATCTCGTTCGGCGCCTCGATCGGTGACTGGGCACGCTACATCCCTGACACGACGCCTAAGTACCGCATCATCGGCGCGACCATCCTCGCCCAGCTGGCGACCCTGTCTCCCTTCCTGTTCGGCCTGGCCACGGCCTGTATCGTCGCCGAGCATGCGCCGCAGTACATGGCCGACAACAACTACATCGGCGGGCTGCTGGCCGTTGCGCCGGGGTGGTACTTCCTGCCGCTGGCAATGATCGCCTTTATCGGCGGGTTCTCCACCGGCACTGCCTCGCTGTATGGGGTCGGCCTGGACATGTCCAGCCTGGTACCGAACATCTTCACCCGCGCCAAGGCCACCCTGGTGATTGGCCTGGTGGCGGTGGCATTCATCTTCATCGGGCGCTTCGGCTTCAACCTGGTGCAGAGCGTTTCCACCTTTGCCGTGCTGATCGTCACCTGTACCACGCCGTGGATGGTGGTGTTGGGACTGGGCCTGATCGTGCGCCGGGGTTTCTACCACGCTGACGACCTGCAGGTGTTCACCCGAGGACTTCGCGGCGGTGCCTACTGGTTCCATAACGGCTGGAACTGGCGTGGCCTGGGCGCCTGGATCCCTAGCGCAGTCATCGGCCTGTGCTTCGTCAACATCCCCGGTCAGTTCGTCGGACCGTTGGCAGGCCTGGCCGGTGATATCGATATCAGCCTGCCGGTGTCCCTGCTGCTGTCCGCAGCCCTGTACTGGACGTTGCTGGTGATCTGCCCCGAACCCCGTGAGGTGTATGGCCCCAAAGGCGCCTTTGGCCTGCCGTCACCGCACACCCTGAGTCTGGATGCTCAAAAAACAATAATGCGCCACATCGGTCGCTGAAAAGCCTGCATCTCTTCAAATCTGCCCAGATTACCCGGTGCCCACACGGGCAGCGGGCTTGCGAACTCAGAGGAAACATCCATGCGCAGCCTCACACTTGCTCTGTCCATTTTCGCCCTTGTCGGTGGCCTCAACAGCGCTTATGCCGATGAAACGGTCAAGCCCGATTTCATCGCCGACGGTGAGTTCAAAGTCTGTTCGGACCCCTCATTCCCGCCCCTGGAGTTTTTCGAGAAAGCCGGCGACAAAGAGCCCGTCGGGTTCGATGCCGACATGGTGCGCGCCCTGGCCAAACATTGGGAGGTGCGCCCAGGTTTCTTCGTAACCGAGTTCACCGGACTGCTCCCAGGGCTTGAGGCCAACCGCTGTGATGCCGTGATCAGCGGGACCTTGATCACACCGGAACGGACCCAGAAGCTGCAGGCGGTGGGCTACCTGGCAACCTCCAACGTAGTCATCGGATCGAGCAAGTCCACATTCAAGATGACCCACCTGGATGACCTCAGTGGCCAGGTCGTGGCCATTCAGTCCGGCACCAACAACGTCAAGATCATGAATGAGCTGAACGCTCACCTCGCGGCCGCCGGCAAACCTCAAGCGACCGTGCAGACCTACCCCAAGCAGAGCGATGCCATTCAGCAGTTGCTGCTCGGCCGCGCAGTCGCGTCGATCTCCCAGGCGACCGAGTACGCCTACCGCGACCTGTTGAACCCAGGTCAGTTGCAGACCCTGTACACCTTCCCGGAGAAGCAGATTTTCGGCGTCTACATCCGCCCGATCGAGGGTAACCGCAAGGCGCTTGAGCAAGCGCTGGCAGCACTGCGCAGCCAAGGCGAGATGAAGGTCATCGCCGAGAAGTGGAAGTTGCCCAGCGTCAGCGTGGAACAACTGAACCCGTAACTTCGACGTCCAGGAGTATTGGCCATGCAGTTCGACTTCCAGGTTTTCCTCAGTGCCCTGACTTCGTACGCATTCTTCAAGGGCGCGTGCATCACCCTGGCGCTGGCGCTGTTGTCGCATTCGGTCGGGATTGCCTTGTCGATCCCTGCCGCGTTGGCGCTGGACGGCCCGCCGAGACTCTGGCGGACCGCCCTGCGCTCGGTACTGAGCGTGTTCCGCGGGGCGCCGACGCTGTTGCAACTGCTGTTCGTATGGAACGCCCTGCCGCAGTTCTTCCCAGTCCTGCAGCAAGCGTGGTTCACCCCGTTCATCGCCGCCTGGATCGCCCTCAGCCTCAACGAAGCGGCGTACCAGGTGGAGATCAACCGGGCGGCACTCAAGGCGATCGATCCGGGGCAGTACAGCGCCGGGCATGCGCTGGGGCTCTCGCGCTGGCACACCCTGCGCCATGTGATCCTGCCGCAAGCGGCGCGCATTGGTATCCCGCCGACGGCCAACGAGTTCATCACCCTGCTGAAAATCACCTCGCTGGCCTCGGTGATTTCGCTGCAGGAGCTGATGGCGGTCACCTCGCAAACGGTCTCCACCACGTTCCAGTTCTCCGAGTACTACGCGGTGGCGTTGGTCTACTACCTGGTCATGGTCT
This sequence comes from Pseudomonas reidholzensis, assembly GCF_900536025.1. Lineage (GTDB taxonomy): Bacteria > Pseudomonadota > Gammaproteobacteria > Pseudomonadales > Pseudomonadaceae > Aquipseudomonas > Aquipseudomonas reidholzensis. Next base: position 54,235 of record NZ_UNOZ01000022.1, read on the forward strand.
ACACGCTGAGCGGCCTGCAAAAACGGCTGGAGAGGCGCCTGGCCTGGGATGCACCGACGGCAGAAATCAACCGCGTGAGTTTTGTTCAACGCACCATGGCCCGCCTGCGGCGGGTATGAGGAGGTCAGCATGAGCGAAATGATCCTGCTCCACCACGTCAACAAACGCTATGGCGACTTCCATGTCCTCCAGGACATCGACATGACCGTGCAAGCGGGCGAGAAGATCGTCATCTGCGGGCCCTCCGGCTCTGGCAAGTCGACCCTGATCCGCTGCATCAACCGGCTGGCACCGCACGACAGCGGGACGATCATCGTCGAGGGCCAGGACATCAGCAAAAGCCAGGGCAGCCAGTTCGCCCGGCGCGAAGTGGGCATGGTGTTCCAGAACTTCAACCTGTTCCCGCACCTGTCGGTGCTCGACAACTGCACCCTGGCGCCGATGAAAGTCCGCGGGCTGTCGCGCGATGCCGCCGAGGCACTGGCCCAGGGCTACCTGAACCGCGTCCACATCGGTGCCCATGCCCACAAAAAGCCGTGCCAGCTGTCTGGCGGCCAGCAACAACGCGTGGCCATCGCCCGGGCGTTGTGCATGAGCCCGAAAGTGATGCTGTTCGACGAGCCGACTTCGGCGCTGGACCCGGAAATGGTCGGCGAGGTGCTGGAGGTGATGACCGGCCTGGCGAAAGACGGCATGACCATGTTGTGCGTGACCCATGAGATGGACTTCGCCCGCAAGGTCGCTGACCGGGTGGTGTTCATGGACGCTGGCCGGATCGTTGAAACCGCTGCCCCCAAGACATTTTTCGAGGCGCCGCAAAGCCCCCGTGCGCGCGCGTTCCTGGCCCAGATTCACCACTGACGCTTGGCCGTTGGTGCGGTTTTTCTAATGGAGATTCAAATGACTACCTGTGCAGAGTACCTGGTCAATCAACTGCAGGCCTGGAGCGTCGACACCGTGTTCGGCATTCCCGGTGTGCATACCATCGGCCTGTACCGTGGCTTGCCCAAAAGCCGTATTCGCCACGTCACTCCCCGCCATGAACAAGGCATCGGCTTCATGGCCGACGGCTATGCCCGAGTGACCGGAAAACCCGGTGTGTGCTTCTGCATTACCGGCCCCGGCATGACCAACATTGCCACCGCACTGGGGCAAGCCTATGCCGACTCGATACCGATCCTGGTGATTTCCAGCGTCAACGAGCGCAGCCGACTGGGGCTGGGCAACGGCTACCTGCATGAGCTGCCCAGCCAACGCAATCTGATTGCCGGTGTCACCGCGTTCAGCCATACCGTACTGAGCCTCGAGCAACTGCCTCAGATCCTGCTGCAAGCCTTCAGCCTGTTCAGGAGTGGCCGCCCACAACCGGTGCATATCGAAATACCGCTGGACCTGATCGAGAGTGATGCCAGCCACCTGCCGATCCTCGAGCTGCCGCGCCAGGGCCGGCTTGCGCCTGATCCGGAGTTGATCAGCGCGGCCGCCGAGCTGCTGCTCAAGGCAGAGCGACCACTGCTGCTGGTCGGCGGCGGCTGCCAGGCAGCCTTCGAAAAAGTGCGCCTGCTGGCGGCAGCCCTGGATGCACCTACCGCGTGCACGATCAACGCCAAGGGCATCTTGCCCGACGGCCATCCGCTGGCTCTCGGCAGCAACCAGTCACTCGTTCCGGTGCGCAAGCTGGCCGCCGAAGCCGATGTGATTCTCGCCATCGGTACCGAACTGGCAGAGACCGACTACGACGTGGTGTTCGATGGCGGCTTCAAGCTGAACGGCACGCTCATCCGTATCGACGTCGACCCGGCCCAGCTCAATCGCAATTTCGTGCCCACCCTCGCCCTGCCAGCAGATGCCGAGCTGGCGATCGATGCGCTGCTCGAGCAGTTGCCGCTCAGCGTCCTCAGCCATGACAGCGTGGGTGCCCAACGCGCCGCAGGCGTGCGCAAACAGGTCAGCCAGGATCTGCAAGGCTGGGCGGATTACTCGCGCCTGTTCGACGTCATCACCCAGGCCTTGCCCAATGCCCGCTATGTCGGCGACTCCACGCAAACGGTCTACACCGGCAACCACCTGGTCGAGCTGGACGGCCCGCGCCGCTGGTTCAACGCCTCCACAGGTTACGGCACGCTGGGTTATGCGTTGCCCGCCGCGATCGGCGCCAAGATCGCCGACCCGCAGTCGCCGGTGGTCTGCCTGATCGGCGACGGCGGCCTGCAGTTCACCTTGGGCGAGATGAGCAGCGCCGTCGAAGCCAATGCACCGATCATCGTCTTGCTGTGGAACAACAACGGCTATGGCGAAATCAAGACGGCGATGGTGCGCCGTGATGTGGAACCGCTCGGCGTCGATATCTACACCCCCGAATTCAAGACCATCGCCCAGGGCTTCGGTTGGCAGGCCGCCCGTGCAACGGATCATCAGGACCTCGCCAGGCTGCTGGTCGAAGCCGGGCAAAGCCGCGTGCCGACCCTGATTGAAGTCTGTGAAACAGCGCCGTTCGCGACTGCACCGTAAGCACACCCGTCTTTCTGAACAATAGGAGTTCCAATGTCGTTAAGTGAATGGCAACGCAAAGCCAGTGCCTTGAAATTCGAAGGCCGTGCATTCGTGAATGGCGAGTACCGTGATGCCGAGGGTGGTCAGCAATTCGCCTGTCACAGCCCGATCGACGGCCGCTTGCTGACCCAGGTCGCCAGCTGCGACCAGGCCGATGTCGAGCTGGCCGTGGCCAGCGCCCGACGCGCCTTCGACAGCGGTGAGTGGAGCCAACTGGCGCCCGCCGAGCGCAAGAAGACCTTGCAGCGCTTCGCCCGCTTGATCGAGGCACATGCCGAAGAGCTCGCGCTCTTGGAAACCCTGGACATGGGCAAGCCGATCAGCGACTCGCTGGCCCTGGACATTCCCGGCTCCTGGGAGTGCATCGACTGGACCGCCGAAGCCATCGACAAGGTCTACGGTGAAATCGCGCCCATCCCCGCCAATCAGCTTGGCCTGATCACCCGCGAAGCGGCAGGCGTGGTCGCCGCTATCGTGCCGTGGAATTTCCCGCTGCAAATGGCCTGCTGGAAGATTGCCCCGGCGTTGGCCATGGGCAACTCGGTGATCCTCAAACCCTCGGAAAAGTCGCCGCTGACCGCCATTCGCATCGCCGCCTTGGCGAAACAGGCGGGCATCCCGGATGGCGTGTTCAACGTGCTGCCAGGCTTCGGTCACAGCGTCGGCAAAGCCCTCTCCCTGCACCCGGATATCGACGTACTGGCGTTCACCGGCTCCACGGGCGTGGCCAAGGTGCTGCTGGAAGCTTCGGGCCAGTCCAACATGAAGCGTGTCTGGCTGGAAGCCGGCGGAAAGAGCCCGCACATCGTCTTCGCCGATGCCGACCTGGACCGTGCCGCCGAGTCCGTCGCCGCCGGTATCGCATTCAACCAGGGCGAGGTGTGTACGGCGGGCTCGCGCTTGCTGGTTGACGCGTCGGTCAAGGATCAGTTGCTGGCCAAGGTCCGGCAGGCACTGGAGGCCTGGCAGCCCGGTCATCCCCTGGACCCGCAGACCCGTGTCGGAGCCATCGTCGATCACCAGCAGATGGAGAAGATCCTCGAGTACGTGCAGATCGGCAAGAACGAAGGCGCGCAGCTGAGCTATGGCGGCGTGCAGACCTTGGCCGAAACGGGCGGCACCTACGTCATGCCGACCATTTTCGACGGCGTCAGCAGTGCGATGCGCATCTCCCGGGAAGAAATTTTCGGCCCGGTACTGAGCGTGCTGACCTTTGCCGATGAACGCGAAGCGATTGCCATGGCCAACGACAGCGAATACGGCCTCGCGGCAGGCCTGTGGACCACCCATCTGGGCCGAGCGCACCGGGTAGCCAAGGCGCTGCGCGCAGGCAGCGTCTGGGTCAACCAGTACGATGTCGGCGACATGACCGCGCCGTTTGGCGGCTTCAAGCAGTCCGGCAACGGCCGCGACAAGTCGCTGCATGCCTTCGACAAATACAGCGAGCTGAAAGCGACCTGGATCAATCTCGAGTAACTGATCCGCGGTCTTTTTCGCCTTCCCACCCCACTGGCCTTCGGGGCGCACATCGCGCCCTGAGGGAGTCACTCGCCTTCGAAACGAAGGCCAGCATCAGGATTACAACAATGACAATCGATCTGATAACGGTAGTGATCTATGCCCTGGCCATGCTCGCCATCGGCTGGTTCGCCATGCACCGGGCCAAGACCCGCGAAGACTATCTGGTGGCCGGACGCAATCTCGGCCCCTCCATGTATGCCGCCACCTTGTCCACGGTGATCCTCGGCGGTGCCTCGACGCTGGGCACCGTACGCCTGGGTTACGTCTACGGCCTTTCAGGGCTGTGGTTCTGCACCATGATGGGCCTGGGCATCATGGTGATCAGCCTGTTTCTGTCCAAGCACCTGCTCAACCTGAAGCTGTTCACCGTGACTGAACTGCTCGAGCGGCGCTACAACCCGGCCGCGCGGTTCAGCAGCTCATTGATCATGGTCGTCTATGCGTTGATGGTGGCCGTGGTCTCGATCGTTGCGACCGCGACCATTCTCAACGGTATTTTCGGCATCGGTTTCTGGATGGGCGTGCTGCTCGGGGGCGGTATCGTCGTCATCTACTCCACCCTCGGCGGCATGTGGTCGATCACCCTGACCGACATCGTCCAGTTCATCATCATGACCGTGGGCATCATGTTCCTGCTGATGCCGCTCTCGATCAACCAGGCAGGCGGCTGGGACGCCATGGTCAGTGCGTTGCCCGAGACGCACTTGTCGATGATCAACATTGGCTGGCCGCTGCTGATCGGTTACTTCCTCAACTACTTCCTCGGCATCATGATTGGCCAGGATATCTGGCAGCGCGTATTCACCGCGCGCAGTGTCGGCGTGGCCAAGTATGCCGGCGCTGCTGCCGGCCTGTATTGCGTGCTGTACGGGATTTGCGGGGCCCTGATCGGGATGGCCGGACGGGTGTTCATCCCGGAACTCGACAACGTCAACGACGCATTCGCCAAGATCGTCCAGGCCAGCCTGCCGGACGGCATCCGTGGCCTGGTGGTGGCTGCGGCCCTCGCCGCCCTGATGTCGACCGCCAGTGCGGCGATGATGGCCGCCGCGTCGACGATTGCTCAGGACATCCTGCCCGCGGTGCGCAAGCAGCCCTCCAGCCTCAACACCAACCGGATCGCAACCCTGGTGGCGGGCCTGGTGACCCTGGCGCTGTCGCTGGTGCTGGACGATGTGTTCAAGCCGCTCACCGTTGCCTACAACCTGCTGGTCGGCTGCATGATGGTGCCGCTGGTAGGGGCGATCTACTGGAAGCGCTCGAGCACCACCGCGGCCCTCGTCAGCATGGGCCTGAGTGCACTGGTCACGTTGTTCTTCCTGTGGTAGGACGGCATGGACGCCAACACGCCGATCTTCTTTGGCCTGGGCACGAGCATCGTCAGTTTCGTATTGATCAGCCTGTGCGCCCGCAGCCCTGAAGCGTCCACGCCTGCTGCCATGAGCCAGCAAGTGCGCTGAGCGCCCCCCACTGCTAACCCGCTGAGCGCAATAAAGGCATGGAGCACATTTGTACTCCATGCCTTTTTTGCGTTGCACTCCCGCTTAGCCGTCGAGGCCGTCAGGGCTGTCAACAACACCGCGACGCGGGGACTGTTGCAGAAACACGCTTGCTCAAGGCAGGTAGAAAGTCCAGTATGGAATTTACGTACATAGCCTGCTCGGCCGCTGGCGTGCTGGGGTGCGCACAGCGACGGACCCTACGCCTGTCGCCTGCACCACCGCAAAACAAACCGTCCCCCCGTCAACAAGGACGTCGCGCGCCTCTATGCCCAGTCTGGATAACTACAAGACCGTTGCCGACAGCATCGCCACCCTGCTTTTCCCGCATGCGGAAGTCATCCTGCATGAGGTGAGCAGCCGCACCGTCGTGCATATCGCGAATAATTTCTCCAAGCGTAAACTCGGCGACGATTCAGCGCTCGATGAGCTCCCTGGCGATATTTCCAGCGTCTCCAGCCTTGGCCCCTACGAGAAGCTCAACTGGAACGGGCAGAACATTCGTTCAATCACCGCCGTCCTCAAAGGCCCCGCTGGCGAAGCGCAATTCCTGTTGTGCATCAACCTCAATTTTTCGGTGCTGGAGCAGGCACGCGCAGCGCTGGATGCGTTTTTCCAGGTGAGCCGCCTCATTCCTCAGCCCGATGCCCTGTTCAAGGATGACTGGCAAGAGCGGATCAACACCTTTCTCCACGCATGGTTAAGGGAACGCCAACTTTCGTTGAATACGTTGAACATGAGACACAAACGGGAATTGGTTGAAGCGCTCTACTACGAAGGTGCTTTTGAAGGGCGAAGCGGCGCCGACTATGTCGCCAATGTGTTGAACATGGGGCGTGCCACCGTTTACAAATACCTCAAGGCCCTGCGCCAACCGGCCTAGCCGCGACGTCGCAGCGACCCGAGAGGGCGGCGTCTATCGCTGCGCGCCTCAGTCCGCGACGGTCATCACGTTCGAGCGCCGACGCCTGGGCAAGCGTAGTTCGCTGATCAGCATCCCCAACACGATCATCAACGCACCGACCATGTTCAATAGCGTGAACCTGTCGCCTGCCAAGAGGTAGCCGAAGCACGCAGCGAAAATCGGCTCACAGACCAACAGCAGTGCCACCTTCTGCGCCGGCAGTACCGCCTGGGCGCGGGTCTGGACGAGGTAGGCCAGCGCCGTGCCGAGCACGGCGATGATCAGCGTGGTGGTGATCGCCGACGGTGTGCCGGGGAGTGAGAACTCACCCGCCGTGACGCTCCAGATCAACGACAACACCCCCACGGTCAAGAGCTGGATGAAGGCAAGCACCAGGGAGGTCGAGCCAAACCGGGTCTTGGCCAGGACAACGATATGCAGCGCGAAGAACACCGCACAGCCGAGGATCAACAGGTCGCCGGCACGGATACTGTCTCCATTCAAACTGAGAAACCCGAGCCCAAGCAACGCCACCACCGCGCCGAGCGCTTGCTTGGCCAATGGCTTTTCAGCGCTGATCAAGAACAGGAACAACGGTGTGAGGACAACCGACAACCCGGTAATGAACCCCGCGTTTGATGGCGTCGTATGGCCCAGCCCACTGGTCTGAAAAGCAAAGGCAATGAACAGCACGACCCCGGCGAGAATGCCCGCCAGCCAGTCCTTGGCAGACAGCCCAGGCAACTTTTTCACGGCGAAGGGTAACAACACGAGCGCGCCAACGATGAAAATACAGGCGTTCAGCGCAGACGCGCTGATGCCATGCAAGGCTTGCTGCTTGGCGACAAAGCTCCACCCCCAGACCGCGGTGATCACGATCAGTGCGGCCGTCCATATTCTGCTGGAATTCACGTAAACCTCTGCTGTTGCTGTGTGGAGCGCGGTGGTGGCGACGGATGATAACCATCGCCCCCTGCAAGTTCTACAGTAGATATTTTATCCACCGCCCTACCCTGGGCCTCTGCGCTGCCCTGGGTAGTGCATCGAACGTCGAAACTGGCTGACCAGCCGCTGCAGCCTCGATGACAGCAATCAACAGCCTCGGCCGATCAGGCCGGCAGTGCCGCAATGATCGAAATCTCGACCAGGATGCCTGGCTCGCACAGCTTGGCCTGCAAGGTGGCGCGCGCCGGGGCGCAGCCCTGCGGCAGCCACTGGTCCCATACGCGGTTCATGCCGGCGAAGTCTGCATCGATGTCCTTGAGGTAGATGGTTGCAGACAGGATGCGCGTCTTGTCTGTGCCCGCCTGGTCGAGCAGGCGCTCGATGTTCTGGAAGGTTTCGCGGGTTTGCTGCTCGACGCCCGCCTCGAAATCATTGGCAACCTCGCCCGACAGATAGACGGTGCCCTGATGTTTCACGATCAGGCTCATGCGGGCATCGGTGTGCAGGCGTTCAATTGTCATCGTGTAAATTCCTTAAGGCATTGATATTTATTAGAAATGTACTGATACGCAGCGCTGGCCCGGGGGCACCCCTGCGTTCGTCAGGAACATTTTTTACCTTTAAATGGAAGGATTGTCCACGGGAGACTTTTAGGCTATAAATGTTTCCACATGTAAGACCATGCGTCCAGGCCGACAGGTAGCGGCCCGGCTGATCGACCTGGCGCCCCACCGCAACAACGCAAGCGTGAGATAAAAACAATGACAAGTCCCCTAGAGCGTCCACCGCGAAAGCATGAATTCCGCAAGGACATGCAGGCGCGTCACCTGGTCATGTTGGCCATCGGCGGCACCATCGGCACTGGGTTGTTCCTGGCGTCCGGCTTCACTGTCAGCCAGGCAGGCCCACTCGGCGCGGTGATTGCCTACGCGGTGGGCGCCATCATGATTTACTGCGTCATGTGCTGCCTCGGCGAGTTGGCGGTGCAGATGCCTGAAACGGGCTCTTTCAGCCACTACGCGACCCGCTACATCGGGCCGGCGACGGGCTACACCGTGGCATGGCTGTACTGGTTGAGCTGGGCCGTGGCGATCGGCTCGGAGCTGCTGGGCGCAGGGGTGTTGCTGGAGCGCTGGTTCCCTGGGGTGCCGGTGTGGTTCTGGGCGGCGCTGCTGGGCGGGGTCATTACCGTGAACAACCTGTTTTCGGTACGTGCGTTCGCCGAAACCGAATTCTGGCTGTCGTTGATCAAGGTCATCACCGTCGTAGTCTTCATCATCGTTGGCGGCCTGGCCGTCAGCGGCGTGATTGCCGGGGCCGATCCGAGCACCACCGGGTTCGCCAACTTCACGCGAGAAGGCTGGTTCCCCACCGGCTTTGGCTCCATCGGGCTGGCGTTGCTCGCCGTCGCATTCGCGTTCGCCGGCACTGAAGTCATCGGTATTGCCGCTGGCGAGACCCAAGACCCACAGCGCAACATTCCTCGCGCCCTGCGCGCCACCGTGCTGCGGCTGGTGCTGTTCTTCATCGGCACGATCCTGGTGATCTGCCTGCTCCTGCCCCGCGAGCAGGCAGGCCTGACTGAAAGCCCGTTCGTGACGGTGTTCAGCCGGATCGGTATTCCTTATGCCGCCGACATCATGAACTTCGTGATCATCACCTCGCTGGTGTCGGCCGCAAACTCGGGGCTGTACGCGGCGGCGAGGATGTTGTGGACCCTGGGCGACCAAGGCCAGCTTCCGCGCATGTTCTCCCGGCTGACCCGCCGTGGCACCCCGGTCAACGCCATCCTGTTCAGCATGGTCGGTGGTATCGCAGCGTTGCTGAGCAGCGTGTGGGCGCCGCAAACCATCTACCTGCTGCTGGTGTCCATCGCAGGTTTTGCCATCGTCGCGGTGTGGATCAGCATCGCCGTCTGCCAGATCCTGTTCCGTCGGGACTTCCTGCGTAACGGCGGCACGCTCGAGCAGCTCAGCTACAAGGTTCGCTGGTACCCATGGGTGCCTATCGTGGCGCTGATCTGTTGTCTCGGCGCCTGCGTCGGTATCGGCTTCGATCCTGAGCAACGCATCGCGTTGTACGTCAGCGTGCCCTTTATTGCCCTGTGTTACGGTGGTTATTACGCCACCCAGCTGTACAAGTCGCGGACCACGCCGGTGCCTGCACTACGTGACGCAAGCGACTCCCTGAACTGACGCTTTCCCTCCCTCCTGATAAAACCATAAGAGCGCACCATGAAGATCAAAGAATTCGGCGTAGAAATCTGGATGAACGCCTACGAAACCAAGTGCAAGTACAACCTGGCCGAGACCTGCGTCGAGTCCATCACCCTCGATCAACTGCTTGAGTTCGCCGGCAAGAAAGACACCATCCTGGCAGAACTGCTGCCGATGAAGATGACCTACGGCGCCATCGAGGGGTCGGATCGCTTGCGCAGCGTCGTCGCCTCGCTCTACGACCAGCAGGCCAACGAGAACGTCATCATCACCCACGGCGCGATCGGCGCGAATGCCCTGGTGCATGAAACCCTGGTCGAGCCGGGCGACCACGTGATTTCGGTTGGGCCGACCTATCAGCAGCACTACTCGATCCCTGAAAGCTACGGTGCCGATGTCTCGATCCTGCGCCTGCGCGAAGAGAATGCGTTCCTGCCAGACCTGGCAGAACTGCGCGCCATGGTCCGCCAGGACACCAAGCTGATCGCCCTGAACAACCCGAACAACCCGACCGGTTCGCTCATGGACCGTGAGTTGCTGGAGCAGATCGTCGAGATCGCACGTTCGGTGGATGCCTGGATCCTCTGTGACGAAGTCTATCGGGGCACTGACCAGGTCGGCAGCGGTTTCACCGTTTCGATCGCTGACCTTTATGAGAAAGGCATCAGCACCGCCAGCATGTCCAAGACCTATTCGCTGGCAGGCTTGCGCCTGGGCTGGATCGTGGCGCCGGTCGAGCTGATCCACGCCGTCTCGATCCACCGTGACTACAACACCATCAGCGTGGGCATGCTCGATGATCACTTCGCCGCCATTGCCCTGGAAAACCGCGACAAGATCCTCGCGCGCAACCACGCCCTGACCCGCACCAACCTGGCCATCCTCGATGCCTGGGTCGCCGCCGAGCCCAAGGTTTCGTACGTCAAGCCCAAAGCCGGCACCACTGCCTTGCTGAAGATCGACGCCGACATGTCCTCGCGTGATTTCTGCGTTCGCCTGCTGGATGCCAAAGGCGTGATGTTCACGCCCGGCAGCGCGCTGGATATCGAAGGCTACGTGCGGATTGGCTATGCCAACAACACCGAAGTGCTGCAGGAAGGCCTGAAGAAGGTCTCGGAGTTCCTGCGCGAAATCCGCTGATCCAATACCAGAAAAGGGGCCTGCGGATATCATCCGCAGGCCCCTTTTTTTTACCAGTTATAACTGACCTTGGCCGTAATCTCGCGGCCCGGGTTGTAATAGTTGGCAGTCCCCGAACCGACCACGTGCTGTTCATCGAACAGGTTGCTGACGTTCACCGCCAGGTCGGTACCCTTGGCGATCTGGTAGTTGAACGCCGCGTCGAACAGCGTGGTGCCCTCGGTTTTCTTGGTGTTGGCGGCATCCATGTAATACGCGCCGACGTAGCGCGCACCCAGGCCAACGCTGACGTCAGTGCCCGGTACGCTGTAGTAGCTCCACAACGACGCGGTGTGGTTCGGCGCCGTGGTGAACTCATTACCCTTGAGCGAGCTGCCGTCATACAACGTGCCGCGAATGACGTCGGACTTCATATACGAATAGCCGCCGATCAGGCTGAGGTTCTGGGTCACCTGCGCCTTGGCCTCCAGGTCGAGGCCGCGGGCCCGCGACTCGCCCACGGTCTGCTGCTCGATGATGCCGCTCGGCAGTACCACGGCGATGCTGACGTTTTCCTGGGTCAGGTCGTACACCGAGGCCGAGAACAGGGCATCCATCCCCATCGGTGCATACTTGACGCCCACTTCGTACTGCCTGCCGGTCTGCGGCGTCACGCCGACCTGGGGCGGCGAGACGGACTCCACCATGCTCACATAGGTCGACACCTCATCGGAGACGATGTAGGTCAGCGCCCCGCGGTAGGAGGTTGCGGAGAAGTGGTCCTTGTCATCGATCTGCACCGGGCTGGAGAACAGGTTGTAGCCCTTGCTGGTCAGGTCCATCGAGTCGTTGCGCACGCCGGCGGTGACGATGTAGCGCTCGAAGAACGACAGGTTCTGCTGGAGGAACACGGCCTTGGTCGAGACGTCGTTCTTCTTCTCGGTATACGGGGCGAGCGTGCCGGGAACGCCGGTGAATACCGGGTTGGCAATGTCGATCGAGGACACCAGGTCGTAGACCGAGCTTTCCTTGGTCGAGGAGTCGAGGTACTCCACGCCGACCAGGGTGCTGCTGTCGATGTGCTCGAAGCGCGCATCGTATTGCAGCATCAGGTTGCCGTTGAACTGGTTGGCGTCGCTTTCCGTACCCAGCAGGTAGCGAGGGATGGTGGTGCCGACACGTGAAGCGGAATCGCTCAGGTAGACGTAGCCATAGTCATCCGTCAGCTCGCTGTAGCGCAGGTTGCTGCGCAGCACGAAGCCGTTGTCGAAATCATGGGTGATGTTGCCGCTGAGGCTGGTGCGCTCGACATCGTGATAGTTGTAGCTGGGCTCACCATAGAAGTCGCTGCGGTCGTATTCCTTGTCCAGCGGATAGCCGCCGCTGTTGGGCGAGCTGTTGCTCTTGAGGTAATCCAGGATCACCGTGGCGGAGGTGTAGTCGGTGGGCGCCCAGGTCAGGCCGCCCATGATGAAGCGGTCGTCGTCCTGCGAGTGCTCGTACTCGCGGTCGCTGTTCTGCAGCTTGGCCGTCAGGCGGCCAGCCACGGTCTGGTTGTCGTTCAGCGCATCGCCGACGTCGATGCCGGTTTCGCGGTGGTTGTACGAGCCGTAGGTCACGTAGCCCTGGCCGAACTGCTCGAAGCGCGGCTGCTTGGTCACGAAGTTCACCGAGCCACCCGGGTCTGCCGGGCCGAACAGCGTGGAGTTGGCACCGCGCAGGATCTCGATGCGCTCATAGGCAAACGGGTCTTCGCGCACACCGCGCATCGAGCTCAGGGTCAGGCCGTCGCGGTAGGTGGTGGCCTGGAAGCCGCGGATCTGGAAGTAGTCGTTGCGGTCGTCCGAGCCATAAAAGTCGCTGACCACACCCGGGGTGTACTGCAGCGCCTCTTCGGTGGTGCTGACGCTGCGTTGCTCGAGCTCCTTGCGGGTCACCACGGACACGGAAGCGGGCGTGTTGAGGATGCTGGTCGCCACCTTGCCGCCGACCCAGAGCTCTTGGGCGACCACCGACTGGGTGTCGTCGCCGGCATTGACCTTGACCTTGGCATTGATGATCAGCGGTGCGAGGCGGTAGTCCTCGGTCGCCCCGATTTCGAGCGGGCCGTCAGGCTTTTTCAGCGGGACCAGCAAGAAAGCCGCCGGGCTTTGCTGCTCGACCTGCAAATCGCTCCCCTGCACCAGCGAGGCCAATGCCGTCGGGGTGTCGAACGTCCCGTTCACGCCGCGCGTCGTGCGGTTTTCCACGCTCGACGCCTCGAAGGACAGGCTGATGCCGGCCTCACGTGCAAAGCGGTCGAGCGCCGGCGCCAGCGCCCCGGCGGGAATGCTCCATTGCTGGACGTGGCTGCTGTGTTCGGCAGGCGAAGGCTGCGCCAGTGACGGCAGCGCATGGCTGCTGACAACCAAGCCGAGGACGGCAGCGTGAACCGCACGGCTCAATGGACGACGTTGTGAAACGGGGGACCCACTCATGTTTCGCTCCTTGGAAGGGAATCGGCAAACTGGCCTGTATTCCGGCCTTATTCACAGGCCGAGCGAGAATCGGAAACTACCTCATTTATTTTTAGAGTTATGAAAACCCAGCGGCCGCAACCGTTTCCGGGGTCGTGACAATGCCGGCCTCTTCGCGGGCAAGCCCGCTCCTACAAGGACCACGCCGTTCATGCGGACTACGCCCACCTGTAGGAGCTGGCTCGCCTGCGATGGGCTGCGCAGCAGCCCCCAGCGCCAGAAAAAGCACCGCCACATTGGAAAATGAAAAATCCACTCAATGCTGCGCACGCTTCTCAGGCTGATCCGCAAGCTGCCGTACTTCAGCGGTCGACGCCGCCCAGGCAGACGTACTTGATCTCCAGGTAGTCTTCGATGCCATAACGCGAGCCTTCGCGGCCAAGGCCCGATTGCTTGACCCCGCCAAACGGCGCCATCTCGTTGGCGATCGCCGCCGTGTTGACCCCCACCATGCCGTATTCCAGGTCTTCGCTGACGCGCAGTACCCGGCCGATATCGCGGGTATAGAAGTAGCTGGCCAGGCCAAACTCGGTGGCATTGGCCCACTCGACCACCTGCGTTTCACTGCTGAAGCGGAACAGGGGCGCCAGCGGGCCGAAGGTTTCCTCGTGGGCGACCTTCATCTGCGCCGTGACCTCGGTGAGCACGGTTGGCTCGAAGAAGCTGCCACCCAGCGCGTGGCGTTGGCCGCCGGCAATCAGCCGGGCGCCTTTTTCCAGGGCATCGCTGATGTGCTCCTCGACCTTGCGCACCGCCGCTTCGTCGATCATCGGCCCTTGGGTCACGCCAGCCTCGGCGCCGTTGCCAAGCGCCAAGGCACGGGCGGCGCTGGCGAGCTTCTCGGCGAACTGGTCGTAGATACCGTCCTGCACATAGATGCGGTTGGCGCAGACGCAGGTCTGCCCGGCGTTGCGGAACTTCGACAGCATCGCGCCTTCCACGGCCAGGTCGAGGTCGGCGTCATCGAAGACAATGAACGGCGCGTTGCCGCCCAGCTCCATCGAGACCTTCTTGACGGTGTCTGCACACTGGGCGATCAGCAGCTTGCCCACCGGGGTGGAGCCGGTGAAGCTGAACTTGCGCACCAGCGGGTGGCCGGTCAGCACGCTGCCGATCTGCGTGGCGCTGCCGGTGACCACGCTGAACACGCCGGCCGGGATGCCGGCGCGCTCGGCCAGTGCCGCCAGGGCCAGCGCCGACAGCGGGGTCTGGCTGGCCGGGCGGAGCACCATCGGGCAACCCGCGGCGAGTGCCGGGGCGACCTTGCGGGTGATCATCGCGTGGGGGAAGTTCCACGGCGTGATGGCCGCTGCGACACCAATCGGCTCCTTGGTGACCATGATGCGTTTGTCGGCCGAAGGCTGCGGGACCGTGTCGCCGTAGACGCGCTTGGCTTCTTCGGCGAACCACTGCACGAACGACATGCCGTTGCTCAGTTCACCGCGGGCTTCTGCCAGCGGCTTGCCTTGCTCGGCAGTGAGCAAGCGGGCGAGATCTTCCAGGTGCTCGAGCATCAGGGCATACCAGCGCTGCAACAGCTCGGCGCGGGCTTTGGCGGTCTGGCGCTTCCACTGTTTGAAGGCGCGGTGCGCGGCGAGCACCGCGCGTTCTGCTTCGGCGGCGCCCATCTGCGGGATGTGCGCGAGCGTTTCACCGGTGGCCGGGTTGGTCACGGCAAAGGTTTCGCCAGAGTCGGCGCTGACCCACTGGCCGTCGATAAACGCGTGTTGTTTGAGCAATGAGGGATCGTTGAGTACGAGCATCAGTCCGGTGTCCAAGGCAAGGGTCAGTGAATGGGTGGCTCGGGCACGGCTTCGCCGGCCTGCAGGAAATCGAAGTCGCAGCCTTCGTTGGCCTGGGTGACATGCTGCTGGTAGAGGGCCGCGAATGAGCGGCCGTAGACCTTGTGCTGGGGCGTGTGCGCGGCACGGCGCAGGGCCAGCTCGTCATCGCTGACACGCATGTTCAGCGTGCCGGCAGCGACGTCCAGGTCGATGATGTCGCCAGTGCGCACCAGTGCCAGCGGCCCGCCGACAGCGGCTTCGGGCGCCACGTGAAGCACGCAGCTGCCATAGTGGGTGCCGCTCATGCGCGAGTCGGAGATGCGCAGCAAGTCGCGCACACCCGCCTCGAGCAAGCGTTTGGGAATCGGCAGGTTGCCCCACTCAGGCATGCCCGGCGCCCCGACCGGCCCGGCGTTGCGCAGGATCAGCACGGTGTCGGCGGTGACCTCCAGGGCCGGGTCGTCGATCATCCGGCTGAGGGTTTCGTGGTCATCGAATACCAGCGCCGGGCCACTGTGGCGGCGCAGCCGAGGGTCGGCGGCGGAAGACTTCATCACCGCGCCGTCGGGGCACAGGTTGCCGCGCAACAGGGCCAGCGTCGCACCTTGCTCGAGGCTGACCACCGGGTTGTCGAGCGGGCGAATGATGTCGTCGTCATAACACGGCGCATCGGCGAGCAGGCTGTCCCAGCTCTGGCCGGTCGCACCCTGGCAGTCGAGGTGCAGGTGCGGGGTGATCTTGCGCATCAGCGCGCGCAGGCCACCGGCGAAGTGGTAGTCCTCCATCAGCGCCGTGCCGGACGGGAACAGGTTGAGCAGCACCGGGATCTGCGCGGCGGCCGCGGCCAGCGTATCCAGGGTCAGGTCGATGCCGGCGCGGCGGGCGATGGCGATCAGGTGGATCGCCGCGTTGGTCGAGCCGCCCATGGCCATGTACACCGCCACGCCATTGGCGACGTGCCGGTCGGTGAACCAGGTCGAGGGGCGCCGGTCACGCCAGACCAGGTCGACGATGGTCGAGCCACACTGCGAGGCCATGCGCGGGTGGGCGCCGTCAGCCGCAGGAATGCTCGAGGCGCCGGGCAAGGTGAAGCCCATGGCGTCGGCGATGCTGGTCATGGTCGAGGCGGTGCCGACGGTATTGCAGGTGCCGATCGAACGGGTCATGGCGCCTTCCAGCTCCTCCCAGGCGACGGTGTCGATCAGGCCCAGGCGGCGCTCGTCCCAGTACTTCTTGGTGTGGGTGCCGGCGCCGGTCTTGACCCCGCGCCACTGGCCGTTGGACATCGGCCCTGCAGGGCAATAGAGCACCGGCAAGTCCATGCTCAGCGCCCCCATCAGCAGCCCCGGGGTGGATTTGTCGCAGCCGCCCAGCAACACGGCGCCATCGATCGGCAACGAGCGCAGCAGCTCTTCGGTTTCCATGGCCAAGAGGTTGCGGTAGAGCATGGTGGTCGGCTTGACCATCACCTCCCCCACCGACTGCACCGGCAGTTCCACCGGGAAGCCGCCTGCGGCCCAGACACCGCGCTTGACCGCTTCGGCGCGCTCACGCAGGTGCGAATGGCAGGGCGACATCTCGCTCCAGGTATTGAGGATGGCGATCACCGGCTTGCCCATGAACTCCTCGCGGCGCAGGCCGATCTGCTGCAGGCGCTGACGGTGGGCAAAGGCACGGATGGTGTCGGGGGCGAACCATCGCTGGCTGCGCAGTTGGTCGATATTCTTGTGCTTGTCGGACATGAGCTGAGCCTTGATCAATGTGCGCGACGGTAAAATCGTAGCGCTGCGAAATTGCCATGAAGCGAGCATACTCAGATCGTTTTCGCAGCGCTACGATTTTTTTCGTCGAACGGTGTCGTGGTGTTTCGCAAGCGGCCTTACTGGATCGACAAGCCTGCGTCGACCACAAAGTTCTGCCCGGTACAGCCACGGCTGTCATCGCTGGCCAGGAACAGCGCCAAGCGTGCGCAGTCACCGGCGTCCAGGCGGAACTTGAGCATCTGCTGGTCGATGAATACCTGGCTGGCCGCCGCCAGGCCGGCCGGGTCGGCGGCCCACATGGCGTCCTGGCGTTCGGTGCGGATGGCGCCCGGGACCAGGCTGTTGACGCGGATGCCCTGCTCGCCCAACTCGCGCGCCAAGGTGCGGGTCAGGCCATTGAGCGCCGCCTTGGCGGTGGTGTAGCAGGCCATGCCCGGGCGGCCGCGCATCCACGAGATCGAGCCCAGGTTGATGATCACCCCGGCGCCGCGCAGGGCCATGCCCGGGGCCACCGCCTGGGCGGCAAAGAACGCATGGCGCAGGTTGGTCTGCATGCGCTCATCCCAATACGCCACGCTGACATCGGCCAGGCGGTGACGGTCATCACGCGCGGCGTTGTTGATCAGCACATCGACACGGCCCCAGGTCTGCTCGACGTCTGCCACGCAGGCCTGCAAGCGCTCGATGTCACGCACATCGCAGTGCCGGAACAGCACCTGGCTGCCCAGCTCGCGGGCCAGCGCCTGCCCGCCTTCGGCATCGAGGTCGATGAAGGCCACGCGGCTGCCCTGGCCGACAAAGGCTTCGACAAAGGCGCGGCCGATGCCGGAGGCGCCGCCACTGATGAAGATCACCTTGTCGGCGAGGCTCGGGTACTGGGTATCGGTATGACGGTTCATGGTGCTGGGTACCTCGTGAATGCGTTGGAATAGGTCAGCCGGCGAACAGCGGTTCGGCGCAGCCCGGCACGTTGACCCGGGTGGCGAACACGCAGCCGGACAGCGGCCAGGTGGCCAGCTCCTCGGCGCTGCGGTGCTCCCGCGAGCTGGTGATGTACAGCGTGCGCAGGTCGTGGCCGCCAAACGCGACCATGGTCGGCCAGCGCGTCGGCACCTGGATTTCCTCCAGCACCTGGCCGTCCGGGCTCATGCGCAGTACCCGGCCGCCATCGAACTGTGCGCTCCAGTAGCAACCGGCGCTGTCGAACGCGGCGCCATCGGGGCGCCCGCCGCTACCCCGGGCGAATTCGCGCAGCAGTTGCCGCGGCCCGGGCTGACCGTCAGCGTCCAGCGGGTAGCGGTACAGCACGTGGTTGGGGGTATCGCTGTGGTAGACCCAGGCGCGGTCAGGGCTGAAGGCCAGGCCGTTGGAGACCATCACATCACCCGCCATGACCTCTGCGCGGTGCTGCGCGTCGACCCGCACCAGTTGCCCGCCGTTGCGGTCGCGCGGTTGCCACAGCGTGCCGGCCCAGAAGCGCCCCCACGGGTCGACACGGCCGTCGTTGAAGCGGCTGTGCTCGGCGCCGCTGGGGTTCTCGGCCAGGCGTTCGCCCAACTGCCCTTCGGCATCCAGCAGGTAGATGCCGGTGCGCAGGGCGACGATGAAACCGCCCTGTTCACGCAGGCCGAAACAGCCGAGCTCTTCGGGTAATTGCAAGGTACTGACACTGCCGTCGCGCGGGTCGAGGCGGTGTAGCTGACCGGCGAGGATATCCGCCCAGTAAAGGGCCTGTTCACGCACTGACCAGACCGGGCATTCGCCGAGTTCCGAGGGTTGCCAGACCACACAGGTCAGGGATTCATTCATGCAGGTTCTCCTGGTGCGCGCTGCTGGGCAGCAAGCGCAACTCACGTTCCGTCGACGCGCCCGGCTCCAGCCAGACCAGCCCGTGCGCGCTGGGCGTCGAAAAATTGATGGCGTTGTTCAGATGACTGACCGGCTCGACGGCGATGAAGTCTGCCGGCGCTGGCGGCGTGAACACCACCAGGTGTTCCAGCCCCGGCCCGGCCTCCATGCGCAGGCTGATGCCGGCGTGCGGCCAGTGCAGATGGGCCTGTGCGTCCCAGCCGGCGAAGCAGTTGTCCAGCCCCACCGCGCCAACCGGCCTGGGCGTGCTGAAGTCCCATTGTTCTGGCACCGCTGTGCACTCGTTCGGCAGGCCGTCCGCGCCGCTGCGCCAGACCTGCGCGGCGCTGAAACCCAGCTGCAGTTCACCCTGGCGTTCGAAGTAAGGGTGCCAGCCGAGGCCCGCCGGCATCGGCTGGGTGCCGAGGTTGGTAATCCCAAGATTCAGGTGCAGGCCCTGCTCACTCAAGCGCATGCACTGCCAGGCAACGAAATCCCACGGCCAGTCCTCGGCGTCAGGCCCTTGCGCACGGTGCCGCACGCTCAACCTGCAACTCTGCGGAGCATGCGCATCCACCTGCCAGGCGCGCTGCCAGCCCAGGCCATGCAGCGGGTGTGGGTGGTCGCCGAAATTACCGCGCAGTTGCCGAACCTGCCCATTGGCAGCAAAACGCCCGTGGGCGATGCGGTTCGAATAGGGCAGCAACGGATAGCAGGCGCTGCGCCGCACAGTGTCGCTGCCGTCCCAGGGGCGCAGCAGCTCGAAGCGCCCCAGGCGCAGGTAACCCAGGGCGCCACCCAGGCTCGGCAACACGCCGGCACTCAGTGCGCCGCAGGTCAGTTTGAGCATAGGGTGCAAGGCGTGGTTCAGGTGCATCAAGGTTCAGAAACTCCAGCGAATACCCAGGGTACCCGCCCATGGGTCATAGCCCGCCGCGACACTGGGGTAGTCCTCGCTGAGCAGTGAGAACCCCTGGGTGGAATGCGGGTTGTTGTTGATGTGCGAGACATAGGTGTAGAGCTGGGTATTGGGGTTGAACGAATAGATGTAACCGGCATGTGCCGCCCAGGCCCGGGCGCCTTGCGCCTCGATGCGGTGGGACAGGCCGAAAGTCAGGTCATTGTGCTCATCGAGGACGATCCTCGCATTGACCATCTTCGCCGAGGCAAACCAGCGGGCTTCGGTATCGCGCTTGGAATACACGTAGTTGGCCCCCCAGATCACCCCACCCCACTGGTAGTTGCCCGACACCACATGGGTGGTCTGGTTGTACAGCTCCGAGCTGGTTTCAGTGGGGGCAGAATCATGGTGGTTGTAGCCATAGCCGAGCTTGGTGAAGCCATTGCGGTAACGCACGTTGAAGCCGCTGCTGCGGTTCTGGTTGGGGCCGTGCTCGATGCTGGAATTGCCGTACGAATAGCCCACTTCGGTGGAGAAGCCGTTCACTTCAGGCGAACGGTAGCGCACGGTGGTGTCGTAGAAACCGCCGGTACCGCTTTTACCCAGCGTCGTGGTGTGCTCCAGGCTCATGATCGCCGCCATGTTCGACAAGCCATACAGGGCCACGTCCGAATCGAGGAACACCCAGTAGATCGGCATGTACAGGCTGCCCATGGCCACCGAGCCGAACGGGCCGCTGACACCCGCGCCATAGCCACGGTTGGTCGACACCTGGCCGCCCTTCCACAGCCGGCGCAACACCAGGCCGCGCTCGCCGAAGGCCTGCAGCGCATAGCCGCTGTCGCCCAGGGCGTAGTCCAGCTTGACGCCGAAACGCGACGCCTGCAGGTTGCCGTCCGAGACCATGGTGTGGGCCGGTGCGCGGTTGCTGAAGTCGCCCGTCTGCACGTTCAGGTCGAGGATGCCGTAGGGGTTGATGCTGAGGTTACCGGTTTTCCACACGATCGGTTGGGCATGCGCCGGCAGCGCGAAAGCGCTGGCCAGCAAGGTGAAGCAAAGGACACGTTGTTTGTTGTTATTCATGTCGGCAGCGCTCTTTCATGGCCGCAGTGGGCCGCTGCGCCTGCCGGGGCAGGCGCACGATGGGACGATAGTTGTGGGGCGTGCGGGTCAGCGCACGGTCAGGCGCTCGAACAGGTCTTGCCAGCGGCTGCCGACCCGGCTGAACACCGGCGGTTGCCCCAGTGGCGCGGCGACCTCGACGCGCTGGCCGCCCTCGAAGCGTTCGCCACTCCACCAGTGCTGCCAGGTTTCACCGGCCGGCAGGTAGGCGCTCCAGCGCGCTGCGCCCTCGGCATGCACCGGCGCCACCAGCAGGTCGCGGCCATACAGGTACTGGTCCTGGATGGCGTAGCAGCCAGGGTCCTGCTCGTGGTGCAGGAACAGCGGGCGCTGCAGCGGCAGGCCGCTGGCCTGGGCTTCATCGATCAGGCTTTCGACGTACGGGCGCAGGCCGGCAAACAGCTGGGTCATGCGGGCGAAGTGGGCCAGGGTCGCCGGGTCTTGCCAAAACTGCAGGTTCTGGTCCGGGCGGTTGCCTTCGTGGGTGCGCATCACCGGGGTGAACGCGGCCATTTCTGCCCAGCGCTGGAACAGCTCGGCCGTGCGGCAATTGCCGTAGAGGCTGGTGTAACCGCCGATATCGCTGTGGTGGTAGGCATTGCCCAGCAACCCGGACGACAGCGCGCCACAGATCACCGTCTGCAGGCCGTCGTGGCGGCTGAAGTCGACCGACTGGTCGCCCGCCCAGAGCAATGGGCAATGCGCCTGCACACCGCTGTAGCCGGCGCGCATGAAGAACAGCGCGTCGCCGCTGCGCCCAGCCGTGGCGATGGCGCGGGCGTTGACCTCGGCCCAGCGTACCGGCCAGGCGTTGTGCTCGAGCATCGGGTCGGCGTCGCCCGCCAACTTGACGTCGATCGGCAGGTATTCGCCAAAGTCCGCCATCCAGCCCGACAGCCCCTTGTCTAGCATCTCCTGGCCGATGATGCGCGTCTCGAACCAGTGCGCCGCCGCCGGCAAGGTGAAGTCGACCACGCCACACAGGAACTCGCCGAAGTCCACCAGGTAGGTGCCACCCTCGGCGGCCGTGGCCAGGTACCCCGCCGCCTCGGCTTCGGCGAACAGCGGCCCGTCGTTGCACAGGTAAGGGTTCACGTAGCCGAGGAAACGCAAGCCACGCTCATGCAGGCTGGCGACCCAGGCCTGGTGGTCGGGGTAGCGTTCGGCGTTCCACTGCCAGTCCCAGAACAGGCGCTTGCCGAACGAGGTGATGCGCAGCCCTTCCCAGTCCTCGCACCACAACGCACTGACCTTGGTGCCCTGCTCCAGGGCGGTCTGCAGGTGCTGCTCGGCATGCTCGCGGCCATTTTTCAAACCGAGGATCGCGCCATCCAGCACCCAGCTTGGCAAGCGTGGCTGGCGGCCGAAGTAACGGCTGAGCAGGCCGACCAGGTCGATGTAGCTGTCGGCGACGAAAAACTCCAGCGCCTCGGGGATCGCCCACACCTGCAACTCGTGGAAGTCGGCCTGGCGGAAGTCGAAATCGGCGTAGGCGGTGGTCACCAGGTGGGCAGCGTAGCGGCGCGACGAGATGAAGGTCGGCTGCGGGTAGTTGGTGTGGTAGTAGTCGCCACCGGCATTGGCTTCGTTGTCGGCTTGCAAGGTCAACCAGGTGGACTTGTCGCGCCCCACGCCGGGCTCGGAGGTCCACAGCGGGAAGTTGCGCCCGCGCAGGTTGAAATACGACATCTGCTCGCCGCAGCCCCAGACCTGCTCGTCGGCCTGCGCCGGCAGGCGCAGCCACAGGCGGTTGCAGCCCGGCTGCGGCGCCTGCATCAGCAGGCGTACGCGCTCACCCTGGCAGTCCAGGCGCAGGGTCAGCAGCACCGGGCCCTCGGCCCAGGCGCGCAACTCGATCAGCCCGTCCTGCTCGTGCAGGCGGGCATGGCGCAAGGCAACACGCTCCTGGACATAGTCGCGAATGCGGAAGTTGCCGCGCTGCATTTCGATGTCGGCCTCGCCGTAGCCGGCGAACACCGCCGGCTGCTCGGGGCTGTGGCACCACAGCAGCCGCCCGGCCACTTCCAGGCGCACCTGTTCACCTGCCTGACGCAGGCAGACAGTGTCGTTGATCGATACGGCATTCATCGTGGGTTGGTCTCGTAGTCAGGCAGAGGGTGGGCGGCAGTCAGGCAACGGTAGCGACGACGGCACAGGGCGATGCCGGCAAAGGCCAGCAGCCAGGTCAGCGCCAGCAATGGCAGGTACAGCCCCGACGGCCCACCGACACGGGCGACGCCCAGGGGCGAGAACGTCAGGTAGATGGACACCAGCGCCGCGAACAGCATCACGCTGAAGCTGCCGGCGTGACGCCAGGGGGTGAGGTCCACGGTCTTCGCCGGGGTGGGCGAAACGTAAGGTGTGGCACGGTCGAAGTGCTTGCGCAGCAGCACCAGCAGGGCCATCTCGACGGCGAACATGATGCCCATGACATGGATGAAACTGATGCCCAGGCGCACGTCGATCTTCAGCCCCAGCACCAGCACCGCGTAGCACAGGGCATGCAGGCCGAGCACCAGCTTGGCGGGCGTTGCACCGCCACGAGCACTGAAGAAGCCGAACAGCATGATGGCGATGATCGGCATGTTGAAGAAGCCGGTGAAGCGCCGCAGTACCGCATAGATGCCTTCGGGGGTGTACATCAGCATCGGCGCGACCACCAGCGACACCAGCGCCGCGATCACGCTGATGCGCTTGCCGAAGCGCACCAGCGCTTCATCCGAGGCCATCGGCCGGATCGTCTTGTAGAAGTCGTAGGTGAGCAGGGTCGCGGTGCCGTTGATGATCGCGTTGAAGTGGCTCATCACCGTGCCGAAGATCACCGCCACGAAGAAGCCCTTCATCCACCACGGCATCAGCGCCGCCACCAGAGCCGGGTAAGCCAGGTCGGAGTTGGCCAGAGGCTGGTCGCGGAACAGGTGCCAGGCGATCACACCGGGCATCAGCATGGCGAGCGGCACCAGCAGCTTGAGGCAGCCCGACAGCAGCACGCCCTTCTGGCCCTCGGCCAGGTTACGCGCGGCCATGCTCTTCTGCACGATCGCCTGGTTGGTGCACCAGTAGAACAGGTTGGCGAAGATCATCCCGGTGAACACGGCGCCAAACGGCACTTTGTCCTCACTGCCGCCGATCGCGTTGAGCTTTTGCGGGTTGTCGTTCAACAAGGTCTGCGCCCCCGACAACACATCACCCTGGCCCAAGGTCCACAGGCCGATGATCGGAATCAGGATGACCACCACCAGCAGGCCGATACCGTTGATGGTGTCCGACACGGCCACCGCCCTCAGCCCGCCCAGTACCGCGTAGGCGGCACCGATCACGCCGGTGGCGACGATCAGCAGGCTGATGGTGGCGACGTAGGACCAGCCAAGGATGCCTTGCAGGTCGAAGATCTGGTTGAAGGTGATCGCCCCCAGGTACAGCGAGGCCGGGTTGAGCACCAAGGTATAGGTGGCGACCATCAGCGCGCTGACCACGCGGCGGGTGGTGCGGTCGTAACGCTTTTCGATGAACTCCGGCAGGGTCGAAAAGCCGCCACGCAGGTAGCGCGGCAGGAAGAACAGCGCCAGGGCGATGGTCGAGACCGCCGCGGTCGCCTCCCAGGCCATGGAGCTCAGGTTGTGGGCGTACGAGTCACCATTGAGGCCGACCAGTTGGTCGATGGACAGGTTGGTCAGCATCATCGAACCGGCAATGAACCAGCCGTTGAGGCCCCCGCTCGCCATGAAATAACCATGGGCGCCGACGTCCTTTGCCTGGCGGGTGAACCGATAGGAAATCACCGCCACCAGGCCGGTGAAAAACAGCATGCTGAGGAAGGTAAACAGGGATGTGCTCATTTTTATATTTGTTCTCCAACGCGGGTTGGGCAGCGTTGCATTGGCAAAATCGCAGCGCTGCAAAATTACCAGATGAGCTTATCGCAGGCAAAATCGTAGCGCTACGATTTTTTTTCCAGATCGCGCATGGATTTTCGTATTCGAACATGCCGGGCCGAGACAGGGCGCTTTTGCCGTTGACTTGCCATCGCCGTGCTTCCATTCTTTTGCCTCTGAAAATGAGGTGGTGATGAGCGACAGATCAGACAGCGAAACCAGCAACGGCACGGCGCGACGCGGTCGGGTCAGCCGGGTGACCATGGACATGGTCGCCGAGCAGGCCAAGGTTTCCCCCAGCACGGTATCGTTGTTCCTGCGCGACCCTGACGCGGTGTCCAGCAAGCGTGCCGAACGCATCCGTCAGGCCATCGCCGACACCGGCTACACCATCAATCGCCTCGCCGGTGCGCTGGCAGGCAGCCACAGCCGGGCCGTGGCGGTGATCGTGCCGTCGATGATCAACGCGTTCTTTTCCGAGACCCTGCAGGCCATGCAGGAAGTGTTTGAAACCCGCGGCTACCAGTTGCTGATCAGCAACAGCGACTATGACCCCCAGCGCGAGCTGGAGCTGCTGCGCGCCCACCTGTCGTGGTCACCGGCCGCACTGGTGGTGACAGGCAGTGACCACGCCGCCGCCCGCCCGCTGCTCGAAGCCACCGGCATCCCCGTGGCGCAGATGTGGGAGCTGGGCAACGACCCCTTCCACCTGCAAGTCGGCTTCTATCACGAAGCCGCTGGCGCGGCGCTGGCCGAGCACCTGCATGCCCAGGGGCTGGAGCACTACCTCTATGTGGGCACGCGCATGCACCTGGACCACCGCGCGCGCAAGCGCGCCGAAGGGTTCAGCGCCTGGCTGGCCGAAAAGGGCCAGGCCGCGCAGGTGATCGCACTCGAGCAAAATACCTCGCAGGCAGAGCTCAGCGAGGTGTTCGAGCAGATAGCCCGCAACGGCAGCGGCCCTCAGGGCCTGTGCTGCTCGAACGACGTGCTGGCCATTGCGGCGCTGTTCGAGGCCCAGCGGCGCGGCATCGCCGTACCCGAGCAACTGGCGATCACCGGCTTCGGCGACCTGCCGCTGAGCAAACTCAGTGCCCCGCGCCTGACCACCGTACGCCCCTTCCCTGCCGAGATCGGCCGGACGGTGGCAACCCGCCTGCTGAGCTGGATCGAAGCCGGGACGCTGCCAGATCAACCCGAAGTGGTCGACCTGGGCTTCGAGCTGGTGGTGCGCGAAAGCAGCGTGCGCGGCTGAAGGCCGAGCTGATCACCTCACCCGGCGATCAGCACCTTGCCGATCAGGCTCGCCCCCGCCAACAGCAGCAAGCCGAACACTGCCAGGCGCAACACCCGTGCAGAAAGCTTCAGCGGGTGTCGGCGCATCCACCAGGTAAGGATGAACACCACCGGCAGCGCCTCCAGCGCGAGGTACGCCGCCTGCAGCTCGAAGCGATGGGTGATGACCACCACGCTCAGGCGCATCAGCGCGTTTGCCGCGAACACCACGATCAGCGTGTCGCGGATGACCTGCACCGCCAGCGGCTGACGGTACAGCTGGTAGACCAAGGGCGGCCCGGCACTGGAAAACAGCCCGCCCATCACCCCGGAAACACTGGCGAAACAGGCAAAGCTGAAAGTGCCGGAAACCCGCTCGCGGCGCTGCGATTGCAGCACCAGCATGAAGCTGCAGAGGACGATGGTCACCCCAAGCACCACCTGCAGCATCGCCCGCTCATGGGTGCCCAGCAGCGCCAGCAGGTGCACGCCCCCCACTACACCGGCAAGGCTGCAGGCCAGCACCACCCAACCCAGCCCGCGCGGCAGGCCGGGCCATGTGCGCACCATGATCAGCGCGTTGGTGAGCGTCAGTATCGAGCTCACATTGGCCACGGTCTCCATCGGCGCCAGGCCCAACATACCGGTCAGGCCGAGTAACAACAGGCCGAACGCAAACCCCGTGGCGTTCTGCGCAAAGGTCGCCAGCGCAACACAGAGCACAAACCCGACATGCTGCCAAAGCTCCATCAGCGTGCGTCTCGTCAGTAGGCGGTGGCCACGGCCTCGGGTGCCTGGCGGCCCTTCAGCGCGACCAGCAGCTCATTGGCCTTGCTCATCATCATGGCCATGTCCGAGGCCACGGCGGCAAACGCGTAGCCCTGCTCCAGGTAGCTGCTGACCAGCTCCGGCGAGCCGCCGACGATGCCGATGGGCATGCCAATGGCTTTGCAGCGCACGATCGCATCGCTGATCATCGCCTGGATCTCGGGGTGCGCCGGGTTGCCGATGTGCCCGCAGACGCTGCTGAGGTCGCCTGGGCCGAGGAACAGCGCATCGACACCCGGTACCGCGGCGATCTCTTCGAGGTTGGCCAACGCCGTGGCCGTTTCGATCTGCAGGATGCAGGTGACCGCGTCGTTGGCCTGCTCGCCGTAGCCTTTCCAGGTGCCATAGCGGCTGGCCCGGTGCACGGCGGCGAAACCACGGGTGCCCAACGGCGGGTAGCGCACCGCACTCACGGCTGCCCGCGCCTGCTCGGCGTTTTCCACGAACGGCACCATGACGGTGGTCGAGCCCAGGTCCAGCGCCCGCTTGAGCAGCACCGGGTCATTGGCGGCCACGCGCACGATGGGTTGCGCACCCGTGCACTGGATGGCCTGGAGGATGTGCCACAGGTCGCGGAACTCGATCGGCACATGCTCCATGTCTACCAGCAGCCAGTCGAACCCGGCGTAGCCCAGCGCTTCGGCGGTACTGGCCGATGCCGACATCAGCCAGGTACCCAAGGGTGCGGGCTGCGTTTGTAAGCGGTTGGCGAAAGGGATTTGCGTGTGAGGGGTGGACATGGCGACCTCCTGAGGGTTGATCGACCGTAGGCTGCGAGACTAAATCGTAGCGCTGCGATTTGTTTTCAGGAGGGTAATGGATTCGTAATCGTAGCGCTACGATTTTCTGGTCGGTTGCGTTGGTTTCAGTCTTTGATGCGCCAATCCTGTTGCAGGATTGGCGCGCGCGGTTAGACAGGCTCGGTTTTCTCCTGCATGCCCATGTGCGCATCATCGATCACCGCCTTGGCCATTTCGCTGAGGAAGTGGGAGGCCCATACCAGCACGGGTTCATCATCCATGACGCCGATGAAGGATGCCCGGCGGGCGCTATCGAGCAGCACCGAGGCTTGCTCCAAGGCGTGGTCGCAGCAGTTTCCGGGTTCGACCTTGAACAGTTGCTTGCCCTCCACGACGCCGTCCAGGAAAGTCGCCAAACCGACGGTCCAGCCCAACTTGCCGATGCCTTCTGGTAGTTCCTTGTCCATGTGCAATCCTCTTTCTTTGCCGTGGCAGTGCCGGCCTCTTCGCGGGTAAACCCGCTCCCACAGGGTGGACCGAGCCGCCCTTGCGGACTGCTCAAATCCCTGTGGGAGCGGGTTTACCCGCGAAGGGCCGCACAGCGGCCCCAGGGCCAGAACTAACAGCGCCATACATTGGGAAAATGAAAAATCCATTCAATGCTGCGGATGCATCTCAGGCTGATCCCGGTGCTGTACCTGGGCCAACGCATATTCGACCAGCGTGCGCACCGACTCCAGCTCATGCATGACCGTCAGCATCATGAGCGAGCCGGGTGACCTGGCTTGTAACAGCAGGGATTGATGCCCCACGGTCAAGGCACAGAGCACGTGCTCGTTCGCTTGGACCAGGGTGTCTTCGAGGGATTGAGGGGGAGGATTGGAATGAGGTGGATCAGGCACGATCTTGAGCATTTTTTGAAACCTCTCTTGCGTAGGATTCAACCACCACTCCACCCTTGCAATGGATGGGGTGGCGGCCACGTACGGGTCTGCAAGACCGGCGCAAAAGAGAAAACCGGCAGGCCCGAAGACCTCCCGTACGCAGCCGCCATTGAACACTATCGTCAGCATTACGCTGGCGAATTGGCGGTGGATCAATTTCGCTATCAGGCTTGCAGGCCCGGCCACTGATTTCGCAGCGACTGGGCGAGACTAGGAGCCTGAAAAGACCACCGCAATGGCGTAAAGGATGATTCGGAAATGGACTACAGGGAACAGGGAAAATCTGATTCTTTCCTGTAGGGACGGCTCACGTTTCCACGTATTTTCAGCCCGCGAAGCGCCGATATCATCCCTCGAGCAGCCGACCCAACACCCCACGCAGCTCATCAGGCACCGGCACCGACCGCCGCTCACGGGCATCGACGAACACATGCACGAAATGCCCCGTCGCCGCCGCCCGCTCCTCCCCCGCCACGAACACCGCCAATTGATAGCGGACCGAGCTGCGACCGATCGCTTCAACCACCAGCCCCACCTCGATAGCCTGGGGAAACGCGACCGGGGCGTAGTATTCGCAGTTCGAACTCACCACCAGCCCGATCACCGCGCCGGCGTGGATGTCCAGCCCGCCCTGCTCGATCAGCAGGCGGTTGACGGCGCTGTCGAAGAAGCCGTAATAGACGACGTTGTTCACATGCCCGTAGACATCGTTGTCGTGCCAACGGGTGGTGATCGGGGTGAAATGCCGGTAGCGGCTGCGCGCCCTGACGTCAGTCATCACCAGGCCGCCTCATAGATACGCAAGGCATCGTCCACGCTGACTTCTCGCGGGTTGTTGACCAGCAGCCGCTGTTGCTGCATCGCATCCTCGGCCAGTTGCCGCAGGCAGCCCTCGGGGATGTCGAGGTCGCGCAGGCGGCTCGGCAACCCGCAACGAGGGCCGAGTTGCGCGAGCTCGGTCACGAACTGCTCCGCCTGGCTGCGCTGATCGCCAGGCTGCAAGCGCGCCCCCAGCAGCAGCGGGGCCAGTTCGGCGTAATCGGCCTGCGCCTGCGGCAGGTTGAAGCGCGCCACGTGCGGCAGCACCAGCGCGTTCGACAGCCCGTGGGGAATATGAAAATGCCCACCCAGTGGATAGGCCAGCGCGTGCACCGCGGCCACCGGCGCGTTGGCGAAGGCCTGCCCCGCCAGGCAGGCGCCCAGCAACATGCCTTGGCGGGCTTGCAGGTTGCTGCCGTCATGCACAGCGTGCTCGAGGTTTTCCGTCAGCAGGCGCAACGCCTCGCGCGCCAGCATGCTGGACAGCGGGTTGCGCCGCAGCTTGCTGGTGTAGGCTTCGATCGCATGCACCATGGCGTCGATGCCGGTCGCCGCGGTCACCGCAGGCGGCAGGCCGAGGGTACAGGCCGCGTCGAGCACGGCCAGGTCAGGCAGCAGCACGGGCGAGACGATGCCGGTCTTGCTGGCCTTGCCGACGGTGACGATGGCAATCGGCGTGACCTCCGAACCGGTGCCGGC
The DNA here is from genome assembly GCF_900536025.1 of Pseudomonas reidholzensis. Taxonomy (GTDB): domain Bacteria; phylum Pseudomonadota; class Gammaproteobacteria; order Pseudomonadales; family Pseudomonadaceae; genus Aquipseudomonas; species Aquipseudomonas reidholzensis. The sequence goes on from NZ_UNOZ01000022.1 coordinate 84,106, forward strand.
CGTGGTCGGCACCTGGATCAAGGGCAAGCGAAGGCTGTTGACCTGGTCGACGCCGTAGAGCTCACTGATCGACTGCTGGCACTGCGGATGCGCCAGCACCGCGACCAGCTTGGCCACGTCCATCGAGCTTCCGCCGCCGAACCCGACGATCAGCTCGGCCTGCGCGTCCCTCGCGTGCGCGGCCGCCGCCAGCACACAGTCTTGGCTCGGGTCGGCAGTGACCTCCTTGAATACCGACACCTGCACCTGAGCGACAGGGAACCCCAACAGCAATTCGGCAAACAGCGGCAGGGCTGCAACGCCAGGGTCGGTGACCATCAACACCCGGCGTGCGCCCCGCTCCAGGCAAAGCGTGGCAAGGCGCCGGGCAGCACCGACCTCGCTGATGAGCTGCGCGGTGGTGATAAAGCTGAAGGGCTGCATGGCAATGACTCCTTGTCTCTCGTGGGTACGCTGTATGTCGTTAACCCTCGCAAGGGCTTCGCATGTTTCCTGAATTGATACCTGGCTTTGGCTCGCTGGGGCCGCTGCGCGCCCCTTTCGCGACACAAGGCCGCTCCCACTTGGACGGCGAAATCGGGGCAACACGCCATCCTGTGGGAGCGGCCTTGTGTCGCGAAAGGGCTGCGCAGCGGCCCCGGCGAGCTCACGCCAAGCGCAATTTCAGAACACCTTCAAAGAGCCCGGGAGGTGTCACCGACGCTGCCCCGACTTTCACCCTCAGCCGCCCAGCGCTGGATCAGCGGTGCTGGCCGCCAGTGCTCGCCGAACCGCTCACGCAGGCGCTCCAGGCTGGCCAGGATCTGCGCAGCGCCCTGCCCCTGCGCCCAGGTCATCGGCCCGCCCACCTGCGCGGGGAAGCCGTAACCGTTGAGCCACACCTGATCAATGTCTGCGCCATTGGCAGCGATTCCTTCCTCGAGGATCTTTGCCCCTTCGTTGACCAGCGCCAGCAGGCAGCGCTCGAGGATTTCATCCGTGCCGATGCGGCGCCGACGGTAGCCGAGGTCCTGCGATACCTGACGGACCAGTGCATCGACCTGCGGGTCGTGCTCGCCGCGGCGGCTGCCCGGGGCGTAAGTGTAGTAGCCCGCAGCACGTTTCTGCCCAAGCCGCCCGCGCTCACAGAGCGCGTTGTCGACCTGCACCAAGGGTGATTCATTGCCCTTGCCCGCCAGCGTGCGGGCGCGCCACTCCAGGTCGATGCCCACCACGTCGTACATGCGGAACGGCCCCATGGCAAAGCCGAACTGCTCCAGGGCAGCATCCACCTGATGCGGCAACGCGCCTTCGAGGAGCATCTTGCGCGCTTCGGCGGCGTAGCCGGCGAGCATGCGGTTGCCGATAAAGCCTGGGCAGTTGCCCGCCACCACCGCGACCTTGCCCAGGCGTTGGCCGAGCGCCTGCGCGGCGTCGATGACGGCCGCGAGGGTGTGCTCGCCGCGCACGATCTCCAGCAGTTTCATCACATGTGCCGGGCTGAAGAAATGCAGGCCGAGCACCTGCTGCGGTCGATTCGTCACTGTGGCGATGGCATCGATATCCAGTGCCGAGGTGTTGCTGGCGAGGATCGCCCCAGGCTTGAGGTGGGCGTCGAGCAGCCGGAAGATGTCCTGCTTCAAGGCCAGGTTCTCGTAGACCGCTTCGATCACCAGGTCGGCGTCTGCCAAGGCGGCGTAACCGTCGACAGCCTGTACCCGCTGCAGGCAGGCGTGGGCCTGGGCCTGGGTGATGCGCGCCTTGGCCACCTGTTGCGACCAGAGCTGCTCGAGCATCTCCAGCCCCGCGACCAGGCTGGCACGCTCGTTGTCCAGCCACAGCACGTCCAGCCCGGCGCTTGCCAGGCTGGCGACGATGCCGCGGCCCATGGTGCCGGCACCCAGCACGGCGACCTGCTGGATTGCGAAGGGGTTGTGTTCGCCTGGCGTTGCCGTGCCCTGTCGAGCCGGCGCGGTTTCAGATCGAAGATCCAGCATCCTTGAAGTTCCTTGTCGAACGAACATGATCCTGCAAGCGTGACCCAGGCTCAGAGGCCGGCCGCGCGCTCATGGCTAAGCGAAACATCCAGCAGTGCCCGGCGTCGTAGCCAGGGGCTGGGGCGATAACGGGGGTCATGGGCGGTATCGACCATGCGCTGCAAAATCATCAGCACGCGCTTGGCGCCCAGCTGGTCGCCCCAGCTCAACGGCCCCTGCGGATAGCCCAGGCCAAGGCGCACGGCCTGATCGATGTGCGCAGGGCTGGCAACCCCTTGCTGGGCGATTTCACAGGCCAGGTTGACGATGGCCGCCATCACCCGCTGGCAGACGAACCCCAAGCTGTCTTCGATCAACGACACGCCTACACCGTCCTGGGCAAAGGCCGCCAGGGCGAACGTCAGGAGGCGCGCATCGGTCACCGGCGTGCACATCAGCGTCCGGTGTCTGTCGAGGCCCGGCAGCATGTCGATGCACAGCGTACGGCGAGGATCGGTGCCAAAGGCCAACGCCGCGCCGGTGGCATCCCGGCCATACGGCGCCAGCAGGCACAGCGAGCCCGCCGCGGGTGTCGCGGCGCGGTCCAGTTGCAGCCCCAGCGCCTGCAACCAGGCCACCAGCAAGGCAAGGTCGGCCGGGTCATCGGCGCCGACCCACACGGCCGGTCGATCGCCCGGTTCGGCCAGGGTCACGGGCGCTTCGGCGCTGGCCTCGGGCCTGGGATAACGGTAGAAACCCTCGCCGCTCTTGCGCCCCAACTGGCCCGCCTCGAGCCTCTGCCGGGTGATCACCGAAGGGCGATAGCGGGGGTCGTGGTAGTACTGCTGGTAGATCGACTCCATCACCGGGTGTGAGACATCCAGGGCGGTCAGGTCGAACAGCTCGAACGGCCCCATGCGAAAGCCCATCGACTCGCGCAGGATGCAGTCGATGACCGCCACCGGCGCCACCCGCTCACCGAGCAGCGCCAGCGCTTCGGTGCCATAGGCGCGGCCGGCATGGTTGATGATGAAGCCAGGGGTATCGCGCGACCTCACCGGCTGGTGCCCGAGGCGGCTGACCAACGCCATCAGGCGCTCGCCAACTGCGGGATCGGTGTGCAGGCCGTCGATCACCTCGACCACCTTCATCAACGCCACCGGGTTGAAAAAGTGCAGGCCGGCTACTCGTGAAGGGTGCTGGCACGGCGCGGCAATCGCGGTGATCGACAACGACGAGGTGTTGCTGGCGAGGATGCACTCGGGCGCAACGATCTGCTCCAGCTCGGTGAACAGCCGCTGCTTGGCGTCGAGCTTCTCGACAATGGCCTCGATGATCAGCTGGCAATCGCCCAACTGCGCCAGTGCCTGGCCAACCTGCAGGTTGGCCAACGCCTGCTGACGCTGCTGCGGGCTCATCTTGCGCTTGTCGACCAGGGTGTCGAACACCCCCGCCAAGCGCTCGATACAGGCTTGCGCCGCACCGCCAACCGCGTCATAGAGCATTACGCTCAGCCCCGCCTGGGCGCAGACCTGGGCAATACCGGCGCCCATCGCGCCGGCACCGATGATGCCGACCCTGTGGATCTCAGCCATCTCACTCCCCCCTGAATTGCGCACGGCGCTTGTCGAGGAAGGCCTGGGCCCCCTCCTTCTGGTCCGCCGAGTCGAACAGCAGCTGGAACGCCTTGCGCTCCAGTGCCAGCGCGCCGTCGAGTGGCATCTCGGCGCCGAGCAGCGCCACTTCCTTGATCTGTTCGACCGCCAGGCGCGGCAGCGCGGCAAGTTCGGCGCCGAAGGCCAGGGCCCTGGCCAGCACCTCTGGGTCGTCCACCACTTCGCTGACCATGCCCATCGCCAGCGCTTGCTCGGCCGGCACCAGGCAACCGCTGAGCAGCATGCGCATCGCCTGGAACTTGCCCACCGCGCGGATCAGCCGCTGGGTGCCACCGGCGCCGGGCATCAGCCCCAGCTTCACCTCAGGCTGGCCGAAGCGCGCCTGGCGGCCGGCGATGATGACGTCGCAATGCATCGCCAGTTCGCAACCACCGCCCAGGGCAAAACCATTGACGGCAGCGATCACCGGCTTGGGGCACTGGCTGATGGCCTGCCACAAGCGCTCGGCGTGCCGCTCGTACATCTGCACCGGCGTCGCCTCGGCAAACTCACGCACATCGGCACCCGCAACAAAACACTCCGGGCCGCCGGTGAGCACCACCGCCCTCACCGCCGGGTCCACCGCCAACTCACGAAAAACCCGCGCCAGCGCCTCGCGCACCCGGCCATTGAGGGCGTTCTTGGCCTCGGGGCGGTTGATCCTGACCAACGCCACGCGGTCGTCCTGAACCGTGACCGTGACCACTTCTGCAAGCACATTCGACATGTCGCACATCCCGCTTCAGCAAAATGAAAAGTCTTCAGAGCGCCTCGCTCGGCACCGACACCGCCGGCCCGCGCCGGGATTCACGCAGCAGGAAGAACACCACCACGGCCCCGGTCAGAGAAACGCAACCCGCCATCAGGAAGGCGCTGTCGAACTTGCCGGTGGACTGCACGATGTAGCCGGTGACGACTGGCCCGATCATCCCTGCGGTACTGCCGCACAGGTGCAGGAAGCCGGTCACCGCACCGACGTTGTTCTTGTCGACGTTGTCCAGCACCACCGCCCAGTAGGAGGGGCCGGCGGTGTAGAGGAGGAACAGCGACATCGACATCAAAGCGACCGCGGCGGTCAGTGTGGTGACGGTGCCCGAGAGGCCCACGCACATCGCCGAGCACCCCAGGAAGGTCACCAGGATCAGCTTGCGCGCCAGCACCGCGCTGCCGGTCTTGCGCAGCACGAAGTCCGATAGCACGCCGCCCAGCGACATGCCAACAAACCCCACCAGCCATGGAATGACCGTGGCGAAGGCCATGCTCTTGATATCCAGGCCATGGGCCTTGGTCAGGTAGGACGGGAACCAGCTGAGGAAAAAGAACAGCGTGTAGTTGGAGGCGAAGAACGCGAACGAGGTCCCGAGGATCACCGGGTTGCGAATGTACGACCACACCGAGCGCTGCGGCGCGACCACCCCGTTGAGCGAGGCCTGCTCTTCACGCCGCCACTCGGCGATGCGGTTCTTCTCTTCTTCGGTGACGCGTTTGCTTTTTTCCGGCGCATCGGCCGCCAGGTACACCCAGCACGCCAGCCAGACAAAACCGATGGCGGCGATAATCACGAACGACAGGCGCCAGCCGAAGGCGACCGCGAGCAACCCCACGATGGGCCCGGCAATCGCCCCGCCCAACGGCGAGCCGGCGCTCAGGAAGCCCACCGCCGTGGCCACCTGGCGTTTCGGGAACCAGCTGTTGACCATCTTGTTGGCCGCCGCCGAAATCGGCCCCTCGGCCATGCCGAACAGCACCCGCAGGATCAGCATCGACCAGAAACCGGTGGCGATCGCGGTCAGGCCGCAGAAGATCGACCACAACGCCACCGCCGCACCGAGCACCCACAGTGGGCCGAAACGGTCGGCGGCAAGCCCACCCAGGAAGTTGAAGATCGCGTAGCCGAAGAAGAACGCGCCGAAGATGATGCCGAACTGCTCGGGGTTCAGGTGCAGGTCGGCTTCGACCATGGGCAGCACGATCGACAGTGCCACCCGGTCCATGTAGTTGATCATGTACAGGGTCAACAGCAGAAAAACGATCACCCATCTCAGATTTTTTATCATTATTGTTATCTCACTGTTCGATGCATCGTCGATCAGGGACAGCGGTCCGCTGCCCCTGCCACTCTAACGCCCAGCCGTGAACATCAGGTGCAGAGACTACGCAATGACGGCGCGTACCTGGGAGCCTGCCAGGGCTTTGTTGACGGCGGGAATGATCACCTCGCCCCACAGTTCGATCTGCCGCAACATGGTCTTTTCATCGAAGTCGCCCAGTTGGGTCTGCACCGCCACCTGGTCGGGCTTGAGCACTTCGATTTCTTCCAGCAACTTGTCGATGACGTAGTTGACGCTGCCGATCGGCATGTTCTTGCGCATCTGTTCGAACGACAGGTCTTTCTCAGTCGGGGTTTCCTGCATCAGGTAACCGTCGCTGCTTTGTTGACGGCGCTTCTGCAAGGCCTCCGACAGGCGCCGTTGATAACGGGCGTTGTCCAGGTAGCTGTTGATCTCGGCCGGGTTGTCGCTGGCATAGCAGCAGCGCAGCAAGGCGATGCGCGCGTCACCAACTTGCTTGCCCTCGCTGGCGGCGGCCTGTTCGATGTTGGCGCGCAGGGCTTTTACGGTGTCCAGCCCGTCATGGAACGCAGTGACGAACAGGTTGTGCCCTTCGCGGTAGGCCCGGCCCATGCTGCGTGCCGAACCTGCAGCGAGCCAGATGGGCGGGCCCGGCTGTTGTACGGTATGTACTGAAATGGCGGTTGGGGGGATCTTCAGGTGTTCGCCGTCATGCTCGAAAATCGGTTGCCGCAGGCCTTTCTGCAACACGTCCAGGTACTCGGCGAACACTGCCGGCGCGTTGTCCACGTCGATGCCAAAGCGTTCGAACTCGAACTGCTGGTAACCCGAGCCCACACCGAGTTCCAACCGCCCGTTACAGGCGATGTCGGCAAAGCCGATTTCCGACAGCAGCCGCTGCGGCTGGTACAGCGGCAACACGCAAACCGCCGTGCCCAGGCGCAGGGTGCGGGTGACACCGGACAAGGCGGCAACCATCATCAGGGGTGACGGGACCAGGCTGTAGTTATTGAAATGGTGCTCGGCAAACCAGGCGGTGTGAAAGCCGGCTTTTTCTGCGGCGATGGCCTGTTCCATGGAGTGACGTAATACCCGCTCGGAACTTTGGTGATAACCACGCTGCGCAGCGAGAATGAATGTTCCAAATTCCATGTGAAGATCCTTTTATTATTGATTTCAAGGGTTGGACGTTTTTTCAAGGTGCACGAAGCCGTCACGGGCAGTAGCAAGCGCTGCCGCGAACTCATTGGAAAAACGAACAGATATCACGCTGAAAACTTGTAGCCCTGAGTTTATGCGAGAGCACCCGGACTGTTCCAACGCTCAAACCGCAAACACCGCTAATTCATATACGTGATTAAACCGGCTGTACCGCGCCGGTCAGCGACCGACGAAACGCGGTTGCTCGCCCGCCAAAAATGCACGGACGCCGATCCGGTAGTCCTCACTCTGCCCTGCCTTGCGCTGCAGATCAGCCTCCAGAGCCAGTTGCGCGATCAAGCTGTTGCTCGGCGAGGCCAGGAAGGCCTGCTTGATCGCGGCGCACGATCCCACTGGGCGGGTTGCCAGTTGACGTGCCAGGGCATGCGCGCGGCTCATCAGGGCATCGCTTTCGAGGGTTTCCCAGATCATCCCCCAGGCCTGCGCCTGCACCGCACTGATCGGCTCGGCCAGCAGTGCCAGCGCACGCGCCCGGGCCTCACCGATCAGCCTGGGCAATAGCCAACTGCCGCCGGCATCCGGCCCCAGGCCAATGCGCGCAAACGCCTGGATGAACGTGGCGGTATTGGCCGCCAGGACGATATCGCAAGCCAGGGCGATATTGGCGCCAGCGCCGGCAGCCACCCCGTTGACCGCACACACCACCGGCTTGTCGCTTTGCCGGATCGCCAGGATGATCGGGTTGTAGTACTCGAGCAGCGAGGCGCCGAGGTCTGCCACCTGCCCTTCGACCGGCTTGCGCTCGTTCAGGTCCTGCCCGGCACAGAAGCCGCGCCCGGCCCCGGTGAGCAGGATGGCCCTGCAGTGGGGGTCGGCGATGGCGCTGTCCAGGGCTGCCTTGAGGCCTTCGAGCAGGGGCACGGTACAGGCGTTGAGCTTGTCGGGACGATTGAGGGTGATGACGGTGTAACCCGCCTGTTTATCCAGCAGGACGACCGGGGGATTCATTGCCATTGCAGGTGCACCTTGATGTCCTGGGTGTGGGGGTCGACCCAACCGTACTTCGCTGCGGCGGTGACCATGGCCGCGAAGGCTGCACGCCAGGCGAGCGTGGCATGCCCGCCGGCCGCGCGGATGACCTGCCGCTGGCTGACGAAGGCGTGGTCGTCCTGCAGGTAGCGCACGCCCTCCAGCGCGGGCTTGTGCCCGGCGGCGTAGCCATCGAACGCCAGCTTGAACGCCTTGAAATCATCCGGTTCGAGCAACTGGGGGACTGCATCGAGCTTGCAACTGAAGATCATCACGCTACCTCCGTATCATCGAAAATGGCCGCCTGTGCGGCGTTGGCAAAAGCGCTGCGGCCGCCATCCACATACAAGGTGGCGCCGGTGATGTAGGACGCCGAGGCGGACGCCAGGAACAGCGCGGCCGCAGCGATGTCGCCTGGGTACGGGGCAGCGCCGGCCAGGTTGACCACGCGCACGCCAGCCGCTGCCAGCTCTGCGGCCTGGCAGCGACCCAGCATCTCGCTGCCCTGCCAGGCGGCGGCCTGTGCCTGCCGGGCTGCGACAGTGCCGCCCGCAGGGAGCGAGCCGATGTTGAGCACTACCCCGCCCGAGACCGGCATGCAGTTCAACGCTTCGCGAATCGATAAGAAGGCTGCCGTCAGCGTGCGGTTGAGCGTGCTCATCAGGCTCTCCGGGTGATCCGCCCGAGGGGCCTCGAGCAGCGCCGCATTGATCAGCACATCGACCCGGCCGTACTGGCGCTGGATGACGGCGAATGCTTGGCGCACCGCCGCTTCGGCCTGGGGCTCGAGCACGATCACGGTGTCGCCTTGTGCACGGAAACGCGCAGCGATCACCTCGCTGGCCGCGCCACCGCCGCCGCTGACCACCACCACACGCGCCGCTGCAGACGCCTGCGGCCGATGGCGCTCGGCGTCCGGCACGCTGGCAACCGGCGGGTGCGCATCGCCAGGCTGGTTGAAGCACGCCCATCCGCCATCGACCGGCAACACGCTGCCGGTGACCTGGCGCGCCTCGGCGGAGGCGAGGAAACGAACGGCTGCGGCGATTTCATCCGGCCGCGCCAGGCGCCCCATGGGAATGCGCCGACGCACCTGCTGCAGGTCCACCTTCGCCGCCTGCTCCAGCCCTGCCACCATCGGCGTCAGTACGTAGCCAGGCGCCACCGCCGTCACGCGGATGCCGCGCTCGGCCCACTCGCAGGCCAGCGAACGGGTCATGCTGATCAACGCGGCCTTGGAGCTTGCATAGGCGTTGCGCTTGGGGTTGGCCAGCAGCCCGGCGAGGGATGCGACGTTGACCACTGCGGCGCCGCGGCCCATATGCCTGGCCGCTTCACGCGCCATCAGCGTCGGCCCGAGCGTATTGACCGCCAATGCCAGCGCGAAGCCTTCGAGCGTGGTGTCGCAGGTGGCGGCCATGCTCGGCCCGAGCGCCGCGTTGTTGACCAGCACGTCGATGCGCCCGAAGCGCGCCGCGACCTGCGCAACGGTGGCGACGATCTGAGTCTCGCTGGCCAGGTCACAGGTGAATCCCTGGTGGCCCTCGCCGAGCTGCGCCAGCAGCTCGGACAAGGCCGGGGCGTCGACATCGAGCGCGGCAATACGATAGCCATCCTCGATGAAGCCCTGGCACAACGCGCGCCCGATACCGCCAGCGGCGCCGGTGATCACGGCAACCTTTGCAGGGTTTTGCATAAGACCTCCTGTAGCGCTGCGCATGACGCGCAGGCGCGCTCACTCAGTTGATCGACTCCAGCCGGCGGAACGCGCCATCCCGGTACAGGAGGATGTCCTGGTCGAGCGAGCGGGTCGCGATCACGCGGCCGATGTAGAGGTTGTGGCTGCCCGAGGTGATGCACTCCTGGACCACGCAATCGAAAGTGGCCACGGCCCCTTCGAGGATCGGTGCGCCGGTGACCAGCTCGCTCCACTGGCCGCCGGCAAAGCGGTCCTCGGGGCACAGCTTGGGCGTCGAGAACAGCCGGGCCACCGGGTGCTGCGCGTCGGCCAGCATGTTGATGGCGAAGGCGCCGCTGGCGGCGATGGTCTTCTCGGCGCTGGCATTGCGGTTGACACACACCAGCATGGTCGGGGGTTCCATCGACACCGAGCAGATCGAGGTGGCGGTCAGGCCGTTGCGCAGGTCGCCCTCGCGGGTGGTGATGATGCCGACCGGCGAGGCGATCTGGCGCATCGACAGCTTGAAGGCAGACGGGTCGACGCTGCCGCTGAAGGCGTCGCTCGACAGCGCTGCGGCGGACAGGACACGGGCGTGTTGGTGGGCGTTCATAGGGACGTTCTCCTTGTTGTTCTACCGAGTGCCGATCAGGCAGTGAGGGTGGCCGGGACGATCAGCGCATCAAGCGCCAGCACGCCTTCACCACGGGGCAGCACGACGACGGGATTGAGGTCGATGCTGTCGAACTGGCCGGCATGCGCTGCGGCGAAGTGCGACAGTTGCGCCAGCAGTTGCGCCAGCGCGTCGATGTCTGCCGGGGGGGCGCCACGCACGCCTTCGAGCATGGCGAAGCCGCGGATTTCGCGGATCATCCGCAGCGCCTCTTGCTGGTCGAAAGGCGCCACGCGGAAGGTCACGTCCTTGAGCACCTCGACGTAAACGCCGCCGAGGCCGAACATCACCACCGGGCCCATGGTCGGGTCACTGAACACGCCGACGATGGTCTCCACGCCGCCGCCGATCATCGGCGCCAGGGTGACGCCTTCGATCTGCGCATCGGGAGCCTTGACGCGCACGCTCTCGAGCATCCTGGCCATCGCCTGGCGCACTTCGTCTTCGTCCTTCAGATGCAAGCGCACACCGCCCACTTCGGTCTTGTGCGGCAAATCCGCCGAAGAGATTTTCATCACCAGCGGAAAGCCCAGTTGGCGGGCGGCCGCGCCGGGGTCTTGATCGGCCGCGATCAGGCACTCCGCAGGGAATGGAATGCCGGCGCGGGCGAGCAGCGACTTCGCCTCGTGCTCGCTCATGGCACGCTGGGGAATGCTCAGTTGCGGCACGGCGGCGGGCAGCGGATCGGTCTGCCCGACCTGGTCGAAATGCGCCCGGAAGCGCACCAGCGCACCCAGCGCGTTGATCAGTGCGCTACCGTCCTGATAGACCAGGAAGCCTTGCGCCTCGTAGCTGCGCACGATCTCGGCCGGCGCCGACAGGGTCAGGCACTTGAGGCAGTCGGGGCTGTCCAGCGTGGCCTCGGCCATGGCCTGGCGCAGCGAGTCGGCAAAGGTCGGGCTGGCCGGGCCGCTGCCGAGGATCGCGGCGAACAGGTCGTAGCCACCCTTGTCGAGCATGGCGCGGATGAACTGGCTCATCAGTGGCAGGTCGGTCAGTGCCTGGGCGGTGGCATCCACCGGGTTGTTCGGCGAGGCGTAGGGCAACAGGCGCTTGAGTTCATCCTGGGCACTGGCCGGCATGGCCGTGACCGCCAGCCCGGCGTCCTCGGCATCATCGGCCATCTGGATGCCGAAACCACCGGACAGGGTAAAGATGCCCAGGCGGTTGCCGCTGACCGACGACGCGCGGGACGCGGCATAGGCGATATCCAGCTGCTCGGCGGTGGTGCGCGCGCGGTACACGCCATACTGGCGCAGTACGGCATCGAACACCGCGTCCGAGCCCGCCAGCGCTGCGGTGTGCGAGCTGACCGCCTGGGCGCCGACCTGCGAGCGGCCGACCTTCATGAAGACGATCGCGACCTGGTTGCGCCGGGCCTTGTCGAGCGCCGCGAGGAAGCGCTGTCCATCGCGCACCCCTTCGGCATAGGCCATCACCACCTTGACCTGGGGCTGCTCGACGATCCAGTCCAGCGCCTCGGCGACGTCGACGTCGCACTCGTTGCCGGTGGTGACCCAATGGCTGATACCGAGCCCGCGCTCACGCGCCAGGTGGGCCAGGTGCGAGCCATAGGCACCGCTTTGCGAAACGATGGCCAGCGGGCCGGGCTGGACGAACGCGCTGTCGAAGATGGCCGAGAAGGTGCCGTAGTAACCCGTCTGCGCGTTGAACACGCCGAGGCAGTTGGGCCCGAGCACGCGCATGCCGGACTCACGGGCGATGCTGGTGATTTCCTGCTGCATCACCTTGCCCTCCTCGGAGGTTTCGGCGAACCCCGCCGAGAACACGATCGCCGCGCCCACGCCACGGTCGGCGCAGGCCCTGATCGACTCGATGGTGGCCGCCGCCGGCACGGCCAGCAGCGCCACGTCAGGTACCTGCGGCAGGCTGGCGATCGACGCATAGGCGGGCATGCCCTGCACGCTGTCGCGGTTGGGGTTGATCGGGAACACCTCACCGGCGTAGCCGCTGGCGCGCAGGTAACGCAGCGGGCGGCCGCCAATCCGCGTGGGGTCGTCGGAGGCGCCCACCAGGGCGATGGAACGGGGGGAAAACAGCGAAGACAACGAATGCGGGGTGCTCATGCGGGTTCACCATTGGCAGGGTTGAGGGCCACCGGGCATTGACCGAAGCGCGGCTCCGGCAGGCCCTCAACGCCCAGCCCGTCGATTGCGAAAAGAAAACCACCGTCGGGGTGGCGCGAGATGGCCCGGCCAGAACCGGAATTGCGGATCGAGGTGACGTACAGCGTGCTCAGGTCCGGCCCACCGAAGGCCAGGCACGACGGCATGTCGGTGGGTGAGCGGATCAGCCGGTCGAGGATGCCCTCGGGCGAGAAGCGCGCGATCCGCCCCGCCTGCACCAGCGCCACCCAGACATACCCCTGGGCATCGACCGTGGCGCCGTCCGGGCCGGAGCCAAGCATCTGCGTCTCGGCAAAGCGCCGGGGCTCGGTCAACGGAGCGCGTTCGTGGCTGTAGCGGTAGGCGCGAATGCTCTGATCGAGGCTGTCGGCGAAGTACAGGGTGTCGCCCGCCGGGCTGAAACACAGGGTGTTGGAGATGCGAATGCCGTTGGCCAGCATCTCGCCGTCCGACTCGCCCGAGACCCGGTACAACGCCCCTTGCGGGTCGGCGCAGAGGCCCATCGAGCCACACAGAAAACGCCCGGCGCGGTCCATCCGGCCATCGTTGAAGCGCACCTGGGGATTGACCGGTTGCGGGCACAACAGCGGGGTGAATTCGCCACTGTCGAGGTCCAGGCTGTAGATGCCGTCGGCCAAACCGGCGATCAGGCTATTGCCGGCGCCCAGGCCGACGCAGCCGACCATCGAAGGCGTCGACCATTGCTGGTAAGTACCGGTCGCCGGTTGATAACGGCGAATCAGCCTGGAGACACTGTCCACCCAGTACAGGCACTGCGCAGCGCTGTCCCAGACCGGACTTTCGCCGAGCAGGTCGGGTGTCTCACCCAGACGGGTAAATGTTATAGGCATGGCAATCCCCTGGTTATCACCCCGGGCCTGCTCGTCGGCCACGGCCTGACGTCGCGGGTAAGTTGCATCCGCACAGATCGGAATGACGCTTTATTGTTGTGGATTACGGTATCACCGGGGTTCAGGAGAAGGCGTAGGTCACGCCGCCGTCCACGAACAACATGTCGCCGGTGATGAAGCTGGATTCTTCGCTGGCGAGAAACACCGCCGCGTTGGCAATGTCCTGCGGTGTGCCCAGGCGGCCGATGGGCATGCGTGCGCGGCGGCGTTCCCAGGCCGCTTCATCGACCACCAGGTTGGCCCCATCGGTGGGCGTCGGGCCCGGTGCGATGGCATTGACGCGGATGTTGTGCGGCCCGAACTCCGCCGAACCGGAACGGGTCAGCCCGGCCACCGCCGCCTTGACCGCGCTGTACATGATGCCGTTGCGCATGGCCAGCACGGCAGACGGCGAGGCGATGTTGATGATGCAGCCGCCGCCGGCCTCGATCATCCCCGGGATCACCGCCTGGTAGCCCCAGACCACACCCTTGAAGCCGACGTCGACCATGCGCCCGATCATCTCTTCGGTCTGCTCGAGCAGCGGGCCGTAGCGGTTCCACATGGCGTTGTTGACCAGCAGGGTCGGCGCGCCGAAGGTTTCGCTGAGTGCGCTGACGGCGCGCAGCACGTCCTCGCGCACGGCGACGTTGCCGACCAGGGCGAGCGCCTGCCCGCCCGCGGCCTCGATACGCTGCACGGCGTCCAGCGCAGCCTCCTCCTTGAGGTCCATGATGCCCACCCGTGCACCCTCGCGGGCGAACGCCTCGCTGATCGCTGCACCAATGCCTCGTGCGCCACCGGTTACCAGTGCGACTTTTCCGGTCAGTCTGCCCATGTTCTGTCTCTCTTGTTGTTGGGGGTTGTTGTTCAACCCGAACGTTTGGCGTGCCTTGACAAAACCATCCTGTCATCCGAATCTTTGGCCAACAACAATAACTATGTATATGTGCGCGACTTTCACAGATGTGAAAAACATCGCCGCACGAGGGGGGCGTTAACAATGCAACCGTCACACGTCAAATCCGCCATGCGCGTGCTCGAAATACTTGAGTTCTTCAAGAATGTCCGTCAGCCCCGGGCCATGTCTGAAATATCTGCCGCACTGGGTTATCCGCAATCGAGCACCACCGTGCTGCTGAAAACCCTGATCACCCTGGGCTACCTCAACTTCAACCGGCACGAGCGGCTGTACTTCCCTACGGTCAAGGTGACGTCATTGGGTGAATGGGTGCCGCATACCCTTTTCGCCTCTGGCGGTATTGTCGAGGCGATGAACGACGTGCACGCCGAGACCGGCGAATCGGTGTCGATCAATACCAAGAACGATATCTACGTGCAGTACGTGCAAGTGCTGCAGTCGGTGCATGCCCTGCGCTTTCACGTCAACGAGTCTGAACTGCGCCCCATGACCCAGTCGGCGACGGGTTGGCTGCTGATGTCGACGATGAGCGACAAGGTGCTCGACAACCTGATCCGTCGCGCCAACATCGTCAGCCAGAAGCACAACGGCGAGCGTGTGGAGCTGCCGGCGATGATGGAGAAGATCCGTCACATCCGCCGCCAGGGGTATGCCTCGGCAGAAAACATTCCGTTCCTCGGTGGGGCGACCTTGTGCGTGTTGTTGCCGGTCACCATCCAGGGTCAGCCCGTCACGCTGGGGCTGGGTGGGGCGGCCGAGCGTATCCGGCAGAACCATGACCACTACTTGCAGGTGCTGCAGAATGCGGCGAAACGGCTGGAGCCGGTGGAAGGCTTCACAGCGCCTGTCGAGATAGAACTCTAGGGGCCAGCCCAGTCGCGGGGCCTTGCCCCGCGATGGACCTGCACGCCAGCTCGATCAGCTGGGCAAACCCAGTACTGCCTTGGCCAGGATGTTGCGCTGGATCTCGTTCGAGCCGCCAAAAATGGCCGGCGCCCGGGCATCCAGGAACAGGTTCATGGCATCGATCTGCCCGCCCTCGATCAACAGGTCATCGTTGAACCGGGCCTCCTCCTGGGCCAGGGTCAGCATCTCTTCGGTGATGCGCTGGTACAGCTCGGTGGCGAAGATCTTCAGCACCGAAACATCGGCCCCCAGCTCGCCCCCCGAACGCAGTACCTTGGCATAGCGCTCATAGCTGGAACCCAGGTCGTAGAGGTCAAGCCGCAAGCGGGCGTAGCGCGACACGAACGCCGCATCCTCGAACGCGCCGCGATCACTGGCCAACTTGCCCAGCCGATCGAGGGCATACTCGGCGCGGGTCGGCGAACCGAGGAAGATCCGCTCATGCCCCAGCACCGACTTGGCCAGTGTCCAGCCGTCGTTCAACGCGCCGACCAGGTTGTGCGCCGGTACCCGGACATTGTCGAAGAACACTTCGCAGAAATCCGCCTCGCCGCGCAGGTTCTCGATGGTGCGCACCTCGACGCCAGGGCTGGTCATGTCCACCAGCAGCACCGAGATGCCCCGCTGCGGCTTGGCCTCGCGGTCGGTGCGCACCAGCACGAAGATCCAGTTGGCGCAGTGCGCCAGGGTGGTCCAGATCTTCTGCCCGTTGACCACGAACGCGTCGCCGTCGAGCACCGCCGAGGTGCGCAGGCTGGCCAGGTCGGAACCGGCGTTGGGCTCGGAGTAGCCCTGGCACCAGATGTGCTCGCCGGAAATGATCTTCGGCAGAAACTCGGTTTTCTGCGCCTCGCTGCCATGGTGGATCAGCAGCGGCCCGGTCAGGCTGATGCCATGGTCGGGAATGCGCGGGCAGCCCAGCCGCCCCCACTCCTCGACGTAGATCATGTGCTTGGCCGGCGACAAGCCCATGCCGCCGTATTCGCGTGGCCACACCGGCGCCAGCCAGCCCTTCTCGGCCAGGGCCTGGTACCACTGCTCGACCTCCTCGTAGACCGGCCGCTGCTTGCGCAGGTAGCGCAGCTCGGCCGGGCAGTTGTCCAGCACCCAGGCGCGAAACACCGCGCGAAACTCTTCGTCGGGCAAACCGTTCCAGTCGATGCTCATCAGACCGACTCCTTGAACACGGGCGGGCGTTTTTCGAGGAAGGCGCGCATGGCTTCCTTGGAGTCCTCGTGACGGGTCATTTCCACGGTGAGGTTCTGCTCGAAGCGGTAACCCTCTTTCAGGCCCATGGTCTCGACGGTGTTGATCGCACGCTTGGCCAGTTTCAGCGCCATCGGGCTCTTCGAGGCGATTTCGTGGGCGATCGACAGGGCCTCGTCCATCAGCGCTTCACGCGTGGTGCAGGCCTCGATGATGCCGCGCCGGTACAGCTCGGCGGCGCTGACCCGGTAACCGGACAAGACCATCCGCCGGGTCAGTGAATGGGGGAACAGGCGCATGGTGTGACGCACCCCGCCCATCAGGCCGATGTCGATTTCCGGCAGGCCGAACACGGCGTTTTCCGAGGCCAGGATGATGTCGCAGCACAGCACCAGGCCGAGCCCGGCGCCCAGGGCCGGGCCATTGACGGCGGCGATCACCGGCTTGCTCGACTCCATGATGCAGAAGCCGACCTCACGGGTGCGGCGCAGGTGGCGGTTGGTGTCGCCGGGCACGGCGCCGACCTGCCCGCGCGACTTGATGTCGGCACCGGCAGAGAAGACCTTGCCGGCACCGGTGAGCACGATGACGCGCACCTCGGGCAGATCGTTAAGCTCGTCGAAGACCTCGATCAGCTCTTCGGCAAACTCACGGGATTGGGCATTGACCGGCGGCGCGTCGAGGGTGACGACGGCGACATGGTCAGCGATGGCGACTTTGAGCAAATTGTTCTGCATGGGGGCTGTCCGCACCGCCTCAGGCGGCACGCTCCTCTTGGATGAATTGAACACGCAGGCTTTCAGGCTGGCCGAGTGCGGCGCCCAGGTTGATCGCGCGCTTGAGGTAAAGACCGATGTCGCACTCGTCGGTAAAGCCCATGGCGCCGAACAGGTGGATCGCCTGGCGGCCGACGAACGCCGCCGCGTCGCCCGCCCGCGCCTTGGCCGCATACACCGCCAGCCGCGCCTCGCGCTCATGGCCCTGCTCGAGCCGCTCGACCGCGTTGACCACCGCCGAACAGGCGAACTCCGCCTCGGCCCAGAGATCGACCAGGCGGTGCTGGAGCACCTGGAAACTGGCCAGCGGCTTGCCGAACTGCTTGCGGTCGATGGTGTACTGGCGGGTCAGCGCGAAGGCCTGGCTGGCGATACCGGCCAGCTCCGCGGCCAGTGCCGTGCGCGCCAGGTTGATCGAGGCCTCGAGCATGCCACGCAGGTCACCGCGCGCCAGGATCCGTTCGCCAGCCACCAGGCAGTTGCTCAGCCGCAACGACGAGATCACCCCGCCATCCACCCCCGGGCGGTCAGCGCGCTCGAGCCCTTCGGCATTACCGGGCACGCTGACCAGCAGGTCTTCATCACCTGCGCGGGCCAGCAGCAGAAAATCACTGGCCGAGCGCGCTGCTTCGATGAACCCACGGCGGCCGTCTAGCAGCACGCCGCCGGCAAGCAGGCGGGCGGTGACCGCCTCACCGTCGCTGCCCGCGGTCACGGCCGGCACGACAATACAGGTGCCCTGCACCAGCCCGGCTGCGAGACGCTGACGCTCCGGCGAGTCCGCCACGCGGGTGAGCAAGGCGCTGCTGAGTACCGAGGCCGTGGCGATGGGCGAAGCAATCAGCGCTTGCCCCAACGCGTGGCTGATGACCGCCTGTTGGCGAATCCCCAGGTCGGCCCCGCCCAGGGCCTCGGGCAGCATCAGGCCGACCCAGCCGGCCGCCGCCATTTCCTGCCACTGCGCCAGGTCCAGGTCGGCCTCGGCGCCGCGCAGGCGCCGCAGGCTTTGCGGGCCGGGACGCCCCTGGGCAAAAGCGGCCACGCTGTCGCGCAGCATCTCGAGCACGCCGTCCTCGTCAGCCATGATTAGTTGTGGCATTCACATCACTCCTTTGCGGGGCGGCCTGGGGCCGCTCACTGGTGAAAACGAAATCCTTGAACTGCTCGCGCAGGCGGGCCTTCTGCAATTTGCCGGTGGCGGTATGGGGCAGTTGGTCGACGAACACCACGTCGTCGGGCAACCACCACTTGGCCACCTGGGTACTGAGAAACGCCAGCAGGTCGCAGGCCTGGACGTCGACGCCGGGCTTGACCACCACCACCAGCAGGGGTCGCTCCTGCCAGCGCGAATGCGGCAGGCCGATCACCGCCGCCTCTTGCACGGCGGGATGGCCGATGGCGGCGTTTTCCAGGTCGATGGAGCTGATCCATTCACCGCCCGACTTGATCACGTCCTTGCTGCGGTCGGTGATCTGCAGGTAACCGTCTTCATCGATGCTCGCCACATCACCGGTCTGCAACCAGCCGCCCGCATCCATCACCTGGCCGCCGTCGCCCTTGTAGTAGCCCGAGGCGACCCACGGCCCACGCACCTTGAGATGCCCTGCACTCTTGCCGTCCCGTGGCAAGGTGCGCCCGAGGTCGTCGACCACCTGCACTTCGACGCCATACACCGGGCGGCCGGCCTTGGCGCGCACGTCGATCTGCTCATCCAGCGACAGCGCCAGGTGCTTGGGCAGCAGGTTGCCTATGGTGCCCATCGGGCTGGTTTCGCTCATGCCCCAGGCCTGGATACTGGTGGCGCCCAACAGCCGATGCAGGCGTTCGATCAACGCCCGCGGCGCTGCCGAGCCGCCAATCACCACGCGCTCGAGGGCCAGCTCGCCGGTCAGCAGTTGTGGGTGTTCTTCGATGAACTGCAGCAAGCCCAGCCATACCGTCGGCACGCCGATGGAGAAGGTGCAGCGCTCCTGCTGCAACAGAGGCAGCAGGCTTGGCCCGTCCAGCCAGGGGCCAGGCAACACGACCTTGGCACCGCACATCGCCGAGGCGTACGGCAGCCCCCAGGCGTTGACGTGAAACAGCGGCACGATCAACAGCACGCAGTCGCGACAGGACAGCTGCAGGCCGTCCATCGAGCAGGTGTTGAACGAATGCAGCAGCGTTGAGCGATGGCTGTACAGCACCCCTTTCGGGTTGCCGGTCGTGCCGGAGGTGTAGCACAACGATGAGGCCTGGGTTTCCTCGAACAACGGCCACTCGAACTCGTCGGTTTCGGCCTCGATCAAGTCCTCGTAGCACAGGCAGTCGTCGAGGCCTGCCGGCTTGTGCGCACGGTCGGTCATCACTACCAGGGTGCCGGTGAAGGTCAAGGCAGGGCGTAGCGCGCGGATCAGGTCGGCGAAGGTCAGGTCGAAGAACAGCACCTTGGCTTCGGCATGGTTGATGACGTACTCGATCTGCTCCTGGTACAGGCGCGGGTTGACCGTGTTGAGCACCGCGCCCATGCCCGGTACGGCAAAGTACAGTTCCATGTGCCGGTGGGTGTTCCAGGCCAGCGAGCCGACCCGATCGCCGTGCCTCACCCCCAAACGCAGCAACGCCTTGGCCATTTTTACCGAGCGTTGCCGCAGGGTCTGGTAGTTGGTGCGCAGCGTCGGCCCTTCACAGGTACGCGATACGATTTCGACCTCGCCATGATTGAGCGCGGCGTGATCGATCAACGTGGATATCAACAGTTGCCGGTCTTGCATTAAAGCGTGCATACCACCTCCAGCGTCCGGTCTTCCATCTTTCAGGGCATTGTTGTTATCACCCGAACGTGGCCAAACCATCGCGGCAGCTGGCGGTTCATGTCAACGTCGAACACCCAGTCACTCAACAACATCATGGATGTGAATTTAGCGGCGCTGCGGGGGTGTATTTCACACATGTGAATTGCCGCAAACCGGGGCGTTCTGCGTTGACGCCCTGCAGGGCTGAAAATACAGTCGAGTGATCCGATACGGGATCGCACAGGGGCAACACACTTCATGTCGACGCTCGAACAGTTATTGGACCGCGAAGCCATTCGCGACTGCCTGTACCGCTATTGCCGCGGCATCGACCGGGTCGATGAGCAGGCCCTGCGCTCGGCCTACTGGGAGGACGCCCACGACCGCCATGGCGCCTACGACGGGCCTGCCAGCGGGTTCATCGACGGCGCCCTGAGTGCGCTGAAGAGCTTTGAATGCAGCGTCCACCAGATCACCAACATCCTCATCGAACTCGCGCCGAACAGCGCGCTGGTGGAGTCGAAGTTTCTCGCGTTGCAACGCTCACCCGCGCCCACTGGCCAGCCTGCCCAAGTGCTTATATTCGGTCGTTATGCGGACTACTTCGAGAAGCGCCAGGGTGAATGGCGAATTGCCAGGCGTACGGTCATCTATGACTGGGTAGAAGAACAACCTGCCGTGTTGAAATCCATTAACGATCGGTTTGGCCCGCGCGTGCCAGTGGGCGGCCGGTGGCCAGACGATGAGATATACAAACAGTTGAACAGCGCGCGTTGAGCACCGCTCACTTCGCACTTTTCGCGCACTACCCACTCGCGTCATTAATATCAAAACAACAACAATAAACAGAGCATTATATGACACTCAAACCTGCACCTTTGTCGCTGCTGTGTCTGCTCACGTCCTCCGCAATGGCCGGAGGCTTCGTGGAAGATTCGACACTTGAACTGGCCTTGCGCAATGTCTTCTTCACCCACCATTACGACGAGTACACCCCGTCGGCAACCCGCCTCACCAGCAAGTCGCAGGAATGGGCGCAAGGCTTTCGCCTGACCTACCGATCCGGATTCACGCCCGGTGAGCTGGGTTTCGGGGTCGATGCCATTGGCATGTTCGCGGTCAAGCTCGACGGTGGTGCCGGCCATCACCAGCGCGGCACCATGATCCCCAGCGACGGGGATGGCGCAGCCGACAGCTGGGCCCGGGCGGCGGGCAATGCCAAGCTGAAGTACTCACAAACCACGTTGTTCAGCGGCAATGCCATCGCCCCCAGCATCCCGGTGCTGCTGTCCGACGACACCCGCGTGCTGCCGCAGACCTACCAGGGCTGGAGCGTGGTCTCCAAGGACATCACCAACGTGGTCGCCACCGGCGGCAGGCTGACCAAGGCCACCGGCCGTTACTCCTCCGACCGCGCCGGCCTCGCCGCAGCCGGTGGCACCCAGGAGAGCGGCGGTTTCAATTATGCGGGCTTCGATTACACGCCGACCGAGAACATCAAGGCGCAGTACTACTTTGGCCAGTTGGAGGACTACTACAAACAGGACTTTCTCGGCCTGACCGCCAAGCATGCCTTCAGGGACGGTCAGTCGCTGTTCGCCGACCTGCGTTATTTCAGGAGCCGTGCGGACGGGCGCAATGGCGATGCGGGGTATCGCATCGCGGGCTACACCGAGGATGCGAGTGGGCGCATCGACAACACCACCTGGTCGGCCTCGCTGACCTACGCCAACGGTGGGCATGCGTTGATGGCGGGTTACCAGAGCGTCTCGGACGACAGTGGTTTCGCCGCCATCATCCCCTCCTCGCTGCCCAACAAGGAAGCCGGCGCGTTCACCTTCTACCTGCAGACCTCACGCTTGCTGTACGGCTTCACCCGTGCCGGCGAGCAGACACGCTTCGCCCAGTACACCTACAACTTCGCCGCGGCGGGGCTGCCTGGGCTGGTGTTCAATGCGTCGTACTGGCAAGGCAGCGACATCAACCAGTTCAGCGGCGGCAGTGCCCGCGAATGGGAGCGTGACCTGGCGCTGCACTATGTGGTCCAGAGCGGGCCGGCCAAAGGGTTGGGCATCTCTTACTACAACGCCATCGGCCACAGCACGACGGTGTATGAGGCGAACCACCGCAATACCGAAAACCGGGTGTATGTGAACTACACGATTCCGATTTTCTGAATACGCCCTTACGTGCTTTGAAATCGCACTTGGCTTGAGCTCGCTGGGGCCGCTGCGCGCCCCTTTCGCGACACAAGGCCGCTCCCACAGGGTGCGGTGTTGCCCAATTTCTGTTTCATTCGCGAAAGTTACTGCAAGGCGCCGCCCATGTGGGAGCGGCCTTGTGTCGCGAAAGGGCTGCGCAGCGGCCCCAGCGGGCCAACGCCAAGCGCAATTTCAAAGCACCTTGAAAGGGATGGCCGTAAGGGCGTAAGGGGCCGGTAAACCCACCACACCCGATGAATCAGCCGCTACTGCGCATCCAGATGGTTAATACACACCACCTTGGGCTGGGTCATGTCTTCATAAGCGAACCGTACCCCTTCACGACCGAGGCTGCCGTACTTGAACCCTCCAAACGGCATGGCGTCGAAGCGATAATCAGACGAATCGTTGATCATCACACCCCCCGCCTCGATCCGCCGCGCCAGCTTCAGCGCCGTCGACAAATCGCGGGTGAACACCCCGGCATGCAGGCTGTATTCCGGGGCATTGGCCAGGGCAACAGCCTCATCGAGGGTGTCGAACGGCTCAAGAATCACCACCGGGGCGAACACCTCCTGCAGCCACAGGCGGCTGTCGTGGCTGACCTGCTCCAGCACCGTGGGGGCATACAGTGCGCCTTGCCGGCGATGACCGCAGAGTAGTGTCGCCCCCTCCCCCAGCGCCTCGTCCACCAGTTGCTCGGTGCGCCGGGCCGCCTGCTCGGTGACCATCGGCCCGACATCCGTTTCGAGGCTCGCCGGGTCGCCCACGCGCAATGCCTTGGACTGCGCGACGAACTGCTCGCGGAAGGCTGTGTACAAGCCGCGTTGGACGAGAATACGTTGGGTGCCGATGCAGTTCTGCCCCGCTGCCCAGAAGGCACCCGAGACACACGACTCCACCGTCGGAGTCAGGTCGCAATCTTCCAGCACCAGCACCGGCGCATTGCCGCCCAGGTCCATGGCGAGTTTTTTCAAGCCCGCAGTGCGGGCAATCGACTCGCCGGTGGCAAAACCACCAGTGAAGGAAATCATCCGTACTTCGCGCAGCTCGACCAGCGCCTTGCCCAGCTCGACTCCGCCGGTGGCGGTGACCACCACGTTTTCCCCGAGCCCGGCCTGCACCAGGCAATCGACCAGTTTCAAGGCCGACAACGGCGCCAGCTCGGACGGCTTGAGGATCACCGCATTGCCACCGGCAATCGCCGGGCCCAGCTTGTGCGCCACCAGGTTGAGCGGGTCGTTGTAGGGCGTGATCGCGACGATCAGGCCCAGCGGCTCACGGCTGAACCAACCTTGGCGGGACTCGGACCCCTCATAGGCGTCGAACGGCACCACTTCGCCGGCATTGCGCCGCGCTTCCTCGGCGGACAGCTTCAGCGTGTTCACACAGCGCTTCACTTCCTTCTGGGCCTGACGCAAGGTCTTGCCGGCCTCGGCGACGATCAGCGCGGCGAACGCAGCACCATCGGCCTCGACCAGGCGCGCGGCGTCTTCAAGAATGCGCGCGCGACGGTGCCGCGGCATCGCCGCACTTTCAAGGCACCCAGCCCGTGCGCGCGCCACCAGGGCGGGTACTGCTGTTGCGTCCAGGCAAGGCACACGCCCTACCAGACGACCGTCGAACGGGCTGAACACGTCGATGTGGCTCGGCGCTACAGCGTGAACACTGGCCATGCGAGATACGCTCATAAAGACTCCGTTACCGGCGATCGGTGGTGTGCAGGGCGATGATGTCGGAGAGCAAGGCATAGGCGGTCTCGATACGCCCCGCGCCCGGCCCGGACACCGTGACCGCACCCAGCAGCCCGGTGTTGAACGACACCGCATTGACGGCGCCATTGATGCCAGCCAGCGGGTGCTCGAGTGGCAACAGACGGGCTTCGACACTCGCCGCCACCGAGCCGTCCGCCGCCTTGCTGGCCGCACCGATCAGCTTCCAGCACTGGCCGGTGGCCTGGGCCTTGACGATATCCGCCGCGCTGATGCCACTGATGCCCGAGCACGTCACATCGCTGACAGTCAGCCGAGCGTCCAGCAACTCGTTGGCCAGGATCACCACCTTGAGGCGCACGTCATAGCCTTCGACGTCTGCCGTCGGGTCGGCTTCGGCATAGCCCAGCTGTTGCGCCTCGGCCACCGCATCCGCGAACGCCATACCGGCTTTCATGCGCGTCAGCACATAGTTGGAGGTGCCATTGAGGATGCCCTCGAACCCTTGGATCTGCGACCCGGCCAGGGCCTGTTTGGCCAGGCGGATCACCGGAGTGCCGCTCATTACCGCGCCTTCGTATTCGAACGCGACGTTGTGCTGGCGGGCCAGCGCCTTGAGCTCGGCACCGTGCAAGGCGATCGGCCCCTTGTTGGTGGTCACCACATGGATGCCGCTCTCCAGTGCCCAGCGGCAGAAGGTGGCGGCCGGCTCACCATCGACCGGATTGGTGAAGGTGGCCTCGGCGATGATGTCGGCGCCGGACTGCTTGATGACGGTTTCGTTGAACGCCTCGGCGGTGCCACCGGCAATCTGTGCCAGCGCGCCTTTTTCGGCGGGCAGCGCCGCCAGCGCGGCAGCGTCCAGGCCATCGCGATCGACCACCGAGCCGAGGAACAGGTCCGTCACGCCGACGATCTTCAGGCTGAAGCCGAGGGTGGCCTGCCAGCGGGCATTGGACGTTGCGATCAACTGGGCCAAGCCTCGGTTGACACCGCCGAAACCGACCAGGGCAATTTTGTATTCAGTCACGATGGCATTCCTTTTTGCTGTTGTTTGATGGGCTCAGCGTACGAGCCGGGTGCGGGCACTTGAATAGGCCAAATCGCTGTATTAGTTGGTCGATTTGCCCATGCTCGAACAGGCCCGAAACAGAGGCGCAGGCAAGCGCCCCCGCTGCACGAGCGCGGCGGGAGCACGGGTGGGGCCAGAGGTTTTTTAGAAGACGGCGGAGAGCACGAACGAGGTGACGGTGTTTTCCACGCCCGCCATGGCGGCGATTTCTTTCCAGACGGCATGGACCCGCTCGGGGCTGGCGGCATCGACCCGCACCATCAGGTCAAACTCGCCACTGAGCACTTCACAGCGGACCACCTCGGGGATGCCCTGCAATGTGCTCAGCACCTCGTCACCGCGCATTCGATCGTAGCGGTAGACGAATATCACCGCGCTGATCAACGACGAGGGCCGGCGTGAGTCGCCCAGCCGAACGGTATAGCCCTGGATGGCGCCATCGCGCTCAAGCCGCTCGATACGCTGGCGCACCGCATTGCGCGACAGGTTCACCTTGGCGCCGAGTTCGGCGTGGGCGATCCGCGCGTTGGCGCTCAGCTCGGCCAGGATGCGCTCGTCCAGCGGGTCGAGGATGCGCTTCATACCCGCCTCGACTGCGCCGCCTGCAAGGCCTTGCACAAGCCGTCGAGGTCACCGCGACGCAGGCCGGGCGGGCCGTCGTGCAGCCGCGGCGGGCTGGCGACCTCAGCGTCCCAGACGCCCAGCTGCGCCAACAGCGCGGCAGACTTGATCGGCGCGATCTGGCCAAGGGTCACCATCGGCGCGCCGAGGCTACGCCGATGCGTGCGGCCAGCCAGCGCGCCGACCGCCGTGTGAGGGTCGACGATGATGCCGGCGTCGTCGCGCAGCCTGAGGACTTCGCGGCGCACTTCGGACTCATCCACCGCGTAGGAGTCGAACAGCACCCGCGCCTGAAGCCATTGCGCATTGCCGATGCTCAATTCACCACACGCCTCGAAATGCTCCATCAACGCAGCGACACTGCTGCCACTGCGCCCGTACAGCTCCCAGATGAAGCGCTCGAGGTTCGAATAGAGGGAAAAATCCATGGCCGGCGATGACGTGCGCTGACTCGCGTGCGGGGTGTAGCGATTGCGGTGGATGAAGCGGTGCAGGGCATCGTTGCTGTTGGTCGAAACGATCACCTGGTTGATCGGCAGGCCCATTTTCTGCGCGATGAAGCCCGCATAGATTTCAGCGAAACTCGCTGCCGGAACGCTGAACCCGACCGGCCGGGTGCCGCCGCCCAACTGCAGGGCGGCATGGAAGTAGAAGACAATCTGGGCAAGCACCCCGACCCAGTTGGTGGAGTTGAAACAGACCGGTATCAAGCCGTCCAGCGGCCAGGCGCGAAACAGCCGGGCGACCAGGGTCTGGCAATCATCGAAACTGCCGTCGACGGGCAGCAGCTGGACGCTGGCAGGGTCTGCCGCCTGCAGCACGGCCAGGCGGTCTGCCGGGATCTCATTGCGCGGGTAGAGTATCGCCAGGCGCACATTCGGCCTGGACGCAAACGCCTCGATGGCGGCAATCCCGGTATCGCCATTGGTCGCCCCGACCACCAGCGCCTCGCCACCGCACGCTTCGAGAAAGTGGCTGACCAGCCGCGCCTGGAGCTGGGCGGCGAAGTCCTTCGAGGTGCGCGTGGGGCCATGGAACAACTGCAGGATCCACTCGTTATGGCCAATCTGCTGCAACGGCGTAATCGCCCGATGCGTGAAGCCCTTGTAGCTGTCGCTGAGCAGCGCGCGCAGGCGCTGGTCATCGATGGCATCGCCCACGAAAGGCGCGATCACCCGCCAGACCAACTCATCGAACGGCAACCACGACCAGCTGGCAATTTCCTCCGGGCTGATCACCGGCAAGTGCGCCGGCACATACAGGCCGCCATCAGCGGCAGGCCCCGACAGCACGACCTCACGGAAGTGCGCCCGTACATCACCGTTGCGGGTGCTCACATAGTGCATGGGATCTCCAGGACAGGGTTACGCCGGCCGGTGCGCTTGTGCCACCAGCCAGGATGAAAACAGCGCAGCATCGGGCGGCAGTGGGCGCCCTTGCTCGCGGACCAGGTAAAACGACTCGCTCGCTTCGATGCGCTGGCTGAAGGGTGCGACCAGCTGGCCGTCCCTGAGCAGGTCCTCGACCACCGAGGAGCGGGCCAAGGCCACGCCCTGCCCCAGCTCGGCCATGCGGATGGTGGAAATCATCGTGTCGAACTGCAGCCCTCGCGAGTAATCGACATCGTCCGCGCCAACCCGCTTGAGCCAGTACCCCCAGCCCTCTTCATAGCCCAGCACGTGCAGCAGCGGGTGGTGCCTGAGGTCGCCCGGCTGGCGAATCGGTGAGCGGGCCATCAGCGCCGGCGAACAGACCGGCACCAGCACATCCCAGGTCAGCCGCTGGGCATGCAGGCCCGGCCACTCACCATTGCCCCAGCGCACCTCGAGGTCGTCCTCGCCATCCGGCGCCTTGACCCACAGGTTGCTGATGTAGCGGATATCGATGTGCGGGTATTCACGGCTGAAGTCGAGCAGCCGCGGCGCAAGCCAGTACTGCAGGAACGACAGGCTGCCACGGACCTTCACCGGCCGGCGCTTGTGCTGACCGAAAATCTCGTTGGTGCCCACAGCCAGGCGGCTGATCGCATCCTGCACCACCGGCAGGTATGACTGCCCCTCTTCGGTCAGGTCCAGCCCCCTGGGCAGGCGCTTGAACAAGGCCACGCCCAGGTGGCTCTCCAGTTGCCGGATCTGCTGGCTCACTGCACCTTGGGTGAGGTGCAGCTCCTCAGCCGCGTGGGTGAAGTTCAAGGCGCGTGCCGATACTTCGAACGAGCGCAGCCAGTTGAGCGGCGGCAGGGATTTTTGTCTCATCGACACGACCTCGTTGGCAGTTGAATCCCTGCATCATGAACCGCAATGCTCAGGTCGCGCCAACGCTCGGCTCTGCCGGTGCCATGGCCGCAAGGCGTTGCGCGCGTTTGCTGCGGGTCACCCAGTAGACGAAGTAGCACCAGCCAATGAACGGGATGCCGAAGTACAGCGCCACACGTTGTTCAGGGTCGAAGGCGATGCCGACACACGCCAGCGCACAGCAGGCGATCGCGCCCAGCGGCACCCAGGGATAACCGCGCACCCGGAAGTGCAGGTCTTCGACGCGCCCGCCATTGGCCACGTAGTGGCGGCGGAAGGCGATCTGGCTGGCGGCGATGCTCATCCACACCACCACCACCGCCAGGCCCGAAATCGACACCAGGGCCAGGTACACCGTGTCCGGCGCCAGTACGCTGCTCAGCAGCGACGCCGCGGCCCCCGCCATGCTCAGGATGATCGCGTTGACCGGCGTGCCGCGTGACGACAGGCGGGCGAAGCGCTTGGGCATGTGGCCCTGGTCACTGAGGGTCCAGAGCATGCGCGAGGCCGCGTACAGGCCGGAGTTGGCCGCCGACACCAGCGCGGTGAGGATGACGAAGTTCATGATGTCGGCCGAGTACGGGATGCCGATCATGTCGAACACCATCACGAAGGGGCTGTCGACCAGGCCTGCCTGCTCACGCGGCAGCAAGGTGGCGAGGACGATGATGGTGCCGACGAAGAACAGCGCCAGGCGCACCACCGTGGTACGGATGGCCTTGGGTACGCTGACCTGCGGATCTTTCGCTTCGCCCGCGGCGATGCCGATCAGCTCGGTGCCGGAGAACGCGAACGACACCGCCAGCAGCGTCATCGCGATCGGCAGCAGGCCGGTGGGGAACAAACCCTCACGGGTGAAGTTGGACAGCCCGATACCTTGCACATGCTGGACCTGGAACAACCCAAAGATCGCACCGGCGCCGATGGCGATGAAGACAATCACCGTGAGCACCTTGATCAGCGACAACCAGAATTCGGTTTCCGCGAACAGGCGCACCGACACCACATTGCTGATCAGCACGGTACCGGCGAACAGCGCGCTCCAGATCCACACCGGTGTCTCGGGAAACCAGCGGACCATCAGAATGCCTGCGGCGGTAAACTCCGAGCCGATGGCCACGGTCCACGTCAGCCAATACAGCCAGGCCACCGTGTACCCCGTGCCCGGCCCCAGGTAGCGGGTCGCATAGCTGCTGAACGAGCCGGTTTCCGGCATTTGCACCGCCAGCTCACCCAGGCACACCATCACCAGGTAGACCATCACCGCGCCGACCATGTAGGCGATCACCGCACCCAGCGGGCCGGCCTGGTTGACCGTGTAGCCCGAGGTCAGAAACAGCCCCGTGCCGATCACCCCGCCCAGCGCCAGCATGACGATGTGGCGCGTGTGCATCTCTTTCTTGTAGCCGGCCGGTTGGCCCGACGCTGTGCTTGATTGTTCGGTGGACATGATCGAGTTCTCATGAAGTGGCTGGCACTCGACCGGCAAGCGACCCTGGGGCCGGTCCTGTCGATGTGTCAGCGGCTGTTATTGTTATGGCTTTCATGAATCTTGGAGGGCCCGCCCTGGCGGCGCGCCCGCTCCCTCAGGTGGACACTTCAGCGTGCCGCCCACAGGTGTCGCTGCCCTGCCCCTGCAAGCGCTGGGCATGCACCGCCGCGAACGCCTGGCGAAGGTCTGCCAGCAGGTCGGCGGTGTCCTCGATGCCGACGGACACCCGCACCAGGCCTTCGGAAATGCCCAGCGCCTGACGTTCTTCCAGGGTGTTTTCCACATGGCTGGTGGTCCGTGCCGGCCCGTAGATGGTTTCCACCGCGCCGAGGTTGCCTGCGCGGTGGGCATAGCGCAGCTTGGGCAGCAACTTGACCACCGTGTCCATGCCGCCCACCAGCACGAAACTGACGATCGCGCCGAAGCCGCGCATCTGCGCCCGGGCGATTGCATGCCCCGGGTGCTGCGGCAAGCCGGGATAGTTGACGGACTCCACCAGCGGCTCGCTGCACAGGTACTCGGCCAAGGCCTGGGCGCTGGCCTGCTGCTGGCGCAAGCGCAGCGCCAGGGTCTTCACCCCACGAATGATCAGGTACGCTGAAAACGGGTCCAGCGAGGCGCCGTTGATTTCCCGGTAGTGACGCACCTGCGCCATCAAGGTTTCAGCGCCGCAGGCGACCCCCCCGAGCGCATCGCCATGGCCCGAGAGGAACTTGGTGGCGCTGTGCACCACCACATCGACGCCCAGCAGCAGCGGGTTCTGGTTCAGCGGCGTGGCAAAGGTGTTATCGGCAATGACCAATGCGCCCACGCGTTTTGCCGCGTCCACCAAGCGGCGGATATCGAGGATTTTCAACGTTGGATTGCTTGGCGTTTCCAGGTAGACGACATCACACCCCCGAGCGATTTCGCGCTCGATTTCCTCGGTATCGAGCGTGTCGCACAGCGTCACCTCGACGCCCTGGCGGGGCAGAAACTCTTCGAAGATCTTGTTGGTCCCGCCGTAGCTGTCCCGGGTCGATACCACGCGTTTGCCCTGGCACAGGAAGGTATGCAGGACGCCGCTGATGGCCGCCATACCCGTGCTGAACGCCACGGCCGACTCGGCGTGCTCCAGTGCGCACAGTTTGTCTTCGAGGACGGCAACGGTCGGGTTGCTCATGCGGCTGTAGATGAAGCCAGGCTGCTTGCCCAGCGCGATGTCGTACCAGGCGTCGATATCCTGGTAGCCGTAGGCGGCACTGGCGATGATCGGGGTTTGGGTGGCGTTGTAGGGGTGCTCGACCTGCTCCCCCTCCCACACCACCCGTGTGCCCATGCCGGGCTGCACAGTGTCAGTGGCCTTTGCTTGGTTGTTCATGAAGTGGTCTCGCATCGATGAAACACGGCGGTGTTTCGGCTGGGAATGCGAGGACTATAAGGCGCAGAGGTGCGCGTGAAAAACGATGCAATGCCACCCTAAGGGGAGGGTTTTTTAATGGCAGGGTGAGGCGGTTGGGGGCGGCGCCTAGTGCCGAAGATGTCTGATACGACAGCTCGTCAGATTCAGCTATCAAAACCTGTGTTGCTGCGCCAAATGGCATAGTATGCCAAAGGTTGAAAGATCCTGTTTGTCCAGAGCCGGAGCTAACTATGGCAACGCGAAACGTTGTGCTAACACCTCACCAGGAACAGGTTATCCAAGACCTCGTTCAGTCCGGCCGTTATCAGAATGCCAGCGAAGTGATGCGAGAGGGTTTGCGCCTATTGGAGCAACGCGTCGCTGAAGACCTTGCCAAAATCGAGGCCCTGCGTCAGGCAACTTCGATCGGCATCATGGACCTTGAGCACGGGCGCTTTACTCAATTGAACGAAGGGGATCTGGAGCACTATCTCGAAGCGTTGAGCCTGGAGGCCACCCTCCCAGCCCGCGATAAACACTGAGCATGGCGCAGTATCGGATCTCCAACGCGGCGCGAGCCGATATTGTCGACATCCTCAGGCTCTCCCAGACACAGTTCGGCGAACAGGCACGCCAGCGCTATCAGGCGCTGATCCTTACCGCACTCCAAGCGACTGCAGACACGCCTTATCGCATTGGCAGCCGCAACCGCGATGAGCTTTTACCAGGCCTGCGTAGCTACCACCTGATCGGTTCACGCCAGCAGGCGAGAAGCCCTCATGGGACCGTCAAAAGCCCACGCCATACTGTGTTCTATCGCGTGCTAAACGACGAGGTGATCGAGGTCGTCAGACTCCTTCATGACGCCATGGAAGTGCAATTGCACCTGCCTGACGACGGGTGAGTGACTTGCTCTGCGATTCAGAACCGCGCAGGTAGATGCTCATCTCGTGAGCTACGGGGCGAATCCTGACCTCAAAATGCGCGGACCTTCAAACGAATGGTTCGAGACCCGACTTCACGCGTGCGGCCGGGCGGTCGCGTTTGTGGCAGATGGGTAGCCGGCGCGTATTGTCGCGGGTCCATTCGCGAATCAAAGCCGCTGCCCCGGTCGCCCCCTACCTTTTCGCTCACGCGGCTGCGGCCCGCTCACTTTCAGCACTGACTTCGAACTGCCCCACCAGCTTTTGCAGCTTGCCGGCATCCACCTTCACCCTCTGCGCACTGCTCTGCAGCACCACGGCGGTCTGGCGCATCTCGCTGGACGACTGATTGACCTGCTCGATGGTCTTGCCATATTCGACGCTGCGCTGGTTGAGCTGCTGAATGATGGCGAACATGCTCTCCACCGCCTGGTGCAACTGCACGTTCTCGGACGAGGCATCCTCGGCCAGGCGCAGGCTGTTGTCGACGTCCTGCACGCCCTCCTGCATGAAGCTCACGGCCTGCTGGGTGTCGCCCTGCAGGCGCTCGACCATCTGGCGAATGTCATCGGCGGCGCGCGAGGTGCGTGCGGCCAGGCTGCGGACCTCGTCAGCCACCACGGCGAAGCCGCGGCCATGCTCGCCGGCACGGGCGGCCTCGATGGCGGCGTTGAGCGCCAGCAGGTTGGTCTGGTTGGTGATGTCGCTGATCAGGCCGGTGATGTTGCCGATCTCGGTCATGCGGCTGTCGAGCCGCTGCACGCTGGACGAGGAGCGCGCCACCACATCGCGGATCGACTGGGTGCCCGCCTGCACCGACAGGTACTGCTCGCGGGCGCGGCTGACCACTTCGTCCATGGCTTGCTTCATCTGCTCGGCACTCACCGAGGCCTGCTGCAGCTCGCCCAGCTGTTCCTCCATGATGATCATCATCTGGTGCACGGCGTCGGCCACATCCGTAGAGGTGACGCTGGCATCCTGACTGCGCCCGAGCATCATCTGGTTGGTGGCACCGACCGTGCGGCTGGCCTTGACCACCTGCCCGACCACCGCGTCCAGGCGGTCGATGAAGCTGTTGATCCAACGCGCCATGTCGCCGCTCTCGTCGTTGGCCGATGCGTTGGTGTCCAGCCGCCGGCGCAGGTTGCCCTCGCCTTCGGCGATGGTCCGCAGCACGTCGCTCATACCGTTCAGGCGGGCGGCCAGGCGCCGCGGGCCGAACACGCTGAACAGCAGCGTGGCAGCCAGCATGCTCAGCGCCTGGAGGGCGTCGTTCAGGCCTTGCGACAGGCCGGCGTAATGCTGCACCAGGTAGTTGCAGCCAAACAGGCCGACCAGGGTCGCCACATAGAGCTTCATCAGCCCATGGCTGAGCGAGCGACGGCGATACACCTCCTCCAGGTCGGCCTCGCACATCATCCCCCAGCGGTCGGGCGAACCTGGCAGCTGAAAGGTCACGCCCTTGCCCACCACCGGCACATGGCGGTAGTCGGAGTAGCCCGGATAGGTGACGAACAGATTGGCGCCATGGCGGATGGTTTCGCGCACGCCCGGGTGCAGCTCGCGGGTCGACGGGTCGGTGAAGCGCAGCTCCAGCTCGGTGTGACGCTGGACCTGCACGGTGCTCCAGGGCGTGTGCACGCCGCTCTTGAGGTTTTCGCCATGGGTGAAGGTGCCGTCTTCGAAGCGCGAGCGCGACAAGGCCGTACCGGGCTGGATGGCCGGGTCGAAGCGCGACTCCGCCATGAACAGGTAGTTGTCGCCGGACTCGGCGTAGATGTGCCCGGCCTCGCGCTGGATCAGGTCGCCCAGCACATCGTTGGGCACCCGGCCGCAGAGGCAGCCGAGGACTTTGCCGTCGACCTTGAGGGGCTGGTAGAACATCAGCGTGACTTCATCGTGGAAACGCGACGACGACGGGCCGATGCGCAGCGTCAGCGGGTCGATGTAGGGGCCGTGCAGGAATGGCGCCTTGAGGCCTTGCGCCAGGGCTGCCATGTGCTCGATACGGGGTGTGCCGCGCTGGGGCCAAGTCGAGGTGAGGACGTTGCCGCTGGCGTCGACGACGAACAATTCGGAAAAATCTTCGGCCTGGACCAGTGTGTTGCGCAATAGCGCGCTGTCGAGGTCGGCGAACCCGGGCGCCAGTTGCTCGGCCAACTCGGCCAGGTGCTCCCAGTGTTCGCGGGCCCAGTTGTGCAGCAACTGCACGCGGGTGTGGGCAATGGCTTCGAAGGTCTGCTCGATCACGGGGTAGCTGGAGCGGTTCAGGCGACAGGCCCAGCCCATGCGCAATTTACCGGTTTTGCCCAACCAGGGCAGCCAGCCCTTCTCGCTCGAAGACAGCGCCATGGAACTACTGGAAAGCGACATTATGTTCACCATACGCGACACGAATGGCAAAATGATGGCAAGTTTCAGGCCAACTGCTTAGCAAGCATATCATCGGGTTTTTTCGCGACTAGAAGCCCCGCACTGGTGCATCTGCGATGTCGATGAAGCCAATTCGCATCATCAGAGGGCAGCGAGAGAGGTCTTGATGTCGCGGCAGGATGCGTGCGCCGAAAACGGCCATGGCTGCCTGAACAGCGTGCCCAGCGGTGAAGGTGAGTCGCGACGTGGCTGGCTTGATGCACGGCAGCGTCACCGCTAAATAGCGCGATCTGCGATAAGGCAATCCTTGCCCCTAAAGGACTATAGGTCTACGGTGGACCATAATTCCACAATGATCGAGCATTCCCGTTGGTTGAGGCAAGCGGAGATTGCTGCGCCACGTCATCGCATGTCGAAAGCAACGCCTACCCATCGGCTCATACGCTCGCGCCTCTGCAAACGCGTGCTCGGGCTCAGCAATTCTCGGAGCGAAAGATGAAAATAAAAAAGGTTTCCGGTCTGCTCTGCTACTCAGTAATCGCACTCTTGCTGTCATCCGCCACGCATGCGGCAGAAAGCCTGCGGATAGGTATCGAAGCTGCCTATCCCCCCTTCGCGTCAAAGACCAGTACGGGGGAAATAGTCGGCTTTGACTACGACATTGGCAATGCGCTGTGCGCGAAGATGCAGGTCAAATGCTTGTGGGTGGAGCAGGAGTTCGATGGACTCATCCCCGCGCTGAGGGTGAGGAAGGTCGATGCCATCATCTCTTCCCTCACCATCAGTGAAGAGCGTAAAAAATCCGTCGACTTCACCCATCGCTACTACCAAGCGGCCGGCCGGCTGGTAATGCGTGAAGGGGCCGATCTCGGTACCCATTTCTCAGGCCTGGCAGGCAAGCGTCTCGGCGTACAGCGAGCCGGGACCCATGATCGCTTCGCTACAGAAGTGTTGGCGCCGGTAGGCGCCCAAGTGGTTCGCTACACGTCGTTGAACGAGGCGTATCTGGACCTGATCGCCGGCCGCCTGGCAGCGGTGCAGGGCGATGATGTAGCCCTGCAAATGGGTTTCCTGGACACTTCCAACGGCAAAGGCTATGCCTTCGCAGGTGAACCGCTGCGGGATCCGAAATACTTCGGTGAGGGCATGGGCATAGCCGTGCGCAAAGGCGACAAGGCGCTCGCGGACCGCTTTAACGAGGCCCTGGCAACCCTTCGCGAAAACGGGAAGTACAAGGAAATCCAGGACCAGTACTTCGATTTCGATATCTACGGCGACTAAGCCCTGCCCGACGGTGCATGAGCCCTGTTGGTAAAGCAAATTCGCATTGTCCAGGGGGCACCGAGAGAAATAGCACTGATAGATTACCCGGCAGCGAACGCATAGCGAATGTACCCAGGACTTAGGCCTACTGATTCCGGGGTAGGCCCTGGCACGGCCTGCGCCTAGCGGCAAGCGCCGAGGGTTCCTCACCGGCCTCATCGCAGCCGGCACGCATGGATCGCGTGCTATGGACTGAAATATCACTCGGCAATACCTTCACGGCCCCTCGCCTTCCGGTCCGAGTTGGTTTCTCGAGAAAACGTTCGGCGGTATTCAGAAGGCGACGTGCCGAGATGGACGCCGAATTGTTGCCGCAATGAGAGGGGCGTTCCAAAACCTGCCTCGCCCGCAATGCATTCGATAGGCAAGTCAGTGGTTTCCAAAAGCGCTTGAGCGCGAACAACGCGCTCTGCGTTCAGCCAGGTTGAAACCGTACTGCCAGTCGCTTCCCTGAATCGCCGGGTGAAGGTGCGCCGGCTCATGTTCGCCTTGTCCGCCAAGACATCGAGCGAAAGGTCACTGGACAGGTTCAATCGCGCCCACGCCAGCACATCGGATAAATGAGTCTGGCTGGATAGCTGCGGCATGGGGTGCTCAACGTACTGGCCTTGGCCGCCCTGCCTGTGCGGCGGTGTCACCAGCATCTTTGCGGTGCGATTCGCCACTTCAGCACCGAGACGCTGGCGCACAAGATGAAGGCAGCAGTCGATTGCTGCCACGGTTCCAGCCGAGGTCATGATGTTGCCGTCACTGATGTAGAGCACATCAGGTCTGAACCGAACCTCAGGAAAGCGCCGTGCAAACTCGTCTCTCGCTGCCCAGTGAGTCGTTGCCTCTTTGCCATCGAGGAGCCCGGCATCTCCAAGCACGAATGCTCCCAAGCATAACCCGACGATGAGCTTGCCCTGGGCGTCTGCGGACTTCAGGGCTTTCACAAGCGGTGCGCAAGCAGTAACGGATTGATCGCCCCACGCGGGGATGACAATGACCTCAGCGTCCTCCATGCACTCAAGGCCATGCGTGACCGCCAAGCCGATGCCTTGGTCGCTATTCACCATTCCCGGTGTCTCGGCGAAATAACTCACCTCGTAGTGAGGTTCGCCGGGTGCTGATTGAGCCGTCCCCAGTACCACACCGGGCACCGACAGATGGAACAGACTTACGCCTTCAAAAGCTAAAACAGCAACACGTATGGATTGCATCACGTCGCCTCGGTTTGGCCTGTACCGCACGTCCATCGCACGCCAACGCCCTGAAAAAGTTTGGCGCCGGCCCCCGCTCCAGGATCACGCTCATCGCCTGGCCCAATTATATCGGAAATTGTCATTCAGGCCACTATTAGGCTACAAGGCGTTCGGCAAGAATGGTGTCCTCGATTAATGAACAGGATTAACCTCATGCGTTTGAAAGCACTTCCTCTGGCCTGGAGCATCATCGCTGCTGTAGGCAGCACCCAAGCATTTGCGGGCGTTGAAGCCCCTGAGTCGTCCGCAGTTCATAAAGTGGATCTGCAGCAAGTGCGCAACGCCACGGTGAAAATCACCTATGGCGACACGACCTTCCTGATCGACCCGATGCTGGCTAAAAAGGGCGCTTATCCTGGGTTTGAACATACCTACCGGAGCAACCTGCGCAACCCGATGGTTGATCTGACCGAGTCGCCCGCGAAGGTGATTTCGGGTGTTGACGCAGTCATCGTCACCCATACGCACCTCGATCACTGGGACGATGCGGCACAGAAAGCGCTGCCTAAAGACATCCCTTTGTTCACGCAGCATGAGGAAGATGCTCAGCTGATTCGTTCCCAGGGTTTCAAGAATGTACGCGTATTGACGAATGAAGCTGAATTCGGCGGCGTCACAATCACCAAGACCGGTGGTCAGCATGGCACAGACGAAATGTATGCCATTCCCGCCCTCGCGAAACCCCTTGGCGAAGCCATGGGCGTAGTCTTTCAAGCGCCTGGCTACAAGACCCTTTACCTCGCTGGCGATACTGTCTGGCGTAAAGAAGTAGACCAGGCCATCGAGCACTATCACCCCGAAGTCATCGTGCTCAATGCTGGCAAGGCAAAAATGGCTGGGTACGAGGGATCGATCATCATGGGTGAGGAAGACGTCCTTCGGGCGTCCCAGGCCGCCAAAACCGCTAAAATCGTCGCGGTTCACATGGACGCCATCAACCATATGTCCCTCACCCGTGAAGCGCTGCGGGCCTACGTCAAGAAGCAAGGCATCGAAAGCCGCGTAGATATTCCAGAAGACGGCGCTTCTCTGGAGTACTGAATACACCACTGCTAGCCGCGGCCGACGTTCTCTTGCTTCAGCGCAAGCAGTTCGGCGCGATGCAAACAGTGTCGTTGCACCGGTCTGCGTAGGCGCGACCAGCGGCTCCACTGGAAAAGCAAAAGCCGAGCTGCCTGCAGCCCGGCTTTTGCTTTTTGACACGACGAAAACCCTGCCAAGAGCAACCACCGTGTCAACTTCAAACTAGCACGTGCGGGACTGCGCCCCGCCCTGCGACAGTACGCCGCACCACGATCCAGCAGGGGCAGTCACTCGAGCGTTCAAGCCACCGCCCCCAGCACCTGAGACACGCTGTCGCACCTGACTTCGGCGCCCACGTCCCTAGACTACGAGCTCCAACAAGCACTCAAGACTACAAAGCCGTGAACGACGCCATGTCCAAGTGATCCGGGCGCCCAGCCAGCGCGTTGCTCAACACGCAAAGCCCTCCCACCGAGGGCCGGCCCATCCTGTGCGCAGGCAGTCGGCCTTTGCCCCGACACCTTCTGATTTCGAGTGGCACCATGCGCACCTCCTCCCTACTCGCCATGACACTGGCCAGTCTGCTGACCGGCTGTGGCGACCCGAACGCTCAACCTGAACCGGGCGAGCAGCTGCCGGGTGGTAGTACCACCGTGCAACGCTTCGATAAAGATGCGTTCTCCATGCCGGCGGCGAACCTGTCGCCGTCAAGGCGCATGGACTTTTTCGTCGGTAACGCGTTCTTCCGCGGAAACTGGCATGTGGCCCACCCCGAGCGCCGCCCGGGTGGCCGAGTCGGCCTGGGGCCGCTGTTCAACACCGATGCTTGCCAGAGCTGCCATATCAAGGATGGTCGGGGCTTCCCGCCAACCGAGGGTAGCGCTGCACCTGCCGTATCGTCACTGGTGCGCCTGTCGGTCACGGCAGACCCCGCCCAGGCCGAGCAGCTTGAACGTCTTGGCGTTATCCCTGAACCCACTTATGGCGGCCAGTTGCAGGATGCCGCCATCGATGGGCATGCGCCGGAGGGGCGTGTTCACCTGCGCTATGAATCACGCCAGGTCACCCTCGCCGACGGCGAACGGGTCGACCTGCGCCGGCCGCTGATCGACATTCGCCAGTTAGGCTACGGCCCGTTGCACCCGCAGACGCAGATGTCATTGCGAGTGGCGCCGCCCATGATCGGCCTTGGCCTGCTGGAAGCGATCAGCGACAGCGACCTGGAACAGAACGTCCTTGACCAGGCTCGCGACGCAGGCCCCGTGCGTGGCCAACTGAACCAGGTCTGGGACGAACTGCAACAGCGCACCACGATCGGCCGCTTCGGCTGGAAGGCCGGCCAACCCAACCTCGACCAGCAGAACGCTCACGCCTTCGCCGGCGACATGGGGCTGACCAGCAGCGTGCTGCCCCGCGATGACTGTACCGAACATCAGTCGGCCTGCCGCCAGGCAGCCCAGGGAGGGACTCCGGAAGTCAGTGACAAGGTTCGGGCTCAGGTGCTGTTCTACAGCCGCACGCTCGGTGTGCCGGCACGGCGGGGCATTCAAGCGCCTCAGGTACTCGAAGGCAAAGGGGTTTTCCACGCCGCCGGCTGCGCCGCCTGTCACCGCCCGTCCTATGTGACCGGCACACACCCGCTGCCGGAGTTGTCCGGCCAACGCGTCTTCCCGTATACCGATCTGTTGCTGCACGACATGGGTGAAGGCCTGGCGGACCACCGCCCGGAGTTTCGCGCCACTGGCCGGCAGTGGCGCACCCCACCCTTGTGGGGGCTGGGCTTGACCGGGGTGGTCAGCGGCCACACGCAGTTGCTGCACGATGGCCGGGCACGCAGCGTACTGGAAGCGATCCTCTGGCACGATGGCGAGGCCAGCCAGGCTCGCGATGCAGTGATCAAGCTGGATCGCGGACGGCGTGAAGCGTTGCTGACATTCCTGCACTCACTTTGAGATGTGCGCAACTGAAGGCGCGCATGGCTTGAAGTACGTCCCTCGTCGGCATCTCGAAACAGGTTGCGGTCACAGGAAAACCGCACGCCGCCGTTCGCCCGGCTTGCTCACACGGCTTATCCCGGTACCGGCAACCAGCGTCGGAAGCTGCTGGCACCCTTGGCGCTCAGCGGGCTCCAGGAAAAATCCCAGGGGGGTGGCGGCAGATCCTCGTCCTCCCCCTGGGAAACCGTGGCCGGACGCACCCCCGTCTTCCACTCCACTACACGCGCGGCCATGGGCTGCCAGGCCATTACCAGGCCGCGGGCCTGGGACACATCGGCCGCTACCCAGAGCGCGGCCGCGGCCACCATGAAGGCCTCGACATGCTCTTCGGTCACACGCGCCTGGTAGGGTGAGGCCAGCAGCCAGCGGCAGACACTGATGTAATAGGTCCAGTCCAGGGCCGGATGGTGGCGATAGGCCCAGGTCATGAAGCGTCGGAACAGCTCCAGGCCTTCCGGCGGGTCGAGCTTGAGCAGCCCCGGACAGACATCGAACAGCGTGTGCCAGTACGGCAAAAGGCGTGCGTCAAGGTTGACGAAACTGCGCGCATTGCAGGGATAGTCGGGAAACGGCAGCAGGAAATCGCCGTTGCGCGACGGGCGAGCAGGTGCCTCCGCCGCGGCGGAAACGTTCAGGGTTCGGGACATCGTGTGTTCCTCGATGCAGATAGCCTTTGGCAGGCCCATGCCACCAACCTTGCTGGTACGCACAGACCCGCAGTCCTTTGAGTTCAGGCAATCGGCATGGGCGAAGCACGAGGGTTGATCGACGGCCAGCAGTGCCGGGGCGAACAGCCGCGGGCCGCTTGCACCTGACCGACCGGCAGCGCACGAGGCAGTGCCACCGGCACTACCAGCGCAGCCGGCAGCGGTGCCGGGCCACCTTGGGCGCAGCAACAGTGACCAGGGTCCGACACCACCGTACTGGCGGCGCCCTCCTTGTCCAGCAGGGGCAACTGACCCCCACCCGACGCGCAATAGCTGCCCGTCAGCAGTTGAGCCAGGTTCAGCTCGCCCAGGGTACTGGCCATGGGCAGGGCCAGCACCTTGAGCAGCATCGCCAGCAGCGCTGCGACCCAGAGGTTGTCCCAGGTGCGCGCGCGCAGGCCGCAACGCGCCGCGCTCATGCCTTTTTAGTCGGCGTGAGCGCAGGGATAGGAACAGTCATGACAGGTCTTCTCCAACGACGGTGATGTCAGCCGCCAGCTCCCGTCAATGGGCGTGCCAAGGGGCACACGCACGCAGGAGCCGACGTCCGGATGGCGGGCACAAGCCCGCTTCGCGCCAAGGCGCAGGCAGCGTCAGAGAGGAGAAGCGCGGGGGTTGGACGAGGGCCAGCAATAGCGCGGAGGTGCCTGGCTGCGCACCTCTCGGATGGGCATGCGGCGATTGGCATTGGCATTGGCAATCAGCCAGGCCACGCCCACCAGGAATACCAGGGTGAGAAAGGCCGCCGAACACATCGGGCAAGAGAGCGTCTTGGTCAGGTCTGTCCCAGCCAACGCGCCGTCTTGCTTGGCCTGCAATGCCGAGGTAGCGGAACCCAGGCTGCAGAAGGCGCCGCCAAAACCATTCAGCGCCAGACCCAGCGCCTGCCCGTGGGCCAGGCCACAGGAAAGCACATTGAACAGGACACAGAAATACAGTGCCAAGGCAATGGAAGGACGATGGGAAGGCGGACGGTTCATGGGCGGCGACTCTAGCATCGAATCCGCCCAGGTTGAAGGGCGACCTGCCATCAGCACTGACTGCGACAAGCCGTCGCACCCCACCCCTGCGGCCTAGCCCCGCTACCCGCAACGGCCCTGGGTGGACAGATTGTCGCAGTTGGTCGCGCCAGGCAGCGTCCTTACAGTGGCGCCGCCATTGCGATGGCCACTTCGGACAACCCCTAGACCCGACCGCAGGCCCGGCCAGGACCCCGGACACTGCTTCCCCTGACCGGCGCCCGTGCGCCCTCCCCCCGTGAGGCCCCATCATTATGAGCGTGCTCGAGGCGCTAGACCTGGCTCGAATCCAGTTCGCCTTCACCGTTTCGTTCCATATCCTGTTTCCCGCCATCACCATTGGCCTGGCCAGTTACCTGGCGGTACTCGAAGGGCTATGGCTGAAAACCGGTACCCAGGTGTACCGCGACCTCTACCACTTCTGGTCGAAGATTTTCGCGGTCAACTTCGGTATGGGCGTCGTGTCCGGCCTGGTGATGGCTTACCAATTCGGCACGAACTGGAGCCGCTTTTCCGACTTCGCCGGTGCCGTCACCGGCCCATTGCTGGCCTACGAGGTACTGACCGCATTCTTCCTCGAAGCGGGCTTCCTCGGTGTCATGCTGTTCGGCTGGAACCGTGTGGGCCGTAACCTGCACTTCTTCTCGACAGTGATGGTGGCGCTCGGCACGCTGGTCTCGACCTTCTGGATTCTGGCGTCCAACAGCTGGATGCAGACACCCCAGGGCCATGAAATCATCGAGGGTCGGGTGGTCCCGGTCGATTGGCTGATGATCATCTTCAACCCCTCATTCCCCTACCGATTGATGCACATGGCCACCGCCGCATTCGTCGCCACCGCCTTCTTTGTCGCCGCCTCCGCGGCCTGGCACCTGCTGCGCGGGCGCGACAACCCGGCGCTGCGCAAGATGCTCTCGATGGCCATGTGGATGGCGCTGATCGTCGCCCCGGTACAGGCGGTGATCGGTGACTTCCACGGCCTCAACACCCTGGAGCACCAGCCGGCGAAAATCGCCGCCATCGAAGGCCATTGGGAGAACGTGCCCGGCGAGCCGACTCCGCTGATCCTGTTCGGCATCCCCGACATGCAGGCCGAGACCACCCGCTACAAGCTGGAGATCCCGGCGCTGGGCAGCCTGATCCTGACCCACAGCCTGGACAAGCAGGTACCGGCATTAAAAGAGTTTCCAGCGGCAGACAGGCCCAACTCGACCATTGTGTTCTGGTCGTTCCGGGTGATGGTCGGCCTCGGTTTGCTGATGATCTTCGTCGGCCTGTGGAGCCTGTGGTTGCGTCGAGGGGGCAAGCTCTACAGCTGCAAGCCGTTCCTCTACCTGACCCTGTGGATGGGCCCGTCCGGCCTGATCGCCATCCTGGCCGGCTGGTTCACCACCGAGATCGGCCGCCAGCCGTGGGTGGTGTACGGCCTGATGCGCACCTCAGAGGGCGTCTCCAACCACGACGCGACTCAGTTGGGCATCACCCTGGTGATGTTCGTGGTGGTCTATTTCGCGCTCTTCGGCACCGGCCTGGGCTACATGATGCGCCTGGTGCGCAAAGGGCCGCAGACCGGCGAGGGCGAGCAGGACAATCCGGGTGGCCCGGGCCAACGGCACACGCCGGCACGGCCGTTGTCGGCCGCCAACGACTTTCAGCACGAGGTGAACTGAGATGGGTATCGATCTTGCGCTGATCTGGGCCGTGATCATCATCTTCGGCGTGATGATGTACGTGGTCATGGACGGCTTCGACCTGGGCATCGGCATGCTCTTCCCGTTCGTCAAGGACGCACGTGACCGGGATGTGATGATGAACACGGTTGCCCCGGTGTGGGACGGCAACGAAACCTGGCTGATCCTCGGCGGCGCGGCGCTGTTCGGCGCTTTCCCGCTGGCCTATGCGGTGGTGCTCGAGGCGTTGTACCTGCCGTTGATCCTGATGCTGATGGGGTTGATCTTCCGGGGCGTGGCCTTCGAGTTCCGCTTCAAGGCCAAGCCCGCCAAGCGCCATCTGTGGGACAAGGCCTTCATCTGGGGCTCACTGGTCGCGACCTATTTCCAGGGCGTCGCCCTGGGCGCCTTCATCGAAGGGATCAAAGTGGTCGAGCGCAAGTATGCCGGAGGCGCCCTCGACTGGCTGACGCCGTTCAGCCTGTTCTGCGGGCTGGGCCTGGTGGTCGCCTACAGCTTGCTCGGTTGCACCTGGCTGGTCATGAAGACCGAAGGCCCGCTGCAGCGGCGCATGCACGATGTCGCCAGGCCGCTGGCGCTGGTGCTGCTGGTGGTGATCGCCGTCGTCAGCCTGTGGACGCCGCTGGCCCACCCGCAAATCGCCGACCGTTGGTTCAGCATGCCCAACCTGATGTGGTTCATGCCAGTCCCGGTCCTGGTACTGGTGACGTTCTACGGGCTGCTGCGTGCCGTGGCACGCAACGCCCACTACACGCCGTTCCTGCTGACCCTGTCATTGATCTTCCTGGGCTACAGCGGCCTGGGCATCAGCCTGTGGCCCAACATCGTGCCGCCGTCGATCAGCATCTGGGAGGCCGCGGCTCCCCCGCAGAGCCAAGGCTTCATGCTGGTGGGCACGCTGTTCATCCTGCCCATCATCCTCGGCTACACGTTCTGGAGCTACTACGTGTTCCGCGGCAAGGTGACCCATGAAGACGGCTATCACTAGGAGTACGAGGTGATGAACCCAAGCTCGAAGCAACCGTGGTGGCGCCGCCTCGCCTGGCTGGTGCTGATCTGGGTGGGCAGCGTCGCCGCGCTGGGCCTGTTCGCCTGGCTGATCCGACTGTTCATGATGGCCGCAGGTATGCGCAGTCATTGATCCCGCTGTGTGCTGCGCCTGGGAGCAACAGGCGCACAACAGCACCTTTACAGCCCGCAGTCTTGCGCTCGATGCGTGCTCCGCACCGCGCCTGACCCTGCACGACCGTTATTGCCAGGAACCCACCATGCCTGTATTCCGTTGCACCGCACGGGCCGTTCTGCCCGTGCTAGCCCTGTTCGGCCTCAACCCCCTGTCGCTGGCCATCGCACAAACGCTGCCCAGCGAAAACTCGACCCTCACCCTCGGCGCGGTCAATGTGACCGGCACCAGCAGCGGCCCGCTGGCCGCTACCAGCGTGCTCAGTTCGGTGGACATTCTGGGCGGTGACATCCTCGAAAAGATGCCGGTCGCCTACAGCTGGGAGCTGTTCCGCCGAGCACCGGGGGTCATGCTCACCGAGTTCAACCAAGGCACGACGTCCGGCAAGCTGTCGTTTCGCGGTTTCAATGGCGAAGGCGAAGTCAATGCCGTCAAACTGTTGATCGACGGCATTCCCAGCAACACCAATGACGGCAACATGCCCTTCATCGACGCGGTGTTCCCCATGGACATCGACAGCATCGAGGTGGTGCGCGGCACCAGCGACCCACGCTACGGCCTGAACAACATCGCCGGCAACGTCAACATCAATACCCGCACTG
This sequence comes from Pseudomonas reidholzensis, assembly GCF_900536025.1. Taxonomy (GTDB): domain Bacteria; phylum Pseudomonadota; class Gammaproteobacteria; order Pseudomonadales; family Pseudomonadaceae; genus Aquipseudomonas; species Aquipseudomonas reidholzensis. The sequence continues at coordinate 128,808 of NZ_UNOZ01000022.1, forward strand.
GCGGCAACTACAACAAGGCGCGCCTGCGTTATGGCAGCTTCAACACCCGCGAAGTGCAACTGGCCAAGGGCATCGAGACCCGCAACTGGACGCAGAACTACTTCTTCGCCCGCCAGCAGGTCGACGGCTATCGCGAGCATGGCGATACCGAACGCTACAGCTTCAGCGGCAAGTGGTTCTACACCCCGGATGATGGCAACTACCGCGTGGGCCTGATCGCCCGCCACTACGAAGCCGAGGCACAAGAAGCGGGCTACCTGAGCGAAGCCGATGCGCGTCAGCACCCGCGCATGAGCAACGACTTCAACGCTACCGACAAGGGTACGCGGCGCATGAATCAGCTCAGCGTGCATGTCGACGCGGACCTCAATGACACCCTGGCATGGTCGGCCAAGACCTACCTGAATACCTTCGATGACCGCCGCTGGACCCAGTACTGGCGCACCAGCGCGCAACAAGAACGCGATGCCTACGAGACGCAGTACGGCGCGATGTCCTCGCTGACCTGGCGGCCGGAGGTTGACTGGCTGCACGGGTTTGCCCTGGAAGGCGGCAGCGATGTGCAGCAGCAGGCAAACCGCAGCGAGCGCTACCGCACGCTGCAGCGCGTACGCCAGTCGCAGACCCGCGATCAGGACTTCGACTTCAACACCGTCGGCGCCTATGTGCAGGCCGAGATCGAACCGTTCGAATCGCTGAAGATCGTGCCCGCCTACCGCGTCGACAAGATCAGCGGCGACTTCACCAACGTGCTCACCGGCCAGGACTCCGACATCAACGACTATGGGCTGATCAAGCAACCCAAGCTCAGCGTGGTCTACTCACCCTGGAAGTCCGCGAGCGTCTATGCCAACTGGGGCCGTACATTCCAGGTGGGCAGCGGCGCCGCGGCCTATAAAGTGCCGCCGCGCACTGAAGACCTGCAACCGTCGATCAACGAAGGCTGGGAAACCGGGGTCAAGTTCACCCCCGCCCGCTGGATCGACGGACGAGTCGCCTACTGGCGCCAGGATGCCACCGGCGAAGTCAGCCGCCGCCTCAATGACCCCAGCGGAGAGTCCGACAATGTCGGCGAAACCCGCCGCTGGGGGTACGACCTGCAAGTCAATCTGCACCCGGACGAACGCACCGAAGTGTGGATGTCGTACGCCTGGCAATACTCGAAAATCCTTGAACCCAGCAGCGCGTTGCCCCAGAGCAAAGGCAAGGAAATCGACCATGTTCCGCATCACCTGTGGAACACCGGCATCCGCTATCAGGCCACGCCAGCGTTGCAGTTGAGCGCGTGGATGAACGGCCAGACCGACTATTATCTGGAGCGGGAAAACACCCAAGGCACGTACGGCGGTTATGTGCTGATGAACATCGGCGGTACTTACACATTCAGCGAAACGCTGAGTGTGGATCTGCAGTTGAAGAACCTCACAGACCGCGACTATGCGTATGCGTGGTACGACCCTGATGGCGCGAATGCGTCGCTGCATTCTCCCGGCGATGGGCGGGCGTTGTACGCGGGGTTGACCCTCGACTTTTAAGTCGTGCGGGAGTGCCCGGCATCTTGCCAGGCGCTCCCGACAGTGGGGACAAGCGTCCCTGCTTACAGGCACTTTGGTTGCGCTTCATTTCTGTGAATTGAAGCGAACTCGATACTCTCCAGGTGTCACGCCAAACGTCTTGATAAACCGTCGAATGAGCGTTGACTCGCTGCCCACTCCGCAGCGTTTGGCGATCGTTTTCAGCGGACTGTTCGACGTAACCAACAAATGACGAACCGCATCCAGTCGCAGCGATTCGACCATCTTGCTGGGTGTACTGCCTGTCTGTTGAGTATACCGCCGGGCAAAGGTCCTCTCGCTCATACTCATAAAGCTCGCCATGGCGGAAACCGAAAGATCACCCTCCAGGTTATTACTCAACCAGGCATGAAGGTCTGAAAAATGGCTGCTTTTAGATTGCAGCGCCAACGGTGAACTGAACTGCTCTTGATCTCCAGGGCGCCGTAAATACACCACCAAGTGACGCGCCACTTCAAGTGCCGCCGCGTGCCCCAGGTCGTTCTCAACGATTGAAAGGGCCAAATCAATACCTGAGGTCACACCTGCGGATGTCCAAAGGTGGCCATCGTTGATAAAGATGGGCCCTCTTTTTACGATGACTGAAGGGAAAGCGCTTTCGAGCTCGTCATAGGCTGACCAATGGGTAGTGACTGTTCGGCCGTCCAGTTGACCCGCTGCCGCCAGCGCAAATACTCCCGTACACACTGAGACCAGCCGCTGGGCGTTGTTAACATGCTCGACAAAGTGCGAGAAGAATCTTGAATCCTTGCAGAACGCTTGAATTCCCGCCCCGCCCGGCACGATCAGTGTATGCGCTTAACGCGTTTCAGGCGTCAGCCGTTCAGGCGCTATTGAAAAACCGCCAAAGACCTCAGGCATTTCATTCAGTGCAACAATCGAAATTGAATAAGGCGGATGTGCACAGCGCGCCAAATAATTAGCGGCAATAAAGACCTCCAATGGGCCCGCCAAATCAAGAAGACTGACCTTGGGATAAGCAACAAAATGTATCGACTTAGTTTGCATTCATAGCCACTCCCGAACATCGATTGGCGCGCCATGAAGTCTGATCATTTGAACGGAAGGCGTCAATGCAGCAGGGTTGCGGATACGAAGGTTCGACGTACGAGGCGTCGCATGCACGCGTCTGCCGCGCACCGTTTCTGCCACAGGAATGGCGGAAATGATCAACATTCTGACCTTTTCTCGAAAACAGGCTGGTGCATACTAAATTCAGACACAACCTCTACGAACCCCAGCGCGTCACCCACCTAACACCTGTGCCCTGCATTCACATTTTCAGGGGGATTTCACCATGCCTGACTCACCACGCAACCTTATTGAATTCGAAACGCACATGGATGAAACCCTTCATCTTGAAATCGTGCTGCTGTTACATCACATCGCGCAGGTGTCGCCCAACCATATCAGGCACACACTAAAAAAAACCGATAACCCTCAGACCTGGCGCTTAGAGTTTACGTGGCGTGATGCGGCCTCCATGGAAAATCATTTCTCGTCTGGTTCGCTGCAGACGCTGCTGAATCTATTGATTTCACGGTGTTCCAGACTGTCGTTTACGGAATTTCAAATACCACCGCCTGATACCCAGCACCCTAGGCTATCGACCCCACATTCACGCTGAGTTCAACCGTGTTTTTACTGATGTCAGGCTGCACAAAATGCGCGTCAATCTCTAATAGTCTCCCCCAGGGAGAGCAAACGCCCGATACGCTTCGTCGCTGACTTCATGCTTTCGACTAATCCAGGCACATCGCACTCTTGCTTTCGATATTGCGGGATGGTGGCTGATAGCGCGCCCGCCACCTGACCATCGACGAAGAACGGTACACCAATACCAAATGCCCCTAATACACGTTCGCCATCACCCACAGACCAGCCGCGCTTTCTGATCGCCAGCAGATCTGCCTGAAGTTCCTCATGGGATACGATTGTGGTCTCGGTGAATTTCTGCAGCGTCAATCCGTCAGCAACACCTGGGGCCAGGTGAGCCAAGACTGCCTTGCCCGCGCCCCCTGCATAGAGCGGCACATCGACGCCCGTTTCGAGCGTGTATTGGATGGGTCGCCATCCCTGCACAACCTCGATGAAGTGCGCTTTGGCGGTCTTGGCGTCATAGCTCAAAAACGCGACGGTTTCGCCGGTTTCCTTGACCAGGGACTCGATGACGCCCCGGCACAATTTAGCGGTCGTGCACGCTTTATTGTTCAACAGCGCGGCCCATTGATACAAGCGTGCGCCTGGGTACAGCGCCTCGCTCGTCGCAAACACCAGGTTCGCCTGGGAGGCGGACTCAATGATTTTCCGAGCCGTCGCAGCATTGCAGTGTAATTGCACTGCGATTCCGGAACTGCACAGGTACCCGTTCGGTGCAGCGCAAAGCATCTGCAACAGCCCCTCAAGCCGAGCTACGGTAGAGCTGTCATCAGCGCTGATGTGCTGCTCGGCCCCGCGAGGTTGAAAGAGCAAGCGCTCAAGCTCACTCACCACATCATCGACCGTCTCACGTGAGGCCCGTGTCCCCTGCGTATCGTCGCCACCCAGGTCGTGAAGTGAAACCGAGATGATCAACCCCTGGGCCAAGCGCCTGGTCACTATCGTAACGGCAGGGGGGAACTCGTACTCCGCTATCGGCGCAACGGGACTCACAGCCTTGTCGGGCGTGCACTGCGAATCGCTGTCTGGCGTACGCTGTAAAACGTCCTTGAAGCCACGGCCGATATCGCCAAAACCCAAGGGGTAGACCGCACCGATCTGCGGGCGAAATGCCAGGGTGGCCTGGGCCTGACCGCAATAGAGCACGTAATAGCCGTTTACGTGCGGGGCATACACCGAGAGCAGCGCCGCCTGCTTGGCGCCCCCTGCCAGCCCGTCCAGAAGACGCCTGCCGGCGCTCAGCAACGCGCTGCGGTTACTCAGGGCAAGCATGAGCACCCTGAAACGTGGCCCCACTCGATATTTGCCTACCCCCTCCTCCACCGCGAAGTCGCGATCGACCAATGCGGTGAGGATTCGATTGATCGTGCTGCGGCTCTCGTTCAGCTCGCTTGCCAACTCCCTCACCCCCCAGGGCTCGCCGTCCGCTCGTCTGACCAAAGCGTCCATCACCTCGATCAACCGTCCATGGCTGGAGGTGGCAGCAGAGGCTTTAGCACTGGAGATTTCGAGGGGGGCATTAGGCATATCAGGTTACTTGCAAGCGTTCGGGGCTCCATTTTGGGCCTGATGCCTTGCCCATGGCAATCATCAGCCTGTTGACAACCACTCACTGCGCGAGGATCCTACAAAAAACAAAACAGGACACTGTCCCATTTTTTAACATGGACGTGACCTATAAGCTGGAGTGACCTATGAATAACAACAATACGCTGACGGAGTCCGTCGCCATGCCTGAGCCTGCAGCCGAGCGCACGACCAAGGCGAAGAAAGCCACCGCCGCCGCCGTGTTCGGCACGTTCGTTGAATATTACGACTTCAGTATCTATGGGTACCTCGCCGCGACGCTGGCGCTCGTGTTCTTTCCCTCCGACGACCCAACGACCGGCCTGCTCAACACCTTTCTGGTGTTTGGCTCCGCCTTCCTGGTGCGCCCTATCGGAGCTGTCGCATTCGGCTGGCTCGGCGACAAAGTCGGGCGTCGTGCAAGCCTGATCGCCAGCATCACCTTGATGGGTATCGCAGCCACGCTGATTGGGTTGCTCCCCGGTTACGCACAAATTGGCGTCTGGGCGCCCATCCTTCTGGTGGCCCTGCGCATGCTTCAAGGCTTCTCGGCAGGCGGCGAGATCGGCGGTGCGGCCAGCTACATTCGCGAATGGGCGCCGGCCAACCGTCGTTCGCTGTACATCTCCTTCCTGCCGTCGATCGCGCAGTTCGGTAAAGGCCTGGCGGCCGCGATCGCCGGCCTGGCAGCCGCATGGCTGACCGATCCGCAGATGGCTGAATGGGGATGGCGTGTTCCGTTCCTGCTGGCCCTGCCGCTGGGCATCATCGGCCTGTGGATGCGCCTGGGCATCGAGGACAGCCCGGAATTCGAATCCAAGAAAGCCGAAGAGACCGAGCCAAAAAGCGCTCCGTTCGCCGAACTCGTGCGTGACTACATGCGCCCGCTGACCAAGGTGATGATGATCTCCATGGTGCAGAACATCGGTACTTACATCGGCACCGTCTTCATTGCAGCGTACTTCAGCTCCATCCTCGGCTACTCGAAAGGTCAAGCGTCCACCATCGTCCTGGTTGCCGTCAGCTTCGCGGCGTTGATGATTCCCCTGGCAGGCCAGCTGGGTTCGATCATCGGCAGCAAAGCCGTGCTGCGCCTGGCCTACCTTGGCTACGCGGTGCTCTCCATTCCGTCCTTCATGCTCATGCAGCAAGGACACGTCAGCCTGGCCATGGCCGGCCTGGCCCTGGGCATGGTGCCGTACGCCTTGTGCCTGGCTGGCACCTACTCGGTCATGCCGGAATTCTTCCCGACCCACGTTCGCCACACCGGGGTCGCATTCGGCCACAGCGTCGGTGCTGTGATCGGCGGTGGCATCGGGCCGTTCATGGCGACCTGGTTGATCGGCGCCAGCGGCAATCAGATGGCGCCTGCCTTCATTCTCTGCGGCGCCGGTGTTATCGGCCTGCTCGTGTTGTGGACTGTCCGCAAACACGCTGACGCCGACGACAACAAACATCAATTTTCCTGAGTACAACAACATGTCGCTTATCTACGTCACGAGCCCTATTCACGCGACGGTGCTTGCTCGTCTTGCTGATCTGGGTGAGGTTCGTCTTGGCTACGGCCCCAACGCCGTGGGCTATGACGAAATCCGTAATCAGGTGGAGGCCGTATTTTTGCGCGGCGGCCATATCAGCGCTGAGATGATCGCCGCGTCGCCGAAGCTGCGCATCGTCGCTCGACACGGCGCGGGCTACGACAACGTCGATTACCAGGCGGCGCAAGCGCACGGCGTCTGGGTGACCAACACGCCAGGCGCAAACCAGCGCAGCGTGATCGAACACGTCTTCGCTCTGCTGCTATCGCTGTGCCGCCAGCTGCCGATGGCCACCGAACAGACCCGCAACCGCAATTGGGCACAAGACCGTCTTGCGCTGACGGGCATCGAGCTTGAAGGCCGCACGTTGGGCCTGGTGGGCTTTGGCAACATTGGCTCTAGCGTTGCGCCCGTTGCTGAAGCCTTCGGCATGAAGGTGATCTTCACCGACCCGGCCATCGAGCCAGGCTCGGACAGCCGTTGGGTAGACTTCGACACTCTGCTGGCCACTGCCGATGTCGTCAGCCTGCACGTGCCGCTGCTGGCAACCACCCGCAACCTGATCGGCGCACCTGAATTCGCCAAGATGAAAGACGGCGCGATGCTGATCAATACCAGCCGTGGTGGCGTGGTTGACGAAGAAGCCATGGTCAACGCGCTGAAGAGCGGAAAACTGGCGGGCGCTGGTGCGGATGTACTCAATGCCGAGAACGCCGACATGATCACACCGTTCGATCACCCCACCCCCGACATCGCCAATACACCCAACCTGATCGTGACCGCCCACGTTGCCGGACAGACTGACGAGTCGCTCATGCGCGTCGGCATGAGCGCACTGCAGGCCATTGCTGCCGTGCTCAACGGTGAAGCGCCCGCGCACCCCGTCAACACGCCTGTGCCGAAGTCGTTCAGCTAAGTCTTTTTTCGTAAGTGGAGGTATCCAATGTTCATCAATGTGTCCGACGAGTCGATCAGCGTCAACGCTGATTGGCAGCGAGCCGAGCTGTCATTGATCGAAGCAATTTCGCACTACCCCGTGGCGCTCATCGGTGACGTGCTCCAGCGCATGGGCATGATGGCATCGGCCATTCGCCACACCGCCGGCAAGCCGAGCTTCTTTGGCACCGTCCTCCCGCTCAATACCCGCGAAGGCGACAACCTCGCCATTCACCGAGCACTGGATGAGGCCCGGCCTGGTGATGTGTTGGTGATCAACGGCAACAGCGAAGTGAACCGCTCGGTATTCGGCGACCTGTTGGGCGAAATCTGCCTGGCCAAGCAGGTCGCAGCGGTCGTCATTGACGGTGCGGTGCGTGACGTTGAAGAACTGAACAGCATGGGCTTGCCGGTATACGCCCGCGCAGTGAACCCTGCCGGCCCCTCGAAGTGGGGCCCTGGCCAGGTTGGCATTCCAGTCGCTTGCGGCAACGTCGTCTGCTACCCAGGCGACGCCATCATCGGTGACCGCGACGGCATCATTGTCATCGCTCGCAGCGCGATCCCGACCTTGGCCGAGAAGGTCAGGCAACAGGACGGCTACGAAAACAGCTTCCGCGAAAAAGTGCGGGCCAGCGTGCGCTAAACGCACATTGCCCAGGTAGGCAGCGGCCTCCCACGCCTCGACCAGACCCTGTCGAGGGGCTGCTGCCTACACCCTACTCAAGCGCTCCGATGATCAGAACAAGGGGCGTTGGCCCTGATTCGGGCGCACGGCGTGCGGGTGAACGCGATCGCACCCGGCGAGATCGATACCGCGATCCTGTCTGCCGGTACCGAGCTGATCGTCGAGCGATCGATCCCCATGAAGCGCATGGGCAAGCTGTGATGAAGGCTACATCATCCCTGGATGCGCAGCGCATTCCCCGCCAACGCAGTGAGCACTCATGACCCCGAGACGTGCTCTTTTTCCCTCGCGTGCTTGGGTGAGGATTTGGTTTCCTGGACGACGATGTAAAACTCCTCGCCATGCTTCACCGCCCCGTAGAGCACTGCCTTTTCGATCAGTTCGCTGCCCCGCAGGTGACGCAACATCATGGGATCCTTGCGCAGATCGCGGTACAGCGCCAGGCACAGGAATACCATCACGACCACAAACGGCAGTGACACGACGATAGTCAGATTCTGTAGCCCGGTAAGGGCAGCGCCGGGATTCGCGGGGTCGCCAATCGCCAGCATGATCGCGGCAACGGTACCGGTCAGGCCGCCCCAGAAAATCACCGTGGCCCGCGACGGCTCGGTCGTCCCGCGCTCCGATAGCGTGCCCATTACCAGTGATGCCGCGTCAGCCCCGGAGACGAAGAAGATCGCCACCAGCACCATGACCAATACCGACGTCAGGCTAGCCAGCGGGTATCCGTTCAGGAGCTGGTAAAGCGCGTTGTTACTGTTCACCACGCCGTCCACCAACAGCAGGCTGCCGTCGCGCACCGCATCGATACTTGCGCCACCGAACAAGGTGAACCAGATCAGGCTGACGAGGCTTGGCACCAGCAGCACGCCGCTGACGAATTGGCGGATGGTCCGCCCGCGACTGATGCGTGCGATGAACATACCGACGAACGGGGTCCAGGAAATCCACCACGCCCAGTAGAACACCGTCCAGCTGGCCAACCAGCTGTCCATCTGAGGCCCGCCACTGGCACTGGTACGCGCCATCATTTCGGGCAGCAGCTTGATGTAGACACCGATAGAGGTGGGCAGCAGGTTCAACATCAACAACGTAGGGCCGACCAGAAACACGAACACTGCCAGCGCAAGGGCCAGGATCATGTTGACGTTGGACAGCCACTGAATTCCTTTACCAATCCCGGACACCGCAGAGGCAACGAAGGCGATGGTCAGGACAGTCACGATGGCGAGGTAGAAGACCTTGCCAGGATTGTCGATCCATCCGTTGTACTCCAGGCCGCCGGCGATCTGCAGCGCGCCGAGCCCGAGTGAAGCGGCAGAGCCGAACAACGTGGCAAAAATGGCCATCATGTCGATCACTCGCCCCAGCGGCCCGTTGGCATGCTTGCCTATCAGGGGGCGGAATGCAGTCGAGACCAGCTGAGAGCGGCCGCGCCGAAACGTACCATAGGCAATCGCCAGACCGACAATCGCGTACATCGCCCACGGATGCAGCGTCCAGTGAAAGAGTGTGGTGGCCATGGCCACTTGCATCGCCTCGCTGGACTGAGGAGCAGCCGACCCCGGAGGGGGTGTCATGTAGTGAGACAGCGGCTCAGCGACGCCAAAGAACATCAGGCCGATACCCATGCCGGCACTGAACATCATGGCGACCCAGGAGACCGTACGAAACTCGGGTACCTCACCGTCTCGCCCCAGTGGGATCCTCCCGTACCGGCTCGCCGCCAGCCAGAGGACGAAGACCACAAACAGCGTCGATGTCAGAACGAAGAACCAGCCGAAGTTGATGATGACCCAGGATTGAGCCGCTGAAGCGCTAGCGGCGAGGGTCGCCTGGCTGGCGAACCCCCAGATGATGAATGCGATTGCGCTGATACTGGTAATGCCGAACACGATCCAGTCGATCTTGCCTTCGAGATGGCGATCTTGCCTCGCCTCTTCTGTTTTGGAAGGGTCGGTTACGCCGAGCGCCAGGGTTTCAGCGTTGTTTTCCATTGCCATGAATAGCCACCCATTTTTGTTATTTTTGCAGGTCTTTGTTCTTGTACTTGTCAGTAACGCTGCAAACAGTCCGACGTCAGTGCGCACTGGAGGCCAGGCGATTATCCGGTTCCTATGCGCGTCTCCTGTTCTGAGAACGGCCATGCGCAACCTCTGGACGACTCCCAATATCTGCGCAGACGCCTTCAATTCGTGCTGTAGACCAGGACCCAGGGACAAAACGCGCCCAAACAAAAGCCCCCACCTCCAGAGCGCTGGAGGTGGGGGCTTCGGTGTTTTTCGCTGAAACGAAAAAAGGCCCCGAAGGGCCTTTTTTCAACGACTTACAGACTTCAGTAGAACTCTGTAAATCTTTATTTTGGAGCGGGAAACGAGACTCGAACTCGCGACCCCGACCTTGGCAAGGTCGTGCTCTACCAACTGAGCTATTCCCGCGTCGTGATGGTGGCTATTCTAACGATCTACCAAACGACGTCAACCCCTTGATTCAAAAAAACTTTTATTTCTGCTCGGAGCCTTCGCGCAAGTGCGGCCAGGCGGCGATCAGGTAGTGCACCATCGAGATCAGGGTCAGCGCCGCGGCCACCAGCAGCAGGGTGTAACCGGTGACTACCCAGAAGCCGAACACCGGCGGGTTGGCCAGCAGGATCACCAGCGCCAACATCTGCGCGGCGGTCTTCCACTTGCCCAGGTCGGACACGGCCACATGCGCCCTCGCCCCCAGCTCGGCCATCCACTCGCGCAGCGCCGAGACGACGATCTCGCGGCCGATGATCACCGCCGCCGGCAGGGTCAGCCAGAAGTTGGCATGCACCTGCACCAGCAGTACCAGCGCGACCGCGACCATCAGCTTGTCGGCGACCGGGTCGAGGAAGGCGCCGAACGGGGTGCTCTGCTCCAGCTTGCGGGCCAGGTAGCCGTCCAGCCAGTCAGTGGCGGCGGCGATCGCGAACACCGTGCTGGCGGCCATGTAGCTCCAGTGATAGGGCACATAGAACAGCATGATGAAGATCGGGATGAGCAGGACGCGTAGAACGGTGAGCAGATTTGGAATATTCATCGGTACGACTGGCTGCGAGTTGAGCCAGGCATTCTACTCGCTATGCAGGCTGGCATAAATCGACTCGGCAAGCTTTTTACTGATCCCGGGTGCCTTGGCGATCTCGTCGATACTGGCGCGGTTGAGCTCTTGCAGGCCGCCGAAGTGTTTCAGCAGGTCGCGCCGGCGCTTGGGCCCTACCCCGGCGACGTCCTCCAGGCTCGAGGTACGACGGGCCTTGCCGCGCCGGGCGCGGTGGCCGGTAATGGCAAAACGGTGGGCTTCGTCGCGGATCTGCTGGATCAGGTGCAGCGCCGGGGAGTCGCCCTTGAGGGTGAACTCATGGGCCACGTCATTCAGGTACAGGGTCTCGAAACCGGCCTTGCGGGTGACCCCCTTGGCCACGCCGAGCAGGGTCAGGTCGGTCATGCCGAGCTCCTGCATGACGTCGCGGGCCATGTTCAGCTGGCCCTTGCCGCCGTCGACCAGGAGTACGTCGGGCAGCTTGCCCTCGCCGTCCTTGATCCGCCCGTAGCGGCGCATCAGCGCCTGGTGCATGGCGGCGTAGTCGTCGCCCGCGGTGACGCCTTCGATGTTGAAGCGGCGGTAGTCGGACTTGAGCGGCCCTTCGGGGCCGAACACCACGCAGCTGGCGACGGTGGCTTCGCCGCTGGAATGGCTGATGTCATAGCACTCGAGGCGCTGCGGCACTTCGTCGAGGCCCAGTACCTGGGCCAGGGCTTCGAAGCGCGAGGCCATGTGCTGGCGGTTGGCCAGTCGAGCGTTGAGGGCCTGTTCGGCGTTGGTGACCGCCAGTTGCTGCCAGCGGGCACGGGTGCCGCGCACGCGCTGGGTGATGGTCAGTTCGCGGCCGCGCAGGGCCTCGGCGGCGGCGCAGATGGCCTCGAAGTCTTCGTGGACGACGTTGACGATCAGTTCGCCAGGCAGCTCGCGCTCGGCGTTGCCCAGGTAGTACTGGGAGAGGAAGGCCGACATCACTTCGCTGACGTCTTCTTCGATGCCGACCTGCGGGAAGAAGTTCTTGCTGCCCAGCACGCGGCCGCCGCGCACGCTGATCAGGTGCACGCAGGCGCCGCCTGGGTTGATGAAGGAGGCGACGACGTCGACGTCACCAGAGCCGCCTTCCATGTACTGCTGGTCCTGGACGCGGCGCAACAGGGCGATCTGGTCGCGCAGTTCGGCGGCCTTCTCGAAGTTGAGGGTCATTGCCGCCTTTTCCATCTCGGCGTTCAGCTCGTTGCCCAGTTGCTGGCTGCGGCCCTCGAGGAACATCACCGAGTGGCGCACGTCTTCGGCGTATTCCTCGGGGGTGACCAGGCCGACACACGGGGCCTTGCAGCGCTTGATCTGGTACTGCAGGCACGGCCGGGTGCGGTTGGCGTAGTAGCTGTCTTCGCACTGGCGCACCGAAAAGCCCTTTTGCAGCAGGCTCAGGCTCTCGCGAATGGCTCCGGCGCTGGGATAGGGCCCGAAATAGCGGCCCTTGGCTTTCTTCGCCCCACGGTGAATGCCCAGTCGTGGGAAGGGGCCGTCAGACAGGAACACATACGGGTAGGACTTATCGTCGCGCAGCAGGATGTTGTAGGGCGGCCGCCATTCCTTGATCAGGTTCTGCTCGAGCAGCAGCGCCTCGGTCTCGTTGGCGGTAATGGTGGTTTCGACCTGGGCGATGCGCCCGACCAGGGCGGCGGTCTTGGGCGCCAGCCCGGTTTTGCGGAAATAGCTGGCCAGACGCTTCTTGAGGTTCTTGGCCTTGCCCACATAGAGCAGCCGCGCCTCGGCGTCGAACATACGGTAAACGCCCGGGCGACCACTGCAGGTCGCCAGGAACGCGCTGGCATCAAAGACTTGGGACATGAGCGGCTTTATAGACTTGCGTCAACCATACCGTGGCGAACGGCCAGCAAGGTCAGTTCGACGTCGCTGGTAACCGAGAGTTTTTCAAAGATCCGATACCGGTAAGTATTGACGGTCTTGGGCGACAGGCACAACTTGTCGGAGATGATCTGCACTTTCTGGCAGCCGACGATCATCAGGGCGATCTGGATTTCGCGCTCCGACAGCGCGTCGAACGGCGAACCTTGCGGCTGGAACGACTTCAGCGCCAGCTGCTGGGCGATCTGCGGGCTGATGTAGCGCTGGCCGGCAAAGGCCAGGCGAATGGCCTGGACCATTTCATCCAGGGCCGCGCCCTTGGTCAGGTAACCGGCGGCGCCGGCCTGCAACAAACGGGTGGGGAACGGGTCTTCCTCGCACACCGTGACCGCCACCACCTTGGTGTCGGGATGGCTGCGCAGCAGCTTGCGGGTGGCTTCGAGGCCGCCGATGCCAGGCATCTTGACGTCCATCAGGACCACATCCGGTTTCAGCTCGCGGGCGAGCTTGAGGGCCGTTTCGCCGGAGTCCGCCTCGCCCACCACTTGCAGGCCGTCGATATCCGCCAGCATGCGGGTGATACCGGTACGCACCAGATCGTGGTCGTCGACCACTAGGACCCTAATCAAGCAGACACCTCGGCAATGGGGCGATTGGATCCCGACACCTTAACAAAAAATGTCATGCGTAACCTAGCGTAAAGCGTCCTGGATATAGGCCTGACGGTCGTGGTGACGCAGCCGGTTAGCGTCTTGGCCCGTGGCGTCGCCCAGCAGGCGGCCGACCAGGTGCCAGAGCGCCGCCTGGTCGCTGCCTGGTAAACGCCGAAAGGCGCCGAGCAGACGGTTCTCGTCACTGCTCAGGCTGTCCAGCGGTGCCGGGGTGCGCTGGCCGCTGAGCACGTACAGGGCATCCACGCCCTTGGCCGCCACCGCCGCCAGGTAATCGACCCGCGGCGTGCGTTCGCCGCTTTCGTATTTGCCCTGGGCATTGGGCTCGACCCCGCCGATATCGCCAAAAACCCGCTGGGTCAGGCCCAGCCGTTCTCTTTCTTCCCTGAGCCGCGGCCCGAATCCTTTCATGTGTTGCGCTTCCTTATGCGTATCGCCGAAACGGTGCATCCCGCACCCATGTGAATAGCGGTGAATCCGTCTGCGACTATGCCAATTGGATCCAGTGCACGCAAGCCGCCGGCGGTCAGCTGACCGCGCGCTGCATGCGCACGAAGCACTCGTCCTCGCCCATCTCCTCGAAACCCTGGCGCAGGTACAGCTGGCGGGCGGGATTGCTGTTGAAGACCATCAGGCGCAGCAATGGCAGTTTGCGCTGCACGGTCCACGCGGCCAGGGTTTCCAGCACCCAGCTGCCCACGCCGCGCCCACGGTGCTCGGGCAGCAGGTGCAGCTCGCGGATGAACAGTGCCTGGCGGTCCTGGCTGAGGCTGCAGAAGCCCAGTACCGCCCCGCCCTCGACGACCAGCCACTGCTCGCGCCAGCCCCACGCCTCGTCGAAGGCTTCTTCGATCCACAACAAATCGAATTCACGGTAATAAGGCAGCATCGCGCGGCGCGTCAGGTCGCGGGCGAAGGTGCGGCGCGCGTCCGTGGCGGGGATCAGTTCAAGGGGCATGGCACACCGGTGCACTGCCCGGCCTCCTGCGCGCGCCTGCCGCTGCGAGTCATCGTGTGCTCCTAGGCTCATCAGCCGGGGATCTTCAACCCCCGCTGCACCGCTGGCCGCTCGAGGAACGCCGCCAGCACCCGCTGGACCTGCTCGAACTCTTCGAACCTGACCAGTTCACGGGCATTGTAGCGGTCCACCAGGTTGCGCACCCAGGGGAAGATGGCGATATCGGCGATGCTGTAGTCGTCGCCCATCCACTCACGGCCTTCCAGGTGCCGATCGAGCACGCCGAGCAGGCGCCGCGACTCGTTGACGTAGCGATCGCGTGGGCGTTTGTCTTCGTACTCTTTGCCGGCGAAGAAGTGGAAGAAGCCCACCTGGCCGAACATCGGCCCGATGCCGCCCATCTGGAACATCAGCCACTGCAGGGTCTGATAGCGGCTGGCCGGGTCGGCGCTGAGCAACTGCCCGGTCTTTTCCGCCAGGTACTGCAGGATCGCACCGGACTCGAACAGCGCCAGCGGCTGCCCGTTTGGCCCGTTCGGGTCGAGGATGGCGGGGATCTTGTTGTTGGCGCTCAACGAGATGAACTCGGGGCTCAACTGGTCTTCGGTCTCGAAACTGACCTTGTGCGCCTCATACGGCAGGCCGATTTCTTCGAGCATGATCGACACCTTCACCCCATTGGGCGTCGGCAGGGAGTACAGCTGCAGGCGCTCGGGGTGCTGCGCGGGCCATTTGCGGGTGATGGGGAATGCGCTCAGGTCGGTCATGGTCGGTAGCCTGTGGACGAAAGAGCCCACACTCTAGGGCCAACACCGACCGTTGACCATCTCCCGTTAGAGCCACCCCCTGCAGTCACGCACCGCTACAGGGGGTGCCTGGGAGCGCCGTCAGTAACGCGGGGCGACCGAGTTGGCGTCACGCGAGATGATCACTTCGACGCGGCGGTTGAGCTGACGGGACTGGCCATCGGCGTTGGTCGCCACCGGATACTGCTTGCCATAACCGGCCGTGACGACCCGTTCGGCCGCGATGCCCTGACGGCGCAGCGCATTGCCCACCGCAGCGGCGCGGCGCTCCGAGAGCATCTGGTTGAGCCCATCGCTACCCGTGGCGTCGGTGAACCCTTCGACCAGGACCTTGCGCTCCGGGTTATCCAGCAGGTACTGGGCCAGTTGCAGGATGTCGCGCTGGCTGCCCTGGCGCAGCTCGGAGCGGCCGGTGTCGAACAGCACATCGCCGAAGGTGATGAGCATGCCGCGATCAATCGGCTTGGCCTTGAGTGCCTGCAGCGCCTTGAGCTGGGCAGTGCGCACTTCCAGGCGGGCCAGGTTGCGCTGCGCCTCGATACGCTGCAGGCCGGCCTGGGCCTGGCGCAGGTTGATGGTCTGCTCCGCCGTCTCGATCTTGCGCTGGGCCAGGTAGGCCAACTGCTCGACCTCGCCCCCCTTGCGGTCCTTCAGCGAGGCCTGCTCGGCCTTGCCCAGCGCAGCGTAGGCCTCCTGGGTTTCCAGCGCGGCGATTCGGCTGGCCGCAGGCTTGCCCTGCAGCATCGAGTAGGCCTCTCGGGCCTCCATCAGTTGAGCGTTTTCAGGGGTCGTGCCGCAACCGGCCAGCAGCAGGCTGAAAACCGACACGGTAGGCAAGCGGTAGCGTTTCAACATGTTCTGTTCCTTAAAGGACGGAGGTTTCGGAAGGGGCATCGAGCAGCTCTTGTTTAAGGACTTCGATGCCCTTTTGCGCATCCTCGAGTTGTTCCTGGGTCTTGCTGGCCAGGGCCTTGCGCTCAGCCAGACGCGCATCGGCCTCGGACTGTTCGGCAAGGGTGCGGACGGTGTTCACGTCCAGGTGCCCCAGCGCCCGGTCCATCGCGCTGAGCTTGTCTTGGGCGGCGCGCATTTCCACGGGCGCATAGTGGGTGGCATCGGCTGAAACGGCGCGGTTGACGGCGTTGCGCGTCAGCTCGATCTGCTCGTTTGGCATGATCACGTTGGCGCAACCGCTGAGAACCACCAGCAAGCCGGCGACAGGAAGGACCTTGGGGTTGAATCTGGCGCGCATGGAACATCTCCTTTAACGCGTTGGCGAACGACCGGGCACGCAGGGATCATCGCGACCGGGCTGTGTCTGCTTCTGGGAAAATGAGCCGGGATGTTCAGGCGACAGCCGACCGAGCAGCGAAACGGCCTCGGTGGAGAATGGCAAAGGTAATGACGGTGAACATCGCAAGCAGCCTAGGGTGGGAAGGCAGCTAGGCTATTGCGCAGATCGCGTAGGCCCTATAGGGCTGGGACGTCGCACCTTGTAGGGATTTTCAGCGCGGACCCCGGCGCCGAAGGCCCAGGAGCGGTGAAGGACCGCCCCGGGTCAGGTTGTCTCAGGCCAGGCCGTGCGCCTGGTGCTTGAGCTTTTCGGTGTCGACCCGGACAAACAGCGAATCGGCCGTGACGGTCAGCACATCGCCGGCCCAGACTTCGCAGATGACCCGGGTCTTGCGACCCACCTCACCTTCTACGCGCGCCTTGAGCAGCAGCTCCACGCCCATCGGCGTCGGTTTCAGGTAGCTGAGGCTGAGCTGGCCGGTCACGCAGTGGATACGCGGCAGACTCTCAGGCTCGCGACCTTCGGCGCGATAGTGCCAGGCCATCGCGGTCCAGTTCGAATGGCAGTCGACGAGCATTGCCAAAAGGCCGCCGTAGACCAGCCCTGGCCAACCGATGAAGCCGCTGTCCGGGGAGTGCCGACAGATCACTTCGCTGCCGTCGGCACTCCAGAAACTGTCGATGTGCAGGCCCGTGGGATGGGCGCAGCCGCAGCCATAACAGGTGCCGTCGGGGGCGGCCAGAGACTGCAGTGAAGAGACTTTTTCGTTCATGGGCTTCCTGGAATTGTGGGTATTGGAAGAGCCCCTAGGGTAACGCCAGGCCTGTGCCGCGCCAATGAAAAAGCCCGTGACCAGGTCACGGGCTCGATACGTGCGGCTAACCGTTGCTAGGCGCCTTTGCCGTTCGCCACCACGGCGCTGGCAGGGCCCTGTGCGTTACGCCGACGGGTCAGCGAAACCAGCAGGATGAACAGCGTCACCCCGGCGGTCATCAGCGTCTCGTAGCGATAGGCGTCGCTCAACAGCATGTAGCCCAGCACCATCACGATGGTGCCGATCACCAGCCAGGTCAGCCAAGGGAACAGCCACATCTTCAGCTCCAGCACGGTGCCGTTGCGGTCGGCCCGGGCACGCATGCGCAGCTGCGACACGGCGATCACCAGGTACACCAGCAAGGCGATGGCGCCGGTGGTCGACAGCAGGAAGCCAAACACCTTGCCGGGGAACACATAGTTGACCAGGCAACCGGCGAAGCCCGCCAGGGTCGACAGCAGCACCGCCACGGTTGGCACGCCGTTGCCGGACACGCGCTTGATCATGCGCGGCGCTTCGCCTCGCGAGCCGAGCGAGTAGAGCATCCGCGAAGCGGTATAGAGGCCCGAGTTCATGCAGCTGGTCACTGCGACCAGTACCACCAGGTCGACCACCAGTTTGGCGCCCGGCACGTTGAGCACTTCGAGCACCCGCTGGAAGGACCCGACGGCTTTCAGGGCCGGGTCGTTCCAGGCCACCAGCGACACCACCAGGAAGATCGACGCCAGGTAGAAGATACCGATGCGGTACACCACCAGGTTGGTCGCGCGGCGGATCTTGTCTTTCGGGTTGGCGGTTTCGTCGGCGGCAATGGTGACGATCTCGGCACCGAAGAACGAGAAGATGGTGATCAACACGCCGCCCAGCACCGTGCCGAAGCCGTTGGGCATGAACCCGCCGTTGCTCCACAGGTGGCTGACGCCGGAGGTCTCGGCCAGCGGCCAGAAGCCGAACACGGCCATGCTGCAGATGCCGATGAAAGCGACGATGGCGATCACCTTGATCAAGGCGAACCAGTACTCGAACTCACCGAAGTTCTTCACGCTGATCAGGTTGGTGCACGACAGCACGACCATGATCAGGAAGGCGAACAGCCAGGACGGTACGTCGGGGAAGTAGGCGTGCAGGATGTCGGCGCCAGCGATCGCTTCGACCGGAATGATCAGCACCCAGAACCACCAGTACAGCCAGCCGATGGTGAAGCCCGCCCACGGGCCGATGGCCTCGCTGGCATAGGTGGAGAAGGAGCCGCTGTTGGGGTTGGCGATGGCCATTTCGCCGAGCATGCGCATCACCAGCAGGACCAGCAGGCCGGTCATCGCGTAGGAGATGAGAATCGCCGGGCCCGCCGTGGCGATGGCGTTGGAAGAACCGATGAACAGGCCGGCACCGATGATGCCGGCAATGGAGATCATGGACACCTGGCGGGAGGTCAGGCCGTGTTGCAGGGAACGCTGTTTCTTGTTGTGTTGCGAAGCCATGGAAAACCCTCGAGTGGGTCGGCCGCCGCAGGGGACGGCTGAACTTGGAGCAGAATTCTTGAAAGTCGGTAGTGCTCGTTTGTTGTTGTTGTGAGGACGACGCTGAAGGGACTTTTTCTCCTGTTTCCATCACCGGTTGTAATCATTGATCCAGGTCAGTATTAATCTATAGGGCGTGGCCAACAAACGACCTTTTCGACGTACATGATTCCTCTTCGGAATGAACTTCATCCTTTTTCGCTGGGTAATAGACTGATCATGTCCAAACGCCTGATGCCTTCCACCACCGCCCTGCAGTGCTTCGAAGCGGCCGCCCGGCACCTCAGCTTCACCCGTGCGGCGCAGGAGCTGCACCTGACCCAGAGCGCGGTCAGCAAGCAGGTGGCGCAACTCGAGGACATGCTCTCGCACCCGCTGTTCCAGCGCATTCGCCGGCGCCTGCACCTGACCCCGGCGGGCGCCCTGTACCTCACCGAGGTGAACAAGATCCTCACCCAGATCGACATCTCCAGCCGCTACATCCTGAGTTACGGCGACGAGACCGAGGTGCTGCGCATCGCCACCCAGCCGACCTTCGGCGCGCGCTGGCTGGTGCCGCGCCTGAAGGGCTTTGGCGACCGTTACCCGCGTATTCACCTGGATATTCGCAACGAACTGGAGCCGTTCGACCTGGTCCAGGCCAAGGCCGACATTGCCTTTTTCTTCGGCCAGGGCACCTGGCCAGGGGCGACGTGCATCGAGCTGTTCAGCGAAGAGGTGGTGCCGGTGTGCGCGCCAGAGCTGCTGGCGCGTTACCCCTTCGACAGCGCCGAGGCACTGACCGAGCACCGGCTGTTGCAGTGCGCGTCACGCCCGGAGGCCTGGCACGAGTGGTTTCTGGGGTTGGGCCTGCACAGCGAGAACAGCTACCACGGGCCGCGCTTCGACACGTTCTACCTGTGTATCCGCGCGGCCATCGCCGGCTGCGGGATCGCCCTGATCCCGCGTTACCTGGTGGCCGAGGAGCTGACCGAGGGCAAGCTGGTGGTGGCCTGGGACCATCCGGTGGCGAGCAATGGCCGGCACTTCATCGCGCATGCCGAACATGCGGCAGAGGTGCCGAAGATCCGGGCGTTCGTGCAGTGGATTCGCGAGCGCGTGGCAGAGGGCAATTGAGTGGGCTGGCGGTGACTTCCAGAATCTATGGAATGATCGCAATCGGATAATTCGTTTGCGGACTAATCCCGCGACGCGCTTGGATATAGGCAAAATCGAACAAGGTCCGCGTGCTCATGAATCAGGAAAGTATCAGCCAGTCCATTGCCGTAGTTCACCCGATCACACTTTCCCATGGGCGCAATGCGCAAGTCTGGGACACCGACGGCAAACGCTACATCGACTTTGTCGGCGGCATCGGCGTGCTCAACCTGGGCCACTGCAACCCGGCCGTGGTCGAGGCGATCCAGGCCCAGGCCAGCCGCCTCACCCACTACGCTTTCAACGCCGCGCCGCATGGCCCGTACCTGGAGCTGATGGACCAGCTGCAACGCTTCGTGCCGCTGAGCTACCCGCTGGCCGGTATGCTCACCAACAGCGGTGCGGAAGCGGCGGAAAACGCCCTGAAAGTGGCCCGTGGCGCCACTGGCAAGCGCGCCATCATCGCCTTTGACGGCGCCTTCCACGGGCGTACCCTGGCCACCCTCAACCTCAACGGCAAAGTGGCGCCGTACAAGCAGCGCGTCGGTGACCTGCCTGGGCCGGTGTACCACCTGCCCTACCCTAGCGTCGACACCGGGGTGACCTGTGAGGAAGGGCTCAAGGCCCTGGAGCGGCTGTTCAGCGTCGAGCTGGCCGTGGAAGACGTGGCGGCGTTCATTCTCGAACCGGTGCAGGGCGAAGGCGGCTTCCTGGCCCTCGACCCGGCCTTTGCCCAAGCCTTGCGGCGGTTCTGCGACGAACACGGGATCCTGATCATCATCGACGAGATCCAGTCGGGCTTTGGCCGCACCGGCCAGCGTTTTGCCTTCCCGCGGCTGGGCATCGAGCCCGACCTGCTGCTGCTGGCCAAGAGCATCGCCGGCGGCATGCCGCTGGGGGCGCTGGTGGGGCGTCAGGACTTGATGGCGGCACTGCCCAAGGGCGGCCTGGGCGGCACCTATTCGGGCAACCCGATCGCCTGCGCGGCGGCATTGGCCAGCCTGGCGCAGATGACCGACGAGAACCTGGCGACCTGGGGCGAACGCCACGAGCAGGCCATCGTCGGCCGTTACCAGCGCTGGCAGGCAGCGGGCCTGAGCACGGCGCTGGGGCGCCTGACCGGGGTCGGCGCGATGCGCGGGATCGAGCTGGTCAATGCCGACGGCAGCCCGGCACCGGCGCACCTGGCCAAGGTGCTGGCATCGGCACGCGCCAAGGGCCTGCTGCTGATGCCCAGCGGCAAGGCCCGGCACATCATCCGCCTGTTGGCGCCGCTGACCATCGAGCCAGAGGTGCTCGAAGAAGGCCTGGATATCCTCGAGCAGTGCCTGGTGGAACTGGGCTGAGGCTTACAGGCCCAGCTCTTCTGGGGTGAGCATGTCGGACTCGAAGGCGATCCAGCCGCCTTCCAGTTCGGCGTGGCCGTTGACGATCGGGCCGTAGTAGGTCAGGCCGTTCTCCAGGGTCACGCAGATGTGCGTGGCGGGTTTTTCCGGGGCCGCCAGGGCGCCGACGAAATGCACCTTCTTCAGGGTCTCGGTCACCGCCTCGAGGCCGACGCGGATATTGACGTTCTCCGAGGCCTCGGTATCGCCCCCGCGGTCTTCGCTGCTGATGGTGACGGTGGCGGTATACTTATACATGCTCAATCGGGCTGCCTTTTACGTGTAAGGAGCGGCGCGTCGGGCGCCGGGGCGTACAGGGTACGGCAGCGCTCAGCGGTTGTCTCTAGCCCCCTATCGCGGGGCATTTCCCAGACAGACCACATGGCCTGCAAAGCCTCGATCTGTTAGGGTGCCCGCCGAAGCACGCCACACCACACGAGGACACCGAGTGAGCGCCGAAGAACCCCTGATCGCCGACCTGTTCGAGGTCGACAAACGCCTGACCCTCAAGCCCGTCGTGGACTTCAACAGCTACCTGCGCAACGCCTTTGGCGACGGCCCGTGCCGCTGCCACCGCTGCGTCGAGGGCGCTGGCGATGAGAGCAGCTACAGCCACCGCCACACCTTCGAGTTCGACGGCCGGCAGACCCACCGGCGCTTTGCCAACACCGCTGGCAGTGACGTGCTGCAGGTCCTGAAGAAAGCCTGGCTGTCGTACACCAAGGCCGAGCTGCAACTGATCGGCGAGCTCGACATCGCCGCAGTCAAGGGCTTCACCGACACCGAGCAGCACCCGCGCCTGCTGGTGCTGCTGGCCGCCAGCGGCCTGGCGCGCGAAGTCGACGGGCGCTGGCACTTGGTCGCTCAAGCCGACTGACACCGCTCCTCGCTTCACCGGCCATCGGGCAAGCAGGCCGTCAGCGGTCTGCTACCGTGGGAGTACCCCTCCCCGCGCATTCACCCACAGGTGACTGACCATGGCCCGCACAACGCCCATCGAGCTGTACCGCAATATCGGCATCGTCGCCCACGTCGATGCCGGCAAGACCACCACCACCGAACGCATCCTGTTCTACACCGGGGTCAACCACAAGATGGGCGAGGTGCACGACGGCGCCGCGACCATGGACTGGATGGCCCAGGAGCAGGAGCGCGGCATCACCATCACCTCGGCCGCCACCACGGCGTTCTGGCAGGGTTCCACCAAGCAGTTCGGCGACAAGTTCCGCTTCAACATCATCGATACCCCCGGCCACGTCGACTTCACCATCGAGGTGGAGCGCTCGCTGCGCGTGCTCGATGGCGCGGTGGTGGTGTTCAGCGGCGCCGACGGGGTCGAGCCGCAATCCGAGACGGTCTGGCGCCAGGCCAACAAATACCATGTGCCGCGCCTGGCCTACATCAACAAGATGGACCGCCAGGGCGCCGACTTCCTGCGCGTGGTCAAGCAGATCGACCAGCGCCTGGGCCACCATCCGGTGCCGATCCAGCTGGCGATCGGCAGCGAAGAGAACTTCATCGGCCAGATCGACCTGGTGAAGATGAAGGCCATCTACTGGAACGATGCCGACCACGGCGCCAGCTACCGCGAAGAGGAGATCCCCGCGGAGCTGCAGGCGCTGGCCGACGAATGGCGCGCGCACATGATCGAAGCCGCCGCCGAGGCCAATGATGAATTCATGGAGCTGTACCTCAATGGCGAGGAATTGAGCAACGAGCAGATCAAGGCCGGCCTGCGCCAACGCACCATTGCCAACCAGATCGTGCCGACCGTGCTCGGCTCGTCGTTCAAGAACAAGGGCGTGCCGCTGATGCTCGACGCGGTGATCGACTACCTGCCCGCGCCGAGCGAGATCCCGGCGATCAAGGGCACCGACCCGGACAACGAAGAGAAGCACCTGGAACGCCACGCCGACGACAACGAACCGTTCTCGGCGCTGGCCTTCAAGATCGCCACCGACCCCTTCGTCGGCACCCTGACCTTCGCCCGGGTCTACTCGGGCATCCTCAGCTCCGGCGACGCCGTGCTCAATTCGGTCAAGGGCAAGAAGGAACGGGTCGGGCGCATGGTGCAGATGCACGCCAACCAGCGCGCCGAGATCAAGAACGTGTGCGCCGGCGACATCGCCGCGCTGATCGGCATGAAGGACGTGACCACCGGCGACACCCTGTGCGACCTGAACAAACCGATCATCCTCGAGCGCATGGACTTCCCCGACCCGGTGATCTCGGTGGCGGTCGAGCCGAAGACCAAGGCCGACCAGGAGAAGATGGGCATTGCCCTGGGCAAGCTGGCCCAGGAAGACCCGTCATTCCGGGTCAAGACCGACGAAGAGACCGCGCAGACGATCATCTCCGGCATGGGCGAGCTGCACCTGGACATCATTGTCGACCGCATGCGCCGCGAGTTCGGCGTCGAGGCCAACATCGGCAAGCCGCAGGTGGCGTACCGCGAGAAGATCCGCAACACCTGCGAGATCGAAGGCAAGTTCGTCCGCCAATCTGGTGGGCGTGGTCAGTACGGCCATTGCTGGATTCGCTTTGCGCCTGGCGATGAGGGCAAAGAAGGCCTGCAGTTCATCAACGAAGTGGTCGGCGGGGTGATCCCGCGGGAGTACATCCCGGCGATCCAGAAAGGCATCGAGGAGCAGATGCACAATGGCGTGCTCGCTGGCTATCCGTTGATCGGCCTCAAGGCGGCGGTGTTCGACGGCTCGTACCACGATGTCGACTCCAACGAGATGGCGTTCAAGATTGCCGCCTCGATGGCCACCAAGCAGCTGTCCAGCAAGGGCGGCGCGGTGCTGCTGGAGCCGGTGATGAAGGTCGAAGTGGTGACGCCTGAAGAGTACCAGGGGGACATTATTGGCGACCTCAGCCGGCGCCGCGGGATGATCCAGGAAGGCGAGGAAACACCGGCCGGCAAGGTGATCCGCGCCGAGGTGCCGCTGGGTGAGATGTTCGGTTACTCGACGCAGATGCGCTCGATGACCCAAGGGCGGGCCAGCTATACGATGGAGTTCACCAAGTATGGCGAGGCCCCGGCGAACATTGCCGAGGCGATCGTGAAGAAGAACACCGGCGGTTGACCGTTCAGGGGATGTCCACGCGAGCCGCCCGCCCTGTAGGAGCGGGCTTGCCCGCGAAGCAGCCAGCGCGGTGTATGGCACCGGCGTCGCCGGTGTTCGCGGGCAAGCCCGCTCCTACAGGAGTTTCCACAGACACCCGCAGCACTCAGTGCTGCTCCCCTGCCCGCTTGAGCAGCTTCTTGCAACGCTCCGACAGATGCACCACGCGCAGATGCTTGCCCGCCTTGGCATAGCGTTCGCGCAGGGTCTGCAACGCCGCCACGGCCGAGTAGTCGACAAAGCTCAGGTGCTTGCAATCGAGGGTCACGCCGTCCGGATCCCCCGCCGGGTCGAACTGATTGAGAAACGGCGCAGTCGAGGCAAAGAACAGCGTGCCATGCACCTGATAGCGCTTGCCGCCCTCACCATCGTCATGGCTGTCGGCATACAGCTCGCGCGCATGCTGCCAGGCAAAATTCACCGCCGCGATCACGATGCCGAACAGCACCGCCGTCGCCAGGTCGGTAAACACCGTCACCACCGTCACCGCAATGATCGCCAGCACATCGCTCACCGGCACCTTGTGCAGAACCCGCAAAGAGGCCCAGGCAAAGGTCTGCTGGGCGACCACGAACATCACCCCGACCAGCGCCGCCAGCGGAATACGCTCGATCAGCGGCGACAGGAACAACACGAACAGCAGGATCATGCCCCCGGCCACCACCCCGGACAGCCGCCCGCGGCCGTTGGAGCTGAGGTTGATCACGGTCTGGCCGATCATCGCGCAGCCGCCCATGCCGCCACACAGCCCCGAAACCATGTTGGCCGCGCCCAGTGCGACGCACTCGCGATCAGGGAAGCCGCGGCTCTCGGTGATCTCGTCGGTGAGGTTTAGGGTCAGCAGGGTTTCCAGCAGCCCGACCATCGCCATCAGCAGCGCGTAGGGGGCGATGATCTTCAGCGTCTCGAGGTTCCACGGCACGTCCGGCCAGGCCAGTTGCGGCAGGCCACCGGCGATGTGTGCCATGTCGCCAAGCGTGCGTGTGGGCAGGTCGAACAGGTACACCAAGAGGCCGACACCCAGGATCGCCACCAGCGCCGGCGGTACGGCGCGGGTCAGCCGAGGTAGCACGTAGACCACCAGCATGGTCAGCGCCACCAGGCCGATCATCAGGTACAACGGCGCGCCGTCGAGCCAGTGCTCGCCCTGCTTGAAATGCTCCAGCTGGGCCATGGCGATGACGATGGCCAGGCCGTTGACGAAGCCGAGCATCACCGGGTACGGCACCAGGCGCACCAGCTTGCCCAGGCGCAACGCACCGAACAGGATCATCAGCACGCCGCCGAGCAGCACCGTCGCCAGCAGGTACTGCGCACCGTGCTGCACCACCAGGGCGACGATCACCACCGCCATCGAGCCGGCGGCGCCGGAGATCATCCCCGGGCGCCCCCCGAACAGAGCGGTCAGGGTGCAGATGATGAAGGCACCGTACAAGCCCATCAGCGGGTTGAGGTGGGCGACCAGGGCAAAGGCGATGCACTCGGGCACCAGGGCGAAAGACGTGGTCAGGCCGGCGAGGATGTCGGCGCGAAGTCGGGCGGGTTTCATGGAGGTCCTGTAATCAGCGAATCTGCGGCGGGCCGTATCGCGGGGCAAGCCCGCTCCCACGAAGTTCCTGCTGCGTGGGAGCGGGCTTGCCCCGCGATACGGCCCGCGATGTTACGGAATTTGTCTGACCGCCACCACCGTCACCCCGTCCACACCTGCATTTGTGATCCTCACCCGGCAAGATCCAGACAAATTTGCCATCATGTCTGTTCTACCCGCGGAGATCATGGACATGCCGCTACGCCCGCTACTCGCCTCCCTGCTGCTGGCTGCCAGCCTCACCGCCCAGGCCGCCACCGAGGTCTTGCCGCTGCAGCACCGCAACAGCGCCGAACTGCTGCCCACGGCCCAGTCCTTCCTGGGCAAGGACGGCAGCGTCAGCGCCTTCGAGAACAAGCTCATCGTCAACGCCAGCCCCGAACGCATCGACGACCTGCGCGCCCTCTTGCAGCAGCTGGATACCGCCCCGAAACGCCTGCTGATCAGCGTCGACAACAATGACAGCAACTTCCAGGACAACCGCGGCAACGCCCGGATCATCCGCTACGGCACCAGCAACCGCGAAGGCGGCCTGCAGCAGGTACAGGCCAGCGAAGGCCAACCGGCGCTGATCCAGGTCGGCCAGAGCGTGCCCATCACCAGCAGCAGCACCGACGGCTACGGCCGTGTGCAGACCGACACCGAATACCGCAACGTGACCCAGGGTTTCTACGTCACCCCAAGTCTGAGCGGTGAGACGGTTCGTCTGGCGATCAGCACCAATAATGATCGAATGAGCAGCGAACGTCCGGATGTAGTGAAAGTGCAAAGTACCGACACGACCGTCACCGGCAAGCTCGGCGAGTGGATCACCCTGGCCGGGTACAATCAGCAGAGCCAAGCCGAACGCAACACGTCAAGCCACAGTTACAGCACCCAGCGCGGTGAAAACATGACATTGCGTGTCAAAGTCGACCTTTTGGACTGATCCCAGGCAATTCAAGGCCTCGACCAAAGGCCTTGAAAATGACCGTCGAGTCGCATTAGACGAAAGATGTAGTAACCACTAAAAAGCACTACAAAACATTTGACAGGCACTTTTTGGCGAGGGCATGATGGCCTCGCTCCCGCTAATCAGAGGCCCTGGCAAGGGTCTTCGAGGCGCGCTCCTCCCACCCTTGGAGGCGCCTCGTGTCACTACGGCCCACAAGGCGGTTCGACCGGATTGCGACTGCAACGAAGAAGTTGTCCCGAGGGACGGAAGCGCATCACCGCAGTCACAGGCAAGCCTAGTCGCACCGCAGCAAGGCATCCACGAGCCGACCTGCAGCACTACATTGCCCGCGCTGCACCCTCCTTCCCCTTCGAGCCTTCGCGTCAGCCGTCGCAACACCGCCGAACAGGACAGCCGTCAGGCTTCTGATCCGCGACTTTGAGCATCAGCACAATTACCCCAAGATCGATGCGACGAGGTTTATTTCCATGGCACTGACACGCGAACAGCAAATTGCAGCCCTCGAGAAAGACTGGGCCGAGAACCCGCGCTGGAAAGGCGTGACCCGTACCTATAGCGCCGCTGATGTCGTTCGCCTGCGTGGCTCGCTGCAACCGGAGCACACCCTGGCCCAGGTAGGCGCTGAAAAACTGTGGAAGCTGGTCACTCAAGGTGCCCACCCGTCCTTCCGCCCTGAAAAAGATTTCGTCAACTGCATGGGTGCCCTCACCGGCGGCCAGGCAGTGCAACAGGTCAAGGCTGGTATCCAGGCCATCTACCTGTCCGGCTGGCAGGTTGCCGCCGACAACAACTCGGCCGAGTCGATGTACCCCGACCAGTCGCTGTACCCGGTCGACTCGGTACCGACCGTGGTCAAGCGCATCAACAACTCGTTCCGCCGTGCCGACCAGATCCAGTGGAAAGCCGGCAAGAACCCAGGTGACGAAGGCTACATCGACTACTTCGCGCCGATCGTGGCCGACGCCGAAGCCGGTTTCGGTGGCGTGCTCAACGCCTACGAGCTGATGAAGAACATGATCGAAGCGGGCGCCGCCGGTGTGCACTTCGAAGACCAGCTGGCCTCGGTGAAAAAATGCGGGCACATGGGTGGCAAGGTCCTGGTACCGACCCAGGAAGCCGTACAGAAGCTGACCGCTGCGCGCCTGGCTGCCGACGTTGCCGGTGTACCGACCATCATCCTGGCCCGTACCGACGCCAACGCCGCCGACCTGCTGACCAGCGACTGCGACCCGTACGACCAGCCGTTCGTGCTCGGCGAGCGCACCCGTGAAGGCTTCTATAAGGTACGTGCCGGCCTCGACCAGGCCATCGCCCGCGGCCTGGCCTACGCCCCGTATGCCGACCTGATCTGGTGCGAAACCGCCAAGCCTGACCTGGACGAAGCGCGTCGCTTTGCCGAAGCGATCAAGAAGGAGTACCCGGACCAGCTGCTGTCGTACAACTGCTCGCCGTCCTTCAACTGGAAGAAGAACCTGGACGACGCCACCATTGCCAAGTTCCAGCGCGAGCTGTCGGCGATGGGCTACAAGCACCAGTTCATCACCCTGGCCGGCATCCACAACATGTGGCACGGCATGTTCAACCTGGCGCACGACTATGCGCGCAACGACATGACCGCGTACGTCAAGCTGCAGGAGCAGGAGTTCGCTGATGCGAGCAAGGGCTACACCTTTGTGGCGCACCAGCAGGAAGTGGGCACTGGGTACTTTGATGACATGACCACTGTGATTCAGGGTGGCGCGTCTTCGGTGACGGCGCTGACGGGGTCGACTGAGGAAGAGCAGTTCCACTAAGCCCCAGTACACCACGGGTTAAGGTGAGTTAGAAAACGGGCGCCTCGATTGAAGCGCCCGTTTTTTATTTTCTGTTCAAGCAGAAACCACCGCCAGATAGCAGCAGTAGAAATCGTGCAGGTTTAGCTTTAGGCCTTTCATCGCGATTGCTCGCTTTGTCGCCAGCTGAAGTACCTGTGCAACAGTAGACATATCCCGCCAAACAACACGCCGCCAATGCCGAACACTGCCCAAGCCCCGTTGTAACCCAGCCCGGCCAGCATCGGAACCGCAATCCCTACACAAAGCACTCGGGCGCCTGCCTGCAGGACAGGAATCAATGAAAACAGCATTCCTTGACGCGCCGCCGGCGCACGCTGGGCAATAAGGGTCGCCATATAAGTGGTGCCGAGAATTTCGCCAAGCGTCCATATCCCTACAAACAACAAAATGGGCAGCCAGCCGTCAACAAACGCATAGGCTCCAAAACCGATGCCATAGCTGAGCGCCGCCAATGCCAGATTATCCATGGGACTCCACCGCCGCGTGAGGGCGATAAGCGGCCGTGTCAGCACGATGACCAGCAACCCGTTGACGATCCCGGCAACCGCAAACAGTCGCGCGGAGTCTCCGATATCAAGCGCGCCCAACCATAGTGGGAACTGGTACTCACGCTGGCCATCAAGCAGTGAAACACCAAGGAACAAGGCACCGGCCACGATCACCACGCAGGGTATGGGACCTGATCCAGCCCGGCCGCCCAATGAACCCAGACGGGGTACAGTCTCGAGCGCCGGCAGCGGCAGCAAAGCGCTGGTGACCAAGCACACCAGACTGGTCGCGACGGCAAACCACACCAGATACTGGCTACTCCAACTCAACAGTAGGCCGCCGACAACGAAGAGCATCACGCCACCGGCATTGCTGGCGAGGTGCAAATAGGCGAAGGCACCTACCTGATCATCGGGCTCGGCCGCCCGTGCCGTCATGACGCTGAACAACGGTGTAACAAGGCCAGCGCTGAACATGAAGGTCAGAATCAGACCAATCGACAGCAGTTGCCAGACCGGCAGCAGACTGGCCGACAGGCTTGCCAATGCGATGACCGAAGTAGCCAGCAGTAGCGCTCTGCTCCCCAGGCGCCCAGATAAATGGCCACCGACCAAGTTGCCCGCCCGATAGCAGATGATCATCAAGGCGACAGTCGTCGCCAGCTCCCCCTCTTCGAGGCCGAAGTGTCGCTGCATGAAGATTGCCGCAAATGAGCCCACGCCATTTGCCATGACGAACAACAATTTGAGCAGGGCGACTTTATGCATGGCGGGGGTCATTTGCATAAATTATCGAGCACCGGAAATGAGGAATGATTTTGCTAGGCAGAGCATGATAAGCCCCAGCGGAAATCAAACCTGCCCTGCGGAATAAATCAGGAAGAATCCTACAACTAGGTGTTGCTCACGAACGGAGTGCGGACTTTTCTGATTTTGACTTGAGGGGTGTGCGAAGCCCACTCAGGGAAATATCCTACGCGCTCTGCTGAAGCCATCACCTTCTCAGTGGGAACTCGTGCCTCTAGGCTTCATTCCGTCGCTGAATAACTCAGCGATGGGGTGTGGTAACCCGGAAATTCGATTTCTTCATGTCAGTCATGGCAGCTGTGCGCGGGAGGCTTTCGAGCCTGCCGGGTATTGGGAAATCGATCCGGTTTACCACCCCGCGTATAGCTGCCACCAGTTCGTGTGGTAACGGGTTGTGGCGGCCACTGATAGAGATTTCCCCATGACTAAAAAGCTTGTGCCTGACCCTCCACTTCCCTGCACCACATCCCACGCCTTCGGCCGATGCGATGCTGGGCATCCTCCCCTGTATTCCGTGAACCCGAACATCGCCATTGAAGACGCCCTGGTCCATGTGGCCCTACACCTGCGCTGCGCCTATGAAACCGGCATCCGGGCAATGGATCATCTGCGGGATGAGGGGCGCGGGATGTTCTGGGCGAATTTGCATGCGGTCGAAGCGGCTGAGGGGGTTGTGGATTCTTTGCTGAACAGCTTTGAGTCCGGGACCTTGAGCAAGAGATTGCTGGAGTGAGTGGGCCATTCCCGCCCTGAATAGCATCAGGGCGACCAGGCGCATGCCACCAGCTGTTCTGGCGCCCTTGAGATCGAGCGCCGCCCGCGCGGCGCTTCGCGAGTAAACTCGCTCCCACATTTGTTGCAACGCACCATGGCCTGTGAAAGATGAGTTGCCAGCCTTGGTGCAAGGCGAAAGGTTGCGGGGAGGCCATTTGGGTCGGCTCAAGATTTTCGCCGGACAAACAAGGGCTAAGCCTGGGGTCTGTCAGGCCATGGCACGATGCAACAAATGTGGGAGCGAGTTTACTCGCGAAGCGCCGCGCGGGCGGCGCTCGATAGTGAGAGCGCTAGAGAAGCCAGTGGCATGCGCCTGGCAGCCCTCCAGCAATCCCAAGCCGGGAACCTCCCCCACCCACCCCCATAAAAAGCAAAACCCAGGATCAGGTCTATGCTTCCCCCATAACAACAAACAGCAAGGACTGCCCATGTCCCGCCGAACCAGCCTTTTCACAATGGCTACGGTCGCAGCTGCCCCCTATCCCAACGCGGCGGCGAGCCCCACTGCTCTGCTTTCGCCAGTCAGCAGCACATCTAGCGCGACACGACGCGCTCGGCCCCACCCACAAAATCACCAAAGTATTGATCCAGAGCGGGTCGCACCACCCCGAATAATGCTAGAACGAGAGTCCTTCGCATTTGCAAGTAGGCAAATCGCCGTGACCAACTTAGCAAGCATCAGACCCAGTAAAGAAGACCGGCTCAGCCTAAACGATATCAATTATCATTACGCAACTTGCCAGCCGTTACAGAATGCAAGAAACATAATTAACAAAACCGCCCGCAATGCCCGAAAATCAAGGCTTTCAGCCAGTTACGAGCGTTTTTTGTTGTTAAACCCATGAATTAATTTGCTATAGAAATTTTACTTGCACTGGGTTTACCCATAAAATCAGCGCGATTGATTCAGCTGCGACATTTGGTCACTGCACCTGCGACACCACGTCGCCGCTTTACTTATTTCAGACTGCAGAGCTGGGTCTCTGTATAAGGATCTCTAGCATGTCCGATTCGGCAGGACTCATCGCCCACAACTGGGGCTTTGCCATCTTCCTCCTGGGTGTCGTCGGCCTGTGTGCCTTCATGCTCGGCCTGTCCAGCCTGCTCGGTAGCAAGGCCTGGGGCCGCGCCAAGAACGAACCCTTCGAATCCGGCATGCTGCCCGTCGGCAGCGCCCGCCTGCGCCTGTCCGCCAAATTCTATCTGGTCGCGATGCTGTTCGTGATCTTCGATATCGAAGCCCTCTTTCTCTTTGCATGGTCTGTGTCCGTCCGCGAAAGCGGCTGGACCGGATTCGTCGAAGCACTCGTTTTCATAGCAATTCTGTTGGCAGGTCTTGTCTACCTTTGGCGCGTCGGGGCTCTTGATTGGGCTCCCGAAGGTCGCCGCAAGCGGCAAGCGAAGCTGAAACAATGAGGCTTTGGCATGCAATACAATCTCACCAGAATCGATCCGGATGCGCCCAACGAGCAGTATCCGGTCGGTGAGCGGGAAACCGTCACCGACCAGCTGCTAGAGGACCAGGTCCACAAGAACATCTACATGGGGAAACTCGAAGATGTGCTGCGTGGCGCGGTCAACTGGGGTCGCAAGAACTCCCTCTGGCCGTATAACTTCGGCCTGTCCTGCTGCTACGTGGAAATGACCACGGCGTTCACGGCACCCCACGACATCGCTCGCTTCGGCGCCGAAGTCATCCGGGCCTCGCCGCGTCAGGCCGACTTCATGGTCATCGCCGGTACCTGCTTCATCAAGATGGCGCCGATCATTCAGCGCCTGTACGAGCAGATGCTCGAGCCGAAATGGGTCATCTCCATGGGCTCGTGCGCCAACTCCGGTGGCATGTACGACATCTACTCGGTCGTTCAAGGGGTCGACAAGTTCCTCCCCGTGGACGTCTACGTACCCGGCTGCCCGCCGCGCCCCGAGGCGTTCCTGCAAGGCTTGATGCTGCTGCAGGAGTCGATCGGCAAGGAACGACGCCCGCTTTCCTGGGTGGTTGGTGATCAAGGCATTTACCGTGCCGAGATGCCCGCCCAGAAAGACCTGCGTCGTGAACAGCGCATTGCAGTGACCAACCTGCGCAGCCCCGACGAAGTCTGATCCAGCGACCTGCCGCCCGCTCCCCCTGGAGCCGGCGGCCTGGCTTCATTCTCTACGTTGACCCAAAGCGACCGAGACCATGACAGCGGACAACGCTATTTTTATTCCGCCTTACAAGGCTGACGACCAAGATGTGGTCGTCGAACTGAACAACCGTTTTGGCGCCGAGGCATTCGTCGCCCAAGAGACCCGCACCGGCATGCCGGTACTGTGGGTCAAGCGCGCCCAGCTCAAAGAGGTGCTCAGCTTCCTGCGTGGCGTGACCAAGCCCTACAGCATGCTGTACGACCTGCATGGCGTCGACGAGCGCCTGCGCACCCAGCGCCGCGGCCTGCCCGCCGCCGATTTCAGCGTGTTCTACCACCTGATGTCGGTCGAACGTAACAGCGACGTGATGATCAAGGTGTCGCTCAGCGAAGGCGACCTGAACCTGCCGACCGTGACCGGCATCTGGCCAAACGCCAACTGGTACGAGCGCGAAGTCTGGGACATGTTCGGCATCGACTTTGCCGGCCACCCGCACCTGAGCCGCATCATGATGCCGCCCACTTGGGAAGGTCACCCGCTGCGCAAGGACTACCCCGCCCGCGCCACCGAGTTCGACCCCTACAGCCTGACCCTGGCCAAGCAGCAGCTTGAAGAGGAATCGGCACGTTTCAACCCGGAAGCCTGGGGCATGAAGCGTCAGGGCGCCAACGAGGACTACATGTTCCTCAACCTGGGCCCTAACCACCCGTCCGCGCACGGTGCGTTCCGTATCGTCCTGCAGCTGGACGGCGAAGAGATCGTCGACTGCGTCCCGGACATCGGCTACCACCACCGTGGTGCCGAGAAGATGGCCGAGCGCCAGTCGTGGCACAGCTTCATCCCCTACACCGACCGTATCGACTACCTCGGCGGGGTGATGAACAACCTGCCGTACGTACTCGCGGTGGAGAAGCTGGCCGGTATCAAGGTGCCGCAGAAAGTCGACGTGATCCGCATCATGCTCGCCGAGTTCTTCCGCATCACCAGCCATTTGCTGTTCCTGGGTACCTATATCCAGGACGTCGGCGCCATGACCCCGGTGTTCTTCACCTTTACCGACCGCCAGCGCGCCTACACCGTGATCGAAGCGATCACCGGTTTCCGCCTGCACCCGGCCTGGTACCGCATCGGTGGCGTTGCCCACGACCTGCCGCGCGGCTGGGAAAAACTGGTCAAGGACTTCGTCGACTGGCTGCCCAAGCGCCTCGACGAGTACAACAAGGCCGCCCTGCAGAACAGCATCCTCAAGGGCCGGACCGTCGGCGTGGCCGCCTACAACACCAAAGAGGCCCTCGAGTGGGGCGTCACCGGTGCCGGCCTGCGTTCCACGGGCCTGGACTTCGACCTGCGTAAAGCCCGCCCGTACTCCGGCTACGAGAACTTCGAGTTCGAAGTACCGCTGGCCCACAACGGCGATGCCTACGATCGCTGCATGGTCCGTGTCGAGGAGATGCGCCAGAGTATCCGCATCATCGACCAGTGCCTGCGCAACATGCCGGAAGGCCCGTACAAGGCGGATCATCCGCTGACCACGCCGCCGCCGAAAGAGCGCACCCTGCAGCACATCGAGACCTTGATCACGCACTTCCTGCAAGTCTCGTGGGGCCCGGTCATGCCGGCCAACGAGTCGTTCCAGATGATCGAAGCGACCAAGGGCATCAACAGTTACTACCTGACGAGCGACGGCGGCACCATGAGCTACCGCACCCGGATCCGTACCCCGAGCTACCCGCACCTGCAGCAGATCCCTTCGGTGATCAAAGGCAGCATGGTCGCGGACTTGATCGCGTACCTGGGCAGTATCGACTTCGTTATGGCTGACGTGGACCGCTAAGCATGAACAACACGCTTATCCAAACCGACCGTTTCGCCCTGAGCGAAACCGAGCGCTCGGCCATCGAGCACGAGATGCACCACTACGAGGACCCGCGCGCGGCGTCCATCGAAGCCCTGAAGATCGTCCAGAAGCAGCGCGGCTGGGTGCCGGACGGCGCCATCTACGCGATCGGCGAGATCCTCGGTATCCCGGCCAGCGACGTCGAAGGTGTGGCCACCTTCTACAGCCAGATCTTCCGCCAGCCGGTCGGCCGCCACATCATTCGCGTCTGCGACAGCATGGTCTGCTACATCGGCGGCCATGAATCGGTGGTCAGCCAGATCCAGAGCGAGCTGGGCATCGGCCTCGGCCAGACCACCGCGGACGGGCGCTTCACGCTGCTGCCGGTGTGCTGCCTGGGCAACTGCGACAAGGCCCCGGCGCTGATGATCGACGACGACACCTTTGGCGACGTGCAGCCTGCTGGCGTCACCAAACTGCTGGAGGGTTACGTATGACCATCACTTCCTTCGGCCCGGCCAACCGCATCGCGCGGGCGGCCGAAACCCACCCGCTGACCTGGCGCCTGCGTGACGACGGCGAGCCCGTGTGGCTCGACGAGTACCAGGCCAAGGACGGCTACAGTGCCGCCCGCAAGGCGCTGGCGCAGATGTCCCAGGACGATATCGTCCAGACCGTCAAGGACGCCGGCCTCAAGGGCCGCGGCGGCGCAGGCTTCCCCACTGGCGTGAAGTGGGGCCTGATGCCCAAAGACGAATCCATGAACATCCGCTACCTGCTGTGCAACGCGGACGAAATGGAGCCCAACACCTGGAAGGACCGCATGCTGATGGAGCAACAGCCCCATCTGCTGGTCGAGGGCATGCTGATCAGCGCCCGCGCCCTCAAGGCCTACCGCGGCTACATCTTCCTGCGTGGCGAATACACCACCGCGGCTAAAAACCTCAACCGCGCCATCGATGAAGCCAAGGCCGCCGGCCTGCTGGGCAAGAACATCCTCGGCACGGGTTTCGACTTCGAGCTGTTCGTGCACACCGGCGCCGGGCGTTACATCTGCGGTGAAGAAACCGCACTGATCAACTCCCTCGAAGGCCGCCGCGCCAACCCGCGCTCCAAGCCGCCCTTCCCTGCCGCCGTTGGCGTGTGGGGCAAGCCGACCTGCGTGAACAACGTCGAGACCCTGTGCAACGTGCCGGCGATCGTCGGCAACGGCGTCGACTGGTACAAGTCGCTGGCCCGCGAAGGCAGCGAAGACCACGGCACCAAGCTGATGGGCTTCTCCGGCAAGGTGAAAAACCCAGGCCTGTGGGAACTGCCCTTCGGCGTGACCGCCCGTGAGCTGTTCGAAGACTACGCCGGCGGCATGCGCGACGGCTTCAAGCTCAAGTGCTGGCAGCCAGGCGGCGCCGGTACCGGTTTCCTCCTGCCCGAGCACCTCGACGCGCAGATGTACGCCGGCGGCATCGCCAAGGTCGGCACCCGTATGGGTACCGGCCTGGCCATGGCGGTCGACGACAGCGTCAACATGGTCTCGCTGCTGCGCAACATGGAAGAGTTCTTTGCCCGCGAATCGTGCGGCTGGTGCACCCCATGCCGTGACGGCCTGCCGTGGAGCGTGAAGATGCTGCGCTCGCTGGAGCAAGGCCAAGGCCGCGCCGAAGACATCGAGACGCTGCTCGGGCTGGTCAACTTCCTCGGCCCTGGCCGCACCTTCTGCGCTCACGCACCGGGTGCCGTCGAGCCGCTGGGCAGTGCCATCAAGTATTTCCGTTCGGAGTTCGAGGCCGGCGTCGCCAGCAACACTGGCACTGACGCCCTGCGCCCGAACCTGGCCAAGCCAATCCCGAGCGGGCCGATCGTGGTCGGCGCATAACAAGATGAAGCGCGGGTGGTCCGTGCCACCCGCCGGCCTCGCTGGCTCGCCCGAGTGTTTCGGGCAGAGCCGCGGGCACACCGATTTCCATTAGCCACGCCTGCTCACGCGGGCCAACGAAGAACTTTGAACCATGGCCACTATCCACGTAGACGGCAAAGCGCTCGAAGTCAACGGTGCGGACAACCTGTTACAGGCCTGTCTGTCGCTTGGCCTCGACATCCCTTATTTCTGCTGGCACCCGGCGCTCGGTAGCGTCGGCGCCTGCCGGCAGTGTGCGGTCAAGCAGTACACCGACGAGAACGACACCCGTGGTCGTATCGTCATGTCCTGCATGACCCCTGCCTCCGACGGCACCTGGATCTCCATCGAAGACGATGAGTCCAAGGCGTTTCGCGCCAGCGTCGTCGAATGGCTGATGACCAACCACCCGCACGACTGCCCAGTCTGCGAGGAAGGCGGTCACTGCCACCTGCAGGACATGACGGTAATGACCGGCCACAACGAGCGCCGTTACCGTTTCACCAAGCGTACCCACCA
The DNA here is from genome assembly GCF_900536025.1 of Pseudomonas reidholzensis. Taxonomy (GTDB): domain Bacteria; phylum Pseudomonadota; class Gammaproteobacteria; order Pseudomonadales; family Pseudomonadaceae; genus Aquipseudomonas; species Aquipseudomonas reidholzensis. The sequence goes on from NZ_UNOZ01000022.1 coordinate 166,250, forward strand.
GAACCAGGACCTCGGCCCGTTCATCTCCCACGAGATGAACCGCTGCATCGCCTGTTATCGCTGCGTGCGCTACTACAAGGACTACGCCGGCGGCACCGACCTGGGTGTCTATGGCGCCCACGACAACGTGTACTTCGGCCGTGTCGAAGACGGCGTGCTCGAGAGCGAGTTCTCCGGCAACCTCACCGAGGTCTGCCCGACCGGTGTGTTCACCGACAAGACCCACTCCGAGCGCTACAACCGTAAATGGGACATGCAGTTTGCCCCAAGCATCTGCCATGGCTGCTCGAGCGGCTGCAACATCAGCCCGGGTGAGCGCTACGGCGAACTGCGCCGGATCGAGAACCGCTTCAACGGCTCGGTCAACCAGTACTTCCTGTGCGACCGTGGCCGCTTCGGCTATGGCTACGTCAACCGCAAGGACCGCCCACGCCAGCCGTTGCTTGCCGATGGCAGCAAGCTGAGCCTGGACGCCGCCCTGGACAAGGCCGCCGACCTGCTGCGCGGCCGCACCATCGTCGGTATCGGTTCGCCACGCGCCAGCCTGGAGAGCAACTACGGCCTGCGCGAGCTGGTCGGTGCCGAGTACTTCTACTCAGGTATGGAAGCCGCTGAACTGGCTCGCGTGCGCCTGGCCCTCGACGTGCTGAACAACAGCCCGCTGCCAGTGCCGACCCTGCGCGACATCGAAGACCACGACGCCGTGTTCGTGCTCGGTGAAGACCTCACCCAGACCGCCGCCCGCGTTGCCCTGGCCGTGCGCCAGGCAACCAAGGGCAAGGCCGAAGCCATGGCCGACGCCATGCGCGTCCAGCCGTGGCTGGATGCTGCCGTGAAGAACATCGGCCAGCACGCGCTGTACCCGCTGTTCATCGCCAGCCTGACTGAAACCAAGCTCGACGACGTGGCCGAAGAATGCGTCCACGCCGCACCGGCCGACCTGGCGCGCCTGGGCTTCGCCGTGGCCCACGCCATCGACCCGAGCGCCCCGGCCGTTGCAGGCCTGGACGACGACGCCAAGGCCCTGGCCCAGCGCATCGCCGATGCCCTGGTCGCTGCCAAGCGTCCGCTGCTGGTTGCCGGTGCTTCGCTGGCCGAGCCTGCGCTGATCGAAGCCGCCGCCAACATCGCCAAGGCGTTGAAGCTGCGCGAGAAGAACGGCTCGCTGACCCTGATCGTGCCGGAAGCCAACAGCCTCGGCCTGGCCATGCTCGGTGGTGACTCGGTCGACGCTGCGCTGGACGCTGTGATCAGCGGCAAGGCCGACGCCATCGTGGTCCTGGAAAACGACCTGTACACCCGTGTACCGGCCGCCAAGGTCGACGCTGCCCTGGCCGCGGCCAAGGTGGTAATCGTTGCCGACCACACCAAGACCGCCACCAGCGATCGCGCCGACCTGGTCCTGCCCGCCGCCTCGTTCGCCGAAGGCGACGGCACCCTGGTCAGCCTCGAAGGCCGCGCCCAGCGCTTCTTCCAGGTGTTCGATCCAACCTACCTGGACAGCAGCATCCAGATCCACGAAGGCTGGCGCTGGATGCACGCCCTGCGTGCCACCCTGCTCAACAAGCCGATCGACTGGACCCAACTGGACCACGTCACCAGCGCCTGCGCCGAGGCCGCGCCGCAACTGGCCGGGATCGTCAACGCCGCGCCAAGCGCCGCGTTCCGCATCAAGGGCATGAAGCTCGCACGTGAGCCGCTGCGCTACTCCGGCCGCACCGCGATGCGCGCCAACATCAGCGTGCACGAGCCGCGTACCCCGCAAGACAAGGACTCCGCGTTCGCCTTCTCGATGGAAGGCTACTCGGGTTCGGCCGAACCGCGCCAGCAGGTGCCGTTCGCCTGGTCGCCGGGCTGGAACTCGCCGCAAGCCTGGAACAAGTTCCAGGACGAAGTCGGTGGCCACCTGCGTGCCGGTGACCCAGGCATCCGCCTGATCGAAGCACAAGGTGACCGCCTGAGCTGGTTCAGCGCCATCCCGGCGGCGTTCAGCCCAGCCCGTGGCACCTGGACCGCGGTACCGTTCTTCCACCTGTTCGGCAGCGAAGAAAGCTCCTCGCGCGCCGCCCCGGTACAAGAGCGCATCCCGGCCGCATACGTGGCCCTGGCCAAGTCCGAAGCCGACCGCCTCGGGGTCAACGAAGGCGCGCTGCTGAGCCTTAAGGTCGGCGGTGTCGAGCTGCGCTTGCCACTGCGTATCAATGAAGAGCTGGGCGCTGGCCTGGTCGCGTTGCCGAAAGGCCTGGCGGGCATTCCACCGGCCATCTTCGGTGCATCCGTCGAAGGCCTGCAGGAGGCAGCACAATGACCTGGTTCACCCCCGAAGTGATCGATGTGATCATCCAGGTCGTCAAGGCTATCGTGGTGCTGCTGGCCGTGGTGGTCTGCGGCGCCCTGCTCAGCTTCGTCGAGCGCCGCCTGCTGGGCTGGTGGCAGGACCGCTACGGTCCGAACCGTGTCGGCCCGTTCGGCATGTTCCAGATCGCTGCCGACATGCTGAAGATGTTCTTCAAGGAAGACTGGAACCCGCCCTTCGTCGACAAGATGATCTTCACCCTGGCGCCGGTCGTGGCCATGAGCGCCCTGCTGATCGGCTTCTCGATCATCCCGATCACACCGGGCTGGGGCGTTGCCGACCTGAACATCGGCCTGCTGTTCTTCTTCGCCATGGCCGGCCTGTCGGTGTATGCGGTGCTGTTCGCCGGCTGGTCGTCGAACAACAAGTACGCCCTGCTGGGCAGCTTGCGTGCTTCGGCACAGACCGTGTCGTACGAAGTGTTCCTGGGCCTGGCGCTGATGGGCGTGGTGGTGCAGGTGGGCTCGTTCAACATGCGCGACATCGTCGAGTACCAAGCGCAGAACCTGTGGTTCATCATTCCGCAGTTCTTCGGCTTCTGCACCTTCTTCATCGCTGGCGTCGCCGTGACTCACCGTCACCCGTTCGACCAGCCGGAAGCAGAACAGGAACTGGCCGACGGCTACCACATCGAGTATGCCGGCATGAAATGGGGCATGTTCTTCGTCGGTGAGTACATCGGCATCATCCTCATCTCGGCGCTGCTGGTAACCCTGTTCTTCGGTGGCTGGCACGGTCCGTTCGGCATCCTGCCGCAAGTGCCGTTCCTCTGGTTCGCCCTGAAGACCGCGTTCTTCATCATGCTGTTCATCCTGCTGCGCGCGTCGATCCCGCGCCCACGCTATGACCAGGTGATGGACTTCAGCTGGAAGTTCTGCCTGCCGCTGACCCTGATCAATTTGCTGGTGACCGCTGCGATCGTGCTTTACAACACGCCAGCCGTCGCGGCCCAGTGAGGATTTGACCCATGTTCAAGTATATCGGCGACATCGTTAAGGGCACCGGCACTCAGCTGCGCAGCCTGGCCATGGTGTTCTCCCACGGGTTCCGCAAGCGCGACACCCTGCAGTACCCCGAAGAAGCTGTGTACCTGCCGCCGCGCTACCGTGGCCGTATCGTCCTCACCCGCGACCCCGATGGCGAGGAGCGCTGCGTAGCGTGCAACCTCTGCGCGGTGGCTTGTCCGGTTGGCTGCATCTCGCTGCAGAAAGCCGAGACCGAGGACGGCCGCTGGTACCCGGAATTCTTCCGCATCAACTTCTCGCGCTGCATCTTCTGCGGTCTGTGTGAGGAAGCCTGCCCGACCACCGCGATCCAGCTCACGCCGGACTTCGAAATGGCCGAGTTCAAGCGTCAGGACCTGGTGTACGAGAAAGAAGATCTGCTGATCTCCGGCCCCGGCAAGAACCCTGACTACAACTTCTACCGTGTTGCGGGCATGGCCATCGCCGGCAAGCCGAAAGGCTCTGCACAGAACGAAGCCGAGCCGATCAACGTGAAGAGCTTGCTCCCATAAGGACAGAAAGATGGAATTCGCTTTCTACTTTGCATCCGGGATCGCCGTGGTCTCCACCCTTCGGGTGGTTACCGGCACCAACCCCGTGCACGCCCTGCTGTACCTGATCATTTCGCTGATTTCCGTGGCGATGATCTTCTTCGCCCTGGGTGCGCCGTTTGCCGGCGCCCTGGAAGTGATCGCCTACGCCGGCGCCATCATGGTGCTGTTCGTCTTCGTGGTGATGATGCTCAACCTCGGGCCGGCGTCGGTCGCCCAGGAGCGCGGCTGGCTGAAACCGGGTATCTGGGCCGGCCCCGTGCTGCTCGGCACCCTGCTGCTGCTGGAGCTGCTGTACGTGCTGTTCGTCGCCCCGAGCGGCGCCGGCATCAGTGGCACCACCGTCGACGCCAAGGCCGTGGGCATCAGCCTGTTCGGTCCTTACCTGCTGGTGGTCGAGCTGGCCTCGATGCTGCTGCTCGCTGCAGCCGTCACCGCCTTCCACCTGGGCCGCAACGAGGCGAAGGAGTAAATCATGGGTGCTATCCCTCTCGAGCATGGTCTGGCGGTCGCCGGCATCCTGTTCTGCTTAGGTCTGGTTGGCCTGATGGTCCGCCGCAACATCCTCTTCGTGCTCATGAGCCTGGAAGTCATGATGAACGCCTCTGCCCTGGCGTTCATCGTCGCCGGTGCGCGTTGGGTCCAGCCCGACGGCCAGGTGATGTTCATCCTGGTGATCAGCCTGGCAGCCGCCGAGGCCAGCATTGGCCTGGCGATCCTGCTGCAGCTGTATCGCCGCTTCCACACTCTCGACATCGATGCTGCCAGTGAGATGCGCGGATGAACCTTATCTTCCTGACTTTCGTCTTCCCCCTGATCGGCTTCCTGCTGCTGTCGTTCTCGCGCGGGCGGTTCTCGGAGAACCTGTCCGCCCTGATCGGCGTCGGCTCGGTTGGCCTCTCGGCCGCGACGGCCGCCTACGTCATCTGGCAATTCAACGTCGCGCCGCCTGAAGGCGGCGCGTACAGCCAGCTGCTGTGGCAGTGGATGTCGGTGGACGGCTTTGCGCCGAACTTCACCCTGTACGTGGACGGCCTGTCGGTCACCATGCTCGGCGTGGTCACCGGCGTGGGCTTCCTGATCCACCTGTTCGCGTCCTGGTACATGCGTGGCGAAGCCGGTTACTCGCGCTTCTTCTCGTACACCAACCTGTTCATCGCCAGCATGCTGTTCCTGGTGCTGGGCGATAACCTGCTGTTCATCTACTTCGGCTGGGAAGGCGTGGGCCTGTGCTCGTACCTGTTGATCGGTTTCTACTACAGCAACCGCAACAACGGTAACGCCGCACTCAAGGCCTTCATCGTCACCCGGATCGGCGACGTGTTCATGGCCATCGGCCTGTTCATCCTGTTCGCCCAGCTGGGTACCCTGAACGTGCAGGAACTGCTGGTGCTGGCACCGCAGAAGTTCCAGGCGGGTGACACCTGGATGGTCCTGGCGACCCTGATGCTGCTGGGTGGCGCGGTCGGTAAATCGGCCCAGCTGCCACTGCAGACCTGGCTGGCAGACGCCATGGCCGGCCCGACCCCGGTTTCGGCACTGATCCACGCGGCCACCATGGTGACCGCGGGCGTGTACCTGATCGCCCGTACCAACGGCCTGTTCCTGCTGGCGCCGGACATCCTCCACCTGGTCGGCGTGGTCGGCGGTGTGACCCTGGTGCTGGCCGGCTTTGCCGCGCTGGTACAGACCGACATCAAGCGGATCCTCGCCTACTCGACCATGAGCCAGATCGGCTACATGTTCCTGGCCCTGGGCGTCGGTGCCTGGGACGCGGCGATCTTCCACCTGATGACCCACGCCTTCTTCAAGGCGCTGCTGTTCCTCGCTTCGGGTGCGGTGATCGTTGCCTGCCACCACGAGCAGAACATCTTCAAGATGGGCGGCCTGTGGAAGAAACTGCCGCTGGCCTACGCCAGCTTCGTGGTCGGTGGTGCGGCCCTGGCGGCCCTGCCGATCATTACCGTGGGCTTCTACTCCAAGGACGAGATCCTCTGGGAAGCGTTCGCCAGCGGTAACAGCGGCCTGTTGTACGCCGGCCTGGTCGGTGCGTTCATGACCTCGCTGTACACCTTCCGCCTGATCTTCATCGCCTTCCACGGCGAAGCCAAGACCGAAGCCCACGCCGGCCACGGCATCAGCCACTGGCTGCCGCTGGGCATCCTGATCGTGCTGTCGACCTTTGTCGGCGCGTGGATCCACCCACCGCTGGCCGGCGTACTCCCTGAGAGCGCCGGGCATGCCGGTGGCGAAGCCAAGCACAGCCTGGAAATCGCCTCGGGGGCCATCGCCATCGCCGGTATCCTGCTGGCGGCCGTGCTGTTCCTGGGCAAGCGTCGCCTGGTCACCGCGATCGCCAGCAGCAGCATCGGCCGCGTCCTGTCGGCCTGGTGGTTCGCCGCCTGGGGCTTCGACTGGATCTACGACAAGCTGTTCGTCAAACCTTACCTGCTGATCTGCCACATCCTGCGCAAGGACCCGGTCGATCGCGGCATTGGCCTGATCCCTCGGATGGCGCGTGGCGGCCACGTCGCCATGAGCAAGACCGAGACCGGCCAGCTGCGCTGGTACACCGCCTCGATCGCCGTGGGTGCCGTGCTGGTGCTCGGCGCCGTGCTGGTGGCGGCGGTATGACCCTGACTCTTGCGAACCTTGTGACTTTGCCAAAGGAAACGAACCCGTCATGATTTTGCCTTGGCTGATCCTGATTCCCTTCATCGGCGGCTTCCTGTGCTGGCTGGGTGAGCGCTTCGGCGCCACCCTGCCCCGCTGGATTGCACTGCTGACCATGTCCCTGCTGCTCGGCATCGGCCTGTGGCTGTGGGCTCACGGCGACTACACGCTCGCCCCTGCCCCGGGCGCCGAACCTGCCTGGGCACTGGAATACAAAGTCGAGTGGATCAAGCGCTTCGGCATCAGCATCCACCTGGCCCTCGACGGCCTGTCGCTGCTGATGATCCTGCTCACCGGCCTGCTCGGTGTGCTCTCGGTGCTCTGCTCGTGGAAAGAGATCCAGCGCCACGTCGGCTTCTTCCACCTCAACCTGATGTGGATCCTCGGCGGCGTGGTCGGGGTGTTCCTGGCCCTGGACCTGTTCCTGTTCTTCTTCTTCTGGGAAATGATGCTGGTGCCGATGTACTTCCTCATCGCGCTCTGGGGTCACAGCTCGGCGGATGGCAAGAAGACCCGGATCTACGCGGCGACCAAGTTCTTCATCTTCACCCAGGCCAGCGGCCTGATCATGCTGGTGGCGATCCTCGGCCTGGTGCTGGTCAACTACAACACCACCGGCGTCATCACCTTCAACTACAGCGACCTGCTCAAGGCCGAACTGCCGGCCGGTACCGAGTACCTGCTGATGCTGGGCTTCTTCATCGCCTTCGCGGTGAAGCTGCCGGTGGTACCGTTCCACTCCTGGCTGCCGGATGCGCACGCCCAGGCGCCGACCGCAGGCTCCGTCGACCTCGCCGGCATCCTGCTGAAGACCGCCGCCTACGGCCTGCTGCGCTTCGCCCTGCCGCTGTTCCCGAACGCTTCGGCCGAGTTTGCGCCGATCGCCATGACCCTGGGCCTGGTCGGTATCTTCTACGGTGCCTTCCTGGCCTTCGCGCAGAGCGACATCAAGCGCCTGATCGCCTTCTCCAGCGTCTCGCACATGGGCTTCGTGCTGATCGGTATCTACTCCGGCAGCCAGCAAGCCCTGCAGGGCGCGGTGATCCAGATGCTCGCGCACGGTGTCTCCGCCGCCGCGCTGTTCATCCTCAGCGGCCAGCTGTACGAGCGCCTGCACACCCGTGACATGCGTCAGATGGGTGGCCTGTGGCACCGCATCGCCTACCTGCCGGCAATCAGCCTGTTCTTCGCCGCGGCGTCGCTGGGCCTGCCGGGCACCGGCAACTTCGTCGGCGAGTTCCTGATCCTGATCGGCAGCTTCGTGCATGTGCCGTGGATCACCGTGATCGCCACCACCGGCCTGGTCTTTGGTTCGGTGTACTCGCTGATCATGATCCACCGCGCCTACTTCGGCCCGGCCAAGTCCGACACCGTACTGGCTGGCATGGACAGTCGCGAACTGATCATGGTCCTCGGCCTGGCGGGCCTGCTGATTCTGCTCGGTGTCTACCCGCAGCCGTTCCTCGATACCTCTGCCGCCACCATGAGTGGTGTGCAGCAGTGGCTCGGTTCCGCTTTCACTCAACTCGCTTCGGCCCGGTAAGAGCGCTATGGAATTCACCACTCAACACTTCATCGCACTGGCGCCGATGCTGATCACCACCATCACCACGGTCGTGGTGATGCTGGCGATCGCCTGGAAGCGCAATCACTCGCAGACCTTCCTGCTGTCCACCATTGGCCTCAACCTGGCCCTGCTGTCGATCCTGCCGGCACTCAAGGTTGCGCCGCTGGCGGTCACCCCGCTGATCACCATCGACAAGTTCGCCTGCCTGTACATGGCGATCATGCTGGTGGCCACGCTGGCCTGCGTCACCCTCGCCCACGCCTACCTGGGCGAAGGCTCCAAGGGCTACCCGGGCAACCGTGAAGAACTCTACCTGCTGCTGCTGATGTCGGCCCTGGGCGGCCTGGTGCTGGTCAGCGCCAACCACCTGGCCGGGCTGTTCATCGGCCTGGAGCTGCTGTCGGTGCCGGTCTACGGACTGGTGGCGTACGCGTTCTTCAACAAGCGATCACTGGAAGCCGGTATCAAGTACATGGTGCTGTCGGCCGCCGGTTCCGCCTTCCTGCTGTTCGGCATGGCACTGCTGTACGCCGACGCTGGCAGCCTGAGCTTCGACGGCATCGGCAAGGCCCTGGCCTCCACCGGCATGCCGAGCCTGCTGGCCCAGCTGGGCCTGGGCATGATGCTGGTCGGCCTGGCCTTCAAGCTGTCGCTGGTCCCGTTCCACCTGTGGACCCCGGACGTCTACGAAGGCGCCCCGGCACCGGTCGCCGCGTTCCTCGCGACCGCCAGCAAGGTCGCGGTGTTCGCCGTGGTCGTGCGCCTGTTCATGATCTCGCCGGCTGCCAGCAGCGGCGTGCTGAGCACGGTACTGGCCGTGATTGCGGTGGCTTCGATCCTGATCGGTAACCTGTTGGCGCTGACCCAGAGCAACCTCAAGCGTCTGCTCGGTTACTCGTCGATCGCCCACTTCGGCTACCTGCTGATCGCCCTGGTCGCCAGCAAAGGCCTGGCCATGGAAGCCATGGGCGTGTACCTGGTGACCTACGTGATCACCAGCCTCGGCGCCTTCGGCGTGATCACCCTGATGTCCTCGCCGTACGCCGGCCGTGACGCCGACGCCCTGTACGAATACCGCGGCCTGTTCTGGCGCCGTCCGTACCTGACCGCGGTGCTCACCGTGATGATGCTGTCGCTGGCCGGTATCCCGCTGACAGCAGGCTTCATCGGCAAGTTCTACATCATCGCCACCGGCGTCGAGTCGCACCTGTGGTGGCTGGTCGGTGCCCTGGTGATCGGTAGCGCCATCGGTGTCTACTACTACCTGCGGGTGATGGTCACCCTGTACCTGGTCGAACCGAACCTGCGTCGCCACGACGCGCCGCTGAAGTGGGAACAGCGCACCGGCGGCGTCATGCTGCTGGCCATCGCCCTGCTCGCCTTCGTGCTCGGCGTGTACCCGCAACCGCTGCTGGAGATGGTTCAGCAGGCAGGCTTGCAACTGATCGGTTGATCAGCCGGCAACACCAAAACACCCCGCACATGCGGGGTGTTTTTTTATCTGCGACGTGCAGGTCTGGTCAGCTCGAGGTGGCCACGCTCGGGCTCGGCTCGGGTTCGGACTTGCCAGGGCGCCCGGGGTTGTGCGCGGCTTTGCGCAACTCGCGATTGGCGCTGGGCAGGCGCACATCCGGGTTGGGCATGCCGCTGGGCGAGAGTTCATGGGTCATCTCGAATTCGGCACGCACCGACCAGCCACAGGCCTCGTTGACGCATTGCAGGTAGGCGACCCGGAGAAACACATGGCGCCCCTCGCTGGTGCGGATGCGCATCCGGCCGCTGCAATGAGGGCACACCAGTTTGTAACTACTCACAGTGCCCTCCTGTTGGAATCGTCCGTACCTGTGGGATTGAATGGCCCAGCGCCAGCACGGACGCCTGGAAACCGACTGTCTGTAGGTCGCCCCCACAACAGCGGCGGAAGTTATTTCCGCGCACTATCAGAATATTCATCACTATCATAATTACGTACCATGCGGTGCGAGTAAGGATCCATCCGATCTATTCATATTGAGTATTTCCGTGCCAATGATCTTATCAGAACTCATCAGAGATATTCATAATGAGTAACACCTCCCTTGTTTCGGTGTTGCACCGGTTGAAGCAGGTAACCGCTACCGGCAGTGATTCGGCCCTGGCTGGCGTGCTGGGTGTGAGCCCGCAGACCCTGAGCAGTTGGAAGGTACGCGACAGCATCCCGTATGCGTTTTGCATAGACGCCGCAGAGCGCCACGCGGTATCGCTCGACTGGTTGCTGCTCGGCCTCGGCAGCCCGGCTAGGACGCCCGTAACGACCACAGAGCCGTCGGCCACCGAGCTGCTTGAACTGCTGCAGGGCCTGAGCCCCGCTGACCTGCAGACCATTCGCCTGCAGGTGGTGGATAAATTGCGCCTGCAGGAACTGGAGCGGCGCCTGGACGAACTGAGCGCCGCGGTACCCTCGGCCTGAGCATCACGGCCCGCGGCGCCAGCGCTGGACGATTTCCTTGAGGTCGGCGTTTTCCAGCCAGAGCATCACCTTGACGCTGATCGGGATCACCACCACGGCGGCGACGAATGCGGCGACGCCTCCCGAGACGAAGGGCATCAGTGACAACAGCAGCGGCATGAACAGATAGCCCACGCCCGCCGACAACAGCAGGCTCATCAGGCGCTCCTGCAGGCTGAGCTTGCGCCGCGACCTGATCGTCACCCAGGCCTTGCCCTTCGACGAGCTGACCAGGCAGGCGCCGAGGATCGCGCCCGCCAAGGCTTCGCCCTGGAAACCGGCCAGAACGCTCTGCAGCTGCGACCAGTTGTGCATCAACGCCTGAAGGAGCTCAGTCATGCGCGGCTCCTCGCAGGGCTGCATCGCCACCCAACGCGCGCAGCGTGCAGTGCTCGACCAGGCGCAGGTAGCAGGTGCACAGCCGCCGGCCATGGGCGTGCCGCGACAGGTCGGCCAATTGCATGTAGCCCAGCGCGCGCAAGCGCAACCGCCAGCCGGCAAATTCCCGGGCGGCGATCGCCAGGGCCTGCTGCCCGGCGAGTTGCAGGCGGGTGTCGCTGATACACGCGGGGATCGCCAAGCGCTGGCGCAGGCTCGACAGTTCGACACGCGGCCAGAACTGGTCCTGGCGGGCCAGGTAGCACAGGTGCGGGGGTGGTTCAGGCGATTGCAGCTCGGCGTCCATGGTGGTGCCTCCTCACTGATCCTGCAGCATGCCGTAGCGGATGGCCTTGATGACCGCCATCACTCGGGTGCTGACCGCGAACTTGCTGAGGATGTTGCCAACGTGGAAATTCACCGTGACCTCCTTGCAGCCGAGGATCTGGCCGATCTCCCAGGAGGTCTTGCCATACGCGCACCACAACAGCACCTGCCGCTCGCGCGGGGTCAGGTAGATGGGGTGGTCGTTGCCTGGAGCATCTTTGGGTGGGGTGACGGCGTTCATGGGAGGTTCTCCGCTGATTCGAGTCAGTCCCTCTGGCTAGAGGGGTCAGCTGTCACCCTACTAAGTTGCGGATCGCTCGCTCCAGCAGCGGGCGTTGTAAAGAGAGGCCCTACAACAACGTTCTACATTCACACCGCTCCCCGGTTAAAGATCGGACGTGCTTCGAGGGACTTCTCGTACGTCTGACCTCCATTGCCCCGCAAGCCCCTGCCACTGGAGTCGTTCGATGCGTCGTGTTTCACCCTCTCGCGCCTTAGGCCTGTTGATCAGCGCAGCCAGTTGCCCGGCGCTTGCCAGCGCGCCCGTAGAACTGGATCAGGTGCTGATCGAAGACCAGCAGCAAGGCGAACTGGAGGCGGCGGCCGCGCGCTTGCGGCAAACCCCAGGCGCCAGCAACCTGGTGGACCTGCAACGCGTCGAGCAAGGGCGGGTCGCCACCAACCAGGACGTGCTGGCGTACCAGCCGGGGGTGTTCGCCCAGTCGGCGGGCAACGACGGCATCAAGCTGTCGATTCGCGGCTCGGGCATCAACCGCGCACCGAGCGCGCACGGCTCCGGGGTCTACACGATGTTCGACGGCCTGCCCCTGACCGGCCCGGGCGGCACGCCTTACGAGCTGCTCGAACCGTTGTGGCTGAGCCGCGCCGAAGTGCTGCGCGGGGCCAACGGGTTCGACCGCGGCGCCCTCGCCCTGGGCGGTGCGGTCAACTACGTGACCCGCACCGGCTACGACGCCGAGCGCCTGCAACTGCGCTATGAAGTCGGCAGCCGCGGTTATGCCCACCGCCAGATCAGCTCTGGCCAGGTGCTCGGCAAGCTCGACTACTATGTGGCCCTGACCGACTCCGAATACGACGGCTACCAGGAACACAGCAGCGGCAGCGCCAAGGGCTTTGCCGCCAATGTCGGCTACCGCTTCAACCCCAACCTGGAAACCCGCTTCTACCTGCGCTACCGGGAAACCGAGAACGAGCTGGCCGGGCGCGTGACCAAGGACCAGATCAAGCACGACCCGCGTGCCGCCAACGCCGGCTACGTGACCCGTGATGACAGCCGCCCGCAGCCGGGCAGCACCTGGGTCGCCAACAAGACCACCTTCTACCTCGAAGACGATGCCAAGGTGGAAGCCGGGCTGGTCTATCACGACTTCCCGATGGACCTGCGCGAGGGCGCGATGCGCCTGAAGGTGGCCTACGCGGATGTCAGTGGCACCTTGAACTACCAGCGCCGCGACACCGTGTTCGGCCATGAGAGCAAGACCACCGTAGGTTGGCGCACCACCAAGCACCTGCCCAACAGTGGCGCCTCGCAGTTTGCCCGCAGCGGCGGCGAGAACTTCGGCGCCCGCAGCCGCGACTTCAGCTACCAGGGTTCGGACACCGTGCTGCATGTCGGCAACGACCTGGAGCTGATCCCGGACCTGTGGCTGACCACGGGCCTGGCGATGATCTACACCCGCCGGGAAAGCGCGGTCACCTTCCCCGCCGACGGCGGCAAGGTCAGCCAGCACGACTGGGACTACGCGCCGCGCCTGGGCCTGCGCTATGACATCAACCCGGACCTGCAGGTGTATGGCAACCTCAGCCGCTCGGTCGAACCGCCGCACCCATGGTCGCTGATCTGGAGTTCAACGGTTGCCACTCAACCGATCGAGATGCAGAACCAGACGGCCACCACGTTGGAGCTGGGCGCACGCGGTGATTCGGCGCTGGGGCACTGGGACCTGGCCTGGTACTACTCGCAGGTTCGCCATGAACTGCTGGCCGTGGAGCTCGTACCGGGGCAGCCGAGCAAGGAGTTCAACGCCAGCGCCACCGTGCACCAGGGCGTCGAAGCGGGCCTGGACAGCACCCTCTGGGAGCGACCGGGCAGCGGCAAGTTGAGCCTGCGCCAGGCCTACACCTTCAGCGACTTCCACTACCGCGACGACGACCGCTTCGGCGACAACCGCCTGCCTGGCATCCCCCTGCACTACTACCAGGCAGAGCTGCGCTACGACTGGCCAAGTGGCTTCTACGCCGGGGTCAACACGCAGATGGCGTCCAAGGTGCAGGCCGACTATGCCAACAGCTACCACGCCGACGCCTATGCCCTGCTCGGTGCCCGCCTGGGCTGGAACTCACCGCAGCAGGACTGGCAGACCTGGCTCGATCTGCGCAACCTGACCGACAAGCGTTACGCGGCAACGGTGACCCCGGGGTATGACAGCACCACCGACAAGAACCGCTTCACCCCGGGCGAGGGTATTGCCGCGTACTTCGGCGTTTCCTACAGCTTCAAGTAGCCGCTCCGGCCTCGTCGCTAGGCAAGCCCCAATGCCAGTCAGTTAAGGCTTGGTCGCCTGTTATGGGGCTGGGTCTTGGGCTTGCAAGTTAAGGGCTCATCCATTCGATGTGGTGGCGTTTATGGCCCCTTCCGCCTTTACGGCGGGTCACTTTTTTTCTTGGAAAAAAGTAACCAAAAACCGCCGGCTCCCACATACGGCCCTCCGCTGCGCTGCGGGTTCCCTCACTCCGGTCTTGCTCCCGCGTGGACCGGGCTGTACGGGCCTTCCTGGCCCGCGGCGCTTGCCGGCCATCCATGGCCGTCACCTCGCTCCGCAAGACCTCCGTTCGGCCTCCTGAGGTCGCCAAGTTAGGGGTGGCGCCTGGGCTGGCGTTATCTTCGATAGTGGCAATGGTGGTGGATAGCTTGGCCTCTTCGCGGGTTTACCCGCGAAGAGGCCGGCACTGCCAATGCACATTCTGGCGCTGACGCGCTGTACCGCCCTTCTAAACCAGCGAGAGCGCAGCGATTCGCCAGCCGTTGCCCTGGCCCTTGATCTAGCCTTTGATCTGGCTGGTGATCTTGATCTACCGCGACTTCAGGAGGCCGAACGGAGGTCTTGCGGAGTGAGGTGACGGCCATGGATGGCCGGCAAGCGCCGCGGGCCAGGAAGGCCCGTCCGGCGCGGTCCTCACGGGAGCAAGACCGGAGTGAGGGGACCCGCAGCGCAGCGGAGGGCCGGATGCAGGAGCCAGCGGTTTTTGGTTACTTTTTTCCAAGAAAAAAAGTGACCCGCCGTAAGGGCGGAAGGGGCCATCAGCCGCACCACACCCACCGGATAAGCTCACCAATCGAAACGCACCAGCACCACCAGCCCCCCCAAAAAATCCGTGAAGAACCTATTGTTTCCCTCGGCGCAAACCACGTGAAGCCCCCCCGATGAGCCCCTGGTGCAAGCCGCAGACTCAGCCCCTCACGGCAACTGCACCTGCGGCTTGGTCGCGGCAAAGATCGCCCAGCTGGAGATGAACAGCGCGGCGATCAGCGGCCCGATGACAAAGCCGTTGAGGCCGAACACCGCCAGCCCGCCCAGCGTCGAGACCAGGATCAGGTAATCGGGCATGCGCGTATCCCGGCCCACCAGAATCGGCCGCAGGACGTTGTCCACCAAGCCGATCACCAGCACGCCGAAGGCGGTCAGCACCACGCCCTGCCAGATCGCCCCGGTGAGGATGAAGTAAGCCGCCACCGGCGCCCAGACGATCCCCGCACCCACCGCGGGCAGCAGCGACAGAAACGCCATCATCACCGCCCAGACCAGCGCACTGGGAATACCCAGCACCCAGAAGATCATCCCGCCCAGCGCCCCCTGGGTAATCGCCACCAGCACGTTGCCCTTGACCGTCGCGCGCACCACGCGGTTGAACTTCATCTGCAGGCGACGCTTCTGGTTTTCAGGCAGCGGCACCGCCAGGCGGATCTTGCGCGCCAGCTCCGGCCCCTCACGCAGGAAGAAGAACAGCAGATACAGCATGATGCCGAAACTGATCAGGAAGTCGAACGTGCCCTGGCCAAAGCTGAACGCCTGGCTGGCGAGTACCTGGCTGCCCTGGGTGGCCCATTTGGTGATCTTGTCGCGCAGGCCGTCGAGGTTGCCCATGCCCATGCGGTCCAGGCCGTTCTGGGCGAAGGCCGGGAGCATGTCCTTGCCTCGCTCGACATAGCCGGCAATGTCCAGCTGCCCGCTCTCGATGCGCTGGTACAGGGTGGCGCCCTCCTGCACCAACAGGGCACTGGTGATGATCACCGGCAAGATCGCCACCAGCAGGCAGACCATCAGGGTGGTGGCCGAGGCCAGGTTGCGCCGACGGTTGAAGCGCATCAGCAGATGGCGCTGCAACGGCGCAAACAGGATGCCAAGGATGACCGCCCAGAAAATCGCCCCGTAGTACGGCAGCAGGATCCAGATGAAGGCAACGGTGACAAAGGCCAGCAGTACGGCCAACGCCTTGTTCTGTAGAGCGGTTTGGTTCATGGGCATTCCTCTGGGATTCATAACGTTAGTGCGCTGGGCATCGCCAAAAGTGCCGTACTCGGCGTGATCCAGATCAATGCACAGCGAGGGCCTTGCCCCTACCATCCGCGCCTTTTGCCCCGGTGCGCCCATGACCCCTTTGACCCGACCCGAACTGCTCGCCCCTGCCGGCACCCTGAAGACGATGCGCTACGCCTTCGCCTACGGCGCCGACGCGGTCTACGCCGGGCAGCCGCGCTACAGCCTGCGCGTGCGCAACAACGAATTCGACCACGCCAACCTGGCCCTCGGCATCGACGAAGCCCACGCCCTGGGCAAGCGGTTCTACGTGGTGGTCAACATCGCCCCGCACAACGCCAAGCTGAAGACCTTTCTCAAGGACCTGGCGCCGGTGGTCGAGATGGGACCGGATGCGCTGATCATGTCCGACCCGGGCTTGATCATGCTGGTCCGCGAGCACTTCCCGCAGATGGCCATCCACCTCTCGGTGCAGGCCAACACGGTCAACTGGGCCAGCGTGAAATTCTGGCAGCAGCTGGGCCTGAGCCGGGTGATCCTGTCGCGCGAGCTGTCGCTGGAGGAGATCGAGGAGATTCGCCAGCAGGTGCCGGACATGCAGCTCGAGGTGTTCGTCCACGGTGCGCTGTGCATGGCCTACTCCGGGCGCTGCCTGTTGTCGGGTTACTTGAACAAGCGCGACGCCAACCAGGGCAGCTGCACCAACGCCTGCCGCTGGAAATACCAGGCCAGCGCGGCCAGCGAGAGCATCACGGGCGATATCGTCCACCAGGTCCAGCCGACCCTTGGCCTCGGCGCGCCGACCGAGCAGGTGTTCCTGCTGCAAGAGGCCAATCGCCCAGACGAGGCGATGCCAGCGTTCGAAGACGAGCACGGCACCTACATCATGAACGCCAAGGACCTGCGCGCGGTGCAGCACGTCGAGCGGCTGACGCGCATGGGCGTGCACTCACTGAAGATCGAAGGCCGGACCAAGTCGCACTTCTACTGCGCCCGTGCCGTGCAGGCCTACCGCCAGGCCATCGATGACGCGGTCGCGGGCCGGCCGTTCGACCGCGCCCTGATGGGCAACCTCGAGTCGCTGGCCCAGCGCGGCTACACCGAGGGCTTCCTGCGCCGCCATGTGCACGACGAGTACCAGAACTACCAGCGCGGCAACTCAGTGTCCGAGCGCCAGCAATTCGTTGGCGAGTTGACTGGGGTGCGAGTCGACGGCCTGGCCGAGGTCAAGGTGAAGAACCGCTTCGCCCTGGGCGACACGCTGGAACTGATGACCCCGTACGGTAATTACCGCTTCGACCTCGCCGGCCTGTGCAATCGCCAGCAGCAGGCGATCGAGGTGGCGCCGGGCGATGGCCACGTGGTGTACCTGCCGCTCCCCGAGACGGTGTCGTTGCCGTACGGGCTGTTGATGCGCGATCTGCACGGCGACGAGCAGATCAGCTGACAGATCTGTAATCTAGGCTTCAGCTTGCCGACAGTCGCGATCCGCCACACTGCCGGCTTTCGCCCGTATTTGCTGTGGAGCTCGACCATGCTGCGCAAACACCTGATCACCCTGGGCCTGCTGGCCTTCACCAGCCTGGCCCAGGCCGCCGAGACCATCGACGTCTACCGTGACCCCAACTGCGGCTGCTGCAAGCAGTGGATCAGCCACCTGCGGGACAATGGCTTCACCGTCAACGACCACGTCGAGCCGAACATGAGCGAGGTCAAGCAGCGCCTCGGCGTGGCGCCGCGCCTGGCCTCGTGCCACACCGGGGTGATCGACGGCAAGTTCGTCGAGGGCCATGTGCCGGCCGAGCAGGTGCGCCTGCTGGCCAAGCGCAACGACCTCAAGGGCATTGCCGTCCCGGGCATGCCGATGGGCTCGCCCGGCATGGAAATGGGCGATCACAAGGACCCGTACCAGGTCATCGGCGTGACCCACGAGGGCAAGGACGAAGTCGTGGCCAGCTACTGAGACGGCGTCGATGCTGAGCCTCTGGGCGCTGTTTTTCAGCGCCTTTGGTGCCGCCACCTTGCTGCCCCTGCAATCGGAGGCGGTGCTGGTCGGGCTGTTGCTGCGCGACCCCGACGCCTGGCTGATCCTGCTGGCGGTGGCCACCCTGGGCAACGTCCTCGGTTCGATCGTCAACTGGCTGCTGGGCCGGGCCATCGACCGCCTGCGCGGGCGCCGCTGGTTTCCGTTCAGCGCCGCCCAGCTTGACCGCGCCCAGCATCGCTACCAGCGCTGGGGGCAGTGGTCGCTGCTGCTGAGCTGGATGCCGGTGATCGGCGACCCGCTGACCCTGATCGCCGGCATCCTGCGCGAACCGTTCTGGCGTTTCCTGCTGCTGGTCACCGTGGCCAAGGGCGGCCGCTACCTGATTCTGGCGCTGATTACCCTGGGCTGGTTTAACGGCCAGTAACACCTTTGCCATTCCAGAGGGTCCACTGGCTGCTACAGTCGCTTTTTCCTACACGGCCCTACACGGAGTACCTGCATGCTGCGCGCAACCGCCCTGGCCCTCGCCTGCCTGCTCGGCAGCCCGGCCATCGCCGCCGAGTCGCCCACCTACGGCAAACAGCTCGAGGGGTTCGATTACCCCCATCCGCTCAAGCATTTCGACTTCAAGTCGCAGGGCCAAACCCTGCAGATGGGCTATATGGACGTGCCCGCCAAGGGCCAGACCAATGGCCGCAGCGTGGTGCTGATGCACGGCAAGAACTTCTGCGCGGCCACCTGGGAAACCACCATCGATGCGCTGAGCAAGGCCGGCTACCGGGTGATTGCCCCGGACCAGATCGGCTTCTGCACCTCCAGCAAACCGGCGTATTACCAGTACAGCTTCCAGCAGTTGGCGGCCAACACCCACGCCCTGCTCGAGCAGTTGGGCGTCCAGCAGGCGATCGTCCTCGGCCACTCCACCGGCGGCATGCTCGCCACCCGCTACGCGCTGATGTACCCGCAGCAGGTGGAACACCTGGCGATGGTCAACCCGATCGGTCTGGAAGACTGGAAAGCCCTGGGCGTGCCCTACCGCACGGTGGACCAGTGGTATGAGCGCGAACTCAAGCTGGATGCCGAAGGCGTGCGCAACTATGAGCGCAAGACCTACTACGCCGGGCGTTGGAAGCCAGAGTACGAGCGCTGGGTACAGATGCTGGTGGGCCTGAACAAAGGCCCTGGGCATGAGGTGGTGGCGTGGAACTCGGCGCTGATCTACGACATGATCTACACCCAACCGGTCTACCACGAGTTCAAGGACCTGAAGGTGCCTACCCTGCTGCTGATCGGCGACCAGGACAATACTGCCATCGGCAGTGACATCGCCCCGCCCGAGGTCAAGGCGCGCCTGGGTCATTACAAGGACCTGGGGCCACAAGTGGCCAAGCTGATCCCACAGGCGCGCCTGGTAACCTTCGAAGGCCTGGGGCATGCCCCGCAGATCGAAGAGCCCGAGCGCTTCCACAAGGCGTTGATCGAGTGGCTAGGCCGCTGACCTTGCCAAGCCCCATAACTCCGACTTGCCCGCGATTGCAGCCTGCATTCATGCGCAATCATCCGCGCCCCCAGACCTGCGCCTCGCGCCACCCCAGCTCGGCAAAATCATCGGCGCGCAGGCGGGCCTCCTCCTCGCAGAAAAACTCATCCAGTTGCGGTGGCCGTACGGCCGTGTCGCTGAGCATCGCGTGCACCTGACCGCGGTGATGGGTCTGGTGTTCGAACAGGTGAGCCAGCAGCCGCAGCCGCTGCTCGCGCTGGACCCGGTCGGGGCGCACGATGCTGACGTAGCGCTCGAGCTGGTCGTCGCGCAACTGGCTGCAGTAGGCGATCAGCCGGTGATCGGCCTGGGCCTGTTCAGCCTGCAGCTCGGCACAGGTCGCAAACGGCTGCTCGGGGACGAAGAAGCGTTCGCCGTCCGGGTCCGGCGCCTCGCCGCGCTGCTCGCACTCCAGCGCATGCAGGTAGAACCAGTCCACCGTCAGCAGGTGATTGAGCGTGGCCTTGATCGAGGGAAAAAAGCTGCAACGCGGGGCGACGAACGCGTCCTGGGTCAGTTGCAGGCACGCCTTGTACAGCCGGTGATTGGCCCAGCCATTGTTGTATGCCTGGGTCAGCAGGTGATGTGTGAGCGTCTGCATGGGGTCGGCTCCTTCAGGCGAAGCGTTGCAGTTGCATCTCCCGTAGCCGGCTCAGGGTGCGCTGGAACGGGAACGCCAGGTACCCTTCAGTGTAGAGCGCCTCGAGCGCGACTTCGGCCTCCAGGTACAAGGCCACGCGGCGGTCATAGCACTCGTCGACCAGGGCGATGAAGCGGCGCACGCTGTCATCCTTGGGCGACAGCGCGGGCAACTGGCGGTCCCCGGCCGCCACCCGTTGGGCGCCGTCTTCGGTCCCGCGGGCGATGCGCCCTGGCCGTTGTGCACCGCTCAAGGCGGGAATACCGTCCATCAGGATCGCCGGGAACTGGTCGCACAGGGCCATGAACTCGAGCGCAGACAATGGCTGCTCGCACAGGTCGCTGAAGCGGCACCAGACCGCCTGGGCGCTGCGCCGCACCACGCGGACCTGCCGCGAGCCGAGCTGCAAGGGTTGCTCGGTGCCGCCATCACTTGGGCTCAATTGCGCGAACACGGCCTCCAGCGCACCGGCCTGGGCTGGATTTCGGACCCAGTAACGCTGGCGGCCGGCGCCTGGGTGCAAGCGGTGGTCCTGTTCGCCGGCAACCGGCAGCACGCGCATATGGCGCTCGATGGCGGCAATCGCGGGGAGGAAGCGCTCGCGGTTGAAACCGTCGTGGTAGAGCTGGCTGGGCGGCTGGTTGGAAGTGGCGACGATCACCACGCCGTGGTCGAACAGCACCTGGAACAACCGACCAAGGATGATCGCATCGGCGATGTCGCTGACGAACAGTTCATCGAAGCACAACACTCGGATCTGCTCGGCAAGCCCGCTGGCGAGCGCATGCAACGGGTCGGCGGTGCCGTTGAGCTGGAACAGCCGCTGGTGCACCCAGGCCATGAAGTGGTGGAAGTGCTGACGGCGGGCCGGGACGTGCAGGCAGCGGTGAAACTGGTCCATCAGCCACGTCTTGCCACGCCCGACCGGGCCCCAGAGGTACACGCCCTGCGCAGGCTGGCGACCTTGCAGCGACTCGAAGCAGGCTTGCAACGCCGCGACTGCATTGGCCTGGGCTGGGTCGACGACGAAGCCCTGTTGGGCCAGGGCTTGTCGGTAGAGGGTGAGCGGGTCTGAAAACATGCGCGGATTGCCGGGGAAAAATATCGCGCCATCATGCCGCGTTTTGTGCTGCCTGTACTACTGAGGGTCGCTCAGGCCCACCTTCAGCACCGCCCCGTCCTTGGCGTCAGTCAGCACATACAGGTACCCGTCCGGGCCCACTCGCACATCGCGGATGCGCGCCTGCAGCTCGCCGAGCAGACGCTCCTCGTGAACGACTTTGTCGCCGTCGAGCTGCAGGCGAATCAGCTCCTGGGTGGCCAGGGCGCCGATGAACAGGTTGTGGTCCCAGGCCTTGAACGTTGGTCGGTCATAGAAGGCCATGCCGCTGATGCCGGGTGACTTTTCCCAGACATGGTGCGGGTCGACCATGCCATCGACATGCTTGCCCTTGGCCTCGGGGATCGGCAGCAAGGAGTAGTTGATGCCGTGGGTGGCGATCGGCCAACCGTAGTTCTTGCCGGCCTGCGGGATGTTGATCTCGTCGCCGCCGCGCGGGCCATGCTCGTGGGTCCAGAGCTTGCCGGTCCAGGGGTTGAGCGCCGCCCCTTGCTGGTTACGGTGGCCGAACGACCAGATTTCCGGGCGGACCTTGTCCTGGCCGACGAAGGGGTTGTCCTTGGGCACTTCACCGTCGGGCAGGATGCGCACGATCTTGCCTTGCAGCTTGTCCAGGTCCTGCGAGGTGGGCCGCTGGTTGTTCTCGCCCAGTGCGATGAACAGGTAACCGTTGCGGTCGAACACCAACCGCGAGCCGAAGTGATTGCCCTCGGACAGCTTGGGCATCTGGCGGAAGATCACCGAAAAGTTTTCCAGCCGCGCGCGGTCCTCGGACAGCTGGCCGCGCCCCACCGCCGTGCCGGCCTTGCCGTCGCTGCCGGCCTCGGCGAACGACAGGTAGACCGTGCGGTCTTTTTCGAACGTCGGCGACAGCACGACATCCAGCAGGCCGCCCTGCCCTTCGGCCCAGACCTTGGGCACGCCACTCAGGGGTGGCCCGACCTTGCCGTCGGCGGTCACCAGCCGCAAGTTGCCGGGCCGCTCGGTGACCAGCATGTCCTTGCCACCGGGCAGGAACGCCAGCGCCCAGGGGTTACGCAAGCCATCGGCGACGGTGTTGACCGTCAGCTGGCCTTCTTCGCTGGGCAGGCGCTGCTCGGAAGCGGCGTGGGCCAGTACGGGCAGCAGCGCTGCTGCGGCCAGGGTGGTCAACCAGGTGCGTCGAGTCATGCACGGTTCCTTCCAGTGGGGGCTCACGGGGCGCGTTGGCTGTCGCGCGGTGGCCGGGTGGGTTCCAGGTGGGGGGTCTGTTGTTGCCGGCGCAGGTTTTCGCCGTTGCCGATGCCACGGTTTTCCAGGGTCGGGGGGCGCGGGATCGGCTGGGTGGAGGGCCCGCGCACCGGCGGCGTGGCGGGCACACTGCCCTGCCGGCTGTTGGGGTTGGCGCGCTGGATCGGGCTGTTGTAAGGGTTGTTGTTGCTGGCCGCGAGCAGGGGCGGTTGCGCCGGCGCTGCGAACAACGGCAGGCTCGTCAGCAGCCCCAGGGCGAGGACTGGCAATGTCAGGTTCATGCTGCACCTCCCGCACGAAAAGCCGCGCTCAAGCGTTGGATAGCCTAAAGCGCGACAGGTTCGTAGGAAAAGTGCGAATGCCTAGAGAGATAATTCCTGATGTTTCTGTGGCGTTGACGGCGCCTGGTCGACCTTGTGCCGTGCCGCGTACAGGCACAGCATCTCCATCGCCAAAGTGGCGCCGGCCAGCGCGGTGATGTCGGCGTGGTCGTAGGCTGGCGCCACCTCGACCAGGTCCATCCCGACCAGGTTGATCCCCCGCAGGCCACCGAGTATCTCCAGCGCCTGCACGGTGCTCAGCCCACCACAGACCGGCGTCCCGGTCCCGGGCGCATAGGCCGGGTCGAGGCAGTCGATGTCGAACGTCAGGTACACCGGCCGCTCCCCCACCCGCTCACGGATCGCCGCCACCACGGCGTCGGTGCCCTGCCGATGGACCTGCCGCGCGTCGACGATGGCGAAGCCCTGGCTGTCGTCATTGGTGGTGCGCAGGCCGATCTGCACCGAGTGGGCCGGGTCTACCAGGCCCTCCCGGGCGGCGTGCCAGAACATGGTGCCATGGTCGATGCGCTGGCCGTCTTCATCCGGCCAGGTGTCGCTGTGGGCGTCGAAGTGGATCAGTGCCAGCGGGCCATGCCGGCGGGCATGCGCCTTGAGCAGCGGGTAGCTGATGAAGTGGTCACCGCCGAGCGTGAGCATCGCGCAGCCGGCCGTGAGGATGCGCTCGGCATGCGCCTCGATGCTGTCGGGGACCGACGTCGGCGTGCCGCTGTCGAACGCGCAGTCACCGTAGTCGATCACCGCCAAGTGATCGAACGGGTCGAATGCCCACGGCCAATGCCGGGCCCAGGCCTGCTGCACCGACGCAGCGCGGATCGCCCGTGGGCCGAAACGCGCGCCGGGGCGGTTGCTGGTGGCGGTGTCGAAGGGCACGCCGCTGACCACCACGTCGACGCCGCGCAGGTCACGGCTGTAACGGCGGCGGGAAAAACTGGTAATACCGGCGTAGGTACTTTCAGCGGCGGTGCCATAGAGGCTGTCACGGGTCATCGCCTGGTCGTTGTGCTGGGCTTGGTCCACGGTGCGGGTCCTTGTTGTGATTATGGGTTACTGGCCGCTGCGCAAGGCATTCCACAGCCGGTTGCGCTGGCGCAGGTCGGCCAGCGCCATACCGCGATCGGCATACAGGCGCGCGCGCACCTCGGCCGAGGGGTAGATGTCCGGATCGCCGCGAACGGCCTCGTCCACCAGCGCTGTCGCGGCCTGGTTGGCGTTGGCGAAGAACAGCGTGTTGGTCAGCGCCGCCACCGACTCGGGGCGCAACATGAAGGCGATGAAGGCGCGGGCCGCTTGTGGGTGCGGCGCGTCCTTGGGGATCACCAGGTTGTCCTGCCAGACCACCGTGCCCTCACGCGGGATGCGATAGACCAGCTCGAACGGCTTGCCGGCACGCCGTGCCTGGTCGGCGGCCATGGCGGCGTCGCCGTTGTAGGTCAAGGCCAGGCAGACGCTGCCGTTGGCCAGGTCGCTGATCTGCCGGCCGTTGGCGACATAGCTGATCGACGGTTTGAGCTCGCGCAGCAGGGCCTGGGCGGCGTCCAGGTCGGGTTTGCTCTGGCTGTACGGGTCCTTGCCCAGGTAATGCAGCGCCAGGCCGATCACCTCTTGCGGCGAATCGGGCATGGCGATGCCGCACGCCTTGAGCTTGCTGGCGTATTCGGGCTTGAACAGCAGGTCGAGGCTGTCCAGCGGTACGTCACCCAAGCGCTTGCGCACGGCCTCGACATTCACCGCCAGGCCGAGCGTGCCCCAGGTGTAGGGCACGGCATAGCGGTTGCCAGGGTCGGTCACCGCCAACTTGGCCAGCAGGTCAGGGTCGAGGTTGGCGAACCCGGGCATGCCCTGCGGATCGAGCGGCTGCAACGCATTGGCCTGGAGCGCCCGGGCCAGCACCGTCGACGACGGCACGACCACGTCATAGCCACTGCGCCCGGTGAGCAGCTTGGTTTCCAGCACTTCGGTGGTGTCGAAGGTGTCGTAGCGCACCTTGTAGCCGGTCTCCTGCTCGAACCGCTGCAGGGTCTGCGGCGCGACATAGTCGGCCCAGCTGTACAGGTTGAGGACTTTTTCTTCTGCCTGCAGCGGCAGGGCCAGGACCAACGACAGCAAGCACAGCGATCGACGCATTACAGGCACCTCGGCAATGGATGGATGCCGACAGCATGCGCGCCGGGTTACATTGCAAAAATGGCAAGTTTGCAAAGCTGACATTCATCAGGAGCAATGTAATGCTCGGACAACTGCACGACCCGGACCTGCACCTGTTGCGGCTGTTCGTCACTGTAGTCGAGGCTGGCGGCTTCAGTGCCGCGCAAGGGGTGCTGGGCTTGAGCCAGCCGAGTATCAGCCAGCAGATGGCGCGGCTCGAGACACGCCTGGGCTATCGCCTGTGCAGCCGCGGCAAGCGCGGTTTCGCCCTCACCGAAAAAGGCCAGCTGCTGCTCAAGGCGGCGCGTGAACTGCTGGTGCAGATCGAGCAGTTTCGCCAGCAGGCCAACGGCGTTGCCGGGCAACTGCTGGGCACCCTGCGGATTGGCATCGCCGAGAATCAGGACGCCGCGGTCAACCTGCGCCTGGCGGAGGCGATCCGGCGCTTCAGGCAGCGCCGGCAAGCGGTGCAGCTGGAGCTGATCAGCGCACCACCGGCGCAGATGGAGGGGCTATTGCTGGAGTAGCGGCTGGACCTGGCCATCAGCTATTTTTCCGGCAACCAGGCGGCGTTCGACTATCAGCCGCTGTTCGAGGAGACGCAGCGCTTGTACTGCGCGGCGGGGCACCCCCTGTTCGACACGGCGCAGGTGACCCACGAGCAGTTGCTGGAAACCGACCAAGTGCGTCACAGCTACCGTTTTCTGCAGGGTGGCAGCGCCTTTCAGAGCCGTCACAGCTCCGCTCAGGCGGAGCAGATCGAGAGTGTGCTGACGTTCATCCTGTCGGGGCGGCACATCGGCTACCTGCCCTGCCACTACGCCGAGCCTTGGCGTGCGCGGGGGATGCTGCGGGCGCTGGAGCCGGCGCTGGACTTCGTCGTGCCGTTTACCCTGGCGCGGCACCGCGCCCAGGTGCCGGGCGAGGTGCAGGCGGCATTTGCCGAGGATCTGCAGGCAGCGTTTGGCTGATCTGCAGTTGCACCCGCTGTCAGCGCCCGGCGTTGGACGCCGCCATCATCTTGTTGACTTCGCTGCGCACCATGCTGGCGAACTCGGCAGGCGTCATGCTATCGAGCTCGGCACGCACCCACTCGGCCCACTTGCCCTTGCGGCGAGACTTCTCGGAGATCAAGCGGCCGGCTTCGCCCTTGGCCTTGCCCAGGTTGCCTTGCCAGTACTCGAACAGCCGGGCCTTTTGTGCTTCGATCTGTGCCCGTTCTTCGAAGCTTCTGTTGGCCAGATTGAAACTCATGAAGGTCTACCTTAACGCGTGAAATTTGCGCGCTATCTTACACTGTTGACGCACGCGGCCGGAACGTCGGCGCAACTTTCCAGGCCCGGCGGCATCCATTGTTCTATCCACCCCAATCGACGAGGACGTGTTCATGGCCAGGAAAACTGCCACGCAAACCGATAGCGATCAGATCAAGGACCAGGTGTTCAGCGAGCTGCAGTCGCTGATTGATGAATCCGAGCGGTTGCTCGAGCAGAGCGCGACACTGGTCGGCGAAGAGGCGGACACGCTGCGCGCGCAGATCAGCCTCAAACTGCGCCAGGCCCGCGAAGCGGCAGGCTCGGTGCGCGACCGCGCGCAGCCGGTGGTCGACGCCACCCAAGACTACATTGGCGGTCATCCGTGGCAGACGGTCGCGGTGTCTGCAGGCTTCGGGCTGGTGATCGGCCTGCTGCTGGGGCGCCGCCAGTAACCCTGTAAGCGGCTGCGCTGGCTGCGGCGGCAGGTTATGCCGCCATGGCCAGCGGTATGCCGCTGTGGAAGCGCAGCTCCTGATCCGGCGTGCAGATCAGCTCAGCCTCCGCTTCTCGGACGCGCGCGACCACGCGCGCAATGTCCGCCTCGTCGCCGTACTGGTGAGCGAGTTTCAGGTAGCCCAGGAAGTGCCGGGCTTCGCTGTTCAGCAACCCGTGATAGAAACTCCCGAGCTCTTCGTCCAGGTGCGGCACCAGGGCAGCGAAGCGCTCGCAGCTGCGCGCTTCGATAAACGCCCCCACCACCAGCGTATCCACCAGCTTCACCGGCTCATGAGAGCGCACCTGACGGCGCAGGCTGGACGCATAACGCCCTGCCGAAACCGGTCGCAGCGGCACGCCACGGCGTTTCATCAAACGCAGCACCTGTTCGTGGTGCACCAGCTCTTCGCGCGCCAGGCGCGACATCATGTTGATCAGGTCAAGGTGGGTGTTGTACTTGGCGATCAGGCTCAAGGCGGTACTGGCCGCCTTGAACTCACAGTTCTTGTGGTCGATCAGCAGGGTTTCCTGGTCGGCGAGCGCCGCTTCGATCCAGGTGTCTGGGGTACGGCAACCGAGAAAGGCCTCGACTTCGGGAATCAGGGACATAAGCTCACAATGACTGAACAACGGCAGGGTCGGCGATTATACCGGGGGTTGCGCCGATCACCAGCGACTATGCTTGATACACGTCAAGCGGCATCGACAGGGACGCCGACTATAGTCAGGCAGGCCAAACATCCAAGGGGAGCCCATGCCCATGCAAGCCGTCCGTAGCATCCTGGTGGTACTCGACCCCGAGCACGCCCACAGCCGTGCCCTGACTCGGGCAAAACTGATCGCCGGCGTGACCGGCGCGCGCCTGCACCTGCTGATGTGCGACAAGAAGCAGGACCATGAGGCGCTGCTCAGCCTGCTGGCAAGCCAGCTGCACGATGATGGCTATGACAACGTCAGCTATGAACAATCCTGGCACGACACCCTGCACGAGTCGATCGTCGACGTGCAGCAGAAAGAAGGGTGCGAGCTGGTGATCAAGGAGCACCGAGCGGATAACCCGCTGAGAAAGGCCTTGCTGACACCCAGTGACTGGAAGCTGTTGCGCCAGTGCCCGTGTGCGGTGCTGATGGTCAAGAGCGAGCGGCCCTGGACCGGCGGCGTGATCCTGGCGGCGGTGGACGTGGGTAACCATGACGAGGCACACCGCTTGCTGCACGCCAACATCATCGATCACGGGTATGCCATTGCCAGCCTGGCCAAAGGGGAGCTGCACGTCATCAGCGCACACCCCTCACCCATGCTCTCGGCGGCGGATCCGGTGTACCAGAATACGGAGACCATCGAGCAGCGCTACCGCGAAGCCTGCCGCGCGTTCCAGGCCGAGTTCGGTATCAGTGAGGAGCGGTTGCATATCGCAGAGGGTCCAGCGGATGTACTGATCCCCTACACCGAACAGCAATACGATGCTGTCGTGACGGTGATTGGCACGGTGGCACGCACCGGGATATCGGGGGCGTTGATCGGCAACACCGCAGAGGTGGTGCTGGATTCGCTGGTGGGGGATGTGCTGGTGCTCAAGAGTGAAGAAGCGACGGCGCACTTGGCGGAACTGGCACGCGGCTAGGCATTTCTTTTCCGCCACAAAGACAAAACCCCTACCTGCTTGCGCAGATAGGGGTTTTGCGAAATGAATCTTGACGATGACCTACTCTCACATGGGGAGACCCCACACTACCATCGGCGATGCATCGTTTCACTACTGAGTTCGGGATGGGATCAGGTGGTTCCAATGCTCTATTGTCGTCAAGAAATTCTGTAGCCAGAATGTCTTGTTGGACAGCCCAGCGAATTCGGATATGCGATATTTGCGATGCTCTCTATCAAAGAGCGCGAACTTTCGGTTCTTTCGTCTTCACCACCGCAATCTGGCTTTCGCTCAAATTGCTTGGGTGTTATATGGTCAAGCCTCACGGGCAATTAGTATTGGTTAGCTCAACGCCTCACAGCGCTTACACACCCAACCTATCAACGTCGTAGTCTTCGACGGCCCTTCAGGGGATTCTAGATCCCAGTGAGATCTCATCTTGAGGCAAGTTTCCCGCTTAGATGCTTTCAGCGGTTATCTCTTCCGAACATAGCTACCCGGCAATGCCACTGGCGTGACAACCGGAACACCAGAGGTTCGTCCACTCCGGTCCTCTCGTACTAGGAGCAGCCCCTCTCAAATCTCAAACGTCCACGGCAGATAGGGACCGAACTGTCTCACGACGTTCTAAACCCAGCTCGCGTACCACTTTAAATGGCGAACAGCCATACCCTTGGGACCGGCTTCAGCCCCAGGATGTGATGAGCCGACATCGAGGTGCCAAACACCGCCGTCGATATGAACTCTTGGGCGGTATCAGCCTGTTATCCCCGGAGTACCTTTTATCCGTTGAGCGATGGCCCTTCCATACAGAACCACCGGATCACTAAGACCTACTTTCGTACCTGCTCGACGTGTGGGTCTCGCAGTCAAGCGCGCTTTTGCCTTTATACTCTACGACCGATTTCCGACCGGTCTGAGCGCACCTTCGTACTCCTCCGTTACTCTTTGGGAGGAGACCGCCCCAGTCAAACTACCCACCATACACTGTCCTCGATCCGGATAACGGACCTGAGTTAGAACCTCAAAGTTGCCAGGGTGGTATTTCAAGATTGGCTCCATGAGAACTGGCGTCCCCACTTCAAAGCCTCCCACCTATCCTACACAAGCAAATTCAAAGTCCAGTGCAAAGCTATAGTAAAGGTTCACGGGGTCTTTCCGTCTAGCCGCGGATACACTGCATCTTCACAGCGATTTCAATTTCACTGAGTCTCGGGTGGAGACAGCGCCGCCATCGTTACGCCATTCGTGCAGGTCGGAACTTACCCGACAAGGAATTTCGCTACCTTAGGACCGTTATAGTTACGGCCGCCGTTTACCGGGGCTTCGATCAAGAGCTTCGCTTGCGCTAACCCCATCAATTAACCTTCC
>NZ_UNOZ01000010.1 GCF_900536025.1 Pseudomonas reidholzensis
GCCAGTCCAGGCACCACCCGTAACTTGGCGACCTCAGGAGGCCGAACGGAGGTCTTGCGGAGCGGGGTGACGGCCAGGAAGGCCGGCAAGGGCTGGGGGCCAGGAAGGCCCCTACAGCCCGGTCCACGCGGGAGCAAGGCCGGAGTGAGGGAACCCGCAGCGCAGCGGAGGGCCGTATGTGGGAGCCGGCGGTTTTTGGTTACTTTTTTCCAAGAAAAAAAGTGACCCGCCGTAAGGGCGGAAGGGGCCATCAGCGGCACCCCATCGAATGGATAAGCCCAAAATACACCGACCCAAACCCAAGCCCATCACCAGCTCCCCCGACAATCCGCAATGAACCAAAAAAAAACCCGGGTTCTGGGGGGGGAATCCGGGTTAAGACCATTAGGAGTAAACAAAGGCACACGCTCCCTGGGCACCTTTATCGATGCGGCACTTGGGGGGATGTGCCGCGTCAACACTTCAAGTATTGGTCAGCTTTGGCGCAGTGCCAGCGACAGTTGGTCGTTTTTTAAACAGATTTGGAATACGTGCGGGGTCCGTAGCGCACTCATTGCACGCAAATCGGCCTGATCGGCCCAGACACCCCTTCAATCCCCTGCCTGAAAGTGCACCGAAACGCGCACGTCGGCGCCTGCTCGAACTTATCGTGAAACACAGACATGGTCGGATGATCCGTGCAATTTGCTGCAAGTTAGGCATAATAATCCGCTTCGATTGTCAGCCAGTCCTTCCCATGCAGAAAGAACCTCGTAAGGTCCGTGAGTTTCGCCGCCGCGAACAAGAGATCCTTGATACCGCCCTCAGGCTGTTCCTCGAACAAGGTGAAGACAGCGTCACCGTCGAGATGATCGCCGACGCCGTGGGTATCGGCAAAGGCACGATCTACAAGCACTTCAAGTCCAAGGCGGAGATCTACCTGCGCCTGATGCTCGATTACGAGCGCGACCTGAACAGCTTGTTGCACTCGGCCGATGTCGACCGCGACAAGGAAGCCCTGTCGCGCGCCTACTTCGAGTTCCGCATGCGCGACCCGCAGCGCTATCGCCTGTTCGACCGCCTCGAAGAGAAAGTGGTCAAGGGCAACCAGGTGCCCGAGATGGTCGAGGAGCTGCACAGCATCCGCGCCTCCAACTTCGACCGCCTGACCCAGCTGATCAAGGGCCGCATCAGCGAAGGAAAGCTCGAGGACGTACCGCCGTACTTCCACTACTGCGCCGCCTGGGCCCTGGTGCATGGCGCCGTGGCGCTGTACCACTCGCCATTCTGGAGCAACGTGCTGGAAGACCAGGAAGGCTTCTTCCAGTTCCTCATGGACATCGGTGTGCGCATGGGCAACAAGCGCAAGCGCGACCCAGAACCGACCACCTGAAGCCCCTCGCCGGTAGTCTTCCGGCACTGTCCGACGGTGAGGCTTGCAAAAACCTGATTTTTGAGTCAGGTTTTGCACGCCCCATTCTTCCATGTCGGAGTCATCCATGATCGTCGATCGTCAAGGCAGGCGCTTTCGCAACCTGCGGGTCAGCCTTACGGCTGCCTGCAACTACGCCTGTACCTATTGCGTGCCCGACGGCAAGCGCCTGGTGGCGGCGCAGGATGAACTCCCGGGAGAAGCCCTGGCCAAGGGCGTCGCCTACCTGATCGAAGCCGCCGGCATCGAGCGCTTGCGGATTACCGGCGGCGAGCCGTTGATCAGCCCCAGGCTGGACGGGTTTCTCGCCGCGATTGCCGGCCTCGGCCTGCAGGATGTCGCCCTGACCACCAATGGCCAGCTGCTTTCACGCAAGCTGCCCCGCCTGCAAGAAGCCGGCATCCGCCGCTTGAACGTGTCCCTCGATACCCTGGATGCCAGCGCCTTTCGGCGCATTGCCCGCGGCGGTGACCTAGCCACTGTCCTGGAGGGCATGCGCCAGGCCAGTGCCGCTGGCATGCGCATCAAGGTCAACATGGTGCCGATGCGCGGGCAGAACCTCGATCAGGTATTGCCCTTGCTCGACTACTGCCTCGAGCACGGCTACGAGCTGCGCTTTATCGAACTGATGCGCATGGGGCACTTGGCCCGCGAC
This sequence comes from Pseudomonas reidholzensis, assembly GCF_900536025.1. Lineage (GTDB taxonomy): Bacteria > Pseudomonadota > Gammaproteobacteria > Pseudomonadales > Pseudomonadaceae > Aquipseudomonas > Aquipseudomonas reidholzensis. Next base: position 2,067 of record NZ_UNOZ01000010.1, read on the forward strand.
AGCAATGCCTTCCTGCAGCAGTTCGTCAGCCTCGAGCAGTTGCTCGCGCTGATCGGCCAGGCGCACAGCTACCAGCAGGCCAGCGCGCCAATGGATGCCACCGCCTTGCGCTATCAGGTCGCCGGTAAGGGCCACTTTGGCGTGATCGCCAATGAGAGCGTGCCGTTCTGCCGGACCTGTTCGCGGCTGCGCTTGTCGTCGACCGGCTGGTTGCACGGCTGCTTGTCGTCAGGTAACCGACACTTCGTCGGCGACCTGCTTGGCAAGCCCCGCCACGAGGCGCTGCCGGCGCTCCAGCGGTTGCTGGTGAAGGCCCTGGGCGACAAGCAGGAACTGGCGTTTTCCGGTGGGGTAACGGTGATGAAGGTGATCGGCGGCTGACTCTGGCGCAAAAGCTGCATCTGGCGGCTATTCGCCGGTTTTTCGTCACCGGCCACTGGAGGAAAGATGCGTAGCCTGGTCTTGCTGCTGGCGCTGATGGCGCTGGGCGGCTGCATGAATGTCAGCGATATGGGTGAAGGCGTTCGCTATCACATGAGCGATGCCGGTTTGCTGGATCACAGCGATACCCAGCGCAACCTGTCTGTGCGCCTGCAGCCCGACTCGTTCATCTTCATTGGCCAGGGCGCGTTCATGCCGCCGGGCAAGGGGCCGTTGCCCAAGCAGAACGTGGTGGCCGAAGAAGCCTTCAAGGGCTTTGTCGAGTACTTCCCGCTGGTGCGCCGCGCACAGGCCCCGCTGGGCCTGGAAGACGCCCTCGCCGAGGCCCGTTCGGTGGGCGCGCATTACGTGCTGTACACCCGCTTTGCGCGCACCGACGATCGCATCGGCAACGGCGATGAGTGGTATGACGAGCAGGTCGTCGATCGCCTTGGCTGGGATACCGGCGTGGTGCAGATGATGCTGATCGAGACCAGTACCCGCTACCTGATCGACACGGCCCGGATCAAGAGCCGTGGCGGTTTGTTGACGTTCCACGACAACGCGCCGCAGGATTTGCTTGCCGCCCCCATGCGCGAGTACGCTCGTAGCCTGTTGGGCATGAGCCGCTGACAGGAGAGGGTGATGACGGATTCCGCGAAGGCCAATGATCTGCTGGCGCAGCTTCCCAAGGGCAAGGGCCCGGCGCCGGTGCACCTGTGGAATCCGGATTTCTGCGGCGACATCGACATGCGCATCGCCCGCGATGGCACCTGGTTCTACCAGGGCACGCCGATCGGGCGTAAGCCGATGGTGCGGTTGTTCTCCAACATCATCCGCCGCGACGGCGATGATTACTTCCTGATCACCCCGGTGGAGAAGGTCGGCATCCGCGTGGATGACGCGCCGTTCGTGGCGTTGTCGCTGGAAGTCGAGGGCAGGGGTGAGCAGCAGGTGTTGCGCTTTACCAGCAATGTCGACGACCAGGCCGAGGCGGGCGCCGAGCATCCGCTGCGGGTCGAAATCGACCCGCTGACGCAGGAGCCTTCGCCCTACATCCTCATGCGCAGCAACCTCGAAGCGTTGATCCACCGCAACGTGTTCTACCAGCTGGTCGAGCTGGCGGTGCCGCGCGAGATCGACGGGCAGGCGTGGCTCGGCGTCTGGAGCCATGGCGAGTTTTACCCCATCGGCCAGGCGGACTGAGCACCTGAAACGAAAAAACCTCCAGTGCTTGCGCATCTGGAGGTTTTTTCAGTGTCTGGCTCCGCGACCTGGACTCGAACCAGGGACCCAATGATTAACAGTCATTTGCTCTACCGACTGAGCTATCGCGGAATCTGCACGTATCTTACTGATAACAAAGGGGAAGTCAAGACTCCCCCAGCGTCATCCGGGTGGCTCAGAGGACCTCGACGATCGCCTTGGTCACCACGTGGATATTGTTCTGGTTCAGCGCCGCCACACAGATGCGGCCCGTCTCCAGCGCATAGATCCCGAACTGGTCTTTCAGGCGCGCAACCTGCTCGGCGGTCAGGCCCGAGTAGGAGAACATGCCGCGCTGACGGCCAACGAAGCTGAAGTCGGTCTGCGCGCCGTACTGGCCCAGCAGCTCGACCATCTGCTTGCGCATGCCGTGGATCCGGTCACGCATCTCGCCCAGCTCGGCTTCCCACATCTGACGCAGCTCAGGGCTGTTCAGCACGGTGGCGACGATGGTCGCGCCATGGGTCGGCGGGTTGGAGTAGGTGGTGCGAATGACCCGCTTGACCTGCGACAGCACGCGCGTGCTCTCGTCCTTGGACGTGGTGACGATCGACAGCGCGCCGACGCGCTCGCCATACAGCGAGAACGACTTGGAGAACGAGCTCGAGACGAAGAAGTCCAGGCCCGATTCGGCGAACAGGCGTACGGCGAAGGCATCTTCAGCGATGCCGTCACCAAAGCCCTGGTAGGCCATGTCGAGGAACGGCACGTGGCCCTTGGCCTTGACCACTTCGAGGACGTTTTTCCAGTCGTCCAGGCTCAGGTCGACGCCGGTCGGGTTGTGGCAGCAGGCGTGCAGGACGATGATCGAACCGGACGGCAGGTTCTCCAGGTCCTCGAGCATGCCGGCGCGGTTGACGTCGTGGCTCGGCGCATCGTAGTAGCGGTAGTTCTGCACCGGGAAACCGGCGGTCTCGAACAGCGCGCGGTGGTTTTCCCAGCTCGGGTCGCTGATGGCGACCACGGCGTCTGGCGACAGGCGCTTGAGGAAGTCGGCACCGATCTTCAGTGCGCCGGTACCGCCGACCGCTTGCACGGTCACCACGCGGCCAGCGGCCAGCAGCGGCGACTCGGCGCCGAACAGCAGCTTCTGCACGGCCTGGTCATAGGTGGCGATACCGTCGATCGGCAAGTAGCCGCGCGAGGCGTGCTGGGCGGCACGCTGGGTCTCGGCTTCGATCACGGCGCGCAGCAGCGGGATGCGGCCTTCCTCATTGCTGTAGACACCTACGCCGAGGTTGACCTTGTCGGTCCGGGGGTCGGTGTTGAACGCTTCGTTGAGGCCCAGGATAGGGTCGCGGGGTGCCAGCTCGACAGCAGAAAACAGGCTCATTGTTACCTTGGCTCTGATTGGAGTGTGATAGGGCGTGCACGCTCCAACCGAATGCACTGAAGCGGTGCACAAACGGGGAGTCAGTATAGTGATACCGCTCGGTCACTGCGACAGTCTGGCGCAGGTTTTCGGGCGTTTTACGCGAAATTTTTTGGACCATTGGTCGAATTGCCAGGTCCACTGACACAGGGGCGTGCCCGGCAACCTTGAAAGGGGGCCTGGCTGCGCCCATTTCGGTATAGACTACTGGCTATATTTACAGTTGCTCGAGGTCCGCCATGTCCGAGTTCCAGCTTGTCACCCGTTTCCAGCCGGCCGGCGACCAGCCCGAGGCCATTCGCCAGATGGTCGAAGGCATCGAGGCCGGGCTTTCGCACCAGACGTTGCTGGGCGTGACGGGCTCGGGCAAGACCTTCAGCGTCGCCAACGTGATCCAGCAGGTGCAGCGCCCGACCCTGGTGCTGGCCCCCAACAAGACCCTGGCGGCCCAGCTGTACGGCGAGTTCAAGGCGTTTTTCCCGAACAACGCGGTCGAGTATTTCGTCTCCTACTACGACTACTACCAGCCTGAAGCCTATGTGCCGTCGTCGGACACCTTCATCGAGAAGGACGCCTCGATCAACGACCACATCGAGCAGATGCGCCTGTCGGCGACCAAGGCCCTGCTCGAGCGGCGTGACGCGATCATCGTCACCACGGTGTCGTGCATCTATGGCCTGGGCAGCCCCGAAACCTACCTGAAGATGGTCCTGCACATCGACCGCGGCGACAAGCTCGACCAGCGTGCGCTGCTGCGCCGGCTGGCCGACCTGCAGTACACCCGCAACGACATGGACTTCGCCCGCGCCACCTTCCGCGTGCGCGGTGACGTGATCGACATTTTCCCGGCCGAATCGGACCTGGAGGCCATCCGCATCGAGCTGTTCGATGACGAGGTCGACAACATCGCCGCCTTCGACCCGCTGACCGGCGAGGTCATCCGCAAGCTGCCGCGCTTCACTTTCTACCCCAAGAGCCACTACGTGACCCCGCGTGAAACCCTGCTCGGCGCGGTGGAGGGGATCAAGGAAGAGCTCAAGGAACGCCTCGAATTCCTCCACCAGGGCAACAAGCTGGTCGAAGCCCAGCGGCTCGAGCAGCGCACCCGTTTCGACCTCGAGATGATCCTCGAGCTGGGCTATTGCAACGGCATCGAGAACTACTCGCGCTACCTCTCCGGGCGCCCCTCGGGCGCCGCGCCGCCGACGCTCTACGACTACCTGCCGGACGATGCCTTGCTGATCATCGATGAGTCGCACGTCAGCGTTCCGCAGGTCGGTGCCATGTACAAGGGCGACCGTTCGCGCAAGGAGACCCTGGTGGAATACGGCTTCCGCCTGCCCTCGGCGCTGGACAACCGGCCCATGCGCTTCGACGAGTGGGAGTCGGTCAGCCCGCAGACCATCTTCGTCTCGGCCACGCCCGGTGCCTACGAGGCCGAGCATGCCGGGCGGGTGGTCGAGCAGGTGGTGCGCCCCACCGGCCTGGTCGACCCGCAGGTGGAGGTGCGCCCGGCGCTGACCCAGGTCGACGACCTGCTGTCGGAGATCGGCAAACGGGTGGCGGTCGGCGAGCGGGTGCTGGCGACGACGCTGACCAAGCGCATGGCCGAGGACCTCAGCGACTACCTGGCCGATCACGGGGTGCGGGTGCGTTACCTGCACTCGGACATCGACACCGTCGAGCGAGTCGAGATCATCCGCGACCTGCGCCTCGGCACCTTTGACGTGCTGGTCGGCATCAACCTGCTGCGCGAAGGCCTGGACATGCCGGAAGTGTCGCTGGTGGCGATCCTCGATGCCGACAAGGAAGGCTTCCTGCGCTCCGAGCGCTCGCTGATCCAGACCATTGGCCGCGCCGCGCGTAACCTCAACGGCAAGGCCATCCTGTATGCCGACAACATGACCGGCTCGATGCAGCGGGCGATCGACGAAACCGAGCGGCGGCGGACCAAGCAGGTGGCCTTCAACGAAGCCAACGGCATCGTGCCCAAGGGGGTGGTCAAGGACATCACCGACATCATGGAAGGCGCCAACATCCCCGGTGGCCGCAGCAAGAAGCGCAAGGGCATGGCCAAGGCTGCGGAGGAGAGCGCCCGTTACGAAGCCGAGCTGCGCACGCCGGGCGAGATCAGCAAGCGCATCAAGCAGCTCGAAGAGAAGATGTTCCAGCTGGCCCGCGACCTGGAGTTCGAGGCCGCCGCGCAACTGCGCGACGAGATCACCCAGCTGCGCGATCGCTTGATCACCAGCTGATCGCCTGCGGCGTGCAGGCTGACCCCATCGCGGGGCAAGTCGCATCGGCGCACGGCCGCTCCCGGGCGGCCCGCGCCGAGCCCAACATTCGGCAAATTCAGCAGCGTCTGGCGCGGCGATCACACGTGTCGATCGCGCCATTGCTGGAGCCGGGTGCCTGCTCCCTGCTAACATCCAGCCTTTGTTTCATCTTTCGTCCGAGACTCTCATGACCACCGTCCGCACGCGTATCGCGCCATCGCCCACCGGCGACCCCCATGTTGGCACCGCCTACATCGCCCTGTTCAACTACTGCTTTGCCAAGCAGCACGGCGGCGAGTTCATCCTGCGTATCGAAGACACCGACCAGTTGCGTTCGACCCGCGAGTCGGAACAGCAGATCTTCGACGCCCTGCGCTGGCTGGGCATCGAGTGGAATGAAGGCCCGGACGTCGGCGGCCCGCACGGCCCTTACCGGCAGAGCGAGCGCGGCGAGATCTACGCCAAGTACGCCAAGGAGCTGGTCGACGCCGGTCACGCCTTCTACTGCTTCTGCACCGCCGAAGAGCTCGACCAGATGCGTGCCGAGCAGATGGCCCGTGGCGAAACCCCGCGCTATGACGGCCGTGCGCTGAACCTGAGCGCCGAAGAAGTGCAGCGTCGCCTGGCCGCGGGCGAGCAGCACGTGATCCGCATGAAGGTGCCGAGCGAAGGCGTCTGCGTGGTGCCGGACATGCTCCGTGGCGATGTTGAAATCCCGTGGGATCGCATGGACATGCAGGTCCTGATGAAAAACGACGGCCTGCCGACCTACTTCCTGGCCAACGTCGTCGACGACCACCTGATGGGCATCACCCATGTGCTGCGTGGCGAAGAATGGCTGCCGTCGGCGCCCAAGCTGATCAAGCTGTACGAGTACTTCGGCTGGGAGCAGCCCAAGCTGTGCTACATGCCGCTGCTGCGTAACCCGGACAAGAGCAAGCTGTCCAAGCGCAAGAACCCGACCTCGGTGACCTTCTACGAGCGCATGGGCTTCATGCCCGAAGCCATGCTCAACTACCTCGGCCGCATGGGCTGGTCGATGCCGGACGAGCGCGAGAAGTTTTCCCTGGCGGAAATGGTCGAGCATTTCGACCTGTCGCGGGTTTCCCTCGGTGGGCCGATCTTCGACATCGAGAAGCTCTCGTGGCTCAACGGTCAGTGGCTGCGTGAGCTGCCGGTCGAAGAATTTGCCGCGCGCGTGCAGAAGTGGGCGTTCAACAGCGACTACATGATGAAGATCGCCCCGCACGTGCAGGGCCGGGTCGAAACCTTCAGCCAGATCGCCCCGCTGGGCGGCTTCTTCTTCGAGGGCGGGCTGAAGCTGGACGCCAAGCTGTTCGAGCACAAGAAGCTCTCCGCCGACCAGGTGCGTCAGGTCATCCAGCTGATCCTGTGGAAGCTCGAGAGCCTGCGCCAGTGGGAAAAAGAGCGCATCACCGGCTGCATCCAGGCCGTGGTCGAATCGCTCGAGCTGAAGCTGCGTGATGCCATGCCACTGATGTTCGCCGCCATTTCTGGCCAGGCCAGCTCGGTGTCGGTGCTCGACGCCATGGAGATCCTCGGCCCCGACCTGACCCGCTTCCGCCTGCGCCAGGCGCTGGACCTGCTGGGCGGCGTGTCGAAGAAAGAAAACAAAGAGTGGGAAAAGCTGCTGGCGAACATCGCCTGACAGCCGTGCGAGCGGGGTACACCCGCTCGCATCCCTCGTATTTGCGGGGCAGGGCGGTAAGTGATTGTTATCTGTGAAAAAACTTTTGAACATTTGCAAAAATTTGTTTGACAGAGCGGCAATCCGATCTTAATATGCGCCCCGTCCACAGCGATGAACGTTACGAAGCGCGAGGCACCCAGCCGGCGATTCCAGTTCAGCGCGACATTGTGGGGCTATAGCTCAGCTGGGAGAGCGCCTGCATGGCATGCAGGAGGTCAGCGGTTCGATCCCGCTTAGCTCCACCAAATTCCGATTCTCAGTCAGCCAAGGCGACTGGGAATGAAACCCGGATTCAGCACCGGGTTTCGCGGTAGAAGGTTCGTCCCCTTCGTCTAGTGGCCTAGGACACCGCCCTTTCACGGCGGTAACAGGGGTTCGAGTCCCCTAGGGGACGCCAGTTTTACACAAGCGATGTCTAATCATGTCGCTGGGCCGCGAGGCTAGAAATCTGGGGCTATAGCTCAGCTGGGAGAGCGCCTGCATGGCATGCAGGAGGTCAGCGGTTCGATCCCGCTTAGCTCCACCAATTTGCCAGGGTTCGTGAAAACGGACCCGTACGAAGGTTACATGTCCCCTTCGTCTAGTGGCCTAGGACACCGCCCTTTCACGGCGGTAACAGGGGTTCGAGTCCCCTAGGGGACGCCAGTTTTACCCGCGTTTTGCGGGGCTTTAAAGGCTCATTCGGATATTGGATGGGCCTTTTGTTTTCGGGGCTATAGCTCAGCTGGGAGAGCGCCTGCATGGCATGCAGGAGGTCAGCGGTTCGATCCCGCTTAGCTCCACCAATTTGCCAGGATTCGTGAAAACGGATCTGTACGAAGGTTACAAGTCCCCTTCGTCTAGTGGCCTAGGACACCGCCCTTTCACGGCGGTAACAGGGGTTCGAGTCCCCTAGGGGACGCCAATTTTTTCCCGCGTTTTGCGGGGCTTATAAGGCTCATTCGATTATTGAATGGGCCTTTTGTTTTTTATGGGTCTCCCTTTTCTCCGTGTGCCGACCGAGGGTCGCCGATAGCGCTTGCCAGAAAATATTATATAGGTAATATTTCAACCATAATATTTTCGAGGTGAGCCATGAGCGACAAGAAAAGCAAAACCCGCGAACGGATTCTCGAGTCGGCGCGCAGCGCCTTGATCCAGCACGGCCCGGCCGAGCCGAGCGTGAGCCAGGTGATGGGCGCGGCAGGGCTGACGGTGGGCGGTTTCTACGCGCATTTCGAGAGCAAGGATGAGCTCATGCTCGAGGCGTTCAGCCAGTTGCTCGGCGAGCGCCGCGGCTTGCTCGCCCAGGTCGATCCGGCGCTGGATGGCGAAGGTCGGCGTGCCTTGGCGGCGGCCTTCTACCTGTCACGCAAGCACCGCGATGCGCAGGTGCATGCCTGCCCGCTACCCACCTCGCTGAGCGAGATGCAGCGCCTGCCAGAAGCGTTCCGCGAGGTGCTGGCCGAGCACATCGAGCTGATGGCCGCACAGATGGTCGACCGCCCGGAAGACATCGACAAGGCGTTCGCCGACCTCGCCCTGATGGTCGGTGGCCTGGCCCTGGCCCGTGCCCTGGGCGGCAGCGAGCTGTCCGACCGTATTCTGCGCGCCGCCAAGTCGGCGGTGATCTGAGCAACCCCCACCCTGGAGCATGGCGATGACTACCCTGAGCTGGATTCGCGGCGTCAACGGTACCCTGGGCCGACTGGCCCCCGAACATGTCGCCGGCAAGATGCGCCGCGCCTTCATGACCCCGCGCAATCTGCCGCCCAAGCACTGGGAGCTGCCCTTGCTGGCGCGGGCCGAGCGCATCACCCTGCGTTTCGGCCTGTCGGCGCTGCGCTGGGGCAAGGGCCCGACGGTGTTGCTGATGCACGGCTGGGAAGGGCGCCCGACCCAGTTCGCCGCGCTGATCGAAACGCTGGTCGACGCCGGGCATACGGTGGTGTCGCTCGAGGGCCCCGCGCATGGTCGTTCGCCAGGCCAGCAGGCGCATGTGGTGCTGTTTGCCCGGGCACTGCTCGAGGCGGCGGCCGAGCTGCCGCCGCTGCGCGCGGTGATCGGCCACTCCATGGGTGGCGCCAGTGTCCTGCTGGCGCTGCAGTGGGGCCTGCGCACCGAGGCGGCGGTGAGTATCGCCGCGCCGGCGCAGTTGCTCGGCGTGCTGCGTGGCTTCGCCCGGCACCTGGGGATGCCGGCCCGGGCCCGGGCGGCGTTCATTCGCCAGGTCGAGCGCGATGTCGGCCTGCCGATCGCCCGGCTCGACGTCAGTGGCTACCAGCTCGAGCTGCCCGGCCTGATCGTGCATGCCGGCGATGATGGGCTGGTCGCCGCCAGCGAGGCGCAAGTGATCCACAAGGCCTGGTTCGACAGCCGCCTGATGCTGCTGGAGGAGGGCGGGCATCAGCGCGTGCTGGCCGACCCGCGGGTCAGCGACGCGGTGCTGGAGCTGCTGGCGCGGATCGAGGCACCTGCCCGGCAAAGCGCGTGAGCATCCGTTACACTCTGCCCGTTCACTGACTTTGGGAGCGGGCATGAGCTGGGACCTGGCATCGCCATTCATCATCGACCTTCGCGTCGGCAACGACGACATCGACGGCCTCGGCCACGCCAACAACGCCGTCTACGTCACCTGGCTGGAGCGCTGCGCCTGGCGCCACTCGCAGCGCCTGGGCCTGGACCTGGCCGAGTACCGGCGCTTGGACCGGGCCATGGCGGTAGTCCGCCATGAAATCGACTACCTCGCCGCCGGCTACGAAGACGACGAGCTGCAACTGGCCACCTGGATCGTCGACTGGGACCAGCGCCTGCGCATGACCCGCAGCTTCCAGCTCAAGCGGCCACGCGACGGCGCGACCTTGTTGCGGGCGCAGACCACCTTTGTCTGCATCGAGCTTTCCAGCGGCAAGCCCAAGCGCATGCCGGCGGAATTCGTCGAAGGTTACGGCCAGGCGCTGATCGGTGCCTGAAGCGGGCTGATTGTTTGCTAGACTGCCGCCTTTTTCGCCGAGACCCTTCCTACATGCAAATTGCCCTGGCCCCCATGGAGGGGCTGGTCGACAACATTCTGCGCGACGTCCTCACTCGAGTCGGCGGTATCGACTGGTGTGTCACCGAGTTCATCCGCGTCTGTGACCGGCTGCTGCCGCCTTCCCAGTTCGACAAGCTCGCGCCCGAGTTGCGCCTGGGTGCGCGCACGGCGGCCGGGGTGCCGATGCGCCTGCAGCTGCTGGGGTCCGACCCTGTGTGCCTGGCGGAGAACGCGGCGTTGGCCTGCGAGCTGGGCGCGCCGGTGATCGACCTGAACTTCGGTTGCCCGGCCAAGACCGTCAACAAGTCGCGTGGCGGCGCCGTGTTGCTCAAGGAGCCGGAGCTGCTGCATGCGATCGTCCGCGAGGTGCGCCGTGCGGTGCCGGCGCACATTCCGGTGACGGCCAAGATGCGCTTGGGCTTCGACACCCCGGATGGCGCGCTGGACTGCGCCACGGCGCTGGCCGAGGGCGGCGCCGCGCACCTGGTGGTGCATGCGCGGACCAAGGTCGAGGGCTACAAGCCGCCGGCGCACTGGGAGTGGGTGGCGCGGGTGCAGGATGTGGTCAAGGTGCCGGTGTTCGCCAATGGCGAGATCTGGACCGTCGACGACTGGCGGCGCTGCCGTGAGGTCAGTGGCGCCGAGGACATCATGCTCGGTCGCGGGCTGGTGTCGCGGCCGGACCTGGGGCTGCAGATCGCGGCGGCGCGGGAAGGGCGCGACTATCAGCCGCTGGACTGGCAGGCGCTGTTGCCGCTGCTGCGTGAGTTCTGGCGGCAGGCGCAGGCCAAGCTGTCGCCGCGCTATGCGCCGGGGCGGATGAAGCAGTGGGTGGCGATGCTGACCCGCAGTTATCCGGAGGCGGTGCTGCTGTTTGCCGAGTTGCGCCGGGAAAGTGACTGTCAGCGGATCAGCGAGCTGTTGGGGGTGGTCGAGACGCGTTGCGAAGCGGTGGCCTGAAGCCGGGTGCGAAAAAATTTTTCGGCGAGGGCTTGAAAGCCTTTTCGTGGCCCTTATCTCTTGAGTACGCGATGCCGAAGTCGGGTCGCGTAATGACTTACTTGCTGAATCTCAGGAGTTTATGACCATGACCACCGCTTTCTCTCTCGCACCACTGTTCCGCCATTCCGTTGGCTTCGACCGTTTCAATGACCTGTTCGAGTCGGCGGCGCGTAACGAGGCGGGTAGCAGCTACCCCCCCTACAACGTCGAAAAACATGGCGATGACCATTATCGTATCGTGGTGGCCGCAGCCGGCTTCCAGGAAGAAGACCTCGAGCTGCAGGTCGAGAAGGGTGTCCTGACCGTCAGTGGTGGCAAGCGTGATGCCGCCAATGGCGCGGTGACCTACCTGCACCAGGGCATTGCCCAGCGGGCCTTCAAGTTGTCGTTCCGCTTGGCCGACCACATTGAAGTGAAGTCCGCCGGGTTGGCCAATGGGCTGCTCAGTGTTGACCTGCTGCGCATTGTGCCCGAAGAAGCCAAGGCCAAACGCATCCCGATCAATGGCGAGAAACCTGTGCTGAATTAAGTTTGCCAGGATGAAAAAAGGGGCACCTTCGGGTGCCCTTTTTTTGGTTTTGGTGCGTTGGGAATTGTGTGTTTATCCGTTGGGTGTGGCGCGGCCAATCCATGGCCGTCACCTCGCTCCGCAAGACCTCCGTTCGGCCTCCTGAGGTCGCCAAGTTAGGGGTGGCGCCTGGGCTGGCGTTATCTTCGATAGTGGCATGAGCGGTGGATAGCTTGGCCTCTTCGCGGGTAAACCCGCTCCCACAGGGACCGCAGTGGCCTTACAGTCAGCAGATAACCTGTGGGAGCGGGTTTACCCGCGAAGAGGCCGGGACTGCCAATGGAAATTCTGGCGCTGACGCGCTGTACCGCCCTTATAAACCAGCGAGAGCGCAGCGATTCGCCAGCCGTTGCCCTGGCCCTTGATCTTGATCTGGCTGGTGATCTTGATCTACTGCGACTTCAGGAGGCCGAACGGAGGTCTTGCGGAGTGAGGTGACGGCCATGGATGGCCGGCAAGCGCCGCGGGCCAGGAAGGCCCGTCCGGCGCGGTCCTCACGGGAGCAAGACCGGAGTGAGGGAACCCGCAGCGCAGCGGAGGGCCGGATGCAGGAGCCGAGACCTTTTGGTTACTTTTGGGGCGTTTGCCAAAAGTGACCCGCCGTAAGGGCGGAAGGGGCCATCAGCGCCACCACATCGAATGGATAAGCCCCCAATCTGCAAGCCCTTTCTGGGCTCAACCGCTGCCTAGCGACTCAATAATCCGCCGGCGCCTCCAGCAGCATCTGCCGAAACTCCGGCAGCGGCAGCGGCCGGCTATGCAGATACCCCTGATACAAGTGACACCCCAGCCGCTCGAGAAACTCCAGCTGCTCGGTCAACTCCACCCCCTCGGCAATCACCGACAGCTCCAGGCTGCGCGCCATGGCGACAATCGCCCGGACGATCTCGGCATCATTGGGGTCGATCGGCGCATCACGCACGAACGTCTGGTCGATCTTCAGCGTGTCCACCGGCAGCCGCTTGAGGTACGTCAGCGACGAATAGCCCGTGCCGAAGTCATCCATGGCAAAGCTCACCCCATAGCGCTTCAGCTCACGCATCTTGGCAATCGTGTCCTCCAGGTTCTGGATGACGATGCCCTCGGTGATCTCCAGCTTGAGCATCCGCCGTGGCAACCCATAGTCGTCCAGGCTGCGCAGCACCCGCTCGACGAAATCGTTCTGGCGGAACTGCCGCGGGCTGATGTTCACGCACAGGCTGAAGTCATCGGCATCGATCAGCCCGTCGACCAGCATGCGCGCGCAGGCGTCGCAGGCTTCGTCGAGGATCCAGCTGCCCACCTCAAGGATCAGCCCGCTTTCCTCCAGCACCTGGATGAACTGCGCCGGCGGTTGCTGGCCCAGCTGCGGATGATGCCAGCGCAGCAGCACTTCGGCGCCGACGATGCGGTTGTCGCGCGCGTCCACCTGGGGCTGGAAGTGCAGCGCCAGTTCACCCCGGGCCAAGGCCAGGCGCAGGTCGTTTTCCATGCGCAGGCGCTCGCTGGCGGCCTTCTGCATGGTGGTGTGGAACAGTTGGGTGGTGTTGCGGCCCGAATCCTTGGCCCGGTACAAGGCGATGTCGGCGCGCTTGAGCAGGTCGGCCGGGGTCGCGCCATGGTCGGGGATCAGCGCCACGCCGATGCTCGGCGTCACCTGCAGGCGCTGGCCGTCCAGCGACATCGGCTCGGCCAGCAACTCGCGCAGGGTATCGGCCAGTTCGCGGACTTTGTTCTCGACGTGCTCGCGGCTGCCCTCCAGGCCGCTCAGCAGCACCACGAACTCGTCGCCGCCCAGGCGCGCCACGGTGTCTTCCAGGCGCACGCTGGCCTCGAGCCGGGCGGTGATGATCTTCAGCACGGTGTCGCCCACCGGGTGGCCCAGCGAGTCGTTGATGTGCTTGAAGTGATCGAGGTCGAGGAACAGCAGCGCGCCGCGCAGGTTGTGGCGCTTGAGCAGGGCGATCTGCTGGCTGAGGCGGTCCATCAGCAAGGCGCGGTTGGGCAGGTTGGTCAGCGGGTCGTGGTAGGCCAGGTGGCGGATCTGCGCCTGGGCGTTCTTCAACTGGCTGACATCCCGCGCGGTGAGCAGCAGGCAGTCGCTCTCGTTGAGGCTGATCGGCTCCACCGACACCTCGACGGTGAGGATGTCGCCGCGCTTGTTGCGCCCGAGCATCTCCCGGTGGTGCACCCGGCCGCGCTCCTTGAGCTCGCTGAGCAGGGCGTTGCGCTGCTTGTCGTCGGCCCAGATGCCGATTTCGTACACCGAGTGGCCGACCACCTCGGCGGCGCTGTAGCCGGTCAGCCGGCCGAACCCGTCGTTGACCTCCAGGTAGCGGCCGCTCTGGCGGTCGGTGATGGTGATGGCGTCGGGGCTGGAGTGGAAGGCCTTGGCGAACTTCTCTTCGCTGTTCTTCAGCGCGGCTTCGGCGCGTTGCTGCTGGGTGATGTCGCGCAGCGAGGTGACGCTGCACGGCTGGCCGTCGACGCTGATCAGGCGGCTGGAGATCACGCAGGTCAACGGCGTGCCACTGCGGTGGTTGACCACCACCGCGACGTTGCTCAAGGCCTGCTCGCGGATCACCTGCTCGATGCGCCGCGCGCGCTCGGACGACTCGGCCCACAGGCCGATTTCTTCGGCGGTGCGGCCGATCACCTGCTCGGCGGCCCAGCCAAAGGTCTGGGTAAAGGCCGGGTTGACCTCGATGAACTGGCCGGAGTCCTGGCGGGTCACGCAGATCGGGTCGGGGCTGACCTGGAACAGGCTGGCGAACTTCTCTTCCGAGGCGCTCATGCGCTGTTCGCGCTCGACCTGGTCAGTGATGTCGAGCAGGGTCCCGGCCATGCGCAGCGGGTTGCCGTGCTCGTCGCGGTACAACCGTGCGCGGCTTTCGATAAAGCGCGAGGCGCCGTTTTCCAGCTGCACCCGGTAGGTGATCTGGTAATTGCCCGCCGGGCCCTCGCGCAGGCTGCGATAGGCCTGGCGCATGACGCTGCGTTCGTCTTCCGGCACGCCCTCGAAAAACGCCTCGAACGACTCGTGGAACGGCACCGGGTCGAGCCCGTGCAGTTGGGCGGCGCGCGCCGAGCCATAGAGCATGCCGCTGGGGATGTGCCAGTCCCAGGTGCCCAGTTGCGCCGAGTCCAGGGCCAGGTCGAGGCGCTCCTGGCTGTCTTTCAGGGCCAGTTCGGCGCGCTTGCGTTCGGTGGTGTCGACAAAGGTGCTGATCAGGAAGTTGACGCCCTCCAGGTCAATGCCCTGGGCGCAGAGGATGCCGTCGTGGATCTTGCCGCTGCTGGCGCGAAACTGCACTTCCATGCTCACCGGCCCGCTGGTGCCGAGGGTGGCCTCGAGCATCTGGTGGCGCTGCTCGGGGTTGACCCACAGGCCCAACTCCAGGCTGGTCTTGCCGACCACCTGGGCACCAGGCCAGCCGAACATGTCCTCGAAGTGCTGGTTGACCTCGAACAGCATGCCATCGCTGCGCCGGGTCAGCAGAATCGCGTTGGGGCTCATGTGAAACAGCGTGGCGAAGCGTTTTTCCGAGTTGATCAGGGCGGTTTCGCGCTCGCGCTGGCGACTGATCTCGCGGATCACCCCGATCATCTGCCGGCGGCCATGGCTGTCGTGGGTCAGGCTGCCGTTGATCTCCAGCCAGTGCAGGCTGCCGTCTGGCCAGCGGATGCGGTGGCGCATGGCCTGTTCGATCGGTTCGCCGTTGACCACCGCCTGGAACGCCTGGCGGGTGCGCGCACGGTCCTCCTCGGGCAGCAGGTCGAGGTAGTCGATGTCGCCCGGCAGCGGCCGCTGCGGGTCGAAGCCGAACAGCGCCTGGGTGCCACGCGACCAGCTGACCCGGCCGCTCTCGATATCCCACAGCCAGGCGCCCAAGCGCGCGCCGTTGAGCGCGGCGAGCAGTTGCGGGGCATTCTGCCAGGCCTGTTCCGACGCCTGAGGGTCGGCCGCAGGGATGCGCGGCAGGCGCGGAAAGCGGTTAACTGATTTGGGCATCGGTACCAGACCTTTGGCGAATGACGCGTCCCTGAGAATGAAAATGCCGTGCTTGCGACCGGTCAGGCGGTCCCTGCGTGGCTGTCGAGCAGTGCCATGAAGGCCCTGGCCGCGTTCGAAAGCGTTCGCTCGGTGTGCAGAATGTAGCCTAGCTGTCGCGACAGCTTTACGCCGGGTAAAGCGATGGGTGCAACTTGCTCGTCGAGCATGGTCCGCGGCAGCACGCTCCAGGCCAGGCCGATCGAGACCATCATCTTGATGGTTTCCAGGTAGTTGGTGCTCATGGCGATGTTCGGCGTCAGCCCTTGGCTTTCGAACAGACGCTGGACGATATGGTGGGTAAAGGTGTTACCGCCGGGAAACACCGCCGGGTGGCGGGCGACATCGGCCAGGCTGACCTCGCCATCGCTTGCCAGCGGGTGCTCGGGGGCGGCGACGAAGTCCAGCAGGTCGTCCCACACGGGCACCGCACGGATCAGGTGGTGCGGTTCCGGGGCGAGGGTGATGACCGCGATTTCGGCGCGGCCATGGAGGATTTCATCGTAGGCCGCTTCCGAGTCGAGGAACTGGATATCCAGTGCCACCGCCGGGTACTGCCGGGTAAACGCCCGTAATAGAGGCGGCAAACGGTGCAAGCCGATGTGATGGCTGGTGGCCAGGGTCAGGCGGCCGGTCACTTCACCGGTCAGATTGGTCAGTGCACGGCGGGTATCGTCGAGTACATTGAGTATCTGGTAGGCGCGCGGCAGCAGGGCGCGGCCGGCCTCGGTCAGGGTGATTTCCCGGCCCAGGCGGTCGAACAGGCGCACGCCCAGTTGCTGCTCGAGCCCGGCAATGCGTTTGCTGATCGCCGGTTGGGTCAGGTGCAGGCGCTCACCGGCGCCCGAAAAGCTGCCGGTCTCGGCGATCGCGATAAACGCGCTGAGGTTGGCCAGGTCCACGTCTTGTATTCCTTTCGGTTATCCAAAGCATAAAAATTATGAATTTGAGTTATTCAATCTAACCCCATAGCATCGACCGTACAAGCCAAGGGGTTATTGGCATAGAAAGACGCTGATGAGGAACAGTCTGATGGCTGGCAAAACGCTCTACGACAAACTCTGGGATGCACATGAAGTCAAGCGACGCGACGATGGGTCGTCCTTGATCTACATCGATCGCCACATCATTCACGAAGTGACCTCGCCCCAGGCTTTCGAAGGCCTGCGCCTGGCCAGCCGCAAACCGTGGCGGATCGACGCCAACATCGCCACGCCCGACCACAACGTGCCGACCACGCCTGAGCGCAAGGGCGGCATCGAGGCCATCGTCGACCAGGTGTCGCGCCTTCAGGTGCAGACCCTCGATGAAAACTGTGACGAATACGGCATCGTCGAATTCAAGATGAACGACGAGCGCCAGGGCATCGTCCACGTCATCAGCCCGGAGCAGGGCGCTACCTTGCCGGGCATGACCGTGGTCTGCGGCGACTCGCACACCTCGACCCACGGCGCGTTTGGCGCGCTGGCCCACGGCATCGGCACCTCCGAGGTCGAGCACGTGCTCGCCACCCAGTGCCTGGTCGCCAAGAAAATGAAGAACATGCTGGTTCGCGTCGAAGGCCAATTGCCTGAGGGCGTCACCGCCAAGGACATCGTCCTCGCCGTGATCGGCAAGATCGGCACCGCGGGTGGCAACGGCCACGCCATGGAATTCGCCGGCAGCGCCATCCGCGAGCTGTCGATGGAAGGCCGCATGACCATCTGCAACATGTCCATCGAGGCCGGTGCCCGCGTCGGCCTGGTGGCCGTCGATGACATCACCATCGATTACGTCGAGGGCCGCCCGTACGCGCCGACCCCGAGCCAGTGGCCGCAAGCGGTTGCCGCCTGGCGCGGGCTGGTGTCTGACGCCGACGCGGTGTTCGACACCGTGGTCGAGCTCGACGCCGCGCAGATCAAACCGCAAGTCAGCTGGGGCACCTCGCCGGAGATGGTCCTGGCCGTCGACCAGCGCGTGCCGGACCCGGCCGCCGAGCCTGACCTGATCAAGCGTGGTTCGATCGAGCGCGCGCTCAAGTACATGGGCCTCAACGCCAACCAGGCGATCACCGATATTCGCCTGGACCGGGTGTTCATCGGCTCCTGCACCAACTCGCGGATCGAAGACCTGCGCGCTGCTGCCGTCATCGCCAAGGGCCGCAAGGTCGCCGCCAACGTCAAGCAGGCCTTGGTGGTACCGGGTTCGGGCCTGGTCAAGGCGCAGGCCGAGCGGGAAGGGCTGGACAAGATCTTCATCGAAGCCGGCTTCGAATGGCGTGAACCGGGCTGCTCGATGTGCCTGGCGATGAACCCGGACCGCCTGGAAAGCGGCGAGCACTGCGCCTCGACCTCTAACCGCAACTTCGAAGGCCGTCAGGGCGCCGGTGGCCGTACCCACCTGGTGAGCCCGGCCATGGCCGCCGCCGCCGCGGTGACCGGCCACTTCATCGATGTCCGCGAGTTGATCCAAGGGAGCGCAGCATGAAAGCCTTTACCCAGCACACCGGCCTCGTCGCGCCGTTGGACCGTGCCAACGTCGACACCGACCAGATCATCCCCAAGCAGTTTCTCAAGTCGATCAAGCGCACCGGCTTTGGCCCCAACCTGTTCGACGAGTGGCGCTACCTGGATGTCGGCCAGCCGTACCAGGACAACAGCAAGCGCCCGTTGAACAAGGACTTCGTGCTCAACCACGACCGTTACCAGGGTGCCAGCGTGCTGATCGCCCGGGAAAACTTCGGCTGCGGTTCGAGCCGCGAGCACGCGCCGTGGGCGTTGGACGAATACGGCTTCCGTAGCGTGATCGCGCCGAGCTTTGCCGACATCTTCTTCAACAACAGCTTCAAGAACGGCCTGCTGCCGATCATCCTCAGCGATGAGGAAGTCGACGAACTGTTCAAGCAGGTCGAGGCGATGCCGGGCTACCAGTTGACCGTCGACCTGCAGGCGCAGGCGGTGACCCGTCCGGATGGCAAGGTGCTGCACTTTGAAATCGACGCGTTCCGCAAGCATTGCCTGCTCAATGGCTTCGATGACATCGGCCTGACCTTGCAGGATGCCGAGGCCATCAAAGGCTTCGAACAGCAGCATCGCGTCAGCCAGCCCTGGTTGTTCCGCGACGCCTGAGGCCTGTAGTTGATCGTGCTGGCCTCTTCGCGGGCTTGCCCCGCGAAGAGGCTGGTACCGGCACACCGAGATAAAAGGATTGATCCATGACCAGCAGCACCCACACCGACGTCGTCCAGCGCCAGTTCGGCGAGCAGGCCAGCGCTTACCTGAGCAGCGCCGTGCACGCCCAGGGCAGTGAATTCGCGCTGCTCCAGGCCGAGCTGGCCGGCCACGCCGAGGCCTGCGTGCTGGACCTGGGCTGTGGTGCCGGTCATGTCAGTTTCCACATCGCGCCACTGGTCGCCGAGGTGGTCGCCTACGACCTCTCGCAATCGATGCTCGACGTGGTCGCCAGCGCCGCCGCCGCGCGCGGCCTGGCCAATATCAGCACCGAGTGTGGCGCGGCCGAGCGCTTGCCGTTCGCCGACGCCACGTTCGATTTCGTCTTCAGCCGCTACTCGGCGCATCACTGGAGCGACCTCGGCCTGGCCCTGCGCGAAGTGCGCCGGGTACTTAAGCCGGGTGGGGTGGCGGCCTTCGTCGACGTCATGTCGCCGGGCAGCCCGCTGCTCGACACCTACCTGCAAAGCGTCGAAGTGCTGCGCGACACCAGCCATGTGCGCGACTATAGCGCCGCCGAGTGGCAGCGCCAGGTCAGCGAAGCCGGCCTGCATGTACGCAGCCACAGTCGCCAGCGCCTGCGCCTGGAGTGGCAGACCTGGGTCGAACGCATGCGTACCCCAGAGCCGCTGCGCGTGGCGATTCGCCAATTGCAGCAAGCCATGGGCGAGGAAGTGCGGCAGTATTACCAGATCGAAGCCGACGGCTCGTTCAGCACCGATGTCCTGGTGATGTGGGCTGAGCGCTAGTTTTTTCCGGTGGGGCCGAGCGGGCCGCGCCGTTTGAATGGATAGAGGAAAGCATGAGCAAGCAGATTCTGATTCTCCCAGGTGATGGCATCGGTCCGGAAATCATGGCCGAGGCGGTCAAGGTGCTGGAGCTGGCCAACGACAAGTTCCAGCTCGGTTTCGCCCTCGAGCACGACGTGATCGGCGGCGCTGCCATCGACCAGCACGGCGTGCCACTGGCCGACGAGACTTTGGACCGCGCCCGCAAGGCCGACGCCGTACTGCTGGGCGCCGTCGGTGGGCCGAAGTGGGACAAGATCGAGCGGGATATCCGCCCTGAGCGCGGCCTGCTGAAGATCCGTGCGCAACTGGGCCTGTTCGCCAACCTGCGCCCGGCCATCCTCTACCCGCAACTGGCCGACGCCTCCTCGCTGAAGCCGGAAATCGTCTCGGGCCTGGATATCCTCATCGTCCGTGAGCTGACCGGCGGTATCTACTTCGGTGCCCCGCGTGGCCAGCGCGAGCTGGAAAACGGCGAGCGCCAGGCGTATGACACCCTGCCGTACAGCGAGAGCGAGATCCGCCGCATTGCCCAGGTCGGCTTCGACATGGCCCGTGTGCGTGGCAAGAAGCTCTGCTCGGTCGACAAGGCCAACGTCCTGGCGTCCAGCCAGCTGTGGCGTGAAGTGGTCGAAGACGTCGCCAAGGCCTACCCGGACGTCGAGCTGAGCCACATGTACGTCGACAACGCCGCCATGCAGCTGGTGCGTGCACCCAAGCAGTTCGACGTGGTGGTCACCGACAACATGTTCGGCGACATCCTGTCGGATGAAGCTTCCATGCTGACCGGTTCCATCGGCATGCTGCCCTCGGCGTCGCTGGATGCCGACAACAAAGGCATGTACGAACCGTGCCACGGCTCCGCGCCGGACATCGCCGGGCAGGGCATTGCCAACCCGCTGGCGACCATCCTGTCGGTGTCGATGATGCTGCGTTACAGCTTCAACCAGCAGGCCGCCGCCGAGGCGATCGAGCAAGCGGTCAGCCGGGTCCTGGACCAGGGGCTGCGCACGGGCGACATCTGGTCGGCCGGTTGCACCAAGGTCGGTACGCAAGAAATGGGCGACGCAGTAGTCGCAGCACTGCGGAATCTGTAATCTCTCTGGCCCGCCGCCGATCTCTCTCGGTGGCGGCCCACTTTTAGCAAAGGTGTAGTTGCGATGAAACGTGTAGGTCTGATCGGTTGGCGTGGGATGGTCGGGTCCGTGCTTATGCAGCGGATGCTCGAGGAGCAGGATTTCGACCTGATCGAGCCGGTGTTCTTCACCACCTCCAATGTGGGTGGCCAGGGTCCGAACGTGGGCAAGGACATTGCTCCGCTCAAGGACGCGTACAACATTGAAGAACTGAAGACCCTCGACGTCATTCTGACCTGCCAGGGCGGCGACTACACCAACGAGGTCTTCCCCAAGCTGCGCGAAGCCGGCTGGCAGGGTTACTGGATCGATGCGGCCTCGTCGCTGCGCATGCAGGATGACGCGGTGATCATCCTCGACCCGGTCAACCGCAAGGTCATCGACCAGCAGCTGGATGCCGGGACCAAGAACTACATCGGCGGCAACTGCACCGTCAGCCTGATGCTGATGGGCCTGGGTGGCCTGTTCGAAGCCGGCCTGGTCGAGTGGATGAGCGCCATGACCTACCAGGCGGCCTCCGGTGCCGGCGCGCAGAACATGCGTGAGCTGATCAAGCAGATGGGCGGCATCAATGCGGCGGTCACCGAGGAGTTGGCCAACCCGGCCAGCGCCATCCTCGACATCGACCGCAAGGTCGCCGAGGCCATGCGCAGCGAAGCGTTCCCGACCGAGAACTTCGGTGTACCGCTGGCCGGCAGCCTGATCCCATGGATCGACAAAGAGCTGCCGAACGGCCAGAGCCGTGAAGAATGGAAGGCCCAGGCCGAGACCAACAAGATCCTCGGCCGCTTCAAGAGCCCGATCCCGGTCGACGGTATCTGCGTGCGCATCGGCGCCATGCGTTGCCACAGCCAGGCGCTGACCATCAAGCTGAACAAGGACGTGCCGCTGGCCGACATCGAAGGCATGATCAGCCAGCACAACCCTTGGGTGAAGCTGGTGCCGAACCAGCGTGAGATCAGCATGCAGGAGCTGAGCCCGACCAAGGTCACCGGTACCCTCAATGTGCCGGTCGGCCGTCTGCGCAAGCTCAACATGGGCTCGCAGTACCTGGGCGCGTTCACCGTTGGCGACCAGCTGCTGTGGGGCGCCGCCGAGCCGCTGCGGCGCATGCTGCGGATCCTGCTGGAGCGTTGATTGCGCTTGGCTGGACCAAAAACCCGCGCTTGTGATGAGCGCGGGTTTTTTTTGCGTGTGTTCGGTGTGGATGCGTTGGGCTTAGGGGGCTTATCCGTTCCATGTAGTGGCGCTTATGACCCCTTCCGCCTTTACGGCGTCCTACTTTTTTCTTGGAAAAAGTAGGCAAAACCGCTGGCTCCCATATACGGCCCTCCGCTGCGCTACGGGTTCCCTCACTCCGGTCTTGCTCCCGCGAGGACCGCGCCGGACGGGCCTTCCTGGCCCGCGGCGCTTGCCGGCCATCCATGGCCGTCACCTCGCTCCGCAAGACCTCCGTTCGGCCTCCTGAGGTCGCCAAGTTAGGGGTGGCGCCTGGGCTGGCGTTATCTTCGATAGTGGCATGGGTGGTGGATAGCTTGGCCTCTTCGCGGGTAAACCCGCTCCCACAGGGACCGTGGTGGCCTTACGGTCAGCAGTGAACCTGTGGGAGCGGGTTTACCCGCGAAGAGGCCGGTATTGCGAATACAAATTCTGGCGCTGACGCGCTGTACCGCCCTTATAACCCCGCGAGAGCGAAGCGATTCGCCAGCCGTTGCCCTGGCCTTTGATCTGGCCTTTGATCTGGCCTTTGATCTGGCCTTTGATCTGGCCTTTGATCTGGCCTTTGATCTGGCTTGTGATCTTGATCTACTGCGACTTCAGGAGGCCGAGCGGAGGTCTTGCGAAGCGAGGTGACGGCCAGGAAGGCCGGCAAGGGCTGCGGGCCAGGAAGGCCCGTACAGCCCGGTCCTCGCGGGAGCAAGACCGGAGTGAGGGAACCCGCAGCGCAGCGGAGGGCCGGATGCAGGAGCCGAGACCTTTTGGTTACTTTTGGGGCGTTTGCCAAAAGTGACCCGCCGTAAGGGCGGAAGGGGCCAGTGGCAGCCCCACATCAACCGGATAAGCCCAACGATCGAAACGCGCTACCCCGGCATCTATCCAATAATCCCTAATTAACCTTTCGCTATCCGGCGTTTGCTGGATAAACCCAAGGTACCCCCCGCAGGAGAATCCAAGTAAAGTGCCGCTCCCGCCGTTCCAGCAGAGGATTTCCCCATGACCCAACCCCTAGACATCGCCGTCATCGGCGCCACCGGTAGCGTCGGTGAAACCCTCGTGCAGATCCTCGAAGAGCTCAACTTCCCGGTCAAGACCCTGCACCTGCTGGCGAGCATGGAATCCGCCGGCAGCAGCGTCATGTTCGCCGGGAAGAAAGTCCGTGTGCGTGAAGTCGACAGCTTCGACTTCAGCCAGGCCAAGCTGGCCTTCTTTGCCGCGGGCGCCGCCGTCAGCCTCAGCTTCGCCGCCAAGGCGCACGCCGCCGGGTGCACCGTCATCGACCTCTCTGGCGGCCTCGACCAGGCCCTGGCGCTGGTCCCAGAGGCCAACGGCGAGCAGCTCGCCACGCTGACCCTGCCCGCACTGATCACCAGCCCCAGCGCTGGCGCCGTCGCCCTTGCGGTGGTCCTGGCGCCCCTCAAGGGCCTGCTCGACATCGAGCGCGTGCAGGTGGTGGCCAGCCTGGCCGTTTCGGCCCAGGGCAAGGAGGCGGTCGGCGAGCTCGCCCGGCAGACCGCCGAGCTGCTCAACGCGCGCCCGCTGGAGCCGCGCTTCTTCGATCGGCAGATCGCCTTCAACCTGCTGGCTCAGGTCGGTGCCAGCGACGCGCAGGGCCACACGGCCGTCGAGCGTCGCCTGGTGAGTGAGCTGCGGGTGCTGCTGGGCCTGCCGACGCTGAAGATTTCCGTGACCTGTGTTCAAGTCCCGGTGTTTTTCGGCGATAGCTTGAGTGTGGCCGTGCAAAGCCGTCGTCCGGTGGACCTGGCCGCGGTCAACCAGGCCCTGGAGGCCGCCGAGAGCGTCGAATTGGTCGAACCCGACGATTATCCGACGCCTGTCGGTGACGCAGTGGGCCAAGACGTGGTCTATGTTGGTCGTGTACGTCATGGTATTGATGAACAAGAGCAGCTAAACCTCTGGCTGACCACCGACAATGTGCGCAAGGGTGCGGCGCTCAACGCCGTGCAAGTCGCCCAATTGTTGATTAAACACATGGCGTAAAAGATACTGCTGTGCAATTTTTGTCCTGCACCACACGCAGGTTTCGGGACGATTCATACAAGGGAAGAGGTCATGCTTCGAATTCGCAAACTGGTTCTGGCCATGGCGGCAGCGTCGGCGCTGTCGTCTGGCATGGCGAATGCCCTGGGACTGGGTGAGCTGACCCTGAAGTCGGCACAGAACCAGCCGCTGGACGCCGAGATCGAGCTGCTCGACGTGCGCGACCTTTCCGCAGGCGAGGTGGCGCCAAGCCTCGCCTCGCCAGAAGACTTCGCCAAGGCCGGGGTGGCCTATCCACCCTATGTCGAAGACCTGACGTTCACCCCGGTGATCAACCCCAACGGCAAGAGTGTGCTGCGGGTTACCTCCAGCCGCCCGCTGAGCGAGCCGGTGGTCAAGTTCCTGGTCCAGGTGATGTGGCCACAGGGCCGCCTGCTGCGCGACTACAGCGTGCTGCTCGACCAGGCCAAGGCCCAGGGCGAACAGCCGGCCGCGGGCAACATCGCCCCGGCGGTGAGCGGTGCCGGCAACTACACCACCAAGCGCCGTGACACCCTCTGGCAGATTGCCGCGCGCAACAGCCAGGGCGGCTCGGTGCAGCAGACCATGCTGGCGATCCAGGCGTTGAACCCGGACGCCTTCATCGGCAACAACATCAACCAGTTGAAGGTCGGCCAGGTCTTGCGCCTGCCTGACCAGCAGCAGATCCAGAGCATCGCCCAGGGCGAGGCCAACCGTGACGTGGCCGAGCAGTATGCGGCCTGGCGCGAAGGGCGCCGGCTGGGGCCGCGTGCCCGTCAGCTGGATGC
Organism: Pseudomonas reidholzensis; assembly: GCF_900536025.1. GTDB lineage: Bacteria > Pseudomonadota > Gammaproteobacteria > Pseudomonadales > Pseudomonadaceae > Aquipseudomonas > Aquipseudomonas reidholzensis. The sequence continues at coordinate 26,886 of NZ_UNOZ01000010.1, forward strand.
CACCCGCCGTGGCGCGGCCGAAGCGGCGCCGTCGCGGATCGCCCAAGGTGACAACCTGCGCCTGGTCACCCCGGGTAGCCAGGGCAGCAAAGGCGCGGCCAAGGCGATCAACGACAAGTTGGCGGTCGCCCAGGAGAGCCTCGACACCAGCCGTCGTGACAACGACGAACTGAAGAGCCGGATGACCGACCTGCAGAGCCAGCTGGACAAGCTACAGCGTCTGATCGACCTGAAGAACGACCAGCTGGCGCGCCTCGAAGCCCAGGGCGCCGCCGACCCAGCGGCACCCGTCGCCGCAGTGCCCGGTGAGCCTGCGCCGGCTGAACCGGCACCGGCTGCCGAGGCCCAGCCGACCCCGGCCGAGCCTGTGGTTGCACCGGCGCCGGCCGCGGTCGATACCGCGCCCGCGACGCCTGCCCCGGAAGCGGCCAAATCAGAACAGAACGCCCTCGACGAACTGCTCGGCAACCCTTGGCTGCTGGCGCTGATCGCTGGCTCCACGTTCCTCGTGCTGCTGCTCCTGGTGCTGCTGCTGATGCGCCGGCGCAAGGCCCAGCAGGAAGCCGAGAAGCACCTGCGCATGGCCCGTGCCTTGTCGGAGGACGGTGAGCGTGGCCCGGACCGGGATCTGCCGGACGACAGCTTCGATGGCCTGGACATGTCGGCCCCGAGCGTGACGCTGGCGCCTGCTTTCGTGGCGGCGTCTGCAGCGGCGGCGACGGCGGCGGAGAAACCGACCGTGTTCGAGGCGCCTGTGGTCGAGCCGCTGGTGCAGCCTGAAGCAGCCCAGGACCCGTTCGCCGAACTGCTGGCCGAAGCTGACCAGAGCCTGGCGCAAGGTCGCCTGAACCATGCTGCCGACCTGCTCGAGCCGGCGGTGGCGGCAGCGCCTGAGCGCGCTGATCTGCGCTTGAAACTGATGGAAGTGTACGCCCGTCAGGGTGACCAGAACGCCTTTGCCGAGCAGGAGCGGCAACTGGACGCCACTGAGGACAACCAGGCCCAGGTCGAGTCGCTGCGCGAGCGCTTCCCGGCGATGGTCGCGGTGGCCGCTGTCGGTCTGGGTGCCGCTGCGTTGGCCGCAGAGCTGGACGAGCAGTACGTCCAGGAACTGCTGCAGGACGAGCAGGATGTTCCGGCTGTTGATGATCTTGAGCCGGAGCCGGAGCCCGAACTGGAATCCGAACCCGAGCCGGTCGTCGAGCCCGAGCCTGTGCTCGATGACCTCGAAGCTGATCCGCTGCTGGAGCCTGAGGCGCCGTTGTCGGTGGATGTCGAGCCGATCGAAGCGAGCGACCTGGACAGTGCGTTTGACCTGAGCCTGGACGACGACCTGCCGACGGACGATCCGCTCGACACGCCGATGCTCGACGACATTGCGCTGGAGCCCGAGGTTGAGATCGAGCCTGAGCCTGAGCTGACCGAGACGCCCGAGCCGGTTGTCGCCGACACGGATGCCGATGACGATTTCGAAGCGCTGCTGGCACAGGCACAGGCCCAGGCCGAGCCGACGAGCGTCGACGACCTGGCCGACTTCGACCTGGATGTCGGTGAGCCCGCTTCGCCAGCCCCTGTTGAAGAAGCCCCGGTGGATGTGGCTGCAGAACTGGCTGCGTTCGACGAGATCCCTGAGTTCGACCCGATCTCTGAGCTGGAGCTGCCGGACGACTTCGACCTGTCGCTGTCGCTGGACGACGACTCGCCGGCGGCGAAGAACTTCGCCTCCGAGCTGAGCGACGTCAACGCCGAACTCGACAAGCTCTCGCAGAACCTCGAAACCCCCTCGCTGGAGCCGCAGTTCACCGCGGCGGATGCGGCGCTGGAGCCAGAGCCGCTGGATGACCTGGACTTCGACTTCTTCTCCGGCGCGGACGAAGTGGCCACCAAGCTCGACCTGGCACGTGCCTACATCGACATGGGTGATCACCAGGGCGCGCGGGACATCCTCGATGAAGTGGTCAAGGATGGCAGCGACACCCAGCGCGGCGAGGCTGAAGAGATGTTGTCCCGGTTGGTGTAAGGCGTGACGGCAGCGTCGCGCTTTTCGCGGGTAAACCCGCTCCCACAGGTTTGGCGCAAGCGTTGAGGTTTGCATCTGCCCTGTGGGAGCGGGTTTACCCGCGAAAAGGGCGACGCGCAGGCACTAGCAACCCCCGCAACGGCAGCCAGATGGCTGCCGTTGTCGTTATACTGCCGCCTTTCGTTCCATCCACAGGTTTCAGCTACTTGGACATCATCGACATCGATCCGGCCGAATCGGCGGCCGCAGGCTACTCGCGCATCGCCCTCGGGGTGGAATACAAAGGCGCCCGCTACCGTGGCTGGCAACGCCAGGCGAGTGGCGTGCCGAGTGTCCAGCAGGCCCTTGAACAGGCGCTGTCGAAGGTGGCCAACGCGCCGATCACCGTGGCCTGTGCCGGGCGCACCGATGCCGGCGTGCACGCCTGCGGCCAGGTCGTGCATTTCGATACCGATGCCGTGCGTGACGAGCGCGCCTGGACCCTGGGCACCAACTTCAACCTGCCGCGCGACATCAGCGTGACCTGGGCGCGGACCATGCCGGCGGACTTCCACGCCCGCTTCAAGGCCACCGCCCGGCGCTATCGCTACGTCATCTACAACGACCCGATCCGCCCGGCGCACCTGGCCGAGGAAGTGACCTGGAACCACCGCCCGCTGGACGTCGCGTTGATGGCCGAGGCAGCCCAGTGCCTGCTCGGCACCCACGACTTCAGCGCCTTCCGCGCCAGCCAGTGCCAGGCCAAGTCGCCGATCAAGACCATGCACCACCTGCGCGTCACCCGCCATGGCCAGATGATCGTGCTGGACCTGCGCGCCAGCGCCTTCCTGCACCACATGGTGCGCAACATCGCCGGCGTGCTGATGAGCATCGGCACCGGCGAGCGGCCGGTGGCGTGGGCCCGTGAAGTGCTGGAGGGGCGCGATCGCCGTGAGGCCGGGGTCACCGCGCACCCGTTTGGCCTGTACCTGGTCCAGGTGGAGTATCCCGAGGCCTTCGAGCTGCCCCAGCGTTACATCGGCCCACACTTTCTTACCGGTTTCGACGCACTGGCGGACTGACGGGGCAAAAGTCATTTGCTAACATCCGGCCTTCACCGATTACTCAAGGTTCGCTGTCCATGAGCAACGTTCGCAGCAAGATCTGCGGGATTACCCGCATCGAAGACGCCCTGGCCGCCGCTGAAGCCGGCGCCGACGCCATCGGCTTCGTCTTCTATGCCAAGAGCCCGCGTGCCGTGGACGTGCGTCAGGCGCGGGCGATCATTGCCGAGCTGCCACCGTTCGTGACCACGGTCGGCCTGTTCGTCAATGCGTCGCGCTGTGAGCTCAGCGAGATCCTCGAAGTGGTTCCGCTGGACCTGCTACAGTTCCACGGCGACGAAACCCCGGCCGATTGCGCGGGCTTTCACCGGCCCTGGATCAAGGCCTTGCGGGTGCGCCCCGGGGATGACCTGGAGGCCGCCTGCCAGCACTATGCCGGCGCCAGCGGTATTCTCCTCGACACCTTTGTCGCCGGCGTGCCGGGCGGGACGGGCGAAGCCTTCGACTGGTCGCTGGTGCCGCCGCGCCTGAGCAAGCCGATCATTCTCGCCGGCGGCCTGACGCCGGACAACGTCGGCCAGGCGATCGCCCAGGTGCGGCCTTACGCGGTGGATGTCAGCGGTGGGGTAGAGCAGGCCAAGGGCATCAAGGATGCCGACAAGATCGAGGCCTTCCTGCGTGCCGTGAGGCAGGCGTGAAGGCAGATGTGACGGCTGGCCGCGCGCCATCGTCCATAGTTTTCGCAGCCTTGTGCTGCCAGGCTCGCGCCTATACAGATTGAACAAGGTCCGGTGGCTCGGCCGGCTCCGCGCAACAGCGGGCCCCGATACCGGTCCTTCATCGTTTTATTGAAGATATGAGCTCAAGGGCAGGGCATGGCCGGCCAGACCGGTCCCCGCCCGCCAAATACTGGAGAAAGAAAGCATGAGCAACTGGTTAGTCGACAAACTGATCCCTTCGATCATGCGTTCCGAGGTGAAGAAGAGCTCGGTGCCTGAAGGCCTGTGGCACAAGTGCCCGGCCTGCGAGAACGTGCTGTATCGTCCGGAGCTGGAAAAGACCCTGGATGTCTGCCCCAAGTGCAACCACCACATGCGCATCGGCGCCCGTGCGCGCATCGACATCTTCCTCGACGCCGAAGGCCGTGCCGAACTGGGTGCCGACCTCGAGCCGGTCGACCGCCTGAAGTTCCGTGATGGCAAGAAGTACAAGGACCGCCTGGTCGGCGCGCAGAAGCAGACCGGCGAGAAAGACGCCCTGATTTCCATGAGCGGCAGCCTGATGGGCATGCCGGTGGTGGTCAGCGCCTTCGAGTTCTCGTTCATGGGCGGCTCGATGGGTGCCATCGTCGGTGAGCGCTTCGTGCGTGCCGCCAACTACGCCCTGGAAAACCGCTGCCCGATGATCTGCTTCTCCGCTTCCGGCGGTGCGCGGATGCAAGAGGCGCTGATCTCGCTGATGCAGATGGCCAAGACCTCTGCGGTGCTGGCGCGCCTGCGCGAAGAAGGCATCCCGTTCATCTCGGTGCTGACCGACCCGGTCTACGGCGGCGTTTCTGCCAGCCTGGCGATGCTCGGCGACGTGATCGTCGGTGAGCCCAAGGCGCTGATCGGCTTCGCCGGCCCGCGCGTCATCGAACAGACCGTCCGCGAGAAGCTGCCAGAAGGCTTCCAGCGCAGCGAGTTCCTGCTCGAGCACGGCGCGATCGACCTGATCATCTCCCGTCATGAGCTGCGCCCACGTCTGGCCCGCCTGCTGGCGCAGATGACCGGCCAGGCGACCCCGGCCGAAGCCTTGGAAGAGGCGGCTGTCGCGTAATGAGCCAACGTACCCTCGGCGAGTGGCTCGCCTATCTCGAGCAGTTGCACCCTTCGGCCATCGACATGGGCCTGGAGCGTTCGCAACAGGTGGCGCAGCGGCTCGGGCTGGGCAGGCTGGCGCCCCGGGTAGTGACGGTTACCGGCACCAATGGCAAGGGTTCGACCTGCGCCTTTGTCGCATCCTTGCTGCAGGCCCAGGGCCTGCGGGTCGGCGTGTACAGCTCACCGCACCTGCTGCGCTACAACGAGCGGGTGCGTATCGACGGCGTCGATGCCAGCGATGAGCGCCTGTGCGAAGCCTTCGCCGCCGTTGAAGTGGCGCGCGGCGAAACCTCCCTGACCTACTTTGAGATGGGCACCCTGGCGGCGTTCTGGCTGTTTCAGCAGTCGGCGCTGGATGCCGTGGTGCTCGAAGTCGGCCTGGGCGGTCGGCTGGACACGGTCAACGTGGTGGATGCCGACCTGGCGCTGGTGACCAGCATCGGCGTCGACCATGTCGATTACCTCGGCGATAGCCGCGAGTCGGTGGCGTTCGAAAAGGCCGGCATCTTCCGCCAGGGCAAGCCTGCCCTGTGCGGCGACCTCGACCCGCCCCAGCCGCTGCTGGACAAGGCGCGCGAACTGGCCTGCCCGTTGTTCCTGCGGGGTCGTGAGTTCGACCTGGCCATTGGCGACAGCCATTGGCAGTGGAGTGGCCGCCAGCTGGATGGCACGCCGGTGGCGTTGCCCGACCTGCCGCTGCTCGACCTGCCCATGGAGAACGCCGCGCTGGCGCTGCAGGCCTATCTGTTGATGGGCCTGCCCTGGGATGCCGCTCAGGTCCGTCAGGCCCTGCTCGATACGCGCATCACCGGTCGCCTGGACCGCCGTGTGCTGAACTGGCAGGGCAAGCGCGTTGAGCTGCTGCTGGATGTCGGGCACAACCCGCATGCCGCCGAGTACCTGGCCCGCCGCTTGGCGGCCCGGCCGCCGCAGGGCAAGCGCCTGGCGGTGTTCGGCCTGCTCGCCGACAAGGACCTGGACGGCGTTATCGCGCCGTTGCAAGGGCTGGTCGCGGACTGGGCGGTGGCACCGCTGGACACCCCGCGCAGTCGTCCGGCGGCCGAGCTTGCAACGGCCTTGACGAACCACGGCGCCGCGGTGAAGTCTTACCCGAGCGTCGAGGCCGCTTTGGCAGGGCAGTGCGCGCAGGCGACGGCGGATGATCAGATCCTGCTGTTCGGTTCGTTTTTCTGTGTCGCTCAGGCCCTGGAATGGCTCGAGCGGCAGGCGCCTGAGGGTGGAGTAGATGGCAGTGCTGGATAAGGGAATGAGACAGCGCATGGTCGGTGCGCTGGTGCTGGTGGCACTGGCGGTGATCTTCTTGCCGATGCTGTTCACGCGCGAAGACGAAATGCGTCAGGTCCGGGTCGATGCACCGGAGGCACCGGCCATGCCGAGTTTGCCGCAGGTGCAGGTCGAGACGATCCAGGTGCCGGAGCAGCAGCCGCTGGCGGATCAGCCACCGGTGGTGGTCGACGAGTCGACCGCGGTGGCCACTGCCCCGAGCCAGCCGATCGCGCCGGCGCCAACGGCCGCGCCGCCGGTCGAAGCGCCGGTGGTGAAGCCGCAGGCACCGGCACCGGTAGCCAAGGTTGAAAGCCGTCCGGCGGCGACGCCTGCGCCGGCGACAACCGCCAGCGCCGCCAAGCCCGCCGCCGCGTCGAAGATCGATGCCAATGGCCTGCCGGTGAGTTGGTCGATCCAGCTCGCCAGCCTGTCCAACCGTGCCGGCGCCGACAATCTGCAGAAAACCCTGCGCAGCCAGGGCTACAACGCCTATATCCGTTCGGCCGATGGCATGAACCGGGTGTATGTGGGGCCGTTGATCGAGCGCGCCGAGGCCGAGCGCCTGCGCGATGTGATCAACCGCCAGCAGAAACTCAAAGGCTTTGTGGTGCGCTTCCAGCCGGAACGCAACTGAATTTCTGGCTGGCTGTGCTGGCCTCTTCGCGGGTAAACCCGCTCCCACAGGGGGTGGGTTGGCCATACAGGCTGTGTGGCTTTCGCGCAGCTTGTGGGAGCGGGTTTACCCGCGAATGCGGCACCACCCATCTCGATGGCTCAACCCCTGACATTCCGCTTACCCCCAGCCCGCCGCTCTGGTAAAATGCGCCGCCTCAAACATCTGCAGGCAGCACCGTGGCATTTACCTGGGTTGATTGGGCGATCATCGCAATTATCGCCGTTTCCACATTGATCAGTCTTACGCGCGGCTTCGTCAAGGAAGCCCTCTCGCTGATCATCTGGATCGTTGCGGGCGCGGTCGCCTGGATGTTCGGTGGTTCGCTGTCGCAGTACCTGGAAAGCTATATCCAGACGCCTTCGGCACGGGTCATCGCAGGCTGTACGATTCTTTTCGTCGCCACCCTGATCGTCGGGGCGATGCTCAATTTCCTCATCGGCGAGCTGATCCGCGTGACCGGGCTGTCCGGCACCGATCGCTTCCTGGGCATGGCCTTTGGTGCCGCGCGCGGCGCCCTGCTGGTGGTCGTGGCGGTCGGGCTGCTGAGCCTGGGCCCGGTGCAACAGGACCCGTGGTGGCAGGAATCGCGCCTGATACCACAATTTCTATTGGTCGCTGACTGGTCGAAAAACCTTATCCTGGGTTTCACCGGTCAGTGGATGTCCAGTGGGGTCAGCGTACCTGCTGATCTTCCGTTCAAGGAACAGCTGCTCGGCCCCTCCAGGCCGTAAGCGCTATTCACTCAAGTTTCATCAAAGTAGGGGTTGCGTCGCATGTGTGGCATCACCGGTATTGTCGGTAAGTCGAACGTCAATCAGGCGCTGTATGACGCGCTAACGGTCCTCCAGCACCGCGGCCAGGATGCTGCCGGTATCGTGACCAGCCATGATGGCCGGTTATTCCTGCGCAAGGATAATGGCCTGGTGCGTGACGTCTTCCAGCAGCGTCACATGCAGCGCCTGGTCGGCCACATGGGCATCGGCCACGTGCGCTATCCGACCGCGGGCAGCTCGACGTCGGCTGAAGCCCAGCCGTTCTACGTCAACTCGCCGTACGGCATCACCCTGGCGCACAACGGCAACCTGACCAACGTCGAGCAGTTGGCCAAGGAGATCTACGAGTCCGACCTGCGCCACGTCAACACCAACTCCGACTCGGAAGTGCTGCTCAACGTGTTCGCCCACGAGCTGGCCGTGCGCGGCAAGCTGCAGCCGACCGAAGAAGACGTGTTCGCCGCGGTCTCCCACGTGCACAGCCGCTGCGTCGGCGGTTACGCGGTGGTGGCGATGATCACCGGCTACGGCATCGTCGGCTTCCGTGACCCGAACGGCATCCGCCCGGTGGTCTTCGGCCAGCGTCACACCGACGAAGGCGTGGAGTACATGATCGCCTCGGAAAGCGTCGCCCTGGACGTCCTCGGCTTCACCCTGATCCGCGACCTGGCGCCGGGCGAAGCGGTGTACATCACCGAAGAAGGCAAGCTCACCACCAAGCAGTGCGCGACCAACCCGCAGCTCAAGCCGTGCATCTTCGAGCACGTCTACCTGGCCCGCCCTGACTCGATCATGGACGGCGTCTCGGTGTACAAGGCGCGCCTGCGCATGGGCGAGAAGCTGGCCGAGAAGATCCGCCGTGAGCGCCCTGAGCACGACATCGACGTGGTCATCCCGATTCCGGACACCAGCCGCACCGCGGCGCTGGAGCTGGCCAACCACCTGGGCGTGAAGTTCCGCGAAGGCTTCGTCAAGAACCGCTACATCGGCCGTACCTTCATCATGCCCGGCCAGGCCGCACGCAAGAAGTCGGTGCGCCAGAAGCTCAACGCCATCGAGCTGGAATTCCGCGGCAAGAACGTGATGCTGGTCGACGACTCGATCGTGCGCGGCACCACCTGCAAGCAGATCATCCAGATGGCCCGCGAAGCGGGTGCGAAGAACGTCTACTTCTGCTCCGCAGCGCCGGCTGTGCGTTACCCCAACGTCTACGGCATCGACATGCCGAGTGTGCACGAACTGATCGCCCACAACCGCACCACCGACCAGGTGGCCGAGTTGATCGGCGCCGACTGGCTGATCTATCAGGACCTGCCGGACCTGATCGAATCGGTCGGTGGCGGCAAGGTCAAGATCGAAAACTTCGATTGCGCGGTGTTCGACGGTGAGTATGTCACCGGTGACATCGACGACGCCTACCTGGAACGCATCGAGCAGAACCGCAACGATGCGGCCAAGGTCAAGACCCAGGCCGTCAGCGCGATCATCGACCTGTACAACAACTGATTTGGGAGCGACGGCATGACGGATCAATGGGATGCCGGGCGACTGGACAGCGACCTCGAGGGTGTCGGTTTCGACACCCTGGCGGTCCGCGCCGGTCAGTACCGTACGCCTGAGGCGGAGCACAGCGACGCGCTGTTCTTCACCTCCAGCTATGTGTTCCGCACGGCCGCCGATGCGGCCGCGCGGTTTGCCGGCGAAACGCCGGGCAATGTCTACTCGCGCTACACCAACCCGACCGTGCGCGCCTTCGAAGAGCGCCTGGCGGCGCTGGAAGGCGCCGAGCAGGCGGTGGGCACCTCCACCGGCATGTCGGCGATCCTGTCCACGGTGATGGCGCTGTGCAGCGCCGGTGACCATGTGCTGGTGTCGCAGAGCGTGTTCGGTTCGACCATCAGCCTGTTCGAGAAGTACTTCAAGCGCTTTGGCGTGCAGGTGGACTACGTGCCACTGGCCGACCTCGGCGGTTGGCAAAAAGGCATCAAGGACAACACCAGGCTGCTGTTCGTCGAGTCGCCGTCCAACCCCTTGGCCGAGCTGGTGGACATCGCCGCCCTGGCCGAGATCGCCCACGCCCGTGGCGCGATGCTGGTGGTCGACAACTGCTTCAGCACGCCAGCGCTGCAGCAGCCGCTCAAACTCGGTGCCGACATCGTCGTGCATTCGGCGACCAAGTTCATCGACGGCCAGGGCCGTTGCATGGGCGGTGCGGTGGCCGGGCGCAGCGAGCAGATGAAAGAAGTGGTGGGCTTCCTGCGGACCGCTGGGCCGACCCTCAGCCCGTTCAACGCCTGGGTATTCCTCAAGGGCCTGGAAACGCTCAAGCTGCGCATGCGTGCGCACTGCGAGAGCGCCCGTGCCCTGGCGCAGTGGCTGGAGCAGCAGGACGGGGTGGAGAAGGTCCACTACGCCGGCCTGCCGAGCCATCCGCAGCATGAGCTGGCCAAGCGTCAGATGAGCGACTTTGGCGCGGTGGTGAGCTTTGAGGTCAAGGGCGGCAAAGACGGCGCCTGGCGCTTCATCGACGCGACCCGTCTGTTGTCGATCACGGCCAACCTGGGTGACAGCAAGACCACCATCACCCACCCGGCGACCACCTCCCACGGCCGTCTGTCGCCGCAGGAGCGTGAAGCGGCGGGCATCCGTGACAGCCTGATTCGCATCGCGGTCGGCCTGGAAGACGTCGCCGACCTGCAAACCGACCTGGCGCGTGGGTTGGCTGCGCTGTGATCGACTGGAAGGGTGGCGAGCCGGACCATAACGGTCGGGTAGCCCTGGTCACCGGTGCCGCGCGCGGCATCGGCCTGGGCATCGCCGCCTGGCTGATCTGTGAAGGTTGGCAGGTGGTCCTCAGCGACCTTGATCGCCCGCGTGGCGCCAAGGTGGCGAAGGCGCTCGGCGACAATGCGTGGTTCATCACCATGGATGTCGCCGATGAGGCGCAGGTCAGTGCCGGGGTGTCCGAAGTGCTCGGCCAGTTCGGCCGGCTTGACGCGCTGGTCTGCAATGCCGCCATCGCCAACCCGCACAACCACACCCTGGAGAGCTTGAGCCTGGCTCAATGGAACCGGGTGCTGGCGGTCAACCTCAATGGGCCGATGCTGTTGGCCAAGCACTGTGCGCCGTACCTGCGTGCGCATGCTGGGGCGATCGTCAACCTGACTTCGACCCGGGCGCGGCAGTCCGAGCCGGATACCGAGGCTTATGCGGCGAGCAAGGGCGGGCTGTTGGCGTTGACCCATGCCCTGGCGATGAGCCTGGGGCCGGAGATTCGGGTCAATGCTGTGAGCCCGGGGTGGATCGATGCGCGTGATCCAGCCCAGCGCCGTGCCGAGCCGTTGAGCGAGGCCGACCATGCCCAGCATCCGGCGGGCAGGGTAGGGACCGTTGAGGACGTGGCTGCGTTGGTGGCTTGGTTGTTGTCCAGACAGGCGGGGTTTGTGACTGGGCAGGAGTTTGTGGTTGACGGTGGGATGAGTCGCAAGATGATTTACACCTGAGCGGATGGCTATAAGCTGGAAGCTTTGAGAAAGGGACCGAGAGGTTCCTTTGTCGTTTTTGGGTGGGGGGGTGGTGGGAGCGGGCATATCCATTTTTTGTGGTGGGGCCACTGGCCCCTTCCGCCCTTACGGCGGGTCACTTTTTTTCTTGGAAAAAAGTAACCAAAAACCGCTTGCTCCTACATCCGGCCCTTCGCTGCGCTGCGGGTTCCCTCACTCCGGTCTTGCTCCCGCGAGGACCGGGCTGTACGGGCCTTCCTGGCCCGCAGCCCTTGCCGGCCTTCCTGGCCGTCACCTCGCTTCGCAAGACCTCCGTTCGGCCTCCTGAAGTCGCGGTAGATCAAGATCACGAGCCAGATCAAGATCAAGGGCCAGGGCGATGGCTGGCGAATCGCTGCGCTCTCGCTGGTTTATAAGGGCGGTACAGCGCGTCAGCGCCAGAATGTGCATTGGCAGTCCCGGCCTATTCGCGGGTAAACCCGCCCCACAGGTTATCTGCTGACTGTGAGGCCACTGCGGTCCCTGTGGGAGCGGGTTTACCCGCGAAGAGGTCAAGCTATCCACCACCATTGCCACTATCGAAGATAACGCCAGCCCAGGCGCCACCCCTAACTTGGCGACCTCAGGAGGCCGAACGGAGGTCTTGCGGAGCGAGGTGACGGCCATGGATGGCCGGCAAGCGCCGCGGGCCAGGAAGGCCCGTCCGGCGCGGTCCACGCGGGAGCAAGACCGGAGTGAGGGAACCCGCAGCGCAGCGGAGGGCCGTATGTGGGAGCCGGCGGTTTTTTGGTTACTTTTTTCCAAGAAAAAAAGTGACCCGCCGTAAGGGCGGAAGGGGCCATAAGCGCCACCACCTGAAATGGATAAGCACACCATCCCCCCGCGCGCATTTTCGTGCCCGCTTCCTGCCTCCCACGCAAATCCACTTTTTTGCCCTTTTTGAAAAAAAATTCAATGGGGGTATTGACTTAGCATCGGTACCTGCGTAAATTTCGCGGCCTCAGAGAAGCAAACGCAACACGCAACACCAAGCAGCAAAATGGGTGATTAGCTCAGCCGGGAGAGCATCTGCCTTACAAGCAGAGGGTCGGCGGTTCGATCCCGTCATCACCCACCACTTCTCTGAGATGTTCCTGGCATGAATACTTCGCAAGAAGTTTCAGCTAGAGAGGAACAGGACGTAAGTCCACACTGCGCAGCGGTAGTTCAGTCGGTTAGAATACCGGCCTGTCACGCCGGGGGTCGCGGGTTCGAGTCCCGTCCGCTGCGCCATTTTTCTCCAGATGGGTGCTTGTCACCGGTCTGAGGTCCAGAGGCCAAGCCTTTGTACCAGATCCCAGTTTCAATCGGGCGCAAGCCTGAACGATACGCAGCGGTAGTTCAGTCGGTTAGAATACCGGCCTGTCACGCCGGGGGTCGCGGGTTCGAGTCCCGTCCGCTGCGCCATCTTCTGCTACGAGGCCCCATGAACGCCTCGCAGCAACACAAGAAGAGCGATCACGTTATCGCTTTTTTTGTGCCTGACCGACCAGCACCCAGTGCGCGGAAGGTTAGATCCCAGTTTCAATCGGGCGCAAGCCTGAATGATACGCAGCGGTAGTTCAGTCGGTTAGAATACCGGCCTGTCACGCCGGGGGTCGCGGGTTCGAGTCCCGTCCGCTGCGCCATCTTCGCCTCGAGGCCCCTTGAACGCCTCGAAGCACTACAGAGAAAGCGACCTTCGGGTCGCTTTTTTTGTTTCTGCCGTCGCCCCGCTTAACACACTTTTACAAAGCCCTGACCGAGTCTTCACCGATCAGCGGTTTCAGTGTGCGAGCAGGTGTTGCACAATAGGCGCCATTCGACTTATCCGGTATTCATGATGTCCAGATCATCCGTCTTCGGTGCGCTCGGGCTGGCCCTTGTGCTGGCGGGCGTATCCGGTTGCTCCTCGAAAAAGACCGCCGTCTACGAACACGAAAACTTCGATGATTCGGGCACCTACTCGCGCAGCTTCCCGGTCAGCGACGCCGGCTCGTGCGAGGCCGCTCGGCGCGCGCTGCTCAGCCAGGGCTATATCATCACCAGCAGTGGCCCGAACCAGATTGCCGGCAACAAGAGCTTTCAGCAGAACAGCGACAACCACCTGCAGATCAGCTTCAGCGTGACCTGTGCGCCGGACAGCAGCGATGACCAGCGCTCGACCATGTTCGCCAACGCCCTGCAGGACCGATACGCCCTGAAAAAATCCAACACCTCGGCCAGCCTGGGGGTGGGTGTGCTGGGTTCGGTGTCGATGCCGATCGGTTCGAGCGACGACTCGCTGGTCAAAGTGGCCAGCGAGACCGTGACCGCAGCGCAGTTCTACGATCGCTATTTCGCCCTGGTGGAGAGCTACCTGCCGAAACCGAAGAAGCACGAACAGGCCGCGCCGCACGTCGAGCTGCCCAAGCCCGAGCAGCCCGCACCTGACCTCGGCTTGCCCGAGCAGGCGCCAGCCGCCCTGGCGCCCGCTGCGCTGGCACCCGCCGCGCCGCAGAACGTCGCGCCTGTAGCCGTCAGCGAGGCTCCCGTAGCCGCAGCAGCCACCCCGGCCACCAGCGACGCACCCGTCGCCGCAGTCCCTGCCAGTGAGGTGGAGCCGGCGCCGGTGGTGGACGACAGCCAGGGTTCGCAGCCCGTCGCGCCGCCGACCGAGTCGACGCCGATCCAGGTGGAGCAACCGGCAGCGGCCAGCGAGCCAGCGCCAGTGGCAACGCCAGCCTCGCTGTAGCGTGACACTGCTTAATTTTCTGTTACAGGTTCCGGCTGAAAACGCGGCGAACCCCTGCTACGTTTACCACTCATAAGATTGTCATCATTGTTTCATCCGGGCAGCTTAGGTTGACCCTATGAACGAACAACATCATGAGTGAAGAGGGCGCAGGGCGATGGACGACTATCAGGAAGAACTGCTCGAATTCCAGGCCTACGAACTGGATATCCCGGAACCCTCCGACGACGCCACCGAGCTCTAGCCGGTGCGCCGCTGACCGCGGCGAAACTCTCCCGGGGTCAGGCCCGTCCAGCGCTTGAATGCGCGCTGGAAGGCCTCAGCCGAAGCAAACCCCAACAGATAGGCGATTTCGCCAAAGGCCAATTCCGTGTCGCGGATATAGGTCTCGGCGAGGTCGCGTCGCGTGTCGTTGAGCAGGCTGCGAAACCGCGTGCCCTCTTCGGCGAGCTTGCGCCGCAGGGTCCAGGTCGGCAGCTGCAGGTGGCGCGCCACTTCTTCCAGATCGGGCTCACGCCCACCATTGAGCAGCGGCCCGAGCAGATGCGTGATGCGCTCGCCCAGGCTGCGCACGCGCGTGCGCTGGGCCAACTCCGTCTCGCACAGCTGCAGCAGGTGCTGCCAGGTGCTCGGGCAGTGCTGTGGGTTGGCCAGGTCGAGGGTGGCACGGGCCAGGCGCAGCTGATTGCTGCCCGCGCCGAACTGCGGCGCAGTGCTGCTCAAGGCTTGATAGTGCGCGGCGTACACCGGCGCGTCGAACTCGATCTCGATCCGCTCGGCCTGGATCGGCCTGGCCGCCAGGTGCCCCAGCTGCGCCAGCCAGCCGGCCAGCAGCGAGTCGACCACGAAGCGGTTGTAGGCGTTGTACGGGCTGATCGAGTAGAAGCGCAGCCAAGCCCCTTGAGCGTCCTCGATAAACAGCGACTGGCCGCGGTAGTTGGCGGCGTACAGCGGTTCGAAGCGCAGCAGGGTGCGTGCCGCTTCGCCGAGGGTCGGTGCCTGGGCGGCGGTAACCCCGGCCAGGCCGGCCTGGGCCAGGCGGCTCAGGCTGCCCATGCGCAGGCCCAGCGCCGGGTCGCCACAGAGTTCGATGGCGGCGTGCCCCAGGTGCATGTAGCGCGGGATCGACAGGCGCGCGCAGGCTTCGGCCAGGCGCACGTCGTCCAGGCCGTAGCGGCGCAGCAGCGGCTCGGGGTCGTGACCCAGCTGGCGCAGCGCCTCGGCCAAGGGTTGGACGAACCCTACCGCAAGATCACCCAGGCGCAGGCGGGGGCGGGGCATGCCGTCACAACCACAGGTTGAGCAGGCGCGCACCCGGCTGCGGGCTGCCTGCCAGTTGTTCGCCGGCATGGTTGGCAAAGCCCTGGCCGTCGCCGCTCAGCTCCCAGAACTGCCCCCGCAGGAACACACTCATGCTGGTAATACCGCTATTGGCGGCCTGGGTCAGTTGCCGCCAGGCGGTCTGCTCGCTGACTTCGCCGCGTTGCAGTGGCAGGTCGGCCGCGGCGTCCTGATGACGATTGCCGCGCCACGGCGCATTCCAGCTGCCCTTGCCGCTGAGGAACACCGGGTTGGCGATCAGTTGCACCGACTGGCCGGCCAGTTGCTGGTAGTTTTCCGGGTACCAGCTGTCGCTGCCGACCAGCACGCCGAGGCGCCCGGCCGGGGTCTGCAGCACCTGCAGGGGAGACTGACGGCCGTCATGGATATAGCGACGCACTTCGCTGTCCGGGAACTGCTGGCGTTGCGGCTGGCCGATGACCGCGCCGTCGCCGCCGAACACCAGGCTGCTGTTGAACAGCGGGCCGTTGCCGGCGTGCAGCACGCCTTTCTCGACGTAGGGCGCGGGCAGGACGATCGAGCCGGCCACCAGGGTCACGCCGAACTCCTTGGCCAGGCCGCCAAACAGCGCCTGGTAGTCGGCGGCCATCTGTGCGGCCTTCATCCGCAGGTGGGCATCGGCGCGGCGGTCATCGCCGGTCGCCCAGAGCATGGCCAGGCCGTAACGCAACGGGTTGCTCAGCTCCAGCCATTGCTCGGCCTCGCGTTGCTGGGTGACCTGGTACAGCTCGTTCTTTTCGCCGCGGGCCCACAGCCAGGTGCCGATGTGCTCGGGCAGCACCACCACCGTGCGTGCGCTCACCAACCCTTGCGCGCGGGCCTGTTGCAGGTAGGCCGAGAGCTTGCGGTGCAGGCGTTGCAGGTTCTGGTAGTCGCTCGGGTTGAGCTGCGGCTCGATGCCCAGCAGGTTGCCGTGCTCGCCCGGCGCACCCTGGTTGAGCGCGAGTTCGATGCGCAGGTCGGACAAGTAGTGGCCTTCCGGACGTTGTTGGGTCCAGAAACCATAGCCGCACACGGCAGCGATCATCACCAGCGCCAGGGCGCTTGCCAGTAGTTTGCGCATCGAACGGGCCAGCACTCTCGAAACAAAGGTGTCCTAGGGTAGACCCGCTGTGCAGCACGATCAATAACTTGTCAGTTTCGATCATTGAGCTGATTCAAACGGCTGTTTAATGTCGTCTCCAGATAAACGACGGGGCCCGCGTGATGCGTGAGGTGCCCGCATTCCGTGATTACGCCACATGTGGAGTTCATCCATGGCTGCCGACCGTTACCCGCACCTGCTGGCCCCGCTCGACCTGGGCTTTACCACGCTGCGCAACCGCACCCTGATGGGCTCGATGCACACCGGCCTCGAAGAGCGCCCGGGCGGCTTCGAGCGCATGGCGGCGTATTTTGCCGAGCGCGCCCGTGGCGGTGTCGGCCTGATCGTCACCGGTGGCATCGCGCCGAACGATGAAGGCGGGGTGTACTCAGGCGCGGCCAAGCTGAGCACCGAGGCAGAAGCCGACCAGCACCGGGTGGTGACCGAGGCGGTGCACGCCGCCGGCGGCAAGATCTGCCTGCAGATCCTCCACGCCGGGCGTTACGCCTACAGCCCACGGCAGGTCGCGCCAAGCGCGATCCAGGCGCCGATCAACCCGTTCAAGCCCAAGGAACTGGACGAGGAGGGCATCGAGAAGCAGATCCACGACTTCGTCAACTGTGCCGCGCTGGCCCAGCGCGCCGGGTATGACGGGGTCGAGATCATGGGTTCGGAAGGCTACTTCATCAACCAGTTCCTCGCCGCCCACACCAACCAGCGCAGCGACCGCTGGGGCGGCAGCTACGAAAACCGCATGCGCCTGGCGCTGCAGATCGTCAGCCGGGTGCGCGCAGCGGTGGGGCCGAACTTCATCATCATCTTCCGCCTGTCGATGCTCGACCTGGTCGAGGGCGGCAGCAGCTGGGAGGAGATCGTGCTGCTGGCCAAGGCCGTCGAACAGGCGGGCGCGACCCTGATCAACACCGGCATCGGCTGGCATGAGGCGCGCATCCCGACCATCGCCACCAAGGTGCCGCGGGCGGCGTTCAGCAAGGTCACGGCCAAGCTGCGGGGCGAGGTGCAAATCCCGCTGATCACCACCAACCGGATCAACACCCCGGAGGTCGCCGAGGCGGTCCTGGCCGAAGGCGATGCCGACATGGTGTCGATGGCGCGGCCGTTTCTGGCCGACGCGGACTTCGTCAACAAGGCCGCTGCGGGGCGTGCCGATGAGATCAACACCTGCATCGGTTGCAACCAGGCCTGCCTGGACCACACCTTTGGCGGCAAGCTGACCAGTTGCCTGGTCAACCCGCGGGCTTGCCATGAAACCGAGCTCAACTACCTGCCGGTCGCCCAGGCCAAGCGCATTGCCGTGGTCGGCGCCGGCCCGGCCGGGCTTGCCGCGGCCACTGTGGCGGCGGAGCGGGGCCATCAGGTGACCCTGTTCGATTCGGCCGCCGAAGTGGGTGGGCAGTTCAACGTGGCCAAGCGCGTGCCGGGCAAGGAAGAATTCTTTGAAACGCTGCGTTATTTCCGTAACAAGCTGAAATCGACCGGCGTCGAATTGCGCTTGAACACCCGCGTTGGCGTGGACGACCTGGTGGCGGGGGGCTTCGACGAGGTCATCCTGGCCACCGGGATCGCCCCACGCAGCCCGGCGATCCCCGGGATCGAGCATGCCAAGGTGCTCAACTACCTCGACGTGTTGCTCGAACGCAAGCCGGTGGGCCGCCGGGTGGCGGTGATCGGTGCCGGGGGGATCGGCTTCGATGTTTCCGAGTACCTGGTGCACGAAGGCGTCGCCACCAGCCAGGATCGCCAGGCGTTCTGGCGCGAGTGGGGCATCGACACGCACCTTGAAGCGCGCGGTGGCGTCGCCGGGATCAAGCCCGCGCCGCATGCGCCGGCGCGTGAGGTGTACCTGTTGCAGCGCAAGAAAACCAAGGTGGGCGATGGCCTGGGCAAGACCACCGGCTGGATTCACCGTACCGGGCTGAAGAACAAGCAGGTGCAGATGCTCAACAGTGTCGAGTACCTGGCGATCGACGATGACGGCCTGCACGTGCGCATCGGCGATGGCGAGCCGCAGCTGTTGGCGGTGGACAACGTGGTGATCTGCGCGGGGCAGGAGCCGCTGCGCGAACTGCACGAAGGGCTGCTGGCGGCAGGGCAGTCGGTGCACCTGATCGGCGGCGCCGACGTGGCCGCCGAGCTGGATGCCAAGCGGGCGATCAACCAGGGCTCGCGCTTGGCTGCCGAGCTGTGACCGTCTGAGCCGATGCATCGTGGGACAAGCCCCAATGCCAGTCAGTTAAGCCTTGGTTGCCTGCTTGGGGCTGCTTTGCAGCCCTTCGCGGGTAAACCCGCTCCCACAGGGGGTGAGTGCTCTGGAGGTTTCGCGCGCTACCTGTGGGAGCGGGTTTACCCGCGAAGGGCCGCAAAGCGGCCCCCGCTTCTGGATTAACTCGCATTGGGCTTGCTGGCGTCGGTCCAGGCACCTGATAAACTCGCGCGATGTACGCTGAATTCGACACGCTCCCTCTCGCCCCCCTGCAACCCTTGTCCTTACCTTGGCTAGAGGCCGCCAACCTGCAGCTGGCAGTCCTGCGCCTGGACCTGATCGACCCGCTGATCAGCGGCAACAAGTGGTTCAAGCTGCGCGATCACCTGATCCAGGCCAAAAGCACAGGCGCACCCGGGCTGATCAGCCTCGGCGGCAACCATTCCAACCACCTCCACGCCCTCGCCGGCGCCGGCAAGCGCTTCGGTTTCGCCACCGCCGGCCTGCTGCGCGGCCACCCCCAGGACACCCCCACCGTCCGCGACCTCCAGGCCATGGGCATGCACCTGCACTGGCTCGGCTACGGCGGCTACCGGGCACGCCATGAGCCGGGATTCTGGGCGCCGTGGCAGGCGCTCTATCCCGGCTGGCAGTGCATCCCCGAGGGCGGAGGCGGTGTGCAGGGCGCGCAAGGCTGTCGCCTGATCGTCGAGCAGGCACAGGCGCAGCTAAGCACCCTGGGCTGGGACGACTACGATGCCTGGTGGCTGCCCGCAGGCACCGGCACCACAGTGGCGGGCCTGGTCCTGGCCGAGGCCGGCAGGCATGGGGTGCATGGCGCGTTGGCCGTGCCGCACGACCACGGCGTAGCGCAGACCGTCGCCAGCCTCGCGGGTGCGCAGGGTTATCAGCTGCACGAAGCCTGCCGTGGCGGCTTCGCCCGTATCGATGACGATCTGCTGGCCTTTATCGCCGACACTGGACACACCACGGGCCTGCCGCTGGAGGCGGTCTACACCGGCAAGGCGCTGCTGGCGTTGCGCGCGCAGTTCGCGGCCGGGCAGTTCGCACCCGGCACCCGGCTGATCTTCCTGCACACCGGCGGCCTGCAGGGCCGGCGCGGTTACTTGTAGGGCAGCATGCGCAGCAGCGTGTTGTCCCGTCGCACGAGGTGGTGGTACAGCCCCGCCACGGCATGCAGGCCAATCAACCAGTAGCCCCAGGTGCCGACACGTTCATGCCAGCCCTTGATGAACTTGGCCTGGTCCGGGTCCGGGCCGATCAGCGCCGGCAGCTCCAGCCCATAAAACGGGATCGGCTTGTCGGCGGCGCTGAGGATCAGCCAGCCGGCCAGCGGCAGGCCGATCATCATCAGGTACAGCAACAGGTGCACCAGATGCGCCAGGCCGGTCTGCCAGGCCGGTGGCTTGGGCACGATCGGCGGCGTAGGGCGGCTCAGGCGCAGGGCCAGGCGCAGCCAGACCAGCACGAACACGCTGAGGCCGAGCATGAAGTGCAGCTCCTTCATCAGGTCGCGCTCGGCGCTGTCCTTGGGAAACAGCCCACGCAGCTCGATGCAGGCGTAGACCGCGGCCAGCAACACCAGCATCAGCCAGTGCAGGATGATCGACGCGCGCGCGTAGTGCGCGGCGGGGGTGGATGAAACCATGGGCGATCCTCGTCATCAGGTCAAAGGGAGCGCTCTTGCTGGCGCCTCCCTTTACTCTAATCGCTGGCTGGAATATTTCTTTGCTTCAGATCCTGGAAACGATGCCGACACAGCAAACTGGATGATGGCACTGGGCTAGCCAGGGCACTTGCATCCGTTCGCACATCGCACAAGGACTCCGTGTACATGAACCACCTCCCGACTGCCGTCCGGGCAGCCCTGCTAACGACCGTTTCCGCGCTGATGCTGGGCTGCCAGCAGACCCCCGAGGCCAGCAAGCCGATTGCCGAAATGGTCATCCCGGTTTGCGTCAACGAGCAATGCGCGGTCATCGACCAGACCGGCGCGCTGCGCGTAGGCCCCGACAACGACTACGCGTCGATCTACGCCGTGCCCTTCAGCAATACCTTCATCTTTGGCCGTGACGGCTACTGGAACCTGGCCAGCGGCGATGGCAAACAGGTGCTCAAGGCCAATTTCACTGACGAGCTGTTCACCCTCACGCCGGGCTATTTCGGCTTTGTCCGCGACGGCAAGGTCGGGGTGATGGACGAGCAGGGCAAGGAAGTCCAGCCCGCCACCTTCGACGATGTCTACGTCGGTGGCGACAACGACTTCATCGTCTATGAGATCGATGAGTTGCGCGGCATCCTCAGTGCCAAGGGCGAGAAGATCAGCGACGCGGTGTTCGACTCGATGTACGTGCGCGACGAATTCGCCAAGCGCGGCAACTGGGTACTGGCCGAGCGCGATGGCCAGAGCTGGGGCTACAACCTCGACAGTAAAGTGCTCAAGCAGCTGGATTTCGACAGCATCGAAAGTGCTGCCGATGGCCATCTGGTGGTCGCCAAGGAAGGCGTCACCGGCAAGGGCCTGGCCGATGCTGCGGGCAACCTGCTGATCCCGATCGGCCAGTACTGGCTGGGCACGCCAGGCGGTGGCCTTGTAGCCTTCAAATCGGCCTACGACAGCGCCTGTGGCTACCTGGACTACCAGGGCAAGGTGGTCATCGAGGGCAAGTTCGAGGCCTGTGAAACCTTTGGCAAGACCGGCGCCATGGTCCAGCTGCCACGCACCGAGCAGGGCCGGGGCAAGGCCGGCATGATCGGCCACGATGGCAAATGGCTGATCGAGCCGCAGTACGATTCGGTCGGTGATGCCGGCATCGGCTTGCTCGGCATGGCCGGGCACCGTCCTGGCTTCAACCACATCGGTGTGCTGCAGAACATGTTCACCGCCACGTACGGCACGATCAACCTGGACACCGGCAAGGTGGTGTTCGCGCCGACCTACACCCAGATCGGCGTGATCACCCCTGAGCGCTTCGCCTTTTCCGACGCCCAGTCGCCGCGCAAGTCGCTGATGGTGCTGGGCATGGCCAATACGGTGCAGACCGTGGGCGTGATGGATGCCAAGGGCAAGGTGCTGATCAAGCCGGAGCAGTTCGTCGGCATCAAGCTCACCGCCGACCAGCATCACCTGCTCGCGGCCGAGGGCAGCAGCTCCGACGACAACCGTGCGCTGTATGACCTCGACGGCAAGCTGCTGGTGCCCGCCAAGTGGCAGGACGTGCAGGTCGACGAGGCCCGTGGGGCGATCTTCGCCTATCAGGTCGAAGGCAATGGCGATGACGCGGTGCGCAGCTTGCGCGCCCTGTATCGCCTGGATGGCAGCGTGGTGTTCGACACCAACCGCCTGCCGTGCGGTGCCGAGCAAGTGGTCGACGGCAAGGGCAAGGTGCTCTGGCCGAGCGATCCGCAAGCGCATTGCCCGCAGCCTGAGCCGGTTGCCGAGGCGTCCTGAGCGCACTGAGTGAGCCCTCACCAGTTTTGGGGCCGCTTTGCGGCCCTTTCGCGACACAAGGCCGCTCCCACAGGGTTCAGCGCTTGTCCTGTAAATATGGGCGGCACGCGGTCGGCGTGGGGGCGGCCTTGTGTCGCGAAAGGGGCGCGCAGCGGCCCCAGCGAGCTCAAGCCAGGCAGGTCATTGCGGCAGGTGCGGCCAGCTGTCGGCCACCAGAAACAGCCGTTGCTGTTCCTCCCAGGCGCCATCCGCGCCTGGCTCCAGCCTGACCAGCAACTGCGCCGGGGCAAACGCGTCCAGCGCCTGCAGCCAGCGGTCAAAGTGCTGCGCCGTCCAGCAATCCTGTTGTTCGATCCGCGCGGGCGCCAGCCAGTCATGCCGCGCCAATGCCTGCCAGCGGCCGCCCGCCACCGCATCGCGATAAACCTCCCAGTCACGCCGGTGCAACCACTGCCCACGCAAGTGCGCGGGGTCTGCCCCGAGCGGCGGCTCGGCGTGCCCAGGCGTTGGATAGAACAAATAGCCCCCGAGCCACAGATGCGCCTGCACCTCGCCCACCCCCAGCGTTGCGAGCACCACCCGGCTTTGCGGACGCGCCGAGATCGGCAACTGGTGCCCCACCAGGTGGGCCAGTTTCAGGTCCAGCCGATCATGGCAGCCAGGCCCGCGCCAGTGCGCCGGGTCATGGCCATCGCCGCCGGGCGGCCCGAGGTAGAGCTTGATCGCCAGTTCCAGGTGGTGCACGCCTTCTCGGTCGCGCAAGAGGATGTCGAGTTCGCCCAGGGTCTGCCCACCTTCACGGATCGCCAGGTTGGCCGCCAGCAGCTCGACACCCGGCGCCTGCCGCAGGGCGAACTGCCAGAGGCCTTCGTAGTACAGCCCCAGACGCCGGCTGGTAAGGCTTGCCAGCCACTGCGCGAGGCCCCGATCATCCTCATCCAGGGCGCGCAGCCAGTCGCCCAGGCGCTGCGGGTCGTCGGCCCAGGCACTGGCCGCCAGCGGGTGGCGCTGGGAGGCGGGCGGGTCGCTTAGTAGCGGCGGCGACAGCAGCGCCCAGGCCAGGTCACGCACCGCCGGGCGGCGCAGTTGGCGGGGCAGGTCGCGCAGTTCGGCAAAGGGCGTCATCCAGCGAGCATAGCCGGTTTGCCGCCTGGCGGTCGTTTCGCCCATAATCCTCGCTATCGTTACCCGCCGCAGAGCCTTGCAGGAGCACCATGGAGCAATTTCGCAATATCGGTATCATCGGCCGCCTGGGCAGTTCCCAGGTGCTCGACACCATTCGCCGACTGAAAAAATTCCTCCTCGACCGGCACCTGCACGTGATCCTCGAGGACACCATCGCCGAGGTCCTGCCCGGTCACGGCCTGCAGACCTCCACGCGCAAGCTGCTCGGCGAGGTCTGCGACCTGGTCATCGTCGTCGGCGGTGACGGCAGCCTGCTCGGCGCCGCCCGCGCCCTGGCCCGGCACAATATCCCGGTGCTGGGGATCAACCGTGGCAGCCTGGGCTTCCTGACCGACATTCGTCCGGACGAGCTCGAGGTCAAGGTCGCCGAAGTGCTCGACGGCCATTACCTGGTGGAAAACCGCTTCCTGCTGCAAGCCGAAGTACGCCGCCACGGCGAGGCCATCGGCCAGGGTGATGCGCTCAACGACGTGGTCCTGCACCCGGGCAAGTCGACGCGGATGATCGAGTTCGAGATCTACATCGACGGCCAGTTCGTCTGCAGCCAGAAGGCCGACGGCCTGATCGTCGCCACCCCGACCGGCTCGACCGCCTATGCGTTGTCGGCCGGCGGGCCGATCATGCACCCCAAACTCGACGCCATCGTCATCGTGCCAATGTACCCGCACACACTGTCGGGCCGGCCGATCGTGGTCGATGGCAACAGCGAGCTGAAGATCGTCGTCTCGCAAGACCTGCAGATCTACCCGCAAGTCTCCTGTGACGGCCAGAACCACTTCACCTGTGCCCCCGGCGACACCATCACGGTAAGCAAGAAGCCGCAGAAACTGCGCCTGATCCACCCGCTCGACCACAATTACTACGAGGTCTGCCGCACCAAGCTCGGCTGGGGCAGCCGCCTGGGGGGTGGAGGCGACTGATGCTCGATCCGGCGCGAAGTTTCGACATCATCGGCGACGTGCACGGCTGTGCACAGACCCTCGAACGCCTGCTCGACACCCTCGGCTACGCGCGGGTGGGCGGTGTCTGGCGGCATCCACGGCGCCAGGCGCTGTTCCTCGGTGACATCGTCGACCGCGGGCCGCGCATCCGCGAGGCGCTGCACATCGTCCACGACATGGTCGAGGCCGGCCAGGCGTTCTGCATCATGGGCAACCATGAGTACAACGCCCTGGCCTGGGAGACCCCGGCGCTGCCGGGCAGCGGCAAGGCCTACGTGCGTGAGCACACGCCACGCCACGCGCGGCTGATCGACGAGACCCTGACCCAGTTCGCCCAGCACCCGGGCGACTGGCATGATTTTCTCGCCTGGTTCTATGAGATGCCGCTGTTCGTCGACGCTGGGCGCTTCCGCCTGGTGCATGCCTGCTGGGACCCGCTGCTGATCGAACCGCTGCGCCAGCAGTACCCGCGCGGCTGCATCGATGAGCATTTCGTGCAGGCCTCGGCGGTGTCCGGCAGCTTTGCCTCGAACGTCTGCAACCGCCTGCTGCGCGGCACCGACATGCGCCTGCCGGACGGCCTTACGCTGACCGGCGGTGACGGCCTGACCCGAGCGTTCTTCCGCACCAAGTTCTGGGAAGAAGACCCGCAGACCTACGGCGATATCGTCTTCCAGCCCGACGCCCTGCCGGCGGAAGTGGCCAGCGCGCCGCTCAGCCATACTCAGAAAAACGCCCTGCTGCGCTATGAAGAGGAAGAGCCGTTGCTGTTCGTCGGCCATTACTGGCGCAGCGGCCGACCGACGCCGATCCGCCCCAACCTGGCCTGCCTGGACTACAGCGCCGTGCTCTACGGCAAGCTGGTGGCCTACCGGCTGGATGACGAAACCCGCATCGACCCGCACAAGTTCGTCTGGGTCGATGTCGACCGCCCGCAGGACACTCAATGAACGTGATCGAAGTACTGCGCCTGCCGCTGGCCGTCGACCTCAGCGGTTTCGTCCACTTGCTGCGCCGCCTGCAGGTGCCGCACCGGGTCAGCGAGGAGGGCGAGGAGCAGGTGCTGTGGGCGCCTGAGACGCTGCTCGGCGAAGTGCGCGAGCTGTACCAGCGCTACCCCGACGGCAATGACCAGATCGAGCGGGCGGCCGAGGCCCAGGCCCAGGCCAACCAGCCACAGCGCCCGTCCCTGGCCGAGCAGGCCCGCGCCTGCAAGGTCACCGCGGCGGTGCTGCTGCTCAGCGTGGTGGTGGCCGGGCTGACCGGCCTGGGCGACAACCTGTCGACGATCCGCTGGTTCACCTTTCTCGATTTTCGCGTGCAGGGCGACTACATCTACTTCACCTCGCTGGCCCAAGGCCTGGCCAACGGCCAATGGTGGCGGCTGGTGTCGCCGATGCTGCTGCACTTCGGCGTGCTGCACCTGGCCATGAACGGCCTCTGGTACTGGGAGCTGGGCAAACGCATCGAGCTGCGCCAGGGCCCGTGGCTGCTGCTGAGCCTGACCCTGCTGTTCAGCCTGGTGTCCAACCTGGCCCAGCATTTCGCCGGGGGCGCGAGCCTGTTCGGCGGGCTGTCCGGGGTGCTCTACGGCCTGCTCGGGTATGTCTGGCTGTACCAGTGGCTGGCGCCCAACCCACACTACAGCCTGCCCAAGGGCGTGCTGGTGATGATGCTCATCTGGCTGGTGGTCTGCCTGACGGGGCTGGTCGGCCAGCTCGGCTTCGGCCAGATCGCCAATGCCGCCCACGTCGGTGGCCTGCTCATCGGATGCCTGACGGGCCTCTTGGGCGGTGGCCTGGCCCGGCGTAAACTGTCGGCTTGATTTAGGAGACGCTATGTCCACGTTCGCGCAAATGATCGAAAACATCACCCCGGAAATCTACCAGAGCCTGAAAACGGCCGTGGAACTGGGCAAATGGTCTGACGGGCGCAAGCTGACCGTCGAGCAGAAAGAGCTGTCGCTGCAGGCGGTGATCGCCTGGGAGATGCACAACCTGCCCGAAGACCAGCGCACCGGTTACATGGGCCCGCAGGAATGCGCCTCGAAATCGGCGCCGATCCCCAACATTCTGTTCAAGTCGGACTCGGTACATTGATCGAACTCGCTCGTGGCTCTTTGAGCAAGATGGCGGTGCGCCTCGAAGCACCGGTCGTGCAGTACAGCTTTCGTCTGGGTGAGGCGCAGGTCGCGGTCAACCCGCTGATCGGCAAGACGCTGCGCCTGGAGTACCTCGGTGCGATCCATTGCAGCCATTGCGGCAAGCGCACCAAGACCAGCTACAGCCAAGGCTACTGCTACCCGTGCATGAGCAAGCTGGCCCAGTGCGACCTGTGCATCATGGCCCCTGAGCGCTGCCACTACGACGCCGGCACCTGCCGCGAACCGTCGTGGGGCGAGCAGTTCTGCATGACCGACCACGTGGTCTACCTGGCCAACTCGTCGGGGGTCAAGGTCGGTATCACCCGTGCCACCCAGTTGCCCACCCGCTGGCTCGACCAGGGCGCCAGCCAGGCCCTGCCGATCATGCGCGTGGCCACCCGTCAGCAGTCGGGCCTGGTCGAAGACGTGCTGCGCAGCCAGGTGCCTGACCGCACCAACTGGCGCGCGCTGCTCAAGGGCGATGCCGACGTGCTCGACCTGGTGGCCATCCGCGAGCAGATCTTCGAGGCCTGTGCCGAGGGCATTCACGCCCTGCAGCAGCGCTTTGGGGTGCAGGCCATCCAGCCGTTGAACGATGCCGAAGTGGTGCAGATGCGCTATCCGGTCGAGGCCTACCCGAGCAAGATCGTCAGCTTCAACCTGGACAAGACGCCGATCGTCGAAGGCACGCTGCTGGGCATCAAGGGTCAGTACCTGATCTTCGACACCGGCGTGATCAACATTCGCAAATACACGGCCTACCAGTTGGCCGTGCATCAGTAAAAAGGACAGCCACATGCGTACCGAGCAACCGCAAGTGATCTACCTCAAGGACTACCAGGCGCCCGAGTACCTGATCGACGAGACGCACCTGACCTTCGAGCTGTTCGAGGACCACAGCCTGGTCCATGCGCAACTGGTCATGCGCCGCAACCCGGCACGTGGCGCCGGCCTGCCGCCGCTGGTGCTCGACGGCCAGCAGCTCGAGCTGGTCAACGTGCAGCTGGACGACCAGAGCCTGTCCGCCGCCGACTACCAGCTCGATGACGACAGCCTGACCCTGCACCCGCAGGCCGAGCGCTTCACCCTCGACACCACGGTGAAGATCCACCCGGAAACCAACACCGCCCTCGAAGGCCTGTACAAGTCCGGCACGATGTACTGCACCCAGTGCGAGGCCGAGGGCTTCCGCAAGATCACCTATTACCTCGATCGCCCGGACGTGATGAGCACCTTCACCACCACGGTGATCGCCGAGCAGCATCGCTACCCGGTGCTGTTGTCCAACGGCAACCCGATCGGCAGTGGCCCGGCCGAAGACGGTCGGCACTGGGCGACCTGGGAAGACCCGTTCATGAAGCCCGCCTACCTGTTCGCCCTGGTGGCCGGTGACTTGTGGTGCGTCGAAGACAGCTTCACCCGCCAGTCTGGTCGCGACGTGACCCTGCGCATTTACGTCGAGCCGGAAAACATCGACAAGTGCGCCCACGCCATGGTCAGCCTGCAGAAGTCGATGCGCTGGGACGAAGAAGTCTACGGCCGTGAGTACGACCTGGACATCTTCATGATCGTCGCGGTCAACGACTTCAACATGGGCGCCATGGAAAACAAGGGCCTCAACATCTTCAACTCGAGCTGCGTGCTGGCCCGCGCCGAAACCGCCACCGACGCCGCTCACCAGCGCGTCGAAGGGGTGGTCGCCCACGAGTACTTCCACAACTGGACCGGCAACCGCGTGACCTGCCGCGACTGGTTCCAGCTGTCGCTCAAGGAAGGCTTCACGGTGTTCCGCGACGCTGAGTTCAGCGCCGACATGAACTCGCGCACGGTCAAGCGCATCGAGGATGTCGCCTACCTGCGCACCCACCAGTTCGCCGAAGACGCCGGCCCCATGGCCCATCCGGTGCGCCCGGACAGCTTTATCGAGATCTCCAACTTCTACACCCTGACCGTGTACGAGAAGGGCGCCGAAGTGGTGGGCATGGTCCGCACCCTGCTCGGTGCCGAGGGCTTCCGTAAAGGCAGCGACCTGTACTTCGAGCGCCACGACGGCCAGGCCGTTACCTGCGACGACTTCATCAAGGCCATGGAAGACGCCAACGGTGTCGACCTGACCCAGTTCAAGCGCTGGTACAGCCAGGCCGGCACGCCGCGCCTGGAGGTCAGCGAGGCGTATGACGCCGCAGCCCGCACCTACAGCCTGAGCTTCCGCCAGAGCTGCCCGCAGACGCCGGACAAAGCCGAAAAGCTGCCGTTCGTGATCCCGGTCGCACTGGGCCTGCTGGATGCCGAGGGCAATGACTTGGCGCTGCGCCTGCAAGGCGAGGCCGCGGCCGTGGGTACGCAACGTGTGCTGTCGCTGACCGAAGCCGAGCAGACCTTTACCTTCGTCGACATCGCCGCCAAGCCGCTGCCGTCGCTGTTGCGCGGTTTCAGCGCGCCGGTGAAGCTGAGCTTCCCGTATGACCGCGACCAGCTGATGTTCCTCATGCAGCACGACAGCGATGGCTTCAACCGCTGGGAAGCCGGCCAGCAACTGTCGGTGCAGGTGCTCCAGGAACTGATCGGCCAGCACCAGCGTGGCGAAGCGCTGAGCCTCGACCCACGCCTGATCAGCGCGCTGGGCACGGTGCTGGGCAATCCGTCGCTGGACCCGGCGATGGTCGCCGAGATGCTCTCGCTGCCCGGCGAGGCCTACCTCACCGAAATCAGCCAGGTGGCCGACGTCGACGCCATTCATGCCGCCCGCGAATTCACCCGCAAGGCGATCGCCGAGCAGCTGTTCGATGCGCTGTGGGCGCGTTACCAGGCCCACCGCGAAGTGTCGGGCAAGACCGCCTATGTCGCCTCGGCCGAGCACTTCGCCCGCCGCAGCCTGCAGAACATCGCCCTGTCGTACCTGATGCTCAGCGGCAAGCCGCAGGTGCTCGAGGCGACGCTGGAGCAGTTCGAGCAGTGCGACAACATGACCGAGCGCCTGACCGCCCTGGCGGTCCTGGTCAACTCGCCGTTCGAGGCCGAGCGGGCCAAGGTCCTCGAGGCCTTTGCCGAGCACTTCAAGGACAACCCGCTGGTCATGGACCAGTGGTTCAGCGTGCAGGCGGCCAGCGCCTT
The DNA here is from genome assembly GCF_900536025.1 of Pseudomonas reidholzensis. GTDB lineage: Bacteria > Pseudomonadota > Gammaproteobacteria > Pseudomonadales > Pseudomonadaceae > Aquipseudomonas > Aquipseudomonas reidholzensis. The sequence goes on from NZ_UNOZ01000010.1 coordinate 56,306, forward strand.
GCCGGGTGGCCTGGTGCGGGTCAAGGTGTTGATGGCGCATCCGGCGTTCACCCTGAAGAACCCGAACAAGGTGCGCGCCCTGGTGGGCGCGTTTGCCGGGCAGAACCTGGTCAACTTCCATGCCGCGGACGGCTCGGGTTATCGCTTCCTGGCGGACCTGGTGATCGAGCTGAATGCGCTGAACCCGCAGATCGCCTCGCGCCAGCTGGCGCCGCTGACCCGCTGGCGCAAGTATGACGTGGCGCGTCAGGCGTTGATGAAGGGCGAGCTGGAGCGGATTCTCGCGTCCGGGGCGTTGTCCAGTGATGTGTATGAGGTGGTGAGCAAAAGCCTGGCTTGATTCAAGCCGGTGTGAACTGGGGCCGCTGCGCGCCCCTTCGCGGCGGTCCGGCGTCCCGGCAAGCCCGCTCCCACAGGATCCCCGCAAATTTCCCAAGCGGCGCGGTACCTGTGGGAGCGGCGGTGCGCCGATGCGACTTGCCCGCGAAGGGCCGCAAAGCGGCCCCGTTTTTTACTGCTTAACAAAACATAACGCTGCGCTCGTTGTGCTCTTGAAGATTTCCCCGCTAGGATGGCTCAAAGCTATTGCAGGCCTCTGGCACAGGCTTTTCGCAGTACCTGCAAGGCATTGACCCACTAAAAAGAACACAACAGGGGACGGTCATGAGGGAGCGGGAATTCGCACACGCCAGGCGTGCTGCCTGGCCGCTGGCCGCCGGCGCGATGCTGGCGCTGGCATTGGGAATGTGGACCGGCAGCGTCGAAGCCGCCGCCGCCGCGGAGTATTCGACCGAGTCGGCCAAGGCCAGCGAAAGCCTGCTGATCGACGTCGCCCATGCCGGCCAGCGCCTGGTGGTGGTCGGCGATCGTGGCCACATCCTCTTCTCCGATGACCAGGGCAAGACCTGGACCCAAGCCCGGGTGCCCACCCGCCAGCTGCTCACGGCGGTGTTCTTCCTCGATGACAAGCGCGGCTGGGCGGTCGGCCACGATGCCCAGATCCTCGCCAGCAGCGATGGCGGCGCGACCTGGAGCAAACAGTTCGAAGACCTCACACGCGAAGCACCGCTGCTCGACATCAGCTTTGTCGACGCCCAGCACGGCTTTGCCGTAGGCGCGTATGGCGCACTGCTGGAAACCACCGATGGCGGCCAGCACTGGCAAGACGTCGGCGAGCGCCTGGACAACCCCGACCAGTTGCACCTCAACGGCATTGCCGCGATCAAGGACGCCGGCCTGTTCATCGTCGGCGAGCAGGGCAGCATGTTCCGCTCCAGCGACAACGGCCAGAGCTGGTCGCACGTAGACAGCCCCTACGAGGGCTCGCTGTTCGGCGTACTCGGCACCGCCCAGGCGCGCACCCTGTTGGCCTATGGCTTGCGCGGCAACCTGCTGCGCTCCACGGATTTCGGTGACAGCTGGCAGCCGATCGAACTCAAGGCCGCGCGCGGCCCGCTCGAATTCGGCCTGGCAAGCGCTACGCTACTCGATGACGGCAGCGTGGTGCTGGTCGGCAACGGCGGCAGCGTGCTGCGCAGCCACGACGACGGCCAGACCTTCGCGGTGTACAACCGCGCCGATCGGATCGCCCTGGCCGGGGTCACCGGCCTCGCCGCAGGCGGCCTGCTGTTGGTCGGCCAGGGTGGTGTGCACCTGGCCACCGCCGAAGGTGCCGAGGAGGTGCGTCCATGACCCGCAGGGAGAGCTTTGACATGCACCAGGACCACCACCAGGACAAGACCACCCTGCTCGAACGGCTGATCTTCAACAACCGCCCGGTGGTCATCGGCCTGTGCCTGCTGGTGAGCATCCTGCTGTTCTGGCAGGCCACGCAGATCCGCCCGTCGACCAGTTTCGAGAAGATGATCCCGTTGCAGCACCCGTTCATCGAACAGATGCTCGAACACCGCAACGACCTGGCCAACCTCGGCAACACCGTGCGCATCTCGGTGGAGGCGGTCAATGGCGACATCTTCGACAAGGACTACATGGAGACCCTGCGCCAGATCCATGACGAGGTGTTCTACATCCCCGGGGTCGACCGCGCCGGGCTGAAGTCGCTGTGGAGCCCCAGCGTGCGCTGGACCGAGGTCACCGAAGAGGGCTTCGCCGGTGGCGAGGTGATCCCCAATACCTACAACGGCTCGGGCGACAGCCTCGACCAGCTGCGCGACAACGTGCTCAAGTCCGGCCAGGTCGGGCGCCTGGTGGCCAACAACTTCAAGTCGAGCATCGTCGACGTGCCGCTGCTCGAGAGCTACCCCGACCCGCAGGACCAGGGCCGGCAGATCAAGCTCGACTACCAGCAGTTCTCCCACCAGCTGGAAGAAAAGATCCGCGACAAGTTCCAGGCGCAAAACCCCAATGTGAAGATCCACATCGTCGGTTTCGCCAAGAAAGTCGGTGACCTGATCGATGGCCTGGTGATGGTCGCGCTGTTCTTCGGCGTGGCGTTGGTGATCACCTGGATCCTCCTGTACTGGTTCACTTGGTGCATCCGCAGTACCATCGCCGTGCTCATCACCACCCTGGTGGCGGTGGTCTGGCAGCTGGGCCTGATGCACGCGGTGGGCTTCGGCCTCGACCCGTACTCGATGCTGGTGCCGTTCCTGATCTTCGCCATCGGCATCTCGCACGGGGTGCAGAAGATCAACGGCATCGCCCTGCAATCGAGCGGTGCCGACAATGCCCTCACCGCCGCCCGGCGGACCTTCCGCCAGCTGTTCCTGCCGGGGATGATCGCCATCCTGGCCGACGCGGTCGGCTTCATCACGCTGCTGATCATCGACATCGGGGTGATCCGCGAGCTGGCCATCGGCGCCTCGATCGGCGTGGCGGTGATCGTCTTCACCAACCTGATCCTGCTGCCGGTGGCGATCTCCTACGTCGGCATCAGCAAGAAGGCCGTCGAGCGCAGCAAGAAGGACGCCACCCGCGAGCACCCGTTCTGGCGCCTGCTGTCCAACTTCGCCAGCCCCAAGGTGGCGCCGGTGTCGATCGTCCTGGCCCTGCTGGCCTTCGGCGGCGGGCTCTGGTACAGCCAGAACCTGAAGATCGGCGACCTCGACCAGGGCGCCCCGGAGCTGCGCCCGGACTCGCGCTACAACCAGGACAACCACTTCATCATCAGCAACTACTCGACCAGCTCCGATGTGCTGGTGATCATGGTCAAGACGCCGTCCGAGAGCTGCTCGATCCACTCGACCATGGCGCCGATCGACGAGCTGATGTGGACCATGCAGAACACCCCCGGGGTGCAGTCGGCGATCTCCCTGGTGACCGTGTCCAAGCAGATGATCAAGGGCATGAACGAGGGCAACCTGAAATGGGAGACCCTGTCGCGCAACCCTGACGTGCTCAACAGCTCGATCGCCCGTGCCGACGGCCTGTACAACGCCGACTGCTCGCTGGCACCGGTGCTGGTGTTCCTCAACGACCACAAGGCCGAGACCCTCGAGCGGGTCACCGCGACGGCCAAGGCGTTTGCCGACAGCCACAACAAAGAGGGCCTGCAGTTCTTGCTGGCGGCGGGTAACGCCGGGATCGAGGCGGCCACCAACGAGGTGATCAAGTCGGCCGAGCTGACCATTCTGATCCTGGTCTACCTGTGCGTGGGGATCATGTGCCTGATCACCTTCCGCTCGTTTGCCGCGACCCTGTGCATCGTCCTGCCGCTGGTGCTGACCTCGGTACTCGGCAACGCCCTGATGGCCTTCATGGGCATCGGCGTCAAGGTCGCGACCTTGCCGGTGGTGGCGCTGGGGGTGGGCATCGGCGTGGACTACGGGATCTACATCTACAGCCGCCTGGAGAGCTTCCTGCGGGCCGGCCTGCCGTTGCAGGAAGCGTATTACCAGACCCTGCGTTCCACCGGCAAGGCGGTGCTGTTCACCGGCCTGTGCCTGGCGATCGGCGTGTGCACCTGGATCTTCTCGGCGATCAAGTTCCAGGCCGACATGGGCCTGATGCTGACCTTCATGCTGCTCTGGAACATGTTTGGCGCGTTGTGGCTGCTGCCGGCGCTGGCGCGGTTCCTGATCAAGCCGCACAAGCTGGCGGGCAAGGAGGGCGGGTCGATCTTCGCCCATTGAGGGGTTTGCGCTGGGGTGCATGGCGCCCCAGCGCAGCGCGGGCGTGAGCGGGCGTGCCTCGCGATTGGGTATACTGCGGGTCTTTGCGCCTCAGGTACCCCCATGACCACCCTCGCCACCGCCCTCGAATCCAGCGACATGCTCCTGATCGACGGCCTGCACGCCTTCGACTTCACGTTCGACGCCAACGGCCTGCTGATCGAATGCATGGACGGCCGCGACCTCAAGCGCTGGAAATTCACCGCCGAGCAAGTCGCCGCCGCCATTGGCGCGGGCGATGAGTGGCGACTCAACGATGATCAGGGTGAGCATCAGCTAGTCTGTCTGAGTGCCGTGTCCTCGGACGATGACGACGATGATGAGGATGATTACGACGATGAAGCGCCGGACCTGGAAGCGCCTGCTGAGCGCTAGTCTGATGAGCCTGATTCTCGACGCCCATGCTGCGACCTTGCTGGTGGGCAGCTACACCGATGGCAGCAGCCAGGGCCTCTACCGCTACCACTTCGACAGCCAGGCCGGCCAGATCGACGCCAGGCCGTTGCAGGTGGTGAAAAGCGTCAGCCCGTCGTGGCTGGTGCTGTCTGCCGACCAGCGGCTGCTGTTCGCGGTCAATGAAACGCCACAGGGCCATGTCAGCAGCTTCGCGCTCAGCGCCAAGGGCGAGATCAAGCCGCTCAACCAGGTCGCCAGCCAGGGTGACGAGCCGACCCACGCCAGCCTCAGCCATGACCAGCGCTACCTGTTCGTCGCCAACTACGGCGTGGCGCCAGACCCGGGCGGCAGCCTGGTGGTGGTCCCGGTGGCCAGGGACGGCAAGCTCGCGCCGGTGGTGCAACAGGCCCGGCATACGCCGAGCAAGGTCAACCCCGAGCGCCAGGCCGGTGCCCACGTGCATTCGCTGGTGCCGTCGCCTGACGGCCGGCATCTGTACGCCAGCGACCTGGGTGCGGACAAGGTGTTCATCTACCGCTACGACGGTGCCAGCACTGAAAAGCCGCTGAGCCCGGCGATCCCCGCGTCCGTCAGCCTGCCGCCGGGCAGCGGGCCGCGCCACCTGCTGTTCGATGCCAAGGGCCGGCACGCCTACCTCACCCTGGAGATGACGGGGGAGGTGGTGGTGTTCGACGTCGACAATGGCGCGCTTGTCGAGCGTCAGCGGCTGCCGCTGACCGACAGCAAGGACGTTGCCGCCAAGGCTTCGGCCGGGCTGCACCTGTCGGTCGACGGGCGTTTCCTGTACGTCAGCAATCGCGGCACGGCCAACGAGATCGTGGCGTTTGCGGTGGCCAAGGACAACGGCCAGTTGAGCGTCCTGCAGCGGCGCTCGGTGGAAGGCGATCACCCGCGCGAGTTTGCCCTCGACCCGAGCGGCAACTTCCTCCTGGTGGCCAACCAGAAGAGCAATCAGATCGTCGTCATGCGCCGCGATCCGCGCAGCGGCAAGCTGGGTGAGACCGTACAGAAGCTGTCCCAGGATGCGCCCTCGGCGCTCCTGTTCATCGAGTGACTATCAATCGGCGTGATATTCGCTACTGCTGCAATGAATTTCTGCGGCCGACCTTGGCGGCGTAAGTTTGACCCATGGCCCACTCGGGGCCACCGTCAAACCACGAAGTCGAGGTCAGCCAACATGAACTTCAATCTGTTCCCGCTCATTGCCGCTTCCGCCATTTCAGCGTCTGTCGTATTGCCTGCGCACGCCCACGCGGATGCCCCTGGCAAGGCGCCAGCCACCCACAGCTATACCGAGAAATACCTGCAGCAAAGCGCGCATTTTCATGCGGCCCTGAGTGGTAAGCACAGCCACTGAGTGGACCTCTTCGCGGGTAAACCCGCTCCCACAGGAGTTGAGCTGCTCTGAAGGTCCGTGCTGAACCTGTGGGAGCGGGTTTACCCGCGAAGAGGCCAGCGCTGATTCAGCGCGCCATGATGGCCTGGAACAGATCCGACGCTAGCCACCTTTGCAACCAGCTCCGCAGCCGCGGATAAGGCGCCTCGGCGAACCACTGCGGTTCGACCCCGGCAAACTGGCGCATCAGGGGCAGCAGGGCGGCATCGGCCAGGCTCGGGTGCTCGGCGAACAGATAGGCGCGACCTTCCAGCAACGCTTCCAGCTCCGCCAGCCAGGTTTCGGCCTGCTGGCGGTAGTGCTCGCGTGAATGCGCGGGGTAACGCTCGGCATACTTGTACAGGTTGACCTGCGCCTTGAAGCTGCTGTCGTTACGCACGATCAGCGCATCGGCCTGCTGCGCGCCCTCAGGGTCGGCCTGCAGCCGCCAGTCCTGCGGATCGTTCTGCTCGAGCGCCCAGCGCATGATGTCCAGGCTCTCTTCCAGCACACCGTGGCCGGTATTCAGCACCGGCACCGTGCCCTTGGGCGACAGTGCCAGCAGCGCGGCCGGCTTGGCCTTCATCGCCACCTCACACACCTCCACCGCGCACCCGGCATAGCGCAGCGCCAGGCGTGCGCGCATGGCCCAGGGGCAGCGGCGGAACGAGTAGAGGATCATCCGCACACCTCGACCTCGCTCAGCCCGTTGCCTTGCCGGCGCACCTGGATCTGCACCGGGATCCGCTCGTGCATCTCCTGCACGTGGGAGATCACCGCGACCTTGCGGCCCTGCGCCTGCAGACCGTCGAGGGCATCCATGGCCAGTTGCAGCGACTCCGGATCGAGGCTGCCGAACCCTTCGTCGATGAACAGCGACTCGATGCGCAGGGTGCTCGAGGCCATCGAGGCCAGGCCCAGGGCCAAGGCCAGCGACACCAGGAAGGTCTCGCCACCCGACAGCGAGTGCACCGAGCGCAGTTCGTCACCCATCTCGGTGTCCAGCACCAGCAGGCCCAGGGCGCTGCCGCCGCGCTTGAGGCGATAGCGTTTGGCCAATTGACGCAACTGGCTGTTGGCGTGGTGCAGCAGCAGGTCGAGGTTGTAGCCCTGGGCGATCTTGCGGAACACGTCGCCGGAGGCCGAGCCGATCAAGGCGTTCAGGCGGGCCCAGCGTTGCCATTGCTGGTAGGCCTGCTCGATCTCCGTGGCCAGGGCCTGGTGCGCCTGCTGGCGCCGCTGGTCGTCGGCCTGCTGCGCACGCAGTTCGGCGCATTGCTGCTCATGGCCAGCCAGCTGTTGTTGCAGGGCGGCGAGGGCCTGTTCCAGCGCTTCGCCAGGCATGGGTTCGGCCTGGGCCTGAGCATTGTGCTGCTGCAGGCGCTGCTGGCGCTCAGCAAGCAGTACGCGAGCTTGCTCGATGGCCTTTTGCGCACCTTGCAGACGCTCACGCAGCTCAGCCAGGGCGGTGTCGTCGACGGCCAGCAGGCGGTCGAGCCCGGCGTCGTCGAGCTCGGGGTGGTCGCTGCGCCATTGGCTGATCTGGCCCTGCAAGGCCTGGTGCTCCTGCTCCAGCGCCTCGCGCCGCTGCAGGTTGGCCTTGAGATCGCCGGCCAGTTGCACGCCTTGGGTGTGGGCATCCTGCAGGGCCTGGGCAGTGCTCGCTTCGCCGCTGCGGGCCTGTTCGACGTGCTGTTCGAGGTGGCGCTGCCAGGCCTCGGCATTGGCATGTTCGCCGAGCAGCTCGGCAAGCGTGGTGCGCGCCTGGTGCTGCTGTTCGGCGAGGCTGGCGACCTGCTGACGCAGCTCGCCTTGGCGTTGCAGACGTGCTTGCTGCTGGTCGCGCAGGCGCTCGAGTTGCTGCTGGCGTTGCTGCTGCTCCTGCTGTTCGTCCTTTTGCTGCTCCAGCTGCTGCATGCGCTGGGCAACCTGCTGGTCGAGGGCGAGGAAGGCATGCGCCGGCTCGTCGCGCAGGGCCTGGAGGATATCGGCGGGCAGTACCCCGGCAAACTCGCCGAGGGCCTGGTCGAGGCGCTCCTGGTCGGCGGTCATGGCCTGGTGCTGCTGGTCGAGGCGGCGCTGGGCCTGCTGCTGGGCGTCGCTGGCGGCCTGCAGTTGCTGGGTCAGGCGGGCGGCGTCCTTCTGCAAGGTCAGCAGCGCGCTCTGGCGCTGTTCGTCGCGGCTGATCTCGGCATCCAGACGGCGCAGCTGGCTGTCCAGCCAGGCACTGCGGGTCTGGTCGTTCTGGGCGCTCAGCGATGGCCACAGGGCGTGAGCCTGCAACTGCTGCAGCAGCGGCTGCAGCTGTTCGCTCAGTTGCGCCTGCTGGTGCTGGTACTCCTTGACCTGGCCATTGACCATGCCGACCTGGGTGCGCAGCTCGATCAGCCGGCCATTGAGGCGTTCGACCAGCGCCAGGGCCGCGGCCTCTTCGGCCTGGTCATGCCGGCCAAGGCTCTGCAGCAGGGCCTCGGGCTGATGGAACGGGTGCTCGGCGCTGCCACAGACCGGGCACGGCTCGCCCTCGCGCAGTTGCTCGCGCAGCTCTTCGACGCTGGTGTTGCGCGCCAGGCGCTGGCGTTCGAGCAACTGCCGGGTCAGGGTCAGCGCCTGTTCCGCGGCTTCCAGTTCGGCCTTGGCCGACTGGCCCTCGGTGATCAGTTGCCCGCGTTGTTGCAGGCCCTGCTGCTGGCGCTCCCGCAGTGCTTCGATGCTCTGTTGCAGCTCTTGCTCGCGGGCGTGCAGGCGCGCCAGCTCTTCAACGGCACGTTGCTGCTTGCGGTGCTCCTGGAGCAGGGTGCCGAGCAGGTCGAGCTGTTCGGCCAGCGCCTGCGGTTCGGCGCCGGCTTCGCGGAACAACACCTCGAAGGCGTCGCGCTGCGCGTGCAGCTGAGCATTGGCCTGGCTGGCCTGGGCTTGCAGGCCGGGCAGTTCGTCGCGGCCCTGGGTCAGCCGATTGCCGATCTGCAGCAGTTGCTGCAACTGCCCGCGGTAGGCCTGCCAGGCACTGCCGAGGGCGGCCAGCGGGGTACTGTCGGCGAGCGCCGCGTCAATGGCGACCAGCTGTTGCTGGCTGCGCTGTTGCTGTTGATCGAGGTCGTGCAGCTGCTGCTGGCCTTCGCTGACGGCGTGATCGGCCTGTTGGGCGAGATCACCGAGTTTGACCGACTCCTGGTCCAGGCGCGCCAGGTTGTCCTGGGCGGCAAAGGCCTGGCGCAGGCGTGGCGCACTGTCGGCTTGCAGGCTCTGCGCCTGGGCCAGCGCTTGGCGGGCGGTTTCCAGCGCCTGTTGCAGCTCCAGCGTGCGGGCCTGCAGGCTGTGCTGCTGGTGCTGTTGCTCTGCCAGGGCGGCGGCCAGCGGCGTGAGCTGGCCGGCCAGCGCCTGCTGGCGGTGGAACTGGTGCCGCTGCGGGGCGAGGCGCTCCAGGTGTTGCAGGTCCTGGCGCTGCTCTGCGAGCTGTTGCCAGGCCTGCTCGGCCGCTTGCAGCGTCTGCTCGGCCGCACCGTGCTGCGCGTGCAGCTGGCGCTGTTCGGCGAGCCAGGCGCGCTGTTGCTCGAGCTGACGCTCGCGGGCCTGCTCGGCCTTGAACGCCTGCTGCGCCTGCTCCAGCCGTTGATCGAGCTCGGCACGCGCTTCGGCGGCCATCGGCAGCAGGTGGCTGGCGCGGTCCTTGAGTGCGTTATGGACGTCGCCGGTTTCCCTGGCCTTGCTGAACGCGCGCTGGCCGAGGCGGGTGTAGATCGCCGTGTTGGTGAGCTTTTCCAGCAGCTCGCTGCGCTCTTTGTCGTCGGCCTTGAGGAAGGCGCTGAACTCGCTCTGGGCGAGCATCACCGCGCGGGTGAACTGCTCGAAGTTCAGCCCCAGGCGGGCTTCGACCAGCTGCTTGTACTCGTTCTTGCCGCTGCCCAGCAGTTGCTCGCCATCCAGGTCGTAGAGGCTCTGGCGGCTGTGCTGGAGCTTGCCGTTGGCCTTGTCGCGGGCGCGGTTGGCCTCCCAGCGGGCGCGGTAGCGCTGCCCGTCGATACCAACGAAATCGACTTCGGCAAAGCCGCTGCCGGTGCCGCGGCGCAACAGGTTGCGCGGGTCGTAGGTGGGGATTTCGCCGTCGGCGTCGGGCACCTTGGCTTCGCGGCCGATGGCGTTGAGCCGCGGCACGGTGCCGAACAGCGCCAGGCACAGGGCATCCAGGAGGGTGCTCTTGCCGGCGCCGGTGGGGCCGGTGATGGCGAACAGGCCGGCGCTGGCCAGCGGTTCGGCGGTGAAGTCGATGTCGATCGGGCCAGCCAGCGAGGCGAGGTTCTTCAGGCGAATGGCAAGAATCTTCATGGCTGCTCCTCCTCCAGCTGGACATCCTGCAGGAGCAGGGCGAAATCGCTCAGGGCCTGCTCATCGACGGGGTTGCCGTAGGCCTGCTCCCAGGCGCGGCTGAACAGGTCCTGCGGGGTCATCTGGCTCAGTTCGACAAAGGCCAGCGGGTCTTCTTCGAGGCTGCCACGGCCGGCGTACTCGGCGCTGATCCGCACCAGGCGCACGGCCTTGCCCTGCAGCGCCGTTTCGATCTGCTGGCGCAGGTCGGGCTGCGGCTCGTCGAGGTGCACGCGCACTTCCAGCCAAGGCTGGCGGTTGGGGTCTTCGAGCAGGTCGACCACCGGCAGCTCGGCGAGCTGTACGAGCAGCTCGGCCAGCGGTGCCGGGCCCATCCGCTGCAGGGCCACGGCCCGCGGCACCAGGCGCGGTTCGACGCTGACCAGCTCGGCGCCGTCCAGCTCGACTTCGAGCAGTTGGTGCGGGTAAGCGATTTCGGCGAACGACAGCGGGATCGGCGAGCCGCTGTAGCGGATGCGTTCTTCGCGGTTGACCTTCTGCGGCTTGTGCAGGTGGCCGAGGGCGACATAGCTGATGGCCTTGTCGAACAGCTTGGCCGGCAGGGCTTCGGCGTTGCCGATGATCAGGCTGCGCTCGGAGTCTTCGGAGATCGAGCCGCCAGCCATGTGCGCATGGCTGATGGCGATCAGCGCCTGGTCCTTCTTGCGCTTGGCCTGGCCGGCCGCGATCAGTTGCTGGTGGACCTGGGTGATGCCCTGCATGTAGTCGTCGCCCAGGTGCGGGCCGGTGACCTCGGCCGGCCGCAGGAAGGGCAGGGCCAGGCACCAGGCGCCGACCTTGCCGCGGGCGTTGGTCAACGGGATCAGCAGGCGCTCGGCGTCCAGCTGGCCCTCGTCGAGCCAGTGCACCCGGCCCAGGGCGTGGGTGCGCAGGCGGCGCATCAGCGCGGCGGGCAGTTCGATGCGTGAGCCGGAGTCGTGGTTGCCGGCGATCATCACGATGTCCAGCTTGGGCTGTTGCTCGTGGGCCTGGACGATGAATTCGTAGAGCCGCTCCTGGGCTTTGACCGGCGGGTTGACCGTGTCGAAGATGTCACCGGCGATCAACAGCGCGTCGGGCTGACGCAGTTGCAGTTGACCCAGTAGCCAGGCGAAGAAGCAGGCGTGTTCGAAGTCGCGCTCCTGGCCGTGCAGGCTTTGGCCCAGGTGCCAGTCGGAGGTGTGAAACAGACGCATGGAGGACCTGTTTTGGGGAGTGATCAGGGTTTTGCGGGGGGCTATGGTAACGCAAGTCGGGTGGGGGTTCGCGCGTGCCCCCACGCGCTATTTGGGGTACAGCGGCGGCAAACTGCCGGGCTCGCCCGTCGGCGCCAGGCGCTGCTCGGCGGGCGGTATCGCGCCAATCGCGCGCCACAGGTCATCGCCCTGCCAATACTGCCCGGTCTCGCTGTACAGCGCGCCATTGAGCCCATCCAGCGCATCCGATAACGGCACGAAACGCGCCGCCATCTCGGCCAGCGTCTCCGGCTGCTGGCGCGCCCAGGCATCCAGCGCCTGGCGCGTCGCCTGCGGGTCATTGGCCTGGCAGGCGCGCTTGAGGTCATCGAGCAAGGTGCGCGGGCTCGGCCCGCTCTGCGCCGCGCGCAACACCGCCGGCTGCGAGCGAGCCCGCCACCACAGGGTAAAGCCGAGCAGGGTGGTCAGCGCCAGCACCAGGGTCGCCAGCTGCCACGGCCACAACGCGCGATTGGCCGTGCGGCTGTCGCCCACCGGTGTCTCCGCGCTCAAGGCCGGGTTGTCCTGGACTTCGAGGCTGCGCGCCGGCAGGTTGCTGTGTTCGAGGTGGTCCTCGCGGGTGTTCCACCAGGTGACTTCGACTGCCGGCAGGGTCAGCGCGCCACTGTGGGTCGGCACCAGCGCCTCACGCTCTTCACGGTTGGCGGTCATGCCGCGCTCGTTGACCTCGTTGCGCAGCAACGGCTGGTCGGGGTAGCGGCGCAAGCCGAGGATCTCAGTGGCCGGCAGCGGCGGCAGCTGGGTGCTCGACAAGCCGTCGGCACGCAGCGTCACGCTGCGCGTCAGCGAGTCGCCGATCTGCACGGTCTGCTGGCTCGGGTCGGGGTTCCAGTGTTCTTCCAGGCTCAGGCTGCGTGCCGGCAACCACGCGGTGCCTGGCGGGTAGTTGGCCGGGATCGGCCGCACCGTCAGGCGCAGCGGCAGCGAGCTGACCTGCACCTGGCGGCCGGCGCGGGTCGTTCCCACCGGCTGCTCGGCGTTGTCGGCGGCGGTGGCGGTGAAGGTCAGCGAAGGCACGTTCAACTCGCCACTGAGCTGCGGGTACAGCGCATAGCGGGTTTCGATCACGCCGTGGCGCACGCCGTTGATCTCTTTCTCGTAGGTGCGCGACTCGCCCAGCGGCTCGACCTTGGCGTTGTCCAGTTGCAGCGGGCTGAGGCTGCTGTCGTCATACAGCGACACCGAGTGATAGATGCGCAGGGTCAGCACGGCCTGGGCCTGGACGTACACCTCGGCGGTGTCCAGGGTGGCCTCGATGAACACCTGTGAGGCGCTGTCCGGGCGGCTGGCATCGGCCTGCAGCACCTGCACCTCGATTGGCTGGCTGCGCGACTCGCCCAGTTGCAGCGCGGGGATGCTCAGGCTGCCGGCGCGACGCGGCAGCAGGGTGATGATCCAGCGGGTGCTGGCGCGGGTTTCGCCGTCCAGTGTGTGCAGGCTGTTGAGCTGGCGGGTGCCGCGCACGTCGAAATCGGCGTCGAGGGCGCGCAGGTCAGGCTTGCCGAACTGGGTCACGTCCTGGCTTTCGAGGATCAGCTCGAGGGTTTCGCCGGCCTCCAGGCGCGTACGGTCGACGCTGGCCTGCAGGGTCGGTTGAGCCTGGACCAGAGCGGTCCACAAGAGGCTGAGAAGGAAGACGCCGAAGCGACTCATCGTGGGGTTTCCTGATGCAATTGCTGTTCATACCAGAATTTGCGCCGCAACAGCTGCGCCGGGTTGTCCGGGATCTCCCGTAGCCATTGCTCGAGGGCCTGGCGCTGTTCGGCATCCAGGCTGGTCGAGGTCGGCCGTTGCGGCGGCTGGGTCAGGCTGTCGTCGTCGCCGGCCGTGTTGCCGGCGGGCGGCTGCCCCTTGTTGGCGCTGTCGCCTTGCTCCTGGCCGGCCTGTGGTTCGTCGTTGCCGGGTGTGCCTTGTGCCGGATCGGCGGCGGAGCTGCTGTTGCCCTCGCTTTCGTTGCCCGGGGTGCCTTGGGCATCACGGTTGGCCTGTTGTGCCTCGGCCTTGGCCTGGCGTTGCAGCAACAGTTGCTGGACCAGCGCCTGGTTGTCCAGCGCCGGCTGCAGGTCGGGCTGGCGTTCCAGCGCCTGCTCGTAGGCGTCCAGTGCAGCCTCCAACTGGTCGGCGCGGGCCAGGGCATTGCCTCGATTGTAGTGCGCCGCCGCGCTGCTGCCTTGGGCGAACGCCTTGGCCGCGCCTTCGTAGTCACCGGCCTGGTACAGGGCAATGCCGCGCCACTGCGGGTCGGCGAAGTGGCGGGCGGCGTCGGCGGGGCGTTGCTGTTCGAGCAGGCGCTGGCCTTGCTGGTCGGGGCGCAGCCACAGGTCGTTGAACTCGAAGGCCTGGCTCGGCTGGGGCAAGGCCAGCAGCAGGGGCAGGCAGAACAGCCAGCCGCGCCGTCCGGCGCAGGCCGCCAGCAACAGCAACGGCAGCAGCAGCCAGTAACCCTGGTCGGCCCAGCTGTCCAGCTGCACGGTCTGGCCGTCGTTGCGCAGGCCGCGTGGGTTGTCGAACAGGCCCAGGCCGCGCAGGTCGAGGTCGTCGATCCGGGCGTGGCGGTAGCGCCCGCCGGTGCCGTTGATAAAGCCCTTGAGGCTGGCGTTGTCGAGGCGCGGCAGGAGAATGCCGCCCTGGTCGTCCTTGAGGAACTCGCCGTTGGCCTGGCGCACCGGCGCGCCTTGGCTGCTGCCGACGCCCAGCATCAGCAGGCTCGGCCCCTGGCGGCCGAGCGCGCGCAGGATACCGTCGCGCTCCGGGTTGCTCAGGGCCGAGCCGATCAGCAACAGGCGGCCCTGGCCGAGGCCGCTCTGGGCCAGCAGGGCGAGGCCTTTCTGCACCGCCAGGTCGGCGCGCTGGCCGGCTTGCGGCATGATCGATGGGTCGATCGCCTCGAGCAGGTTGCGGGTGGTGCCGAGGTCGTCGGACAGCGGCACCAGGGTGTGCGCGCTGCCAGCGTAGACGATCAGTGCGGTCTGGCTGTCGCGGCGGTGCTCGAGCAGGTCGAGGACCTTGCGCCGGGCCTGTTCCAGGCGGTTCGGCGGGCTGTCTTCGGCGAGCATCTGCGGGGTCAGCTCAAGCATGATCACCAGTGGATCGGCCGGCCGCTGGCGGGTTTCCTCGACCCGTTGCCAACTGGTCCCGAGCAGCGCCAGGACGATCAGCAGCCAGGCCAGGCCCAGGCTGATCCAGGGCAGCTTGCTGTCGCTGCCACTGCCGCCGCCGAGCAGCACCGCATGGAACTGTGGCGGCAGGATCATCTGCCAGCGCCCGGCGCGTTTCTGCCGGTGCCAGAGTTTGAACAGCAGCCAGCCGAGCAGCGGCACGACCAGCAGCCAGAGGGGGCGCAGCCATTGTGGCCAGAGATCGATCATCGACGCCTCCTCAGGCGCAGGCGCTTGAGGCGCTGGCGCCATTCCGGGTGCGGCTGGAGAAAGCTGGTGCGCCGCAATAGCCGCCGTAGCAGGCGTTGCAGCAGGTGGTCCGGCCACAGCGCGGGGATGACCAGCAACACGCTGAGCAGCAGGCTCAGGGCCAGCGGCCAGGCATACAGCTCTTTGGCGGTGCGCGCCTGGGTCGGTTGCTGGGCGACCGGCTCGAGCTGGTCGAGGGTGTCGCCGATGGCGCCCAGCTCGGCGCCGTCGTGGGCGCGGAAGTACGCGCCGTGGGTCAGCTCGGCGATTTCCCGCAGCGAAGCTTCGTCCAGGTCCAGGCTCGGGTTCAGCCCGAGCAGGCCGGGGGTGCCGCTGGCTTCGGGGTTGGCGCCGATGCCGATGGTGTAGATGCGCACGCCTTCCTGGGCCGCCAGGCGGGCTGCGGTCAATGGGTGGATCTGCCCGCCATTGTTGGCGCCGTCGGTGATCAGCACCAGTACCCGGCTCTGTGCCGGGCGCTGGCGCAGGCGCTTCACCGCCAAACCGATGGCGTCGCCGATGGCGGTGTTCTTGCCGGCAATGCCGATCTGCGCTTCGTCGAGGAAGGTGCGCACGGTGCGCCGGTCGAAGGTCAGCGGCGCCTGCAGGTAGGCTTCGCTGCCGAACAGGATCAGGCCGACCCGGTCACCTTCACGGTCCTGGAGAAAGTCGCCCATCAGCACCTTGACCAGCTCCAGGCGGCTCAGCTCGTCGTCCTTCCACTGCATGTCGGGGAAGTCCATCGAGCCAGACACATCGACCGCCACCAGCAGGTCACGGCCGCTGGCCTCGACCGGGACCGGGTCGCCCAGCCATTGCGGGCGGGCGGCCGCGCACAGCAGCAGCAGCCAGATCAGCACATACGGTGCCTGCTGGCGCCAGGTCGGCAGGTTGAGGCGCGCGCGGCGTCCGGCGAGGCCTTCCAGTTCGTCGAGAAAGCCGACCTTGAGCACCGGCTCGCCGCTGTCGGCGGCAGGCAGCAGCAGGCGCGCCAGCCAGGGCAGCGGCAGGAGCACGAAGAGCCACGGCCAGGCCAGTTCAAACATGCTTGCGGATCCAGGTTTCGACCGCCAGGCTGAGCCCGGCGATGGCCTTGTCGTCGAGCTTGCACTCGGGTTTGTAGGTGCCTTCGACCAGCACCATCCAGCGGGTCAGGCCGGCGGCCGGGCAGCGGTTGTCGAGAAACGCCAGCCATTGCCGGCCGCTCAGGGTATGGCTGTTGGCGCCGGGGTAGTGGTTGCGGCACAGGCGTTTGAGTAGCGCGTTGATCTGCTGCAGCCAGGCGCCGGCCGGCGCGCCGTCATACGGGCGGGGCAGGCGTGCGAGTTCGGCCAGGGCTTCCTGGCGGACCGGGTCGAGGGGTTGCTCGGCGCGCACGATGCGGCGTTTGCCGGGGCGCCAGCGGCGCACTCGCCACAGCCCCCAGGCCAGCACCGGCAGCAGTGCCAGCAGCAGCCACCAGCCGGGCGCGGGCGGCCACAGGCCAATCGGCGCAGGGGTGAGCAGCGGCTGCAGCGCGTCCAGCGGGTTCATTTGGCGTGCCCCGGGCGCTGGGCGTTGAGGTACTCGCGCAGTTGTTCGATCATTTCGCTCTGGGTGCTCAGCGGCATCAGCACCACGCGCAGTTTCTGCGCCAGCAGCTCCCAGCGTTCGATGCGCGCTTCGGCCTGCTGGCGGTAGGCCTGGCGCAGGTTGGCGTCGAGGGTGTCGAGCTCCAGTTGGGCGCCGCGCTGGGCGAAGCGCAGCAGGCCAGCGGCGGGCAGGGCGTGGTCGAGCGGGTCGGAGACCGGCATCAGCAACACGTCGCAGTGCCGCGAGAGCATCGACAGGTGCTGCTCGACGCCCTCGCTGAGCGCCCGCTCGTCGCAGATGACGATCGCCAGGCTGCCCGGGCGCAGCACTTCCCGTGCCCGGCGCAGGGCCAGGGCGAGGCTGTCGGCCTGGGACACGGCCTCGGTGTGCAGCGACTGGTTGACCTTGGCCAGGCGGTTGAGCAACTGCAGCAGGCTCTGCTTGCTGCGCCGCGGCTTGACCTCGTGGTGCTCGTTGTCGCCAAACACCAGGCCGCCGATGCGGTCGTTGTGGCCCAGCGCGGCCCAGCCGAACAGCGCCGCGGCCTGCGCCGCCAGCACCGACTTGAACATCAGGCCCGAGCTGAAGAACAGCCGCTGGCTCTGCTCGACCATGATGAAGATCGGCCGCTCGCGCTCTTCATGGAACAGCTTGGTGTGCGGCTCCTGGGTGCGCGCGGTGACGCGCCAGTCGATGTTGCGCACGTCATCACCGGCCTGGTACACGCGCACCTGGTCGAAGTCGACGCCGCGGCCACGCAGTTTCGACAGGTGCAGGCCCACCAGCGGGCTGCGCTGGCCGGGCCGTGAAAACAGCTGGATCTCGCGCACGCGGTGACGCATGTCGATCAGCTCGCTGAGGCTGGTGCGGATACCGGGTTCGGCCGACGTGGCAGTGGGCATGGGCTCAGGCGACTGCGACGACGTCGAGGATGCGCTGCACCACGCGGTCCTGATCGACCCCGGCGGCTTCGGCCTCGAACGAGAGGATCACGCGGTGGCGCAGCACGTCGAACAGCACCGCCTGGATGTCCTCGGGGCTGACGAAGTCGCGCCCGGCCAGCCAGGCGTGGGCCCGTGCGCAGCGGTCAAGCGCGATCGAGCCGCGCGGGCTGGCGCCGTAGGCGATCCAGTCGGCCAGCTCGGTGTCGAACTTGGCCGGGGTGCGCGTGGCCATGACCAGTTGCACCAGGTATTCCTCCACGGCGTCGGCCATGTACAAGCCGAGGATTTCCTTGCGCGCGGCAAAAATCGCCTGCTGGCTGACCCGGCGCTCCGGCTTGGTCTCGCCATTGAGCGCTTCGCCGCGGGCCTGCTGGAGAATCCGCCGTTCGACCGCCGCGTCGGGGAAGCCGATCTTGACGTGCATCAGGAAGCGGTCGAGCTGCGCTTCAGGCAGCGGGTAGGTGCCTTCCTGCTCGATCGGGTTCTGCGTGGCCATGACCAGGAACAGCGGCGACAGGTCGTAGGTGCTGCGACCGACGCTGACCTGGCGCTCGGCCATGGCTTCGAGCAGCGCCGACTGGACCTTGGCCGGGGCGCGGTTGATTTCGTCGGCGAGCACCAGGTTGTGGAAGATCGGGCCTTGCTGGAACACGAAGCTGCCGGTTTCCGGGCGATAGATCTCGGTGCCGGTGATGTCTGCCGGGAGCAGGTCGGGGGTGAACTGGATGCGATGGAACTGCGCTTCGACGCCTTCGGCCAGCTCTTTGATGGCCTTGGTCTTGGCCAGGCCCGGCGCGCCCTCGACCAGCATGTGGCCATCGGCGAGAAGGACGATCAGCAGGCGTTCGACGAGCTTTTCCTGGCCCAGGATCTGGGTGGAAAGAAAGGTGCGCAGCGCGATCAGCGCGTCACGGTGTTCCATCGGCGAGGGTTCCTGGGAGAGGTGCCGGGGGCGCTGGGGGAGTGCCGCCTGGGCAGGGGCTGATACTTTAATCCATCCGGGGGTGTGGCGACTAATGGCGCTGTGCAAATTTGTGGGTTTGGGAGGGATCGTGGTGAATCGTTGGGCCTGTCACAGACTTCTGCAGCGCCTATGAGATCGAGCGCCGCCCGCGCGGCGCTCGATCTAAAGGGCGCTAGAGAAGCTTGTGGCTAGCACCTCGCGATGCGCCGCGTGGGCGGCGCTCGATCTTGAGGGCGCCCGAGAAGCCTGTGGCTAGCACCTCGGAGCCCCCCAGATTTCGGTTAATTCCGACAACCAATCAGCCAAACCCTGATTCTCGCTGCTGGCGCCTTGCCTTCTGATGGTCGACCTTCGACCCCCGAGGCAACCGAGATGCAAGCCAAGTCCGCCGTTTCACCCTCTGCCACCCTGCGCGTCGGGCTGTTTTTCGACGGCACCGGCAACAACCGCAGCAACAGCGACCTGGCCGACAGCGCCGCGATTTCAGGCACTAGCTACGCCAACGCGCCGAGCAACATCGCCTTGTTGCTCGATCTCTATC
>NZ_UNOZ01000041.1 GCF_900536025.1 Pseudomonas reidholzensis
TCCAGACCACTGCGGCGTATGACCGACGTGATGGGAATGGTCGGCGGCGGGCTGTGGATCGGTTCGACGACTGACCTGTAGCGGCTGACCTGGCCCCCGCACCGGTCCGGCGCCCAGGCCGAGGCCGCTCCCACGCCGGCTGCGTGATGCCCATGTTTTTTGCGTGTGTTCGGTGTGGATGCGTTGGGCTTTTTGGGGCTTATCCGTTCGATGTGGTGGCGCTTATGGCCCCTTCCGCCCTTACGGCGGGTCACTTTTTTTCTTGGAAAAAAGTAACCAAAAACCGCCGGCTCCCACATACGGCCCTCCGCTGCGCTGCGGGTTCCCTCACTCCGGTCTTGCTCCCGCGTGGACCGGGCTGTACGGGCCTTCCTGGCCCGCAGCCCTTGCCGGCCTTCCTGGCCGTCACCCCGCTCCGCAAGACCTCCGTTCGGCCTCCTGAGGTCGCCAAGTTAGGGGTGGCGCCTGGGCTGGCGTTATCTTCGATAGTGGCAATGGTGGTGGATAGCTTGGCCTCTTCGCGGGTAAACCCGCTCCCACAGGGACCGCAGCGGCCTTACGGTCAGCAGAGAACCTGTGGGAGCGGGTTTACCCGCGAAGAGGCCGGGACTGCCAATGCACATT
>NZ_UNOZ01000027.1 GCF_900536025.1 Pseudomonas reidholzensis
TTTTTCCGAAAAAGTTTTTCCCCCCCCCCCCCCCCCCCCCGCAATTTCAAATCTGGCTTTCGAGTCAAGCCGGGAACGGTCCACAGTCAGAATCCGACACTGAGATTGATCGAACCTGCCTAACCTGTCCGTAGCTTGCGCATATGGAATCATTTTTATAAAAATCGAATCCGATGGTGACTACTGGCGAGTACAAACAAGAACGCCCCGCCACAAGCTTGTAGGAAGCTCATAGCGAGGCGATTGAATGCATTTTCCCATCCTACCTATAGAGTGAGGATATAGTGCCCTTTAAGGGAGGTCTTTCAACCTATCCACGGCATACTCATAACTTTTATAGTTGTCGCATGAGAGATAGCTCGGTGTATCAATGCCAGCCTTAGAGTCAGTGTGAGCGCACTCCCACACCATAGCCCTCACCTGCCAGCCAGCCTTAGCCACAGGATATCCCTCTGGTCCTCCTTGAAGCTTGTATGCCTTGGCAACTCTGAGGTGTTCATAAGGGAAGGCTTTCAGAGGCTCACTGTTTGTTCGCTCTGCAAGAGCTTTCCACTCGGCCTCCTTGTGCTCAATGAAGACGTTAGCCTTGTCAATGTCCACGCGGGCTGCTTGATCATACCAGATGGTATACGGCATACCTTCCCAATAATTAGGCAGCTGTGTGCCATCCACATAAACAGCTAAACCGCCTCCTTTAACGTCCTCAGTGTATACGCCTTCTTTAGGCTTGCACCCTGCCAGAGCAGCCATGGCAGATAGACCACCAATCAACACCCACGTTTTCACCTTCCCTAAGCTAACATTCACGACCGTCACCTATTTTTAAGTATGGCAAACTGCCATTATACCATACGATTGGGCGTCAGTCAGTATGAGCGAGGTTCTTCTTAATACTCCTAGTCACTTCTCATGTGAATCATATTTCGAGAAAATTAATACAATTGCATAAAATATTGCGTCCGGATAGACTCAGCCTGAATCTAACTTTCAATGGCGATATATGAAAACCTACAGCTACAGACCCTACTACCAAGGGCCAACCCTAACCAATCCAATGCGTGACGATCTCTCTATTGATGAGCAAGAGCAGAGGCTTGAGGCGCTGTATATAGACACTGCATCTCACTTTGAGGATGTTGGCTGCATAGTAAAAAGAAACAGCATTGGCTTGATTAGCATTACAACAGACATGCCCGAGAAGGATTGCCACGAAATTATGAAAGGTCTGCTTATCAGCTTAGACCTGCGTGCTGACATACTTTAAACAGAAAAGGCGTTCAGTAACGGAGGTAGCACCAGGAAGCCCCGTCACTAAGCCCATAGCGAGGCGCTTGATGCATCCCCATCCAACCCCTACAAGGTAAGTCTATAAAGCCCTGTATGGGCTGGTCTTATGCGGATTTAATGAATGACAGATCAAGTGCCAGCATCAGGCGACGTACTGTTCACCCATTGAGAGCCATCATATCGTTGTAGCCTCACCTCAGTAAGCTGTATAGCTCCTGAGATTGCAAACCAATCAATGGGCGAACCGCCTCGTTTCTTGCCCTCGGTCTCCAGTTTTCGGCGGACGGTACTAGTAATGCCGGCGTACCTGCAAGCACTGACCCAATTCATCAGGCGGGGATCATCACTCGCGAGAGAAAAGCGGACACAGCCAAATTTAGCCAATTGCTCAGAAAAAGTTAGTAATCGTAGACCGTGTTCACCCTGCACCATCTTAGTTGCAGTTTTTTCCCAAAACTGAGCTTTTGAGAACCATAATAATGGAGGTTCATTCTCGGCACCTGCGTTGCTTGGGAGTAAAGCCCTTGATGCAAGGATCAAAGGCAGGTGGTGTTTTTCAGTCGTGTAATGATGAACCATTTCTTTGTTAGTCACTAATCCCTGCTCTCTTCAGTTCATAGCACTTATCGTTGCCCTATGTTTATCAGGCTAGCTCTCGCTTGATCCGGTATACAGTTGCAACACCGCATTCAGCGAGCTTGGCAAGCTGGTCAGCAGACATACTTGGATGCTTTGTCATCAGCGACTTCACTTGCTCCCACAACGCGGCATTCTTCCCTTTGCCTGCTGGTTTCCACCCAGGTTCAGCAGCACGTTTGTTTGCCAAACCTTGGTTGATTCGTTCAACACGTTTGTCTTGATCAAGACGTGCCATGGTTTGCATCAGTTCGATCAGCATGTCGTTGATCACATCCATGATCTGCCCGGTGATACCTTTGTCCTTCACCATCATGTGACTGGTGGGTAGGTCTGCAATCACCAGACGCAAACCTTTCTCCTTGATCATTATCTTGAGCTTCTCCCAGTCAGCTTGTGCCAAACGACTCAGACGATCTACAGACTCCACCAATAACACGTCACCACTTTCGGCAGTGTCCAACAGTCTCATCAACTCTGGTCGGTTCAGCTTGGTTCCACTGATGTTCTCAGCGTACACGTCAACGATGTTCAATCCCTTGTCATCGGCAAATGAGTCCAATGCTACCTTTGCACGGTTTGCATCTTGGTCCTTGGTCGATGCTCTCAAGTAGAGATGTGCGTTCATGCTGATATCCTTTAGCTAGCGATTTGATAGACCTATGATAACGCTATCGGATAGCCATCGGCAATAGTTATTTGATAGCGTCTTATCACCAGCTATCGAACTATCAGACAAGTAGAGTCCTTTGATAGTGACAATGCGATCATCGTCAGCATGAGGATTGGATGTTGTAACAACCTGCGATTCAAAATCGTGATTCGAGGAAGATCAAAAAGGGGGGGGCGTCAAGAGGTGATGGCGAATACTCTTCACCGTCATCGGTGAACATGATGATACGGTGTTTGTAGGTTCGTTCCTCACTACCTCACGAATGATCTAGGGATAACCATATTCACCGTAGACGGTGAGGCATGATGGTTTTCAAGGTTATGTTCGTCTGGTAACCAGACAAGACAAAGCAGCGATCATCGATTGACTAGCGATAGACAACACTCTGTATACATTCAGTGTCCGCAGGTGAGCGAACAAAGTGAGTGAATGCTCTTCAATAGGGAGGCAAATAGCCTACCAAGCTCTTGATCTGTCTTCTGTACTCAGTACAGGAAAGCAATATTCATAGCGAAGCTATGAGTAATTATCTCTAGTTATGGATGGTTTACCCATCCTCTCCTTTCCAAATTCTCAGAGTATCAATGCAGGGTGAATACCCTGAAGAAAGCATGCCCTGTGGACAATCTCCACAGAAGAAAAGCGGTTATATTTTCGGTTCCCCCTAGATCGGGTTCCCCTTAAATATAATGCGACGCACTTAGGTGTGCACTTTTCAAGCTGCCTTTTTCCACTTGCTGACGGTGTTCCTGTGAACGCCAGTCTCCCGTGCTACCTTGGCCACGGACAGACCGCCCCGGATCAGCTCAAGGGCTTTGGCTTGCATTGGATGCTCAACCCTCAGCACTTCAACAACAACCGGCTCCCTCACCGGGTAACGCACGGTAGCTTCTGATAGGATTTCCAGCCTGTCAGCCTCATAGAATTCACGAGTGTTGTACTCGGTAAAAACAATTTCATAGTCACGATGTAGTTTGTCAAGCCACACGGCCTTGTGTTGTTTCCAATCAAGAACATCTGGCACATCGTCAGTCAGGTCAACACTAGACGCGATCCCGACAATCTGGGAAGACTTCTCAAATAATGGCGTGCAACTTTTGATTTTCACTTTCAAACCATCAGGTACAACCTTTTCAAGTTGCGGAATGATGATGCGGACGGCTTGAACATAACGTTCAGCTTGCCGCGAATCAAATCCGAACATCTCACCAATGGTGTATTTGTCGACCTGCTTACATGTTTGCAGTATCAGCAGAATCTTCTTAACCGACAATGGACGCTGATCACCTTCAGGGCGATACCAGTTCAATCTAGCAACACCCTCGACAACATCAAGACACCACTTCGGATATAGAGTGAAGTCCTTGGATGCATTGTCAATTGGATACATCGGACAGACAATGTACCCTGCAAAAGGGTTTGCCAATTTTTCGTAGTCGCTACCAGTAGCTGACCGCTCAGCCTTAATGCTGCCAGCTTGACGCGCAGAAATTAGGGCGTTTGCATTGTTCTCAAACCGAGCATTCAGTTTTGATAGTTCTTCATTAGTAAGCATTCTTCATTCTCCTTTTCAGTTCTTTTGCATAGGCATTCCTCTCGGGTGGTGCCATGTGTGTAGTGGTGTAACTGCTCAAATCGCAGGCACGACAAGTCCTCCTGCGAGGCACCCTTTCTGAAATGAAGTGGTCGCGTGGAGGTTGGCATGCTGAATTTAAGGGCAGGGATTATACGGCGTAGGGTTGACCGGTGCAATAAAGATTTTCAATCTAATTCAAATTGGTAGGCGATGCTGACGATTTAGCGAAAAACGGTATTAGATTAGTGTCGTATCTCCATTCTCAGCAAGGATTCACTAACGCGATATCAGACCCATACAGAGGCTTTAGCGGCTACCCATTACTTTCCATGCCCAACGCAAGAAAACCCTCATAATCAAACCGGAGAGAGTCACAGGAGCATTAATCATGACATTCTGCAATCAACCTAGATCAATC
The DNA here is from genome assembly GCF_900536025.1 of Pseudomonas reidholzensis. Classification (GTDB taxonomy): domain Bacteria; phylum Pseudomonadota; class Gammaproteobacteria; order Pseudomonadales; family Pseudomonadaceae; genus Aquipseudomonas; species Aquipseudomonas reidholzensis. Next base: position 4,591 of record NZ_UNOZ01000027.1, read on the forward strand.
CGTTGCATCCGTTGAGAACTACGAAGCTTTCGGAGCGAACGTTGGTTATGCTTAATCACCTGATCGGTAATCCCCAATGTTTATCGGTGTAAAACCACATTCCTTTAGACATAAAAAAGCTTCCTACCAGATTAACCAGTAGGAAGCATTCTGTTATTTTCACTGTAATTGACCCCCAGATCGAACTGGTGATTATTCAGGGATACTGAGTGGTGTGTAACACTCACTGACTTGTTTCTCAATCGCCGCCATCTGCTTTGCCTTTGCGGTTTCTGCTGCCTTACGCTCTTTTTCCTCAGCAGCCTGAATCAGTTGTTGGCGAAGCATATCCTGATATCGTGCATGTTCAGCTTGCAGGTGGGCAACGTACTTCTCTTTCTGCTCAATTCGAATTTTGGCAATGTCTTCTTCCTGCATTGCCGGTGGCTTAACCATGTAGGTCGAATGGTACAACTGAGCATGATTCAGGCGTTTGGTTTGAGTGATTGTATAGCCTTGGTTTGCTTTGTCGATTACAAGTTGTAGGAACTCATGACCTAGGCTCGCACTAACCAACTCCATCGACTGTTCCGTCTGCTTATACACCTTAACCCAATCAGCAACACGCCGTTCAAGCTCAGATTCGTCATATTGCGGAGGAATACCATTTATCTTAATCTTCTCTGTCATTTGTTCATTTCCTTTGTTTGTTAATCATGATTTTGGCAATCGCCTTTCGAATGATATCTAAGCGGAAAGCTTCTAGATCAAAATCCGGTGAGGCGATGACTGCTGGTGATGGTTCAACTACCACTGGCTTACCGGTTACAGTGTTTGCCTGTTGCTTGGTCTGCCGTTGTTTGCGATTAGCGTTTGCTCGTTGCATTCCCTTGATGAATGAATCAGCGTTCATAACGGGCACCCCCCGTTACGTGTGAAGACAATAGTTCTAGGATATCGCTGCAACGTTGTGACTCGCTGCGGTTACCAGTGGCACAGGCTGCCATGCGAAGTGATTTGTAGTATTTCAGATGCTGGTGAATCTCATTATTCGTCATTCTCAGTTCCTTTTTATGGGTTGCAGGTAAGGTGATTGCTCACCAGTTTGTTAAGGTAAAAATCTATACTCAGATTGGCAGCATACGCCTTCAAGAACAAATCAGTATGGTTAACAATAGACATACGAAAGGGGATCAGCACTGATTGTTCCTTAAGTGCTCGCCACCTTTTTACTCGACATTTGTCTGAGCACACCTTAGCGTGACTACGGCGATTGATCAGTGGTGTATTGCAATTTAAACATGTACGTTCTTCAGACATAAGATATCCTCCATGTGATTGGATAGTCGTTTTACGACGAATTGAATTATTGAAGACAAATAGAACCTCTCGCCACAGTGAAGTGAACGAGAGGAAAAAGGAGAAATGTGTACCACCATGGTGAGAACCACAGTGGCAGGAACAACCGTAGATCAGAAAGGAAAGGCCATGAACTACAGTTGTTCAGCAACACCGGTGAGCGGTGTAAGAGAATATTAAGAGGAAGGTTGTGCAACCCTGAAAAGCACTAAGCTTTAATCTCCTTAACATACGTAAATTATATCACTAATGATTCTTATTTGTCAATACGTTACATGCGTTATCTACAATTTATTTCAACCTCTAGGGCTTATGTTGTGTCATTTGATAGATAATAAAGCTTCCCGCATAGCCGCTATCGGCGTCCGACTGCCATAGATACCAAAAGTTACTGAACTGTCCTCGTGTCCAACCATGCGCTTGATTAATGAATCTTGTATCGCTGCATCACGAAGGTCATCAATGAACGTGTGGCGAAAGCTGTGAAAGGTCTTTCGGGTGTCAGTGATGGTAAGCTTCGTCTTGTACCTGCTAAACCATTTAGATGGAGCGTGGCCCAGCTTCCCACGTACTGCTTCCAGATCAGGGAACAGGTGATAAGCACCGGCCGCCTTGACTGCTTCAACATGCTGTAACAACCCCAGGTCGATAAGGGTAGGGTGGATTGGGAGCACACGCCGACTACCTGTGTTCTTAAGATTCTGGCCTTCACAACTGTCATCAATACGGAAGCACTGGATACCTTGTTGCTCGATGAAATCATCAAGCCGTAGCTGGCAAAGTTCTTCCAAGCGTGCCCCTGTGTATCGACCCAGAAGTGGTAACCAAAATCGCCACTGATGTTTGACGGCTTCCTTTCGCAAGGCTTCATGGTCCAGCAGGGCCACTAGATCGTGGCGATCAAATGACAGTCGAGCTTCCTTTGCTGAACCAGTCATTACCTTCATGCCCGCCAAAGGGTTTTCAGTAACGTACCTGTTCACCTTGCACCAGTTGAGGAATGCTGTGAGCTTACGCAGCCGATTGTTCACCGTGACGGCGGTAATGGTCTTGTAGGTGCTGCCTGACTCGACCACTTGCTTCAGGGTCTTACCCTTGAACTCGGGGCGTAAGCCAAAGTACTGGGGGCAGCGGCTAAGGCGTTCCTTTAGTAGGCGAGCTTGATGAGCATCGAACGCAGCAGCAGGCATATCACCCATCAGCTCGAACAGGTCAGCTAGGGCACGCTCAACGTCATCGGTGCTGCCTTGCCGCCATGTACCTCCACGCTTCCCTTCTTCTACATACAGCTTGGAGAGGGTGGCCAGGGCTGGGCCTTCAACTATCGGCTTATGTATCGCTGCTGAAGCCGCCCGTGGTGCAGTCGGGACGGAAGGTTGGGGTGTCGCCTCACGCCACTGCCCACATAGTGCACGCAGCGTCTCAGGAGCTGTTAACGGGTGTTCCCTCAGGTGGCTGTTCACCTGCTGAGCTAAGGAAGAGGCGAGGAAGAGGGCTGCCTGACGTTCACGTACACGCAGAGAAATTCGAAGTGTGTGCCGGTTGGGAAACAGGTGCTTTGGCAGTCGAAGGTTGAGGTAGTAAACGGACTGGCGGCGGACGATGTAGGCCATGAATTAACACCAGAGTGGACCAGTAGAGTGGACCAATTGAGTGGAACAATTCTGGTCACACCCCAAGCTTTGAGCGCCCGTGCTGGATGTCTGCACGGGAGGGCGGCGAACTACCCAATCAGCCTGAAACCCTTGCCCCATAAGGTCCGCATTGATTCCCGTGCATGCTTGCATGCGACCTGGTCAGATCCGGAAGGAAGCAGCCACAGCGGGAACATCGTGTGCCGGGGTGTGGCTGGTGGGGCCGCCTCCATTTCAGGGGTCGGAAAATCTACCGGCTGTCCTGCTTCAGCTTCATTGTTACCTCTCCCGAATTCGATCTGCGGTCTGCCTGAAGGGCAGGGTGTGTTGCTGCTTGTCCCGCGATTGGGCCCTGCGGTCAGTGCAACCTGTTCCGGGCAATCTCGATGTCGTCCATGATCGCCTTGGCAAACGCGCTCAGGTAATCGGCAGCTCCCAGAAACTTGTGGTCATCTTCCATATCGCCCTCGCGCACCAGGTGCTTGATGTAGCCGAGTAGGACAGACACCTGCTCATAGGCATGTTCAAAGGGGACGCCGGGCATGACCCGGAAGATGTGGCAGGGCTTGTCGCCGGCCTCGAAGAAGGTCTCTACGCCTACTGTGACGTTGGTTTCGGTGTCGTCGCTCATCACTGTGCTCCTTGGCGGGATTGCAGCAGGGTGGATGCTTGCTCTGTCAGGGGCGGGGCGTAGAAGTGGGGTGGCTGGGGTGGGTCGGGTACGATCTTTTTCATGGTAGCGATCCTTATTCTGCTCAAGGAGGCGCCACGAGCGATCTTTCTCACGGATCAAAGGTGGCAGCCGTACGCGGGGTGAGAAACCGGAAGAATAAGGAAGACCGGCCAGACCTGGGTCTGCCCGCGCACCGCTGCCATAACGGCTTGCCATCTTACTCTTCTCGGGTTCTCACACCCGGTCACCTGAAAATGGCGACCCAAGGACGGTATCTCTGAGGCATTTCCCCGACAACAGCGAAGGTTCGGCAAGGTGCGTAGGATAGTTCCGAAGGCTTGGCGATCTGAAGCAATTGGTTTCAGGTTCAGAAATGTCCTACGGCTGGAGGGCGGTGTGGGTGCCTGCAAGGCGAGAGTGTTGAAGGTGTGGGCTCTTGATCGCATTATGGCCGCCAGGCGCATGCCACAGGCTTTTCTAGCGCCCTCAAGATCGAGCGCCGCCCGCGCGGCGCATCGCGGGCAAGCCCGCTCCTACATTTGCTGCAACGTGCCATGGCCTGTGAAAGAGGCGTTGCCAGCCCTGGTGCATGACGAAAGCCTGGTGAGAGGCCATCAGGGCCGGCTCAAGATTGTTGTCTTATAAACAAGGCTAAAACCTCGGTCTATCAGGCCGTGGCGCGTTGCAACAAATGTAGGAGCGGGCTTGCCCGCGATGCGCCGCGCGGGCGGCGCTCGATCTCAAGGACGCTAGAAACGCCTGTGGCATGCGCCTGGCAGCCCTCATGCCCTTAACTGTGTAAGTGATCGAAATGTCCGCTGTTCGCTACTTCCCCGTCCGCCCCCGCTCAGCCGCCAGGCCCCCCGCCGCAGATAGCTTCATCAACCGCTGAAACGTCGGACACGCCAGATGATCCTCCTCCGGACACGCCGCCGCATGCCGCAGCCCTTTGCTCATCGCCTGCAGCCGCTTCACCTTGGCATCGATCTCCTCAGCCTTGGCCATCAGCATCTGCCGATCCACCTGCAGATCCACCAGCATCGCTCCCACCTCATCCAGTGAAAACCCCGCCGCTTGCCCCAGCGCAATCAGCGCCAGCCGATCCGCTACGTCCGCCGCAAACTGTCGCCGCTGGCCCGGCCCCGCCAGCGACCTGAGTAACCCGATCTTCTGGTAGTAACGCAGCGTCGAAGCCGGCACGCCCGTGCGTTTGGCAACATCGGCAATGTCCATTCTCGACCCCTTGACTTGAAGTTGACTTCAACTTCTATGCTGCGCGGCATTGGGCTTTTTCGTCAATCCGCCAGAGGCTTTGCCATGACCACCACCTCCTTGATCCTCTCCATCGTGCTGATTGGCATCGGTGCCACCCTTGTCATGGACCTGTGGACCCAACTGCTCAAGCGCCTGGGCGTGACCACGCTGAACTACGCCATGCTCGGCCGCTGGGCCGGACACCTGCTGAACGGGCGCGTTTGCCATCAGGCAATCGGCAAGGCTGACCCGGTCAGGCATGAGCTGGCCTGGGGGTGGATCCTGCATTACCTGATCGGCCTGGTATTCGCAGCATCGCTGATCACGCTGGCAGGGCAGGGCTGGCTGTTGGCGCCGACCCTCATCCCAGCGCTGCTGTTCGGCCTCTGCTCGGCGCTCGCGCCGCTGTGCCTGATGCAACCGGCGATGGGCGCGGGGTTCTTTGCTTCGAAGACACCGACCCCGCTTAAAAACTGCCTGCGCAGTCTGGCCACCCACTGCATATTCGGGCTCGGGCTCTATCTCAGTGCCTTGGTGCTGTCACTGGCCTGACCCGCTAACGACCCCCGCCGACGCATCCGGGCTGGCATAACGCTGCAGAATCCGCTCGATCTCCCCCGACTCCTTGAGCCGCACCAGCGCCCGGAGCAACGCCTGTGTCGGCACCCCCGGATCGCTGCGCACCATGCAGCCCAGGGTCTGCTCCTCCAGCACTTTTTGCGGCCGCAGGCGTTGCTCGGGGGGCAGTTGGCGATTGAACCAGTTCAACGACAACTGGTTGCTCACCGCGTATTGATAGCGGCCGGCGCGCAGCTTCTGCAGGGCGAGTTGTTGGTTGCGGCTGTCTTCGCGGCGTAGCCGGCCGGCGCTGAACAGCGAATCGAGCGAGGGATAGCTGTAGCCGAGCACCGTGCCGATGGCCTGCGCGGGCACCTGCTCGGGGTTGAGGCGGGGCGGGTCGCCGGGGTGGCTGACCAGCAGATCGCGCTGGTGGATCAGCGGCACGCTCCAGATATAGTCGCCTGGGCGGTCTATCAGCCACTGTGTGGCCACGTAACAGCGCACGTCGATATCGCCGCCTTCCATGGCCTGCTGCAAGCGCAGGCGGGCCATCACGTGGTACTCCGGGCGTACCCCGGCTTCGCGCGCGGCGGCCTGCATCAGGTCGTAGAGGATGCCTTCGACCGGCTGGTCGCCCTCCAGGCGGATCAACGGCATGCTCCAGCTTTCGGCAACCGAGAAGCGCAGCACCGGCTGCGCCGCGAGGCTGTGAGTGGCGCACAACAACAGGCCCGCCAGGATATGCCGCACGTCCAGTCCTCCCTGATTAGCGCCCAAGCATGCGTTCCTTAGCGTAGACGAGATTGGTCGAGTGCAATTTCGGCCCCGCTCCGCTAGCATTAGCGATCTTCCGCTGGTTCAGTTTGCGATGGTTTTTTGATGAGTTATCAGGTTCTTGCACGTAAATGGCGTCCGCGCTCGTTCCGCGAAATGGTCGGCCAGACCCATGTGCTCAAGGCTTTGATCAACGCCCTGGACAACCAGCGGCTGCATCACGCCTACCTGTTTACCGGCACCCGCGGGGTCGGCAAGACCACCATCGCGCGGATCATCGCCAAGTGCCTGAACTGCGAAACCGGCATCACCTCCACGCCCTGCGGCACCTGCTCGGTGTGCCGGGAGATCGACGAGGGGCGCTTCGTCGACCTGATCGAGATCGACGCCGCCAGCCGGACCAAGGTCGAAGACACCCGCGAGCTGCTCGACAACGTCCAGTACGCACCGAGCCGTGGGCGCTTCAAGGTCTACCTGATCGACGAAGTGCACATGCTCTCGACGCACTCGTTCAACGCCTTGCTGAAAACCCTCGAAGAGCCGCCGCCCTACGTCAAGTTCATCCTCGCCACCACCGACCCGCAGAAGCTGCCGGCGACCATCCTCTCGCGCTGCCTGCAGTTCTCGCTGAAGAACATGAGCCCGGAGCGGGTGGTCGAGCACCTCAGCCATGTGCTCGGTGCCGAGAACGTGCCGTTCGAAGACGATGCCCTGTGGCTGCTCGGCCGCGCCGCCGACGGCTCGATGCGCGACGCCATGAGCCTGACCGACCAGGCCATCGCCTTTGGCGAAGGCAAGGTGCTGGCCGCGGATGTGCGGGCGATGCTCGGCACCCTCGACCACGGCCAGGTCTACGGCGTGCTGCAGGCGTTGCTCGAGGGCGATGCGCGGGCGCTGCTGGAGGCCGTGCGTGATCTGGCCGAGCAGGGCCCGGACTGGAGCGGCGTGCTCGCCGAAATGCTCAACGTGCTGCACCGTGTGGCGATTGCCCAGGCCTTGCCTGAGGCGGTCGACAACGGCCAGGGCGACCGTGACCGGGTGCTCAGCCTGGCCGCGGCACTGCCGGCCGAAGACGTGCAGTTCTATTACCAGATGGGCCTGATCGGCCGGCGCGATCTGCCGCTGGCGCCGGACCCACGCGGTGGCTTCGAGATGGTCCTGCTGCGCATGCTGGCCTTCCGGCCCGCAGACAACGACGATGCACCGAAGCCGGTACTAAAGCCGGTGGGGATCAGCCAGGCCACAGCTGATTCTACAAAGCCGGTGGCAGTGGCGGCGGCAGTTGCCCCGCCCGTCGCTTCCCAGCCACCCGTCGAGGCGGTGGCGCCGATTGCCGCGCCGGTCGTGGCCGAGCCTGCCGTGGTCGAGCCAGCTGCCGCGCCCGAAGTCGTCGAGGTCGCTCCCGAGCCTGAGGTGCAGATCGCCGCGCCCGCGCCTGAGCCCGTTGCTGAAGCGGTCATCGACCTGCCGTGGGAAGAGCCTGCCGCGCCAGTGCCCGCCGCCCAGCCCGTGGCCCAGCCACCGGCAGCGGTGCCGGCCGCTGAGCCGCACGCTGCGCCGCCGAGCGATGACGCGCCGCCGTTCGACCCGTCCGCCTACGATTCGGTCGGCATGGACCGCGACGACGAGCCGCCGCTGGACGAAGACTATTACGCACCGGAGTCCGACCCGGCTGGCTTCAGCTACCTGGACGAGCTGGCCGAGCATGTCCACGAGCCCGAGCCGGTCGTCGTGCCCGAGCCGCTGCCGGCGTTGAAGCCGGCCACCGGCCTCGCCCTGCAATGGCTGGAATTATGCCCACAGTTGCCAGTCTCAGGGATGACAGGCAACATCGCCGCGAACTGTACGCTGATCAGCGCCGAGGGCGATGACTGGCTGCTGCACCTGGACCCGGCGCAAGGCGCGCTGTTCAACTCGACCCAGCAACGGCGCCTCAACGATGCGCTCAACCAGCACCTGGGGCGCACCTTGCAGTTGCGCATCGAGCTGATCCGCCCCGAGCAGGAAACGCCGGCCCAGGCCGCTTCGCGCAAGCGCTCCGAGCGCCAGCACGAAGCTGAAGTGTCGATCGAACAGGATCCGCTCATCCAGCAGATGATCCGCCAGTTCGGCGCGACCGTGCGGCAGGATACTATTGAACCTGTAGAGCCCCTGGTCAGCCAGGCGCAATAAACCGATATCCGTGTGGCCGGCAGTGTGCCGGGCCGCATCACATGACCCAATCGAGGTGTACCCCATGATGAAAGGTGGCATGGCCGGCCTGATGAAGCAGGCGCAGCAGATGCAGGAAAAAATGGCCAAGATGCAGGAAGAGCTGGCCAACGCTGAAGTGACCGGCCAATCCGGCGCGGGTCTGGTCAGCGTAGTGATGACCGGGCGTCATGACGTCAAGCGCATCAGCCTGGACGACAGCCTGATGCAGGAAGACAAGGAAGTGCTCGAAGACCTGATCGCCGCCGCCGTCAACGACGCCGTGCGCAAGGTCGAGCAGAACAGCCAGGACAAGATGGGTGGCATGACGGCCGGCATGCAACTGCCGCCAGGCTTCAAGATGCCGTTCTGATCGGCACGGGTCGGTGACCTGCCTTACACGGCCAGGTCGCCGCAAAAACGCTCGGTGTTCGCACCGGGCGTTTTTTTTCGCCTGCGCCAAAGCCCGCTGCCAGGCATGTGAACGCCGGCAGGCGCGCGTGGGTCAACCGCAGCAACGGGTCGCTGATTTGACGCTGCCTGCCCTGGCCGGTATAAACCGCCTCTCATTGATCTGTCAGGCCTTTCCCATGAGCTTCAGCCCCCTCATCCGCCAACTGATCGACTCGCTGCGCATCTTGCCCGGCGTCGGCCAGAAAACCGCCCAGCGCATGGCGCTGCAGCTGCTCGAGCGCGATCGCAGCGGCGGCCTGCGCCTGGCCCAGAGCCTGACCCAGGCCATGGAAGGCGTTGGCCATTGCCGCCAGTGCCGGAGCCTGACCGAGCAGGAGCTGTGCCCGCTGTGTGCCGATACCCGCCGGGATGACACGCAACTGTGCGTGGTGGAAGGGCCGATGGATGTGTATGCGGTGGAGCAGACCGGTTACCGCGGGCGCTTCTTCGTGTTGAAGGGGCATCTGTCGCCGCTGGACGGGCTGGGGCCGGAGGCGATCGGGATTCCGCAGTTGATGGCGCGGATCGAAGAGCAGGGCAGTTTCACCGAAGTGATCCTGGCGACCAACCCGACGGTGGAAGGCGAGGCGACGGCGCATTACATCGCGCAGTTGCTCAATGAGAAAGGGCTGGTGGCTTCGCGTATTGCCCATGGTGTGCCGTTGGGCGGGGAGCTGGAGCTGGTGGATGGCGGGACCTTGGCACACGCCTTTGCCGGGCGTCGGCCGATTTCGCTGTAAGCCCACAGGACCTCTTCGCGGGGCAAGCCCGCTCCCACAGGGTCCCTGCAATGCCCGGATTCTGAGTCCAGCACAAATCCTGTGGGTCAAGCCCGTTCCCACGCCATTAGCGCAGGAACGGGCTCGATCTTCAGTATTCGCTCAGCGAAAACTCGGTCAGGCAGAAGGTCGGCACGCCGGCGTCCTGCAGGCGACGCGAGCCTTCCAGCTCGGGGAGGTCGATGATTGCCGCTGCCTCGAACACCTGGGCACCGGTGCGGCGCACCAGGTTGGTCGCGGCCAGCAGGGTGCCGCCGGTGGCGATCAGGTCATCGAAGATCAATACCGAATCACCTTCGCAGATGCTGTCGGCATGCACTTCCAGGAAGGCCTCGCCGTATTCGGTCTGGTAACCCTCGCTGAGCACGTCGGCCGGCAGCTTGCCCTGCTTGCGGAACAGGATCAGCGGCTTGTTCAGTTGGTGGGCGATGATCGAGCCGATCAGAAAGCCGCGTGCGTCCATCGCGCCGATATGGCTGAACTCGGCCTCGACATACCGCTCGATGAACTGGTCGGCCACGTAGCGCAGGCCGCGCGGCGACTGGAACAACGGGGTGATGTCACGGAAGATCACGCCCGGCTTGGGGAAGTCGATCACCGGGCGGATCAGGGCTTTGAGGTCGAAGGTGTCGCTGTGCATGTAAGGGGTATCCTGTAAAACCAAGCGGCAAGTATACCCCGGAGTGCCATTCAGGCGTCCATCGCGCCGCCGGCCAGTGCGCACAGCTGGATCGGGTCGAGGATGTGCACTTCCTTGCCCTCGGCGCTGATCAGGCCGTTCTGCTGGAAGCGCGTGAACACCCGCGACACGGTTTCCACCGCCAGGCCCAGGTAGTTGCCGATCTCGTTGCGCGACATGCTCAGGCGGAATTGGTTGGCCGAGTAACCACGCGCACGGAAGCGCGCGGAAAGGTTGACCAGGAAGGTAGCGATGCGCTCGTCGGCGGTCTTCTTCGACAGCAGCAGCATCATCTGCTGGTCGTCACGGATCTCCCGGCTCATCACCCGCATCAGCTGGCGGCGCAGCTGTGGCAGCTGTACCGACAGCTCGTCGAGGCGCTCGAAGGGGATCTCGCAGACCGAGGTGGTCTCCTGCGCCTGGGCCGACACCGGATACGACTCGGTGTCCATGCCGGACAAACCGACCAGCTCGCTGGGCAGGTGGAAGCCGGTGATCTGTTCTTCGCCGCTGTCGCTCAGGCTGAAGGTCTTCAGGGCGCCGGAGCGTACTGCGTAAACCGAGCCGAAATCGTCACCCTGGCGGAACAGGAATTCGCCCTTCTTCAGTGGGCGACCGCGTTTGACGATTTCATCCAGTGCGTCCATGTCCTCGAGGTTGAGTGACAGGGGCAGGCACAGCGGGGCCAGGCTGCAATCCTTGCAATGGGCCTGACCGTGTGGGCGCAGTTTGACTGGCTCGGACATTTCAATCGATCCTTGTGGGAAAACACACATAAGCCGTAAGGATAACCGACGGCGTAGGTTGGAGGCCAGCGCGCGCGTTTTGCGTGCGTGCTGGCCGGGCCGCCGCAGGGGTGTGCGGCGGCCCGTCACCGGCCAATAGTGTGCCCGTCAAACAGGGATGTCCATGCGGTTGATCGTCTCGTTGTGGCTCAGATCACCCGCGAAAATCGCTGGCGATCGTGCTGGGCCAGGTACGCGTCGAAGACCATGCACACCGGCCTCACCAGCAGCCGGCCCGCCGGCAACACCGTGATGCCCTTGCTGTCGAGGTGGATCAGGCCGTCGTGGTGCATGGCCTGCAGCGCAGGCCACTGGGCGTTGAAATAGCCGCGAAAATCGACGGTGAACTGCCGCTCGATCTGCTCGAACTGCAGCTCGAAATGGCAGATCAGCTGCTGGATCACCGCGCGCCGCAGGCGGTCGTCCTGGTTGCACAGCAGCCCGCGCTGGGTCGCCAGCTGGGCGCTGGAAAGGGTCTCCTTGTAGGTGTTGAGGTCGCTGCTGTTCTGGCAATAGAGGTCGCCGATCTGGCTGACCGCCGACACCCCGAGGCCGATCAGGTCGCAGTGGCCATGGGTGGTGTAGCCCTGGAAATTGCGCTGCAGGGTGCCTTCTTCCTGGGCGATGGCCAGCTCGTCGTCGGGCAGGGCGAAGTGGTCCATGCCGATGTAGCGGTAGCCGGCGGCGGTCAGTTGCTCGATGGTCGCCTGGAGCATCTCCAGCTTGGCTGCCGGGGCCGGCAGGTCGTGGCTGTCGATGCGCCGCTGGGGCATGAAGCGCTCGGGCAGGTGGGCGTAGTTGAACACCGAAAGGCGGTCGGGCTGCAGCCGGATGACTTCGTCGACAGTGCGCGCGAAGCCCTCCGGGGTCTGCTTGGGCAGGCCGTAGATCAGGTCGAGGTTGACCGAGCGGAACTGCAGCGTGCGCGCCGCCTCGACCAGCGTGCGGGTCTGCTCCAGGCTCTGCAGGCGGTTGACTGCACGCTGCACCAGCGGGTCGAGGTCCTGCACGCCGAGGCTGAGCCGGTTGAAGCCCAGCTCGCGCAGCAGGCCCATGGTCGACCAGTCGGCTTCGCGCGGGTCGATTTCGATGCCGTAGTCGCCGGAGTCGTCGTCGAGCAGGTTGAAGTGCTGGCGCAGGCAGGCCATCAGCTGGCGCAGTTCTACATGGCTGAGAAAGGTCGGCGTGCCGCCACCGAAATGCAGCTGCTCGACGCGTTGCTTGGGGTCGAGGTGGCAGGCGATCAGCTGGATCTCCTGCTCCAGGCGCTGCAGGTAGGGCTGGGCGCGGGCGCGGTCCTTGGTGATGACTTTGTTGCAGGCACAGTAGTAGCAGATGTTCGCGCAGAACGGCACGTGCACGTACAGCGACAGCGGCCGCAGCGCCCGGCGGCTCTCGCGCAGGGCATGCAGCAGGTCGAACGAACCCACTTCGCCGTGCAGTTGCACCGCGGTCGGGTAGGAGGTGTAACGCGGGCCGGCCAGGTCGTAGCGGCGAATCAGGTCGGCATCCCAACGGAGGTCGTCGAGCATGAGGGTAGTCCCCGGATAGGAGCAGCAGTGTCCGGAGTCTATGGGCGTCGGTAATAATCGGTGTTGATTTGCATCAAAGGGCAGCTGCAAGCCGCAAGCCGCAAGAGGTGCGCTGGCATTTCTACTTGTAGCTTGCAGCTTATGGCTTGCAGCTGCTCAATGCCCCATGAGCCAGTGCTGATGCGGCCCGGGCAGGGTCCACAGGCCAAACAGCATCACCAGCACGCCACCAGCGACGCGCACGCTGCGTTTGCGCAGCACGCGGTTTACCCGCTCTGCCGCCAATCCAGTGGCCAGCAACACCGGCCAGGTCCCCAGCCCAAAGGCGATCATCAGCGCGGCACTGTGCCCGGCATTACCCTGGCTCGCCGCCCACAGCAAGGTGCTGTACACCAACCCGCACGGCAGCCAGCCCCACAGCGCGCCCAGCAGCAACGCCCGTGGCACGCTGGACACTGGCAACAAGCGCGTAGCCAGCGGTTGAATATGCCGCCACAAGCCCCGCCCCAGCGCCTCGACACGGGTCAGGCCGCTCCACCAGCCCGCCAGGTACAGGCCCATGGCGATCAGCAGCAACGCCGCCACCACCCGCAAGGCCTGCGCGGCCGGGCTGCTGGCCACGGCCCAGCCGGCCAGGCCGACCAGCAGGCCAGCGCTGGCATAGCTGAGAATCCGCCCCAGGTTGTAAGCCAGCAACAGGCGCAGGCGCCGGGCGCGTTGCTCCTGCGGGATGGCCAGGGTCAGTGCGCCCATCAGGCCGCCGCACATGCCCAGGCAGTGGCCGCCGCCCAGCAGGCCAAGTACCAGCGCGGAGCCGAGCAGGGGGAGCAGCTCAGCCACGAGGGGTGCTGTCCTCGTCGGCGGGCCGGGTGCTGTCGTGCTTGACCGCGGCCTGGTGGTTGGGGTCCTGCTCGTCGAACAGGATGCTGTGCGCGGGGCTGTCGAGGTCGTCGTACTGGCCGCTGTCCACCGCCCAGAAGAAGATGTACACGGCCACACCGACGATCAGCAGGGCTGCGGGGATCATGATGTAGAGGGCGGGCATGGTGTCTTCCTATGCTATCGGCGGTCGCGGGGCGAGCCCAGGTAGTGTCTCACGCCAGCGAGGGCTGGGTGGGCGCGGGCTTGCCCGGCGATGCGGCCGCGCCGTGCAGCCGGGTCAGGCGCAGGGCATTGAGGACCACGATCAACGAGCTGACCGACATGCCGATGGCCGCCCACACCGGGGTGATCCAGCCCAGCGCGGCGAAAGGCAGCATGAGGCTATTGTACAACGTCGCCCAGAGCAGGTTTTCAAGGATGACGCGCCGGGTTCGGCGGGCCAGGTCGAAGGCCTGCGCCAACGCCTGCAGGCGGTTGCACAGGAGTACGGCGTCGGCGCTGGTCTTGGCCAGGTCGGTGGCCGAGCCCATGGCGATGCTGATGTCGGCGGCGGCCAGCACCGGTACATCGTTGACCCCGTCACCGAGCATCAGCACCTTGCGCCCCTCGGCCTGCAGCGCGCGCAGGCGGGCCAGCTTGTCGTCCGGCAGGAGGCCGCCAACGGCCTGGTCGATGCCCAGTTGCGCCGCCACTTCGGCGACCATCGGCGAGCTGTCGCCGGACAGCAGCAGGGTGCGCCAGCCGCGCGCCCGGCAGGCGTCGAGCAGCGCCTTGGCGTCGTCGCGCAGGCGATCGTCCAGGCCAAACCAGGCCAGCGGGCCTTGCCGGTCACCGAGCAGCAGCCACTGGCCGCGGGGTTCGGGCACGGGCGGCACTTCGGCGCCACTCAGGGCGCAGACGAAGCTGGCCTGGCCGATGCGCAGGCGCTCGCCGTCGACCTGCCCTTGCAGGCCCAGGCCGGGCACGTTCTGGACCTCCTCGGCGGGCTGCGCGGTACGGCCGAAGGCGCGCGCGATGGGGTGTTCGGAGCGGTTCTCGAGGGCCGCGGCGAGTGCCAGGCAGCGGTCGGCGCCGAGCGCACCCAGCGGCCGTACGCTGCGCAGGGCCAGGCGGCCCTCGGTGAGGGTGCCGGTCTTGTCGAAGATCACCGTGTCGATCTGGTTGAGGCCTTCGAGCACATGCCCGCGGGTGACCAGCAGGCCGAGCTTGTGCAGCGTGCCGGTAGCCGCGGTGAGTGCTGTCGGGGTGGCCAGCGACAGCGCGCAGGGGCAGGTCGCGACCAGCATGGCGAGGACGATCCAGAACGCCCGCGCGGCATCCAGCTGCCACCACAGCAGGCCAATCGCCGCGGCCGCGACCAGGCTGAAGAACAGGAACCACTGCGCGGCGCGGTCGGCGATCTGCGCCAGGCGCGGCTTCTCCGCCTGGGCCCGTTCCAGCAGGCGCACGATCGCCGACAGGCGCGAGGCCTGGCCCAGTGCCTCGACCTCGACGGTGAGGCTGCTCTCGACGTTGAGCGTGCCGCCGGTGACGCGGTCACCGACGCGCCGCGCGAGGGGCAGGTACTCGCCGGTCAGCAGCGACTCATCGATGCTCGAGCGGCCTTCGAGAATTCGCCCGTCGGCCGGGATCACCGCGCCGGGCAGTACCTGCACCCGATCACCTTGCTGCAGTTCGGCCAGCAGGATGCGCTCGCTGCGCCCCTCGGCGTCCAGCCGCAGGCACGAGCCTGGCAGCAGGTTGACCAACTGCGCGGTGGCGGCGGCCGTGCGTTCGCGGGCGCGTCGCTCGAGGTAGCGGCCGGTCAGGAGGAACAGTGCAAACATGCCGACAGTGTCGAAGTACAGCTCGCCATGGCCGGTGATCGCGGTCCAGATCCCGGCGCAGTAAGCCAGGGCGATGGCCAGCGACACCGACACGTCCATGGTCAGGTGGCGGGTGCGCAGGTCGCGGGCGGCGCCCTTGAACAGGGGCGCGCAGCTGTAGAACACGATCGGTGTGGTGAGAAACAGCGCGACCCAGCGCAGGATGGTGTGCAGCTCGGGGCTGAGGTCGATGTTGAATTCCGGCCAGGTGGCCATGGTCGCCATCATCGCCTGGAACCACAGCAGCCCGGCGACGCCAAGCCGGCGCAGGGCGCTGCGGTTTTCTTCGGCCAGTTGCTCGGCGGCCTGGTCCGGTTGATACGGGTGGCCGACGTAGCCGATATGGCGCAGTTCGGCGAGCAGCGTCGAGAGCGGCAGTTGCTGGTCGTCCCAGCTCAGCAGCAGGCGGTGGTTGGAGAGGTTCAGGCGCGCATCGGCGACACCCGCGATTGCGCGCAGGTGCTTTTCGATCAGCCAGCCACAGGCGGCGCAACTGATGCCCTCGATCATCAGCACGGCTTCGGCGAGGTTGTCCTGGTGGCGCACGAAGCGCTGTTGCACGTCGACGCGGTCATACAGCGCCAGTTCGTCCTGCAGCTGGCGCGGCAGGGCTTCGGGGTTGGCGCTGGTTTCGCTACGGTGCTGGTAGTAGTGCTCCAGGCCGCCGGCGACGATCGACTCGGCCACCGCCTGGCAGCCGGGGCAGCAGAAGGCCCGCGGTTCGCCGAGGACCACGGCGCTGAAGCGGCTGCCGGCGGGGACGGGCAGGGCGCAGTGGTAGCAAGGGGTGGGGTGGGTCATGGATTTCGCGCCTTAGGCAATTCGCTGAGCTCTGTGGGAGCGGGTTTGCCCGCGAACAAGGGCGAAGCCCTTGCCATTCACCGCGCTGGTTTCTTCGCGGGTGAACCCGCTCCCACAAGTACCGAGGCGTGGCTTACGGTTCGTGATGTTCAGCCCCTTGCAGAGCCTCGTCACCGAGCTCCAGGGTCACGCCGTGCTCGACCTTTTCTTCCTCGAACAGACGCCACACCTGGCCGTCCTGGCTGCCGAGCAGCTCGACGAAGCGCCGGCCGTCGACCTTGTCCTCCAGCTGGCCGACATAGCGCCCTGGCTCGCTGCGCGCCAACGGCACCTTGCGGTCCTTGTCGGGCTGGGTCGGCGAAATCAGGTTCAGCTCAAGGGTCTGCGGGTCGCTGTTGCCGGTCAGGCGCAGCTCGACTTCGCCGGTCAGCTCGTCGAGCATAATCCGCGCCTTGAGGCCGAGGGTCTGGGCCAGCAGTTCGCGATCCAGCGAGCGGTTGATGCCTTTACCGGCCTCGTAGTAGTTGTCGTTGACCAGGTTGTCCGGGTTGCGCACGGCAATGCTGACCATGGTCAGGCTCAGGCACACTGAAGTGGTCAGGATGCCGATGATGATCCAGGGCCAGAGGTGCTTGTACCAGGGGCTGGTGGCGGTGGCAGGCATGGCGCGTTTCCTTAGCGTATTTGCGGGCCGATGAAGCGGCTCTTGGCTTCGACCTGGGTGCCGTTGTCGTCGGCGTCCTTGAGGATGAAGGTGACTTCGTTGGTGGTCGACGGCAACTGCTCGGGGGCGACCGACAGCTGCACCGGCAGGCTGACGATATCACCGGCGGCGACCGGGATCTCGCGGCGGCCTTCGAGCTTGAGGTCGGGCAGGCCGGCGGCGTCGAGCACGTAGACGTGGTCGCGCTGGTCCTTGTTCATGACCTTGAGGCTGTACACGTTCTCGATCCGCCCCTGGGCGTTCTCGCGGTACAGCACGCGGTCCTTGCTGACGTCGAAGCCGACCAGCGAGCGGGTGGCGAACGCCGTGGCCAGGGCACCGATCATCACCAGCAGCACCAGTGCATAGCCGATCAGGCGCGGCCGGGCCAGGTGGGTCTTCTGCCCCGACAGGTTGTGCTCGGTGGTGTAGCTGATCAGGCCTTTGGGGTAGTCCATCTTCTCCATGATGCTGTCGCAGGCATCGATGCACGCGGCGCAGCCGATGCACTCGATCTGCAGGCCGTCGCGGATGTCGATGCCGGTCGGGCAGACCTGCACGCACATCGTGCAGTCGATGCAGTCACCCAGGCCCTTGGCCTTGTAGTCGACGTCTTTCTTGCGCGGGCCACGGAGTTCGCCGCGGCGCGGGTCGTACGAGACGATCAGGGTGTCCTTGTCGAACATCACGCTCTGGAAGCGCGCATACGGGCACATGTACACGCACACCTGCTCACGCAGCCAGCCGGCGTTGCCGTAGGTGGCGAGGGTGAAGAAGCCGACCCAGAAGTACGCCCAGCCGTCGGCCTGGCCGGTGAAGAATTCGATCATCAGCTCGCGGATCGGCGAAAAATAGCCGACGAAGGTGATGCCGGTGACAAAGCCGATCAGCAGCCACATCGTGTGCTTGGCGGTCTTGCGCAGCAGCTTGTTGGCGCTCAGCGGCGCCTTGTCGAGCTTCATGCGCTGGTTGCGGTCGCCTTCGGTGACCTTTTCGCACCACATGAAGATCCACGTCCAGACACTCTGCGGGCAGGTGTAGCCACACCACACCCGGCCGGCGAACACGGTGATGAAGAACAGGCCAAAGGCGGCGACGATAAGGATGCCGGACAGCAGGATGAAGTCCTGCGGCCAGATGGTCGCGCCAAAGATGTAGAACTTGCGCTCGGGCAGGTTCCACCAGACCGCCTGGTGGCCGCCCCAGTTCAGCCACACGGTGCCGAAATAGAGCAGGAACAGCAGCGCGCCACCGGCGATCCGCAAGCGGCGGAAGACGCCGGTGAAGGCGCGCGTGTAGATTTTCTCGCGTGCGGCGTAGAGGTCGACGGAATCCTTTCCTTTGCTGGCAGGCGGGGTCACGTCATGTAGCGGAATCTGCTTGCTCATCATCAAGTCCCACGGCAGTGGAGAAATGCCGCGGCCAGTGCATGCCGGCCGTGGTCGTGCGCCGTCTGCTGGCGCTCTGCGGCCCATGATACGCCTGTGCTGGCAGGGTGGGGCGAGGTGCGACCTTTAGTCGCGTTGGGTTTGGGGTTTGAAACGTGTTATGGCGAGTGTCAATTGATCCAGGTCATTGCGGGTTGGATTTGCCGGCCTCATCGCGGGTAAACCCGCTCCTACAGGCGCTGTAGGAGCGGGATTGCCCGCGATGAGGCCAGAACTGACAAACCGCTAATCAGCCTTGGCAGTTTCCTCATTGGCCTGATGCGACAGGCTGTACACATACGCCGCCAGCAGGTGCACCTTGTCATTCCCCTGCAAGTCCGCTTGTGCCGGCATCTGCCCCTGGCGACCATAGCGAATGGTCTGCTGCAACTGGGCGAAGTTCGAGCCGTAGATGAACGCCTGCGGATGCGTCAGGTTCGGCGCACCCATGGCCGGCGTGCCCTTGGCCTCAGGCCCGTGGCAGGCGACGCAGTTGGCCGCGAAGATCTTCTGGCCATTGGCCGCATCGGCCTTGACCCCTTCCGGCAGCGTGCGCCCGTCGAGGTTGGTCAGCACGTAGGCGGAAACATCCGCCACGCCCTGTTCGCCAATCACTTCCGACCACGCCGGCATGACCCCATGACGGCCGTTCATGATGGTGGTCTTGATGGTCTCCGGCTCACCGCCCCAGCGCCAGTCGTTGTCGGTCAGGTTGGGGAAGCCATACGCGCCCTTGGCATCGGAGCCGTGGCACACCGAGCAGTTGGAGGCGAACAGTCGGCCACCCATCTTCAGCGCTTGCGGGTCCTTGGCCACGTCCTCGATCGGCATCGCCGCGAACTTGGCGAAGATCGGCCCGAAGCGCGCGTCGGCCTTGGCCATTTCCTTTTCCCACTCGTGCACGCCGGTCCAGCCCGGCTGGCCATTGCTGAACTCGGTCTGCTTGTCGGTATCCAGGTAGCTGTAGCCGGGCAGGATGCCTTTCCAGTTACCCAGGCCGGGGTACAGCACCAGGTAGCCGAGGGCGAAGATGATGGTGCCGACGAACAGCCAGAACCACCACTTGGGCAGCGGGTTGTCGTATTCCTCGATGCCATCGAAGGCGTGCCCGACGGTCTCGTCGGTGATCTCTTCGCGCTGGCCCTTGCGGGTCGACAGCAACAGCCAGGTCAGGGCGAAGATAGTGCCCAACGTCAGCACGCTGACGTACAGACTCCAGAAGGTTGTCATTGTTGTTTGCTCCCAGAAGCTTTATCCAAAGCTTTCGCTTGCGCTTGCTCGACGTGCTGGCTGGCCTCGGGGTCATCCGCGAACGGCAGGCGGGTCGCTTCGTCGAACTCCTGCTTGCGCCGCGGGTTGAACACCCACAGCGCCAGGCCGACGAAGGCCACCATCACCACCACGGTGCCCAGGCCGCGGATCATTCCGATATCCATCAGCGTCACCGTTTGCTTTTGATGATGGTGCCAAGGCCTTGCAGGTACGCCACCAGGGCGTCCATCTCGGTCTTGCCCCTGACCGCGTCGGCCGCGCCGGCGATGTCCGCGTCGGTGTACGGCACGCCCAGGGTGCGCAGTACGTCGAGCTTTTTCGCGGTGTCCTTGCCATCGAGCGTGTTCTCGACCAGCCACGGGTAGGACGGCATCTTCGACTCGGGCACGACGTTGCGCGGGTTGTACAGGTGCGCGCGGTGCCAGTCATCGGAGTAGCGCCCACCGACCCGGGCGAGGTCCGGCCCGGTGCGCTTGGAGCCCCACAGGAACGGGTGGTCCCAGACGCTTTCACCGGCCACCGAGTAGTGCCCGTAGCGCTCGGTCTCGGCGCGGAACGGGCGGATCATCTGCGAGTGGCAGCCCACGCAGCCTTCGCGGATGTAGATATCGCGCCCTTCGAGTTCCAGCGCGGTGCGCGGCTTCATGCCTTCGACCGGCTTGTTGGTGACGTCCTGGAAAAACAGCGGGACGATCTGGGTCAGGCCGCCGATGCTCACGGCGATGACCATGAAGAAGGCCAACAGGCCGATGTTCTTCTCGACTGCTTCATGCTTCATCAGTGGGCTCCCACGACGACGATCTTGGCGGCGTCTTGCGCTTGTGTGGCATCAGCGGCACGCACCGTGCGGAACACGTTGTAGGCCATCAACAGCATGCCCGAGGCAAAGAACGCACCGCCCAGCGCGCGGACGATATAGCCCGGGTGGCTGGCCTGGAGCGCCTCGACGAACGAGTAGGTGAGGGTGCCGTCGTCGTTGATTGCGCGCCACATCAGGCCTTGGGTGATGCCGTTGACCCACATCGAGGCGATGTACAGCACGGTGCCGATGGTCGCCAGCCAGAAGTGCGCGTTGATCAGCCCGACGCTGTGCATCTGGGCCCGGCCGTAGAGCTTGGGAATCATGTGGTAGACGGCGCCGATGGAGATCATCGCCACCCAGCCGAGGGCGCCGGCATGCACGTGGCCGATGGTCCAGTCGGTGTAGTGCGACAGCGAGTTGACGGTCTTGATCGCCATCATCGGCCCTTCGAAGGTCGACATGCCGTAGAACGCCAGCGACACCACCAGGAAGCGCAGGATCGGGTCGGTACGCAGTTTGTGCCAGGCCCCGGAGAGGGTCATCATGCCGTTGATCATGCCGCCCCAGCTGGGCGCCAGGAGGATGATCGACATGACCATGCCCAGCGACTGCGCCCAGTCGGGCAGGGCGGTGTAGTGCAGGTGGTGCGGGCCGGCCCAGATGTACAGGGTGATCAGCGCCCAGAAGTGCACGATCGACAGCCGGTACGAGTAGATCGGCCGCTCGGCCTGCTTGGGCACGAAGTAGTACATCATCCCCAGGAAACCGGTGGTCAGGAAGAAGCCCACCGCGTTGTGCCCATACCACCACTGGATCATCGCATCGGTAGCGCCGGCATAGGCCGAGTAGGACTTGAACAGGCTGACCGGCAGCGAGATGTGGTTGACGATGTGCAGCATCGCCGTGACCACGATGAAGGCGCCGTAGAACCAGTTGCCGACATAGATGTGCTTGGTCTTGCGCTTGACGATAGTGCCGAAGAACACCAGCCCGTAGGTGACCCAGACGATCGCCAGGAGGATCGCGATCGGCCACTCCAGCTCGGCGTATTCCTTGGTCGTGGTGTAGCCCATCGGCAAGGTGATCAGTGCGCTGACGATCACCGCCTGCCAGCCCCAGAAGGTGAAGGCGGCCATCGCGTCGGAGATCAGCCGGGTCTGGCAGGTGCGCTGCACCACGTAGTACGAGGTGGCGAACAGCGCACAACCGCCGAAGGCGAAGATCACCAGGTTGGTGTGCAGGGGGCGCAGGCGGCCGAAGCTCGTCCATGGCAGGTCCAGGTTGAGCTGTGGCCATACCAGTTGCGAGGCGATGAAGACGCCGATGCCCATGCCAAGGATCCCCCAGACCACCGTCATGATGGCGAACTGGCGGACCACCTTATAGTTATAAGCAGTCGGACTGATTGCTGTGCTCATTCTAAGGTTCCACGGTTTGGGTAGTTCTTGTTGGTTGAAAAATCGGCGCCAGTATTGATAACCACCAGGGTTATGGCAACGCAAGGCTCCTTGCGCCGACCCGTGTCCAGGCCCTCTACCGCCGTCCCGCGGCTGTCGGGTTCGGAAGATTGTACACAAATAAATTCTTGTAATGTGTACCGTTTTTCATCTTTTTCTGATCGAACGGTCAGGGTTTTTTGACGGCCAAGGGCGGCTGTTTGCTCATCCTCAAGCCGTAGGCGAACCGTTCGAAAGACTGCGCAGCGTCAGGCCATGCGCCGCGTCGTAGGCCAACGCTGGATGCGTGGCCACTTTGGCAACAAGCTTAGTTCTGTTCGGGGGGGGTGCAAGGGGAGGGGTATTGCGGGCAAATTCTGGGGCCGCTGTGCGGCCCCAGGGATGTTACTTGGCAGTTACGGTTTCAGCGGGTTGTTCATGCGACAGGCTGTACACATACGCGGCCAGCAGGTGCACCTTGTCATGCCCCTGGATCTCTTCCTGCGCGGGCATCTGCCCTTGGCGACCATAGCGAATGGTCTGTTGCAGCTGCGCGAAGCTCGAGCCATAGATGAACGCCTGCGGGTGGGTCAGGTCAGGCGCGCCCATCACCGGCGTGCCTTTGCCTTCTGGGCCATGACAGGCGACACAGTTGGCGGCAAAGATCTCTTGGCCCTTCAGCGGGTCGGCCTTGACCCCTTCGGGCAGGCTGCGGCCGTCCATGTTGGTCAACACGAACGCCGCCACATCGGCCACGCCCTGCTCGCCGATCACCTCTGACCAGGCCGGCATCACGCCATGCCGACCGCCCATGATCGACGCCTTGATGGTCTCCGGCTCGCCGCCCCAGCGCCAGTCCTGGTCGGTCAGGTTGGGGAAGCCGTAGGCGCCCTTGGCGTCCGAGCCATGGCACACCGAGCAGTTCGAGGCGAACAGCCGGCCGCCCATTTTCAGCGCCTGCGGGTCCTTGGCCACCTCTTCCACCGGCATGGCGGCGAACTTGGCGAAGATCGGCCCGAAGCGGGCGTCGGCCTTGTCCATCTCGCGCTGCCATTCATCGACCTGGGTCCAGCCGTTCTCGTAGCCGGGCAGGATGCCTTTCCAGTTGCCCAGGCCGGGGTAGAGGATCAGGTAACCAACGCCGAACGCCAGGGTGCCGACGAACAGCCAGAACCACCATTTGGGCAGCGGATTGTCGTACTCCTCGATACCGTCGAAGCTGTGGCCCATGGTCTGGTCGGTGGTGTCGCTGCTCTGGCCCTTGCGGGTGCTGAGCAGCAGCCAGGTCAGGCCGATCAGGCTGCCGAGGGTCAGTACACTGATGTAGGTACTCCAGAAGGTGGTCATTGCCGGTTATTCCTCATGGCAGGTTCCTGCCCGGCGGCGGGCAGGCGGTCATCGTCGAAGGGCAGCAGCGCCGCTTCGGCGAAATCACGGTCACGGCGACGGTTGAACACCCACAGGCTCAGGCCGATGAAGGCGATCATCACCACCAGGGTGCCGAGCCCACGGATCATGCCGATGTCGATTGACAGTTCCATCGCTTACCTCTTGTTCTTGATCGCGGTGCCGAGCACCTGCAGGTACGCCACCAGGGCATCCATCTCGGTGTGGCCCTTGACCGCGTCGCGGGCGCCGGCGATGTCCGCGTCGCTGTACGGCACGCCCAGGGTGCGCAGCGCGCGCATCTTGCCGTCGGTATGGCTGTTGTCGACTTCATGCGCGACCAGCCACGGGTAGGACGGCATCTTCGACTCGGGCACGACGTTGCGCGGGTTGTACAGGTGCGCGCGGTGCCAGTCGTCCGAGTAGCGCCCACCGACCCGCGCCAGGTCCGGCCCGGTGCGCTTGGAGCCCCACAGGAAGGGGTGGTCCCAGACGCTTTCGCCGGCCACCGAGTAGTGCCCGTAGCGTTCGGTTTCGGCGCGGAACGGGCGGATCATCTGCGAGTGGCAACCCACGCAGCCTTCGCGGATATAGATGTCGCGGCCTTCGAGCTGCAGGGCGGTGTAGGGCTTCATGCCTTCGACCGGCTTGTTGGTGACGTCCTGGAAGAACAGCGGGACGATCTGGGTCAGGCCGCCGACGCTGACGGCGAGGACCATCAGCAAGGCCAGCAGGCCGACGTTTTTCTCGATGACTTCATGTTTCATCAGGCGTGTCTCCTCAGGCCGGCTGGGCGTTCGCAGGGGCGGTCGCGGCGTGCGGTGCACGCACCGTGCGCCAGGTGTTCCAGGCCATCAGGAACATGCCGCTGAGGAAGATCGCACCGCCGACGAAGCGCACGATGAAGCCGGGGTGGCTGGCCACCAGGGTTTCGACGAACGAGTAGGTGAGCGTGCCGTCGCTGTTGACCGCGCGCCACATCAGGCCTTGGGCGATGCCGTTGACCCACATCGAGGCGATGTACAGCACGGTGCCGATGGTCGCCAGCCAGAAGTGCGCGTTGATCAGGCCGATGCTGTACATGCGCTCTTTGCCGTAGATCTTCGGGATGGTGTGGTACAGCGCACCGATCGAGATCATCGCCACCCAGCCGAGGGCGCCGGCATGCACGTGGCCGATGGTCCAGTCGGTGTAGTGGGACAGCGCGTTGACCGTCTTGATGGCCATCATCGGGCCTTCGAAGGTCGACATGCCGTAGAACGCCAGCGACACCACCAAAAAGCGCAGGATCGGGTCGCTGCGCAGTTTGTGCCAGGCCCCGGAGAGGGTCATCATGCCGTTGATCATGCCGCCCCAGCTTGGCGCCAGGAGGATCAGCGACATGACCATGCCCAGCGACTGTGCCCAGTCGGGCAGGGCGGTGTAGTGCAGGTGGTGCGGGCCGGCCCAGATGTACAGGGTGATCAGCGCCCAGAAGTGGACGATCGACAGGCGATAGGAATACACCGGCCGCTCGGCCTGCTTGGGCACGTAGTAGTACATCATCCCGAGGAAGCCCGCGGTGAGGAAGAAGCCCACCGCGTTATGCCCGTACCACCACTGCACCATGGCGTCGGTGGCGCCGGCGTAGACCGAGTAGGACTTGGTCAGGCTGACCGGGATTTCCAGGTTGTTGACGATGTGCAGCAGCGCCACGGTAAGGATGAACGCACCGAAGAACCAGTTGCCGACATAGATGTGCTTGGTGTTGCGCTTCATCAGCGTGCCGAAGAAGACGATCGCGTAGGCCACCCAGACAATGGTGATGAGGATGTCGATCGGCCATTCGAGTTCGGCGTATTCCTTGGAGCTGGTGTAGCCCAGCGGCAGGGTGATGGCCGCGAGCACGATCACCAGTTGCCAGCCCCAGAACGAGAACGCCGCCAGCTTGGGTGCGAACAGGGTGGTCTGGCAGGTGCGTTGCACCGAATAATACGAGGTGGCAAACAGCGCGCAGCCGCCAAAGGCGAAGATCACCGCATTGGTATGCAGCGGGCGCAGGCGGCCGAAGCTGGTCCACGGCAGGTCGAAGTTGAGGGAGGGCCAGGCGAGTTGTGCGGCGATGAAAACGCCGAGTCCCATCCCGACGATTCCCCACACCACCGTCATGATGGCGAATTGGCGGACCACCTTGTAGTTATAGGCGGTACTGGGTGTTGTGTTCATGTATGGGTTCCCATCCACGGTTATAGGCAGGCTAAACAGCGAGGCAAGAATGAAAGAAGGGCAAAGTGCCGGTATTGACGGGGGTCAATGGCCGCATGTGGGAAATGTCCCAGGCTTGCGCTGCGATCCTCCGCAAATGGGCGGTGATCACGGCTATTCGGGCTGTTTGATCCTGGCCCACGGCGCGGGCGCGCCGATGGACAGCGGGTTCATGGACGACATGGCGCAAAGGCTGGCGGCACAAGGGGTGGGCGTGGTCCGCTTCGAGTTTCCGTACATGGCCGAACGGCGCCTGAACGGCGGCAAGCGGCCGCCCAATCCGCAGAAGGTGCTGCTGGAATGCTGGCGTGAGGTGTACCGGCAGGTGCGACCTTTGGTCACAGGGCCGCTGGCGATTGGCGGCAAGTCGATGGGCGGGCGCATGGCCAGCCTGTTGGCGGATGAGCTGGAGGTCGATGCGCTGGTGTGCCTGGGCTATCCGTTCTATGCGGTGGGCAAGCCGGAGAAGCCGCGGGTCGAGCATCTCGCAGGGTTACGCACGCGGACGCTGATCGTTCAGGGTGAGCGCGATGCGCTGGGTAACCGGCAGGCGGTCGAAGGGTATGAGCTGTCGCCAGCGATCGAGGTGTGCTGGCTGGGGGCGGCGGACCATGACCTGAAGCCGTTGAAGGCGTCGGGGCTGACCCACGAGGGGCATTTGCAGACGACGGCGGAGCGGGTGGCGGCGTTTATTCGGCAATAATCGGTTGCCTGTGCCGGCCTCTTCGCGGGTAAACCCGCTCCCACAGGGGGCAATGTGAACCCTGTGGGAGCGGGTTTACCCGCGAAGAGGCCGCACATTCAATAGATCAGTCGCGGTACTCGCACAGGTAAGCGGTCTCAACAGCCACTTTCAGCTGGAACTTGCTGTCGGCTGGCACGTTGAACTGGCTGCCGGCGGTGAAGTTTTCCCAGTTGTCGCTGCCTGGCAGCTTGACGTTCAGGGCGCCGGAAACCACGTGCATGATTTCGCGCTTGGCGGTGCCGAACTCGTATTCGCCCGGGGCCATCACGCCAACGGTGGCCGGACCTTCTTCACCGGTGAAGGCGATCGACTTGACGGTGCCATCGAAGTACTCGTTGACCTTGAACATGGGGCGACTCCTGAAAAAGGATGAGAAAAAGGGCTGGCCAGTATGCCCAAGGCCCGCCCCGTCGTCATCTGCTTTCAGGCGCCGTTGGCCGGCAGGCTCAGGGGCAGCAGGCGCGCGGTGTTGCGGGCGTCTTCGAGGGCGCGATGCTGCTGGCCGGTGAACTGCAGGCCGGCCAGTTGCAAGGCGCCGTTGAGGCCGGCCGGGCGCTGCAGGTGTCGGGCCTTGGCGAAGCGCTGCTTGAGGTTGATGTGCGGCAGGTCCTGCAGGCGGCTGCGGACCTTGTAGTCGTGCCATTCCTGGAGCAGTTGCCGGCGGTCATAGTCGCCCCAGCTGACCCACGCCTGCAGCGCCTCGGCCTGCTCGCCGAGCCAGCCTTCGAACTGCGCCCAGGCTTCGCGAAAGCACGCGGCGGCGTCCACGTCGGCCTGGCTGATGTGGGTCAGCTCGCGGCAGAACGGCGTCAGTTGCGGCCGTCGCTTGGGCCGGACGAAGCACTGGAAGTGGTCCACTTCGCGGCCTTCCCGGGTCACCAGGCTGGCGCCGATTTCGATGATTTCCATTTCCGTGACCGGCCAGCCGCCGTCATCGGTGGTGGCCTCCAGGTCGATCACTAACCAATGGGCCATGGCGGGCTCCCTTGCAAGACTTGCTAGAGCGTAGCCAAAGTCGGCCGCCGAGGCATCCCATGGCACTTTGGCATAGCCGACGGTTGTGCCAGGGTAGGAAAACGCCTAGCTTACGTGTACCAAGGTCCCATCCCGTATCGAGTGTTCCGTCTTGACTCCACTGCCCAGGCTCAAGGCCTTTTCTGCCCTGCTACTGTTCGCGCTGTCGTGGCTGGCGGTGCCCGCCTGGGCCGAACAAGGGGTCGAGATCAGGATCGGCGCGGCGCACTTCCCCCCGTATACCGTGCGCCCGGAGCAGGGCGCCGAGCGCGGCTTGCTGGCGCAGCTGGCCGAGGCGCTCAACGCGCTGCAGCAGGATTACCGCTTCGTGCTGGTGCCGACCTCGATCCCCCGACGCTTTGGCGATTTCCAGCAGGGCCGTACCGACATGGCCATCTTCGAGAACCCGCAATGGGGCTGGCAGCAGATCCCGCACCAGGCGGTGGACATGGGCCTGGAAGACGCCGAGATCTTTGTCGCCCGGCAGCAGCCTGGGCGCGACCAGCACTATTTTGACGAGCTGCGTGGCAAACGATTGGCACTGTTCAACGGCTACCACTATGCGTTCGCCCATTTCAATTCCGACCCGCGCCAGCTGGTTGAAACCTACAGCGCGACGCTGACCTATTCGCATGACAGCAACCTGTTCATGGTCCAGCGTGGGCGCGCCGAGATCGCCTTGGTCACGCGTTCGTTCTTCAGCGACTTCCTGGTGCGTAACCCGGGTAGCCGCGACCAGTTGATGGCGTCCGAGCGGGTCGACCAGGTCTATCACCATTACGCCTTGCTCCGCCCAGGCGCGCCCATCAGTGGCGCGACCTTCGCTTCGCTGCTGCGCCGCCTGCGTGACAACGGCGAACTGCTGCGCATCTTCACGCCTTACCGGATCAGCGTCGCGGCGCCTGGCGACTAAATTAGCGCCGGCTCATGACGTTTCAGTGGTAAGTCCTTCTTTCATCTTTCGTGAGCCAAGACCATGCCGTTCGATGTCGCCTCGCAGCCCCTGTCCTTGCCCCGTTGGGGGAGCCTGAGTGCCGATGAGGGGGACGCTCGGCTGAGCCTGACCCTCGAAGGGCGGCCGCTGATTCAACTGCGCCTGGTGCCGGGCGAGGTGCTGGCGGTGCACCTGCAGGAGATCTGCAGCGAGCGTGTTCAGCAGGCGCTGTGGGCGGCGTGTTATTGGCTGTTCGCGCGTGACGTGGGTTGTCAGCGCTTGCAGTGGCATTTGCCCGACGCCGTGCCGCAGGCTCAGGCGACGGGTCTGTTGCTGGCCACTGCGCAGGCGGGTGTGTACCTGAGCGAACGCACGCTGTTCTGGCAGTTGCCGCAGCCGTGGTTGGGCGAGTCGATCAGCGCGGTGTACCCGCAGCAGATGCAGATGAGCGATGGCAAGCGTCACCCGCGCCGAGCACCCAAGCCGCGCGGTGAGGTGTACCGGCGTTTCGACTCGCGCCTGGGGGCGTGGGTGTCGCTGCGTACGCTGGAGATCGAGGAGGACCTGGAGCGCTACAGCCGCTGGCAGAACAACCCGCGTGTGGCGCATTTCTGGCAGGAGCAGGGGAGCCTGGAGCAGCACCGTGAGTACCTGACCAAGCTTGCGGCCGACCCGCATGCCTTGACCTTGATTGGCTGTTTCGATGACCAGCCGTTTGCCTATTTCGAGGCGTATTGGGCCAAGGAAGATCGCATCGCGCCGTTCTGTCAGGCGGATGATTATGATCGCGGGATGCACATGCTGGTCGGGGAGGAGAGCCACCGGGGGCCGCACAAGGTCGCCAGCTGGATGTCGGCGCTGGTGCACTACCTGTTCCTGGATGACCCGCGGACCCAACGGATCGTGGTCGAGCCTCGGGCGGACAATGCGAAGATGATCGGGTATCTGCAGGATCAGGGCTTCCACTGTGACAAGGAGTTCGATTTTCCGCACAAGCGGGCGGCGTTGGTGATCCTTGGGCGGGAGCGGTTTTTCGACCGGTGTGTTTTGGTTTAGGGGCTTTGGGTGGGGGGCGGTGGCGGGGGCGGTGGTGGGGCATATCCGTTTGATGGGGTGCTGCTGCTGGCCCCTTCCGCCCTTACGGCGGGTCACTTTTTTTCTTGGAAAAAAGTAACCAAAAACCGCTTGCTCCTGCATCCGGCCCTTCGCTGCGCTACGGGTTCCCTCACTCCGGCCTTGCTCCCGCGAGGACCGGGCTGTACGGGCCTTCCTGGCCCGCAGCCCTTGCCGGCCTTCCTGGCCGTCACCTCGCTTCGCAAGACCTCCGTTCGGCCTCCTGAAGTCGCAGTAGATCAAGATCACAAGCCAGATCAAGATCAACGGCCAGGGCAACGGCTGGCGAATCGCTTCGCTCTCGCTTGTTTATAAGGGCGGTATAGCGCGTCAGCGCCAGAATGTGCATTGGCAGTTCCGGCCTCTTCGCGGGTAAACCCGCTCCCACAGGTTATCTGCTGACTGTAAGGCCACTGCGGTCCCTGTGGGAGCGGGTTTACCCGCGAAGAGGCCAGGCTATCCACCACCATTGCCACTATCGAAGATAACGCCAGCCCAGGCGCCACCCGTAACTTGGCGACCTCAGGAGGCCGAACGGAGGTCTTGCGGAGCGAGGTGACGGCCAGGAAGGCCGGCAAGGGCTGCGGGCCAGGAAGGCCCGTACAGCCCGGTCCACGCGGGAGCAAGACCGGAGTGAGGGAACCCGCAGCGCAGCGGAGGGCCGTATGTGGGAGCCGGCGGTTTTTGGTTACTTTTTTCCAAGAAAAAAAGTGACCCGCCGTAAGGGCGGAAGGGGCCAGAAGCGCCACCACATCAAATGGATAAGCTCACAATCCACCACCCCAACCCCCTACTTCCCAAGCAACCGCTCATGCACCCAGCCATCGTTGGTCAACACCATCCCCTGCGTTTCCTTCAACGGCGTAGCGCCACTGGCGACCACCTTGTCCAACCCGGCAACACTGCCCCTGACGCCATCATTCGCCGCCCACTCAGGCAACCCGGTGATGCTGTAGGCGTAGGTCACCCGCGACACCTTCTGCCCCGCCAATTCCCCCGGCTCACTGAACTGCTCGATGCCGGTCACCTGCGCCTTGCCGAAACACAACCCACCCACGGTCTTGCCATTGAGCAGCTTGTGCCCGTCGGCCTTGTAGTACTTGCGGCCTTCGTCGGTCAGGTCATAGGCGTAGTAGATATCGGTGCGTGCCCGCTGCCACAGGCGCTCGGGCACTTCGGTACGGGAGATTTCCTTTTCCGTGACAACGCCGACCGCGGCCAGCGCGTGCAGCGCCTTGTTGGTGCCGTTGACGTCGAAATCCTGGGTCTTGGTCGGGAACGACGTGACCACGAAACAGTGAGGGTACTGGGTGTCGAGGTAGGCCTGGGCGGCTTTGTGCAAGTGGGCCTCGGTGACCTCCTTGCTGTCCGAGCAGCCGGCCAGGGTGGCCAGCAGCGCCAGCGGTGCGAGCGTCCTGTACATGGTCGTGCGTCCTTGAGATGCGGAGAACGAAAAGTTGCCGGAGTGACCGGTGGGTCCGGATTAAAACCCACGGGCTAGAGCGGCGCAATCGTGGCACGACGGCATCGGCAGGCAATTCGTTCAGGCACTAAAGGGTGGTTTTAGGGGTAAGCCTGAGCCTCACTCATGCAGCTGGCGCGTATCGACCTCGACCACCACCGACATCCCCGGGCGCAGCCGGTGTGCTTCTGGCTGCTCGGGGTCGACGGTGATCCGCACGGGGATGCGCTGGGCGATCTTGACGAAGTTGCCGGTGGCGTTGTCGGCCTGCAACAGGGCGAACTCCGAGCCGGTCGCGGGCGAGATCTGCTGTACGTGGCCGCGCAGTTCGAGGTGGTCCAGGGCATCGACGGTGAAGCGCACCGGCTGGCCGATGCGCACCTTGGCCATCTGGGTTTCCTTGAGGTTGGCGATTACCCAGAGGGTGTCCGGGACCAGCGCCATCAACTGCGCCCCGGAGTTGACGTAGGCGCCCAGGCGCGTGCCGATCTGGCCAAGCTGGCCATCGCGCGGGGCGACCACGCGGGTGTTGTCCAGGTCGATGCGCGCCAGCTCGACGGCGGCCTTGGCGTTTTCCACCGCGGCTTCCAACGAGGCGCGGTTGACGATCACCGTCTGCAGGTCCTGGCGGGCGATCTCCAGCGCCGCCTTGGCCTGGGCCAGGCTGGCGACGGTGGCCGCGTTGCTGGCGCGGGCGACATCCAGCTCGCGGCGTGACACCGAACCGTCACTGACCAGCGCCTGGTTGCGGCGCAGCTCGGCCTGGCTCTGCTGGGCCTGCGCGGCGGCGTCGGTGATCGCCGCCTGGCGCTGGACGATGGTCGCCTCGGCGCTCTTGCGTTGCTGCAGGTTATTGGCCAGGGCCGCCTGCTGTTGCTGCAACTGGGCGATCGACTGGGCCAGGCGCTGGGTGTAGATGCGGTCGTCGAGGCGCACCAGCAGGTCGCCGGCCTTGACGAACTGGAAGTCGTGCACCGGCACTTCGACGATATAGCCGGCCAACTGCGGGCCGATGATCGTCACCTGGCCGCGGACCAGGGCGTTTTCGGTGCTCTCGATGGCGCTGCCGAACGGCGGCAGGCGCCAGGCGTAGAGCACCAACAGGATGCCGGCGAGGGCCACCCCGCCAAAGATCAGCGATGACAGTACGCGCACCCGGCGGGAGCGGGTCGGGCTGCTGGGCGCGTTGGGCGGCGTGAGGCCTTCCGGGGTTTCTGCGATGGCCGTTGTCGAAGTGGTCGGTGTCTCTTGGGTCATCTGTTGCTGGCGCCGGGGGTGGAAGTGGAGGGGCTGGCCTGGCGGGTCGTGTACCAGACCCAGAGGCTGCGGATAAAGATCCACAGCATGGTCAACACGGCAATCCCGCCGATCAGCATGAACACGTCGTTGTAGGCCAGCACGTTGGCCTCACGGGTAGCCGCGCTGGCCAGCAGGCGAGTGCCGACCTCGCTGCGCAGGCTGGGGTCGGCGATCAGCCCGGCATAGCCGCTGCCGCCGCTTTGCACGCGGGCGTTGACCAGCGGTTCGAGACGGCCCAGTTGCTCGGCCAGGTTGCTCGAATGGAATTTCTCCCGCACGGTCTGGAAGGTGCCGAGCAAGGCCGCACCGATCAGCCCGCCGAGGCTGTTGCAGATCCCGAACATCACCGAAAAGCTGACCAGATTGCGCGGGTTGGCGCGTACATGGCTGATGCCCAGAGCCATCGAAGGACCAAGGAAAAAGGTGCTGCCGAAGGCCAGCATGAACTGGCTCAGGTACATCTGCGCTGGCCGGGTCAGGTTGCTCGAGCTGCTGTCCATGAACGCGCCGGTGGCCATCAGGCCCAGCGAGATGAACAGCGGCATCACCAGGTGTTGCGGGTTGATGGTCAAGGCGCTGGTGGCCAGCCCGGCGACAGCGCCCAGCAGCATGATCCAGTACAGCTGACGCAGCTGCTCGGTGCCCATGTTGAGGGTCTGCAGAAAGCCCACCGCGCCGGTCGACTGCTCCGAGGTGACCATGCGGATGAGGATCACGCACAGGGCCAGTCGGATCACCGCGGCGCTGCCCAGCCAGCGGGTCATCAGCAACGGGTTGCTGCGGTTGTGCTCGATCGCCAGGCCCGCGCAGATCAGGCCGATCGCGCCGGCCAGGGCAACGCCGATCCAGGGTGCGTCGAGCCACCAGTCGATGCGCCCCAGGGACAGCGCGGCGCACAGCAGCGCGGTACCGCCGGCCATCAGTGAAAAGGTCAGGAAATCCAGCGGCTCGAAGGTCTTGAAACGATCACCGGGTGGCAGCTTGAGCAGCAACACGCAGCCCAGCGCGGTCAGCGCCAGGCCCAGTTCGAACATGTACAGGCCGCGCCACTCGGCGATCTGCAGCAGGTCTTCGGAAAACACCCGGGCCAGCGGTATGGCCAGTTGCGAGGCGCCCAGCCCCAGCACCATGGCCTTCAGTCGCCACTGCGCGGGGAAGGCCTGGATCATGTAGTACAGCCCCAGGGAACTGAGCGCAGCACCGACCATGCCATGCGCCGCGCGCACGGCGACCGCCGAGTTGAGGTCGTTGACGAACAGGTGGGCGAAGGTGACCAGGGCGTAAAGCACCAGGAACACCTCGGTGAAGGCGCGCAGGCCGAACTCCTGGCGGAACTTCACCAGCAGCAGGTTCATCGACACGTTGGTCATGACGAAGGCGGCCGGCAGCCAGGCCATTTCGGCGGTGGTCGCGCCCAGGGCGCCCTGCAGGAAGGTCAGGTTGGCGGTGACCAGGGCGTTGCCCAGCCCGCCGGTAATGGCCACCAGCAGACCCACCGCGCCATAGGCCAGACGCGTGCCGGGGGCGTGCAGTGGCGTCGAGGGCGAGCCGGGCAGGGTGGGTTTTTCGTGAGGGAGCCACTGGCGTGGCGTGTATTTGTCCATGAAGGGTGACTGGCCCGGGTTTGCTTAGGGGAACTGTACGCGACATGATCGGCGAAGCAAATTTTCTCAGGGCCTGGACCCTGAACGCCACCGATCAACCCGCAAGTACCTTCGGCTCCCTGGCCTGTTTGGCATCGCTCACCGACAGCCCGACCGGCACCTGCACGTTGTTCTTCACCGCCAGAATCTCCGCCATGACACTCACGGCGATCTCCGCCGGTGTCTTGCTGCCGATATAGATCCCGACAGGCCCATGCAACCGCGCAAGTGACGCCTCGGTCTCGCCAAAGTGCTCGATCAGCCGCTCGCGACGCTGGCGGCTGTTGCGCCGCGAGCCAATGGCACCGACATAGAACGCCGGGCCATGGAGGGCTTCGAGCAAGGCCAGGTCATCCAGCTTGGGGTCGTGGCTGAGCGCCAGGATGCACGAGCGCAGGTCGGGCGCGAAGGCCCTGACGACATCGTCGGGCATACCGACCCGTTGCTCGACCCCGGCCACATTCCAGCCGCTCATGTACTCGGGCCGAGGATCGCAGACGGTCACCCTGAACCCGTTGAACAGGGCCATGGTGGCGACGTACTCGGCCAGCGCCCCGGCGCCGATCAACAGCATCCGGTAGCCGGGCCCCAGTGTGCTGATCATCTGCCGGCCATCGAAGCTGAACTGCTCGGGCGTCGAGGTGTGTGCCAGGCTCGCCGTACCGCTGGCCAGGTCCAGGGTACGCCGGGCCAGGCCGCCACTGTCGAGCCGGGCGAGCAAATGCGCCAGGGCGGTGTGCGACGGGTTGAACTCGAGGATCAGCTCCAAGGTACCGCCACAGGGCAGCCCGAAGCGGTGGGCTTCTTCGGCGCTGACGCCATAGCGGACCACCTGCGGCAGGCTCTCGGGCAAGCCACTGGCGCCGTAGGCACGGGTGTACCGGTGGATCAGGTCGTCCTCGATACAGCCGCCGGACACGCTGCCGACCACCCGGCCGTCTTCGCGCAGGGCCATCATCGAACCCACCGGCCGCGGCGACGAGCCCCAGGTGCGGGCGACAGTGGCCAGCAGCGCGCGCTCGCCGCCTGCGAGCCAGTCGTGGGCGGTACGCAGGACCATCAGGTCAATGCTTTCCATGGGCACTCCGTGCGTTCATCGCATCTGCAGAATGATCGGGCTGGCACTGGCCGGCCCGGTGTGTTCACGCAACTTCGCTACCTCCTTGGCCTGGACGGCGGCGCCATGATTGCCCCAGGTGCTGCGCACGAAGCTCAGCACCTCGGCGATCTCCCGGTCCGACAGATGCTCGCGGAACGCCGGCATCCGATAGGCATCCGGCACCCCGGCGGTCACCACCCGCTGCGAGCCATTGAGGGTGATGTTGATCGCCGAGGCCGTCTCCTTGGCCAGCGCCGAGGTCGCGCCCGCCAGCGGCGGCATCCACTCCGCCTGGCCACGCCCCTCCAGGCCGTGACAGGACGCACACAGGGTCACGTAGGTGTGCGCACCGGGGGCCTCCAGGCGCGTGGCGGCGGACACCGCCTGGTACTGCCAGGCCGGCCCATCACGCTTGGGGTCGCCCGGCAGCGACTTGAGGTAACGGGCGATCGCCGCCAGGTCCTCATCACTCATGAACTGCGTCGAGTTGTTGTAGGCCTCGGTCATCGAGCCGTAGACCACGGCATGCTGGTTACGGCCAGTCTTGAGGAAACCGGCGATGTCCGCCTCGCTCCAGCGGCCCAGCCCGGTGTTGGGGTCATTGCGCAGGCTGGGGGCGTACCAACCGTCCAGCAAGGCGCCTGCGACAAACGCCTCGCTATGCTCGTTCAGGGCCTTTTCGTTGAACGCCAGGCCACGCGGCGTGTGGCAGCTGCCACAGTGCCCGGGGCCCTGGACCAGGTAGGCACCGCGGTTCCACTGCGGGTCCTGATCGGCTTTCGCGGCGTAGGGCCCGGCGTCGGTGAACACGCCGTTCCACAGCGCGATCGGCCAGCGCAGGTTGAGCGGCCAGGGAATCTCCCCGGGCGTGTTGGCTTGCGCGACCGGGCGCACGCCCTTGTTGAAAAAGGCGTACAGCGCGCGCACGTCATCGTCACTGAGCTTGGCGTAGGAGGGGTAGGGCATCGCGGGGTACAGCCGGCGCCCTCCGGGCGCAACGCCATGGCGCACGGCCCGGTCGAAGTCGGCCAGGCTGTAGGCGCCGATGCCGGTGCTCGGGTCCGGGGTGATGTTGGTGGCGTAGATGGCACCCAGCGGCGTCGCCATCTTCAGCCCGCCAGCGAACGGTGCGCCCTCCGGCACGCTGTGACAGGCGACGCAGTCGCTGAGCCGGGCCACGTACTCGCCGCGCTGGATCAGCGCCGGGTCCGCCGCCGCCGCTGGGCTGTCGGCGAGCGCCGACGCCGGCTCGCGGGTGACATACCAGGCCAGCAGGCCGGCCGCGACGAGGCAGGGCACGGCGAGCACGCCCAAGGTTTTTGCAGTGCTGGATCGGGTCATGTGCGGGTCGTCCTGGCCGGGCTAGCTGAAGGTGTACCGCGACAGCGGCATGCTGCGAATGCGCTGGCCGGTCAGCCGCGCGACCGCGTTGGCCACCGCCGGGGCCACGGCAGGCAACGGCGGTTCACCGATGCCGCCCATCTTCTCGCCGCTCTCGACGATCCGCACATGCACCCGCGCCATGCGTGCCGCCGGCAAGATCGGGTACAGGTCGTAGTTGCGCGCACGCGGCTTGCCGTCCAGGTACACCGCCTCTTCCAGCAGCACCTGTGACAGGCCCAGCGCCACCGCACCGTTGACCTGCGCCTCGACGATCGCCGGGTTGACCACGCTGCCAGGGTCGATGGCCTGCCAGATATCGTGCACGCGCACCTGGCCGTTCTCGATCGAGACTTCGGCGATCACCGCCGCATGCGAGCCGAATGGCGAGGCCATGGCCACCCCACGGGCGCGCTTGCTGCCGTCCGCGGCGGTGAACGGGCCGCGCTGCCAACCGCCGGACAACTCGCCCACGGCCTGCAGCAAGGTGGTCAGGCGTGGGTTGTCGCGCAGCAGGCGCAGGCGCAGTTCATAGGGGTCGTGGCCGCCCTTGTCGGCCAGCTCATCGAGAAACGCTTCGTAGAAGAAGTCGTTCATCGAGTTGCCCACCGAACGCCAGTAGCCGAGCATCGCCGGGCCTTTCACGTAAATCTGCGCCACGCGGCGATTGGCGATGGCGTAGGACTTGCCCGACAGGCCTTCCAGCGCCGTCGGGTCGATCTTGTCCCCCTGTTTGCCGGCAATCGCCTCGGTTGGCCCCTCGGTGGCACTGACCGCTTCGAGCGCCACCGGCAGGCCATCGGCGTCGAGCCCGGCGCGGAACTTGACCACCGCCATCGGCCGCAGCACGTCGCGCAGAAACTCTTCTTCACGGCTCCAGATCAGCTTGATCGGCCGGCCGACGGCCTTGGCCAGGGCAATCGCCTGTGGATAGGGGTTGGCGCTGTCGTAGAGGAAATGCCGGCCAAAGAAGCCGCCGAGCAAGGGCGAGTGCAGGGTGATCTGCGCCGGGTCCAGGCCGGTGCGCTTGGCGATGTCGGCACGGAACATGTCGGGTGCCTGGTTGGGCAGCCAGACCTCAAGCGAACCGTCGGCATTGAAACGCGCCAGCGCCGAGGGCGGCTCCAGTTGGCCATGGTTGAGAAACTGGTTGTGGTAGGTCGCTTCGACCTGGGTCTTGGCTCCCTCCAGCGCCTTGGCAAAATCGCCCTCGCGCTCCTCCTCACGTGCCGGGCCGCTTGCGCCGGCCAGCCGCTCGCGAAAGCCCTCACTGGAAAAGTCCGCCGGCATCGGCCGCACTGGCGAATCGGCGGTCGGCTCCTGCCACTGCACCTGCAGGGCTTCGGCTGCGCGCTTGGCATGCCACCAGCGTTCAGCGACCACCGCCACTGCGCCGGGCAGGCGGTGGACCGAGTGCACGCCTTGCATCGCCTTGACCTGTGCTTCGTTGCGCAGCTCGCCGACATTCATGCCCAGGCGCGGCGCGTGCTGCACCGCAGCGTGAAGCATGTCGTCGAGCTTCAGGTCGATGCAATAGAGCGCCTTGCCGGTGGATTTTTCATAGGCATCGACGCGCTTGACCGGCTTGCCGATCCAGCGGAACTGGCTCGGATCGCGCAGCGTCACGCTGCCGGGGTCGGGTACCGGCAGGTCCATCGCGGCGCCGGCCAGCTCGCCATAGGCCAGCGAACGCCCCGAGGCAGCGTGCACCACGCGCCCCGGCTCGGTGCTCAGCTCGCTCAGCGGCACGCCGAGGCGCTCAGCGCCGGCCTGCAGGAGCATGGCCCGGGCCAGCGCTCCGAGGCGGCGCATGGTCGGGTAGCTCATGCGCACCGACATGCTGCCACCGGTGATGCGCATGCCGTTCTCCATCACCACATAGGCCTCGCCGGGTGGCGCTGCGTCGACCAGGAAGGTTGCCGGGTCGGCGTCCAGCTCTTCGCCGACGATCTGTGCCATGGCGGTAAAGGTGCCCTGGCCGCCCTCCATGAACGGGCTGAGCAGGCGGATGCTGTTGTCCGGGCGAATTTCCAGAAACGCCGGCACCTGGGTGCCTTGCGCCGGTGCTGCCGCTGCGGCGGCCTGCACCCTTGAGCTGCCGAGCGGCAGGCCGAAGCCCAGCACCAGGGCGCCGACGGCGGTGCCGGCGAGGAAGCGCCGGCGCGAGAGGTTGACCGGCGCGTCCAGGGTGAGCAAATCGGCGGGATAATCGACGGGCTTGTCCATCACG
Organism: Pseudomonas reidholzensis; assembly: GCF_900536025.1. Lineage (GTDB taxonomy): Bacteria > Pseudomonadota > Gammaproteobacteria > Pseudomonadales > Pseudomonadaceae > Aquipseudomonas > Aquipseudomonas reidholzensis. The sequence goes on from NZ_UNOZ01000027.1 coordinate 42,980, forward strand.
CGCCCTCCTGCTTGGGTGCTTGTGCGGCGAGGGCGTGCACGGCGGTATGAATGGCGTTGTAGGTGCCGCACCGGCACAGGTTGACCATCGCCGCCGCGATCTGCTCATCGCTGGGTTTGGGGGTGTGCTTTAGGAGCGCGGTGGCCGCCATCACCTGTCCGGACTGACAATAACCGCACTGTGCCACCTGGTTTTCCACCCAGGCCGCCACCACGCGTTTGCCGACCTCGTCGGTTTCGATGGCCTCGATGGTGGTGATCTCGCGCCCGACCACGCCCGCCACCGGCGTCACGCAGGCACGCACCACGTTACCGTCCACCAGCACCGAGCAGGCGCCGCACTGTGCCAGGCCGCAGCCGTATTTGGTGCCGGTCATGCCCAGATCGTCGCGGATCACCCACAATAAAGGCGTGTCTGCCTCAGCATCGACCTCGTAGGTCGTCTGGTTGATTCGAAGTTGCATGGCTCACCCGTAATCAGTCGGTTGGATGGATCTGGTAGGTCTTGTCGGGCGGTCGAAGGCGCCTCGTTGTGCGCACCCGTGCAAAAAAACTAGCACAAAGGATGGGCGGGCGAAGGACGGATGCCGTCGCCCCTGCGATGGACTGTTGATCAGAAGAGCTGGATCAGGCCCGCTTGGTTCCGCGTGAAGCGGCTATCGTTGCAGGCTGTACCGGCCTCTTCGCGCCGCCACCTTGCGCCGCTAACCCTGGAGACACTGCCATGACCGCTCCCGACGCACCCCGTCCGCCCTTGCCGCCGTTCACCCACGCGTCGGCGATCCAGAAAGTGCGCATGGCCGAGGATGGCTGGAACAGCCGCGACGCCAAAAAGGTCGCCACGGCCTACACCGTCGACACCCAGTGGCGCAATCGCGCCGAGTTCATTCACGGTCGCGACGAAGTCGAAGCGTTCCTGACGCGCAAGTGGAACAGGGAACTCGAGTACCGTTTGATCAAGGAGTTGTGGGCGTTCAGTGAAAACCGCATCGCCGTGCGCTACGCCTACGAATGGCACGACGACTCGGGCAACTGGTTCCGCTCCTACGGCAACGAGAACTGGCAGTTCGCCGACAATGGGCTGATGGCGCTGCGGTTTGCCTGCATCAACGACCTGCCGATCCATCCGTCCGAGCGCAAGTACCTGTGGCCGCTGGGTCGGCGCCCGGATGATCATCCGGGGTTGTCGGAACTGGGGCTTTGACTGCGGGGATGTTTCGCGGTGCTTGAGCAGAGGGCAGATATCAGGATGCCGGCAGTGCCGGGGCCGCTGCCAGGCGGCCCCAAAACGGCCCTCAGCGCGTCTTGTCCTTCAACGCGACAAAGCTCTTGCGCATGTCGCTGGCCCAGCCATCGAGCACCGGCTTGACGTCTTGCAAGGTGAGTTGCTGGGTATCGTTTTCCAGCTCCTTGCCGCTGCCTTTGCGCACCACCTGCGCCAGCACCTTCTGATTGCCGCCGTCGAGGAAGGCCGCTTCCACGGCGATGTCGACGGCCTGGTCACGCCCGCCCGCGGCGGTGTTCACGGCGGCGGCGACCAGGGCGATGGGCACGACCTCATAGGGCTTGAGGCCCTCGGTGTGGGTGGACACCGCCGTGATCGCGGGGCGCACCACGATGGTGTTGGGCCCCGGTGCCTTGGCCAGCGTCAGGACGCTGCCCAGCTCGCGGCGCATGGCGTCGTTGAAGTAGCGGGTGATCTCTTGCAGGGTCTGTGCGGAGATCACCGCGGTGGCTTGTGGCTTGGGATAGAACTGGCTCGGCTCGATGAACACCTGGGTGTAGTCCCCGGCTTTGACGTTGGGGTCTATCCAGCGCATCACCGGCTGGCCAGAAACGCTTTCAGCGGGCTTTAGCCGACTGTAGTCCTTGAGAAACCCGGAATACTCGCTCGGATCGACACGGTTGCTGGAGCACGCGGCCAGGGCAAGCACGGCGGCGCACAGCAGGGTGGCGCGGGGCAGTGGTTTCATGATTGAGGGCATCCATTGAGGGGACGGCCAGAACAACGCTAGCAGGTGCTTGGCAGTTGGCCAGTGGCGGCTGGTTTTTGATGCGCGAGTGAAGGGATGGGGAGGCACGCTGAGGTGGGGGGTGAGGCTGAATCCTACAAAAAAACCTGACTGTGCTGACTATCGTTCGATGTGCAAGATTGAAAAACTATACCCGTTAAGGGTATGATTTGGACGGTCTCATAATGGATGTTTACAAGCGAAGGGATTTTTCACGCTGGCAGGTCAGCGTGAAATTATCGGACGCGATGTTGTGCAGGGCGGTCAACGAGATGCGCAATGGCCTCGTCGATGCAAGCCTTGGTGGTCTGCTGTACAAGAAGCGAATCGCTGCAGACGGAACGGGGAAAAGCTCAGGTTACAGGACCCTCGTTTCGGCGCGCATCGGAAGTCGCTATGTGTTCCTGCATGGCTTTGCCAAGAGTGACAAAGCTTCGATCACTCAAGATGAGCAAAAAGCCTTGCAGTTTGCCGGTAAGATTTTTCTCGAGCTGTCTGCGGTCGCCTTGAACAAGGCCCTGAAGGCAGGTGTATTGATGGAGGTATGCTGTGACCAGCAAACTTATTGAATCCTTGCGCGATGACCTCAGCGCTCTGTACGCGGCTGGCGCTGTCAGCAAGGTCACCCTGCGTGACTTTGAGGCCATCTGCCCGGCCCCGGTGCGCGATTTCAGCGCATTGGACATTCGCCAATTGCGCGAAACGCTCAATTTCAGCCAGCCGGTTTTTGCCTTGCATCTGCACACCAGTGCGTCCACGGTGCGCAAATGGGAGCAGGGAGAAACGCGTCCTGCGGGGCCGGCCCTGAAGCTGCTTAATGTTATTGCTGACAAGGGGTTGCATGCCATTCTTTGAATTGCTTGCAAGAGTTGACGACGATCGGTCTTGAGGGGCCTGCAGCGTTGATCAGCCCTCCCAGGCCTACCCCAACACCTCCCGCACCCGATACCACAACATCCCCAACGCCAGCAGCGGCGAGCGCAGCGCCTTGCCGCCCGGGAAGGTCAGGTGCGGGACCGCGCTGAACACATCCAACCCTCGGCTATGACCCACTGCAATCGCTTCCGCCAGCAGCCTGGCGGTCCAGTGGGTGACGTTCAGCCCGTGACCTGAATACCCCTGGGCGTAATACACATTAGGGTGCTGGCTCAGCCGCCCGACCTGGGGGAAGCGGTTGGCGGTGATGCCGATCATCCCGCCCCATTGATAGTCGATGCGCACCTCGCCCAACTGCGGGAACACCTTGCGCACCTTCGGCAGCATGTAGGCGGCGATGTCCTTGGGGTCGCGCCCGGAGTAGTGGCAGGCGCCGCCAAACAGCAAGCGGCGGTCGGCGGTCAGGCGGTAGTAATCGAGACCGACCTTCTGGTCGCAGAGCGCCATGTTCTGCGGGATCAAGGCGTTGGCAACCTGCTCGGGCAGGGGCTCGGTGGCGACCACATAGCTGCCGGCCGGTAACACCTTGCCGGTCAGACGCGGCTCCAGCTCATCGAGATGGGCGTTGCAGCCGAGCACCAGGCTCTTGGCGCGCACCTTGCCGTGCGCGCAGTGCAGGGTCACGGTAGCGCCATGCTCGATACGCAGCACCGGGCTTTGCTCGAAGATCTGCACACCGAGGCTGGCCGCGGCACGCGCTTCACCCTGAACCAGGTCGAGCGGGTGCAGGTGGCCCGAGCCCATGTCGACCAGGCCGCCGGCATACTGCTCACTGGCGACCACTTCGTGGATGCGCTCGGCACTGACCAGGCGGGTCTCATGGCGGTAGCCGAGGCTGGCCAACTCGTCCTGCTCGGTGCTGAAGGCGGCGAACTGCGCCGGGGTGTTGGCCAGTTCGCAAAAGCCCCAGCGCAAGTCGCACGGGATCGCATACTGGTCGATCCGCTCACGCACCAGCTCGACCGAGTCGATGCCGGCCTGTTTCAGGTAGCGCACGCCCTCCTGGCCGACATAGCGGGCAAAGCCACTGACGTCATGGCCGATGCCGCGGATGAGCTGGCCGCCGTTGCGCCCGCTGGCGCCCCAGCCGATCCGCCGGGCCTCCAGGAGGATCACCGAAAGCCCGCGCTCGGCCAGTTCCAGGGCGGTATTGACGCCGGTCAGCCCGCCGCCGACTACGCAGACGTCGGCAATCAGCTCGGCGTCGAGCGTGGGGTAGGGCGCCGCTGCGCGCGCCGTGGCGGCGTAGTAGGAGGCGGTGTGTCGGGTATCAAGGGACATGGCTGGTGCTCGCCTCAGCGGTTGGATTTGATCTTGCTCCAGGAGCGGGTCATGACGCGCATGATCTTCGCGCTCGGGGTGCTCGACACGTACAGTTTGTCCAGCACCTCCTGCGGCGGGTAGACCTCGGGGTTGTTCACCAAGGCCGGGGCCATGTGCTGCTTGGCCTCGAGGTTGGCGTTGGCGTAGCCGACCGTGGTGCTGACCTTGGCGATCACCTGCGGGTCGAGCAGGTAGTTGATGAAGGCCAGGGCCTGCTCGGGGTTGCTGGCGTCCTTGGGGATCGCCAGCAGGTCGAACCACAGGTTGCTGCCTTCCTTGGGAATGCTGTAGGCGATCTTCACGCCGTTTTTCGCCTCTACGGCGCGGTTGGCTGCCTGGAATACATCGCCCGAATAGCCGAAGGCGATGCAGACATCACCGTTGGCCAGGTCCGAGACGTACTTGGAGGAGTGGAAATAGGTGATGTACGGGCGCAATTTCAGCAGTTGCGCCTCGGCCTTCTTGTAGTCGTCCTCATTCTCGCTGCGCGGGTTCATGCCTAAATAGTTGAGCATCGCCGGGAACAGCTCGTCCGGCGAGTCCATGAAGGCCACGCCGCACTGCTGGAGTTTTTTCAGGTTCTCCGGCTCGAACAGCACCGCCCAGGAGTCGATCTTGTCGATACCCAAGGCAGCCTTGACCTTGTCGACGTTGTAGCCGATGCCGTTGGTGCCCCACAGGTACGGCACCGCGTACTGGTTGCCGGGGTCGTTCTGTTCGAGCTGCTTGAGCAGTTTGGGGTCGAGGTGCTTGAAGTTGGGCAGCTTGCTGCGGTCCAGCGCCAGAAAGGCGCCGGCCTTGGCCTGGCGCGCCAGGAAGTGGTTGGAGGGCACCACCACGTCGTAGCCGGTACGCCCGGCCAGCAACTTGCCCTCCAGGGTCTCGTTGGAGTCGAACACGTCATACACCACCTTGATCCCGCTGCTGGCCTGGAAGTCCGCCAGGGTGGTGTCACCGATATAGTCGGTCCAGTTGTACACGCTGACGCTCGGCTGGGCGGCCTGGGCGCTCGCGCCGAACAGCAGGGTGAATGCCGCGGGGATCAGGGCTTGCAAATGACGCATGTCGACACCTCGTTGGATTTTTTCTGGGGTCTGTTGCGGGTGCTCGGGATCAGACGCTGAGCATCAGGAACTCACGCTCCCAGGAACTGATCACCCGCTTGAAGTTCTCGTGCTCGGCGCGCTTGACCGCCACGTAGCCCTGGACGAACTGCTTGCCCAGGTAGTCTTGCAGGATCTGGCAGTCTTCCATGTGCTGCAGGGCGTCTTCGATGGTGATCGGCAGGCGCAGGTTGCGTCGCTCATAGGCGCGGCCCTGGACCGGCGCGCTCGGCTCGATCCTGTCGACCATGCCCAGGTAACCACAGAGCAGGCTCGCGGCAATCGCCAGGTACGGGTTGGCGTCGGCGCCTGGCAGGCGGTTTTCGACACGCATCGCTTCCGGGCTCGAAGTTGGTACCCGCAGGCCGGCGGTGCGGTTTTCTTCACCCCACTCGACGTTGACCGGCGCCGAGGTGTCGGGCAGGAAGCGGCGGAACGAGTTGACGTTCGGGGCGAACATCGGCAGCACTTTGGGGATGTACTTCTGCAGGCCGCCGATGTGGTGCAGGAACAATTCGCTCATGCTGCCGTCGTCGTTGGCGAAGATCGGCTTGCCGGTGGCGATGTCGACCACGCTCTGGTGCAGGTGCATGGCACTGCCAGGCTCGTCGGTGATCGGCTTGGCCATGAACGTCGCGGCGACGTTGTGCTTGAGCGCCGCCTCACGCATGGTGCGCTTGAACACGGTGATCTGGTCGGCCAGGTCGAGCGCATCGCCATGGCGGAAGTTGATCTCCATCTGCGCCGGGCCGTCTTCATGGATCAGCGTGTCGAGGTCCAGGCCCTGGATTTCGCACCAGTCGTAGACGTCTTCGAACAGCGGGTCGAATTCGTTGGCGGCGTCGATCGAGAACGACTGGCGGCCACTCTCGGCACGCCCGGAGCGGCCCATCGGCACCTGCAGCGGCAGGTCCGGGTCTTCGCAGCGCTTGGTCAGGTAGAACTCCATCTCCGGCGCGACGATCGGCTGCCAGCCCTTGTCGGCATACAGCTTGAGGACCTTCTTGAGGACGTTGCGCGGCGACAGCTCGATCGGGTTGCCCTGTTTGTCGAAGGTGTCGTGGATGACGATCGCGGTCGGTTCGATGGCCCAAGGGATCTGGTACACCGCCGACGGGTCGGGGCGGCAGATCATGTCGATGTCGGCCGGGTCGAGCAGGTCGTAGTAGATGTCGTCGTCGACGTAGTCGCCGGTCACGGTCTGCAGCAGCACGCTCTCGGGCAGGCGCATGCCGCGCTCATGGAGAAACTTGGCCGTGGGCGCGATCTTGCCCCGGGCGATGCCGGTCAGGTCGCTGATCACGCATTCGACTTCGGTGATGCGGTGTTCTTTCAGCCACGTTGAAAGCTGATCGAAGGGGGCGTTCATACAGACCTCAGGGTTGCCATTGGGTGGCGCATCGGTGCAGGAATCTTCCCAGGCGACGCGCTGAGGGCTATCTTGGGCGCAGCCCGCAGGGTTGATCTATCCACTTCTTTCGTTAGCAAATGCACCAAAAGAGTGCATATAGGATTTAGCGTGACAACGGCCAATGCCTTGCAAGTGCAGGCTTACCAGACCAGCGACGTGACCGAGCAGGTGCGTGCCACGCCCGGTTGGCAACAGCAGTACCGGCAGATGTCGCCGGGCCATTTCAATGGCCAGTTGCGCTGTCTGGGGCTCGAGGGCGTGGAGGTTTACGAAGAGCGTCTGAATACCCGCGTGGAGCAGTTTTTCAGCGCCCCAAGCGGGTCGTTGACGTTCTGCTTCGACCGCAGCGAAAACAGCCTTTACCTGCTCAATGAAGACAGCCGCAATATCTGGATCACCCCGGAGAACTACCAAGAGGTGGCGGTGGTGTTCGACCGCGGTTTCCTGCAGGGGCATGGCCTGGATGTCGCGCGCCTCGAGGGGTTGTTCATGGTGCCGCTGGACAGCGTGCAGAACGCGCTGTTCGGCAGTTGGCTCAGCGCTACCCTGACCCGCCTGGGGCAGGCGGATTGCCCGCTGGAGGGCAGGGCGCTGGCCGAACAGTTGCTGGAGGACTGCCTGTTCATCCTCGACGGCGCCAGCCAGCGCTTGCAGGGCGATGCCCTCGGGCGGCGCGGTGAGGCGCGCACGGTCATGCGCCGGGTCAGTGACTGGGCGGCGGATTGCCCGGACGAGACGCTGAACCTGGTGCAGCTGGCGCGGGTGGCCGGGGTCTCGGTACGCCAGTTGCAGCAGACCTTCAAGGCCTTCACCAACATGCCGCCGGCGCAATGGCTGCGCTTGCGCCGGCTCAACGGCGCGCGGCGGGACCTGCTGCGCGGTGGTGGCCCGACCGTGGCCGAGGTGGCGATGCGCTGGTCGTTCTGGCACCTGGGGCGGTTTTCCGAGAGTTACCGGCAGTTGTTCGGCGAGTTGCCGAGCGAGACGCTCAAGCGCGGCAGAAGCTGAGGGCCCTCCAGCCCAGCAGCGAATCCCCATTACTGGTATCGTGCGCGGCAGTTTCCCCCCGAGGTCCCGATGTTCTATCTGCCACTCACCAGCGAGCAGGCCGAGCCCCTTACCAGCTCGCCCGCCACCGACTTCATCAGCCGCGCCAGCTTGCTGGAGGCGGCCACCGTGCTGTTCATCCAGAACCTGCCGCGCCAGCACGGCGCGCCGTCGGTCGAGGCGCAGGAGCGGCGTTTCGCCGAAATCCTGCGCATCGCCGATGAAGTCGAAGCCGCGGCGCCTGGCCAGTTTCAGCAGCAGGTAGCCCAGCGCTTCGATGCCGAGGTGTTTGCCATGGGCCTGGGCATGCTGGGCGAGAACGGCATCGGCCTGCTGTCCGCCGAGCACCCGGTCGACCCGGTCGATCTGCGCGACACGGAAGGCGGCTGGAACTTCCGTTTTGCCGACAGCTACCGCCAACGGGTCACGCCATTGCAACCGGTCAGCCTGCCGTCGCTGTCGAGCGACCTGCGCCTGAGCGACCAGCAGAACCGCCTGCTGCGCGAATTCCTCTCCGGCGTTGACGAGTCGGTGGCCGTGCAAGGCTTTGCCGGTACCGGCAAGACGTTTCTGATCCACCAGTTCGCGCGCCTGCTCGACCCTCAGCGCACCTTGCTCCTGGCCATGACCGAAGGCCAATTGCGGGCGTTGCAGGCGCGGGTCAAGGACGCCTCGGCGTTTACCGCCATGACTTTCGGCCAACTGGCCGACGAGATCCTCAACCGCGACCTGACCAGCAACGGCTGGCGGCTGCGGGATGTCTACCGGACCAAGCTCTCGTGGCGCCCGCAGGAGGCGCAGGTGGTGCAATGGCTGGGGATACCCGATATCGGCCCGCTGGCCGCCCGTGAGGTGGTCGCCCTGTGCATCAAGGCCGTGCGCAGCTTCTGCCGCAGTGGCGATGCCACGTTGCAGCTGCAGCACCTGCCGTGGATGGGGCCAGGGTTTTCGCCGCTGGACCAGGAGGTGCTGCTGGAGAAGGCGCGCCTGTACTGGCAGCAGCTGATCCGCCCCGCGGCGCGGGAGATCCAGCTGCCGGTGCGTGACTATCACCGGGTCAAGCTGCTGTCGCTGACCCTTGAAGTGATCGACGTCCAGTTTAGCCATGTCATCGTCGACGAGGCGCACGAACTGTCAGCGCCGATGCTCGCGGTGCTCGACCGCAGCCCCCAGGCGATCATCACCCTGGGCGACGACCTGCAGAACCTCAATGGCTTGAGCCCGCACCATGGCGGGTTCATTCGCCAGCGTTGCATCGACCATTCGCTGCGCGCCGGGCCGGCCATGGAAGGCGTGCTCAACCCGTTGATCCTGGCCCACCCGGCGGCGATCCAAGCAGCCTTCAGCGGCAGTGCCGAGCACTACACGCGGGTGAGCTTCTTCGACACCGTGACGGTGCCGGAGCAGCCTACGGCGCTGATCGTCGATGACGAGTGGGGCTTGTTCGGCTGGTTCCAGCGCCTGACCCACCAGGGCGTGCCGTTCGTGTTGCTGCAGGGCGCGCGCAAGGAGTTCGAGCTGTTCGTCGAGGACTGCATCGAGCTGTACCGGCATGGCACGCGGCCGCGGCACAACATGCTGTTCCGCTATGCCAGCTGGCAGGCCTTGGAGCAGGACAAAGGCGATGACAAGGCGTTTGCCGCGGTGGCCAACATGCTGCGCAAGGGTTACTCGCCGGAGCACTTTGCCAAAGCCAAGAGTCGTTACCGCTGGGACAAGGCGCCCAAGCTGTTTCTCGGCCGGGTGCGGGATGTGAAGAACATGGAGTTCGCTCGGGTCATGGTGTCGCCGGAACTGATGGTGGCGCCTACGGCCGGGAACAACCGCAACGAGCGGGCGCGGATGCTCGCCGGTCTCTACACCGCGTGTTCGCGGGCACGGCATGAGCTGATCGTGCCGGGTGGCATGTTGGATTGGGTCAAGGATCAGGTACGCGATTGAATGTTTTGGGGGCGCGTTGCGCCCCTTTCGCGACACAAGGCCGCTCCCACAGTGGAACGCCTTGCGCAAGTCCCTTGTGGGAGCGGCCTTGTGTCGCGAAAGGGCCGCAAAGCGGCCCCAAAATCTCAGATCAGAATCAATTCCGATCCAGCCACACCGTCTGCACGTTACAGAACTCCCGCACGCCAAAGTGCGACAGCTCCCGCCCAAACCCGCTCTTCTTCACGCCGCCAAACGCCACGCGCGGATCAGAAGCGCAGTAGCCATTGATGAACACACCGCCGGTGTCCAGCGCTTCGGTCATCCGCTCCGCCAACGCCACATCCGCCGTGTAAATGGTCGCCGCCAGCCCGAACTCGCTGTCATTGGCCAGTTCCACCGCGTGCTCGGCATCGCGAGCGCTGATAATCGCCGCCACCGGCCCGAACAGCTCCTGCTTGAACGCGGTCATCGTCGAGGTCACCCCGGCAAACACCGTCGGTTCGTAGAAGTTGCCCACGCCTTCGACCTTCTTGCCCCCCAGCAGCAGGGTCGCGCCTTCCGCCAGCGTCGCCTGGACCTGCCCATCGAGCTCGTCACGCAAGTCGTAGCGGGCCATCGGGCCAATGTAAGTGTCGTCTTCCAGCGGGTTGCCGACTTTCAGTTGGCGGGTCGCCTCGACGAACTTGCGGGTGAACTCATCGACGATGCTGTCTTCGACGATCAGGCGCTTGGCCGCAGCGCAAACCTGGCCGGTGTTCTGGTAGCGGCCGATCACGGCAGCCTTCACAGCGGCATCGAGGTCAGCGTCTGCCAGTACGATGAACGGGTCGGAGCCGCCCAGCTCGAGCACGCACTTCTTCAGCGCGGCGCCAGCCTGGGCACCGATCGCCATGCCGGCGCGCACGCTGCCGGTCAGGGTGACGGCGGCGATCCGCGGGTCGTTGATCGCGCGGGTGACGCCTTCCGGGGTGACGTTGAGCACTTCGAAGATGCCTTCTGGCAGACCCGCCTGGCGAATGATGTCCAGCATCAGGTAGGCGCTGCCCATCACGTTCGGTGCGTGCTTGAGCACGTAGGTGTTGCCGGCCAGCAGCGCCGGTACCGCCCCGCGCAGCACCTGCCAGACCGGGAAGTTCCATGGCATGACCGCCAGGATCGGCCCCAGTGGGCGGTATTCGATGCGGGCTTTTTCAATCTGGGTCGGTTCTGGCGCGAGCATGGCAGGGCCGTGTTCGGCGTACCACTGGCACAGCCCGACGCATTTGCTCACTTCACCACGGGCCTGGCTGATCGGCTTGCCGATCTCGCGGCTGATCATCACCGCCAGGGCCTCGTGATTGGCCTGCAGGGCATCCGCCAGGGCCACCAGGTACTCGCTGCGCTGACCCAGCGACACCTTGCGCCATTGGTTGAAGCCAACCTTGGCGCGTTGCAGCGCCGCGTCCAGTGCGGCGTCGGTGTCGAAAGCGTAGTGGCCGATCTGTTCGCCGCTGTGCGGGTCGACCGAGATGGCGTGGGTCAGGCTGCTGATCTGGCTCATGGCGGAGTTCCTCGTTGTTGTAGTGAGTGGTGCTCAGACTAGTGGCGTGCATCTTTATTGAAAACTGAATAATAATGAGCGAAACATTCACGTTTGGAGAATGGCTGTGGACCTGGTGCAACTGGAAATCTTCAAGGCCGTCGCCGAACACGGCAGCATCAGCGCCGCCGCCCAGCAGATCCATCGGGTGCCGTCGAACCTGACCACGCGGATCAAACAGCTCGAGGAAGACCTCGGCGTCGAGCTGTTCATCCGCGAAAAAAGCCGCCTGCGGCTGTCGCCGGCCGGCTGGAATTTTCTCGAGTACACGCGGCGGATCCTCGACCTGGTGCACGAGGCGCGGCTGACCGTAGCGGGTGAAGACCCGCAAGGCACGTTCGCCCTGGGTTCGCTGGAAAGTACCGCGGCGGTGCGTATCCCGGCGTTGCTCGCGGCCTACAACCAACGCTTCCCCAAGGTCGACCTGGACCTCTCGACGGGGCCGTCCGGGACCATGCTCGAAGGGGTGTTGTCGGGTCGGCTGGTGGCCGCCTTCGTCGACGGGCCGGTGTTGCACCCGACCCTGGAGGGCATGGCGGTGTTCGAGGAGGAGATGGTGGTCATCGCGCCGCTCAACCATGCGCCAATCGGCCGCGCCCAGGACGTCAACGGCGAGAGCATCTATGCCTTTCGCGCCAACTGCTCGTACCGCCACCATTTCGAGAACTGGTTCGTCCAGGACCAGGCCGTGCCCGGCAAGATCCACGAAATGGAGTCCTACCACGGCATGCTCGCCTGCGTCAGCGCCGGTGCCGGCCTGGCGCTGATGCCGCGCAGCATGCTCGACAGCATGCCGGGGCTGAGTACCGTCAGTGTCTGGCCGCTGTCGCAGGACTTCCGCTACCTGAAGACCTGGCTGGTGTGGCGCCGGGGCACGGTGTCGCGCAGCCTGAGCATGTTCATCAAGCTGCTCGAAGAGCGCCGCGCCGCCTGACCGATGGGCCGAACGGCGGGCAGGCGGCAGCGTCAAAAGCAGAGTAACCATCCCTCGATGGAGGAGTGCATCATGCGCAACCATCACTACAGTGTGTGTGGCACGCTGCTGCTGGCGTTGGCCATGCCGTGGGGCCTGGCGGCCGCGGCCGATCCCGTTGCAGCGGTCGACTACCAGGCCGTCCAACTGCAGCCCCAGGAACAGAACGGCATTCGCTACCTGCAGGGCGGCATTGGCCAGGACGAAGCCCTGGCCTTGCGTCAGACACAAGGCTACAACCTGCACATCACCCTCTCGACCGGGCCTGAGGGCAAGTTCCAGAGCGGCGCGTCCGTGGCCATCCAAAGCGCCCAAGGGCAGCCAGTGATCACCCTTGAGGATGTCGGCCCCATGATCTATGTGCAGTTGCCGCCCGGGCACTATCGGGTGACGGGCCAGGCGGAAGGCCAGACCGTGCAGCAACTGGTCGTCGTCGACGGCAAGGGTCCGGCCAAGGTGGACTTGAACTGGCGCTAGCCGAGCGGCCGCGTGTCAGTTCGGCGCCGATACCTCAATGCCCCGCCTTGATCGCCAGCACATTGCACAGCGGATGCTCCAGCACATGCGCTGTAGTGCCGCCCAGGAACGTTTGCAAGGCATCGTGGCGATGGCTGCCCATGACGATCACATCGACCCGGCTGTGGCTGATGTACTGGGCGATCGCCCTGATCGCCGGGCCTTCGAGGAAGTGCCGGTGTTCCAGCTCGATCTGGTGATGGTCACCCAACTGGTTGAACGTCGTGCGCTGGGCGGTCCGCACACCGCCCTCGAAGCCCGGCATGGTCACCGTGCCGGCGCCAAAGTCGGCCAGGTGGGTCTTGCTCGCGTCGCACACGTGCAGCAGGTGCAGTTCGGCGTTGCACTGCAAGGCCAGGGCGCGGGCGGTGTGAATCACTTGCTCGTCGAGGTGCTCGCCGGCGCCGTGGCTGTTGAGGTCGACGGCGGCGGCGATCTGCCTGGGCAACGGCAGGCGGATGTCGCTGACCAGGTGCACGGCGACCGGGCTGTCCTTGAGCAGCTGCCAGTCCAGTGGCGTCACCAGCAAGCGCTTGAGCACCGGCTCGTGCTGCACATCCTTGATCAACAGGTCGCAGCCCAGCCGTTCGACCTGTTCGAGCACGCTGCCCAGCGGGTCGCGGGTGAGCAGCAGGTCAGTGGAAACATCCAAACCGCTGTCGCGCAGCTGTTCGGCTTCGTCGGCCAGCCACAGGCGATTGTGCGTGAGCAGGCGCTCGCGCTCGCTGCCATCGCTCATCAGGCCGAACGTGTCGACATCGTCGACCATTACGTTGATATCCAACAGCGCGCCGCTGGATTCGGCCAGCGCCGCCGCCCGCTGCAAGGCGGGTGTATGGCGCATCTGCGGGCCGAGCATGACCAACATTCGCTTGAACTGGCTCATCTCACACCTCCACGTGTGGCAGCCCCCCGTTCATGCCGTGCGGGTACGCCGGATCACATGGCCCGGCAAATCCCACCTCTAGTCTAGACCCTGTCTGGCCCTGGCAGGTCGCTGGGGTGATCGATGTCCAGCAGCACCCCGGGGTCGTCCACCGCCAACGTCAGCACCTGCGAAGGGTGCGCCTGCAACACGGCGCGGGCCCCTTGGTCGCCTTCGAGCCTGGCCAGTTCGGGCCACAGGGCCCGTCCGAAGACCACCGGGTGGCCGGGCCTGCCCTGAAAGGCGGGGCGGCAGATGCCCTCGCGGCTGGCATGGGCGAGCAGGGTGGCGAGGGTGCCTGGCTGGATGAACGGCATGTCGCCGAGCAACAGCACCAGGGCGTCGGCATCGCTCGCCCGGCTGATGCACTCGACACTGGCGGCAATGCTCTGGCCTAGCCCCAGCCGGCTGCGGCTGGATTGCACGATGTGCACCTTGGCGGGCAGGTGGGCAGGTGGCGGGTCGTCATCGCGCAGGGCCAGCCAGACCTCCTCCAACAGCGCGCAGGGCAGCGCCAGGCTGGATTGCAGCAAGGTCCTGCCAGCATCCAGAGGGTGATGGCGCTTGTCGCTGCCGAAGCGCCGGCTACGGCCAGCGGCGAGTACCAGGGCAACTGCCTTGCAGGTCATGCTGGAGATTCCTTGTCCGAGGTTCGCTGGCTGGTGCTTGCCCCGCGATGAGGCCAGCACAGCGAGCTCATGCTAGCAGCCTATCAGCAGGAGCCGCCTAGCGTCCTGTCAGCCCCAGTTTCACGCAGCGTTTCGCCAACACCCTCGTAGGGTCCACATAGGTAACGCTCACCCCATCCAGTACCTCCTCGCCAGCGGCCTGGATCAACGGCAGCTCGGTGCACCCCAGAATCAGCACCCGCACGCCCATCTCCACCAGTTGTTGCGCCGCCATGCGCAGATCCTGCCGACACTGCCCCTCGGTAAACCCGGCTTTGACCCCGCACTCACCATAAATCGCCTGCATCACCCGCGCCTGACCCGCGTCGTCGGGGACCTTCAGCACCAGCCCGAGCCGCCCGGCGACCTCGTGGTAGACCCGGCTCTGCAGCGTCCCCGAAGTCGCCAAAAGGCCGATTGGCAGGCCCTCGCCAAAGTGCTCGCGTATATACCCCAGGGTCTCTTCCAGCATATTGACGATCGGCACCCGCAGATGACCCTGGATCCGCTCGACATAGGCATGCGCCGTGTTGCACGGGATGGCGATCGCCTGCGCGCCTTCGTCTTCGAGGCGCTTGCAGGTGGCATACAGGGCCACGGTCGGGTCGCTGGCGCCGTGCAGCAGGTTGGCCGTGCGATCGGGAATCTGCGGGTTCTGCTCGACCACCAGCTTGAGGTGCTCCTGGTCTCGGCCCGCCGGGGTCTCCTGAACCACCTTGGCGATGAAATCGACCGTTGCCGCCGGCCCGACACCGCCGACGACGCCAAGCTTGAACGGCATCGGCGCAGGCACCGCGAGGTCGCTGCTGGCGTAGTCGGCATAGGCCTGGTTGGCGTCCACCAAGGGCACGCCGCGACCCTGCAGGTCGCTGGCCACCAGCGAAAGCTCGGTCATCCCGGGCAACAGCAACGTCGCCCCTTGCGCCTGCAGCTCAAGGCACACCTGATGCAACTGCTCCAGCACCTCGCCCTCCAGGTGGCCACGCTTGATGCCACGTGCGCCATAGACCGCTTCCATCAGCCGCGCCTGGCTGCGTGGGCTCGGATAGACCAGTTCGAAGCGGTCGCCGAAATGCCGCTCGAAGCTGCCTGACGCGCGGACATAATCCGACGCCAGCACGCCCAGCCGGGCACCGTCTACAACGCGCTGCGCCAAGGGGAATTCGAGTGCGGCGAACAGGTCCAGGATCGGGATCGGCAACTCGGCCTGCAACTCGCCGAGCACACTCTGGCTGGCAAAACAGGGCACCAGCAGCGCATCGGCGCCGCGCTCGGCGAAGCGCTGGCCGGCCTGGAACACATACAGCTGGCGTGACGTCAGCCGTGCGCCGGCCTCCAATGGCAGCTCGAGGTCCCTGAACGGGTGTTGCTCGAACAACAGGTGATAGCGGCCCTGATCGGCCAGCAACGGCTGGCTCCTGAGCAGTTTGTAGAACAGGTCGCCGCCAGCCAGGGCGCCGAGGCCGCCGATGACGCCAAGGGTACGGGTGGGTTGACGCGCAGGGTTGCTGTTCATGGTCGGTCTCAGGCGTTTTGTACGGCGATCGGAGGGGCGGCGGGCGCAGTCTCGTCCTGCTCGCCTCGACGTTTCTCGAGGTCGGCGATCACGGCAGTGGCAATGCTGTTGCCGACCACGTTGGTGGCAGTGCGGGCCATGTCGAGGAACTGGTCGATAGCCAGGATCAGCAGCAGCCCGGCTTCGGGCAGGTTGAACATCGGCAGCGTTGCCGCGACCACCACCACCGAGGCGCGGGCCACGCCGGCCATGCCCTTGCTGGTGATCATCAGGGTCAACAGGATCAACAACTGCTGGGCAAAGCTCAGCTCGATGTTGTAGGCCTGGGCGATGAACATGATGGCGAAGGCCTGGTACATCATCGAGCCGTCCAGGTTGAACGAGTAACCCAGTGGCAGGACGAAGCTGGAGACCCGCTTGGGCGCGCCGAATTTCTCCAGGGCGTCGATGGTCTTGGGGTAGGCGGACTCGCTGCTGGCCGTGGAGAAGGCCAGCAGCACCGGCTCGCGGATCAGCTTGGCGAGGGTGAACACCGGGCGCCCAAGGAACATGAAGCCCACCGCGAACAGCAGCGCCCACAGCAGCAGGATGCCCAGGTAGAACTGGCCGATCAGCTTGCCGTAGTCCAGCAGCAGGCCGATACCCTGGGCGGTGATCGCCGCGGCAAGTGCTGCGAACACGCCCACGGGGGCGAACAGCATGACGTAGTCGGTGATGCGGAACATGACCTTGGCCAATTCGTCGACCAGGTTGGCGATGGCGTTGTGCCCCTGACGCTTGGCGTAGGCCAGGGCCAGCCCGAAGAACAGCGAGAACACCACGATCTGGAGGATTTCGTTGTTGGCCATGGCTTCGGCAATGCTGCGTGGGAACACATGGCCGATGAACGCCTTGAGGCTGAAATCGCCTGCACTGACTGCGGCCTGGGCGCTGCCCTGGCTGACGCTGAGGTCGAGGTGGGCGCCGGGCTGGAACAGGTTGACCAGCAACATGCCGAGTGCCAGCGACGCGAACGAGGCGCAGACGAACCAGGTCATCGCGCGCAGGCCGATGCGGCCCACCGAGCCCGAGCTGCCAAGGCTGGCGATGCCACCGACCAGGGTGGCAAACACCAACGGGGCGATGATCATCTTGATCATGCGCAGAAAAATATCCGTCACCAGGCTGAAATAACCGGCGATACGCTGACTGGCTTGAGCATCCTCGGCGTAATGATGGCAGCCCCAGCCCACCAGGATGCCGAGCACGATCGCCAGGGCGATATAGCGGGGGAGTTTCTTGTGGTTCATCGCAACCTCTCTTGTTGTGGGTCGCCACCACCGGTGGCTGACAACAACAGACTAAAAGTGATCGAGAGGGGCCTTGATGAGTTCGCACCATAGTTCGATGCGACAATTGCATAGTTTGCCAATACTGCCGATTGGCTTCGAACGGGTGACCATTTGCGACGAAATACTCAATGAATCACTGCGGTAGGCAAACGCCTGAGTGGTCGTCTCTCGCGATAGCGCCAAAGCGGCCTTAAAATCGCCTTATTCACGCTCACACCCAGGCACCCCATGCAAACCAAATGGATCGACGACCTCCTGGCAGTGGCCCAGACCAAGAACTTCTCCCGCGCTGCCGAGATCCGTTGCATCACCCAATCGGCGCTGTCCCGACGCATCCGCTCACTGGAAGAATGGGTTGGCGTCGAACTGGTCGACCGCGGCACGTACCCCGTGCAGCTGACCCAGGCTGGCCAGACCTTCTGCGCCGAGGGCGGCGAAGCGCTGGCCAGCTTCATGCAACTGCGCACCGCGCTGCGCCGTGGCGAACGCATGCCCGGCCGCTCGATCCAGGTCGTTGCCGGGCACACCTTGTCGATGACCTTCGTGCCGCAATGGTTCGCCGCGTTTCAGCGGCGCAACGGCTACTTCAACGCACGGGTACTGGCCGATAACGTCCAGGAGGCGGTCATTGCCCTGGCCGAGGGCAACTGCGACCTGATGATCGGCTACAGCCACCCGCAGGTGCCGATCTTTCTCGATCCGGACAAGTTTGTCGGCCTGCGCCTGGGCATCGACCGTTTCATCCCGGTGTCCGCGCCCGACGCGCAGGGCCAGGCGTTGTTCCGTTTGCCGGGTGACAGCCAACAGCCGATTCCGTACCTGGGGTACACCGCGACATCGTTTCTCGGTCGGGTGGTCGAGATGATCCTGCGCGCTGCGCCGCAACCCCTGGCGCTGGAACGCTTCCATGAAGCCGACATGGCCATGCACCTGGCGCGCATGGCGCGCGAAGGCTATGGCGTCTGCTGGGTGCCGGTCTCGGCGGTCGAAGACGAACTGGCGGCGGGCCGCCTGGTGCCGGCGGGCGACACGCAGTGGAGTGCGGAGCTGGAGATCTGGTCGTTCAAGGCCATCAATAACAGCAACCCGACCATGCTCGAACTGTGGCGGTCACTGGAAAAGGACGTGCGTTGATCGGCGCGGCAAAACCGCTCAGGCTGTGCTCCAGGTTGGCGGCTCAATTCGTCGCGCCCAGCACAGGGCCGGCATTCTCTCCCCAACCACCCCCCAGCGCCGCATACAGGTTCACCTCTGCCAGCAACTGCGCCAGGCGATCGTTGATCAGCCCCTGCTGGGCGCTGAACAGCGCGCGCTGGGCGTCGAGAAACACCAGGCTGCTGTCGACGCCATTGCGGTAGCGGTTGTTCGCCAGGTCGTAGTAGCGCTGTGTCGAGGCGACCAGGTCGCGTTGCGCCTGCACCTGGCGCTGGTAGGTGGCGCGCGCGGCCAGGCCGTCGGCGACTTCCTGGAAGGCGCCTTGGACGGCTTTCTCGTACTGCGCCACCTGGATGTCCTTCTGCAGCCGCGCAGCGTCGAGGCTGGCGCGCAGGCTGCCGGCATTGAAGATCGGCAGGCTGATCTGTGGCTGGAACAGCCAGGTGCCGGAGCCGCCGGTGAACAGGCCGGACAGCTCGGGGCTGGTGGTGCCGGCGTTGGCGGTCAGGCTGATGCTCGGGAAGAACGCCGCACGCGCCGCGCCGATGTTGGCGTTGGCGGCCAGCAGGTCGTACTCGGCCTGGACGATGTCGGGCCGGCGTTGCAGCAGTGCCGAAGGCAAGCCCGCCGGCAATTGTGCTACCTGTGCGCTGGTCAGCGGTGCGCCGGGCAGCGCATCGGGCAGGCTTGCGCCGACCAGCAGGCCCAGGTTGTTGAGGTCCTCGGCGATTTGCCGGCGGTAGCGCGCCACGGCGGCGCGGGTGCTGTCGACGCTGGTCTGCGCCTGGATCTGCTCGAGTGCCGAAACACTGCCGACGCGGCGCTGGCCGCGGGTCAGGCGCAGGCTTTGTTCGTCTGCGGCGAGGGTGTGCAACGCTACCTCGAGCAGCTCCTGGTCGGCACGCCAGGTCAGGTAGCCGCTGGCGACGCTGGCCACCAGGCTCAGTTGCACGCTGCGCCGGGCCTGGTCGCTCGCCAGGTAGGTCAGCAGCGCCTGGTCGCTGAGGCTGCGCACGCGGCCGAACAGGTCCAGCTCATAGGCGCTGATGCCTAATGTGGTGGCCTGCGTCGAGCTGATCACGCCCTCACCGGTGCCGGTGCTGTTGCGTGGCAGGTACTGGCGTTGGCCCGAAGCGTCCAGCGAGACTTTGGGCAACAGGTCGGCGCGCTGGATGCGGTACTGCGCGCGGTACGCCTCGACGTTCAACGCCGCCACCCGCAGGTCGCGGTTATTGCCCAGGGCCAGGTCGATCAGCTGGCGCAGGGCCGGATCACTGAACACCCCGCGCCAGTCCTCGGCGCTGGCGCCGGCTGTGTTGACGGTTGCGTAGGCCGGTCCCTGCGGGTAGCTGGCGGCAACGGGCGCGGCGGGGCGCCGGTAGTCCGGAGCCAGGCTGCAGCCGCCCAGGCACAGGACGAGCAGGGTGAGGGTGGATCTGCGCATCAGCAATTCCCTTGCAGGTTCAGGCGCCGGCCATCCATTTGGCCAGGCCGTGGCGGCCACTGACGCCGAGCTTGGCGGTGGCGCGCTTGAGGTAGGTTTCCACCGAGCTGTTCTTGACGTTGAGCTGGTGCGCCATCTGCGGCACCGTGCCGCCGGTCAGCAAGCCCAGGCAGACTTCCTGTTCGCGGGCCGACAGGGTGATCGCGTCCAGCGCCAGGCGCTCGCCGAAGGCTTGACGCAACGAGCCGCTTTGCAGTTCCGCCGGCGCAGTGCCGAGGCCCCGGCCAAGGGCCTGGGCGAGGATCTGGCCGTGGTGCTCGACCAGCGGCAGCAAGGTGTCGGAAAGGTTCTTGAGCAGCGACAGCTCGGCCAGCGAGAAGCCCCGCTGGCTGGGCAGCCGATGGCAGCCGATCACCCAGCGCCGGTCACGGCTGCGCGACACCAGGTGGCACTGGTGCGCGCCGTGGCGGGCCTGCTCGGGGTCTTGCGGAGCCTTGAACTGGATCAGCAGCGGGTCCTTCATCTGCATGATGCTTTGCAGCAGCGGATGGCGCAGGGTGTTCGCGGGCGGCGCCTCAGGCGCCAGGCCGGCACTGCCAAGCAGCTTGATATGGCTGACGCTGGTCTGACGCGGGTCGAGGGTCCATTCGCTGAGTTCGAGCCGGTGGATCGGCACTTGGGCGTCGACCAGGCGGTGCATCTGCTCGGCGAAGCTGTCGTCGCCGGTGCTGGCGACCAGCTCACCGAGTTGCAGATAGAGGTGTGGGTCGGGGCGGTGTGCGTGGCTGTCGTTCAGCTTCATAGGTCGGCTCATCCTTGATTCCGGGCATTACGGCGGGTGGTCTCGCGGTCGAGTACTCCTGGCAATGGTGTGGCGCTATTCAAGCTCGGCGCCTGTTCGACGTCTGTAATGGAAATCCGGGACAGAAAATGCCAGCAATCGCGCGCCGCTGGGGCGTTGCGGGTTTCCTGCTGCAATCGCTGATGGCATCGGTAGCCAGCTAATTGACGTCAGAAAGGCAGACGATCCCGACCTTTCAGCGCTGATGCTCGAAGACGTAGGCTTGATCCGGTGCTGCTCTATGGCAGATCTCCTACACGATTTTCAGCGCCCGGCGCTGGGGGGCCAGGCTGTCCGGGTTTCAGGGGCCATACAGGCCGAGGCGAGGGTGCTTGAATCCGCCGATGACCCTTCAGAAGGACCTGCCAAGCCATGCCCGCCGCCGAAACCTTTGCCCTGACCACTGCCCAGCGCGACATCTGGCTGGACCAGATCAGCCATGGCGACTCGCCGCTGTACAACATTGGCGCCTATGTCGAGCTGGCCGGGGCGGTGGATGCCGAGCGGTTGCGGCAGGCGCTGAACCACCTGGCGAGCCTGCACGACGCGCTGCGCACGGTGCTGGTGACGGGCAGCGAGCCGAGCGGGGTGCCTCGCCAGTATTTTGCCGCGTCGCTGGCCGTCGAGCTGATCGAGTGGGACGTGCAGCACGGCCCCGAGCCGCGCGCCGCTGCCCAGGCACTGCTGAACGCCCAGATGCAGCGGCCCTGTGCGCTGGACAGCAGCCCGCTGTGGCGCGCGATGCTGATCCGCGTCGACGCCCAGGGCTACCTGTTCGCCGTGCAGGCCCATCACCTGATTCTCGACGGCTGGGGTGTCGACCAGCTGTTCAAGCAGGTTGCCGACTACTACCGCCTCCTCGAACACGGCCAGCCGTTGCCCGACAGCGCGCCGTCGTACCGTGCGTTCATCGATGACGATGGCGCTTACCAGGCATCGCCCCGACAAGCCCGCGACCGCGACTATTGGCTGGGCAAGTACCAGCAGCTGCCGGATGCCTTGCTGTTGCCGCGTGAGCGCGGCGCCGTCGCCAGCGGCGACCCTAGCGGCGCACTCGAGCTGCCATTCGACAGCGCGCTGCTGGCACGCATGCATCAGCTCGCCGGGACGTTGCAGGCGTCTGCCTTCCATGTGCTGCTGGGCGCTTTGCACGTCTGCTGCGCGCGCACCTGGCAGCGTGACGAATGGATCGTCGGCCTGCCGGTGCGCAACCGCGCCAATGCCCGTTTCAAGGCGACCTTGGGGCTGTTCACCCAGGTCAGCGCGTTGCGCATGGACTTTGGCCGCAGCCAGTCGTTCGCCGACCTGGTGGGCGGCATTCGCGACGCCCTCAAGCAGGACTTTCGCCACCAGCGCTTCGCCCTCAGCGAGCTGAACCGCAGCCTTGGCGTGCTGCGCGAAGCGCGTGCGCAACTGTTCGAGCTGGTGGTCTCCTACGAGGAGGACAGCAATGACCTGCGCTACGGCGAGATCCCCGGGCACACGGTGATGATCAGCAACGGCCATGAGCCGACACCGTTGACCGTGCACCTGCGCAGCAACAGCCAAAGTGGCAAGGCCTGCCTGCACCTGGTGCACAACCGCGCCTGGTTCAGCTCGGCAGACGTCGAGGCGCTGGCGGCGCGCCTGCTGCACGTGCTGGAGCAGGGGCTGAGCCAGCCACAGCTGGGGATTGACCAGTTCGACCTGCTGACCGCCAGCGAGCACACGCAACTGCAGCGCTGGAACGATACCGACCTGGCAGCCCAGGCAGAACGGCTGATCCACCGCCGGGTCGAGGCCCAGGCCAAGGCCCGGCCTGAGGCGCTGGCGCTGGTGCAGGACGGGCGCAGCCTCAATTATGGCGAGCTGGACCGGCGCGCCGAGCTGCTCGCCCAGCGCCTGGTCGCCCTGGGCGTGGGGGCCGATCAACGCGTCGCGGTGATCGCCCGCCGTGACCTCGACACCCTGGTCGGCTTGCTGGCGGTGCTCAAAGCGGGCGGCGCGTATGTGCCGATCGACCCTGCACACCCGCATGAGCGGCTGGCCTACCTGCTTGAAGACAGTGCCCCGCGGGTGCTGCTGACCCAGTCGGCGCTGGTCGGGCGCCTGCCTGAGCATGCCCTGCCACAGATCGAGCTGGACCGCTTCGACTGGCAGGCGGCCGGTAGCGTCTCTGCCATCACCTGCCAGGCCCCGCACAACCTTGCCTACGTCATCTACACCTCCGGCTCCACGGGCCAGCCAAAAGGTGTGATGGTCGAGCACCAGAGCCTGGCCAACCTGGTCGACTGGCACTGCCAGGCCTTCGACGTGGGCCCCGGCCGCCAGCAGTCGTGCCTGGCCGGGTTTGGCTTCGATGCCATGGCCTGGGAGCTCTGGCCCGCCCTCTGCAGCGGTGCCACCCTGCACCTGGCACCGCCGCGCGACGGTGCCGAGGACATCGACGGCTTGCTCCGTTGGTGGCGGGCGCAGCCGTTGGATGTCAGCTTCCTGCCCACCCCGGTGGCCGAGCATGCGTTCGCCCAAGGTGAACCGCACCCGACCCTGCGCACCCTGCTGGTCGGCGGCGACCGCCTGCGCCGGCTGGCGCGGGAGCGTGGCTACCGGGTGATCAACAACTATGGGCCGACCGAGGCCACCGTGGTCGCCAGCGCCGGTGAAGTCGAGGCGGGTGGCCCGCTGCATATCGGCCGACCTGTGGCCAACACCCGGCTGTACGTGCTTGACGCGCAGCAGCGGTTGCTGCCGATCGGCGCCACCGGCGAGCTGTATGTCGGCGGTGCCGGGGTCGCGCGCGGCTACCTGAACCGGCCGCAGATGACCGCCGAACGCTTTCTCGATGACCCGTTCCACCCCGCACCCGGCGCGCGCCTGTACCGCACCGGCGACCTGGTGCGCTGGCTGGCCGACGGCACCCTGGAGTACCTCGGGCGCAACGACGACCAGGTGAAGATCCGCGGCGTGCGCGTCGAGCTGGCCGAGATCGAGGCGGCCCTGGCCAGCCATGCGGCGGTGCGCGAGTGCGTGGTGCTGCTGCGCGAAGGCCAGTTGCAGGCCTGGTTCATCGGCGCGGCGGCAGTGACGCCGCTGGCGTTGCACGCGCATCTGCGCAGCCGCCTGCCCGCCGCGTTGCTGCCGGTGGCCTATGTATGCCTGGCGGCCTGGCCGCTCACGGCCAACGGCAAGCTCGACCGTCGGGCGCTCCCGGCGCCCGACGCCGAGGCCTTGTTACAGCGCCTGCATGAAGCCCCCGAGGGCGATATCGAACAGCGCCTGGCGCTGCTCTGGGCCGAGCTGTTGCAGGTCGAGCGGGTAGGGCGCCAGGACCACTTCTTCGAGCTCGGCGGCCATTCGCTGCTGGCTGTGCAACTGATCGCGCGCATGCGTGAGCAAGGCTTGCAGGCCGACGCCCAGGTGCTGTTCGGTCAGCCGACCCTGGCCAGCCTGGCCGCCGCCGTGGTGGTCGGCGAGGCGCCGAGCGTGCCGGCCAACCGCATCCCGCCGGGCTGCCAGCGGATCACCCCGGACATGCTCGCACTGACCGAGCTGGATCAGGCGGCCATCGAGCGGATCGTCGCCGGCGTGCCCGGCGGTGCCGCCAATGTGCAGGAGATCTACCCGCTGGCGCCGCTCCAGCAAGGCTTGCTCTACCACCACGTCACCGACGTGCGTGACCCGTACCAGCAGCAGGCGCTGTTCGCCTTCGCCAGCCACGCCCAGTTGCAGGCTTTTGCCCAGGCCCTGCAACAGGTGATCGAGCGCCATGACATCTTGCGCACCAGCCTGGTCTGGGAAGACCTCGAGCAGCCGCAGCAGGTGGTCTGGCGCCAGGCGCGCCTGGAGGTGCACACGCTCGCGTGCGACCCTGCCAGCGCCGATGTCGCCGCGCAGCTGCGCAGTCATTACGACCCCGGCCAGAGCGCCCTCGACCTGCGTCACGCGCTGATGATGGCGCTGGGCTGCGCCGCAGACCCGCAGCGCGGCCGCTGGCTGGGCCTGCTGCGCTTCCACCACCTGATCAACGACGCGGTGTCGATCCAGGTCCTGCTCGGCGAGCTGGAGGCGTTCATGCACGGGCGCAGTGAGCAGTTGCCGGCGCCGGTGGCCTACCGCGAGTACGTCGCACGCAGTGGCGCGGCGGCGCGTCAGGCCCGCCACGAAGCGTTCTTCCGGGCACAGCTGGCCGGTGTCGAGGCGCCCGCGCCGATCCCAGGCCTGGGCGGTGTGCCGGTCGATGAAGACGATTTGCAGACCCACACCCAGCCCCTTGACCCGAGCCTCATCGAGCCCCTGCGCGAGCAGGCCCGGCAACAGGGCGTCAGCCTCGCCAGCCTGTTTCACCTGGCCTGGGCACAGGTGTTGGGCACGCTTGCGGGGCAGGACCAGGTTACCGTCGGCACGGTATTGCTCGGCCGGGCCATGGCCGGTGAGGGCGCCGATCGCGCCTTGGGCATGTTCATCAACAGCCTGCCGCTGCGGGTCGACCTGGCCCAGGGCAGCGTTGCGCAAACCTTGCGCGAGACCCATGCACGCCTCGCCGGCCTGCTCGGCCACGAAGACGCGCCGTTGCTGCTGGCCCAGCGTTGCAGTGGCCTGCCGGCCGGCACGCCGCTGTTCCACAGCCTGATCAACTACCGCTCAGGCGGCCTGTTGCAGGCCGAGGTGCTGCCGGGGGTGCAGTTGCTCGAGGCCAGCGAAGTGCTCAGCCATGCCCTGGTGCTGACGGTGGATGACCACGCCCAGGGCGTCCAGGTTGCGCTGCGGGCCCCGCGCGCGATCGGCGCGCAGCGCGTAACGGACTACCTGACGACTACGCTGGCCAGGTTCACCGAGGCCCTGGCGCAAGGCGCCGGCATGCCCTTGCAGTCACTGTGCAGCGTGCCCGCCGGCGAACTCCAACGCCTGCTGCACGCGTTCAATGCCAGCGATGACCCGCACAGCCCCGTGCAGCAGACGCTGCCAGCGCTGTTCGAGGCCCAGGTGCGGCGCACGCCTCACGCGATAGCGTTGCAGACCGACAGCACCAGCCTGGATTACCAGACCCTCAATGCCCAGGCCAACCGCCTGGCTCATCAACTGATCGCGCGGGGCGTCGAGGCCGACAGCCGGGTGGCGGTGTGCGTCGAGCGCGGTGAGGCGCTGATCGTCGCGCTGCTCGGGGTGCTCAAGGCCGGTGGCGCCTATGTACCAATGGACCCAGGCTACCCGAGCGAGCGCTTGCGTTTCATGCTCGACGACAGCGCACCGCAGGTGGTGCTGGTGCACGGCGCCACGCTGGGCCTGTTCGACCAGTTGCCGGCGCCGCTGCTCGACCTCGACCGTGACGGGGCCACTGGCTACCCGCAGGACAACCCACAGGTTGCCGGCCTGGGCCCTGCGCACCTGGCCTACGTGATGTACACCTCGGGCTCCACGGGCACGCCCAAAGGGGTGATGGTCGAGCACCGCGGCCTGTGCAACCTGATGCACTGGGGCTCGCTGATCTGTCCCCCACAGGCGGGGGATGCCTTGCTGCAACGGGCGCCGTTCAGCTTCGACGGTTCGGTCTGGGAGCTGTTCTGGCCGCTGGTGGCGGGGCTGCGGCTGGTGCTGGCGCGGCCCGATGGCCACCGCGACCCGGCTTATCTGGTGGAGTTGATCCAGGCGCGCCAGGTGACCACGGTGAAGTTCGTGCCGGCGCTGCTGCATCAGTTTCTCGAGCAACCGGGGGTCGAGCGCTGCAGCAGCCTGCGCGAGATCTTCTGTGGCGGTGGCGAACTGACCCTGGCGCTGTTGCGCAGCGTGCGCGAACGCCTGCCGCAGGTGCGCGTGCACAACGTCTATGGCCCGACCGAGGCGACCGTCGACAGCACCGCCTGGACCCTGCACCCGCATCAGCCGCTGCCCGACCTGCCACCGCCGATCGGCCGGCCGATCAGCAATACCCGTCTGTATGTGCTCGACGCCCACGACCGACCCGTTCCGTTGGGCGCTATCGGTCAGCTGCATATCGGCGGTGTCGGCGTGGCGCGCGGCTACCTTGGGCTGCCGACGCTGCAGGCCGAGCGCTTCATCGCCAGCCCGTTTGTCACGGGGGACCGCCTGTACCGCACCGGTGACCTGGTGCGTTATCGCCTGGACGGGGAGCTGGAGTTCGTCGGGCGCAACGACTTCCAGGTCAAGTTGCGTGGCTTGCGGGTCGAGTTGGGCGAGATCGAGGCGCTGCTGGGTGAGCATCCGGCCGTCGGCCAGAGTGTGGTGCTGATGCGCGAGGAGCGCCTGGTGGCCTATTTCACCTGCCGCGATGGGCGCCCGGCGCCGGCCCTGGAGGTGCTGCGCAGCCACCTGCTGGCGCGCTTGCCGGAGTACATGGTGCCGCAGGCGTTCGTCGCCTTGGCCGTGTTGCCCTTGAGCACCAATGGCAAGGTCGACCGCCAGGCGCTGCCGGCACCGGGCGCCGAGTCGGTGATCAGCCGCGCTTACCAGGCGCCACAGGGCGAGCTGGAGACGGCCCTGGCCGAGATCTGGACGCAGGTGCTGAAGATCGAGCAGGTCGGGCGCGATGACAACTTCTTCGAGCTCGGCGGGCATTCGCTGCTGGCGGTGGGGTTGGTCGCGCGCATGCGCCAGGCCGGCTTGCACGTCGATGCGCGCACCTTGTTCAGCCAGCCGACCCTGGCCGGGCTGGCGGCCAGTACCCGGCTCGAGCAGGTGCAGGTGGTGATCCCCGAGACGACCATCCCCAAGCTTGCCACCCGGCGGCGTCTCTGAGCCCTCCGCCGGGGCCGCCTCACGGCCCCGGCATTTGCCCTGACGGGCATTGTCCCCGGTTCCCCTGTCAGCCCCTGCGGTCACGATCCTTTAGCTTCTTGCCCACTTCCGATTGGCAAAGCAGGATGCTTACCGATGCACTTCAGCGAACTGATGGCTGCACTCTCCACCCGCCCGATCCGCCTCCAGCGCGAACACCAGGACCTGATCGTCCTCGGTGACGAGGAGACGCTCGACGACACCTTGTGGGAGGCACTGTCGAGGCACAAGCCTGCGTTGCTGGAGATGCTCGCCACGCGCGACGGCGACTGGCTCAGCCCGGCGTTCAAGATCACCCCGGACATGCTGCCGCTGGTCCAGCTCGACCAGGGCGCCATCGACCGCATCGTCGCCAGCGTGCCGGGCGGCGCCGCCAACGTGCAGGACATCTACCCGCTGGCGCCGCTGCAGCAGGGCATGCTCTACGAGCACCTGTCGGCCAGCGCCGGCGACCCGTACCTGTCGCAGGTGCAGCTGCGCTTCGCCAGCGAGGCGCACCTGGAGGCCTTCGCCACGGCCCTGCAATGGGTTATCCAGCGTCACGACATCCTGCGCACGGCGTTGCACTGGCAGTACCTCGACACGCCGGTGCAAGTGGTCTGGCGCGAAGCGACGCTGGTGCGTGAGGCGGTGGCGGTGTCTGGCGCTGACCCGCTGGCCGCGCTGCGCACGCGCTTCGATGCCCGCCACTATCGCCTGGACCTCAGCCAGGCGCCATTGATGCAGCTGATGCACACCCGCGGCGAGGGCGAGCAATGGCTGGCCTTGCTGCTGTTCCACCACACGGTGATGGACCACACCGCCCTGGACATCGTCCGTCGCGAGATCCAGGCGTGCCTAGCCGGCGAGCACGCCCAGCTGAGTGCACCGATGCCGTTTCGCAACGTCCTCGCCGCGGCCCGCCTGGCCCATGACGAGCGCGCCCACGAGCGGTTCTTCCGCGAGATGCTGGCCGACATCGACGAGCCGACCCTGGCCTTTGGCCTGGCCCATATCGGCGAACGCCGGGTCGAAGAAGCGCGGCAGATGCTTGCGCCGGCCCTCAGCCAGCGCCTGCGCGCCCAGGCCCGCCAGCTCGGGGTCAGCCCGGCGAGTGTCCTGCACCTGGGCTTTGCCCGCCTGATCGGGCAGCTGTCGGCCCGCCAGGCGGTGGTGTTCGGCAGCGTGCTGCTCGGGCGCATGACCACGGGCGAAGGCGGCGAGCAGGCGCTGGGCATGTTCATCAATACCTTGCCGCTGCGCATCGACCTCGGTCAGCACGCGGTGCGTGATGCACTGCTGGCCACGCACCTGCGCCTGAGCGCCTTGCTCGGCCACGAGCAGGCGCCGCTGGCCCTGGCCCAGCGCTGCAGCGGTGTCGCCGCGCCGGCGCCGTTGTTCAACGCCATGCTCAACTACCGGCACAGTGATGTCGGCGATGCCGCCGAGGTCATCGCGGTGGCGCCGGGCATCGATATCGTCGGCGCCGAGGAGCGCACCGACTACCCGCTGACGGTCAGTGTCGACGACCTCGGCGACGACCTGCGCCTGACTATCCAGACCCTGCCGGAATGGGGCGCGGCGCGCCTCGGCGAGCAACTGCAACAGGTGCTCGTGAGCGTAATCGACGCGTTGGAGTCGAACCCGACGGCGCCCCTGCAAGGGCTCGCGGTGCTGCCGGCCGATGAGCGTGAACAGGTGCTGGAAGGCTTCAACCGCCACGCCCAGGCCTATGCGCAGTGGCAGACCGTGCACGCCTTGGTCGAGGCCCAGGCGGCACGTGCGGCCGAGGCGGTGGCCGTGGCCCAGGCCGGCGAAGTGCTGAGCTATGGCGAACTGAACCGGCGGGCCAACCAGTTGGCCCATCACCTGATTGCGCGTGGTGTGCAGTGCGGCGATCGAGTCGCGCTGTGCCTGCCGCGCACCTGCGAACGCGTCGTGGCGCTGCTGGCGGTGCTCAAGGCGGGCGCTGCCTATGTGCCGGTCGATCCGAGCTATCCGGCGGAGCGTATCGCGTATCTGCTGGCCGACAGTGCGCCGGCCCTGGTGCTGTCCGTGTCGAGCCTTGACGGCTTGCCCGAGGGCGCACCGCGCCTGGACCTGGACCTGCCGGGTGCCTATGCGGCGGCCGAGAACAATCCGCAGGTGGTTGGGCTGGATGATCGCCAGTTGGCCTATGTGGTCTACACGTCCGGCTCCACCGGCCAGCCAAAAGGGGTCATGGTCGAGCACCATACCCTGGCCAACCTGGTGCATTGGCACTGCCAAGCGTTCGCACTGGATGCTCGATCACAGACCTCCAGCGTCGCCGGTTTCGGCTTCGACGCCATGGCCTGGGAAGTCTGGCCGGCGCTGTGCGCGGGCGCTGCGCTGCACTTGCCGCCCGCGCAGATCGGCAACGAGCACGTCGACGAACTGCTCGACTGGTGGCTGGAGCAACCTCTGAACGTCAGCTTCCTGCCCACCCCGGTGGCTGAGCAAGCCTTGCGCCGTGACCGCCAGCACCCGACGTTGCGCACGCTGCTGGTCGGCGGTGATCGCCTGCGGCAGTTCGACCGCGACCCCGGTTTTGCTCTGGTCAACAACTATGGCCCCACCGAAACCACGGTCGTCGCGACCTCCGGGCAGATGACACCGGGCGGCGCGCTGCATATCGGCCAACCGATCGCCAACACCCGCGTCTATGTGCTGGACGAAGGCCTCCAGCCGGTCCCTGTTGGCGTCACCGGCGAGCTGTACATCGGCGGCGCACAGGTAGCGCGTGGCTACCTGAACCGCCCCGAACTGACCGAGGAACGCTTCCTCGCCGACCCGTTCAGCAGTGAACGGGCTGCCCGCATGTACCGTAGCGGCGACCTGGTGCGCTGGAACCCGGACGGCACCCTGGACTACCTGGGCCGTAATGATGACCAGGTGAAGATCCGTGGCGTGCGCGTCGAACTGGGCGAGATCGAAGCGGCCCTGGCGGCTCAGCCCGGCATCCGCGATGCCGTGGTGCTGGTCCGTGGCGAGCGTCTGCTGGCCTGGTTCACCGAATCCGCCCCGGTGGAGATCGACACCCTGCGCCAAGCGTTGCAGGCCAGCCTGCCTGCACACCTGCTGCCGCAGGCGTTCATCCGTCTGGATGAACTGCCGTTGACCAGTCACGGCAAGCTCGATCGCCGTGCCTTGCCGCAACCTGACCCGGCGCTGCTGCTCGGCCAGGCCTACGAGGCGCCGCTCGGCCAGACGGAACAGGCAATGGCGGCCATTTGGGCCGAGGTGCTTGGCGTCGAGCGGGTAGGGCGACATGACAACTTCTTCGAACTCGGCGGCCATTCGCTGCTGGCGGTGACCCTGGTCGAGCGCATGCGCAAGGCCGGCCTGTCGGCGGATGTGCGCGTGCTGTTCGCCCAGCCGACCCTGCTCGCCCTGGCGGCAGCGGTCGGTACCGGGCGTGAGGTCGAGGTACCGGCAAACCGTGTTCCCCAGGATGCCGAGCGGATTACTCCGGAGATGCTCAGCCTGATCGAACTGGACCCGTCCAGCATCGAGCAGATCGTCGCCACGGTGCCCGGTGGCGCCGCCAATGTGCAGGAAATCTACCCGCTGGCACCGTTGCAGGAAGGCATTCTCTACCATCACCTGAGTGCCGAGCAGGGCGACCCGTACCTGCTGCAGACCCGCCTGGCGTTCGACAGCGTCGAACGGCTGCTGGCCTGGGCCGGCGCCCTGCAGCAGGTGATCGATCGGCACGACATCCTGCGCACCTCGGTGGTGTGGCAGGGGCTGGCGCAGCCGGTGCAGGTGGTCTGGCGCACGGCCGAACTGGCACTGGTCGAAGTCGATGACCTGGTCAGCGACCCGCAGGCCGCGCGCATCGACCAGTTGCAGGCGCGTTTCGATGCCCGTCATTACCGCCTGGACCTCGCCCAGGCGCCGCTCACGCGGCTGGTCTACAGCCTCGATCCGCTCAACCGGCAGGTGGTGGCGATCCTGCTGTTCCATCACCTGACCCTCGACCACACGGCGATGGACGTGGTTGCCCGCGAGATGCGTGCGTTGTTGTTCGGCCAGGCGCACACGCTGCCTGCGCAAGTGCCCTACCGCAATTACGTAGCCCAGGCGCGCCTGGGTGACCAGGCCGGGCACGAGGCGTTTTTCCGCGAGATGCTCGCGGATGTCGAAGAGCCGACCTTGCCCCTGGGCTTTGCCGACGTGCAGGGCGATGGCCGGGGCATCGAGCAGGCGCAGTTGGCATTGCGCAGCGCGCTGGCCGGCCGCGTGCGCGAGCAGGCCCGGCAACGTGGGGTCAGCGCCGCCAGCCTGATGCACCTGGCCTGGGCGCGGGTGCTCGGGGTGCTGGCCAATCGCCGCGACGTGGTCTTCGGCACCGTGCTGATGGGCCGCCTGCAGGGCGGCGAGGGTGCCGACCGGGCACTCGGGATGTTCATCAACACCTTGCCATTGCGGGTCGACACCGGCGCCTCGGTGGGCGCCGCCGTGGGTGCCACGCACCAGCGCTTGTCGGCCCTGCTGGGCCACGAACACGCGCCCCTGGCGCTGGCCCAGCGTTGCAGTGGCGTGGCCGCGTCGGCGCCACTGTTCAGTGCCTTGCTCAACTACCGCCACAGCGCCGGCGATGCGCCGCGCGAGGGCGAGGGCATCTGGCAGGGCGTGCGCCTGCTCGGTGGCGAGGAGCGCAGCAACTACCCGCTGACCCTCAGCGTCAATGACCATGGCGACGGCTTCAGCTTCAGCGTGCTGGCGGTCGACGGCATCGGTGCCGCGCGGGTCGCCGCGTGGATGGGCCAGGCAGTGGCTGAACTGGTGCAGGCGCTGGAACAGGGCTTGGGCAGCAAGGTCGACTGCCTGCCGATCCTGGATGTCGACAGCCGTCGGCAACTGCTCGAAGGCTTTAATCAAGAGGCTCAGGCTTATCCTAAGGGGCAGACCGTGCATGCCTTGGTCGAGGCCCAAGCAGCGCGTTCGCCCGAGGCGGTGGCGCTGGTCCAGGCCGGCAAGGTGCTGAGCTATGGCGAGCTGAACCCGCGGGCCAACCAGTTGGCCCATCACCTGATCGCGCGCGGTGTGCAGTGCGGCGATCGCGTCGCGCTGTGCCTGCCGCGCACCTGCGAGCGCGTGGTGGCGCTGTTGGCGGTGCTCAAGGCTGGCGCTGCCTATGTACCGGTCGATCCGAACTATCCGGCGGAGCGAATCGCCTATCTGCTGGCCGACAGTGCGCCGGCCCTGGTGCTGTCCGTGTCGAGCCTTGAAGGCTTGCCCGAGGGCGCACCGCGCCTGGACCTGGATCAGCCGGGTGCCTACGCGGCAGCCGAGAACAATCCGCAGGTGGTTGGGCTGGATGATCGCCAGTTGGCCTATGTGGTCTACACGTCCGGCTCCACCGGCCAGCCAAAAGGGGTGATGGTCGAGCACCATACCCTGGCCAACCTGGTGCATTGGCACTGCCAAGCGTTCGCACTGGATGACCAGGCACAGACCTCCAGCGTCGCGGGCTTTGGCTTCGACGCCATGGCCTGGGAAGTCTGGCCGGCACTGTGCGCGGGCGCTGCGCTGCACTTGCCGCCCGCGCAGATCGGCAACGAGCACGTCGACGAACTGCTCGACTGGTGGCTGGAGCAACCTCTGAACGTCAGCTTCCTGCCCACCCCGGTGGCTGAGCAAGCCTTGCGCCGTGACCGCCAGCACCCGACGTTGCGCACGCTGCTGGTCGGCGGTGATCGCCTGCGGCAGTTCGACCGCGACCCCGGTTTTGCTCTGGTCAACAACTATGGCCCGACCGAAACCACCGTCGTCGCAACCTCTGGGCAACTGACGCCGGGCGGCGCGCTGCATATTGGTCAACCTATCGCCAACACCCGCGTCTATGTGCTGGACGAAGGCCTGCAGCCCGTACCGGTAGGGGTCACTGGCGAGCTCTACATCGGCGGTGCGCAAGTCGCCCGTGGCTACCTCAACCGTCCCGAGTTGACCGAGGAACGCTTCCTCGCCGACCCGTTCAGCGCCGAACCGGCTGCCCGCATGTACCGCAGCGGCGACCTCGTGCGCTGGAATGCGGACGGCACCCTGGACTACCTCGGCCGCAACGATGACCAGGTGAAGATCCGCGGCGTACGCGTCGAACTGGGCGAGATCGAAGCGGCCCTGGCGGCCCAGCCGGGCATCGCCGATGCCGTGGTGCTGGTGCGTGGCGAGCGCCTGCTGGCCTGGTTCACCGAATCCGCCCCGGTCGATCTCGACACCCTGCGCCAAGCGTTGCAGGCGAGCCTGCCTGCACACCTGCTGCCCCAGGCGTTCATCCGCCTGGATGAACTGCCGCTGACCAGCCACGGCAAGCTCGACCGCCGTGCCTTGCCCGAACCCGATCCAGCCTCGCTGCTCGGCCAGGCCTATGAGGCGCCACTGGGCGAGACGGAGCAGGCGATGGCCGCGCTCTGGGCCGAGGTGCTTGGCGTCGAGCGGGTAGGGCGCCACGACAACTTCTTCGAGCTCGGTGGCCACTCGCTGCTGGCGGTGACCCTGGTCGAGCGCATGCGCAAGGCCGGCCTGTCGGCCGATGTCCGCGTGCTGTTCAGCCAGCCGAGCGTGGCCGCCCTGGCGGCGACGTTGGGCCAGGGTCGCCAGGTCAGCGTGCCGGCCAACCGCATCCCGGCCGGCTGCACGCAGATCACCCCAGACCTGCTCAGCCTGATCGAACTCGACCCGGTCACCCTGGGGCGCATCGTCGCCACGGTCCCGGGCGGTGCCGCCAACGTGCAGGACATCTACCCGCTGGCGCCGTTGCAGGAGGGTATTCTCTACCACCACCTGAGCGCCGTCGGTCACGACCCGTACCTACTGCAATGGCGCCTGGTCTTCGACAGCCCGGCACGCCTGCACGCTTTCGCCGGCGCGCTGCAACAGGTCATTGCCCGGCATGACATCCTGCGTACCGCCGTGCTCTGGGACGGCCTGGCCCAGCCGGTGCAGGTGGTCTGGCGTACGGCCGAGCTGCCGGTCATCGAGCACGGCAGCGACAGCGGCGCGGGCACCCTCGACCTGAGCCAGGCTCCGCTGATCCGCCTGCTGCACCGTCAGGCTGCAGCCACCTCGCGAGTCGAGGCCACCCTGCAATTCCACCACATCGCCATCGACCACACCGCCATCAAGCGGGTGCTGGAGGAGATGCGCGACCACCTGCGAGGTCACGGCCAACCGACCCAGCCGGCAGTGCCTTACCGCAACTACGTGGCCCAGGCGCGCCTGGGCATCAGCGAAGCCGAGCACGAGGCGTTCTTCCGTGCGCAACTGGCGGACATCGACGAACCGACCTTGCCGTTCGGCCTGAGCGAGGCCAGCGAGCCCGCTTCGGCCATCGAACAGGCCACGCTCGCCGTCGACCCGGCCTTGTACCCGCGCCTGCGCCGTCAGGCCCAGTTGCTCGGTGTGAGCGCCGCAAGCCTGCTGCACCTGGCCTGGGCGCAGTGGCTGGCGGTGACCAGTGGCACCCACCGGGTGGTCTTCGGCACCGTATTGCTCGGCCGCCTGCAGGGCGGCGCCGGCGCCGACCGTGCGCTGGGGCTGTTCATCAACACCCTGCCACTGCGCCTGGACCTCGACGGCCTGGGTGTGCGAGAAGGCGTGCGGGTCACCCACCAGCGCCTCAGCGCCTTGCTCGCCCACGAGCACGCGTCGCTGGGCCTGGCCCAGCGTTGCAGCGGTGTGCAGGCGCCGACGCCCTTGTTCAGCGCCATTCTCAATTACCGCCATGGCGCCAGTGCCGACGAGCAACAGGCCCAGCGCGACGTGCTGGAAGGGGTCGAGACCCTGCCCAGCGGCGAGCACGGCCATTACCCGTTGAGTGTCAACGTCGACGACCTCGGCGACGGCATGCGCCTGACCGCCCAGGTCACCTCGCGGATTGGCGCAGCGCGGGTCTGCGCGCAACTGGAGCAGGTCCTCAGCGGCCTGGTCCAGGCCCTCGAAGTGCAGCCCGAGCGGCCGCTCTGGCAACTGCCGGTGATCGCCCCGCAAGAGCGTCAGCAACTGCTGGTCGCGAGCAACCAGACGGCCGTCGCGCATGACCTGCAGCAGCCGCTGCACGCGCTGTTCGAGGCGCAGTGCCAGCGCACGCCGAATGCCCTGGCCGTGATGGCCGAGGACGGCAACCTGAGCTATCGCCAGCTCGAAGAGCAGGCCAACCGCCTGGCGCACCACTTGGTCGGCCTGGGGGTCAAGCCGGACGATCGGGTAGCGATCTGTGTCGAACGGGGCCTGCCGATGGTGGTTGGCCTGCTGGCCATTCTCAAGGCCGGCGGTGCCTATGTACCGGTCGACCCGGGTTACCCGGCCGAACGCATCGGCCACATGCTGCTCGACAGCGCGCCGCTCGCGGTGCTGGTGCAAGCCTCTACACGTGCCTTGGCAGAGGCCACTCACGTGCCGCAGGTCGACCTCGACCTACCCAGCTGGCACCGCTTGCCGGCCACCCGGCCAGTGGTTGCCGGGCTGACACCTGAACACCTGGCCTATGTCATCTATACCTCCGGCTCCACCGGCCAGCCCAAGGGCGTGATGGTCGAGCACCGCAGTGTGGTCAACCTGGTCAAATGGAGCGCAGGGCTGTGCCCGCCGGGCGCCCAGGCGGCGCTGCTGCACAAGACCCCGATCAGCTTCGATGCCTCGGTGTGGGAGCTGTTCTGGCCGTTGTGCAGCGGCCTGCGGCTGGTCCTGGCGCGGCCGGACGGGCAGCGCGATCCGCACTACCTGGCAGAGGTGATCGAGGCCCGCCAGGTCAGCGTGGTGCAGTTCGTCCCGGCGCTGCTCCAGCAGTTCCTCGAGCAGCCCGCCAGTGCGCGCTGCACCAGCCTCACCGACATCGTCTGCGGTGGCGGCGAGCTGACCGAGGCGCTGGCGGCGCAGGTACGCCGGCAACTGCCGCAGGTACGCCTGCACAACGTCTATGGGCCCACCGAGGCGACGGTCGACTGCAGTGTCTGGACCCTGCCGGCAGACGCGCCGCTGCCGCGCGGCACGCTGCCGATTGGCCGGCCGATCGACAATACCCAGCTGTACGTACTGGACGCCCATGACCAGCCGCTGCCGTGGGGGGTGATCGGCCACCTGCACATCGGCGGCGCTGGCTTGGCGCGGGGTTACCTGGGCTTGCCGGAGCAGCAGGCCGAGCGCTTCATCGCGTGCCCATGGCTGCCTGGCGAGCGCCTGTACCGCAGCGGCGACCTGGTGCGCCAGGGCGAAGACGGTACCCTGCACTTCATCGGGCGCAACGACCAGCAGATCAAGCTGCGCGGCCTGCGCATCGAGCCGGGCGAGATCGAAGCCGCCCT
This sequence comes from Pseudomonas reidholzensis, assembly GCF_900536025.1. GTDB lineage: Bacteria > Pseudomonadota > Gammaproteobacteria > Pseudomonadales > Pseudomonadaceae > Aquipseudomonas > Aquipseudomonas reidholzensis. The sequence goes on from NZ_UNOZ01000027.1 coordinate 79,761, forward strand.
GACACGCCAGCCCGGCGTGCGCGAAGCGGTGGTGCGGGTGCATGACGACGCCGTCAGCGGGCCACGCCTGGTCGCCTACCACACGGGGGCGGCACAGGCGCTGGAGACCCTGCGCCAGGCGCTGCTGGCCCAGTTGCCGGAGTACATGGTGCCGGCGCTGTTCATCCACCTCGATGCGCTGCCGCTGACACCCAATGGCAAGCTCGACCTGCAGGCGCTGCCGGCACCCGATGCCGCACACCTGCAACGGCGGGCCTATGAACCGGCGCAAGGCGAGACCGAAACGCTGCTGGCGCGGCTGTGGGCCGAGCTGCTCGGCGTCGACAACGTCGGCCGCCATGACAACTTCTTCGAGCTGGGCGGCCACTCGTTGCTGGCGGTCAGCCTGACCGCACGTTTGCGCCTGGAAGGCCTGCAAGTCGATGTGCGCACGCTGTTCGGCCAGCCCACCGTGGCGGCGCTGGCGGCCACCCTGGGGCGCGATCAGCAGGTCGAGGTGCCGGCCAACCGCATCCCGGCCGACTGCACGCGGATCACCCCGGCGATGCTCAGCCTGATCGACCTCGACCCGGCCGCCATCGAGCGCATCGTTGCCACGGTGCCGGGCGGCGCCGCCAATGTGCAGGACATCTACCCCCTCGCGCCGTTGCAGGAGGGCATTCTCTACCACCACCTCAGCGCGCCGGAGCATGACCCGTACGTGCTGCACTCGCGGCTGAGCTTCGACAGCCTGGCGCGGCTGCAGGCGTTTGCCGCGGCGTTGCAGAAGGTCATCGACCGCCATGACGTGTTGCGCACCGCCGTGCTCTGGGAGGGCCTGGCGCAGCCGCTGCAAGTGGTCTGGCGCCAGGCTGAGCTGCAGGTGCTGGAGGGTCAGGAGGCTGACGGCCACTTCGACCTGAGCCAGGCCCCACTGATGCGCCTGCGCTTCACCGCGCAGGCTGACAGCCCACGGCTGGACGCCGTGTTGCAGTTCCACCACATGGTCCTCGACCACACCGCGCTGGAGGTGGTCGCCGAGGAGCTGGCCGGGTACCTGCAGGGCGCACCAGCGCCACGCCACGCGTCGGTCCCGTATCGCAACTATGTGGCCCAGGCCCGCCTGGGCATGAGCCAGGCCGAGCACGAGGCCTTCTTCAGGTCGCAACTGGCTGACATCGACGCGCCGACCTTGCCGTTCGGCCTCAGCGACGTGCAGGGCGATGGTCGCGACATGCAGGAGGTCAAGCTGCCGCTGCCAGGCCCGCTGGCGTTGCGCTTGCGCCGTCAGGCGCGGCAGCTGGGCATCAGTGTCGCCAGCTTGTTCCAACTGGCCTGGGCCCGTGTGCTGGGCGCCGCCAGCGGCCAGGACCGCGTGGTCTTCGGCACCGTGCTGCTCGGCCGTCTGCAAGGCGGTGAGGGCGCCGAACGGGCGCTGGGGATGTTCATCAACACCTTGCCGCTGCGCGTCGACCTGGCGGATGTCAGCCTGCGCGAGGGTGTGCAGGCGGTGCACCAGGGGCTGAGCGCGCTGCTCGCCCACGAGCACGCCTCGCTGGCCCTGGCCCAGCGCTGCAGCGGGGTGGCGGCGCCGCTGCCGCTGTTCAGCGCGATGCTCAACTACCGCCATGGCGGCGAGGCGACGGCCGAGCAGCGCCAGGCCTGGCAGGGCATCGAGGTGATCGAGGGCAAGGAGCGCACCAACTACCCGCTGAGCCTCAACGTCGATGACCTCGGCGAGGGCTTCCGCCTGGTGGCGATGACGCCGGCGCACATCGGCGCCGCACGGATCTGCGGGCAGATGAGCCAGGTGCTGGAGGCACTGGTCGAGGGCCTGGAGCAGCAGCCGGACAGGCCGTTGCAAGGTCTGCCGGTGCTGCAGGCGCAGGAGCGGCAGCGGGTGCTGGCTGGCTTCAACGATACGGCACGTGATTACGACCTCGAGCAGACCTTGCATGGGCTGATCGAGGCCCAGGTCGAGCGCAGCCCCGACGCGCTGGCAGTGCGTGGCGAGGAGGGCGAGCTGAGCTATCGGCAGCTCAACGAGCAGGCCAACCGATTGGCGCATCACCTGATCGGGCTTGGGGTGAAACCCGATGATCGGGTGGCGATCTGCGTCGAACGTGGCTTGTCGATGGTGGTCGGGTTGCTGGCCATTCTCAAGGCCGGTGGCGCCTATGTGCCGGTCGACCCGGATTACCCGGCCGAGCGTATTCGCCATATGCTCAGCGACAGTGCCCCGGTGGCGGTGCTGGTGCATGCCGCCACACGCGGTGTGACGGATACGGCGCAGGTCATCGATCTGGATCAGCCAAGCTGGCAGACGCAATCGGCTGCAAATCCACGGGTTGTAGGGCTGACACCGCGTCATCTGGCCTATGTGATCTACACCTCTGGCTCCACCGGCCTGCCCAAAGGCGTGATGAACGAGCACGCCGCCGTGGTTAACCGCTTGCTGTGGATGCAGGAAGCGTATGGCCTTGATGCCCAGGACGTGGTGCTGCAAAAGACCCCGTTCAGCTTCGACGTTTCGGTGTGGGAATTCCTCTGGCCGCTGCAGACCGGCGCCAAGCTGGTCATGGCGCGTCCCGGCGGCCATCGTGATCCTGAGTACCTGCGGCAGGTGATCCGTACCGAGGGTGTCAGCACGCTGCACTTCGTGCCGTCGATGCTGGATGTGTTCTTGGCTCACGGAGAAGCATCGGCCGACGGCCTCAAGCGCGTACTGTGCAGCGGTGAAGCACTACCGGGCAGCCTTGTCCGACGCTTCCACACGCAACTGCCAACGGTAGAGCTGCATAACCTGTATGGCCCAACCGAAGCGGCGGTGGACGTCAGTGCCTGGCACTGCATCGAGTCGCCGGACAACACGCCGATCGGCAAGCCCATCGCCAACACCACGCTGTACGTGCTGGATGCGCAAGGTCAACCGGTGCCACAAGGCGTGGCCGGCGAGCTGTACATCGGTGGCGTGCAGGTCGCTCGCGGTTACCTGAACCGCGCCGAACTGACCGCCGAACGCTTCATCGACGACCCGTTCAGCACCCGGCCGGATGCCAGGCTGTACCGCACCGGCGACCTGGCGCGGCACCTGGCCGACGGCAACCTGGAGTACCTGGGCCGTAACGATGACCAGGTGAAAATCCGTGGTCTGCGCATCGAACTGGGTGAGATCCAGGCCGGCCTGACGCGCATCGCCGGGGTCAAGGAGGCGGTGGTGCTGGCCCACGAACAACGCTTGGTGGCGTACTACACCGGCATTCCACAGCCGGTGGAAACGATGCGTGCAGCCTTGCTCGCACACCTGCCGGAGTTCATGGTCCCGGCGCTGTTCATGCACCTGGAGTCCTTGCCACTGAGCCCCAACGGCAAGCTCGACCGCAAGGCCCTGCCAGCTCCAGGCCTAGACGCACTGCAAGAACGTCCGTACGAAGCGCCCGAAGGCGACACCGAAATCCTCCTGGCGCAGCTCTGGCGTGAGCTGCTGGGCGTCGAGCGGGTAGGCCGAAACGACAACTTCTTCGAACTGGGCGGCCACTCGCTGCTGGCCGTGAGCCTGACCTCGCGCCTGCGCCAAGCCGGTCTGCAAGCCGATGTCCGCGTGTTGTTCGGCCAGCCGACCTTGGCCGCGCTGGCGGCCGCGGTCGGCGGCGAAGCCCCGATCGTGGTGCCCGCCAATCGCATCAGCGCCGAGTGCACGCACATCACCCCGGACCTGCTGCCCCTGGCTGATCTGACCCAGGAGGCCATCGACAGTCTGGTCGCCGCCGTCCCCGGTGGCGTCTCCAACGTCCAGGACATCTATGCCCTGGCCCCGCTGCAACAGGGCATTCTCTACCACCACCTGGCCAGCGAAGGCGCCGACCCGTACGTGCTGCAAGCACGCTTCGCGTTTGCCGGGCAGGCTGAGCTGGACGCCTTCATCGCGGCGCTCAACCAGGTCATCGCCCACCACGACATCCTGCGCACCAGCCTCCACTGGCAAGGGCTGGACGAAGCGGTGCAGGTGGTCTGGCGCGAAGCACGCCTGCAGCTCGGTACGCCGCGCGCCGACAACCGCCTCGACCTGACCCAGGCGCCGTTGCTGCACCTGAGCAGCAGCGTCGAGGACGGCCGTTTGCACGCGACCCTGTTGCTGCACCACATCCTCCTCGACCACACTGCCGTCGAGCAGTTGGTCGCCGAGCTCGGTGCCGCGCTGCAGGGCCAGGCGCCGCAACGGGCCAGCGTGCCGTACCGCAACTACGTCGCTCAGGCGCGGCTGGGCGCCGATGTCGCCGCCGACGAGGCGTTGTTCCGCGAGTTGCTCGGCGATATCGACGAGCCGACCGAGGCGTTTGGCCTGCGTGACACTCAAGGCGATGGCCGCGAGGTGCGCGAGAGCCGCCTGGCCCTGGACGACGCCCTGGCCGGCCGCCTGCGGGACCAGGCGCGTCAGCTCGGCATCAGCGTCGCCAGCCTGGTGCACCAGGCCTGGGGGCAAGTCCTGGCGCAGTTGTCCGGGCGTGAGGAGGTGGTGTTCGGCACCGTGCTGCTCGGTCGTCTGCGCGGCGGCGAGGGCGCTGAACGGGCCTTGGGCATGTTCATCAACACCCTGCCATTGCGCGTCAGCCGTGGCGCCACCGGCGCTGCCGAGGGCGTGCGCCTGACCCACCAGCGGCTGGCGCGGCTGCTCGCCCATGAGCAGGCCTCGTTGGCCCTGGCCCAGCGCTGCAGCGCCGTGCCGGCGTCGCAGGCGCTGTTCACCAGCCTGCTCAACTACCGCCACAGCGTGCCCAGCGACCCTCAGCACCGCGAGGCCTGGCAGGGTATCGAATCGCTCGGTGCGCATGAGCGCAGCAACTACCCGCTGGTGGTCAACGTCGATGACCTCGGCGCAGGCTTTGCCCTGACCGTGCAGGCCGTGCTTGAAGTGGACGGCGGGCGGGTCTGCCAGCTGCTGCAAACGGCGCTCGCCGCACTGGTCCAGGCCCTGGAACAGGACCCGGCCACGCCGCTGTACCGCGTCGGCTGCCTGTTGCCCGAGGAGCGCGAGCAGGTGCTGCACCAGTTCAACGCGACCCAGCGTGACTACCCGCGTACACACGCCGTGCACACGCTGTTCGAGGCCCACGCACGGTCCACGCCCGACGCCGTGGCAGTGGTCCACGGCGAGCGCCAGTGGACCTACCAGCAGCTCGACGCCCAGGCCAACCGCCTGGCGCATCATCTGCTGCAACTGGGCGTTGAGCCGGGGGAGCGGGTGGCGATCCTGCTGCCACGCTCGCCGGAGCTGCTGGCTGCGCAACTGGCGGCGAGCAAGTGCGGCGCGGTGTTCGTGCCGCTGGACGGCAATGCCCCGGTCGAGCGCCAGGCGTTCATGCTCGAGGACAGCCAAGCGGTCGTGCTGCTGACCCGCAGCGATGAGCACGCCGTTGGCACCGTGCGCCGGCTCGACCTCGATCAGCTCGCCCTGAGCGGCGCTTCAGCCGAGGCTCCAGGCCCTGCGGTGGCGGCCACCCAGGCGGCTTACATCATGTACACCTCCGGCTCGACCGGCACGCCCAAGGGCGTCCAGGTGCCGCACCAGGCCATCGTGCGCCTGGTGATCAACAACGGCTATGCCGCCTTCAGCGCCCAGGACCGTGTGGCCTTTGCCTCCAACCCGGCGTTCGACGCCAGCACCCTGGAAGTCTGGGCAGCGTTGCTCAACGGCGGCGCGGTGGTGGTGATCGACCAGGACCAGGTGCTGTCCCGCCCGGCCTTGTGCGAGGTGCTGCTGACGCAGCGGGTCAGCGTGCTGTGGCTGACCGCCGGGCTGTTCCATCAATACGCCGACGACCTGCTGCCGGCCCTGCGCCAGCTGCGCTACCTGTTGGTCGGCGGTGATGTGCTGGACCCGGCGGTGATCGCCCGGGTGCTGCGCCACGGTGCCCCCGCGCACCTGCTCAACGGCTACGGCCCGACCGAAGCCACCACCTTCACCACCACCCATGCCATCCTCGGCGTGGACGCGGCCAGCATCCCGATTGGCCGACCGATCGGCAATGCCCGCTGCTACGTGCTCGACAGCCACCAGCAGCCCCTGCCGGTGGGCGCGGTCGGTGAGCTTTACATTGCAGGCGACGGCCTTGCGCTGGGCTACCTGGGCCAGCCGCAACTGACCGCCGAGCGCTTCCTCGACGACCCGTTCAGTGACCAGCCCGGTGCGCGCATGTACCGCAGCGGCGACCGTGTGTGCTGGCAGGCCGACGGCAGCCTGCTGTACCTCGGCCGCGCCGACCAGCAGATCAAGCTGCGCGGCTTCCGTATCGAACTGGGCGAGATCGAAGCACGCCTGGGTCAGTGCGCAGGGGTGCGCGATGCCGTGGTGCAACTGCGCGAAGACACGCCGGGCGACAAGCGCCTGGTCGCCTACTTCACGGCCAATGCGCCGGCCCCGGCGATCACCGCGCTGCACGCCCAGTTGCAAGGGCAGTTGCCCGACTACATGCTACCAGCGGCCTACGTGTGCCTGGCTGAGCTGCCATTGACCGCCAATGGCAAGCTCGACCGCCGCGCCTTGCCGGCACCTGACCGCGACGCCGTGCTCAGCCGCGCCTTCGCCGCGCCGCAGGGTGAGGTGGAATGCACCCTGGCGGCGATCTGGGCTGAGCTGTTGAAGGTCGAACAGGTCGGTCGCCACGACCACTTCTTCGAGCTGGGCGGCCATTCACTGCTTGCCGTCAGTCTGGTCGAACGCATGCGCAAGGCCGGCTTGTCTGCCGATGTGCGGGTGCTGTTCGCCCAGCCGACCCTGGCCGCACTGGCGGCGGCGGTGGGCAGCGGGCGCGAGGTGCAGGTGCCGGCCAACCGTGTACCGGGCGACGCACAACGCATCACCCCGGACATGCTCAGCCTGATCGACCTCGACCAGGCGACCCTGGACCTGATCGTCGCCACGGTGCCGGGAGGTGCCGCCAACGTGCAGGAGATCTACCCACTGGCGCCGCTGCAGGAGGGCATTCTCTACCATCACCTGAGCGCCGAGCAGGGCGACCCGTACCTGCTGCAGTCGCGCCTGGCCTTCGACAGCGTTGCCCGCCTGCACAGCTGGTGCGCGGTGTTGCAGCAGGTCATCGACCGCCACGACATCCTCCGTACCGCGGTGCTCCACAACGGCTTGCTGCAGCCGGTGCAGGTGGTCTGGCGCCGCGCGCAACTGGCGCTGACGCCGATCAGCGGGCTCGCCGATGGCCCGGTCATCGATGCCCTGCAGGCGCGCTTCGACGCGCGCCATCAGCGCATCGACCTGGCCCAGGCGCCGCTGATGCGCCTGGTGTATGCCGAAGATCCGGCCAACCAGCGGGTGGTAGCGATCCTCCAGTTCCATCACTTGGCCCTCGACCACACCGCCATGGCGGTGATCGCCGAGGAGATGCAGGCATTGCTCAACGGGCGTGGCGAGCAACTGGCGGCGCCGGTGCCTTATCGCACCTATGTCGCCCAGGCGCGGCTGGGCGCCGATGACGCCGGCCACGAAGCGTTCTTCCGCGACATGCTCGGTGATCTCGATACGCCGACGCTGCCCTTCGGCCTGGCCGACGTGCAAGGTGATGGGGGGGCGGTCGAAGAAGTCCGTGAGCTGCTTGATCCGAGCCTCGCCCAGCGCCTGCGCGAGCAGGCCCGCCAGCGTGGGGTGAGCGCCGCAAGCCTGGCCCACCTGGCCTGGGCGCGGGTGCTCGGGGTGCTGGCCAACCGCAGTGACGTGGTTTTCGGCACCGTGCTGATGGGCCGTCTGCAGGGCGGTGAGGGCGCCGACCGGGCGCTGGGGGTATTCATCAATACCCTGCCGCTGCGCATCGATACCTCGGCGCCGGTCGGCGCAGCGCTGCGCGCCACCCATGGTCGGCTGTCGGCGTTACTCGGCCACGAACACGCGTCGCTGGCCCTGGCCCAGCGTTGCAGTGGCGTGCCGGCTTCGGCGCCGTTGTTCAGCGCCTTGTTCAACTACCGGCACAGCGCATTGGCCGCTCCGGTGGCGGGCGACCAGCGTCTTCAAGGGGTGCAGCTGCTCGGCGGTGAAGAGCGCAGCAACTACCCGTTGACCCTGAGTGTCGACGACCTGGGGCAAGGGTTTGCCCTGAGTGTGCAGGCACAGCAGGGGGTCGGCGCCGCGCGTATCGCCGGGTGGATGGCCGAGGCGCTGGCGCAGCTGGTGCAGGCGTTGGAAGCCGCGCCGGACACTGCGCTGGACGCCCTGCCGATCCTCGACACAGCGGCTCGCCGGCAGGTGCTCGAGGCATTCAACAGCACCGTCCAGGCGCATCCGCAGGGGCAGACGGTGCACGCACGGGTCGAAGCACGCGCTGCGCAGATGCCTGAAGCGGTGGCCGTGGTCCAGGCCGGGCAGGTGCTCAGCTATGGTGAGCTCAACCGCCGCGCCAACCGCCTGGCCCATCACCTGATCGGCCGTGGCGTCAAGGTCGGTGACCGGGTCGCGCTGTGCCTGTCGCGCAGCACCCAGCGCCTGGTCGGCCTGCTGGCGGTGCTCAAGGCCGGTGCGGCCTACGTGCCGGTGGACCCGGCCTATCCGGCCGAGCGCATCCGCTACCTGCTGGCCGACAGCGCGCCGCTGCTGGTGCTGACCGAGCACGATACCTCGGGGCTGGTCGGCGCGACGCCGCAGGTCGAGCTGGACCGCGCCGCCTGGCGCGGTGAGCCTGAGGGCAATCCGCAGGTGGCGGGGCTGGACGCACGGCAGCTGGCCTATGTCATCTATACCTCGGGTTCCACTGGCCAGCCGAAAGGCGTGATGGTCGAGCACCACACCTTGGCCAACCTGGTGCATTGGCACTGCCAGGCATTTGAGCTGGATCACCAGGCACAGACCTCGAGCGTCGCGGGCTTCGGCTTCGACGCCATGGCCTGGGAAGTCTGGCCGGCGCTGTGTGCGGGGGCTGCGCTGCACCTGCCGCCTGCCCAGATCGGCAACGAACACGTCGACGAACTGCTCGACTGGTGGCTGGAGCAACCGCTGCACGTCAGCTTCCTGCCGACCCCGGTGGCTGAACAAGCGTTGCGCCGTGATCGCCAGCACCCGACCTTGCGCACCCTGCTGGTCGGCGGTGATCGCCTGCGTCAGTTCGACCGCGACCCCGGTTTTGCCGTGGTCAACAACTATGGCCCGACCGAAACCACCGTCGTCGCGACCTCTGGGCAACTGACGCCGGGCGGTGCGCTGCATATCGGTCAACCGATCGCCAACACGCGTGTCTATGTGCTGGACGAAGGCCTCCAGCCCGTACCTGTCGGCGTCACTGGCGAGCTCTACATCGGCGGTGCGCAAGTAGCCCGCGGCTACCTGAACCGTCCCGATCTGACCGAGGAACGCTTCCTCGCCGACCCATTCAGCACCGAGCACGCTGCCCGCATGTACCGCAGCGGCGACCTGGTGCGCTGGAACGCGGACGGCACACTGGATTACCTGGGCCGCAACGATGACCAGGTGAAGATCCGCGGCGTACGCGTCGAACTGGGCGAAATCGAAGCGGCACTGGCGGCCCAGCCGGGCATCGTCGATGCCGTGGTGCTGGTGCGGGGCGAGCGTCTCCTGGCTTGGTACACCGAGCAGCAGCCAGTGCGCATCGAGGCGTTGCGCGAGGCCCTGCAAGCCAGCTTGCCGGCGCACCTGCTGCCCCAGGCCTTCACCCGCCTTCAGCAGTTGCCACTGACCAGCCACGGCAAGCTTGACCGCAAGGCCTTGCCAGAGCCGGACCTCGGCGCGCTGGTCGGCCAGGCCTACGCCGCGCCGCAAGGCAAGGTGGAAACCCTGTTGGCCGCTGTCTGGGCAGAGATGCTCGGGGTTGAGCGGGTAGGGCGCCACGACAACTTCTTCGAACTCGGCGGCCACTCGTTGCTGGCCGTGAGCCTGACTGCGCGACTCCGTCAGCAAGGCCTGAGCGTCGATGTGCGCACGCTGTTCGGCCAGCCGAGCGTGGCCGCGCTGGCGGCGACCCTCGGCCAAGGCCGCCAGGTCGAGGTGCCGGCCAACCGTATCGCGGTCGGCTGCAGCCGCATCACCCCGGACCTGCTCAGCCTGGTCACGCTGGACCAGGCCGCGATCGACCGAGTCGTCGCCACGGTGCCGGGTGGTGCCGCCAACGTGCAGGACATCTACCCGCTGGCTCCGTTGCAGGAGGGCATTCTCTACCACCACCTCAGCGCCGCCGAGCATGACCCCTATGTGCTGCAGACCGGCATGGCGTTTGCCAGCCGTGAACGCTTGCAGGCCTTCGCCGCCGCCCTGGCCAAGGGCGTCGCTCGGCATGACGTGCTGCGTACCGCCGTGCTCTGGGAAGGGCTCGAGCAACCGTTGCAGGTGGTCTGGCGACAGGCCGAGCCGCGGGTGATCGAAGTGGCGGGGCCGCAGGCGCTGGTGCAGCGCCTGCCGCTTGAGCAGGCACCGCTGATCGAGCTGGTGTACTGGCAGGACCCGCAAGGGCCGGGGCTGCTCGCCAGCCTGCGCTTCCACCATATCGTGCTCGACCACACCGCCCTGGAGGTGCTCGGCCACGAGCTGGTCGGTTACCTGCAAGGCGCCCCGGCCCCGGCACAACCGCCGGTGCCGTACCGCAACTACGTGGCCCAGGCCCGCCTTGGCGTCAGCGAGGGCGAGCACGAGGCGTTCTTCCGTGCGCAACTGAGCGATATCGACGAGCCGACCTTGCCGTTCGGCCTGAGCGACGTGCGCGGCGATGGTCGCGCCCTGGAAGAGGCGCAGCTGTGGTTGCAGGCCGACCTGGCCCAGCGCCTGCGCCAGGCTGCGCGGCAGCAGGGGATCAGCGTCGCCAGCCTGTTCCACCTGGCCTGGGCGCGCCTCCTGGGCGCCGCCAGCGGCCAGCACAGCGTGGTCTTCGGCACCGTGCTGCTTGGCCGTCTGCAAGGTGGCGAGGGCGCCGAACGGGCGCTGGGGATGTTCATCAACACCTTGCCGCTGCGCGTCGACCTGGCGGATGTCAGCCTGCGCCAGGCGGCGCAGGCGACCCATCAACGGCTCAGCGCGCTGCTCGCTCATGAGCACGCGTCGCTGGCCCTGGCCCAGCGCTGCAGTGGCGTGGTCGCGCCGGCGCCGCTGTTCAGCGCGATGCTCAACTACCGCCACGGCAGTGAGATCAACCCTGAGCAGCGCGAGGCACTGCTGGGGATCGACACGGGCGAGGGCAAGGAGCGCACCAACTACCCGCTCAATCTCAACGTCGATGACCTCGGCGAGGGCTTCCGGCTGGTGGCCCAGACGTCAGCCGGGGTCGGCGCGGCGCGGGTCTGTGGTCAGCTCAATCAAGTGCTCGAGGCCATGGCCGAGGCCCTTGAACAACAGCCGGAACTGCCGTTGCAGCGGTTGCCGGTGCTGCAGGACGCTGAGCGGCAGCGAGTCGTGTCGGGCTTCAACGATACGGCACGTGATTACGACCTCAAGCAGACCTTGCATGGGCTGATCGAGGCCCAGGTCGAGCGCAGCCCCGACGCACTGGCGGTGCGCGGGGAGGAGGGTGAGCTGAGCTATCGCCAGCTCAACGAGCAGGCCAACCGCTTGGCGCATCACCTCATCGGGCTTGGGGTGAAACCCGATGATCGAGTGGCGATCTGCGTCGAACGGGGTTTGTCGATGGTGGTCGGCTTGCTGGCCATTCTCAAAGCGGGTGGCGCTTATGTGCCGGTCGATCCGGATTACCCGGCCGAGCGTATTCGCCATATGCTCAGCGACAGTGCCCCGGTGGCGGTCCTGGTGCATGCCGCCACGCATCGTGTGACGGATTCAGCGCAAGTCATCGATCTCGATCAGCCAAGCTGGCAGGCGCAATCGGCTGCCAACCCTCGGGTTGTTGGGCTGACACCGCGTCATCTGGCTTACGTGATCTACACCTCGGGCTCTACTGGCCTGCCCAAGGGCGTGATGAACGAACACGCCGCCGTGGTCAACCGCCTGCTGTGGATGCAGGAGGCCTACGGTCTTGATGCCCAGGACGTGGTGCTGCAAAAGACTCCGTTCAGCTTCGACGTTTCGGTGTGGGAATTCCTCTGGCCGCTGCAGACCGGCGCGAAGCTAGTCATGGCACGCCCAGGTGGCCATCGTGACCCGGAGTACCTGCGTCAGGTGATCCGTGCCGAGGGTGTCAGCACGCTGCACTTCGTGCCGTCGATGCTGGATGTGTTCTTGGCTCACGGAGAAGCATCGGCCAACGGCCTCAAGCGCGTACTGTGCAGCGGTGAAGCACTACCGGGCAGCCTTGTCCGACGTTTCCACACGCAACTGCCAACGGTAGAGCTGCATAATCTGTATGGCCCAACCGAAGCGGCCGTCGACGTCAGTGCCTGGCACTGCGTCGAGTCGCCGGACAACACGCCGATCGGCAAGCCCATCGCCAACACCACGCTGTATGTGCTGGATGCGCAAGGCCAGCCGGTGCCTCAGGGCGTGGCCGGCGAGCTGTACATCGGTGGCGTGCAGGTCGCTCGCGGTTATCTGAACCGCGCCGAACTGACTGCCGAGCGCTTCATCGACGACCCGTTCAGCTCGCGGCCGGATGCGAAGCTGTACCGCACCGGCGACCTGGCACGGCACCTCGCCGACGGCAACCTGGAGTACCTGGGTCGTAACGATGACCAGGTGAAAATCCGTGGCCTGCGTATCGAACTGGGTGAAATCCAGGCGGGCCTCACCCGCATCGCCGGGGTCAAGGAGGCTGTAGTCCTGGCCCACGAACAACGCTTGGTGGCGTACTACACCGGCATTCCACAGCCGGTGGAAACGCTGCGTGCAGCCTTGCTCGCACACCTGCCGGAGTTCATGGTCCCGGCGCTGTTCATGCACCTGGAGTCCTTGCCACTGAGCCCCAACGGCAAGCTGGACCGCAAGGCCCTGCCAGCCCCAGGTCTCGACGCGCTGCAAGAACGTGCCTACGAGGCGCCCGAAGGCGACACCGAAATCCTCCTGGCGCAACTCTGGGGTGAACTGCTGGGCGTTGAGCGGGTAGGCCGAAACGACAACTTCTTCGAACTGGGCGGCCACTCGCTGCTGGCCGTGAGCCTCACTTCGCGGCTGCGCCAGGAAGGCTTGGAAGCCGATGTCCGCGCGCTGTTCGAACAACCCACGCTGGCGGGCTATGCAGCCATCACAGACAGAATGGAGATCGTCCTGTGAGTGTTAACCAATTACTTGAAACCCTGGCAGCCCACAATGTGCAACTCGCGCTCAAGGACGGCCAGCTGGTGGTCCAGGGCAATCGCCAGGCGTTGACCGATGCCAGCCTGGTGGCGCGCCTGCGCGAGCACAAGCCGGCACTGCTGGCGATGATCGAAAGCGGCGAATACATGGCCGTGAAGCAGGGCGCGGTACAGGTACCGGGCAACCTGATCGGGCCCGGCTGCACGCGGATCACGCCGCAGCTGGTGAACCTGATCGACCTCGACCAGGCCACCCTCGACCGAATCGTCGCCTGCATCCCCGGTGGCGCGGCCAATGTGCAGGACATCTACCCGTTGGCACCGCTGCAGCAGGGCATGCTGTTCCACCACGCCAGCGCCACCGACCATGACCCGTACGTGATGCAGGCGCGCTTCGTGTTTGCCAGCGAAGCGCGCTTGCAGGCGTTCGCCGATGCCCTACGCGGTGTGGTCGCGCGCCACGACATCCTGCGCACCTCGGTCCACTGGCAAGGCCTGGAAACCCCGGTGCAAGTGGTCTGGCGAGAAGCTGAACTGCAGGTGCTGGGGTTGCCCGAGAACGACCCGGACCGTGCCCGGCTCGACCTGACCCAAGCCCCACTGATCCGCCTGCTGCGTGAGCCCGCCCAGGCCGATGGCAAACTGAGCGCCACGTTGCAGTTCCACCATATCGCCATGGACCACAGTGCCCTGGATGTGGTCCGCCACGAGTTGATCGCCTTCCTGACCGGGGAAGATCAGCACCTGGGTGCGCCGGTGCCGTTCCGCAACTACGTCGCGCAGGCGGTGCTGGGTATCAGCGAAGCGCAGCATGAGGCGTTCTTCCGCGAGATGCTCGGCGACATCGATGAATCGACCCTGGCCTATGGCATCCAGGACGTACAGGGCGATGGCGCGGAGCACAACGAGCATCAGCTCGACCTGTCGCTTGAACTGAACCTGCGCCTGCGGGCCTATGCCCGGGGGCAGGGCGTCAGTGTCGCCAGCCTGTTCCACCTGGCCTGGGGCCGGGTGCTGGGCGGCCTGACCGGGCGCTCGCAGGTGGTCTTCGGCACCGTGCTGATGGGCCGCCTGCAGGGCGCCGAGGCCACCGACCGGGCGCTGGGCATCTTCATCAATACGTTGCCGCTGCGGGTAGACCTGGGCGGCGTTGACCTGCCGACAGCGATCCGTGCCACCCACCAGCGGCTGAGCGCGCTGATGCGCCATGAACACGCGCCGCTGGCACTGGCCCAGCGCTGCAGCGGCGTGGCGGCGCCGGCGCCGCTGTTCAACGCGCTGCTCAACTATCGCCACAGCGCGGTGGCCGCCAGCGCACCGCGCCGTGCGGCACTGGCCGGCATCGACATCGTCGACTCGGCCGAGGCCACCAATTACCCGCTGACGCTCAGCGTCGATGACCTGGGCGAAGCCTTCCGCCTGACCTTGCTGGCCAGTGCCGAAGTGCCGGCGCAGCGTGTTTGCGCCTACCTGCAGCAGACCCTGGAAAGCCTGCTGGAGGCGCCGGGCGCACAGGTAGCGGGGCTCGACATGCTGCCAGCCAGCGAGCGGCAGGCGCTGCTGGAAGGCTTCAATGACTACGCGATCAGCCATGAAACCGGCCTGACACTGCACCAGCGTATCGAGCGGCAGGCCGAGAAACATCCGCACGATACGGCCGCCACCCATGCGGGCGTATCCCTGACGTACGCCGACCTCAACCGCCAGGCCAATGCCTTGGCCCATCACCTGATCCGCCTTGGCGTACGTGCCGATGACCGCGTTGCGGTGGTTGCCCGGCGTGGCCTGGAGACCCTTGCCGGCTTGCTGGCCGTGCTCAAGGCCGGTGCCGGTTATGTGCCGATCGACCCGGCCCACCCGGATGAGCGGGTGCAGTATCTGCTCGCCGACAGCGCGCCGGTGGTGGTGCTGGCCCAGCACGCCCTGCGCACGCGCCTGGGGGCCCTGAACGTTCCTGTACTGCTGCTGGACCAGCCCGACTGGCCCGCCCGCGAGGACAACCCGGTAATCCCTGACCTCGGCGCCCGCCACCTGGCCTATGTGATCTACACCTCCGGCTCGACCGGCCAGCCCAAGGGCGTGATGGTCGAGCACCAGACCGTCAACAACCTGGTCGATTGGCACTGCCGCGCCTTCGACCTCTGCCACGGCCGCCATACTTCGTGCCTGGCAGGCTTCGGCTTCGACGCCATGGCCTGGGAGGTGTGGCCCGCCTTGTGCGCCGGCGCCACCCTGCACCTGGCCCCGGCCGCTGAAGGCAACGAAGACCTCGATGCCATGCTCGCCTGGTGGCGCGACCAGCCACTGGATGTGAGCTTCCTGCCCACGCCGGTGGCCGAATATGCCTTCAGCCACCAGATCGAACACCCGACCCTGCGCACCCTGCTGATCGGTGGCGACCGCCTGCGCCAGTTCAACCGCACCCAGCGCTTTGCCGTGGTCAACAACTACGGCCCCACCGAGACCACCGTGGTGGCAAGCTCCGGTGTGGTCGAGGCGGGTGGGGTGCTGCACATCGGCCGGCCGGTGGACAACGCCCGCCTGTACGTACTCGACGAACGTCACCAGCCGGTGGCGTTGGGTGTGCCGGGCGAGCTGTACATCGGCGGTGCCGGTGTCGCCCGCGGTTACCTGAACCGCCCTCAACTCACCGCTGAGCGCTTCCTCGACGACCCTTTCTGCGCTACGCCTGACGCACGCATGTACCGCACCGGCGACCTGGTGCGCTGGCGGGGCGATGGCACGCTGGACTACCTGGGCCGCAACGATGACCAGGTGAAGATCCGCGGCGTGCGCATCGAACTGGGCGAAATCGAGAACCGCCTGGCCACCTTGCCCGGCATCAACGAGGCCGTGGTGCTCGCCCGCGAGGACCAGCCCGGCCAGCCGCGCCTGGTGGCGTACTTCACGCGCCAGGCCGATGTCGAGGCGGCAACCCCTGAAAGCCTGCGTGCCCAGTTGCAGGCGCACCTGCCGGAGTACATGGTGCCGGTAGCGTTCGTCGAGCTGGCGGCCTTGCCCCTGACCGCCAACGGCAAGCTGGACCGCCGGGCGTTGCCCAGGCCTGAGCGTTCGGCGCTGTTCGAGCACGGCTACGAGGGCCCCGAAGGCGAACTCGAACATGCCCTGGCGCAGATCTGGGCAGAATTGCTGCAGGTCGAGCGGGTGGGCCGGCATGACCACTTCTTCACCCTCGGCGGCCATTCGCTGCTGGCCATGCGCATGGTTTCGCAGGTGCGCCTGCGCCTGGGCGTAGAACTGACCTTGGCCGAGCTGTTCGCCAATGCCGAACTGGCGGCGGTGGCCGCGGTGCTGGCCGATGCCGGGCGCAGTGAACTGCCGGCCATTCTGCCGGTGCCACGCGAGCAACCGCTGCCGATGTCGTTCGCCCAGCAACGGCTGTGGTTCCTGGCGCAGATGGAAGGCGGCAACCAGGCCTACAACGTACCGCTGGCCCTGGGCCTGCGCGGGCCGCTGGATGCCGATGCGCTGGAGTGTGCGCTGCTGCGCATCGTCGAGCGCCATGAAACCCTGCGCAGCCGCTTTGTGCCGCGTGATGACAGCGCCGAGGTGATCATCGCCGCCACGGCCGGCGGCGAGTGGTTCCAGCGCGAGGCGTCGAGCCTTGAAGCACTGGCCACAAGGCTGCCAGAGGAGGCCCGCGCGCCCTTCGACCTGGCCCATGGGCCATTGCTGCGGGCGCGCCTGCTGCGCCTGGGCGCCGAACACCATGTGCTGGCACTGACCGTGCACCATATCGTCGCTGATGGCTGGTCGCTCGGTGTGCTGACCCAGGAGTTGAGCACCTTGTACCCGGCCCTGTGCCAAGGCCTGGAAGACCCATTGCCACCCCTGGCAATCCAGTACGGCGACTACGCCGTATGGCAGCGTCGCTGGCTGGCCGGTGAGCAGTTGCAACGCCAGGCCGACTACTGGCGCCAGGCGCTGGAAGGCGCACCGACCTTGCTCAAACTCCCCGGCGACCGGCCGCGCCCCGAGCGCCAGGACTTCGCCGGTGCCAGCCTGCCGGTGCAGCTGGACCCGCGCCTGGCCGCCGGCTTGCGCACCCTGGCCCAGCGCCATGGGGTAACGCTGTACATGACCCTGCTTGGCGCCTGGGCGGCGCTGCTGGCCCGGCTTTCCGGGCAGGCCGAGGTGGTGATCGGCTGCCCGGTGGCTGGCCGAGGCCGCGCCGAACTCGAAGCGCTGGCGGGGCTGTTCGTCAATACCCTGGCCATCCGCATCGACACGGGCAGCGCACCCAGCGCGCAGGCGCTGATCGAACAGGTCAGGAGCCGTGTGCTCGAAGCCCAGGCGCATCAGGACCTGCCGTTCGAACAGGTGGTCGAGATCGTCCGCCCGGCCCGCAGCTTGGCCCACACGCCGTTGTTCCAGGCGACCCTCAACTGGCAGGCTACCCATGGCCCGGCGCTGCAACTGCAGGGCCTGCAGCTCGAGGCCGTGGCCCAGGCCGGGCAGGTGGCCAAGTTCGACCTCACGCTGAACCTGGGCGAGCAAGGCGAAGCGTTGGCCGGCAGCCTCGACTACGCCACGGCGCTGTTCGATGAGGCTACCGTGCGCCGGTACCTCGGTTATTTCGACACCCTGCTGTGGGCGATGGTCGGCAATGACCAGGCACGCCTGGAACACGTCGACCTGATCGGCGAGCAAGAGCGCGAAACCCTGCTGAACGGCTTCAACGCAACCCGACGCGATTACCCGCGTGAACACAGCGTGCAGCGCCTGTTCGAACAACGGGTCGCACGCCACCCTCTGGCGCTGGCGGCCGTGCATGGCCAGCAGGCCGTGAGCTACGGCGAGCTCAACGCCCGCGCCAACCGCCTGGCCCACTACCTGATCGCCGAAGGCGTGACGCCGGGTGCCTGCGTGGCGATCCTGCTGCCGCGCTCGCTGCCGTTGCTGGTGGCGCAACTGGCGGTGCTCAAGTGCGCGGCGGTGTATGTGCCGCTGGACATCCATGCGCCCGTCGAGCGGCAGGCGTTCATGGTCGAGGATTGCCAGGCTGCTGCGCTATTGACGTTGGCCGACACGGCTGCAGCGTTCCCGGTGCAGCGCATCGACCTTGACCGGTTGGCACTCGACAGCCAGCCCGTGCACAACCCAGGCCTGCCCCAGGACGCCGGCAGCAGCGCCTACGTGATGTACACCTCGGGCACCACCGGCATGCCCAAGGGCGTGTGCGTGCCGCACCGCGGCATCGTGCGGCTGGTGATGGCCAATGGTTATGCCGATTTCAATGCCCTGGACCGTGTCGCCTTTGCCTCCAACCCGGCGTTCGATGCCAGCACCCTGGAAGTCTGGGGCGCGCTGCTCAACGGCGGCCAGGTGCGGGTGATCGACCACTCGACGCTGGTGGACCCACAGCACTTCGCGGTGGCCCTGGCAGAGGAAGGCATCAGCGTGCTGTTCCTCACCACGGCGCTGTTCAACCAGTACGTACAACTGCTGCCCGAGGCACTGGCGGGGCTGCGCATTGTCATCAGCGGTGGCGAGCGTGCCGAGCCTGCGGCGTTCCGGGCGCTGCTCGGACGGGCGCCGACGCTGCGCCTGGTCAACGGCTATGGGCCCACCGAAACCACCACCTTCGCGGTCACCTGCGAAGTCCGTGAGCTGGCCGCCAACGCTACCCACGTCCCGATCGGCCAGCCGATCGGTAATACCCAGGTCTATGTACTCGACGCCCACCAGCAACTGGTCCCCCGGGGCGTGGTGGGTGAGCTGTACATCGGCGGCGATGGCCTGGCCCTCGGCTACCTCAACCGCCCTGAGCTGACCGCCGAGCGCTTTGTCGATGACCCGTTCAGCCAACAGGCCGGTGCCAGGCTGTACCGCACCGGCGACCTGGTGCGCTGGCAGGCCGACGGCCAGCTGGAGTGCCTGGGGCGCAACGACGACCAGGTCAAGATCCGCGGTTTCCGCATCGAACTGGGGGAAATCCAGCAGCAGCTGGCGCAGTGCCCGGGTATCGGCGACGTCGTCGTCATGGCCGTGCCGGCCGAGCAGGGGCCGTTGCGCCTGGTGGCCTGGTTCACCCGCCTGGATGCGGCGCTGCAAGCCAGTGACCTGCGCAGCCACCTGCGTGGGCGCCTGCCGGAGTACATGGTACCGGCTGCCTTTGTCGCGCTGCAGCGGATGCCGCTGAGCAACAACGGCAAGGTCGAACGCAGGGCATTGCCGCTGCCGGGGCCGCAGGACTTCGCGGCAGCGGCCTACGAAGCACCTGAAGGTCAGCAGGAACAAGCCCTGGCCCAGCTGTGGTGCGAGCTGTTGCAGGTCGAGCGGGTGGGGCGCGACGACCGCTTCTTCGAGCTGGGCGGCCACTCGTTGCTGGCGATGCGCATGCTGGCCCAGATCCGCCAGCGGCTGGGCCTGGAACTGGCGTTGGCCGACCTGTTTGCCGACGACCGCCTGGCCGCGGTGGCGGCGAGCCTGGCCAGCCATCCGGCGCAGCCGTTGCCGGCCATCCAGCCGAGCCTGCGCGTGGGACCCTTGCCGTTGTCGTTCGCCCAGCAACGCCTGTGGTTCCTGGCGCAGATGGCGCCCGGCAGTGCGGCCTATCACATCCCCATCGGCCTGCGCCTGCGCGGTGCGCTGGATGCGGGTGCGCTGGAGCGGGCGCTGCGGCGCCTGGTCGAGCGCCATGAGAGCCTGCGCAGCCAGTTTGTCGAACAGGATGGCGAACCGCAGGTGGTGCTGGCCACAGACGCATTCAGCCTTGCCCGGATAGAAGTGCCTGGCCTGGACGAACAGGGGATCGCTGCGCTGATCGAGCAGGAAGCCAGCCGAGCCTTCACGTTGAATCAGGGCCTGCCGATCCGTGGCCGCCTGTTGCACCTGGCAGCGGACCACCACGTGCTGCTGCTGACCCTGCACCACCTGGTGGCTGACGGCTGGTCGCTGGGCGTGCTGGTGCGCGAGCTGGGCGAGTTGTACGAAGCGTTCAGCCAGGATCGCGCTGACCCATTGCCAGCGTTGCCCGTGCAGTACCTGGACTACGCCTTGTGGCAGCGGCGCTGGCTGGGCGCCGACCACATGCAGCGCCAGGCCGACTACTGGGCCGCCAACCTGGCCGGGGCACCCTCGTTGATCAGCCTGCCTTGGGACCGGCCACGGCCTGAACGCCAGCAGTACGCCGGCGACAGCGTCGCGATCTGCCTGGACCCACGGCTGAGCGTCGAGCTGAAGGCGCTGTGCCGTGACCATGGGGTGACACCGTACATGCTGTTCATGGCTACCTGGGCGGTGTTGCTGACGCGCCTTGCGGGGCAGGACGAAGTGGTGGTCGGTTCGCCATTGGCCAACCGCCGCCAGGCCGAGGTGGACGGGTTGATCGGCATGTTCGTCAACTCCATTGCCGTGCGCGTGGACACCTCGGGCGCGCCGTGCGTCGCCACGCTGCTGGCGCGGGTGAAAGCGACCGTGCTGGCGGCCCAGGCGCATCAGGACCTGCCCTTCGAGCAGGTGGTCGAGGCCGTGCGGCCGCAGCGCAGCCTTGCCCATACGCCGGTGTACCAGGTGTCGCTGGACTGGGAGGGCAGCCCTGATCGTCAGGCGTTGAAGTTGGGCGAGCTGGCGGTGAGTGCGCTGGGCGGGCAGGCGCGGATCGCCAAGTTCGACCTGAGCCTGAGCATGGGCGAGGGCGTGGATGGCTTTGCCGGGGGCATCGTCTATGCCACGGCATTGTTCGACCGGGCGACCATCGAGCGTTACTCGGGGTACCTGGAGCAATTGCTGTGGACCTTTGCCGAAGGTGAGAAGGCGATTCCAGCGCACACCGGGTTGCCGGATGCGGATGAACGCAAGCAGCTGTTGCTGGCGTTCAACGATACGGCGGTGGACTACGACCTTGAGCAGACCTTGCATGGGATGATCGAGGCGCAGGTCGAGCGCACGCCAGATGCAGTGGCGGTGCAGGCTGAAGAGGGTGCATTGAGCTACCGCCAGCTCAACGAGCAGGCCAACCGTCTGGCGCATCACCTGATCGGACTTGGTGTGAAGCCGGACGATCGCGTGGCGATCTGCGTCGAACGTGGTTTGGCGATGGTGGTGGGTTTGCTGGCCATCCTCAAAACTGGCGGTGCTTATGTGCCGGTCGATCCGGATTACCCGGCCGAACGTGTGCGGCACATGCTGAGCGACAGCGCGCCGGTGGCAGTGCTGGTGCATGCGGCGACCCGCCATGTGCCGGAAGCTGGGAGGGTGATCGATCTCGATCAGCCAAGCTGGAGCGCAGAACCTGCCAGCAACCCGGTCGTGGCAGCGCTGACGCCGCGCCATCTGGCCTACGTTATCTACACCTCCGGTTCCACCGGCCTGCCAAAAGGCGTGATGAACGAGCATGCCGGGGTGGTGAACCGCTTGCTGTGGATGCAAGAGGCTTACGGCCTCGGTGCTGACGATGTGGTGCTGCAAAAAACGCCGTTCAGCTTCGACGTGTCGGTGTGGGAATTCCTCTGGCCGCTGCAGACCGGTGCGCGCCTGGTCATGGCCCGCCCAGGCGGCCACCGCGATCCGGAGTACCTGCGCCAGCTTATCCGCAGCGAAGGCGTCACCACCTTGCACTTCGTGCCATCGATGCTGGACGTGTTCCTCGCTCATGGCGACGCGGCGGCAGATCGTCTCAAACGCGTCCTGTGCAGCGGCGAGGCCTTGCCGGGCAGTCTGGTGCGTCGATTCCACGCTCAGCTCCCGAGCGTCGAACTGCATAACCTCTACGGCCCAACCGAAGCAGCGGTGGATGTGAGCGCCTGGCACTGCGTCACCGCGCCGGACAACACGCCGATCGGCAAACCCATCGCCAACACCACGCTGTACGTGCTGGATGGGCAAGGCCAACCCGTACCGCAGGGCGTGGCAGGCGAGCTGTTCATCGGTGGCGTGCAGGTTGCCCGTGGCTACCTCAACCGCGCCGAACTGACCGCCGAGCGCTTCATCGACGACCCGTTCAGCACCCGCCTCGGGGCACGTCTGTACCGCACCGGTGACCTGGCGCGCCATCTGGCTGACGGCAACATCGAATACCTTGGCCGCAACGATGACCAGGTAAAAATCCGTGGCCTGCGCATCGAGCTGGGCGAGATCCAGGCCGGCCTGACCGCCATCGCCGGGATCAAGGAAGCCGTCGTCGTGGCCCGCGATCAACGCCTGATCGCGTATTACACCGGCGAGCCGCAAGCGCTGGAAGCCCTGCGCTCGGCGCTTTCGGCACACCTGCCGGAATTCATGCTGCCCGCACTGTTCATGCACCTCCAAGCCCTGCCGCTGAGCCCCAACGGCAAGCTCGACCGCAAGGCACTGCCACAGCCCGAGGCGATTCAAGACCGCCCTTATGAAGCGCCGCAAGGCGAGACCGAAACGCTGCTGGCCGCGATCTGGTCCGAACTGCTGGGCGTGGAGCGGGTAGGCCGCCACGACAACTTCTTCGAACTCGGCGGCCATTCGCTGGCAGCCATCCGCCTGATCGACAGACTCACCAAGGCAGGCCTGCAGGTGGCCATCAACGACGTGTTCCAGCACCCTGGTGTGGCGGCGCTGGCCCGCCACCTGGCGGCCAGCAGCGCCGCTCAGGTGCAGACGGTGGTCACCGTCAGGGCAGCAGGCAGCCAACCTGCGGTGTTCCTGGTGCATGAGTTCAGCGGCCTGGACTTCTACTTCCCGGTGCTCGGCCAGCACCTGCCAGGCGATTTCCCCCTCTACGGCCTGCCGGGGGTGCCTGGCGGCGAACCGCAGCCGCGCACGCTGGAATGCCTGGCCCGCTACCAGATCGAACAGCTGCGCAAGGTGCAGCCACATGGCCCTTACCGCCTGGCAGGCTGGTCGTTCGGTGGCGTCTTGGCGTTCGAAATGGCCAACCAGTTGCAGGGCCTGGATGAAACCGTCGAGTTCCTCGGGCTGATCGACACCTATGTGCCGCGCCTGGCCGACCAGGGCAAGGCACGTTGGCAAGGGCCGCGCGCGCTGGAGCGGCAGCTGCTGCTCAACTGCAGCGCCTTCTGGGGTACGCAGGGCGAGGTCGGCGAAGCGCGCTTGGCGCATCTGCAGCGCCTGGAGGCGGAACAGGCCGATTTCGCCACGCTGCTGGCCAGTTGCCGCGAACACCACCTGTTCTACGGCCTGTGGTCGGGCATGAGCGATGAGCAGCTGCTCCATTACTTCACCCGCGAACTGGCGCACGGCCATGCCATGGCCCAGTACCGCCTGGCGCCGCTCAGTGTGCCGGTGCACCTGTTCCGGGCCGAGCAGGGCAGCGACGGCCTGCCCGGCCTGGGCTGGAGCGAAGCGTTGCCGACTCAGACGCTGATTGAAATCGCCGTGCCCGGTGACCACCGCAGCATGATGCAGGCGCCGCATGTGGCAGCGGTGGGTGAGGCGATCAGCAACGCGCTCGCCAGCATCGCGGCGCGCCCGGCTGAGCAGGCTGTGGCTTATCAGCCGCTGGTGGCGATCCAGACTGGCCAGCAGGGCCATGCACCGCTGTTCTGCGTGCCGGGGGCGGGTGACAGCGTTACCAGCTTTATCGGCCTGGCCGAAGCGCTGGGGCCGGACTGGCCGCTGTACGGGCTACAGGCGCGTGGCCTGGAGGGTTGCTCGGTGCCGCATACATCGGTAGAGGCCGCCGCCGATTGCCACATGCAGGCCATCGAGGCGCTGTACCCGCAAGGGCCGCTCAACCTGGTGGGCCATTCGTTCGGCGGCTGGGTGGCGCATGCCATGGCGGCCCGCTTCCAGGCCAAAGGGCGCACGGTGCGTTCATTGACCCTGATCGACAGCGAGGCACCGGGCGAAGGCGGTACCTGTGGCCAGCCCTACACCTTCGGCGAAGCGCTGCAGCGCCTGATCGACGCGTTGCAGTTGTCGACCGGCAAGGCCTTGGACATCGAGCCCATGGCGTTTGCCCAGGCCAGCGATGACGAGCAACTGCGCCAACTGCACGGGGCCATGGTGCGAGTTGGGTTGATGCCGGCGCGCTCCGCGCCCAAAGCCCTGGAAGGCACCGTGCGCACGTTCGCCACGGCGCTGCGCACGCGCTATCGGCCGACGCTGGGCTACAGCGGGCCGGTGGGGTTGGTGCTGGTCGATGACCCGAGCCTGGATGCGGCCGGTAACGCACGGGAACAGGCGGCGATGCAGGACGGCTGGCAGCAACTGATGCCGCAACTGGCGTTGTGGCAGGGGCCGGGCAACCACTTCAGCATCCTCAAGGTGCCGGATGTGTTCAGCCTGGCGGCCTGGTGGCATGACGGGCAGGCGCTGCAGCTGGGCAAGGTTACCCAGTAATCATGGGACACCTCGGCCCTTGTGGGAGCGGGTTTACCCGCGAATATGGCGGTGCAGCCTGCATCGCTGTCGCGGGTAAACCCGCTCCCACAGGGGGCGAGGTATGGCCATTCAATGTGAAAGTGAGTATTCATGGACAAGTCCAGATTCCGCAAATACACCCTCGGCGCCGCCGTGGCCCTGGTCGCCGGCATCGCGCTGTACGCCATCCAGGCCCCGGCCAAGGCGCCGCAGTACATCATCGCCACGGTCGAACGGGGTGACATCGAGAGCGCGGTGCTGGCCACCGGTACCCTTGAAGGCATCAAACAGGTGGATGTCGGTGCCCAGGTGTCCGGGCAGTTGAAGTC
Organism: Pseudomonas reidholzensis; assembly: GCF_900536025.1. Classification (GTDB taxonomy): domain Bacteria; phylum Pseudomonadota; class Gammaproteobacteria; order Pseudomonadales; family Pseudomonadaceae; genus Aquipseudomonas; species Aquipseudomonas reidholzensis. The sequence continues at coordinate 104,573 of NZ_UNOZ01000027.1, forward strand.
GCTCAAGGTCAAGCTTGGCGACAAGGTCGACCAGGGCCAGTGGCTGGCCGAGATCGACCCGCTGGTGTTGCGCAATACCCTGCGCCAGGCCGAGGTCGACGAAGACAAACTGCAGGCCGAACGGCGTTCGACCTTGGCGCAGCTGAAGCAGGCCAGGCGTGTGTACGAGCGCTACCGCGCGCTGCAGGCGGACGAGTCGGTGTCGCGCCAGGACTACGAAAACGCAGAATCGGAGTACGAAGTGCAGCAGGCCGCCGTGCGTTCGCTCGACGCGCAGATCCAGAGCGCCCGGGTCGAAATCGACACCGCCAAGGTCAACCTCGGCTACACCCGCATCAACGCCCCGATTACCGGCCATGTGGTCGGCATCGTCACCCAGGAAGGGCAGACCGTGATCGCCAACCAGCTCGCGCCGATACTGCTCAAGCTGGCCGACCTCGACACCATGACGGTCAAGGCGCAGGTCTCGGAAGCCGACGTGATCCACATCACCCCCGGCCAGGAGGTGTACTTCACCATCCTCGGCGAGGACAAGCGCTACTACGCCAAGCTGCGCGGCACCGAGCCTGCCCCGCAGAACTACGCGCACAGCAGCGACAAGAGCGACGGCAGCAGCGCCAAGCCCAATGGCGCGGTGTTCTACAACGCACTGTTCGAAGTGCCCAACCCCGAGCACCGCCTGCGCATCTCGATGACTGCCCAGGTGCATATCGTCCTCGACACCGCCCCCGGCGTGCTGACCGTGCCGGTGGCGGCGCTGGGCCTGCGCAACGGCGACGGCAGCTTCCCGGTGCGGGTGCTCGATGCCAAGGGCTTTGCCCAGGTGCGCAACGTGCAGACCGGCATCAACAACAACGTCAAGGTGCAGATCAAGGATGGCCTGGCCGAAGGCGACCGGGTGGTGATCGGCGAGCCGGTGTCCGGCGAAGCAGGGGCGTGAGCATGCACATGAATGTCGAGCTTACCCCGCACAGGGCGGTCGCCAGCGGCACCGGCGGGGCCTTGCTGCGCCTGCAAGGCGTCACCCGCAGTTTCATGGCGGGTGACCGCGAGTTCCTGGCGCTCAAGGGGATCGACCTGGAGATTCACAGCGGCGAGCTGGTGGCGATCATCGGCGCGTCCGGGTCGGGCAAATCGACCCTGATGAACATCCTCGGTTGCCTGGATAACGCCAGCAGCGGCAGCTACCAGGTCGGCGGGCAGGAAACCCGCGAGCTGGACGACGACGCCTTGGCGGCGCTGCGCCGCGACCATTTCGGCTTCATCTTCCAGCGCTACCACCTGCTGCCGCACCTGGATGCCCTGCACAACGTCGAGATCCCGGCGGTATACGCCGGCACGCCGCAGGGCCAGCGCCATGACCGTGCGCGCGAACTGCTGACGCGCCTGGGCCTGGCCGGGCACCTTGAACACCGCCCCAGCCAGCTGTCCGGTGGCCAGCAGCAGCGGGTGAGTATCTGCCGCGCCTTGATGAACGGCGGCCAGGTGATCCTCGCCGACGAGCCCACGGGTGCGCTGGACACCGCCAGCGGCAAGGAGGTGATGAACATCCTGCTGGAGCTGCACGCCGCAGGCCACACGGTGATCCTGGTGACCCACGACCCGAAGGTCGCCGCCCATGCACAGCGGATCATCGAGGTCAGTGACGGGCAGATCATCAGCGACCGCCGCAACGCCGCCGAAGCGTTACCCACCCCAGCTGCCGAACCGGCCCCGCAGGCACCGGCAGCGCGGCGCCTGGTGGCCAGCCTGGGGATGTTCCGCGAAGCCTTCAAGATGGCCTGGATTGCCTTGGTCTCGCACCGCATGCGCACCTTGCTGACCATGCTCGGGATCGTCATCGGCATCACCTCGGTGGTGTCCATCTCGGCCATCGGTGAGGGCGCCAAAGGCTATGTGCTCAAGGACATCCAGGCCATCGGCAGCAATACCATCGATATCTACTCAGGCAGCAACTTCGGCGACAGCCGGGCCAAGACCATCGAAACCCTGCTACCGGCCGACGTGGCGGCACTCAACGAACTGTACTACGTCGACAGCGCCACCCCCGTCATCGGCCAGAGCACCCTGGTGCGCTACCGCAACCTGGATGTCGACGTGCAGCTCAACGGCGTCAGTGAACACTACTTCCAGGTGCGCAACATCCCCCTGGCCTCGGGCATCGTGTTCAGCGCCGACGACGCCCGGCGCCAGGCACAAGTGGTGGTGATCGACCACAACACGCGCAAGCGCCTGTTCGGGCAGCACATCGACCCGCTGGGCCAGGTGATCCTGGTCGGCAACCTGCCGTGCACGGTGATTGGCGTGACCGCCGAGAACAAGAACCTGTTCGTCGCCAGCAACCAGCTGAACATCTGGGTGCCCTACGAAACCGCGGCAGGCCGCGTGCTCGGCCAGCGCCACCTGGACAGCATCAGCGTGCGCATCAAGGACGGCGTGCCGAGCAAGCGGGTGGAGGAGGAGGTGACCAAGGTGATGATGCAGCGCCACGGCACCAAGGACTTCTTCACCAACAACCTCGACAGCATCATGCAGACCGTGCAGAAAACCAGCCGCTCGCTGACCCTGCTGCTGTCGCTGATTGCGGTGATCTCGCTGGTGGTGGGCGGTATCGGGGTGATGAACATCATGCTGGTGTCGGTGACCGAGCGCACCCGCGAGATCGGCATTCGCATGGCGGTGGGCGCCCGGCAGTCGGACATTCGCCAGCAGTTTCTGGTGGAGGCGGTGATGGTCTGCCTGTTTGGCGGGGTGGTGGGGATTGCCTTGTCGTATGGGATCGGCTCGTTGTTCGAGGTGTTCGTGAAGCAGTGGGAGATGGTGTTTTCGCCGGCGTCGATCGTGATGGCGTTTGCCTGTTCGACGTTGATTGGCGTGGTGTTCGGGTTTGTGCCGGCGAGAAATGCGGCGCGACTGGACCCGATCGAGGCATTGGCGCGGGACTGAAGGGTACATTGGGGCCGCAAAGCGGCCCCCTTCACTCACGCCTGGGCATACATCCAGCGCATCAACGAATGGCGCCCGCTGATCCCCAGCTTGATCGCCGCACGGCGCAGGTAGCTCTCCACGGTATTGACCTTGAGTGCCAGGCGCTCGGCTTGCTCCGGGGCGGTGTGCCCGGCCAGCAGCCCCAGGCACACCTGGCACTCGCGTTCTGACAGGTTCAGCCCCGACTGCGCGAGGCGCTCGACAAACCGCTGCTCGATGCTTTCTGGCGCGCTGCGTTCGGGGGCGGTGGGCTGCAGGGCATCGATGTGTTTTTCCAGCATCGGCAGCAGCAAGGTCGAAATGTCGTCCAGGCGGCTGCGCTCCAGCGCAGAAAAGCCGTCGGCCGAATCGGCACGCAGCACGTGGATCTCGTAGCGGTAATCGTCCTTGCGGCGGAACAGGTGCAGCCGCGAAGCGTCGCGCAAATGGTCATCGGCGCGCGCCTGCGAGGAAAACACCGTTTCATTGAGCAAGGTCGACTCGGCGCTGCAGCTGGCAGGCGGCTCGCGCAACTGGCGAATCTGCGTGGCGTCGATGGTCAGGTGGGCGTGGATCAGGTCATGCAGCATGCGCGGGAACTGGCGGCTGCCCGTGCTGGCAATGACCTTGCCGATCTGCGGGTAGAGCAGGTGTGAATTCATCGTGTCGTCCATGAGGGGCCGTGGTGCGGGTACCCCGCCAGCACCGCAGTCACGATCCTGGACTGGGTAAAAACGCGGCGGGAGTGGTTGCTATCCTAGTACAACGATTGAGTGACGGTTAAATGAAGGGCCGATGGTGGCATTATAGTGGCTTCGGCGCAGATAGGTGTTCGTAGCCCCATCTGCCGATTCGCTCGGGTATGATGCGGGCCCCATCATTCGAAGAGGCCTTGCCCATGTCCCTGAGCGCTGAACAGATTGGCGAATACCGCGCGTTCGCTGAACAGTTGGCCGATGCCGCCGCTGCGGCGATCAAGCCGTATTTTCGCGCCAGCCTGGATGTCGAGGACAAGGGCGGGCGCCTGTACGACCCGGTGACCGTGGCCGACAAGGCTGCCGAAGACGCCATGCGCGCATTGATCGAGGCGCGTTATCCCGAGCACGGCATCCTCGGCGAGGAGCAGGGCGTGGCGCTGGGCAGCAGCCCGCTGACCTGGGTGCTCGACCCGATCGACGGTACCCGTGCGTTCATCACCGGGCTGCCGCTGTGGGGCACCCTGATCGCCCTCAACGACGGCGAACGGCCGGTGGTCGGCGTGATGAACCAGCCGTTCACCGGTGAGCGCTTCATCGGCACGCCAGAAGGGGCCTGGCTCGGCAGTGCGCCGCTGAAGACCCGTGCCTGCACCGACCTGGCTGCGGCGACGCTGATGTGCACTACCCCGGACATGTTCGACACGGCCGAGCGCAAGGCCGCCTTCGAAGCGGTCGCCGGCAAGGCGCGCCTGATGCGCTACGGCGGTGACTGCTACGCCTACTGCATGCTCGCCTCGGGCTTTGTCGATGTGATCGTCGAGGCCAGCCTGCAGCCTTACGACGTGCAGGCATTGATGCCGATCATCGAAGGTGCCGGCGGGGTGATTACCGCCTGGGATGGCAGCTCGGCGCAGAAAGGCGGTTGCGTGGTCGCCTGCGGTGATCCGGCGCTGCATGCGCAGGTGCTGGAGATGTTGCGTCACGCCCAGTAAGGGTGCGACAGCCCGGCCTACTCGCGCGGCCGGGCCAGGCCTAGTGCCAGTCAGTCAAGAAGCTGGGGCCGCTACGCAGCCCTTTCCGACCGGTCCGGCGCCGACCGCGTGACGCTCCTGTTTTTTGCGTGTGTTCGGTGTAGAGGCGTTGGGCGTTGGGGTTGATCCATTCGATTTGGTGGCGCTTAGGGCCCCTTCCGCCCTTACGGCGGGTCACTTTTTTTCTTGGAAAAAAGTAACCAAAAACCGCCGGCTCCCACATACGGCCCTCCGCTGCGCTGCGGGTTCCCTCACTCCGGCCTTGCTCCCGCGAGGACCGCGCCGGACGGGCCTTCCTGGCCCGCGGCGCTTGCCGGCCATCCATGGCCGTCACCTCGCTCCGCAAGACCTCCGTTCGGCCTCCTGAGGTCGCCAAGTTAGGGGTGGTGCCTGGGCTGGCGTTATCTTCGATAGTGGCATCGGTGGTGGCTATTCAGGCACTTTCGCGGGGCAAGCCCGCTCCCACAGGATCTCCGCTGACCGAACGAGCGACGCTATCCTGTGGGAGCGGGCTTGCCCCGCGAAGAGGCCGGGACTGCCAGTACAAGTTCTGGCGCTGACGCGCTGTACCGCCCTTATAAACCAGCGAGAGCGCAGCGATTCGCCAGCCGTTGCCGTGGCACTTGATCTGGCCTTTGATCTGGCTCTTGATCTACTGCGACTTCAGGAGGCCGAATGGAGGTCTTGCGGAGTGAGGTGACGGCCATGGATGGCCGGCAAGCGCCGCGGGCCAGGAAGGCCCGTCCGGCGCGGTCCTCACGGGAGCAAGGCCGGAGTGAGGGAACCCGTAGCGCAGCGAAGGGCCGTATGTAGGAGCAAGCGGTTTTTGGTTACTTTTTTCCAAGAAAAAAAGTGACCCGCCGTAAGGGCGGAAGGGGCCATCAGCAGCACCACACCCACCGGATAAGCTCACCAATCGAACCCCGGCACTCCAGGCAACGATCCCAATAACCCGTGAAGAACCCTATTCACGGGACAAGCGCTGATACTGTGGGAGCGGCCTTGAACGGCACCCCGGCCCGCTCAGAAAGGCCCGCAAAGCGCCCCCAAAACACGCGACCAAGTCTTGACTGACTGGCATTGCGGCCAGGCCGCTACCGCACTTTTTCCGATTTGCGCGCTCTATGTCTGATCAGGCAGCGCCGATCCCCGGCACCGTCGTTGATCTCAGACCCCGGTGCCAATGCTTGCCTCAGCCTCCCGACCTTGCTCCCGCCTGCTCCTGGCAGGCGCCCTGATCGCCCTGTGCGCGTGCACCCAGCAACAGGGGCGCGACATCGTCAGCCAGTTCGGTGAAGGCAAGCCCAGCGAGCTGTTCCAGACCAGCGTCGACCGCATGGCCAGCCTGTCGATGCGCGACAACCTGCAGAGCTTGTACCTGCTGATGAACAAGCTGTACCTGCGCAATCCCAACCAGTGGAAGCAGTCCGGCTACCTCGACGCGGCCACGGCCGAACGGCAGATCCGGCTGGCCATCGAGCAGCGTCAACCGCTGGCGCAACTGGGCGATCGGCGTGACCTGGCGGCGCTGAGCTATGCCTTGAGCCCGGAGTTTCGCGGCGATCGGGTCGGCGCGTTCATCTATGCCATCGGCAGCATGATCATCACCGCCCATGGCGGGCGCACCGAGTTCTACATGACCGATGCGATCGACCCGCTGTTCGTCAACAACGCGGCGCGCAACATCGAAAAAGCCACCTGGATGCTCAGTCAACGGCAAGACGCCAATGGTGTCCTGCTGCTGTTCTCCAATGAGATTTCCGAGGAGGGCAGCAACCTCAGCTTTGCCGTGGAGTTCGGCAAGATCGTCGCGCGGCTGGACCTGTTGGCGCAGATGCTCGATGAACGCTATCGGCGGATTGGCCTCAACTACGCCCAGAGCCTGCTGCTGATGAACTTCCTGCCGGTGCAGTGAGGGTGAATGCGGGCTGCTTGGCAGCCCGCGTGGCGGTTATCTGATAAATAGCCAGTTGGACATGCGCTTGCCGTCGAATTCGAGGGTGTAGCGGCCGTCCTGATAGCTCGCCGGCAGCACCGTCGGCTCGCCCGCGGCATTCTGGCTGAACACCTTCAAGCCGGCCGGCGCCTTTATCTTCAGCGTGCCTTCGAGCGGTTCGACGTAGAACGGCGTCATGTCCTCGGGCCGGGGTACGGCGCGGGTCCCCAGCGAGATCAGCAACGACCGTGACTGGTGCAGCGGCTTGGCGTCCAGGCTCTGCACCACGACACTGGCGTAGGCGGTTTTCAGCTGCAGCTGGATATCCGCCAGGCTGACCGAGCGCCCACCGAGCCAACCGGTCGCCGCCTGGGTCCGGGGCGTGTCGATGGTGTAGAGGCCTTGCTGCCAGTTGCGCTTGAGCTCGCCGGTGTCCGACACCGACTCGCTGGCGTTGGCCTCCAGCAGCGACTGGTCCGGGTCGCGCAGCACCTGGGCGTCGGCGGCGATCACGCTCGGCTTCAACCAGGGCAGCTGAGGGGTTTCGGGCATGGCGATCTGCAGCTTGCCCTTTTCCATGGCCGTGCGCAGCAGCACCGAACTGTTCGGCGTGATGGCGCGGTCGAACAGGGTGCTGGCGCTGGGCGCGAACACATAACGGGTGCGCGCTTCATGGACATCCGCACGCCGGTAGAGCAGCGCGGCGGCGGGCAGGGTGGCGATCAGCGCCGGGTCGTTGTAGGCGTGCCAGTTGTCCGCGCGCATCCATTCACGGTTGAAGCCCTGCTGGCTGTAGGCGTAGTGCATCATCGCATCCCAGCCCTGGTAGGCGGCCGTGCCGGCCACGTACAGCGGCAGCGAGTGGCGGTCGGGGGTGGGGAAGGGCTCGGCGTTCCACTCGGTGACCGTCATCGGCAAGCCGACGACTTGCGCCGCGCCCAGCCAGTTGATCATGCCGTCGCTGCTCAGCGGGTTCTTCTCGAGCTGGCCGATACCGCCATAACTGTGCGCGTCGATCATGTCGCCGGCGGTCAGTGCCGGCAGCGATGTCAGGCCGTTGAGCCCCCAGGTGCTGGTGGTGACGATCGGCACCTTGACCCCCAGGCCGTGCAGGTAACCGATCATGTCTTCGTTCCAGCGGCGCTCAAGGTCATTGAGAAACAGCTTCGACGGGCCTTGCTCCCAGGACCGCCAGGTCTGCTCCGCGGGCAGGTCATGACGCCGGGCAAAGACCTTGGCCTCGTCCATGTACAGGCGGCTGTGCTTGGGCACGTCCTTGTCCGGCAGCAAGGCGTTGCCGAAGTGCTGGGTGATGTCGTTTTCATTGGTCAGCAACACCGCGGCAATCGCTGGATCGTCCTTGTAGGCAAGGCCGGTGTAGGCGTTGACGTGGGTCAGGTACTGCTCGGCGAAGCGCTTCATCGCCTGCTGGATCGTGACGTTGACGTAGGCGTAGCCCTTGAGGCCGGCGCGGCCTTCGTCATTGGGCAGCTCGTCAAAGCCATAGATGTGGTCGTTGGCAGTCAGGGCGCGCTCGACATGCAGGTCGAGCCAGACGTAGATCCCTTCGTCCTTGAGGCATTTGATCCACCAGTCGATCTTGCGCAGTGACTCGGCGCTCAGTTGCTGGGTGTCGCGCAGTTTCTGGCCGTCGCCAAAGATGTTCGGGCTGACCCAGGGCGAATCATGGTGGTGCAGGCGCAGCAGGTTGAAACCCAGTGCCGACAGGCGCTTGGCCTGCAGCTTGATCTCCTCGTCAGAGCTGCTGAAGATCGCGTAGGCCGACATGTTGGTGCCCCAGAAGCGTGCGGGCGTGTTGTCGGCGAACATCAGTTGCTCACCCACCGCCTTGACGAAGCCGCGCTTGCCGGCGGGTTTTTCCTCGGCGTTGAGAAACGACAGGTCGACCGGCGCGGTGCGGTAGTCGATCTGGTCGTCCGGCCAGCGGGTGGGGTCGGTCAGGCCGAAACGCTCGCTGGCGGTTGGCGCGAGGGAGATGTCGCCGGTGACATTGAGCACCGCCTTGATCTGCTGGCGGCCCGGCAGGATCGGGTCCTTGTAGAAGAACGCGCGCAGCTCGCTGGCGTCGCCGCGCTCGAAGAACACCCGGGCCAGCGGCGGATCGAAGCGCATCTCGATGCGCCGGCCCTGGGCGCTGCCGCCCCACGACCAGCCGCGGTTGTCGGGCAGCAGCACCGGGGCGCCCATCGCCCCGGCGATCAGCCCCGAGTCGAAGCTGAAGACCATGCCGCCGCCCTCTACGCCGGCCTTTTTGCTGTGGGCGTCGAGGTCGAAGGTCCAGGTCAGGGTCTGTGGCTGTGACCGTTCGATGGCGGCTTTCAGGTCGAAGTCCAGGTCCGGGTTCTTGCCGATCAGGCTGTAGCTGAACGGTGCAAGGGTCTTGAAGGCCGTGCCGAAGCCGGTCCAGCGCCAGTCGCCGGCCCAGAAGTCGAAGCGCGAGATCATCGCCGGGCCGCCGCCATGGCTGACGGTCGGCAGGCCGTTGCGTTCATCGACGCTGACGCTCCAGTCCGCCGTCCAGCCGGCCAGTGGCATCAGCAGCAGGCCAACCAGTGCCGACCCGCAGAGCAGCGGGCGCAGGGAAATTGCAGTCATGGGCTTTACCTGGGTTGGAGGCTGGAGGGGGCAAGCACTGTGTTCGGGGCGGACCTTAGCCGGCGGACCATCTGGATGTAGGCCACGCCCAGACCCCCGACCGACCAGTAGACGATGGGGATGACGGTGATGCTGCTGACGGTGAAGATGATCAGCATGATGCCCAGCAAGGTGGCGAACAGCGCCCGCCCGAGCAGGCGATATTCGTTGTCGTGGTCGTCGAAGGTGCGCATGGCCTTGCGGATCCCGAGCATCACGCTGACGAAGAAGCCGACGAACAGCGACAGCCCGACCAGGCCGACCCGCAGCGCCAGGCTGACGTAGGTGTTGACGATGTCGATGATGCCCTCGCCCTGGATCATCGACTGCATTTCCGGGGTATTGCGGAAATCGAACGAGCCGAACAGCGGGTAGCGCTTTATGACGATCCACGAGTTGTCGAGCAGGCGCTCGCGGTAGGTGATGTTCTCTTTCTCGACGTTGCCGATGAACGGCAGCAGGTCGAGCACCTTTTGCCCGCCGGGCACCACCGTCAGCAGCGGCATGGCCAGGATGCCGGCCAGCGCCAGCACCGTGAGGCGCTTGACCGCGTGGCGCCCGGTGGCGATGAACATGACGACGATCACTGCTGCGCCGATCCACGGCCCGCGCGACAGCGGGACGATCAGCCCGGCCGCCAGCAGCAGGGCGCCCAGGACGCGCTGCAACGTGCTGCGCACATAGCCCTGGACGAACAGGAACAGGCCGATCGCCACGCTGATCACGTAGCCCAGCGCGATGGCCTGGCCAGTAGTGGCGCTGGCGCGCAGCGAACCGCCGCGGCTGAGGTAGCTGGACATGCTCCAGTCCACGCCCATGGCCTCGAGCAGGCCGTTGTACAGCAGCCAGTGGCGGGTGAACTCGGCGACGGCCGTCAGCGACAGGACGAACCCGGCCAGGACGAACGCCAGCAAGGCATCCTTGAAGTCGCTGAGGGTCTTCAGGGCGCGGCTGACCACGTAGTACGGCAGGAACACATCGAGGTACAGCGAGAGCATCTGGCGCAAGGTGTCGGTGAGCGTGGTTTCGCGCAGGTACAGCAGGCCCATCAGCACTACGGCGGCCCCGAGCAGCTTGTCCGGCAAGCTGCGGCCGAAGGGCAGGGTGTCGCTCTGCCGGCTCAGCGCCAGCGCCGCCGGCAACAGCACGAACAGCGCCAGCAGGCGGATGTGGTTGAGTTCGAACAGGTAGTTGATCACGCCAAAGCCGGGGATCTGCACCGAGGCCGGGGGAATCATGAACAGCAGGATGAAGAACAGCGCCACGACGTTGCGTTCACGCCGCTGAGCCAGGTACATGATGACCGCCGCCACCGCGGCATACACCCAGAAGCTGTGGGAAAAGAACGCCACAAAGGTCAGCAGGAACCACAGATTACGCCGTCGCTTGAAATCGGCCTCGGGGATCAGGTCGGTGGAGGGGGTGCGGGCCATGGCAAAAACCACGCCAGCCAGGAAGACAATGACGATCAGCGCACGAAAATGTTCTGGCATTGGCTATGGCACCTGTCCCTTGGTTGACGAAGGCTCGCATCATGGCTAATTGAAACTATAGTGATTTCTAGCCATTCAGTCAGAGATTGAAGTCATGCCGTCGATTGATGTGTCTACTCCCGTGAGCCTGCGTAGCCGCGCGATCTGGGCCGGGGCATGGAACATAGTGTCGCTGCTGGCCTCGCAAGCGATGCGACTGGGTGGCAACCTGATCATGGCCCGGCTGCTGATGCCGGAAATGTTCGGCGTGATGATCATCGCCACCACCGTTTCAGTGCTGCTGCACCTGCTCTCCGATGTCGGTTTGCGGCAGAACATCATCCAGAGCCAGCGCGGCGACGACCCGCTGTTCCTCAACACCGCCTGGACCGTGCAGATCGTCCGTGGCTTCATCCTCTTCGGCCTGACCCTGCTGCTGGCCGTGGGCGCCTGGCTGGCGCAACTGGCCAACCTGTGGCCCGCCGACTCCACCTATGCCGCTCCGATCCTGCCTGCGGTGCTGGCCGTGACGGCGCTGTCGGCGATCATCGGCGGCTTCCAATCGACCAAGATAGATGTCGCTGTACGAACTTTCCAACAAAAGCGCGTGGTACTCATCGAACTGGCCTCGCAAGTGGCCGGTTTGCTGACCATGCTGGTGATCGGCTACCTGACCCGCTCGATCTGGTCGTTGGTGGTGGCGGGCCTGGTGTCCGCCCTGGTTGGCACCGTGCTGGGCCACGTGGCGCTGGATGGGCCGCGCAATCGCCTGCAATGGGACCGCAGCGTGCTGCAGGAAATGACCGTGTTCGGTCGCTGGATCCTGCTGTCGTCGATGGTCGGGGTACTGGCCATGTACGGCGACCGGATGTGGTTCGGCGCGAGCATGACGGCGGCCCAGCTGGGCGTCTATTCGATTGCCGTGCTGATTCTCGGCTCGCTGCAGATCGGCGTGCTGAGGCTGGCCGGGTCGGTGGCACTGCCGGCCTTCAGCGAGGCGGCGCGGGACGGCGACACGGCGCGGCTGAGGGCCCTGTACTACCGTTTCAAGCTGGTCATCGACCTGGCCATGCTGTTCGCCTGCGGGCTGTTCCTGACCGGCAGCCCGCTGCTCATCGGCCTGATGTACGACGAGCGTTATGCCGGTGCAGGTTCTATGCTGGCTATTCTTTCGCTGTCGTTCTTCACCATGCGCTATACCGTGGCCCATCAGCTGTGGGTGGCACTCGGGCTGACCAAGTACCAGGCCATCGACAACATCATCCGGCTGGTCTCGCTATGGGCGTTGATCCCGCTGCTGCTGGCCCTGGGCGGGGTCGACTATGCGATCTGGGGGGTCGCCTTGCACACCTTGCCGACCCTGGTGCTGATCGTCTACGTCAATTGCAAGCTGGACATGTTCGACCTCAAGCGCGAACTGGTGGTGTTACCCATGCTGGCGCTGGGGGCGCTGTGCGGGATGGCGGCGACGCATTTCTTCAACTGGCTTTGATACCCATTTAGCCGTTCCGGCGAGCGCCGGCGGCTGGCAATGCAGCGACTGAACGTCTAAAAATACTAATGGCATAGGTCTTGGGATCATGGGGAAACTTCAGTTTTGCAGTCCGCTGTTGGGTCGTAGGGGGTTTCTCCGTAGTTGTGCCGTGCTGGGCGTTGGCGGGGCGCTGTTTGGCGTCAACGCAAGCGCTGCGAGCAAGCCGGCCGACCCTGCGGGGTTTGTCGTCATCAATGGCTGGGTGCTGCCTGCCCGGTACTTCAAGGACGGCCAGGCATGATCAAGGACTATGAGACCGAGAAGGGCCTGCGCGACGATTACGACGTGTGCATCATCGGTGCCGGCCCGGCCGGCATCACCCTGGCCTTGCGCCTGGCCGGGGCAGGCTGGAAGGTCGTGCTGCTGGAAGGCGGAGGGCACGAGTTTTCAGCGCGCTCGCAAGCACTCTACGCGTGCACCGAGACCGGCCTGGAACTCTACCCGGACGAAACCCGCCTGCGTTTTCTGGGCGGCACCTCGAATCACTGGGCCGGGCGCTGCCGACCGTTGGTCGCCTCCGATTTTGCCGTAGCCCCGCCCGGCGACCTGCCGGGCTGGCCCATCCCCTTTGCCGAGTTCGACCATTACCTGGCGGCGGCCATGGACATCGTCGACTTGCCGCAAGGGGCGGATTTTCGCGCGATGAACGCCAGCCTGGGCGGCGAGGACTTCGAGGCCGACCGCTTTCTGCTCAGCCCGCCGACCCGCTTCGCGCAGAAATACGCCACCGCGCTCAATGAAACCCCCGGGCTCGATGTGTTCATCAACTGCAACTGCGTCGACCTCGAGTTCGACCCCGGCGCCCAGCGGGTGGCGGCGGTGGTCGTGTCGGATTACCAACTGCAGCGTCAGCGCCTGCTGGCGGGGCAGTTCATCCTCGCCACCGGCGCCATCGAAAACGCCCGCCAGTTGCTCAACAGCGAATCGCTGCGTGCGGCCGGCGTGGTCACCGAGGACGGCTTGGTCGGGCGGTGCTTCATGGAGCACATGAATGTCGACATGGGCACCTTCATCCTTGGCCAGGGGCAGGACGCCGACGCGCACCAGTACTACACCACCGATGCCTTCGTGGCCGAGTACCGCGCAGGCAAGGGTAATGTGTCCACCTCGGTGCTGTCGGATGTGCGCGCCTACGGCAGGACCGCCGAGGTCAAGCACTTTCTGGAAAGCCTGGCCTGCGACATGGGCGTCGCCAGCAAGATCGAATTCATTGCCAAGTTCAGTTGCCCCGGCGACGGCGTCATCGGCAGCATGATCGAGCAGCTGCCGAACCGGCAGAGCCGCATCACCCTGATCGATGAAAAAGACCCGCTGGGTGTCGCCAAGGTCAATGTCAACTGGGTCGTCAGCGATGATGACCGGCACACCATCAAGTGCATTGGCGCGGAGCTGGCCAAGCAGTTCGCCGCCCGCGGGATGGGCTTCGTCAAGCTCAACGAATGCGTCTACGACAGCTCGCAGCCGCTGAAGATGACCCCGCATGCGCACCACATGGGCACCACGCGCATGGCGTCATCGGCCAAGTTTGGCGTGGTCGACAGCGACTGCAAGGTATTTGGTACGCCAAACCTGTATGTGGCCGGCAGCAGCATCTTCGCCACCGGCGGCGCTTCCAACCCGACCATGCCGCTGCTGCAGTTCGCCGTGCGCCTGGCCGACCACCTCGATGAAAAACTGAAAACGGCGCGTGGAGCGCTGGCGTGAGATGCAAGGCCATTGGCTGAAGTACGGTTGAGAAGGGTGGGTGAAGCCGGTCAGCACCAAGAAGAACGAGACCGAATTCGCCTCAAGGACAGTCCAGGATGGTTTTTTTGCGAGGCTAGCAGAATGTTTGGATGGCTACGGAGCGCATTCACCTACTACGTCAACTCAACCGGGCGAGGCGGCTCGACCTATAAACGATTGTTCAACCCCAATGCGCGAGACTGGGGCGCGTACCTGTCGCGCTGGGGCAAGTTTCACTCGGTCGGCACCAACGTGCACATCAATATCGGGTGCAACATTACCGACCCGGGCCTGGTGCGGCTGGGCAGCTACGTCGGCTTGTCTGACTGCACCCTGATCGGCCATGACGCGGTGGTCGCGCTGATCGAGGTGCGCTACGGCAAACACCTCGACTCGGTCGGTTTCATCGACATCAAGGACAACTGCTTCATCGGCTACGGTGCGATCGTCATGCCGCGTGTGACCATCGGGCCGGATTCGGTGGTCGCCGCCGGCGCGGTGGTGACCAAGGACGTGCCCCCCGGCACCGTGGTAGGCGGCAACCCGGCAAAGGTCATCTGCACCGTCGAAGAGCTGATCAAGCGGATCGAGGCGCGGTGTGCCGAGTACCCGTGGATCGACCTGGTCAAGCAGCGCGAGGGCGCCTATGACGCTGAGATCGAGCCGACCCTGGCCGCCGAGCGGGGTGAGTACTTCTTCCGGGACGGTAAAAATGGTTAGAAAGCCCGTCGATGTGATGGTGGTCAACTTCAATACCGCGGCCTTGCTGCAGCCGATGTTCGACGCGCTGCGCAAGGCCGACGGCGAAACGCTGGCGAGTTACCTGGTGGTGGACAACGCCTCGGCAGACGATTCGGTGCAGCGCATGGCCGAGGTCTGCCCGGACGCCTTGTTGCTGAGCAACACCAAGAACGTCGGGTTTGGCCGGGCCAACAATCAGCTGCTGGAACACTTGCAGGGCAAGTACGCGCTACTGCTCAACACCGATGCGTTCGTTGCCGCCGACAGCCTGGAGAAGACCATTGCCTACATGGACGCCAACCCCGACTGCGGGGTGCTGGGGGTGCGCCTGGTCGGCCGTGACGGCGACCTGCAACCGAGTTGCCGGTATTTCCCGACGCCGTTCAACATGTTCGTCGCGCGGGCCGGGCTCGGGCGGTTTTTCCCGTGGGTAAAGATGGTCGACGAGATGAGCTGGGAGCATGACGCGGTGCGCGAGTGTGACTGGCTGCCCGGCTGCTTCTACCTGGTGCGCCGTGAAGTGCTCGACCAGGTCGGCCTGTTCGACCCGCGTTACTTCCTTTATTACGAGGAGGTCGACCACTGCAAACGGGTCAAGCAGGCCGGCTGGAAAGTGGTGTTCTACCCGCACACCACGGTCGTGCACATCGGCGGCGAAAGCTCCAAGTCGGTCGCCGAGCTGGAGGCCGCGAGCCGGCAGATCTCGGCCTACCAGATCGAAAGCGAGCTGCTGTACTTCCGTAAGCACCACGGTGTCTCGGGGCTGATCCTGCACATGCTGCTGGTGTGCCTGGGGGACCTGGTGCTGGCCCTCAAGGCGCTGTTGAAGGGGCGCGGCTGGGCCGCCATCCACGCCTGCTGGCGGCACAGCGTCATCACCTGGAAGCTGTTGTTCGCCACCCGATTCGCAAGCCAACCCACACGGTAGGTGAAGCCATGTTCGACAATATTCGCGCGGACTTGCGTGCATACGGCGGTGACTGGGGTGCCCAGGGCTTCTGGGTGATGCTGGTGTACCGCTTTGGCCGCTGGCGTTACGGCGTGCGCCCGGCGTTGCTGCGCAAGCTCTGCTCATGGGTCTACAAGGTGCTGTTCAAGCTGGTGCAGATCATCACCGGGGTCGAGCTGCCGTGCGAAGTGGTGGTCGGCCGCAACTTCGTCATCGACCATTTCGGCGGGATCATCATCAGTGGCTATGCTCGGTTTGGCGATGACTGCCGGATCCGCAACGGCGTGGTGGTGGGTTTGAAGAATGTCAGCGAGCCGACCGCGCCGGTGATCGGCAACAACGTCGACATCGGTGCCGGGGCCAAGCTGCTGGGCAATATCCGCATTGGTGACAACGTGGTGATCGGCTCCAATGCGGTGGTGTTGATCGACGTGCCGGACAACTGCCTGGCGGTGGGCGTGCCGGCGACCATCAAGAGCCGCAAGCCGACCCAGGCCATGGAGTGTTCGTGAGCCGGCCGTTGGCGTGTGGAGCTGGACCTGCAGGGTTGCGTTGAACACTGGCGAGTGAGGCTCATGGTGACAGGCATCGGGGTGGTGGTAATCGGTCGTAACGAAGGTTTGCGCCTGGAGCGCTGCCTGGCGTCGTTGGCCGGTGGGGCGGATCAGGTGGTGTATGTGGATTCGGGGTCGACCGACGGCTCCGTGCAGCGGGCACTCAGCCATGGCGTCGAGGTGCTCGCCCTGGACCTGGCCACGCCGTTTACCGCGGCGCGCGCGCGCAACGAGGGCTTTGCCCGTCTGCAACGGCTGTGGCCGGACCTGCGCCATGTGCAGTTCGTCGACGGTGATTGCGAGGTGGCGGCCGGCTGGCTGGCCAGCGCCCAGGCGTTTCTCGAGCAGCACCCGCAGGTTGCGGTGGTGTGCGGGCGCCGCCGTGAGCGCTTCCCCGACCAGTCGGTGTACAACCTGCTGTGTGACCTGGAGTGGGACACCCCAGTCGGCGAAGCCAGGGCTTGCGGCGGGGATGCGCTGATGCGGGTCGACGCCTTCACGGCGGTGGGTGGTTACAGCCCAGGCCTGATCGCCGGAGAAGAGCCCGAGCTGTGTGTGCGCCTGCGCGCCGCCGGTTGGAAGATCTGGCGCCTGGCCGCCGAGATGACCCTGCACGATGCTGCCATGACCCGCTTCAGCCAGTGGTGGCGGCGCAGCCTGCGCACCGGCTATGCCTTCGCCGAAGGTGCCGCGCTGCACGGCGCGCCGCCCGAGCGGCACTGGCTGCGCGAGTCGCGGCGGGCGTGGCTGTGGGGGCTGGTGGTGCCGTTGCTGATCGTCCTGGCCAGTGTGCTGCTGGGCGGCCAATGGCTGCTGTTGCTGTTGATCTACCCGCTGCAAGCCATGCGCCTGGCGCGTCGTGGCGCCCGCTCGGCGCGCGAGAACTGGCTGCAGGCGGTGTTTCTGGTGCTGGGCAAGTTCCCGGAGATGCTCGGCCAGATGAAGTTCGTGTTGAACAGGTTGTTCGCCGGCAAAGCCGCCCTGATCGAGTACAAGTGAGAAGCCTATGATGCTCGGATCACTAGTGAAAAGCGTACTCGCGGTGCAGCCCGGGTATTCGTTGCGGGCACTGAACAACAAGCGCAAGTTGGTCGTGCTGATGATCACGTACTGGCCGGAGCTGAGCGGGTTCATGCAGCGCATGACCACGGCGCTGGGCAAGCACGGGGTCGACCAGCTGGGCGCCGACACGGTCGGCGTGGTGCAGTGGCCGTATATCAGCAAGGCGTGGGACGCCGAGATGCGCCTTGGCGTGGTCGCGGCGCACTATGAGGAAGTCACCCGCTACCTGCCAAGCCTGCTGTTGCTGGGGCGCGATGAGGCGCTGACGCTGTGTGACCTGTCGAGCTATTCCCCTGGCTGCAGCCTGGTCCTGGACCGGCCGGTGTGGTTCCAGCGCGAAGGCGAGCTGGTGCTCAACCTGTTCCAGGAGGAGGTGCGGGTGGCCTCGCTGGCGTTCAGCCTGTGCCGCCTCCAGGGCCAGCTGTACCTGGTGATCGGCGCCGTACAGGGGATCCACAAGGGCATCGACAGCGAGCGCTCGCTGGCCATCTACCGCGACCTGACCAAGGACTTCGAGGGGCTGCGGCCGCGCAGTTTCCTCATCGAGGCGATCAAATGCCTGGCCCGCACGGTCGGGGCGGCACGCATCTATGCGGTCGGCGATGCCTATCGCCACCATCGCCACCCCTATTTCGGCGCCGAAAAGGCCAAGGAGCTGGCGGGCAACTACGACGTCATCTGGATGGAAAATGGCGCGGCGCCGTCCGAGCGCGAAGATTTCTTCAGCATCCCGTTGGCGCCGGCCAAGCGCTCGGCAGACGACATCGCGCCGAAGAAACGGGCCATGTACCGTCGCCGCCATGAGCTGCTCGACGAGGTCTTCGCGCGGATCGCCGCGGCGATCCCCGGCAACGACGAACAGCGCCAGCTGCAGGGCCACCGGCAACGCCTGGGCGTCGCCCTGAGGCTGCCCCAGGACGAACCCCCGGCCACGTCCCGCTCGCTGTCGGCCAGGGTCGCCACGATCCTCCGCCGGCTGACCACCGAGCCGCGCGCCGACCAACGCTTGCTCGCTTACGTGCGCAAGGCCGGGATCCTGCCGACCCTGCGCAAGATCTGCCGCGAATTGGGCAAGCAGGGGCTTGGCCTGTTCTGGCAAAGCGCCGCAGCCAAGGGGGCAGGGGTGTTGCTGCCCGAGCCCAGTGTGGCGGCCAGTGCGCTGTTCCCGCGCGATGTCTTGCTGGTCAGCGAGTTCGAGCCCGACCAGCGCCTGCAAGCCCGGCCAGAGCAGGCACGCCAAGCGCTGTCGAGCCTCGGCTACCGTTGCCAGGTGGTCGACTGGCGCAACCCGCACGCCTGCCTGACGGCGTTGCAGACCTGCTCGAGCGTGATCTTCCATCGGCTGCCGGCCGTGGCCGAAGTGGCGGCGCTGTACCAGGAGGCGCGGCGGCTCAAGGTCAGCTGCTGCTGGGACGCCGATGAGCAGATCTTCGACCCTGAGGCCTACCGCCAGCGGGCGGACGTGGCGGCCTTGAGCGAGGCGACCCAACACAGCGTCATGGCCGCCGTCGCCCTCTATCGCCAAGCGCTGCTGGCCAGTGATCGGGCGATCGCCGCGACCCCGGCCCTGGCCCAGGCCATGCGTGACGCCGGTGCCAGCCAGGTCGACCTGGTGCAGAGCGCGGCCGGCGAGGCCAGCCTGGACACCGAGCAGCTCGCGCAGGTGTTCCCGCCGCCGCCGAGCCCGCGCACCCGGCGCATCCTCTCGGCGAACATCTTCTTCGCGCCGAGGAGCTTTGGCGGTGCCACGGTGGTTGCCGAACAGATGACCCGGCTGCTGGGCGCCACCTCGCGCTGGCAGCAGTTCATCTTCACCGCCTTGCCGTCCACCGAGCAGCCGCTGTACACCCTGCACCGCTATGAAGCGCAGGGGGCGGCGGTGTTTGGCATGGGGCTGTCGGAGAACATCTCGCAGCGGGAAATCTTCGAGAACCTGGCCACCGTCCCGGTGTTCGACGCGGTGCTCAGGAGCGTCGCCCCGGACCTGGTCCACCTGCACTCGATCCAGGGCCTCGGTGCGCAGTTGGCCGACTGCTGCGCGCGGGCCGGTATTCCGTTCGTGGTCACCCTGCATGACGCCTGGTGGATCTGCGGGCGCCAGTTCATGATCAACAACCAGGGCCGCTACTGCGGGCAGACCACGGTGAGCCTCGAGGTGTGCGCCAAGTGCGTAGACGATGCGCCGTTGAACGACTACCGGCAAAAATTGCTGGCCAGCACCTTGAAGAAAGCCAACCTGCTGCTGGCACCCAGCCGCTTCACCAAGGACCTGTACATCGCCAACGGCTTCGATGCGACGAAAATCCGCGTCAACCGCAACGGCATCATGGCGCCGGGCGCCGACTACCATAAACAGCCGGGCCAGACCCTGCGCTTCGGCTTTGTCGGCGGCAACTCCACGGTCAAGGGCATCGACCTGATCGTCCGCGCATTTGCCACGCTCGATCGCGCCGACTACGAGCTGAAGGTGGTCGACAACCTGCTGCACATGGGCTTTCGCTCATTCAACCGGCACAGCATCAAGATCCCCGGCACGGTCAGCATCATCCCCGGCTACACCCAGGCCAACATGGACGAATTCTTCTCGGGCATCGACGTGCTGCTGTTTCCCACGCAGTGCAAGGAAACCTTCGGCCTGGCCGTGCGCGAAGCGCTGGTGCGCGATGTCTGGGTGATCACCACGCACGCCGGCGGCGCGGTGGAAGACATCGTCGATGGCGTCAACGGCACCATCATCCCGTTGAGCGCCGATGAACGTTACCTGCGCCAGGCCCTGGCCGAGATCCTCGACAACCCGGCGCGCTTTGCCCAGCACCGCAACACCTTCAAGGACAGCATCACCTTGTTCAGCGACCAGGCCCTGGAACTCCAGGGGATCTATGAGGAAGTGCTCAGCGTAGGTGCAACGGCAGGTAGCCAGCCGTCGGCGATCGACAGCCTGAAGTAGCGGGCCAGCGGTCGCCGGGGCGGGCCTGATTCTTTCATCGTTCAGGCATTGATTCGGATTTCTATGCGCATAGCTTATTTCATCAATCAGTACCCCAAGGTCAGTCACAGTTTCATTCGTCGCGAAATTCTCGCCCTGGAGCGCCAGGGCCTGGAGGTCCAGCGGATTGCCTTGCGGGGTTGGGATGGCGAGTTGCAGGACGAGGAAGACATCGCCGAGCGCGAGAAGACCCGCTATGTGCTGCAGGACGGCGTCAAAGGCCTGCTGGGGCCGATGCTGCAGGTGCTGCGCGCCGAGCCAAGACGGTTTTTCGCGGCGCTGTGGCTGAGCCTGCGCATGGGCCTGCGCGCCGACCGGCCATTACCGTACCACCTGGTCTACCTGGCCGAAGCCTGCCGCGTGGTGCAGTGGTTGCAGGCGTTTTCGGCCGAGCACGTGCACGCGCATTTCGGCACCAACTCGACCGAGGTGGTGATGCTCGCCAACGTCCTTGGCGGGCCGGCCTTCAGCTTTACCGTGCATGGGCCTGAGGAGTTCGACAAGCCGCAGTTCCTGCACATGGGTGAAAAAGTCCGCCGCGCCGCCTTTGTCGCGGCGGTCAGCTCCTACGGGCGCAGCCAGCTGTACCGCTGGGTGGCGCATGCACACTGGGGCAAGGTCAAGGTGGTGCATTGCGGCCTGGAGCCCAGCTTCCATGCGGTCGCGCCGGTGGCCGCGCCGGCGGCGCCTCGGTTGGTATGCGTGGGCCGCCTGTGCGAGCAGAAGGGCCAGCTGTTGTTGCTCGAGGCCGCGCGCATACTCGCCGCCAAAGGCGTACCGTTCGAGCTGGTACTGGCCGGCGATGGCGAGATGCGCGCGCAGATCGACGCGTTGATCGCCGAGCATGGCCTGCAGGCGCAGGTGCGCATTACCGGCTGGATCAGCAGCGCCCAGGTCCGCGAGGAGATCCTTGCCGCCCGCGCCCTGGTGCTGCCGAGTTTCGCCGAGGGCCTGCCGGTGGTGATCATGGAGGCCATGGCCCTGCGCCGACCGGTGCTGACCACCTTTGTGGCGGGCATCCCCGAGCTGGTTCGCCCCGGGGAAAACGGCTGGTTGTTCCCCGCGGGCGCGGTGGACGAGCTGGCCGCGGCCATGGCCGACTGCCTGGCGCAACCCGCCGACGTGTTGCAGCGCATGGGCGACGCAGCCTACCAGCGCGTGCTGGAGCGTCACGACATCGATACCGAGGCGGCCAAGTTGGCCGGCTACTTCAAGGCATGCGCATGATGACTGTACTGAGCTGGCTGTTGAGCGCGGTGGCGCTGCTGATCCTGTTGCCGGTGCTGGTGCTGTTCGCCCAGGTCCTGCTGGCCTGCCTGCCGGCGCGCGTGCCGCCCGCCGGCCAGGGGCCGCGGCCGCGGGTGGCGGTGCTGATGCCGGCGCACAACGAGGCCGCAGTCATCGTCCGCAGCCTGGAGAGCATTCGCGGGCAACTGGGCGAGGGCGACCGGGTGCTGGTGGTCGCCGACAACTGCAGCGATCAGACGGCGGCCCTGGCCCGTGCTGCAGGCGCAGAGGTGGTCGAGCGCGCGCATGCGCACCTGCGCGGCAAGGGCTACGCGCTGGATTACGGCGTGCGCCACCTGGCCGAGGCGCCGCCGCAGGTGGTGGTGGTGATCGATGCCGATTGCCAGGTCAGCCCAGGTTCCATCGACCACCTGGCGCGGCGTTGCATCGACAGCGGCCGGCCGGTGCAGGCCCTCGACCTGATGTGCGCGCCACCGGGCGCCGGGCTGAAAATCCAGATTGCCGAGTTTGCCTGGCGGGTGAAGAACCTGGTGCGCCCACGCGGCTGGGCGCGCATCGGCTTGCCGTGCCAACTGATGGGCACCGGCATGGCCTTCAGCTGGCCGGACCTGGCCGCGAGCAACCTGGCCACCGGGCACCTGGTCGAAGACCTGAAGCTGGGCCTGGACTTCTGCCGCAACGGCAAGCCGCCGCTGTTTTGCCCAGACGCGCAGGTCACCAGCCTGTTCCCGACCAATGAAGAAGGCCTGGCCAGCCAGCGCAAACGCTGGGAGCACGGTCATCTGGGGGTGTTGCTGGCGGAAGGCCCGCGGCTGGTGCGCGATGCGCTGGCCCGGCGCAACGGCCCGTTGCTGGCCATGGCGCTGGACCTGCTGGTGCCGCCGCTGGCCTTGCTCAGCCTGGCGCTGATGGCGGTGTTCGGCCTGACCTGGCTGGCCTGCGGGGTGTTTGGCGTGCTGGCGCCGGCGTTGATCGCCACGGCCGCCATGGCGATGCTTGGCGCGGCGGTGTTGCTGGCGTGGGGGCGATTCTCCCGCGAGCTCATCCCGTTTTCGGTGTTGCTCTACGCGCCGTTCTACGCGGCGAAAAAAATCCCGCTGTACCTGGGTTTCCTGCTGAAACGCCAGGTGGAGTGGGTGCGTTCGAAACGGGATGACAGCCAATGACGGACTGGGCGTGGCAGCAGCGCTGGAAGGCACTTATCGAAAAACTCCAGGTGGTGACGGACGCCGCCGACCAGCAACGGCTGGTGACGACACTGGCCGCCCCGGACAGGCCGACGGTGCTGGGGTTCGTCAATGCCCACGCGATGAACCTGGTGGTCAGCGACACGGCTTATCACCAGGCGCTGTCAGCGGCCGACGTGCTGTTGCGCGACGGCGCCGGGATGAAGATCCTGTTTCGCCGGGTCGGTCTGGAACCGGGCCTGAACATGAACGGCACCGACTTCATTCCTGCCTTGCTGGCGGCATTCAAAGGCCGCCATGTGGCGTTCTGGGGCACCGAGGAGCCCTACCTGAGCCAGGCCGCGCAGCACTGCCAGGCACGCTTTGGGGTGCAGGTGGTCTCGACCCTGCATGGCTTTGCCGACGTCGACCACTACCTGGCGCTGGACCGTGAGTTGCAGCCGGCGCTGATCATTCTCGGCATGGGCATGCCCAGGCAGGAAGCCATAGCGGCGAGGTTGGCGGCTGCTGGCAGGCCGTGCCTGGTGGTCTGTGGGGGCGCGATCATCGACTTTCTCGGTGGCAAGGTGACGCGGGCACCGCGTTGGCTGCGGCGAGTGGGCGGCGAGTGGGTCTACCGCCTGCTCAAGGAACCGAAACGGCTGTTCAAGCGCTATGTGATCGGCAATCCGATGTTCCTGCTGCGCACGCTGCTGTGTCGCAAAACCGCGCAGGAGGGCGCCAGAAATCCGCCGCGCACGCTCTGACGCGCGGCCCTGGAAACGGCTGAATCAGCCAAAAACGATGGCCGGTAGGCGTCGAACCGCACTGCTTGCAGGGTACTGCTACAGTGATATCAACCGCCGCTGATTCACCGGCTTTACACCGGGCAGCGGGGTAGTGCGATCGCCCAACCACCTGAATGAAGCCCACTCCGAGCTGCCTTGTCAGAGTGCCCAGAGGCTATTGCGTGAGGCAAAGCCGATTGGCGGTCATACCGTGTAGCTGTGATGCAAAAGCCTTCGTTACGCTCCTATGCGATGAGGTCTGACAATGGTTTTCGAGCCCCGAAGCAGTCGTTCGTTACTACAACGCAGAAGCAGCGTCAGCAACGCCATCCAGGCGGGCCTCGACGGCATAGCGGTCACCGGGATCGCCTGGTACCTGATCTACGATCAATTCGGCTACATCACCTCTGATTACGTCATCATGCTGCTGCTGTTGATCGGTGCGCTGTCGGTGATCTACGACCACTACGCGATCTACCGCAGCAACGTCGGGCTGTCGATCAAGGCCTTCAGGTTGTTCAAGGCCTGGTCGGCGACGTTCTGCTTCCTGGTGGTGATGGCGTTCCTCACCAAGCAGAGCGAGACCTACTCGCGGATGCTGGTGGGCAAGCTGTTCGTCATCGGCTATTGCGCGCAGCTGTTTCTGCACTTTGCCGTGCGCGAGGTGCAGAAGCGCTTTCTCGCCAACGCCTACCGCATGGACAACGCCTTGATCATCGGCGCGGGTGACCTGGCCAACTTCCTCCACCTGAAAATCAGCAACAACCCCTGGTTCGGTGAGCGGGTGGTGGGCTGCGTGCTTATCGAACCGGCGACCGAGCCTGCCCGTGAAGGGCCCGAGGGCCTGCAGCGATTACCGGTGCTCGGGCATATCTCGCAGCTGGACGAACTGGTCACCCAGCATGCGATTCGCACGGTGTATCTGGTGACACCGCTGGGCGGCTCCGAGGTGATCAACGAGGTCTACCTGAAGCTGCTCGACCGCTGCATCGCGGTCAACTGGGTGCCCGACATCTTCTCGCTGCGCCTGATCAACCACAGTGTGCGGGAGATCGCCGGCATTCCGGTGCTGACCCTGTCGGAAACGCCACTGACCGGGATGAGCCTGTTCCTGAAGAACCTCGAAGACCGCGTGCTGGCGGCGTTGATCGTGCTGTGCGCCTCGCCGGTGCTGCTGGCGATCGCTATCGCGATCAAGCTCGACAGCCCGGGCCCGGTGTTCTTCCGCCAGGAACGGATGGGCTGGACCGGCGAATCGTTCCGCATCTGGAAGTTCAGGAGCATGCACGTGCACCAGCCGGAAAACGGCGTGGTCAAGCAGGCGCAGCGCAATGACCCGCGCCTGACCCGGGTCGGTGCCTTTATCCGCCGCACCAGCCTGGACGAGCTGCCGCAGCTGTTCAACGTGCTCACCGGGCAGATGTCGCTGGTCGGCCCGCGGCCGCACGCGCTGCAACATGACACCCTGTATTCGCAGGACATCGTCGATTACTTCGCTCGCCACAACATCAAGCCGGGCATGACCGGCTTGGCCCAGGTGCGCGGGTTCAGGGGCGAAACCAAAGGCATCGAGCAGATGATCCAGCGGGTCGACTCGGACATCGAGTACATCAACAACTGGTCGCTGTGGCTCGACTTCGTGATCCTGGTGCGCACCTTG
The DNA here is from genome assembly GCF_900536025.1 of Pseudomonas reidholzensis. GTDB lineage: Bacteria > Pseudomonadota > Gammaproteobacteria > Pseudomonadales > Pseudomonadaceae > Aquipseudomonas > Aquipseudomonas reidholzensis. The sequence goes on from NZ_UNOZ01000027.1 coordinate 129,745, forward strand.
AACGCGTTTACCGGCAAACAGGCGTACTAGTGAATGGCCAGCGGGTGCAGTGCGCGAAACCCTAAGGCTTCTTCCACCAGCCAGTCATGCACCGCCCGCGCACCCGGCTGAGTCAGCCCGCCGGGCGGGTAGTGCAGCACGTAGCGTTTGTGGTTGGCGATCGGCACGCCGAACGGCACGATCAAGGTGCCGCGCTCCAGCTCGTCATTGAGTAGGGTGCGTCGGGCGATCGCCACGCCCACCCCGGCGATCGCCGCCTCGATGGTCAGGTGGTTACGGTTGAACGTATGGCCGCGGCGCACATCCAGTTCGCCGGCACCGATACCCTCCAGGTAAAACTCCCATTCCGCGTATTCCGAGCTGCCGCGCCAGGCGGTGATGTCGTGCAGCAACGGGTAGTGCACCAGGTCCGCCGGCCCGTGCAGTGGCGGCCGGCCGCGCAGCAGGGCCGGCGAGCACACAGGAAAGATCTGCTCGTCGAGCAACGGCGTCGAGAGCATCCCCGGGTAGCTGCCGTCGTTGAGGTCGATGGCCAGGTCGAAATCGTCCGGGTGCAGCGCCTGGTTGCTGTCTTCGGCGACCAACCTCAGTTCGATGTCCGGGTAGCGCTGCTGAAAGCGCGGCAGCCGCGGCGTCAGCCATTTCGCCAGAAACGAGGGGATCGAGCGCACGCGCAGGGTGCCGCGGATCTCGCCAACGTCCAGGCGCAGCAGCTCGGCCTCGATGCTGCCATAGGCCTCGGCCACCGTCTGCGCCAGGCGCTGGCCCTCGGCACTCAGCTCGACACCGCGGGCCTTGCGCTGGAACAGCCGGTAACCCAGGCGCTCCTCCAACTGACGCATCTGCTGGCTGACCGCGCCCGGGGTGATGTGCAGCTCTTCGGCACAGCGGGTGAACGACAGGTGCCGCGCCGCGCAGGAGAACACGTGCAACCAGACGAACATCTGGCCATTGAGCTGCTTGCGCATTGTTTAGTCCTGCTAAAGGCTTGCTTAGGAGAATTCGTTGGTCAACGCCAAGGGCACGGCGCAGTATCTCGCAAAGTTGTAATAGCGTTCAATTTTTTCAGAGAGCCCGGCCGTGGCACGACAGCACGGCAGGGCCAGGCATTAGTATGGCTATCAGTGTTTTCGACCTCTTCAAGATTGGCATCGGCCCTTCCAGCTCCCACACCGTGGGGCCGATGCGCGCCGCTGCGACATTCGCCCAGGCCCTGCGTGAGCGTGGCGTGCTGGAGCGGGTGACCCGCGTCGAGGTCCGCCTGTATGGCTCGCTGTCTGCCACCGGGGTCGGCCACGCGACCGACCGCGCCTGCTTGCTGGGCCTGATGGGGCAGTGGCCGGACCGTATCGACCCGGCCACCATCGAACCGCGCATCGACCAGCTGATGCAGGAGCAGTGCCTGATGCTCGATGGGCGCCAGCCGATCGCATTCAACTACACCCGCGACATGCGCCTGCTCGACGAGAGCCTGGCCTACCACCCCAACGCCATGACGCTCGAGGCCGAAGACGGGCAGGGCAGCCTGTTCAGCCAGACCTACTACTCGGTCGGGGGCGGTTTCATCGTCGAGCAGGCCGAGATCGACGCACCGCAGGCCAGCACCGACCAGGTCAGCCTGCCGTATGAGTTTTCCAGCGCCGCCCAACTGCTGACCCTGTGCAAGACCCATGGCTTGAGCGTTGGGCAACTGATGATGGCCAACGAACGCGCCTGGCGCAGCGAGGCCGAGATTCGCGCCGGGCTGCTGGGTATCTGGGCGGCGATGCGTGACTGCGTCGACAACGGCCTGCGCAACGAAGGCATCCTGCCCGGCGGGCTCAAGGTCAAGCGGCGCGCCGCGCGCTTGCACCGCAGCCTGCAGGAAGTCGGCAAGCCCAACGTGATCGGCTCGACCTTGAGTGCGATGGAGTGGGTCAACCTGTTCGCCTTGGCGGTCAACGAAGAAAACGCCGCCGGCGGGCGCATGGTCACCGCGCCGACCAATGGCGCGGCGGGCATCATCCCGGCGGTGTTGCACTACTACATGAAGTTCAACCCGACCGCGTGCGACGACGATGTGGTCTCTTTCCTCCTCGCTGCCGCCTCGGTCGGCATCCTGTGCAAGAAAAACGCCTCGATTTCCGGCGCCGAAGTGGGCTGCCAGGGCGAGGTTGGCTCCGCCTGCTCGATGGCCGCCGCCGGCCTGGCCGAGGTGCTTGGGGCAACCCCACCACAGCTGGAAAACGCCGCGGAAATTGCCTTGGAACACAACCTCGGGCTGACCTGCGACCCGGTTGGCGGGTTGGTCCAGGTGCCGTGCATCGAGCGTAATGCGATCGCGGCGGTCAAGGCGATCAACGCCGTGCAGATGGCGCTGCGCGGTGATGGCGAGCACTTCATCTCGCTCGACCGGGTCATCCGCACCATGCGCGATACCGGCGCCGATATGCACGCCAACTACAAGGAAACCTCGCGCGGCGGCCTGGCCGTTGCCTTCGTCGAGTGTTGACCCGCTAACCCCCCTGCAATGCTTCACGGTGCGGCCAGGGCCGCGCCTGCTCTACTGCGACACCCGCTCTACCTGCGACAAAAACAACTAAAAAGGCGATATCTGATGACCGATGTACATAGCACCACGACTGTTCGTGCGGATTCGGCCGCCCCCGCTTCAGCGGCGGGCTCGACCAGCTGGAACCGCCACGACACCACCTGGGCCCTGGGCCTGTATGGCACGGCCATCGGCGCGGGCACCCTGTTCCTGCCGATCAATGCCGGGGTCGGTGGCTTCTGGCCGTTGTTGATCCTGGCCGTGCTGGCGTTCCCGATGACCTTCTATGCGCACCGGGCACTGACCCGTTTCGTGCTGTCGGGTCGCAAGGGCGGCAACGAAGACATCACCGAGGTGGTCGAAGAGCACTTCGGCGTCGGTGCCGGCAAGCTGATCACCTTGCTGTACTTCCTGGCGATCTTCCCGATCCTGCTGGTGTACAGCGTCGCCTTGACCAACACCCTCACCAGCTTCCTGGAAAACCAGCTGCACCTGACGGCGCCGCCGCGGGCCTTGCTGGCGCTGCTGCTGATCTGCGGGCTGATGGTGGTGGTGCGCTGTGGGCAGCAGATCATCGTCAAGGCCATGAGCGTGCTGGTCTATCCCTTCGTCGCCTCGCTGCTGTTGCTGGCCCTGAGCCTGATCCCCAACTGGAACGGCGCCTTTCTGGCCCAGGCCAACGAGGGCATCAGCGCCTCCAAGCTGCTGCTGACCCTGTGGCTGGCGATTCCGGTGATGGTGTTTTCGTTCAACCATTCGCCGATCATTTCGGCCTTCGCCGTCGACCAGAAGCACCGTTATGGCGCCGACGCCGACCGCAAGAGCGGCCGCACCCTGGGGGTGGCCCACCTGATGATGGTGGTGACGGTGATGTTCTTCTGCTTCAGCTGCGTGCTGGCACTGAGCCCCGCCGACCTTGCCGCCGCCAAGGCGCAGAACATCTCGGTGCTGTCGTACCTGGCCAACCACTTCCAGACCCCGGTGATCGCGTTCGTTGCCCCGCTGATCGCCCTGGTGGCGATCACCAAGTCGTTCCTGGGCCACTACATCGGTGCCAGCGAAGGCTTCCAGGGGATGATCGTCAAGAGCCTGCGCGGTCGCGGCAAAGCCTGGCCGGCCAAGCGCCTGGAACGGGTGACCGCGTTGTTCATGGTCATCGCCTGCTGGATCGTGGCGACGCTCAACCCGAGCATCCTGCGCCTGATCGAGAGCATGGGCGGGCCGGTGATCGCTTGCCTGCTGTTCCTCATGCCGATGTACGCGGTGCGCAAAGTGCCGTCGCTGCGCAAGTATTCGGGCACCTTGTCCAATGTGTTCGTGACCCTGGTGGGGTTGATCACCCTGTCGGCGATCTTCTACAGCTTCTTCGCCTGAAACGAACCAGGCTTGTTCGTGGGATGAACCGCGAACAAGCCTGGTCTGCCGCTAACGGCTATCGCGCGTGGCGCTCAAAGCCGTCTCCCTGGATCAGGCGCTTTGCAGGTGCCTGATCGCCTCCTGCAGCCGCTCGGCCGGCTGGCGCACGTTCTGATGGGTCACATCCGGCGCCTTGCGCACGCGTACATGCGGTTGGTCGATCCAACGGTCGCCATTCAGGTAGCGATAGCTGGCGTTGCCGTTGCTCCAGTCGGCGTCGAGCAGGCCCTGCAGGTGGAACGTCTCGGCGATCTGGCTGAGCGGCCCGCTGGGGTTGCCGTCCAGGTGCAGGACGATCGCGTTGCCGGCGCCTGCGGCAGGCGGCAGTTCACTGTAACTACCCCACACATCGGCATGGAACACCTGCACCGGGTGCGTGGCCTGGGCGATGCGCGCCACGCCGGTGACCTTCTTGGCAGGCGTGTTGACCAGCAGGTCGAGGGTCAGGAACGGCGCGCCAGGCAGGTTGTTGCTGACGTTCAGGCGGGTATGGAAAAGTCCGATGGCCATGCTGTTTCTCCTTGTCTGCTCAGGCTTTGTTGGCGGCCTTGCCGGCCTTGGCGGGGGTCGTGTTGCTGGCGGCAATGGCCTGGTCCAGCGCCTTGCCGACCGAGCCTGCGGCCAGTTGCTTGAGCTGCTCGAGGTTGCCCGAGGCGATCGCCGCCTCCAGGGTCGCTGTGTTCAGCTCGCTGCCGGTGTCGACGTTGGGCAGCGCCTTGACACGCTGGTTGTCCAGCTGCGCCGGGACTTGCTCGACCTCGATCCAGCGCTGGCCGTTGTAGTACTGGTAGGTCGCCACGCCGCGCTGCCAGTCGCTGTCGAGCAGCAGGTGCAGGCGCAGTTGCCCTGGGGAGTTGGCGGAGGGGCCGCCGTGGTTGCCCTGCAGGGTGACAAGGATTTTCGAATCGGTCGGCGGTTGCACCGTCAGGTAGGCGTAGGTGCCCCATGCGTCCAGTTGCAGGTTGAGCGGCGGGTTGGTCGTTTGGCTGACCACGGCGTTGCCGCGCAGGCTGCGGTCTGGGGTATAGACCAGCAGATCGAGTTGCAGGCGTTGCGCGCCAGGGGCATTGCTACCGATCTGGTAGGACACCGGGAACAAGCCTACCGATGCTGCGTGCTGAGCTTCAGACATGATTGCCTCCATTGCATTCGATGAATGAAAAACCGGGTTGATGCTGGCGCAGGCGGGCGGGAAAGACGAGGAGAGGGGACGGCGAGCCGGATTGCGGTCTGCCGGGGGGGCAAGCCCACCGGGTCGGTGGTTTGCCCGCTGCGAGCGGCTGTTGGCAGCCTGCTTGTGCAACCCATCCTTGGTCTGCGGTGCCACCTGCCTGGCAGCCCACTGAGTTAAGCAGGCGTTGCAGGCGGTGATGGCCAATTTGCACTACGGCCGACGAGTGGCATTTTTGCCCTGCACTGAGGGGGTGTCAGTCCAGCTGATTCGGCGGCATGATCCGGTGGCGTTTCATCTTGCGGTACAGGGTCGAGCGGGAAATGCCCGCGGCTTCGGCGGCGGCGCTGATGTTCCAGTGCTGGCGGCGCAAGAGTGTGAGCAGATGCCGAGCCTCGGCGTCCTCCACTTGATCCTCCAGGCGCAACGGCTGATTTGCCATCGCCGTGGGGGCTGGGCGGGCGAACAGCTCTTCGGGCAGGCAATCGACATCGATGACCCCATCCTCGGCCAGCGCGACCGCGTAGCGCAGGGTGTTGAGCAATTGGCGCACGTTGCCTGGCCAAGGGCTGGCCTCGAGCAACGCCCGCGCCTGGTCATCCAGACGCAATGGCACGCCATCCGCCAGGCGGGCAAGCAGGTGCCCGATCAGCTCGGCGCGGTCGGTGCGCTCGCGCAGCGCCGGCAGGCTCAGGCGCATGCCGCACAGCCGGTAGTACAGGTCTTCGCGAAAGCGCTTGTCGGCGATCATGGCCGACAGGTCCTGGTGGGTCGCCGACACCACCTGGATATCCAGCGCTACCGGCGTTTCGGCGCCCAGCGGTTGCAGCTCGCGTTCGGCCAGCACACGCAGCAGGCGGGTCTGCAGGTGGGCGGGCATGTCGCCGATCTCGTCGAGGAACAGCGTGCCGCCGTTGGCCAGCTCGAGTTTGCCTTTCATGCCCTTGCGGCTGGCCCCGGTGAAGCTGCCGCTGCGGTAGCCGAACAGCTCGCTTTCGATCAGCGACTCGGGGATGGCCGCGCAGTTGAGCGCGACGAAGGGGCCGGCGTGACGTCGGCTGGCCTGGTGCACGGCGCGGGCGAAGGCCTCCTTGCCGGTACCGGTTTCGCCGCTGATAAGGATGCAGATGTCCTTGTCGATGACCTTGCGCAAGCGCCGCACGGCGTGTTGCAGCTGCGCATCGCCACCTGCCAGTTGCTCCAGGCCGGGGTGGCTCGGGGCCGGTGCGGCCGGTTGTTCCTGCGTCGCAGGCAGGCGGTAGCCCGCTGGGACCCGTAGGCCGACTTCGATGATCTGCTCGCCGGCCGTTGCGCGCAGCTGGGTGCCGCGCGCGCCGCCTTGGGTCAGCGCGAGCAGTTGGTCGATCGAGGCGGGCAGCAGCTGCTCGATGCGCTGGCCGAGCAGGCCGTCGGGGCAGGCCAGGAACGCGGCGCGGTTGGCGCCGATCACCCGGCCGCCTTCGTCGAGGGCGAGCAGTTGCTCGTTGGCCAGGTCGGTGATGTCGTCGCGGGGTTTCAGGGCGAGGGTCAGGCGGTCGCGGTAGCGTTGGCGGAAGTGGGTGTTTTCGATCAGCCGGGCGTACAAAGTCACCAGGTGCAGGGTCAGGTGCTGGGCCTGCTTGGGGCCTTCGCTGTGCAGGCAGGTGGCGTTCAGGCAGCCGAGCAGTTGGTTATGGGCATCGAAGATGGGCGATACCGAGCAGCTCAGGCGGGCGTTGGCCGCGAGGAAGTGCTCCTGGCGGTGGATGGTAAGTGCCTGGGCGGAGGCGAGGGCGGTGCCGATGCCGTTGGTGCCGGCGATGGACTCGTCCCAGCGGGCGCCGACGATCAGCCCGGCGCGTGAGTAACGGTGGTGGTCAGCGGGCAGGCGGGCGTCGAGGGTGATGCCGTCGGCGTCGCTGAGGAGCACGGCGAAGCCGGCATCGACCACGCGGCGGGCTAGGCCGTTGACGCCTTGGCCGGCGATCGTCAGGTAGGCTTCGTGCTGGGCCTGGTGCTGGCGGATTTCGGCGGCGCTGAGGATGTTGTCGACGTGGCGCAGGCTGGGGTCGAGGTGGTGCTGGTTGATGCTGCGGTACCAGGATTCGGCGATGACCGGTTCGGGCGCCAGGCCGCGGTCGGCGAAGTGGCCGTCGATGAAGGCGGCCAGGTTTCTGGCGTGGGCTTCGGGGGTGTGGGCGGGCATGGGCGCTCCCCGTATTGTTTTTGTCTGGGGCCGGGTTTGGGGGCCGGGGTAGAGGGAAACCATAGCGGGTTGTGGTGGGGTCTGCATAGGTAGTGGGATTTTAGATTGTGGGCTTATCCATTTGCTGTGGTGCGGCCACTGGCCCCTTCCGCCCTTACGGCGGGTCACTTTTGGCAAACGCCCCAAAAGTAACCAAAAGGTCTTGGCTCCTGCATCCGGCCCTCCGCTGCGCTACGGGTTCCCTCACTCCGGTCTTGCTCCCGCGAGGACCGGGCTGTACGGGCCTTCCTGGCCCGCAGCCCTTGCCGGCCTTCCTGGCCGTCACCTCGCTCCGCAAGACCTCCGTTCGGCCTCCTGAAGTCGCAGTAGATCAAGATCACGAGCCAGATCAAAGGCCAGATCAAGGGCCAGGGCAACGGCTGGCGAATCGCTGCGCTCTCGCTTGTTTATAAGGGCGGTACAGCGCGGCAGCGCCAGAATGTGCATTGGCAGTCCTGGCCTCTTCGCGGGCAAGCCCGCTCCCACAGGATCTCCGCATACCTTCAGAGCGACGCGGTACCTGTGGGAGCGGGCTTGCCCGCGAAGAGGTCCTAATATCCACCGCCCATGCCACTATCGAAGATAACGCCAGCCCAGGCGCCACCCCTAACTTGGCGACCTCAGGAGGCCGAACGGAGGTCTTGCGGAGCGGGGTGACGGCCAGGAAGGCCGGCAAGGGCTGCGGGCCAGGAAGGCCCGTACAGCCCGGTCCACGCGGGAGCAAGGCCGGAGTGAGGGAACCCGCAGCGCAGCGGAGGGCCGGATGTGGGAGCCAGCGGTTTTTGGTTACTTTTTTCCAAGAAAAAAAGTGACCCGCCGTAAGGGCGGAAGGGGCCATAAGCGCCACCACCTGAAATGGATAAGCACACCATCCCCCCGCGCGCATTTTCGTGCCCGCTTCCTGCCTCCCACGCAAATCCACTTTTTTGCCCTTTTTGAAAAAAAATTCAATGGGGGTATTGACTTAGCATCGGTACCTGCGTA
>NZ_UNOZ01000023.1 GCF_900536025.1 Pseudomonas reidholzensis
CGGGCGCTGACGCGCTGTACCGCCCTTATAAACCCGCGAGAGCGCAGCGATTCGCCAGCCGTTGCCTTGGCCCTTGATCTTGATCTGGCCCTTGATCTGGCTCGTGATCTTGATCTACTGCGACTTCAGGAGGCCGAACGGAGGTCTTGCGGAGCGAGGTGACGGCCAGGAAGGCCGGCAAGGGCTGCGGGCCAGGAAGGCCCGTACAGCCCGGTCCTCGCGGGAGCAAGACCGGAGTGAGGGAACCCGCAGCGCAGCGAAGGGCCGGATGTAGGAGCAAGCGGTTTTTGGTTACTTTTTTCCAAGAAAAAAAGTGACCCGCCGTAAGGGCGGAAGGGGCCATCAGCGCCACCACATCAAACGGATAAGCCCCCTAAGCCCAAGGCATCTACACCGAACACATGCCCCGCGAAGAGGGCGGCACTGGCGAAACTGGACAGCGATCTGACCGCGCACAGGTCGACCCACCGCTGGGCTTTCCGATACAATGCGTCACCGTGCCGACCATCGAGTCGGAAAGTTCAGACGAGGTGTTCCATGGATATCATCGATACAATCAAAGAGCAGATCGCCAACAACACCGTTCTGCTTTACATGAAAGGCTCGCCAAACGCGCCTCAGTGCGGCTTCTCGTCCAAGGCAGCGCAAGCTGTGATGGGTTGCGGCGAAAAGTTCGCCTACGTCGACATTCTGCAGAACCCGGAAATCCGCGCCAACCTGCCCAAGTACGCCAACTGGCCGACCTTCCCGCAGCTGTGGGTGGCCGGCGAACTGGTCGGCGGCAGCGACATCATGGCCGAGATGTTCGCCAACGGCGAGCTGCAGACCCTGATCAAGGACGCGGCCGCCAAGGCCAAGGCCTCCGAGGCCTGATCCGCGCCAATGCCTGAGCGGCCCAGCCGCTCCTGCAGGCCATAAAAAAGCCCCGCACATGGCGGGGCTTTTTTATGGCCGGAAGAAACTTACTCTTCGCCCATCTGCGATTGCAGGTAGTTCTCGATGCCGATCTTGTCGATCAGGCTCAGCTGGGTTTCCAGCCAGTCGATGTGCTCTTCCTCGGACTCGAGGATGTCTTCGAGCATTTCCCGCGAGCCAAAGTCGCCCACCGTCTCGCAATGCGCGATGGCCGCTTTGAGGTCGACCAGGCCGCTCTGTTCGATCTTCAGGTCACAGGCGAGCATTTCCTTGGTGTGCTCGCCAATCAGCAGCTTGCCCAGGTCCTGAACGTTAGGGATGCCTTCGAGGAAGAGAATACGCTTGATCAGTTTGTCAGCGTGCTTCATCTCATCGATGGATTCCTTGTACTCGTGCTTGCCGAGCTTGTTCAGGCCCCAATCTTCGTACATGCGGGCGTGCAGGAAGTACTGGTTGATCGCGACCAGCTCGTTTCCGAGGATCTTGTTGAGATGCTGGATGACGCTTACGTCGCCTTTCATGTCCGGATTCCTGCCGTGTGAAGTGTGCCAATACAGCAAGTTTGAGCCTGGCAACTTCCACTGTCAAACCTAAGTTATTGAATAATAAATGAAATTTAATCGGAATAAGAATGTTTGTGAACCGCGTTAGAGTGCTAACTTATTGAATTAAAGGCATAAAAAAACCGGACACTCGGTCCGGTTCTTCAAATTCGCGGGTTATTTACGCCGCATTAAATTCGACGGGGTAGGGCAGGGCAGCCTGCTGGCTGGCCTGCAGGTCGCTCAAGGTTTCGCGGACCACCTGCTTGGCGAGACACGCGCATTTGCCACACTGGCTGGCCACATTGGTGGCGGCCCGGACGTCCTTGTAGCTGCAGCATCCTTCATAGATCGCATCGCGGATCTGTCCGTCGGTGACACCGACACAAAGACACACATACATAGAGGCTGACCATCGTCGTTGAGTCGATGCGTTGGAGAGTAATAGTAATGAGAATGCTTGTCAAAGCGCTTTCTCGACACGGGCGACCGGCGGTTCGATTCGGACTGTCACCTTAACCTGTGTATGATGGTCGGCCTTTGCTGGATGCCTGGCGGGCCCCCCGTGCAGGCAACGATTTTTCACCATCATCAGGAGATAACGATGAGCGTACTCGTTGGTAAACAAGCCCCCGACTTCACCGTTCCAGCTGTGCTGGGCAACGGCGAAATCGTCGACAGCTTCACCCTGTCCGAGGCCATCAAGGGCAAGTACGGCCTGGTGTTCTTCTACCCGCTGGACTTCACCTTCGTCTGCCCGTCCGAGCTGATCGCGCTGGACAACCGCATCCCGGACTTCGCTTCGCGCAACGTGGAAGTGATCGGCGTGTCGATCGACTCGCACTTCACCCACAACGCCTGGCGTAACACCCCGGTCAACAACGGCGGCATCGGCCAGGTCAAGTACACCCTGGCCGCTGACATCACCCACGAAATCTGCAAAGCCTACGACGTCGAGTCCGAAGGCGGCGTGGCCTTCCGTGGCGCCTTCCTGATCGACACCAACGGTGTTGTCCGTTCGCAGATCGTCAACGACCTGCCACTGGGCCGTAACATGGACGAGCTGCTGCGCCTGGTCGACGCCCTGCAATTCCACGAAGAGCACGGCGAAGTCTGCCCTGCCAACTGGAAAAAAGGCGACAAGGGCATGAACGCTTCGCCAGAAGGCGTTGCCGCCTACCTGAGCGAGAATGCTGGCAAGCTGTAAGCGCCACGCGAAAAAAAACCGGCCTTCATGGCCGGTTTTTTTTGCTTCAAGTTTCAAGCTGCAAGCTTCAAGGAGAAGCCGGGTGAACGCGAATTGCTCGTTCTTGCCGCTTGCAGCTCGCCACTTGCCGCTGGCGACTGTCAGTCGCGCCAGCCGCCCATGTCCTTCCAGCGGTTGACGATGCCGCAGAACAGGTCTGCGGTCTTCTCGGTGTCGTAGCGTGCCGAGTGCGCTTCACGCCCATCAAAGTCGATGTCGGCGCTCTGGCAGGCCCGCGCCAGCACCGTCTGGCCATAGGCAAGGCCGGCCAGGGTCGCGGTGTCGAAGCTGGAGAACGGGTGGAACGGGTTGCGCTTGAGGTCGTTGCGCGCGACGGCGGCGTTGAGGAAGCCGAGGTCGAAGGCACTGTTGTGGCCGACCAGGATCGCCCGCTTGCAGCCGTTGGCCTTGAGCGCCTTGCGCACGCTGCGGAAGATCTCGGTGAGGGCGCTTTCTTCACTCACCGCCATGCGCAGCGGGTGATCGAGCTTGATCCCGGTGAACTCCAGGGCTGCGGCCTCGATGTTGGCGCCCTCGAACGGCTCGACACGGAAGAAGTGGGTGTGTTCCGGGAACAGGAAACCCTTTTCGTCCATGCCGATGGTCACTGCGGCGATTTCCAGCAGCGCGTCGGTGGCGCTGTTGAAGCCGCCGGTCTCGACGTCGATGACGACCGGCAGGTAGCCACGGAAACGCTCGGCCATCGGATGGCGCGGGCCACCGGTGGACGCTTCCTGTTCGTCTTCGTACAGATCTTCACTCACGCGTTTTCCTCCAGCAGGCGCCAGCGCAGTTTTTCACCGGCGCGCAGCGGGATGACAGTGTGCTCGCCGAACGGCAGGCTGCTCGGCGCCGTCCACTCGTCGCGCACCAGGGTAATGGTGTCGGTGTTGGCCGGCAGGCCATAGAAGGCCGGGCCGTGCAGGCTGGCAAAGCCTTCCAGCTTGTCCAGCGCGTTACGCTGCTCGAACGCCTCGGCGTACATCTCGATCGCGGCGTAGGCGGTGTAGCAGCCGGCGCAGCCGCAGGCGGCTTCCTTGGCGTGCTGGGCGTGCGGTGCCGAGTCGGTGCCGAGGAAGAACTTGCGGTTGCCACTGGTGGCGGCATCCAGCAGCGCCACCTGGTGGGTGTTGCGCTTGAGGATCGGCAGGCAGTAGAAGTGCGGGCGAATGCCGCCGACCAGCATGTGGTTGCGGTTGTACAGCAGGTGCTGGGCAGTGATGGTCGCACCGACGTTGGCCGGGGCTTCGGTGACGAACTGCGCGGCATCGGCGGTGGTGATGTGCTCGAACACCACCTTGAGCGTCGGGAAACGCTCGACCAGACGGCGCATGTGCTCGTCGATGAAGCGCTTCTCGCGGTCGAACACGTCGATCTCGGCACGCGTCACTTCACCGTGCACCAGCAGCGGCATGCCGGTTTCGGCCAGCGCTTCGATGGCGGGGAAGATCTTGTCGATGCTGGTCACGCCGGAATCGGAGTTGGTCGTGGCGCCGGCCGGGTACAGCTTGGCGGCATACACGATGCCGCTGGCCTTGGCCGCGCGGATGTCATCCGGGCTGGTGCGGTCGGTGAGGTACAGCACCATCAGCGGCTCGAAGCGGCTGCCAGCCGGGCGCGCAGCGAGGATGCGCTCGCGGTAGGCGCCGGCTTCAGCGGCATCACGCACCGGCGGAACCAGGTTGGGCATGATGATGGCACGGGCGAAGGTACGCGCTACGTCGCCAACGGTGTGGGGCAGGACGGCACCATCGCGCAGATGGATGTGCCAGTCGTCGGGACGCAGGAGGGTCAGGCGGTCGGACATTGGGAATTCCAGGCGGGTCGAACTCAAGTGTGAATGCTACCGGAAAACCCCTGGCCGAGCACGGCTATCAAGTTTTCCCGCGACCGACCGATAGCCTGCAGGTAAGCCGTCAGAATTTGTGGAGCCTCCCGTGCGCCAGCATTACCTAGCCCTGTTCACTCTGTTTGCCAGCCTGCCGGCGGGCGCACTGACCTTCCAGACCCGGATGGAGAACATCGCCTGGAAGGTCGAGGGCGATCAGTTCGAGTGCCGTCTGGTCCAGCCCATCGAGGGTTTCGGCAGCGGCGAATTCGTCCGTCGTGCCGGCGAACAGCCGATTTTCCAGCTGCGCTCGGACAGCAATGTCCTCGGTGCCGGCTCGGCGACCTTGCTCGCCGCGGCCGCGCCGTGGCAGCCGGGTCGCAACGACATCAGCCTGGGCGCGGTGTCTATGGCCCGCACCGGGGTGTTGTTCAGCTCGTCCCAGGGCCAGGCCAGCCGGCTGATCAACGGTCTGCTGGACGGGCGCAGCACGGTGGTGCGCAACCACGCCGGCGAAGGTGGCCGGGCCATGGAGGTGCGCGTGTTGCCGGTGAGCTTTGCCAAGGCCTACGGCGACTATCAGCTGTGTGCCAGCAAACTGCTGCCGATGAACTACGACCAGATCCGCCAGACTCAGGTCGGTTTCCCCCGTGGCGTCGACCTGGACAGCAATGCCCGCGCGCGCCTGGACGTGATCCTCGACTACCTGAAGGCCGATCCGTCGGTGAACCACATCGAGCTCAACGGCCACTCCGACAATGGCGGCAATCGTCTGGCCAACCGTGAAGACTCGCGGCGCCGGGCCCTCGCGGTCGCCGACTACCTGAAGGCGCATGGCGTGCCGGAAGAGCAGATCAGCGTGCGCTTCCATGGCGAGCGCTACCCGTTGGTGAAGAACACCAGCGCCGCCAACCGGGCGCGCAACCGCCGGGTCAACATCGAGCTGGACCGGGTCACGCCGGTTGAGAAGCCCGTCGAGAAACCGGCGGAGCCGCCTGCTGCTGCGCCTGCACCAGCCACAACGCCTGCGGCACAGGCCCCGGCCAGCGCGCCTGCGGCCAAGCCACTGTAAGCGACGAAGCGTCGCGCCATCGACAGTTCCTGTCGCTTTGTCGTCAGAAGCTGTCGCCCCACTGTAAATTTCCCGTCGACGCCGGTAGAATCAATCGCTTTCCGTACAACCCCGTGGAGTGATGGCATGGCGGACGTAAATAAGGTCGTACTGGCGTATTCCGGCGGCCTTGATACTTCGGTGATTCTCAAGTGGCTGCAGGACACCTACAACTGCGAAGTGGTGACCTTCACCGCTGACCTGGGGCAGGGCGAAGAGGTCGAACCGGCCCGCGCCAAGGCTCAGGCGATGGGCGTCAAAGAAATCTACATCGACGACCTGCGCGAAGAATTCGTGCGTGACTTCGTGTTCCCGATGTTCCGCGCCAACACCGTCTACGAAGGCGAGTACCTGCTGGGTACTTCCATCGCGCGTCCGCTGATCGCCAAGCGCCTGATCGAAATCGCCAACGAAACCGGCGCCGACGCCATTTCCCACGGCGCGACCGGCAAAGGTAACGACCAGGTGCGTTTCGAGCTGGGTGCCTACGCGCTCAAGCCAGGCGTCAAGGTCATCGCCCCATGGCGTGAGTGGGACCTGCTGTCCCGCGAGAAGCTGATGGACTACGCCGAGAAGCACGGTATCCCGATCGAGCGTCACGGCAAGAAGAAGTCGCCGTACTCGATGGACGCCAACCTGCTGCACATCTCCTACGAAGGCGGTGTCCTGGAAGATACCTGGACCGAGCACGAAGAAGACATGTGGCGTTGGAGCGTTTCTCCGGAGAACGCCCCGGACCAGGCCACCTACCTCGAGCTGACCTACCGCAACGGTGACATCGTCGCCATCGACGGCGTCGAGAAGTCCCCGGCCACCGTGCTCGCCGAGCTCAACCAGATTGGCGGCGCCAACGGCATCGGCCGTCTGGACATCGTCGAAAACCGTTATGTCGGCATGAAGTCGCGCGGTTGCTACGAGACGCCGGGCGGTACCATCATGCTGCGGGCTCACCGTGCCATCGAGTCGATCACCCTCGACCGTGAAGTGGCTCACCTGAAAGACGAGCTGATGCCCAAGTACGCCAGCCTGATCTACACCGGTTACTGGTGGAGCCCGGAGCGTGCGATGCTGCAGCAGATGATCGACGCTTCGCAGGTCAACGTGAATGGTGTGGTTCGCCTGAAGCTGTACAAGGGCAACATCACTATCGTTGGCCGCAAGTCGGACGATTCGCTGTTCGATGCCAACATCGCGACCTTTGAGGAAGACGGCGGCGCCTATAACCAGGCTGACGCTGCGGGCTTTATCAAGCTCAATGCGCTGCGTATGCGGATTGCTGCGAACAAGGGCCGTTCGTTGCTCTGATTCGTTGGTAGGCAGTTTGAGAACCCCGGCCTGGTGCTGGGGTTTTTTGTTTGTGGGGGGAGGGGGCTTATCCATTCTTTGGAGTGGGGCTACTGGCCCCTTCCGCCCTTACGGCGGGTCACTTTTTTTCTTGGAAAAAAGTAACCAAAAACCGCTTGCTCCTGCATCCGGCCCTTCGCTGCGCTACGGGTTCCCTCACTCCGGCCTTGCTCCCGCGAGGACCGGGCTGTACGGGCCTTCCTGGCCCGCAGCCCTTGCCGGCCTTCCTGGCCGTCACCTCGCTTCGCAAGACCTCCGTTCGGCCTCCTGAAGTCGCGGTAGATCAAGATCACGAGCCAGATCAAAGGCCAGATCAAGTGCCAGGGCAACGGCTGGCGAATCGCTGCGCTCTCGCTTGTTTATAAGGGCGGTACAGCGCGTCAGCGCCAGAATGTGCATTGGCAGTGCCGGCCTCTTCGCGGGTAAACCCGCTCCCACAGGTTCTCTGCTGGCCGTAAGGCCACCACGGCCCCTGTGGGAGCGGGTTTACCCGCGAAGAGGCCAAGCTATCCACTACCATTGCCACTATCGAAGATAACGCCAGCCCAGGCGCCACCCGTAACTTGGCGACCTCAGGAGGCCGAACGGAGGTCTTGCGGAGCGGGGTGACGGCCAGGAAGGCCGGCAAGGGCTGGGGGCCAGGAAGGCCCCTACAGCCCGGTCCACGCGGGAGCAAGGCCGGAGTGAGGGAACCCGCAGCGCAGCGGAGGGCCGGATGTGGGAGCCAGCGGTTTTTGGTTACTTTTTTCCAAGAAAAAAAGTGACCCGCCGTAAGGGCGGAAGGGGCCATCAGCGCCACTACATGGAACGGATAAGCCCCCCAAAGCCCAAAGCCCAAAGCCCAACGCATCTACACCAAACGCACCCAAGGCCAAAAAGGGCTGCATCGGCAGCCCTTTGCGGTGTCACAGCTCGGGATCGACCTCGCTGCCATACATGTCCGACTCTTTATACAGGTCATGCACATGGCGCAGCAGCACCATGATCACCGCCGCCACCGGCAAGGCCAGCAGCACCCCGGTGAAGCCAAACAGCTCGCCGCCGGCAAGAATGGCAAAGATCACCGCCACCGGGTGCAGGCCGATACGGTCGCCCACCAGCATCGGCGTCAGGACCATGCCTTCGAGCGCCTGGCCCACCATGAACACCGCGACGATGCCGAGCATCGGGTACAGGTCGCCGCCAAACTGGAACAGCCCGGCGATCAATGCCGCGCCGATACCAATGATGAAGCCCATGTACGGCACGATCGCCGCCAACCCGGCCAGCAGGCCGATCAACAGGCCCAGCTCCAGCCCGACCAGCATCAACCCACCGGCGTAGATCACGCCCAGCGCCAGCATCACCAGCAACTGGCCACGGACGAACGCACCGAGTACCTCATGGCACTCGCCAGCCAGCTCCACCACCTGCGATTCGCGCTGGCGCGGCAGCAGGCTGCGCAGCTTGGCCATCATCAGGTCCCAGTCGCGCAGCAGGTAGAAGCCCACCACCGGGATCAGCACCAGGTTGGCCAGCCAGGCCAGCAGCGCCAGGCTCGAAGCCGTGGCCTGGGACAACAGCACGCCGACGATGTCGGTGGTCTCGCCCATGTGCGCGCCGACGGCGGCCTTGATCTTGTCGAACTTCCAGAAGCCATCCGCCAGCCCCAGGCGGCTCTGCACCCATGGCAGGGCAACATGCTGCAGCCAGTCGAGCACCTGCGGCGTCAGCTCATAGAGGCGCACCAGCTGCTTGGCCAGCATCGGGATCAGTACCAACAGCAGGGCCATGAAGATCAGCGTGAACAGGCTGAACACCACCACCACGCCCCAGGTGCGCGACAGGCCCAGCCGCTCCAGGCGATCAACCAGTGGGTCGGCCAGATAAGCCAGGAGAATGCCGATCAGGAACGGTGAAAGAATATTGTGCAGGCTGTACAGCAGCACGGCGATCAGCAGGGCCACGCCCAGCCACACCCAACGGCGCAGGTCAGTCATCATGTGCATCGTTCCTTACCAACCAAATCGCAGGCCATCGAACGGCTTGGGCGCCGTCGCCTGGACCGCCCCCGGCTGTTCGTTGGGGGTAACGCCCTGAGGGGCCGGGGCCGGGGGCTCGGCAGGTGCCGCAGCGTCGGCCTGCAGTTCATGCAGCTTGGCCAGGCCCAACTGGGCGCGCAGCTGGTCGCGATTGCCGGTGACCTGGTAGGTCAGGGTGCCGCCGTCGGCCAGCTGCAGGCGCGGGCCATAGGGCTCGAGTACGCGGCTCAGCTCGGCATAGCGCTTCAGGTTCATGCCCTGCACCTGGACCTGCAGCTCGCTGCTGGCGCCGGGACGGGTGACATAGCGCGGCGCCAGGCGGCTGCTCACGGCGAGCATCACCGCATCGGCCAGGGCCGCCTGATCGGCGCCTTCGGCCTGGCCCTGCTCGCGCTGGTCGCCCAGCCACAGCTGCCATTTGCCCTGCCACTTGCCGTCGGCTTCATGGGCGTGCACGGCCAGCAAGGCATCGGCGCCATAGCGTTCGGACGCTTCGCGCAGCGCGGCGGGGTCCTTGCCTTCGAGTTGCTTGGCAGTGGCCACCAGTTGTTCCTGCAGGTCGGCCAACGGCAGCCGCAGCGGCAAGCCGCGGTGCTGGGCGGCCTGGCGCAGCGGTTGGGCCGCGCCCTGGCCGTCACCGACCAGGCTGCTGCCGTCGACCGTGTCGTTCAGCCACCAGCCAAGAATTGACGGCCGGTTGTTGCCCCACAAGGCCAGCCCGGCCTTGCGCAAGGCGCGCTCGGTGCTGCCGGGGTCGAACTCGACCAGCACGCTTTCCGGCGGGCCGGCATCGCTGCCGACCTGGTTGATGATTTGTTGCGGGTCTTTGCGCAGGGCGGCCAGGGCCGGGTTCTGCGGGGCCTTGGGGTCGCCGGTGAGGCGCAGCACCAAGGTATCCAGGGCACGCCCGGTGGCCTGGGTGCGGGCATCGCTGCCCTGCCCTTCGAGGGGTTCGCGGACCTGGTAGAGGCCGGCAACGCTTTCTGCCTGGGCCGCACCGGCCAGCAGGGCCAGGCCGGCCACAGCCAGGTAATTGACAACACGCATGGAGGATTCCTGTCCTGATGAACGAGGGGCGCGGAGCACCGAACCTGCTGGCTGTGACCGCAGCGCGTGAAGAACGCTCCGTCGGGCCAGCGATTTGCTCCGATCGCCATGCCTATACCTTATACAGCCACCGCCCTGGCAACCAGTCGCGGACCGTGAAAGGATGTTTTTGCCGATTTCCCACCCTGCCCGTCGGCCTGAGGATGGCCGCTGCCCGGCAACCCTGATAAAATCGCGCGCCTTCGCAGACCAGTGACGAACAGGCAGCCGCCGCTGCAACAGCCGGCCTTGGCCGTCGCGGTCGTTTTCCCGAATCCCTCCCTCCTAAAGGCCTGGATCAATGAGCAAGCAACCCTCCCTGAGCTACAAGGACGCCGGTGTAGACATCGACGCCGGCGAAGCACTGGTCGAACGCATCAAGGGCGTGGCCAAGCGCACCGCACGCCCTGAGGTCATGGGTGGCCTGGGCGGCTTCGGCGCCCTCTGCGAGATCCCGGCCGGCTACAAACAGCCGGTTCTGGTCTCCGGCACCGACGGCGTCGGCACCAAGCTGCGCCTGGCGCTGAACCTGAACAAGCACGACAGCATCGGCCAGGACCTGGTCGCCATGTGCGTCAACGACCTGGTGGTCTGCGGTGCCGAGCCGCTGTTCTTCCTCGACTACTACGCCACCGGCAAGCTCAACGTCGACGTCGCCGCCACCGTGGTGACCGGCATTGGCGCGGGTTGCGAGCTGGCTGGCTGCTCCCTGGTCGGTGGTGAAACCGCCGAGATGCCGGGCATGTACGAAGGCGAAGACTACGACCTGGCCGGCTTCTGCGTCGGCGTGGTCGAGAAGGCCGAGATCATCGACGGCTCGAAAGTCGCCAGCGGTGACGCCCTGATCGCCCTGCCATCGTCCGGCCCGCACTCCAACGGCTACTCGCTGATCCGCAAGATCCTCGAAGTGTCCGGCACCGACATCGAGAGCACCCAGCTCGACGGTACCCCGCTGGCCGACCTGCTGATGGCCCCGACGCGTATCTACGTCAAGCCGCTGCTCAAGCTGATCAAGGACACCGGCGCGGTCAAGGCCATGGCCCACATCACCGGTGGTGGCCTGCTCGACAACATCCCGCGGGTACTGCCGAAGAACGCCCAGGCGATCATCGACGTGGCCAGCTGGCAGCGTCCGGTGGTGTTCGACTTCCTGCAGGAAAAAGGCAACGTCGACGAGCACGAGATGCACCGCGTACTGAACTGCGGCGTGGGCATGGTCATCTGCGTTGCCCAGGACCAGGTCGACAACGCCCTGAACGTGCTGCGCGCCGCCGGTGAGCAGCCATGGGTCATCGGCCAGATCGCCGATGCCGCCGAAGGCGCTGCCCAGGTCGACCTGCAGAACCTCAAGGCACACTGATGCCGAGCAAGTCCTGCAACGTGGTGGTGTTGCTGTCGGGTTCCGGCAGCAACCTGCAAGCGCTGATCGACAACAGCCGTGGCCCTGACAGCCCGGTGCGCATCTGCGGGGTGATCGCCAACCGTGCCGACGCCTATGGCCTCGAGCGGGCCAAGGCCGCCGGCATCGACACCGCGGTCCTGCAACACCAGGGTTTCGACGGCCGTGAAGCCTTCGATGCGGCGCTGATGGCGCTGATCGACCGCTTCGCCCCGGACCTGGTGGTGCTGGCCGGCTTCATGCGCATCCTCAGTGGCGGCTTCGTGCGCCACTACCAGGGCCGCCTGCTCAACATCCACCCGTCGTTGCTGCCCAAGTACAAGGGCCTGCATACCCACCAGCGCGCGCTGGAGGCGGGTGATGCCGAGCATGGCTGCAGCGTGCACTTCGTCACCGAGGAACTCGATGGCGGGCCTCTGGTCGTACAGGCTGTGGTAGCGGTGACGGCAGACGACACCGCGCAGAGCCTGGCCAGCCGGGTTCACCAGCAAGAACACCAGATCTACCCGCTGGCGGTGCGCTGGTTCGCCGAAGGACGCTTGCGTCTGGGTGAACACGGTGCGTTACTGGATGGCCAGCCGCTGGCGGCCAGCGGTCACTTGATTCGACCTTAGGAGAATGTATGCGTCGCGCCCTGCTGATGGCTCTCGCCGTGCTTGCCCTGCCCCTCCAGGCAGCTGAACTCAAGCCGTTTTCGGCCAGCTACACCGCCGACTGGAAGCAGCTGCCCATGAGCGGCACCGCCGAGCGCAGCCTGGTCAAGAATGCCAACGGGACCTGGGACCTTAACTTCAAGGCTTCCATGATGATCGCCAGCCTGACCGAGCAAAGCACGCTGAAGCTGGACAACGACACCCTGCTGCCACAGAAGTACCACTTCGAGCGTGGCGGCCTGGGCAAGGCCAAGAAGGTCGACCTGGACTTCGACTGGAGCAGCAAGAAGGTCACCGGCAGCGACCGTGGCGATGCCATCAACCTGCCGCTCAACCGCGGTGTGCTGGACAAGTCGTCGTATCAGCTGGCGCTGCAGCATGACGTTGCCGCGGGCAAGAAGAGCATGACCTACCAGGTGGTCGACGGTGACGAGATCGACACCTACGACTTCCGCGTACTGGGCACCGAGAAGGTCACCACCAAGACCGGCCAGGTCGATGCGGTCAAGGTCGAGCGCGTGCGCGACCCGAGCCAGAGCAAGCGCATCACCGAGCTGTGGTTCGCCAAGGACTGGGACTACCTGCTGGTGCAACTGCGCCAGGTCGAGACCGACGGCAAGGAGTACGTGATCGTGCTGCAGGATGGCACGGTCGATGGCAGGTCGGTCAAAGGCAATTGATGGCCTGAGGCTGGTTGCTGGATCTGGAGACCCCGCCGTGTGCGGGGTTTCTTTTTTGGGCTTGGCTTGGCTTGCAAGTTATGGGCTTATCCATTCGATGTGGTGGCGCTTATGGCCCCTTCCGCCCTTACGGCGGGTCACTTTTTTTCTTGGAAAAAAGTAACCAAAAACCGCCGGCTCCCACATACGGCCCTCCGCTGCGCTGCGGGTTCCCTCACTCCGGCCTTGCTCCCGCGTGGACCGGGCTGTACGGGCCTTCCTGGCCCGCAGCCCTTGCCGGCCATCCATGGCCGTCACCTCGCTCCGCAAGACCTCCGTTCGGCCTCCTGAGGTCGCCAAGTTACGGGTGGCGCCTGGGCTGGCGTTATCTTCGACAGTGGCAATGGTGGTGGATAGTTTGGCCTCTTCGCGGGTAAACCCGCTCCCACAGGGACCGCAGTGGCCTTACAGTCAGCAGAGAACCTGTGGGAGCGGGTTTACCCGCGAAGAGGCCGGAACTGCCAATGCAAATTCTGGCGCTGACGCGCTGTACCGCCCTTATAAACCCGCGAGAGCGCAGCGATTCGCCAGCCGTTGCCCTGGCCCTTGATCTGGCCTTTGATCTTGATCTGGCTTGTGATCTTGATCTACCGCGACTTCAGGAGGCCGAACGGAGGTCTTGCGGAGTGAGGTGACGGCCATGGATGGCCGGCAAGCGCCGCGGGCCAGGAAGGCCCGTCCGGCGCGGTCCTCACGGGAGCAAGGCCGGAGTGAGGGAACCCGTAGCGCAGCGAAGGGCCGGATGCAGGAGCCAAGACCTTTTGGTTACTTTTGGGGCGTTTGCCAAAAGTGACCCGCCGTAAGGGCGGAAGGGGCCAGTAGCCGCACCCCACCCAATGGATAAGCCCCCTACCCAACCGGCATCAACGCCAGCCCCAGCACCACCGCCAACTCCAGCAACTCCAGCAGCGCTCCGGCTGTATCCCCGGTCGTACCGCCCAGCCGCCGGCACATAACCTGGCGCAACGCGATAAACACCCCCAGCGAAAGCAGCAGCACCCACACCGCCGCCCACCCGCCCATCACCCCACAGCCCAAAGCACTAGCCACCAGCACCCAACCAGCAGCGCGCCGCGGCAGGTGTTCGGCCAAGGCCTGCCCCAGCCCCCCCGGCCGTACATACGGCGTACTCAGAAACAACCCCAGCAACGCCGCCCGCCCAATCACCGGCGCCAGCAGCAACAAGGCCCCCGCCCCCCGCTCCACCAGCACCCACAGCGCACAGAACTTCAACAGCAGCACCAACCCCAGCGTCACCACCGCGATCGGCCCACTGCGCGGGTCCTTCATGATCAGCAAGGTGCGCTCACGATCACCAAAACCACCCAGCCAGGCATCCGCGCTGTCAGCCAGGCCATCCAGGTGCAAGGCGCCGCTGAGCACCACCCACAGCGTCAACAGCAACGCCGCGTGCAACGGCGCCGCCGTGCCCTGCAGCAGATAACTGGCCAGCCACAGCAGCCCCCCGAACAGCAGCCCGACCAGCGGGTAGAACAGCAACGAGCGACCGTTTTCACGCGGCGCCGGCATGCCGGGCAGGGTTACCGGCAGGCTGCTGAGAAATTGCAGGGCAATCCACCAGGGCAGCATCTCAAGCCACCTCCCGCAACTGCCCGTCCTGCAGCGTCAGGCGCACCAACGCAGCATGGCCAACCTCGACCTGCAACAACTGCTCACGCGGCAAGCCACGCGCCCGCGCCAGCAACAGGCGCATCACCCCGCCATGGGTTACCAGCAGCACGCGCTTGCCGGCATAGCGGCCCTGCAAGCGCTCGATGGCCGCCAGCACCCGCGCCGAAAACGCCTCCACCGGCTCGCCAGCCGGCGGCGTAAAGGCATACGGATCGGCCCAGAAAAGCCCGAGCTGCTCGGCCTGGGTCTCCATCAACTGCGCAGCGCTATGGCCCTCCCAGTCACCAAAATGCAGCTCCTGAACGCCGGCTTCACGGTGCACCGGCAACGCCAGTCGCGCGCCCAGTTCCTCGGCGAAGCGCGCACAGCGCTGCAGCGGCGAACTCACCAGCACATCCCACGGGCCGGCCTGTGCCACCGCCGCACGCATCTGCGCCCAGCCGTGCTCGGTCAGGGCGTCGTCGAGGCTGCCGCGCAGGCCGCCACCCAGTTCTGTCTCACCGTGACGCAGCAGGTCGAGGATCATGCCGGGCGGTCCGCCACTGCCGCTTCGGCGAAGGTCGCCATCTGCCCGTGCAGCGCGCAGGCCAGGCGCATCAGCGGTACCGCCAGCGCCGCGCCACTGCCCTCACCCAGGCGCAGGCCAAGGGCCAGCAACGGCTCGGCCTGCAGGGCCGCGAGCAGCGCCTGATGGCCAGGCTCGGCGCCTTGATGGGCGAACAGCAGCCAGGCCCGGCAGTGCGGGTTGAGGCGCACCGCGACCAGCGCGGCGACGCTGCAGATGAAACCGTCGACCAGCACCGCCACCCCTTGCTGGGCACAGGCCAGGTAGGCACCGGCCAACGCGGCGATCTCGAACCCGCCCACGCAGGCCAGGGCCTGCAACGGGTCGTCGGCGCGCAGCCCGTGCAGCACCAGGGCGCGCTCGATCACCTCGGCCTTGTGGCGCACCCCAGCGCTGTCCAGGCCGGTGCCCGGCCCACTCAACTCGCGCGCCGGGCAACCAAGCAAGGTGCTCGCCACAGCGGCGGCGGCGGTGGTGTTGCCGATGCCCATCTCGCCGCCGATAAACAGCTGCGCGCCCGCCTCGGCCGCGCGCGATGCGCTGTCGCGGCCCGCCTGCAGCGCCGCGCGCAGTTGCGCGTCGGTCATCGCCGGGCGCTGGGCGAAGTTGGCCGTGCCGGCGCCCAGGCGCAAGTGGCGCACCCCAGGCAGCGCCAACGCGGGGTCGATGGTGCCCAGGTCGACCACTTCCAGGCTGGCGTCGAGCTGGCGGGCGAGCACGCTGATCGCCGCACCGCCACCGACGAAGTTGCGCAGCATCTGCCCGGTGACCGCCTGCGGGTAAGCCGAGATGCCCTCCTCGACCACGCCATGGTCGCCGGCAAAAATGGTGATCGCGACCCGCTCCAGGCTCGGCCGCTCACGCCCTTGCAGGCCGGCCAGGGTCAGCGCCAGGGTTTCCAGCTGGCCCAGCGAGCCGGCGGGTTTGGTCAGTTGCTGCTGACGGGCGCGGGCCTGCTCCATGGCCGCGTGGTCGACAGGTTGGCAGGCATCGCGCCACCAGGATTGAGTCATAGAGCAGGTCCTTTGAGCATGAGGGGAAGGCCGGCCACGGTCAGCACCACGCGCTCGCAGCGCTCGGCCACGGCCTGGTGCAGCCAGCCGGCCTGGTCGACGTAGCGGCGGGTCAGCTCGCCCATGGGCACCACGCCCAGGCCGGTTTCGTTGCTGACCAGGATAATCGTGCCGGGCAGGCTTTGCAGGCAGTCGAGCAGCGCGTCACGCTCGGCGGCCAGGCGCGGGTCGTCGTCGAGCATCAGCAGGTTGGTCAACCACAGGGTCAGGCAGTCGACCAGCAGGCAGCGACCGTCGGCCGCTTCGGCGCGCAGTACCGCGGCCAGCTGCAGCGGTTCTTCGATCAGTTGCCAGTGCGCGGGGCGGCGCTGGCGGTGCAGGCGCACCCGTTCGTTCATTTCGCCGTCGAGCGGCTCGCTGGTGGCGATGTAGGTCACCGCCAGGCCAGTGTCCTGGGCCAGCTGTTCGGCCAGGCGGCTCTTGCCCGAGCGGGCGCCGCCAAGGATCAGGTTGCGCATGTCAGGCGACTCCACAGAGTTGGCGCAGCTGCGCGGTGTCCAGGTGTTTTTCGATGAGGTCGGCCAGGCGCTCGATATCCCGCTCGCGCAGGGCGTCGTAGTCGATGCTCTGCACCGCCTCCAGGCCCGCCCAGCGCAGCAACGCGGCGCACGAGTGGCTGCCTTCGAACAGACCATGCAGGTAGGTCGCGAGGATCTGCCCGTCGGCGCTGATGGCACCGTCGCAGCGGCCATCGGCGAGTTGCACGGCGGGTTGCTCCAGCGCCGGGCCACGGGTCACACCGGCATGGATTTCATACCCGCTGACCGCCGACTGCTCCAGCTGTAGGGTGCCGGAAACATTGCGCAGCTGTTTTTCGGCCTCGAGCTCAGTCACGTAGTCGAGCAGGCCAAGGCCGGGGCTGGTCCCGGCCGGGCCCTCGAGCCCCAGCGGATCTCGCACTTCGCGGCCGAGCATCTGCAGCCCGCCGCAGATGCCGATGAGCTTGCCGCCATAGCGCAGGTGACGCTCGATCGCCGTGCCCCAGCCACGCTCGCGCAGTTGCGCGAGGTCGGCGCGCACGCTCTTCGAGCCGGGCAGGATGATCAGGTCGGCCGGCGGGATCGGTTGCCCTGGGCCAATGAACTGCAAGTCGACCTGCGGGTGCAGGCGCAAGGGGTCGAAGTCGGTGTGGTTGCTGATGCGTGGCAGTACCGGCACGATCACCTTGAGCACCCGCTCGGCCTTGGCCGGCTGGCGCGCATCGATGGCGTCCTCGGCCTCCAGGTGCAGGTCGGTGACATACGGCAGCACGCCGAGCACGGGTTTGCTGGTGCGCTGTTCGAGCCAGTCGAGGCCGGGCTGCAGCAGGGCGATGTCGCCACGGAAGCGGTTGATGACGAAGCCCTTGACCCGCGCCTGCTCGCTGGGCGAGAGCAGCTCGAGGGTGCCGACCAGGTGGGCGAAGACGCCGCCGCGGTTGATATCAGCGACCAGGATCACCGGGCAGTCGACCGCCTCGGCAAAGCCCATGTTGGCGATGTCACCGGCGCGCAGGTTGATCTCCGCCGGCGAGCCGGCGCCCTCCACCATCACCACCGGATAGGCCGCCTGCAGGCGCTGGTGCGAGGCCAGCACGGCCTGCATGGCGATGGCCTTGTAGTCGTGGTAGGCCACGGCATTCATGCTGGTCACCGCACGGCCGTGGATGATCACCTGGGCGCCGGTGTCACTGTTGGGCTTGAGCAGCACCGGGTTCATGTCGGTGTGCGGCGCCAGCCGGCAGGCCTGGGCCTGCACCGCCTGGGCGCGGCCGATCTCGCCGCCGTCGGCGGTCACGGCGCTGTTCAGCGCCATGTTCTGCGGCTTGAACGGCACCACGCCGACGCCCTGGCGCAACAGCCAGCGGCACAGGGCAGTCACCAGCGTGCTCTTGCCGGCATCGGAAGTGGTGCCTTGCACCATGAGGGTGGTCATGCCGATTCCTTCTGATAGTCAGCCAGCGCGTGCCGCAGCCGCTGCTCGTCCACCGGCGTGGCCGGCAGGCCGAAGCGCAGCGCCTGCGGATGCTCGAACAGGCGCACGAGAATGCCCCGT
Organism: Pseudomonas reidholzensis; assembly: GCF_900536025.1. Classification (GTDB taxonomy): domain Bacteria; phylum Pseudomonadota; class Gammaproteobacteria; order Pseudomonadales; family Pseudomonadaceae; genus Aquipseudomonas; species Aquipseudomonas reidholzensis. The sequence goes on from NZ_UNOZ01000023.1 coordinate 18,169, forward strand.
CGGGCGAGAAATTCATGCAGGCGGGCCGCCTGCTCGCCGCGTACGTACTGGAACAGGTCGCAGCCGCCGGTAGGGTCCAGGCCGGTTTGCCCGAGCAACTCGGCCAGACGCTGGCTGGCCTGCTGGCAGCGGGCGATCTGCGCCGCATGCGCCGCGGCATCGGCCAGGCAGGCCTGGCCAAGTACCCGGGTCGGGCCGGGCACGGTCCACGGGCCGAGCAGCTCGGCCAGGCGCTGCAGCAAGGTCTGTTCGGCCATGACGAAGCCGAGGCGGACACCGGCCAGGCCGAAGAACTTGCCGAACGAGCGCAACACGATCAGCCCGGGCCGCTCGGCGCAGTCGACCACGCTGTGCTGCGGGGTGTTGTCCATGAACGCTTCATCCACCACCAGCCACGCGCCGCGAGCAGCGAGGCGCGCATGCCAGTCGAGCAGGCGTGCACGCGGTAGGGTGCGGCCGGTGGGGTTGTTGGGGTTGACCAGCAACAGCACATCCAGTGTGTCGAGGGCCTGCTCGACCTGCTCGTCAGCCAATTCGACCAGTGAGTGCCCGGCGCGCTGCCAGGCGTACGGGTGCTCGGCATAGCACGGCGCAAGCACCCCTACCCGACCGCCAGCACGCAGGTGCGGCAAGGCCTGGATCGCGGCTTGCGAGCCGGCCACTGGCAACAGCTGGGCAGCGCCGTAGTAAGCGCGCGCGGCCTGTTCCAGGCCGTCCTCGGTCTCTGGCAGACGCGCCCAGGCGTCCAGCGGGATCGGCGGGATCGCGTACGGCCAGGGGGCAATGCCACTGGACAGGTCGAGCCACTGCTCGCGGGCGATCCCGTAGTGGCGCACGGCGCGTTGCAGGCGGCCTCCGTGTTCAAGCATAGAGATAGCCTCCCAGGCAGATCACCAGCAACCACAGCCACACGCCGCGCTGCACCAGGCTCCAGCCACGCTCGATGGCTTCGGCGTCGGCCATCGGCCCCTCGCCCAGGCGCGGGCGCTCGTGCAGCTCGCCATGGTAGACCGCCGGCCCACCCAGCTCGACGCCCAGCGCACCGGCGCCCGCGGCCATCACCGGGCCGGCGTTGGGGCTGTCCCACAGCGGCGCCTGATTGCGCCAGCAGGCCAGGGCCAGGCGGGTCTTGCCGAGCAGCGCGTAGGTCAGCGCCACCAGCCTGGCGGGCACATAGTTGAGCACGTCATCGATGCGCGCGGCGGCCCAGCCGAACCGCTCGAAGCGTTCGTTGCGATAACCCCACATGGCGTCCAGGGTATTGCTCAGGCGGTACAGCACCACGCCCGGCGCGCCAGCGACGATGAACCAGAACAGCGCGGCAAACACCGCGTCGCTGCCGTTTTCCAGCACCGACTCGGTGGCCGCGCGGGCCACGGCGGGCTCGTCCAGCTCGCGGGTCTCGCGGCTGACCAGATACCCCACACGCCGCCGTGCCTCGGTCAGGTCACCACGGCGCAAGGCCTCGGCCACCGGCAGCACATGTTCGCCCAGGCTGCGCAGGCCCAGCGCGCAATACAGCGCCAGCACGTCGACGATCCAGCCGATGTACGGCAACCAGGAGAGGATCAGCGCCAGCAGGGTCAGCGGCACCACGGCCAGGAACCAGGCACTGACGCCATGGCTGCGCCAGCCTCGGCCACCGGCATTGAGCCGTTGCTCGAGGCGCTTGGCCAGGTTGCCGAAGGCCACCAGCGGATGGCGCCGTTGCGGCTCGCCAAGCAAGGCGTCGAGGGCGACGCCGGCCACGGTCAGCAGGGCCACGCTCATGGCTGCTCCCCCCATTGGTTGTCGTAGAGCATGTCGCTCAAAGGCCGTTGTTCGGCCCAGTCCTGCATGACCAGCATCGGCGCGGGGTAGAACGCCTCGACCGGCCCCAGGCAGAGCACCGCGACCGGTTTGGCGCCGGCCGGCATGCCCAGCAGCTGGCCCAGCGCCTGCGGGTCGAACAGCGACACCCAGCCCATCCCCAGGCCCTCGGCACGCGCCGCCAGCCAGAGGTTCTGGATCGCGCAGGCAAGCGAGGCAAGGTCCATTTCCGGCAGGGTACGGCGGCCGAAGATGTGCGGCTCGCGGTTGTCCATCAGCGCGGCGACCAGTACCTCGGCGCAGTCGTTGATGCCTTCGACCTTGAGTTTCATGAATTCATCGGAGCGCTCGCCGAGGGCTTCGGCCGTGCGCACCCGCTCCTCCTCGACCAGCGCCTGGATGCGCCCGCGCAGTTCACGCTGGCTGATGCGGATGAAGCGCCAGGGTTGCATCAGCCCAACGCTGGGGGCCTGGTGGGCGGCGCCGAGCAGGCGTGTGAGCAGCTCCGGGGCCACTTCGCCACCGGCAAAGTGGCGCATGTCGCGGCGCTCACCGATGGCCCGGTACAGTGCATCGCGCTCGGCCGTGCTGAAAGCGTGTTCGTTCATGGTCGCAGCAGCGCCGCCGCCGCATCAGGGTTGGACGGGAAATAGAAGTGCACGTAGGAGGCGGTCAGCCGTCCCAGGCGATAGACCGCCTCGTTGCCACGCCCGCCATTGGGGCTCAGCCCGCGGGCGATGGGTTCGAGCGCGGTGCTGGTCAACGAATGGTGATAGGTGTGGCCGCGCAAGGTGCCTTCCGGCAGCTCTACCGCTTGCAGGGCAAGGGCCGCCAGGCGCTTCTGCATCACCGCTTCGCCCGGCAGCAGGCCGAGCAAGGGCGCGCGCTCGCCGGCAACGTCGGTCAGCGCATCGAGCAGGTAGAGCATGCCGCCACACTCGGCCAGCAGCGGCTTGCCCTGGGCATGATGGGCGCGGATCGCTTCGAGCATCGGTGCGTTGGCCGCCAAGGCATGGTGGTGCAGCTCTGGATAGCCACCGGGCAGGTACAGGCTGTCCACCGCCGGCATCTCACGGTCGTGCAGCGGCGAGAACACCGCCAGCTCGGCGCCCATGGCACGCAGCAGCTCAAGGTTGGCGCCATAGGTGAAGGCAAAGGCTTCGTCCTGGGCGACGCCGATGCGCACGCCGGCCAGCGAACGTGTCACGGGCACCGGCTCGGGCGCGGCGAAGGTGACAGGCGGCGGCAGCGCTGCATCGCAGCTCGAGCCGAGCGCCTCGGCGGCGGCGTCCAGGCGCACATCGAGGTCATTCAGCTCGCTGGCCTGGACCAGCCCGAGGTGGCGGCTGGGCAACTCGATGCCGCGCTCGCGCGACAACCCGCCGTACCAGCGCAGGCCTTCGGTGAGGCTGCCTTCGAGCAGCTGCGCATGGCGCAGGCTGCCCACGCGGTTGGCCAGCACTCCGGCAAACGGCATGTCGGCCTGGTAGCGCGCCAAGCCCAGGGCCAGCGCGCCAAAGGTCTGGGCCATGGCCGTGCCATCGATCACCGCCAGCACCGGCACGCCGAAATGCCGCGCCAGGTCGGCGCTCGACGGCGTGCCATCGAACAGCCCCATGACCCCTTCGATGAGGATCAGGTCGGCCTCGGCGGCCGCTTCCCAGAGCAGCCGACGGCTTTCATCGGCGCCGATCATCCACAGGTCGAGCTGGTACACCGGGTGGCCGCTGGCACGCTCGAGGATCATCGGGTCGAGAAAGTCCGGGCCGCACTTGAACACCCGGACCTTACGCCCGAGGTTGCGGTGCAGGCGGGCCAGGGCGGCGGTGACCGTGGTCTTGCCCTGGCCGGATGCCGGTGCTGCGATCAGCACCGCCGGACACTGGCGGGGCTCACTCATAATTCCACGCCCTTCTGCGCGCGGATACCGGCCTGGAAGGCGTGCTTGAGCACGCCCATCTCGGTCACGGTGTCGGCCAGCTCGATCATCTGCTCCTTGGCGCCACGGCCGGTGACGATGACGTGCTGCATCGGCGGGCGCGCCTGCAGGTCGGTGAGCACCTGGTCGAGGTCGAGGTAGCCGTGCTTGAGGGCGATGTTCAGCTCATCGAGGACGACGAACTGGATCGACGGGTCCTGCAGCAGTTGCCGCGACACGTCCCAGGCTGCTTCAGCCGCGGCGATGTCGCGTTGGCGGTCCTGGGTTTCCCAGGTAAAGCCCTCGCCCATCACGTGGTAGCGCACCTGCTCGGGGAAGCGCCGGAAAAACAGCTCTTCGCCGGTGCTGTTGCGGCCCTTGATGAACTGCACCACACCGCACTGCATGCCATGGCCGAGGGCGCGCGCGAGCATGCCGAAGGCCGAGCTGCTCTTGCCCTTGCCGTTGCCGGTGAGCACCAGCAGCAAGCCGCACTCGTTGGGGGAATTGGCGATGCGCTCGTCGATCACCGCCTTCTTGCGCTGCATGCGCGCCAGGTGGCGTTCGTCGCGTTCGGGGGTTTCGCTCATCAGGGTTCTCCGCAGGTTGCCTGCGCGCGCAGTGGGCGGCGACAGATCGATAGGCAGGCAAACGGAGAACGCGCAGGCGCCGTGGCGCAGGCCACAGTGAACTGTGCATCACCCTCCGTGATGCCGTTGGCAGTAACAGGCCGGTCTCCGGGCTCGTGAGCGGGGCTGGGCCCGATGGCTGCGCGCCTTCCCGGATCGAACGATCCAGTGGCCGTGCGCGGCCTTGACTCACCTACCGTTGCGGGGGCAGCGCCGGAATGTCACCGGCTTCCCAGTTTCACCCCGCCAGAGCATCGTCCGCAGGGCACCTGAAACACGTCGCGAAGGTTAGAGGGTTGGGCTCGGAGCGTCAATTAAACAAGGCACTGAACCTCGCTGAACCTCAGCCGCTCTTAACTTCAAGGCCCCTCTCACGAGAATCCCGAGCATGAACAGGACGAGAACTGCGGTTGCGCTGGTGCTGGTCGCCGGCCTCGGTGGCTGCGGCGAAACCGCCAGCCTGGGTGTCAGTGATGGCTTCGGCCCAGCGCCACGACTGCCGGAGCCGAACAAGACCCTGATCCCGACCGTCAACGTCGCCCCGGCAATCGGTTGGCCACAGGGTGGCAAGCCGATTGCCGCCGCTGGCACCCAGGTGGTGGCGTTCGCCGACAAGCTCGACCATCCGCGCTGGCTCTATGTGTTGCCCAATGGCGATGTGCTGGTGGCGGAAACCAACGCCCCGCCCAAGCCCGACGATGGCAAGGGCGTACGCGGCTGGTTCATGAACAAGGCCATGGCCCGCGCGGGTGCCGGCGTGCCCAGCGCCAACCGGATCACCCTGCTGCGCGACGCCGACCATGATGGGGTCGCCGAGACCCGCAGCACCTTTATCGAAGGGCTCAATTCGCCGTTCGGCATGGCCCTGGTCGGCAAGGACTTCTACGTGGCCGACACCGACCGGCTGCTGCGCTTTCACTATGAACCGGGCGCGCTGCAGATCCGCGAGCAGGGCCAGAAGGTCGTCGACTTGCCGGGCGGCACGCTCAACCATCACTGGACCAAGAACGTCATCGCCAGCCCCGACGGCTCAAAGCTCTATGTGACGGTGGGCTCCAACAGCAACGTCGGCGAAAACGGCATGGACCAGGAGCAGGGCCGCGCGGCGATCTGGCAGGTCGACCCGGCCAGCGGCCAGCACCGCCTGTTTGCCTCAGGCCTGCGCAACCCCAATGGCCTGGCCTGGGAGCCGCAGTCCGGGGCGCTGTGGACGGCGGTCAACGAGCGCGATGAGATCGGCAGCGACCTGGTGCCCGACTACATCACCTCGGTCAAGGATGGCGGCTTCTATGGCTGGCCCTACAGCTACTACGGGCAGCATGTGGACAGCCGGGTCACGCCGCAGGATGCGCAAAAGGTCGCCAGCGCGCTGGTCCCCGACTATGCCGTGGGGCCGCACACCGCCTCGCTTGGGCTGACCTTCGCCGAGCCGGGTGTGTTGCCCGCACCGTTCGAGCGCGGTGCCTTGATCGGCCAGCACGGCTCGTGGAACCGCAAGCCGCACAGTGGCTACAAAGTGGTCTTCGTGCCCTTCGATGCTGCCGGTAAACCCGCAGGCAAGCCGGTGGACCTGCTCAGTGGTTTTCTCGATGGCGATGGCAAGGCGATGGGCCGGCCGGTGGGCGTGATCAACGACGGGCGTGACGGCGTGTTGGTGGCGGACGATGTCGGCAATATGATCTGGCGGGTGAGCAAGGCGCGCTGATAGCAGATCAGGGGGCCGCCTTGCGGCCCCACCTGCTCAAGGATTCTGCGCCAGGTGCCCAGCGGGCAGGATGCGCTTGGCCTGCAGGTAAGCCTTGGCCCAGTAGCTGTTGGACAGGTAATCCAGCCTTACCGTGCCGCCGGTACGCGGCGCATGGACGAAACGCCCCTCGCCCACGTAGATCCCGGCATGGCTGACCTGCCCAGCACCGCTGGTCGCAAAGAACACCAGATCCCCAGACTGCAGGGCATTGGCATCCACATTCGGCGCGCGCATGCCGATCATCTCGCGCGTCGAGCGTGGCAGGCTGATGCCCGCGGCATCCCGGTACACATAGCCAATCAGGCCACTGCAATCAAACCCGGAGTCCGGTGTATTACCGCCCCAGCGGTACGGCGTGCCCACCAGCCCAATGGCCCGGAACAACACATCCTCCGCCGCAGGCGACGAAGTAACCGGTTGATTGAAAGTGATTTTTGGCTGAACAACCGGCGCCGGAGCCGGCGCACGGCTGGAGCAGGCAGCCAGCAAGGCCACCAGGGAAAGCATTGCCAAGCGCGCGACTGTCACCATGGCCAGAACTTCCTGTCAGAGAGCGATCGGCCACAGCCGAAAAGCGTTGAGAATTTAGATTAGACGGTTTCTGTAAACGCACACGGCGGCGAGCTTTTCAGCTCGCCGCCGTGTGCGAATATAGCAATTAGCTATCAGTTACGCGAGATCGTGGTCGGCGCCATGGCCAGGGCGCGCTTGGCCTCGATAAAGGTCTTGCTCCAGTAGCGATCACCGAGGTTGTCGATGCGCACACCACCGCTGCGGCGGCTGCTGGAGTGGATGAACTGGTTGTCACCCAGGTAGATGCCAGCATGGCTGACCCGGCCGCGGCCGTTGGTGCTGAAGAACAGCAGGTCGCCCGGTTTGAGCTTGTTGCGCGCCACTTTCGGTGCATCGACGTTGATCATTTCGCGGGTCGAGCGTGGCAGGTTCATGCCAGCCTCTTCGCGGAACAGATAGCCGATGAAACCGCTGCAGTCGAAACCGGACTGCTCAGAGGTGCCGCCGAAACGGTAGCGGGTGCCGATCAACGCCATGCCACGCTCCAGGATGCTGTCGGCAAGGACAGGCAGCTGGTAGGGCTTGCTGTTGCTGGAGAAGGTGTTCAGGTCTTCTTCGCTGGCCAGCGACTCTTCATCAAAAACCGAAGAAGCCGAAGGTTTGGCCACGACCGCAGTGTGAGCGGCGACCTGGGGGTGATCCTGGGGCTGGGAAACCGGGCCATGAGCCGCGCAGCCAAAAAGCAGGGTCACGAGTGCGAGTGGCACGAGGGGTGCGAAGCGCTTTAGCATGGGCACGACCGTGTCTTTAATCCTTTAGAAGAGGGAAACTATGCCCTCTATCATGGCCATTTGCAAATTTTATCGAAGAATATGTGACTTTTCCGTTTTACCGCTCTGGGCCGGTGTTTTCAGTCACTTACCAGCCGAGCGTTTCCTTCAGAAACGGGATGGTCAGCTTGCGCTGGGCCTGCAGGGAGGCCTGGTCGAGTCGCTCGAGCAGGTCAAACAGCGCACTCATGCTGCGCGCACCGCGGGTGAGGATGAAGTGCCCGACCTCGTCGGTCAGGTGCAGGCCGCGGCGTGAGGCGCGCAGCTGCAGGGCACGCAGCTTGTCTTCATCGGACAGGCCACGCATCTGGAAAATCAGCGCCAGGGTCAGCCGCGACTTGAGGTCGGCGAGTTTGATCGGCAGCTCGCGTGGCGAGCTCGAGGCGGCCAGCAGCAGGCGCCGGCCACTGTCACGCAGGCGGTTGAAGAGGTGGAACATGGCCTCTTCCCAGTCGGCCTTGCCGGCGATCACATGCAGGTCGTCGATGCACACCAGCTCGTACTGCTCGAGGTGATCGAGCAGCTCGACACCGCGTTCGAGCAATTGCGCCAGGGGCAGGTACACGGCCAGTTCGCCGCGCTGCTGGAAACGCTGGGTGGCGGCCTGCAACAGGTGAGTGCGGCCCACACCCTGCTTGCCCCATAAATAGATGAGGCTCTCGGTCCAGCCGGCGTCGGCTTCGCATAGCCGCTCGACGTAGCCCAATGCTGCGGCATTGGCGCCCGGATAGTAGTTGATGAAGGTGGCGTCATCGCGCAGACGCACACCCAGGGGCAACTGGATCGGTTTCATGCTGGGCTGACGGTCGCGAGGACCACGGGGGCCTTTGATAAACAGTGTGCAAAGTCTATACCCGCAACGCGGGCGGCACAATCAGCGCGCGGAATAGCCCAAGAAAAATCAATGAGTTGCGCTACAAAAAAGGTTGTTTACGGATGATTGGGAGGGTTGCCGGGGGTGGCGCGGGTCGATTTTTGAGCTTATCCGTTTGCTGTGGTGGGGCTACTGGCCCCTTCCGCCCTTACGGCGGGTCACTTAATGAGATGGTCACCCCGGCACTCTGCGCAGGCTAGGCTTGCGCAGGGTGTTTTTATCTCCGGAGATCATCACCATGAGCGAAGTGGCATTAGTCGGCATCGACATCGGCAAGCACACCTTCCACCTGCATGCTCAGGATAGGTCCGGCCGGGAAGTGCTACGCAAGAAGTGCTCACGACAGCAATTAATGCGCTTTTTCTCCAACCATCCGGTATGCACCGTGGTGATGGAAGCCTGCGCTGGAGCGCATTACCTGGCGCGTGAACTGAAAGCTGCGGGGCACGATGCCAAGCTGATTTCCCCTCAGTTCGTGCGACCTTTCGTCAAAAGTAACAAGAACGATTTTGTCGACGCTCAAGCGATCTGCGAAGCCGCTTCTCGGCCAACGATGCGTTTCGTCGCGGCCAAGACTGTGGAGCAGCAGACGCTTTCAGTCTCACACCGGATTCGTGAATCGCTGATCCGCGACCGCACCAAGACGGTGAACCAGATGCATGGATTCTTGCTCGAGTTCGGCATCAGCCTGCCGACCGGGCTGGCAGTCGTCAAACGGCTAGCCTCGATCCTTGAGGAACACGACCTGCCTGTGCGCCTCATCGCTTTGCTGCAGCGCCAGCACGACCATTTCGTCTATCTGGAAGAGCAAATCAAGGTGTTGGACAAGGAGCTGGAAAGCCAGCTGGCTGACGATGATCTCGGAAGCCGTTTGTTGAGCATCCCGTGTGTTGGCCCGATCACCGCCAGCCTGCTGGCCGTACAGATGGGCGACGGTCAGCAATACAGCTGTAGTCGGGATTTTGCGGCATCCGTCGGTTTGGTACCCAAACAGTTCAGTACCGGCGGCAAGCCCAACCTGCTAGGAATCAGCAAGCGCGGCGACAAGAATCTACGGCGCTTGTTGGTGCAATGCGCCCGGGTGTACATGCTGCGCCTGGAGCACCAAAAAGGTCCCTTGGCCGAATGGGTGAGGTCGCTGTCAATGCGGCGACACTCCAATGTGGTGGCCTGTGCGTTGGCCAACAAACTCGCACGTATCGCGTGGGCAATCACCACTCGGCACACGCAATATGAAGCGGAGCCAGACGTCACCAACGCCTGACCCCGCAGTACAGCACCGTTTTGCAAGTGTTTTACCACCAGGTTTTGCGATAGCTGACAACAGATGAAATAAACGGCCGATCGGCCTGACGGTGATCCTGGAAGAAAATTTGGCTCACAGAAGCCGCTCACTTTTTTAGGATCGTCAGGTGCGAATACTCATCGTGGCGCGGGATTAGAGCCCAATAGACGCCGGATAGATTTAAGCAAGCCACCCATTTCATCCGTTAATCAGTATTGCAAAAAATGGGGTGACCATAGATTTTTCTTGGAAAAAAGTAACCAAAAACCGCTTGCTCCTACATACGGCCCTTCGCTGCGCTACGGGTTCCCTCACTCCGGCCTTGCTCCCGCGAGGACCGGGCTGTACGGGCCTTCCTGGCCCGCAGCCCTTGCCGGCCTTCCTGGCCGTCACCTCGCTTCGCAAGACCTCCGTTCGGCCTCCTGAAGTCGCAGTAGATCAAGATCACAAGCCAGATCAAGGGCCAGATCAAGGGCCAGGGCAACGGCTGGCGAGTCGCTGCGCTCTCGCTTGTTTATAAGGGCGGTACAGCGCGGCAGCGCCAGAATTTGCATTGACCTTCCGGCCATCGCGGGCAAGCCCGCTCCTACAGGTCGGCGCGGTCTTTGTAGGAGCGGGCTTGCCCGCGATGAGGCCCGAATATCCAAACCCCATCCCACTATCGAAGATAACGCCAGCCCAGGCGCCACCCCTAACTTGGCGACCTCAGGAGGCCGAACGGAGGTCTTGCGGAGCGGGGTGACGGCCAGGAAGGCCGGCAAGGGCTGCGGGCCAGGAAGGCCGGCAAGGGCTGCGGGCCAGGAAGGCCGGCAAGGGCTGCGGGCCAGGAAGGCCCGTACAGCCCGGTCCACGCGGGAGCAAGACCGGAGTGAGGGAACCCGCAGCGCAGCGGAGGGCCGTATGTGGGAGCCGGCGGTTTTTGGTTACTTTTTTCCAAGAAAAAAAGTGACCCGCCGTAAGGGCGGAAGGGGCCATAAGCGCCACTACATGGAACGGATAAGCCCCCAGCGCCCAACGCCCAACACATCCACACCGAACACACGCAAAAAAAGGGGCCGCTTTGCGGCCCCACTTGCAATGTTAGTCAGCCAAGCGCCAGGTAGTGCCGCCCTTGCCGTCTTCCAGAACCACGCCCATGGCGGTGATCTGGTCACGGATCCGGTCCGACTCAGCCCAGTTCTTGTCGGCACGCGCCTGCAGACGCGCCTGGATCAGCGCCTCCACTTCAGCACCATCGACCTTGCCTTCGGCACCCGCACGCAAGAAGTCATCGGCGTCCAGCTGCAACACACCCAGCACCTCACCCAACTCGCGCAAGCGACCGGCCAGGCCAGCAGCGGCCTCGGCATCGCTCTCCCGCAGGCGGTTGACCTCACGCACCAGGTCAAACAGCACGGCGCAGGCTTCTGGCGTACCGAAGTCGTCGTTCATCGCCACACTGAAGCGCTCGACAAACGCCTCGCCACCCACCGCGGCCACCCGCGGCAAGCCGCGCAGTGCGTGGTAGAAGCGCTCCAGCGCGCCCTTGGCGTCGCGCAGGCTGTCTTCGGAGTAGTTGATCGCGCTGCGGTAATGGCTGGACACCAGCAGGTAGCGCACCACCTCCGGGTGGTACTTCTCGAGCACGTCGCGAATGGTGAAGAAGTTGTTCAACGACTTCGACATCTTCTCGCCATTGATCCGGATCATGCCGCAGTGCATCCAGGCATTGGCGTACTGCTTGCCCGTGGCCGCTTCGCTCTGGGCAATCTCGTTCTCGTGGTGCGGGAACTCCAGGTCGCTGCCGCCACCGTGGATGTCGAAGCTCTCGCCCAGGCAGCAGGTGGACATCACCGAGCACTCGATGTGCCAGCCCGGACGGCCCGGGCCCCACGGCGACTCCCAGCTCGGCTCGCCCGGTTTGACGCCCTTCCACAGGACGAAGTCGAGCGGGTCCTGCTTGGCCTCGTCGACCTCGATCCGCGCACCGATGCGCAGGTCTTCGATCTTCTTGCGCGACAGCTTGCCGTAGCCGACGAACTTGCCGACCCGGTAGTACACGTCGCCGTTGCCCGGCGCGTAGGCGTAACCCTTGTCGATCAGGGTCTGGATCATCGCGTGCATGCCCGGGATATGGTCGGTGGCACGCGGTTCCAGATCCGGCGGCAGGATGCTCAGACGGCGCTCGTCTTCGTGCATCGCGTCGATCATGCGCGCGGTCAGCGCTTCGAACGACTCACCGTTTTCGTTGGCACGGTTGATGATCTTGTCGTCGATGTCGGTGATGTTGCGCACATAGGTCAGCTCGTAGCCGCTCTTGCGCAGCCAGCGGGTGACCAGGTCGAAGGCCACCATGCTGCGGCCGTGGCCGAGGTGGCAGTAGTCGTACACGGTCATGCCGCAGACGTACATGCGCACCTTGTTGCCGTCCAGCGGCTTGAAGGCTTCCTTGGTCTTGCTCAGCGTGTTGTAGATGTTAAGCACGGCGATTCCTTAGCTACCCCAGGAGTCACGCAGGGTGACGGTGCGGTTGAACACCGGGCGGCCCGGCTGGGTGTCTTTCAGGTCGGCGCAGAAGTAGCCTTCGCGCTCGAACTGGAAACGGTCTTCAGGCTGGGCATTGGCCAGCGAAGGTTCCGCACGACAACCGCTCAGCACCTGCAGCGAGTCGGGATTGATGTTGTCCAGGAAGCTGCCGCCGTCTTCGGTCTTTTCCGGGTTGGCCGAACGGAACAGGCGATCGTACAGACGCACTTCGCATTCGACGCTGGTGGCCGCCGGGACCCAGTGGATCACACCCTTGACCTTGCGGCCCTCAGGGTTCTTGCCCAGGGTGTCCGGGTCGTACGAGCAGCGCAGCTCGACGATGTTGCCGTCGGCGTCCTTGATCGCCTCGTCGGCGCGGATCACGTAGCTGCCGCGCAGGCGCACTTCGCCGTTGGGTTCCAGGCGCTTGTAGCCTTTTGGCGGCTCTTCCATGAAGTCGTCACGGTCGATGTACAGCTCACGCGCGAACGGCAGCACGCGTACACCCATGTCTTCTTTCGGGTGGCGTGGCAGTTCGAGGTTCTCGACCTGGCCTTCCGGGTAATTGGTGATCACCACCTTCAGTGGACGCAGCACGCACATGGCGCGTGGCGCGGTGCGGTCGAGGTCGTCACGGATGCTGAACTCGAGCATGTTCATGTCGACCACGCCGTCGGAGCGGTTGGTGCCGATCATCTCGCAGAAGTTGCGGATCGACGCCGGGGTGTAGCCGCGGCGGCGGAAGCCCGACAGGGTCGACATGCGCGGGTCGTCCCAGCCTTGCACGTGCTGCTCGTCGACCAGCTGCTTGAGCTTGCGCTTGGAGGTGATGGTGTAGTTCAGGTTCAGGCGGCTGAACTCGTACTGACGCGGGCGCGCCGGTACCGGCAGGTTGTCGAGGAACCAGTCGTACAGCGGGCGATGACCTTCGAACTCCAGGGTGCAGATCGAGTGGGTGATCCCCTCGATGGCGTCCGACTGGCCGTGGGTGAAGTCATAGTTGGGGTAGATGCACCACGTGTCACCGGTCTGGTGGTGGTGGGCATGGCGGATCCGGTAGAGGATCGGGTCACGCAGGTTCATGTTCGGCGAGGCCATGTCGATCTTGGCCCGCAGCACGCGCTCGCCGTCCTTGAACTCACCGGCCTTCATGCGCGCGAACAGGTCGAGGTTTTCTTCGACGCTGCGCTCACGGAACGGGCTGTTCTTGCCCGGCTCGGTCAGGTTGCCGCGGTATTCCTTGGCCTGCTCGGGGGTCAGGTCGCAGACATAGGCGTTGCCCGATTTGATCAGCGCCACTGCCCAGTCGTGCAACTGGTCGAAGTACTGCGAGGCATAGCGCACCGGGCCGGCCCACTCGAAGCCCAACCATTTGACATCGCTCTGGATGGCGTCGATGTACTCCTGGTCTTCCTTGGCCGGGTTGGTGTCGTCGAAACGCAGGTGGCAGGCGCCGCCGAATTCCTTGGCCAGGCCGAAGTTGACGCAGATCGACTTGGCGTGGCCAATGTGCAGGTAGCCGTTGGGCTCCGGCGGGAAGCGGGTGACGATGCTGGTGTGCTTGCCCGAGTCCAGGTCGGCCTGGACGATCGGCCGAAGGAAGTTCGCAGGGACGGCGGGCGCGCCTTTGGCAGCGGCGTTGGGCGCGTTGTCGGCAGTGGGCTTGCTCATAGGATCCTTGAATGCACGTGTTCAGCCTGGGTAGGCCGATTGAATCAAAGGGCCTATCATAGCCGAAGCAGTCAAGCTGCTGACAGCCGGGCGCCGACAAAGTGGCGCGATTTATCGCAGCTAATTGTCGCGATCCGGCAAAATGGCCGCCGCACCCGTGTGCCGTGGCCGCCTGATGCAGCGTCAGGTGACAGAGCGTGCACCTGTGCAGCCCATTTTCCGAATGCCTTGAAAGAGCGAATTCAGCATGTCCAAAGTCAAACTGACCACCAACCACGGCGACATCGTCCTGGAACTGAACGCCGAAAAGGCGCCACTGACCGTCGCCAACTTCATCGCCTACGTTGAAGCCGGCCACTTCTCCAACACCGTGTTCCACCGTGTGATCAAAGGCTTCATGATCCAGGGCGGCGGCTTCGAGCCAGGCATGAGCGAGAAGAAAGACAAGCGTGCCAGCATCCAGAACGAAGCGGACAACGGCCTGAAGAACGACAAGTACACCATCGCCATGGCCCGTACCATGGAGCCGCATTCGGCCTCCGCGCAGTTCTTCATCAACGCCTCGAACAACGACTTCCTCAACCACAGCGGCAAGAACGTGCAGGGTTGGGGTTACGCGGTGTTCGGTAAAGTGACCGAAGGCACCGACGTCGTCGACAAGATCGAAGCCGTTGCCACCGGTTCCAAAGCCGGCCACCAGGACGTGCCGAAAGAAGACGTGATCATCGAGAAAGCCGAGATCATTGGGTGATTCTGCTGATCTCTGATCTGCACCTGCAAGAAGAACGCCCGGATATTTCCCGGGCGTTTGTTGATCTGCTCGACGGCCGTGCCCGGCACGCCAAGGCGCTGTACATCCTTGGCGATTTTTTCGAAGCGTGGATTGGCGATGACGCCATGACCCCCTTCCAGCAGTCGATCTGCCAGGCCCTGCGCCGGCTGAGCGACAGCGGCACGGCGATCTACCTGATGCACGGCAACCGCGACTTCCTCATCGGCCAGGCCTTCTGCAAGGCCGCCGGCTGTACCCTGCTGGACGACCCCAGCGTGGTCGAGCTTGGCGGTGAACCGGTGTTGCTGATGCATGGCGACACGTTGTGCACCCGCGACGTGGGCTACATGAAACTGCGCCGCTACCTGCGCAACCCGCTGAGCCTGTGGATTCTGCGGCACCTGCCGCTGGCCACGCGGCACAAGCTGGCGCGCAAGCTGCGCAGCGAAAGCCAGTCGCAGACGCGCATGAAGAACACCGAGATCGTCGACGTCACACCTGAAGAAGTCCCCCAGGTGATGGCCGCGCATGGCGTGCGCACGCTGGTCCATGGGCATACCCACCGGCCAGCGATCCACAAGTTGCTGGTCGACGGCGCGCCGGCCAGGCGCATCGTGCTGGGTGACTGGGACCGCCGTGGCTGGGCGTTGCAGGTGGATGAACAGGGCTTCCAGCTGGCCCCGTTCGAGTTTTCCTGAAGCGTCACTGGCCCCTTCGCGGGGCAAGCCCGCTCCCACAGGATCCGCGCAAATCTGCAGAAAAGCGCCATCCCTGTGGGAGCCGGCTTGCCCCGCGAAGAGGCCAGTGAAGCCTCAATCGATCAATGGCCGGTACTGGCCACCGCCGCCTTGTCCCGCTCACTGATCACATACTGGCGATACTGCGGGTCAGCCTTGATCTGCGCCTCGGTAAACGGAATCGGCGCCAGCTGCTTGGCCGAGAACGCCCGCGTCTGGTCGGCGAAATGCACCGAAGCCGCCTCACTGGACTGGGAAAACGCCAACAAGCCCTGCGCCTGCGGCCCCTGATCGGTAAAGCTGACCAGTTGCAGGTAGCTGGTACCACTGACTACCAAGCGCTTGCCCTGCCCCATCGGCACGCTGTACATGGCGTTGTACACCCCCAGCGCCTGCGGCCCACCCGGCACCGGCGTGCCATCGGCCGCCTGCTGGATCTGCCCCCAACGGCTGTCAGCCTGCACACCGGCCTTGGCCACCTGCTGCAGTGACGCCAACGCCGCGTCATGCACGCGCTTGCTCACCGCCGCCTGCTCCACCGCCAAGCCACGCGGGGTGTGCTGCGGATCGGCCGGGTCGAACGCCACCCGCCAGCTTTGCGGGTGCTCGGCCAACGCCGCCATGATGTGCTCGAAATGCACCAGCCCTACCCCGCTGTCGAGGTCGGCCTTGCCATTCCAGGCGCTCAGGCTGGCGCACACCGGCGCCACATCGGCCGCGGCCGTCTTGCACCAGCCCAGCAGGTCAGGCAGCACCAGGCTGGCCAGGTACACCTCGTCATCCAGCACCATGCGTTGCAACTGCGCGACACCGAGCTTGGCAGTGCCCTGCAACCGCTCGAGGGCAAAGCGGCCGCGCATGCCCAGCGGCTGGTCGTCACGGCTGATCAGCGGCGAGAAGCCGGTCAGCGGCTGCGCCGGGTTGGCCATGCGCGCCGGGTCGTTGGAGTTCTGCACGAAGTCGCGACGCTCCAGGCTCGGCAGCAGGCGCGCCGGGAAGATCCCCGGCTGGGCCGCCTGCGGGTCGACCTTCCACTGGCAGGCACTGCGCGAACCGTCCAGCACCACCAACCGCGCCCCCGCCGCCGGGTCACTGCACTGGGCCAGCAGGTCCTTGTCCACGTAGGGGACGACCGACTGGTTCAAGTACAGCGCCTGACCGCCGGCATCCACGGCCAGGGTATTGACCCACGGCACCCCTTGCAGCTGCGCCACCGAGTCCTTGAGGCCGGCCAGGCTGTCGGCGCGGTTGATCCGGTCCCACTGCTGCAGCACCCGGGTGTTGTCCAGGTTGGCGTCACGCAGGCTGTAGGCATGGCGGTTGTCCCAGTCGAGCTTGCCCGGCCACTGCACCACCGGGCCGAAGTTCGAGCTATAGACCTGGCGCTCGACCTGGCTGAGCTGGCCATCCGCGCCCTTGACCGCGACGGTCAGGGTCTGGCGCGCCAACGGCAGCGACTGGCCATCAAGCAGGTAACGGGTCGGGTCCTTCGGGTCGAGCGCCAGGCGATACAGGGTGAAGTGCTTGGACGTGTCGACCGTGTGGGTCCAGGCCAGGTGGCGGTTGAAGCCGATGTTGACCACCGGCAGGCCCGGCAACGCGGCGCCCATCACATCCAGCTGGCCCGGAATGGTCAGTTGCATCTGATAGAAGCGCATGCCGCCCAGCCACGGGAAATGCGGGTTGGCCAGCAACAGCCCACGGCCGTTTTCAGAGCGTTCGGCACCCACCGCCACGGCGTTGCTGCCACGCTCCATGGCGAACTTCTCCTGGCGCTCCAGGGCCAGGCTGAAATCACCCGCCGGACGCTGCGCGGCCAGCTTGGGCGGGGTCGCACCCACCAGCGCCTCGACGAACTGCCCGGCGCCGCCTTCGGCCAGCAGCCGGCGGGTCAGCTTGACCAGGTCAAGGCTGGTCAGCGGCCGCACCCAGTCGCCCGATCCGCACTCTGCCGGCAGCCCTTGCGCCTTGCGCTCGGCCAGTGCGCGGTTGAAGCCGCTGGCGTAGCCGTCGAGCAAGTCGCGCACACGGGTGGGCTGGGCCTTGAGAAACCCGCTCACGGCGGTCGGGGTATTGAGCCAGGTGAAGAACAGGTCGCTGTCGAGGTTGTTGCGCTGCTCGACGGTCTTGCCCTGGGCGCCCAGGAAGCGCGAGCGCTCGCCGTTGACGGTGAGCACCTCGTTGGCCAGCAGGCAGAGGTTGTCCTGGGCATAGGCATAGCCGATGCCGTAACCCAGCCCGCGCTCATCTTTGGCGACGATGTGCGGCACGCCAAAGCTGGTCCGGCGGATCTCGGCGGTGGCGACAGCGGCGCTGTCGCGGGCCTGGGCAGCCAGGCTGCAGGCGACCAGGGCGGCCGCCAGGCAGAGGCCGGTCATGGGGCGCGAAAGAGTGTTCACGGGCAATCCTCGGATTCTGGAGTCATCCCGTTTCAGACGAATGGATTGATGAAAATTTTACGGCAAACAACGTCTTGCAACGTCATCAAGAGATACCGGCAAATTTTTTTCGCCCGAAGCTGCAGTTTTTCAAATCTCATTCGTCTTTATAAGTGAGGCAACCATGAATTCGGGACAGTCCACGAAAAGGAGCATTCACATGTACCAGCCACAACCGTCGCTAGAGATCGCCCGCAGCCCGGGCAACACCGCCACTGGCCGCGGCCTGGCCGAGGGCGAAGAGCGCCTGGGCAACGAGCTGATCCGCGAACTGCTGCGCACCTATGGCCTGCGCACCAGCCTGATCCGCCTGAAGGTGATCGATGCCCTGCACGCGGCTGACCGCCACGGCCGCGCCATTGGCGTGCGCGGTATTCATGCGCAACTCGAGCAGCTGGATATTCCGTTGTCGTTCCTGAGCGTGCGCGAAGTGCTCAAGCGGCTGTGCGCCGAGGGCGTGATCAATCTGGGCAGCGACAAATGCTACAGCCTCAACCCGCAGGCCCGCGCCGTGCTCGAGCAACCCTACGGCCGCTGAGCGCATGGCCGGCCAGGATCGGCCGGCCAGCAGGGTTCAAGGCTTGACCTTGCGCCGCAGAAGGCCGTTGATCACCACCACGATCACCGCGATGGCGATGGCGGCGTACTGGAAGGTCTGCTCGCTGATCGTCCCCTGTTTCTGCAGGTAGGACAGCCCGAGCATCAAGCCCAGTACCACGAGGATGATCAGGACCGAGTATTTCAGGCGCTGTACGTGTGTCATCGATAGTTCCTTGCAACATCAGAGTCAGTAGGCTCGCAACGAGCCGGCGCAATGATACAACGCCCTCCGCCGCAGGCGAGCATTTCCTGCCGAGTCGCATTGCCCTCCCCCGCACCGCCCCGCCAGTGACCTCATCCAATAGCTGACCCGCCGCACTCCGCTGCCCAAGCTGGCCAGTGGAGGGTAACGCTACCCATGGACCCGCCAGAACGGGCCGGCAACCACAGATCAAGGCCTGCAGCCTGGCATTGGGGCTTCGTCCTACACGCCACACCATCGCTGCCTGCAAGCCGCGCACACAGGGGCTACAAAGCCCGTTCCGCTTGACGCCTAGCGACTCCCTCGGGCGCTCATCGACAATCAATCCCGCCACTGCCCAGCCCTACAACGGCTGCTAGAGCCCACTACGGTGCCCAGGCAGTGCGACAGCCCATCACCCCAGGGAGCCTCACCATGCAACTGCCAGACCTCACGCTCATCGAAATCACCCAACTGCCGCACTCGCTGCAGTCCCTGATCGAATGCATCGGGCTGGAAAACGCCTACCACCTGACCTGCGCCTATGGCGGGCGGCCCAAGTACATCCCCAAGCACCGTGAGCGCACCAAACTTGCCGACGTGCTCCCGGCCGAGGCGCTGGACGCGCTGATCAAGCGCTTCGCCGGTGTCGCCCTGGAGATCCCCAAGGCCGACCACTTCCTGCGCCAGTTGCGCAACCTGCAGATCCAGCAGGAAAGTGCCGACGGCCTGTCGCGCAGCCTGCTGGCGGACAAGTACGGCTTGAGCCTGCGGCAGATCGGCAACATTCGCCGGCAGATGTAGGTTATCAATTTCGGTGGGGATTTTTTAATTGGATCTGAAATGGATCCAAGTCTGCATCATCGCCTGATGCGCAACATCATGAAGCTAAGTGCACTGAGGAGATGCCTGCCGCCTTGGATTTCGGCGGGCGAGCGGCAACAGATCAGCGCGAGAGTCGTGCTTGGGCGTGGAAGCCGAGAGGCAGCTAGACCCGACAGTCTATTCCCCTGGCTAGCATGCTGTTAAATGAGAGCCAACCAGGGTCTGGCGAGAGCGGTGGAGGTGAGTTTAGGAGGCGATTCGAATGCCGTTTGCAGCGTACTTCTTCTTAAGCGCCAAATCGATCTCGGCTACGTACTTCTCAGGAGTCATGCTGCAGGGTTCGCCCATCAGATGGTAAACCGCGGTTACCGTCTCCGCGCGGACTTTTTGATTGCTGACTATCTGAATTACCAGTTGAAGGTTCGACGGTTTGCGAAAATCATCCAACAACTCGATCTGACCCTGTAGCTGACGTTCGATTGTCTCTAGGGTTGCCACTTGGCTCAGGGCAGCTTCCGCATGCTCCAATTCCAATTGGCTCAACCGAGCTTTGACGGGAATAGCCTCCAGCTGGCGGCGAAGCTTCAAAAGCGTTTCCAGATACAACTGCTGATCCAGTTGTTGCCACACCCCAAGGCCTTTGAACATACCGAAGGAGTGCGCATACCAGCTCCGCTCCTCATATGGCCTACCCTTTTCGTCCTTCCCCTTCTTGATGAGCAGGTACTCCCAAGACACCTCCAACGCATTCCGCTTCCAACGATCGAGCAAAGCACCACCTACTGCGGTGGGAAGGGTTGTGAGAATCAGACTGGCCTTGCTGTGTAGAGCTCTGAACTTAATGCTCGCAGCACGGACCCGGCCTATTAGGTCCTCCCGGTGTTTAAGCATTGCTTCGACCTTGTGCCGGCGGATGTTCTGCCGTTCGGTGGCGCTCAGCTTTTTGAACTCCCCTCTGACCTGCTCGTCATCAAGTCCAAGGTGGTTCAGCGCGCAGCAATTCCCTATCAGCACCTTAGAATCGTCGTGCAACTCGACAACGAAGCCATGCTGATGCAGTTGGGAGCAGCGTTTTCCGTTCTTCTGGTACTGGCAGCTAGCCTCAGGCCGAATTAGGCGGTAGGGCCGCAGCGGGTTTCTGTATTGCCCCTTCGTGAGGGTGCAGCCTGAGGCGATCTCGTACAGAGATGACAGCTCCTCGAGTGTTCTGATTTCCACAGTGTTATTAGGGGGGGGCATCACGTCTTCCTGCTGGGCCAGTCGTCCATAGAACTGTACATTAACCCAGTAATCTCACAATAACATCATCTTGTAGGATTTACGGTTGTCCTTGGCCTGTCGTACCTTCCGGTACGAGAGATCATGATCTGAGAGAGGAAGGTCCACAGCACGATAGCCCGACTCCAATCCCCAGCCAACGCAAACAATTGTTTTTAGGCTTCATCCCAGCCCAAAAAGCAGAGATATTCTGGCGTTGACCTGCCGTCTACAGTCAGGCCATTCACCTGACCGTCGATCGAGATAGGCCCACACGAAAACCTAAGGAACATGTCTAGTTCCGCATCTCGATGCCGATAAGGATATGAGATCAGCAAAATTTGAGGATTTTTTATGGCTTTTGGTTCGCTGGATACCCAGGCCCTTGAGGCAGCACGAGTGGCGGGCATCCGCACGGAAAATGTCGATCACAAAGACTCAACGCACGTTGTGATTACTTTGACCTGTCCTCGCAACCCTGATACCCCAGAGCCGGCAAAGGTCCTAGCACGGGCGATTGAGGCTTCAGATAGGTTCATGGAAAATGTGACTGTATGCGTTCTGGTCGAAGGGCCAGCGCCGGTACCACCCTTCATTCAAGAGTCCATCGAATACCTCAAAGGGTATCCAGTCAAGCTCATCATCGTATGTGATGGCGCAACTACGCATGCGCCAGGAGCTTTGCTTGATGAAATTCTGTGCAAGAAAGTTAACGAGCTCCTTCCAGGTGGCGCGATGTGGCACCCGCTTGCTGACTTGCCTGTGTGGGAGAATCCATAGGGTCCCCAATCAGCTCGGCGCACGCTGAACGATCACAAAGTCCTTACAACCCAGATGCCTATCACTCCGACACCGTGTGGTGGGCCTGGCTTGAATTGGAGGCTATCTCCGGTCCGACCCGTACAAATTTGACGGAGACGGAGTGACATCAGCATCGGCTGCCGGACGAGTGCGCAAAGAGGCCAAGGCTTCTTCGACCATCATCTCGGGCGTCTGGGGAGTTAGGTTCACTAGGATTCCAATCTCGCAGAAACTGGATCTACGTCCTCAAGGGGGCCCAGGATGGTGAAAGACCACGTTCTTCCTGCGTCTTTACTCCTTGCCGCTGGCTGGATATTGCTTATACGACAAAGTGCCGCTTCCGATTCCTGTCGATTTTGAGCTGGTTCAAAGGCGGTTACGTCAGCGCGAGCAACTAACTGATAACTAGGATTCAGAACGCTCGCCAATGAACTGCCCGCCCTCAAGGCGTTCGCTGGAGAGTCGCCGGGGTATACCACTCAAGAAAAATCTCTTAAGGATAATCATGGTGATAGAGAAGTGCTATGCGGCTGTGTGCTTCATCCCGCTTGATCCGAACGAATCTAAGTTTTTCGGCTTTTCGGAGTTTCTCGCCGGTCTTGCTCTCATGGTTCTTGCCTGGACAATCGGCGACGTGCGCTACCGCTTTCGCGTGCAAACCGCCCCGATTCCGCTCCAACGTTTCACCTTCTACGTGGTTGCTATCGTGGGTGTACTCACCTTGTTGACCGACCTATGGCGCGCTCAAGGATGGCTCGTGCCCCAAGGTGATTTGTTTACTCCACCCTTATGGCAGGCCTTCCTCGCAGTGGGCTTCCTCATTACATTCCTGACTTGGGCATGGTTCGCCTTTATCAGACCCCCAATATTCGGGAAGCGGAATGCCAAACGCTATGCGCAGACTTTATATCGACATATTCTGAAGGGTGATCTGACAGAACTGTCTGTGGTCGCAGACGAGCTCATGCACTCTGCCAAAGCGCTAGTTCACTATGCGAGCGATCGAAAAGCACTACGAAATCATCGTCGAAAATCGGATGAAAGCGAGTCAACGCCGGACTTTCCTAAAGTCGAAGCCTATGCGAATGACATTCTACTTCTTATAGCCGACAAGCGACTTTGCCGTGTAATAGTTGAATCCTCATCGGGAACTGCACTGGCGATTTTTGAAGAGATGGGTGAGACAAAAAAATATGATATCCAGGTCGAAATCTTCGCCCGAAATATCGTGAGAGAAGCGCTACTGAACACAAACTCGTTTCTCTATCACGAAGCAATGGGATATGACTCAGGATTGATCGGATACCACAAGCCCCTAACCCAAGCGATGTTCGGAAACTATACAATGGTCGACACCATTAGGACACTACTTGACCCAGACACCGTGGGGAAACGGAAATGGACCGTCGAACAGTGGGAGGCCTACTGCAGGCTGGTTTTGATTACCCTCCGCGACTATGTGAAGAAACCGTACTGGAACCACCCTACTCCCCTTTTGCGGGCCAAGGACTACATCGAGAGCGCCGCTTCCGGCTTGTACAAGTTGAACGCGGTAGCCAATACGTGGGAAACCGATGCCGCACAGTGCCTCCGGGTAGTCATCGATTTCATTAAACATGCAGTTGAAATTCTGGATAAAAAGGGAAAACCCAACCACGTTCGCCTTCGAGTGAGAACGGAGCATGGCCACCCACGTGAGTCGCTCTACGATGACATTGCCAGCATGATTTTCGAGGTTATTTTTCACGCCTCGTCTGTTATTTCTCCGCAGTGGGAGTGTTGGTCCATACAGCACAATACCATTTGGGGGCCGATTACACGCGGACTCAATGGCCCCGGTGGGCAAGTTATAAAATTTAAGCTGCGTCGGCTTTTGTATGACGAGATCACCGAGATGACTCGCTTCGCTAATTTTAAAGGGGCAAAAATCCTCGGATTTTGTCTGAATGTGATGGGCCTGAAAGTCCACGAGGGTGATTTTGACAAGGAGAATCGGCCTTTACATAAGGCGATTCTTGGCTGGACGAGGATGCATTACGTCTGGCTGCATATTAATACCCCCCGCGTAGCTGAAGCCTGCCTTGTGGACGGCATCACTTACGATGCGGAGAACCTTCAACTGGTGAAAACCTATGCAGCGGACGGCCTTCGACGCGAGCCGAGTTATGTCCGCATGGAGCTAGAACCCGCAAAACCAGCTTAAAAATGAACGTACGTCCGCCCCTAATTTTGATAGCTACCAGTGAGCTGCAGCATTCGGCCGTAAGCTGCCTTTCACGGAAGGCAGTCATGGCTCGATGGCTGCCGGCCACAACTGCCCACCCTGAACATCTTTTCACGCTCGCAACAACGCACAAAGGTTCGATAATCGCACAGCATCCGCGTAATGCTCTCTACTTGTGCCCCATCTTGCGGCACGCTATTGCCCAGTCAGCAAACATTTCCTAGGCGCTGACTGGCCTATCGCTTCGAAGCGCGACGGCCAGGTCGACAATCCATACTCCAGGAAAACCAGGAGCTCGCTTTGATCAACAAAACATTTGAGTCCATCGCCAGCGCGGTGGAAGGCATCACCGACGGCTCGACCATCATGGTCGGTGGCTTCGGCACTGCCGGCATGCCGTCTGAACTGATCGATGCGCTGATCGCGACCGGTAGCCGCGACCTGACCATCATCAGCAACAACGCCGGTAACGGTGAGATCGGCCTGGCCGCCCTGCTCAAGGCGGGCAGCGTGCGCAAGGTGGTCTGCTCGTTCCCGCGCCAGTCCGACTCCTACGTCTTTGACGAACTGTACCGGGCCGGCAAGATCGAGCTGGAAGTGGTACCGCAAGGCAACCTGGCCGAGCGTATCCGTGCCGCGGGCTCGGGTATCGGTGCGTTCTTCTCGCCGACCGGCTACGGCACCTTGCTGGCCGAAGGCAAGGAAACCCGCGAGATCGATGGCCGCAAGTACGTGCTTGAAATGCCGCTGCACGCCGACTTTGCGCTGATCAAGGCCTACAAGGGTGACCGTTGGGGCAACCTGATCTACCGCAAGGCCGCCCGCAACTTCGGCCCGATCATGGCCATGGCCGCCAAGACCGCCATCGCCCAGGTCGACCAGATCGTCGAACTCGGTGAACTGGACCCGGAACACATCATCACCCCGGGCATTTTCGTGCAGCGCGTTGTCGCCATCTCCGGCGCTGCTGCTTCTTCGATCGCCAACGCTGTCTGAGGCCTGCCATGACCATCACCAAAAAGCTTTCCCGTACCGAGATGGCCCAGCGCGTGGCCGCCGATATCCAGGAAGGCGCGTACGTCAACCTGGGCATCGGTGCGCCGACCCTGGTGGCCAATTACCTGGGCGACAAGGAAGTGTTCCTGCACAGCGAGAACGGCGTGCTGGGCATGGGCCCAAGCCCCGCTCCGGGTGAGGAAGACGACGACCTGATCAACGCCGGCAAGCAGCACGTGACCCTGCTCACCGGCGGTGCCTTCTTCCACCATGCAGACTCCTTCTCGATGATGCGTGGCGGCCATCTGGACATCGCCGTACTGGGCGCCTTCCAGGTGTCGGTGAAGGGCGATCTGGCCAACTGGCACACCGGCGCCGAAGGTTCGATCCCGGCCGTAGGCGGCGCGATGGACCTGGCCACGGGCGCGCGTCAGGTGTTCGTGATGATGGACCACCTGACCAAGTCCGGCGAAAGCAAGATCGTGCCCGAGTGCACGTACCCCCTGACCGGTATCGGTTGCGTCAGCCGCATCTACACCGACCTGGCCGTGCTGGAAGTAACGCCCGATGGGCTGAAGGTGTTGGAAATCTGCGCCGACATCGACTTCCAGGCGTTGCAGGAACTGAGTGGCGTACCGCTGTACCAGTAATCCGCCATACCCGTGTGTATCCGCCTGCCAGCGCAGGGGCCGAGACAGGCCCATCGGCGCTGAGGCGGAACATAGGGCCCGCCCGGGCCCTCACTGGCGGCTGGCCGGCATCTTGCTTTAGAGTTGCCGACAAACAACAACGGGCCAGACAGCGTGAAATTCCATCAAGTCAGAGCGCTGGTCGCGATCGATCAATGCGGCAGCATCAACGAAGCGTCGCAGATACTTCACGTCACCCAGCCGGCGCTGAGCCGTTCGATCAAGGACCTTGAACGCGAACTGGGGCTGACCTTGATGCAGCGCTCCTACAAGGGCATGTCGCTCACCGACGAGGGCCGGCGGATCCTGCGCCACGCCCAGATGGCGGTGGAGAGCATGCGCCGCCTGCAGATCGAGGCCGACAACATCCATGACACGGCCGTCGGCGAAGTGGCCATCGGCGTCACCTCGCTGACCGCCGTGCTGCCAGGGTTCGGCGCCTGCATCAGTGACTTCCAGGCGAAAAACCAGCGCGTGCGGATCAAGCTCATCGAGCAACGGCCCAGCCACATCGTCCAGCGCCTGCGCGACGGCACGCTGGATTTTGCCCTGACCTCGCAGCAGAACACCCAACGCCTCAACCTCGACTGGGAGGCCCTCGACCGTATCCAGGGCAATGTCTTCTGCAGCCCGGGCAACCCCCTGCGCCACGCGCGCTCATTGCGACAGTTGCAGTACGCCAACTGGATCAGCCTGGACGCGGTCGGCGATGGGTCGTCGCAGTTCCACCAGATGTTCGAGGTCAATGACGTGCATCCGCCACAAAACGTCATCGAATGCTCGTCGTTGCTGCTGGCCCTGGGCATGGTGCAAAACGCCAACGCGTTCATGACCCTGAGCAACTTCGCCGCGGGCAACACCCTCACCACTGCCCAGACACCGGCGCTGTTCAAGGTCGAGGTCGAGGAGATCATCCCCGAGTACCCGATCTACCTGGTCTGCGTCGACCGCCACGCCCTGACCTCACCGGCCAAGGAGCTGTTCCACAACCTCAGCGCCAAGCTGCAGGCCAAGGCGCTGGCCGGCTAGAAGTGGTAGTACATACCGATGGCCAGGTTCTGCGGGTCGTCACCGGCCTGCTCGAGCGGGATACCGGCATAGCTGATGGCTGATCGCGGGCGGTTGTCGATCAGTGCGATTCGCCCGTAAATGGCCCAGCCGGGCCGCAGGAAATGGTCATAGCCGAGCATCACGCCGAAGGCATCCTGGTCACCGAACTGGATGTCGCGCTTGACCAGCGCCAGACGCGCGACATCGGCTTTACCCACCGGCGCTGAGAGGCCCAGGGTCCAGGCGTCAAGGCTCGGCGTGGCGTGATAGTCCACTTCCTGACGCTGCCAGGTGAGGCTGGCCGCGACCGGCCCGAAGTCGTGGAACACCGAGGCGCTCTTGAAATAATTGTGCGTCTGACGCGGGCCCTGCTCGTCGCCCCACGGGTCACTCAGGTAGTCATTGAACGAGCCCAGGAGCATCCACCGGGCATTGCTGTACTGCACGCTGATGCCTTTGCCGCGCAGGGTCTTGCCGCCACTGGCGGTGTCGTTGAGGCCAAAGCTCAAGGCGCTGCCAACACTGAAGCCGGCGAACTTGGGCGTGGTGTAGGCCAGGGTATGCTTGGGGCGCATGTCCAGGTAATAAGCGCCTTTGCCACTGGGCGGGCTGGTGAGGTAGGTGTAAGGCGAGCCATAGGTGGCCAGGAACGGGTCGGCGAAGGTCGGCGTACCCATGCCGTAGGTCTTGCCGAACTCCAGCTTGCCGTAGCTGCGCGAACGCAGCGCGACCACGGCCAGGCGCAATGCGCCGACCTGTTTCCAGTGCTCGCCCAAGGCCTGGCCATTGAGGTTGAAGCCTTCTTCGACATCCATCTCCAGCACCGTGTCCGCCGCGACCGCCTTGCGCATATACAGCCCGAGCTTGTTGGTCCAGGCGCCGCCGCCGGCCAGTTTGTAACCGCTGTAATGGCCTGAGTCCTGGTAATTGACGAACGCATCGAGCGTGCCATAGAGCTTCAGCGTGTCGTCGTAGCCCTTGTCCACGTTGTAGTGACCGAACCCCGAGGCCACCCGACCGATCGAGGGGAAGCCCTCGGCCAGCGTGGCGGGCGGCACGCCAAGCCCGAGGAGGATGACGGCCAGTGATCCATTGCGCATAGCGAACGCTCCCATTGCGGACTCTCCGTGAACGTGGGTATGGGTTCGCAGCCTCCCTGAAAATAAATCGCCGCCCAAATCGCCATTTTCGCAAGGCTATGCCTGTTTGCTAATTTGCCCGCCGGAGCCGAGGTAGCGTGTGCCGGGTGCCTGCCAACGTCGCAGAAATAAACGCGCGGGCGCCTGCATGGCGCAATGCGCGTTGCTGCGCTGGGACGCAAACTTGGTCAGCGATCGCCCATTCGCGCGCCTTTCTGCACAGCTGTGGTGCAATAACCGGCCGCAGAGGCGCGAGTTAATTAACCGTTGGTAATGTGCTTGCGAAAAGCGCAAGTGATTGATCGCCCGGCTTGCCCGATAGTTTGCCCACAACGCAAATGACTCGGAGAGAGCCCGCATGACAACCCTGCACTCGGATACGCCTGTAGCGCATGGCACGCCGCGCCCCGACAGCGCCGCCGTCGGGACTGGCCGCGCCACCGTGGCCTGCGCCCTGGGCAACGCCCTGGAGATGTACGACTTCACCATCTACAGTTTTTTCGCCGTGGTGATCGCCAAGAACTTCTTCCCGGCGCAGTCGCCGCTGGCCTCCTTGCTGATGTCGTTGACCGCGTTTGGGGTGGGGTTCCTGATGCGCCCGGTGGGCGCGATGGTCATCGGCCGCCTGGCCGACCGCAAAGGGCGCAAGGCCGCGCTGACCCTGACCATCTTTCTCATGACCCTGGGCACCGCGCTGATCGCCTTCGCGCCCACCTACCAGCAAGCCGGGGTGTTCGGCACCGTGTTGCTGGTGATCGGCCGCCTCACCCAGGGCTTTTCCGCCGGCGGTGAAATCGGCACCGCCTCGGTGTTGCTGATGGAGTCCACCTCGCCCGCCAAGCGCTGCGCCAGTGTCAGCTGGCAGGCCGCCAGCCAGGGCTACGCGGCCTTGGTCGGCGCCGGCCTGGGCCTGCTGCTGAGCAGCGTGATGAGCACGCCTGACCTGGAAGACTGGGGCTGGCGCATCCCGTTCATCATCGGCCTGCTCATCGGCCCGGTGGGCCTGTACATCCGCCGCTGCATTCCCGAAACCCTCGAGCAGCCCACCAGCGAGCGCGAGCGCGTAAGCCCGAGCATTGCCAAGCCGCACTGGCGCACGGTGATCGACCTGCGTAACACCCTCCTGGCGACCGGCCTGATGGCCAGCGCCACCATCGGCATGTACCTGTTCATCTTCTACATGCCGTCGTACCTGGTCAGCACCCTGCAGTACCCGCAGCGCAGCGCCATGGCGATTGCCTGCGTGGCCGCCGCCTGCCTGGCGATCATCACCCCGCTCGCCGGGCGCTACGCCGACCGTCACGGGCTGCGCAAGAAGCTCCTGGCATGGACCATCAGCCTGCCCGTCATCGCCGCCTGGCCAGCGCTCTGGCTGTTGTCGCACAGCACCGACCTGTACGCCGCCATGCTCATCGTGGCGCTGCTGGTGCTGCCCGGCTGCATCGGCTCGGGGGCGTTCTTCGCGATGATCATGGAAGGCTTCGCCAAGCCCCAGCGCGCGCTCGGCACCTCGGTCAGCTACAGCTTCGGGGTCACCTTGTTCGGCGGCTTCTCGCCGCTGATCGCGACCTGGCTGACGGCGTCCCTCGACGACCCCTTGGCACCCGCCTACTACCTGCTGGCCGGCGGGGTGATCAGCCTCGTCTGCCTGAAACTGTTCCCTGAAAACACCGGAAGGGCCTGAACCATGCACACTCAGCAAACCGGCACTGCCTTGAACGACACCGAGCTGGAAAGCTTCATCAGTTTGCGGCGGCAGATTCACGCGGCACCCGAACTGGGCGGTGACACGCCGCACACCGCCGAACTGGTGGCCGCGAAGCTGCAACAGTGGGGCTATGAGGTCCATCGCGGGATCGGCGGCCACGGCCTGGTCGGCGTGCTGCGCAAAGGCCAGGGGCAGCGCCGCATCGGCCTGCGCGCCGACATGGACGCATTGCCCATGCAAGAGAAGAATGCCTTTGCCCACGCCAGCCAGATCCCCGGGCGCATGCACGCCTGCGGCCACGACGGCCACACGGCGATCCTGCTCGCCGCCGCCTATCGCCTGTCGAGCTGCGCGTTCGACGGCACCCTCAACCTGATCTTCCAGCCCGATGAAGAGGGTTTGTGCGGCGCCAAGGCGATGATCGACGACGGTCTGTTCCAGCGCTTCCCGTGTGACGCGATTTTCGCCTTGCACAACATGCCGGGGTCGCCGGTGGGCACGGCAGTGGTGCAAGCCGGTCCGACCATGGCGTCGTCCGAGCGGGTGCGGCTGCACATCACCGGCAAAGGCGGCCACGGCGCCATGCCCGAACTGTCGGTGGACCCACTGCCCGTGGTGGCCAGCCTGATCAACGCGATCCAGACCATCAAGTCGCGCAACCTCGGGCCGGAGGAATACGCCGTGGTCAGTATCGGCATGCTCCAGGCCGGCAGTGTCTACAACATCATTCCGGACGAAGCCAGCATGCTGATCAGCGTGCGCACCGACACGCCGCAGACCCAGCACAAGATCAACCAGCGCCTGGCCGAGATCGTCCGCGGCCATGAACAGGCGTTCGGCGTCAGCATCGAGCTGGACATCCGCCAATTGGCACCCGCCCTGATCAACCATGAGGCCGAGACCGAATGGGCGCGCACCAGCCTCGCGCCGTTGTTCGCGCCGGGCCACCTGCACAGCCGCGGGCCCAAGGTGATGGGCACCGAGGACTTCGCCTGGATGCTCGCCGAAGTGCCGGGCTGCTACTTCATGCTCGGCAACGGCGAGGGCGAGTTCCATGGCTGCTCGGTGCACAACCCGCATTACGACTTCAACGACCAGTTGATCGGCCTGGGCGCGGACTGCTGGGTCAAGCTGGTGGTGGACTTCCTCCAGCCTGGCCACGCCTGACCGCTGGCAGGCGGCAGTGGCCCGTCACTGCCCTGCGGCCTCCTGGAACGCCGCCCGCAGCTCACGCTTGAGCACCTTGCCACTGGCGTTCTTCGGCAGCACGGGCACCACGGCAACGAACCTGGGCGCCTTGAAGCCCGCCAACTTCGCCTTGCAATGGCGCAGCAGGGCCTCGGTGTCCAGGGTGTGGCCGTCGTGCGCAACCACGGCGGCGGCGACGATCTCGATCCACTGCGGGTGTGGCAGCGCGAACACCGCCGCTTCGCGCACGCCGTCGAAGTCGTAGATGACCTCCTCCACTTCCTTGGTGGAGACGTTCTCACCGCCGGTCTTGACGATGTCCTTGATCCGGTCGACCACGTACAGATGCCCCGATTCGCCGAAGTAGCCGAGGTCGCCGGAATGGAACCAGCCATTGCGAAACGCCGCGGCGGTCTTGTCCAGGTCGGCGTAATAGCCCAGCGTCAGGTGGGGGCTGCGGTGGACGATTTCGCCAACCACCCCCACGTCTACCGGGCAGTCGTTTTCATCGACCACCGCAGTGGTCACATTCAATGCCGGCACGCCCACCGAGCCTGGGTAGGCCTCATGGTCTTCAGGGCAGAGCACCGTGGCCAGCGAGGCCATTTCGGTCTGGCCATAAAACTGCCAGAACTGGATCTGCGGGAGCTTCTGGCGCAGCGTCTCGATCACCGTTCTGGGCATGGCCGAAGCGCCGTAGTAGACCTTTTTCAGCGAACTCAGGTCGGCCGTGGCAAAGGCCGGGCAATTGAGCAGGGCAATCCAGGCGGTCGGCGGGCAGAACAGGTTGCTGATCCGCTCACGCTCGATCGTCGCCAGGATCGCGGCCGGGTCCGGTCGGCGCAGCAGGTAGCTGGTGGCGCCCAGGTAAATGTCGGTCATGAGGAAGTTGTCCAGCTGCGCGCAGTGGTACAGCGGGAAGGCGTGCACCTCGCGGTCGCTGACCTGCATGCCACCCGAAACCACGCAACTGACGTACTGCGACAGCAGCGCGTGGCTGCTCAGCAATACCCCTTTGGGCAATGATTCGGTACCGCTGGTGAACATCATCCGGATCGGTTCTTCAGCCCCCACCGCGACCGGCAGCGGGGCACGATGCTGACCCTGCACCAGCGGTTCGAACGCTTGCCAGCCGTGGCTGCAGGGTAGGCCGTGGAGGTTGATCAGCAGCTTGTGCGCCAGCTCGCCCGGGTAGTTCGCCAGCGCAGCGTCGAAGGTCTCGCGCAGGCCATCCTCGACAATCGCCAAGGCCGGCTGGCTCAGTTGCAGGATGTACAGCAGCTCCTGCGGGCCGAGCATGAAATTGACCGGCGCGGCGATCGCGCCAATCCTCGCGGCGGCCAGGACCGCGACGGGAAACTGCCAGCAGTTGTGCGAAAACAGCAGCACCCGGTCGCCCTTGTGCACGCCGGCCTGCTGCATCCACGCCGCCAGGGTACCGATCAGTCGATCGAGTTCGGCGAAGCTCAGGCTGACCTCGCCATCGACAATGGCCAGCTTGTGCGGGTAGCGCGCAGCGGAGCGCGCGGCAATATCCGCCACGCTGTGCAGCCGTGCGGGCCCGGACAATGCCGTGTAGGGATCGACAGACATGACAAACCTCGGGTTGTTTTTATTGGAAGTGTTGCGCCTCACCAGAAGCGCGCGAACCTGAGCGTGACCTGGCTGTCCTTGCGATAACCGCCATCGGCATGGAAGTCTCGCCCGACCATCAGACCCGCCATAAAATGCTCGTAAAACAACTTGTTGGCAAACAGGCGAAACTGATCGCTGCGGGTCTTGATGCCTGTGTAGTTGCCGTCAAGGTAGCCCTTGCCGCCTTGCAGCGTAGACACGCCCGCACCCCAGTAAGCCGTCGGCGAAAACTGATGCCTGAGGTAGAACTGCCCTTGGTAGGCGGTGTTGCTGCGCACTTCGATGCCTTCGTGGCGGCGGGTCTTGGAGAACGTCGAGCTGACGGTGGAGTCGAGGAAGAAGCCGGCGCCCAGGCCTTGCACGATGCCCGCTTCGGTGGTGACGCTCCAGGTGCCGCTGCCGATGCTCGGCTCGTCCACGTCGTAGTTGCCGGTGGGCGTGCCCAGGTACAGGCCGAGCGCCATCGAGGTCCCGGTCGGGCTGGTCGAGGTGAACGGAAACCACGCCACCTCGAAGGTCAGGTCGCCGACGCCCGAACGGGTGTCCTGATCATGGCCACTGGAGCGTGCGGTGGAGATATCGCCGATCGGCAAGAACGCCTGGTAGAGAAACTTTTCGCCGGCGATTTCGGTGTAGTGCACATCGCGCAGGATCAGCGAGTTCACCGTCAGCCTGGAGTCCTTCATCTTGCCGTGACCCTGCACCCTCAGCTGCTTGGAGTTCTGATGGGCAAAGTAGATCAGTGACGCATGGGTGCCGTCCCCGGCCCACACCGAGTCACCGGGGAAGTTATCGTAAGCCAACGTGGGCAGAGGGCTGAATGCAAGGCAGACGGCGACCGTCGCGGCCTGAATGTTCTTCATAGCGGCTTCCTGATTTATTGTTATTGGAGCAGCGCACTCATGAAACACCGATACCTCGGGGCGCTGGGCGCCCCTGAGGCGGTGCAGGCTCTACGCTCAGGGCACCGTGCGAATAGAGCGCTGGTAGGTAAAGGCCGAGAAGCTGTACTCACCGTGGTAGCTGCCGATCCCCGACGGCCCCACGCCGCCAAACGGCAGATACGGCGACATGGAATGGGTGATGACCGCGTTGATCTGCGCATCGCCCGACGGGATCTTCGCCAGCAGCGCCAGGCCACGCTCGCGGTCCTTGGTAAAGACGTACGCGGCGAGCGGTTTGTAGTGGTAGTGGTTGATGTTGGCGACGGTCGCGTCCAGGTCGCGGTACTGGACAATCGGCAACAGCGGGCCGAACAACTCCTCGCGCATCAGTGAGTCGTCCCAACCCACCTGCTCGACCAGGGTCGCGGCGAAGTAGCGCTGTTCGCTGTCGCTTTGCCCGCCCAGCACCACCCGCCCCGTGCTGCTGCCGAGCAGTTGGTCGAGGCGCTGCACTTGCCGTGCGGTGATCAGCTTGCCGGTTGAGCCCAGCTGCGGATAGAGGCTGCGGGTCAACGCCACCAGGCGCGTCACCAGGGCCTCATTGAGCGCTTCGGGCACCAGCACGTAGTCGGGGGCGATGCAGGTCTGGCCACTGTTGAAGAACCGCCCGAAGACGATCTGCTCGGCGACCTGGTCCAGGTCGGCGTCCTCCAGGACCAGCACCGGGCACTTGCCGCCCAGCTCCAGCACGAACGGAATCAACTGCCTGGCAGCCGCCTGCATGACCACCTTGCCGACCTGCGGGCTGCCGGTGAAGAAGATGAAATCCAACGCCAGCGACAGGGCGTACTCGTTGACCTCCCTGCCCCCCTGGATCACCGCCACATGGCAGGTATCGAAGGCGCTGGCGACGATCTTTTCGATGACCCGGGCCGCATTGGGGGTGCTCTCGGAGGGTTTGACCAGCGCGCTATTGCCGCCCACGATCGCCCCGATCAGCGGCAGCATGGTCAGGTTGATCGGGTAATTGAACGGCCCGACGATGTAGCACACGCCAAACGGCTCATGGTGGATGAAGCTTTGCGAGGGCTGCAACGCTGCCGGGGTTTGCACCTCGCGCGGCGTGCACCATTGCTCGAGATGCTCGAGGGCGAAGTCGATCTCGTTGATCACTGCGCCGATCTCGGCCATTTCGACCTGGTCGCGGTCCTTGCCCAGGTCTTCTGCCAGGGCCTGGAAGATCTCCTCGCTGTGGGCGCTGATCGCCGCCTTGAGTTTGAGCAAGGCGCGCTGCTTGAACGCCAGCTGACGGGTCTCGCCGCGTGTGAAGTAGTCTTTTTGCGCGCTGAAGTACTGCTGGATCTGGGCTACGGAGGTGTCTCTCATGGCGCTGTCCTTGTCGAGTGAGCGGGAGGGTTACCGCTGGCTGAGGTCGCGCAGCGGAATATTCTCGTAGTACGGGATGACGATTTCCCTGCTCGGGTCGGCCGGTTCACTGAGCATCAGGTGCATGACCGGGTGCACCACCTGCGGGTCGGTCATGACTTCGATCACCGCTGGTTTGCCACTGGCGATGGCACGCGCCATCGCCGGCGCCAGGTCCTCCAGGCGAGTGACCTGTTCGGCATGGCAGCCAAAACCGCCGCCGATCGCCGCATAGGACAACCCACCGAGCCTGCTCACAGCGCTGTAGCCCTTGCCGTAGAGCATTTCCTGGCCATGGATCGACATGCCCCAGCACTCGTTGTTGAGCACCACGTTGATCACCGGCGTGTGGTGCCGGTTCATCGAGTCCAGCTCCTGCAGATGGAAGCCAAAGGCTCCGTCGCCGGAAATCAGCACCACCCTCGAGTCCGGGCTGGCGATCGCCGCGCCCAGGGCAAAGCCCGGCCCTGTGCCCAGGCAGCCCAGGTAGCCATAGCTGAGGACATGACCCGGCCGATTGACCTCGACCCCATCCAGCGCCCACAAGCCGGTCTCACCGCCTTCGATGACGAACAGCGCATTTTCGCCACTGCTCTGGACGATCTGCGCCACGGCCTGGCCCGGGTGCACCGCCCCGCCCGAGTCAGCCGGATACGCTGGGTGGGCCAAGGCATGCCTGGCCGCCCGCAGCGCGTCGACCCAGCCCTCTTCGATGGCCGGCTTGAAGTTTTCCTCGTACAGGCTCGCCAGCAATTCGCCGTAGTCGCAATTGAGCGCAAGGCTGGCCTCGTTGACCCGGCCCAGTTCTGCCGGGTCGTTGTGCACCTGGATGTAGAACGCCTGGTCGCCAACAATGGCCTTGCTGCGCCCGCCAAGAAACATCCCGGAGCGTGCGCCCAGGTTGATGATCAGGTCCGGCTTGTGCGCCTCGTCAAGGGTGGCGATCAGTCCCGGATCGGCAAAATGCAGCGGATGGTCGTTGCGCAGGATCCCGCGGCCGCCGGCGTTGCTGAACACCGGCAGGGCGAACTTCAGCGCCACCTGCGAGAGCAGCTCACCGCAGTGGCTGTAGCGCACACTGCCGCCGACGATCAGCGCTGGCCGCTTGGCCTTTTTCAGCTGTTCGACGAT
This sequence comes from Pseudomonas reidholzensis, assembly GCF_900536025.1. Classification (GTDB taxonomy): domain Bacteria; phylum Pseudomonadota; class Gammaproteobacteria; order Pseudomonadales; family Pseudomonadaceae; genus Aquipseudomonas; species Aquipseudomonas reidholzensis. The sequence continues at coordinate 53,630 of NZ_UNOZ01000023.1, forward strand.
GCGGTTGAGGTCACGCCGGCTAGGCGCCGGCCGGCACTGGACAGCCAGCCCGGTGGGTGCGGTGAGGTCGTCCGGGTGCACCAGCATGTGCATGACATCGATGGGCACTTCGACCAGTACCGGGCCATACGGCGCATTGCGCGCTTCACGGATCGCCAGCGCGAGCTGGTCGGCAATCCGCTCGGCATGGGTGATGCGCAGCGCCAGCTTGGCGCCCGGGGTGGCCATGGCGATCTGGTCGAAGCCGCCTTGCAGCGGGTTGGTGTGGGCTTCGCGCAGCGGCGGCGCGCCGACGATGTACAGCACCGGGGTCTGATCGGACTTGGCGTTGACGATCGACGAAATCACGTTGGTAAAGCCCGGGCCGCTGGTGACCACGCACACGCCCAGATCGCCCTTGACCCTGGCATAGGCTTCGGCGGCATGCCCGGCACTGGCCTCGTGGCGCGTGTCGAACAGGTTGATATCGAGGTCCTTGCAGGCCTTGAACAGGCCGTCCAGGTGGCCGCCGTGCAGGGTAAAGATGTCTTTGACGCCGGCCTTCGCCAACGTAGCGGCGAGCACATCGCCCCCCGTCAGCAACTGACTGTTGTGCATGGTTCACTCTCCAGGGTTGTTATTTTTGTTGGATTCGTACCAAGAGGTATAAAAACTACCTGCGAGTAGATTTAGACAGTAAGGGATTCTTTGTCAAGGCGCACGAGGCAGCCAAATGTGCGCGGGAGCGGCAACCAGAGCGGTTACCGAAGGTGCGGGCGAGGCCGGCCAGTGCGCCTGGCCCAGCTCTACTTCGGCCTTAGCGGCAGCGCTTTCAAGGGCTTCGCATTTTTCCGAATTTACCCATGCCTTGAGCTCGCTGGGGCCGCTGCGCGCCCCTTTCGCGACGCAAGGCCGCTCCCACAGGAAGATCAGCCAGCGCTGGACATGTGGGAGCGGCCTTGCGTCGCGAAAGGGCTGCGCAGCAGCCCCGGCGAGCTCACGCCAAGCGCAATTTCAAAACGCCGCCCAAGCGCTGGGCGTCAGCGGGGGGCGAAGCCGTTGGCGAGCAGCTCGACCATCAGGCTGGCGGTTTCTTCACGGGTCTGCTTGCCCTCGGCGCTGAACCAGCGCGCCGGCCAGTTCAGCGCACCGGCCAGGGTGAAGGCCATCAAACGGGAGTCGCAGGGCGCGATGGAGCCGTCAGCGATGCCTGCCTCGATCAGCTCGCGCAGGGCATGGTCGATCTTGCGCTTGAGCGCACGAAACTCCGCCCTGCCCGCCTCGGACAACGACTCTTCTGCGGTGAGGATCACACACCGGCCAAAGTCGTCCATGTTGATCTCGGCATAGCGGCGCAGGTATTTGCGCAGCCGGTCATTGCCGGTGCCCGGCTCCTGCCGCGCCTGCTCGGACGCCTCGACCAGTTGCTCCAGCCCGGTCATCACGCAGGTCAGCAGCACCTGCTCCTTGTTGCCCAGGTAGTGGTAGATGGTCGGCTTGGAGATGCCCAGGCTGGTGGCGACGTCTTCGAGCAGCGTGGCATGGAAGCCTTGCTTGTTGAAGATGCGCACGGCAGCGCGCAGCACGGCCTGCCGTTTGGCTTCGCGATCGCGCTGTTTCTGCTGCGGGGTCTGGAACGGTGTCGGTTCGGTCATGAGGGATTTCCCAAGCATTGGCCCGCCATGGCTGGCGTATTTGTACCGCAGAGAATACACCATACCCTTGGGTTCCGAGCGCCTTGACAGCCCTCGGGAGCACTTCTATGTTACCCGCAGGTAGGTTAAATACTTATTGGTTTACCCCGACAATAATAAAAAGGGACGCCTCATGAAAGCCATGGTTCTGCACGACGGTCAGTTGCGCCTGGAGACGGTCACTGACCCCCAGCCCACTGCGGGGCTACTGTTGACCCGGCCACTGGCCTGCGGTGTGTGCGGCAGCGACCTGCACGCCAAGGACCACGCCGAACACCTCTGCGGCCTGCTGCAAAGTGCAGGGTTCAGAGGCTTCATGGACCCGCACAAGCCGGTGGTGATGGGCCATGAATTCTGCTGCGAAGTGCTTGAACGCGCCCCGGGCTTCGAGGCCGGCCAGCGGGTCGTGGCCATGCCCTTCATCAGCGCGGGCCAGGGCGTGGAACTGGTCGGCTACTCCAATACCTTCAACGGCGCCTTCGCCGAGCAGATGCTGTTGCAGGCCAACCTGAGCTGGGCGGTCCCTGACCACGTAAGCACGGACATCGCAGCGCTTACCGAGCCGTTGTCGGTGGCCGTGCATGCGGTGGCAGAAGCCAACGTCGATGGTAACTGCGCCTTCGCGGTGGTCGGCTGCGGCCCGGTCGGGCTGTTTGTCATCGCCCGCTTGCGCGCCCTGGGCCTGGGCCCGGTACTGGCCATCGAACCGAGCCTCGCCCGCCGCGCCATGGCCGAGCAGATGGGCGCCGACAACGTGGTCGCGCCGGGCGACACCGGCGCCTGGTGGGATGCACTGGGGTTGCCGCTGGGGCTGTCGGATGCCATGGCGCAGGCTCCGGAACTGCGCCAGCGCTCACGCGCGGTACTGTTCGAGTGCGTCGGCAAGCCAGGGATGCTGATGGCCCTGGCGCGCTCGGCGCCGGTCGGCGCAACCATCGTGGTGGTGGGCAACTGCATGCAGCCGGACACGCTTGAGCCGGCGTTCCTGCTGCAGAAGAGCCTCACGCTGAAATTTATCTTTGCCTACACCGCGGAGGATTTCGCCGAGGCGTTCGCGATGATCTGCCGGCAGCCCGAGCAACTGGCGCCGATGGTCACCGGCAGTGTCAGCCTGGACAACCTCGAGCAGGCCTTCAGTGTTCTCAGCGGCAATGGCGTACATATCAAGATGTTGGTGAAGCCATGACGGAGTAATGGGATCGCATGAGGGCTGCGAGGTGCTAGCCACAAGCTTCTCGGGCGCTCTCAGGATCGAGCGCCGCCCGCGCGGCGCTTCGCGGGTGCTAGCCACAACTTCTCTAGCGCCCTCACTATCGAGCGCCGCCCGCGCGGCGCTTCGCGGGGCAAGCCCGCTCCCACATTTGTTGCAACGCGCCATGGCCTGTGAGAGAGGGGTTGCCAGCCTTGGTGCCAGGCGAAAAGCTGGTGGGGAGCCATTTGAGGCGGCTCAGGATCTTCGCCGGACAAACAAGGGCTAAGACAGGGGTCTGTCAGGCCATGGCACGATGCAACAAATGTGGGAGCGGGCTTGCCCCGCGAAGCGCCGCGCGGGCGGCGCTCGATCCTGAGAGCGCCCGAGAAGCCGTGGCTAGCGCCCACTACTCCCCACACATATAACTGACACTCAGAAATCCCGCTTGTAGAAGATATCCAACGAACTGGCCAACCCGCTGGCCGCCTCCAGGTACACCTTCTTGCTCAGCTTGTAGCGCAGAGCGATGGTGTTGGCCGGTTCGAACACCCCCACGCCATAGCGCAGGCTCAGCCGCTCGGTCAGGTTGCCGCTGGCGACCACGCTGGTGGTGTTGCCCGTGCCTTCGGTGTCGAGCTGGAAGTCATCGATGCCCAGGTTCGACGCGAGGCTGCCGGTCAGCCCGGCACTGCCTGCCAGGCCAAGGCCCAAGGCCGCCTGGGCGAGCATGTTGTTGTCTTCGCCGGTAGTGCCCAGCGGGCGGCCCAGCACCAGGTACGACAGGGCCTGCTCCTGGCTCATCGCTGGCTCGGAGAAGACCGTGGTGGTCGGCTGCTCGGCGCTGCCGCTGAGGCGGATACCAGCCGTCACGTCATCGACCTGGCGGATCGCTTCGATGTCCAGGTACGGCTGGTCGATCGGGCCGGCAAACAGCAGCCGCGCGCGGCGGATGGTCAGGCGCTGGCCGTAGGCGCGGTAACGGCCGTCGGCCAGGCTGAGCTCGCCGCGGGTGTCGAGGTTGTCGCCGATGTGCACATGGCCGAGCAGGTTGGCGGTGAGCCCGAAGCCGCTGAAGGAGAGTTTCTCCTGGCCGACCTCGACGTCGATGTCCATCGCCACGGCCATGGCCGGCGCGCCCTCCTCGGTCTGGTGGCCGACGATGACCGTGTCATCCGAGACCTTGACGGTCGACGGCGGCAGCTCGCGCACGGTGATCTTGCCCTTGGGCACCAGCACCTTGCCGGTCACTGCCAGCTTGTCACCGGCCAGGCGGATCGTCAGGTCGGGGGCGACGTCGAGGGTTGCGTAGGGTTCGACGCTGACCGGCAACTGCTGACCCTGCAGGCGCAGGTCCATGGCCAGTGCCTGACCCCAGGTCAGGTTGCCGCTCAATTGGCCACGGCCCGCTGGGCCACTGCGCCAGCCACCCTGCACCTGCACCTGCTCGCCGGCGATCAGCGCTTGCAGCGACAGGTCCTGGAGGCTGACCGGCAGCTCGGCACCACTCACCTCACCGCCGGTGAGGGCCAGGTTGCCGTTGACCTGCGGCGCCAGCAGCGAGCCGGACAGGCGGCCGCTGCCATTGAGCTGGCCGGCCAGGCGCTCGACCATCGGCACGAACGGCCGCGCCACCGACAGGTCCAGGCCCGTCAGGCGGAAGTCGCCCGACAGGGGCTTGTTCTTGCCCAGCGGATCGAGGCGGGTCGACAGCGCCAATTCACCCAGGCGCTCACCGCGGAAGTTCAGCGTGGTGTCGACTCGCCGCGGGCTCAGGGTGCTGTCCAGGCGCAGCACCTGATACGGGAAATCGACCCAGCGCTCAGCGTCACGCACGCGCAGCGTACCGCCGCTGGCATCGATGCGAATGGTGCCTTTCGGGCCACTGGCGGGGATGTCCAGGTTGACGTCGGCGTTGAGCATGCCCTGCCAGGCGAAGTCTTTCGGCAGCCATTGCGCCAGGCTGTCGATCGGGAACTGCTTGAGGTGATAGCGCAGCCGCGGCTCCGGCGCCAGGCGCTGGTCTTCGCCACACAGGCTGGCCGGGCCGGAGCGCCAGCAATGTGCGCCGAAGTCGAGCTGACCGTTGGCCAGGCGCTGCAGTTTGGCCGGGGCCTGCAACTGCCAGTCCTGGCCACCGGCCTGGATCCGCCCGGTGGCCAGGCGGCCGCGCCAGTCGCCCTTGGCCAACTGGCCGTCCAGGGCAAGATCAAGCTTGATTTGCGGGCCCGCCAGGGCCAGGGTCATGGCCTGCTGGCGAATGTCGCCTTTTCCGGCCACGCTGAGATCACCCAATGCCGTATCGCCCAGGCGAATCGTGCCGGCCTTGAGGTTGATCACCCCGCGCTGGGCGCTGTCCAGCCGGGCGTCGAGGTCGAGGCGCTGCACGCGGTTGTCGGCCTGGGCCAGTTGTTGCCCTTGCAGAGTAAGGGTGCCCTCGGGCGCGGCCAAGGTCCCGGCCAGGTCCAGGCGGCCCTTGACTTGCCCCTGCAGGCGCGGCCAGAGCTGGCCAAGGCGCGGCAGGTCGAGGTCGATACGCCCGGCCAGACGCTGTTGCAGGCTGCCGCTGCCATTGATGCGGTTGTCGCCCAGCTGCACCGCCAGGGCGCCCAGTGTCCAGCTGTCACCGGCGCCTTGCGCCTCGGCCTTGAGCACGGCGGGCTGGCCGCGCAGGCGGCCCTTGAGGTCGAGCTGGGCCTGCAGTTGCAGGCGCTCATCCTTCAATTCGCCTTTGCTGCGCAGCGGCCCGGCGAGCGTGCCGGGCAGTTCGGCCAGCCAGTAGGCCGGGTCGAGCGCGGCCAACTGCAGGTCGACATCCCAGGCCAGGGTATCGGCAAAACGCAGCGCCAGGCTGCCCGTCGCCTTGCCCTGCCCTGCGCTCAACGCCAGTTGCGGCAAGCGCACCTGGCCGAGGTCGCCTTCGAACGGGCTGGTCAGGTTGAACGCCCCCGCGGGGCCGTCGAGGTCGCCATTGAACGTGCCTTTATAGTTGCCATCGCGGTAGGCGACCTGGGCAGTTAGGCGTTTGAGGGTGACTTGTGGCGCCTCCTCCAGCGGATACAGGCGCAACCAGGGGAAGTCCTGCCAGTCGAGCTGGGCATCGGCGCTCAGGCCCTGCTGCCAGTCGGCGCTGGCTTGCAGCTTGAGCCGCTGGACCTCGCTGGCGTTGAGGTCGAGCGCATCGAGCTTGGCGCCCTTGGCATCCACCCGGCCCGCCAGGACCAGGGCAATCGGCCCCTGCTCCGCCGGCAGGCTGGCTGAACCGGAGAGTTGATAGCCCTTGAGCAGGTCGCCCTTGGCATCCAGGCGCAGTTGATTGAGTTGCAGCGTGTCGGGCAGCGTCGCGGCCGGCTTGAACGCCTCGGAGCGGATGCTCAGCTTGGCCGGCAGGTGCTCGGCCAGCGCTTGCAGCTCGCCAGTGAGGTGGGCGTCGAGGTAGCCCGTGCTGGTCGCGTCGATGTTCAGGGTCTTCTGCAGTTCGCCCTTGGCGGTCAGGGCCAACTGCCAGGCCTGGCCTTCGACCGCCGGCAGTTGCACGGTGCCCGCGAGCTGCAACGGCCAGTCCCCTTCGGGTTGCAGGTCGCCTTGCAGGTTCAGGTGCAGGTCGTCACGTTGCAGTTGCAGGCTGTCGATGCGCAGGCCGTTGGCGGTCCAGTGCGCCGCCAGTTGCAGGTCGCCCAGCAGGTCGCTGCCATCCAGGCGCAGTTGGCCCAGCTTGACCTCGCCGAGCTCGATCGCCAGCGGCAGACGCAGCGCCGGCAGCTGCAACGGGCCGCTGTCTGGGTCGGCTGCGCTCGGGGCAAACGCCATGTCGACCCGCTCGGCCTGCAGCCGGTCGATGCACAGCGTCGCGCGCAGCAGGCACAGCGGTGACCAGGCCAGTTGCGGCGCCTGCACCTCGACCTTGCTCGCGGCATCGGTCCAGGTCAGGCGACTGGCTTGCCAGCCGCCACCGAGGCGACCCTGGAAGTCTTCGACGTGCAGCCCGGGCACCAGGCCCAGTGCCCAGCGGCTACCGGCCTGGGTACCGAGCAACACTGCCAGGCTCAAGGCGACCAGCAGTACCAGGCCAAGCAGGCTCAATAGAATGTATTTGAACGCACGCGTCACAGCTCAGGCCCCATGGAGAAGTGCAGGCGAATGCCACCGTCGTCGTCCAGTGCCTTGGCCAGGTCAAGGCGCAGTGGCCCGACCGGTGACACCCAACGGACACCGATGCCGACACCGGTCTTGAGGCTTGGCAGTTCCAGCGTATTGAACGAGTTGCCTTGGTCGATGAACGTCGCCACCCGCCATTTGTCGGTCAGCGAATACTGGTACTCGGCACTGCCGGCAACCATGTAGCGGCCACCGATGCGGTCGCCGTCGCTGTTTTTCGGCGACAGGCTCTGGTAGTCGTAGCCGCGCACGCTCTGGTCGCCACCGGCGAAGAAGCGCAGCGAGGGCGGGATGTTTTTCTGGTAACCGTTGGTGGCGCTGCCGCCGAACTGCACGCGCGCCAGGAAGCGGTGGTTCTGGCCCAGCGTGGTCAGGCCCTTGAGCAGCACATTGCCGTGCAGCAGGTTGGTGTCGGAGACCAGCCCCTCTTTGGCGACCTGCGCGTCGAACTGCAAGCGGTAGCCGTTATGCGGGTCGAGGCGGTTGTCGCTGCGCACGTAGGAGTAACTCACCCCTGGCATCAGCAGGTTGCTCAGGCCGGAGTCATCGCCCAGCTTGTACTCTTCGCGCTGGTACTTGAGCGAGATCACCCGCTGCCAGCCGCTGGGCAGCTTGCTGTGCCACTCCGGGCCGACGGTAAGCAGCTTGCTCAGGGTGTCGGTCCCGGCGATCTCTTCATTCTGGTAGCCCCCGGCGAAGCGCAGCTTGTCGGTCAGCGGCGGGTCGAGCGGCACGTCGTACCACAGCCCGACGTTTTGCCGCGGCGCCGAGAGTTCGGCCTCCCAGCCGTAGCTATGGCCTTGCGGGTTGACCCAGTGGCGCGTCCAGTTGGCCTTGCCGCGCGGCCCGACGTCGGTCGAAAAGCCCAGGCCAAGGCCCATGGTGCGGGGCTTGCGGGTTTCCAGGCGGACGTCTACCGGGATCTCCTGGGCGACTGCGGCGGTGGGCGCTGCGTCAACCCGCACGCCTTCGAAGTAGCCGCTCGATTGCAGGGCGTTGTTGAGTTCGGCGATCAGTTCGGAGTCGTAGGGGGTGCCCGGCTTGAACGGCACCATGCGCTGCAGCAGGTCCTGGTCCAGCGGGGTATCGCCGCCAAAGCGCACGGCGCCCAGGTAGAAGCGCGGGCCGCTCTGGTAGACCAGTTCGATGTCGGCGACGCCGGCCTGCGGGTCGACCGCCAGGCGCTGGCGGCTGAAGTGGCCACTGAAGAAGCCGTAGCGCGAGGCCTGGTTCTGGATCAGCCGCTTGGCGTCCTCGTAGGTGCCATGGTTGAGCCGCTCGCCGGCACGCAGCGCCTTGCTATCTGGCAGCCGAAACGCCTTGAGTTCGCTGGCTGGGCCTTCGATGCGCACCGTCACGTTGCGCAGCCGGACCGGCTCGCCGGGGTCGATGCGGATGATCAACTGCGCCGACGCGTCCTTGTCAGCCGCTGGCTTGACCTCGGTGTCGATCTGCGCCTGGTAGTAACCGAGCGCCTGGGCGGCCTTGCGCGCCTGCTCCTCGGCACCGCGACTGAAGCGCAGCAAGGCCTCTTCGTCACGCTCGCCAAGGCTACCGATATAGCCCTCGACATTCGCCTTGAGCGCCTTGTTGGCCGGTTTCACCCGCACCAGCAATTCGCTCTGGGCCCATACTGTACTGCTGGCGGCCAGGATGATCAGGCCCCAGGTTAGTCTTCCTGAATACGTCATGCGGGGCATGCTACCAGAGCCAGACGCGCAAGGCAGCGCTCTACCGCGCAGGTCACGCGATTGCTGATTTGGATGACAACGGATTGGGATGAAAAAACACCCGCTCGCGGATCGGTCCTACGGCGATTTCGCCGATTTCCTGGTAGCCATGGCGCTCATAGAACGCCAGGTAGTGGGCATTGCCGGTGTCCAGCACCACGCCTTGGGTGCCCGGGTCATCGGCGCACCAGTCGTGAACCGCCTGTAACAATTGCTCACCGTAATGCTGGCCCTGGTACTGCGGGTGCACGCCCAGCAGCGGCAGCACGTGGACCTGGTCCGAGGGCAGGCAGGCGGCCAGCGCGGCCTGGTAATCCAGGTAGCGACGGGTACAGCGCAAACCGGTACCGAGGATCATCCGCAAGCGCCACGCCCAGCTGTCGGCCACACCGAGCCTGCGCAGCGGCGGCACGATCAGCGCCAGGCCCACCAGGCGGTCTTCGACCATTACCCCGAGCGCCGGCAGCTGCAAATAGAAATGCTGGCGCACCCACTCGCGGATCATCACCCGCAGGCGGCGTTCATAGCCGGGCCGCTGGCCTTCGAACAGGTAGGCGAAGGTCGGTTCGTGGCGGTACGCGTGGTACAGCAACGAGCGCACCTCGCGGCCGTAGCCCTCGTCGAGCAGGCAGATGCGGGCCGGAGCGGGGATGTCTTCGGGCATTGCGGGCAATCCTCCTTGGAATGGACGTACAGTGCCTTGGAGGTGCGACACCGCACTTGGTTCACCTCCTTCCGCACGTTAGCAGCGCAGACTGCACGGCGCCATGCTGGTGGTCGCGGCCGATGTCCGCTAGCATCCCCGCTTTTACCAGGATTGGCTCGCCATGAAGATCGTCTCGTTCAACATCAACGGCCTGCGCGCCCGCCCGCACCAGCTGGCGGCACTGATCGAGAAGCATCAGCCAGACGTGATCGGCCTGCAGGAAACCAAGGTCAGCGACGAACAGTTTCCACTGGCCGACGTGCAAGCCCTGGGGTACCACGTGCACTACCACGGGCAGAAGGGCCACTACGGCGTCGCCCTGCTCTCGCGCCAGGCGCCGCTGGCCTTGCACAAAGGCTTTGCCAGTGACGAGGAAGACGCCCAGCGGCGCTTCATCTGGGGCACCTTCGCCGATGCCGATGGCAACCCGATCACCATCATGAACGGCTACTTCCCGCAGGGTGAAAGCCGCGACCACCCGACCAAGTTCCCGGCCAAGCAACGCTTCTACAGCGACCTGCAAACCCTGCTGGAAACCCAGTTCGACAACCAGCAGCCACTGGTGGTGATGGGCGACGTCAACATCTCCCCGCAGGACTGCGACATCGGCATCGGTGCCGACAACGCCAAGCGCTGGTTGAAGACCGGCAAATGCAGCTTCCTGCCGGAAGAGCGCGAGTGGATGGAACGCCTCAAGGGCTGGGGCCTGGTCGACAGCTTCCGCCACCTGCACCCGGAGGTGGCCGACCGCTTCAGCTGGTTCGACTACCGCAGCCGTGGTTTCGAGGACGAACCCAAGCGTGGCCTGCGCATCGACCTGATCATGGCCTCGCAAGGGCTGCTGCCGCGCGTGAAGGCGGCCGGGGTGGATTACGACCTGCGCGCGATGGAGAAGCCCTCGGACCATGCGCCGATCTGGCTGGAGCTGAGCTGAGGTCACCGCGCCAGAGCCGCTGTGAACGCAAGAAGGGTTCTTCACGGGTTATTGGGGTAGTTGCCGGTGGGGGCGCGTTTTGGGTATCGAGCTTATCCGGTTGATGGGGGGCTGCTGCTGGCCCCTTCCGCCCTTACGGCGGGTCACTTTTTTTCTTGGAAAAAAGTAACCAAAAACCGCTTGCTCCTGCATCCGGCCCTTCGCTGCGCTACGGGTTCCCTCACTCCGGCCTTGCTCCCGCGAGGACCGGGCTGTACGGGCCTTCCTGGCCCGCAGCCCTTGCCGGCCTTCCTGGCCGTCACCTCGCTTCGCAAGACCTCCGTTCGGCCTCCTGCAGTCGCAGTAGATCAAGCTCACAAGCTAGCTCAAGCTC
>NZ_UNOZ01000018.1 GCF_900536025.1 Pseudomonas reidholzensis
AGTTGGCGATGGATTATGGGTTCATGCATTTGGGGCGGTTTGCTGAGAGTTATCGGCAGCGGTTTGGGGAGTTGCCTTCGGAGACGTTGCGGGGGCGGGGGTGAGGGGTGGGGCTTCGGGCTTCGGGCTTCGGGTTAGGTGAACTGATCCGTTTGGTGTGGCGCGGCCACTGGCCCCTTCCGCCCTTACGGCGGGTCACTTTTTTTCTTGGAAAAAAGTAACCAAAAACCGCTTGCTCCTGCATCCGGCCCTTCGCTGCGCTACGGGTTCCCTCACTCCGGTCTTGCTCCCGCGAGGACCGGGCTGTACGGGCCTTCCTGGCCCGCAGCCCTTGCCGGCCTTCCTGGCCGTCACCTCGCTCCGCAAGACCTCCGTTCGGCCTCCTGAAGTCGCGGTAGATCAAGATCACAAGCCAGATCAAGGGCCAGTGCAACGGCTGGCGAATCGCTGCGCTCTCGCTTGTTTATAAGGGCGGTACAGCGCGTCAGCGCCAGGATTTGCATTGGCAGTCCCGGCCTATTCGCGGGGCAAGCCCGCTCCCACAGGTTCTCTGCTGACCGTAAGGCCACTGCGGTCCCTGTGGGAGCGGGTTTACCCGCGAAGAGGCCAAGCTATCCACCACCATTGCCACTGTCGAAGATAACGCCAGCCCAGGCGCCACCCCTAACTTGGCGACCTCAGGAGGCCGAACGGAGGTCTTGCGGAGCGGGGTGACGGCCAGGAAGGCCGGCAAGGGCTGCGGGCCAGGAAGGCCCGTACAGCCCGGTCCACGCGGGAGCAAGACCGGAGTGAGGGAACCCGCAGCGCAGCGAAGGGCCGTATGTGGGAGCCGGCGGTTTTTGGTTACTTTTTTCCAAGAAAAAAAGTGACCCGCCGTAAGGGCGGAAGGGGCCATAAGTATCACCGAATCAAATGGATAAGCCCCCAACGCCCAACGCATCTACACCAAAAACACGCAAAAAAAGCCCGCCAAACGGCGGGCTGAACGAGCACAGAGAGCAACACACAACAACATTCATTCAGGCAACCAAGCTGCCACCTTGTAACCGCTCGGCCAGGGCCTGCGCAGAGGCCTTGGACGCCATCGGCCCACTGACCGCCTCGCCATTACGCATCAGGTACCAGCACGCCAGCAAACCCTGGTCACGCAACGAGGTAGGAACGGCACTGCCGATAACGGACATGATCTGGATAGTGGCCATGGGGACCTCCTGTAAGACATGGCCCTACCTTACGCAGCAGCCGACGCGGTTTGAAATCAACTTCTTCGATAGTGTTCATTAGCTTTATCAACGGTCCGGCTTACCAACGCGGCGGGCCGTAGTACACCGGCGGCGGTGGGCCGTAATAGCGCTGGTAGGCCGGCGGTGGCGCCGGTGCGTAGCGCTCGACCACATACGGTTGCGGCTGGTAATACACCGGCGGGGGCGGCTGCTGGACATACACAGGCTGCTGGACGTAGACCGGCGCCGGCGCATAGACCGGCTGCTGTTCGACGTACACGGTGCGGTCATGGCCGCCGGATACCACCGCCCCGACCACGGCGCCCACCACGGCAGCACCGAGCACCGGGCCGGCACCGTGCCAGCCTCCGCCGCCGCCATGGGCAGCAGCCGTCCCGCTGAGGGCCAGGGCACCGACCAGCAGCGCAATTGTGGGGAGTTGACGGTTCATGGAAAGACCTCGTGAGCAACCCCAAGAAGTGGGGGCTACTACTATGACCGCAGCAACTGTCAGCTGAGCACAGGGGTTGGGTAAAGGTTGTGTAAGGGGCGACCGGTGGCAGTGTCTGGTACGCTGGAAAAATCGATTCAGTCAAAGACTCAGGAGCAGGCGATGGCGATCACTCCCAGCAAGGACACCGTGCTGTGCATTTCCCTGGCCGGACGCCCCGGCACCTTCGGCGTGCGCTTTCATAATCACCTCTACCAGCAACTCGGCCTGGACTACTACTACAAGGCGATGACCACCCACGACCTGCCCGCGGCAGTGGCCGGGATTCGCGCCCTGGGGATTCGTGGCTGTGGCGTCTCCATGCCCTACAAAGAAGCCTGCATGGCGCTGGTGGACGAGGTCGACCCGTCCGCCGCCGCCATCGAGTCGGTGAATACCCTGGTCAACAGCGACGGTCACCTGAAGGCCTACAACACCGACTACATTGCGGTGCGTCAGTTACTCGAGCAGCACCAGGTCGACCCCGACACCGCGTTTGCCCTGCGTGGCAGCGGCGGCATGGCCAAGGCGGTGGCCAGCGCCTTGCGCGACGCCGGGTTTGGCGAAGGGGTGATCGTCGCCCGCAACGAGCAGGCCGGCCGCCAGCTGGCGGATGTCTGTGGCTACCGCTGGCAAGCCGAGCTCGGCGACCTGGCGCCGCCGATGCTGATCAACGTCACGCCGATCGGCATGGCGGGTGGGTCTGAGGCGCAGCAACTGGCGTTTCCCGAGACCGCGATCGCGGCCGCCGAACGGGTGTTCGACGTCGTGGCCATGCCGGCCCGCACGCCGCTGATCCAGCGCGCAGAGGCGTTGGGCAAGCCGGTGATCACCGGGCTCGAGGTCATCGCCCTGCAGGCGCTGGAACAGTTCGTGCTGTACACCGGGGTGCGGCCAAGCGCGGCCCAGGTCGAGGCCGCCGTGGCGTACGCGCGGGGTAACTAAACCCTGCTCAGTCGCTGCGCTTGCGGGCGTTCAGCTTCTGGTCCACCAGCCATTTGCCGTGGGCCAGTGAAGCATGCTGGGCATTCTCCAGGTCAGCCAATAGCGCCACTTTAAGCGGCAGTGCCAGGCGTCGACTGGTGTGGCCTTCAGGGTCGGTGATCAGGCAGCCGGCGGCATACGGGAGGGGAGACCCAGGGTGGGCCATGACGCTGGCGGTGATGGTGTGGTCGCGGTATTCACAGTGAAGGGTTTGCATCGTCCTTACCTCGCTGTGGTGTGAAAGCGGTTACTTTCATATACCACAGCGAGGGGCCGGCGGTTGCCGGCCCGACGAGCGTGCCCTGGCGGGCGGTGTTGTCAGAGCGCGGTAGGCTGGATCACTTCGACCCAGTAGCCGTCCGGGTCCTTGATGAAGGCCAGGTGGTTCATGCGGCCATCGGCAAGGCGCTTCTGGAACGGCACGTCGAGCGCCTCGAAGCGCTCGCAGGCGGCGACCACGTCGGGTACCGAGATGCAGATGTGGCCAAAGCCGCGTGGGTCGCTGTTGCCGTTGTGGTAGGCTAACTCGGCGTCGTGCTCGGTGCCATGGTTGTGGGTCAGCTCGAGCACGCCCGGGATCGACTTCATCCACTGGTGGCGCTCGGCGTCATCGGCCGGGATCTGCGCCGGGTCGACCAGGGCCAGGAAGTACAGGCTGAAGGCCGCTTCGGCGAAGTCGCGCTTGTCGACCAGGTAGAAGCCCAGCACGCGGGTGTAGAAGTCCAGCGACTTCTCGATGTCCTTGACCCGCAGCATGGTGTGGTTGAAGACGAACTTGGCCGTCGCGGTATCCGGCGTCGCAGTGACACCCGGCAGGGTATTCAGGTCGTTCAGGCTCATGGGGCCTCCAGGTACGAGGCTGGGCCCAGGGGCGCCAGCGGTAAAGACAGGCCGGCCATGATACGGCAGTAGGCCGAGGAGGCAAAATGAAAGCGCCCTGCACGAGGGCAGGGCGCTTGAATTTAGAGGCCCGCGTGTGCGGGCGCAGATGGGGTCGCTAATCCTTTAGCTGGTTGAAGCATGCGCTTGGCGCTGTGAAAAAAGTGTGAAGCCTGCGTTGATGTTTCATCAGCGCAGCCAACTTTCCACCGTCTGCCCGCCATACTCCTGTTTCCACGCCTTGAGGCCGCGGTGGTTACCCCCTTTGGTCTCGATCAGCTCGCCGGTGTGCGGGTTCTCGTAGACTTTCACCACGCGCGGCCGGCGTTGCTGTTTTGCAGCGCTGCCGGACGCCTTGGCGCCCACTTTGGCGGCGACTTTGGGGTCGAGGATGGCGATGATGTCGCGCAGGCCTTTGTCGTAGCTCTTCATCAGGCCGAGTAGTTTGTGCTCGAATTCGATTTCACGTTTGAGGCCGGCATCCTTTTTCAGCGCCTCCAGTTGTGCGATCTGTTCCTGGAGGGCTTTTTCGGCAGCACGAAACTCTGCAAGTCTGGACACTGTCATCACTCCTGTACTTCTGCTGTGGCGAGGCGTGACGAACATTGACTAAAGCATTAAACGCCGGCCACGCGGGTGGGTAACGCTGTTCGCTGAGGTCGAGTGTAGTAGTCACCCGCTAGTGGGTAAACCGTAAACTTTTAATAAGTTGTAGCGGAACTTTAAGGGGTGTTTGACTGTACAGCGGGCGCGGCCTCTGCCGCGTGTGCGCGCACCCCGCAGCCATGGAATAAGTCTTTCAGGTCGAAGGTGGCGTCGGCCCCGTCCACCAACTGTGCGGCCTGGTAGCGGACGTGGATACGCTTGTTCCAGAATTCAGCGGGCTCACGGAACGTGATCTGCTCGGAGCGGCTGCCTTGAGCGGCGCCCCTGAGTTCCTGCAGAAACTCACCCCGGTCGTTGTGAAGTGCAACACGGAACCAATAGTTGCCCGGGCCGTACCCCGCGTAAGGCGGGCTCCACTTGACGCTGAATTGATTATTGGGCGCACCGGGCTCACCCAGGGCGCTATAGCACAGGTCTTTAGGGGAGAGGAGCTTGTGCGCGGTCACTGCAGTGCCGGTAAAGGTCTTGACTGGGCGACTGCCAGCATCGTACACCCTGATGCTGTAGGCATAACGCCGGTCCGGTTGGAGATTATTGAAGCGGACCTTCTTGTTGGCGTCTGAGCCCACGTAAGCGCCACCGTCGAGGGAGACTTCGAAGCGGGTGAAATCACGGTCGCGTATGTGCCGCAGCGGCAGGGTGAAGTCCAGCACCTCGGGCCAGGCCAGAATATCCGGTTCAGGAATGTACATCTTCAGGGGGATCGTCAGCAGCGGCTGGGCGAGGATTACATTGTTCTTCGCTTGCTTGACGATGAATGCGTTGGCCTGCGCGTCGGACTCACCGACCAGGAAGGTCTGGTTGATGGGGGATCCGGAATCCAATACCGGTACGTCACCGATCTTGCCGCGGTCAGCGAGGGTATGGGTATGGCCGTGGAAGATGGCCAGGACTTTATATCGGTTGACCATCTCGCTGAACCGAGCGACCTCGCTTGGGTTACCCCAATCCGCATCGTAGTTGGGGCTGCGGTGCATGTTGATGATCACCAGCTTGCGCGCTTGCTCCGCCGCTTTGAGTTGGCCCTCCAGCCAATCCAGTGACGGCTTTATATGGACGGTCTTGTCTTCAAAGTTGTGAAAGCCGCTCCAGCTTTTTTGGTACGCATAGTGGTTGTGCAGCTGGATCAACACGAAGTCGCCGAACGTCTTGCTGTAGGCCATGCTGCCCTGGTACTTCTGCCATGTCGGGCTGTCGCTGCCTTCCTGAAACTGATCAAAGGCGTCCACATTCCAGCCCTTTAGGTCTTCGGTCAAATAGTCGACGACGGAGCGCGTGGCGCATGCATTGAAGGCGCAGTCATCGACGTTGTTTTCGTAGTCATGGTTACCCAGACCATAAAATGTGCCCGGCAGCATGCGGGCTTTCATTTCTTTCCACTCACCACTGTGGCCGAATTCGGTAATGTCGCCGTTAAGAATGTTAGGGACAGCGTTCGTGCCGCCATGGGCGTCTCGGTAGCGGGTGATCGCCGCTTTCTGCGCGTCCAGGAGGCGCGCTGATCCGTCAGGATCATTCGGGCCTTTGGGGGATCGTGGATATTGTGTGTCCGATTGGAATACAAACCGTTGTGTGACGGTGTTGGTTTCTGCAAACGCTGGCTGATGCAGGGCTCCCGTAAGCATCACGCTGCTTAGCAGCGTCAGCAAGGGGCGGCGTGCCCAGGCGAATTTGAAAGTTGACATGATGGGCGTTCTCTATCGGTGATCGGGAAGTTGCAAGCCCGATCGTGCTGGAGATCGCGAGTGTGGATAACTGGTGGTTCCAAGAGTTGACAGCCGTGGACGGTGCATTTTGCACCCGCAGGGAGACCCGGCTACGCTCCCGAAAAGCAGGCGGTCGAGACGATGCATACACTTCTGTTGATTGGCATAGGCGCGGGTGATCCACAGCAGATCACGCTGCAAGCCGTGGCGGCACTCCAACGTGCCACGGTGTTTTTCGTGCTGGACAAGGGGGCCGGCACCGAAGACCTGGTGCAGATCCGCAAGCGCATCCTCGAGCGCCATGCCGTGCCTGATCGTTACCGGCTGGTGCAGGTCGAAGATCCCCCTCGTGCGTCAGGCGCCGCGGACTATCAGGCGGCAGTCGAGGACTGGCATGCACGGCGGGCGCGGCTGTATGCGCGGTTGATCGAAGACCAGCTGCGCCCCGACGATGTCGGCGCGTTTCTCCTGTGGGGCGACCCGAGCCTGTATGACAGCACCTTGCGCATCCTCGACCGGGTTCGCGCGCTGGGCGTGCCGCTCACTGTGCAGGTGATCCCGGGCATCAGCAGCATTCAGGCCCTGGCGGCCAGCCATCAGATCCCCCTCAACCGCATTGGTGAGCCCTTGACCGTGCTGCCGGGGCGACGCCTGGCCGGGCTGGGGCGGATCGACAACGTGGTGGTGATGCTCGACGGCGAGTGCGCGTTTGCCACGCTGGATGATCCCGACCTGCAGATCTATTGGGGAGCCTACCTGGGCACCGCCGATGAGCTGCTGATCGCCGGACGCCTGGTGGAGGTCAAGGCGAAGATCCTCGAGGTGCGTGAGCAGGCGCGGCGGCGCAAAGGTTGGATCATGGACACCTACCTGTTGCGCCGCTTGCCCTGACGTTCGACTGTCAGCTGTTCCAGTCAGGCGCGAATTCCGGGCTGACCACACGCTGATCCTTCGGCAAGCCGGCAATCAACGCTCGGTCCTGGGCATCCAGCGGTACATCCAGTGCCGCCAGGTTAGCCAGCTGGTTCTCGCGGCTGCTGGCCTTGGGGATGACCGCCACGCCGTCCTGGTCGAGCAACCACTTCAGCGCCACCTGGCTGGGCAGTACGCCATGCTTGGCGGCGATGTCGCGGATCACCTGCTGCTCCGCCGCGCGGCCGCGTGCCAGCGGGGTATAGGCGGTCAGCGCGAGGTCATGCTGGCGGGCGTAGTCGAGCAGCGGTTGCTGGCCGAGCAGCGCGTGGTACTCGACCTGGATCGCCGACAGCGGCGCGCCCAGCTCTTCGATCACCTGGCGCAGCAGGCCCAGCGGGAAGTTGGCGACGCCGATGGCGCGTGCCTTGCCTTCGTCGCGCAGGGCGACCAGGGTTTCGATGCTGCGGGCGAGGTCCCAGTCCTGGCCGGGCCAGTGGATATGGAACAGGTCGACATGGTCGGTGCCCAGCGCGCGCAGGCTGTCTTCCAGCGACTGGCGCATGGCCGTCGGCGCCAGGCGGTCCCACCAGACCTTGGTGGTCAGGTGGATCTGCTCGCGCGGCACATCGGACTCGCGCAGCGCCTGGCCGACCGCGTCCTCGTTGTTGTAGGCGGTGGCGGTGTCGATGTGGCGGTATCCCAGCGCCAGGGCCTGGCGTACGGCGCTGGTGCACTGCTCGCCGGTCATCGGCCAGGTGCCCAGGCCAATGGCGGGCATGTCCAGGCCGTGGCGGGTGGTGAGCCTATGCATGAAAACTCCTTGTACGGTTCTAGGGGGCGCCGACCATGTTCGTCCATCGACAGGGGACGGACCATGCGGGTGGGGTAAAAACTGGTCGATCAGCGAACGAAAATTCGCCGCGTCGGGCGCGTATCGGCATCGCGGCTATCGCAACCCGGCGGATCTCTTCTAGAATCCGCCCAACACATCCGTGCGGCCTGTACGGCAGCGGAGTCCCCCGGCGCGGCTTGAGCGCGCCACCGTCGAGAACGCCATGAGTTCGAGTACACCGCTGTCCGGAGTCAATCAGCCACTGCGAGGGATCGCCCTGGTGGTGGTGGCCACCTTCCTGTTTGCCAGCCACGATGCCTTGTCGAAATTTCTCGGTGGCCTGTACCCGGTGATCATGGTGGTCTGGGTGCGCTACCTGGTGCACACCCTGCTGATGGCCGGGATCTTCCTGCCCAAGTCGGGCATGGCGGTGCTGCGTACCCGCCGGCCGCTGCTGCAGACCTTGCGCGCCTTGAGCCTGCTGAGCACCAGCCTGCTGTTCACCGCCGGCCTGCAATACCTGCCGCTGGCCGAGGCGACCTCGGTCAACTTCCTCGCCCCGGTGCTGGTGACTGCGCTGTCGGTGCCGCTGCTCAAGGAGCATGTGACCGTCGGCCAATGGGCCGCGGTGGTGCTGGGCTTTATTGGCGTGCTGGTGGTGGTGCACCCCGGTGGGGCGATGTTTACCCCGGCGATCCTGTTCCCGTTCGGCTCGGCGCTGGGCTTCTGCTTCTATCAATTGCTCACGCGCAAGGTGGCGGCCTACGACAGCCCGACCACCAGCAACTTCTACGCCGGGCTGTGCAATACCCTGGTGATGAGCCTGCTGGTGCCGTTCTTCTGGCAGCTGCCACGCTGGGACCACGCCCTGCTGATGCTGGCGCTGGGCGGCTTCGGCATGACCGCGCACCTGCTGTTGACCCAGGCGTTCCGCTTTGCCGCGCCGGCCATGTTGGCGCCGTTCAGTTATTGCCAGATCGTGTTTGCCGGGCTGCTCGGTTTCGTCGTGTTCCGCCAGGTGCCAGACAGCGTCAGCCTGGTCGGCATCGCCATCATCTGCCTCAGCGGGCTGGGCGCGGCGTGGATGCAGCGCCGCAAGTAGCCCCGCCCCGCGCGGCTCAGTCGCGCGCCATGAACTGCAGGATCCGCTCGCGCAACCAGCGTTCGGCCGGGTCGTTGTCGTGGGCGCTGCTCCAGGCCATCGACAACTCCGCTTCGCAGATCTCGAAGGGCGCAGGGTCGGCGCGCAGGCTGCCATCGTCGGCCAGGGCGCAGGCGGCGTAGTCGGGCACCGTGGCGATCAGTTCGGTGTTGCGCAAAAGGGTGCGCAGGCTGCCGAACTGCGGCACCGCCAGCACCACCTTGCGACAGCGGCCGATGCGCGCCAGGTCGAGGTCGATGTTGCCGCTCATGTCACCCGAGAACGACACCATTACATGCGGCCGTGCGCAGTACTCATCGAGGGTCAGCGGCCCGGGGCGATCGTCTGCGCGCAGCACCCGTACGCCGATGTCGCGCAGCTTGCGGCGCTTGGCGTTGGCGGGGAGGTCGGTGGTGTAGCTGACCCCGACCGAGATCTCCCCCGAGGCGAGCAGGCCAGGCATCAGCAGGAAGTTGGCCCGGCGCACCACCACGCTGATCTGCGGCGCCTCTTCGCGCAGCGCCTGCAGCAATGCCGGAAACAGGCCGAACTCGGCGTCGTCCGAGAGCCCCAGGCGGAATACGTTGCAGCTGCTGGCCGGCTCGAACGACTTGGCCCGGCTGATCGCCGCAGAAATCACGTCCATCGCCGGTGCCAGCTCGGAAAAGATCTGCATGGCCCGCGGCGTGGGTTCCATGGCGCGACCGTTGCGGATCAGCAGCGGGTCGTCGAACAGGTCACGCAGGCGGGCGAGGGCGGCGCTCACGGTGGGCTGGGTAATGAACAGCTTTTCGCCGACGCGGGTCAGGTTGCGCTCGATCATCAGCGCTTCGAACACCACCAGCAGGTTCATGTCGACGCGGCGCAGGTCGTTGCGGTTCATGGGGCAAGGGCTCTCGGGCGAAGGTCGTGGCGTTGTATTCAAGCACGAAGCGGGCCAGCGGGCTTGTACCGATGTGCGCTGACAGAGCCAGGCTATCGGCGCTCAATACGGACTCTATTAGAAGTCTGCCGCAGCTCGACTAGTCTTGACTCTGGCCCTGCGAAAAGCCTGCGCGGGCGGCGGGTCAGCACCTCGGTGCAAGACCCTGACGCCGCGTGGCAGCACGCTCGCAAGCCCTTGTCGGCACAGACCGACAGACCTGATGAGGGGTAGGCATGAGCCTTGGTGCTCGGCTGAGTAAAACCTGGCATAGACCGGAAATCTGGATAGAACCCGACCCAAAGGTACCCGCAGATGTCGACCGAATCGAAATGCCCGTTCCATCAAACCGCAGGTGGCGGCACCACCAACCGAGACTGGTGGCCTGACCAGCTCAATTTGAAAATTCTTCACCAGCATTCAGACAAGTCCGACCCGATGGACCCGGACTTCGACTACGCCAAGGCGTTCAAGAGCCTTGACTTCCAGGCCCTGAAAAATGACCTCACGGCCTTGATGACCGACTCCCAGGACTGGTGGCCGGCCGACTTCGGCCACTATGGCCCGCTGTTCATCCGCATGGCCTGGCACAGCGCCGGGACCTACCGGATCGGTGATGGCCGCGGGGGCGCAGGCTCCGGCCAGCAACGCTTCGCACCGCTCAACAGCTGGCCGGACAACGTCAGCCTGGACAAGGCTCGGCGGCTGCTGTGGCCGATCAAGCAAAAGTACGGCAACACGATTTCCTGGGCCGACCTGATCGTCCTCACCGGCAACGTCGCCCTGGAATCGATGGGCTTCAAGACCTTCGGCTTCTCCGGCGGTCGCGCCGATGTCTGGGAGCCGGACGAAGACGTCTACTGGGGCTCGGAAAAAGTCTGGCTGGGCGGAGACACCCGCTACGGCAAGGCCCAGGCGCCAGGGCAGGGCGACCTTGTCGCAGAACCCGCCAAGCATGGCGAGGAGCAAAGCCGCACCGACGGCGGGCGCAACCTCGAGAACCCGCTGGCCGCCGTGCAGATGGGCCTGATCTACGTCAACCCGGAAGGCCCCGAAGGCAACCCCGACCCGATCGCCTCGGCCAGGGACATCCGCGAGACCTTTGGCCGCATGGCCATGAACGATGAAGAAACCGTAGCCCTGATCGCCGGTGGCCACGCCTTCGGCAAGACCCACGGCGCCGGCCCGGCGGACAACGTCGGTGCCGAGCCAGAGGCGGCAGGGCTGGAGCAGCAAGGCTTCGGTTGGCATAACAAATTCGGCACCGGCAAGGGTCCCGACACCATCACCAGCGGCCTCGAAGTGACCTGGACCTCGACCCCGACGCGCTGGAGCAACGAGTACCTGGAAAACCTCTTCCGCTTCGACTGGGAGCTGACCAAGAGCCCGGCAGGGGCCAATCAGTGGCGGCCGAAAAACAACGACGGCGCCGGGCAGATCCCCGATGCCCATGACCCGAGCAAGCGCCACGCGCCCTCGATGCTCACCTCGGACCTGGCACTGCGTTTCGACCCGACCTACGAGCCGATCGCCCGCCGCTTCAAGGACAATCCTGAGCAGTTGGCCGACGCGTTCGCCCGCGCCTGGTACAAGCTGATCCACCGCGACATGGGCCCGCTGGCGCGCTACCTGGGCCCGGAAATGCCCCAGGAAGAACTGCTCTGGCAAGACCCGCTGCCCAAGGCTGGCGCGGCTGCACTCGGTGAGCAGGACATCACCGACCTGAAAGCCAAGGTGCTGGCCTCGGGCCTGAGCGTCGGCGAACTGGTCTCCACTGCCTGGGCTTCGGCGTCTACCTTTCGTGGCTCGGACAAGCGCGGCGGCGCCAACGGTGCCCGACTGCGCCTGGCCCCGCAGAAGTTCTGGGCGGCCAACCAGCCTCAACAGCTGGACAAGGTCCTGGGCGCACTGGAAAAGATCCGCAGTGAGTTTGCTGCGGGTGGTAAGAACGTTTCCCTGGCCGACCTGATCGTGCTGGCCGGCAGTGCAGCGGTGGAGAAAGCCGCCAAGGACGCGGGGCACAACGTGAGCGTTCCGTTCCGAGGTGGCCGCGTCGACGCCTCCCAGGAGCAGACCGACGTCGAGTCGTTTGCCGTGCTGGAGCCGTTGGCCGATGGTTTCCGCAACTTCTCCAAGGGCGCCTACAGCGTCAAGGCCGAACGGTTGCTGCTGGACAAGGCACAACTGCTGACCCTCACCGCACCCGAACTGACCGTGCTGATCGGCGGCCTGCGCGTGCTCGGCGCCAACCACGACGAGAGCAAGCACGGCGTGTTCACGGATAAGCCAGGGCAGCTGAGCAACGACTTCTTCCGCAACCTGCTGGACATGAGCGTGGAGTGGAAGCCGACCTCGGCGGACAACGAAACCTTCGAGGGCCGTGATCGCAAGACCGGGCAGGCGAAGTGGACCGGTACCCGCGTCGACCTGGTGTTTGGCTCGCATGCGCAACTGCGGGCGTTGAGCGAGGTGTATGGCAGCAGTGATGGCAATGCCAAGTTCGTCAACGACTTCATCGCTGCGTGGACCAAAGTGATGGAGCTGGATCGTTTTGACCTGAATCCCCAGGTCTAGACGCATTGATGCCTTTGGCTTGAGCTTGCTGGGGCCGCTGCGCGCCCCTATCGCGACACAAGGCCGCTCCCACACGGATGGACTGTACCGTCACTGTGGGAGCGGCCTTGTGTCGCGAAAGGGTCGCGCAGCGGCCCCAGCATTCGTTCAGACGACTGCTTAGGGAAAGGTAACCACCGAGGAAGTTGCCATTTCGCCAATTCCAGGTCGGATAGATACAAAAGAGCGTTCCCTCGTTCTGCTGCAATGCATCTCAGGCGGCCGGCCTGAACAGCGTGCTCACAACGATAAGGAACAGCGACCATGCAAATGCCCCAGACCCTCAAGATCCGCAATGGCGAGAAGGCCAAACCGACCTTTTCCACCCAGGAATACGCCGCCCGCCATGCCCGGCTGCGCGCCTACATGGCCGAGCAGGACATCGAGGCTGCGGTCTTCACCTCGTACCACAACGTCAACTACTACAGCGATTTCCTGTACTGCTCGTTCGGCCGCCCGTATGCCCTGGTGGTCACCCACGACAAGGTGGTCTCGATCAGCGCCAACATCGACGGTGGCCAGCCCTGGCGCCGGACGGTAGGCACCGACAACATCGTCTACACCGACTGGCAGCGCGACAACTACTTCGTCGCCATCCAGCAAGCGCTGCCACTGGCCTCGCGCATCGGCGTGGAGTTCGACCACCTCAACCTGCAGAACCACGCCAAGCTCGCCGCCTGCTACCCCAAGGCCGATCTGGTCGACATCGGCGCACCGTGCATGCGCATGCGCATGATCAAGTCGGCCGAGGAGCAGGCGCTGATTCGCCATGGCGCGCGGGTTGCCGACATCGGCGGGGCAGCGGTGGTCGAGGCGCTGCGTGACCAGGTGCCGGAATACGAGGTGGCGCTGCATGCGACCCAGGCCATGGTGCGTGAAATCGCCAGGAGCTTCCCCGACGGCGAATTGATGGACAGCTGGACCTGGTTCCAGTCCGGGATCAATACCGACGGTGCGCACAACCCCGTCACCAGCCGCCGGGTGAACCCGGGCGAGATCCTCAGCCTCAATTGCTTCCCGATGATCGCCGGCTATTACACGGCCCTCGAGCGGACCTTGTTCCTCGAGCATTGCCCGGACGATCATCTGCGCCTGTGGCAGGCCAACGTCGAGGTCCATGAGGCCGGGCTCAAGCTGATCAAGCCGGGCATGCGCTGCTGTGACATCGCCCGCGAGCTGAACGAGATCTTCCTGCGCCATGACCTGTTGCAGTACCGCACCTTTGGCTACGGCCACTCCTTCGGTACGCTGAGCCACTACTACGGGCGTGAGGCCGGCCTGGAGCTGCGCGAGGACATCGACACGGTGCTCGAGCCGGGCATGGTGGTCTCGATCGAGCCGATGATCATGCTCCCAGAAGGGCGGCCGGGTGCGGGCGGTTACCGCGAGCACGACATCCTCATCGTCAACGACCAGGGCGCCGAGAACATCACCCATTTCCCGTATGGGCCCGAGCACAACATCATCCGCAAGTAACCGCTGCGTTCCGCCTCATCGCGGGGGCAAACCCCGCGATAGAGCCGGCCCTGACAACAAAAATACTCAAGAATGACCGTCCAACCCTGCCTCCAATTAAAACAACAGAGGGTACCCGTCATGTCCCACGCGTCAGATCCCGCAATCCCCCTTACCCTCTCCCAGCCTGCCGCCAACAGCGAGCGCCAGGCCCTGCGCAAGGCCGCCCGGGCGAGCTTCATGGGCAACTTCGTCGAATGGTTCGACTACGCCGCCTACGGCTACCTGGCGACGATCATCGCCGCCACCTTCTTCCCCGACGCCGACAAGACCACCGGCTTGCTGGCCACCTTTGCCGTGTTTGCCCTGTCGTTCATCGTCCGCCCGCTGGGTGGCGTGGTCTGGGGCCACTTCGGCGACCGGCATGGCCGGCGCAACGCCTTGTCGTGGTCGATCCTGATCATGTCGGTGTCGACCTTTTGCATCGGCATCCTCCCAGGCCATGCGCAGATCGGCCTCTGGGCGCCGGCGCTGCTGCTGTTGATCCGCCTGGTGCAGGGCTTCTCGGCCTCGGGCGAATACGCGGGGGCCGCGGCGTTTCTGGCCGAGTACGCACCGGCCGGTCGGCGCGGGCTGTACACCAGCATCGTGCCGGCCAGTACGGCGGCGGGGTTGCTGTTTGGCGCGGCGTTCGTCGCCACCCTGCATGAGCTGCTCAGCACGGAACAGCTGCACGAGTGGGGCTGGCGCCTGCCGTTCCTGCTGGCAGCGCCGTTCGGCCTGGTCGGCCGCTACATCCGCATGAGCCTGCAGGACACGCCCAAGTTCCTCGAGATGGAGCAACGCCTGGAGCACAAGGCCGGCGCCACCCCGGCGCCGATCCGCGAGCTGCTCAGGGATCACCGCCGCAGCCTGTGCATCGGCATCGGCGTGACCTGCCTGAACGCCGTGGCGTTCTACCTGCTGCTCAGCTACATGCCCACCTACCTGTCGACGGAAATGGGCATGAGCGAGCGTGACTCGTTCATCGCCTCGACGGTGTCGCTGGCGACCTATATCGGGCTGATCTTCCTGATGGGGCGGCTGTCTGACTACTTCGGGCGCAAGGCCATGCTGATCATCGCCTCGCTGCTGTTCCTGGGCTTGACCGTGCCGCTGTTCAGCCTGCTCGACCAGCAGCCGCTGCTGGTGATCCTGGCCATCCAGATCCTGTTCGGGGCCATGCTGGCGATGAACGACGGCACCTTGCCGTGCCTGCTGGCCGAGATCTTCCCGACCCGGGTGCGCTTCACCGGCTTTGCCTTGAGCTTCAACATCGCCAATGCGCTGTTTGGCGGCACCGCGCCGTTTATCGCGACCTGGCTGATCCAGGCCACGGGCAGCAAGCTGGCCCCCGCGGGTTACCTGCTGGCGGCGGCGGTGGTGGCCCTGGTGGCGATGCTGGCCTGCCGGGAGACGGCGCACCGGCCGCTGAGCGACTAGCTGATCGCGCTACTCAGTGCAGGGACGCCTGCCGCCGCTCGCCCAGCGGCGACAGGCCAAAGAATCGGCTGTAACTCTTGGAAAAGTGCGCTGGCGAGGTAAACCCGCAGGCCAGCGCGATCTCCCTGACCTGGGAATCACTGCGCAACAACAATTCGCGCGCCCGCGACAGCCGCAGCTCCAGGTAGTACTGGCTGGGCGTGCGCCCCAGGTACTTGTGAAACAGCCGCTCGAGCTGGCGCACGGTCACCTCGTTGAGCCCGGCCAGCTCCTCCAGCCCCAGCGGCTCTTCGAGGTTGGCCTCCATGATCGCCACCACCTGGCTGAGCTTTGGCTGGCCGCTGCCGAGCCTGGTCCGCAGCGGCACCCGCTGGCGCTCGCGCTCGCCGCGTACGCGGTCACACAGCAGCAGTTCGGCCGCCTTGGCGGCGACCTGCGCGCCGTCAGGCTCACGCGCCACCAGGTGCAGCATCATGTCCATGGCCGCCACACCGCCTGAACAGGTGTAGCGATCGCGGTCCAGCTCGAACAGCTGATTGGAGATGACGATGCCCGGGAAACGCTCCTTGAGCGCTTCGATGTCTTCCCAGTGGATCGTGCAGCGGTAGCCCTTGAGCAGGTCGGCGCGCGCCAGCAGTTGGCTGCCGGTGCAGATGCCGCCGAGCGGGACTTTGTGCCGGGCCAGCTGGCGCAGCCAGTCGATCAGCGGGCGGCTGCTGCGGTCGGTGATGATCGGGTTGGCCCCGACCACGAACAGCGCGTCGAGCGGCGGCGCATCGGCGATGCTGTGGTCAGGCAGGATGCGCATGCCGTTGCTGGCCGTCACCGGCTCGCCGCTGGCGGCGATCAGCACGCTGCGGTACAGGGTGCGGCAGGCGGCGAGGTTGGCCATGCGCAGGGTTTCCACCGCCGACGCCAGGCCGATGGTGGTGAAGTTGGGCATGACCAGGAAGCCGAATGTCCGGGTCGGTTGAGCGGAGGGCTGGAGCATGGGCGATCTTCCTGTGCAAGCTGAGCTGGGTTCATCAGGGGGCAGTGAGAACATCGAGCCTGCTGCTGTTCTTGTTATGATGGGCCGTGGCCGGGCCTGATACTACACCCTGCATCCACGGCCAGGAATGCACGGCGACTGCCTGCAGACACTCGAGACAGGAGGTGAACCGCTTGATCCGCACACCCATGGCAGTACCCCACAAGGGCTTTGCCCTGGCGCCGCAAGCCATCGAGGTGCTCCCCGATGCCGTCGCCTACCGCACCTGCCTGCTCGAACGTATCGCCAGCGCGACCCGACGGATCGTCATCGTCGCCCTGTACCTGCAAGAGGACGAAGCCGGCCAGGAGGTGCTCGATGCGCTGTACCGGGCCAAGGCGGCGCGCCCGTCGCTGCAGATCGTCATCGTGGTCGACTGGTTCCGTGCGCGCCGGGGCCTGCTCGGCGCCGGCCGCCAGCCGGGCAACGCCGCCTGGTACCAGGCCCAGCGTGAGCATCACGGCCTGGATGTGGTCATCCATGGCGTGCCGGTGCAGACCCGCGAACTGTTCGGCGTGCTGCACCTCAAGGGCAGCATCATCGATGACTGCGTGATCTACACCGGTGCCAGCCTGAACAACGTCTACCTGCACCGTTTCGAGCGTTATCGGCTCGACCGCTACCACCTGTTCGACTGCCCGGCACTGGCCGACGCCATGGTCGAGCTGGTGCGCTCGGTGCTGGCCAGCACCGCCACCCCGCGCCTCGACCTGCCGGAGCAGCCCTCCACGCGCAGCCTGCGCGGGGACATCCGGCGGCTGCGCGCACGCCTGCGCAAAATGGCCTATCCGCTGCCGGAGCAGCCCGCCAGCGAAGGCCTGCGGGTAATGCCGCTGCTCGGTATCGGCCGTGGCAACCCGCTCAACAAGACAGTCTGTGCGCTGCTGGCGGCGGCGCGCACACAGATCGTCATCAGCACCCCGTACTTCAACCCGCCGCGGGTGGTGATGGGTGAGATCGATCGGGCGCTGGCGCGGGGCGTGAACGTCGAATTCATCGTTGGCCATCGCACCGCCAACGACTTCTATGTCGAGCCGGGGCAGCCGTTCAGCGCCAGTGCGGTGTTGCCGTACCTGTACGAAGACAACCTGCGGGCGTTTGCCCGGCGCCGTCAGGCGCTGCTCGACAGCGGCCAGCTGGTGCTGCGCATCTGGAACGACCCCGGGCATACCTTCCATGCCAAAGGGCTGTGGATCGACCAGCGCTACAGCCTGCTGACCGGCAACAACCTGAACCCGCGCGGGTTCAACCTCGACCTCGAGAACGGCCTGCTGATCGACGACCCGCAAGGCCAGTGGCTGGCGCCCCGCGAGGCGGAGCTGCAAGGCATCCGTCGGCATGCGCCGGCGCTGCGCTCGGCCGCCGAGCTGGGCGAGGCGGGCGAGCACCCGCTGCAGGTGCGCAAGTTTCTCAAGCGCCTGCGTTACAGCCGCCTGGAACCCTTGATCAAGCGGGTGTTGTAGGCCGTTCGAGGGCGTCCAGCTCCGGGATCGGCGAGGTGCTCCAGCCGCGCCCGGAGTCGACCCAGAAGTTAACCGACAGCGAGGTGGCCAGCGACTCCACCTGGTGGAACCAGCCCTCCGGCAGGAACAGGAGGTCGCCGGCCTGCAGTACCACTTCCATGAAGTGCACGGCGTCGCTGCCAGGGAAGCGCACCGGGTCGGGCGCCCGTGGGTCGACGTCGCAGCCCTCCAGGCCGCCGTCCGGCGAGGTCGCCCAACACCCCAGCGCCTCGCGGTAATGCGGGGCGGCGAGGATAAACGACTTCTCGCCCCAGACCTGAGCGAACAGGTTGTCGCTGTCGTCGCGGTGCAACGGGGTCAGGGTGCCTTTCGGACCAATCCAGATACGCGGCGGGATGAACTGGCTGGTGGCGAAGTAATCGGGGTAGCGGATCTGCTCGAGCAGCTGCGTCGGCAGGATATTGTTGCCCATGTAGGCCGGTGGCTTGCCGTCGGCACTCGGCGTGGCGGGGGCGTCCAGGCTGGCGACGAACTCGGCCATCGAGGTGGAGCGAAAATCGCGCTCGGTAGAGAAGGTCTTCTTCACGTAGTCGCCGTGCCGAGTAATACCCTGCAGGTCGGCGAACAGCTCGAGTGACGCCTGGCGGCCGATCGAGAACAGCGGCCAGTCGTGCAGCGCATCGCTGATCACCACGGGGGTGCCATGGCGCATGTAGCGCTGGCGAAACTCATCCAGCCCCAGCCCGCTGCGCGGCCGCCGCTCGATGTTGCGCAGCGGCGCCTGGCGCGCCGACAGTGCGTCGCTGAGGCGGGGCCGCGGCGGGTAGCGGTGGTTGGCCTTGACCGCCGGCGCCGAGGCGCCCCGCAGCATCATGCTGATGGCTTGCGGCAGCAGGGTCGCCAGGCCCAGATTGCCGTCGATCTTCAGCCGGCCGTTGGCGAACAGCGCCTCGACATTGGCCTGCCCGGCCATGATGCCCATGAAGTCCTTGGCCGCGACGCTGATGCTGACGTCTGGCGCCGGGTGCCGGCCGGTGCCTTTGCCACCCTGGCCGGCCGCCTCGTACCAGAACGCGGTCTGGCCGTCGAAGACGAACTGGAACACGCCTTTGAGGCCAACGCTGCTGGCGTTGGCGAACAGTTTGCCCAGAATGATCTGCAGGTCCACGGGGTGCTCACTTGTTGGCTTGGTTGAACAGGTGACGAGGGAACTCGGCGAACATTTAGGTTGTTCACGGATTATTGGGACAGTCGCTGGTGGGGGGCGCGTTTCTGGTAGCGAGCTTATCCGTTTGCTGTGGTGCGGCCACTGGCCCCTTCCGCCCTTACGGCGGGTCACTTTTTTTCTTGGAAAAAAGTAACCAAAAACCGCTTGCTCCTACATCCGGCCCTTCGCTGCGCTACGGGTTCCCTCACTCCGGCCTTGCTCCCGCGAGGACCGGGCTGTACGGGCCTTCCTGGCCCGCAGCCCTTGCCGGCCTTCCTGGCCGTCACCTCGCTCCGCAAGACCTCCGTTCGGCCTCCTGAAGTCGCAGTAGATCAAGATCACGAGCCAGATCAAGGGCCAGATCAAGATCAAGGGCCAAGGCAACGGCTGGCGAATCGCTGCGCTCTCGCGGGTTTATAAGGGCGGTACAGCGCGTCAGTGCCAGATTTTGCATTGACCTTCCGGCCATCGCGGGCAAGCCCGCTCCTACAGGTCGGCGTGGTCCTTGTAGGAGCGGGCTTGCCCGCGATGATCAGATATCCACCACAAATGTCACTATCGAAGATAACGCCAGCCCAGGCGCCGCCCCTAACTTGGCGACCTCAGGAGGCCGAACGGAGGTCTTGCGGAGCGAGGTGACGGCCATGGATGGCCGGCAAGGGCTGCGGGCCAGGAAGGCCCGTCCAGCCCGGTCCTCGCGGGAGCAAGGCCGGAGTGAGGGAACCCGCAGCGCAGCGGAGGGCCGGATGTGGGAGCCGGCGGTTTTTGGTTACTTTTTTCCAAGAAAAAAAGTG
This sequence comes from Pseudomonas reidholzensis, assembly GCF_900536025.1. GTDB lineage: Bacteria > Pseudomonadota > Gammaproteobacteria > Pseudomonadales > Pseudomonadaceae > Aquipseudomonas > Aquipseudomonas reidholzensis. The sequence goes on from NZ_UNOZ01000018.1 coordinate 19,803, forward strand.
ACCCGCCGTAAGGGCGGAAGGGGCCATCAGCACCACCACATCGAATGGATAAGCCCCAAAAAGCCCAACGCCTCTACACCGAACACACGTAAAAACATGGGCATCACGCGGTCGGCGTGGAAGCGGCCTTGCCGGGGCGCCGGACCGGTCGGAGAGGGCGGCATGAGCAACACGTCGCTTCAGGCCGCCTCTACGTGCACCGGCACCCCATTCAACGCCGCATTGCCCGACACGGCATCGCGCAGGTGCTCATCGGTGAGGTCATTGGCACTCACCCCAGGCTGGGCATCGGCGATCTGCAAGCGCGCGCCCTGGCGCCCATGCCCATAGCCATGCGGCAGGCTGACCACGCCGGGCATCATGTCTTCGCTGGCC
>NZ_UNOZ01000005.1 GCF_900536025.1 Pseudomonas reidholzensis
CGCAGCGCAGCGAAGGGCCGGATGCAGGAGCAAGCGGTTTTTGGTTACTTTTTTCCAAGAAAAAAAGTGACCCGCCGTAAGGGCGGAAGGGGCCAGCAGCAGCACCCCATCAACCGGATAAGCCCACCACCCCATCCGCCCCCACCTAGTCAGCAATAAAGCTGACCCGCACCTTCAACCCCCCATTCTCCCCATCATGCAAACTGATCTGAGCCAGGTGCGCCCGACAGATCTCCCCAACGATCGCCAACCCCAACCCACTCCCCTGCACCCCACCCCGATAAAAACGCTCAAACACCCGCTCACGCTCTTCGGCAGGAATCCCAGGCCCATCGTCTTCGACTTCCAGCACCGCCGGCGCCAGCACCCGCAAGATCACATTGCCCCCCGCCGGGGTATGCGCCAACGCATTGTCGACCAGGTTGCTGAGCAGTTCATTGAGCAAGGTCGGCTCACCCTTGAGCCACACCGGCGCCTGCGCCTCCAACGCCAACGACACCCCCCGCGCATGGGCCAACGGCGCCATGGCCATCCCCAGCTCACGCGCCAGCTGACTCAGGTCGAGGCGCTGCGCCCCACCCTCGGCAATCGCCCGCGCACCGTTCTCCACCCGCGCCAGCGACAACAACTGGTTGGCCAGGTGGGTCAGCCGGTCGGTCCCTTGTGCAGCCGACTCCAAGGTCTGCCGCCACTCCTGCGGCTCATGCGAGCGCAGCCCCAACTCGACCCGCGCCTTCAGCGCCGCCAGCGGCGTGCGCAGTTCATGGGCGGCATCGGCAATGAACTGCGCCTGGCGCTCGAACTGCCCGCGCAACCGCTCGGTAAAATGATTGAGCGCCCGCACCAGCGGCCCCAGCTCGCGCTGCACCTCGACCACCGGCAAGGCCCGCAGGTCATCCGGCTGGCGCTCCTCCACCGCCGTGCGCAGGCGCTCCAGCGGACGCAACGCGGCGCTGACGGCGAACCACACCATCACCAGTGCGCCCAGCGCCAGCATGCCCAGGCGCAGCAAGGTATCGGCCATCAGGCCCTGGGCCATGCTCACCCGCGCCTCCTCGGTCTCGGCCACGCGAATCTCCGCCATGCCGTTCATGTTCGGCTCGCTGACCGGCTTGAGCAGGCTCACCACGCGCACGTCCTGGCCGAGGTAACTGGCGTTGTAGAACCGCGCCAGGGCCGGGTAGTCATCGGTGCGCGGCGTGCCCGCCGGCGGTGGCGGCAGGTTCTCGTAGCCAGAAATCAGCCGCTGGTGGATATCCAGCACCTGGTAGTAGATGCGCCCGGCGCTGTCGTAGGCAAAGGTGTCCAGGGCCACATAGGGCACATCGGCACTGAGCGTGCCGTCGCGCTGCGACAGGCCCGCGGCAATGGTCCGCGCCGAGGCCAGCAAGGTCCGGTCGTAGGCGGTGTCGGCGGCCTCGCGGCCGTTCCAGTAGGCACTCAGGCCGCTGGCCAGCATCAGCACCACCAGCAGCAGCGCCAGGTTGCCCAGCAAGCGCCCGCGCAGGCTGGCGCTGTCACGCATCGCGGTGTTCAAGCAGGTAGCCGAGGCCGCGGAAGGTGACGATCGCCACCGGGTGGCCGTCGAGCTTCTTGCGCAGGCGGTGCACGTAGATCTCGATGGCGTCGGGGCTGGCTTCTTCGTCGAGGCCGAATACCTGGGCGGCCAGTTGCTCCTTGCTCATTACCCGGCCGGGGCGGGCGATCAACGCCTCGAGCACGCTCTGCTCGCGCGAGGTCAGCGCCAGGTGATCGTCGCCGAGCGAAAAGCGCCGCGTGTCGAGGTCGTAGACCAGCGGGCCGCAGCGCTGCTGGCGCTCGCCACCGAGCACGCTGCGGCGCAACAGGGCCTTGACCCGCGCCTCCAGCTCGGTCAGCTCGAACGGCTTGGCGAGGTAGTCGTCGGCGCCCAGGTTGAGGCCGTGGACCCGGTCCTTGACGTCGCTGCGCGCGGTCAGCATCAGCACCGGCGTGGTCTTGCCACGGCTGCGCAGGCGCGCCAGCACCTCGAAACCGTCCATGCGCGGCAGGCCGACGTCGAGCACGGCAACGGCGTATTCCTCGCTGGTCAAGGCCAGGTCGGCGGCGATGCCGTCATGCAGCACGTCCACGGTCAGGCCATGGCTCTTGAGGGCCTGGGCGACGCTTTCGGCCAGTTGCAGGTGGTCTTCGACCAGCAGCACGCGCATCGGTTTCTCCCTTGTGTACGGTGAGGGGCGCGGATATTGGCGCGAAGTGTACCGCCGTGGGAGGGCCTGTGAAGTCCCCGCGACAATCCTTTCAAGCTGAAAGGTTAGCGAAAGGTTGGTTGCCTAGCATCGCACCACGGTCGCTCCACGCGCCGAAAAAAGCACCAGCAAGGTGCAAACCAATAAGAACAATAAACGGAGTCACTCGACGATGCTGTCAGCACAGCCGCAGGCGTTCGCGCCTACCCGTTCGCTTCGCCCTCGCCCCACTGCCATCGCCTGCGCCCTTGCGCTCGCCGGTGTCGCCCCGCTCAGCCAGGCTGCCTTCTTCGATGACAGTACGGCCACCTTCGAAACGCGCAACATGTACTTCAATCGCGATTTTCGCGATGGCACCAGCAGCCAGCAGTCCAAGCGCGACGAATGGGCTCAGGGCTTCATGCTCAATTTCGAATCCGGCTACACCGAAGGCACCGTCGGCTTTGGCCTGGACGCCTTGGGCATGCTCGGGGTCAAGCTCGACTCCAGCGCCGACCGCACCGACACCGGCCTGCTGCCCACACATGACGACGGCAAGGCCGCCGACGAGTACTCCAAGCTCGGCCTGACCGGCAAGGTGAAGATCTCCAAGACCGAACTCAAAGTCGGCTCGCTGATCCCCGAACTGCCCACCCTGCAGCCCAACGATGGGCGGATCCTGCCGCAGACCTTCCAGGGCGGCCTGCTGACCTCCAACGAGATCAGCGACCTGACCATCACCGGCGGGCGCCTGGAGAAAGCCAAGGACCGCAACGATACCAACTGGGAAGACATCGCCCTCAACAACAAGAACGGCCGTTTCGGTGGCACCTTCGCCGCCGACAACTACGACCTGGCCGGCCTGGACTACAAGTTCACCGACCGGATCACCGGCAGCTACCACGTCGCCCAGCTCGACGACATCTACCGCCAGCACTTCGTCGGCATGCTCGCCACCCAGCCGTGGGGCCCGGGCACCCTGGGCGCCGACCTGCGCCTGGCGGTCAGCGACGACCAGGGCCAGGCCCGCGCCGGCAAGATCGACAACACCACGGCCAACGGCATGCTCAGCTATGCGCTGGGGGGCCACAAGGTCAGCGGCGCCTACCAGCACCTGTCCGGTGACAGCGCCTTCCCGTATGTCGATGGCGCCGACCCGTACCTGGTCAACTTCGTCCAGATCAACGACTTCGCCGGTGCCGACGAGCACTCCTGGCAACTGCGTTACGACTACAACTTCGCCTCGCTGGGGATCCCCGGCCTGACCTTCATGACCCGCTACATCAGTGGTGACAACGTCAGCCGTGCCGACGGCAGCGAAGGCAAGGAGTGGGAACGCAATACCGAGTTCAAGTACGTGGTACAAAGCGGCCCGTTGAAAAACGTCGCCGTGCGGCTGCGTAACGCCACCTTCCGCTCGAATTTTGCCCGCGACGCCGACGAAGTGCGGCTGCTGGTGAGCTACAGCGTGGCGCTGTGGTAACCCATAACAATAATGCTCACGGAGATAGACGATGAAATTTTCACTGCGCCGCCTCGTCCTCGCTACCGGTTGCCTGCTGTTGGCCGGCAATGCCCTGGCCGCTGAACCGAAACGCCCCGAATGCATCGCCCCGGCCTCGCCCGGCGGTGGCTTCGACCTGACCTGCAAGCTGGTGCAAAGCGCCCTGGTCAACGAGAAGATCCTCAGCAAGCCCATGCGCGTGACCTACATGCCCGGTGGCGTCGGCGCGGTCGCCTACAACGCCGTGGTCGCCCAGCGTCCGGGCGACGCCGGCACGCTGGTGGCGTGGTCCAGCGGCTCGCTGCTGAACCTGGCCCAAGGCAAGTTCGGCCGCTTCGACGAGAACGCCGTGAAGTGGCTGGCCGCAGTGGGTACCAGCTACGGCGCGATCGCGGTGAAAAACGACTCGCCCTACCAGAACCTCGATGACCTGGTCGCGGCCTTGAAGAAAGACCCGAGCAAAGTGGTGATCGGCTCTGGCGGCACCGTCGGTAGCCAGGACTGGATGCAGACCGCACTGATCGCCAAGGCCGCCGGGATCAACCCGCGTGACCTGCGCTACGTGGCCCTGGAAGGCGGCGGCGAGATCGCCACCGCGCTGCTCGGCGGGCATATCCAGGTCGGCTCGACCGATATCTCCGACTCCATGCCGCATATCCAGAGCGGCAACATGCGCATCCTCGCGGTGTTCTCCGAAAACCGCCTGGACGAGCCGGAAATGAAGGACATCCCCACCGCCAAGGAGCAGGGCTACGACATCGTCTGGCCAGTGGTGCGCGGTTTCTACCTGGGGCCAAAGGTCAGCGACGAGGATTACGCCTGGTGGAAAGACGCCTTCGACAAGCTGCTGAAGTCCGAAGAGTTCGCCACCTTGCGTGACCAGCGCGAGCTGTTCCCGTTCGCCATGACCGGTGAAGAGCTGGACGTCTACGTGAAGAAGCAGGTCGCCGACTACAAGGCACTGGCCCGGGAATTCGGCCTGATCCAGTAAGCCTGAGTGGGGACCTCCCGTGGGCGCGGCGCTACGCCGCCCCACCCACGCGTCCCCGACCTGCCGCGCTGCTCCCTTGAGGATTTGCTGATGATCCTGCAACGCCTGTTCGCCCTCGTCCTGTTGGCGGTCTGCGCCGCCCTGGCCGTGATGGCCTGGCCCTACCAGGCCGCGTTCTCCTATGAACCGGTAGGCCCGCGCGCCTATCCCCTGCTGATGCTCGGCCTGATGGGCCTGGGCCTGCTGTACCTGGCGATTCGCCCGACGCCGATCGTGCGCAAGGACGACGAGCCCGAGCTGGACCGCGCCACCCTGATCAAGATCGCCGTCTGCGTCGGCCTGCTGATCGTCTTCGCGGCCACCTTCGAAAGCCTGGGCTTCGTGCTCAGCGCGATCCTCGTCGGCGTGCCGATGGCGCGCCTGTACGGCGGCCGCTGGCTGCACAGCGCGATCGTCGTGGTGGCGATGAGCCTGTTCCTCTACTGGCTGTTCGACCGCGTCATGGACGTGCCCCTGCCCCTTGGCCTGCTTGACGTTCTGGAGAACTGACACATGGATACCTTGAGCTATCTCGGCCAGGGCTTCGGCGTCGCCCTGAGCCCCTACAACCTGGTGACCGCCCTGTGCGGCACGCTGATCGGCACCGTGGTCGGCCTGTTGCCAGGCCTGGGCCCGATCAACGGCGTGGCGCTGCTGATCCCGATCGCCTTTGCCCTCGGCCTGCCACCGGAGTCGGCGCTGATCCTGCTGGCGGCGGTGTACCTGGGCTGCGAGTACGGCGGGCGCATCAGCTCGATCCTGCTCAACATCCCCGGCGAAGCCTCGACCGTGATGACCACCCTCGACGGTTACCCGATGGCCCGCCAGGGCCTGGCTGGGGTGGCGTTGTCGCTGTCGGCCTGGAGTTCGTTCATCGGCGCCTTCATCGCCACCTGCGGCATGGTGCTGTTTGCCCCGCTGCTGGCGAAATGGGCGATCGCCTTCGGCCCGGCGGAGTATTTCGTGCTGATGGTGTTCGCCATCGTCTGCCTTGGCGGCATGGCCGGCGACAAGCCCCTGAAGACCTTTATTGCCGCGCTGATCGGCCTGTTCCTGTCGGCGGTCGGCATCGACGCCAACAGCGGCGTGTACCGCTTCACCGGTGACAGCGTGCACCTGGCCGACGGCATCCAGTTCGTGGTGCTGGTGCTGGGCCTGTTCTCGATCAGCGAGATCCTCCTGCTGCTGGAGAAGACCCACCACGGTCACCAGGCGGTCAAGGCCACCGGGCGCATGCTGTTCAACTTCAAGGAAGCGGCCTCGGTGTTCGCGGTGAACATTCGCTGCGGCCTGCTCGGCTTCATCATGGGCGTACTGCCCGGCGCCGGTGCGACCCTGGCCAGTGCCGTGGCGTACATGACCGAGAAGCGCATCGCCGGTGCCAAGGGCAACTTCGGCAAAGGTGACGCACGTGGCCTGGCCGCGCCGGAAACCGCCATCGGCGCTTCATGCTGCGGCGCCCTGGTGCCGATGCTGACCCTCGGCGTACCCGGCTCGGGCACCACCGCGGTGATGATCGGCGCCCTGACGCTGTACAACATCACCCCAGGGCCGATGCTGTTCGAGCAGCAACCGGACATCGTCTGGGGCCTGATCGCCTCGTTGTTCATCGCCAACATCATGCTGGTGATCCTCAACATCCCGATGATCCGCATCTTCACCCGCATCCTCGCCGTGCCGAACTGGGCGCTGGTGCCGGTGATCGCGATCATCACCGCGATCGGCGTGTACGCCGTGCATGCCACCACCTTCGACCTGTTCCTGATGGTCGGCATCGGCATCATGGGCTACATCCTGCGCAAGCTGGACTTCCCGCTGTCGCCGATCCTGCTCGGGTTCATCCTTGGCGGCCTGATGGAGCAGAACCTGCGCCGCGCGCTGTCGATCTCCAACGGTGAGCTGGGCATCCTCTGGTCGAGCCCGATCAGCCTCGGCGTGTGGGTCCTGACCCTGTGCATGATGAGCCTGCCGCTGCTGCGCATCTGGCGCCGCCGTAGCCTGCAACGCCGGGCCATGGCCGATGCCTGATCGGTCGTTGCCGCTGTTCTGGGCCACCGGGCTGGTCGGGCTGGCGGGCGGTTACCTCGCCAGCCAGGTCGGCTGGCCCTTGCCGTGGATGGTCGGCGCGTTGCTGGCGATCATCCTGGTGCGTTGCCTGACACCCTGGCAATTGACGGAAATCCCCAACGGCCGCAAATGCGGCCAATGGATCATCGGCGTCGGCATCGGCCTGCACTTCACCCCGGCGATCATCGAGCAGGTGGCCGGGCATTTCAGCCTGATCCTGTTCGGCGCGGTGTTTACCACGGTGTCCAGCGTGATCGGCGTGTGGCTGCTGCGGCGCACCGGCGAGGACCGCGCCACGGCGTTCTTCGCCAGCATGCCGGGCGGCTCGGGCGAGATGGTCAACCTCGGCGCGCGCAATGGCGCGGTGCTTAGCCAGGTGGCGGCGGCGCAGAGCCTGCGCGTGCTGGCGGTGGTGCTGTGCGTGCCGGCACTGTTCAAGCTGCTGGTCGGCGATGGCGTGCCGGTCAGCCACACCCATACGGTCAGCTGGGGCTGGCTGGCACTGATCGCACCACTGGCGGTGCTGGTGGCACTGGGCTGGCAGCGTCTGCGCCAGCCCAACCCTTGGCTGTTCGGGCCATTGCTGGTCACCGCCTGCGTGAGCCTTGGCGCGAACCTGCAGATCGCTCTGCCCGATGGCGCCAGCCAGATCGGCCAGTGGCTGATCGGCAGTGGCCTGGCCTGTCACTTCAACCGGGCGTTCTTCCGCCGCGCGCCGTCGTTTCTCGGCCGCAGCCTGGTGGCCACCGCACTGGGCATGCTGATCGCCGCCAGTGCGGCGTGGGCGCTGAGCAGCCTGAGCCAGCTCGACCTGCGCTCGCTGACCCTGGGCATGATGCCTGGCGGCATCGCCGAGATGAGCCTGACCGCCGAAACCTTGCAGCTGTCGGTGCCACTGGTGACGGCGATGCAGGTCATGCGCTTGCTGTTGGTGCTGTTTCTCGCCGAGCCGTTGTTCCGCCGCTGGAATGCGCGCGCGGGCTAGGGGCGGACAACAGCGTCGGCCTTTTCGCGGGTAAACCCGCTCCCACAGGGGCCGCGGCGACCTTGTGGGAGCGGGTTTACCCGCGAAAAGAGCGATGCTGATCTGACCGTCAGAGCGGCGGCAGTGCCCAGTCGATCGGCTTCAGCCCACGCTGCTCGAGAAAGCGGTTGGCCTGGCTGAAGTGCCCACAGCCGAGGAACCCGCGGTACGCCGACAACGGCGACGGGTGCACCGACTTGAGCACCAGGTGCTTGGTGCCGTCGATCAGCTTCTGCTTGCCCTGGGCATGCGCGCCCCACAGCAGGAACACCACGTTCGGGCACTGCTCGCTGACCAGCTGGATCACCCGGTCGGTAAAGAACTCCCAGCCCTTCTTGGCATGCGACGCGGCATTGGCGCGCTCTACGGTCATGGTCGTGTTGAGCAGCAGGACGCCCTGTTCGGCCCAACTCTGCAGGTAGCCATGGCTGGGGATCGGCAGGTTCAGATCGCGCTGCAGCTCCTTGTAGATGTTCACCAGCGACGGCGGCGTCGGCGTGCCCGGCTGCACCGAAAAACACAGGCCATGGGCCTGGCCCGGGCCGTGGTACGGGTCCTGGCCGAGGATGACCACCTTGACCTGGCCCAGCGGGGTCGAATTGAGCGCGTTGAAGATCAGCGGCCCCGGCGGGTAGATCTCTTTGCCGGCGGCGTGCTCCTGACGCAGGAATTCGCGCAGCTGGTGCATGTAGGGCTGCTCGAATTCGGCGCGCAGCGCGTCCTTCCAGCTGGGTTCGAGCTTGATGCGGTCGTCGTCGGTCATGGGGCGTTCCTGTAGCCAAGGGGCGCGACACTAGGAAAGCTGCCCGGCCTTGTCAATCGTTCCGACCGACGACCGGCAGCCTGGCCAGAGCAAGCCATACTGATTCGATGACTTGTGCGAGGTAGTCCATGTCCATTGATTGCGAGGTACTCACCGGCGTCGACGGCGCCCGCATCGGCATCGCCAGCCTGGATGCACCCGAGGCGCTGAACGCGCTGAGCCTGAACATGATCGAGGCGCTCGACGAGCAGTTGCGCGGCTGGGCCAGCGACCCCGGCATCGTCTGCGTGCTGTTGCGCGGCAAGGGCAGCAAGGCCTTCTGTGCCGGTGGCGACGTGCGCGCGCTGGTCAATGCCTGCCGCGAACACCCCGGCAGCGTGCCGCCGCTGGCCGCCAGCTTCTTCGCCGCCGAATACCGGCTCGATTACCGCCTGCATACCTACCCCAAGCCGCTGCTGTGCTGGGGCCATGGCCATGTGCTGGGCGGCGGCCTGGGCCTGTTGCAGGGCGCCGGGATCCGCATCGTCACGCCCAGCAGCCGGCTGGCCATGCCGGAAATCAGCATCGGCCTGTACCCGGATGTCGGCGCCAGCTGGTTTCTCAGCCGCCTGCCGGGCAAGTTGGGCTTGTTTCTCGCCCTCACCGGCGCGCCGATCAACGCCCGCGACGCGCTCGACCTGGGCCTGGCCGACCGCTTCTTTGGCGAGCGCCAGCAACAAGCGTTGATCGACGAGCTACTGCAACTGAACTGGCAGGAACAGACCACCCTGCAACTCAACAGCCTGCTCAAGTGCGAGCAGCACCGGGCCTGCGCCGAGCTGCCCGAGGCGCAATGGCTGCCGCGTCGGGCGCTGATCGACGAGGCGCTCGATGTGGCCGATCCGGTGGCGGCTTGGCGAGCGATTGCCGGGCTGCAACGGCACGCCGATCCCTTGTTGGCGGCCGCCGGGCAGCGCCTCCACGAAGGCTGCCCGCTGACCGCGCACCTGGTCTGGGAGCAACTGCGGCGCGCCCGCCACCTGTCGCTGGTGCAGGTGTTCCAGATGGAGTATGCGATGAGCCTGAACTGCTGCCGCCATCCGGAGTTCAGCGAGGGTGTGCGGGCGCGGCTGCTGGACAAGGACAACCAACCGCGCTGGCACTGGCCGGATGTCGATCAAGTGCCGACCGCGGTGGTCGACGCGCACTTCGTCAAGGTTTGGGAAGGCCGGCACCCATTGGCGGACATGCAGCAGTAGCCCGGCAGGCGCTGACTCAACGGTGCCAGTTGCGCTCCCCGCGCCCGCCTTCCTGGCGACGCTCACCGTCGCCGCGACGGTTGGAGTGCCAGCGGCCATCGCCACCGCCGCGGTTGTCGTTGCGGTAGTCATGCCGGTCACGATCGCGGCCATAGTCATGCCGCTGGCGATTGCCATAGTCATTGCGCGGGTTGCCGTGCCACTGGTTCACACGCGGCTGAGGATAGGGCCGGTAATGCGGCGCCGGTGCCGGTCGGTAATAGCGTGGCGCCGGCTGGTAGTAGCGCGGTGCGGCCTGGTAGTAGTAACGCGGCTGCGGGGCCACGTAATAGCCCCGGTCGTAACGCTGGTAGCCCGGATAGGCATAACGGTCGGCGCTGTAATACTCCGTGCTGTAGACGCCTGCGCTGCCATAGTAGGGCGCACAGGCGGTGGTCATCCCTGCCAGCAATGCAATCAACAGGATTCGAAGGGACATGGCGGCCTCCTGGACCGCTGGAGTGCCCGACACAGCGGCGCTGGCGAGCGTCGATCGGCAAGCGTTGATCGACACTGATTAAGACAGTTACGCCACCGCTCAGTGCCATTTCAGCAATAAATAGAAACAAGTCTGGCAACCCCGAAAAACATGCGGTCATTTACCGGCCACCTCTCTAGAATGGCGGCACTGGCACACATCACGGGAAGATCATGCCGTCACGTTCCGCCCTGTTCTCGCAGCGTTCGCTGATCCTTGCCCTGTTGATCCTGCTGGCCTGCGGCTTTCTCGCCACCTCCCTGCTCGGTTACTTCGCCTCGCGCAGCGCGATCCGTGACGGCATCATCAATACCGAGCTGCCGCTGACCTCCGACACCGTCTATTCGGAGATCCAGAAAGACCTCATCCGCCCGGTGCTGATCTCCTCGATGATGGCCCAGGACACCTTTCTGCGTGACTGGATGCTGGCTGGAGAACAGGACACGCAAAGGGTCACCCGTTACCTGAACGAGGTGATGGACCAGCAAGGCACCTACACCGCCTTTTTCGTCTCCGAACACAGCCACACCTACTACCAGGCCAAGGGCGTGCTCAAGCAGGTCAAGCCGGGCACCTGGCGCGACGCCTGGTACTACCGCGTGCGTGACATGCAAGCCCCCTACGAGATCAACGTCGACCTGGACATGGCCAACCAGGACAAGCTCACCGTGTTCATCAACTACCGGGTACTCGACTATCAACAGCGCTTCATCGGCGCCACCGGGGTTGGCCTGAGCGTGGAGTCGGTGGTCAAGCTGATCGACGACTACCAGCGGCGCTACCAGCGCTCGGTGTTTTTCACCGACGCCAATGGCAAGGTCCTGCTGACCGGCGCCGAGGGTGGCCCGCACGGTCTTCGCGCCGGCCAGCAACTGGCCGAGAGCCGCGAGCTCGAGGAACTGCTGGCACGCATGCCGACGCCCGGGGCCGGCAGCCACGAGTACCAGGACAGCGAGGGCCACAGCCACTTTCTCAACGTGCGGCAGATCCCCGAGCTGGACTGGTACCTGCTGGTCGACAAGCGCGAGACCGGCGCCCTCGACCGGGTGCGCCAGTCGCTGTACCTGAACCTGGCGATCTGCGCCATGATCACCCTGGTGGTGCTGTCGCTGCTGCACGCGATGGTCAAGCGCCACCAGGAGAGCATCGAGTCGCTGGCCACCCTCGACAGCCTCACCGGCCTGCCCAACCGGCGCAGCTTCGACCTGCTGGCCGGCCAGGCACTGCAGGCGGCCCAGCGTGACCGCGCACCGCTGGTCGCGTTGCTGATCGACCTCGACCACTTCAAGGTCCTCAACGACACCCACGGCCACCTGGCCGGCGACGAAGTGCTGCGCCAGTTCGCCACGGTCCTGCAGGGCAGCCTGCGCCAGTCGGATATACTCTGCCGCTGGGGTGGCGAGGAATTCATCGTGCTGTTGCGCGAAGCCGATGACCGTGGCGCGTTCGACGTGGCCGAGAAGATCCGCCGGCGTACCGAGCAGCTGACCTTCAGCTACAACGACCAGCCCCTGCGCCTGACCACCAGCATCGGCCTGAGCAACCTGCAGCGCGACGATACGCTGCACACCCTGCTGACCCGTGCCGACCATGCGCTTTATCGCGCCAAACAGGGCGGACGCAACCGCGTCTGCAGCGAGATGCACGGATCCGAACATGCCTGACAGCCAGCGCTGCCCCGCCTGCGGCGCCCTCAACCAATGCGGCCTGGCCGACCCGCGCAGCGCCACGCAACCTTGCTGGTGCTTCGCGGTGAGCATCGACCCCGCCGTGCTCCAGGCCTTGCCGGCCGAGCTGCGCAACAAGGCCTGCCTGTGCCCGCGCTGTGCGGCGGTCGACGAGCAGTTGCAGGCAGCGCGCCAGGCGCCGATTGGGTAAACTGCGCGGCCCTGCCCCGGACCTCCCTGCACCGCCATGCGCCTCGACCGTTTCCTCGCCAATCTGCCTTGCTACAACCGCCAGCAGGTGCGCCTGTTGCTGGTTCAGCGGCGCGTGCGCGTGGACGGCCAGGTGGTCGCCGACCCGCTGCATGACGTGCGTGAGTTCAGCCGGGTCGAAGTCGACGAGCAACTGCACCAGGCCGGGCGCCCACTGCGCTACCTGATGCTGCACAAGCCGGCCGGTTGCGTCAGCGCCACCCATGACCCGCAGCACCGCACCGTGCTCGACCTGCTGCCCGAGGCATTGCGCGAGGACCTGCACATTGCCGGGCGACTGGACTTCAACACCACCGGCCTGATGATCCTGACCAACGACGGGCAGTGGTCACGACGGCTGACCCAGCCAGCCACCAAGCTGCCCAAGGTCTATCGGGTCGAGACCGAGGACGAGATCGGCGAGCACTACCTGGGCAAGTTTGCTGAGGGGTTCTACTTTGCCTTCGAGGACCTCACCACCCAGCCTGCCCGGCTGGAGATCCTCGGGCCGCGCGAGGCACGGCTGGAAATCGTCGAAGGGCGCTATCACCAGGTGAAGCGCATGTTCGGGCACTTTCAGAACAAGGTGACCGGCCTGCACCGCGAGCGCATGGGCAGCATCGTGCTCGATCCGGCGTTGGCGCCGGGGGAGTATCGCCCGCTCACGCCTGCAGAAATCGCGAGCATCTGACGCACCGCGTCGCCTTCTTCGCGGGTAAACCCGCTCCCACAGGGTTCTGTGGAGCCCCCGGGATTCTGGACCTTACAAAGAGCCCTGTGGGAGCGGGTTTACCCGCGAAAGCGGTGGGTCAGGCGACAGACTCCTTGGATGACTGGCATTCGGCCAAGCTCCCCGCGAAGAGGCCGGCACTGGCTGTACATAGCCGCCTGCCGACGCCAACCGACCGCCCAGCAGTTTTTCTTGCAAGATTGCCCGAACGGCACTTGCGGGATCGCCAACCTGCTGCTTGACTCGAAATCGTCAGTCCGCATGTGACTCCACAGTCACGCTTGCAGTCCAAGACACCTTTTTGCCGGCCACCCAGGGTCTCGATGCCCCGGGGCACGGCAGATTGCCCGCCACAACAATACCGTCGACACGCGTGTTAAGGATCGACACAAGGGCCCCCCAGATACTCTCAGGCGTATGCCTACCTGTCATAAAGAACGTGCACCCTAGGTGACGCGAATACCCTTTTTGCGCCAGGAGTCGATGACATGAGGCCAGAAATCGCTGTACTTGATATCCAAGGTCAGTATCGGGTTTACACGGAGTTGCATCGCGCGCACGGCGCCGAGAAGACGATCATCCTGATCAACGGATCGCTGGCGACCACAGCCTCGTTTGCCCAGACGGTGCGCAGCCTGCACCCGCAGTTCAACGTCGTCCTGTACGACCAGCCGTATGCCGGCAAGTCCAAGCCGCACAACCGCCAGGAACGCCTGCTCACCAAGGAGACCGAGGCGCATATCCTCCTCGAGCTGATCGAGCACTTCCAGGCCGACCATGTGCTGTCGTTCTCCTGGGGCGGTGCCTGCACCCTGCTGGCGCTGGCGCACCAGCCGCGCCTGGTGAAGAAGGCCATCGTCAGCTCGTTCTCGCCGGTGATCAACGAACCGATGCGCGACTACCTCGAGCGCGGTTGCGAGTACCTGGCCGCGTGCGATCGCTACCAGGTCGGCAACCTGGTCAACGACACCATCGGCAAGCACCTGCCGTCGCTGTTCAAGCGCTTCAACTACCGGCATGTCAGCAGCCTCGACAGCCACGAATACGCGCAGATGCTGTTCCACATCAACCAGGTGCTGCAGCATGACCTGGCGCGGGCGCTGAAGGGCGCGGCGAACATCGACATCCCGGTGCTGTTCATCAATGGCGACCGCGACGAGTACACCACCGCCGACGATGCCCGCCAATTCGGCCACCACGTGCGCCGCAGCCACTTCAGCGTGATCAACGGTGCCGGGCATTTCCTCGACATGGAGCACAAGTCTGCCAGTGAAGCCTTACGCGACGTCATGTGTGGCTTCCTCAAGCCGACCAGCCACGAGTCTCGTCAACGCAGCCACTACACGCAGGGGCACCATGCACTGGCCATCTGAGCGCATCGGCGTCCTGTAGCCATTTGTCTACCCGCAGGCTACGGGCCGCCGACAGGTATTTTTCATGCCTGGGCTTCTCATCGCGGGAGGGTTCTGGTACAAAGTCGAGCTCCGAAGCGCAAACCGCTTGGGAGAACAAGGCCTTACGCATCATGCGGGTATAGTTTAGTGGCAAAACGAAAGCTTCCCAAGCTTTAGTTGAGGGTTCGATTCCCTCTACCCGCTCCAAATTCTGCAGTACCCCGCTACACCGCATGACGTGCCATAACGTCATCGCCAGTCAAAAGGAGCCTAGGCTCCTTTTTTCGTTTCTGGCCCCTTCCTTGACCTGGCCCACGGCCCTCCCCGCCCCGATCGGCTGTAATGCCGGCCGCGCAATTCACTTGCACGCCAGGTGCCTTCTGCGCATAAGCTCATCAGATTCGTGAAGCATTTTCAAAGGATTGCGCATGTTTCTCTCCCGCTGGCTCCCGGGCCTGGCCAACCTGTTGCAGTACCGCCGCGAGTGGCTGCACGCCGACCTGCAGGCGGGCCTGTCGGTGGCCGCCATCCAGATCCCGATCGCCATCGCCTACGCGCAGATCGTCGGCCTGCCGCCGCAGTACGGGCTGTATGCCTGCGTGCTGCCGATGATCGTCTACGCCCTGATCGGCAGTTCGCGGCAGTTGATGGTCGGCCCGGATGCGGCCACTTGCGCGATGATCGCCGGTGCCGTGGCACCGCTGGCGCTGGGCGATCCGCAGCGCATCGCCGAACTGTCGGTGATCGTCACGGTGCTGGTCGGGGTGATGCTGATCGCCGCCGGGCTGGCCCGTGCCGGCTTCATTGCCAGCTTCTTTTCCCGGCCGATCCTGATCGGCTACCTCAACGGTATCGGCCTGAGCCTGATCGCCGGGCAGTTGGGCAAGGTGGTCGGGTTCAAGATCGAGGGCGATGGTTTCATCCTCAGCCTGATCAATGTGCTCCAGCGCCTGGGCGAGATCCACTGGCTGACCTTGCTCATCGGCCTCAGCGGCCTGGCCCTGCTGATCGTGCTGCCGCGCCGCTACCCCAGGCTACCGGCGGCGCTGGTGACCGTGGCGCTGTTCACCGTGCTGGCCGGGGTGTTCGGCCTCGACCGGTTTGGCGTGGCGATCCTCGGCCCGGTGCCGGGCGGCATGCCCGAGCTGGCCTGGCCGCAGAGCAGCCTGGCCGAGACCAAGAGCCTGCTGCGCGATGCGCTGGGTATCGCCACGGTGAGCTTCTGCAGCGCCATGCTCACGGCGCGCAGCTTTGCCGCCCGGCATGGCTACGCGATCAATGCCAACCACGAGTTCGTCGCCCTTGGCGTCAGCAACCTCGCCGCCGGTTTTTCCCAGGGCTTTGCCATCAGTGGCGCCGACTCGCGCACGGCGGTCAACGACATGGTCGGTGGCAAGAGCCAGCTCGTGGGCATCATCGCCGCGCTGGTGATTGCGCTGATCCTGTTGTTCCTCACCGCGCCGATGGCGTGGATCCCACAAGCAGCGCTGGGGGCAGTGTTGCTGATGGCCGGTTGGGGGCTGATCGACGTCAAGTCGCTGGGCAAGATCTACCGGCTCAGCCGCTTCGAGTTCTGGCTGTGCCTGCTGACCACGGTCGGCGTGCTGGGGCTGGGCGTGCTGCCAGGGATCATCTTTGCCGTGACCCTGGCCATCCTGCGCCTGCTGTACAGCATCTATCAGCCGACCGACGCGGTGCTCGGCTGGGCGCCGGGGGTCGAAGGCCAGGTCGACATCCGCCATCATCCCGATGCCCGCACAGTGCCAGGGTTGGTGGTGTATCGGTTTGACGATGCGATCCTGTTCTTCAATGCCGACTACTTCAAGATGCGCCTGCTCGAGGCGGTGCAGGGTGAAGAGAAACCACAGGCGGTGCTGTTCGATGCCGAGGCGGTGACCAGCATCGACGTCAGTGGCATTGCGGCGTTGCGCGAGGTGCGCGATACCTTGGCGGCGCAGGGGGTGCACTTTGCGATTGCCCGGGCGCGGGGGACGTTCCTGCGCATGCTGGTGCGTTCGGGGATGGCGCGGGAGATGGAAGAGAAGCTGCTGTTCGGCTCGGTTCGGGCGGGGATACGGGCTTATCGGGTTTGGCGGAATAGGGCGCGGCAGGAATCGGCGGGGGGGTGATTGGTGCCTTGCCATGGTTCTTTTAGCGCCTTCGAGATTCAGTGCAGCCCGCGCGGCGCTCGATCTGAAGAGCGCCCGAGAAGCCTGTGGCTAGCACCTCGCGATGCGGCGGATTGCCCGCGGCATGCTAAAGTCGCGGCGTTTGCCGCCAACCCACGGACACCGCATGCCCCCTCTCGACTCGCACCTGACCGCCTGGCCCGAGCTCAACCAGCGCCACCCCTGCGACGCCCTGCTGCTGGGCAACGGTGCCAGCCGCGCGCTGTGGAAGCCGTTTGGCTACTTCTCGCTGTTCGAGCACGCCCAGAAGGTCCGCAGCAAAGGCTTGGGGGTCAGCGACCAGGCGCTGTTCAAGGCACTCGGCAGCGAGCTGTTCGAGCCCCTGCTGAGCACCCTGAACACCACCGTGCGCGCCAACGCCGCGCTGGCGATCAACTCCACCGCGCCGCTCAACCGCTATTACTCGATCAAGGAAGCGCTGATCCATGCCGTGCGCGCCGTGCACGTGCCGTGGTCGGTGCTGCCCAGCCGGCACCTGACGGCGATCAACCAGGCCTTGCGCAGCTACCGCAGTGTCTACACCAGCAACTACGACCTGCTCCTGCCCTGGGCGGTACGCCAAGCGCCGCAGGGCTTCGCCGAGCTGTTCGACGAGGAAGGCTTTTTCGACGTGCGCCGTACCCACGCCGAGGGCACCCGCGTCATGCACCTGCATGGCGGGCTGCATTTGCTGAAGTTGCCCGACGGCAGCACCCGTCAGCGCAGTGCGGAAAACGCTGAATTGCTCGATGGCTTTGCGGTGAACATTCCCGGCGAGGTGCCGTTGTTCATCAACGAGGACCGCAGCGAGCACAAGCTGCGCGCCATCCGCAGCTCGGATTACCTCGGCTGGTGCCTTGGCCAACTGGCCGCTGAACGGCAGGGCCTGTGCCTGTTAGGCCAGCACCTGGATGCCAGCGACGAGCACCTGCTCGAGGCCATTCGCCAAGCCAGGCCCACGCACCTGGCGATCGCCATCCGGCCGTTGAGCGAGGCGTCGATCATCAACCAGAAGCAGCACTTCAGCGAACGCTTTGCCGACATCAGCGGTGTTTCGCTGCACTTCTTCGATTCCAGCACGCACCCGCTCGGCGCTGCCGAACTGGCCGTCGAAGTGCCGGCAGACTTCGCCAGGCGACGCTGAAACGGCCGCAGCCTCGGTGTACCTGACCGAGGCTGCTGGCGTATCCAGTGGATGGGGCGTTGTACAGCCAGCGGTCAGTCAAGCAACCCATCCGCCCGCAACAGCGTCTCCAGGCAATGCTCCTGCACCCCATAGAACGCCTTCAGCTGGGCAATCTTCTCCAGCAATGCGCTCGCATCCACCGGCTGCTTGCGCTTCACCGCCAGAATCATCTTGTTCTTGTTGGTGTGCTCCAGCGAGATGAACTCGAACACCTTGGTCTCATACCCACACGCTTCCAGGTACAGCGCGCGCAGGCTGTCGGTGAGCATCTCGGCCTGCTGGCCAAGGTGCAGGCCGTATTGCAGCATCGGCTGCAGCAGCCCCGGGCTCTGCAGCTGTGGGCGAACCTGTTTGTGGCAGCACGGCGAGCACATGATGATCGCCGCATTGCAGCGGATGCCGGTGTGGATGGCATAGTCGGTGGCGATGTCACAGGCATGCAGGGCGATCATCACTTCGATCGCCTCGGGCACCACGCTGCGCACGTCGCCGCACTCGAACACCAGGCCAGGATGCTCCAGGCGCGCAGCGGCGGTGTTGCACAGGTCGACCATGTCCTGGCGCAATTCGACGCCGGTGACCTGCGCTTCACGCGCCAGGCTGTTGCGCAGGTAGTCGTGCATGGCAAAGGTCAGGTAGCCCTTGCCCGAGCCGAAGTCGGCCACCCGCAACAGCTGCTGCGCCGCCACCGGCGCACTGGCCAGGGCATGGTCGAAGACTTCGATGAACTTGTTGATCTGCTTCCACTTGCGCGACATCGACGGGATCAACGCACCTTGGGCGTCGGTTACCCCCAGGTCGCGCAAGAACGGCCGTGACAGCTCCAGGTAGCGCTTCTTCTCGCGGTCATGGCCGGCGGCCGCAGCCACTTCACGTGGGGCCTGGGCGACGTGGCGCTGGAGCATCGGCTTGCCCTTCTTGCTGAAGCCCAGCTGCACTTCACCCTCAGCGCTGAACAGGTGCGCGTTGCGAAAGCTCTCCGGCAGCAGCTCGGCGACCAGCGCCAGCGCCTGCGCGTTCGGCAGGTTGCGGGTGATGTCGCGGGTCTGGTGGCGGTACACCAGCGACAGGCTGGGCTCGCCCTTGACCAGCAGCGGCTTGGCGATGATCCGCTGCAGGCTCTGGTCGGTGCCGACGTGGCGCGCGAGCACCAGCTTGGCCAGGCTGCCGTCCTGCAGGGCATCGGCCAGCAGACGCAGGAACTGGGCACGCGCATCCGGCGCGGAAGTAGCGGAAGGAGTGGCGGACATGAACGGTGGGTGCCTCGAATTGCCGGGAGCGCAGCGCGCAATGGCCGGCATTCTACGTCGCTGGCCGGCCGGCGCGAAGGTTTTCTCGATGGGCGTGGCTCAGTCGAGGATCACCAGGCGGTTGGGCAATTGGTTGCGTGTGCAGGTCGCGGGCAATGGCCGGCTGAGCAACTCGCCACAGGCATCGATGCATTCGACGAAGCCCTGCAAGGTGCGCCCTTGGCGCAACTGCTCGCTGAACCGCGCCACCAGCACCGCCCGCGCCCGGGCGTCGAGGTGCGGTTCGATGCCGGCATCGGCGAGGATCACCACGTAGCGCTCGGCCTCGCTGGCAAAGATCAACACCCCGGTTCCCGCCGCCGTGCCTTGCAGGTTGAGCTCGCGAAACTGCTGCTGCGCCAGGCGCGCGGCACTGCGCTGGCGCAGCCGCCGCGGGACTACCAGGGCGGCCAGGCGCGGGTGGCGCAGCACCAGGCACAGGCCGATGAAGATCATCACCTGGGCCACCAGCAGCCCGCGCAGGCTCGGCCAGCCCAGCACCAGGTGCAGCACACCGGGGATGACCAGCGCCAGCAACGCTGCCCAGAACAGCGGCAGGTAGGCGAAGTCGCCCGCGCGCCGCGCCAGTACCGTGACCAGCTCGGCATCGGTGCGCCGCTCGGCCCGGGCGATCGCCTCGGCGACCTGGCGTTGCTGGTATTCGTCGAACACTGTCATGCCTGCGGTCTCTCGATCGTTCTTATAGTTGTTGTGCCGGGATCTGGGTGGCGCGAGTGTATCTCAACAACCGCGTGACATCAGGCATAATCCGCCGCAGTCGCTAACACTGCAGGCATGATCGGCAAACAGATCGTGCCGCACCCGAAAACAACAGCCGCCTGAACGCTTCGGCCACACACCTGTGTGCGTGCGGACGGCGCAGGCCACGACAACGGAATTCATGATGAAACTGTCTATGCTGGGCCTGGCCATGGCCCTCGCCAGCCAGGCCGCCTTGGCCGCCACCCCCGCCCCGCCGCTGCAGGACAAGCAGGCCTTCATCGAGCATCTGATCCAGCAGATGACCCTCGACGAGAAGATCGGCCAGTTGCGCCTGATCAGCATCGGCCCGGAAATGCCCCACGCGAAGATCCGCGAAGAAATCGCCGCCGGGCGCATCGGCGGCACCTTCAACTCGCGCACCGCCCCGGAAAACCGGCCCATGCAGGACGCCGCCATGCGCAGCCGGTTGAAGATCCCGATGTTCTTCGCCTACGACGTGATCCACGGCAACCGCACGATCTTCCCGATCAGCCTGGGCCTGGCCGCGACCTGGGACATGGACGCCATCGCCAAGGTCGGCCGCACCTCGGCCATCGAAGCCGCGGCCGACAGCCTCGACATGACCTTCGCGCCGATGGTCGACATCGCCCGTGACCCGCGCTGGGGCCGTACCAGCGAAGGCTTCGGCGAAGACACCTACCTGACCTCGCGGATCGGCCAGGTGATGGTCAAGGGCTTCCAGGGCAGCAGCCCGGCGAACCCCGACAGCATCATGGCCATCGTCAAGCACTTCGCCCTGTACGGCGCGGTGGAAGGCGGGCGCGACTACAACACGGTCGATATGAGCCTGCCGAAGATGTACAACGACTACCTGCCGCCCTACCGGGCCAGCCTCGACGCCGGTGCGGGCGGGGTGATGGTGGCGCTGAACTCGATCAATGGCGTGCCGGCCACCTCCAACACCTGGCTGATGAACGACCTGCTGCGCGGCGAGTGGGGCTTCAAGGGCGTGACCATCAGCGACCATGGCGCGATCCAGGAGCTGATCCGCCATGGCGTCGCCAAGGACGGCCGTGAAGCGGCCAAGCTGGCGATCAAGGCCGGCATCGACATGAGCATGAACGACTCGCTGTACGGCGAGGAGCTGCCGGGGCTGGTCAAGTCGGGTGAAGTGACCCAGGCCGAGCTCGACCAGGCGGTGCGCGAGGTGCTTGGCGCCAAGTACGAGATGGGCCTGTTCAAAGACCCTTACGTGCGCATCGGCAAGGCCGAGAACGACCTCAAGGACTACTATGCCGACGCTCGCCTGCACCGTGACGCCGCGCGTGACGTCGCCCGCCGCAGCCTGGTCCTGCTGGAGAACCGCAAAGAGACCCTGCCGCTGAAAAAAGCCGGCACCATTGCTCTGGTCGGCCCGCTGGCCGATGCGCCGATCGACATGATGGGCAGCTGGGCCGCCGATGGCCGCCCCGCGCACTCGGTGACCGTACGCGAAGGCCTGCGCCGCGCCGTGGGTGACAAGGCCAAGCTGATCTACGCCAAGGGCTCCAATGTCACTGGCGACAAGGCCATGTTCGACTACCTGAACTTCCTCAACTTCGATGCGCCGGAAATCGTCGACGACCTGCGCCCCGCCGCCGTGCTGATCGACGAAGCGGTCAAGGCCGCCAAACAGGCCGACGTCGTAGTGGCGGTGGTCGGTGAGTCGCGCGGCATGTCGCACGAGTCGTCGAGCCGCACCACCCTGGAAATCCCGGCCATCCAGCGTGACCTGATCAAGGCCCTGAAGGCCACGGGCAAGCCGCTGGTGCTGGTGCTGATGAACGGCCGGCCGCTGTCGATCGGCTGGGAGCGCGAACAGGCCGACGCCCTGCTGGAAACCTGGTTCAGCGGCACCGAAGGCGGCAACGCCATCGCCGACGTGCTGTTTGGCGACTACAACCCGTCGGGCAAGCTGGCGATCACCTTCCCGCGGTCGGTCGGGCAGATCCCGATGTACTACAACCACCTGCGCATCGGCCGCCCGTTCACCCCCGGCAAGCCGGGCAACTACACCTCGCAGTACTTCGAGGAGCCCAATGGCCCGCTGTACCCGTTCGGCTATGGCCTGAGCTACAGCAGCTTCGAGGTGTCCGGCTTGCAACTGGCAAAAAACCAGCTCAAGCGGGGCGACACTCTGCAGGCCACGGTCACCGTGAAAAACACCGGCAAGCGCGACGGCGAAACCGTGGTGCAGCTGTACCTGCAGGATGTCAGCGCGTCGATGAGCCGCCCGGTGAAGGAGTTGAAGAACTTCCAGAAGCTGCTGCTCAAGGCCGGCGAGTCGCGCACAGTGACCTTCAGCATCAGTGAAGACGACCTGAAGTTCTACAACGGCCAGCTGCAGCGGGTGGCCGAGCCTGGGCAGTTCAATGTCCAGGTCGGGCTGGATTCCGAGGCGGTGCAGCAGCAGAGCTTCGAGTTGTTGTAAGCCGCTTGTAAAACCCAAGGCGGGTCAGTTGACGTCATTGACTGACCCGGCCTCATCGCGGGCAAGCCCGCTCCTACAGCCCATGTGCGGCCTGATGTACCTGTAGGAGCGGGCTTGCCCGCGATGAGGCCGGCCCATCCCCCCTTACCTGTGCCCAGGATCCGCACCATGCCTTCTTCGTTTCGAGCGCTGCGCCTCGGCCTGATCGTGTTGCTGATCCTGGTCGGCACCACGCTCAGCGCCGGTTGGGCCATGCACCAGGCCAACCGCCAGGCGCTGGCCACCGACGCCCAGCGCGCCACCCAGCAGCTGGGCCTGTACGCCACGTCGCTGCACACCCTGATCGAACGCTACCGCGCCCTGCCCGCGGTCCTGGCCCTGGACCCCGAGCTGATCGCGGCCCTGCGCGGCCCGCTCGACGCACCGCTGCAGGACGCCCTCAACCGCAAGCTCGAACGCATCAATGGCGCCGCCAACTCCTCGACCCTGGAGCTGCTCGACCGCACCGGCCTTGCCATCGCCGCCAGCAACTGGCGCCTGCCGAGCAGCTATGTCGGCTCCAACTACGGCTTCCGGCCCTACTTCAAGCAGACCCGCACCCACGGCAGCGGCCGCTTCTACGCCGTCGGCGTGACCAGTGGCGTGCCGGGCTACTTCCTCTCCAGCGCGGTCAACGACGAACACGGGCGCTTTCTCGGCGCCATGGTGGTCAAGCTGGAGTTTCCCGAACTGGAACGCGAATGGCGCCAGGGCAGCGATGTGCTGCTGGTCAGCGATGCCCGCGGGATCATCTTCATCGCCAACCAGGACGGCTGGCGCTACCGCGAACTGGCGCCGCTGTCGGGCGCCGACCGCGCCGAGCTGGCCGCCACCCGCCAGTACGACAAGCAACCGCTGGTGCCCTTGCAACACCAGGTACTCACCCACTTCGATGGCAACAGCCACCTGAGCCGCGTGCAAGGCCCGGACGGCACCGCCGAATACCTCTGGCAAAGCCTGCCGCTGGAAGGCGATGGCTGGACCTTGCACCTGCTGCGCAAGCCGCAGGTCAGCGACGACGGGCGCAACGCCGCCCTGGCCGCGGCGGCGATCTGGCTCAGCCTGGTGTTCGCCGCGCTGTTCGTCAGCCAGCGCCTGCGCCTGGCCCGCCTGCGCCGGCGCAGCCGCGAAGCGCTCAAGCGCCAGGTCGAGGAGCGCACCCGCGAGCTGCGCACCGCCCAGGAGGGCCTGGTGCAATCGGCCAAGCTGGCGGCGCTGGGGCAGATGTCCGCCGCCCTTGCGCATGAGATCAACCAGCCGCTGACCACCCAGCGCATGCAGCTGGAAACCCTGCGCCTGCTGCTCGACCATGGCCGCTTCGACGAAGCGCGCCAGGCGCTCGAGCCGCTCGAGCAGATGCTCGCGCGCATGGCCGCGCTCACCGGCCACCTGAAGACCTTTGCCCGCAACAGCCCCGGCGGCCTGCGCGAGCGGCTCGACCTGGCCACCGTGGTCGACCAGGCGCTGCACCTGCTGGAGGCGCGGATGCGCAGCGAGGAGGTCGACGTGGCGCTGTACCTGGCGCGCCCGGCGTGGGTGCTGGGCGATGCGATCCGCCTCGAGCAGGTGCTGATCAACCTGCTGCGCAATGCCCTCGACGCGATGGCCGACAAGCGTTACAAACGCCTGGAGATCCGTATCGAAACCGACCAGCAACAGTGGCGCCTGAGCGTGCTCGACTCCGGCGGCGGTATCGATGACGCGAACCTGGTCAAGGTCTTCGACCCATTCTTCACCACCAAGCCGGTGGGTGAAGGGCTCGGCCTGGGCCTGGCGATCTCCTATGGCATCGTCATCGAGGCCGGCGGCCAGTTGCAGGTCGACAACCTGCCGGGCGGCGCCCGCTTCAGCCTCACCCTGCCTCGCGCCCTGGAGCCGGTATGTTGAACTCAGTGATCGTCGTCGATGATGAAGCCAGTATCCGCAACGCGGTCGAACAGTGGCTGAGCCTGTCGGGGTTCAGCGTGCAGCTGTTCGCCCGCGCCGAAGACTGCCTGGCGCAACTGCCGGCGCACTTCCCGGGGGTGATCATCAGCGATGTGCGCATGCCCGGCATCGGCGGCCTGCAATTGCTCGAGCGCCTGCAGGCGCAGGACGCCGACCTGCCGGTGATCCTGCTGACCGGCCACGGCGATGTGCCGATGGCGGTAGAGGCCATGCGCAACGGCGCCTATGACTTCCTGGAAAAACCCTTCACCCCGCAACACCTGCTCGGCAGCCTGCGGCGTGCCCTGGAAAAACGCCAGCTGGTGCTGGAGAACCGTCGCCTGCACGAACAGGCCGACCTCAAGGCGCGGCTCGCCGACACCCTGCTGGGCATGTCGCAGGGCTTGCAGCAGCTGCGCCGGCAGGTGCTGGAGCTGGCCGGCCTGCCGGTCAATGTGCTGATCCGCGGCGACACCGGCAGTGGCAAGGAGCGCGTGGCGCGCTGCCTGCACGACTTCGGCCCGCGCGCCGACAAGCCGTTTGTCGCGCTCAACTGTGCGGCCATCCCGGAGGCGTTGTTCGAGGCCGAGCTGTTTGGCCATGAGAGCGGCGCCTTTACCGGCGCCCAGGGCAAGCGCATCGGCAAGCTGGAATACGCCAACGGCGGCACGGTGTTTCTCGACGAGATCGAAAGCATGCCGCTGGCCCAGCAGGCCAAGCTGCTGCGGGTGATCCAGGAACAGAAGCTCGAGCGCCTCGGCGCCAACCAGAGCATCAGTGTCGATTTGCGGATCATCGCCGCGACCAAGCCGGACCTGCTCGAAGAGGCCCGCGCCGGGCGCTTTCGCGAGGACTTGGCCTACCGCCTGAATGTCGCCGAGTTGCGCCTGGCGCCGCTGCGCGAGCGCCGTGAAGACATCCCCCTGCTGTTCGAACACTTCGCCCGCACGGCCGCCGAACGCCTGGGCCGCAGCGCGCCGCCGCTGTCTGGCGGGCAACTGGCGCAACTGCTCGGCCACGACTGGCCGGGTAACGTGCGCGAGCTGGCCAATGCGGCAGAGCGGCATGCGCTGGGGCTGGGTTCGCCGAGCGCCGAATCGGTGGGTGGGCCATCGCTGGGCGAGCAGATGGAAGCGTTCGAGGCGCAGTGCCTGCGTGCGGCGTTGCGTCAGCATAAAGGCGAGATCAAGGGGGTGATGGAAACCTTGCAGGTGCCGCGGCGGACGTTGAACGAGAAGATGCAGCGGCACGGGTTGGTTCGCGAGGACTTCATCGAGCGGGAATAGGCGGATTGTCGCTTATGGAAAAGGCTCGATAAGCGGAAATCTGCCTATTTGTGGCTGATCAGTGAGAGGGCTGGGAGCGCTGCGCACTCCTTTCGCGACACAAGGCCGCTCCCACAAGGGGGGCCATGCAAGTCCTTTGATACGCGGCGTACGCGGATTTGTGGGAGCGGCCTTGTGTCGCGATAGGGGCACGCAGTGCCCCCAATTGGACCGCCACGCACCTCACTGGCACACCTTCTGCAACTGACTGGGCAAGCGCCACCCAGCGCGCTCCACAAAAACAACGAGAAGGTTACCTCCGATGGATAACGCCACCTCCCTGCCTACCGGGGCGGCCACAGCGCCGGCCGCCGAAAAAACCACCGCCAGCCGCCTCAAGTCGATTTTCAGCGGCTCGATCGGCAACATGGTCGAGTGGTATGACTGGTACGTCTACGCCGCATTCTCGCTGTACTTCGCCAAGGCCTTCTTCCCCGCCGGCGACACCACTGCACAATTGCTCAATACCGCCGCGATCTTTGCCGTGGGCTTCCTGATGCGCCCGATCGGTGGCTGGCTGATGGGCATCTACGCCGACCGCAAGGGCCGCAAGGCCGCGCTGATGGCCTCGGTCCTGCTGATGTGCGCAGGCTCGCTGGTGATCGCCCTGACCCCGGGCTATGAAACCATCGGCGTCGCCGCGCCGATCCTGCTGGTGCTCGCGCGCCTGCTGCAGGGCCTGTCGGTGGGCGGTGAATACGGCACCTCGGCCACCTACCTCAGCGAGATGGCCAGCAAGGAGCGCCGTGGCTTCTTCTCCAGCTTCCAGTACGTGACGCTGATCTCCGGCCAGTTGATCGCCCTGGCGGTGCTGATCATTCTCCAGCAGACCCTGACCACCGAGCAGCTGTACGCCTGGGGCTGGCGCGTGCCGTTCGTGATCGGCGCGCTATGCGCCGTGGTCGCGCTGTACCTGCGCCGTGGCATGGAAGAAACCGCCTCCTTCACCAAGAAGGAAAAGTCCAAGGAAAGCCTGATGCGCACCCTGATGCGCCACCCCAAGGAGCTGCTGACCGTGGTCGGCCTGACCATGGGCGGCACCCTGGCCTTCTACACCTACACCACCTACATGCAGAAGTACCTGGTCAACACAGTGGGCATGAGCATCAGTGACTCGACCACCATCTCGGCGGCCACGCTGTTCCTGTTCATGTGCCTGCAGCCGGTGATTGGCGCGCTGTCCGACAAGATCGGCCGACGCCCGATCCTGATCGCCTTCGGCATACTCGGCACGCTGTTCACCGTGCCGATCCTGACCACCCTGCACACCATCCAGACCTGGTGGGGGGCGTTCTTCCTGATCATGGCGGCGCTGATCATCGTCAGCGGTTACACCTCGATCAACGCGGTGGTCAAGGCCGAGCTGTTCCCGACCGAGATCCGCGCCCTGGGCGTCGGCCTGCCGTATGCACTGACCGTGTCGATCTTCGGCGGCACCGCTGAATACGTGGCGCTGTGGTTCAAGAGCATGGGCATGGAGAGTGGCTACTACTGGTACGTGACTGCCTGTATCGCCTGCTCGCTGCTGGTCTATGCGACCATGAAAGACACCAAGGCCAACTCGCGGATCACCACTGACTGATCCTGCTTGCGGCAATCGAAAAAGGGCGCACCGGCTGACGGTGCGCCCTTTTTGCGTTTGAAGAGGGCCCAACCGTTAATTCGTCATTAATCCCCAGTCGGCATCCTGTCACTACTGAGCAACGCCTCTAGCCCGCCCGATTGGAGGGTAGCCCCCGTTCGGTTGAGCGATTAGCGCGCACCAATACATCTACTTTATCGATTACTAGACGCCATTTTTTGCGCTTTTTAATCAATTTAATAGGCGTAGCATCAAACCCATAGAAACAAGCAACTCCCCACGAATCCACCGGAGCAACGACCATGAAAAACAAACTGATCCTGACCCTGGCCCTCTCTGTCCTGGCAACTGGCGCCTTTGCCGAAGACGGCTTCGACCATACCAACGCCCACACCTTCGCCACCGCCCAGAGCCAGTCGGCAACCTATGCAGAAGATGGTTTTGACCGCACCCACGGTGCTCGCTTCGCTGAAGATGGCTTCGACCGCACCAACGGTGCACGCTTCGCCGAAGATGGCTTCGACCGCACCAACGGCGCACGCTTCGCTGAAGATGGCTTCGACCGCACCAACGGCGCACGCTTCGCGGAAGACGGCTTCGACCGCACCAACGGCGCACGCTTCGCTGAAGATGGTTTCGACCGTACCAACGGCCACCGCATCAGCTGATCGCTGCTGCGAGCACCCCGCCCGGCTTTGGCCGGGCAAGATCATTTCCACTCAGCCAAAGGCTTGGCACACTAGGCGCCTCGTTCATCCCAGAGGAAGGGCCACGGCCCTGAGCAGATGTACTACTACGAACCCGCCAAAGGCCACGGCCTGCCCCATGACCCCTTCAACGCCATCGTCGGCCCGCGACCGATCGGCTGGATTTCTTCGCACGACCGCGACGGCCGCCTGAACCTGGCGCCGTACAGCTTCTTCAACGCCTTCAACTACATTCCGCCGATCATCGGTTTCTGCAGCGTCGGGCGCAAAGACAGCCTGAACAATATCGAGCAGACCGGCGAATTCGTCTGGAACCTGGCCACCCGGCCGCTGGCCGAACAGATGAACCAGAGCTGCGCGGCGGTCGCCGCCGAGGTCGACGAATTCGTCCTCAGCGGCCTGACCCCGACGGCCTCGCGCATCGTCGGCGTGCCGCGGGTGGGCGAAAGCCCGGTGGCCTTCGAGTGCAAGCTGAGCCAGATCGTCCAGCTCAAGCGCGCCGACCAGGAGACCGTACCAAGCTGGCTGATCCTGGGCGAGGTGGTGGCCGTGCACATTGCCGAGCACCTGCTCAAGGACGGCATCTACGACACCGCGGCCGGTGAGCCGATCTTGCGCGGCGGCGGCCCGCAGGACTACTTCGAGCTGGGCAACCTGTTCAAGATGGCGCGCCCGCAAGGCTGATCACCAGATCAGCTCGCCCTCTTCGCTCACGCCCTGCAGGCGTTCGAGTTCGGCGCAGGCGGCCTCATCGGCCGCCAGCGCGCCGGTGAACACCTGGCCGTCGAGGATCTTGTGAAAACGCGGTGCGCCCATCCCGCCGAGGCCTTTCACGGCAATCGCCGCGTTATAGCCACCGCCTTCCACCGGCACCATTGCCGATACCGCTTCGAAGTGGGAAAACTCTCTACGTGCCATGCGCCGATCCCGTCTTGGAAAAGGCCGCATTCTAACCTGAGCTAGTCGCTGAACGTGTGCAGATCGAGGCTGGCGACCACCTGCGCCTGGACCAGCTCGCCGAACAGGTCGAGCGTCGGCGAGGCGAAATAGCCGCTCATCGCCTGCTGGTCGCACCAGCTGCCACTGAGCAGCCACAAATCGTCATCGGCCTGTGAGCGCTGTACCTTGAACGCCAGGCAGCCGGGCATGCGCAGCGAGGGCTCGAGCAGGTCGCGCAGGCGCGCGCCGAGTTCCGCCGAGCGACCGTTGCTGGCGCGGATGAAGGCCAAGTGAGTGACCGGTTGGCGTTGGCTCATGAGCGCTCTCCTTGTTGAAGCGGGCGGACGGAAATACCAGGCTGGCAAGCGTACGGCCTCACCCGCGCGAGCGGTTAGGCCATTACTGCGGATCGATTGCCTGATCCTGCCGCGCTGCAGGATCAGGCAATCGAACCGTAGTATTCGACTAGCGCCCCAGCTTGCCCAAACCTATTCTGCTCTGCACAGAAGAGGACCCCCGCCATGACCCCGCCCGCGACGCTCGACCCCACCATGGAAGCACTGCGCCAGGAGCTGTCAGGGCTGATCCTGCGCCATACCCCGGCACCCGGCGGCGTGGACTCGCCGATCAATGGCCTGTTCCTGAGCCGTTATGAAGAGAACGTGCGCGGCATGCCCGCCCTGGCACTGCCGGCGCTGTGCATCCTGGCCCAGGGCAACAAGACCCTGTTTCTCGGCGACGAGTCCTACACCTATGACCCGCTGCACTACATGGTGGTCTCGGTGACCCTGCCGATTACCGGCGCCACGCTCGATGCCTCGCCAGACAACCCCTGCCTGGGCCTGCGCCTGGACATCGACCCGGCCGAGATCAGCCAGCTGATTGCCGAAAGCGCGCCGATGCTGGTGCCCAGCCTGCCCTCGGGGCGCGGCTTGTTCGTCGAACGCAGTGATGCGCCGTTGCTGGATGCGTTGCTGCGCCTGGTTCGGCTGCTGGATTCGCCGCGGGATATCGCCGTGCTGGCGCCGCTGGTCCGTCGCGAGCTGCTGTACCGCGTGCTGCGCGGGCCGCAGGGGTATCGACTGTATGAAATCGCCTTGGCCAACAGCCAGACACACCGGGTGTGCCAGGCCATCGCCTGGCTCAACCAGCATTACCAGCTGCCGCTGCGGATCGAGGACCTCGCGCGCGAGGTCAACCTGAGTACCTCGACCCTGCATCACCGCTTCAAGGCGGTGACCTCGATGAGCCCGCTGCAGTACCAGAAGCAACTGCGCCTGCAGGAGGCGCGGCGCCTGATGCTCAATGACGGGATCGAAGCGGCGGTCGCGGCGTATCGGGTCGGCTATGAAAGCCCGTCGCAGTTCAGCCGCGAGTACAGCCGGTTGTACGGCGCGCCACCGATTCGCGACGTGGCGCGGCTGCGGGCCAGTGCGGGGTGATGGTTTGCGTGGAGCCCCAAAATAGGTTTTTCACGGGCTTTTGGGGGTAGCTGCTGGTGCTGGTGCGTTTCGATTGTCGAGCTTATCCGGTTGATGGGGGGCTGCCACTGGCCCCTTCCGCCCTTACGGCGGGTCACTTTTTTTCTTGGAAAAAAGTAACCAAAAACCGCTTGCTCCTGCATCCGGCCCTTCGCTGCGCTACGGGTTCCCTCACTCCGCAAGACCTCCGTTCGGCCTCCTGAAGTCGCAGTAGATCAAGATCACAAGCCAGATCAAGATCAAGGGCCAGGGCAACGGCTGGCGAATTGCTGCGCTCTCGCGGGTTTATAAGGGCGGTACAGCGCGTCAGCGCCAGAATGTGCACTGGCAGTTCCGGCCTCTTCGCGGGTAAACCCGCTCCCACAGGTTCTCTGCTGACCGTAAGGCCACCGCGGTCCCTGTGGGAGCGGGTTTACCCGCGAAGAGGCCAAGCTATGCACCACCGATGCCACTGTCGAAGATAACGCCAGCCCAGGCGCCACCCCTAACTTGGCGACCTCAGGAGGCCGAACGGAGGTCTTGCGGAGCGGGGTGACGGCCATGGATGGCCGGCAAGGGCTGCGGGCCAGGAAGGCCCGTACAGCCCGGTCCACGCGGGAGCAAGACCGGAGTGAGGGGACCCGCAGCGCAGCGAAGGGCCGGATGCGGGAGCCGGCGGTTTTTGGTTACTTTTTTCCAAGAAAAAAAGTGACCCGCCGTAAGGGCGGAAGGGGCCCTAAGCGCCACCACATCGAATGGATAAGCCCACAATCCCCAAGCCCAAGCCCAAGCCCAAGCCCAAGCGCCGGGTGGTCAGCCTTGCACTGCCGCCTGCCACTGGGTCTGATCCACCTGGATCAAGGTAGGGCCCTTGCGCTCGACCGCCTTGGCCAACGCTGCCTGCAATTGCGCCACGTCGGCGACGTCATCGGCCGCTGCGCCCAACGCCCGCGCCACACCGATGAAGTCCGGGGTATGGATGTCCACGCCGACCGGCTCGATCGCCCGGTTGAGCATGTACTTCTTGATCTCCTCGTACCCCTGGTTATTCCACAGCAGCACGATCAGCGGCACCTGCGCCTCCACCGCACTGGCCAGCTCCGGCAAGGTGAACTGCATGCCACCGTCACCGATCAGGCAGACCGTGGGCGAGCGCTCGGCGATCGCTTCGGCACTGCCCAACCAGGCGCCCATGGCCGCTGGCAACGCATAGCCCAGAGTGCCGTAACCGGTCGAGGCATTGAACCAGCGGCGTGGCTGGTGCATATCCAGGGTCAGGTTGCCGGTGTACACCGGCTGGGTCGAGTCGCCCACCAGTACCGCACCGGGCAAGGTCTGCAGGATGCTGGTCAACAGACGGGTCTGGCTCAGGGTCGGCTGATCCCAGCCCGCGGCCAGGGCCTGACGCAGACGCTCGACCCGGGCAACGCCCCACGTGGCCTCGCGCACCGGCGCTGGCTGCTGCTCGAGCGCCTCGACCAAGGCCTGCGCCGCCTGCGCGGCATCGGCCACCAGCGCCAGCTCGGGCAGGTAGTTGCGCACGGTCTGGTCCGGGTCGATGTCGATCCGCAGCAGGCTGCCAGGGATCTCGAAGCCACCCTTGAAGGTCACGTCGTAATCGGTTTCGGCAAGCTCGGTGCCGATCGCCAGTACCACGTCGGCCTCGGCCACCAGCGCACGAGTTTCCGGCAGCGACTGGGTCGAGCCGATCTGCAGCGGATGGTCCGCCGCCAGCAGGCCCTTGGCATTGATGGTCAGGGCCACCGGCGCCTGCAGCTTTTCAGCCAGGGCGGCCAGGGCCGCACCGGCCTCGAGCGCACCGCCACCGGCGAGGATCAGCGGCCGGCGCGCAGTGGCCAGGCGCTCGGCCATCAGCGCCACGCTCGACGGCGCGGCGCCCGCACGGCTGGTGCGCACCGGGCGCCCTGGCAGCAGGTGATCGGCAGGCTCGACGATCACGTCCAGCGGGATCTCGATGTGCACCGGACGCGGCCGCGCGCCGTCGAACGCGGCAAACGCACGGGCCAGCACCTGCGGCAGGTCATCGGCGCTCATCAGGGTCTGGGAGAACGCCGCCACGCCGGCCACCAGGCCCGACTGATTGGGCAACTCGTGCAGCTTGCCGCGGCCACCGCCCAAGGCATTGCGCGACTGCACGCTGGAGATCACCAGCATCGGGATCGAATCGGCATAGGCCTGGCCCATGGCGGTGGTGATGTTGGTCATCCCCGGGCCGGTGATGATGAAGCACACCCCAGGTTTGCCGCGGGTGCGCGCATAGCCGTCAGCCATGAACCCGGCGCCTTGCTCGTGGCGCGGGGTGATATGCCGGATCGGCGAACGCGCGAGCCCACGGTAGAGCTCCACGGTGTGCACGCCAGGGATGCCGAAGACATGGTCGACGCCATAGCCTTCGAGGAGTTTGACCAGTACTTCGCCGCAGGTTGCCATCGTTCGATACCCAGCTTTGGTGTAGAAATAGGTGCCTATTGGACCCAAGCCGTGGCTATCGCCACAAGGCAAAAAAACACATACTAGCCATGTCCCCAGATCATGGCTGCGCGCAATGAAACGACTCCCTCCCCTGCCCGCCCTGCACACCTTCCTGGTCACCGCCCAGCACTGTAATTTCACCCGTGCGGCGCAGCAGTTGCACATCACCCAAGGCGCGGTCAGCCGGCAGATTGCCGGGCTCGAGGAGCACCTCGGCTATGCCTTGTTCCAGCGCCAGGCGCGCGGCCTGTGCCTGACCGCCGCCGGCCAGGACTGGCTGCCGCGGGTGCAGCAGGTGTTTGCCCTGATCGAACAGGGCGTGCGCGAGGTCGGCGGGCGCAGCGCCACCTTGCAACTGAAGGCGCCGACCTGCGTGATGCGCTGGTTGCTGCCGCGCTTGATGGAGTGGCAGGCGTTGCGCCCGGATATTCCGGTAGAGCTGACCACCACCGTGCAGCATGGGGTGGACTTCAGGCGTGAGGGCTTCGACGCGGCGGTGGTCTATGGCGACGCGCCCAACCATGGCCTGCGCGTGCGGAAGCTGTTCGACGAGCAACTGACCCCGGTGTGTGCGCCTTCGGTGCTGGCGAGCGGGCTGCCGTTGGCGCGGCTCGAGGACCTGGCCGGGCACATGCTGCTGCACCCCTCGCGGGACGAACATGACTGGCGGCTGTGGTTGCAGGCGGCGGGGGCGGCGGTCGAGCTGCAGGGGCGTCGGCAGCACTTCGAGACGTTGGACATGGCCATGGCCATGGCGTCACAGGGGACCGGCGTGGCGATCGGCGATTGGGCGTTGATCGGTGATGACTTGCGCAGTGGCCGGCTGTGCATGCCGTTTGACCTGAAAGTCACCACCGGCAAGGGTTACTACCTGGCCAGCCCCGCGCGGAACATGCCGGCGGGGCTGGTCGAACTGCTCGATTGGCTGGAACAGCGCGCCAGCCATTAGGCCCGCTGCCGCAGGGCACTCAGTAGCCGACAGTAAACCGCTGCCGCGAATGCGCCGGCTTTTCCAGCTCATCGATCAGGGCAATCGCGTAGTCGGCAAAGCTGATCCAGCTCTTGCCATCCGCGCCGATCAACAGGTGATCCTTGCCCAGTTGGTAATGGCCGCTGCGCGCGCCTTCGACGAATTCCGCCGACGGCGACAGGAACGTCCAGTCGAGCTGCTGCTCCTGGCGCAGCGCGTCGAGAAAGCGCACCCCTGCCGTGGCCTCGGCTTTGTAGGCCTCGGGGAAATCCGGGCTGTCGATCACCCGGTGCCCCGACGGCAGCAGCAGGCTACCGGCGCCACCCACCACCAGCAGGCGCTTGACCCCGGCACGCTTGACCGGCTCGATGACCGCGTGCGGTTCGAGGGTCGAGAAGTGCGCCGCACTGAGCACCGCGTCGCTCCCCGCCACGGCCTGTTGCAGCGCCGCGCTGTCCTTGGCATCCAGCGCCTTGACGGTGACGCCGTCGCGCCCTTGCAGGCTGGACGGGTCTCGGGCGATGGCCACCACGCTGTGCCCACGGCGCAGGGCTTCTTGCAGCAACTGGCTGCCCGCGCGGCCGGTTGCACCGATGATTGCGATCTTGCTCATGGGAAACACTCCATCAGGTTGTAGGGAATTACCACTTCATTTCACCCTTGGCGACCTTGGCACCCAGCTCGAGGGAGCTTTCTTCGCCAAGGCCCGGATAACGCTGTTGCATCGCGGCGATCAGCGCCGCGGCGTCCTTGGCCTTCTCGGTTTCGCTGTCAAAGGTACGAATGTAGTCCGCCGTGAAGCGCACGGCGTCCAGTGATCGGCTGCTGTCACCCAGGTAATGCCCCGGAATCACCGTGCGCGGCGCGAGCTGTTCGATGCGTTGCAGGGTCGCGAGCCAGTCGGCGTGAGACTGGGCCGACTGGGTATCGGCCATCCACACGTGAAGGTGTTCAGCGACCACCACGCCGCCCACCACCGCCTTGATCGAGGGGATCCAGACAAAGCTGCGATCCGGTTGCGGGCCATCAAGGCCGATGATTTCCAGCGTCTGCCCTTCGAGTTGCAGGCGATTGCCTTCGAGCACCTCGGGCACCAACAGCCGTTGAGGCCGATCAGCGCCCATCTGCGGGCCCCAGTACGCCAGCTTGGCCTCCATGGTCTTGCGGATATGCGCCACGGTCGCCGCAGAGGCCACTACACGCGCCTCTGGATAGGCTCGGGTCAGGGTATCCAGGCCGAAGTAATAGTCCGGATCGCCGTGGCTGATATAGATGGTGGTCAGGCGCTTGTCGCTGGCACGCAGGCGTTCGACCACCTGCTCGGCCTGGGCCTTGCCGAACTGGGCATCGACCAGGATGGCCTCGTGCTCGCCGCTGACGATCACCGAGCTGACCGGGAAGATCGCCGCATGGCCTGGGTTGTAGACGTCCAGCCGCAGCGGCTCGGCGGCCATGACCGGGCCGGCCAGGGTGACGCAAGCCAGCAGCAACGCACGCAAGGGGGTAAAACGCGACATCGGGGGAACCCTGTGAGAAGTGACGATGAGCCACAGCTTAGTTGCCCGATCCATGACAAAAAATGCGATGCTGCGACATAGTTTGTTTCTGAAATCGGGCAAATCATGGACCGTCTCAACGCCATGCGCGTCTTCGTCACCGTTGTCGACCTGGGCAGCCAGTCGGCGGCGGCGGATCACCTGGAGCTGTCCAGGCCGGTGGTATCGCGCTACCTCGCCGAACTCGAAGAGTGGGTCGGCGCACGCTTGATGCAGCGCACCACGCGCAAGCTCAGCCTGACCGCCGCCGGCCAGGAAACCTTGCCGCGCTGCCGTCAGTTGCTGGAGTTGGCGGGCGACCTGCAGAGCGCCGTGCGCCAACCGGACGACGCCCCGCGCGGCGAACTGCGGATCAGCGTCAGCACCTCGTTTGGCCAAGCCCAGCTGGTCGATGCGGTGGCCGAGTACGTGCGGCGCTTTCCGGGGGTCAAGGTCGAGTTGCAGATGCTCGATCGCACGGTCAACCTGATCGAGGAGCGCATCGACCTGGCGATTCGCACCAGCAATGAAGTCGACCCGAACCTGATCGCCCGGCGCCTGAGCGTCTGTCGCTCGGTGGTCTGCGCGGCGCCCGGCTATCTACGCCAACACGGCGTGCCGCAGCGGGTCGAGGACCTCAGCCAGCACAACTGCCTGACCCATGCCTACTTCGGTCACAGCGTGTGGCAGTTCGAGGTGGCAGGCAGCCAGGTCGCGGTACCGGTGCAGGGCAATATCAGCGCCAACGAAGCCATGACCTTGCAGAAAGCGGCCGTGGCCGGCGCGGGGATCGCCATGCTGCCGACCTACCAGGCCGCCTGCGCCCTGCACTCAGGTGAACTGGTGCGCCTGCTGCCCGCGGCGCGGCCGAGGGAGTTGACCCTGAATGCGGTGTATACGTCGCGCAAGCACATGCCGGCGACCTTGCGCAGCATGCTGGACTTTCTGGCGCAGCGGTTCAAGGACGAACCTGAGTGGGATCGGCATATCCAGGCGTAAACTGCCTACGAAATGATCAGACTGACCTAAGCTTGTGGCTACCACCTGTCGTTGTCGAAGGAGGTCAGTCACATGAACATAAAAACCAGAAGGTGTGCCGTGGTCTTTGCCCTGCTCGTGGTCGCCGGCCTTTATGGCTCGGCCTGCTGGCGCGTCGAACTGCTGCGCAACCAGCCCAATACCGCGG
The DNA here is from genome assembly GCF_900536025.1 of Pseudomonas reidholzensis. Taxonomy (GTDB): domain Bacteria; phylum Pseudomonadota; class Gammaproteobacteria; order Pseudomonadales; family Pseudomonadaceae; genus Aquipseudomonas; species Aquipseudomonas reidholzensis. The sequence goes on from NZ_UNOZ01000005.1 coordinate 36,389, forward strand.
CAAGCTGCGCCCAGGTGCACTGCGTCCCGCACAGCGCCACCCTGAGCGCCGTCAGATAGACCGACGGGCTGGCGTCACTCTTCGACGCTCATGTATTCCTTGGCCCAGCGGATGTAATCCTCAGGCTGGGTATAGGTGTGCGACAGCTCGGTGGCAGTGAGGTTGTCGGACTTGTGCTGCTGGCCGCGCTGCAGGCGCAGGCAGTCGTAAGTTGCCTTGATCGCGGCAAAGTAGGCGGCGTGGCCATCGACCACGATGCGCACGCCAAGCCGCGCCAGGCGCTCGTCGTCACGCAGGTTGGGGTTGCCGTAGGTGACCAGCATCAACGGCACGCTCAGGTGCTCGGCGATCTGCTCCAGGTGCTCGAAATCCTTCACCCCGACCATGCAGATGGCGTCGGCACCGGCCTTCTGGTAGCTCTGCGTGCGGACGATGATTTCTTCGGTGCTGAGCACGCCGGCGTTGGTCCGGGCAATGATCGACAGCGACGAGTCGACCCGCGCCTCGATGGCCGCACGCACCTTGCCGACACCCTCCTCGACCGAGATCAGGTCCGTCGACTTGCGCCCGAACTGGGCGGGCAGCAGGGTGTCTTCGATGGTCAGCGCGGCCACGCCGGCACGCTCCAGTTCGATCACCGTACGCATCACGTTGAGCGCATTGCCATAGCCGTGGTCGGCGTCAGCCATCACCGGCAACTGCGCGACGCGGCCGATGCGGGTCGCCTGCTCGACGAACTCGCTGAGGGTGATCAAGGCGAAATCGGGTGCCGCCAGTACCTGCAGCGAGGCGACCGAACCACCCAGGATGCCCACCTCGAACCCCAGGTCGCCCGCGATGCGCGCCGACATGGGGTCGAACACCGAGGCGGTGTGAAAGCACGAACCTGAAGCGAGCAGCTCGCGGAAGGCAAAACGCAGATCTTGGTGGGAAGCCTTGGGCATGATCACTCCGCAATAACGTTGATATTTAACTGGCTGAAAACCGACCCCGGGATTGGATCTACCTGACCTGTTCCAACCGTCGCCATCAGGGCGGTTATGCTCGACATGCAGGCAGAGGAATAAAAGGCGTGGGATACAGCGGGCTGAAAAGCTGCGACGATTTGTTGCACCAGGGTGGTGCAAGCCACGTATTTCAGCCCCTGCGGTGCGGCCACGATATCACGCAGCCATGCCTCTGCGGGTGGAAGCGCTAATGCCGATCTTGCATAGGGAATGCACATACTGGATAGGAGGCTACCTAAGTCAGGTTACACTTGGCCTGCGTGCCCCACCCGATTCGAACTTTTTTATCCACAAGGTATGACCGTGACCGCAGCCCTGCCGCCCGCCGCCCTGCGCAGCGTCCTGACCGCACTGATGCTGGCGATTTTCCTCGGTGCCCTGGACCAGACCATCGTCGCCGTGTCGCTGCCCGCGATCTCCGCCCAGTTCAACGATGTCGGCCTGCTGGCCTGGGTGATCTCCGGCTACATGGTGGCGATGACCGTGGCCGTGCCGATCTACGGCAAGCTCGGTGACCTGTATGGCCGGCGGCGGATGATCCTCACCGGCACCGCCTTGTTCACCCTCGCCTCCATGTTCTGCGCGCTGGCGCAGAACATGGAGCAACTGGTGCTGGCCAGGGTGCTGCAGGGGGTTGGCGCCGGCGGCATGGTGTCGGTGAGCCAGGCGATCATTGGCGATTACGTGCCGCCGCGCGAGCGCGGCCGTTACCAGGGTTATTTCAGCAGCATGTATGCCCTGGCCAGCGTGGCCGGGCCGGTGCTCGGCGGCGGCTTGACCGAATACCTGTCCTGGCACTGGGTGTTCTGGGTCAACCTGCCACTCGGGCTGGTCGCCCTGTGGGTGATCAGCCGCGCCTTGCGCGACATGCCGGTGAAACGCCGCGACGCACAGGTCGATTACCTCGGCGCGGTGTTGCTGATCATCGGCCTGGGCAGCCTGCTGCTGGGCATCACCCTGGTCGGCCAAGGGCATGCCTGGCAGTCGTCCGCGGTGCTGGCGCTGTTCGCCAGTGCCGGCGTCGGGCTGGCGCTGTTCATTGCCCACCAGCGGCGCTGCGCCGAACCGTTGCTGCCGCTGCAGCTGTTCGGCAACCGGGTCGCGGTGTTGTGCTGGGCGGTGATCTTCTTTGCCAGTTTCCAGTCGATTTCGCTGACCATGCTGATGCCGCTGCGCTTCCAGGGCATTACCGGTGCCGGCGCCGACAGCGCGGCGCTGCACTTGCTGCCGCTGGCCATGGGGCTGCCGATCGGTGCCTTTGGCGGCGGCCGCCTGACCAGCCGCACCGGGCGCTACAAACCGCAGATCCTCAGTGGCGCCCTGTTGATGCCGCTGGCGATCGCCGGCATGGCCCTGACGCCACCCCAGGCCGGGTTGCTCAGCGCAGTGTTCATGCTGCTGGTGGGGATCGCCTGCGGCTTGCAGTTCCCGACGTCGCTGGTGGCCACGCAGAGCGCGGTCGAGACCAGGGACATCGGTGTCGCCACCAGCACCACCAACCTGTTCCGCTCGTTGGGGGGCGCGATGGGCGTGGCGTGCATGTCCAGCCTGCTGCTGGCACTGCTGCAGGATGGCGGCCTGGCGGCGGTTGGCAATCCGTTGCTGGGCAGCCTGCAGATGGGCGAGGCGGACCCGCTGAACCAGGCGCGCCTGCTGGCGACGTTCAGGCACTTGTTGCTGGGGAGCGCCGCGGTGGCCGTGCTGGGCTTGCTGGCAGCGCTGGCGTTGCCGGATCGGCAGTTGCGCGGGCATTGAGCCCATCGCGACCGTAACCGTTCCTTAACCGCCCCTTAACACTGCAGGGCAACACTTCCTCACAATCCTTAACAAAGTCTCATTTGCGCAAGGCAGGGCTCAAGCGCAGCATATCCAACCCGGTGTCGACCCACTGCTCGGCGTTACCCAGCAGGTCGAAGCTGTCCGGCAGCAACAGCCAGCGGCCGATCAGGCCGTCGACATACGCAAACAGCGCTACAGCGGCATGCTCCACGTGCAGGTCGGCCGGCAATTGCCCACGGCGCACCGCATTGCCCAGGGTCAGGGTAATGCTGTCATGGCACTCGGTGATCGCGCCCTGACGCTGCTGACGAATTTCACACATTTCATCGGTGAACTCGCACTTGTGATGCAGGATCTCATTGATACGCCGGGTTCGCGCATCCAGCACCAACTCGCTGAACACTTGCAACAGCAGCTTGCGCATGCAACCGAGCGGGTCGACTTCGTCCTCGCTCTCGCTGGCGCGGGCCAGGTGTTCGTGGGTTTCGTGCAGGCTGTCCAGCAACGCCTGGACCAGCTCCGCCTTGTTGTTGAAATGCCAGTAGATGGCCCCGCGGGTCACCCCCGCATGCTCTGCGATGTCGGCCAGGGTGGTTCGCGCAACCCCGCGCTTGTAGAAGGCCTTTTCCGCCGCCTCGATAATCTGGGCGCGGGTTTCCTGGGCTTCCTCTTTGGTTCGACGGACCATGGCAGCACAACCTCATCAGGGCCCACGCGCTCGCAGGGCGGGTGGGAATCAGGCCGGGGACACCTCTGCAAGGGCGTCTCCCGGGGCAATTGACGGTGTTGGTGTGGCAACTGACCACTACCAAACAGTATTTACAAACAACCATGAATGTAAGTATATTTGTTAGCAAGCTATTTATCCACTCGATAGCATTTTTTTCTGACCAGACTCTCCACTATTCTTGAGCGTCTCCCAGCTCTAGCGACCCGAGGATCCTCATGCACTTCAAGCCAGCCGTCACCGCCCTGGTTTCCGCCGTCGCCCTGGCAACACTGCTAAGTGGCTGTAAGAAAGAAGAGGCGGCGCCCGTGGCGCAGGCTCCTCAGGTCGGCGTCGTCACCTTGCAACCCCAAGCCTTCACCCTGACCTCGGAACTGCCTGGGCGCACCACGGCCTTCCGCGTCGCCGAAGTTCGGCCGCAGGTCAATGGCATCATTCTCAAGCGCCTGTTCAAAGAGGGCAGCGAGGTCAAGGAAGGTCAGCAGCTGTACCAGATCGACCCGTCCGTGTACGAAGCGACCCTGGCCAGCGCGCAAGCCAACCTGCAAGCCACCCGTTCGCTGGCCGATCGCTACAAGCAGCTGATCGACGAGCAGGCGGTTTCGCGCCAGGAATACGACGACGCCAATGCCAAACGATTGCAGGCGGACGCGGCACTCAAGAGCGCTCAGATCGACCTGCGCTACACCAAGGTGCTGGCACCGATCAGCGGCCGCATCGGTCGCTCGGCGTTCACCGAAGGCGCGCTGGTGAGCAACGGCCAGACCGATGCCATGGCGACCATCCAGCAGCTCGACACGATGTACGTCGACGTCACCCAGTCCACCGCCGAGCTGCTCAAGCTGCGCCGTGACCTGGAAAGCGGCAACCTGCAGAAAGCCGGTGAAAACGCTGCACAAGTCCAGCTTATTCTCGAAGATGGCAGCACGTTCGCCCAGAAAGGCCGCCTGGAGTTCTCCGAAGTGTCGGTCGACGAGACCACAGGTTCGGTGACCCTGCGCGCTGTGTTCCCCAACCCGGACCACACCTTGCTGCCCGGCATGTTCGTCCACGCCCGCCTGCAGTCCGGGGTCAACGCCAACGCCATTCTGGCGCCGCAACAGGGCGTGACCCGCGACCTCAAAGGCACCCCGACGGCACTGGTGGTCAACCAGGACAACAAGGTCGAGCTGCGTCAGCTGAAAGCCAGCCGCACCCTGGGCAGTGACTGGCTGATCGAAGAAGGCCTGAACCCGGGCGACCGGCTGATCACCGAAGGCCTGCAGTACGTGCGCCCTGGCGCCGAGGTCAAGGTCAGCGAAGCCACCAACGTCAAGTCGCCGGCCAGCCCAAACCAGGCCAATGCGACGAAAGCAGACGCCAAAGCGGAGTAAACCATGTCGAAGTTCTTTATCGATCGCCCGATCTTCGCATGGGTGATTGCCTTGGTGATCATGCTGGTCGGCGCCTTGTCGATCCTCAAGTTGCCGATCAACCAGTACCCGAGCATCGCGCCGCCGGCCATCGCCATCGCCGTGACCTACCCGGGCGCCTCGGCGCAGACCGTGCAGGACACCGTGGTGCAGGTCATCGAGCAGCAGCTCAACGGCATCGACAACCTGCGTTATGTGCAGTCGGAGAGCAACTCCGACGGCAGCATGACCATCACCGCGACCTTCGAGCAGGGCACCAACCCTGACACCGCACAGGTCCAGGTGCAGAACAAGCTCAACCTGGCCACCCCGCTGCTGCCACAAGAAGTGCAGCAGCAGGGTATCCGCGTCACCAAGGCAGTGAAAAACTTCCTGATGGTGATCGGCCTGGTGTCCGAAGACGGCAGCATGACCAAGGACGACTTGGCCAACTACATCGTCTCGAACATGCAGGACCCGGTCTCGCGCACCGCCGGTGTGGGTGACTTCCAGGTGTTCGGCGCCCAGTACGCCATGCGTATCTGGCTCGATCCGGCCAAGCTGAACAAGTTCCAGCTGACCCCGGTCGACGTCAAGACCGCGGTCACCGCGCAGAACGTCCAGGTTTCCAGCGGCCAGCTCGGCGGCCTGCCTGCCCTGCCCGGCACCCAGCTCAACGCCACCATCATCGGCAAGACCCGCCTGCAGACCGCCGAGCAGTTCGAGAAGATCCTGCTCAAGGTCAACAGCGACGGCTCCCAGGTGCGCCTGGGCGATGTCGCCAAGGTTGGCCTGGGCGGCGAGAACTACGCGGTCAGCGCCCAGTTCAACGGCAAGCCGGCCTCGGGCCTGGCGGTCAAGCTGGCCAGTGGCGCCAACGCCCTGGACACGGCCAAGGCCCTGCGCAAGACCATCAGCGACCTCGAGCCGTTCTTCCCGCCGGGGATGAAAGCGGTGTTCCCGTATGACACCACGCCGGTGGTCACCGAATCGATCAGCGGGGTTATCCATACCCTGATCGAAGCCGTGGTCCTGGTGTTCCTGGTGATGTACCTGTTCCTGCAGAACTTCCGCGCCACGGTGATCACCACCATGACGGTGCCGGTGGTCTTGCTCGGTACCTTCGGCATCCTGGCCGCCGCCGGCTTCAGCATCAACACCCTGACCATGTTCGCCATGGTCCTGGCCATCGGCTTGCTGGTGGACGACGCCATCGTCGTGGTGGAGAACGTCGAGCGGGTGATGTCCGAAGAGGGACTACCGCCCAAGGAAGCGACCAAACGCTCGATGGAGCAGATCCAGGGCGCGCTGGTCGGTATTGCCCTGGTGCTGTCGGCGGTACTCCTGCCAATGGCCTTCTTCGGTGGCTCGACGGGTGTGATCTACCGGCAGTTCTCGATCACCATCGTTTCGGCCATGGGCCTCTCGGTGCTGGTCGCGCTGATCTTCACCCCGGCCTTGTGCGCAACCATGCTCAAGCCGCTGAAAAAGGGCGAGCACCACACGGCCAAAGGCGGTTTCTTCGGCTGGTTCAACCGCAACTTCGACCGCAGCGTGCTGGGCTACGAGCGTAGCGTCGGCAGCATCCTGCGCAACAAGGTGCCGTACCTGCTGGCCTATGCGCTGATCGTCGTCGGCATGATCTGGCTGTTCATGCGCATCCCGACCGCGTTCCTGCCGGAAGAAGACCAGGGCGTGCTGTTTGCCCAGGTGCAGACCCCGGCCGGCTCGAGTGCCGAACGCACCCAGGACGTGGTCGACCAGATGCGTGAGTACCTGCTCAAGGACGAAGCCGACACCGTGTCGTCGGTGTTCACCGTGACCGGCTTCAACTTCGCCGGCCGTGGGCAGAGCTCGGGCATGGCCTTCATCATGCTCAAGCCGTGGGACGAGCGCTCTGCCGAAAACAGCGTGTTCAACCTGGCCGGGCGTGCCCAGCAGCACTTCTTCACCTTCCGTGATGCGATGGTGTTCGCCTTCGCCCCGCCGGCCGTGCTGGAGCTGGGTAACGCCACCGGTTTCGACGTGTTCCTGCAGGACCGCGCCGGCCTCGGCCACGAAAAACTGATGGAAGCGCGCAACCAGTTCCTGGCCAAGGCAGCGCAGAGCAAGATCCTCTCTGCGGTACGCCCGAACGGCCTGAACGACGAGCCGCAGTACCAGTTGGTGATCGACGACGAGCGCGCCAGCGCCCTGGGCGTGACCATCGCCGACATCAACAACACCCTGTCGATCGCCCTCGGCGGCAGCTACGTCAACGACTTCATCGACCGTGGTCGGGTGAAGAAGGTCTATATCCAGGGCGACGCCAGTGCGCGGATGAACCCGGAAGACCTGCAGAAGTGGTACGTGCGCAACGGCAAGGGTGAGATGGTGCCGTTCTCCTCCTTCGCCACCGGCGAGTGGGCGTTCGGTTCGCCAAAACTGTCGCGCTACAACGGTGTTGAAGCGGTCGAAGTCCTCGGTGCCCCGGCGCCGGGCTACAGTACCGGTGAAGCGATGGCCGAAGTCGAACGCATCGCCAGCGAACTGCCGACCGGTATCGGCATGTCCTGGACCGGCATGTCCTACGAGGAAAAACTCTCCGGGTCGCAGATGCCGGCGCTGTTCGCCCTGTCGCTGCTGTTCGTCTTCCTCTGCCTGGCAGCGCTGTACGAAAGCTGGTCGATCCCGATCGCGGTAGTGCTGGTCGTGCCGCTGGGGATCATCGGTGCACTGGTTGCCACCAGCATGCGCGGGTTGTCCAACGACGTGTACTTCCTGGTCGGCCTGTTGACCACCATTGGCCTGGCGGCGAAGAACGCGATCCTGATCGTCGAGTTCGCCAAAGAGCTGCATGAACAGGGCAAGAGCCTGTACGACGCGACCATCGAAGCGTGCCGTATGCGTCTGCGCCCCATCATCATGACCTCGCTGGCGTTCATCCTCGGCGTGGTACCGTTGACCATCGCCAGCGGCGCCGGCTCCGGTAGCCAGCACGCCATTGGTACCGGTGTGATCGGCGGCATGATCAGTGCGACCGTGCTGGCCATCTTCTGGGTACCGTTGTTCTTCGTCGCAGTGTCGTCGCTGTTCGGCAGCAAGAAGCCGGAAGCCGATGCCACCCCTGAAACTTCACGTTATGAGGCTGGGCAATGACCAAGTCTTTGCTGTCCCTGGCGGTAACCGCCCTGATCCTCAGCGGCTGCTCGCTGATCCCTGACTACCAGGCCCCGGATGCACCGGTGGCTGCGCAGTGGCCGCAAGGCCCTGCGTACTCGCCGACCGAATCGGCCGAAGTGGCTGCCGCCGAGCAGGGCTGGCGGCAGTTCTTCCAGGACCCGGCGCTGCAGCAGCTGATCCAGACCTCGCTGGTCAACAACCGCGACCTGCGGGTCGCGGCGTTGAACATCGACGCCTACCGTGCGCAGTACCGCATCCAGCGCGCTGACCTGTTCCCGGCGGTTTCGGCCACCGGCAGCGGCAGCCGCCAGCGCACCCCGGCGAACATGTCGACCACCGGCGAAGCGGGCATCACCAGCCAGTACTCGGCCACCGTCGGCGTCAGCGCCTACGAGCTGGACCTGTTCGGCCGGGTGCGCAGCCTCAGCGAGCAGGCCCTGGAGACCTACCTGTCCAGCGAAGAAGCGCGTCGCTCCACGCAGATCGCCCTGGTCGCCAGCGTGGCCAACGCCTACTACACCTGGCAGGCCGACCAGGCGCTGCTGAAGCTGACCGAAGACACCCTCAAGACCTACGACCAGAGCTACAACCTGACCCGGCGCAGCAACGAGGTCGGCGTGGCCTCCGCGCTCGACCTGAGCCAGGCGCGTACCGCTGTCGAAGGCGCGCGGGTCAAGCTGTCGCAGTACCAACGCCTGGTCGCCCAGGACCTCAACAGCCTGACCGTGCTGCTCGGTACCGGCGTGCCGGGCAACCTGCCGGCACCGCTCAAGCTCGACGCCGACCAGCTGGCCGAGGTGCCTGCCGGGCTGCCGTCCGACCTGCTCCAGCGTCGCCCGGACATCCAGGAAGCCGAACACCTGCTCAAGGCCGCCAACGCCAACATCGGTGCGGCCCGTGCAGCGTTCTTCCCGAGCATCAGCCTGACCGCCAATGCCGGCACCTTGAGCCCGGACATGGGCGGGCTGTTCAAGGGCGGTTCGGGAACCTGGCTGTTCCAGCCGCAGATCAACCTGCCGATCTTCAACGCCGGCAGCCTGAAGGCCAGCCTGGACTACTCGAAGATCCAGAAGGACATCAACGTCGCCAAGTACGAAAAGACCATCCAGACCGCCTTCCAGGAAGTCTCCGATGGCCTGGCGGCGCGCAAGACCTTCGAAGAGCAGCTGCAGGCGCAGCGTGATCTGGTCGCGGCCAACCAGGACTACTACCGCCTGGCTGAGCGTCGCTACCGCATCGGTATCGACAGCAACCTGACCTTCCTCGATGCCCAGCGCAACCTGTTCAGCGCGCAGCAGTCGCTGATCAGCGATCGGCTGTCGCAGCTGACCAGCGAGGTGAACCTGTACAAGGCCCTGGGTGGCGGCTGGTATGAGCGCACCGGCGAGGCCAATCAGCAGGCTTCGGCGCAGGCGCCGAAGGGCTGATCGACCGGCTCTGCATCAAGCCCACCCTCGCGGTGGGCTTTTTGTTTTTGCGTGTGTTCGGTGTAGATGCGTTGGGCGTTGGGCGTTGGGCTTTCGGGGGCTTATCCGTTACCTGTGGTGGCGCTTATGGCCCCTTCCGCCCTTACGGCGGGTCACTTTTTTTCTTGGAAAAAAGTAACCAAAAACCGCCGGCTCCCACATACGGCCCTCCGCTGCGCTGCGGGTTCCCTCACTCCGGCCTTGCTCCCGCGTGGACCGGGCTGTACGGGCCTTCCTGGCCCGCAGCCCTTGCCGGCCTTCCTGGCCGTCACCCCGCTCCGCAAGACCTCCGTTCGGCCTCCTGAGGTCGCCAAGTTAGGGGTGGTGCCTGGGCTGGCGGTATCTTCGATAGTGGCAATGGTGTTGGATAGCTTGGCCTCT
>NZ_UNOZ01000004.1 GCF_900536025.1 Pseudomonas reidholzensis
GGCTGAAGCCGGTCCCAAGGGTATGGCTGTTCGCCATTTAAAGTGGTACGCGAGCTGGGTTTAGAACGTCGTGAGACAGTTCGGTCCCTATCTGCCGTGGACGTTTGAGATTTGAGAGGGGCTGCTCCTAGTACGAGAGGACCGGAGTGGACGAACCTCTGGTGTTCCGGTTGTCACGCCAGTGGCATTGCCGGGTAGCTATGTTCGGAAGAGATAACCGCTGAAAGCATCTAAGCGGGAAACTTGCCTCAAGATGAGATCTCACTGGGATCTAGAATCCCCTGAAGGGCCGTCGAAGACTACGACGTTGATAGGTTGGGTGTGTAAGCGCTGTGAGGCGTTGAGCTAACCAATACTAATTGCCCGTGAGGCTTGACCATATAACACCCAAGCAATTTGAGCATCAGTGCCAAATTGTGGTGGTGAAGACGAAGCAGCCGAAAGTTCGTAACATCACAAATATCGCATATCCGAATTCGCTGGAATGTCCAACAGGACGTTCTGGTAACAGAATTTCTTGACGACAATAGAGCATTGGAACCACCTGATCCCATCCCGAACTCAGTAGTGAAACGATGCATCGCCGATGGTAGTGTGGGGTCTCCCCATGTGAGAGTAGGTCATCGTCAAGATTCATTTCGCAAAACCCCTATCTGCGCAAGCAGGTAGGGGTTTTGTCTTTGTCTGCTCGAAATGTTCCGGCTGCTGGGCACTTTCATGACCCCGCACGGCTCCTAGAGAAATGGGCGCGCGCCAACGGCACACATCAGGTCTGCATGTCGTCTCCCACAATTCGAGCCAGAACACTAGAATAGAGCCCACGCTTCCATTCAGATCCCCTTATGCCCAACCCTGTCGATCCTGAAGTGCTGGCCCAACTGCCCCTGGATGAACTCGTCGCCTGCCACGAGTGCGACCTGCTGCTGCGCAAACCGCCGCTTCAGCACGATGAGAAGGCCCTCTGCCCACGGTGTGGCTACGAGCTGTACGCCCACCGCCACAACGTGGTCAACCGCAGCCTGGCACTGGTGCTGACCGCCTTGCTGCTGTACATCCCGGCCAACTTCCTGCCGATCATGCAGCTGCACCTGCTCGGCCAGACCTCTGACGACACGGTCTGGAGCGGCGTGCTGGGCCTGTACAACTCACAGATGCACCTGATCGCCGTGGTGGTGTTCCTGTGCAGCATGGCCATCCCGCTGCTCAAGCTGCTGTGCCAGTTGCTGGTGTTGCTGAGCATTCGCCTGAACATCGGTCGCAGCTACGGCCTGCTCTGTTACCGCATATACCACCACTTGCGCGAATGGGGCATGCTCGAGGTGTATTTCATGGGCGTGCTGGTGGCCATCGTCAAACTGGTCGACCTCGCGCAATTGACCGTCGGCCTCGGCCTGTTCTGCTTTATCAGCCTGCTGCTGGTCCAGGTCTGGCTGGAGGTGGTGATGTCACCCCACCAGATCTGGGTCGCGTTGTCGGGGGAGGATGTGCATGCGGGCGATTGATGCCGGCATCCTGGTGTGCAATGAATGCCACGAGCTCAACCGCCAGGAGCCAGAGACCACCTCGCAGACCTGCACGCGCTGTGGCGCGATCGTGCATGGGCGCAGGCCCAACAGCATTGCGCGCACCTGGGCGCTGCTGATCACCTCGCTGATCCTGTACATCCCGGCAAACGTCTTGCCGATCATGACGGTGAGCACGCTAGGGCAGGGTAGCCCCGACACGATCATGTCCGGGGTCATCACCCTGATGCAGCACGGTATGTTGCCCATCGCCGCGGTGGTGTTCATTGCCAGTATCCTGGTGCCGACCTTCAAGCTGGTCGGCATCGGCCTGCTGCTGTACTCGGTACAGCGCCATCAGCCGCTGTCGGCGCGTCAGCGCATCTGGATGTACCGCTTCATCGAATTCATCGGCCGCTGGTCGATGCTGGACATCTTTGTCATCGCCATCCTGGTGGCGGTGGTGAATTTCGGCCGCATCGCCAGTGTCGAAGCCAACCTGGGGGCCATCGCCTTCGCCTGCGTGGTGATCCTGACGATGCTCGCTGCTTTAACCTTTGATCCCCGACTGATCTGGGATAACACGGAGTCGGACGACGACCATGAGTGATGTGCCTACGGCAAAAACCCGCCCAGCTTCCAATTGGTCGGCCATCTGGATCCTGCCCCTGATCGCCCTGGTCATCGGTGGCTGGCTCGGGTGGCAGGCCTACCGGGATGCCGGGGTGGAAATCCAGGTTCGTTTCAAGACCGGCGAAGGGATTGTCGCCAACAAGACCGAAGTCATCTACAAGGGCATGCCGGTCGGCAAGGTCACCAGCCTGGTGCTGGATGACCAGGGCAGCAATACCGGTGTCATCGCCACGATCGAGATGAACAAGGCGGCGGACACGCACCTGACTACCGGCACCCGCTTCTGGCTGGTCAAGCCCAGCGTGACCCTCGCCGGGATCTCCGGGCTGGAGACCCTGGTGTCGGGTAACTACATCGCGGTAGACCCCGGCAAGGGCGAGCCGAGCAAGCGCTTCAAGGCCCTGGCGGCCGCGCCGCCGTTGTCCGACAGTGAGCCTGGCCTGCACCTGACCCTCAAGGCGGACCGTCTGGGCTCGCTCAACCGTGACAGCCCGGTGTTCTACAAGCAGATCCAGGTCGGCCGGGTGAAGAGCTACAAGCTCTCCGAGGACCAGGACACGGTCGAGGTGAAGATCTTCATCCAGCCCGCTTACGCCACCCTGGTGCGCAAACATACGCGGTTCTGGAACGCCAGCGGCATCAGCATCGATGCCGACCTGTCCGGGGTCAAGGTGCGCAGCGAGTCGCTGAGCAGCATCGTCGCCGGCGGCATCGCCTTCGCGACCCCCGAGCACCGCAAGGACAGCCCGCCGACTGACCCGAGCCTGCCGTTCCGTCTCTATGAGGACTTCGATGCGGCCCAGGCGGGGATTCGTATCAAGGTCAAGCTGAGCGACTTCGAGGGCCTCCAGGCGGGGCGTACCCCGGTCCTCTATAAAGGCATCCAGATCGGCTCGCTCAAGGCACTCAAGATCGAAGACGACCTGGCCAGTGCCATGGCTGAAGTCACCCTCGACCCGCTGGCTGAAGACTACCTGGTCGACGGCACCCAGTTCTGGGTGGTCAAACCGTCTATTTCGCTGGCGGGCATCACCGGCCTGGAAGCCTTGGTCAAGGGTAACTACATTGCCATTCGCCCCGGCGAGAAGGGCGCCAGGCCCCAGCGTGAGTTCGAGGCGCGGGCCAAGGCGCCGCCGCTCGACCTCAAGGCGCCGGGCCTGCACATGGTGCTGTTCGCCGACACCCTAGGCTCGCTGGAGGTCGGCAGCCCGGTGATGTATCGCCAGGTCAAGGTCGGTAGCGTACAGAGCTACCAGTTTGCCCGTAACAGCAAGCGCATCCTGATCGGCGTGCACATCGAGAAGGAGTACGCCAACCTGGTCAACGGCTCGACGCGGTTCTGGAATGCCAGCGGCATCACCCTGACCGGTGGCCTGTCGGGGATCAAGGTCAAGAGTGAGTCGCTGCAGACGCTGATGGCGGGCGGTATCGCCTTCGACACGCCACGGCCGGACGTGCCGCTCAAGCGGCATATTCCGCGCTTCCGTCTGCACGAGAGTGAAGAGGCGGTCAATCGCGCCGGTACCTTGATCACCATCCGCGTCGACCGCGCCGACGGCCTCAAGCCGGGCACGCCGATTCGTTTCCGCGGCCTGGATGTGGGCAGCGTCGAAAGCACCGACCTGACCGATGACCTGTCGGCCGTGTTGCTGCGCGCGCGCATCACCGAAGCCGCCGAGCGCATTACCCGCGTGGGTACGCAGTTCTGGGTGGTCAAGCCGGCGTTGGGCCTGGTGCGTACCGAGAACCTCGACACGCTGATCGGTGGCCAGTACCTGGAAGTGCAGCCCGCCTTGAAGAACAAGGGGCCGCAGCGCGATTTCATTGCACTGGCCGACGCGCCGGAGGTGGTGGGTCAGGAGATCGGCCTGCCGCTGACGCTGAGTGCGCCGCGGCGTGGTTCGATCAAGCCAGGTGTGCCGGTGACCTACCGTGAAGTGGCGGTGGGCAAGGTGACCGGCTTCGAGCTGGGGCAGAGCGCGGACCGGGTGCTGATCCACATCCTTATCGAGCCGCGCTATGCAGGGCTGGTGCGCGGTGGCAGCCGGTTCTGGAACAGCAGCGGGTTTGGCTTCGACTGGGGGCTGTTCAAGGGCGCCACGGTGCGTACCGAGTCGCTGGAGACCTTGATCGATGGCGGTATTGCCTTTGCCACACCGGACGGTGAGCAGATGGGTAACCCGGCACGGCCGCAGCAGACCTTTGCCTTGTTCGACAAGCCTGAAGACTTGTGGCTGCAGTGGGCGCCGAAGATTCCGCTAGGTAAGTAACTCGGCGGTGGCTTCTTCGCGGGTAAACCCGCTCCCACAGGGTCGGTGGAGACCCTGTGGGAGCGGGTTTACCCGCGAAGAGGGCGACACGGTGTAACGGTCAAATCACAGGCAATAAAAAACCGACCCTAGGGTCGGTTTTTATTCAAGCGCGTCGCTTAGGCAGCAGCGGCTTCTTTCAACGCCTTGATGTGGCCATTCAGACGGCCTTTGTGGCGAGCAGCCTTGTTCTTGTGGATGATACCTTTGTCGGCCATACGGTCGATTACAGGCACAGCCAGGGTGTAGGCGGCTTGCGCTTTTTCGGCGTCTTTTGCGTCAATGGCTTTAACTACATTCTTGATGTAGGTACGGACCATGGAACGCAGGCTGGCGTTGTGGCTGCGACGCTTCTCAGCCTGTTTTGCGCGTTTCTTGGCGGAAGGTGAGTTGGCCACCGTCGAGCTCCTTGAAAGACTTTAGGAAAAATAGCTAACAAAATAGGCCGCGAATCATGCCGATGCAGACGACGGATGTCAAGGCCACCTGCAGGGTTCCGCCGAGTGGTGGTCCGCGAGAGGGAAATATTCCTTTCTGCGCCGCGACCTGTAAACTCGGGAATTTTGGCTCCCCTGCGAAGGCGCGGGAGTATCGCACATCTGGACGCTATTGGTAGCGTCCTCCGTCTCCGGCGTGAAAATTTTTCGATGAATCTGCTCAAATCCCTCGCTGCAGTCAGCTCCATCACCATGGTTTCGCGGGTGCTGGGCTTCATCCGCGACACCATCCTGGCGCGCGTGTTCGGTGCGGGGGTCGCCACCGACGCCTTCTTCATTGCCTTCAAGCTGCCAAACCTTTTGCGCCGGATCTTTGCCGAAGGGGCGTTCTCCCAGGCGTTCGTGCCGATCCTGGCCGAGTACAAGACCCAGCAGGGCGAGGAAGCCACCCGCACCTTTATTGCCTACGTCAGTGGCCTGCTGACCCTGGTCCTGGCGCTAGTCACCGCGCTCGGCATCCTGGCCGCGCCCTGGGTGGTCTGGGTGACGGCGCCGGGTTTCGCCGACAACGCCGAAAAATACGCCCTCACCACTGACCTGCTGCGGGTGACCTTCCCCTATATATTGCTGATCTCGCTGTCATCCTTGGCCGGGGCGATCCTCAATACCTGGAACCGCTTCTCGGTGCCGGCGTTCACGCCGACCCTGCTCAACGTGGCGATGATCATCTTCGCCCTGCTGCTGACGCCGTACTTCGACCCACCTATCATGGCCCTGGCCTGGGGTGTGCTCGCCGGTGGCCTGGCGCAGCTGCTGTACCAACTGCCGGCCTTGAAGAAGATCGGCATGCTCGTGCTGCCGCGCCTCAACCTGCGCGATGCCGGCGTGTGGCGGGTGCTCAAGCAGATGCTGCCGGCGATCCTCGGCGTGTCGGTGAGCCAGATCTCGCTGATCATCAACACCATCTTCGCCTCGTTTCTGGTGGCCGGCTCGGTGTCGTGGATGTACTACGCCGACCGCCTGATGGAGCTGCCTTCCGGTGTGCTCGGGGTGGCCCTGGGCACGATTTTGCTGCCGACCCTGGCCAAGACCTACGCCAACCGCGACCGCCACGAGTATTCGCGTATCCTCGACTGGGGCCTGCGCCTGTGCTTCCTGCTGGTGCTGCCCTGCACCCTGGCCCTGGCGATCCTTGCCGAGCCGCTGACCGTGGCGCTGTTCCAGTACGGCAAGTTCACCGCGTTCGACGCCGCCATGACCCAGCGTGCGCTGATCGCCTATTCGGTCGGCCTGCTGGCGATCATCCTGGTCAAGGTGCTGGCCCCCGGCTTCTATGCGCAGCAGAATATTCGTACGCCGGTGAAAATCGCCATTTTCACCCTGATTTCGACCCAGTTGCTCAACCTGGTCCTGGTCGGCCCGCTGGCCCACGCCGGCCTGGCCCTGGCGATCAGTATCGGCGCCTGCCTGAATGCCGGCCTGCTGTACTGGCGCCTGCGCAGCCTCGACCTGTTCCAGCCCCAACCGGGCTGGATGATGTTCCTGCTCAAGCTGGTGCTGGCGGTGAGCCTGATGTCGGCGGTACTGCTGGCCGGCATGCACTACATGCCCGCCTGGGAGCAGGGCGGCATGCTCGAGCGCTTCCTGCGTCTGGGGGCGCTGATCGTGGCCGGTGTGGTGACCTATTTCGGTTGCCTGTACCTGTGCGGTTTCCGCCCTCGGCACTTTGCCCGCAACGCCCTGCACTGAGGCGATGACCGGCCAGGCGTCGGTTTTTCACATTCCATGCCGCCCCATGGCGCTGCTGCCTGTCACCAGCGCCCGGGTGTGGTTATAATCGACCACTTTATGAGCAAGAAGCGCGTTATGCAGCTGGTTCGAGGTCTTCACAACCTGCGCCCCGAGCATCGGGGCTGTGTCGCCACCATTGGCAACTTCGACGGGGTTCACCGCGGCCACCAGGCAATCCTGGCGCGCCTGCGCGAGCGCGGCCAGGCCTTGGGCCTGCCGACCTGCGTGGTGATCTTCGAGCCGCAGCCGCGCGAGTACTTCGCGCCGGAGACTGCCCCGGCTCGCCTGGCGCGGCTGCGCGACAAGGTCGAGTTGCTGGCCGCCGAAGGCATCGACCAGGTCCTGTGCCTGGCGTTCAACCAACGCCTGAGCCGGCTCAGCGCCGACGCCTTCGTCAAGGCGATCCTGGTCGACGGCCTGGGCGTGCGCCACCTGGAGGTCGGTGACGACTTCCGCTTCGGTTGCGACCGCGCGGGCGACTTCGACTTCCTGGTCGAGGCCGGCAAGCAGTACGGCTTCAGTCTCGAGGCCGCCAACACGGTGGTTCAGGACGGCCTGCGGGTGAGCAGCACCAAGGTCCGCACGGCCCTGGCCAATGCCGACTTCGCCCTCGCCGCGCACTTGCTCGGTCGCCCCTACACCATTACCGGTCGCGTGCTGCATGGCCAGAAGCTGGCCCGCCAGCTCGGCACACCGACCGCCAACATCCAGCTCAAGCGCCGCCGCATACCGCTCTCGGGGGTCTACCTGACCAGCGCCGAGATCGACGGCAAGGTCTGGCCGGGTGTTGCCAATATCGGGGTACGTCCCACCGTCGCCGGTGACGGACGTCCTCACCTGGAGATTCATCTTCTTGATTTTGCCGGCGACCTGTATGGCCGGCGTCTGACGGTGGAGTTCCACCAAAAGCTGCGCGAAGAGCAGCGATTCGCCTCCCTGGAGGCGCTGAAGTCGGCGATCGACGCGGACATCGCCGCCGCACGTGCCCACTGGCACGCTCAACCGCTAACGAAGAGCCTGAAATGACCGACTACAAAGCCACGCTAAACCTTCCGGACACCGCCTTCCCGATGAAGGCCGGCCTGCCCCAGCGCGAACCGCAGATCCTGCAGCGCTGGGACAGCATTGGCCTGTACCGCAAGCTACGCGAGATTGGCAAGGACCGTCCGAAGTTCGTCCTGCACGACGGCCCGCCCTATGCCAACGGCAAGATCCACATCGGTCACGCTCTGAACAAGATTCTCAAGGACATGATTGTCCGCTCCAAGACCCTGTCCGGTTTCGACGCACCGTACGTCCCGGGTTGGGACTGCCATGGCCTGCCGATCGAGCACAAGGTCGAGGTCACCCATGGCAAGCACCTGAGCCCCGACCAGACCCGCGAGCTGTGCCGCGCCTACGCCGCCGAGCAGATCGAAGGGCAGAAGTCCGAGTTCATCCGCCTGGGCGTGCTGGGTGACTGGGACAACCCGTACAAGACCATGGACTTCGCCAACGAAGCGGGCGAGATCCGCGCGCTGGCTGAAATCGTCAAGCAAGGCTTCGTGTTCAAGGGCCTCAAGCCAGTGAACTGGTGCTTCGACTGCGGTTCGGCCTTGGCTGAAGCCGAAGTCGAATACGCCGACAAGAAGTCGCAGACCATCGACGTCGCCTTCCCGATCGCCGACGCCGACAAGCTGGCCGCCGCCTTTGGCCTGGCCAGCCTGGCCAAGCCGGCCGCCATCGTCATCTGGACCACCACCCCGTGGACCATCCCGGCCAACCAGGCGCTGAACGTCCACCCGGACTTCACCTACGCCCTGGTCGATACCGGCGAGCGCCTGCTGGTGCTGGCCGAAGAGCTGGTCGAGGCCTGCCTCAAGCGCTGGAACCTGGAAGGCTCGGTGCTGGCCACCGCGCAAGGTTCGGCGCTGGAACTGATCAACTTCCGTCACCCGTTCTACGAGCGCCTGTCGCCGGTCTACCTCGCCGAATACGTCGAGCTCGGCGCCGGTACCGGTGTAGTCCACTCGGCGCCTGCCTACGGCGAGGACGACTTCGTCACCTGCAAGCGCTATGGCATGGTCAACGACGACATCCTCACCCCGGTGCAGAGCAACGGCGTGTACGTGCCGTCGCTGGAGCTGTTCGGTGGCCAGTTCATCTGGAAGGCCAACCCGGCGATCGTCGACAAGCTGCAGGAAATCGGCGCGCTGCTGCACACCGAGACCATCAGCCACAGCTACATGCACTGCTGGCGCCACAAGAGCCCGCTGATCTATCGCGCCACCGCGCAATGGTTCGTCGGCATGGACCGTCAGCCGAACACCGGCGACACCCTGCGCGAGCGTGCCCTCAAGGCCATCGAAGAAACCAAGTTCGTGCCGGCCTGGGGCCAGGCGCGCCTGCACTCGATGATCGCCAACCGCCCGGACTGGTGCATCTCGCGTCAGCGTAACTGGGGCGTGCCGATCCCGTTCTTCCTCGACAAGCAGAGCGGCGAGCTGCACCCGCGCACCGTCGAGCTGATGGAAGAAGTCGCCAAGCGCGTCGAGCAAGAAGGTATCGAGGCGTGGTTCAAGCTGGACGCCGCCGAACTGCTCGGTGACGAAGCCGGCCAGTACGACAAGATCACCGACACCCTCGACGTCTGGTTCGACTCCGGTACTACCCACTGGCACGTCCTGCGTGGCTCGCACGACATCGGCCATGCCACCGGCCCGCGCGCCGACCTCTACCTGGAAGGCTCCGACCAGCACCGTGGCTGGTTCCACTCGTCGCTGCTGACCGGCTGCGCGATCGACAACCACGCGCCGTACCGCGAGCTGCTGACCCACGGCTTCACCGTGGACGAGAACGGCCGCAAGATGTCCAAGTCGCTGGGCAACACCATCGAGCCGCAGAAGGTCAACGACACCCTGGGTGCCGACATCATGCGCCTGTGGGTTTCGGCCACTGACTACTCCGGCGAAATGGCCGTTTCCGACCAGATCCTCCAGCGCAGCGCCGACGCCTACCGGCGGATCCGCAACACCGCGCGCTTCCTGGTCTCGAACCTGTCCGGCTTCGACCCGGCACGTGACCTGCTGCCGGCCGAAGACATGCTCGCGCTGGACCGCTGGGCCGTCGACCGTGCCCTGCTGCTGCAGCGTGAACTGGAAGAGCACTACAGCGAATACCGCTTCTGGAACGTCTACTCGAAGATCCACAACTTCTGCGTGCAGGAGCTGGGTGGCTTCTACCTCGACATCATCAAGGACCGCCAGTACACCACCGGCACCAACAGTGTCGCCCGCCGTTCGTGCCAGACCGCGCTGTACCACATCAGCGAAGCGCTGGTGCGCTGGATCGCGCCGATCCTGGCGTTCACCGCCGACGAGCTGTGGCAGTACCTGCCGGGCGAGCGTAACGAGTCGGTGATGCTCAACACCTGGTACGAAGGCCTGACCGAGCTGCCAGAAGGCTTCGAGCTGGACCGCGCCTACTGGGACCGCGTCATGGCGGTCAAGGTCGCCGTCAACAAGGAACTGGAGAACCAGCGTACGGCCAAGGCCATCGGTGGCAACCTGCAGGCCGAAGTCACGCTGTTCGCCGAAGACGGCCTGAGCGCCGACCTGGCCAAGCTGGGCGACGAACTGCGCTTCGTGCTGATCACCTCCGCCACCCAGGTGGTGCCGTTCGTGCAGGCCCCGGCCGATGCCGTGGCCACCGAAGTCGAAGGCCTCAAGCTCAAGGTGGTCAAGTCCGGTCACGCCAAGTGCGGCCGTTGCTGGCACTTCCGTGCCGACGTCGGCAGCAACCCGGAGCACCCGGAAATCTGCGCCCGCTGCGTCGACAACCTGAGCGGCTCCGGTGAGGTGCGCCACTATGCCTAACCCTGTTGCGGGGCGCTTCGGGCGCCTTGCCTGGCTCTGGCTGAGCCTGGTGGTGCTGGTCGTCGACCAGGCCACCAAGGTCTACTTCGAGGGCGCCCTGAGCCTGTACCAGCAGATCGTGGTCATCCCCGACTACTTCAGCTGGACCCTGGCCTACAACACCGGCGCGGCGTTCAGCTTCCTCGCCGACAGCTCCGGCTGGCAGCGCTGGCTGTTCGCCCTGATCGCCCTGGTGGTCAGCGCGGTGCTGGTCGTCTGGCTCAAGCGCCTGGGGCGCAACGAGACCTGGCTGGCCGTCGCCCTGGCCTTGGTGCTGGGCGGCGCACTGGGTAACCTGTACGACCGTATCGTGCTGGGGCACGTGGTCGACTTCATCCTGGTGCACTGGCAGAACCGTTGGTATTTCCCGGCCTTCAACGTGGCCGACAGCGCCATCACCGTGGGTGCGGTGATGCTGGCGCTGGATATGTTCAAGAGCAAGAAGTCCGAGGAGCCTGTCCATGACTGATACCCGCATTGGCCAGAACAGCGAAGTCACCCTGCATTTTGCGCTGCACCTGGAAAACGGCGATACCGTCGACAGCACGTTCGACAAGGCGCCGGCTGTGTTCAAGGTCGGCGACGGCAACCTGCTGCCGGGCTTCGAGGCCGCGTTGTTCGGCTTCAAGGCCGGTGACAAGCGCACCGTCAGCGTCGCCCCGGAAAACGCCTTCGGCCAGCCCAACCCGCAGAACGTGCAGGTGATGCCGCGTTCGCAGTTCACCGACATGGAACTCTCCGAGGGCCTGCTGGTGATCTTCAACGATGCCGCCAACGCCGAGCTGCCGGGGGTGGTCAAGGCCTTCGACGACGACCAGGTGACCATTGACTTCAACCACCCACTGGCGGGCAAGACCCTCAGCTTCGAGGTCGAGATCCTCGAGGTGAAGGCCCTGTAAGCCTGGAGCCGAGCATGCAAATCAAACTCGCCAACCCTCGCGGCTTCTGCGCGGGGGTCGACCGGGCGATCGAGATCGTCAACCGTGCGCTGGAAGTCTTCGGCCCGCCGATCTACGTGCGTCACGAAGTGGTGCACAACAAGTTCGTCGTCGAAGACCTGCGCAACCGCGGGGCGATCTTCGTCGAAGAGCTCGACCAGGTGCCGGACGACGTCATCGTCATCTTCAGCGCCCATGGCGTTTCCCAGGCCGTGCGCCAGGAAGCGGCCGGGCGCGGCCTGAAGGTGTTCGACGCCACCTGCCCACTGGTCACCAAGGTGCATATCGAAGTGGCCAAGTACAGCCGCGACGGCCGTGAATGCATCCTCATCGGCCATGCCGGGCACCCGGAAGTCGAAGGCACCATGGGCCAGTACGACGCCAGCAACGGCGGCGCGATCTACCTGGTCGAAGACGAGCAAGACGTCGCCGACATGGTCGTGCGTGACCCCGATCACCTGGCCTTCGTGACCCAGACCACGCTGTCGATGGACGACACCAGTCGGGTCATCGATGCGCTGCGTGCGCGCTTCCCGAACATCGGTGGGCCGCGCAAGGACGACATCTGCTACGCCACCCAGAACCGCCAGGACGCGGTCAAGCAACTGGCTGACGAGTGCGACGTGGTGTTGGTAGTGGGCAGCCCGAACAGCTCCAACTCCAACCGCCTGCGCGAGCTGGCCGAGCGCATGGGCACCCCGGCGTACCTGATCGACGGTGCCGAAGACCTGCAGCAAAGCTGGTTCGATGGCATCGGCCGGATCGGCATCACCGCGGGGGCTTCGGCGCCCGAGGTGCTGGTGCGTGGCGTGATCGACCAGCTCAAGGCCTGGGGCGCCACGGGCGCCGAAGAGCTCGATGGGCGCGAGGAGAACGTCACCTTCTCCATGCCCAAAGAGCTGCGCGTGCGTTCGCTGATCTAGCCTTCAGCGGCCTGGGCACAGTGGCTTTGCGGCCATGCTGGTGCTCAGGCGCACCCGCCCGCTGGGTGCCAGGATCACCTGGCGCCGCTGCGCACCGGCGCTGTGCGCACAGATTTCAATCGTCCCTCCGCGCCAGACCGTGGCGCTGCGCATCGTCACCCCCTGCACGCTGAACCTCACCCCCTCGGGTAGATTACCGACGATCTGCACGCCACCGCCCAGGCGTTGTTCGCGCAGCAGTCGGCCGTCGCTCGCCTGCAGCGTTTGCCAGCCCAACCCCCAGTCCTGATCGATCGGCTGCACCCGCACCGCTTGCTGTTGCAGCAGGGCGTGGCTGCGCGCCGCGCGCAGGGTGTGCAGCAGGTCCCTGGCGACGGCCGCCCGCTGCAGGTCCTGGCTGAGCGCCGCGTAGGACGGCATCCCCAGCTGTGCCAGAAGCCCGACCATGGCCAGTGCACACATCATTTGTATCAGTGTTACGCCCTGTTGCCGCACCGTGCATTCCTCCGTGAACGTGCTTCGCTGTAGCGTCGAGTACCCCGGGCAAGCGGTCCAGTCGGCGGAGTTACCGACAGCGCGCGGGACGTTTCCCAAGAGGACGCACGGATGCGAACGAAGGCGCGGGGCATGACCTTGCTGGAGGTGATACTGGGCCTCGCGGTGCTGGCGCTCGGCGTGCTCGCCGCCGCGGTGTTGCAGGTACGCGCGTTGCAGGCGACCGACAGCGCCCGCCGCGACAGTCAGGCCACGCACCTGGCCCAGGGCCTGCTGGAGCGGGCAAGGGCGGCTGGAGGGTTGCAATCAGGCGAGCTGCTGCAATGGCAACGGCAGGTCCGTGAGGTGCTGGGTGACCAGGCGCAGGGGAGGGTGAGCCGCGCCGGCGCACGGCTGGTGGTGCAGATCGATTGGCCAGACGCCCGTGCCCCGGCGCCTCCCGGCATCCGATTGCAGGGCCGCCCGTGAGCGCGCGCCAGCCGGGCTTCAGTCTGCTGGAGGGGCTGCTGGCCCTGGCCGTGGGCCTGATGCTGCTAGCGGCGGCCAGCCAGGTGTTCGTCTCCGCCGTGCAGGCCTGGCGCCTGCAGGGCGTGGTGGCGCAATTGCAGGAGGATGCGCGCCTGGCCCTGCAACGCATGGCCCAGGATATCCGCATGGCTGGCATGTTCGGTTGCCTGCGCCTGGACGACGACAGCTTCGAGGATCCGGCGGCGGCCAGTGCGTTCGCCACGCCGCTGCTGATTACCCAGGGCGGCCAGCGCCTGAGCCTGATCGTCGGGCAACTGCCGGGCAGCGGCAGCCGGCCCGAGTGGACGGTGTTGACCGACTGCCGCAGCTGGGTGCAGGTCAAGGCCGGGGTCCAGCCGGGCGATCAACAGACCCTGGCCCTGCCGGTCAGCCGGGTCACCTACACATTGAGGGCCGCGCGGCTGCAGCGCGAGGCCAGGGGCACCCCGCAGCCGCTGATCGACAACGTCCTCAGCCTGCACGCAACGCGGGTGCCGATGGCGGCGGGGGAGCGGGTCGATGTGCGGCTGGTGCTGTTCGACCGGCACCACGCGATCGAGCAACACCATGCGATCAGCGTCGCACTGCGCAACAGGCTGCCGGCGCCATGAAGCCTCAGCGCGGCATGGTCCTGCTGATCGCCCTCGTGCTGAGCCTGCTGCTCGGGTTGCTTGCCGCATCGGCCTTGACCGAGGCCCTGCTGCAGACCCGCATGGCCAGCCTGTTGCTGGCCAATGCCCAGGCGCTGGAGCAGGCCGAAGCGACCCTGCACGCCGGCGCGGCGCAGCTGGCGCTGGCGCCACCCGTCGCGTGCCAGCACTGCCTGCCCCCGGACGACCCGCACGCGCTCGGCGGCCAGCAAGGCGCCTGGCAGGCCACGGCGGACGGCTGGTTCCTGCTGCAGAACCTGGGCGCGAGCAGCCAGGCTGCCCACGTGCCCGAGGGCACCCCGGTCACCCTCTACCGAGTCACCGCCGTCAGCCAGCAAGTGCGAGCACGGCACGTCCTGGAGGCGGTCTATGCCGTGCAACCCCATCAGCCGCCGCAGAGGATCCTCTGGCGGCAGCGCGTGCAGGAGCCCTGACATGCAGCAAGGCCTGAGCCTGATCGAGTTGTTGCTTGTCGTGGCCGTGACCGGCATGCTGGCAGCCATTGCCTACCCCAGTTACAGCGACCAGCTTCGGCGTGCCGCGCGCAGCGAGGTGGCCGGCCTGCTGCAGGATGCCGCCCTGCGTCTGGAGCGCCAGCATGCGCGCACCGGGCAGTATGCCGACAGCGACCTTGCGCCCGTGCCCTTGCCTGCCGGCAGCCGCTATTACAGCCTGCAGGCGCAGCGCGACATCGACAGCTTCCGGTTGCTCGCCAGGCGTTTGCCACGGGGCTTCATGGCAGACGACCGCTGCGGCGACTTCGCGCTCGACCAGGCCGGCGTGCGCGCTAATCCCGGCAGCCAGGGCGACACGCAGCGCTGCTGGGGCGGTTGACGGGGGTTATCTCGGTTTTTTCAGGTGTTGGATCGACAGATGAGCAAGCAAGTAGTGATTGTCGGCGGTGGGGTGATCGGCCTGCTGACTGCGTTCAACCTGGCGGCAAAGGTCGACCGGGTGGTGCTGTGCGACCAGGGTGAGGTCGGCCGTGAATCGTCCTGGGCCGGCGGCGGGATCGTCTCGCCGCTCTATCCTTGGCGTTACAGCGCCGCAGTGACCGCCTTGGCGCACTGGTCGCAGGATTTTTATCCACAGCTCGGCGAGCGCCTGTTCGCCAGCACCGGCGTCGACCCTGAAGTGCACACCACCGGCCTGTACTGGCTGGACCTCGACGACGAGGCCGAAGCGCTGGCCTGGGCCGCCCGTGAGCAACGCCCGCTCAGCGCTGTGGATATCTCTGCGGCCTATGACGCCGTGCCGGTACTCGGCGCCGGGTTCAAGCGGGCGATCTTCATGGCCGGGGTGGCCAACGTGCGCAACCCGCGCCTGGTGAAGTCGCTGAAGGCGGCGCTGCTGGCGCTGCCCAACGTGACCCTGCGCGAGCATTGCCAGATCAGCGGGTTCCGCCAGCAAGGCGGGCGGATCACCGGCGTGCACACGGCCGACGGCGTGCTGGAGGCGGACGACGTGGTGCTCAGCGCGGGCGCCTGGAGCGGTGACCTGTTGCGCACGCTGGGGCTGGAATTGCCGGTCGAGCCGGTGAAAGGGCAGATGATCCTGTTCAAGTGCGCCGAAGACTTCCTGCCGAGCATGGTCCTGGCGAAAGGGCGCTATGCGATCCCGCGGCGCGATGGTCATATCTTGATCGGCAGCACCCTGGAACATGCGGGCTATGACAAGACGCCGACCGAGGATGCCCTGGCGAGCCTGAAGGCGTCGGCGGTAGAGTTGTTGCCGGGGCTGGCAGATGCAACGCCGGTGGCGCATTGGGCCGGGTTGCGGCCGGGGTCGCCGGAAGGCATTCCGTACATTGGGCCGGTGCCGGGGCATGATGGGCTGTGGCTGAACTGCGGGCACTACCGCAATGGGCTGGTGCTGGCGCCGGCTTCGTGCCAGCTGTTTAGCGACCTGCTGACCGGCGCCGAGCCGATCATCGACCCTGCGCCCTATGCCCCGGCCGGGCGTCTGGGCTGAAACCCAGGTGAATTCTTCGCGGGTAAACCCGCTCCCACAGGGTGGACTGCGGCGGCCCCTGTGGGAGCGGGTTTACCCGCGAAGAGGGCAGCGCTAGCAGCACAAGCATCAGCCTGGGCCTCAGGCTACGTTCGGGGCCTGCAAATGCCGGCTCGGGTAATGCTGCTCATACACCTTGCACACCCGCAGCACCTGCTCATCGGCAAACCGCCCGGCGACCACCTGCAGCCCCACCGGCAAGCCTTCCCGGGTAAACCCGCACGGCACCGAAGCGGCCGGCTGCTGGGTCAGGTTGAACGGGTAGCTGAACGGCGTCCATTCCATCCACTGCGCCATCCCCGACCCCGGCGGCACGTTGTGCCCGGCGGCGAACGCGGCGATCGGCATCATCGGCGACACCAGCACGTCATAGCGCT
The DNA here is from genome assembly GCF_900536025.1 of Pseudomonas reidholzensis. Classification (GTDB taxonomy): domain Bacteria; phylum Pseudomonadota; class Gammaproteobacteria; order Pseudomonadales; family Pseudomonadaceae; genus Aquipseudomonas; species Aquipseudomonas reidholzensis. The sequence goes on from NZ_UNOZ01000004.1 coordinate 16,466, forward strand.
GATGGAAGGCGTTCATCCGCGCCACCAGTTCAGCCCGCGCCTCCAGCGCCTCGGTATAACGGCTGAGGCTGATATCTGCGCCTTGCTCGGCAATCCAGCGCAACCCAGGATCGAGCAGCTCACGCTGTGCGTCCGACAGCTGGCCGGCCAGCCGCGCCGCGCCAGCGAACCACAAGGTATTGAAGGTCTCCAGCGGATCGGCAAAGCCTGGGTCGACTTCCTCCACCTGCGCCCCCAGCCGGGCCAGGCGTTGCACCGCCTGGGCGGTCAGGGCCTGGATCTGCGGGTCGACCTGCACATAGCCGAAGTCGGCGCTGTAGGCGATGCGCAGCCCGCTCAGGTCTTGCTCCGCCGGCAGCCAGGGCCGCTGGCGCGGTGCGCCGGCCAGGCCGTCACGCGGGTCCGGCCGGGCCACGCAATCGAGCATCAGCACCGCGTCGTCGACCGTGCGTGTCATCGGCCCCAAGTGCGACAGCAGGGTCATGGCGCTGGCCGGCCACTGCGGCACATGGCCAAATGTCGGTTTGATGCCAAAGGTACCGGTGAACGCGCAGGGGATGCGGATCGAGCCGCCGGCATCGCTGCCTTGGTGCAGCACACCGAGGTTGAGCGCTGCCGCCGCTGCCGCGCCGCCCGATGAGCCGCCTGCGGTCAGGCGCGTGTCCCACGGGTTGCGGGTGATGCCATAGAGCGGGTTGTCGGTCACGCCTTTCCAGCCGAACTCGGGGGTCGTGGTCTTGCCCACCAGCACTGCACCGGCCTCGCGCATGAACCCACTGAACGGCGCGTCCACGTCCCACGGGCCTGCGGCCGACGTGGTCAGCGAGCCCTTGCGGGTGGGCATGCCGCGGGTCAGGGTCAGGTCCTTGATCGACGCCGGCACACCGTCCAGCCTGCCGCACGGCTGGCCATGCTGCCAGCGCTGTTCGCTGGCGCGGGCCGCCGCCCGGGCGCCCTCGCCGTCGACATGGCAGTAAGCGTTGACGGCCGGGTTGTGGCGGTCGATGCGCGCCAGCACGTCGTCGATCACCTCAACCGGAGACAGCTGGCGCTGGCGGTACAGTTCGAGCAGTTCGACAGCGGTGAATTCACCGATCGCAGTCTTGCCAGTCATCTCATTGGGCTCCCTGGTTGGCGGCCTGGAACATCGCCCGCAGCAGCACGTCGCAGCCGTCGGCGAGGTCTTGCGGCGCGGCGTTCTCGATTTCGTTGTGGCTGATGCCGCCCTCGCATGGCACGAAGATCATCCCCGCAGGCCCCAGCTCGGCGACGAAGATCGCATCGTGGCCGGCGCCGCTGACGATGTCCATGTGGCTCAGGCCCAGGTCGCGCGCGCCCTGGCGCACCGCGTCGACGCAGGCGTCGGCGAAGTACAGCGGGGGGAAGTCGGCAGTCGGCGTCAGCTGGAAGCTCAGGCCGTGCTTGGCGGTGCTGGTTTCGATGACCTCGCGGACTTCGGCGACCATCGCGTCGAGGTGCGCGGGATCAAGGTGGCGCAGGTCGATGGTCATCTGCACCTGGCCAGGGATGACGTTGCGCGAACCGGGGTGCACGCTCAGGCAACCGACCGTGCCGCAGGCGTGCGGCTGGTGCGCATGGGCGATGCGGTTGACCGCAGCGACCACCTCGGCAGCGCCGACCAGGGCGTCCTTGCGCAGGCGCATCGGGGTTGGCCCGGCGTGGGCTTCGACGCCGGTCAGCACCAGGTCGAACCACTTCTGCCCCAGGCACCCCTGGACCACGCCGATGGTGGTGCGCAGGTCTTCCAGTACCGGCCCCTGCTCGATATGCGCCTCGAAGTACGCCCCGACCGGATGCCCGGTCGGCACGCGCGGGCCGGCATAACCGATGCGCTCGAGCTCGGCCCCCACCGACAGGCCCTGGTCGTCGCGCTTGTCGAGGGTCTCCTGCAGGCCGAACTTACCGGCGAACACCCCCGAACCCATCATGCACGGCGGGAAGCGCGAACCTTCCTCGTTGGTCCACACCACCACTTCCAAGGGCGCTTCGGTACTCAGGCCCAGGTCGTTGAGCGTGCGGATCACCTCCAGCCCGGCCATCACCCCGTAACAACCGTCGAACTTGCCGCCAGTGGGCTGGGTGTCGATATGGCTGCCGGTCATCACCGGCGGCAGCGCCGGATTGCGCCCGGGGCGGCGGGCGAAGATATTGCCGATGGCGTCAACGCTGACTGTGCAACCGGCCTCGGTGCACCACTGCACGAACAGGTCGCGGGCCTGGCGGTCGAGGTCGGTCAGGGCCAGCCGGCACACGCCGCCCTTGGCCGTGGCGCCGAGGCGGGCGAGGTCCATCAGCGATTGCCAGAGGCGTTCGCGGCTGACCCGCGCGTCTTGGCCGAGCAGGTGCTGCGAGGGATCGATACGGGTGTTCATGGTCGTTCTCCTTCAGGCGCTCAGGGCCAGGTAGCGGTTCTTGATGCTCGGGTCGGCGCGAAACTGTTCGGCGCTGCCCTGGTAGGCCACCCGGCCTTGTTCGAGCACGTAGTGACGGTCGGCCAGCGCGTCGCAGACCTTGAGGTTCTGCTCCACCAGCAGGATCGACAGGCCTTCGTCCTTGATCCGCCGGAGGATTTTCACCAGCTCATCGACGATCACCGGTGCCAGCCCTTCGGTGGGCTCGTCGAGAATCAGCAGTTTCGGACCATTGAGCAGGGCACGGGCGATGGCCAGCATCTGCTGCTCGCCGCCCGACAGCGCGAAGCCGTTGTTGCGGCGACGCTCCTTGAGCCGCGGAAACATGCTGTAGACGTCCTCCAGCTGCCAGCGGCTGTGCTTGCGTGCGGCGATCTTGAGGTTTTCTTCGACGTCGAGCTGGCGAAAGATGCCGCGATGCTCGGGCACCAGGGCGATACCCTGGCGGGCAATATCGAAGATCTCGCGGCCGACCAGTGCCTGGCCGTTGAAGTGGATCTGCCCTTGGCGCGGGCGGACGATGCCCAGGATGCTGCGCAGGGTGGTGGTCTTGCCGGCGCCGTTGCGCCCGAGCAGCGTCACCAGTTCACCGGCCTCGACCTTCAGCGAGACGCCTTCGAGCACGTGGCTCTTGTCGTAGTAGGAGTGGATCGAATCGACGGTCAGCATCAGGCGGCCTCTCCAAGGTAGGCGGTGCGCACGCGCTCATCGTTGCGCACCTGGTCCGGGGTGCCCTCGACCAGGATCTGGCCGTGGCTCATGACAGTGATGCGCTGGCTGATCGACATGACGATGCTCATGTTGTGTTCGATCAACAGCACGGTGTGGTCGCGGCCCAGGTCGCTGATCAGCTCGGTCATCAGCGGAATATCATCAATGCCCATGCCCGAGGTGGGCTCGTCGAGCATCAGCAAGGTCGGTTTGGCGCAGATCGACATGCCGACTTCCAGCACCCGCTGCTGGCCGTGCGACAGCTCGCCGGCCAGGGTCTCGGCGCGGCCATTGAGCTTGAGCCGCTCCAGCACCCGGTCGGCGGTGTCCCAGTGGCTGCGCTTGTGCTCGACGCTGCGCCAGAAGTTCAGGGCACCGAGGCCGTCGCGGCCTTGCGCGGCCAGGCGCAGGTTTTCGCGCACGCTGAGATTCTGGAACAGGCTGGTGAGCTGGAACGAGCGCGCCATGCCCAGCGCGACTCGGCCGTGGGACGGTTTGCGCAGGATGTCCTGGCCATTGAAGAGGATCTTGCCGGCGGTGGCCTGGCGCTCGCCGGTCAGGCAGTGGAACAGGCTGGTCTTGCCGGCGCCGTTGGGGCCGATGACGGTGTGGATGGTGCCGGCGCGGACCTTGAGGTCGACCCCGTCGACCGCGTGGAACGGGCCGTAGGCGAGTTCGAGGTTGCGTGTTTCCAGGAGGTAGTCGCTCATTCCAGGGTCTCCTTGGTCTTGCCATCGACGGAGCGCGAGGGCTTCAGGCGCTTCACCAGGTCGGCCAGGCCGCCCCACAGGCCACCGCGCATGAACACCACCACCAGGATCAGGATCACCCCCAGCAGCATCAGCCAGCGCGGCCACAGTTCCGACAGCACATCGCCGAGCACGACGATGGCGCCGGCACCGAGCAGCGAGCCGAACAGCGAGCCAGTGCCGCCGACAATGGTCATGATCAGGATGTTCTCGCTCATCATCAGGTCGATGTTGGACAGCGGCGCGAAGTGCAGCAGCATCGCGTAGAGCGCCCCGGCGATGCCGGTGATGGCGCCCGAGAGCATGAACACGAGGATCTTGAAGTGGCGGATGTCATAGCCGATGGCGGCGGCGCGGGTCTCGTTCTCGCGGATCGCCAGCAGGGTGCTGCCGAACGGCGAGCGGATCACCCGCAAGGCCCCGGCGAAGATCAGCAGGAACACCACAGCGACGAACACATAGAAGTGCCTGGGGTCGGCGAGGTCGACCAGCACGTGGCCGGCGATCTCGATGTTTGGCCGCGGTACGTCGAGCAGGCCGTTGTCGCCACCGGTCCAGCCACTCAGGGTGTACGCCAGGAAGTACGCCATCTGGCTGAAGGCCAGGGTCAGCATGACGAAGTAGATGCCCTTGCGGCGGATCGCCAGGGCGCCGACCAGCAACGCCAGCAACGCGCCGAACAGCGCCGCGCCAAGCAGCGCACCGAGCATGCCCCAGTGCAGGTGGATCATCAGCAGCGCCGCGCCGTAGGCCCCGGCGCCAAAGAAGATGCCTTGGCCGAACGACAGCAGCCCGGTGTAGCCCAGCAGCAGGTTACAGGCCAGCGCGGCGAGGCCGAAGATAAGGATCTCGGTGGCCAGGGTGGCCGACGGCAGGATCAGCGGCAGGCCGATCAGGCTGACGATCAGCAGGAGCAGCAGGGCCGGGCCATGCCCCTTGGCCACGGCCAATGGATTTTTCTCAGTCATGTTCATGCTCTCCCGAACAGGCCGTAGGGACGTACCAGGATCACCGCCGCCATCGCGCCGTAGATCATCAGGCTGGCGCCTTGTGGCCAGAGGCTGGTCATCATGCTTTGCACCACACCCACCAGCAGGCCGCCGACCAGCGCGCCGCCGAACGAGCCCATGCCACCGATCACCACCACCACGAAGGCGATGCCGAGGATCTCCGGGCCGACGAACGGCTGGGCGCCGCGCAAGGGCGCGAACAGCACCCCGGCGACCCCGGCCAGGCCGACGCCAAGGGCGAAGGTGAGGGAAAACAGGCGGAAGATATTGGTGCCCAGCAGCGACACGGTTTCGGTGCTCTCACTGCCGGCGCGGACCAGCGCACCGAAGCGCGTGCGCTCCAGCAGCAGCCACAGGCCGAGGCCGATCAAGGCGGCAAAGCCGATCAGGAACAGTCGGTAGTACGGGTAGATGAAGTCGCCGACGATCAGCACCCCGCGCAGCTCCGGCGGCACCGCGATGTGCTTGCCGACCGGGCCCCAGATCAGCACCGAGGCTTCCTGGATGATCAGCGCGATGCCCAGGGTGACGAGGATCTGGAAGGTGTGCGGCAGGTGGTAGATGCGTTTGATCAGCACCCGCTCGACCGCCCAGGCCAGCGCCGCCACGGCCAGGGGCGCAATCAGCAGGGCCAGCCAGAAGTTGCCGGTCAGCGCCACGGCCGTGTAGCACAGGTAGGCGCCGAGCACGAAGAACGCCCCGTGGGCGAAGTTGACGAAGTTGAGCAAGCCGAAAATGATCGTCAGGCCGACGGCGATCAGGAAGTAGATCATCCCCAGGCCAAGGCCGTTGAGTAGCTGGAACAGGTACAAATCGAGCATGAAGGTGCCCTCTGCAGCGCGCCGCGCGCCTGCATGTGTGTAGAAAGGGGGCTGGCGCCGTGGCTCAGGCCAGTGTGCAACCGCTGTGATCGGCCTCGACGAACGAGCGGCCGGCGCTGAGCACCTCGGCCAGGTCATCCTCGTCGCGCATCTGCGCCTGGGCCTTGCCGCGCAGCAGGTAGTAATCCTTGAGCACCTGGTGATCACCGGGGCGGATCAGCTCCTCGCCGGTCGGGCCCTGGAAGCGCATGCCCTGCAGGGCCTGGGACACGGCGGCGCCGTCGAGGCTGGCGGCCTTGACGATGGCCTCGAGCATCACCCGGGTGCCGATGTAGTCGGCGGCCAGCGGGTAATTGGGGTTGATGCCATAGGCCTTGCGGGTGGCCGCGACCAGCTCGCGGTTGAGTGGGGTGTCGACCTGGTGCCAGTACTGCGCGCCGAGGTACACGCCTTCGAGCACATCACTGCCGAGCTCCTGGAACTGGTCGAGCCCGGCCGACCACACCAGGAGGATCTTCATCCGCTCCTTGATGCCGAAGTTGACCGCCTGGCGCAGCGCGTTGGACGACTGGCTGCCAAAGTTGAGCAGCACCAGCACATCGGGCTTGGAGGCGATCGCGTTGGTCAGGTAGCCGGAGAACTCCTGCTCCTGCAACGAGTGGTAGCTGTTGCCGATGTGCTCGATGCCGTGCTCGGCGAAGACCTTGCGGGCGTTGTCGAGCAGGGCGTCGCCAAACACGTATTGCGGGGTGATGGTGTACCAGCGCTTGGCCTCGGGCAGCAGCTTGATCAGCGGCACCAGGGTTTCGCGGATGGCGCCGTAGGTCGGCACCGACCAGCGGAAGGTCGAGCTGTTGCAGTCCTTGCCGGTGATTTCGTCGGCACCGACCGGGGTCATGAACACGCCCCCGGCCTTGTGGATCTCCTTGGACACCGCCAGCGCCGAGGACGACAGGGTGCAACCCTGGAAGAAGCGTGCGCCATCCTGGCCGATGGCTTCCTGAACCTTGCGTACCGCCTTGCCAGCATTGCCCTCGGTGTCGATGACCTTGTACTTCAGTGGCCGGCCGAGCAGTTGCGGGTGCTCGGCGATGGCCAGGCGCGACCCCATGTCGGCGTACTTGCCATAACTGGCAAAGGGCCCGGACATGGACTTGAGCCCATAGAACGTCAGCGGTTCATCGGCGAATGCCCGGTGCGCTCCGAGGGGGAGGCTGCCGAGGGCACCCAGGGCAAGGCCTGCTTTGAGCAGGGTACGTCTTTGCATGAGTAACTCCTTGGTTGTGGTTATTAGGCAGGAGTGGCAATGACAAAGCGGGTACGGCCGGGCCTGTGTGCAGGCCTCTGTCCAGGCACATCAAGGGTGGTGGGGGAACTCCAGGAGGAAGTTGCGGGCGACTTCGCCTTCCAGCGCGGTCATGTGGTGCTCGGCGTCGCACATGTGCTCGTGCATCAGGCGGCGTACGGCGGGTTCGTCGCTGGCGCGCAGGGCCAGCAACAGTTGCTTGTGGTAGTCGATGTTGGCGGCGGCGAACGCCTGGCGCTTGGGCAGGTAGGCTTTTTTCAGCACCACCAGGTCGCGCAGCAGGTCGTTGAGAAACACCGCCATGAAGCTCAGCAGCGGGTTGCGGCAGCGGCGGGCGAGCAGGGTATGGAACTCGATCTCGGCCAGGCGCTGCTCGCGCTGGCCTTCTTCGCTGTCTTCCGGGGTGCTGCAGAAATCGATGTTGGCTTGCAGCGCGCTGTAGTCGTCGTCGCTGAGCAGGCCCATCACCGACACCGCCAGCTCGACCTCGATGACCTTGCGCAGCTGGTACACCTGCTCGCCGTCCAGGTGCTGGAAGTGCAGGTAGTTGCGCAGGGCGCGGCTGGCCGGTTCGGTGCCGACTTCATTGAGGTATGCGCCGCCGGCAGGGCCGGTGCGGGTGCTGACCAGGCCCTCGACCTCGAGCGCCTTGAGCGCTTCGCGGGCGGTGCCCTTGGAGCATTCGAAGTGCTCCATCAGCTCGCGCTCGGTGGGCAGGCGGTCACCCGGGTGCAGCGCCTCGGTAACGATCGAGCGCTTGACCGACTCGACGATCATGTCGGAGAGCTTTTGCCGTTTGCGCTTGGGTTTGAGCATGAGGGCTATTTTTCATATTTATGCGGATAAATAGGATTTAGCGAATTTTGCTCGGGCGGGTCAATGGTGGCGGCGGGGGAGGGGTCGTAAATGAAGCAGAAGGGTCGGGCAGGGATATGTACGGGGAACATCTTGGGGCTGCGTCGCAGCCCCAATCACAGCCTCGGGCAATCAACGCTGATCGCCAGGCCCTTGCTCCAGGTGCGCGGGGCTGCAGTACCACTCGCCGCCACGGTGCAAGGCGCGGTCGTTGGGCAGGTGCACGCCGCAGTGGGCGCAGCGGACCATCTTCAGCGGGTCGTCGAGCCGCTGCTCAGGGCGTGATTGCTGGCTGAGCTTGAACTTGCGCCACAGCCAGAACGCGGCGGCGATCAGGGCGATCCAGAAAAGTAGGCGAACCATGGTGTCCAGCTTGTCGAGAAATAGAGCTGACAGTCTAGGGCGCGGGCATGAAAAAAGGGAGGCCTAGGCCTCCCTTTCTCATGCAGCGCGCGGGATCAGTCGAACAGACCAAAGGTCGCGTAGCTGAACCACGAACGGCTCTGCTCGGCTTCTTTCGGGCCTGCCGGCAGGACCGGGTCACCGTTTTCGTCTTTTGGCAGCAGGTCGACCGGCATTTCGTCGCGGGCATCCTTGAACTGGCGCACCACGTCCTGGTTGGCGCGGGTCTCGCCCGGCGGCAACGGGGTTTCGGTTTCGATCAGGCCCAGGGTCGCCTTGGACAGCCACGAACGGCCTTCGGCATCGTCCTGCTTGGGCTCGAAGCTGCCGTCGACCAGGCTCGGGTGGTTCGGGTAGTTGAGCTTGAGGGTTTCCAGGCTGGTGGCGGCCAGCTCGTCCAGGTGCATGTGCTGGTAAGCCTCGACCATGACGGCCAGGCCGTCGCCGACGGACGGCGTTTCCTGGAAGTTCTCGACCACGTAGCGGCCACGGTTGGCGGCGGCCACGTAAGCCTGGCGGCTCAGGTAGTAGTCGGCAACGTGGATCTCGTAGGCGGCCAGCAGGTTGCGCAGGTAGATCATGCGCTGCTTGGCGTCTGGCGCGTAGCGGCTGTTGGGGAAGCGGCTGGTGAGCTGGGCGAACTCGTTGTACGAGTCGCGGGCGGCACCCGGGTCACGCTTGGTCATGTCCAGCGGCAGGAAGCGCGCCAGCAGGCCGCGGTCCTGGTCGAACGAGGTCAGGCCTTTCAGGTAATAGGCGTAGTCGACGTTCGGGTGCTGCGGGTGCAGGCGGATAAAGCGCTCGGCAGAGGACTTGGCGGCCTCTGGCTCGGAGTTCTTGTAGTTGGCGTAAATCAGCTCGAGCTGGGCCTGGTCGGCGTAACGGCCGAACGGGTAGCGCGACTCCAAGGCCTTGAGCTTGCCCACGGCGCTGGTGTAGCTGTGGTTGTCCAGATCGGCCTGCGCCTGCTGGTACAACTCGGCTTCACTGAGGTTTTCGTCAATCACTTCCTTGTTCGAGGAACAGGCAGCGGTGAGCCCGAGGATGGCGATCAGCAGCAGGTGTTTCACTTGCATGGCGGCTTGCGTCCTTTGACGGCCGCTGTCTTGGGCGGTGCCGTCCTGTTATGATGAGCGCCCCCGGCATACCCCGGGGCAAAAGAAGCCGTATTTAACCACAAGCGCGCAGTTGAAACCAAAGGCTGTGCGCCCGCCGAATCGAGCATGTCCGAGATCATTCAACTTAGCGCAGAGGTACCGTCCGAATTGGGCGGTCAACGCCTCGACCAGGTCGCCGCCCAACTGTTCGACGAGTACTCGCGTTCGCGCCTGTCCTCCTGGATCAAAGACGGCCGCTTGACGGTAGATGGCCAGGTCGTGCGTCCGCGCGACACCGTCCATGGTGGCTCCATTCTCGCCCTCGAGGCAGAGCAGGAGGCCCAGGGCGAGTGGATCGCCCAGGACATCGCACTGGACATCGTCTATGAAGACGAGCACATCCTGGTGATCAACAAGCCGACCGGCCTGGTGGTCCACCCGGCTGCGGGTCACGCCGATGGCACCCTGCTCAATGCCTTGCTGCATCACGTGCCGGATATCGTCAACGTGCCGCGTGCGGGTATTGTCCACCGCCTCGACAAAGACACCACCGGCCTGATGGTGGTGGCCAAGACCCTGCAGGCGCAGACCAAGCTGGTCGAGCAGATGCAGAGCCGCCTGGTCAGCCGCATCTATGAGTGCATCGTGATCGGCGTGGTGACCGCGGGGGGCAAGATCGACGCCCCGATCGGCCGCCACGGTGGCCAGCGTCAGCGCATGGCAGTGACTGAAGGCGGCAAGTCCGCGGTCAGCCACTACCGCGTGCTGGAGCGGTTCCGTTCGCACACCCATGTGCGGGTCAAGCTGGAAACCGGCCGTACCCACCAGATCCGTGTGCACATGGCTCACGTGGGCTTCCCGCTGGTCGGTGACCCGACCTACGGCGGTCGCTTCCGGATTCCGCCAGCCGCCAGCGCGACCATGGTCGATGCCCTCAAGACCTTCCCGCGGCAAGCCCTGCATGCGCGCTTCCTGGCCTTGAAGCACCCGATCACCGGTGCGGTGATGAAGTGGGAATCGCCCCTGCCGGATGACTTCGTCTGGTTGCTGTCGCTGCTCAAGCAGGACCGCGGCAGCTTTATCGGATGAACGGTCTGACGCAGCTGCTGCGCCCCGACTGGCCGGCCCCGGCCTCGGTGCGCGCCTGCGTCACTACCCGCGAGGGTGGGGTCAGCCTGCCGCCGTATGAGCAGTTCAACCTGGGTGACCATGTGGGCGATGACCCAGCGGCGGTTGCCGAGAACCGGCGGCGCTTGAGTGATCGGTTCTCTATTCGTCCGGCCTGGCTCACGCAAGTGCACGGCCTGGTCGTGGCGGACGCTGACCCGGCCGTGGTCGCCGAGGCCGATGCCAGCTGGACCGACCAGCCGGGTATCGCCTGCACGGTGATGACCGCCGACTGCCTGCCTGCACTGTTCTGTGACCGCGCCGGTACCCGCGTAGCGGCAGCCCATGCCGGCTGGCGCGGGTTGGCCGGTGGCGTGCTCGAAGCGACCCTGGACCGGCTGGCGCTGCCGGCTGACGAGGTGCTCGTCTGGCTGGGCCCGGCGATCGGGCCGCAAGCGTTCGAGGTCGGCCTGGAAGTGCGCGATGCGTTTACCGCCGTACACCCCGAGGCCGCTGGCGCCTTTGTGCCCGGTGGGCGCCCTGACAAGCTGCTGGCCGACATTTATGCGCTGGCGCGTATTCGCCTGGCAGCGCGTGGGGTCACTGCTGTTTATGGCGGTGGCCTGTGCACGGTCAGCGACCCACGCTTCTTCTCCTATCGCCGCACCCCGCAGGGTGGGCGCTTCGCCTCGCTGGTCTGGCTCGAGCCGCGCTGATCCACTTGGGGCCGCTTTGCGGCCCATCGCCGGCAAGCCAGCTCCTACAGGTACCGCGGCGATGTTCAGAACGACGCGGTCCTTGTAGGAGCTGGCTTGCCGGCGATGGGCGGCGCAGCAGCCCCAACGGCCAAACGGTCATCTCAGGCATTTGCATTACTGACCTCGGTCAACCCCGCTACGCTTGAATCTCTCACAATCAGCCCAATCTATTGGTTATCTCTGGCAGGTTTCTTCATCAGGTGTGTCCATCGCTCCGGCCTGCCCCTATTAGGAAGGTATCCCCATGCGAATAGACCGATTAACCAGCAAGCTGCAATTGGCGTTATCCGACTCTCAATCCCTGGCCGTTGGCATGGATCATCCTGCCATCGAGCCGCAGCACCTGTTGCAGGCGCTGATCGACCAGCAAGGCGGCTCGATCAAGCCGCTGCTGATGCAGGTCGGCTTCGACATCAACAGCCTGCGCACGGCGCTGAGCAAAGAGCTCGACCAGCTGCCGAAGATCCAGAACCCCACCGGCGACGTCAACATGTCGCAGGACCTGGCGCGCCTGCTCAACCAGGCCGATCGCCTGGCCCAGCAGAAGGGCGACCAGTTCATCTCCAGTGAACTGGTGCTGCTCGCCGCCATGGACGAGAACAGCAAGGTCGGCAAGCTGCTGCTCGGTCAGGGCATCAGCAAGAAGGCCCTGGAAAACGCCATTACCCACCTGCGCGGCGGCGCGGCGGTCAATGACGCCAACGCCGAAGAGTCGCGCCAGGCCCTGGACAAGTACACCGTCGACCTCACCAAGCGCGCCGAAGACGGCAAGCTCGACCCGGTGATCGGCCGTGACGACGAAATCCGCCGCACCATCCAGGTGCTGCAGCGCCGGACCAAGAACAACCCGGTGCTGATCGGCGAGCCTGGCGTGGGCAAGACCGCCATCGCCGAAGGCCTGGCCCAGCGCATCATCAATGGCGAAGTGCCTGACGGCCTCAAGGGCAAGCGCCTGCTCGCCCTCGACATGGGGGCGCTGATCGCCGGTGCCAAGTACCGCGGCGAGTTCGAAGAGCGCCTCAAAGGCCTGCTCAACGAGCTGTCCAAGCAGGAAGGCCAGATCATCCTGTTCATCGACGAGCTGCACACCATGGTCGGCGCCGGCAAAGGCGAGGGCGCCATGGACGCCGGCAACATGCTCAAGCCGGCCCTGGCCCGTGGCGAACTGCACTGTGTCGGCGCCACCACGCTCAACGAGTACCGCCAGTACATAGAGAAGGACGCGGCGCTCGAGCGACGCTTCCAGAAGGTGCTGGTCGAAGAGCCGAGCGAGGAAGACACCATCGCCATCCTGCGCGGCCTCAAAGAGCGCTACGAGGTGCACCACAAGGTGGCCATCACCGACGGCGCGATCATTGCTGCGGCCAAGCTCAGCCACCGCTACATCACCGATCGGCAGTTGCCCGACAAGGCCATCGACCTGATCGACGAAGCGGCCAGCCGCATCCGCATGGAGATCGACTCCAAGCCGGAAGTGCTCGACCGCCTCGACCGGCGCCTGATCCAGCTCAAGGTGGAGTCCCAGGCACTGAAGAAAGAAGAAGACGAGGCGGCCAAGAAGCGTCTCGAGAAGCTCACCGAAGAAATCGAGCGCCTCGAACGTGAATACTCCGACCTCGAAGAGATCTGGCAGTCCGAGAAAGCCGAAGTGCAGGGCTCGGCGCAGATCCAGCAAAAGATCGAGCAAGCCCGCCAGGAGCTCGAGGCTGCCCGGCGCAAAGGCGACCTCAGCCGCATGGCCGAGCTGCAGTACGGGGTGATCCCGGACCTGGAGCGCAGCCTGCAGATGGTCGACCAGCACGGCAAGACCGAGAACCAGCTGCTGCGCAACAAGGTCACCGAGGAAGAAATTGCCGAAGTGGTCTCCAAGTGGACCGGCATCCCGGTGTCCAAGATGCTCGAAGGCGAGCGTGAGAAGCTGCTGCAGATGGAGCACTTGCTGCACCAGCGGGTGATCGGCCAGAGCGAAGCGGTCACGGCCGTGGCCAACGCGGTACGTCGCTCGCGTGCGGGCTTGTCCGACCCCAACCGGCCCAGCGGCTCGTTCCTGTTCCTTGGCCCGACCGGCGTCGGCAAGACCGAACTGTGCAAGGCCCTGGCGGAGTTTTTGTTCGACACCGAAGAGGCCATGGTGCGCATCGACATGTCCGAGTTCATGGAGAAACACTCCGTGGCTCGCCTGATCGGCGCCCCACCAGGCTACGTCGGCTACGAGGAGGGCGGTTACCTGACCGAGGCGGTGCGTCGCAAGCCGTACGCGGTGGTGCTGCTGGACGAGGTGGAGAAGGCCCACCCGGATGTCTTCAACGTGCTCCTGCAAGTGCTTGAAGACGGCCGCCTGACCGACAGCCACGGGCGTACCGTGGACTTCCGCAACACGGTCATCGTGATGACCTCCAACCTGGGCTCGGCGCAGATCCAGGAGCTGGTCGGTGATCGCGAGGCACAGCGTGCGGCGGTGATGGACGCGGTGGGTAGCCACTTCCGTCCGGAGTTCATCAACCGCATCGACGAAGTGGTGGTGTTCGAGCCGCTGGGCCGCGAGCAGATCGCCGGTATCACCGAGATCCAGCTTGGCCGCCTGCGCAGCCGCCTGATCGAGCGCGAGCTGAGCCTGAGCTTGAGCCCGGAAGCGATCGACAAGCTGATCGCGGTCGGTTACGACCCGGTGTATGGCGCACGGCCCTTGAAGCGGGCGATCCAGCGCTGGATCGAAAACCCGTTGGCGCAGTTGATCCTGGCGGGCGAATTCTTGCCAGGGTCGGCGATCACCGCCAAGGTCGAGGGCGAAGAAATCGTCTTTGCCTGATAAATAAAATTAAGCCCCGCGCATGCGGGGCTTTTTTTTTGCGCGCTGTTCTAATTTTTTTGGGCGGGTTTTTGGTTTTCTCGCAGTGTTTTTTGATTTTCAGGCGGCGTTTTTTGATTTTTTTGCGCTTGGCGAAGGCTTTTTTACGAGGCGAACTCGCTGCCACGCATCACTTTTTCTGCCAAAGCGGGCTGCGTGGGCGCGGGCTTGCCCCGCGACAGCGACCTTCAACCCCCCGCAAAACCCCGGAAATAGGGCCTTCCAGCTAACCTCATGAAAATTTTGAAATTTATGCTTGCATCTAGAATCGAGTGCTCCTAATATACGCCCCGCTGTCAGCCACTAAGCAGATCGCCAGCGGTAACGACGATCTGAAAACAGTTTGCAAATCAGTAACTTGAAAGCAAATTAGGGGTTGACAAGCAAAACGAAGGATGTAGAATAGCCGGCCTCAGAGACAACAACGCAGCGATGCGGTAAGTCAAAGGGACCGAAGCTTAAACAGCCTTCGGGATCGGAAGATCGAAGTTTTAGTTCCGCGATAGCTCAGTCGGTAGAGCAAATGACTGTTAATCATTGGGTCCCTGGTTCGAGTCCAGGTCGCGGAGCCAATTTCGGGGTGTAGCGCAGTCCGGTAGCGCGCCTGCTTTGGGAGCAGGATGTCAGGAGTTCGAATCCCCTCACCCCGACCATTTTCCGGGTCGTTAGCTCAGTTGGTAGAGCAGTTGGCTTTTAACCAATTGGTCGTAGGTTCGAATCCTACACGACCCACCATGTAAAGAGGGCATCTCGACTGAGATGCCCTTTTTCTTTTGTCTCGATTTTATCCCGCCTACCTTGCTAGCCTTCGGAGATGTCTGAAGGGAGCTTTGTCATGTCTTTGAAAACCAGCGTCTTCATCGCCACCAGCCTGGATGGCTTCATTGCCCGCGAAGACGGCAGCCTTGACTGGCTGATGGGCGCCACCAGTTCCACTGACGATCATGGCTATGCGGCGTTCATGGCCAGCGTCGATACGTTGGTGATGGGGCGTGGCACGTTCGACAAGGTGCTGACGTTTGGTGAGTGGCCTTATCCACAGAAGCGCGTGGTGGTGCTCAGCGGCTCGCTGACGGCGTTACCGGCGGGGCTGGGGGAGGGCGTCGAGCTGCATGCGGGGCCGATATCAGCGTTGCTCGAGCATCTGGCGGCGACGGGCGCAAAAAGCCTGTACCTGGATGGCGGCAAGTTGATTCAGGGGTTCTTGCGTGAGGGCAGGGTGGATGAGTTGACCATCACCCATATTCCGGTGCTGCTGGGGGGCGGGATTCCGCTGTTTGGCGAGCTGGCGCGGGATGTGCTGTTGCAGCACCTGCGTACGACGACGTTCGAGAGTGGCTTTGTGCAGAGCAGCTATCGCGTGGTCAGGTAGATCCTGGGGCTGCTGCGCAGCCCTTCGCGGGCAAGCCCGCTCCTACAGGGTGGTCGCTGGCCTTGAGCCTTGCGCTGGACCTGTAGGAGCGGGCTTGCCCGCGAAGGGGCGCATAGCGCCCCCAGCAATCTTCAGCCGATCAGTGCAACTTCAGACGCGGCTCGGTCCCGCGCCCAATCCGGCTACCCAACATCAGCATCAGGGTCCGGAACAGCCCATACAGCGCCATCTGGTGCATCCGGTACAGCGACACATAAAACATCCGCGCCAGCCACCCTTCGAGCATCACGCTACCGGTCAGGTTACCCATCAGGTTACCCACCGCCGAGAACCGCGACAGCGACACCAGCGAGCCGTAATCCTTATACGCGTAAGTCGGCAACTCCTTGTTGTCCAACCGCGCCTGGAAGCTCTTCACCAGCATCGAAGCCTGCTGGTGCGCCGCCTGCGCACGCGGTGGCACATTGCGGTCGCTGCCCGGCTGCGGGCACGCCGCACAGTCACCAAAGGCGAAGATATCGTCGTCCAGCGTCGTCTGCAGGGTAGGCCGCACGACCAACTGGTTGATCCGGTTGGTCTCCAGCCCATCGATGTCCTTGAGGAAGGCCGGCGCACGAATCCCCGCCGCCCACACCTTGAGGCTGGCCTGGATGACATCGCCACCGGCCGTCTTCAAGCCGTCTTCAGTCACTTCACTGACCGAGGCATTGGTCATCACGGTGATGCCGAGCTTTTCCAGGGTCTTGTGCACCGGCACGCTGATCCGCTCAGGCAGCGCCGGCAGCACGCGCGGGCCGGCCTCGATGATCGTGATGTGCATGTCCTGCGGCTGGATCTTGTCCAGGCCATAGGCCGCCAGCTCATGCGCCGCGTGGTGCAGCTCGGCCGCCAGTTCGACGCCGGTCGCGCCGGCCCCGACGATGGCCACGCTGATCTTCTCGCTCGCCACGTCGCCGGCGTGCGCACGCAGGTAGTGGTTGAGCAGTTGCTGGTGGAAGCGCTCGGCCTGCTTGCGGGTATCCAGGAACAGGCAGTGCTGCGCCGCGCCCAGGGTGCCGAAGTCGTTGGTGTTGCTGCCCACCGCGATCACCAGGCTGTCATAGCCCAGGGTGCGCGCAGGCAGCAGCTCGCGGCCGTCTTCGTCGAGGGTCGCCGCCAGCTGGATCTGCTTGCTCTCACGGTCCAGGCCACTCATGCGGCCGAGCTGGAAGTTGAAGTGGTTCCACTTGGCCTGGGCCACATAGTTGAGCTCGTCTTCCGACGAGTTCAACGAGCCGGCGGCCACTTCGTGCAGCAGCGGCTTCCAGATGTGCGTCAGGTTGGCGTCGACCAGGGTGATCTCGGCCTTTTTCCGTTTGCCCAGGCTTTTACCCAGGCGGGTCGCCAGTTCCAGGCCGCCGGCGCCGCCGCCGACAATCACGATGCGATGTGTCATGGAGAACTCTCATAAGGTTAAACGAATGCTTGCCCCTGAGGGGCGGCGCCGAAGCAGGGCGGAGGGCGAGCGCAAGGCAGCTCATAGCACCAGTCCACTCAGCAAACGGCTCAACAGGCCCAGACCGATGGTCACGGCCACCACCACACCGAGGAGCAGCAAGGGCCGGAACGGCTTGCGCTCAACTTGGTGCTGAGGGGCTTTGAGATACTCATCGACGCGACGCTGATCTTCTGGATTCAGGCGGCTGGTCATGGTGGGCCTCGTCAGGTAGACGCTTGTGACTGCGCAAAGGCTACAGGGTTCGCGCAGGGTCTCGATAACGAATGATAATGCTTTCTATCTCTGCCGCCGAGTGTACGCCATTGCAAAGACTCTCGGCACTGGCTCAAAGACTGATCCCCACATCGAAGACGATGCTGCGCCCCAGGTTACCGCGTAGAAAATCCGGCGCGTCGGGGTGGGCGAACAACACCCGGGCAAAGGTCGGCCCCACCAGCGACAGCGAGCGCCAGCCCTGGCGCAGGTATTCGGTGGGCGGCGGAAAGTGGCTGTTGAGGTCGAGCACTTCGCGCTTGAGGCTGGCGAAGGCAATGATGTCCAGCTCGTTCAGCTCCAGGCCGCGCTCACGGTAGTTGTGGGCCTTCTTGCGCAGGGTCGGCGCCAGGCGCACCAGCAGCTCCTGGGCGCTGATCCGCCGCGGCCGCGCCTCGCGGCGCACCAGCTGGCTGAGGGAAAAGGCACTGCGCCGGCGCTGCAGCTCTTCGCGCCACTCATCGTTGAGGCGGCGGCCTTCATCGAGCACGAAAAACACCTCGAACGCCGCATCGCGAAACAGCACGTCGGGCGGCTCTTGCCCGGCGGGGGTAAAGTCTTCGTTGCGGTAGGGAATGTTCAGCCCTTGCAGCAGGCGTTGGCAGACCCAACGCTCACGCTCCCATTTGCGGGCATTGGACAGGAACGCGTTGGCTTGTTCGGCCTGGATGGTAAGCAGGCGCAGGTAGTCGGAGTCATCCATGGAGACAAGCTTAGCCGCTAATCTGTGACGGTAAGGTGTTGTTTGCCGGTGGGAATCGGGACGTGGATGAGAAACCGTCTGCTACGGGAGAGAGGTCCAGGTGATCAGTGCACATGTGCTGTCCGACACCAGCCTGATGCTCGGTTGGTTAGGCTTGATACCGGTATTGATCTGGGCTGCGGTGCACACCCGCTGGGTCGAGCTGTTTACCGATCGGCGTCGCCAGCACCTGCTGTTCGGCACCGTGTTCGCGCTGTTTGCCCTGTGGCTGGTGCGGCGCGACTTCGACACCGGCGTGTCCTACCACTTCATCGGCATGACGGCCGTGACCTTGCTGCTGGATTGGCCGCTGGCAGTGCTCGGTGGCTTCATCGCCCAGATCGGCTTGTTGCTGCTGGGGCGTCAGGACCTCGCGGCGCTCGGGGTCAACGGCTTGCTGTTCATTGGCCTGCCGGTACTGGTGACCGAGGTGTGCGCGATCCTGGTCGAGCGCGGGCAGCCGCGAAACCTGTTCGTGTACATCTTCTGTTCAGGATTTTTTGCCGCGGCGTTGTCAGCGTTGCTGTGCCTGACGGCGGCGTTGAGCCTGTTGTGGCTGGACGGTCGGTTTGCCATGCCGGAGTGGCTGACCGACTTTGTCGGCTACCTATGGCTGATCATCTTCCCCGAGGCGTTCATCAACGGCATGGTGGTCAGCGCGTTGGTGGTGTTCTGCCCCGAGTGGCTCGAAACCTTCAACCGCACGCGCTACCTGCAAGCCCCCTGGAAAGATGACCCCTAACGCCAGCATGCGACACCGCTGTAGGAGCTGGCTTGCCTGCGATGGGCTGCAAAGCAGCCCCAAAATAGCATTGCCCCTAAAGATCCAGAATCAATGCCTAGGCTCAAGATCCCCAGAATAAAGCTCATCCTCCGACTCAGGCGCCCCCGCAATCTTATGCTCCTCAGCCGCCCAGGCCCCCAGATCGATCAACTTGCACCGATCCGAGCAAAACGGCCGATTCGGACTCTTCTCAGTCCATTCCACAGGTGCGCCACAGGTCGGGCAGTCAACGGACAACGGCTGGCTCATGGCTGGCCTCCTCGTAAAGTCAGGTAATAGTGGTGCAGGCGGTCAATCTGCTCATGCAACCACGTCAGGTCGCGATCATTGACCACCACATCGTCGGCATGGCGCAAACGCTCTTCCCGCGGCAACTGCGCCGCCAGAATCGCCTGCACCTGCTCAGGGCTGGTGTTGTCCCGCAGCAACGTGCGCTGTACCTGCAACGCTTGCGGAGCATCGATCACCAGCACCCGCTGGGTCTTCTTGTGTTGCCCCGACTCGATCAGCAACGGCGAGACATACACCGCATAGGGCGACTCCGCCTTGGCCAGATAACTAAAGATCTCCTGCCCAATCAGCGGGTGCAGCAGCTGTTCAACCCAACGCCGCTGAGCCGGGTCGGCAAAGATCAACTGCCGCAGCGCCGCGCGATCCAGCTGGCCATCCTCAAGCAGCACCCCAGCGCCAAAGCGCTCGACGAGGCTGGCCAACGCCGGACGCCCCGGCTCGACCACCCAGCGCGCCGCCTGATCAGCATCGACCAGGTGCACGCCGAGTTCGACAAAACGCTCGGCCGCCGCGCTCTTGCCGCTGCCGATGCCGCCCGTCAGGCCCAGTATCCAGGGAGTAAATGCCGCAGTGGTCATCAGAATCCAAGCAGTTGCAGGTAGGAGGCGTACATTTCATCACCCCAGAGCACAGCAATCCACCCCGCAATCGCCAGATACGGACCAAATGGCATGGCCGTGCCCATCGAAGCCTTGCGCAGGCGCAGCAAACACAGGCCAATCACCGCCCCAACCACCGATGACAGCAGCAAGGTCAACGGCAATACCTGCCAGCCACCCCACGCACCGATCAACGCCAGCAGCTTGAAGTCGCCATAGCCCATGCCCTCCTTGCCGGTGACCAGCTTGAACACCCAGTACACCGTCCACAGGCTCAGGTAGCCGATCACCGCACCCCACAGCGCCTCGTTCAACGGCACGTACACGCCGAACGCATTGACCATCAGGCCGACCCACACCATCGGCAGCACCAGCACATCCGGCAACAACTGATGCTCGCTGTCGATCAGGCTCAAGGCCAGCAGGCACCAGGTCAGCAGCAGCGCACACAGCGCCTGCACCCCCGGCCCGAAGTGCCACGCCACCACCAGTGAAAGCCCCGCACAGGCCAGCTCGACCAGTGGATAACGCGGGCTGATCGCCGCCTTGCACGCCGAGCAACGCCCGCGCAGCCATACATAGCTCAGCAGCGGAATATTCTCCCACGCCCGAATGCCGTGGCCGCAGTGCGGGCAGTGCGAGGCCGGCAGCGACAGGTCGAAGCGCGCATGCTCGGCAACCGGCAGCTCGAGCACCTCTTGCGCCTCCCGCTGCCATTGGCGCTCGAGCATGATCGGCAGGCGGTGCACCAGCACATTGAGAAAGCTGCCGACCAGCAGCCCCAGCAGTGTGGCCAGGGCCAGGAAGTACGCCGGCTGCGCGGCTAAAAAAGTCCAGACATTCATGTTCAGATCAAGCTACCCAACTGGAAGATTGGCAGGTACATGGCGATCACCAGGCCACCCACCAGGATGCCGAGGATCAGCACGATGGCCGGCTCGAGCAGGCTGGTCAACTGGTCCAGCGCCTGGCTGACCTGTTCTTCGTAATGCGTGGCCGCTTTCGCCAGCATCTGATCGAGCGTGCCACTCGACTCACCGATCGCCGTGAGCTGCACCAGCAACGGCGGAAACAACGGATCGCGCGCCATCCCCTGATGCAAACCCTGCCCATTGGCCATGCCCTGGCGCAGTTGCACGATGGCCTGCTCATGCACACAGCCGCCACTCACCGACGCCACCGTGCCCAGCGCATCGAGCAGCGGCACCCCCGCGCTGTACGCCGTCCCCAGGCTGCGCGCAAACCGCGCCAATGCCGCATGCGACAGCAACCGCCCCAGCACCGGCAAGCGCAGCACCTGCCGAGATATCCACAGGCGCGCGGGCGCATGCCGCTGGTAAAGCTGGCGCACCCCTACTGTGGATAACATCATCAACATAAAAAGCCCCGGCGCATACCGCCCCAGCCCTGTGGATAAATCCAGCACCCATTGCGTGAACGCCGGCAGCGCCGTATCGAAGCTGGCGAACAGCCCCTGAAAGCGCGGCACCACCTCCAGCAGCAACAGCGCCGACACCCCCAACCCCGTCAGCAACAGCAGCAGCGGATAGACCATCGCCTTGCGCACCCGCCGCTGCAGCGCCTGACGCTGCTCGAGCACGTCCGCCAGCTGTTCCAGCTGCGCATCCAGCGTGCCCGACTGTTCACCCACCCGCACCAGGTTGCAGTACAGCCGATCGAACCACCCCGGCTGGCGCTGCAGCGCATCCGCCAGCCCCATGCCCGCCGCCACATCCTGTTGCAATCGCGTCAGCAACCGCCCCAGGCTCTCATCGCCGCCACTGCGCCCCATCACCTCGAACGCCTGCAGTAGCGGCACCCCGGCCTTCAGCAAGGTCGCCAGTTGCCGACTGAACCCCGCCGGGTCGGCCTTCTCGCGTCGCCTGGGCAACTGCCACGGCAGCCCACCCACCGGCCGCAAGCGGGCAATGTGGATACCTTGGCGCAGCAGCCCCGCGCGCACCAACGCCGGGCTGCGCCCCTCGCAGCGGCCGCTGATGCGGCTGCCGCTGGCGTCGGTGCCTTGCCAGGCATACAGGCGGGTAGTGGAGGTCATGAGTAGCTCCTTGCAGTGGCGGAGACAAGCTTGGAAACAGCTTGCCGTGCCCATCCGAGGGCGGGTGGCTCTGATGGTCACTAGAGTAGTTCAGCGAACATGACGTCCAGCCGGCCAGGGGTGACAAAAGGTGTCTGTTGAGGCCTACTGCGCGCCTGCCGGCCGGGCCACCGAGAGTGGGTCCCGTGCTGCACCGTATCAACAAGGAAAAGCGTTCATGAAAGGGCAAAAAGGCATCACCCTGATCGAATTGATGATCGTCGTCGCGATCATAGGCATCCTGGCGACCATCGCCGTGCCGATGTACACCGACCACCAGTCACGCACCAAGGCCGCCGCAGCGTTGCTGGAGATTTCAGCGCTGAAGACACCGATGGATTTGCGCTTGAATGAAGGGAAGGATGTGGCTGACGTGACGGCGCTCGGTGGCCAGGCCGCTACGGCGCACTGCGCGATCACCGCGAGCGGCACTGCGGCGACTGGCGCTGCGAGTATCGTCTGCACCCTGGTTGCGGCTCCGGCCAATGTGGTGGGCAAGACCCTGACGCTGACCCGCTCGCCCACGGGCTGGGCCTGCGCCACGACGGTCGAAGAGGATCTGGCGCCGAGCGGCTGCAAATCCGCGGCGTTGTAGCCCTCTGCACTCCCGCCACTACAGGCTAAGCGCAAATCTCCAAAGCAACGCGCCTCCTGTAGGAGCGGGCTTGCCCGCGAAGGGCTGCAAAGCAGCCCCAAGCCTCAACACAATCCCCGAGCAAGGCACTGAAACCGACCCACACTTGCCCCTCCACCAATCCCCGCGAACTCGATACGAAACAGGCGTTTGCGTAACCGCCACGGCAATGGTACGTTGCGCAACACGCCGGTGTAGCTCAGTCGGTAGAGCAGCGCACTCGTAACGCGAAGGTCGCAGGTTCGATTCCTGTCTCCGGCACCATCAAAGCGTTTCCAGAAGTCCCATGACCCTCTAGAAACGCCCCGCAAAGCCCGCCTATCGCGGGCTTTGTTGCATCTGAAGTCCGCGCTTTGCCTCGGCGCCCCGGCCTCAACAACCGGGTTTGAGGCAACAGGACGCGGATGTCACGTGTCTTCGTCGAAGAAAAGGAGTTCACCATGTCCAAATCACACCACTGGAATGACTGGTCCGACGGACTGACGCTAGTCCTCCAGGTCATCGTCTATGTTCCTCTGCTGTACATCATCCTGATGCCGTGGCTTTGCCTTGCCCTCGTCAAGTTTGGGAAAGTCCCCTTCCTCCCGGGTTTTTTCCAAGCGATGGCTTCGACAGGCTGGTTGGTTGCCTCTGGGCTTGCGGTGCTGGCGGTGCTGTTTGTCGTGATTCGTGGCTTTCTCCGCTGAAAAGCGCGATGGCGTAGCTCAGCGCTACGACTGTGATCAGATCGGCATAGAAGCCATTTTCGAGCCCTGTGCAGATCTGGCCAGCTTAAGGCGCCCCGTCGTACACCCACTTCTGCGACGTCCGCATTCGACTTATGCCGCCCTCACTTTCCACTTAAGGTTGCCCGTCTTTGGTTGGGCGCGGTGACCTCGCCGTCAGCACACACAAAATCGGCTATCCAGCGGTAACAGGACCATGGCAGCGCTTCGAGGAGATCAGCACGTGAAACTGCCAAGCCCGAGCAAGGTATTGGATACGCAGCGCAGCGGGGTTCGCCTTTCGGTGCCGCAGGGCCAGGACCGCGAGCTGGTTAAGCAGATCGTCGAAGCGCGGGATACCTTACCCTGCTGGTTTATTCTCTCTTAAAACTTTATGTTGTGAGCAGCCTCTAGTACGCCTCACGCGACCATCCCCTTCTTCGTCTCAAGTCAGCCGATGAGTCGTCTCGTGTTCAGTGTCGTAGCCTCTACTTGTTGATGATGCCAAGGAATGACCTCATGCAAGCCGCTCCCCCGATGCAACTTGAACCGATGGAATTGGAACATTGCACGTTGGATCAAATCGTTGACGTGCTTTGCGAGGGTCGACCAATCAATCTCCCTGACGGCGCTGGCGCGTTCGTGTTGGATAATGAAGATGCTCGGGCGGTGTTGGGCTTTTACGCGAGTCGGAAAGAGCTTTGGGTGCAAGCCAAGCAAGTGGTTGGGGCAGAGGCACAGCAGTTGCTGGAAGCAATCGCTAACCCGAAGGCGCACGTCGCAACCGGTCGGTCCTTAACCTCGGGCACCGTTCGTCCTCATTGGCGCATTCAAGAACTGCGCGCTCATCGTTTTGCTGGACTACACCGCCACTGCGGTGCAGGTGGTCAAGCGCCTGAGGTATTCACGCTTCACCTTGATCGTGATGTCACCTGCATTTGGGGGTTCAACGGAGCGGGAAAATCCGCTCTCCAGAGCGCAATGATGTGGTGCCTGACCGGAAAAGCTCACCGTTCCCAACATATGCCATCCCTTGTCCACAATCCAATCTCTGTGGAAGTCATCTCAAGCGGCAGTGACGACGAGAAAAACTTTACTCTTCCAGCAATCGTTCCTTTACCTTCAGCGGAGGATCTTTCGCTGCTAGCTGACCGCCCGGCCTGTGATACATGGGTGGAACTCGACCTCAAAGACCAAGATGGAAATGTCGCGACGGTGAGACGAGAGCTTAAGCGAAATGATCGAGGGGCGGTCTCGGAGGTTTCCAGTGGGCTGGAGGCTCTAGCTTTGCCGCAGTGGGCAATTGAAGCCGGAACGCTTATGCCTGCCATCGCTGCAAACATGCGTTTCGACGACAAGACAAGCTTTGCAGAAGCCATCGCTCAGCTTACAGGGTTGAGGCCGCTGCAGGATCTGGGGCTGCGATTACCGCGCATGGTCCGCCGTCTCGAGAAAGACGAAACCGACTCTGCTACAGATGCGAAAGACGGTGCTCGCATTCAATTTCTGAACGGGAAGAAGTCCTTTCTCGAAGCTTGGCGAGCTGAAAGCGAAACGCTTGGGCCAGAACCAGAATTGCTGACTCCCGATAAGGCAACGGCTGAACAGAATTGCAGAAAGGCTATCGCAGCTGTTCGGGCTAGGTTGATTCAACTTCAAGCTACGGGTTTGGTGGATATTGAAACGATCCTTGGAAGCTCCGCTTCCGCAGAGACGCCAGAGCGTAGTCAGGGGTTGCTCAATCAACTTGCGTCTGCACGTGAGCACCTGAGTTCTGCCGCTCTGGCCGGATTACCCTCCCTCCGTGTCCTACAGCAGATAAAGGAGATCAACGATGCGGACAAGGAGTGGCTTGTCGCCAAGCTAAATGAATTGGCGCAGCGAGCTGAGGCCCATGTACAGCGGCAGCAGAACAAGCAGCAAGCCGCGCGTCAGCAGCTCTACACCATGGTTGCGCAGTGGCATCAAAGACAAAACCCCCACCAACCGATCATGGATTGCCCCGTTTGCGGAACGGATTTGGCTGAGGTGCCAGCTGACGCTTTGTTAGATAGCGACATTGCCGCTGCTCTGCAGATAGGACTTGGAGCACACAGTGACGCCACAAAATCTCTGGCTGAATGGCAGCAAGCTGCTGCGAGTGAGCTACGTGAGTCTCTCCCGGAGAGTTTGAAATTTTTTATTGATTACAAAAACCGGAGTAGCATTCTTGATCTTTGCAAATCTGCGTATGTAATTGAAGCTCTTAAAGATAATTGTTTCGCAACCGATCTACGTCCCCTTCAATCGTGTGCACATAAGCTATGGGATGCGCTGTAGCGAAGCTCCCGCTTTCAAAACTCGACCTGCCGGACCAAATCACGTTGCCGAAGGATCTCGCTGGCGGGGTACTCGCTAGCCGATTCGAAAATTTGCAGCACGCCTTGACTTTGAGCGCTCAACGCAAGGCTGTAGACGGTCTGATGCAGCCACTACTGGCGAGCTATCTAGGGAATTGGTCATTTTCACGAGGTGAAAAAATCGATGAGGTGATCGTTTTGGGCATGCTGCCGATACGGCATCAAGTGCTTGTACTCATCCAAGCGATCAACGCCGCAGAACCTCTTATTGGCCTGACACGTCAGATTGACGTGATCGAAGCGGCTCGTAACCATTGGGTAGCCGCGAGTCATAGACTGAGGCTTATCAAGCGCGCAGCAATAGCCGTTCAAATGCTCACCCGACTCCCGGAGTTGGTCGAACACCAGGTTCAAGGCCTCATTCACACGCTAGAGGCACGGACGACCGATTGGCTTAATCTGATATATCGTCCTCACTACAATGGTGGGCCTCGGTACGTTGGTCTCGACCCTTCCCGCGCCCAAGGGATAGGACTGTATGCGGGCCTCGGTATCGTGCGCGTTCAGGCCCATCAAATCATGAACTCTTCACACTTGAGAGCCTGTGTATGGGCGTTCGTCTTTAGCCTTTGGGAGCGTATCCGTGCGCGGACGGGAGCATTGGAGATCCTCCAGCTGGACGATCCTCAAACTTTTTTTGATCCAATAAACACTGAAAATGTCGCGGCTGCTGTTCCAGTATTAGTGGCCGCGGGGATGGCCATCCTCATCACCTCGAACGACAATCGGTTCATCGCAGCTGTTAAGGACAAACTTCCAAGAAGCTCTTCTGCGCATCCATCATGGACAATGCTTCAGATCAGCCCTCTGTCTTCGTCCAGATCAACGGTTGCGCTGACACCGACGCTCGATGAAGTCAGAGAGAGGCACCATGAATGGGCCGATTCCCCCAATGATGTTGTCATGAGTCAGCAATTTGTGGAGCGAGTTCGGCTACACATCGAGAATCGACTTTGGGACCTGCTCGCAGCTGATCCGATGTTAATCTACAAACCAACCCTTGCAGATCTAATTGGTCACATCGCGTGCGCGCGCAACGCTGGCGAGCCGCCGTTTCACGAACCTCCTTTTGAAAAGCTCTTGAACTGCAGTCACTTGAAGTCGGGGACCCATTTCTACACGGCAATCAACCAAGCACACCATGACCTCCGGAAGATCACACCTTACGATGCCGGAGTGGTCGAAGAAGGATTCTTGGAAGTGGACCGAATGATCCGCAGTTGCGCCGCAGCATACGCACGGTTCATGGGGAGACTAACTCGTGACGATGAAGACATGTTCTTCGCGGAAGCCCCACCGGCACCAGCCGCGCTGGATAATACTCATCACCAATATCATATCCACGGTGACTTCAGTGCGCAGACGCAGAACCACGTAGCTTCATCGAGAGCACTTACAGCTAGTCTCTCCCTACAGAGTCTGGGCGATATTGCCCTTTACGCAATACAAAGCGACTCCCTGGGGGCGTTCGCCCGTAAAGGGCAAGTAGTGATTGTTTCCCTTGACCGCGCAGCCAAGTGTGGCGAGCCGGTCGTAGCACTGTACAACGACAAGATATTTGCTCGCCGATATCATTCGGACAAATCGGATGTCAGCAAGCTAACACTTGCGTGTGAGCAATCTGTGAGCGAGAGAGTCGCACCGGCGTTGGTGCTGCGCCGAAATAAAGTCCGTCTCATGCCAATCGTTGGAGTCCTCTACGATTCGGTAGCAGCGGTCGGTAGAGATGAGGCCCAAGCTCTTAGTAACAGCGCAATCTTGGGAACGCCGCTCGCTGCCGCCAGGGTCGTCGATCATAGTGGCTACCCACTTATACGTCACCACGACTGGGTACTACTGGAACACCACAATTTTGTCAATTCTAAAGATTTGCAACTCTTACAGGGCGAGCTTGTAGCTTTTGTTGCCAGTAAAGACGGCCATAAGGATGCATATCTGAAGCGGGTCGGCATGTCAATCAGTGGGGAATTGCGAATTTTCGAAAGCGCAGGGACTTTCGGCGATGCGGTGGCGGTGTGTTGTGGGCCTGAGCAATCCCCGGGGTTCTCGCACTTGATCAATGTGTGGCGTGTTCGCGGAGTACTTCGAGGCCTCACTGATCCGATCCATTGAATGGATGATTGAGCCGACGGCTTGCAGCACTGCCTACAGTCATGATTGTAGGCACTGACGCGGCGTGACCAATTTTCGGCCTAGAGCCGTCGTCGATCGCGATCCCCTGGGGATAATGTTAGAGGCAGAACCCTTTACCGTTCAGAAAAATAACCATCAATTCAATGTCTTTTGTGTTGAAACGATGTAATCGTCCGGCCAAGTCACCTTCCGTACTCCAGTTTTGAGGGCGATGGTGTCCGCGTATTTTTAAGCGGCCGCGATCACCCTTATCGCCAGGATTTCCATGCGCCAACGAAGCTCTTATCCGAAGCTTTTCAAAGCCCAGGTCGTTCAGGAATGCCTGCGACTTGGCGCAACTGTGTCTAGTGTCTCCATCAGCCACGGCATCAATGCCAACGTCATCCGTAAATGGATGCCGCTCTATCGAGACCCGCCGGGGGCAGCTTCACTCCCGGCATAAAGCCGCACCTAAACGGCCAGCCGAAGCGTCAGTGCCTCCCAACTGCGCCACAGGTGGGACCCCGGCAATCCCCGAAACGTGCGCCATTGCCGCCGCAGTTTCCAGGCACGGTGATTCGTCACGAACCAGAAAACACCCAGTGCGTCTGTGGCTGCCAACTTTAAAGCATGGGCTAAGACGTTAGCGAGAAGCTGGATTACACGCCGGGCGTGTTTACCGTCGAGCAACAAGTACGCGGCAAGTGGGCCTGCCGTCAGTGCGAAACACTGATCCAGGCGCCGGTGCCGGCGCAAGTTATCGACAAAGGTATCCCGACCGCAGGCTTGCTGGCACACGTCATGGTGGCCAAGTTTGCCGATCACTTGCCGTTGTACCGGCAGGAGAAAATCTTCGGCCGCGCCGGGCTGGTAATTGCTCGTTCGACCTTGGCCCAGTGGGTCGGAAAAGCCGGCGTGCGGCTCCAGCCGCTAGTCGACGCACTGCGTGAAGCAGTGCTGAGCCACGGCGTGATTCACGCCGATGAACCACCGCTGCAAATGCTTGCGCCGGGCGAGAAGAAACCCACCGGGCCTACGTCTATGCCTACAGCGCTACGCCGTTTTCGGCGCTCAAAGTAGTGGTGCATGACTTCAGCCGAAGCCGTGCTGGCGAAAATGCACGCAACTTCCTGGGTGATTGGAGCGGCGAGCTGGTCTGCGACGTACAACGCCGGTTTTGAGCAAGGCATCACTGAAATCGGCTGTATGCCTCGCGCCCGTCGCAAGTTTTTCAATCTGCACGTGGCGAACAAAACCCAACTGGCCGAACAAGCGCTGCACTCGATCAGCGGCTTGTTCGAGGTCAAACGCCAAGCGCGGGACATGAGTGATGAGGATCGCTGGCGAAGACGTCAGGTATGGCGGTACTGATCATCAAAACACTTTATGACTGGATGTTGGCCCAGCGCGACCTGGTACCCAACGGATCAGCCACAGCTAAAGTCCTCAATTACAACCTGAAACGCTGGTAACGCTGACGCGCTGCCTGGACGATGGGGCTGTGCCCATCGACAACAACCAGGTTGAGAACCAGATACGGCCATGGGCACTCGGACGCTCGAACTAATTGTTTGCCGGGTCGCTTCGCAGTGGCAAACGGGCGGCTGCAATCATGAGCCTTATCCAATCGGCGCGCATGAAGGGGCATGATCCGTATGCCTATCTCAAAGGTGTGCTGACGCGGCTGCCGACGCAGCTGGCCAGTGAGATCGGGCAATTGCTGTCGCATCAGTGGGTGCCGGCCTGACTTACCAAGGTGAGTTCGCCGGACGCTTACAGCTCGTAGCCGCGGGGGCTCGGATCTTGGCCGCGAATCTTCACTGAGGCGGCGCAGGCATGGTGTTATCGGGGTTGTCGATTCCTGGCTTCGGCCCATCGCCTAGGGAGCTTCAGCGAGACGATGTACAAGGCCACGCTAAAGGCATCACGCCGAAGCGTAACCCTGAAACAGCCCGCATATGCGGGCTGTTTGCTAAGGCTTGAGATGGACGAAGTCAAAGATCACGGTCCGGGTCTGACTCGCCATCATCTTCGATGCTATTCGCCATGGCCGGCTTGGTTGTATCGCGGCTTGGAGATATTAAAGTTCCAGGCTCACCTGTATAAGGATTTATATTTCCTAACGTGCTCCAGTTGTTCCCAAGATTTCCATCTGGGGCTGATCGATAATGAGCTTGTACATGGGTGCCATCGCTGCGCGTATATGCGCCAACGTAAACATCCTTCGCACAAACTGTTTCCGCACAAAACCCTAATGTTAGCGAGACCAATCCAGCTACAGATATGTATTTTTCAAACACAAAGCTTTCTCCTGACGTCTAAGCATATTGCCGAAGCCCCACGCTGCAGGGCCTTGGGTGTACCTGGTGCGTTGTCCTTCAATAGCCCTGCAATTCGTAAACCCCGCCAGCCCGTACCAAAAGCTCGGTAATATGGGCATCGGTTGCTTGCTCATCAGGGTCGATTCTCCATTGGCCGAAACCGTCGTGTACAACCCAAGTGTCCCCAATCACCCAAGTGATCGCCCACTTACCGTGGGGGTCGCAAACCTGCTTTGCAGCCTCAACCAGCAGGGGAAGTAGCACGTCTTCATCATCCTGCCCGGGATTTTCCTCGTTACAGGTAACGGCTGGTCAGCCCTGGTCCCCGACACCCATCTCAGTCAGCCGACGAGCACGGCGCTTCTGTGCATCATCGCGATAGCATTGCACTGCCGGCGCAGTAACCAGCTGAGCGTCGTAGAGCGCATCGATGTAACCAGTTGCATACGCCGTAGCAAAGCGCACTTCCATCGGATGTTCGGCGATGTCAATCAAGTCCAGTGCGTGGACAATTTTGATGTCTGGGGTGGCGGTGGCCATTTCGTCATTCCTTCGATGGGGTGGACGCCGATGCAGAGTCCTCTACTGCCGCAGCCCAGCATGGGCTGGGCTTGGGCGTACCTGGGCGTTTTGCCGACTGATCCGCTCAGTTCATCTGAGCCCGCTTATGAGTGGCTACAGCGTCAAGGAGCATCCCAACGTCGATGCCCTGATGCGGGGTCAAAACAAGCCCGTGTATCAGCCCTCTCAGGAGTCCCCCTGCCTCTGCCATTACCAGCTCCAGATGACGGCCGTCACTCACTGAGTCGATTACCTCAAGCATCGTAACCAGGATCGGCAAATCGACTGGGTTGAGATTCAATGATTCCAGTTTGCGCTTGGCAGCCTCGCAGTCCAGTGGAAGTGTTGCGATTTTGCTCATCATAAAAATTCCTTATTTAGTGAACGCGAAATGCGTCTTCCCTTACTGACTTGGCCTCGGTTTGCCGGGGCTTGGGGTGCAACTGAGCGGTTCCCTTAACTGGCGCCGAGGGTTTCGGCGCGCACGCCGGCCATGGAGCCAATCAGCAGGTTGAATGCCCCGCGCTCCTCGGGGCTGATCAGCGTCGGGTGCAGCGCCTCTACGCGGGCATACAAGGACGCCTGCTGCGCCTGCCCAGCCGCTAGGTCGGTGACCTGGCCCAGCGCCGCAATGGCCTGATGCACGGCGATCAGATCGGCCAGGCGGGAATGCTCGAAGCTGTTAGGCGAAGTCGGGTCGTTGCTCATTGGGCGAGGTTCCTTCAATTATGAGGGGGGTGGGCTTAGTTCGTTACGGTCCTGCCCCTACGTCCTCGGCCCCGGTTCACTGCCGGGGCTTGGGTGCAGCTGAGCGTTTTCCTTCAACAAAGTAGGCCCTCACGGGCCCACCTAGATTTACTCTTTGATTAGGGCGCCCCAGTTAATGTCGTCGCGCTCTTCAACCACGATGTTAATGCCACAGTAAAGTTTTGCGCCGACGCGGGTGTAGCTAAAGAGGCGTGTCTTCACCACGCCTTTCACGCTAACGTGCCCTTCCATCGCCGGGACGTATACGACGTCCCCGACATTGGGTATGAGAGCGAATCCCGACTCGCTGTCAAATTCCACACCGACGACATCGCCATCGTCGGAAGGTCGCTGGTGGCTCTTGTGCAGTTGCTGATAGTCGATGCTGTACTTCATTTATGACTCCTTGAATTGCCGTCAATGAACGCACGTACATGGTGCGAATGACCTTCTGTGTTACTCCATTGTGCAACTCCATATCGTGGACGCTAAAACGGGCGTCCTCTACGGCCTCGGCCCGCACAGGGCGGCCTTGAAGGTGCATAGGGTCCATTCCAATGCAAAGATGGATCCAATAAACACTACTGATGTCGCTATGCCAGTGCAACCTCGAATGCATGTCGGATTGTCGCTTGGTCAACGGTCAGATAAGGCTTGCTGTGATCAAGACAGGAATGACCAAGAATAGTCTGCACCGTCTCAACATCTCCTGTTGCCGCCAGCACCTTGGCCGCTAGGGAGCGCCTGTCGCTGCGCGACGATCCCAGCTCGTTACCTGCCTCCCGGTAGAGCATGCTGATGGTTTGCTGCAGCGAATCACAATCCCGATACACCTCTGGTCCCCCGGCCAGTTCGCGGTACTTGAACGTCAGTTCAAAGGCATGGCCCTTGTGTGTGGTGACCAGTTTCGAACTTGGGCGTAGACCTCGGTATTCGTCACTGCCGGAAAGCCCCCTGCGGCGCCGCAAGCGGACTGTGATCCACGCGTCCAAGGCGGCAAGGCATAGCGGATGGGTGAGGTAAGCATTGCGCGGTCGGCAGCCCTTGGTGATGTCTGCGCGTAGATATACCTCGGGTTTGATGGCCCCGCTGGGATATAGCACGTCTGCTACCTCTAGCAAGGCCAGCTCGGTTACGCGAACGCCAGTCGGGTGTGTGAGCCACAAAAGCATCACGTCGCGCTCTGGTAGGCGCCAGTCACAGATGCTACGCGGATCGGGTGCTTGAATTGTCCAGGGCGAAGGGATGTTGCTCGGCGGATGGGTGCAGTCATGGGGCTCTCTGTCAGGATTGGTGACGAATCGCTAACGATCCAGAGAGAGTTGGCAGCGGGCCTCCTGAACAGCTTACAGGCCCGCGTGCCGTGGTGTTCACGGAAAATCAGAATGCTGGCAGGTCAGTTCTGGTAAACCGGATGAAAGTCTTCATCCTGGCTGGCTACCTTCTCCAGTTCTGTAGCTTGGGTCTGCGGGTAAACCTGTCGGCGCTTGTTCAGGCGGTGCATCTTCGCAGCGCTATGCACGTCATCGACGGTCACTAATTCCGGGTTGGCGGAGTTGTTCTTGCGTTCATTGGCCGTCAGTTGCACGGCTAGGGCTTCGGGGTCGACGCCACGCTCAAGTGAAGCGGCGATGCGTGCGCAGGCAATGCCGGTTCGGTCGGCTTGGTCATGGGTTAAGAACTCGTAGGCGTCTCGGCCTTGGTCGATGAATTTGGGCATGTGTCGTCCTCGCGGGGTGGCTGTGGCTTGCGTTTCGAGGATAACCGCAGAGGAATCTGCCGACCAGCAAGGGTGCTAGGTGTTCACAAGGTCAAAGGTCACGAAAAATAGAATGGTAACGACCTATTGTCAGTGCTCAGCCACAGAACCTCATTATCTGCGGTTACACCGATCCGACCGTTACACTACTAGGCACGAGCGGCCAAGCCAGCGTGTAACTATGCTTTCGGCCTTTAAAATCAATAGATTAGTAGCTCTTGTTACACGGATTACACCTGTTACACCGCTGGATAGAGTTGGCTAGCTAGCAACCCCATGCCCCTATATGTTCAAGCCTTCAGCGGTAGAGGTAGTCCCGATCTCCCGTTTTCTGTAACCAGCCGGGGACCCTGGGAGTATGGGCTGCATACGGGGCTGGAAACCCGCAGGACTTTGTTAGCGGCCGGATTCCCAGCTTAGTGAACTAGTTAACCCGGTGGACGGGGTGAATTGTGCCGCTTCTTTAACACTACCTCCGTTCCTTACCTAATCGGTAAAAATCAGCGGCTTGCCCACGGGCGATGATTTTGGTGAATGGTTACTCGCCCGCTAACAAGATAGCGACGTCAGTGAATAAAGTTTCAATCAAGACGGTTCAGCATCGTCAGAGTTTCTGGTGATCTGGGCTAGCATCGCCTCTTCGTTTTTGTCGGCCCACTTCATATATGCACCAAACCACTTGGCTAGCTGGTCAGATTTGAGCCGTCCGTGACGTAGACCTTCTACTCCAAATGCTTCTATCGCTCTTGTTAATGCCATTTCGGCGACTTGGCCGGCATTAAATGCACCCTCGTCAAGATCCAGTGCCGCTGGAGATATAGATCCATGAACTAAACGCGATCTAAGGTCGTAAGCTGCCTTAGTTTTACTCAACCACTCTTCCCGTCTCACCTCAGGGGAAAAACATAAAGCGGCTACTCGTTGCGAAACGAGCGAGGATATATCGTCTCGTTCTTCAGTCATCAGCATTCTTTCAAGAGAGGTCACATATTTGACAATTTTAGTTGCCTGGCTAGTATCGCGCGCCGCCTCGCCAAACCACTGTGCGGCATCGATAAACCTCCTGCTGATAGGACGGTCGCAGTCCGGATCAGTCGTGACCTCAAGAGCTACGTCAAATATGTTTTTCCAATAAAGCGTACGTGGCGTTGACAGCATTTCAGACCAGCCGTCCCGGTATATAACCTCGCCCATGTATGCGAAGGATAACGAAGGATCGAGCACGCCGTTTTTATCAATGGTTAGTTTTGCTCGGCTATCCCCTTTTACGTCAAGGCCGCCTAGTTGCATTCGGCTCGAGTTTGCGACACCCAATAAAAGATGGAGGCAGTTAAGTGTTGATGTAACAGCTTCCTCTGCAACTCTGCCCGAAGTCGGGTGGTCGCATTCTGAAATGGTTACCTCCGCCACCCAGCGAAAATTGCGGTAATACCGAATTGCTTTCACCAGCAGGTAACGTTCGTGCCTACCTTGATCCGTATCTTTCGCACATCTATTAGTGGAGCGGTTACTTAAGATTTTTCGAGTTATACTTATTCGATTGTGGAATGTAATCGGGCCTAGAGTGAATGATTCAGGTTCCTTTGAATTCATAAGGTGGCAAGGAATTAAGTGAGTGATGCTCTCTAAGAAGTTCTTGGAGGCTTTGACTGTGGAATTAAATAAGCGATCAATTTGTTTGGTGTCAATATCCCGCTTTTCTTTGAAGAATCGAAGGACAAATAATTCCGCTAGCTTCTTCCGTACGTTATCCAAAGTTATTCGCTTCGATAAACCGCCTCGTTCTGCTGCCTCCTGAGCAAAACGAGTAATTATTTTCGCGGCGGCAGCTCCGCAGATCATCTCTCCATAGCCCTTAGGATGAGGCAATGATGCCATATGGTCGATTCGCTCGATCGTTTTGAAGCTTCCGAGATTTACCAGCTCCTGGAAGCGGATGCACTCTGAAACCACAAATTTTGCATCATCAACTAGCTGCTCTTTGCTGTTACGCATTACACCTGTCGTCCATGTTGGGTAAGGGAGGATTTATCGGGGTAGGTTAATGCCCCAGCAGTCTGTCCGGTAGGGGGAGTCATTGGCAGATTTTAGGACTATGAGACGAAGGGGAGCGAGGGTGGAAATTTTTTTAGGGATACATTTAGGGATACGTATGCTTTGGTTTTATCCAGGGCGACAGCTTTTTACTGGGTTTTTGTAGGTATATTCGATTCCTGTCTCCGCACCAGACCCCTTTTTCCTGTCCCAAGGAAATGTCAGCAGAGCCCGCCTAGTGCGGGCTTTGCTGTTTCTGCGCGCTCAATGCTGAGTCGCCAAGGCTGTCCTCTCCCAGAGCCTTGAGGCTCAATGCCCCGCCGGTGTACCGACCATGTCGCTCAGCACACGGTACAGCTGCAGGGGCGATACCGGTTTGTGCAGCAGCGGTACATCAATGTCGCGTGCTTCGCGCAAGCGCTCGGGCGCCGTGTCGCCGGTGATGATAAGGGCGGGGACCTGTGCGTTGATGGCCTCGCGTACGCGTTGTACGACGAGCCCGCCGGTCTGGTGTTCACGCAGGCGGTAGTCGCTGATCAGCAGCTCTACCGGCCAGTCCGTCACCAACCGCAGCGCATCGTCGATATCTTCACCTCCCCGGCACACGCACCCCCAGCCCTCCAGTAATTGCAGCATGCCCTGACGAACACTGGCGTCATCTTCGATCACCAGTACGTGCAGGCCCCGCAAGCGCCCGGTGTGCAGGGTTGCAGGGCTGGCTGCCACGAAAGCATCGCTGCTCAAAAGGCCGGTGGCGCAAGGCACCTGTATACGAAACACGCTGCCCCGCCCGGGTCGTGACTGCAAGCCAAGTGCGTGGCCCAGTGATTGCGCCAGGCCTTGACTGATCGCCAACCCAAGGCCAAGCCCTTTCAGCCTGTCGCGTTCCGGGTTGCCCAACTGTTGGAACTCACGAAAAACGTCAGTCTGCTGCGCCGGCTCAATGCCAATGCCAGTGTCAAACACCTCGATCGATACAGACTGACCACGTTTACGGCAGGCGACCAGCAGCCCACCCTGGTGGGTATAGCGAATCGCATTGCTGATCAGGTTGCGTAAAATCAGCTCCAGCAAGCTGGGGTCTGATTCCACGGCGAGGTGTGTCTCGCGGGACCGATACACGATGTGTTTGGCATCGGCCTGGCTGCCCAATTCATTCTCCAGGGCACAGAGCAACGGCTGCAGTTGAAACACCCTGCGTTGCGGCTCAATGACGCCGGCCTCTATGCGCGAAAAATCCAGCAGGGTATTGAGCATCTGGGCCGATGCCTGGCTGGCTGCTCGGGCGCTGCTCAATACTTTGTGTTGCGCTTGCGACAGTTGACTGCGGGCCAGCACTTCAAGGAACAGTTCCTGAGCGTGAACCGGTTGGCGCAAGTCGTGGCTGGCTGCAGCCAAAAACCTGGATTTGGCCAAGTTGGCCTGTTCGGCTTCGATGAGCGCCTGTTCGGTACGGCTGGATTCAACCTGCAAACGCTTCAGCAGGTCTCGATTCTCGAAGCGTAGTCCGATCGATTCACGAGATTCGCGCTGCACCATCAGCGCCTGGCCGATCTGACCAATCACGTAAAGCGTGCAGCCCACTGCCAGCACGCTATAAGACGAGCCTTCGAGCCAGAGCTTGCTATTGATGACCCCGAGTTGCACCAACTGCATACTGGCATACAGAGGAAACACCGGGGCTAACAACGAAACGGCGTTGCCGCTGACGCCCGCCAGCGCCGCCATGGTCAGCAACTGCTCGGACAACGAGCCTTGCCCCATCACGATCCAGGTCAAGGAGCCCCAGGCGAAACCTTCGAATGCCTTGATAACGCACATCGCGCGTATCAGCCTCGGTGCATTCGTTGCGCTCACACCGCGCCGCAGCGCCAGCATGGCGTAGCTCACACAGGTCACTCGGCCCAGCGCGACCAAGCTGAACCACGTGAGCAAAGGCAGAGGGTTGTGCGCCGAATAGAGCGCCGCAAGCAGTACCAGCGCAAGCGCAATGCCCAGGTACAGCGAGTTCTTCATGTTGGTGAACACAAGACGGACTTGTTCGACGCGGATGTCCTCGTCCAGGCCGTGGGTGGTCAACCCATCGTTCAACGTACCAGGCCCAGGCGGCGGGCGACGAACGCTGCCTCCGAGCGACTGGATACGTTCAATGCCGACAACGTGGCCTGTACATGTCCGCGCACGGTGTTCTCCGACAGGTCAAGGCGGCGGCCGATCAACTTGTTCGACAGCCCCTGATGCAGCAGGTCGAGCACTTCATATTGGCGCGGCGTGAGCTTCAATGGCGCCTTTGGCAAATGTTCGTCTGGCCAAAGATCGGCAAGCGCCTCGGTAATCTGCGCCAGGAGCCGCTGTGGGGATTCGGTCTTGCAGATGAACCCCATGGCACCCAGTGTGAGGGCCTGTTCCATCAACTTTGCATCCTGCGATGCCGAGACCATCAGCACCTTCGCCTCAGGCCATCGCTGTTTGAGCAGTGCAATCCCCTCCAGGCCGCTCAAGCCCTCCAACTGCACATCGACCAGTAACAGATGCACCGCTTCACAGGGGCAGAGTAGCGCCTGCTCCATGGAAGCTGCCTCCAACAGGTGGGCGTGTCTCAAGCTCGCGGCCACCACCATGGCGATGCCAGAACGAAACAAAGCGTGATCGTCGATGAGCAGCAGGTTGATAGTCATGCTGGCGATTCAATAACAAACAGTCAGCCCTGCGCAAGCAACCGGCCTTGCCGATGCGGGATACCAGTCCAAATGGACTATGTACTGACAGTTTTTCAGCCCTTACTGTTGCTGCAGGTGATGGCCAGGTGTGTAGGAAAGGCCTGAAGCGGGTTGATGGGCCTTGCGTCGGCGATAACGCTCCGCGCGCCCGATGCCCAACGTCGTACCACGGAGGGAACATGGAAAGTACACCAGCAACCCGTTTAGAAACGGTCCCCGCGTTGGGTATCCAGGCAATTCTGGATGACTACGCGTGCATGATAAAAGCCCTGGAAGCGGGCGAGGTCAGTGGCGTACAGCCGCACCTCGATGCGATCAAGGCCAATCTTTCAGCGATGAAGGTGATCAGCAGTCTGTGCGCCGGGACTGCTTCGGCCACCCAGTCAGTCATTGTTTACATGATTACCGGGGTGGTCGGGCTGATCGAAAACGTTCAGAAGGACGTTGATCGCCTGACAGCTGACGGGGCCAGCCTGGATGCTCAGTCTGCTGCCGCCACGGAGCAGGCCCGCCGGATAG
This sequence comes from Pseudomonas reidholzensis, assembly GCF_900536025.1. Classification (GTDB taxonomy): domain Bacteria; phylum Pseudomonadota; class Gammaproteobacteria; order Pseudomonadales; family Pseudomonadaceae; genus Aquipseudomonas; species Aquipseudomonas reidholzensis. Next base: position 54,705 of record NZ_UNOZ01000004.1, read on the forward strand.
CCGCCGAACTGCGAAACGTAGAAGCGATGATTCGGGAAAACGAGGCCAAGCTCAGAGAGCAGGAAGAGGCGAAAAAGCGCAAACGTGAGTCAAGGATCCCTGGCTTGGGATTTCTCAAGAAACTGTTTTACGCCGCCCTGGAGGCCATCGAGAGCGCCATCGAGGCAATTGGCAAGGTACTGGGGGTGGTCAGGGAACAACGCGACTACCTCCAGGCGCAACTTGCAGAGCATTCGAGAAGCCACAGCCAGGTCAGAGCCGTCATCCAGGCATTGGCGCAACAAAAGGCCGAACTTGTGCAACAGCTCGACACCTTGACTGCTGTCCGAACCACGTTGCTGGGCATTCAAAAATACCTGCAAGTACAAGTCGTGTTCTTCAACGACGTTTCAAACTTCTACGTGACCGCGAGCACCTATTGCGACAGCGCCAACTTCAATGTCGACATGGCCACGGAAATGCTCGGCGTATTGAGCGATGACCCGCATGCCGTTGAGTTTGTTGACGATATGAAAGTGGAAGTGTTGTCCATCCACACCGCCGTCACGCGTTTTGACCAAATGATGTTTGATCTGCAAGCGGCGACGCATCATCTACCGTCGTCCGTCGCCTGTGATGGCTGAGTGTGCCCAACACTGCAGTTACCTTTACGCCCGTTGTGACATTCAGCGTGTTTGAAGTTTAACGGGTCATTTGCTTTCACCCCGTCCACCCGCTCACCGTCGGTTTGAACCGGCGGCGTCAGCCCTTTGCCTTGAGGAATGTGCAATGAGTGAAGATACCTTCATCATCGACAACCATGAATACTCCATCAGCCAGTCACCGTTGCCCGGTGATGTCTTGGTGCTTAAAAAGAAGCAAGCCATCCTCGGCAGCTTGCGCTTGGACACCGTCACACAAAACCTCGAACTGTGCGTCGATATGTACCGCTTGGCCTATATTGGCGCGACTGCGGCCAATGCCGGCCCTACCAAAGCCCGCGTAGTCGGGTTGCAAAGTGAATTTGGCAAGATCTGTGTGCAGGCCAACGAGGCAATGGGTACGCTCAAGGATGCCTCGCAACTGACGCTGGAATTGTTGCTCGGCGCCTACCGATACCTGGTGACGGGTAAGGACAAGGTGGCCCTGGCAAAACTGGCCCGCTGCTCGGAGCAGGCCAAACGCATGGCTGCTGCGGCGGCGAAGCTGTCCCAGGAGTTTCTGGCGCTGCAAAGCAAGTCTGCAGAAGCCAAGAGCGAGGCGGTACTGGCGCATGCCAGTGAAGAGGAAAAACGCCGCACCGCTGATGCCGAGATGGCCCGTTTTACAGAAGAGGTCAATGGTTTCAATGCGTCCATGTCGAACTTGATAGAGGAGTTGGATGCCCTCAATGAAACCCAGAGAAAGGCCGAAAAGCAGTTGGCCGAAGATAATAAAAAGGGCTTCATCATGGGCATTATTTCGGTCGTGGCCAACGTGGCCGCGACCGGCTTGCAAACCTACGCCAAGATGAGCAACCCGCTTTCGGTGTTGGTCGCACAGAACAGTGCAGGCCAGCTTGATAACGCCGAGCTCAAGGCCGCCACCGAGAAATGGGAAGCTGCAGAAAAGCAGCGGCTGGCGAGTGAGCAGACGTTGCGCGAGTTGAACCGTCAGGTCGGGACCCTTAAAAAAACCATTGCCGATTGCGAATTGGAGATACAGCAGCTCAACGCCAAGCAGTCAGCAGAGGGGGTGGACAAGGCGGCCCCTGACAATGCACAGCGCATTGCCGACAAGCAAACGATCCTCAATGACCAGACGGCCAAGCTGCAGGCGCTTGAGGGGCAGATCGAAGACCAGAAGGTTACGTTGGCGCAACACACCAAGACCTGTGCAGCCTTGGGTGATTCTGCGCGAACGTTGGCCACCGGCTGCGACAACATGGCCAAGCAGGCCTTTAGTGCGGCCGACAAGTCGCAAGCGGTGCTGGACAAGGCAATGGACAACCAACGCAAGGTCCGTCAGGAACGGAATGAGCTGCAGTTGAAAATGGGCGGTGTGCTGGGGCAACTCGCTGCCACCAAACTGGTGTCCAACAACGCCGAAGTCGCGGTCAAGGCGCTCCAAGTGTCCATGTTCGCCATCAGCCAGGTCATCATCGCGCTCAATGATGCCAGCCTGTTCTGGACGCAAATGGCGGGTGCCTGCGAGGCCCTTGATCAGCGCGGCCTCGACCGCGATGTGATTGACATGGACCTGTTGCAGCCCGAGGAGCGGATCCAGGAATACAAGACCGACCCGTTCCGCTATGCCTACCTGCAGCATATTTGTTCATGGGTGGCGCTTAACGACATTGCCAGTGAGTACCTGGTCTACGTCGAATCGTCGCGCACGCAGAACAATCACAACATCAGCCATTCCATTGACGACCCTCAACAGGCGGCCCAGCTTGTTTCCAGCTTGGCCCAGTCGATCAACGAGAAGATGGACAAGTACGCGAGTCAGGCTATAAAAGCCGTGGCTTGAGGCGCTAGTGCACGCACTGTTTTTACATTACCACGCTCATGTTTAAGTGGGAGCCTGTTATGCCTAATTACCTGAAGTTTCAATATGTGTCGCTAGAAAAGCCAACCTTGCCGATCCATGATGATTTGCAGAATACCTTTCTCGAGTATGCCGTCCAGGACCCTACGCTGAGAGTGGAACTGCAAGTGTTGCCGATGAGTGCCCGTTACCGGGTGATTCGATTTTTGCATGCGGTTGACCAGGCGCAAGCCTCATCGCATTTTGACCCTGCGCACACAACGCTGAAGCTGATGGTGGCGCCAGAGTTCTTTTTCAGGGACGACACCACACTCGACAGTTATCAGGATGTCACCCTGGTGACTCAGATATACGCCACGCTGTTGCGGGCGCTATCGACACCTCAGTACAAAGACTGGTTATTCATCCCAGGCTCGGTGTTCTGGCACTCGCTGATCAACGGTGTGCCGCACTATTTCAACACCACCCTGATCATCAACGGCGGTGGCCATCAGGTCGCCCCCGGGCAGGGGCGTACAGCGCAAGGCATCCGCGTGGTGGGCGCAGGCGTGACCACTCAGAAGGCCCTGATGTCGCGGATAGATTACGCGGTGGGCCTTGATAAGACGGCCCAGGACGGCGCGTTGAATGAGTTGTTCAAGCCTATCATTGGTGACCTCGAGTGGCGCAGGGACCACGTCTTCAGTCCCTATGGCAAGTCGGACTCGCAGGGCAATCCGCTGCTAGTGGGGGTGGAGACTTGCCTTGAGCATGTGCAGTCCACCCAAGGCGCACAGATCGGTTTGATCAAGGACGTCGAGCGTGAACTGCAATCCCTTGGCCAACACCTGCCACCGCTGCATTTTCAGGTAGTGAGCTCTTGTGGCATGCGGCTTAATCCTGCCAGCTTGCATATTCGCCCAAACAACGCGTATGCCTTGTTGTGCGACGGTGCAGGGGGAGGGACTACCGGTTGCACAACAGTATTGTACGGCGCCGTCAACCCGATCCAGTACAACACGGAACCGCTACCGCCACTGGCCGTCAAGACGCTGAAGGCGCCGGGGCTTGTACCGCTCAATCTTCCAGCGACCTTTAACACGGAGTTGAAGATTTACAAGCCCGAGCCACTGTGAGGTATGAGCCTGGAGCGGTCGGCTCCGTTGGCGAATTGAGTCTGATAGTCGCCCGGTAGGGTTCCATGTCAATGGTTTACCGGCCTACAGGCAAAGCCCGCCGACTGCGGGCTTTGTTTTTTCTTCTCGGATGGCCTTTACGTCTAAGTCGATCCTGCGGGCTATGCGCATCAGGCTCGCCGATTCGCGTGATGTCCAGCAAAGGGACTGGCTGCTAGCCCGTGCAGGTCCGGCCAGGCTACGGCGACCTCCCTTCCCGACCCACTCCATTGCCTCCCAATTCGACTTATGGGCGCACGTCATTCGAGATAGTGCTTATCTTGAATTTTGATTTCGTCCAGTGTTTCCGGGAAGAAAATCGTAAATTTTAGAGATAGTGCTTCAACCGCTCAGAGATGTTTTCTGGATTCGGGTTGTTCCGCCCGTCAGCTACTGGTAACGGGTGGGACGAAGCTGCTCACCCATGCGCTGTTGATGAAGTAGGGCTTTGAGGTGAACGTCGCTGGCGGTCTGTTGAATCCCACTTCAACTTTTGTCTTTTTTCCTTCAACACTCCAGGAAATTTCTGCCCCCCTCGGCCCTTGCGCTGAGGTCCTGCCAAGGGATAGATTCTTTTAGTCGCAGCAAAATCTGCGACCGGGTGTAGGAACCCGCTGATAAACTTGGCGCACGCATTAGGCGCCCCTATCACCACAGCTGGCGCTTTTTTTGTGCCCGCTGCGATGTGTTATGGCGGCTGTGTGTGGGCAGGCTTCGGCCTGGCCGGGTTCCAAGTTTCCCGGTATTCCTACCCCATGCACAGCTGCCACCCAATCCCGTAGGAAGGATCGTGGTAGCTCCAACCTGAAAACTTGGAGTCTCATGCATGCCTATCCGCATTCTGAGCAACATCCTCGCATCCGCTCTCCGCCGCAGCGCGCCGACGGTGTCCTCTCATTGCTTCTATCCAATCCACACCCAGTCCCACCGTAAATCCGTTCAAAAGAAGGTATCCCCATGACCGATAATGAACGCTTGTCCAGCGTCCAGAGCTTTGTCTGGACCCTCGAACTGCTTGGTGAAGCGCTCGTCCAGCACGACGAGGTGCTGGAGTGTGAACACAATCCGCAACTGAGCTTCCGCAACACGGCGGGTATCCATCAGGCGATTCGCATCATCAGTCGTCTGGCGGCTGAGCAATGCGGCAAGCTGCTCAAGACCGACGAAGAGATACCGGTCGATAGCCGCTAGGCAAGGCGCGCAGAACCTGTGAGTGGGCCGCGCTTACTTAAGCGCGGCTCCTCTCACTGTCCAATTTGCTTGGATTCTGTGATGCATTTGATCACTGCAGTCTAAACGTATTTTTCAGACGCTCGACGATTCCGGCCAGCTCGCCACTGAGCCCCAAGTCTTTCAAATTTACGTTCTCTCCCTCCAGCAACTCCAGAAACACCTTCATATCCTCAGTGATCCTGTCTGGTAGCTCGACTGGATCGGAGGTCAGCAACCCCGTTAGCGCCAGTACATCATTGCGGTGTTTGCGGATGTTTCTTGCGTCGATCTTTTCTCCTGCTTGCTGGCGAGTCGACAAATCCAGCCATGCTTTAGCTTTGAACGGAATGAGTCGATCAGCACCGATGTAGCAATGCAGTTGATTCTGCTGGCGCCCACCCAGAAGAAAGTTGTAGTAAGCGTCGTCCAGCAGGATCGCAGACAAACTCGACAATGCTTCATCAGTAGGGATGGGTGTGAGCGTCGCATTCTCGGGGTGCTCAAGGCTTTCCGTTGCCCGAGAGAAGAGCTCGATCTGCACGGGGTAAGCTTCATCCGAGGGGTGCTGGAAGCGGTAGAACACAGGACGTCCGATGCTGCTTTGCTTGATGCGATAGCCGCCGCTCTTGATGTACTCCCAGAAGGTGGCGAAAAACGCATTGTTCAGCGCCTCGATGACCAGGACGATGTCGAGGTCCTTGGTTGTCCTGAACGTCTCCCCGGCATCCTCCATCGTCAGCGAAGCAGCGACACCGCCAATCAGCACATAGCGATGCCGATGCTCGCTGAAATACCGTCCAAAATGCGCTAGCCCTCTGACTTCAGCCATTCCAATCGCTCCCTGAGTTCATCGAGCGCAATCTGGATGCGCTCGTCCGGACTAGTGTCCAGACTCAGGAGCAATGAAGCTTCATCCGCTACTTCACCGGATATTTCCAACGTGGCATATGCCCAGATCTCCACCCAGGCGTGGGTCTCGTCTACCGAGTCCACAGCCCTGAAAACCTGCGCTTGCGACAGTTGGTCAAACCGCTGCTTGGTCATGCCGTAGACGGGCTGTTGGGGTTCGGCAAGCATCGTATACGTCGCCAGTGCAGTTTCGCCCGCGAGGAATGTGCCGTTGCCAAGAGGCGGTTTGGCATCAATTGCCACTTTCCGTTTCACAGGTGAGCGAAGGCATGGCAGGGCCTGCTTGAAGACTTCAGATGGCGTGCCTGCAAACGCATATGAATGGGTAGCAGCCTTGCGTTGAGCCTGTTGAATCAGCTTCAGCTGGAGTAACTGATCGACAACCTTAGAGAGCGTGACTCGGCTGTATCTCAGCTTGCCCATGAGGGCATTTGCCTGGAACAACGGGTGGTCGCTCCACCCCTCATACAGGCAGCGGAGCAGCATTGCCTGGGCCGCAGGCAGCAGTGTGGCTACCTCACTGCGTGTCTCGCGTTTGCGGAAGCGCTCGCGCAGGTCCATTGCCAGCTCGGGAATGAACATCTGGTAGCCCGGCTGGATGAAGTTGAGGCGGTGCGCAATCAGGCTGCGGCGCTCCTGGGCGGAGAGGGATTTGCAGACGTATACGGGCACTGCCTCAGTCGCTTTGCGGACCTGAGCGATGTGCTTGCCCAAAGTGATTGCGCCCGGGTACTCGTCGGCAACGGACGCTAGCAGTAAAAGGGGCGGCGTCGGGTCTTCGAACTGGAGTGTCAGTTCGCAGAGCGCGTAAGCATCCTGGATACCGTAAGCGACCTTGGCCTTCGACCGCTCCACGTGCGCTGGCACGCCCAGGATGGACTCAAGATAGAACCTGACTTCGTCTCTGAGCGTGGCCATTTCAAGTCTTCGTGTTAACTCTATTTTTTAACTGTAAGCATTAGAGGTTTGCAAGTCAAAAATTGGGTTAACACCGAGGCCCTGGCATCAGTCGCATCAAGCCGCCAAAAGCGCTTTACCTAGGCCGGACGCTATTCAGCCTCAAGTACAACGGTGACAGGATCAGCACTCCAGCCGCGTGACCCACTCATTCGTTTCCTCGCAGTCAAACTCCGTAGCATCGAACGCCTCCCCAAACCACTCCATCCTGAACGCATGGTCCGGGTGGTCAGCATCAGCCATCGCCGCGACAAACTCGGAGTAGCCCCAAGGTCCGCCGACATCCTCCGGCGGGCAGGCATTGGCGCCGTCGATGCAGCACGGAACCTGCGGGTAGGCGATGGCCGGGAGGATTTCTTCCACTTCGATCCGGTGCTGCCAGCTGTCACCGAAGTCGTAGAGGTAGCGAAACTCATGCTGACCATTGAGGACTTTGGCCAAGCGCTTGCGGGCTTCTGACTGCACCGGGCTGCCCCAGCCATCCGGGTCGGGGACGCTGTAGCGCTCGGCACCGATGTGAAACTCATGCAGGTGGCAATCCTGCCAGCCCATCGCAGCCTGGATGACCTTGTGCAGGCGAGTCAGGGTGATGGTGTCCGGCACGACTACACGACGCCAGATCTTAGGCTCGATGTCTTCAAGTTCGATGCGCAGCACAAACAACGATGCTGCGGGCTTGGAGGGGCGAACAGGTTTAACCATTGGCTGGCGGTCTCGTAAGGCTTGTAGGGCGTGAGCGCTTATCTTAACGAGGTTTTCTGCGCAGCAAGTGCTCAGTTGTCCTGTTCAGCGAATGCCTCAGTGCGCTTGGCTGCCAATGGCCTAGGCAATTCAGGCTGGGAGGGAGCGGTACGGCCCGCTTTCATGCCTTTTCTGCATGCAGCACAACCACCAACAGGTCGACTTTCGTCCGTAGCAGGTTTATATTTTTAGAGAATTTATAAATTCTATAAACCGCTCAGAGAGGTCAGCCATGATCGGTGAACGCCTGAAACGCGCTCGCGCTGCCGCAGGCCTGTCGATGCAGGCGCTCGGAGACCTGGCCGGCGTCAGTGCCAACATGATCAAGAAGTACGAGCATGACCAGAGCATGCCTGGCTCCGCCACGCTGATCCGGTTGTGCAAGGCGCTTTCGGTGCGGGCTGAGTATTTCTTCCGGCCCGTAAAGGTCGAACTCTCGGGTGTCGAGTATCGCAAGCGCTCCAATACGCCCAAGGCAACGCTAAAGCGGATCGAGGCCGACGTGCTCGATCAGGCTGAGCGCTGGCAGGAACTGATCAATGCCTGGCCGGAGTTTCCTCTGCAGGCCTATGCCCCGCCCGCCGGGCTGCCTGGGCGAGTCAGTACGCTGGAGCAGGTCGACGGTCTGGCTGACCATGTGCGGGCTCAGTGGGCGCTTGGCTTGAGTCCGATCCCTGACCTGATTGATGTGCTCGAGACGCACGGCATCCTGGTGATCATCACCGATGTCGAGGCGCACGCTAAGTTCGATGGCCTTCAGGCTAGCGTGGGCGGCCAACCGGTGATTGTGGTGTCCAGCAACTGGCCTGGGGACCGGCAGCGTTTCACCCTTGCCCATGAGCTAGGGCATTTGCTGTTGCATGAGCGTCTGGCATCAGAGCTAGACGAGGAAAAGGCTTGTAATCGTTTCGCGTCGGCATTCCTGGCACCCGCCAGCGCGATGCGCCAACATCTGGGCAGCCAGCGGCACATGCTGGAGATGCGTGAACTCTACCTGCTCAAGGCCGAATATGGCCTGAGCATGCAGGGCTGCCTTTACCGAGCAGGTGACCTGGGTATCGTCGCGCAAAATGTCCGAGAGCGCCTGTTCATGGTCTTCGTCAAGCAAGGCTGGCGTAAGCAGGAGCCAGGGCAACCGTATCGCCAGGAGACCACGCGATTGTTCCAGCAACTTGTCTATCGTGCGCTGGGGGAGGGCATTGTCGGTGAGTCCAAGGCCGCCGAGCTTTTGGGGATGACTGTGTTCCATTTCCATCAGGCGCGTAAGCTGGAGTTGTTGGATGCAGCTGCTCATCAGTGATGCCAACATCCTGATCGACCTCGAGGAAGGAGGGCTGCTTGAACAGCTCTTCAGGCTTGCGTACCGGTTCACCATTCCCGATATTCTTTTCTATGACGAACTTGAATCACAGCATGCGCACCTGTTGGAGCGTGGGCTTGAGTTGGGCGAACTGAGCCCAGACACCATGCTTTATGCGATGAATCTCATTGCTAGAGTGCGCGGGCCGAGCCGCAATGACTGCTTCGCTCTCGCGTTGGCCAAGCAGGAGAATTGTCCGCTGCTTTCTGGCGATGAGGCGTTGCGCAAGGCTGCAGTCAGAGAAGGGGTGGAGGTCAAAGGTACGCTGTGGGTGGTTGAGGCGCTCGTGGGCAGCAACATCATTTCGCTTGCTCAAGCCCACGCAGCCTACGAGCTGATGAAATCGAATGCCCGGCGTTTGCCCTGGACGCTCGCTCATCAGCGGCTGGATGAGCTAGAGCGCTGAGTCCATTTTCCAAGCTACGACTAGCTATCCAGTTCAGCGAGTGCATCATTCCGCTTTCTGGGCGCCTTGCCCGGCACTGCTGGCACCGCCTCAGTCTCTTTACGCAGCCCAACGCCGCGCTCACTCATATTCGCTCCCACTGCTTGCCCCACCTCAAACCACCCCGGCCAAGAACTCCGATGGCGGCTCTCCACCTCAACACAAGGGATCAGCCGCTCAGTAAGCACGGCCGTCTGCCCCACCGACTTGGCCGTCCGATATTTCACGCTGTGCACGCACTCTCGATCGCCAAACTCGCAGCGGTTCAGCGATGTCCCGCCGCAAGGCCCATTGGCGAGGCCTTTGGGGCACGTCTCAGGGCAGATATAAAGCGTATCTTGCAGTCGGCAACTGCCGCAGGTGTCACAGCCCACCAGCGGCCTTTTGATGCTGCGTTCCAGCCCATGCAGCACGCGTGCGGCGCCGGGCGATAACCAGAGCGGGCGGGTCACGGCCCAGCCGAATGCGCGGCTGACCCAGTTGCGCCGGTCAAACAGCAACGCGTGGAAACCGGACAGCAGGTGATACCGCGCTTTCTCGCGAGGGCTGGCGCTGACGTGGGATTCGCCGAGCCGCCAGTTCGCACCCGGTGGGTTGAAGGCCACGGCAGGCAACCCTGGCATCTGCCAACTGGCTGCCCACGCCGGCGCCCACTGCTCCAGCGTGTCGATCTGCGGCTGCCAGGTCTCCAGCGCCTGCTCCAGCGCGTGCAGCTGGGCAAGGTCGTGAATCCCCGACAGGTGCACGCCGGCATACCCCATCAACTTCAACCCGATGATCTGCAGTGCCAGGCGCTCCACGCTGCGCGCCTGGGCGAATGCCTTGGACACCTCGAGCTCGGCCGCGAGGATCTCGCGCATGGAGGGCGTGACGACAGCGCCGGCGACGTGCTCGAGCATCTTCGCGCGGCCGTGGGTCAGGGCCATCAGGCAGGCGATCAGGGGCTTGGGCGAGCGTTGGCGGCGCATCCACTGCAGGGCTTCGTGGTGCTTGCGGTCGTCGTAGCCGAGTTGCAGGGTCATGAAGTCCGCGCCCGCCGTGAGCTTTTTCTCGGCCTTGAAGTACTGCGCGCCGCCTTCCTCCTCAACGTACTTGAAGGGGTTGAGGGCGGCGCCGAGCAGCCAGTTGGGGCGCGCCTGGCGGGCGATCTGCAAGGCGGCGACGGACTCGAGGTAGCGCACCGGGCGCTGGCCGGGCTCGTGGCCGGGCAGGCGGTCGCCGGTGAGGATCAGTAGCTGGTCGAGGCCGGCGGCGTCCATGTGCTGCAGCTGGGTGAGCAGGTCCTGGCGTTCACGGGCTTTGCCGGAGAAGTGCAGCAGGGCGGGCACGGGGGTGTCGAAGGACGTGAAGGCGTCCAGGGGCGACATGTCCAGCGGGCTGCCGACGCGGTCGCCGATGGCCACGGTCAGGGGCCAGCCGCACAGCTGGGTGCGGGCCATGATCGCTTCGATCGCGGCGAAGCGATCAGCGCTGGGCTTGGGGACGAACTCCATGACGCAGACGAAGCGGTGTTCGTGCAGCGCCTCTTTCAGCAGGCTCATGGGGGCGGGTCACCGGGTCGGGGTAGGGTGGCAGTGTGCGGGATGTTGGGGGGCGGCGCTTGTCTGGATGCGCAGGCTAGTGATTCGGTTGAGACATCGCGCAGCAGGCCGAGCACGCTGTGGTCATGAAAAAATCTCGCGATGACTACAAATTATATGAGTTTGTCTCACAACCTCGATCCCCGGAAAATCCCCTCATTGAATTTCCACTCTACGGGACAAGAAACATGGCACTGGCGCACAACCTGGGTTTCCCACACATCGGCCGCGACCGTGAGCTGAAGAATGCCCAGGACGCCTTCCGCAAAGGCGAGCTGGACGAGGCCGGCCTGCGCGCCGTTGGCCGCCAGTTTCGCGCCAGCCACTGGCAAGCCCAGAAAGACGCCGGTATCGAGCTGCTGCCCGTCGGCGACTTCGCCTGGTACGACCAGGTTTTGAGCCACTCGCTGGCCTTCGGCGTGCTTCCGGCGCGTTTGCAGGGGCACGACGTTGCCCACGCGCAGGAACTGGCCACCTGGTTCGACACCAACGATCAGTACCGGGTCCCCGCGTTCACCGCCGATCAACAGTTCGCCCTGAGCTGGGAGCAACTGTTCGAAGAGGTGGACGAAGCCAAGGCCCTGGGCCATGCCGTCAAGCCGGTAGTGATCGGCCCGCTGACCTACCTGTGGCTGGGCAAGACCCAAGGCGCTGAGTTCGACAAGCTGGAACTGGTCGACCGCCTGCTGCCGCTGTACGACGAGATCTTCAACCGCCTGGCTGCCCAGGGCGTGGAGTGGGTGCAGATCGATGAGCCGATCCTGGTCCTGGACCTGCCGCAGGCGTGGAAGAATGCCTACGAGCGCGTCTACAACATCCTTCAGCGCGCGCCGCTGAAAAAGCTCGTCGCGACCTATTCCGGTGGCCTGGAAGGTAACCTTGGCCTGGCCGCCAATCTCCCCGTCGATGGCCTGCACGTCGACTTGGCCCGCGCGCCAGAACGGTACCTGACTGTCCTCGATCGTCTGCCTGCCTATAAGGTGCTGTCGCTGGGTGTGGTCAATGGCCGCGATATCGCGCGCTGCGACCAGGAACAGACCCTGGATGTGCTGCGCCACGCGGCCCAGCGCCTCGGTGATCGCCTGTGGGTGGCGCCGTCCTGCTCGCTGCTGCACAGCCCGGTCGACCTGGGCGGTGAAGACCGGCTGGCGCTCGCGGTGCAGAAATGCCAGGAGGTCGCGGAGCTGACCCAGGCCATCAATCAGCCGGTCGCCGAAGTGATCACCTTCGAGCCCTCGCGTGCGGACATGGCGCGGGTCAACAGGGTCGCGGCGGCGCGGGAACTGCGTGGCGCAGCCCTGGCCTGAGCGATGCGGTAAGTACGGCAACGGGACGCACTGCGTCCCGTTTTGCGTTGCGGCGAGTCAGGGTCATGTCTTGATACACCTGAGGCTTTGCCGGCTGTTTGGGCTTCTGTTTGGATGGCCGCTGGCAATCTTGTCGACAGGGAGCGTTGCATGAAAGTACTGGTGGTAGGTGCCAGCAAAGGGCTGGGCAAGGCATTGATCGAGGGCCTTGGCGACCCGGGCGATACGCTGATCGGCGTGTCGCGCGCGCAGCCTGAACCGCTGCCGGCAAGGGCTGGCATCGAGGTGCAGTGGGTTACCGCAGACCTGGGGCAGCCGGGTCGGGCTGTGGAGGCCATCGTCGAGGCAGTGCAGCAGGGCGGCGTCGATGCGTTGATCTACAACCTAGGGGTGTGGGAGACGCAGGCGTTCGAGGAGGGGTACCGTTTTCTGGCCGACAGTGATCCGCAACTGGAGCACATGGTCAGTTGCAACATCACCTCAACGATCTTGCTGATCAAGCGCTTGTTGCCGGTGCTGCTCAAGAGCGACAGACCGCGGATCATCCTGACGGGCTCGACGTCTGGGCTGCCGCAGAGTGGGCGGCCGGAGGTGACATTTGCAGCGTCGAAGTTTGCCTTGCGCGGGATTGCCGAGGCGCTGCGCGAGGGGTATCGGGACCAGCAGTTGGGGGTGACGTGCCTGAACCTGGGCTATCTGAATACCGAGGATGGTTTGGCGGTGCCGCTGGACGAGGCGGCGCAGCGGGGGGCAGGGGGGCTGATACCCGTGCATGATGTGGTGTTGATGGTGCGTACGATCTTGAGTCTTTCGGCGGCGAGTTATGTCAGGGAGCTGACCTTGCCGGCGATTCTGGATGAGCGATTCTGAGCTGAGACCTTGGGGCTGCTGCGCAGCCCATCGCAGGACAAGCCAGCTCCTACAGGGGCCGTGCCGAGCCGAGGATTGGAGGGTCGGCACGGGCCTGTGCGGCGGTTGGGGGGTGGTCAGCGTTCGATCGCCAAGGCCACGCCCTGACCACCGCCAATGCACAGCGTCGCCAGACCTTTGTGCGCATCGCGCTTGATCATCTCGTGCAGCAGCGTCACCAGCACGCGGCAACCGGAAGCACCAATCGGGTGGCCCAAGGCGATGGCGCCGCCATTGACGTTGACCCGCTCGGCATCCCACTCCAGCGATTTACCCACCGCCAGCGCCTGGGCGGCAAACGCTTCGTTGGCTTCGATCAGGTCGAGGTCCGCGAGCTGCCAGCCGGCCTTTTCCAGGCAGCGCTGGGTCGCCGACACCGGGCCAATGCCCATGATCGCCGGGTCGACGCCGGCACTGGCATAGGCGGCAATCCTCGCCAATACCGGCAAGCCCAGCGCCTTGGCCTTGGTCGCGCTCATCAGCAGCACGGCGGCGGCCCCGTCGTTGAGGCTGGAGGCGTTGCCCGCCGTGACGCTGCCGTCCTTCTTGAACGCCGGCCGCAGCTTGGCCAGCGACTCGGCCGTGGTCTCGGGGCGCGGCTGCTCGTCACGGTCGACGATCGTTGGCTCGCCCTTTTTCTGCGGCAACACGATCGGCGTGATCTCCTCCTTGAAGCGCCCAACCTCGATCGCCGCCACCGCCTTGCGCTGCGACGCAGCAGCAAACGCATCCTGCTGCTCACGGCTGATGTCGAATGTATCCACCAGGTTCTCGGCGGTGATGCCCATGTGGTAGTCGTTGAACGCATCCCACAGGCCATCGCTGATCATGCTGTCGATCAACTGCCCATGGCCCATGCGCTGGCCGGTGCGTGCGGACGGCATGACGTAGGGCGCCAGGCTCATGTTCTCCTGGCCACCGGCGATCACCACCTCGGCATCGCCACAGCGAATCGCCTGGGTCGCCAGGTGCAGCGCCTTCAGGCCCGAGCCGCAGACCTTGTTCAGGGTCAGCGCCGGCACCGCGAAGGGCAGGCCGGCCTTGACCGCGGCCTGGCGCGCAGGATTCTGCCCGGCACCGGCGGTGAGCACCTGGCCGAGAATCACCTCATCGACCTGCGCCGGGTCGAGCCCGGTCTGCTCGAGCAGGCGCTTGATCACCGCCGCGCCGAGGTCGACCGCCGGCACGCTGGCCAGGGCACCCTGGAAACTGCCAATGGCCGTGCGGGTAGCCGCGACGATGACGACTTCATTCATTGTGGTGTTCTCCATGCAGGGTGAGGCGCCGGGACGACGCGGTGCACCAGCATCGGGGGGATTGGCTGATTTGTTAAGTTTGTTTTTCTGAGTGATTGATGTGAAAAGCAAATGAATGGGCGGCGAGTGACTTGCTACCACACAGCTAAGCTTTTTGGGCTTGGCCGCGCATCACGCTGGTTCACCCACACTGGAGCTCATTGGCATGCGTACCCTGATCATGCTCAGCCTGCTGCTCGTCAGCGGCACCGTTCTTGCCTCGCCCACCTGCACCACCGCCGAACGCAGCACCTGGCAGGACCCGGAGAAATTCCAGACCCAGCTCAAGGATCAGGGCTACAAGATCAACAAGTTCAAGGTCACCAAGGGCAATTGCTACGAGATCTATGGCTTCGACCCGCAGGGCCGCAAGGTCGAGATCTACCATGATCCGGTCAGCGGCAAGGCGGTGAAGACCGAGATCGAAGACTGATGCCTGCCGCCACGGTGCGGCTGTGGGACCCGCTGCTCAGGTTCTGCCATTGGTCAGTGGCGACGGTGTTCTTCGCCAATTACTTCTTCAACGAGGAAGGTGACGACTGGCACCAGTGGCTCGGGTATTACGCCGTGGGCTGTGTGCTGGTGCGGGTCGGGTGGGGCTTCGTCGGGCCGCGGAGTGCGCGTTGGGTCGACTTCTGGCCGACCCCGGCGCGGCTGGCTGCGCATACGCGGGCGGTGCTGCGTGGGCAGCCTTTTCATCGGCTCGGGCATTCGCCGATTGGCGCGTTGGTGATGCTGCTGATGCTGGGGTGCATTGCCGGGCTGGGGCTGACCGGGTGGTTGTCGCAGGAGGTGGACGCGCTCTGGGGCGCGGACTGGCCGGTGGATATACATGCCGTGCTCGCCAATACGCTGCTGGGGTTGGTCTGCGTGCATGTGCTGGCGGCGATCGTCGAGAGTGTGCGGATGCGTGAGAACTTGCCGTGGTCGATGATTACCGGGCGTAGGCGTGGGCCTGAAGATTCGTGAACCTGGG
This sequence comes from Pseudomonas reidholzensis, assembly GCF_900536025.1. GTDB lineage: Bacteria > Pseudomonadota > Gammaproteobacteria > Pseudomonadales > Pseudomonadaceae > Aquipseudomonas > Aquipseudomonas reidholzensis. The sequence goes on from NZ_UNOZ01000004.1 coordinate 70,055, forward strand.
GCCGCTTCGCGGCCCTTTCGCGACACAAGGCCGCTCCCACAGGGGTTGCGCAAGGCTTGAGAGCAGCGCTTTCCCTGTGGGAGCGGCCTTGTGTCGCGAAAGGGCTGCGAAGCAGCCCCAGAGGCCCTGATTACACCGCCGGGCACTGGTGAGTAACGCAGTGGATGCCGCCACCGCCCGCCGCAATCGCATCGATATCCAGCTGCACCACCGCCCGCCTCGGATACAGCTTCACCAACAATCCGCGGGCTTTTTCATCCGCCTCTTGATCACCGAATTGCGGCGCAATCACCGCCCCATTGATCACGAAATAATTGATATACCCCGCCGCAAAATCCGCATTCCCCCGGCTGAACTTGCTCCGCCGCGGCGCCAGCGGTGGCGACAGCAAATGAATCTCCAGCCGGCGCCCATCTGCGTCGGTGGCCTTCTGCAGAATCTCCAGATGCCGCTTGGTCACCGCGTGATCATAGGACTGCGGATCGCTGTCCAGATTCGCCACCACCACCCCAGGCCGGACAAAGCGGGCATAGAAGTCCACATGCGCATCGGTGATGTCCTTGCCCTTGATCCCCGGCAGCCAGATGATCTTGCGCAGCCCCAGCCGCGCCTTGAGTTCTTCCTCGACCTCGGCCTTGCTCCAGCCAGGGTTGCGGTTTTCGTTGACCCAGCAGCTCTCGGTCATGATCCCGGTGCCATGCCCGTCCACCTCGATCCCGCCACCTTCACCGACCAGCTCGCTGCGCTGGTACTGCGCGCCGGCCAGGGTGGCGACCCGCGCCGCCAGGCGGGCATCGTTGGCGTGGCGTTGCTTGCCACCCCAGCCATTGAAGTTGAAGCCCACTGCGCCGAGCGCGCCGTCATCGTCGACGACGAAGTTGGCGCCGATGTCGCGCATCCAGATGTCGTCCAGCGGGCAGCTGACAAAGGTGACGTTGTGGCTGCCACAGTGCTGCTCCGCCAACGCCCGCTCGCTGGCGCGGCAGAACACCGTCACCGGCTGATAGCCGGCAATGGCGCGGGCAATGCGCCCCAGGGCGGCCTGCACATCGGCGGTAAAGTCTTCCCAGATGGCCTCCTGGGCGCCAAAGGCGAGGTAGGCACGCTGCTGCGCTTCGCCCTCGTCGGGCATGAACCAGCGGCCGGCTTCGGCGGCACGCGCAGCGCCCAGCGGCAGCCCGAGCCCGGCGCCAAGGCCGGCGGCCAGGGACAGTTGCAGAAAGGTTCGGCGGGTCGGCATGGGGTCAGTCCTGTGCAGTCTTGAAGCGGGTCCACACGCGCATGCGCGCACGCATGTCTGCCTGGGGGATGTCCTTGCCCGGGATCAGCCGGGCATAGGTCGCGTCGTCGAGGTAGATGTCGGGGTTGTCGCGCATCTGCGCATCCACGGCCAGGCGCGCCTTGGCGCTGGCGGTGGGGTAGCCGGTGAAGTTGCTGATCGCGGCCATGTTTTCCGGGCGCGTGACGAAGTTGATGAAACGATAGGCGTACTCCGGGTGGCGTGCGTCGGCGGGGATGGCCATGGTGTCCATCCACACCGTGGTGCCCTCGCGCGGTACGCGGTACTGGAAGTCGATGGCCTTGCCCGCGGCGGCGGCGGTGCGCTGGGCCTGGATCACGTCGCCGCTGTAACCGAGCGACAGGCAGAGGTTTTCGTTGACCAGTTCGGTCACCGGCTGCGACTGGAACTTGCGCACGTACGGGCGGATGGCGCTGAGCAGCTCGCTGGCCGCCTGCAGGTCTTCGCGCTTGGCGCTGCGTGGTTCGCGGCCTAGGTAGTTGAGCACCACGGCGAGCGCTTCGTCGGGCGAGTCGATGATCGAGATGCCGCAGTCGGCGAACTTCGCCGCCAGTTCCGGCTTGAGCAACAGGTCGAGGCTGTTCAGCGGCGCATCGGGCATGCGCTGGCGGACCTTGTCGGCATTCACCGTCAGGCCAATGGTGCCCCAGGTGTAGGGCACGGTCGCCTGGCGCGCCTTGGGGTATTGGTCGTGCAGCTTGCGCAGGCCCGGCTCGAGGTCATCCAGTGCCGGCAGTTGGCTGCGGTCGAGCGGTTGCAGGCTGCCGGCGCGCATCAGCCGTTCGGCCACGGTGTCCCCCGGGAACACCAGGTCATACCCGCTGCGCCCGGACATCAGCTTGGCTTCGAGCACTTCGCTGCCGTCCATGACGTCGTAGATCACCTGGATGCCGGTTTCGGCGGTAAACCGCTTGAGGGTGTCCTCGGCAAAATAGTCGGCCCAGTTGTACAGGCGCAGGGTCGGTTGTTCGGCCACGGCGTGGCTGGCGCAGGACGCCAGGGCAACAGCCGCGAGCAGGTGGCAAGGGCGCAGGGGCATGTTCAGGTCCTCGTGCTGGGTTGGCCGTCGAGTGTCATCAGCGGCGCGTACAGGTCGGGGCGGCGGTCGCGGTAGATGCCCCAGCTCAGGCGGTCTTCGCGCATGCGCGCAAGGTCCAGGTCGTGCAGCCAGACGCCGCTGCTGTCGCGGTCGGCTTCGGCCAGCAGCGCGCCCTTGTGGTCGCAGATGAACGACGAGCCGTAGAAGCGCATGGCAAGGTTCTGGTCGCTGGGTGCGACTTCGCGGCCGACCCGATTGGCCGCGACCACCGGCAGCAGGTTGGCGGCAGCGTGGCCGCGCATGGCGATCTGCCAATGGTCGCGCGAGTCGACCTCGGCGGCGCCGGGCTCGGAGCCGATGGCGGTGGGGAACAACAGCACTTCGGCGCCCATCAGGGCCAGGCAGCGGGCGGTCTCGGGGAACCACTGGTCCCAGCAGATACCGATACCCAGGCGGCCGAACGCGGTGTCCCAGACCTTGAAGCCGGTGTCGCCGGGGCTGAAGTACTCCTTCTCCTGGTAGCCGATGGCGTTGGGGATGTGGGCCTTGCGGTAGACCCCGAGCAAGCGCCCGTCGGCATCGGCCACGCTCAGCGAGTTGAAGAAGGCGTTGCCGGCGCGCTCGTACCAGCTCAACGGCAGCACCACGCCAAGCTCGCCGGCCAGCGCCGCAAAGCGTTTGAGCAACGGGCTGTGTTCATACGTCTGGGCCAGCGCCTGGTGGCTGTGGCACTGCTCGATGCAGAAGTACGGCGTGGCGAACAGCTCCTGCAGCAGGATCACCTGCGCGCCCTGGGCCGCCGCCTGGCGCACCAGTTGCTCGGCGCGGTCGAGGTTGGCCGGCAGGTTCCAGTCGCAGCTCATTTGCGTGGTGGCAATGCGCAGCAGGCTCATGGCCGCGCCTCCTGCAGTGGCCAGGCCGGCTGCTGCTGGGTGATGCAGTGGATGCCGCCGCCGCCGTGGGCGATGTGGTCGATGCGCACCGGGACGATTTCGCGGCCGGGGAAGGCCAGCGCCAGTTGGCGGGCGGCGGCCTGGTCGGCGTCGATGCCATAGGCCGGCATGATGACCGCGCCGTTGCACAGGTAGAAGTTGGTGTAGGAGGCGCAGAACACCTCGGCTTCGGGGTCGACGGCCGCGCTCGCCTCATACAGGTCGAGCAGCTCGAACGCGCGGCCTTGGGCGTCTGTGGCGAGCTCGAGGGCGCGGCGATTGTCCCGCGCTACTTGCGCGTACACCGAGCCGTGCTCATGGGTCGCGTCGACCAGCAGCACGCCGGGGCGGGCGAAGGCGCAGACGCCATCGACGTGGCCATCGGTCATGTCGCCGGTGACGTAGTCCGGGTCACCCGGCAGCCAGATCGTCTTGCGGATGCCCAGCACGCGGGCGAAGCAGTCCTCGAAGTCGGCCTTGCTGATGCCGGGGTTGCGGTTGGGGTTGAGCAGCACCGATTCGGTGGTGATCAGGGTGCCTTCGCCGTCCACATGAATCGCACCGCCTTCGTTGCACAGTGGGGTGCTGAAACCCTCAAGCCCAAGGTGGTCAAGGATGCGCCGGCCAAGGCTGCGGTCGTGCCCATGCTCGGACTTGTCGCCCCAGGCGTTGAAGCGCCAGCTCAGGCCCGCCAAGCCCTGCTGCGGGTGGCAGATAAAGCTCGGCCCGCTGTCGCGGCACCAGCTGTCGTCCACGGCCAGTTCCACCAGCTCGATGCCATGACCGCACAGGCCCCTGGCGCTGGCGACGGCCGACGGGTGGACGACCATTTTCACCGGCTCGAAGCGGGCGATGGCAGTGGCGACCTTGGCATAGTCACGCTGCACATCCGCCAGGGTCACGCCCCAGCCGGACTCCCACAGGGCTTGGTTGTGTGGCCAGATCATCCAGGTGGCGGCGTGGCGGGCCCATTCGGCGGGCATACGCCAGCCGCTGTCGGTGGACAGGTGCATAGACAACTCCGTTCAAGTAAGAATTATTTATCAACGAAGCCCGCCGTCGCGGGTGTTGGTGTCAATGCTAGGGCTAGGAAGGGGCAGCGACAAACGATAGATTTAGCGTATATCTGATCAGTCAGGCTTATCACCATGCTCAAACACTGGCCCCCACTGAATGCCTTGCGCGGCTTTGAAGCGGCTGCCCGCCTGGGCAGTTTTCACAAGGCCGCCGAGGCGCTGAACCTCACCCAATCGGCGATCAGCCAGCAGATCCGCAGCCTGGAAAGTTACCTGGAGCAGCCGTTGTTCCACCGCAACGGGCGCAGCGTCAGCCTGACCGATGCCGGGCATGACCTGCTCAGCACCACTCAGTCGATGCTGCAGCAACTGGCGGTGGGTATTCGCCGGCTCGACCAGTACCGCAAGCCCAATCAGCTGGTGGTCAACACCACGCCGGCGTTCGCCCGGCATTGGCTGCTGCCGCGGCTGGGGGATTTTCGCCAGCGCTGCCCGGAGGTGGACCTGTGGCTGTTCACCAGTTTTGAGGTGCCCGACATGGCCAGCCAGACCATCGACCTGGCCATCCGTGACGACCTCAGCGCGCAGGCGGAATGCAGCTTCAGCGTGCTGCATCAGGACCAGCTGTATCCGGCCTGCCAGCCGTCGTTGCCGGCCGCGGGTCGTTGCACCCTGCATGGCGAGCGCGAGATGGACTGGAGCCATTGGCAGGTGGAGGGCGGCGAGGATGTCGGGCAGCAGGGCAAGGGGCTGAATTTTTCCGACCCGGGGTTGTTGCTCGATGCGGCCTGCGAAGGGCTGGGGATTGCCCTGGTGAGTCAGTTGCTGGCGCAGCGGGCGGTGGCCGAGGGGCGCTTGCAGGCGCTGTCGCCGCAACGGGTGCGGGGGCCGGCGTGGGCGTGCCTGGTGCACCGGGACAGCCAGGATGATCCGCTGGCGCGGGGGTTTCTCGAGTGGTTGCGGGGTGAGCTTGGGTAGCGGTTGTCAGGTCGGCCCTCTTCGCGGGTAAACCCGCTCCTACAGGGCGTATTTACCTGCGAAAAGGGCGACTTGCTTCCGAACCCTGATTGTGTCGACAATAATGCGACGAATTATCATTTGCGATCACCATCATGGATGCAGGAAGCACCGGCGCGCCCGCCGTCGATATCGAGCAGCTGTATGGCGAGCATCACGGCTGGCTGAGGGGCTGGCTGCGAGTGCGCACCGGCAACCACGCCGATGCCGCGGACCTCGCCCAGGACACCTTCGTGCGCATGCTCGGCCTGCGACAGTTGCCGGTGCTGCGTGAGCCGCGCCACTACCTGGTGACCATCGCCCGTGGCCTGTTGATCGACAAATCGCGTCGCCGCCTGCTCGAGCAGGCCTATCTCGAAACCCTTGCCGCACGCCCCGAGCCGGTGCAGATCTCCGCCGAGGCGCAGCACCTGATCATCGAATCGCTGCTGGCCATCGACTCTATGCTCGATGGCCTTGGCGCGCGTACCCGGCAGATCTTCCTGCTGGTGCAGCTCGAGGGGCTCAGCTATGTCGAGGTCGGCCGACAACTGGGCTTGTCGGTGACCACGGTGAAAAACCACCTGGCCAAGGCCATGCTCAACTGCATCCTGCTGGTGGACGAGTGACCCCCAAGCCGAGCCGCGCCCAGCTGCAGGCGGCGGTGCAGTGGTACCTGACCCTCAACGACGAACAGGTCGCCCCCGAACAGCGCCTGGCCTGGCAGCGCTGGTGCGCGGCCAGCGTGCAACATGCGCAGGCCTGGGCGCGGATCGAGCAGGTCCAGTCACGTTTGCGCGGTGTGCCGCAGGCGGTGGCGCTGCCGGTGCTGACGCAGATGGGCGTGAAGCGCCGCGAGGCGCTCAAATTGCTGCTGGTGCTGGGTGTCGGCGCTGCGGGTGTCGCCGGTTATCGGCAGTCATCGTTGAGCGTCGATTACGCCACCCGCACCGGCGAGCGCCGGCCACTGCGCCTGGAGGAGGGCAGCCAGCTGGTGCTGAACACCGATAGCCGTGTGGATGTGCGGTTCACTGCCGGTGAACGGCTGATCGTGTTGCATCAGGGTGAAATCGCCGTCACCACCGGCAAGGACCCCCGGCCGTTTTCGGTGCAGACCGTGGATGGTCGGGTGCTGGCGCTGGGTACCCGTTTCAGCGTGCGGCTGCACCGCGACTTCACGGTGGTCAGTGTTCAGGAGCACGCCGTGCAGGTATGCGCCGTGCAGCGGGTCGAGGCCGGGCAGGCGCTGACGTTTGCCGCCGGGCAAGTCGGCCCGGTGCGCCGCGAGGCGGTGGACGGCAGTAGCTGGACCACGGGGATGCTGATCGCCATCGACTGGCGGCTGGGCGATTTCATCCAGGAACTGGCGCGCTATCGACCGGGGTACCTGGGGTGCGCCGAGGCGGTCGCGCAGATGCGTATTTCCGGGTCTTTTCGCCTGGATGACCTGGAGGGCGTGCTGGCCAATCTTCCCGCGTCGTTGCCGGTCAAGGTGCGGCACTTTTCACGGTACTGGGCGCGGGTGGAAGCGGTCGGGTAGGGGTTGCTAGTACTGGCCTCTTCGCGGGGCAAGCCCGCTCCCACAGGTACCGGGCTGGTCTGAAGTCTTGCACGGTACCTGTGGGAGCGGGCTTGCCCCGCGAAGAGGCCGGCAACTGACACAACGAAACCTGTGCTCAAAAAAATCCCGGTTCGGCCTTGCCGATTGCCATTGCCGTTCGGCTCCCCCTGTAGAGCGGTCATTTCAGCCGCCATCACCGCCACCGCACAGGAGCCCCGTCAATGACTCACCCTGCACCCGCACGCGTGCGGCAACGTCTCCAGCAAGCGCTGTTCAGCGTAGGCCTCGGCGTCGCCAGCAGCCTCTGCCTGCCGCTCGGCAGCGCCCAGGCCGCCGAAGCCATGGCCTATCACATCCAGCCCGGCCCGCTGGGCACCGCGCTGAGCCAGTTCGCCGCCGCCAGCGGGGTGACCCTGTCGTTTGGCTCGGCACAGACCGCCGGCCTGCGCTCGCCGGGGTTGCAGGGGCGCTTCGAGTTCTACGACGGTATCAGCCGCTTGCTCGCAGGCAGCGGCCTGCAGTTGCGCCAGGAAGGCCCAGGGCGTTACAGCCTAGTCACGGGCGAAAACACCTCGGCCCTCGAACTGGGCGCGACCACCGTGTCCAGCAATCGCCTGGGTGCCGTCACCGAAGGCAGTGGCTCCTACACCTCGGGGCCGATGAGCAGCGCCACCAAGTTCCAGGCCAGTGCGCGGGAGACGCCGCAGTCGGTCAGCGTGATCACCCGGCAGCGCATGGACGACCAGAACATGCAGACCCTCGAGGACATCGCCCTCAATACCACCGGTCTGAGCCTGCGCAAGACCGGAGGCGAGCGCCCGGAATTCTATTCCAGAGGCTCGGCGATCGACGCGATCATGATCGACGGCCTGCCGATCGGCTATGACAGCGACACCCTTGGCAGCGCCACCTTGGCCATGTTCGACCGCGTCGAAGTGGTGCGTGGCGCTTCCGGGATGATGGTCGGTGCGGGCAACCCGGCCGGCACCTTGAACCTGATCCGCAAGCGCCCGACGCTCGACCCGCAACTGTCGGTCAGCCTCGGTGCCGGCAGTTGGGACAACTACCGCAGCGAGATCGACGCGAGCAATCGGCTCAATGCCTCGGGCAGCATTCGCGGGCGTGTGGTCGCGGCCTACCAGGACCGCAACAGCTTCACCGATGCCTACAGCAACAAGCGCCAGCTGCTGTACGGGATCACCGAGTTCGACCTGTCCGAGGCCACGCGCCTGACCCTCGGTGGCTACTACAACCGCGAAGACAACCCCGGTGCCGACTGGAACGGCATGCCGACGTTTGTCAGCGGCAACTTCCTGCCGGTGTCGCGCTCGACCCGCTACACGCCGTCCTGGACGTACTGGGACAAAGAAAACCACAACCTCTTCGCCGAGATCGAGCACCGGTTCGACAACGACTGGAAGCTGCGCCTGAACACCGCCTGGCTCAAGTCCAACCTTGAAATGCTCGGCGGCAGCTTCTACCGCGAAGACGCTACCGACAACCTGACCCTCAACATCGGCCGCTATTCCTACGAGCACACCCAGAAGACCGTGGACGGTTACGCCACCGGCCCCTTCGAACTGTTCGGCCGGACCCATGAGCTGGTCATCGGCGGCAGCTATCGGCACGATGACACCGACGATGGGCCTGGCGGCGGACCGGACCTTGACCAGTTTCGGGTGATCGTCGACCCACTGAACTTCGACTACCACTCGGTGGCCCAGCCGGGCATCGTCTACAACTGGTCGCGCAAGGGCACGGTTGAGCAATCCAGCGCCTACCTGGCCGGGCGTTTCAGCCTGCGCGACGACCTCAAGCTGATCCTCGGCAGCCGCCTGGACTGGTACGCGTACGAGCAGACCACGGCCGTGGGTGATTTCTCCTTTGGCGGCAGCTCGAAGGCCACCCGTGAGCCGACCCCGTATGCCGGCCTGATCTTCGATATCGATGACACCTACTCGGTGTATGCCAGCTGGACGCGGATCTTCAAGCCCCAGCAGTATCGCGACGTCAGCGGCAGCTACCTGGACCCGGTCACCGGCACCAACCTCGAAGCCGGGCTCAAGGCGGCCTACTTCGACGGTGCGCTCAACGCCAGCGTAGCGGTGTTCCAGCTCGAGCAGGAAAACCTCGCCCGCTACATCCCCTGTGCCAGCACCGACGGCTGCTATGAAGCCGCAGGCGAGGTGCGTACGCGTGGTATCGAACTGGAACTGGCGGGCGAGTTGTTGCCCGGCTGGCAGGCTTCGGCGGGCTACACCTACGCCACCGCCGAATACCTTGAAAGCAACAGTGACGGCATCGACAAGGGTGACCGGTACGCCAGCGACACGCCGTACAACCTGTTCAAACTCGCCACCAGCTACCAACTGCCAGGCGTACTGGAGCGCTGGAGCATCGGCGGTGCCCTGCGCACGCAGAGCAGCGCCTACACCAGTTTTGGCGTGCAGCAGGGCGGCTACAGCATCGTCGACCTGATGACGGGCTATCGCGTCAACCAGCACCTCAAGCTGCAGGCCAACCTCAACAACGTGTTCGACAAGCGTTACTACCAGAGCATCAGCAACCCGGCCGGGGCGAATATCTTCGGCGACCCGCGCAACATGATGCTGACCCTGAAATGGTCGCTCTGAGCCGATCCTGAGCGTTGCGGCTGCTGCTGCATGGGGTGAGGAGGTTGCGACGCTGACTTGCAACCCGGCGATCACTGCTTAAGATGTGTCGGATCGCTTGCGGGTGTAGTCTCACCCTCCAGATAACCGGACGACCGTCGTGCTGACGGTCGCCCCATGCATAAACACCTGATGAGGTACTGACATTGGCCATCATTCATCCTAAGGTCCGCGGTTTCATCTGCACCACGACCCATCCGAAGGGCTGCGAGCTCAACGTCCGTGACCAGATCGAAGCCACCCGCAAGTTGGGCGTGCGCGAGGATGGGCCGAAGAAGGTCCTGGTGATCGGTGCATCCAGCGGCTACGGCCTGGCTGCGCGCATCACCGCGGCGTTCGGCTTCAAGGCCGACACCTTGGGCGTCTTCTTCGAAAAACCGGGTACCGAAACCAAGCCTGGCACCGCCGGCTGGTACAACGCCGCGGCCTTCGACAAGTTTGCCAAGGCCGAAGGCCTGTACAGCAAGTCGATCAACGGTGACGCCTTCTCCGACGAAGCGCGGGCCAAGGTCATCGAGCTGATCAAGAACGAGATGGGCGGCAAGGTCGACCTGGTCATCTACTCGCTGGCCTCGCCGGTGCGCAAGCTGCCGCAGACCGGTGAACTGATCCGCTCGGCGCTCAAGCCGATCGGCCAGCCGTACAAGTCGACCGCCATCGACACCAACAAGGACGTCATCACCGAAGCGTCGATCGAGCCGGCTTCCGAGCAGGAAATCGCCGACACCATCACCGTGATGGGCGGCCAGGACTGGCAGCTGTGGATCGACGCGCTGACCCAGGCCGACGTCCTGGCTGACAAGGCGCGCACCGTCGCGTTCAGCTACATCGGCACCGAAATCACCTGGCCGATCTACTGGCACGGTGCGCTGGGCAAGGCCAAGCAAGACCTCGACGACACCGCTGAGCGCCTGAACGCCAAGCTGGCCAGCGAAATCGGCGGCGGCGCCAACGTGGCCGTGCTGAAGTCGGTGGTCACCCAGGCCAGCTCGGCCATCCCGGTGATGCCGCTGTACCTGTCGATGGTGTTCAAGATCATGCAGGAGAAGGGCGTCCACGAGGGCACCCAGGACCAGCTCGACCGCATGTTCCGCGACCGCCTGTTCCGTACCGACGGCGCACCGGCAGAAGTCGACGAGAAGGGCCGTCTGCGCCTGGACGACTGGGAGCTGCGTGATGACGTGCAGGACGCCTGCAAGGCGATGTGGCCGCAAGTCACCACCGAGAACCTGTTCGAGCTGACCGACTACGCCGGTTACAAGAAGCAGTTCCTCAACCTGTTCGGTTTCGAGCGCGCTGACGTCGACTACGACGCCGACGTAGCCACCGACGTGCAGTTCGACTGCGTCCAGCTGTAAGCAAGCCTCTGGCCGTGCACCGGGAGCCTCCCGGTGCACGGTTCTCGCCCAGGCAGGGAGTGCGCCATGAGCAGCCTCACCCAACCCGCCAGTGCCTTCAGCTACCTTGCCGCCGACGGCTGTCGCCTCGCCGGTTTCTGCTGGCGCCACGCTCACCCCGATCCACAGCGCCCGCTGGTGATCATCAATGCCGCCACCTCGGTGCGCTGTCGTTACTACTCGCGTTTTGCCGATTACCTGTTTGCCCAGGGCTGCGATGTGCTGACCTACGATTACCGTGGGATTGGTGAATCGAGGCCGGCCTCGTTGCGCGGGTTCAGGGCGAGCTGGAGTGATTGGGGGCGGTTGGATTTCGAGGCCATGCTGCAGTTGGCGGCCGAGCAGTTTCCGGGGCAGCCGGTGGACGTCGTGGGGCACAGTTTTGGCGGCTGGGCGGTGGGTTTGGCGCCGTCTGCGCAGCGCGTGCGGCGGGTGGTGATGGTCGGCGCGCAGTTTGCCTACTGGCGTGACTATGCGGCGCAGGAGCGTTGGCAGCTGTTTGCCAAGTGGCATGTGCTGATGCCGTTGCTGACGCGGGTGTTGGGGTATTTTCCGGGCAAGCGGCTGGGGTGGCTGGAGGATACGCCGGCGGGTGTGGTGGCGGACTGGAGCACGCGCACGCCGCGTTTCGAGCAGCGGCCGAGCGGGAGGTTGCTCGAGACGTTGCCGTTTGCCCAGGTGCGGGCGGCGACGCTGGCGATCACGTTGAGTGACGATCCGTTTGGCACGGTGGCGGCGACCGAGCGGTTGTTGGGGTATCTGACCGAGGCCGAGACGGCGCACTGGCGGGTGGCACCGGGGGATATCTCAGTGGACGAGATTGGCCATTTCGCGTTTTTCCATGACCGGTTTCGCGAGGTGCTGTGGCCGATTGCCTTGCAGTGGTTGCAGGCGGGGCGGGTGGCACAAGAGGCGCCGGGGCAGCGATTGCGCTGACCCGGCTGGCCTCATCGCGGGCAAGCCCTAATGCCAGTCAGTTAAGACGTGGTCGCCTGTTTTGGGGCCGCTCTGCGGCCCTTCGCGGGTAAACCCGCTCCCACAGGGTTCTGTGGAACCGCAGAATTGAGGCCTCGCAGAGAACCTTGTGGGAGCGGGTTTACCCGCGAAGGGCCGCAGAGCGGCCCCCAGGGCTATCAGGCCAGGCGCTTGAGCGGCTGTTCGGCGAACTTCACGCCCGCCAGGCCATGGGCGATCAGCGCGCGGATATTGCCATGGTCGCTGCCGTCCGGCGTCGCCACCACACTGCGGTAATGCTCACCAAACGCCAGCAGCGCTTCCTGATCGGTCAGGCCTTCGAGCAACGCCAGGCCCAATGTCTTGCACGAGCCTTCGTTCTGCCCGGCGGCGTTTTCCACGCCGCCATTGTTGAAGGCCTGAGGCTGGTAGCTGTACTGCTCGGCAATGAACGCCAGGGTGTCGGCAAAGGCATGTTCGCCGCCGGCAAGGCTGGCGCGCAGGGTGTTCAGATCAGTCACTGGGGTTTTCCTTGTTCGAACGCCGCTTGCTGCTCGGCGCTGGCTTCTTTCTGGTATTGGGCTTTCCACTCGGCATAAGGCATGCCGTACACCGCTTCGCGGGCATCGTCCAGGCTCAGGTCGATGTGCTGCTCGTCGGCCGCCGCCTTGTACCACTTCGACAGGCAGTTGCGGCAGAAGCCGGAGAGGTTCATCAGGTCGATGTTCTGCACGTCGGTGCGTTTCTGCAGGTGGTCGACCAGGCGCCGGAACGCGGCGGCTTCGAGTTCGAGCTGTTGTTGTGGGGTCATGGGCTTCTCTCAGGTCATGCGGTTCTTCAGATGGCGGCCACCGTTGATGACCACCTGGCTGCCGGTGCTGTACTGGCTGTCGAGCAGGTAGCGGACCGCCTCGATCAACGGCCCGGCGCCGGGTTCGAACTCCAGCAGGGCCTTTTTCAGGGTCTGCTGGCGGTACGCCTCGTCGCCGCCTTCCTTGAGGATCAGCAACCCCGGCAGGATACCGTTGACGCGCACCGTGGGCGCGTACTTTTCGGCGAATGACAGCACCATGTTCTGCAGCGCGGCCTTGGTCGCGGCATAGCCGATATGGCTCTTGCTGCCGCGTGACGAGGTCTCGTCGCAAATATGAATGATGTCGGCCTTGTCGACCTGGGTCAGCAGATCGCCCAACGCCAGGTTGAGGTGATAGGGCGCTTCGACGTGCAGGCGGAACATCATCTCGAGGTTGTCCAGGCCGTCGTCGAGCCACACCGAGGCGTTGTGGATGATCGCCCGCAACCCGTCGTAGTGGCTGTGCAGGTGGTCGATCAGCGCCTGGCGCTCGGCCTGCTGGCAGAGGTCGGCGCGAAACTGGACGATGTTCGGGTGCGGGCTCTGCGCCTGCACGTGGCGGCTGGCCGTGACCACGCTGTGGCCGGCCTGCGCCAGGTCAAGCGCCAGCGCCAGCCCTACGCGTTGGCTGGCGCCGGTGATGAGGATCGGGCTATTCATGTTCAGGGCGGTCTACTTGTCTGTGCATGCAGTGATGCCCCAGCATACCCGAACTGTCTGCCTCTTGGGTGGCGTGCCTCAGCGGCTGCGCAGGCCGCGCGGCGATGGCTCGGCGGTGCGTGCGGCGGGGTGCAGCCAGCGCGCCAGTAAACGGGTCGACAGGGGTATGAACAGGTAGACCATCACCGGCGTCAGGGCCAAGGTGCTGAGCACCACCCGCGGCACCAGGTCGAGTGCCGACAGCCAATGGCCGAACAGCACATTGAACAGCAGCGACACCGGGAAGAACGCCAGCCAGATGGCCACCGCCTGCTTCCAGCGCGGTGGTTTCTGCACCGTATGGGTGCCAAACCAGTCGTCGATGCCGCTCACGCGCTGCTCCCTGGGGCGCTCGAACAGGCCATCGCCGCGTTGCAGCCAGGCGCGGCGCGAGGCCGAATGCTCCCAGGCATGCAGGGTGTGCTCGTCGGTAAAGCGGAAGATGATCTGGAATTCATCGCCATCGCTGGGCGGCGCGAGGATGCCCGAGCCGAGGTAACCGGGGAAGTCGGTGGCCAGCTGCTCGCCTTCATGCAGCCAGGTCAGCAGGTCCTGGTAGCGGCCGTGGGCGGCCCGGCGCGAGACCATCAAGGTGACGGGTGGGGTAGACATCGTGTATCTCCTGGCGACGGGGCTGGCGGGTAGCTGGCCCCTTGGCTTGATCGCCCGGGGTGGTGGGCGACCAGAGCATGCATGCAAGAATCAGGCGCGGATTATCGCGGATAAATCGTGACTCGTCAGTGCCAGTCGGCGAATAGTGGGCACGGAACCCTTTTTCGCTCGCCGCGCGTAGAATGCCTTTCGAATACTTGATTCAGGGGAGTCAGGGCGCATGAACAATCAGCTATCGACGTTTGCCGATGCCGTCGATCTGGAGCGGGAGCTGTTCCCGATCCGTGAAGTGTCGCGCCTGACCGGCGTCAACCCGGTCACCTTGCGGGCCTGGGAGCGCCGCTATGGGCTGATCCAGCCGACGCGTACCGAGAGCGGCCACCGGCTGTATTCGCAGGCCGACATCACGGCCATCCAGAGCATCCTCGGCTGGCTCGAGCGCGGCGTGGCGGTGAGCAAGGTCGGTAGCATCCTGGCTCGCGGCCAGGCCCTGGCCGAGGACAGCTGGGCGGCGACCAGCGCCGACGACCTGGCACGCTGGCGCACCCAGGTCCGCGAGGCGGTGCAGCGCTTTGACGCCGGCGGCCTCGATCGGCTGTTCGACCAGGTGTTTGCCGGCAACGCCCAGGACCAGGCATTCAGCGACATCTTCATGCCGGTGTGGCACGCCTTGCGTGTCGGCCAGAGCGGCTTCGGCCAGGCCAGTGAGTGGGCGTTTCTCGACCAGTTCTTGCGCGGACGGGTGTTGATGCGCCTGCACCTGGCGCGTGGCCGGCATCGCCAGCAGGTGCTGCTGGCGCCGTTGGGTGACTACCTGCAGGAGCTTGAACTGCTGGTCGCCGGGCTGTTGCTCGGCAGTGACGAGGTCGGTGTGCGGGTGCTGCCGGTGACCCAGCCCCTGGAGGAGCTGGCGCTGGTCTGCGAGCGGTTGGTGCCGGATGCGCTGGTGCTGTTTTCCAACCAGCGGCCGACCACCGAGTTGGCCAAGCGCCTGCCACGGCTGGGGTTGGCGGTGGGCTGCCCGTTGTTGCTCGCGGGGGAGGCGGCCGAGTTGGCCCAGGAGACCCTGGCAGGCAGCCCGGTGGCGTGCCTGGGCGCCGACGCCAGCCTGATGCGCAAGCGTCTGCGGCAATACCTGGCGGGTCAGCTCGACACTTAAGCGTGCAGTTCCGGGTGGGCCGCGCGGTGGGCCTGGAGGATGTACTCGCGCAGGCGCTCGATCTCTTCGGCGGGGCTGCGGCTCAGGTCGTAGGCGGCCAGGTCGCGGCCGATGCGCCGGCGCAGCACGCCGTGCAGGCTGATCGGCGGGATACCCTCCGGGGCAAAGCGCAGTTCGAAGCGCTTGGGCGCCGCGCGCAGGCCGCGCACTTCCACCAGTGCGCCCTTGAAGGAAATGTCGCGTACCCGCAGGCCGCTGTCTTCACCCTTGTGGCCGAGCAGTGGCGACGGCTCGTCCATCGACAGCCGCCAAGGGCGCAGCATGGGGCCGTCTTCGTAGATTTCCGGTGAGCCGAGCTGCAGGTGCAGGGCGTGGAACTCGTCCTCGACCAGTTGCAGCGGGAAGCTGATCTGCTGGTTGTTGAAATTCGCCTGCAAGGTGACCTGCTCGTTGGCCGCGAGGCGCGTGAGCAATTGCTGGAGCTGACGGTCGCCGTTGACCAGCAGGCTCGACATGGGGTCAGCCAGATTCAACTGCGGCGTATGCTGCATGTCCTGAATGAAGCTCATCTCGTCCTGAGTGAGGAGGGCGTCTGCTTGTTGCATGATCGAACTCGAATGTGGCGATTTCTTCAAGAGTGAGAAGATGGACAGCGGTTAGGGCGCTTGGTTCAGCGGCGCGCCGTGGATTTCATCTCGGCCAGTTGCGCGTGGCTCTTGTCCAGCTCGCGCTGCAGCTCGACCTGGCGGCTGACGTCCTTCTGGATGCCGATGAAATACGTGCGGTTTTCCGCCTCGTTGTACACCGGGGTGATCGACAGCTCGTTCCAGAACGCGCTGCCATCCTTGCGGTAGTTGCGCAGCACTTCGCGGCACGGCTTGCCCTCGGCCAGCGCCTTGCGGATCCGCGCGCGGCCCAGTTGGTCGCGGTCGTCGCCCTGCAGGAAGCGGCAGTCCTGGTAGAGGATTTCATCTCGGCTGTAGCCGGTCAGGCGTTCGAACGCCGCGTTGACGTAGAGCAGGATGGTGTCTTCACCTTCCTGTTCAGCCACCACGATGCCGTCGTTGGAGGCATCGACCATGGATTGCAGCAGTTGTGCGTTGATCATGTCTGGACCATTGTCGAGTGAGCGTGCGGTAGGCGGATGCGGCCTTTTGCCACTGCTGGGTGCTAGTATCCTACGTTTTCACTCAGTTTCGGAATTCCCTTTCAGATGAAAGTCGCCATTATTTCCGGTTCGGTGTACGGCACCGCCGAAGAAGTCGCCCGTCATGCCGAATCGCTGCTCAAGGCCGCAGGGTTTGAAGCCTGGCACGCCGCCCGTGCCAGCGTCCAGGATATCCAGGGGTTTGCGCCGCAGGCGTTGCTCGCCGTGACCTCGACCACCGGCATGGGCGAGTTGCCGGATAATCTGATGCCGTTGTTCAGCACCATTCGCGACACCTTGCCAGCCGAATGGCGCGGCCTGCCCGGCGCGGTGATCGGCCTGGGTGACTCGAGCTACGGTGACACCTACTGTGGCGGTGGCGAGCAGATGCGTGAACTGTTCGCCGAGCTCGGCGTGCGCGAAGTGCTGCCGATGCTGCGCCTGGACGCCAGTGAGACCGTGACCCCAGAGACCGACGCCGAGCCTTGGCTGGCCGAGTTCGCCGCCGCGCTCAAAGGCTGATCCTGAAGCCGTCAGTACCGCCTCATCGCGCGGTGGTACTGGCAGCCCTGATTCGACCGTTCATACCCCTGACCCGCAAGGTCATCAAGCTGGCTGCCAACGCAAGTTTCGCGGCCGCGGCCGCTGACTAGACTGTTCCTCGACACGACATAGAGAGCACATGTAAGTGCCGAGGTGACATGCAATGACCGCAGCCTTGCCGTTTGACTCAACCGATTCTCTCCCGGGACGACTCTGATGCCTTTGGCCGAAATTCCATTGTGCGTCTGGCGAACCCGGAGTCAGAGTTTCTCATTCCGGGGCCAGAGCATCCGCTACTGGACCGCAGGGCAAGGAGAGCCCCTGCTTTTGCTGCATGGTTTCCCCACAGCCAGTTGGGATTGGCACTATCTGTGGGGGCCTTTGGCCCAGCGCTTTCGCGTGGTGGCCTGTGACATGCTCGGCTTTGGCGATTCGGCCAAGCCGGTTGACCACCACTACAGCCTGATCGAGCAGGCCGATCTGCAGCAGGCCTTGCTGGCTCACCTGCAGATTGACGAGCCGGTGCACCTGCTCGCCCACGACTACGGCGGCAGCGTCGCCCAGGAGTTGCTCGCCCGGCATCACGAGCAGCGCGCCGAGCTCGCCAGCTGCGTGTTCCTCAACAGCGCGCTGTTCCCTGAACGCTGCCCGCTGCTGCTGGTGCAGAAGCTGCTGCTCAGCCCGCTGGGCTGGCTGGTCGGGCGTTCGTTCGGGCGCGATGACCTGGTGCGCACGGTCAGCCAGATCTACGGGCCCTGCACCCACCCCAGCGAGAGCGCGCTGGACGACAGCTGGAGCCTGATCGCCGCCAACCGCGGCACGCGCATCCTGCACAAGCTGATCAGCTACGTGCCGGAGCGGCGCAGCCACCGCGACCGCTGGGTCGGCGCGATGCAGCGCGAGGGCGTGCCGTTGCGCTTCATCAATGGCGCGGTCGACCCGTTGTCCGGCGCGCACATGCTCGAGACGTATCGGCAACAGGTGCCCGACGCCGACACCGTGCTGTTGCAGGGCATCGGCCACTACCCGCATATCGAGGCACCGGTACAGGTGCTGCGTCACTACCTGACCTTTCGCGAGCAGCCTTTGAGCTATATCCCGCAGAAGGTTGCCTGGTCCTAGCATGAGCACACGGCCGATGCCCGTCATCGGCCGGTCTTATCGCCTGTCATTCAGCCCCAGTGCGCTTGATTGTCCGCTGGCCTCGGCTGGCCGAAACTGCCCTCGATCCGACCCCTGCCTGGAGCCTTGAACATGAGCGAATCAGTACGTCTGCAAGACCGTGTGGTGATCGTCACCGGCGCCGGTGGTGGCCTGGGCCGGGCGCATGCCCTGCTGTTCGCCGCCCATGGCGCGCAGGTGGTGGTCAACGACCTTGGCGGTTCGACCCACGGTGAAGGTGCCAATGCCTCGGCGGCCGATCGGGTGGTCGAAGAGATCCGCGCCGCTGGCGGTGTGGCGGTGGCCAACCATGACTCGGTGAGCGACGGTGCGCGCATCGTCGAACAGGCGCTGGACACCTATGGCCGAGTCGATGTGCTGGTGAACAACGCCGGCATCCTGCGCGACAAGACCTTCCACAAGATGGAAGACGCTGACTGGGAGCAGGTCTACCAGGTGCACGTCGAGGGTGCCTACAAGGTGACCCATGCGGCCTGGCCGCACCTGCGCGGGCAGAACTGGGGGCGGGTGATCTTCACCGCATCGACCTCGGGCATCTACGGCAATTTCGGCCAGGCCAACTACGGCATGGCCAAGCTTGGCCTGTATGGCCTGACCCGCACCCTGGCCATCGAGGGGCGCAAGCACGGCATCCTGGTCAATGCCATCGCGCCCACCGGCGGCACGCGGATGACCGAGGGGCTGATCCCGCCGCAGGTGTTCGAGCGGCTCAAGCCCGAGTTGGTCAGCCCGCTGGTGGTGTACCTGGGCAGTGAGCAGTGCCAGGACAGCGGTGGGTTGTACGAGGTGGGGGGCGGCTGGGTCGGCAAGGTGCGCTGGGAGCGCAGCCTGGGGGTTGGCTTCGACCCGCGTGAAGGCTTCACGCCGGAGCAGGTCGCGCAACGCTGGGCGCAGATCGGTGACTTTGCCGACGCGGTGCATCCCGAGGACAGCTTGCAGGCCCTGCAGCAGATGATGGCCAACCTGCAGCAGTATCCCCTGGACTGACGCCTTCGCGGGCAAGCCCGCTCCCACAGGACCGCGCAAATCTTCAGAGCAACGCCATCCCTGTGGGAGCGGGCTTGCCCCGCGAAGAGGCCCGAGCAGCCCCCACAAAACCATCAGGCAAAAAAAAGCCGCTGCAAACGCAGCGGCCAATGGGACGTTAGATCAAGGAGCTTCAAAATCAACGTCGGTACACCGTGGTCGGCGCGAGTGGCGGGGGAGTGCCCTTCGTGCCGGCCAGTGAGATCAGAATAAGCGCTTGATCCCGTAGGAAAAATAGCCGCTTATGACATTCACTTTTACGCTCAGGGTAAGAGTGAACGCGGCGACTATACCCACTCAGTTCGACGTTTCCATGTAATGCTTTGTCAGCGTTTCAGCTGACCGGTGCATACCCCATGCGCCAGCTGATCTCCCGCGTCGCCGCCAGCAGGCGCTCGGCCGCCGGCCCATGCTCGTCGGCATGGAAGATCGACGTCGGGCCGACCACCGTCATCACCGCCACCACCTGCCCCATGGCGTTGAACACCGGTGCCGACAAGGCATCCACCCCCGGCATCAACAGCCCGTGCACATGGTGCAGCCCGCGCGCGCGGATGCCCGCCAGCAACGGCGTGTAGCTGTCGAAGTCTTGCCCGAGCACCGCCAGTTCCCGCTCACGCAACTCGACCGTCTCGCGTTCCGGCAGGTGCGCCGCGAACACCAGGCCGGTGGACGAGCTGAGCAGCGGCAGCACCGAGCCGATCTGCGTCACCACCGTGACCGCGCGCACCGCCGGTTCGATACTGACCACGGTCGCGCCCTGGTTGCCCCACACCGCGATAAAGCAGCTTTCGTTGAGCGCGTCACGCAGTGCCGACAGCGGTAGGGCCGCGACCTTGAGCACGTCGATGCTGCCCAGCGCCGCCATGCCCACGCGCAATGCCTCACGCCCCAGGCCATAGTGGTTGGTGGCCGAATCCTGCTCGGCGAAGCCGCTGGCGATCAGCGCCTGCAGGTAGCGATGGACCTTGCTCGCCGGCATGCCCACGTGCTCGGCCAGGCGCGACAGCGAGGTCGACGGGGAAAGTTCGGCCAGCGCCTTGAGGATGTCGGTGCCGACTTCCGCCGAGCGGACCTTCTGCTTGCCGGTGTCGGCAGAGTTGCTGGCTTTGGCCATGGGGAAGTTGAGTCCAGAGTGACAGATGGCGACTTTATAGCTTGACGCCATGCATCGAGCAAATTACGTTATTCGTAATCTGATTACGATAATAACAATTGCAGACGCGCTGCCACGCCTGAGCCATCGAGCCCGGGGTCGGGCCCGCAGCCAGCTGCCAGCACGGCTCCCAGTGAGCCCGGAGGCACAGATGACCCGCGACACCTCACCGCTCGAGTACCTCAGCGGCTTTGCCAACGAGTTCGCCAGTGAGGCGCTGCCTGGCGCCCTGCCGGTTGGCCAGAACTCGCCACAGCATGCGCCCTACGGCCTGTACACCGAGCTGCTGTCGGGTACCGCGTTCACCATGGCCCGCAGCGAGCTGCGCCGCACCTGGCTGTACCGGATTCGCCCGTCGGCCCTTCACCCGCGTTTCGAGCGCCTCGCGCGCCAGCCGCTCAGCGTGCCGCTGGGTGCGGTGACGCCCAACCGCCTGCGCTGGAACCCGCAGCCGATGCCGAGCGAGCCGACCGATTTCATCGACGGCTGGCTGCCGATGGCGGCCAACGCCCCAGCCGATAAAGCGGCCGGGGTGAGCCTCTACCGCTACTGCGCCAACCGCTGCATGGAACGGGTGTTCTTCAACGCCGACGGCGAACTGCTGCTGGTGCCTGAGCAAGGCCGCCTGCGCATTGCCACCGAGCTGGGCGTGCTGGAGATCGAACCGCTGGAGATCGCGGTGATCCCGCGCGGCATGAAGTTTCGCGTCGAACTGCCTGACGGCCAGGCGCGCGGCTACATCGCCGAAAACCACGGTGCGCCGCTGCGCCTGCCCGAGCTTGGGCCGATCGGCAGCAACGGCCTGGCCAACCCGCGCGACTTCCTCACCCCGGTGGCGCACTACGAAGAGGCGGACGGCCCACAGCAGATGGTGCAGAAGTTTCTCGGCGAACACTGGGCCTGCGAGCTGCAGCATTCACCGCTGGACGTGGTCGCCTGGCATGGCAGCAACGTGCCGTACAAGTATGACCTGCGCCGTTTCAACACCATGGGCACGGTCAGCTTCGACCATCCGGACCCGTCGATCTTCACCGTGCTGACCTCGCCGACCAGCGTGCATGGCCTGGCCAACATGGACTTCGTGATCTTCCCGCCGCGCTGGATGGTGGCCGAGAACACCTTCCGCCCACCGTGGTTCCACCGCAACCTGATGAACGAGTTCATGGGCCTGATCAGCGGCGCCTACGACGCCAAGGCCGAAGGCTTCCTGCCCGGCGGCGCCTCGCTGCACGGCGTGATGAGCGCCCACGGCCCGGACGCCGAGACCTGCAGCAAAGCCATCGCGGCAGACCTCGCACCGCAAAAGATCGACAACACCATGGCGTTCATGTTCGAGACCAGCCAGGTGCTGCGCCCGAGCCAACAGGCGCTCGAGAGCCCGCAATTGCAGGCCGACTACGACAGCTGCTGGGCCACCTTGCCGAGCACCTTCAACCCGAATCGGAGATAACCCATGAACCACACCGCCATTGCCCGTAGCTGGGTCGAACACGCCAACGGCCACCGCGACTTCCCGTTGCAGAACCTGCCGCTGGGTATTTTCAGCCGGCCGGGTGAAGCGCTGCGTTGCGGCGTGGCCATCGGCGACGCGATCCTCGACCTTGAGGCCGTGCTGGCTGCCGGGTTGTTCGAGGGGCCGGCCAAGGCCGCGGTGGAGGCGACCCGCGGCGGTGCCCTGAACGGCTATTTCGCCCTTGGCCGCAGTGCCCGGGTGGCCCTGCGCGAGCGCCTGCTGGTGCTGCTGGGTGAACACAGCGAACACCAGGCACTGCTGCAGGCGGCGCTGTATCCGGCCAGCGACTGCCAGCTGCACCTGCCCGCCAAGGTCGGTGACTACACCGATTTCTATGTCGGCATCGAGCACGCCAAGAACGTCGGCAAGCTGTTCCGCCCCGACAACCCGCTGCTGCCCAACTACAAGTACGTGCCGATCGCCTACCACGGCCGCGCCTCGACCTTGCGCCCGTCCGGTACCGACGTGCGCCGGCCCAAGGGCCAGACCCTGCCAGCCGGCCAGACCGAGCCGAGCTTCGGCCCCTGCGCGCGCCTGGACTACGAGCTGGAAATGGGTATCTGGATTGGCCAGGGCAACGACATGGGCGAGTCGATCGCCATCGGTGATGCCGCCGAGCATGTGGCCGGCTATTGCCTGCTCAACG
Source organism: Pseudomonas reidholzensis (assembly GCF_900536025.1). Taxonomy (GTDB): domain Bacteria; phylum Pseudomonadota; class Gammaproteobacteria; order Pseudomonadales; family Pseudomonadaceae; genus Aquipseudomonas; species Aquipseudomonas reidholzensis. Next base: position 92,458 of record NZ_UNOZ01000004.1, read on the forward strand.
ACTGGTCGGCGCGCGATATCCAGGCCTGGGAATACCAGCCGCTGGGGCCGTTCCTGTCGAAGAGCTTCATCACCAGCCTGTCGCCATGGGTGGTGACGGCCGAGGCGCTGGCGCCGTTCCGCTGCGCCCAGCCGGCCCGCCCCGAGGGTGACCCCGAGCCGCTGTCGTACTTGCTGGACAAGCGCGACCAGGCCAATGGCGCCCTCGACATCGAGCTGGAAGTGCTGCTGATCACCGAGCGCATGCGTGAGCAAGGCCTGCCTGCCCATCGCCTGGCCCTGAGCAACACCCGCAGCATGTACTGGACCGTGGCGCAGATGGTGACGCACCACAGCGTCAACGGTTGCCAGCTGCAGCCGGGTGACCTGTTTGGCTCGGGGACGCTGTCGGGCGCCCAGCCTGGCGCCTTCGGCAGCCTGCTGGAAATCACCGAGGGCGGCAAGCAGCCGATCGAACTGGCCAGCGGTGAGGTGCGCAAGTTCCTCGAGGACGGCGACGAAATCATCCTGCGCGCCCGCTGCACGCGTGACGGCGTGGCCAGCATCGGTTTCGGCGAATGCCGCGGCACGATCATCGCGGCCAACTGAGAGGGCAGGGTGATGGAACTGTTCGGCTACTACCGTTCCACGTCCTCCTATCGGGTACGTATCGCCTTAGCGCTCAAAGGCCTGGATTATCAGGCCGTGCCGGTCAACCTGCTCAAGGGCGAGCAGCGCGCGCCTGAGTACCTCGCGGTCAACCCGCAGGGCCGGGTGCCGGCGCTGCGCACCGACGGCGGGACGCTGCTGGTGCAGTCATCGGCGATCATCGAGTACCTCGAGGAGGGTTATCCACAACCTGCCTTGTTGCCCGAGGCGGCCGAGGCGCGGGCCAAGGTGCGCGGTGTGGCGGCGCTGGTCGCCTGCGATATCCACCCGCTGCACAACGTCAGCGTGCTCAACCAGCTGCGTCAGTTGGGGCATGACGAGGTGCAGGTCAATCAGTGGATAAGTCACTGGATCAGCCAGGGCCTGGCCGCAGTGGAGCAGATGATCGGTGACGACGGCTTCTGCTTTGGCCAGGCGCCGGGCTTGGCGGATGTCTACCTGGTCCCGCAGCTGTATGCGGCCGAGCGCTTCAATGTCGACCTCGGCAGCTACCCGCGCATTCGCCGGGTGGCGGCGCTGGCCGAGCAGCATCCGGCCTTTGCCTCGGCGCATCCGGCCCGGCAGGGGGATACGCCGGCTCAGTGAAGCGACTGGCTGCTGGCCGGCAGGTGGCCGAGGCGCTCGCTCAACTTCACCCGCTGTACCGGGTCATCGGTCAGCAGCAGGGCGTGCTCCAGGTCGTAGCGTTCGGCCTGTGGGCAGTCCAGGCGCTGGTAGAGCGTGGCGCGCGCCAGGTAGTCGCTGACCTGCACTGGCCCCAACTGCATCACCCGCTCGGCGTCGATCAACGCCGCCAGGTCGTTGTCGTTGCTGATGTGCAACTGGCGCAGGTTGCGCGACAGGCGCTGCATCATCTGCAGCGGGCTGGCCGCGAGCATGTGTTCGGCCGTCAGCGTCACTTGCGGGCCGAACTGGCGCGCGAGCAACTGGCGGCATTCGGCCGGGTACAGCCGCCGGCCGCCACACGGGTCGAGCAGGTGGTCGGCACCGGGCACGCGGAGCAGGAAGTGGCCGGGGAAATTCACCCCTTCCAGCGGGATCGACAGGCGTCGGGCCAGCTCCAGGGCCAGTATCGCCAACGCCAACGGCTGGCCGCGACGGCGCTGCAGCACCTTGTCCAGCAGGGCCGCCTGTGGGCGCAGGGGGTGGTATTCGTCCTGTTGAAAGCCCAGGGCGTTGAGCTGGCGCAGCAGCGGTTGGGCCAGCTCGCACAGCGGCAGCATCGGCAGGCTGGCGTTGATTTCCCGCTGCAGGTCCTGCAGGCGGGCAAGGCTGTCCGCGGGCACGACGCTGCGCTCGTGCTCGGCGGCTATCCATAACGAGGCTTCCAGCAGGGCAACCGGCTCGCGTTCCAGGCAGGCCAGGCAGGCTTGACGTGGTTTCATGAAAATCTCCCGACAGGCTTAACTATTAGCCCTGGCGCGCGGTTTCGTCCAGTGGTCCGGCGGCCAGGCGCCCACTGGTGGCCTGCCTATACTGTGTGGAGCACCTCTTCGGGGAGCCGGTCGATGTTCGCGCTCATGCAAAGCACCCGTACGCAGTCCCTGCACCTGTTCATCGACCCGCCCACGGGCCTCAAGGCCGTGGTGGCGATTCACAGCGAGCAGCTCGGCCCCGCCTTGGGTGGCTGCCGCTACCTGCCGTATGCCGACGACGAAAGCGCCATGACCGATGCCATTCGCCTGGCCCAGGGCATGAGCTACAAGGCGGCCCTGGCCGGGTTGGCGCTGGGCGGCGGCAAGGCGGTGATCATGCGCAACCCGCACGTGGAAAACCGCGCCGCGCTGTTCGAGGCGTTCGGCCGCTTCGTCGACAGCCTGCAGGGGCGATTCATCACTGCAGTGGACAGCGGCACCTCGACCCTGGACATGGACTGCATTGCCCAGAGTACACCGCATGTCACCAGTACCACGGCCTCGGGCGACCCCTCGCCGCATGCGGCCATGGGCGTGTTCGCCGGTATTCGCGCGACCTCGATGGCGCGCCTGGGTAGCGACAACCTCGAAGGCTTGCGCATCGCCGTGCAAGGCTTGGGCAATGTCGGCTACGCACTGGCCGAGCAGCTGCATGCGGCGGGCGCGGAGTTGCTGGTGAGTGATCTCGACCCGGGCAAGGTGCGCTTGGCGGTGGAGCAGTTCAATGCGCACCCGGTCATGAATGACGCGTTGATCAGTACTCCCTGCGATATTTTTGCGCCGTGCGGGGTTGGCCCGGTGCTCAACGGGCAGAGCGTGATGCAACTGCGTTGTGCGGCGGTGGCGGGGGCGGCGAACAACCAGCTGACGACCTTGCAGGTGGCGGATCAGCTGGAGAAGCGCGGGATCTTGTATGCGCCGGATTATGTGATCAATGCGGGCGGGTTGATCTATGTGGCGTTGACCCACCGCGGCGAGGCGCTGGGCACCATTACCGCGCACCTGGCGCGGATCCCCTCACGGCTGACCGAAGTGTTTGCCCATGCCCAGGCAGAAAAACGCTCGCCGGCGCGCGTGGCGCAGATGTTGGCTGAGCGTTTGTTGTACGGCTGACTGGCCTCTTCGCGGGGCAAGCCCGCTCCCACAGGATCGCGCCGTTCTTTCGGTCAGCAGAGATCCTGTGGGAGCGGCCTTGTCTCGCGAAAGGGGCGCGCAGCGCCCCCAGCGATGTCACTCGGCAGCGCCGCCCTCGAGCAATTCGGCCAGCGCATCTGGCTGGCTCTTGAACGCCCGGGCGAACACATCGCGGTTCTTGGCCATGTAGATACCGGCTTCCTCGACCTGCTGTTCGCTCAGCGACGGCACCGCCTTTTGCAGCACCTCGGCCAGGCGCTCGGCCAGTTCGAGCATCTTGTCATGACGATCGGCTTCGACTTTATCCATGAACAAGCGCTCCGGGTCGCGGCTGCTGCGGTACACCACTTCGACGGCCATTCATCACCTCTGTGCCTTTTTGCGGGTTGATTGCTAGATAACTGTATCTATATACAGTAATCGCTCCGGCCCCCTCAGCGCAACTAAATAGTGGCCATTTATCTCCGGGAAAAGCGTAGCGCACAGGTGCCTTGCGGCAATCGGTCGCCTTCCAAGGCAGGTGCCTGGCCTTTTTACTGCATGGCACAAGCGTCACAGGCGTGACGCATCATCCTTCATGTCGTATCGGGGACTGGACAATCGTGAACATCAAATGGGCAGAAAAGCTGCGCAAGAGCCTGCACGGCACCGCCGACTCACTGGGCAACCTGTGCGTCGAGTCGTTCCACTACCTGGCGTTGTTCGGGATCGGCGGGATTACCGCCTGGGCGGCGGTGGTGACCTTCCTCGAGATGCTCAGCAAGGGCGGGGTCAGCGTCGATGACATCCTGCTGCTGTTCATCTACCTGGAGTTGGGGGCGATGGTCGGGATCTACTTCAAGACCAACCACATGCCCATCCGCTTCCTGCTGTACGTGGCGATCACCGCGTTGACGCGCCTGTTGATCGGCGATGTGTCGCACCACAAGGCGCCGGACGAAGGCTTGCTCTACGTGTGCGGCGGCATCCTGCTGCTGGCGTTCTCGATCCTGGTGGTGCGCTATGCGTCGTACCGCTACCCGTCGAGCCGGGTGCTGGACGCCAATGGCAAGGAAGTCGACGAGGGCCGTTGACCCTCAGGTAGCGACGCGGGTGGCCGTGAAGCGGTGCTGGCGCGGGTCGCGGGTCAGCGCGGCGAGCACTTCCAGCGGGTTCTCGCCCTGCTCGATGGCCAGGCCCAGGCGGATGCTGTCGATCACCCGCTGCAGGCGGACCGGGTCATTGCGTTGGGCTTCGCTGATCAGCCGCTTGGCGACCGCGCCGCTGTCATCGGACAGGGTCAGCATGATGCTGCCGTCGAGGCGCTCGATGCTCAGGTTTACCCGGTAGCGGGGGGCGAAGGCGTCACTGATGAGGTCGAACGGGTTGTGCATGGTCGCGCACCTGCAAATGGCAATGGAGCAATTGACCAGGCTACCGCAGGGTTGGTTCACGGCCGCTGATCGGCCATGAACGAAAACGCCCGGTGCAATGCACCGGGCGTTTGTGTTCAGCAGACCTCGATCATTCCTCCGGATCACTCGGTTCGAGGATCACCCGCTTGCTGCGCAACTTGCCGTAGAAGTGTTCAAGGGCGTTGTTCAGCTTGCTGGCGGCGCCATCTACCGCATGGTCCAGGGTAGTGGCGGTGTGGGTCACGGAAATCGGTTGATGGCCTTTGGGGCGAGCCTCCATCTGGCAGCGTTTGTCATGCGGTCCGGGTTTTGCGCCGTTGTCGTCGCGCAAGTGGACCTCGATGCGGGTCAGATCGTCCTCGTAGCGTTCGAGGGTGCTCTCTAGCGTGCTGCGGACCCACTCGTTAAGCCGGATGTTGCTTTCGATATGGTTGCTGCTGTTGACCTGGATTTGCATGACTTCAATCCTTATTCAGCTTGCTCGCAAAGAGACGCGCCTAGGCCACTGAGGGCTGTGGAATTGTTTCGCCTCTTGACTCTAAGGTCAGGCATCCGCGCGACGATTTCAACCCCTTTTTCAGATAAATTTTTTGTAGCAAATACACCGTCGCAAAGCGCCATTTGCGGTCTATGCGCGCGGTGATGTGCCTGGCGATGCGGGCGAGACGCGCAGTTGATCGTTCAAGCTTTGCTTATGAGAATTAAAATCATTATTATTGCAGCCCCGTTTTTTCGGACCCTGTCATGAAGAGCAAAGCCGCCGGGTTGCCCCTGAGTTACCGACTGGCCGTGACCTCGCGCAGCCTGGCTGCATTGCTGGGCGGCTACCTGCTGGCCTCCATGGCGAGTATCAGCCTGGCCTTGCTGCTGCCCCTGTCGAAAGTCGACGCGACCCTGATCGGCACGCTGCTGTCGTTCGTGTTCTATCTGCTGGCGTTCATCGGGTGTTTCGCCTGCCGCAGCGCCTGGCGGGCCTGGCTCGGGGTACTGCTGCCGAGCCTGCTGCTGGGGATGATCAATGGAGTGGCCTACTGGATGAAAAACCCATGAAAGAGGGCTTCCGCCAGGCCATGGCCTGGTTGCACACCTGGACCGGCCTGATCTTCGGCTGGCTGCTGTTCGCGATCTTCCTGACGGGCACGATGTCCTACTTCAAGGACGAGATCAGCCACTGGACCCAGCCCGAAATCCGCAGCCACCGGCTCGACCCGGTCGCCAGCCTGGGCCTGGCCCAGCGCTACCTGGAGGCCAACGCGGGCGATGCCAGCAGCTGGTTCATCCGCCTGCCCAGCGAGCGCGAGGCGGCATTGGGTGTCGGCTGGCGTGACAAGGACGCGGTCGGTCGGCGCGGCTTCACCAACAAGGCGCTGGACGCCGGCGACGGCGAAGTGGTCGAGGCGCGTGACAGCCGCGGCGGCGATTTCTTCTACCGCTTCCACTTCCAGCTGGAGATGCCGCACCCCTGGGGCCGCTGGTTGTCGACCTTCTGCGCGTTCATCATGCTGCTGGGGTTGGTCACCGGGATCATCACCCACAAGAAGATCTTCAAGGAGTTCTTCACCTTCCGGCCGGGCAAGGGCCAGCGCTCGTGGCTGGACGGCCACAACGCGATCGGCGTGCTGGTGCTGCCGTTCCACCTGATGATCAGCTACAGCAGCCTGGTGCTGTTCATGTACATGGTCATGCCGGCCGGCATTCTTGCCAGCTATGGCAACACTGGCGGCTACTTCAATGACCTGTTCGGCCGCGACGAGCCACCCGCGTTGAGCGGTGTCGCCGCGCCGATGACGCCGCTGCCCGCGTTGTACGCCAAGGTGCAGGCACTCGAGCCCGGCGCGCGGATGGGCTTCATCCAGGTACAGAACCCGGGCGATGGTAATGCCCGGGTAACCTTTACCCAGTCCGCCGCCGACCATGTCGCCTACCGGCGCAGCGCCAACTGGACGTTCGACGGGGTCACCGGCGAGCTGTTGCGCCAGGGCGCGGGAGAAAGCGCCGCGATGATGACTGCCTTCAGTTTCGCCGGCCTGCACATGGGCAACTTCGCTGGGCCGTGGCTGCGCTGGTTGTACTTCGTCTTCGGCATTGCCGGCACCGCGGTGATCGGCACCGGCCTGGTGATGTGGCTGGGCAAACGCCAGCTCAAGCACGCCAAGAGCGCCAGCATGCCGGGCGAACTGCGCCTGGTCGAAGTGCTGAACATCGCCAGCATGAGCGGCTTGCTGCTCGGCGTGGCGGCATTCTTCTGGGCCAACCGCCTGTTGCCGGTGGGCCTCGAGGGCCGCGCCGACTGGGAGGTCAACGCCTTCTTCCTGGCCTGGGCGCTGTCGCTCCCGCACGCCGTCCTGCGCCCTGGGCGCAAGGCCTGGGGCGAGCAGCTGGCGCTCGGTGCGCTGGCGTTTGCCCTGCTGCCGCTGCTCAACGCCGTGGCCACCGGGCAGGGCCTCGATCAGTCGATCGCCGCCGGTGACTGGGTCATGGCCGGCTTCGACCTCACCGCGCTGGGGACCGGGCTGTTCCTCGCCTGGGCTGCCGGCAAGATGCTGCGCCCGCCAAAACCCGCCGCCAAGCGCGCGCCCCGCGCGGCCAAGGCCAGCGTCCAACCGCTGGAGGTGCCGTGATGTTGAGCATTGCCCTGATCGGCTTCGCCGGGTTCGCGGCACTATGCCTGGCGATGGACAAACACTTCACCGAGCTGCTCAAGCGCAAGCCACGCCCACTGCAACTGCGCGCCTTGCGCACGGCGGGCTGGCTGCTGTTGACCCTGGCCCTGGTACTGGCCGTGCACCAGCGCGGTTGGGCGCTGGGCCTGGTCGAGTGGATCGCCGTGCTGATGGCCGGGGTCACCCTGTGGGTGTTCGCCCTGCCGTACCAGCCGCGCCTGCTGCTCGGCCTGGCGGCGGCCAGCGTGGTGCTCGGCCCGCTGTTGGCCGTGTTCGGCGTGTGACGCGTGAGCGAGCCGGTGGACCTGAGCAAGCCTGAGGCCGACACCAGCAGCGGTCGGGCGCGGTTTCTCCAGGTATTCCTCGCCCAGCGAGGGCGCATGGAGGCGCTGGTCAGCCGGCGGGTGGGCTGCCGCGCCACCGCGGCGGACCTGGTCCAGGAGTTGTTCCTGCGGTTCTGGCGGCGGCCCGAGGTCAAGGTCGAGGCGCTCGACACCTACCTGTTGCGCTGCGCCGGCAACCTGGCGATCGACCACCTGCGCAGTGAAGGCAGCCGTGAACGGGTGGTCGAAGGCCTCGCGCCGACCGAGCACGACAGCGCGGGGCAGGCCCTGCAACAGGCCCTGGAAGTCGACCACGACCTGCAACGGATCGAGGCCGCCCTGCGCGCCTTGCCCGAGCGCACGCGGCAGATTTTTCTCCTCAACCGCATCCATGGCTGCACCTACGGCGAGATCGCCAAGGCCATGCAGCTGTCCCAGAGCGCGGTGGAAAAGCATATGATGCGCGCCCTCACTGTGTGCAAGGCGAGTGTTGCCGAGCCCGCACCCGCCATGCGCAGGCCAGGGAGCGCCGTTTGATGAGCCATACCGACCCGACCACCGCCGATCCAGGCCAGGCGGCCCTGAGCTGGCTGAGCCGGATCAACCAACAGCCTGCAGCGGCCGACAGCGCCGCCTTCAAGCGCTGGTTGCTGGCCGACCTCGCGCACCGCAATGCGTATGCCGAGGCCCAGGCGCTGTGGCGCTTGAGCGAGGCGCCGGCGGCGAAGCTCGCGGTTGAGCAGCACGCCAGCCTGCAGCCCTACCTGGACGCCATTCGCCAGGCCCCGGCCCCGCGCCCGTGGCGGCGGCGGGGCGGTGCCTTGGCTGTGGCCGCATGCCTGCTGCTGGCGCTGGGCAGCCTGGGCGGCTGGCAGCCGCAGTTCTGGCTGCAGGACCTGCAGGCCGACTACACCAGCACCGGCCAGCTGCGCCAGGTGACCTTGACTGACCACTCGCAGGTGACCCTCGACGCCGGCAGCGCGGTAGCTGTCGACTTCGCCCACGGCGAGCGGCGGGTGCGGCTGTTGCGCGGTGCGGCGTTTTTCGAGGTCACCCACACCGGTGAGCCGTTCCTGGTCGATGCGGCGGGGGGCGAGGTGCGCGTGCTCGGTACCCAGTTCGAGGTGCGCGATCAGGCTGATGGCGCCCAGGTTACGGTGCGCAGTGGCCGCGTCGCGGTGACGCCGGCTGCCGGCCAGCAGGCCCGCGAGCTGACGGCCAACCAGCAACTGGCTTACGCCGATGGCACAGCGGGGGAGACCCTGGCGGTGGACAGCGACAGCCGCCTGGCCTGGCGACAGGGCTGGCTGAACTATTACCAGGTGCCATTGGCGCAGGTGGTCGAGGACCTGGGGCGGTATTACCCAGGGCGGATCCTGCTGCTCGATGATGAACTGGGGCAGCGCAAGGTCAGCGGCAGTTTCCCGGTCGAAGAGCCGCTGGTGGCGCTTGATTCGCTGGGCAAGGTGATGGGCTTTTCGCGCAATACCCTCCTGGGGCGCCTGACCCTGCTGAGATAGGGGGCCGCTTTGCGGCCCTTCGCGGGTGAACCCGCTCCCACAGGAAAGGTGCTGGCCGTTCAAGAGCGCGGACCCTGTGGGAGCGGGTTCACCCGCGAAGGGCTGCAAAGCAGCCCCAACTCACCCTGCAATGAGTGTGAAGTGAACAGACGCATACTGAGCCTGGGAACATTTTTCTAATTATTTTCAGCACTCAGGTGAGGTACCCCGACGCGGCATCCGTGTAGTGAGTGAATTGCGATTCATTCGCAGGCAATCACCCCCTCACAGGTCAGCGTCCATGAAGTTCACCCCGCGTTGCGTTCCCCTCTGGCTCGGCCTCACCGCCCTGTCCGCCGTTGCCGTCGCCCCCTTGGCCAGCGCCGCGCAACAGGCCCAGGTGTATGCCTTCGCGCAACCGAGCCAGCCGCTGGCCGGGGCGCTCAACGCGTTCAGCCGCACCACCGGCCAGAGCGTGGTCTACACCCTCGAGCTGCCCGACCTGCAAGCCCCCGCGCTGAACGGCGCGCTCAGCGCCGAGCAGGCGCTGGCGCAGTTGCTCGGCAACGCCGGGCTGAGCTGGCGCCGGGTCGATGCGCGGACCCTGACCCTGGAGCCCGCCGACACCTCCGGCGCGCTCAACCTGCAGGCCACCAACGTCACGTCGCAGATGGACGCCTTCAGCTACCAGCCGCCGGCCAGCGCCTCGATCATGCGTGGCCAGGGCCCGACCCAGGACATCCCCCAGGCGATCAACGTGGTCCCCGCCCAGGTCATCCGCGACCAGGCGCCGCGCAACCTCGACGACGCCCTGACCAACGTCAGCGGTATCACCCAGGGCAACAACTTCGGCGGCACGTCCGACACCGTGATGAAGCGCGGCTTCGGCGACAACCGCGACGGCTCGATCATGCGTGACGGCATGCCGCTGGTGCAGGGCCGCAGCCTCAACGCCAGTAGCGAGCGGGTCGAAGTGCTCAAGGGCCCGGCCTCGCTGCTGTACGGCATCCAGGACCCGGGCGGGGTGATCAACGTGGTCAGCAAGCGCCCGCAGCGGGAGCAGTACAACGCCCTGACCGTGCGCGGCTCGACCTACGGCAGCGGCAAGAACGGCAGCGGCGGTGGCTTCGACAGTACCGGTGCGCTCGGCGACAGCCCACTGGCCTACCGCTTGATCGTCGATCACGAGGATGAAGACTACTGGCGCAACTATGGCGTGCACCGCGAATCGCTGGTGGCGCCGTCGCTGGCCTGGCTGGGCGAAGACACCCAGGTGGTGCTGTCCTACGAGCACCGCGAGTTTCTCTACCCGTTCGACCGTGGCACCGCCTTTGGCAGCGACGGCCATGCGCTGAACATCCCCGCCACGCGTCGCCTGGACGAGCCGTTCAACGACATGCAAGGGCGCTCCGACCTGTACCGCCTGGAGGTCGATCACCAGCTCAGCGACGACTGGAAAGCGCACTTCGGCTACAGCTTCAACCGCGAAACCTACGATGCCAGCCAGGTGCGCGTCACCGGCGTCAACGAGGCCGCCGGCACCCTGACCCGCAGCATCGACGGCACCCACGGCTCGCTGAGCCGCGCCCAGTACGCGACCTTCAGCCTCAACGGCAATGTCGAGCTGGCAGGCCTGCGCAACGACCTGCTGGTCGGCGTCGACCACGAGGACCGCAAGGTCTACCGCGCCGACCTGATCCGCCAGACCAGCAGCAGCACCTTCAGCTATGTGAACCCGGTGTACGGCCAGGAGCCGGAAGGCACCAACGTGCGCGCCAGTGACAGCGACCAGACCGACAAGCTGCGCACCGACTCGCTGTTCTTCCAGGATGCCTTGCACCTGGACGAACACTGGATCCTGGTGGCCGGTGCGCGCTTCCAGCAATTCGACCAGTACGCCGGTCGCGGCCGGCCGTTCAAGGCCAACACCGACAACAAGGACCAGGCGTGGGTGCCGCACGCCGGCATCGTCTACAAGGTCGATGACCAGCTGTCGCTGTATGGCAGCTACAGCGAGTCGTTCAAACCCAACTCGAGCATTGCGCCGCTGACCGGCAACGTCGTGCTCGACTCGTCGATTGCGCCGGAGGAGGGCAAGTCGTGGGAGCTGGGGGCCAAGCTGGACATGCCGGGCGCACTGACCGGCACGCTGGCGGTGTTCGACATCACCAAGCAGAACGTGCTGGTGGCCAACTTCGATGCGGCCACCGGCGACACGCTGTACAGCAACGCCGGCGAAGTGCGTTCGCGCGGTGTCGAGCTGGACCTGACCGGCCAGCTCAGCGAGCGCTGGAGCCTGATCGGTAGCTACGCCTACACCGACGCCGAAGTCACCAAGGACCCGTCGCTCAAGGGCAAGGCCCTGCAGAACGTGGCGCGCAACAGCGGCTCGCTGTCGGCGGTGTACGACTACGGCAGCCTGTTCGGTGGGGATCGCCTGCGCATCGGCGCCGGTGCGCGCTATGTCGGCGAGCGTGCCGGCAACCCGACCAACACTTTCGACCTGCCGGCCTACACCGTGGCCGACGCCTTCGCCAGCTATGAGACCCAGCTCGATGAGCACAAGGTGCGCTTGCAGTTGAACGTCAAGAACCTGTTCGACAAGGTCTACTACAGCTCGGCGGTGAACCAGTACTTCGTCGCCCTCGGCGATGCGCGCCAGGTCAGCCTGTCGAGCACCTTCGAGTTTTGAAGTCGGGTTCGTGAGCTTTTCTGAAACGGCGCATGGCTTGCGATTGCTGGGGCCGCTTCGCGCCCCTTTCGCGACACAAGGCCGCTCCCACAGTTACCCGGCAAGTCTGTAAAACTGCGCGGTCTCTGTGGGAGCGGCCTTGTGTCGCGAAAGGGCTGCGAAGCGGCCCCAGCCATCGCAGCGCCCACATAAAAGGCCGGGGTCTAATGCCGGAAGGCCGCGCGGTAGTCGCCGGGGGTTGCGCCCAGAGACTGGCGGAAGCGGTTGCTGAAGTGGCTGGCGCTGGCGAAGCCGCAGAGCAGGGCGACCTGCACCAGCGGCAGCTCGCCCACCCGTAGCAGCTGGCAGGCCCGTTGCAGCCGGCGGGCCAGCAGGTACTGGTGCGGCGGCAGGCCGAAGCTGGTGCGGAACATCCGCGCGAAGTGGTATTCGGAGAGGTTGCAGCGCAGCGCCAGGTCACCCAGGGTGATCGGCTGGTCGAGGTGCGCTTCGATGTAGTCGACCAGTTGCCGGCGCAGGCTCGGCGCCAGCCCGCCCTTCAGGCGCAAGCCCTGGCGCAGGCCGGCCTGGCTGAGCACGGCGTGGTCGACGATGGCGTGGGCCAGGCTGCTCGCCAGCAGGCGCTCGCCGGGCTCGGCCCACTCCAGCGCGATCAGCTCGCGGAAACGCCGGGCCTGTTGCGGGTCTTCGAGAAAGGTCGCTTCGCGCAGCTGCATCTCGCGCGGTTCGCGGTCGAGCAGGCGAATGCAGCCGAGGGCGAACTGCGCTTCGTCGATGTACAGGTGGGCCAGGCGGATGGCGCCGTTGACCACCCAGTTCGACTCGTGGCCGGCCGGCATGATGCACAGTTTGTCGGGCGCGCCTTTGGCCGACGGGCGCTGGCGACGAAAGGTGCCGGTGCCGTCGGCGATGTAGCACGACAGGGTGTGATGGCTGGGCGCCTGGTAGTCGCGGGCGTCGTCGCGGTTGCTCCACAACGCCGCGGCCAGGCCGTCGCCCAATTGCGCGCTGTGCTCCAGGCGGGCATGGGGGGAGGCGTGCATGGCATTGAAGACGTGCAGCTGGCTGAGTGGCGACATGAGTGATTCCTCTGAATGCCATCCTACTGCGCCCGCACGGCGATGACAGCCGTTGCCGATGGAAAAGCGCAAGTTTGTGCAAGCGCACCGGTCATTCGAGGTTCGACACTGTTGGCACGTCTTCAGAGTCTCCCGCCATGAACCTCTCGCTCTACCTGCTCACCGTGCTCATCTGGGGCACCACCTGGATCGCCCTGAAACTGCAACTGGGGGTGGTCGCCATCCCGGTCTCGATCGTCTACCGCTTCGCCCTGGCGGGGCTGATCCTGTTCGCCATCCTCCTGCTCACCCGCCGGCTGCAACCGATGAACCGGCGTGGTCACTTGATCTGCCTGGCCCAGGGTGTGTGCCTGTTCTGCGTCAACTTCATGTGTTTTCTCACCGCCAGCCAGTGGATCGCCAGCGGCCTGATCGCCGTGGTGTTCTCCACCGCGACCCTGTGGAACGCGCTCAATGCACGGGTGTTCTTCGGTCAGCGGATCGCCAGCAACGTGCTGGCCGGCGGCGCCCTGGGCTTGCTTGGCCTGGGCCTGCTGTTCTCGCCGGAGCTGTCGAGCCATGCCGCCAGCCGCGAAACCCTTTATGGGCTGGGCCTGGCGCTGCTTGGCACGCTGTGCTTCTCGGCCGGCAACATGCTCTCGAGCATGCAGCAGAAAGCCGGGCTCAAACCCATGACCACCAATGCATGGGGCATGGTCTACGGCGCGGCGATGCTGTCGGTGTACTGCCTGGTCAGCGGCATTCCCTTCACCATGGAGTGGAACAGCCGCTACCTGGGCTCGCTGATGTACCTGGTGATCCCAGGTTCGGTGATCGGCTTTACCGCCTACCTGACCCTGGTCGGGCGCATGGGGCCGGAACGCGCGGCGTATTGCACGGTGCTGTTCCCGTTGGTGGCGCTGAACGTTTCGGCGTTTGCCGAGGGCTATGAATGGACGGCGCCGGCGCTGGCTGGGCTGGTCGCGGTGATGGCGGGCAATGTGTTGGTGTTTCGCAAGCCCAAGGCAAGCAGGGTGCAAGGGGCAGCCGTTGTGAGGTGACCTTGTCGGCCTCTTCGCGGGGCAAGTCGCATCGGCGCACCGCCGCTCCCACAGGATAGCGCCGCTCTTCCGGTCAGCAGAAATCCTGTGGGAGCGGGCTTGCCCCGCGAAGAGGTCGGTACATTCAGTGAAGAACGATCAGCCCTTCCACACCTGCGGGTTCACCAGGTCGCGTGGCCGCTCACCCAGCAGCGCTGCGCGCAGGTTGTCGATCGCGCGGTTGGCCATGGCTTCGCGGGTCTCGGCGGTGGCCGAGCCGATGTGCGGCAAGGTCAGCGCATTCGGCAGGCTGAACAGCGGCGACTCGCTCAGCGGCTCCTTCTCGTACACATCCAGCCCGGCGCCGCGAATCGTGCCGGTCTGCAGCGCCTCGATCAGCGCCGCCTCATCCACCACCGGCCCACGGGCGATGTTGATCAGGTAGGCGCTGGGCTTCATCAGCTTCAGCTCACGTGCGCCGATCAGCTTGCGTGTGGCGTCGGACAACGGCACCACCACGCAGACGAAGTCCGACTCGGCGAGCAGTTGCTCGAGGCTGCGGTACTGCGCGCCGAGCTCCTGTTCCAGCGCCTGCTTGCGGCTGTTGCCGGCATACAGGATCGACATGTTGAAGCCCAAGCGCCCACGCCGGGCGACGGCTGCGCCGATATTGCCCATGCCGATGATACCCAGGGTCTTGCCGTGCACATCACTGCCGAAACGGTCCGGGCCGACGGTGGCCTGCCACTGCCCGGCCTTGGTCCAGGCGTCCAGCTCGGCGGTGCGGCGGGCGCAGCCCATGATCAGCGAGAAGCCCAGGTCGGCGGTGCTTTCGGTGAGCACGTCGGGGGTGTTGGTCAGGGCGATGCCGCGCTCGTTGAAGTAGTCGACGTCGTAGTTGTCGTAGCCGACCGAAACGCTGGACACCACTTCGAGCTTGGCCGCGCCTTCGAGCTGGCTGCGGCCGAGCTTGCGGCCCGCGCCGATCAGGCCATGGGCCTCGGGCAGGGCTTCATTGAACTGGGCCGCGATGTCGCCGAGCTTGGGCGACGGGACGATCACGTTGAAGTCGTGCTGCAGGCGCTCGGCCATGGGCGGGGTGATGCGGCTGAAAGCCAGGACGGTCTTTTTCATCGGCAACTCTCTGCAAGGCGCGGGGTTAATGGATAGCAACCTACCATTGTCCCCCGCCCCAATGCAGCAGCTTTTTCAGTTGGCGATCAGCAACTCATGGGTTTTCAGGTCAGCCTCATGGGCCGCCAGAATCTCCGGCAACGAGTTGCGCAGGTACTCGACCCAGGTCTTGATCTTGGCATCCAGGTACTGCCGCGACGGGTAGATCGCGTACAGGTTCAGCTCCTGCAGGCGGTAGTCGGGCATCACCCGCACGATGCTGCCATCGCGCAAGCCGTCGATCGCCGAATAGATCGGCAACACCCCAACCCCCATGCCGCTGCGGATCGCCGTCTTCATCGCGTCGGCCGAGTTGACCTGGAACGGCGCGCTGGTGATGTTCACCAGCTCCTGCCCCTCGGGCCCGTCGAACAGCCACTTCTCCAGCGGGATCACCGGGCTGACCATGCGCAGGCAGGCGTGCTTGAGCAGGTCGACCGGCTTTTGCGCGATGCCGTGCTTGGCCACGTACTCAGGGGACGCACAAACGATGCTGTAGGTGATGCCCAGGCGCTGCGAAACGAAGCCGGAGTCGGGCAACTCGCTGGCGAGCACGATGGACACGTCGTACCCCTCGTCGAGCAGGTCCGGCACGCGGTTGGCCATGGTCAGGTCGAAGGTCACGTCCGGATGCGATTCACGGTAGCGGGCAATCGCGTCAACGACGAAATGCTGGCCGACGCCGGTCATCGAATGCACCTTCAACTGCCCGGCCGGGCGCGCGTGGGCGTCGCTGGCCTCGGCTTCGGCTTCCTCGACATAGGTGAGGATCTGCTCGCAGCGCATCAGGTAACGCTTGCCCGCCTCGGTCAGGGCGATGCGCCGGGTGGTGCGGTTGAGCAGGCGGGTTTGCAGATGGGCTTCCAGGTTGGAGACCGCCCGCGACACGTTCGCGGTGGTGGTATCCAGCTGCGCGGCGGCGGCAGTGAAGCTGCCGAGCTGGGCGACGCAACTGAAAGCACGCATGTTTTGCAGGGTGTCCATGGGTCACTCTCAAGATAGAGGCCGAAATTGTGACATGAAGTGGCGGATTTGTTCCTTCGACCAAAGCCGGATTATCGCTGTTTTGGTAACAAAGATTCGCAGGATTATGCGCTTATCGCCAGTGCGGCGGCCCCCTAGAATTGCTCGGCCTCATTCACCTCTTCCTCGGGAAATCGCAGCTGTGCCGCGTCGCATCATCAGAGCGTTGAAGGCGCTCAGTGCCTGTGCCCTTAGCCTGACCTTGTCTGGCTGTATCGGAACCTGGGGCATCGCCCCGCAAAGCGAGACGCTGCACGCCAATACCCTGACCCCCGATCACGCCATCCGCGAGGCCGCCGGCGACGCCCGCTGGCCAGACCAACAGTGGTGGCACGCCTATGGCGATGCCCAGCTCGACCGCTGGGTGGCGCTGGCCCTGGCTGGCAGCCCGAGCCTGGCGATGGCCGCGGCACGGGTGCGCGAAGCCAAGGCGATGGCCGGCGTGCTCGAGTCGGCGGAGCAGCTGCAGGTCAATGGCCAGGCCACGCTCAAGCGGCACAACTGGCCGGAGGATCAGTTCTACGGCCCGGGCGCGCTGTCGGGCGCCAACACCTGGGACAACAATGCCGCGCTCGGCCTGAGCTACGCCCTCGACCTCTGGGGGCGTGAGCGCAACGCCAGCGAGCAGGCGGTCGACCTCGCCCACATGAGCGTGGCCGAAGCCCGCCAGGCTCAGCTGGAACTGGAAAACAACCTGGTCAAGGTCTACATCCAGTTGGCCCTGCACTTCGCCCAGCGTGACATCGTCAAGGCCGAGCTCGAGCAGCAGGCGCAGATCGTCAGCCTGGCCAAGCGCCGCCTGGACGGCGGCATCGGCACCCATTTCGAGGTCAGCCAGGCTGAAGCACCGCTGCCCGAGACCCATCGCCAGCTCGACGCGCTCGACGAAGAAATCGCCCTGGCGCGTAACCAGCTGGCGGCGCTGGCCGGTAAAGGCCCGGGCGAGGGCGCACAGTTGCAGCGCCCGACCCTCACCCTCGGTGCGCCGCTCACGCTGCCGTCGGCACTGCCCGCCGAACTGGTCGGCCAGCGCCCGGATGTGGTCGCCAGCCGCTGGCAGGTCGCGGCGCAGGCGCGCGGCATCGACGTCGCGCATGCCGGCTTCTTCCCCAATGTCGACCTGGTCGGCGGCCTGGGCTTCATGGCCACCGGCGGTGGTGCGCTAGAATTTCTCACCGGGCGCAAGTTCAACTACAACGTCGGCCCGGCCATGAGCCTGCCGATCTTCGATGGCGGCCGCCTGCGCGCGCAACTGGGCGTGGCCTCGGCCGGCTATGACGTCGCCGTCGCGCGTTACAACCAGACGGTGGTCGGTGCGCTGAAGCACATCTCCGACCAGTTGATCCGCCGCGAATCGATGCAGCAGCAGGCGCACTTCGCCGCCGAGTCGGTGGCCGCCGCGCAGAAGACCTACGATATCGCCCTGGTGGCCTTCCAGCGTGGTCTCACCGACTACCTCAACGTGCTCAACGCGCAGACCTTGCTGTTCCGCCAGCAGCAAGTCCAGCAGCAGGTCCAGGCGGCGCGCCTGACCGCCCATGCGGAGCTGGTCACCGCCCTCGGTGGCGGTTTGCAGGCCGGCCAGGATGCCCCGGCCGACGAGCGTCAGGCCGCGCCGAAAACCCCGGCCACGCTGGCCGTGTTCGACCACTCGGGCGCCGCCCAATGAGCAGCGCAAGCCTGACCCTGCGCTGGCTGCACAGCCTCGAGTGGCGCCGCGGCTTCTTTGCCTGGGCGCGCACCGACGGGGTCACCTGGGTGTATATCTTCAAGGTATTGGCCGCCGCGTTCATCACCCTCTGGCTGGCCATGCGCCTGGAGCTGCCGCAGCCGCGCACGGCGATGATCACCGTGTTCATCGTCATGCAGCCGCAGAGCGGCCACGTCTTCGCCAAGAGCTTCTACCGGGTGCTCGGCACCCTGGCCGGCTCGGCGATGATGGTCGCGCTGATTGCGCTGTTTCCGCAGAACAGTGAGCTGTTTCTGCCTAGCCTGGCGGTGTGGGTCGGCCTGTGTTCAGCCGGCGCCATGCGCTACCGGACCTTTCGCGCCTATGGCTTCGTGCTGGCCGGTTATACCGCGGCGATGATCGGCCTGCCGGTGCTCGAGCACCCCGACCAGGCGTTCATGGCCGCCGTCTGGCGGGTGCTGGAGATCTCCCTGGGGATCCTCGTGTCGACCCTGGTCAGCGCGACGATCCTGCCGCAATCGGCCAGCGCCGCGATGCGCAACGCGCTCTACCAGCGCTTCGGGGTGTTCGCCGGGGTGGTCGTCGAAGCCCTGCGCGGCGACAGCCAGCGTGACCGCTTCGAGACCAGCAACGTGCGCTTCATCGCCGAGGCGGTGGGCCTGGAAAGCCTGCGCAACGTCACCGCCTTCGAAGACCCGCACATGCGTCGGCGCAGCGGCCGGCTGGTGCGCATGAACAGCGAGTTCATGGCCATCACCACCCGCTTCAACGCCCTCCATCGCCTGCTCGAGCGCTTGCGCGCGCGGGGCCCGCTGCAGATCGTCGGCGCCATCGAGCCCGGCCTGAAGACGCTGGCAGAATTGCTCGAACCCTACGTCGGCCGGGCCCTCACCGACGCCGACGCGCTGCGCCTGACCCTCGAACTGGCCGCCTATAAAGAAGGCCTGCAGGCGCAGGTGCGCAGCCTGCGCGCCGAGTACCTGGAGACCGACCCCAGCGACAGCGACCTGCTCGATTTTCACACCGCCTTCGAGCTGCTCTACCGCTTCGTCGACGAGATGTTCAGCTACGCCCAGACCCACGCCTCGCTGTCGGCGCACAACCACCCGCTTGAGCAGTGGGACGAGCCCTACGTGTCGCAGACCAGCTGGCTGGTGTCGCTGGCCGCTGGCGTGCGCGCCTCGGCGGTGTTGCTCCTGCTTGGCAGCTACTGGCTGCTCAGCGACTGGCCGAGCGGGGCGATGATGACCCTGATCGCCACGGTGACCGTCGGCCTCTCGGCGGCCTCGCCGAACCCCAAGCGGATGTCCTTCCAGATGGCCTGCGGGACGCTGATCGGCGCCTTCATCGGCTTCTTCGAAACCTTTTTCGTGTTCCCCTGGATCGACGGCTTCCCGCTGCTGTGCATGGTCCTGGCGCCGGTATTCGTGCTCGGCGCGTTTCTCTCGTCGCGCCCGGCGTACGCCGGCTACGGCATCGGCCTGCTGGTGTTCTTCGCGATTGGCTCGGTGCCCAACAACCTCACCGTGTACGACCCCTACACCTTCATCAATGACTACATCGGCATGGTCATCGGCATGCTGGTCTGCGCCGCCGCCGGGGCGATCATCCTGCCGCCCAACAGCCGTTGGCTGTGGAGCCGCCTGCAGCGCGACCTGCGCGAGCAGGTGCTGTTCGCCATCGGCGGGCGCCTGCGCGGGCTCGGCTCGGCGTTCGAAAGCCGCACCCGCGACCTGCTGCACCAGGCCTATGGCCTGGCGGCCGGCAAGCCGCAGGTGCAGAGCGAGCTGATGGGCTGGATGTTCGTCGTGCTCGAAGTCGGCCACGCCATCATCGAACTGCGCAAGGAGCAGGCCCGCGCCCCGGTGCACCCGGCCTATGCCGAGTCGCAGCCCTGGCGCCAGGCGATCCGCGTGATGGGCCGGGCACTGGCGCGGCTGTTCCTGCAGCCCAGCGCCAGCAACCACGAGCGCGCGCTGGTCGCGGTCGACCATGCGATCAGCCGCGTGCAGGCCACCGACGAACCGTTCGCCCGCCACTTCGACACCTCGGTACTGCGCCGCACACAAAGCTACCTGCACTTCATCCGCAGCTCGCTGCTCGACCCCCAATCGCCGCTGGCCCCGGCCAAAGGACTGCACTGATGCCCCGTGAGATCGCCTTTCATGGCGTGTACATGCCGACCATGACCTTGATGTTCCTGTTTGCCGCGGGCCTGGCCTGGGGCCTCGACCGCTTTATCGCCAGCCACGACGGCTACCGCTTCTTCTGGCACCCGGCGTTGTTGCGCCTGTGCCTGTTCATCTGCCTTTTCGGCGCCCTGGCGCTGACTGTCTACTGGTGAGAAACCTTCGATGAAAAAGTTCTTCAGCCTGATCGCCACCCTGCTGGTGCTGCTGGCGGCCGTGGCCATCGGCCGCCAGTTGTGGCTGCACTACATGACCACCCCATGGACCCGCGACGGCCGCGTGCGCGCCGACATCATCAACGTCGCGGCCGACGTGCCAGGCTATGTCAGCGATGTGCCGGTGCACGACAACCAGCGGGTGAAGAAGGGCGATGTACTGATCCAGATCGACCCCGAGCACTACCAGGTCGCGGTCGACCAGGCCAAGGCGCTGGTGGCCTCGCGCAAGGCCACCTGGGAGATGCGCAAGGTCAACGCCAAGCGCCGTGCCGACCTGGACAACCTGGTGATCTCCCGCGAGAACCGCGACGACGCCAGCAACATCGCCAACGCGGCCCAGGCCGATTACCAGCAGGCCCAGGCGCAGCTGGCCGCGGCCGAGCTGAACCTCAAGCGCACGCGCATCCTCGCCACCGTCGATGGTTACGTGACCAACCTCAATGTGCACCGCGGCGACTATGCCCGCACCGGGGAGGCGGTGATGGCGGTGGTCGATGAGAGCTCGTTCTGGGTCTATGGGTTTTTCGAAGAGACCAAGCTGCCACACGTGAAGGTGGGTGATCAGGCCGAGCTGCAGATGATGAGTGGCGAGCGCCTCAGCGGGCATGTCGAGAGCATTGCGCGCGGCATCTATGACCGCGACAACCCGCAGAGCCGCGAGCTGATCGCCGACGTCAACCCGACCTTCAACTGGGTGCGCCTGGCCCAGCGGGTGCCGGTGCGGATTCACATCGATGCGGTACCGGAAGGGTTTTTGCTGGCGGCGGGGACGACGTGTACGGTGGTGGTCAAGCCGAGTGAGGGGTGAGCTGGGTTGTAATGGTTGTGGGCTGCCGGGTGCATGTCACAGCTTCTCTAGCGCTCTCACTATCGAGCGCCGCCCGCGCGGCGCTTCGCGAGTAAACTCGCTCCCACATTTGTTGCAACGCACCATGGCCTGTGAAAGAGGAGTTGCCAGCCTTGGTGCAAGGCGAAAGGTTGCAGGAAGGCCATTTGGGTCGGCTCAAGATTTTCGCCGGACAAACAAGGGCTACGCTTGGGGGCTGTCAGGCCATGGCACGATGTAATAAATGTGGGAGCGAGTTTACTCGCGAAGCGCCGCGCGGGCGGCGCTCGATCTTGAGGACGCTGCAAAAGCAGGTGACAGGCTAAACAGTAGCCCCCACCAGCACCGGAATCTCCACCCGATCAATCACCTTCCCGCTGACCGACGGATCCAGCAGTCGCCCCAGCCGTGACAGGTGGCGGTGGCCCATGATGATCAGCTCGCAGTCCAGTGCCTTGGCCGTGTCGACGATGGCATCCACCGGCTCGGCGGCGAGTGTGCTGCCCTGAGTGGTGAAGCCAGCATCGCGCAGGGTCTGCACTGCGTGGGCGATGGCGCGTTCGGCGAGTTGCTGCTCTTCGCAGGCGGCGGGGTATTCGCTGAGTTCGCCGGCGGTGTACGGGGCGGGTTGGCCGTGCACGGCGAAGGTCGAGTCGATGGCCAGGAGCACGTGCAGTGCGTGCTCGTCGGGGTGGCAGTAGCGCTGGGCGAGGGCCAGCAGGGCGCTGGTGGCGGGGGAGGCGTCGATGGCGATCAGGACGGGGCGGGGCATGCAGGCTCCTCGGTGGGCTGGATTGTCGGTGGCAGTGCTGGCCTCATCGCGGGCAAGCCCGCTCCTACAGGACCGCGCAAACCTTCAGAACAGCGCGGTCCCTGTGGGAGCGGGCTTGCCCGCGAATACGCCAGCACTGCCCATGCATCATTTAAGGCCTATTAGCTGTCCGGGATAAATAGCCCGGCACGCACGGCGTCGTTGCGTCTGGCGCAATCATGCGACCTGTTAACATCAACCTTCCCACAGCGGTCACGGAAAACAGCCATGCAACTCCCGGACATGAACCTGCTGGTCGCCCTTGATGCCCTGCTCGACGAGGGCAGCGTGGTCGGCGCGGCGCAGCGCATGAACCTGAGCCCGGCGGCGATGAGCCGGACCTTGGGGCGCATCCGCGAGGCGCTGGGCGATCCGATCCTGGTGCGTGCCGGCCGTGGCCTGGTGCCGACGCCGCGGGCGCTGGCCCTGCGCGAGCAGGTCGGGCAACTGGTCGAGCAGGCCGGGCAGGTGTTTCGCAGCGCCGAGGATGTTGACCTGCTCCACCTCGACCGGGCCTTCAATATCCGCACCAACGACCTGTTCATTGCCCTGTATGGCGCCCAGCTGCTGCGCATGATGCACGAGCAGGCGCCGCGCACGGTGCTGCGCTTCGTGCCGGAAAGCGGCGGGGGTGACGACGACATCGTGCTGCGTGATGGGCGCACCGACCTGATCATCAGCTCGAGCATCGACCTGCCGCCGGAGATCAAGGTGCAGACCCTGTTCCATACCTACTATGTCGGGCTGGCGCGGCGTGATCATCCGATCTTCGAGGCCGAGATCACCCCGGCGCGGTTCGCCGAGTACCCGCAGATCAGCGTGTCGCGGCGCGGGCGGGCCAATGGGCCGATCGATGCCGAGCTGGCCAACTTCAAGGTGGAACGGCGGGTGGCGTTGATCACCCCGAGTTTTCACTCGGCACTGTTCTCGCTGCCGGACTCGGACCTGATCCTGCCGATGCCGGCGAATATCCTCAACAGTGTCGCCCGGCTCGGGCTGCCGCTGCGCTCGTTCGAGATCCCGGTGCCGTTGGAGCGGGTGAACGTGATGCAGGCGTGGCATCCGCGGTTTCACAATGATCCGGCGCATCGCTGGTTGCGGCAGACGTTGAAGGCTTGCTGCCAGGTTGATCCTTGAGATCGGTATCGCCCTTTTCGCGGGTAAACCCGCTCCCACAGGGTCCGCGTCGGGTACAAAATGGATGTCTTGGCGAAGATCCTGTATGTGAGTAAAACCGCTCTTACAGGGGCCGCGTCGGGCACAAAATGGATGCCCAGCTGCAGACCCTGTGGGAGCGGGTTTACCCGCGAAAAGGACGACGCGGACTATCCGGATTGCGTCTGACGCAATCTAAACCTGCTGATAAGTCAGTTTTCGTAAGCATTCAAGCTTTCTAAAATCCCTCCAGCCCAATTTGTTGCTGGAGATGTCCGTCCCATGACTTCGCTCACCGCCCCACCTGCCGCGCTCGGCGCCGCCCCTGCGGCCGCTGCGCCTGCGCAAACGGCGTTCGGCCTGCGGGTGGTGGTCGGGTTGTTCGGCGTGCTGCTGGCCGTACTCTGCGCCGGCCTCAACGAGTCGGTGACGAAGATCTCGCTGAACGACATCCGTGGCGCCATGGGCATCGGCGCCGACGAGGGCGCCTGGCTGCTGGCGGTGTACGCCGCGGCCTCGGTGTCGGCCATGGCCTTTTCGCCCTGGCTGGCGACGACCTTTTCGCTGCGCCGCTTCACCCTCTGCGCGATCGGCCTGTTCGCCGTGCTCGGCCTGCTCCAGCCGTATGCGCCCAACCTGCACAGCCTGATGCTCCTGCGCGTGCTCCAGGGCCTGGCCTCGGGCGCCTTGCCGCCGATGCTGATGAGCGTGGCGCTGCGCTTCCTGCCGCCGGGGATCAAGGTCTACGGCCTGGCCTGCTACGCCTTGACCGCGACCTTCGGGCCCAACCTCGGCACGCCGCTGGCGGGCCTGTGGACCGAGTACGTCGGCTGGCAGTGGGCGTTCTGGCAGATCATCCTGCCGTCGCTGCTGGCGATGGGCTGCGTGGCCTGGGGCCTGCCGCAAGACCCACTGCGCCTGGAGCGCTTCCAGCAGTTCAACTGGCGCGGCGTGCTGCTCGGCCTGCCGGCCCTCAGCAGCATCGTCCTCGGCCTGTCGCTGGGCGACCGCTGGGGCTGGTTCGACTCGACGCTGATCTGCTGGCTACTCGGCGGTGGCCTGCTGTTGCTGGTGCTGTTCCTGTACAACGAATGGTCCGAAGCGGTGCCGTTCTTCCAGCTGCGCATGCTCTCGCGGCGCAACCTGAGCTTTGCCCTGGTGACCCTGGCCGGGGTGCTGATCGTGCTCTCCGGCGTGGGTACCATCCCCTCGGCCTACCTCGCGCAGATCCAGGGCTACCGCCCCGCGCAGACCAGCCCGCTGATGATGCTGGTGGCCATGCCGCAACTGATCGCCCTGCCGCTCACCGCCGCGCTGTGCAACCTGCGTGCGGTGGACTGCCGCTGGGTGCTGGCGCTCGGCCTGGGCATGCTGGCGGTGTCGTGCGTGGGCAGCAGCCTGCTCACCTCGGTGTGGATTCGCGACAACTTCTACGGCTTCTACCTGTTGCAGGTGTTTGGCCAGCCAATGGCCGTGCTGCCGCTGCTGATGCTCTCGACCAATGGCATGAGCCCGCAGGAAGGGCCGTTCGCTTCGGCCTGGTTCAACACCGTCAAAGGCCTGTCGGCGGTGATCGCCGCTGGCCTGCTCGACGCGCTCGGCACGCTGCGCCGGCATTTCCATTCCAACCACCTGGTCGACAGCCTGGGCAATGCGCCGCTGATCGACGATCGCGCGGCGGGCCTGGCCCAACGGATTCATCAACAGGCCCTGGTACTGACCTCGGCCGATCTCTACCTGGTCATGGCGTGTGTCGCCGTGGCCCTTATCTGCCTTATTCCTTTCGTGCCCACTCGGGTCTACCCGCCGCGTGCGGTGGCCTGACCCCTGGATGAATTCGAGAACAGTAAAATGACCCACACTCGCAAGACACTCGTCATCGGCTCGGTCATCGCCGTGGCCGTGCTGGCCGGCCTGGTCGGCCCCTGGATGCTCGGCAGTGACCACCAGCAGCGCACCAACGACGCCTACGTCAGCGCCGACTACACCGTGGTCGCGCCCAAGGTCGCCGGCTTCATCAAGGAGGTGCTGGTCGAGGACAACCAGCCGGTGCAGGCCGGCCAGTTGCTGGCGACCCTCGATGCCCGTGACTACCAGGCCGCGCTGGACGCCGCCGAAGCCCAGTTGCTGGTGGCCAAGGCGCAAAGCGCCGATGCCCGCGCGACCCTCGAACGCCAGGCGGCGTTGATCGCCCAGGCCGAGGCGGCGGTCAAGGCGGCCCAGGCCGAAACGGCCTTTGCCGACCATGAGGTCAACCGCTACAGCCGCCTCGCCGAGCAGGGCGCAGGCACCGTGCAGAACGCCCAGCAGGCGCGCAGCCGGGTCGACCAGGCGCGTGCGCGGCTGGCCAACACCCAGGCGGCGCTGCTCGCCACGCGCAAGCAAGTGGACATCCTCACCGCCCAGGTGGCCAGCGCCGATGGCCAGCTCAAGCGCGCCGAAGCCGGGGTAGAAAAAGCCCAGCTGGACCTGTCGTACACGCGCATCACCGCGCCGGTCGACGGCATGGTCGGCGAGCGCGCCTTGCGCGTCGGTGCCTACGTCAACCCGGGTGCGCGGCTGTTGTCGGTGGTGCCACTGGATCGGGCCTACGTGGTCGGCAACTTCCAGGAGACCCAGCTGACCCACGTGCAACCTGGCCAGCCGGTGAGCATCAGCGTCGACACCTTCTCCGGTGAAACCCTCAAGGGCCATGTCGAGAGCATCGCGCCGGCCACCGGGGTGACCTTTGCCGCGGTCAAGCCCGACAACGCCACCGGCAACTTCACCAAGGTGGTCCAGCGGATCCCGGTGAAGATCGTCTTCGATGACGGCCAACCGCTGCTGCAGCGCCTGCGTGTCGGCATGTCGGTGGTCGCGACCATCGACACCCACGGCGACACGCTCGAAGGCAAAGAGGTCAGCGCACGATGAAACCGTTATCACGTCTGAGCCCGTTGCTGCTGGCCGTGCTGCTCGCAGGTTGCACCCTGGGGCCGGACTTCCAGCGCCCCGACAGCCAGGCACCGGCCGACTGGGCGCCGGTGCAGGGCAAGGCCGCCGCCAGCCAGCCGGTCGCCGAAGCACTGGAGCTGCGCTGGTGGGACAGCTTTCACGACGCCAAGCTGAGTGCGCTGATCCAGCGCGTCGCCGAGCGCAACCTCGACTTGCAGATGGCCACTGCGCGCCTGCTGCAAAGCCGCGCACTGCGAGGCACCGTCGCCGCCGACGAGGCGCCTTCGGTAGACATCAATGGCGGCTACAGCCGGGCCCGCAACAGTGCCGAAGGCCTCAGCGACCCGTCCGGCAACGCCGGCAAGTCGGCGTACAACCTCTGGCAGGGCGACCTGGTCGCGGGTTGGGAGCTCGACCTGTGGGGCCGGGTACGGCGTCAGGTCGAGGCCGCCGATGCGTCCGTGGCCGTGGCCGAAAATGACCGTCGCGGTGTGCTCCTGGCGTTGCTGTCGGAGACTGCGGGCAACTACATCCAGCTGCGCGCCGTGCAGCACACGCTGCAGGTCACCGAAGACAACCTCAAGGTGGCCCGGCACAGCTTGCAGTTGTCCCAGGACCGCCAGGCCGAAGGCGTCGCGACCCGGCTCGATGTGGCCCAGGCCGCTGCCCAGGTGGCCTCGATCGAAGCGCGCCTGCCGACCCTCGAGGCGCGCCGCGACGACCTGATCAACGCCCTCAGCCTGCTCGCCGCCGAGCCGCCGCGCAGCCTGCAAAACGAATTGCTGGCGAGCGCCGAGCTGCCGACGCCGCAGCAGAAATTTGCCATCGGCGTGCCGTCCGAGCTGGCCGAACGACGCCCGGATATCCGCCAGGCCGAGGCTCGCCTGCATGCGGCGACGGCCAGCATCGGCGTGGCCAAGGCCGATTTCTACCCGAGCATTCGCTTGTCCGGCAGCGTCGGTTTCCAGGCCTTGCAACTGGCGGATTTCGGGGCCTGGGATTCGCGCCGGTTCGCCTTCGGCCCGCAGCTGTCACTGCCGATTTTCGAGGGTGGGCGGCTCAAGGGCACGCTGCAGTTGCGCGAGGCGCAGCAGCAGGAAGCGGCGCTCAACTACCGCAAGGTGGTGCTCAGTGCCTGGCATGAGATCGACGATGTGCTGCGCCTGTACAACGCCAGCCAGCTGCGCCGCGATCACCTGGCCGAGGCGGTCCGTGAAAACCGCATTGCCCTGGAGACCGCTCAGCGTCAGTACGTCGAGGGCGCGGTGGACTTTCTCAACGTGCTGACGGTGCAGTCGGCATTGCTCGCCAGTGAAGAGCAGTGGACCGAGAGCTCGGCGGCGGTGTCGCAGGCCATGGTCGGCTTGTACAAGGCGCTGGGTGGCGGTTGGCAGGCCTTCGATGAGCCGACCGTGACACGCTGACGTTCAGCCCAGGAGCCACCGATGTCCATCTCCCTCAACGGCAAGCGCGCCCTGGTCTGCGGCTCCACCGCTGGCATTGGCCTGGCCATCGCCATCGGCCTGGCCCAGGCGGGCGCCGAGGTGGTGCTCAATGGCCGCACCCAGGCGCGGGTCGATCAGGCGCTCAAGCAGGTTCGCGCGCAACACCCCGCCGCGCGCATCATCGGCATCGCCGCCGACCTCAACACCGAGCAGGGCACCCAGACCTTGATCGAGCGGGTGCCGCACACCGATATCCTGGTCAACCACCTGGGTATTTATGCGGCCAGCCCATCCCTCGCGGTGCGCCTGGCGGAGCATTACGCCGAGGGCATGGCACAGCGCAAGTGGGGGCGGTTGATGGTCCTTGGCGAGCCTGATGCGGGAGGGCTGGGGGAGACCCTGGCGGGCACCGGCGTCACCTTCGACGCGGTGCTGCCGGGGCCGGCGGTGGCGGATCGGGTAGTCGCGCTGGCGACTACCGACTCACAGCGGCCGGAGTAACCCGAAGCGCTTGCGCAGCACCTTGTCGAGCACGCGTTGCGGCAGCAGGCGGGCCAGCAACGGCAGCGCGGTGCTGCCATTGCCCAGGCGCACCAGCGCGGGCACCGGCGACTTGCGCGTCGCCGCCAGCACGCCCTGGGCAAACGCGGCGGCCGGTGTCGGCTTGTCTTGCGACGCCCGTGCCCGCGCCTGCACATGCTCGCGCAACGGCCACCACGGCGACTCGGCCGCCAGCACCTGCGCCGCCTGCTGCTGGGCGTTGCTGGCAAATTGCGAAGCGATCGCCCCGGGCTGCACTTCCATCACGCGAATGCCGAACGGCGCCAACTCCAGGCGCAGCGCGTCGCTCAACGCGTGCACCGCCGCCTTGGAGGCGCAGTAGGCGCCGGCGAACGGTGTCACCAGCACCCCGGAGACACTGCCGATGTTCACCACCAGGCCGCGGTTGCGCCGCAGCAGCGGGAACAGCGCGCGGGTCACCCCGACCACGGCGAACACGTTGGTTTCGAACTGTTGGCGCATGGCCTCGACGCCGCCGTCGAGCAGCGGCCCCATGGCGCCGTAGCCGGCGTTGTTGATCAGCATGTCGAGGCCGCCGTGGCGGTCCTGCAGCTCCTCGGCCAGGCGCGCCAGGGCGTCGGGGTCGTTGACGTCCAGTTGCCGTGCGGCGAAGCCTGCGCTTGCGAGCTGCGCGACATCGGCGGGCTTGCGTGCGGTCGCCCAGACTTCGTGGCCGGCATCGCGAAAGGCGTTGGCCAGGGCGCGGCCGATACCGCTGGAACAACCGGTGATCAGAACGGTGAGCATAAGGGAGTCCAGTCAGCAGGTGAGTTGTGTGTCGCCGATGCTGGCCTCTTCGCGGGTAAACCCGCTCCCACAGGATCCCCGCTGTTCCCAGGTTCTGCGCAGTACCTGTGGGAGCGGGTTTACCCGCGAAGAGGCCGGCCCAGGCAACCGATCAATTGGCGAATGTACCTTGCAGATGCTCCGCGCGAAACTCCAGCGTCTGCGGGCGATACCCCGAGCGCAGTGGCGGCAGCGGCAGGCAGTCGCTCCACTCGGCACCCGGCTGCAGATCGCCGGGCCCGCGGTAGCGCGGCGCACTGTAGGTATTTTCGGCCAGGTTGACCGAGTCTCCCGGGGCATATGCGCCGACGCGCCAGCGCAGTTCGGTGAGTGGCGCCTTGTTGCCGTTCTTCATGGTCACCCGCAGGCTGCGGTCGGCCGGGCATTGCTCGGGGGCGTAGGTCAGACGCAGGTCAAGGTGGGCCAGCTGCGAGGACTCGCGGGTGTCCTGCCAGGCGACCCACAGCGCCACCAGGCCGAGGCCGAGCACCGCGGCCAGGGAGATCGGCAGCGCCTTGGCGGGGTAGCGCAACAGCAAGACCAGCCAGGTAAGGATGAGCAGGGCGCCGATGATCATCGAGGAAAACCTTGGATACGCTGATTTGCCCATCCTAGCAGTTCTTGCAGTACCGCCGTTACGACCTTGACCTTACCGTGAGTGCGCATCACGACGATCTAACCCTCAGCATCGCGGTGTCCTGCAGGGTTATCACTGAGTTACCGCGGGTGGAGTAGCAAGATGAATCTGGATACGTTTGATTGCATTGCGGACAATGCAAAAGGTTGTGTGGTTGCGACCCTGCCGACGGGCGAACCGTTTGTGGCTGAAGTGGTCGTGTTCGACACACTCGGCGGTGTGATGGGCATTCGTAAACTGATGCAAGAGGGTGAAAGCTTCGTCTACATCGGTTTTCCTCTGGACATCGAGGATGGCGACCATCTGGTAGGCCAGGGAGGGGTATCCGCCCACCTCGGCGGTGACCAGTCTGGCGTTGCCGAAGCGGGCCGTGTCCAGGGCCTGAAGTGGAACAGGACCGACGGTACGCTCACGGGCAAGTTCGAGTTCAGTGGCAAGGATGAGAACGGCCAGGCGTTTACTGTCACCGGCGGTGAGTTCAATCTTGTCGTGAGCGATTGCTCGCAGGCGCTGCAAGCCCAGACCGCAAGTACCGCGTGTGCCATTATCGCACCCGCACTCAGAGGCAATACCCGAATCGGTACCACTACGCTGGTGCTTGATGATCGGGAGCGTCCAAGTTTTATTGAGGCGAGGCAGACGCTGGATCTTGTGGGCGGGGTGTGGCGGCTCGGAGCAGCATTCTTTGTGACATACGACGAGCAGGGTCTTCCCGAGATCACGCGTGCCTTTGCTACCGTTGACAATGGAGGCTATCTGGCGCGAGACGTATCCATCACCCGGATGAATTGGGTGCCTGGCGAAGGGTTGTCCTTCGACTTCGCACTGTCGTTCGATTACAACGGGACGCTTTACACAATGCACGACGGTCGTGTCGACCTGAAGCTTTAAGCGTTAATCCGCAGCCATGAAAAAGCCCCGCGCCGTTACCGGCTGCGGGGCTTTTTTTGCAGGTCGCCTTACTGGGCGATGGTCTTCACCGAAACGCCCCGCTCGATCGGCGTGGCGCTACGCCCGTAAACGTCCTCGAAGCGCTCGATGTCATCCTCGCCCAGGTAGCTGCCGGACTGCACTTCGATGATCTCCAGCGGGATCTTGCCCGGGTTGCGCAGGCGGTGCACCGAGGCGATCGGGATGTAGGTCGACTGGTTCTCGGTCAGCAGGAACACGTTCTCGTCACAGGTCACCTCGGCCGTGCCCGAGACCACGATCCAGTGCTCGGCACGGTGGTGGTGCATCTGCAGCGACAGGCTGGCGCCGGGCTTGACGGTGATGTGCTTGACCTGGAAGCGGCCGCCCATGTCCACCGAGTCGTACGAGCCCCACGGGCGGTACACCTCGAGGTGGTTCTGGGTCTCGCTGCGGCCCTGCTTGTCGAGGGTGTTGACCATCTGCTTGACGCCTTGGACCTTGTCCTTGTGGGCGATCATCATGGCGTCCTTGGTCTCGACCACGACGATGTTTTCCAGGCCGATCACCGACACCAGCTTGCCGTTGCCATGGATCATGCAGTTGCGGCTGTCCTGCACCACCACGTCGCCCTTGGTGACGTTGCCGTTGTCGTCCTTCTCGTGCACGTCCCACAGCGACGACCAGCAACCCACGTCGCTCCAGCCGGCCGACAGCGGCACCACGCAGGCGCGCTGGGTCTTTTCCATCACGGCGTAGTCGATCGAGTTGTCCGGGCAGCAGGCGAAGGTGGCTTCGTCGATGCTCAGGGTGTCGCCGTCTTCGCTGCTGCGCTCAAGCGCCAGCAGGCAGGTGTCGTAGATGTCCGGATCGTGCTTTTTCAGCTCTTCGAGGTAGCGGCTGGCGCGGAACAGGAACATGCCGCTGTTCCAGAAGTAACCGCCGGCGCGGACGAACTCGGTGGCGCGCTTCTCGTCGGGCTTCTCGACGAATTGCGCGACACGGGCGACGCCTTCGGGCAGCAGCGAATCCTGGCTCGAACGGATATAGCCGTAGCCGGTTTCCGGCTTGGTCGCCGGCACGCCGAACAGCACCATCTCGCCACGCTCGGCGGCCACGGTGGCCAGCGCCAGGGCGCGTTGCAGGGCCTTCTGGTCATCGATCACGTGGTCGGCCGGGAGCACCAGCATCAGCTCGTCGCAGCCTTCGTTGACCAGCTTCATGGCGGTGATCGCCACCGCCGGTGCGGTGTTGCGGCCAAACGGCTCCATCAGGATCGCCTGGGTCTGCAGGTTCAGCGCGCCCAGTTGCTCCTGGACGATGAACTTGTGGTCCTTGTTGCAGACCACGATCGGCGCTTGCATGCCGTCGAACACCAGGCGCTCGAGGGTCTGCTGGAACAGCGTGTGCTCGCCGGTCAGGGCCAGGAACTGCTTGGGGAACTGCTTGCGCGACAGAGGCCACAGACGCGAACCGCTACCACCAGAAAGAATTACCGGAATCATGATGTTTCTCCAAAGGTTGATAGAGGCAGTGATCAGTTGCTAGTCACGGGACGGGTTACCCACACCGGCGCCAGGCTGCTGCCGGAGCCGGTGACATACAGCACGGCCGCTTCGCCGCGCTCGAGGGCGACGGGTTTGACGTCGCCGACTTTCTTGTCGCCTTGGTACAGGGCCAGGTTGACCTTGACCGGATTGATCTCGCGCTCGCCGCGGCCGTTGGCGGCCACGGGCTTGACCACTTCGGTCTTGCCGTCGGCGGTCTTCAGGGTCAGCGACTGGTCGGTGAGGTTCTGCACCCGCACCAGGGCTTTCTGCTTGTTCTTGAACGGCGGCTCTTCGATCAGTTGCGGGTTGCCGCCGTTGTTGTTGACCAAGGTGTAGTACTTGTCGGAGGCCAGCTTGACCGGTACCGACTTGCCGGCGACCTGGGCGGTGTAGTCGCCACCCGGGAGGAAGCTGAAATCGCTGCTGGCCTGGGCGCCGACCTGCTTGATCTGGGTGTTGCCGACGCTGGCGGCGGTCGGTGCGCTGGTGGCGTTGTACAGGCGCACGAAGGTCGAGCCTTTAGGCGCGCTCGGGCCGTACAGCGCCGCATCGGCGCCGGCAAAGGCCTGTACCGAGGCCAGTGCCGAAAGGGACAGCCCGGCGGCGAGGGTGAGGGCTTTGGCAAAAGATGGCTTATGGTTCATGTGCGTGTTCCTCTCTTTCAAGGGTTCGCCCGGTTGGACGACAGGGCCAGGTTTTCTTCGGATTTACGGGTGTTTTTCAGCTGGGCGATCCACTGCGGATCAAACCCGCTGAGGTCGTTTTTCATCGGCAGATAACGTTCTGGGAATTCCCACACCACCACTTGTGGCGCGGCGTTCTTGAAGGCATCGCTTTGCAGGTACTTGAGCATCGGCAGCAACGGCCCGTGGCCGTCTTCGGCGTAGTTGGCGACGTCGCTGTGCAGCGCTTGCTGCAGCGCACCGAGGAAGTTCCAGTGCGGGTTGGCGCTGTAGCTGGTGCCGACCAGCGCGACCGGGATCTGGCTGTCGGCGAACAGCGCGTCGTCACCGTCACCGTCGCCCTCGGCCTGGGCCGGGCGCGTGGTGCGTTGCTGGAGGGTGTCCGGCGCCGGCAGCAAGTCGCTGAACAGCGGGTCGAGCGGCAGGAAGTTGGTCAGGTCGCCTTTGTACGGCGCGCTGCTGCCCGCCTCGGTGATGTACGCCTGCGGCTCGCCGCTGAGCAGCTTCTGCCGCGCTACCGCCTCGGCCACGGCCTGCGCCGCGACCTCGGCGCCCATTGGCGTCCAGTGCGTGTCGGTGCGCAGGAACACCTGGCCGCGGGCCTTGGCCTCGGTCATCGGCGCCTGCAGGTCGGGGGCGAACACGTTGGCCTGGCGGGCCTGGGCATGGAACTGGTTGAACAGGTCGTCGTGCAGGCTGGCCGGTGCCTCCTGGCCGAGGTATTCGGAGTAGATCCGCGCCTTGGCCGGGATGATCGCCAGCACCAGCTGGCTGCCCTGGCGCTGCAGGGTGTCGCGCACGCCGCGGATCAGCGCCAGGTTTTCTTCGGTCAGTTGCTCGGCACCGGCGGTGGGCTTGAACTCTTCATCGCTGAACAGCCACTGCTCACGGCCCAGTACCACGCCGGGGCGGCCTTCGTTGAACAGCTTGAAGTCCAGCGCCGCCCACAGGTTGGTGCTGATGCGCTTGATCGGGAACTGCTCGTCGTAGTGGGTCTCGGCGGCCTTGGCCAGCTTGCCGTTGAGCACGGTCATCTGCTCGGTGCGCTGGAAGCTCGAGGCGCCGCTCAGCGACCACACGCCCAGGCCGGTGAGCAGGCCGAGGAAGGTCAGCGAATAGGTGATGCGTAATGTCCGGGTCATGGTCATCCGTGCCTCAGAACTGGAAGTAGAGGAAGGGCGAGTAGCTCTGCGCCGAGAGCTTCAGCACCGAGGCGACGAACAGCAGGAGTACCAGGGCGCGGGCCATGACCCGGGTCCAGTCCAGGCCGATCGAGCCGTCCGCGTTGATCTGTACCGGGGTCGCCGTGGGCGTCGGCTTGGCATTGCGGTAGAAGTCGCGCAGGCCGAAGAACGCCAGGGTCGCGTAGGCGATGAACATCGTCGCCACTTGCAGGCCGGTGAGGTTGGCGCGGTTGAGTTCCGACAGCTGCCATTCGCCGAAGCTGAACATGGCGGCGTACATGCGCCCTGCGACATCCAGGTTCTCGGCGCGGAACATCACCCAGCCGGTGACCACCAGGAGGAAGGTGAACGCCCACTTGACCGGGTTGAAGCGCTGCGGGTTGGTGTCCAGGCCGAGCGCGCGTTCGATCGCCAGCCAGATGCCGTGCCAGGCGCCCCAGAGGATGTAGGTGATGTTGGCGCCGTGCCACAGGCCACCCAGGAGCATGGTCAGGAACAGGTTGCGGTAGGTGTTGAAGGTGCCTTTGCGGTTGCCGCCCAGGGTGATGTACAGGTAGTCGCGCAGCCAGGTCGACAGGCTGATGTGCCAGCGCCGCCAGAACTCGGTGATCGACTGGCTGATGTACGGCTGCTTGAAGTTCTCCATGAAGCGGAAGCCCATCATCAGGCCGAGGCCGATGGCCATGTCGCTGTAGCCGGAGAAGTCGAAGTACAGCTGTGCGGTGTAGGCCAGGGCGCCCAGCCAGGCGTCACCGGTGGTCGGGTTTTCCAAGGCGAAGCAGTGGTCGGCGACCACCGCCAGGGTGTCGGCGATGAACACTTTCTTGATGAAGCCCTGCATGAAGCGGGTGCAGCCTTCGGAGAACTTGTCCAGGGTGTGGGTGCGGTTGTTGAACTGGTCGACCAGGTCCTTGAAACGCAGCACGGGGCCGGCGATCAGGTGCGGGAAGATCGCCACGAACGCCGCGAAGTCGATCAGGTTGCGGGTGGCCGGGGTGTCGCCGCGGTACACGTCGATGATGTAGCTGATCGACTCGAAGATGTAGAACGAGATCCCGATCGGCAGCAGCACGTGGGTGATGATGAACGGCTCGAGGCCGAACGAGGCGATGATCGCGTTGAGGCTGTCGACGCCGAAGTTGGCGTACTTGAAGTAGCCGAGGATCGCCAGGTCGACACCGACGCCGAGCAGCAGCCAGCGCTGGGCCGGCTTGGTGCGTACGCCGGCGGCGCCGACCTTGAGGCCGATCCAGTAGTTCCACAGGGTGACCCCGGCGAACAGCGCGAGGAAGTCCACCCGCCACCAGGCGTAGAAGATGTAGCTGGCGACCAGCAGCAGCAGGTTGCGATAGCGTTGCCCGCTCAAGTAATACAGGCCGAGGAAGATCGGCAAGAACAGGAACAGGAACACGTTTGACGAGAAGACCATCCCGGTTCTCCTAATTTGTTCACAGCATCCAGGGCAAAGCGCCCCCCAAACCCCCCACCGAAGCGAAGGATCACCGAGAACCCTGTGGGAGCGGGTTTACCCGCGAACAAGGGCGAAGCCCTTGCCAGACACCGCGGTGTCTTCTTCGCGGGTAAACCCGCTCCCACAGGGATTTTTGTTACTTGTTGGTTTGCGCACTCGGGTCATAGACCCGGGTCAGGTTGCCGCCCAGGCGGAAACTGTCGAACGGCTGCATGCCGCGCTTGCGCTGCAAGGTGTCGCCGTTGCACTGATAGAGGCTGCAGTACGGTTCCAGCCAGGAGTACTTGCTGTCGATCTTCAGGTCCTTCATGTCCTGCTTCTCGCCATTGCGCTGCTTGAACGCGCTCGGGTCCCTGGCCCCGGCCAGCACTTTCTGCCCCAGGCGCTGCAAGGCGTTGTTGTTCTCACCGCGCACATCGACGCCATTGACCTGGGCGAAGCTGGCGATCATCGCCAGCGGCGGCAGGGCATAGTTGTGGTAGGCCAGCGCGCGTTGCTTGCGCTTGAGTTCGTTGGGCAGGAAGCCCTGCTCGTCGATCTGGTTGGCGCCGACCTTGTATTCCTTCACCGCCCAGTCGAACAGGTCGCGGCGGTCGGTGGCCACGGCGGTGGCCATCACCGACCAGGCCGCCCAGTAGCTGTGGTTGTTGATCTTCTCCAGCGGCAGGTCGCTCCAGTCACGCACGGTCTGCTCGGCCAGGCGGCCGAACCACTTCTCGATCACCTCGGCCTCGGCCTGGTGCGCCGCCAGCGGCTGCGAGTTGGAGAACTTCAAGCGCAGCCACGAACCGCTCATGCTGCCCAGCGCCCATTTGCGCATGGACTTGCCGGTGTGGTTGTAGTTGGTCGACATCAAGGCGTCGGCGCGGGCCCAGGTGCCGAGCCAGGTCAACGCACAGTCGAGCTGGGCCGGGCGGCCATCGCGCATGTACTGGCCGACCATCTTGCTGATGCCGCGCTCGAGCGTGGTGATCTGCTCGGTGGAGTCGCGAAAGGCCTGCTCGGACTCGACATTGAGGGTCGCCCGGGCCTTGTCCGAGCCTTCGTACTTGCTGCGAAACTGCAGCGGGCCGGTGTACGGCGTGGGCGCGGCTTCGCAGCGGAACTTGCCGTCAGTGCTCTTGAGCTTCTCGATGCCGCCGTAGTAGCCCTGCGGTGGCACCAGCGCCGCGTGCGCGGCGCCGCCGAACAGCGCCAGGGCGAGCAGGGCGGGTGCGAAGGGTGTGCGGGTCCGGGTCTTGGTCATGATTCGCCTCACTGGCCAGCTTGCGCGGTGTGCGCGGGGCTGGCGAAGTTGTTGCGTTTACAGAGCTTGGCCTCGACTTTCTGGGTGCCTTTTTCCGGGCCCTGGACTTCCAGCGCCAGCAGGTTCTGGTTGGCCCAGTCCTCGTCTTCACGCAGCTGGAAGACGAAGCGCCCGTCGGTGTCGGAGGTCTCCGGTTTCTCGATCTTGATGTCCTCGTGGCGGCCGTTGAGGTACCACAAGGTGGCCTGCAGGACCTTGACCGAGGTGTCTTCGAACTTGATGTCCATCTGCAGGTTGCGGTTGACCAGGTCTTTGATGACGCCGCCCTTGCCGTTGACCATCAGCTCGTTGGTGCCGGGCTTGAGGGTGGCGCTGGCGCTCAGTTGCGCCGGGCGATCGTCGCAGCCGTCGTCGAGCAGGCCGAGGATCTGCCGCCAGATGGTTTCCTGGTCGAGGCGATACAGCGGGGAGAATTCCCAGATGAGGATCTTCGGCGGATGGGCCTGGAATTCTTCGCTGCCCAGGTACTGGATCATCGCCCCTTCCAGGCCGCCACCGGGGAACGCGACGTTGAGCACGTCGGCGCCGATGTACTGCTCGAGGAAGCCCGAGAAGTTGTAGTTCTTGCCGCTGTGGCTGGTGCCGACCAGGGTGATCTCGGCGTTGCCGCCGTCACCGAACAGGTCGTCGCCGCCGCCGGCCGAGCCTTTCGGTTCGGTGGCGAACTGGTCCATGTACTGCACCGCGTAGCTGGTGTTGCACAGTTGCCCGGCGACGTTGTGCAGGGTGCCGGTCTTGCCCATGCGGCCGGACTTGTGGGTCTCGAATTCCTTGCGCGGGATGCCCTCGAAGGCCGGCATCTTGTGCACCGTGTCAGCCACGATCCTGGCCGCGCGCTCGGCGCCGTACGGGGTCCAGTGCTGGTCGCCGCGGAAGTAGAAGTCTTTGCCCTGGTCGGCCGCCGCCAGCTGTTCGTTGGTCAGCGGCGAGAGGTCCGGCACGGCGTAGCCCATCTTGGCGAAACGCTGGAGCATGGCCTGGTAGTTGCTCACGGCCTTCTGGTAATCGAAGGCGGCTTTTTCTTGCGGCTTGAGCATGTTGCGGTTCACCAGGCCACGGGTCGGCTGGTAGACCACCACCAGTTCGACGCCGCGCTTCTTGAACGCGTCGTGCACCTGCTGCAGGCGCTGGTAGCCGGCGGCGCTGGTGGTGAACTCGGTGCGCAAGTCTTCGCGGGTACGGAACAGCCAGTCGCCCTGCGCCTGCACCAGGGTGGTGAAGTTCTGCTGGTAGCGGGTGGTGTAGCGGCTCGCGTCATGTGCCTCGGGGCACAGTTGGCAGCAAGGCTCGGCGCTGAAGCTCGGCGCCTGGACCTCGTCGGCGCGCACGCCCTGGCTGATGGCCAGGAGGGCGGCGGACAGGCCGAGCAGTTTGATCAGGTGTGGGGTGGTCATGGTCAGGGCTTCCTTAATCGATCATTTCGGTCTGGCGTTCGACCGGGTCGATCAGCACGGCCTTCTGCTGGCGCACCAGCAGGTCGAGGATTTCGTCCTGGCGCTCGCCGAGCACGCCATTGAGGCTGATGCCGTTGGACTTGCGCGGGGCGAGCATGGCGACCTTGTACAGCTCCACCGACAGCGGCGAGTCGATCGACAACGGGCCGGAGCCGTTGGCGGTCAGCTCACCGCCGACGACGATCAGCGACACCTTGGTGTCGAACGGGTCGAGGGCGATGTCGCGGTCGGTGTCGGAGAGGTCCTTGATGTGCCCGTAGACCCCGACCAGGCCGTTGGCCATGGCGATGTTCTCGTACAGGCGAATGTTCACGCTGTTGCGCACGCGGATGCCGTGGCGACGGTTGTTGATCACTTTGTTGCCCCAGATCAGGTTGTCGCCGCTTTCGTACAGGGTGATGCCGTCGGTGTGGTTGCGGTAGATCTCGTTGTAGGCGATCAGGTTGTTGACGCTGTTACGGTCGATCACCACCCCGGAGAGCTTGTTGTCGTAGCTCTTGTTGTTGATGATCCAGCTGTCGTTGACCTCACGCGAAACGATGATGCCGTGCTTCTTCTTGGTCCCGTGGACGGTGTTGCCGGCGATGATCAGCCGGTGCGAACGGTCGTGCGGGTCGATGCCGTA
Organism: Pseudomonas reidholzensis; assembly: GCF_900536025.1. Lineage (GTDB taxonomy): Bacteria > Pseudomonadota > Gammaproteobacteria > Pseudomonadales > Pseudomonadaceae > Aquipseudomonas > Aquipseudomonas reidholzensis. The sequence goes on from NZ_UNOZ01000004.1 coordinate 130,953, forward strand.
GACGATGTTGTCGCGGTAGGTGCTGTCCTTGACCACGAAGTCGCTGGTCTCGTAGCAGTAGAAGCCGTACCACATGTCGCTGAACTCGGAGCCGATGATCCAGCCGGTCGGCTCGGCGCGGCCCATGCGCTTGGCCATGTTCGGCGTGTACTGCGAGATGCTCACGCCGTACGACTTGGACTTGGCGTAGCCGAAGCTGGCCATCTTGCTGTTGACGATGTAGGTCTCGGTGCCGCCCCACGACAGCAGGAACGGGCGGAATTCCTTGGGCGAGCGGAAGGTCGACGGGCCGTTGTCCTTCTCGCGCCAGCCGGTGACCCGGGTGTCGCTGACGAACAGCTTGCCGTCGTTGACCAGAAACGCGCCGCCTTCCTGGGACAGGCGCAGTTCCTTGACCTTGCCGTCGATCTCGAGGATGCCCTTCTGGCCGACCACGATCGGCAGGCGAGCGAGGAACACCCCCGGCGAGACTTCGCGCAGGTACTGGTCAGGCACCTGCTTGCTCAGCTGGGCCATGTCGACATGGCCGTCATCGACGAAGATCGCCTGGGGGATGCCGTGCTGGCGCTGGACCCATTCGGCGGCCTTGTTGTCGCCGCCAATGAACTCCTTCAGCGACTCTTCCTGGAGCATGCGGCGCACGCTGACCTTGCCCTTGTGGCTGCGGTCGATCTTCTGCTGCACCGCTTGCGCGGTGTAGCCGGAGAGGTCGGGCAGCGTAGGCGCGGGCATCTGCAGGGGCTCGATCGGCGCGCTGGAGATGGTGTAGGTCTTGGCCTGCTGCAGCTCCTTGGCCTTGACCGCGGGCTCGGCCGCGACGGCAAGGCCGGCGGCCAGCAGCAGGGCGCTGGCGAGTAAGCTGTGGCGAAGGTGCGGGTGCAGGTTCATGGTTTCCTCTCCCGGCTCAGAAGCGCCAGATCACGTCGACAAAGGCGCGGTGCATGTACGAGTCCGCTTCCTTGCCATAGGCGTCGCCCGGCTTGAACACACCGGCACGCAGGCGCACCAGGGCCGACGGTTCGTCGATCGACTGGCTCAGCGACGCGGGCAGCAGGCCTTGCTTGAAGTACTTGGTGACGACCACGTCCATCTCCTGGCCCAGGTCCTTCTCGCCGCTGATCAGCGGACGGTTGACGCCGTTGTCCTCGACCACCGCGTTGATGCCGCTGGAGCCGATGTTCTGCTGGCCGTCGACGCGCCAGAACTTGTGGTAGATCAGGCTGGCGTCGTAGTCGTCGCGCAGCTGCCAGGAGGCGAACAGGGTGGCCGCCTGGAGGTTGCCCAGCTCACCGCGGAAGGCTTCGCCGAAGCGGTGCACGCGCGAGCGGGTGCCGGTGAAGTTGGAGCGGTTGCTCTCGAGGCCGGTCTGCTCGAAGTTGTTCGAACCGTCGCTGCCACCGCCGCCGCTGCCGCGGGCATAGGCGGCGCCGACCTGCCATTGCGGGTCGAGGCGCAGGCGGATACCGAGGTCGGTGGCCCAGGCATTGACGTCGCCGCTCTGCTTGGCGTTGACCACTTGCTCGCCGTTGACCGTCTCGCTGCTCAGCTTGTCGCGGTCGCCGGTCAGCCAGGTCAGGCTGCCCCAGTAGTTGACGGTGTGGTCGTTGCGCCAGTTGTAGGCGTCGCTGTTGGCCTCAAGGCCCAGCCAGGTGAGGTCGCCGGTGCGGGTCTTGTCGAGCGCGTCGATGGTCTCGCCGGGGGTCTTCAGGCTGCCGCTGTCATGGGTATGGTGGGCGCGCAGGCCGACCCAGTGACCGGGGGTCCATTGCGCGGCGACGTTGCCGTACAGGTGGGTACGGTCTTCGTCTTCCGGGGCCAGCTCGGTGAGGTCGGTGCGGTATTCGCTGAAGCGCTGGGCGACGCCGACATCTGCCTTGAGCAGGGTGGTGTCGAAGCTCCAGTTGAGCGCCTCGATGTTGGTGTCGCGCCACATGCCGTCGTCGTTGCGCAGGCGTTGCCGACCGAAGCGCAGGTACTCGCCGGGGTAGGGCGTGAAGCCGTTGTAGCCGACCCAGAACTCGCGCAGCGCCAGGTAGCTCTTGTCCGGCTGGCGGCTGTCGTCGCCGGTGTCGATCGAGCTGCCGTCGTCCGAGGCGCGCAGGGTGTCGGTCTCGATGATGTCGGTGGCGGTCACGGCCTGGCCCATGGCGTAGGCGTTCCAGTTACCGCGCTCGCCGTAGACCCATGGACGCAGGTCGAGGCCCAGGCCATTGACGTCACCGCCGGAGCGGGTGCCGAGGTCGCGGTCGTCTTCGGACTGGCCGGTGACCTTCACTTCCAGGCCGAAGTTTTTCTCGGCGGTCATGTCGGCCAGGGTCGGGCACGACCACAGCAGGGCAAAGCTCAGGCCGATGCCGGCCTTCACGAATGGGTTGAGCGTCATAGGGAAGAATCCTCGGCGTCTTCATCGTCTTGCAGGGCTTCGATGGCCATGACGCTGTTGGCGCCCTGGGCCATGCTGCCGCGCGCCTGCTTCTCCTGCGCCAGCAGGCGTTCGGCCTGGCTGCGCTGGTCAGGCGTCAGTTGCTGATCGAGTTGCTGGAGCATTTCGCTCGACTGCTCGGTGGGGTTGGCCTGCGCCAGTTGGGCGAAGACCCAGGCGTTGCCGGGGTTCTGGCGGATGCCGTGGCCTTCGCTGTAGAGCTGGGCGAGGGCGTAGTCGGCACTCAGCTGGCCACCGCGTGCAGCGCTGAGCAGGTGGTCGACCGCTTTTTGCGGCTCGACGTTGCCGAGGTAGCCACGGCGGTACAGCTGGCCCAGGTAGTAATGGGCGCTGATCTCACCGGCGTCGGCGGCGGCCTGCAGGTGGGTTTCGGCCTTGTGGGCATCGGCTGGCAGGGTCTTGCCTTCGTAGTACAGGCGGCCCAGCAGCAGTTCGGCGCGTGGCTGTTCGGCGGCGCGGCCTTTGTCGATGTAGCCGAGCAACTGGTCGGTGTCGCCCAGCTCGGGGAAGTCATAGAGCAGTTGCGCCAGGCTGACCCAGGACGCCGGGTTGGCCGGCGCGACGTGCTCGAGCAGGTCCTTGGCGGTCTTCTCGTCGGTCTGGCCGAGGTTGCGGTCGGCCAGTACGCGGGCGACGCTGTCGACCCGGGTCGCCGGCACGCTGCCGCGCGCATAACCCGCCTTGAGCTGGTCGAGCAGGGCGTTGCGTTGCTCGGCCTGGTTGCGTTTCTGGTAGACGGTGGCCAGCTCGACGTAGCAGATGTCGGTGCTGTTGATCGCGGCCTTGCAGATCGATTCGACGTCATCCAGGTGCTGGTCGTAGGTGCCCTGGGTGCGGTACAGGAGGATCTGCGCCAGGCCCGCTTCCGGGTTGCCGGCGGCGCGCCACTGCTCGATCTGCTGCTGCGCGTTGACGTTGGGGAAGCTCTGCGGGTACTGCAGGTAGAGCATGGCCAGCGGGATCAGGGTGTTGCCTTCACCCTGCTGGGCGGCGAGCTTGAGCAGGGTTTCGGCTTCTTCACGCTCGGCCTGGGTGCTGTCCGGCTTGGCCACCAGCAGGCGGCCGAGGCGTGCCTGGGCACGCGGCGAGGTGGCCGCGGCGGCGCGGTAGGTGGCTTCGGCTTGCTTGAGCTGGGCCGGGTCGCGCGAGGCGACCTTGATGTCGGCCAGGCCCACTTGCGCGTCGCTGTAGCCAAGGTCGGCGAGGGCCTTGTAGTTGCGCTCGGCGGTGGCCGTGTCGCCGCGCTTCATGGCCTCGTTGGCCAGGCGCTGGTCAGGCAGGCCAGCGCAGCCGGCGAGGGTGATCGCGGCGGCAAGGGCGCAGATGCCAAGGCTGGCCTGAGCCCTGTAGGAGCGGGCTTGCCCGCGATGCGTTGGCAGGGACGATGAGGCAGGTGCGGCTGCCGCCATCGCGGGCAAGCCCGCTCCTACAGGGTCGGTGTGCGTGTTCGAGATCATGCTCAGATCCTCTTAAAGCCCACGGGCCGCGGCTTTGCTGATCAGCCAGTCCAGCGACGGACCACGGTCGCTGTTGACCGCTGCCGGGCGCCCGGCCAGTTCGGCCGGCAATGCGCCGTCAGGCTTGATCTGCACACGGATGTCGGCGGCCAGGTCTTCGCTGTTGAGGCTGGCGCTGCTGACGATCTGGCCAGTGCGCACTTCGTCTTCGCCGGCCACCTGGAAGTTGACCCGGGTACCTGGCTTGACCTCGTCGAACTGGCGGTAGCTGAAGCGTGCCTCGACCATCGGGTTGGTGGTCCGCGGGATCAGCTGGAAGATCGCCTGGCCTTTGCTGGCGTACTGGCCGTCGTCGACCAGCTGGCGGGCGACCACGCAGTCGCACGGGCTGGTGAGGGTGCCGGCGAGTTGCTTGCCGAACAGTTCTTCGACCTTGGCCGGCTCCAGTTGCGAGTCGTCCAGGTGGCCCTTGAGCATGTCCAGCATGCTGGTGCTGAAGCTCGCCAGTGGCGCGCCCTTGACGATCTGCCCACCGCTTTCGACCAGGCTCTTGACGGTGCCGTCGCGCGGCATGGTGACGGTGGTGGTAGGCACCGCGACCACGCCGGCTTCGGCATGGCTGATGAAGTACATGCCATACAGCGACTTGGCGACGAAGCCAAAGGCGGCGATGCCGACCACGAATACGCCGAGGGTCACGGTCACGGCGCGCAGGCGGCCAAAGGCGCTGAGGCCGGAGCCGCCGTCCTTCTGCTTGCGCGCCTTGGTGAAGTTGTCACGCTGCAGGGTGCTGAGCACGTCGCCCGCGGTGATCAGCTCGCCCGACAGGTGCGAGGTGATGATGTGGCGCAGGGTGGCGATGTCGCGCTGCTCGAGGTTCTGGAACTCGGCGCCGGTACGGCCAGTGCTGCTGTCGCTGGCACGTACCAGGAACTCGATGTCCATCGACAGGCCGAGGTTGTCGACCACGAACTGCAGGCGGCCACGGCGCGCTTCGCCGATCGGCAGCGCCTGCTTGGCATGGAACGACAGGCCCCCGGCGGACAGGTCGTCGACCTTGACCTCTTGCGGCTCACGGTTGCCGTCCAGGTAGCGCAGCTTGGCGGGGATGCGGACCCGGGCGTGCTGGCGCTGGGCTTCGGACTCATGCACGACATTGACGTTGACGGCGGTATTCATGGCGATTTCGTTCCTGTTGTATCCGATCCGGGGTGGGTCACATGACCATGAACAGCACGGCGACGAAGATGCTCGCGGCCGAGAAGGTCATGGTCCGCGAGGACCAGGTGTTGAACCATTGTTGAAAGCTGGCAAGGTCACGCTTGAGGGCAGTTGGCTGGCGGGTCCAGGACTGCTTGTCGAGGCGGAAGAACACGTAGATCTTCATCACCGCGCCGATGATCTGGTTGTAATAGAGGATCAGCGGGTAGGCCGGCCCGACCTTGTGGCCCGAGCACAGCAGCATGATGGTCAGGATCAGTCGGGTGATGCCGATCCACAGCAGGTACACCAGCAGGTAGGCCATGCCGAACTTGAGGCTGGCGATCACCGCCACGGTCAGGCCGAGCAGGCTGGTCCACATCGACACGCGCTGGTCGAACAGCACCACGCTGGTGAACAGCCCCAGGCGCTTGAGGCCCAGGCCCAGTGCGCGGGAGTTCTGCCGCAGGTTGTTGCCGTACCAGCGGTACATCAGTTTGCGGCTGGCCTTGAGGAAGCTTTTTTCCGGCGGGTGCTCGACCGTGTTGATCGCCGCGTCCGGCACGTAGAAGGTGTCGTAGCCCAGGCGCATGAGGCTGAACCAGCTGGACTTGTCGTCGCCGGTGAGAAACTTGAAGCGGCCCAGGCGCCAGTGCATCAGCGAGTCGCTTTCGACGTCGGCGATGAACTCGGGGTTGGTCACCACGCTGGCGCGGAACATCGACATGCGCCCGGTCATGGTCAGCACGCGCTTGGACAGGGCCATCGAGCACATGTTGATGTGGCGCTGGGCGAAGCGCAGCTTGTGCCACTCGCTCATGATGTAGCCGCCGCGCACTTCGCAGAATTCGTTGGTGGTCAGGCCACCGACATTGGGGAACAGCTTGAACCACGGCACGGTCTTGCGTACCACGCCTTCGCCGAGCACGGTGTCGCCGTCGATCACCGCCACCACCGCATGCTGGTCGGGCATCATCCGCGAGATGGCACGGAAGCCGAACGCCAGGCCGTCACGCTTGCCGGTACCGGCAATACGCACGAAATCGAGGGTGACGTGCGCCGGTGGGTTGTATTTGGCCCACAGGCTTTTCACCAGCAGCTCGTCGGACTTTTCCACCAGCGAGCAGACCACGGTGGTCGGGTAGCCGCAGTCGATCGCTTCGCGGATCACCGAGCTGTAGACCTGGGCAGTGGTCAGGGCCTCGATGCGAAAGCTGGTGACCATCAGGTACACGTGCGACGGGTCGGCCGCCTTGCCCAGCTTGCGCACTTTGTTGCGCAGGTACGGATAGACGCCGTAGAGAAAGATCATGCCGCGGATGAAATGGGTGGCGCCCATCGAGTAGCGCCAGATGCCGACAGCGCCGACCAGGAAGATGAAATGCTTCGACTGCGAGTCGAAGATGTCGCTGGGCAGGGCCAGGGCGATCAACATGAGCAAGCTCATGTAGAGCAGCCACCCGGCGCACTGCAGCAGCACTGTCTGGAACCTTTGCATGTTCGGCATCCGTCGCGAAATCTAGTAGAGAGCGGGGCCTGGCGGCCCCGCGTCAGGCTGGCTTACCAGCAGATGCCTTCGGTGCGGCTGGTGGTGCAGGTCGCGTTGCTCATGAAGCCGACCAGGTCGATCACTTGCTTGCCTTCCGGTGCACGGTCGGCGAGGGCGCGGAACTGCTCGTCGCGGTTGCCCAGGATGATGATCTCGGCGTCGTTCACCACCTGCTCGAAGTTGGCGTTGAGCAGCGACGACACGTGAGGGATCTTCGACTCGATGTAGTCTTTGTTGGCGCCGTGGACACGGGCGTACTCGACGTTCTGGTCGTAGATGTTGAGCTCGTAGCCTTTGCCGATCAGGCGCTCGGCGAGTTCTACCAGCGGGCTTTCGCGCAGGTCGTCGGTGCCGGCCTTGAAGCTCAGGCCGAGCAGGGCGATCTTGCGTTTGTCGTGGCTTTCGATGATGTCGAAGGCGTTTTGCACCTGCGATTCGTTACTGCGCATCAGCGAGTCGAGCAGCGGTGCCTTGACGTCCAGGCTCGAGGCCCGGTAGGTGAGGGCGCGCACGTCCTTGGGCAGGCACGAGCCGCCGAAGGCGAAGCCTGGGCGCATGTAGTACTGCGACAGGTTGAGCACCTTGTCCTGGCAGACCACGTCCATCACTTCGCGACCATCGACGCCGACCGCCTTGGCGATGTTGCCGATCTCGTTGGCAAAGGTGACCTTGGTCGCGTGCCAGACGTTGCAGGTGTACTTGATCATCTCGGCGACGGCGATGTCCTTGCGGATCACCGGTGCGTCGAGCTCTTCGTACAGGGCCTGGAGCACGTCGCCGCTGGCCTTGTCGAGTTCGCCGATGACGGTCATTGGCGGCTGGTCGTAGTCTTTGATCGCGGTGCTTTCACGCAGGAACTCAGGGTTGACCGCAACGCCGAAGTCGACCCCGGCCTTCTTGCCCGAGCAGTCTTCGAGGATCGGGATCACCACGTTCTTGACGGTGCCTGGCAGCACGGTGCTGCGCACCACGATGGTGTGGCGGCTGGCTTTGTCACGCAGGACGTAGCCGATCTCGCGGCACACCGACTCGATGTACTCCAGGCCCAGGTCGCCGTTCTTCTTGCTTGGGGTGCCGACGCAGATCATCGACACGTCGCTGGCGCGGATGGCCTCGGCGAAGTCGGTGGTGCCACGCAGGCGGCCATTGGCGATGCCCTGTTGCAGCAGTTGCTCCAGACCCGGCTCGACGATGGGCGACTTGCCCTTGTTGATCAGGTCGATCTTGGTGTCGGACACGTCCACACCAATCACTTCATGGCCCCGTGCCGACAGGCAACCTGCACAGACTGCACCCACATAACCCAAACCAAAGATGCTGATACGCATCGCATTCACCTCGTGTGTTTATCACGCCAGCCCTTCTAAGAAAGAGCCGGCCGGGTAGATTAACCAGCAGTATTCGGGCGCACGGTGCCGTGGCGAATTGACACTTCACCGAACGCAGGCATGAATAAATCCGGAGCGCAAAAGTTGTGCACTCACAAATGGCAGTCAAAGGCCGATAATTAAATGGCGTGCCCTGTAATGCAGCCGTCTTTATTGCAATCCGCTACTTGGCGAACTGCTGTGCTTGTTTTTTCAAGTGAATAAATCCTTTGAAATCAACCACTAGGACGATCAAAAGGGGCGCGTCTATCCTCCATGGGACAGGGCGTTCTGGCGGTTGCCGTTGCACCTGTCTAACGTTTCCTTGAGCAGGGTTTGGTGACCTGCCGTTGTCATCTGTAAGTCATCTCTCACGTTCAACGCTCGTGAATCGTTACGGGTGCTATGAGCGGTCGGCGCTGGGAGAAGTTCCTGAACGGGTTCGTGCAGAATGAATGATTTCTAAATATTTATTCAGGCGCGAATACTTTCATATTGATGGCACCGGGGAGTGCCATCCCTGTATATAAAGGGCGAAAACGAGGTGGGATGTTTTAATGCCAGCATGAGAAAAATAATTTCAAAATTCGTCAAAAAAGTACGAACGGTCTTATGGCGTTTTGCTTGGAAGGGAGGTTTGCCGGTTTGTTGGCGCCTGAAGTTTGGCGTAGTGGCAAAATGAATTGGTGCGGCGGGAGGGGAGATGGGGCGGTCAGTTGAAACTGGGGCCGCGAAGCGGCCCCGGCGGTCTCAACCTTCAGAATGATCGCGCAAGAACACCAGATGGTCCGGCTTGGACTGCTCGGCACTGTAGTAGTACCCCTGCACGTCGAACTGCTTGAGGCGCTCTGGGTCGTTGACCCGCTCCTCGATGACGAAGCGGCTCATCATCCCGCGGGCCTTCTTGGCGTAGAAACTGATGATCTTGTACTGGCCGTTCTTCCAGTCCTTGAAGTCGACGTTGATGATCCGCGCGTTCAGGGCCGTGCGCTTGACCGCACTGAAGTACTCGTTGCTGGCCAGGTTGAGCAACAGGTCGTCGCCCTGATCGGCCAGCGCCTGGTTCAGCCATTCGCTGATGCGCGTGCCCCAGAACGCATACAGGTCCTTGCCCCGCGCGTTGGCCAGCTTGGTACCCATTTCCAGGCGATACGGCTGCATCAGGTCGAGCGGGCGCAGCAGGCCGTAAAGGCCGGAGAGCATGCGCAGGTGATCCTGGGCGTAGCTGAAGTCGTCTTCGCCCAGGCTTTCGGCGTCGAGCCCGGTGTACACGTCGCCCTTGAACGCCAGCAGGGCCTGCTTGGCGTTGGCCGGGGTGAAGTCCGGGGTCCAGCTGCCAAACCGTGCGGCGTTGAGCCCGGCGAGCTTGTCGGACAGGTGCATCAGCTCGCTGATCTGCGCCGGTGACAGCTCGCGCAGTTGGGTGATCAGCACCTGGGAATCGTCCAGGTACTGCGGCAAGGTGAAGCGCTGCGTCACCGCAGGGGTGTCGTAGTCGAGGGTCTTGGCGGGGGAAATCACCGTCAGCATCGGGTCGGCTCCTTGAATCGTAGGAGCGGATTCTACGGGCTGGGCCGGGCAAGTCCAAACTATGCCGACGATAGTCAAAGAACATCGGCCAGGCTCGCGTTATAGTGCGCCTCACGATGTTGCGGAGAGTTCGATCGTGCGCATTGCCTTCGCCCTGCTGGCCTCCCTGCTGAGCCTGGCCGCCGTGGCCGCCCCACCCCAGCAGGCCAGCCTCGACCGCAGCCTGTGGCCTGAGCAACTGGACAGCCCGGCGCTGTTCGATGTCGCGTCGCGGGCTGAAATCCTCACCTTTGCCCAGGCCCTGCAAGAGAGCGAAATGCTCGATGAGCCCGCGCTGGCGGCACGCCTGAAACTCAGGCAAGTCAACCTCACGGTGGTGCGTGCGGTGCGCGCACGGCTGTGGCAGCGGCTCTGGCAGAACTACCAGCAGGCGCTGCGCAGCTGCGAGCAGGACGCGTCGTTCTGCTACCCGGTCGCGAGCATGGCCGAGCTGCGCACCCAGGCCGCCACCTTCACCGCGGATGTGGGCGAGTTCTATGCCGGCTGGATCGAACCGAGCCGCAGCTTCCACAACCGCTACCTGGATGAACAGCTGCGCAAGGCGGCGCTGTTCCCGCAGACCAGCAGCGAGATCGAACGGCTGTCCAGCCGTGAACGCAATGGCGACGAACTCAACGACCGGATGTTCCTGCTGACCTTTGTTGGCGGCCCGGGCGCCGAGGGCGGCAGCACCGACAGCCTCACGGATTACCTGCGCCGGCAAAAGCTCGACGGCACCTTCTTTGTGCTCGGCAGCCGCCTGCAGCAGCGTCGCGACGGCGCCGCCAGCAGTGTGCGCGAGGTGTATGCCGGGCACTGCGTGGGGATCCAGGGCTGGGAGTACCGCTCCCACGCGCAGTGGCAGGGCTGGCAGGAGTCGTTGCGGCGCAGCCAGGCGCGGGTCCAGGCGGACTTGCCCGAGCAGTATGTCGGGCTGTTCCGCCCGCCCTACGGCCAGCGCCGTGCTGATGGCGAGGCGTTCATGGCCAGCCAGGGGCTGCAGGTGTCGCTGTGGGATATCGATGCGCTGGACGATGGCACGCTGAGTGCCGAGGCGTCGGCGCAGCGGGTGGTGACGCTGATACTGTTGTGGCGCAAGGGCGTGATCCAGTTCCACGATACCCTGCCCAAGGCCCAACCGGCGTTGGAATGGCTGTTGCAGAACACCGCGCAGAGCGGCATCGGCTGGGAAGACTGCCACGCCTACGCGCAGCCTGATGGCCCCGGGCAATCACGCTAGGCGCGCCGGGTTCACGAATGCAGGGCCTGATCTATGACTTTAGTTCGCAGATCCCCCCTCGCCAAGGTCGCTGGGCCCTTCGGAAAAATAAACTTCATCTGTACGTAAAAAAGCTTTTTTTGGTCATGCTTTTTACTGTATGAAAGAACCAGACAGCCGATTCCTGCAGCACAGGTGGCGTCATCCAGACCCTCCTTGCCAGGTGCGCTTCCCGCCCGTAACGACGCGGATACGGGGAGAACGGCGTCACTCTGCGGTGCAGCGGTTACGCGCCGCGCGGTTCTGACACAAGGTGCCCGAGTATGGATGACCATGGACGCAACCCTTCCTCCACCAAGCCAATCCTCTATGTGCTCGATACCAATGTCCTGATTCACGATCCCAACGCTTTGCTCAACTTCGAGGAGCATCACGTCGCCATTCCGATGACGGTGCTGGAGGAACTCGACAAGCTCAAGACCGGTAAACAGACCATCGCCGCCGAATGTCGCCAGGCCATCCGCCTGATCGACCAGACCCTGGCAGACGCCTCGCCCGCGGATGTCGAGCTGGGGGTACCGATCCAGCGCGGCAAGAGTGGCCCCAAGGGCTTCCTGTCGATCCTGATGAGCCCGCGCAGCGAGCCTAATCGCCTGCTGCCGGAGAACCTGGCCGACAACATCATCATCAACCAGCTGCTGGAGCTGCGCGCCAAGCGTGCCGACCTGGACGTGGTGCTGGTGACCAAAGACATCAACATGCGCCTCAAGGCGCGCGCCTGCGGGATCGCCGCCGAGGACTACAGCACCGACCAGCTGGTCGACGACGTATCACTGCTGTCCAAGGGCTACCACTCGGTGACCGGCTCGTTCTGGGACCGCGTGAGCAAGGTCGAGACCCGTCAGGAGCGGGGCCGTACCTGGCATCGGGTGCAACTGACCGACAACCTGCCGGCCGTGCACGTCAACGAATTCATCATCGACGAGCAGGGCTTCGTCGGCTGGATCAAGGGCATTCGCGACAGCGAGCTGCTGCTGCTCGACCTGCACCAGGAGCCTCTACTGCACCAGGAAGCCTGGGGCCTCAAACCGCGTGACATCCATCAGAGCCTGGCGCTGTTCGCCCTGCTCGACCCGGACATCCACCTGGTCAACCTGACCGGCGCGGCCGGCTCCGGCAAGACCATCCTGGCCCTGGCCGCGGCCATCGAACAGACCATGGTCAGCAAGCGCTACCGGCGCATCATCGCCACCCGCAGCGTGCAGGGGCTGGACCAGGAGATCGGCTTTTTGCCGGGCACCGAAGCGGAGAAGATGGAGCCTTGGCTCGGCGCCATCACCGACAACCTCGAAGCCTTGCACATGGACGACGAGAGCACCCATGGCAGCGTCGAATACATCCTCGAGCGGGTCCCGCTGCAGTTCAAGTCGCTGAACTACATCCGTGGCCGCAGCTTCCAGCAGAGCCTGATCCTCATCGATGAATGCCAGAACCTCACCCCGCACCAGATGAAGACCATCATCACCCGTGCAGGCTCTGGTTCCAAGGTGGTCTGCCTGGGCAACCTGGCGCAGATCGACACCCCTTACCTGTCCGCCACCAGCTCGGGCCTGACCTACCTGACCGAGCGCTTCAAGGACTTCCCGCATGGCGTGCACATCACCCTGCAAGGGGTGCCGCGCTCGGTCCTGGCCGAGTACGCCGAGTCGCATCTGTAAGGCCTTTGCCGCGAGCCTGCCTTAGGCAGGCTCGCGGTCTTGCAGTGACAGTGCCGGCCTCTTCGCGGGCAAGCCCGCTCCTACAGGGTTCTGCGGTGCCCAGAGAATTCGGGCCTTGCAGAGAACCTGTGGGAGCGGGCTTGCCCCGCGAAGTGGCCGCCCCAGTCACTGCCTTCCCTTCAGTTAAAAGTCATAGGCAATCTTGCTGTACCAGTAGCCACCACCGGGGTAGAACGGCGGGTTGCCGTAGGGCGCCAGGCCCAGGTTGCTGTACACCGCATGGTCATCTGGCCGTTCGTTGAAGATGTTGGTGCCCCCCAGGCTCACGGTCAGGTGTTCGGCGAAGGTGTAGCTGACGTCCAGGTCGGTGATCCATTTCGCGCCGAAGCTGCGGTCGCCGGTGGGGTTCACCGCCAAAGTCTTGACCGAGCCGTAACGGGTGGTCTGCAGGTTGACCGCCAGGTCGGCGATCTTCCAGTTGGCACCGATGATCCACTTGGTCTTCGGCGAAGCTTCGGTGAGGTCACCCTCGCGATCACGGCCCACCACGTTGACCCCTGAACTGGCCAGCGCCGCCGGCGTGTCGCGGGTGCCTTCGATGGTGGTCTTGTTCCAGTTGAACGCCAGGCTCCAGCGCACGTCGCCCCAGGCGTCCAGCGGCGTGCTGTGGTCGGCGACGATGTCCAGGCCGCGGGTGCGGGTGTCGAAGGCGTTGGTGTAGTAGTTGACCCAGGTCCCGGCCGGCACGCCTTGCGCGGTGAGGATGCTGTTGATGACACCGTTGCCCTGGTCATAGATGTTGGTGGTCAAGGCGATGCGGTCATCGATGTCGATCAGGTAGGCGTCGGCCGTGATGCTGGTGCGCGGCGCCGGTTGCCAGGTCACGCCGAGGCCGAGGTTACGCGACTTTTCCGGCTTCAGGTCGTCGCCACCCAGGGCCTGTGCCAGGCTGCTGCCCGAGGGGGTCAGGCGGGTCACCGCGGGCACGACGTTGCCGTTCACATCCACGGCCACCCGGTTGTCGGCGACGGTGTAGCCGATCTGGGTCAGCGACGGCGCGCGGAACCCGGTACCCACGGTACCGCGTACCGCCACGGTATCGGTCAGTTCGTAGCGCGAGTTCACTTTCAGGCCAAAGGTGTTGCCCGAATCGTCGTCGTAGTGCTCGACCCGGCCGGCGACATCGAGGAACCAGCGCTCGGTCAGGTCGAAGCCGAGGTCGAGGTAGCCGGCATAGTTGTTGCGGATCAGGCTGACTTCGTCCTCCGGGCGGATGGTGACCGCCGCCTGGGCGCCGGAGGCTGCCGGGTAGGTGCCGGTGACATAGGCCTCAGGGTCGCCGGCAAAGGTGCTGAACCGCTCCCAGCGATGCTCCAGGCCCGCCGACACCTGCACCGGCGAGGTCAGGTTGAACAGGCTGTCGTAGCGGCGGGTGACGTCGAAGTTGTTGACCCACTGCTCGAAGCGAAAGGTCGCCAGGTTGTCGAATTTGGTCGGCGACGCGGTGCCCAGCGACGGGTTGATGTTGAGGTCGCTGGAGTGGTGGACGTTGTTGCGCCCGTAGGTGGTGCTGAGGTCCCAGTTCCAGTCGGCCACTTCACCCTTGCCACCGAACAGCAACTGGTAGTCGCGGTCCTTGATGTTGTTCAGCGGGTAGTAGCCGTCCGGAAACACCTCGGGTACGGCGGCCGTGCCGGTCGGCAGGCGGAAGTAGTTGGCGGCCTCGGCGTCGCGCTCGCCATACGTGGAGAACGAATACAGGGTCAGGTCTTCGAGCGGCAGTTCGGCGTTGTAGGCGACGTTGAAGGCCTTCAGGTCGGGGTCGCCGTTCTTGATCGCCTCGCGGTTCCAGGCGGCTTCCTTGGCCGGGTCGGCGAAGGCCCTGACGCTGGCGTCGGCCTTGTCGTTCCACGAGGCGTTGCCGCGTTTGCGGGCGTCGGCGGAGAGGTGCAAGAAGCCGTTCTCGCCCAGCGTGAAGCCTTGGTTGCCGGCCAGCTTGATGGTCTCACCCTCACCGGAAAACAACTGGCCGTAGCTGCTTTCGATGTGCCCGCCCTCGCGATTGGACTTGAGGATGATGTTGATCACCCCGGCCACCGCATCCGAGCCGTACTGGGCGGCGGCGCTGTCCTTGAGCACTTCGATATGGTCGACCGCACTGACCGGGATCAGGTCGATGTCGACGGCATTGGCGCCGCTGTTGTCGATCGAACCGCGCTGGCCGGTGGCGCCATTGTGGCGGCGTTTGCCGTTGACCAGCACCAGGGTATAGGCGGGGCCGAGGCTGCGGTTGCTCAGTGGCCGGGTGACCGAGTTGTAGCCCGCGATGTTGGTGCCGAAGTTGAACGACGGCAGCAGCTTGGAGATTGCTTCGGACAGTTCGGCACGGCCGGTCTTGAGCAGTTGCTCGCTGTTGATCACGTCGATCGGCGCGGGGCTGTTGGCCACGGTTCGCTCTTGCCCGCGCACACCGGTGGAAATCACCGTCACGGTGCTCAGCGTGGGGTCGTCGGTGGCGGCCTGGGCCAGCGGCGGCAGGGCCGCCAGGAGCAGGGCGCTGGTCAGCAGTGATCGGTGAAACGTCTTGTCGTGGCGTGGGGAGGCGATAACTGGCATGTCAGAAGTAATCCATTAAGCCTGGCACTGGCCCGTGGCGCGGGTACAGTTCAAAAGCCTGTTCGGGTTAAGGGTTAGGGGCAGGCGCGACCGGTGGTTACGAGGCGACCCGCAGTGGCGCGTGCGTTTCGCTGTGGCGGTTGTGCGGTACGTCGATGCCCAGGTGGCCGCGCAAGGTGCTGGCCTGGTACTCGCTGCGGAACAACCCGCGCTCGCGCAGAATCGGCAGGACCTCATCGGTGAAGCGGGCGAATTCACTCGGCGCACCGACATGAATGTTGAAGCCGTCGACGGCGCCTTCGAGGAACCAGCGCTCGATCTCGTTGGCCACCGTCAGGGCCGAGCCGGCGAAGCCGGAGAACGGCCGGGCGAAACGCAGGGCGGTTTCGCGCAGGGTCAGGCCCTGCTCCGAGGCGACGCGCTTGATCCGCTCGGCGTGGCCGCGATAGCCGTTGCTGCCCAACTCGCCCAGCTCAGGGAACGGCGCATCGAGGTCGTACTGCTTGAAGTCGTGATAACTGAACGGCCGGCCGAGCTGGACCAGCGCCTTGTTCAGGTCGAGTTCGCCGTCACGCTGGCGCTGCAGCGCCTGGGCCTGTTCGTCGGTGTCGGCGATGATCGGCGTGATCCCGGGGAACAGCAGCACCAGGGCTGGGTCCCGGCCGGCCTCGGCGGCCCTGCGCTTGATGTCGGCGTAGTACTCGCGGGCGTCCTCGAAGTTGTCGACGCCGGCGAAGATGCCTTCGGCGATGTCCGCCGCCAGACGCCGGCCCGACTCGGAGATACCCGCCTGGAAGATCACCGGCTGGCCCTGTGCCGAGCGCGAGATGTTCAGCGGCCCGGTCACCGAGAAGAACTCGCCTCTGTGGTCCAGGCGGTGCTGCTTGGCGGGGTCGAGAAACTGCTTGTGGGCTTTGTCCCGCGGGAAGGCGTCATCCTCGTAGCTGTCCCACAGCCCTTGCACCACCTGCACATGCTCGCGCGCCCTGCGGTAGCGTTCGCCGTGGTCGATGTGCTGCTCCAGGCCAAAGTTGCCCGCCGCGCCTTCGAGCCCGGTGGTGACCACGTTCCAGCCGGCACGGCCCTGGCTGATGTGGTCGAGCGAGGCGAACTGGCGGGCCACGTTGAACGGCTCGGTGTAGGAGGTGGTGAGGGTGGCGACCAGGCCGATCTTGTCGGTGGCGCCCGCCAGGGCCGAAAGCAGGGTCAGCGGCTCCAGGCGGTTGAGGAAGTGCGGCGCCGAGTCGGGGGTGATGTAGGGGCTGTCGACGATGAACACGAAGTCGAAGCGGGCGGCCTCGGCGGCACGCGCCTGCTGTTTGTACCAGTCGATGTCGATGCTGGCGTTACCCGGGATTTCCGGGTGCAGCCATTCCTGTTGATCGGTGCCGACGCCGGTCAGGATGGCGCCCAGATGCAGCTGACGTTTACTCATGGTGGTCTGATCCCTGGTGGTCTTGGGTTGATCCTCCACCAGGTATGGGGTCGGTCTTTGAGCGAAGATATGCCTATAAGAAACGTCCGTGAAAGGCTTTTTTGGAATAACGTAATTATCAGAAATTGTAATTTTAATATTTTATAAAATTACCTATTTTTATTATGTGCCTGTCCACTACGGTGCGCGGGGCCTGGCGGTTTTTTTGCTGCGAAAAGCTGACCTGCGGGTTTACACTCTGGGTTCCCTTCACAGGAGCAGAGCAGTGCTGACTCATCTCGATTCCCAGGGGCGCGCCAACATGGTCGACGTCACTGAAAAAGCCGTGACCGAACGCGAGGCGGTGGCCGAGGCGCGGGTGCGCATGTTGCCGCAGACCCTGCAGATGATCGTCGAGGGCGAGCATCCCAAGGGCGATGTGTTCGCCGTGGCGCGGATCGCCGGCATCCAGGCGGCAAAAAAGACCAGCGACCTGATCCCGCTGTGCCATCCGCTGATGCTGACCAGCGTCAAGGTCGAACTGAGCGCTGAGGGCAGTGACGCCGTGCGCATCGTTGCCCGCTGCAAGCTGGCCGGGCAGACCGGGGTCGAGATGGAAGCGCTGACCGCGGCCAGCGTCGCTGCGCTGACGATCTATGACATGTGCAAGGCCGTCGACAAGGGCATGGTCATCGAGCAGGTGCGCCTGCTGGAGAAGACCGGCGGCAAGAGCGGCCATTACCGGGTGGAGGCGCAATGAACGTCGACGTGGTGTATTTCGCCCGCTACCGAGAAGTGCTGGCCCGTGATGGCGAGCGCCTGCAGGGTGAGTTCGCGGTGCTCGACGATGTGCGCAAGGCGCTGCTGGCCAAGGGCGGTGCGTACCAGGTACTGGCCGAGCAGAACCTGATGTGCGCGCGCAATCAGGACCTGTGCCGCCTGGCAGAGCCGTTGGCGGAGGGCGACGAAGTGGCGTTCTTCCCACCGGTGACCGGAGGCTGAGCATGGCGGTGCGAGTGCAGCAGCAGGCGTTCGATCCGGGTGCCGAAGTCAACGCCCTGCATGCCGCCAATGTCGGCGTCGGGGCGGTGGTCGGTTTTGTCGGCTATGTGCGCGATTTCAATGATGGCCGGGACGTGGCCGGGATGTTTCTCGAGCATTACCCGGGGATGACCGAAAAGGCCCTGGCCAAGATCGTGGTCGAGGCCGAGCAGCGCTGGCCGTTGCTCAAGGTCGAGGTGCTGCACCGCATCGGTGCCCTCGAGCCGGGCGAGCCGATCGTGTTCGTCGGGGTGGCCAGTGCCCATCGTCAGGCCGCATTCGATGCCTGCAACTTCATCATGGACTACCTGAAGACCCGCGCGCCGTTCTGGAAGAAGGAGAACACCCAGGAGGGACCGCGCTGGGTGGAAGGCAAGCAGTCCGATCAGGACGCTGCGCAGCGCTGGTAATGCGTGGGGGAGGGCCGGGGCGATGCCCCGGTTCGCGGGCAAGCCCGCTCCTACAGGATCCTTGCATCAGCAGGGAGCCTGTGAGAGCGAAGCCCGCAGCGGTCAGGGGTGCTTGCGCGGCACCGCTTGCAGCAGTTCGTCCGGCGGCATCTCGCACTTGATCTTGCGCCCCAGCAGCGTTTCGATCGCCGGCAGTTGATACGAGTCATCCTCGCCGGCAAAGCTGATCGACACACCCGCGGCGCCAGCCCGGCCGGTACGGCCAATCCGGTGCACGTAGTCGTCGGGGTCTTCTGGCAGGGTGAAGTTGATCACGTGGCTGATGCCATCGATGTGAATCCCACGGCCCGCCACATCGGTCGCCACCAGCACGGTGATACGCCCTTCGCGGAAGTTTTCCAGGGTACGGATGCGCTTGTGCTGCGGCACGTCACCCGACAGCTGGGCGGCGTTGATGCCGTCGCGCACCAGGCGCTCTTCGATGCGCCGCACTTCATCCTTGCGGTTGGCGAAGACCATCACCCGTTCCCACTTCTGTTGGGTCACCAGGTTGTACAGCAGCTTGTACTTGTCGCTGCCAGCCACCGCATACACGTGCTGCTCGACGGTCTCGCTGGCGACGTTCTCCGGCTCGATCTCGACGATCGCCGGGTTGGTGGTCCACTGCTTGGCCAGGTTCATCACGTCTTCGGTGAAGGTCGCGGAGAACAGCAGGGTCTGGCGTTCGCTCTTCGGTGGGGTCTGGCGGATGATCTGCCGCACCTGGGGGATGAAACCCATGTCGAGCATGCGGTCGGCTTCGTCCAGGACCATCACTTCGACCATGTCCAGGTGCACTTCGCCACGCTGGTGGAAGTCCAGCAGGCGCCCCGGAGTGGCCACGAGGATGTCGCAATGGCGCGCTTCGAGGGCCTTGAGCTGCTTGTCGAAGTCCATCCCGCCGACAAACGTCATCACGTTGAGGCCGCTGTACTTGGTCAGCGCCGCGGCGTCCTTGGCGATCTGCACCACCAGTTCACGGGTCGGGGCGATGATCAGCGCACGCGGCTCGCCCATGTAGCGCTCTTTGGGCGGTGGCGTCTGCTGCAGCTGGGAAATGATCGAGATCAGGAACGCAGCGGTCTTGCCGGTGCCGGTCTGGGCGCGACCAATGGCGTCCTGGCCGCGCAGGGTGTAACCCAGCACCTGGCCCTGGATCGGCGTGCAGTAGGGGAAACCCAGGTCCTGGATGGCGTGCATCAGCTCGTTGGAGAGCTTGAAGTCATGGAAGCGGATCTTGCCTTCCTGAGGCTCGACGACGAAATCTTCCGGTTTCCACAGGCTGGCCTGTGGCTTGGGCTTGCGCTCGCGACGCGGCTTGTCCTGGACAGGCGTGTCGACGCGAGGGCTGGCAGGGGGCTCAGCCACTGGGCTGGCCTTGGCCTCGGGAGCCGGCGGCGTAGCCGCAGGCACGGGCAGGATCACGTGGGCATCGGGTGCGACGGCCTGAGGCACGGCGTCTCCCTTGCCGAATATTTTTTTCAGTGCCTTGAGCACGGTCATCTCATCAATTGATTAAGGAATGTACGCCGGGCAGTGTAATGCAAGAATCAGGCGCGGCGTAGCCCAATGCTCAGGCAACTACAAGCGGGCCCGGATCAGAGCAGGCGCTCGTGCAACCAATCGCCGATATCCTTCAGCTCGGCCACGGCAACCTCATGCTCCATGGGGTATTCCTGCCAGCGCGCGGCCACGCCCCAGGTGTTGAGGTATTCGAAGGCGGTGCGGCCCATGGACGGGATCACCACCGGATCATGCACGCCATGCAGGCACAGTGCGGGTGTGCGCTGCTGGCAGGCCGACAGCTGGTGGCTGTCGCTGAAGGTCGGGGCGTAGGTGGACAGCGCGATGACCCCGCCGAGCGCTTCTTGCCACTTTATATAGGCAGTGTGCAGCACCACCGCGCCACCCTGGGAGAAACCGGCGAGAAGGATGCGTGCCAGGTCGATGCCCTTGGCCTGCTCGGCCTTGATCAGCCCGATGATCTGTTCGGCCGACTCCTCCAACTGGGCTTCGTCGATGGCACGGGCTGGGCTCATGGCCTTGATGTCGTACCAGCTGGGCATTGCATAGCCACCGTTGATGGTCACTGGCCGGGTCGGCGCCTGGGGCATGACGAAGCGCGTGCTGAGCAAACGCTCCTGGAGCAGTTCGGCCACCGGTAGGAAGTCGTAACGGTCGGCACCCAGGCCGTGCAACCAGATCACACAAGCGTCGGCGGTGTTTTGCGGTTCGAGAATCAACGGGTTGGTCATGACTGCTCCGAAAGTGTGCGCGCGTACTGAATAAGTGCGTGAAAAGAAGGCGTCGGTGGCCAATGTCAGAAAAGGATGTCGCAACTCTACAACTTTTCCTACTTGACGGCCGCTTAATCGCTTAAGCCCCCGACTGTGGTACGCGCTTTGCTATGAATCAAGTGATGCGAAGGGAATGGCCCGAGACGGTAACACCCTAAGCGCGGTTCGAAGGCTGTCATAGAACAGCTCATTGCGCCAATTGACCCAAAAACAAGCCAACCAGGGTCGGATGCGCCTCATAAGGGTGCGGTGCAATACCGGCTCGATACAACAAGAGCGATTTGGAGGTTGTGAATGAAGATGTTGAAAACCACCCTGGCAGTCCTGACCGCTGCCGCCACGCTGGGCTCGGTGGGCATGGCCCACGCCGGTGCCACGCTGGATGCGGTAAAGAAGAAGGGCTTCGTCCAGTGTGGCGTGAGTGATGGCCTTCCCGGTTTCTCGGTCCCTGACTCCACGGGCAAGATCGTCGGCATCGATGCCGATGTCTGCCGCGCCGTCGCCGCTGCGGTATTCGGCGACGCCACCAAGGTCAAGTTCAGCCAGCTCAACGCCAAGGAGCGCTTCACCGCGCTGCAGTCCGGCGAAGTCGACGTGCTGTCGCGCAACACCACCTGGACCAGCTCGCGCGATTCCGGCATGGGCCTGGTGTTCGCCGGCGTCACCTACTATGACGGCATCGGCTTCCTGGTCAACAAGAAGCTCGGCGTCTCCAGCGCCAAGGAACTCGACGGCGCCACCGTGTGCATCCAGGCCGGTACCACCACCGAACTGAACGTCTCCGACTACTTCCGCGCCAACGGCCTGAAGTACACCCCGATCACCTTCGACACCTCCGACGAGAGCGCCAAGTCGCTGGAGTCCGGTCGTTGCGACGTGCTCACCTCGGACAAGTCGCAGCTCTACGCACAACGCTCCAAGCTGGCCGCGCCGACCGAGTACGTGGTGCTGCCGGAAACCATCTCCAAGGAGCCGCTTGGCCCGGTGGTGCGCAAAGGCGATGAAGAGTGGTTCAGCATCGTCAAGTGGACCCTCTACGCCATGCTCAACGCCGAAGAGGCGGGCATCACCTCGAAAAACGTCGAGGCCGAAGCCAAGTCCACCAAGAACCCGGACAACGCCCGTCTGCTGGGTGCCGACGGTGAATACGGCAAGGACCTCAAGCTGCCCAAGGACTGGGTAGTGCAGATCGTCAAGCAAGTGGGTAACTACGGCGAAGTGTTCGAGAAGAACCTTGGCAAAGACACCCCGCTCGCGATCGACCGTGGCATGAACGCCCTGTGGAACAACGGCGGCATCCAGTACGCACCACCGGTGCGCTGACTGGCTGCACCCTGCGGCGGCATCCCGCCGCCGCAGGCTGTTCTGATCCCTTTTTTCCGGGGCACTTCATGCAAAATCGAATCGACGCACAAAAGGGGTTGTCCCTGAACGACCCGCGTGTGCGCGCCTGGCTGTTCCAGATCCTCACGGTGCTGTTCGTGGTCGGTCTGGGCTGGTACCTGTTCCACAACACCCAGACCAATCTGCAACACCGGGGCATCACCTCCGGTTTCGACTTCCTTGAACGCAGCGCCGGCTTCGGCATCGCCCAGCACCTGATTCCCTATGTGGAGTCAGACAGTTATGCGCGGGTGTTCCTCATCGGCCTGCTCAATACCCTGCTGGTGACCTTCATCGGCATCATCCTGGCCACCCTGCT
Source organism: Pseudomonas reidholzensis (assembly GCF_900536025.1). Classification (GTDB taxonomy): domain Bacteria; phylum Pseudomonadota; class Gammaproteobacteria; order Pseudomonadales; family Pseudomonadaceae; genus Aquipseudomonas; species Aquipseudomonas reidholzensis. Next base: position 152,994 of record NZ_UNOZ01000004.1, read on the forward strand.
GGGGTTCATCATCGGCGTGGCGCGGCTGTCGCCGAACTGGATGATCAGCAAGCTGGCCACCGTGTACGTGGAGACCTTCCGCAATATCCCGCCGCTGCTGCAGATCCTGTTCTGGTACTTCGCGGTGTTCCTGACCCTGCCCGGACCGCGCGGCAGCATCAACATCGACGACATGTTCTTCATCAGCAACCGCGGCCTGAACATGCCCGGCGCGTCCATGGCCGAGGGCTTCTGGCCGTTCGTCATCGCCGTGCTGCTGGCGATCGTGGCGGTGGTGCTGATGGTGCGGGTGGCCAACAAGCGCTTCAACGAGACGGGTGAGCCGTTCCACAAGTTCTGGGTCGGCCTGCTGCTGTTGCTCGGGGTCCCGGGCGTCTGCGCCGTGCTGTTCGGCAGCCCGCTGCACTGGCAAATGCCCGAGCTCAAGGGCTTCAACTTCGTCGGTGGCTGGGTGCTGATCCCGGAGCTGCTGGCGTTGACCCTGGCGTTGACCATCTATACCGCGGCGTTCATCGCCGAGATCGTTCGCTCGGGGATTCGCTCGGTCAGCCATGGCCAGACAGAAGCCGCGCGTTCGCTGGGCCTGCGTGAGGGCCCGACCCTGCGCAAGGTGATCATCCCTCAAGCGCTGCGGGTGATCATTCCGCCCTTGACCAGCCAGTACCTGAACCTGGCGAAGAACTCGTCGCTGGCGGCCGGTATCGGCTACCCGGAAATGGTCTCGCTGTTCGCCGGTACGGTACTCAACCAGACCGGCCAGGCGATCGAGGTGATCGCGATCACCATGAGTGTCTATCTCGCCATCAGCATCAGCATCTCGCTGCTGATGAACTGGTACAACAAGCGCATCGCGCTGATCGAGCGGTGAGGTTCTGCCCGTGAATGCACACGTTTTCAAACCCGATATGCCGCCCCCGGTGAAAACCGTCGGCGTGCTCGCATGGATGCGTGCAAACCTGTTCTCCAGCTGGCTCAACACCTTGCTGACCCTGGTCGCCCTGTACCTGGTGTGGCTGATCGTGCCGCCGCTGCTGCAGTGGTCGCTGATCGATGCCAACTGGGTCGGCACCACCCGTGCCGACTGCACCAAGGAGGGCGCCTGCTGGGTGTTCATCCAGCAACGCTTTGGCCAGTTCATGTACGGCTACTACCCCCCCGAACTGCGCTGGCGCGTCGACCTGACGGTGTGGCTGGCGGTGATCGGCGCGGCGCCGCTGTTCATCAATCGCTTCCCGCGCAAGGCGATCTACGGCCTGGGCTTCCTGGTGCTGTACCCGGTGCTCGCCTACCTGCTGCTGCATGGCGGCAGCTTCGGCCTGACGACGGTGCCGACCAACCAGTGGGGCGGCCTGATGCTGACCCTGGTGATCGCCACCGTGGGTATCGTCGGAGCCTTGCCGCTGGGCATCCTGCTGGCGCTGGGGCGCCGCTCGAACATGCCGGCGGTGAAGGTGGTCTGCGTGACCTTCATCGAGTTCTGGCGCGGCGTGCCGTTGATCACCGTGCTGTTCATGTCGTCGGTGATGCTGCCGTTGTTCCTGCCCGAGGGCATGAGCTTCGACAAGCTGCTGCGGGCGATGATCGGGGTGATCCTGTTCCAGTCGGCGTACATCGCCGAAGTGGTGCGCGGCGGCCTGCAGGCCATTCCCAAGGGCCAGTACGAGGCCGCTGCGGCGATGGGCCTGGGCTACTGGCGGGCGATGGGCCTGGTGATCCTGCCGCAGGCACTCAAGCTGGTCATCCCCGGCATCGTCAACACCTTCATTGCCCTGTTCAAGGACACCAGCCTGGTGATCATCATCGGCCTGTTCGACCTGCTCAACAGCGTCAAGCAGGCGGCGGCCGACCCGGCCTGGCTGGGCATGGCGACCGAGGGCTACGTGTTCGCGGCCCTGGTGTTCTGGATTTTCTGTTTCGGTATGTCCCGCTACTCCATGCACCTGGAGCGCAAGCTGGACACTGGCCACAAGCGTTAGGAGTTTCGAAATGAGTGAAGCGATCAAGCAGCCTGCTGGCCCCGAAGGCATCATCCAGATGCAGGGTGTGAACAAATGGTACGGCCAGTTCCACGTGCTCAAGGACATCAACCTCAACGTCCGTCAGGGCGAGCGCATCGTCCTCTGCGGGCCGTCGGGCTCGGGCAAGTCGACCACCATCCGCTGCCTCAACCGGCTCGAGGAGCATCAGCAGGGGCGCATCGTGGTCGATGGCGTCGAGCTGACCAACGACCTCAAGCAGATCGAGGCGATCCGCCGCGAGGTGGGCATGGTGTTCCAGCACTTCAACCTGTTCCCGCACCTGACCATCCTGCAGAACTGCACCCTGGCGCCGATGTGGGTGCGCAAGATGCCCAAGCGCAAGGCCGAGGAAATCGCCATGCACTACCTTGAGCGGGTGCGGATCCCGGAGCAGGCGCACAAGTTTCCCGGGCAGTTGTCAGGTGGTCAGCAGCAGCGCGTGGCGATTGCCCGGGCGCTGTGCATGAAGCCGAAGATCATGCTGTTCGACGAGCCGACCTCGGCGCTCGACCCAGAAATGGTCAAGGAAGTGCTGGATACCATGGTCGGCCTGGCCGAGGATGGCATGACCATGCTCTGCGTGACCCACGAGATGGGCTTTGCCCGGACCGTGGCGAACCGGGTGATCTTCATGGACAAGGGCGAGATCGTCGAGCAGGCGGCGCCGGATGACTTCTTCGACCGGCCGCAGAGTGATCGGACCAAGCTGTTCCTGAGCCAGATCCTGCATTGATAAAGCGGGGGCCGCGAAAGCGGCCCCAGGCTGTAGATCATTTCTCTTCGGTATTGGCCACCGGCGCCGGTGGCGGGCGCAGCCCCACCTCGGCAATCAGCTTCAGCTGCTGCCCGTTGCGCATGACCTCGATGGCCACCTTGTCGGTCGGCTTGATCCGCGCCACCTGGTTCATCGACTTGCGCCCATCACCGGCCGGCTCGCCGTTGATGCTCAGGATCACATCACCCAACTGCAAGCCCGCACGCTGCGCCGGGCCATCGCGGAAGATCCCCGCGACGACGATCCCCGGACGCCCCTCCAGGCCAAACGACTCCGCTAGCTCCTGGCTCAGCGGTTGCACCTCGATGCCCAGCCAGCCACGGATCACCTGGCCGTGCTCGATGATCGACTTCATCACCTCCAGCGCCAGTTTGACCGGGATGGCGAAGCCGATGCCCTGCGAGCCGCCGGATTTGGAGAAGATCGCCGTGTTGATGCCCACCAGGTTGCCGTTGGCATCGACCAGCGCACCACCGGAGTTGCCCGGGTTGATCGCTGCATCGGTCTGGATGAAGTCTTCGTAGTTGTTCAGGCCCAGCTGGTTACGCCCGGTGGCGCTGATGATGCCCATGGTGACTGTCTGGCCGACGCCGAACGGGTTGCCGATGGCCAGCGAGACGTCGCCGATATGGATAGTGTCGGAGCGGCCGATGGTGATCGCCGGCAGGCTCTTGAGGTCGATCTTGAGCACCGCCAGGTCGGTTTCCGGGTCGCTGCCGATCACCCGCGCGACGGTCTCGCGGCCATCCTTGAGCGCCACCACGATCTGGTCGGCACCGCTGGTGACGTGGTTGTTGGTCAGCAGGTAGCCCTCGGGGCTCATGATCACCGCCGAACCCAGGCTCGACTCCCAGCGCCGCTGCTTGGGCAGGTTGTCGCCGAAGAAGCGGCGGAACTGCGGGTCCTCGAACAGCGGATGGGCGCTCTTGTTGACCACCTTGGTGGTGTACAGGTTGACCACCGCCGGTGCGGCCAGGGTCACCGCATCGGCATAGGACACCGGCCCCTGCATGATCTGCGTGGTCTGCGGCGCCTGCTGCAGGTTGACGTCCTGGCTGGGCAGGCCGACCCATTCGGGGAAACGCTGGATAACCAGCAACGCGATCAATGTGCCAGTGAGCAGTGGCCAGCCAAAGTAACGCAGAACCTTGAGCATCGAAAAATCCTGGGAGTGGGGCAAGGGCCGTTGCAGAGCGGCCCGGGACGCAAACGCGCGCGATCATACACCTCGACAGGGGTGATCGGCGACGGCTGGAATGGCTGCCCCCAGGCGACTGCGCCGGTTTCCCCGAAGCCGGCGACGGCCCATAATGGCGGCCATTATACGGGCGTTGAGCCCGCCAAACGTGCAGATTTCGAGGAGATTTTCCATGGCCGTCGCCCTGAGCACCCTGGTCGAGGAAGCCGAGCGCTATCTGTCCAGCGCCAAGATCCAGGATTACTGCCCCAATGGCCTGCAGGTCGAAGGGCGCCCACAGGTCAGCCGCATCGTCAGCGGCGTCACCGCCAGCCAGGCGCTGCTGGACGCGGCGGTCGAGGCCGAGGCCGACCTGGTGCTGGTGCACCACGGCTACTTCTGGAAAGGTGAAAACCCGTGCATCACCGGCATCAAGCAGCGCCGCCTGAAGACCTTGCTCAAGCACGACATCAGCCTGCTGGCGTTCCACCTGCCGCTGGATGTGCACCCGGAGGTGGGCAATAACGTGCAACTCGCGCATCAGTTGGGGATTACCGTCGAGGGCCCGCTGGACCCTAGCAACCCGAAGGTGGTGGGCATGGTCGGTTCGCTCGATGAGGCCATGTCGGCGCGTGATTTCGCCCGCCGTGTGCAGGACGCGCTGGGCCGCGAGCCGCTGCTGATCGAGGGTGAGCAACGGGTGCGGCGGATCGGCTGGTGCACCGGGGGCGGCCAGGGTTACATCGACACGGCGATTGCCCAGGGGGTCGACCTGTTCCTCAGTGGCGAGGCCTCCGAGCAGACCTTCCACAGTGCCCGCGAGAACGGCATCAGCTTCATCGCCGCCGGCCACCATGCCACGGAGCGCTATGGCGTGCAGGCGCTGGGCGATTACCTGGCGCGGCGGTTTGCCGTGGAGCACCTGTTCATCGATTGCCCGAATCCGATCTGATCGCGAGGTGCTCATTTCGCGGGCAAGCCCGCTCCTACAGAGATCGCGCAAGACCCTGTAGGCGCTGGCTTGCCTGCGATGGCCTGCGCAGCAGGCCCCTTGCCAGCCCAAACCCACAGTCATATGGTTAGACCGTTTCGATCTAGCCACCCTCCTAAATAGAATCAGGCCCTGTGATAAAGTGGCCCGCTCGAACACGGCCCGCTGGCCGTTCATAAGATCGTTTTACGTGAGTAGCCATGGTCGACAAACTGACGCACTTGAAACAGCTGGAGGCGGAAAGCATCCACATCATCCGCGAGGTGGCCGCCGAGTTCGATAACCCGGTGATGCTGTACTCGATCGGCAAGGATTCCGCCGTGATGCTGCACCTGGCGCGCAAGGCCTTTTTCCCGGGCAAGCTGCCGTTTCCGGTGATGCACGTCGACACCCGCTGGAAATTCCAGGAGATGTACAGCTTCCGCGACAAGATGGTCGAGGAAATGGGCCTGGAGCTGATCACCCACGTCAACCCGGAAGGGGTGGCGCAGGGCATCAACCCGTTCACCCATGGCAGCTCCAAGCACACCGACATCATGAAGACCCAGGGCCTCAAGCAGGCGCTGGACAAGTACGGCTTCGATGCCGCCTTCGGTGGTGCGCGCCGTGACGAAGAGAAGTCGCGGGCCAAGGAGCGGGTCTACTCGTTCCGTGACAGCAAGCACCGCTGGGACCCGAAAAACCAGCGCCCCGAGCTGTGGAACGTCTACAACGGCAAGGTCAACAAGGGCGAGTCGATCCGCGTGTTCCCGCTGTCGAACTGGACCGAGCTGGACATCTGGCAGTACATCTACCTCGAAGGTATCCCGATCGTGCCGCTGTACTTCGCCGCCGAGCGTGAAGTCATCGAGAAGAACGGCACCCTGATCATGATCGACGACGAGCGCATCCTCGAGCACCTGAGCGACGAAGACAAAGCCCGCATCGTCAAGAAGAAGGTGCGTTTCCGTACCCTCGGCTGCTACCCGTTGACGGGCGCGGTGGAATCGGAGGCCGAGAGCCTGACCGATATCATTCAGGAAATGCTCCTGACGCGCACTTCCGAGCGCCAGGGCCGTGTCATCGACCACGATGGCGCCGGCTCCATGGAAGACAAAAAACGTCAGGGCTACTTCTAATTTTCAGGGTTACTCCATGTCGCATCAATCCGATTTGATCAGCGAAGACATCGTCGCTTATCTGGCTCAGCACGAGCGCAAAGAACTGCTGCGTTTCCTCACCTGCGGCAACGTCGATGACGGCAAGAGCACCCTGATCGGGCGCCTGCTGCACGACTCCAAGATGATCTACGAGGACCACCTCGAAGCGATCACTCGCGACTCGAAAAAATCCGGCACCACGGGCGAAGACATCGACCTGGCACTGCTGGTCGACGGCCTGCAGGCCGAGCGCGAGCAGGGCATCACCATCGATGTCGCCTACCGCTATTTCTCCACCGCCAAGCGCAAGTTCATCATCGCCGACACCCCCGGCCATGAGCAGTACACGCGCAACATGGCCACCGGCGCCTCGACCTGCGACCTGGCGATCATCCTCGTCGATGCCCGTTATGGCGTGCAGACCCAGACCCGTCGGCACAGCTACATCGCCTCGTTGCTGGGCATCAAGCACATCGTCGTGGCGATCAACAAGATGGACCTCAAGGGCTTCGACGAGGCGGTCTTCGAGTCGATCAAGGCCGACTACCTGAAGTTCGCCGACGCCATCAACCTGACCCCGAGCAGCCTGCACTTCGTGCCGATGTCGGCGCTCAAGGGCGACAACGTGGTCAACCGCAGCGAGCGTTCGCCGTGGTACACGGGCCCTGCGCTGATGGAAATCCTCGAGACCGTTGAAGTCGCGGCCGACCGCAACTTCACCGACCTGCGTTTCCCGGTGCAGTACGTCAACCGTCCGAACCTGAACTTCCGCGGCTTCGCCGGCACCTTGGCCAGCGGCGTGGTGCACAAGGGCGATGAAATCGTCGTATTGCCGTCGGGCAAGAGCAGCCGGGTCAAGTCCATCGTCACCTACGAAGGTGAGCTGGAACACGCCGGCCCAGGCCAGGCCGTGACCCTGACCATGGAAGACGAGATCGACATCTCCCGTGGCGACCTGCTGGTGCATGCCGACAACGTCCCGCCGGTGACCGACCAGTTCGACGCCATGCTCGTGTGGATGGCCGAGGAGCCGATGCTCCCCGGCAAGAAGTACGACATCAAGCGCGCCACCAGCTATGTGCCGGGCTCGATTGCCAGCATCACCCACAAGGTCGATGTGAACACCCTCGAGAAGGGCGCGGCCAGTGCGCTGCAGTTGAACGAGATCGGCCTGGTCAAGGTCAGCCTCGACGCCGCCATCGCCCTCGACGGCTATGACAGCAACCGCACCACCGGCGCGTTCATCATCATCGACCGCCTGACCAACGGTACCGTGGGTGCCGGCATGATCATCGCCCAGCCTGTCCTGCCGCACGGCAGCACCGGCCAGCATGGCAAGCAGGCGCACGTTGCCACCGAAGAGCGCGCCCTGCGCTTCGGCCAGCAGCCGGCCACCGTGCTGTTCAGCGGCCTCTCCGGCGCGGGCAAGAGCACCCTGGCCTATGCCGTGGAGCGCAAGCTGTTCGACATGGGCCGTGCGGTCTACGTGCTCGACGGCCAGAACCTGCGCCACGACCTGAACAAGGGCCTGCCGCAGGACCGTGCCGGTCGCACCGAGAACTGGCGCCGTGCCGCCCACGTGGCGCGTCAGTTCAACGAAGCCGGCCTGCTGACCCTGGCCGCGTTCGTCGCCCCGGATGCCGAAGGCCGCGAACAGGCCAAGGCACTGATCGGCAAGGAGCGTCTGCTGACCGTGTACGTCCAGGCATCGCCGATTGCCTGCCGTGAGCGTGACCCGCAAGGCCTGTATGCCGCTGGCGGCGATAACATCCCGGGTGAAAGCTTCCCGTTCGATGTGCCGCTGGATGCTGACCTGGTGATCGACACCCAGAGCACCGGGGTTGAAGAAAGCATCAAGCAAGTGCTCGACCTGCTGCGTCAGCGCGGCGCGATCTAAGCGCTGGTGTTGGATGTATGAAAAACCCCGCTTCGGCGGGGTTTTTTGTTTGTCCGGGGAAGTCTTGCGCCTTTAGGTCCATCCCTTTCAAGGCGTGTTGAAATTGCGCTTGTCGTGAGCTTGCCGGGGCCGCTGCGCGCCCCTTTCGCGACACAAGGCCGCTCCCACAGGATGCGGTGTTGCCCAGTTTCTGTTTCGTTCGCGAACGTTACTGCACGACGCCGCCCATGTGGGAGCGGCCTTGTGTCGCGAAAGGGCTGCGCAGCGGCCCCGGCGAGCTCAAGCCAAGGATAAATTCAGGAACAATACGAAGACCTTGAAAGGGATGGCCTTCAGGGCATCACTCTTATGGAGTGGCAGTTCAGTCACTGGCTTGCCGGGTGCTGGTTGGTTGGAAAGGGCTGCAGAGCAGCCCGGTCCGGTTCAGTGATCCGTGCGCGTCATGCCGAGTTCGGCGTCATCCAACAGTGCCTTGGCCAATGCGCTCAGGTAGTGCGAGGCCCAGACCAGTTGCGGGTTATCTTCCATCACACCGGTGATGGTCAGCTCTCGCACAACGCCCATCAACTCCGAGGCCTGCTCGCGGGCATGCTGGCAAGGGATGCCGGGTTCTATGCAGAACAAGGGCTGGGTCATGCCTTCGCCTTGGTAGAAACGGGTCTTGCCGACGGTGGTGGGTGTGGTGATGTCGTCATTAGCCATTTTTCACTCTCCCTGATTGTGTGTCTGGCCGGGCCTCATCGCGGGTAAACCCGCTCCTACAGGCATCGCGCAGACCCTGTAGGAGCGGGTTTACCCGCGAAGAGGCCCGGCCAGTCAACACCTGACTGGGCCTTAGTGCGCCGTGCGCCGGCCTGCTGGCAACTGAACCTGCATCAACGCCGACTCAAGCAGCGTGCGCAGCGCCTCTAGCTCGTGCACCGTGGCCATCATCAGCATCGAGCCGGGTGATCGGGGTTGGAGCAGGATCGCCTGCTGGGCCACCGTCTGCGCGCACAGGGCGTACTCGGTGGCCTGGACGAGGGTGTCTTCAATGGAGTGGGGATTGTGGGGTGGGTCGGGGACAATCTTAAGCATGGTCTTACCCTCAATTTGCAATGGGGCAGCACCATTTGCTGTCAAACAAAGGGTGGCAGCTGTGAGCGGGTTGACAGACCGGCCAAATTGAGGAAAACCGGCGCACCCGAAGATGCCCCACACACAGCCGCCATTAAAGGCAAAGCCATGGGTTTCAATTTGAGTCGGCCTGTCAAAGCCGGTCGCTGATTGGTAGCGACCGCCCGAGACTAGGGCTCAACCCAGAACACCGCAATGGCTTGAAAGGGGTTGGTAGTGTGTTTGGGAAATGGACTACAAGGAATAGGGTAAGTCCTAAACCCGGGTGCAAAACCAGGCCGGGATACCGAGCCATCCCGCGCGCTAAATATGCTTCTCCGAAACCGGAATCACCCGCCGCTCCTTCACCGCCTTATACGAAAAACTCGAGTAAATCTCCTTCACCCCCGGCAACCGCTGCAGCACCTCGCGGGTAAATTCCCCAAACGATTCCAGGTCCCTCGCCAGAATCTCCAGCAAGAAGTCATACCGCCCAGAAATATTGTGGCAAGCCACGATCTCGGGAATCTCCAGCAACCGCTGTTCGAACGCCAGCGCCATGTCCTTGGTGTGCGAGTCCATCATGATGCTGACGAACGCCGTCACCCCGAACCCTAACGACTTGGGCGACAAAATGGCCTGATACCCGGTGATATAGCCGTTGTCTTCCAGCAACTTGACCCGCCGCCAGCACGGTGAAGTGGTCAGCGAAACCTGGTCGGCCAGTTCAGACACGGTGAGGCGGGCGTTGTCCTGCAAGGCGGCAAGCAGGGCGCGGTCGGTGCGGTCGAGGGTTGAAGGCATGGTTTGCCCTCCTGCAAGGGTAATTGTTGTTTTTGTTCCAATAACCACCCGCTTGCGTGGGCAACTTTGGAAAAATCCCGGTAGCGCATTGGCATAAGCTTATTACAAACCACACGAGGCTGTTGCCATGCGCGACTGCGACAATAATTCAGGGTTTTCCACGCGAGCGATCCACCACGGCTACGACCCGCTGTCGCACGGCGGGGCATTGGTGCCGCCGGTCTACCAGACCGCCACCTTCGCATTCCCGACCGTCGAATACGGCGCGGCGTGCTTTGCCGGGCAAGAGCCCGGGCACTTCTACAGTCGCATCTCCAACCCGACCCTGGCCCTGCTGGAACAGCGCATGGCTTCACTGGAGGGCGGTGAGGCAGGGCTGGCCCTGGCCTCGGGCATGGGCGCGATCACCTCGACCTTGTGGACCCTGCTGCGGCCCGGCGACGAGCTGATCGTCGGGCGCACGCTGTATGGCTGCACCTTTGCCTTCCTGCACCACGGCATCGGCGAATTCGGGGTCAAGGTCCAGCATGTCGACCTCAACGACCTGCAGGCGCTACGTGCAGCGATCACCCCGAAAACACGGATGATCTACTTCGAATCGCCGGCCAACCCCAACATGCAACTGGTCGATATCGCCGCCGTGGTCGGCGTGGCTCGTGAGCACTCGGTGCAGGTGGTGGTCGACAACACCTACTGCACGCCTTACCTGCAACGCCCGCTGGAACTGGGCGTGGACCTGGTGGTGCATTCGGCGACCAAGTACCTCAGTGGCCATGGCGATATCACCGCCGGGCTGGTGGTCGGGCGCAAGGCGCTGGTCGATCGCATTCGCCTCGAAGGGCTGAAGGACATGACCGGCGCGGTGCTCTCGCCGCACGACGCCTCGCTGCTGATGCGCGGGATCAAGACCCTGGCCCTGCGCATGGACCGGCATTGCGCCAATGCCGCGCAGGTGGCGGCCTTCCTCGAGGCTCAGCCGCAGGTGGAGCTGCTGCATTACCCAGGGCTGGCGAGCTTCCCGCAGTACGCATTGGCGCAACGGCAGATGCGTTTGCCGGGCGGCATGCTGGCCTTCGAGCTGAAGGGCGGCATCGAGGCGGGCAGGCGCTTCATGAATGCCTTGCAGCTGTTCAGCCGGGCGGTCAGCCTGGGCGATGCCGAGTCGCTGGCGCAGCATCCGGCGAGCATGACCCACTCCAGCTATACGCCGCAGGAGCGGGCCGCGCATGGCATCTCCGAAGGGCTGGTGCGGCTGTCGGTGGGGTTGGAGGATATCGAGGACCTGATTGCCGATATCGAGCAGGCATTAGGGGCGTAAGGCTGAGGATATACGTTGGGTTTTTCGCGGGTAACCCTCCACTGGACTTTGTAACGACGCCTCACCCTGTGGGAGCGGGCTCGCCCGCGAACGAGGGCAAAGCCCTCGCCGTACATCGAGGGTGCTACAGCCGGCCTCTTCGCGGGCAAGCCCGCTCCCACAGGGACCCTGCTAAAGCAATGAAATGGCATCCATTCTGTGGGAGCGGGTTCACCCGCGAAGAGGCCTGACCCGCAAGGCACAAAAAAGGCCCCTCACGAGGCCTTTGTTCATTGCATCCGGATCAACGCTTGAGGCCGTAGCTCTCGTCGAGCATGCCCGGCGAGTTCGGCGCCTTGGGCGCGTAGTCACGCGGTACTTCCGCGGTGTCTTTCGGCGGCGTCAGGCGGTCGCGTGGACCTTGCGCAGCTTCGGAGTGCAGGGCGGCCAGCAGGCGCTGACGGGTCAGCTCGTCGAGTGCCAGGCGGTTGGCACCGTCGGCCAGGTGGTCCTGGACGTCCTGGTAGCTCTGGGTCAGGCGCTGGACCAGGGCTGCGGTGCTGTTGAAGTGCGTCACCACTTCGTTCTGATAACTGTCGAAACGCTGCTGGATATCATCCAGCTGACGTTGCGTGCTGCTCGGCGCAGCGTTGGGCAGCAGGCGGGCCACGACGAAGCCGGCGACTACGCCGACGACCAGGGCCAGGGTCGGCAACAACCAAACAAGGAGCGAGAGTTCCACGAGTCCTTCCTCTATAAACGGCTTTGCTTTACGTTAACGGCTCAGACCTGCGCTGTATACCGCGAGCGATCGCAAATATTTCAGAACAGAATTCATCAGCTAGACGAGTCGACCCTTCCTGAGGTCACGGAGTAGTGCTTTGCTTATCCGCGAAACCCCCTTGTTCATCGATGGCCCCTGCGGCCAACTGGAAGCCCTGCTGCTGGAAGTCGCCGATGCCCGCGGCATCGTGGTGATCTGCCACCCCAACCCGGTCCAGGGCGGCACCATGCTCAACAAGGTGGTTTCGACCCTGCAGCGCACCGCCCGCGATGCCGGTTACAGCACGTTACGCTTCAACTACCGCGGTGTCGGCCAGAGCGCCGGCAGCCATGACATGGGCGCCGGCGAAGTGCAGGACGCCGAGGCGGTGGCCGCCTGGGTGCGTGCCAACCACCCCGCGCAGGCGCTGGTGCTGATGGGCTTCTCGTTTGGTGGCTTTGTCGCCGCCAGCCTGGCCGGGCGCCTCGAGGCCCAGGGCGAGACACTGCAGCAGCTGTTCATGGTCGCGCCTGCGGTCATGCGTCTGAATGAAGATTTCCCGTTGCCGCAGCGCTGCCCGCTGACAGTGATCCAGCCGGAGACCGACGAAGTGGTCGATCCGCAGCGGGTTTACGCATGGTCCGACAGCCTGTCGCGCCCCCATGAGCTGCTGAAAGTGGCAGAATGCGGACACTTTTTCCATGGCAAGCTGACCGATCTGAAGGATCTGGTGCTGCCGCGTCTCTCGAACTGAGCCAAGCCTGATCAAGCGATTACCCATGACTACGCGCATCCTTACCGGTATCACCACCACCGGCACCCCGCACCTGGGCAACTACGCCGGCGCCATCCGCCCGGCCATTCTCGCCAGCCAGCAGCCCGGTGCCGACTCGTTCTACTTCCTGGCCGACTACCACGCGCTGATCAAGTGCGATGACCCGCTGCGCATCCAGCGCTCGCGCCTGGAAATCGCCGCGACCTGGCTGGCCGGTGGCCTCGACCCGGACAAGGTGACCTTCTACCGCCAGTCGGACATCCCCGAGATCCCCGAGCTGACCTGGTTGCTCACCTGTGTCGCCGGCAAGGGCCTGCTCAACCGCGCCCACGCCTACAAGGCCTCGGTCGACAAGAACCTGGAAAACGGCGAAGACCCGGACGCCGGCGTCACCATGGGCCTGTTCAGCTACCCGGTGCTGATGGCCGCCGACATCCTCATGTTCAACGCGCACAAGGTGCCGGTGGGCCGTGACCAGATCCAGCACGTGGAAATGGCCCGCGACATCGGTCAGCGCTTCAACCACCTGTTCGGCCAGGGCAAGGACTTCTTCGCCCTGCCGGAAGCGGTGATCGAGGAGAGCGTGGCGACCTTGCCGGGCCTGGACGGTCGCAAGATGTCCAAGAGCTACGACAACACCATCCCGCTGTTCGCCAGCGCCAAGGACATGAAAGACGCGATCTCGCGCATCGTCACCGACTCGCGCGCACCGGGCGAGGCCAAGGACCCGGACAATTCGCACCTGTTCACCCTGTTCCAGGCCTTCTCGACGCCGGCGCAATCCGCCGAATTCCGCGACGAGCTGTTGCAGGGCCTGGGTTGGGGCGAAGCCAAGCAGCGCCTGTTCCAGCTGCTCGACGGCCAGTTGGCCGCGCCGCGCGAGCACTACCTGCAGCTGATCGCCCGCCCGGCCGACCTCGAGGACATCCTCCTGGCCGGCGCCGCCAAGGCCCGCAAGACTGCCACCCCGTTCCTCGAGCAACTGCGCGAGGCGGTAGGCCTGCGCTCGTTCCGCAGCAGCGTGCAGAACACCGGCGAAGTGAAGAAGAAGGCCGCCAAGAGCGCCCGCTTCGTCAGCTTCCGCGACGAAGACGGCAGCTTCCGCTTCCGCCTGCTGGCCGCTGACGGCGAGCAACTGCTGCTCTCGCGCAGCTTCGCCGACGGCAAGAGCGCCGGCGCGGTCAGCAAGCAGCTGCAGCAAGGTGGCGACGCCGACGTGCGTGTCGACGGCCTGGGCTTTGCCCTGTGGCTGGACGGCGAGCACGTGGCCGACGGGCCGCAGTTGGCCGACGCCGACGCCCGTGACGCCGCCGTCTCTGCCCTGCGCCAGGCACTGCAACCGCAACAGGACTGAGGCATTTCGCCGCAAGTCTGATTGCCATTATGCGGGCCCGTCGCTACAGTGACGGCCCGCTTTTGTTACCTCGCTAACGAATTATGACGCCCTTAGAACGATATCAAGCAGATCTGAAACGTCCCGATTTCTTCCATGACGCGGCGCAGGAAACAGCGGTGCGTCATTTGCAGCGTCTGTACGACGATCTGATCGCGGCGCAGAACAACAAGCCCGGCATGTTCGGCAAGCTGTTCGGCAAGAAGGACCAGACCCCGGTCAAGGGCCTGTACTTCTGGGGCGGGGTAGGCCGGGGCAAGACCTACCTGGTGGACACCTTCTTCGAAGCGCTGCCGTTCGAGCAGAAGATGCGCACCCACTTCCACCGCTTCATGAAGCGCGTGCACGAAGAGATGCGCACCCTCAAGGGTGAGAAGAACCCGCTGACGGTCATTGCCAAGCGCTTCTCGCAGGAAGCCCGGGTGATCTGCTTCGACGAATTCTTCGTCTCCGACATCACCGACGCGATGATCCTCGGCACGCTGATGGAAGAGCTGTTCAAGAACGGCGTCTCGCTGGTGGCGACCTCCAACATCGTCCCGGACGGCCTGTACAAGGACGGCCTGCAGCGGGCGCGGTTCCTCCCGGCAATCGCCATGATCAAGCAGTTCACCGACGTGGTGAACGTCGACAGCGGGGTCGACTACCGCCTGCGTCACCTGGAGCAGGCCGAGCTGTTCCACTTCCCGCTGGATGCCGCCGCGCACGAGAGCCTGCGCCAGAGCTTCAAGGCGCTGACGCCGGAATGCACCCAGGCCGTCGAAAACGACGTGCTGATGATCGAGAACCGCGAGATCGTCGCCCTGCGTACCTGCGACGACGTCGCCTGGTTCGACTTCCGCGCCCTGTGCGACGGGCCGCGCAGCCAGAACGACTACATCGAACTGGGCAAGATCTTCCATGCCGTGCTGCTGAGCAATGTCGAGCAGATGGGCGTGGCCACCGATGACATCGCCCGGCGGTTCATCAACATGGTGGACGAGTTCTACGACCGCAACGTCAAGCTGATCATCTCTGCCGAGGTCGAGCTGAAGGACCTGTACACCGGTGGCCGCCTGAGCTTCGAGTTCCAGCGGACCCTGAGCCGGTTGCTGGAGATGCAGTCGCACGAGTTCCTGTCGCGCGCGCACAAGCCCTGACAGCAGCTGCACGCTTCACGCTGCAAGCGACAAGAAAAAGCCAGAGCAGTCCGCGAACTGCTCTGGCTTTTTCTTTTCTCTGCCCTTGAAGCTCAACGCTTGGTGCTGCCTTCAAGCCTCTTGCATGAACTGCTGGCGATACTGGTTAGGCGACAGCTCGGTGTGCTGACGGAACAGCCGGGCAAAGAAGCTGGCATCGTCATACCCCACCTCGTAACTGATGGTCTTGATGCTCTTGCGGGTGCTCGACAGCAGGCCCTTGGCCGTCTCGATGCGCAGCCGCTGCAGGTAATGCAGCGGCTTGTCGCCGGTGGCGGTCTGGAAGCGGCGCATGAAGTTGCGAATGCTCATGCCGTGGTTGCGGGCCACGTCCTCGAAGCGGAACTTGTCGGCGAAGTGCTCTTCGAGCCAGTGCTGGATCTGCAGGATGATCAGGTCCTGGTGCAGCTTCTGCCCGCCAAAGCCCATGCGCCCAGGGGTATAGCTGCGCTGCACTTCATAGAGGATGTCGCGGGCCACGGCGCGGGCCACGTTGGCCCCGCAGAAGCGCTCGATCAGGTAGATGTACAGGTCGCAGGCCGATGTCGTGCCGCCGGCGCAGTACAGGTTGTCGGCGTCGGTCAGGTGCTTGTCCTGGTTCAGGCGCACCTTGGGGAAGCGCTCGGCGAAGCTGGTGAAGAAGCGCCAGTAGGTGGTCGCCTCCTTGCCATCGAGCAGGCCGGCCTCGGCCAGCCAGAACACGCCACTGGCCTCGCCGCAGAGCACCGCGCCACGCGCATGCTGCTCACGCAGCCAGGGCAGGACCTGGGGGTACTGTTGCAAGAGGTTGTCGAAGTCGTCCCAGAACGCCGGGAGGATGATCACATCGGCATCGCCCAGGCCGCCGTCGACCGGCACCTGCACATTGCTGAAGCTGTCCACCGGTTGCCCATCGGGGCTCACCAGGCAGATCTCGAACATCGGTTGCAGGCCCAGGCCCAGCTGTTTGCTGTAGCGCAGGCTGGCCAGGTGGAAGAAATCCTTGGCCTGCATCAGTGTCGATGCGAACACGTTATCGACAGCCAGAATGCTGACGCGCCGCAGTGAAGCGGGGGGTTGGGTAAACATCATTGTCATTGTTCTTATAGGGTAGAGTGGTCAATCACCGGCTGGATCGTCTTATTTTTTGGCGATTGTGTCTACCCCGCTGGATCCACGCCGCCTGCTTCGCGGGTAAACCCGCTCCCACAAGGTCTGCAGTCCTCCCTGTAGGAGCGGGTTTACCCGCGAAGCAGGCGCCGCAGTGTTCGATCAGGGCGCCGGGTTTGGCTGATCCTGGTGCACCGCCTCGATCGCTGCCAACAGCTCGTCACTGAGCACCAGTTCGGTACTCGCCAGGTTGCTCTCCAGTTGCTCCAGGGTCGTAGCGCCAATGATGTTGCTGGTCACGAACGGCTGCCGGGTGACGAACGCCAGGGCCATCTGCGCAGGGTCCAGGCCATGCTCGCGGGCCACCTGCACATAACGGCTGCAGGCCGCGACCGTCTGCGGGTTGGAGTAGCGAGAAAAGCGGCTGAACAGGGTCAGGCGGGCGTTTTCAGGTCGTGCACCGTTCTCGAACTTGCCCGAGAGCATGCCAAACGCCAGCGGCGAGTAGGCCAGCAACCCGCACTGCTCGCGGATCGCGACTTCCGCTAGGCCCACCTCGAAGCTGCGGTTGAGCAGGTTGTAGGGGTTCTGGATCGACACCGCACGCGGCCAGCCGCGGCTCTCTGCCAGGTGCAGGAACTTCATCGTGCCCCACGGGGTTTCATTGGACAGGCCGATGTGGCGGATCTTGCCGGCACGCACCTGCTCGTCGAGCACCTCGAGGGTTTCTTCCAGCGGCGTGAAGTGGTCCTGCGGCAGGTGCTGGTAGCCCAGCTTGCCGAAGAAGTTGGTGTTGCGCTCCGGCCAGTGCAGTTGGTACAGGTCGATGCGGTCGGTGTGCAGGTGCTTGAGGCTTTCGTCCAGCGCGGCAACGATGTGCTGGCGGTTGTGCTTGAGCTGGCCGTCGCGGATATGGCTGATGCCGTTGCCGGGGCCGGCCACCTTGCTCGCCAGGATCCAGTCGTCGCGGTCGCCGTTGGCCTTGAACCAGTTGCCGATGATGCGCTCGGTGGCGGCGTAGGTTTCCGGGCGGGGCGGCACCGGGTACATCTCGGCGGTGTCGATGAAGTTGATCCCGCCGGCCTTGGCCCGGGCGATCTGCTCGAAGGCCTGGGCCTGATCGTTCTGCTCTCCCCAGGTCATCGTGCCCAGGCACAGGGCGCTGACGTTGAGGTCGGTACGGCCGAGCTTGCGGTGTTCCATGCGGGTGACGCTCCTTGGGGAAATAAAAACCCATCAAATCAGGTTGAAATTTTTTCCGCAATCTGGATAATTCTGCCCCTCTCCGTTCTGCGGAAGTGATGCACTGCTTAACGAGAGTAACCCCGCCGAATATTGGACGTGCCCGACCCGAGCCCCCAATAGCGTCCGTATCCGGCTGCGCGCTTGCTTGTCAAGCTGTGCACTATCCAGTAAGATTCGCCGTCTATTTTTCGCTGGGCGGCCTCTGAGGCTTTAGAGATAATGAAAACTTTTACTGCTAAACCAGAAACAGTAAAGCGCGACTGGTTCGTCGTCGACGCCGCTGGTCAGACCCTGGGTCGTCTGGCTACCGAAATCGCTCGTCGTCTGCGTGGCAAGCACAAAGCTGAATACACCCCTCACGTTGACACCGGCGACTACATCGTCGTCATCAACGCCGAGCAGGTACGTGTCACTGGTGCCAAAACTACTGACAAGATGTACTACTCCCACTCCGGCTTCCCAGGTGGCATCAAGGAAATCAGCTTCGACAAGCTGCAAGCCAAAGCCCCTGAGCGTATCATCGAGACCGCGGTCAAAGGCATGCTGCCTAAGAACCCGCTGGGTCGCGACATGTATCGCAAGCTGAAAGTGTACAAGGGTGCTGTTCACCCACACACTGCTCAGCAGCCACAAGAACTGAAGGTCTAAGGGGTAGTTCATTATGTCGGCGACTCAAAATTACGGCACTGGCCGTCGCAAGACCGCAACCGCTCGCGTTTTCCTGCGTCCAGGTACCGGTAACATCTCGATCAACAACCGTCCTCTGGACACCTTCTTCGGTCGCGAAACCGCTCGCATGGTTGTTCGCCAGCCGCTCGAGCTGACCGAGAACGTTGCCAAGTTCGACATCTACGTCACCGTTTCCGGTGGTGGTGTCAGCGGTCAAGCCGGTGCGATCCGTCACGGTATCACCCGCGCTCTGATGGCTTACGACGAAACCCTGCGCCCGGCCCTGCGCCGCGCTGGCTTCGTTACCCGCGACGCCCGTGAAGTTGAGCGTAAGAAAGTGGGCCTGCGTAAAGCACGTAAGCGTCCTCAGTACTCCAAGCGTTAATTTCGCTTCGGCAGTCGAAAAAAGCCCGGTTCCTTGGAACCGGGCTTTTTTTATGTCTTGAACTAACCTGTCAGCATGTCGGTGACGCGTTGCCATATAGACGCAGATCAAGCAAAGCGAGGGTTGTAGCCCGGCCAGGGGGTAATCACCTTGTCAGCGTGTGGATTTGTTTCTTACCATGGCGACCACTTTTCAACGCCACAGACTTAACTAAATAGAGGCCTGGTTCAACAGGCCATAGCAGCTGATGGGAGAGGACTGAATGAGTAATGACGGCGTCAACGCAGGCCGGCGCCGCTTCCTCGTAGCCGCCACGTCCGTGGTGGGTGCAGCGGGGGCTGTGGGGGCTGCGGTACCGTTCGTGGGGTCATGGTTTCCCAGTGCCAAGGCGAAGGCTGCCGGTGCACCGGTGAAGGTCAACATCGCCAAGGTTGAGCCGGGTCAGCAGATGGTCGCTGAGTGGCGGGGTCAGCCGGTATTCATCGTGCGGCGAACGGAAGAGATCCTCGGGAATCTCAAGAAAATCGCCGGCGAGCTTTCCGATCCAGAGTCGAAGGCATCGGTGCAGCCGACCTACGTCGACCCGCAAGTCCGCTCGATCAAACCTGAAATTCTCCTCCTCGTCGGCCTCTGTACCCACCTGGGCTGCTCGCCGACGTTCCGCCCTGAAGTGGCGCCGGTCGACCTCGGTCCGAAATGGGTGGGCGGTTACTTCTGCCCCTGCCACGGCTCCCACTACGACCTCGCTGGGCGCGTGTACAAATCGCAGCCGGCGCCCCTCAACCTGCCAGTGCCTCCGCACTCATACGAGACGGACGACATCATCGTCATCGGCGTCGATCAGGAGAACGCATGATGAGCAAGTTCATGGAGTGGATCGATGCGCGCTTCCCCGCGACCAAGATGTGGGAAGACCACCTGAGCAAATATTACGCGCCGAAGAACTTCAACTTCTTCTACTTCTTCGGCTCGCTGGCGTTGCTGGTGCTGGTCAACCAGATCGTCACCGGTGTCTGGCTGACCATGAGCTTCACGCCGTCGGCCGAAGAGGCGTTCGCCTCGGTCGAGTACATCATGCGCGACGTCGAGTACGGCTGGATCCTGCGCTACCTGCACTCCACCGGCGCGTCGGCGTTCTTCATCGTGGTCTACCTGCACATGTTCCGTGGCCTGCTGTATGGCTCGTACCAGAAGCCACGCGAGCTGGTCTGGCTGTTCGGCATGCTGATCTACCTGGCGCTGATGGCCGAGGCGTTCATGGGCTACCTGCTGCCCTGGGGGCAGATGTCGTACTGGGGTGCCCAGGTGATCATCTCGCTGTTCGGTGCCATCCCGCTGATCGGTGATGACCTGACCCAGTGGATCCGCGGTGACTACCTGATCTCCGGGATCACCCTGAACCGCTTCTTCGCCCTGCACGTGATCGCCTTGCCGATCGTCATCCTGGGCCTGGTGGTGCTGCACATCCTGGCCTTGCACGAGGTCGGTTCGAACAACCCCGACGGGGTCGATATCAAGAAGCACAAGGACGAGAACGGCATCCCGCTGGATGGTATCCCGTTCCACCCGTACTACACCGTCAAGGACATTGTCGGGGTGGTGGTGTTCCTTTTCGTGTTCTGCGCCGTGGTGTTCTTCTTCCCGGAAATGGGCGGTTACTTCCTGGAAAAACCCAACTTCGAGCAGGCGAACGCGTTCAAGACGCCCGAGCACATTGCGCCGGTCTGGTACTTCACGCCGTTCTACGCAATCCTCCGAGCGGTGCCTGACAAGCTGTTTGGCGTGATCGCCATGGGCGCCGCCATCGCTGTGCTGTTCGTGTTGCCCTGGCTCGACCGCAGCCCGGTGCGCTCCATGCGCTACAAGGGGTGGCTGAGCAAGGTCTGGCTGCTGGTGTTCTGCGTGTCCTTCGTGATTCTCGGTGTGCTCGGGGTGTTGGCGCCGACGCCGGGGCGGACCCTGCTGTCGCAGGTCTGTACCGTGCTGTATTTCGCCTACTTCCTGCTGATGCCGTTCTACACCAGGCTCGAGAAGACCAAACCGGTTCCGCAAAGGGTGACGGGCTGATGAAAAAGCTGATTGCAGTATTGTTCCTGGCGCTCATGCCTGCCTTGTCCTTTGCCGCGGAACACGGCCTGGAGCTGGACAAGGTCGATGTCGAACTGGCCGACAAAGCCGCCCTGCAAGACGGTGCGCGCACCTTCACCAACTATTGCATGGGCTGCCACAGCGCCAAGTTCCAGCGTTACGAGCGGGTGGCCGATGACCTCGGCATCCCGCACGAGCTGATGCTGGAAAACCTGGTATTTACCGGCGCCAAGATCGGCGACCACATGAAGATCGGCATGCAGCCCGCCGATGCCAAGACCTGGTTCGGTGCGGCGCCCCCCGACCTGACCCTGGTCGCACGGGTGCGTGGCAACGACTGGTTGTATTCGTACCTGCGCAGCTTCTACCAGGACCCGTCGCGGCCGTATGGGGTCAACAACAAGGTCTTCCCCAACGTCGGCATGCCCAACGTGCTGGTCGGCCTGCAGGGCAACCAGGTGATTGGCTGCAAGCAGGTGCAGAGTGTGGTCGATGGCAAGAAGCAATATGACCCGCTGACCGGCAGCCCATTGACCCATGAAGCGTGTGACCAGCTGACCATCGAGCCGAAATCCGGTACCCTGACGCCTGAGCAGTTCGACGAGAAGGTCAAGAACCTGGTGACCTTCCTGGCCTATTCGGCCAACCCGGTCAAACTTCAGAGCCAGCGCATCGGTACCTACGTGTTGCTGTACCTGGCTTTCTTCTTTGTCTTCGCCTACTTGCTCAAGCGCGAATACTGGAAGGACGTGCACTGATCACGCAGTAGTTTCTGGTTAGTTGAACGCGCCCTGGGGCGCTCTTCGCAAACCGCGGAGGGTGCCTCAGGGCGCGTTTGCATTTCAGTTTCACAAGCATCCCCATGCGAGGAGGCGCTTCATGGGCGTAACCAACAGGTTAGCCTGCTATTCCGATCCCGCTGATCACTACTCTCACCGCGTGCGCCTGGTGCTCGCGGAGAAGGGCATCAGCGTGCAGATCATCGACGTCGATCCTGGTCGTCTGCCACCCAAGCTGGTTGAAGTGAACCCCTATGGCAGCGTGCCGACCCTGGTCGATCGCGACCTGGCGCTGTACGAATCGACCGTGGTCATGGAATACCTCGATGAGCGTTATCCACACCCACCGCTGCTGCCGGTCTATCCGGTCGGGCGCGGCAACAGCCGTCTGCTCATGCACCGTATCCAGCGCGACTGGTGCGCGCTGGTCGACCTGCTGCTCGACAAGCGCAGCGCCGAGCCGGCACGGGCACAGGCGCGCAAGGAATTGCGCGAGAGCCTGACAGGCGTGGCGCCGTTGTTTGGCGAAATGGCCTGCTTCATGAGTGATGAGCAAAGCCTGGTCGATTGTTGTCTATTGCCCATACTCTGGCGTTTGCCGGTGATGGGTATCGAATTGCCGCGGCAAGCCAAGCCGCTGCTTGATTATATGGAGCGACAGTTCGCCCGCGAGCCTTTCCAGGCGAGCCTGTCTGCTGCTGAACGTGAAATGCGCAAGCTTTAAGGAGCCGTTGATGAACTCCAGTCGCCCCTATCTGGTTAGAGCACTGTATGAGTGGATCGTCGACAACGATTGCACCCCGCACATGCTGGTCAATGCCGAGTTTCCGGCGGTCCAGGTGCCACAGGGCTTTGCCAGTGATGGTCAGATTGTCTTGAATGTCTCCCCCAGTGCGGTGCGTAGCCTGCACATGGACAACGAGGCGGTCAGCTTCGAAGGTCGCTTTGGTGGGGTTGCCCATTCGCTGTACGTGCCGGTTGGCGCGATCCTGGGGATTTACGCCCGGGAGAATGGCCAGGGCATGGTCTTCGAGCTGGAGCCTTCGCTGATGGAAGGTGACGAGTTCGAGGATGAAGCGGTCGAGCCGGATGACCAGGGTCCCCCGGAAGGTGGTGGGCAACCGCCGCGTCCGACCGGACGGCCTAGCTTGAAAGTGGTCAAGTAACAAAAAAGGCGATCCGCAGGGGTCGCCTTTTTTTGGTTTTTCCACGGATTATCGAGCTTATCCGTTTGCTGTGGTGCGGCCACTGGCCCCTTCCGCCCTTACGGCGGGTCACTTTTTTTCTTGGAAAAAAGTAACCAAAAACCGCTTGCTCCTGCATCCGGCCCTTCGCTGCGCTACGGGTTCCCTCACTCCGGTCTTGCTCCCGTGAGGACCGCGCCGGACGGGCCTTCCTGGCCCGCGGCGCTTGCCGGCCATCCATGGCCGTCACCTCACTCCGCAAGACCTCCGTTCGGCCTCCTGAAGTCGCGGTAGATCAAGATCACAAGCCAGATCAAAGGCCAGATCAAGGGCCAGGGCAACGGCTGGCGAATCGCTGCGCTCTCGCGGGTTTATAAGGGCGGTACAGCGCGTCAGCGCCAAAATTTGCATTGGCAGTTCCGGCCCCATCGCGGGCAAGCCCGCTCCTACAGGTTCTCTGCTGGCCGTAAGGCCGCTGCGGTACCTGTGGGAGCGGGTTTACCCGCGAAGAGGCCAAGCTATCCACCACCATTGCCACTATCGAAGATAACGCCAGCCCAGGCGCTACCCGTAACTTGGCGACCTCAGGAGGCCGAACGGAGGTCTTGCGGAGCGGGGTGACGGCCAGGAAGGCCGGCAAGGGCTGCGGGCCAGGAAGGCCCGTACAGCCCGGTCCTCGCGGGAGCAAGGCCGGAGTGAGGGAACCCGCAGCGCAGCGGAGGGCCGTATGTGGGAGCCAGCGGTTTTTGGTTACTTTTTTCCAAGAAAAAAAGTGACCCGCCGTAAGGGCGGAAGGGGCCATAAGCGCCACCAAATCAAATGGATAAGCCCCCCAACGCCCACCGCACGCGCAAAAAAATGCCCGGATCGCAACACACGATCCGGGCACCTTTGCTAGCCAAGGCTAGCCATCAGCCAAACACGCTGTCCCACAGCGAGTACACCACCGAGCTGATCGCCACCAGCCCGACAAACACCACGAACAGGTTGGACATCGCGCCGCTGTACTTGCGCATCGACGGCACCTTGCGGATGGCGTACATCGGCATCAGGAACAGGATCGCCGCGATCACCGGGCCACCGAACGATTCGATCATGCCGAGGATGCTCGGGTTGAGCGTGGCAACGATCCAGCAGACCACCAGCATCAGCGCCGCGACCATGCGGTCCAGGGCTTTGGCGCCCGGACGCAAGCCGGTCTTGGCGATGATGCCCTTGAGGCCTTCGCTGGCACCGATGTAGTGGCCCAGGAACGACTTGGCGATGGCAATGAAGGCAATCAACGGCGCCGCAAAAGCGATGGTCGGGTTGCTGAAGTGGTTGGCCAGGTACGACAGGATCGACAGGTTCTGCGCCTTGGCCTCGGCCAGCTGGGCGCTGTCCAGGGTCAGCACGCAGCTGAACACGAAGAACAGCACCATCGCCACCATCAGCAGGTGGGCGCGCGACAGGATCTGCCCGCTGCGCTCATCGGCATGCTCGCCATAGCGACGCTTCTGGTCGACGGCGAAGGCCGAGATGATCGGCGAATGGTTGAACGAGAAGACCATCACCGGAATCGCCAGCCAGACGGTGTGCAGGAAGGCCGAGCCCGTCGGTACCTGCATCGCGGTATCGAGGATGCCGCCGCTCCAGTGCGGGACCAGGTACAGGGCCAGCAGCGCCAGGGCGACGATGAACGGGTAGACCAGCAGGCTCATGACCTTGACCGTGGCCTGCTCGCCGCAGCGCACGATCGCCAGCAAACCGAGGATCAGCACGAACGACAGCAGCGCCCGCGGTGGCGGGGTCATGTGCAGCTGGTGTTCCATGAAGCTGGTGACGGTATTGGTCAGCGCCACGCTGTAGATCAGCAGGATCGGGAAGATGGCGAAGAAGTACAGCACGGTGATCAGCGCGCCGGCCTTGAGGCCGAAGTGCTCTTCGACCACCTCGGTGATGTCGCCGCCACGCCCTGAGAGGACGAAACGGGTCAGGCCGCGGTGCGCGTAGTAGGTCATCGGGAAGGCCAGCAGCGCCAGGATCAGCAGCGGCCAGAAGCCGCCCAGGCCGGCGTTGATCGGCAGGAACAGGGTGCCCGCGCCAATGGCCGTGCCAAACAGGCCCAGCATCCAGGTGGTATCTTGTCTCGCCCAGCTGCCAAGGGTGGCGCTGGTGGTTTGTTCGAAGCGTTGTTCGACGCTAGGGGCCTGCTCGTTCATCCGGGTGCAACTCCACTCGCAAGACTGCAACAGGCTGAGAGTGGCGAAACAGACGTATCGCACCCCTCAACCGAAAAAGAGGGGCGCGATTGTGCACTGAAAGGTTGCACTTGCGAAGCCCCGTCCGAGGGACGGTTGCACTTGTCATGACAAGAGAGGTGTGACTTGGGGCTGCTGCGCAGCCCCAATGACGCTTACTGCTGGACCTTGGCGAACGCCTCGGCCACGCGGCGCAGGTTGGCCGGGCGCAGGCCCGACATGCACACCCGGCCGCTGTCGATCAGGTACACGCCAAACTCGTCACGCAGGCGACGGACCTGCTCGACGCTGAAGCCGGTGTAGCTGAACATGCCGCGCTGACGCAGGAAGAACTGGAAGTCCTGGCCTGGCAGCAGCTCGCCGAGCAGGTCGACCAGGCCCTGGCGCATTTCCAGGATGCGCTTGCGCATCACTTCGACTTCCGCCACCCACTGGGCATTCAGTGCAGCATCACCCAGCACGCCGGCCACCAGTTGCGCACCAAAGGCGGGCGGGCTGGAGTAGTTGCGGCGCACGGTGGCCTTGAGCTGGCCCAGCACGCTTTGTGCGCTGTCCTGGTCGTCGCAGACCACCGACAGGCCCCCTACCCGCTCGCCGTACAGCGAGAAGATCTTCGAGAACGAGTTGCTGACCAGGCACGGCACGCCGGCGCGGGCCATTTCACGAATGGCGTAGGCGTCTTCGAGCAGGCCTTCGCCAAAGCCCTGGTAGGCGATGTCGAGGAACGGGATCAGCTGACGCGCCTTGACCACTTCGACCACTTGCTGCCATTGACCCTGGTCGAGGTCGACACCGGTCGGGTTGTGGCAGCACGGGTGCAGCAGGACCACGCTGTTTTCCGGCAGGGTCTGCAGGGTGGCCAGCATGCCGGCGAAGTCGACGCCACGGGTAGTGGTGTCGAAGTACGGGTAGCTGTGGACCTTGAAGCCCGCGCCCTCGAAGATCGCCCGGTGGTTGTCCCAGGTCGGATTGCTGACCCAGACTTGCGACTGCGGGAAGTAACGCTTGAGGAAGTCGGCGCCAACTTTCAGCGCACCCGAGCCGCCCACCGTCTGCACGGTGGCCACGCGACCGCCGGTGACTGCCGGGTGGTCGGTACCGAACAGCAGCGCCTGGATCGCCTGGCGGTAGCTGGCCAGGCCTTCCATCGGCAGGTACAGCGACGCTTCGTGAGGCTGGCCGGCCAGGCGTTTTTCCACCTCGGCCACGGCGGCCAGTTGCGGCACGACGCCGGCCTCATCGTAGTACAGGCCGATACTCAGGTTGACCTTGTCGGCACGCGGATCGGCCTTGAAGGTCTCCATCAGCGAGAGAATCGGATCACCGGCATAGGCATCGACATGTTTGAACACAGCGCACAGCTCCTTGGATCAGGACAGTTCGAAAAAAGGCTTCAGCGAGGATACCCGGAGTCGCGGTGAAGAAACATCACCTGAGTGCAAGAGGGTCAGTGCAAGGCTGCACGACCCCTCCCGCGAAGGCCTCAGACGAGCAGTTGCTTGAGCCCTTGCAACTCGTCTTCGCTCACCGCCACCCCGTCACGCAGCGCCACCTCACGCTCGCGGTAGCGTCGCTCGCCCGGCATGCGCGTCAGGCCCACCGCCTGCATCTGCTCGACCAGCTCACGGCTGCGCTGGGCAAAACGGTCGCCCTCGGCCTTGCTCGGGTCGATGACGATGATCAGTTGCCCGGTCCACGGCGTCTTCGCGCCAGGATGACCCGACCAGTCGAACTCCCACGAGAAGTTGCCACCGGTCAACGCCGCCGCCAGCAGCTCGACCATCATCGACAGCGCCGAGCCCTTGTGCCCGCCAAACGGCAACAACGCCCCGCCCTCGAGAATCGCCTTCGGCTCGCAGGTCGGCTGGCCGTCGGCATCCACGCCGATGCCCGGCGGCAACAGTTGCCCCTCGCGCGCGGCGATCTGCACGTCACCATGGGCCATGGCACTGGTGGCCATGTCGAACACGATCGGATCGCTCCCTGCGCACGGCGCGGCAAAGGCGATCGGGTTGGTGCCGAACAACGGCTTGCGCGCGCCATGCGGCACCACGCAGGTCATGCTGTTGACCACGCTGAGGGCCACCAGGCCTTCATCGGCGAACGGTTCTACATCTGGCCACAGCGCGGCGAAATGGTGCGAGTTGTGGATCGCCAGCACGGCGATCCCCGCACTGCGCGCCTTCTCCACCAGCAAGGCCCGGGCCGCTGCCAGGGCCGGCTGGGCAAAGCCACCACCGGCGTCGACGCGCACATAACCCGAGGCGACGTCGCTCACCTGCGGCTCGGCCTGGCCATCGACCCAGCCACTGGCCAAGGTCGAGACATAGCCGGGAATGCGGAACACCCCATGACTGTGGGCGCCATCACGTTGCGCACTGGCGCAGTTGTGCGCCAGTGCGGCAGCCACCGGCTGGCTGCAGCCGTGACGTTGCAGGATCGCTTGCAACAGGGCCTGCAGCTCGGCCAAAGGCACGCGCACGACAGGGCTGGTGGAAGGTGCGGACATCTGAAGCTCCTTTGTTGAATTTATGGGAAGCACAGCGTTGGCAATGACAAAAACTTTCATGCATGTGACAGCTATCTGTCAAATGTTGACTTGATGACAGAAAAGATCCATTTTCTATTCCACGCCTCACCCAGCCCGGAGCACGCCATGAGCCAATCGATCAAGCAACGCCTGGAAAGCAGCCTGAACAGCGCTGCCGCCTCGGGCCGGACGATCGCCAGCTACATGCTTGCCAACCTCCATGAGCTGCCCTTCCAGACCTCGGCCAGCATCGCTGAAAAGCTCGGCGTCAGCGAGTCCAGCGTTGGCCGCTTCTGCCGCTCGCTCGGTTATGCCCATCTCAAGGCGCTCAAGCAGGACCTGCAAAGCGACCTCGGCGACGGCCCGTGGCTGGTCGGAGACCGTTTGCAGGAATACCGCCAGACCCACGACGAAAGCGCAAGCGCCGGCAGCCTCGAGCTGGAAATCGCCGCGCTGGTGCGGGTTCATGAATACAGCCGCAGCGAAGCCTGGCACCGGGTCGCCGAACGCCTGGCGCAACGGCCGCGGGTGTTTATCGCCGGGTTCCAGACCGAACGCGGCGTCGCCCAGTGCATGACCCACCTGCTGCACTACCTGCGCGATGGCGTACAGAGCGTCGACGGCAGCGCCGGGCACTTCGGTGAAGTGCTCCTGGGCAAGCCCGAGAACAGCGCCCTGGTGGTGTTCGAGGCGCGCCGCTATTCCCGCCACGCCCTGCTGCTGTGCCAGAAGGCACGCCAGGCGGGCATCCCGGTCACGCTGGTGACCGACACCTTCTGCGACTGGGCCGATGCCAACGCCGACGAGGTGTTCCGCATCCCCACCGAGTTCAATCTGTTCTGGGAGTCCACCTCGGCGATGCTGTCGTGGGTACACCTGATGGTCAACGAGGTCTGCAAGAAGCTCGGACCTGATGTTGAAAGACGCCTGGAAGCAACTGCCGCTCTGCATAACGAATTCGTCGGCTACACCTCGTGGCCAGCGGACAAACAACAATAACAATCGTGCAACATCTAGAGGTGCGAGATGAACAAGACCCTGGCTGTGGTGGGCGCGTGCGCCCTGTTGCTGGCCGGCGCCGCGAGCGCCGAAACCCTGCGGTTTGCCACTGAGGGCGCCTACCCGCCCTTCAACTATGTCGATGCCGATAACAAACTGCATGGCTTCGACATCGATATCACCCATGCGCTGTGCGAGCAGATGAAGGTCGAGTGCACGCTGGTCGCGCAAGACTGGGAAGGCATCATCCCGGCGCTGATGGCGCGCAAGTACGATGCCGTGGTCGCGTCGATGATCGACACCGAAGAGCGGCGCAAGAAGATCGCCTTCACCGACCATTACTACCGCACCCCGCTGACCGTCGCCGTGGCCAAGGACAGCCCGATCAGCGATGCCCAGACCGACTTCAAGGGCTACAGCGTCGGCGCCCAGTCATCGTCGACCCAGGCCATCTATGCCGAAGACGTGTACGCCAAGGCCGGCGCCGACGTGAAGCTCTACCCGACCATGGACGAGGCCAACGCCGACCTCGCCGCCGGGCGCCTGGACGGGGTGATCGCCGACAAGTTCCCGCTGCTCGACTGGCAGAAGAAGAACGGCCAGGACTGCTGCAAGATCCTCGGCGACGTCAGCCAGACCAAGGCCGATGCGGCAATCGCCGTGCGCAAGGAGGACGAAGCCCTGCGCCAGCGGCTGAACAAGGCCCTTGGCGAAATCGTCGCCAACGGCACGTACCAGAAGATCGCCGCCAAGTACTTCGAATTCGACATCTATAACTGAGCCGCTGCCAGCTGACGTTCCGCGCAACTACGTGGGGGCGGCACGCCTGCCCCCATGCTAGTCCATACGCGCTCACTTGAAGTGGGGATCCTCCATGCTCGATCAACTGTCCTTGCTGTCCTTCGCCAGCGGCGGCTGGGGCCAGGCGCTGCTCGCCGGCGCCCTGGTGACGATGTCCCTGGCCCTCGCCTGCCTGCCCATCGGCCTGCCGCTAGGGCTGGCGGTCGCCCTCGCGGCGCGCTCGCGCAAACGCCTGCCGCGGGCCTGGGCGACGACCTTTTCCACGGTGTTCCGTGGCCTGCCCGAGCTGCTCACGCTGCTCATCATCTATTACGGCTGCCAGATCGCCGCGCAAAAGCTGCTGGCCGCCATGGGCTACGAAGGTGAAGTGCTGATCAACACCTTCCTGGCCGCGATGATCGCCTTCAGCCTGGTGTTCGCCGCGTTCTCCAGCGAAATCTGGCTGGCGGCCTTCAAGACCCTCCCCAAGGGGCAACTGGAAGCCTGCGCGGCACTCGGCCTGAGCAAGCGCACCGGGTTCTTCAAGGTGGTCCTGCCGCAACTGACGCGCATTGCCCTGCCTGGGCTTTCGAACAACTGGCTGTCGCTGCTCAAGGACACTTCGCTGGTGTCGACCATCTCGCTGGTCGACCTGATGCGCCAGACCAACCTGGCCGTCAGCGTGACCAAGGAGCCGATGTTCTTCTATGGCGTCGCCTGCTTGGGCTACCTGCTGTTCTCGGCGCTGTCGGGGCGGGTCTTCGCCTTTATCGAACGGCGCTGCAGCCGTCACCTGCAAGGAGCACGGGCATGAGCCTGGAACAACTGATCGGCCTGGTGCTCGACCCGCAACTGCTCGAACGCTACGGGCCGCGCTTCATCGATGGCCTGCTGGTGACCGCCAAGCTGGTGGCGATCTCCTTTACCCTGGGCGCCGTACTCGGCCTGCTGCTGGCCTTGGCGCGGTTGTCCAAGCAGCCCCTGGTAAGCCGCCTGGCTGCAGGCTACATCTATTTCTTCCGCGGTTCGCCGCTGCTCGCGCAACTATTCCTGCTGTACTACGGCCTCGGCTCGCTGAAGGGTTTCTGGCAGGACCTGGGGATGTGGTGGTTCTTCCGTGAGGCGTGGTACTGCGCCCTGCTCGCCTTCACCCTGAACACCGCCGCCTACCAGGCCGAGATCTTCCGCGGCAGCCTGCTGGCCATTGCCCCCGGCCAGTACGAAGCGGCACGTGCCCTCAACCTGAAACGCTCCACCACCTTCTTCAAGGTGATCATGCCGCAGTCGCTGCTGGTGGCCATCGGCCCCTTGGGCAACGAGCTGATCCTGATGATCAAGGCCAGCGCGATCGCCTCGCTGGTGACGATCTACGACCTGATGGGCGTGACCAAGCTAGCCTTCTCGCGCAGCTTCGACTTCCAGATCTACCTGTGGGCCGCCGTGCTCTACCTGCTGATCGTGGAAATCGTCCGGCGCACCCTGAAACACCTGGAAGGCCGCCTGGGCCGCCACCTGAACTGACCGAAGGATACGCTCCATGCATTGCCAAACCATCGTACTGGGCGCCGGCATCGTCGGCGTCAGCACCGCGCTGCACCTGCAGGCGCGTGGCCGCCAGGTGATCCTGATCGACCGCGACGCGCCAGGCAGCGGCACCAGCCATGGCAACGCCGGGCTGATCGAGCGCTCCAGCGTCATCCCCTACGCCTTCCCACGCAACGTTGGCGCGCTGCTGCGCTATGGCCTGAACCGCCAGCCCGACGTGCGCTACAGCCTGCTCCACCTGCCCAAGGCGGCGCCGTGGCTGCTGCGCTACTGGCGCCAGTCGGCGCCGGGGCGCCTGGCCGGTGCCGCGGCCGACATGCTGCCGCTGGTGCAGCGCTGCGTCGAAGAGCACGACCTGTTCATCGAGGCCGCCGAGCTGGGCGGCCTGGTCCAGGCCAAGGGCTGGATCGAGGTGTACCGCGACCCGGCGCTGTTCGACCAGGCCAAGGACGAGGTCAAGGGCCTGGCGCGCTATGGCCTGCGCTACGAGATCCTCGAACGCGACCAATTGCAGGCCCGTGAGCAGCGCCTGGGCAGCGACGTGATTGGCGGCATCCACTGGCTCGACCCGAAGACCGTCAGCGACCCCGGCGCCCTGACCCGCGGTTACGCCGCCTTGTTCGTCAAGCGTGGCGGGCAGTTTCTGCATGGCGACGCGCGCAGCCTGCGCCAGCTCGACGGCCACTGGCAGGTCACCAGCCAGCGCGGGCCGGTTAGCGCAGACGAAGTGGTGGCCTGCCTGGGGCCGCAATCGGCCGAGCTGTATGCGCCGCTGGGCTACCACTTCCCGCTGGGGATCAAGCGCGGCTACCACATGCACTACGCGACCCGTGGCGATGCCCGGCTGGAGCATTCGGTGTGCGACACCCAGGGCGGCTACGTGCTGGCGCCAATGGCCCGCGGCGTGCGCCTGACCACCGGGATCGAGTTCGCCGCCAGCGATGCGCCAGGCAACGAAATCCAGCTGCAGCGCTGTGAAGCCCTGGCCCGGCAGCTGTTCCCGGCACTCGGCGAGCGCCTCGACGACACGCCCTGGCTGGGCCGCCGCCCGTGCATGCCGGACATGCGCCCGGTGATCGGCCCGGCGCCCCGGCACAAGGGCCTGTGGTTCAACTTCGGCCATGCCCACCACGGCCTGACGCTTGGCCCGGTCACCGGCCGCCTGCTCGCCGAACTGGTCACCGGGCAAACCCCCTTCACCGATCCTGCGCCCTACAGCGCCGCACGCTTCGACTAAATGAATCCAGCGGGAGAACAACAACATGACCGCCCCTCTCAGCCTTGCCAGCATTGCCCCTGAACCCGACCCGCGCCCGGTGTTGATCCGCATCGAGGGCCTGAACAAGCACTACGGTGCCTTCCATGTATTGCGCGATATCGACCTGCAGGTTCGCGAAGGCGAACGGATCGTGCTCTGCGGCCCGTCCGGGTCGGGCAAGTCGACGCTGATCCGTTGCATCAACCGCCTGGAGATCGCCGAGCAAGGCACGGTGCAGGTAGCGGGTGTCGACCTGGCCAGCAGCCAGCGCCAGGCCGCGCAGATCCGCAGCGAGATCGGCATGGTGTTCCAGCACTTCAACCTGTTCCCGCACATGAGCGTGCTGGACAACTGCCTGCTGGCGCCGACCAGCGTGCGTGGCCTGTCGCGCAAGGATGCCGAGGAGCGCGCGCGGATGTACCTGAGCAAGGTCGGCATCGAGAGCCAGGCGCATAAATACCCCAGCCAGCTGTCGGGCGGCCAGCAGCAACGCGTGGCGATCGCCCGGGCGCTGTGCATGAAGCCGCGGATCATGCTGTTCGACGAGCCGACCTCGGCGCTCGATCCGGAGATGGTCGCCGAGGTGCTCGATGTGCTGGTCAAGCTGGCCGATACCGGCATGACCATGCTCTGCGTGACCCATGAGATGGGCTTTGCCCGGCAGGTGGCGGAGCGGGTGCTGTTTCTCGAGGGCGGGCAGGTGATCGAGGACAGCCCGCCGCAGGTGTTCTTTGGCCAGCCCAAGACAGCGCGGGCGCAGGCGTTTTTGAAGCAGATCCTGCATTGATGTAGGCAGTGATGGCCTCTTCGCGGGGCAAGCCCGCTCCCACAGGATCTCCGCTGACCGAAAGAGCGACACTATCCTGTGGGAGCGGGCTTGCCCCGCGAAGGGGCCGTAAGCGGCGATATATCACTTGGATCATTGCACGGCTGCAATGATCCAACTGCGTCGTTCAATATATTTACCAAAAACCCCGCCAAACCCTTGCCAGCCAAGGCCCCGCCGCCCTACACCCCCCGAAAACCGGCGCCAAACCGCGCGCCACTCGTTTGACATATTAAACGGCTCTGGCAAGCTATGAGTAAGCCCCGACCGGCATCGTCTCCCCTGCGAGCCGGCAGTGCTCGGGGCCCCAGGTCGTACACGAGGCCAAGGCCGTGCGCCTGCACAACAACGACAGGAAGCACCTGTCCCAAGGTGACATATGTCCAACAGCAACATTGGCAACAAGCAACCTTCCCTGCGCAAACCCGTCGTCCTGATGACCATGGGCAGCCAAGAGCGCAAAGGCCATGACTATCAGGTCATGACCCACAAATACATCACCCCGCTGGTCGACTTCGCTGACTGCATGCCCGTCCTGGTACCGACCTGCTGCGGCACCGAAGACCTCGAGCGCTACCTCGACCTGGCCGACGGCGTATACCTGACCGGCGCGGGCAGCAACATCGACCCGGCCCTCTACGGCCAGGAGAACGAAACCCCCGGCAAGGCCCAGGACAAGAACCGCGACCTGTTCGACATCCCCCTGGTGCAACTGGCCCTCGCCCGTGGCCTGCCGATCTTCGGCATCTGCCGTGGCATGCAGGAAATCAACGTCGCGCTGGGCGGTGACATCTACCAGAAGGTCTACGCCGAGCCAGGCTTCAACGACCACCGGGAAAACCCCGACGATCCGGTCGACGTCCAGTACCAGCAAGTGCACGCGGTGAAGATCAAACCCGGCAGCTGGCTGCGCGATGCCCTCGGCACCGACGAGATTCGTGTCAACTCGCTGCATGGCCAGGGCCTGCGCAACCTCGGTGAAGGCCTCGAGCCGATCGCCGTGGCCGAAGATGGCCTGGTCGAGGCGATCCACGCGCCGAGCATTTCGCCCTTCCTGTTTGCCGTGCAATGGCACCCAGAGTGGCAAGCGGCCAAGAACCCTGACTCGATCAAGATGTTCCAGGCCTTTGGCGATGCGTGCCGCGCCCAAGTGCGCAAGACCCAGGTGAACAAACGCCACCAGGCGGCCTGAACCCTCGTTTCGTTAGTTTGATCGCGGGGCAGCGCAAGGCTGCCCCTGCTTCTCCGGTCACCCTCTGCTGGTCCCAGAACACCTCCCGTTGAAGCGGGTGGCGGGCTTGTGCCTGTCCCTGCGATCCTTTTTTTGCCCCCACTCAAGACATACGACGACTGATTTTGATCAGCCGTCGTTTTTTATTGCGCCTGCAAAATCCTCCCTGACTGTACCGACGCAATCGCGGG
This sequence comes from Pseudomonas reidholzensis, assembly GCF_900536025.1. Classification (GTDB taxonomy): domain Bacteria; phylum Pseudomonadota; class Gammaproteobacteria; order Pseudomonadales; family Pseudomonadaceae; genus Aquipseudomonas; species Aquipseudomonas reidholzensis. Next base: position 187,335 of record NZ_UNOZ01000004.1, read on the forward strand.
CAAGCCCTCTCCTACGGGGTTTCGCGCCATTCTTGAATGACTGCGCGGTACCTGTAGGAGCGGGCTTGCCCGCGATTGCGTCGCTGCCTGCCGAACACAAAACTACCTCCATCCAAGAAAAATATGCACGAGGGGGCTAGTCATCGTACAAGTTGTACGATAACTTACCTCTCACATTGATTCTCCACCCCCAAAGCGCCATAGGATGCCAATAACAATGAATCCACTTGAACTGCAATCCATCCTCTCCCACGGCCTGCTGTCGTTCCCGGTGACCGACTTCAACGCCCAGGGCGACTTCAACAAGGCCGGCTACATCAAGCGCCTGGAATGGCTCGCACCCTATGGCGCCACTGCCCTGTTCGCTGCCGGCGGTACCGGTGAGTTCTTCTCCCTCGCCGCCAGCGAATACAGCCAAGTGGTCAAGACCGCAGTCGATACCTGCGAGCACTCGGTGCCAATCCTCGCCGGTGTCGGTGGCTCCACCCGCCAGGCCATCGAGTACGCTCAGGAAGCCGAACGTCTGGGCGCCAAAGGCCTGCTGCTGCTGCCGCACTACCTGACCGAAGCCAGCCAGGACGGCGTTGCCGCCCACGTCGAAGCCGTGTGCAAATCGGTCAAGATCGGCGTCGTGGTCTACAACCGTAACGTCTGCCGCCTGACCGCCCCGCTGCTGGAGCGCCTGGCCGAGCGTTGCCCGAACCTGATCGGTTACAAGGACGGCCTGGGCGACATCGAACTGATGGTGTCGATCCGTCGTCGCCTGGGCGACCGCTTCAGCTACCTGGGTGGCCTGCCAACCGCCGAAGTGTATGCTGCTGCCTACAAAGCCCTGGGTGTACCGGTGTACTCCTCGGCGGTGTTCAACTTCGTGCCGAAGACCGCGATGGACTTCTACCACGCCATCGCCCGCGAAGATCACGCCACCGTTGGCAAGCTGATCGACGACTTCTTCCTGCCGTACCTGGACATCCGCAACCGTAAATCCGGCTATGCCGTGAGCATCGTCAAGGCAGGCGCCAAGATCGCCGGCTACGACGCAGGCCCGGTGCGTACGCCGCTGACCGACCTGACCGGCGAAGAGTACGAAATGCTCGCTGCCCTGATGGACAAGATGGGCCCGCAATAAGCGACCCCCGCGACCTGTAAAGGCCGCAAGCCGGAGCCGGGATGTCCCCCGCTCCGGTTACAACTCGTTAGCCCGCACAAAAATAATTAGTGGGAGTACCCCGCATGCAAGCGACCAAAAAGACGCATAAACGCTACCTGATCCTGTTCATGCTGTTTCTGGTGACCACGATCAACTATGCAGACCGAGCCACCATTGCCATCGCAGGTTCAAGCCTTCAGAAAGACCTAGGTATCGATGCAGTAACCCTTGGATATATCTTTTCTGCCTTTGGATGGGCTTACGTGGCTGGCCAGATTCCTGGCGGCTGGCTGCTGGACCGGTTCGGTTCAAAAAATGTCTATGCGTTCAGTATCTTCACCTGGTCGTTGTTCACTTTGCTGCAGGGCTTTGTCGGCGGGATGCCGGTAGCCTGGGCGGTGGTCACCCTGTTCACCCTGCGCTTTCTCGTCGGCTTCGCCGAAGCGCCTTCGTTCCCGGGCAATGCGCGCATCGTCGCAGCGTGGTTCCCTACAGCGGAACGCGGCACTGCATCGGCGATCTTCAACTCGGCGCAATACTTCGCCACCGCACTGTTCGCCCCGATCATGGGCTGGATCGTGTTCAGCTTCGGCTGGGAGCATGTATTCGTGGTCATGGGTGCGCTCGGTATCGTGTTCTCCATGGTCTGGCTGAAGACCATCCACAACCCCAAGCAGCACCCAGGGATCAGCCAGAGTGAACTCGAGTACATCGAGCAGAATGGCGGCCTGGTCGACATGGACCAGAAACGCGGCAACGACGGCCCGAAATGGGGCTACATCAAACAACTGCTGACCAGCCGGATGCTGCTCGGCGTCTACCTCGGCCAGTACTGCATCAACGCCATTACCTACTTCTTCCTGACCTGGTTCCCGGTGTACCTGGTGCAGGAGCGTGGGATGACCATCCTCAAGGCCGGCATCATCGCCTCGTTGCCCGCCATCTGTGGCTTCATCGGCGGCGTGCTGGGTGGGGTCCTGTCGGACTGGCTGCTGCGTCGCGGCAACTCGCTGACCTTCTCGCGCAAACTGCCGATCGTCTGCGGCCTGATGCTCTCCACCACCATGGTCTTCTGCAACTATGTTGAGGCTGAATGGATGGTGGTCGGCTTCATGACCCTGGCATTCTTCGGCAAAGGCATCGGCGCGCTGGGCTGGGCGGTGGTCGCGGACACTTCACCCAAGCAGATCGCGGGTCTGTCCGGGGGCCTGTTCAACACCTTCGGCAACATCGCCTCGATCACCACACCGATCGTCATCGGCTACATCATCAGCGCCACCGGCTCGTTCAAGTGGGCCCTGGTGTACGTCGGCGCCAACGCCCTGGTAGCGGTGTTCAGCTACCTGGTGATCGTCGGCCCGATCAAGCGGATCGAGCTGCGTGACGTGCCCAATGACGAACCGCTTGCGACGCCACCGGCCAGCAACCAACTGGCCAGCTCGCGCCACTGAGTGAACACGCCTGCGCCGACTGACCGAGGCGCAGGCGTTTGTACCAAGCCTGATAGAACTACAAGAAGGGCCTGACCATGCAGTTGATCGAACATTCCGACTCGCCCCGCTACGTCCGCCTGCACGACGACGACAATGTGGTCGTCGTGGTCAATGACGGCGGCCTGGGCGAAGGCGCCCGCTTCGCCGACGGCCTGACCCTGGTCGAAGGGGTCCCGCAGAGCCACAAGGTCGCCACCGTCGACATCCTCAAAGATCAGCCGGTACGCCGCTACGGGCAGATCATCGGCTACGCCCTGGAAGACCTGCGCAAAGGCAGCTGGGTCCAGGAGAGCCAGCTGGCCATGCCGGCCGCACCCGAGCTGGACAGCCTGCCGCGTTGTGACGCCGTACCCGACCCTCTGCCGCCGCTGGAGGGTTTTACCTTTGAGGGCTACCGCAACGCCGACGGCACCGTTGGCACGCGTAACATCCTCGGCATCACCACCACCGTGCAGTGCGTGACCGGCGTGCTCGACCATGCGGTCAAGCGCATCCGCGACGAACTGCTGCCCAGATACCCCAACGTCGACGACGTGGTCGCCCTCACCCACAGCTACGGCTGCGGCGTGGCGATCAACGCCCGCGATGCCTATATCCCGATCCGCACCGTACGCAACCTGGCGCGCAACCCCAACCTGGGCGGCGAAGCGCTGGTCATCAGCCTTGGCTGCGAGAAGTTGCAAGCCGGCCAGGTGATGCACGACAACGACCCGTCGGTCGACCTCAGCGAGCCTTGGCTGTACCGCCTGCAGGATGCCAGCCTGGGCTTTGTCGAGATGATCGAGCAGATCATGGCGCTGGCCGAAACGCGCCTGATCAAGCTCGACCAGCGTCGCCGCGAAACCGTGCCCGCCAGCGAGCTGATCCTGGGCATGCAATGTGGCGGCAGCGATGCCTTCTCCGGCATCACCGCCAACCCGGCGCTGGGCTATGCCTCCGACCTGCTGGTCCGCGCCGGCGCCACCGTGCTGTTCTCGGAAGTCACCGAAGTGCGTGACGCCATCTACATGCTCACCTCACGCGCGGAAAACCCGGCCGTCGCCGACGCGCTGGTGCGCGAGATGGACTGGTACGACCGTTACCTGGAACAAGGCGCGGCGGACCGCAGTGCCAATACCACGCCGGGCAACAAGAAAGGCGGCCTGTCGAACATCGTCGAGAAGTCCCTCGGCTCGATCGTCAAGTCGGGCAGCGGCGCTATTCAAGGCGTGGTCGGCCCGGGCGAGCGCATCGAGCGCAAGGGCCTGATCTTCTGCGCCACACCGGCCAGTGACTTTGTCTGCGGCACGCTGCAGCTGGCGGCCGGGATGAACCTGCACGTGTTCACCACCGGCCGCGGCACGCCGTATGGCCTGGCCATGGCACCGGTGGTCAAGGTCTGTACTCGCACCGAGCTTGCCCAGCGCTGGCCCGACCTCATCGACATCGACGCCGGGCGCATCGCCAGCGGCCGGGCAACCATCGAGGAGCTGGGCTGGGAGTTGTTCCACTACTATCTGGACGTCGCCAGCGGCCGCAAGCAGACCTGGGCCGAAAAGCACAAATTGCACAACGACATCACCCTGTTCAATCCCGCGCCGATTACCTGAACACCGGTATCGACGCCTGCTCACTTACCTTTCCACAGGAGCACACAATGCCTGAGATCCTCGGCCACAACTTCATCGCCGGCCAGCGCAGCGCCGCCGGCCCGAAACGCCTGCAGAGCCTCGACGCCACCAGCGGCGAAGCCCTGCCCTACAGCTTCGCCCAGGCCACCGAAGGCGAAGTGGACCAGGCCGCCCGCGCAGCCGCCGGCGCCTTTGTCGAATTCCGCCAGCTGCCGCCAGCGCGCCGTGCCGAGTTCCTCGACGCCATCGCCGCGGAACTGGACGAGCTGGACGACGCCTTCGTCGCCATCGTCTGCCGTGAAACCGCCCTGCCCGCCGCCCGTATCCAGGGCGAGCGCGGCCGTACCAGCGGCCAGATGCGTTTGTTCGCCCAGGTCCTGCGCCGCGGCGACTTCCTCGGCGCGCGCATCGACCAGGCCCTGCCTGATCGCCAGCCGCTACCACGCGTCGACCTGCGCCAACTGCGCATCGGCGTCGGCCCGGTCGCCGTGTTTGGCGCCAGCAACTTCCCGCTGGCCTTCTCCACCGCCGGTGGCGACACCGCCGCGGCCCTGGCCGCCGGCTGCCCGGTAGTGGTCAAGGCGCACAGCGGCCACATGGCCACCGCCGACCTGGTCGGCTGCGCCATCAACCGCGCCGCCGAGCGTACCGGCATGCCCAAGGGCGTGTTCAACATGGTCTTCGGCGGTGGCGTCGGTGAGTGGCTGGTCAAGCACCCGGCGATCCAGGCAGTGGGCTTCACCGGTTCGCTCAAAGGCGGCGACGCGCTGTGCCGCATGGCCGCCGAGCGTCCGCAGCCAATCCCGGTGTTCGCCGAGATGTCCAGCATCAACCCGGTGATCATCCTGCCGGGCGCGCTGGCCAAGCGTGGCGAAACCATCGCCCGTGAGCTGGCCGGTTCGGTCTGCCTCGGCGCCGGCCAGTTCTGCACCAACCCGGGCCTGGTGATCGGCCTGCAGTCGGCCGAGTTCAGCACCTTGCTGGCCAATGTCGGCCAGGCACTGGACGCTCAGGCGGGCCAGACCCTGCTCAACGCCGGTGGCCTGCGCAGCTACGTCAGCGGCCTCGAGCACCTGCAGGCACACGCGGGCATCGAGCACCTGGCAGGCCAGCCGCAGGAAGGCGCACAAGCCCGTGCCCAGCTGTTCAAGGCGGACGCCCGCTTGCTGATCGACGCTGACCCACTGCTGCAGGAAGAAGTGTTCGGCCCTACCACCGTGGCGGTCGAGGTCAAGGACAACGCTCAACTGCGCGACGCCCTGCTGGGCCTGCGCGGCCAGCTGACGGCGACGCTGATCGGCGAGCCGGAAGACTTCGAAGCGTTCGCCTGGCTGGTGCCGCTGCTGGAAGAGAAAGTCGGGCGGATCCTGGTCAACGGGTACCCGACCGGTGTCGAGGTGTGCGATGCGATGGTGCATGGCGGGCCGTACCCGGCGACGTCCGATGCGCGTGGGACGTCGGTGGGCACCTTGGCCATCGATCGCTTCCTGCGGCCGGTGTGCTACCAGAACTACCCGCAGGTGCTGCTGCCTGAGGCGCTCAAGGACAGCAACCCGCTGGGGCTGCGGCGCTTGGTCAATGGGCAGTGGAGTGAAGGCTCGCTGTGATGCTCGACGGATAGGTTTACGCCTGTTCGTCTAGGCCTCGAGGCGCCTGGTGCACTGCATCAGGCGCTTTTTTATGCTTCACGGCTTGGGCTTGGGCTTGGGCTTGGGCTTGGGCTTGGGCTTGCAGATTGTGGGCTTATCCATTCGATGTGCGGGCGCTTATGGCCCCTTCCGCCCTTACGGCGGGTCACTTTTTTTCTTGGAAAAAAGTAACCAAAAACCGCCGGCTCCCACATACGGCCCTCCGCTGCGCTGCGGGTTCCCTCACTCCGGCCTTGCTCCCGCGAGGACCGGGCTGTACGGGCCTTCCTGGCCCGCAGCCCTTGCCGGCCTTCCTGGCCGTCACCCCGCTCCGCAAGACCTCCGTTCGGCCTCCTGAGGTCGCCAAGTTAGGGGTGGTGCCTGGGCTGGCGTTATCTTCGATAGTGGCAATGGTGGTGGATAGCTTGACCTCTTCGCGGGTAAACCCGCTCCCACAGGGACCGCAGTGGCCTTACAGTCAGCAGAGAACCTGTGGGAGCGGGCTTGCCCGCGAAGAGGCCGGAACTGCCCATGCAAATTCTGGCGCTGACACGCTGTACCGCCCTTATAAACCAGCGAGAGCGCAGCGATTCGCCAGCCGTTGCCCTGGCCCTTGATCTGGCTTTTGATCTGGCTCGTGATCTTGATCTACTGCGACTTCAGGAGGCCGAACGGAGGTCTTGCGAAGCGAGGTGACGGCCAGGAAGGCCGGCAAGGGCTGCGGGCCAGGAAGGCCCGTACAGCCCGGTCCTCGCGGGAGCAAGACCGGAGTGAGGGAACCCGCAGCGCAGCGAAGGGCCGGATGTAGGAGCAAAGAATTTTTTGGTTACTTTTTTTTTCGACTGAAAAAAAGTGACCCGCTGTAAAAGCGGAAGGGGCCAGTAGCCCCACCACAACCAATGGATAAGCCCACCACTCCCCCACCCCCTAAAAAACACCTCACACCCCCGAGCAAAATTGGCCCGGCTCTTGCTCACTAAATCCCCCAGGTAGCCAACGGCGGTTGCCCCCCTTACCGACAAAGACGTCGCTCCCCCCTCCACCCACGTGGACCGGGTAGCGGCGTCTTTTTCGTTCCGGCCCTGCGCAGACAGGGCATGACTACCGTTGCAAGCCGCGCGAGGTGTTCGATGAGTACCAGTTTCTGGAAGTCCGGGCATGTGCCCACCCTGTTCGCCGCGTTCCTCTACTTCGACCTGAGCTTCATGGTCTGGTACCTGCTGGGCCCCATGGCGGTGCAGATCGCCGCTGACCTGCAACTGACCCCGCAACAGCGCGGCCTGATGGTCGCCACGCCGATCCTGGCCGGCGCCCTGCTGCGCTTCGGCATGGGCATGCTGGTCGATCGGCTGTCGCCCAAGACCGCCGGCCTGATGGGCCAGGTGGTGGTGATCGTCGCGCTGGCCTGCGCCTGGTACCTGGGCGTGCACAGCTACGAACAAGCCTTGTTGCTCGGGGTATTCCTCGGCTTCGCCGGCGCCTCGTTCGCCGTGTCGCTGCCGCTGGCCTCGCAATGGTACCCGCCACAGCATCAAGGCAAGGCGATGGGCATCGCCGGCGCCGGCAACTCCGGCACCGTGTTCGCCGCCCTGCTGGCACCGGCCCTGGCCGCCGCCTATGGCTGGAACAACGTGTTCGGCTTCGCCCTGATCCCGCTGCTGCTAACCCTGCTGGTGTTTGCCCTGCTCGCCCGCAATGCACCACAACGGCCCAAACCCAAAGCCATGGCCGACTATTTCAAGGCGCTCGGCGACCGCGACAGCTGGTGGTTCATGTTCTTCTACAGCGTGACCTTTGGCGGCTTCATCGGCCTGGCCAGCGCCCTGCCCGGCTACTTCAGCGACCAGTACCAACTGAGCCCGGTCACCGCCGGTTACTACACCGCCGCCTGCGTGTTCGGCGGCAGCATGATGCGCCCGCTCGGCGGCGCCCTGGCCGACCGTTTTGGCGGCATCCGCACCCTGCTGGGCATGTACGGCGTGGCCGCGGTATGCATCGCCGCGGTGGGCTTCAACCTGCCCAGTGCGACGGCAGCACTGGCGCTGTTCGTCAGTGCCATGCTCGGTCTGGGCGCCGGCAACGGCGCGGTGTTCCAACTGGTGCCACAGCGCTTCCGCCAGGAGATCGGCGTGATGACCGGGCTGATCGGCATGGCCGGCGGCATCGGCGGCTTCGTCCTCGCCGCCGGCCTGGGCATGATCAAGCAACACACCGGTGACTATCAGCTCGGCCTGTGGCTGTTCGCCAGCCTTGGCCTGCTGGCCTGGTTCGGCCTGCACGGCGTCAAGCAACGCTGGCGCACCACCTGGGGCTCGGCCGCAGTGACTGCGGCGCGGGTCTGAGGCCGACTGATGAGCCTGCACCTGAGCTTCGCCCACGCCACTGCCACCGGCCCGCGCAGCGAGAACCAGGACGCCCTGCGCCTGGTCACGCCAGCGCCGGAGCTGGCCGCCAGCAAGGGCTACCTGTTCGCCCTCGCCGACGGCGTCAGCCAGTGCGCCGACGGTGGCCTGGCGGCGCGGGCCAGCCTGCAGGCGCTGGCCCTGGACTACTACGCCACGCCCGCCACCTGGGCAGTGGCGCAGGCACTGGATCGCCTGCTGCTGGCGCAAAACCGCTGGCTGCGCGCCCAGGGCAGCGGCCAACCGCTGCTGACCACCCTCAGTGCGCTGGTCATGCGCGGGCAGCGCTTTACCCTCGCCCACGTCGGCGACTGCCGCGCCTATCGCTGGGCCGACGGGCGCCTGCAATGCCTGAGCGAGGACCACGTCTGGGACCAGCCCGGCATGCAGCACGTGCTCAAGCGCGCCCTGGGCCTGGACCAGCACCTGCTGGTCGACTACCTGGAAGGTGAACTGGCTGCCGGAGAAGCGTTCCTGCTGGTCAGTGACGGTGTCTGGGCCAGCCTTGGCGACCAGGCCATTCTGACCATCCTGCGCGAGCAGCCCGACCTGCAGCAGGCCGCCGACACCCTGGTGGCCAGCGCCCACCACCGTGGCAGCCAGGACAACGCCAGCGCCGTGTTGGTGCGTGTCGACCAGCTGGGCCCGGCCAACCTGGGCGACACCCTGGCGCAATTGCAGCAATGGCCGGTGCCCGGCCCGTTGCGCGCCGAGCAACTGATCGACGGTTGGCGGGTCGCGGCGCAGCTGTCGCGCAGCCGCCAGTCGTTGCTGTACCGGGTGCATGACGCGCAGTCCCAGCCGTGGCTGCTGAAAACCCTGCCGAGCGGTCACGAAACACAGCCCGGCGCCGTGCAACGGCTGCTGCAGGAAGAGTGGTTCCTACGCCGCGTGGCGGGCCGGCACTTCCCCGAGGTGCATGCGGCCACTCACCGCCAGCACCTGTACTACCTGATGCGCGAATACCCTGGGCAAACCCTGGCCAGCCTGCTGGCCGAACACGGCCCGCTGCCGCTCGCGCAGTGGCTGGAGATCGCCCGGCAGCTGCTTCAGGCGGTTGGCGTGCTGCACCGGCGCAACCTGCTGCACCGCGATATCAAGCCCGACAACCTGCACCTGGGCAGCGACGGCCAGGTGCGCCTGCTCGACTTCGGCCTGGCGTACTGCCCGGGGCTGTGCGAGGACACCGCGCACGAACTGCCCGGCACGCCCTCGTTCATCGCCCCGGAAGCCTTCGACGGGCAACCCCCCAGCCCACGCCAGGACCTCTATGCCGCAGGCGTGACGCTGTACCAGCTGCTCACCGGGCACTACCCCTACGGCGAAATCGAAGCGTTCCAGCGACCGCGCTTTACCAGCCCGGTGAGCCCCGCCCGCTATCGCCCCGACCTGCCGGAGTGGCTGCAACACAACCTCGAACAGGCCGTGGCCGCCAACCCTGCCCAACGCTTCGAAACCGCCGAGCAGTGGTTGCTGCTGCTCGAACGTGGCGAGTTGCAAGCGCCCGCCGGCCGCCCCCGGCCGCTGCTGGAGCGCGAGCCGTTGAAGGTCTGGCGGACCTTGGCCCTGCTGTCCCTGCTGTTCAACCTGATACTGCTGTTCGTCCTGTTCAAGGGCTGAGCGGCGCTGCTGATGAGGAACGCCCCAATGCGTGCAAAAGTCTGGCTGGTAGGTGCTGGCCCTGGCGACCCTGAACTGCTCACGCTCAAGGCCGTGCGCGCCTTGCGCGAAGCGCAGGTGGTGATGATCGACGACCTGGTCAACCCGGCGGTGCTGGAGCACTGCCCTGCGGCGCAGGTGATCGCGGTGGGCAAGCGCGGCGGATGCCGCTCGACCCCGCAAGCGTTCATCCAGCGCCTGATGCTGCGCCATGCGCGCCAGGGGCGCTGCGTGGTTCGGCTCAAGGGTGGCGACCCGTGCATCTTTGGCCGCGGCGGCGAAGAGGCCCTGTGGTTGCAGGAGCAGGGCATCGAAGTGGAGCTGGTCAATGGCATCACCGCGGGCCTGGCCGGCGCTACACAATGCGGGATTCCGCTGACCTTGCGCGGTGTCAGCCGCGGCGTGACGTTGGTGACTGCGCATACCCAGGATGACAGCCCGCTCAATTGGGTGGGGCTGGCCCAAGGTGGGACCACCTTGGTGGTGTACATGGGCGTGGCGCGGCTGGAGGAGATCCGCCAGGGCTTGCTGGCGGCCGGCATGGCGGCCACGACGCCGGTGGCGATGATCGAGAATGCTTCGCTGCCCAGCCAGCGGGAGTGCCGTAGCCAGCTGCAACGGATGGGCACGGACGCCGCAGCGTTTGCCCTGCGCAGCCCGGCGGTGCTGGTGATTGGCGAGGTGGCAGGTGGCGTGGCCAGCGCAGTGCTGGACCCGGTCGTGGCCCAGGCGAGCGCCTGAGCACAAATCGCAGGCAAAGAAAAACCCGGCCTAGGCCGGGTTTTTCGTGAACCTCAAACCAATTACTTGGACTGAGCTTCAACCTGCGCTTCAACGCGACGGTTTACAGCGCGACCTTCTTCGGTGGCGTTGTCAGCAACCGGACGGGTCTCACCGTAGCCAACCGATTCAACACGGTTGGATTCAACACCGTACTGCTGGGTCAGGACTTGCTTGACAGCACCAGCACGACGCTCGGACAGCTTCTGGTTGTACGCGTCTGGACCGACGGAGTCAGTGTGACCTTCCACGGTGGTGGTGGTCGACGGGTACTGCTTCATGAAGTCAGCCAGGTTCTTGATGTCGCCGTAGCTGTTAGGCTTGACGACCGACTTGTCGAAGTCGAACTTGACGTCCAGCTCAACACGTACGACTTCGGCAACAGCCGGGCAGCCGTCAGCGTCAACGGTAACGTTGGCAGGGGTGTCTGGGCACTTGTCGACGTTGTCGCACACACCATCGTTGTCGCTGTCGGAGCACACTTCAGCTACTGGAGCTGGAGCGACTTCGGCTTGCTTCGGGCTACCGCCGAAGTTCAGGCCGATACCGACGCTTGGTGCCCACTCGGTGTCACCTTGGTCGATGTTGTACTGGGCTTCAACGCCAGCACGGGCGTAGAACATGTCGGTGATGTACCACTTGGCACCGGCGCCAACGTTGGCGAAGGTGGAGTGGTTACGACCGCCACGGCCGGTCTGGCCCAGGGACTGGTGCGAGAAACCAGCGGAAACGTACGGACGGATAGCGTCGTACGGGTTGTTGAAGTGGTAGAGGGCGTCCAGGGCGGTGTTCGAGCCCTTGATGTTCTTGCTGTCTTCGCCACGAGCGTTGTGCACTTCGTCGTAGCCCAGACGCAGTTCAACGTCATCGGTCAGGAAGTAACCGATCGAACCACCGAACAGGTTGCCGTCGTTCTTGAAGTCGCGCTGGCTGTCGAAGAATTCTTTCTTGTAGAAGCCTTCGACTTCCACGGCGCCTGTGCCTTGTGCCATAGCGCCAATCGAGGTGGCGGCTACGAGCGAACCAATGGCCAAGCCCAAGGTGTTTTTCAATTTCATCCGTTAAATCCCCATCTGGTGATAGTTAAGCGGTCCCACCACAATCCGGGGGACAACTCGACGGCAAGTCTAGCAGAACTCGCCGGTGGTTTAGAGACATTTGCAGACGACTAAGTTTCAACCTCACCCGCAAATTTCTCTCTAAGCTTGTCGAGCGCACGCTTGTAACGCATTTTGGTTGCGCTCAAGCCCATGTGCATGATATCGGCGATTTCCTGGAACTCCAGCTCTGCGACAAATCGCAGCACCAGGATCTCCCGGTCGATCGGATTGACATGCACAAGCCATTTGTCCAGGCCACCCTTTTCCTCAGGTTTCGGTGCCTTGTCTTCTGACGCCTCTTCAATAGGGTCAAGACTCAGGGCATCCATCAGCCTGCGTTTACGACGCTCCTTGCGGTACTGGGTAATGCACTCGTTGTAGGTGATGCTGTAGAGCCAGGTCTTGAACTTGGATTTACCCTCGAAGTTCTTCAACCCGTACAACACCTTCAGCATCACTTCCTGACAGACATCGTCAGCATCCCGGTCGTTCCCCAAATAACGCGCACAGACGTTGAACAGGGTCCGCTGGTAGCGCCGCATGAGCTCCTCATAGGCGCGGGTAACGTGAAACAGCTCCTCATGCGAACGCGCCACCAACTCCTCGTCGGTGAGTTCGTGGGGGTCGTAGCGCATGGGCGGCGAATGAACTTTATTCAAAACGGATCTGGCCGACAGTCGGGTCAAGTCGCCACTCGGCCCCCCAGGGACCGGTTTTCGCGGCGGCATACATTAACAGCTTTTGCGCGGTTAGCGGCTATCGACTCGCTGCTCGAGCAGTTCCCGATTGGACAGCGACACCAGTTCGCCATCATCGGTGAGCAAGGTCGTCTTGACCGTGCCGATCTCCTCGATCTGCCCTTCGACCTCTCCAATCCGGACCTGCTGGCCGACCTGGTAGAGTTCGCGAACGTAGATTCCGGCGAGAATCTGGCCGGCGATTTCCCGACTTCCCAGCCCCATTGCCAATGCAATTGCCAGACCAACGGTTATCAGACCAATTACGATCACATGGTTCAACAGATCGGTCTTGACCTCGAGCTGGCTGATGGCCACCGAGATCGCGATGATGATTACCAGGCCCTGGGCGATACGCCCGACGCCGGCGGCATATTCCAGCCCGATCCCTTCGGCGGCGCCGCGGGTCAGGCCGTTGACCAGTTGCGCGAGCATCACCCCGGCCAGCAGCACCAGCGCCGCACCGAACACTTTCGGCAGGTACAGGGCGAGCATGTCGAGGGTGGCCGAAACCCGCTCAAGGCCGAGCGATTCCGCGGCCGAGACGAGGAAGATGAGCAGCACGAACCAGTACACGATCTTGCCGATCAGGGTCGAGATCGGCACCTGGATGCCGGCCCGGCTGAGCATCTTGGTCATGCCGGTGCCTGCCATCAGGCGGTCCAGGCCGAACTTGGCGAGCAGCTTGGAGAGCAGTGTGTCGAGCAGCTTGGCCACCACGAAACCGAGCAGCACCACGACCAGCGCGCCGAACAGGTTGGGGATGAAGTTCGCTACCTTGGTCCAAAGGGCGGTCATGGCCGTGACCAGGCTCTGGGTCCAGAGATCGAGTTCCATATTCAATCAGCCTTATCAGCTTTGCTGCCAGCGGCAGGGTTGCGGCGCACCGGCGCGACATGCGCCGAGCCATTATTGACGGCGATCATCAGCGCCTGGCCCCAGCGGCCAAGCATGCTGAACAGGTCGCCCGCACCAACCTGGCGGTTGGCGGTCTTCAGTACGCGACCCAGGCATGCAGCGTCGTCCCGGTCCTGGCCGGACGGCGACGCGTTGAGCAGGTCACGCAGGGATTGTTCAAACGGATCGTGCATAGGCACCTCGCGCAATGTCAGTCAAAGACGAGGGCGCCACGCGATGGGTCACACGCGTGAGCGGGGCAAGTGTTTCCAAATGCACGCGATCAGACCCAACGCAGCCGGCGGAACAGCCACCACTGGCCCACCGCGAGCCCCAGCACCAGCAGGCTGGCGAACAGGAAGCCATACGGGCTGCTGGAGCCAGGGATACCGCCGACGTTGATCCCCAGCAAGCCGGTGACAAAGCTCATGGGCAGGAAGATGCAGGTAATGATGCCGAAGCGGTACATGGTCCGGTTCATCCGCTCGCTGCGCCGTCGGTCCTCGCTCTCCAGCACCAGCGCCGCGCGCTCGCGGGCCAGTTCGAGCTCTTCGAGGTAGCGAATCAGGCTGTTGTTCAGCTCGTTCCAGTAGTCGGCGTCGGCCTCGGCGAACCAGCTCCACTTGTTGCGCGTGAGCTGCACGTAGATTTCGCGCTGGGGCGCGAGAAAACGCCGCAGCCCGGCGGCACGCCGACGGATCTGCTGCAGGCTGCCATGCTCCGGGGTATACCGTTCGTCGGATTCAACCTTTTCTTCTTCGAGATCGACCAGTTCGGACAGGTCGCTGACCAGTGCCTGGACCTTTTCGGTCAACAGCTCAGCCATCAGCAAGAGCAGCTCGGACGCCGATTTCGGCCCCCTGCCCTCGTCCAGCAGCTGGAGAATCTCGTCGCTGGCACGCAACGGCCGCAGGCGCAGCGAAATCACCCGCTGGGCCTCGGCGAAAATGCGCACCGAGACCATGTCTTCAGGTTCGGCGCCGGGGTTGAGGTTGACCCCGCGCAAGAACAGCAACATCTGCTCGTTGACCAAGGGCAACAAGCGTGGACGGGTGTTTTCTTCCAGGAGCAGGTCGCAACTGAACTCGCTCAGGCCACTTTCACGCAGCAACCAGCTGCGGGTCTGCGGGTGGCTGCGGTCCCAGTGCAGCCAGAGGCTTTGCTCCGGCTGCAGGTGCAGGTCATCCAGTTCGGTCCGAGCGATAGAACGCGCGCCACCTCTACCATCGAGCACCAGGGCATGGACCAGCCCCCACTGCGCGTTGTCTTCCTCGAACATTCAAGCTCCATCAGCGCGCGCGGCGCATCACTCCGGCATTTTCAGCGGGCTTGGCGAGACGATCACGCCATTGTTGTCGGCATACACGTACTCGCCTGGGCGGAAGGTCACGCCGGCGAACGTCACCACGACGTTGAGGTCGCCCAGGCCGCGCTTTTCGGTTTTCAGCGGGTGGCTGGCCAGCGCCTGGACGCCGACGTCGGTCTGCACCAGGACATCCACGTCACGCACGCAGCCGTAGATCACCAAGCCTTCCCAGCCGTTCTTGGCGGCCTTCTCGGCAATCATGTCACCGAGCAATGCACAGCGCAGCGAGCCGCCGCCATCGACCACCAGCACCTTGCCGGTGCCGTCGAGTTCAGCCTGGGCCTTGACCAGCGAGTTGTCTTCGAAGCACTTGATGGTGACGATCTGGCCTCCGAACGAGTCGCGGCCACCGAAGTTGCTGAACAGCGGTTCGAGTACCTGGACCAGCTCGGGATAGGCATCGCACAGGTCGGGCGTTACGTAATGCTGCATGGCAGAGCTCCTGTCAGACATAACGAAAGCAAGGGGTGCCTGCAAGGCTACACCGGGGAAGGTGGTGCAGTCATCCGGGACCGGTCGGTCAGCTTGCTTTTCGCCCGTTCGGGCCTCTTCGCGGGTAAACCCGCTCCCACAGGGTTCGGCGCACGTCCCTGTGGGAGCGGGTTCACCCGCGAAGAGGCCCGAGCAGGCGCTGTACAGTTCAGGCCACTGGGACAGGTGATTCGGAAGCCAACGTCGCCCCTCGCACCGGCGCCTCCGGATCACGCAACCAGCCCTCGACCAACGGCCAGACCTGCGCCTGCGCCGCCTTGCTCACCAGCATGTCGACATGCCCGAACGCCTCGAAGCCCTCCTCACGCCCCAGCCGCAGGAACTGCTTGCGCTCACCGCCCAGCTGATCGAACAGCTTGCGACAGGCCCACACCGGGTCCTGGAAGTCTGCCGCGCCCGCCACCGCCAGCACCGGCACATCGACCTCTGCCAGCCCCGCCCACCAATCGCCATCCTTGCCACCGAAACGCCCGAACAAGCCATGCCAGCGCATGCTCTCCAGGGCTAGGCCGATCGGCTCGTCTTCCGGCCCGCGCTTGAGCCGCGAGCCGGAGATCTGCGCGAAGCGCTTGAGCACGACCCGCGCGCCCCACTCCACCGTCGGCACCTTCAGCGGCCAGTACACCCGGCTGACCTGGGTGCCGAAGAACGCCGCGCTGGCGACCCACTCAGGCTCCAGGTAACCACCGCCCAAGGCTGCGGCCAGGGTCGTGCCGCCGAGCGAATGGCCAATCCAGTGCGGCGCCTGCCCGGCCTGTTCGTGGACGAACGCGGCAATCAGCGGCAGGTCGTAACGGGCGTAGTCGGCTACACGATTGTGCCGCCACTGGCGGTTGCGCGGTGACAGGCCATGGCCGCGCATCTCGGGGATCCACACATCGAACCCGGCCCGGGCGAGAAACGCACCGAGGCCGATGCCCTTGGGTGAAAACCAGAAACGCCGGTTGGAAAAACTGCCGTGCAAGAGAATCACCGGCACGCCGGGCGCACGGTTCAGGTCCGCCAGGCCCAGGCGGGTCAGGGCCAGCTCGACGCTGGGGTCAGGGCTGTTGCCGGCCTTGATCCGGTACACGTCTTCGCTGAGGTCGCCGCGGCGTTCGGCACTTTGCAAGGCCACGGGGAAAAGTGTGCTGCTGCTTTGCATAAAGGACTTGTATGAAAAAGGGCGGGAACCATCGCTGGAACACGCCCCGAAAAAAACGGGCGCAGGCACGCAACGCGTGCCTGCGCAGTGGCTGGATCAGGCCGGGCTTTGCCCTTCGGCCAGGAAGAACCAGGTCTCGAGTACCGAATCCGGGTTCAGCGACACGCTTTCGATGCCCTGCTCCATCAGCCACTTGGCCAGGTCCGGGTGGTCCGATGGGCCCTGGCCACAGATGCCGATGTACTTGCCGGCCTTGTTGCACGCCTGGATGGCGTTGGCCAGCAGCTTCTTCACCGCAGGATTTCGCTCGTCGAACAGGTGGGCGATGATCCCCGAGTCACGGTCCAGGCCCAGGGTCAGCTGGGTCAGGTCGTTGGAGCCGATCGAGAAGCCGTCGAAGTACTCGAGGAACTCTTCGGCGAGGATCGCGTTGGACGGCAGCTCGCACATCATGATCACGCGCAGGCCGTTGTCGCCACGCGCCAGGCCGTTTTCGGCCAGCAGGTCGACCACTTGGCTGGCTTCGCCGAGGGTGCGCACGAACGGCACCATGATCTCGACGTTGGTCAGGCCCATTTCGTTGCGCACACGCTTCAGCGCACGGCATTCGAGCTCGAAGCAGTCTCGGAACGACTCGCTGATGTACCGCGAGGCGCCGCGGAAGCCGAGCATCGGGTTCTCTTCTTCCGGCTCGTACAGCTTGCCGCCGATCAGGTTGGCGTACTCGTTGGACTTGAAGTCCGACAGGCGCACGATGACCTTTTTCGGGTAGAACGCGGCAGCCAGGGTGCTGATGCCTTCGACCAGTTTCTCGACATAGAAACCGACCGGGTCGGCGTAACCGGCAATGCGCTTGTCGACGCTGTCCTTGAGCTCCGGCGGCAGGCCGGCGTAGTTCAGCAGCGCCTTGGGGTGCACGCCGATCATGCGGTTGATGATGAACTCCAGGCGCGCCAGGCCGACACCGGCGTTGGGCAGCTGGGCGAAGTCGAAGGCGCGATCGGGGTTGCCGACGTTCATCATGATCTTGAACGGCAGCTCAGGCATGGCGTCGACCGAGTTCTGCTTGATGTCGAAGCCCAGCTCACCTTCGAAGATGAAGCCGGTGTCGCCTTCTGCGCAGGACACGGTAACGCCCTGGCCGTCCTTGAGCAGCTGGGTGGCGTTGCCACAACCGACCACGGCCGGGATACCCAGCTCACGGGCGATGATCGCCGCGTGGCAGGTACGCCCGCCACGGTTGGTGACGATGGCGCTGGCGCGCTTCATGACCGGCTCCCAGTCCGGGTCGGTCATGTCGGACACCAGCACGTCGCCTGGCTGGACCTTGTCCATCTCGGACACGTCCTTGATCACGCGGACCTTGCCGGCGCCGATGCGCTGGCCAATCGCACGGCCCTCGACCAGCACGGTGCCCTTCTCTTTGAGCAGGTAGCGTTCCATGACGTTGGCGCTGGCGCGGCTTTTCACGGTCTCAGGGCGTGCCTGGACGATGTACAGCTTGCCGTCGTCGCCGTCCTTGGCCCACTCGATGTCCATCGGGCGCTGGTAGTGCTGCTCGATGATCATGGCCTGCTTGGCCAGTTCGTTGACTTCGTCGTCGGACAGGCAGAAGCGCGCACGCTCGGCACGGTCGACTTCGACGGTCTTCACCGAACGACCGGCCTTGGCTTCATCGCCGTAGACCATCTTGATCGCCTTGCTGCCCAGGTTGCGGCGCAGGATCGCCGGGCGACCGGCCTGCAAGGTGTGTTTGTGGACGTAGAATTCGTCAGGGTTGACCGCACCCTGCACCACGGTTTCGCCCAGGCCGTAGGCGCCGGTGATGAACACCACGTCACGGAAGCCCGACTCGGTGTCGAGGGTGAACATGACGCCGGCGGTGCCGGTTTCGGAGCGGACCATGCGCTGCACGCCGGCCGACAAGGCGACCAGCTTGTGGTCGAAGCCCTGGTGCACGCGGTAGGCGATGGCGCGGTCGTTGAACAGCGAGGCGAACACTTCCTTGGCCGCGCGGATCACGTTGTCGACGCCACGGATGTTCAGGAAGGTCTCTTGCTGGCCGGCGAACGAGGCGTCCGGCAGGTCTTCGGCGGTGGCCGAGGAGCGCACGGCGACGGCCATGTTGTCGTTGCCCGCGGCCATTTCGGCGAACGCCGTTCGGATTTCCGAATCCAGGCGAGCGGGGAACTCGGCTTCCATGACCCACTGGCGGATCTGCGCGCCGGTCTTGGTCAGGGCATTGATGTCATCCACGTCCAGCGCATCGAGTGCGGCATGGATACGCTCGTTCAGGCCGCTCTGGTCGAGAAAGTCGCGGTACGCCTGCGCCGTAGTGGCAAAGCCGCCCGGCACAGAAACGCCGGCACCTGCGAGGTTACTGATCATCTCGCCGAGGGATGCGTTCTTGCCCCCCACATGCTCCACATCATGGACGCCGAGCTTATCGAGGGAAACTACGTACTCTACCAAGGTGATCTCTCCACTAACTGTGTTGGATAAGCTCAAGGGCGCCCGCCTGACGGTTCAGACTGGGCCGGGCGCTTGTGGCCTGGACCTGGAAAATAAGTGAGAATGCCGAAAGCCGCATTCGGCAAACCGAACCTATCATATCCAAGAAACGTCATCAGCTTAAGGCCTAGGGTGCAAATGAAACGAACCGCGTTTTTCATCTCCGACGGCACCGGCATCACTGCCGAGACCCTGGGTCAGAGCCTGCTCGCGCAATTCGATAACATTCCGTTCAATAAATTCACCCGTCCGTACATCGACAGCCCGGACAAAGCGCGGACCATGGTCCTGCAGATCAACGCGGCGGCCGAGCGCGACGGCGTGCGCCCGATCATCTTCGACACCATCGTCAACCAGGACATCCGCGAGATCCTGGCGACGTCGAATGGCTTCATGATCGACATCTTTTCGACGTTTTTATCCCCGCTGGAGCAGGAATTGACCGCCCATTCGTCGTATTCGGTGGGGAAATCCCATTCGATCGGCGGTAACTCCAACTATATGGAGCGGATCGAGGCGGTCAATTTTGCGCTGGACAACGACGATGGCGCGCGTACCCATTACTACGACAAGGCCGACCTGATCCTGGTGGGTGTGTCGCGTTGCGGCAAGACGCCGACGTGCCTGTACATGGCCATGCAGTTCGGCATCCGCGCGGCCAACTACCCGCTGACCGAGGACGACATGGAGCGGCTGCAGTTGCCGGCGGTGCTGAAGAAGCACCACAGCAAGCTGTTTGGCCTGACCATCGACCCGGACCGGCTGACCGCGATCCGCCACGAGCGCAAGCCCAACAGCCGCTACGCCAGTTTTGCCCAGTGCGAGTTCGAGGTGCGCGAGGTGGAGAATCTGTTTCGTCGGGAGAACATTGCCAACATCAACTCCACGCATTTTTCGGTGGAAGAGATTTCGGCGAAGATCCTGGTTGAGAAAGGTGTTGAGCGGCGGTTCAAGTAGCGTTTGGGCGGGTGAATGTGGGCTTATCCGGTTGGTGTGGGGGCGCTGATGGCCCCTTCCGCCCTTACGGCGGGTCACTTTTTTTCTTGGAAAAAAGTAACCAAAAACCGCTTGCTCCTACATCCGGCCCTTCGCTGCGCTACGGGTTCCCTCACTCCGGTCTTGCTCCCGCGAGGACCGGGCTGTACGGGCCTTCCTGGCCCGCAGCCCTTGCCGGCCTTCCTGGCCGTCACCTCGCTTCGCAAGACCTCCGTTCGGCCTCCTGAAGTCGCAGTAGATCAAGATCAACGGCCAGATCAAGTGCCAGGGCAACGGCTGGCGAATCGCTTCGCTCTCGCTGCTTTATAAGGGCGGTACAGCGCGTCAGCGCCAGAATTTGCATTGGCAGTCCCGGCCTATTCGCGGGGCAAGCCCGCTCCCACAGGATCTCCGCTGACAG
>NZ_UNOZ01000037.1 GCF_900536025.1 Pseudomonas reidholzensis
TGCCGGTGGGGGCGCGTTTTGGGTATCGAGCTTATCCGGTTGATGGGGGGCTGCTGCTGGCCCCTTCCGCCCTTACGGCGGGTCACTTTTTTTCTTGGAAAAAAGTAACCAAAAACCGCTTGCTCCTGCATCCGGCCCTTCGCTGCGCTACGGGTTCCCTCACTCCGGTCTTGCTCCCGCGAGGACCGGGCTGTACGGGCCAGGAAGGCCCGTACAGCCCGGTCCTCGCGGGAGCAAGGCCGGAGTGAGGGAACCCGTAGCGCAGCGAAGGGCCGGATGTAGGAGCAAGCGGTTTTTGGTTACTTTTTTCCAAGAAAAAAAGTGACCCGCCGTAAGGGCGGAAGGGGCCGGCAGCCTCGCCACAACGAACGGATATGCTCACCAACCCCAGCCCCCCCCCAAAAAAACCCGACTCATCAGCAACCACCCCGACCAACGCACCTACTTGAGGACTTCGACCTCCATCCCCAAGGCAATCTCCCCACTCCCATCCACCGCCAGGTTCTGCCCAAACAACACATCCCCGTCCCGCTCACGAAACGTCTTCAACGTCGCCAAAGGCTCCCGATCAGCACTGCGCTCACCGGTCCGCGGATCCAGGGTCGTAAGAATGCAGCGCACACTAGGCTTGAGCACCCTGAACGTCATCTCACCAATGCGAATCCGCTTCCAGCCATCCTCGGCGAACGGCTCAGCCCCGTGCACCACCAGGTTCGGCCTGAACCGCAACATCTCCAGCTCACGACCCACCCGCCGATTCAGCTCATCCAGCGAACCCTGCCCAATCAGCAACAACGGAAACCCATCCGGAAACGCCGCCCGATCACTGTTCAAACCATACCCACTGGGCAGGTAACGCGCCCGCTGCTCAGGGCAATACACCAAGCGCACCGGCTTGCCGAGCAACTCGCTGAGCCACCCCGCCGCCTCATCGCCAGCGTCCGGCACCCGCAGCGTGTCACGCCAGATGGTCACACCGCGCAAATCTTCGTCATCAGCAGGCACCGCCACCTCGAGCGGCGTCTGCCCTGGCGCCTCCAGCAGCAGCCGCCCTGCCTCGCCCAGGCTCGCCTTGAGCTGGGTCAGCCGCGGCCAGGCGCGCTGGGTGAGGAAGCGCCCATTCGACGCCTCCACCACCAACCAGCGCCGATCACCGCGCAACCCCAACAGGTCCACAGCCGAAGCCTCCAGGCTTTGCGCCTGGCACGACTTCACCGGATACCGATACAACCCACTCAGAAACATCCCTGCCTCACCTGCCGCCAGCTGAAAACGCCTAGCTTATACCCGGCAGGCCAGGGGCAGGTATCACGCAGGCGCGTGGTCGAGCATCAAGCGCTGGCGCACCACGTCCACCAGGCGGTCCGGCTGGAACTTGGAGAGGAAGTTGTCGCACCCGACCTTCTTCACCATCGACTCGTTGAAGCTGCCCGACAACGAGGTATGCAGCACCACGTAGAGCCCGCGCAGGCGCGGATCGGAACGGATCTCGGTGGTCAGCCGGTAGCCGTCCATCTCGGGCATCTCGGCATCGGTGAAGATCATCAGCAGTTTTTCACACAGGTCCTCGCCGGCATCCGCCCAGCCCTTGAGCATGCGCAGGGCCTTGAGACCGTCGCTGGCGACATGCAGCTTGACCCCCAGCTGGGACAGCGTGTCGCGCAACTGCGCCAGGGCCACGCTGGAGTCATCCACCAGCAGCACCTCGCGGCCACGGGCACGGGCCAGGACCGGATCGGCGAGCTTGTCGTTGGAGACCTTGGCGTTGTACGGCACGATCTCGGCCAACACCTTCTCGACATCGATGATCTCCACCAACTGCTCCTCGACCTTGGTGATCGCGGTCAGGTAGTGCTGGCGGCCGGCGCTGGTCGGCGGCGGCATGATCGCCTCCCAGTTCATGTTGACGATGCGGTCGACCCCGCCGACCAGGAAGGCCTGCACCGAACGGTTGTACTCGGTGACGATGATGGTGCTGTCTGGGCCCGGCTGCAGCGGGCGCATGCCGATCGCCTGGGACAGGTCGATGACCGGCAGGGTCTGGCCGCGCAGGTTGACCACCCCACAGACAAAGGCGTGGCGCTGCGGCATCAGGGTCAGCTTGGGCAGCTGCAGGACTTCCTGGACCTTGAACACGTTGATCGCGAACAACTGGCGACCGGCCAGGCGGAACATCAGGATTTCCAGCCGGTTCTCACCTACCAGTTGCGTACGTTGGTCTACAGTGTCGAGAATACCAGCCATTGCAAAACCCCCAGGCATGAGTCGGGAAAAGTAGGATCATCCGTCCTGTATCGGCGGACAGTCGCCCAGCTTGACCCCTTCAGGAAAAAGCCTCGCGGGCAATTGATATCACTTTACCATCATGATTTACTGCTGCCACTTCCCCGCCTCGCAGCCCCTGCGACACCTGGCCGCAGCTGACGCGCCATCAGGGTTTCCCCTAGACGGCAATCGGGCACAACCTGATGTTCGCGCTATCCATTAGCCATTAATGTGACGCCATTCTCATTGCATGAACGGAGTCAGGCTTTTGCTAGCACGTGTCCCGGTGTGCCCCAGCCTTGCTGCCGTCCTGTGTGCAGGAGGGTCATGATGCAAAGCACCCCGCTGCCCCCCAGTGCGCTGCAGGACTTTCTGCTGGATGCCCAGGTTTCGCTGAGCCAGGCCCAGGAATGCCTGCAGCACCTGCAGATGATCGATAACGATCCCGATGCCTGCCTCTGCCTGGACGACACCCTGGGCAGCCTCGCCGTGCGCGCCGAAACCCTCGGCCTCGAGCAGGTGGCCGAGTACACGTCGGCCCTGCGCGACCTGCTCGCGCCCGCCTGCGGCGATCAGCACCTGCAGACCGCAGCGCTGCCGTCGGTGCAGGCGTGCCTCGACCTGCTCGCTTGGCAACTGGAGCTGCTCGATGCCCACACCGGACGCCTCGACCTCGACCCCAGCGAACAGCACCTGCTGCTCGTGCAACTGGCCAGTGCGCTCGATCAACCGCACGCGCAAACGTGTGCGTCAGGGAAGGCAAAGCACCCCGCACGCCATTCCGCCGATCCAGAAAAATAACAATTGTTACGTGTTCGCAACTAAGCGCATGTAAGCAAGCGTGTTCAAAAGTTGACTAAGTTACACAAGATATTCCCAAGCGCGCCGCTGCTTAGTTGCAGTCGGCACACCCCCCTGCAGCGCCATAATGGCATTCTGCTAGTTGACGGACTTCGCCAGACTGCCTCATCACCCCGCAAAACCGGAGGTTTCGCCGCATTGGGCAATCGCGACCAATCACACTTGAAGTGATACCATGCGCGCAAATGAATGCAGGCAGCGCCGATAGCCGTCAATTGAATACACGCTGGACGATTGATTGAAAGCAGGACGCCAAAGCCTCTGGTCAGACACGTGCACGGCCTCCAACAGCATTAACTCAGTGGCTTCCCTATCTATGCTTCCACGCTTGAAGATTCCCCTGCGTCGCTGCTCGCGCACCGCCGTGCTGCGCTGGGTCACCGCAGCGCTCTGTGTGGCATCACTGACCGCCAACCTGGCGCTGCACTACCAAACCTTGCCACTGCCACTCAGCGTGATCCTGCTGCAACTGGCCGCCGTGCTCGGCGTCGCCTGGCAACTGGGCCAATGGGCACGCTCGGTCAACCTGCGCCCGGCCGAGCTGGCTGATCGCATGCTCAAGGTCCAGGAGAGCGAGCGCCAACGCCTGAGCCGCGAACTGCACGACGACATCGGCCAACTGCTCACCGCCGCCAAGCTGCAACTCGACTGGCTGCAGCGGCGGATGCCGAGCGACCTGCACGGGCACTGCGCGACGTTGCGCAGCACCCTCGACGAGACCCTGGGCAACGTGCGCAACGTCTCCGCGCTGCTCAATCCGCGGCAACTGGCCAGCCTTGGCCTCGAGGCCAGCCTGCGCGCGCACCTGCTGCGCACCCTGGCCAACAGCGACCTGCAGTGGAGCCTGGAGTGCCAGCAACGGCTGGGCGGCATCAGTGACGCTGCCAGCATGGCCGCCTTTCGGATTACCCAGGAAGCCGTGACCAACGTGCTCCGCCACGCCCAGGCGCGCAACCTGAACATTCAGCTGCGGCGCGCCCCTGAAGGCCTGGCCCTGTCGATCCAGGACGACGGCCGCGGGTTCGTCCCGGCCGACAGCCCGGCCGAGGCAGGCCAGCGCGGCATGGCCGGCATGCATGAACGGGTCAGCGCATTGCAAGGACGCCTGACCGTCACCAGCCAGCCCGGCCAAGGCACGCGCATCGACGCGCTGTTCCCGTGGCCACCCCGTACTCATGAACGCGCCAGGACCCCCGCTACCCATGACCTGTAGATTATTGCTGGTGGATGACCACTCGCTCATCCGCGCCGGCGTTCGCGCCCTGGTTGCAGACATTCCTGGCTACACGGTGGTAGGCGAAGCCGACGACGGCGGGCAATTGCTGGAACTGGTCCGGCGACTCACCCCCGACATCGTCCTGCTGGACATTTCGATGCGTTCGACCAGTGGCCTGGACGCCCTCACCCACCTGCGCGCCCACGGCGATGCCTGCAAGGTCCTGATCCTGTCGATGCACACCGACCCGGAGCTGATCATGCGCGCGCTCGAAAGCGGCGCCCATGGCTACCTGCTCAAGGACACCACCGCCACCGAGCTGGAGCAGGCCCTGGCGGCGCTGCGCGCCGACGAACGCTACCTGAGCCCGGCGATCGCCCACACGGTGATCAACCAGGCGCTGCAGCAGGCACACAACGGCAAGCAGAGCACCAGCGAGCGGCACAACCTGACCGAGCGCCAGCTGGAAATCCTCCGGCTGATCGTGCGCGGCAAGTCCACGCGGGAAATCGCCCACGGCCTGGGGCTGTCGATCAAGACCGTGGAAAGCCACCGCTCGCAGGTCATGAAGCGCCTGCAAATCTACGACGTCGCCGGCCTGGTGCTGTTCGCGGTCCGCGAGAAGATCATCAGCCTGGACGACTGAGCAGCGCCGAGTGCGCCGGCAAATGCACGCGCAACGCCGCCGGCATCGCCTCGAAGCGCAGGCTGTCGGCCTGCAACGGCTCGCCGTCGAGGTTGATGTCCAAGCCCTGCGAGCTCTTGATCTCTACCCACGGCAGGCGCGCCCGGACGAACAAGCCCTCCCCCGCGAGCAGGTCACGCAACGCCCCGACCATTTCCTGCGGCGCCGGCAGGATGCCGATGTCGAGCAGGCCATCATCGGCCAGCGCCTCAGGGCAAAGCACGTGCCCGCCGCCGGCCTGGCGGCCGTTGCCGATACCCAGCGCCAACAGATCACCCTGCCAGTGGAAATCCGGCCCCTGCAGCTCGACCGAGGCGGCCTGCAGCTCACTGAAGCGCGACAGCCCGGTGAACAGGTAGGCGGCGGCGCCGATGACCTTTTTCAGGTCTTCCGAAGTGTTGGCCGTGACCTGGCTGCCGAAGCCACCGGTGGCCATGTTCAGGAACAGCTGATCACCCACCCGCCCGAGGTCGATCGGACACGGCGGCTGATCGAGCAGTGCCAGTGCCTCGGCCGGCTCCAGCGGCACGCCGGCGGCCTTGGCAAAATCATTCGCCGTGCCCAGCGGCAGCAGCACCAGGCTGGCCTCGGTGCGGGCGAAACCCATGGCCTCGGCGACATCGCGCAGGGTGCCGTCGCCGCCACCGGCGACGATATGGCTGTAGCCGGCCTGCAGCGCTTCGCCGACCAATCGCTGGGCATCGCCCGCCTCCCAGGTCAGCCGCACATCGAGGTGCCAACCGCGCTCGCGTACAGCAGTCACTGCCGCCCGCACGTC
Source organism: Pseudomonas reidholzensis (assembly GCF_900536025.1). Taxonomy (GTDB): domain Bacteria; phylum Pseudomonadota; class Gammaproteobacteria; order Pseudomonadales; family Pseudomonadaceae; genus Aquipseudomonas; species Aquipseudomonas reidholzensis. The sequence continues at coordinate 5,806 of NZ_UNOZ01000037.1, forward strand.
CTCATTCAAGGCCTGCTTGCCATGCAGGACCAACATTGCCTTGCGCTCGCCCATCACGTCCCCCTCCCAGAAAAGAATCCAACTTCAATCTCGACCATGGCCAAAGGCGAATTGCTGCACTCGCCGGACAATTGCCCGCGCAATGACCGAATCCGATTGAAAGCCGGGAGCCACAGGCGCATGATCGACAGATATTTGGCAAGCCGTGTGAGCGCGCTCAACGGATGGCCATTTTATTGACGCACATCTTCGCCAACCGCCTGACCCCGGTCTACACGACCTGCTTGGCGGTTGCACTGCAGGGCTGCGAGTGGCTGGGCGAAGCGCACCGCGTACGCTTTACTGATACCTATGGACGCGCCGCGACAGCCCACGCTGGCTGACAGTTCGCAGCTCGCCTTGCCATCCATTGCCCGGCCGCCCGCGAGGATTGGGACGATGCGCATACTGTGGACACTGCCCTACCTGCCCTGGCCTACCACCAGCGGCAGCAAGACGCGGCAATATCACCTGCTGCGCGAACTCGCCCAGCACGGCCACCGGATCACCTTGCTGGTGCAGTCCAAAGTCCCCCTCGGCGACAGCGCCCGCGAAGCCCTGGAGCCATTGGTAGAGCGCTTGATCGTGCTGCCCAGGCGGCCGTTGCACAGCCCACTCAACCTGCTCGCCTCGCCCATCATCGACTACCCCATGCGGGCGATCATTCACGGCCTGGCGCCTTGCCTGCGCCACCAGTTCGAACAGTTGCTGGACGAGCCCTGGGACGTGATCCAGATCGAGCACAGCTACAGCTTCCAGCCCTTCGAAAAGGCCCTGCAGGCGCGCGGCCTGCCGTACATGCTCAGCGAGCACACCCTCGAATCGGTGATGGGCGCCGCCTGCCACGACCGCCTGCCGCTGTGGCTCAGACCACTCAATGCATTCGACCGCTGGCGCTACCGGCGCTGGGAGCAACGGGTCCTGCGCCAACCCAGCGAAGTGGTGGCGGTCAGCGCCCATGATGCCGAACTGATCAGCCAGATCAGCGGCAGGCCGGTCAACGTCGTGGTCAATGGTGTGGATTGCGATCACTACCAGGACGTGCGCCCCGCCGCGCACAGCCAACGCCTGCTGTTCGTGGGCAATTTCGAGTACGGGGCCAACCTCGAGGCGATCGAGTGGGCGCTGGAAGAGATCCTGCCGCAGGTGTGGATGAGCAACCCGGCGGTACGCCTGGCGATCGCCGGGCATGCGCTGCCAGCGAGCTGGAAACTGCACTGGAACGACCCGCGTATCGAATGGATCGGCTACCGCCCCGACCTGCGTGAACTGCAGCGGCGCTCGGCGCTGTTCTTCGCCCCGCTACGCTACGCCGGGGGCTCCAAGGTGAAGATACTCGAGGCGATGGCCGCCGGCCTGCCGGTGATCAGCACCAGCAAGGGCGTCTCGGGGCTGGCCCTGAACAATGGCGAACATTACCTGGGCAGCGATGACAGCGGCCAGTTGGCCCTGCAGATCAACCAACTGCTCAACCAGCCGTGGCGCATGGCCCAACTGGGCGAAACCGGTCGCCAGTTCGTCCGCCAGCGGCACGACTGGAGCGTCGCCGCACAGCAACTGGAAACCGTGCACATGCGCCTGACCCAGGCGGCGCCGGCGCCCCAGCCAAGCGCCAGCGCAGTGTTGCTCGGGCGCTCAGCCAAGTAGCTCGCTGAGCGGAATGAACCACACCCGGTCACCTTGCTGCGGCGTGCTGCCTTCGCGCACCTCGACCAGGCCTTCGGCCCAGGCGGCGCTGCGCAGTACACCGGAGCTCTGGTTCTTGTAGATGCGCACCCGACCGTCTTCGATACGCGCCCGCAGGTACTCGCGACGGGTCCCGGCCTTGGGCCAGTCGAAGCCCGCCTCGACGCTGAAACGCAACGGCTCGACCTTGGCCACGCCTTGGCGGCGCAGCAGGTAGGGCCGCGTCAGCAAGCCGAAGGTGACCAGGGTCGAGGCCGGATTACCCGGCAGGCCGATCACCGGCACGCCGCGATAATGACCAAAGGTCAGCGGCTTGCCCGGTTTGATCGCCAGCTTCCACAGCGCCAGCTCCCCGGCTTCGCGCAGGGCGATGCCGAGGTAGTCGGCTTCACCCACCGATACCCCGCCGGTAGACAGGATCAGGTCGACATCGCCCAGGCCTGCCAGGCAGTCACGGGTACGTTGCAGGTCATCGGCAATGATTCCGACATCCACCACCTCGCAGCCCAGCCGCTGCAGCCAGCTGGCCAGCAGACGGCGGTTGCTGTTGTAGATCTGCCCAGGGCCCAGCGGCAGGCCGGGCTCGACCAGCTCGTCACCGGTCGACAACACCGCCACGCGGACCCTGCGCACCACCTCGAGACGGGCATGCCCGAGCGTGGCGGCCAGGCCCAGTTCGATCGGCCCCAGGCGTGTGCCGGCGCTCATCACCTGCTCGCCAACACGGGTTTCCTGGCCTTGCGGACGGACGTTCTGCTCGGGCCGCAGCGGCTCGAGGAAGCGCACCCGGCCATCGTCCAGCACCTCGGCGTTCTCCTGCATCTCGACGCAGTCGGCGCCCGCGGGCAACGGCGCGCCGGTGAAAATCCGCGCACAGGTGCCGGGCTGCAAGGCTGGCGGCGCATGGCCGGCGAAGATCCGCTGGCTCACCGGCAACGCGTCACCGTGCCAGTCGGCCAGGCGCAGGGCGTAGCCGTCCATGGCGCTGTTGGGCCACGGCGGCAGGTCGAGCTCGGCGACCAGGTCGACCGCCAGCACCCGGCCCTCGGCCTCGGCCAGGCTGACCGTCTCGGTGTCGCCGATCGGCGCCGATTCGGCCAGCGCCAGCAAACGTTGCAGGGCTTCTTCGACCGGCATCAACGGCCGCTGCTGCGCGCCTTCAACCACGGCTGGCACAGGCCGCTGCCTGCTTCAGGTGAGGAACGAAATTGCACGGCCGATGGCGGGCGTCGAGCTGCTCGGCGAGGATCCCGTCCCACCCGGTGCGCACCGCATTGGTCGAGCCCGGCAGGCAGCAGACCAGGGTGCCGTTGGCAAGCCCGGCCAGCGCGCGCGACTGCACGGTCGAGGTGCCGATATCGGCGACCGAGATCTGCCGGAACAGCTCACCAAAGCCGTCCACCTGTTTGTCCAGCAGGCAGGCAACGGCCTCCGGAGTGCTGTCACGACCGGTGAAGCCGGTGCCGCCGGTGATCAGCACCACCTGCACCTGCTCGTCGGCGATCCAGGTCGCGACCTGGGCGCGGATCTTGTAGAGGTCGTCCTTGAGCAGCACGCGGTCCGCCAACTGATGACCCGCGCCGGTGAGGCGGTCGACGAACAGCTGGCCGGAGGTGTCGGTGTCGAAGGTGCGGGTATCGCTGACCGTCAGCACGGCGATGTTCAGCGGCACGAAAGGGGTATCTGCCTTGGCTTTCATGGGGGTCCGTCACAGGGGAAGAGATGCCTGTGTTTATATCACAGGGTACCGCGGGCTCGAGCGCAGGCGTTGCTGTCGATCAATGCCTGGGCATTGGCGCTATGCTGCACTGTGCAAGGAACTTGGATGGACGCGCTGCGTCTTAATGTCATCAAGCACCCTCGACTGGAGAAACATGATGATTCAACGGACCCTTCCCGCCTTTCTGCTTGCCCTGGGCCTGGGCGCCCTCGCCGGCTGCGCATCGCCGGCCGTCATCACCTTGAACGATGGCCGTGAGATCCAGACGGTGGACTCGCCACAGTACGACGAAGACGCCGGCTTCTACGAATTCGAGCAACTCGATGGCAAGCGTACGCGCATCAACAAAGACCAGATCCGCACCGTGAAAGAGCTCTGATTCAGGCCGGTTTTTTGGCAAACAGTCTTTTTACAACAAGGGCTTGCGTCGAAAAATGGCTTGCAGTAGGATTTCGTTCATCGGAGTGTAGCGCAGCCAGGTAGCGCGTCTCGTTCGGGACGAGAAGGCCGCAGGTTCGAATCCTGTCTCTCCGACCAAATCCTGTTCACATCAAGCCCGCCCTGCGCGGGCTTTTTGTTGCCTGCGGGAAACCATCCCGCATCTGTGTCGCCCTTTTCGCGGGCAAGCCCGCTCCCACAGGGTCCGGGCAATTCATGCTATCTGTGATCAACACGAAAACCTGTGGGAGCGGGCTTGCCCGCGAAAAGGGCGACACCGATCCGCGGGTAAAAAAACGCCTCCCGAAGGAGGCGCCGTGATGCAAGCGACGGGTTACTGCGTAGCGGTCGCCTGGACCAGTGCCTGCTCAGCCTGCACCGGCACGTACAGCAGTTGCAGACGCTCACTGCTCCACTCGCGGGTGCTGTTGGTCAGCTCAAGGTCGTTGTTCAGCTTCTGGCCATAAGTCGGCACGATCTGCTTGAGCTTGGCCTGCCACTCGGGGCTCTTGACGCGGTCCTTGAAGGTCTTTTCCAGCACCGTCAGCATGATCGGCGCAGCGGTCGAGGCACCCGGCGATGCGCCCAGCAGCGCGGCAATGCTGCCGTCCTGGGAGGCCACCACTTCAGTACCGAACTGCAAGACGCCACCCAGTTGCGGGTCCTTCTTGATCACCTGCACGCGCTGGCCTGCCTGGAGCAGCTTCCAGTCTTCGTTCTTGGCGTTCGGGAAGTACTCGCGCAGGTTGTCCATGCGGTCGTCGAAGCTGAGCATCAGCTGGCCCATCAGGTAGGTGCTGAGGTCGATGTTGTCGATCCCGGCATGCACCATCGGGCTGATGTTGTGGCTGGTCAGCGAGGCGAACATGTCCAGCAGCGAGCCATTTTTCAGGTACTTGGTGGAGAAGGTCGCGAACGGGCCGAACAGCAGCACTTCCTTGCCATCGATCACCCGCGTGTCGAGGTGCGGCACGGACATCGGCGGCGCACCGACCGAGGCCTTGCCGTACAGCTTGGCTTTGTGGCGGGCAACGATGTCCGGGTTGTCGGTCATCAGGAACTGGCCACCGACCGGGAAGCCGGCATAGCCTTCGGCTTCCGGGATCGCCGATTTCTGCAGCAGCTTGAGCGCGCCACCCCCGGCACCGATGAAGACGAACTTGGCGTTGACGCTGGTTTCCTTGCCGCCGTTGGCGAGGTCGGCGACCACGACATTCCAGCTGCCGTTTTCAGCGCGAACGATGTCCCGCACTTCGTGGCGCAGGTGCAGCTGGACATTCGGGTTGCGGCTCATCGAGGCGAACAGCTGACGGGTGATCTCGCCGAAGTTGACGTCGGTACCGATCGCCATGCGGGTGGCCGCGACCTTCTGCTCAGGCGCCCGGCCTTCCATCACCAGCGGCACCCACTGGCGGATCTGCTCGTGGTCTTCGCTGATCTCCATGCCGCGGAACAGCGAGCTGTGCTGCAGCGCAGCGACGCGCTTGTGGAGGAAGGCGATGTTCTCCTCACCCCAGACAAAGCTCATGTGCGGCACGTTGTTGATGAACGACTTCGGGTTGCTCAGCACGCCCTGCTCGACCTGGTAGGCCCAGAACTGCTTGGAGATCTCGAACTGCTCGTTGACCCCGACCGCCTTGCTGATGTCGATCGTGCCGTCCTTGCCTTCGCTGGTGTAGTTCAGCTCACAGAAGGCCGAGTGGCCGGTACCGGCGTTGTTCCAGGCGTTGGAGCTTTCTTCGGCAACCTGGTCCATGCGCTCGTAGACGTCGACCTTCCAGTCCGGTTGCAGCTCGGTGAGGTAGGTCCCCAGGCTGGCGCTCATGATGCCGCCGCCGATCAGCAGGACGTCGACGGATTTCTGCGGCTCGCTGGGCTTGGAGCAGCCGATGACGCTCAGGCAGAGGAGCGTCAGCAGTATTTTTTTCATTGTTCAATCCAATTGAGGTGAAGTGACTGGCAGACCGCTCCCCCCGCATATGCACGCCCGGATTGTTGTTCTGGCCGGGCTGATCCTGGTGTCAGCCATGGCCTGGGGTATCGATGAATCGGAGACGACCGCCGTGGGCCCCTTAAGCAGGGTCCGTGCCAGATTCATCAAGACCAATGGCTAATGGCTGGGGCGCTTCGTCGCACCCCAGACTGAGCAGTTTGCATGGCGACAATCCGCCACACCCAAGCGCCAAACAGCCGCGATGTGGCGGATTTCCCCACCGCGCTTTCGACGCGGCGTGGCGCACTCAGGCGGTCAGCCGCGAGGTGACTTCACCCAGTTGCCCAGACAACCCGTGCAGGCGCTGCCCTGCTTGCTCGGTGTGCTCCACGGCCTGCTGGTTGGCGGTGGCGATGCGGGTGATCTCGATCAGGTTGCGGGAAATGTCCTCGGCCACGCTGGTCTGCTCCTCGGCCGCCGTGGCGATCTGCCGGTTCATGTCGCGAATCGCCTCGACCGCCGTGGTGATCCGTTGCAGCATCTGGCCCGCCTGCTGCACCTGCTCGCCGCCCTCCTCGCTGCGCTGCTGGCCGCTCTCGATGGCCTTGACCGCTTCCAGCGCGCCGGACTGCACCGCCTCGATGATCTGATGAATCTCGGCGATCGACGCCGCCGTGCGCTGGGCCAGGCTGCGCACTTCGTCGGCGACCACGGCAAAGCCGCGCCCGGCCTCGCCAGCGCGGGCGGCTTCGATCGCCGCATTGAGCGCCAGCAGGTTGGTCTGCTCGGCAATCCCGCGGATCACTTCGAGGACCTTGCCGATCCGCGTGCTGTCGTGCTCCAGGTCACGGATCACCGCGGCCGTGCCGGCGATCTCGCGGTTGACGTTGGCAATGGTGGCGATGGTCGCCTGCATCACCTGCTCGCCCGCCTGGGCACTGTGATCGGCGTCGTCGGCCGCGCGTGCGGCTTCGGCGGCATGGCGCGCCACCTCCTGGGCGGTCGCCGACATCTGGTGCATCGCCGTGGCCACCTGATCGGTGCGCTGGAACTGATCCTGTGTACCCCGCGCCATGTCGCCGGCCAAGCTACGCAACTGACCACTGGCGCCCTCCAGTTCGTCGGCGTTGTCCTTGAGCCGGCCGATGGTCTCGGCGAGAAAATCGCGCAGGGTGTTGGCCGCCCGCGCCAAGCGGCCCAGTTCGTCCTCGCGGCGCGCATCGACGTGCGCGGCAAAGCGCCCTTGGCTGAGCTGCGCGACATAGTCGATGAGCTGGCGGATCGGTTCGATCAGGCTGCGGTTGACTCGCCACAGGCTGAACAAGCCCACCAGCAGCGCCGAGCCGAGCATCACCAGCAGGCCAATCCAGACCGTGCGCTGGGCGCTGTCATTGATCTCGGCGGCGCGTTCGCGGGCCGCGCCGCGCAACTGCTCGACCAGCGCACTCATCTGCTCGCTGGCCGCGCGGTCGACGCCCTTGACGGCCTGATCGCCGACCACCGGATCGCCGCCCGCGGCAAGAAACGCCTGGCGCCCCTGCGCATAGGCCTGGCCCAACTGCTGGTGGCTGTCACGCAGCTGCTGCACAGACGCCCTGAGGCCGCCCTCGCTGCTCTCGGTCAACTGCCCCAGCAACTGCTGCACCTGCTGTTCACGGCCCTGGAACTGCTGCCAGTACTTGTCCAGCTCGGCCGGCTGACGACCGCGCAGGAGCACGTTTTTCCATTCCTGCACCTGGACCTTGAACTGCAGGTTCGCTTCGTCGATCAGTTGCGAGGCGCGCAGCGGGCCATCGACCAGCTCGGCGTAGCCATGCACGCTGGATGAGAGGAACTGGAAGCACACCAGGGCGATCAGCAACATCGCCGCCAGGCTGCCACCGAGCAGCGAAAGAATTTGCACGCGGAGGGATTTACGCAACATTGCGGATCTCGGGAACAAGGAGGGAAGAAAACGACGCCGACTCGCAGCGCCGCGACAGACATCCATGTCCTCGTTCGCAGGGCAAAAAAAAGCTGCCATCGGGTGATAGCAGCCAAATCGAGCACACATAACAGCTGAGCCAGATACTCTCAGGCCATTGCTACAAAAATGTTACAGAGGCGTGTCAGGCACGCCGCCTGCAGCCCTTCAGATGGAGGTGAATTGCAGCTCGGCGAGCCGCGCATACAGCGGGCTTTGTTCGATCAGCTGCCGGTGGCTGCCCACGGCGACGATGCGCCCCTTGTCGATCACGGCGATCCGCTCGGCATGCTGCACGGTGGCCAGGCGGTGGGCGATCACCAGCGTCGTGCGCCCCGCCATCAGGCTCGGCAGGGCCTGCTGGATGAGGTGTTCGCTCTGCGCATCGAGGGCGCTGGTGGCCTCGTCGAGGAGCAGGATCGGCGCATCCACCAGCAACGCCCGGGCGATCGCCAGGCGCTGGCGCTGACCGCCGGACAGGCCGATCCCGCCCTCGCCGAGCAACGTTTGATACCCCTGCGGCAACTGCTGGATGAACTCATGCGCATGCGCACCGCGCGCGGCCGCCTCGACCTCGGCGAAGCTGGCCTCGGGGCGGCCATACCCGATGTTGGCCGCCACCGTGCCACGAAACAACGCGGGGTTCTGCGCGACCAGGGCGAACTGACGGCGCAAGGCAACCGGGTCGAGCGCGGTGAGCGGCTGACCGTCGAGCAGGATGGCGCCCTGCTGAGGGTCGTAGAAGCGCAGCAACAGGTCGAACAGGGTCGACTTGCCCGCCCCGGATGGCCCCACCAAGGCCAGCGTCTGGCCCGGCTCGACCAACAGGCTCAAGCCGTCCAGCGCGGCAACCGTGGGCCGCGACGGGTAGGCAAAGCGCACCTCGCGTAGCTCGATGCGGCCACCGGCGCGTTGCCCGGCCAGCTCGAGCGTGTCGGCCGGCGCAAGGATCGCGCTTTGCGCGGCGAGCAATTCGGCAACCCGCTCTGCGGCGCCCGCAGCACGCTGCAACTCACCGATCACCTCGCTGAGGGTGCCAAAGGCGCTGCCGACGATCAGGCTGTAGAAGACGAACGCGGCCAGCTCACCGCTGGAAATGCGCCCGGCGATCACGTCCATGCCACCGACCCAGAGCATCACGCCGACGGCGCCCAGCACCAGCACGATCACCAGGGTGATCAACCAGGACCGCTGGGCGATCCGCCGCACGGCGACGCTGAACGCCGCCTCGACCGTCTCGGCAAAGCGTTCGCGGTCCAGCGCCTGGTGGTTGTAGGCCTGCACGGTCTTGATCTGCCCCAGCGTCTCGGCCACGTAGCTGCCGACATCGGCGACCCGGTCCTGGCTCTGGCGTGACAGGCTGCGCACGCGCCGGCCGAACAGCAGAATCGGCGCCAGCACCAGGGGCAGCGCCAGCACCACGATGCTGGTGAGCTTGGGGTTGGTGATGAACAGCAGCACCACGCCGCCGATCACCATCAATGCGTTGCGCAGGAACATCGACAGCGACGAGCCGATCACCGACTGCAGCAAGGTGGTGTCGGCGGTCAGCCGCGACTGGATCTCGGAGCTGCGGTTGTCCTCGAAAAAGCCTGGGTGCAGGCCGATCAGGTGGTCGAACACCGCGCGGCGGATATCGGCCACGCAACGCTCGCCAATCCACGACACCAGGTAGAAGCGGCTGAAGGTGCCGATCGCCAGGGCCAGCACCAGCCCCATGAACAGCCCGAGGGTCTGGTTGAGCTGGTGGGCGGAGCCGGTCATGAAGCCTTGGTCGACCAACAGGCGGATGCCTTGGCCCATCGACAGGGTAATGCCGGCGGTGAGCACCAGGGCGAGCAAGGCCAGCAGGGTCTGTTTGCGGTAGGGCCGCAGGAACTGCCAGCCCAGACGCAGGGCGCGACGCTGGCGGGGGGAAACCGGATCGGGCATGACTCAGATCATTCTGCCGAGGGAGGGCCCAGCCTACCATTCATCCGCCTAGGCGGAACCTTGCGATCGTTCGGCGGATCGCACCCAGGGAGCGGACACGTCCTGCGGCGGGCTTGCCCCAGTGCCTATAGCTTATCGTTCTAAACGGGGTCTGGAGCTTTGCCGCCGTTTCTGATGGACTGTCATTGCCGTGATGCCCGTGCAGCTGTCACCGGCCAGTCACGGCAAGGGGATACCCTGGGCTTGAACCTGATGAGGAGACAGGATATGAGCTTGCAGCACACCAGCGATACGCCGAAGACCACGAACCCGGCGCACAGCCACGACTGCGGTTCGATCATCGATGCCAAGGGCCACGAGGTGCCGATCACCGATGAGATGATCAAGAAGGCTTGTGAAGACCTGGAAAAAAGCCGGGTTGAGCGGGTAAAAAAAGACTGATCCACCGAATTGACTCAACCCGGCCCTTGCGCCGGGTTTTTATTGGGGGTTGGCCTGGTGGATCGAGCCTCAGACCACCACACCGCCCAAGGCACTGACCATCTGCGCCAGTTGCGCCGACTCGCCGCGCACCCGCACCGCCAGCCCCTCGATCTCGCGCCGCTGTGGGTAGTGCTTGCGCAGCAGGTCGAAGGTCGCCCGTTGTGCGACCGGATCCTCACTCAGGCTGCGCCGAAAATCCGCATCGTCACGCCGCGGGTCGTACACCGCCCGGCACACCGTGGCCAGCGCCCAGGCAGGGTCGCTGCTGGCGTTCAAGTCGATCTGCGCCAACGCCGGCCCCGGCAGCAGGTCAGCCAGCTGCACCTGCGCCTCCTCACCCCGCCAGTCGCAGAACGCCTGGTAGATCTGCGCGGTACCGCGCTGCTTGCCGTCCAGGCTGTAACCGGCGATATGCGGCGTCGCCAGGGTGCACAGGTCGGCCAGTTCGAGGTCCACCTCCGGCTCGCGCTCCCAGACATCCAGCACCGCATGCACATCCTGACGCGCCAGCAGCAGGTCACGCAGGGCCAGGTTGTCCACCACCGGCCCACGGCTGGCATTGATCAGCCAGGCGCCGGGGCGCAACCGCGCCAGTTGCTCGCTGCCGAGCAGGTGCCAGGTCGCGTGCGCGCCCTGACGCTGCAACGGGGTGTGCAGGCTGATCACGTCGCACTGTTCGAGCAGCGTCTCGAGGCTGACGAAGTCACCGCCTTCGGCGGCCTGGCGCGGCGGGTCGCAGACCAGCACCTTCCAGCCCAGGCCATGCAGCACGCGCACCAGGCGCTCACCGACCTGCCCCGCGCCGACCACGCCATAGACCCGCTCGGCGAGGTTCTCGCCGTCCAGCTCGGCCAGGGTCAGCAGGCTGCCCAGCACATAGTCGACCACCCCACGGGCATTGCAGCCCGGGGCGCTGCTCCAGTGGATGCCGGCTTCGGCGAAGTAGTCCAGGGCCAGGTGATCGGTGCCGATGGTGCAGGTGCCGACGAAGCGCACCCGGCTGCCTTCGAGCAGCTGGCGGTCGACCTGAGTCACCGAGCGCACCAGCAGGACGTCGGCATCCTTGACGCACTCAGCATCGATGCTGCGGCCAGGATAGCGGCGGATCTCGCCGAATCCGGCAAAGAAGGCATCGAGCAGCGGGATATTCTCGTCGGCAACTATCAGCATGGCGCTCTCCTCTCAGGGGAGCGCAGTGTAGGCGCTACGACGGGCTCGATCCAGCGCGGCTCAGTCGGCCTTCTTGCGGATCCAGTACAGGTAGGTGCCCGCCTGCTCCTGTTGCTCGACCAGTTCATGGCCGAGAAACGTGCAGAACTTGGGGATGTCACGGCGGGTCGACGGGTCGGTGGCGATGACCTTGAGCAGGCCGCCGGCGGCCAGGTTGCGCACCTGTTGGTGCAGCATCATTACCGGTTCCGGGCAGTTCAGGCCAGTGGCGTCGAGGACGGCGTCAGGGGTGAATTCGGTCATGGGTTCCTCCGCGAATGGGCGCTTATTGTCGCTCAAGCGCGAACCGAGAGCCATCCTCACCGGCATGCGCCTCACTGCGCCGAGCGCGCCGGCACCTGCAGCCACACCCGCAAGCCATCGCTGCGGCTGTCGAAGCGCAAGCTCCCCGCGCAGCGCTGGACGATCGCCTGGACGATCGCCAGGCCCAAGCCGCAGCCACCACTCTGGCCATTGCGCCAGAAGCGCTCGGTCAGGTGCTGCAGGTCGCCTTCACTGATCCCCGGCCCATGGTCGCGGACCATGAAGCCGACCTGGCCGTCGGCCATCTGCAGCTCCAGCTCCACCGCCGCGTCGCCGCCATGGCGCAGGGCGTTGTCGAGCAGGTTGCGCAGCGCCGCCACCGCCAGGGGTGCGGGCATGCCCAGGTAGATCCGCGTGGCATCCTCGGGCAGGCGCACGAGGATGCGGCGTTTGTCGCCGCCCCCGGCATCCTCCACCGCCTGGCGCGCGACCTGCTCGGCGCTGCACTGCACGCCGTCGTCGAACGACAGGCTGCCCTCCACCCGGGCCAGCAACAGCAACTGCTCGAGCGTGCGGTGCATGCGGTCGGTGCCCTGCTCGGCATGCGCCAGGGACTGCTCGCGCACGGCGCCGTCGGTCATCCGCGCCACCTGCAGGTGGGTCTTGATCGCGGTCAGCGGGCTGCGCAGTTCATGCGCGGCGTCGTCGGTCAGGCGGCGTTCACGCTCCAGAGTCTGGGCGATCCGCAGGAACAGCTGGTTCTGGGTCTCGAGCAAGGGCTGCAGTTCGCTCGGCATGCCGGCCACCTGCAGCGGCTCGACACTGTCGGCGCGGCGCCTGCGCAACGCGTCGCGCATCCGGTTGAGCGGCTCCAGGCCCTTGCCCAGGCCAATCCACAGCAACCCCAGGCTGCCGAGCAGGGCCATCAGCACCGGCGCCGAGGCGGCCAGCAGGATCGACTGGTTGAGCGCCTCGCGCTCCTGGTGGCGGTCGGCGGTGGTGATGCGGATATCACCATGGTTGTAGGTAAACGTGCGCCAGCGCGCATCGTCGATGGTCTGGTCGCGAAAGCCGCTGCGCTGGTCGTCCATCGCGCCATCGTGCTTGTGGTTGCTGGCGAGGATCTCGCCGCGCAACGAACTCACCTGGCAGGCCATGCCATCCGGCACACTCAGTTGATCGGCAGAAAAATGCGCATCCTCGCCCTTGGCCGCCAGCGGTTGCGGCAACTGGTCGACCAGCCCGGCGACCATGCGCGCCGAGGCCACCAGGCGCTGATCGAGGGAGAACATCATCTGCTGGCGCAGGTCGCGCAGCATCCAGGCGGCGGCCAGCGCCCAGATGACGATGAAGGCGCTGCCGAGAATCAACGACAGCCGGACGCGCAGGCTCATGGTGCGATCTCTTCGGGGGCCTGCGCCGGGCCGAGGCGATAACCCAGGCCGCGCACGGTCTCGACGATACCGTTGCCGAGCTTGCGCCGCAGGTGATGGATATGGACGTTGAGGGCGTTGCTTTCGACTTCGTCGCTGAAGCCGTACACGCAGTCCTTGAGTTGCTCGCTGGAGAGCACTCGCCCGGGGTTTTGCAACAAGGCCTGGAGCAGCGCCTGCTCGCGCCGCGACAGGTCCACCGGCTGGTCGGCCAGGAATGCCTCGCAACTGCTCGGGTCGTAGCGCAATGGCCCGTGCTCGATGAGGTTGACCGCGCGCCCGGCCATGCGCCGCAGCAACGTGTGCAACCGCGCCGCCAGCTCGCGCAGGTCGAACGGCTTGAGCAGGTAATCGTCGGCCCCGGCCTCGAGCCCCGCGACCCGGTCGGTGATCGCATCACGCGCGGTCAGCACCAGCACCGGCAGGCTTTCGCCTTGCTGGCGCAGGCGCCGCAGCAGCTTCAGGCCGTCTTCGTCGGGCAGGCCGAGGTCGAGGATCATCACGTCGAACTGCGCGGCCTGGAGCAGCGCCCGCGCGGCCGAAGCGCTGGCCACTCGATCCACGGTCAGGCCCTGGGCGGTGAGGCCGGCGCAGATGCCGCTGGCGATCAGGTCGTCGTCCTCGCAGAGCAGTACGTGCATGAGATGGGTCTCCAGTGGGGAGTGGATATTGCGACAGGCGATGATTAAGTGAGGATTATGTACTACCCCCTCGAATGATGTAGTCCTGTTCCCGATTCGCCGGGTTAACTTTCGGTTAATCAAGTCAGGCCAGCATGGCCACTCACCTGCATTGCCAAGGCCCAGACATGCGCGTTTTCCTGATCTTGTTGACCCTCTTCCTGGCTGGCCCGCTCCAGGCCAACCCGTTTGCGGTCAAACCAGACTTCCTGCCCGTCAATCAGGCCTTCGTGCTCAGCCACGACCGCCTGGCGTCGGGCGAAACGCGCGTGCATTTCCAGATAAAAGACGGCTACTACCTCTATCAGAAGCGCCTGAAGTTCGACGGCCTGACGCCGGCGCAGCAGCCCGCCCTGCCCGCCGCCCTCAACCACCACGACGAATTTTTCGGTGACAGTGCAATCTACCGCGGCGAGCTTGAACTGTTGCTGCCGGCTGACGCCAGCGGGCAACTGCGCCTGGGCTGGCAAGGCTGCGCCGATGCCGGCCTGTGCTACCCGCCACAAACCAGCGTCATCGACCTCGGCGGCAACCCCGCGGGCAGCACCGAGCAAGCCAGTGACCAGGCGCTGGCCAGTGACCTGCAACAGGCCAACCTGGCCTGGGGCCTGCTGGCCTTCTTCGGCCTCGGCCTGCTGCTGGCCTTCACCCCGTGCTCGCTGCCGATGCTGCCGATCCTCGCCGGGCTGGTGCTGGGCAACGGCGCCAGTGCCCGGCGCGGCTGGCTGCTGGCGGGCGTCTACGTGCTGAGCATGGCCCTGGTGTATGCGGGGCTGGGCGTGGTCGCCGCGCTGCTCGGCGCCAGCCTGCAGGCCTGGTTGCAACAACCCTGGCTGCTGGGCAGCCTGGCCGCGCTGTTCGTGCTGCTGGCGCTGCCAATGTTCGGCGCCTTCGAACTGCAACTGCCGATGGCCCTGCGCGACCGGCTCGACCGCGCCGGCCAAGCTACCCGCGGCGGCAACCTGTATGGTGCGGCGCTGCTCGGGGCGTTGTCCGGCCTGCTGATGGGCCCGTGCATGACCGCGCCGCTGGCCGGCGCGCTGCTGTACATCGCCCAGAGCGGCGATGTGCTGCATGGCGCGCTGGTGCTGTTCAGCCTGGGCCTGGGCATGGGCGTGCCGCTGCTGTTGCTGGTGACCCTGGGCAACCGCTACCTGCCACGCCCAGGCGCGTGGATGAACCGGGTCAAGGGCCTGTTCGGCTTCGTCTTCCTGGCCATGGCCTTGTATACCGTGCGCGGCCTGCTGCCCGCGCCGCTGCTGCTGGCCCTCAGCGGCAGCTGGCTGATTGCCCTGGCGTGGGCGGCCTGGCCGGCCCTGCAACGCGTGCCCGCCCTGCGCGCGGTGCCGCTGCTCGGGGCGCTGTGGGGCGGCCTGCTGCTGGTCGGCGCCGCCGCCGGCAGCGCCGACCTGTGGCAACCCCTGCACCCCTTCACCGGGCCCAGGCCGGCCGCAGCCTTGGCGGCCCATGCCGACGATTCGTTCACCACGGTCAAGCGCCCCGAAGACCTGCAACATGAGCTGCAAGCGGCCAAGGCGCGGGGTCAATGGGTGCTGGTCGACTACTATGCCGACTGGTGCGTGTCGTGCAAGGTGATGGAAGCCAAGGTGTTTGCCCGCAGCGACGTGCAGGCCAGCCTGGCGGGTGTGCACCTGTTGCGCCTGGACGTCACCGCCGACTCGGCGGCCAGCCGTGAGCTGCTGCAGCGCTACCAGGTCCCCGGCCCGCCCAGCCTGATCTGGATCGGCCCGGAGGGCGAAGAACGCCGCGCCCGGCGCATCACCGGTGAAGTGGATGCGGCGCAATTCCTCCAACACTGGGCACAGACCAGGAGCCAAGGCTGATGCTGACCGTGACCCTCGGCCCCCTGACCATGGCCCTCAACCACCTGCTGTTGCTCGCCGCACTGGGCATTGCCTGCGGGGTGGGCTGGTGGGTCGCAAGGCGCGGAGGTGAAAGCCCGGAGTCGGCCTTGTTCAACCTGTTCCTGCTGGGTGTGCTGGGTGCCCGCCTGGGCTTCGTCCTGGCCTACTGGCCGATGTACCGCGACGAGCCGCTGCAGATCATCGACATCCGAGATGGCGGCTTTCTGCTCTGGGGCGGCCTGCTGGCGATCGTGCTGGGCACGCTGTGGCAGGGCTGGCGTCAGCCCGGGCTGCGGCGGCCGCTGGGTTGGGCGTTGGCCAGTGGCGCGCTGTTCTGGATCCTCGCCAGCCTGGGCAGCCACCTGTACAGCAAGGGCACCGAGCTGCCGGACCTGACCCTGCGCACCGCCAGCGGTCAATCCATGGCCCTGCACGACTACCGGGGCAAACCGCTGGTGATCAATATCTGGGCGACCTGGTGCCCGCCGTGCCGCCGCGAGATGCCGGTGCTGCAACAGGCGCAGCACGACTATCCCCACGTCACCTTCCTGTTCGTCAACCAGGGCGAGACCCCGGAGAACGTCAGCACCTTTCTCGCCACCACCGGCCTGAGCCTGACCCACGTGCTGTTCGACGGCGCAGGCCAACTGGCCCAGCGGGTCGGCTCCATGGCGCTACCCACCACCCTGTTCTACAACGCCGAGGGGCGCCTGGTCGGCAGCCACCTGGGCGAACTGTCGCGCGCCAGCCTGCGCCACGCCCTGGAACCCTTCGATCGGGCAGCCGCGCCCGCCTCCGCCGCACAAGGAAACTGACATGCGCTTGAATGCACTCGTGCCCCTGACCCTTGCCCTGCTGGCCGCTCCCCCGCTGCAGGCAGAAACGCTGCCCAAGGCGATCCAGCAGCTGCAAGCCAAAGGTGCTGTGATCAAGGGTAGTTTCGATGCCCCCAACGGCCTGCGCGGCTATGCCGCCGAGTACCAGAACAACGGCCTCGCCCTGTACCTGACCGCCGATGGCAAGCATGTGCTGGTCGGCAGCCTGTTCGACGAACAGGGCCAGGACCTCAGCGCCGAGCCATTGGAGAAGCTGGTGTATGCGCCGATGAGCAAAGCGGTCTGGGCGAAGCTCGACAACAGCGCGTTCATCAGCGACGGCAAGGCCGACGCCCCGCGCACGCTGTACGTGTTCAGCGACCCCAACTGCCCGTACTGCAACCTGTTCTGGCAGCAGGCGCGGCCGTGGGTCGAGTCGGGCAAGGTGCAGTTGCGCCATATCATGGTCGGCATCATTCGCGAGGACAGCCCCGGCAAATCCGCCGCCCTGCTCGCCGCCAAGGACCCAGCCAAGGCCCTCCAGCAACACGAGCAGGCGGGCAAGGCGAGCACGCTCAAGGCGCTCGACACGATCCCTGCGCAGGTCCAGCAAAAGCTCGACAGCAACATGGCGCTGATGGAGGAACTGGGCCTGGCGGCGACGCCGGCGATCTTCTACCTGGACGAGCAAGGCCGCCTGCAGAACCAGCAAGGCGCGCCGCAGCCCGAAATGCTCGGCAAGATTCTCGGCAAGCGCTGACGGCACCTGGGCTGCCGGGCAGCCCCGTCCAGGCTCAGCCGTTACGCGGCTTGAGGTCCAGCCGGCGCAGGTGGCAGGTCACTTCCTCACGGTCGTGGTAGAGCTGCTTGCAGGCAATCGACACCTTGATCTTGCGCGCCTTGAACCCGGCCTCGATGCGGTCGAGCAGACGGCGCACTTCGGCGTAGCGCTGCTTCATCGGCAACTTCAGGTTGACCACCGCCTCGCGGCACAGGCCTTCGCCCAGCCAGGTCTCGATCAGCGCCGCACTGCGCGCCGGCTTCTCGACGATGTCGCAGACCATCCAGTCGACGGTCTGTTTCGGCTGCCAGGTAAAGCCATCGGCCATCAGGTGCTGGACCAGGCCGGTGTCCATCAGGCTTTCGGCCATCGGGCCGTTGTCGATGGCGGTGACCAGCATGCCGCGCTTGACCAGCTGGTAGGTCCAGCCGCCCGGCGATGCACCGAGGTCGACGCCGGTCATGTCGTCGTGCAGGCGCTGCTCCCATTGATCACGCGGGATGAACTGGTGCCAGGCTTCTTCCAGCTTGAGGGTCGAACGGCTCGGCGCCTCACGGGGGAATTTCAGGCGCGGAATGCCCATCGGCCACAACGCCGAGTTGTGCGCCTCGGCGAAGCCGACAAACACCCGCCGGCCACTGATGAAGCTCAGCAGCAGGCGCGGCCGAGTGGCGTCCTCGACCAGCCGCCCGGCCTTTTCCAGGGCCTTGCGCAGGGGCACTTCGAACTTGCGGCAAAAAGTCGAGAGCTCCTTGCCGTCGTTGCTGTCGAGCACTTCCAGCCAGAGGCTGCCCGCCACCGGGGCATCGGCCAGGTAGTCGAGCAGCACGCTGATGCGGTCTGTCTCCGGCAGTTCGACATAGGCCCCGCGCGCCCATTGGCGCGGGAAGATCAACTGGGCGAAGCGCAGTTCACGCATCAGGCGCGCGGCACCGTCCGGCTCACTGCAGACGAATTCGGCGCTGGCGCTCTGCGGCTTGCCTTTGGCGTAGCCGGCAACATTCAGGCGGGCGGCGTGTTCGCTGATTTCGGCGCAGACCTCGCCCTCGAAACCGGGCCGGCAATGCATGAACAGGGTATTCATTGTTTACTCCACATCGCTGGCGCGGACCGCCAGCCTTGATCCAGCGCACGTCACGCGCCGGCAGGGCGGGGATGATAAAGGAAGATCGGAACCAGCGACACGCCCCGCCTGTCCAGTACTGGGTCAGGGCCGGCAAATCGGTTCTAACCTGACCACTCAGCCAAGGTCCGTACCGTGCGGACCCCACAGAGCGGTGACACCGGCATTCACGAGAGGCCGGGCACCGGCGCAGAAGGAGTTGGCAATGCCCTCGCTCGATAGCCTGAAGACCCTCAAGACGCTGCACGTGGCCGACCGCGTCTACCACTATTACAGCCTGACCGAGGCCGCCCGCCAGTTGGGTGACCTGCAGCGCCTGCCGATGTCGCTCAAGGTGCTGCTAGAAAACCTCCTGCGCTGGGAGGATGGCAAGACCGTCACCGGCGATGACCTGCGCGCGCTGGCCCAGTGGCTCGAGGACCGCCGCTCCGATCGCGAGATCCAGTACCGCCCGGCGCGGGTCTTGATGCAAGACTTTACCGGGGTGCCCGCCGTGGTCGACCTGGCGGCCATGCGTGCGGCCATGGCCAAGGCCGGCGGTGACCCGCAGCGGATCAACCCGCTGTCGCCGGTGGACCTGGTGATCGACCATTCGGTGATGGTCGACCGCTACGCCAGCGCCGCTGCGTTCGCCGAGAACGTCGACATCGAGATGCAGCGCAACGGTGAGCGCTATGCCTTCCTGCGCTGGGGCCAGAGCGCCTTCGACAACTTCAGCGTGGTGCCGCCGGGCACCGGCATCTGCCACCAGGTCAACCTCGAATACCTCGGCCGCACCGTCTGGACCCGCGAAGAAGACGGCCGCACCTATGCCTTCCCGGACACCCTGGTCGGCACCGATTCGCACACCACCATGATCAACGGCCTCGGCGTGCTCGGCTGGGGCGTGGGCGGCATCGAGGCGGAGGCCGCCATGCTCGGCCAGCCGGTGTCGATGCTGATCCCCGAAGTGATCGGCTTCAAGCTCACCGGCAAGCTCGGCGAAGGCATCACCGCCACCGACCTGGTGCTCACCGTCACGCAGATGCTGCGCAAGAAGGGCGTGGTCGGCAAGTTCGTCGAGTTCTACGGCGACGGCCTCGCCGAGCTGCCGCTGGCCGACCGCGCCACGCTGGCCAACATGGCCCCGGAATACGGCGCCACCTGTGGCTTCTTCCCGGTCGACCAGGTGACCCTGGACTACCTGCGCCTGACGGGCCGCCCGCAAGCGACCGTGGACCTGGTCGAAGCCTACTGCAAGGCACAAGGCCTGTGGCGCCTGCCCGGCCAGGAGCCGCTGTTCAGCGACAGCCTGGCGCTGGACATGCACGAAGTCGAAGCCAGCCTGGCCGGGCCCAAGCGCCCGCAGGACCGGGTCGCCCTGTCTGCGGTCAGCCAGGCCTTCAACGGCTTCATCGAGCTGCAGCCCAAGCCGCAAGCCAAGGAAGTCGGTCGCCTGGAAAGCGAGGGCGGCGGTGGCGTGGCCGTGGGCAATGCCGACCAGGCGGGCGAAATCGACTACAGCTACGACGGCCAGACCCATACCTTGCGCGATGGCGCGGTGGTGATCGCCGCGATCACGTCCTGCACCAACACCTC
Organism: Pseudomonas reidholzensis; assembly: GCF_900536025.1. GTDB lineage: Bacteria > Pseudomonadota > Gammaproteobacteria > Pseudomonadales > Pseudomonadaceae > Aquipseudomonas > Aquipseudomonas reidholzensis. The sequence goes on from NZ_UNOZ01000037.1 coordinate 25,748, forward strand.
CAACCCCAGCGTGATGATGGCCGCCGGGCTGGTGGCGAAAAAGGCCGTGGAAAAGGGCCTGAGCCGCAAACCCTGGGTCAAGACGTCGCTGGCGCCCGGGTCCAAGGTGGTCACCGATTACTACAACGCGGCGGGCCTCACGCCCTACCTGAACCAGCTCGGCTTTGACCTGGTCGGCTATGGCTGCACCACCTGCATCGGCAACTCCGGGCCACTGGATGAAGCGATCGAGCAGGCGATCGGCACGGCCGACCTCACCGTCGCCTCGGTGCTCTCCGGTAACCGCAACTTCGAGGGCCGGGTCCACCCGCTGGTGAAGACCAACTGGCTGGCGTCACCGCCGCTGGTAGTCGCCTACGCCCTGGCCGGCAGCGTGCGCGTCGACCTCACCCGCGAACCGCTGGGTACCGGCAAAGACGGCGCGCCGGTGTACCTGCGCGACATCTGGCCGAGCCAGCAGGAAATCGCCGACGCCGTGGCCAAGGTCGATACGGCGATGTTCCACAAGGAATACGCCGAGGTGTTCGCCGGTGACGCACAGTGGCAAGCCATCGAGGTGCCCCAGGCGGCCACCTATGTCTGGCAGGACGATTCGACCTACATCCAGCACCCGCCGTTCTTCGACGATATCGGCGGCCCGCTGCCGCAGATCGCCGACATCCACGGCGCGCGGGTGCTGGCCCTGCTCGGCGACTCGGTGACCACCGACCACATCTCCCCGGCCGGCAACATCAAGGCCGACAGCCCCGCCGGGCGCTACCTGCGTGGCAAGGGCGTGGAGCCACGCGACTTCAACTCCTACGGCTCACGGCGCGGTAACCATGAGGTGATGATGCGCGGCACCTTTGCCAACATCCGCATCCGCAACGAGATGCTCGGCGGCGAGGAAGGCGGCAACACCGTGCATGTGCCCAGCGGCGAGAAGCTGTCGATCTACGACGCGGCGATGCGCTACCAGGCCGAGGGCACGCCGCTGGTGGTGATCGCCGGCCAGGAATACGGCACCGGCTCCAGCCGCGACTGGGCGGCCAAGGGCACCAACCTGCTTGGGGTCAAGGCGGTGCTGGCGGAAAGTTTCGAGCGTATTCACCGCTCTAACCTGATCGGCATGGGCGTGCTGGCGCTGCAGTTCAAGCCCGGTGACAGCCGCAAGCACCTGGGCCTGACCGGCAAGGAACGGATCGATGTGCTGGGCTTGAGCGACGCGCAGATCCGCCCCGGCATGAGCCTGACGCTGCGCATCACCGCTGAAGATGGCCAGCAGCAACAGATCGAGGTGCTGTGCCGGATCGACACGCTCAACGAAGTCGAGTACTTCAAGTCCGGGGGCATTCTGCACTATGTGTTGCGCCAGCTGATTGCCGGCTGATCATCAGCCGATAGCCCTGGTGTCCTGCGCCTTGCGGGATGAGTCCAAGCCTGCATCGGATTCATCCTGCACAGGTTTACCATGTTCAAGCACCGCTGGACCCTTCTCCTCGCCGCCGGCTATTGCCTGGCCCTGGCCTATGGCAAGCTCACCCTGCCGGCACTGCCGACCTTTATCGCGCTGGGCGGCGCGGCGCTGCTGGCAACCCGGATCAAGCGCTGGCAGCGCATCAGCGGCCATTTGCTGTTCGCCCTCCTGGCCGTGCCTCTGGCGTCGCACTGGCTGCCTGGGTTCCACAACGCCAAGGTGATCGAGCAGGCGGTGTTCAGCGCAGGCGCCCTGCCCTTCACGATGTCACTGAACCTGGACAAACCGCTGATCGGCTTCTGGCTGCTGGGGGCCTGCCCGTGGATCATTGCCCAGCGCAGCGCCAAGCGCGCCTCGCTGCTGCTGCTGATCGTGCCGTTGACCCTGGCGACCTGCCTCGGCGGCGCCTGGTCGCTGGGCCTGATCGGCTGGGCGGCGAAATGGCCAGAGCAGGCCTGGCTGTGGCTGGCCAACAACCTGCTGCTGGTGAGCCTGACCGAAGAGCTGCTGTTCCGTGGTTACCTGCAGGGCGGCCTGCAGCGGCTGTTCGGCCATGACAGCCTGGCCCTGCTGGGCGCCGCGCTGCTGTTCGGCCTGGCGCACCTGGGTGGCGGCTGGCAGTGGGCGCTAGTGGCCGGCCTGGCCGGGATTGGCTACGGCCTGGCTTACCGGTACGGCGGGCTGGGGGCGGCGGTGTCGTGCCATTTCGGGATCAACCTGGTGCATTTTGCCGGCTTCAGCTACCCGATGCTGGCTGTCACCTGAACAATCCGTCATGATCCGACTCGTGCGTCACTTAACGGTAATTAAACGGAAACATTGCTGCCATCTGCGGCGAAACGCCGGGCCCACTAGCCTAATTGAGTCGGGCCAGCCTTGCCCCCGATCAAGCAACTTAAATAATCATTCAATATAACCAGAGGCTTGCCGATACCCATCGAAAGCCTTGCGGATCTGACGAGCCATGCGTAACAACCAACCGATTACCCAGAGAGAACGGACTTTCCCTGCACAACAGCGGTTGATCTCCACCACCAACGCCAAGGGTGTGATCACTTACTGCAACGATGCGTTCATCGAAATCAGTGGTTTCTCGCGCGAGGAACTGACGGGCGTCGCGCACAACCTGGTGCGTCACCCCGATGTGCCGCCTGCGGTGTTCGCCCACATGTGGCAGACCCTCAAGCAAGGCCTGCCATGGATGGGCATCGTCAAGAACCGTTGCAAGAACGGCGATCACTACTGGGTCAACGCCTATGTAACGCCGGTCTTCGATAACAATCAGGTGGTGGGCTACGAGTCGGTGCGGGTCAAGCCGACCGCCGAGCAGATCCGCCGCGCCGAAGCCTTGTACCAGCGCCTCAACCAGGGCAAGACGGCCGTGCCGCGTCGCGACCAGTGGCTGCCGGTGCTGCAGGACTGGCTGCCGTTCATCCTGATCAGCCAGGTGGGTTTCCTGATCGGCAACTGGCTGGGCCATTCGTGGGGCTTCGCCTTGGCTGCGGGCCTGTCGGTGCCGCTTGGCCTGCTCGGCCTGAGCTGGCAGCAGCGCGGGCTCAAGCGCCTGCTGCGCCTGGCTGAACAGACCACCTCCGACCCGTTGATCGCGCAGATGTACACCGACAGCCGGGGTGTCCAGGCGCGCCTGGAAATGGCCATGCTCAGCCAGGACGCGCGGATGAAGACCTGCCTGACGCGCCTGCAGGACAGCGCCGAACACCTCAGTGACCAGGCGCGTCAGTCCGACACCCTGGCCCACCAGAGCTCTTCGGGCCTGGAGCGTCAGCGGGTGGAGACCGAACAGGTGGCTGCGGCCGTCAACCAGATGGCCGCCACCACCCAGGAAGTCGCCAACCACGTGCAGCGCACCGCCGATGCCACCCAGGAAGCCAACCGCCTGACCAGCCAGGGGCGGCAGATCGCCGGTGAAACCCGCGATGCCATCGCGCGCCTGTCGACGGCGGTGGGTGAGACGGGCCTGACCGTGACCCAATTGGCCAAGGACAGTGACGAGATCGGTGGTGTGGTCGATGTGATCAAGGGGATCGCCGACCAGACCAACCTGCTGGCGCTGAACGCCGCGATCGAGGCGGCCCGCGCGGGTGAGATGGGCCGTGGTTTCGCGGTGGTGGCCGATGAAGTGCGGCAGTTGGCCCAGCGCACTGCCGAGTCGACGGGGCAGATCCACACGCTGATCGCCAAGCTGCAGCAAACCGCGAGCAATGCCGTGCTGACCATGGAGAGTGGCCGGCGCCAGGCTCAGGAAGGTGTCGAGCGGGTCATGGAGGCCGACCAGGCGTTGGTGGGGATCAGCGAAGCGGTGGCCAACATCACCGACATGACCACGCAGATCGCGGCGGCCACTGAAGAGCAGACAGCGGTGGCGGACGAGATCAGCCGTAACATCAGTACCATCGCCGATTTGGCGGATCAGACGGCGGAGCAGGCGCAACATTCGGCGTTGCTCAGCGAGGAGCTGACGAGTACGGCTGGGACGCAATATGCGTTGGTTGAGCGGTTTAACCGCTGAAGCTGAAACGGCGCCCTTCGAGGCGCCGTTTTTTTTGGGCTTGGGCTTGGGCTTGCAGATCGTGGGCTTATCCATTGGATGCAGTGGCGCTAATGGCCCCTTCCGCCCTTACGGCGGGTCACTTTTTTTCTTGGAAAAAAGTAACCAAAAACCGCCGGCTCCCACATACGGCCCTCCGCTGCGCTGCGGGTTCCCTCACTCCGGCCTTGCTCCCGCGTGGACCGGGCTGCAGGGGCCTTCCTGGCCCGCAGCCCTTGCCGGCCTTCCTGGCCGTCACCCCGCTCCGCAAGACCTCCGTTCGGCCTCCTGAGGTCGCCAAGTTACGGGTGGCGCCTGGGCTGGCGTTATCTTCGACAGTGGCAATTGTGGTGGATAGCTTGGCCTCTTCGCGGGTAAACCCGCTCCCACAGGGACCGCAGTGGCCTTACAGTCAGCAGAGAACCTGTGGGAGCGGGTTTACCCGCGAAGAGGCCGGAACTGCCAATGCACATTCTGGCGCTGACGCGCTGTACCGCCCTTATAAAGCAGCGAGAGCGCAGCGATTCGCCAGCCGTTGACCTGGCCCTTGATCTGGCCGTTGATCTTGATCTGGCTTGTGATCTTGATCTACTGCGACTTCAGGAGGCCGAACGGAGGTCTTGCGGAGTGAGGTGACGGCCATGGATGGCCGGCAAGCGCCGCGGGCCAGGAAGGCCCGTCCGGCGCGGTCCTCACGGGAGCAAGACCGGAGTGAGGGAACCCGTAGCGAAGCGAAGGGCCGGATGCAGGAGCCAAGACCTTTTGGTTACTTTTGGCTGGGCCGGCACACCGGGCGTTTGCCAAAAGTGACCCGTCGTAAGGGCGGAAGGGGCCAGTGGCCACACCACACCCAACGGATAAGCCCAACAATCGAAACGACACAAACTAAGCGAGCTTGCTCCCCGAAGGCGCCAGCACAGACATTCGACGATGTCTAAAGCCGCAACTCCCCAGGAGTAAACCCGAACAGCTGCTTGAACGCCGCAATATAGGCCGAGGTGGAATCATAGCCACAGCCCAATGCCGCCTCGGTCACATTCTCCCCCGCCTCGAGTAACGCCAGCGACGACAACAGGCGCATGCGTTGTCGCCAGCTGCGAAAACTCAAACCCGTCTCACGCTGAAACAAGCGCATCAGGGTCTTCTCCGAACACCCCAGTTGCAGCGCCCATTGCTGCAGGGTCTGCACCTGATCGGGGGCGACTATCAGGCTGTTGCACAGCCGCAACAACCCAGGATGACGCGGCAACGGCAGCGAAAACGCCACCTCCGGCAGTGCCCGCAACTGATCGAGCAACACCGCCACCAGCCGCGCCTCGGCGGTGTCGCCCTGCGCGTACTCCACCGGCAGCAGGCAGAACTGCTTGATCAGCTCGCGCGCGAGCGGTGTGACTTCCAGCACCCGGCACTGGTCCGCCGCCCACGGGCAGGCGTCGCGACGCACATACAGGCTGCGCATCTCGGCGCGCATCGAACTGGCGACGTCGTGCTCGAGGTCAGCGGGGATCCACACGCCCCATTGCGGCGGGGCGAAGTAGCTGCCATCACTGGTGTAGACGCTGAGTACACCGCTGATGGCGTAGGAGAACTGCACCCAGTCATGCCGATGGCGGGTGGTCCAGGAGCCGGCGCCGAGGCTTTCGGCGCGGGCGTAGAGGGGCCTGGGCAGGTGGTCCAGCGCTGGGATGGCGCGGGGCGCAGAAAGGTGTCCGATGCTCGCCATGGTCTGATCTTGTAGTTCTGGTCAGACCAGCCTAACAGGTTTGCTCAGCGCTCAACGATCACCGTCACCCCCTGCCCGCCCGCCGCGCAAATCGAGATCAACCCGCGTCCCTTGCCGGCTGTGGCCAACAGCTTGGCCATGTTGGCCAGCACCCGCCCACCGGTCGCGGCAAACGGATGCCCCGCCGCCAGCGAGCTGCCCTTCACATTCAGCTTGGTCCGGTCGATCGCCCCCAGCGGTGCCTCCAGCCCCAAGCGGGTGCGGCAGTAGTCGGCATCCTCCCAGGCCTTGAGCGTGCACAGCACTTGGGCGGCGAACGCCTCGTGGATCTCGTAGTAGTCGAAGTCCTGCAAGCTCAGGCCATTGCGCGCCAGCAAACGCGGCACGGCATACACCGGGGCCATCAATAGCCCCTCCTGGCCGTTGACGAAGTCGACCGCCGCCGTCTCGCCATCGACCAGGTACGCCAGCACCGACAGGCCCTGCGCCTGGGCCCAGGCTTCACTGCCCAGCAACACCACCGAGGCACCATCGGTCAATGGGGTCGAATTGCCCGCAGTCAGGGTGCCCAGGCCACTGCGGTCGAACGCCGGCTTGAGCTTGGCCAACTGCTCCAGGGTGAGGTCAGGGCGCAGGTTGTTATCGCGGTTCAGGCCCAGGTAAGGCGTCAGCAAGTCGTCATGCCAGCCCTCGCTGAACGCTTGTGTCAGGTGCCGATGGCTAAGCAGGGCCAACTCATCCTGGGCTGCGCGTTCGATCTGCCAGGTCTGCGCCATACGCTCGCAATGCTCGCCCATCGACAGCCCGGTACGCGGCTCACCGTTGCGCGGCAGTTCCGGCTTGAGATGGCCAGGGCGCAGCTTCAGCAGCGGTTTGAGCCGTTCACCGAGGGTCTTGCCGCGATTGACCTCGAGCAAGATCCGCCGCAAGCCCTCGCTGACCCCAATGGGGGCATCCGAGGTGGTGTCGACGCCACCGGCAATGGCACTGTCGATCTGCCCCAGGGCGATCTTGTTGGCCACCAGCAAGGCCGCTTCCAGGCCGGTGCCGCAGGCCTGCTGGATGTCGTACGCCGGGGTTTGCGCCGACAGCCGCGAGCCGAGCACGCACTCGCGGGTCAGGTTCATGTCCCGCGAGTGCTTGAGCACCGCCCCGGCCACCACCTCTCCCAAGCGCAGGCCATGCAGGCGATGGCGCTCGATCAGGCCTTCTAGGGCGGCGGTAAGCATCGCCTGGTTGCTGGCGTTGGCGTAGGCACCGTTGGAACGGGCAAAGGGGATTCGGTTGCCACCCAGGATCGCGACCCGGCGAGTTGAAGGCATGCGTTATTTCCTCCTGAAACAATTTGATCCGTACAGCCTAGGTGTTTTTCGCCCATTCGAACGACCACCCGGCAAAGTTGGTCCACACTTCATTGCTTGCCTTCAGGGAGACCCGCACATGAGTGATCGCTACCTCGGCTTCGCCAACTCCAACCTCGGCCGCCGCCTGGTGGACGCCTTCGGCCTGCCCAGCCCGGCACCGCTGGAGCGCTGGCAGGCCGGGCGTCTGCGCCCGGTCGAAGGTGCCCTGGTGCTGGGTGGCGGGCCCTTGGCGAACCAGGTCGAGGCGATTGCCGCGCGGCTCACCGACGAACTTTACAGCTTCGCCGGCACTGACCTGCAGGCGCCGGCGTGGGTGGCCGGCCTTGGACCCAAGCTCAAGGCCGTGGTGTTCGATGCCAGCCACCTGTCCGACAGCGACCAGCTCAGCCAGTTGCGTGAATTCTTCCAACCTTTGGTGCGCAGCCTGGCGCCGAGTGCCCATGTGGTGATCCTCGGCCGCCCGCCAGAAGCCCTCGACGCGCCACTGGCCAGCGTCGCCCAGCGCGCCCTCGAAGGCTTCAGCCGCTCGCTCGGCAAGGAGCTGCGCAACGGCGCCACCGCCCAACTGCTGTATGTCGCTGAAGACGCCCACGATCAGCTCGAAGGGGCCCTGCGCTTCTTCCTCTCGCCGAAAAGCGCGTTCATCTCCGGCCAGGTGCTGCGCCTCCAAGCGTGCGCCAGCCAGGTGCAGGACTGGACCCGGCCGCTGGCCGGGCGCCGCGCGCTGGTGACCGGCGCCGCCCGTGGCATCGGCGCGGCGATCGCCGAAACCCTGGCCCGGGACGGCGCCGAGGTGGTGCTGCTCGACGTGCCACAGGCGCAGCAGGACCTCGACGCCCTCGCCGGCCGGCTGGGTGGCCGCGCGCTGGCGCTGGACATCTGCGCCAATGATGCCGCCGCCAAGCTGCTCGAAGGCTTGCCTGAGGGCATCGATATCGTCGTGCACAACGCTGGCATCACCCGCGACAAGACCCTCGCCAACATGACCCCGGAGTACTGGGACGCGGTCATGGCGGTCAACCTCAAGGCGCCGCAGGTACTCACCCAGGCGCTGTTCGACGCCGGCGCGCTCGGCGCCGACGCACGCATTACCTTGCTGGCGTCGGTCAGCGGCATCGCCGGCAACCGCGGCCAGGCCAACTACGCCGCCAGCAAGGCCGGCCTGATCGGCCTGGCCCAGGCCTGGGCGCCGACACTGGCCGAGCGCGGCGGCAGTATCAACGCAGTCGCCCCGGGCTTTATCGAAACCCACATGACCGCCGCCATGCCCATGGCCCTGCGCGAGGCCGGCCGGCGCCTGAGTTCGCTGGGCCAGGGTGGCCAGCCACAAGATGTCGCCGAGGCCGTGGCATGGCTCAGCCAGCCCGGCTCCGGGGCGGTCAACGGCCAGGCCCTGCGGGTCTGCGGCCAGGCGTTGATGGGGGCATGAGCATGAACCGCCAATGGCACGACCTGCACAGCCCCGATTCCAGCGCCAGCCTGTACCTGCGTGCGCTGGGCAAACGCAAGATCAGCGGCGATCGCTTGCCCGAGGCCGGCCTGCGCTGCCTGCTCCGGGTCCAGCCCGAGCACCTTGCCGCCTACCGCCGGCTGTGCCACTTCGCCGACGACGGCCGCCTGCCCGGCACCTACCCGCATGTGATGGCGTTCACCTTGCAACTGCAGTTGCTGACGGCGCCAGACTTCCCCTTTCCGCTGCTCGGTCTGGTCCACCTGCACAACAGCATTCAAGTCCTGCGGCCACTGGGCGGCATCGGCGGGCTGCGCTTTGCGGTGTACGCCGACAACCTGCAGGCGCATGCCAAGGGCGGCACGTTCGATCTGATCAGCGAAGCCGAGGACGGCCTGGGCCTGCTCTGGCGCGAAACCAGCCGCATGCTGGTGCGCGGCCTCAAGCTCGCAACGCAGGGCACTGAACAGGCAGAGGTCGAGCCCGGCGCGCTGGCCGAAGCCACACGCTGGTACGCCGACAGCGATATCGGCCGGCGTTATGCCAAGGTCTGTGGCGACTACAACCCGATTCACCTGAGTGCGCCGACGGCGCGGCTGTTCGGCTTCCCCAGGGCGATCGCCCACGGCATGTGGAGCAAGGCCATGAGCCTGGCCGCGCTGGGCGGCCACCTGCCTGCGGCAGGCTTCGAGTTTGCCGTGGATTTCCGCAAGCCGGTGCGTTTGCCGTCGGAGGTCGTCCTCAGTGCCAGTGCGGCAGGCCCGGCAGGTGAACTGCGACTGGACGGCCACGGTGACCTGCTGCACATGGTCGGGCGCTGGCAGACCTTGTGATCGCCCCCGACGACGCTTGCTTTACATCAGGGCTAGCCGGAAGCTATGCGCCATAGGAGAGCCCTGATGAACCTGCAAGAACTGACCGAACGCCTGCACCAGATCCGCGACAACAACGATTGGCGCGGATTTCACAGCCCGAAGAACCTGGCCATGGCCGCCAGCGTCGAGATGTCCGAGCTGGTGGAAATCTTCCAGTGGCTAACTGAAGACCAGTCGCGCCAACTGCCCCCCGAGCAACTCGCCCACGCCGGCCAGGAAGTCGGCGACATCGTCCTCTACCTGCTGCTGTTGTGCAGCGAGCTGGGCCTGGACATGGACCAGGTGGTACGGGCCAAACTGGCCGACAGCGAAAGGCGCTTCGCCCGATGAACGACCGTCACTTCGACCAACTGGCCACCCGCTTCGCCGAGAAGATCTACGGCGGGGCCAAGGGTGCGATTCGCCTTGCGGTGCTCCAGGCCGACCTGGCCGAGGCCCTGCCCGATCGCCCGCTGCGCATCCTCGACATCGGTGCTGGCCTGGGCCACATGGCCTTGTGGCTGGCCCAGCGGGGGCATCAGGTGACCCTCGCCGAGCCGGCCGCGCCGATGCTCGACGGGGCCAAGGCACGCTTCGCCGAAGCCGGCCAGAGCGCCACGTTCATCCAGGCGCCCTGGCAGGACCTGCTCGGCCAACTCACTGAACCGTACGACCTGGTGCTGTGCCACGCCGTGCTGGAATGGCTCGCCGAACCCGAGAGCATCCTGCCCGTGCTGCACCAGCTGACTGCCGCTGACGGCTGGTTGTCGCTGGCGTTCTACAACCGTGATGCGCTGGTGTACCGCAACCTGCTCAAGGGTCATTTCCGCAAGTTGCGCAGTAATCACCTGGCCGGCGAGAAGCAGAGCCTGACCCCGCAAAAACCGCTTGATCCGCGTGAGCTGCGGGCGCAACTTGAACCGATCTGGGCGGTCGAAAGCGAGAGTGGTGTGCGGGTGTTCCACGACTATATGCCCAGGGAGTTCCAGGCCAAGGCCGAGTTGCTCGACCTGCTGGAAATGGAGCTGGCCCACCGCCGTCATCCAAGCTTCGCCGGGCTGGGCCGCTACCTGCACTGGATCTGCCGACCGCGTTGACCCCACCCGCCGGGAGAACCGCATGCCCTACCGTCTGCTGTGCCTGGCCCTGCTGCCGTTGGCGTTGGCCGCCTGCCAGGGCAGCAACCCCTACGTCGCGGCGGGTTCGATCCCGCCCGCACCAGCCCAGGCTGCAAACACCTTCGACGCCAGCGCCTACCCGGCGCCGCCGCGCGACTATGGCCGCTACCGCAGCTGGAGCTGGCGTAACGGCCAGTTGCCCAGTGGCAGCGCCAGTGCCGACCCGGCGCAGTTGGCCGATGCGGTCAGCGGCGCCCTCGACCAACATGGCCTGCGGCCGGCCCGCGCGGGCAACGCCGACCTGCTGGTAAGCGCCGACCTGCGCCTGGAGCGGCGCCTGCGCCAGGTGCGTGATTACGATTACGACCCTTACTACGGCGGTGGCTACCCCTATGGCGGTGTCGGTTATGGCGGCTACCGCAATGGCTATGGCGGTTACGCCAGCGTGCCGATCGTACGCACCTACGAGGTCGAGGTGATGGTGGTGCGCATCGACCTGTTCGACGCCCGCAACGGCCAGCCGGTGTGGAGCGCCAGCGCCGAAAGCGGCAGTGGCAAGGACTCGCCCCGGGATCGCGAGAGTGCCCTACGCGACTCCATAGACAAGGCACTCAGCGGCTATCCTCCCAGTTAACGCTTAACGGAGAATCATCATGTTGCGTCGTCTCGTTGTGCTGTCCATCGTGCTGTTGCTGGGCGCCTGCTCGAGCAACAACGTCCAGCAGGATTTCGACGCCAGTCGTGATTTTGCCGGTTACCGCAGCTGGGCCTGGCAGGACCCCGGCTTGCAGTACCGCCCGGACGATCCGCGGATCAAGAGTGACCTGACCGAACAGCGTATCCGCCAGGCGATCGCCGACCAGCTCGACCAGCGCGGCCTGCGCCCGGTGCAAGGCGCTGCACAGGCAGACCTGAAGGTGCGCAGCTACCTGATCGTGGAACAGCGCCAGCAGCAGATCACCACCAATTATGGCGGTGGCTGGGGAGGCTATTGGGGCGGCTACTGGGGTGGGCCGATGTACAACGAAACCCGCAGCGTCGACTACAAGGTGGCGACCATCCAGGTCGACCTGTTCGATGGCCGCGACGGCAAGCTGGTCTGGCGTGGCAGTGCCGAGCAGATCATGAACAACTACCCGCCCAGCCCGCAGGAGCGCAATGCCGCGATCCAGAAGACCGTGGCGCAGGTGTTGAGCCAGTACCCGCCGCATTGAGCCACGCGGCCGGCAGAGCAGGCAACTTGCCATTAGCTTGACTACACTCCAGGCACCGCCGCCACGCTGCATGGCTAATGGTCGGCAAAGGAGTGCCCGTGGTTACCCGTTCCGCTGTGCGCCAACGGGGTGCGATCGGCTTGATGGCCGCGATCACCCTTGGCCTGGCCCTGCTGTTCATGCTGTTGGTGGTCGACAGCGGCAGGCTCTACCTGGAACAACGCAAGCTCCAGCGCATCGCCGACATGGCGGCGCTGGAAGCCGCCGGGCAATATGCCGTATGTACCGGCACCGGCCCGCAGGCCACCGCCATCGCCCGCACGGCGGCCACGCGCAACGGCCATCTACCGGGCGACCCGCTGCAAGCCAGCTGCGGCTACATGCAGACGGGCGCCAACAGCACACGGGCGTTTACCAGCGACAACGCGCGCAACGAAGTGATCAAGGTCGATGTGCGCCACACCGTGGCCACCAGTGTTGCAGCCGGCGTGTTTGCCCTGGTGCAGAACGGCAACCTGCCATTGACCACGACCCTTCATGCCAGCGCGGCAGCCGCGCTGCCGCTGCCGCCGCAGGCCATGCTGCGCATCCGCACGACCCTGGCCAGCGTCAATACGCAACAGTCGGTTCTCCTCGACGCGCTGCTCGGTGCCCTGGGCAGCAGCACCAAACTGGAGCTGCTCGGCTGGCAGGGCATCGCTTCTGCGGACATCAACCTGCTCAAGTACCTCGATCAACTGGCCATCGACCTGGGCGTGAAGGTCGGTGACTACGACAAGGTGCTCAGCGCCGATGCCACCATCAGTAAGCTGCTCGACGCGGCGGTCAAGGTGCTGCAACAGAGCGGTGCGTTCGCCGATGCGGCGACCAGCCTGGGCAAGCTGAGCCTGGGCACTGCCAATGGCACGGTTTTGCACCTGGGTGAGTTGCTCGATATCCAGAACGGCACCGCACAGGCCGGGCTGGACACCAGTATCCAGCTGCTGCAGCTGGTGCAAGGTGTGATCCAGCTGGCGGCCAGTGAGAGCGCGGCCACCGCCGACCTGCCAATCAGCGTGCTGGGCCTGGTCAATGGCCGGGTGCGGATCAAGGTCATCGAGCCGCAGCAGATCTCGGCGGTGGGCGACCCGAGCAAGGACACCCTCGAAGTGCATACGGCGCAGATCCGGGCGATGATCTCACTCGACCTGCCGCTGCTGACGCTGCTGGGCAACCTGCTCAACGATGTACTCGCGCTGGCAGCGCCATTGACCAACATCGTCAATAACCTGCTCAGCCTGAATCTGGGCGCCACGCTGAATTCAGTGGTATGCCTGCTGGGCGTACCTTGCGACGTCATCAGCATCAAGTTGCTGGATACCCAGGTACGCATCGACATCGGGCTGGAGGCCGCCGAAGCGACTACCCGACTCGACCCGGCGGCGTCAGACACGTTCAGCTGCTCGCCGAAAAGCATCAAGGCGCTGACACGCAAATCGGCGGTAAAACTGGCCGTGGGCAAGTTCGACTCGCCAGATGCGTTCTTCACCCAAGGCACGACCGCGGTCAAGGCCGTGCCCTTGATAGATATCGGCACCCAGCGCTGCAGCAAACTTCTGGGCCTGGGCGGCAGCACGTCGTGCGCCGCCCGCATACCCTATGCAGCGGGGGGTATCGGCATACGGGTAGACAGCAAGGTACTGGGCAGCGGTCCAGTGGACCTCGGATTACTGTTCAACGGCACCAGCGCCCCTCCCAACATCGGCCTTCCTGCGGCGTACTTGCCGATGGCCGATACACTGGTGGTGTCGAGCCTCGGCGACACCTTGATGGGCGTTCATCTCGAAGCCTACAAACCCACCGTCAATAGCGGCCTCGGGCAGATAATGGTGCTCACTGCCGGCCTGCTCGACATCGTCAAGAACACCCTCCAACCGATCATCAAGGGCCTGCTCAGCAACTTGCTGGACCCGCTGATCAACACCCTGCTCAAGGTCCTGGGCATCGACCTGAACAACGCTGAAGTCGGCGCCAACCTGACCTGCTCCGGGAGCCGTGCTCAGTTGATCATGTGAGCCGGCAGGCTGATACAGAAGCACGCGCCGTCGCCCCGGTTCTCGACCCACAGGCTGCCGCCCATGGCGACCACGATGCCGTGGCTCACCGACAGCCCCAGCCCGGTGCCGACGCCGGCCGGCTTGGTGGTGAAGAACGGCTCGAAGATCCGCTCCAGCAACAGCGGATCGATCCCCCCGCCGTTGTCTTCCACCCACAGCATCACCTGGCCCGGCGCGAGGCTCTGGTGCACGCAGATCCGCGCCGCCGGGCGGGCCTGTTGCAGCAGCGCGTCGCGGGCATTGACCAGCAGATTGATCAACACCTGTTCGAGCTGGTCCTGATGGCCGAGTACCTGGGCAAGCTGGCGCGGGGCCTCGACCTGCAAGGTGACGCCCTTGCCGCGCAACCCCTCGTCGAGCAACGCCACCGCGCCCACCACCGCGGCCCAGGCCGGGAACGCTGCACGCTCCACCTCGGAACGCCGGCCAAACACCCGCATGTGCTCCACCAGCCGCGCCGCGCGCTCCACCTGGGCCTCGATGCGCTGCAGTTTTTCCAGCAGGTAAGTCGGCTCCGCGGTGCCGTTCTCGAGCCGTTTCATGGCATTGACGGTGGCCATGCGCATGACATTGAGTGGCTGGTTGAGCTCGTGCATCAGGCCGGTGGCCAGCTCACCCAGGGTCGCCATCTTGGCCCCTTGCAGCAGTTGCTGCTGGCTGCGCCGCACCTCGGTGTTGTCGCGCCCGACCGCCTGGATTTCCAGCAGCCGGCCCTGCGCGTCGAACAGGCCGCGATCGGCCCAGATCCACCAGGCGTGCTCGCGCCCAGGCAGTTGCAGGCAGATCTCGGCACTGCTCATCGGTTGCTCCGGGGTCAACGCCTGCAGGCGCTGCACAAACGCCTCGCGCTGGCCGGGCGATAGCCACTGATCGAGGTTCATGCCGACCAGCTGTTGGGGCGTGCAATGCAGGTAATCGGCCAGCGGCCGGTTGCCGAACACCAGGCTCAGGTCCGGCCGGTAGCGGCAGATCATCGCCGGCGAGTCCTCCACCAGCACCCGGTAACGTTCCTCACTCTGACGGACCCGTTCGGCCGCCTCGGTGGCCTCGCTGACATCCAGCCACAGCCCTACCACTTCCAGCGGCTGACCGAGGTCGTCGCGCAGCAGCCGTGCCTCGTCGAGGATCCAGTGATAGCCGCCGCGGCTGTCGCGCAAGCGCAAGCGACAGCGCACCTGACCCTCGCGCAGCAGGCTGCGGGTCCGTTCCAGCCACAGCGGCTGGTCATCCGGATGCACCGCCAGGCCAGGCTGGCGGGCCTGCTCGCTGTCGCTGGTCCACCCCAGTAACGGCGTCAGGCTGGCGCTGAAGAATTCGCTGTGCAGGGCGCCGTCGACGCAGCGCTGCACGTAGATGACCGCCGGTGAGCTGGCGATCAGGTTTTCCAGCCGCGCACGCGCCGCACCGGTCTGTTGTTCTTGCGCCTTGAGGGCGCTGATGTCGAGCAGAAAGCCGCGCAGGCGGCGCCCCTGCAACTGGCCGGCCCAATGCAACCAGCGCTGCCCATCGGCGTCAGGCACACGCAGCGCCAGGCTCAGCTCACGGCCGGCCCAGGCCTGCTCCAGGGCCAGTTGCAGCGGCTCGCGGTCGGCCGGGTGGAGACGCGCCAACCACTGTTCCAAACTGATCTGGCGCGGCAGGCCAAGGCTCGCGGCAAGCGCCGGATCCAGCTGCAGGTCACCCTCCAGCGGCCACTCCCACCAGCCTGCGCCGAGTTGCGCCTGCAGCTCGTCGAGGTGGCGCGCCTGGTGCAGGCTGCGGGCATGGTGCAGCCGGCTGAGCAACGGTTGGCCCAAGGCCTCGACCAGCCCCTGGGCACCGTGTGGCGTAGTCGCGCCGCCCGCGCAGAGTAACCAGGCCTGCACGTCCGAGGCTTGCCGATAGGGCACCAGGCTCAGCGTGCCGCCCGCGCACAGTGCCAGCAGTTCCGCCGGCAGCTGGGTGTCAGACAACGCCTGTGGCGGCAGTTGGCTCAGCCACGGCTGCAACCTGGCATCGTCTGGCCAGGGCCACTGCTCATCGCTGCTGGCGTAACTGTGCCAGTGGCCGTCCTCCTCGACCATCAAACGCAGCGAAGCCGCCTGCCAGTGCCGCGCGAGGCCCTGCAACTGTTCGCTCACCGCCTCGCACAGGTGCGCTTCACCACACTCGCGCAGGGCACGGCTCATCTGCGTGGCCAGCACCTGCTCGGCCTGTTGCTGACCGTTGCTGGCGCGTTCGTGGAGCAGGTCACCGACGTCGAACAGCTGCAACATCCACGCCTCGCCCTGGCGCAGCAGCCAACCGCGGGTGTGCAGTGGATGGCCCAGCACGCCCTGGAAGTCCAGGTCCAGCGGCTGCCCCTGCCAGTCTGCCGGGTCACCTTCGAGGACCACCCAGCTGTGCCGCTGCACGTAGTCGTGCAGCCGGCGCTGGCCCGGTGCGGGCAAGGCCAGCAGGGTGCGCAGCGGCCCCGCCAGGCGCAGCACCCGGGCCTGGTCGTCGAGCCAGACCTGCAAGCCCATTGCCGCCGGCTGCTCGGCCTCGGCCGACGGCAACGGCGCCGCGCGCCAACGATCGAACAGGCCGCTCACAGCTGCAGGCTCGCTTCGGCCTTCAACTGCGCAGGCAGCCGCGGCACCTCACCGATCAACGGCAAGCGCAAGAACGGCACCACGTTGTTCAGGCGCGCACTCGGGTAGTCGATCGTCACGGTCAGCAGCTTGTTGGCAAGCACCACGCGGGCATCCGTGGCGGACCGGAAGCCCAGGGCCGCGGGCATCCAGCTCAACTGCTGGTCGATCACCTGGCGGGCCAGGATCTGCACGTCATTGGCGTACGTGGCACTGGTCGGGTCGAGCGCTACACAGCGGCGCACCGCCTCGCTGCTGGCCTGGTTGAACGACTGCAGCATGAGCATCGGCAGCGCATAGCTGACCACACCGTAGAACACCGCGAAAAAGATCATGAATACCGCGACAAACTCGATGGCTGCTGCGCCTTTTTGCCGTCCTGCCGGGCTTGCTTGCATGTTCGCGTCTACCCTGACTATGAAACCCAGACTTAACCAACCTGAGTGACAGCATAGAACCGTTCAACGAATAGGGATGGCGATTTGCCAATGCACAGCATTGTTCTCTTGATGTGGCTTGCCTTGTGTACTGAACAGGATGTCCGTGAACGGCAGATTTCCAACACCCTGACCCTGGGTGTGGCCGCCTGTGCCCTGGCCTGGATGTTCGCCACCGGCCACAGCTGGATCGGCGCCGACGCCAGCGATGCCGGCTGGGCGCTGGCGATCGTCATGCTGCTGACCCTGCCCGGCTACATGCTCGGGCGCTTTGGCGCGGGGGACGTCAAGCTGATGGCCGCGCTGGCCTTGGCCACCAGCCATCAATACGTGCTCGGCACCTTTATCGGGGCGGGTATTGCCGTGCTGCTGTGGCTGCTCAGCCGGCGCCGCCTGTGGACCCTGCTCAACCCCAAAGTGAAGAAGCGCCTGCAGGCCCTGGCCGAGCAGGTGGGCGACAAACAGCCGTTCGCACCCTACGTACTCGTGGGCTTTTTATTGACCTCCGTATGGATCCAATGAATGACCAGACGGTCGGATAACTTGTACAGCCCTTGTACATAACCGCAAAGTGAGACTACTTTCTAAAGCGTCAGTGTGTCTGGCACGGGAGCGGGCGAATCAAACAGGGAGTTGAACGTGAACAGATCGGTGAGTGAGGTAAAGATCCTGGTAGTCGACGACCAGGCAGTGATCGTCGAAGAACTCTGCGAATTTCTCGAGAGCCAGGGCTATGCCTGTGTCCCTGCCCACTCGACGGCCCAGGCGCTCCAGCGCTACCAGGCCGACGAGGCGATCGGCCTGGTGCTGTGCGACCTGCACATGCCCGAGCGCGATGGCATCGAGCTGGTCCGCGCGCTCAAGGAGAGCACCGGCCGCCAGCGCATGTTCGAGGCGATCATGCTCACCGGCCGTGCCGACAAGCAGGATGTGATCCGCGCCCTTCGCGAAGGGTTTGCCGACTACTACCAAAAGCCCATGAACCTCGATGAACTGCTCGAAGGCGTACGCCGCCAGGAGCAGGCATTGCTCGATCGGCGGCGCAACTTCCGCGAGCTGGGCAGCCTCAACCAGCGCCTGCAATACCTCGCGGAGTCCATCGACGACCTCTACCAGGACCTGGAAAAAGCCCGCGGCCAAGGCACCCACCGACGTGCCGGCGATGCCGAGGAAGGCGAAGCCGAGCTGCCGGCCGTGTTCGAAAAACTCTCGCCGCGCCAGCTCGAAGTCGCCAAGCTGGTCAGCAAGGGCAAGACCAACTACCAGATCGCCTGCGAGCTGGGCATCACCGAGAACACCGTCAAACTCTACGTGTCGCAGGTGCTGCGCCTGACCCACATGCACAACCGCACGCAGCTGGCGCTGGCCCTGACCCCACGCTCGTCACCCATCCACCAGCGCTTCGCCACCCACTAGTTATCCTCCGAGCCGCTCTTCACCCAGCGGAAGAAGTCCGGGATCTGGTACTTGTAGGTCTCCAGCCAGCGATGCATGGATTGGTCGCGCTCGCTGGCGGTCTGCACTTGCAGCCGGGGCGAGGCCTGCTGGTTGCTCGATTGCACCCGGAGCAGGGCTTCGGTGGCAGTTTCGGGGGGTGACGGGTATGCCAGCTCGACGGCCATGGCAGCCATGGAGCCTGAGAGACTGGCCAGCAGGATCATGTGCTTCAGCATCGTTTCGCCCTCCCGAGCATTGAACTGGGGTCGCACCCGAAGTTCGGGTTTTCAACTGAATCATTCAACTGAGGGGCAGCCCACCGCGCCCACTCGACTTCAACTGCTTGGCCCGCGCCTGCGCCTCGGCAAACTGCTGCGGTTTGAGGCGCAGGCGGGTGACCAGGTCGGCCGCCTGCTGCCAGTTGTCCTGTACCAGCGACAAGGTCACCAGGTTGACCGCGGGCAAGGGGTTGTCATCCTTCAGCTCGATCGCCGTGAGAAATTCGAAGCGCGCCTGCTCATGGCGGCCCAGGTTCATCAGCACCACACCGAGGTCGTTGCGCACCTTCTCGTCGGTCGGCGCCAGCTTCACCGCACGCTGCAGGTTGAGCAGGGCCTGCACGTCATCGCCACGCGCCGAGGCGATCTGCCCCAGGCCGTGTTCACCTTCCGCGGCCAGGCAGCCGCCGAGCAGGCTGCGATAGAGCGGCTCGGCCTCGCTGCGACCGAGCAGGCGGAGCACCTTGGCCTTGCGCAGGCGGACCTGGTCCATGCTCTCGGGGAGTTCCTGCAAGTGCGCCAGGCTGGCGTGCGGGCGGCCCTCCTTGAGCATTTCATCCGACAGGTTCAGCGCCAGCTGCTGGTCGCTGTCCGGCTTGGCACAACTGCCGCCAGCGAGCAGGTGGGCAAACCCCGAAGGCGTCTGGCCGGCACAACCGGTCAGCGCCAACAGCCCCGTCAACAGCCATATCGCTTTCATCGCAACGCTCCCCTCATGACCCCAATGCCCGCGCCAACGCGGTCAGGCCCGGACCCGCCAGAACAATCAGCAGGGCCGGGAACAGAAACACCATCATCACCGCCGACATCTTGGCCGACATCTTCGACACCCGCTCCTGCAGCCGGGTCAGGCGCCGGTCGTCGAGCAGGGTCTTCAAGCCCTGCAACGACTTCATCGCGCCGCTGCCCTGCACCAGCAACTGGCGCAGGATCACGCAGGTGTCGACCAGTTCGTCCACGGCCAGCAGACCGGCGGTTTTTTCCAGTTCGCTGGCCAGGGCCATGCCCGAGTCGACCCGCTGCAGCACCAGACGCAGCTCTTCGCTGATCTCAGGCAGCAGCGTGCGGCCTTCCTGGCTCAGCACCCGCAGCGCCTGCTCGACGGTGAGCCCGGTCTCGAAAAGGATGCGCAACAAGGGGATCAGCAGGCTCACCTCTTGGGCGATGCGCTGCTGACGACGCGCCGCCGCCACCGCCAGAAACCGCTTGGGCAGCAAGTAGCCAACACCCAGTGCGCACATCGGCAGCACCAGCCAGTGGCCGACCCAGGCACCGATCAGCCCGTGCTGAAACACCAGCGCCAGGCCCACCGCCAGCAGTGGCAGGCCGAGCTGGAACGCAGCGAACAGCGCCCGCTGACGACTGCGCCGCCAACCGACGCGGTCGAGCAGCGCCTGGGTTTCGCCATCCAGCCGTTGCAGGCGCAGGCCCAGCTTGCTGCTGCCCAGCCAGTGCAACCAGTCCCCCAGGCGCTCTTCGCGGGCCAGCTGGCCCTGCAGCCGACGGGCGATCAACAGCCGCGTGCGCAACTGGCGCAGCATCTGCGCACCCAACAGGGCGAAGCCGGCCAACAGACACACGGCACACAGTAGCCAGGCCATCGTCACAGGCTCCTCATCATGCGCCACAGCACCAGGCAACCCAGGGCCTGGAAGGCGAAGGCCAGCAACAGCAGGATCTGCCCCTGGCTGTCGCGCCACATGCTCAGCAGGTAGGTGGGGTTACCGAGCAGGAAATAGCCCACCATGCACAGCGGCAACAGGCCGAGAATCCACGCGGTGACTCGGGTTTCGCCGGTCATTGCCTTGAGCTGCCGAGCGCCGTGCTCGCGTTCGCGGATCAGCTTGATCAGGTTTTCCAACAGCTCGCTGGCGTTGCCGCCGTACTGCTGGTTGATGCGCAGGCCCAGGGCGAGCAGGCGCAACTCGTCCTGGTCGTAGAGCTCGGCCAGCTCGCTCAAGGCAGCGTCCAGCGCCACGCCGAGACGCACGCTGCGGCGCACCCGCTCCATGGTCGAGCGCAACGGCTCACGGCTACCGTCGATGCCACCCAGCACCGCATCGTTCAGGGTGCGTCCGGCCTTCAGGCTGCGCACGCTGTAGTCGAGCAGGTTGGGCAGTTGCTCGATGATCAGGCGCAGGCGCCGGCGATAGCGCCAGCTCAGGTACAGGCGGCCGAGCAACGGCACGCCGAGCACCAGCAGCAGTGCGCCAGGCCAGCCCGCCGCCAGTTGCCCCAGCAGGATCAGGCCGACCCAACCGAGCAGCCATGGCTGGGGATTGAACTGGGTGGTGTCCAGCCCCGCGCGCAGCAGCAGCGGGTCGAACCAGTCGCGGCGCGCCTTGCCCGCGCGCACCGCGCGGTAGGCGCGGCCCAGGCGCTGGAGGATGCGCTCTTCGCCACGCTTGTACAGGCCCAGGCGAAACAGCAGCAGCGAGACGCCCAGCAACAAGGGCGACAGCGCCAGCAGCAGCGCGCCGCTCACAGCACACCTTCGTTGCGCAGCTTGGCCCCGGCCGGGTTCGGCGCCTCCCGCAGGAATACATCGCCGCCACGCCGGTCGAGGCGGAACAGGGTATTGGTGACGTACACGTCGTCGCGCACGCCGACCACTTCGAGCACTTCGCTGACGCAGCGCCGGCCATCCGGCAGGCGCGTCAGCTGGATGACCACGTCGAGCGCCGCGCAGATCATCTGGCGCAAGGTCTTCTCGGCGATCTGCCGGCCACTCAGGCCGACCAGCGTCTCCAGGCGCAACAAGGCGTCCTGGGCGGTGTTGGCGTGCACCGTGCTCATCGAGCCGTCATGCCCGGTGTTCATCGCGGTGAGCACGTCGAGCACCTCGGCGCCACGGATCTCACCGAGCAGGATGCGGTCGGGGCGCATCCGCAGGGCGTTGCGGATCAGGTCGCTGGACTTGATCTCGCCATGCCCCTCGACGTTTGGCGGGCGCGTCTCAAGGCGCACCACATGGGGGTGATTGAGCTGCAGCTCGGCGACGTCCTCGATGGTCACCAGGCGCTCATGCGCGGCGATCATCTGGCTGAGGATATTGAGCAGGGTGGTCTTGCCGGTGCCGGTACCACCGCTGACCAGGATGTTGCAGCGCCGCCCCACCGCACGCTCGAGAAAGTCGAAGATGTTCTGGTCGATGGCGCGGGTCGCGAGCAGGTCGGCACTCTTCAGCATGTCGCTGCGAAACTTGCGGATCGACAGGCACGGCCCGTCCAGCGCCACCGGCGGGATGATCGCGTTGACCCGGCTGCCGTCGGGCATGCGCGCATCGACCATCGGCGACGATTCGTCCAGGCGCCGGCCCAGTGGCGCGAGGATGCGCTGCATGACCCGCTCGACGTGGTGCGCGTCGATGAAACGCAGGTCGCTCAGTTGCAACAGCCCGGCGCGTTCGACGAACACCCGGTACGGGCCGTTGACCAGGATCTCGGTGACGCTGGGGTCGCGCAGCAGCACCTCCAGTGGGCCATAGCCGGTCAGTTCGTCGACCAGCTCCTCGGCCATGCGCTCCATTTCGTAGCGCGACAGCGCCAGGCGCAGGCGCGCCACATAGTCGCCGACCTGCTCGAAGACGAACTGGGTCAGCGCCGGCCGCGCCCCTTCGAGCAGGTTGCGCCCGCTGTCCTCGATGGTGTCGATGACATGCCGGTGCAAGGCGCGCTTCAGCGCCTGCGGCTCGGCTGCCGCATGGCGCGGCCCGCCGAACGGCTCGTCGCCGCTCACTTGCTGCCCCACAGCCGACGCAGCCAGGTGACGTTCGGCGCCGCCAGGCTTTCCGAGCGCCGCGCCAGGCGCTCACCCAGGGTTTGCAGGGCCTGGGTGAGGGTTTCCCGCGGGGCCACTTCGAACAGGCTCAGGCCTTGGTTCTTGGCACTCAGACGCACCTCCGGGCTGTACGGCAGGGTCTTCAGCAACGGCAAGCCGTAGCGCTTGGCCAAGGCATCCGGGTCGGGCGCGACGTTGCGCAGGTAACGGTCGACCAGCAGGCTGGCGTGGTCCAGCTTCATCCCACGGTCGCGCCACTGCTCGAGCACATGCAGGTTGCGCCGGCAGTCGATGATGTTCTGGTCGGTGTAGAAGATCAGCTTGTCGCAGTGGGCCACGATGGTCCGCAGGGCTTCACTGTCGGCCTGCCCGGTGAGGTTCACGACAATGTGCTTGAAGTGCTGGCGCAGGGCACTGAGGAGCATGTACAGCTCGGCCGGGCTGGTCTTGCGCAACAGCTCGTCGGGTTCGGCGTAGGCCAGGATGCGCAGGCCGCTGTTGTCGCGGGCAAAGGCACTGTCGATCAGCGTCGCATCCAGCCGCCGCAGATGGCGCAGGGCGTCGCCGAAGAAGAACGAGGCTTCCAGGCCGAGCAGCGCCAGGCTGTCGCCGCGCGGCAGGCCGAGGTCGAGCAGCAGGGTCTGCTGGCCGCTGTTCTGCACCACCCGCGCCAGGTGGGTGGTCAGCAGCGCGCCATCGGCGCCGCGCTGGGCGCCATACAGCACGGTCAGGCCGCCCAGGCTGGGGTTGCTGGTGACCGTTGGCAGGCGCTTGCTCAGGCGCCGCACCAGCCCGGCCACTTCGCTGGCCCGCGAGCCATAGGCAACGAAATCGCGGGCGCCGGCGCGCATGGCGTGCAGCACCAGCTGGTTGTCCAGGCCATCGCCGAGGGCGACGATCGCCAGCATCGGCTTGGCTTCCAGCACCCCTTCGATCAGCGCGCACTGGTTGACCAGTTGCTCACGGTCCAGGCCAATGAACACCAGGTTGCTGAAGGTCACGTCGACCAGCGCCAGCAGCTCGTCGAGGCTGCCACCGCTGGCGCCGATCACCTGCCCGTGGGACGCCAGGGCGCCCTGCAGCCAGCTGAGGTCCTCTTCGTTGCGGGTAATCGCCAGGCAGGTCTGGTTCAGGTGCTCGCTCATCGTGATAACCCGCTACGGCCGTCGAAGTTGCCGTTTTCCAGGAAGAACAGCTGGCCCCAGCTCGGGTCGTAGGTGCGCAGGCTTTCGCCCGGCAGCTCCGGCAGGCGGGCGTTGGCCGCCAGCGGCTGGACCAGGTGGGGGGTGACGATCATCAGCAGCTCGGTGTCTTCACGGTTGAGGGCCGACTGGCGGAAGAGCGCACCGATGATCGGCAAGCTACCCAACCCAGGCAGCCTGTCGACCGCCGAGCGGGTGTTGGCGCTGACCAGGCCACTGATGATGAAACTTTCACCGTCGGCCAGGGAGATGCTGGTATCCGTGCGTCGTACGCTCAGGCCAGGCACCAGGGTGCCGGCAATGTTGACGGGGTTGGTGTAGTCCAGTTCGCTGACTTCGGGCGCCACCTTGAGAATGATGCGGTCTCGGCTGATCACCGTCGGCGTCAAGGCCAGGCGCACGCCAAACTCCTTGTATTCGATCGAGACGTTATCGCTACCCGAACTGGGGACCGGAATCGGAATTTCACCACCGGCCAGGAAACTTGCGGTCAGACCACTGAGCACGGTCAAGCTTGGCCGCGCCATGGTGTAGGCGAACCCGCTGTTTTCCAGGGCGTTGATCATTGCCAGAAAGCGGCTGCTGCCACCGCCCCAGACGATGTTGAAGACATTGTCGTCGAGCGGAATCACAGGCCGTATGCCCGAGGCGCCGCCCGGGCTGACGGTGGTGCCCGGGACGGTCCCGGGCGAGCCGATCAGGCTGTTGTTCGAGCCGCTGAAAAACAACCGCGCGCCGGCTTCCTTGTACTTGCTGCGCCGCACCTCGACGAAGCGGATGTCGGCCTGCACCTGGCTCGGCAGCTGGCTGTCCTGCGACGGCAACAGCGCCCCCGCGGCCATGTCGACGGAGGCCTGGCCCTTGACGAACAGCATCGCCCGATGCGGCGTCGGCGCGCAGGCGGTCCACAGCATGACGCTGGTACTGCCCGGCGCCACGGCGGTCAGCAGCACCGCTCGCTCGCCGCTGGCCTGCACGTCGGCGACCTTGGGCTCGCCCACCGCCACCCGGCTGATCGCCACCGGCAGGCGCAGCTCCTGCTGCAGACCCTGGTCCATCTCGATCACCGAGGGCAGCTCGGCAAACGCCGCGCAGCCTTTGCTCGCCGCTTCGGCCAATGGCCAGGCGAGCAACAAAGGCAGGGCGAGGCACAACGGTGTGAACATCCGCGCGGAACTACGCATGGCGGCATCCTTGCTGGGTCAGGGTGTCTTGGTCGAATCGTTGGCCTGGGCGCCGCGAATGATCTGCATGCCAGGTGCCGCTCCAGTGGTGGCCGCCTTGGCGATCGGCACCTGGGACAACTGACTGAAACGGAACAGCTCGCGGTTGGCCTCGGCCACCTGCGGCTTGGCCTGCGGGTTGGCCCAGTAGCCGGCCAGCAATTGCTCGTCGGCACTGCGCACGGCCAGGCGCAAGGTGCCGGCCTGGGCCGCGAGCATCAGCCGGCTGGCCAGTGCCTCGGGCACGGCCAGGGCCACGGTGCGGGTGCCATTGCCCATGGGCTGGCGGGCTTTCTGTTCTTCGGCGGTCTGGGCCGGGTGGCCGTCATTGGCCAGGCCCGTCTGCTCGCCGACGCTGAGCACCCGCAGCGCTGGCAGGACGATCTGCGCGGACGACTGCGGGTTGTTGTTTTCCTCGCGCAAGAACAGCAGCACGTCGACATAGTCGCCGGGGCGCAATTGCCCCGCCGCGCCGATCACTTCATCGACCGCCAGCGCCACCGCGCGCTCGTGGCGGCGGATCATCCGCGCCAGCGGGCCGCCCGCCTGAAAGCTGTTCTCGTCGAGCCACGCGCCCTGGGTCAGGGGCCGCGCACTGCTGCGCCCAAGCACTTGCTCAAGCTGGCTGAAGGCGCCTGCGGGGACCACCTGCAGGCGCTCGAGCAAGACATCCTCTTCGCTCAGCGGGGTGTTGGCCGCCACGTCCCGACGCAGCACGACGATGGGCGAACGGCGCGGCTCATCGACCTGGACCGGCGCGGGTACTGCCACCGGCTGCGCAGCGGCCTCGGCGGTGGGTGGCGCAGCGACCGGCGCGGGCGGACGACTCAGGGTCAGCCCCCAGTAGCCCGCGAGCAAGGCTGCAAACAGAAACACACCGGCAAGGATCATGGTCAAGCGACTGCTCATTACCGCTCTCCCGTCCTGGAAGCATGATGGCAAAAAGTAACTATTTCGCTATTGGACGGTAGTCCAGAGCAGCTATTTCGCCATGAAGCACGTCAGCAATTTCGAGTCACGAATTTGACAGTGATACAAAACAGGAACTTAGCGCGACTGAGCCGAACCCGTACTTTATGACTAACTCATTGATACATTTGCGCGCCGGCGCAGGAAGGCGATGATTTGATGGCAAAGGGGTATCACTGCAGTACCCCGACCCGCGCCGAACCGCGCAAGGAGATGTGCCATGCTGCTGCTCAAACTCTATGTTCACTGCAAAACTTTTCTGCAAAGCAAAGAAGGGGCTTCGGGTATCGAATACGCGGTGATTGCGGCGATGGTCGCGGTAGCGTTGGCGGCGTTCGTGACGCCTATTTCGACTCAAGTAACCAATTTGATGCAGACCATCCAAGACGCGATCACTACTCCTTAAAAGCAGCACCTTCTCGTCGCTGTACGTTAATGTTCGGACCTAGGAGCCGCCAATGCCCAACTCTTCCTTGCGTCAGCAACTACTGTTAGTCGACGACGAGGAAGAGGCATTGCAGGAGCTGGCCGAACTGCTGGAAAACGAAGGTTTCCTGTGCCACACCGCGACCTCGGTGAAAGTCGCCTTGCAGCAACTCACCCAGCACCCGGACATCGGCCTGGTCATCACCGACCTGCGCATGCCTGAAGAAAACGGTATCGCCCTGATCAAGCGCCTGCGCGACCACACGGCCCGGCAACACCTGCCGGTGATCGTCATGTCCGGGCACGCCGACATGGAAGACGTCAGCGACCTGCTGCGCCTGCACGTGCTGGACCTGTTCCGCAAACCGATCTACCACGCCCGCCTGCTGGAAACCCTGGAAAACCTGTTCCCCACCCCCAGGATGCAAATGGTCAGGCAGTGATTGTTGCCGCGTCGTTGACGTCCTCATCGCGGGGGCATGCACCAGCGCCCTTCATAACTGATAGCTAAAGCTCAACGTCACCCGCGGACGCCGGTTGAGGCTGTCCAGGGCGATGTCCGACATTGGCTTGGCCACTTCCACCGCGATGTTGTAATAGTGCGCGTCGCCAAAGCGCATGCCCAGCGCGGCGGACGACAGTTTCGACTGCTGCACCTCGAGTTCGTTGAACCAGGCCCGCGCGGCATCCACTGCCACGTAGGGCTGCAGTACCTTCACCCAGTTGCCGTCACGCTTGAAGCTGTAGTTCAGCTCGTAGGCCAGCCCCCAGCCCTTGTCGCCGGAGGCCTGGTCGCTGGGGTAGCCACGGCCGAAGTTCTGCCCGCCGAAGACCGCCCGTTCACTGTCGGGCAAGCTGTCGCCGCTCCAGTACAGCGCCGCCGAAGCCACGCCTTGCCAGTTCTGCAGAAACTGATCGCTCTGCAGGGCCGACAGGCGCAGACGGAGGAAATCCAGGTCGTAGTCGGCGTTGCTGCGCGCACCGAGGTAGTCCAGGCCCTGGTACACCCCGGCACTGACGATCCGCAGACGCTGCGCCTCGGCCTTGCGCCAGTCGCCCTCGAACGACAGCGCGCGGAGGTCGGTCTCGCTGTCCAGTTGCAGGGGGAAACCCACCACCTGATAGTCGATGCGGTCATTGACCGCGTAAAAGCGCCCGACCACCTCCAGCCACTCGGTGGGCGAGGCGATCAGCGCCTGGCTGATCCCGATCGAATAGCGCTCGTTTTCGCGGTGCTGGGTCAGGTCGATACCGTTGTCGAGGCGGATGAGCGCCTTGGGATCGCTGCGATAGCGCGAGGCCGAGAGCAGCACCTTGCTGCCTTCGCTGTCCAGGTACTGGCTGTAATCCAGACGCCAGTAGCGCGCGTTGTCCTCACCCGGTGGCACCAGCACGCTGGCCGAGAGCTGCTCGGCGAAGCGGGTCTGGCCATTGCTGGTGACGCCGATCAACGCCTGCAGGTCGTCGCGGCTGCTCTCGCTCAGGCTCAGGGTGCTGGTGAAGGGCTTGCGCGAGGCCTGGGCGATCATCCGC
Source organism: Pseudomonas reidholzensis (assembly GCF_900536025.1). Lineage (GTDB taxonomy): Bacteria > Pseudomonadota > Gammaproteobacteria > Pseudomonadales > Pseudomonadaceae > Aquipseudomonas > Aquipseudomonas reidholzensis. The sequence continues at coordinate 53,468 of NZ_UNOZ01000037.1, forward strand.
GCGCCGCCATCGGTGGTGCCCGGCGGCGGCACCTGGGCTTGGAAGGTCACGCCGGGGATCCGGCTGATAAGGCTGGTGTAGCGCTCGAAGGTCTTGCGCGTCAGCGGCCGCTCGGCCTTGAGCTTGGTCATCAGTTCATCCAGGTAGGCGGCGCTGGCGCCGATATCGCCCTGGAGCTGGTAATCGCGGATATAGCCCTCGACCAGTACCACCCGCACCCGACCGTCGGCGAAATCCTGCGGAGGCAAGTAGGCGTACGACAGCAGATAACCATCCTGCTGGTAGCGCTGGGTCAAGCGGCGGGTGACGTCGATCAGCTCTGCCAGGCTGACCTGGCGGCCGATCAGCGGGCGGTAATGCTCGCGCAGGTCATTCAGCGGGTAGACGGTCCCGCCCTCGAACCGCACCTTGCGTACCTGCACCTGGGTGTTCATCTGCAAGGGCGGCGGCTGCGCGCTGCCGTTGCTCGGCAACTGCGCACCGGAGGGGGTGGGGCGATACGCGTCGGCGGGCAGGTTGGGAATCGGCAAGCGGCGATCGGTGTCGTTGCTGTTGAGAAAACTTGGCAGGGGTTCGGCATGGGCCAGACTGGCCCAGGAAACGATCAGCAGGGGCATGACCAGAGCACGCATTCGGATACTCCATGATCCGCAGGATGTTCACATGCAGCGCCGCCTCCAGCGCGGTACAAGCTCGCGATAGAGGCGGACAGTGACAGCGTAGCCTGCTCTCAGCGTTGGCCACCTCCCAACGCACCAGTCACGCCACTGAGTACACCACCGAGCCCGCCCTGGGCTGTCCCGCCGTTGACCAGCGTACCGGCCTCGGCCACCGTGCTGCCGAGCGCCCCCACCGTGGCGCCGACCTGGCTGACCACCGGGTTGGCGTTGCCCAGTTGCGTACCGACATCGCTCACCGCGCCGCCCACCTGGTTCAGCACACCGGCCAGCGGCGCACCGACGCCCGTGCTGGTGCCGACCTGCTGGGTGACGCTGGCGACACCGCTGACCACTGGGGTCAGGCCCGTACCCACTTGCTGGGTGACCGCCGCCAGCGGTGCACCCGCCGCGGTGTTGGTGACGCCGTTGCCGCCCACCACCGTGCCCAGCGACGCCACGGTATTGCCGACCTGCGCGGTGGTCGCCCCGGCGACGCTGACCACGGGGTTGCCGCTACCCGCATCCAGCCCGCTGCCAACCCCGGCGACCACGCCGCCGACGGTTTCCAGCAGGCCTGTACGAGGATCCCCGGTGGTCGGTGCCAGGCCGCTGGTGGTGCTGACCGCACCGCCGAGATTGCTCACCAGTTGGCCGACCGTATCACCCAGCGGGTTGCCCGCATCCGCGCCGGCAATCTGCTGCCCGGCCTGGTCGAGGGTGCTGCCGACCTGGTTCAGGGTCTGATTCAGCGGGCCGGCCAGGCCGGTCTGCTGGGTCAGGTTGGCCGTCGTGTTCTCGACCAGCGACACCACCGGCACCAGCGCATCGCTGAGGCCTTGGGTGGCACCGGCCAACGGACCCGTGGTGCCAACCGGTGTCAGGGTATTGCCGAGCATGGTCACCACCTGGCCGACCTGATCGACGCCCTGCCCGGCCACCGCGACCACCTGATTGACCACCGGCACCTGCTCGACCGCCGTGCTTTGCGCCAGGCCTTGCAGCCCCTGCCCCAGGCCCGAGACCCCGGTGCCGACTTCGGCGGTGGCGCTGCCCACCACACCCAGCGTGGTGCCCACGGCGTTGCCGCCGGTGCCCAGTTGCCCGAGCCCTTCGCTCAAGCCAGTGCCAACGTTGTTGAGGGCATCGCCGGTCGACGACACCAGCGAGCCGACGCCACCGGTCAACGAGGTGTCGCCCGCGATCGGCAGTGAGCCGATCTGGTCACCCAGGTTGCTGACGCCGGTACCAATGCCCGAGACGGTGCCGCCGACTTGATCGACCACCTGACCGGTGACGGTCACTACGGGTGTGCTGCCACCGCCAGTACCGCCATCACCGCCGCCTGGGGTACCGCCGCCCGGTGTGCTTCCGCCACCGCCGGTACCGCCGCCGACCGTGCCACCACCGGTGCCGCCTGTACCACCCGTACCGCCTGTACCACCGCCGGTACCCCCTGTCCCCCCCGTACCGCCACCGGTACCGCCGCCTGTACCCCCCGTACCGCCCCCGGTGCCGCCCGTACCGCCGGTGCCATCCGTGCCACCGTCGCCACCGCCACCCGTGCCAGCGCCGGCATCCGGGCTCGCCGAAGAGCCGTCGACATCGCTATGACTGCCACCACCGCCACTGCTGCAGCCGGCCAGGCCCAACGACATGACCAGCGCCAGGGCTGTTGTTGCTTTGATCAACGCTTGAGTATTCATGGGCGACTCCGCGACTGCTTGTTGGTGAACACGCGATCTGCCCTTCCGTGGGTCGCGTATTGCTTCAGTCAGCAGTGAAACGCCGCCGGTTCGTGGTCAGCAGCCCACAAGTTGGTATTAACGCCACGGTATGAGCGCCGAACCCCTGAAAAACCACCGGATAATCAATGAGCTGCAGATAGCCATCGGCCACCGACGCGAAGGTGCTAACACCATTCGACTATCACCTGTGGCTCACTCGCTGACCTGAAACTCCACCCGCGCGGTCTCGCCGCTCTCGTCCAGTGCGCTGAGTTCGATCCGCCCGGCCTGCTCGAAACGCACCAGCAGGCTGTCCTGGCCGCGGGTCTCGCCCACCGGCTGGCCATTCAGGAACCACCAGCGCTGGCCGCCTCCGCCCAGGGCCGAGACATACAGCTGCAAGGGCTCGCGACTGGTGGCGGGGCGGCGCAGGTTATCCCCGCCACGCACCCCGACGATCGACAGCGGCGGCGCGCTGGCGGGCACCTGCGGCGGGCAGCTCGGGTCGATCGCCGGCAGGCGTGCGGCGCGGCGCTCCACGCGCGCCAGCCAGGGTTCCAGCGGCGCCGGCCAGAGGACGATGTCGCGGGGCTTGGCGCCGGCGCAGCTGGCATCGACCCGCAGCCCCTGCGGATTGACCCAGACCGTGTCGCGCAGGCCCATACCCAGCGGCTGATCGGCCGCCTGCAAGGTCGGCGGGGTGGTGCCGTCGAGGGTCCAGGCAAATCGCTGGCGCCGGCAGTTGGGGTCCTGGCGGTTCATCGGCTGGCCCAACGGCCAGCAGACTGCGGCCACGCCCACCGAGGCCGGCACCTGCTCGACCGGCGCACTGATGCCGCGCTGGCTGTCGCGGTTACTGAGCAGGTCGTGCACCTGCAGCATCAGCGGCGCCGCCGACGCCAGGCCGAACTGGCCGGGCACCGGCGTGCCATCGGGGCGGCCGATCCACACGCCGATCAGGTAGCGCGGGCCGACGCCAACCGACCAGGCGTCACGAAAGCCATAGCTGGTGCCGGTCTTCCAGGCCAACTGCGGGCGCTGCACCAGTTCGGCGTGGGGGTCGCGGTCCGGGCGCGCCTGGCCGCTGAGAATCCGCCGGATGATCCAGGCCGAGCCGGGCGACAACAGCCGTCGCTCGACCAGTGGGTCCTGCGGTTGCAGGCGGATACGCGCACTGTGGCCACTGCGCGCCAGGGCCGCATAACCACCGACCAGATCCTCCAGACGACTGCCTGCGCCACCGAGGATCAGCGACAGGTTGGGTTCGGCCAGCGGCGGCAGCACCAGCGGCATGCCGCCCATGCGCATCTGCGCGGCGAAGCGCTTGGGGCCGTAGGCTTCGAGCAACTGCACCGCCGGCAGGTTGAGCGACAAGGCCAGTGCGGCGCTGGCCGAGACCGGGCCGCTGAAGCCCATGGAGAAGTTGCCCGGGCGGTAGTCGCCATAGCGTCGCGGCACATCCTGCAGCAGCGACTCGGAGTGGATCAGGCCATCGTCCAGGGCCATCGCATACAGGAACGGCTTCAGGGTAGAGCCGGGCGAGCGCAGCGCGTGGACCATGTCGACATGCCCGAAGCGGCGCGCGTCGCCCAGCTCGATCGAGCCGAGGTAGGCGCGCACGGCCATGGTCTGCGCATCGACCACCAGGATCGCCGCCGAGGTGCGCTCGGGCAGGCGCGCACGCCAGCCCAGCAGCAGGTCCTCGAGGCGCCGCTGCAACGCGGCATCCAGCGTGGTGCGGATCAGCGGCGGGCTGTTCGCGGTGTTCAGCCGCCGGGCCAGCAAAGGCGCCAGCGCCGGCTCCTGGCGCGGGGCCAGCAGCAAGGCTTCCTCACGCGCCTCGCGCACCCGCTGCTCCGGCCATACCTGGTAATCGGCGAGGCGTTGCAGGACTTTGTCGCGGGCCCGCTGGGCACGCTGGGGATGGCGGTCCGGGCGCAGCCGGCTGGGGGCTTGCGGCAGCACCGCGAGCAACGCAGCCTCGCCCGGTGTGAGGTGTCTGGGCGACTTGCCAAGGTACGCCCAGCTGGCCGCAGCGACGCCCTGCAGGGTGCCGCCGAACGGCGCGCGGTTGAGGTAGAGCTGGAGGATCTCGCGCTTGGACAGGTGCCATTCCAGCTGCAGCGTGCGCCACAACTGGCGCGACTTGCCGGCCAGGGTGCGGTCGTGCGGCTCGAGCAGGCGCGCCACCTGCATCGACAAGGTGCTGCCACCCGACACCACGCGGCCACCGCGCAGGTTCAGCCAGGCGGCCCGCGCCAGCGCCAGCGGGTTGACCCCTGGATGGGTGTAGAACCAACGGTCTTCGTAGGTCAGCAACGCCTCGAGATACAGCGGTGAAACTTCATCGGGGCTGACCGGATAGCGCCACACGCCATCGGCATCGGCGAAGCGCCACAGCGGTGTGCCGTCCTCGGCCAGCACCACCCGCGCCAGGTCGTCGGCCGGCATCGGCAGCGGCCACAGGCGATCGGCCAGCCACAGCAGGGCGATCGCCAGCAGACTGCCCGCGACGATTGCGCGCAACACGCGCCCCGCACGGCTGCGTGGGCGTATTAAGCTTGGCATGGGGAACCGACCTGGCCAGGTGATGGCCAAAGCCTAGGATTGATCATCAGGAAGCGACTATGCATGTAGAAGGTTTTTTCGATTGGCTGGGCCAGGCACTGGGGTCGTTGATCCGCATCATCGTCGACGCCTTGAGCGGGTTGTTCAACCTGCTGGCCAATGCCGGCGGCAACTTCATTGATGGCCTGGCGCGCACCCTGGGGATGGACACTTCGCTGGTCAGCATCCTGGCGTTGATCGTCGGCCTGATGTTGCTGTACTCGGCGATCCGCGCCTTCATGCGCGCCTCGATCATCCTCGGGATCATCTGGCTGGTGCTGGGGTTGTGGGTGCTGAGCTGGATCATTCACTGAATCGACTGCCCGTAGCGTCAAATTCGAGCGACTGATTCTGCTCCAGCATCCCTGGGGGCGCGTTGCGCCCCTTTCGCGACACAAGGCCGCTCCCACAGGGCTAGCGCGCCTTGACCACCATCTCCCCTTGGCTCTCACCCACCGCCTGCAGGTTCGGTCGGTACATCGACTCCACCTGCGGTGGCGGTATCCGGTAGGTCCCCGGCGTCACCGCGCGGGCCAGGTAGAGCAGGTGGGTGGTGCCATAGCTGTCGAGCTTGAGCGCCGCCACGTAGCGGTCATCGCGGTATTCCTGGTGCACCACGCTGGCGTTCTGCATCGACTCGCGCCATTGCTTCACCGCGCTGCTGGCGTTGTCCAGGCTGGCCGCGCTTTGCGCCAGGTTCTGGTTCTCCAGCTCCAGGCCGGCGGGTAGCAGGTCGACCACCAACGCATCCGGCACCTGGCTCTGCGCCTTGAGCGCCAGGTGCACCAGTACCAGATCGCCGCTGCGCAGGTTGCGCAGGTCCAGGTTCTGGCCGTTCATGCCGAGGAACTCACGGCGAATCTCCAGGCCATTGCCACTCGGCGCTGGCGCCTGGCGCGGATACCCCGAGAGCGTCAGCTGCTGGTAGAGCGTCTCGCTGCCTTCGTTGTGCACGGTCAGTGGCGAGGCCAGCAACGGCCCTTCGAGCTTCATGCCCGACTCGGCATTATTGAACTCACGCACCTCACCGGCACTGTCCAGGCGCGCCTGCCATTTGCCTTCCGGCTTGCCCAGCAGGCCGCGACCGGCGAGGAACAGCGCATTGCGCTCCTGGGTCGACAGCCAGCGGTTGGCCGCCAGCTCGTCAGACAGGGCGAACAGGCGCTGATCGACCTGATTGCCGGCCAGGTTGTTCTCCTGCAGCAGCGCCAGGATCAGCGCCTGGTCACGCACGGCACTGCCATAGTCGGCCATCCAGCCATTGCTGCGGCTGATGCCCAAGCCAGCCTGCAACGCCTGTTGCGAGCGCGGCTTGTCACCCATCTTGTCCAGCGCCACCGCCAGTTGCACCAGCGGCAGGCCCGAGCGGGCGTCGCTGCGCCGTTCGAACAGGGCACGCAGGGCACCCAGCGGCGCCTGCTGACTGCGCGCCAGCACCAGGGCGGCGTAGGCCTGCACGGCAAAGCGGGTGTGCTCGGCGTTCTGGCTGTAATCGACCTCGATCAGGTTTCGCTCCTGCAGGTACCGCAGCAGGCGCTCGTTGGCCTTTTTCAGCGCCTCGGCCGGCACGCCATAGCCCTGCTCGCGGGCGCGCAGGAGGAAGTCGGTGACATAGGCGGTCAGCCAGTACTCTTCCTCGCTGTCGGCGCTCCACAGGCCAAAGCCGCCGTTGTAGCGCTGCATGCCCAGCAGGTGCTCGATGCCCATCTCGATCTTGCGCTTGCGCACCTCGGCGGGCTCGCCCTTGATGCCGAGGCGCTTGAGGCTTTCGGCATCGGCGTAGAGCGACGGGTAGAGGCCGCTGGTGGTCTGCTCCAGGCAGCCGTACGGGTAGGCTTCAAGGGCACGAATCTGCTCGGCAAGGTTCAGTGGCGGGCGGCTCGACAGGGCCAGGCTGGCTTCGAGGCCAGCGGGTTCGAACTCGGCCAGGTCGCTTTCCGGCAAGGTCCAGGGTTGATCCTTGAGCGCCACGCGGTAGTGCTTGAGCATCGCCGGGTAGGCCGGGCGGATGCCCAACGTCCATTCACGTTCGAAGGCAGTCGCGGCCTCGCCCGGCAGCTGCAGGCCGTTGACCCGCACATGCACCTTGCCCTGGCCGAGGCCACCTTGGGCCTGGACCGGGATCAGCAGGGTGCTGCGCTGGCCTTCGGCCAAGGTCACACGCTGCTGGTTGGCCGCGGCCAGGTCCAGTTGGCCTTCGGTGCTCACGTCGACGGTCAGTTGCTGGGCCCGCCCGGACAGGTTGGCCAGGTCCAGCGCCAGGTTGGTGCGGTCGCCACCGGCGAGGAAGCGCGGTGCCGACAGCTCGGCAATCAGCGGTGCGGCGACCACGGTCTTGCCCTCGGCCATGCCGAAGTGCTCGTCGCTCCACGCCTGCGCCATCAGGCGCAGCTCACCGTTGAAGTCGGGGATGTCGACGCTGGCCTCACCCTCGCCCTTGTCGTCGAGGGTCACCGGCAGGCTCTGCTGGGCAACGATGGTGACGGTGGTGTTGGGGCGCTTGCCGCCTTTGGCCATCGCCGCATCACCACCGAACGCCAGGCTTGCCAAGCGACCCTGGCCGGCTTCGATCAGCTGGCCGTAGATATCCAGCTGGTCGGCGCCGTAGGCCTTGCGCCCAAACAGGCTGGCGAACGGATCAGGCGTCTTGAAATCGGTGATGTTGAGGATGCCCACGTCCACCGCGGACAGCAGCACATGCACCTGCTTGGGCACGCTGCCATCGGCGTTGACGGCCTTGAACTTGACCGTCAGCGGTTGCTTGGGGCGCATCTTGTCGGCGGCCTGCAGGGTCAGCGCGAGCTTGCGCTCGGCACGGTCTAGCGGCAGGTGCAGCACACCGACGGCGCGTTTGGGCGTGGCGTTGGCCTTGCGTTCACCCGGGCGAATCACCAGGGCACTGATGTACAGGTCGTGGCGCGCCCATTTCTTGTCCAGCTGCACATCGAAGGTCTTGCCCTCGGCAGGCACCTCGATCTCCTGCCACCACAGCGGGCCATCGCTGGACTCGACCATCAGGTAGCCGCTGCCTGCGGCAGGCGGGGTAACGGTGACCTTGGCGGTGGCGCCATCGCCATACGACGGTTTGTCCAGCGCCAGCTTGACCTGGTCCGGGCGCACGGCACCGCCTTCGGCGTTGTCCTGGGCGCGGTAGCCGGCCCAGAAGCGCGCGCTGGAAACCAGCCCGGTCTGCGGGTCTTCGACCTCGACCCGGTACGGGCCCCACTCGACCTGGAAGTTGAGCTTGGCCGTGGAGCCGGCCTTGACGCTGACGGTCTCCTCGGTCTGGGTCAGGTACTTCTCGTTGTAGTTGTAGCTCCAGCCGTCACTCTGCGAGTAGTTCCAGTAATAGTCGCGGCGCTCACGCACCAGGCGCACCTTGAGGTTGTCGGCGGCGAGCTTCTTGCCGTTACGGTCGGCCACCAGCACTTCGAATTCAACCGGGCCATCGCCGTCGGTTTCCTCGCCATCGAACAGCCCACGCAGGCCTGGCAGGCGCTCGGCGGGCCAGATCGGTTGCTCGAGGCGGCGGGTGATCGGCCGGCCACCGGACTCCTGCAGGCTGGCCTGGACGGTCAGCTGCAGCGGCGAGCGGGCTTCGGCCCAGCGGCTCTCGATGTCGATGCTGGCCTTGCCGGCCTGGTCGAGGGTGACCTCGTCCAGCTCCAGGTCCTGGTTGAGTTCGGTCTCGGTGATCGAGCCGAACTGGTACCCCGGCAACGCTGGCACCGCTTCGCGCAGCGGCCGCACATAGGCCTGGCCGCTGAGGCGGTTGCCGGCCGCCGGCGCGCCGTACAGGTAGCGGCCGTTGACGGCGATGGTGGCGGTTTCATCCGGGCTCAGCGGCGTGTCGCTGCCCTTCAGTTCAAGGGCCAGGCGCTCGGGCAGGAAGTCTTCGACGAGGAATTCGTAGACCTGCTTGCGCCCACCGCCGAGGTCGAGCAGCAGCTGCCAGCGACCGGTTGGCGCTTCAGTGGCCAGTTGCAGCTGGTATTGGTAGAGGCCATTGGCGTCGGCCTCCCAGACAAACTTGCGGCTGACCTGCTCATCCGGCCGACGCACTTCCACGTTCACCGGCTGGGCTTTCAGCGGCTTGCCGTCCTGGTCGCGCAGCAGGCCGTTGAGCAGCACCGTCTCACCCGGGCGGTAGAGGTCGCGCGGGCCGAAGATGAAGAACTGCAGCGGATTGGCCTGCGGCCCGGTGATGTCGAACTCGGCCAGGTCCAGCGCCGCGGTGTTCAGGCGCAGCAAGGTGGTGTGCACGCCTTGGGTGGCGATCAGGGTGTCGGCCTTGGCGGTGATCGGCAACTGGGCATGGCCATCGCTGTCGGTCTTGGCCTGGGCCAACAGCTTGCCCTTGTCGTCGTGCAGCTCGAGGTTGACGCCGTTGAGCGCCTTGCCGCCTTCCAGGGCCTGGGCGAACACGTCCAGGCGATCACGGTAGCGGTGTGCCGAGACGCCGATGTCACTGAGGGTGAACAAGGTCGCTGGCTGCGAGTAGTCGTAGGTGCCGGAGGCGCGCATGACCGCCAGGTACACGCCGGGGTCCTGCAGCGGCTTGATCCCGGCGATCGGCAGGAGCACGGTCTCGCGGGTGTTGCGCGCTGGGTTGAGGTCGAAGCGGCCGCTGTAGACCAGTTCGGCCATGTCCAGGGTTTCCTTGGACTGGTAGTAGTACAGGCTGCTGTTGCGGCCCCAGTTGACCAGGAAGGTCGAGAGCATCTCCGGCTTGACGCGGAAGAATTCGACATCGACCTTGGCGACGTTGAGGGCGATCACCGGCAGGCCCTCGGCAAGCCGCGTGGGCAGCAGCGAACCGCGGCTGGCGAAGCCGATGGTGGGTTGCATGTCGCGGGTTTCCAGGCGGCTGACCGACTCGCTTTGCAGCGCGTTGCCGTTGACTGCCAGCAGGCCCTTGTCGAGGGTCAGCACCAGCTTGCGCTGCGGCTCGAGGTGGCGCAGGCGCAGTTCCATCTGGTTGTCGGAGAGTTCCCAGGCGCCGTCGACCTTGCCTTTGACGGTGTCGACCAGGTGCACCTTGCTGGCGAAGTCCTGGTTGGCGTCCAGCGGCGCGGAGAAGCTGATCGACAGGGCGCTGGCACCGTCGAGCTGGGCCTCGGAGACATCCAGCACGGTCAGCTCGCGGCCTTCGTAGCGCTTGGCGAGGACGGCTGGGTCCTCGCGTTTGGCCGGCTTGGCTTCGACGGGCGCGGTGGCGGGCGGTTTTTCTGCGGGTGCCGGTGTGTCCTTGGAAGAGGAATCACAGGCACTGAGCAGGGCCAGCGCGCAGGCCAGCAACAATCCTTTGTTGAACATGGAGAGGGAACTCTTCGGCAGCGTGTTCTTGAGGGCACAGACTATAGCGCAACGGCGGGCGGCTTACCTGGCGCTGCGCGGCAAGTGAGACCGTGTTCGCGCAGAAGGGTTGCCGGGCCGGTAGAATGCGCCACCCAATAGCAGTCATCTGTGCCGGCCTCTTCGCGGGTAAACCCGCTCCCACAGGGTTGCGCGCCATCCTGTGGGAGCGGGTTTACCCGCGAAGAGGCCGACACAGGCGCCATATGGAGTCACCATGCCCGCTCTGTCCGCCGACTGGCGCGATCGCCCTACCCACCGCAAGGTCTGGGGCCTTGCCGCACCGATGATCCTGTCCAACATCTCCGTGCCGCTGGTGGCCCTGGTCGACAGCACGGTGATCGGCCATCTGCCGCACGCCCACCAACTGGGCGCGGTGGCCGTGGGCGCGACCCTGTTCACCTTTATGGTCGGCCTGATGGGTTTCCTGCGCATGGGCTCGACCGGCTTTGCCGCCCAGGCCGCCGGCCGTGCCGACGGCGCAGCACTGCGTCAGGTGCTGGTGCAAGGGCTGTTGCTGGCCGTGGCCTTCGCGGTACTGATCGGCCTGCTCGCCCTGCCCTTCAGCCAGCTGGCCTTGCAGGCGATGGCGCCCAGTGCCGAGCTGCAGCAGTCCACTGAAGCCTTCTTCCACACGCGCCTGCTGGGCTTGCCGGCGGCGCTGGCCAGCTACGCGCTGGTCGGCTGGTTCCTGGGCACCCAGAACGCCCGCGCGCCGCTGGCCATCCTGCTGACCACCAACCTGCTCAACATCGTGCTCAACCTGTGGTTCGTACTGGGCCTGGACTGGGGCGTGATCGGCTCGGCGCGGGCGTCGGTGATTGCCGAGTGGAGTGCCGCGCTGCTCGGCCTGGCCCTGACCCGCCCGGCGTTGCGCGCCCATCCCGGGCAGATCGCCTGGGCCGCCTTGCACCGCTGGCAGGCCTGGCGACCGCTGCTGTCGGTCAACCGCGATATCTTCCTGCGCAGCCTCGCCTTGCAGTTGGTGTTCCTGCTGCTGACCGTGCAGGGCGCGCGGCTCGGCGAAGCCACCGTGGCGGCCAATGCCTTGCTGCTCAACGGCCTGCTGCTCACCGCCTATGCGCTGGATGGCCTGGCGCATGCGGTCGAGGCCTTGTGCGGCCACGCCATCGGCGCGCGCGACCGCGACACCCTGCGCCGTTCGCTGGTGGTGGCGGGAGGCTGGTCGTTGCTGACCAGTGTCGGTTTTGCGGGGGTGTTCCTGCTGGGCGGGCACCTGTTCATCGACCTGCAGACCGATATCCCCAGTGTGCGCGAGGCGGCCTATCCGTACCTGCCGTACCTGGCGGTGTTGCCGCTGATTGCGGTCTGGAGCTACCTGCTCGACGGGCTGTTCATCGGTGCGACACGGGCACGAGAGATGCGCAATGCGATGTTGCTCAGCGTGGTCCTGGCGTTGCCGGTCGCCTGGATGGCGAGCGGGCTCGGCAACCATGGGCTGTGGCTGGCGTTTCTCGGATTCATGGGATTGCGCGCGGTGACGCTGGGATGGGTGGGCTGGCGGATGCAGCAGAAAGACGAGTGGATGCGGCGATGAAACCTGGGGCCGCTTGGCGTCCCCAGGGTTTCAAGAGAGCACTTACGACGACAAGTACGAAGACCGGGTCAGCCCCAGGCGCAGCGCGTCCAGGTACTGGGTGCGCTCGCGGGCGCTGATCTTGGCGCTGGCGACCTTGTCACGGTAGTGGGTCATCAACTCCTCCGGCGACAGGTGCACATAACGCAGCATGTCTTCGATGGTGTCGTGGGTCTCGATCCCGGCGTGGTACACGCTGCCGTCGGCGTTCTGGTAGATGTTCACCGAGTCGGTGTCACCGAACAGGTTGTGCATGTCGCCCAGGATCTCTTGATACGCACCCACCAGGAAGATCCCCAGCAGGTAGTCCTCCCCCTCGTTGATGCCATGCACCGGCAGGCTGGTCTCGATGCTCTGCTCGTCGACGTACTGGTTGATCTTGCCGTCGGAGTCGCAGGTCAGGTCCTGCAGCACCGCACGGCGCAGCGGCTCTTCGTCGAGGCGGTGCAGCGGCAGGATCGGCAGCACCTGGCCAATGGCCCAGGTGTCCGGCAGGCTCTGGAACACCGAGAAGTTGCAGATGTACTTGTCGGCCAGCTTGTCGTTGAGCTCGTCGAGGACCTGGCGGTGCGAGCGCTGGCGGGCCTTGAGCGAGTTGTGCAGGCGTCGGCAGACGGCAAAGTAGCACTGCTCGGCGAGGGCCTTTTCAGCCAGGGTGAGCTTGCCGTCGGCGTACTGCGCGGCCACGTCGCCCATGTAGTGGGTGGCGCGCCAGTAGGTCTCGGTGACCATCTCGATATCGGTCGGGCCGAGCAGGTCGACCAGCCACTGCACGGTCTCGGGCAGGCTTTCCTTGTTCTCGATCAGCGGCACTTCGTCGTTGTGCTTCTCGACGTCGGTCACCTGCACCACCAGCATCGCGTGGTGCGCGGTCAAGGCGCGGCCGCTCTCCGAGAAGATGTGCGGGTGCGGCAGGCCCTGGGCGTCACAGAACTCCTTGAGCATGCCGACCACGACCGCAGCGTAATCGTCGATGTCGTAGTTGATCGAGCTGGCGTTGCGCGAGTGGGTGCCGTCGTAGTCGACCCCCAGGCCACCGCCGACGTCGATGTGATCGACCGGCAGGCCCAGCGCGCGCAGCTCGCCGTAGTAACGGATGGCTTCCTTGAAGCCGTGCTGGTAGTCGGCCAGGTTGGCGATCTGCGAGCCCATGTGGAAGTGCAGCAGGCGGATGCCCTGGTCCAGGCCGGCCGCGCGGAAGCGCTCGACCACCGAGATCAACTGCGCAGCAGACAAGCCGAACTTGGACTTCTCGCCACCGGTGTCGGCCCACTTGCTCGAGGCCAGCGACGACAGGCGCACGCGCAGGCCAACCTGGGGCTTGACCTTGAGGTCGGCGGCCTCTTCGATCACCAGGGCGACCTCGGATTCCTTCTCGATGACGATGAACACGTTGTGGCCAAGCTTCTGGCCCATCAGCGCCAGGCGAATGAACTCACGGTCCTTGTAGCCGTTGCAGACGATGGTGCCGCCCTTCGGCGCCAGCGCCAGTACCGCCAGCAGCTCGGGCTTGGAGCCGGCTTCGAGGCCGATCGAAACGTTCTGGGTGGCGATGATGTTCTCCACCACCGCTTCCTGCTGGTTGACCTTGATCGGGTACAGCGCGGTGTACTCGCTCTGGTACTCGAGACGCGCGATGTTGGCGTCGAAGGCACCGGTCAGCTGGCGCACGCGGTCCTGCAGGATGTCCGGGAAGCGCACCAGCAGGGGCAGCGACAGGCCGCTCTGGCGCAGCTCGTCGACCTGCTCGAAGAGGTCGATCGGGGCACTTTGCGGGCCGTTGGGGCGCACTTCGACGCGCCCGGCTTCATTGATGGCGAAATAACCAGCGCCCCAATGGCGGATGCCATAAACACTGCGGCTGTCGGCCACGGTCCACTGGCTACCATCGTCTTTGCGTGTGCGTCGTACGGACATTCAAGTCCCCTGTAGAAGTCGAAGACACTGCCCCGGCAAGGGCCGCTGGCAGTGTAGAAACGGAAGATGACGGTTCGTCCATGCCCACGGGTAGACCCTGGCCACGCAGACGAGTTTAGAAAGCCCTGGGCAAAAAATCCCCGAGCGGCATCAACCGCCGGATTTTTTTGCCTTGAAGCCCTGCTTGGTCAGCTCGGCGAGCAGCAGCTCGACGTGATCGCCCTGAATCTCGATGACGCCGTCTTTCAAGGCGCCGCCGGTACCGCAACGGCGCTTGAGCGTGGCGGCCAGCTCCTTGAGCGGCTCGAGCGCCAATGGCACGCCACTGACAGTGGTCACGGTCTTGCCGCCGCGGCCTTTGCTTTCGCGGCGCACACGGGCAATACCATCACCTTCGGGGATGACCTGCTGCTTGCAGATGCAGGCGTCAGCCGGTTTGCCGCACTCGGGGCAATGGCGACCTGCATCGGTGGAATACACGAGACCGCCCAAGGCGGAGAAGGAAGAAGCTTTCTTGGCCACTTTTGTTCCTCTTGCTGAGGACAAAAACTGGTCGACGCCCTTGGCTGGGGCCGACCGCGAAGCCCCACTCTGGCAGGGGCGGCGCTACTGGCGCAGATCCTGCGACAGCCCGAAAAGGGCGCGCAGTGTAACGATAAATGCGCCGATTGCTAAGTACCGGAATGCGCCATTTTACGCGTCTTTTGCGACCCTTTGCGGCTAGCGGGCCTGAGTCGCCTGGTAGCGTTGCAACGCAGCCAGCGAATCCGGGCAGTACGCCAGGGTGCGGCACTCGGTTTCAACCTGTCCCAGGCTGACAAAGCGCGCCTCGATGACCTCCTCCGGCTGCAGCCGCAGCGGGCCATCCCAGACGGCCGAGAACACCGCGCACCAGAGCCGGTTGCCGGGCTGGTCGAAGAAGAACTTCTCGTGGAAGCGCAGCGCGACGCCACTGACCCCGAGTTCTTCTTCAAGCTCACGCGCCGCCGACTCGGCGTAGCTTTCGTCGGCCGCGACCATGCCGCCGGCCGCCACGTCCCAATACCCCGGGTACACCGCCTTGCTCAACGAGCGCCGGTTGATGCACAACTCGCCGGCACCGTTGAACAGCAGGATGAAGGTGCCGCGGCCAATCAGCCCAGCCTCGCGCAACTGCGCACGGGGCAGGGCCCCGAGCAGTTCATCGGCCTCATCGGCCCAGGCAATCAGTTCAAGGTCGGAGGCCGCGCGGTGCGCGGCCTCGGCGGGGCTGATGGTCATCTTCAGCCCTGCGACAGCAGCTGACGCAGGTCGATCACCGCGGCGTTGGCCCGGGAGATATAGTTGGCCATCACCAGCGAGTGGTTGGCCCACATGCCAAAGCCACTGCCGTTCAGCACCATCGGGCTCCACAGCGCTTCCTGCGAGGCTTCCAGCTCACGGATGATCTGCCGCACGCTGACCGTAGCGTTCTTCTTGGCCAGCACGTCGGCGAAGTCCACTTCGATCGCACGCAGCAGGTGCGACAGCGCCCAGGCCTGACCACGCGCTTCGTAGAAGACGTTGTCGATCTGCATCCACGGCGTTTCCACCAGCTCTTCGTCGAGCTGCGGCGCCTGGCCGGCCACCACGGTCTCGGTCTTCAGCGTGCTGTTCAGCTTGACCCGGCCGACACTCGCCGACAGGCGCTGGGACAACGACCCCAGGCGCGTGGCGACATCGCCCAGCCAGTTGTTGAGGTTGTCGGCACGGGTGTAGAAGATCGCGCCCTGGTCACCAGCGGCCAGGCGCGCCTGGTAGCGGTTCAGCGACTTGATGCCCTCTTCGAACTCGGACTCGCTCGACGGCAGGATCCAGCTCTTGTTGTCGAAGTTGAAGCGCGGCTCGGCCTTGGCCAGGTCGGCATCTTCGGTCGACTGCGACTGCGAACGGGCGAAGTCCTTGCGCAGGGCCCGCGACAGGTCACGCACCTGCACCAGCACGCCGTATTCCCAGCTCGGCATGTTGTCCATCCACAGGCCCGGCGGGAAGCGGTCGTTGGAAATATACCCACCCGGCTTGTCGAGCAGCGTGCCGGCGACGGTCTTCAGCGTTTCAATGGTGGTGTAGCCGATCACCATCTTGTGCCCCGTGCGCTCGGAAGCGGCTTGGGCGCTCTGCTGCACCGGGAACAGCTCGGGCTCCTGGCTCCAGTACCAGCCGAGGCCGATACAGACCAGCAGGTACAGCCCGATCAGGGTCCCCAGGGCGCGGCTCCAGAGGCCGCCTAGGTAGCTACGGGTAGCGGCGCCACGGGTGTCGACCCGCTCGCGGGGCTCGGCTTTGGCCTCGCGGTTTTTCCAGTCCAGCATGGCATTGTCCTTAATCAGTCACGACGGTTCAGGGCTTTGGACCTCAGGTCTCGGCCAGGGTGCCACGGCCAGCCCATGTCCCTGCACTATAAAGCAGACACCGCCTTACGCATAAGCGACCAGGCGGTCAGCAACTGAATAGGCGTCCTCGATCGCATTGTTGACATGAGGCACACGTTTGCCCCAGAAGTGGTGCTAGCATAGAGCCATCATCGCACCTGCACCCTCCCTCACCAATGTAGTCAGGACATGACCCAGCCAGCCGAGCCGAGCCACCAGCGCCTCAAGCAGCACTTCGCCCAGCGGGTCATCCATCAGGCCCGGCAGATTCTCGAGATCTGGCAGCGCCTGCAACGCGGCGAGTGGTCAGCCAGCGACCTCGGCGAACTGAGCGAGGCCAACCTGCGCCTGCTGCGCTATGCCGAGCGCTTCGAACAGCCCGAGCACGGCGACTTGTCGCTGGCGATCGGCCAGACCCTGCGCGCCATCGAAGCCAACAGCGCCCGGCTCAACTCCGACCTGATCGGCGAACTCAACCGGCTCATGCAGCGGTTGTCGCGGACCGGCCTGCGCAAGGGCGACCAGCTCGACGACGTGCCGCTGCCGCCCGTGCGCAAGCCGGTGTATATCGTGCTGCAGGACCACGAACGCGCCGAGCGCCTGGCCCAGCAACTGGAGTTCTTTGGCCTGGGGGTGCAGGCGTTGTTCAGCGCCGAGGCGTTCTGCGCGTCGATGAGCGAGCGGCTGCCGTCGGCGATCGTCATGGACGTCGACTTCAGTGGCCCCGGCTGCGGCCTGCAGTTGGCGGCGCAGGCCCAGCAAGGCCTGCAGCAACACATCCCGCTGCTGTTCTTCAGCCTGCACGAAACCGACACGCCGACCCGCCTGGCCGCCGTGCGCGCCGGCGGTCAGGAGTTCCTGACCGGCACCCTGGAAGCCTCCAGCCTGCTGGAGAAGGTCGAACTGCACACCAGCGCTACCCAGTACGACCCGTTCCGGGTGCTGGTCATCGACGACTCACGCGCCCAGGCCATGCACACCGAACGCCTGCTGAACAATGCCGGGATGATCACCCGCACCCTCACCGAGCCGATCCGCACCATGGCCGAGCTGGCCGACTTCCAGCCCGACCTGGTGATCCTCGACCTGTACATGCCCGACTGCACCGGCCCGGAACTGGCCAAGGTGATCCGCCACAACGACCGCTATGTCAGCGTGCCGATCATCTACCTGTCGGCAGAGGACGACCTGGACAAGCAGCTCGATGCCATGAGCGAGGGCGGTGACGACTTCCTGACCAAGCCCATCCGCTCGCGTCACCTGGTGACCACCGTGCGCAACCGCGCCGCCCGTGCCCGCCACCTCAAGGCACGCATGGTGCGCGACAGCCTGACCGGCCTGTACAACCACACCCACATCCTCCAGTTGCTCGAAGATTGCAGCTTCCGTGCGCGCCGCGAGGGGCAGCCGTTGAGCTTCGCCATGCTCGACATCGATCACTTCAAGAAGATCAACGACCGCCACGGTCACCCCATGGGCGACCGGGTGATCAAGAGCCTGGCGCTGTTTCTCAAGCAGCGCTTGCGCAAGAGCGACTACATCGGCCGCTACGGCGGCGAAGAGTTCGCCATCGTCATGCCCAACACCCCGCTGGCCGCGGCGCACAAGGTGCTCGACGAGATCCGTCGGCGCTTCTCGGAGATTCTCTACCCGGCGCAGCCGCACGACCTGCATTGCACGTTCAGCGGCGGCGTGGTGCAGCTCGATGAAGCCCATGACGCGCTGACCATGGCCAGTGCGGCTGACGAGGCGCTGTACCGGGCCAAACACGCCGGGCGCAATTGCGTGGTGCGGGTCGAGCCGTAGCGCCGCCGCCATACCGGCAAAACGCCATGTTTTTTCTGACGCCAAGCCGCCGTCGTCATCACCACGTCACAAAACCGCAATAACTTCAGGCACCTATCTCCCCACTCCCGCCGGAAGTTCGCGCCATGCGCCTGAAGTGGCTGACCAATTTCAACACCCTGTTGCTGGTAACCGTGTGCCTCGCCCTGGGCGCCACCTTGTGGTGGTCGCAGCGTGCCCTTGAGCGCCCCTATCAACTGATGGAGCGCTACCTGGGCCTGTCCCAGCAGTTCCAGAACAGCGCCGCACGCAACACCCAGGCCTACCTGGCCAGCGGTGACGCCCTGCGCCACGCCGCAGCCATGGAAGCCAGCACCCAGCTGCAAGCGGCCCTGGCCGAGTGGCCAGCGCCGTTGGCCGACCAGCTGCGGCCGAGCCTGGACGACCTGCAGGCCTTCAGCGCCAATGAGCTGCTCGCCGCCGGCAAGCTGGCCGGCGACCCGCAAGCACTGCTGCTGCAGGCCGAACGTGAACTGGGGGCCAACCTCGAGCAACTGGCCGGGTACGCCCGCGACAGTGGCAACAGCGACGCCCCGCGCTACCTGGCGCCACTGCTGGACGCCTCGGTGCACCTCGGCCGGCTGTCGCTGGCCCGCGACAAACTGGTCAGCAGTGGCCGGGCGGAGCTGGCCGACGAGGTCGAGCGCGAACTGCAACTGATCCGCGCCCAGGCCGACCTCGTCGACACCCTGCCGCTGCTCGGGATCACCCGCGCCAACGACTCCAACGCCGATGACTTCGCCGCACTGATGGGCCTGCAAAGCGAGGCCAGCGCGCAACAGGAAGACGTCGCCGTCGGCCTCAAGCGCGAACTGCAGAGCCTGCTCGCGCGCTACCCTGCCGAGCTGCAGCGCACCCGCGAGCAGATCCAGCGCCGCACCGCCCTGGCCACCAGCACTGGCGAACGGCTCGACGCCGTGCAACAGGCGATCGCTGCGCTGGAGCCGGAAGTCCGCGCGCAGCATGGCAAGATTGCCGCCGAGGTGCGCATCATCCAGGGCCTGATGATCGGCCTGATCCTGCTGATCGCGCTGCTCATCGACACCCTCCAGCGCCGCCTGACGCGCACCCTCACCAGCCTGGCGCCAGCCTTGTCGCGCTGGGCCGAGGGCGACTTCGCCGAGTCGATCACGCTGGGCAAGACCAACCGCGAGCTGCACGACATCGAAGCGTCGCTCAACCGCCTGCGCCAGTACCTGGTGCAACTGGTCGGCACCCTGCGGGCCAATGCCGAGCAGGTAGCCGGGAGCAGCCACGCCCTGGCCGGCATGAGCAGCGCCTTGCACGATGGCGCCGAACGCCAGGCCGGCGACACCGCGCAGATCCGCGACGCCCTCGGCGAGCTGGAGGCGACCATCCAGCAGGTCGCTGGCGATGCCAGCTCGGCGGCGGACGCCAGCCACGACGCCGGTCGCGCGGTCGAACACGGCCAGGCGGTGATCGGCCAAAGCCTTTCCGGGCTGCGCGCGCTGGTCGACGAAGTACAGGGCAACGCGCAGATGATCGAACAGCTGGCCGAGGAGTCGGCGACCATTGGCGGTGTGCTGACGGTGATTCGCTCGATTGCCGAGCAGACCAATTTGCTGGCCCTGAACGCCGCCATCGAAGCGGCCCGGGCCGGCGAAATGGGCCGTGGTTTTGCCGTGGTGGCTGATGAAGTGCGCTCGCTGGCGCAGCGCACGACCGGTGCCACCGGCGAGATCCAGGCCTTGATCGACCGCCTGCAACTGGCCGCCCGCGACTCGGTGCAAGGCATGCGCACGCAGCTGGAGCACGCCGAAGCCACCGCCAGCCAGGCACAGGCAGCCGACGGCGCGCTGGATGAGATCGTCAGTGCGATCCAGACCATTGCCCTGACGGCGGTACGCATCGCCGATGTAACGGCGCAGCAGACCGGGGCGGTGAGTGAGATCCGCGATCACAGTGAGCGGATTCACCAGTTGGGTGAAGACAACCTGCAGCGCATCGGCGAGGGGCGCGAACAGGGCGAGCAGTTGCTCAAGCTGGGCGGCGAGCTGAACACCGCCGTGGGTGCGTTCAGGCTTTGAGTCGGCGCTAACCGGGGCGGCTTGGTAACCCTTCGCGGCCCCAATGCAATCCAACTCCGTTATCATGCCCGCACGTTCTACCTCGCGAGTCCGCCATGCGCCGCCTGTTTTTCCTGCTGTTTCTGCTGCTGGCCAGCCCGGCTTTCGCCAGCGGCCTGCTCGACAACCGCCCCAGCGCCACCCTCGGCGCGTCCTCGCTGAGCAACAGCGCCGACTTCCTGCCGGTGCACGAGGCCTTCAAGCTCAGCCTGGTCAGTGCCGACGCGCACAGCATCAAAGTGCGCTTCGTCGCCACCGACGGCTACTACCTGTACCGCCACCGCTTCCAGTTCCGCAGCGAGCCGGCCGACATTGCCCTGGGCAGCGCACGGATCCCACCCGGCGAAGCCAAGCACGACGAGTTCTTCGGTGATGTCGAGGTGTACCACGGTGTCCTCGACATCGACATCCCGCGCCCAGCCGGCGACACCCGCGCCTTCACCCTGCTGGTCGGTTACCAGGGCTGCGCCGACAAAGGCCTGTGCTATCCGCCAGAAACCGCCCGCCTGGCTATCGATGGCGACGCCGGCGCAGTGCCCGCCAGCGGCGCCATCGATGGCCAACCGGGCTGGAACTGGAAGTCGCTGCTGCTGTTCTTCCTCGCCGGCGTTGGCCTGACCTTCACACCGTGCGTGCTGCCGATGCTGCCGATCCTTTCCGGGGTGGTCCTGCGCGGCCAGGTCGGCGGCTGGCGCGGCTTGAGCCTGTCGCTGGCCTACGTGTTGCCGATGGCCGCCTGCTTCGCCCTGCTCGGCGCCTTGATGGGCGTGTTCGGCGCCGGCCTGAACCTGCAGGCACGGCTGCAATCGGCCTGGGTGCTGGTGCCGTTCGCGTTGTTCTTCGTGCTGTTCGCGCTGGCCATGTTCGGCCTGTTCGAGTTGAAGCTGCCGCAGGCCTTGAGCGACCGCCTGGCCGGCGTCGCCAATCGCACCAAGGGCGGCTCGCTGGTGGGCGCGGCGGTGCTCGGTGTGCTCTCCAGCCTGCTGGTCTCGCCGTGCGTATCGGCGCCGCTGGCAGGCGCCTTGCTGTATATCAGCGCCAGTGGCGACGCCCTGGGCGGCGCCCTCAAGCTGTTTGCCCTGGGCCTGGGCATGGGCGCCCCGCTGCTGCTGATCGCCACCGGTGGCGCGGCCTGGCTGCCGAAAAGCGGTGCCTGGATGAACACCGTCAAGAACGCCATCGGCGTGCTCCTGCTGGGCCTGGCGATCGGCCTGCTCAGCCGGGTCCTGCCAGGGCCTGTGACCCTGCTGTTGATCGGCCTGCTGGCCGCCGGCGTGGCGTTGTTCCTCGGCGCGCTGGAGCTGGTGGTGAAGACGCCGCGTGAGCGCCTGGCGCAGCTGCTCGGCCTGGCGCTGCTGGTGTACGCGCTGGCCTGCTGGTATGGCGCCTTGAGTGGCCAGGGCGACCCGCTGCGCCCGCTGCCAGCGCCCGCCCAGACCAGCAGCAACCCCGCTGCAGCCAAGGCCGATGCCTGGCAGACCCTCACCACCCCTGCGGCACTCGACGCGGCCCTGGCCGAGGCCAAGGCCGGCGGCCAGCCGGTGCTGCTCGACTGGTACGCCGACTGGTGCATCAGTTGCAAGGTGATCGAGCACGACGTGTTGTCTGCGCCCGCCGTACAGGCACAGTTGGGCGCGTTCAAACTGCTGCGCTTCGACATCACCGAGAGCAACGCCGAGCAACGCGGCCTGCTCGACCGCTACCAGCTGTTCGGCCCGCCGGCGCTGCTTTTCTTTGCGGCGAACGGTGGCGAACTGCGCGACGATCGGGTGGTTGGTGAAATAAACGCCGGCGATTTTGCAGCGGTCATGACGCGCGTGCGCGGCAAACTCGGTCTATAACTTCCCGCTGGCGGGGTTATTTCTCTGCATAGGTGACCAGAGTTAATAATCCGGTCACATACTTTGCGCGAATCTCGGACATCGTGCTGGCTATTGCAGGGAACTGGACACTCGTGGTCGCTTTGCGGCATAGTCGCCGCGCATGTCGAATTGCCCTACAAGACCAAGGAAACCGCAGATGGCTACCCTACTGGTGCTGCACGGCCCCAACCTGAACCTGCTCGGCACCCGCGAGCCAGGCCACTATGGTGCCGCCACCCTCGCCCAGATCAACCAGGACCTGGAGCAGCGTGCCCGCGCCGCAGGCCACCATCTGCAGTACCTGCAGAGCAATGCCGAATACGAACTGATCGACCGTATCCACGCCGCGCGCAACGAAGGCGTCGACTTCATCCTGATCAATCCGGCTGCTTTCACCCACACCAGCGTCGCATTACGTGACGCATTGCTGGCGGTGAGCATCCCATTCATCGAAGTGCACCTGTCAAACGTGCACAAGCGTGAACCGTTCCGGCACCACTCCTACTTTTCCGATGTCGCCGTAGGGGTGATCTGCGGCCTGGGCGCCACCGGCTACCGGTTGGCCCTGGAGTCTGCGCTGGAACACCTGGCTGGCAACGCACAGCCCTGATGAAACAAGGCCTTGGCCCCTTCGGGCCGAGGTCATAGAGAAACGTTTTCGACACGTTTTCAAATTACGTCCCCGACC
This sequence comes from Pseudomonas reidholzensis, assembly GCF_900536025.1. GTDB lineage: Bacteria > Pseudomonadota > Gammaproteobacteria > Pseudomonadales > Pseudomonadaceae > Aquipseudomonas > Aquipseudomonas reidholzensis. The sequence continues at coordinate 76,199 of NZ_UNOZ01000037.1, forward strand.
GAATCTTGGGAGTTGCTGATTAATGGATATCCGTAAAGTCAAAAAGCTGATCGAACTGCTGGAAGAGTCCGGCATCGACGAACTGGAGATCAAGGAAGGCGAAGAGTCCGTTCGCATCAGCCGTCACAGCAAGACCCCAGCAGCCCAGCAATACTTCGCGCCACAACCGATGGCCGCAGCCCCTGTCGCTGCCGCGCCGGTTGCCGCTGCTGCACCTGCCGCCGAAGCCGCTCCAGTACTCAAGGGTACTGTGGTCCGCTCGCCAATGGTCGGCACCTTCTACCGCAAGCCGTCGCCGACCTCGCCGAACTACGCTGAAGTCGGTCAGACGATCAAGAAGGGCGACACCCTGTGCATCGTCGAAGCGATGAAGATGATGAACCACATCGAAGCCGAAATCAGCGGTGTCATCGACGCCATCCTGGTAGAAGACGGTCAGCCGGTTGAGTTTGACCAGCCGCTGTTCACCGTCGTTTGACCCTCGGAGAGCCAACGATGTCTGCGAAGCTGGAAAAAGTCCTGATCGCCAACCGTGGGGAAATTGCCCTGCGGATCCTGCGTGCCTGCAAAGAGCTAGGCATCAAGACCGTCGCCGTGCACTCCACGGCTGACCGCGAGCTGATGCACCTGGGCCTGGCAGACGAGTCGGTCTGCATCGGTCCTGCTTCGTCGAAAGAGTCCTACCTGCACATCCCGGCGATCATTGCCGCGGCCGAAGTGACTGGCGCTACCGCCATTCACCCGGGCTACGGCTTCCTGGCGGAAAACGCCGATTTCGCCGAGCAGGTCGAGAAATCCGGTTTTGCCTTCATCGGCCCGAACGCCGCCACCATTCGCCTGATGGGCGACAAGGTGTCGGCCAAGGCGGCGATGATCAAAGCCGGCGTGCCGACCGTACCGGGCTCCGACGGCCCGCTGCCGGAAGACGAAGAAGAAGCCCTGCGCATCGGCCGTGAAGTCGGCTACCCGGTGATCATCAAGGCCGCCGGTGGCGGTGGTGGTCGCGGCATGCGCGTGGTGCACAAGGAAGAAGACCTGATCGAATCGGCCAAGCTGACCCGCACCGAAGCCGGTGCTGCGTTCGGCAACCCGATGGTCTACCTCGAGAAGTTCCTGACCAACCCACGTCACGTGGAAGTTCAGGTCCTGTCCGACGGCCAGGGTCACGCCATCCACCTGGGCGACCGCGACTGCTCGCTGCAGCGTCGTCACCAGAAGGTTCTGGAAGAAGCGCCGGCCCCAGGCATCGACGAGCAAGCCCGCCAGGAAGTCTTCGCCCGCTGCGTCAAGGCGTGCATCGACATCGGCTACCGGGGTGCGGGTACGTTCGAGTTCCTCTACGAGAACGGCCGGTTCTACTTCATCGAAATGAACACCCGTGTTCAGGTCGAGCACCCGGTTTCGGAGATGGTCACTGGTATCGACATCCTCAAGGAGATGCTCAGCATCGCCGCGGGCAACCCGCTGTCGTTCACCCAGGATGACGTGGTGATTCGTGGTCACTCGCTGGAGTGCCGGATCAACGCCGAAGACCCGCGCAAGTTCATTCCGAGCCCGGGTACCGTCAAGCACTTCCATGCCCCGGGCGGCAATGGCGTGCGGGTCGATTCGCACCTGTACAGCGGCTATTCGGTGCCACCGAACTATGACTCGCTGATCGGCAAGCTGATCACCTACGGCAAGGACCGCGACGAAGCCATGGCGCGCATGCGCAATGCCCTGGACGAGATCGTCGTCGACGGCATCAAGACCAACATCCCGCTGCACCGCGACCTGGTGCGTGATGAAGGTTTCTGCAAAGGTGGCGTCAACATCCATTACCTCGAGCACAAACTGGCTAACCAGGATTGAGCGTGAGTTGATGCGGTTGTGAACAACCCCGGCCCTGTGCCGGGGTTTTTTATTGCCCGCTCACCTGCCTGCCCACCGCGACGTTGGCGCATGCAGAAAACCCCGCACTGCAGTAAACTCCCCCCCTTCGCGCAGCCCAGCGCTGCCCTCAACCCGATTCATCAAAGGTACCCGCCATGCCCTGGCTGCAAGTACGCCTGGCCATCAGCCCAGAACAAGCCGAAACCTACGAAGACGCCCTGCTGGAAGTGGGCGCTGTCTCGGTGACCTTCATGGACGCCGAAGACCAGCCGATCTTCGAGCCGGACCTCAACACCACCCCGCTGTGGTCGCACACCCACCTGCTGGCGCTGTTCGAAGCCGATACCCAGCCCGACCAGGTGTTCGCCCACCTGCAACTGCTGACCAACGCCGAACTGCCCGAGCACCAGGCCGAGGTCATCGAAGACCAGGACTGGGAGCGCAGCTGGATGGACAACTTCCAGCCGATGCGCTTCGGCCGTCGCCTGTGGATCGTGCCGAGCTGGCATGAGGCGCCCGAGAAAGACGCGGTCAACCTGCTGCTCGACCCGGGCCTGGCGTTTGGCACCGGCACCCACCCGACCACCGCCCTGTGCCTGGAATGGCTCGACGGCCAACAGCTCGAAGGCACCCAGGTGCTCGACTTCGGCTGCGGCTCGGGGATCCTCGCCATCGCTGCGCTGCTGCTCGGCGCGCGGGAAGCGGTCGGTACCGACATCGACGTGCAGGCCCTGGAAGCCTCGCGCGACAATGCCGGGCGCAATGGCATCGAAGACCACCTGTTCGCGCTGTACCTGCCCGAGCAGATGCCGGCCATGCAGGCCGACGTGCTGGTCGCCAACATCCTCGCCGGACCGCTGGTTTCGCTGGCGCCGCAACTGTCCGGGCTGGTTCGCCCCGGTGGCCTGCTGGCGCTCTCGGGTATCCTTGCCGAGCAAGGCGAAGAAGTCGCCGCCGCCTACGCCGCGGACTTCGCGCTGGATCCGATCGTCGTACGCGACGGCTGGGTACGCATCAGTGGTCGCCGTCGCTCGGCAGGCCTAGAATAATCTCCTGCACAGCCCCCCGGATCGCCGCATGACCGACAGTTTCGTCACCCAGTGCCCGCATTGCCAGACCAGCTTTCGCGTCACGCACCACCAGTTGAGCGTGGCCCGCGGGGTGGTGCGGTGTGGCCAGTGCCTGCAGGTATTCAACGCCGCCAAGCAGCTGCTCGAGCAGAACCGGGCAAACCTTGCCCAGCCTGCACCCGCGGCGCCCGCCGAGGTGCCGCCGGTCGCGGCGCCGCTCATTGCTGTCGAGCCGGTCAGCGTGCCTGCAGCACCGCTGGCGCCACTGCCGAGCGAGCCTTTGGCACCCGCCCAGGACAGCTGGGCGAGCACCTCGCAGGCGCTGGATGAGCTCGACCTGGACCAGGCCCTGGCTCACCTGGAACGCCGTGGCCAGCCCACCGAGGGCCAGGCCGAGGCGCGCGACGATGCGCTGCAGGCCCGGCGCGAAGATCACGGCCCGGATGCCCACGCCGACCTGCCGTTCGGCAACGCCACCGACGAGCCCCTGCACACCGAGCCAGAACTCCTCGAGCCCCAGCCACCGCTGGTCGAACCGGTGCTGGAGCCGGAACCCGAGCCGGAGCCGCTGACGCTTGAGCCGATTCCGGGCGAGCGCACCGAACCCACCTTGAGCCTGGACCTCGAAGCGGACGACGAAGCGCTGCGCCAGCCGCCCACCTTTGACCTCGATGCGCCTGAGCCGGCGCTGCGCGAACAGGACCGGCTGGCCGCCAGCGACGACCATGAGCCCACCGAACGCGGCCTCAGCGCACTGGACGACGAGGCACGCGGCGAGCGGCTCTCGGCGCGCGATGACGATGATGGCGACGAACTGCCCGAGGGGCGCATCGAACCCGGCCTGAACAGCCGCACCGCCCGGCGCAAGGAACCGTTGATCGACGTGGTCGACGACCCGCTGCGGCTGGACTGGCAAAAGCCCAAGGTGAACTGGGGCAAACGCCTGCTGTGGGGCGCGCTGACCCTGTTCGCGGCCGGCCTGCTGGCGTTCCAGTACCTCTGGTACCACTTCGACGAAATGGCCCGCCAGGACCAGTACCGCCCGTGGTTCCAGCAACTCTGCCCGATGCTCGGCTGCAAGGTGCCGACCCGGGTCGACATCGGCCGGATCAAGAGCAGCAACCTGGTGGTGCGCAGCCATCCTGACTTCAAGGGTGCGTTGATCGTCGACGCGATCATCTACAACCGCGCGCCCTTCGCCCAGCCCTTCCCCCTGCTCGAGCTGCGCTTCGCCGACCTCAACGGCCAACTGATCGCCAGCCGTCGCTTCAAACCGAGCGAGTACCTCTCGGGCGAGCTGGCCGGGCGCGGCGAGATGCCGAGCCAGACGCCGATCCATATCGCCCTGGATATCCTCGACCCGGGCCCCAAGGCCGTGAACTACAGCCTCAGCTTCCGCTCACCGGAGTGACAGGCCCGTCCGGACGCCGGTTTACCGGCGCCGGAAGGCTGCCCAGAACCCAGAGGCATAAGCCTGCAACTGTTCAGATTTTATCCAAATTGATCTTTATCCGGTCATCGAGAGCGGGTATTATGCCCACCCTTTTTCGAACTCCAATGATTCGGCCCCACAACAGGGAACACCTATGTCGGCGGTACGCATCGGCCCATATACACTACGAAACAACCTGATCCTTGCGCCCATGGCCGGGGTTACGGACCAACCTTTCCGTACGCTTTGCCAACGCCTGGGTGCTGGCATGGTGGTCTCGGAAATGGTCAGCAGCGACATGAGCCTGTGGGACAGCCGCAAGTCGCGTCTGCGCCGCATCCACGAAGGTGATCCCGAGCCGCGCTCGGTACAGATCGCCGGTGGCGATGCGCAGATGATGGCGGCGGCGGCCCGGGCCAATGTCGAGGCAGGCGCCCAGATCATCGATATCAACATGGGCTGCCCGGCAAAAAAAGTCTGCAACAAGGCCGCAGGCTCTGCTTTATTGAGAGATGAAGCCTTGGTCAGCGAGATCCTCGAGGCCGTGATCGGCGCCGTGCAGGTGCCCGTGACCCTGAAGATCCGCACCGGCTGGGACCGGGCGAACAAGAACGGCCTGAACGTGGCGAAGATCGCCGAACAGGCCGGCATTCAGGCGCTGGCGGTGCATGGCCGCACACGCGCCGACCTGTATACCGGCGAAGCCGAGTACGACACCATCGCTGCGATCAAGCAGGCGGTGTCGATCCCGGTGTTTGCCAACGGCGACATCACCTCGCCAGAAAAGGCCCGGGCGGTGCTGGATGCCACCGGCGTCGACGGCCTGCTGATCGGCCGTGCCGCCCAAGGGCGGCCGTGGATCTTCCGCGAGATCGAGCATTACCTGCGGACCGGCCAACACCTGCCAACCCCCGGGCTGGACGAAGTTGAACGCATTCTGCTGGAGCACCTTGCCGCGCTGCATGCCTTCTATGGCGATGTGATGGGCGTACGTATCGCCCGCAAGCACGTTGGCTGGTACCTGGCGACACGACCCGGCGGCAAGGAGTTTCGCTCCCGGTTCAACGCTTTGGATGAGACACACGCGCAGTGCGCCAACGTTCGCGAGTTTTTCCGCGAATGTCGACAGAGCCTTGAAACAAAGGACGAACAAGGGGTGGCCGCATGACGATGATGACCGAGACTTTAGTGAGTGGAACAACGCCCGTGAGCGACAACGCCAACCTCAAACAGCACCTCAATACGCCGAGCGAGGAGGGTCAGACCCTTCGCGACAGCGTCGAGAAGGCGCTGCACAACTACTTCGCCCACCTCGAAGGCGCCTCCGTCACGGACGTGTACAACCTGGTGCTCTCGGAGGTCGAGGCGCCGCTGCTCGAAAGTGTGATGAACTACGTCAAGGGCAACCAGACCAAGGCCAGTGAGATGCTCGGGCTCAACCGAGGCACCCTGCGCAAGAAGCTCAAGCAGTACGACTTGCTGTAAAGCCAGAATCCCAATCAGAAAAGGCGACTCCGAAAAGAGGCGCCTTTTTTGCTGACTCCACCGCGTTATGGAATCCGAAATGACCGACCAGACTACCCGCCTGCCGATCCGCCGCGCCCTGATCAGCGTCTCCGACAAGACCGGGATCCTCGAATTCGCTCGTGAGCTGCAACAGCTCGGTGTCGAGATCCTGTCCACCGGTGGCACCTACAAGCTGCTCAAGGACAACGGCGTCGACGCGGTGGAAGTGGCCGACTACACCGGCTTCGCCGAAATGATGGACGGCCGGGTGAAGACCCTGCACCCGAAAATCCACGGCGGTATCCTCGGTCGTCGCGGCACCGACGACGCGATCATGAACGAGCACGGCATCAAGCCGATCGACCTGGTTGCGGTCAACCTGTACCCGTTCGAAGCGACCATCGCCAAGCCAGGCTGCGACCTGCCGACCGCGATCGAGAACATCGACATCGGCGGCCCGACCATGGTCCGTTCGGCTGCCAAGAACCACAAGGACGTGGCGATCGTGGTCAACGCCGGCGACTACGCCCAGGTCCTCGAGAGCCTCAAGGCCGGTGGCCTGACCTACGCCCAGCGCTTCGACCTGATGCTCAAGGCGTTCGAGCACACCGCCGCCTACGACGGCATGATCGCCAACTACATGGGCACTGTCGACCAGGCCGCCGAGACCCTCAGCACCGAAGGCCGCAGCCTGTTCCCGCGCACCTTCAACAGCCAGTTCGTCAAGGCCCAGGAAATGCGCTACGGCGAGAACCCGCACCAGAACGCGGCGTTCTACGTTGAAGCGAACAAGGGCGAGGCGAGCATCTCCACCGCCACCCAGCTGCAGGGCAAAGAGCTGTCGTTCAACAACGTGGCCGACACCGACGCCGCGCTGGAGTGCGTGAAGAGCTTCGTCAAGCCGGCCTGCGTGATCGTCAAGCACGCCAACCCGTGCGGCGTTGCCGTGGTCCCGGAAAACGAAGGCGGCATCCGCCAGGCCTACGAGCTGGCCTACGCCACCGACACCGAGTCGGCCTTCGGCGGCATCATCGCCTTCAACCGCGAGCTGGACGGCGAGACGGCCAAGGCCATCGTCGAGCGTCAGTTCGTCGAAGTCATCATCGCGCCGAAGATCTCCCAGGCTGCCCGTGACGTGGTCGCGGCCAAGCACAACGTGCGCCTGCTCGAGTGCGGCGAGTGGCCTGCCGAGCGTGCCGCCGGTTGGGACTTCAAGCGCGTCAACGGTGGCCTGCTGGTGCAGAGCCGCGATATCGGCATGATCGGTGCCGACGACCTGAAGATCGTCACCCAGCGCGCGCCGAGCGAGCAAGAGATCCATGACCTGATCTTCGCCTGGAAAGTGGCCAAGTTCGTCAAGTCCAACGCCATCGTCTACGCCAAGCAGCGCCAGACCATCGGTGTCGGCGCCGGCCAGATGAGCCGCGTCAACTCCGCGCGTATTGCTGCAATCAAAGCCGAGCATGCTGGCTTGCAGGTACAGGGCGCGGTGATGGCCTCGGACGCGTTCTTCCCGTTCCGTGACGGCATCGACAATGCGGCTAAAGTGGGTATCACTGCAGTGATCCAGCCTGGTGGTTCGATGCGTGACGCCGAAGTGATCGCAGCAGCCGACGAAGCCGGCATCGCGATGGTATTCACCGGCATGCGCCACTTCCGCCACTAATTTAGCTGGAAGACTGACCGCTAATTCCTGTGGGAGCGGGTTTACCCGCGAATACGATGGTGAAGCCACCGCCGCCTTCGCGGGTGAACCCGCTCCCACAGGGTATGAGGTCGCCCCACAGAATTCAGCGTCATCGAGGTTTTTGACATGAAAGTTTTGATCATCGGCAACGGCGGCCGTGAGCACGCCCTGGCCTGGAAAGTCGCCCAGGATCCACGCGTCGAGAAAGTCTTCGTCGCCCCGGGCAACGCTGGCACCGCCACTGAAGCCAAGTGCGAGAACGTCGACATCCAGGTCAACGCCCTGGAGCAACTGGCCGATTTCGCCGAACAGAACGTCCAGCTGACCATCGTCGGCCCTGAGGCACCACTGGTCGCCGGTGTCGTCGACCTGTTCCGCAGCCGCAACTTGGCGTGCTTCGGCCCGACCAAGGGCGCTGCCCAGCTGGAAGGCTCGAAGGCGTTCACCAAGGACTTCCTGGCCCGCCACCAGATCCCCACCGCCGACTACCAGAACTTCACCGAGATCGAGCCGGCCCTCGCCTACCTGCAAAAGGTCGGCGCGCCGATCGTCATCAAGGCCGACGGCCTGGCTGCGGGCAAGGGCGTGATCGTCGCCATGACCCTGCAGGAAGCCGAAGACGCCGTACGCGACATGCTCGCCGGCAATGCCTTCGGTGAAGCCGGTTCGCGCGTGGTCATCGAAGAGTTCCTCGACGGCGAAGAAGCCAGCTTCATCGTCATGGTCGACGGCCACAACGTGCTGCCGATGGCCACCAGCCAGGACCACAAGCGCGTCGGCGACGCCGATACCGGCCCGAACACCGGCGGCATGGGCGCCTACTCGCCTGCCCCAGTGGTCACCGCCGAGGTCCATCAGCGGGTCATGGACCAGGTGATCTGGCCGACCGTGCGTGGCATGGCCGAGGAAGGCAACGTCTACACCGGTTTCCTGTATGCCGGCCTGATGATCGACAAGGCGGGCAACCCCAAGGTCATCGAGTTCAACTGCCGCTTCGGCGACCCGGAAACCCAACCGGTCATGCTGCGTCTGCAGTCGAGCCTGGTGCTGCTGATCGAAGCGGCCTTCGCCGAGGCCCTGAACAAGGTCGAAGCGCAATGGGACCCGCGTCCTAGCCTGGGCGTGGTGCTGGCTGCCGGCGGTTACCCGGCCGACTACGCCAAGGGCGCCGTGATCAACGGCCTGGACGCCGCTGCCAAGCTCGAAGGCAAGGTGTTCCATGCCGGTACCGCACTGCAGGACGGCCAGGTCGTGACCAGCGGCGGCCGCGTGCTCTGCGCCACCGCCCTGGGCCAGACCGTCGAGCAAGCGCAGCAGCAAGCCTACCGCCTGACCCAGGAAGTCAGCTGGGATGGCAGCTTCTACCGCACTGACATCGGCTACCGGGCGATTGCCCGCGAGCGCGGTGAGCACCAGTAACAGCGCACCCGCGAATGGCCGTGACGCCCCCGGCGCACGGCCTTCGGCTCGTCGACAGGGCCCCGATGGGCCTTGCCTTCGCCTTGGCGCGCCGCGCATAGTTGCGACTCGGCACATCAGCTAAGAAGGGATTTCGTCTTGCGTCGGCTTCGGATTGCCATTGCCCTGACTGTCAGCTTGCTGACCTTGCTCTGCCTGTTCCCGGTTTCGGCCGAGCAAGGCGGTGGCTGGTCCGTGCTGCTCGATGAACAGGCCAACCTGCAACTGAGCGACGTGCGCTCCGAGCGCTACCGCAACCAATTCAGCCCCCTGCAGCTCAATGAGCTGGAGGCCGCCTCGGCCGATCAAGCGCTGTGGCTGCACTATCGCCTCGAACCCGGCGAGCAGGAACGCCTGCTGCGGGTGTTCGCCCCCGACCTGTCACGCCTGGACCTGTACGCACTGGACGGCCAGAAGCTGCTGCGCCAACTGCACCACGGCCCGCAGGCGAGCGACGCCAGCCCGACCCTGCGTGGCAGCGACCACGTGTTGCCACTGCCCAACAGCAACCAGCCGCTGGACATCTACCTGCACCTGGTCTCGGAGCATCAACTGCGCCCGGCGATCAGCCTGGAGACCGCCGCCGCCGCCGACCAGACCCGGCCGTTGCTGTTCGGCCTGTTGTTTGGCGGCCTGGTGATGCTGATCCTGCACAACCTGATCCGCTTCTTCTACTCGCGCTCCAGCACCACCCTGATCCTGGCCCTCTACCACGGCCTGATGCTGCTCAGCGCGCTGATCCTGCTCAACTTCAGCGGGCCCTGGTGGCACCTGTGGCACAGCGCCCAGACCCCCGCCGCCTACCTGACCCTGGTCATGGCCGGCCTCGCCGGCCTGTACTTCACCCAGCACTTCTTCAGCCCGTGCCACGCGCCGCGGCTGAACCGCCTGCTGCAGGGCGAGATGCTGGTGGCGGCGGTGAGTGGCCTGGTGCTGCTGTTCGTCGACACCCTGCCGCTGAACCTGATGACCTACGCCCTGCTCGCCCTGGGCAGCGTCAGCATGCTGCTGGTCAGCAGCTATCACTGGTACAAGGGCTACGCCCCGGCGCGCCTGTTCGCCCTGGCGATGCTGGTCTACAACCTCGGTGGCCTGGTGCTGTTGCCGGCCCTGCTGGGGCTGACCCACACGTCGACGCCGTGGCTGCTGTGCATCCTCATGGGCCTGACGGTCACCAGCGGCCTGCTGCTCAACCTGGCCGTCAGCGAGCGCCTGCGCAGGATCAACGAAGAGCGCTTCCGCGCCAGCCGGGCACTGGCCGCCAGCGACGCCGAAATCAATGCCAAGGCCGAGTTCCTGGCGAAGATCAGCCACGAGATCCGCACCCCGATGAATGGCGTACTGGGCATGACCGAGCTGCTGCTCGGCACCCCGCTGTCGGTCAAGCAGCGCGACTATGTGCAGACCATTCACAGCGCCGGCAACGAGCTGCTGACCCTGATCAACGAGATTCTCGACATCTCCAAGCTGGAGTCGCGGCAGATCGAGCTGGACGACGTGCAGTTCGACCTCAACGCGCTGATCGAAGACTGCCTGAACATCTTCCGGGCCAAGGCCGAGCAGCAGAACATCGAGCTGATCAGCTTTACCCAGCCGCAGGTCCCACGGGTCATCAGCGGCGACCCGACGCGGCTGCGCCAGGCGCTTTCGAGCCTGCTGGAAAACGCCCTGAAAAACACCGAGCAAGGCGAAATCCTGCTGGTGGTCGCGCTCGACCAGCGCGGCGACCTGCCGCGCCTGCGCATCGCCGTGCAGGACAGCGGCACCGCCATGCCCCAGGCCGAGCGCGAAGCCTTGTTGCAGGCCGAGCTGCACAGCCATCAGTTCCTCTCCAGCAACAAGCTTGGCGGTCACCTCGGGTTGGTCATCGCCAAGCAGTTGATCGGCCTGATGCAGGGCGAGTTCGGCATCAAGAGCAGCAGCAACCTGGGCAACACCCTGTGGCTGACCCTGCCGCTCGACCCGTCACGGCTGGAGCAGCCGCCGGCCGACCTCGACGGCCCGTTGCGCGATGCGCGGGTGCTGGTGGTCGATGACAACGACACCTGCCGCAAGGTCCTGGTGCAGCAGTGCAGCGCCTGGGGCATGAACGTCAGCGCCGTGCCCTCGGGCAAGGAGGCCCTGGCCCTGCTGCGGACCAAGGCGCACCTGCGCGACTACTTCGATGCGGTGCTGCTCGACCAGAACATGCCTGGCATGACCGGCATGCAGCTGGCGGCGAAGATCAAGGAAGACCCGAGCCTGAACCACGACATCCTGGTGGTGATGCTCACCGGCATCAGCAATGCGCCGAGCAAGGTCATTGCGCGCAACGCCGGGGTCAAGCGAATCCTCGCCAAGCCGGTGGCCGGCTACACGCTGAAGACCACCCTGGCCGAAGAGCTGGCCCAGCGCGGCCGCGAACAGACCCTGCCTCTGGCGTCTTCGGGCGTGCCGGCACCGGCCCTCGAGCTGCCGAGCGACTTCCAGGTGCTGGTCGCCGAAGACAACAGTATTTCGACCAAGGTCATCCGCGGCATGCTCGGCAAGCTCAACCTCGAGCCGGATACCGCGAGCAATGGCGAAGAGGCCCTGCGTGCCATGCAGGCGCGGCGCTACGACCTGGTGTTGATGGACTGCGAGATGCCGGTGCTCGACGGTTTCTCGGCGACTCAGCAGCTGCGCGCCTGGGAAGCCGAACATCAACGTCCGCGCACGCCGGTGGTGGCCCTGACCGCGCATATCCTCACCGAGCACAAGGAGCGCGCGCGCCTGGCCGGGATGGACGGGCACATGGCCAAGCCGGTCGAGCTGTCGCAACTGCGCGAGCTGGTCCAGTACTGGGCCGGCCAGCGTGAGGCCAAGTCGGATACTGTGCACACCTCCTGATACACTCCCCGCCACCCTCCCCCGCCACGGACCCCGGCCATGCTCCATGAGTTGTTCAGCGTCTACCTGAAAATGCTCGTGCTCTACAGCCCGTTCTTCGTGCTGTCCTGCTTCATCAGCCTGACCCGTGGCTACTCCAGCAAGGAGCGCAAGCAACTGGCCTGGCGGGTGGCAATCGCCGTGCTGATCGCCAGCGTGCTGCTCTACCTGTTCGGGCGGGTGATCTTCGGCGTGTTTGGCATCACCGCCGACGCCTTCCGCATCGGCGCCGGCAGCGTGCTGTTCATCTCGGCGCTGGGCATGGCCCAGGGCAAGCCAGCAGTGCAGAGCGACAACGTCCAGCAGGACGTGACCATCGTGCCGCTGACCATCCCACTGACCGTCGGCCCCGGCACCATCGGCGCCCTGCTGGTGATGGGCGTCAGCCAGCCGCACTGGGACGACAAGCTGCTGGCCATCGTCAGCATCGCCCTGGCCAGCTTTACCGTGGGCCTGGTGCTGTACCTCTCGCACCGTATCGAGCGGATCCTCGGTGACCAGGGCCTGCAGATCGTCAGCCGCTTGATGGGGCTGTTCGTCTGTGCCCTGGCTGCGCAGATCATCTTTACCGGGATCAAGGGTTACTTGTTGAACTAGATCTGCGCGGCATGTATTTCTTCAAGCGATATCTTTTCTGTCGCACGCAACACCTTGCTTCGGTGCTCCTGGTCAAACAGGCGCGTATTGAAGCGAACCAGCTCTGCGTAGACGTGGCTATTGCTGCGCTGACGGAACAGGAAACCCGCCGTGAGGTGCGAACCACTGCCTGCTTCGTGATAGATAACCATGTCCACCGAGTTGGCACCCATGGGCGCGCAGGACAACAGCTTGAATGCCCCATGCTCTCGACTACGCAACTCGAAATGCAGCAATGCGAGGCCACCCTTGCGCAAGGCCTGGAACGCCAGCGCCATGCTGTTCGAATGACGCTCACCCGCCAGCGCGTCTATCTTGCGCAGCGCCTGGTCGACAATCGCCGGACGCTGCGGGTCTGGCCAGTGCACCTCCTCGGCTGATGTCGCATCCCAACCCAGGTACTTCAGCTGACGCCGATAGTAGTGATACTGCTCCGCAGCGGGTTTGCCAGCCATCGCTCGTACAGTCGTGCTCTCGGCCCATAATGCCGCCAGCTTGACGGCCTGACGCTGGGCCAAGGTGACACCGGGAATGAAAGACACCAGGCTTGCGCCAACCACTGTAGCTTCAGGACTTTGCATGCTCTCTCCTTGCATCCAGACCGCCCAGGCTTCGGATGTGCACGGCGAGGTGCTTGGACTCAAGCAGGCCGTGCACTTGCTGCTGAACTGCTTCAGTCAGATGCTCGCTCAGGACTGCATCACTCTCTCGCAGGTCAATCCCGTCCTCGCTGCATGCCAGGCCACTCAGCGCCAATGAACAGTCGGGCAAGACCACGCCCAGTTCGTGCACCGCGACGCTCGCCTGATCGATGCCTGCCAGGTTGAATGACCGTAAGTGCTGCTGTGCATCCTCCAGCATCAGCCTGGCCGAGGCCGCTCCGAGCAGCCCAGACAGGGCAGGATGACGGGCCAACAACCCGCTGTGCGAAGTGAACTCAGGTGTCGGTGGGCGCCCTTCGCTTCGGGCCTCATGATCGCTATTGCTGCGCGTGACGATCCAGCCACGCTCCTCCAGCGCCCTGCGGTACTCGCTGTACCAACGGCCGTAGTTGGGGAAACGCGGGCCCACCCGTTTTACCGCGCGTAGCTGGGCGTACAGTATGGAGTCGAGGACGTACTGCCGGGGTCCAGCCACCTCATTCGCCACCAACAATGCCGCGCCCCCTACGAGCCACAATGACCAATCAGCCGTCTTCATCGAGGTGCCTCATTTTCATCCGCCAACATGGGTGTACGGGGCCTGTAGGCCCCGTACGTGGGTCAGATCTCGAATTCGCTGGGAGCCTTGACCGCTTTGTCGATCAGCTTTTTCTCGATTGAGGCGCGCACCGCGTCGGTGTACACGATGTCGTTCAAGTTGAGGATTGCAGAGGCGCTGTAACGCTCTTTGCTCGAACTGTTCCATTCGAACAAGACGGTATCCAGATCATTCTCCGAAGGAGCGCAACTGAACGCCGTTACCAGCATGAACACTTCGCCTTCCGGCGTCTGGATACACGTACCCAGCCCGGTAGTCGAAACCGGCCGCCCTTTCATGTTCAGTTTGAAGACTTGCTGGGCTTCCGTGATTTCACCCAGCCCGCTAAACATCTTGCTGGCAAGCTTACCCATTGCCTCGGCAACGGGACCGCCCAGCAGCGCCTCGCCCGCCGCCTTGGCGACCTTGAACGCAACCGGCCCCAAGGTCAGGGAGCAGGTGGTGTCGTAGTCACGCTCATAGGAGCGCTGGCCGACTACCCAACCGCAAGACCTCATCACTTCGAGGAACTTGTTGAACCAGTCTTCCGACTCTCCATCCCGGTCATGGGCTTTGCTCGCAACCAGCGTTGCGAATTGAAAGACGGTCTTGGCGTCACGGCGGGCTTGCGCAGTCATGCCTGCACTGAGCCCGAGGAGAGACTGTTCGACAACAGCAAGGCTATCGCCAGTAACGCTGCGCGCTTCGGTCATCAGGGGTAATTCCTGTAAAGGCCCCGACGGGTATCGCCGAGGGGCCTTTACGTTATCCGGCCGTTGAGCGAGCGGGCGGCGTGAACTACTTCCCGCTGTGCATTACCTGTCAGCCGGATACCAACGCGGGGTGTAGACCCAGTTGCCGCCCGAATCGCGCGGGAACACACAGGTGGTCGAAGAGCCGACCAGGACCATCGTGCGCATATCGACCATGTCTGGCAGCAGCTCGGCCAAAGTGACTACCTTCAGCGTCTGCCCCGGCCTACCGATGTCACGGCCAAGGACTACAGGGGTGTGGCCATCGCGGTGCTGGCGGACGATCTCCAGGGCGCGGCCGAGCTGCCAGGGCCTGGCCTTGGAGATCGGGTTGTAGAACGCCAGCACCAGGTCGGCCTGGGCGGCGAGGTCGAGGCGCTGCTCGATGATCGACCAGGGCTTGAGGTTGTCGGACAGCGACATCACGCAGAAGTCATGGCCCAACGGCGCACCGGCCTGGGCGGCAGTGGCCAGCGACGCCGAGACCCCCGGGAGGATTTCCAGGTCGACCCGATGCCAGGCCGGATCGCTGGACTCGTGCAGCGCTTCGAGCACCGCAGCGGCCATGGCGAACACACCCGGATCGCCCGACGACACCACCAC
This sequence comes from Pseudomonas reidholzensis, assembly GCF_900536025.1. Classification (GTDB taxonomy): domain Bacteria; phylum Pseudomonadota; class Gammaproteobacteria; order Pseudomonadales; family Pseudomonadaceae; genus Aquipseudomonas; species Aquipseudomonas reidholzensis. The sequence continues at coordinate 91,361 of NZ_UNOZ01000037.1, forward strand.
CACCGAACGCCCCTGGGCGGCCAGTTCGAAGGCGTGCCGGGCGCGCTGCATCTCTTCGCGGTTATCGGTGTTGTGCAGGACCTGGTCATCGCGGAACGGGCCGGCCATGCGCACATAGGTTTCGTAGCCGAGCACGTCCTCGGCACGCGCCAACTCGGCCTTGACCGCAGGCACCATCAGTTCGGCGGCACCAGGGCCCAGGCCGATGACTGCCAGGCGACCACGGGCACGCCCCACCTGGGCAACGTCGAGCGGCGCTTCGGCGACTGCGATGAGCAACCCCGACTGTTCGCTCAGGCGTGCCTGAGGCAACGTCTGCCCAGCCATGCCGAGCAGGTTGTCCGCGTGCGGCGCAAAGCGCAGCGCCACGCCGAGCGCAGCGGCCGCCTGGTGCAAGGCCGGCTCGGCCATCTGCTGCTCGCTTGCCAGCAGGCAGGCCAACGACGCCTGGGCGATGTTCGCCTCCGCCAACGCTGCGGTTACTCGCTGGGCCAGGTCGGGCACGCTGGCATCGACCGCCACCAGCACCGAGCGGGCATGGATCAGCAACTCATCGTGACGGGCCGGGCGCAGCTCGCAACCCACATGGATGGTGCGCTGCGCGCCCGCATCGGCAGGCAGTTGCGCCTCGGCCAGCCACGGCGCGTCGCCTTCGATGCGCACGCTTTGCCCCGCCAGCAGATCGGAGACGAAGCGCTTGCCTTGCTCCAGGTCCGCCAGCGCGTAACCCTGCGGCGGGTTGAGCAGGCAGGTACCAAAGCGCAGTTCGCCGCTGGTGGTGATCGCTGCCGCCACGCCCAGCGCTTCGGCGATCTCGCGGGCCATGACGTTGACCCCGCCGAGGCCGCCGAGCAGCGGCACCACGGCGCTGCCGTCTTCGGCCACGGCCAGCACCGGCGGCTCGACGTCCTTGTCGCTGAGCAGGCTGGCCAGGCTGCGGATGACGATGCCGGCCGCGCACAGGGCGATGATCGGCGTGTCCTCCTGGTACAGGCCACGCAGGGTCTGGCCAAACGAGTCATAGACGCTGTCGGCGCCCTCGACCCGGCCGCTCAGGCCATGGATGGTCGCCGCAGGGTAGCGCTGCTGGATGCGCTGCGCGGTGGCCAGGCTGCCGGCGCCGAGAATGACGATCGCCGGGGCGTTGCGGGTGTTCATCCCTGCCATTTTTCACCCGGCACGATGATCAGCGAAAAGTACGGCGACGACTGGGGGTCGACCGCGTCGAGAGCAACGATCTTCTGGTTGGCCATGGTCGCGCGTTCGACGTACAGCGCGCGGCCATCCATGCCCAGTTCGCCGAGCACCTGGCGAACCTTGGGGAAGTTGCGCCCCAGCTTCATGATCACCGCCGCATCGGCGTCGGCCAGGCGCCGCTTGAGCTCCTCGGCCGGCAACACCCCGGAAAGCACGGTGAGGGTCTGGTTACGGTAGACCAGCGGTGCGCCAAGCACCGAAGCGCCGCCGAGCATCGAGCACACGCCGGGGATCACTTCGGCCTCGTAGCGCTGGGCCAGGCGGTCATGCAGGTACATGTAGGAGCCGTAGAAGAACGGGTCACCTTCGCAGATCACCGCCACGTCACGCCCTGCGTCCAGGTGCGCGGCCACCTGCTCGCCGGCCTGGTCGTAGAAATCGCTGATCACCTGCTCGTACGACAAGGGTGCCGGCAGCACCTCGGTGGTCACCGGGTACACCAGGGGCAGCAAGGTCTGCTCTGCCTGCAGGTGCGCTTCGATGATGCCGAACGCGTTGCCGCGCTTGCCCTTGGCGACGAAGTACGCCACCACTGGCGCCTCGCGCAGCAGGCGCAAGGCCTTGACGGTGATCAGCTCAGGATCGCCAGGGCCAACGCCCAGGCCGAGCAGACGTCCACGTGGGCTCATCATTCGACCTCCGTGGCCAGCGCGTTGACCGCGGCGGCGGCCATCGCGCTGCCACCCAGGCGGCCCTGCATGATCACGAACGGCACGCCACGGCTGTCGGCGGCGAGCATCGCCTTGGACTCGGCGGCGCCGACGAAGCCCACCGGGAAGCCAAGGATCAGCGCCGGTTTAGGGGCGCCAGCATCGATCATCTCGAGCAGGTAGAACAGCGCGGTCGGCGCGTTGCCGATCACCACCACGGCGCCCTCCAGGTGTGGCCTCCAGAGTTCCAGGGCGAGCGCCGAACGGGTGTTGCCGGCGGCCTTGGCCATGTCCGGCACGCTCGGGTCGCGCAGGGTGCAGATCACCGGGTTGTTGGCCGGCAGGCGGGCGCGGGTGATGCCTTCGGCGACCATGTGCGCATCGCAGAGGATCGGCGCACCGTTGGCCAGCGCCTCGCGCCCGGCCGTACCGGCACCGGCGGAAAACTGCAGGCCGTCGATCGCTTCGACCATGCCGCAGGCATGGATCACCCGCACGGCGAGTTTTTCCAGGTCGGCGGGGATCCGCTCGAGCCGGGCTTCCTCGCGGATGATCCGGAAGGAATTGCGATAGATCTCCTGACCATCGCGAATGTAGTCAATCATCAAGGTGCTCCGTAGGCAGGTCGAGCAGGGCGCCTGCTTCTTTCAAGGTAAGGTCGCTGGCGCGCAGGGCACCGAAGCCCGGCAGGCGCGCATCGCGCGAATAAAGGTCATAGCGGCCCGGCGAGCGGGCCAGCAGGGTGGCCGGGGCCACGTGGGCCACGGCGCAGGATCGGGGGCAGCCGGACAGGTGCACGCTGGCAAGCGCGCCCGGCGGTAACAGGGCCGACAGCGTCACGGCGTCGCCCTTGGTCTCGGCCTGGGCCTTGGCGCATCCGCTGGAGCCGGTGCAGGCGGTGATACGTGCCAACGGCTCGTCGGCGTGGCAGAGCAGGCCGAGTGCGCGCAGCTCGGCCTGGGCGGCGCCGGCGCGAGCGGGGTCGATGTTGCTCAGCACCAGGCTCTGCCAGGGGCTCAGGCGCAGTTGGCCATCGCCCAGCTCACGCGCTACGCGGGCCACGCCGCGGAGCATCGCGGGCGTCAGTCGGCCCAGCGGCGGCGCGACACCCAAGGCCATGCCCTGCTGCTGGGCAAGGGTGCCCAACCAGCTGACGCTAGCTTTGCCGCGCTGCCAGTCGAGCACTGCAGCGTCACGGCGAAGGGTCAACCCAAGGCCATCGATGAAGTGCTCGACAGAGCAGCTTTCGAGCAACTGACGCATGCGTGACTGCTCAGGCGTGGCCAGGTCGAGGAAACGCTCCAGCACCGCGCGGGTCAGCGCCAGCCCTTGTTCCACGGGCACCGCACCCAGCGCTCGGTTCGCGCCGGGGCAGCCGGCCAGGCCAAACGCCAACCAACTGCGCTGCTCCAGCTCGATGGCCGAGAGCCACAGGTCATGTTGATGGTCGAGCATGCTCAGGCCTTCGCCGCCATCGAGCTGGACGGCGAACTTGGCCGACAGCTGATGCAGGCGCGGGGTGCTTTCGAGCATCTCGAGGATCTGCGCGGCGAGCGGGCGGGTGTCCAGCAACATCGCTGGATCCAGGCCCGCCAGCGGGCTCAGCATCAGGTTGCGGACATCGTCGCCAGCGGCCTCGCGCGGGCCCAGGCCGGCCGCGAGCAAGAGCTCGATCAAGGCTTGATGCTGCGCGCCGATGCCACGAATCTGCAGGTTGGCGCGGTTGGTCGCCTCGATCACCCCTGCGGCGAAGCGCTCGGCGGCGTCGGCCACGGCCTCGGCCTGGTCGGCCAGCAGCAGGCCACCGGGCAGCTTGATCCGACAGATGCCGCCGTCGCGGGCGGCAACAATGCGCCACAACCCCGGGCAAGCCGAGGGGCGGGGCGAAATATCGGGGGTCAGGGACGGGTTCAAGGGGGCATCCGGCAATCGTGAAAGTGCGCTTGAGTGTAGAAGGCGCGGTATTATGCCTGCTTTGTCCGACGGCATGAAAAACCGGCGGTCGAGTCTGATTGATCTGCGGCCGTTTTGCGGCCCGAACGTGATGGAAGCGAAAACCCATGGCCCCCTGGCTGACAGTAGTAGGTATCGGTGAAGACGGCTTCAGCGGCCTTGGCAAGCCGGCCCGGCGTGCCTTGCTGGCGGCCTCGCGGATCTTCGGCAGCCCTCGCCAGTTGGCCCTGCTGCCGCGCTGCATCGTCGGTGAACGGCTGCAGTGGCCGAGCCCGTTTTCCCTGGCGCCGGTGCTGGCCCTGCAAGGCGAGGCCGTGTGCGTACTGGCCAGCGGCGACCCGATGTTCTACGGCGTCGGCGCCAGCCTGGCGCGGCAGCTGCCCGCCGAACAGATGCAGGTGCTCTCCAGCCCGTCGTCCTGCGCCCTGGCGGCCGCCCGCCTCGGCTGGCCGCTGCAGGATGTCCAGGTGCTGTCGATCGTCGCCAGGCCGCTGGCCGCGCTCAATGCGCACCTGTATAGCGGCGTGCGCCTGCTGGTGCTGAGCAACGACGGCGACAGCCCGGCGCAGATCGCCGCGCTGCTGTGCGAACGGGGCTTCGGCCCGAGCCGCATGCACCTGCTCGAGCACCTCGGTGGGCCTGACGAGCGCCAGCACAGCGGCACGGCCGAAGACTGGCCGCCGCGCCCGGCGGCTGCCCTCAACCTGGTCGCCATCGAGTGCCTCGCCGCCGCCGACACGCCACGCCTGTCGCCGGCCGCTGGCCTGCCGGACGGCGCGTTTCGTCACGACGGCCAGCTGACCAAGCGGGACGTGCGTGCCATCACCCTCGCGCGCCTGGCACCACAACCCGGCGAACTGCTCTGGGATGTCGGCGCCGGCAGCGGCTCGATCGGCATCGAATGGATGCGCGCGCATCCGAGCTGCCGGACCCTGGCCATCGAGGCCGATGAGGGCCGCCAGGCCTTTATCGAACACAACCGCGATGCCCTCGGCGTCCCCGGCCTGCAGCTGGTGCGTGGCAAGGCGCCGGACGCCCTGGCCGACCTCGAGCAGCCGGATGCAATCTTCATCGGCGGCGGCGTCACCCGTGAAGGTGTGTTGCCACTGTGCTGGCAACGGCTGCGCCCCGGTGGACGCCTGGTGGCCAACGCCGTGACCCTGCAGAGCGAACTGGCGCTGGCGCATTTTCGCGAACAGCACGGCGGTGAACTGACCCGCATCCATGTCGCCCAGGCGCAGCCGCTGGGCGCCTTTGACACCTGGCGCCAGGCCCTGCCGATCACCCTGCTCGAGGTGGTGAAACCTGTCGATGCGTGAAGAGACCCGCGAACAACCTGCGCCCCTGCGCAGCGGCCTGACCACCGGCAGCTGCGCCACCGCCACCAGCCTGGCGGCAGCGCGCTTGCTGTTGACCGGCGAGCGTGACGATGCGGTGCGCATCACCCTGCCCAAGGGCAAGGAGGTGCAGATGCGCCTGGAGTTCTGCCGCCTGACGGGTGACCGCGCCGAAGCCGGGACCTTGAAGGATGCCGGCGACGACCCCGATGTCACCCACGGCGCCTTGCTGTATAGCCAGGTGCGCTTGCTCGATACCCCGGGCATCCGCTTCGTCGCGGGTGTGGGCGTAGGCACGGTGACCCGCCCGGGCCTGGTGCTGGCGGTGGGTGAGCCGGCGATCAACCCGGTGCCACGGCGGATGATCAGCGAACACCTGCAACAGTTGGCCAGCGACTGTGGCTATGGCGGCGGCTTCGAAGTCACGGTCAACGTCCGCGACGGCGAACAGTTGGCGCTGAAGACCATGAATCCACGCCTGGGTATTCTCGGCGGCCTGTCGATCCTCGGCACCAGCGGCATCGTCCGGCCGTTCTCCTGTGCGGCCTATATCGCCTCGATTCACCAGGGCATCGATGTCGCCCACACCAATGGCTACAGCCATATCGCCGCGTGCACCGGCAATGCCAGCGAAGACACCATGCGCCGGATCTACGACCTGCCGGAAATCGCCCTGATCGAGATGGGCGACTTCGTCGGCGCGGTGCTCAAGCACCTGCGCAAGGTGCCGGTGGCGCGCCTGAGCCTGTGCGGCGGCTTCGGCAAGATCAGCAAATTGGCCGCCGGCCACATGGACCTGCACAGCCGCCACTCGAGCATCGACCTGGTGCAACTCGCCGGCTGGGCCAGGGACATCGGCGCGGAGCCTGCCCTGCAGGAGGCGATCATCGCCGCCAATACCAGCCAGCAGGCCCTGGCCCTGGCCCACGCAGCCGGTGTCGCCTTGGGCGATGCGGTGTGCGCGCATGCCCTGGCGTTCGCCTGCAGCGTGGTCCCGGCGCAGGTGCAGGTCGAGGTGTTCGCCATCGACCGCGAGGGCGGCATCGTTGGCCAGGCGGGGGTGCAATGAGCGCCCGTATCCTGCTGCTCGGCGGCGTCACCGAGGCGCTGGCGATTGCCCGGCGACTGGGGCCGGAGCATGTCTACAGCCTGGCCGGCATCGGCCGCGTGCCGCAGGACCTCGACTGTCAGGTGCGGGTCGGCGGCTATGGCGGCGCCGAAGGGTTGGCGAATTACCTGCGCGAGGCAGGCATCGACCTGTTGATCGACGCCACCCACCCGTATGCCGCGCAGATCAGCCGCAATGCCGCGCAGGCGGCGCGCAGCGCGGGTGTGACGTGCTGGGCGTTGCGCCGGCCGGCGTGGCAGGCCCAGGCCGGGGATGACTGGCGCGAGGTGGCGGACTGGGCTGGGTTGATCGAAGCGCTGAAGCCGTTTGCCCGGCCGCTGTTTACCCTGGGTCGGGAGCCGCTGCAGCACCTGGACGAAATCCCTTCGCATCAGTTCTGGACCCTGCGCGCGCTCGAGGCGTGCCCGGGGAATGAGCGCTGTGAAGTGATCGGTGCCCGCGGGCCGTTCGACATCGATGCTGAGCGCGCGCTGTTCGCGCGGCGGCGGGTGGATGTGCTGGTCAGCAAGAACAGCGGCAGTGTGGCGACAGAGCCGAAGCTTGAGGTGGCGCGGGAGCTGGGGGTGCCGGTGCTGGTGTTGAGGCGGCCGGAGTTGCCGGCGGTGGATCGGGAGTTTTTTGCGGTTGATGCGCTGCTGGCGGCGTTGTTTTTGTAGGGGAACCTGAAGGAAACCGCGTGGCTCCCTGTGCATGTCACAGGCTCTTGTGGCGTCCTTCAGATCGAGCGCGCCCGCGCGGCGCATCGCGGAGTGCTAGCCACAGGCTTTTGCAGCGCCCTTCAGATCGAGCGCCGCCCGCGCGGCGCATCGCGGAGTGCTAGCCACAGGCTTTTGCAGCGCCCTTCAGATCGAGCGCCGCCCGCGCGGCGCATCGCGGGCAAGCCCGCTCCTACATTTTTTGCAACGCGCCATGGCCTGTCAGGCCATGGTTGTCAGCCTTGGTGCAAGGCGAAAGGTGGCAGGGAGGCCTTCATGCTCGACTCAACATCTTCGTCGTACCAACAAGGCTAAGACTCCAATCCATCAGGCCATGGTGCGTTGCAACAAATGTGGGAGCGGGCTTGCCCCGCGAAGCGCCGCGCGGGCGGCGCTCGATAGTGAGGGCGCTAGAGAAGCCCGTGGCTAGCACCTCGCGATGCGCCACCGGGGCGGCGCTTGATCTCAAGGACGCCCGAGAAGCCAATGACTAGCACTTAGTCGCCATCATGCGATTACTACTACGCCCATTCCTACACCATCATCAGCCCTTTCCCATCACACATTCACAGTTGCCCAAGTGGCCCTCAGCCCGCCCAGTGCCGTAAACTCGCCCCTCCCCCCTGGAAGGCCCACCCATATGGAAATGCAATGGTGGATCTGGCTCGTCTTCGGCGTCGCCCTGATCCTGCTTGAACTGGTCCTGCCGACCTTCTTCATTCTCTGGTTCGGCATCGGTGCCGTGCTGGTCGCCTTGATCGCCCTCGCCGCACCGACCCTGCAACTGGATATGCAGGTCCTGCTCTGGGTGCTGTTCTCATCGGCCACCACCGTGCTGTGGTTCAAGCTGTTCCGCCGCAAGAAAGCCGACGTGCGCTGGACCGCCGACAGCGTGCTCGGCGAAGTCGGCCTGCTGACCGCCAGCGTGTCGGAGTTCCAGAAGGGCCGCGTGCGCTTCCAGAAGCCGATCCTCGGCAACGAAGAGTGGACCTGCATCGCCGACAGCGACATCCCCGCCGGCGAGCGTGTGCGCCTGGCCGCCATCGAAGGCAATACCGCCCGGGTCACCCGGGCCTGATCCGCACTAAAAGGAAGTTTCCCCCATGACCAGTCTTATCGTCGTCGCCTGCCTTGCCTTGTTTGTCCTGATCACCGTGTTCAAAGGGGTGCGTATCGTGCCCCAGGGCGAAGAATGGATCGTCGAGCGCCTCGGTCGCTACCACAGCACCCTCAAGCCCGGCCTGAACATCCTCATCCCGTACATGGACGTGGTCGCCTACCGCCTGCCGACCAAGGACATCATCCTCGACGTGCAGCAGCAGGAGATCATCACCAAGGACAACGCGGTGATCGTTGCCAATGCCCTGTGCTTCGCCAAGGTGGTCGACCCGCAGAAAGCCTCCTACGGCGTGCAGAACTTCTCCTTCGCCGTGACCAGCCTGACCATGACCTCGCTGCGCGCCATCGTCGGCGCGATGGACCTGGACGAAGCGCTGTCCAGCCGTGAGCAGATCAAGGCGCGCCTGCGCGAGGCGATGTCCGAACAGACCGAAGACTGGGGCGTGACCGTGCGCTCGGTCGAGATCCAGGACATCAAGCCGTCGGAGAACATGCAGCTGGCCATGGAGCGCCAGGCCGCTGCCGAGCGTGAGCGTAAAGCCGACGTGACCCGGGCCGAAGGGGCCAAGCAGGCGGCGATTCTCGAAGCTGAAGCACGCCTGCAGTCGGCCAAGCTGGACGCCGAAGCGCAGATCAACCTGGCCGAGGCATCCGCCCGGGCGATCTCGCTGGTGCGCGAGGCGGTGGGTACCGAGACCACGTCGGCCATGTACCTGCTGGGCGAGCGCTACATCGGCGCGATGGAGAACCTGGCCGCCAGCGACAATGCCAAGGTCGTGGTGCTGCCGGCAGACCTGCAAGAGACCGTACGCGGGCTGCTTGGGCGCAAGGCCTGACACCGTTGGGGGCGCATTGCGCCCCTTTCGCTTGCGAACGCCTCGCACCTGCGTCACTTCACCGCACCCCAGCTTTTTTACCTATACTCCGCCGTACAATAGCCACCACGATTCCTGACCGGATCTCTCCATGCCCCCACGTCGGCACATCGCCTGGATAGCCTGCTTGGCAGTGCTGTTCAACCTGCTGGCCATGCCGCTGTCTTCCGCTGCGCCCAAAGGCCCGGCCGAGCAGCTGCTGTGGGGGGCCTTCTGTTCGACCATGGGTGGCAAGGCCAAGGTCGATGTCCAGGCCCTGGCCAAGATCGACCTGGGCGACGGAGGCGACAGCCAAGCCAGCATGCAACACTGCTGGTGCTGCTCTGGCGCGGCGCCGCTGCTGGCCTTGCCGGGCCATCCGCCACAGTTGCGCGGCCCGCCCCAGCTGCGTCTCGGGCAACCGCCCGCACTTGCCAGGTACCAGCCCACGCCGCGCCAGCTCTGGCCGGCGCTCAACCCCCGTGCCTCTCCCCTGGCCTGAGTTCACGCCGCTGTCGCCCTGAACCTGTACAGATCGGAGACTCAACCCATGCTCAAGCAAGCCCTCGTCCTGGCCGCCCTGCTGTTGCCCGGCGCGTTCGCCAACGCCCATGAATACACCCAGGGCGACCTGCACATCGCCCACCCGTGGTCACTGGAACTGCCGCCCAACGCCCCCAACGTCGCGGCGTATTTCGTCATCCACAACAACGGCAAGCAGGACGACCGCCTGCTCGGCGTCGACAGCCCGATCAGTGCCGACGCCCAGTTGCACGAGCACGCGAAAACCGCCGAGGGCCTGATGAAAATGCAACAGGTGCCCAGTGTCACGGTACCCGCCGGCAAGGACCTGGTGTTTGCCCCCAGCGCCTACCACGTGATGCTCATGCAACCCAAGGACCGCAGCCTGCTCAGCGAGGGCAAGCGCTTCCCGCTCACCCTGCACTTCGAGAAGGCCGGCGACGTCACCGTCGAGGTGGCCGTGCAGAAGCAGCCGCCCAGCGACCAGCAAGAGCACATGCACACGCACTGACCGCTGACAGGCACTGGCCATGAGCGTGCTGCGCCACCGGATCGCCCGCCGTACCACCCGCCCTGATCGCAGGCGCGCCGGTGGCGGCTGGCTGAGCCTGTTCGCCATGTGGATGATCTTTATCGGCCCGCTGGTTTCCCAGTCGATGCCGATGGACCACCACGCCGGCATGAACATGCCGATGGACATGCCGATGTCCGCCGGCCACGCGCATGCCGATGCCGGGCACCACGACCACGGCGACCACGGCGAGCTGCACGCGCTGTGGGAAAAATGCGGTTATTGCAGCCTGCTGTTCAACTGCCCGGCGCTGCCGCAAAGCTTCACCCCGCTCAATGCCAGCCGCGTTCCTCCCGCCCTACCCCTGCTCGCCGCCACCCGCCAGGGCCATGCCCGCCAGGCGGTGTTCCCCGGTTCGCGCAGCCGCGCGCCGCCGTCCCCGTCGATCCACGTCTGACCCCACTGACCGCACGGAGCCACGAGGCTTCGCGCTCACTCATGACTGATCGACTGGAATCATTATGTCCGGCTGCATCCCTGTTTCTGCCTTGTCCCTGCGCGGCACGCTCGCCGTGCTCTGCGGCTCGCTGCTCGCGCCCATGGCGCTGGCGGCGGAACCCGGCCACGAAGGCCACGACCACGACCTCGCCGAGCTCAGCCCGACGGTGATCACTGCCGTTGCGCCGAGCTCGCCGCTGACCGTGGTCACCAACCCCAAGGACCCGCGCCAGCCCGTGCCGGCCAGCGACGGTGCCGACTACCTGAAGACCATCCCCGGTTTTTCGGCGATCCGCTCAGGCGGCACCAATGGCGACCCGGTGTTGCGCGGCATGTTCGGCTCGCGCCTGAACATCCTCACCAATGGCGGCCTGATGCTCGGCGCCTGCCCCAACCGGATGGACGCGCCAACGTCCTACATCTCGCCAGAAACCTACGACCGCCTGACCGTGATCAAAGGCCCGCAAAGCGTGATCTGGGGCCCAGGCGGCTCGGCCGGCACCATCCTCTTCGAACGCGAGCCGGAAACCTTCGGCACCCTTGGCAGCCGGGTAAACGCCAGCCTGCTGGCCGGCTCCAACGGCCGCTTCGACAAGGTCCTCGACGCGGCGGCCGGTAACAGCAAGGCCTATGCGCGGTTCGTCGGCAACCAGTCGCGCGCCGACGACTATGACGATGGCAACGGCGACACGGTGCCGTCGCGCTGGGACAAGTGGAACGGCGACGTCAGCCTCGGCTGGACACCGGATGCCGACACCCTGCTCGAGCTCACCGCCGGCAAGGGCGATGGCGAGGCGCGTTACGCCGGGCGCGGCATGGACGGCTCGCAGTTCAAGCGCGAAAGCCTTGGCCTGCGCTTCGAAAAATCCAACCTCGGCGAGGTGCTCGACAAGTTCGAAGCGCAGGTCTACTACAACTACGCCGACCACGTGATGGACAACTACAGCCTGCGCACGCCCTCGGGCAGCGGCATGATGGGCATGCCAATGGTCAGCAACGTCGACCGCCGCACCCTTGGCGCGCGGATCAAAGCCACGTGGCGCTGGGCCGACGTGCAGTTGATCAGCGGCCTCGACGCGCAGACCAACGAGCACCGCAAGCGCGGCGGCATGGGCGTCGATGCGCACAAGGGCCAGGCCTGGACCAAGGACGCCGACTTCCACAACTACGGCGTGTTCAGCGAGCTGACCTGGTACGCCAGCGGTGCAGACCGTCTGATCACCGGCGCCCGCCTCGACCGCGCCTCGGCCCGCGATTTCCGCGACAGCAGTGCTACCGGCGGCGATACCCGCGCGGATACCCTGCCCAGCGGCTTCGTGCGCTATGAACACGACCTGGCGGCGCTCTCCGCGACCAGCTACATCGGCCTCGGCCATGCCCAGCGCTTCCCCGACTACTGGGAGCTGTTCTCGCCCAGCCAGGGACCGGCTGGCTCGGCCAACGCCTTCGACGGCATCAAGCCGGAGAAGACCACCCAGCTCGACTTCGGCATCCAGTACCGCGGCGAGCGCCTGGAAGCCTGGGCCTCGGGCTATGTCGGGCAGATCCGCGACTACATCCTGTTCGACTACCGCACCGGCATGATGGGCATGAGCACCTCGCAGGCGCAGAACATCGACGCGCGCATCATGGGCGGCGAACTCGGCACGGCCTACAAACTGTCGGAAAACTGGAAAGCCGATGCGACCCTGGCCTACGCTTGGGGCAAGAACAGCAGTGATGGCAAAGCGCTGCCACAGATGCCGCCCCTGGAGAGCCGCCTCGGCCTGACCTACAGCCAGGACAACTGGAGCACGGGCGCCTTGTGGCGACTGGTGACGGCGCAGCAGCGCATCGCCGAGAACCAGGGCAACGTGGTCGGCAAGGACTACGAGAAAAGTGCCGGCTTTGGCGTGTTCTCGCTCAACGGTGCGTACAAGGTGAACAACAACCTCAAGCTCAGCGCTGGCGTCGACAATCTCTTCGACAAAGCCTACGCCGAGCACCTGAACCTGGCCGGGAACGCCGGGTTCGGCTACCCGGCGACGGACCCGCAACCCGTCGGGGAGCCCGGCAGGACCTTCTGGACCAAGGTCGACATCAGTTTCTGAACCCTACAACGGGCGCGGCCATGACTGCGCCCCACACCTTGCCTGATGGGAGGGTCCATGAGCGGACCACGCATTTCCTTCTACAACCTGGCCTGGCGCTGGCATTTCTATGCCGGGCTGTTTGTCGCCCCTTTCATGATCCTGCTGGCGATCACCGGGATCATCTACCTGTTCAAGCCGCAGCTCGATCCGTTGATGTACCGCGAGCTGATGGTGGTCGAGGCCAGCCATCACCGGCAGTCCGCCGACAGCCTGCTGGCCGAGGTGCAGCAGGCCTATCCGCAGGGCCACGTGGGCCAGTACCTGCCGCCGCTGAACGCTGAACGCAGTGCCCAGTTCGTGGTGCATGAGGGCGGTCGCGAGCTGAACGTGTTCGTCGACCCCTACAGCGGCAAGGTCCTCGGTAAGCAGGACGCCAAGGACAACCTGCAGGCAGTGGCGCGGGCCCTGCACGGCGAGCTGATGGTCGGCACGGTCGGCGATCGGCTGGTCGAGCTGGCCGCCGGCTGGGGCATTGTGCTGGTGGTCTCGGGCCTGTACCTGTGGTGGCCGCGCGGGCGCAACAGCGCTGGCGTGTTGTGGCCACGGCTGTCGGCACGCGGCCGCTTGCTGTGGCGTGACCTGCATGCGGTGAGTGGTTTCTGGGGGTCGGCGCTGTTGCTGCTGATGCTGCTCAGCGGCATGACCTGGACCGGCCTGTGGGGCAAGCAGTACGCCGACCTGTGGAACCGCTTTCCGGCGGCCATGTGGAATGACGTGCCGAAGTCGGATCAAGAGGCGCGGGTACTCAATCATGCGCACCGCCAGACCGTGCCGTGGGCCATGGAAAACACGCCCATGCCGCAGTCCGGCGCACACGCCGAGCATGCCGGCCAGCACAGCATGTCGAGCACGCCGGCGGCGCCGCAGGTGAGCCTGCAGCAGGTCGAGGACATCGCCACCAGCCGCCGGGTCGAGCCCGGCTACAGCATTACCTTGCCGACCACCGCCGACGGCGTGTTCACCCTTGCGGTGTTCGCCGACGACCCGCGCAACGACGCCACCCTGCACGTCGACCAGTACACCGGCAAGGTGCTGGCCGATGTGCGCTGGCAGGACTACAGCCCGGTCGCCCGCGCCACCGAAGTCGGGGTGATGCTGCACGAGGGCAAGATGTTTGGCGTGTTCAACCAGATCATCATCCTGCTGGTGTGCCTGATGATTCTGCTGGGCTCGGTCAGTGGCCTGGTGATGTGGTGGAAACGCCGACCTGCCGGTGGGCTCGGGGTGCCGCCGCTGCGCCATGACCTGCCGCGCTGGAAGACCGCGACGGTGGTGATGCTGGTGCTGGGGCTGGCGTTTCCGCTGGTGGGCGTTTCGATGCTGGTGATGTGGGTGGTGGACAGCGTGGTGGTGCGCCGCCGAGTGATGGCCAGGGCCTGAGCTATAACCTGCACCGACCTCTTCGCGGGTGAACCCGCTCCCACAGGGACCGCGCTGCCCTCAGGCCTGTCGCAAAACCTGTGGGAGCGGGTTTACCCGCGAAGAGGCCGGTGCAGGAAAAAACTGCTCCTCCAAAGTCGTGTCGATCTGTCGCGCTCCATTTTGGGACGCTCGTGTTAGCCTACTCGGCTCGCACAAAAAGACTGACCCTCAATGGAATGCAGCCAATGACCCGGACCTCCACCCCTGCGCCAGATGACCAACATCTGCAACGTAACCTGACCAACCGCCACATCCAGCTCATCGCCATCGGCGGCGCCATCGGCACCGGCCTGTTCATGGGCTCGGGCAAGACCATCAGCCTCGCCGGCCCGTCGATCATCTTTGTCTACATGATCATCGGCTTCATGCTGTTCTTCGTCATGCGGGCGATGGGCGAGCTGCTGCTGTCGAACCTCAACTACAAGTCGTTCATCGACTTCTCGGCCGACCTGCTCGGGCCCTGGGCCGGGTACTTCACCGGCTGGACCTACTGGTTCTGCTGGGTGGTCACCGGCATCGCCGACGTGGTGGCGATCGCCGCCTATTCACAGTTCTGGTTCCCCGACCTGCCGCAATGGATACCGGCGCTCAGCTGCGTCGCGCTGCTGCTGTCGCTGAACCTGGTCACCGTGAAGATGTTCGGCGAGCTCGAGTTCTGGTTCGCCCTGATCAAGATCGTCGCCATTCTCGGCCTGGTCGTCACCGGCCTGTACATGGTCATCAGCGGCTTCGAGTCGCCGAGCGGGCGCACCGCCGACCTGGCCAACCTGTGGAATGACGGCGGGATGTTCCCGCATGGCCTGATGGGCTTCTTCGCCGGCTTCCAGATCGCCGTGTTCGCCTTTGTCGGCATCGAGCTGGTGGGCACCACCGCCGCCGAAGCCAAGGACCCGCAGCGCACCCTGCCGCGGGCGATCAACTCGATCCCGATCCGCATCATCGTGTTCTACGTGCTGGCGCTGATCGCCATCATGGCCGTGACCCCATGGCGCGACGTGGTGCCGGGCAAGAGCCCGTTCGTTGAGCTGTTCGTCCTCGCCGGCCTGCCGGCCGCGGCGAGCATCATCAACTTCGTGGTGCTGACCTCGGCAGCCTCCTCGGCCAACAGTGGCGTGTTCTCGACCAGCCGCATGCTGTTCGGCCTGGCCCAGGAAGGCGACGCACCGAAAGCCTTCGAGAAACTCTCGCGGCGCGCCGTGCCGGCCAACGGGCTGTTGTTCTCGTGCACCTGCCTGCTGCTCGGCGCCGTGCTGATCTACGTGATCCCCGACGTGGTCGAGGCGTTCACCCTGGTTACCACGGTGTCGGCGCTGCTGTTCATGTTCGTCTGGACGATGATCCTGCTGTCGTACCTGAAGTACCGCGTGCAGCGCGCGGCGCTGCACCAGGCGTCGAGCTACAAGATGCCCGGCGGGCGGTTCATGTGCTACGTGTGCCTGGTGTTCTTCGCCGGCATCCTGGTGCTCCTGGCCCTGGAAGACGACACGCGCAAGGCGTTGATCGTGACACCGCTGTGGTTCGTGATCCTCGCGGTGACCTACCAGTTCGTGCGCAGCAAGCGCCAGCTGCGCGGCACCGTGCGTAGCGTGCAAGACTGACAATGCATCGGGGCTGCACGCGCAGCCCCGATGACTCAAACCTGTGCACGTGCTCACGCCGAGCACCAAGCTGGGTCTCCCCTCCCGCAAGAAATCCCCGAAAACCCCGCAAAACCGCCCTCCCGCCACTTGTACACAAGTCGGCACACCACTTGCAAAAGCCCTCTCCGGGTTGCCAACAGCAAAAAAAACTCAACGGAGAGAGCACATGAAGCGTCGCAGTCTGATCAAGGCCTTTACCCTCAGCGCATCGATTGCGGCCATGGGCCTGAGCTGGAGCATCCAGGCCGCCGAGACCATCAAGGTCGGCATCCTGCATTCGCTGTCGGGGACCATGGCGATTTCCGAGACGTCGCTCAAGGACATGGCCTTGATGACCATCGAACAGATCAACGCCAAGGGTGGGGTCAACGGCAAGCTGCTTGAGCCGGTGGTGGTCGACCCGGCGTCCAACTGGCCGCTGTTCGCCGAAAAGAGCCGCCAGCTGCTGACCCAGGACAAGGTCGCGGTGGTGTTCGGCTGCTGGACCTCGGTGTCGCGCAAGTCGGTGCTGCCGGTGTTCGAAGAGCTCAACGGCCTGCTGTTCTACCCGGTGCAATATGAAGGCGAAGAGATGTCGCCAAACGTCTTCTACACCGGCGCCGCGCCCAACCAGCAGGCGATTCCGGCGGTGGAATACGTGATGAGCGAAGACGGCGGCAGCGCCAAGCGCTTCTTCCTGCTGGGTACCGACTACGTCTACCCGCGCACCACCAACAAGATCCTGCGGGCCTTCCTGCACAGCAAGGGCGTGGCCGACAAGGACATCGAAGAGGTCTACACGCCGTTCGGCCACAGCGATTACCAGACCATCGTCGCCAACATCAAGAAGTTCTCCGCAGGCGGCAAGACCGCTGTCATCTCCACCGTCAACGGCGACTCCAACGTGCCGTTCTACAAGGAGCTGGCCAACCAGGGCCTGAAAGCCACCGATGTACCGGTGGTGGCGTTCTCGGTGGGCGAAGAAGAACTGCGCGGCATCGACACCAAGCCGCTGGTGGGCCACCTGGCGGCCTGGAACTACTTCGAGTCGGTGGATAACCCGGTCAACCAGAAGTTCGTCGCCGACTGGAAGGCCTACGCCAAGGCGAAGAACCTGCCAGGCGCCGACAAGGCCGTGACCAACGACCCGATGGAGGCCACCTATGTCGGCATCCACATGTGGGCGCAGGCGGCCGAGAAGGCCAAGTCGACCGACGTCGACAAGGTCCGTGAGGCGCTGGCCGGGCAGACCTTCAAGGCACCGTCGGGCTACACCCTGACCATGGACAAGACCAACCACCACCTGCACAAGCCGGTGATGATCGGCGAGATCCAGGATGACGGGCAGTTCAGCGTCGTCTGGGAGACCGAGCAGCCACTGCGTGCGCAGCCTTGGAGCCCGTTTATCCCAGGCAACGACAAGCGGCCTGACGTTGCGGTGAAAGGTAACTAAGCGCACGGGGCCGCGTTGCGGCCCATTCGCGACACAAGGCCGCTCCCACAGGTCCAGCAGCGCTGCCGAAGCCTGTGGGAGCGGGTTTACCCGCGAAGAAGTCTCCCCTTCTTTCAGGAATACCCAATGTTCAGATTCCTGCTCGCCCTGCTCCTGCTGTTGCCCCTGGCAACCCAGGCCAGCGAAGGCGAATTGTTCTACAGCGCCAAGCCCGCCGACCAGGCGCGCCTGCTCCAGGAGTGGGCGGCGCAGCCCGAGCCGAGCCGCCTGGCCTTGCTCAGCGAACTCAAACAAGGCCGCGTCGCAGCTGACGACAGCCGCAAGATCCGCCTGAACAACCGCCTGCGCGGCCTGATCGACAACGCCCTGGCCAGCCATCAGCTGTTCAGCGACGAGGCCGGCGTGCGCCTGGCCGCCGCCAGCGAGCTGCAACGCAGCGCGCAGCCGGCGCAGATGGCCTTCCTCGACCGGCGCTTCGCCAGCGAACCGGACGCCGCCGTGCACGCCGCGCTGGGCCTGGCCCTGGCCAACCTGCAACTGGACGCCAGCGAGCCGTCGGTGCGCCTGGCTGCGGTGCGCCTGCTCGGCGAAACCGGCGACCCGCTGGCGCGCACCCGCCTCGAAGCGCTGCTGCAACCCGGCGCCGAGACCGACGCCGGGGTGCGCACCGCCGCCGAAACCAGCCTGGCCCAGGTCAAACGCAAACTGCTCATCGGCGAACTGCTCGGCCAGGCCTTCAGCGGCCTGTCGCTGGGCTCGATCCTGCTGCTCGCGGCGCTCGGCCTGGCGATCACCTTTGGCCTGCTCGGGGTGATCAACATGGCCCACGGCGAGATGCTCATGCTCGGTGCCTACAGCACCTACATGGTCCAGGTACTGCTGCAGCGCTACCTGCCCGGGGCGATCGAGTTCTACCCGCTGATCGCCCTGCCGGTGGCCTTCGCGGTCAGCGCGGGAGTCGGCATGGCCCTGGAGCGCACGGTGATCCGCCACCTGTATGGCCGCCCGCTGGAAACCCTGCTGGCGACCTGGGGCATCAGCCTGATGCTGATCCAGGCGATCCGCCTGCTGTTCGGCGCGCAGAACGTCGAAGTGGCCAACCCGGCCTGGCTGTCGGGCGGCATCCAGGTGCTGCCCAACCTGGTGCTGCCGTACAACCGCCTGGTGATCATCGGTTTTGCCCTCGCGGTGGTACTGCTGACCTGGCTGCTGCTCAACCGCACCCGGCTCGGCCTGAACGTGCGCGCGGTGACCCAGAACCGCAACATGGCCGCCTGCTGCGGGGTCTCCACCGGGCGTGTCGACATGCTCGCCTTCGGCCTCGGTTCCGGCATCGCCGGGCTTGGCGGCGTGGCCCTGAGCCAGGTTGGCAACGTCGGCCCGGACCTCGGCCAGAGCTACATCATCGACTCGTTCCTGGTGGTGGTGCTCGGCGGCGTCGGCCAGCTCGCCGGCAGCCTCTGGGCGGCCTTTGGCTTAGGGATAGCCAACAAGCTGCTGGAGCCGCAGATCGGTGCGGTGCTCGGCAAGATCCTCATCCTTGCGCTGATCATCCTGTTCATTCAGAAGCGTCCGCAAGGCTTGTTCGCCCTCAAGGGACGGGTAATCGACTGATGAACCAGCCACTGCTTGTCACTGCCACGCAAAAAGCCGGGCCGCGTCTGTCGCTGGCCATTGGCGCCATCGTCGTCCTCGTCCTGCTGGCCCTGCCGCTGCTCTCGCTGCTGCCCGAAGGGCACGCGCTGCAGGTCTCGGCCTACACCCTCACGCTAGTCGGCAAGATCCTCTGCTACGCCATCGTTGCCCTGGCCCTGGACCTGGTGTGGGGCTATGCCGGCCTGTTGTCGCTGGGCCACGGCCTGTTCTTCGCCCTGGGTGGCTATGCGATGGGCATGTACCTGATGCGCCAGGCCGCCGGCGATGGCCTGCCGGGCTTCATGACCTTTCTGTCGTGGACCGAGCTGCCCTGGTACTGGGCCGGCACCCAGCACTTCGCCTGGGCCCTGTGCCTGGTGGTGCTGGCGCCGGGCTTGCTGGCGCTGGTGTTCGGCTGGTTCGCCTTCCGTTCGCGGATCAAGGGCGTGTACTTCTCGATCATGACCCAGGCGCTGACCTTCGCCGGCATGCTGCTGTTCTTCCGCAACGAGACCGGTTTTGGCGGCAACAACGGCTTTACCAGCTTCAAGACCATCCTCGGCTTCGACATTGCCGCGCAAGGCACCCGGGCGGTGTTGTTCCTGCTTACCGTCGGCCTGCTACTGGCCAGCCTGTACCTGTGCTGGCGGCTGACCCAGAGCAAGTTCGGCCGGCTGCTCACGGCCCTGCGTGACGCAGAAAACCGGCTGATGTTCTGCGGCTACGACCCGCGCGGCTTCAAGCTGCTGGTGTGGGTGCTCAGCGCCGTGCTGTGCGGCCTGGCTGGTGCGCTCTACGTGCCACAGGTGGGCATCATCAACCCCAGCGAGATGTCGCCGACCAACTCCATCGAGGCCGCCGTGTGGGTCGCCCTTGGCGGGCGTGGCACGCTGATCGGCCCGCTGCTCGGTGCCGGCCTGGTCAACGGCATGAAGAGCTGGTTCACCGTGGCCTTCCCGGAGTTCTGGCTGTTCTTCCTTGGCGCGCTGTTCATCATCGTCACCCTGTACCTGCCCAAGGGCGTGGTCGGCCTGTTGAAGAAAAGGAGCCAGCCATGAGAGGCCTGCCCCCGGTACACCCCGAATTCATGCTCGAACCGGTGTTCGACCAGCTGGGCAGCGGCCGCGAGGCGATCGGCCTCGGCCAGCGCCGCGGCAAGGGCCTGGACGTGCGCCACGGCACGGTGCTGAGCCTGGAGGACATCAGCGTCAGCTTCGATGGCTTCAAGGCGCTGAACGCGCTGAACCTGTACATCGGGGTCGGCGAGCTGCGCTGCATCATCGGCCCCAACGGCGCCGGCAAGACCACTCTGATGGACGTGATCACCGGCAAGACCCGGCCGGATACCGGCACGGCGTTTTTCGGCGACACCCTCGACCTGACGCGCATGAGCGAATACCAGATCGCCCAGGCCGGGATTGGCCGCAAGTTCCAGAAGCCGACGGTGTTCGAGGCGCTGAGCGTGTACGAAAACCTCGAGCTGGCACTCAAGGCCGACAAGTCGGTGTGGGCCAGCCTGGCGGCGCGGCTGTCGGGCGAGCAGCGCGAGCGCATCGACCAGGTGCTCGGCACCTTGCGCCTGTTGCCGCTGGCCCAGCGCCCAGCCGGGCTGCTGTCGCACGGGCAGAAGCAGTTTCTCGAGATCGGCATGCTGCTGGTGCAGGAGCCGCAGCTGCTGCTGCTCGATGAGCCGGTGGCGGGCATGACCGACGCAGAAACCGAATTTACCGCCGAGCTGTTCAAGGGCCTGGCGGGCAGCCATTCGCTGATGGTGGTCGAGCATGACATGGGCTTTGTCGGCAGCATCGCCGACCACGTCACCGTGCTGCACCAGGGCAGTGTGCTGGCCGAGGGGTCGCTGGAACAGGTGCAGGCGGATGAGCGGGTGATCGAGGTCTATCTCGGCCGCTGATCCTGGCTGACCTCATCGCGGGCAAGCCCGCTCCTACAGAAATAGCGTAAGCCATGTAGGAGCGGGCTTGCCCGCGATGAGGCCGGTTCAGGCAATGAACATCTCAAAGGACTAGTCATGCTGAAAATCGACACCCTGCACCAGTACTACGGCGGTAGCCACATCCTGCGCGGCCTGTCCTTCGAGGCCAAGGTCGGTGAAGTCACCTGCCTGCTCGGCCGCAACGGGGTCGGCAAGACCACCCTGCTGCGCTGCCTGATGGGCCTGGTCGCCGCGCGCGAAGGCAGCGTGCAGTGGGAAGGCAAGCCGATCACCACGCTGAAGCCGCAACAACGGGTTCACGCCGGCATCGCCTATGTGCCGCAAGGCCGGGAGATCTTCCCGCGGCTGACCGTCGAAGAAAACCTGCTGATGGGCCTGTCGCGCTTCCCCGCACGCGAAGCCCGCGAGGTGCCAGCGTTCATCTACGAGCTGTTTCCGGTGCTCGAACAGATGAAACAGCGCCGTGGCGGCGACCTGTCCGGCGGCCAGCAACAGCAGCTGGCGATCGGCCGCGCCCTGGCCAGCCGGCCACGTCTGCTGATCCTCGACGAGCCCACCGAAGGCATCCAGCCCTCGGTGATCAAGGAAATCGGCGCCGTCATCCGCAAGCTCGCCGACCGCGGCGACATGGCCATCCTGCTGGTCGAGCAGTTCTACGACTTTGCCGAGGCGCTGGCCGACCAGTACCTGGTCATGGCCCGCGGCGAGATCATCCAGCAGGGGCGTGGTGAAAACATGCAGGCCGAAGGTGTACGCGGGCTGGTAACCATTTAATCTGCAGGCAAATCCCCCTGCGAGACGCTTGTCATGAGTTACGAGATCCGCGAGGCCCTGGCCGCTGATGTACCGGGCATCCTCGACATCTACAACGACGCCGTGCGCAACACCACGGCGATCTGGAACGAAACCCCGGTGGACCTGGCCAACCGCCAAGCCTGGTTCGCCGCCCGCGCGCAACAGGGCTACCCGATCCTGGTGGCGGTGGATGGCAGTGGCGTGCTCGGTTATGCCTCGTTTGGCGACTGGCGGCCGTTCGAAGGCTTTCGGCATACCGTCGAGCATTCGGTGTATGTGCGCGACGATCAGCGCGGCAAGGGCCTGGGACCGTTGTTGATGCAGGCGCTGGTGGAGCGCGCGCGAGCCTGTGGCAAGCATGTGATGGTGGCGGCGATCGAGAGCGGCAATGCGCCGTCGGTGCGCCTGCATGAACGGCTGGGGTTCGTGGTGAGCGGGCAGATGCCGCAGGTCGGGGTGAAGTTCGGCCGTTGGCTGGACCTGACCTTCATGCAGCTGGTGTTGAACCCGGGAGCTGAGCCGTCGGCCTGATTATCGGCTGGCTGGCCTGGCCTCTTCGCGGGGAAACCCGCTCCCACAGGATTTTGTAACGCCAAAAGCCTGTGGGTGAGCCGCTTCATCAGCCCTACATCTGGGTAAAGCGCCCCAGGCGCTGGCGCAGCATGCTGTTCTCGCTGCGCAGCTGGTGCACTTCCTCCAGCAACTCCAGGGCCAGGGCCACCCCTTCCCATTCCAGCGCCAGCTCCTGATGCAGCTTGACCGCGCGCTTGAGGGTACTCGGCGCGCGGTCATCGAACAGCCAGTCCTCCGGCGTTCGCCCGGAAGGTTCAACAATGCCGTGCTCGACGATTTCGATCACGCAGTCGGCCGTGAGGTCGGCTTCCTGGCAGAGGGTTCGCATGTCCAGTTGAACGATCAGGGTGCTGCTCATGATCAACTACTCCATTGTGTCCTCGGATTGAACGCGGCCTGCTCGGAGAGCTTGGTCCACAATTCGCGGGTCTGCTCGTTCGATTGGGTCGGCATCACCACCTTGAGCTGCGCATACAGATCACCGCGCTCACCCTGCTTGTTCAACAGGCCCATGCCCTTGACCCGCAGGCGCTGACCGCTCTGGCTGTCGGGGCGGATGGTCAGGTTGATCTTGCCGGTCAGGGTCGGCACCGCCACCTTGGTGCCCAACGCCGCCTCCCAGGGCGCCAGCGGCACGGTGATGATCAGGTCATGACCTTCGACATCGAACAGCGGGTGCGGTGCCATGCGAATGGTCAGGAACAGGTCGCCATTCGCCCCACCGCCCAGGCCCGGCGCACCCTGCCCCTTGAGGCGGATGCGCTCGCCGTCGGTCACCCCGGCGGGGATCTTGACGTTGAGGGTCTTGGTGGTGAACCCGGTACGCTGGCCGGCGCCGTTGGTCTGCGGCACCTGGAAGCTGATCTGCTTGGACTCCTTGTTGAGGGTCTCCTCCAGGAAGACTGCCAGTTCCAGTTCCACGTCCTGCCCTCGCCTGCCCGCGCTGCGCTGTTGTTGCTGCTGCTGTCCGCGACCGAACGGGCTGCCACCACGGGCGCCGAAGATCGAGCTGAAGAAGTCCGAGAAGTCGCCGCCCTCGAAGCCTGCGCCGGCACCCGCACCGCCGCGGCTCTGCCAGCCTGGCGGTGCCTGGAACGGCCGGCCGTGCTGGCCGCCGTACTTGCGGATCTCGTCGAACTCGGCACGTTTCTGCGCATCGCCGAGCACTTCGTAGGCCTCGTTGGCCTCCTTGAACTTGTCCTCGGCGTCACGCTCCTTGCTGACATCGGGATGATACTTGCGGGCCAGTTTGCGGTACGCGGCCTTGATCGCCTTGTCGTCCGCGGTGGGCTCTACGCCGAGTATCTTGTAATAGTCTTTGAAGTCCATCTATGGATCACCAGTGTGAATTTGCGTGTTGCATCTGAAGATTGGGGTCAAGCATAGCCTTTCAAGGTCGGCTTGGGGTTGCTATAGAGCAGACGACTGGTCTTGATTCTGCTGGCCACTCGCATAAACTGCGCGGCCGTTTTGCCTCCGGAAGCTATTTCCCATGTCCGACGTATCCCCGGCCCGCGCCCTGGGCATCGACTTTGGCACCTCCAACTCCACGGTCGGTTGGCACCGCCCGGGTGCCGAGTCGCTGATTGCCCTCGAGCAGGGCAAGATCACCCTGCCCTCGGTGGTCTTCTTCAATATCGAGGAGCGTCGCCCGGTCTACGGCCGCCTGGCCCTGCACGAGTACCTGGAAGGCTATGAAGGCCGCCTGATGCGCTCGCTGAAAAGCCTGCTCGGCTCCAAGCTGATCAAGCACGACACCAGCGTGCTCGGCAGTGCCCTGCCGTTCAAGGACCTGCTCGGGATGTTTATCGGCGAGCTGAAAAAACGCGCCGAAACCGATGCCGGCCGCGAATTCGACCAGGTGGTACTGGGCCGTCCGGTGTTTTTCGTCGACGATGACCCGGCCGCCGACCAGGAGGCCGAAGACACCCTGGCCGACGTAGCGCGCAAGATCGGCTTCAAGGACGTCTCGTTCCAGTACGAGCCGATCGCCGCCGCCTTCGACTACGAGTCGGGCATCGACCGTGAAGAGCTGGTGCTGATCGTCGACATCGGCGGCGGTACCTCGGACTTCACCTTGATCCGCCTGTCGCCGGATCGCCACCTGATCGACGACCGCCAGAGCGACATCCTCGCCACCGGCGGCGTGCACATCGGCGGTACCGACTTCGACAAGCAGTTGAGCCTGCAGGGCGTGATGCCGCTGTTCGGCTATGGCAGCCGGATGAAGAGCGGCGCGTTGATGCCGACCAGCTACCACCTCAACCTGGCCACCTGGCACACGATCAACGCGGTGTATGCGCAAAAGTCGCAGCTGGCGCTGGGCAACATGCGCTACGACATCGAAGACGCGCTGGGCATCGACCGCCTGTTCAAGCTCATCGAGCAACGCGCCGGGCACTGGCTGGCGATGGAAGTCGAAGCCAGCAAGATCGAGCTGACCGACCAGCAAAGCCGCCAGATCGACTTGCGCCGGGTCGAGCCGGAGCTCACCGCAGAGCTGACCCGCGTGCTGTTCGAGGAAGCCATCGGCAGCCTGCTGGAGCGCGTGCGCGGCAGTGTCAGCGAGTTGCTGAACAAGGCCGGCGTGAGCGAGAGCCAAGTCGACACGGTGTTCTTCACCGGTGGTTCGAGTGGTATCCCGGCGCTGCGCAACAGCGTGGCGGCGATGCTGCCGAATGCGCGGCATGTCGAAGGCAACATCTTTGGCAGCATTGGTAGCGGCCTGGCAATCGAAGCGCGCAAGCGCTACGGGACTGTCTGATCCATCCCAGCAGCCAGTGCCTGCCTCTTCGCGGGTAAACCCGCTCCCACAGGGTTCTGTGGAGTTCCCAGAACTCGGACCTTACCGAGAAACCTGTGGGAGCGGGTTTACCCGCGAAGAGGTCAGACTGTCGAACTCGGTCTCAGACCAGCTCGGCGCGTCGCAACTCACTCTTCAGGTACGCGTAATAGATCGGCCCCGCCACCACCCCCGGCAAGCCGAACGCCGCCTCGAACACCAGCATCGCCAGGAGCAACTCCCACGACTTGGCACTGATCTGCCCACCGACGATCCGCGCGTTGAGGAAGTACTCGACCTTGTGGATGACGATCAGGTACCCCAACGCCGCCAGCGCCACCCAGATCGACAGCGACAAACCGACGATGGTGATCAGGGTGTTGGACATCAGGTTGCCGATCACCGGCAGCAGGCCGAGCAGGAAGGTCAGCACGATCAGGGTCTTGGTCAGCGGCAGGTGCACGCCGAACATCGGCAACACCACGGCGAGGAAGATGCCGGTGAAAAAGGTGTTGAGCAGGGAAATCTTGATCTGCGCGAAGACGATGTTGCGAAACGCCTGGACCAACAGGTTCAAGCGCTCGAACAACGCCGCTGCCAACGGCTTGCGCCGGGAGATGTCGGGGATCCGCTGCAAGGCCACGATGGCGCCGAGGATCATCCCGATCAGCAGCGTGACGAACATGTGCGCCATGCCCTTGCCGACCAGTTGCAGCTCGCCCAGGTGGCTCTTCAGCCACTCGCCGATGGCCACCTTGAACTCGGCCGCACTGGCCGGCAGGTAACCCTCGATGAACGGCGGCAGCTGGCTGCGCGCGCGCTCGACCAGGAGCATGAACTTGTCCAGCGAGGCACCGGGGTTTTCGGCCTCATGCAGCAGGAAGCTGAACGCGCCGGCGATCAACAGGGTCAGGGTGCTCACCACCAGCGTGCCCAGCAGGGCCACGGCCAGCCAGCGCGCACGCTGCCCGGCGATCAGCGGCTGCAACCGCGGGGTCAGCATGTTGACCAGCTCGAACACCAGCAGGCCCGCCAGCAGGCTGGGCAGCAACTTGAGCGGCAGCGCCAGCAGCAGGCCGGCAAAGACGATGATCCAACTGGCCAGGGTCACCTGGCGAGGGGTGAAAGTCATACAGCCTCAGGGGCAGACAGCGGAAAAGACCCGCAGTCTGCCAGCCTTCGTCCTGCAAACATAGGCGCAGGTCACTTCTTCTTCAGGCAGTCGCTCATGAACGCTTTGCGCGCGTCACCCTTGAGGGCTTGCTCGCCGGCCGTGGCGTTGCAGGTCTTCATCTTGTCCTGCTGGGTCGCCGGCTTGGCCTTCAGGCAAGTGCTCATGAACGCCTTGCGCTCATCGCCCTTGAGGGTCTTGGCGGTGGCGTCGGCATTGCAAGTTTTCATCTTCTCCTGCTGGGCGGTGGCGGCGAAGCCCTGCGCACTGATCAACACACCCAACACCAGCAACGGCACGTGCAGCATCTTCATGGCGTGGTCTCCTGGCTTCCGCGCCTGATGCACGGACATGCGCCTGAGTGTAGCCAAGATTTTTCAGCGTCTCTTCAGGCCGTGCGCGCCCGTCGCCGGTACTGCTCCGGGGTGCACTGGGCCTGGCGCTGGAACATCGCGATGAACGCCGAGGCGCTGCTGTAGCCAAGGTCGAAGGCGATCGCCTGGATCGGCGTGCCGGCCTCCAGCGCTTCGATCGCACGCAGGAAGCGCAGGCGCAGGCGCCACTCGCCAAAGCTCATGCCCAGCTCGCGCACGAACTGCCGGGCCAGGGTCCGCTCGCTGACATGCAGGCGGGCGGCCCAGTCGGCCAGCGGGCGCTGGTCGCCGGGTTCGGCGCTGAGTGCCTCGAGTACCTGACCGAGGCCCTCGCTGCGGGCGAACGGCAGGTAGCAGGCCTGGGTCGGCGACAGCTGCAACTGGTCGAGCAGGACCTCTACCAGGCGTTGATCGCGCGCGTCCTGCGCGACGGTGAGGTCGCGCCGGGCGAAGTCGCCGAGGATCGCCTTGAGGATATCGCTGATCTCCAGGCTGCACGGTTGCGCGGGCAGCGAGCGGCACAGGTCGCGGTGCAGGTAGACCGAGCGGTAGACGATGGCCTGCGGGTTGTAGCAGCCGTGCTCGGTGGCCGGCGGGACCCACACCGCGTAGCTCGGCGGCGAAACGAAGCGCTGGCCGGCGACGTCCAGGTGCATCACGCCGTGGGCGGCGTAGTTGAGCTGGCCCCACGCGTGGCAATGAGGCGCGCTGATGGTGTCGGCGCTGAATTCGTCGTAGCGAAAGTAGACCGGGGCGGGGAGCTGGTCGAACTGGGGGATCTCGAGGTATTTACCGGTCATGTCTGCTTCCAGGCACAGGTTGTCTGGATACAAGTATAGGCGTGCAGACAGTCAGCGGATAATGCGCGACAACCTGGGGGCGCTTTGCGCCCCTTTCGCGACACAAGGCCGCTCCCACAGGATTGCGCGGTCCTTGTGGGAGCGGCCTTGTGTCGCGAAAGGGGCGCAAAGCGGCCCCACGATCTTCGCTACAGCACAAGAGCACCTGCTAGATGAACTACACCTTCCCGCTGCTGGCCATCCTTATCTGGGCCGGCAACACCGTCGTCACCAAGCTCTCGGCCGGGGCCATCTCCCCGGCCGAGATCGGCTTCTACCGCTGGCTCCTGGCCGGCCTGCTGTTCACCCCGTTCCTGCTGCCCAAGGTCTGGCACAACCGCGCGGCAATCCGCCCGCACCTGGGCAAGGTGTTCATCCTCGGCATCCTCGGCATGGCCCTGTATCAGAGCCTGGCCTACTTCGCCGCCAGCATCACCAGCGCGACCAACATGGGCATCATCCTGTCGCTGATGCCCCTGATGTCGCTGGCCCTGGCGATCGCCTGGCTGGGCCAGCGGCTGACCTTTGGCGCCCTGCTCGGCGCACTGGTGTCGTTGGTCGGCGTACTCGAAGTGGTTTCCGCCGGCCAGCCGCTGGCCCTGCTCGACCAAGGCCTGAACCGCGGTGACCTGCTGATGCTGGTGGCCACCTTCGCCTATGCCCTGTACAGCGTTCTGCTGAAGAAATGGCAATTGCGCCTGCCGCCGTTGCAGCTGCTGTACCTGCAGGTACTGGTCGCGATCATCGTGCTGCTGCCGGCGTTCCTGTTCGCCAGCAAGACCGGGCTCGATGCGCACAACATCGGCCTGGTGCTGTACGCCTGCGTACTGGCCTCGATGGTCGCCCCGCTGCTGTGGATGCAGGCCGTGCACCGCCTGGGGCCGAGCCGCACGACGCTGTTCTTCAACCTGCTGCCGGTGGTTACCGCGCTGATCGCGGCCTGGGTACTGGACGAGGAACTGGCCAGCTACCACCTCTACGGCGGCCTGCTGACCCTGGCCGGGGTGCTCATCGCCGAACGCTGGACCACCCCCGTGCGCCGCGCCGCTACAGCCCCGCAGCCTTGAGCCGGGCCGCGTGCTCGGTGAACAGGCGCACCGGTTCGGCGCCCTTGCCCACTGCGCCGAGCGACTGGTTGACGATGTCCAGGTGGTCGAGCGGGTAGTCGTCGCCGATCACCTGCCCGAGGTGCGAGCTGCTGCGCCCGACCATGCCGTCGCACTGGCCCTGCTCGCGCTCGAAGCTGCGGGCGAACAGGCGGCAGAAGCGGTTGCTGCCGTCGAAGCGATTGCGCCCCTGGTCGGTGAGCCCGGGTTGCAGTGTGCCGGACCAGGAGTAGTACCTCACGGCATTGACCTCGTACGGCCCTTCCCCGCCCCACACCTCGGGCAACCCCTGTGGATACGCCAGGTTGAAGCGGGCCACGCCATGGTGGGTAAGGGACTGGTGCGAGGCGTGCACATCAACGGGCAGCGGGTCGCGCCGCCAACCGGTCTCCAGCCACACCAGCAGCACCGCCAGGCCATGCAATACGGCTTTGAGGATGCGCCCGTGAGGTGAGTCGCCTGGTGCCTTGTGGTCAAGGTAATCGGCGAGTTCCGAGCCATGGTTGGGCCCGGCGACCGAGGTCACCGACGCCACCCGGTCCGGCCGCTTGGCCGCCGCATAGCGCGCAGTCAGCGCGCCCTGGCTGTGGCCGATGAGGTTGACCCGCTCGGCGCCGGTGCGCTGGCAGATGTCTTCGATGATCGCCAGCAACTGCTCACCGCGCACTTCGCTGCTGTGCAGCGGTGAGACCTGCACCGGGAACACCTTGGCGCCGCCACGGCGCAGGGCCGGGACGATGCCGAACCAGTAGGGATAGAGCACCAGCCGGACGAATCCGAGCATGCCCGGCACCAGCACCAATGGGTATCGCGTGGCCAGATCCTGGTTCATCGCCCTTCCCTCTTCCGTGATCAGTCGGCCAACACTAGCGCCCCGTTGATGAACATCGCAATCGAACTCCTGACGCGCCGCGCGGTTCCAAACCAAACAGACCCTGAGCAAGGAGCGGGACCATGTACAAGCAGACCCTGGCAATCCTTCTGGCCAGCGCCACCCTGGCCGCCTGCGGCAGCCGTCCGGAAAACCCGGTGGACTACGTCACCTACCGTGATGAGCCGCTGGTCAAGCAGGTCGAGAACGGCATGACCATGCAGAAGGTCATCGCGATCGGCGGTAGCCCGTCCATGGTCATCGACCTGCCGCATGGCGGTACCTGCAACGACTACATCCTCAACCGCGACGGCCACCAGCAGCCGTACTACGTGCGCTTCGATGCCACGGGCCACGTCGACGCCAAGGGCTTCAAGACGTGCAAGCAACGAGAAGAGGACAAGGAAGCCGTTTCTGGCACCTGAGCCCTCCTGACACCCTGACCACCCTGATTCTTCGGAGATGACCATGAGCAACGTTGAACTGACCGATGTACAAACCCTGCGCCAGCGTGCCCGCCAGCACGTCGAGCAAGGGGCAGTGACCGAAGGCTACAGCGCTGATCGCGAGAAGATCCTGCGTGTGCTCAACGAGTCACTGGCGACCGAGCTGGTCTGTGTCCTGCGTTACAAGCGCCATTACTTTATGGCCAGCGGGATCAAGGCCAGTGTTGCCGCCAAGGAGTTTCTCGAACATGCCAACCAGGAAGCCGAGCATGCCGACAAGCTCGCCGAGCGCATCGTCCAGCTCGGTGGCGAACCGGATTTCAACCCGGACAACCTGACCAAGAACTCGCATGCGCAGTACGTGGCGGGTAACTCGCTCAAAGAGATGGTGCTGGAAGACCTGGTGGCCGAGCGCATCGCGATCGACAGCTACCGCGAGATCATCCAGTTCATTGGCGAGAGCGACCCGACTACCCGGCGCATCTTCGAAGACATCCTGGCCCAGGAAGAAGAGCATGCCGATGATATGGCGGATCTGCTGCAAGGCCTGTAATTGCTGAGGGCGCTTTGCGCCCTTTGCGCGACACAAGGCCGCTCCCACAGATACGGCGCACGCTTGCAAAGCGGCGCCGTATTTTCATTTCCTGGTTTTCACCGCCGCCGGTGCCTTGCCCGCACGCATCTGCTCGAGCAACGGCGTGCACTGGTTCGGCACATCGCCACTGGGCGCGATCAGCGCCAGCAAGCCCGCCGCCGGCCCGATCGCCACACCCAGCGCAACCATCCCCGCGCCGCGCAAGGCCAGCGGCACGGCTTGCACGCCGGCACTGGGCTTGGCGAACGG
The DNA here is from genome assembly GCF_900536025.1 of Pseudomonas reidholzensis. Taxonomy (GTDB): domain Bacteria; phylum Pseudomonadota; class Gammaproteobacteria; order Pseudomonadales; family Pseudomonadaceae; genus Aquipseudomonas; species Aquipseudomonas reidholzensis. The sequence goes on from NZ_UNOZ01000037.1 coordinate 121,902, forward strand.
CCCGCGCACATACAGCGGTGAGCGCAGCGAGAACAGCCGCAGCCCCTTGGACTCAGGGGTGATCTTCAGGTCCAGGCGTTCGCTGGCAAAGTTGGCCGTGCCGTCGACATAGATGATCGCGTTCTCGGTATCGAAGAGGAACAACCGGGTGGTCGCCAGGCCGTCCTTGATGCCGACATCCGCCGCCGCGCAGTTGATCTTCACATCCTTGTCACCGAACAGTTTGCCGACCACATAGTTGCCGACGTTGAGCCCGGCAATTTCCATCAGGTCGCGGCTGATCGCACCGTCGTTGATCAACAGGCGCATGTCACCATTCGATGTCCCCAGCAAGGCCGCCACCGAGTTACCCCGACCGCGCAGGTCAGCGTCGCCGTTGAGCTCGCCGAAGCTGGTCTGCATCGGCGCAAAGCCTGGGAACAGCTGTTTGAGCTTGAAGCCGCGCGCGGTCAGCTTGGCGCTGCCCTGCAGCGGCACACTGCGCCCGTCCAGGCGAACGTTCGAGGCCAGGTTGCCGCCGGCCACGCCAAAGCGCAGCGGCTGCAGGCGCAGGAGGCCGTCGTCGAGAATCACATGGGCGCTGAGGTCATTGAACGGCAACTGCTCGCTGTGGACGATCCGCTTGCCGCTGAAGGTGACGTCGGCGTCCATCGCCCGCCAGCGCTCGGTCCGAAACTCCTCGACGGGCAGGACCTTGCCGGTCGGCTGCTTGCTGGCACCGCCACGGGCCTTTTGCTCGGTATTGGAGTCCGCGCCGATCAACGGCGCCAGGTCCTTGAACAGCAGTTGGTTGGACACCAGCTTGCCGGACAACCTGGGCCGCGGCTTACTGGCGACAAAGGCCAGGTCGCCATGAATATCGCTGTCGCCGATCTTGCCGTTGAAACCCTGATAGTTGAACTGTGCGCCCTCGGCGGCATGCAGGTTGGCCGTCAGGTGGCCGTCGGTGGCGTAGGCCGGGGTGTCCGGCAGGGTCACCCCGGTCAACGGGAACAGGTTGCCCAGGCTGCTGCCCGACAGACGCAGGCGCAGGTCGAGCGCGCCGAGGTTGCGCGGGTCGGTCAGGGTACCGGCGAGCACCACGTGGGTGTCGGCGATGCGCACATCGGCCTGCAGCGGGAACGGCTGGCTGGCGTCCTGCAGCTCCAGCAGGCCGCCGATCTTGCCGGTGCCGGAGACAGGCTGGTCCTTGTAGCGCCCCTTGGCCTTGAGACCGAACGCGTAGTCCTGGGCGCCAGCGGCTTTCTCGGCGCTGGCCTTGCCGACGATCTCGCTGAACGGGATCGGCTTGCCGAGCGGGTCGATCTGCACCTTCATGCGGGTGTTCAGGGTCTGGTCGTCGAAGCTGACGTTGCCTTGGTCGAAACCGATGGCACCGATGTCCAGCACCCATTTCGAGGGTTCGGCATTTTCATCCTTGGGGCCGAAGTCGAACGTCCAGTTGGCCCGGCCATCGGCCAGCCGGGTCAGGCTGGCGTTGGGCTGGGTCAGGTCGATGCGCGGGATGACGATCCGCTGGAAGATCAGCGGCAACGGTGCCAGGCGAAACTCGACACGCTCGAGGCCGACCATCTGCGGCGTCTTGGCCCACTCCGGGTTGCCCAAGGTCAGGTCTTCGGCGATGAAGTGCGGCCACGGCACCCAGGCCCGCCACCCGCCCTCCTCGGGCTCGGTGCGCCATTGCACGGCGAGGTTGCCGTTGATCGCGAAGGGGCGGTGCAAGGCCTCGGAGACCTTTTCGTTGAGCAGCGGCTTGGCCCGGTTCCAATCGAACGTGGCGATGACCACCACCAGTATCGCCAGCACGGTGACAAGGCTGGTGAAGATCCAGGTGAAGATTCTGGCAGGGCGCGTCATTGCGTAATTCTCCTGACTGCATGGCACACGGCGAGCGCGACGATGGCACTTAGTATGTCGGACTGATGAAAAGCCGCTGGGTTTAATCCAAACACGCATGATACCGAGGATTTTCCTGACAGCCTGCTCAGCTTTCGACCTGCCAGCGAGGGCGGGCTGACCTGCCACGCCCGCCATCACTTAGCCACCTAAGGCCTCGCAAACACTGTGCTAGAGCCCTCCTCGACCAGTATCAATGCGGTCGATTGTTACCATTATCCTTATGAACTTTTCTCTGGAGTTACCGGGAGTAGCATTGGCTCCGTACCCACTTTCCAGCCCCCCAGAGGAGCACCGAATCATGAAACGCCACCTGCTGCTGAGCCTGACCCTGACCCTCGCCGCCACCAGCGCTTTTGCCCTGCCGGCCCAGGACCAACACCTGACCGCCGAATCCCGCTCGAGCTCGGCGACCGTTGCCCAGCCCCTGAACACCCTGGCCGAAGGCGGCGCTGAACGCCTGCAAGAACGTGCCGGGCGTGTTGCCGAAGGTGGCTCGGATCGCTTGATCGAACGCAGTGGTCGCGTAGCCGAAGGTGGCTCGGATCGCCTGATCGAACGCAGTGGCCGCGTCGCCGAAGGTGGCTCGGATCGCCTGATCGAACGCAGTGGTCGCGTCGCCGAAGGTGGCTCGGATCGCCTGATCGAACGCGGTGGTCGGGTCGCTGAAGGTGGCTCTGATCGCCTGATCGAACGCAGTGGTCGGGTCGCTGAAGGTGGCTCTGATCGCCTGGTTGAAATCAGCCGTGTGAGCTGATCGCCATGGTCGAAAAGAACAATCCAAGACACTGCGCCTGCTACCCTCCAAGCCCGGTCCATTGACCGGGCTTCGTTTTTCTATCCAGAATGCGCAGTCGTACAGCCACAGAATCCTCGCCATGCTGCCTCGCGCCGAACAGAAGCTACAGACCCGACAGGCCCTGCTGGATGCCGCCTGCCAGCTCATGGAGAGCGGCCGCGGGTTCGGCGGCATCAGCTTGCGTGAAGTGGCCAAGGCCGCCGGCATCGTGCCCACCGGCTTTTATCGACACTTCCCGGACATGGACGCGTTGGGCCTGGCCCTGGTCGAAGAGGTCGACGTGACCTTCCGCCGGACCATCCGCCTGGTGCGCCAGAACGAATTCGAGCTGGGCGGCATCACCGACGCGTCGGTACGGATCTTTCTCGACGTGGTCGCGGCTCACCGCGCCCAGTTCCTGTTCCTCGCCCGCGAGCAGTACGGCGGCTCGCAGCCGGTGCGTCAGGCAATCGCCCGCTTGCGCCTGGACATCAGTTCCGACCTGGCCACCGACCTTGCGCGCATGCCGCGCTGGCAGCACCTCGACGCGGCCGCCCTGGAAGTGATGGCAGACCTGGTGGTGAAAACGGTGTTCGCTACCCTGCCCGAGCTGATCGACAGCCCTGATCCGCAGCTGGCACAACCGATGAGCGCGCAGGAAAAGATCACCCAGCAGTTGCGCTTCATCTTTGTCGGCGCGCGTCACTGGCAAGGCTTGAGCACCTCCGGCTGATCCCATTATCTGCAGGGTCGTCACTGTCCTCTTCGCGGGGCAAGCCCGCTCCCACAGGATCTCTGCTGGCCGGGAGAGCGACACAGTACCTGTGGGAGCGGGCTTGCCCCGCGAAGAGGCCAGAGCTGGCCGACTACCGCTCCAGCCCCCGTCCGCAGTTCTGCTACCATGGCGCACTGCCCGATTGCGACGAGCGCATCCATGTCCGACCCCCGCCCCACCCCGTCCGAGCTGACCACCCGCCTCGCCGGTTTGCGCCAGCATTTTGCCGAGCGCATCGTGCCGTTGTGGCAAGGTCCGGGCTGGAACGCCGAGCTGGCCCTGCCGTTCGAAGCACTCGACGCCGAACATCGGCCCTTGCCTGTGCAGCGCTACCGCGCCATGGCGGTGGCCCGTCAGCTGTACCTGTTCAGCAGCCGCATCGAGCAACCGGGCGCGGCAGAGCGGGCCGAGGCGCTGTTCCGTTCACTGCAGCGGCACTTTCACGACGCCGAGCACGGTGGCTGGTTCTACAGCATCGACGCCGCCGGCCAGCCACTGGATCGCCGCAAGGACCTCTACACCCACGCCTTCATCGTCTTCGCCTGTGCCCATTACTGGGGCCAGGTCCGCGAGGGCCTGGTCGAAGCCACGCTGAATGCCGCGCTGGACATCGTCGCCGAGCGCTTCGCCCGCGATGATGGCCTGTACGAGGCCAGCCTCGGCGAAGACTGGGCGGACCTGAGCAGCGGCCCGCTGCAAAATCCACAGATGCACCTGGCCGAGGCGTTCCTGCAGACCTTGGCGGTGCGTGAGGATGAGGACGTGCAGCAGGCGTTATTGCAGCTGTGCGATGCCCTGCAGGCGCACTTCGTCGAGCCCGAACACGGGCTGATGCTGGAGAAACCGCGCGGGGCTGTGGATAACTGGTTCGAACCCGGCCACCAGTTCGAGTGGTTCTACCTGCTGCAAACCTCGCCGCTGTTGCGTGGCACACCCCTGCACCGCTCCATCGAGCGCGCGTTCGGCTATGCCGAGCACACCGGCGTAAAGGATGCGGCGGTATTGGCGATGCTCGAGGTAGACGGCAAGGTCAGCGACCCGACCCAGCGCATCTGGGCCAAGGCCGAGTACCTGCGGGCACTGGCATTGCGTCCAGGCAGCGAAGCGCAGCTGCTTGAGCAACTGGTGACACTGGAACAGCACTTTCTCCACGCCGGTGGCTGGCATGAATGCCTGGACGCCAACGGCGCGGTCAGCCGGCATGACATGCCGTCGACCACGCCCTATCACTTGGCGACCTGCCTCGAAGGCCTGCAGCGCCTCGCCTGAACCCCCTACCTGGCATTTTTGCCAGTAGCAGGGTGGTCGCCCCCTTGTTAGCGTTGAGCCTCCACTGATGGGGGTTCAACGATGGACACAGCAGCGCTCAAGCACTTCCTCGAAGAGAAAATCGACGCAGCGGCCAAGCAGATCCAGGACAAGAAAAAGGCTGACCTGGATCATCTCGCCTATGGCCAGCTCAGTTATCTGATGAGCCTGCGCCGGCTGGTCGAGGGCACGCACACCAAGGAGGACCTCGGCCTGCACGACGCCATCAACGATGTCCTGGAAGAGCTCGGCGTGATTGGCTTGCTGCAACAAAGCGGCAAGCTCAAAAAAGCCGAGAGCTACCTGAAACTGATTACCCCTTCACCGACCGATCAACCGAGAACCCTGCCCAATCCTGGCTGACCGGCATCAGCTCGAGGCTGTTGATGTTGATGTGCGCCGGTTGGTTGAGAATCCAGAAGATAGTCTCGGCGATGTCCTGCGGCTGGATCGCCTCGGCGCCAGCGTAGGTGGCGTCGTACTTGGACTGATCACCGCCAAAGCGCACCAGCGAGAACTCGCTTTCGCACAGTCCCGGCTCGATGTTGCTGACCCGTACGCCCGTGCCGCGCAGGTCGCAGCGCAGGCTCAGCGAGAACTGGCCGACGAAGGCCTTGGTGCCGCCATACACATGGCTGCCCGGGTACGGGTAGTTGCCCGCGACCGAACCGACGTTGAGGATCGATGCGCCACGGCCGTGGGCGATCAGCCGTGGCAGCAGCAGGCGGGTGGTGTACATCAGGCCCTTGATGTTGGTGTCGACCATGGTGTCCCAGTCGTCCAGGTCGCATTTCTGCGCCGGGTCCGCGCCCAGCGCCAAACCGGCGTTGTTGACCAGGCCGCGAAGCTTGTCGAAGGCCGGCGGCAGGTTGGCGACGGCCTGCTCCATGGCCGCACGGTCGCGCACATCGACTACCACGCCGTGCACCTCGGTCTTGGCCGAGAGCTCGGCACAGAGGGCGTCCAGGCGCTCCTTGCGGCGGCCGGTGAGGACCAGTTTCCAGCCGGCGTCCGCGAACAGACGGGCCGTGGCCTCGCCAAAACCGGAAGTGGCGCCAGTGATGAATACGGTGGACGTCATGCTGTTCTCCTTCGCAATAGGGGTGTCGTCGGCAGGCCTTGAAGGATGCCCGCCGCCAGCGTCGCCAGCAAGCCGTTTCGCCAGCTGGTCAGAAAACGATCAAAGCTGGCAAAGCCTTGCAGCAGAGGCCTCGGCGAAGGGTATACGCATGTTATCCACAGGCCTTTCCCCACGGAATGGGGGCAACTCGTCGGGCGGTGGGAACCGAAGCGCGGCAAAGACGACTGGGGATATCTTTCCGGTGATGGCGCAAGGCTTTCAACGGTGCCGGTTGCAGCGGTCTGTACAAGGCTTTTGCACAGAGTTATCCACAGAATTGGCGAGTTTTCAAAAGATTGACCTTCAGGACAGTTATCCCTGATAAATCAACTACAAAGCGCACTTGATCAAAAAACGACCAACACGGTGCAAGCCTTTATCCGCGTAGCTTGCAGCGGATTGCCACCATGTTTTCCACAGGCGGTTCCACACGATCCGTGGACAGTTTTGTGCCTGTGGAAACAAGGGCTTGGCGCAGGCTTCGGAGAGGGATCAGGAAAGATATGCGACAAGTTGTCCACATGTGCCAGCGTAATGGGGCCGCAAAGCGGCCCCATGCATCTCAATGCCCGCCGAGGTAGGCGTTGCGCACCTCTTCGTTGACCAGCAGCTCCTGGCCAGTGCCGGTCATGCGAATCTGCCCGTTGACCATCACATAGGCCCGGTCCGACAGCTTCAGCGCATGGTTGGCGTTCTGCTCGACAAGAAAGATGGTCATCCCGGTCTTGGCCAGCTCACGCAAGGTGGCGAAGATCTGCTTGACCACGATCGGCGCCAGCCCCAGCGACGGTTCGTCGAGCAGCAGCAGCTTCGGCCGGCTCATCAACGCCCGGGCGATCGCGAGCATCTGCTGTTCACCACCGGACATGGTCATGGCCCGCTGGGTACGCCGCTCCTTCAACCGCGGGAACAGTTCGTACATGCGCTGCATGTCCTCGGCGGCATATTTGTCGCCGATCGGGATGGTGCCCATCATCAGGTTCTCCTCGACGGTCATGTCGGGGAACACCCGGCGGCCTTCCGGCGACTGGGCAATACCGTTGGAGGCAATGTAGTGCGATGACTTGCGGGTGATGTCGGTGCCGCGGTAGACGATCTGCCCGGAGGCCGCGCGCGGCTGGCCGAAGATCGACATGAGCAAGGTCGACTTGCCCGCGCCGTTGGCGCCGATCAGGCTCACCGTCTCGCCTTCGTTGATGTGCATCGAGACGCTCTTCAGGGCCTGGATCGGCCCGTAGAACACGTCCAGGTTCTTCAGTTCGAGAATGGGTGCAGTCATACCAGTTCCTCTTCGTCAGCACCCAGATAGGCGGCGATTACCGTCGGGTTGTGGCGGATTTCCTGCGGGGCGCCTTCGGCAATGACGTTGCCGTGGTCGAGCACGACGATGTGGTCGGAGATGCTCATGACCATGCCCATGTCGTGCTCGATCAGCACCACGGTGATGTCGTGCTCGTCGCGCAGCACGCGGATCATGCGGCTCAGCGCCTCGGTTTCCTGCGGGTTGAGGCCGGCCGCCGGTTCGTCGAGGCAGATGATCTTGGGCCGCGTGCACATGGCCCGGGCGATCTCCAGGCGGCGTTGCTGGCCGTACGACAGTTCGCCGGCCAGGCGGTTGGCGCAATCGACCAGGTCGACCACTTCCAGCCAGTAGAAGGCGTGATCCAGCGCATCGCTTTCGGCCTTGCGGTAGCCCTTGGTGTTGAGCACCCCGGCCAGCAGATTGCGGTTGACCCACATGTGCTGGGCCACCAGCAGGTTCTCCACCACCGACATTTCCTTGAACAGGCGAATGTTCTGGAAGGTGCGGGCCAGGCCCGCACGGTTGACCAGGTGGGTACCGCCGAACATCTTGTAGTACAGACGGTTGGCAAAGCGCGCAGGTGAAACGAAGTCGGTCGCCTGGAAGCGCTCGCCGAGCAACTGGATGACGTCGGTGCGGTTGCCGCGCACGTTGAGTTCGATGCGCCCACCGCTGGCCTTGTAGAAGCCGGTCAGGCAGTTGAACACCGTCGTCTTGCCGGCACCGTTGGGGCCGATCAGGGCGAAGATCTGGTTGCGTTTGACCTGCAGGCTGACATCGCTGAGCGCCTTGATGCCGCCGAACTGCATCATCAGGTGTTCGACCGAGAGAATGATTTCGTCGCTCATGGCGCCACTCCTTTACGCGGGACCACGCCGGCACGGCTGATCCGGATCAGCCCGCGCGGTCGCCAGATCATCATCAGCACCATCAATACGCCGAACAGCAGCACGCGGTACTCGGAGAAGCTGCGCAGCAACTCCGGCGCCACGGTCAGGACGAACGCCGCGATGACCACGCCAACCGTCGAACCCATGCCGCCGAGGACGACGATCGCGAGGATCAGCGCCGACTCGAAGAAGGTGAACGACGACGGGTTGACGAAGCCCTGATAGGTGGCGAAGAACACCCCGGCCAGGCCCGCAGTAGAAGCCCCGAGGGTAAACGCCGAGAGTTTCACCAGGACGTGGTTGAGGCCCATCGAACGGCAGGCGATCTCGTCTTCGCGCAGCGCTTCCCAGGCGCGGCCCACCGGCATCCGGGTCAGCCGGTGCTTGATGTACAGCACCGCCAGTACCACCAGGAACAGCACGATGTAGATGAACAGGAATTTGATGTTGGGGTTGTAGTCGAGGCCGAAGAACTCGTGGAACGGCACCCCACCGTCCTTGGCCCGGCGGCCGAACTCGAGGCCGAAGAAGGTCGGCGACGGTGCCGGCATGCCGTTCGGCCCGCCGGTGAACGACAACCAGTTGTTCAGCACCAGGCGGATGATCTCGCCGAAGCCCAGGGTCACGATCGCCAGGTAGTCACCGTGCATGCGCAACACCGGGAAGCCGAGAATACACCCCGCCAACGCCGCCGCGATGGCCGCCAGCGGCAGCACGCTCCAGAAGCCCAGGCCCAGGTACTGATAGCCCAGCGCCAGGCCGTAGGCGCCGATCGCGTAGAAGGCCACGTAGCCGAGGTCGAGCAGGCCGGCCAGGCCGACCACGATGTTCAGGCCAAGCCCGAGCAACACGTAGATCAGGCCGAGAATCACCACGGTCAGCAGGTACTTGTTGGCGAAGATCGGGAAGACGATGGCGATCACCACCAGTGCCGGGATGATGTAGCGCAGCCGCGACTTGTAGTCCGGCGCCAATACGTGCACGCCCGAGCCACCACTCTCGAAGCCTTGCAGCAGGCGCTGGCCGGTGCCGCTCTGGAAGAACAGGCTGAGCAGGAAACGCCCGGCCATCACCCCGCCGACCAGCCAGGCGACACGGGCCGGCTCGGCGTTGAAGGTATAGCCGTCGAGCACCACGCCGACCACCGGGCCGAACACGATCAGCGCCAGCAGGCCGGCGACCACGGTTTCGATCAGGCTGCGTTTGATATCGAAGGCAGAAGCAACAGTAGGGGCAGAGGACATGATCACACCTTAGCCACGAGCGGGCGGCCCAGCAGGCCTTGGGGACGGAAGATGAGGATCAGTACCAGCAACGAGAAGCTGAACACGTCCTTGTAGTCGGAGTTGATCAGGCCGGCGAACAGCGACTCGGAAATCCCCAGGATGATCCCGCCCAGCATTGCCCCCGGCAGCGAGCCGATGCCGCCCAGCACCGCCGCGGTAAACGCCTTGATGCCGATGATGAAGCCGGCATAGAAGTCGAAGGTGCCGTAGTTCATGGTGATCAGCACGCCGGCGAGGGCGGCCATCACCGCGCCGATGACGAACACGTAGGAAATCACCCGGTCGGTATTGATGCCCAGGATCGAGGCCATCTTGCGGTCTTGCTGGGTGGCGCGGCACATGCGGCCGAGCTTGGTGTACTTGATCACATAGGTCAGCAGGGCCATGCCGGCAAACGCGGCGATCAGGATGAAGATCTTGGTGTAGGTCAGTTGCACGAAGCCCGTGCCGACTTCGACGCGCCAGGCGCCTTCGAGCAGCGTCGGTACGCCTTGCTGGCGAGCGCCCTGGCTGATCTGCGCGTAGTTCTGCAGGATCAGCGAAATACCGATGGCACTGATCAGTGGGGCCAGGCGGGTGGAGTTGCGCAGCGGTTTGTAGGCGATGCGTTCAATGGTGAAGCCGTACACACCGGTGACCACCACGGTGAACAGCAGCGTGCCGAGCATCAGCAGGGGGAAGGATTCGACACCGAAATAAGCCAGCAATGCCAGGCTGATCGCCGCAAGGTATGCGGAGATCATGTACACCTCGCCGTGCGCGAAGTTGATCATGCCGATGATGCCATAGACCATTGTGTAGCCGATGGCGATCAAGCCATAGACCGACCCGAGGGTCAGGCCGTTGACCAGTTGCTGCAGGAAAATACCATCCATAACGCAATCTCGCTGATTGAGATTGCACGAGCGCCGACCACGGCGGGCCTCGGATGAAGCGGCCCTCGCAGCGCAGAACCGGTGCAGATCTACGGATAAAGACAGGTACCGCGGGGGTGTCGGCCCGGGCGTGTGCCCGGGCCTTCAGCCGTTATTATTTTTGTTTGTCCAGCTGGTGGTATTTACCGTCCTTGTCCCACTGGTAGACCACGTAGTCGGAGACGGTCAGGTCGCCCTTGCTGTCCCATTTCTTCTCGCCCATGACGGTCTGCACCGGGTTGGCCTTGAGCCATTTGGCGGCGTCTTCGCCCTTGTTGGTCTTGGCGCCGTTGAAGGCGGCTGCCAGCGCCTGGACCGAGGCGTAGGCGTACAGGGTGTAGCCTTCAGGCTCGGTGCCGTTCTTGCGGAACTCATCGACCACCGCCTTGCTGTCCGGCAGCAGGCGAGGGTCGGCGCCAAAGGTCATGTACACGCCATCGACGTACTGCGCGCCGCCGGCGGTGGCGACCAGTTCATCGGTGACGATGCCGTCATCGGACATGAACTTGACGTCTTTCAGGCCAGCTTCGCGCAGCTGGCGGACCAGTGGGCCGGCTTCCGGGTGCAGGCCACCGAAGTAGACGACGTCGGCGCCGGTGCCGCGGATCTTGGTGACCACAGCGCTGAAGTCCTTCTCGCCACGGGTCAGGCCTTCGTACAGCACCGGCTTGACGCCGCGCTTCTCGAGCTGCGCCTTGGTCGCATCGGCCAGGCCCTGGCCATAGGTGTCCTTGTCGTGCAGGACGGCGACTTTCTTGCCCTTGAGCACGTCGACGATGTAGTCGCCGGCGACGATGCCCTGTTGGTCGTCACGCCCGCACATGCGGAACATGGCGCCCAGGCCGCGTTCGGTAACCTGCGGGTTGGTCGAGCCTGGGGTGATGGCGATAACGCCGGCTTCGTCGTAGACCTCGGAGGCCGGTATGGTGTTGGACGAGCAGAAGTGGCCGACCACGCCGACCACCTTGTCCTGGTCGACCAGGCGGTTGGCCACGGCCACGGCCTGCTTCGGCTCACAGGCGTCATCGCCCTTGACCAGGAGGATCTTCTCGCCGTTGACGCCGCCTGCGGCGTTGATCTTGTCGGCCGCTGCCTGCGCACCTTTCATGTACTGCTCGCCAAACGCTGCGTTGGCCCCGGTCATCGGGCCTGCGACGCCGATCTTGATGTCGGCCTGAACATACGAAGAAACACCCAGCGCTGTTGCTACGGCGAGCGCCAGGAAGCCTTTCTTGTAAAACGTCTGCGACATGAGGTGGTGCTCCTAGAGTTTTTTTGGTTGGCACTACAACTTCAGCACCTTGCTCAGAGCAAGGGCCGTGCCATCGGTTTTGTTATTCGAGGAAACGCACTGGCAGGGCGCTCGACGAGCGACCGACGGGCTTTCTTTATTGAGCGTGCAACCGTCTGGCACACGTCGGGCGCCACCACGCGAGCAACAAAGGAGCAACCCGTCAGTGCCATCATTGCAACCCTGCCCAGTGTTAACGTGCAACCGACCTGTAACAGACGACGTCACCGAAGTGCACACCGCTGGTGCGCGACTGCTACAAGGGGCACTGTTTCAAGGCTAGCTGGTGCACGAAAAAACACCTGTTTTGGCAGCCCCGGCAAAGGCTGGCACAATGGCCGCCATCCCCGCGCGCTTGCGCCGTTTCAGCGAGCGCCGCCGACCTGGAGCTTCACATGAGCGAGAGCGCATTCGCCGAGCGCATCGTGCACAACCTGCTCGACACCGACTTCTACAAGCTGACGATGATGCAGGCGGTGCTGCACAACTACCCGGACGCCGACGTCGAATGGGAGTTTCGCTGCCGCAACGGTGAAGACCTGCGGCCTTACCTGGGCGAGATCCGCCACCAGATCGAGCTGCTCAGCGAGCTCACCCTGGAGGATGCCCAGCTGGCCTTCCTGGAACGCATCAGCTTTCTCAAACCCGACTTCCTGCGGTTTCTGCGGCTGTTCCGCTTCAACCTGCGCTACCTCCAGCTGGGCATCGAAAACGACCAGCTGTGCCTGCGCCTGCGCGGCCCGTGGCTGCATGTGATCCTCTTCGAAGTGCCGCTGCTGGCGATCATCAGCGAAGTGCGCAACCGCCACCTGCACCCCCGCATGCGCCTGGCCGATGCCAGCGACCAGCTGTACCGCAAGTTCGACTGGTTGCGTGCACACGCCAGCGACGACGAACTGGCCGAGCTGCAGGTCGCCGATTTCGGCACCCGCCGGCGCTTCTCCAGCCGCGTCCAGGCAGAAGTGGTGCGGGTCCTGCGCGATGACTTCCCGGGGCGTTTCGTCGGTACCAGCAACGTTGACCTGGCATGCAAACTGGATATCAAGCCACTGGGCACCATGGCCCATGAATGGTTGATGGCCCACCAGCAGCTCGGCCCGCGGCTGATCGACAGCCAGATCGCCGCGCTCGACTGCTGGGTCCGCGAGTACCGTGGGCTGCTCGGTATCGCCTTGACCGACTGCATCACCATGGATGCCTTCCTCAACGATTTCGACCTGTACTTCGCCAAGCTGTTCGACGGTTTGCGCCATGACTCCGGCGAACCGGTGGCCTGGGCAGAGAAAGCCATCGTCCATTACGAGCAACTGGGTATCGACCCGATGACCAAGACCCTGGTGTTTTCCGACGGCCTCAACCTGACCCGCTCGCTGGAAATCTTCCGCGCCCTGCGCGGGCGCATCAACGTCAGTTTCGGCATCGGCACCAACCTGACCTGTGACCTGCCCGGCGTGGCGCCGATGAACATCGTGCTTAAAATGACCGACTGCAACGGCTCACCGGTGGCGAAGATCTCCGACGAGGCCGCCAAGACCCAATGCCGCGACGAAAACTTCGTCGCCTACCTGCGTCACGTATTCAAAGTCCCCCACAAGGAGTAACCCATGCAAGCCGTCCAGCAAGAGATCGCGCAGCAGCTCAAGGTGCAGCCGCCGTTCGCCGACGCGGCCGCGCTCGAGGCCGAAGTCGCCCGGCGCGTGGCGTTCATCAAGGACTGCCTGGCCAATGCCCGGCTCAAGACCCTGGTCCTGGGCATCAGCGGCGGGGTCGACTCGCTGACCGCCGCCCTGCTCGCCCAGCGCGCGATCAACGAGCTGCGCGCCACCACGGGCGATGCTGCCTACCGTTTCATTGCCGTGCGCCTGCCGTACCAGGTGCAGCATGACGAACACGACGCGCAGGCCTGCCTGGACGTGATCAAGGCGGATGAAGTGCACACCGTCGACATCGCCCCTGCGGTACGCGCCCTGGCCGGAGAAGTGAAAACCCTCGAAGGTGCCTCGCCCACCCTGGTCGACTTCGTCGTCGGCAACACCAAGGCGCGCATGCGCATGATCGCCCAGTACACCATCGCCGGTGCGCGCGGCGGCCTGGTGATCGGCACCGACCACGCCGCCGAGGCGGTGATGGGGTTCTTTACCAAGTTCGGTGATGGGGCGTGTGATCTGGCGCCGCTGAGCGGGCTGGTGAAAAACCAGGTGCGGGCCATCGCTCGCAGCTTTGGCGCGGCCGAGGCGCTGGTGGAGAAGGTGCCGACAGCGGACCTGGAAGACCTCGAGCCGGGCAAGCCGGATGAGGCGTCACATGGCGTGACCTACCAGCAGATCGATGCGTTCCTGCACGGCCAGCCGGTGAGCCAGGAGGCGTTCGACATCATCGTCAACACCTACCGCAAGACGCAGCACAAGCGCGAGCTGCCTTTCGCGCCGTAAAACGTAACGTAGGAGCGGGCCAGCCCGCTCCCACGTGATACACGTCAGGCCTCGATTACTTGACGACAACCTTGCCCTTCATCATCGAGATGTGGCCCGGGAAGGTGCAGAAGAAGCTGTAGTCACCACCAGCTTCCAGTTTCGACGTGTCGAATTTCACCTCGGTTTCTTTCTCTGGCGCGCCAATCATCGCGGTGTGCGCAATGATGTTGGCGTTGTCTTCCTTCAGGTAGCCCTTGTCGACGCCCTGGGTCATGCCTTCAGTGGCAATGGCCTGCATGTCGGCCGTCTTGCTGATCACCAGGTTGTGGCCCATGACGTTCTTCGGCAGGTTGCCGGTGTGGGTCAGCTTGACCGTGAATTCCTTGCAGCTCTTGTCAACGGTGAACTCTTTGCTGGTGTACGACATCTGGTCGGTCGACTCGACCGTTACCGAACATTCGGCTGCAAAGACAGAAGCGCTGGCGAGGGTCAGCAGGGATACCGCTACAGCTTTCGCAAACATCGTGAATCTCCTTGGCAGGGTTTTATCAGTTGCGAGACTGCCTGAAGCCGGTACGACCGTCCCTGATGTGCATCAAGGGGGTGTCCAGTGGCCAGTCAGTTAATTTGTTCTATGGATTGTATACAACCAATCTAAGTGCACATCATGCCCTCTTACTAGACGATGAGACAACCTCACATTTAGGAGCAATTGATATGTCCCTTGGTAGCTTGATCAACAGCTTGCTCGCCGCCTACGCCCACGGCGCCACCGGCGCCGCCTGCGAATTCTCCCGCCCGGAGTGAATTCACCCCTTGGAAGCGGCAGGCCTGCGCCTTACCCTGTGCGCCATGTAAAGGGAGAGAAGCAATGCCTGTACGTTCCGTTTGTGTCTTCTGTGGTGCCAGCATCGGCAGCAATCCGGCCTACCGCCAAGCCGCGGTCGCCCTCGGCGAGGCCATCGCCCGGCGTGGCCTGACACTGGTCTACGGCGGTGGAGCGGTCGGCCTGATGGGCACGGTCGCCGACGCTGCGATGGCGGCGGGCGGCGAAGTGATCGGGATCATCCCGCAGAGCCTGGTCGACGCCGAAGTCGGCCACAATGGCCTGAGCCGCCTGGAAGTGGTCGACGGCATGCACGCGCGCAAGGCGCGCATGGCCGAGCTCAGCGATGCCTTCATCGCCCTGCCGGGTGGCCTGGGCACGCTTGAGGAGTTGTTCGAGGTGTGGACCTGGGGGCAACTGGGCTATCACGCCAAGCCGCTGGGGCTGCTGGATGTGAACGGCTTCTATGCCAAGCTCGGCGGGTTCCTCGACCATATCGTCGAAGAAGGCTTCGTGCGGCCGCAGCACCGGGCGATGCTGTTGCTCGGCGAGCAGGCGGATGCGCTGCTCGATGGGATGGATGAGTTCGTGGCACCGGTGGCGCCGAAGTGGGTCGATCGCGCGCCTGATTGACCGCGCAGCTGGGCCCGCTGCGCGGTCCTTTCCGACCGGTCCGGCGCCCCGGCAAGGCCGCTCCCACAGGGTGGCGCAAGTTGGATGCCTTACGCGATTCCTGTGGGAGCGGCCTTGCGTCGCGAAAGGGCCGCAAAGCGGCCCCAGCAGTCTTCAGATCAACGCGGTACAGCAGGCTGACGCTGCGGCTTCTTGCCGCCGCCCTTGGCGGCTTCCTTGCGTTCCTTGGCGGCCTGCTGGTTACGCGCAAATGCTTCGGCCTTGGCCTTCTCGCGCTTGTCCCACGGCTTGCTGCCATCGCTGGCACGTGGCGGCAGGCCGCTGTGCTGGGTGAGGATCTTCTGTTCCTTGGCCACCTTGTGGCTGCCGCTCGGCGTCGAGTTCTTGCGCCGGGCGCTCTGGTAGCTGTCGGTCTGCGGCTGGTGCAGCGGGATCAGCTGGTGCTTGCCCGGGCCGATCAGGTCGGCACGGCCCATCCGCTCCAGGGCTTCACGCAGCATCGGCCAGCCCTTCGGATCGTGGTAGCGCAAGAACGCCTTGTGCAAGCGGCGCTGCTCGTCGCTCTTGACGATCTCGACCCCTTCGCTCTTGTAGGTGACCTTGCGCAGCGGGTTCTTGCCCGAGTGGTACATGGCCGTGGCCGAAGCCATCGGCGACGGGTAGAACGCCTGCACCTGGTCCGCACGGAAGCCGTTGCCCTTGAGCCACAGCGCGAGGTTCATCATGTCCTCGTCGGTGGTGCCTGGGTGCGCGGCGATGAAGTACGGGATCAGGTACTGCTCCTTGCCCGCCTCCTTCGAATACTTCTCGAACATGCGCTTGAAGCGGTCGTAGCTGCCGATGCCCGGCTTCATCATCTTGTCCAGCGGGCCACGCTCGGTGTGCTCCGGGGCAATCTTCAGGTAGCCGCCGACGTGGTGGGTGACCAGCTCCTTGACGTACTCCGGCGACTCCACGGCGAGGTCGTAACGCAGGCCCGAGGCGATCAGGATCTTCTTCACACCTGGCAGGGCACGGGCCTTGCGGTACAGTTCGATGAGCGAGCTGTGGTCGGTATTGAGGTTCTCGCAGATGCCCGGGAACACGCACGACGGCTTGCGGCAGTGCTTCTCGATCTCGGTGCTCTTGCAGGCGATGCGGTACATGTTGGCGGTCGGCCCGCCGAGGTCGGAGACCACGCCGGTGAAGCCCGGCACCTTGTCGCGCATCTCCTCGATCTCGTGCAGGATCGACTCGTGCGAGCGGTTCTGGATGATCCGCCCTTCGTGCTCGGTGATCGAGCAGAAGGTGCAGCCACCGAAGCAGCCACGCATGATGTTCACCGAGAAGCGGATCATCTCGTAGGCCGGGATACGCTCCTTGCCATACGCCGGGTGCGGAATGCGCGCGTAGGGCATGCCGAACACGTAGTCCATTTCTTCGGTGGTCATCGGGATGGGCGGCGGGTTGAACCAGACGTCCACTTCGCCATGCTTCTGCACCAATGCGCGGGCGTTGCCCGGGTTGGTTTCCAGGTGCAGCACGCGGTTGGCGTGGGCGTACAGGACCGGGTCGTTACGGACCTTCTCGAACGATGGCAGGCGCAGCACGGTCTTGTCGCGGGTCATGCCCGGGCTGTCGAGGATCTGCACCACCTTGGCTTCGTTCGGGTCTTCGACCTCGTCCTTGGCCTGTTCGATCGCACAGGCCTGGGTGTCCTGGGTATTGACGTAGGGGTTGATGATCTTGTCGACCTTGCCCGGCCGGTCGATGCGGGTGGAGTCCACCTCGTACCAGCCCTGGGGCGTATCGCGACGCACGAACGCGGTGCCGCGCACGTCGGTGATCTGCTCGATGCTCTCACCGTGGGACAGCCGCTGGGCGACTTCGACCACCGCGCGCTCGGCGTTGCCGAACAGCAGGATGTCGGCGCAGGCGTCGATCAGGATCGAATGGCGGACCTTGTCCTGCCAGTAGTCGTAGTGCGCGATGCGGCGCAGCGACGCCTCGATGCCACCGAGCACGATCGGTACGTGCTTGTAGGCTTCCTTGCAGCGCTGGCTGTACACCAGGCTGGCGCGGTCCGGGCGTTTGCCGGCCAGGCCGCCGGGGGTGTAGGCGTCGTCGGAACGCACCTTCTTGTCAGCGGTGTAGCGGTTGATCATCGAGTCCATGTTGCCGGCGGCGACGCCGAAGAACAGGTTCGGCTCGCCGAGCTTCATGAAGTCGTCTTTGGACTGCCAGTTCGGCTGGGCGATGATCCCCACGCGAAAGCCCTGGGCTTCCAGCAGGCGGCCAATGATGGCCATGCCGAACGACGGATGGTCGACGTAGGCATCACCGGTCACGATGATGATGTCGCAGGAATCCCAGCCGAGCTGATCCATCTCCTCCCTGCTCATCGGCAGGAAAGGCGCTGGCCCGAAGCATTCGGCCCAGTACTTGGGATAGTCGTAGAGTGGTTTGGCTGCTTGCATGTCAGTGACCGGTTCTTGGTGTGCAGGGAAATCGCGGGCGCGGAATATAGCACAAATTTTGATCAAATCCGACGATCGTGGTCGGATTCATTTTCAGGCAGGTCTCGCCGGTGCAACGGGCTTATCCCGAGACGGGCGCATTGCGCAGGTAACAGTAATCCTGGGGCGAGCCCGTTCTCACGCGGCTCGCCTCGAATCAACGGCTGCCTTATTCGTCGTCGTCGAAGTTGTAAGCGCCCGGCGCGAGGTTCTCGAAGCGGGTGTACTTGCCGATGAACGCCAGGCGGATAAAGCCGATGGGGCCGTTCCGCTGTTTACCGATGATGATCTCGGCCACGCCCTTGTGCTCGGTTTCCGGGTGATAGACCTCGTCCCGGTAGACGAACATGATGACGTCGGCGTCCTGCTCGATTGCACCCGATTCCCGCAAGTCGGAGTTGACCGGGCGCTTGTTCGGGCGCTGTTCCAGCGAGCGGTTGAGCTGGGACAGGGCGATGACCGGGCAGTTGAACTCTTTGGCCAGGGCCTTGAGCGAGCGGGAAATCTCGGAGATCTCGTTGGTCCGGTTGTCGCCGCTGGAACCCGGGATCTGCATCAACTGCAGGTAGTCGACCATGATCATGCCGATCTCGCCGTGCTCACGGGCCAGGCGACGGGTGCGCGCACGCATCTCCGACGGGCTGATGCCGGCGGTATCGTCGATGAACAGCTTGCGGTCGTTGAGCAGGTTGACCGCCGAGGTCAGGCGCGGCCAGTCGTCGTCGTCGAGCTGACCGGAACGGACCTTGGTCTGGTCGATGCGACCCAGCGACGAGAGCATCCGCATGATCAGCGATTCGCCTGGCATCTCGAGGGAGAACACCAGCACCGCCTTGTCGCTGCGCAGCACCGCGTTCTCCACCAGGTTCATGGCGAAGGTGGTCTTGCCCATCGACGGACGGCCGGCAACGATGATCAGGTCGGCCGCCTGCAGGCCGCTGGTCTTGCCGTCGAGGTCGGTGTAGCCGGTGGAGATACCGGTGATGTCGCTGTCGGAGTTGAACAGCGTGTCGATCCGGTCGATGGCCTTGGCCAACAGGTCGTTGACCCCCACCGGGCCGCCCGTCTTGGGCCGCGCCTCGGCGATCTGGAAGATCTGCCGTTCGGCGTCGTCGAGGATCTCGGCGGCGTTGCGGCCCTGCGGGTTGAAGGCGTTGTCGGCGATGTCGGTGCTGATGCTGATCAGCTGGCGCAGCGTGGCGCGCTCGCGAATGATCGCCGCATAGGCCTTGATGTTGGCGACCGACGGGGTGTTCTTGGCCAGCTCGGCCAGGTACGCCAGGCCGCCGACCTGGCTCGACTGGCCTTCGCGGTCCAGCTGTTCGTGCAGGGTGACCACGTCGAACGGCTGGTTGAGGTCGACCAGCTTATGGACCGCACGGAAGATCAGGCGGTGGTCATGGCGATAGAAGTCACCGTCCGACACCTGGTCCAGCACCCGCTCCCAGGCTTCGTTGTCCAGCATCAGACCACCGAGCACGGCCTGTTCGGCCTCGATGGAATGCGGCGGCACCTTCAGGGCGGCGGTTTGCAGGTCTAGCTGTTCGGGATTGGTGATCTCGTTCATGTCCACAAGAGAATTCTGGGAGAGGAGAAAAACAAAGGGCACGGTCTGCCAAAGGCAGAGCCGTGCCCAATGTTAACCGCCTGGCTCACAAGGAGCCAGTCGATTACTGCAGCTTAGGCTGCGACGACGACCACACGTACGGTGGCTTCAACGTCGCTGTGCAGGTGCACGGCTACGTCGTATTCGCCAACGTTACGGATGGTGCCGTTCGGCAGACGAACTTCAGCTTTGGCCACTTCAACGCCGGAGGCGGTCAGGGCGTCAGCGATGTCGTGGGTGCCGATCGAACCGAACAGCTTGCCTTCGTCGCCAGCGGTGGCAGTGATGGTCACTTCCAGCTCGGCCAGTTGGGCAGCACGGCTTTCAGCCGAAGTTTTCTTGTCGGCAGCAGCCTTTTCCAGCTCGGCGCGACGTTCTTCGAACGCAGCCAGGTTGGCGGCGTTGGCAACGGTGGCCTTGCCGAATGGCAGCAGGAAGTTACGGCCGTAACCGGCTTTAACTTTAACTTTGTCGCCCAGGTTGCCCAGGTTAGCGACTTTTTCCAGCAGGATCAGTTCCATTTGGTAAAACCTCTTAACTTTTACCTTCACCGTTCGCGGAATCATCACCCTGAGGTGACTTGCGACCGCGAAAATCAATCAGGCTATCGACAATGGCCAAAACCACGAGCAACGGATAGATCAGTTGCATGAACAGGACCAGCGTGACGTACAACCCGACCAGCCAGAACTTGGCCAGGCGTTTCTGTGCCACCAACCCGTGCAGCAGGGCGAGCCCGGCGAACATGAGCGGTACGCTGCACAGTGGCGTGAGCAGTGCCAGGGCAGAACCGAAGTTCGGACCGAACACCATGCACGCCAGCAGTACCAGCGCTGGCAACCGAGGAATCCGCACCGCTTGAAACTCGCGGCCGAAACCTCCGGGGTTGTACAACGAGGCCTGCCAGTAGCGCCCCAACATCAGGGACAACACACTGACAACCTGCAGCAATGCCGCAATCAGGCCGTTGAGCACAGGTACGATAAGAGCCCCGAGGCGTGCCTGTTCCTCTACCGATAACTGCTGGTAGAGACCGTCGAGCATCTGCGGCAGGGCTTTTTCAAGCGCTCGCGCCAGAGCTTCAATCGGTTCACGGAACACCGAACCAAGGATCACACCGTACAACAGGCCCAGCGCGATGCTGACAAGCAGCACCCGGTTCCAGGAATGCCCGGCGCGCAACAGCGCAGCCAGCCCCAGCGTACCCAGCAACACCATCAAGGTGCGCGGCTCGCCGAAGACCCACCAGGCCATCGCGGGCAAAATGCCCCAGACGATGACCGAGGAAGCGTCCTTGAAACCGCGCCGCAGGAACACCAGGGTCCCCGCGGCGGCACACAACCAGAACAACAGCGGCAATGCCGCACAACCGGCCACCACTACGGTGGCCTGCACGCGACCGCGCATGATGAAATCAGCTAACGCTCGCATGCTTATCCCTTGCTACTTGTCGAAAACCCGGTCTCAGCGGCCGTGGCTGTCGGTGTAGGGCAGCAGGGCCAGGAAGCGGGCGCGCTTGATAGCGGTAGCCAGCTGACGCTGATAACGAGCTTTGGT
The DNA here is from genome assembly GCF_900536025.1 of Pseudomonas reidholzensis. Lineage (GTDB taxonomy): Bacteria > Pseudomonadota > Gammaproteobacteria > Pseudomonadales > Pseudomonadaceae > Aquipseudomonas > Aquipseudomonas reidholzensis. The sequence goes on from NZ_UNOZ01000037.1 coordinate 142,994, forward strand.
ACCGGTGATACGGCTTGGAACGATCTTGCCGGTTTCGGATACGTAAGCTTTCAGGGTGTTGAGATCTTTGAAGTCGATCTCTTTCACGTCTTCAGCAGTGAAGCGGCAGAATTTACGACGACGGAAGAAACGTGCCATGTAATAGGCTCCTCAAAAGGTCCGTGGATTACTCGTCAGCGTTATCGCTGTTGTCGCTGTCATTGCTGTCGTCGCCATCGGCGCCATCAGCAGATTCAGGACGTTCACGACGCTCACGGCGCTCGCTGCGGTTCTCTTCGGCCTTGAGCATCTCGGACGGGCCAGTTACGGCTTCGTCACGACGGATGACCAGGTTACGGATCACGGCATCGTTGTAGCGGAAGTTGTCTTCCAGCTCGGCCAGGGCCTTGCCGGTGCACTCAACGTTCAGCATCACGTAGTGAGCCTTGTGAACATTGTTGATTGCGTAGGCCAGTTGACGACGGCCCCAATCTTCCAGGCGGTGGATTTTGCCACCATCTTCTTCGATCAGCTTGGTGTAACGCTCAACCATGCCGCCGACTTGCTCGCTCTGATCCGGGTGGACCAGGAAGATGATTTCGTAATGACGCATGAATGCTCCTTACGGGTTAGTAGTCTGCCAGGGAATCTGGTCAGACAAGGAGTGAATGACACTGTATGACTTGCCTTGTGCAGAAGGCACATGCGCGCCTGCCTGCTTGGCAAGGGGCGCAATTGTAGAGAAGGCCGAACGCACACGCAAGGTGATTGGCGATTATTTGAACAACCGGAAACATATCCGCCAACGCTGGCGCCTGTGCTGACGTCTTCGCGGGTAAACCCGCTCCCACAGGGATTTCGCCGAACCCTGTGGGAGCGGGTTTACCCGCGAAGACGTCGGCTCAGACAGCCAATCAGCGTTTGATCTGACGCTGGCGCACGGCCTCGAACAGGCACACGCCGGTGGCCACGGAGACGTTCAGGCTGCTGACGCTACCGCTCATCGGCAACTTCACCAGGAAGTCGCAATGATCGCGGGTCAGGCGACGCATGCCCTTACCTTCGGCCCCCATGATCATCACGATCGGCCCGGTCAGGTCCTGCTGGTAGATCTCCTGCTCGGCCTCGCCGGCGGTGCCGACCACCCACAGGCCACGCTTCTGGAGTTTCTCCAGGGTGCGCGCCAGGTTGGTCACGGCCACCAGCGGGATCACCTCGGCGGCGCCACACGCCACCTTGCGCACTACGGGCGTCAGGGTTGCCGACTTGTCCTTGGGCACCACCACTGCGGTGGCGCCGGCGGCATCGGCAGTGCGCAGGCAGGCACCGAGGTTGTGCGGGTCGGTGACACCGTCCAGCACCAGGATCAGCGGCGGGGTTTCGGTACGCTCGAGCAACTCCTCGAGCATCAGCTCACCCCACACCTGGCTCGGGCTGACCTCGGCGACGACGCCCTGGTGGACGCCCTCGACCCAGGCGTCCATCTCACGGCGCTCGGCCTGGCCGACCGGGATGCGGTTTTCCGCGGCCAGCGCCAGCAGCGCCTGGACCCGCGGCTCGCTACGCCCTTCCGACAGCCAGATCTGCTTGACCCGCTTGGGGTGATGCTGCAACAGGCCCTGTACGGCGTGCACGCCGTAGATTTTTTCCAGCTGACTCATGACTTGCTCTTGCTCTTGCTTGGCGCGCCCGACTTTGGCGGCCCCTTGCGGTGCTTGGTGGGCTTGCCCGAGGACGACGACTTGCTGCCCTTCGGCTTGCTGGCGGTCGGGGCGTTGCGCGCCTCGCCCATCAGCGCCTTTTTCACTTCGCGGCTCTTGCGCACGTCGGCGTTACGCTGCACGGCGTCCTTGGGGAAGTACGCATCACCGGCTTCGCTCTTGCGCTTGCGCGGCGCCGGCTCGGCCTTGGCTTCAGGCTTGGCTTCGGCCTTGGCGTCACGCTTGCCGCCGGCCTTGGCGGCTGGCGCGGATTTGCCGGCAGGCGCCGTATTGGCAGCGCCACGGTGCTTGCGACCCACGGCTTCGGTGACGGTTTTGTCCGACATCTCGAAGTCGATCTTGCGCTCGTCGAGGTCGACCCGCATGACCTTGACTTCGACCGTGTCGCCGAGGCGGAAGGTGCGACCGGTGCGCTCGCCCGACAGACGGTGATGCACGGCGTCGTAGTGGTAGTAGTCACCCGGCAGCGCACTGACGTGCACCAGGCCTTCGACGTAGATGTCGGTCAGCTCGATGAACAGGCCGAAACCGGTCACCGCGGTGATCACACCCGGGAAGATCTCGCCGACGCGGTCCTTCATGTACTCGCACTTGAGCCAATTGACGACGTCACGGGTGGCCTCGTCGGCGCGGCGTTCGGTCATCGAGCACTGCTCGCCCAACTGCTCCAGCATGGTCTCGTCGTACGGGTAGATACGCGCCTTGGGAATGCTCATGGCGCCCGCGCGCTTGACGTGCGGCGTCTCGACCTTGGAGCGGATCACGCTGCGAATGGCGCGGTGCACCAGCAGGTCGGGGTAGCGACGGATCGGCGAGGTGAAGTGGGTGTACGCCTCGTAGTTCAGGCCGAAGTGGCCGTTGTTATCGGTGCTGTACACCGCCTGGCTCAACGAGCGCAGCATGACGGTCTGGATCAGGTGGAAGTCCGGGCGACCGGCGATGCTCGCCAGCAGTGCCTGGTAATCCTTGGGCGACGGCTCCTTGCCCTTGTGCAGGGACAGGCCCAGTTCGCCAAGGAAGGCGCGGAGTTTTTCCAGGCGCTCCGGTGGCGGACCATCGTGCACGCGGTACAGCGACGGCACGTGGTGCTTGCGCATGAACTCGGCGGTGGCGACGTTGGCTGCCAGCATGCACTCTTCGATCAGCTTGTGGGCTTCGTTGCGCACGGTCGGACGAATTTCGTCGATCTTGCGGTTTTCGCCGAAGATGATCCGAGTTTCCTGGGTCTCGAAGTCGATCGCGCCACGGGTGTGACGGGCCGCCAGCAAGACCTTGTACAGCGCATGCAGGTGCTTGAGGTCCGGCAGGACTTCGCTGTACTCCTCGCGCAGGGCCTTGCCCTCGCGGGTGCGGGCGTGCTCGAGCATGCTGCTGACCTTGTTGTAGGTCAGGCGTGCGTGCGAGTGGATGACCGCTTCGTAGAACTGGTAGTCGACCATCTGGCCAGACTTGTTGATGGTCATTTCGCAGACCATCGCCAAGCGGTCGACGTGCGGGTTCAGCGAGCACAGGCCGTTGGACAGCTCTTCAGGCAGCATCGGCACTACCCGCTCAGGGAAGTACACCGAGTTGCCGCGCTGCTGCGCTTCGATGTCCAGGGCCGAGCCCAGGCGCACGTAGCTGGAAACGTCGGCGATCGCCACGAACAGGCGCCAGCCGCCCGAGAACAGGCGCAGCTTGCCCTGGGGCTCGCAGTAGACCGCGTCGTCGAAGTCGCGGGCGTCTTCGCCGTCGATGGTGACGAACGGCAGATGGCGCAGGTCGATGCGCTTCTCTTTGTCCTTCTCTTCGACTTCGGAGCGGAACTTGCGCGCTTCCTTGACCACTTCTTGCGGCCACACGTGCGGGATGTCGTAGCTGCGCAGGGCAACGTCGATTTCCATGCCCGGGGCCATGTAGTTGCCGATCACCTCGACCACGTCACCTTGCGCCTGGAAGCGCGGGGTGGGCCAGTGGGTGATCTTGATCTCGACGAACTGACCGATCTTGGCGCCGCCGTTACGCCCGGCGGTGACCAGCACTTCCTGCTGGATCTTCGGGTTGTCGGGGGTGACGTAGCCGATACCGCCTTCTTCGAAGTAGCGGCCGACCACGCTTTCATGGGCACGCGAGATGATCTCGACCAGCACGCCTTCACGGCGGCCACGGCGGTCGGTACCGGAAACCCGCGCCAGGGCACGGTCACCGTCGAACGCCAGGCGCATCTGTGCCGGGCTGATGAACAGGTCGTCGCTGCCATCGTCGGGGATGAGGAAGCCGAAGCCATCGCGGTGGCCCGAGACCCGGCCGCAGATCAGGTCCAGCTTGTCTACCGGGGCATAGGTGCCGCGCCGGGTATAGATCAGCTGACCGTCACGCTCCATGGCGCGCAGACGGCGGCGCAGCGCTTCGATCTGGTCTTCTTCGTGGAGACCGAACTCCGCGGCCAGTTGCTCGCGCGCAGCGGGTTCGCCGCGGTCGGCAAGCTGCTGCAGGATCAGCTCACGGCTGGGAATAGGATTATCGTATTTATCCGCTTCGCGAGCGGCCTCGGGATCGAGGGATTGCCAATCGGCCATCAGAAGGGGTTCACCTTGGGGTATATAGAGTAGAAGTTTGGCATAGGCGTATTGAAACCGGAAATGTCGGCCTTGGACAGCCCCCGTCTGAGGGTCTTGTACGCATTGGAAGGCCTGTGGAATCAACGGGTTGAATTTTTTGAATTTTTTTTGATCCGGGGGCTTTACAGCCTCCAGAGGCGTCCGTATAGTGCGCACCACAACGACGGACACCGACGTTGTAGTTGAGATGGACGATGTTGTAAAGCATCATGTGATTTCGACGATGTGTGCCCAGGTGGCGGAATTGGTAGACGCGCTGGTTTCAGGTATCAGTGACCGCAAGGTCGTGGAAGTTCGAGTCTTCTCCTGGGCACCAAATATTTAGAGTGATAGATAGCAGGTCTGTCTGTCATTCAGCAAGAGATTCATCGCAGTACGCTGTAGATGTAAAGCTTTGCCCAGGTGGCGGAATTGGTAGACGCGCTGGTTTCAGGTATCAGTGACCGCAAGGTCGTGGAAGTTCGAGTCTTCTCCTGGGCACCAAATAAAAACCCACTAGCTTGCTAGTGGGTTTTTTCTTGCCTGCGTTTTTTGTTGCACTGCCCTTCCCCTGCCGTGTCAGACCCCGTGTCTCGGGCTCGCGACGCAAAGGCATTGATAGTCAGCTCATGAATTTCTCGTCACCCGGCCACTTGAGAAACGATTTCGTTTACCATTGTTTCCAAATATGTAGCCGTAAGCGAGGAAGTACCCGCATGACGATCCGTCCGCAACCGCTGATGCGCAGCCTGGCCGCCGCTGTCCTGAGCCTGGTGATCGGCGCCCCGGCCGCCATGGCAGACGCCCCGGTCACCCTGACCCTGTACAACGGCCAGCACAAGGAAATCGGTGAAGCCATCGCCAAGGCCTACGAGGCCAAGACCGGCATCCACATCGATATCCGCAAGGGCAGCAGCAACCAGCTGGCCAGCCAGATCATCGAAGAAGGCGACCGCTCGCCGGCCGACGTCATCTATACCGAGGAGTCGCCGCCGCTGAACAACCTCGGCGAGCTGGGCCTGCTGGCCAAGATCGACGACGCCACGCTGAACATGCTGCCCAAGGAATACGTGGCCGCCAACGGCAGCTGGATGGGCGTGACCGCACGCACCCGGGTGGTGGTGTTCAACCCGAAGAAGGTCGACGAGAAAGACCTGCCGCAATCGGTCATGGACTTCGCCAACCCCGAGTGGGACGGTCGTGTCGGCTTCGTGCCGACCAGCGGCGCCTTCCAGGAACAGGCCGTGGCCATCCTCAAGATGCACGGGCGTGATGCCGCCGAAGAGTGGCTGACCGGCCTCAAGGCGTTCGGCAAGACCTACACCAACAACATGGTCGCACTGAAGGCCGTGGAAAAAGGCGAAGTCGACGCGGTGCTGGTCAACAACTACTACTGGTACGCCCTGCAACGCGAGCGCGGCCAGCTCGACTCCAAGCTGTACTACCTGGCCGACGGCGACGCCGGTGGCCTGGTGACCATCTCCGGCGCCGCTGCGGTCAAGGCCAGCAAGCACCCCAAGGAAGCCCAGGCCCTGCTCAACTGGATGGCCAGCGAAGAAGGCCAGCGGGTGATCACCCAGACCACCGCCGAGTACCCGCTGCACAAGGGCATGGTCTCGGACCGTGGCCTGAAGCCGTTCGAAGAGCTGCGCCCGCCGCAGATCACCCCAGCCGACCTCGGTAACGCCGAGGAAGCCCTGGAGCTTGAACGCGAGGTCGGTCTGCTCTGATGACTGCCGCCCTGCACACCGCGGCCCCGGTGCGTTTCGTGCCACGCCGCAAGCGCCCCTCGATCTGGGTGGTGCTGCCCGTCCTGTTCCTGGTGGCGATGAGCTTGCTGCCATTGCTGTACGTCGCCTTGAAAGCCTGGGAAGCGGGCTGGCGCGAGGCCCTGCACCTGCTCTGGCGGCCGTTCGTGTGGGGCCTGCTGCGCAACACGATGCTGTTGATGGTCGGTGTGACCCTGGTGTGCATGGCGGTCGGCCTGGCCATCGCCTGGCTGCTCGAGCGCAGCGACCTGCCGGGGCGGCGCCTGTGGGGCGTGGTGCTGTGCCTGCCGTTCGCGGTGCCGTCGTTTGTCAGCAGCTTTACCTGGGTGTCGCTGAGCTCGGACTTCGAGGGCCTGGGCGGGGCGATCATGATCATGGCGCTGTCCAAATACCCGCTGATCTTCCTGCCGGTGGCGGCGACCCTGCGCAACGTCGACACCTCGCTGGAGGAGTCGGCACGCACCTTGGGCTGCAGCCGCTGGGGGGTGTTCCGCAAGGTCACCCTGCCGCTGCTGTGGCCGGCCATGCTCGGCGGCGCGCTGCTGATCGCCCTGCACATGCTCGTGGAGTTCGGCGCGCTGTCGATCCTTGGCCTGCAGACGTTCACCACGGCGATCTACCAGCAGTTCGAGCTGGAGTTCAGCAACGCCAACGCGGCGATGCTCTCGGCGGTGCTGCTGGCGCTGTGCCTGGTGATGCTGACGCTGGAGCTGCGGGTGCGTGGCAAGGCTCGCCATGTGCGCATCGGCCAAGGGGTGGCGCGGCGCGCCAAGCCGGTCAAGCTGGGTGGCTGGATGCCGCTGGCGCAGGGGCTGTGCGTGGGCCTGGCGGTGCTCGGCAGCGGCATCCCGCTGGCCATGCTCGGCTACTGGCTGAGCGTGGGCTCGTCGGCGGCGTTCCCGGTCGGCGAGATCAGCCAGGCGCTGCTCACCTCGCTGTCGGTGTCGCTGGGCGGTGCGGGCTTGTGCGTGTTGCTGGCCCTGCCGATCAGCTTCCTGGTGGTGCGCTACAAGGGTCGCCTGGCGATCTGGGCCGAGCGCCTGCCGTACCTGCTGCATGCCCTGCCGGGGCTGGTGATTGCCCTGACCCTGGTGTTCTTCGCCCTGCATTATGTACCGGCGCTGTACCAGACCACGGCGTTGCTGTTGCTGGCCTATGCGCTGTTGTTCCTGCCGCTGGCCCAGGCGCCGGTACGCACGGCCTTGAACAAGGCTTCGCCGACCCTCGAAGAAGCCGCACGCACCTTGGGCGCGAGCAGCTTCAGCGCGTTTTGCCGGGTGACCTTGCCGATCATCTTCCCGGCACTGGCGGCGGCGTTTGCGCTGGTGTTTCTGGATGCGATGAAAGAGCTGACAGCGACCTTGCTGCTCAGCCCTACCGGGATGACCACGCTGGCGACCGAGGTATGGGCGCATACCGCCAACGTCGAGTTTGCCGCTGCGGCGCCGTATGCGGCGTTGCTGATCGTGGTGTCGGGGTTGCCGGTGTATCTGTTGACTACGCGGATGTACCTGAACCGCGCGTAAAACCTATGGGGCCGCTTTGCGGCCCTTTCGCGACACGAGGCCGCTCCCACAGTAAGCATGCGCGAACTCTGTGGGAGCGGCCTTGTGTCGCGAAACGAGGGCAAAGCCCTCGCCAGGGCGATCAAGCCCTGAACTGGCCCAGGCTGGCGCGCAACTGCGCGGCCAGGTCATCCAGCACCTTGCCGCTCGCGGTGGTCTGCATCACCACCCGCGCCGACTGCTCGGCCTGCGCATGGATCGTCTCCACCCTCCCTCGTACCGCCTGCGCGCCATGCGCCTGGTGCTCGGCCGCGCGCGTGGCCAGGCCGATCGCCGCGTGCACCTGCTCCACCGCCGCCTGCACCGACTGCTGCCGGCGTGCGTTGTCACGCAGCACCAGCAAGCCCTCGCTGGCTTGGCGCCCGGCCTGGCTGATGGTCGCCACGGCCTCCTTGGCACCCTGCTGCAGGGCAACGATATGCGCCTGGATATCGCCGGTGGAGCTCTGCGTCTTGCTCGCCAACGCCCGCACCTCGTCAGCGACCACGGCAAAGCCGCGGCCGGTCTCGCCGGCACGCGCGGCTTCGATCGCGGCATTCAGGGCCAGCAGGTTGGTCTGCTCGGCGATGCCATGGATCACCGTCAACACCACCTCGATCTGCTCGCTCTGCTTGGCCAGCCGCTCGATCACCTGGGAGCCGGCGTCGACCTGGCCGGCGAGGTTCTCGATCAAACCGGCGAGCTGAGTCGAGGTGCGGCTGTTCTCGTTGGTCGCCTGGCGGATGTCCACCACCTGCTGCAACGCCGCCTGCATGGCGTGGCTCTCGGCCTGGGCCTCGTCGGCCATGCTCGACAGGTCGCGCAGGCTGGCGGCGACTTCATCGCGCTGGAGCGCGGCGGCGGCGTCGGCACCGGCGCTGCGTTGGGTCATCGCACCGATTTCCACGCCGGTGCGCTGCGCCACTTCACCCGCTTCGCGGACGATTGGCTGGAGCTTGTCGACAAAGCGGTTGACCGCCTTGGCCATATCGCCGATTTCGTCGCGGCTGTCGAGGCTGACGCGCTTGGTCAGGTCGCCCTCGCCCGCCGCCAGGTCGTCGAGCGCAGCGATCAGCAGGCGCAGCTTGCTGACCACCCGCCGACCCAGCACCAGCGCCACCACCAGCAGCACCCCCAGGCCGACCAGCACCAGGCCCAGGCCAATCCGCCAGCGCAGCTCGCCGGCCGCATCGCGTACGGTCTGGGCCGTGTTGGCCTGCATCGCGGTGGCGCTGTGCTGGGCGGTTTCCAGGCGTGCGCGCAGGGCTTTGCCGCTGTCGGCGGCCGCCGCGCCAAGGCTCTCGCCGACCAATTGCTCGCCACTGCCGATCAACGCCGCAAAGCGCTGATCGAGGGCTTTCAGCGCCTGCTCGACGCCGGCGGTGGAGACGCCCATCAAGACCTTGCCGATCTCGACCCCATTGGGGCTGATCGACGCTTCGACGAAGTACACCGACGGGTCTTTGCGCGCAGCATCCAGCACCTTGTCCAGCGCCCGCTCGCCCTGGCCTTTGTCCATCAGCGCCTGGTTGATCGGGTTCTGCCGATTGAGGTAGCGGGTCAGGTGCTGGCCCTGGGCGTCGTCATAGATCACGAACAGCACGTTGGGGTTGCGCTGGGCGCGCCGGGCGAAATCCGAGAGCACCGGCACGTCGTTGTCCCAGATCGCCCGTGGCGCTACCGAGGCGAGCAGCTCGGCCATGTCGTTGGCGGACTCCTTGAGGGTGTTCTCGAGGGTCGCGCGCAGTTGCTGCTGCTCGGCCTGCAGGCGGGTCGACAGGCCGCTGCTGAGGCGCTGACGGGTACTGCTGGAAAGGTTGTCGAGGCCGGCACGGACGTCCTGCCCGGCCAGCTCCAGTTCATTGGCGAGCTGACGGCTGTCGGCGCCCAGGCGTTCGCCGAGATCGGCCTCAAGCGCGGTGACGGTGCTCCGGGTCAGCGCAACGGCGACCAGCACCTGCACCAAAAGAGCGATACCCAAGGCAACAAACACAGGCCGCAAGAGGCGGCTTCGTAACAGTGAGAGGATGGCAGACACGGTGAAACCCTCGTGCTTCTGGCGCCATTATTTTGATGGCATCTACAAAGCATTCTTACAGCAAGGGTTGTGCCGCAAGCAGCAGGTATAAACGCCAAGTTTATAAGGCGATACGGGCGCGGGCGAATGAGCCAAAAAAAAACGCCGCGCTTCCTTGCGGGAGCGCGGCGTTGGATCAGCCTGTCAGGCTGATCAGGCGAACGGATGACGCAGCACGATGGTTTCGTTGCGGTCCGGGCCGGTCGAGATGATGTCGATCGGCGCGCCGGTCAGCTCCTCGATGCGCTTGATGTAAGCGCGGGCAGCTTCTGGCAGCTCTTCCAGGGTCTTGGCACCGAGGGTCGACTCGGTCCAGCCTGGCATCGCTTCGTACACCGGCTCCAGGCCGATGTAGCTGTCGGCATCGGACGGTGCGTCGATGACGGCGCCGTTCTCGTTCTTGTAGCCAACACAGATGTTGATGGTTTCCAGGCCGTCCAGAACGTCCAGCTTGGTCAGGCAGATGCCCGAGATGCTGTTGACGTCGATGGCGCGACGCAGGATGACGGCATCGAACCAGCCGCAACGACGAGCACGGCCGGTGGTCGAACCGAACTCATGACCACGCTTGGCCAGAGTAGCACCCGTCTCGTCGAACAGTTCGGTCGGGAACGGACCGGAACCAACGCGCGTGGTGTACGCCTTGGTGATGCCGAGGATGTAGTCGAGGTACATCGGGCCAACGCCGGAACCGGTGGAGATGCCACCGGCAGTGGTGTTGGAGCTGGTCACGTACGGGTAGGTACCGTGGTCGATGTCGAGCAGCGAACCCTGCGCGCCTTCGAACATGATGTCCTTGCCGGCGCGACGCAGGTTGTGCAGCTCGGCGGTGACGTCGAGCATCATCGGCTTGAGCTGCTCGGCGTAGGCCATGCACTCGTCCAGGGTCTGCTGGAAGTCGATCGCCGGCTCTTTGTAGTAATTGACCAGCTGGAAGTTATGGTAGTCCAGCAGCTCACCGAGCTTGGCGGCGAAACGCTCGCGGTGGAACAGGTCACCGATGCGCAGGCCGCGACGCGCGACCTTGTCTTCGTAGGCTGGGCCGATACCACGACCGGTGGTACCGATCTTGGCTTCGCCACGGGCCTTCTCGCGGGCCTGGTCCAGCGCCACGTGGTAGGACAGGATCAGCGGTGCGGCCGGGCTGATGCGCAGGCGCTCGCGGACCGGTACGCCCTTCTCTTCGAGCTTGGTGATTTCACGCATCAGGGCATCGGGAGCGACCACGACGCCGTTGCCGATCAGGCACTGAACGCCTTCACGCAGGATGCCCGATGGAATCAGGTGCAGAACGGTCTTCTCACCGTTGATCACCAGGGTGTGGCCCGCATTGTGACCGCCCTGGTAGCGCACTACGGCGGCAGCATGTTCGGTCAGCAGATCAACGATCTTGCCTTTGCCCTCATCACCCCATTGGGTGCCCAGGACGACGACATTCTTACCCATAACACTTGTCCTCATTCACGCAACTTGGTTGCCGGCCTATTGCCGACCGAAAAATCTCAATGGGTCAGCGGCAGAACCTGCCAGCGCCCGTCTTGCTGAATCAATTGCCGATCACAATCCGCCTCGAGAGCAGCACTCAGCGGTTGCCCAGGCAATGCCTGAACCACCCGCTGGCCCTCGTTGCGCAACTGGCAGACCATCTGCCAGAGGGTCGCGTCGCCGCTGTCGGGCATCCAGATCCCGCCAGAAGGCAATACGACCTCCGCTCGCCCCAGTGTGACCAGGGTCTTCAAATCCGTGGAGAAGCCAGTGGCCGGACGCGCCCGGCCAAAGTCGGCGCCGATGTCGTCGTAGCGACCGCCCTGGGCGATCGACTGACCGACGCCCGGAACGAACACGGCGAACACCACGCCGGTGTGATAGTTGTAGCCACGCAGCTCGCCGAGGTCGAAGTACAGCGGCAGCTGCGGGTAACGCGCGGTCAGGCGGTCAGCGATCGACAGCAGGTCGTCGAGTGCCGCCAGGACGCTGGCCGGGGCACGACCGAGGCGCACACGGGCGTCGGCCAGCACTTCGCGGCCACCACACAGCTCGGTCAGGGCGCGCAGCATGCTGCTGAGGTCCTTCGGCAGGTCGGCGGTGAGTGCGTACACTTCATCGCGGGCCTTGCGCTGCAGGGCGTCGAACAGCTGCTGCTCGACAGCACCGGAGAGCCCGGCGGCACGGGCCAGGCCGCGGTAGATACCGACATGGCCAAGGTCCATGTGCACATCCGGCACATCGGCCAGCTGCAGCATCGCCAGCATCAGGCTGATGACTTCGACGTCGCTGGTCGGGCTGGCATCGCCGTACAGCTCGGCACCCAGCTGGATCGGGCTGCGCGAGGTCGACAGCTGGCGCGGCTGGGCGTGCAGTACGCTGCCGGCGTAGCACAGGCGGCTCGGGCCTTCGCGACGCAGGGTGTGCGCATCGATGCGCGCCACCTGCGGGGTGAAGTCGGCACGGAAACCCATCAGGCGGCCGGACTGCGGGTCGACCACCTTGAAGGTATGCAGGTCCAGGTCCTGGCTGGCACCGGTGAGCAGCGATTCCAGGTACTCGATATGCGGCGTCACGACCAGTTCGTAACCCCAACTCTGGAACAGGTCCAACACCTGCCGACGCGCAATCTCGATGCGCGCGGCTTCAGGTGGCAGTACTTCCTCGATGCCATCTGGCAGCAGCCAGCGGTCTACCGTTGCCATTACGCCTTTTCCCCTCTGGTCCGAGCGGCCTGCCTGGTGGGCGAGCCGTGAGTAAAGCAGGCATTGGCACACAACAGCAGGCAGCACTCATCCCAGCGCCACCGCCGTACCAACACCTTCGAATTACCAGCGTTGCGGCTGAGCCATGGATGGCAATCAACCTTGCAGACGCAAAAAAGCCGGGAAATTTCCCGGCTGACTCATCATACACCCCTTTTCCGTCGGGATGCACCCCGCCGGCAGTTTTACCTGCCGGGCGGGGTTTGCAGCAGCGTGCGAGGCCGCTAGATCAAGGCTTGCTCTTGTCCAGGTAACGGAAGAATTCGTTCTTCGGGTCCAGGACCAGCACATCGCTCTTGTTCGAGAAGCTCGCGCGATACGCCTGCAGGCTACGGTGGAACGCATAGAAATCAGCGTCCTGGTTGTAGGCCTTGGCGTAGATGGCAGCCGCCTGGGCGTCACCATCACCACGGGTTTCCTCGGACTCGCGATACGCTTCGGCCAGCAGTACACGGCGCTGACGGTCGGCATCCGCACGGATACCTTCAGCCAGCTCGTTACCCTTGGCGCGGTGCTCGCGGGCTTCACGCTCCCGCTCGGTGCTCATACGATCGAACACGCTGCGGTTGACTTCCTTCGGCAGGTCGATGGCCTTGACGCGAACGTCGACCACTTCGATACCCAGCTCCTTGTTGGCCATGCGGTTCAGCGATGCAGTGATGTCAGCCATCAGCGCGTCACGTTCACCGGAAACCACTTCGTGCAGGGTGCGCTTACCGAACTGGTCACGCAGGCCGCTTTCCAGACGACGCGACAGGCGCTCGTCGGCGATCTGCTTGAGGCCCGAGGTCGCGGTGTAGAAGCGATCGGAGTCCTTCACCCGCCATTTGGCGTAGGCGTCGACCATGACCGCTTTCTTCTCGAGGGTCAGGAAGCGCTGGGTCGGAGCATCCAGGGTCATCAGGCGGGCGTCGAACTTGCGCACCTGGTTGACGTACGGGATCTTCACATGCAGGCCAGGCTGGACATCGGCCTGAACCACGCGACCGAACTGCAGCAGCACCGCACGCTCGGTCTGAGCGACGATATAGAAGCTGTTCCAGGCCACGACAGCCAGCACCACTGCGGCAATCAGGGCGATCAGCGATTTATTGCTCATCAGCGGCTCTCCCTAGTACGCAGCGTCTGTTGTTGCTGTTGCAGATCCTGCGCTGCGCGCACGGCAGGGTCGTTGACCGACGGCGATCCGCTGGCGGCCGCGGCCGACGTGTTGCGGCTGCCTTCGATCATCTTGTCCAGCGGCAGGTAGAGCAGGTTGTTCTGCCCGTCCTTGGTCGCCACCATGACCTTGCTCGAATTGCTGTAGACCTCTTGCATGGTCTCCAGGTACAGACGCTGACGGGTGACGTCCGGCGCCTTGCGGTACTCGGTGACCAGCTTGGTGAAGCGGTCGGCCTCACCCTTGGCGCGGGCAATCACTTCATCGCGGTAGCCGTTGGCATCCTCGATGATGCGCTGGGCCTGACCACGGGCTTCCGGCACCACGCCATTGGCGTAGGACTCGGCCTGGTTACGCGCACGCTGCTCGTCTTCACGGGCACGGATCACGTCATCGAAGGCTTCCTGCACTTCACGCGGGGCTGCCGCGCTCTGTACGTTGACCTGGGTCACGGTGATACCGGTACGGTAGGTGTCGAGGAAGCGCTGCAGGCGCTCGCGGATATCCACGGCCATCTGCTCGCGGCCTTCGGTCAGGACCTGGTCCATCGAGGTGGAACCCACCACGTGGCGCAAGGCACTGTCGGTCGCATGCTGCAAGCTCACTTCCGGCTGGTCGACGTTGAGCACGAAGTCCTGCAGGTTGGTGATCTTGTACTGCACGGTCAGCGGCACCTCGACGATGTTCTCGTCTTCGGTGAGCATCTGCCCCTGCTTGGTGTACGCACGCTCACGCGTGACGTTCTCCATGTATTTGCGATCGATCGGCGGGAAATAGATATTCAGGCCTGGACCCACGGTCTCGTAGTACTTGCCGAAGCGCAGCACGACTGCCTGCTCCTGCTCGTCGACCACGTACACGGCACTGTACAGCCAGATCGCAGCCAACACCGCCAGGCCGATGCCCAGCAGGCCGTAGCCGCCACCCTTGCCGATATTGCGGTCACCACCGCCGCGTTTCTTGCTGCCGCCGAACATGCCGTTCAGGCTGTCCTGCAGCTTGCGGAAGGCCTCGTCGAGATCCGGTGGTCCTTTCTTGTCGCCACCACCGCCGCCGCCGCCACGGCGACCGCCCCAGGGATCCTGATTATTCGAGTTGCCACCCGGCTCATTCCAAGCCATAGCGCTCTCCATCTGATAAAGCAAAGACGCGCCCACGGCGCGCCGTCCAATGCTACAGAATGCCTGTCACGGCTGCCCGGCGACCTCGACGGGCATTTATTGCAAAGTGTGTTGCGCAATAAACGTTTGCGGTTCAAGACCTGCGCGGCTGACCAGGCGATTGAGTTCGACCATGGGCAGGCGCACGCTCAACAAGCTGCTGCCTTCTTCGTCATGTTCTTCGCTGCGCACCACGCCCAGTTCAAAGAATTGCGCGCGCAAGCGCGCAAAACGCTGTTCAAGGCGCAGGGTGCCGACGAACAGATCATCCCCCAGCAACTCGGCAATTGCCTGGCCAACCAGCTCCAGGCCACGTCCATCACGTGCCGACACCCAGACCCGCTCCGGTTTGCCATCGGCATCCCGCTGGATCTGCGGCTCGACATCTTCGAGCAGGTCGAGTTTGTTATAGACCTCGAGGATCGGCAAGCCTTCGGCACCGATCTCACCCAATACCGCCAGCACCTGCTCGATCTGCTCCATGCGCTCTGGCTCATGGGCATCGATCACATGCAGCAGCAGGTCGGAGTTGCTCGACTCTTCGAGCGTAGCCCGAAATGCCTCGACCAGCTTGTGCGGCAGGTGACGGATGAAGCCCACGGTGTCGGCCAGCACGATCGGCCCCAGGTCGTCGAGCTGCAGACGGCGCAGGGTCGGGTCGAGGGTCGCGAACAGTTGGTCGGCGGCGTAGACCTCGGATGAGGTCAGGGCGTTGAACAGGGTCGACTTGCCGGCGTTGGTATAGCCCACCAGCGAGACCGACGGGATATCCGCGCGCCGGCGCCCGCGCCGCGCTTGCTCGCGCTGGCTGCGGACCTTTTCCAGGCGTGCCTTGATCTGCCGCAGACGGACCCGCAACAGACGGCGGTCGGTCTCCAGCTGGGTCTCACCCGGGCCACGCAGGCCGATACCGCCCTTCTGCCGCTCAAGGTGCGTCCAGCCGCGTACCAGCCGCGTGCTCATGTGCTCGAGCTGGGCCAGTTCGACCTGCAGCTTGCCTTCATGGGTACGCGCCCGTTGGGCGAAGATATCGAGAATCAGCCCGGTACGGTCAAGCACGCGACACTCGAAAACACGTTCGAGGTTACGTTCCTGACTGGGCGTGAGGGTGTGATTGAAAATCACCAGATCTACCTGCTCGGCTTTGACCAGGTCGCGAAGTTCCTCGACCTTGCCGCTGCCAATCAGGTATTTGGCGCTCGGCTGGTGCCGCGTCACTGTTGACAGTGAAACGATCTCAGCTCCGGCCGACAGTGCCAACTCCTGAAACTCCTGCGGGTCTTCGCGCGCCTCAGGGTTCTGACCTTCCAAGTGAACGAGCAGCGCTCGATCACCACCACCGTGGCGCTCAAAGAACAATGCAGGCTCCTATCAGGCGTTGCCTGGCTCGCTGTCACCGCTCTCGGAGTCGGACGGGCTTGGCAGGCGAACCGGACGTGCAGGAACCACGGTCGAGATCGCGTGCTTGTAGACCATCTGGCTGACGGTGTTCTTCAGCAGGACCACGAACTGGTCGAACGATTCGATCGAGCCCTGCAGCTTGATCCCGTTGACCAGGTAGATCGAAACCGGGACCTTTTCTTTTCTCAAGGTGTTCAAGTAAGGGTCTTGTAGCGAATGCCCTTTTGACATATGCCGCACTCCTGTAAGGATCAGTAATAAAAAATACGAAAATTCGATGATTACGCCGCCCACTCGCAAGAATAGCCGGCAATTAGCAGGGACTCAGCTCAATATGGAGACGGACCCAAGGTATTTCAAGGTGCGGGACAGATTGTCGCAGGCCAGGCTGTCCAGCCAGTGCACGTCGGACCAACCGCGCAACCAGGTGAACTGCCGCTTGGCCAGCTGGCGAGTGGCGATGATACCGCGTTCTCGCATCTCATTCTCATCAAGCTTGCCGTCGAGGTAATCCCAGACTTGCCGATAGCCCACTGCCCGTATAGACGGCAGCCCGGCGTGCAAGTCACTTCTGCTTCGCAGCTCTCGGACCTCGTCGACGAAGCCCTGTTCCAGCATCTGGGAAAATCGTAGCGCAATTCGCTGATGCAAAATGTGACGATCCGTAGGAGCAATCGCCAAGCTGGCGACAGTATAGGGCAAATGTCCGCCTGCGCCTGCGTCTGCGCCGCTACTTTCGGCCAATTGCCGCTGGCGATGGGCCGTCATGCTCTCGCCGCTGACCCGGTACACTTCCAGCGCACGGATCAACCGCTGCGGGTCGTTGGGGTGGATGCGCGCCGCCGACACCGGGTCGACCTCGGCCAACTGGCGATGCAGCTCAGCCAGCCCCAGCGCGCTGGCCTGAGCCTCTAGCTCGGCACGTACGGCCGGGTCGGCGGCCGGCATGTCGGCCAGCCCCTCGAGCAACGCCTTGTAATACAGCATGGTGCCGCCGACCAGCAGCGGGATCTTGCCGCGCGCGGTGATCTCGGCCATGGCCGCCAGGGCATCGGTGCAGAAATGCGCGGCGGAGTAACTTTCGGCCGGGTCGATGATGTCGATCAGCCGGTGCGGGTGGGCAGCCAGGATGTCTTTCGACGGCTTGGCGGTGCCGATGTCCATGCCCCGGTAGACCAGCGCCGAGTCGACGCTGATCAGTTCGCAGGGCAGCACCTTGGTCAGTTCGATGGCGAGGTCGGTCTTGCCGGCCGCCGTCGGGCCCATGAGGAATATTGCTGGGGGCTTGCCGCTCATTTCATCGACCGCGCAGGAAAAGTTTGTCCAGATCGTCCAGGCCCATCTGGGTCCAGGTCGGTCGGCCGTGGTTGCACTGGCCGCTACGTTCGGTGTTTTCCATGTCCCGCAGCAGCGCGTTCATCTCGGGGATGGCCAGGCGCCGGTTGGCGCGCACGGCGCCGTGGCAGGCCATGGTCCCGAGCAGTTCGTTGAGGTGCGCCTGGATACGGTCGCTGGTGCCGTATTCCATGAGGTCGGCGAGCACGTCCTGGACCAGGCGATTGGCCTCAGCCTGCTTGAGCAGGGCGGGAATCTGCCGAATCGCCAGGGTTTCAGGGCCCAGCCGCTGCAGCTCGAAGCCCAGCCGCTGGAACCACTGCGCGTGCTCTTCGGCGCAATCGGCCTCGCGCTGGCTCAGCGCCAGCGACTCCGGCACCAGCAGCGGCTGACCGCTCAGGCCTTCACTGGCCATGGCCACCTTGAGCCGCTCGTACATGATCCGCTCGTGGGCGGCGTGCATGTCCACCAGCACCAGGCCGACGGCGTTCTCGGCAAGGATGTAGATGCCCTTGAGCTGGGCCAGGGCATAGCCCAGCGGCGGAATGTCGCCCTGGCTTTCCGGCAGCGCCGCCGGTGCGCCGTTGTTCAACGGCGCGTAGAACTCGCGGTAGGCGGCTTGCGCCTCGGCCACCGGCACTGGCTGCGAAGGGCGTGGGGTGTACTGGTATTGATAGCCCGCACCCGCACCGGAGCCAGCAGCGGGCTGCGCCTGAGGCTGCTCGAGCACCGGCGTGGCCAGGCGCATTTCGCCCTGCGGGCCGAATTCGCCAACCTGCTGGCCGCTCGGGCGAAGCATTTCGGTGGTCGCGGCGGGCGCGGCCAGTTGGTCTTCCGGACGCACGTCCGCCAGCGCCCGGTGCAGGGTGCCGTAAAGGAAGTCGTGCACCGTGCGCCCTTCGCGGAAGCGCACTTCGTGCTTGGTCGGGTGAACGTTGACGTCGACGCCGTTGGGCTCAAGCTCGAGGAACAGCACGAAGGTCGGGTGACGGCCGTTGAACAGCACGTCGCGGTAAGCCTGGCGCACCGCATGGGCGACCAGCTTGTCGCGCACCGCACGGCCATTGACGAAGAAGTACTGCAGGTCGGCCTGACTGCGCGAGAAGGTCGGCAGGCCGACCCAGCCCCACAGGCGCAAGCCGTTGCGCTCGACATCGATCGGCAGCGCCTGCTCGAGGAAGCCCGGGCCGCAGATCGCGCCGACCCGCCGCGCCCGCGAGATATCGTCGGGTGCGTCGTGCAGGCTGAGGATGCTCTTGCCGTTGTGGCGCAGGTGGAAGCCGACATCGAAGCGGGCCAGGGCCAGGCGCCGAATGACTTCCTGCAGGTGATCGAATTCGGTCTTCTCGGCCTTGAGGAACTTGCGTCGGGCCGGGGTATTGAAGAACAGGTCACGGACTTCGACCGAGGTGCCCACCGGGTGCGCGGCAGGCTGCACCCGCGGGGTCATGTCGCGGCCTTCGGTCTCGACCTGCCAGGCCTCGCTGGCGTCAGCCGTGCGCGAGGTCAGGGTCAGGCGGGCCACCGAGCTGATCGACGCCAGGGCCTCACCGCGGAACCCGAGGCTGAGCACCCCTTCGAGGTCTTCCAGTTCGCGGATCTTGCTGGTGGCGTGACGGGCCAGGGCCAGCGGCAGGTCGTCGGGCGAAATGCCGCTGCCGTCGTCACGCACACGCAGCAGCTTGACCCCGCCCTGCTCGACCTCGACATCGATGCGCCGGGCGCCGGAGTCGAGGCTGTTTTCCAACAGCTCCTTGGCCACCGACGCGGGGCGCTCGACCACCTCGCCGGCGGCAATCTGGTTGGCCAGCCGCGGGCTGAGCAGCTCGATGCGTGAACCACCACTCATTGCTGGGACGCCAGGGTCGTGCCCGGGATATCCAGGTGCTGGCCGACCTTCAGCTCATCGCTCTTGAGGCTGTTGGTGCTGCGCAGGCTGGCCACGCTGACCTGATAGCGCACCGCGATCATCGCCAGGGTTTCGCCGGGGCGCACGGTATGGTCGCGCGGGCCTTGGGCGATCTTGCCGCTGTCACGCAGCCAGGCGATGTAGGTACCCGGCGGTGGGCTCTGCTGGAAGTACTGGCGCAAGCCGGTATGGATCGAACGGGCCAGGGCCTGCTGATGGCTCCTGGTGGCCAGCTTGGCCGCCTCGTTGGCGTTGGAAATGAACCCGGTCTCGACCAGGATCGACGGGATGTCTGGCGATTTCAGCACCATGAAGCCGGCCTGCTCGACCCGACGCTTGTGCAGCGAGGTGATGCGGCCCATGTTGCCGAGCACTTTCTGCCCGACATCGAGGCTGGAGCTGAGGGTGGCCGTCATCGACAGGTCGAGCAGCACGCCTGCGAGCATGCGGTCCTTGTCGTCGAGGCTGACGTTGCCAGCACCGCCGATCAGGTCCGAGCGGTTTTCCGTGTCGGCCAGCCAGCGCGCGGTCTCGGAGGTGGCGCCACGGTCAGACAGGGCGAACACCGATGCGCCAAAGGCGGCCTTCGACGGCGCCGCGTCGGCGTGAATCGAGACGAACAGGTCGGCGCCTTTCTTGCGGGCGATCTCGGTCCGCTTGCGCAGGGGGATGAAGTAGTCGCCGGTGCGCGTCAGCTCGGCGCGGTAACCCTTCTCGCCGTTGATCTGGCGCTGCAGCTCCTGGGCAATCTGCAGGACGATGTCTTTTTCGTGCTGACCGCGCGAGCCCGAGGCGCCCGGGTCTTCACCGCCGTGGCCGGCGTCGATGGCGACGACGATGTCACGCTTGCCGCTCGGTGCGGGTGGCAATTTGATCGCCGGCTGGGCCGGGGTCACCGGGATGGCCGGGGTAGTGGCCGGGGTCGGCACCGGCGTCGGCGGTGGCGTCGGCGCAGTGGCCGCGACAGCGTCCGACTCCTGGTCGTACAGGTCGACCACCAGGCGGTTGCCGTACTGGGCGTTGGGCGCAAGGATGAAGCTCTTCGGCGTTACCGCTTTTTTAAGGTCGACCACCACCCGCAGGTCGGTCGGCGTCCGCTGGGCCGAACGCACGCTGCTGATGGGCGTGTTGGACGTGGAAACGTTGAGCGGCGCGGCCAGGGTCGCACCGTTGATATCGATGACCAGCCGGTCCGGTGCGCTCAGGGTAAAGACACTGTGCTGCACAGGGCCGGACAGGTCGAAGACCAGCCGTGTGTTATCCGGCGCGCGCCACAGACGCATGCTTTTGACTTGTGTGGCGGCCAGAACGTCGACGGTCACTGCGGTGAGCAGAAGACCAACGACGGCGACCAGTGCGCGTAGGCGCATACCTATCCCCATCTACTGTTTGATTTTGTTGGCCAACGCGGTGCACCAGGCTTCGCCGCGAGGCCCCTGCGGCGACAGGTACAGCGAGCGTCCGCCCGCTTGCGGGCTTATGGTAATGGTCAGGTCGGGCTTTGGCAAAACGCCCGCACCTTTATCGGGCCATTCGAACAGGCACAAGGCATCGCCCTCGAAATAGTCGCGGATGCCGAGGTACTCCAATTCCTCGGGGTCGACCAGCCGATAGAGGTCGAAGTGGAATGCGCGCACCTCGCCAATCTCGTAGGGTTCGACCACGGTAAAGGTCGGGCTCTTGACGGGCCCGGTGTGGCCGAGGCCACGGATCAACCCGCGCGACAAGGTGGTCTTGCCGGCGCCGAGGTCGCCTTCGAGAAAGATCACGCCATGACCGCCGGTCACTTCGGCCAATTGTGCGCCGAAGGCTACCGTGGCCTCTTCGTCGGCCAAAAACAGGGTTACGCCTGACACGCTGAATGCTCCTCCAATAA
Source organism: Pseudomonas reidholzensis (assembly GCF_900536025.1). GTDB lineage: Bacteria > Pseudomonadota > Gammaproteobacteria > Pseudomonadales > Pseudomonadaceae > Aquipseudomonas > Aquipseudomonas reidholzensis. The sequence continues at coordinate 164,253 of NZ_UNOZ01000037.1, forward strand.
TTCACGAATGACCGGCAGCAGATCGCTGGCTGCCAGGCCCCTGCCCTTCAACCCCAGGCGTTCACCGGCACAGGCATGCAGCCAGGTGCCCAGGCACGCCGCCGACCACGCATCGAGGCCCTGGGCGAGCAACGCCGCCAGCACCCCGGTGAGCACATCGCCGAGGCCTGCACCGGCCATCGCCGGATGTCCACGGCCGCACACGGCCAATTGCCCTGCGGGGTCGGCCACCAGGGTGCCGGCGCCCTTGAGCACGCAGACGCTGGCATATTTGCGCGCCAGCTTGCGTGCGGCGCCCGGTCGGTCGGCCTGCACCGCCTCGGTGGATATCCCCAGCAAGCGCGCCGCCTCTCCCGGATGCGGGGTGAGAATGCTCGCGCTGGGCAGGGCCAGCGGGCTGCCTGCTAGCAGGTTGAGCGCATCGGCGTCCCACACCTGTGGCAGCGCGGCGTTGGCCACCGCCGACAGCAGGCTGCGCCCCCAGGCCGCCTGGCCGAGGCCAGGGCCGACGACCAGCACCGAAGCGCGCTCGAGCACCGCCATCAACTGGTTGGCCGAACTGACCCCGAGGCACATGGTTTCCGGCAGCCGGGCCAGCGCCGCGGGTACGTGCTCGGGCCGCGTGGCCACGCTGACCAGGCCGGCGCCACAGCGCAAAGCCGCCTCGGCACTGAGCAGCACCGCGCCACCGGTACCCAGGTCGCCACCGACCACCAGCACATGGCCAAAATCGCCCTTGTGGGCGTCGACACGGCGTGGCGGCAGGCTGGCAAGGGTATCCCGGCTGAGCGTTTTTGGCGTATTGCCGAGGTGTTTGGTCTGGGGCATGGGGTCAAAGGCTCCGATGTCTGGCAGAATTATACGCACCTGAGCCTGTAATGCCTTGCCCATCCATGTCCGCTTGTACTCCTGACCTCGCCGCGCTGGCCCAATCGATCAAGGATTGGGGCCGCGAACTCGGCTTCGCCCACGTCGGTATCGCTGGTGTAGACCTTGGCGAGCATGAACAGCACCTGCAACGCTGGCTCGACGCCGGCTACCAGGGCGAGATGGACTATATGGCCGCGCATGGCAGCAAGCGCTCCCATCCCGATCAACTGGTGCCGGGCACCCTGCGCGTGGTCTCGCTGCGCATGGACTACCTGCCGGGCGACACGCGCATGGCGCAGTTGCTGGCGCAGCCAGAAAAAGCCTATGTGTCGCGTTACGCGCTGGGCCGCGACTACCACAAGCTGGTGCGCAAGCGGGTGCAGCACCTGGCCGACCGGATCCAGGCGGCCATCGGGCCGTTTGGCTTCCGCGCCTTTGTCGACAGCGCCCCGGTGCTGGAAAAAGCCATCGCGCAACAAGCCGGGCTGGGCTGGATCGGCAAGAACACCCTGCTCCTCAACCGCAAGGCCGGCAGTTACTTCTTCCTCGCCGAGCTGTTCGTCGACCTGCCGCTGCCGGTCGACGAAGCCCAGGCCAGCGAGCACTGCGGGCGCTGCCAGGCGTGCCTGGACGTGTGCCCGACCCAGGCGTTCGTCGGCCCTTACGTGCTGGATGCGCGGCGCTGCATCTCGTACCTGACCATCGAGCTCAAGCAGGCGATCCCGGTCGAACTGCGGCCGCTGATCGGAAACCGGGTGTTCGGCTGCGATGACTGCCAGATCGTCTGCCCGTGGAACCGCTTCGCCCGGCCGACCCAGGAAGACGACTTCAAGCCGCGCCACGGGCTGGACAATGCCGAGCTGGCGCAGCTGTTTCTCTGGGATGAAGCGACGTTTCTCGGCAACACCGAAGGCTCGCCGCTGCGCCGGGCGGGGTATGAACGCTGGTTGCGCAACCTGGCGGTAGGGCTGGGCAATGCGCCGTCGAGCATTCCGGTGCTGGAGGCGCTGCGCGCGCGGCGGGAGTATCCGTCAGAGCTGGTGCGCGAGCATGTGGAATGGGCGTTGGCGCAGCATGAGGCGCGCCGGCAGGGATAATTGTGTTGGCCACTTCGCGGGTAAACGCGCTCCCACAGGTTCGGAGGCGCTCACAACACCTGTAGGAGCGGGCTTGCCCGCGAAGAGGCACAGATCACTGCTGGTCGTTGTAGTGGAACTTGGGCATTTCCCAGTGGAAACGAATCGCCAGCAGGCGCACCAGGAACCCGCCAAACAAGGTCAGCAGCATGCCCTGCTCGGCCGGCACATTGAAGTGCACACAGCCCAGGTAGAACCAGGCCGCGGCAAACGACACGCTGGCATACAGCTCACGGCGGAACACCAGCGGGATGTCGTTGCAGAAGATATCCCGCAGGATCCCGCCAAACACCCCGGTGATCACCCCGCTGATCGACGCCACCAGCATGCCCTGGCCCATCTCCAGTGCCGTCATGCAGCCGATCAGGGTAAAGGCCACCAGCCCCAGCGCATCGAGCACCAGGAACAGCGAACGCAGATGGCGCATCAACGGCGCGATGAAGATGGTCAGCAACGCGGCAAAGCTGGTCAGCACCAGGTACTCAGGGTGCTTGACCCAGGTCAGCGGGTAGTGCCCCAGCAGCACGTCACGCACCGATCCGCCACCCAGCGCGGTGACGCAGGCGATCAGCACCACACCGAACCAGTCCATGCCGCGACGGCCGGCCGACAACGCGCCGGTCATGGCTTCGGCGGTGATCGCTACGAGGTAGAGCATCAACAACATGGTGCGTGTCCGCTGAAGAAAGGCGCGCAGTCTAACCAGTTGTTCAAGGCACCAAAAGAGGGCGCGCCGAGGATAATCGGCGCACCTGGGCTTCACACCTTGATGAAATGCTCGCGGTAGTGGCGCAGCTCGGCGATCGACTCGCGGATATCGTCCAGGGCCAGGTGGGTACCGCCCTTCTTGAAGCTGTCACGCACCTCCGGGGCCCAGCGCGCGGCCAGCTCCTTGAGGGTCGAGACGTCGAGGTTGCGGTAGTGGAAGTAGCCTTCCAGGGTCTTCATGTGGCGGTAGAGGAAGCGCCGATCCTGGCAGATGCTGTTGCCGCAGATCGGCGACTTGCCCTTGGGTACCCACTGCTCGAGAAACTTCACGGTTTCGGCCTCGGCCTCGGCCATGCTGATGCGGCTCTCGCGCACGCGCTGGGTCAGGCCTGTGCCGCCGTGGGTGCGGGTGTTCCACTCGTCCATGCGCGCCAGCACTTCATCGCTGTGGTGGATGGCGATCACCGGCCCTTCGGCCAAGGTGTTGAGGTTGCTGTCGGTGACGATGGTGGCCATCTCGATGATGACGTCGCTGTCCGGATCCAGACCGGTCATTTCCAGATCGATCCAGATCAGGTTCTGTGTGTTGTCCATGAAGGGCTCCTCGAATAGGCCGTCATAGTAGCGTAGCGGCGCCGGGCAAAGGTAAGCGGATTGGTCCCCCTGTGGCCGTGCTAAACTGCCAGCCGTTTTCTTTCTGCCCCGCCAACACGGAACCTTCATGGCCAAACGCCAGCTCAATCGCCGCCAAAACTGGCGCATCGAAAAAATCCAGGGCGAGCGCGCCGCACGCGCAGCCAAACGCGAGCAGCATGCCTTGCAGGAACTGGAAGGCGGCGACCTCGGGCCGGAGCAGTTCGGCCAGGTCATCGCCCACTTCGGCGTGCAAGTCGAGGTCGAGGCCCAGGAGGGCGAAAGCGCAGGGCAGATCTTCCGTTGCCACTTGCGTGCCAACCTGCCGGCGCTGGTCACCGGCGACCGCGTGGTCTGGCGAGCAGGCAACCAGGGCATCGGCGTCATCGTCGCGCAGCTGCCACGCAGCACCGAGCTGTGCCGGCCGAACAACCATGGCCAGCTCAAGCCAGTGGCGGCCAACGTCGACCTGATCGTGATCGTCTTCGCGCCGGCGCCCGAGCCGCATGCCAACCTGATCGACCGCTACCTGGTGGCGGCCGAGCACGCCGGCATTCGCCCGCTGCTGCTGCTGAACAAGGCTGACCTGATCAACGAGGACAACGCCCCCGCCCTGAATGCCTTGCTCGAGGTCTATCGTGAGCTGGGCTACCCGCTCCTGGAAGTCTCGGCGCACGAGGGTGATGGCATGCAGCAGCTGCAAGCGCTGCTCGATGGCCACGTCAGCGTGTTCGTCGGCCAATCCGGCGTGGGCAAGTCGTCGCTGGTCAACAGCCTGCTGCCGGCGGCCGACACCCGCGTCGGCGATCTGTCCGAGTGGTCCGGCCAGGGCACGCACACCACCACCACCGCGCGCCTGTATCACTTCCCCAATGGCGGCGACCTGATCGACTCCCCGGGTATTCGCGAGTTTGGCCTGGTGCACGTCAGCCGTGATGATGTCGAAGCGGGCTTCATCGAGTTCCGGGAGCTGTTCGGCAACTGCCGCTTCCGCGACTGCAAGCATGACCGCGAGCCCGGCTGTGCATTGCTCAAGGCGCTGGAAGACGGGCGGATCAAACCGCAGCGGATGCACAGCTACCGCTCGATCATCGCCAGCCTGACGCAAGACACCTACTGAGTAGGCGGGCTTGAACGCACTGGGGCCGCAAAGCGGCCCCAGACGATTACCAACCCGAGCGGTTATTCCTTGGGTTCATCCATCTTCAGCGTACCGTCCTCGAAGATATTCATCTTCTGGCGCAGCTCGCGTGGCTGCATCGGTGCCTGTTCGGCTGGCGCTGCCGGTGCAGCAGCGCCCGGCGCGGCAGGTGCATCACTGGCCGGTGGCGCGTCAGGTGTGCCCTGCTCGCCCTCGATGTTGCGCTGGGCCTTCTTGGTCAGGACGATGATGTCGATGCGCCGGTTGACCGGGTTGAACGGGTTCTTGCGGTCGAACAGCGACGACGACGCATAGCCCACCACCCGCGCCACCTGATCATCCGGATAACCGCCGGCGACCAACGCGCGACGCGCGGCGTTGGCACGGTTGGCCGACAGCTCCCAGTTGCCATACTCACCGCTGCCGGCATACGGCTTGGCATCGGTGTGGCCGCTGACGCTGATCTTGTTCGGCACCGCCTTGATGGTGTCGGCCATGGCCAGCAGGATGTCTTCGAAGTACGGCTGCAAGCGGGCACTGCCGATGTCGAACATCGGCCGGTTCTCGGCGTCCATGATCTGGATGCGCAGGCCGTCCTGGGTGATCTCGAAGAGGATCTGGTCCTTGAACTTCTGCAGTTGCGGGTTTTCTTCGACCTTGTTCTGCAGCTCTTGCAGCAGCAGGTTCAGCCGCTCCTGTTCGACCTGCTCGGCCATGCTCTCGACCTGGTCCTGGTTCAGCTGAACGCTGCTCTCAGGGGTTGGATCGGACTTCACTTCCGGGTTGATGGTCTTCTCCGGCGCCAGCTCTGGCGAGCCGCCCAGGTCGATGACGTAGGGCGTGCCGCTTTCGGAGAAGCCGATCGGGTCCTTGAAGTAGCCGGCAATGGCGATCTTCTGCTCCGGGGTGGCCGTGGACATCAGCCACAGCACCAGGAAGAACGCCATCATGGCCGTGGCGAAGTCGGCGAAGGCGATCTTCCACGCGCCGCCGTGGTGACCGCCGTTGAAGCGCTTGACGCGCTTGATGATTATCGGCTGATTGTTTTCCATGACTCAGCGACCGCGAACTGCTTGTTCCAGCTCGGCGAAGCTTGGGCGATGCTTGGGATACAGCACTTTGCGCCCGAACTCGACGGCCAGCGAAGGCGGCATGCCAGAGGCAGAAGCAACCAGCGACGCCTTGATCGACTCGTACAGGTTGACCTCTTCCTTGGCGTCGTGCTCCAGGCACTTGGCCAGCGGGCCGAAGAAGCCGTAAGCGGCGAGAATACCGAAGAAGGTACCGACCAGTGCCGCACCCACGTGCTTGCCGATCGCCGCCTGGTCGCCTTCACCCAGCGAGGCCATGGTCACCACGATACCCAGTACCGCCGCGACGATACCGAAGCCTGGCATGCCGTCGGCGATACCGTTGACCGCATGGGAAGGATGCTCCAGCTCCTCCTTCATGCTCAGCAGCTCCATGTCGAACAGGCCTTCGAGCTCGTGCGGCGCCATGTTGCCGGTGGACATGATGCGCAGGTAGTCGCAGATGAACGCAGTCATGCGCTCATCGCCCAGCACCGCCGGGTATTTTGCGAAGATCGGGCTGGCCGAGGCGTCTTCGATATCCGCCTCGATCGCCATCATGCCTTCGCGGCGGCTCTTGTTGAGGATCTCGTAGACCAGGCCCAGCACTTCCAGGTAGAAGGTGTGGGTGAAGCGCGAGCCGAACATCTTCAGCGACTTCTTGGCCACGTGCATGGTCATGTAGCCGGGGTTGGCCTGCAAGAACGCGCCAAAGGCTGCACCGCCGATGATGAGCACTTCGAACGGCTGGATCAGCGCCGCGATCTGGCCGTGGGAGAGCACGTAACCCGCGAGTACGCTCGCGAATACGACGATGATGCCGATAATTTTAGCCATAGGTTCAAAGCACTTGAAGTCGAGGTCAGGGTCGGGGACGGGAGCTTTAAAACTCTTCTTCTACTTATCGGCAGAACTGCGCCAGACTATAGCCACTCTAAGCGAAAAGCCAGTTCGGACTGATGTCAAAATGCCAATTGAAACCAAGGTACCAGGCCAGAACCCGCGCACACTCGAGGGTTGGATAAAGCTGCTGGATGGCGTCCGCCTACCGGTGCCCAAAGAGAGCCACGACCGTGTGCTGGCTGCGATCAATGACAATCGCCGGTCGTTGCGCGACATCGCCGAACTGATGCAAGACAGCCCGGCCCTGGTGCTCTCGGTGATGCGCGAGGCCAACCACCCGACCAACGCCAGCCAGGCCGAGCCCGCCGAAAGCCTGGAGATCGCCCTCAACCGCCTGGGCCTGGAACGCAGTGCGCAATTGCTGGCGCGCCTGCCGGCACTGCCCGGCGATGAGATCCCGCCGGTGCTGCGCCAGTTCGTGCTGATCAGCCAGCATGCCGCGCAGCAGGCCAGCGGCCTGTTCGCCAGCCGCCTGGCGCGGCTGTGGCAAGAGATTCACTGGGGCAGCCTACTGTTCCTGTCGCCGCTGTGGCCGTTGGCGCTGACCTACCCGAAGCTACTAGACAGCTGGGAGCTGCGGGTTATCCACAAGGGCGACAACGCCGCCCAGGTCGAGCTCGAGCTGTTCGGCGTGCGCCTCATGGAGCTCTGCCAGGCCGTGGCCAGCCACTGGCGGTTGCCTGGCTGGGTGACCCAGGGCTATCGCCTGCTGACCACCGAGCGCGAGCTGCTGGCGCAGGTGTTCAACGTCGCCCGCGACCCCGACAGCCTCAGCCAGCAGCATCGCCTCGACGAAGAGCCCGGCCTGCGCCGCTGGTTCAACCAGCCGGCCAACACCGTGCTGCTGGCCAACGGCCTGGCGCTGTCGGCCCAGGTCGGCTGGGACAACCCGCACCTGCTGCGCTGGCAACTGCTGACCGCGCTGTACCTGCAGACCACGCTCGACGACGTCCAGCAGCAGGTTCACCAGCAGGCCGCGGCCAGCGCCCGCCATCATGCCCGCGACGCGCTGTTCCACCCGGCCGAGGCGCTGATCTGGCCGTGGCACCAGCGTCGCCCGCACCCGGACATGCTCACCCCGCCGCCACCGCCCGCCGAAGCGCTGGAGCGCTGGCGCACGCTGTGCGGCGCACTGCTGGCGCAGCCCAGCCCGTTCAGCAACGGCGTGCACCTCGCCACCCAGGCCTGCGACGCGCTGCTGGCCTGTGGCATGCAACGCGTCATGCTGCTGATGCATGACAAGGCCAACGACGTCCTGCGGGTGCAGCAAAGCGCCGGCCTGGCCAAGGAGGCCGCGGCACTGACCCTGCCCGTCGCGCAGAACAAACTGTTGCAGCGTTTGACAAGCCAGGCCGGCCAACTGCGCCTGACACCCGACAACCACGCGCAATTTGCCGCGCTGCTGCCCGCGCCGCTGCGCGCCGTGTGGCGTGGCGAGCACCTGTTGCTGCGCTCGCTGGCGGTCAATGGCCAGGTCGTGATGCTGATGATCGCCGACCAGGGCGGCCGGCCGCTGGCCGATGTCGGCGTGCAGGCCTTTGGCAAGACCGCGCAGTGCGTGGAGCGTGCATTGGCCACCTTCGCCACCCGCAATGCGTGAGCCTTGGGCTACAATCGCCCTCTTGTCCTGCCCCCTGGAGACTGTGGATGACTGACTTTTCCGGCTTGCCGCTGGTGATCGAACCGGCCGAGCTGTTGCCGCGCCTGGATTCGCCACAGCTGATCCTGGTCGATCTGACCAGTGCCAACCGTTATGGCAGCGGGCACATCCCCGGCGCGCGCTTCGTCGAACCCAAGCGCACCCAGCTAGGCCAGCCGCCGGCGCCCGGCCTGTTGCCGGCCCGCGCCGACCTGGAAAAACTGTTCGGCGAGCTCGGCCACCGTGCCGACGCGGTGTATGTGGTCTACGACGATGAAGGCGGCGGCTGGGCCGGGCGTTTCATCTGGCTGCTCGATGTCATCGGCCATTCGCAGTACCACTACCTCAATGGCGGCATCCAGGCGTGGCCGGCAGACAAGCTCTCGACCGAGGTGCCAGCCAGTGCTGGCGGCCCGGTGCAGCTGACCCTGCATGCCGAGCCCACGGCCACTCGCGAGTACCTGCAAAGCCGCCTCGGCGCCGCTGACCTGGCCATCTGGGACGCCCGCGCGCCGGGCGAATACCGCGGCGAAAAGGTCCTGGCGGCCAAGGGCGGGCACATCCCGGGCGCGATCAACTTCGAATGGACCGCCGGCATGGACTTGAATGACCACCTGCGCATCCGCAAGGACATGGCGCAGGTCCTCACCGGCCTGGGCATCACGCCGGACAAGGAAGTGATCACCCACTGCCAGACCCACCACCGCTCCGGCTTCACCTACCTGGTGGCAAAATCCCTCGGCTACCCACGGGTCAAGGCGTACGCCGGCTCCTGGGGTGAATGGGGCAACCACCCGGACACGCCTGTAGACGTTTAAGGAAACCCAATGAAATCCCGCTTGTTCATCATCAGCCAGTACCTGCTGCCGCACCACCTGCTGTCGCGGTTGGCCGGCTGCGTCGCCGAGTGCCGTGCGCGCTGGTTCAAGAATGCCTTCACCGCCTGGTTCGCCAAGCGCTACCAGGTCAACATGAGCGAGGCGCTGGTCGAAGACCTCAGTGCCTACGAGCATTTCAACGCCTTCTTCACCCGCGCCCTGAAGCCGGGCGCGCGCCCGCTGGATGAAACCCCGGGTGCCATCCTCTGCCCGGCCGACGGCGCAGTGAGCCAGCTCGGCCCGATCGAGCACGGCCGCATCTTCCAGGCCAAGGGCCACGGCTACAGCGCGCTGGAGCTGCTGGGCGGCGACCCGGCGCTGGCCGCGCCGTTCATGGGCGGCGAGTTCGCCACCATCTACCTGTCGCCAAAGGACTACCACCGCGTGCACATGCCGCTGGCCGGCACCCTGCGCGAGATGGTCTATGTGCCGGGCAAGCTGTTCTCGGTGAACCAGACCACGGCGGAAAACGTGCCGGAGCTGTTCGCGCGCAACGAGCGCGTGGTGTGCCTGTTCGATACCGAGCGCGGGCCAATGGCGGTGGTGTTGGTTGGCGCGATGATCGTGGCATCTATCGAGACCGTCTGGGCTGGGCTGGTGACGCCGCCCAAGCGTGAGCTGAAGACCTTCCGCTACGACGACGCGAGCCGTGCGCCGATCCATCTGGAGAAGGGTGCCGAGCTGGGCCGCTTCAAGCTGGGCTCGACGGCGATCGTGCTGTTCGGGCCGGAGCAGGTCAAGTGGGCACAGAACCTCGGTGCGGGTTCGGCGGTGCGCATGGGTGAGCTGCTGGCGGTGCCTGAGCAGGCGTGACACCCGGGTAATCAAAAAGGCCCTGCATGACGCGAGTCATGCAGGGCCTTTTTGTTTGCGGGCACCGTCTCAGGCCCCTGGCCAGATACCGATCAGCTGCGAGCGTCGCGGTCGCGCACGCCCAGCAGGTACAGCACGCCATCCAGCCCCAAGGTCGAGATCGCCTGCTTGGCCGACTGGCGAACCAACGGCTTGGCCCGGAACGCCACACCCAACCCGGCCAACGACAACATCGGCAGGTCGTTGGCGCCATCCCCCACGGCGATGGTCTGTGCCAGCTGCAAGCCTTCCTTGTTCGCCAGCTCCTGCAGCAGGTCAGCCTTGCGCTGGGCATCGACGACCGGTTCGATGGCAACGCCAGTGACCTTGCCGTCGACCACTTCCAGCTCGTTGGCAAACACGTAGTCGATACCCAGGCGCGCCTGTACCTGCTTGGCGAAGTAGGTGAAGCCGCCCGACAGGATCGCGGTCTTGTAACCCAGGCGCTTGAGCTCGGCGAACAGGTTCTCGGCACCTTCGGTCAGGCGCAGCGAAGCGCCAATCTGGTCCAGCACCGCGACGTCCAGGCCCTTGAGCAGCGCCATGCGCTCCTTGAAGCTGGCGCGGAAGTCGAGCTCGCCGCGCATCGCCCGCTCGGTGATCGCCGACACCTGCTCGCCGACACCCGCAGCCTTGGCCAGCTCATCGATGACCTCGGCCTCGATCAGCGTCGAGTCCATGTCGAACACCGCCAGACGGCGGTTACGGCGGAACAGGTCGTCTTTCTGGAAGGCGATGTCGACCGCCAGTGCCTCAGACAGCGCGAAGAAGTCGGCGCGCATCGCCTGGGCGTCGCTCGGCTCTCCCCGTACGGAAATTTCCAGGCAGGCCTTGCCGTGCTCGCTCGGCGCATTCAGCGCGACCCGTGCCGACAGGCGCTCGATGCGTTCGATGGTCAGGCCGTACTGGCTGATCACTGCACTGACCCGCTGCAACTGCTCGGGGGTGACCTTGCGGCTCAACAGCGTCACGATTTGACGCGCTTCGCCCTGACTGTCGGCCCACTGCTGGTAATCGGCTTCGGAGATCGGCGTGTAACGCGCCTGCAGGTTCAGTTCGTGAGCCTTGGCCTGCACGCTCTGCAGCAGCTGGGTGGCCACTTCGTTGTCTGGAATATCGACCAGAATGCCGAACGACAAGGTGCCGTGCATCACCGCCAGGCCGATGTCGAGGATGTTCACACCGCCCTGGAGCAGGACGCCGGTGATGGCCGCAGTGAGACCGGGACGGTCCTCACCGGTGATGTTGATCAGGACGATTTCGCGCAAGACCGGGCTCCGATTTCGATGAAAAATGCGTATTCTACCGACTTTCAGTGACTATCGGGCGCCGCTTACACTTTGCCGACAAATGCCGGGTCGCTATACTGCGCAGCACTTTCTCGCCATAAAGAGCCGCGCTCTGTGAACCGGCCCACGCCAGTCAAATCCGATAATTTCTTCCTGATGCTCTTCCATGCCCTGCGCCAGCGTCGCGTACCCCTGGCATTGCGCATCGCCAGCACCAACATTTTCCTGGTGGCCATGGCGCTGGTGATCTACGCCTGCGTGATGGGGTTGCAGTTCAAGCAGGCCATGCACGAGCAGGCGGACGCCTTGGGCCAGAGTCTGACCATCCAGACCGCGACCTCGGCCACCGAACTGCTGGTGTCCAACGACATCCTCAGCCTCAATGTGCTGCTCGGCAACCTGGTGAAGAACCCGTTGGTGGCCCATGCGGCGATCTACAGTGTCGACAACCGGATCCTCGCCGAGGCCGGCCAGCGCCCGAAAAACAGCCTGTTGGGCGAAGCCGAAGGCCTCTACCAGACCAAGATCACCTTCCAGGACGTGACCGCCGGGCAACTGCGCATCAGCCTGGACATGAGCCAGTTCCAGCAGCCCATGCTGATCAGCCTGCAAAGCATGGGCATCCTCGCCGCGATCCTGCTGGTGCTGGCCTTGACCCTCAGCCTGCGCCTGGGCCGCTATATCTCTACGCCTCTGCTGCAACTGCGGGTCTGGCTGCGTGATCCGCACCCGTACACCCCAGGCATCGACCGCCAGGACGAAATCGGCGACCTCGCCCGCCAGCTGCACGCGCGCCTGGCGCCACCGCCGCCGCCTGAGCCCGAGGAAGAAGAAGAGGACTACGAAGACGGCTTCGATGACGTGCACGACGCACCGCTCGCCGCCAAGGCTGCGCCACGGGCCAAGGTCGTCGCGCAACAGGACGACGAGGACGATGATGCCTTCGCCGGGCTGATGGACAGCGAAGAAACCACCGCCAAGCCCGCCCCAGCGACCTCCAACGAGCCGCAGTACAGCGCGGTCCTGGCCGTTCAGCTGGGCTCGCAGGAGCAACTGCGGCGCCTGCCGCGCACGCGCCTGACCGAGCTGCTGGAGCGCTACCGTGATTGCCTGGAGCAAGCGGCCTCGCTGTACGAGGGCGAGACCTTCACGCTCAACGACGGCAGTACCCTGCTGCTGTTCCACAGCCGCGACAGTGGTGAGGACTACCTGACCAACGCCATCTGCTGCGGCGAGCTGTTGCGCGCCTTGGGCCATGCCCTGCAGATCGAGGTGGCCGACAGCGGCATCACCCTGCAACTGCAACTGGGCCTGACCCTGGGGGACGACCTGCAAGGGTTGGAACAGGTCGACCTGCTGATGGCCGAGAAGGCCCAGGATGCCCTGGCGCTGTCACAGCACAGCCGCAACCTGCTGCTGGTCGAGCGGCAGATCACCGACGATGCGCTGGTGCGCCAGCGTGCGCGCATTCGGCCGATTGCCAGCCCTGAAGGCGCGTGCTGCGTGGAGCGCTTGATGGAGCCTTATCCGTCGATGCTGGAGCGGCAGTTGGCGCGGATGCACGAGCGCCGGGCCTGACACAGCCTTGAGTGCCCCCGGCACTCTTCAGCAGCCACAAAAAAGCCCGCATCGCTGCGGGCTTTTTTGTTCTTCCGCATGCGCTTGCGCTTGCCGATTGGGGGCTTATCCGTTCGATGTAGCGGCGCTTATGGCCCCTTCCGCCCTTACGGCGGGTCACTTTTTTTCTTGGAAAAAAGTAACCAAAAACCGCCGGCTCCCACATACGGCCCTCCGCTGCGCTACGGGTTCCCTCACTCCGGTCTTGCTCCCGCGTGGACCGGGCTGTACGGGCCTTCCTGGCCCGCAGCCCTTGCCGGCCTTCCTGGCCGTCACCCCGCTCCGCAAGACCTCCGTTCGGCCTCCTGAGGTCGCCAAGTTACGGGCGGCGTCTGGGCTGGCGTTATCTTCGATAGTGGCAATGGTGGAGGAAGCTTGGCCTCTTCGCGGGTAAACCCGCTCCCACAGGGACCGCGGTGGCCTTACGGTCAGCAGAGAACCTGTGGGAGCGGGTTTACCCGCGAAGAGGCCGGAACTGCCAATGCAAATTCTGGCGCTGACGCGCCATACCGCCCTTATAAACAAGCGAGAGCGAAGCGATTCGCCAGCCGTTGCCCTGGCCTTTGATCTGGCTTGTGATCTTGATCTACTGCGACTTCAGGAGGCCGAACGGAGGTCCTCGCGGGAGCAAGACCGGAGTGAGGGAACCCGTAGCGCAGCGAAGGGCCGGATGTAGGAGCAAGCGGTTTTTGGTTACTTTTTTCCAAGAAAAAAAGTGACCCGCCGTAAGGGCGGAAGGGGCCAGCAGCAGCCCCCCATCAACCGGATAAGCTCGCTAATCGAAACGCGCCACCAGCGGCTGAAGAACCTTTATTGTGTCTGGAGGCTCAGAACCTGAACACTTCCATATCGGTACGGATCGGCGAAGCCATCGGGATCTTCGACTTCTCCGGCGCCTTCTTCACCTGAACCGGCGCAGCCGGCTTTTTCGGTGCCTCTTCAGCCAGCGCAGGCTGGTTGGCCAGCGGCTTGACCGCGCTGCTCAACTGCTCTGCCAGCTTCTGCAGCAACTGCCCCTGCGCCTGCACCTGGGCAGACTCGCTGCCTTCATGCTGCTGCTCGAGGTGCACGATACGGTTGTCACGCACGTTGCCGCGGCGATCGAGCAGGCGCCACTGGGCGTCAAGGATCGCCGGCTGGTTCTTGCCGGAATCAAGCCGGGTGATCGACAGCAGCACCTGCACGTCGGGGGCAAAGCCGCTGCTGGCCGGGGCCAGGACAACACGCTGGCTGTCCAGGCGCCAGGCGAGCTGACGCACCAGCAGCTGGTCGATATCCGACGAAAGGCTGCCGGCCCAACGACCGTTGATCGCCGACGTCAGGCTGCCATCAGCCTGACGCTGCAGGAACGTTTCGCGCTGCAGGTAGTCGGCAACCGATACCGGGCCGAGCACCACAGCCATGCCCGCGCTCTGCGAAGGCTGGCCAGGATCACCGCTGTCCAGCTGATACAGGGCAACCGGCTGGTGCATGCTGCACCCGCTCAGGCCCAGCAAGCCAGTCATCAACAGCGCAAATGGAAGGCGCAGAAGTTTCATCATCCCATCCAGGCGGCCGCCACTCGGCACACCGCAGTGATACATATGTAGAGTCTTCTGGGCGCTCAGCCACGCTGGCGCCACAGGGGCACTATCATCCGCGAAATAGCCGTCCGACTCCAGTGTTTCCGCCGGTAACAGCGCTGAAATTGCCGTTTCAGACGATTCGCGCGGTCAGTTCGGGGGCTCCACCAGCAGCCCGTCAACCCGCTGGAAGCCGCGTGGCAGCTTGCTGCCGCGTCGGCCGCGCTCACCCTTGTAGTGCTCCAGATCGTCGGGTTTCAAAGACAGGGTACGCTTGCCTGCCTGCAATACAAGGGTCGAGCCCTCGCTGATCACGGCCAGGTCGGTAACATACTCTTCACGGCTGGCGACTCGCTCACCCGGCACGCCGATGATCTTGTTGCCCTTGCCCTTGCCCAGCTGTGGCAGGTCGGCGACCTTGAACACCAGCAACCGGCCTTCGGTGGTGACCGCCGCCAGCCAGTCCTGCTCGCGATTGGCCACTGGCCGCGGGGTAATCACCTTGGCGCCGTTGGGCAGGCTGAGCAGGCCCTTGCCGGCCTTGTTCTTGGCCTGCAGGTCTTCGCCCTTGACCACGAAGCCGTAACCGGCGTCCGAGGCCACCACGTACAGGGCATCGTCCTCGGGCAGCAGCACGCACTCGAAGGTGGCGCCCGGTGGCGGGGTCAGGCGGCCGGTCAGCGGCTCGCCCTGGCCACGCGCCGAAGGCAGCGTGTGGGCCGCCACCGAATAGCTGCGGCCCGTCGAGTCGATGAGCACGGCAAACTGGTTGGAACGCCCGGTTGCGGCGGTCTTGAAACCATCGCCGGCCTTGTAGGAAAGGCCCGTGGCGTCGATATCGTGGCCTTTGGCGCAACGTACCCAGCCTTTCTCCGAGAGCACCACGGTGACCGGCTCGGTCGGCATCAGCTCGTTTTCCGAGAGCGCCTTGGCTTCAGTGCGCTCGACGATCGGCGAGCGGCGGGCGTCGCCGTAGGTTTCGGCGTCCTTGATCAATTCGCTACGGACCAGCTTGCGCAGCTTGGCGTCGCTGCCGAGCAGGGCCTGCAGCTTGGCCTGCTCCTTGAGCAGCTCGTCCTGCTCGCCGCGGATCTTCATCTCTTCCAGGCGCGCCAGCTGACGCAGGCGGGTCTCGAGGATGTATTCGGCCTGGATCTCGGTCAGCTCGAAGCGGGCGATCAGCGCCTGCTTGGGGTGCTCCTCGGTGCGGATGATGTGGATCACTTCATCCAGGTTGAGGAACGCGGTGAGCAAACCGTCCAACAGGTGCAGGCGCCGCTCGACCTTGTCCAGGCGGTGCTGCAGGCGGCGACGGACGGTACCGATACGGAACTGCAGCCACTCCTGGAGCAAGGCCCGCAGGTTTTTCAGCTGCGGCCGGCCGTCGAGGCCGATGATATTGACGTTGACCCGGTAGCTGCTCTCCAGGTCGGTGGTAGCAAACAGGTGCTGCATCAGCTCATCGGCGTCGATCCGGTTGGAGCGCGGGATGATGACGATGCGGCAGGGGTTCTCGTGGTCCGACTCGTCACGCAGGTCGGCGACCATCGGCAGCTTCTTGGCCTGCATCTGTGCGGCGATCTGCTCGAGCACCTTGGCCCCGGACACCTGGTGCGGCAGCGCGGTGACGACGATATCGCCGTCCTCGACACGGTACACGGCGCGCATGCGGATCGAGCCCTTGCCGCTCTCGTACATCTTCAGGATGTCGGCGCGGGGGGTGATGATCTCGGCTTCGGTCGGGTAATCCGGGCCCTGGATATGCTCGCACAGCTGCTCGAGGGTGGCCTTGGGCTCATCCAGCAGGCGCACGCAGGCACTGGCCACTTCGCGCAGGTTGTGCGGCGGCACGTCGGTGGCCATGCCCACGGCGATCCCGGTGGTGCCGTTGAGCAGGATGTTCGGCAGGCGCGCCGGCAGTACGGCCGGTTCCTGCAGGGTGCCGTCGAAGTTCGGCACCCAGTCGACGGTGCCCTGGCCGACTTCAGTGAGCAGGACTTCGGAGTAACGCGACAGGCGCGCCTCGGTGTAGCGCATGGCCGCGAAGGACTTCGGATCGTCCGGCGCACCCCAGTTGCCCTGGCCGTCGACCAGCGTATAGCGGTAGCTGAACGGCTGGGCCATCAGCACCATGGCTTCGTAGCAGGCGGAGTCGCCGTGCGGGTGGAACTTGCCGAGCACGTCGCCGACGGTACGCGCCGACTTCTTGTGCTTGGAATCGGCATCCAGGCCCAACTCGCTCATGGCATAGATGATGCGCCGCTGGACCGGCTTGAGGCCGTCGCCGATGTGCGGCAGGGCGCGGTCCATGATCACGTACATGGAGTAGTTGAGGTAGGCCTGTTCGGTGAAGTCAGCCAGGGAGCGGCGTTCGACGCCGTCGAGACTGAGTTCCAGTGAGTCGCTCATGCGGGCCTCGTCATTTCAGGTTCTGGCGCAACAGCATGCTGCCGCCGCGCTGGGTAAATTCAAGTTGTTTCAGGGCACTCATGCCCAGCAATACGGTTTCGCCGTCCAGGCCCGGGACCACCAGCGCGCGCACGTCGCGCAGGCGAATGTCGCCCAGTTGCAGGCTGTCCAGGCGGGTGCGGTAGCCCTCGGTGCGGCCATTGGCGGTGCTCAGTATCACCGGCGCACCGCGCTGCAGGTTCATGCCATTGGCCAGCGACTCGGGGATCGCCACGTCGGTGGCACCGGTATCGAGCATGAAATGCACCGTCTGGCCATTGATCGCGCCGTCGGCGACGAAATGGCCCTGGCCGTTGCTCAACAGCCGCACTTCGATAAAGCCTTCGCCCTGGGTGGACTGCGGCTGGGCATTGGGATTTTGCTGACGGTCCTCCCATTGGCCGAAAAAGCGCGTGGCAAGGAACATCGCCGCCGCCCAGGCGACCACCATCAGTACCCTGCCCGCGCGCTTGCCGGCCGCCTGACTCATGACTTGGCGCTCCAGCCACCGTGCGGGGCGGCGAAGCGCCAGACGATCGGCCGCGACTCGCCATCGGCGCGGTCGCCATTGTTGTTGTCCAGGCCGATCCAGGCGCCTTTGCCATCGATGACCAGGCCCTCGGCAAGGCCGAACGGCTGATCATAGCGGCGTGACGGCTGCAAGGCATCGACCGCGAACGACCAGCAGCGCTCGACCTGGCCGCTGTCGGCGTCACGCCGGCAAATACGGTAGGCGTTGCGCTCCAGGGTGAACAGCTTGCCGTCATACCAGGCCAGGTCGGCGAAGTCGCGCGAGCGTGGCTGCGGATTGGGCATCTGTGGCGGCTGCATCTCGACCCCGGCTTCGCTGAGCAGCACGCAGCTGCGCCCGCAGGTCCACACCGACTGCTGGCGCTGCACCGCGACCAGGCCGCGGCGCTCACGCTCGGCGGCCAGCCACAGGCGGTCGCCCGCCGGGTTGATCGCCACGCCTTCGAACAGTGCATTGAAGTGCAGCAGCATGCCACTGGCGCGGGCCTGACGGACCATCACCGGGTCGATCTTCAACCAGTCGGGCTGGCCCTCGAGCGGCAACTGCAGCACCGCCGCATGGGCCTCGCTGACCAGGTAGAAGTTGCCTGCCTGATCGCAGCTGATACCCTCGAAATCCAGCGCGCCGCCGCGCACGTGGGCCACTGCCCAATGGCGCGCCTTCAGGCCCCAGGGCAGGCCACTCTCCGGCACCGGCGGTGGCGTGAAGGTCAACGCCTGGGCACGCCAGACGCCGTCCTGCTGGTCGAGCCGGTAGATGCGATCGTCGTCCCGGTCGGAAACGCCCCACAGGGCGCCGCGGCACCAGGCCAGGCCGGACAGGTTACCGCCGCGCATGCCGTCGATCGGATGCTCGGCGGTGAGTTTCAGCTCTGGCCAGTTACCGGCAAGGCTCGGCGCCGCAAGCAGCGCCAGCACCGCTGTCAGAAACAGACGGATCAAACCATGACCTCGGCCAGGTTGCCTTTGGTCTCCA
This sequence comes from Pseudomonas reidholzensis, assembly GCF_900536025.1. Classification (GTDB taxonomy): domain Bacteria; phylum Pseudomonadota; class Gammaproteobacteria; order Pseudomonadales; family Pseudomonadaceae; genus Aquipseudomonas; species Aquipseudomonas reidholzensis. The sequence continues at coordinate 182,506 of NZ_UNOZ01000037.1, forward strand.
GCCAGCTCTTGCGATCACCGGCGCGCTTCTTCGCCAGCAGCTTGTCCATCAGCTCGCAGGTCGCCTCGACGTCGTCCAAGGTCAGCTGGACCAGGCGCCGGGTGTTCGGGTCCATGGTGGTCTCGCGCAGCTGCGGCGGGTTCATCTCGCCCAGGCCCTTGAAGCGGGTGACCTGCGGCTTGCCGCGCTTCTTCTCGGCGACCAGCCGATCAAGAATGCCGTCGCGCTCAGGCTCGTCGAGGGCGTAGTAGATTTCCTTGCCGAGGTCGATGCGGTACAGCGGCGGCATCGCCACGTAGACATGCCCGGCCTCGACCAGCGTGCGGAAGTGCTGGACGAACAGCGCACACAGCAGGGTGGCGATGTGCAGGCCGTCGGAGTCGGCGTCGGCGAGGATGCAGACCTTGCCATAGCGCAGCTGGGACAGGTCGGTGGCACCCGGATCGACGCCGATGGCGACGGCGATGTTGTGCACTTCCTGGCTGGCGAGCACTTCGCCACCGTCGACTTCCCAGGTGTTGAGGATCTTCCCGCGCAGCGGCAGGATGGCCTGGAATTCCTTGTCCCGCGCCTGCTTGGCCGAACCACCGGCGGAGTCACCCTCGACCAGGAACAGTTCCGAGCGCATCGGGTCCTGGCCGGCGCAATCCGCCAGCTTGCCGGGCAGCGCCGGGCCCTGGGTGATGCGCTTGCGCTCGACCTTCTTGCTCGCCTTGAGGCGCCGGCCAGCGTTGCTGATGGCCAGCTCGGCGAGCTGCATGCCCAGCTCCGGATGGCCGTTGAGCCACAGGCTGAAGGCATCCTTGACCACCCCGGAGACGAACGCCGCCGCTTCACGCGACGACAGGCGCTCTTTGGTCTGCCCGGAGAACTGTGGCTCCTGCATCTTCATCGACAGGACGAAGCTGATCCGCTCCCAGATGTCTTCCGGCGCCAGCTTGACCCCGCGTGGCAACAGGTTGCGGAACTCGCAGAACTCGCGCATGGCGTCGAGCAGGCCCTGGCGCAGGCCGTTGACGTGGGTGCCGCCCTGGGCCGTGGGGATCAGGTTGACGTAGCTTTCCTGGACACTGTCACCGCCCTCGGGCAGCCACAGCAGGGCCCAGTCGACGGCTTCCTTGTTGCCGGCCAGGCTGCCGCAGAACGGCTCGTCGGGCAGCCGCGGGAACTCGCTGACCGAGTCGACCAGGTACGAGCGCAGGCCGTCCTCATAGTGCCATTCGACTTTTTCGCCGCTGGCCTTGTCCTCGAAGCTAATGGACAGGCCCGGGCACAGCACGGCCTTGGCCTTGAGCACATGCTTGAGGCGGCTGATGGAAAATTTCGGCGAATCGAAATACTTCGGGTCAGGGCTGAAATACACGCTGGTGCCGGTGTTGCGCTTGCCAACGCTACCGACAACTTCCAGCTCGGTGGCCTTGTAGCCATCGGCGAAGGTCATCTGGTACTCGTTGCCGTCGCGCTTGACCCGCACCCGCACCTGCGTCGACAGGGCGTTGACCACCGAAATGCCGACGCCGTGCAGGCCCCCGGAGAACTGGTAGTTCTTGTTCGAGAACTTGCCACCGGCGTGCAGCTTGGTGAGGATCAATTCGACGCCAGAGACGCCTTCTTCCGGGTGGATGTCCACCGGCATGCCGCGGCCGTCGTCGCTGACTTCCAGCGAATGGTCGGCATGCAGCACGACCTGCACCGAACGGGCGTGACCGGCCAGGGCTTCGTCGACACTGTTGTCGATGACTTCCTGGGCGAGGTGGTTCGGCCGGCTGGTGTCGGTGTACATGCCCGGACGCTTGCGAACCGGGTCGAGGCCGGAGAGGACTTCGATGGCGTCTGCGTTATAGGCGCTAGCGCTGGGATTGGCCATGGGTTCTCGTCGTCAGTCTGGTGAGTGCGAAAAAATCAAAATTCAGCAAAATCGAGCGCCGCATACTGCCCGCGGGCGATACCGGCGAAGGCCAGCAACGCCGGCAGGCGCTCGCTGAAACCTTGGAAACTGTGGTCGCCGCCCGCCTCGATGCGCAGGGCACAGGCCCGGTAGTAAGCCTCGGCGTGGCGATAGTCGAGGGTTTCATCGGCCGTCTGCAACCACACTTGATAGCGGCTGGCGTCGGTCGGCGCGGGGACTTCCAGCTCGGCCAGGGCCTGCACGTGGTCCAGGGTCAGTTCCCAGGGCTCGTCGGTGTACAGGTTGCGCTGGGTGCCCAGGTAACCGTCGAACAGCCGGTGTGGGGCGACCGCCGGGTTGACCAGCAGGGCCTTGAGGCCGTGGCGCTGCGCCAGGTAAGTGGCATAGTAGCCGCCGAGTGAACTGCCCACCAGCAAGGGCGCGCCGAGCTCATCGATGGCGCTTTCGAGCTGGGCGATGGCCTGGCGCGGGTGGTGGTGCAGCGCGGGCACGCGCAACTGCGCGGACAGGCCCAGCTGCTGCATCACGGCCTCGAGCTGGCGCGCCTTGGTCGACAAGGGCGAGCTGTTGAACCCATGGATATAAAGGATGGAACCCGACATGCTGCCCCCGGAGTCTGCTGCGGCGCGCCCTCCTGTAGGGGCGCAGGGACGCGCAGTGTAGCGTGTTCGCTGGGCGTTGGCGTAGCTTAGGGATTTTCGCAACACTTTCCCCAGGCCTGGCGGGGCTGCTGCACGGCCCCGGTCAATAACCCGCGCTGTCAAAATCCAGTTTTACCTCGAAGTCGCGCGCGCGCTCCACGCCCGTCTCCAGCCGACCATCGGCATGCAGGCGAAGCCAGCGATACCCCGGCTGCTCCTCGCTGACCTTGAAGTCCTCGCTGTGCGGCGCGAACTGGATGCAGGTGGACGGCGTGGCCAGGAAGCGCACGCCGTCGCGCAGTTCATCCCACGCCTGGTGAATATGGCCCCAGAGGACCGCCCTGACCTGCGCATGCTGGCGTACCCGCTGCAACAGCGCATCGGCATTGCGCAGGCCGATCGGCTCGATCCAGGCACAACCGATGTCCACCGGCTGATGATGGCAGCACACCAGGCAGTGGCGCTCGCCGGCCGTGGCCAAGGCGTCGTCGAGCAGCGCCAACTGAGCGTCTGCGAGCAGGCCGTGGGTCGCGCCGAGCACCGCCGAATCGAGCATGACGATGCGCCAGCCACCGATATCGGTCACCGCCTGGACCAGGTCACTGCCCTGCGCCACCTCGGCCATCACCCGCGCCTCGTCATGATTGCCGGGCAACCACCGCGTGGGCACGGCAAACGCCGCGGTCATCTGGCGAAACGCCTGGTACGCCGCCACACTGCCGTCCTGGGTCAGGTCGCCGGTGCACAGCAGCAGGTCGATCTGCGGCTGCTCGCGCTGCACCTGGGCGATCACGTGGCGCAGGCTGTCGCGCGTATTGAGGCCCAGCAGGGTGCCCGCCGGGTCGGCGAACAGATGGGCGTCGGTCAGTTGCACCACATGCAGCGGCGCGGGGGGATGGTTGGGCTGCGGCAACGGCCGTCTCCTCAAGCGGATTCAGGGCGATTATCGCCGCTGACGGGTTTCGAGCAAACACTCGAAACCGATCCAGCTCACATTTTCAGCGTACCGCTACCAGTTCATGGCCGCAGGCCAGGCAATGACTCAGCCATTCGCCGAGAAACAGGTTGAGCTGGGCCTTCTCGTCCGGCTGATGCATCGCCTCGTTGGGGTACGGATAGATGCTGCGAAACCGCCGGGCGTGCTCGGCGCTGACCACTTCGGCCATGCGCGCATCGTGATACACCTGAACTTCCAGCTGCGGCACCGGCAACCACGGCAGGCTGTGCTCCTGACGCACCCGCAAGGTGGTGGTATACGGGCAGGACAACACCACATCGAGCACCAGCACGCCGAGCATCTGGTCGCCCTGGGTCATGCCGATACGGCGCGAACTCGGGGTGCTGCGCATGTCCGGGAGCAAACGCATCAGGCGGGCATAGTTGGCCTCGCAGGCTGACTGCAGCCCGACCAGATCGACCCGATAACGCTCGCGCAGCAGGTTCACTTCCACATACCTCGTACTTCGTCTCTGTTCAGCGCCAGCCACTGCAGGCCAATGATCGTCGCCGCGTTACAGATACGTCCATCGCGTACGGCCTGCAGCGCGTCCTCGAACGACCACACCCGCACACGGATATCCTCACCCTCTTCTTCCAGCCCATGCAGGCCGCCGGCGCCCTCGCTGATGCAACGCCCGAGGAACAGGTGGACGAATTCGTCGCTGCCGCCCGGCGACGGGAAGTAGCGGGTCATCGGCCACAGGGCGGCAAACGTCAGCCCGGCTTCCTCGTCGGCCTCGCGGTGGGCGACCTCCTCAGGCTGCTCGTCCTTGTCGATCAGGCCGGCGACCATCTCGATCAGCCAAGGGTTGTCGACCTTGCCCATGGCACCGACGCGGAACTGCTCGATCAGCACCACCTCGTCGCGTTGCGGGTCGTAGGGCAGGACACACACCGCATCGTGACGCACGAACAGCTCGCGGCTGATTTCACGGCCCATGCCACCGGCGAACAGCTCGTGGCGCAGGTGCACCTTGTCGAGCTTGTAGAAGCCTTGGAAACAGTTCTCGCGCTTGACGATCTCGACCGCCCTTGGCACTGAAATTGACGTGTCTGTCATGGAAATCCTCGTTACCTCTAATGCTGCATCGCGCCATCCTACTCTGCGTGCCGCCCGGTTTCATCCCTTTCCAGCGACCGTTCGTGCGACCGGGACAGCTCGGCTTCTGTCTGTTAGCTTAGTGGCGAACCGAAGGCTTTGCCGACGGTCCAAGGCCGACTATTCCTGTTCTGCAAGGATCATCATGACGCTTGTCAAACTGACTTCCGTGGCTGTGCTGGCAGTGGCCCTGAGCGCCTGCCAAAGCCTCTTCGCACCCAACTATCGGGCCCCGCTCGAGGTCAAGCGCGAAGCCTGGGAGCACGTCAAGCCGGGCTGCAGCGAGAGCGACTGCCCGCTGGTGAACATCGACACCGTGCACTTCCCTGACCTGCCCAAGCTCGACGCCATCGTCGAGAGCCGCCTGCTGCAACTGACCGAGGACAACCAGCGCAGCACCACCCCGACCTCGCTCAAGGCCTATGAAACGCAGTACCTGGCCAGCGCCGAGAAGCGCAACAGCAGCTACCTGCAAGCCAAGGTACGCGAGCAGCATGACGGGCTGGTGATCGTCGAATTCTCCAGCTACCTGGACAGCGGTGGCGCCCACGGCATGCCCGGGCGCGCCTTCATCAACTATTCGCGCAAGCAGGACAAGGTCCTGACCCTGCAGGACATGCTGGTGGCCGGCCAGGAAGAGACGTTCTGGAAGACCGTCGAAGAGTCGCACCGGGCCTGGATGATCAGCACCGGCATGGACAAGGACGCGGAATTCGTCAAGACCTGGCCGTTCAAGAAGTCCCCGCACATCGCCCTGACCTATGGTGCGGTCGTGGTGAAGTACGAGGTCTATGCCATTGCGCCCTACTCCATGGGCCACATCGAACTGAAAATCCCCTACCCGCGCCTGAACGGCGTGCTCAAGCCTGAGCTGTTTCCCGGGCGCGGTTGACGCTCAACAGCCCATACAGCACACCTGCCAGCAGCAACGCCGGCAGGGTCGCGCCCAGCTCGGGTGCCTGGCTGGCCATCAGGTGATAAGCCGCCACGCCCACCGCCCAGGACAGCAGCGCTTGCCAGTGCAGCCCGTCGACCTGGGTCGGCAGCTGCCGGCGGCGGATCACGAAGTGGTCGATCAGCACCACGCCGAACAGTGGCGCGAACACCGAACCGATCAACAGCAGGAAGTTTTCGTACTGGGCCAGCGGTGCCAGGTAGGCGATCAGCGTGCACAGCACACCGATGGCCAGGGCCAGGTGCTCGACCTTGATGCGCACCAGCAGGCCGGTCGAGACCGCGCCGGAGTGGATATCGGCAAAGGCGTTTTCGGTTTCGTCGAGCAGGATCAGCAACAGCGGGATACCCAGCCCGGCACCGGCCAGCGCCAGCAGCAGCGCATTGGCTTCACCGCTCGGGGCGAAGGCCAGGGTGTAGGCCACGCCCAGGCTCATCAACCAGGCATTGCCGAGGAAATAACCCAGCACCGTGCCGCTGAACACCCGGCTGGCGCGTCCGGCGAAGCGTGAATAGTCGGCGATCAACGGCAACCACGACAGCGGCATGGCGATGACGATGTCAAAGCCCACCGCCAGCGACATCGAACCGTCACCGGCACGTGCCCAGATAGCCGCCAGGTCAGCCTTGGCAAAGAGGTTCCAGGTCAGCCACAGGCAGGCACCGATCAGCAGCCAGATGCCCCATTTGCGCAGGATCTTGCGCACGAAGGTCAGCGGCCCGCAGATGGCCAGCAGGGTCGCCAGCGCACCGAAGCACAGGGTCCACAACAACGGGCTGGTCCACACGCTGTCGGCACCGAACGCGCGCGCGCCAAGCAGGCTGGCGGCGTCGCGCATGACGATGATCTCGAACGAGCCCCAGCCGATCAGCTGTAGCAGGTTGAGCACCGCCGGCAGGCGTGCGCCATGGCCGCCGAGGGTCAGGCGCAGGGTGCCCATGGCCGACAGGCCGGTGTCGCTGCCGATCACCCCGGCCGCCGCCAGCAGCAGCACGCCCACCGCGGTGCCGAGGACGATCGCCAGTACCGCGCCCGCCAGGCCCAGGCCGGGGGCGAGCATGGCGCCGACCTGCAGCACCATCAGGCCGGTGCCAAGGGAGAACCACAGGACGAACAGGTCACGCGCGCCGAACAGGCGCTGGCTGGCAGGGATCGGGTGATCGGGTGAGAAATGGCTGGGGGTGGTCATGCTTGGGCTCGCCGGAATTAGTGTCGGGGGTTACACAAGGCCGCTCCCACAAGGATCAGCAACGCTGCAAATCCCTGTGGGAGCGGCCTTGTGTCGCGAAAGGGCCGCAGAGCGGCCCCGCGTTACATCAGACTTTCTGGTACAGCTGGCTACCGGCCTGACGGAAGCGCTCGGACTGCTCGCGCATGCCCTCTTCAACCGACACATCCACCGCCTCGATGCGCTGGTTGGCCGCGTACTCGCGGACCTCCTGGGTGATTTTCATCGAGCAGAACTTCGGCCCGCACATCGAGCAGAAGTGGGCGACCTTGGCCGATTCCTTGGGCAGGGTCTCATCGTGGTAGGCGCGCGCGGTGTCCGGGTCCAGGCCCAGGTTGAACTGGTCCTGCCAGCGGAATTCGAAGCGCGCCTTGGACAGTGCGTTGTCGCGGATCTGCGCGCCCGGGTGGCCCTTGGCGAGGTCAGCGGCGTGCGCCGCGATCTTGTAGGTGATGATGCCGGTCTTGACGTCATCCTTGTTCGGCAAGCCCAGGTGCTCCTTGGGGGTCACGTAGCACAGCATGGCGCAACCGAACCAGCCGATCATTGCCGCCCCGATGCCGGAGGTGATGTGGTCGTAGCCGGGCGCGATGTCGGTGGTCAGCGGGCCAAGGGTGTAGAACGGCGCCTCGTCACAGCACTCCAGCTGCTTGTCCATGTTCTCCTTGATCAACTGCATCGGCACATGGCCCGGGCCTTCGATCATGCACTGGACATCGTGCTTCCAGGCGATCTTGGTCAGCTCGCCAAGGGTCTCCAGCTCACCGAACTGGGCGGCGTCGTTGGCGTCGGCGATCGACCCCGGACGCAGGCCATCGCCGAGCGAGAAGCTGACGTCGTAGGCCTTCATGATTTCGCAGATTTCGTCGAAATGGGTGTAGAGGAAGTTCTCCTGGTGATGCGCCAGGCACCACTTGGCCATGATCGAGCCGCCGCGGCTGACGATGCCGGTGACCCGCTTGGCGGTCAGCGGTACATAGCGCAGGAGCACGCCGGCATGGATGGTGAAGTAGTCCACGCCCTGCTCGGCCTGTTCGATCAGGGTGTCGCGGAACAGCTCCCAGGTGAGGTCTTCGGCGACCCCGCCGACTTTTTCCAGGGCCTGGTAGATCGGCACGGTGCCGATCGGTACCGGCGAATTGCGGATGATCCACTCGCGGGTTTCGTGGATGTGCTTGCCGGTCGACAGGTCCATGACCGTGTCCGAACCCCAGCGGATGCCCCAGGTCAGCTTGGCCACTTCTTCCTCGATCGAGGAACCGAGGGCGCTGTTGCCGATGTTGCCGTTGATCTTCACCAGGAAGTTGCGGCCGATGATCATCGGCTCGAGCTCGGTGTGGTTGATGTTGGCCGGGATGATCGCGCGACCGCGGGCGATCTCCTCACGGACGAACTCGGCAGTGATCTCCTTGGGGATGCTCGCACCAAAGCTGTGGCCGGCGTGCTGCTGGTCCAGCAGGCCGGCGGCGCGGGCTTCCTGCAGCTTCATGTTCTCGCGGATGGCGACGTATTCCATCTCGGCGGTGATGATGCCCTGGCGCGCGTAGTGCATCTGCGTGACGTTGGCCCCGGCCTTGGCCCGGCGCGGGTTGCGCACATGGGCGAAGCGCAGCTTGGTCAGCTCGGCGTCGCTCAGGCGCTGTTGGCCGAAGTTCGAGCTCAGGCCGGCCAGGCGCTCGGTGTCGCCGCGGTCGTCGATCCAGGCCGAGCGCACGTCGCCCAGGCCCTTGCGCACGTCGATGATGACGGCGGGGTCGGTGTACGGGCCGGAGGTGTCGTAGACCAGCACCGGCGCATTGGTCTCGCCGCCGAAGTCGGTGGGGGTATCGTCGAGGCTGATTTCACGCATGGGCACGCGAATATCGGGGCGCGAGCCTTCGACATAGATCTTGCGCGAACGGGTGAAGGGTTGCACGGACTGCTGATCGACTTGTGCCGATTCGCTGAGGTTGATCGCTTTTTCTTGTTTGGTCATCACAGGCTCCAGACGGCTTCCTAGCGGCGGAATGTCGGGGAGAACCTGAAAGACGCGGACGCACCCCATGAGATGGGTGCCGTGCCGGATACCTGGAGTGCCATGAGCGTGGTGCGCTGCTCGACAAATCCCGGACCTGACACAAGAGACTCGCCGGGAAAGCGAGAAATCTTGTTCCCTACGCAGGCGCTAACCTGATCAGGTTCAACGGGATCCGCAACTTTGCGATCTCAGCCTTTGCATCAAGGCACCCCGACAAGAACATGCGCAGTCTAGACTGGAGTGGCAGCCAAAGCCAAGGGGGCTTGCAGGCAGGATGATGAAAGGCGTGCCGAACGGATTGTTGCCAACGGCGCGCGGCACTACACTGGCGCATCGCTCGAAACTCAACAGTTCAGTAATTAAAACTCGTACAAGGATTGCCCTATGCTGCGCAAACTTTCACTGGCGATTGCCGTGTCTTGTACGTCCAACGGAGTGGTGTGGGCAGCGGATGTGCCCACCACGGTGAAAACCGACCTGGTCAGCGTCTACCAGGAGGCGGCCAGCAACAACGCCGACCTCGCCGCCGCCCGTGCCGACTACGGCGCCCGCCGTGAAGTGGTGCCGCAGGCCCGCGCCGGCTTGCTGCCGAACCTGTCGGCCGGCGCCGAGATGATGAACACCCGGACCAAGCTCGACGAGCCGGCGATCACCTCCAACCGTAGTGGCAATTCCTGGAGCGCGACCCTGTCGCAACCAATCTTCCGTGCCGACCGCTGGTTCCAGCTGCAGGCGGCCGAGGCGGTCAACGAACAGGCCGCCCTGGAACTCTCGGCAACCGAGCAGAACCTGATCCTGCAGACCGCTGAAAACTACTTTGCGGTGCTCCGCGCCCAGGACAACCTGGCCTCGACCAAGGCCGAGGAATCGGCGTTCAAGCGCCAGCTCGACCAGTCCAACGAGCGCTTCGATGTCGGCCTCTCGGACAAGACCGACGTGCTGCAGTCACAGGCCAGCTACGACACCGCCCGGGCCAACCGGATCATTGCCGAGCGCCAGGTGCAGGACGCCTTCGAAGCGCTGGTGACGCTGACCAACCGCGAATACGGCGCGTTGCAGGGCGTGGTGCATACCCTGCCAGTGCAGGTGCCGACTCCCAACGACGCCAAGACCTGGGTCGAGACTGCGGCCCGGCAGAACCTCAACCTGCAAGCGACCAACTACGCGGTCGACGCCGCCGAGGAGACCCTGCGCCAGCGCAAGGCTGGCCATGCGCCGACGGTGGACGCGGTGGCGCGCTACCAGAAAGGCGACAACGACAGCCTCGGCTTCACCAACCCGGCGCCGCAGGCCGGGGTGCGTTATGGCGGCGACGTCGAGCAGACCAGCATCGGCCTGCAGTTGAATATCCCGATCTACAGCGGCGGCCTGACCAGCTCGCAGGTGCGCGAGGCCTATCAGCGTCTGAGCCAGACCGAACAGCAGCGCGAGAGCCTGCGCCGGCAGGTGGTGGAGAACACCCGCAACCTGCACCGCGCGGTGAACACCGACGTCGAGCAGGTACAGGCGCGCAAGCAGTCGATCATTTCCAACCAGAGCGCGCTGGAGGCCACCGAGATCGGCTACCAGGTCGGCACCCGCAACATCGTCGACGTGCTCGACGCGCAGCGCCAGCTGTACACCTCGGTGCGCGACTACAACAACAGCCGCTATGACTACATCCTCGACAACCTGCGCCTGAAGCAGGCGGCCGGGACCTTGAGCCCGCAGGACCTGCAAGACCTGGGGCGCTACCTGAAGGCTGACTACAACCCGGACCGCGACTTCCTGCCGCCGGACCTGGCAGCCGCAGCGGCGAAGAACTTCGAACGCCGCCCTTGATTGGTCGATAGTGCCGCCCTCTTCGCGGGGCAAGTCGCATCGGCGCACCGCCGCTCCCACAGGTTTAGTACTGGCCCCGGAATTTGGGCATTGCAGAGATCCTGTGGGAGCGGGCTTGCCCCGCGAAGAGGCCCGCACCGGCAACGCTAGCGCATCAGCTTGCCCAACCCCTCCAGCAGGCGCTGCAAAGCGCCCTGATTGGCCTGCATCACTGCCCTGCCCGCTTCGCCCACGCGCCGCGCATCCTGCGGCAACTCGATCAGCCGCTGTACCGCGAGCGCCAGCCCCTCGGCGTCGTCCACCGACTGCAAGGCGCCCGCTTCGCGCAACATCGCACTGATTTCGAGGAAGTTGAACACATGCGGCCCCATGATCACCGGCAATGCCAGCGCCGCCGGTTCCAGCGGGTTGTGCCCACCGGTCGGCACCAGGCTGCCGCCAACAAAGGCGATGTCGGCCAGGGCATACAGGAACAGCAATTCGCCCATGGTGTCGCCGAGCAGCACGCGGGTCTCGGTGCTGACTGCCTGCCCGGTCGAGCGGCGCACCGTGGCGAACTGCTCGGCACACAGCGCCTGCACCGCATCGAACCGCTCGGGATGGCGTGGCACCAGGATCAACAGCGCATCGCCATGCACCTCGAGCAACTGCCGATGCGCCTGCAGCACCAGGGCATCTTCGCCTTCATGGGTACTGGCAGCGATCCACACCGGGCGCCGCTCGGCCTGCCACTGCCCACGCAGCTCGCGGGCACGCGGCAACAGTTGCGCGTCGATCTTCAGGTCGAACTTGATCGAGCCGGTCACTTGCACGCAGGCCTCGCGTGCCCCGAGGCTGCGGAAGCGCTCGGCCTCGACCTCGGTCTGCACGGCGACCAGGCTCATTTCGGCGAGCATCGGGCGGGTCAGCCGGGCGAAGCGCCCATAACCGCGAGCGGAACGCGCGGACAACCGCGCATTGGCCAACGCCACCGGGATCCCGCGCTTGGCGCACTGGTGGATATGGTTCGGCCACAGCTCGGTTTCCATGATGATGCCCAGCCGCGGGCGGACATGATCGAGGAATCGCCCCGCCGCCCACGGCAGGTCGTAGGGCAGGTAGCAGTGCTGCACGCGCGGTTCGTCGGCGAACAGCGCCTTGATACGCTCCGAGCCGGTCGGGGTCATGCACGTGAGGGTGATCGGCAACTCCGGGTAGGCCTTGAGCAAGGCGCGCACCATGGGTGCCGCGGCGATACTCTCGCCCACCGAAACCGCATGCACCCAGATCCCGCCGTGGCGCATCGCTGGCAGTTTGCAGGCGAAGCGCTCGGCGATCCGCTGCCTGTAGGCCGGCGCCTTGCGCCCACGCAGGAACAGGCGCAGCGCAACCAGCGGCAGGCCCAGGTGAAACAGCAGGGTATAAAGGGTTCTGTTCATGGCGGCGAAGTTTACTAGGAACCGCGCGAAAAGGCCTGCGCTTGGCCACGCCGGCAACGAAAACGACAGGGCTCACCCGCGCCTGCCGGCCTAGCCAATCGCTCGCAGGTGCACCGCAAACCGCTCGGCCAACCACTGCGCCGCCGGCCCGAGCGGCTGATCACGCCGCCACGCCAGTTCGACCACCAGCGCGGGCGGGCGCCACTCGGTGTCAAGTTCGACCATCTGTGCCTGGTACGTCGGGTACTGCACCACATGCCGGGGCAACCACGCCCAGCCCAGGCCGCGCATGAGCAGCTCGGCCATGGCGTAAAAACTGTCGGCGCGCCAGATCTGCGGGCTGATCGCCTCGCCGCCGGGGTAGTCGCTCTGCTGCGGGGTGATCAACAGCTGGCGGTGCCGCGCCAACTGCTGCCGGTTGACCCGCCCCTCGCGCGCCAGCGGATGATCGACCGCACACACGGTGACCATCTCGACACTGCCCAGGGCGCGCCGCTCCAGGGAGGCCGGGATGCGCTCGTGATGGAAGAACAAGCCAAGGTCGGCCTGGCGCTCGACCAGCTTGCGCGCCACATCACCCTGGGCGCCGCTGGCCAGTTGCACTTGCAGGAACGGCAAGTGACTGGCCAGCTCCTCCAGGCTGTCGATCACCGGCTGATACGGCATGGCCTCGTCCTGGGCGACCCGTAGCAAGGGCTCCTGGCCACGCATCAAGGCCAATGCACGGCCATCGAGGCGCTCGCATTGGCGCAGCAACTCGCGGGCGTCTTCCAGCAGCGCCGCGCCGCGCTCGGTCAGGCGCGGCTGGCGCCCGCTGCTGCGCTCGAACAAGGTCACACCCAGGTCGGTTTCAAGCATCGCGATGGCGCTGCTGACCGCCGACTGGGCCTTGCGCTGCTCGCGGGCAACGGCGGAAAACGAGTTCAGGTCGGCGACGCGGACGAACAGCCGCAGGTGTTCGAGATTCCACTTTTCAGCCATCAACCTATCTCCATGAGCGATAGGTAATGACTTTACCGCATCCGGGCAACGCCTAGAATGCCAACCACGAATCGGAGGAACTGCCCCATGAACGCCTACACCTACCTGGCCATCGCCATCTGCGCCGAAGTCATCGCCACCGCCTCGATGAAGGCCGTGAAGGGCCTGAGCACGCCCCTGCCGCTGCTGCTGATGGTGTGCGGCTATGCGGTCGCGTTCTGGATGCTGACCCTGGTGGTGCGCAGCATTCCGGTCGGCATCGCTTACGCCATCTGGTCGGGGCTGGGGATTGTGCTGATCAGCATCGCGGCACTGGTGATCTACGGGCAGAAGCTCGACGTGCCGGCCATGCTCGGGATGGCCATGATCGTCGGCGGGGTGGTGGTGATCCAGGTGTTTTCCAAGACCGTCGGGCATTGAGCGCAGACACAGGCTGTTTCCTGAGCGCGGGTTCATTAACGCTATCCCCGGCGTATACTGACCAGCTGTCCAAGTCTTAGAGGTAGCCGCATGCCATCCGCCATTTCCACTGACGTGCTGATCGTCGGCGCCGGGGTCGCTGGCCTCTGGCTCAACGCCCGGCTGCGGCGCCAGGGTTACTCGACCGTGCTGGTCGAGCGCGCCAGCCTTGGCGGCGAGCAGACCATCAAGTCGCAGGGGATCATCCATGGCGGTATCAAGTATGCCCTGCACGGCAGCCTGACCGGCGCCTCCGAAGCGATCGCCGACATGCCGCGACGCTGGCGCGAGGCGCTGGCTGGCAGCGGCGAGCTGAACCTGGACAAGGTCCGCCTGCTGTCCGACGCCCATTACCTGTGGTCGCCCGGCGGCCTGCTGGGCAATGTCACCAGCTTTTTCGCCAGCAAGGCGATGCGTGGCCGGGTCGACCAGGTAAAAGGCGAGCAACTGCCACCGGCCCTGCAGGACCGCGCGTTCAAGGGCAAGGTCTACCGCCTCGCGGAACTGGTCATCGACGTGCCGAGCCTGCTCGCCAACCTGGCCGAGCTGGCCGGCGACAGCCTGCTCGCGGGCGAGCACATCGAGCCACTGCGCGAGGCTGACGAACTGGTCGGGCTGCGCATCGACGGTCGTGAGATCCGTGCCCAGCGCATCGTCCTGAGTGCCGGCGCCGGCACCGAAGACCTGCTCAAGGCCCTTGGCCTGAGCCAGCCGGCCATGCAACGCCGGCCGCTGCACATGGTCCTGGCCAAGGGCCCGAACCTCAAGCCGCTGTACGCCCATTGCCTGGGTGGCGGGCCAAAGCCGCGCATCACCGTGACCACCCATCCGGCCGCAGATGGCCAGTGGGTCTGGTACCTCGGCGGCGACCTTGCCGAAGCCGACGGTGTTGCCCGCGAGCCTGCGGCGCAGATCGCTGCCGCGCAAAAAGAGGTCGCCAGCCTGCTGCCGTGGGTCGACCAGAGCCAGGTCCGTTGGGCCACCCTGCGCGTCGACCGCGCCGAGCCGGCGCAATCCGGGCAGGTGCGTCCGGACAACGCCTTCCTCGCCGAGCAACAGCGCTTGCTGGTCGGCTGGCCAACCAAGCTGGCCCTGGCCCCGGACTTTGCCGACCACGTGCTGGCCAAGCTCGAGCGCGACGGCATCCGCCCGGCGGCCCAAGCGGATTTGTCCGACCTGCCACGCCCAGCGCTTGGCGTACCGGCCTGGGAGCAACTGCTGCCATGAGCCTGCCCAACCTGCACGACCTCCATCGCCCGTTGGGCAGCACCGGGCTGAAGGTCTCACCGCTGGGCCTGGGCACGGTCAAGCTGGGCCGCGACCAGGGCGTCAAATACCCGACCGGCTTCACCATCCCCAGCGATGACGACGCCCGCCTGCTGTTGGCCCAGGCGCGCCAGCTGGGCATCAACCTGATCGACACCGCGCCAGCCTACGGTCGCAGCGAGGAGCGCCTCGGCCCGCTGCTGCGCGGCCAGCGCGACGCGTGGGTGATCGTCAGCAAGGTCGGCGAAGAATTTGAAGCGGGCCAGTCGCACTTCGACTTCAGCGCCGCCCACACGCGCCGCTCGGTAGAACGCAGCCTCACGCGCCTGGAAACCGACCGCATCGAACTGGTGCTGGTGCACTCGGACGGCAACGACCTGGCCATCCTCGAGCACGAGGAGGTCTACCAGACCCTCGCCGCGCTCAAGCAGGAGGGCAAGATCCTCGGTTTCGGCTTTTCCGGCAAGACTGCCGCAGGCGGCCTCAAGGCACTCGAGCAGGGCGACTGCGCGATGGTCACCTACAACCTCAACGAACAGGCCGAGCGCCCGGTGCTGGACTACGCTGCCGAGCATGGCAAGGCGATCCTGGTGAAAAAGGCCCTGGCCAGCGGGCACGTGTGCCTGGCGCCGGGCGTCGATCCGGTGCAGGCCAGTTTCGAGCTGCTG
Source organism: Pseudomonas reidholzensis (assembly GCF_900536025.1). GTDB lineage: Bacteria > Pseudomonadota > Gammaproteobacteria > Pseudomonadales > Pseudomonadaceae > Aquipseudomonas > Aquipseudomonas reidholzensis. The sequence goes on from NZ_UNOZ01000037.1 coordinate 197,967, forward strand.
TTCTCCCACCCGGGCGTCAGCAGTGCTATCGTCGGCACCATCAATCCGCTGCACCTGGCCCATAACGTGGCCACCGTGGCCCGCATCCTGGGCCGGCATTGAGCCGCCCTGGCAGCGGCCTTGCACAAGGAGGAGCCTCGTGGCGCGTACGCTGATCCGCAAGAACCCGAGCAACTTCAAGACCCTGCCGCTGCATGTCGAAGCCACCCCCGACGGCCTGAGCTACCAGAGCATCGGCCTGCCGCTGAACTTCGCGCAGACCCTGCAACGGCGCAAGGCGGTGCAGTTGGCCGACAGCGAGCGCTTCGTGGTCGAGCTGGCCAACCTCGGTGTGTCGGTACGCTTGACCCTGCAGTGGCAGAACCGCGACTACTGGGTGCTGGTCCGCCAGCGCCGGCAAGACCGTGGCGACGTGGTGCTGAAACTGATCTCCGGCTACGTGCCGGCCCAGGAACTCAACCTGCCACTGCACACAGCCATCCAGGAAGTCGCCGAAGAGTGCCTGCTGGAAACGCCCGAAGGCTGGCTCGGCGGGCGCTTCAACGACACCTGGCTGCCGGCGCCCTACGCCGCGGCGCTGCACTACCGCGAGGCGCTGCCGTTCGTGCTCACGCCGCAGTCCGGCGCCGCGCGGCCGGTGCACTGTGGCAACCTGAAGTTGCTGGAGCGGCCACGGGCCTATGTGCACCTGCCGACGGCGTCGCTGCAGCTGATCTACGACCTGCGCCTGCAGGTGCCGAAAGAGGCCAAGTCGGTCAGCCTGTTCCATGTCGATGAGCGCCTCGAAGGCGATCAGCTGGTGGCGCGGTTGAACCGCAAGCGCCCGGACCTGTACCTGATGCCGCTGGAAGACGGCAAGCCGACCGCCGAGCTGTACACCCTGAAGAAGGACGAGCTGGTGCCTGCCAGCACGCGGGGGTTGTACCTGGCGGAGAGCTTTGCCCAGCAGGAAGGCTGGGTGGTGCGCGAAGAGCGGATTCGCTGGAAGGATTGGGTGCGCCAGCAAGGGCTGGCTGAACCCCGGCCCGACTCGCGCCTGCAGCGCTTTACCGGCAAGGCCCGCGAGTTGCTGGAGCGGGCCAGGACGACCCTGCACAAGTAGCCAGAATCATCGCGGGGCTCGCCCCGCGATGGCTACGCCTCAGTTCTTGCGGATTTTCTCGACGATCGCGGTGGTCGAGCTGTTTTCCACCAGGCCGAGCACCTTCACCGTCCCGCCGTAGCCGGTAACGATATCGGCGCCGACCACTTGGTCGATCCCGTAATCACCGCCCTTCACCAGCACGTCCGGCTTGACCTGGCTCAGCAGGTTTTCCGGCGTGCCTTCAGGGAAGCTGATCACCCAGTCCACCGCGCCCAGGCCCGCCAGCACGGCCATGCGCCGGTCGACGCTGTTGATCGGTCGGCCCGGGCCCTTGAGGCGGCTTACCGAAGCATCGTCGTTGACCGCGACGATCAGCCGATCGCCTTGCGCCCGCGCCTGCTCCAGGTAGGTCACATGGCCGGCATGCAGGATGTCGAAGCAGCCGTTGGTAAAGACGATCTTCTCGTTGTGCGCGCGGGCGTCGTCGATCGCCAGCAGCAGCTGATCGAGGGTCAGCACACCGCGCTCGGAGCCTTCTTCGCGCTGGATCGCACGGCGCAGCTCTGGCGCACTGATCGCCGCGGTACCCAGCTTGCCGACCACGATGCCGGCCGCCAGGTTGGCCAGGGCCACCGCGTGCGGCAGATCCTCACCGGCGGCGATGGCCGCGGCCAGGGTCGAGATCACGGTATCACCGGCACCGGTGACATCGAACACTTCACGGGCGCGCGCCGGCAGGTGCAGGGCGGGATGGTCAGCGCGCAGCAGGGTCATGCCGTGTTCGCCACGGGTCACCAGCAACGCGCCCAGGTCCAGCTCCTGCATCAGTTGCAGGCCCTTGGCGACCAGTTCGGCCTCATCGGCGCAACGGCCAACAATGGTCTCGAACTCGCTGAGGTTGGGCGTGATCAGGCTCGCGCCACGGTAAATTGAGAAGTCCTTGCCCTTGGGGTCGGCCAGCACCGGAATGCCGCGGGCACGCGCCGCCTGAACCAGGCTCTGGTGGTTTTTCAACGCGCCTTTGCCGTAGTCCGAGAGCACCAGCACCTTGACCCCTTCGAGCAGGTTTTCGACCTCTTCGCCGAGCGACAGCGGGTCGGTGGCGAACGGCTCTTCGAAGTCGATGCGCAGCAGTTGCTGGTGACGGCTCATGACCCGCAGCTTGACGATGGTCGGCTGATGGGCGATGCGCTGGAACACCGAGCGCACCCCCGCGGCCTGCAGGCTGTTGGCCAGGCTGTCGGCGGCTTCATCCTGGCCGGTCACACCGACCAGCGAGGCCGGGGCACCGAGCGCGGCGATGTTCAGCGCGACGTTGGCCGCGCCGCCCGGACGGTCCTCGATCTGCTCGACCTTGACCACCGGCACCGGCGCTTCGGGCGATATACGCGAAGTACCACCATGCCAGTAGCGGTCGAGCATGACATCGCCGACCACCAGAACCGGGGCTTGATCGAAACGCGGCATGGACAACTTCATGGGCAACCCATATGAAAAATTAACAAGGGCGGGATATTAGCACAGGGTAGGCGACGGCTTTATGGCCAACCTGCGCTGGAAAAATGCGCTAACAATCGGGGCCGCGGGCGGCCCCGATGGGCAGGGCTCAGGTGATATCGACTTTTTCGGGTCGATCCAGGCCCATGGCGTGCAGGCGGGCATAATGGCCATTCGCCTGAAGCAGCTCGGCGTGGGTGCCGCGCTCGACCAGGCGGCCGTTGTCCATCACCAGGATCATGTCGGCCTTTTCGATGGTCGACAGGCGGTGAGCGATCACCAGCGTGGTGCGGCCCTGCATGACGTGGTCGAGGGCAGCCTGGATGTGCCGCTCGGACTCGGTGTCCAGCGCCGAGGTCGCCTCGTCGAGGATCAGCAACGGCGCGTTCTTCAACAAGGCCCGGGCGATGGCCAGGCGCTGGCGCTGACCGCCGGAGAGCAGCACACCGTTCTCGCCGACGTCGGTGTCGAAGCCCTTGGGCAACTGGTCGACGAACTCCTTGGCGTAGGCATCGGCGGCGGCAGCCTCGATGGCCTCGCGCGGCGCACCGGCCAGGTCGCCGTAGGCAATGTTGTTGGCCACGGTGTCGTTGAACAACGTCACGTGCTGGGTCACCTGGGCCACATGCCGACGCAGGTTGCGCAGCTTGTACTCTTCGATTTCCACGCCATCGAGCAGGATCTGCCCCTGATCGTGGTGATAGAAGCGCGGGATCAAGCCGGCCAGGGTCGACTTGCCGCTGCCGGAGCGACCGACCAGGGCGATCATCTGCCCGGGTTCAGCAGTGAAGCTGATATCGCTGAGCACCTGGCGCTCGGTGCCTGGGTAGGTGAAGCTGAGGTTGCGCACCTCGAGGCGACCCTCCACCCGCTCCTTCTCGACGGTGCCGGTGTCCAGCTCGGCTTGTTCGTCCAGCTGCTCGAAGATGCTCTCGGCACCGGCCAGGCCTTTCTGGATGGTCGAGCTGACTTCCGACAACTGCCGAATCGGCTTGGGCAGCAGGCCCGCGGCGGTGATATACGCCACCAGGTCGCCGGCCGACGCTTCGCCGCGCAGGAACAGCACGAGGAACATCAACGAGGCCATGGCGGTGTAGATCACCAGCTGCAGCATCGGCGTGTACAAGGCGCCGGTCTTGGTCATGCGCAGTTGCTTGTCGGTGTTGCTCTGGCTGGCAGCGTTGAAGCGGCGCTGCTCGTAGCTCTCGCCGCCGAAGCTGCGCACCACGCGGTAGCCCTGGATGGTCTCGGAGGCGACGTGGGTGACATCGCCCATCGCCACCTGGATCTTCTTGCTCTGCTTGCGGAATTTCTTGCTGGCCGTGCTGACCATGACCGCAATGATCGGCAGGATGGCGACCATCACCAGGGTCAGTTTCCAGTTCATCCACAGCAGGTAGGCGAACAGGAAGACCACCGTCAGGCCTTCACGGATGACCACCTTGATCGCGTCGGTGGCAGCACCGGTGACCATGGTCACGTTGAAGGTGATGCGCGAGATCAGGTGGCCGGAGTTGTGGTTGTCGAAGTAGCGGTTGGGCAGTACCAGCAGCTTGTTGAACAGCTCCACGCGCAGGTCGTGCACCAGGCCCAGGGAAACCTTGGCCAGGAAGTAGTTGCCGAGGAACGAGCCCAGGCCCTGCCACGCCGCGATCAGGATGATCAGCAGCGGCACCGCCTGCAGCAGTTGCAGGTCGCGCAGGTAGGGCACATTGGGGAACAACACCGCCTGAGGATCGCTCAGGCCGTCGACGAAATACTTGAGGATGCCGGCCAGCATGGGCTGGGTGGAGGCGAAGATGACGAAGCCGACGATGCTCAACGCGAAAATGCCAATGTAGGGCTTCACGTAGCTCAGCAGGCGAAAGTAGATCTTCAGGCTCGCGGGGGCGGACGATTCAGGAACTGTCATGACAATCCGTCGGGTGAAAAAGAGTCGGGATTATAACACACGCGGTGTCTCGGGCCGCCCGCTGCAGGTAAGATAGGCGGCTGTCCCGCCCCCATGGCCAAACTCTGGAGACTTGATGCAAGCGCTTGAACATGCACGTTATCTCGCCCTGCGCGAAGGCGCCCATGTGCTCGAAGCCGACGGCACGGGCGACAAGGTGTTGCGCCTGGCCGATGGCTCGATGCTCAAGCTGTTCCGCCGCAAGCGCCTGATCAGCTCCGCCGCCTGGTACCCCTACGCACAGCGGTTCGCCGACAACTGCCGGCACCTCGCCGAGCGCGGCATCCCCTGCCCGCAGGTCATAGCGGTATACCGTATCGCGGCGATTGCCCGCGACGCCGTGCACTATGCGCCGCTGCCCGGACAGACCCTGCGCCAGGTACTCGAGCAGCCCGGCGAGCACGCTGCGCTGCGCGCCCAGCTCGGGCGCTTCATTGCCACCCTGCATGAGCGCGGGGTGTACTTCCGTTCGGCGCACATGGGCAACGTGGTGCTGACCCCCGACGGCGAGCTCGGGCTGATCGACATCGCCGACCTGCGCATCTACGCGCGGCCGCTGCGCAAGTCGCAGCGCCTGCGCAACTTCCGCCACATGTTGCGCTACCGCCAGGACCGCCACTGGCTGCTGGAGACCGGCGACCGCAGTTTTGTCGACGGTTACCTGGCCAGCCAGCAGCTGTGCGATGCGCAGGACCTGGCAGCCGCCCTGGGCTGAAAAGCAAAAGGCCGCCTTACGGCGGCCTTGGGCATCAGAAGCTCGAACGTCGTTGCTGCTGGTGCTGGATAACCCTGCCCAGCACCACCGCGGCCGGCAACAGCACCAGTGGCCACAGTTCGTCGGGGTTGCCGATCAGCTTGCTGCCGTCGAAGTTGAGCATCACCAGCGCGCACGCCAGGTACATGCCCCAAGGGTCACGCAGGCGCGCCGCCTGGACCAGGGTCATGGCCATCACGACCAGGAACAGCACCAGCGAGATGGCGCCGGTGTAGAGCCCCATCGCGACGAAGATATTGTGCGGATGCTGGATCGGCATGACGCCGCTGAGCAGCTTGTCGGTATGGAAGTCGACCCCACAACCCAGCAGCCAACCGCAATTGCTCCACTCACCGACCATCACCTGGAACAGCTCGATCCGGTACGAGTCGCCGCGGGCGAACAGGTTGTGGAACCATTTCGCATCCTTGACCAGCCACAGGGCAATGCAGCCCATGACCGCGAACGCCAGCAACCACGGCGCGGTTTGCCGCGGGAAGCGCCACAACGCGTAGCACGCCCAGGCCGCGAACAGGAACGCCGCGCCGACCAGCGCCGTGCGGGTCTGCAGTACGAAGCTGACCGCCACCACCGACAGCACTACCGCGGCGAACGCCTCTACCCAGCGACGGTTGCGCGCCCAGGACGGCATGGCCAAGGCCAGCGCGCAGAACAGCCAGATGCTGGCGTAGATGACGTTTTCCAGCCGCGCGGGCAGCAGCCCGACGCGAGAGCCGAAGCCGAACACACCGGTCTGGTAGGCGTATGCCGCATAGCCGTAGATGTACAGGCAGAGAATCCAGAACAACGCCCGGACAAAGCCCTCGGAGCGGAAGAAGTCCGGGCTGACCAAGCCTGCGACGACGAACACGAACAGCGTCACATACAGAATGTGCTTGTAGAACTGGCCATCACCGGCCACCGCGGCCGGCACCAGGAACCACAGCAGGAACACCAGCCAGGCCAGGCCCAGCTTGTTGGAAAACAGCCCGGCACCGCGCTCCTTGATCAGGAACACCAACCCCGGCAACGCGACGAACGCGTAGAAAATGTTGTTGGTCCACTTGGAAGAGGCCATCAGCACGTAGCTGAGGAGGAAGATAATCAACGCCGCGCCAAAGTATTGCCTACTCATGCCACTGCCCTTGCCTGTACTTTCAAACATCCTTAAGAACCCACCCAACCACTAGTCCAATGACGACAGCACCGATCAGCCGGATGCGGTCGATGCGTTTACGGCGAAGCTTCTTCACCTTTTCTTCCTGCATTTCCACGTGCTCACCGAACCCGGTGTGCAGCACGGCGTCGTTTTCCAGAATCAGCGCATAGCGATTGGCCTCGGCATACAGCCGCGAAAGGCTCTTCTCGCCCGAGTGCGAGGCGTAGGGCGCGTGCGCCTGATAGTCGGCCAGGCGGCGCAGGCCGGGATTGAACGAGAACCCCTGCCACTCGGCCTTGTGCGAGCCCAACTGATAGAACGGGATACCTTGCAGCACCTGCCGCTCATGCAGGAAGACATACGGGCTGTGCACCTGCAGGTCATGCATGAAGCTGCGCAGCCAGACCTGCAAGGCCTGCGGGTCGGCCTCCAGCAGCGCCTGGGAGTCCTCGATGAAGCCCGGACGGTAGAACGCCCAGTCATCCTCACAGTGGAACACCCAGAACGTCTTGATCTGCGCGTAGGCGGCATCCACCGACCGCAACTGGCCGAGCTTGGGATTGTTGACGATGAAGGTGGTGTGCGCGCGCCAGTGCTCAGGGATGCAGTCACGCACGGCTTCGTCACCCGCGTCCTCGGTGATGAACACTTCACGGATGGGCGCGGTGTTGTAGCGGTCGAAGGTCTCGAGCGTGCGCTTGAGCAGGTCGAACCGGCCACAGCTGGTGACCATCAGAGTGATCTCGCTGCTTTCACTGAAGAGCATGGTTTCCTCGTTGTTCTAGGGTTCAGCGCGACAGGCCGAGGGCGCGACACAGCCGCTGCCAAGGGCTCAGGGCAGGACGCTCGCGTAAAGGGGCGCGCATCGCCTCGACGATCGACTGTCCGATCGCATGGAAGGTGAAGCGCTGTTCGGCCAACTGCTGGCCGTTGCGTGAAATGCGCTCGGCCAGCGCGCTGTCGGCGCGCAGCACGGCGAGCTTGTCGCGCAACTGCTGGAGGTCGCTGTAGAGGACGATATTGTCCATGTCGACAAAGCCCAGCGCGCGGTTTTCTTCCTCGCCCTGGTCGTACGCAAACAGCACGCAGCCACAGGCCATGGCTTCGAAATTCTTGATCATGTACTCGCCCATGCCGACATCGGCACTGACGAAGAAGCGGATCCGGCTCAGGGTCTGGCTGTACTCTTCACCCGACTTGGTGCGGGTGATGACCAGGTTTTCCACTGCGGCCAGCGAGTCGAGCATCGCCTTGCGCCCGGAGTACGCGACGCTGCGCAGGCTGCCGACAAAGGCCAGCTCGATATCCCGCTCGCGGTTCTCGTTGCGCAGCAGCGCCTGGTCATAGCCCTTGGGCACGAACACCGCGTCGAAGCCCTCATCCACCAGGCGCCGCGTGACCACCGCGCCCGAGGTGATGACCCGCGCCCACGGCATGCGCCGGTACTGCGCGCTGAACTTGCCGGTGTACTTGCAGGGGATGTAGTTCTGGTAGGCGTCGTGTTCGAGAATCACCAGGTTCGGCACCTGGGCGATGAAACGGGCCTGGCGGATCTCTTTTTTGAAGCGCAGGAAGAACAGGATCCGGTCGTATTCCTTGACCTTCACGTGGCGACTGAAATAGCCGCGCAGGTCATCCTGCTCGTCGTCGCTCAACCAGCGAATGTCGCACTGGCAGCTGGCCGAGATACCTTCGTACAGACGATCGAGGATGGCGCGCTGCTCTTTCTGGACCAGGAACAGGACTTTCACTGTTGCTCTCTCTTGTCGATCACGGTCTCGACCCAAAACAGTTCATGACGACGCACTGCCTTGCGGAAGAATTCATTTTCACCGAATGCCGGCCAACGGCGGGCGGCCAGGTAGTGCTGCAAAAACCGCCGAATCTTGCGCTTGAGCGGTGCCGGTGGCTGCAGGTCGTGCATCATACCCAAGGCGATGGCCTTTTGCCGCTGCCGCTCGGGCGAGACCTGCAAGGCCCACGGGCGCATCGCCACCTGCTCCTCGAAGAACGGCGGCAAGGCGACGCCATCACCCGCCTCGCCCATCGGCCAGCGGTCATTGTCGTGCAGGTGATTGGCGTACAGCAGCAGGGTCTGCGGCTGCCACTGGGTACCCAGTAGCGCCTCGCGCACGGCGTCATGGGCACACACGTGGTCAGGGTGCGGGTCGAGCTGCGGGTGCGGCAGCACGAGGGTCGCCGGGCGCGCCCGGTCGATCAGCTCGCGCAGGTCGCGCACCAGGTTGTGCCAGGTCGGCAAGCCATCGGCGTCACTGTGCAAGGTGCATTCATTGAAGCGGCGGAACGGCCGGGTGTCGGCGAGATCAGCCTCGCGCGAAGCGACCACAGCCGCCGGGTCGGCCTTCATGGCGGCCAACTGCATGCAGAAATAGCCCAGTTGCACGCTCTGCGACGCGGGCACGCCAGCCCAACGCGGCACCGCCACGCTGTCCCAGCTGCGCACTTCGCCCTTGAGCCGGGCAGCCGCCACGGTGTCGAGCTGCAAGGTGTCGCGGTAGTACTCGTTTTCGATTTCGCCGGCGGTCAGGGTGACGATCCAGCTCTGCTCGGCCTGGGCATAGGCAGCAAACCCGGCAAGCTCGGCATCGTCCGCATGCGGCGCGATGACCATCATCGTCCCGGCCAGGTAATCGGCATGCCGCACGACCAGCAGCTGCAGCTCATCCGCCAGCCGGCAGCGCCGGCCACGCAGGCGCAAACGGCCGGCCGCAAGCGCCTCGGCCTGGCTGGTCAGGTTGAGGTAGCGCACGCCGCGCACGCCGCGTTCGAACGTCTGCCGGTCAGCCTCGCCGCCCTCGATCAGCACCGCCGGGTCGAACAGCCGGCCCAGCCAGCCCGCGCGCAGTTGAACGCGCAGCAGCAAGGTCGGCGCGCCGTCCAGCGAACACCCGGCCGACACCACCAGCAGCCCGTCGCGGCACGCCACGGCATGCCGTTCAGTGGCCTGCAGGTCGTAGCGGTAGTCACTGCCCGGCAGGTAGAACAGGTGATCGGAGAACCACGCCTCGTGCGCCACCCACAGCAGCACCGCCAGCAGCGGTGGCAGCCACCAGGCCAACGCGCCGCTGAGCAGCACCAGGCACAGCGCCACCAGCAGGATCACCCGCTTGCGCTTGCGATGACGGCTCAACAACTGCTGCTTGCGTGCGCTCATGGTCAGACCTGGTACACAGTGACGGGGTTGCACCAACGGTCCTTGTACTCGCGGTCGGCACGACCGAAGGAGAACCGCAGCGGCTTGTTGCGCGCCTTGGCATCCTCCCAGGCGGCCTGGGTGTTGAGAAAACTCAACACGCTGCCAGGGCTGAATGCCTTGGTTTCGGGGTCGACACCGCCGTTGACGTATTCGACGCTGATCCACTCCGGCGCTTCGACGCGGTACACCAGCTGGATGGCGATCGGCGCGCCGTCAAGCAGCAGCACCGAGCCGATCAGCAGCCCACGCAGGCGCTCGACGACCTCCGCCATGTGCTGCGCGCCGGTTGCGGCAAAGCCCCAGCGACGCTGGAACAGGTCGCAGTACATGGCCGCGATTTCAGCCGAGCTGAAGTCGCTGATCGGCCGCACCTGCCCGCCCGCCTCTTCCAGCAGGCGCAGTTCGCGGCGCTGGTTGTAGCGAAACTTCTTCGACAGGTCTTCATGCGCACGGGCCATGGCCAACTGCTCGGTTTGCGCCTTGAGGCCGCTGAAGCGCCCCTGGTTAAGCTCGGACAGGTAGCGCCCGGCATGCCGCAGCCGCGCACCGGCGGTGCTGGCGGCGGGCAGGATCAGTTCGGCGTTGCCCAGATCGAACAGGCCTTTCTTGCCATGGCGCTTGAGCACGTCCTTGGACAGCGCCAGGTGACGCCCCCAGGTGGGAATGGCCGCCTGCAACTGGCCGCCCTGCTCCCAGCCCAGGTAGCGCACCGGAATCTGCGCCAGCTCGGCGAGCTGCTCGATCACTTGCGGGTGGGTCGCCACACTGCCGCCGAAGCGTTGCCAGACGTCAGCATAGGCGGGCGCGTCGATGACCTGCCAACCGCGTTCACGCAGGGCCGGTATATGGTTGAGGATCACGGCTGCACCACCAACGCGCGCGCCGATGGCAACTGCCAGAAGGTCTCCCGCACAGCCTGATCGCTGAAGCGTTCGCGCAGGCGTTGCAGCATATGCGCGGCACACGCCTGGCGCTGCTGATCATCCAGCCCGGCCATGTGCGTGAGGCCTTGGGCCAATTGCCCGGCATCACCCAACGGGAACAGTACGCCGACCCCTTCGACCACTTCACGTGCACCGCCACAGGCGGTGGCCAGCACGGGCACACCGGCGACCATGGCTTCGAGCAGGACCATGCCGAACGGCTCATGGTCGGAGCTCAAGGCGAACACATCGAACGCCTGGAAGTAGCGTCGAGCGTCGGCGACCTGGCCGAGAAAATCGACCTGGCCGGCAATACCCAGCGCAACGGCCTGGGCCTTCAACTCGGCCTCCAGCCGCCCCGTGCCCAGCACCGCCAGACGGGCGCCTTGCGGCAGATTGGGCAACGCTTCGGCAAAGCCCTTGAGCAGGGTGGCCTGGTCCTTGTCCGGATGCAGCCGGCCAACGTTACCGACGATCCACGCCTGTGGGTCGAGACCGAGCACCCGGCGCGACTCTTCACGCGGCACCAGGGCAGCCTGCAGGGCGTCGACATCGATACGGTTGTACAGGGTCTGGATACGCTCGGCCGGCCACTTCGGCAAACAGCGGCGCATGTCGTCGCGCACCGCGTCGGAGACGCCGAGCAGGCTCAGGCGCTTGCGAAACAGGTTGGCGAACAGCTGCCGGCTCTTGCGCTGGTAGTCGCTGAAAGCATGGTGCACACCGATCACCGGCAAGCCGGTGGCGAGCAAGGCCACGTAGATCGGCTTGAAACGGTGGGCGATGCACAGACTGAAATTGCGCTCGGCAGCGATCGTGCGCAGTGCACGGATCGCCCCCAGCTTGAGGCCACGCACGGCCTTGGAGCTGAACTCGAGGAACAGCACCTCGTCCGAGGCGCAGCCGGCCGCTACCTGCGGGTCGGCCTTGCCGGTCAGAAAGACCGTGGTGACCCGGTAACCGCTGCCCTGGAACAGGCTGGCGTATTGACGGGCACAGTCGAGAAACGGCCCGTCATAGCCATGGCAGAACTGCAGGATGCGCGGTTCAGAGCGGCTGGTCATAAGGCGCAGCGCCATCCTTGACGACCAGGATGTCTTCCATGATCAGGTACTGCAGGTCGGAGCCGAAGAACATGTTCAGCGCATCGGTCGGCGAGCAGATCATCGGTTCGCCGCGACGGTTGAGCGAGGTGTTCAACGACACGCCGTTGCCGGTGAGGACCTCGAGGGCCTTCATCATGTCGTAGTAGCGCGGGTTGTACTCGCGCTTGAGCACCTGGGCCCGCGAGGTGCCGTCTTCGTGGACGACTTCCGGCACGCGGGTCTTCCACTCGTCCGAGACTTCAAAGGTGAAGGTCATGAACGGCGCCGGGTGATCGATCTTGATCATCTGCGGGGCGACGGTGTCGAGCATCGACGGGCAGAAAGGCCTCCAGCGCTCGCGGAACTTGATCTGGTGGTTGATCCGGTCAGCCACGCCCGGCACGCTCGGGCAGCCGATGATCGAACGACCACCCAGCGCACGCGGGCCGAACTCCATGCGGCCCTGGAACCAGGCCACCGGGTTGCCATCGACCATGATCTTGGCGATCTGCTCGGGCATGTTGTCCAGCTTGCGCCAGGCCGGCTGGCTCGGGTGACGGGCACAGGCGGCGATCACGTCCTCGTTGGAGTACGCCGGGCCGAGGTAGACGTGTTCCATCTTCTCGACCGGTACGCCACGGGCGTGCGACACGTAGGCCGCGGCACCGACTGCGGTACCGGCGTCGCCGGAGGCCGGCTGGACGAACAGTTCCTTGACGTCCGGGCGGGCGATGATCTTCTGGTTGAGCTTGACGTTCAGCGCGCAGCCGCCGGCGAAGGCCAGCTTGCCGGTCTGCTTGAGGGTGTCGCCCAGGTAGTGGTCGATCATCTGCAGGGCGAGTTTCTCGAACAGCGCCTGCATGCTTGCCGCGTAGTGGATATACGGCTCGTCGGCGATATCGCCTTCGCGCTTGGGACCCAGCCACTCGATCAGCTTGGGCGAGAAGTAGAAGCCCTTGCCCTTCTCTTTATAGCGGCGCAGGCCGATGACGTTGGCGTACTCGGTGTTGATCACCAGTTCGCCATTCTCGAAGCTGGCCAGACGCGAGAAGTCATACTTGCTGGCGTCGCCGTACGGCGCCATGCCCATGACCTTGAACTCGCCGTCGAGCATCTCGAAGCCGAGGAACTCGGTGATCGCGCCGTACAGGCCGCCCAGCGAATCCGGATCGAAGAACTCCTTGATCTTGTGGATCTTGCCGTTTTCGCCGTAGCCAAAGAAGGTCGTGGCGTACTCGCCCTTACCGTCGATGCCGAGGATCGCGGTTTTCTCTTTGAAGCCCGAGCAGTGGTAGGCGCTGGAGGCGTGAGCGAGGTGGTGCTCGACCGGCTCGATCTTGATCTTTTTCGGGTCGAAGCCCAGTTGCTCCAGGCACCAGACGATCTTCTTGCGGTAGCGCTTGTAGCGGCGGTTGCCCATCAGGATCGCGTCGAGGGCGCGGTCCGGGGCGTACCAGTAGCGCTTGGCGTAGTGCCAGCGGGCCTTGCCGAACAGGCTGATCGGGGCGAAGGGAATGGCCACCACGTCGACGTCCGACGGCTTGATGCCGGCCTGTTCCAGGCAGAACTTCGCCGATTCGTAGGGCATGCGGTTCTTCGCATGCTTGTCACGCACGAAGCGCTCTTCTTCGGCGGCGGCAATCAACTTGCCGTCGATGTACAGGGCCGCGGAAGGGTCATGGCTAAGGGCGCCGGACAGGCCAAGAATCGTCAATGCCAAGGGTCTAGCCTCTTCATTCGGTAGAGATGCGCCATCGGCCTCATGGGCGGACGGCGGCTAAAGGGCGGGATTATAACGCAAACATCAGGGACACACCGCCCCCTCCGGGCGCGGAGTGCCGCAGGCTACGATGCAGGGTGTGTCACCGTCATCCGCGGGCAGGCCTGCCCGCGAGCATTATTCGGCGATCAACCAGTCCAGGCGCCAGCTGCCGTCGGTCTGCGCCAGCTCTTTGGCCAGCAACGGCAGCAACTCGCGCAGCTCTTCCTCCAGCCCCCACGGCGGGTTGGCAATGGCCAGGCCAGAGCCGTTCAGGCCCTGCGGGCTGTCCTGGTGATGGACGTAGAGCTCGGCGCGCAGCAGCTTGGGCGCGCCGGTGCTGGTCAGGTCCTGGTAGAAGCGGGTCAGCGAGCGCTGGTCCTTGATCGGGTACCAGATGGCCGCGACCGTCTGGCGCATACGACCGATCGCTTCCTTCACCGCCACGGTGCAACGCTTGAGCTCGTCGGCCTGCTCGAAGGGCGGGTCGATCAGCATCACCGCACGTTTTTCCTGCACGGGCAGCAGCGCCCGCGGCACATGCCAGCCCTCGCCGAGGTGGACGGTGACGCGCGGGTCCTTTTTCATGTTCTCGCGCAGCAGCGGGCCGTCTTCGGGGTGCTTTTCGTTGAGCAGCGCACGGTCCTGCTCGCGCATCAGCCGGCGCGCAAGCTCGGGCGAGCCTGGGTAGTAGCGCAGTTCGCCGTCCTTGTTCAGGCGCTTGATCACCTGCAGGTAGTCGGCGGTGATCGCCGGCAGGTCATCGCGATTCCACAACCGCGCGACGCCTTCGAGGTATTCACCGGTGCGCGACGCCTGGTCGCCCTGCAGGTCGTACAGACCCAGGCCGGCGTGGGTGTCGATGTAGGCGAACGGCTGCTCCTTGCGCGACATCAGGGCGATGAGGCGGGTCAGCACGATGTGTTTGAAGACGTCGGCGTGGTTGCCGGCGTGGAAGGCGTGACGATAGTTCATGGCAACTCCTGCAAGGCCGGCAAGTTTACCTTGTCGCGCCGGAGTCGTCAGGCCCGACAGCCGATCGGCGCCGCCAGAAGGCCACCACCGCGCCCACAAAAAAGCCCGCGCCTCCAGGAGGCGCGGGTTTTTCAGTACAGCATCAGGCAGGCATCACTTACCGATATGGTAAGCCTCGTCGGCCTTCTCGAAGCGCGAAACCATGCTCGAGGTCGGCGCGCCCAGCTTGCTCACCACGAAGATCGCGACGGTAGCGAACAGGAAGCCCGGAATGATCTCGTACAGGCCGGTATCCAGCTGTTTCCAGAAGATCACCGTCAGGGCGCCGATGACGATACCCGCCAGGGCACCGTTACGCGTCATGCCTTTCCACAGGACCGACAGCAGCACCACCGGGCCAAAGGCCGCACCGAAGCCTGCCCAGGCGTAAGCCACCAGGCCGAGCACGCGGTTTTCCGGGTTGGCCGCCAGGGCGATGGCGATCAGCGCCACGGCCAGCACCATCAGACGGCCGACCCAGACCAGCTCGACCTGCGAGGCGTTCTTGCGCAGGAAGGTCTTGTAGAAGTCTTCGGTCAGGGCGCTCGAGCACACCAGCAGCTGGCAGCTGAGGGTACTCATCACCGCCGCCAGGATGGCCGACAGCAGCACACCGGCAACCCATGGGTTGAAGAGGATCTTCGCCAGCTCGATGAACACCCGCTCGTGGTTCTCGGTCACCGGACCGGCCAGCTCAGGATGGGCCGAGAAGTAGGCGATGCCGAAGAAGCCCACGGCACAGGTACCGGCCAGGCACAGGATCATCCAGGTCATGGAGATGCGACGGGCATTGGCGATCGACTTGACCGAGTCCGCCGCCATGAAGCGCGCGAGGATGTGCGGCTGGCCGAAGTAGCCCAGGCCCCAGCCCATCAGCGAGATGATGCCGATGAAGGTGGCGCCCTTGAACATGTCGAAGTTGGCCGGGTTCTGCGCTTCGATCGCCAGGAAGGTGGTGTCGAAGCCACCGGTGGAGATCAGCACGATGATCGGCGTGAGGATCAGCGCAAAGATCATCAGCGAAGCCTGCACCGTGTCGGTCCAGCTCACTGCCAGGAAGCCACCGACGAAGGTGTAGGCAATGGTTGCCGCGGCACCGGCCCACAGGGCGGTTTCATACGGCATGCCGAAGGTGCTTTCGAACAACCGCGCGCCGGCAACGATGCCGGAGGCGCAGTAGATGGTGAAGAACACCAGGATGACGATGGCCGAGATGATCCGCAGCAGGCCGCTGTTGTCTTCGAAACGGCTGGCGAAGTAATCCGGCAGGGTCAGCGCATCGCCGTTGTGCTCGGTCTGCACCCGCAGGCGGCCGGCAACGAACAGCCAGTTGAGGTAGGCGCCGACGGTCAGGCCAATGGCAATCCAGGCCTCGGACAGACCCGACATGTAGATGGCGCCCGGCAGGCCCATCAACAGCCAGCCGCTCATGTCCGATGCACC
Source organism: Pseudomonas reidholzensis (assembly GCF_900536025.1). GTDB lineage: Bacteria > Pseudomonadota > Gammaproteobacteria > Pseudomonadales > Pseudomonadaceae > Aquipseudomonas > Aquipseudomonas reidholzensis. The sequence goes on from NZ_UNOZ01000037.1 coordinate 213,853, forward strand.
TGCGGACAGCGCGGTGACAACGCTGCCGAGGCTGCGACCACCGAGGATGTAATCGGAAAGGTTATTGGTGGAGCGATAGGCGGCGAAGCCGATCAGCACCATTGCCGCGATGTAGATCACAAAGGTGATCGTAAGTGGATTGCCCATGGTTGTGCCCTGGCGTTTGTTTTTATGTTCGTGCGACCGGCCGGATAAGCGGTTGCACCCTGGCGGCGAATGCTATGCAACAACCTCAAGCGGGTGCAACCCTTTTTCTTTTACAAGTTGCACCCTGGAACGCATTTTCGGAAAAATGCCTCGTTTTTGCTCCTTTTTGGCGCAAAGACAGCGTATTTCATAATAAAACGCACTGTAAGCGCCCATTTCCGCTGTGTGGGAAATGGCGTCAGACGAGTTGCACCTTTTCTTGCGAAAAAACGGGTTGCACCTGGTTGCACCCGAATTGTCCTACAGCTAATCTGAGCATCAGCTTAGGCCACAACCGTGGCAATAATGAGGATAAGAAATGGCGACGACCACCCTTGGGGTCAAACTTGACGACCCTACCCGTGAGCGACTCAAGGCCGCTGCGCAGTCCATCGACCGCACGCCGCACTGGTTGATCAAGCAAGCGATCTTCAATTACCTGGAGAAGCTCGAGGGTGGCGCCACCCTGACCGAACTCAACGGTCATGCCAGCAACCTCATCGAGGACGCTGGCGACGTCCAGCAAGACCACAACCACCAATGCTTCCTCGAGTTTGCCGAGAGCATCCTGCCGCAGTCGGTACTGCGCTCGGCGATCACCGCCGCCTACCGCCGCCCCGAGCAGGAAATGGTGCCGATGCTGCTCGAGCAGGCGCGCCTCTCGACCGCCCAGGCCGAGGCCACTAACAAGCTGGCGGCCGGCATCGCTGAAAAACTGCGCAACCAGAAGAGCGCCAGCGGTCGCGCCGGCATCGTCCAGGGCCTGCTGCAGGAGTTTTCGCTGTCGTCGCAGGAAGGCGTGGCACTGATGTGCCTGGCCGAAGCCCTGCTGCGCATCCCCGACAAAGGCACCCGCGACGCGCTGATCCGCGACAAGATCAGCACCGGCAACTGGCAGCCGCACCTGGGCAACAGCCCGTCGCTGTTCGTCAACGCGGCCACCTGGGGCCTGCTGCTGACCGGCAAGCTGGTCTCCACCCATAACGAATCCGGCCTGACCTCTTCGCTCACCCGCATCATCGGCAAGAGCGGCGAGCCGATGATCCGCAAGGGCGTCGACATGGCCATGCGCCTGATGGGCGAGCAGTTCGTCACCGGCGAAACCATCGCCGAAGCCCTGGCCAACGCCAGCCGCTTCGAAGCCAAGGGCTTCCGTTATTCCTACGACATGCTCGGCGAAGCCGCACTGACCGAGCACGACGCGCAGAAATACCTGGCCTCCTACGAGCAGGCGATCCACTCGATCGGCAAGGCCTCGCACGGCCGCGGCATCTATGAAGGCCCGGGCATCTCGATCAAGCTCTCGGCGCTGCACCCGCGCTACAGCCGCGCCCAGTACGAGCGCGTGATGGAAGAGCTGTACCCGCGCCTGCTGTCGCTGACCCTGCTGGCCAAGCAATACGACATCGGCCTGAACATCGACGCCGAAGAGGCCGACCGCCTGGAGCTGTCGCTGGACCTGCTCGAGCGCCTGTGCTTCGAGCCGTCGCTGACCGGCTGGAACGGCATCGGCTTTGTCATCCAGGCCTACCAGAAGCGTTGCCCGTACGTGATCGACTCGGTCATCGACCTGGCCAAGCGCAGCCGCCACCGCCTGATGATCCGCCTGGTCAAGGGCGCCTACTGGGACAGCGAGATCAAGCGCGCCCAGGTCGAGGGCCTGGAAGGCTATCCGGTGTACACGCGCAAGGTGTACACCGACGTGTCCTACATCGCCTGCGCCCGCAAGCTGCTGTCGGTGCCAGAAGCGATCTACCCGCAGTTCGCCACCCACAACGCCCACACCCTGTCGGCCATCTACCAGATCGCCGGGCAGAACTACTACCCGGGCCAGTACGAGTTCCAGTGCCTGCACGGCATGGGCGAGCCGCTGTACGAGCAAGTGGTCGGCAAGGTCGCCGACGGCAAGCTGAACCGCCCGTGCCGCGTCTATGCACCGGTCGGCACCCACGAGACGCTGCTGGCCTACCTGGTCCGCCGCCTGCTGGAAAACGGCGCCAACACCTCGTTCGTCAACCGCATTGCCGACCACTCGATCTCGATCCAGGAGCTGGTCGCCGACCCGGTCGCCAGCATCGAGCAGATGGCCGCCCAGGAAGGCAGCATCGGCCTGCCGCACCCGCGCATCCCGCTGCCGCGTGACCTGTATGGCAGCGAGCGGGCCAACTCGGCCGGTATCGACCTGGCCAACGAACATCGCCTGGCGTCGCTGTCCTGCGCCCTCCTGGCGACGGCCCACAACGCCTGGAAAGCCGCCCCGCTGCTGGGCTGCGCCTCCAGCCAGGAAGCCCCTGCGGCGGTGCTCAACCCGTCCGATCATCGCGACGTGGTCGGTCATGTCCAGGAAGCCACGGTCACTGACGTCGACAACGCCATCCAGTGCGCACTGAACGCCGCGCCGATCTGGCAGGCGACGCCACCGGCCGAGCGTGCGGCGATCCTCGAGCGCAGCGCCGACCTGATGGAAGCCGAGATCCAACCGTTGATGGGCCTGCTGGTGCGCGAGGCGGGCAAGACCTACGCCAACGCCATCGCCGAAGTCCGTGAAGCGGTCGATTTCCTGCGCTACTACGCGGTGCAGGCACGCAACGACTTCAGCAACGACGCCCACCGTCCACTGGGCCCGGTGGTCTGCATCAGCCCGTGGAACTTCCCCCTGGCGATCTTCAGCGGCCAGGTCGCCGCGGCCCTCGCAGCCGGCAACCCGGTGCTGGCCAAGCCGGCCGAACAAACCCCACTGGTCGCCGCCCAAGCCGTGCGCCTGCTGCTGGAAGCCGGCATCCCCGAAGGCGTGCTGCAACTGCTCCCGGGCCGTGGCGAGACCGTGGGTGCACGCCTGGTCGGTGATGAGCGGGTCAAAGGCGTGATGTTCACAGGCTCCACCGAAGTGGCTCGCCTGCTGCAACGCAACATTGCCGGGCGCCTCGACGCCCAGGGCCGGCCGATCCCGCTGATCGCCGAAACCGGCGGCCAGAACGCGATGATCGTCGACTCCTCGGCCCTCACCGAGCAGGTGGTGATCGACGTGGTGTCTTCGGCCTTCGACAGTGCTGGCCAGCGTTGCTCGGCCCTGCGCGTCCTGTGCCTGCAGGAAGATTCTGCCGACCGCGTGATCGAAATGCTCAAAGGTGCCATGGCGCAAAGCCGTCAGGGCAACCCGGAGCGCCTGTCGGTGGACATCGGCCCGGTGATCGACGCCGAAGCCAAGGCGGGTATCGAGAAGCACATCCAGGGCATGCGTGAGAAAGGCCGCACGGTCTATCAAGTCGCCATCGCCGATGCCGCCGAGTGCAAGCGCGGCACCTTCGTGATGCCGACCCTGATCGAACTGGACAGCTTCGACGAGCTCAAGCGCGAGATCTTCGGCCCTGTGCTGCACGTGGTGCGCTACAACCGTCGCAACCTCGACCAGCTGATCGAGCAGATCAATGCCTCCGGTTATGGCCTGACCCTGGGCGTGCACACGCGCATCGACGAGACCATTGCCAAGGTGGTCGACAACGTCAACGCCGGCAACATGTACGTCAACCGCAACATCGTTGGCGCTGTGGTCGGCGTGCAGCCGTTCGGTGGTGAAGGCCTGTCTGGCACTGGCCCGAAAGCCGGCGGCCCGCTGTACCTGTACCGCCTGCTGTCGACCCGTCCGGCCGACGCGGTGGCCCGTCACTTCCAGCGTGCCGATGGCGAAGCCAAGGTCGACCGTGTGCTGCGCGATCAGTTGATCAAGCCGCTGCATGCGCTCAAGGCCTGGGCCGAGAGCAACCAGCTGGCCGACCTGGCGCGTCTGTGCGACGACTTTGCCGAGCAGTCGCAGAGCGGTATCAGCCGCCTGCTGCCAGGCCCGACCGGCGAGCGCAACAGCTACACCATCCTGCCGCGCGAGCATGTGCTGTGCCTGGCGGACAGCGAGGCTGACCTGCTGGCTCAGCTGGCTGCAGTGTTGGCTGTGGGTAGCTCAGCGGTGTGCGTGGATGGCGAGCCGGCGAAGAGCCTGCGTGCGCGTCTGCCCAAAGAGCTGCAGGCGAAGGTCAAGCTGGTGGCCGACTGGAACAAGGACGAGGTGGCCTTCGATGCCGTGCTTCACCATGGCCACTCGGACCAGCTGCGCGCGGTGTGCGAGCAGGTGGCCAAGCGTGCCGGCGCGATCGTTGGGGTTCATGGGCTGTCCAGCGGCGATCATCAGATTGCGCTGGAGCGCTTGGTGATCGAGCGGGCGGTGAGCGTCAACACCGCTGCGGCGGGGGGCAATGCCAGCTTGATGACCATTGGCTGATTGAAGTGATGTGATGAAAAAGGAGAGCTTCGGCTCTCCTTTTTTTTGGCCTGGACAGCGCGTGAAGTTGGGGCCGCTTTGCGACCCCGGGAGGCTCCAGCCAACGCAATGTCAGTGCGTCATGCCGAGTTCAGCATCGTCCAGCAACGCCTTGGCCAATGCGCTCAGGTAGTGCGAGGCCCAGACTAGCTGGGGGTTGTCTTCCATCACGCCAGTGATGGTCAACTCTCGTACAACGCCCATCAACTCCGAGGCCTGTTCACGGGCATGCTGGCACGGGATGCCGGGCTCGATGCAAAACAAGGGTTGGGTCAAGCCTTCCCCTTGGTAAAAGCGGGTCTTGCCGACGGTGGTGTTGGGGGTGGTTTCGTCAGTACTCATGGGTCAATCTCCCTGAATTCAGCAGTGCCTGGCCGGGCTTTATCGCGGGCAACCCCGCGCCTACAGACCGCGCGTCATGCCAATGACTGCGCTGCCCCTGTAGGAGCGGGCTTGCCCGCGAAAGGGCCCGTACAGACGACACATCACTCGCGTTTTAGTGCATCGGCCGCGGCTGGGCGGCGGTTGCACATGTATCAAGGCCGACTCAAGCAGCATACGCAGGGCCTCCAGCTCATGCATCGCGGCCATGATCAGCACCGAGACGGGCGATTTTGGCTGGAGCAGGAGCGCTTGGTGGGCCACGGTCTGTGCGCACAGGGCGGACTCGGTGGCTTGGAGGATGGTGTCTTCGAGGGAGTGGGGACTGTGCGGTGGGTCGGGGACAATTTTCAGCATTTTATTTTTCCTGAAAAGTGGCCGTCGCCATCTGCTGTCAAACAAGAGGGTGGCAGCTGTACACGGGTTGACAGACCGGTAGGAAAAATCAAAAACCCGGCGCACACGAGGTGCCCCATGCACAGCTGCCATAAAGGCAAAGCCATGGAATTTTAACCTGGGCGGCCTGTCAAAGCCGGTCGCTGATTAGCAGCGACCGTCCGAGACTAGGGCTCAACCCAGAGCACCGCAATGGCTTGAAAGGGGTTGGAAGTATGTTTGGGAAATGGACTACAAGGAATAGGGTAAGTCCTCAAAGCCAGGTGAAAAGCAGGGCCTGAAGTTCGACCGCATCATGGCCACCAGGCGCAAGTCACAGGCTATTGCAGCGTCCTCAAGATCGAGCGCCGCCCGCGCGGCGCATCGCGGGCAAGCCCGCTCCTACATTTGCTGCAACGTACGGTAGCCTGACAGACCGAGGTTTTGCCTTGTTTGTACGACGAATATCTTGAGCCGGCCCTGATGGCCTCTCACCAGGCTTTCGTCATGCACCAAGGCTGGCAACGCCTTTTTCACAGGCTATGGTACGTTGCAGCAAATGTAGGAGCGGGCTTGCCCGCGATGCGCCGCGCGGGCGGCGCTCGATTTCGAGAGCGCCCGCGAAGCCGGTGGCATGCCTCCCAGGTGCACAACAAGCCATCCCCCCAGCGCCACCACTTTTCCTGCCCCATCACTCCCACCTATTTAACTACCCCATCGCCCCACCCCCCCCTAGACTCGACCCATCCCGACTCAGGACCCAACACCATGCCCGAGACCCTGCTCAGCAGCCGCAACCTCGCCTTCGAACTCTACGAAGTCCTCGACGCCGAGGCCCTGACCCAGCGCCCGCGTTTCGCCGAGCACAGCCGGGAAACCTTCGACGCAGCGCTCACCACCGCGCGCACCATCGCCGAAAAGTACTTCGCCCCGCACAATCGCAAAGGCGACGAAAACGAAC
>NZ_UNOZ01000003.1 GCF_900536025.1 Pseudomonas reidholzensis
ATGCGGTATTAGCGTTCCTTTCGAAACGTTGTCCCCCACTACCAGGCAGATTCCTAGGCATTACTCACCCGTCCGCCGCTGAATCGAAGAGCAAGCTCTTCTCATCCGCTCGACTTGCATGTGTTAGGCCTGCCGCCAGCGTTCAATCTGAGCCATGATCAAACTCTTCAGTTCAATACTGCTTGGGTTTTTAAGAAACCCTAAACTTGGCTCAGCAATCTCAAATGACTACTATGATTTCTCATGTGGCCACTTGTGATGCTGATAATCTTGGCGACTATCAAACCATACTCACAAGCACCCACACGAATTGCTTGATTCAATTTGTTAAAGAGCGGTTGGTTAAGAACTTTTCGTCTCAACCGAGGCGCGCATTCTACGCTTTCCTCAGAGCCTGTCAAGCGTTTATTTTGAAGTTTTCTGCGAGAATCTCGTTCAACTTCAAACACTTGGCTCGCTGCGATCTCTCGTAGCGGGAGGCGAATTCTACAGCGTTACACGCTGTTGTCAACTGCCTTTTTCACCGCTGCCGATCAGACGATCGAAGCACCTCCATACTGCCTGAAACTTCTAACTCATTGAAACTCAAGGAGTTTTCCGTTCCAACTACGCTGGAAGTGGGGCGCATTATAAGGGGATCTGAGAGGCCGTCAACCGTTTATTTCATAAATGTTTCAAACCGCCCTCCCCCGCCCTCCGATCAGCCGCGGAACCCGCCGCCACACCGCCGGAATACGCAGCGCCAGCAGCACCGCGCCAATCGATGCATACACCACCCACTCCTTGAGGTCGGAGCGCACGATCCACAGGAAGTGCAGCAAGCCCAACCCGAGAATCACGTACACCAGCTTGTGCAGCTTCTTCCAGCGCGCACCCAGGCGTCGCTGACTGTATCGGTTGGAGGTGACCGCCAGCGCCAGCAGCCCCAGAAACCCCAAGGTACCGACAATGATGTACGGCCGCTTGCGCAGTTCGACGCCCAACTGCCCCCAGTCCAGGCCAAGGATGAACACCATGTATGAGGTCATGTGCAGCACTATATAAGCAAAGCACCAGAGCCCCAGCTGGCGACGCACCACGATCCAGCCCGACCAGCCGGTGAGGCGCTGCAGCGGCGTCATGCTCAAGGTGATCAACAGGAAGATCAATGCCCCAAGCCCGAGCCGGTCGACCAGGATCTTGCCCGGGTCCGGGCCGAGCAGGTTCATTGCCGCCTCGTACAGCCACCACACCGGTAACAGGCAGCCCAGCACGAAGATGGCCAGGCGCAGCCACGGATAGCGCATCAGTAGTTCTTCCGCAGATCGAGCCCACTATAAAGAGAGGCGACTTCGTCGCCGTAGCCGTTGAACATCAAGGTGTCGCGCACATTGGGGCTGAACAACCCACTCGGCAGGCGCCGTTCGCGGGCCTGGGTCCAGCGCGGGTGGTCGACCGTGGGATTGACGTTGGCATAGAAGCCGTACTCGGTGGGCGCCAGGCTTTCCCAGGTGGTCTGCGGCTGCTCGGCCACCAGGCTGATGCGCACGATCGACTTGATGCTCTTGAAGCCGTACTTCCAGGGCGCCACCAGGCGCAACGGTGCACCGTTCTGATTGGGCAGCTCGCGGCCATACATGCCCACCGCCAGGATCGCCAACGGGTTCATCGCCTCGTCCAGGCGCAAGCCTTCTACATACGGCCAGTCGATCAGGGCGAACGACGAGCGCTGCCCAGGCATGCTCTTCGGGTCCTGCAGCGTCTCGAAGCGCAGGTAACGCGCCTTCGAGGTCGGCTCGACCCGCTTGAGCACTTCGGCCAGGCTGAAGCCCAGCCACGGGATCACCATCGACCAGGCCTCGACGCAGCGCAGCCGGTAGATGCGCTCTTCCAGCGCGTAGGGTTTGACGAAGTCTTCGAGCGCATAGCGCCCGGGCTTGGCCACCTCACCATCGATCACCACACTCCAGGGCTCGGTCTTCAGGCTGCCGGCATTGGCCGCCGGGTCGCCCTTGTCGGTACCGAACTCGTAGAAGTTGTTGTAGTGGGTGGCATCCTTGAACGGGGTGATCGGCTCATCCTTGACCGTGACCGCCTGCCAACGGGTGGCGCCGAGCTTGTCGGTGAACCACCCCGGCGCAGCGCCAGGCGCGGCATCGGCGTAGCGCGACGTCTCCGCGGCCACGGCCAGGCCCGGCAACGCGCCCACGGCGATGCCCGCCAGGGATGCACCCAGCACGGCACGGCGTGAGAGATAAAGGCTTTCGGGCGTGATGTCCGAGGGGTTGCAGTCGGACGGGCGAGCGATCTTGATGAGCATAACGGCTCCACAGCACGGATGACTGAAGTATCCGTAAGACTATGGAGCCGGAAGGTTATTCCATCATTAAATCAATTTCAGGCCTTGCGCCGACGGACACGCAGCAGGTACTGCACCGGGCCGGACACCGCATAGCCGAGGAAGATCAGTAGCAGGATGCGCGGCGGGTCGCTGAAGACCACGGCAAACACCAGCACCACGGCAAGGATCGCCACGAACGGCACGCGCCCACGCAGGTCCAGCTCCTTGAAGCTGTTGTACTTGACGTTGCTGACCATCAGCATGCCGGCGGCCGCTACCAGCAGCGCGACCAGGAACGACAGCTTGGAGCCCTGGATGCCGAAGTCGCTGAACGCCCACACGGTACCTGCCACCACACCGGCTGCCGCCGGGCTGGCCAGACCGATGAAGTAACGCTTGTCGGCGGTGCCGACCTGGGTATTGAAGCGGGCCAGGCGCAACGCGGCGCCAGCGACATAGATGAAGGCGACCATCCAGCCGACCTTGCCCATGTCACCCAATGCCCAACCGAACGCCAGCAAGGCCGGCGCGACGCCAAAGGCGACCATGTCGGACAGCGAGTCGTACTCGGCGCCAAAGGCGCTCTGGGTATTGGTCATGCGGGCCACGCGGCCATCCAGGCCGTCGAGCACCATGGCCACGAAAATGGCGATGGCGGCAAAGGCGAAATACTTGCTCGCCTCGCGGGGGTCACCTGCGCTCATGGCGCTCTGTGCGCTGATCGAGCTGATGATCGAGTAGAAGCCAGCGAACAGGTTGGCAGTGGTGAACAGGTTGGGCAGCAGGTAGATGCCGCGATGGCGCACCTTGCGCCCTTCGGCGTCGTGCCCCTCTTCAACATGCTCATCGACAGGTAGCAGGCTTTCGGCGTCGGAGGCCTTGTTCGGCTCCTCGGGACGTTCGCTCATGAAAAACACCTTGCAACTGAATGGAATATGTTTCGACACGGGCTTGCGAAACAGGTTCGGACAGCAAGCCACTGGTCGCTTTATACCAGATGCGCGCCGCCGAAACGAAAAAACGCGGCCGAAGCCGCGTTTTTCATCTCATCGCAAAGGCTTAGTTCTTGGCCTTGTCGACGATCTTGTTAGCCGAGATCCAAGGCATCATGGAACGCAGTTGCTCACCGATGATCTCGATGCCGTGGCTGGCGTTGTTACGACGCTTGGCGGTCATCGACGGGTAGTTGGTGGCGCCTTCGGAGATGAACATCTTCGCGTATTCGCCGTCCTGGATGCGCTTCAGAGCGTTGCGCATGGCCTTGCGGGATTCGTCGTTGATGATCTCTGGGCCGGTCACGTACTCGCCGTACTCGGCGTTGTTGGAGATCGAGTAGTTCATGTTGGCGATACCGCCTTCGTACATGAGGTCAACGATCAGCTTCAGTTCGTGCAGGCACTCGAAGTAGGCCATTTCTGGCGCGTAGCCCGCTTCGACCAGGGTTTCGAAACCGGCTTTGACCAGCTCGACGGTACCGCCACACAGAACAGCCTGCTCGCCGAACAGGTCGGTTTCAGTCTCGTCCTTGAAGGTGGTTTCGATGATGCCGGTACGGCCGCCGCCGACGCCAGCAGCGTACGACAGGGCGACGTTCTTGGCGTTGCCCGAAGCGTCCTGGTAGATAGCGATCAGGTCAGGGATGCCGCCGCCTTTGACGAACTCGGAGCGCACGGTGTGGCCCGGGGCTTTCGGCGCGATCATGATCACGTCGAGGTCGCCACGTGGCACAACCTGGTTGTAGTGGATCGCGAAGCCGTGGGAGAAGGCCAGGGTGGCGCCTTTCTTGATGTTCGGCTCGATTTCGTTCTTGTACAGAGCGCCCTGGAACTCGTCCGGGGTCAGGATCATGACCAGGTCGGCCGCGGCAACAGCGGAAGCCACGTCGGCGACTTTCAGGCCGTGAGCTTCTGCCTTGGCAACGGTAGCCGAACCTTTACGCAGACCGACGGTAACGTCTACACCGGAGTCTTTCAGGTTGCACGCCTGGGCGTGGCCTTGCGAACCGTAACCGATGATGGCGACTTTCTTACCTTGGATGATGGAAAGGTCGCAGTCTTTGTCGTAGAAAACTTTCATGAAATACCCCTGTTATATCTCGGCCCCTGTGGAGCCATCGCTAATTTTTGAAGTTAGATGCTGAGCACTTTGTCGCCACGGGCAATGCCGGTGACTCCACTGCGCACGGTTTCGAGAATCGATGCGGTACCGATCGCCTGGATGAAGCTGTCCAGCTTGTCGCTGGTGCCGCTCAGCTGCACGGTATACACGCTGGCGGTAACGTCGACGATCTGCCCACGGAAGATGTCCGTGGTGCGTTTGATCTCGGCGCGCTGGGCGCCGGTGGCCTTGACCTTGACCAGCATCAGCTCGCGCTCGATGTGAGCGCTTTCCGACAGATCGACCAGCTTCACCACTTCCACCAGTTTGTTCAGGTTCTTGGTGATCTGTTCGATCACTTCGTCGTGGCCAACGGTGGTCAGGGTCAGGCGCGAGAGGGTTGGGTCCTCGGTCGGCGCCACGGTCAGGCTTTCAATGTTGTAGTTGCGCTGGGAGAACAGGCCGACCACGCGAGACAAGGCACCGGGTTCGTTTTCCAGCAGCAGGGAAATGATGTGCCGCATATCAGGTACGCTCCGTCTTGCTCAGCCACATGTCACGCATGGAGCCGTCTTTGATCTGCATCGGGTAGACGTGCTCGCTCCGGTCGACCGCGATATCGATGAACACCAGGCGGTCCTTCATGGCGAAAGCTTCTTCGAGCTTGGGCTTGAGGTCCTTGAGGCTGGTGATGCGGATACCGACGTGGCCATAGGCCTCGACCAGCTTGACGAAGTCAGGCAGCGACTCGACATAGGAGTGCGAGTGACGGCCGTTGTACGCCATGTCCTGCCACTGGCGAACCATGCCCAGCACGCCGTTGTTGAGGTTGACGATTTTCACCGGCAAGCCGTACTGCATGCAGGTGGACAGCTCCTGGATGTTCATCTGGATGCTGCCTTCGCCGGTCACACAGGCCACGTCCTGGTCGGGGAAGTTGAGCTTGACGCCCATCGCCGCCGGGAAGCCGAAGCCCATGGTGCCCAGGCCGCCGGAGTTGATCCAGCGGTTCGGCTTGTTGAAGCGGTAGTACTGCGACGCGAACATCTGGTGCTGACCGACGTCGGACGTCACGAAGGCGTCGCCGTTGGTCACCTCACAGAGGGTCTCGATCACGGTCTGCGGCTTGATCACGCTGCCGTCGCCCTTGTCGTAAGGGAACAGGCCGCGGTCACCACGCCACTCGTCGATCTGCTTCCACCAGGCGTCCAGCGCGGCCTTTTCAGGCTGCTGGCCGATTTCCTTGAAGATCGCCAGCATCTCGCTGAGCACGCTGTCGACCGGACCTACGATCGGCACGTCGGCCTTGATGGTCTTGGAGATCGATGCCGGGTCGATGTCGATGTGGATGATCTTGGCGTTCGGGCAGAACTTCGCCGGGCCGTTGATCACACGGTCATCGAAACGCGCACCGACTGCCAGGATCACGTCGGCATTGTGCATCGCCTGGTTGGCGGTGAAGCTGCCGTGCATACCGAGCATGCCGAGGAACTGGCGGTCGGTACCCGGGAAGCCGCCCAAGCCCATCAGGGTGTTGGTGACGGGCAGGTTCAGCGACTTGGCGATGTCGGTGAGGGCTTCGGAGCCACCGCCGAGGATCACGCCACCACCGGAGTAGACGATCGGACGCTTGGCGGCGAGGATCATCTCGGCTGCCTTGCGGATCTGCCCCGAGTGGCCACGTACGGCCGGGCTGTAGGAGCGCAGCTTGACCTTCTTCGGATAGACGTACTCGAACTTCTCGGCCGGGTTGGTCATGTCTTTTGGAATGTCGACCACGACCGGGCCAGGACGACCGGATTGCGCCAGGTAGAAGGCTTTTTTCAGGACTTCCGGGATTTCCGAGGCGTGTTTGATCATGAAGCTGTGCTTCACGATCGGCCGCGAGATACCGATCATGTCGGTTTCCTGGAAGGCATCGGTGCCGACCATGGTGCTAGGCACCTGGCCCGACAGGATGACCATCGGAATCGAGTCCATGTACGCGGTGGCAATGCCGGTGATGGCATTGGTTGCGCCTGGGCCGGAAGTGACCAGCACCACGCCGGCCTTGCCGGTGGCACGGGCATAGCCGTCGGCCATGTGGGTCGCAGCCTGCTCGTGACGAACCAGGATGTGCTCGACTTCCGGCTCTTTGAACAGCGCGTCGTATACATGAAGGAGAGCACCGCCAGGGTACCCGTAGATGTGCTTAACGCCTTCGTCACGCAAGAAGCGGACGACCATCTCAGCGCCAGATAAAAGCTCCACGTTGTTCACCTCTAAAACGCCAGAATACCGTCCCTAGTGGACGGGTCTTAATAGGTTTACTGCCAAGCAGAGCACGAGCGAACGTCAGCACTGACTGAGCAAGTATTGGGAGCACCCCTGAGTGTTGCGGGGTTTTCCCACCCAGCGCGAGGTAACGCGTTGCGGGGTGTTACAAGTCGGCGCGGGTGTGCGCCTCATGATCTGCTTTGCGGGTCTGCTTCTGGCAGTCCCTCTAAAGCGGAAACTGGATTCTTGTGATTCGCCGCCATTAAGTCAAGAAAAATTATTGCCAATTTTTCCTCAGGATGAATTCGTTCCACCACGAATGGTTGAGACAGCAGCAGAAAACCAAACAAAACTCAAAAAAAGAGCCGCAATCTGCGGCTCTTGAAAGAAAAACTGAAGAAATCAGGCGGAAGGGCCTATCAATTGGTCGAATTCTGCCAATAGTCGGCGAAGCACGCGACTCTGCTCCGGACGATCGACGAACACCGTTTCAGCCATCACCAGGATGCCGGAGGCATTGGGCAGCGGATGACCGTGCTCGAGAATGAGCTTCATTCGCGGCAGGAAAATCCACTGCAGCCACTGCTCGAAGCCCATCACGTCGACCGCGAACGGCGTCACGCTGGCCAGCGCTTCGGCGCTCGGTGGCTGCTCGCTCCACCAGCCCTGGGCGCGCAGCTCGTGCTCGATCAGCAGCAGGTGATCGGCAATATCCAGAATCCGTTGCTCGACCATCACAGATTGACCCGTGCTTTTTGCCGCGCCAGTGCGGCGCCGGCGCTGTCACCCTGCTTTTCACGGGCCTGGGCGATGGTGTTCCACAGCTCGGCCTGCAGGTCCGGACGACCGTTGGCATAGGTCAGCGCGCGGCGTGCCAGTTGCTCGGCCTGGGCGGCATCACCCTGGGACAAGCGCACCTGGGCCAGGCGGAACAGCACCTGCGGCTCGCGCGGGGCAATGCGCTGGGCACGCTCCAGGCTCGACGAAGCACCGTTGAAGTCGCCACTGCCCTGTTGCTGCTGGGCGGTGGTCAGCAGCGCCAGCACCGGGCCGTCGAGTTGCTCGTCGGCCGACAGGCTGCCAGCGGCACCGCTGCTGCGCGGGATGCCGGTCGGCGCGCTGGTGGCGGCCGGGGCACTGCTCATCGAGGCGATGTCGAACGGCTCATCGGCGATCGGGTTGGGGTTGGTGGTCATGGGCTGGGTGCTGATCGGCGTGGTGCTGATCGGTGCCGCGCCATTGGCCGCCGGGAAGGTCTGGATCGACGAAGCGCCCGCGCCCTGCGGGATCATCACGGTCACGCCGGAGTCTTCAGGCAGCGACTGTGCCTGGCGGGTGCCGTTGCTGCCGGCATTGGCTGCCGTGCGGTTGTTGGAGATCCGCTCGCTGTTGGACACCCGGGTGCTCGAGTCGACCACCGGGATATTGCCGCGTGGAACGCTGGCGCAGCCATGGAGCATGGCCAGCGCGGTCAAGGCAGGAAACCACCACTTGTTCACTTCACACCCTCTTCAAATGCGCCGGGTGGCCTGAGGGGCTGATCCGCCCAGGCCACCCGTGGCTTAATTCATCCAGCCCTTTACCCAGTCCATGACCGAATCAGCCGGATTCTGCTCGCCGCCACAGGCGACGCCTGCGGCCGGTTCGCTGCCACGAATATACGGCATCTGTACCGCTCCCGGACAGGTGCTGTCGGAGCCGTGACCGCTGTACGGGTCGATCCACGACTGCACGACGTTGTCCGGCAGCGGCATGTCCAGCGGCAACGGGTCGGCCTTGCGCATGAAGCTGGTCCACACCTGCAGCGCACCGGTGGCACCGGTGAACGGCGTCTTGCCGTTGTCGTCACGGCCGAGCCAGACCACCGCCAGCAGGTCCTGGCTGAAACCGGAGAACCAGCTGTCGCGCGAATCGTTACTGGTACCGGTCTTGCCGGCCAGGGTCAGCGAGCTGGGCAGGACACTGTAGACCGAACGGCCGGTACCCTCACGCATGACCCGCTGCATGGCGTTCTGCACCAGATAGATGGCACCCGGGTCGAACGTCTGCTGGATCTGGAACGGGTAGCGCTTGAGCGGCTCGCCCTCGGCGGTGAGGACGCTGCGGATACCGCGCATCGGCGTGTTGAAGCCGCCGTTGGCGATGGTCTGGTACATGGTCGCGACCTGCATCGGCGACATCCCGCCGGCGCCCAGCAGCATCGACGGGAACGCCGGCCAGTCGACATTGACGCCGAGCCGGCCGATGGTCTTGATCACGTTCGGCACGCCGACTTCCAGGCCCAGCTTGGCGGTGGACAGGTTGTACGAGTTGGCCAGGCCCTGGTACAGGTAGATGGTGCCGTGCGGACGGCGGTCGTAGTTCTGCGGACGCCAGACCTGGCCGTCGGCGCCCTTGACCGAGAACGGCTCGTCCTGGACCCAGCTGGTGAGGGTGTACTTGCTGGGTTTTTCCAGCGCGGTCAGGTACACCGCCGGCTTGACCAGCGAGCCGATCGGGCGCACCGCGTCGATGGCCCGGTTGAAGCCGGCGAAGCCCGACTGGCGGCTGCCGATCAGCGCTTGCACTTCACCGGTCTCGGGGTTGGTCACGACCATCGCCGACTCGACCGCATCGGCGCCCTTGCGCCCCGACAGACGCTTGAAGGTCTCGCTCATGGCGGTCTCGGCCTTCATCTGCAGGATCGGGTCGAAACTGGTGAAGATCCGCAGGCCTTCTTCGGTCAAGTCTTCGTCGCGGTAGTCCTGGCGCAGCTGACGCTTGACCAGGTCGAGGAAGGCCGGGAACGAGCTGTCGGCCAGGCTGCCACGGCTGGTCACGCCCAACGGCATCTTCTTCGCCGCCTCGACCACGTCCTTGCTCGCCACGCCTTGCTCGGCGAGCAGGTCGAGGACCAGGTTGCGGCGGGTCAGCGCACGCTCCGGGTAACGCCGCGGGTTGTAGTAGGACGGGCCCTTGACCATGCCCACCAGCAAGGCGATCTGGTGCAGCTTGAGCTCTTGCAGCGGCTGGCTGAAGAAGAACTGGCTGGCCAGGCCGAAGCCGTGCACGGCGCGCTGGCCATCCTGGCCGACGAACACCTCGTTGAGGTACGCCTCGAGGATCTCGCGCTTGCTGTAATGCACCTCGAGCAGCACGGCCATCATGGCTTCGGTCAGCTTGCGGGTGAGGCTGCGCTCGTTGGTCAGGTAGAAGTTCTTGACCAGCTGCTGGGTCAGGGTACTGCCGCCCTGGCGCATGGCGCCGGACGAGGTATTGACCCACACCGCACGGGCGATGCCCTTGGGCGACACGCCAAAGTGGCTGTAGAAGTCGCGGTCTTCGGTGGCGACCAGGGTTTCCAGCAGGTACGGCGGCACCTGGTCGATCTTGATCAGGATGCGGTCTTCGAGGTTTTTCGGGTAGATGCCGCCGATCATCAGCGGCTCGAGCCGGACCACGTCGAGCTTGCCGCCATTGGCGCCGCTCATCCCCGCGACATAGTCGCCGGAGAAGCGCACGCGCACGAACTGCGCCGGCTCGATGCCTTCATAGAACTGGAAGCCACGGGTATTGATATCGACGTTGTTGCCGTTGACCGACGCCGCGCCCGGGCCGTTGGCCGCGCTTTCGCGACGGTAGCCGAGGGCGTCGAGCTCGGTGAGGAAGTCGTTCTTGCTCAGCTTCTGGCCGACGAACAGCTCCAGCGGCCGGGCATACACCTTGGCCGGGATGGTCCAGCGCTTGCCGGAGAACTTCTCCTGGACAACGGCATCGAGGTAGATCGCAAAGCCGGCGATCACCACCAGGCCGACCAGGCTGAGCTTCAAGGCCCAGCCCAGCCAGGCGCGGGAGCGGCTGGGCGAACGTTTCTGCGGAGTACGGGGATTTCGGGATCGAGTCATGGCGGCGGATTATACGCACTTTAGTCTAGGCAGGCCCGGCGGTATGCAGGGGCCGCACCATTGACCATAATGGCGCATTCGAATTCCCTTACCCGAAGGATTGCCCGTGAGCCAAGCCCTCATCAGTGCCCTGCAGAACCCTGCCCTCTACCCGCATCCCGTAGACGGGTTCAAGCTCATCGAGACGCACATCTCCTGGGTCCTGCTCACCGGTGAGTACGCCTACAAGATCAAGAAGCCGATGAATTTCGGCTTTCTCGACTTCACTGGGCTGGACCAGCGCGAGCACTTCTGTAACGAAGAATTGCGCCTCAACCAGCGCCTGACCGACGACCTGTACCTGGACGTGCTGGCCATCACCGGCAGCGCCGAAGCGCCGCAACTGGGTGGCGAAGGCCAGCCGATCGAATTCGCCCTGCGCATGCGCCAGTTCCCCCAGAGCCAGCTGCTGAGCACCCTGCAGGCCAACGGTGAGCTGACCGCCAGCCACATCGACCAGATGGCCAAGCAGATTGCCGAGTTCCACCTGCAGACCCCCAAGGTCGCAGCCGAGGAGCCGTTTGGTTCGCCTGACAGCGTGATGGCGCCGGTCGAGCAGAACTTCGAGCAGATCCGCCCGTTCCTCAGCGACAAGGCCGACCTGCAACAGCTGGACAACCTGCAGGCCTGGGCACGCAGCAGCTTCGACCGCCTGCAGGGCCTGTTCGCCGCGCGCAAGGCCGATGGCTTCATCCGCGAATGCCACGGTGACATCCACCTGGGCAACGCCACCGTGATCGATGGCCAGGTGGTGATCTTCGACTGCATCGAGTTCAACGAGCCGTTCCGCAAGACCGACGTCTGGGCCGACACCGGCTTCCTCGCGATGGACCTCGAAGACCGCGGCCTGAAGTGCCTGGCGCGGCGCTTCGTCAGCCAGTACCTGGAGCTGACCGGCGACTACCAGGGCCTCGAGCTGCTCAACTTCTACAAGGCCTACCGTGCCCTGGTGCGCGCCAAGGTGGCGCTCTTCAGCATGCCCGCCGACGCCGATGGCGTGCAGCGTGCTACCACCCTGCGCACCTACCGCAACTACGCCAACCTGGCCGAAAGCTACAGCGCGATTCCGTCGCGCCTGCTGGCCATTACCCATGGCGTCTCGGCGGTGGGCAAGAGCCACGTCTCGATGCGCCTGGTCGAGGCGCTGGGGGCTATCCGCGTGCGCTCCGACGTCGAGCGCAAGCGTCTGTTCGGCGAGCAGGCCGAGCACAGCACGGGCGCCCTGGACGCCGGCATCTACGCCAAGGATGCCAGCAGCGCGACCTACCAGCGCCTGCATCAGTTGGCCGAAGTGATCCTGCGGGCGGGCTTCCCGGTGGTGCTCGACGCCACCTACCTCAAGCGCGAGCAGCGCCAGGCGGCGGCGGACGTCGCCAGCCAGACCGGCGTGCCGTTGCTGATCCTCGACTGCCATGCGCCCGAGGCCGTGATCGAAAGCTGGCTGGCCCAGCGCCAGGCCGACCACAACGACCCGTCGGACGCCACCCTCGAAGTGATCAAGGCACAACAGGCCAGCCGCGACCCGCTCAGCGAGCAGGAGCTGCGCGACAGCAAGCGCATCGACACCCAGGAAGGCGCCAGCATGGACCAGGTGATCGAGCAGATCCGCCAGCGCCTGCCGGGCCTGTGAGCCGCAAGGCGTGAAGCAGTCGACACTTCCCGGCTGAAGTTCGGCGCCTCTTCAGTGATGGCATTACAATATCATCACACCCCACGAAGAGGCGCCGCCATGAACCAGCCACGGCAACTGGACAGTAACCTGTACGCCCTGGTCCGCGATGAACAGATCGCCGCCTTCAACCGCGAGAAGCCGACCGACACTGCGATCGACTTCCGGGGCGGGGATTTCCGTGGGCTGGACCTGCGCGAGCTGGATGTGCGCGGCATCGACTTCACCGACGCCTACTTCCGCGCCTCCGACCTGCGTGGCCTGGACCTGCGGGAGAATGGCCTGGAAGGCGCCAGCCTGGCCCATGCGCAGATCTCGGGCACCTACTTCCCTGCTCAGCTGAGTGCCGATGAGATCCTCATGTCGGCCAAGTTCGGCACGCGGATGCGCTACAGACCCTCCTCCGGCAATTGACCCCTGATGGGCTGCCGCTACCGCAGGCTTGCCCGGCGATAGCGGCATCCCGTCGGCTCCGATGGCAAAACGCCGCGTATCTCCCAGCCCCCGCTACACTCCTGTTCAGACCTGCTCGCGATTTCCCCCATTGCCCGTTCAGCCATCGCAAGGAGGCTCGATGAACGATGAATTGCAGCACCTGAAGAACCTTGGCAAGACCTCCGCCCAATGGCTCCACGCGGCCGGCATCCACAGTGCCTCGGACCTGCGTCGGCTGGGTGCGGTGGGTGCCTATCAGGCGGTGCGGACCCGAGGCTTCCGGGCGTCGAAAGTGTTGTTGTACGCAATCGAAGGCGCACTGCTCGACATGCACTGGAACGATTTGCCCGCCGAACGCAAGGAAGCGCTCAACCAGCAACTGGACGCCAAGCTCCCGCCGCAGAAAAATCAGAAATAGTTCGGGAAAGGGATTGACGTGGAAATGAGAATTGTTATGATTATCACAACTGGTCGCGAGACTGGTTGGGTAACCTGAAAGCCCCTGGTTCGGACTCTCAGATTATCTCCTCATCAGGCTAATCACGGTTATTGACCCGGCTTTTTGCCGGGTCTTTTTTTGCCTGCGATTTGTGTGAGGTTGGCTTATGGCCCCTTACGCAGCTGGGCGCAGTAATCCTGCTCTGGCAGCGCCGCGGTAAACCAGACGAAATCGGCCATCCCCGGTTCGACCACCTCCCCGACCTCGGTCAACAGCAGCACCTTGCTCTCGCCCTTGGCGCCAAGGTCGGCCAGGTGCAGCGGCACGCCCAGGTCCTTGCGCATGTGATAGCTGCCGGCCAACAACAACGCGGGCTGCGGCGCCGCCAATAGCCGCTCGGCCATGCGCCGGTCACGCTGCTGCTGGACCGCGAGCATGGCCGGCAGCTGGCTTTCCGGCAGCAGGCCGCAATGGCCCTCGCGCACCTGCTGCAACAACGCAGCTTTTACCTGCGGCGCGTTAGAACGAGGCCCCGTGAGAGCGACCGGCTGACGATAGGCCTGACGCATCTCGGCAGCCGAAAGATTGGCCGCCAGCAACGGCACCGACTGCTGCAGCGCTTCCCGCACGATCGGCCCGTACATAGCCCAGTCCCATCCTTCCTGCCAGTCCAGGGCCTTGTCCAGGTCCGCAGGCAGCGGCGCCTTGCCGGCCAGCGCATCGACCCGCGCCTGCTGCGCAGGCTCGAGCATCTCCAGCAGCAGGCTGCCTTGGGGCCGCTGGCGCTGCAGCGCCTGCAGCAACCACAACTGCAGGGCGTGGTGGTCAGGGTTGTCGTGCTTCTCCCCCACCAGCACCCGCGGCGCCTCGGCCAACTGCGCGAGCAACTGCGCCGGGCTGATCAACTGACCGCTGGCCAGCACGCGGATCTGCCCCAAAGCGGCATTGTCGCGACCTTCGCTGCTTTGCCAGGCAGGCAGCGCCGGCAGGCTGGCCTGCTGCGCCTGGCAACCCCCCAAGGCCAAGGCAAGACACAGCGACAGCAAGGGATAGCGCATGGCGGAGCTCCTAACGGGTAATGATCAGCGGATGGCCACGCTCGGGGTGATCCTGCACCAGCACATCGATGCCGAACACCGCCTTCAGGGCCTGCGGCGTGAGCACCTGGCGCGGTGTATCCAGCGCGTGGCAGCGGCCCTGCTCGAGCAACAACAGCTGATCACAGTAGCGCGCCGCCAGGTTCAGGTCATGCAGGATGACCAGCACCGCGGCGCCGCGGTCGGCAAAGCTGCGCACCGCCTGCAGGGTGGTGTGCTGGTGCAGCGGGTCGAGCATCGAGGTCGGTTCGTCGAGCAGCAGCGTCGCCCCGGACTCGCCCGGCCACAGTTGCGCCAGCACCCGCGCCAGGTGCACGCGCTGGCGCTCGCCACCGGACAACGCCAGGTAGCTGCGCTCCACCAAGTGCCAGGCATCCGCCGCCCGCAGCGCGGTCTCGATGATCTCGCCGTCACGCTGCTGGCCGCTGGCATGCGGCAAGCGGCCCATACCCACCACCTCTTCGACGCGGAAGGCAAAGCCGAGGCTGGAGACCTGCGGTAACACGGCCAGGTGTCGCGCCCGCTGCTGGCCGCTCCACTTCGCCAGCGCCCGGCCGAGCAAGCGCACCTCGCCTTGGCTGGGCGTCAGCTCGCCGCACAGGGCGCCGAGCAAGCTGCTCTTGCCCGCGCCATTGGGCCCGAGCACGCCAAGCACCGTGCCCGGTCGCAGGCACAGGTGAATATCGTGCAGCACTTCGGCGCTGCCGCGGCGCAGGTGCAGGCCTTCGACTTCGAGCATCAGTGGCGCCCTCGGACCAGTAACAACAAGAAGAACGGTGCGCCGATGAACGCGGTGACGATGCCGATCGGCAATTCCGCCGGCGCCAGCGCCAGCCGCGCGATGAGATCGGCAAACAGCAGCAGCGCGCCGCCCGCCAGCAGCGACGCTGGCAGCAGCACGCGGTGATCCGGCCCGGCGAGCAGGCGCACCAGGTGCGGCACCACCAGGCCAATGAAACCGATCAACCCCGCCGCCGCCACTGCCGCGCCGACGCCCAGCGCGGTGCAGAACACGAGTTCACGCTTGAGCGACTCGACTTCGACGCCCAGGTGCCGCGCTTCCGATTCGCCCAGCAGCAAGGCATTCAACGCCTGGGCACGCCGTGGCAACCACAGGGCCACCGCCACGGTGACCAGAATCAACGGCCACAGCCGCTGGTAACTGGCGCCATTGAGGCTGCCGAGGTTCCAGAAGGTCAGGCTGCGCAAGGTCGCGTCGTCGGCCAGATAGGTGAACAGGCCGACCGCCGACCCCGCCAGAGCGGTCAGGGCGATGCCGGCCAGGAGCATGGTCGCGACATTGGTCTGCCCGTCACGCCGGCCCAGGCGATAGACCAGCGCAGTCACCCCCAGGCCACCGGCGAAGGCACACACCGACAGCAGATACGGCGCGAACCACTCGGGTATGCCGCCCAGCCAACTGCCACCGACAATCGCCACCGCCGCACCCAGCGCCGCGCCGCTCGCCACCCCGACCAACCCAGGGTCGGCCAGCGGGTTGCGAAACAGGCCCTGCATGGCCACCCCGGACAACGCCAGCACCGCGCCCACGGCAAGCCCAAGCAGGGTGCGCGGCAGGCGGATCTGGCCCAGGATCATCTCGGCCTGTTCCAGTCCCTCGCCGGCCACCGGCAGCCCGAGCAGGCGCAGGCCCGCGCGCAGGGTATCGCCCAGCGGCAGGCTGACCGGCCCCAGCGCCAGCGACAACCACACCGCCAGCAGGCACAACCCGGTCAGGCCGATAAAGAGCGTGCGCGGCTGGATGCGTTGCTTCATGGGGCGAGGCTGACCTTGGCCTGCGGATAGAAGGCCGCCGCCAGTTGCGCCAAGGTGGCCGGCAGCCGAGGGCCCAGGCCACCGACCAACAGGGTCGGGTCGAGCGGGATCAGCCGCTTTTCACGCACCGCACGCGAGGTAGCCAGCGCCGGGTTCTCCTTGACCAGCGCCTGCAACGCCTGCTCGCCGTCGAGGCTGCGGTCGGAGAACACCAGTACGTCCGGGTCCAGCGCGGCCAGGGTTTCCACCGAGAAGTTCTTGTAGCCCTGGTGATCGGCCAGGTTGCGCGCGCCCGCCTGGCGCAGCAGCCAGTCACCGGCGGTGCCCTGCCCGGCAATCAGCGGCTTGGCGCCGGCATGGCCGACCAGCAGCAAGACGCCCGGCGCCTGCTGGCTGGCTTGCGCCTGCTTGACCTTGGCCTGCAATTCATCGAGCTGCTGGCGGTAGCCGCTGGCCAGTTCGCTGGCCTGGTGCTCGGCACCGAGCAGGCTGCCGAGGTGCTTGAGGTTGCTCTCCACGGCGCTCAGTTCGGCCTTGCTGGAAAACAGCTCGACCCGCACGCCGGCGCTGCGGATCTGCGCGAGGACCGGTGGCGGGCCCATTTCTTCGGTGCCGACCAGCACATCGGGGCGCAGGCTGAGGATGCCTTCGGCCGACAACTGGCGCTGGTAGCCGATGCTCGGCAAGGCCTTGAGCGACGCGGGGTGCTGGCTGGTGGTGTCGACGCCGACCAGCCGGGGCTCGCCGCCCAGCACGCTGATCCATTCGCTCAAGGCGCCGCCGGCACTCACCCAGCGTTGCGGCAGCTCGGCGGCCAGGGCCTGGGTGGAGAGGGCAAGACCGGCGCACAAGGCGATCAGGGCAGCAGGACGGCGCATCATCGGATTCCTTTGCAGAAGACAAACCGCGCGCCTTGTGGCGAACGGCGGAACTGCGCACCATAGACAGACGGCGAACGCAGCAGGCGGGCAATTTGATAATTATTCGCATTGAAGCGTCAAGCCATCGCGTTGTTCCCTCCCTTTACAGCAAGAGCCCAGCCAGTCGATGCATTTTCTTTGCGCTTCCGCCCACCTCGCCGAAGGCCACAGCCGCGCGTTCAGCGTAGCCGGCCAGGCCCTGTTCGGCGTGCGCCGCCACGGCCAGGTGTTTCTCTACCGCAACCGCTGCCCGCACAAGGGCATCCCGCTGAACTGGACCGAGGAGGGTTTTCTCGATGACAGCGCCAGCCTCATCCACTGCGCCCAGCATGGGGCGCTGTTTCTGATCGAGAGCGGCGAATGCGTGGCCGGGCCGTGCGAGGGTGAGCAGCTGCAGGCCCTGGGCTGCCTGGAAGACAGCCAGGGCATCTGGCTCAAGGATTGAGCAAGACCGGCAGCGGGCGGTCGATGACGATCTGCTCGGCATCCAGCCGGGTGCCGTAGGCCAGCACCTCGACGCCATCCGCCACGGCGGCGCGCAGGGCACTGGCGTAGGCCGCGTCGATCTCCTCGGCCGGGCGCACCGCTTCTACACCGGTAAGGTTCACGCAGTACAGCTGCACCGCGCGGATGCCCTGGCGCGCCAGGCTCGCCAACTCGCGCAGGTGCTTGGCGCCGCGCTGGGTCACCGCATCCGGGAAGGCCGCCACGGCGGTATCCGGGTAGCCGAGGGTAACGCTCTTGACCTCGACATAGGCCGGGCCGCTGGCGAACTCCAGGCGAAAGTCCACCCGGCTGCCCTCCTCGCCGTAGGCCACTTCGCGCTTGAGCGCGCTGAAGCCCGCCAGTTCGCTGATCACCCCGGCCCGCAACGCCTCCTCGACCAGCGCATTGGCCCGCCCGGTATTCACGCAGGCCAGCCGGCCCTGCGGGGTCTCGCTGATTTCCCAGGTGCCCGGCAGCTTGCGCTTGGGGTCGTTGGAGCGACTGAACCAGACCTGGCCGCCTTCACGCATGCAGTTGAGCATCGAGCCGGTGTTGGGGCAGTGGATGGTCAGTTGCTCGCCATTGGCCAGCTCGATGTCGGCGAGAAAGCGCTTGTAGCGGCGCAGCAGCCGCCCTTGTTCGAGGGGTGGGAAGAACGCCATCAGCCTTGCCAGCTCCGCAGGCCACGGGCAATGCGCTCGACCGCCTGTTCCAGGCGCGGCAGGCTCTGGGTATAGGCGAAGCGCACATGGTGGCCGGCCAGGTGGCGGCCGAAGTCCAGCCCCGGGGTGAAGGCCACGTGCTCGGTTTCCAGGAAGTGCCGGCAGAAGGCAAAGGCGTCGCCACCGAATGCACTGATGTCGGCATATAGATAGAAAGCCCCCTGCGGTTCGACAGCGATGCCGAAGCCCAGCGCGCGCAGTGCGGGCAGCAGGTAGTCGCGGCGCCGGGCGAATTCGCCGCGGCGTTCTTCGAGGATCGCCAGGGTCTCGGGCTGGAAGCAGGCCAGCGCAGCGTGCTGGGCCATGCTCGGGGCACTGATGTAGAGGTTCTGCGCGAGCTTCTCGAGGTCAGCCACCGCATCGGGCGGCGCCACCAGCCAACCGAGGCGCCAGCCGGTCATGCCGAAATACTTGGAAAAACTATTCAGGACAAACGCGTCGTTATCCACTTCGAGCACGCTGGGCGCGTCCATGCCATAGGTGAGGCCATGGTAGATCTCGTCCACTACCAGGTGGCCCTGACGCGCGTGCACCGCCTGGGACAGGCCAGCCAGGGCTTCGCGGTCGAGCACCGTGCCGGTGGGGTTGGCCGGCGAGGCGACCAGCGCACCGACGGTGTCCGCGTCCCAGTGGCGCTCGACCAGGTCGGCGGTGAGCTGGTAGTTGACCTCGGGGCCGACCGGCACCAACTGCGCGCCGCCTTCGACCAGGCGCAGGAAGTGACGGTTGCACGGGTAACCGGGGTCGGCCAGCAGCCAGTGCTTGCCCGGGTCGACCAGCAGGCTGCTGGCGAGCAGCAGCGCGCCGGAGCCGCCGGGGGTGATGAGGATCCGCTCAGGGTCGATCGACAGCCCATAGCGCTGGCCATAGAACCCGGCGATCGCCTCGCGCAGCGCGGGCAGGCCGCGTGCCGCGGTATAGCGGGTGTGGCCGTCGGCCAGTGCGGCCTGGCCAGCGGCGACGATGGGCGCGGCGGTGGTGAAGTCCGGCTCGCCGATTTCCAGGTGGATCACGTCATGGCCCGCCGCCTGCAATTCGTTGGCCCGCGCCAGCAGCGCCATGACATGGAAGGGTTCGATCGCGCGGCTGCGCGCGCTGTAGGGCTGAGCCATGGGGCCTTCTCTCAATTGGGTCTAAACTGATGAATCGACCGTCGCGCGCCACTGAACGTGCGCCTCGGGCCGCTGTCAACACTAGGATCGGCCGGGCTAGCGCACCCCCGATCTATCTGGTAAGTTCGGCGGCTCGCAGTCGCAGGGCCGGCGGTCGCCGGAGATGGAACATCCTGCGCATTGGATCAGATGAGTGAGAGGCGGTCTATTCATGTCCACCCAAGAAAAGCAAAAAGCCAGTCATAACCTTTATGGGGTCGAGCCCTACCAAGTGGCCAAGGGTGAGGAGTACATGAGTGACTCCATGCGCAAGCATTTCATCCAGATCCTCAATGGTTGGAAGCAAGAGTTGATGATCGGCGTCGACAAGACCGTTGACCATATGAAGGAAGAGGCGGCCAACTTCGCCGACCCGGCAGACCGTGCCACGCAAGAGGAAGAGTTTGCCCTTGAGCTGCGCGCACGTGATCGCGAGCGCAAGCTGATCAAGAAGATCGACAAGACCCTGCAGCTGATTCAGGACAAAGACTACGGCTGGTGCGAGAGCTGTGGCATCGAGATTGGCGTGCGTCGTCTTGAAGCCCGCCCTACCGCCGACCTTTGCTTCGATTGCAAAGAGGTTGCGGAGCAAAAGGAAAAGACAGTCGGCAAAGGCTGATTCCGATTCCCACCGAACGGGGCGCTCTTAGCGCCCCGTTTCATTTTATAGATGCCGTAAGCCCATGACCTCATCACCCTACGTCGGGCGCTTCGCCCCCACCCCCAGCGGTTTTCTGCACTTCGGTTCGCTGGTGGCCGCCCTCGCCTCCTGGCTCGACGCCCGCGCCGTCGGTGGCCGCTGGCTGCTGCGCATGGAAGACACCGACCCGCCCCGCGAGATGCCCGGTGCCCGCGATGCCATCCTGCACACCCTTGAAGGCTACGGCCTGGAGTGGGATGGCGAGGTGGTGTACCAGAGCCAGCGCCATGACGCCTATGCCGAAGTGGTCGAGCGCTTGTTCCGACAAGGGCTGGCCTATGCCTGTACCTGCTCGCGCAAGCAGCTGGAAGGGTGTAACGGGATCTACCCGGGCGCGTGCCGCAACGCCGGCCATGCCCGTGAAGGGGCGGCGATCCGCTTGCGCGTACCGGAGCTGACCTACCGCTTCAACGACCGCGTGCAGGGCGAGTTCGCCCAGCACCTGGGGCGTGAGGTGGGCGACTTCATCATCCAGCGCCGCGATGGGCTGTATGCCTATCAGCTGGCGGTGGTGCTGGACGATGCCTGGCAGGGTGTTACCGACATCGTGCGGGGGGCCGACCTGCTGGACAACACCCCGCGGCAGTTGTACCTGCAGGAGCTGTTGGGGTTCTCGCAGCCGCGCTACCTGCATATTCCGCTGATCATCCAGCCGGATGGGCACAAGCTGGGCAAGTCGTACCGTTCGCCACCGCTGGCACCGGGGCAGGCCACGCCGTTGTTGCTGCGCGCGTTGCGGGCGCTGGGGCAGGTGACCGATCCGGCGCTGGAGAACGCCAGCCCGGGCGAGGTGCTGGACGTGGCGCGGCGGCAGTGGCGGCCGGAGGCGATTGCGCGGCAGATGACCCTTGCCGAAGCAGATCTGCACTGATCCTCCCGGCCTCTTCGCGGGGCAAGCCCGCTCCCACAGGATTTGTGCCGGCCGCAAAATTCGGGCATTGCAGGGATCCTGTGGGAGCGGGCTTGCCCCGCGAAGAGGCCCGCACAGGCAAAAAACCAATAAATTCAATTTCTTGCCGTCCGATGCGGAATCCCGCTAGCATCGCCCCGGCCATTTGCGCCAATAATAAGTCCAAGCCCGCAGCGCCCAACCATCGAGGCCGACATGTACATCTATCGTTTGGTCCTGCTTCTGGTCGTGGGGATCTACCTGTTCTCCCCAGCCATCATGGACTGGTGGATCGAACCGACCGGAGCCTGGTACCGACCCTACCTGCTCTGGCTGATCCTGATCGTCGTCACCTTTATCCTGCAGAGCCAACGAGATGCCGATGAGCTTTAGCCTGACCCAGATGATCCTGATCAGCGCCGGGTACCTGGGCGTGCTGTTTGGCGTGGCCTGGATCAGCGAACGTGGGCTGATCCCGCGTTCGGTCATCCGTCACCCGCTGACCTACACCCTGTCACTCGGCGTCTACGCCAGCGCCTGGGCCTTCTATGGCTCGGTGGGCCTGGCCTACCAGTACGGCTACGGCTTCCTCGCCTGTTACCTGGGGGTGTCCGGGGCCTTCCTGCTGGCGCCGGTGCTGCTCTACCCGATCCTCAAGATCACCCGCACCTACCAGCTGTCCTCGCTGGCCGACCTGCTGGCGTTCCGCTTTCGCAGTACCTGGGCCGGGGCGCTGACCACCATCTTCATGCTGATCGGCGTGCTGCCGTTGCTGGCCCTGCAGATCCAGGCCGTGGCCGACTCGATCAGCATCCTCACCGGTGAGCCGGTCAAGGCCCGGGTGGCGTTCGCCTTTTGCGTGCTGATCATCCTGTTCACGATTTTCTTCGGCTCGCGCCATATCGCCACCCGCGAGAAGCACGAGGGCCTCGTGTTCGCCATCGCCTTCGAGTCGGTGATCAAGCTGCTGGCGCTCGGCGGCATCGGCCTGTATGCCCTGTACGGGGTGTTCGGCGGCCCGCACGAGCTGGAGGTGTGGCTGCTGCAGAACCAGACCGCCCTCGCCGCCTTGCATACGCCGCTGCAGGAAGGCCCGTGGCGGACGCTGCTGCTGGTGTTCTTCGCCTCGGCGATCGTCATGCCGCACATGTACCACATGGCCTTTACCGAAAACCTCAGCCCGCGCTCGCTGGTCAGCGCCAGCTGGGGCTTGCCGCTGTTCCTGCTGTTGATGAGCCTGGCGGTGCCGCTGATCCTCTGGGCCGGCCTGCGCCTGGGGGCGAGCACCAACCCCGAGTACTTCACCCTGGGCCTGGGCATCGCCGCAAACAACGACGCGCTGGCGTTACTGGCCTATGTCGGCGGGTTGTCTTCGGCCAGCGGGCTGATCATCGTCACCACCCTGGCGTTGTCGGGCATGGCCCTCAACCACCTGGTGCTGCCGCTCTACCAGCCCCCGGCCGAGGGCAATATCTACCGCTGGCTGAAGTGGACCCGCCGCGCCCTGATCGTCGCGATCATCACCGCCGGGTTCATCTTCTACCTGACCCAGAACAACCACCAGAGCCTGGCCAACCTGGGCATCGTCGCCTTTGTCGCGACGCTGCAGTTCCTCCCGGGGGTGCTCTCGGTGCTGTACTGGCCGACCGCCAACCGGCGCGGCTTCATCGCCGGCCTGCTGGCCGGCATGCTGGTGTGGATGGTGACCATGCTGCTGCCGCTGCTGGGCAACCTGCAGGGCTTCTATATCCCGCTGCTGGACATGATCTATGTGCTCGACGACACCAGCTGGCACATGGCGGCGATTGCCTCGCTGGCTGCCAACGTCCTGCTGTTTACCCTGATCTCGCTGTTCACCAACGCCAGCAGCGAAGAGATCAGCGCCGCCGAAGCCTGCGCCGTGGACAACGTGCGCCGCCCGCAACGGCGTGAGCTGCACGCCGCCTCGCCGCAGGAGTTCGCCACCCAGCTGGCCAAGCCGCTGGGCGCCAAGGCCGCGCAGAAGGAAGTCGAGCAGGCCCTGCGCGACCTCTACCTGCCGTTCGACGAGCGCCGCCCCTATGCCCTGCGCCGCCTGCGCGACCGCATCGAGGCCAACCTGTCCGGCCTGATGGGCCCCAGCGTCGCCCAGGACATGGTCGAGACCTTTCTCCCGTACAAATCCGGTAACGAGAACTACGTCACCGAAGATATCCACTTCATCGAGAGCCGCCTGGAAGACTACCACTCGCGCCTCACCGGCCTGGCCGCCGAGCTCGATGCCCTGCGTCGCTACCACCGCCAGACCCTGCAGGAGCTGCCCATGGGCGTCTGCTCGCTGGCCAAGGACCAGGAGATCCTGATGTGGAACAAGGCCATGGAGGAGCTCACCGGGATCGCCGCCAAGCACGTGGTCGGCTCGCGCCTGGTGACCATCGGCGAGCCCTGGCGCGAGCTGTTGCTGGGCTTCATCAACCTGCCCGACGAACACTTGCACAAGCAGCGCCTGGCCCTCGACGGCCAACCGCGCTGGCTCAACCTGCACAAGGCGGCCATCGACGAGCCGCTGGCGCCCGGTAACAGCGGCCTGGTACTGCTGGTCGAAGACCTCACCGAAACCCAGGCCCTGGAAGACAAGCTGGTGCACTCCGAGCGCCTGGCCAGCATCGGCCGCCTGGCCGCCGGCGTGGCCCACGAGATCGGCAACCCGATCACCGGCATCGCCTGCCTGGCGCAGAACCTGCGCGAAGAGCGCGAGGGCGATGGCGAAATCACCGAGCTGTCGAGCCAGATCCTCGAGCAGACCAAACGGGTCTCGCGCATCGTCCAGTCACTGATGAGCTTCGCCCATGCCGGCGGCAGCCACCAGAACAACGAAGAGCCGGTGTGCCTGGCCGAAGTGGCGCAGGATGCCATCGGCCTGCTGGCCCTCAACCGGCGCAATTTCGAAGTGCAGTTCTTCAACCTGTGCGACCCGGACCACTGGGCCGAGGGCGATCCGCAACGCCTGGCGCAGGTGCTCATCAACCTGCTGTCCAACGCCCGCGATGCCTCGCCGGCCGGCAGCGCGGTGCGCGTGCGCAGCGAAGTCAGCGAGCACACCGTCGACCTGGTGGTCGAGGATGAAGGCAGTGGCATCCCGAAAAACATCATGGACCGCCTGTTCGAACCGTTCTTCACCACCAAGGACCCGGGCGAGGGAACCGGACTGGGGCTCGCACTGGTCTATTCCATCGTGGAAGAGCATTATGGGCAAATCACCATCGACAGCCCCGCCGATATCGAACGGCAGCGTGGCACACGGATCCGCGTGACCCTGCCCCGGCATGTCGTAGCGACGTCCCCTGAAATTCGAGACCGTCGAGAGAATTGAATCAATGCCGCATATTCTGATCGTCGAAGACGAAACCATCATCCGTTCGGCCCTGCGTCGCCTGCTCGAGCGGAACCAGTACCAGGTCAGCGAAGCCGGCTCGGTGCAGGAAGCCCAGGAACGCTTCAGCATTGCCACCTTCGACCTGATCGTCAGTGACCTGCGCCTGCCTGGCGCGCCGGGCACCGAGCTGATCAAGCTCGGCCAGGGCACGCCGGTGCTGATCATGACCAGCTACGCCAGCCTGCGTTCGGCGGTCGACTCGATGAAGATGGGCGCGGTGGACTATATCGCCAAGCCCTTCGACCACGACGAGATGCTGCAAGCGGTGGCGCGCATCCTGCGCGACCGGCAGAACGCCCCGGCCAGCGTCAGTGCCGGCGCTGAACCGCGGGCCAACGGCAAGGCCGCCGCTGCCGACAAGGGCAGCAGCAACGCCGCCAATGGCGAGATCGGCATCATCGGCTCGTGCCCACCGATGCAGGACATGTACAGCAAGATCCGCAAGGTCGCGCCAACCGACTCCAACGTGTTGATCCAGGGCGAGTCGGGCACCGGCAAAGAGCTGGTCGCTCGTGCCCTGCACAACCTCTCGCGACGGGCCAAGGCGCCGATGATCTCGGTCAACTGCGCGGCGATCCCGGAGACCCTCATCGAGTCCGAGCTGTTTGGCCACGAGAAAGGCGCGTTTACCGGCGCCAGCGCCGGGCGTGCCGGCCTGGTCGAAGCCGCCGACGGTGGCACGCTGTTCCTCGACGAGATCGGTGAACTGCCGCTCGAAGCCCAGGCCCGCCTGCTGCGCGTGCTGCAGGAAGGCGAGATCCGCCGGGTCGGCTCGGTGCAGTCGCAAAAGGTCGATGTGCGCTTGATCGCCGCGACCCACCGCGACCTGAAGAACCTGGCCAAGGTTGGCCAGTTCCGTGAAGACCTTTACTACCGCCTGCACGTCATCGCCCTCAAGCTGCCGGCGCTGCGCGAGCGCGGCCCCGACGTCAACGAGATCGCCACCGCGTTCCTCGCACGCCAGAGCGCACGCATCGGCCGTGACGACCTGCGCTTCTCCAGCGAGGCTGAACAGGCCATCCGTCATTACAGCTGGCCGGGTAACGTCCGCGAGCTGGAAAACGCCGTCGAGCGTGCGGTGATCCTCAGCGAGAGCCCGGAGATTTCCGCCGAGCTGCTGGGCATCGACATCGAGTTGAGCGACCTCGACGACGATGACCTGCTGGGCAATCTGCCGGTGCTCAGCAGCGGGACCGCCAACAGCGCCAGCCACGAGCCCACCGAGGACCTGTCACTGGAGGACTACTTCCAGCACTTCGTCCTCGAGCACCAGGACCACATGACCGAGACCGAGCTGGCACGCAAGCTGGGCGTCAGCCGCAAGTGCCTGTGGGAGCGCCGCCAGCGCCTGGGCATCCCCCGGCGCAAGAGCAACGCCACCAGCGACAACTGATCCGACATCCCTGGGGCCGCTTTGCGGCCCCACTGCATTTCAGGGGTAACACATCAGATCCCGCAAAAATCTGTTACCCATGCCCTCCCGCCGTAACAGCCGCCGAGGCGTACGGTAACGAAATGTCTGCATTTGCCCCCTCGCCCACCCTGCCAAAAACCCGCAAACCCTTGATTTTGTTAGGTTTGCAAAAGTTGGCACGGCACCTGCTATATGTTTGGTACAAGAACAATAACAAGCACTGCAACTCAGAATAAGAACAAGACGAAACGGCTCACGCACAATAAAAACAAGACGGCGGAGGCGCAGCTAACTGATTCTTTTGGAGAGGAGTTGTGTTTGGGGCTTGCCCCACAACCAGGCAGAGAACAACAAAAACTGCACTAAAGCAGCGCCTAAACTGGTTGGATCGACAGATCAGCATTACCTCAGCGGCCAAAGCAATCCGTTTGCTCTTTACCCCCGGTTTGGGGGTCGTCCACAAGTTTCGAGCTTTGTGGGCAGGGCACTCAACAAAAACAAGAAGCCCAGCAGAAAAACAATAAGAGCACGCAACGACACTTCTTGGGGAGCTTAGGCTCCCCTTGTCGTTTCTCACGCCCCAGCATTCCCCGCCTGAAGCACCCCTTGGCATACCGCCTACACCATTCCCCAAGTAAATGCTAGAATCCCCGCCCATCATGCGGCCATTCGCTTACCCATGGCCGAACATTCCTTCAAACAGTGCATCCCATGCTGAAGAAGCTGTTCCAGTCGTTCCGTCCTCCCGTTAGTGGTCAACACCACAGGCGCACCACGCCTGAAGTGATCAACAAGAGCCAGCACTCGCTGCAGCGCAGCCAGTTCAGCCGCCACGCGGTAGGCATCGTCGATCGCCTGCAGGCTGCCGGATACCAGGCCTATCTGGTCGGTGGCTGTGTGCGCGACCTCCTCCTGGGTATCACCCCGAAGGATTTCGACGTCGCCACCAGCGCCACGCCCGAGCAGGTGCGTGCCGAGTTCCGCAATGCGCGGATCATTGGCCGCCGCTTCAAGCTGGTGCACGTGCATTTTGGCCGCGAGATCATCGAAGTCGCGACGTTCCGCGCGCATCACTCGGATGAAGACGAAGGTGATAGCCACCGTTCGTCGCACAACGCCAGTGGGCGCATCCTGCGTGACAACGTCTACGGCACCTTGGAAGAAGACGCGCAACGCCGCGACTTCACCATCAACGCCCTGTACTACGATCCCGTCAGCGAGCGCATTCTCGATTACGCCAACGGCATCCACGACATCCGCAACCGCCTGTTGCGCCTGATCGGCGACCCTACCCATCGCTACCAGGAAGACCCGGTGCGCATGCTGCGGGCCGTGCGTTTCGCCGCCAAGCTGAACTTCGGCATCGAGAAGCACACCGTGCAGCCGATCCGCGAGCTGGCGCCGATGCTGCGCGACATCCCGCCGGCCCGGCTGTTCGAGGAATGCCTGAAGCTGTTCCTCTCGGGCCACGCGGCGATCACCTTCGAGATGCTGGTCGACCTGCAGTTGTTCGAGCCGCTGTTCCCGGGCAGCAGCCATGCCCTGGAAGAGCGCCCGAGCTACACCCATACGCTGATCAGCCAGGCGCTGGCGAACACCGACCTGCGGGTCAAGCAGGGCAAGCCTGTAACCCCGGCGTTCCTGTTTGCCGCCATGCTCTGGCCAGCCCTGCCGGGCCGCGCGCTGTACTTGCAGAGCCAAGGTGTGCCGCCGATCCCGGCGATGAACCAGGCCGCTCACGACCTGATCGCCGAGCAGTGCCAGCGCATCGCTATCCCCAAGCGCTTCACCCTGCCGATCCGCGAGATCTGGGACATGCAGGAGCGCCTGCCGCGCCGCAGTGGCAAACGCGCCGACATGCTCCTCGACAACCCGCGCTTCCGCGCCGGCTACGACTTCCTGCTGCTGCGCGAAAGCGCGGGCGAGGAAACCGACGAGCTCGGCCAATGGTGGACCGACTACCAGGATGCCAACGACAGCGAGCGGCGCGAGATGATCCGCGAGCTCGGGAGCCGTGACGACGGTGCCGGCGCTGCCCCACGCAAGCGCAAACGCAGTGGCAGCAAGCGCAAGCGCAGCGGTGACGAGGCCTTCGACTAAGCATGCCGACCCGCGCCTACATCGGCCTGGGCAGCAACCTGGCCGACCCCGCCGAGCAGCTGCGCTGCGCCCTCGAGGCCTTGGACCAGGCCGAGGGCACGCGCCTGGCGGGGGTCTCGGGCTTCTATGCCAGCGACTCGCTGCTGCCCGGCCAGCCGCGCTACACCAATGCGGTGGCGGCGCTGGACACTTCGCTGACACCACTGCAACTGCTCGACGCCCTGCAAGCCATCGAAAACGGCCAGGGCCGTGTCCGCCAGGAACGCTGGGGGCCGCGCACGCTGGACCTCGACGTGCTGCTGTTCGGTGAACAGGTCATCGACATCCCCCGCCTCAAGGTCCCGCACTACCATATGCAGGCCCGCCCCTTCGTACTCTATCCCCTGGCCGAACTGGTGCCGGCGGACTTCGCCCTGGCCGATGGCCGGCGCTTGGCAGCGCTGCTTGAAGACTGCCCGTTTGTCGGCCTCGAACGCCTGTAATTCGGGCGTTGCAGAGGGCGGTAACGCCAGTAACACACTCAGCGTAACAATGCGGTAACAGGGTCATTGACTTCGCCCCCCTCGCTCACGACTATAGGCGTCCCGTGGCACCCCTTCGCCACCTATCACCTATTTAGGCCCGGACGGACCTGTGCCCCGAACATCACACACGATGATGTGCCGCTCCGGAAGATGAATGCATGCGTTGTTCGCAGTCGTTTTTCACAGCGCCTGAACGAGGATTTCCTACATGCCTGAAGTAACCCTGACCACCCTCCACGGCCTCAAGGCCAAGGGTGAGAAAATCGCCATGCTGACCTGCTACGACGCGACCTTTGCCAAGGCTGCCAGCCAGGCGGGCGTGGACGTGTTGCTGGTGGGCGACTCGCTGGGCATGGTCCTGCAGGGGCATGACAGCACCCTGCCGGTGACCACCGCCGAAATGGCCTACCACACCGCCTGCGTCAAGCGCGGCAACGACGGCGCGCTGATCCTCGCCGACCTGCCGTTCATGGCCCATGCCACCCCCGAGCAAGCCTTCGCCAACTGCGCCACGCTGATGCAGGCCGGCGCCCACATGATCAAGCTGGAAGGCGCCGCTTGGCTGGCCGAGACCATTCGCCTGCTGGCCGAACGTGGCGTGCCGGTGTGTGCGCACATGGGCCTGACCCCGCAGACCGTCAACGTCCTGGGCGGCTACAAGGTCCAGGGTCGCCAGGAAGCCCAGGCGCGGCAGATGCGTGCCGACGCCATCGCCCTGGAGCAAGCCGGCGCGGCCATGCTGCTGCTCGAGTGCGTACCCAGCGAACTCGCCGCCGAGATCTCCCAGGCCGTGAGCATCCCGGTCATCGGTATCGGCGCCGGCAGCGCCACCGACGGCCAGGTCCTGGTGCTGCACGACATGCTCGGCTTGTCGCTGAGCGGCCGCGTGCCGAAGTTCGTGAAGAACTTCATGGCCGGCCAGGCCGACATCCACAGTGCCCTGGTCGCCTACGTGACGGCGGTCAAGGACGTCAGCTTCCCTGCCAGCGAACACGGATTCAGCGCATGAATACAGTCAAGAGCGTCCGCGAACTGCGTGCCGCCGTGGCCCGCGCCCGCGGTGAGGGCAAGCGGATCGCCTTCGTGCCGACCATGGGCAACCTGCACAGCGGCCACGCCGCGCTGGTGACCAAGGCCGCCCAGCGCGCCGACTTCGTGGTCGCGAGCATCTTCGTCAACCCGCTGCAGTTCGGCGCGGGCGAAGACCTCGATACCTACCCGCGCACCCTCGCCGCCGACCAGGAGCGCCTGCTGCAAGCCGGCTGCCACCTGCTGTTCGCGCCGACCGTGGACGAAATGTACCCCGACGGCACCACCGTGCAGACCCGCGTCAGCGTGCCACAACTGTCCGAAGGGCTGTGCGGCGCCAGCCGTCCGGGGCACTTCGAAGGCGTGGCGACCGTGGTCAGCAAGCTGTTCAACATGGTCCAGCCCGACCTCGCCGTGTTTGGCGAAAAGGACTACCAGCAGTTGGCGGTGATCCGCGCCATGGTGCGCGACCTGAACATGCCGATCCAGATCATCGGCGAGCCGACCGTGCGCGCCGACGACGGCCTCGCGCTGTCGTCGCGCAATGGTTACCTGAGCCCCGAGCAGCGCGCCGTGGCCCCGGCCTTGTACCGTGAGCTGAGCCAGATGGCCGACAGCATTCGCCACGGCCAGCGCGACTTTGCGGCATTGATCGTGGCCGCCCAGGCGCAGCTGCTGGCGGCCGGTTTCCGCCCGGATTACCTGGAAGTGCGTCATGCACTGACCTTGCGCCCGGCGATGATCGACGACCGCGACGTGGTGGTGATTGCCGCTGCGTACCTGGGTAACACCCGGCTGATCGATAACCTGTATCTGCACCTGGACGACGCCAGCGCCTGATTCAAGCCAGGCGCCGTACGTTTCGCGGGCAAGTCGGATCGCCGCACCGCCGCTCCTACAGGGCTTAGCGCTGACCTTGGGGGAGCGGGCCTGCCTCGCCACCGCGCATACTGCGCCCGCGAAAATTCTCCCTGCCCTCCCCCATTCCCCCCACGCAAGCAATGCCTATAATGACCCCGACCCTGCAACCGGCAGCCGCTGCCCGTTGTCCAAGGCACGATCATGCATCGAGGAAACCATCCGCAATGGCGTATTACCGTACCCCCCATGATGTGACGGCGCTGCCCGCCTGGCAGGCGCTTCAGCAACACCGCGACGCCATGCAGGGCTTCAGCATGCGCGAAGCTTTCGCCGCTGATCCGCAGCGTTTCGATCAGTTTTCCCTGAGCAGTTGCGGCCTGTTCCTCGATTACTCGAAGAACCTGATCAACGAGCAGACCCGCGAGCTGCTGGTCAACCTGGCCACCGAAGTCGACCTGAGCCAGGCCATCAAGTCGATGTTCAGCGGCGAGATCATCAACGCCTCCGAAGGCCGCCCGGTGCTGCACACCGCGCTGCGCCGGCCGATCGGCGACAAGCTCAGCGTCAACGGCGTCAACGTGATGGTCGACGTGCACAAGGTGCTCAACCAGATCACCGAACTGGTCGGCCGCATCCACGACGGCCTGTGGCGCGGCTACAGCGAAAAACCGATCACCGACGTGGTCAACATCGGCATCGGCGGCTCGTTCCTCGGCCCCGAACTGGTCTCCGAAGCGCTGCTGCCGTACGCCCAGCGCGGCGTGCGCTGCCACTACCTGGCGAACATCGACGGCAGCGAGTTCCATGAGCTGTCGGCCAAGCTCGCCGCCGAAACCACCCTGTTCATCGTCTCGTCGAAGTCGTTCAACACCCTCGAGACGCTGAAGAACGCCATGGCCGCGCGCACCTGGTACCTCGCCCAGGGCGGCTCCGAGGCCGAGCTGTACCGCCACTTCATCGCGGTCTCGAGCAACAAGGCCGCCGCGGTCGCGTTTGGTATCCGCGAAGAGAACATCTTCCCGATGTGGGACTGGGTCGGCGGGCGCTACTCGCTGTGGTCGGCGATCGGCCTGCCGATCGCCCTGGCCATCGGCACCGCCAACTTCAAGGAGCTGCTGTCGGGCGCCTACACCATGGACCAGCACTTCCAGACCGCACCGTTCGACAAGAACATGCCGGTGCTGCTGGCCCTGCTCGGCGTCTGGTACGGCAACTTCTGGGGTGCGCGCGCTCACGCCATCCTGCCGTACGACCACTACCTGCGTAACATCACCAAGCACTTGCAGCAGCTGGACATGGAGTCCAACGGCAAGAGCGTGCTGCAGGACGGCAGCCCGGTGCACACCGACACCGGCCCGGTGATCTGGGGTGGCGTGGGCTGTAACGGCCAGCATGCCTACCACCAGTTGCTGCACCAGGGCACCCAGTTGATCCCGGCCGACTTCATCGTGCCAGTGGTCAGCTTCAACCCGGTGGCCGACCACCACCAGTGGCTGTACGCCAACTGCCTGTCGCAGAGCCAGGCACTGATGCTCGGCAAGACCCGCGACGAGGCTGAAAGCGAGCTGCGCGGCAAAGGCCTGAACGAGGCGGATATCGCCAAGCTGGCGCCGCACAAGGTGATCCCGGGTAACCGCCCGAGCAACACCCTGGTGGTCGAACGGATCAGCCCGCGCCGCCTTGGCGCGCTGGTGGCGATGTATGAGCACAAGGTGTTCGTGCAGAGCGTGATCTGGGGCATCAATGCCTTCGACCAGTGGGGCGTGGAGCTTGGCAAGGAGCTCGGCAAGGGCGTCTACCAGCGCCTGGTCGGCGCGCAGGAAGAGTCGGCTGAAGATGGCTCGACCCAGGGCCTGATCAACTACTTCCGTGGCCGTCACCGCGGCTGATCCCTAGCCCACTGCAGTACCCATCGCGGGGCAAGCCCGCTCCCACACTCGTGGGAGCGGGCTTGCCCCGCGATTGCTTCACACCTGCCTCAATCGTGGAACACGGTCGATGACTACACTGTCCATCGAATGATTGCCACGACAAGAGCAGGACAACCCGCCATGTTCGATCTCAGCAAATACCCCACCGCCCTGGCCGTCAGCCAGGCCGCGCAACTCAGCGCAGACGACTACAAACGCCTGTACCGCCAGTCCGTCGAAGACCCGGACAGTTTCTGGGCCGAGCAAGCCAAGCGCCTGGACTGGATCAAGCCCTGGAGCCGCGTGCAGCACAGCGACCTGGACACCGGCGAAGCGCGCTGGTTCGACGGCGCCAAGCTCAACGTCAGCTACAACTGCATCGACCGCCACCTGGCCAGCCGCGGCGAGCAGACCGCCCTGCTCTGGGAAGGCGACGACCCGCAAGACAGCAAGGCCATCAGTTACCGCGAGCTGCACCGCCAGGTCTGCCGCCTGGCCAACGCGCTCAAGGCCCGCGGGGTGAAGAAAGGTGATCGGGTGTGCATCTATATGCCGATGATCCCCGAAGCCGCTTACGCCATGCTCGCCTGCGCGCGCCTCGGCGCGGTCCACTCGGTGGTGTTCGGCGGCTTCTCGCCCGATGCCCTGCGCGACCGCATCCAGGATGCCGACTGCCGCACGGTGATCACCGCTGACGAAGGCGTGCGCGGTGGCAAGCGCATCCCGCTCAAGTCCAACGTCGACAAGGCCCTGGCCAGTTGCCCGAACGTCAGCAGCGTATTCGTGGTACGCCGCACCGGCGGCGAAGTGGCCTGGGACAATGCGCGTGATCTCTGGTACCACACCGCCACCGAACTCGCCGGCGACGACTGCGCACCCGAGCCGATGGACGCCGAAGACCCGCTGTTCATCCTCTACACCTCCGGCAGCACCGGCAAACCCAAGGGCGTGCTGCACACCAGCGGCGGTTACCTGCTGCAGGCCGCGATGACCTTCAAGGTGGTGTTCGACTACCGTGAGGGCGAGGTGTTCTGGTGCACCGCCGATGTCGGCTGGGTCACCGGCCACAGCTATATCGTCTACGGGCCGCTGGCCAATGGCGCGGTCTCGCTGATGTTCGAGGGCGTGCCCAACTACCCGGACAGCTCGCGCTTCTGGCAGGTCGTCGACAAGCACCAGGTGAACATCTTCTATACCGCTCCCACCGCCCTGCGCGCGCTGATGCGCGAAGGCTCGGGGCCGCTGCAAGGCACTTCGCGGCAGAGCCTGCGCCTGCTCGGCAGCGTCGGCGAGCCGATCAACCCGGAAGCCTGGGAATGGTATTTCGACGAGGTCGGGCAACAGCGCTGCCCGATCGTCGACACCTGGTGGCAGACCGAGACCGGCGGCATCATGCTCAGCCCGCTGCCGGGCAACGCCCAGCTCAAACCCGGCTGCGCGACCCAGCCGATGTTCGGCGTGCAGCCGGTGCTGCTGGATGACAAGGGCAAGGTCATCGAAGGCCCAGGCGCCGGCCTGCTGGCGATCAAGGCCAGTTGGCCCGGGCAGATCCGTAGCGTGTATGGCGATCACCAGCGCATGGTCGACACCTACTTCAAGCCCTTCGCCGGTTACTACTTCACCGGTGACGGCGCCCGCCGCGACGCCGATGGCGACTACTGGATCACTGGCCGCGTCGACGACGTGATCAACGTGTCCGGCCACCGCATAGGCACCGCCGAAGTGGAAAGCGCACTGGTGTTGCACGACAGTATTGCCGAGGCCGCCGTGGTCGGTTACCCGCACGACCTCAAGGGCCAGGGCATCTATGCCTTTGTCACCCCCATGAACGGTGTGACCCCGGACGACGCGCTCAAGGCCGAACTCCTGGCGCTGGTCAGCAAGGAGATCGGCAGTTTTGCCAAGCCGGAGATGATCCAGTGGGCCCCGGCGCTGCCCAAGACCCGCTCGGGCAAGATCATGCGGCGTATACTGCGCAAGATCGCCTGCAACGAGCTGGACAGCCTGGGTGATACCTCGACCCTGGCCGACCCAAGCGTGGTCGAGGGCCTGATCGACAAACGCCTCAACACCTAACCGATGGCGGCCCATGGCGGGCTGTCGCGCATTGCAGGTCGCCATGGAAGCCTTACGCCGCCGTATCGAAACCCAGGTCATGAGCCTTACCGGCCTGGCCCTCGGCCAGCTCGACCTGGAATCGCCCAAGGGCGACCCTGGCCTGTTCGGCCCGCAGAGCATCAGCTGGCAAGTGCATGGCGACTTCCCCAGCATGCTGGTCGGCGGCATCAGCGCCTTGATGCTGCAAGTGCTGCACCCGCTGGCCCTGGCCGGGGTGTGGGACCACTCGAACTTTCGCCAGGACCTGCTCGGCCGCCTGCGCCGCACCAGCCAGTTCATCTCCGGCACCACCTTTGGCTCGACCCGCGACGCCGAATGGCTGATCGACAAGGTGCGCACCATTCACCTGCAGGTGGTCGGCACCGCCGCCGACGGCCGCCCGTATGCCGCCAGCGACCCGGACCTGCTGACCTGGGTACATGTGGCCGAGGTCAGCAGCTTTCTCGCCGCTCACCTGCGCTACCGCAACCCGCAGCTGTCGCGCGCCGACCAGGACGCCTACTACAACGAGATCGCGCTGATCGCCGAACGCCTCGGCGCACGCAACGTGCCACGCTCCTGCCAACAGATCGAAGACTACCTGCAGGCCATGCGCCCGCAGCTGCAGTGCGATGCGCGCAGCCTCGAAGTGGTCGCCATCCTGCTCGAGGCACCGGCGCCCAGCCGCCTCGCCGAGCCGGTCGGCAAGCTGATGCTGCACGCCGGCATCGAGCTGCTGCCCGCCTGGGGCCGGGACCTGCTCGGCCTGCACCAGGGGCGCCTGCGCCAACGGATGATCCGCCTGGGCATCGA
Source organism: Pseudomonas reidholzensis (assembly GCF_900536025.1). Taxonomy (GTDB): domain Bacteria; phylum Pseudomonadota; class Gammaproteobacteria; order Pseudomonadales; family Pseudomonadaceae; genus Aquipseudomonas; species Aquipseudomonas reidholzensis. The sequence continues at coordinate 35,044 of NZ_UNOZ01000003.1, forward strand.
ACGCACCGCTCCGCTCCTGCGCTGGGCGATGCGCGACGGCTCGGCACACCGTGCACGGCGCCGAATGGGCATTGAATAGGGCTGTTTGGTCGGCTCTGCGGAACCGATTTAACGTGCCATACTCCAAGCACTCCCGCTCGGACAGACGACGCTGCACATGCCCAAAGGATTGACTCGCGCCCTCGGCGCATCGCTGGCCCTCGTGGCCCTGTACAGCCTGCTCGGCTTCCTGATTGTTCCTGGTCTCGGCTTGCGCATCGCCAACCAGCAATTGGCCAACTACGCCCGCGTGCCGGCGCAGCTGCAGCGCATCGAATTCAACCCGTTCAGCCTCGAGCTGACCCTCTGGGGCCTGCAGATCGGCGAGCCCGGCAAGGAGCAGGTCGGCTTCGAGCGGCTGTACGCCAACCTGTCGCTCGACAGCCTGTGGACCCGCGCCCTGCACCTGGACGCGGTCGAGCTGGACAAGCCGCGCAGCGAGGTACTGTTCGCCAAGGACGGTAGCCTCAACCTGACCCAGCTGTTCAAACTGCCGGCCAGCGAGCCCAAGCCCGAGGCGCCGGCGAGCGAGCCGTTCCCGCTGCGCATCGCCAGCATCAAGCTCAGCGAGGGCTACCTGCACTTCGAGGACCTGCGCCCGAGCGAGCCGATCGAGTTTCTCTACGACTCGATGAACCTGGAGCTGAAGAACCTCAGCACCTTGCCCGACGACAACGCCGACATGACCCTGGTCGCCAACGGCCCAGCGGGCGGGCGGATCGACTGGAAAGGCACCCTTGGCCTGGCCCCGATCAGCTCCGAAGGCACCCTGAAGATCACCGACGGCAAGATGAAGGCCTGGTGGCCGTATGTGCGTGACGCCGTGCCGCTGGTCCTCGAAGACGGCGTGATCAGCCTCGACACCCACTACAAGCTCAACCTGTCGAAACAGACCGAGCTGCTGCTCGACAATACTTCGGTGCGCATCGCTCCCTTCGCGATCAAGGCACCTGACGGTCGCCCGCTGGCCCGCCTGGCCAGCCTCGAGGTCAGCGAAACGTCCATCGACCTGGCCAAGCAATTGGTGACCGTGGGCAAGATCCGCAGCGAAAAGCTCGAGACCTGGGCAGCGCTCGAGAGCGATGGCCAGCTCGACTGGCAAAAATTGTTGGCCAGCCAGCCGGCCAAGGCCACGCCCAAAGAGAAAGCCGAGCCGGCGGCCGCCGAACCGAGCACTGAAGAAAAAGCCGCCGCCGAACCGAGCAAGCCTTGGCAGGTGTTGCTCAAGGATGTGCAGGCGCGCAACTACATGATCCACCTGGCCGACCGCAGCCAGAAAGAGCCGGTGGCACTCGATGTCGGCCCGCTGAACCTTGACCTGCAGGGCTTCGACAGCCTCAACAAATCGCCGTTTACCCTCAAGCTCGATACCGGCATCGGCAAGCAAGGCAAGTTGCAGGCCTCCGGCGAGGTCAACCTGGCGCCAGTCACTGCCAAGCTGGCGGTCAGCACCAACGATATCGACCTGCGTGTGGCCCAGGCCTACATCAGCCCGTTCATCCGCCTGGAGCTGCGCAGCGGCATGCTCTCCAGCGACCTCAAGGTCGACCTGAAGAACACCGCGCCGCTGGCCTTCAGTGTCGGCGGCACGGCCAGGGTCAGCCAGTTGCACACGCTCGACACGATCAAGGACCGCGACTTCGTCAAATGGCAGCAGCTGGACCTCAGCGGCCTGTCGTACGTGCACGGCGATGCGCTGACCATCGACAAGGTCAACCTGCTGCAGCCGTACGCGCGCTTCATCATCAACGAAGACCGCAGCACCAACGTCGACGACCTGCTGATCCCGCAGCCGGCCGGCACCGCCAGCGCCAAGCAGGCCAAGCCCGCAGCGGCCAGCAACGACAAGCCGCTGGGCATTCACATCGGCCAGATCGACATCAACGATGGCTCGGCCAACTTCGCCGACCTGACCCTGACGCCCAACTTCGCCACCGCTGTGCAGCAGCTCAACGGCCAGATCGGCACCATCGACAACCGCAAGCCCGCGCCGGCCAAGGTCGACATCAAGGGTAAGGTCGACCGCTATGCGCCGGTCACCATCAAGGGCGCGCTCAACCCGTTCAACCCGATGGCCAGCCTGGACATCGCGACCAGCTTCAAGCGCGTCGAGCTGACCACCCTGACGCCCTACTCCGGCAAGTTCGCCGGGTTCCGCATCCGCAAGGGTCGGCTCAACCTCGACGTGCATTACCTGATCACCAACGGCCAGCTCAAGGCCGAGAACAAACTGGTGGTCGAGCAGCTGCAACTGGGTGAGAAGGTCGACAGCCCGGACGCCGTGGACCTGCCGCTGCGCCTGGCGGTGGCCTTGCTGAAAGACACCGAGGGGCGCATCTCGATCGAGTTGCCGGTCAGCGGCGACCTCAACAACCCGCAGTTCAGCGTCATGCCGATCGTCTGGCAGACCTTGCGCAACCTGGTGCTGCGCGCGGCGCAGGCGCCGTTCAAGTTCATTGGTGGGCTGGTCACCGGAGGGGGCTCGGAGGACCTCGGCACGGTGGCTTTCGCTGCGGGTTCCAGCGACCTCAGTGGCGACGCGCAGTCGGCCCTGGACAAGCTTGCAGCGGCACTCAAGAGCCGGCCTGAGCTGCGCCTGGAGATCGAAGGGACCAGCGCCCAGACCAGCGACGGCCCGTTGATCGCCGAGCAGCGCCTGGAACGTGAATACCAGGCGATCTGGTACAAGATTCTGCAGCGCCGGGGTGACAAGGTGCCGGCCAATGCGTCGATGCTGGTGGTCGATGACAGCGACAAGCCGGCGATGCTCGAGGGTATCTACCGCACCCGCCTCAAGCAGCAGCCGCCGGGTGAGTGGGAGCAGCTGAGCCGTGACGAGCGCACGGCCAAGCTGCGTGAAGGGGTGATCAAGTCGTGGGCAGAGAGCGCGCCGCTGCTGCGTCAGCTTGGGCAGGCGCGGGCCGGTAACATCAAGGATTACCTGGTGGACAAGGGCAAGCTCGAGGATGACCGGGTGTACTTCATTGATACCACCCTCGGCCAGGCCGAGCAGGATGGCCGGGTGATTACCCCGATGCACCTGGATGCGGAGTGAAGCGGCGCGCCCCATCGCGGGCAAGCCCGCTCCTACAGGGTTAGCGTGGTACTTGCAGGAGCGGGCTTGCCCGCGATGGGCTGCAAAGCAGCCCCCTACTCTGCGACACACAAAAAAGCCCCGGCAGATGCCGGGGCTTTTTCATTGTTGGTGGCCAAGTCCTTATGGCCGTCGGGACAATCCTTGCTTATTCGGCTTTCAGGCCATCAGCCGAGACGGCTTGCACGCCTTTGATCTTTTTGGCGATCGCAACAGCGGTGGTTTTCTGAGCATCGGTGATAGCGACTTCCGACGACAGCGAAACAACGCCTTTGTTGGTTTCTACTTTGATGTCGCTGCCTGGGATGCCTTTCTCAGTCAGCAGGTCAGCTTTGACCTTGGTGGTGATCCAAGTGTCTTTGGTCTCTTCCTTGGCCTTGGTGACTTCACCAGCCGCCAGCATCATAGGCGCCTGGGTTGGCTGCTGGGCAAATGCCGCGTTAGCCATGGTCAGGGTCAGAGCGGTTGCAGCAGCGGCAGCAATGGCGAACTTCTTCATACGAGACACTCCTGTTGTTCGAAAGGTCTGCGCCAGGTCTGTTGGCGTCAGATACAAATACTGGTGCACGGCCTGTGCCAGCTTTTTCAAACCCATAAACCCCATATAAATCAGCAGCTTAGCTATAAAGACAAAACCCGCCTGTCGTGCATTTTGCAAGCCGGGGCAAATTCCTGCATGCAAGATGCAAGCACCCCAAGGGTTTTGCCCAGGCGAAAAAAAAGGACCCCGAAGGGTCCCTTTTTCAAGCCACTGCAGTGCAGTGCTTAGACGCCGGAGGCCTTGGCCGCCGCAACGTCTTTGATCGACAGCTTGATACGGCCGCGGTTGTCCACGTCCAGTACCAGTACTTCGACCTCTTCACCTTCCTTGAGGATGTCGGTGACTTTCTCTACGCGCTCATTGCTGAGCATCGAGATGTGCACCAGGCCATCCTTGCCAGGCAGGATGTTGACGAACGCGCCGAAGTCGACGATACGCTCGACCTTGCCGACGTAGATCTTGCCGATCTCGGCCTCGGCAGTGATGCCCAGGACGCGCTGGCGAGCTGCCTCGGCCGCTTCCTTGGTTTCGCCGAAGATCTTGATCGAGCCGTCGTCTTCGATGTCGATCGAAGCCTTGGTCTCTTCACAGATACCACGGATGGTCGCGCCACCTTTACCGATGACGTCACGGATCTTGTCGGTGTCGATCTTCATCGCGATCATGGTCGGTGCGTTGGCCGACAGCTCGGTACGCGACTGGCCAATGATCTGGTTCATCTGGCCGAGGATGTTCAGGCGCGCTTCCAGGGCTTGGCCCAGGGCGATTTCCATGATCTCTTCGGTGATGCCGTTGATCTTGATGTCCATCTGCAGCGCAGTAACGCCTTTGGCGGTACCGGCTACCTTGAAGTCCATGTCGCCCAGGTGGTCTTCGTCACCGAGGATGTCGGTGAGGATGGCGAACTTCTCGCCTTCCTTGACCAGGCCCATGGCGATACCGGCAACCGGTGCTTTCATCGGCACACCAGCGTCCATCAGGGCCAGCGAAGCGCCACAGACCGAAGCCATCGAGCTCGAACCGTTCGATTCGGTGATTTCCGAGACGACACGGATGGTGTACGGGAACACGTCAGCGGCTGGCAGCATGGCCTGGACCGAACGACGGGCCAGACGGCCGTGACCGATTTCGCGACGGCCAGCGCCACCCATGCGACCACACTCGCCTACCGAGAACGGCGGGAAGTTGTAGTGCAGCATGAACGGGTCTTTCTTCTCGCCTTCGAGGGTGTCCAGCAGCTGCGCGTCACGTGCAGTACCCAGGGTCGCAACGACCAGGGCCTGGGTTTCGCCGCGGGTGAACAGCGCCGAACCGTGGGTCTTCGGCAGTACACCGACTTCGATGTTCAGCGGACGCACGGTCTTGGTGTCGCGACCGTCGATACGCGGCTTGCCGTTGACGATGTTTTCGCGAACGGTGCGGTACTCGATGTCACCGAAGATTTCTTTGACTTCGGAAGCCGAAGCCTGGCCTTCAGCGCCGGAGAACTTGGCGATCGCCTGATCACGCAGCTCGCCCAGACGCGCGTAGCGGTCGGCCTTGACGGTGATGGTGTAGCCCTGCGAAACGCCCTCGCCGAATTCGGCGCGGATGGCGTTGAACAGTTCGGTGTTGGCAACGGCAGCTTTCCAGTCCCAGGTCGGCTTGGCAGCTTCGGCAGCCAGCTCTTTGACGGCCTTGATGACCGACTGGAATTCGTCGTGGGCGAACAGTACGGCGCCCAGCATCTGGTCTTCGGTCAGCTCTTTGGCTTCCGATTCAACCATCAATACGGCGTCGGAAGTACCGGCAACGACCATGTCCAGGCTCGAGGCAGCCAGTTGCTCGTAGGTCGGGTTCAGCAGGTAGCCGGTGCTTTCATGGAACGCCACGCGCGCGGCGCCGATCGGGCCTTCGAACGGGATGCCGGAGATGGCCAGCGCAGCCGAGGTACCGATCATCGCAGCGATGTCCGGATCGGTCTTCTTGCTGGTCGAAACGACGGTGCAGACAACCTGCACTTCGTTCATGAAACCTTCTGGGAACAGCGGACGGATCGGACGGTCGATCAGGCGCGAGGTCAGGGTCTCTTTCTCGGAAGGACGGCCTTCACGCTTGAAGAAACCGCCAGGGATCTTGCCTGCGGCGTAGGTCTTTTCCTGGTAGTGCACGGACAGCGGGAAGAAGCCCTTGCTTGGGTCGGCGTGCTTGGCGCCCACCACGGTCACCAGCACGGTGACGTCATTGTCTACGGTGACCAGAACTGCGCCGGTCGCCTGACGGGCAATGCGGCCCGTTTCGAGGGTTACGGTCGATTGACCGAACTGGAATTTCTTGATTACCGGGTTCACGGTTTCCTACCTTTTCAATGGCTCTGGGGGAACTGGTTTCTTGCGAATTCTTGGGCAGAACGGGGAATCGGCCCCATTGACCGTCCAGATACAAATCGAGGCTGGGAGCCTGGCCGCAGGGCGGATAATCCGCTCAACGAAACCAGGCTGCCAACCTCGAAGATTCGCGTGGCGTGTCCGAGGCCAGTGCTGCCAAGCAGCACTGCCCAAGCAGGCGACACGCCATGCTCACCACTGACCAGGCCGCTATTAGCGACGCAGGCCCAGACGACCGATCAGGGCGCTGTAACGAGTGGTGTCTTTACCCTTCAGGTAGTCCAGCAGCTTACGACGCTGGTTAACCATACGGATCAGGCCACGACGCGAGTGGTGGTCTTTACCGTTGGCCTTGAAGTGGCCTTGCAGCTTGTTGATGTTCGCGGTCAGCAGAGCAACCTGAACTTCTGGGCTACCGGTGTCGCCAACGGCTTGCTGGTAGTCGGTAACGATTTGAGCTTTTTCTTCAACGCTGAGGGCCATGAGGCATCTCCAGTTAAACGGATCCCGCGAGCGGGGTCCAATAGGCCAGGGACGAAACCCTGTATTAATAAAAGAGGTGTGACCGTGCCTACTGACAGCCATCCTCGTGTCCACCTGTGCCGGCACACGCCGTCACAGGTGGTATCGGTCATTCCGACCGAATCAAGCGACGCGGCGCAATGCGCCCGTCTTCGCTCACTTCACCGATACCGATGAAGCGACCGGTGTGATCTTGTACCCGGACCATGCCGAACTGCGGGCCTTCCGGCGCACGCACGGCCTGGCCATGCAGCCAGTAGAACGCGCTGTGCTCGGACAACTGCACCAGCGGCCAGTCCAGCAGCCCGCTGTCGGACGGCATGAGGAAGCGGTCTAGCGCTTCGTTGCCACCGTCAGCGTGAGCCTGCTCGAGCTCTTCGAGGGTCACGGTCTGTGCCAGCTCGAAGGGCCCGGCCTGGGTCCGGCGCAGCTCGGCGACGTAGGCGCCACAGCCCAACACCTCACCGATATCCTCCACCAGGGTGCGGATATAGGTGCCCTTGCTGCAACCGACCGTCAGGCGTGCACGGGTGCCTTCGCACTCGAGCAGTTCCAGACGGTGAATAGTAACAGAACGCGCCTCGCGCTCCACTACCTCTCCTGCACGTGCCAGCTTGTACAGCGGCTGGCCGTCACGCTTGAGGGCCGAGTACATCGGCGGTATCTGGCTGATCGGGCCACGAAAACCCGGCAGGGCCGCTTCGATGTCGGCGCGACCAACGGTCACGTCGCGGGTCTGCAGGACTTCGCCTTCGGCATCCGCGGTGGTCGTAGTCTGCCCCAGTTGCATGACCGTTTCGTATCCCTTGTCGGAATCGAGCAGGTACTGCGAAAACTTGGTGGCTTCGCCGAAGCACAGCGGCAGCACGCCGCTGGCCAGTGGGTCGAGGCTACCGGTGTGGCCTGCCTTTTCGGCATTGAGCAGCCAGCGGACCTTCTGCAAGGCAGCGTTGGAGGTGAACCCCAACGGCTTGTCGAGCAGGATGATGCCGCTGACGTTGCGGCGGATTCGTTTGACCTGGGCCACCCGTTACTCCTTGGTGTCCGGCTCGTCGGAATCCTGATGCTGACGGTCTTCAGCGACCGCACGCTCGATCAGGGCCGACAGGTGAACACCGCGGCTGACGCTTTCATCGTAATGGAAATGCAGTTGCGGCACGCTGCGCAGCTGCATCGAGCGGCCCAGGTGCAGACGCAGGAAGCTCGCGGCGTTGTTCAACGCCTTGACCGACTGCTTGACCGCATCAGGCGCGTCTTCCTGGCCCATGACGGTGATGAACACCTTGGCATGGCCCACGTCGCGGCTGACGTCGACGGCGGTGATGGTCACCAGGCCGACGCGCGGATCTTTGACTTCACGGCGGATCAGCTCGGCCAGCTCACGCTGCATCTGATCGCCAATGCGTTGGGTACGGCTATATTCTTTTGCCATTGATTTGCTACCTGTAGCTTAAAGCGGCAAACGCCCGGCCAGGCGTGAAGCCTGACCGGGCGCTACCTGCAGAGGCGTTGCCAACCGCCCTGGGGCGGGGCATCTGCCAGCCCGACCCTTACAGGGTACGAGCCACCTGGACTTTCTCGAAGACTTCGATCTTGTCGCCGACCTTGACGTCGTTGTAGCTCTTGACGCCAATACCGCACTCCATGCCCGAGCGAACTTCGGCCGCGTCGTCCTTGAAGCGACGCAGCGATTCCAGCTCGCCTTCGAAGATCACAACGTCGTCGCGCAGTACGCGGATCGGACGGTTGCGGTGAACGGTACCTTCGATGACCATACAGCCAGCGATGGCGCCGAACTTCGGCGAACGGAACACGTCACGCACTTCGGCGACGCCCAGGATGTTCTCGCGAACATCGCTGCCGAGCATGCCGGTCAGGGCTTTCTTGACGTCTTCGATGATGTCGTAGATCACGTTGTAGTAACGCATATCCAGACCTTCCTGCTCGACGATCTTCCGTGCACCGGCATCGGCACGCACGTTGAAGCCGAACAGCACCGCGTTGGACGCCAGGGCCAGGTTGGCATCGCTCTCGGTGATACCACCGACGCCACCACCAATCACACGGACCTGCACTTCGTCGTTGCCCAGACCGCCGAGCGAACCGTTGAGCGCCTCGAGCGAACCACGAACATCGGTCTTGAGGACGATGTTGAGGGTCTTCTTCTCGGCCTGGCCCATGTTCTCGAAGATGTTTTCCAGCTTGCCGGCGTGAGCACGGGCCAGCTTGACCTCGCGGTACTTGCCTTGACGGAACAGGGCAACTTCGCGGGCTTTCTTCTCGTCAGCCACAACCGACAGCTCGTCACCGGCTTCCGGCGTGCCATCCAGACCGAGGATCTCGACCGGGATCGACGGGCCAGCTTCCTTCACAGGCTTGCCGTTCTCGTCGAGCATGGCGCGAACGCGGCCATAGTTGGAGCCGCACAGGACCATGTCGCCCTGACGCAGCGTACCGTCCTGAACCAGGATGGTGGCAACCGGGCCACGGCCCTTGTCGAGGCGCGATTCAACCACCACACCACGGCCTGGGGCCGTCGGCGTAGCGGTCAGTTCGAGAACCTCGGCCTGCAGCAGCACGGCTTCGAGCAGTTCGTCGACACCGGTACCCATCTTCGCCGAAACCTTGACGAACGGCGTGTCACCACCCCATTCCTCGGAGGTCACGCCTTCGACGGACAGCTCGTTGCGGATACGATCGAGGTCAGCACCCGGCTTGTCGATCTTGTTCACTGCAACCACCAGCGGGACGCCAGCTGCCTTGGCATGCTGAACGGCTTCGCGGGTCTGCGGCATCACGCCGTCGTCCGCCGCCACCACCAGGATGACGATGTCGGTCGCCTTGGCACCACGGGCACGCATCTGGGTAAACGCAGCGTGACCTGGGGTGTCGAGGAAGGTGACCATGCCACGATCGGTTTCGACGTGGTAGGCACCGATGTGCTGGGTGATACCACCGGCTTCGCCAGCGGCAACCTTGGCACGACGGATGTAGTCGAGCAGCGAGGTCTTACCGTGGTCGACGTGGCCCATGACGGTCACGACCGGAGCACGCGAGCTGGCTTCACCTTCGAACTTCAGCGATTCGGCCAGGGAGTCTTCCAGAGCAGTGTCGCTGACCAGGGTGACCTTGTGGCCCAGCTCTTCGGCTACCAGTTGAGCGGTTTCCTGGTCGAGCACCTGGTTGATGGTGACCGGAGTACCCATCTTGAACATGAACTTGACCACTTCAGCGCCCTTGACGGACATCTGGTTGGCCAGCTCGGAAACCGTGATGGTCTCGCCGATGCTCACGGCACGGATAACCGGGCCGGTTGGGCTCTGGAAGCCATGCGCGTTGCGCTTCTTCAGCTTGCCCTTGCCACGGCCACCGCGACGGAAGCTGTCGCTTTCTTCTTCGGTGGTACGTGGAGCGGCACGCGGGGTCGGGGCCTTTTCTTTCTCTTTGACCTTGACCTTGATGGAGACGCGCGGCGCTTCGGTACGACCGCCACGACGATCTTCATCGCGGGTACGGTTTTCGGTGCGACGTGCTTCTTCTTTCTTGCGCTCTGCTGCGCGGACCGCCGCTTCTTCGCTCACAGGTGCCTGGGCAGCAGCTGCCGGGGCCGGTGCTGCTGCGGAGGCCGCGGCAGGTACTGGCTCGGGCTTGCTGGCAACAGCAGCCTGCGGGGCATCGCGGTCAGCAATACGCTGACGCGAATCAATGTTGGCTTTTTCACGTGCGGCGTTTTCAGCGGCGCGACGCTCTTCCAGCTCGCGGTTCTGCTCAGCCTGGATCTCTTCCGGGCTGCGCTGAACGAAAACCTTCTTCTTGCGTACTTCTACGCTGATGCTCTTGCTACCGGCGACACGCAGGGTGCTGGTGGTTTTGCGCTGCAAGGTGATCTTGCGCGGCTCTTCCACTTTAGCCTTGTGGCTGCTCTTCAAATGAGTCAGCAATGCCTGCTTCTCACTGTCGGTCACTACCTGACCGGCGTCGGTGTGCGGCAGACCTGCCTCACGCATCTGCTGCAGCAGGCGCTCAACCGGTGCAGCGACCTCTTGGGCCAATTCTTTCACCGTGACTTGCGTCATGCACTTCTCTCCTCAGGCCGCGCCTAATTACTCGAACCAGTGGGCTCGGGCGGCCATGATCAACTTGCCGGCACGCTCTTGGTCGATGCCGTCGATGTCGAGCAGGTCGTCAATCGACTGCTCGGCCAGGTCTTCGCGGGTAACCACGCCGCGCACCGCCAGTTCGGCCGCCAGGTCCTTGTCCATACCCTCAAGAGAGAGCAGGTCTTCGGCCGGATGGGCGTCTGCCAGTTTTTCCTCGGTAGCGATGGCTTTGGTCAACAGGCGGTCCTTGGCACGAGCACGCAGCTCGTTGACGATATCCTCGTCGAAGCCATCGATGTTGAGCATTTCTTCCAACGGTACGTAGGCAATTTCTTCCAGGCTGGTGAAGCCTTCGTCGACCAGCACCTGTGCCAGCTCTTCGTCGACTTCCAGCTCGTCGATGAAGTTGCGCAGGATGTCGCCGGTCTCGGCTTGCTGTTTGGCCTGGATGTCCTTCTCGGTCATCACGTTCAGGGTCCAGCCGCTGAGCTGGCTTGCCAGGCGAACGTTCTGACCACCACGACCGATGGCCTGGGCCAGGTTGTCCTCGGCCACGGCGATATCCATGGCGTGGGCATCCTCGTCAACGATGATCGCCGCGACTTCAGCCGGCGACATGGCGTTGATTACGAACTGCGCGGGGTTCTCGTCCCACAGGACGATATCCACACGCTCACCGCCCAACTCGCCGGACACCGCCTGCACACGCGAACCGCGCATGCCGATACAGGCACCTTGCGGGTCGATGCGCTTGTCCTTGGAGCGTACGGCGATCTTGGCGCGCGAGCCCGGATCACGGGAAGCGGCCATGACCTCGATGAGGCCTTCGGCGATTTCCGGCACTTCGATGCGGAACAGTTCGATCAGCATCTGTGGCGCAGTACGCGACAGGATCAGCTGCGGACCGCGGTTCTCGGTGCGGATTTCCTTCAACAGCGCGCGCAAGCGCACGCCGACGCGGAAGGTTTCGCGTGGGATGATGTCTTCGCGTGCCAGCAACGCCTCGGCGTTGTTGCCCAGGTCGACGATGACGTTGTCGCGGGTCACCTTTTTAACGGTACCGGAGATGATCTCGCCAACGCGTTCGCGGTAGGCGTCGACCACTTGGGCGCGCTCGGCTTCACGGACTTTCTGGACGATGACCTGCTTGGCGGTCTGAGCGGCGATACGACCGAATTCGATAGACTCGATCTTCTCCTCGATCACGTCACCGACCTTGGCTTCAGGGTGGGTTACGTGGATCTTTTCCAGCCAGGTCTCGATCGCCGGATCATCAAGATCGGCTTCATCGACCACGGTCCAGCGACGGAAGGTCTCGTAGCTACCGGTGTGGCGGTTGATTTCCACACGCAGGTCGACTTCGTCCTCAAAACGTTTTTTGGTTGCAGTGGCCAGCGCCACTTCCAACGCCTCGAAAATGACGTCGGGTGGTACACCCTTTTCGTTGGATACCGATTCAACAACCAGCAGTACTTCTTTGCTCATCGTACGCCTCGCCTTGCGCAAGCCATTGGGCCCGGATAGTCCGTCGGGTCCGGCACGTCTCAGTCAAAACTGGGAATAATATTGGCCTTGTCGATCGAGTCGATCGGCAACAGAAACTCTTGATCGTCAACCTGGACGATCACGTCCTGATCCTCCACGCCGCGGAGAAGGCCCTGGAAGTTGCGACGCCCCTCGAAGGGTGAACGCAGCTTGATCTTCACTTGTTCGCCGGCATGCAAGGCAAACTGTTCAAGCGTGAACAGCGGGCGATCCATGCCAGGCGAGGACACCTCAAGGGTATATTCAGCGCTGATCGGATCTTCCACATCGAGAACACTGCTGCACTGATGACTGACCTTTGCACAGTCGTCCACCAGTACGCCGTCTTCCTTGTCGATGTAGATACGCAAGACCGAATGCTTGCCCTGGGAGATAAACTCGATCCCCCAGCATTGATAGCCCAGACCCTCGACAACCGGGGCCAACAAGGCCTGCAACTGTTCTAGCTTGCTCGACACCTGAACCCCCTCGTGCATGCTGTGCAAATAAAAAATGGGCGAAGCGCCCATCCCTGAAAGCGCCGTTGGACAACGACGCCAAAAACTGTTCGGCTAGCAAAAAGCCCCTGAAAAGGGGCTCCGCTGAAGCTGGTTGCGGGGGCTGGATTTGAACCAACGACCTTCGGGTTATGAGCCCGACGAGCTACCAAGCTGCTCCACCCCGCGACAAAGCTGGGGCGAAAGTATAAGACCGAACCCCGTACGGGGTCAAATCCGACCTCCACCTACAAGAAAGCCCGCTAAAGCGGGCTCTCTTGCTTCAATTGGTACCGAGAAGGGGACTCGAACCCCTACACCCTATGGGCACAACCACCTCAAGGTTGCGTGTCTACCAATTCCACCACCTCGGCAATACTACATTTGAAACCCGTTACTTCTGCTCTTCGGTCGAAGGAGGAACATCACCTGTTGGGGCGGTGTTGCTCTTTTGTTCCTGGAGCACCGGTACATCATCATTAACTGCCGGCTTCTGCTCTTTCACTTCAAGTACTGCGGGATCTGGCAAACCGGCTTGAGTCAGCTGGTGGGCCTGCTCCTTTGCGAAGTATCCTAACCCAAGTGCGGTCAGAAAGAAAGTAGCAGCAAGTATAGCAGTGAATTTACTTAGGAAGGTTGCAGAACCTTGGCTGCCGAACACAGTGTTTGAGGCCCCTGCGCCGAACGATGCACCTGCTTCCGCACCTTTACCCTGTTGCAGCAATACCAGCGCTACCAGCGCCAGTGCAGCCAACAGATGAAAAACAACTACGACTGTTTCCATCATTTGTTCAGTTTCCTGCGGCGCGACAAATTGCACCGAATTCGTCTGCGTTCAGGGACGCTCCACCAATGAGCCCCCCATCGATATCCGGCATGCCGAACAGTTCGGCCGCATTGGCCGCCTTCACGCTGCCGCCGTAGAGAAGCTGCACACCTTCGGCAACTTCAGCGTCCTGCGCCGCCAACTGCTGGCGGATGGCAGCATGCACATCCTGAGCTTGTTGGGGCGAGGCCGTAAGACCTGTACCAATGGCCCATACAGGCTCATAGGCAATTACTGCATTGGCGAAAGCACTAACACCGAACGCGTCGATGATACTGCTTAGTTGACGCCCGACAACTTCAAGCGTCTTGCCTGCTTCGCGCTCTTCGAGGGTTTCCCCTACGCAGAGCACTGGCTTCAAACCGGCGGCCTGGGCCGCTGCAAACTTGCGATTGAGCACTTCATCGCTTTCGCCGATAACCTGGCGACGCTCCGAGTGCCCTATCAGCACCAACTTGCAACCGACTTCAGCCAACTGACTCGGTGCAACTTCGCCGGTCAGTGCGCCCTGTTCGGACTGTACAGCAGAATTCTGTGCGCCTACGACAATTTTCGTCTTGGCCAGGCCATCAATTACAGTATTGATGAACAAGGCAGGCGGAAATACCGCAACTTCGATACCGCTCGACAGGCTCAATTGACTCAAGCCCTGGGTCAGCTCAGCGACGCTGGCGCGGGTACCGTGCATCTTCCAGTTACCAGCTACCATGGGGCGACGCATGCTTTACCTCGTCGGTCAAAGTGGGCGCAGATCTTACCCAACAGGATCTGCGCTGGCAAGGGCCTTTACGCACAAACTTCAGTAACCAGTTTGGCCAGGGCTTCGGCATGGCCGCGAACCTGGTTTTCATCGTCACCTTCGACCATCACCCGCACCAGCGGCTCGGTGCCGGATTTGCGCAGCAGCACGCGCCCACGACCGGCCATGGCTTCGGTCACCTTGGCGCTGGCCTCTTTCACCCGCGGGTTCTCCAGCGGGTCTTCGGAGCCTGCGGCATAGCGCACGTTGATCAGCACCTGCGGGCATTTGCGCAAGACCTGGCGCGACTGTGCGAGGTTCTCGCCGCGGCGCTTGAGGGCCATCAGCACCTGCAGCGCGGCAATGATCGCATCGCCGGTGCTGGTGTGGTTGCAGCACACCACGTGCCCGGAGTTTTCGCCGCCGATCAGCCAGTCGCGCTCGATCAGCTCGGCCATCACGTAACGGTCACCGACCTTGGCCCGCACGAAGGGGATCTCAAGCTCCTTGAGGGCCAGTTCCAGGCCGAGGTTGCTCATCAGGGTACCTACCACCCCACCCTGCAGCTTGCCGCGCTCCTGGAGGTCTCTGGCGATGATGAACAGCAGTTCGTCGCCGTCGACGATCGCGCCGGTGTGATCGACCATCAACACCCGATCGCCGTCACCGTCAAAGGCGATGCCCAGGTCGGCGTGGCCGACCAGCACGGCGGCCTGCAACGACTCGATGTGGGTCGAACCGCAGTTGAGGTTGATGTTCAGGCCGTTCGGCTCGGCGTTCAGCACCGTGACGTCGGCGCCCAGCTCGCGGAACACGCTCGGCGCGACTTTGTAGGTGGCACCGTGGGCGCAGTCGATGACCAGCTTGAGGCCTTCGAAGCTGGTGCTGCTCGGCACGCTGCTCTTGCAGAATTCGATGTAGCGACCGGCGGCGTCGTTGATCCGCGACACCTTGCCGAGCTTGCTCGACTCGACCACGGTCATCGGCTGATCGAGCAACTCTTCGATCATCAGCTCGACTTCGTCCGGCAGCTTGGTGCCCTGGCCCGAGAAGAACTTGATGCCGTTGTCGTCGTGCGGGTTGTGCGAGGCACTGATGACGATGCCCGCCTCGGCGTGGAAGGTGCGGGTCAGGTAGGCGATGGCCGGGGTCGGCATCGGCCCGAGCAGCATCACGTCGGCGCCGGCCGCAGACAACCCGGCCTCCAGCGCGGATTCGAACATGTAGCCGGAAATGCGCGTGTCCTTGCCGACCAGTACGCGGCAGGCACCCTGCTTGCGGAAGGCCATGCCCGCCGCCCAGCCGAGTTTCAGCATGAAGTCCGGGGTGATCGGAGAGACGCCAACGCGGCCACGGATACCATCGGTACCAAAGTATTTTCTGCTCATAGGAACTCCAGTGTTCTTATTCGGCGTTCTGCACGGCGGCGATCATGCGCACCACATCGACGGTCTCGGCCACATCATGCACACGCAGGATGCTCGCGTGCTTGGTCACGGCCAGGGCGGCCAGGGCCAAGCTGCCAAACAGCCGCTGATCGACCGGACGGTTCAAGGTCAGGCCAACCATGCTCTTGCGCGAAACGCCCACCAGGAGCGGGCGCCCCAGGCGGTACAGCGCTTCCATGTGCTTGAACAGGCTGAGGTTGTGCTCGAGGGTCTTGGCGAAGCCGAAACCCGGGTCGAGGATGATGCGCTCGGCGCCGATGCCAGCTGCGGCACAAGCGGCCATACGCGCTTCAAGGTAGCGCGTCACGTCGACGGTCACATCGTCGTAATGCGGGTTGTCCTGCATGTTGTCCGGGTCACCGCGCATGTGCATCAGGCACACCGGCAGGCCGGTCGCCGCAGCGGCATCCAGCGCACCGTCGCGCTCCAGGGCGCGCACGTCGTTGATCAGGCCAGCACCCAGGCGGGCGGATTCGCGGATGACCGCAGGGGTCGAGGTGTCGACCGAGATCACCACGTCGAGGCGGCTGTTGATCGCCTCGACCATCGGTGCCACGCGCTCGAGCTCTTCGGTGACGGACACCGCGCGCGCGCCGGGGCGAGTGGACTCGCCGCCGATGTCGATTAAGGTGGCGCCGGCAGCGACCATGGCCTCTGCATGGCGCAGGGCCTCGTCGCGCTGGCTGAAACGGCCACCGTCGGAGAACGAATCAGGGGTGATATTGAGAATACCCATCACATGGGTACGCGACAAATCAAGAACCCGGTTGCCGCAAGGCAACCGGGTCGGGTACAGCTGTGAGGTCATGATAACCCTTAGTGTTGAGCCGCTGGACCGCCGATCGGCGACTCCGGACGATCACCCTGGGACGCCGTGCCAGAGGTACCGGCATCGTTGTTGTCCCAGTCGCGAGGCTCGCGCGGCGTACGACCGGCCATGATGTCGTCGATCTGATCGGCATCGATGGTTTCGTACTTCATCAGGGCATCGGCCATGGCGTCAAGCTTGTCGCGGTTCTCGGTGAGAATCTGCTTGGCGGTGGCATAGCACTGGTCGATGATGCTGCGCACTTCGGAGTCGATGAGCTTGGCGGTCTCGCCGGAAACGCTGGTGTGCTGCGAGCCGGCGCTGCGACCGAGGAACACTTCACCCTCTTCTTCGGCGTACATCAGCGGGCCGAGCTTCTCGGACAGGCCCCACTTGGTGACCATGTTCCGGGCGATCTGGCTGGCACGCATGATGTCGTTGGAGGCACCGGTGGTGACGCCATCGAAGCCCAGGGTCATTTCTTCGGCGATACGGCCGCCGTACAGCGAGCAGATCTGGCTGATCAGCGCGCGCTTGGACAGGCTGTAGCGGTCTTCTTCGGGGAGGAACATGGTCACGCCCAGGGCACGGCCACGCGGAATGATCGAGACCTTGTAGACCGGATCATGCTCAGGCACCACGCGACCGACGATGGCGTGACCCGCCTCGTGGAACGCCGTGTTGCGCTTCTCTTTCTCGGACATGACCATCGATTTGCGCTCGGCGCCCATCATGATCTTGTCCTTGGCCAGCTCGAATTCCTTCATCTCGACCACACGCTTGCTCGAACGCGCGGCGAACAGCGCCGCTTCGTTGACCAGGTTGGCCAGGTCGGCACCGGAGAAGCCAGGGGTACCACGGGCGATGACCGCCGGATTGACGTTGTCGCCAATCGGCGCCTTGCGCATGTGCACCTTGAGGATCTGCTCACGGCCACGGATGTCCGGCAGGCCTACCACCACCTGGCGGTCGAAACGACCTGGACGCAGCAGCGCCGGGTCGAGCACGTCCGGACGGTTGGTCGCGGCGATGACGATGATGCCGTCGTTGACTTCGAAGCCGTCCATCTCGACCAGCAACTGGTTGAGGGTCTGCTCACGCTCGTCGTGACCACCGCCCATGCCGGCGCCACGGTGGCGGCCGACGGCGTCGATCTCGTCGATGAAGATGATGCACGGTGCGTGCTTCTTGGCTTGCTCGAACATGTCACGGACGCGGCTTGCACCGACACCGACGAACATCTCGACGAAGTCCGAACCGGAAATGGTGAAGAACGGCACCTTGGCTTCGCCGGCGATGGCCTTGGCCAGCAGGGTCTTACCGGTCCCCGGCGGGCCCACCATCAGCACGCCACGCGGGATACGGCCGCCCAGGCGCTGGAACTTGCCCGGATCACGCAGGAACTCGACCAGCTCGCCGACTTCTTCCTTGGCCTCGTCGCAACCGGCGACGTCAGCCAGGGTGGTCTTGACCTGGTCTTCGGAGAGCAGGCGCGCCTTGCTCTTGCCGAAACTCATCGGCCCGCCTTTACCGCCTGCCCCACCCTGCATCTGGCGCATGAAGAACATGAACACCGCGATGATCACCAGGATCGGGAAGCTGGCCACCAGGAGCTGGGTCCAGATGCTTTGCTGCTCGGGCTGTTTACCTTCGACAACAACGTTGTTGTTGACCAGGTCGCCGATCAGGCCGTTGTCGGCGATGGCCGGACGCACGGTCTTGAAGTTGTCGCCATCGGTGCGCTTGCCGGTAATGACGGCACCGTCGACCGTGACGCGCTCGACCTTACCGTCCTTGACCTGCTGAATGAAGTCAGAGTAGTTGAGGGTCTGCGGCTCGTTCGGGCTGGAGAAGTTGTTCATCACCGTCACAAGGACGGCGGCAATGATCAACCACAGGATCAGATTCTTTGCCATGTCGTTCAATTAGCTACCCTCTGAGGTCGGCGCAACGACGCAGCCGTGCCTCGCATGATATTCATCGCCCTAACTTACTACATTACCCACGCAACCGCAGGCACCGTCTGTAACCCTTTGTGAAACAGAGACTACACGAAGTTCGGACGATCCTGACGCAGTGGCCGATTGGAATTAACTATCGTCCACTGCTCAAGCCGCCATCTCACGCCCCCTTGAAGCCTCTCGCCAGCATGTACTGCTCGCGGGAGCGATCCCGGGAGGAGGACGGCTTGCGCATCTGTACCTTGTCGAACTTGCTGCGCACGTCCTTCAGAAACACATCGAAACCTTCACCCTGGAAGATCTTGATCAGGAAATCGCCACCCGGACGCAGCACTCGGGTCGAAAGGTCCAGCGCCAACTCGCAGAGGAACATGGCGCGCGGCATGTCCACTTCAGGCGTACCACTCATATTGGGGGCCATATCGGAAATCACAAGGTCCACGTGCGAATTGCCCACGGCCTCGAGAATGCTCTGCAGCACGGCATCTTCGGTAAAGTCACCCTGAATGAAGGTGACGTCAGGGATCGAGTCCATTTCGAGGATGTCGGAGGCGATCAGCCGGCCCTGGCCACCAATCAGACGACTGGTCACCTGCGACCAGCCCCCTGGCGCGGCGCCCAGGTCGATCACGCTCATGCCAGGACGGATCAACTTGTCCTTTTCCTGGATCTCAAGCAGCTTGTAGCTGGCTCGCGAGCGATAGCCATCCTTCTGCGCCTGTTTGACGAAAGGGTCGTTGAAATGCTCTCTCAGCCAGTTATGGCTGCTCTTGGAACGCTGTACCACGGTACACCTCGATGAATAGCGTCGTGATTGACTGGGCGCAGCCACGGGCCCTCGGGTAAAATGGCTACCAATTTTACAGAATCAGACGAAAAGGGTCAGATTATGCCGCTCAATAACGAGCAGAAGAAGCAGTACAAGTCTATTGGTCACGACCTCAAGCCGGTCCTGATCGTTGCCGGCAACGGCCTGAACGAAGGCGTCATCGCCGAACTGGAACGGGCGTTGGCCGACCATGAACTGATCAAGGTCGAAATTCGCTCCGAAGATCGCGAAGAACGTAAAGCCGCTATCGCCGGCCTGTGCAAGGCTGGCCGCGCCGAACTGGTGCAGACCATCGGCAAGAAAGCCCTGATCTACCGCAAGAACCCGCAACCGAACAAGCAACTGTCGAACATCCACCGCTTCAAGTAACGGTGGCTCCAGTCAGCGGCGCGTATGACGCGCCCTGACCGGGACCGGCTGGGCAACCAGCACGATGCCGGAAAACCCCAGCACCAGAAAGCAGAACATCTGCCAGCGTTCGCCCACGGATATCCCGTAGCGTAGCGTGTAGTAGCTGACGCAGGCGGCAAAGCCGAGCAGCAGCATCTGGCCGCGAAACTGCTGCCACCAGGCCGCCAGGCCATCCACCCTCGCCAATACCGCCAGCTGGGTCAGCAGACCGAGCAAAGCCACGCCTATCAACCAGCGGTCGATCTGCGCAGCCACGTCCTGGACCAGCAAGGGCGCCAGGCCACTGACTTTGAGCGCCGGCACCAACCCCACGTGAAACACCCACAAGCCGCCGACCCAGAATACCTGGGCCAGCTGCCAGAGGATCCCCTCGAGGGATGGCGCCCGCAAGCGCCGGTCAGATGTGCTGGACTTCGACAATCTCGTACTCGACCGTGCCGCTTGGCGTCTTGATGACGACGATGTCGCCTTCTTCCTTGCCGATGATGGCACGCGCAATCGGCGCACCGGCCGACAGCTTGCCGAGCTTGATGTTGGCTTCGTCCTCGCCAACGATCTGGTATTTAACCCGCTCGTCGGTCTCGGTGTTGGCCAGCTCTACCGTCGTGCCGAAAATGACCTTGCCGGTATGGGCAATGCTGGTCACGTCGATCACGACCGAGTTCTGCAGACGACCTTCGATGTCGCGGATGCGCGCTTCGACCATGCCCTGCTCTTCGCGGGCGGCATGGTATTCGGCGTTTTCCTTGAGGTCGCCCAGCTCACGGGCCTCACCAATGGCCTGACTCAAGCGCGGGCGCTCGGTCTTGGACAGGAACAGGTGCTCTTCTTCCAGGGCGCGAGCGCCCTGGACGGTCATCGGGTATTTGGTAATGCTCATGCTTTGAGTCCTGCATGCAGATCCTGCAAGCGACGAACGGTCTTTTCAGGCCCGAATTTCAGCGCTTCACAGATGGCTTCACCGGCCGCAATGGTGGTCGTGCAGTAGATCTTGTGCTGCAGCGCATTGCGACGAATCGAGTAGGAGTCAGCGATCGACTGACGGCCTTCGGTGGTGTTGATGATCAGCGACACTTCGTCGTTCTTGATCATGTCGACCACGTGCGGACGACCTTCGGTCACCTTGTTCACGCGACGCACTTTCAGGCCAGCCGCCTCGATCACCTTGGCGGTGCCGACCGTGGCCACCACTTCGAAGCCCAGGGCGATCAGGTCGCGGGCCACGCCAGCCACTTGTGGCTTGTCGTCGTCACGCACGCTGATGAACGCGGTACCGCCGGTCGGCAGCACTTCGCTGGCGCCCATCTGGGCCTTGGCGAAGGCTTCACCGAAGCTGTCGCCGACACCCATGACTTCACCGGTCGATTTCATCTCAGGGCCGAGGATCGGGTCAACCCCTGGGAACTTGGCGAACGGGAAGACGGCTTCCTTGACGCTGTAGAAGTTCGGGATGATTTCTTTGGTGAAACCGATCTCTTTCAGGGTTTTGCCGGCCATGACGCGGGCAGCGATCATCGCCAGCGAGGTGCCGATGCACTTGGACACGAACGGTACGGTACGCGAGGCGCGCGGGTTGACTTCGATCACGTAGATCTTGTCGCCCTGCAGGGCCAGCTGCACGTTCATCAGGCCGACAACGCCCAGTTCCAGGGCCATTTTCTTGACCTGGTCGCGGACTTCGTCCTGCACGTGGGCAGGCAGCGAGTACGGTGGCAGCGAGCACGCCGAGTCACCGGAGTGAACGCCGGCCTGTTCGATGTGCTGCATGATCGCGCCGATCACCACGTCGGTGCCGTCGCAGACCGCATCCACGTCCATCTCGATGGCGCAGTTGAGGAAGTGGTCGAGCAGCACTGGGCTGTCGTTGGACACTTGTACCGCTTCACGCAGGTAGCGCTTGAGCTCGTCCAGTTCGTAGACGATTTCCATGGCGCGGCCGCCCAGTACGTACGAAGGACGCACGACCAGCGGGTAACCGATCACGCCGGCAGCACGAATCGCTTCGTCTTCGCTGCGCACGGTGGCGTTTGGCGGCTGCAGCAGGTTCAGGCGCTGGACCATCTGCTGGAAGCGCTCACGGTCTTCGGCACGGTCGATCGAGTCCGGGCTGGTACCGATGATCGGTACGCCGGCTTCTTCCAGGGCGCGGGCCAGTTTCAGCGGGGTCTGGCCGCCGTAATGCACGATCACGCCTTTCGGCTTCTCGACGCGGACCACTTCGAGCACGTCTTCCAGGGTCAGCGGCTCGAAGTACAGGCGGTCGGAGGTGTCGTAGTCGGTGGAGACGGTTTCCGGGTTGCAGTTGACCATGATGGTCTCGTAACCGTCTTCACGCAGGGCCAGTGCCGCGTGTACGCAGCAGTAGTCGAACTCGATGCCCTGGCCGATACGGTTAGGGCCGCCACCCAGGATCATGATCTTGTCGCGGGTCGACGGGTTGGCCTCGCACTCTTCCTCGTAGGTCGAGTACAGGTAGGCGGTGTCGGTGGCGAACTCGGCGGCGCAGGTGTCGACGCGCTTGTACACCGGGAACACTTCCAGCTTGTGGCGGTGACGGCGCAGGTTCTTGTCGGTGATACCGAGCAGCACGGCCAGGCGCTGGTCCGAGAAGCCTTTGCGCTTGAGGCGCAGCATCATGGCTTTGTCGATGGCCGACAGGGCCAGGGTCTTGACCTTTTCTTCTTCCTTGATCAGGTCTTCCATCTGCACCAGGAACCAGTGGTCGATACCGGTCAGGGCGAAGATTTCGTCACAGGTCATGCCCGAACGCATGGCGTCGGCGACGTACCAGATACGCTCGGCGCCCGGCACGGTCAGCTCGCGCTTGAGGATACCGGCGGCTTCGGCGCTGGCCAGGTCGACTTTAGGGTCGAGGCCGCAGACACCGACTTCCAGGCCACGCAGGGCTTTCTGCAGGGATTCCTGGAAGGTCCGGCCGATGGCCATGACTTCACCGACCGACTTCATCTGGGTGGTCAGGCGGGCGTCGGCTTTCGGGAATTTCTCGAAGGCGAAGCGCGGCAGCTTGGTGACGACGTAGTCGATCGACGGCTCGAAGGACGCTGGGGTGCGGCCGCCGGTGATGTCGTTCTGCAGTTCGTCGAGGGTGTAACCGACGGCCAGCTTGGCGGCGATCTTGGCGATCGGGAAGCCGGTAGCCTTGGAAGCCAGTGCCGAGGAACGCGATACACGCGGGTTCATCTCGATCACGACCATACGGCCGGTGTCTGGGCAGATACCGAACTGCACGTTGGAACCGCCGGTTTCAACACCGATTTCACGCAGCACCGCCAGCGAGGCGTTGCGCATGATCTGGTATTCCTTGTCGGTCAGGGTCTGTGCCGGCGCCACGGTGATCGAGTCACCGGTGTGCACGCCCATCGGGTCGAAGTTCTCGATCGAGCAGACGATGATGCAGTTGTCCTTCTTGTCGCGGACCACCTCCATCTCGTATTCCTTCCAGCCGATCAGCGATTCGTCGATCAGCAGCTCTTTGGTCGGCGACAGGTCCAGACCACGGGCGCAGATTTCTTCGAATTCTTCACGGTTGTAGGCGATGCCGCCACCGGTGCCGCCCATGGTGAACGACGGACGGATGATGCACGGGAAGCCGAGCTTCTCGAGCACCGCGTTGGCCTCGTCCATGCTGTGGGCGATACCCGAGCGCGGGCATTCCAGGCCGATGTCTTTCATCGCCTTGTCGAAGCGCGAGCGGTCTTCGGCCTTGTCGATGGTGTCAGCGTTGGCGCCGATCATCTCTACGCCGAACTTCTCCAGCACGCCGTGGCGCTCGAGGTCGAGGGCGCAGTTCAGTGCGGTCTGGCCACCCATGGTCGGCAGGACGGCGTCTGGGCGCTCCTGCTCGATGATCTTGGCCACCGACTGCCACTTGATCGGCTCGATGTAGGTGGCGTCGGCCATGTCCGGGTCGGTCATGATGGTGGCCGGGTTGGAGTTCACCAGGATGACGCGGAAACCTTCCTCGCGCAGGGCTTTGCAGGCCTGGGCGCCGGAGTAGTCGAATTCGCAGGCCTGGCCGATCACGATCGGGCCAGCGCCGAGAATCAGGATGCTTTTAATGTCTGTACGTTTTGGCATTGGGTGCTCACTCAAATCCGCGGGTCAAACGGCAAGCCGTCTTGAACATGCTCAGGTCAGGCGCTGCCGGACGCAGCCGGGGCTGGTCCGGGGCCTTGATGCAGAATGCTCAGCGGCGCTTGGCCATGGCATCGATGAAACGATCGAACAGTGGCGCGACGTCGGTCGGGCCCGGGCTCGCTTCAGGGTGACCCTGGAAGCTGAACGCGCTCTTGTCGGTGCGCTCGAGACCCTGCAGGGTACCGTCGAACAGCGACTTGTGGATGGCGCGCACGTTGCCTGGCAGGGTGGCTTCGTCGACGGCGAAACCGTGGTTCTGGCTGGTGATCATGACCACGCCGGTGTCCAGGTCCTGGACCGGGTGGTTGGCACCGTGGTGGCCATGGCCCATCTTCACGGTCTTGGCGCCGGAGGCCAGGGCCAGCAGCTGGTGGCCGAGGCAGATGCCGAAGACCGGGATCTCGGTCTCGAGCACGTCCTTGATCGCCTGGATAGCGTAGTCGCAAGGCTCAGGATCGCCTGGGCCGTTGGACAGGAACACGCCGTCCGGGTTGAGCGCGAGCACGTCGCTGGCCGGGGTCTGGGCAGGCACCACGGTCACGCGGCAGCCGCGGGCGACCAGCATGCGCAGGATGTTCAGCTTGACGCCGTAGTCGAAGGCGACCACGTGGTACGGCAGCTCGGAGGCTTCGAGGGTTGGGTGGCTGTCGGTTTTCAGCTCCCAGACGCTTTCGCGCCACTCGTAGCGCTCTTTGGTCGAGACTTCTTTGGCCAGGTCCATGCCCTTGAGGCCCGGGAAGCCGCGAGCAGCGGCGATCGCGGCTTCTTCGGTGATGTCGTCACCGGCCAGGATGCAGCCGTTCTGAGCGCCTTTTTCACGCAGGATGCGGGTCAGGCGACGGGTGTCGATGCCGGCGATGGCCACGACGTTGTGTTCTTTCAGGTAGTCGGACAGCGACTGGGTCTTGCGCCAGTTGCTGGCAACCAGCGGCAGGTCACGGATGACCAGGCCAGCGGACCAGACACGGTTGGACTCGGCGTCACCCGGGTTGGTCCCGGTGTTGCCGATGTGCGGGTAAGTCAGAGTAACGATTTGCTGGGCGTAGGAAGGGTCTGTAAGGATTTCCTGGTAGCCGGTCATAGCGGTGTTGAACACCACCTCACCAACGGTCTGCCCGTCGGCTCCGATGGCTTCACCGCGAAAAATGCTGCCATCGGCAAGGGCGAGTATGGCTGGCTTAGTCAAGAAGACCTCCCGTAAATCAAGCCTGAAAGGGCGATCGCAGGTTGCAAAAAAGCGGAGTGACGTATGGACACGTCACCCCGCTTCATGTGCTGAATATCTCTGCGCGCTTTTAGTGGACACACTAAAGCTGTAGCTTACAGGAATGAGGGTTTTCGGTCTACCGCATATGTGTCTCTAAAACACAGGATTGCGACAGTCCACCTCATTCCGAGTCGAACCCTTCGCGGGTAAACCCGCTCCCACAAGGAATCGTGCCGAGCCCTCAGGGAGTGACATGCCCGCCCCACAGGGCTCAGACTGAACCCTGTGGGAGCGGGTTTACCCGCGAAGCAGACGCCACCGATCTGGCTGATCAGCGCAGGTCGAGCACGTCCTGCATGTCGTACAGGCCAGGCTCGCGCCCGTCCAGCCACAGCGCGGCTCGCACCGCGCCCTTGGCGAAGGTCATGCGGCTGGAGGCCTTGTGGGTGATCTCGACGCGCTCGCCTTCAGCGGCGAACAGCACGGTGTGGTCACCCACCACGTCACCGGCACGCACGGTGGCGAAGCCGATGGTCTTGCGATCACGCGCGCCGGTCTGGCCTTCGCGGCCGTACACCGCCACTTCAGCCAGGTCACGACCCAACGCCTGGGCCACCACTTCACCCATGCGCAGGGCCGTGCCCGACGGCGCATCGACCTTGTGCCGGTGATGGGCCTCGAGGATCTCGATGTCGACCTCGTCACCCAGCACCCGCGACGCGGTGTCGAGCAACTTCAGGCAGAGGTTCACACCTACGCTGAAGTTGGCGGCAAAGACGATCGGGATCTCTTTGCCCGCTTCGACCAGCAGGGCCTTCTCTTCAGCCGAGAAGCCCGTGGTACCGATGATCATCGCCTTGCCCGCCTTACGGCAGAACGAAAGGTTCTTCAGGGTCACCGAAGGGTGCGTGAAGTCGATCAGCACGTCGAACTCGTCGGCGACCCGCGCCAGGTCATCGGAGATCGGCACGCCGATCCGCCCCAGACCCGCCAGCTCACCGGCATCAGCCCCGACCAGGGTGCTGTCGGGGCGATGGATCGCCGCCGTCAGCCCGGCCTTGGGCGCCTGCTGCTGGACCGCTTCGATCAGCACCTTGCCCATGCGCCCTGCCGCGCCCATTACCGCAATACGTCGCATAGCCTGTTCCTTCTCAGAGATCGCCGAAGAAGCGCTTCACACCCTCGAACCAACCGCTGGCCTTGGGCGAATGGGAGCTGTCACCTTCCAGTGAGTCACGCAGCTCTTCGAGCAGCTCACGCTGACGACGGCTGAGGTTGACCGGGGTTTCCACCGCCACGCGGCACAGCAGGTCGCCCGCCGCACCACCACGCACCGGCGCCACACCCTTGCCACGCAGACGGAACTGCTTGCCGGTCTGGGTGCCTTCAGGGATCTTCAGCTTGACCCGACCGTCGAGGGTCGGCACTTCCAGCTCGCCACCCAGGGCGGCGTCGGTGTAGCTGATCGGCACTTCGCAGTACAGGTGCTTGCCGTCGCGCTGGAAGATCGCGTGCTCACGCACGTTGATCACCACGTACAGGTCGCCGGTCGGGCCGCCATGCGCGCCCGCCTCGCCTTCGCCCGACAGGCGAATGCGGTCGCCGGTGTCGACACCAGGCGGCACCTTGACCGACAGGGTCTTGTATTCCTCGATACGGCCTTCGCCGTGGCACGAGCCGCACGGATCAGTGATGATCTTGCCCTGGCCATGGCAGCGCGGGCAGGTCTGCTGCACCGAGAAGAAGCCTTGCTGCATGCGCACCTGGCCGATGCCGCCGCAGGTTGGGCAGGCCGACGGGGTCGAGCCCTTCTTGGCGCCGCTGCCGTCACACGGCTGGCAGTTGACCAGTGTCGGCACACGGATATTGACCGTGGTGCCGCGCACGGCTTCTTCCAGATTCAGCTCGAGGGTGTAGCGCAGGTCGCTGCCGCGTGCGGCACCGCCACGGCCACCACCCCGGCCACCGCCGAAGAAGTCGCTGAACACATCGCCAAAGATGTCGGAGAAGTTGGCGCCGCCGAAGCCTGCACCGCCGCCGCCCATGCTCGGGTCGACGCCGGCGTGACCGTACTGGTCGAACGCCGCGCGCTTGCTCGCGTCAGACAGCACTTCGTAGGCCTCGTTGGCCTCCTTGAACATGTCTTCCGACTCTTTGTCGCCCGGGTTGCGGTCCGGGTGGTACTTCATCGCCAGGCGGCGATAGGCCTTTTTGAGATCAGCTTCGCTGGCGCCGCGCTCGACACCCAGGACCTCATAATAATCACGCTTGGACATAGGTCATTTGCACCTTGTTGGGCGTCCGGCAGTTGCGCCGCGCCGTCAGCACCCGCCTGAAGCCCACAAATGGCCCCAGGCACATGCTGTAAAAATTCTCGAATTCCAGATACGCCAACGCGGGAGCAAGCCCCCGCGCGGCGACATCCTACCAGCTCACCGACAAACGGCGGTGAGCTGGCCGACAACATGCAACGATTACTTCTTGTCGTCGCCTTTGACTTCTTCGAACTCGGCGTCAACCACGTCATCGTGCTTGGCTTCCGGCTCGGCCTGCTGCGCGCCGCCCTGAGGCTGTTCAGCCGACTGCTCGGCGTACATCTTCTGGGCTACCGGAGCAGAGACCTTGGACAGCTCTTCGACCTTGGCGTCGATGGTGGCCTTGTCGTCGCCTTTGACAGCGGCTTCCAGGGCAACCACAGCTGCTTCGATCGCGGTCTTCTCTTCAGCGGTGACTTTGTCACCGGCGTCGGCGACCATCTTGCGGGTCGAGTGAACCAGCGCGTCACCCTGGTTACGGGCAGCGGCCAGCTCTTCGAACTTGCGGTCTTCCTCGGCGTTGGCCTCGGCGTCACGCACCATGCGCTCGATTTCTTCGTCGGACAGGCCGGAGTTGGCCTTGATCACGATCGACTGGGTCTTGCCGGTGGCCTTGTCTTTGGCGCCGACGTGCAGGATGCCGTTGGCGTCGATGTCGAAGGTCACTTCGATCTGTGGCACGCCGCGCGGTGCTGGCGGGATGTCAGCCAGGTCGAACTTGCCCAGCGATTTGTTCTGGCCAGCCTGCTTGCGCTCACCTTGCAGCACGTGAATGGTCACGGCGTTCTGGTTGTCGTCAGCAGTCGAGAACACCTGCGACTTCTTGGTCGGAATGGTGGTGTTCTTCTCGATCAGCGCGGTCATCACGCCGCCCATGGTTTCGATACCCAGGGTCAGCGGGCTGACGTCGAGCAGCAGTACGTCTTTCACGTCACCGGCCAGTACGGCGCCCTGGATGGCAGCACCCATGGCAACGGCTTCGTCCGGGTTGACGTCTTTACGCGCTTCTTTACCGAAGAAGTCGGTCACCAGCTTCTGAACCAGCGGCATACGGGTCTGACCGCCGACCAGGATCACGTCGTTGATCGCGCCAACGTCGATACCGGCGTCTTTCAGGGCGATGCGGCAAGGCTCGATGGTGCGCTGAACCAGGTCTTCGACCAGCGACTCCAGCTTGGCGCGGGAGATCTTCACGTTCAGGTGCTTCGGACCGGTCGCATCTGCAGTGATGTACGGCAGGTTGACGTCGGTCTGCTGGCTCGAGGACAGCTCGATCTTGGCTTTTTCAGCGGCTTCTTTCAGGCGCTGCATCGCCAGCGGGTCACCCTTGAGGTTCATGCCGCTTTCTTTCTTGAACTCTTCGACGAGGTAGTCGATCAGGCGGATGTCGAAGTCTTCACCACCGAGGAAGGTGTCACCGTTGGTGGCCAGTACTTCGAACTGGTGCTCGCCATCGACTTCGGCGATTTCGATGACCGAAACGTCGAAGGTACCGCCGCCCAGGTCATAAACGATCACGGTGTGATCGCCCTTGGCCTTGTCCATACCGTAGGCCAGTGCGGCTGCGGTCGGTTCGTTGATGATGCGTTTTACGTCCAGACCCGCGATGCGACCGGCATCTTTGGTCGCCTGACGCTGGCTGTCGTTGAAGTAGGCCGGTACGGTGATGACCGCTTCGGTGACAGGCTCGCCGAGGTAGTCTTCGGCGGTCTTCTTCATCTTTTTCAGGATCTCGGCAGAGATCTGTGGCGGTGCCATCTTCTGGCCGTTGACTTCGACCCAGGCGTCGCTGTTGTCAGCCTTGACGATCTTGTACGGGACCATCTGAATGTCTTTCTGCACGACTTCTTCGTCGAAGCGGCGACCGATCAGACGCTTTACCGCGTACAGGGTGTTGTGCGGGTTGGTGACCGCCTGGCGCTTGGCCGACTGGCCAACCAGGATCTCGCCATCGTTGGCGTAGGCGACGATCGACGGCGTGGTACGCGCGCCTTCGGCGTTCTCGATGACCTTGACGTTACCGTTTTCGAGGATGGAGACGCACGAGTTGGTGGTCCCCAGGTCGATACCGATGATTTTACCCATGTTGATTCTCCCGAAACTGAATTAGGTGGCAGCGGCTACCGGAGTAGCCAACTGCGGAAATATTTGAGCGCTTGACACCTAGATGGGGTCGCCCCCAAAGATTTCAAGCCTTCTCGTCAATCGATGGCTGGGCCACTGCCGGCGCCTTGCTGACCACCACCATGGCGGGGCGCAGCAGGCGGCCGTTGAGCATGTAACCCTTCTGGAACACCTTGAGCACGCTGTTGGGCTCGACCTCGGCACTCTCTTGCATGGCCATGGCCTGGTGGTGCTCGGCGTTGAACGGCTCGCCGTGCGGGTCGACCGGCTCGAGGTTGTAGCGCTTGAGCGTGTC
Source organism: Pseudomonas reidholzensis (assembly GCF_900536025.1). GTDB lineage: Bacteria > Pseudomonadota > Gammaproteobacteria > Pseudomonadales > Pseudomonadaceae > Aquipseudomonas > Aquipseudomonas reidholzensis. The sequence goes on from NZ_UNOZ01000003.1 coordinate 64,848, forward strand.
GTGGAACATTTTCAAGGTCAGCTCGATGCCTTCGCGCATCGGCTTGATGCTCTCGTCTTCGGCACTGGACAGCTCAAGGCCGCGCTCCAGGCTGTCGATCACCGGCAGCAGGTCGGCGGCGAACTTCTCGAGGGCAAACTTGTGTGCCTTCTCAACGTCCTGCTCGGCGCGACGACGGATGTTCTGCAGGTCGGCGGCGACGCGCAGGGACTGGTCCTTGGCGGCGGCCAACTGCTCCTCGAGCACCTGGACGCGGGTACCGAGATCCTCAGAACCTGCCGCTTCGGTGTTTGGGGTGTTTTCATCCAGCTGTTCGTCAGCCATTGGGTATCTCCTCCGCAATTTCTGGTGTACGAGCCATGCTCGCCTCTGTTGACGGCTATATGGGGTCGGAAAAACCAGGTTCAAGGGGCAAGGTGCTTTTCGATTGCCACCGGGCAATCTCCAGACGGGCATTGTCAGGCAGGCAAAAAGCACTGTATAAATATCCAGACCTGACCCCTCGGGAGCTGCCCTCATGCTGGTCCACCTGTCCATTCACAACTACGCCATCGTCGAACACCTGGACCTCGAGCTCGCTCGCGGCATGAGTGTGATCACCGGTGAAACCGGCGCCGGCAAATCGATCATGCTCGACGCCCTCGGCCTGGCCCTGGGCGACCGCGCCGACAGCGGCGTGGTGCGTCCCGGCGCCGACAAGGCCGATATCCTGGCTACCTTCGATTTGGTGGACATCCCCGAGGCCAGCGTCTGGCTCAGCGAGCGCGACCTGGAGCAGGACGGCCCGTGCATCCTGCGCCGAGTGATCACCGCCGAAGGTCGCAGCCGCGGCTACATCAACGGCACGCCCTGCCCGCTCGCCGACCTCAAGGCGCTGGGTGAGCTGTTGATCGACATCCACAGCCAGCACGAGCACCAGTCGCTGCTGAAGACCGACACGCATCGGCGCCTGGTCGACGAATATGCCGGCGCCATCGACCTCTCGCGCCAGGTGCAGCTGGCCGCCCAGCGCTGGCGGCAGACCCGCCAGGAGCTGGAGCGGCTGTCCAACTCCGGTGACGAACAGCGCGCTCGCCAGCAACTGCTGAGCTATCAGCTCGAAGAGCTGGACAACCTTGGCCTCGGTGAAAACGAGCTGGAGCAGCTCGAGCAGGAGCACAAGAGCCTGACCAACGCCGAGGCGCTGTTCGGCATCTGCCGCCAGGTCATCGAGCAGTGCAGCGAGAGTGATTCGGGTAACGTGCTCAATGCACTGACCGTCAGCCTCAACCGCCTGAGCGCGGTAACGGGCGGGCCGAAGGCGCTGGACGAGGCGGCGACGATGATCGCCAGCGCGCAGATCCAGGTAGAAGAAGCGGTCGGCGAGCTCAACCGCTTCCTGGATAACTTCGACGCCGACCCGATGCGCCTGCAGGCTCTGGAAGAGCGCCTCGACACTATCTATACGCTGGCGCGCAAGCACCGCGTGCACCCGACTCAGCTGCCGCACCTGCAGCAGCGCCTGATGGAAGAGCTCGAAGGGCTCAACGCCAGTGACGAATCGCTCGAGCGCCTTGGCGAAGAGCTGGCGGCGTATGCCCAGCATTATCAGGCCAAGGCCGTGGAGCTCAGCGCCTTGCGTCAGCAGGCGGCCAAGCAGCTGGCCACGGCGGTGGAGCAAGAGGTGCAACGCCTGGGCATGCCGGGTGGGCGCTTCTGCATCGAGCTGACACCGTTCGAGAGCAGCGAGCTGTCACCGCATGGTCTGGAGCAGATCGAACTGCTGGTCAGCGCTAACCCGGGGCAACCGCTTAAAGGGCTGGCCAAGGTGGCGTCGGGGGGTGAGCTGTCGCGGATCAGCCTGGCGATTCAGGTGATCACGGCGCAGACGTCGCGCATTCCGACCTTGGTGTTCGATGAAGTCGACGTGGGGATTGGCGGGCCTACGGCGGAAATCGTCGGGCAGTTACTGCGCCGACTGGGGGATCGTGGCCAGGTATTGACCGTGACGCACCTGCCGCAGGTGGCCGCGCAGGGGCACCATCATCTGTTTGTGCACAAGGTGCGTAACAGCGAGACCACGCACACCGCAGTGGCCAACCTGGGCAAGCGTGAGCGGGTCGAAGAAGTGGCGCGTATGCTCGGCGGTATAGACCTGACCAAGGAATCGCTGGCGCATGCGCGCAAGATGGTCGTGACCGGCAAGGCCTGACACTTCAGCGTACTGGGGCCGCTGCGCGACCCTTCGCGGGTGAACCCGCTCCCACAGGGACCGCGCCGTTCCGGAAATATCCACTATCCCTGGGGGACCGCGCCCCTTAGAGATATCCACTATCCCTGCGGGACCGCACCGCTATGGAAATATCCACTATCCCTGTGGGAGCGGGTTTACCCGCGAAGAGGCCGGCACTGACACCCTGCTTTTTTCGCACATCACAGAAAGCACAAAGGCGACCCTAGGGTCGCCTTTGCGTTTGATAACGACCTAAATCGTTACTTCTTCTTACGTACGTACAGGACCAGATTGTGGTCCACGAGCTCGAAGCCGTGCTCGGCCACGATCTCTTTCTGACGCTTTTCGATCTCGGAATCGAAGAACTCGATGACTTCGCTGGTTTCCACGTTGACCATATGGTCGTGGTGGCCGCCGTCAGCCAGTTCGAAGACCGCGTGGCCGCCGTCGAAGTTGTGGCGCACCACCAGGCCCGCCGCTTCGAATTGGGTCAGTACGCGGTAGACGGTCGCCAGACCGACATCTTCGCCCGCTTCCATCAGCGCCTTGTAGACATCCTCGGCACTCATGTGACGCTGCTCTGTCGAGTCCAGCATCTGTAGGATCTTCACTCGAGGCAGTGTCACCTTGAGACCAGCTTTGCGCAGTTCGCTATTTTCAACCATGGTCAGCTTTCTCGCCGATGCTGCTTCGCAGCTTCTCTTAATACGGGTATGATCGGGGTTTACGTTGTCCAGCCAAGATAGTGGAAGTCGCCCACCGATGCAAAAGTCCAAGCTCTTGCTAACCAGCCTCACCCTAGTGGGACTGCTCGCACTCGCCGGTTGCTCGTTTCCCGGGGTTTACAAAATCGACATCCAGCAGGGCAATGTCGTCACGCAGGACATGATAGACCAATTACGCCCGGGAATGACCCGACGGCAAGTAAGGTTTATCATGGGCAACCCGTTGCTGCAGGATACTTTCAACACCAATCGTTGGGATTACCTGTACAGCCTGCAGCCCGGTGGCGGTAAACGTCAGCAGGAGCGCATGAGCATCTTCTTCAATGAAGGTGATCAGCTGGTCAGCCTGTCCGGCGACTTCATGCCCGGCGTGAGCAAAGACCAGGAGATCCTGGGCGGCAGCGGCGACACCAGTGTCAGCCCGGACGTACAACCCGACCAGCCGGCCCAGCCTGCTGTGAAGCCGGCCCAGCCAGGCTCTGTCGAAGAGTCGATCCAGCGCGAGATCGACACCATCGAGACCACACCGGTCCCGACGCCAGCACCGCTGGAAACTTCCCCGCAATAAACGCGGCGAACAGAAAAAAGCCCGGGCCATGGTCCGGGCTTTTTTGTGTCCGCTGTTTACCGCCGCTCAGCCATGGAGTTGCTTGGCACGCTGGCAGAAGGCGTCGACCAGGGTGTTGGCCGCCTGGTTGAACAGCGGGCCGAGGGTGGCACGGATGATCGGGCCGGCGTAATCGAACGACAGGTCGAGGCTGATCTTGCAGGCCTTGTCGCCGAGCGGCTTGAACACCCACACGCCATGCAACTGACTGAACGGCCCTTCGACCAGGTTCATCTCGATCGACTGCCCAGGCACCAGCACATTGCTGGTAACAAATTGCTGGCTCATGCCGCCTTTGGCCACTTCCAGCTTTGCCCGCATGTGCGTGTCGCTGCTCTCGATCACCGTCGAGGCCGAGCACCACGGCAGGAACTGCGGGTAACTGGCCACATCGTTGACCAGGTCGTACAGCGCCTGTGCCGGGTACGGCAGCAGGGCGGAACGTTGAATATGGGTAGTCATCCAGGCGTCACTTCCAAGGCTGGGCGGCGGCGCTTCTCAGCGCACCGAAAACAGGTTCTGTGCAACGCACAGCGCCTGCATTGTCCGGGATTCAATCGGCAGGCTCAAGCACACCGAAAACCCCGTAGCCGACGACGCCACGACTGCCTATAATGCGGCCCCTATGGCTAAGCAAAAGAAACATCCGACCGGGACCATCGCGCAAAACAAGAAAGCGCGACACGATTACTTCATCGAACACAAGTTCGAGGCCGGGCTGGTCCTGTCCGGTTGGGAAGTAAAGAGCCTGCGGGCCGGCAAGGCACACCTGACCGACAGCTACGTGCTGCTCAAGGACGGTGAAGCCTGGCTGTTCGGCAGCCATATTGCCCCGCTCACCGCGGCCAGCACCCACGTCATCGCCGACCCGATCCGCACCCGCAAGCTGCTGCTGAACAAGCGCGAGCTCGAGCGTGTGCAGGCCGCTGTGTCGCAGAAGGGCTACACCTGTGTGGCCTTGGCGTTGTACTGGAGCAAGCACTTGATCAAGTGCGAGATTGCGCTGGGCAAGGGCAAGAAGGAATTCGACAAGCGCGACACCGAGCGCGAGCGCGATTCCAACCGCGAGATCCAGCGGGCTGTGCGCAACAAGGGCAAGGAAGACTGACTTCCCCTTATCCGCGTCGCCTTCTTCGCGGGTGAACCCGCTCCCACAGGGCTCTCCGCTGCCCCTGTGGGAGCGGGTTTACCCGCGAATGCCGCGCCGCAAAGTTCAGGCTCTAGCGCCCGCTGCGCCGCTCTGCCCGGGCCACGCGCTGGGCTTCTTGCTGCGCCTCTTCGAGCACCTCCTGCACATACAGAATGTGCCGGCTCGACACCTCCCGCGCCTCCTCCGCCCGGCCCTCGACAATCGCCTGATACAGCTCCCGGTGCTGACCGATCAACATGTCGCGCGTCTCCGAACGCTGCTGGTACATGCCACCAATGTTGGTCACGACGTTGCGCTTGAGCAGGTCGAACAACCCCCGAATGGTGTGCAGCAACACCGCATTGTGGCTGGCCTCGGCAATCGCCAGGTGGAAGTTCGCATCCGCCGCGCCCTCCTCCGCCCGGCTCACCTCACCCTTGCGCGTATAACAATCCTGCAACGCATTGAACGCCGCCGTCAGCCGCTCACGGTCCAGCTCGGTAGCCCGCTGCGCCGCGTAAAACGCGCACGAAGCCTCCAGCGTATGACGAAACTCGAGTAAGTCGCGCTGCGCCTCAGGGCTGTGCTCGAGCAACTGCAGCAGCGGGTCACTAAAGGTCGCGCCCAGTGACGCCGCCACATAATTGCCACCGCCCTGGCGGCTGACCAGCAACCCCTTGGCCACCAGCTTCTGGATCGCCTCGCGCAGCGATGGCCGCGACACGCCGAACTGCTCGGCCAGGGCGCGCTCGGCCGGCAGCCGCTGACCCGACGTCAGCGTGCCCTCGAGAATCATCCCTTCCAGCCGCTCGACAATGTCGTCGGACAGGCGCCGTTGGCGGACCTGATCAAAAACCATCACATGCTCTCCACAAACCCCCGTACCGATTTCGGGGGTGCCTATTCTGGCCTATCCAGGCCGAGCCGACACGCCTCAGTGGGTGATTTACACCCGCTATCAGGCGCCCGCTCATCGGCATCCGACCAAAGTTTGCCCCGAGACAAATTGACACGGGTGCAGCCGCGCTTTTAACCTAGCGACCAGACATTGTAAATTGGTCTTACCAATTATCCAATGCCAGTGCTGACCAACAACAATTAGGGGCCACCCCATATGCAAACCTGGCAACAACTCTATACCCCCCTGGGCAGTCTTGGCCTGTCCGCCATGGCGGCGGTCATCCCGATCGTATTCTTCTTCCTGGCCCTCGCCGTGTTCCGCCTCAAAGGCCACGTCGCCGGCAGCATCACCCTCGGCCTGTCGATCCTGGTGGCGATCTTTGCCTTCAACATGCCCGTGGACATGGCCCTGGCCGCAGCCGGCTATGGCTTCCTGTATGGCCTGTGGCCGATTGCCTGGATCATCGTTGCCGCGGTGTTCCTGTACAAACTCACGGTCAAGAGCGGCCAGTTCGAAGTGATCCGCAGCTCGGTGCTGTCGATCACCGACGACCAGCGCCTGCAAGTGCTGCTGATCGGCTTCTGCTTTGGCGCCTTCCTCGAAGGCGCGGCCGGCTTCGGCGCACCCGTGGCAATCACCGCCGCCCTGCTCGTCGGCCTCGGCTTCAACCCGCTGTACGCCGCGGGCCTGTGCCTGATCGCCAACACCGCGCCGGTGGCCTTTGGCGCGCTCGGCATCCCGATCATCGTCGCCGGCCAGGTGACCGGTATCGACGCCTTCCACATCGGCGCCATGACCGGCCGCCAGCTGCCATTGCTGTCGCTGTTCGTGCCGTTCTGGCTGGTGTTCATGATGGACGGCCTGCGCGGCGTCAAAGAAACCTGGCCCGCCGCCCTGGTCGCCGGCCTGAGCTTCGCCGTGACCCAGTACTTCACCTCGAACTTCATCGGCCCGGAGCTGCCCGACATCACCTCGGCCCTGGCCAGCCTGATCTGCCTGACCCTGTTCCTCAAAGTGTGGCAGCCCAAGCGCTCGTTCGCCGCGGCCCAAGGCAGTGTCGGCGCCGCCGTGGTTCAGTCCAGCGGCAGCCAGCCAACGCCCTACAGCTTTGGGGAGATCTTCAAGGCCTGGTCGCCGTTCCTGATCCTCACCGTGCTGGTGACCATCTGGACCCTCAAGCCATTCAAGGCTGCGTTCGCCCCAGGCGGCGCGATGTACAACTTCGTGTTCAACTTCGCCATCCCGCACCTCGACCAGCTGGTGATCAAGACCGCGCCGATCGTCACCACCGCCACCGCGATGCCGGCCGTGTTCAAGCTCGACCCGATCTCGGCCACCGGCACGGCGATCTTCCTCTCCGCGCTGATCTCCATGGCCGTGCTCAAGATCAATTTCAAAACTGGTCTGACCACTTTCAAAGAGACCGTCTGGGAGCTGCGCTGGCCGATCCTGTCGATCGGCATGGTGCTGGCCTTCGCCTTTGTCACCAACTACTCGGGCATGTCCTCGACCATGGCCCTGGTCCTGGCGGGCACCGGCGCTGCGTTCCCGTTCTTCTCGCCGTTCCTCGGTTGGCTGGGCGTGTTCCTGACCGGCTCGGACACCTCGTCCAACGCGCTGTTCAGCTCGCTGCAAGCGACCACCGCGCACCAGATCGGGGTCAGCGACACCCTGCTGGTGGCCGCCAACACCAGCGGCGGCGTGACCGGCAAGATGATCTCGCCGCAGTCGATCGCCGTCGCCTGCGCCGCCACCGGCCTGGTCGGCAAGGAGTCGGACCTGTTCCGCTTCACCGTCAAGCACAGCCTGTTCTTCGCCACCATCGTCGGCCTGATCACCCTGGTCCAGGCGTACTGGCTCACCGGCATGCTGGTTCACCACTAAAGTGACAGGGGCCGGGTGCGCCACGGCGCGCCCGGCAGCCGCCCCTCTCAACCTTTGCAGCGAGAATCCATGATCATTTCTGCCTCCACCGACTATCGCGCCGCGGCCCAGCGCAAGCTGCCGCCCTTCCTGTTCCACTACGCCGACGGTGGCGCCTACGCCGAGTACACCCTGCGCCACAACGTCGAAGACCTGGCCAGCATCGCCCTGCGTCAGCGCGTGCTGAAGAACATGTCCGAGCTGAGCCTGCAGACCCAGCTGTTCGGCGAGACCCTGAGCATGCCCGTGGCGCTGGCCCCGGTCGGCCTCACCGGCATGTACGCCCGCCGCGGCGAAGTGCAGGCCGCCCGCGCCGCCGCCGCGCACGGCATCCCCTTCACCCTGTCGACCGTGTCGGTATGCCCGATCGAAGAAGTCGCCCCGGCGATCAACCGGCCGATGTGGTTCCAGCTCTACGTCCTGAAAGACCGCGGCTTCATGCGCAACGCGCTGGAGCGGGCCAAGGCCGCCGGGGTCAAGACCCTGGTGTTCACCGTCGACATGCCCGTACCCGGCGCGCGCTACCGCGATGCCCACTCCGGCATGAGCGGCGCCAACGGGCCGATGCGCCGCATGCTGCAAGCCATGACCCGCCCGCAGTGGGCCTGGGACGTCGGCGTGATGGGCCGCCCGCATGACCTGGGCAACATCTCCACCTACCGCGGCAACCCCACCGGGCTGGCCGACTACATTGGCTGGCTGGGCAACAACTTCGACCCGTCGATCTCCTGGAAGGACCTGGAGTGGATCCGTGAATTCTGGGACGGCCCGATGATCATCAAGGGCATCCTCGACCCGGACGACGCCCGCGACGCGGTCAAGTTCGGCGCCGACGGCATCGTCGTCTCCAACCACGGCGGCCGCCAGCTCGACGGCGTGTTGTCCAGCGCCCGCGCCTTGCCGGCGATTGCCGACGCGGTCAAAGGCGATATCAAGATCCTCGCCGACTCGGGCATCCGCAGTGGCCTCGACGTGGTGCGCATGATCGCCCTCGGCGCCGACAGCGTGCTGATCGGCCGCGCCTTCCTCTGGGCGCTCGCCACCCATGGCGAAGCCGGGGTGAAGAACCTGCTCGAACTGTTCGAAAAAGAGATGCGCGTGGCCATGGTGCTGACCGGCGCCAAGTCGATCAGCGAGATCAGCCGCGACTCGCTGGTCCGCGAACTGGGCGCCTGAGCGCGCCCGCCCGACACACCCGCCTGATTGCCCGGGGCACGGCGCGCCACAGATGCGCCGGCCCCGCGAGGAGATTGCATGAGCCTGCCCGCCGCGTTCCTGCGTGATGCCGAGCGCCTGATCCCGGCCGACCGCCGTTTCGACGACCCCACCTCGACCCTGGCCTTCGGTACCGACGCCAGCTTCTACCGGCTGATCCCCAAGCTGGTGGTGCGCGTCGAGTCCGAAGACGAAGTGGTCAGCCTGCTGCACCTGGCCCAGCGCGACCGCGTTCCGGTGACCTTCCGCGCCGCCGGCACCAGCCTCTCTGGCCAGGCCCTCAGCGACTCGCTGCTGATCGTCCTCGGGGATAACTGGAACGCCAAGGAGATCCGCGGCCAAGGCGAGCAGATCCGCCTGCAGCCCGGCGTGATCGGCGCCCAGGCCAACGCCTGGCTCGCGCCATTCGGGCGCAAGATCGGCCCCGACCCGGCCTCGATCAACGCCTGCAAGATCGGCGGCATCGTTGCCAACAACGCCAGCGGCATGTGCTGCGGCACCGCCCAGAACACCTACCACACCCTCGCCGGCCTGCGCCTGGTGCTGGCCGACGGCACCCGCCTGGACAGCGAAGACCCGGCCAGCGTCGCCGCCTTCGAACAGAGCCACGCCGCCCTGCTCGCCGAGCTCGCCCGCCTCGGTCGCGAGACCCGCGCCAACGCCGAGCTGGCCGCGAAGATTCGCCACAAGTACCGCCTGAAAAACACCACCGGCCTGTCGCTGAATGCGCTGGTGGACTACGACCAGCCGCTGGATATCCTGCAGCACCTGTTGGTCGGTTCCGAAGGCACCTTGGGCTTCATCAGCGCGGTGACCTACGATACCGTGATCGACCACCCGCACAAAGCCTCCGCGCTGCTGGTGTTCCCTGATGTGGAAAGCTGCTGCAAGGCCGTTACCGTGCTCGAGCAGCAGCCAGTGTCGGCGGTCGAACTGCTCGACCGGCGCAGCATGCGCTCGGTGCAGGACAAACCCGGCATGCCGCTGTGGGTCAAGGCCCTGTCGGACAACGCCTGCGCGCTGCTGATCGAATCGCGCGCCGCCAGCCAGAGCCTGCTGCACGAGCAACTGACGCTGGTCATGGCCTCGATCGCCCACTTCCCGCTCGAGCAGAACGTCGACTTCAGCGAAGACCCCGCGGTGTACAACCTGCTGTGGAAAATTCGCAAAGACACCTTCCCTGCTGTCGGCGCGGTGCGTCAGACCGGTACCACAGTGATCATCGAGGACGTCACCTTCCCGGTCGAGCAACTGGCCGAAGGCGTCAACCGCCTGCTGCAGCTGTTCGACCGCCACCACTATGACGAGGCGATCATTTTCGGCCACGCGCTGGAAGGCAATCTGCACTTCGTCTTCACCCAAGGCTTCAACAGCGCCGCCGAAGTCGCCCGCTACCAAGCCTTCATGGACGACGTCGCGCAGCTGGTGGCCGTCGAGTTCGGCGGCTCGCTCAAGGCCGAGCACGGCACCGGCCGCAACATGGCGCCCTTCGTCGAACTCGAGTGGGGCCACGACGCCTATCAGTTGATGTGGCAGCTCAAGCGCCTGCTCGATCCCAACGGCATCCTCAACCCCGACGTGGTGCTGAGCGAAGACCCGGCCATCCACCTCAAGAACCTCAAGCCCTTGCCCGCCGCCGACGAGATCGTCGACAAGTGCATCGAGTGCGGCTTCTGCGAGCCGGTCTGCCCGTCCAAGGGCCTGACACTCAGCCCGCGGCAGCGCATCGTCATGTGGCGGGATATCCAGGCGAAAAAGCGCGCCGGCGAAGACGTCCGCGAGTTGCTGCGCACCTATCAATACCAAGGCATCGACACCTGCGCCGCGACCGGCCTGTGCGCCCAGCGCTGCCCGGTCGGGATCAACACCGGCGAGCTGGTGAAGAAGCTGCGTGGCCAGGCGGCCGAGCATGCCAAGACCGCCGACTGGCTGGCTGAGCACTTCCACACCGCCCTGCGTGGCGCGCGCTTTACCCTGGCGGCCGCGAACGGTGCACGCAAGCTGCTGGGTGCGCCACGCCTGGCAAGCATCAGTGCGGCGGTGAGCAAGCTCAGCAAAGGCCACGTGCCGCAGTGGACTTCGGCAATGCCGCAGCCAGTGCGCCCTATCGACTTCGGCCCAGCGAGCAATGACGCCCGGCCGCGGGTGGTGTACCTGGCCGCCTGCGTGTCGCGGGTAATGGGCCCGGCCTATGCCGATCGTGAGCAGAGTTCGTTGCTCGACAAGACCCGTGCCCTGCTGGAGAAGGCCGGTTATCAGGTGGTGTTTCCGGACAATGCCGACAGCCTGTGCTGCGGTCAGCCGTTTGCGTCGAAGGGCTATGCCGAGCAGGCCGAGCACAAACGCCAGGAGCTAATTGCGGCCCTGCTGCATGCCAGCCGTGGTGGGCTTGATCCGGTCTATTGCGACACGAGCCCGTGCACCTTGCGACTGGTGCAGGACCTGGGCGAGACGCGGCTGGATCTGTATGACCCGGTACGGTTTATCCGCACGCACCTGGTTGATCGGCTGGAGTTCAGCCCGCAGGACGCGCCGGTGGCGGTGCATGTGACGTGCAGTACCCAGCACCTGGGGGAGAGCCAGGCGTTGATTGATCTGGCACGGCTTTGCAGCAAGCAGGTGGTGATACCGGAAGGGATTCATTGCTGTGGGTTTGCCGGGGACAAGGGCTTTACCACACCGGAGCTGAATGCCCATTCGCTGCGTAGCCTGAAGGATGCGGTGCAGTATTGCAGCGAGGGGATTTCGACCAGCCGGACTTGTGAGATTGGCTTGTCGACCCACAGCGGCATCGACTATCACGGCCTGGTCTACCTAGTGGATCGCGTGACCCGGGCGCGGAGTATCTGAAATCGTCGGGCGCATGCCTCATGCGCCTGGCACGACACAAATCCACTCTCACAGATCACATGCCAGCTCACTGAACGCATGCCTGCTCATTGAATTAGCAGGGACCCTGTGGGAGCTGGCTTGCCTGCGAATCGAGGGCGAAGCCCTCGCCTACGGTCTCCAGCCGTAAGACATTTCCGAACCTGAAACCAAATGCTTCAGTTCGCATGCGCTTGGGAATTACCCTACAACCGCTACCGCCGTTTCGCTGTTGTTGAGCTTGAGCATCAGGGCTAATTTCCCAGGGTCGTCGATTTTTGGCGACAGGGTGTGAGAGCCCGAAACCTAGTGGTAGCCATATGGCAGCTGTACGCGGGCAGGATTCGTCCTGGCCGGGTTCCTAGGTCTTCGGTCTCTCACCCCGCGAACAGCTGCCACCCTTAATCCTGTGAGAGGGGTTCTGACAGCAGCTCCTGACTGACCCTAGGAGTTACATCATGAAGAAGCTAGTTCCCGACCCACCCCGCATCAAACTGCTCAACAACCCCTTCTTCTCCCTCCACAGCGACCTCCTCCCCCACGACGCCCTGGCCCACGCCAGCGAGCTCCTGCGCGGCGTCGCCGAAACCATCGACGAGCACTGCCGCGCCCACGCCGGCCTTCAAGGCTTCAACATGCTCAGCAACGCCGCCCACGCCAGCGATACCGCCCGCGCCCTAGTCGAGCACGCCCTCACCGGCCTCTCCAACGCCGACCCAGGAGAACAGCCATGAGCCAAGACCTCAGCAGCTGGACCACCGCCGGCCTCGAAACCTGCCTCGACCTCTACCGCATCCAACCCGGCATCCCCGCCGAACGCGCCTTCGAAGAAATCTCCGTCCTGCTAGGCCTGGTCAGCCACCTGACCCTGGAAGCCGAGCTCAACGGCGACCAACTCGCCCTGAGCGCCGCCCGCTACCTGAGCACCTTCGCCAAAGCCGTCTCCGACGACATCGAAAACGGCAAGATGCAGACCGACGCCCCCGGCTAAGCGCAGCCCGGCACACCGATTGAACCCTCGCCGAACCGGCGCAGTCCACCTATCAGGCCCACCTACCAGAGGCCTTGCAGAAGGAGACACCCATGAAAGGTACTGCGCTCTCAGCCCTGTTCGCGGCGGCCACCCTGCTGGCCTCCCCGGTGTTCGCCGCCGACGACCTGTGCACCACCAACCTGCAGAAGATCGACGACAGCATGGCCACCGCCGGCGCCACCTCCGAAGGCCTCGACAAAGCCCTCACCGAGCACGTCGACCAAGCCAAGGCCGCACAAGCCTCGGGCGACACCAAAGAATGCATCGCCATCACCAGCAAAGTCCTGGAGCGTCTGAACAAGACTGAAAAAGGCGGCAACAGCGGCACATGACCCCTGAAAACGGGCGGCGCCACCCCGCAGTCGACGCCGCCTGTCTAAAGGCGTATACTCCGCCTTGCGTGCTGAAAAGCGCGTTCAGCTAGAGCTGAGTGTGGGGCCGATTAGGATTCGACGCCGGTCGCGAAACTCTAGGTGCATGCCGAGTTGGTAACAGAACTCGTAAATCCACTGTTGCAACTTTCTATAGTTGCCAATGACGAAAACTACGAGGGTTACGCTCTCGCTGCGTAAGCAGCTGAGCCCGCTCTCCTGGTAGCTTCGGCTCCAGCAATCACTAGGGGATGCCTGTAAACCCGAAGTGATTGTCATACAGAACAGGATCGTCGTGTAGCACGTTGTGGGCAAAGCGACTAAAACTTACACAACTCGTCCAAAGCACCCTGCCACTCGGGCGGCTGCGGATTAACTCAGTAGAGACGGCTAAGCATGTAGTACCGACAGCGGAGTACTGGCGGACGGGGGTTCAAATCCCCCCGGCTCCACCAAATGATCAAAAAAAGACGTCCACGGACGTCTTTTTTTGTGCCTGCGATCCAGTAAATACGCGGCTTCCAGCGCTTTTGCGGTCTTTTGAGAGTTTTTGAGTTCCAACCGTTCGGGTATTCCAGACGGTATTCCACCTCATCCGATGCTAATCTTTGGAATACCGAATCAGTGCCTGAGGAGAATCTCATGCCTGCTCAAAACCTCCGCCTCTCCGATCGACAGCTCAAGGGAGTCAAACCCGCGTCCAAGGATTACGTCCTCACGGATGGTGACGGCTTGCAGCTCCGGGTACGTAGCAACGGCTCGTTGCTGTGGAATTTCAACTACCGCGAACCGGTGACCAAGAAGCGCATCAACATTGGCTTTGGGACCTACCCCGAACTGTCACTGGCCAACGCACGAAAGATGGCAGTCGATGCACGCGAGTTGCTCGCACAGGGCATCGATCCGAAGGTGCAACGAAATACGTTGAATGAAGCCAAGCGCGCAGAAACGGAACACACCTTTGAGAACGTGGCCACCGCCTGGTTCGAACTCAAGAAAGACTCGGTCACCCCAGCCTATGCCGAGGACATTTGGCGGTCGCTCACGCTGCACGTATTCCCCGATTTGAAGACGACACCACTCACAAAAATCACCGCACCGATGGTGATAGGACTGCTTCGCCCAATCGAAGCGAAAGGCAGCCTGGAGACGGTGAAGCGCCTTAGCCAGCGGCTAAACGAGATCATGACCTACGGCGTCAACTCCGGCTTGATCTTCGCCAACCCGCTCAGCGGGATCAGGGCGGTTTTCAAGAAACCCAAGAAAGAGAACATGGCTGCGCTTCCACCCGAAGAACTCCCCGAGCTCATGCTGGAGATCGCGAATGCCAGCATCAAACGCACCACCCGCTGCCTGATTGAATGGCAGTTGCACACGATGACTCGCCCCGCCGAGGCGGCGACTACTCGCTGGGCAGACATCGACTTTGAAAGGCGTGTCTGGACTATCCCTCCGGAGCGGATGAAGAAGCGCCGCCCACACAGCATCCCGTTGAGTGATCACGCTGTCGCGCTGCTGGAATCACTGAAGACCCACAGCGGCCATCGCGAATACGTCTTCCCGGCCGATAGAAATCCGCGCACCCACGCCAATAGTCAGACTGCCAATATGGCGTTGAAACGTATGGGGTTCCAGGATCGGTTGGTCAGCCACGGTATGCGCTCGATGGCCAGCACCATCTTGAATGAACATGGGTGGGACCCGGAACTCATTGAGGTCGCCCTGGCGCATGTCGACAAGGATGAGGTGCGCAGCGCTTACAACCGGGCCGACTACATCGAGCGCCGGCGTCCGATGATGGCTTGGTGGAGTGAGTACATCCAGAAGGCCGCCACCGGCAGCCTGCTTGCCTCAGCTTACGGCCAAGTCAGAGACAAGAACGTGGTACCGATTCGCTAGCTCTGTATGGCGCAATAACGGCAGCAGTAACAACTGAACGTTCAAGATTCGGGGCAAGCAGCCTCGCTTATCCGCTTCTCAGCACGGGTCCTTCCAAACAGGGCTGCAAAGCCGCCCTGTTTGGAAGGACCTCACTTTGAAGAGCTAAAAGCGACCACGTTGTCCAGGATTTACCACGGAACTCCACCGGTGGATAACCGCTCTTAAAGTCCAAAGTGGCGCTGAATTTTGAACCTTGACCGGGTTTATCCACAGGCGTAGAACTGGCCGTGCAAGCGCTGTCGATGACAGCAACCCAGGTGACCCGAACCTCGAAGGTCACGCCGCTCCCGCGGTGGTTCTCCCCCCAAATGGCGATTCGCGTCCGGCAGCTCGCCCGGTCACCTCCCCGGTGATGGATGCCTATTTCAGATCATGGCACTCGTGCGCCAAACAACACGTCCTACTTCTCTGCCCTGCAGCAACCTATCCGCTTGGCCAAATCTTGCGCCAACCTGCGCCCGTCTCTTTCTACTGGAAAGAGACGGGCGCTTCTAACACTGATGCAGCTCTCATCGCACTTAGCTTTGCGCCAACTTCTCTTGTGACAATTTGCGTGACAAACGCAGATGTCACCAGCAACAGCGCTGCAGATGATGGTGCCGCAGACCAAGGAATGGACTGCACCTGACTGACAGTCAGGCTTGCCCCGGTCATCGCATTGCTGCGTACACCTGCCTCAGGATCTAGCGGCACTGGTCTCGTCAGCCAATGCAGCCTCCACCCGCCCACCGGTAATGGTGCTCAGGAGGCCAGATCATGAGATGCCCTTGCTCCCGGTCGTAAGGAGTCGCCAGTCCCGCGTTAGAGGACACCCCACAGGTCGCAGGGGCCTTGATCCCTGATAACACTCAACATTCTTGGCGGGATGACGTGGGGCGAGGACTGGCCAGCAGAAGATGAGGTGATCGATATGGCATTGTTGGGTAGACGCGATGGCCGCAATTTCGGCTACGGCAGACAGTTGAGCTACGCGGGGCCGCAAGCGCTGAACGACCTGTTTGGCGGCGGTCATTACGGTACGGTCAGGGCGCACAGCGATCGGTGGCAGGCATTCGTGAAGTGGTGCCGCTCCGAACAGGGGCCCGGTATCAATGATGCGCGGCAGATTGACCGGAAAGTGTTGGGCGACTATGCGGCGTATCTGCACGACCTAGTTCGGCGCGGTGACCTCGCCGTCAGCACTGCACAAAACCGGCTATCCAGCGTTAACAGGACCATGGCGGCGCTTCGCGGTGATCAGTATGTGAAATTGCCCAGTCCGAGCAAGGCGTTGGCTATGCAACGCACCGGGGTTCGACAGTCGGTGCCTCAGGGCCAAGACCGCGAACAGGTTAAGCAGATCCTCGATACGCTTTGCCGCAATCATCAGCTACGGGCCGCCACGATCATCCTGTTGGCACGATCCACTGGTATGCGGTTGCGTGAGGCCATCCTGGCTGACCTACCAAGGCTAAATCGTGAGGCGAAAGCGTTCGGCAGAATTAACATCCAAGACGGCACGAAAGGCGGTCGCGCTGGCGCCTCGGCGCCCCGTTGGATTGCGGTGAACGATAATGTTCGAGGTGCCCTTGAGTTTGCAATGCAGGTGTCGCCTGTGGGTAGCCGCAACCTGATTGCTCCACACGAAAGCTACCTTTATGTGCTGCAACGAATAATCCGCCCAGCCCGGGACATCCTGCATGCACACAACTTGAAAGGCTTCCATGAGCTACGAGCGGCGTACGCCTGTGAGCGCTATGAGGAAATCACACATCATCGTGCGCCTATCAACGGTGGCCAATGTCCCGAGGTAGATAGGTACCTTGATCGTGAGGCTCGGGAGCAAATCAGCTATGAGTTGGGGCACGGTCGAATCGGTGTGCTCGCTGCCTACATTGGAGGGCGCGCATGAGTAAGCAATTCGATATGGAGCTGTTCTTGGCAGGTGTGTTGACTGGGTCGCTTGCAACACGGCAACGCCACTTACGACAGGCGAAAATCATCCAAGCCGAAATCGCAGAGCGCTGGAAGCGAGAGACGCCCTGGGTTTGGCGGCGAAAGCATGTAACTTGGTTTCTCGAGCACCGCCTAGATCGACGCAGCGATGCAACGCGGTATTACTATTTGCTAACCGTGCGCCTGCTCGCTCGTCGCTTACAAAAAACCTGGGTCTTCAATATCTGAGTGAGACCGACTGCTATCCCCCGACCGCGCCCTAAGCAGGCATATTTACCAGCATCAATTATTGTAGAAATCCGGTTAAACAAAACACGCAAGCCCCCCCTCAAACATGTCCAATTCAACTTTTTACGCAAAAACTGAAACCAACTAAAAAGCATATTATCCAGGCAGTGATAGCCTCAACATCAAAAGACAGATATCCACCAAGAGTCGACTTTCTTAGTATCCCTGGATTTTAGAGCACTATTTAGCAAATCTATTTTTGTCATCTAACCGGCGGTCAAAATGGAGACCACGAACACTGGAGCTAATGAGGCCGGCGAAAGACTGCACGCCGAAGCAGCCAAGCCCTACGCCGCTGTTAACTGTGCCATCCCGAATTTCGCAGTCTTCGCTAGAGCATCCGCACCAAGTTGGGGCTATTCGGACTCCCAGACAGTTCTGGGAGTTCGAATCACGGACCCGCAAAGGCCTACCAGCCAATTGGAGACCATGTCATGACACTAATCACAGCGCTCCAACTATTTAAGCGTATGAACGCTTACAGACTACCGCTAAATTTGCCCCCCAACACCCTTAAATTTATCGACAAAAACCGAAACCTTTAGAAAGACACTTTGTTTCTTTGTCAAATAAGCTGGATTGAGCGGACTCATTTTAGGCAATACGGAATTCAGCTCAGTTCCACTATCGCTAGCAAACTCCCTTTTTAGTGAGCTAGTAATGTAGCGTTTAGCGGCCACTTCATTCAGTTCTTCATCGATGATTAGCTCTTGGGCCTCGCGCCGCTGTTCTGATTGGGCGAAAGTGAAAAAAGCATCGATCACGCTAGCCTTGTCATCAATTCGATCCAGATCGGTCTGGTTGATGAAGTCCACCACCAAGCTTTCTTTGGCGCGATTACCCAGGCTAGCGCGAATCACCCGACGCATCTCCTCGACCAGTGCCGTCTTGTCCTTGACCTTCTTGTTCTTCTCGAAGATCACCTCGAGGATGTAATCCAAGTTGATTTCCTGGGACTTAAGCAGGTCCACCTCGAATACTACATCGTCCCAGTCGATAATAGACTCGTTTGCTTCTTTACCCGCCTTCTCGCGCCTCAGCCAATCGCGGATATCGTTGTAGGTGGACCGATAGTCTTGGACCTTACGCTCGGCAGGCACGCGGATAGTCTGCAGCTCGGCTAGCTTGTCGTCATCCAAGTGATGTTCGAGCTTGAATGTATCTACGGCCTGCAGGTCACTGATATCGATTGTTTGCAGCGCCTTCAGAGCGGCAAATTCGTCGTAGTTTTGCAGCACATTTTCCACGCGCAGATACTCGCCGAATAACTTGGCGAAGTCTTTTTTCTCCGATTCTTTAATAATGTTAGCGGGGTCAGGGAAACGTCGCTCTAGCTCTGCCACCACGTCCATGAAGCCACGTCGTGCCTCGCCGGTCAGCGTGTCGGTAAAGCCCTCCATGTACTCCTTGTAACTTTTTTCCAGTACTACGTTACGCGTGTTTTTGTCGCCGAAGAGCGTGATTGCGTCGACCGTGGCCTGCTCCAGATCGCGGAACGTGACTATATTGCCGAAAGTCTTGGTAGCATCGAAGATGCGATTGGTGCGTGAATAGGCCTGGATCAGGCCGTGATAGCGCAGATTTTTGTCGACGAACAGCGTGTTGAGCGCTGGCGCATCGAAGCCGGTCAGGAACATACCCACCACGATCAGCAGATCGATGTCCTGATCCTTCACGCGCTTGGCCAGATCGCGGTAGTAGTTCTGAAAGCCCTTGCTGTCCACGCCGAAATTGCTTTTGAACAGCGCGTTGTAATCACCAATTGCCGCGCACAGGAACTCTTTAGCGGTGCTATCCATTGCCGACACTTCGAAGCTCTCATCGACGATGTCGCCAATGGCGTCCTGTTCTTCATTGGGGGCAAAGGAGAAGATAGTAGCAATGCGCAGCGGTTTATCGCTGCCCTCCTGCAGTTTATGCAGCATCTCGTAGTATGACTTGGCGGCATCGACGCTGCTTACCGCGAACATAGCATTGAAGCCCTTGTTCGCTCCCTGTAAACGATGAGTCTTCTGACGAAAACGCGTGAGCAAATACTGCGAGACTTCTCGGATGCGCGTAGGGTGGAGCAAAGCTTGGCGATTCTCTGCGGCGCTGAGCTTTTTCTCGTCCTGCTCGGCTTCCAGAGCTTTGAACTGTGGACGGACATCATTATAGTCCACCTTGAACTTGAGCACCTTCTCGTCACGGATGGCATCAGTGATTACATATGAATGCAGCTCGCGACCAAACACGCTGGCGGTTGTATCGGCACCCAGCGCATTTTTGGGGAAGATTGGCGTGCCAGTGAAACCGAACTGATAGAAGCGTTTGAACTTCTTCTTCAAATTCTTCTGTGCCTCGCCAAACTGGCTGCGGTGGCACTCATCGAAGATGAATACCACCTGCTGGTGGAACACCGGCAGGTCACTTTCGCTCTTCATCAGGTTGTTGAGCTTCTGGATGGTGGTGACGATAATCTTATTGTCGTCCTTATCCAGGTTGCCCTTGAGGCCCGCAGTGCTCTCCGAGCCATTGACGCTGTCGGGTGAAAAACGCTGGTACTCCTTCATGGTCTGGTAATCCAGATCCTTGCGATCCACCACAAAGAACACTTTGTCGATGAACTCCAGCTCGGTCGCCAAGCGCGCAGCCTTGAAGCTAGTCAGGGTCTTGCCCGAGCCGGTAGTGTGCCAGATGTAACCGCCGCCCTCGGTATGGTTCCAGGACTTCGCCTGCCAGGCACTGCGGATCTTCCATAGAATGCGCTCGGTAGCGGCAATCTGATACGGACGCATTACCAACAAAGTGTTGCTGACGTCAAACACCGAATAGGTAAGCAATACATCAAGCAGGGTACGCTTTTGAAAGAAGGTCGCAGTGAAGTCTTTCAGATCCTTAATCGGGCTATTGTCGGCCTGGGCCCAGTTCATGGTGAAGTCGAAACTATGTTTATTGCGCTGCGTTGTGTTGGCGAAATAGCGCGTATCGGTGCCATTGGAAATCA
This sequence comes from Pseudomonas reidholzensis, assembly GCF_900536025.1. Taxonomy (GTDB): domain Bacteria; phylum Pseudomonadota; class Gammaproteobacteria; order Pseudomonadales; family Pseudomonadaceae; genus Aquipseudomonas; species Aquipseudomonas reidholzensis. Next base: position 84,982 of record NZ_UNOZ01000003.1, read on the forward strand.
CGAACATCTGCAGATACCTGAACAGCGAATGCTCGGTGTTGAAGCTTTCCTTGCTGTAGCGGTGCACCTGATTGAAAGCTTCGCGGATCGCCACGCCACGCTTCTTCAACTCTACCTGCACCAGTGGCAGGCCGTTGATCAGAATCGTCACGTCGTAGCGGTTGGCGTGACTACCCGCATGCCCAAACTGCTTTATGACCTGCACCTTGTTGCGGATCGGGTTTTTCTTGTCCAACAGGTAGATATTCTGGATGCGCCCGTCATCGAACACGAAGTCATGCACATGGTCGTCGTGGATCTTGCGGGTCTTTTCAACAATGCTGTCGCTAGGCTTATCCAGCCAACTTTCCACAAAGCGCGCCCATTCACCGTCGGAAAAATCGATGTTGTTCAGCGCCTGCAACTGAGTCCGCACATTGGCCAGCAGCGCCGGCATCGTATTCAGACCGGAGGGATACTCGTAGCCCTGATTGACAAGATCCTGGATGAACTCGCGCTCCAGATCGCCTTCGCTCTGGTAGCTCTCGACAGCTTTCGACTCCCTGGTATACCCCTCGAGCACGATAAAGGTGCTGGACTCAGCGATAGTCTTGTAGTCAGTCATTATTAGGGGGCTCCCCGTGTCTCTGTGCGAGTTCTTTGTCAACTTCTTCCACTGTCGGCGATTGCGACTGCGCTGTCAGAGGAATGTCCTCGGTGATACATGAGCAGACGCCCATGGGTTTATGATATTAAACAACGCGTAATTCACATCTGGCCTGTCTCCACACAAGATCAGGCCCACAGTCGGCTGGTGATATGCGTCAAGTAACTGGTCGTCCACGGCGGATAGGTGGAAATTGAGCAAGCAGATGTCCTCCGGCTTGAGCCTAACGGCATTCCCCGAACTTTGAATCTCCTGCTTGATGCTATCCCGCGCATGTCGATAATTAGTGGTGCGGGTTATTTCGCTCATGCGTTGCTCACTCCCTAACTTCACAACCACAGATGTCAGCATGCCTTCAGGCGCTCTGCCCCTCCTCCTGCTGCCAATATCCGTAGTTCGCCACCAGATGGTCCAGCAGCAATTTGACCGTCTGCTTCTCCTGCGGTGTTGGCTCAGTGACACTTTCATTGGACAGCGTGCTGTGGCTGGTGAACTGCATAATACGATTCATGTAAGCCTGCTTGTCGTCAGGCAAAAGTGCAGACCATTGTGGATAACCCAGAAAACTGGCGGTTTTTTCGTAGAGGTTGCGCAGCAGGGTGAAGTGATAGCGCTGCACCTGGCCAGCGGCAATTGCCTGCTCAAGGGTCTGCCGCAAGTGGAGATGATAAGAAAAACTCTTGTTGGAGTCACCATACTTGACGCACAGATCAAAACTGCCATCGTCGAGACGGCCCAACAAATAGCACCCCTCTTTCTTTCCCCCCTTATTGAGGCCAAGCTCATTGTGCAGCACGTTGTAGAAGAGCGGGCTATGGGTGGTAATGACGAACCTCAGGTCAGTCGGACTGGCCTTGATCAGACCTGCCAAATTGACCGCCAATTCGATGAGATGGTTCTCATCCAGAGAACTCACTGGGTCATCAATAAACACATACTCTAACTGATCAAACTCCCGCGTTTCGCGGTCTTCCGGCTCTGGCACATTACGTGTGCTGATGACCTGATCAAGTAGCGTGTAAAAGATACTCCAGATGAAATTGCTTTCTTCTCCCTTGGATATCTTGAGGTTCCCGGAGCTTTCATTATCCCCCCGCTCAAGCGAAAAAGTAACCTCCGAGAAGTCCTCGCTAAAATGCGGGGTCAGCTTGTTACTAGTGTAATGCTGGAAATATCTAACGATATTGCCGTCCTGTCCTAGGTCCCGGAGGATGGCAAGCAGCCAGTCCGTGAATGAGTTGGGCTGGATCCGCAGTCTGGGCTGCGCATCCAACGCCAAATCGTTATCCCAATAAAATAAGTCTTCCGTGAAGGCGTTGAAGTACAAAATTTTGCTGCGCGACAACACCGGTGGGTCAGTTGCCTCCTCGCCCTTGGGTGTGATCAAGTGCTTGAATTCGCGCGACAGGCGCGTCTTACCCGTGCCGTTGAAGGCGTAGATCAGTTGCACCTTATTGTTGGCGTTCTTCAACAGCTCAGCAATCTCGGTTAGCGTCTTGCTCATTTTACGCCACCGCCTCTTCCGGCTTGGCGAAGCTCAGCAGCAGATCTCGGTAATGCTCGAATTGCTTCTGACGCAGCGCAATTTCGCGAGGTAGGCCTTCGGTGATGGAGTTAGTGAGGACGTCGAATTTCTCCAGTATCTCAACGATACGGGCCTGTTCCACCAGCGACCTTTCGTGATCCTCAGGGAATGGCACCGGGATTTCAATCTTTGAAAATCCATTGATCAGTAAAGTATTGACCTTGGTTCTGGCCACATGCTTTGCTTTTTTGGTTATGAAAGATTGCGTCTGCATACAGTAAGAAACAAATTTTGGATTCATTGAATGCCGAAAAGCGTAGCAGTGATCGTGAATTGCAACCTTCTCACCCCCAAGCCATGCCACTGCTTTGCCAACCTCTTCAACGGTTTCCCCCACATCGGTTAGCACTACATCCCCAGGCTCAGCATACCGCAGCGAACCTGCCATCTCGGCACGCACTTTGGAAAATGCATGATCCGCCCATACCCCATAGCGGGTATAAATTTCGCCATAATGAATGACACTGATGCCTTCCTCAGCATAGTCGGCTTTGGTGAAGCGTTTGCCGCGAATAAACTCGCCAACATCTGCAAGCGCCTTCCATTCCACCTTCCCGCCTTCAAAACTCAACAACTGATCGCGGTAGTAGCTGTACTGTTTTTTGCGAACCTTGAGCTCGGCGTTGAGCTCGGCGCCAAGTTCAGCGAACGTATCAAGTATGCGAACGATCTCCGACTGAATCTCAAGCGATTTTTTGAGATTATCTGGGCAGGGAATGGGGATTTTTTTGCTTGTGTAGCTCCCTATCCAGTGACGTTTATGGTCGCCATCAACCAACTCGCTTGGCAATGTATTTAACCAGTAGTAAATATACTTCAGCAGCACCTTACCTTCGTCACTCGATGTGATCATTTTCATGGCCGAAGATTTGGCTTTAAAATCAAAATCCACCCATTTACTAGCAGTCGTAAAATCATCAAAAATGATCACGGGAGACTGTGATGCCTTATAAATCCCTTCAGTTTCGTCTGTGTACCCTAGAATAAATGTCTTTCCAGCTGTGAGTACCGGAGTCTCAAATTCATCGCTATAGCTTGTTGCCGCCACCAAGTATTTGGTTGGCTGTTCATAGTTCGTAAACTGCCCGAGAGGCAACCAAGCAATTGCAACCCCGTCTAACAGTTTTTCCAAAAAGCCACTCAGCTTCATGCCCCCGCCTCCTCACCCTCGATCTCCGCAACAATCGCATCGATCTGAGTCCGCAGCTGGACGACCCGGGAAACAGTGCCTTTCAACTCAGCATTGAGCTGGGCGATGTTCACGACTTCGCGGGTGTCCCTGGCTTCGACGTAACAGCTGACCGACAGGTTGTAATCGTTGCTGGCCACTTTATCTAGCGACACCGATTGGGCGAAATGGTCAACGTTCGTTTTGCTATCAAACACCTGCATAATCTGCTCAATATGCACGTCTTCCAGCAAGTTGTTGTTGGCGCCCTTCCTGAACAGCGCGCTAGCGTCAATGAACTGGGTGGTCGTATCCGGCTTGCGCTTGGACAAAACTAGAATGTTCACGGCAATGGAGGTGCCAAAAAACAGGTTGGGCGCTAACGAGATCACCGTTTCCACATAGTTGTTGTCCACCAGGTATTGGCGAATTTTCTGCTCAGCACCACCGCGGTAGAAAATGCCAGGGAAGCAGACGATGGCTGCGCGTCCCTTGGCCGAGAGATAGTTCAGCGCATGCAGCACGAAGGCAAAATCCGCCTTGGACTTGGGCGCAAGCACGCCAGCTGGGGCAAAGCGATCATCGTTGATCAGCGTCGGGTCGTCGCTGCCGATCCACTTTACCGAGTACGGCGGGTTGGAGACGATGGCATCGAAGTGCTTTTCGTCACAAAAGTGCGGGGCACGCAGCGTGTCACCGAGCTGGATGTTGAATTTGTCATAGTTGATGTTGTGCAGGAACATGTTCATCCGAGCCAGGTTGTAGGTGGTGTGGTTCACCTCCTGGCCGAAGAATCCATCCTCAATTACATGGGCGTCGAAATGTTTTTTTGCCTGCAGCAGCAGCGACCCGGAGCCGCACGCCGGGTCATAAATCTTGTTGACGCTAGTCTGCTTGTGCATCGCCAACTGGGCAATCAACTTGGACACATGCTGTGGGGTAAAGAATTCGCCGCCGGATTTGCCGGCATTGGCCGCGTAGTTGGAGATGAGGAACTCATAGGCGTCGCCGAACAGATCAATATGGCTGGAATCGAAGCTGCCAAACTCCAGCTTGCTTACTCCCTTGAGCACGTCTGCCAAGCGCTTGTTCTTGTCGGCGACGGTATGACCCAGGCGGTTGCTAGTCGTGTCGAAGTCAGCAAAAAGTCCTTTGATGTCCTGCTCTGAGGCATAACCATTGGCGGAGCTCTCGATTGCGGCGAAGATGCGTGCCAAATCGGTGTTCAGACTCTCGTTGGTGCTGGCCTTGACGGCGACGTTACTAAACAACTGGCTGGGCGCGATGAAGTAGCCCTTAGTCTTGATTGCGTCGTCTTTGGCTGCGGCAATCCGCGGGTCGTCATCCTCCATGCCAGCATAATCGACCGAGCCATCACCACCAGTGATGTAGTCAACGAAGTTCTCGCTGATAAAGCGGTAGAATAGGGTGCCAAGCACGTACTGCTTGAAGTCCCAGCCATCGACGGCGCCGCGCACGTCATTGGCGATCGCCCAGATCTGACGTTGCAGGGCGGAACGTTGTTGGGCACTGGTCATACTGCTTATCCTGTTTCAATGCGACTTACATGGTCATCCCGAAGCATCCGGACCTGACCTGAATCGTGTTATGTGCGTGTCGAGAAGACGCTGGCACAAGGACGCTCATTCTATGTGCTCCCTTCAATTAGATATACTGCCGTTGGCTTTCTTTGCCTCCTACAACCAGCAACACAGCCACAAAAACACGTTGACTTTTCAGGTGAACTATTGTAATGGTTGCGCCGTATGAATGAGTGCCGATACCCCTGCTCATGCTCTTCACCTCCTAGCGTAACGATCTGCCATCTGGGGGGAGGGGCGGAGAGTAGCTCCCAATCTCATATACAGCCCCCACGTAGGTAGACGTCACACATCTGGTCAGATTATTCAGATGAGCCGGTGTCAGTTGGGCATTTTCGGTGCCGATCTTCGGCTGGACGATATCTCCTAGACGGTACCAACACCGTGCGACTACAGGTGCTTGGGAATAAACGGCTCCCCGTCTGTAGGATGAATGCATGGAAAGCTGTGGTAGCGACGCACCTGTGGCTTATAGCTTTTACCGCTCGCCAGACCTGTAGAAACCTCCAGAGCAGTGCCCCCCCCCCCAATGAAGCGGCGCCGGTGCACCTGTTGGCTAAGCGTGGGTATCTGCTAGCAGAGGCGTGCGTACGTATCGGATAGTAAATGAGCCAGCGATTGGGGACATCGTACGAGCAGGGTAATAACAATATCGCGACCATTGGTTTTATAGACTTAATCCCAATCCCGTTGTGGGGACAGAGCACAAAAAGCACCGTCCATCGGAAGCCAGACCACGCTGCGTTCCAACTGGTATTCCAAGCAAGTTGCCCAATAAATTATTTGCTATAAAAAACAAATAGATACCCGTTCTTTTCAAATTACCCCGGCCCACCAAACCCAAGAAAAAAGACGTCCTCGGACGTCTTTTTTTGTGCCTGGTATTTAGGAAATGCCGAGGCGTGCAGCATTCTTGTGTAGATGTGAGCGCGATATATCTCTGCCGACAAAAGGCTGCGAATGGCTGAACAACACCTCCTCCGGCACTTCCAATTGGCCGAGGGCATTGAAGCCCTGATGGCGCTGCACATCTAGCCTTATCGCGGTTTGGGCACGGGCATCCCGCACGCGATCGACGCCTGGCCAATGATCACACTGGACGACGACCTGGAGGGAAACCCGTTTAGGGTGGTGATTCAGCGTGCGGTTGAAAGCGGGCCTGTTGCGGGCCCAAGCCGGGACAAAGCAGGGGCTAAGTAGGGACCGAGTCGGCGGCCGAAGGAAAAGTAGCCGAAACACGCCCGCCCTTGCAGCAAGAGCAGGTAACGCTGCTGTGCAGGATGACAGGGGAACACGCCGCACCCGAGCTGATGACCTTCGTCGGGTGCAGCAACCGCAGCAAGTTCCGCGAGCAGGTTTTGGCCCCGCTGCTGGCGCTTGGCGCGGTCGAGATGACCATCCCAGAGAAGCCCAACAGCAGCAAGCAACGCTATCGCCTTACCGCAGTCGGTCAAGCGCTGCAGGCTGAGCAACGCGCCACAGACGACTGAGCCCGGATGGTGTTTCAGCCGTCAGAAATCGACAGAAGCACTAACCGAAAGCGTCCGCGGCGCCCCAAGCACCAAATAATTCGCCCCCGGATACCCCCCAACCGACGCCCAATAATCCCGCCCCGTAACGTTATCCAACCGCGCCCGCAACGTCACATCCCGCTCATCCACCTTAAACCCATACCGCGCCCCAACATCCAGCCGCGTCCAAGAAGAAATCTCCAGGTCATTAGCGTTATCCGCCTGCTGCCGACTGGTATAAATCACCCGACTCGTCAACGTCAGCCCCTCAACCCCGGGCACATCCCACTCCCCACCAATATTGGCCTGAGTCTTCGGCACCCCAATCGGCCGGTTCCCATCATTCTCGCCATTCTGCGTCTTGGTCAGCTCAGCATCCAACAACGTCAACCCACCCAACAACCGCACCCCGCCCACAGGCTCCCCAAACACCGAAAGCTCAATCCCGCGGTTACGTTGCTCCCCGCCATCCTTGAACACCTGATCCTCGACAATCCCAACCGGCTTCTTGGTCTCGAACACCGCCAAGCTCCCGCCCACCGCGCCGCCGTCATACTTCAACCCAACCTCGGTCTGCTTGGCCACATATGGCGCCAGCGACTCTCCTGAGTTGAGGATCGGCGCAGTAGAACCGTCGGGCAGTGTCGTGGTGGCCCCGGCGGTATCCCCCTTGGTCAGCCCTTCGATGTAGTTCGCATACACCGAGAACTGCTCATCCAATTGATAAACCACACCCGCCACCGGTGTAGTCTCATACCGCTTGTACTGCGAAGTCCGATCCCCCGTGTTGTAGTCGTACTCCGTCACATCCAACCCTTGCCGACGAGCCCCCAACGTCACCAACAACTGATCGTCGAAGAACCCAAGCGTGTCAGCAATCGCGAGGCTCTGCGTATGCGTACGCGCGGTAATCTCGGGGTCCGACATCGAGCCATTACCAGGAACTAGAATTCCGGGCTGAGCAGTGTCAAAAGGGTCATAGAGGTTGCCGACAATCGGATCAGTGAAATTGCCCTGCCATGCATTTCGATCCTTGATGTCGTACATAGCCCCAGAAACCACCCATTGGTGAGAAACCGGACCCGTCTGCAGATTGAAACGAACCCCCACTTCGCCAGTGGTAACGGTTTCCTCGCGATAATTGTCGAAACGCGAGGCCGTGGTCACCCCTGAAGCCGTAGACGAAGGATTCGCCAACACGTTCTTCTCTTCACCCTTACGCATCCCCGCCGCCGCCCAGGTCGTCACGGAATCACTCAGGTCATACTCCGCCCGAAACGTCCCAAACGTCTGCTTCTCTTTCGAATACGTCCAATCCTGCGCATAGTTATCCCGCGCATCCGGCGCACTGGGTATCCCGCCAACCGGCGTAACGCTCGGCTGGGGGTTATCGATGAAGTGATACTGATGCCCGATATCCGCCGACAACCGCAACCGTTCCCCTTGGTAATCCAGCCCAAGCGCAAACATCTCCAGGGTGCGGTCCTGGTCTTCCACCGCCGTCTCACCCTCGCGCTTGGCAGCGTTCAAGCGCACACCAAACTGGTCGCCCTCACCAAAGCGCCGCGCCACGTCCACCGCGGCCGTACCAAAGCCTCTGTTCTCGGCTCCGACGGTGAGCCGTGTCAGTGGCTCATTCGGCGCGCGCTTGGGCAGGATGTTGATCGCCCCGCCGATACCGGTGCCTCCCGGCGCGGCGCCATTGAGAAACGCGTTAGCCCCGCGGAACACCTCTACCCGCTCGATGAACTCGGACGCCACGTACTGGCGAGGCAACAGCCCATATAGCCCGTTGTAGGCAATGTCATCGGAAAACAGCGGGAAGCCGCGCATCACGTACAGCTCCTGGAAGTTGCCAAACCCTCGGGCGATGCGCACCGAAGGGTCGTTCTGAAGGATGTCTGCGACGCTGCGCGCCTGTTGGTCCTGAATCAGCTGGTTGGTGTAGGACGTGGAGGTAAAGGGTGTCTCCATGTAGTCCTTGTTGCCGAGGATGCCGACCCGGCCGCCCCGCGCTACCTGCCCGCCTTCGTACTCGGGCACCAAGCCGTCGCGCGAGGCGTCGGCACTGGCGGAGATGGAGGTTTCTTCCAGCTCCAGCGCCACTCTCTGGGCCTCGCTGGGCCCAGACGGCTGGCCCTCTTGTAGCGGAATCCCTACCGCTGTCTGTGCATACACGTTCGCCGAGGAGACGCTGGCCATCAGGCAGATAGGCAGCCACACGGCGTTCACTGGGGTCTTGCGGGGGGATTGGGAGGTAGGCATGAGCAATCCTGCTGATCGTGATGGGATGAGCGGTTGATCGAAGCTTGGGGGGAACAAAAATCACTATAGACAACGAGAATCTTTATCGATGAGATTTTGAGTCAGGCCGATGTGCGGCAGGTTGCTTGCAAAACGCCATCTCCGTAGAATTGCGAATGGTTATCGAATACGCATAAATCCGCGCAGTCGCTCAGCATCAGGTACCCGGGACCATGGAGTCGCAAGGCGATCAAAAAAAACTCAGCGCGCTTTTTATCGGCCAGCGCAGTGCATTAGTCCGTATGCTGTCGCGGGTTGTGGGCTGCGCCAGCCAGGCGGAAGACCTCGCCCAGGAGTCCTACCTGAAAGTGGCAAAAGCGCTGTGTAGCCGGCCGATCGAACACCTGCACCCGTTCCTCTATCAGACCGCCCAGTACCTGGCCTTCGATCACCTGCGCAGCGTGCGCAGCAAGAAGCGCTTCGAGTGCCAGCTGGATGACAGCGTGGTGGTCGAGGTGCCGACGTCGGCGCCTGGGCCGGACGTTCAGGTGCAGAGCCAGCAGCAACTGCAGCAGTTTCAGCGGGTGCTGGGGAGCTTGCCGCTGCGCCAACAACAGATCCTGGTGCTGCACCGGCTGCAGGGGCTGTCGCAAGGTGAGATTGCCGAGCGGCTGCAGGTGTCTCTGAGTACGGTGGAAAAAGACCTGCGCAATGCGCTCAATGCCTGTGCCAAAGCTATCGACTTGCCATGACTGAACAGACCCGACACCCCACCCCGAGCGACGCGGCCAGCGCGCAGGCAGCCCATTGGTTTACCCAGCGGGATGAGGTTGCGCGCAACCTGATTACCGCGCAGCGGTTTGCCCAGTGGCGTGATGCTGACCCGCTGAATGCTGCGGCGTATGCGCGGTTGGAGGCGATGTGGGAGGCGCAGGCGTTCCAGCAGGCGTTGCAGAATTTGGCTGTGGATTTGCCGTTGCCGGCGGCGCCAGCAGCGCGTTCGGCGAGGCGGGGTAAGACCCGGCGGTTGATTGCCAGTGCGGCGGTGCTGCTGGTGGCGCTTGGGGTTGGCTGGATGGGCGATGTGCCGATGCGCTTGCAGGCCGATCACATGACGGGGATTGCTCAGGTCGAACCGGTCGAACTGGAGGACGGCTCGCGCATTGTGTTGGGCAGTCAGAGTGCGATCAGTACTGAGTTCGATGGGGGGCGGCGGCGGATTCGGTTGTTGCGCGGTGAGGTGTATGTCGAGGCGGCGCACGATGCTGGTCGACCGATGAGCATTGAGACTGCGCAGGCGACCGTTACCGTGGTCGGGACACAGTTCAGCGTCAGCGAGCGGGAGGCCGATGTCACCGTCGCGGTGCGCGAGGGGGTGGTGCGGTTTGCCGACCGGGCCGGGGAGCAGAGTGTGTTGCATGCTGGTAATTGGCAGCAGCTCAAGGGCGGGCATCTGCAGGCGGTGTCGCTTGAGGGGAGTGAGCGGCAGATGGCTTGGGTGAGTGGGCGGTTGTCGTTCCAGGATGCGCCGTTGGCGCAGGTGCTTGGGGAAGTGCGGCGGTATTACCCGGCGCCGATTGTGCTGCTGAATGGGGCTGCGGGGCAGGAGCATGTCAGCGGGAGTTATCAGTTGGATGAGCCTTTGGCGATTGTGCAGGCGTTGAGCAAGGTGACGGGGACCGAGGTGCATCGGTTGCCGGGTGGGGCGTTGGTTATTCGCTAGGGGGATGAACGCGTGAGGGCTGCCAGGTGCATGTCACAGGCCTCTCTAGCGCTCTTGAGATCGAGCGCCGCTCGCGCGGCGCTTCGCGGGACAAGCCCACTCCCACAGGATGTGTGATGGGCCCAGAATTCGGGCATTGCAGGATGTGTGCTGGACCCAGAATTCGGGCATTGCAGGACCTTGTGGGAGCGGGCTTGCCCCGCGAATGCGTCCGTACAGGCGACCTATTCATTAACTGACTGGCATCGCCCCAACAACCCGAAAAAAACTTTTACGGCTTTCAACGGCTCAACCCGTCAAGGATTTTGCTTTTGCAAATAATTCCTATTCATCACGGGGCCACCATGCATCTTCCAGCACTCAATTCGACTCACGCCCGCAGCGCCCTGGCGCTCGCCATCTGCATGGCCTGCACCCACGCGGTGGCCGTCGAGCGCGCAGACACGGCAGCCAGCAGCGAGGCGTCGAGCATTCGCTCGTTCGCCATTGCACGGCAATCGTTGGCCAACGCCCTCGATCAATTGAGTGCGCAAAGCGGCCTGCAAATCGCCTATTCGTCGGACATGGCCCAAGGCATCGAGTCGCCCGGCGTCACCGGCCAGATGACCACCCAGCAGGCACTGGCGCAACTGCTCCAGGGCACGCAACTGGGCTTTGAGCCGAACGGGCCGAACGCGGTCCTGCTCACGCGCCTGCCGCAACAAACCGGGGACGCGCTGGAGCTCGGCGTCACCAACGTCACCAGCAACCAGCTGGGCACCGTCACCGAGGGCAGCGGCTCGTACACGCCGGGCACCATCGCCACCGCCACGCGCCTGGTACTCACGCCGCGCGAGACGCCGCAGTCGATCACTGTGATCACGCGCCAGCACATGGACGACTTCGGCCTCGACAACGTCGACGACGTGATGCGCCACACGCCGGGCATCACCGTGTCGGCCTATGACACCGACCGGACCAACTACTACTCCCGTGGTTTTTCGATCAACAACTTCCAGTACGACGGCATTCCCTCGGCGGTGCGCAACGTTGCCTATTCGGCCGGCAACACCCTGAGCGACATGGCCATCTATGACCGCATCGAGGTACTCAAGGGCGCCTCTGGCCTGCTCAGCGGGGCGGGCTCGCTGGGCGGCACGATCAACCTGGTGCGCAAGAAACCTACGGCCGAGGCGCTCGGCCACATCACGGCCGGGGCAGGCTCGTGGGACAACTACCGTACCGAAGTGGACCTCAGCGGCCCGCTGACCGAGGCCGGCAATGTGCGCGGGCGCGCAGTGGCGGCCTATCAGGACAGGCACTCGTACATCGACCGCTACTCGAACAAGAGCTCGGTGTTCTACGGCATCCTAGAGTTCGACCTGTCGCCGGATACGATGCTGACCGTGGGCGCCGACTACCAGGACAACAAACCCGAAGGCTCGACCTGGTCGGGCAGCTTTCCGCTGCTCAACTATGCCGGCGAGATCAATGACGCCAAGCGCTCGTTCAGCAACGCCACCGACTGGAGCAGCTGGCAGCAATACACCCGTACCGTGTTCGCTACCCTGGAACACGACATGGGCGGCGGTTGGGTGACCAAGCTGCAGCTGGACCACAAGCTCAATGGCTATGATGCGCAGATGGGCGCGATTCAGTTCGACCAGCCGGCGGCTGACGGCACCGCCACCATCAACGCACAGCGTTACAAAGGTGAAACCACCAGCGACTCGGCCGACCTGTATGTCAGCGGCCCGTTCGAGTTGCTGGGCCGCGAGCACGACCTGGTGGTCGGCGGCTCGATCAGTACCGCGCACTGGAAAGGCAAAGGCTACTGGGACGAAATCTTCCCGACCGCCAACCTGGTCGACTACTTCAACTGGCACGGCAACCTGCCCAAACCGAACTGGGGCGTCGCCTCGCAGATCACCGATGACACCATCCGCCAGACCGGCATGTACCTGACCACCCGCCTCAACCTCACGGATGACCTGAAGCTCCTGCTGGGCGGCCGAGTGGTCGACTACACCCTGACCGGCACCACCAACACCTACCGCGAGTCGGGGCGCTTCATCCCCTATGCCGGCGCCATCTATGACCTGACCGACAACCTCTCGGCCTACGTCAGCTACACCGATGTGTTCATGCCGCAGGAAAGCTACAACCTGGATCGCAACGGTCAACTGATCGACCCGGACGAGGGTGAAAACTATGAAGTGGGCCTCAAGGGCGAATTCCTCGAAGGCCGCCTGAACGCCAGCCTGGCGTATTTCGAAGTGAAGGAGAGCAACCGCTCGATCGCCGACGACGCCTACAACAACCAGACGCCTACCCCGCCCAACTATGCGTTCAAGGGCACCAACGCGAAAACCAAAGGCTATGAACTGGAAGTGTCCGGTGAGCTGAGCCCGGGCTGGCAGGTGCAGGGCGGTTACACGCACAAGGTGGTGCGCGATGACGCCGGTGAAAAGATCTCGACCTTCGAGCCGGAAGATCAGTTCAGTGTCTACACCATGTACAAGCTCAAGGGCGGCCTGGACAAGGTCACCGTGGGCGGTGGCGCGCGCTGGCAGACCACGGTCTGGCAAGACATCTACAACAGCCCGAAGCAGACCTACGAGGAGTTCTCGCAGAAGTCGTACTGGGTGGTGGATTTGATGACGCGCTACCAATTCACCCCGAACCTGTCGACCACGCTCAACCTCAACAACGTGTTCGACAAGTACTACTACACCAACGTCGGTTTCTATAATTCGGCGATCTATGGCGAGCCGCGCAACTTCATGGTGACTACGCGCTGGGATTTCTGAGGCGGAGAAATGCCAGAGAAGTGTCTGACAACGAGGCTGTTCTAAAAGTCAGCCCCCTTTCAAGGTGTTCTGAAATCGCGCTTGGCTTGAGCTCGCTGGGGCCGCTGCGCAGCCCTTTCCGACCGGTCCGGCGCCCCGGCAAGGCCGCTCCCACAGGATGGCGCGTAGCTTGATTTTTGCTCAATTCGCGAAAATCACTGCACGGCGCCGTCCATGTGGGAGCGGCCTTGTGTCGCGAAAGGGGCGCGCAGCGGCCCCAGCGAGCTCAAGCCAAGGACAGATTCATGGAAAATACAAAGACCAGGAACGGGCTGGGTCTAAGAGTGCTATTGCGCTGACTGGCACGAGTTCCTCCATGTACTCGATAGCGACACGAGAAAAGTACATGTCGCTGAAATGGCAAAATGGCGACACGTTATCCACACCCAGTCTCCGTTTCATGCCATTGACTCAGCCACGGTCAGCCTGATGTAACAAGCCAAAATTCTCACGGGTCAGCTGTGGTAGTGGCTTACGCAGCAATACACCTACGATAACGGCAAACACCAACGCCGCTACCCCCGCACTCAACAACACCGCCTCGAAACCACCGACAAACGCCTGCCGGGCCAACGGCGCCACCACGTCGCGCAAACCTGGCTCCAACAAGCCCAGCGCGGCCGACAGGTCACCCGCGGCAACCCGCGTGGCCATCTCGCCCACCTTGTCCAACGCTTGCGGCGCGGCGACCTCCATGGCCTCGCGCAACAGCTGCCCACTGCGCGCCGCCAGAATCCCACCCAGCACGCCGATGGCCAGGACGATCGCGCCGAACCGGGTAGTCGTGCTCAGCCCAGACGCCATGCCAGTACGCTCACGCGGCACGCAGGCCATGATGTTCTTCTGCGTATCGCCATTGAGCAGCCCGGCACCGGCACCGAGCACCAGGCTGGCCAGGGCGAACGCGGTGTAGCCGCCCTGCCCCGCCGCCCAGGCACACAGCAGGTTGCCGACGCCGACCAGCACCAGGCCAAGCGCGAACACCTCGGCCGGGGCCAGGCGTGTCGCCAGGCGCATGCCCAGCCGTGGGGTCAACAGCATCGCCAGGGCGAACGGCAGCATGCCGGCACCGGCGGCCAGCGCCGAGAGCTGCAGGCCGTTTTGCAGGTACAGCGGCAGCAGGGTCATCATCACCTGGGCGCAGGCGGCGTAGGCGAACATGCCCAGCAGTGCGCCGATGAAGCGGCCACTGCGCATCAGGCGCAGGTCGATCATGGGCCTTGCCTGGGCGCGTTCGACGATCACGAACAGGCCGAATAGCAACCCGGCGATCAGCAGCCGGCCAAGCGTGGTCGCACTGCTCCAGCCGACCTGGTTGGCGTCGATCAAGCCCCAGATCAGGCAGCCCAGGCTGGCGGCGAAAGTCAGGCTGCCCAGCGGGTCGAGGCGCGCGGCGGCGCTGTCGCGGGACTCTTCGATGCTGCGCAGGACCATGGCGCCGAGCAGCACCACCAGCGGCAGGTTGATGTAGAAGATCCAGCGCCAGCCGAGGGTGCTGGCGATCAGGCCGCCGAGCAGCGGCGCGAAGGTGATGGTCGCGCCCATGCAGGCGCCCCAGAAGGCCCAGGCGCGCATGCGTTCTTCAGGCTCATGGAAGCGGTTGCCGATGGCGGCCAGGGCGGCGGTCAGCAGCAGCGCGGCACCGACGCCCTTGGCTGCCCTGGCCAGGTCGAGTAACAGCAGGGTTGGCGCTGCGCCGCAGGCCAGCGAGGCGACGCCGAACACGGCCAGGCCGAGCAACAGCATGCGCCTACGGCCGAAGCGGTCGGCCAGGCTGCCGGCGGGCAGCAGGCAGGCGGCGAAGGCCAGCAGGTACGCGCTGACGACCCATTCGATGTCGGCGAACGAACCGGACAGGTCGCGGGCGATGCTCGGCAGGCTGACGGCGACGATGTTGGTGTCGAGGATGATCAGCGCACAGACGGCCGAGGCGGTGAACAGGGTGAAGCGCGCGGAAGCGGGGTTGGCCATGCAAGGGCTCCAGGACGGTATCGAAGGGATCTCGTTTTTCACTCCAGATCTTGGGGCCGCTGTGCGGCCCTTCGCGGGTAAACCCGCTCCCACAGGGACAGCACTGAGCTCCAGAGCGGCGCGGTTCCTGTAGGAGCGGGTTCACCCGCGAAGGGCTGCGCAGCAGCCCCATACCCAGGTCCCCAAGGTGGCGGGTCGCGGTGTTTTGTCGCCACAGCGCCAGCCTTCTAGTGTTACCGTCACCCTACCGTTGCAGGGCCTTGTGCGTGTTAGCCGCCAGGGCCTGTGTCATTACCCAGCAGGTAACGAGCCACCATGGAAATCCGCCATTTCCGCTACTTCCTCTGCGTCGCCCAGCACGGCCACTTCACCCGCGCCGCCGAACACCTGGGCATCGCCCCGCCGACCCTGAGCCGGCAGATCCAGGACATGGAACGCGAACTCGGCGTGCGCCTGTTCGAGCGCAACCAGCGCGAAGTCAACCTCACCGCCGCCGGCCAGGCGCTGATGCTCGAGGCCGAACAGGCGGTGCGCCAGTTCGAGGCGGCGCAGGTGGGTGCGCAACGCGCAGGACGTGGCGAAAGCGGGCTGATCGAGTTCGGCTATGTGGCGTCCGCCGCCTACTCGGGCGTACTCCAGGACCACGTCAGCCGCTTCACCGAGGCCCACCCCGACGTGCGCCTGAACATCCGTGAAGCGCCCATGGCTGATCTGCCGGCGCAGGTGCGCGATGGCCTGCTCGACCTGGCCTACGTGCGCTCGCCGATGGCATTGCCCAGCGAGCTGGAGGCCATCGCCCTGCACCAGGAAGGCTTCGTGCTGGCGCTGCCGAGTCGTTCGAGAATCAACGAACTGAAAAGCATCCCGGCCAGTCGCCTGGCCAACGAGACGTTCATTTTGCCCGAGCAGGTTTCAGGCACGCTCGAAGTCGCCAAGCTGGGAGGCTTCGAGCCTCGCCTGGGCCCGCAACCCGGCAGCCTGGTGGCGGTGATCACCCTCATCTCGCTGGGCCAGGGGGTGGCTATCGTGCCCGAATCGGTGGTGTCGCGGATCCGCCTGCCACAGGTGAGCTACCAGCCCGTGGCGGACTCTCAGGCCAGCTCGTGGCTGAGCCTGGTCTACCGCCGCTTCGAAAAATCACCTGCGGTGCTGCGCTACCTGGAGACGGTGCGCCAAGCACTGTGACTGGGGTGACATCAAGCGCCGCAATCAAGCGCGTAGAACTCATGCAGCTTGGCCTGCAGTAAGGCTTTGTCAGGCAGGCGAGTCTGGTATTCGGCAATCAGCGCCGGAGAAAGGCTGCGGTTAAGCGAGTACTCCACCACCTCATCGTCCTTGGACGCGCACAACAGCACCCCGATGGCTGGGTTTTCGTGGGCCTTGCGCTCATTGCGGTCCAACGCCTCGAGGTAGAAATCCAACTTGCCCAGGTACTCAGGCTCGAAGCGGCCGACCTTGAGCTCGATAGCTACCAGGCAGTTCAACCCACGGTGAAAGAACAGCAGGTCCAGGGCGAAGTCGCGGTTGCCGACCTGCAAGGGGTATTGGGAGCCCACAAAGCAGAAATCGCGGCCCAACTCGACCAAGAAGTCCTTTAGGCGGTCAAGCAGCCCCTGATGCAGCTCCACCTCAGCGTGGCCACCGGGCAAGCCGAGAAATTCGATCACGTAGGCGTCGCGGAAAACGTCCATGGCGCCAGGGTGTAGCGCTCTCAGAGCAGCGGTGGTTTTAGCAGGCTGGGCTACGCTTCGTTCGAACAGAGAGGCTTTGAGTTGGCGCTCCAGCTCACGTTTTGACCATTTCTCCTGAATCGCGGAGCGCACGTAGAATTCACGCTCATCCAGCCGTTTGCTCTGACTCAGAATGATCAGGTTATGGGACCAAGGCAATTGTCTCACCAGTGGTGAGACAATTTCGTCGAGTCTGTATGCCTCATAAAATTGGCGCATGCGGAATAGGTTGACCCGTGTAAACCCCCTGAGCCCCGGCTGGGTCGTGGCCAGATGATTAGCGAGTTCGCTGACCACAGCATCGCCCCACTCTGCCCGCTCCAGCTTCTGACTGATAAACGCCCCCACCTGCCAATACAACTCGATCAGCCGGGTGTTTACAGCTTGCAAGGCTCGCTGCTTGGCATTCTTGATGAGCGTGAGCACTTCATCAAACCGCTCATCTGCCCCCACCACAGCGGTCATGGATGTTGGCGTATTCCGATCGTCTTCGCTCATGCACTGACTCCCTGGCAACGATGAGAAAACCAAGGAGTCTACGCCCGCCTCTACCGACCGAGCGGCGCCGACACGGTTGCAATTGTTGCAAAAAAACAGGGCACCTGTTTCCAGGTGCCCTTGTCGTCCGAGCCTGTGCCCAGGTTGCCCTCTGACCTACCCCGCCGACCGCGCCGTCACCGAGCGCGCATGCCCGCGGGTGGTGACGATGCCAAGGAACGAGATAAAGATCGCCAGGCTCAACGTCGCCGTCACTTCAGCGCGATGCTCTTCGGTGTACATCATCACGCTCAGCGCCGCCGCGATGAAAATGATCACCGCCCAGGTCAGGTAGGGGAACAGCCACATGCGGAACTTCAGCTCGGCGTTCTCACGCTCCAGCCGCCGGCGCATGCGCAGCTGCGAGATGGCGATGACCATGTACACCAGCAGCGCGATGGCGCCGGAACTGGCCAGCAGGAACTCGAACACGCCCGCCGGGGCGAAGTAGTTGAGGATGGCGATGGCGGCGCCGATCAGGGTGCTGCCGAACACCGCCGAGCGCGGCACGCCGACCTTCGAGGTGTGCTTCAGCAAGGCTGGGGCATCACCGCGCTTGGCCAGCGAGTACATCATCCGCGAGGCGATGTAGATCGACGAGTTCATGCAACTGGCCACGGCCACCAGCACGACGAAATCGACCATGAACGCCGCATTGGGGATGTTCATGATTTCCAGCGCGCGCTGGTACGAACCCACCACCGCCAGCTGTGGATCGTTCCACGGCACCACCGAGATGATCACGAAGATCGACAGGATGTAGAAGGTGCTGATCCGCCAGATCACCGAGCGGGTGGCCTTGGCGATGTTGCGCGAGGGGTCGCTGGATTCTGAGGCGGCAATGGTCACGGCTTCCGTGCCGATGAAGCTGAACATCACCGTGATGAACGCGCCGATCACCGCCGACCAGCCCTTCGGTGCGAAGCCGCCGTGCTCGGCCACCAGGGTGCTCAGGCCGCTGACTTCGCGGTTGGGCAGCCACCCCATCAGGGCGGCGAAACCGAGGCTGATGAAACCGAGGATCGCCGCAACCTTGAGGATCGCGAACCAGAACTCGAACTCACCGTACTTGGCCACGCTGAACAGGTTGGTGCCGGCCAGCAGGAGGATCGACAGCAAGGCGAAGATCCAGCTGTCGACCTGCGGGAACCAGGCGTTCAGCACATGCCCTGCGGCCAACGCTTCGATAGGGATCACCAGGACCCAGAACCACCAGTACAGCCAGCCGATGGTGTAGCCGGCCCAGCGCCCGATGGCCTGGTCGGCGTAGGTCGAGAACGACCCAGTGTCGGGGTGCGCGACGGCCATTTCGCCGAGCATGCGCATGACCAGGACCACCAGGGTCCCGGCCACGAAGTAAGAGATTATGGTGGCGGGCCCGGCTGCCGCGATAGCGTGCCCGGAACCGACGAAAAGCCCCGCACCGATAATGCCCGCGATGGACAGCATCGTTACGTGACGTGGTTTGAACCCTTGCGCGAGGTTGCTACCATCAGATCCCACGGTGTTCATTGATCTTGTTCTCTTTTTGCTGACACAAGGAAGGACGGGCAGGCGTAGGCGAAAAAAATCTCCTTGGGAAACAATGGGTAGGCACGTTAATCGTGCTCTGGTGATGACGTTCTACACGCTTTGCCGAGCAGCGCGCCAGTGGATTTCGTGGCCCATTTAAGCGGGCTGGGGCGGGGGCAAATTATGCGAGAACGCCTCGCAGGTGCGCGATCACGACAGGCCATGCTGATTCGCGCCAGATGTCGCGAATGGCATGTCTGTTTGCGGCATTGAGCCGTTTGAGGGTGTTGAGTTTCATCTGGATATGCAGCGGGGATTGTGCCGGCCCCTTCGCGGGTAAACCCGCTCCTACAGGGACCGCGCAACATGTAGGAGCGGGTTTACCCGCGAAGGGGCCGGTACTGACTGGAACGCGATCAACGCACCAGGCAAGGCCGCTTGTTATCGAACGTCCAACCCGGAATCAAGAACTGCATCGCCACGCTGTCATCGCGCGCGCCCAGCCCCATGTTGCGGTAGCACTCATGCGCCTTGGCCAGCTGATCCTCATCCAGCTCCACCCCCAGCCCCGGCCGCTGCGGCACGCGCACATGGCCGTCGATGATGCGCAGCGGCTCGCGGGTCAGGCGCTGGCCGTCCTGCCAGATCCAGTGGGTGTCGATGGCGGTGATCTCACCCGGCGCCGCAGCGGCCACCTGAGTGAACATGGCCAGGGAAATGTCGAAGTGGTTGTTCGAATGCGAGCCCCACGTCAGGCCCCAGTCGTGGCACATCTGCGCGACCCGCACCGAGCCCTGCAAGGTCCAGAAGTGCGGGTCGGCCAGCGGGATATCGACCGCCTGCGACTGGATCGCATGGCCCATCTGCCGCCAATCGGTGGCGATCATGTTGGTGGCGGTCGGCAGGCCGGTAGCGCGGCGGAACTCGGCCATCACCTCACGCCCGGAGTAGCCGTGCTCGGCGCCACACGGGTCTTCGGCGTAGGCCAGCACCTGGTGCTGATCGCGGCACAGGGCAATCGCCTCCTTGAGTGACCAGGCGCCGTTCGGGTCGAGGGTGATACGCGCCTCGGGGAAGCGCTCGGCCAGCGCGGTGACCGCTTCGATCTCTTCTTCACCGCGCAACACGCCGCCTTTGAGCTTGAAGTCGCTGAAGCCATACCGCTGCTTGGCCGCCTCGGCCAGGCGCACCACCGCTTCCGGTGTCAGGGCCTTTTCGTGGCGCACGCGGAACCAGTCATCGTCGGCATCGGCTTCGTTGCGGTAGGCCAGGTCAGTCTGCTGACGGTCACCGATATAGAACAGGTAACCGAGCATCTTCACCGCCTCGCGCTGCTGGCCTTCACCGAGCAACGCCGCCATCGGCACGCCCAGGTGCTGGCCCAGCAGGTCGAGCAGCGCCGCCTCGATGGCGGTCACCGCATGCACGGTGATGCGCAGGTCGAAGGTCTGCAGGCCGCGGCCGCCGACGTCACGGTTGGCAAAGGTCTGGCGCATGGCGTTGAGCACGCGCTGGTAATGGCCGATCGGCTGGCCGAGCACCAGGCTGCGGGCGTCTTCGAGGGTCTGGCGAATGTTTTCGCCGCCCGGCACTTCGCCCAGCCCGGTGTTACCGGCGCTGTCGCGCAGCACCACGATGTTGCGGGTGAAGTACGGGCCGTGGGCGCCGCTGAGGTTGAGCAGCATGCTGTCGTGGCCGGCCACCGGGATCACGCGCAGCTCGGTGACCACCGGGGTGCCGGTGTGCGCCTGGACGCCGCTGAAGGTTTCTGGAGTGCTTGGCATATTCATGAGTGTCGTCCTGCTGGTTCAGTGGGTCTGGCGCAAGGCCGACTGGGGTTTGAGGTCATTGGCGGGGCTGTCCTTGGGCCGGGTGCGCACGAAGAACACCACGATCGCCGCGATCACCGAGGTCACCGCCAGGCCGTACAGGCCGCCCTGGATCGAGCCGGTGTGCTGTTCGAGCAAACCAAAGGTGGTGGGCGCCACGAAGCCACCGAGGTTGCCCACCGAGTTGATCAGGGCGATCACCGCCGCCGCGATGCGCGCATCCAGGTAGCCCTGGGGGATCGGCCAGAACAACGCCGAGGCCGACTTGAAGCCGATGGCGGCGAAGCACACCGCGACAAAGGCGAACACCGGCCCACCGGTGGTGGACATGAACATGCCGATCGCGGCGATCACCAGCGCAGCGGCCACCCAGGCCTGCTGGAACTTCCAGCGCGCGGAGCCGGCGGCAAACGCATACATGGCGATGATCGAGATCAGCCAGGGGATCGAGTTGAAGAAGCCGACCTGGATATCCGACAGGTCACCCATGCGTTTGATGATGCTCGGCAGCCAGAAGGTCGCGGCATAGATGGTCAGCTGGATGCAGAAGTAGATCCCGCAGAACAGCAGGATCTGGCGGTCCTTGAGCAGGCTCCAGGACGAGGTCTTGACCACCCCACCCGCCTCGCGCTCACGCTGCTCGCGGTCGATGGTCGCGACCAGCGCGTCCTGCTCTTCGCGGCTCAGCCATTTGGCGTCGTGCGGTTTGGAGTCGAGCCAGAACCAGACAAAGAAGCACAGGCACACCGAGGCCATGCCCTCGATGAACAGCATCCACTGCCAGCCGTGCAGGCCCATGCCCTGGATCTGCATCAAGGCCCCGGCCAGCGGGCCGGAGATCAACGAGGCCACGGCCGAACCGCTAAGGAAGATGGCGATCGCCTTGCCGCGGTCGGCGGCCGGCAGCCAGCGGGTGAAGTAGTAGATCACCCCCGGGAAGAACCCGGCCTCGGCGACCCCGAGCAGAAAGCGCAGGACATAGAACTGGGTTTCGGTCTGGACAAAGGCCATGGCCGTGGCCACCAGGCCCCAGGTGAACATGATGCGGGTCAGCCACAACCGCGCACCGACGCGCTGCAGGAGCATGTTGGAGGGCACTTCGAACAGCGCGTAGCCGATGAAGAACAGGCCGGCGCCGAACCCATAGGCGGCCGCACTGATGCCCAGGTCGCTTTCCAGGTGCGGGCGGACGAAGCCGATGTTGACGCGGTCGAGGTAGTTGACGATGAACATGATGACGAACAGCGGCAGGACATGGCGTTTGACCTTGGCCACGGCGCTGGCCAACACGTCGTCGCGCCGTAAGGACGGATCGAGGGTGTCGTTCACTGCAAAATCTCCCACTAATTGTTTTTGTGCGGGTCGATGGATGTCGCGGCGGGGGGCAGCCCGCCTTGCTTGTCTGACATGCCAGTGGACGAAAGCATATGCCGCGCGCAGTTGTACGACAAGACGGCAAGCCGCTGACAAAAAGCAAAATACAAGCTTATAAAACGCTAAAGATCGTCCAAATGCGTAGATAAGGTAAAAACACGACGGCGTTCAATAGCCCGATACACTCGCAAATAAATCTGAAAAATTTAGTTGTCGTACAAGCTGCAGTGCTAGTCTCGGCGGTGTCGCCGTGCACTTGTACGATCTCCCACACGAGCCGTGCCATGAATCTACCCGAGCCCCAAGCAGCCACCCGCAAGCGCGGCCACAGCCGCGCCCATGACCTGGTCTCGAGCCTGACCCAGCAGATCCTGCTGGGCACCTTCAAACCGGGCGACAAGCTGCCCTCGGAGAACACCCTGGTGCGCGAGCATGGGGTCAGCCGGACGGTGGTGCGTGAGGCGCTGTCGAAGCTGCAGGCTTCGGGGCTGGTTGAGCCGCGCCATGGCATCGGCACCTTCGTGATCGAGCGCGAGGCGCAATCCGGCCTGCGCGTGGGCGCCGACAGCGCCGCCAGCGTGCGTGACCTGCTCGAGTTGCGTATCGGCCTGGAGGGCCAGGCTGCCGCGCTCGCCGCCCTGCGCCGGAGCGAGCCGCAACTGCTGCGCATGCGTCAGGCGCTGGATGACCACCAGGACCTGGCGGCGGCCGGTGACAGCTGCATCGAGCCTGACCGGCGTTTTCACCTGCTGATCGCCGAGGCCACCGGCAACCTGTATTTCACCCAGATGATGGCGCAGTTGGGCAGTGGGCTGATCCCGCGTAATCGGCTGACCGCGGATGAGCGCTCGGGCTCTCGGCTGGCGCGGCATGCGTACCTGGCGAATCTGGAGCATGAGGCAATCCTCAATGCCATCCGCCGGCAGGACCCGGACGCGGCGCGGGCGGCGATCTGCCTGCACCTGTCCAACAGCCGCGATCGGTTGTTGCCGGAGTGATTGGTGGGGCCTGCTCCGGCCTCTTCGCGGGTAAACCCGCTCCCACAGGTACCGCGCAAATCTACAGAACAGCGCTGTCCCTGTGGGAGCGGGTTTACCCGCGAAGAGGCCGGTGCAGTCACCTTGAGCTTCAGGTCAACGCGCGATCCACCAGCACCTGCAAGCGCTGTTGAGAGCACCGCTCCACCCGCGCCTCGACGCCATACACCTCAGCCAGCAACCCCGGCGTCAGCACCTGCGCCGGCGCACCACAGGCCACCACCCTGCCCTGGTTCAACACCACCAGCCAGTCCGCATGGCTGGCCGCCAGGTTGATGTCGTGCAACACCGCCACCGCCAGCAACCGATGCGCGACTGCTCGCGCGCGCACCGCATCCATCACCCGCAACTGGTAGTGCAGGTCCAGGGCACTGGTCGGCTCATCGAGCAGCAGCACCTGCGGGTTACGCGCCAGCAACTGGGCCAACGCCACCAACTGCCGCTGCCCACCGGAAAGACTGTTCAACGGCTGCTCGGCCAGGTGCTCGATCCCCAACTGGCGCAACGCCTGAAACGCCACCTCGATGAGGTTGTCGCCGCCACTCAGGCGCAGCGCCGCGACGATGCTTTCCAGCACCCCGAGAGCAATCCCCGGTGGCAATTGCTGCGGCATGTAGGCCAGGCGCAGCGAACGCTCGGCAACGCTCAGCTGGGTCACGTCCTGCCCGTCCAGGCTCAGCGCGCCTTTCATCCGCTCGAGCCCGGCAATCGCCCGCAGCAAGGTCGACTTGCCGGCACCATTAGGCCCGACCAGCGCCACCAGGCTGCCAGCAGGCAAGGCCGGCAGGCTCAAGCCGGAGATGATCGTGCGGGCGCCATAAGCCACCGACAGGTCATTGATCAACAAACTCATGCACGCCTCCCGCGGCGAAATACCAAGGCGACGAACACCGGCACGCCGACCAGCGCGGTGACGATGCCGACCGGCACGATCACCCCCGGCAGGATCAGCTTGCTGGCGATCGACGACAGCGACAGCAACAACGCGCCCACCAGGGCACTGGCCGGCAGCAGGAAGCGCTGGTCTTCGCCCACCAACAGGCGGGCAATGTGCGGGCCGACCAGGCCGATAAAACCGATGGTGCCGACGAACGCCACCGCCGTCGCTGCCAGCAAACTGATGCGCAGCAGCGAGGCGATTCGCAAGCGCCGGGTATCCACGCCAAAGCTGCGCGCGCGGTCTTCGCCCATGCGCAGCAGGGTCATCGCCGACGCCGCGCGCAGCGAGAACGGCAGCACCACCAGCAGCACCAGCCCGAGCAGGCCCAGCTTGTGCCAGTCAGCCCGCGCCAGGCTGCCCAGGGTCCAGAACACCAGTTGCTGCAGCACGTCTTCGCTGGCCAGCAGTTGCAGCAACGACACCAGCGCGTTGCAGCTGAACACCAGGGCAATGCCGAACAGCACCAGGCTCTCAACTCCAGCGCCACGCAGGCGCGACATGGCCTGCAACAGCAGTACCGACAGGCAGGCAAAGACGAACGCCATCAACGGCACCTGGACGCCCGGATCCAGCCAGGCCACACCCAACGGGTAGGCAATCGCCAGCGAAGCGCCCAGCGCGGCCGACGACGACACACCCAAGGTAAACGGGCTGGCCAAGGGGTTGTCGAGGATCGCCTGCATCTCGGCCCCGGCCAGCGCCAGCGCGGCGCCGACCAGCACCGCCATCAGCGCGTAGGGCAGCCGCACATTCCAGATGATCACCTGTTCCGTGGCGCTCAAGGTCTGCGGATCGAACACGCCCTGCAGCAGGCGCCCGAGGCCCATGCCGGAGGCACCGCTGGCCAGGTCGCCGAGCACCGACAGCAGCAACAGCACGGCCAGCCCGACCACCAGCCCGGCCCGCCTCCAGAGCAGGCGGCGATAGCGCCAGCCCGCCAGGGCCGCGCCATCGTGTGCGAGCGAGGTCACTTGGCGTCGATCCAGTACTGGCCGTCCAGGCCGACATGCAGCATCTGGTTGATCTCGCCCAGGGTCGCCTGCGGGTCGACATCCGCGAAGCGTTCAGGATGGATCCAGCGCGCCATGGCCTCGACCGCAAGGATGTTGAACGGCGAGTTGTAGAAGTCATGCCAGAGCGCATGAGCCTGCCCCGCCTGGATCGGCCGCAACGGCGCGAACTCGGGCCGGGCGGTGATCCGCGCCAGGCTCTGGCGGGCAGTGTCGGCTGCTACGCCGGCGCCGAGCAGCACCCCCGGCGCGCGGTTGCCGGTGGCGATATAGACATCCGGATCGGCCTGCAGCACGTACTCGACACTGACATCGCCCAACGCACCGGGGACCACGTCGGCACCGATGTTGTGGCCGCCGACCGCCTGCACCAGGCTGCCCAGGCCACTCTTGCCGGTGGTATGCCCCGGCGCCTGCCAGACGCCCGCCAGCAGCTCGAGGAAGACCTTCGGCCGCTGGCTGTCGCTGAGCCCGGCGACGCGCTCGGTGACCCGCGCCAGGTGGCGGTCATACAGGTCCAGGTAGGCCTGCGCCTCATGCTCGCGACCCAGCAGCCTGCCCAGTGCTTCCAGGCTGATCCGGGTATTACGGATCGGCTGCACACGGAAGTCGATGAACAGCACCGGCACGCCGGCCTTGGCCAGCAGGTCAGCGACCGGGCTGTGCTGGGTCGGGCCTTCACCGGCGATGCTGAACACCGCCAGGTCCGGTTTCAAGGCGAGGATCTGCTCGGCACTGACGCTCTGTTCGGAGGCCTGGCCAATCAGCGGCAACTGGGTGATCTGCGGATACTGCTGGGCGTACACCTCATAGGTGTGCGGGTCGAGCAGGCGCATGTCGTTCTGCCAGCCGACCACCCGGTGGAACGGGTTGTCGCGGTCGAGCAGCGCCAGGGCGAAGAACAACCGCCCTTCACCCAGCACGATGCGCTGCGGCGCATGGTCGATCTCGACGGTGCGCCCCAGCACGTCGGTGACCTGGAGGGCGCTGGCGGACGGGGCGACGCCCAGGCAAATGGCGAGTAACAGCAGGGCCGGGATGAGGCAGCGCATCGGAGGACATCCTCTTGCAGAGAATCGAAGCGCGGCATTCTAGCCAGCCCCGGCGTCCCCCCGGTGTGCGCAAATGTATTGCTCCGCGGCCCTTTCAACACAATCCATTACAACTGTGTCACGGCTGCCCGGCCCCCTACCGCAGCATCAGTAAGTCAGGCAGATCTTGCCAAAATGCCGGTTGCTTTCCTGGTACTGGAACGCCTCGACGATCTGCTCCAGTTCGAAGTGCTTGTCCACCACCGGGCGCAGGCCATTGGCATCGATCGCCCGGACCATCGCCTGTTGCTGCGCGCGGCTGCCGACCAGCACGCCTTGCAAGCGGATCTGCCGCACCAGCGCCTGGACCAGCGGCAACTGGCCGGCGACGCCGGTGAGGATGCCGATCAGCGACACATGGCCGCCGATGCGTGCGGCGATCATCGACTGCTCGAGGGTCGCCGGGCCGCCGACTTCGATGACGTGGTCGACGCCGCGGTTATCCGTCAGCTCACGCACTTTTTCACCCCAGGCCGGGGTGCTGCGGTAGTTGATCACATGGTCGGCGCCGAGCGCCTTGAGCCGCTCCAGCTTGGCCTCGCTCGACGAGGTGGCGATCACCGTGGCGCCGGCCAGCTTGGCGAACTGCAAGGCGAAGATGGACACGCCACCGGTGCCTTGCACCAGCACGCTGTCACCGGGTTTGAGGTGGTCGTCGCCCATCAGCGCGCGCCAGGCGGTGAGGCCGGCGGTGGTCAGGGTGGCCGCCTCGGCATGGCTGTAACCCTTGGGCGCCAGGGTGAACGCGGTGGCGCGGGCGGTGACCTGCTCGCGGGCGTAACCATCGATGCCGTCACCCGGCACACTGGCAAAGCCTTCGACCAGGGCCTGGCCGTCGAGCCAGTCGGGGAAGAAGGTGCTGACCACCGCATCGCCGACCTTGAACTCGCTGACGCCAGCGCCGACCGCGATCACTTCGCCCGCGCCATCGGCCATGGGGATGCGCCGCTCACTGGGGCCCCACATGCCGCTGACCACGGCAAAGTCGTGGTAGTTGAGCGAGCTGGCGTGCAGGCGCACGGTGATCTCGCCGGCCTGTGGCGCGGCGGCCTCCCAGGTGCCGACCTGAACGTTCTGGTAACCGCCGCCGGGCTGGACGTAGATGGCCTTGCTGCTCATGGCTGGAGCTCCTTTGAGTGTGACGTGAGAAGTGCAGCTTAGACAGGCGACGGCGGTCACGCCGGCCTCATCGCGGGCAAGCCCGCTCCTACACCGGGCGGCGGGTTCAACCCAGCATTGCGCGCAGGGCTCGGCAATCCGGGGCATGCCAGTCGACCAGCTCCGGCCACGGGTTCTCCGGCAGATTCACCAGCACCGTGCGCGCACCGGCCGCCCGGCCGCAATCCAGATCGAAGCGATAATCACCGACCATCACCAGCTCGCCCGGCGCCACGGCCCAGGCCTCGGCGATCTTCAGCAGGCCATCCGGGCTCGGCTTGGGCGCCGCTTCGTCACGGCCGAGCACGTCCTCGACGGCAAAGCAGTCCGCCAGGCCGATAGCCTCCAGGGTGACATGCGCCAGCTCGCGGGCATTGCGGGTCAGGATCGCCAGCCGGCAACCGCGCCCGGCCAGCTCGCGCACCAGTTCGACCGCACCCGTAGCCGCGGTCGAGGCCAGCGCCAGGTCGCGTTCATGCTCCAGCAACCAGGCATGCTTGGCCGCCGCCTCTGCCGCTGGCAACGCTGCCAGGTGGGTGAGGATGTCGTCCTCCGGCGGGATGCCCAGGGCTCCGCGGATCGCAGCAAAATCATGCACGGCCACAGTCAGCGTGCCGTCCATGTCGAACACCCAGTTGCGAATGGCAGAAAGGCTCATGCCCAGTCCTTGCGGTGGCGGATCAGGCCTTCCTGGGAGGACGACGCCACCAGCTGCCCTGCGCGGTTGTAGATGCTGCCCCGGCAGAAGCCGCGGGCGTTGCCGGCCCATGGGCTGTCGGTGGCGTACAGCAGCCATTCGTCGGCGCGCACGTCGCGGTGGAACCACAGCGAGTGATCGAGGCTGGCGATCTGCATGTCCTTCTGCCACACCGACTTGCCATGCGGCAGCAGCGAGGTGGTCAGCAGGCCGAAGTCCGAGGCGTAGGCCAGCAGCCACTTGTGCAGCGCCGGCGTGTCCGGCAGGCTGCCGTCGGCGCGGAACCAGGTGTACTTGACCGGATCACCCGGCTTGGGGTTGAACGGGTCGCGCTCGGTCACCGGGCGGATTTCGATCGGCTTGGCACACAGCACCTTGTCGCGGATGCGCTCCGGCAGATGCTCGGCCATGGCGCTGGCCAACTCGACTTCGCTCGGCAGGTTTTCTGGCCCGACCACGTCCGGCATCTGCGCCTGGTGCTCGAAGCCCTCCTCGTCGTACTGGAACGAGGCGCTGCAGGTAAAGATGGTGTGGCCCTTCTGGATCGCCGTGACCCGCCGGGTGCTGAAGCTGCCGCCGTCGCGCACCCGGTCGACCGAGTACACCACCGGCAGGGTGGCATCACCGGGGCGCAGGAAGTAGCCATGCAGCGAGTGCACGTGGCGGGCGTCCTCGACCGTCTGGCTGGCCGCCGAGAGCGACTGGCCGAGCACCTGGCCGCCATACAACTGGCGAAAGCCCAGGTCCTGGCTGCGGCCACGGAACAGGTTTTCCTCGATCGCTTCAAGGCTCAACAGGTCGACCAGGTCATCCAACACATGGCTCATCGGGGGCATTCTCCTAGCAAGGCGTCACGGCGCTACAGCACAATTTGAGTGGCACGATGATACAGGGTTTGTCATCAGTTCCCTGCATGCGCGGCCATTCAGCCGTGCAGGGTTTGCTGCCAGTGGGCGCGGTCAATGCGGTACAGCACGTGCGGTCGCAACGGGTGGCCGCTGGGCAGGCGCGGGTGTTCGAAGCTGCCGTGCAGGTCCTGCTGCATGCCGATCGCCTGCATGACTTTCTGCGAGGTGAGGTTGCTCGCGGTCGTGAACGACACCACTTGATCCAGGCGCAATTGGGCGAAGGCGCAGCGCAGGCAGGTCCAGGCCGCCTCGCTGGCAAAGCCGAGGCCCCAGTGACGCCGGGCCAGGCGCCAGCCGATTTCCACGGCGGGGGCAAAGGGCGCATCGAAGTTCACGTTGAGCAGGCCGGTCATGCCGATGAACGCTCCGCTGTCCTTGCGCTCCAGCGCCCACAGGCCGAAGCCGAACTCATTGAAATGGCCACGGATGCGGCCGATCAGCGCCGCCGCTTCGAGGCGCGTCAAGGGCGCGGGGAAGTAGCGCATCACCTGCGGGTCGGCGCACATCGCGGCAAACTCGACCAGGTCGTCATCGTGCCACTGGCGCAGCACCAGCCGTGCGCTTTCCAGTTGAAGAATGGGGGTCATCAGGCGGGCTCCGAATTCGCGCTCTTGCAGACTATAGATTAGGCGCTGTTGGGGCTTGGCCCGCGATAGCGTTACCACACGCCAACTGGCAAGATCAGCACTGACCCTGACTGCGACCCGCCCATGCCGTTGCCGCTGATCTACCACGACGACTACAGCCCGGACTTCCCCGCCGAGCACCGCTTTCCGATGGACAAGTTCCGCCTGCTGCGCGATCACCTGGTCGACAGCGGCCTGACCACGGACCAGGCCCTGTTGCGCCCCGACATCTGCCCCAACGATATCCTCGCCCTGGCCCACGACCGCAGCTACATCGAGCGCTACCTGAGCGGCGACCTCTCGCGTGAAGACCAGCGCCGCCTCGGCCTGCCCTGGAGCGAAGCGCTGGCGCGGCGCACCGTGCGGGCCGTCGGCGGCTCGCTGCTGACGGCCGAGATGGCCCTGCGCGACGGCATCGCCTGCCACCTGGCGGGCGGCACCCACCACGCCCATTACGACCACCCCGCCGGCTTCTGCATCTTCAACGACCTGGCGGTGATCAGCCGCTACCTGCTCGAGGCCGGCCGGGTGCAGCGGGTGCTGATCTTCGATTGCGACGTGCATCAGGGCGACGGCACCGCGCGGATTCTGCACGACACGCCAGAGGCGATCACCGTGTCGCTGCACTGCGAGCAGAACTTCCCCGCGCGCAAGGCCCACAGCGACTGGGACATCCCGCTGCCGCGCGGCATGGGCGACGCGGCCTACCTGCAGGTGGTCGACGATGCGCTCAATTACCTGCTGCCGCTGTACCAGCCAGACCTGGTGCTGTACGACGCCGGGGTCGATGTGCACAAGGACGACGCGCTGGGCTACCTGCAGTTGAGCGACCAGGGCGTGGCCGCGCGCGACGAACGCGTGCTGCGCCACTGCATTGGCCGGGATATCCCGGTGGTCGGGGTGATCGGCGGCGGCTACAGCAAGGACCGCGCGGCCCTGGCCAAGCGCCATGGCATCCTTCACCACAGTGCGGCAAAGGTCATGAGTTGTTCACAATGACTGTGGAACCGCCTGTGGATAACCTGAGTGAAAGCCGCTACAGCCCCCTAACTGCCTGACCTGCAAAGACCTGATCATTTTTTGCACAGTGCTTCACAGGGGCTCGCTGGGGTAGAATGCCGGCTCTTTTCCACAGCCTGCCGCCCGCCATGCCTGATCAACTCCCCGCTTGCCCTCCCCTCGTCGCCGTGATCGGTGCCGGCCCCGCCGGGCTGATGGCCGCCGAAGCCCTGGCCGCGGCCGGTGTGGCGGTGCAGGTGTTCGACGCCATGCCTTCGGTGGGGCGCAAGTTCCTGCTCGCCGGGGTCGGCGGCATGAACATCACCCACTCCGAGCCCTACCCGGCGTTCGTCGGCCGTTACGCCGAGCGCCGTGACGAGGTCGACGCGCTGCTGCGCGACTTCGATGCCGATGCGCTGCGCGAGTGGATTCATGGCCTGGGCATCGAGACCTTTGTCGGCACCTCGGGCCGGGTGTTCCCGCGTGACATGAAAGCCGCACCGCTGCTGCGCGCCTGGCTCAAGCGCCTGCGCGACAGCGGGGTAGTTATCCACACCCGCCACCGTTGGTTGGGCTGGAACGCCGACGGCGGCTTGCGGATAGGTTATCCACAGGGTGAATTGAGCCTGCACGCCGATGCGGTGGTGTTGGCCCTGGGTGGCGGCAGTTGGGCGCGACTGGGTTCGGACGGCGCGTGGGTGCCATTGCTGGCCGAGCGGGCTGTGGATATCTCCGCGCTGCAACCGAGCAACTGCGGCTTTGAGGTCGAAGGCTGGAGCGACGTGCTGACCAGCAAGTTCGCCGGTGCGCCGTTGAAGAACATTGCTTTGGCCATGCCCGGCAGCGCGGCGCGCAAGGGGGAGTTCATCCTCACTGCACAGGGCGTCGAAGGCAGCCTGGTCTACGCCTGGTCGGCGCAGGTGCGCGAGGCGATCAACCGCGATGGCCGTGCCACCCTGTTGCTCGATCTGCTGCCGGACCGGCCTGTGGATAAAATTGTCCAGGCCCTGGCCAAGCCACGCGGGTCGCGTTCGATGGCCAAGCACTTGCACAGTCAGTTGGGGATCGATGGAGTCAAGGCGGCGTTGTTGCGTGAGCTGACCGATCAGGCGACCTTTGCCGATCCGCAGGCGCTGGCGGCGGCGATCAAGGCACTGCCGATCGTGCTGGTGCGCACGCGGCCGCTGGATGAAGCGATCAGCAGCGCCGGTGGGGTGCGTTTTGCGGGGATGGATGACGGGTTGATGCTGCGCCCGTTGCCGGGGGTGTTCTGTGCGGGCGAGATGCTCGACTGGGAGGCGCCGACCGGCGGTTACCTGCTCACGGCATGCTTTGCCAGTGGCCTGCGGGCCGGGCGTGCGGCGGCGGATTGGCTCCGCGGCAAAGGCTGACATCCGCTGTGAATGGCAAGGGCTTTGCCCTTGTTCGCGGGTAAACCCGCTCCCACGGGACCGCGCAGCACTAGAGAGCAGCGCATATCCCTGTGGGAGCGGGTTTACCCGCGAAGAGGCCAGCACTGACGCGACAACGCCAGTGCGGCCCTCGGATCAAGGCTTGCGCTTGCGCGGCCCGCCATTGAAGCTCGGCACCTTGCGCACTGCCTTGACGGTCGGCTTGGCATCCGCCGAATCGGTGCTGTCCATCCATTTGCCCAGCCCGCGCTTGGCGCTGTTTTCCTTGGGCTTCTTGGGCTTTTTCGGCTTCTTGATCACTTGCCCGCTGGCATCGGTCATCGGCACCCGGTGCTCGGGGATGAAATCCGGCTCTTCATGGCGCGGCAAGGTCTGGCGGATCAGGGTCTCGATCGCCGACAACATCTGCACCTCGTCGGCACACACCAGCGAGATCGCCTCGCCTTTGTTGCCCGCCCGGCCGGTACGGCCGATCCGGTGCACATAGTCTTCAGCGACGATCGGCATGTCGAGGTTGACCACCAGCGGCAGGTCATCGATGTCCAGGCCACGGGCGGCGACATCGGTCGCCACCAGCACCTGGATCTCACGCGCCTTGAAGGTGTCCAGCGCACGCTGGCGGGTCGCCTGCGGACGGTCACCGTGGATGCCGTCGGCGTTGACGCCTTCGCTCAGCAGCCGCTCGACCAACTGATCGACGCCGTTGCGGGTCTTGGCGAACACCAGCACCTGGGTCCAGCGCTGCTTGCGCAGCAGGTAGCAGAACAGGTCGGCCTTGCGCTTCTTGTCGACCGGCACCAGCCACTGCTTGACCGTGCTCGCGGCGGCGTTGCGCGGGCTCACTTCGATGCTCAGCGGGTCGTTCAGGGCAAGGCCGGCCAGCATACGGATCTGCTCGGAGAAGGTCGCCGAGAACAGCAGCGTCTGGCGCTTGCGCGGCAGCGCGGCGTACACCGACTGCAGTTCTTCGGCAAAGCCCAGGTCGAGCATGCGGTCGGCTTCGTCGAGCACCAGGATCTGCACCTGGCCGAACTTCACCGCCTTCTGCCGGAACAGGTCGAGCAAACGCCCGGGGGTGGCGACCAGCAGGTCGACGCCACGGCGCAGGCGCATCATCTGCGGGTTGATGCTGACGCCACCGTAGACCGCGTAGGTGGACAGCGGCAGGTTCTCGGCATACTGCTGGACATTGGCATGTACCTGCTCGGCCAGCTCGCGGGTCGGCACCAGCACCAGCGCGCGGATCGAATTGCTCGCGACCTTTTCGCCTTCCAGGGCCAGGCGCTGCAACACCGGCAGGGCGAAACCTGCGGTCTTGCCGGTGCCGGTCTGGGCCGCGGCCATCAGGTCACGGCCGGCCAGCACGGCGGGGATGGCCTCGGCCTGGACCGGGGTCGGAGTGGTGTAGTCGCGCTGCTGCAGGGTGCGCAGCAGCGGTTCGATCAGGCCGAGTTTGGCGAAATTCATGGCAATACCGTCAGGGGGTTCAGCGAAGGGCGGCAGTTTACCGCAACACCCCGCCTCACTTGCACAATTGCGTTGGGGCCGACAGCACATTGCTCACTGCAAGCCAGGCCATCATCAATGGCGCAGGAGCAGATGCCCTTCGATCGGCACGTACTGGCTGGCCGCGCGAATCAGCGACAACGCCGTCAGCCCCGGCGTGCCATACACCACGGCCTCGACCCCATAACGCTGGATCGCGCGCTCCAGCAACAGGTCGAAATCGCCATCGCCAGATGCCAGCACCACCTGATCGACGCGGCTCGCGGCTTCGATCACATCCAGGGTAATGCCCACGTCCCAGTCGCCCTTGGCCGAGCCATCACTGCGCTGGATGTACGGCTTGAGGCGCACCTCGAAACCCAGGTTGCGCAAGATCTGCTGGAACTGCTGCTGCTTGCTGTCGCCGCGGTCGATGGCATAGGCCACCGCCTCGACGATCTGCCCCTGACGGCTCACCTCAGCCCACAGCGCGGCATAGTTGAAGTGACAACCGTGGGCCTGGCGAACGGTGTAATAGAGGTTCTGCACGTCGGCGAACAGCGCGATTTTCTTCATCCAGGTCCCCTCAGCGGGGCAGCTCTGCAGCCATCGCGGGCAAGCCCGCGCCTACAGAGGTCGCGCGGACCTTGTAGGAGCGGGCTTGCCCGCGATGGGGCCAGAAGCCCCCCTAAATCGCTGCAGTATGCCAGCTGTCAGACAAAGGTGTCGTCGTCCGAGAAGAAGCCACCGTCGTCACTGCCGTAGTCCGTGTCGGCATAGCCGCCCTGGTCGCCCGCATAGCCACCCTGGTCGGCCACATGCTGCTGCCCGTCCTGGTCATTCCAGCCGCCGCTGTCACTGGCCGGCGCCGGCTCTTCCTTGATCACCTCGACCACTTCCTCGGGCTGCGAATGATGGTTGAACAGGCTGCTGATGCCTTGCGCCAGCAGCACGCCGCCGGCGACCCCGGCCGCCGTCTGCATGGCGCCGCCGAGAAAGCTCGGGGCCCCGGCGCGTGCAGGCGCGGCATTGAACCCCGCCTGCTGTTGCGGCGGCGCGCTGTAGCCGGGCGCCGAAGGCTCGCGCCAGCCACCACCGCTTGGCGCCGGTGCAGCGGGCCGCTGTTGGGCTGGCTGCGACTGAGGCGCCGGGGCCGCAGAGCGCGCGCCACCGCCACCGCCGAAGATGCTCGACAGGAAGCCGCCGCCACTGTTGCCCTCGCGCGGCGCCTCGGCCTGGGCGCGGGCTTGCTTGAGTTCGTTCTGCAGTTGCTGGTTCTGCTCGTCCAGGCGCTTGATCGCCGCTTCCTGGACCAGGATCGCCTGGGCCATGTAGTACGGCGCCGCCGGCTGCTGGCGCACGTGCGCCTCGATGCACGCCTGGGCCTGGGCGTCGCGCGGCTGGCTCGGGTCTTCGGCTTGCTTGATGCGGCCGAACAGGCCGTCGATCAGGGATTGTTCTTCAGTGTTCATGGGCTACCTCGTGCGCCAAGCGGGACATCGGACCCCTCAAAGATGGGGTGCGCGGCGGCGCGATTCAATCACCGGCGGCGTGAAACTTTTTTCAGCTGGGCCTGGACTGGGCTAAAGTTACGCCCCTGCTTTTACTGCCATGCGATGTTGACTGATGAATCCGCTGAGCGTTCTGCGCGACTCCCTGTACTTTTTCCGCCGCCACCTGGCGAGCATCGTCCAGCTCTGCCTGCCGCTGGTGGTGCTCGAGGCGCTGCTCACCCAACTGGTGTACCGCCAGCTCGGTGACCAGGCTTCGCCGGCCTACGGCATGCTCATCAGCCTGCTGCTGTACCCGCTGTACAGCGCCGCACTGATCCTCTACCTGGACACCCGCACCAGCGGCCAGGAGATCTCCAAACGCAACCTGTTCGCCCGCGCCGTACAGCTGTGGCCGCCGCTGGCCTTGCTGATCATGATCAGTACCCTGCTGATCATGGCCGGCCTGGCGCTGTTCGTGTTCCCCGGCATCTGGATCATGATCAACCTGGTGTTCGCCGAGTACCTGCTGGTGCTGCGCGGCATGCCGCTGATGCTGGCGATGCGCGAGAGCGCGCGGATGACCACCGGGCACTTCATGCGCATCCTGGTCTGCGTGTTCGTTTCGCTGGCCCCGGCCTGGCTGGTGGACGGCCTGCTGATCATGGCCTTCCCCCAGCCGGAGCCCGGCGTGCAGCTGCTGATGGACAGCCTCAGCGGCTTGCTGCAGCTGTTCAGCAGCGTGGTGCTGTTCCGGATTTTCATGCTGCTCGAGGCCGACGCCGGCGCTTGAACTGGCCGGGCGACGAACGGCTCGGTTATGCTGGTGCGACCTGCACCGACAAGCCGAGCCGATGACCCGACTACTGCGCAATGTCTTGCTGTTCCTGATCGTGTTGCTGGCCCTGCTCTGGCTGCTCGCCGAGCACCTGAGCTGGCAACCTGCCCCGCGCGAGTCCGTGCCGGTCGCCTGCCAGGCGCCAGGCAAGCCGCTGCAGCCCGGCCAGACACTGAAAGTGATGACCTGGAACATCCAGCACCTGGCCGGCAAACGCTATGTGTTCTGGAATGACCCGGGCAAAGGCGGCGACACCCGGGCAACCGCCGAAGACCTGGCCTTCAACCTCGATGAAGTGGCGCGGGTGATTCGCGCCGAGCAACCCGACCTGGTGCTACTTCAGGAGCTGGACAAGGACGCCAAGGCCAGCGACTACCAGGACCAGCTAGCGCTGCTGCGCGAGCGCCTGGTCGACCTTTACCCGTGCAGCACCGAGGCTTTCGAATGGAAGGCCGGTTTCGTCCCCGACCGGCATATCGTCGGCAGCGTCGGCCGCACCCTGGCCACCCTCAGCCGCTACCCGATCGCCAAGGCCGAGCGCCTGCAACTGCCCAACACCGCCACTAACGCGCTGACCCGGCTGCTCGAAGCGCAACCGGCCATGCTGGTCAGCTACCTGCCGTTGGCCGATGGCAGCCGCCTGGCCGTGGTCAACACGCGGCTGTCTGCCTATCGGCCCGGCAGCGATATACAGCGTCGGCAGATGGCCCATGTGACCAAGGTGCTCGACCGCCTGGAGAGCCAGGGCACGCCGTGGCTGATCGGGGGTGACTTCAACCTTTTGCCGCTTGGCCAGTACCGCCGCCTGCCGCCTGCCCAACGCGGTAACTACCCGGCCGACAGTGACCTGCATCTGCTTTGGGACAAGTACCCGATGATCCCGAGCAACGCCGAGGCCGGCGGTGCCGATCGCGGCGTATGGCTCACCCACTTCCCCAATGACCCGGCCGTGAGTGGGCCAGACCGCACCGTCGATTTCCTCCTGCACAGCCCACGCCTGCAACGCCTGGACGCTCGCGTGCTGCAGGAGGGCACGCTGCAGATCTCCGATCACTTGCCGGTCCTGGGCATCCTCGCCCTGCCTGGAGCGGTGGCGCCGGTGCGCTAGAAGAACAGGCTGAGGGCCATCCTGCCGATCAGAAAGACCAGCAGGATCAGGAAAAACACGCGGACAAAACCGCTGCCATAGCGCAGCGACAAAAACGTACCGGTGAGGGCCCCGGCAATGTTGCACAGGGCCACCACCCCGCCAATCGCCCACAGCACATTGCCTGACGGGATAAAAAACAACAGCGCCGCGCTGAACGTGCCCAGGTTCACCAGCTTTGCCGACGCGGAAGCATTCAAGAAATCAAAGCCGAAAAACCTGACGAAGACGAACAGCAGGAAGCTGCCGCTGCCAGGTCCGAACAGCCCATCGTAAAAGCCGATGAGGCCGCCGAAAAAAATACCCAGGGCTATTTCTTTTGTGCCGCATTGAACATGCGAATGCACACGCCCCAGGTCTTTCTTGGCGAAGGTATAGACGGCCATCACCACCAAGATGGCGAAGACCCCATACTCCATGATCGTCTTGGGCACGAGCGAGACGGAAAGTGCGCCGAGAAACGCGAAGATAAAAGCGGATGCCAGGGTCGGCAACATCAGCTTCCAGACGATGTTGATACGCCTGACGTAGCTGAAGATTGAAAAGACATTGCCGCCCAGCACGGCCAGCTTGTTGGTGCCGAATACCGTGGCCAGGCTGTACTGGGGCAATGCATGCAGGAGCGCTGGCACCTGGACCAGCCCGCCCCCGCCTACCGCGGCATCGATCAAACCACCGCAAAACGCAAAAAAGCCCAAGGCTAATAGTGCGTACTCAACATCCATAGAGCCTGTCCTTGCCGTCGGAGGAGAAACGCGGCATGCCCTGATGGATGAAAGCCTGGCGTCAATCAGCCACGAAGGCGCTGCAGCGCATCGCTGATCTTGGCCTTGGGGATTTTCTGCAAGCTGCAGAACAAGTCATGGCCGACGTTACTCAGGCCATGGTTGTCGCGCAACCCCAGGGCCATGTATTGCAACAGGTTGGCGGCCATCTCGGCATCGGCCATGGCCCGGTGGGCAGTGCCGGTGTTGGGCAGGTTGGCCCAGCGGGTCAGGGTCCCGAGCTTGTGATCGGGCGCCGCCTGCAGCAGGCGCCGGGCCAGCAGCAGTGAGCAGGCGAAGGGCTGGGCGCGGCTACGGCGAACAAGCCCAAGCTCGTAGTCCCAGAACTTCTGGTCGAACGCGGCGTTGTGCGCAACCAACGGCGTATCGCCGACGAACTCGGCGACTTCGTTCATCACCTGGGCGGCCGAGGGTGCGCTGCGCACCATGGCCGTGGTGATGCCGGTCAGCCCGGTGATAAACCCCGGGATCGGCACGCCGGCGTTCATCAGGCTCTGGTAGCGCTCGACGATCTGCCCGCGCTCGAGCATCACCACGGCGATTTCCGTGGCGCGCGCGGCGCCTGGGGCGAGGCCCGTGGTTTCAAAGTCGATGACGGCTATACGTTCCAAAACAACTCCTGCGACAGCAATGCGTAAATGTTCGAATTCTACGGTAAATCAGATCCAACGGCGGTCAAGTGCCGCGTGGCTTCGCCCGTGCCGTGGCCTCCGCGACCAAGGGATCATCGGGCCAATAATGCTTCGGATAACGCCCCTTGAGGTCCTTCTTCACCTCGGCATAGGTCGTTCGCCAGAAGTTCGCAAGATCCTGGGTCACCTGCACTGGCCGCCGCGCCGGTGACAGCAGGTGCAGCTTGACCTGCTGGCGGCCCTGGGCGATGCGCGGGGTGTCGGCCAGGCCGAACAGCTCCTGCAGGCGCACGGCGAGGATCGGCGGGATTTCGCTGTAGTCCAGGCAGATGTTCGAGCCGGAAGGCACGTTGAGGTGTTGGGGTGCCCATTCGTCGAGGCGCTGGGGCAGCGGCCAGGGCAGCTGGTTGCGCAGGATCGACGACAGGTCGAGCTGGGCGAAGTGGCTCAACCGCGAGACTTTGCCCAGGTACGGCTGCAGCCAGTCTTCCAGGCGGGCGAGCAAGGCTTCATCGGACAGGTCGGGCCATTCGCTCTCGGCGTTTTTCTCCAGGTCCAGGCGACGCAGCAGGGCCACGCGGTTCTGCCACTGGCGCAGGTCCGGGGTCCATGGCAGCAGCGCCAGGCTCTTGCGCCGGACCAGGCCGAGCAAGGCCCGCGCCCGCGCTTCGTCGTTCAGACCGGGCAGCGCTTCGCGGCTCAATACCAGCTCACCGACCTTGCGCTGGCGTTCAGCGCGCAGCACCTGTTCGCGCTCATCCCAATCGAGCAGGTCGAGGGTTTCGACCTGCTCGGCGAGCACATCGTCGAACAGGCCAGGGTCGAATTCGGCCGCCATATAAATGCGCTCTTCACGCTGGCCCTGGCGGCTGCCGAGATCGGCGATCACCAGCCACGGCTGCTTCATCAAGGTGTCGACCTCGGCAAACAGCGCCGCGCGACCATTGGCCAGGCGGTACTCGGCAGCGCCTTCGCGGCGTTGCTGGGCGACGCGGTCGGGGTAGGCCAGCGCCAGCAGCGCGCCGAGCCAGCGCGAGTGATCAGGGTCGGCGACGGGTGCGCCAGGCTTGCCGCGCAACAGGCCGCGATACTGACGCGCCAGTTGCCGGGCACGCTGCACGCCACCCTGGCCGCCCCGGGCAACTCTGCTTTCGCCGCTGAGCAGCGCCAGCCGGGTGTGCAGGTCGGCACCGCCACCGCGCTGAATGTCGCGCTCGCCCAGCAAGGCGGCGACATTGCAGGCCATCTCGCTGAGCCCGAGGTCTTGCCCGCGCAGCAGCAGGTGAGCGATACGCGGGTGCGCTGGCAGTTCGGCCATGGCCTGGCCGTGCGCGCTGAGGCTGTCTCGGCTGGCCGGCTTGAACGCGCCGAGCCGCGCCAGCAGGTCTTGCGACTGGGCGTAAGCGGCGCTGGGTGGCTGGTCGAGCCAACGCAATTGCTCCGGGGTCACGCCCCAGCGCGCCAGCTGCAGGGCCAGGCCGGCCAGGTCGGCCTGGAGGATTTCGGCCGTGCCATGCGCCGCCAACTGTTCATGCTGCGCTTCGGACCAGAGCCGGTAGCACACGCCCGGTTCCAGCCGCCCGGCACGGCCGGCGCGCTGGGTGGCGCTGGCGCGGGAGATGCGCTGGGTGTCGAGGCGGGTCATGCCGCTGCCGGGGTCGAAGCGCGGCACCCGCGCCAGGCCGGCGTCGATTACCACGCGCACGCCATCGATGGTCAGGCTGGTCTCGGCGATGTTGGTCGCCAGCACCACCTTGCGCTGGCCCTTGGCAGGTGGCTCGATGGCCGCCCGCTGGGCATTCAGGTCGAGCTCGCCGTGCAACGGGCACAGGAGGATCTCAGGCCGCTCACCGACGGCCTCTTGCAAGGCTTGATGCACCCGCCGGATCTCGGCCTGGCCGGGCAGGAACACCAGCAGGCTGCCGCTTTGCTCGGCCAGCGCCTGCAGTACGCAATCGACCACCCGCGGCTCGATGAACTCGCCCGGCTGGAACGGCCGCCCCCACTGGACCGTCACCGGGTGCATGCGCCCTTCGCTGCTGACCACCGGCGCGTCGTCGAGCAGCCGCGAAAGGCGCTCGCCTTCCAGGGTCGCGGACATCAGCAGGATCTTCAGCGGCGGCTCGTCGCGCAGCAATTCGCGGCCATTGAGGCTCAGGGCCAGGGCCAGGTCGGCGTCCAGCGAGCGCTCGTGGTACTCGTCGAAGATCAGCAGGCCGACACCGTCGAGGGCCGGGTCCGCCTGCAAGCGGCGGGTCAGGATGCCTTCGGTGACCACTTCGATGCGCGTGTTGGGGCCGACCTTGCTGTCCAGGCGAATGCGGTAGCCGACCGTTTCGCCGACCTGCTCGCCGAGCTCGCTGGCCAACCGCTCGGCGGCCGCGCGGGCGGCCAGGCGGCGGGGTTCGAGCATGACGATGCGTTGCCCGG
The DNA here is from genome assembly GCF_900536025.1 of Pseudomonas reidholzensis. Classification (GTDB taxonomy): domain Bacteria; phylum Pseudomonadota; class Gammaproteobacteria; order Pseudomonadales; family Pseudomonadaceae; genus Aquipseudomonas; species Aquipseudomonas reidholzensis. The sequence continues at coordinate 125,926 of NZ_UNOZ01000003.1, forward strand.
CCAGCCACGGCTCATCGAGCAGGGCCAGCGGCACACGGGTGGTCTTGCCGGCGCCGGGCGGCGCCTCGAGCACGGCTTCGTGGCGGGCGCGCAGGGCCTGGCGCAGGGCGGGCAATACGGCATCAATGGGTAATGAAATCATGGTGGTCCTCACGCAAGCTCGCGAGTATAACGGCGAACCGGCCCTGGCCAATCATGGTCATAGTATTCGCTAGCGGCTGATTGCCTGTATCGTTGTGACTTACTCTCGGAGATCTCCATGCGCATCCCATCCCGCGTCCTCGGTGGCGTTCTGGTCGCCACGCTGCTGACCCAACTGACGGCCTGCGGCACGCTGTTCTATCCCGACCGCCGCGGCCAGATCGAAGGCAAGATCGACCCTGCGATCGCCGTCCTCGACGCCGTCGGCCTGCTGTTCTATGTGATCCCGGGGCTGATCGCCTTTGGCATCGACTTCGCCAGCGGCGCGATCTATTACCCGCCCGGCACCACCGCGCACGTCGACCCGGCCAAGCTCAAACCGGCGATCGGTGCCGATGGCACGGTCGACAACGCCAAGCTGCAGGCCATTCTCGAAACCGAACTGGGCCAGCGCCTGCCGCTGGACGACCCGCGTCTGATCCAGCACCGTGGCAGCGTCGAGCAACTGACCGCCTTCGGCCTGGTACCGGCCGCCTGATCCGTAGCCCAAGGAAGGTACCCGCGGCATGACCAGCCCAACGGCAGAACAGCAACGCCTGCTGCGCCTGGCCACCCGCGCCTCGCTGGCGGTGGCGAGTATCCTGGTGGTGAGCAAGGCGCTGGGCTGGTGGCTGAGTGGCTCGGTCAGCCTGCTGGCGGGGCTGATCGACTCAGCGCTGGACGCCGTGGCGTCGTTTCTCAACCTGCTGGCGGTGCACTACGCGCTGCGCCCGGCCGACGACGACCACCGCTTTGGCCATGGCAAGGCCGAGGCCCTGGCGGGCATGGCGCAGGCGCTGTTCATCGGCGTCAGCGCGGTGCTGATCGGGGTGCAGGCGGTGGACCGCCTGCAATCGCCGCAGCCGCTGGGCAATACCGCCGCCGGTATTGCGGTGATGCTGCTGTCGCTGGTGCTGACCGTGGCGCTGCTGGCCTTGCAGCGCAAGGTGATCCGCGCCACGGGGTCGACGGCGGTGCGCGCTGATTCGCTGCATTACCGCTCCGACTTGCTGCTCAATGGCAGCATTCTGCTGGCCCTGGTGCTGGCCGGGTTTGGCTGGCCGCAGCTGGATGCGCTGTTTGGCCTGGGGATCGCGTTCTACATTCTCTGGAGTGCGCTGCAGATCGCCCGGGAGAGCACGGCGATCCTCATGGACAAGGAGCTGCCGGCGGATGTGGGTGAGCGGATGCTCGCGCTGGTGTGTGCGATCCCTGGAGTGCAAGGGGCGCATGATCTGCGTACGCGGGTGTCGGGCAGCTACTGGTTCGTCCAGGTGCACCTGGAACTGCCGGGGGCGCTGCCGCTGCATGAGGCGCACGAGTTGTGTGAGCAGGCGTTGGCGGTGATCCGCGAGCGTTATCCACAGGCGGATGTGCTGGTGCATGCGGACCCGGTGTAAGCCTTGAGGGTGCTGGGGGCGCTTTGCGCCCCTTTCGCGACACAAGGCCGCTCCCACAGTACAGCGCCGCTTCCAAGACATGCGCTGTCCCTGTGGGAGCGGCCTTGTGTCGCGAAAGGGCCGCGAAGCGGCCCCAGATACCTCAATTGATGCTGTAGCCGCGCCCACTCAAGCAGGCGCCCATCGCTCGGCGGTAGTTGTCGGCGACGTTGGCCGGCGGCGCGTAGGTCGCCTGCGCAGGGTCGAAGCCGGTCTGCTCCACCGCCCAGCGGTGACACTGATAACGGTCCTGATCCTGCTGCTGAGGAGTCTGCCCATACGCCGGGTAGGCGATCACATCGTAACCCGCGCTGGCCTGAGGCGGCTGCACCGGCACATTGACCGGCGGATTGACCACCACGTACTCGCGGCTGTCGGCCTGGTACTGGTAATAAGTGTCCGCCACCAGGAAGAACAACGCACCGCTCAGCCACACCTCCCGGGCATACGACGGCAGGTAGTTCACCCGCACGCCATACGGCGGGCGCACCACCACGTAACCGGGGCCGTTGGGGCGATACCAGTAGCCGCCGGAATAGAAGTAATCCTGGCCACGGTACGGCACCTTCCAGTAACGGTCCGGGAAGCGCTCGACGGCATGCCCTGGACGGTACTGCGGGCCGGGGCCCCAGCCGTTGCCATGGCCCTCCGGACGCCCGGCCCAGTTGTCACCCGGGCGCTGCCCTGGCCCACCGGCTTGCCACTGGCGGTTGTCGCCATTGCGCCGCGGGATGTCCTGATAGTAACCCTGGCGCGGTTGCTGGGTCTGGCGCACTTCGTCCCGCGAGTTCAGCGGCGAACCACCGCCGCCACCGCTGTTGGGGTCCTGCCCGCCGTGCCCGCCATGCCCCTCGCCCGGCCCTTGGGCCAGCGCCCCGAGGCTGATGCCCATGCCCAGCAAACCCACCCCGGCCAACTGCCAGATGCGCGACCTCATGGCGTTCCTCTCGATTAACCGCACTGCAATGGGTGGCAGTCTACCGCGAGCGTCAGGGGTGCAGATGAAAATCCAGCCATGAAAAAAGGGAGGCCTATGGCCTCCCTTTGGGAAATGTCGTCCGTGCTCGGCGCTTGTGGCGCCGGCTCACCTCACCCCGTCTGGTAAACGGTGTGTAGCCCGGGGGCCGGCGGATCCTGTTGGACCGGGGGCCGCGACCGCCTTCTTGGGCCGGTCGCCGTGGACTGATGTCCGGGCAGTGATTCTGTTGATAAAGATACCGGTCCAGGCCTGGCAGAGGATTGCGAAGATTGCTCAGATAAATAGCACTTGCGCAATTTTTAACCCTGGATTGATAATTCGCCGCAATCCGAACAGAAAAGGCCCCGTCCATGAGCAAGCTCGACCGCTACGACCTGAGCATCCTTGCCGAATTGCAGCGCGATGCGCGCATCTCCAACCAGGAGCTGGCCGAACGCATCGGCCTGTCGCCCTCGCCATGCTCGCGTCGGGTCAAGCAGCTCGAAGACGATGGCTATATCTCGCGCCAGGTGGCGCTGCTGGACCGCAAGAAGCTCGGCCTGAGCCTGACCGCCTATGTGCTGATCGGCATGGACCGGCACACCCCCGAGCGCTTCGAGACCTTCGAGGCGGCGATCCGCAACCTGCCGCAGGTACTCGAGTGCAGCCTGGTCACCGGGATGGACGCCGACTATCAGTTGAAGGTGGTGGTCGCGGACATGGACCACTATCAGAAACTGCTACTGGGCAGCCTGACCCGGATTGAAGGCGTGACCAGCGTGCGCTCGAGCTTCGTGCTCAACCAGGTGCTGGCGAGTACCGAGCTGCCCTTGACCCACCTGCGTTAACAGGGCTTGTCGGTGGGCGTATAATCGGCGGCTTGAGCCTGCCCGGAGCACACCGATGGATCCTGCAAAATTCGAAGAGTGGATGATGATCACCCTGGTCACCCTCCTGATCGGCTTCATGGGTTTCATCGTCTGGGACCTGGCGAAGAAATCCAAGGCGGGGCGCTTCGGCACGCTGATCCTGTTCGGCGTGCTGGGGCTGGGGGTGCTGGCCTTCATCATCAAGAGCGTGGTGGTGGGGATGCTTGAAGGGGTTTAGAGCTGCATAGGCCCCATCGCGGGCAAGCCCGCTCCTACAGTGATATGAGCTGCGCCCCCGTGGTTGGACACCCGTCCATCATCTGGGGCGCACAGGCTGTTGTAGGAGCGGGCTTGCCCGCGATGGCGTCGGCGCTGCGCTCAAAGCTTGGGCGCAACCTCGCGCCAGCAGCCCTGATCCAGCCCTTCCACGCTCCAGTCACCAATGCGCACGCGCACCAGGCGTAGGGTCGGCAAACCGACCGCGGCCGTCATGCGCCTGACCTGGCGATTACGCCCTTCGCGAATCACCAGCTCCAACCAACTGGTCGGCACGCTCTTGCGAAAACGCACCGGCGGATCTCGCGGCCACAGCTGCGGCTCCTCCAGCAAGCGAGCCTCGGCGGGCAGGGTCATGCCGTCATTGAGCTCGACCCCCTGGCGCAAGCGCTGCAACTGCTCCTCGTTCGGCTCCCCCTCCACCTGCACCCAGTAAGTCTTGGCCAGCTTGTGCTTGGGGTCGGCGATGCGTGCCTGCAAGCGACCGTCGTTGGTCAGCAGCAGCAAGCCTTCGCTGTCACGGTCCAGGCGGCCGGCGGGATAGATGCCGGGGATATCGATGAAATCCTTGAGCGTCGCCCGCCCCTCGCCGTCGCTGAACTGCGTGAGCACGTCGAACGGCTTGTTGAACAGGATCAGGCGTGGCTCGGCCGGCGCCGGCTTGGGCTGGCGGTATGGGCCGGCAGGCCGCGCCGGAGGGCGGCGCGGCTTGGAACGGGGTGGCAGGGGCATGGATCCTCAGCGGAACGGCGGCTCATCGAAGCTGCGCAGTTTACGCGAGTGCAGCGAATTGAGCTCGGTGCGCAGCAGGTCGAGGGCGGCGATGCCGATCTTCAGGTGCTGGCTGACCGCCCGGTTGTAGAACGCGTTGGCCGAACCTGGCAGCTTGATCTCGCTGTGCAGCGGCTTGTCCGAGACACACAGCAAGGTGCCGTACGGCACCCGCAGACGGTAGCCCTGGGCCGCGATGGTGCCGCTCTCCATGTCGACCGCAACGGCGCGCGACAGGTTGATCAGCGGCCGCTCCTGGGCCCAGCGCAGCTCCCAGTTGCGGTCATCGTAGGTGAGCACGGTACCGGTGCGCAGGCGCTTCTTCAGCTCGTCGCCGCGCTCGCCGGTCACTTGCGCGGCGGCTTCCTGCAGCGCCAGCTGCACTTCGGCCAGGGCCGGGATCGGGATGTTCGGCGGCACCACCCGGTCGAGAATGCCGTCGCGGCGCATGTAGGCGTGGGCCAGCACGTAGTCGCCGATGGTCTGCGACTGCCGCAGGCCACCGCAGTGGCCGATCATCAGCCAGCAGTGCGGGCGCAGCACGGCGAGGTGGTCGGTGATGTTCTTGGCGTTGGACGGGCCGACGCCGATGTTGACCAGGGTCACGCCATCGCCATCGGCGGCGATCAGGTGGTACGCCGGCATCTGGAAGCGGTGCCATACCACGCTGGCCACCAGGGCCTGGGTCTCGCCGTCGTCCATGCCTTTTTCGATCACCACGTTGCCCGGCAGGACCATGCGCACGAAGCGCGGGTCGGCGCGCAGCAGCTCGAGGCCATGGCCGATGAACTGGTCGACGTAGCGGTGGTAGTTGGTCAGCAGGATCCACGGTTGCACATGGCGCCAGTCACTGCCGGTGTAGTGCACCAGGCGGCGCAGCGAAAAGTCCACCCGGGCGGCGTCGAACAGCGCCAGCGGCAGGTCCTCGGCCTTGCTCCAGTCCCACAGGCCATCGGCGATATCGTCGGTGGCGGCCGACAGGTCGGTGCTGGGGAACACCCGCGCCAGCGCGGCGGCGGTGATGCCGGTACCGGCCAGCTCGTCGCCCTGCTCGACCACGTAGGGGTAAGGGATGTTCTGTTCGCTGACGCCGACTTCCACGGTCACCGTGTAGTCGTGCATCAAGGGCCGCAGCTGCTCGAGCAGGTACGCCCGGAACGCGGCAGGCTGGGTGACGGTGACGCTGTAGGTGCCGGCGACCTGGACCTTGGCGTAGGCGCGGGTGGTCGCGGCGACTTCGCCGTGGCTGTAGTAGGTCAGGCGCAAGGCGGGGTAACGGTACAGCGCGCGCTCCTCGGCATCCGGTTCGGTGCGGTCCTTGAGGTAGCGCTTGAGGGCCTGGCTGAGGGCCCCGGTGGCCTGTTCATGCAAGGCCGCCAGACGGTCGACGGCCTGTTCGGGGGTATCAACGACTTCAAACGCTTGGCTCACGCTGGGCTTCCTGTCTTCTGACATGCATGGCTTCCATCTTGCCTACCTTCGCGGGCAATTACACCCCCATGCCACCGCATCGCCCTTTTCGCGGGTAAACCCGCTCCCACAGGGCCCCCAGTGACCTGAGGCTCACCGCGGCACCTCTCACAGGGTCCCCGGCGCCCTGAGGCTCACCGCTACACCTCTCACAGGGTCCCCGGCGCCCTGAGGCTCACCGCTACACCTGTGGGAGCGGGTTTACCCGCGAAGGCGTCGCCTCAGGCCGACCAGACTGGCATCGCCCGCGCCACCAACGCTTCGGCATCAATCCCTCGCGGCAACGCGCCGTACACCCGCCCGCCGCCATTCAGGCGGCTGCCAATGAACGCATCACTGACGAGCGCATCGCCCGCCTCCAGCAACAGCTTGGCCTGCACCGCCAGGGCAATGTCCTCGGTCAGTTGCCGCGCCCGGTACTGGATGTCCGCCGTGTCGGCAAACGCCCCTTTGAGCTTGCCGATATGTGCGGCCAGGCGCGGATCACCATGGCCGTCGCCCAGCTCGGCGAACAGCGCATCGAGCACCCCGGGTTCCTTGGACAAGGCCCGGAGCACATCCAGGCACTGCACATTGCCCGAGCCTTCCCACGTGGAGTTGACCGGCGCCTCTCGGTACAGCCGCGGCAGGATGCTGTCCTCGACATAGCCGGCGCCGCCCATGCACTCCGCCGCCTCGTTGATCATTGCCGGCGCGCGCTTGCAGATCCAGTACTTGCCCACCGCCGTCAGCAACCGGGCAAAATGCGCCTGCTGCGGGTCTTCGGGCTGGTCCAGCGCCTGGCCCATGCGCAGGCTCAGGGCCAGTGCCGCTTCGCTCTCCAGGGCCAGATCGGCGAGCACGTTCTGCATCAACGGCTGCTCACTCAACAGCCGGCCGCCGACCTTGCGGTGGGCGCAGTGGTGCGCGGCCTGGGTCAGCGCCTGGCGCATCAGCGCGCTGGAGCCGACCATGCAGTCGAAGCGGGTCATGCCGACCATTTCGATGATGGTCGGCACACCGCGCCCCTCCTCGCCGACCATCCACGCCAGGGCGCCGCGAAACTCCACTTCGCTGGACGCGTTGGAGCAATTGCCGAGCTTGTTCTTCAGGCGCTGGATGTAGAACTGGTTGCGGTTGTCATCCGGGCGGTGACGCGGCAGCAGAAAACAGCTGAGGCCCTTGTCGGTCTGCGCCAGAGTGAGGAAGGCATCGCACATCGGCGCCGAGCAGAACCACTTGTGGCCGACCAGCTCGTAGGCCTGGCCCGGCCCCGGCGCACCGACCGGATACGCACGCGTGGTATTGGCGCGCACATCGGTGCCGCCCTGCTTCTCGGTCATGGCCATGCCGAGCGTGACCCCGGCCTTGTGCTGGTCGCCGACATTGCGCGGGTCGTACTCGCGCACCAGCACCTTGGGCAGCCAGTACTGGGCCAGCTCGGGTTGCAGGCGCAGGGTCGGCACGGCCGCGAAGGTCATGGTCAACGGGCAACCACTGCCGGCCTCGGCCTGGGTGTGCAGGTAAGTCATGGAGGCGCGGGCGACGTGCGCGCCGGCACGCGGCTCGGTCCAGGGCAGCGACGGCAAGCCGTGCTCGACGGCGGTGCGCATCAGCTCATGGTAGGCCGGGTGAAACTCGACCAGGTCGATGCGGTGGCCGTAACGGTCGTGGCTGCTAAACGTCGGCTTGTGCGCATTGGCGAGAAACCCGGCCGCCATCAGCGGCCCGCCGGCCAGGGCACCGTAGGCATCGATCCGCGCCTCGGCCCAGCCCGCGCCGTAGCGCCGCGACCATTCCTGCAGGGGCTGGTCGAGGCGATAGAGGTTGGCGCCGTCCAGCGACGGCGGCTGGTTGGTCACCTCATGGGTTTCGGCGTACTGGTGCAGGTTCATTGCGGCGCTCCTGGATCCGTGCGGGCCTGAGACGTCCAGTGAAGCACCGCTCAGCGGTCAGTCAAAGTGACAAAAACGCCTATATCGCCGCCGGATCGGGACGCGCCCTGCTAGAACCTCGCCGCACGGCTCGGCGGCGCCTGGACTTGCGCCAGCGCCAGGTTGAGGGTCAGTTCGAAACGGCTGCCCAAGCCGGGCGTCGACTCGTGCGACAGCGTGCCCTCGATCAACTCACCCAACTGCCGGCAGATCGACAGGCCGATGCCCAGCCCGCCATAACGCCGGGTCATCGAGCCGTCGACCTGGAAGAAACGTTGATAGAGCACCGCCTGGTCGAGGTCCTCGAAGCCGATGCCGCTGTCACTGACGACAAAGGTCAGCGCCACACGGTCGGGCCGCACCCGGCGCCCGCGCACCTGAATCATCACCCCGCCCTGGTGGGTGAACTTGAGGCCGTTGTCGACCAGACAGGCCAGGCAGCGCATGAGTTTGTGCCCATCCCCCGACAACTGGTCAGGCAATTCGGCCGGGATATCCAGGCTCAGGTACAAGCCCTTGCTCAGGGCCTGCCCGGCAAACCCCGCCCGCAGGGCCTGCAGCTCATGCCTGAGGCTGAACGGCGCGACCTGGTTGCGCAGGCGCCCGGCCTGCAGCTCGGTGAGGATGAGGATATCGTCGACCATGGCCATCATGTCTTGCGCGGAGCCGGCGGCGGTCCGGTGGTACTGCGCGTGTTCGGCGTCCATGGGCAGGGTGTGCATCAGCTCCAGTGAACCGATCACGCCGTTCATCGGGGTGCGCAGTTCGTGGGTCACGGTGGCCAGGAACTCATCCTTGAGGCGGTTGCTGCGGGCCAGTTGCTGGTTCAGTTGCTCCAGCGTCCGGCCAGTGTCGCGCAGGGCCTCGGCCTGTTGCTCGCGCAGGCTGTTGATGCGGTCGGCCAGGGCCAGCGAAAGCAGCGCCACTTCCAGCGCCGAGCCGAGCTGGCTGGCGTACATGGTGATGAACACGTTGGGCAGGTAGCCCAGCACCATCAGCGTGTTGACCAGCCCGCCGAGCAGAAACGCCGACCAGGCAATGATGAACCAGCGCGCCACCCGCACCCCGCGCGACCAGGCATACAGCCCGGCGGTGAAGATGCTCACGGTGAACAGCAGCGCCAGCACCGTGGCCATGCGCAGGGCGATGCCGTAGCGCAGGGTCACCGCCAGGACCATCACCAGCGCACCGCCCAGCATCAAGACCTGCAACAGCCGGTCGAAGCCGGGGCTCAGCCGCCCCAGGCGCAGGAAGTGGCGGGCGAACTGGCAGCCGAACAAACCAGCGGCGCCGATGAACAGCGGCGTCGAGGCATTCGCCCACCACGGGCTGTCGGGCCAGAAATAGGCCACTCCGGCGCCGTTGACCGACACCTGGTACAGCCCGAACGAGGCAATGTAGAGGATGTAGTAGAGGTAGCTGACATCGCGCACGCTGAGGTAGATGAACAGGTTGTACACCAGCATCACCAGCAGCACGCCGTAGATCATCCCCAGCACATACAGGCGGGTCGGCTGGTCTTCCATGTAGGCATTCACCGACCACAAGGTCAGCGGCGCCTGCACCGACCCTTGGCTGTGCAGGCGCAGGTAGGCCGTGGTCGGCTGCCCGGGTTGCAGCGGTAATTCGAACAGGTAGTTGTTCTGCAGGATCTGCCGGCTGGCATAGGGCAAGGCGTCACCGGTGCGCTGGGCCAAGCGATAGCCGCCCTGTCCGTCGGCCAGGTACAGCTCGAGGTGGTCGAGCGGTGGGTAGGCCAGCTCCAGCAGCCACGGGCGGGGGGCGCCGCCGGTGGGGGCCAGGTAACGCAAGTCGATGCGCAGCCAGAACACCGAGTTGGAGTAGCCGGCATTGAGCACGTCGTCATGGTGCGACTGAAAACGCTTGGCGAATTCTGCCGAACTGACCTCGGCGATGCTGGCGTTGGCGCTGCGGTCCTCGAACACCTGCATGACCTTGCCCAACGGCAGGCGCCGGGTAGCGTCGTCGAAATCGACCGCTCCGGCGAGCACGGGCCAGCAGCCCAGAAGCAACATCAGCAAATAGCGCATACAGCCCCAGCCTGTCTGTCCGGTCGCGTCGCAGTGGCCTCCCATCCTTTTGAGACGACGTGATCCGGCAGAGCTCATTATCGAGTTATCCGTGCACTGTAGCATAGCCGTACGGCCCACCTGGCAGCTACTGGCATTTTAATGCAACAGCTCTATCCCGACACTTTCAGCGAGTAATCGAGACAGTTCCTGACCAATTGATCAACAAAATCACTGCGCCGGAAGCTTCGCGCAAATAGGTTTGGTGGTAAGCTCGCCGACCATGAATACCTACAGCTCCCGCCCCGTTGTCCTCTGTCTCTCCGGCCACGACCCCAGTGGCGGCGCCGGCCTGCAGGCAGATATCGAAGCCCTGATCGCTCAAGGCTGTCACGCCGCACCCGCCGTGACCGCCCTGACCGTACAGGATACCGTCAATGTGTCCGACTTCCGCGTGCTCGACCGCGAGTGGGTGCTGGCCCAGGCCAACGCCGTGCTCAGCGACTCGACGGTGGCCGCGGTCAAGCTGGGCATGCTCGGCTCGATCGAGATGGTCGACACCGTCGCCGAACTGCTCGCCGCCCACCCGCACTTGCCGCTGGTCTGCGACCCGGTATTGCGCGCCGGGGGCGGTGGCCGCCTGGGCAAGGACGAAGTCGGCTATGCCGTGCGTGAACGCCTGCTGCCCTTGGCCACCATCGCCACGCCGAACCTGCCCGAAGCGCGCATCCTCGCCGAACTGCCGGACGGCACTGCCGACGAATGCGCCGACAAGCTCCTGGCCTTCTGTAGACACCTGCTGATCACCGGCGGTCACGGCGACGAAGAGCAGATCCACAACCGCCTGTACAGCCGCGACGGCACCAGCCAGACCTGGACCTGCCAGCGCCTGCCGGGCAGCTACCATGGCTCGGGTTGCACCTTGGCCAGCGCCCTGGCCGGTCGCCTGGCCCTCGGCGAGCAGCTGCAAAGCGCCGTGCGCAGCGCCCTCGACTACACCTGGCGGACCCTGCGTGACGCCGAACAACTGGGCCGCGGCCAGTTCGTCCCACGCCGGCTGCCGCTGGACTTCTGCTCCTGATTGACGCACACGAGGCCTGAAATGAAGCTACGCGGTCTGTACGCGATCACCGACAGCCAGCTGCTTGCCGGCCGTTTCCTGTCGCATGTCGAAGCGGCCCTGGAAGGCGGCGTGCGCCTTCTGCAATACCGCGACAAAAGCACCGATGAGGCCCAGCGCCTGCGCGAGGCCGAGGCGCTCAAGCGCCTGTGCGAGCGTTATGGCACCGCGCTGATCATCAACGACGACGCCGAGCTGGCCGCGCGCCTGGGTGTCGGCGTCCACCTGGGCCAGACCGATGGCCCGCTGACCCCGGCACGGGCCCTGCTCGGCCGCGGCGCGATCATCGGCTCGACCTGCCATGCGCAGCTCGAGCTGGCCCAGCAGGCCGCCGCCGAAGGCGCCAGCTACATCGCCTTTGGCCGCTTCTTCAACTCCGTCACCAAGCCCGGCGCGCCGGCTGCCAGCGTCGAACTGCTGGAACAGGCCCGCGCCCAGGTGAAGCTGCCGATCGCCGTGATCGGCGGCATCACCCTCGACAACGCCGCCCCGCTGGTCGCCCATGGCGCCGACCTGCTGGCGGTGATCCACGGCCTGTTTGGCGCCGACGATGCGCGTGAAGTCACCCGCCGCGCACGCGCCTTCAATGCCCTGTTCGCTTCCTGAATTCGAGAGAAACCCCATGTCCCGTTCCGAACTGCTGTTTGCCCAAGCCCAGAAGCACATCCCCGGTGGCGTCAACTCGCCCGTGCGCGCCTTCAAGAGCGTGGGTGGCACCCCGCTGTTCTTCAAGCACGCCGAAGGCGCCTACGTCATCGATGAAGACGACAAGCGCTACGTCGACTACGTCGGCTCGTGGGGGCCGATGATCCTCGGCCACAGCCACCCAGAGGTGCTGGCCTCGGTGCGCAAGCAGCTGGAGCACGGCCTGTCCTACGGCGCGCCGACCGCGATGGAAACCGAGATGGCCGACCTGGTCTGCTCGCTGGTGCCGTCGATGGAAATGGTCCGTATGGTCAGCTCCGGTACCGAAGCGACCATGAGCGCCATTCGCCTGGCCCGTGGCTACACCGGCCGTGACGCCATCATCAAGTTCGAAGGCTGCTACCACGGCCACTCCGACAGCCTGCTGGTCAAGGCCGGCTCGGGCCTGCTGACCCAGGGCGTGCCGAGCTCGGCGGGCGTGCCGGCGGACTTCGCCAAGCACACCCTGACCCTGCCGTTCAACGACATCGCCGCGGTCGAGAAGACCCTGGCCGACGTCGGCAAGACCGTCGCCTGCATCATCGTCGAACCGGTGGCCGGCAACATGAACTGCGTACCGCCGGCGCCGGGCTTCCTCGAAGGCCTGCGCGAGCAGTGCGACAAACATGGCGTGGTGCTGATCTTCGACGAAGTGATGACCGGTTTCCGTGTATCGCTCGGCGGCGCCCAGGGTTACTACGGCATCACCCCTGACCTGTCGACCTTCGGCAAGATCGTCGGCGGCGGCATGCCGGTCGGCTGCTTTGGCGGCAAGCGCGCGATCATGGAATGCATCGCCCCGCTCGGCCCGGTCTACCAGGCCGGTACCCTGTCGGGTAACCCGCTGGCCATGGCCGCCGGCCTGACCACCCTCAAGCTGATCAGCCGACCGGGCTTCCACGACGAGCTGAGCGCCTTCACCAGCAACCTGCTCGATGGCCTGCAACAGCGCGCCGATGCCGCTGGCGTGCCGTTCGTCACCACCCAGGCGGGGGCCATGTTCGGCCTGTACTTCAGCGGTGCCGACGATATCGTCACCTTCGAAGACGTGATGGCCAGCGACCTGGAGCGCTTCAAGCGCTTCTTCCACCTGATGCTGGAAGGCGGCGTGTACCTGGCGCCAAGCGCCTACGAGGCGGGCTTCACCTCCATCGTGCACGGTGATACCGAGCTGAAGATCACCCTGGATGCGGCTGAGCGGGCGTTTGCCAAGCTCAAGTAATCCCCGCCTGTGTCGGCCCTTTCGCGAGTTTGCCCCGCGAAAGGGCCAGTGCTGGCCACACGTGATCAGAATTTCGAGTAAAACTTTGTAAGGTTGGCGCTGCTTATCCCATAATGTGCCACCAGAGACATCGGTCGCAGCTTTGCAGAGGTAAGTCGATCCCCATGAACCGCACCGGCCGCGCCCTGACCCTGGGCTGCCTGTTGCTTCTTCAGCCCCTGCTGGCCTCGGCGGAGGGCGGTAACTCGTTGCTCATTCCTGCGACGGGCCGCTGCACTCTCAACGTTCAGCCAGAAGACCTGCAGAACGCCCTCAAGGTGTGCGAGCAAACGGCTGAGTCCGGGGATGCCCAGGCGCAGTACGAGCTGGGTGAGTTCTTCTATACCGAGGGTGGTGAACAGTCGCCGCGCAACCTCGACAAAGCCCTCAACTGGTTCCAGAAAGCCTCGCTGCAGGGCCACGCCCAGGCGCAATACCGCCTCGGTTCGATGTTCTTCCACGGTGAAGGGGTCAAGGCCAACAACGTGCAGGCCTACATCCTGCTGAAGATGGCCGCGGTCAACGGCGCCGAAGACGCCCTCGACCTGGCCGACGAAGTCACCGAGCAGATGCCCCGCGACGAACTCGAGCACGCCACCCAGGTGCTCGGCCAGATCTTCCGCAAATACCTCCTCGAGCTGCAGAACGCCGAGGGCCGCAGCCCCTTCGCGCCGCTGCCCTGACCCTTACTTGTCGGGCATTGGCATCGGGAACGGCATCACGTTGCCGGTGATCTTGGCCTCGCTGATCTTCGCCGTACCCAGGCGCTCCACCTCATCGATACGCACGATCGAATGCATCGGCACGAAACTGCGGATGACGCCCTCGAACTGCGCCTTGAGCTTCTCTTCGCTGGGGTCGACGACCATTTGCGTGCGCTCGCCGAACACGAACTCCTCGATCTCGAGGAACCCCCACAGATCGCTCTGGAAGATCTGCTTGGCGTACATTTCGAAGACCTGCCCCTGATTGAGGAAGATCACTTTGTAGATGGCGGGTTCGCGTTTGCTCATGATCGGCGTTGGGCACATACGGTTGAAAATGGCCCGCATCATAGCAGAGCCCGCCGCCCGGTGATTCCTGTGCCAGCGGCCTTGCGTCGGCAATAGGTCGTAGAGCACCGGACGCTGCGGCGACCCTTGATCGTTTCAGTGCTTTCGCCACTGCCGATCAGGGGTTATTCTTGAGTTCACCTCTATTGCCGGCGAGCGGCCTAAAACCACCTTGAACGCACCCATACAACCCCATCGTTTCATCCTCGAACCTTTCGAGGCCCACCGTTTCGCCAACTTGTGCGGCCAGTTCGACGAGCACCTGCGCCTGATCGAGCAACGCCTGGCCATCGAGATCCGCAACCGCGGCAACCAGTTCGAACTGGTCGGCGATCCCAAGGCCACCTCCGCCGCTGAACAGCTGCTGCGCCGTCTCTATCGCGAGACCAAGGCCCTCGAGCTGTCGCCGGAAACGGTCCATCTCTACCTGCAGGAGTCGGCCGTCGAGCACATCGACAACCCGGCGGTGAACGAGGTCAGCGTCTCGCTGCGCACGCGCAAGGGCAACATTCGCCCGCGCGGGCTCAACCAGCAGCGCTATGTAAAAGAGATCCTGGCCAACGACATCAACTTCGGCGTTGGCCCAGCGGGTACCGGCAAGACCTACCTGGCCGTGGCCTGCGCCGTCGATGCCCTGGAGCGTGAACAAGTGCGGCGCATCCTCCTGGTGCGCCCGGCGGTCGAGGCCGGCGAAAAGCTCGGCTTCCTGCCCGGCGACCTGGCGCAGAAGATCGACCCGTACCTGCGCCCGCTGTACGACGCCCTGTACGAAATGCTCGGCTTCGAACACGTGGCCAAGCTGATCGAGCGCCAGGTGATCGAGATCGCCCCGCTGGCCTACATGCGCGGTCGCACCCTGAACAACAGCTTCATCATCCTCGACGAAAGCCAGAACACCACCCTCGAGCAGATGAAGATGTTCCTCACCCGCATCGGCTTCGGCTCGACCGCGGTGATCACCGGTGACGTCACCCAGGTCGACCTGCCGCGCGGCACCAAGTCCGGGCTGGCCCACGTGGTCGAGGTGCTCAAGGACGTGCCGGGCATCAGCTTTACCCATTTCCAGCCCAAAGACGTCGTGCGCCACCCGCTGGTGCAGCGCATCGTCGAGGCCTACGACCGTTTCGAGGGCCGCCAGGCTCAAGCCGAGGCAGCCGCCCGCGATGCTTGAACTCGACCTGCAACGGGCCACGGACGCCGCCGCCCCTGATGATGCCGCCTTCCGCCGCTGGTGCGAACTGGCCCTGCGCCAGCGCACGGCCGACTCGGAAATGACCATTCGCCTGGTCGATGAAACCGAAGGGCGTGAGCTCAATCACACCTACCGTCATAAAGATTACGCAACCAATGTGTTGTCCTTCCCTGCCGACGTCCCCGACGAGCTGCTCGACATACCGCTGCTAGGCGACCTGGTGATCTGCGTGCCAGTGGTCGAGCGTGAAGCGGCCGAGCAAGGCAAGGCGCTCGAAGCGCACTGGGCACACCTGGTCATCCATGGCTGCCTGCACCTGCTCGGCTACGACCACATCGACGATGACGAAGCCGAAGAGATGGAAGCCCTGGAACGAACATTGCTGGCAGAACTGGGTCATCCGGACCCATACGCCGACGACGAACTCCCCCACACCGATATCTGCAAGGACCACGAGTAACCGCCATGAGCGAAGACCGATCGAGCAACGGGCAAAAGTCCTGGCTGGGTAAACTGACCCAGGCTTTTGCCCATGAGCCGAAAAACCGCCAGGAGCTCCTCGAGCTGCTGCGCGAAGCCCATCAGAACAAGCTGCTCGACAGCGAAGCGCTGACCATCGTCGAAGGCGCCATCCAGGTCGCTGACCTGCAGGTGCGCGACATCATGGTGCCGCGCTCGCAGATGATCAGCATCAAGGCCAGCCAGTCGCCTCGCGAGTTCCTGCCGTCGGTGATCGACGCGGCGCACTCGCGCTATCCGGTGATCGGCGAAAGCCACGATGATGTGCTCGGGATCCTGCTGGCCAAGGACCTGCTGCCGTTGATCCTCAAGGAGAACGGCGACAGCTTCAACATCAAGGACCTGCTGCGGCCGGCCACCTTCGTGCCCGAATCCAAGCGGCTCAACGTGCTGCTGCGCGAGTTCCGCGCCAACCATAACCACATGGCCGTGGTCATCGACGAATACGGTGGCGTGGCGGGCCTGGTGACCATCGAAGACGTGCTCGAGCAGATCGTCGGCGACATCGAAGACGAACACGATGTCGAAGAAGACAGCTACATCAAACCGCTGCCCAGCGGCGACTTCCTGGTGAAGGCCCTGACGCCGATCGAGAACTTCAACGAGTTCTTCGACAGCACCTTCTCCGACGATGAGTTCGACACCGTTGGCGGCCTGGTGATGAGTGCCTTCGGCCACCTGCCCAAGCGCAACGAAACCACCGAGATCGGCGCCTACCGGTTCCGTATTCTCAACGCCGACAGCCGGCGTGTGCACCTGCTGCGCCTGACCCCGATCACCCGTTAAGGAAAACCATGCGCTGGATCACCCGCCCCGGCTGGCCCGGTAACCTGCTGGCCATGGCGGCCGGCGCGTCTACCCTGCTGGCCCTGTCGCCTTTTGACTTCTGGCCGCTGGCCCTGCTGGCCGTAGGCCTGTTCTACGCCGGCCTGCGCGAGCTGAGCCCGCGCCAGGCCATGGGCCGTGGCTGGTGCTTCGGCTTTGGCCTGTACGGCGCCGGCACCAGCTGGATCTACGTCAGCATGAACACCTACGGCGGCGCCTCGCCGCTGCTGGCGATCGTGCTGCTGCTCGCGTTCTTCGCGGCGATCGCCTGGTTCTTCGCCCTCCCCGCCTGGCTCTGGGCGCGCTGGCTGCGGCGCAACGAGGCGCCGCTGGCCGACGCCTTGTGCTTCGCCGCGCTGTGGCTGCTGCAGGAGGCCTTCCGCGGTTGGTTCCTGACCGGTTTCCCGTGGCTTTACTCGGGCTACAGCCAGCTCGACGGACCATTGGCCGGCCTCGCCCCGCTGGGTGGCGTGTGGCTGATTTCGTTTGCCCTGGCGCTGAGCGCTGCACTGCTGTGCAACCTGCACCGCTTGCGGGCCCGGCCGTCGTTCATGGCCATCGGCGCAGTGCTGCTGGTGGCGCCGTGGATCCTCGGCATGGCCCTGAAAAACCACGCCTGGACCCGCCCGGCCGGCGACCCGCTGACCGTCGCGGCGGTGCAGGGCAACGTCGCCCAGGACCTGAAATGGGACCCGGACCACGTCAACGCGCAGCTGGCGCTGTACCGCGACATGAGCTTCAGCTCCAAGCCGGTCGACCTGCTGATCTGGCCGGAGACCGCGGTGCCGGTGCTCAAGGAACAGGCCCAGGGCTACCTGAACATGATGGGCGGGTTCGCCGCGGAGCGGCATTCGGCGATGATCACCGGGGTGCCGGTGCGCGAAGTGGTGCACGGGCAACGGCGCTACTACAACGGCATCACCGTGACCGGTGAAGGCGATGGCACCTACCTCAAGCAGAAGCTGGTGCCGTTCGGTGAGTACGTGCCGCTGCAGGACATGCTGCGTGGCGCGATCGAGTTCTTCAACCTGCCGATGTCGGACTTTGCCCGCGGCCCCGAAGACCAGCCGCTGCTGCAGGCCAAGGGTTATCAGATTGCCCCGTACATCTGCTACGAGGTGGTCTATCCGGAGTTTGCCGCCAGCCTGGCGGCGCGCAGCGACCTGCTCCTGACCATCAGCAACGACACCTGGTTCGGCACTTCGATCGGCCCCCTGCAGCACCTGCAGATGGCCCAGATGCGCGCACTGGAGGCTGGCCGCTGGATGATCCGTGCGACCAACAACGGCATTACTGCGCTGATCGATCCGTTTGGTCGGATCACCACGCAGATCCCGCAGTTCCAGCAGGCGATCCTGTATGGGGAAGTCGTGCCGATGCAGCAACTGACGCCTTATCTGCAGTGGCGCTCGTGGCCGCTGGCGATTGTCTGTGCGCTGCTGATGGGCTGGGCGTTGCTGGCCGGGCGTATCGCCAAGACCGTTTAGGATCATTGGGCTGCTGCGCAGCCCATCGCGACACAAGGCCGCTCCCACAGGGTAGGCGCAAGGCTTGAAACCTGCGCTGAGCCTGTGGGAGCGGCCTTGTGTCGCGATGGGCCGCGAAGCGGCCCCAAGTGCCACGGCTCAGTAGAACAGACGGTACCCCACCAGCCCCGCGACTTCATTGAGCAACTGCCCGCTCTGCCAGATCGCCCGGTTATCCGGCAGGAGCCCAGCGAACGGCCGGCCGTGATCCTGCCCGAGGAACCCCACCGGCCCCGGCACCACTTCAAACCCGGCCTGCTCGAAGCTCCAGCGCGAACGCTGCATATGCCAGGCCTGGGTCACCACCACCACACGGCGAATCCCCAGCGGCTGCAACACTGCGGCGCTCATCTGGGCATTTTCCCAGGTGGTGCGGCTGCCCTCCTCCTGCCACTTGACCACCACACCGAAGTCATCGCGCAGGCGGTCGGCCATCAACCGCGCCTCACTCGGCGGGGTACCGTAGTGCAAGCCACCACTGGTCAGCACCGGTAACCCGGACGCCTTGGCCAACTGCGCCGCAAAGCGCATGCGCTCCAGCGCCGTGCCGGTGGGTTGATCCTGGCCGCCCCAGGCCAGGTCGCCCCGTTCGCGACCCGCGCCAAGCACCACGATCGCATCCGCCCGCCCCGCCAGGCCTGACCACGCCTGCACGCTCAACGGCGGCTCGGTTTCCAGCTGCCGCGCGACCTGCTCGACCACCAGCGGCAGGCTCATCAGCCAGAAGCCACCCAGCCCCGCGACAAAACAGGCCAGGGCCAGGCGCGGGCGGCGCTTGCGCAGCCACCAGGCACCGAGCAACAGCAACAAGAGCAGCCCCGGTGGCATCAGCCATTGCTTGATGAAGTATCGAATAGGCACTGCGCACACCTCCTGTGAAGGCGTGCAGCCTAAAAGGATCGGCGCCGGGCAACAAGTCTGCAGCCGGCGCCTGTCGTGGGATGTGTTGGAATAGAACCGGCGCGTGACGATCTGCGCCTGAATCCTGAACAGCTATCGCAAGGGCAGCGTCCTGGATCTCGCCGGGGTGGCGGTGCGTTTCTTGTCCTTCAGCCAGACGATCTTGGCGCTCGCCTGCTCAGGCTGCTGGGGGGCAGCGGCGCAGGCGTTGCGGCGTTCCGGGAGGGATTCCAGGTACGCCTTGATCACTTCGAACTCTGCATGGCTAAGGCCGCGCAACTCCAGTTCGGCTGGCATCTCGTCGCGCAATCTGACCGACGTCCTGGCGATTTCGAGTGCCAGGCCCAGACGGTCGATCAGGCGTTCGTATAGCTCCGGTTTGGTTGCGGGTAGCTGCGACTCTCCCATCCGTTCACCTCATTGAAGATAACGATATCTCCCCCACACCTGAGCTTAGCGGCACTGCAAAAAGCAGACGAGCGCTGCGACAAACGGCCCGCGGGGCGCCTGGGCGCAATAGGGTTTCCCACGATGCGCGGCGCTCATGTATGCTACGGCGTTCACTCTTACCGACGCCGGAGTGCCGGACGCAGCGAGGTTCCGCTGCCGGGAACAAGGTCTCTTCTCTCTCAGCCAAAAGTAGCCATGCACGAACAATACACGCCCCGTGACATAGAAGCCGCCGCCCAGAAATCCTGGGACGAGCAACAATCGTTCGCTGTTACCGAACAGCCAGGCAAAGACACTTTCTATTGCCTATCGATGTTCCCGTACCCGAGCGGCAAGCTACACATGGGCCACGTGCGCAACTACACCATCGGCGACGTGATTGCCCGCTACCAGCGCATGCTCGGTAAAAACGTCCTGCAGCCCATGGGTTGGGATGCCTTCGGCATGCCGGCAGAAAACGCGGCGATGAAAAACAACGTCGCCCCGGCCAAGTGGACCTACGAAAACATCGACTACATGAAGACCCAGCTCAAGAGCCTGGGCCTGGCCATCGACTGGTCGCGTGAAGTCACCACCTGCAAGCCGGACTACTACCGCTGGGAACAGTGGCTGTTCACCCGCCTGTTCGAAAAAGGCGTGATCTACCGCAAGAACGGTACCGTCAACTGGGACCCGGCCGACCAGACCGTGCTGGCCAACGAACAGGTCATCGACGGCCGTGGCTGGCGTTCGGGCGCGCTCATCGAGAAGCGCGAAATCCCGATGTACTACTTCCGCATCACCGACTACGCCGACGAGCTGCTGGAAAGCCTCGACGAGCTGCCGGGCTGGCCTGAGCAGGTCAAGACCATGCAGCGCAACTGGATCGGCAAGTCGCGCGGCATGGAAGTGCAGTTCCCGTACGACCAGGCCAGCATCGGTCATGAAGGCGCACTGAAAGTCTTCACCACCCGTCCTGACACCCTGATGGGCGCTACCTATGTCGCGGTGGCCGCCGAGCACCCGCTGGCCACGCAGGCCGCCGAAGGCAACCCTGCGCTGCAGGCGTTCATCGATGCGTGCAAGGGCGGCAGCGTTGCCGAGGCCGACATGGCCACCCAAGAGAAGCAGGGCATGCCCACGCCCCTGTTCGTCGAGCACCCACTGACCGGTGAGAAACTGCCGGTATGGGTCGCCAACTACGTGCTGATGCACTACGGCGACGGTGCGGTCATGGCCGTGCCGGCCCACGACGAGCGCGACTTCGAGTTCGCCCACAAGTACAACCTGCCGATCAAGGCCGTGGTACGTACCAGTGCTGGCGATGACGTCGGCAGCGAATGGCAGGCCGCCTACGGCGAGCATGGCCAACTGATCAACTCCGGCGAGTTCGACGGCCTGGACTTCCAGGGTGCCTTCGACGCCATCGAAGCCGCACTGATCCGCAAGGAACTCGGCAAGTCGCGCACCCAGTTCCGCCTGCGCGACTGGGGCATCAGCCGTCAGCGTTACTGGGGCTGCCCGATCCCGATCATCCACTGCCCATCGTGCGGTGACGTGCCGGTACCGGAAGACCAACTGCCGGTGAAGCTGCCAGAGAACGTCGTGCCGGACGGCGCCGGTTCGCCGCTGGCGCGGCTGCCCGAGTTCTATGAATGCACCTGCCCGAAATGCGGCACCGCGGCCAAGCGCGAAACCGACACCATGGACACCTTCGTCGAGTCGTCCTGGTACTTCGCCCGCTACGCCTCGCCTAACTACGACCAGGGCCTGGTCGACCCGAAAGCGGCCAACTACTGGCTGCCGGTCGATCAGTACATCGGTGGTATCGAACACGCCATCCTGCACCTGCTGTACGCGCGCTTCTTCCACAAGCTGATGCGCGACGAAGGCCTGGTCACCTCCAACGAGCCGTTCAAGAACCTGCTGACCCAGGGCATGGTCGTTGCCGAGACCTACTACCGCGTTGCCAGCAATGGCGGCAAGGACTGGTTCAACCCGGCCGATGTCGAGCTCGAGCGTGACGCCAAGGCCAAGGTCATCAGCGCCCGCCTGAAGACCGACGGCCTGCCGGTGGAAATCGGCGGCACCGAGAAGATGTCCAAGTCGAAGAACAACGGCGTCGACCCGCAGTCGATGATCGATGCCTACGGCGCCGACACCTGCCGCCTGTTCATGATGTTCGCCTCGCCGCCCGACATGAGCCTGGAATGGTCCGACTCTGGCGTCGAGGGTGCCAGCCGCTTCCTGCGTCGCGTCTGGCGCCTGACCCAGGCCCACGTCAGCCAGGGCCTGCCGGGCGCACTGGACATCGCTGCGCTGGATGACGGGCAAAAGGTCATCCGTCGCGCCATTCACGCCGCGATCAAGCAAGCCAGCAGCGATGTCGGCCTGCACCACAAGTTCAACACCGCCATTGCCCAGGTGATGACCGTGATGAACGTGCTGGAAAAAGCCCCGCAGGCCACCGCACAAGACCGTGCGCTGCTTCAGGAAGGCCTGGAAGCGGTCACCCTGCTGCTGGCACCGATCACCCCGCACATCAGCCATGCGCTGTGGAACGAACTGGGCCATGCCCAGCCGGTGATCGACGCCAGCTGGCCGAGCGTTGACGACAGCGCCCTGGTGCAAGACACCGTGACGCTGGTGGTACAGGTCAACGGCAAGCTGCGTGGCCAGGTCGAAATGCCGGCCGCCGCCAGCCGCGAAGAAGTCGAGGCCGCTGCCCGCAGCAACGACAACGTGCTGCGCTTCACCGACGGCCTGACCATTCGCAAGGTCATCGTGGTACCGGGCAAACTGGTCAACATCGTCGCCAACTGATGGCAACGCCCGCCCGCAGACACTGCGGGCGGGCGGAATCGGCCCACAAGGGAGCAACAACATGATCAAACGCAATTTGCTGGTAATGGGCCTGGCCGTCATGCTCAGCGCCTGCGGTTTCCAGTTGCGCGGTACCGGTACCAGCGAGCTGACCCTCAAGGAACTGGATCTCAGTGCACGCAACGCCTACGGCGAGACCGTGACCCAGCTGCGTCAGGTGCTGAAGAACAGTGGCGTCGACGTTCACCCGGGCGCGCCGTATCACCTGATCCTGACCAACGAGCAGGAATCCCAGCGCGCTGCCAGCTACAGCGGTGGCAATCGCTCGGTCGAATACGAGCTCACCACCGTGCTCGACTACAGCATCGTCGGCCTGAACGACGTGCCGCTGCTCAGCGACAAGCTCGAAGTGCGCAAGATCTACGTGCACGACGGCGACAACATCACCGGCTCCGACCAGCAAGCCGACCAGACCCGCCAAGAACTGCGCCGCGACCTGGTGCAAGGCATGGTCGTGCGCCTGCAGATGCTGACCCCGGCGCAGCTCGACGAGCTGCAGAGCAAGGCCGACCAGCGCGCCCAGGCAGAAGCCCAGGCCGCAGCCGCTGCCCAGCGCTACCGCGATGAGACCCCGCAGCAATCTCCTGTGGAAGTACCGGGCCAGTAAGCCCGTACGGGGCACCGCCCGGTGCCCCGACTCTTCTCATGAAGCTCGCCCCCGCCCAACTCAACAAGCACCTGCAAGGCGCTCTGGCACCGGTCTACGTGGTCAGCGGTGATGACCCGCTGCTCTGCCAGGAAGCCGCCGACGCCATTCGTGCGGCGGCCCGCCAGCAGGGCTTCGACGAACGCCAGGTGTTCAGTGCCGACGCCAACTTCGACTGGGGTACCCTGCTCCAGGCGGGTGCCAGCCTGTCGCTGTTCGCCCAGCGGCGCCTGCTCGAGCTGCGCTTGCCTTCCGGCAAGCCTGGCGACAAGGGCGCGGCCGCGCTGATCGAATACTGCAGCAGGCCTGCCGAAGACACGCTGTTGCTGATCAGCCTGCCCAAGCTCGATGGCAGCGCGCAGAAGACCAAGTGGGGCAAGGCGCTGGTCGAAGGCACGCACTGCCAGTTCATCCAGATCTGGCCGGTCGACGCCCAGCAGTTGCCGCAGTGGATCAACCAGCGCCTGGCGCAGGCCGGGCTGTCGGCCCAGCGTGACGCCGTCGACCTGATCGCCGCCCGCGTCGAAGGCAACCTGCTGGCCGCCGCCCAGGAGATCGAAAAGCTCAAGCTGCTCGCCGAAGGCAATCAGATCACCGTCGAGACGGTGCAGTCTGCGGTGGCCGACAGTGCCCGTTTCGATGTCTTCGGGCTGGTCGATGCGATCCTCAAGGGTGAAGCGGCGCATGCCCTGCGCATGCTCGAAGGGTTGCGCGGTGAGGGCGTCGAGCCGCCGGTCATTCTCTGGGCGCTGGCCCGCGAGCTGCGCCTGCTGGCGGGCATTGCCCTGCAGTTCAGCCAGGGCATACCGCTGGACAAGGCGTTCAGCCAGGCCAAGCCACCGGTGTGGGACAAGCGCCGACCGTTGGTCAGCAAGGCCCTGCAACGGCTCTCGGCGCAGCGTTGGGCGCAGTTGCTGCAGGATGCCCAGCGCATCGATGCGCAGATCAAGGGCCAGGCCGAGGGCTCACCCTGGACCAGCCTGGCGCGGTTGTCGCTGTTGATGGCCGGCCAGCGTTTGGCGTTGCCGTCGCAGTAAACCACTGATCGCCGGGGCCGCTGTGCGGCCCTTCGCGGGCAAGCCCGCTCCCACAGGGATTGCGCTTGGCGGCAGCAGACCTCTCATATATACAATCAATTGGCCCTTAGCCGGGCACGGCCTTACAGTGCGCCCCGTCACTCAGCACCCGGACGGGACTTCTCGCATGAGCAAAAAGCCGAAAAAACACGGCCCCAACAAGGCCAAGTCGATCATCGCCCAACCGTTGTTCCGCAGCCGCCAGGAACAACCCGACAAGGGCAAAGGCAGCTACCGCCGCGAAGCCTTCCAATCGAGAGATTGGGAGGCTTCTTACTTTTTGGCCGCATGAAAGCATCACACGCGCAGGCATGGTATGGTCGGCACCTGACCTGTAATTCCTGGATCTGTGCATGCTCTTCAGTCTGTTCCCACGCTGGCAACCCCGCCAGCTGATCGCCGCCTCCAGCCTCATTCTGCTCGTCGCCTGCGCGGAAAAACCCACCGCCGCCGACGCCCTGCCGCTGGCACCTGCCCAGCCCGCTCCGGTGGTGACCCTGCCCGGCAGCGCGACGGACGTCAGCACTGAAATCCAACCCGTGCAGACCTTCGCCCAATGGCAGGCGGGCTTCCGCCAGCAAGCCCTGCAAGCCGGCATCAGTGCCAGCCTGTTCGACCGCGCGTTCGTCGGCATCACCCCCGACATGGACGTGATCAAGGCCGACCGCAGCCAGCCTGAGTTCAGCCGCCCGGTGTGGGAATACCTCGACGGCGCCTTGTCGCCCGTGCGCGTGCGCAACGGCAAGCGGCTGCTCGGCGAAAACGCCGAACTGCTCTCGCGGCTCGAACAGCGCTATGGCGTCGACCGCCAGGTGCTGGTCTCGGTGTGGGGCATGGAAAGCAACTTCGGTCAGTTCCAGGGCAGCAAGTCGGTGATCCGTTCGCTGGCGACCCTGGCCTATGAAGGCCGCCGCCCGCAGTTCGCCCAGGACCAGTTGATCGCGGCGCTGCAGATCCTGCAGAACGGCGATATCCAGCCCGAGGCCATGCTCGGCTCGTGGGCCGGCGCGATGGGCCAGACCCAGTTCATCCCGACCACCTACAACACCCACGCGGTGGACTTCGACGGTGACGGCCGCCGCGACATCTGGAAGAGCACCGCCGACGCCCTCGCCTCGACCGCCCACTACCTGCAGAGCTCGGGCTGGAAGCGCGGCCAACCGTGGGGCTTCGAGGTCCGGGTGCCGGCCGGCTTCGACTACTGGATCGCCGACGGGGTACAGCGCAAGACGGTCAGCGAATGGCTGCAACTGGGCGTGCAACTGCCCAACGGCACGCAGTTGCCGGCAGGCAGCAATCAGCTGTCGGCGGCCCTGCTGTTGCCTGCCGGGGCCGGTGGCCCGGCGTTCCTGGTGCTGGATAACTTCCGCGCGATCCTCAAGTACAACAACTCGTCGTCCTATGCGCTGGCGGTGAGCCTGCTGGGTGATCGCTTCTCGGGCTGGGGCTTCATTGCCGGCAGTTGGCCCAAAGGCGACCTGCCGCTGAGCCGCAGCGAGCGCATCGAGCTGCAGAACCTGCTCAATGCCAGTGGCCATGAGGCGGGCAATGCCGACGGCATCATTGGCGCCAACACGCGCAAGGCGATCCGCAATGCCCAGCAGGCGCAGGGCATGCCGGCGGATGGTTATCCGACCCACAAGCTGCTGGATGGCTTGCGTCAGCGCTGATCCTGCCAGGGGCCGCTCTGCGGCCCATCGCGGGGCAAGCCCGCTCCCACAGGTTCTCGGTACGCCGGAATTCGGGGTCCAGTACAGATCCTGTGGGAGCGGGCTTGCCCCGCGAAGGGGTCGCTGCCTATCTCACTGAAACAGCGCCTGCCCCAGCACCACCTTCTGCCCTTCACTGTCCAGCCGCACCCGCGCGCCCATCGGCAGGCAGACATTGGGATCACAGTGCCCACTGCGCCATCCGGCCAACACGGGAATCCCCAACGGCCCGAAGATATCCAGCAGCAAGGGCGTCATGGCCGCCACCGTCACCCCGGCAAAATCCCCCACCAGCACGCCACGCACACCCTCCAGCTTGCCCGCCAGGCGCAACTGGGTCAGCAGCCGGTCGACCCGGTACAGCGGCTCGTTCACATCTTCGATCAACAGGATGCTGTCGCGGGTATCGATCTCTGCCAAGGTGCCAAGCGTCGCCCCGAGCATCGACAGATTGCCGCCAAGCAAGCGCCCGCTGGCCACCCCAGGCACCACCGTGGTCAACGGGTACGCCAGCGGATGAACAATCTCGTCGCCCTCCCCCAACGCCCCATGCAACTGCTTCAGCAGTGAGCTCAGCGTCGGCTCGAGCTTGTCGCCGAGCAGATCGGCATTGAGCATGCCGCCATGAAAGCTCAGCAAGCCGGCGTGCCGATCGAGCGCCATGTGCAACGCGGTGATGTCGCTGTAGCCGATCAACGGCTTGGGATGACGGCGGATCAGCTCGAAGTCGAGCCTGTCGAGCAGGCGCATGCTGCCGTAACCACCCCGCATGCACAGGATGGCGTCCACTTGCGGATCGGCAAAGGCGTCGTGCAGGTCCTGCACACGCTGCTGGTCGGTGCCCGCCAGATACCCCTGGGCCTCGCTCACCGCAGGGTAGATGCGGCACTGGTAACCGCGTGTGGCAAACCACTGGCGGGCCTTTTCAGCGTCCAGCCGCGCCGGCCCGGCAGGCGCGACGATGGCGAAACAGGCAGTGGCCGACAAGGCCTTGGGCAACGGCAAACCGCGGCGTTCAACACCGTCCATCGAGCAACTCCTTCCCCAATAAAAAATGCCGATGGCGCCTCTCGGCGCGCATCGGCATGTGTCCTGCTGCCCTGACTCAGAGCTTGATCTTGGCTTCGTGCGCTTGCTGGTCAGCATGGTAGGACGAACGCACCAGCGGGCCGGATGCGACGTTCTTGAAGCCCATCTTGTAGCCTTCTTCGGCGAACCAGGCAAAGGTGTCCGGGTGGACGAAGCGCTGCACCGGCAAGTGGCTACGCGACGGCTGCAGGTACTGGCCGAGGGTAAGCATGTCGATGTTGTGCTCGCGCATGCGATGCATCACTTCGATGACTTCCTCGTCGGTCTCGCCCAGGCCGAGCATCAGGCCGGACTTGGTCGGTACGTGCGGGACCATCTGCTTGAACTTCTCGAGCAGGTCCAGCGACCAGTCGTAGTCCGAGCCCGGACGCGCAGCCTTGTACAGGCGCGGCACGGTTTCCAGGTTGTGGTTGAACACATCTGGCGGCTCTTGGGCGGTGATCGCCAGGGCCACGTCCATCCGGCCGCGGTAGTCCGGCACCAGGGTTTCCAGCTGCACGCCCGGGGACAGCTTGCGGATCTCGCGCAGGCAGTCGGCGAAGTGCTGGGCACCGCCGTCGCGCAGGTCGTCGCGGTCCACCGAGGTGATCACCACGTACTTCAGGCGCAGGTCGGCGATGGCCACGGCCAGGTTGTGCGGTTCGTCGGCATCCAGCGCCTTCGGCCGGCCGTGGCCGACGTCGCAGAACGGGCAGCGACGGGTACAGATGTCGCCCATGATCATGAAGGTCGCGGTACCGCCAGAGAAGCACTCGCCCAGGTTCGGGCAGGAGGCTTCTTCACACACGCTGTGCAGCTTGTGCTTGCGCAGCAGTTGCTTGATGCGGTCGACTTCCGGCGAAACCGGGATGCGCACGCGGATCCAGTCAGGCTTCTTCGGCAGTTCGTCGGTGGGGATGATCTTGACCGGGATGCGCGCGACCTTGTCGGCGCCACGCAGTTTCACGCCAGCTTCCACCTTCTTCGGCGCGGGGCGCGGGGTGACATCCTGGCTCGGTATCAGGTTCGGCACGGCTTCTTGCACAATTGTCATATTCAGTCGATTCCGCCCATGAGGGTCGTCTGCTCAGCGTAGGCGAGGTGCTTGACCAGCTGTCCGCGCAGCCTTGTCCTGACCTCGGAGAGTTCGATCGGACCTGCCTGATCGCGCAGCTGGGTCATTGCCAGCCCCGCATATCCGCAGGGATTGATTCGGCGGAATGGCGCGAGGTCCATGTCCACGTTCAGGGCAAGGCCGTGGAACGAACGACCGTTGCGGATTCGCAGGCCGAGCGAGGCGATTTTCGCCCCGTCGACGTAAACACCCGGCGCATCGGGCTTGGCCGCGGCCTCGACATCATAACTGGCGAGCAGATCGATCAGGCTGTGCTCGATCCGGCTGACCAGTTCACGCACGCCAAAACCCAGCCGGCGCACGTCGAGCAACAGGTAAGCCACCAACTGGCCGGGGCCATGGTAGGTCACCTGGCCGCCGCGGTCGGTCTGCACCACCGGGATGTCGCCCGGTACCAGCAGGTGCTCGGCCTTGCCGGCCTGGCCCTGGGTGAAGACCGCGGGGTGTTCGACCAGCCAGATTTCATCCTGGCTGTCCGGGCCACGCTGCTCGGTAAAACGTCGCATGGCTTCCAGCACCGGTTCATAGGGCTGCAGGCCAAGCTCGCGAACACCGAGGCATGCGGGCATCAGAGCACCATTTTCACGATGCCGGTAGCGCGCAGGGCGCTATTGATATCGTGCAGCTGGTCCTCGCTGGTGGCAACGATGTGCAGTTGCACCGTGGTGTACTTGCCTTCCTTGCTCTGACGCTCGGCCAAGGTGTTCATGTCGACCTCGGCGTGCTTCTTGAGAATCTCGATCACCGTGTCACGGAAATTGACCACGGTGTCGCCGATCACCTTGATCGGATAATCGGCGCAGGGGAATTCGATCTTGTGCGACTTGACGTCAGCTTCGCTCATGCGGAAACGGCCTCGTAAGCCGTGGCAACAACAACGCTCCCGCGTGAATGAGCGGGAGCGTGGCAGGTCACGTTATCAGTTGAACAACCCGTAGAAGAATAGACGAATGCTATCCCACATACGGCCGAAGAAACCAGCTTCCTCGACACCGTCGAGGGCGATCAGGTCAGCGCTGTGGACCACTTTCTCGTCCAGTTTGACTTCGACTTTACCGATCACGTCACCTTTGGCGATGGGCGCGGTCAGCTGCGGGTTCATGGTCATCGAAGCGACCAGGCGCTTCAACTGGCCTTTGGGCAGGGTCATGGTCAAATCGTTGGCTAGGCCAGCCTTGACCTGGTTGGTGGCGCCCTTCCAGACCGGGGCCTGAGCCAGCTCGGTGCCCTTCTGGTAGAAGGTCTGGGTTTCGAAGAAGCGGAAACCGTAGGTCAGCAGCTTCTGCGTTTCGGCGGCACGCGACTGTTCGCTGTTGGTGCCGAACACCACGGCGATCAGGCGCTGGCCGTCACGTACGGCGGAGGCGACCATGCAGTAGCCGGCTTCGTCGGTGTGGCCGGTCTTCAGGCCGTCGACGGTCTTGTCACGCCACAGCAGCAGGTTGCGGTTGGGCTGCTTGATGTTGTTCCAGTAGAACTCTTTCTGCGAGTAGATGGCGTAGTGCGCCGGGTCTTCGTCGATGATCGCACGGGCCAGCAGGGCCATGTCGTGCGCGGACGAGTAGTGCTCCGGGTTCGGCAGGCCAGTCGGGTTCATGAAGTGACTGTTGCTCATGCCCAGGTCGGCAGCGGTCTTGTTCATCATGTCGGCAAAGGCATCTTCGCTGCCGGCGATGTGCTCGGACAGGGCGACCGAGGCATCGTTGCCCGACTGGATGATGATGCCGTGCAGCAGGTCGCTGACGGTGACCTGGCTGCCGACCTTGATGAACATCCGCGAACCGCCGGTGCGCCAGGCGTTTTCGCTGACGGTGACCGGGTCGTTTTCGCCGATCTGGCCACGACGGATGTCGAGGGTGGCGATGTAGGCGGTCATCAGCTTGGTCAGGCTGGCTGGCGGCAGTCGCTCGTCACCGTTGTTCTCGACCAGCACGTTGCCGCTGGACGCGTCCATGAGTACGTAGGACTTGGCTGCCAACTGCGGTGGCGATGGCATCATCTGCTCCGCTGCAAAGGCAGCAGGCGTGATCATCAGCAGTACGGGCAGGCAAAGTCGTTTGGCAAGGTTGGTGATGTTCATCCGTCTCTCGAAAATCGCTAATGGTCTGATGTTCCGTGGGCAAAGCCCAACGCCCAGTCAGTCTAGTTATGTGAGCTGCTGTGCAGCTCCGGGCCAAGCCCAGGGGCCTGGCGAGCAAAAACGGCCATTGTACATGGCCGGGCCTGGCAATTCATGACAAACCCGACAGTTACGTCGATCAGTCCGTGACCAGTTTGGCCTGGCCCAGGTTGGCCATGCGCACGCTGTCCTGGGTCTGCTGCACTTCGCCCTGGCTGTTCATCGGCCCCAGGCGCACACGGTGCAGGGTCTGCTGGTTACGCACGATCGAGCTGATGAACACCGGCGCGCTGACCATGGTGCTGAGCTTGGAGCGCAGCAGTTCGGCCGCATCCGGGTTGGCGAAGGCGCCGACCTGGAGGAACATCCCGCCACTGTTGCTCGCCACACTGTTGCTGGCGATCTGCACCGGCACCACCGCCGCGGCATGCTGCTGCGCCGGCGGCGTCCACTGCTCGACCTTGCCGGTGCTGGCTGGCAGGCTCTGGGTCTGGGCCACCTGGGGCTCCTTGAGCACCAGCGGCGGCTGCTGGCCACGCTGGGCCCACCACTGCTGCGGATCGATACCCTCGACACGCACGTGGGCGGTGCCGGTTTCGGCATAGCCGAGCTTCTTCGCCGCCGCGTAGGACAGGTCGATGATGCGGTCCGAATAGAACGGGCCGCGGTCGTTGACCCGCAGTACCACGCTACGGCCGTTGGCCAGGTTGGTCACCCGCACATAGGCCGGCAGCGGCAAGGTCTTGTGCGCCGCGCTCATGCCGTACAGGTCGTAGAGCTCGCCGTTGGCGGTGTTCTGGCCATGGAACTTGGTGCCGTACCAGGAGGCAGTGCCCTCGGCGCGGTAGTTGCGCGAGTCCTGGATCGGGTAGTAGGTCTTGCCCAGCACCGTGTACGGGTTGGCCTTGTAGTTGCCGGTGTGCACGGTCGGCGTGGCGTCGGGGATCTTGTTGACGTCGACGTCCCACCAGGGCGCGCCGTCCTTGTGTGCACGGTTGATGTCCAGGCCCGGCTGCGCGCGGACGACGCTGCCGCCTTGGGGGGTCGAGGTCGGCCGGCTCGACGAGCAACTGGCCAGGGCCAGGCCGAGCGCAACGCAGGTCAGCAGCTTGAAGGTAGGGATGGAAAACGATACGCGCATTACTTGACGCCCCGTGCAATAACCAGCTGTTCCGAGAGCTGATGCACCGCCATGGCGTACATCACGCTGCGGTTGTATCGCGTGATCGCGTAGAAGTTCTTCAGGCCCATCCAGTATTCCGGACCGTTAGCGCCCTCCAGCTTGAAGGCGGTAACCGGCAGATCATCGCGCAGCGCATCATGACTTGACCACCCCAGGGCTCGCAACTCCCCGACCGTCTTGACCGGTTCGATGCCGGTGGTCAGGCCTTCATCGGCGCGCTCGCCACGCACCTGGGCGCGGCTAACCACGCCTTGGCCGGCGACCCAGCCATGGCGCTTGAAGTAGCTGGCAACGCTGCCGATGGCGTCGTCCGGGTTGTTCCAGATATTGATGTGGCCGTCGCCGTCGAAGTCCACGGCGTAGTTGCGAAAACTGCTCGGCATGAACTGCGGCAGGCCCATGGCCCCGGCGTAGGAGCCTTTGAGGGTCAGCGGGTCGAGCTGCTCTTCACGCGCCAGCAGGAGGAACTCGCGCAGCTCCTTGCGGAAGAATTCAGCACGCGGCGGGTAGTCGAAGCCCAAGGTCGACAAGGCGTCGATGACCCGATAATTGCCGGTGTTGCGACCAAAGAAGGTCTCCACGCCGATGATCGACACGATCACCTGGGCCGGCACGCCGTATTCCTGCTCGGCGCGCGCCAGCACGGCCTCGTGCTGACGCCAGAAGTCGACGCCACGGGCAATCCGCGCATCGGTGATGAACATCGGCCGGTAGTCCTTCCACGGCTTGACCCGCTCGGCGGGCCGCGAAATCGCGTCGAGGATCGGCTGCTTGCGCTGCACCTCACGGAACACGCCCATCAGCTGCTCACCGGCAAAGCCGTAGTCACGGGTCATCTCGCCGACGAACTCGGCCACCTGGGGCGAACCGTCGTAATCGCCGGCATTGGCTTGCTGGACAGCGCCGAACAGACCCATGGCGCCCATCCAGGGCGCCAGACGGGCAGCCCAGGTACGCACTGCTTGCATGAAATTGTTCACCTTATTCAAACCTGTGCGATCCATTTGCGGTGGGTGTGGATCGACATCAGAACGCCAAACGCTGACAGCAGCGTCACCAACGAAGTTCCGCCATAGCTGATGAAGGGCAGCGGCACGCCCACCACGGGAAGCAAGCCGCTGACCATACCGATATTGACGAACACGTATACAAAGAAAGTCATCGTCAGGCTGCCCGCGAGCAGCTTGCCGAACAGGGTCTGGGCCTGGGCGGTAATCACCAGCCCGCGGCCGATCAGCAGCAGGTAGACGATCAGCAACAGGCAGATGCCGACCAGGCCGAACTCCTCGCCGAGCACCGCGATGATGAAGTCGGTGTGGCTTTCCGGGAGGAAGTCCAGGTGCGACTGGGTACCCAGCAGCCAGCCCTTGCCGAACACCCCGCCGGAGCCGATCGCGGCCTTGGACTGGATGATGTTCCAGCCGGTGCCGAGCGGGTCGCTTTCCGGGTCGAGGAAGGTCAGCACGCGCTGCTTCTGGTAGTCGTGCATCACAAAGAACCACATCGCCACCGCCACCGGTACCGCGGCCGTCAGCACGCTGATGATCCAGCGCCACTTCAGGCCACCCATGAACAACACGAAGGCGCCCCCGGCGAGGATCAGCAGCGCGGTACCCAGGTCGGGCTGGCGGACGATGAGGATGAACGGCAGGCCGATCAGCACCAGGCTGATTGCCACGTGCTTGAGATCAGGCGGCAGGGTGCGCTTGGACAGGTACCAGGCGAGGGTCGCCGGCATGATGATCTTCATGAATTCCGAAGGCTGGAAGCGGATCACCCCGGGGATGTTGATCCAGCGGGTCGCACCCATGGCGTTGTGGCCCATGACATCCACGACCACCAGCAACAGCACGCCGGCGACATACGCCAGCGGCACCCAGCGGGCCATGAAACGTGGCTCGAGCTGGGCAATGATGAACATCGACACCAGGCCGATGCCGAACGAGGTGGCCTGCTTCATCAGCAGGTCCCAGTTCTTGCCGCTGGCCGAATACAGCACGAACAGGCTGCCGGCGGCCAAGGTCAGGAGGATGATCAGCAACGGGCCGTCGACGTGGATGCGCTGAAGAAAACTCGCGCGCCGACGCATGACGTCCTCGCTGGAGAGCATGCGGTCAAAATTGTTCATCATTGGGCCTGCTCCTGAGCGAGGGTGGCGGGCGCGAACTCGGTCTTCAGGTGGCCGCTCTCGTCGAGCAGCCAGGCGTCCATCACCTGGCGCATCACCGGCGCGGCAACGCGGCCACCGGCCTCGCCGTTCTCGATCATCACCGATACCACGATCTTGGGGTCCTCTGCAGGGGCGAAGCCCACGAACAAGGCGTGGTCGCGGTGGCGCTCCTGGACTTTGTTGCGGTCGTACTTCTCGCCCTGCTTGATCGCCACCACCTGGGCGGTACCACTCTTGCCGGCGATCCGGTACTGGGCACCGGCGGCGGCGGCACGGGCAGTGCCGCGGGCGTTGTGCATCACCTGTTCCATGCCGTGGGTGACGCGAGTCCAGTCGGCCTTGTCACGCAGGATGATGTCGTCGATGGGGTTTTCATCCACAGGCGGCTGGCCCTCGATGGTCTTGGCCAGGTGCGGGCGGAACCACTTGCCCTTGCTGGCGATCAGCGCGGTGGCCTGGGCCATCTGCAACGGCGTGGTCTGCATGTAGCCCTGGCCGATGCCGAGGATCAGCGTCTCGCCCGGGAACCACGCCTGGCGGCGGGTGGCGCGTTTCCATTCGCGGGTCGGCATGAGCCCGGAAGACTCCTCGAACATGTCCAGGGAGACCTTCTGGCCGAGGCCGAACTTGTTCATGTAGTTCGACAGCCGATCGATGCCCATCTTGTGCGCAAGGTCGTAGAAGTAGGTGTCGTTGGAGCGCATGATCGCCAGGTCGAGGTCGACCCAGCCATCGCCGCTGCGGTTCCAGTTACGGTACTTGTGGTCGTAGTTGGGCAGCTGGTAGTAGCCCGGGTCGAACACCCGGCTGCTGGCCGTGACCACACCGGCATCGAGCCCCGCGATGGCCACCGCCGGCTTGATCGTCGAGCCCGGCGGATACAGCCCGCGCAGCACGCGGTTGAACAGCGGCCGGTCGATCGAGTCACGCAGCTCGGCATAGGCCTTGAAGCCGATGCCGGTGACGAACAGGTTGGGGTCGAAGCTCGGCTGGCTGACCATCGCCAGCACCTCGCCGGAACGCGGATCGAGCGCCACCACCGCACCACGGCGGCCGCCGAGGGCCAGTTCGGCGGCTTCCTGGAGCTTGATATCCAGGCTCAGGACGATGTCCTTGCCGGGGATCGGGTCGGTGCGCTTGAGCACGCGCAGCACCCGCCCGCGGGCGTTGGTCTCGACTTCTTCGTAACCGACCTGGCCGTGCAGGGCATCTTCATAGAAGCGCTCGACGCCGGTCTTGCCGATATGGTGCGTGCCGCTGTAGTTGACCGGATCGAGGGTTTTCAGCTCTTTTTCGTTGATCCGTCCGACATAGCCGACCGAATGGGCGAAATGCGCGCCCTGCGGGTAGTGCCGCACCAACTGCGCGGCGACTTCCACCCCCGGCAGGCGGAACTGGTTGACCGCGACGCGAGCGATCTGCTCTTCGCTGAGCTCGAAGAGGATCGGCACCGGCTCGAACGGCCGACGCCCCTGCTTCATGCGCTTCTCGAACAAGGCCCGGTCATCGTCGCTCAACTCCAGCACTTCGACGATGTTATCCAGCACTTCCTGCCATTTACCCGCGCGTTCACGGGTCATGGTCAGGCTGAAGCTGGGCCGGTTGTCGGCGATGATCACCCCGTTACGGTCGAAGATCAGCCCGCGGGTCGGCGGGATCGGCTGCACGTGCACCCGATTGTTCTCCGACAGCGTGGAGTGATAGTCGTACTGGATGATCTGCAGGTAGTACAGCCGAGCGATCAGCACGCACACCAACAGCATGATCGCCACAGCGCCGACCACGACGCGGTTGCGCACCAGACGGGCGTCTTTCTCGTGGTCCTTGAGGCGAATCGGCTGCGACATCGGGAGGGCTTACAGGCTCATTTGTGGTAGGGATGCCCGGACAACACGGTCCAGGCGCGGTAGATCTGTTCGCCGATCAGTATCCTTACCAACGGGTGCGGCAGCGTCAGCGGCGACAGCGACCAGCGCTGTTCGCTCCGCGCGCACACCTCCGGCGCCAGGCCCTCCGGCCCACCCACCATCAAATTCACCGTCCGCGAATCCAACCGCCAGCGGTCCAGCTCGCCCGCCAACTGCTCGGTGCTCCACGGCTTGCCATGGACCTCGAGGGTGACAATGCGTTCACCGGGCTGCACCTTGGCCAGCATGGCCTCGCCCTCCTGACGGATCAGGCGGGCCACGTCGGCATTCTTGCCACGGGTGTTCAGCGGGATTTCCACCAGCTCGAGCGACAGCTCCGAGGGGAGGCGCTTGGCATACTCATGCCAGCCTTCCTCGACCCACTTGGGCATGCGCGAGCCGACCGCGATCAATCGCAGACGCACGGCGCTTCCTTATTGCTTGTTGCTGAGTTTGTCGAAGTAGTCGTTGGTGCCGCCTTCCGAGCTGTGGTGCTTGCCATCGGCGGCACGGCTCTGCTCGGCACCCATCCACAGACGCTCGAGGTCGTAGAACTGGCGCGCGGCGGCGGTCATCATGTGCACGATGACGTCGTTCAGGTCGAGCAGCACCCAGTCGCTTTCGCCTTTGCCTTCTTCGCCCAGCGGCATGACGCCCTTGGCTTTGACCAGCTCGCGGACCTTGTCCAGCATCGCGTTGATCTGGCGATTGGAGGTACCGGTGGCGATGATCATGTAGTCGGTCAGGCTGTGCTTGTCGCGCACGTCAATGACCTGGATATCCAGGGCCTTGACCTCTGCCAGCGCTTCCTTGGCCAGCTCGACCAGTTCTTCGGCAGTGATGTCGTTTTGCTTCTTCATAGGTACTCGTTCAACTCGTGTAATGAGGCGCCCCAACGGCGCCGTCAGTTGGACGCACGATACAGATCGTGCGCCTCGATATAGGCCAGTACTGCGTCCGGCACCAGAAACCGCACCGACTTGCCGCTGGCCAGCAGCTGTCGGATTTGCGTGGCGGACACCGCGAGCGGTGTCTGCCAGACGAACGAAATGTGCCCCGCCGGGCCAGACATGGCGGTGGGATCGCTCTCCGAGCGCGCAGCCAACAGGTTGCGCAGCTCGTCAGGGGGTTCGACATCAGCATCTGGCCGTTGCAGCACCAGGATGTGACAGTGTTGCAGCAATTCTTCCCAGCGGTGCCAGCCTGGCAGGCCGCAGAACGCGTCCCAGCCGAGGATCAGGAACAACTGGTCGTCGCCCGCCAGCTCGGCGCGCATCGACTCCAACGTGTCGATGGTGTACGACGGCTTGTCGCGCGCCAGCTCACGGTCATCGACGCTCAGGCAATCGACGCCGTTTACCGCGTTTTGCACCATCGCCAGGCGGTCTTGCGGCGACACCTGCGGGGTGTCGCGGTGCGGCGGCCGGGCGTTGGGCAGCAGGCGCAGCTCGTCCAGACGCATCAGCTCGGCGACTTCCAGCGCACTGCGCAGGTGGCCGATGTGCACCGGGTCGAAGGTACCGCCGAGAATGCCGACGCGCCGGGCTGCCTGGGCCTTGCTCAACTCAGCAGGACTCCTGGCCGCGCAGCTGGCCGTCGCCGATCACCACGTACTTCTCGCAGGTCAGGCCTTCGAGGCCGACCGGGCCACGGGCGTGCAGCTTGTCGGTGGAAATCCCGATCTCTGCGCCCAGGCCGTATTCGAAGCCGTCGGCGAAGCAGGTCGGGGTGTTGAGCATCACCGACGCCGAGTCGACCTCGGCGATGAAGCGCCGGGCCTGACCCTGGTGTTCGGTGATGATCGAATCGGTGTGGTGCGAGCCGTAGTGGTTGATGTGCTCGATGGCCTGGTCCAGGCCGTCGACCACACGGATCGACAGGATCGCCGCCAGGTACTCGGTGTGCCAGTCGTCTTCGCTCGCCGGCGCGGCCGCGATGATCGCCCGGGTGCGCTCGCAACCGCGCAGCTCGACGCCCTTCTCCTGGAAGCGGCGGGCCATTTCCGGCAAGAAGTCCTGGGCCACCGACTGGTCGACCAGCAGGGTTTCCATCGCGCCACAGATGCCATAACGGTAGGTCTTGGCGTTGAAGGCCACGCGCCAGCCCTTGTCGAGGTCGGCGTGCTGGTCGATGTAGACGTGGCAGATGCCGTCGAGGTGCTTGATTACCGGCACGCGGGCATCGCGGCTGATGCGCTCGATCAGGCCACGGCCGCCCCGCGGGACGATCACGTCGACGTACTCGGGCATGCTGATCAGCGCGCCAACGGCTTCGCGGTCCGTGGTCTCGACCACTTGCACCACGGCGGCCGGCAGGCCAGCAGCGGCCAGGCCACGCTGGATGCAGGTGGCGATGGCGCGGTTGGAGTGAATCGCCTCGGAGCCACCGCGCAGGATCGTCGCAT
The DNA here is from genome assembly GCF_900536025.1 of Pseudomonas reidholzensis. Classification (GTDB taxonomy): domain Bacteria; phylum Pseudomonadota; class Gammaproteobacteria; order Pseudomonadales; family Pseudomonadaceae; genus Aquipseudomonas; species Aquipseudomonas reidholzensis. The sequence continues at coordinate 163,640 of NZ_UNOZ01000003.1, forward strand.
TGCCCGACTTCAGGCACAGGCTGGCGGCGTCGATGGTGACGTTGGGCCGCGACTCGTAGATGATCCCGATCACGCCCAGGGGCACGCGCATCTTGCCGACCTGAATCCCCGACGGGCGGTAGCTCATGTCGCGGATGGCGCCGACCGGATCAGCCAGGCTGGCGACTTGGCGCAAGCCGGTGATCATGCCGTCGATGCGCGCCGGGGTCAGCGCCAGGCGGTCGAGCAGTGCGGCGTCCAGGCCATTGGCACGGCCGGCGGCCAGGTCCTGTTCATTGGCTGCGGTAAGCTCGGCGCGGGCAGCGTCCAACGCGTCAGCCGCGGCCTGCAGGGCGCGGTTCTTCTGCGCGGTGCTGGCACGGGCGATCACGCGAGAGGCCTCGCGGGCGGCGCGACCCAGGCGGGTCATGTAGTCAAGAACGGACTCAGTCATGGGCTCGATGTCTTGGCGAAAGGGGAAATCGGCTGATTATAACTGGCACGCCCCTATACGCCCAGCGGCGGGTGGCGGATGGTAGAAGATGACAGCGGCAATGGGTAGGAAAGATGTAACCGGCCTTGACGAAAAACCCTCTGCCCAGGCGCTGTTTATCGCGGGGCAAGCCCGCGCCCACGGGGTGCTACGGTATTTGCGGGGCGCGGGCCTGCCCCGCGATGAGGCCCTGTGCTTCAGCCTCGATTCAGCAATTAATTGCTATCATCGCGCCGACTCAATCACGAACAGCCAGCATGCCACCACCCGCCCCCTGCCCGGCCCGTGCCTTGCCCGACGGTTTTTTCGACCGTGATGCCCAGACCCTGGCCAAGGCTTTGCTGGGTAAAGTCATCCGTCACCGCCACGGCGATCTGTGGCTGGCCGCGCGGATCATCGAGACCGAAGCCTATTACCTGACCGACAAGGGCAGCCACGCCTCGCTGGGCTACACCGACAAGCGCAAGGCGCTGTTTCTCGATGGCGGGCACATCTATATGTACTACGCCCGCGGGGGTGACTCGCTGAACTTCAGCGCCCACGGCCCCGGCAACGCGGTGCTGATCAAGTCGGCCTATCCTTGGCAGGACGCCCTCTCGGACGCCAACAGCCTGGCACAGATGCAACTGAACAACCCCGACGCCAGCGGCCATGTGCGCCCGGCCGAGCGCCTGTGTGCCGGGCAGACCCTGCTGTGTCGTGCGCTCGACCTGAAAGTGCCGCAGTGGGACGGCAAGCGCTTCGACCCCGAGCGGCTGTTTGTCGAAGACTGTGCCATCGCGGTACCCACGATCATCCAGTGCGCGCGCCTGGGCATCCCCCATGGCCGCGACGAACACCTGCCGTACCGCTTCGTCGATGCTCAATTCGCCCGCTTCTGCACACGGAACCCGCTGCGTCGGGGCCAAGTCGAAGGTCGGGACTTCTCAATTCTGGAACAAGGAAGCTGACTCATGGGCCAATGGCTCGACAGCCTGACCGGCTGGCTCAGCGCCAACCCGCAGTGGCTTGGCCTGGCAATCTTTCTGGTGGCGTGCATCGAGTGCCTGGCAATTGCCGGGATCATCGTGCCGGGCACCGTGCTGTTGTTCGCGGTCGCGGTGCTGGCCGGCAGTGGCGCCTTCAGCCTCGGCGAAACCCTGCTGCTGGGCTTTGCCGGTGGCCTGCTCGGTGACGCGCTGTCGTACACCATCGGCAAGTACTTCCACCAGAACATCCGCCGCCTGCCGCTGATCCGACACCACCCGGAGTGGATCGGCAGCGCCGAGAGCTACTTCCAGCGCTATGGCATCGCCAGCCTGCTGGTGGGGCGTTTCATCGGTCCTTTGCGGCCGATGCTGCCAATGGTCGCGGGCATGTTCGACATGCCGCTGCCGCGCTTCATCGCGGTCAGCGTGGTGGCCGGTGCCGGCTGGTCGGTGGCGTACCTGCTGCCCGGCTGGGCCACGGGCGCGGCCATGCGCCTGCCGCTGCCGGAAGGTTTCTGGCTGGATGCGGGGCTGATCGCCGGCACCCTGGCGGTGCTGATCGGCCTGAGCCTGAACAGCAGTATCCGCGACCAGCGCCATGCCACTCGGCTGATTGCCGGGCTGAGCGTGATCGCGCTGGCGGGGCTGTTTCTCGGCTGGCCGTACCTGCATGAGTTCGACCAGGGGGTGATGACCCTGGTCCAGGAGCACCGCAGCCAGGCGGTCGATGGCGTGGTGGTGCTGGTGACGCGGCTGGGCGATTTCCGCACGCAGCTGTTTCTCGGCGGGTTGCTGACCGGCCTGCTGCTGCTGGCGCGGCAATGGCGCCATGCGCTGTTCGCCGGCGGTGCACTGATGGGCACGGCGGTGGCCAACGGGACACTGAAGTGGCTGTTCGCCCGGGCGCGGCCGGAGGTGCTGAGTGACCCGCTGACCACCTACAGCATGCCCAGCGGGCACAGTTCGGCGTCGTTCGCGTTCTTTCTGGTGATGGCGGTGCTGGCCGGGCGTGGGCAGCCGCCGCGCATGCGCCTGACCTGGGTCTTGCTGGGGTGCATCCCGGCGCTGTCGATCGCCCTGTCACGGGTGTACCTGGGCGCGCACTGGCCGACCGATATCCTTGCCGGGGCGTTGCTGGCCTGCTGCGTGAGTGCGCTGAGCCTGACGCTGGTGCAGTACCGCCAGCCGTTGAACGCGCTGCCGCTGAGGGTGTGGTGGCTGGTGCTGCCGGCCTGTATCGCGCTGCTGGCGTTCTTTGCCTTGCACGCCCTGCCCCAGGCCCTGTTGCGTTACCAGTATTGAGTGAATCCGTACTGACCTCTTCGCGGGCAAGCCCGCTCCCACAGGGTTCTCGGTAACGCCCACATTCTGGGAGTTCAATTAGGGCCCTGCAATGCCCGAATTTTAGCCGCAGCACAAACCCTGTGGGAGCGGGCTTGCCCCGCGAAGAGGCCAGCGCAGGCAACGCTGCTCAGTCAGGCAAACAGTTCACCCTGGATGCGCTCCAGCAGGTTCTGGATCGCCGCCAGGCGTGCCTGCGGCGAGTCGATCGCCAGCAGGTCGAGTTTGTCCTCTTCCATGAAGGGCAGCAGGTAGGCCAACTGATTGGCCAGCGAGCGGCGCCCATCGACCGCCCGCGGCATGTCCAGCGAGGCGACCATCGGGTGCTCGCCCAGCGCCAGCAGCAGCGCGAGCAGGTCGTCGTCGTGCTCACTGAGCTCGCTGTCCGTGCCTTCGGTCAGCCAGCGCACCTCGCCGAGCAGCAACTGGTCCTTCTGCACCTCGGTCTGCTCGACCTCGAAACGCCGCACACCTTCGACACGAATCCCCAGCAGGCCGTTTTCCTGCTGGTCGAAGTCACGGATCAGCGCCTCGCAGCCGATCGATGCCACGCCCGACGGCACCTTGCCGACCTGCTCGCCTTCAAGGATGCACACCACGCCAAAACCGCCGCCTTGCTTCATGCAGCGGCCGATCATGTCCAGGTAGCGCGCCTCGAAGATCTGCAAATCGAGCATGCATCCGGGAAACAGCACGGTATTGAGCGGAAACAGCGGTAGCGTCATCGTCGATCCTCAAGCCACCAGGCTGACCGCCAACGGCAGGAACACCGCCGTGGCCACACCCATCAAGCTCATCGCCAGCGCGGCGAAAGCGCCGCATTCATCACCTTCTTGCAGGGCCACCGAAGTGCCCACCGCATGCGCGGTCACGCCCAGCGACATGCCCCGTGCCTCGGGGCTGTGCACGCCGAAGCGGGTGAGCAGCGCCGGGCCGAAGATAGCCCCGATCACCCCGGTGATCAGCACGAACACCGCTGCCAGGGCCGCCACGCCGCCGATCTGCTCGGCCACCAGCATGGCGATCGGCGAGGTCACCGACTTGGGCGCCATGGTCATCAGGATCATGTGCTCGGCGCCAAACCACCAGCCCAGCAGCAGGCACGCCACGGTCGCGAACAGGCCCCCGATTACCAGCGTAGTAAATGTCGGCCAGAACAGCTGACGGATGCGCCGCAGGTTGAGGTAGAGCGGCACGGCCAGGGCCACGGTGGCCGGGCCGAGGAGGATGTTCATGATTTCGGTGGCCTTGCGGTACTCGGCATAGTCGATGCCGCACACCAGCAGGACGCCGATGACCAGCAACATCGACACCAGCACCGGCTGGAGGAAGATCCAGCGGGTCTTTTCAAAGGCGGCCAGGACGATCTGGTAGGCGCCGAGGGTAATGCCGATGCCGAACAACGGATGATGGATGACCGCGTCGAGCGCGCCGTGCCAGTCGAGGCTCATGGGCGCTCCTCAGGCTTGCCTTGGCGGTGGATGAGCTTTTGCATCAACACCCCGACGAACACCAGGGTTATCAGGCACGACAGCACCAGCGCGCCGGCGATGGCCCAGAAATCCGCGGCGATGTCCTTGGCATACACCATCACCCCCACCGCCGGCGGCACCAGCAGCAACGGCAGGTAGCGCAGCAGGCTCGAGGCGGCTTCGTTCAACGGCTTGCCAACTTCGCCGCGGAACATGAGCGACACCAGCAGCAACAGCAGGCCGATGATCGGCCCCGGCAGAATCGGTACAAACAGATGGTTGATCGCCGTACCCAGCAGCTGAAACAACACCAGCCAGGTCAAACCACGCAACAACATAAGCATCTCCTTCGGGCATGGCGGCCATTATAAGCACGCGCAGGTTGCACCTATAAGCCGATATTCGCCGAAAAGATGGCAACTTGACCGCAACCCTGCGACGTGCTGATCTAGCACCTTCGTACCACTCGCAGTGCAATGACAATTTGGAGAGTCACGATGCCCTATGTACCTGTTGCAGCGCTTTCGCAGTACGTTGGTAAGGAACTGGGACGTTCCGAATGGCTGAAGATCGATCAGCAGCGCATCAACCTGTTCGCCGAAGCGACCGGCGACTTCCAGTTCATCCATGTCGACCCCGAAAAAGCCAGCAAGACGCCGTTCGGCAGCACCATCGCCCATGGCTTCCTGACCCTGTCGCTGATCCCCAAGCTGATGGAAGACATCCTGGTCCTCCCTGAGGGGCTGAAGATGGTGGTCAACTATGGCCTGGACAGCGTGCGCTTCATTCAGCCGGTCAAGGTCGACAGCCAGGTGCGGCTGAAGGTCGAGCTGACCGAGGCCATCGAGAAGAAGCCCGGGCAGTGGCTGCTCAAGGTGACCGCCACGCTGGAGATCGAAGGCGAAGCGAAACCGGCCTATATCGCCGAGCCGTTGTCGCTGTGCTTTGTCTGAACCCTTCCGGGGCCGCGCTGCGGCCCCTACGATTCACCGCCTGACGCTGTCTCAGCCAACGCATTGTGCGGCATACTCGGCAGATCTAACGCCCGGGATCCGTCATGCGTGCACTGCTACCCCTCGTCCTGACCCTGTTGCTCGCCGCCTGCGGCGAAGGCGAACCGCTGTCGCCTCCCGACGCGCGCCTGCCCGATGGCGGCCGCTACCGGGGCACCGTGGTCGACGGCCTGCTGCAGGGTGAAGGGCGCATCGACTACCCCAACGGCAGCTGGTACGCCGGCACCTTCAACAACGGCCAATGGCATGGCCAGGGCGAATGGCACGGCAGCAACGGCGAGGTCTACCGCGGCCAGTTCGCCAGTGGCCTGTTCAATGGCCTGGGCGACCTGACCACGCCCGGCAGCCACTACGCCGGCACCTTCAAGCACGGCCGGCGCGACGGCGAAGGCACCCTCAAACAGAACGATCAGGTCTACCGCGGCCAGTTCAAGGACGACCAGTACGAAGGCGCCGGCCAGCTCGACCTGGCTGACGGCAGCCGCTACCAGGGCCTGTTCGCCAAGGGCAAGCCGAACGGCGCCGGGGTGCGCAGCGACGCCAGCGGCAACCAGTTCAGCGGGCGTTTCAGCGACGGCCAGCTGCAAGGCAGTGGCACCTACGACAGCGTCGACGGCGAGCAGTACATCGGCGAATTCAAGGACAACCGCCTGGAGGGCCGCGGCCGTTACGAGAACGCCGATGGCGACGTGTGGATCGGCGAATTCAAGGACGGCTCGCTGGATGGCCAGGGCGAACTGCTGGGCAGCGATGGCAGCCGCTACAAGGGCAGCTTCCGCGAATGGCGGTTCTCGGGTGAAGGCCGCCTGCACCTGGCCGACGGCAGCCAGTACATCGGTGGCTTCGCCGACGATGCCTACCAGGGCCATGGTCGCCTGACCCAGGCCAATGGCCGCATCGAGGCCGGCTTCTGGGTCAACGGCGTGCGCGTGCGCGACGAACAGAGCAAGCTGCTCCCCGACCCGCTGGACCTGGCCCTGCTCAACCAGGGCAAGCTGCTCGACGCTGCGCTGGCAGCGCTGCCGCAGTCGCAGCCGTCGATCCAGCTGTACAGCCTGGTGGTGGCCGGCGATGGCCAGCAGAGCGTGTTCCTGCGTGAGGCCGACTATGTCAGCAACATGCTCAAGGTGCGTTTCGGTGCCCGCGGCCAGGTCACCCTGGTCAACCACCGCGACCACCTGGCCGACCGGCCGATGGCCACCCGCGAGAGCATCACCCGCGCGGCCAGGGCCCTGGCCGAGCGCAGCGGCCCCGAAGACCTGGTGTTCGTCTACCTGACCAGCCACGGCAGCCACGATCACCAACTGGTGCTCGACCAGCCACGCCTGCAGTTGGCCGACCTGTCCGCCGACGAACTGGCCAGTGCTTTGGCGCCATTGAAAGATCGCGACAAGGTGGTGGTCATCTCTGCCTGTTACTCGGGCGGCTACATCGCCCCGCTGAAAGACGAGCGCACCTTGATCATGACGGCCGCGCGCCCCGACCGGGTGTCGTTCGGCTGCTCGGAAGAAGCCGACTTCACCTATTTCGGCGACGCCCTGTTCGCCGAAGCACTGAACCAGACCGACGACCTCAAGCAGGCTTTTGAACTGGCCCGCGCCAGCGTTGCCGAACGCGAAGCAAGGGAAGGTTTCGAGGCCTCGGAACCGCAGTTGTGGGCGCCACCGGCCGTGCTTGCGCACTGGCAGCGGATGCGCCGGCAACAGGCCGAGGAAGCCCTGCGCAATGAAGCTCAGACAGCCGCGCCCGGGCAGGAAAAAAAGCCTGCCAGCCACTAAGCTGTGTGTAACAAGGGAGAGACATCATGTACTTGACGCCTCAGCATGTCCTGCTTGCCGGAGCCACCGGTCTGACGGGTGAACACCTGCTCGACCGCCTGCTCAACGAACCGACCATCAGCCGAGTCCTGGCGCCGACCCGCCGGCCATTGGCCGAGCATCCGCACCTGGAAAACCCGGTGGGCGACCCCGCGGTGTTTCTGCCGCAGCTGGGCGGGCGCGTCGACATCGCGTTCTGCTGCCTGGGCACCACGCTCAAGCAGGCAGGCTCGGAGTCGGCCTTCCGCCAGGTCGACCTGGACATGGTCGTGGCGTTCAGCAAGCGCGCCCGGGAGATGGGCGCACGGCACCTGCTGGTGGTCAGTGCGATTGGCGCCGATGCCACGTCGTCGATCTTCTACAACCGGGTCAAGGGCGAGATGGAACAGGCGCTGAAGGCGCAGGACTGGCCGCAGTTGACCATTGTCCGGCCGTCGCTGCTGCTCGGTGAGCGGGTCGAGCCGCGTTTGGGTGAGCGGCTGGCGGCGCCGTTTGCGCGGTTCATGCCGGGGAAATACCGTGGGATCGAGGCATGCACCTTGGCCCGGGCGCTGTGGCGTCTGGCGCTGGAGGAGGAAGACGGGGTTCGGGTGATCGAGTCCGACGAGTTGCGCAAGCTAGGCAAGAAATAGGCTTGACCGAACGACCGCTGGGGGCGCTTTGCGCCCCTTCGCGGGTGAACCCGCTCCCACAGGTTTCGGCGGCGCTGAAAAACCCTGTAGGAGCGGGCTTGCCGGGACGCCGGACCGCCGCGAAGGGCTGCAGAGCAGCCCCGGCAATCTCAAAGACCGCCGGTGGCGTTGAAGCCCACCCCAAGCGCGGTCAATAGCGACAACGGCAACAGCACGGTATCGAGCAGTGCACTGCCCGGCAGGTCCAATCCGGGATACGTCGGCGCCTCGGCGCCAAAGCGATCAGCCGGGCAACACCCACCGTTCATCACATACAGATCAAGCCGCGTGCCGGCATACACCACCGGCGCGCCCGGCTTGTTGGCGTCCAGCGTGCGCACCGTGGCACAGCCGCCCAGCTGGGCCAGCAGCAGCACACCCAGCAGCGCCCGCTTCAATCATCGACCCCATAATGGTGCTCGCCCCAACGCGGCAGCATGTCCTGGGGGATGTTCAGCAGGTTGAGAACCCGCGCCACGACAAAATCCACCAGGTCGTCGATGGTCTGCGGCTGGTGATAGAAGCCCGGTGCCGCAGGCAGGATCACCGCGCCCATCTGCGACAGCTTGAGCATGTTCTCCAGGTGAATGGTCGAGAACGGCGCCTCGCGCGGCACCAGGATCAACTGGCGACGCTCCTTGAGGGTCACGTCCGCAGCGCGCTCGATCAGGTTGTTGCACGCGCCGGTGGCGATCGCCGACAAGGTACCCGTCGAGCACGGCACCACCACCATCGCCGCCGGCGCACCCGAGCCCGAGGCCACCGGTGACATCCAGTCTTCCTTGCCGTACACGCGGATCTGCCCATCGGCAGCCCCGGTGTACTCGGTCAGAAAAGCCTGCATCGATTGCGGCTTGGCCGGCAGTTGCACGTCGGTCTCGGTGGCCATGACCAGCTGCGCCGCCTTGGAGATCAGAAAGTGCACCTCGCGGTCTTCGCGGACCAGGCAATCCAGCAGGCGCAAGCCGTACTGCGCGCCCGAGGCGCCGGTCATGGCCAGGGTGATGCGTTGCGGACCGTTCACTTCAGTGCCTCGGCCAGCTTGCCATGCAGGCCGCCAAAGCCGCCGTTGCTCATGATCACCACGTGGGTGCCCGGACGCGCCTGGCCCTTGACCCGCTCGATGATCGCCTCGAGGCTGTCGGCGACCACCGCCGGCACCTTGCATTGCGCCGCCGTGCCGGCCAGGTCCCAGCCCAGGTTGGCCGGGGCGTACCAGATCACCTGATCGGCGTCGTTGACGCTCTCGGGCAGGCCATCACGGTGGGCACCGAGCTTCATCGAGTTGGAGCGCGGCTCGATCACGGCGATCACCGGCGCCTCACCGACGCGCTTGCGCAGGCCGTCGAGGGTGGTGGCGATCGCGGTCGGGTGGTGGGCGAAGTCGTCATAGATGGTCACGCCCTGTACTTCGGCGACCGTTTCCATGCGCCGCTTGACGCTCTTGAAGGCGCTCAGGCCGTCGATCGCCATGGCCGGCACCACGCCGACATGGCGGGCAGCCGCCAGGGTGGCCAAGGCGTTGGCGACGTTATGCTGACCGGTCAACGGCCACTGCACCACGCCTTGGACGACACCGTCGAACAGCACTTCGAAGTGCGAGCCGTCGGCGCTGAGCAGGCGCGCTTGCCATTGGCCGCCCTCACCGGTGGTCTGCACCGGTGTCCAGCAGCCCATCTCGATGACCCGCTGCAGCGCAGGCTCAGTGGTCGGGTGAATGACCAGGCCTTCACTAGGGATGGTGCGCACCAGGTGGTGGAACTGCCGCTCGATGGACGCCAGGTCGGGGAAGATGTCCGCATGATCGAACTCAAGGTTATTGAGGATCGCGGTACGCGGGTGGTAGTGGACAAACTTCGAGCGCTTGTCGAAGAACGCGCTGTCGTACTCGTCAGCCTCGACCACGAAGAACGGCGTGTCGCCCAGGCGGGCCGAGACCGAGAAGTTCTGCGGCACGCCGCCGATCAAGAAACCCGGACTCATGCCCGCGTGCTCCAGGACCCACGCCAGCATGCTGCTGGTGGTGGTCTTGCCGTGGGTGCCGGCCACGGCCAGTACCCAGCGGCCCTGCAGCACATGGTCTGCCAGCCACTGCGGGCCGGAAACGTACGGCAGGCCCTTGTTCAGGACATGTTCCACCGCCGGGTTGCCACGCGACATGGCATTGCCGATCACCACCAGGTCCGGGGCGGGCTCCAGCTGGGCGGGGTCGTAGCCTTGGGTCAGCTCGATGCCCTGGGCTTCGAGCTGGGTGCTCATCGGCGGATAGACATTGGCGTCGGAGCCGGTGACGCGGTGGCCCAGCTCCTTGGCCAGGACGGCCAGGGAGCCCATGAAAGTGCCGCAAATACCGAGAATATGAATGTGCATGATCGACCTCGCAAAACGTCGAGGCAGGGTAGCCCAGGGCGAGCGAAATCGCACCCAGTGAATCACTCAGCCGGTGCGGGCAATGCCGTGTTTGCGAAGTTTTCGATACAAGGTATTGCGGCTGATGCCCAGGTGGCTGGCGACGTTGGTCAGGTGCCAGCGTTTCATCTCGAGCACCACCAGCAGGGCCTCGCGCTCGGCATCCTCGAGGGGCGCGCACACTGCTGGGGAGCGGGCCGCCGGCTGACTGAAAAGTGCCGGCAGGTCTGACGCTGTGATCCTGGCGTTGTCACACAGCGCCACCAACGTACGCAGCACATTGCGCATCTGCCGCACATTGCCCGGCCAGGCGAACGCCAGCAACGCCTGGCGCGCCGCCGGTTCGATCTCGACCCGCTGCCCCTCGGCCTCCTGGCTGAGGATGAAGTCCAGCAACGCGTCCTTGTCACTGCGCTCGCGCACCGAGGGCAAGGCGACCTCCAGCCCGTTGAGCCGGTAATACAGGTCTTCGCGGAAACTGCCCTGCTCCACCCGCTCGAGCAGATTACGGTGGGTGGCGCTGATGATCCGCACGTCCACCGCCTGCGCCTCACCGCCGATCGGCACCACCTGACGGTCCTCCAGCACCCGCAGCAAGCGGGTCTGCAAGGCCAGCGGCATGTCGCCGATCTCGTCCAGCAGCAGCGTGCCGCCATCAGCCTGGAGCAGCTTGCCGCGCATGCCTTCCTTGCGCGCGCCGGTAAAACTGCCGCCGCGATAGCCGAACAGCTCGCTCTCGATCAGGCTCTCCGGGATCGACGCACAGTTGATCGCCACGAACGGCTTGTGCCGACGCTGGCTGGCCTGGTGCACGGCCTGGGCGAAGGCCTCCTTGCCACAGCCCGTCTCGCCGCACAGCAACAGCGGCACGTCGCGCTCGAACACCCGCACGGCACGGGAAAAGTCAGCCTGCAAGGCGGGGTCGAGCAAGCAGATCTGTGCCTGCGGCTCGCGCCCTTTCACCTGCAAGGCGGCAGGCACGGTCCAGCTCGGGCTGCGCGGCTGGCCGCGCAGGCTGGCGAACACCTGGCGGCCGTCACGCGTGTGCAGCGGCCAGACCGTGCTGCCCTGCGGCGTCGCGCGGCCCAGCAGGTCGTCCTGGGTGCAGGCGAAGAACCGCTCGACCGGTTGCCCCAGCAGGCCACCGCGAATGCCCCCGAGCAGGTTCAGGGCGCTCTGGTTGACCGCGCAGATCCGCCCCTCGCCGTCGAACGCCAGCAGCCCTTCGCTGAACAGCCCGACCGACTCGGCCTGCAGGTGAAAACGCAGCAACCACTGATGTTCGAAATGGCGCAGGAAGTAACAGCTCTCGATCATCTTCGCCGAGAGGTTGACCAGCGCCATGGTATGGAACTGGCTCTGGCGCGAGACGTCCGCCCGCGCCGACGAGACGTCGAGCACCGCCAGCAGCTCGCCGTGCGGGTCGAACACCGGGCTCGCCGAGCAGGTCAGGCCGGTGTGCCGGCCGCGGAAGTGTTCATTCTGGTGAATGGTCAGTGCCTGGCGCTCGACCAGGCAGGTGCCGATGCCATTGGTGCCCTCGCTGGCCTCGCTCCAGTCGGCGCCGAGCCACAGCCCGGCGCGCTCGAAAATGCGCCGCTCGGTGGGCGCGGTAACGCAGTTGAGGATCACCCCACGGGCATCGGTGAGCAGCACCGCGTGGCCCGCGCCGGACAGCTGCTGGTGCAGGCTGTTCATCTCGCTGCCGGCGATCTGCAGCACCTGGCGCAGGCGCTCGCGGGTTTCCAGCAGGCGACCGTGTTCGAGTACCACCGGTGCCTGGCTGCGCGCCGGGTCGAGGTGGTAATCATCCAGGCAGCGCAGCCAGGAGCGGGTGATCGACGGATCACTGGCAGGGCCGCTGCCTTCGCCACGGGCGACCGTCAGCACTTCATGGGCATGGCGGCTGAACGCATTGCTCTGCATTGTTGTTTTTCTCCGCAGATAGAGACTCAAGCCAGCATCCTCCACCGCGCAAAGCTTTGCAATGGTGCACGGACCCGCCAGTCACGCTGCGTGTCGCACACGGTACAAAGTGTCACCCAGGGCGTACCAAGGCTGGCACAGCCACCCATCACGTACCGCCCACTCCAGCGCCAAGCCATTGATCTATATGGGCCTCCAAGCAGTGGCCCGACCTTTGCTCTACGCTTTGGTACTCCCAACAAAACAATTAACCAGGAGACACACCATGCGTTACGCACATCCCGGTACCGAAGGCTCGAAGATCAGCTTCAAGAGCCGTTACGGGAACTTCATCGGTGGCGAGTTCGTAGCGCCGGTCAAAGGCCAATACTTCGAAAACACCTCGCCGGTGAACGGCAAGCTGATCGCCGAATTCCCCCGCTCCACTGCCGAAGACATCGACAAGGCGCTGGACGCCGCCCATGCCGCCGCCGACGCCTGGGGCCGCACCTCGGTGCAGGACCGCTCCAACGTCCTGCTGCGCATCGCCGACCGCATCGAGCAGAACCTCGAGCTGCTGGCCATCAGCGAGACCTGGGACAACGGCAAGCCCGTGCGCGAAACCCTGAATGCCGACATCCCGCTGGCCGTCGACCACTTCCGCTACTTTGCCGGCTGCATCCGCGCCCAGGAAGGCGGCGCCGCCGAGATCAACGAAGGCACCGTCGCCTACCACATCCATGAGCCGCTGGGCGTGGTCGGGCAGATCATCCCGTGGAACTTCCCGATCCTGATGGCCGCCTGGAAACTCGCCCCGGCCCTGGCCGCAGGCAACTGCGTGGTGCTCAAGCCGGCCGAACAGACCCCACTGGGCATCACCGTGCTGGTCGAGCTGATCGGCGACCTGCTGCCACCGGGCGTGCTCAACGTGGTGCAAGGCTACGGCCGGGAAGCCGGCGAAGCGCTAGCCACCAGCAAGCGCATCGCCAAGATCGCCTTTACCGGCTCGACCCCGGTCGGCTCGCACATCATGAAATGCGCCGCCGAGAACATCATTCCGTCCACCGTCGAGCTGGGCGGCAAGTCACCGAACATCTACTTCGAAGACATCATGCAGGCCGAGCCGAGCTTCATCGACAAGGCCGCCGAAGGCATGGTGCTGGCGTTCTTCAACCAGGGCGAAGTGTGCACCTGCCCGTCCCGCGCGCTGATCCAGGAGTCGATCTACCCGCAGTTCATGGAAGCGGTGCTGAAGAAGGTCAAGCTGATCAAGCGTGGCGACCCGCTGGACACCGAGACCATGGTCGGCGCCCAGGCCTCGCAGCAGCAGTTCGAGAAGATCCTCTCGTACCTGGACATCGCTCAGGAAGAAGGCGCCGAGCTGCTGACCGGCGGCAAGGTGGAAAAACTCGAAGGCGCCCTGGCCACCGGCTATTACATCCAGCCGACCCTGCTCAAGGGCAACAACAAGATGCGCGTGTTCCAGGAGGAAATTTTCGGGCCGGTGGTCAGCGTCACCACCTTCAAGGATGAGGCCGAGGCGCTGGCGATCGCCAACGACACCGAGTTCGGCCTGGGGGCGGGTGTATGGACCCGCGACATCAACCGTGCGTACCGCATGGGCCGCGGGATCAAGGCGGGTCGCGTGTGGACCAACTGCTACCACCTGTACCCGGCGCACGCGGCGTTTGGCGGGTACAAGAAGTCGGGGGTTGGGCGTGAGACGCACAAGATGATGCTCGACCATTACCAGCAGACCAAGAACCTGCTGGTGAGCTACGACATCAATCCGTTGGGCTTCTTCTAGGTTCAAAGGCCTCGGGGGCTGCTTTGCAGCCCTTCGCAGGCAAGCCAGCGCCTACACACTGTAGGAGCGGGCTTGCCCGCGATGGCGCCCCAACACTTCTTCCAGGGCAGCAACCGCTCTGGCGCGCTTCCTGCAACACAAATCACCAAGCGGCCGAGCGTCCCTTCGGCTATCAAGAAAAAAAACAGGTGAACCCATGCCAAGCGATCAATCCGCCGGTGCGCCGGCCAATACCTCTGTCGACTTCGAAAAGGTCGGCTCGGACTACTTCCAGCAACGTGAACTGAAAAAAGGCGCCGCCGGCTGGGTCCTGCTGGTCGGCCTGGGGGTGGCCTACGTCATTTCCGGCGACTACGCCGGCTGGAACTTCGGCCTCGCCCAGGGCGGCTGGGGCGGCATGTTTCTCGCCACCCTGCTGATGGCGACGATGTACCTGTGCATGTGCTTCTCGCTGGCCGAACTGTCGTCGATGATCCCCACCGCCGGCGGCGGCTACGGCTTCGCGCGCAGCGCCTTCGGGCCCTGGGGCGGCTTTCTCACCGGCACGGCGATCCTCATCGAATACGCCATCGCCCCCGCGGCGATCGCGGTGTTCATCGGCGCCTACTGCGAGTCGTTGTTCGGCATCGGCGGCTGGATGATCTACCTGGCCTTCTACATCATCTTCATCGGCATCCACATCTTTGGTGTCGGTGAGGCGCTGAAACTGATGTTCATCATTACTGCCGTGGCCGCGATCGCCCTGGTGGTGTTCCTGATCGGCATGGTGCCCCATTTCGATGCAGCCAACCTGTTCGACATCGCCCCGACCAGCGCCGCCGGCGCCAGCAGCTTCCTGCCGTTCGGTTACATCGGCGTGTGGGCGGCGATCCCCTATGCGATCTGGTTCTTCCTCGCGGTCGAAGGCGTGCCGCTGGCCGCCGAAGAAACCAAGAACCCCAAGCGCGACCTGCCACGCGGGCTGATCGGCGCGATGCTGGTGCTGCTCGCCTTTGCCCTGCTGATCCTGGTGATCGGCCCAGGTGGCGCCGGCTCTGAAGCCCTCAAGGCCTCCGGCAACCCGCTGGTCGAGGCGCTGTCCAAAGCCTATGGCGGCTCGACCTGGATGAGCGGCTTCGTCAACCTGGTCGGCCTGGCCGGGCTGATCGCCAGCTTCTTCTCGATCATCTACGCCTATTCGCGGCAGATCTTCGCCCTGTCGCGCGCCGGCTACCTGCCGCGCAAACTGTCCGAGACCAACAAGAGCAAGGCGCCGGTGCTGGCCTTGATCATCCCGGGGATCATCGGTTTCGGCCTGTCGCTGAGCGGCCAGGGTGACCTGCTGATCCTGGTCGCGGTATTCGGCGCTACCCTGTCCTACGTACTGATGATGGCCGCGCACATCACCCTGCGCATCCGTCGCCCCAAAATGGAGCGGCCGTACCGCACCCCGGGCGGCATCTTCACCTCGGGTGTGGCGCTGGTGCTGGCGTGCCTGGCGGTGGTGGCCGGGTTCCTGGTCGATCCGCGGGTGGTGATTGGCGCTGCGCTGATCTATGGCGTGTTGATCGCCTACTTTGCGTTCTACAGCCGCCACCACCTGGTCGCGGGGACGCCGGAAGAGGAATTCGCCGCGATCCAGAAGGCCGAAGAGGCCCTGCACTGATCGCCGCTACGCGCCGCAGCCAACCGCTGCGGCGCTCTGGAGAGTCTGTATGGCAAGTTTCGTCCACACGGTAGGCAACCTGGTCTACCGCTTCGACAGCCTCAAAGAGGTGATGGCCAAGGCCAGCCCGGCGCGCTCGGGCGATTTTCTCGCCGGGGTCGCGGCGAGCAACGACGGCGAACGGGTCGCCGCGCAGATGGCCCTGGCCAACATCCCGCTCAAGCACTTCCTGAGCGAAGCGCTGATCCCCTATGAAGACGATGAAGTCACTCGGCTGATCATCGACAGCCACGACCCGGCGGCGTTTGCCGCCGTCAGCCACCTGACCGTCGGCGGCCTGCGCGACTGGCTGCTCGGCGAAGCGGCCGATGAACACAGCCTGCGCGCCCTGGCGCCAGGCCTGACGCCGGAAATGGCCGCGGCGGTGTCGAAGATCATGCGCGTGCAGGACCTGGTGCTGGTCGCGCAGAAGATCCGCGTAGTGACCCAGTTCCGCGGCACCATGGGCCTGCGCGGGCGGCTGTCGACCCGCCTGCAGCCCAACCACCCGACCGACGAGCCGGCCGGGATTGCCGCGAGCATCCTCGACGGCCTGCTGTACGGCAACGGCGACGCCATGATCGGCATCAACCCGGCCACCGACAGCATCGCCTCGATCTGCGCCATGCTGGAGATGCTCGACGCGATCATCCAGCGCTACCAGATCCCCACCCAGGCCTGTGTGCTGACCCACGTCACCACCTCGATCGAGGCGATCAACCGCGGGGTGCCGCTGGACCTGGTGTTCCAGTCGATTGCCGGCACCGAGGCGGCCAACGCCAGCTTCGGCATCAACCTGAATGTCCTCCAGGAAGGCTACGAAGCCGGCCTGTCGCTCAAGCGCGGCACGCTCGGGCAGAACCTCATGTACTTCGAGACCGGCCAGGGCAGCGCGCTGTCGGCCAACGCCCACCACGGCGTCGACCAACAGACCTGCGAGACCCGCGCCTACGCCGTGGCGCGCCACTTCAAGCCGTTTCTGGTCAACACCGTGGTCGGCTTCATCGGCCCCGAGTACCTGTACAACGGCAAGCAGATCATCCGCGCCGGGCTCGAAGACCACTTCTGCGGCAAGCTGCTCGGCGTGCCGATGGGCTGCGACATCTGCTACACCAACCACGCCGAAGCCGACCAGGACGACATGGACACCCTGCTGACCCTGCTGGGGGTCGCCGGGATCAACTTCATCATGGGCATCCCCGGTTCTGACGACATCATGCTCAACTACCAGACCACCTCGTTCCACGACGCGCTGTACGCGCGCCAGACCCTCGGCCTCAAGCCCGGGCCGGAGTTCGAGGCGTGGCTGGAGCGCACCGGTATCTTCACCCAGGCCGATGGCCGCATTCGCTTTGGCGACAACCTGCCGCCAGCCTTCCGCCAAGCCCTGGCGCAGCTGGCCTAGAGGTGACCATGGATAGACCCACTCCGACCCCCGACAACCCCTGGCTGGCCCTGCGCACCCTGACCCCGGCGCGCATCGCCCTGGGCCGCAGCGGCACCAGCCTGCCGACCGCCGCCCAGCTGGACTTCCAGTTCGCCCATGCCCAGGCCCGCGATGCGGTGCACCTGGCCTTCGACCATGCCGGCCTGCGCAGCCAGCTCAGCGAGCGCGGCCGCGACAGCCTGCTGCTGCACAGCGCGGCCAGCGACCGTCACGAGTACCTGCAGCGGCCTGACCTCGGCCGCCGGCTCAACGCAGACTCCGTCAGCCAACTGCGCGAGCACGCCCAGGTCAACCCCGGTGGGGTCGACCTGGCGATCGTGGTCGCCGATGGCCTGTCGGCGCTGGCCGTGCACCGGCACACGCTGCCCTTTCTTACGCGCTTCGAAGAGCAGGCCGCCGCCGACGGCTGGCGCAGCGCCCCCGTGGTGCTGGTCGAACAGGGCCGGGTGGCGGTGGCCGACGAGGTCGGCGAGCTGCTCGGCGCACGTATGACGGTGATGCTGATCGGTGAACGCCCCGGCCTCAGTTCACCCGACAGCCTGGGCCTGTACTTCACCTTCGCGCCCAAGGTCGGCCTGACCGACGCCTACCGCAACTGCATCTCCAACGTGCGCCTGGAGGGCCTGAGCTACGGGATGGCCGCCCACCGCCTGCTGTACCTGATGCGCGAAGCCTGTCGGCGCCAGCTGTCGGGGGTGAATCTTAAGGACGAAGCCGAGGTCCATAGCCTCGACAGTGAGCATTCCACCGGCAAAACCGGAAACTTCCTACTCGGCGAAGAGTAAAAATCCTGTCACGGAAGGTGGATTGCGCTTCTAGCCTGCATTGGGCAGCATGCTGTTGAAGACTGCTGGCAATCCGCTGTTTCCCCAAATGGACTCTGAGGGCCGCACATGCGCATCATCAAGGCAACCCTGGAACACCTCGACCTGCTCAACCCGCTGTTTGTCAGATACCGTGAGTTCTATGGGCAGTTGCCCTACCCGGACAGTTCGCGCAGCTTTCTCGAAAAGCGCCTGCGGCTCAAGGAATCGGTGATCTACCTGGCGCTGGCGGATGACGACGACAGCAAATTGCTGGGCTTCTGCCAGCTGTACCCGAGCTTCTCGTCGCTGTCGCTCAAGCGCGTGTGGATCCTCAATGACATCTACGTGGCCGAAGATGCCCGCCGCATGCTGGTCGCTGACCACCTGATGCGCGAGGCCAAGAAGATGGCCAAGGAGACCAACGCCGTGCGCATGCGCGTGTCGACCAGCGATGACAACGAGGTGGCGAAGAAAACCTACGAGTCGATGGGGTTTCGCGAAGACACCGAGTTCAAGAACTACGTGTTGCCGATCAACGGCGACTAGGCAGGCTTTTTCCGTCGCCTGCTCCGCCCTCTTCGCGGGGCAAGTCGCATCGGCGCACCGCCGCTCCCACAGGATCTCCGCTGACCGAAGGAGCGACGCTATCCTGTGGGAGTGGGCTTGCCCCGCGAAGAGGCCGGGGCCAACAACAAAAGCCTTGGCCCTGACCTCGTAACCCGCCGCTACAATCTGCCCGGGCACATTCCCGTCTTCTCCGTATAATCCCCGTTCTACATGTGTGAATATTTACCCACCCGCAGGTAAGTAAACCTACGCCCTTGCCGATTTCCGTCTTTGCGCGCCCGTAGTCGCGGGTCAAGAACACAGGTGCTGTACATGGATTTCAACCCGCTGGACCTCATCCTCCACCTCGATGCCTACCTTGATCTGCTGGTGACCAACTACGGCCCCTGGATCTACGCGATTCTGTTTGCGGTGATCTTCTGCGAAACCGGCCTGGTGGTGATGCCGTTCCTGCCGGGCGACTCGCTGCTGTTCATCGCCGGCGCCGTCGCCGCCGGTGGCGGCATGGACCCGGTCCTGCTCGCGGGGCTGCTGATGGCTGCGGCGATCCTGGGCGACAGCACCAACTACGTGATCGGCCGCACGGCCGGCGAGCGCTTGTTCAACAAGCCCAACTCGAAAATCTTCCGCCGCGACTACCTGCAACGGACCCACGACTTCTACGACCGCCACGGCGGCAAGACCGTGACCCTGGCGCGCTTCCTGCCGATCCTGCGTACCTTCGCGCCGTTCGTCGCCGGTATCGCGCACATGCATTACCCGCGTTTCCTGACCTTCAGCGTGGTCGGTTCGCTGCTCTGGGTCGGTGGCCTGGTGACCCTGGGCTACTTCTTCGGCAACGTGCCGTTCATCAAGCAGCACCTGTCGCTGATGGTCGTGGTGATCATCCTGCTGTCTCTGGTACCGATGATCCTCGGCCTGCTGCGCGGGCGCTTCGGCCGCGCAGCCAAGGCGCACTGACCGGCCCATGTGGTCGTTTCGCGCCTGGCGGCGCCGGCGCACCCTGGCCCGTTATCCGATCGATGCCCAGCTGTGGCAGGCCGTGCGCGCAGGCCTGCCCCTGCTCGACGGCATCAGTGACGAAGAAGACCGCTGGCTGCGCGAGGCCTGCGTGCTGTTCCTGCATGCCAAGCACCTGACCGCTCTGCCCGGAGTCGAACTGGACGACGAACAGCGCCTGCTGCTCGCCGCCCAGGCGCAACTGCCGCTGCTGCACCTGGGCGACCTCGACTGGTACCAGGGTTTTCACGAGATCATCCTCTACCCCGACGACTTCAAGAGCCCCCAGCGCCACCGCGACGCCAGCGGCGTCGAGCACATCTACGACGCTGAGCACAGCGGCGAAGCCTGGCACCAGGGCCCGGTGATCCTGGCCTGGGACGGGGTCCTCGGCGGAGGCGGCTGGGAGGCCTACAACCTGGTGATCCACGAGCTGGCGCACAAGCTCGACATGCTCAACGGCGACGCCAATGGCCTGCCGCCGCTGCACCACGGGATGGACGTGGGCGACTGGTCGAGGGCCATGCAACAGGCCTATGACGACCTCAACCGGCAGCTGGACGCCAACCCCGACGCCGAGACCGCCATCGACCCGTACGCCGCGGAAAACCCCGCGGAGTTCTTCGCCGTTGCCAGCGAGTACTTCTTCAGCGGCCCGGACCTGCTGCAGCAGGCTTATCCACAGGTCTACCAGCAACTGGCGCTGTTCTACCGCCAGGACCCGCTGGCCCGCCTGAGCCACTTGCAGGCCGAACATCCCGCGTATTGCCAGAGCCCGTCGTGAGCTGCCCGCACATCAGGCGGGGCGTGGCGTGCGCCGGCGGAATATGCCTATAATCGCCGCCAATTTTCTGATCAGACACGGGGGCACTGCCCAATGAGCTACAGCAAGATTCCGGCTGGCAAAGACCTGCCGAACGACATCTACGTCGCCATCGAGATCCCGGCTAACCACGCGCCGATCAAATACGAGATCGACAAGGACAGCGACGCGCTGTTCGTTGACCGTTTCATGGCCACCCCGATGTTCTACCCGGCCAACTACGGTTACATCCCCAACACCCTGGCCGACGACGGTGATCCGCTCGACGTGCTGGTCGTGACCCCTTACCCGGTCGCGCCAGGTGCAGTGATCCGCGCCCGTCCGGTCGGCATCCTGAACATGACCGACGACGGCGGCGGCGACGCCAAGGTCATCGCCGTACCGCACGACAAACTGTCGCAGCTGTACGTCGACGTCAAAGAGTACACCGACCTGCCAGCCCTGCTGATCCAGCAGATCGAGCACTTCTTCGCGAACTACAAAGATCTCGAGAAGGGCAAGTGGGTCAAGATCGAAGGCTGGGACGGCGCTGACGCCGCCCGCGCCGCGATCACCAAGTCGGTTGCCGCCTACAAAGGCTGAGCCGGTCTGGACTGAAAAAACCCGCTTCGGCGGGTTTTTTCATGGGCCTTGGCAAAGGTCACGGCACTGGTGAAAAGCCCTACATAGTCCTAGGACGCTTCCCACAGTTCGCCTACTTTCCCACAGTATTCTCAAACGCCGGGTTCATTTCCCTGGGGGCACCACGCCGCTAGACTCGGTGGCATGACTACTTCTGGCGACCGCCTCAAGGCCCTCCTCCAGGAGTGCCATCTGACCCCTTCCGATTTCGCTGCCCAACGCGGGGTCACGCCCCAGCACATCAACAACTGGTTCAGGCGTGGCGTGCCCCTGGCCCGTCTCGACGAAACCGCCGACCTGTTCTGCGTGCACCGGCGCTGGCTGCACACCGGCGAAGGGCCCAAATACCCCAACGCGATCCTTCGCCAACGCGTTGCCAGCCCGGACCACGTCAACCCCTCCGCGTCGCTGCTGAACCACGACGGCCGCATGCTGCACATTCCCCTGCACCACGTGCGCGGCGATCGCCTGCAGCCCGAAGCGGACATCCACCTGCCCCTGCCCGCCCAGGCCCTGGAAATCATCGGCGTCATGCCCGAGCAGGCCATCTGCCTGAGCATGCCTGCGGCCAACATGGCCCCGCTGATCCCGATGAACGCCATTGTCGCCATCGACCGCGGCAGGACCGAGGTGGTCGACGGCCAGGCCTATGCCCTGTTGCACAACGGCCAGCTCAAGGTCCACAGCCTCAGCCTCGGCCACCACGACACCCTGTGCCTGCACAGCCACGACCGGCACAGCTACGCGGTCGAACGCTACACCCGCGCCCAGCGCCAGGCGCAGGGCCTGGAGGTCCTCGGCTGGGTATTCCACTGGTCATATTTCAGCCAGCGCCGGCCCGGATGAAACACCCTGTGCCACTTTTTGCTGGGCAACCCACGCCAGCCCTAGTATGCTTCTGCGCACATTACGCCCCAGACCGGCCCAGGCCGCGTTCTTCAGGGCTCGGCGACGCCTGACACAGCCGTCTGCCTTCTTTTTCATGGTCCTTGAGGCCATACCGTTTAAGGCGGTTGCGGCTTACCAAAAATGAGCCAAGATCGTCCCCGAGAAGCCGGCCACAAGCCGGCTTTTTAACGCCTGCTCGAAACTCAGCCGCTCAAGCTATGCCGTCCAGTGTCCGCATGTCCGCACATCCCGGCGGCTTCGCGTGCAAGCCACCCCGAGAACGCCTGATGAAACTGTCGACCCTTGCCTTGGCCCTGACCCTGCTCACCGTTGGCACACCCGCGCTGGCGCAGCCCATGCGCGAGCAGAAGATGGACACCCGCCTGCTGCAACGCCAGGACCTGGCGTACCGCTTTACCTCGCTGACGCTGGACTCGGCGGACGGCAAGCGCCACTACCAACTGTGGATCGGCACGCCCGACCGGGCGGCACCGGCCGCGGGCTATCCGGTGTTGTGGATGCTCGACGGCAATGCTGCGCTCGGCGCCCTGCAACCTGCGCAGCTGGCCGCACTCGCGGACGGCCAGGCACCGCTGCTGGTCGCGGTGGGTTACCAGACCGATCAACGGATCGAACGTAACGCGCGCACATTCGACTACACCCCGGCCGTGCCTGGCCAACCTCAACAGCTCGACCCGCTGACCGGACAACCCAGTGGCGGGATAGACGCTTTCCTAGACCTGCTGACCCAGCGCATGCGCCCGATGGTCGCCAGCGTGGCACCGATCGACGCCAGCCGGCAGACGCTGTGGGGGCATTCGTATGGTGGCCTGGCGGTGCTGCATGCGCTGTTCACCCGGCCGGGCGAATTCAGTGACTATGCCGCCGCCAGCCCTTCGTTGTGGTGGCATGAGGGCGCGATCGTGCGTGAGGCCGAAGGGTTGCAGCAGCGCCTGGGCGAGAGCCGTCCTCGCTTGCTGCTGATGCGCGGCAGCGAAGAGCCGGCGCAGCCGCGCGGGCCGAGCAAGGGGGATGACGAACGGCCCGCGCGGCAGTTGAGTGCCGATCTGGCGAAGGTGCCCGGCGTGCAGGTGCGCTTCGAGCGCTTCGACGGGCTGGGCCACGGGCCGATGTTGCCCGCGTCCCTGCGCCGGGTGATCGAGTCGATGTCCAGATAGGCACTCGCCAGGGCCAGGGCTACTGGTATTTTTCCTGGTAGGCCTTCAATGCCTCGAACACCTCCTCCGGCACGCGCGCGCCTAGCAGGCTAGCCTTTTCCAACGTGGCGGAACACGCCTGGACCATCTTCTGGCGAAGGGCGTCGTCTGTGAGCTCGGCGTGCACCACCCGCGCGTACTGGGTGTAGGTGCCATTGGACAGGGTATGTCCCACTAACTGGAACGCTCCACCTGGATACCCCGTCTGGAAGAACGCCTGACCGTCGTAATCCGCCTGAGGGGTGAGCGTGCCATACACATCACAACGGCTGTGGCACAGCGCCTTGCTCTGCTTGTCAGTATCCAGGCCACGCAGATACAGGGTAATCGCCGAACCGACTTTTTCCGTACAGGCCTTTTCAAGTGCTACCAGGATTGCCATGGCATTGCCCAGCACCGCTTCGATCTGGGCCAGCGATACGACGCGCTCCAGCTCATCGCGGGCGATGCTTTTCACCACACGGTCGAGCGTGCCCCAGTGGCTGAACTCTTTCTGGCAGGCGATCAGGTGCACCTCGAAGCGATAGCCATCCAATGCCGCGGCGGGTGGGAAACCTGCAAACTGCGGGTCGTCCAGAGCACACTCCATGATGATGTTGTAACGGTTGGCGAACGCATACGTGTAGACCTTGCCACTCAATGCCTTGATGAACGCCTCGGTATGCTCATAGACGTGCAGTACGCCATGCTCGCTCATCTGTGCGTAATGCGGGTGCAATTCGCGAAATTCCGGCAGGTACAAGCGCACGTAGTTCTCGTAGCGCCCGCTCGGCAGTAGCTTCTTTTCCAGCAGGTACGTTTTGCCGGAGCCCTGGGCGCCGGCAACGAACAGCACGGTCGGGCTCGGCAGTTGATAATCGTCAGGATCATGGTCGCGGGTCTTGTTGAACAGCTCGGTTTCCAGCTGTGCGTAGGCGCGATCTACATCATCAGCGGTGTAGGGGTATTGATCGGACATCAGCGTAGTCTCCAGGGTGGCTTGCGGTTGCCACCACACTAGGGCACTCGCCCGCGCCCAAGCGGTAGACAAGTACCGCCTGCCACGCGGGGTATCCGTGCGCGCTCGCCAAAGGTCGTAGACTGGCCGCTTGCCAGCGGGGTGGCACTGTGCGGTATGCTTGGGCGGTCTTCAGGGCGGGGTGCAAGTCCCCACCGGCGGTAAATCGAAAGATGAGCCCGCGAGCGCCCCGACCCTGTCGGGGGACAGCAGATCTGGTGAGATTCCAGGGCCGACGGTCATAGTCCGGATGAAAGAAGGCGTAAGTCAGAAGCCAAGGGCGCTTCTGCGCGCGCGTTTTGTTCGCCCCGAGACGTTCATCGACTTTTTACGAGGAGCGTTTCATGTCCCCCATGCACCACCCGCAATTTTCCAACGTCGCCGCGGCCATTGCCGCGTTCCAGGCCGGCCGGCCAGTGCTGCTGCTCGACGACAACGATCGCGAGGACGAAGCGGACATCATTGCCGCCGCCGAAAACATCTCGCTGCAGACCATGGCCATGATGATCCGCGATTGCAGCGGCATCGTTTGCCTGTGCCTGGATGAAGCCACCGTCGATGCCCTGCAGCTGGCGCCGATGGTGCAGAACAACCAGGCCCGCCACGGCACTGGCTTCACCGTCACCATCGAGGCGGCCGAGGGCATCACCACCGGGGTTAGCGCCCATGACCGGATCACCACCATTGCGGCGGCGCTGAGCTCGACTGCCGAACAGCGCAATATCGTCAGCCCGGGGCACGTGTTCCCGCTGCGTGCGCGCAACGGCGGCGTACTGACCCGCCGTGGCCATACCGAGGGCACGGTCGACCTGGCGCGCCTGGCCGGGCTGCGGCCTGCCGGTGTGCTGTGTGAATTGATGAACCCGGACGGCAGCATGGCGCGTGGCGAGCAAGTGGCGCTGTATGCCCGCGAGAACAACATGCCGATGCTGACCATCGAGGAATTGGCGCAGTACCGCCGGGCCATGGTGGCGCAGGAAGCGCAGCCAGCCTGATTCACGGCGGCGGCCCCTTCGCGGGGCAAGTCGCATCGGCGCACCGCCCCTCCCACAGGATCCTGCATTGCCTGAATTTTTGGGCCTTGCAGTAACCCTGTGGGAGGGGCGGTGCGCCGATGCGACTTGCCCCGCGAAGAGGCCCTCGGGCTCAGCGCAGGCCCAACGGCCCTTTCAAGAATGCATACAACCCCGCCGCGCTCTTGCGATAACCCTCTGCGGTGAGGTGCACCAGGTCACCCCGCGCCAACCCGCCGTCCTGCCAGGCCGCAATCGAACACGGCCCGCCCATGTAGCGCTGCCAATCCCAGAACAACGCCTTGTGCTTGTGCGCCAGCTGCCGCTGGATCCGCACCACGGCCGCCAACGGCTGTGGCTGACGCGCCGCGCAAGAGCGCGCCTTGCGCTGCTTGATCGAATCCGGCGGCCCGACCAGCAGGATCGCCGCGCGCGGCAGGTCCTGGCGCAGCCGCGTCAACGTGGCGTCCAGTTGTGACTGATACAGGTCCAGGTCGAGTTTGTCGTCGAACGCCTCATTGGTGCCATAGGCCAGAATCAGCAGGTCCGGCCGCAGCGCCTTGAGGCTCTCCTGCCAACCAGCCTGCCACTTGTCCACAACCTCCAGCCGGGCACCATTGATGCCCAGCGACGAATAGGTCACGCCAGCGTTCTTCTGCCCCTGCAGGTACCAACCGCCGAGGGCCACGCCCTGCCCTGCCTCCACGCTCATCTGCAGGGGCAGGCCGAGGTTGACGAAGGCCGGGCTGAACCGCCATTCGCCGCCCGTGGCCGGGAGCATGCGCCGCTGGTTGCCATTGGCGACCAGGGTAGCGTTGGCCGTCGCCTGGTACAGCGCCGACACCTTGTAGCGCTGCGCGTCGGCGTCACGGGCTTGCAGCTTGACCATCGGCCGCGCCGCCTGCGGCAGCGACAGGTAGCCACCCAGGGGGAACTGGCTACTCTGCTGGTTGCGCGCCGACACCAACTGCCACTGGCGCGCTTCGCTGTTGATGATCACCCGGTCGTTGCGAATCCCCGGCACCGAAGTGGCCGGCACCAGGCCGATCCCGCCGTCGCCGTACTGCGCTTGCAGCAAGCGCCGCAGTTCACCACTGAAGATGTCGGCAGCGGTGTGCGAGTCGCCCAGCTGGACGATCGCCACCGGCGCCCGCGCGCTGTTGCGCAGCTTGCCCGCCAGCAGCACGAGGTTGCCGTCCTGACTCGCCTTGGGCACCGCGGCCAGTGTGCTCGCCTGCGGCTGGGGCGGCGTACTCACGCCCGCGCTGCAACCCGGCACGGTGCTGGTCAGCAGGGCCAGGCCCAGCAGGTGAAGCCATTGACGCATGTTAATGTCCTGTAACGGTCAGGCCGGGGAAACTGATCAGCGCCAATACCTGCGCGGCGATCATCTTCTGCCCGGTAATGGTGAAATGCACACCGTCGTCGTAACGCACCTTGACCCGCTTGCCATCTGCCGCCTGCACCGTGAACGAGAACTGCTCGTCAGGGTAGCCGAGGAAGGGGTTGGCCGAGACGAAATGCTGGCCGTACACCGCCGCCTGTTGTTGATACAGGCCGCTCAGGTAGGCCATTGCAGCAGACAAGCGTGGCTGGTTCATGTTCGGCGGGCCGACCCAGATAACCTGCACCCGATGCTGGCGGGCCTGCTCGAGCACCGAGTCGATGCGTGCACGATAGGCCAGTTCCCACTCCGGCGACTTGAAGCGCAAGAACGGCTTGCCCTTGCCCTGCGGCATGTCCCACGGGTCATTAGGGCCGAGGAACACCACCATCAGGCGAATGTTCGGCTCGCGGGCCAGGGTATCGGCCACCGTCTTCGGCCAGTTGAAGAAGCCCGGGTAAGCCAGGCCGGTGCTCTGCCGGCTAAGGTTGACGGTCTTGATCTGGTAGCGTTTGCGCAGGCTGTTGGCCAAGTGCGGCGCCACCCCTTGCATCAGCGAATCACCGACCAGGAACACCTCGTCACCGGCCGCCAGCGCAGCCAGGCTGCCCACTGGCAACAGGGGCGCCGGCGGGGGTGGATGGCCAGGCGGGGGTGGCGGTGGCGGGGCAAACCCCGGTGGCGGTGGCGGCGGCATGCCGCGGCTCGGCGGTGGCGGCGGTGGCGGCGCGGTCATCACCTGCATGGGCCGGGCTGCCGGTGGCGGCAACGGATGCTCGAGGTCGACCGTCACCACCGGCATGCTCGGCGCCAGCACGCGGGTATCCGGGGCCTCGGCCACCTGGGCCTGGCGCGCGAGGCTGTCAATGAAGCTGTCGCGGGCATCGGCCAGCGCCAGGGTCAGGTTGCCACCCAGGCGCCATGCCGACCATTGACCGACCACGGGTATCTCGCAGCTCTGGTGGTACTTCTGCTGGCAATACAGCTTGATCGAGTCCTGGTTCAGCCAGAACAGGATCGCCGTGCAGACAACGATGGCGTACAGCGCCCTGGCCGCACCCAGTTGCACCCGCAACAACGCCTTGCTATCAGAAACTGGCATAGATGAACCCCGGCACACCCGACTGCGAAGCGAAAATCACCAGCGACACGAACAGCGCCAGCGGGATCGGATACAGCTGCCACGGCAAACGCTGGCCAGCCGCGAAACCAGGCCGCAGCAGCGCCAGCCACTGTGGATAACTCGCCACGTAGAGCACGCAGGCGAGGATCATCAGGCCGGTCGGCGAGTTCAGCCCGGCCAGGCTGAGCTGAGCGATGTCGCCGAGCATTTCCAGGGCGCCATCCAGCGTCGGGCTGCGGAAGAAGATCCACGCGAAGGCCACGTAATGGAAGGTCAGCAGGCGCGCCAGCAGCCCTGCCGCCGGCAGCCGAGCAAAGCCTGGGCAGAGCTGGCCGAACAGTTTGTACAGGGCCAGGCCGAGCCCGTGCAACGCGCCCCAGATGATGAAATTGACACTCGCGCCATGCCACAGGCCGGACACCAGCATGGCCAGGAGCATGTTCAGGTTGCCGCGCCACACGCCCTGGCGGTTGCCGCCCAGCGGGATATACACGTAGTCGCGGATGAAGCGCGACAGGCTGATATGCCAACGCCCCCAGAATTCCTTCAGGTTGTGTGCCGCATAGGGCGCGTTGAAGTTCTCCGGCAGGCGGAAACCGAGGAGCAGGGCAATGCCGGTGACCAGGTTGGTGTAGCCACTGAAGTTGAAATAGATCAGCAAGCTGTAGCCGTACACGCTGAGTAGCACCTGCTCGGGGCTGGCGCTGCCCGGGGTGTCGAACACCGGATCGACCCACTCGCTGCCCAGCCAGGCGCTGAGGAAGAACAGCTTGACCACCGCCAGCGCGATCAGGCCCAGCGCGCGATGCGGCTCGAGGACCTGGCGCATGGCAGCCGGGCGAATCTGCGGCAGCATGTCCAGCGCACGGTTGACCGGGCCGGCCACCAGGCTGGGGAAGAACGCCAGGTACAACGCCAGGTCGAACGGCGTGGCGGGGCTCAGCTCGCGGCGGTTGATCGAGACCAGGTAGCTGACCGAATGGAAGGCATAGAACGACAGGCCGATCGGCACCAGCAGCTCGATGATCGGCAGCGACACCGGCAACCCCAGCGCCGCCAGGGCGGTCTGCGCACCGTTGACGAAGAAGTCCTGGTACTTGAACAGGTAGAAGCAGCCCAGCACCAGCGTCAGCAGCAGCACGCCATTGAACCCGCGTCCGGGGTGCCGTGCGGCGAGCAGCCCAAGCAGGTACACCAGCAGGCTGTAGCCCAGCAGGATCAGCAGCGACTGCAGGCTGAAGCTTGCCACCAGGGCATAGCTGGCCGTCAGCAGCAGCGCGTTCTGCAGCCGCACACTCCAGCACAGGCTCCAGTAAAGGAGGAAGAACAGCGTGAAGCAGAGGCCGAATTCGATCGAAAGGAAGCTCACAACGTAGTCCGTTACGTGACGTCAGAGGGGGGCCGCGCCAAAGCCATGCAGGCCCCGGCGCAGAGCGCGCGGGATTATGGCAGAGGGGTCACGGCGCGACAATCGGACGCGCTGGCAAATTGCAAGATGATGGCCACAACGTTAATGCAACAAAATGCGACAAGGGCGCTCAGGGTATCGCACGCTATCGCGGGAGCGGCCTTGCCCCTCGCTGACGGCCTCGCTGGCACCCCTGTGAATACGCCTCCAGCCCGCCTTTGCGAGCTTCGCCAATTTGATCCGAATGCCCCGCTCTGCTAGTGTCGCGCCGTTATGAACGCCACCGAGACAGTCGCCATGGCCCGCAAAAAAACCTCCATCGATTTCGAGCAATCCCTCGCTGACCTGCAAGCCCTGGTCGAGCGCCTGGAGAACGGTGAATTGTCGCTGGAAGAGTCGCTGGCCGCCTTCGAGCAAGGCATCGCCCTCACCCGTGACTGCCAGGGCGCCCTCGCTCAGGCGGAGCAGAAGGTGCAGATCCTCCTCGAGCGTGACGGCGAGCTGGCCGCGCAGCCCTTCGACGCGGAGCCCGAGGCATGATCAGCGCCTACCAGGCGACCTGCCAGGCCCGCGTCGACGCTGCCCTCGAGCCGCTGTTCCACGCCCCCTCCGCTGAACTGCAACGGCTCTACGCCGCCATGCGCTACAGCGTGATGAACGGTGGCAAGCGCGTGCGCCCGCTGCTCGCCTATGCCGCCTGCGAGGCCTTTGGCGTCGCCCCCGAGCAGGCCAACGGCGCGGCCTGCGCGGTTGAGCTGATCCATGCCTATTCGCTGGTCCACGATGACCTGCCGGCGATGGACGACGACGACCTGCGTCGCGGCCAGCCGACCACCCACAAGGCGTTTGACGAAGCCTGCGCGATCCTGGCCGGCGATGGCCTGCAGAGCCTGGCCTTCAGCGCCCTGCTCGACGCCAACCTGAGCCCGCAGTCGGATGCCACCCGCCTGGCGATGGTGCAGACCCTGGCCAAGGCCGCCGGCCCGGCCGGCATGGTCGGTGGCCAGGCGATCGACCTTGGCTCGGTCGGCCTCAAGCTCGACCAGCAAGCGCTGGAGTACATGCACCGGCACAAGACCGGCGCGCTGATCGAAGCCAGCGTGCGCCTCGGCGCCCTGGCCAGCGCGCGCGCCGAGCCGGCCCAGCTCGAGGCCCTGCAGGTGTACGCCCAGGCGATCGGCCTGGCCTTTCAGGTGCAGGACGACATCCTCGACGTGGAGAGCGACACGGCTACCCTGGGCAAACGCCAGGGCGCTGACATAGCTCGTGACAAACCGACCTACCCGGCCCTGCTCGGGCTGGAGGCGGCCAAGGCGTATGCACTCGAGTTGCGCGACCAGGCGCTGCAGGCCCTCGATGGCTTCGGCGCAAACGCCGAGCCGCTGCGGGCGCTGGCCCGCTACATCGTCGAACGTCGCCACTGAGGCGATTCTCGCAACCCGGTGACAGCGCATAGACCCGCTGTCACAGGGTTTGCAGTGTCCTCACCTGCATGGGCAGCTTCCTACACAATGGGGTAAACTGCCGCGTCTTCAAACCTATAACGACTCGCCTGATGCCCACGACGTTTCAAGAGATCCCCCGCGAACGCCCGGTCACCCCGTTGCTGGACCGCGCCGACACGCCCGCCGGTTTGCGCCGGCTGGCCGAAGCCGACCTGGAGAACCTGGCCGACGAATTGCGCCAGGAGTTGCTCTACACCGTCGGCCAGACCGGTGGGCACTTTGGCGCCGGCCTCGGCGTCATCGAGCTGACAGTGGCCCTGCACTACGTCTTCGACACGCCGGACGACCGTCTGGTGTGGGACGTCGGCCATCAGGCCTACCCGCACAAGATCCTCACCGGCCGCCGCCAGCGCATGCTCAGCCTGCGCCAGAAGGACGGCATCGCCGCCTTCCCGCGGCGTGTCGAGAGCGAGTACGACACCTTTGGCGTCGGCCACTCGAGCACCTCGATCAGTGCCGCGCTGGGCATGGCCATCGCCGCCCGCCTGCAGAACAACCCGCGCAAGTCGATCGCGGTGATCGGTGACGGCGCACTGACCGCCGGCATGGCCTTCGAGGCGTTGAACCACGCCCAGGAAGTCAACGCCGACATGCTGGTGATCCTCAACGACAACGACATGTCGATCTCGCGCAACGTCGGCGGCCTGTCCAACTACCTGGCCAAGATCCTCTCCAGCCGCACCTACGCGAGCATGCGCGAAGGCAGCAAGAAGGTCCTCTCGCGCCTGCCCGGCGCGTGGGAAATCGCCCGTCGCACCGAAGAATACGCCAAGGGCATGCTGGTCCCCGGGACGCTGTTCGAAGAGCTCGGCTGGAACTACATCGGCCCGATCGATGGCCACGACCTGCCGACCCTGATCGCCACCCTACGCAACATGCGTGACCTCAAGGGCCCGCAGTTCCTGCATGTGGTGACCAAGAAGGGCAAGGGCTTCGCCCCGGCCGAGGTCGACCCGATCGGCTACCACGCCATCACCAAGCTGGAGCCCGCCGACAAGCCGGTGGCGCCCAAGCAGGCCAGCGGGCCGAAGTACTCGGCGGTGTTCGGTCAGTGGCTGTGCGACATGGCCGCCGCCGACAATCGCCTGGTGGGCATCACCCCGGCGATGAAGGAAGGCTCCGACCTGGTCGACTTCAGCGAACGTTATCCACAGCGCTACTTCGACGTGGCCATCGCCGAGCAGCACGCGGTGACCTTGGCTGCGGGCATGGCCTGTGAAGGCGCCAAGCCGGTGGTGGCGATCTATTCGACCTTCCTCCAGCGTGCCTACGACCAGCTGATCCACGACGTCGCGGTGCAGAACCTCGATGTGCTGTTTGCGATTGACCGCGCCGGCCTGGTCGGCGAAGACGGCCCGACTCACGCGGGCAGCTACGACCTGTCGTACCTGCGCTGCATCCCCGGCATGCTGGTGATGACCCCGAGCGACGAGAACGAGCTGCGCAAGATGCTCAGCACCGGCCACCTGTACAACGGCCCGGCGGCAGTGCGCTACCCGCGCGGCACCGGCCCGAACGCACCGATCAGCGGTGATCTGCTGCCACTGGAAATCGGCAAGGGCGTAGTCCGTCGTCAAGGCGAGAAAGTCGCCTTGCTGGTGTTTGGCGTGCAGCTGGCCGAGGCCCTGCAAGTGGCCGAGCGGATCAACGCGACCGTGGTCGACATGCGTTTCGTCAAACCACTGGATGAAGCCTTGGTGCGTGAACTGGCCGCCAACCATGAGCTGCTGGTGACCCTCGAAGAGAACGCCATAATGGGCGGCGCGGGCGCGGCGGTGGGCGAGTTCCTGGCCAGCGAAGCGCTGCTCAAGCCGCTGTTGCACCTGGGCCTGCCGGACCTCTATGTCGAGCACGCCAAGCCTGCGCAGATGCTCGCCGAGTGCGGGCTGGATGCGCCGGGGATCGAAGCGTCGGTGCGCGCACGGATGGCCAAGCTCGGGCTCTGACGCCTGGGGCTTAGCTGGGCTCTGGCGCGCTCGCCTCGAGCAGCGCACAGAGCGTGGCGATAGCCTCGATCATCTGCCCGCTGGGGCGCTCCAGGCCCTTGTCCGGCACCACCAGCAGGTGCTTGCCGGCCGTCGCGCGCAGCCGGGGCCAGGCCTTCCAGGCCTGCAACTGCGCCTCGTCACCCGCCAGGATCACCTCGGGGTCACGCGCCAACACCGACTCGACGCTCACCAGCGGGGCTGGTTGCGGCAGGTCAGCAAACACATTGCGCGCGCCACAGACGGTCAGTGCGTCGCTGACGATCTGCTGCCCACCCAAGGTATACAACGGCGTGTCCCAGACCTGGTAGAACACCGTCAGCGGCCGCTCGCGCCGATAGCGCTCGCGCAGCCCTTGCAGGCGCTCACGCAAGCCGGCCACGTAACCTCTGCCCTGCTCCGCTCGGCCCACACGCACCGCGATGGCTTCGATGTGTTCGAGCGATTGCGCGAGGCTGCTGGCTTCAGCGCTGAAGGTGGCAATGCCCAAGCGGCGCAATTGATCGCGCTGCGCTGCGGCGACGCTGCCCGGCCAGAGCAACAGCAGGTCTGGCTTGAGGCTGAGCAGCCGCTCCATGTCCAGCTGGCCATGGCGCCCCACTGACGGCAACTGCGCCAACGCCGCCGGCCGTTCGCCGCCATCGAGCACGCCCACCAGCAGGTCATCGGCCTGCAGTTCGAGCATGATTTCAGTCATCGAGGGGGCCAGGCTGACCACCCGCAACGGCTCAGCGGCACGCACGCCACAGGCGATCAGCAGCAACAGGCAGCAGAAGACGCGCATCAGCCCAGCTGGCGCGGAATACGATAGAGGTAGAGCAGCACGACCGTGGACAAGGCCATGAGGACCTGCGCCACCGCCTCCAGCCCGACCAGCACTGACAACGCGGCGACCCAGGCGGGCAGGCAGGCATAGACCATGGCGAGGCGGCGCACCCGCGCCAACTCGATCCAGGCCGCCGGCTCTTCCGCCGTGCCGAGCACCTTGGAAGTGGCGATCAACGCCCGCTTGTAGGCGCCGAAGCGCGGCAGGCTGAGAAACATGCTGGCGGCGCCGGCGATGAAC
Source organism: Pseudomonas reidholzensis (assembly GCF_900536025.1). Classification (GTDB taxonomy): domain Bacteria; phylum Pseudomonadota; class Gammaproteobacteria; order Pseudomonadales; family Pseudomonadaceae; genus Aquipseudomonas; species Aquipseudomonas reidholzensis. Next base: position 197,048 of record NZ_UNOZ01000003.1, read on the forward strand.
AGCGGCATCGCCAACACCGGGATCAAACCCTCGCCGCCACCAAAGGCCCAGGCCATCACCGGCAGCGGCAACAGGCCGACCGCCAGGTACTGCCACCAGGCCAGGGCCAAGCGCCGCTTGACCTCGCCTCGGGTCACGCCTGAGGCACCTCGCCCTGGTGCTCGGTGCCCATCATGTGGCCGAGCTTGCCGGCCTTGGTGGCCAGGTAAAGACGGTTGTGCGGGTTGTGGCCGGTGTGCAGCGGCACGCGCTCGGCCACGTTGATGCCCATGCTGGTCAGCGCCTTGACCTTGCGCGGGTTGTTGGTCATCAGGCGCAGGGCCTTGATACCCAGGTGCTCGAGCATCGGCAGGCACATGGCGTAGTCACGCTGGTCGGCGGCGAAGCCCAGGCGCTCGTTGGCCTCGACGGTATCGGCGCCACCGTCCTGCAGCTCGTAGGCGCGGATCTTGTTCAGCAGGCCGATGCCACGGCCTTCCTGACGCAGGTACAGCAACACGCCACGGCCTTCGCGGGCGATGGCCTGGAGCGCGGCTTCCAGCTGCGAGCCGCAGTCGCAACGCTGGCTGAACAAGGCATCACCGGTCAGGCACTCGGAATGCAGGCGCCCGAGCACCGGTTCGCCGTCTGCGATATCACCCAGGCTGAGCACCACGTGCTCACGGCCGGTGGCTTCGTCAAGAAAGCCATGCATGGTGAAGGTCGCGAAGGGCGTCGGGAGTTTCGAAGCGGCAACAAAGACGACGGGCACGTTGTGCTCCTGATAAGTAACTTGGAATTTCACGTGGGGCGATTGTATCAGCAGGCTCGCGTGCGTGCGCAGGCTGAATATCGCGACTCAAGATCGAAAAGTTCGATGCTTATTGGAGAATGTGCCGGCGGTCAATGCGGCCGGCTGTCCGCGGCAAACGGATAAGGCTGTTGCCAACGCTCGAAGATCGCCTTCAACTCGCCATTGCGCACCAGCACTTCCATGCGCTGGTCGAACAACGCACTCAGCGCCTTGCCCTGCTCATTGCGGGCAAATGCCAGGTACAGCGGCAACTCGGCGACATGCGTGCGGCGAAAGCGTGCCGGCTCAGGCGACTGCCCTTGCACGTACTCGACTTCGGTCAAGGCATCAATGTAGAAGTCCACGCGCTCATGCTCGAGCATCGGCAGGATACCCTCGCGGCGCTGGATTTCACGGTACTGGCGGACATTCGGCAAATAGCTGGCGTAGTTGTAGCCACGCACCCAGGCCAAGCGGTACTGGCCGATGTTCTCGGCCGTCGGCACGGGCTTGCTGGCCAGGCCCAGCGCGTAGATGTGGTCCATGTCGAAGTGCCAGCGCGGGTAGAGATTGTCTGTGCTCTCATCCTTGTACGACCCGACCCAGGCATCCGCCTCGCCACGCTTGACCAGGCCCACAGCGCGGCTATACGGCGCAGCCTGCAGCGAGACCTTGACCCCGGCGGGCTCGAACACCTTGCGCAAGACGTCCCAGGCCAGGCCCGTGCCGTCAGCGTTGGTGTAGTCGAGCCACTCCTCGCTGACCAGGTGAACCTGCGCCGGACGCACCGGCGCGGCAGCCATCGCTGCACTGCCGCCGAGCAGCAGTACCATCGCCAGCAACGCAGTCCTCACGCCCATCTAACGCTCCCTGTATCAGGCAACCGCCCAGACCAGCACCTGCATGCCCAGCCAGGCGAACACGCCCGCGAGGACATCGTCGAGCATGATCCCCACTCCGCCATGCACATGCTTGTCGATCCAGCGGATCGGCCAAGGCTTGAGTATGTCGAAGAAGCGGAACATCAGGAACCCTGCCAGCAGCCATTGCCACCCTTCCGGCACCAGCCAGAGGGTGATCCACATGCCGACCATCTCGTCCCAGACAATGCCCTCATGGTCGTGCACGCGCAAGTCGTTGGCAACCTTGCCGCACAGCCAGAAGCCGAACAGCATGGTCACCCCGAGCAGCAGCCAGTAGCCCCAGTCGGGCAGCATCTGCCACAACGGAATGAACGGCAGCGCCACCAGCGAGCCCCAGGTACCGGGGGCCTTGGGCAAGGTGCCAGAGCCGAAGCCAAAGGCGATGAAGTGCCACGGGTTGCGCCAGACCGAGGGCGGAACGAACTCCGCAGGCACCTGGTTGGGGTGGTCGGTCACGGTGTCTCCCTAAAGTGTTGATAGCCCCGCTGCTGCGGGGTGATGTCCTGGCCCTGCGGGTCGCGCAGGCTGACCCCCTCGCCGTCGAGCGCGCGCCCGATGACATGGAACGGCACGCCGCTGGCGCGCAGGGATGAAAGCTGTGCTGGCGGCAAGGTAAACGCCAGCACATAGTCGTCGCCACCGGTCAGCGCCGCGTGGCGGGCAGCCTCGACGCCGAGAAAGCCCTCCAGCGCAGGTGACACGGGCACCTCGGCCAGGTTCACCTCGAGCGCCAGCCCAGAGGCCTTGGCGATGTGGCCACAGTCGGCCAGCAGGCCATCGGAGATATCCAGTGCTGCCGTGGCCTTGCCGCGCAGGGCCTGGCCAAGGGCGAACTGCGGCGAAGGCGACCAGTAATGGGCCAGCAACGGCGCACTCAGGCCAGCCTCGGCCTGACGCTCGCCGAGCACCAGTGGCAAGGCGCCGGCGGCATTGCCCAGCGCGCCGCCGACGCACAACAGATCGCCCGCCCGCGCACCCGCGCGCAGCAGTGCCTGCCCAGCCGGAACCCGGCCAAACACGGTCATGGTGATACTCAGGGGGCCGCGGGTGGTGTCGCCGCCAATCAGGCTCAGGCCACAGTGTCGGGCCATGCGGTCGAGGCCCTCGGCATAGGCTTGCAGCCACGCCGCGCTGACCTCGGGCAAGGTCAGTGCGAGGGTGAAGCCGATGGGCGTGGCGCCCATCGCCGCCAGGTCGCTGGCGGCTACGGCCAGCGAGCGCTGGCCGAGCAGCAGCGGGTCGCAGACATGCGGAAAATGCACGCCGGCGACCAAGGTATCGGTGGACACCGCCAGCCGTTCACCGGCGGGCACGTCCAGCAGGGCGCAGTCGTCGCCGATCCCCAATGCCACGCCTTCGCCACCCTGCGCACAGGGCGCGGCAGCGAAGTAATGACGGATCAGCTCGAACTCACCCATGGCTCGTCAGCGCCTGATCAGCGCTTGTACGCCTTGACTTCCGCTTCGCGCAGACGCGGAGCGAGCTTGTCCAGGACACCGTTGACGAACTTGTGGCCGTCGGTGGCGCCGTAGATCTTGGCCAGCTCGACGCCTTCGTTGATGACCACGCGGTACGGCACGTCAGCACGCATCATGAACTCCCAGGTGGACAGGCGCAGAACCGCCAGTTCGACCGGGTCGAGTTCTTCCAGCGGGGTGTCCAGGCACGGCTTCAGGGCTTCGTCGATTTCGCCCTTCTTGGCCGGGACCCCATGCAGGATCTCGCGGAAGTAGGCGCCATCGATGTCGGCGAAATCGTTGTCGACCCGGAACTGCGCCTCGACCTCGTTCAACGAGTGCCGGGCCATGTGCCACTGGTAGAGGGCCTGGGTCGCGAGCTTGCGGGCTTCGCGGCGCTTGGCGCTCTTCGAGGGCTTGCCGGCATCCGCAGGTTTTGGATCGCGCGGGTTGAAACGATCGCTTTCGTCGCTAATCACTTGGCCTCCAACTGCGCCAGCAGGCTGACCATTTCCAGGGCGGACAGTGCAGCTTCAGCACCTTTGTTGCCAGCCTTGGTGCCGGAACGCTCGATGGCTTGCTCGATGGAGTCGACGGTCAGGACGCCGAAGGCCACCGGAACACCGAACTCCATGGACACCTGGGCCAGGCCCTTGGTGCATTCGCCCGCTACGTATTCGAAGTGCGGGGTACCACCACGGATCACTGCGCCCAGGGCGATGATCGCGTCGTAGGTGCCTTGTTGGGCGACCTTCTGTGCCACCAGCGGGATCTCGAAGGCGCCCGGGGCACGGATGATGGTGATGTCGCTTTCGCTGACGCCATGGCGTACCAGGGCATCAACGGCACCGCTCACCAGGCTTTCGACGACGAAGCTGTTGAAGCGGCCAACCACCAAAGCATAGCGACCTTTGGGGGCGATGAAGGTACCTTCGATGGTCTTCAGGGTCATTCCGGTGTTCTCATTTTAAAGAGCGAGGCCGCCCTAGGCGGCCTGCAGGAGGGTTTGGACACGAGCGTCAGGGCAATCAGCGCGCCTGTGTCACTCGGAGGGCACGTATTCTACAACTTCCAGATCGAATCCGGATATCGCATTGAACTTCATCGGCGAGCTCATCAGGCGCATCTTGCGCACGCCGAGGTCACGCAGGATCTGCGAACCGGCGCCCACCGTGCTGTAGGTGCTCGGCGTCTTGACCTGGGTTTCGCCCGCGCTTTCGCGGATATGCGCCAGCACCACGTCGCCGTCCAGCGGATGGCCCAGCAGCAGGACCACGCCGCTGCCGGCCTCGGCCACGGCGCTCATCGCGGCGCGCAGGCTCCAGCGGCCGGGCTGCTTGACCATCAGCAGGTCGCGCAGCGGGTCCATGTTGTGCACCCGCACCAGGGTCGGTTGCTCGGCGCAGATGTTGCCCAGGGTCAGGGCCATGTGCACGTCGCCCTCCACCGAATCACGGTAGGTGACCAGGTTGAACTGGCCCAGCTCGCTGTCCAGCGGCTGCTCGGAAACCCGCTGAACGGTACGTTCGTGGATCATCCGGTAGTGGATCAGGTCGGCGATGGTGCCGATCTTCAGGCCGTGCTCGGCGGCGAACACTTCAAGCTCGGCGCGACGCGACATGGTGCCGTCGTCGTTCATCACTTCGCAGATCACCCCGCTCGGCTCGAAACCGGCCATGCGCGCCAGGTCGCAAGCTGCCTCGGTGTGGCCGGCACGGGCCAGGGTGCCGCCCGGCTGGGCCATCAGCGGGAAGATATGCCCCGGGCTGACGATGTCGTCAGCCTTGGCGTCCTTGGCCGAGGCGGCCTGCACGGTGCGCGCGCGGTCGGCGGCGGAGATGCCGGTGGTCACACCTTCGGCGGCTTCGATCGACACGGTGAACTTGGTGCCGAAGCCCGAGCCGTTGCGTGGTGCCATCAAGGGCAGCTTGAGGGTCTCGCAGCGCTCACGGCTCATCGGCATGCAGATCAGGCCACGGGCGTGCTTGGCCATGAAGTTGATGTGCTCGGCCTGGCAGCACTCGGCGGCCATGATGATGTCGCCTTCGTTCTCGCGGTCTTCGTCATCCATGAGGATGACCATCTTGCCCTGGCGGATGTCTTCCACCAGCTCTTCAATACTGTTGAGCGCCACGCGGCACCCCCTTCTCGATCAGGATTTCAGGTAGCCGTTGGCGGCCAGGAAGCTTTCGGTGATGCTACTGCCCTTGCTCGGTTCGGCAGCCTTGTCACCCAGCAGCAGACGCTCCAGGTAACGTGCCAGCAGGTCGACCTCAAGGTTCACCCGACGCCCTGGGCGGTAGTCGGCCATGATGGTTTCGGACAGGGTGTGCGGGACGATGGTCAGCTCGAATTCGGCGCCATCGACCACGTTGACCGTCAGGCTGGTGCCGTCGACGGTGATCGAGCCCTTGTGGGCGATGTACTTGGCCAGCGCCTTGGGTGCGCGCACGCGGAACTGGATAGCGCGGGCGTTATCGCTGCGCGAGATGATTTCGCCGACACCGTCGACATGGCCGCTGACCAGGTGACCGCCGAGGCGGGTGGTCGGGGTCAGGGCCTTTTCCAGGTTGACCGGGCTGCCGCTCTTCAGGTCGATGAAGGCCGTGCACTCGAGGGTCTCGCGGCTGACGTCGGCCCAGAAGCCGTCGCCAGGCAGCTCGACGGCGGTCAGGCAGACGCCGTTGACGGCAATGCTGTCGCCCAGCTTGACGTCGCCCAGGTCGAGTTTGCCGGTGTGCACGTAGACGCGCACGTCGCCGCCTTTGGGCGTCAGGCTACGGATGGTGCCGATGGATTCGATGATGCCGGTGAACATGGATTTATCCTCGGAAACAGGGCTGCGCAGGCAAGCCAGGCATTATACGCCGGCGGCCGGCAGGGGAATGGCCGTGACCCGCCAGTCATCGCCGACGGCGCGCATTTCGGTGATCTTGAGGCGCGGCGCCTCGCTCATTTTCGCCAGTGGCCAGTCCAGCAACGGCCGCGCCTGGGAGCCGAGGAAGGTACCGGCAACGAACAGCTGGTACTCGTCGATCAGCCCACGCTGGGCAAACGCGCCGACCAGGCCGGCGCCCGCCTCCAGCAGGATCTCGTTGACGCCGCGGGCGGCCAGGGCGCTCAACAGGCCAGCCAGGTCCACCCGGCCATCACCCGCAGGCAGGCGCAGCAGCTCATGGCCGGCTTCGGCGTAGCGCGGGTCGTGCTCGGCAGCCGTCACCACCAGGGCCGGGCCTGCCGTGAAGAATGGCGCCGTCAGCGGCAGGCGCAGGCGGCCGTCGATCAGTACGCGCAACGGCGGGCGCGACAGGGCCAGGGCGGTGGTCTCGGCATCCAGGCCCAGCTCATCCCCGCGCACGGTCATCCGCGCGTTGTCGGCAAGCACGCTCTCGGCGCTGGTCAGCACCACGCTGGCGCGCGCACGCAGGCGCTGCACGGCGGCGCGGGCCGCCGGGCCGGTGATCCACTGGCTCTCGCCACTGGCCATCGCCGTGCGGCCGTCCAGGCTCATCGCCAGCTTGGCCCGGACGAACGGCAGGCCCTGCTCCATACGCTTGAGGAAGCCAGGGTTGAGCGCGCGCGCTTCGCCCTCGAGCACGCCACTGGCGACTTCGATGCCTGCCTCGGCCAACCGCCGCAGGCCTTGGCCCGCCACTTGCGGATTAGGGTCCTGCATGGCCGCGACCACCCGTGCCACGCCCGCCTTGACCAGCGCCTCGGCGCACGGCGGGGTGCGGCCATGGTGGCTGCACGGCTCGAGGGTGACGTAGGCACAGGCGCCCTTGGCCCGCTCGCCGGCCTGGCGCAACGCGTGCACTTCGGCATGCGGCTCGCCGGCGCGCAGGTGCCAGCCTTCGCCGACCACTTCGCCGTCGCGCACGATCACGCAGCCGACACGCGGGTTGGGGTGGGTGCTGTACTGCCCCAGGCGGGCCAGTTGCAGGGCCCGGGCCATGTAGTGAGCGTCGAGAATCGCGGTCTGGCTGGGCATGCTTACTCTTTAGCTGGCTCGCGGGCCAGGCGGTCGATTTCTTCGCGGAATTCGTCGAGGTCCTGGAAGCGCCGGTACACCGAGGCAAAACGGATGTAGGCGACTTCGTCGAGCTCGCGCAGGGCGCTCATCACCAGTTCGCCCACCACCAACGACTTGACCTCACGCTCACCGGTCGCGCGCAGCTTGTGCTTGATGTGCGCCAGCGACGCTTCGAGGCGTTCGACGCTGACCGGGCGCTTTTCCAGCGCACGCTGCATGCCGGCACGCAGTTTGTCTTCATCGAACGGTTGCCGCGTGCCGTCTTGCTTGATCAGGCGCGGCAGCACCAGTTCGGCGGTTTCGAAGGTGGTGAAGCGCTCGCCACAGGCGACGCATTCGCGCCGGCGACGCACTTGTTCGCCCTCGGCGACCAGGCGCGAGTCGATGACCTTGGTGTCGTTGGCACCGCAAAAGGGACAGTGCATGGTGGCAGGCAACAAAAAAAGGGAGGGCCATGGTAGCGCATCCGACTGGCAAGACAACCCAAAGCGGTTACCATCCAGTGAAATCTGCCCGTGAAGGACTTCACCATGCACTCTCGAGCGCTCGTCGTGCTCTGTCTCGCTGGCCTGATGACGGCCTGCAGCAGCGATAAACCGAAGACCGAGCAACCCGCTGTGGCGCCCACGGCTGCAAACGCCCCGAAAGTCGCCAGGCAAGCCCCCGCGCTAGGCCCGTTGCCGGCCTACCAGCGGGAAATCAGCGGCACCCTGCAAGCCGTGCCGGCCGGTGCCGAGGTCGAGCTGGCGCTGCTGGTGATCGACGAGCGGGATCGCCCGCAACGCCTGCTGGCCAGCAGCAACCTGCTTGGCACCGGCCAGGACCTGCCCTACCAATTGCGCTTCAACCCCGAAGCCTTCCCGGCCGGCGCGCGGGTCGAACTGCGCGGCCGCGCCAGCAGCTCCGGCCAGCTGATCATGCACCTGCCGCCGCAACGGATCGTTCAGGCCACCAGCCAGGCCACCGGCCCGCTGCGCTTCGAGAAGGCGCCCTGAGTGCCGCCGTTGCACCTGCAACAGACCCTCAGCGGCCTGATCGGCGAAGCGCGGCTGGTCGCCAGCGCGCTGCCCGAGTGCGACCTCAAGCTGTGGCTGGTGGATGCCGAGAACATGGACCGGGCCTTCAGCCGCGAAGAAACCCAACGGATTCTCGAAGAACCGCCCTATTGGAGCTTCTGCTGGGCCAGCGGCCTGGCCATGGCCCGTTACCTGGCCGAGCACCCGCACTGGGTACGCGGCAAGCGGGTGCTGGACTTCGGTGCCGGCTCAGGCGTCGCCGGGATCGCCGCCGCGCGCGCGGGCGCCGCTGAAGTCGTGGCCTGCGACCTCGACCCCCTGGCGCTGGCCGCCTGCCGTGCCAACGCCAGCCTGAACGAGGTCGAGCTCGGCTACAGCAGCGACTTCTTTGCCGAGGCCGACCGCTTCGACCTGATCCTGGTCGCCGACGTGCTCTACGACCGCGCCAACCTGCCGCTGCTCGACCAGTTTCTCAGCCGTGGCCGGCAGGCGCTGCTCGCCGACTCGCGGGTGCGCGACTTCAGCCACCCGCTCTACCGCCCGCTCGGGGTGCTTGAGGCGCTGACTCTGCCAGACCTGGCCGAGCCGCACGAATTCCGCCGGGTCAGCCTGTACCACGCCAGCCGCGAGCCTTTATAGTGGTGCCATCCAGAGATTTGCGAGAGTCGCGATGAGCCAAGCCCCCGATAGCACAGCCCTGCCTTACCTGTTCGATGCCACCGACGCCACCTTCCAGCAACTGGTCATCGACAACTCCTTCCACAAGCCGGTACTGGTGGACTTCTGGGCCGAGTGGTGCGCGCCGTGCAAGGCACTGATGCCGCTGCTGGAGAAGATCGCCGAGGGTTACCAGGGCGAGCTGCTGCTGGCCAAGATCAACTGCGACGTCGAGCAGCAGGTGGTTGCCCAGTTCGGCATCCGCAGCCTGCCGACCGTGGTGCTGTTCAAGGATGGCCAGCCGGTCGACGGTTTTGCCGGTGCTCAGCCTGAGTCGGCGATCCGCGCCATGCTCGAACCGCATGTGCAACTGCCGGCGCCGCCGACCGCCTCGCCGCTGGAGCAGGCCAAGGCGCTGTTCGCCGAAAGCCGCTTCGCCGATGCCGAAGCCGCGCTCAAGGCGCTGCTGAGCGAGGACAACAGCAATGCCGAGGGGCTGATCCTGTATGGCCGCTGCCTGGCCGAGCGGGGCGAGCTGGGTGAGGCCGAAGTGGTGCTCGGCGCGGTCAAGACCGATGAGCACAAGGCGGCACTGGCCGGCGCCAAGGCGCAGCTGACCTTCCTCCGCCAGGCCACCAGCCTGCCGGAAGCGGCCGAGCTGAAGACCCGCCTGGCGCAGAACCCGCAGGATGATGAAGCGGCCTATCAGCTGTGCATTCAGCAACTGGCGCGCCAGCAGTACGACGCGGCGCTGGAGGGCTTGCTGAAGCTGTTCCAGCGTAACCGTGGTTACGACAATGGGCTGCCGCACAAGGCGCTGCTGCAGGTGTTCGAGCTGCTCGGTAACGAGCATCCGCTGGTTGGCGCGTACCGGCGCAAGCTGTTTGCCGCGATGTACTGACCCATGAATTCGCTCGCCTGATCCGACGCATTCGCGGGGCAAGCCCGCTCCCACAGGATTTCTGCAAAGCCCGGAATCTCGGCCCGTCGCAGATCCTGTGGGAGTGGGCTTGCCCCGCGAATGCGGTGGATCAGGCACTGCAACTGTGCTTGATTCAGCCGACCCAGTGGTACAGCGGCGCATCCGCCCCGCTTTCCACCTTCACCTCGCTGCTGTGGCGCAACCGCACCAGCAAGCGCTTGCCTGCCGCGGTACTCCCCGCCAGCCCTTCCAGGCGCTCGAGCAACTCCGGCCCACTCATCTGCCCCGCCTCGCGCAACACCTCGCACGCCGCCGTCCACTGCCCGTCATCCTGGCGTGGCGCTGAGCTCGTCGCCGCCGGCGCGGCCTGCACGGCCGCTGGCAGCTCGACCTGACGCCCCAACTGCGCCCACTCGGCCGGGTCCAGCTCGACGGTCAAATCCACCGGCCAGTCGCCGATCGTTCCGCGTATTCTCACAATACCTTCCTCGATGCTCGTCATTGACGACCATGCTCCCACGACATGAAACCTTCGCCAAGCGGCTGGCGCGGCCAAGAAAAGTTGTTATAACATTACCAAGTCATTGATCCCCTGCTCCTGGAGTCGTTCATGCGCCGCCTGCTCCTCGCCTTGCCCTTCGCCCTGCTTCCGCTGGCCGTGGCCCATGCCCACGACGAACACGAGCATGATCACGACCACGCCCATGGCAGCCTCGGTGCCCACGAGCATGGCGTCGCCCGCCTGAACGCCGTGCTCGACGGCAAGACCCTGGAACTGGAGCTGGACAGCCCGGCGATGAACCTGGTCGGCTTCGAGCACGCCGCCAGCAGCGACGCCGACAAGGCCAAGGTCGCCGCCGTGCGCAAGCAGCTCGAACAGCCCTTGCAGCTGTTCGGCCTGGCCAAGGCGGCCGGTTGCAGCGAGGAAGCGCAGGACCTGGAAAGCCCGCTGTTCGGCAGCGAGCCCGGCGCCGAAGACAAGGATGGCGATGAGCACGCGCATCAGCACAGCGACATCCACGCGCACTACCAACTGACCTGCGCCACCCCGGACAAACTCGCCAGCATCGACCTGAGCCCGTTGTTCAAGGCCTTCCCGGCCACCCAGAAGATCAACCTGCAACTGATCGGCCCGAACGGCCAGCAAGGGGTCGAAGCGACACCCGCCAAGGCCGTGGTCGCCTTCTGAATGAACCCGCCGCTGATCGACCTGCATGACCTGATGTTCGCCTGGCCCGGCCAACCGCCGCTGCTGGATATCCCCCGGTTCCGCCTGGAGGCGGGTGAGGCGCTGTTCCTCAAGGGCCCCAGCGGCAGTGGCAAGACCACCCTGCTCGGCCTGCTGGGCGGGGTCAACCTGGCCAGCCAGGGCAGCATCCGCCTGCTCGGCCAGGCGCTCGGCGACCTCGGCCAGGGTGCGCGGGACCGCTTTCGGGTCGATCACACCGGCTATATCTTCCAGCAGTTCAACCTGCTGCCGTTTCTCTCGGTGCGGGAAAACGTCGAGCTGCCCTGCCGCTTCTCGCGCAGCCGTGCCCAGCGCGCCAGCCAACGCCATGGCAGCGTCGACCAGGCCGCCGCCGTGCTGCTCGCGCACCTGGGCCTCGGCGACCCGGCGCTGCTTGCACGCCGCGCCGACAGCCTGTCGATCGGCCAGCAGCAGCGCGTCGCCGCCGCCCGCGCATTGATCGGCCAGCCCGAACTGGTGATCGCCGATGAGCCGACCTCGGCGCTCGACGCCGACACCCGCGAGGCCTTCATCCGCCTGCTGTTCGACGAATGCCGGGCAGCGGGTTCCAGCCTGCTGTTCGTCAGCCATGACCAAAGCCTGGCGCCGCTGTTCGACCGCCACCTGTCGCTGGCCGAACTGAACCGCGCCGCCGCGCCCCGGGAGGCCTGATGTACCTGCTCCGACTCGCCTTGGCCAGCCTGGCCAACCGGCGCTTCACGGCCTTTCTCACCGCCTTCGCAATTGCCCTGTCGGTGTGCTTGCTGCTGGCCGTCGAGCGCGTGCGCACCGAAGCCCGCGCCAGCTTTGCCAGTACCATCAGTGGCACCGACCTGATCGTCGGGGCGCGCTCTGGCTCGGTCAACCTGCTGCTGTACTCGGTGTTTCGCATCGGCAATGCCACCAACAACATTCGTTGGGACAGCTACCAGCACTACGCCCAGGACCCACGGGTGAAATGGGCGATCCCCATCTCGCTCGGCGACTCGCACCGTGGCTACCGCGTGATGGGTACCACCGGCGACTACTTCAGCCATTACCAGTACGGGCGGCGGCAGCACCTGGAACTCAGCCAGGGCCGTGAATTTGCCGACGACCCGTTCGAGGTCGTACTCGGCGCCGAAGTGGCCGATGCCCTGCATTACAAACTCGGCGACAAGCTGGTGCTGGCGCACGGGGTGGCCGCGATCAGCCTGGTCAAGCACGACGACAAGCCGTTCACCGTGGTCGGTGTACTCAAGCGCACCGGCACCCCGGTGGACCGCACCCTGCACATCAGCCTGGGCGGCATGGAGGCCATCCACATCGACTGGCACAACGGCGTGCCCGCCCGCGGTGCCGGCCGGATCAGCGCCGACCAGGCGCGCGGCATGGACCTGCAGCCGGCGGCGATTACCGCCTTCATGCTCGGCTTGAACAACAAGATCGCCACCTTCAGCCTGCAGCGGGAGATCAACGAGTTCGGTAACGAACCGCTGCTGGCGATCCTCCCCGGGGTCGCCTTGCAGGAGCTGTGGAGCCTGATGGGCACGGCCGAGCAGGCGTTGTTCGTGGTCTCGCTGTTTGTCGTGCTGACCGGGCTGATCGGCATGCTCACGGCGATCCTGACCAGCCTCAACGAGCGCCGACGGGAGATGGCGATCCTCCGTTCGGTCGGCGCCAGGCCTTGGCACATCGCCGGCCTGCTGGTGCTCGAAGCGCTGGCGTTGGCCGTGGCCGGGATCGTCGCCGGGCTGGGTCTGCTGTATGCCGGCATCGCCTTGGCCCAGGGTTACGTGCAGGCCAATTATGGGTTGTACTTGCCGCTGGCCTGGCCCAGCGCGCACGAGTGGACGCTGCTGGCTATCATCCTCGGGGCGGCGCTGCTGATGGGCAGCGTGCCGGCGTGGCGCGCCTATCGGCAGTCGCTGGCCGATGGCCTGTCGATCCACCTGTGAGAATGTCCATGCGTTGTCTGCTGCTGATACTGATGTTCCTGGCCACCCCACTGTGGGCGGCCGAGCCCCGCGAGCTGGACTGGCCGGCGCTGATCCCTGAGGGCGCCCCGGTGATCGCGCCGCAACTGGTGCCGCTGCACGACCTCTCGCAGATCGGCGACGCGCTGGCCGCCGAGTCCGCGCCCGCCGCCCAGCAGCAAGCGGCCCACGCGCCGGTGGTCAAGGCGCTGGACAACCAGCAAGTGAAACTGCCGGGCTATATCGTGCCGCTGGAAGTCAGCGAGGAAGGCCGCACCACCGAGTTTCTGCTGGTGCCTTACTACGGCGCGTGCATCCACGTACCGCCCCCACCGTCGAACCAGATCGTGCATATTTTCAGCGAGATGGGCGTGCGCATCGAAGACCTCTACCAGCCCTACTGGATCGAAGGGCGGATGCAGGTCAAAGCCTCCAGCAGCGAACTGGCCGACGCCGGTTACCAGATGTCCGCCGAGAAAATATACGCTTATGAGCTGAAATGAGAACTGTTCCCGATTTGTAGTCGCCATTCTTTGAGCTAGGTCAAACAATCGGTTTAGACGCCTCCGTACCATTGGACCATTGATTACCAACGTCCTTTCGGAGCTTCCATGAACAAGTCCTTGCTCGGCGCCTCGCTCGTTGCCTTGGCGCTCGCAGCGCCTGTTGCCCACGCTCACCAGGCGGGGGATTTCATCCTCCGCGCGGGCGCCATCACCACCGCGCCGAACGAAAGCAGCAGCGATCTGAAGTTCGACGGCAACAAGGTGTCCGGCACCAAGGCAACCCTGGACAGCGACACCCAGCTGGGCCTGGCTTTCGCCTACATGCTCACCGACCACATCGGCCTCGAACTGCTGGCGGCCACGCCGTTCCAGCACACCGTGGGCGTCAAGGGCCTGGGCGGCGGGCTGGACGGCAAGCTGGCGGACATCAAGCAACTGCCACCGACCCTGTCGCTGCAGTACTACCCGATGGCGCCGACCTCGAAGTTCCAGCCGTACGTGGGTGTCGGCATCAACTACACGCTGTTCTTCGATGAAGACCTGAGCAGCGAGCGCAAGCAGCAGGGCTTCAGCAACCTCAAGTTGCAGGACTCGATCGGCATCGCCGGCCAGTTGGGCATGGACTACATGCTCACCGACAACCTGCTGGTCAACGCCGCGGTCTGGTACGTCGACATCGACACCAAGGCCACCGTCGACGGCCCAAGCGCGCTGGGCTACAGCCAGACCAAGGTCAACGTCCAGGTCGACCCATGGGTCTACATGGTAGGCCTCGGCTACAAGTTCTGACCCGTTGCGTGCTCTTCGCGGGCCCCCTGCGAAGAGCACCACAGCCAATACCCCAAGGCCAGCACACTGACCCCCGCCCCCAACCCGCATACCGCCGGCCACCCCCAACGCGCATACACCCAGCTCGCCGCCACCGCCCCCAGGCCACTGCCCACCGAGTAGCAGCACATGTAAGCGCCGATCAAACGGCTGGCCATCTCGCCCCTGCCCGCCAGCAACAGCGTCTGATTGGTGACGTGCACCGCCTGTACCGCGAAGTCCAGCAGCAACACGCCGAGCACCAGCGCCAGCAATGACTGCTCGACGAATGCGGTGGGAATCCACGACAGCGTCAACAGCACCAGCGCCAGCCCTGTGGTGCGTTGCCCATGGCCCTGGTCGGCCAGCCGCCCGGCCCGCGACGCTGCCAGCGCACCGGCGATCCCGGCCAGGCCGAACAGGCCGATCTGCCCCTGGCTCAAGGCCAACGGTGCGGCGCTCAGCGGCAGCACCATGGCACTCCACAACACGCTGAACGCGGCAAAGATCAACAAGGCGAACACACCCCGCTGGCGCAACAGGCGATCCCGTCGGTACAGGCCGAACAGCGAACGTAGCAGCGCGACATAGCTGTCGGCACCTCCGACCGGCCGGGCACTGGGCATCGCGCGCCAAAGCAAACATGCCATCACCAGCGACAGCCCCGCCGCGCCGATATACACACTCCGCCATCCCGCCAGGTCAGCCACGCCGCCGGCCACCAACCGCGCCAGCAGGATACCCAGCACTACACCGCTGGTGACGGTGCCCACCGCCCGCCCCTGTTCGGCCGGTGTCGCCAAGGTCGCGGCATGCGCCACCACCACCTGGACCACGACCGCCATCAGCCCGACCACGCCCATGGCGACCAGCAGTACCGCCCATTTCCAGGCGACCCCGACCGCCAGCAGCGCCAGCGTCGAGAGCAGCAACTGACACAGGATCAGCCGCTTGCGGTCGAACAGATCCCCCAGCGGTACTACCAGCAACAGGCCCAGCGCATAGCCGGCCTGGGTCGCCCCCACTACCAGCCCAACCTGCGCGGTCGGCACGGCCAGGCTGCGGGCCATCGATTCGAGCAGCGGCTGGGCGAAATACACCGAGGCCACGGCCAAGGCGCAGGTCATGGCGAGCAACAACGTCAGTGCACGCGTCAGCTGGATATCGCACAGGGCTGCAGAGGGGCGGGATGACATTAGGCGGTCCTTGGCAATCTGGTTTCAAATTGAAACCACATACTGGCTTTCTAGCAAACCTGGTTTTAATCTGCAACCAGAACCCGCGAGAAGGCCTGCAGCATGCTTGATGACAGAAACAACCAATGCCCGGTGGCGCGCGCCCTGGAGGTGATCGGCGATCGCTGGGCGCTGATGATCCTGCGCGATGCCTTCGATGGGCTACGGCGGTTCAGCGAATTTCAGAAGAACCTCGGGCTGGCCAAGAACATCCTCGCCTCGCGCCTGAAGCTACTGGTGGAGGGTGGACTGTTGGCGCTGCAACCGGCTTCCGATGGCAGTGCCTACAAGGAGTACGTGCTGACAGAGCAGGGTCGCGCGGTGTTTCCGATCGTCATCGGCCTGCGGCAGTGGGGGGAGCGGTTTTTGTTCGAGGGCGGCGAGGCGCGCTCGCAACTGCTGGACAATGCCCAGGGCCAGCCGATCGAGGTCTTGCAGGTGCGGGCCAGGGATGGTCGGGTGGTGGGGCCTGAGGATTGCCATCGGCGGGTGGTGCGGCACACCTGAGCACGGTTTGTGTAGTGTCGCGGGCTGATTCGCAGGTATGCGAGATCCTGGGGCTGCTTTGCAGCCCTTTCCGACCGGTCCGGCGCACCGGCAAGGCCGCTCCCACAGGAACGGCGCACGCCTCGAAAGCGGCACCGTCCCTGTGGGAGCGGCCTTGTGTCGCGAAAGGGGCGCACCGCGCCCCCAGGTTCTGAAGTGAACGGCGCCAGTCGCTCAGGCCTTGCCCAGCAGTCGGGCCAGGCCTTCGACCATCGAGGTCGGCTGCGGGAAGTCGAAGCGCGCCAGCAATCGCTGGTTATCCGCCCGCGAGTGCCGGATATCCCCCGACCGCGCCTCGCCATAGCTCACCTCAGGCAAGCTGCCGACCACCTGCTGCAACGCCGCCAGCAACTGATTCAACGAAGTCGCCTGGTTCAGGCCGATATTCACCGCGCCCTCCTCGACCGTCTCCTGCTCCAGTGCCTGCACCATCACCTGGACCAGGTCACCGACATAGAGAAAATCGCGGGTCTGCTCGCCATCGCCAAATACCTTGATCGGCAAGCCTTGGGTGGCGCGCTCGCTGAAGATGCTGATCACCCCCGAGTACGGCGAGGACGGGTCCTGGCGCGGCCCGAAGATGTTGAAGAAGCGGAACACCACCGGCTCCAGGCCATGCTGGCGGCGGTAGAAGTCCAGGTACTGCTCGCTGGCCAGCTTGTCCACGGCATACGGGGTCAGCGGCGCCTTGGGCGTGTCTTCGGCAATCGACTGGCCTTCGCCATTATTGCCATACACCGCCGCGCTCGAGGCGAACAGCACACGTCGCACGCCGTTGACGCGCATCGCCTCACAGACATTCAGCGTGCCGATGAAGTTGCTCTGGTGGGTTTTCACCGGGTCGTCCACCGAGGCCTGCACCGACGCCACCGCGGCCAGGTGCACGACGGCGTGGCAACCGGCTGCTGCGCGGGCGACCAGGGCGGCATCGGCGACGTCGCCTTCGATCAGCTCGAGGGCCGGGTGCTGCAGTTGCAGGTTGTCGCGCTTGCCGGTCGACAGGTCGTCGAGGATGCGCACCGCGTAGCCTTTATCCAGCAACGCATCGCACAGGTGGGAGCCGATAAAGCCGGCGCCGCCGGTGATCAGGATGGGGGCATCAGCCATGTCGGTAGAAACGGTCCAGTAGGGGCCCCAAGCCCGAGCGCCAGGCGCGTGGCTTGATACCAAAGGTGTGAAGGATCTTCCTGCAGGCCAGGACCGCGTTCTGCGGCTCTTCGCTGGCGTCCGGGCGGGCGGCGTGGGCCTGCGCGGTCGGTGCCTGCACCGCCAGCTTGTGCCACTGTTGGGCCTCGCCGAGGATCGCCTGGCCGAGCGCCAGCGGCGTGGTCGCCTCGTTGCCGGCGTAGTGGTAGGTGCCCCACAGCGGCGCGTCGCAGTCGAGCTGCTTGATCACCGAAAGGATCACCCGCGCGGCATCGTCGACCGGCGTCGGGTTGCCCCGGCGATCGTCGGCCAGCAACAGCTCCTGGGGTTGTTCGGCACGGGTCAGGAAGCGCCCCAGCGCGCCGTCGATGCTCTCGTCCAGCACCCAGCCGAAGCGCAGCAGCACGTGCTGTGGGCAGGTCGCCCGCACGCTCTGCTCGATCCGCCACAGCGCCTGGCCGCGGGTGCCCAGCGGCACCGGCTCGTCCTTTTCGCTGTAGGCGGTGGCCCGCGAGCCATCGAACACCCGGTAGCTGGACGGCTGCACGAGGATCATTTCGTGGTGCTGGCACAGCTCGGCCAGGCGCTCTACCGCCCGCTCCTGCTGGGCAAGCCGCTGTTCGCTGACCGACTCGGCCTGGAACCAGTCGAAGTAGTAGGCCAGGTTGATCACCACATGGGGGCGATGTTCGTCCAGCAGCAGGGTCAGGCTGGCTGGGTCCCAACCGTTCTCCGGGGGGCGCGGCGCCAGGAATCCGATGTCCTCCTCGGCCCCGAGACGAATCAGCGCTTGCCCGAGGGCATTGCCACCACCCAACAGCATCAGGCGCATACGCATAGGGTCAAAAGGTCCGCTCAGATCGATGAAAGGAAAAAAGCATTTTGCGGTTTCCGGCTAGGGAAGTCCAACACGGCGGGGGGATGACCCCGTTGCAGGGTGATTACACGGTAAATGCATTGCCCTTCGATGGGCCAGGAAACGTCCTGCGCACCCTACAGAATGAGCTGGCGCTCGCGCCTCCCTGTTGCCGCAGGCCACTGCTAGTCTGCAGGTGGCGCTGCATGGCGCATCAATGGTTTTCCGAGGAGACAGGGATGGACCTGGAGGCAGGTGCGATACAGCGTGCGCGCTGGCAGTACGACGAGCCAGCGCCAGGCGCGGAGCGGTTGATCGAGGCGTCTTTCGACAGCTACCGGCAGCAGGCGCGCCTGCTGCTGGCGGATAACCCTCGGGCGCCGGTGGCGTTTGTGGTGGGCGGCGCACGGTCGGATTTCACCCGGCTCAATCCGCTGCTCTACCGCTTGCAGCAGCACGGTATCAGCTCGTTGACCGGCAACCTGTCTGGCCACAGCCTGGCCAGCGAGCCAGGAGCCGTGGCGCCTTCGCTGTCCACCAACCTGAATGAAGCCCTGCGCTTTCAGCGGACTATCGCCGAGCACTGCCAGACCTTGATCGGCCACAGCCTCGGGGCGGCGATCGCGCTGAAGATGGCGGCGCAGTTGCCAGACGTGCGCAAGCTGGTGCTGATCTGCCCGGCGGTCTACCCCGACGCCGCGCACCAGGCGCCCTTCGGCCCGGCGTTCACGGCAGCGATCAGCCAGCCCTTCGGCTTTCTGGAATGTGACAGCTATGCCTTCCTGCGCCAGTTCCAGGGCAAGGTGCTGTTGGTGATCGGCGAGTACGATGGGCTTAATTCACGTACTTTCGGCCAAGGCCCGGGCACCTCGGCAGGCACCCGCTTGATGGCCGGCATCCCGCGTTACAGCCCGATCCCCGAAGAGGTCACGCATGCCTTGCTGCGCTCGGTGCCTGCGCCCGATGTGCAGTGCCTGCTGCTGACCGACTGCGACCACGGCATCGCCGCGCACTTGCGCGATGCGCCACAGGTGGCGGACCAGGTCGCCGAGGTGGTGGCGGCGTTCATGCTCGACTGAGCGCGGTCATTCGATCTCGAACAGGCCATTGCTCAGCGGGCCGACGCTCAGGCGCTCGCGCACGTCGTCATCGATACGCGGATCCTCCGGGCGGTACAGTTTTACCTGACGGTAGGCATTGATCCGGTTGATCTCTTCGCCGAGAAACTCCCAGACCACGCGGGTGCAGGCCGGGTTGCGCCGGTCGCCGCTGGACACCCCGGTCTTGAGACCGTTGAGGCGGGTAATGCGGCTCTTGAAGCTGGGGATGAGGATGGTCTGGCTCATCTCGTTGAGGGTCAGCGACTCGTAGTCGATGAGAAACATCCGGTCCTGCAACTGGAACGCCGCCCCCAGGTAGCGGCAGCGCACTTCGGCGTGCAGGTCGGTGGCGCTGCTGCGTTCCTGGCGCTCCTGGCGCTCGAACAGGAAGCTGCCGCGCTCTTCACGCAGGTGCACCAGCGAGACCAGGATCGAGCCCGGTACCGACATGCAGTTGGAGTACTCGAAGTAATAGCCGCAGTAGCGCGACAGGTTGCCGGCCTGCGCGTGCAGCGGCTTGAACAGCTCGCTGATCGGGTCGTTGGCCTGCCCCGTCTGCTCGGACGGAATACGCGCGCCGATCAGCCGGGCGAACTGCTCGGGCGGCAGATTCAGCTCGTAATCCTCGACCCCGAAGAAATCGCCGATGCGCTTGAGGTTGTAAGCCGTCGGACGGCTCTGCCCGCTCAAATACTTGTTGAACTGCGCGCGGTTGATCGACAGCTGTCGGCAAACCTCGGAGATAGAGCGGTAGTGGCTGCAGGCCAGTTTCAGGTTGATAGCGAAGTGATCGCTCATGTCAGAGGTCCAGCTGATGCGAGTGGCGCAATCATAGCATCAGGTCGCATCAAGTGAGAGCAATCCGCGAAATTGTAACGACTCTTGTCATGGCCAACCATGCGCCCAACGAAAAGCGGTGCGTCGTAGCCGCCCGCTGGTCATTCCACGCGAAGAATAAGAATCGAGGTCATTTCCAATGCTCGAAGTACTCAACGATTTCCTTTCGGGGAAACTGCTCATCGTCCTTATCGTCGGTCTGGGCAGCTACTTCACCATACGCTCCCGGTTCGTCCAGTTCCGCCACTTCGGCCACATGTTCGGTGTGTTCAAGGAGTCCCTGCGTGGCCAGGCCGGCCAACTGAGCTCGTTCCAGGCCCTGATGCTGAGCCTCGCCGGCCGCGTCGGCGCGGGTAACATCGCCGGTGTCGGCATCGCCGTCACCCTCGGCGGCCCAGGCGCCGTGTTCTGGATGTGGGTCACCGCGCTGGTGGGCATGTCCAGCAGCTTCTTCGAATGCACCCTGGCCCAGGTCTACAAGCGCGCCGACGGCGACGGCCTGTACCGCGGCGGCCCGGCGTACTACATCCTGCATGGCCTGAAGCTCAAGCGCATGGCGGTGGTGTTCTCGCTGCTGCTGCTGGTGACCTACGGCTTCGCCTTCAACGGCCTGCAGTCGTACACCGTGACCCACTCGCTGCAGAACGCCTTCGGCTTCGCCCCGCAGCAGACCGGTATTGCCCTGGCCGTGTTGCTGGCGATCGTCTTCCTCGGCGGCATCAAGCGCATCGCCTCGGTGTCCGACCTGCTGGTACCGGTCAAGACCCTGGCCTACATCGGTGTCACCCTGTACGTGATCGGCAGCCAGATCGAACACGTCCCGGCCATGCTCGAGACCATCTTCAAAAGCGCCTTCGGCCTTGACCCCGCATTCGGCGGCCTGCTCGGCAGCGCCATCGTGATGGGCGTCAAACGTGGCGTGTTCGCCAACGAAGCGGGCCTGGGCAGTGCGCCCAACGTCGCGGCCGTGGCGGCGGTCAAACACCCGGGCGCGCAAGGCGTGGTCCAGGCGTTCAGCGTGTTCCTCGACACCTTCGTGATCTGCACCTGCACCGCGCTGCTGATTCTGCTGTCGGGCTTCTACACCCCAGGCTTCGAAGGTGACGGCATCGTCCTCACGCAGAACTCGCTGGCCGCCGTGGTCGGTGACTGGGGCCGCCTGTTCGTCAGCGTCGCACTGTCGCTGTTCGTGTTCACCTGCATCCTCTACAACTACTACCTGGGCGAAACCAGCCTGCAGTTCCTCAGCCGCAACCGTGCGGTCCTGATGGGCTACCGCGGCCTGGTCCTGGCGCTGATCGTGTGGGGCTCGGCGCAAGACCTGTCGACCGTGTTCGCCTTTGCCGACATCACCATGACCTGCCTGGCGTTCGTCAACCTGATCGCCCTGGCCATGCTGTTCAACATCGGCCTGCGGGTAATGCGCGACTACGATGCCCAGCGCAAGGCCGGCATCAAGCAGCCGGTGTTCGACTCGAGCAAGTTCCCTGACCTGGATCTGGACCGCGCCGCCTGGCCTGTCCCTGCCCAGGCTGAAACAACCGCTGACAACGCCGTCGGCCAGGCGCAGACCCAGCGCTGATATCCTCCCCTGCCAGCCGCCCCGTTCGTGGGCGGCTGCATCCTTCTCCGCTCATCGCTACGGAATGCTCCATGCGTGCAGTCAAGAATCTTCTCGTCCTCTATACCGGTGGCACCATCGGCATGCTCGAAACCCCCGAGGGCCTGGCCCCGGCGGGCGGTTTCGAGGTGCGCATGCGCGAGCACCTGGCCGCGCGCAGCGATGCGCCGCAGGTCCAGTGGGCGCTGTGTGAAATGAACCCGCTGCTGGACAGCGCCAACATGCAGCAAGCCAACTGGCTGGCGATGCGTGACGCCATCGTCGAAGCCGTGGAACACGGCGGGCATGACGGCGTGCTGGTGCTGCATGGCACCGACACCCTGGCCTACAGTGCCGCAGCGTTGTCGTTCCTGCTGCTCGGCCTGCCGGTACCGGTGCTGCTGACCGGCTCGATGCTGCCAGCGGGTGCGCCAGACAGCGATGCCTGGGACAACCTGGTCGGTGCGCTGCGCCTGTTCGAATGCGGCCTGGAGGACGGCGTGCAGCTGTTCTTCCACGACCAGCTGCTGCATGGCTGCCGTGCCTCGAAGCTGCGCAGCGAGGCGTTCGACGCCTTTGCCGCGCTGCCGCGCCATCGTGACGGTGAGCGGGCGGCGGCGATCCCGTCGGTGCTGGACTACCGCCAGCCACGCCAGCCGGTGAAGCTGGCGGTGTTGCCGGTGTTCCCCGGCCTGCAGGCCGAACACCTGCGCGGGCTGCTCGACAGCGGTGTGCAGGGGCTGGTGCTGGAATGTTATGGCAGCGGCACGGGCCCGTCCGATGATCAGGCGCTGCTCGATGCACTGCACGATGCCCGCCAGGGCGGTGTGGTGATCGTCGCGATCAGCCAGTGCCCGGTGGGCTCGGTGGTGTTCGACACCTACGCCGCCGGCAGCCGGCTGCGTGACACCGGGCTGGTCAGTGGCGGCGGCATGACCCGTGAGGCGGCGCTGGGCAAATTGTTCGGATTGCTGGGCGCCGGGCTGGATGTGCAGGCGGCCGAACACTGGTTTGCCCTGGACCTGTGTGGAGAGCGCGCATAGGCTCGCCCTGAAGCGCCATCGCACAGACAAAAAAAGCCCCGTCACCTTATGGTTGACGGGGCTTTTTTATCTCGACCAGTGCCTGTGGCGTTGCCGCCCAGGCGCCCTGGCGCTTCAATCAGAATGGGATATCGTCATCGAAGCTGTCGAAGTCAGCGGCTGGCTGCGGAGCGGGCTGCTGCGGCGCCGGGCGCTGCGGAGCCTGCTGCGGGCGCGGGGCTTGCTGACGCGGCGCTTGCTGCTGTTGCTGGTTGTACTGTTGCGGCTGGCCGCCACCCTGGTTGTAGTTGTTACCACCACCCTGGTTGTACTGATCGCCACCGCCCTGCTGGTTCTGCGGACGGCCGCCAAGCAGCTGCATGGTGCCTTGCATGTCGACGATGATTTCAGTGGTGTAGCGCTTGATACCGTCTTTTTCCCACTCGCGGGTCTGCAGCTTGCCCTCGATGTAGACCTGGGAACCCTTGCGCAGGTATTCGCCAGCGATTTCGGCAACCTTGCCGAACATCGATACACGGTGCCATTCGGTGCGCTCGACCTTCTGACCGGACTGCTTGTCGGTCCACTGCTCGCTGGTGGCCAGGCTCAGGTTGGTCACGGCGTTACCGTTGGGCAGGTAGCGGACCTCGGGATCCTGACCACAGGTACCGACCAGAATGACTTTGTTAACCCCACGGGCCATAACGTTCTCCTAGGCTTCGCACGCCGAAGAGGCCGGGTTCACCAGGCGCTCGAGGGTCGTACGGTCCAAAATTTTCGTATCAAGTTTGATATAGACAGCGGCTTCTTCAGCCACCACCACGGCGTCGGTCACACCAGGCACAGCCATCAGGCGTTCGGTCAACCCGGCTTCCCGGACCGCCTCAGGCGTCAGTGGCATGCGCAGACTGGTCACATAGGGCGGCTCGTTCATGCGCAGTGCAACGAACAACCATACGGCACACAGCGCCGCGCAACCGAGGAACACCGTGTTCAGGCCACCGTGCTGGAACAGCCAGCCACCCAGGATTCCTCCCAGAGCAGCCCCCAGGAACTGACTGGTGGAATACACCCCCATCGCCGTTCCCTTGCCACCAGCAGGCGACACTTTGCTCACCAGCGAAGGCAGCGATGCCTCCAGCAGGTTGAATGCAGTAAAGAATACCACGGTGCCAATCACCAGTCCGCGCAAGTTGTCAGCCCACTGCCAGAAGAACACCTCCACCAGCAGCAACACACCGACCGCCCCGGCCAGCACGCGCTTCATCCTGCGCTTCTTTTCCCCGTAGATGATAAACGGGACCATTGCAAAAAATGAGACGAACAGCGCGGTCAGGTACACCCACCAGTGCTCTTCCTTAGGCAGGCCACCGCGTTCGACGAGGGCCAGGGGCAGCGCGACGAAGCTGGCCATGAGGATGGCGTGGAGGATGAAAATGCCCACATCCAGGCGCAGAAGGTCCGGATGGCGCAGGGTCGGGCCGATTGC
The DNA here is from genome assembly GCF_900536025.1 of Pseudomonas reidholzensis. GTDB lineage: Bacteria > Pseudomonadota > Gammaproteobacteria > Pseudomonadales > Pseudomonadaceae > Aquipseudomonas > Aquipseudomonas reidholzensis. The sequence continues at coordinate 221,155 of NZ_UNOZ01000003.1, forward strand.
CTGGCGCGCCACACCCGACTCACGATGTTGCAAGGTACTGTGACTGTTGGGCACGACGAAGGCGATCAGCAGGATACCCACCAGGGCAAGTCCTGCGGTGGCGAGGAATAATCCTGACAAGCCAAAGGCACTGGTGAGAAGCGGGCCCACCACCATCGCCACCGCGAACGACAGGCCGATGCTCATGCCGATCATGGCCATGGCCTTGGTCCGGTGTTGCTCGCGGGTCAGGTCGGACAGCAGCGCCATGACCGCAGCGGAAATCGCCCCCGCGCCTTGCAGAATTCGCCCGGCGATCACCCCCCAGATGGAGTCGGCCTGTGCCGCCAGGACACTGCCCAGGGCGAAAATCACCAGCCCCAGGTAGATGACCGGGCGCCGGCCGATGCGGTCGGAAACCATCCCGAACGGGATCTGCAAGCACGCCTGGGTCAAGCCATAGGCACCAATGGCCAGGCCAATCAGCGCAGGCGTGGCACCGGCCAGGTCCATGCCGTAGGTGGCGAGCACCGGCAGGACCATGAACATGCCCAGCATACGAAAGGCAAAGACCAGCGCCAGGCCACTTGCGGCGCGGGTCTCGCTACCACTCATGCGCTCGTTGTGGGTGTCGTGCATGGCATAACCTCGTGTGAACCGGCGGCGATTCTATCAGTCCGACGCCTTGACGGCATATACGCGACGCTTTGCCGCGTAATGGCAGCGCGCCGTATACTTCTCTGTTTATGCCCGCCAAGCGAGGCCGCAGTGGACAAGATCCTGATTCGTGGGGCACGTACCCACAACCTGAAGAACATCGACCTGACCCTGCCCCGGGACAAGCTGATCGTGATCACCGGCCTGTCCGGTTCCGGCAAGTCGTCGCTGGCGTTCGATACCCTCTATGCCGAAGGCCAGCGCCGCTACGTCGAGTCGCTTTCGGCCTACGCCCGGCAGTTCCTGTCGATGATGGAAAAACCCGACGTCGATACCATCGAGGGCCTCTCCCCGGCCATCTCCATCGAGCAGAAGTCGACCTCGCACAACCCCCGTTCGACGGTCGGTACCATCACCGAGATCTACGACTACCTGCGTTTGCTGTATGCCCGTGTGGGCACGCCACGCTGCCCGGACCACGATATCCCGCTCGAGGCGCAGACCGTCAGCCAGATGGTCGACCTGGTGCTCGAGCAACCCGAGGGCAGCAAGCTGATGCTGCTGGCGCCGGTGATCCGCGAGCGCAAGGGCGAGCACCTGGCGGTGTTCGACGAGCTGCGCGCGCAGGGCTTCGTCCGCGCCCGGATCAACGGCAAGCTGTACGAGCTCGACGAGCTGCCCAAGCTCGACAAGCAAAAGAAGCACAGCATCGATGTGGTGGTCGACCGCTTCAAGGTCCGCAGCGACCTCCAGCAGCGTCTGGCCGAGTCGTTCGAGACCGCGCTGAAGCTGGCCGACGGCATTGCCCTGGTGGCGCCGATGGACGATGAGCCGGGCGAAGAGATGATCTTCTCGGCGCGCTTCGCCTGCCCGATCTGCGGCCATGCGATCAGCGAGCTGGAACCCAAGCTGTTCTCCTTCAACAACCCCGCCGGCGCCTGCCCGACCTGCGACGGCCTGGGGGTCAAGCAGTACTTCGACACCAAGCGCCTGGTCAACACCGAGCTGACCCTCGCCGAGGGTGCGATTCGCGGCTGGGACCGGCGCAACGTGTATTACTTCCAGATGCTCGGCTCATTGGCCGCGCACTACGGCTTCAGCCTGGAAGTGCCGTTCGGCGAGCTGGCGGCCGACGACCAGAAGGTGATCCTGCAGGGCAGCGGCAAGCAGAACGTCGACTTCAAGTACCTCAATGACCGTGGCGACATCGTCAAGCGCTCGCACCCCTTCGAAGGCATCGTGCCGAACCTGGAGCGGCGCTACCGCGAGACCGAGTCGGCGACCGTGCGCGAAGAGCTGGCCAAGTTCCTTGGCACCCAGCCCTGCCCCGACTGCCGCGGCACCCGTCTGCGCCGTGAAGCACGCCACGTGTGGGTCGGCGAGAAGACCCTGCCGGCGGTTACCAACCTGCCGATCGGCGATGCCAGCGCCTACTTCAGCGACCTGACCCTGAGCGGTCGGCGCGGCGAAATCGCGGCGAAGATCCTCAAGGAGATCTGCGAGCGCCTGCAGTTTTTGGTCAACGTCGGCCTGGATTACCTGACCCTGGACCGCAGTGCCGACACCTTGTCCGGTGGCGAAGCGCAGCGCATCCGCCTGGCCAGCCAGATCGGCGCCGGCCTGGTCGGCGTGATGTACATCCTCGACGAGCCGTCGATCGGCCTGCACCAGCGCGACAACGACCGTCTGCTGGGCACCCTCAACCACCTGCGCGACCTGGGCAACACGGTGATCGTGGTGGAGCACGACGAGGACGCCATTCGCCTGGCTGACTACGTCGTCGACATCGGCCCTGGGGCTGGGGTGCACGGCGGCCAGATCGTCGCCGAGGGCACCCCGCAGGAGGTCATGGACCACCCTGACTCGCTGACCGGCAAATACCTTTCGGGGCGCAAGAAGATCGCCGTGCCGGCCAAGCGCACGCCACGCAACAAGAAGCTCTCGCTGAAGCTCAAGGGCGCCCGCGGCAACAACCTGCAGAACGTCGACCTGGAGATCCCGATCGGCCTGCTGACCTGCGTGACCGGCGTGTCCGGCTCGGGCAAGTCGACGCTGATCAACAACACCCTGTTCCCGCTCGCTGCCACCGCGCTGAACGGCGCAACCAGCCACGAGGCTGCCGCACACAGCAGCATGGATGGCCTGCAGCACCTGGACAAGGTGGTCGACATCGACCAGAGCCCGATTGGCCGCACCCCGCGCTCAAACCCGGCGACCTACACCGGCATCTTCACCCCGGTGCGCGAGCTGTTTGCCGGCGTGCCGGAGTCGCGGGCCCGCGGCTACGGTCCGGGGCGCTTCTCGTTCAACGTCAAGGGCGGGCGCTGCGAGGCGTGCCAGGGCGATGGCCTGATCAAGGTCGAGATGCACTTCTTGCCCGACATCTACGTGCCGTGCGACGTGTGCAAGAGCAAGCGCTACAACCGCGAGACGCTGGAGATCAAGTACAAGGGCAAGAACATCCACGAGGTCCTGGAAATGACCATCGAGGATGCCCGCACGTTCTTCGACGCGGTGCCGGCGCTGGCGCGCAAGCTGCAAACGCTGGTGGATGTCGGCCTGTCCTACATCAAGCTCGGGCAGTCGGCGACGACCTTGTCCGGGGGCGAGGCGCAACGGGTCAAGCTGTCGCGCGAGCTGTCCAAGCGTGACACCGGCAAGACCCTGTACATCCTCGATGAGCCGACCACCGGCCTGCACTTCGCCGACATCCAGCAGCTGCTCGACGTGCTGCACCGGCTGCGTGACCACGGCAATACCGTGGTGGTGATCGAACACAACCTGGACGTGATCAAGACCGCAGACTGGCTGGTCGACCTGGGGCCGGAAGGCGGCTCCAAGGGTGGCCAGATCATCGCCTTCGGTACGCCTGAAGAGCTGTCGGAGATGAAGCAGTCGTACACCGGGCACTACCTCAAGCCGCTGCTCGAACGCGACCGCGCCTGAGCCCACGAAAAAGCCCCTGGTAGCGAACTACCAGGGGCTTTTTTGTGACCGGCCTAAACGGGCTGGATCACTTACATCTGCGATTGCAGGTAGTTCTGCAGGCCGATGGCCTTGATCAGACCCTGCTGCTTCTCCAGCCAGTAGGTGTGATCTTCTTCGGTGTCGGCCAGCTGCGCACGCAGGATCTCACGGCTGATGTAGTCCTTGTGCAGCTCGCACAGCTCGATGCCTTTGCACAGCGCGGCGCGCACCTTGTATTCCAGGCGCAGGTCGGCGGCGATCATCTCTGGCACCGTGGTACCGACGTCGAGATCGTCCGGACGCATGCGCGGCGTGCCTTCGAGCATGAGGATACGACGCATCAGGGCATCGGCGTGCTGCGCCTCTTCTTCCATCTCGTGGTTGATGCGTTCGAAGAGTTTGGCCAGGCCCCAGTCTTCGTACATCCGCGAGTGAATGAAGTATTGATCGCGCGCTGCCAGTTCGCCCGTCAGCAACGTGTTGAGGTAATCGATTACGTCCGGGTGACCTTGCATCGCCCTGCTTCTCCATGTGAAAGCGCTATAGACACATAGTGTGAACCAGGAAAGATCCAAGGTCACTGAAAAATGCGCAATAACCTGCAAAAAAAGCGCTAAACAGTAGTGATATTCATTGAAAAACCGCCCAAATGAGGGCGGTTCTACTTCTCATTCCGACTCAGGCGAGATTGATGCCCAATGCCTTTGCAATGCCTTCGCCATAGGCCGGATCTGCCTGGAAGAAGTACTGCAGCTGACGCTGCACCACGTCTTCACCGACACCCGCCAGGGTCCCGGCGATGTTGCCGATCAACAGCGCCCGCTGCTCATCGCTCATCAGGCGGAACAGCGCACCGGCGTGGCTGTAGTAGTCGCTGTCTTCGCGGTGATCGTGGCGATCGGCGGCGCCGCTGAGGGCCAAGGCCGGCTCGGCGTGGCGTGGCGACTGCTTCGGCGCATCGCTGTAGCTGTTCGGCTCGTAGTTCGGCGCGCTGCCGTAGCTACCCGAGGCCATGGCGCCGTCACGCTGATAGCTGTGCACGGGGCTGCGCGGGGCATTCACCGGCAGGTGCTGGTGGTTGGTGCCGACGCGGTAGCGGTGGGCATCGGCGTAGGCGAATACCCGGCCCTGGAGCATGCGGTCGGGCGACAGGCCGACACCCGGGACCATGTTGCTCGGCCCGAAGGTCGCCTGCTCGACTTCGGCAAAGTAGTTGAGCGGGTTGCGGTTGAGCTCGAGCACGCCGATTTCGATCAACGGGTAGTCCTGCTGCGACCAGGTCTTGGTCACGTCAAACGGGTTCTCTTGCCGATTGGCCGCCTCTTGCTCGCTCATCACCTGGATGCACACGGTCCAGCGCGGATAGTCGCCACGCTCGATGGCCTCGAACAGGTCACGCTGGGCGTAGTCCGGCTCAGTGCCCGCCAGGCGCGCAGCCTCGGCCGGTGCCAGGTTCTTGATGCCCTGCTGGGTCTTGAAGTGCCATTTGACCCAGGTGCGCTCGCCAGTGGCGCTGATCAGGCTGTAGGTGTGGCTGCCGAAGCCGTGCATGTGACGGTAGCCGTCCGGGATGCCCCGGTCGGAGAACAGAATGGTGATCTGGTGCAGGGCCTCAGGCGAGTGCGACCAGAAGTCCCACATCATCTGGGCGTTCTTCAGGTTGCTTTGCGGGTGGCGCTTCTGGGTGTGGATAAAGTCGGGAAACTTCAGCGGGTCGCGGATGAAGAACACCGGCGTGTTGTTGCCGACGATGTCCCAGTTGCCTTCTTCGGTGTAGAACTTCAGGGCGAAGCCACGCGGGTCGCGCTCGGTGTCGGCCGAACCCCGCTCACCACCCACCGTGGAGAAACGCAGGAAAGTCTCGGTCTGTTTGCCGATCGTGTCGAACAGCTTGGCGCTGGTGTAGCCGGTGATGTCACGGGTCACGGTGAAGGTGCCGTAGGCGCCAGAGCCTTTGGCGTGCACGCGGCGCTCGGGAATGTTCTCGCGGTTGAAGTGGGCGAGTTTTTCCAGCAGGTGGAAGTCGTCGAGCAGCAAGGGGCCACGTGGGCCAGCCGATCGTGAGTTCTGGTTATCGGCTACGGGTGCACCGCTGGCGGTGGTGAGAATCGTGCTCATGGGCTCTCCTTATCGGTCTTCAGGTGCCGGCTAATCGGCTTGCTGAACAGTATCCCGGAGAGGCAGAAGCAGAACTAATTAATTGAACCAGTAAGATCGATAGAAAATCGTAATAGCTACAGGCACAAAAAACCGGGCACTAGGCCCGGTTTTCTGTAGCAGACTGGACGTCTTACTCGGCGGCTTCTACAGCACCACCGACTGGACGATCAACCAGCTCGACGTACGCCATAGGCGCGTTGTCGCCAGCGCGGAAACCGCACTTGAGGATACGCAGGTAGCCGCCCTGACGGGTGGCGTAGCGCTTGCCCAGATCGTTGAAGAGCTTACCAACAGCGGATTTCGAACGAGTACGGTCGAAAGCCAGACGACGGTTGGCAACGCTATCTTCCTTGGCCAGGGTGATCAGCGGCTCGGCAACGCGGCGCAGTTCCTTGGCTTTTGGCAGAGTAGTTTTGATCAGCTCGTGCTCGATCAACGACACTGCCATGTTCTGGAACATAGCCTTGCGGTGAGAGCTGGTACGGCTCAGGTGACGTCCACTTTTACGATGACGCATGATTCATTCCTTACCAAACACTACGTTCGGTGATTACGACGATCAGGCAGTCGCCTTGTCGTCCTTCTTAAGACTTGCAGGCGGCCAGTTGTCGAGGCGCATGCCGAGGGACAGACCACGGGAAGCCAGGACGTCCTTGATTTCAGTCAGGGACTTCTTGCCCAGGTTAGGCGTTTTCAACAACTCTACTTCGGTACGCTGAATCAGGTCGCCGATGTAGTAGATGTTTTCCGCCTTCAGGCAGTTGGCCGACCGTACGGTCAGTTCCAGGTCGTCAACCGGACGCAGCAGGATCGGATCGATCTCGTCTTCCTGCTCGACCACTACCGGCTCACTGTCACCTTTGAGGTCCACGAACGCGGCCAGCTGCTGTTGCAGGATGGTCGCGGCACGGCGGATAGCCTCTTCAGGATCCAGAGTACCGTTGGTTTCCAGATCAATGACCAGCTTGTCCAGGTTGGTACGCTGTTCAACACGGGCGTTTTCGACCACATAGGCGATACGACGCACCGGGCTGAACGAGGCGTCCAGCTGCAGACGGCCAATGCTGCGGCTTTCATCTTCGTCAGTCTGACGAGAGTCGGCCGGCTCGTAACCGCGACCACGAGCTACAGTGAGCTTCATGTTCAAGGCGCCGTTGGACGCCAAGTTCGCGATTACGTGATCGGGGTTGACGATCTCGACATCGTGATCCAGCTGAATATCGGCAGCGGTAACCACCCCCGAACCCTTTTTCGACAAGGTCAGCGTAACTTCGTCACGACCGTGCAGCTTGATAGCCAGGCCTTTCAGGTTCAACAGGATTTCAATTACGTCTTCCTGTACACCTTCGATCGCGGAGTACTCATGGAGTACGCCATCGATCTCGGCCTCGACTACTGCACAGCCAGGCATGGAGGACAACAGGATGCGGCGCAGCGCGTTGCCCAGGGTATGGCCGAAACCACGCTCGAGAGGCTCGAGCGTGATCTTGGCGCGGGTCGGACTGACGACCTGCACATCAATGTGGCGGGGCGTCAGGAACTCATTTACCGAAATCTGCATGGATGCACCTATTTTCTAGCCCTTACTTGGAGTAGAGCTCGACAATCAGGTTTTCGTTGATGTCGGCGGACAGGTCGCTGCGAGCAGGAACGTTCTTGAAAACGCCCGACTTTTTAGCAGCATCCACGTCTACCCACTCAACGCGGCCACGCTGAGAGCACAGTTCAAGGGCTTGAACAATGCGCAGCTGGTTCAGCGACTTCTCACGAACCGAGACCACGTCACCCGGACGAACTTGGTAAGATGGAATGTTTACAGTCTTACCGTTGACGCTGATCGCTTTGTGCGAAACCAGCTGACGCGACTCGGAACGAGTCGAGCCGAAGCCCATACGGTAGACGACGTTATCCAGGCGGCACTCGAGCAGTTGCAGCAGGTTCTCACCAGTTGCGCCTTTTTTCGAGGCTGCAGCTTGGTAGTAACCGCGGAACTGACGCTCCAGTACACCGTAGATACGACGGACTTTTTGTTTCTCGCGCAGCTGGGTACCGTAGTCGGACTGACGGCCACGGCGCTGGCCGTGGATACCTGGGGCTGCTTCGATGTTGCACTTCGATTCCAGAGCGCGAACGCCGCTCTTCAGGAACAGATCGGTGCCTTCACGACGAGACAGTTTGCATTTTGGACCAATGTAACGTGCCATTTATCTGTCTCCTGATTACACGCGACGCTTCTTCGGCGGACGGCACCCGTTATGCGGGATTGGCGTCACGTCGGTGATGCTGGCGATCTTGTAGCCGCAGCTGTTCAAAGCACGAACGGCGGACTCACGACCTGGACCTGGACCCTTGACGTTAACGTCGAGGTTCTTCAGACCGTATTCCAGCGCAGCTTGACCAGCACGCTCTGCAGCGATCTGAGCTGCGAACGGGGTGGATTTGCGCGAACCACGGAAACCCGAACCACCGGAGGTCGCCCAGGACAAAGCATTGCCCTGACGGTCGGTGATGGTCACGATGGTGTTGTTGAAAGACGCATGGATGTGGGCGATGCCATCAACCACTGTCTTTTTGACTTTCTTACGAGGACGAGCAGCAGGTTTTGCCATGTCTATATTCCTGGGCGATTACTTGCGGATCGGCTTACGCGGGCCCTTACGGGTGCGTGCATTGGTCTTGGTGCGCTGACCGCGAACCGGCAGACCTTTACGATGGCGCAGACCGCGGTAGCAGCCCAGGTCCATCAAGCGTTTGATCTTCATGTTGATGTCACGACGCAGGTCACCTTCAGTGGTGAACTTCGCAACTTCGCTACGCAGGGTTTCGATTTGCTCGTCGCTCAGATCCTTGATCTTTGCGGCTGGGTTGACCCCAGTGTCTGCACAGATCTTCTGTGCAGTTGTGCGACCGACACCATAGATGTAGGTCAGCGAGATAACAGTATGCTTGTTATCTGGAATGTTGACGCCTGCAATACGGGCCATTCAGTGGGACTCCAATTGACAGCTACCTACGCCCCGGAAGCCAAGAAATAGGGCGCGAGATAATATCGCTGTAGAAACAATTAATCAACCCAGCAGCGCACTAGCTGCCGGGCTTGTAGCGCGGATCACACTCAGCCTTGGCGCTGTTTGTGACGCGGTTCCGCGCTGCAGATCACTCGCACGACGCCTTCGCGGCGAATAATCTTGCAGTTGCGGCACAGCTTTTTCACCGATGCACGAACTTTCATCACCAACTCCTCGAACCTTAGGGGCCTGTCAGCGCAGCAAGCTGCTGCCGCCATAGCCTTTCAGGTTGGCTTTCTTCATCAGGGATTCGTACTGGTGTGAAACGAGGTGCGATTGTACTTGGGACATGAAGTCCATCACAACCACTACCACGATCAGCAACGAGGTCCCGCCAAGGTAGAACGGCACGTTTGCTGCCACCACCAGGAACTGGGGCAGAAGGCATACGGCCATCATGTAAAGAGCACCGAACATGGTCAGACGGGTCAGAACGCCATCAATGTAGCGCGCCGACTGCTCACCAGGACGGATACCCGGAATAAAGGCACCGGACTTCTTCAGGTTTTCCGCTACGTCTTTCGGGTTGAACATCAGCGCTGTGTAGAAGAAGCAGAAGAAAATGATCCCTGCACTAAACAGCAAAATGTTCAACGGCTGACCAGGAGCGATCGACTGCGAGATGTCCTGCAACCAGCCCATACCCTCGGACTGACCGAACCAGGCACCCAGCGAAGCCGGGAACAGCAGAATGCTGCTGGCGAAAATAGCCGGGATTACCCCTGCCATGTTCACCTTGAGCGGCAAGTGGCTGGTCTGCGCAGCGAAGACCTTGCGGCCCTGCTGACGCTTGGCATAGTGAACGGCGATACGCCGCTGACCACGCTCAATGAACACCACGAAACCGATAATCGCTACTGCCAGCAAACCGATAGCGACCAGGGCGAAGATGTTGATATCGCCTGTGCGCGCAGACTCGAAAGACTGCCCGATTGCTCTCGGAAGACCGGCAACGATACCCGCGAAGATCAACATCGAGATACCGTTGCCCACACCGCGCTCGGTAATCTGCTCGCCCAGCCACATCATGAACATTGCGCCTGCCACGAAGGTGGAGACGGCAACCACATGGAAGCCAAGACTTGCAGAGAACGCCACGCCCTGGTTGGCCAAGCCAATGGACATGCCAATCGCTTGAACCAAAGCCAGGATTACAGTGAGGTAGCGGGTGTACTGGCTGATCTTGCGACGGCCAGCTTCACCTTCCTTCTTCAACTGCTCCAGCTGCGGGCTGACAGCGGTCATGAGCTGCATGATGATCGATGCCGAAATGTACGGCATGATCCCCAGTGCAAAAATGCTCATGCGCTCCAGCGCGCCACCGGAAAACATGTTGAACAAGCTAAGAATGGTCCCCTCATTCTGCCGAAACAGATCCGCCAGACGGTCCGGGTTGATACCGGGCACCGGGATATGTGCACCTATCCGATAGACGATGATCGCCATGAACAGAAAGCGCAGACGAGCCCAGAGTTCCGACATCCCGCCCTTACCGAGCGAAGAGAGAGCACCTTGCTTAGCCATTTATTCCTCGAATTTGCCGCCAGCTGCTTCGATAGCCGCACGCGCACCTTTGGTGGCTGCGATACCCTTGATGGTGACTGCGCGAGTGACTTCGCCAGACAGCATGATTTTCACACGCTGTACGTTCTGGTTGATCACGTTGGCATCCTTCAAGGATTGCACGGTGACAACGTCGCCTTCCACTTTAGCCAGCTCGGACAGACGCACTTCTGCGCGGTCCATGGCCTTCAGGGAAACGAAGCCGAATTTCGGCAGACGACGGTGCAGCGGCTGTTGACCGCCTTCGAAGCCCGGAGCGATGGTGCCACCGGAACGGGAGGTCTGACCTTTGTGGCCGCGGCCACCAGTCTTACCCAAACCGCTACCGATACCACGGCCCGGACGATGCTTCTCGCGACGGGAACCCGGCGCAGGACTCAGATCATTGAGTTTCATCGATTAACCCTCGACGCGCAGCATGTAGTAAGCCTTGTTGATCATCCCGCGATTCTCGGGAGTATCCAGGACTTCTACGGTGTGACCGATGCGACGCAGACCCAGGCCTTTAACACACAGTTTGTGGTTAGGCAGACGGCCGGCGGTGCTCTTGATCAGCGTGACTTTAACGGTAGCCATGATCAGAAGATCTCCTCGACGCTCTTGCCGCGCTTGGCAGCAATGGATTCAGGAGATTGCATGGCCTTCAGACCCTTGAAGGTGGCGTAAACCACGTTCACTGGGTTGGTCGAACCGTAGCACTTGGCCAGAACGTTCTGGACACCAGCAACTTCCAGGACAGCACGCATTGCGCCGCCAGCGATGATACCGGTACCTTCCGAGGCAGGCTGCATGTAAACCTTCGAGGCGCCGTGGGCGGCCTTGGTGGCGTACTGCAGGGTGGTGCCCTTCAGGTCAACCTGAATCATGTTGCGACGGGCAGCTTCCATGGCTTTCTGGATCGCGGCAGGTACTTCGCGCGATTTGCCACGGCCGAAGCCTACACGGCCCTTACCATCACCAACCACGGTCAACGCGGTGAAGGTGAAGATACGGCCGCCTTTGACGGTTTTGGCTACGCGGTTAACTTGAACCAGCTTCTCGATGTAGCCTTCGTCGCGCTTTTGATCGTTATTTGCCATAACTTAGAACTCCAGCCCGCCTTCACGAGCAGCATCAGCCAGCGCTTTGACGCGGCCATGGTACTTGAAGCCGGAACGGTCAAAGGCAACTTGAGATACACCGGCGGCTTTCGCACGCTCAGCTACCAGCTTGCCAACCTTAGTGGCCGCGTCGATGTTGCCGGTGGCGCCATCACGCAGTTCTTTGTCCAAGGTCGAGGCGCTTGCCAAAACCTTGCTGCCGTCGGCCGAGATGACCTGGGCATAAATGTGCTGCGAGGAGCGGAACACGCACAGACGCACGGCTTCGAGCTCGTGCATTTTCAGGCGTGCTTTGCGAGCGCGACGCAGTCGAGTAACTTTTTTGTCGGTCATTTGCTAGGCCCTACTTCTTCTTGGCTTCTTTACGACGGACGACTTCGTCCGCGTAGCGCACACCTTTACCTTTGTAAGGCTCTGGTGGACGGAAGTCGCGGATTTCAGCGGCCACCTGACCTACCAGCTGCTTGTCGATGCCCTTGATCAGGATATCGGTCTGGCTAGGCGTTTCAGCGGTGATGCCGGCTGGAAGTTCGTAGTCCACTGGGTGAGAGAAGCCCAGAGCCAGGTTCAGGACGGTGCCCTTTGCCTGAGCCTTGTAACCAACACCGACCAGCTGGAGCTTACGCTCGAAGCCTTGGCTTACGCCTTGGACCATGTTGTTCACCAGAGCGCGGGTAGTACCGGCCATGGCGCGAGCTTGCTGGTCACCATTGCGAGCGACGAAACGCAGCTCACCAGACTCTTCGGTAACTTCAACAGACGAGTGAACGTTCAGTTCGAGAGTGCCCTTGGCACCCTTCACCGAAAGCTGTTGGCCGGCGAATTTGACTTCGACACCGGACGGCAGCTTAACGGGGTTCTTAGCGACGCGAGACATGCTTATCCCCCCTTAGAACACTGTGCACAGAACTTCGCCACCAACACCGGCAGCACGTGCAGCACGATCCGTCATCACACCTTTGTTGGTGGAGACGATAGACACGCCCAGACCGCCACGAACTTTCGGCAGATCTGTAACGGCCTTGTACTGACGCAGGCCTGGTCGGCTGGCGCGCTTCAGCTCTTCGATGACCGGACGGCCTTCGAAGTACTTCAGCTCGATCGACAGGGAGGGCTTCACTTCGCTGCTAACCTGGTAGCCAGCGATGTAACCTTCGTCCTTCAGAACTTTGGCAACCGCTACCTTCAGAGTCGAAGATGGCATGCTTACGACGGACTTTTCAGCCATCTGGGCATTACGGATGCGAGTTAGCATGTCCGCTAACGGGTCCTGCATACTCATGGGCTAGATGCTCCTGATACAAGAATTATTAGCCTTGCGGCTATCACAACCACCTGCTCGACCCGGGTAAAAAACCCAGGCTCAGGTGAGCCGGTCATTCTAGACACAAGGCAGAAACGAAACAAGCCCCATATAGGGGCTTGTTTCGTAGCGAGGTCACCGGCGGTCGGAAGATTGCTCCCCTTCCGCCAGGATCACACCCGCGGGGCTTACCAGCTGGCCTTGACCAGACCTGGTACGTCACCGCGCATTGCAGCTTCACGCAGCTTGTTACGGCCCAGACCGAACTTACGGTATACACCGTGAGGACGGCCGGTCAGGCGGCAACGGTTGCGCAGACGAGCGGCGCTGGCGTCACGCGGCTGCTTTTGCAGTGCGACGACGGCGGCGAAACGCTCTTCAGGCGAAGCGTTCAGGTTGACGATGGTCGCTTTCAGCTCAGCACGCTTTTTGGCGAACTTGGCTACCGTGAGCTGACGCTTCAGCTCGCGGTTTTTCATGCTCTTCTTGGCCATTTTCCTACTCCAATCAGTTGCGGAACGGGAATTTGAATGCACGCAGCAGAGCGCGGCCTTCGTCATCCGAACGAGCAGTGGTGGTCAGGGTAATGTCCAGACCGCGCAGAGCATCGATCTTGTCGTAGTCGATTTCCGGGAAGATGATCTGCTCTTTCACGCCCATGCTGTAGTTGCCACGACCATCGAAGGACTTGGCATTCAGGCCGCGGAAGTCGCGAACCCGAGGCAGGGAGATCGCCAGCAGGCGGTCCAGGAATTCGTACATACGGTCACGGCGCAGGGTAACTTTAACGCCGATCGGCCAACCTTCACGAACCTTGAAACCCGCAATCGACTTGCGAGCGAACGTCACAACGGCTTTTTGGCCGGTGATCTTTTCCAGGTCGGCAACTGCGTGCTCGATGACTTTCTTGTCACCGACCGCTTCGCCCAGGCCCATGTTCAGGGTGATCTTGGTTACGCGAGGAACTTCCATCACGTTCGCGAGCTTAAGTTCTTCCTTAAGCTTGGGAGCGATTTCGTTCCGGTAAATCTCTTTGAGTCGTGCCATTGTCTTCTACCTAGCAGTGTTCAAGCATCAACCGCTTTCTGGGTCGACTTGAAGACACGAATTTTCTTGCCGTCTTCAACCTTGAAGCCAACGCGGTCAGCCTTGTTGGTTTCACCATTGAAAATGGCAACGTTGGAAGCGTGCAGAGGCGCTTCTTTCTCGACGATACCGCCCTGTACGCCCGCCATCGGGTTAGGCTTGGTATGACGCTTGACCAGGTTCACACCACCGATGACCAGACGGTCGTCAGCGAGAACCTTCAGCACCTTACCGCGCTTACCTTTGTCTTTGCCGGCGATCACGATGATCTCGTCGTCACGACGAATCTTTTGCATGTCGGATCTCCTTAGAGCACTTCAGGGGCGAGCGAGACGATCTTCATGAACTTCTCGTTGCGAAGTTCACGGGTCACTGGCCCGAAGATGCGAGTGCCGATCGGCTCTTGCTTGTTGTTCAGCAGAACAGCAGCGTTACCGTCGAAACGAATGATGGAACCGTCAGCGCGACGTACACCATGACGGGTACGGACGACTACGGCGGTCATCACTTGGCCTTTTTTGACCTTACCGCGCGGAATTGCTTCCTTGACGGTTACTTTGATGATGTCACCGATGCCGGCGTAACGACGATGGGAACCGCCGAGGACCTTGATGCACATGACGCGACGAGCGCCGCTGTTATCGGCCACATCGAGCATGGATTGAGTCTGAATCATAAAATTTCTCCGACCCCTAGCCCTTAGACTTCAACAGCGCGTTCGAGGACTTCAACCAGTGCCCAGGACTTGGTCTTGGCCAGCGGACGGGTTTCGCGAATGGAAACCTTGTCGCCGATCTTGCACTGGTTGGCTTCGTCGTGCGCGTGCAGCTTAGTCGAACGCTTAACGTATTTACCGTAGATCGGGTGCTTTACGCGACGCTCGATCAGAACGGTGATGGTCTTGTCCATTTTGTCGCTGACGACACGGCCAGTCAGCGTACGGACGGTTTTTTCAGCTTCAGCCATGATCACTTACCTGCCTGCTGGTTGAGCACAGTTTTCACGCGAGCGATGTCACGCTTAACTTGCGAGAGCAGGTGCGACTGCCCCAACTGGCCAGTTGCTTTCTGCATACGCAGATTGAACTGGTCGCGCAGCAGGCCGAGCAGTTGCTCGTTCAGCTGCTGTGCCGATTTTTCACGAAGTTCATTCGCTTTCATCACATCACCGTCCGCTTAACAAAGGAGGTGGCGAGTGGCAGCTTTGCAGCAGCCAGGGCGAAAGCTTCGCGCGCCAGCTCTTCAGAAACACCCTCGATCTCGTACAGGACTTTGCCTGGCTGGATCTGGGCAACCCAGTATTCCACGGAACCCTTACCTTTACCCATCCGCACTTCAAGAGGCTTCTTGGTAACCGGCTTGTCCGGGAACACACGGATCCAGATCTTGCCGCCACGCTTAACGTGACGAGTCAGAGCACGACGTGCCGACTCGATCTGGCGAGCGGTGAGGCGACCGCGGGCGACAGCTTTCAGGGCGAATTCGCCGAAGCTGACCTTGCTACCGCGCAGTGCCAGACCACGGTTGTGGCCAGTCATCTGCTTGCGGAATTTTGTACGCTTAGGTTGCAACATTTGGCGTACCCCTTACTTAGCAGCTTTTTTACGAGGCGCTGGTGCTTGTGGTTTCAGTTCTTCTTGGCGACCACCAATAACTTCGCCTTTGAAGATCCAAACCTTCACACCGATCACACCGTAAGTGGTGTGAGCTTCGTAGGTGTTGTAGTCGATATCGGCACGCAGGGTGTGCAGAGGCACACGACCTTCGCGATACCACTCGGTACGAGCAATCTCAGCACCGCCGAGACGACCGCTCACCTGGATCTTGATGCCCTTGGCACCAATACGCATGGCGTTCTGCACGGCGCGCTTCATAGCACGACGGAACATTACGCGGCGCTCCAGCTGCTGAGCTACGCTTTGCGCAACCAGCATGGCGTCGAGTTCCGGCTTGCGGATCTCTTCGATGTTGATGTGCACAGGCACACCCATCTGCTTGGTCAGGTCCTGACGCAGCTTCTCAACGTCCTCACCTTTCTTCCCGATAACGATACCTGGACGAGCGGTGTGGATGGTGATGCGTGCA
The DNA here is from genome assembly GCF_900536025.1 of Pseudomonas reidholzensis. Classification (GTDB taxonomy): domain Bacteria; phylum Pseudomonadota; class Gammaproteobacteria; order Pseudomonadales; family Pseudomonadaceae; genus Aquipseudomonas; species Aquipseudomonas reidholzensis. The sequence goes on from NZ_UNOZ01000003.1 coordinate 237,122, forward strand.
GTTTGGGCCGGACGATGGATATCGATACGGCTTACGGACGCGCTTTTTAGTTTGTCTTGGAGGTACTCACGTGTTTTCAGATCCTTCAACAGGTAATCTGCGTAAGTAGCGCCGTCTGCATACCAGACGGACGTGTGCTCCTTGACGATTCCCAGGCGAATGCCAGTGGGATGTACTTTCTGACCCATCTGATCGACTCCGTTACTTGTCCGCAACCTTGACAGTGATATGGCAAGACCGCTTGACGATGCGATCAGCGCGGCCTTTGGCACGCGGCATGATGCGCTTCAGCGAACGCCCTTCGTTGACGAAAACGGTGGAGACCTTAAGGTCATCAACGTCTGCGCCTTCGTTGTGTTCGGCGTTGGCAACGGCCGACTCGAGGACTTTCTTCATGATTTCAGCGGCTTTTTTGCTGCTGAAGGCCAACAGGTTGAGCGCTTCGCCCACCTTCTTCCCGCGGATCTGGTCGGCGACCAAGCGGGCTTTCTGGGCGGAGATTCGAGCGCCCGACAACTTAGCGGCTACTTCCATTTCCTAACCCCTTAACGCTTGGCTTTCTTGTCAGCCACGTGCCCGCGATAAGTGCGGGTACCGGCGAACTCGCCCAGTTTGTGGCCGACCATGTCTTCGTTCACGAGAACTGGGACATGTTGACGACCGTTATGTACGGCGATGGTCAGACCGACCATTTGTGGCAGGATCATCGAACGGCGCGACCAGGTTTTCACTGGCTTGCGATCGTTCTTCTCCGTCGCCACTTCGATCTTCTTCAGTAGGTGAAGATCGATAAAAGGACCTTTTTTCAGAGAACGTGGCACTGTCGTATCCCTCTATTTACTTGCGACGACGGACGATCATTTTGTCGGTACGCTTATTACCACGAGTCTTCGCACCCTTGGTTGGGAAGCCCCATGGCGATACCGGATGACGACCACCGGAGGTACGACCTTCACCACCACCATGCGGGTGGTCAACCGGGTTCATGGCAACACCACGAACGGTTGGGCGAACGCCACGCCAGCGTTTGGCACCAGCTTTACCCAGCGAACGCAGGCTGTGCTCGGAGTTCGAGACTTCGCCCAGGGTCGCACGGCACTCAGCCAGGACTTTACGCATTTCACCAGAGCGCAGACGCAGGGTCACGTAGACACCTTCGCGAGCGATCAGCTGAGCCGAAGCACCAGCGGAACGAGCGATCTGTGCACCTTTACCCGGCTTCAGTTCGACGCCGTGAATGGTGCTACCTACTGGAATGTTGCGCAGCTGCAGGGAGTTACCGGCCTTGATTGGGGCCAGTGCGCCTGCGATCAGCTGGTCGCCTGCACTCACGCCTTTAGGGGCGATGATGTAGCGACGCTCACCGTCTGCATAGCACAGCAGGGCGATGTGAGCAGTACGGTTTGGATCGTATTCGATACGCTCGACAGTGGCTGGAATGCCATCTTTGTCGTTGCGACGGAAGTCGACCAGACGGTAATGCTGCTTATGACCACCACCGATGTGACGAGTGGTAATACGGCCATTGTTGTTACGACCACCAGACTTCGATTTCTTCTCGAGCAGCGGTGCGTGAGGAGCGCCTTTGTGCAGCTCCTTGTTGACCACCTTGACCACGAAACGGCGGCCAGGGGAAGTCGGTTTGCATTTAACGATTGCCATGATGCACCCCTTCCTTACTCAGCACTGCTGCTGAAATCGAGATCTTGGCCTGGCTGAAGGGAGACGATCGCCTTCTTCCAGTCATTACGCTTGCCCAGACCACGTGCGGTACGCTTGGTTTTACCCAGAACGTTAACGGTCGACACGTTTTCAACTTTTACGTTGAACAGGCCTTCGACAGCTTTCTTGATTTCCAGCTTGGTTGCGTCAGTAGCAACCTTGAATACGAACTGGCCTTTTTTCTCAGCCAGAACGGTAGCCTTCTCGGAAACATGCGGGCCAAGGAGGACTTTAAATACGCGTTCCTGGTTCATCCCAGCAGCTCCTCGAATTTCTTCACGGCCGACACAGTGATCAACACTTTGTCATAGGCGATCAGACTGACCGGATCGGAACCTTGTACGTCACGAACGTCGACGTGCGGCAGGTTGCGAGCAGCCAGGTACAGGTTCTGATCAACGGCGTCCGATACGATCAGGACGTCAGTCAGGCCCATGCCATTCAGCTTGTTCAGCAGATCTTTGGTCTTCGGTGCTTCAACAGCGAAGTCCTGGACAACGACCAGACGGTCGGTACGCACCAGCTCAGCGAGGATGGAACGCATTGCTGCGCGGTACATCTTCTTGTTGAGCTTCTGCGAGTGGTCCTGAGGACGTGCTGCGAAGGTGGTGCCACCGCCGCGCCAGATTGGGCTACGGATGGTACCGGCACGAGCGCGACCAGTGCCCTTCTGACGCCATGGGCGCTTACCGCCACCGGATACGTCGGAACGGGTTTTCTGCTGCTTGGTGCCCTGACGGCCGCCGGCCATGTAGGCCACGACTGCTTGGTGTACCAGCGTCTCGTTGAATTCGCCACCGAAAGTCAGTTCGGAAACTTCGATCGCCTGAGCGTCATTTACATTAAGTTGCATGTCAGTTTCCCCTTAACCGCGAGCCTTGACAGCTGGACGTACAACCACGTCGCCGCCAGTAGCGCCAGGAACGGCACCCTTGATCAGCAGCAGGTTGCGTTCAGCGTCGACGCGAACTACTTCCAGGGACTGCACAGTAACGCGCTCGGCGCCCATGTGACCGGACATTTTCTTGCCCTTGAACACACGACCAGGAGTCTGGCACTGGCCGATGGAACCCGGAACACGGTGCGATACGGAGTTACCGTGGGTGTTATCTTGGCCACGGAAATTCCAGCGCTTGATGGTACCGGCGAAGCCTTTACCTTTCGACTGACCGGTGACGTCTACCAGCTGGCCTGCAGTGAAGAGTTCAGCTTTGATCAGATCGCCAGCCTGGAAATCGCCTTCTTCAAGACGGAACTCCCAGACACCGCGACCAGCGGCAACGTTGGCTTTAGCGAAGTGACCAGCTTGAGCAGCAGTCACACGCGAAGCACGACGCTCGCCTACAGTGATTTGCACTGCACGGTAGCCATCAGTTTCTTCGGTTTTGAACTGGGTGACGCGATTCGGCTCGATCTCAACGACCGTGACCGGAATGGAGACACCTTCTTCGGTGAAAATACGGGTCATACCGCATTTACGACCGACTACACCAATAGTCATGTTGTAAACCTCATGAGTGTACGGGGCTTTCACCCGCTATGGCCGCCCATTTCAGAGCGTTACACGGTTAAGACCGAAGTCTTAGCCGAGGCTGATCTGCACTTCCACGCCTGCCGCGAGATCGAGCTTCATCAGCGCATCAACGGTTTTATCCGTTGGCTGGACGATGTCCAGAACGCGCTTATGAGTACGGATCTCGTACTGGTCACGCGCGTCTTTGTTGACGTGCGGGGAGACCAGAACGGTGAACCGCTCTTTGCGGGTAGGCAGTGGAATTGGACCACGCACTTGTGCCCCAGTACGTTTCGCGGTTTCCACGATTTCCTGGGTGGATTGGTCGATCAGGCGATGGTCGAAAGCCTTCAACCTGATTCGGATTTGCTGATTTTGCATTGGATTTCAGACTCCAGGCTGTTCCCAACGGACGCACTACGCCCGCTAAAAGGAGGCGTGATTCTATAGACGCCTCAATTTAGTGTCAACCCAATAAAAAAAACCCCCGCTGAGCGGGGGTTTTTTCAACCGATCGAGTGATTACTCGATGATTTTGGCTACGACGCCGGCGCCGACGGTACGACCGCCTTCACGGATGGCGAAACGCAGGCCGTCTTCCATAGCGATGGTCTTGATCAGGGTGACAACCATTTTGATGTTGTCGCCTGGCATGACCATTTCAACGCCTTCTGGCAGCTCGCAGTTGCCAGTCACGTCGGTGGTACGGAAGTAGAACTGTGGACGGTAGCCTTTGAAGAACGGAGTGTGACGACCGCCTTCTTCTTTGCTCAGCACGTACACTTCAGCTTCGAACTTGGTGTGCGGCTTGACCGAACCTGGCTTGACCAGAACCTGGCCACGCTCAACGTCGTCACGCTTGGTGCCGCGCAGCAGCACGCCGCAGTTCTCGCCAGCACGACCTTCGTCCAGCAGCTTGCGGAACATCTCAACACCGGTGCAGGTGGTGTTGGTGGTGTCACGCAGACCAACGATTTCCAGGGCGTCTTGAACGCGGACGATGCCACGCTCGATACGGCCGGTAACCACGGTGCCACGACCCGAGATCGAGAACACGTCTTCGATCGGCATCAGGAACGGCTTGTCGATCAGACGCACTGGCTCTGGGATGTAGCTGTCCAGAGTTTCGACCAGTTTCTTGACGGCAGTGGTGCCCATCTCGTTGTCGTCTTTGCCTTCCAGAGCCATACGAGCGGAACCGATGATGATCGGAGTGTCGTCGCCTGGGAAGTCGTAGGTGGACAGCAGGTCACGAACTTCCATCTCGACCAGTTCCAGCAGCTCAGCGTCGTCTACCAGGTCAGCCTTGTTCAGGAAGACCACGATGTACGGAACGCCAACCTGACGGGACAGCAGGATGTGCTCACGGGTTTGTGGCATCGGACCATCGGCGGCCGAGCAAACCAGGATCGCGCCGTCCATCTGGGCAGCGCCGGTGATCATGTTCTTCACGTAGTCAGCGTGACCTGGGCAGTCGACGTGAGCGTAGTGACGGATCTGCGAGTTGTACTCGACGTGTGCGGTGTTGATGGTGATACCGCGAGCTTTCTCTTCCGGGGCGCTGTCGATCTTGTCGAAGTCAACGACTGCGGAACCGAAAACTTCGGAGCAGACGCGAGTCAGAGCTGCGGTCAGAGTGGTTTTACCGTGGTCAACGTGACCGATGGTGCCAACGTTGACGTGCGGGAGGGAACGATCAAATTTTTCTTTAGCCACGACAGTGAACTCCTAGCCTAAAGGGGCTGAATCAGCCTTGTTTTTTAACGAGAGCTTCGACGATGTTCGACGGAGCTTCGGCGTATTTGGAGAATTCCATGGAGTAGCTCGCGCGACCCTGAGACATGGAACGAACGTCGGTCGCATAACCGAACATTTCCCCGAGCGGCACTTCAGCACGGACAACCTTGCCGGAGACCGAATCATCCATACCCTGGATCAGACCACGACGACGGTTCAGGTCACCCATCACGTCACCCATGTAGTCTTCTGGGGTTACAACTTCGACCTTCATGATCGGCTCGAGAACCACGCCACCGCCCTTCTGGGCCAGTTGCTTGGTTGCCATCGAAGCAGCGATCTTGAACGCCATTTCGTTGGAGTCGACGTCATGGTACGAACCGTCGAATACCGTGGCCTTGAGGCCGATCAGAGGATAGCCGGCAACGACGCCGTTCTTCATCTGCTCTTCGATACCCTTCTGGATCGGGGCGATGAATTCCTTAGGAATCACGCCACCAACGACTTCGTTGGTGAACACCAGACCTTCGGTGATGTTGCCTTTGTCGTCCACGTCCGGCTCCGAGAAACGGATCCAGCAGTGACCGAACTGACCACGACCACCCGACTGACGAACGAACTTGCCTTCGATCTCGACGTTGGACTTGGTGATCTTCTCGCGGTACGAAACCTGCGGCTTGCCGATGTTGGCTTCGACGTTGAACTCGCGCTTCATGCGGTCAACGAGGATGTCCAGGTGCAGCTCACCCATACCGGAGATGATGGTCTGACCGGTTTCTTCATCGGTCTTGACGCGGAACGACGGGTCTTCCTGAGCCAGTTTGCCCAGTGCGATACCCATCTTTTCCTGGTCCTGCTTGGTCTTCGGCTCAACAGCAACCGAGATCACAGGCTCCGGGAAGTCCATACGCTCGAGGATGACCGGCTTGTCGGCGCTGCACAGGGTGTCACCGGTGGTGACGTCCTTCATGCCGATCAGAGCAGCGATGTCGCCCGCGCGTACTTCTTTGATCTCTTCACGCTGGTTGGCGTGCATCTGGACCATACGACCAACGCGCTCTTTCTTGCCCTTGACCGAGTTGATCACGGAGTCGCCCGAGCTCAGGAAGCCCGAGTAGACGCGCACGAAAGTCAGAGTACCAACGAACGGGTCGGTGGCGATCTTGAAGGCCAGAGCCGAGAACGGCTCGTCGTCGGAAGCGTGACGCTCGACGAAGTCTTCAGCAACCAGCTCGTCCTTCGGCTTCTCGATCAGATCAGGGTGGATACCCTTGATTGCCGGGATTTCGGTAGGAGCAGGCAGGAAGTCGATCACGGCGTCGAGAACCAGGGGAACACCCTTGTTCTTGAACGACGAACCGCAGACAGCCGGGACGATTTCGCTGGCCAGGGTGCGCGCGCGCAGACCGGCTTTGATTTCGTCGATGGTCAGCTCTTCGCCTTCCAGGTACTTGTTCATCAGCTCTTCGCTGGACTCGGCAGCCGCTTCAACCATGTTGGAGCGCCACTCTTGAGCCAGCTCAAGCATGTCGGCAGGAATTTCTTCCTCGCGCGGCGAAGTACCCTTGTCGTCGTCGTTCCAGTAGACAGCCTTCATCTTGATCAGATCGATCTGACCCTGGAAGTTGTCTTCCGAACCGATGGCCAGCTGGATCGGAACCGGGGTGTGACCCAGGCGGTTCTTGATCTGGCCAACAACGCGCAGGAAGTCAGCACCGGCACGGTCCATCTTGTTCACGTAAACAACACGTGGAACGCCGTACTTGTTGGCTTGACGCCATACGGTTTCGGACTGCGGCTCAACGCCGGAGGTACCGCAGAACACAACGACCGCGCCGTCGAGTACACGCAGCGAACGCTCTACTTCAATGGTGAAGTCAACGTGGCCGGGGGTATCGATGACGTTTACGCGGTAGTTGTCGTACTGACCGGTAGAACCTTTCCAGAAGGTGGTAACGGCAGCGGAGGTAATGGTAATACCCCGCTCCTGCTCCTGCACCATCCAGTCGGTGGTCGCGGCGCCGTCATGCACCTCGCCCATCTTGTGGCTCAGGCCTGTGTAGAACAGGATCCGCTCGGTAGTGGTAGTCTTGCCCGCGTCAACGTGCGCGCAAATACCAATGTTACGGTAGCGGTTGATTGCTGTAGTACGAGCCATAAAGCCCTCGCAAAATGATTGATGCTTGAATTAGAAGCGGTAGTGCGAGAATGCTTTGTTGGCTTCAGCCATACGGTGCACGTCTTCACGCTTCTTGACTGCAGCACCTTTGCCTTCAGCAGCATCCAGCAGCTCACCAGCCAAACGCAGGGCCATGGACTTCTCGCCGCGCTTGCGGGCGTAGTCTACAAGCCAGCGCATTGCCAGCGCGTTACGACGGGATGGGCGAACTTCGACCGGGACCTGGTAAGTGGCACCGCCGACACGGCGGGACTTGACTTCGACCAGCGGAGCGATGGCGTCGAGAGCTTTCTCGAAGATTTCCAGGGGATCGCTGTTCTTGCGTTCTTTGACCTTGTCCAGCGCACCGTAAACGATACGCTCGGCAACGGCCTTCTTGCCGCTTTCCATCACGTGGTTCATGAACTTGGCGAGGATCTGGGAGCCGTATTTTGGATCGTCCAGAATCTCACGTTTTGCTGCTACACGACGTCTTGGCATGATAAGCCCTCAAACGGTCTTCAGGTTAGCCCGGGACTTCGGTCTTCGACCAACGCCCGACCTTACTCTTATCGACTGAAAAAAATGATTGTGTGCAAACGGCCGATTACTTCGGACGCTTGGTACCGTACTTCGAACGACCCTGGTTACGGCCTTTGACGCCGGAGGTATCCAGAGAGCCGCGAACGGTGTGGTAACGAACACCTGGCAAGTCTTTTACACGGCCGCCACGAATCAGGACGACGCTGTGCTCTTGCAGGTTGTGGCCTTCACCGCCGATGTACGAGGAAACCTCGAAACCGTTGGTCAGGCGCACACGGCAGACTTTACGCAGTGCCGAGTTAGGTTTTTTCGGCGTGGTGGTGTACACACGGGTGCACACGCCACGACGTTGCGGGCAGTTCTGCAGCGCAGGTACGTCGGATTTCTCGACGGTACGCTTACGCGGCTGACGTACCAGCTGGTTGATAGTTGCCATCTACTAGCTCCACTGATTGTCTTGCGACGCTATTGTCTTGCAAGAAAGCCAAAAATTGACGAGACGGAGCCTCACCAAATTTAAGGGTACAAAATTCTAAAGAGGTTCTTGCACCCAGTCAAGACAAGGCCCCGGCCCTCCCCGCCCGGTGATCGGTAACATTGCCTGTCACCGAGCACCACGGAGAGGGGCCGGGGCCCCGTCCTGTACTTAGTTGCCGCTGGAATTCAGCGCTTCGGTCAGTGCGGCTTCCACCTCACTGGCACTCACGCGCAGCGGCTTGTCGGCTTCACGGCGACGCTTGCGCTCGCTGTGGTAAGCCAGACCAGTACCGGCCGGGATCAGACGACCCACGACCACGTTCTCTTTCAGGCCGCGCAGGTAATCGCGCTTGCCGGTTACCGCCGCTTCGGTCAGTACACGGGTGGTTTCCTGGAAGGAAGCCGCCGAGATGAACGATTCGGTGGACAGCGAGGCCTTGGTGATACCCAGCAGCACACGGGTGAACTTGGAGATGAACTTGTCCTCGCCGGCGAGACGCTCGTTCTCGACCAGTACGTGGGTCAGTTCCATCTGGTCGCCCTTGATGAAGCTGGAGTCGCCCGACTCGGCAATCTCAACTTTACGCAGCATCTGACGCAGGATGGTCTCGATGTGCTTGTCGTTGATCTTAACGCCTTGCAGGCGGTAAACGTCCTGGATCTCGTTGACGATGTACTTGGCCAGCGCGCTGACACCCAGCAGACGCAGGATATCGTGCGGATCGCTCGGGCCGTCGGAGATGACTTCGCCGCGGTTTACCTGTTCGCCTTCGAAGACGTTCAGGTGACGCCACTTCGGAATCAGCTCTTCGTACGGATCAGTACCGTCGGTCGGAGTAATGACCAGACGGCGCTTGCCCTTGGTCTCTTTACCGAACGCGATGGTACCGCTGACTTCCGCCAGGATCGAGGCTTCTTTCGGACGACGGGCTTCGAACAAGTCGGCAACCCGTGGCAGACCACCGGTGATGTCACGGGTCTTGGACGTTTCTTGCGGGATCCGCGCGATAACGTCACCGACACCGATCTGGGCACCGTCAGCCACACCGACCAAGGCGTTGGCTGGCAGGAAGTACTGAGCAGGTACGTCGGTACCTGGCAGCATCAGATCCTTGCCATTGGCGTCGACCATCTTGATGGCCGGACGGATTTCCTTGCCAGCGGCAGGGCGATCCTTGGCGTCCAGGACTTCAATGTTGGTCAGGCCCGTCAACTCGTCAGTCTGACGCTTGATGGTGATGTTTTCTTCCATGCCCACGAAGGTCACGGTACCTTTCAGCTCGGTAACGATCGGGTGGGTGTGCGGGTCCCACTTGGCGACGATTGCGCCCGCTTCGACCTTGTCACCTTCCTTGACCGAAATCACCGCACCGTAAGGCAGCTTGTAGCGCTCACGCTCACGACCGAATTCGTCGGCAATGGCCAGTTCGCCGGAACGCGATACAGCAACCAGGTTGCCGTCAGCACGCTCTACCTGCTTCAGGTTGTGCAGACGAACCATACCGCCGTTCTTCACCTGGACGCTGTCGGCAGCCGAGGTCCGGCTTGCAGCACCACCGATGTGGAACGTACGCATGGTCAGCTGGGTACCCGGCTCACCGATGGACTGGGCAGCGATAACGCCGACCGCTTCACCGATGTTCACCTGGTGACCGCGAGCCAGGTCACGACCGTAGCACTTGGCGCAGATGCCGAAGCGAGTTTCGCAGCTGATCGGCGAACGCACGATAACTTCGTCGATGCTGTTCAGCTCGATGAACTCGACCCACTTCTCGTCGACCAGGGTACCGGCCGGAACGATGACGTCTTCGGTGCCAGGCTTGAACACGTCACGGGCGATCACTCGACCCAGTACACGTTCACCCAGCGGCTCGACCACGTCACCGCCTTCGATGTGCGGAGTCATCAGCAGGCCGTGATCCGTGCCGCAATCGATCTCGGTAACTACCAGATCTTGCGCCACGTCGACCAGACGACGGGTCAGGTAACCCGAGTTCGCAGTCTTCAGTGCGGTATCCGCAAGACCCTTACGAGCACCGTGCGTCGAGATGAAGTACTGCAGAACGCTCAGGCCTTCACGGAAGTTCGCGGTGATCGGCGTCTCGATGATCGAGCCGTCCGGCTTGGCCATCAGGCCACGCATACCGGCCAACTGACGAATCTGAGCTGCCGAACCCCGGGCACCGGAGTCAGCCATCATGTACATCGAGTTGAAGGACTCTTGGTCGACTTCGTCGCCATTGCGGTCGATGACCTTCTCTTTCGAGAGGTTGGCCATCATCGCCTTGGACACTTCGTCGTTCGCCTTGGACCACAAGTCGATGACTTTGTTGTACTTCTCGCCCTGGGTTACCAGGCCGGAGGCGTACTGGCTCTCGATTTCCTTCACTTCATCGGTAGCAGCATTGATGATGCGGGCTTTTTCATCCGGGATAACGAAGTCGTTAACACCGATCGAAACGCCGGAAATGGTCGAGTAGGCAAAACCGGTGTACATCAGCTGGTCAGCGAAGATCACGGTCTCTTTCAAACCAACCACGCGGTAGCACTGGTTGATCAGCTTGGAGATCGCCTTCTTCTTCATCGGCTGGTTGACCACGTCGTACGACAGACCTGGCGGTACAACCTGGAACAGCAGCGCACGGCCGACGGTGGTGTCGACGATACGGGTGTTCTTGACGCTGCCGCCATCACGGTCGTTCACGGTTTCGTTGATACGAACCTTGATCTTGGCGTGCAGGGCAGCTTCGCCGGCGCGGAATACCCGGTCGACTTCCTGCAGGTCGGCGAATACGCGACCTTCGCCCTTGGCGTTGATGGCTTCACGGGTCATGTAGTACAGACCCAGTACAACGTCCTGCGACGGAACGATGATTGGCTCACCGTTGGCTGGCGACAGGATGTTGTTGGTCGACATCATCAGCGCGCGCGCTTCGAGCTGGGCTTCCAGCGTCAGCGGCACGTGAACGGCCATCTGGTCACCGTCGAAGTCGGCGTTGTACGCAGCACAGACCAGCGGGTGCAGCTGGATAGCCTTACCTTCGATCAGTACCGGTTCAAACGCCTGGATGCCCAGACGGTGAAGGGTCGGTGCACGGTTGAGCAGTACGGGGTGTTCGCGGATCACCTCGGCGAGCACGTCCCAGACCTCTGGCAGCTCGCGCTCGACCATCTTCTTGGCAGCCTTGATGGTGGTCGCCAGACCACGCATTTCCAGCTTGCCGAAAATGAACGGCTTGAACAGCTCGAGGGCCATCTTCTTCGGCAGACCGCACTGGTGCAGACGCAGGGTCGGGCCTACGGTAATTACCGAACGACCGGAGTAGTCCACGCGCTTACCGAGCAAGTTCTGACGGAAACGACCTTGCTTACCTTTGATCATGTCAGCCAGCGACTTCAGCGGACGCTTGTTCGAGCCAGTGATGGCGCGACCGCGACGGCCGTTGTCGAGCAGGGCGTCGACCGCTTCCTGCAGCATGCGCTTTTCGTTGCGCACGATGATGTCCGGAGCCGACAGGTCAAGCAGACGCTTGAGACGGTTGTTCCGGTTGATCACGCGGCGGTACAGGTCGTTCAGGTCGGACGTCGCGAAGCGACCACCGTCCAGCGGTACCAGCGGACGCAGGTCCGGCGGCAGTACTGGCAGAACGGTCAGGACCATCCACTCAGGCAGGTTGCCCGAGCCCAGGAACGCTTCCATCAGCTTCAGGCGCTTGGACAGCTTCTTGATCTTGGTTTCCGAGTTGGTCTGCGGAATCTCTTCGCGCAGGCGGCCAATCTCGTGCTCCAGGTCGATCGCGTGCAGCAGCTCACGGACAGCCTCGGCACCCATGCGGGCGTCGAAGTCGTCACCGAACTCTTCCAGCGCTTCGAAGTACTGCTCGTCGTTGAGCAGCTGACCCTTCTCGAGGGTGGTCATGCCCGGGTCGATAACGACGTAGCTCTCGAAGTAGAGAACGCGCTCGATATCACGCAGGGTCATGTCCATCAGCAGGCCGATACGGGACGGCAGCGACTTCAGGAACCAGATGTGGGCAACCGGCGAGGCCAGTTCGATGTGCGCCATGCGCTCACGACGAACCTTGGCCAGGGCGACTTCAACGCCGCACTTCTCGCAGATCACACCGCGGTGCTTGAGGCGCTTGTACTTGCCGCACAGGCACTCGTAGTCCTTGACTGGGCCAAAGATCTTGGCGCAGAACAGGCCGTCACGCTCAGGCTTGAACGTACGGTAGTTGATGGTTTCCGGCTTCTTAACTTCACCGAACGACCACGAACGGATCATCTCAGGCGACGCAAGCCCGATGCGAATGGCATCGAACTCTTCGACTTGACCCTGGTTTTTCAGCAAATTCAGTAGGTCTTTCAAGGCCTTTCCTCCTGGCGGAGCAGGAAGCGGGCTGTCACAGCCCCGCTCCCATTCGCGTCACGTGTTATTCGGTTTCCAGATCGATGTCGATACCGAGCGAACGGATCTCTTTGATCAACACGTTGAAGGACTCGGGCATGCCCGGCTCCATACGGTGATCGCCATCCACGATGTTCTTGTACATCTTGGTACGGCCGTTCACGTCGTCCGACTTCACTGTGAGCATTTCTTGCAGGGTGTATGCCGCGCCGTATGCTTCCAGCGCCCACACCTCCATCTCCCCGAAACGCTGACCACCGAACTGCGCCTTACCACCCAGCGGCTGCTGGGTGACCAGGCTGTACGAACCAGTGGAACGCGCGTGCATCTTGTCGTCCACCAAGTGGTTCAGCTTGAGCATGTACATGTAACCAACGGTCACAGGACGCTCGAACTTGTTGCCGGTACGGCCGTCGAACAGCACCATCTGGCCGCTTTCTGGCATGTCTGCCAGTTTCAGCATGGCCTTGATCTCGCTTTCCTTGGCACCGTCGAAGACCGGAGTAGCCATAGGCACGCCTTTCTTCAGGTTGTGCGCCAGGGCGAGGATCTCGGCGTCGGTGAACTCTTCCAGGTTTTCCTGACGACCGCCGATCTCGTTGTAGATCTCGGTCAGGAAGCTGCGCAGTTCAGCGGCTTTGCGCTGCTCTTCGATCATCCGGTCGATCTTCTCGCCCAGACCTTTGGCCGCGAGGCCCAGGTGGGTTTCAAGGATCTGACCGACGTTCATACGCGAAGGTACGCCCAGCGGGTTCAGTACGACGTCGACCGGCGTACCGTTGGCGTCGTGCGGCATGTCTTCGACCGGCATGATCACCGAGACCACACCTTTGTTACCGTGACGGCCAGCCATCTTGTCGCCCGGCTGGATGCGGCGGCGGATAGCCAGGTAGACCTTGACGATCTTCAGTACGCCCGGTGCCAGGTCATCGCCCTGCTGCAGCTTGCGCTTCTTGTCTTCGAACTTGTCGTCCAGCAGACGGCGACGATCAACGATGTAGGCCTGGGCCTTTTCCAGCTGATCGTTCAGCGCGTCTTCGGCCATGCGCAGTTTGAACCACTGGCCGTGCTCCAGACCGTCCAGTACTTCGTCGCTGACCACGGTGCCTTTTTTCAGGCCCGCGCCACCGTCGACCACTTGGCCGTTCAGGGCAGAACGCAGACGTTCGAAGGTTGCGCCTTCGACGATGCGGAACTCTTCGTTGAGGTCCTTGCGGATCTCGTCCAGCTGCATCTTCTCGATAGCCAGAGCGCGGGTGTCGCGCTCAACGCCGTCGCGGGTGAAGACCTGGACGTCGATGACAGTACCTTTGGTGCCGGTTGGCACACGCAGGGAGGTGTCTTTAACGTCGCTGGCTTTTTCACCGAAGATGGCACGCAGCAGCTTCTCTTCTGGCGTCAGTTGGGTCTCGCCTTTCGGGGTGACCTTACCGACCAGAATGTCGCCAGCGCCGACTTCAGCACCCACGTAGACGATACCGGCTTCGTCCAGCTTGTTCAGCGCAGCTTCACCCACGTTCGGGATGTCTGCGGTGATTTCCTCTGGGCCAAGCTTGGTGTCACGCGCCACACAGGTCAGTTCCTGAATGTGGATGGTGGTGAAGCGGTCTTCCTGGACCACACGCTCCGACAGACAGATGGAGTCTTCGAAGTTGAAACCGTTCCAGGCCATGAACGCGATGCGCATGTTCTGACCCAGAGCCAGCTCACCCATATCGGTGGACGGACCGTCAGCCATGATGTCATGACGCTTGACCACATCACCTTTGCTCACCAGCGGACGCTGGTTGATGCAGGTGTTCTGGTTCGAACGGGTGTATTTGGTCAGGTTGTAGATGTCGACACCGGCTTCACCGGTTTCAACTTCGTCATCGGCAACACGGACCACGATACGGCTGGCATCGACCGAGTCGATCACGCCGCCACGACGAGCCACGACGCAGACGCCGGAGTCACGGGCAACGTTGCGCTCCATGCCGGTACCTACCAGCGGCTTGTCGGCACGCAGGGTTGGTACAGCCTGACGCTGCATGTTCGAACCCATCAACGCACGGTTGGCGTCGTCGTGCTCGAGGAACGGAATCAGCGACGCTGCAACCGACACTACCTGCTTCGGCGAAACGTCCATCAGGGTGACGTCTTCCGGCGCCTTGACGGTGAATTCGTTCAGGTGACGGACCGCTACCAGTTCGTCGATCAGGTGCTTCTCGGCGTTCATCGTGGCCGAAGCCTGGGCGATGACGTGATCAGCTTCTTCGATCGCCGACAGGAACACGATGTCGTCGGAAACAACACCCTCTTTCACCACGCGGTACGGGCTCTCGAGGAAGCCGTACTGGTTGGTGCGGGCGTAGGCCGCCAGGGAGTTGATCAGACCGATGTTCGGACCTTCCGGGGTCTCGATCGGGCACACACGGCCGTAGTGGGTCGGGTGTACGTCACGGACTTCAAAGCCAGCGCGCTCACGGGTCAGACCGCCAGGGCCGAGTGCAGAGACACGGCGCTTGTGGGTAATTTCCGAGAGCGGGTTGTTCTGGTCCATGAACTGCGAGAGCTGGCTGGAACCGAAGAACTCTTTCACCGCTGCCGCAACCGGCTTGGCGTTGATCAGGTCTTGCGGCATCAGGCCTTCGCTTTCGGCCATCGACAGACGCTCTTTGACCGCACGCTCGACGCGCACCAGGCCAACCCGGAACTGGTTCTCGGCCATCTCGCCGACACAACGCACGCGACGGTTACCCAGGTGGTCGATGTCGTCGACGATGCCTTTACCGTTACGGATGTCGACCAGGGTCTTCAGCACGTCAACGATGTCTTCCTTGCTCAGCACGCCCGAACCTTCGATCTCGGAGCGACCGATACGACGGTTGAACTTCATGCGGCCGACGGCAGACAGGTCGTAACGCTCGGCGCTGAAGAACAGGTTGTTGAACAGGGTTTCAGCGGCATCCTTGGTCGGCGGCTCGCCTGGACGCATCATGCGGTAGATCTCGACCAGCGCTTCCAGTTGGTTGCTGGTGGTGTCGATCTTCAGGGTGTCCGAAATGAACGGACCGCAATCGATGTCGTTGGTGTACAGCGTCTCGATGCGAACAACCTGAGCCTTGGCGATCTTGATCAGCAGCTCGGTGGTCAGCTCGGTGTTGCACTCGCACAGGATCTCGCCAGTGGCCGGGTGCACGATAGCCTTGGCGCTGGTGCGACCCAGCACGTACTCCATCGGCACGTCCAGCTGCTTGACGCCAGCCTTCTCGAGCTGGTTGATGTGGCGCGCAGTGATACGACGGCCCTGCTCGACGATGACTTTGCCATTTTCGTCATGGATGTCCATGACCGCAACTTCACCGCGCAGACGCTGAGGTACCAGTTCCAGGCTCAGCGATTCGCCGGTCACGTGGAACACGTTGGTGCTGTAGAAGGCGTTCAGAACCTCTTCGGTGCTGTAGCCCAGCGCGCGCAGCAGTACCGAGGCCGGCAGTTTGCGGCGACGGTCGATACGCACGAATACGCAGTCCTTCGGGTCGAACTCGAAGTCCAACCAGGAGCCGCGGTACGGAATGATACGAGCCGAGTACAGCAGTTTGCCGGAGCTGTGCGTCTTGCCACGGTCGTGGTCGAAGAACACACCCGGCGAACGGTGCAGCTGGGAAACGATCACACGCTCGGTACCGTTGATAACGAAGGTACCGTTCTCAGTCATCAGGGGGATTTCACCCATGTAGACTTCTTGCTCTTTGATGTCCTTGATCGCTTTGTTCGACGATTCTTTGTCGAAGATGATCAGACGGACTTTCACCCGCAGCGGCACGGCGAAGGTCACGCCACGCAGGACGCACTCCTTGACGTCGAAAGCCGGCTCGCCCAGACGATAGCCAACGTACTCCAGGGCAGCATTGCCGGAGTAGCTGATGATCGGGAAGACCGACTTGAAGGCAGCATGCAGACCGACGTCGCGGAACTGATCCTTGGATGCTCCCGCTTGCAGGAATTCGCGATACGAATCCAGCTGGATGGCCAGGAGGTACGGCACATCCATCACGTCCGGTAACTTGCTAAAGTCCTTGCGGATACGTTTTTTCTCAGTGTATGAGTAAGCCATCAGCGTTCCCCAGCTTGGTCACCTGCTTGTTTGGCTTCTCCCGGCGGGAGCAGCCAGAAAATCGTGCAAACCCCGTGGTTTGCTCCACCCTCTAGGTGGTTCCTGCACGTTATCGGGGCCGACCTGGTCGGCCGCCAATAACGGAAAAAGGCCGGTGGCAAAAGCCACCAGCCATCAGCCGTACGCTAAAGCTCCGGCTGGAGTCGCAAAGTCGAAATTACTTGAGTTCGACTTTAGCGCCTGCTTCTTCCAGCTTCTTCTTGGCGTCTTCAGCGGCTTCTTTCGAAACGCCTTCAGCAACGACCTGAGGAGCGGTGTCAACTTTCTCTTTGGCTTCTTTCAGGCCCAGACCGGTCAGTTCACGAACGGCCTTGATCACGTTGACTTTCTTCTCGCCAGCTTCCAGCAGAACGACGTTGAATTCGGTCTGCTCTTCAACAACGGCAGCAGCAGCAGCTGGGCCAGCAGCGGCAACAGCAGCGGTCACGCCGAAGGTTTCTTCCATTGCTTTGATCAGTTCAACAACTTCCAGAACGGTTTTCTGGCCGATTGCTTCGATGATTTGTTCGTTAGTCAGGGACATGACTTAAATCCTGTATTGGGGTGAAGGCCTACGCAGCCATCAAATTAAACGTATGATTTTGAAAGTGCTTCGTTGCCTTAGGCAGCGGTAGCTTCTTTCTGGTCGCGAATGGCTGCCAGGGTACGAGCCAGCTTGCTGGTAGCGCCTTGGATGACGCTCATCAGCCTTGCGATGGCTTCGTCGCGGGTCGGCAGGGTAGCCAACACGTCGATTTCGTTCGCTGCAATGAACTTGCCGTCAAACGCAGCTGCCTTGATCTCGAACTTGTCCTGACCCTTGGCGAATTCCTTGAACAGACGAGCAGCAGCGCCCGGGTGTTCGTTGGAGAACGCGATCAGGGTAGGGCCAGTGAACACGTCGTTGAGGACACTGAAATCAGTGTCAGCAACAGCGCGCTTGAGCAGGGTGTTACGTACGACACGTACGTATACGCCAGCTTCACGAGCCTCTTTACGGAGTCCGGTCATTGCGCCTACAGTCACACCACGGGCATCAGCCACGACAGCGGACAGAGCGACTTTGGCAGCCTCGTTGACTTCAGCGACGATGGCCTTCTTGTCTTCGAGTTTAATTGCCACGGGTAAAACTCCTGCTTGTTACCGTTTCATCTGGCCGAAGCCGGATGTCGTTTTGGTGTCTGATTCGGTAAGGAACCGGGAGCACCATCTGCGTAGGCTGGGTGTTTAAGGCTTACGCCGCCTACGGTCTTGGATAGCCCCCGCCAGGCAGGGACCCCAATTTTTGCTGCCGGCCTGCTTGCGCACGCCGGCATTGTCTTACGCGTCCAGCGAGCTCTGATCGATGACCAGACCTGGGCCCATAGTGGTGCTCAGGGTAACGCGCTTGACGTAGATACCTTTCGAGGAAGCTGGCTTGATACGCTTCAGATCAGCGATCAGGGCTTCAACGTTTTCCTTCAGCTTGCCGGCTTCGAAGCCAACCTTGCCAACGGAAGTGTGAATGATACCGTTTTTGTCGGTGCGGTAGCGAACCTGACCAGCCTTGGCGTTTTTAACCGCGGTGGCTACGTCTGGAGTCACAGTACCAACCTTCGGGTTAGGCATCAGGCCGCGAGGACCCAGAACCTGACCCAGCTGACCCACAACGCGCATGGCATCCGGGGATGCGATGACTACGTCGTAGTTCAGGTCGCCGGCTTTCATCTCGGCAGCCAGGTCGTCCATACCTACACGGTCAGCGCCGGCAGCCAGAGCGGCCTCAGCAGCTGGACCCTGGGTGAAGACGGCAACGCGTACGGTCTTGCCAGTGCCGTGTGGCAGCACAGTAGCGCTACGAACGACCTGGTCGGATTTACGCGGGTCAACACCGAGGTTGACGGCAACGTCGAAGGATTCGCTGAACTTCACGGTGGACAGTTCGGCCAGCAGCACTGCTGCGTCTTCGAAGTTGTAGACTTTGCCAGCTTCGAGCTTCGAAGCAATAGCCTTTTGGCGCTTGGTCAGCTTAGCCATTACACACCCTCCACGTTGAGGCCCATGCTGCGAGCGGAACCGGCGATGGTACGCACGGCCGCATCCATGTCAGCAGCGGTCAGATCAGCATTTTTGGTTTTTGCGATCTCTTCCAGCTGAGCACGGGTCACAGTACCGACTTTAACGGTGTTAGGACGCGCGGAACCGCTGGTCAGGCCAGCTGCTTTCTTCAGCAGAACCGAAGCAGGGGTGCTTTTGGTTTCGAAGGTGAAGCTACGGTCACTGTAAACAGTGATGATCACTGGAGTCGGAAGGCCGGCTTCTTGACCCTGAGTACGGGCGTTGAAGGCCTTGCAGAATTCCATGATGTTCACACCGTGTTGACCCAGTGCTGGACCAACGGGTGGGCTAGGGTTGGCCTGGCCGGCCTTTACTTGCAGCTTGATGTAAGCCTGAATCTTCTTAGCCATGAGCTACTCCAATATCGGGTACGAACGCCAGATGGCTCCCCGGATGACTTGCGTTTTATCCCAGTGACGACAAAACCCCGCAGCACATAGGGCTGCGGGGTATGGGATGCGTCGTTCGCCTAGACCTTCTCGACCTGGCCGAACTCGAGCTCCACCGGAGTGGAACGACCGAAAATGAGCACCGCCACTTGCAGCCGGCTCTTCTCGTAGTTAACTTCTTCAACGGTACCGTTGAAATCAGCGAAGGGACCGTCAACGACGCGAACCACTTCACCTGGCTCAAAGAGCGTTTTAGGCTTCGGCTTGTCGCTGCCGTCGGCAACGCGACGCAGGATAGCCTCGGCTTCTTTGTCGGTGATGGGTGCAGGCTTGTCTGCAGTACCACCGATGAAGCCCATTACACGAGGGGTATCCTTGACAAGGTGCCAAGTACCTTCGTTCATTTCCATCTGGACCAGCACATAGCCAGGGAAGAACTTACGCTCGCTCTTGCGCTTCTGACCATTGCGCATTTCGACGACTTCTTCGGTCGGGACCAGGATCTCGCCGAAACCGTCTTCCATGCCAGCCAGCTTGACACGCTCAGTCAAAGAGCGCATCACATGCTTCTCGTAACCCGAGTAAGCATGCACAACGTACCAACGCTTAGCCACGGGACACCCTTAGCCAACAATCAAGGAGACCGCCCAGCCGAGCAGGGAGTCGAGACCCCACAGCAGCAGTGCCATAACCAATACGACAACCACGACGATAAGCGTGGTTTGCATGGTTTCTTGGCGGGTCGGCCACACGACTTTACGAATCTCGGTCCGAGCTTCCTTCGCCAACGCAAAGAACGACTTACCCTTCGCAGTCTGCAGGGCAACGAAGCCAGCAGCAGCAGCCAGAGCAAGAAGCGCGAGTACGCGGTACAGAATCGGGGAGGCGGAGTAATACTGATTACCCACGACGCCAACGACTACCAGTGCAACAACAGCGAGCCACTTGAAAAGATCAAAACGCGAATCTTGGGCTTCAGTTTTGGGAGTCATTGAGGAGGATCCTGTGAGAAGAAAGCCAATCACACCGAGGTGAATGGCAGGTCAGGAGGGA
Source organism: Pseudomonas reidholzensis (assembly GCF_900536025.1). Lineage (GTDB taxonomy): Bacteria > Pseudomonadota > Gammaproteobacteria > Pseudomonadales > Pseudomonadaceae > Aquipseudomonas > Aquipseudomonas reidholzensis. The sequence continues at coordinate 257,357 of NZ_UNOZ01000003.1, forward strand.
ATCGAACCCCCAACCTACGGTTTTGGAGACCGTCGCTCTGCCAATTGAGCTACTGACCTTTAACACTGTACCAGGCCGGCCATTATGCCGACCTGATCTTATGAAATCAACTACTTATTCAATAATTTTCGCTACGACACCCGCGCCGACGGTACGACCGCCCTCACGAATGGCGAAACGCAGACCGTCTTCCATAGCGATGGTCTTGATCAGGGTGACAACCATCTTGATGTTGTCGCCTGGCATGACCATTTCAACGCCTTCTGGCAGCTCGCAGTTGCCAGTCACGTCGGTGGTACGGAAGTAGAACTGTGGACGGTAGCCTTTGAAGAACGGCGTGTGACGGCCACCCTCCTCTTTGCTCAGCACGTACACTTCAGCTTCGAACTTGGTGTGCGGTTTGACCGAACCTGGCTTGACCAGGACCTGGCCACGCTCGACGTCGTCACGCTTGGTGCCCCGCAGCAGTACGCCGCAGTTCTCGCCAGCACGACCTTCGTCCAGCAGCTTGCGGAACATCTCAACACCGGTACAGGTGGTGTTGGTGGTGTCACGCAGACCAACGATTTCCAGGGCATCCTGAACACGGACGATGCCGCGCTCGATACGACCGGTAACAACAGTACCGCGACCCGAGATCGAGAATACGTCTTCGATCGGCATCAGGAACGGCTTGTCGATCAGACGCACTGGCTCTGGAATGTAGCTGTCCAGCGTTTCGACCAATTTCTTGACGGCAGTAGTGCCCATCTCGTTGTCGTCTTTGCCTTCCAGGGCCATACGCGCCGAACCAATGATGATCGGAGTGTCGTCGCCAGGGAAGTCATAGGTGGACAGCAGGTCACGAACTTCCATCTCGACCAGTTCCAGCAGCTCGGCGTCGTCTACCAGGTCAGCCTTGTTCAGGAAGACCACGATGTAGGGAACGCCAACCTGGCGGGACAGCAGGATGTGCTCGCGGGTTTGCGGCATCGGACCATCAGCAGCCGAGCAAACCAGGATGGCACCGTCCATCTGCGCAGCGCCGGTGATCATGTTTTTCACATAATCGGCGTGACCTGGGCAGTCGACGTGAGCGTAGTGACGGATCTGCGAGTTGTACTCGACGTGCGCGGTGTTGATGGTGATGCCGCGCGCTTTTTCTTCTGGAGCACTGTCGATCTTGTCGAAGTCAACGACTGCCGAACCGAATACTTCGGAGCAGACGCGCGTCAGAGCTGCGGTCAGAGTGGTTTTACCGTGGTCAACGTGGCCGATAGTGCCAACGTTAACGTGAGGTAGGGAACGATCAAACTTTTCCTTAGCCATCGATACAGTCCTCCGCAGAAGAAAATAGTCACTACTACCGATAAAACAAAGGCAGATATTTTCATATCTGCCTTGTTATATGGAGCTCTTGAGCGGACTTGAACCGCTGACCTCACCCTTACCAAGGGTGTGCTCTACCAACTGAGCTACAAGAGCGAAACACATTGTGCAACAACAGCAAACTTGGAGCGGGTAGCGGGAATCGAACCCGCATCATCAGCTTGGAAGGCTGAGGTTCTACCACTAAACTATACCCGCGGAGCTTGCGGCTCTCGCTAAAAATGGTGGAGGGGGAAGGATTCGAACCTTCGAAGTCGAAGACGGCAGATTTACAGTCTGCTCCCTTTGGCCGCTCGGGAACCCCTCCTGAGCGTGGGCGGCATTATCAACTCATGCCGTCCTGTTGTCAACGCTTTTTTTCAATTAAATCTTGAAGTTAGCTACTTTGACAACCGCTTCCAGATCTACCACCTGAGTGGTGTTCCCTGTGAAGCGGGCGCCATTCTATCAAGCTATTCACCAGTTGCAATACCCCCGCAGAAAATAATTTTATGTTTTAAGTCTTTGAAATCCTTGGAAAGACTGTCGAGGACCGTTGGGTCCAGCAAACGCTCGCTCTGCGCGTCGACCTTGAGCCACTGCCCCTCTGCGCCGGGCAGCTGGCCAGCCACGATCAACGTGCTGATATCCAGGCTCAGCAGGCGTTGGCGCAGTGCATCAAGCTGCTCACGGGACGCCAGGCCGCCCACCACCAGGCATTCGTCGCGGCGCTTGGCCGGCGCTGCGGCACCGGTCTCGCGCAGCAGGCGGATCTCTTGCTGGTTGCCTTTATAAAGAGAAAGCGGCGCAACCTCCTTGACTCGCAACGGCGCCTCTTGCTGATGCCAGACGTAATAGACGACATTGAGTACCAGCAGTAACAGGAACAACCAACGCATAGGCACCTCAATCCAGGGGACAGGCCATGGCCAGGCCGACGAATACCAGGTCCGGCACGATGCGCGCCTGCGGCGCCGCCTCGCGCACCAGCGGCGCATCACCGCCGGTAAGGAATACCGTGAAGGCATCTCCCCACAGGGCGCGCGCCTGCTCGATCTGGGTCCGGGCAAAACCTTGCAACATCAATACACAGCCCCGCTCCACCGCCTCGACGGTGGAGCGCCCCGGCGCGAGCGTGCTGACCGCGCGCTCTGCGGAGGCATCGTCATAGCGAATCCTGCGGGTATGGGTACGCAGCTGGCTGCGCATCAGCGGCATGCCCGGGCAGATGTAACCGCCCAGGTGCTCCCCGTCGGCCGCGACGAAGTCGGCTTTGGCGGCAGTGCCCAGGTCGATGACCAGGCACGCGCCTTTCGCCAGGTGGAATGCACCCAGCGCCGCCAGCCAACGGTCCATGCCCAGGCGCTCGAAATCCTCGTAGCCATTACGCACGCCGGCCATTTCCCGCACCGGCAATGCGACCTGAGCCTGGATGGCGAAGCCTGTATAGAGGACGGCACGCAGAGCGTCGGTTTCCTCTTCACTGCGCACACTGACAATCCGGCAGCCTTTCAGGCGCAGGGAGGGCAAGGCTGCAACCGCGGCCAGCAGCGCCTGATCGGAGTCAACGATGCCGCCACCGACAATGGTTGCATCCGCGGCATGGATCACCCGCCACTTGATAAAGCTGTTACCGCAATCGAGCTCAAGAATCATCACGCAACCTCAAACTGAGCTCACCGCCACTAAAGCTCTTTTCCACACCTTCGACCTCAAGCCGCAAGCCACCTTGACCATCCACGCCGAGCACCAGGCCGTCGGTCTGGCTGCTGCCGGCGATCAGCGATACTTTACGCCCCTGCCACAGATGCGCCTGCTCCCACTCTTCCTGGAAGGCCGCAAAACCATAGCGACGATGCCGCGCCAATTCATGCTGCAGCTGCAGATTGAGGCGTGCGACCAACTGATTGCGATCAATCGCCACGCCAACCTCACGGCGCATCGACGTCCATTGCTGGTCGACCTGGTCATTGACCTGCATGTTCACGTTGATACCGATACCCAGTACCACGTGACACACGTCGGCCGGGTCCCCGACCAACTCCAGCAGGATGCCGGCGAGCTTCTGATCGCCGACCAGCAAGTCGTTGGGCCATTTCAAGCCCGCACCCTTCACGCCGAAGCTCTGCAAAGCGCGCATGACCGCCAGGCCGACCACCAGGCTCAAGCCCTCGAGCTGGCGCATGCCGCCCTCGACCCGCAGCACCAGGCTGTAATAGAGGTTTTCGGCAAAGGGGCTGACCCATTGCCGACCGCGGCGGCCACGACCGGCACTCTGCCGCTCGGCCAGCACCAGGAACGGCGCGGGATACCCTTGCGCGACACAGCGCAACGCCTCGGCATTGGTCGAATCGATCGCGTCATGGATGTACAGCGGCCACTGTTCGCCCTCGCAATAGCTGGCGATCGCCTGCGACTCGAGTAGCGCCAAGGGCGCCGCCAACTGATAGCCACGCCCGCGAACCTTGTGAATGGTCAGGTTCAATTCGGTTTCCAGGTGCTGCAGCTGCTTCCAGACCGCACTGCGGCTCACCCCGAGCGCTTCCCCGAGTGCCTGCCCGGAATGAAACCGGCCATCCTTGAGGAGATTCAACAACTTCAGCATGCCAGTCTCGACTTGGAATAAGGCTGGAATGATAGCCATGGCCCGAGGGCTTGCATAGGAAAAGGGGGGCTGTGCACCGACTTCGTGGGAGCGGTTGGAGGGACTGGCGGAAAGCCGGAAAGACAAAACCCCTACCTGCTTGCGCAGATAGGGGTTTTGCGAAATGAATCTTGACGATGACCTACTCTCACATGGGGAGACCCCACACTACCATCGGCGATGCATCGTTTCACTACTGAGTTCGGGATGGGATCAGGTGGTTCCAATGCTCTATTGTCGTCAAGAAATTCTGTAGCCAGAATGTCCTGTTGGACAGCCCAGCGAATTCGGATATGCGATATTTGTGATGTTACGAATCTTCGGTTCTTTCGTCTTCACCACCGCAATCTGGCTTTCGCTCAAATTGCTTGGGTGTTATATGGTCAAGCCTCACGGGCAATTAGTATTGGTTAGCTCAACGCCTCACAGCGCTTACACACCCAACCTATCAACGTCGTAGTCTTCGACGGCCCTTCAGGGGATTCTAGATCCCAGTGAGATCTCATCTTGAGGCAAGTTTCCCGCTTAGATGCTTTCAGCGGTTATCTCTTCCGAACATAGCTA
>NZ_UNOZ01000026.1 GCF_900536025.1 Pseudomonas reidholzensis
GCCCGCAGCCCTTGCCGGCCTTCCTGGCCGTCACCTCGCTCCGCAAGACCGCCGTTCGGCCTCCTGAAGTCGCAGTAGATCAAGATCACAAGCCAGATCAACGGCAAGATCAAGAGCAAGGGCCTGGGCAACGGCTGGCGAATCGCTGCGCTCTCGCGGGTTTATAAGGGCGGTACAGCGCGTCAGCGCCAGAATGTGCATTGGCAGTTCCGGCCTCTTCGCGGGTAAACCCGCTCCCACAGGTTATCTGCTGACTGTAAGGCCACTGCGGTCCCTGTGGGAGCGGGTTTACCCGCGAAGAGGCCAGGCTATCCACCACCATTGCCACTATCGAAGATAACGCCAGCCCAGGCGCCACCCGTAACTTGGCGACCTCAGGAGGCCGAACGGAGGTCTTGCGGAGCGAGGTGACGGCCAGGAAGGCCGGCAAGGGCTGCGGGCCAGGAAGGCCCGTACAGCCCGGTCCACGCGGGAGCAAGACCGGAGTGAGGGAACCCGCAGCGCAGCGGAGGGCCGTATGTGGGAGCCAGCGGTTTTTGGTTACTTTTTTCCAAGAAAAAAAGTGACCCGCCGTAAGGGCGGAAGGGGCCAGAAGCGCCACTACATCGAACGGATATACACCCAACCAACACGCCAAAACTCCAAAGTTTCAGCGCAAACCTCACGCCAAGCGGTTAGCGTTCTTGCGGCAGTGAATCAACGCATCACGGATCATGAAATTGACCAAGGTCGGCGACACCCCCAGCTCCTTGGCGATGTCCTTCTGCGGCACCCCGTGCAAGCGATACATCTCGAAGGCATAACGTGTCCGCTGCGGCAGCTCGTTGAGCGCCTCGGCGATGTCCTCGAGCGTCGCCAGGTTGATGTGCGTGGCCTCCGGCGAAGCGTTCTGGATGACCACATTCATCCCTTCCTCTTCGCTGCCAGAGTACCTCAGCTCCATCGCCTGCTTGCGGTAATGGTCGATCGCCAGGTTACGCACGATCTGGAACAGGTAGCTCAACTGCGCCTTGAACGACGAGGTGATCTGCGGCGCGGCGCTGAGCCGGAAGAACGCATCCTGCACCACGTCCTCGGCGCGTGAGCGGCAGCCGGTGATCCGTGCGGCGATCTTCACGAGGATGTTGCGATTGTCGACGAACGCTTGGAGCAGTGGTGAATCGCACTTACTTGTGGATAGTTGTTCCGCCATGGAAATCACCTTGTCTCTGGGGGGGAGGCAGCACACCTGTTACGGGATGCTTCCAACGACGTGCGACAAACTATTCGCAATGATAATTATTGTCAAATGCGAAAACTAATCAGTCCCTAGTCGCATCGGTTCTAATGCCAGCCGTGTGAACCGGTTCACCTCACGCGCTACAAAGCCGCTGTGCCGCTGCCCGCCAGCGGGGCTTAATTTTCCGCCCGCCCATCCGTTCCTCTGTGTACATCCGGCTGCCGAACGTTGCCCACCGACCTTGCGTGGCGCCGCTCGGCGCGACTTACCCAGACACTGGCAGGAACACCCATGACGGACGCCTTCGAACTCCCGCACTCGCTGGTCCAGGCCCTGGCGCAACGCGCCGCGCAGACCCCGGAGCAGATCGCCCTGCGCTTTCTGGCCGACGATCCCCGCGAGCAGGCCGTGCTCAGCTACCGCGATCTCGACCTGCGCGCCCGCACCATCGCCAGCGCCTTGCAGGCGCGCGCCGACTTCGGTGACCGGGCAGTGCTGTTGTTTCCCAGCGGGGCAGACTACGTCGCGGCGTTTTTCGGCTGCCTGTATGCCGGGGTCATCGCCGTGCCGGCCTATCCGCCCGAGTCGTCGCGGCGCCATCACCAGGAGCGCCTGCTGTCGATCATCGACGACGCCCAGCCACGCCTGCTGCTGACCGTAGAAAGCCTGTGTGACAGCTTGCAGGGTCTCGACGGCCTGGCCGGACAGGGCGCGCCAGGGCTGCTCGCGGTCGACCGCCTGGACCCGGCGCTGGCCAGCGACTGGCGCGCGCCGCAGTTGGCCAGCGACAGCATCGCCTTTCTCCAGTACACCTCCGGCTCCACCGCACTGCCCAAGGGCGTGCAGGTCAGCCACGGCAACCTGGTGGCCAACGAACAGCTGATCCGCCACGGTTTCGGCATCGACCTGAACCCCGACGACGTGATCGTCAGCTGGCTGCCGCTGTACCACGACATGGGCCTGATCGGCGGGCTGCTGCAACCGATCTTCAGTGGTGTGCCCTGCGTGCTGATGTCACCGAGCTACTTCCTCGCCCGCCCGCAACGCTGGTTGCAGGCGATCAGCGATTACCGCGGGACCATCAGCGGTGGCCCGGACTTCGCCTACCGCCTGTGCAGCGAGCGGGTCAGCGAAGCGGCCCTGGCCGGGCTCGACCTGAGTGGCTGGCGTGTGGCCTATTCCGGCTCCGAGCCGATCCGCCAGGACAGCCTCGAGACCTTTGCCAACAAGTTCCAGGCGTGCGGGTTCGACCCGCGCAGCTACTTCGCCAGCTACGGCCTGGCCGAGGCCACCCTGTTCGTCAGCGGCAGCCGCCGGGGCCAGGGCATCGCCGCCCTGGAGATCGACGCCGAGGCGTTTGCCAACCACCGCGCCGAGCCCGGCAAGGGCAGCGTGCTGATGAGCTGTGGCTACGCGCAACCGGAGCACGCGGTGTGCATCGTCGAGCCGCAGCAACAGAGGGTGCTTGGTGACAATCAGGTGGGTGAGATCTGGGCGGCGGGCCCGAGCATCGCCCTGGGCTATTGGCGTAACCCTGAAGCCAGCGCGCGGACCTTTGTCGAGAGGGACGGCCAGACCTGGCTGCGCACCGGCGACCTGGGCTTCATCCGCGAGGGCGAGGTGTTCGTCACCGGGCGGCTCAAGGACATGCTCATCGTGCGCGGCCAGAACCTCTACCCGCAGGACCTGGAAAAGACCCTCGAGCGCGAGGTCGAGGTGCTGCGCAAAGGCCGAGTGGCGGTGTTCGCGGTCGACGATCAGGGCGAGGAGGGTATCGGCGTCGCGGTCGAGATCAGCCGCAACGTACAGAAGGCGCACACCTCCGAACAGCTGATCAAGACCCTGCGCCAAGTCATCGCCGACGCGTGCCGTCAGGCACCGGCAGTGGTCCTGCTGCTCAACCCGGGCGCCTTGCCCAAGACCTCCAGCGGCAAGCTGCAGCGCTCGGCCTGCCGCCTGCGCATGGGCGACGGCAGCCTGGACTGCTACGCCCGCTTCCCGTCAGCAGCAGCGGCCGCCGAGCCAGCGCTGGCCGGCGATGCACTGCAAGGCCGTATCGCCGCGATCTGGCGCGAGCTGCTCAAGGTCGAATCGGTGGCGCCCGACGATCACTTCCTGCTGCTCGGCGGCAACTCGATCGCCGCTACCCAGGCCACCGCGCGCCTGGCCGACGAGCTGGGCATCGAGCTGAACCTGCGGACCCTGTTCGAGGCCCCGGTACTGGCCGACTACAGCGCTGCCGTGGCCGCGCTCGTCGCCGCAGGCGGGCAGGCCAGCGCGGCTATCGACGCGTTGGGCCGTGGCCAGGCCTTGCCGCAGTCGCTGGCGCAGAACCGCCTGTGGCTGCTCTGGCAGTTGCAGCCGCAGTCGGCCGCCTACAACATCCCGGCCGGCCTGCACCTGCGCGGCGAGCTGGACGTGGCCGCGCTGGAAGACAGCTTCCAGGCTCTGGTGGCCCGACATGAGGCGCTGCGCACGCTGTTCAGCGAAGCCGATGGCCAGGCGCTGCAACGGGTGCTCCCGGAGCAGCGTTTCAGCCTGCGTCGCCTCGACCTCGAAGGCCTCGACAGCGACACCGTCACCGCCCGGCGCGAGGCCGAGGCGCAACAGCCGTTCGACCTGGTCGAGGGGCCGTTGCTGCGAGTGACCCTGGCCCGCCTGGACGACGAGGACCATCAGCTCTGGGTGACCCTGCACCACATCGTTGCCGACGGCTGGTCGCTGAACATCCTGCTCGGCGAATTCGCCAAGCTCTACGCCGCCCGCTGCCAAGGCCAGCAGGCCAGCCTGCCGGCACTGCCGCTGGGCTACGCCGACTACGGCGTCTGGCAGCGCCAATGGCTGGCCGACGGCGAGGCCGCGCGCCAGCTTGCCTACTGGCAGCAGCAGTTGGGCGATGAGCTGCCGGTGCTCGACCTGGGCACCGACCACCCACGCGCCAGCCAGCGCGACCACCGCGCGGCGCGGCTCAGTGTGAAACTGCCGAACGCCCTGGCCGACGCCGTCAGAGGCCTGGCCCGCGACCAGCAGGCCAGCCTGTTCATGGTCCTCCTGGCGGCCTGGCAGGGCCTGCTGCACCGCTATACCGGGCAAGCCGAGATCCGCGTCGGCGTGCCCAACGCCAACCGCCCGCGCCTGGAAACCCAGGGCATGCTTGGCTTCTTCATCAACACCCAGGTGCTGCGCGCCCAGTTCGACGGCCGCCAGCCGTTCGCCGCGCTCCTGGCCCAGGTGCGCCAGGCGACCTTGCAGGCCCAGGCGCATCAGGACCTGCCCTTCGAGCAACTGCTCGAAGCGCTGCCGCAGGGCCGTGAGCAGGGCCTGTTCCAGGTCATGTTCAACCACCAGCAACGCGACCTTTCGGCCCTGCGGCGGCTGCCTGGGCTGCTCGCCGAAGAGCTGCCGTGGCACAGCCGCGAGGCCAAGTTCGACCTGCAGCTGCACAGTGAAGAGGACCATCAGGGCCGCATCACCCTGGCCTTCGACTACGCCGCCGAGCTGTTCGAGGCGAGCACCGTCAAGCGCCTGGCCCAGCACCTGCTGGCCTTGCTCGAGCAGGTCAGTGCGCAACCGCAGCTCGCCCTGGGCGAGGTCCAGCTGCTCGATGAGCAAGCGCGTGCCCAGTTGCTGAGCTGGGGCCAGGCGCCCGCCCCAGCGGCGCAGCGCCTGCTGGTCGAGCAGCTCAACGAACAAGCCCGGCTGACCCCGCAGCGCACTGCCTTGGTGTGGCAGGGCGGCAGCCTCGACTACACAACCTTGCATCAGCAGGCCAACCGCCTGGCGCACTACCTGCGCGACAAGGGTGTCGGCCCCGACACCTGCGTGGCGATCGCCGTGGAGCGCTCGCCGCAGTTGCTGGTTGGCCTGCTGGCGATTCTCAAGGCTGGCGGCGCGTACGTGCCGCTCGACGTCGACTACCCCGCCGAGCGCCTGGCCTACATGCTCGGCGACTGCGGTGCGAGCCTGCTGCTGAGCCACAGCAGTCTGCTTGAGCGCCTGCCGCAGGTCAGCGGAGTGAGTGCCATCGCCCTCGACCAGCTGCACCTGGAGAGCTGGCCAAGCCATGCCCCGGGCCTGCACCTGGACGGCGACAACCTCGCCTACGTGATCTACACCTCCGGCTCCACCGGCCAGCCGAAAGGCGTGGGCAACACCCACGCAGCCCTGGCCGAGCGCCTGCAATGGATGCAGGCCACCTACGCGCTGAACGACAGCGACGTGCTGATGCAGAAAGCCCCGATCAGCTTCGACGTGTCGGTGTGGGAGTGCTTCTGGCCGCTGATCACGGGCTGCAAACTGGTACTCGCCGGCCCCGGCGAGCACCGTGACCCGCAGCGCATCGCCGAGCTGGTGCAGCAACACGGCGTGACCACGCTGCACTTCGTCCCGCCGTTGCTGCAGGTGTTCGTCCAGGAGCCGCTGGCTGCTGGTTGCACCAGCCTGCGCCGGTTGTTCTCGGGCGGCGAGGCGCTGTCGGCGGCCCTGCGCGACCGTGTCCTGCAACGGCTGCCGCAGGTGCAACTGCACAACCGCTATGGCCCGACCGAAACCGCCATCAACGTCACCCACTGGCACTGCCAGGCCGAGGACGGCGAGCGCTCGCCGATCGGTCGCCCACTGGGCAACGTGCTGTGCCGTGTACTGGATGACCAGCTGGAGCTCAGCGCCCCGGGTGTCGCCGGCGAACTGTGCCTCGGTGGCGCGGGCCTGGCACGGGGTTACCTGGGCCGGCCAGGGCTCACCGCCGAGCGCTTTGTGCCCCAGCCCGACGGCAACGGCGAGCGCCTCTACCGCAGTGGCGACCGTGCCCGCTGGCTGGTCCAGCACGGCGCCCTGGAGTACCTCGGACGCCTCGATCAGCAGGTCAAGGTGCGCGGTTTCCGGGTCGAGCCTGAGGAGGTCCAGGCCTGCCTGCTGGCCCAACCGGGTGTCGAACAGGCGTTGGTGTTGATCCATCAGGACGCCGTGGCCGCGCAATTGGTCGGTTACTACAGCGGCCTCGAGCAGACCGACGTGTTGCTGGCCGCCCTGGCCGAGCGCCTGCCGGCCTACATGGTGCCGGCGCAACTGATCCACCTTGCCCAGATGCCCCTGGGCCCGAGCGGTAAGGTCGAGCGCAAGGCGCTGCCGGCGCCGGTCTGGCAGCAGCGTGAACACGTCGAGCCGCACACCGCGCTGCAACGACAGGTGGCGGCGATCTGGCGTGAAGTGCTCAACCTGCCGCGGGTCGGCCTGCACGACGACTTCTTCGCCCTTGGCGGCCACTCGCTGCTGGCGACCCAGATCGTCTCGCGCACGCGCCAGGCACTGGATGTCGAACTGCCGCTCAAGGTGCTGTTCGATGCCAGCGAGCTGGCGGCGTTCTGCAGCGAGATCGCCAGCCTGCAAGCGCGTGGCGCGCGCAACCAGCAGGGTGAGATCGCCCGTGTCGACCGTCGCCAGGCGGTGCCGCTGTCGTACTCCCAGCAGCGCATGTGGTTCCTCTGGCAGATGGAGCCCGCCAGCCCGGCGTACAACGTTGGCGGCATGGCCCGCCTGCGCGGGACCTTGCATGTGGACGCGTTCGAGCGCGCCCTGCAGGCGCTGATCGTGCGCCACGAGACCCTGCGCACGACCTTCCCGAGCATCGATGGCGTGCCCTACCAGTGCGTGGCCGCAGACAGCCCGCTGCAGGTGCAGTGGCATGACTTCTCCAGCGTGCCGGGCGCAGACCGCGAGCAGCGCTTGCAAGCGCTGGCCGATGCCCAGGCGCACCAGCCGTTCGACCTCGAGCGCGGGCCGCTGCTGCGTGCCTGCCTGGTCAAGGCCGGCGAGCGCGAGCATTACTTCGTGCTGACCCTGCACCACATCGTCACCGAAGGCTGGGCGATGGACATCTTTGCCCGCGAACTGGGCGAGCTGTACGAGGCCTTCGTCGACGAGCGCGAGTCGCCGTTGGCGCCCTTGGCGGTGCAGTACCTGGACTACAGCGTGTGGCAGCGCCAGTGGCTCGAAGGCGGGGAAGGGCAGCGTCAGCTGGCCTACTGGAAAGCCCGTCTGGGCGATCAGCATCCGGTCCTCGAACTGCCCAGCGACCGCCCGCGGCCTGCGGTGCAAAGTCATCAGGGCGAGCTCTATCGCTTCGACCTGGCCCCGGCCCTGGCCGAACGCGTGCGCAGCTTCAACAGCGAGCGTGGCCTGACCCTGTTCATGACCATGACCGCCACCCTGGCGACCCTGCTGCACCGCTACAGCGGCCAGCGCGACCTGCGCATCGGCGCGCCGGTGGCCAACCGCATCCGCCCGGAAAGCGAAGGCCTGATCGGCGCCTTCCTCAATACCCAGGTGCTGCGCTGCGAGCTCGACGGGCAGATGAGCGCCGAGCAGTTGCTCGAGCAACTGCGTGAGCGCATCGTCGAAGGCCAGTCGCACCAGGACCTGCCGTTCGACCAACTGGTCGAAGCGCTGCAACCGCCGCGCAGCACCGCCTACAACCCGCTGTTCCAGGTGATGTGCAACGTCCAGCGCTGGGCCTTCCAGCAGAGCCGCGAGCTGGCCGGCATGCAGGTCGACTACCTGGTCAACGACGCCAGCGCGACCAAGTTCGACCTGTACCTCGAAGTCACCGACCTCGATGGCCGCCTGGGCTGCTGCCTGACCTACAGCCGCGACCTGTTCGACGCGCCGCGCATCGCGCGCATGGCCGAACACTGGCAGCAGTTGCTGATCGGCCTGCTCGACAATCCGCAACAGCGTCTGTGCGAACTGCCGATGCTCAGCGCAGCCGAGCAGCAGGTGCTGGTCGGCCAACTGCAGGGCGAGCACGACTTCGACCTGGGCCATACCCTGCACGGTCTGTTCGCGGCACAGGCCGCGCGCACCCCCGATGCGCGGGCGCTGACCTTTGCCGGTGCGCACCTGACTTACGCCGAACTGGACCAGCAGGCCAACCGCCTGGCGCGGGCCCTGCGCGAACGCGGGGTTGGCCCGCAAGTGCGCGTGGGCCTGGCGCTGGAGCGCTCGCTGGAGATGGTCGTCGGCTTGCTGGCGATCCTCAAGGCTGGCGGCGCCTACGTGCCGCTGGACCCGGAATACCCGCTCGACCGCCTGCACTACATGATCGAGGACAGCCGCATCGGCCTGCTGCTGGGCCAGCGAGCGCTGTTCGATACCCTCGGTGAGTTGCCGGCGGGCGTGGCGCGCTGGAGCCTGGAAGACGACGCCGGCTCGCTGGCTGCCTACAGCGACGCCGCACTCGACAACCTCAACCTGCCACAGCATCAGGCCTACCTGATCTACACCTCCGGCTCGACCGGCAAGCCCAAGGGCGTGGTGGTCAGCCACGGTGAAATCGGCATGCACTGCCAGGCGGTGATCGACGCCTTCGGCATGCGCAGCGATGACTGCGAGCTGCACTTCTACTCGATCAATTTCGACGCCGCCACCGAGCGTCTGCTGGTGCCGCTGCTGTGCGGTGCGCGGGTGGTATTGCGCGCCCAGGGGCAGTGGGGCGCCGAGGAGATCTGCCAACTGGTGCGCGAGCAGCAGGTGAGCATCCTCGGCTTCACCCCGAGCTACGGCAGCCAATTGGCGCAGTACCTGGCCAGCGTGGGCGAGCAGCTGCCGGTGCGCCTGGTGATCACCGGCGGCGAAGCGCTGACCGGCGAGCACCTGCAACGGATCCGCCAGGCGTTCGCCCCGCAGCAGTGCTTCAACGCCTACGGCCCGACCGAAACCGTGGTCATGCCGCTGGCCTGCCTGGCCCCCGAAACCCTGCCCGCAGACGCTGGCAGCGTACCGATCGGCCGCCTGATCGGAGCCCGCAGCGGGTATGTGCTCGACGAGGACCTGGCGCTGCTGCCGCAAGGCGGCATTGGCGAGCTGTACGTCGGTGGTGCGGGCCTGGCGCAGGGTTATCACGACCGCCCTGGGCTGTCCGCCGAGCGCTTTGTCGCCGACCCGTTCAGCCTTGACGGCGGTCGCCTGTACCGCACCGGCGACCTGGTCCGGCTGCGGGCCGATGGCCTGGTGGAATACGTCGGCCGCGCCGACCAGCAGGTGAAGATCCGCGGCTTCCGCATCGAACTGGGCGAGATCGAAAGCCGCCTGCAAGAGCAGCCCGAAGTCGACGAGGCGGTGGTGCTGGCGCTGGACCTGCCGGGTGGCAAGCAACTGGTCGGCTACCTGGTCTGTGCCCAGGCCAACGCCGATGCGCACACCCAGGCCAGCCTGCGCGAAGCGGTCAAAACGCACGCCCGCCGTCACCTGCCGGACTACATGGTACCGGCGCACCTGGTGCTGCTCGCGCAACTGCCGCTGATGGGCAACGGCAAGCTCGACCGCCGCGCCTTGCCGGCACCGGACCTGGAGCAGGCACAACAGCATTACCTGGCGCCGAGCAATGAACTCGAGGCGCAATTGGCGCAGGTCTGGCGCGACGTGCTCAACGTGGCCCGGGTCGGCGTGCAGGACAACTTCTTCGAACTGGGCGGCGACTCGATCCTGTCGATCCAGGTGGTCAGCCGCGCCCGCCAGCTGGGCCTGCAGTTCACCCCGCGTGACCTGTTCCAGCACCAGACCATCCAGGCCCTGGCCGGGGTTGTCAGCCGCAGCGCGGCGCCGAGCGACATCGACCAGGGCGTACGCCAGGGGCACACCGCGCTGACGCCGATCCAGCACTGGTTCTTCGACAGTGACGTGGTGGCGCCGCAGCACTGGAACCAGGCCGTGCTCCTCGAAGCGCGTCAGCCGTTGCAGGCTGAAACCCTGGAGCAGGCGCTGGCGGCTTTGCTCGAGCACCACGACAGCCTGCGCCTGCGCTTCACCCAGGTGAACGCGCGCTGGCAGGGCGAGTACGCCGCGCCGGTTGACCAGCCGCTAGTGCGCACCGCCAACGTGGTCAGCTTCGATGACTGCCAGGCGCTGTACACCGAGCTGCAACGCAGCCTCGACCTCGAGCAGGGGCCGCTGTTGCGTGCGCTGCTGGTCAGTGACCCGGCGGGCGCCCAGCGGCTGCTGCTGGCGATCCATCACCTGGTGGTCGATGGCGTGTCCTGGCGGGTGCTGCTCGAAGACCTGCAGGCGCTCTACCGGGGCGACACGCTGGCCGCCAAGACCCACGCCATGAGCGACTGGGCGGCACGCTTGGCGAGCTATGCCGGCAGCGATTCGCTGCGCGACGAGCGTGATTGGTGGCAAGGCCAGCTGGCCAGTGTCCGCCACGAACTGCCCTGCGATCACCCACAAGGCGGCAACCTCCATCGCCACGCCCAGACCCTGGCCATCGGCCTCGACGTCGATCAGACCCGCCAGTTGCTGCAACAGGCTCCGGCCGCTTATCACACCCAGGTCAATGACCTGCTGTTGACCGCCCTGGCGCGCACCCTGTGCCGCTGGAGTGGTGACGACG
The DNA here is from genome assembly GCF_900536025.1 of Pseudomonas reidholzensis. Taxonomy (GTDB): domain Bacteria; phylum Pseudomonadota; class Gammaproteobacteria; order Pseudomonadales; family Pseudomonadaceae; genus Aquipseudomonas; species Aquipseudomonas reidholzensis. Next base: position 10,608 of record NZ_UNOZ01000026.1, read on the forward strand.
AGGTACTGGTGCAGCTCGAGGGCCACGGTCGCGAAGGGCTGTTCGAAGACATCGACCTGACCCGCAGCGTCGGCTGGTTCACCAATGCCTATCCGCTGGCCCTGAGCCCGCAGCCCGGTGACGACGACGCAGCTCGCGCCGGCTCGATCAAGCGCATCAAGGAGCAACTGCGCCAAGTGCCGCACAAGGGCATTGGCTACGGCGTGCTGCGCTACCTGGCCGATGAGGCGGGTCGCGAAGGCATGGCCGCGCTGCCGCAGGCGCGGATCACCTTCAACTACCTCGGCCAGTTCGACCAGCAGTTCGATGCCAATGCGCTGTTCCAGCCATTGGAGGCGCCGGCGGGCCTGGCCCATGACCTGGACGCGCCGCTGCCGAACTGGCTCAGCGTCGATGGCCAGGTGTACGGCGGCGCCTTGCAGCTGCGCTGGACCTTCAGCACCGAGCGCTACGACGAAGCGACCATCGCCACCCTGGCCGAGGCCTATCGCCAGGAGTTGCTGGCGCTGGTCGCGCACTGCCTGGTTGACGGCAACGGCAGCTTCACGCCGTCGGACTTCCCGCTGGCGCAGCTGGACCAGGCGCAGATCGACAGCCTGCCGGTCGCGGCCGCCGAGATCGAAGACGTCTACCCGATGACGCCGATGCAGGAGGGCATGCTGCTGCATACCCTGCTGGAGCCGGGCACCGGCATCTACTACATGCAGGACCGCTACCGGATCAACAGCGCGCTCGACCCGCAGCGCTTCGCCCAGGCCTGGCAGGCCGTGGTCGCCCGGCATGAGGCGCTGCGTGCCTCGTTCAGCTGGAGTGCCGGCGAAGCGATGCTGCAGATCATCCACAAGCCGGGCAACACGCCGGTCGACTACCAGGACTGGCGCGGCCTCGATGACGAGGCCCAGGAGCAGCGCCTGCAAGCCTTGCACAAGCAGGAACGCGAGGCGGGCTTCGCGCTGCTCAGCCAGGCGCCGTTCCACCTGCGCCTGGTGCGCGTGGCCGATGAGCGTTACTGGTTCATGATGAGCAACCACCACATCCTCATCGATGCCTGGTGCCGCTCGCTGCTGATGAACGACTTCTTCGAGCTCTACCAGGCCCTTGGCGAAGGCCGCCAGGCGCAGTTGCCGGTGCCGCCGCGCTACCGTGACTACATCGGCTGGCTGCAACGCCAGGACCTCGACGAAGCGCGCCAGTGGTGGCAGGCCAACCTGGCCGGCTTCGAGCGGGCCACGGCGATCCCCAGCGACCGGCCGTTGCGCCATGACCATGCCGGTGACGGCATGCTCGTCGGCGACTGCTACACCCGCCTCGAGGTACAGCAAGGGGCGCGTCTGCGCGAGCTGGCGCAAGCGCACCAGCTGACCATCAACACCTTTGCCCAGGCGGCCTGGGCGTTGGTCCTGGCGCGCTACAGCGGCGAACGCGACGTGGTCTTCGGCGTCACCGTGGCCGGGCGCCCGGTGAGCCTGCCGCAGATGCAGCGCACCGTCGGCCTGTTCATCAACAGTGTCGCCCTGCGCGTGCAACTGCCGGCTGCCGGCCAACCACAGAGCGTCCGTCAGTGGCTGCAAGGCCTGCTGGAGCGCAACATGGAGCTGCGCGAGTACGAGTACCTGCCGCTGGTAGCGATCCAGGAGCGCAGCGAGCTGCCCAAGGGCCAGGCGCTGTTCGACAGCCTGTTCGTGTTCGAGAACGCGCCGGTGGAAACCGCCGTGCTCGACCATGCCCAGCACCTCAACGCCAGCTCCGACTCGGGCCGGACCCACACCAACTTCCCGCTGACCGCAGTGTGCTACCCCGGCGATGACCTGGGCCTGCACCTGTCGTTCGACCAGCGCTACTTCGACTATTCGACCGTCGAGCGCCTGCTGGCCGAGTTCAAGCGCCTGCTGCTGGCGCTGGTCGAGGGCTTCGAGGGTGACGTCGATGCGCTGCCGTTGCTGGGCGCCGAAGAGCAGCGTTTCCTGCTCGACGACTGCAACCGCAGCGAGCACGCCTACAGCCTGGAACAGAGCTATGTGCAGCTGTTCGAAGCGCGGGTCGCGGCGCACCCCGAGCGCATCGTCGCGCGCTGCCAGGCGGCCAGTTTCGACTACGCCGGGCTGAACCTCGCGGCCAACCGCCTGGGCCATGCGCTGGTCGCGGCCGGGGTCAGCGTCGACCAGCCGGTGGCGCTGCTGGCCGAGCGTGGCCTGCCGCTGTTGGGCATGATCGTCGGCAGCTTCAAGGCCGGTGCCGGTTACCTGCCGCTGGACCCGGGCCTGCCGGCGGCGCGCCTGCAGCGCATCGTCGAGCTGAGCCGCACACCGGTGCTGGTGTGCAGCGCGGCCCACGCCGAACAGGCGCGGCAACTGCTCGACGAAGTGGCAGGCGTGGCACGGCCCAAGCTGCTGGTCTGGGAAGAGGTCCAGGGCAGCAATGTCGCCAGCCACGACCTTGGCATCCACAGCGGGCCGGACAACCTCGCCTATGTGATCTACACCTCCGGCTCCACCGGCTTGCCCAAAGGGGTGATGGTCGAGCAGCGCGGCATGCTCAACAACCAGCTGAGCAAGGTCCCGTACCTGGCACTGGATGAGCACGACGTGATCGCCCAGACCGCCTCGCAGAGTTTCGATATCTCGGTCTGGCAGTTCCTCGCCGCGCCGTTGTTCGGGGCCCGTGTGGAGATCGTGCCGAACGCCATCGCACACGACCCGCAAGGCTTGCTGGCGCATGTCGAGGCCACCGGCATCACCGTGCTGGAAAGCGTGCCGTCGCTGATCCAGGGCATGCTCGCCAGCGAGCACCAGGCCCTCGACGGCCTGCGCTGGATGCTGCCGACCGGTGAGGCGATGCCGCCTGAATTGGCTGCGCAGTGGCTGCAGCGTTACCCGGCGATCGGCCTGGTCAACGCCTATGGCCCGGCGGAGTGCTCGGATGACGTGGCGTTCTTCCGGGTCGACGCCGCCTCGACCGAGGGCAGTTACCTGCCGATCGGCACGCCGACCGACAACAACCGCCTGTACCTGCTTGGCGAAGACCAGCGCCTGGTGCCGCTGGGCGCCGTGGGCGAGCTGTGTGTCGCGGGCACTGGTGTCGGTCGCGGTTATGTGGGCGACCCGGTACGTACCGCACTGGCGTTCATACCCCACCCGTATGGCGCGCCGGGTGAGCGGCTGTACCGCAGCGGCGACCTGGCCCGGCGCCGGCCGGACGGCGTGCTCGAGTATGTCGGGCGCATCGACCACCAGGTGAAGATCCGCGGTTACCGCATCGAGCTGGGCGAGATCGAAGCGCGCCTGCATGAGCTGGCCGAGATCCGCGATGCTGCCGTGGGTGTGCAGGACGGCGCCAACGGCAAGCACCTGGTCGGCTACCTGGTCGCGCACCAGGGTGTCGACGGCGATGCCGGCGTGCTCGAGCAGGTCAAGCAGCGCCTGCGCGCTGACTTGCCCGAGTACATGGTGCCGTTGCACTGGGGCTGGTTCGCCAGCCTGCCGCTCAACGCCAACGGCAAGCTCGACCGCAAGGCGCTGCCGGCCATCGACATCGGTGGTCAGCACAGCCAGGCGTACCTGGCCCCGCGTGACGAGCTGGAAGAGACCCTGGCGGCGATCTGGGCCGATGTGCTCAAGGTCGAGCGGGTCGGGGTGCACGACAACTTCTTCGAGTTGGGTGGGCACTCGCTGCTGGCCACGCAGATCGCCTCGCGGGTGCAGAAGCAACTGCAGTTGAGCGTGCCGCTGCGGGCCATGTTCGAGTGCAGCACCGTGGAGGAGCTGGCGGTGTATGTGCAGGGGCTGCAGGGCAGTGTGCTGGACGACGACAAGGTCGATCGGCTGAGTGACCTGATGGCGGAGCTGGAGGGCTTCTGAGCGGCAAGGTACAGGGGCGCTTTGCGCCCCATCGCGGGCAAGCCCGCTCCTACAAGGACCGCGCCGTTGTTCAGGGCGGCGCGGTCCTTGTAGGAGCGGGCTTGCCCGCGATGAGGCCGGCCCGGCCAACACACAAATCCCATAAAAACCGCTAAATCCACGCCCCGCCAAAGCGTTTTCCAAACGATGCCACCCGCCACACATCCGCTTACAGGATCGTGGCGGGCCCACCCAATCGCTTGCAAGGGACTCTCCGATGTCGACCGCTTCCAGCCTTGCCCAGATCCTGCCGGCCGCCGCGCCGCAACCCCTGTACGAATTCGCCGATTCGCCGCTGCTGGTGCGCCAGCAGCAACAGGAGTCCAACGCCCGTAGCTACCCTCGACGCATCCCGCTGGCGCTCAAGCGCGCCCGCGGTATCTACGTCGAGGACGTCGAAGGCCGCCAGTTCATCGACTGCCTGGCCGGCGCCGGCACCCTGGCCCTGGGCCACAACCACCCGGTGGTGGTCGAAGCGATCCAGCGGGTGCTGGCCGACGAGCTGCCGTTGCACACCCTCGACCTGACCACACCGGTCAAGGACCGCTTCGTCCAGGACCTGTTCGGCATCCTCCCCGAGGCCCTGCGCCGCGAGGCGAAGATCCAGTTCTGCGGGCCGACCGGTACCGACGCGGTGGAAGCGGCGCTGAAGCTGGTGCGCATCGCCACCGGGCGCAGCACCGTGCTGGCCTTCCAGGGCGCCTACCATGGCATGTCCCAGGGCGCCCTGAGCCTGATGGGCAGCCACGGGCCGAAGAAACCGCTCGGCGCGCTGCTGGGCAACGGCGTGCAGTTCATGCCGTACCCCTACGACTACCGTTGCCCGTTCGGCCTGGGCGGCGAGGCGGGTGTGCGGGCCAACCTGCATTACCTGGAAAACCTCCTGCTCGACCCGGAAAGCGGCGTACCGCTGCCGGCCGCCGTCATCCTCGAAGTGGTACAGGGCGAGGGCGGCGTGATCCCGGCCGACCTCGAGTGGCTGCGCGGCGTGCGGCGCATCACCGAGCAGGCCGGTGTGGCGCTGATCGTCGACGAGATCCAGAGCGGCTTTGCCCGCACCGGGCGGATGTTCGCCTTCGAGCACGCCGGCATCATTCCCGATGTGGTGACCCTGTCCAAGGCCATCGGCGGCAGCCTGCCGCTGGCGGTGGTGGTGTACCGCGACTGGCTCGATCAATGGACCCCGGGTACCCATGCCGGCACCTTCCGTGGCAACCAGATGGCCATGGCCGCCGGTTCTGCCGTCATCGACTACCTGGTCGGCCATCGCCTCGACCAGCACGCCGAAGCCATGGGCCTGCGCCTGCGTGGGCACCTGCAGCACCTGCAGCGCGACTACCCGCAGTTGGGTGATATCCGCGGGCGTGGGCTGATGCTCGGGGTCGAGCTGGTCGATCCCGATGGCGCGCTGGACGCGCAGGGCCACCCGCCGGCCAACCGCGAGCTGGCACCCAGGGTGCAGCGTGAGTGCCTCAAGCGTGGCCTGATCCTCGAGCTGGGCGGCCGCCATGGCGCGGTGGTGCGCTTCCTGCCGCCGCTGATCATCAGTGCCGAGCAGGTCGACGAGGTGGCGCGGCGCTTTGCCGATGCCTTTGCCGCGGCGCTCAAGGGAGCCCGGCATGAGTGAATTAGCCGAAATCAAGGTACGGCCCCTGTTGCCTGAGCGCGGCGCACTGCCGTTGCTGGTCGAGGCGGCGGAGCCGGGGATGGGCTTGCTGGACCACTTCGATGAGCTCAAGGACCTTGTCGCGCAGCACCTCGACCAGTGTGGCGGGGTGTTGTTCCGCGGCTTCGACGTCGGCGGTGTGGCCGCGTTTCGGCAGTTTGCCGATGCCTTCGGGCATCCGCTGCTGAACTACGAGTTTGGCTCGACGCCGCGCAGCAACGTCACCCAGGGTGTGTACACCTCGACCGAGTACCCGGCGCACCAGAGCATCCCGCTGCACAACGAGCAGGCCTACAGCCTCGACTGGCCGATGCGCATCTGGTTCTACAGCGTGATCGCCGCGCAGACCGGCGGCGAGACGCCGATCGCCGACAGCCGCGAAGTCTACCGGCGGATGCCGGCTGACATTCGCGAACGCTTCGCCAGCAAGCGCCTGATGTACGTGCGCAACTATGGCAATGGCCTGGATGTGGGCTGGGAGCAGGTGTTCAACACCGAAGACCGCAGTGTGGTCGAGGCCTACTGCCGCGCGCACCACATCGAGTGGGAGTGGAAGGACGACGGCGAGCTGCGCACGCGCCAGGTCTGCCAGGCGGTGGCCAGCCACCCGTGGACGGGCGATCAGGTGTGGTTCAACCAGGCGCACCTGTTCCACGTCTCCAACCTGCCCGAGGAAGTGCGCGAAAGCCTGCTCGAGATCGTCGATGAGGAGGACCTGCCGCGTAACGTCTACTACGGCGACGGCACCCCCATCGAGTTCGAGGTGCTGGAGCGTATCCGCGCGGTGCTGGACGACTGTGCGATCAGCTTCGCGTGGCAGGAAGGCGATGTGCTGATGCTCGACAACATGCTCGCGGCGCACGCCCGCTCACCCTTTACCGGCCCGCGCAAAGTGGTCGTGGCCATGGCCCAGGGCTACAGCGAAAAGCATCGCTGAGCCGCTGGGGTCGACTGAACCCTGATTGATGAACGAGTGGCTGGCATCGATCGATGCCAGCCTGGAGACGTGAAATGCCCCTGAACCCTGACCTTGCCGCTTACCTTGAGTTGGTCGAAAGCGGTCGCAGCAGCGGCAAGGTGCTGCCGATGCATGAGCTGGACCCGGACGAGGCGCGGCGTCAGTTCGACCAGTCCTCGGCGTTGATGGTGCCGGTCGCCGAGGAGCCCGAGTACATCTCGACGCTGTCGCTGGCGGCGCGTGATGGCCACCGCTTGGAACTCAGGCGTTATCAGCCGCCGCGCCCGAACACGGCGCTCAGCGGTGCGGCGATCCTTTACCTGCACGGCGGCGGCTATGTGGTCGGCAGCCTCGACTCGCACGATGCGCTGTGCTGGACGCTGGCCCAGGACGCGGGTGTACCGGTGTTTTCCCTGGGCTATCGGCTGGCGCCGCAGTGGCGCTTCCCCACCGCGGCAAACGACGTCCATGACGCCTGGCGCTGGCTGGTCGGCCAGAGCACTGAGCTGGGCATCGATGCGCAGCGCCTGGCGGTGGTGGGCGACAGCGTGGGTGGCAGCCTGGCGACGGTGCTGGCCAGCGAACTGGCCGCCCAGGATGCGGTGGCGCTGCCACGCGTGCAGGTGATGATCTACCCGGTGACCGACGCCAGCCAGGTGCGTGCTTCGGTCGAGCGCTATGGTCGCGGGCACTTGCTCGAGGCGGACACCTTGGCGTGGTTCTACCAGCAGTACCAGACGTCGCCAGCGGATCGTCTTGATCCACGCTTCTCGCCGCTGTTGGGCAGCGTGGCGGCCAACACCCCGCCGGCGTTGCTGATCGTTGCCGAGTGCGACCCGCTGTACGACGAGGGGCTGGCGTATGCGCGCCACCTGGAGGCGGCGGGGGTGTCTGTGGAGTTGGCGGTGTTCGAAGGTGTGACCCATGACTTCATGCGCATGGGGGCGATCATCGGTGAGGCGGATGAAGGCATGGCCCGAGTGGTGGCGGTGCTGGAGCAGCGCTTGGCTTGAGGATTGATGGGCCCAATAAAAAACCGCGCCCTGCAAAGGCGCGGTTTTTTTTAGTGGCCCAGGCTTTAGCGGGACGAAGTCGCAGTCGGCTTGGCGGCGTGCTGCACCTGTTCCCAGACCCGCAGGAAGTTACCTCCCCAGAGCTTGGTGATATCGGCTTCCGAATACCCCCGGGCGATCAGCTCGGCGGTGACGTTGCGGGCCTCGCTGACATCGTCCCAGCCGGTGACCCCACCACCTTCGTTGAAGTCCGAGCTGAGGCCGACATGGTCGATGCCGATCTTGCGCACGGTGTAGTCGATGGCGTCGCCGTAGTCCTTCAGCGTGGCCTTCGGCTCCTCGTCGAGGATGGCGTACAGCCCCTCGGCGTATTCACCGACCTTCTGCTCCGGCCAGCCGGCGATGATCGGGTCGCCCGGCATCAGTGCATAGGCCTGGTTGGGCAGCGGCGGCAGGTCGAAGCGCGCGCGCAGGCTGTTGAGCCGCTCCTGGGTCTTGGCGCTCAGCGGCTTGAGGTAGGTGCCGAAGGCGACGATCTGCACCACGCCGCCGCTGTCCTTGATCAGCTGCAGCTCCTTGTCGCTGAGGTTGCGCGGGATGTCCACCGCCGCCCGCGGCGCCGAGTGCGAGGCCACCAGCGGCGCGCGGCTCAGCTCTGCGACCTGGCCTAGGGCCTGGCTGGACATCTGCGAAACGTCGATGATCACCCCCAGGTCGTTGAGCCGCTGTACCGCCTGGCGGCCAATCGGCGACAGGCCGCCGAGGGCATCGACCGTGTCGTTGAAGAACGGCAGCGGGCGCGAGGAGTCGGCCCAGCGGTTATTGCCGACATAGCTGAAGCCGAACATGCGCACGCCGCGTGCGGCCCATTGGTCCAGCAGGTCGAGGTCATCGCCTAGGGCATAGGCGTTGAGCATGCTGATGAACACGGCGAACTTGCCTTCGCCGTGCAGGCGGCGCATGTCTTGCGGGGTATAGGCGATGCCGACCTGGTTGGGGAAGTCGCGGACCATCGCGGTGATGGCGTTGTAGCGCACCTCCTGGGTATGCCGTGCGGCGTCGACGAAGCCATCGGTGGGGCGGTGCGGGCCATTGTCGCCGGTCCACGACTCTGGCCAGGCGAAAATGGTCAGCGCCGCGCCTGACAGGCGTCCACGCGCGGCCTTGACCAGGTCGAAGCGTCCAGGCCCGTCCTGGTCGGCTTCGCGGCCTTCGGTACCGAAGCTCAGCGGCAGGGTGATGTGGCTGTCAAAGGCAATGATCCGCTGTTGCAGGTCATTGGCCTGGCGCACCACCTCCTTGGGGTAGCCGTCGGTTGCCAGGTAGGACCAGGCGGCAAACCCGGCACCGGCGGCAACGGCCGCGGCCAGGCTGAGGGACAGGGCTTTTTTCCAGCGTCGTTTGGTCATCTCGGTCTCAGTAGGTTCACCGCAGAGGTTCGGGCCCGGGGCCCTGGCTACCTGAAAAGAACGAGCACAGCGCCGGCAAATTTAACCCCCACCCGCGCCCGCGAGGCACCGCCGAGGGTTAAATTTTCCCGCGTGCACAACGTTTTAGCCTTGGATGGGCCGTGCTTGCGGCCATAACGACGGCACAGGTAGTTCAATGACGATTTCTCGACGAGGCTTCATCGCAGGTGTGGCGCTGACCGGTGTTGCAGCACCCGCAGCGTGGTACGCGCAGCGCCAGCTGACGCGCGATGAGGCGTTTCCCGAAACCCCCGGCGAGGCCGTCGTGGAGCTCGCCGACACCGCCGGCCAACAGTTGGGCGATACCCTGCGCGGCGTCTGGCGCTGGACCTTGAAGGGCAGCGAGGCGGGCCTCGATGGCCTGGAGAATCAGCCGCTGGAGTTATTTCTCGATGTAGCGCAGCGAGGTCGTGGCATTCGCGGCTACCTGGACACACCGGAGCGCCTGCGCAGTGATCAGGAGCCCCGCTACCGGGTGGTCGGTGACCTGCCCGCAGACAAGCCGGGGACCCTGCGCTGGCGCCTGTTCGCGCTGGCCGACGGCGGGCATGTGCCGCGTTACGAATGCCATATCGTCCTGGACCAGGTCTGGGGCGAGTTCGGCAATGCCGGCCCGGCGACCCTCAATGGCCGCCTCCTGCGCCTCGACCGGCCGCTGTCCGCGCCTGAGCAGGACAACCGCTTCCTGGCGCACAAACTGACGTTTCCCGAGGCCCGCGAGCGCACGGCGCTGTCGGCGCCATTGATCGCCTGGTTGATCGCCCCCGAACACCGCCTGTTCCATCAGCTCTGGCATTCCTCGCGGGACAAGTGGCACAAGCTGGCCAAGGACAAGCACCAGGCCCTGCGCGGCCTCGGTTGGCAGCCGGGGCCACGCGATCACGAGCGCGATGCGCGCGGTCGGCACAAGGACCGCAACGGCTCGGGCGAGGACTTCCTGTTCATGCACCGGCACATGCTCGGCGCCGCCCGAGCGATCCAGGACTTGCCCTCGTGGACTGGTTTTCCGCTGCCGCAGCCGGAGCTGGCGCGTGACCGGGCCGGTTTCGCACGCTATTTCGACAACCATGACGGCAATGCCCTGCCGCCGACCTGGCTGGCCCGCGGCGATGCCGAATACACCCAGTGGGTGCGGGATATCAAGAGCGCCGAGACGTTTCATGGCAATTTCGAGGTCTGGGAATCGCGCTACAGCGATCCGGCTTACCTGTCGCGGTTGACCCTCGGGCAGTTCGGCTCGGAGCTCGAGCTGGGCTTGCACGACTGGCTGCACATGCGCTGGGCGTCGGTCCCGCGGGACCCGGTCAACGGCATGCCGGTGCCGACCGCGCGCACCCCGGACGACTTCGCCGGGCGCTGGTACGCCGCTGAAAACGACTTTCTCGGCGACCCGTTCTCCTCGCATGTAAACCCGGTGTTCTGGCGCTTCCACGGCTGGATCGACGACCGCATCGAGGACTGGTTCCGTGCTCACGAGCGCTATCACCCCGGCGAAGTCGCGCGGCTTCAGGTCAATGGCGTGCCGTGGTTCGCCCCGGGGCGCTGGGTCGAGGTGGCCGATCCGTGGCTGGGGCCGGACACCCATGGCTGCAGCACGGTGCCCGGACTGCGCCCTGGGCGCAGCGTGGAGATGGACCCGGAGACCATGAAGCTGGCCTTGCGCATCATCTACAGCGATGAAGAACGCTTCGATGGCCTGCTGCGCAAGGTGCCGCAGCGCCCGTGGTATGCGCGGCACCTGAAGGTCAGGCAGCGCTCGCTCTGAGGTGACCTTGGGGCCGCTTTGCGGCCCTTCGCGGCGGTCCGGCGTCCCGGCAAGCCCGCTCCCACAGGTATAGCGCTGCTCTGGCGATCTGTGCGGTCCCTGTGGGAGCGGCCTTGCGTCGCGAAAGGGCTGCGAAGCAGCCCCAGCGCACTAGTGGCTTGCGCCGGCCGTCCAGCCCCCCCCCAATGCCTTGTACAGCGCCACGCTGGCCTGCAGCTGACTCAGTTGCAACTGGGCCAGCTGGTCCTGTGCCTTGTACAGCGTGCGTTGGCTTTCCAGCACCGTCAGCAAGGTTTCCGCACCCGCCCCATAGCGCCGCTGCGCCAGGTCGAAAGCAATCTGCGACTGCTCCACCTCACGGTCCTGCCACTCCCGCTGACGCCCCAGCCCCTGGCTGGCGTTGAGCGCTTTCTCGACATCGGCAAAGCCGGCGATGATGCTGGTGCGGTAACTCTCCAGCAGCTCCTCCTGCTCAGCCTGGGCCAGGTCCCGCGCAGCCCGCAGCCGGCCGTTGTTGAAGATCGGCGCGACCAGGCCCGAGGTCAGCGTGTAGTACGAGCTGTTGAACACATCCGGCAAGGTCCGGGCACCCGTGCCAAGGTCAGCGCCGAGGGTCAGCTTGGGCAACATGGCCGCCCTGGCCACCTGCACGTTGGCACTGGCCGCCGCCAGGCGCGCTTCGGCGGCGGCGATGTCCGGGCGCCGGGCGAGCAGCTCGCTGGGTACGCCACTGCCGATCTGCGGCCAGCGCAACGCGGCGAACGCCGTGTGGTTGGCGGGCAACTGCTGGACCGGCTCGCCGAGCAAGGTGGCCAGGGTGATGCGGGTGTCCTGGCGCTGCTGCTCGAGCAGCGGCAGCTGGCGCTGCTGGGCGGCCACCAGGCTGCGTTGCTGGGCCAGCTCCAGGCGGGTCGCCGAGCCAGAAGCGTGGCGCGCTTCGACCAGCCGCAGGACGTCCTCGGCGTTGCGCAGGTTGAGCCGGGCGATGCGCAACTGCTCGTGCAGCGCCCGCTCACGCAGGTAGCTGTCGGCGACGCCGCTGAACAGGGTCAGCTCGACCGTCTGGCGATCGAAGCGGCTGGCGTCGAGGCTGCGCAGGGCGCTGTCGCGGGCGGCGCGGACGCCGCCCCAGAAGTCCAGCTCGTAGCTGGCGCTCAGGCGCGTGTCGAACGAGGTACTGGTGGGCGTGTCGCGGCTGACGTCGAGCTGGTCATAACCCTCGCCATGCAGCAAGCGCTGGCGGCTGGCGTCCAGGCCGAGCTTGAGCTCCGGCAGCAAGGGCGCGCCGGCGATCACCGCCCGAGCCTGGGCCTGGCGCACCCGTGCAGCGGCGGCGCCGAGGTCGTGGCTGTTGCGCCGCGCCTGCTCGATCAGGCCATCCAGCTCAGGGCTGGCAAAGGCGTGCCACCACTGTGCGTCGGGCAGGCGCTGCAGGCTGTCGGCGCCGGCCCCCTGCCAGGCGGCCGGCGGGTCGATCGCGGCACTTGGGGTGGGCGGTGTGGAACAGGCGACCAGGGACAGGCTCAGGGTCAGCAGGCTGATGCGGCTTGGCAATGTCATAGGTTATTCGCTGGTAAGGGCTTTGACCGGGTCGAGGCGGGCGGCCTTGCGGGCCGGCATGAAGCCGAACAGCACGCCAGTGGCCACGGCGCAGGCAAACGCGCCGAGGATCGAGGGCAGGGCGAACGCCACCGGGATGCCGGCCAGCATCAGGCCGGCGCCGACGCTCAGGGCCAGGACGATGCCGGTCACGCCGCCGACCATCGACAGCATCACCGCCTCGCTGAGGAACTGGCGCAGGATATCGCGCTGGCGGGCGCCGGTGGCCATGCGGATACCGATCTCGCGGGTGCGCTCGCGCACGGTCATGAGCATGATGTTCATCACCCCGATGCCGCCTACCAGCAGGGAGATCGCGGCGATCGCGCCGAGCATCAGCGACAGGCTGTTCTGCGTGCGCGCCTCGGCCTGGATCAGCGCGGCGTCGTTGGTCAGCTCGTAGTCGTGCTTGCCCTGGTGGCGCTGGCGGAGCAGGTGGTCGATGGCCTGCTCGGTCTCGTTGACCCGGCTGGAGTCGACTGCGGCGATGGTCACGTAGTCCGGGTCACGGTTGCCGAACAGGCGCATGGCCGCGGACGAGTAGGGGATCGAGATGCGCCCGTCGCTGTCCTGGTCGCCCGAGCTCGAGCCCTTGCTGGCGAGAATGCCGATCACCTGGAACGGCACGTTGCCGATCAGCAGGTACTGGCCGAGTGGGTCGCGCTGCGGGTCGAGCATCTTTTCCCGCACTTTTGGCCCGATCACCGCCACGGCGGCGCCACTGGCCTCGTCGGCTTCGGTGAAGAACGCGCCCTCGACCACCGGCCAGTTGAAGATCTCGGGGAACCAGACGTTGTTGCCCGCGACGAAGAACTGCTGGCTGTTGTTGCCGTGGCGGACCATCATCTTTTCGCCGGTGATCGGCATGATGTGCTTGACCTGGGGCAGGTCGCCGATGGCGGCGACATCGTCCAGGGTGATCCTCCCTGCCGGCTGGCCGAGCGTGCGGGGCGCGCCGTTGAGGTAGAGGATGTTCGAGCCGAACGCGGCCATCTGCGCCATCACCTGGCGCTTGCTGCCTTCGCCGACGGCCAGCATCACCACCACCGAGGCCACACCGATGACGATGCCGAGCAGGGTCAGGGCGGTACGGAAACGGTTGATCCACATCACCCGCCAGGCCGCTTGCAGCGACTCGAGCAGCTCGCCTTTCCAGGCGCCGCGCAAGGTGGCACCGCGGTCCAGGCGTTGGCGCAGGTCGTGCGCCTGCAAGCCGGGGTGGTTTTCGGCGGGCGGCTGGGCGTCTGCCGAATCGCTGAGCATCAGGCCGTCACGGATCTCGATCACCCGGTGTGCGCGCGCCGCCACCTCGCGGTCATGGGTGATCAGGATGATCACGTGGCCTTGGCTGGCCAGCTCATCCAGCAGGGCCATCACTTCGGCGCCGCTGTGGCTGTCGAGGGCGCCGGTGGGTTCGTCGGCGAGGATGATATGGCCGCCGTTCATCAAGGCGCGGGCGATCGACACGCGCTGTTGCTGGCCACCGGACAGCTGGTGCGGACGGTTGCCGGTGCGCCCGGCCAGGCCCAGCCGGGCGAGCAGGGCGGTGGCGCGGGTGTGCCGCTCGGCCGCGGGGATGCCGGCATAGATGGCGGGCATTTCGACGTTTTCCTGGGCCGAGCCCGCGGGGATCAGGTGATAGCCCTGGAACACGAAGCCGAAGGCCTCACGGCGCAGCCAGGCCAGCTCGTCGCTGTCCAGTTCGGCAACGTCCTTGCCGGCGAAGCGGTAGTGGCCGGAGGTTGGCCGATCAAGGCAGCCGAGGATGTTCATCAAGGTCGACTTGCCTGAGCCGGAGGCACCGACGATGGCCACGAACTCGCCGGGGTGGATGCTCAGGCTGACGCCGCGCAGCACCTCGACCGTGGGCGTGTCGACGCCGCCATAGGATTTGCGGATGTCGCTCAGCTCGATCAGGGGCGCTGACATTCAACCTCCGCTGGCGCGCGGGGCGCCTATGACCAGTTGCTCACCTTCGTGCAGGCCGTCGATGACCTGCACCCGCAGCCGGTCGCTGAGGCCGGTACGCACCCGGCGCTGTTCGACCTTGCCCTCGCGGTTGAGCACCTGGGCCAGGCGCAGGCCGTCGCGATCGCTGTCGTCCAGGGCCGCCAGCGGCACGCTGAGCACGTGGCTGGCCTGGCCGGCAACAAAGAACACCTGGCTGGTCATGTCGGCCATCAGCGCGCCGTCGGGGTTGTCGACGTCGAGCAGCACCGTGTACTGCACCACCTGGCTGCCGCCGGCACCGGCGCTGATCGGGCTGCCGCCGCCCTGGCTGGTCTGCTCCAGCGGCTTGGGCGGAATCGGCAGGATTTGCCGCACGGTACTGGTCCAACGGCGCTTGCCGCCGGCCAGGGTGGTGAAGTAGGCGGTCATGCCGGGCTTGACCTTGCTGATGTCGGCTTCGGACACCTGGGCCCAGACGGTCATCGGCGAAAGCCTGGCGATGCGCAGGATCAGCGGGGTCTGCTGCTGGGCGTTGAGGGTCTGGCCTTCGCGGGCGTCGACCGCCACCACGGTGCCGTCCATGGGCGCGTAGATGCGTGTGTAGCCCAGCTCCGCCTCGTCACTGCGCAAGCTGGCCTGGGCCTGGTGGATCTGCGCCTGGAACATGTCGATGCGCGCCTGGGTCACCTTGAGCTGGGCGTTGGCAGTCTGCAGGTCTTCATCGCGGGTCGCGCCGGCGGCGGCAAGCTCGCGCTGGCGCCGGTACTGCTGGTTGGCCAGCTGGAACTGCGCTCGCTGCTCGGCCAGCTGAGCCTTGAGGTTGTCGATCGAGAAGCGCGCGGCGTCGAGCTTGGCCTGCTGGGTGGAGGGGTCGATCTCGACCAGCAGTTGGCCCTGGCGGACCTCGTCGCCGGCTTCCACATGCAGTTTGCGGATCTGCCCCGAGGCCTGTGCACCGACGTCGACGTACCGCCGGGGTTGCAGGGTGCCGAGGGCGGTGACACTGCTCTCGATGTCGGCGCGGGTGACGGTCACGGTGCTCACTGGCAGGGCGCCGAAGGGCAGGGTCTGCCACGCCAACAGGCCGCCCAGGCCGAGCAGGCCCAGGCCACCGAGGAGGATGCGACGGCGGGTATTGGTTTTGCGACTCATGCGGACTTCCCAGCCAGGAGGTGTGGCCACGCGCTGCCCGCAGGGGCGCGCACGGAGGTCCCAGATAAACGAAGCGTGGCAGAGGGGATTTAGACAAAGCGGCGGCGGATGATAGTCTGTTGCTGAGAATCATTATAGTTTGTAAGATTCCAATCTGACATCACTGCTTTCAGCCCGCCACCTTGGTAGCGCTGGGCAGGTACAGCCCAGGGGCCTGCGTGGAACATTACTATCGCGAGTTGGTGAGCTTCCTAAGCACACGTCTGGGCAATCGCCAGGCGGCGGAAGACGTTGCCCACGACGCTTACCTGCGTGTGCTGGAGCGCACCGACGCGGAGCAGATCGAGCACCCGCGCGCGTTTCTCTACCGCACCGCGCTGAACCTGGTGGTCGACAGCCATCGCCGGCACCAGGTGCGCCAGGCCGAACCGCTGGAGGTGCTCGACACGGACGAACGCTGGCACACGCCGGCGCCGTCGCACTCGGTGCAACTGGGCCAGCGCCTGGAATTGATGCAGCGCGCGCTGGACGAACTCAGCAGCCCTTGCCGCGAGAGCTTCCTGCTGCGCAAGCTCGATGGCCTGTCGCACCCCGAGATCGCCGAGCGCCTGCAGATCTCCAAGGCCATGGTGGAAAAGCACATCGTCAACGCGATGAAGCACTGTCGGCTGCGCATGCGCGAGTGGGAATCCTGAAAACCGGGTGAAAGGCGGGTGAAAAATCCGCGTACTGGCCACTTGATTTCTCGCGCTTTCCCGACGACTATCAAACAAGACCCCCGCCAGGTATCGCCCTGGCACCTGCCTTGACTGGCGCAGTTTGGTCATGGACTCTTTTCCTTGCCTCCTGCCCAGGTCCGTTCGATGCCAAATAAATCCATGCGCATCCTCATCGCCGACGAGCACCCGTCCCAGCGTTTGCAGCTGGAGAAGATGCTCAATGCCCTGGGTTACTACCGGATCGCACCGGTGGACAGCTTCGAGGACCTGCAGCGCCTGGTGCTGAGCGCGTTGCAGCCGTTCAGCCTGCTGATCGGCAATATCGAACTGGCCAGCCATGCCGGGGTTGATCTGGCGCGCTTCTGCCGGGTCAGCTCGCAGATCCAGCATGCGCTGCTGTACCACTCCCAGCATCTGAAGGTGCCCGCCGTGCCGCAGACCGAGCGCAAGGCGGTGAGCATCAGCCTGCCCAAGGTGCCCGACAGCGAGGCGCTGGAGTCATTCATGGCGATCGTCGACCTGCCGGTGGTGGTCGGCAGGCTGCCACTGCCCGCCGGGCTGTCGTCCACCTCGGGCTATCCCAAGCAACGGATGAATTTTGCCCAGACGGTGTTCAGCCGTTAGCCGGCCGGCTTTGCTATCCTCTTGCGCTTTGCCGATCTGCGGAAGCCTGTCATGACTGCCACCGATACCGCTCGCCCGTCCCGGTTTACCCGTGGCGACCACCGGACCCTGGGCCTGGCGGCGCTGGGCGGCGCGCTGGAAATCTACGATTTCATCATCTTCGTGTTCTTTGCCCTGACCCTCAGCCAGCTGTTCTTCCCGCCCGAGATGCCGGAATGGTTGCGCCTGCTGCAAAGCTTCGGGATCTTCGTCACCGGCTACCTGGCGCGGCCGCTGGGCGGCATCCTGATGGCGCATTTTGCCGATCACCTGGGGCGCAAGCGGGTGTTCAGCCTGAGCATCCTGATGATGGCCCTGCCGTGCCTGCTGATCGGGGTCATGCCGACCTACGCCGACATCGGCTATGCCGCGCCGCTGATCCTGCTGGCCTTGCGCATCCTGCAGGGCGCGGCGGTGGGCGGAGAAGTGCCGAGTGCCTGGACCTTTGTCGCCGAGCACGCGCCCGATGGCCGCCGTGGCTATGCCTTGGGCTTCCTGCAAGCGGGCCTGACCTTTGGCTACCTGCTCGGCGCCCTGACCGCGACCCTGCTGGCAAAAGTCTTCACCCCGCAGGAGATCCTCGACTACGCCTGGCGTTATCCGTTCCTGCTGGGTGGCGTGTTCGGCGTGATCGGCGTGTGGCTGCGCCGCTGGTTGAGCGAGACGCCGGTGTTTCTCGCCTTGCGCGAACGCCGTGAGCAGCCGGTGGCATTCCCGCTGCGCCGAGTGCTCAGCGAGCACCGCCGGGCGCTGGTACCGGCCGCGCTGCTGACCTGTGTGCTGACCTCGGCGGTGGTGGTGCTGGTGGTGATCACGCCGACGGTCATGCAACAGCGCTTCGGCATCGCGGCGGGGCATACCTTTGCCTTGAGCAGCGTCGGCATCGTGTTCCTGAACATCGGCTGCGTGCTGGCGGGCTTGCTGGTCGATCGCCTGGGCGCCTGGCGCGCGCTGAAGATCTACAGCCTGTTGTTGCCGGTAGGGATCGGTGCGCTGTACGCCGGCCTGGTCGGTCAGTGGAGCCTGCTGTGGCCCGCGTATGCGCTGGCCGGGCTGTGCTGCGGGGTGGTGGGTGTGGTGCCGTCGGTGATGGTCGGGCTGTTCCCGGCCGAGATCCGCGTCTCGGGCATTTCGTTCACCTACAACGTCGCCTACGCGCTGTGGGCCAGCACCACGCCGCTGGCGCTGATCGCCCTGATGCCGTGGAGCCCATGGGTGTGTGTCGGCTTTTGTCTGGTCATGGGCATGGTCGGCCTGCTCACGGCGGTGTATTTCAAGGGGCGCGAGACGTTGGCGTATGCAGCGCAGGGACTGCCGGTCATGTGTGCTGACAAATGACGCGCTAGGGCGTTTGGGGTGATGGGGCAGACTTCCGGGTGAGGGTTATTGAAATAACCTATTTGCCAAATTTAACCTGGAAGGTTAATTTCTCATGGAAAAGAGAACGCCTCATTGCTCGCTGGCGCGCGTGCACGCATTTCTGGAAGCGGGAGCTGTGAAATGAAATGTCCTATGTGTGGAGGGGCGGAGCTGGTTGCGCAGAGTCGAGACGTGCCCTATCGCTACAAAGGTGAGTCAACGGTGGTGCCCGATGTGTTTGCGCAGTACTGCCCAGAATGCGGCGAGTCGGTCCTTGGGATGGATGAAGCCGCACGCGTCAGTGGTGTGCTGATGGCTTTCAATCGCCAAGTCAATGCAGCGGCGGTAGACCCTTCATTCATCACCTCCGTACGCAAGAAGTTCGATCTGGATCAGCGTGAAGCCGCAGAGATTTTCGGCGGTGGCGTGAACGCATTTTCCCGCTATGAGAATGGCAAGACCCGGCCACCGGTGGCCTTGGTCAAGCTGTTCAAACTCCTCGATCGCCATCCGGAGCTGTTCGAAGAAGTCAGGACCGCCTGACCCGGCCCTGAACGAAAAAGCCCCCTGACCTCGCGGCCAGGGGGCTTTTTTCATGCTGCAGGGCAGGGCTTACATGTTCGGGTAGGTCGGCCCGCCGGCGCCTTCAGGGGTGACCCAGGTGATGTTCTGGGCCGGGTCCTTGATGTCGCAGGTCTTGCAGTGCACGCAGTTCTGCGCGTTGATCTGGAAACGCTTGGCGCCATCGTCCTGGGTGACCACCTCGTAAACCCCGGCCGGGCAGTAACGCTGGGCCGGCTCGTCGTAGAGCGGCAGGTTGCTGGCGATCGGGATGTTCGGGTCGGTCAGCTTCAGGTGGCAGGGTTGTTCCTCTTCATGGTTGGTGCTGGAGAGGAACACCGAGCTCAACTTGTCGAAGCTCAACTTGCCGTCTGGCTTGGGGTAGTCGATCTTCTTCGAGTCGGCGGCCAGCTTGAGGCAGGCGTAGTCCGGCTTGGTGTCGCGCAAGGTGAACGGCAGCTTGCCGGCGAACCAGTTCTGGTCGATGTAGTTGAATGCACCGCCGAACAGTGGGCCGAACTTGTGCAGGGCCGGGCCGAAGTTGCGGCTGGCGAACAGTTCGTCGTGCAACCAGCTGGCCTTGAACGCCTCGACGTAGCTGTTGAGCGCATCACCGCCCTCGCTGCCGGCGATCAGCGCATCGGCCACGGCGTCGGCCGCGAGCATGCCGGACTTCATCGCCGTGTGGCTGCCCTTGATCTTGGAGAAGTTCAAGGTGCCCAGGTCGCAACCGATCAGTGCGCCGCCATTGAAGACCATCTTCGGCAGTGAGTTGTAGCCGCCCTTGCTGATGGCCCGGGCGCCGTAGCTGATGCGCTTGCCGCCTTCGAGGTACTGGCTCATCACCGGGTGGTGCTTGAGCCGCTGGAATTCGTCGAACGGCGACAGGTAGGTGTTGGAGTAGGACAGGTCGACGATCAGGCCGACCACTACCTGGTTGTTTTCCAGGTGATAGAGGAACGAGCCACCGGTGTTCTCGCTGCTGACCACGTCTAGCGGCCAGCCGGCGGTGTGCACCACCAGGCCTTGCTCATGCTTGGCCGGGTCGATTTCCCAGATTTCCTTGAGGCCGATACCGTAGTGCTGGACGTCGGACTCGCTGTCGAGGTCGAAGCGCTTGATCAGCTGCTTGCCGATGTGGCCACGGCAGCCTTCGGCGAACAGGGTGTACTTGGCGCGCAGCTCCATGCCCGGGGTGTACAGGCCGTCTTTCGGATTGCCTTCGCGGTCGACACCGAGGTCGCCGGTGACGATCCCGCGGACCACGCCGTTGTCGTCGAACAGCGCTTCCTGGGCAGCGAAGCCCGGGTAGATCTCGACGCCGAGGTTTTCTGCCTGCTGGGCCAGCCAGCGGCACAGGTTGCCCAGCGAGATGATGTAGTTGCCGTGGTTGTGCATGGTCTTGGGCACGAACAGGTCCGGCACCTTGACGGCGCTGCCCGGGTCCTTGAGCACATAGATGTCGTCGCGCTTGACCTCGGTGTTGAGCGGCGCGCCGAGTTCCTTCCAGTCGGGGAACAGTTCATTCAGCGCGCGCGGCTCGAACACCGCGCCGGAGAGGATGTGGGCGCCCACTTCGGAGCCTTTCTCGACCACGCAGACGCTGATCTCGCTACCGGCTTCGGCGGCCTTCTGCTTCAGGCGGCAGGCGGCGGACAGGCCTGCCGGCCCAGCGCCGACAATGACCACGTCGAATTCCATGTATTCGCGTTCCACAGGTTCTCTCCTACTCAAGGCTCATCGCTGTTGCTTGTCTTGTGGGTGACGGGTAGCCACTCGCCGCTATCTATGCTGTAGCTTTGCGAAAAACCGACTACACCGTTTTGTCTTGGCGCGCATTATATCTACACCACTCGGCGGGTCCAATACAAACGTTTGTTTGAATTTGCCGGAGCCCAGTAAAATCACAGGGACGCGGCTGGACGCTGGCCGATTTGCCGTATTGACCGGGATGGGTGTTACGGTCAAGATACGAGCGGTTTTACGCTCGCCGTAGGCTGACCGTCGGGCGCAGGAGCACCCCTAAAGACCAGGCGTAGAGCAGGGTTTTCAGGCTGAAACCCGTTATGTAGTGGAGTTTACACGCCACCACAGAAAATGACTCGCGGGTTTTGCCGCGCGGGGTCGTAACAAGACTGATTGGTCATTGTGAAGATCGCCCGCCCTGGAACGTTTTTAGAGGTGCCCTTGTACCCACGCGCAATCGCCGGGCTTTTGCCCCCAGGCGACATTCTTTTCACCGGAGAGTAACGAGGAATCCATGAAGGTTCTTGTAGCTGTCAAACGAGTGGTCGACTACAACGTCAAGGTTCGCGTCAAGGCGGACAACTCCGGCGTCGACCTTGCTAACGTCAAGATGTCCCTCAACCCCTTCTGCGAAATCGCCGTCGAAGAGGCCATCCGCCTGAAAGAGAAGGGCATTGCCACCGAGATCATCGCCGTGGCCGTTGGCCCGACTGCCGCCCAGGAGCAACTGCGCACTGCGCTGGCCCTCGGCGCCGACCGCGCGATCCTGGTCGAGACCAGCGACGAGCTGAACTCGCTGGCCGTGGCCAAGGCGCTCAAGGCCATTGTCGACAAGGAGCAGCCGCAGCTGGTGATCCTTGGCAAGCAAGCCATCGACAGTGACAACAATCAGACCGGCCAGATGCTCGCCGCGCTGACCGGCTTCGCCCAAGGTACCTTCGCCTCCAAGGTGGAAGTGGCTGGCGACACGCTGAATGTCACCCGCGAAATCGATGGCGGCCTGCAGACCGTCGCGCTCAACCTGCCGGCGATCGTCACCACCGACCTGCGCCTGAACGAGCCGCGCTACGCGTCGCTGCCGAACATCATGAAGGCCAAGAAGAAGCCGCTGGAGACCGTGACGCCAGACGCGCTGGGCGTTTCCACCGCCTCCACCACCAAGACCCTGAAAGTAGAAGCGCCGGCTGCTCGCAGCGCAGGTATCAAGGTCAAGTCGGTGGCTGAACTGGTCGAGAAACTGAAGAACGAGGCGAAGGTAATCTAAATGACTATCCTGGTTATCGCTGAACACGAGAACGGTGCCGTTGCCCCGGCTACCCTGAACACCGTTGCCGCGGCCGCCAAGGTCGGTGGTGACGTCCACGTACTGGTCTCTGGCCAAGGTGTTGGTGGCGTTGCTGAAGCTGCCGCCAAGATCGCTGGCGTGGCCAAGGTGCTGGTCGCGGACAATGCCGCATACGCTCACCAGCTGCCCGAGAACGTCGCGCCGCTGATCGTCGAGCTGGCCAAGGGTTACAGCCACGTGCTGGCTCCAGCCACCACCAATGGCAAGAACATCCTGCCGCGCGTTGCTGCGCTGCTCGACGTCGACCAGATCTCCGAGATCATCTCGGTCGAGTCGGCCGACACCTTCAAGCGCCCGATCTATGCCGGTAACGCCATCGCTACCGTGCAGTCCAGCGCTGCCATCAAGGTGATCACCGTGCGTACCACCGGTTTCGACCCGGTGGCCGCTGAAGGTGGCTCTGCTTCGGTTGAAACCGTCGCCTCCGCGCACGATGCCGGCAAATCGAAGTTCGTCGGCGAAGAGCTGGCCAAGTCCGATCGCCCTGAGCTGACCGCTGCCAAGATCGTCGTTTCCGGCGGCCGCGGCATGGGCAACGGTGACAACTTCAAGCACCTGTACGCCCTGGCCGACAAGCTCGGCGCCGCCGTCGGTGCCTCGCGCGCCGCAGTCGACGCAGGCTTCGTGCCGAACGACATGCAGGTTGGCCAGACCGGCAAGATCGTCGCCCCGCAGCTGTACATCGCGGTCGGCATCTCCGGTGCGATCCAGCACCTGGCTGGCATGAAAGACTCCAAGGTGATCGTCGCGATCAACAAGGACGAAGAGGCACCGATCTTCCAGGTGGCCGATTACGGCCTCGTGGCGGACCTGTTCGAAGCGGTTCCAGAGCTGGAAAAGCTGGTCTGATCCGGCTGCTTCACTTATAAAGAAGCCCGGCCCTCATCGCGAGGGCCGGGCTTTTTTTATGGCTGCAAGGAGTAGCGCATGAAGTATCGCGGAACGGCCACGGCATTGGCCTGCCTGGCAGTGTTGCTGTCGCCGCTGGCAGTGGCGGCGGGCAAGTGCGAGCGCCTGGTGGCCACCGGCAGCCCGGATGCGCCACCGTATTCCTGGCAGGACCCGCAAGACCCTCGGCACCTGATCGGTGCCAACGTCGACCTGCTGCGCCAGGTGGCGGCCGAGCTGGGGGTGAAGGTCGAGGTGCTGCACGCCGGCAAGCGCGAGCAGGCCCTGGAAGAGGTGCGCAGCGGGCGCATGGACCTGCTGCTCGATACGCCCCTGCAAGTCGGCCAGTTGACCGCCTTCGACTATATCCACCCGGCCCTGCAGTTGAACGAGTACCTGGTGTGGACCCGGCACGACGGCAATGTGCTGTTCGAGGGGCCGGCCGACCTTGCGCAGTACCAGGGCAGCCTCTCTGAAAAAGCCCGCCTGACCCCGGCCTTCGAGGCCTTCGCCAAGGGCCAGCTCAAGCTGCAGCCGGCGCAGAACCTGACCCAGGCGTTCCAGAAACTGGTGCTCGGTCAGGTCGACTATGTGCTTGCCGGGCGCTACTCGGGCATGGCCATGGTGCAGGGCCTGGGCATGGCCAATGACCTGGTTGCCCGCGGCCTGCCGGTCGACCGCCCGGGCTTGTACCTGGCCGTGTCGCACAATTCGGCCTGCAACGACGCCTGGTTACGCGGACAACTGGCCCAAAAGCTGACAGAATTGCCGATCTCCGGTGCGTCCGAGGCTGTCCTGCAACGTAATGTCGAGCGCTGGAAGGCGCAGATGCAGGCACCGCTGGACGCCCCCAAACAGTAGGAAGATTGTGTTGAGAATCCAACCCTTGATCCTGGCCCTGGCCGTTATCGGCCTGGCCGGCTGTGCCAATGACCCGGCGCCCAATGAACAGCTGCGCTTGTCCGAGCAGGCGCTGGAACAGGCCAAGGCCGTCGGTGCCACCGACCAGGTCGAAGCGCTGAAACTGGCTGAAGACAAGCTGGCCCGGGCGAAAAGCAACCTGGTCACCGAAGACTACCGCGATGCGCGCATGCGCGCCGAGCAGGCCGAGCTCGATGCCCGGCTGGCCGAGGCGCAGGTGCTGAACCACAAGAGTGAAGAGCAGCTCACCCTGCTGCAGTCGCGCGTCAAGCGCTTGCGCAAGCAGCTGGAGGTGCAGCCATGATCCGCGCCAAACCTATCGCCGCCATGGCGCTGCTGGCGCTGGTCGGCTTGCAGGGCTGCGCCAGCCAGCGCAGTGAATCGGCACTGGACGACGCCGCGGCGGCGTTCCAGAAGGTCAAGGACGACTCCGACGTGCTGCGCAGTGCGCCGCGCGACGTGATCCGTGCCGGCGAGTCGCTGGCCCGCGCCGAGCGCTTGTCCAGCTACATCGGCACCGGTGCCGACGTGCGCCACTACGCCTACCTCAGTCAGCGCTACAGCGAGATCGCCGGTCAGCACGCCAAGCTGGCGCTGAACCAGGAGCGTATCGCCAAGCTCGACCTGGAGCGTCAGCGGCTGCAATTGGCCCTGCGTGAGGCCAAGTTGGTCAGCGTGCAGCAGCAAGGCAAGTGGGTCGAGGCGCAGATCAATGCCTTGGCGTCCGAGCAAAGCGATCGGGGCCTGGTGATGACCCTGGGTGACGTGCTGTTCGACACGGGTCGTGCCGACCTGAAGAACTCTGCCAGCCGCACGGTGCTCAAGCTGGTCCAGTTCCTCCAGCTCAATCCGCGTCGTGTGGTGCGTATCGAAGGCTACACCGACAGCACCGGTGCGCCGGAAGACAACCTCAAACTCTCGCGTGATCGCGCCCAGGCCGTCGCTGACATGCTGGTCGACCTTGGGGTCGACGAGAAGCGCATTGAAGTCGAAGGGTACGGTGACCAGTACCCGATCGAGGCGAATGCTTCGGAGCGGGGCAGGGCGCAGAACCGTCGAGTCGAGATCGTCTTCTCGGACGACAAGGGCAAGCTCGCCGCACCGCGGTGAGTCGCTGAACAACCGGGGCCGCACCGCGGCCCCGTGCTCTCTCGACGCTGGTCATGCCACTGTAATGTCGACTATTCTGCAATCTGTCCCCGTACACTTTGCAACTGTTCCGGTATCCTGCCTGGCAGTGAGTCGCACAATAACAACGACCCGTCCGCGCTTCGAGAATCCGCCATGACCAACCTGCTGCTGTACCAGCGCATCGCCCAGCAACTGGCCGATGACATCCGTCGGGGTGTCTACCAGCCAGGCGAGCGCGTGCCGTCGGTGCGCAAGATGAGCGCCCAGCTCAACGTCAGCCACGCCACGGTGCTGCAGGCCTACGCCAACCTCGAAGACCAGGGCTTGATCCGCGCGCGCCCGCAGTCGGGCTACTACGTCCACCAGACGCCGGCGCTGACCGCGCAGACCCCGGACATCGCCCGGGTCGAGCGCCCGGGATTGGTCACCCGTGCGACCATCATCCAGCAGGTCCTGACCGAGGCGCGTCGCGATGGCGTGTTTCCGTTTGGCGCGGCCGTGCCGCACGTGGACTACCTGCCGGTCCGGGCCCTGCATCAGCAGTTGGCCAAGGTCACCCGGTTCCATAGCCCGCGGGCATTCAGTTACATGTTCAGCCCCGGTTTCGAGCCACTGCGCCGGCAGATCGCCATCCGCATGCGTGATGCCGGGGTGCTGGTCGATCCGCGTGAAGTGATCGTCACCCATGGCTGTGTCGATGCGCTGCAAATGTCACTGCGCGTACTGACAAGGCCCGGTGACCTGATCGCAGCCGAGTCGCCGACCTATTACGGCTTGCTGCAGTTGGCTGACCTGCTGGGCTTGAAAGTCATCGAGATCCCCAGTGACCCCTCCACCGGGATCAGCCTCGAAGCCCTGCAGCTGGCGGCTAACCAGTGGTCGATCAAGGCCCTGGTGCTGACCTCGCGGTTGAGCAATCCGCTGGGCGGGACCATCCCTGAAGAGCGCCAGAAACAGCTGCTGCGCCTGGCCTCGGATTTCGACATCCAGATCGTCGAAGACGATATCTATGGCGAGCTGATGTTCGAGCAGGGCCGTACCAAGGCCCTCAAGGCCTTTGACCGGCTGGATCGGGTGATCTATTGCTCGAGCTTCTCCAAGACCCTGTCGCCCGGCGTACGGGTCGGCTGGATGATCGCGGGGCGGTACCAGGCCGAGATCCAGCGCCTGCAGACCTTCACCACGCACTCGGCGTGCAGTGTGACGCAGATGGGGGTGGCGGCTTACCTGGAGAACGGTGGCTATGACCGCCACTTGCGTTTCATTCGCCAGGAGTACCGCAAGAACCTCAGTGCCTATCAGTTGGCGGTGCAGCAGCACTTCCCCGAGGGCACCCAGATGACCCGGCCCACAGGCGGCTTCATCCTTTGGGTGAGCCTGCCGGGGCGGGTCAATACCCAGGACCTGCACGTGCGGGCACTGGAGCAGGGCATCAGCATCGCGCCCGGTCTGATCTTCAGCAACACCGAGCAGTTCAACCATTGCATCCGCCTGAACTGCGGCATCCCCTGGAACAAAGAGGCCGAGCGCGCAGTGATCACCCTCGGCCTGTTGGCGCAGCAATTGTGCAAAGAGACTAGCGGTTCACTGTTCTAGTCTTGCCTAATGGCGGCGGAACAGAGAGCATACGCCTCTTTCTGCCGTGTTCCTGAAGTCCATGAAACCGTTGCGCGTGCTTGCCTTGCTGCTCTGCCTCGCGCCGCTGGCCCTGTCCAGCGGCATGCTGCAGGCTGCCCAGCCGGCTGAGCCGGTCAAGAGTGCGCCTGCCAAGGCGGCTGCCAAGCCTGCCCCTGCGGCGGCGAAAAAGCCCGCCGCCAAGCCCGCTGCACGTAGCAAGGCCAAGGCCACTGCCAAGGCCAAGGCCAAGCGCAAGGCGGTGAGCAAGGCGGTGGCCAAGCCGCTGCCCAAGGCCAAGCTGGACCTGAGCCTGCCGGTGGGCATGGTCGACAATCTCGAGCCAGAAGTGGACGTCTTGTCGCCACGTCGCAAGCCGTTGCTGCCGTCGATGTTCCCGCAGACGCCACCGCCCGATGACAGCCCGTTCCAGCTCAATGGGCGGCTGATCAGCAACGAGATGCAGCTGCAGCTGCGCAACGACAGCCGCCGCGATGTCGAAGGCGCGGCGATCGACTTCGAATTCCGCCAGTGATCACACGCAGTCATAACTGACTGCAGGGTCACGGCGGATTTCATCCGGCCAGCAATTTCAAACAAATGTTTGAGCGGTTACTATCCAGGGACGTTCGTCCCGTTTCGCTCCAGGGAGTCCTACTTGATGAAATGCCGTGAGGGCTGCGGTGCCTGCTGCATTGCCCCTTCCATCAGCTCGCCGATGCCGCGTATGCCTCAAGGCAAGCCGGCGGGTGAGCGTTGCCTGCACCTGACTGCGGCCAACCTGTGCGAGTTGTTCGGCAAGCCCGAGCGCCCGCCGGTGTGCGGTGGCTTCATGGCGGATGTGGAAGTGTGCGGTAGTGACAGTGACGAGGCGATCAGGCTTCTTGGCTGGCTGGAGCAGATGACGGCGGCGTGACACGTTGGATCTTCGACAATAAGGATAAAGATGATGAGATCGTTCAAGCGTATTGCACTGCTGTGTGGTCTGGGTGTCGTGCTGGCCCCGGCGGCCTGGGCCGAGGCCTGGGAGGTGGCCAAGGACGAGCAGGGGATCAAGATCTCCCTCAGCGAAGTGGCGGGCTCCAAGTACAAGGCCTACAAGGGCGTGACTGTGATCAAGGCGCCATTGGCCAAGGTCCGGGCGCTGCAGGAGGATGTGGCGGGCGCCTGTGCCTGGGTCCATGAGTGCAAGTCGCAGAAGCTGCTCAAGCACGAGGGTGACCAGAGCTGGACCTACACCCAGTTCAATACCCCGTGGCCGGTCACGCCGCGTGATTCGGTCCTGCATGTCACCACGGTCGAGGGCGCCGACGGCAGCCTGACGCGTACGCTCGAAGGGCAGCCCAAGTACCTGCCGGAAGAAAAGGGCTTTGTTCGCGTGGCGCAGGTACAGGGCTTCTGGAAGCTGGTGCCCAAGGGGGACACCACAGAAGTGACCTACCAGGTGCACACCGAGCCGGGCGGCAGCGTGCCGTCGTTCGTGGCCAACAAGTTCGTGGTCGATGCGCCGTTCAATACCTTGCAGGCGTTGCGCGAGCGCGCTGAGAAGCCCTGATTCATCCGGCTGGCCGGTGCTGTAACGAAAAAGGCTGCCCGAGGGCAGCCTTTTTGCGCATTCAGCATCGGTGAATCAATGCTTAGGTGCGATCCGTCAGGTTGACGATATCGCGCTGCGCTTCGCCGGTGTACAGCTGGCGCGGACGGCCAATCTTGTACGGGCTGGAGAGCATTTCTTTCCAGTGCGAGATCCAGCCGACGGTCCGCGCCAGGGCGAAGATCACGGTGAACATGCTGGTCGGAATGCCGATCGCCTTGAGGATGATCCCCGAGTAGAAGTCGACGTTCGGGTACAGCGAGCGCTCGATGAAGTACGGGTCGGTCAGGGCGATCTCTTCGAGACGCATGGCCAGCTGCAGCTGCGGGTCGTTCTTGATGCCCAGCTCGCGCAGGACTTCGTCGCAGGTCTGCTTCATCACGGTGGCGCGCGGGTCGCGGTTCTTGTAGACCCGGTGACCGAAGCCCATCAACTTGAACGGATCGTTCTTGTCCTTGGCCTTGGCGATGAAGGCGTCGATGTTCGAGACATCGCCAATTTCATCCAGCATGGTCAGTACGGCTTCGTTGGCGCCGCCGTGTGCCGGGCCCCACAGTGCGGCGATGCCGGCTGCGATACAGGCGAACGGGTTGGCACCCGACGAACCGGCCAGGCGCACGGTCGAGGTGGAGGCGTTCTGCTCGTGGTCGGCATGGAGGATGAAGATCTTGTCCATGGCCTTGGCCAACACCGGGCTGATCGGTTTGATCTCGCACGGGGTGTTGAACATCATGTGCAGGAAGTTTTCCGCGTACGACAGGTCGTTGCGCGGATACATCATCGGCTGGCCCATGGAGTACTTGTAAACCATCGCGGCCAGGGTCGGCATTTTAGCGACCAGGCGCACCGCGGAGATTTCGCGGTGTTGCGGGTTATTGATATCCAGGGAGTCGTGGTAGAACGCCGACAGGGCGCCGACCACACCGCACATCACCGCCATCGGGTGAGCGTCGCGGCGGAAGCCGTTGAAGAACGACTTCAGCTGCTCGTGGACCATGGTGTGGTTCTTCACGGTGCTGACGAACTGTGCCTTCTGCTCGGCATTCGGCAGTTCGCCGTTGAGCAGCAGGTAGCAGGTCTCGAGGTAGTCCGATTGCTCGGCCAGTTGCTCGATCGGGTAGCCGCGGTGCAGCAGCACACCTTTGTCACCATCGATGTAGGTGATCTTCGACTCGCACGAGGCGGTCGCCATGAAACCTGGGTCGAAGGTGAAGTGACCAGTAGCCCCCAACCCGCGGACGTCGATTACATCGGGACCAACGGTGCCGGTTAAAATGGGCAGCTCGACGGGGGCAGCGCCCTCGATGACCAACTGCGCTTTTTTGTCAGCCATGTGGCCTCCTATTAATGCTAGAAATCATCAGACAGACCCCCCACGCAGGGCCCGCACCACTATAGAGGGATAAATTCAGATGTCAATTTGCCTAAAGGCTGGTTGAAAGGCCCTCTAAGGCCTGATTTTTCTCGAAATTGTCGCCCATTTACGCCTTTTGCCGGCTAAAGGCAATGCGCTATTTGGGCTAGCCCGTCACGTTGTCATAAGCAGCCTAACTGTCTATACTCGGCAGCCGACCGCCAGGGGCTTGCAAGCCCGAACTGCTGGGGGTCGCCGTTCCCTGGGTGGTGGGTACCTGACCAGTACACTTACCAACAACTTTGCCCTGTTAGCTAGGGGCTCTTCAGTGTGAAAAAAGCCGTGAAAAGCCAACGACCTGTAAACCTAGACCTAAGGACCATAAAACTCCCCATTACCGGCGTTACGTCGTTCCTCCACCGTGTATCCGGCATCATCCTCTTCCTCGGCCTTGGCATCATGCTCTACGCATTGAGTCAGTCGCTGAGCTCCGAAGAAGGTTTCGCCGAGGTGAAGGCATGCTTGACCAGTCCGCTGGCCAAGTTCGTAGCGTGGGGCCTGCTGTCCGCATTGCTGTATCACCTGGTGGCGGGCGTGCGCCACCTGATCATGGACATGGGTATCGGTGAGACGCTGGAAGGCGGCAAGCTGGGCTCGAAAATTGTCATCGTCATTTCCGTGGTGGTGATCGTTCTTGCGGGAGTTTGGATATGGTAACCAACGTCACGAACCTGTCGCGTTCGGGCCTCTATGACTGGATGGCGCAGCGCGTATCTGCGGTCGTTCTCGCGGCTTATTTCATCTTCCTGATCGGCTACCTGGTGGCGCACCCTGGCATCGATTATGTCCAGTGGCACGCTCTGTTCTCCCACAATGCGATGCGGATCTTCAGTCTGCTGGCCCTTGTTGCCCTCGGCGCTCACGCCTGGGTCGGCATGTGGACCATTGCCACCGACTACCTGACGCCGATGGCGCTCGGCAAGTCGGCGACTGCTGTTCGTTTCCTGTTCCAGGCGGTGTGTGGCGTTGCGATGTTCGCCTACTTCGTCTGGGGTGTGCAGATTCTCTGGGGTATCTGATTCATGGCTATGATTCCAACGATTTCTTTCGACGCCATCATTGTTGGCGGCGGCGGAGCCGGCATGCGCGCTGCGCTGCAGCTGGCACAGGGCGGTCACAAGACTGCCGTGATCACCAAGGTCTTCCCGACCCGTTCGCACACTGTATCCGCCCAGGGCGGCATCACCTGCGCCATCGCTTCGGCTGACCCGAACGACGACTGGCGCTGGCACATGTACGACACCGTCAAGGGGTCGGACTACATCGGTGACCAGGACGCGATCGAATACATGTGCCAGGAAGGCCCAGCTGCGGTGTTCGAGCTGGACCACATGGGCCTGCCGTTCTCGCGTACCGAAACCGGCCGTATCTACCAGCGTCCGTTCGGTGGCCAGTCCAAGGACTTCGGCAAGGGCGGCCAGGCCGCGCGTACCTGCGCAGCCTCCGACCGTACCGGTCACGCACTGCTGCACACCCTCTATCAGGGCAACCTGAAAGCCGGTACCACCTTCCTCAACGAGTACTACGCGGTTGACCTGGTGAAGAACCAGGACGGCGCGTTCGTCGGTGTGATCGCGATCTGCATCGAAACCGGCGAAACCCTGTACATCAAAGCCAAGGCCACCGTACTGGCCACTGGCGGTGCAGGCCGTATCTACTCGTCGACCACCAACGCCCTGATCAATACCGGCGACGGTATCGGCATGGCCCTGCGTGCCGGTGTACCGGTGCAGGACATCGAGATGTGGCAGTTCCACCCGACCGGCATCGCCGGCGCTGGTGTACTGGTCACTGAAGGTTGCCGTGGTGAAGGTGGTTACCTGATCAACAAGCACGGCGAGCGCTTCATGGAGCGTTACGCGCCAAACGCCAAGGACCTTGCCGGTCGTGACGTGGTGGCCCGCTCGATGGTCAAAGAGATCATTGCCGGTAACGGCTGTGGCCCGAATGGCGACCACGTGATGCTCAAGCTCGACCACCTCGGCGAAGAAGTGCTGCACAGCCGCCTGCCAGGTATCTGCGAGCTGTCCAAGACCTTCGCCCACGTCGACCCAGTGGTCGCGCCGGTGCCGGTCGTACCGACCTGCCACTACATGATGGGCGGCGTTGCCACCAACATTCATGGCCAGGCCATGACCCAGGACGCCGAAGGCGTCGACCACATCATCCCGGGTCTGTTCGCCGTGGGTGAAGTGGCGTGCGTATCGGTTCACGGCGCCAACCGCCTGGGCGGCAACTCGCTGCTCGACCTGGTGGTCTTCGGTCGCGCTGCTGGCCTGCACCTGGAAAAAGCGCTGTCCGACGGCATCGAGTACCTCGACGCCAGCGACACCGACATCGAAGTCGCCCTGAGCCGTCTGAACAAGCTCAACGAGCGCACTGACGGTGAAGACGTCGCCACCCTGCGTCGCGAGCTGCAAAGCTGCATGCAGAACTACTTCGGTGTATTCCGTACCGGCGAATACATGCAGAAGGGTATCGAGCAGCTGGCCCAGCTGCGCGAGCGTATCGCCAACGTCAAGATCAGCGACAAGTCCCAGGCCTTCAACACCGCGCGTATCGAAGCGCTGGAGCTGCAGAACCTGCTGGAAGTTGCTGAAGCCACGGCGATCGCTGCAGAAGTGCGTAAAGAGTCGCGCGGTGCTCACGCCCGTGAAGACTTCGAAGATCGTGACGATGAAAACTGGCTGTGCCACACCCTGTACTTCCCAGGTGAGAAGCGGGTTGCCAAGCGTGCAGTCAACTTCGCGCCGAAGACCGTGCCGGCGTTCGAACCAAAAGTCCGGACTTACTAAGGGTGGCCGCTATGTTGCAAGTCGAAGTTTATCGTTACAACCCGGATACCGACTCGGCACCTAAAACCCAGGTGTTCCAGGTCGACACCGGTGGCAAGGACCTGATGGTGCTGGACGTACTGGCACTGATCAAAGAGCAGGACGAGGGTTTCTCCTACCGTCGCTCCTGCCGCGAAGGTGTTTGCGGTTCCGACGGCATGAACATCAACGGCAAGAACGGCCTGGCGTGCATCACGCCGCTGTCCGCTGTCGTAAAACGTAACAAGTTGGTCGTGCGTCCGCTGCCAGGTTTGCCGGTAATCCGTGACCTGGTCGTCGATATGAGCATCTTCTACAAGCAGTACGAGAAGGTGAAGCCATTCCTGCAGAACGACACGCCGGCTCCGGCCATCGAGCGTCTGCAGTCGCCGGACGAGCGCGCCAAGCTGGACGGTCTGTACGAGTGCATCCTGTGCGCTTGCTGCTCGACGTCCTGCCCGTCGTTCTGGTGGAACCCGGACAAGTTCCTCGGTCCAGCCGCTTTGCTGCAGGCCTACCGCTTCCTGGCCGACAGCCGTGATACCAAGACCCAGGAGCGCCTGGCGTCCCTGGATGACCCGTTCAGCGTATTCCGCTGCCGCGGGATCATGAACTGCGTGAACGTTTGCCCTAAAGGTCTGAATCCGACCAAGGCAATCGGCCATGTACGTAACATGCTGCTGCAAAGCGGCACCTGATTCAACGCTGTTGCAAGTGCAAGACACCGAGATGCGGGTGGTGAGCCCGCATTGAGGTGAAACCCGAGCCAGGGCCCACAAGGCCTGCGCTCATTACCTATGAAGATATGAGACCAGCAGGGGCTTCCGGGCTGGTACCCGGAAAATCTGCAGGATCCTCGGTGGCGTGGTTAGTCGCTGTTCTCGGGCTTTCTCATGTTGTGCTGAGGCGCTTGCCGATTCGTCCCCGAACGAGGGTGACCAAGCATGCAAGAAAGCGTGATGCAGCGCATGTGGGAAAGCGCCCACCTTTCAGGTGGTAACGCTGCATATGTGGAAGAGCTCTACGAGCTCTACCTGCACGACCCTAACGCTGTGCCAGAAGAGTGGCGCACCTACTTCCAGAAGTTGCCCGCCGACGGCAGCACCGCTACCGATGTATCGCACTCGACAATCCGCGACCATTTCGTACTGCTGGCAAAGAACCAGCGCCGCGCCCAACCGGTGTCCGCCGGGAGCGTGAGCAGTGAACACGAGAAGAAGCAGGTTGAAGTTCTGCGACTGATCCAGGCCTATCGTATGCGCGGTCATCAGGCTGCCAAGCTCGACCCCTTGGGGTTGTGGCAGCGCCCTGCGCCCGTAGACCTGTCGATCAATCACTACGGCTTGACCAATGCCGATCTTGATACGACCTTCCGTGCCGGCGACCTGTTCATCGGCAAAGAGGAAGCGAGCCTACGCGAAATCTTCGATGCGCTGGAGAAGACATATTGTCGCACCATTGGCGCCGAGTTCACCCACATCGTCGATTCCGAGCAGCGCAGCTGGTTCCAGCAGCGCCTGGAAAGCGTGCGGGGTCGTCCTGAGTTCTCCGCCGATGTGCAGTCGCACCTGCTCGAGCGCGTGACCGCAGGTGAAGGCTTGGAGAAATACCTGGGCACCAAGTACCCAGGCACCAAGCGCTTCGGTCTCGAAGGTGGCGAAAGCCTGATCCCGATGCTGGATGAAATGATCCAGCGTTCCGGCTCCTACGGCACCAAGGAAGTCGTCATCGGCATGGCCCACCGTGGCCGTCTGAACGTGCTGGTCAACACCTTCGGCAAGAACCCGCGCGAGCTGTTCGACGAGTTCGAAGGCAAGAAGATGAACGAGCTGGGCTCGGGTGACGTGAAATATCACCAGGGCTTCTCCTCGAACGTGATGACCACCGGTGGCGAAGTCCACCTGGCCATGGCGTTCAACCCGTCCCACCTGGAGATCGTCTCGCCAGTGGTCGAGGGTTCGGTGCGCGCCCGTCAGGACCGCCGCAACGACACCGTTGGCGACAAGGTACTGCCGATCTCGATCCACGGCGACGCTGCATTCGCCGGCCAGGGCGTGGTCCTGGAAACCTTCCAGATGTCGCAGACCCGCGGTTTCAAGACCGGCGGTACCGTGCACATCGTGATCAACAACCAGGTCGGTTTCACCATCAGCAACCCGCTGGACGCGCGCTCCACCGAGTACGCGACCGACGTTGCCAAGATGATTCAGGCGCCGATCCTGCACGTGAACGGCGATGACCCGGAAGCGGTGCTGTTCGTCACCCAGCTGGCCATCGACTACCGCATGCAGTTCAAGCGTGACGTGGTCGTCGACCTGGTCTGCTACCGCCGTCGCGGCCACAACGAGGCCGACGAGCCAAACGGCACCCAGCCTCTGATGTACCAGCAGATCAGCAAGCAGCGCACCACCCGTGAGCTGTATGCCGAAGCGCTGATCCAGGCAGGTCGCATCGACGCCGAGCGTGCTCAGGCCAAGATCGACGACTACCGCAACGCCCTGGACAACGGTCTGCACGTGGTCAAGAGCCTGGTCAAGGAGCCGAACCGCGAGCTGTTCGTCGACTGGCGTCCGTACCTGGGCCATGCCTGGACTGCGCGCCACGACACGCGCTTCGACCTCAAGACCCTGCAAGACCTGTCCGCCAAGCTGCTGGAACTGCCAGAAGGCTTCGTGGTTCAGCGTCAGGTCGCGAAGATCTACGAAGATCGCCAGAAGATGCAGGCCGGTGGCTTGCCGATCAACTGGGGTTACGCAGAGACCATGGCCTACGCCACCCTGCAGTTCGAAGGTCACCCGATCCGCATGACCGGCCAGGACATCGGCCGTGGCACCTTCTCGCACCGCCATGCGGTGTTGCACAACCAGAAGGACGCCAGCACCTACGTGCCGCTGCAGAACCTGTACCCGGGCCAGCCGCGCTTCGACCTGTATGACTCCTTCCTGTCGGAAGAAGCCGTACTGGCCTTCGAATACGGTTACTCGACCACCACGCCGAACGCGCTGGTGATCTGGGAAGCCCAGTTCGGTGACTTCGCCAACGGCGCCCAGGTGGTGATCGACCAGTTCATCACCAGTGGCGAGCACAAGTGGGGCCGTCTCTGCGGTCTGACCATGCTGCTGCCGCACGGCTACGAAGGCCAAGGCCCCGAGCACTCCTCGGCGCGTCTGGAGCGTTACCTGCAGCTGTGCGCCGAGCACAACATCCAGGTCTGCGTACCGACCACCCCGGCCCAGATCTACCACCTGCTGCGTCGCCAGGTGATCCGTCCGCTGCGCAAGCCGCTGGTGGTCCTGACGCCGAAGTCGCTGCTGCGCCACAAGCTGGCCATCTCGACCTTGGAAGACCTGGCAGAAGGCTCGTTCCAGACCGTGATCCCGGAAATCGACACGCTCGATCCGGCCAAGGTCGAACGCCTGGTCCTGTGCAGCGGCAAGGTCTACTACGATCTGCTGGAAAAACGCCGTACCGAAGGCCGCGAAGACATCGCCATCGTGCGTATCGAGCAGCTGTATCCGTTCCCTGAGGACGACCTGGTCGAAATCCTCGCCCCGTACAGCAACCTCAAGGCTGCGGTGTGGTGCCAGGAAGAGCCGATGAACCAGGGCGCCTGGTACAGCAGCCAGCACCACATGCGCCGTATCCTGGGCCGCCACAACAAGGCACTGGTCCTCGAGTACGCCGGCCGCGACGCGTCTGCCGCGCCCGCTTGTGGTTACGCATCGAAGCACGCCGAGCAGCAGGAAAAACTGCTGCAAGATGCCTTCACCGTTTAATGCTTTCGCGCACCTGAAACCGAATTTAAGGAAACACTGCTAATGGCTATCGAGATCAAAGCCCCAACCTTCCCGGAATCGGTTGCCGACGGCACCGTTGCCACCTGGCACAAGCAGCCAGGCGAAGCCGTCAAACGTGACGAGCTGATCGTCGACATCGAGACCGACAAGGTCGTCCTGGAAGTCCTGGCCACCGCTGATGGCGTGCTGGGCGCAATCGTCAAGGGCGAGGGCGAAACCGTCCTCTCCGACGAAGTCCTCGGTTCGATCGTGGAAGGCGGCGCTGCCGCTGCCGCACCGGCCGCCGCTCCGGCTGCTGGCGCTGCTGCTCCGGCCGCTGCTGGCGACGCTGGCGAAGATGACCCGATCGCGGCGCCAGCTGCCCGCAAGCTGGCTGAAGAGAGCGGTATCGACCTGGCGACCGTTGCTGGCACCGGCAAAGGCGGTCGTATCACCAAGGAAGACGTGGTGGCTGCCGTGGCCAACAAGAAGTCCGCGCCTGCCGCGGCTCCTGCTGCCAAGCCTGCCGCTGCCGCTGCCCCGGTACTGACCGCCGCTGGCGATCGCACCGAGAAGCGCGTGCCGATGACCCGCCTGCGCGCCAAGATCGCCGAGCGTCTGGTCGAAGCCCAGTCGAACATGGCCATGCTGACCACCTTCAACGAAGTCGACATGACCGAAGTCATGGCCCTGCGTTCGAAGTACAAGGACCTGTTCGAGAAGTCCCACAACGGCGTACGCCTGGGCTTCATGTCGTTCTTCGTCAAGGCTGCCACCGAAGCGCTGAAGCGCTTCCCGGCTGTCAACGCCTCGATCGACGGCAACGACATCGTCTACCACGGCTTCGCTGACGTCGGCGTCGCCGTCTCCAGCGACCGTGGCCTGGTGGTTCCGGTACTGCGCAACGCCGAGCAGATGAGCCTGGCGGAAATCGAGAACGGCATCGCCACCTTCGGCAAGAAGGCGCGTGACGGCAAGCTGGGCATCGAAGACATGACCGGTGGTACCTTCACCATCACCAACGGTGGTACATTCGGCTCGATGATGTCGACCCCGATCGTCAACCCGCCACAGGCGGCGATTCTCGGCATGCACAACATCCTCCAGCGTCCTATGGCGGTCAACGGCCAAGTGGCCATTCGCCCGATGATGTACCTGGCGCTGTCCTACGATCACCGCCTGATCGATGGCAAGGAAGCGGTAACCTTCCTGGTCACCATCAAGAACCTGCTGGAAGACCCGGCTCGTCTGCTGCTGGACATCTAACACGCAGCTGCAAGCGGCAAGCGGCGCGCTCCCGTGCGAGCCCGTCGCTTGCCGCTTGAGGCTTGCAGCTTGTAGCTGAAAAGGAATCTTTTATGACCCAGAAATTCGACGTGGTAGTGATTGGTGCGGGCCCTGGCGGCTATGTTGCCGCGATCAAGGCCGCTCAGCTTGGCCTGAGCACCGCCTGCATCGAGAAGTACACCGACGCCGAAGGCAAGCTGGCATTGGGCGGTACCTGCCTGAACGTCGGTTGCATTCCTTCCAAGGCGCTGCTGGACAGCTCCTGGAAATACAAGGAAGCCAAAGAGAGCTTCAACGTTCACGGCATCTCCACGGGCGAAGTGAAGATGGACGTGGCTGCGATGGTTGGCCGCAAGGCTGGCATCGTCAAGAACCTGACGGGCGGCGTTGCCACCCTGTTCAAGGCCAACGGCGTTACTTCGATCCAGGGCCACGGCAAACTGCTGGCCGGCAAGAAAGTCGAAGTCACCAAGGCTGACGGCACCACCGAAATCATCGAAGCCGAAAACGTGATCCTGGCTTCCGGCTCGCGTCCGATCGACATTCCGCCGGCCCCGGTCGACCAGAACGTCATCGTCGACTCCACCGGCGCCCTGGAATTCCAGACCGTTCCGCAACGCCTGGGCGTCATCGGCGCTGGCGTGATCGGCCTGGAGCTGGGTTCGGTATGGTCGCGCCTGGGTGCCCAGGTGACCGTGCTCGAAGCCCTCGACACCTTCCTCATGGCCGCTGACACCGCGGTTGCCAAGGAAGCGCAGAAAACCCTGACCAAACAGGGTCTGGACATCAAGCTGGGCGCTCGCGTGACCGGCTCGCAGGTCAACGGCAACGAAGTCGAAGTGACCTACACCGATGCCAACGGCGAACAGAAGATCACCTTCGACAAGCTGATCGTTGCGGTCGGCCGTCGTCCGGTCACCACCGAACTGCTGGCGGCCGACAGCGGCGTCACCATCGACGAGCGTGGCTACATCTTCGTCGACGACTACTGCGCCACCAGCGTACCGGGCGTGTTCGCCATCGGTGACGTGGTACGCGGCATGATGCTGGCCCACAAGGCCTCGGAAGAGGGCATCATGGTTGTCGAGCGCATCAAGGGCCACAAGGCCCAGATGAACTACGACCTGATCCCTTCGGTCATCTACACCCACCCGGAAATCGCATGGGTCGGCAAGACCGAACAGGCCTTGAAGGCTGAAGGCGTTGAGGTTAACGTGGGCACCTTCCCGTTCGCGGCCAGCGGCCGTGCGATGGCGGCCAACGACACCGGTGGTTTCGTCAAGGTCATCGCCGATGCCAAGACCGACCGCGTTCTGGGTGTACACGTGATTGGCCCATCGGCCGCTGAACTGGTTCAGCAGGGCGCAATCGCAATGGAATTCGGCACCAGCGCCGAAGACATCGGCATGATGGTGTTCAGCCATCCGACCCTGTCCGAAGCGCTGCATGAAGCCGCTCTGGCCGTGAATGGCGGTGCCATTCACGTAGCCAACCGTAAGAAGCGTTAATTATAAGAAACCACGGCGGGCTGCCCGTCGTGAGTCTTGCGTGCATGACTCACCGCGGAACGTCCGCCGGACCGGGCCTTCGGGACCACCCGAAGGTTAAAGGTCACAGGTGGTGCGGCGCCATCACTGGCGCAGCGCCGAAGCGCAGTACCTAACGAAGACGGTAAAAAGCATGAATCTTCACGAGTATCAGGGTAAGCAGCTGTTCGCTGAATACGGCCTGCCAGTTTCCAAGGGTTTCGCAGTCGACACCCCAGAAGCAGCAGCAGAAGCCTGCGACAAGATCGGCGGTTCCGAGTGGGTTGTAAAAGCCCAGGTTCACGCAGGTGGTCGCGGTAAAGCGGGCGGCGTCAAGCTGGTTCGCAGCAAGGAAGACGCCAAGGCGTTCGCTGCGCAATGGTTGGGCAAGAATCTGGTTACCTACCAGACCGACGCCAACGGTCAGCCAGTCTCCAAGATCCTGGTCGAGTCCTGCACTGACATCGCCAAAGAGCTGTACTTGGGCGCTGTAGTCGACCGCTCGAGCCGCCGTATCGTGTTCATGGCGTCCACCGAAGGTGGCGTGGACATCGAGAAAGTCGCTCACGAAACTCCTGAGAAGATCATCAAGGCCACCATCGATCCACTGGTCGGCGCTCAGCCGTTCCAGGGTCGCGAGCTGGCATTCCAGCTGGGCCTGGAAGGCAAGCAAGTCACTCAGTTCGCCAAGATCTTCGTCGGTCTGGCCAAGCTGTTCAAGGATCACGACCTGGCCCTGCTGGAAGTGAACCCGCTGGTGATCAAGGCCGATGGCGACCTGCACTGCCTCGATGCCAAGCTGAACATCGACGCCAACGCCATGTACCGTCAGCCTAAGCTGAAAACCTTCCACGACCCGTCGCAAGACGACGCCCGTGAAGCCCACGCTGCCAAGTTCGAACTGAACTACGTAGCCCTGGAAGGCAACATTGGCTGCATGGTCAACGGTGCCGGCCTGGCCATGGGTACCATGGACATCGTCAACCTGCACGGCGGCAAGCCAGCCAACTTCCTCGACGTAGGTGGTGGTGCTACCAAAGAGCGCGTGACCGAAGCCTTCAAGATCATCCTGTCCGACAGCAATGTCGCGGCCGTACTGGTCAACATCTTCGGCGGCATCGTTCGCTGCGACATGATTGCCGAAGGCATCATTGGCGCCGTGAAAGAAGTCGGCGTCAAAGTACCGGTTGTCGTCCGTCTGGAAGGCAACAATGCCGAACTCGGCGCTAAAGTACTGGCAGAAAGCGGTTTGAACATCATTGCTGCAACCAGCCTGACCGACGCTGCTCAACAAGTTGTCAAAGCTGCGGAGGGCAAGTAATGAGCGTCCTGATCAATAAAGACACCAAAGTCATCTGCCAGGGCTTCACCGGCTCGCAGGGTACTTTCCACTCCGAACAAGCCATCGCCTACGGCACCAAGATGGTTGGCGGCGTGACCCCAGGCAAAGGCGGCAGCACGCACCTCGGCCTGCCAGTGTTCAACACTGTGAAAGAAGCGGTAGAAGCCACCGGCGCTGACGCTTCGGTCATCTACGTTCCGGCTCCTTTCTGCAAGGACTCGATCCTGGAAGCAGCATTCGGCGGCATCAAGCTGATCGTCTGCATCACCGAAGGCATTCCTACCCTGGACATGCTGGACGCCAAGGTCAAGTGCGACGAACTGGGTGTTACCCTGATCGGCCCTAACTGCCCAGGCGTGATCACGCCGGGCGAGTGCAAGATCGGCATCATGCCAGGTCACATCCACTTGCCAGGCAAGGTCGGTATCGTGTCGCGTTCCGGCACCCTGACCTACGAAGCTGTCAAGCAGACCACCGACGCCGGCTTCGGCCAGTCGACCTGCGTCGGCATCGGCGGTGACCCGATCCCAGGCTCGAACTTCATCGACATCCTGAAGCTGTTCCAGGAAGACCCGCAGACCGAAGCGATCGTCATGATCGGTGAGATCGGCGGTTCGGCTGAAGAAGAGGCTGCTGCCTACATCAAGGCCAACGTCACCAAGCCTGTGGTTTCTTACATTGCCGGTGTTACCGCACCTGCTGGTAAGCGCATGGGCCACGCCGGCGCGATCATCTCCGGCGGCAAGGGCACTGCGGACGAGAAGTTCGCCGCCCTGCAGGACGCCGGTGTGAAAACCGTGCGTTCCCTGGCTGACATCGGCAAGGCCCTGGCCGAGCTGACCGGCTGGGAAGCCAAGAAGTAATACGCTTTACCCCCCACGCAACACAAAGGCCACCTTCGGGTGGCCTTTGTGTTTTCAGCGTTTGCAAACGCCGGCTTTCGGAATTTTCGATCGGTTTGATAAGAATTTTCAGACGGAAGAAACGGCGGATTTTGCGATAATTCCCACCGTTGTCGGTCATCCAGACGACAAACATCTACGCACATCGGACAAGCCGCACTGTCGCAGTGCGTTTTTCAGGCAAAACGTTTAATCTACGCGCCACTTTGTGCCCGTACCCCAAAAGGGAACGACACGCTAAACGGGTCTGGCCTATCAAGCCGGGCAGCATTTCCCTCACCCATAGGGCAATCCCTTCTCGAACCCCGATTTCAGCAGTGTGGTACTTCCTCAAATGAAAGTGTTAAAAGGCCAGGATATCCTGGCACTTGGCTTTATGACGTTTGCGCTTTTTGTAGGCGCTGGCAATATCATCTTCCCGCCTATCGTCGGCCTGCAATCAGGCCCGCACGTGTGGATGGCAGCCCTGGGCTTCCTGGTTACCGCGGTTGGCCTGCCGGTCATCACCGTGGTTGCCCTGGCCAAGGTCGGCGGCGGCATGGACGCGTTGAGCAGCCCGATCGGCAAGTTCTTCGGCGGCCTGCTGGCGGCGGTCTGCTACCTGTCGGTCGGCCCGTTGTTCGCCACCCCGCGTACCGCGACGGTGTCGTTCGAAGTGGGTGTGGCGCCGTTGACCGGTGAAAGCCCGTTGGCGCTGTTCATCTACAGCCTGGTGTACTTCGCGGTGGTATTGGCGGTGTCCATGTACCCGGGCAAACTGCTCGATACCGTGGGTCGCTTCCTGGCGCCGTTGAAGATCATCGCCCTGGCGGCGTTGGGCATTGCCGCCTTTGCGCTGCCGGCCGGGACCATCGGTGAGGCTCAGCCTGCCTATGTCGCTGCGCCGTTCTCGCAGGGCTTCATCAATGGCTACCTGACCATGGACACCTTGGGTGCGCTGGTCTTCGGTATCGTCATC
This sequence comes from Pseudomonas reidholzensis, assembly GCF_900536025.1. Classification (GTDB taxonomy): domain Bacteria; phylum Pseudomonadota; class Gammaproteobacteria; order Pseudomonadales; family Pseudomonadaceae; genus Aquipseudomonas; species Aquipseudomonas reidholzensis. The sequence continues at coordinate 52,635 of NZ_UNOZ01000026.1, forward strand.
GTCAACGCCATCCGTTCGCGCGGCGTCGAGTCGCCGAAGCTGATTACCCGCTATGCGATCATTGCCGGCCTGATCGCCGGTGTCGGCCTGGCGCTGGTGTACATCAGCCTGTTCCGCCTGGGTGCCGGCAGCCACGATATCGCGGCTGATGCCACCAACGGCGCAGCGGTACTGCATGCCTACGTGCAGCACACCTTCGGCTCGCTCGGCAGTGGCTTCCTGGCGGTGTTGATCGCGCTGGCCTGCCTGGTGACCGCGGTTGGCCTGACCTGCGCGTGCGCCGAGTACTTCAGCCAGATCCTGCCGCTGTCGTACCGTGCCCTGGTGGTGATCCTGGCGGGCTTCTCGCTGCTGGTGTCCAACCTGGGCCTGACCAAGCTGATCATGTTCTCGATCCCGGTGCTGACGGCGATCTACCCGCCGTGCATCGTCCTGGTGGCGTTGAGCTTCCTCAAGGACGTGTGGAATTCGCCGGTGCGGATCATGGGCCCGGTGATGCTGGTGTCGCTGGTGTTCGGCGTCATCGACGCGATCAAGGGCTCGAGCATCGGGCACTTCCTGCCGGACGCGGTGGCGCACTTGCCGCTTAGCGAGCAGGGCCTGGCCTGGCTGGTGCCTTCGGTGATTACCCTGGGTGTGGCGGTGGTCTGTGACCGCATGCTGGGCAAGCCGCGCGAGGCGTTGGCTTGATGGCTTGAAACCGAGAGGAGGGCGCCGGCCACAAGCCGAAGGGCGCCTGCCATTGGTGGAGAGCGAAACCCCGTTTCCGTGAGGAGGCGGGGTTTTTTATTGCGTGTGTTCGGTGTAGATGCGTTGGGCTTTTTGGGGCTTATCCATTTGATGTGGTGGCGCTTATGACCCCTTCCGCCCTTACGGCGGGTCACTTTTTTTCTTGGAAAAAAGTAACCAAAAACCGCTGGCTCCCACATACGGCCCTCCGCTGCGCTGCGGGTTCCCTCACTCCGGCCTTGCTCCCGCGAGGACCGGGCTGTACGGGCCTTCCTGGCCCGCAGCCCTTGCCGGCCATCCATGGCCGTCACCTCGCTCCGCAAGACCTCCGTTCGGCCTCCTGAGGTCGCCAAGTTAGGGGTGGCGCCTGGGCTGGCGTTATCTTCGATAGTGACATTTTTGGTGGATATCTGATCATCGCGGGCAAGCCCGCTCCTACAAGGACCGCGCCGACCTGTAGGAGCGGGCCCGCGATGGCCGGAAGGTCAATGCACATTCTGGCGCTGCCGCGCTGTACCGCCCTTATAAACCCGCGAGAGCGCAGCGATTCGCCAGCCGTCGCCCTGGCCCTTGATCTGGCCCTTGATCTTGATCTGGCTTGTGATCTTGATCTACTGCGACTTCAGGAGGCCGAACGGAGGTCTTGCGGAGTGAGGTGACGGCCATGGATGGCCGGCAAGCGCCGCGGGCCAGGAAGGCCCGTCCGGCGCGGTCCTCACGGGAGCAAGACCGGAGTGAGGGGACCCGCAGCGCAGCGGAGGGCCGGATGCAGGAGCAAGCGGTTTTTGGTTACTTTTTTCCATCCAAGAAAAAAAGTGACCCGCCGTAAGGGCGGAAGGGGCCAGCAGCAGCACCACCCCCACCGGATAAGCTCACCAATCGAACCCCGGCACCACCAGCAACTATCCCAATAATCCGTGAAGAGCCCTGTGGCTAGCCCCCCATCGAGCCGACGCTGTCAGCGAATCTGATGCTTGTGCAACAACCGATAGAACGTCGGCCGCGACACGCCCAACACCTTCGCCGCAATGCTCATGTTGTCCGAATGGCGGTTGAGCACATCACACAAGGCCTGGCGCTCGGCGCGGGTCTTGTAGTCCTCCAGTGTGCCCAGCGGCTGGTCGCCCAACTCGATCACCTGCAACCCCAGGTCCTGGGCCTCGATCTGCCGGCCTTCGGCCAGGACCAGCCCGCGCCGCACCCGGTTGGCCAGCTCGCGAACATTGCCCGGCCACTCATGGCGGCCCATCGCCGACAGCGCATTGTCACTGAACGAACGCGGCCGACGCCCGGTTTCCAGGCTGTAGAACTGGGAAAAGTGGCTGGCCAGCATCGACAGGTCGCCATGCCGGTCGCGCAAGGGCGCCGTGACCACCTGCAGCACGTTCAGGCGGTAATACAGGTCTTCGCGGAACTTGCCGCGCTCGATGGCCTGCTCCAGGTCCACGTGGGTCGCGGCAAGCACCCGTACATCGACCGGGATGGGCTGCTCGCCGCCGACCCGCTCGATGTGTTTCTCCTGCAAGAAACGCAACAGGTTGGCCTGCAACTCGAGCGGCAGGTCGCCAATTTCATCGAGGAACAAGGTGCCGCCGTTCGCCGCCTCGATGCGCCCGACCTTGCGCTGGTGGGCGCCGGTGAAGGCGCCCTTCTCGTGGCCAAACAGCTCGGACTGGATCAGGTGTTCGGGGATGGCGCCGCAATTGATCGCCACGAACGGCCGTTCGCGCCGTTGCGACTGGCGGTGCAGGGTACGCGCCACCAGTTCCTTGCCCGTGCCGCTCTCGCCGCGGATCAGCACCGGCGACTCGGTAGGCGCCAACTTGCTCAGCAGCTTGCGCAGTTCGCGGATCGGCCGGCTCTCGCCGAGCAGCTCGTGCTCGGGTTCATCCACCCGTACCGTGCCCTTGCCGCGCAGGCGCGCCATGCCGAAGGCGCGGCCCAGGGTGACCTGCACCCGCGAGACGTCGAACGGCAAGGTGTGGAAATCGAAAAACCATTCGCACACGAAGTCGCCGACGTTTTGCGTGCGCAGTTCTTCGGCACTGAGCACGGCAATCCATTCGGTATTGCTGCGTTTGATCATGTCCTTGACCGCGTCCGGGTATTGCAGGTGCGAGGCCTGCAGGCGCAGGACGCCGACATCGCAGGGATGCTCCAGGGCCATGCCCAGGTGACAGCTGCGCACATCCCAACCGGCGCTTTGCAAGCCCGGCAAGAGGCGGTGGCAGTCGTCGCACGGGTCGACGATCAACAAGCGGCGTTGCGGTGCAGGATCGAGCATGACCGTTCCTTGGCGCCAATTGTTGGTTTTTCAAATAGAAACAGCACGTTGCAGCGCCCGAATTAACAGTAGCAACGAACCTGCGGCTCCCCACTACCGTTGGTCTGTCAAATCCTGACGCGGCGCGATTGCCCTGAAACTGTACAAAGTTGCCGTCGCACGCGGGCCGGGGTAATAGTTGGAAACATCTACCCGGCAAAAAAAATCACGCGATGTGTGACTCCACCCCAACCTTGGAGCATCAGTACAAATAACCCCGCACTGCACACTTTTGAATCTTTACGCAGCGCGGACTTACTTTCGCTGTTTGGGACCATAGAGAGACCGAACCATGAATGCCCCGCTCCGTGTCAACGAAGCACTGCTGATCGCCGACCACGCCTTCGAACCGTTCCAGTGCGTCGCCTGGGATGCACCCAACGGTACTGGTGAGCTGAGCCTGGCAGTGATCGACCGGACCAGCACGCGTATCGGCAGCAAGCAAGTCTCTTCGCGCATCTATTCCGACCCTGCCCAATGGGCCAGCCTGATCGAGGAAGTGCGTGCCGAACTGTGTGAAAAAGGCTATGACCTGCAACCCTGGTCGATGCCCAAGTAATCAGTAGCGGCATTGGGAAGTGCGCACCCGCCGCGCACTTCCCTAACTTCCCCGGTGCCCGTCACGGTACCTTTTGTTTATTGCGACATTCGGTCGCAGATAGCACGGCCACCGCCTTTATATATATCAGCGCAGCCGCTTGAACTGCTCGATATGCTGATACTCGGCCTGCAGTTGCTCTGCCAGCAAGTGCGCCCGCCCTACGCGCACTGGCGCCAATTCCATGTCTATTACCCAACTGTCGCACGGCATCGGCGCCAGCGCCGACCAACGCTGCAGGCGACCGTCGGTAAACACCAGGCAGCGCTGAGCCTCTTGCGGGTGACGCTTGCGCCGCGCCTGCAACCAGTCGCGGGCCTGCTCCAGGGCCGCAATCAGCGGTGTACCGCCACCGGCCCCCAGCGCCTGCAGCCAGGGCTGCAGGGCGGCCGAGGCCTTCAGGCCGTGGCGCTGCCATTGCGGGCCGCGCCCGCTGGCAGTCAGCAGCGCCAGACGCGCGCGCTGGCGATAGGCCTGATCGAACAGCTCGGCGAGTAACCCCTTGGTCTGGGCCAGTGCCTGGTGGCGACGGGTCGACGCCGAGGCATCGACGATGACCAGCCACAGCTCGGCGGGTTGTGCCTGACGCTGCTGCCAACGCAGGTCGTCCAACTGGCGGGGCCGGCCATTGAGCAAGGTCGCCAACCAGGCGACGCGCCCCTGCGCTGCAGCCCGGCTGCGGCCACGCGCAGCGCCCCTGAGCTTGCCGACGCGGGGCTTGGCATCCGCCGCGAGACTGCCCCGCTGGCGGATGCTCAGGGCTTTTTTGCCCAGTTCGGTACCTCACGCCGCGGGCCGCCCGCCACCGCCTGTGGCGGCAATGCGCCCCAGTCGCCCTGCCCGCCTTGCGGCTCGGCACTGGCGCCGGTTGCGCTTGGCGCGGCGCTGGGCTGTTGGCTGGGCGGGGCCTCGCGGCGCCGGTGGCGCAGGGCGAACTCGGCAACCGCCTGCACGTCCTCTTCCTCGATCTGCTCGCTGCCGCGCCAGGCGGCATGCGCGCGGGCGGCGCGCAGCCACACCAGGTCGGCACGCAGGCCGTCTACCCCGGCCGCGAAGCAGCGCTCGGTGATCCAGGCCAAGGCCTGGTCATCCAGGGCGATCCGCTCCAGGCGCTGACGCGCGGCCTGGCAACGTTCAGCCAGCACCTGCTGGGCGCCAGCCCACTGCACACAGAACGCCTGCGGGTCGCTGTCAAAGGCCAGGCGCCGGCGAATGATCTGTTGCCGCGCAGCAGGTTCTGGCAGGCCGTCGAGCGAGACGTTGAGGCCGAAGCGGTCGAGCAACTGCGGGCGCAGCTCGCCTTCTTCCGGGTTCATCGTGCCGATCAGGACGAACCGCGCGTCATGCCGGTGGGAGATGCCATCGCGCTCGATGCGGTTGGTGCCGCTGGCGGCGACGTCCAACAGCAGATCGACCAGGGGATCGGGCAGCAGGTTGACCTCGTCGACGTACAGCACGCCGCCGTGCGCCTGGGCCAGTACGCCGGGAGAGAACTGCGCCTTGCCCTGGCCCAGGGCGGCATCCAGGTCGAGGCTGCCGACCAGCCGCTCCTCGGTCGCGCCCAGCGGCAAGGTGACGAACGGCGGACGCTGCTCGGCGCTGCCAAGCAGGTCGGCGAGGCCGCGGGCCAAGGTGCTCTTGGCCATGCCCCGCGGCCCTTCGATCAACACGCCGCCGATCTTCGGGTCGATGGCGGTCAGGCACAGGGCCAGCTTGAGCCCGTCGGCGCCGACCACGGCGGCCAGGGGGAACTGCAGGGGTTCAGTCATTGCTAGGGTCTTCCTCGCCGTCGAGCAGTTGCTCCTCGAGGGCTTCACGGTAGCTGCCCGGCTCTTGCCAGAGGCCGCGCTGCTGGGCCTCGAGCAAGCGCTCGGTGAGGTCACGCAGGGCCTCGGGGTTGTGCTCGCGCATGAAATCACGGGTCGCCGGGTCGAGCACATAGGCCTCGGCCAGGGACTGATAGTGATGGTCGTCGATCAGTTGGGTGGTGGCGTCGAAGGCGAACAGGTTGTCGACCGTCGCCGCCAGCTCGAACGCGCCCTTGTAGCCGTGGCGCTTGGCGCCGTCGATCCACTTGGGGTTCAGCGCACGCGCGCGGATCACTCGGTTGAGCTCTTCCTTGAGGGTGCGGATACGCGGTCGGTCGACCTGGCTGTGGTCGCCGTGATAACTGGCCCGCGATTCGCCGGCCAAGGTCTCGGCGGCCGCCAGCATGCCACCCTGGAATTGGTAGTAGTCATTGGAGTCGAGCAGGTCGTGCTCGTGGTTGTCCTGGTTCTGCAGCACGGCCTGGACCTGGCTCAGCCGGGTGGCGAACTGGGCCCGCGCCGGCGTGCCCTCGTCGCTGCCGCCATAGGCGTAGCCGCCGTAGTTGAGGTAGACCTCGGCAAGGTCTGCGCGGTCGTTCCACAGGCGCCCGTCGATGGCGTTCTGCACCCCGGCGCCATAGGCCCCGGGCTTGGCGCCGAAGACCCGCCAGCCGGCCTGGCGCGCGGCCTGTTCGGCCGGCACGCCCTGCGCCAGCAACGCCGCGCGCTCGCTCCGCACACGCGCCGCCAGCGGGTTGAGGTCGTCGGGCTCGTCCAGTGCGGCAACGGCCTGCACCGCCGCATCGAACAAGCGAATGAGGTTGCCGAAGGCATCGCGGAAAAAACCCGAGACGCGCAAGGTCACGTCGACCCGCGGCCGGTCGAGCAAGCTCACCGGGAGGATCTCGAAGTCGTCGACCCGCTGGCTGCCGCTGGCCCACACCGGGCGCACGCCCATCAGGGCCATGGCCTGGGCGATGTCATCGCCGCCGGTACGCATGGTCGCCGTACCCCACACCGACAGGCCGAGTTGGCGCAGGTGGTCGCCGTGGTCCTGCAGGTGTCGCTCGAGGATCAGGCTGGCCGAGGCGAAGCCCAGGCGCCAGGCCGTGGTGGTGGGCAGGTTGCGCACATCCACGGCATAGAAATTACGCCCGGTGGGCAGTACGTCGAGGCGCCCGCGGCTCGGTGCACCACTGGGGCCGGCCGGCACGAAGCGCCCGGCCAGCGCCGCGAGCAAACCACCGAGCTCAGCCGCGCCACAGGCGTCGAGGTTGGGCGCGACCGACTCGAGCAACGCCTGCAGGACGTCCCGCACAGGCTCCCAGAGCGGCGCTGACGGCAACTGGGCATGGCCTTCAAGTGCCTGCTCGATCAACTGCAGCGCGAAGTGTTCGAGGCGTTCGCGGGTGTCGCCACAGGTGCGCCACGGGTCTTCGCCGAGGGCCTGCAACAGCGCCGGGCGTGGCCCCTGCCACGCCTGGCCGAGGTCACAGTCGAGCGGATCGAAGCCCAGCTCGAAGGCCTTGCCCAACGCCCGGATCAGGCTGGCGTTGCCGCCCTTGCCATCGCCACGCTCGACCCGCAGCAACGCCAGCAGGGTGTCGATGCGCAACCGCCCTTGTGGCGATTGGCCAAACACGTGCAGGCCGTCACGGATCTGCGATTCCTTGAGGTCGCACAGGTAGGTGTCGAGCCGTGGCAGCCACACCGCGGCGTCCTCCAGCTGGCCTTCGAGCTGCAACTCGCGGTCGATGTGGTTGGCCTTCACCAGTTCGAGGATGTCGCGCTGCAGCTCGCGGGCGCGGCGCGGGTCGAGCAGTTGCGCTTCGTAGTACTCGTCGGCGAGCTGCTCGAGGTCGCGCAGCGGCCCATAGGTTTCGGCGCGGGTCAGCGGCGGCATCAGGTGGTCGATGATCACCGCCTGGGTGCGACGCTTGGCCTGGGCGCCCTCGCCCGGGTCGTTGACGATGAACGGGTAGATGTTCGGCAGCGGCCCGAGCAGCGCGTCCGGCCAGCACTGCGCCGACAAGCCGACACCCTTGCCGGGCAGCCATTCGAGGTTGCCGTGCTTGCCGACGTGGATCACCGCGTCGGCCGCATAGGCGTGGCGCAGCCAGAAGTGGAAGGCCAGGTAGCCATGCGGCGGGACCAGGTCCGGGTCGTGGTACACCGCGCTGTGGTCGACCTGATAGCCGCGCGCCGGCTGGATGCCGACAAAGGTCAACCCGTAGCGCAGGCCGGCGACCATCAGCCGCCCGCTGCGGAACATCGGGTCCTGCTCGGGCGGGCCCCAGCGCTCCAGCACCGCCCGCTGGTTGGCTTCGGGCAGACGGGCGAACGCCTGCTGGTAGTCGGCCAGGCTCAGGCTCTGCGCGCAGGGGCGCTGGTCGAGGTGATCGAGGTCGTTGGTGACGCCGCCAAGCAGCTGTTGGATCAACGCGGTGCCGGTGTCTGGCAGCTCGCCGAGCGGATAGCCTTCAGCGCGCAGGCCCTGGAGGATATTCAGCGCCGCCGCCGGGGTGTCCAGGCCCACGCCGTTGCCGATACGGCCGTCGCGGGTCGGGTAGTTGGCGAGCACCAGGGCCACGCGTTTCTGCCCGTTGGGCAGGCGCGCCAGCTCGACCCAGCGGCGGGCCAGTTCGGCGACGAAGTCCATGCGCTCGGGGTGCGCGCGGTAGCAGACCACGTCGGACTGGCTGCGCTCGCTGCGCCAGGCCAGGTCCTTGAAGCTGACTGGCCGGGTGATGATGCGCCCGTCCAGTTCAGGCAGGGCAATGTGCATGGCCAGGTCGCGGGCGCCTAGGCCCTGCTCGCTGGTCTCCCAGCCTTGCTGGTTGTCCTGGGCACAGATCGCCTGCAGCACGGGGATGTCCCGGCGCAGTGGCCGCAGGTTGGGCTGGTCGGGGCTGGACATGGCGAAACCGGTGGTATTGATCACCACCTCGGCTTCGACTTCGTCCAGCCAGGCTTCAACCTGGTCGAGGCAGCCGCGTTCCTTGAGGCTGGCCACGGCGATCGGCAGCGGGTTGAGGCCCGCCGCCTGCAAGCGTTGGCAGAACACGTCGATAAAGGCAGTGTTGGCCGCCTGCAGGTGCGAACGGTAGAACAGGATCGGCGCCACCGGGTGGGCCGGGTCCCAGTCCTCATACCAGTCCTGCAAGGCGGCGCTGGCTTTTTGCGGGTGGTAGACCACCGTGCGCGCCAGCGCTTGTGGCTCCTGCCAGGCGTAGTCGCGCTCGAGCCAGAGGTTGGCCAGGCAGTTGAACAGGTTCAGCGCATTGGCCTTGCCGCCCTGGCGCAAATAGTGCCAGAGCCGCTCAGCCTGTTCGGCCGGCACCGTACCGAGGCCGGTCAGCTCCGGGTCGGGGCGGTCGTCGCCGGGCACCAGGATCAGGCGCACGCCGCGGCTGGCCAGCTCGACCATCTGCTCGACGCCGTAACGCCAGTAGCCGACGCCACCGTGCAGGGACACCAGCACGACCTTGGCGTGGCGCAGTACCTGGTCGACATAGAGGTCGACCGAGGCGTGGTTCTGCACCTGCATGGGGTTGGCCAGGCGCAGGCTGGGGAAGTCGTCTGGCAGCTGCTCGGCGGTTTCGGCGAGCAGTGCCAGGTGCGAATCACCGCTGCAGAGAATGACCAGCTCGGCCGGTGTCTGGCCGAGGTCGGCAATACTGTCGTCCGGCACGAAGCCGCCGGGCTGGGTCCGCAGCAGGTGCATGGGTCAGGCGCCCAGGGCCTGGCGCAGACGCGCTTCGAGCTGTGCGGCGTCCAGTTCCTGGCCGATCAGCACCAGGCGGGTGATGCGCGGCTCGTCGGCGCGCCAGGCGCGGTCGAAGTGCTTGTCGAAGCGCGTGCCCACGCCCTGGATCAGCAACCGCATCGGTTTGCCCGGGATGGCCGCGAAGCCTTTGGCGCGCAGGATGCCGAACTCGACCACCAGCTGGGTCAGGGCGTCGAGCAGCAGGCTTTCGTCAGCTTCTGGCAGGTCGATGGAGATCGAGTCGAAGGCGTCGTGGTCATGATCGTCGTGATCATCGTCGTCATGGTGCGAATCGTGGTGGGTGCGACGCGCGTCGATGTGCGCTTCGGATTCCGCGCCCACGCCCAGCAGCACTTCCAGTGGCAGGCGGCCGCTGCTGGCCTCGATCACCTTGACCGCCGGCGGCAGCTCTTCAGCGACCTCGGCACGGACCTTGGCCAGGCCTTCGGCGTCGATCAGGTCGGCCTTGTTCAATACCACCAGGTCGGCGCTGGCCAACTGGTCGGCGAACAGCTCGTGCAGGGGCGATTCGTGGTCCAGGTTGGGGTCGAGCTTGCGCTGCGCGTCGACCTGGTCTGGGTAGGCGGCAAAGGTGCCGGCGGCGACGGCTGGGCTGTCGACCACGGTGATCACCGCGTCGACGGTGCAGGCGTTGCGGATTTCTGGCCACTGGAAGGCCTGGACCAACGGTTTTGGCAGGGCCAGGCCGCTGGTTTCGATGAGGATGTGGTCGAGATCGCCACGGCGCGCTACCAGTTCGCGCATGACCGGGAAGAATTCTTCCTGGACGGTGCAGCACAGGCAGCCGTTGGCCAGTTCGTAGACCCGGCCATAGGCTTCTTCTTCGGTGCAGCCGATGCTGCATTGCTTGAGGATTTCGCCGTCGATGCCGAGCTCGCCGAACTCGTTGACGATGACCGCGATACGGCGGCCCTGGGCGTTGTCGAGCATGTGCCGGAGCAAGGTGGTCTTGCCCGAGCCGAGAAAGCCGGTGACGATGGTAACGGGGAGCTTGGCCAGTGTTTTCATGTTTCGATGCCCTTGGCAGGATGGCGCGGGCATGCAGGACGAAAGCCGCGGGCCGCAAGGCCGGGCTCGTTCGCCACCGGATCACCCCGCCCGGATTAAAGTCGAAAGCGCTTCGAGGCAGGTCTCCTGGCTTGCACCGCACCGGCGCCGGGCCGGGTGGATGACGCCTTCCCGCGCGCAGGGCGCAGTGGCTGTGTCGATCCTGATCAGTGCCTACAGTTGCGGGGGCAGCCACGGCTTGTACCGCGTTCCCGTCTTAGCTCCGGCCAACGCCGGAGAACCTCGAATCGGCAAGGCTACGCAGTGCTTGGCGGGTGGTCAACTGTGGCGTGGGATGTTGAGGCACACTCGGGATCTATGGGGTGCTTGCAGGTGCTAGTGCAGCTTTTCTGGCGCCCCTCGGATTGAGCGAGACCCGCGCGGCGCATCGCGAAGTGCTAGCCACAGGCTTCTCTAGCGCCCTCAAGATCGAGCGCCGCGCGGGCGGCGCTCGATAGTGAGGGCGCTAGAGAAGCTGTGACATGCACCCGCGATGCGCCGCGCGGGCGGCGCTCGTTCTTGAAGGCGCCCGAGAAGCCTGTGGCTAGCACCCTGCAGCACCGCACAAACCCGACGCAACCAGCAAACATCTCGCCTGTCATTGACTGGAAATCCCCCCCGTGATTTGCTAGCGCCCTGCGTTCAGGTGCCCCACACGGGGTGAAACGGGAAACCGGTGCGTCGCAGGCCTTCCTATAAAGGCCCGACAATCCCGGTGCTGCCCCCGCAACGGTAAGCGAGCGAAGCGTCTAGACCACTGTGCCGCGTCGTATGGCATGGGAAGGTGATGCTTTAACAAGG
>NZ_UNOZ01000002.1 GCF_900536025.1 Pseudomonas reidholzensis
AAGAGCAAGCTCTTCTCATCCGCTCGACTTGCATGTGTTAGGCCTGCCGCCAGCGTTCAATCTGAGCCATGATCAAACTCTTCAGTTCAATACTGCTTGGGTTTTTAAGAAACCCTAAACTTGGCTCAGCAATCTCAAATGACTACTATGATTTCTCATGTGGCCACTTGTGATGCTGATAATCTTGGCGACTATCAAACCATACTCACAAGCACCCACACGAATTGCTTGATTCAATTTGTTAAAGAGCGGTTGGTTAAGAACTTTTCGTCTCAACCGAGGCGCGCATTCTACGCTTTCCTCAGAGCCTGTCAAGCGTTTATTTTGAAGTTTTCTGCGAGAATCTCGTTCAACTTCAAACACTTGGCTCGCTGCGATCTCTCGTAGCGGGAGGCGAATTCTACAGCGTTACACGCTGTTGTCAACTGCCTTTTTCACCGCTGCCGATCAGACGATCGAAGCACCTCCATACTGCCTAAAACTTCTAACTCATTGAAACTCAAGGAGTTTTCCGTTCCAACTACGCTGGAAGTGGGGCGCATTATAAGGGGATCTGAGAGGGCGTCAACCGTTAATTTCAATAAACCGCACTATTGCTGAAATGAGCGGCAGAGGGCGCCATAAGCGTGCCTCGCCGGCGCTTCTATATAGAAGGGAAAAGTCAGAGCACCCCCGCACCACGCAAACGCTGCACCGCCTGCGCATCCAACCCCAGCACCTCAGCCAGCACGGCTTCGGTGTGCTCGCCTAGAAGAGGAGGCGCCTGGCGATACTCCACCGGCGTCTCGGACAGCCGAATAGGGCTCGCCACCTGCGGCACGCTGCCAGCCAATGGATGAGGGATGCTCAGCGCCAACCCGCGGGCCACCACCTGAGGGTCCTGGAACATCTGCCCCAGGTCGTTGATCGGCCCACACGGCACCCCGGCCTTCTCCAGCTCACTGACCCACTGCGCCGTGGTCTTGAACACCGTGGCCTGGCGAATCAGCGGGATCAGCTCGGCACGGTTGGCCACCCGCAGCTTGTTGGTCACGAAGCGCGGGTCATCCGCCCACTGCGGCTGCCCGGCCACTTCGGCGAATTTGCGGAACTGGCCATCGTTACCCACCGTGAGGATGAAGTCGCCATCGGCAGTGGGGAAGTCCTGATACGGCACGATATTAGGGTGCGCATTACCCAGGCGCCGTGGCGGGGTACCGGTGGTGAGGTAGTTCATTGCCTGGTTGGCCAGGCAAGCCACCTGCACATCCAGCAAGGCCATATCGATATGCTGACCAACCCCGGCCTGATCACGGTGGGCGAGGGCGGCCAGGATCGCCACCGTCGAGTACAGGCCGGTGAGGATATCGGTCAGGGCCACACCGACCTTCACCGGGCCAGCACCTTCGTCGCCCTCCGGCCGACCGGTCAGGCTCATCAAGCCACCCAGCCCCTGGATCATGAAGTCATAGCCGGCACGCTTGGCGTACGGCCCGGTCTGACCGAAGCCGGTGATCGAGCAATAGATAAGCTTCGGGTTGAGCGCTTTCAGGCTGGCGTAGTCCAGGCCATAGGCGGCCAACCCACCGACCTTGAAGTTCTCGATGACGATGTCCGACTTCGCTGCCAGCTCGCGCACCAGGCGCTGGCCTTCAGCCTGGGTGAAGTCGATGGTCACCGAGCGCTTGTTACGGTTGGCGGACAGGTAGTAGGCCGCCTCGCTGGTGTTCTCGCCATAGGCATCCTTGAGGAAGGGCGGCCCCCAGGCGCGCGTGTCGTCACCCGCCCCCGGACGCTCGACCTTGATCACGTCAGCCCCAAGGTCGGCGAGGATCTGGCCGGACCATGGCCCGGCCAGTACACGCGACAGGTCCAGCACGCGCAGATGAGATAACGCCCCCATGGCCTGGCTCCTCTATTAATAGAACGCCTGGATGCCGGTCTGGGCACGGCCGAGGATCAGCGCGTGAATGTCGTGGGTGCCTTCATAGGTGTTGACCACCTCGAGGTTGACCAGGTGACGGGCCACGCCGAACTCGTCGGAGATACCGTTGCCACCGAGCATGTCACGCGCCAGGCGAGCGACATCCAGGGCCTTGCCACAGGAGTTGCGCTTCATCAGCGAGGTGATCTCGACGGCCGCAGTGCCCTCGTCCTTCATCCGCCCCAGGCGCAGGCAGCCCTGCAGGCCCAGGGTGATCTCGGTCTGCATGTCGGCCAGCTTCTTCTGGATCAGCTGGTTGGCGGCCAGGGGGCGGCCAAACTGCTGGCGGTCCAGGGTGTACTGGCGCGCCGTGTGCCAGCAGGCTTCCGCTGCGCCCAGAGCGCCCCAGGAGATGCCATAGCGGGCCGAGTTGAGGCAGGTGAACGGGCCTTTGAGGCCACGCACTTCAGGGAAGATGTTCTCCTCAGGGACGAACACGTTGTCCATGACGATCTCGCCGGTGATCGAAGCCCGCAGGCCGACCTTGCCGTGAATCGCCGGGGCACTTAGACCCTGCCAGCCTTTTTCGAGGATGAAGCCACGGATATCGCCGGCATCGTCCTTGGCCCAGACCACGAACACATCGGCGATCGGGCTGTTGGTGATCCACATCTTGCTGCCGCTCAGGCGGTAGCCACCGTCGACCTTGCGTGCCCGGGTGATCATCGCGCCCGGGTCGGAGCCGTGGTTGGGCTCGGTCAGGCCAAAGCAGCCGATCCACTCGCCCGTGGCGAGCTTGGGCAGGTACTTCTGTTTCTGCTCGGTGCTGCCGAATTCGTTGATCGGCACCATCACCAGGGATGACTGCACGCTCATCATCGAGCGGTAGCCCGAGTCGATGCGCTCGACTTCACGCGCAATCAGGCCATAGCACACGTAGTTGAGGCCACTGCCGCCGTACTCTTCAGGGATGGTCGCACCCAGCAGGCCGATTTCGCCCATCTCGCGGAAGATCTTCGGGTCAGTCTGCTCATGGCGAAACGCCTCGATCACACGCGGCGCCAGCTTGTCCTGGGCAAACTGATACGCGCTGTCACGCACCATGCGCTCTTCTTCAGTGAGCTGCTGGTCGAGCAACAGGGGGTCGATCCAGTTGAAGCTTGCTTTGGCGGCCATGAGTGCAATCCTCGAAATAGGGCAGGGCAATATGCTTGTGGATTGATCCTAGGCCTGATCGGCCGTCGCGACAAACGAGGATTGCGCACTGTTTAGTGATATTTTCTCACTCCATGAAGGTGCAGAACGCCAGATATAACGCCTGACAAGTGAGGTTGACGTACATGCGGCGCAAGATCCCCAGCACTACCGCCCTGGTCTGCTTCGAGGCCGCGGCGCGCCACGAGAGCTTTACCAAGGCTGCCCACGAGCTGGCCCTGACCCAGGGCGCCGTCTGTCGCCAGATCGGCGGGCTGGAGGCCTTTCTCAACGTCGAACTGTTCCGCCGCTCGCGGCGCGGGGTAAAGCTCACCGAAGCGGGCCTGTCGTACAGCCGACAGGTATCCGCTCAGCTGGATGCAGTAGAGCGCGACACCTTGTCGGTGATGCGCCAGCAAGGCGCCAACGTGATCGAGCTGGCTGTAGTGCCGACCTTCGGCACCCAGTGGCTGCTGCCACGCCTGAAGGGCTTCCAGCAGCGCCATCCGGAGGTCACGGTCAACCTGACCAACCGCACCCGGCCGTTCCTGTTTGCCGACACCCCGTTCGACGCCGCGATCTATTTTGGCGACGCCGACTGGTCAGGCACCCAGTCCCATCGCCTGATGAGCGAAAACCCCATGCCGGTGTGCAGCCCGGCGTTGCTGGAGGGGCAGGGCGAGCTCGACGCCAGGCGCCTCGGCGAACTGCCCCTGCTGCAGCAGACCACTCGCCCGTACGCCTGGCGACAGTGGTTCGACAGCCTCGGCATGAGCATCGAAGGCGACATGACCGGCCCACGCTATGAGCTATTCTCAATGCTCGCCCAGGCCGCCATGCACGAGATGGGCGTGGCCCTGATCCCGCCGTTTCTGATCCAGCACGAGTTGCAACAGGGTAGGTTGGTGGTCGCCAACAGGCATGCGCTGGCGAGCGACAAGGCCTACTATCTGATGATTCCCGAGCGCAAGGTCGAGTCTGCATCACTGCGCGCCTTCCGCGACTGGCTGGTTGCCGAGGCCCAGCTGTACGTCACGCAGCATGCAGCCGAATGAGCAACCTGACTCCGTAGTCAATTATTTACAACACCTACAGATATATGGTTTTGTCGCATTTAAGTAAATTATTTTAAACACCTGAATAACCCGCTTAACCCTGCATACTGCGCGGGTTTCAGGCCGATTTACGACATTCACCGGTCTGCCAGCGAATTTTCTCAAAAAAAATCCAAATCCTCCCCTAATCTGCCAATAGCCCATGGTTGACGGGCTGCGCCCCACCCCTTGCGACATAGAGTCACAGGGTGACTTGTAGTAATACCCTGGTATCACTCCATAACCGGTTGAAGGTCTGGGTGTTCCTCTGCAAAATGCTCCGCCCGCCCGGGATCCGGCGGGTTCGAGCCTTACGGCCGTGCTGGCGAAGTGCCGCGGATTCACCCCCGCGAATGCTGGCTTCATAAAGATAAGAAGGTCACCGCAGGAGAAAAGTCGTGCAGATTGGTGTTCCTCTCGAGACGCAGACGGGCGAGACGCGGGTCGCTGCGACCCCCGAAACCCTCAAGAAGCTGATTGCCCAAGGCCATCAGGTCACCGTCCAACGGGGGGCAGGGCTCAACGCCAGCATTCCGGACAGTGCCTATGAAGCCGTGGGTGCCTCCCTTGGCAGCGCCGCCGATGCCTTCGGCGCGCAACTGGTGCTCAAGGTCGTCGCGCCCACTGACCAGGAGCTTGCCCTGATCAACAGCGCCAGCCTGCTGGTGGGCATGCTCAACCCGTTCAACAACGAAACCATCGCCAAGATGGCCGCACGCGGCATTACCGCCTTCGCCCTCGAAGCCGCGCCGCGGACCTCGCGGGCGCAGAGCCTCGATGTGCTGTCGTCGCAGGCCAACATCGCCGGCTACAAGGCGGTGTTGCTCGCAGCGCATCACTATCCGCGCTTCATGCCCATGCTGATGACCGCCGCCGGTACGGTGAAAGCCGCCCGCGTGCTGATTCTCGGTGCGGGCGTTGCCGGCCTGCAGGCCATCGCCACGGCCAAGCGCCTGGGTGCGGTGATCGAAGCGTCGGACGTACGCCCAGCGGTAAAGGAGCAGATCGAATCGCTCGGTGCCAAATTCCTCGACGTGCCCTACGAGACCGATGAAGAGCGCGAGTGCGCGCAAGGGGTCGGCGGTTACGCCCGGCCGATGCCGGCCAGCTGGATGCAACGCCAGGCGCAGGCCGTGCACGAGCGCGCCAAGCAGGCCGACATCGTCATCACCACCGCGCTGATCCCGGGCCGCAAGGCACCGACCCTGCTCAGCGCCGAAACCGTGGCTCAGATGAAGCCCGGCTCGGTGGTCATCGACCTGGCGGCGGCGCAAGGCGGCAACTGCCCGCTGACCGTGGCCGACCAGGTGGTGGTCGAGAACGGCGTGACCATCGTCGGCCCGACCAACCTGCCGGCCCAGGTCGCCGCGGATGCCTCGGCGCTGTACGCGCGCAACCTGCTGGACTTCACGAAGCTGCTGTTCGACAAGGACGGCGCACTGGTGATCAACCTCGAAGATGACATTGTTGCCGCGTGCCTGATGTGCCGCGACGGCCACGTCATCCGCACCAACGGTTAAGGAGCACGGCTATGGAAGACATGCTGATTTCCCACGGCATCTACAACCTGATCATCTTCGTGCTGGCCATCTATGTCGGTTACCACGTGGTCTGGAACGTCACCCCAGCGCTGCACACGCCGCTGATGGCGGTGACAAACGCCATTTCCGCGATCGTCATCGTCGGCGCCATGCTCGCCGCGGCACTGACCGTGACCCCGGCCGGCAAGGTCATGGGCACGCTGGCCGTGGCCCTGGCCGCAGTCAATGTGTTCGGTGGCTTCCTGGTCACCCGGCGCATGCTGGAAATGTTCAAGAAGAAAACCAAGCACGAGGCGAAGAAGTAACCATGAGCATGAATCTGGTAACGCTGCTCTACCTGGTCGCTTCAATCTGCTTCATCCAGGCACTGAAGGGCTTGTCGCACCCGACCACGTCGCGCCGGGGCAACCTGTTCGGCATGATCGGCATGGGCATCGCGATGCTCACCACGGTCGGCCTGATCTACAAGCTCGGCTCCGAACTGGCCACCGCCGGCATCGGTTACGTGCTGCTCGGCTTGCTGATCGGCGGCACGGCCGGCTCGATCATGGCCAAGCGCGTCGAGATGACCAAGATGCCCGAGCTGGTCGCCTTCATGCACAGCATGATCGGCCTGGCAGCGGTGTTCATTGCCATTGCCGCCGTGCTCGAGCCGCAGTCGATGGGTATCGTCGCCGCGATCAGCGACCCGATCCCGACCGGTAACCGCCTGGAGCTGTTCCTCGGTGCGGCCATCGGTGCGGTGACCTTCTCCGGCTCGGTGATCGCCTTCGGCAAGCTGTCGGGCAAGTACAAGTTCCGCCTGTTCCAGGGCGCACCGGTACAGTTCGCCGGCCAGCACAAGCTGAACCTGATCCTCGGCATCACCACCATCGCCCTGGGCCTGCTGTTCACCTTTACCGGTCACTACAGCGCCTTCACCCTGATGCTCGCCCTGGCGTTCATCATGGGCGTGCTGATCATCATCCCGATCGGCGGCGCCGACATGCCGGTGGTGGTGTCGATGCTCAACAGCTACTCGGGCTGGGCGGCGGCGGGTATCGGCTTCTCGCTGAACAACTCGATGCTGATCATTGCCGGTTCGCTGGTCGGCTCGAGCGGTGCGATCCTCTCGTACATCATGTGCAAGGCGATGAACCGCTCGTTCTTCAACGTCATCCTCGGCGGCTTCGGCGGCGAAGCCGACACCGGTGCCGCGACCGGTACCAAGGAGCAGCGCCCGGTCAAGTCCGGTTCGGCCGACGATGCGACCTTCCTCCTGAGCAACGCCGACACCGTGATCATCGTCCCTGGCTACGGCCTGGCGGTGGCACGCGCGCAGCATGCGCTGAAGGAGCTGACCGAGAAGCTGATCCACAACGGCGTGACCGTGAAGTATGCGATCCACCCGGTTGCCGGGCGCATGCCTGGGCACATGAACGTGCTGCTGGCCGAGGCCGAAGTGCCTTACGACCAGGTGTTCGAGATGGAAGACATCAACGCCGAGTTCGGCCAGGCCGACGTGGTGCTGGTGCTGGGCGCCAACGACGTGGTCAACCCGGCGGCGAAAAACGATCCGAAGTCGCCGATCGCCGGGATGCCGATCCTCGAGGCCTACAAAGCCAAGACCATCATCGTCAACAAGCGCTCCATGGCCAGTGGCTATGCGGGCCTGGACAACGAGCTGTTCTACCTGGACAAGACCATGATGGTCTTCGGTGATGCCAAGAAGGTCATCGAAGACATGGTCAAGGCTGTCGAATAACGCCTCTATATATAGAGCGCGCGCGTCATGAGCCCCCGGCGATGTATTCCCGGGGGCTTTTTGCATCTGGCTGATCCAGATCAACGGCTCTATCGCAGGCCTTCTCATACGACCATGGTCGTGGGACGGAGCAAGGCGAACACACTAGACTGCGCATCTAGCTTGAGTAGCCTGAGATAACAATCCATGTACCGTGATCGTATCCGCTTGTCCTCCCTGCACAGCAAGGTAATGAGTGCGGCCGATGCCGCTGGCCTGATCGAGGACGGCATGACCGTCGGCATGAGCGGCTTTACCCGCGCCGGCGAAGCCAAGGCCGTACCGCATGCCCTCGCCGAGCGGGCCAAAGTCTCGCCGCTGAAAATCAGCCTGATGACCGGCGCCAGCCTGGGCAACGACCTCGACAAGCAACTGACCGAGGCCGGTGTACTGGCCCGGCGCATGCCGTTCCAGGTCGACAGCACCCTGCGCAAGGCCATCAATGACGGCAAGGTGATGTTCATCGACCAGCACCTCTCGGAAACCGTCGAGCAGCTGCGCAACAAGCAGCTGACCCTGCCGGACATCGCGGTCATCGAAGCGGTGGCGATCACAGAAGAGGGCCATATCGTGCCGACCACCTCGGTGGGCAACTCGGCCAGCTTCGCGATCTTTGCCAAGCAGGTGATCGTCGAGATCAACCTCTCGCACAACCCGAACCTGGAAGGGTTGCACGACATCTATATCCCCACCTACCGCCCAACCCGCACACCGATCCCGCTGGTCAAGGTGGACGACCGCATCGGCAGCGGCGCGATCCCGATCGACCCGGCCAAGATCGTCGCCATCGTCATCAGCGACCAGCCCGACTCGCCGTCCACCGTGCTGCCGCCGGACCATGAGACGCAGGGCATCGCCGATCACCTGATCAACTTCCTCAAGGGTGAAGTGGCAGAAGGGCGCATGACCAACAAACTCGGCCCGCTGCAGGCCGGCATCGGCAGCATCGCCAACGCGGTGATGTGCGGTTTGATCGACTCGCCGTTCGAAGACCTGACCATGTACTCCGAAGTCCTCCAGGACTCGACCTTCGACCTGATCGACGCCGGCAAGCTGAGCTTCGCCTCGGGCAGCTCGATCACCCTGTCGAGCCGGCGCAACGCCGATGTGTTCGGCAACCTCGAGCGCTACAAGGACAAGCTGGTGCTGCGCCCGCAGGAAATCTCCAACCACCCTGAGGTGGTCCGCCGCCTGGGCATCATCGGCATCAACACCGCGCTGGAGTTCGACATCTACGGCAACGTCAACTCGACCCACGTCTGCGGCACGCGGATGATGAACGGCATCGGCGGCTCCGGCGACTTCGCCCGCAATGCGCACCTGGCGGTGTTCGTCACCAAGTCGATTGCCAAGGGCGGGGCGATTTCCAGCGTGGTGCCGATGGTCAGCCATGTCGACCATACCGAGCATGACGTGGATATCCTCGTGACCGAGCAAGGCCTGGCCGACCTGCGTGGCCTGGCGCCGCGCGAGCGCGCCCGGGCGATCATCGACAACTGTGTGCACCCGGACTACCGCGCCGCGCTCGACGACTACTTCGAGCGCGCCTGCCAGCGTGGCGGGCACACCCCGCATATCCTGCGGGAAGCGCTGAGCTGGCACGAGAACCTGGAAGAAAGCGGGCGCATGCTCGCCAGCTGATTCCAACAGCGGCTGTTACACCCTCATCGCGGGCAAGCCCGCTCCTACGCCCCCGTAGGAGCGGGCTTGCCCGCGATGCTTTTGGGCCCTGTACTGAGTCCGCAATGGCAACACGCACCACGGCTAATACACTTTTAGACAGGCACTCAATCAAACTGTACTACTGTACTGGTAAATATCGCGCTCCTGACAACATTCCCCCGAGCGCCGATAGAAAAACGCACCACTATCGAGCACACCAGTACAGTTACGCCAATTTTGAGTGCAACAGTCCGGTTACGCAGTTAACTGAGCCATCGCAATACAGGTGAACTGTACCTACTGTTCTGGACGAGAGAGGAGGATCATTGGCATCAGTTAAATCACTACCTAATGCCGCCATAAGCGGAAGGAAGACACATCATGGAACGCACCCTCAGTTCCGGTCTGGTTTTTGAAAGCAACGCTCAGTCCAACACTTCGCTGCCACTGCGCGCTATCTCCACCCTGCTGCTGTGGCAACGCCGCATTGCCAGCCGTCGTCAGCTGGCCCGCCTGGACGGTCGCCTCCTGGCAGACGCCGGCATCAGCGAGTCGCAGCGTTATGAAGAGCTGAGCAAGCCTTTCTGGCGCTAAGCTCCGGCTTGCCGGCTGCGGCCGGCACCGCGAATTCCAAAAACCCGTCGCAGGGAACTGCGACGGGTTTTTTGTTTCAAACGCCTGATGTAGAGCGCCTGAAGCCACTATAGGTACAGTTTTATAAATCTATAAAACAACAGGTACAGTTACAGCATGACCTCTTGGTCACATCTGCTAACAGCACCGCGTGTTACGCTTGCTTGAACCGCTCGGCAAATAAAGTACCGTGACAGGCCGCGCGAACGTCCGATAACCAGAAACACCCCGCCCTTATCTGCAGGAGTCTCCGACCATGTCCCGTAACCACTTGCTTGGCGCCGCCCTGTTGTTGACCCTGGCCGGCACCGCCAATGCCACCAGCTTCATCGTGACCACCGACGCGGTGGTGGGTGCGGTTGCCGCTTCCACTGACGCCACTTCCGACGTGTCGTCGTCGTTCCGTGACGACAAGATCGTCCAGGCCGCCCGCGACGACGCCGCCAGCTTTGTCGGCAGCCAAGGCGAGATCCGCGGTGCCAAGCTGGAAAGCGCGTTCAACCACATCCGTCACCAGGCACCGACCCTGCAGGCCAGCGACGCGCAACTGGCACAAGCCATCCTCGCGCTCTGACCCGCACGCTTCATGCCCGCACCCACTGGCACTGGCCAGTGGGTGCGGGGTAGCCTCCGCCTCCCGAGCAAAAGCCCTCAGACCTCCATGCGTTATCTGCTGCCACTGCTGTTTGCCCTCGCCGGCATGGGCACCGCCCATGCCATGGACGTCACCACTCAAGGCCTGGTTGCCAGTGGCTATGTCACCAGCAAAGTGACCACCGCGCCGTTCGATCGCAAGCTGGTGCTTCAAGCCCGCGACGATGCTGCGGTGTTCGTCGCCACCGACGGCCTGGCCCGCGGCGCACGCCTGCAGGCGGCGCTGGACTCGCTGCGCCATGGGCACCGCTATCAATCTGTCGGCGACCTTGAACTGGCGCAAGCAATCCTCGTCCAATAAAACACTTCACTCCCTGTATTCCTTCGGAGATGCTCCATGCGTAAATCGCTGATCGCCGCTACCCTCGGCATGTTGTTGCTGGCCGACCTGGCCCATGCGCAGACCCTGGTGGCCACCAGCAACATCATCGTCCGCGCCTTTGGCCGTTCGATCGACTTCACCTCGGACACCACCACCTCGATCCGCGACTCCAAAGTGGTGCAGGACGCGCATGACGATGCCGCCAGCTTTGTCGCCAGCAATGGCGATATCCGCGGCGCGCAGCTCGAAGCGGCCTTCAACACCGTGCGCCAGCGCGTGCCGGAAGCGCGTGATGCCAGCGACCAGATGCTGGCCGAAGCTATCCTCGCCCTGTGAAGACCCGCGCGCGTGCCTGGCTGCTGGGCTGCGTCCTGACGCTGCTCGGCACGCCCGCATTGGCCGACCTGCAGCTCGAGCTGCAGGCTGGCGGCCTTGATCAGCCACAACAGCAGGCCACCCAGGCCTTGCTCGACGAAGCACTGGCAAAACTCCCGCCCAGCTTCAAACAGCGGCTCGACCGACGCATCGAGGTCAGCTGGAGTGAGCACATGCCGGCGGATGCCTACGGTCAGGCGTCGCTGGTCTCGACCTTGGCGTTGAACCGTCGGCTGTTGCCTGGCCTGGTCGACGGCAGTGCCGCCCTTGAGCGCACCGACCGCCCGCATGGCACGGTTCGCCAAGAGCTGCTGGCCACTGTGCTGCACGAAGTCACCCACATCTACGACCGCGCCCGCCTGTGGCCGACCCCGACCCGACGGCTGATCACCCGCTGCAAACGCCAGCAGGACAGCCTCGGCCTGATCGGCCTGCCTGGAGAGTGCCGTGGTGAGGCCGAGCGCCGCTTCACCCTCAGTGATGACCCACGCCTGCTCGACCTGGCCGGCTGGCCGCAGTACGTCGGCCGTCGTGGCGTGCGCGAGCAGCACAACCGCCAGCTGGTGCGCAGCCCCGACCCCTATGAGCTGAGCAGCCCCAAGGAATTCATCGCGGTCAACATGGAGTACTTTCTCCTCGACCCGAGCTACGCCTGCCGACGCCCGGCGCTGAACCGCTACCTGCACGATCATTTCGACTGGGCGCCGCAACAGGCCGAATGTGCCAAAGGCTTGCCGTTCCTCAATGCCGGCAATGACTTCGCCCGCCAGCCGCTGGGCGAGATCGACCCCGAGCGGGTCTATGAGGTCGACTACCTGCTGGCCGAGGCCAATCAGAACCTGGTCAGCCGCTGGGGCCACAGCATGCTGCGCCTGGTGATCTGCGCGCCGGGTCGGCCGCGCGGCCCCGACTGCCGGCTCGACCTCGACCAGCACCTGGTGCTGTCGTACCGGGCCTTCGTCAATGACGTGCAGTTGTCCAGCTGGGATGGCCTGGTGGGCGCCTACCCGTCACGCTTGTTCGTGCTGCCACTGGGCCAGGTGATCGACGAGTACACCAAGACCGAACTGCGCAGCCTGGCGTCGGTGCCGCTCAGGCTAAGCCGCGACGAAGTCGACAACCTGGTGCGTCAGGCCGCCGAGATGCACTGGAGCTACGACGGCAACTACTGGTTCCTCTCCAACAACTGTGCGGTCGAGGGCCTCAAGCTGTTGCGCAGCGGCACCGCCAACCCACTCCTCAACGACCTCGACAGCATCATGCCCAACGGCCTGCTGGCGGTGCTCAAAGGCCGTGGCCTGGCCGACACCAGCGTGCTTGACGACCCGCGCGAGGCACTGCGGCTGGGTTACCGCTTCGACTCCTACCGCGACCGCTACCAGGCCATGTTCGACGTGCTGCGCCAGCAGTTGCCGATCAAGCAGGTGCAGGTCGAAGACTGGCTGGCACAAGATGCCGAGCAGCGCCGGCCGTGGTTCCAGCAGGCCAACCTGCGCACCAGTGCGGCGCTGCTGCTGCTTGAACAGGCGGCCCTGAGGCGGCAACTGCTGCTGGCCCAGGACGAGGTCAAGCAGCGCTACCTGAATGCCACGGCGTTGAAGGACGGCACGGTCGACAAGGCCAACGAGACGCTGCAGCAGATGCTCGCCAACAGCGGCTTCCTCAGCCGCCCGGCCGAGCTGCTGGGGACGGATGGCTACGGGCTGCCGCAGCCTGACGAGCGCAAGCACCTGGAGAAGGTCAGCAGCGAGCGCCAGGCGCAACTGCTGCGCTTGAGCACTGACCTGGACAAAGAGGTGAGGGCACTGCTCGACCCGGCGCGGGGCAGGGCGATTGCGGCGGTGGAGGCCAACGTCAAGCAGGTGGGCGAACACCTGCGTACGCTGCACAAGGCGGCGGGCGGCTTGCAGTTGCCCTGACGGTTTCAGGCAACTTCCAAGTCCCCTTCGCGGGTAAACCCGCTCCCACAGGGATCACCGCCAACCCTGTGGGAGCGGGTTTACCCGCGAAGAGGCCCTAGAGGCTCTCCTCGGGCTCTCCAGGCAGGTCCTCATCCAGGTGCAGCCAAGGCAGCCGGCTGCTGGTCCAGATATGCCGATTGGCCCGCACCCGCTCGGGATGGTCCAGCGTCGCCACCGTCACATCGATGCTCTGCGGGCTGTGCAGTGTGCTCAACGCCAGGTGCGCACCGCAGTCGCCACAGAAAAACCGACTGCAGCTGGCCGGCGCCACATACAGGTGGGGCCGGCCCTTGAGCCAGCGGAAGCCGCTCCTGGGCAGGGTCAACCAGGTCACCACCAGGCCGCCGCTGACCCGCCGGCAGATCGAGCAATGGCAATGGGCGATGTCGCTCAGATCACCCTCCAGACGATAGCGAATGGCGCCGCAATGGCAGCCACCTTCGAAAACTTCAGACATGATTACCTCTCGTCACCTTTGTCGCAGCGAAAGCTGGCTGAAAGCTTGCGCCCATAGGATAGCCGCACTACCGGCACAAGACCGGTCAGCCAGGGCACCCGGAATCTTCCGCGCCCGGCCCAATCAACAACAACAATGGTGATTCTGATGTATTCCTGTGCCCGCCTTCTCGCAGTCCCCCCCGCGCTATTCCAAGCACAGCGCCCAACGCGCTGATCCGCCCGAATCGTCTTTTCCCATTCGCCGCGCCACGCCTGGAGTATCGCCATGCTGACCTTCCTCGGCTTTGCCATGGTCATCACCTTCATGTACCTGATCATGACCAAGCGCCTGTCGGCCTTGATCGCGCTGATCCTGGTACCGATCCTGTTCGCCCTGTTCGGGGGCTTCTCCTCCGACATCGGGCCGATGATGCTGCAAGGCATCAGCAAGCTCGCGCCGACCGGCGTGATGTTGATGTTCGCCATTCTGTACTTTGCCCTGATGATCGACTCCGGCCTGTTCGACCCGGCCGTGCGGCTGATCCTCAAGGCGGTCAAGGGTGACCCGCTGAAAGTCTCGGTCGGTACCGCGGTGCTGGCCCTGGTGGTCTCGCTCGACGGTGACGGCGCGACCACCTACATGATCTGCTGTGCGGCCATGTTGCCGCTGTACAGCCGCCTGGGCATGAGCCCGCGGATCATGGCCGGCCTGATCATCCTGGCCGGTGGGGTGATGAACATGACCCCGTGGGGTGGCCCGACCGCGCGCGCGGCCAGCGCCCTGCACGTCGACCCGTCGGACATCTTCGTGCCGATGATCCCGGCCATGGCCTTTGGCGTGATCGCCATCCTCGCCATCGCCTATATGTACGGCAAGCGCGAGCGTGCCCGCCTCGGCGAGCTGCACCTGCCGACCGACGACATCGACCACAGCGAAATCAGCGTCTCGCAGTTCCCTGAAGCCCGTCGGCCGAAGCTGATCTGGTTCAACGGCGCGCTGACCCTGGCCCTGATGGTCGCGCTGATCGCCGGCCTGCTGCCACTGCCGGTGCTGTTCATGGTGGCCTTCAGTATCGCCATGATCGTCAACTACCCGTGCCTGCAGCAGCAGAAGGACCGCATCTCGGCCCACGCCGGCAGCGTCCTGGCCGTGACCGGGCTGATCTTCGCCGCCGGTATCTTCACCGGCATCCTGTCCGGCACCGGCATGGTCGAAGCCATGTCGAAAAGCCTGCTGGCGGTGATTCCGGACGCGCTCGGCCCATACCTGGCGGTGATCACCGCGATCGTCAGCATGCCGTTCACCTTCTTCATGTCCAACGACGCGTTCTACTACGGCGTGCTGCCGGTACTGGCCGAAGCCGCCAGCCACTACGGCATCAGCCCGGTGGAAATGGCCCGCGCGTCGATCGTCGGACAACCGGTACACCTGCTCAGCCCGCTGGTACCCTCGACCTACTTGCTGGTAGCGCTGGCCGGCATCGAATTCGGCGACCATCAGCGCTTCACGCTCAAGTGGGCAGTGCTGGTGTGCATGTGCATAATGCTCGCCGCGCTGCTGCTGGGGACTTTCCCGCTGTTCAGCAGTCTGTAATTACTGACGCCCCACCGCGATGCGCCCTGCCCGGGCGCATCGCCTTTTACGTTCGAAGGAAGACACATGGAATGGCTGACCAGCCCGGAAATCTGGGTTGCCTTTTTCACCCTCACCGCGCTTGAGATCGTGCTCGGTATCGACAACATCATCATGATCTCGATCCTGGTCAGCCGCATGCCCAAGCACATGCAGCCGCGCACCCGGATCTTCGGCCTGGCCCTGGCCATGGTCACGCGGATCCTCCTGCTGCTGTCGATCACCTGGGTCATGCGCCTCACCGCCGACCTGTTCGAAGTGTTCGGCCAGGGCATCTCGGGCCGCGACCTGATCCTGTTCTTTGGTGGCCTGTTCCTCCTGTGGAAGAGCTCGCAAGAGATCTACCACGGCCTGGAAGGCGAAGACGAAAACGCCGACGCACCCAAGGGTGCCGGCGGCAAGTTCATCTACACCATCATCCAGATCGCCATCATCGACATCGTGTTCTCGCTGGACTCGGTGATCACGGCCGTGGGCATGGTCTCGCACGTGCCGGTGATGATCGCCGCGATCGTCGTCGCAGTGCTGGTGATGATGCTCTGCGCCGGCGCCATCAGTAACTTCATCGACAAGCACCCGTCGCTGAAGATGCTCGCGCTTTCGTTCCTGATCGTCGTCGGTACCGTGTTGATCGCCGAATCTTTCGACGTGCATGTGCCAAAAGGCTACGTCTACTTCGCCATGGCGTTCTCGCTGGCCGTCGAAGCCATCAACATCCGCATGCGCACGGCGCGGGCTCGCAAGCAGGGCACCGAGCACGATGCGGTGAAACTGCGCAAGGACATCCCGGGTCAGTAAGACTGGGACGCGCAGCACAAAAAGGCCCCTCGGGGCCTTTTTTCATGGCCGTTCCGGCAGGGCGAAGGCGGGGCAAGTGTTTCAAATAGGTTTCACCCATGCCAAGCTGGCGCCAGCTGCGTAATACAACTAAAGCTTGAGTGAGCACTGGAAAAAACCGCCCACCCCAGGCCCAGGCTCACGGCTTCACCCATTTGGCCCCGCGCTTGGGGCAACCGCGACAAGGGGGGCCTCGAACATGCTGACTCTGCTCAACCTGCTTTCCGCCGTGGCATTGCTGGTGTGGGGCACGCACATCGTGCGCACCGGCATCCTGCGGGTCTACGGCTCGAACCTGCGCCGCGTGCTCGGCCAGAACATGAACAAGCGCCCGCTGGCGTTTCTCGCCGGCATCGTCGTGACCGCGATGGTGCAGAGCAGCAACGCCACCGCCATGCTGGTGACCTCGTTCGTCGGCCAGGGCCTGATGGCCATGACCCCGGCCCTGGCGATCATGCTCGGCGCCGATGTCGGCACTGCACTGATGGCGCGGGTGCTGACCTTCGACCTGTCGTGGCTGTCGCCGCTGCTGCTGTTCATCGGGGTGATCTTCTTCCTCTCGCGCAAGCAGACCCGCCTCGGCCAGATGGGCCGCGTGGCCATTGGCCTGGGCCTGATCATCCTGGCCCTGCAGCTGATCGTCCAGGCGGCGACGCCGATCACCCAGGCGCAAGGGGTGAAGGTGCTGTTCGCCTCGCTGACCGGCGATATCCTCCTCGACGCCCTGGTCGGCGCGCTGTTCGCGATGATTTCCTACTCCAGCCTGGCGGCCGTGCTGCTCACCGCGACCCTCGCCGGCGCCGAGCTGATCAGCCTGCCGGTGGCCATCGGCCTGGTGGTCGGCGCCAACATCGGCAGCGGCCTGCTGGCGTTTCTCACCACCAGCATGCAGAACGCCGCGGGCCGGCGGGTGGCGCTGGGCAGCCTGCTGTACAAGCTGATCGGCCTGCTGCTGATCATCCCGGTGCTGCACCCGCTGGTGGACTGGATGGACAGCCTGAACTTCAGCCCGCAGGAGCTGGTGATTGGCTTCCACCTGCTCTACAACACCCTGCGCTGCGTGATCATGCTGCCCACCACCAAGCTCATGGGCCGGGCATGCAACCGCTTGCTGCCCGAGCGCGACAACGGCAACGGCCAGATCCGCCCGCGTCACCTGGACCCTTCTGCCCTGCAGACGCCAAGCCTGGCGCTGGCCAACGCCGCCCGCGAGACCCTGCGCCTGGGCGATATCGTCGACAGCCTGCTGGAGGCCATGCTTGGCGCCTTGCGCGGCACCCAGACCGCGCTGCCACAGCAGGTTCGCGCCCTCGGCGAAGACGCCGAGGCACTGTACAGCGCCATCAAGTTGTACCTGGCGCAGATGACCCGCGAAGACCTCAGCGAGCAGGACAACCGGCGCTGGGCCGAGATCATCGAACTGGCGATCAACCTCAAGCTCTCCAGCGACCTGATCGAGCGCATGCTGCGCAAGGTGCAGCAGCAGAAGACCTCGCAGCGCCGCGAATTTTCCCAGATCGGCCTGGAGGAACTGACCGGCCTGCAAGAGCAGCTGCAAGCCAACCTGCGCCTGGGCCTGTCGGTGTTTCTCAGCGCCGACCCACAGAGCGCGCACCTGCTGCTGCGGGAAAAACGCCGTTTTCGCGCCCAGGAACGGCGCCTCGCCCACGCCCATGTCAGCCGTTTGCAACGCAAGGTGGTGCAAAGTATCGAGACCAGTTCGCTACACTTGGAGCTGATCGCCGACATGAAGCGTTTGAACTCTTTGTTCTGCAGCAGTGCCTATGTGGTACTGGGCGGCTCTGACACCGGCGGGCTGATGCTCGACAGTGTGCCGGACGAAGCCCGCCAGCCCTGAACCCGCACGACCAGGAGACCGAAGCTCGCCCATGCGCAGCCTGATGTTCGTTTGCCTACTGATCTGCAGCCTGCCGTCGCTGGCCCTCGACCGTTCGAAGGTCGAAGGGTACCTGCTCCCCAACGGCCTGCAGGTGATCCTCAAATCCGGCTATGAACGCGACCACGTGGCGATCCGCCTGGTGGTCGGAGTCGGCCTCGATGACTTCGATTGCGACCAGCGCGAGCTGCCGCACCTGCTCGAGCACCTGCTGTTCAGCGGCATCGACGAAACCGGTGAAGGCGGCCTGGAAGAGCGCATGCAGGCCCTGGGCGGCGAATGGAACGCCTACACCAGCAGCGCCGACACCACCTTTGTCATCGAGGCGCCGGCGCGCAACCAGCGCAAGGTGCTCGACTTGCTGCTGGCGGCGATCCGCGACACGCACATCGACGCCAAGGCGTTGGCCACGGCGAAAAAGATCATCGAGCGCGAAGACGGCGGCCACTACGGCCACCTGCAGCGCTGGCTCGACCGCCAGGACATCGGCCACCGTGCCAGCGACCAGCTGGCCGTCGAGCTGGGCCTGAAATGCCCGGCCCGCTCCGACCTCGAGGACATGACCCTGGAGCAGGTACAGGCCCTGCGCGAGCATTGGTACGCCGCCAACAACATGACCCTGATCATGGTCGGCGGCCTCGACCGGCTGTTGCCGGCTTACCTGGAGCGCAGCTACGGCGAGCTGCCGCCCGTGGAGCCCGGCGAGCGACGCAACCTCGACAGCATCAGCCAGCAGGCCGAACAACGCCGCGAGCTGACCCGCGGCTGGCTGGGCGATAGCGTCAAACTGCACTGGCTGTTCCTCGAGCCGGTGCTGGACAGCGACCACGAGCAGACCCTCGACCTGCTCTCGCGTTACCTCGACTGGGCCATGTATGACCAGCTGCGCCTGCGCCACGGCTTGTCCTATGGGCCGTCGGTGCAACGCGAGAGCTTTGGCGACAGCGGCATGCTCAGCCTGAATGCCGACCTCGAGCGCGACGACATCGACGCCGCGGTGGGCGTGCTGCAGGACCTGTTCGAGCACCTGCGCAAGAACGGCCTGGACCCCGACACGTTCAACCGCATCAAGGACGCGACCATCGCCCGCGAGAGCTGGACCAGCCAGGGCAACAGCGCGTTGGCCGACTACTACTGGGGTGCGCTGAACAACTACAACGACGGGCGCTTTACCGACCCGATCCGCAAGCTGCGCCAGGTCAGCCTCAAGCAGGCCGACGACGCCCTGCGCGAGCTGCTCAAGGACCCAGGCTACCTGCGCATCGAGAAGCCGCTGCTCGGCTATGACGAGCTGTACGGGCTGGCAGCCCTGCTGCTGGGGCTGATCCTTGCCATTGGCCTGCTGCGCCGCCGTCGCCAGCCGCCCAGCCGGCCCAGCGGCGCTACACGCCAGCGCTGATTAGGCGGTATCCTGTAGCGGCCTCATCGCGGGCAAGCCCGCTCCTACAAGGACGATTTGTCCACTGTAGGAGCGGCGGTGCGGCGTTCCGACTTGCCCGCGATGAGGCCAGCCCTGCAGCGTTCATAGCCCCTTTCAGTAGCCACTCATGCCTCCAATCCCCCATTTCATCCAGCGCGTGATCGAACTGCTCAAGCGTTACCCCGGCATCATCGCGCTCTGCGGTTTCCTTTCAGGGATCGGCAGCTTCATCCTGGTCGACCGCCAGGCCGGCCTGGCCAGCTGGGTCGCCATCCTGATGCTGGTCAGCTGGGTCTGGCTGATGCTCGAGAACACCCTGACCGGGCTGTTCACCCGCGCCTTCAAGCGCGAGATTCCCCAGCCCGTGCTGCGCTACGCGACGCAGATGATCCACCAGGAAAGCCTGTTCTTCGTCCTGCCGTTCTTCTTCATCACCACCACCTGGAACAGCGGCCAGCTGATTTTCACCGGCCTGCTCGCCGGTGCCGGGCTGGTCTCGATCATCGACCCGCTGTACTACCGCTGGCTGGCCCCGCGGCGCTGGCTGTTCCTCGCACTACACACCCTGACCCTGTTCGCCGCGCTGTTGACCGCGCTGCCGATCATCCTCCACCTGACCACCGCGCAGAGCTTCAAGCTGGCGCTGATCGCCGCCATGGCGCTGTCGTTCCCGAGCCTGGCCAGCAGCTTCCCGATCAACAGCTGGCGGCGCGCCGTGGCCCTGGTACTGGTGACCCTGTCGGTGGGTGCCGGCGGTTGGCTGATGCGCTCGTGGGTGCCGCCTGCGACGCTCTGGCTGACCGAAGTGGCGGTCAGCACCGAGGTGCTCAACCGCCAGCCCGGCGAGTCGCTGGACGAAGTGCCCGCCAGCCGCATCCGTGGCACCGGGCTGTACGCCTATACCGCGATCAACGCCCCGCGCGGGCTCAACGAGCGCATCTATCACGTGTGGCAGCTGGACGGCAAAGAGGTCGACCGGATCGCCCTGGACATTCATGGCGGGCGCAAGGAAGGCTACCGGGCCTGGACCCACAAGCAGAACTTCCCGCCCAACCCGGTGGGTAAGTGGCAGGTGCGGGTACTGACCGAGGACGGCCAGGTGATCGGCGTGCTGCGCTTCAAGGTGGTCAACGACGCCCCTGCGGGCTGATTTAACTGGACAGCACCAGGGTGCAATACAGCCTGCGGCGATGCGCTATGATCTGAGCCGACCGCCTCCGGCGTCCGTCAGAAGCATGGAGCCCATGACCACACCCAGCGCTACTCTGGACACCAGCAGCCAGCCGGTTTGCCTGCGCATCAGCGGCGACTGGACGCTGGCCCACTACGCCCGCCTCAAGCGCGACAGCGAGCGCCTGCGCAGCCAGTACGGCAGCGATGCCATCGCCGACCTCAGCCAGCTCGGCCGCCTGGACACCGCCGGTGCCTCACTGCTGGCCGAGCTGCTCGGCGCAGAGCGCCTGTCGCACTGCACCCAGGACCTCGCCGAGGCCAACCGCGCACTGCTGCAAAACGTCTACCGCTCGGTGCAGGACTACTGCATCCCGGTCAAAGAAGCCGAACGGCCGATCCTGATGCTATTGCTCGAGCGCATCGGCCGCGCCGTCGATACCCTCTGGCAAGATACCCTGCAACTGCTCGGCTTCATCGGCCTGATCATCGAAACGCTCCTGCGCCGTGTGCTCCAGCCGCACCGCTGGCGGGTCACGCCGGTGGTCGCGCACATCGAGCAGACCGGCCTCGATGCCGCGCCAATCGTCGCCTTGCTGACCTTTCTGGTGGGCGCGGTGGTGGCGTTTCTGGGCGCCACGGTGCTGGCCGCCTTTGGCGCGACGATCTTCACCGTCGACCTGGTGGCGTTCTCGTTCCTGCGCGAATTTGCCGTGCTGCTCACCGCGATCCTCATGGCTGGCCGCACTGCCAGCGCCTTTACCGCGCAGATCGGCTCGATGAAGGCCAACGAAGAGATCGACGCCATCCGCACCCTGGGCCTCAACCCGATCGAGCTACTGGTCGTGCCGCGGGTGCTCGCGCTGTTGATCTCGCTGCCGCTGCTGACCTTCATCGCGATGATCTGCGGGATCGTCGGCGGCGGCGTGGTCTGCGCGCTGACCCTGGATATCCCGCCGGCGATGTTCCTGTCGCTGCTGCAGAGCGATATCGGCGTGCAGCACTTCCTGGTCGGCCTGGTCAAAGCACCGTTCTTCGCCTTCCTGATCGCCGCGATCGGCTGCCTGGAAGGCTTCAAGGTCAGTGGCAGCGCCGAGTCGGTAGGCGCCCACACCACCTCTGCGGTGGTCCAGTCGATCTTCGTGGTGATCGTGCTGGATGCCGTGGCGGCGTTGTTCTTCATGGAGATGGGCTGGTGAATGGCGTGAGCGACATCGTTATCGAGGCGCGCGGCCTGTGCAACCGCTTTGGCCGGCAAAGCGTGCACGAAAACCTCGACCTCGACCTGCACAAGGGCGAGATCCTTGCGGTGGTCGGCGGCTCGGGCAGCGGCAAGTCGGTGCTGCTGCGCAGCATCGTCGGCCTGCGCCGGCCCGACGAAGGCCAGGTCAAGGTGTTCGGCGAGGACCTCGCCCAGCTCGACAACGAGCAGCGCTCACGGGTCGAACGGCGCTTTGGCGTGCTGTTCCAGAAGGGCGCGCTGTTCTCCTCGCTGACCATCACCGAGAACGTCGCGCTGCCGTTGATCGAGCACGCCGGGCTGTCGCGCGCCGACGCCGAGCACCTGGCCGGGGTCAAGCTGGCCCTGGCCGGTTTGCCGATCTCCGCCGCCGACAAATACCCCGCCTCGCTGTCCGGCGGCATGATCAAGCGCGCCGCCCTGGCCCGAGCCCTGGCGCTCGACCCGGACATCCTGTTCCTCGACGAACCCACCGCCGGCCTCGACCCGATCGGCGCCGCGGCCTTCGACCAGTTGATCCTGACCCTGCGCGACGCGTTGGGCCTGAGCGTGTTCCTGATCACCCACGACCTCGACACGCTCTACACCATCACCGACCGCATTGCCGTGCTGTCGCAGAAAAAAGTCCTGGTCGCCGGCCCACTGGCCGAGGTCGAGCACACCGACGACGCCTGGATCCACGAATACTTTCACGGCCCGCGCGGGCGGGCGGCCGAACAGGCCGCCGCCCGTGTCCGTCAGGAGCGCTGAACCATGGAAACCCGAGCTCATCATGTCTTCATCGGCCTGGTCACCGTCGTGGTGGTGGCCGGCGCGTTGCTGTTCGGCCTGTGGCTGACCAAGTCCAGCATCGACGACACCTTCAAGGACTATGAAGTGGTGTTCAACGAAGCTGTCTCGGGCCTGTCCCGCGGCAGCGCGGTGCAGTACAACGGCATCAAGGTCGGCGACGTCACCACCCTGCGCCTGGACCCGGAAGACCCACGCCGGGTGCTCGCGCGCATCCGCCTCAGCGCCGACACGCCGGTCAAGCAGGACACCCAGGCCAAGCTGACCCTGGCCGGGGTCACCGGCAACGCATTCATCCAGCTCAGTGGCGGCACGCCGCAGAGCCCGGAGCTCAAGGGCAAGGACGGCAAGCTGGCGGTGATCGTCGCTTCACCCTCGCCGATCTCGCGCCTGCTCAATGACAGCAGCGACCTGGTGACCAACATCAACCTGCTGCTGCACAACGCCAACCAGATGTTCTCGGAAGACAACATCGGCCACCTGAGCAACACCTTGGCCAACCTCGAGCAGACCACCGGCGCCTTTGCCAGCCAGAAGGGCGGCATCGCCGATGCCATTGGCCAACTGGCCGAGGTCGGCAAGCAGGCCAACGCCACCCTCGCCGAAACCCAGGCCCTGATGCGCAACGCCAACGGCCTGCTCGGCACCCAGGGCAAGCAAGCCTTCGGCAGCGCCGAACAGGCCATGAACGCCCTGGCCGAGAGCACCGCGACCATCAACAGCCTGCTCAAGGACAACCGCGAAGCGCTCGACGACGGCGCCCAGGGCCTCAACCAGCTGGCCCCGGCGATCCGCGAGCTGCGCGAAACCCTCAATGCCCTGAAGGGCATCTCGCGGCGCCTGGAGGCCGACCCCAGTGGTTACCTGCTGGGCCGTGACAACAACATCAAGGAGTTCCAGCCATGACCGCGTCGCCGCGTCTGTTGGCCCTGGCGGCTGCATTGAGCCTGACCAGCGCCTGCTCGATCCTGCCGCAGAGTGCGCCGCTGGACACCTATCGGCTGCCGGTCAACCAGGCCAGCCGCAGCGCCACGCCGCTGGACTGGTCGCTGCGCCTGAACAAGCCGCTGGCCAGCGAAGTGCTGGCCGGGCCGCGCATCGCGGTGATCGCGCAGGGCGATATCATCAGTGGCTACCAGGGCGCACGCTGGAGCGATCCGGTACCGCTGCTGGTGCGCAATCGCCTGCTCGATGGTTTCCAGCGCGATGGCCGGGTGCAGCGCCTGAGCGCCGATGACAGCAACCTGCAGGCCGACTATGAACTGGCCGGCGAGCTGCAGGCGTTCCAGAGCGAATACCGCGCCGGCGCGGTGGACGTGGTGATCCGTTATGACGCGCGCCTGGTCCAGGGCCGCAGCCAGCGCATCCTCGCCAGCCGGCGCTTCGAAGTTCGCCAGCCACTGGCCGCCAGCGAGGTGGCCGCAGTGGTCACCGGCTTTGGCGCGGCCAGTGACCAGCTGGTGGCGCAACTGGTGGACTGGACGGTCGCCCAGGCCGCTCAGGCTCAGCCGAAGAACCAGTAGCAGACGAAGATCGCCGCGATCACCCCGGACAACTCCGCCAGCAGCGCGCAACCCACGGCGTGACGCACGCGCTGGATGCCGACCGCGCCGAAATACACGGCCAGTACGTAGAAGGTGGTCTCGGTGCTGCCCTGAATGGTCGCGGCAACCAGCGCCGGGAAGCTGTCGACGCCCTGGGTCTGCATGGTCTCGATCAGCATCGCCCGCGCCGCACTGCCCGAGAACGGCTTGACCAGCGCGGTCGGCAGGCCTTCGACGAAGCGCGTGTCCAGGCCCATCCACTGCACCGCGTGGCGGATACCGTCCAGCGCCAGTTCGAGCGCGCCCGAGGCACGCAGCACACCGACTGCACAGAGCATGGCGACCAGGTAGGGCAGGAGGTTCTTGGCGACGTCAAAGCCCTCTTTGGCGCCCTCGACGAACGCCTCGTAGACCTTTACCCGGCGCAGCGCCCCGACCACCAGAAACAGCATGATGATGCCGAACAGGGTCAGGTTGCCGAGGATCGATGACAGGCTGGCCAGCGCCGCCGCTGACAGCGTGCCGAGAAACGCCATGAAACAGCCCAGCAGCAGCGCGCCGGGGATCAGGTAAGCCAGCACCACCGGGTCCCACAGGCGCAGGCGCTG
Organism: Pseudomonas reidholzensis; assembly: GCF_900536025.1. Lineage (GTDB taxonomy): Bacteria > Pseudomonadota > Gammaproteobacteria > Pseudomonadales > Pseudomonadaceae > Aquipseudomonas > Aquipseudomonas reidholzensis. The sequence continues at coordinate 24,699 of NZ_UNOZ01000002.1, forward strand.
CATCACCGCCACCGACAGCAGGCCGACCAGGGTCGAGACACTGGTCGCCAGCAGGATCGGCAGGAAGACCATGGTCGGGTCGGGCGCGCCTTGCTGGGCGCGGTACATGAAGATGGTCACCGGCAACAGGGTCAGCGACGAGGCGTTGAGTACCAGGAACAGGATCTGCGCGTTGCTCGCCGTGCTGCTGCTCGGGTTGAGCTCCTGCAGTGCGCGCATGGCCTTGAGGCCGATGGGCGTGGCGGCGTTGTCCAGGCCCAGGCCGTTGGCAGCGAAGTTCATGGTGATCAGGCCGAGGGCAGGGTGGCCAGGCGGCACTTCGGGCATCAGGCGGGCGAACAGCGGGCCGAGCACCTTGGCCAGCCATTCGACGATACCGGCCTGCTCGGCGATCTTCAGGAAGCCCAGCCACAGGGTCAGGGTGCCGAACAGCAGGACCATGACCTCTACCGACAGCTTGGCCATGGCGAAAATGCTCTCGACCATCGCGGCAAAGATCCCCGCGTTGCCGCCGACCAGCCATTGGGCCATGGCGGAGACGGCCGCCACCAGGAAAAAGCTGAGCCAAAGGCCGTTGAGCATCCGTGTGTTCCCCCGAAAAATGCCTCGAATGATAGCGCAAGCGGGCTGGCCCGCGATGGCGTTCCTACAGACAACAAAAAGCCCCGACAGGTCGGGGCTTTCTGTTCAACGCCAGCGGCTTACTGCTTGGCGGTCTCGCCAGCCACCGCAGCGGCCTGGCTGCCGGCCATGTGCGGCAGCGAGTTGTAGTACTGCTCGCCCTTGGCCGAGTCGTACATGCCTTCCCAGCGCGCGATGACCACGGCCGCCAGGGCGTTGCCGACCACGTTCAGGGCGGTACGGGCCATGTCCATGATGCGGTCGACACCGGCGATGAACGCCAGGCCTTCCAGCGGGATACCCACGCTGCCCAGGGTCGCCAGCAGGACCACGAACGACACACCAGGCACACCGGCGATACCCTTGGAGGTGACCATCAGGGTCAGCACCAGCAGCAGCTGCTGGCTCCAAGACAGGTCGATGCCGTACAGCTGGGCGATGAAGATCGCCGCGATGCTCTGGTACAGGGTCGAACCGTCGAGGTTGAACGAGTAGCCGGTCGGCACCACGAAGCTGCAGATCGACTTCGGCGCGCCGTACTTTTCCATCTTCTCGATGACACGCGGCAGCACGGTCTCGGAGCTGGAGGTGGAGTACGCGAGGATGATCTCGTCCTTCATGATGCGCATGATCTTGATGATCGAGAAGCCGAAGATCCGCGCCACCAGGCCGAGCACCATGAAGGCGAAGAAGGCGATGGCGAAGTACACCAGTACCACCAGCTTGGCCAGCGGCAGCAGGGACGAGAAGCCGAAGTTGGCGACGGTCACCGCGATCAGGGCAAACACGCCGATCGGGGCGTAGTTCATGATCATGTGGGTGACCTTGAACATGGTTTCCGATACGGCCTGGAAGGTCCGTACCAGCGGTTCGCGCAGGTCCGACTGCAGGCTCGACAAGCCCAGACCGAAGAGTACAGAGAAGAAGATGATCGGCAGCATCTCGCCACGCATCAGCGCTGCGAAGATGTTCGACGGGATCAGGTTGAGCAGGGTCTCGATGAACGCGTGCTCATGCTGCACTTCGGCAGCGGTAGCCTGGTACTTGGAGATATCCACGGTACCCAGGGTGCTCATGTCGATGCCGACACCTGGGTGGAACAGGTTGGCCAGGCCCAGGCCGACGACGATGGCGATGGTGGTCACCACCTCGAAGTAGATGATGGTCTTGAGGCCGATGCTGCCCAGCTTTTTCGCGTCGCCAACCCCGGCGATGCCCACGATCAGCGACGAAATCACGATCGGGACGACGATCATCTTGATCAGGCGAATGAAGATGTCACCGGCAGGCTGCAGAACATTACTGATCCACCATGCCTTTTCTGCACTGAAATGGTTCAGCAGCGCGCCGATTGCAACGCCCAGGACAAGTCCGATTACGATTTGCCAGGCGAGGCTTAGTTTTGCCTTCTTCATGTCGTTACCTTTTCTTCTAGTGGTCAGGGGCGACGAGCGGAAATGCGCGTTCCAGAGCCATTAGAAGCATGCTGGGCAGCGAAGTTAATCCGTACGACGACTCCATCGAAGGTCAGCGCAAGCGAGCGTTTCGGCGCTCTGGCTAGCGAAAAAGGCGGCAACTATTGCGACGTGGGCGGGGTCAGTCTAATGCCGGAAACGAATACCCTATGCCGATTCGGCATGAGACCTTGAGGCAATAAGTCGCATCAGAAGGGGTTGGATTTTCGCCGTTCGGATTTCCGAACAAGACCAAACCGCCATTTTTCGGCCGATTTGGAGGCACCCAGTGGCCGCTCCGAACGCCTTGTTCGACAATCCGAATGGTCAGGAGCGTGCCAGGAAGGGGGGTGGGACGCGGAGGAAATAATTCGATGTACGGTCGAGACAAAATGTGTCTTGGAGGCAAATTCCTACAAAGTGCGGAAATCTTTCTTTATATAGGCGCTCCGGAAGTCAGGTCAGGTTTCGTATCTTTCCGACACGACCGACCTGGTACTTCCGATGCTACCTTCCTGACCCGGCCCGTGTTCGGAGGTACTCCCTGTACCCCTAGGCCACTCCGATCCTGCAACAATCAGAACAGCCCAGCCCCTTGGTCATGTGCCGTCCCTCCTCGGGGCGGCGCATCATAGAAGCCAGAACGATAGAAAGGTTCAGCTTCCATAGCGTTACAGTTGCGTGAAGTTTGTGCGGTGCCTGAGCACTCAGTACCACTTCGGATCACGCTTGAGCTGCTCCTGCAGCAGTGCCTTCATGCCGTCGTCAGGCTCGCCCAGCCAGCGGTACTGCGCGTGGCGGGTGGGCGACTTGTCGCTCGGCAGTCCTTCGGGTACCTCCACGAGCATCCCGTAGGCATCATCCTTGTCCCAGCTGAACGCAACGATCAGCCGCTTGTAGGTGCAGTTGTCGTCCGACTCACACAAGGGCCCGACCAGGTACTGGTCGCCATCCTCGGCTACGGCTGACATCTGTTCCTGCGAACTGCCGTTGAGGTTGATCACCCAGTCGGGCAAACGCTCCTCGCCCTCGAGGGCGTCTTGCCAGGCTTCCCGGTACTCGGGGTCCGAGCCCAACAGCTGGTTGACCCGGACCTGGCCGTCATTGGCCGCCATCGCCGCCGCACTACCGCCCAACAGCAGGGCGGTAGCCAGGGCTTTGCAAAGCATCCGGCTCATGGGTCAACCCCTGCCGCGTCCGAAGAAGAAGGACGCCACGAACAACACCAGGAAGACGATGAACAGGATCTTCGCAATCCCCGTGGCGGCGCCGGCGATACCACCGAAGCCCAGCACGGCAGCGACAATGGCGATGATCAGGAAAGTGATAGCCCAACTAAGCATGATGGTTCTCCTTTCTTTTTTTGAAATCGAGCCGCTCAGACCCCTAGAAAACCCAGCGGTCCTGCGGTACGACGTTTTCCAACGTGGCCGGTGAAGAGGCCTTTGGCGAAGGCAGCGGGTCTGCCGCCCTCACTAAATTCGTGGCACGGGTGGCCTGAATCTGGGTCAACAGCGCGGTCTGCGCAGCCACTTGCTCAGCGAGCCGGGCAGTCTGCCAGCTGTAATAGAACAGGCCGGCGGCCAGAGTCAGCAGCACCGCGAGGCCTGCAAAGAGGAACTGGCGTACTGGCAACGCGGTGGACTGAAGGCTGTTGACGGATTGGCGGTTCATGCCGGCTCCTCCTGCAATGTTCTTATTCAATCTATGAACAAGTAATTGCAGCCTGCATGCCAGTCTTGCCAACCTGATAAAATCCTTATAAAACAATGACTTAGCTATTAGGCCCGAGATCATTGAGGACGTATCCTGCACGATGCCGTCCGTGGCGTCGTGCGATTTGCACGAATCAGCCTTCAACCTTGGTGGCGATTTTCAGCAGGTCGGCGTCTACGCCGCGCACGCCAACGATTTGCCGGGCGACCTCGACGGCGATGGTCTTCTGCTCACTGCTGACCACCTCACCGGACAGCCGCACCAGGCCCTCCTGGCTCGCCACCTTGATGTTCAGGCCATCGAGGTTGCGGCTGAAGCGGTAGCTGCTCTGGATCTTGTCGATGATCCAGCCGTCGCTCGGCTGCGCGCCGCGGGGGGCGCCGACCGGTTTGTCACGGGCTTTGGCCATGGCTGCTGTGTCGAGGCTGACGAGGTTGTTGACCAGATGGATGCCGTCAGTGGTGCGCGCCAGCACCCCGGCCAGTTCCTTGGCCTCGACGCTGTCGACCCGACCGCGCAGGGTCACCACGCCTTCACGGCTCTCGACCTCGATCGGCGCCTGCTCGGTGACCTGGCTCCACGACAGTCGCGCCCGCACGATGGCGGCCAGGGTCGCGTCCTCCAGGCGTTGCGCGTAGGCACGCAGTTCCAGCGGTCGCTCGACCAGCTCGGGGTTGACCCGCAACTGATTGTCGACCTGCTCGATACCGCGTGTGGCCAAGGCGACGTGCTCGGCCAACTGACGCTCTACCGGGCTTTCGACTTCACCACTGAGGCGCGCTTGCGGCCCCTCGACATCGACGTCGATGCGAAACGGGTTGAGCAGGCGGTTGAGGGACAGGGCGGTTTGCAGGGCGCCTTCCAGACGGGCGTCCTGCTGCGAATCGGCGAACGCCGGTGGCATTAGCGACAGCAAGCCGGCGGCCAATACGGCCATACGGGGGGATAAGGGCATGACTGCACCTCCTCTTGTTACAAATCCAAAGATCTTCGCAAGCGCCGTGCCAGCCGTTTTTTTGCCAAAAAAGCACGATATTTCAGCTAGTTAGCTAAACAACGGGCGAGCAGCTAGCATGCAAAGGACAGAATCCTTCAGAATTGACCATGCAACTTGCCCGATCTTTCCGACACTAACTGAGATCAATCCTAAAGGAGCGTAGGAAAATGGAGTCTGCCCAGGACAACCAAGGCCGCATTCTGCTGGTAGATGACGAGTCCGCCATCCTGCGAACCTTTCGTTACTGCCTCGAAGATGAGGGCTACAGCGTAGCCACGGCCAACAGCGCCGCGCAGGCCGAATCGCTGTTGCAGCGTCAGGTGTTCGACCTGTGCTTTCTCGACCTGCGCCTGGGCGAGGACAACGGCCTCGACGTGCTGGCGCAGATGCGTATCCAGGCCCCCTGGATGCGCGTCGTCATCGTCACCGCGCACTCGGCGGTGGATACCGCGGTAGACGCCATCCAGGCCGGCGCAGCCGACTACCTGGTCAAGCCGTGCAGCCCCGACCAGCTGCGCCTGGCCACCGCCAAGCAGCTCGAAGTACGCCAGCTGTCGGCCCGCCTCGAGGCGCTCGAAGGCGAAGTGCGCAAGCCCAAGGACGGCCTCGACTCGCACAGCCCGGCCATGATGGCGGTGCTGGAAACCGCACGCCAGGTGGCGACCACCGACGCCAACATTCTCATCCTCGGCGAGTCGGGTACCGGCAAGGGCGAACTGGCCCGCGCCATCCACGGCTGGAGCAAGCGCGCGCGCAAGGCCTGCGTGACCATCAACTGCCCGTCACTGAACGCCGAGCTGATGGAGAGCGAGCTGTTCGGGCATACCCGCGGCGCCTTTACCGGGGCCAGCGAAAGTACCCTGGGGCGCGTCAGCCAGGCAGACGGCGGTACGCTGTTCCTCGACGAGATCGGCGATTTCCCGCTGACCTTGCAGCCAAAACTGCTGCGCTTCATCCAGGACAAGGAATACGAGCGGGTCGGCGACCCGGTGACCCGCCGGGCCGATGTGCGCATCCTTGCCGCCACCAACCTCAACCTCGACGACATGGTCCGCGACGGCCGCTTCCGCGAAGACCTGCTCTACCGGCTCAACGTCATCACCCTGCACCTGCCCCCCCTGCGTGAGCGTAGCGATGACATCCTGACCCTCGCCGAGCGCTTCCTCGCACGCTTCGTCAAAGAGTATTCGCGACCTGCGCGGGTGTTCAGCGACGAAGCCCGTGCCGCGCTGCTCAATTACCGTTGGCCGGGCAACATCCGCGAGCTGCGCAACGTGGTCGAACGGGCCAGCATCATCTGCCCGCAGGAGCGGGTCGAGATCACCCACCTGGGCATGGCCGAAACGACCACCAACAACGCCCCACGGATCGGCGCCGCGCTGAGCCTGGATGAGCTGGAGCGGGCCCACATCGGCGCGGTGCTGGCGGCCAGCGATACCCTCGACCAGGCGGCCAAGACGCTCGGCATCGACGCCTCGACGCTGTACCGCAAGCGCAAGCAATTCAACCTATGAAGTGGCCGATGAAGCTGCGCACGCGGCTTTTCCTGAGCATCTCGGCACTGGTCACGGTGGCGCTGGTGGGGGTTCTGGTGGGGCTGGTCAGCGTGATGCAGATGGCCAGTGTGCAACAACGCCTGGTCCGCGACACCGCGCACACCCTGGACGTGGGGCTCAAGCTGCGGCAGAACCTCGGGGAGCAGTTGACCCTGATCCTCGACGAGGACACCGACCCGGACAGCCTGGTGGCCTTGCAGGATCAATTCCAGTTGCTGCTCAACCAGGGGTTGGCGCAGGGCGACGAGCAGACGGCTTTCAGCAAGGCCAGCAGCAACTACCAGAGTTTTCTCCAGGCGTACCGCGACAGCCGCACGCCGGCGCGCAGCATGGGTACCGACCAACCGCTGGGGGCGGCCTTCAATCAGGTGCGCACCGACCTGATCGACTCGCAAAAACAGGCGCTGGACTACATCACCCGCAGCGAACAGCGCACCCGTGAGCGGGCCTTGCTGGTCAGTGGCCTGATGGGCCTGATCGCCTTGGCGGTGCTGGTCCTCGGTTTTGTCACCGCGCACAACATTGCGCGGCGCTTCGGCCAGCCGATCGAAGCCCTGGCCAAGGCCGCCGATGAAGTCGGCCAAGGCAATTTCGACGTCACCCTGCCCGTCACCCAAGCCGCCGAACTGAACCAGCTGACCCGACGCTTCGGCCTGATGGCCGATGCCCTGCGCAAGCACCAGGCGACCAACATCGACGAAGTGCTGGCCGGCCAGCAGCGCTTGCAGGCGGTGCTCGACAGTATCGACGACGGCCTGTTGATCATCGATCGCCAAGGCCACCTGGAACACCTCAACCCGGTCGCCCAGCGCCAGTTGGGCTGGGACAGCAGCCGCCTCGGCGCAGGCCTGGCCGAGGCGCTGCAACGCCCGGAGCTCGAACAGCAGTTGCGCCAGGTGCTGCGCGGCGGCAGCCTGGATCGGCCGCCGGACGACCTGAGCATCGAGGTCGACGAAGAAACCCGCCTGCTGACCTACAGCCTGACCCCGGTCAGCCACCCGCAAGGGCCGATCCTGGGCGCGGTGATGGTCCTTCACGATGTCACCGAGCAGCGGGCCTTCGAGCGCGTGCGCAGCGAGTTCGTGCTGCGCGCCTCGCATGAGCTGCGCACCCCGGTAACCGGCATGCACATGGCCTTCGGCCTGCTCCGCGAGCGGGTCAAGTTCCCGCCTGAAGCCCGCGAAACCGACCTGCTCGAGACCATTGGCGAAGAGATGCAGCGGTTGACCCAGCTGATCAACGACCTGCTCAACTTCTCCCGCTACCAGAGCGGCCTGCAGAAGCTCGAACTGGCCCACTGTGCCGTCGACGAAATGCTCGAACGGGCCCAGGCGCGGGTGGCCGGGCAGGTGGCGGACAAACACATCGACCTGCTGATCGAACTCGAACAGCCGCTGCCGCGGATCCAGGCGGACGTCTCCCAGCTCGACCGGGTGCTCGACAACCTGCTGCACAACGCCGTGCGCCACACCCCAAGCGGCGGGCGCATTCGCCTGCATGCGCGGCGTCATGGCGAGCGGGTGATCGTCAGTGTCGAGGATAACGGCGAAGGGATTGCCTATGGGCAGCAGGGGCGGATCTTCGAACCGTTCGTCCAGGTCGGCCGCAAGAAAGGCGGCGCAGGCCTGGGCTTGGCGCTGTGCAAGGAGATCGTCCAGTTGCACGGTGGCCGGATGGGCGTGTTCTCCCGGCCGGGCCAGGGCACGCAGTTCTACATGGCGCTGCCGGTCTGAGGCCCCTCAAGGCTCATCGTCGATGCGCCTTGAGCGCACCCGGCGCCCGCGGGTGATCAACTCGACGAACTGCCGGGCACTCAGCGGATGGGCGAACAACCAGCCCTGCCCGTAATTGACCCCTTCGCTGTTGAGCAGCTCCGCCTGGTCCTCGCACTCGATGCCCTCGGCGATGACCCGCAGGTGCAGGTCGTGGGCCATGCGGATGATGTGCGGGGCCACGCCGCTGCTGGCGGCATCGTGGCCAAGCGCATCGATGAACGCCTTGTCGATCTTCAGGCAGTCCACCGGCAAGGTCTGCAGGTACGCCAGGCTGCAGTAGCCGGTACCAAAATCGTCGATCAGCACCTGATGGCCGACCGCGCGCAACGCTTGCAGGTTGTCCCGGGCCACCACCACATCGATCAGGCCACGCTCGGTGACCTCGAAGGCGATCTGGCTCGCGGGCACCCGGTGGTAGGCGAGCAGTCGCGCCGCCACCGGGCCGATGCGCGGCACCATCACGTCGCAAGCGGCCAGGTTCACCGAGATGTACAGCTGGCGGTTGGCCCGCAGCAAGTGGCCCAGCTGCTCGAGCACGCGCTGCAGGACGAAGTCGGTGATCTGGCGAATCTGCCCGGTGTTTTCCGCCAGCGGAATGAACAGGTCGGGGCTGGTCAGGGTCCCGTCCGGGCGCCGCCAGCGCACTAGCGCCTCGGCCCCAACGCAGATCCGGCTGTCGAGCTCGAAGATCGGCTGATAGAGCACCTGCAGCTCGCCGCGCTTGAGGGCGTTCTGCAGTTCGGAGCTCATCGAGCGGCGCTGCAGGATCAACTGCAGGACCAGCCAACCGATACAGATCGCCACCAGCACGCTGCCGGGGAACAGCAACCAGAGCAGGCCGTTCATCTTCAACGGCAGGCTGGCACGCGGGGCGATCAGGACAAGCTGGTAGTCCGGCGACTTGGTCGGCATGCGGTAGATCAGCCGATCACTCAGCTCGAGCAGGTCCTTGGCCGAAGGCGGCGGCCAGTTGGCAGCCGGAGGCCACGGCTGGGCCGGCCCCAGCACGGGGATCGCCCGGGTACCGTGGTCGAGCACCACCAACAGGCTGCCGCCGGGGGGCAGGTCGACCACATCGGTCAGGTGGCCGCGTGAGGTGGACACCAGAAACTGGCCGCGTCCGAGCATCAGCGCAGCGAGGTTCTCGTCAGGTTCGGTGGTGGTGTTGAGCCAGTAGCTGTAGGTCGGCCCGCGGATGTCCGGCGGCCGCAAAGGCTCGAGGGCGCGCTCGCCGCCGCGGCTGGAGCAGGCGACGCTGCCGCCCACGAACGCCGCCTCGTAGATGAACCGCGAGTTCATGCTGACCTGCTGCAGGGCTTCCTGCATGGCCGGGTCACAGCCGCGCAAGGGCAGGGCCTGCAATTGGTCGACGCCTTCGCGCAGCTGGCCGAACACCTGCTCGAGGCGCTCCAAAAAGCGCTCGCCCTGGGCATTCATCTGCGCGGTCTCGCTTTCTTTCATCTGTTGCAGGGCGACGCCAACGCTGCCGGTGAGCAGCAGGATAGCGCTGGCCAGGGCAGCGAATGCGGCCAGTAGCCAGGGACGGTGGAAAATTTGGCGCAACCCAGCGAGGAAGGCTGACATCTAACACATCCAGTTGATTACCAAAGGTATAGCAACTGAATGGCGATTCGGCATCGCCGTTGGGCGCATCGCCCACCGCGGGCCGCGGCTCAGCCCCGCGGCGGCGCCTCAGCGCCTCTGGTTGAGGACCTGCAGCAGCGCGGCGCTTTGTGCATCCGGCTGGCCATCGAAGCGCTGCGGGCGGAAGCGCATCTGGAACGCGGCCAGCACATGCCGGGTCGCCACATCCAGTTCACCGGTCTGCTCGATGGCATAGCCGAACCGCGCCAACTGTTGCTGGTACCAGGACACGCTCGGCGGGTTGACCTCGAAGTACGCGCGCTGCCGCGCCACTGCGTTGGCCTCTGGCCAGACCCCCAGGCCCGCGTCAGCCAGGCGTTTCCAGGGGAACATCGGCCCAGGGTCGAGCTTGCGCAGCGGCGCGATGTCGCTGTGGCCAATGATGTAGCGCGGCTGGATGTGGTTACGCTGGACGATGTCCTTGAGCAGCACGATCAGCGCCTGTATCTGCGCCTCGCTGTAAGGGTGCCAGACGCGGCCGCTGGGCGTATCGGTGAAGCCCGGGTTGACGATCTCGATGCCGATCGAGGTCGAGTTGAGCCAAGTGCGGCCATCCCACTGGCTGTCGCCGGCATGCCAGGCACGCCGGCTTTCATCGACCAGTTGATAGACCTTGGCCGGGCCATCGCCGATCAGGTAGTGGCTGCTCACCTCGCCATGCGTCAGCAACGCCAGGGAGCGTTCCAGTGACGCGTTGGTGTAATGCAGCACGACGAACTGGATACGCTCGTCCTGATTGGCCGAGACCTGGCTGCGGTCGATCCGCGGGCCACTGCTGCATCCGCTCAAAAGCACCAGGAGCAACGCTGTGAAGAGTGTTTTCATCAAAAGAGAGCACGTCATGAGAGGCCGACATTGTCGCTACAGTATAACGTGCTGCCCCACGAACGCTTGCAGGAAAGGCCCGCAAAGTGTTGCGGGCCTTGGCCAGCCGCACGCGCTAGCCTTGCTCCACGCGGTTGCGGCCGAGGTCCTTGGCGCGGTACAGCGCGGCGTCGGCACGCTTGAGCACCTGGTCACCCCGCTCCCCGGCGCGGAACGCACTCAGGCCGATCGAGGCGGTGATCACCACCCGCTCGCCCTTGAAGTGGAACGGGCAGGCTTCGATCGCGGCGCGCAGGACTTCGGCAACCTGGCTACCAGCAGCCGGTGACGTCTGCGGCAACAGCAGGACAAACTCCTCGCCCCCAAAGCGGGCGATGAAATCACGGCCGCGCAGGCGCTTGCGCAACTGGTCGGCAACGATCTTCAAGACCTTGTCCCCGGCGAGATGACCGTAGCTGTCGTTGATGCGCTTGAAGTGGTCGAGGTCGAGGATCGCCATCGACAGATGGCCGCCATTTTCTTGCCAGTCGAGCACTTCGCGCTCGACCTGCTCGGACCATGCGGCGCGGTTGGGCAGGCCGGTCAAGGGGTCGATCAGGGCCTTCTGGCGCTGCTCTTCAAGGTGCTCGCGGTAGCCAAGCGCCTCCTGCTCCATGTTCGCCACCCGCTCGGCCAAACCGTGCAGGCGCCCGGCCAGCTCCTGCTCGCGGCGGTCACGCTCCTGCTGGTGGTCGTCGATGGTCACCAGCAGGCCTTCGAGGCGGTTGTCCAGGATGTGCTTGAGGCTGTCCAGGTCAGCAGCGCCCTGGACGCTGCTTTGCAGGCCATCGACCTGTTCGCGCAGCTGGCTGTCCAGCTCACGTGCGGCGCAACTGTTGTCGGCATGGCCGGCGCTGGCTTCGTGCAGGTGGCTCTGGAAGGTTTCCAGGCGTTCGTTGAGTTGCTGCAGATAGGCTTCGAACTCGTGCTGGCCGCTGTCGGTGATGGCCAGCATGAGCACCGCCAGGTCATCCAGTACCGGGATCAGCTCATACCAGTTCAACCCACGGGCCACCCGCTCGCGCATCTCCAGGGCCTGGGCCTTGTGCCGCTCGGGCAGGCTCAGGTCGTCGAGCAGGCCGATCAGGGTGTGCTCGATGTGCACGGCCACTTGACTGTAGGGCGGCTCGACGGCATCGGGGAGGGCGTAGGGGCCATCCTCGCCGTCCAGCAACTCGCTGTCGGTGTCTGTCGCTGCTAGCGGCTGAGGCTCATCGGGCGCGTCAGGCGCGAGCGCGTCCGGCTCGACGTCGGCCGCTACCGGCGCTTCTGGCTCGATAGCCTCTTCAACAACGGTGACGCGCGGCGGCTCGGGCTCGATAGCCTCGACCAGCGCCGGCCCCGAAGGCTCCTCAGCTGGCTCGGGTGCCAGGGCCAGCGGCTCTGCCACTGCAGCGGCAGCGGGCTGCTCGGCCTGAGTCACCGGCGCGGGCGGTGCCTCGTTGGCAACCGCAGGGGCAGGGGTGCTGGCCACGGGCGAAGCGGGCAGGGGCTGTAGCTCGTCTGACTCGGCAGCGCGGTCACTCACCTGGCCAGGCGCTGGCGCAGCAGCGGCCGCTGGCTTGGCTTCATCGGCATCCGCGCGCGGATCGCTGTCGGCCTTGCCGAACAACCGTTGCAGGAAGCCGGGGCGTTCGCCTTCCTCGGGTTGTTGCAGAAGGGTCAGGGCCTTGCCCTGCAAGCCACTGAGCTCGCCCAGCAACGGCGGCAGGTCGCGCGACTGGCTGACGCCACCGTCGAGCTTCTTCGCCAGCTTCTTCAGCGGCCGCGCGACTTCACCGGACAGCGGCAGCGCTTGCAGTTGAGCGACCAGCGAGGTCAAGGCATCGCTGACCTGGTTCATCCGCGTTTCGCGACGCTGCTCGGAGTCGAGCACGGCCTTTTCCAGGCGCGGGATCAGGTTGGCCAGCCCGGCGTCCATGTTGTCGCCGCGGATGACCTCGCGCATTTCCTTCATGCACTGGTCGACCGCCTTGTCGCTGCCTTCGGCCGCCAGGGTACTGCGCACCAGGCCACGACGCAGCAGGTCGAGCCGGGCGTCCCAACGACGCTCGAGCTTTTCCTGCTGTTCGATGCTTTTAAGGTATTTTTCCTTCCAACGATCGGCGTCGTCTGTCATGCCCGGATCCACTGAGGGTGATGGCAATTAGCTCAAAGCCGGCAGCGTATCCACAGTCAGGGCGTCAGGCAATCGAATCTCGACGGCAACGGGAAGGTGATCGGAAATCGGCTGGGCCAGGACCTCGACCCGCTCCAGGGTCAGGCTCGGGCTGAGCAGGATGTGGTCCAGGCAACGCTGCGGTCGCCAGCTGGGGAAGGTGGCTTCGACCTGCGGCGCGATCAGGCCCAGGTCACGCAGCGGGGAGTGCTCGAGCAGGTCGTTGGCATGGGTGTTCATGTCGCCCATCAGCACCTGGTGGCGATAGCCGCCGATCAGCTCGCGGATGTAGCTCAACTGCAGGGCGCGGGTCTTGGCGCCGAGGGCGAGGTGCATCATCACCACGATCAACGCGTCCTTGCCCTCACCGAAGCGCACCAGGATCGCCCCACGACCGGCAGGGCCGGGCAGCGGATGGTCTTCCAGCTGGTGCGGCTTGAGCCGGCTGAGTACGCCGTTGCTGTGCTGGGCAAAGCGCCCCAGGTTGCGGTTGAGCTGCTGGTACCAGTAAGGGAAGGCGCCGAGGTGGGCCAGGTGCTCGACCTGGTTGACGTAGCCTGAGCGCAGGCTGCCACCGTCGACTTCCTGCAGCGCGACCAGGTCGAAGTCGCTGAGCAGCGCGCCGATCTTCTGCAGGTTGCCGGCCCGCCCGGTGTGCGGCAGCAGGTGCTGCCAGCTGCGGGTCAGGTAATGGCGGTAGCGCTCGGTACTGATGCCGACCTGGATATTGAAACTGAGCAGCCGCAGTCGACCATCCTCTGGCAGGCCAGGGGCCTGCAGATGATGCTCGTTGACCTGCGGCTGGTGCAGGCCAACACCCCGGGTGGAGCGCAAGCGAGCCATGGGTTCGCCGCTTACTTAGCGGCGCGCTCCTTGGCGATCAGCTGGTCGGCGACGTTGAGGACGCCGTCCGGACCGCCGGCGGTGCCCAGGTCGAAGCGGTACTTGCCGTTGACCACCATGCTCGGTACGCCGGTGATTTCGTACTTCTTCGCCAGCTCTTTGGCCTTTTGCACCTGGCCTTTGATCGCGAAGGAGTTGAAGGTGGCGAGGAACTTGTCCTTGTCGACGCCCTGAGTGGCGAGGAACTCGGCCATGTCATCAGGCTTGACCAGCTGCTTGTGCTGGTTCTGGATCGCATCGAACACCGCAGCGTGGACCTTGTGCTCGACGCCCATGGCTTCGAGGGTCAGGAACATCTGCCCGTGGGCATCCCATGGGCCGCCGAACATGGCAGGGATGCGCACGAAGTTGACGTCGGCCGGAAGTTTTTCAGCCCATGGATTGATGGTCGGTTCGAAGTGGTAGCAGTGCGGGCAGCCGTACCAGAACAGCTCGACGACTTCGATCTTGCCTGGCTTGGACACCGGGACCGGGTTGCTCAGCTCGATATACTGCGTGCCGGCTACGGCAGGCTCGGCGGCCTGGACGGCGGTCATACCGAATACGCTGGCGGCGACCAGCGCAGCGCTGAGAATCAGTTTACGCATGCTTTACTCCTGAGCAGTCATTGGTCGCCTCGACGCGACCAGTGCTGTGACCGGTCGGGAAGGGCTCGAGTTCTGTAGTGTAACGGCTACGGACAGAAAAAAGGGCGGTCCGGGCCGCCCTTTCATCTTCGGTCATCGACCATTAACTGAGTGTTAAAGCCGCTTCGGCGCCTCAGTGCAGGCCTTGGATATAGCTGGCCAGCGCCTCGATATCCTTGTTGCTGAGCTTGCCGGCGATGGTACGCATGGTCATCGCGTCACCGTCGTTGGTCCGCTCGCCCTCACGGAAGTCGGTCAGCTGCTTGGTGACGTAGGTGGCATGCTGCCCGCTCAGGTGGGGGAAGCCTGCCAAGGCAATGCCGGCACCGTTCGGCGAGTGGCAACCAATGCAGGCGGGCATGCCTTTTTCCAGGTCGCCGCCATTGAACAGGGCCCGGCCGCGCTCGACCAGCTTGGGATCAGCGGCGCCGACACTGCCCTTCTGGCTGGAGAAGTAGGCGGCGATATCCGCCAGGTCCTGCTCGCTGAAGGGCTCGAGCATGCCGGTCATTTCCAGCACGGTACGCTTGCCGGACTTGATGTCATGCAGCTGTTTTTCAAGGTAGCGCTCGCCCTGGCCGGCGAGTTTCGGGAAGTTTGGCGCCAGGCTGTTTCCGTCAGGGTTGTGGCAGGCACCACAGATGGCGGTCTTCGCCTGACCGGCGGCAGCATCGCCTTTGATAGGGTCCGCAGCATTGGCCGCACCTGCAACCCCCATGGTCAACAGCAGACTCACGAATAGTTTGTTCATCAGCTAATCCAACACGGCTAAGGGTGAAATGTTATGTATCGGGACTGCCGCTCATCCAGAGAATGACCAAACGGTAGTCCTCGGTACTGCAGTCCCTGCACAATCCACGCGGCGGCATAGCCTTGAAACCCTGTGTAACATGCGCGACCAATACATCCACACCTTGCGCCAGCCTTGGCTCCCAGGCCGCGGAATCACCCCGTTTGGGTGCCTGCGGCAACTGCCCGGCGTGACAGGCCGCACAGCTGCGGTTGTACAACGCCTCGGGATCCTGTGTAGCCTGTGCGCTGAAAAACGGTAGGAACATACCGAAAGCCAGTAGCCATTTCGCCTTGCGGAACGACCTTTCAGGGTTGGGGGCCGCGCTGCGTTCTATTGCGCGAGCTAATGTTCGACACCCCATGTGCGCTCTCCTTCGCTGGGAGAATGCACACACAAAAACTGGGGCATTATATACTTCCGTCCTCCAAACGGAAACGACACTGCCTGGATTAGGCAACACCCACATCGGATATCCCATGCAAGTCAAGAACCCCATCCTCGGCCTCTGCCAGAAAGCCACATTCGCCCTTAGCGCCGCCAAGGTCGAACAATGCCCGGAAGACCAGGGTTACGAGGTGGCTTTCGCCGGCCGTTCCAACGCCGGTAAATCCAGCGCCCTCAACACCCTGACCCATGCCAGCCTGGCGCGAACCTCGAAAACCCCGGGGCGCACCCAGCTGTTGAATTTCTTCAGTCTGGACGATGAACGGCGTTTGGTCGACTTGCCGGGCTACGGTTATGCGAAAGTGCCGATCCCGCTCAAGCAGCACTGGCAGCGCCACCTCGAGGCCTACCTGGGCGGGCGTGAGTGCCTGCGCGGGATCATCCTGATGATGGACGTGCGCCATCCGATGACCGACTTCGACAAGATGATGCTCGACTGGGCCAAAGCCAGCGGCATGGCCATGCACATCCTGCTGACCAAGGCCGACAAGCTGACCTTTGGCGCGGCGAAGAACACCTTGCTCAAGGTGCAGGCCGAAATCCGCAAGGGTTGGGGTGATACCGCGTCGATCCAGCTGTTCTCGGCGCCCAAGCGCCAGGGCCTGGAAGAGGCCTATGCGGTGTTGGCGGGCTGGATGGCGCTGGAAGACAAGCCGGCCGAGTAAGCCGTTGCCGTGCTGGGGCTGCGCGATGGCCCCAGCGATCCGGATACTCGAATCGCAGGCAAAAAAAACCCCGGACTTCGTATGGGGAGGGGGAAGTTCGGGGTTCAAGTCTGGACCGCTAGGGCGGGGTCCAGGTATCTGCCAACACTTAACACAACATAGGAGCATCGAAGGGCTTCACCAGCCATTCAGTACCTCTGAGTCCCGCTTCACCGGTTTAGTTCCGACGCCCTGGAAACTATTTGCGATAGTTTCATGAAACAGCGCAACTAATGGCTTGGAGCCAGCAGCGGATCCACGGCACCACGCCACAGATCCTACGCTTTTCGCGCAATGCGTTTAGTGAGCTTCGTCCCAATTCGAGCCGACACCGACTTCGACCAGCAGCGGCACATCCAGCTGCGCGGCACCGCTCATGTGCTGACGGATCTCGGCCTTGACCTGCTCGACCAGGTCCTCGCGCACCTCCAGCACCAGTTCATCGTGCACCTGCAGGATCACCCGGGCCTCCAGCCCGCTGCTGCTCAGCCAGCCATCCACCGCGACCATCGCGCGCTTGATGATGTCGGCTGCGGTGCCCTGCATCGGCGCGTTGATCGCCGTGCGCTCGGCGCCTTTGCGCAGCGCCGGGTTCTTCGCGTTGATGTCCGGCAGGTACAGGCGCCGGCCGAACAGCGTCTCGACGAAGCCCTGCTCGGCGGCCTGGGCGCGCGTGCGTTCCATGTAGGCCAGCACGCCTGGGTAGCGGGTGAAGTAGCGGTCGATGTAGTCCTGCGACTGCTTGCGGTCGACGCCGATCTGCTTGGCCAGGCCGAAGGCACTCATGCCGTAGATCAGGCCGAAGTTGATCGCCTTGGCGCTGCGCCGCTGGTCGATAGTGACGTCGGCCAGGTCAACCCCGAATACTTCGGCGGCGGTCGCCCGGTGCACGTCGAGGTCGTTGCGGAAGGCGTGCAGCAGGCCTTCGTCCTTGGCCAGGTGGGCCATGATGCGCAGCTCGATCTGCGAGTAGTCGGCCGCCATCAGCGTGTAGCCCGGGCTGGCGACGAAGGCCTGGCGAATGCGCCGGCCTTCGGCGCTGCGGATCGGGATGTTCTGCAGGTTCGGGTCGCTGGACGACAGACGGCCAGTGGCGGCCACGGCCTGCTGGTACGAGGTGTGGATGCGCCCGGTGCGCGGGTTGATCTGGTGCGGCAGCTTGTCGGTGTAGGTGCTCTTGAGCTTGCTCAGGGTACGGTACTGCATCAGCACCTTGGGCAGCGGGTAGTCCTGCTCGGCCAGCTCGGCGAGCACCGCTTCGGCGGTGGACGCCTGGCCCTTGGTGGTCTTGCTCAGCACCGGCATGCCCAGCTTGTCGTAGAGGATCACGCCAAGCTGCTTGGGCGAGCCGAGGTTGAACTCTTCACCGGCCAGGGCAAACGCCTCGCGCTCGAGCTCGGCCATCTTCACCCCCAGCTCGCCGCTCTGGATCGCCAGCAGGTTGGCATCGACCAGCGCGCCCTGGCGCTCGATCTTGGCCAGCACCGGCACCAGCGGCATCTCGATGTCCATCAGCACCGGCTGCACGCTCGGGGTCTTCGCCAGCTGGGCCTGCAGCGCCTGGTGCAGGCGCAGGGTGATGTCGGCGTCTTCGGCGGCGTAGGGGCCGGCCTTGTCCAGGTGGATCTGGTTGAAGGTCAGCTGCTTGGCGCCTTTGCCGGCAATCTGCTCGAAGGTGATGGTGCTGTGGTCGAGGTACTTCTGCGCCAGGCTGTCCATGTCGTGACGGCTGGCGGTGGAATTCAGCACGTAGGACTCGAGCATGGTGTCGTAGGCCACGCCGCGCATCTCGATGCCGTTCGCCTGATCACCGCCGATCGCGCAATTTGCCAGGATATTGATGTCGTACTTGGCGTTCTGGCCGATCTTGCCCTTGCTCGGGTCTTCCAGCAGCGGCTTGAGCGCCAGCAACACGCTGTCGCGGTCGAGCTGCGCCGGTGCGCCTTCATAGTCGTGGGTCAGTGGCACATAGGCCGCCACATGCGGCTCGACCGCGAACGACACACCGACCAGCTGCGCCTGCTGGGCGTCGAGGCCGGTGGTTTCGGTGTCGAAGGCAAACAGCGGGGCCTGGCGCAGCTTTTCCAGCCAGGCATCGAAACGCGCCTGCTCGAAAATCGTCTCGTACTGCGGCTCGACCTTGGCCACCGGCGCTTCGACCGGCGCGATCACCTCGCCCACCTTGACCGCGTCACGCTGCACGTCGGCGATCCAGCTCTTGAACTCCATCTCGGTGTACAGCGCCACCAGGGCGTCGCGGTCCGGCTCGGCGCAGACCAGCGCATCGACTTCGATGTCCAGCGGCACGTCGACCTTGATGGTCGCCAGCTCATAGGACAGGAACGCCGCGTCACGGTGTTCCTCGAGCTTGGCCGGCAGGCCCTTGGCGCCACGGATAGGCAGGCTGGGGACCTTGTCGAGGTTGGCGTAGACATCGCGCAGGCCGCCACCGATGCCGGTCAGCAGGCCGACCGCGGTCTTTTCGCCCACGCCGGGGACGCCGGGAATGTTGTCGACCTTGTCGCCCATCAGGGCCAGGAAGTCGATGATGTGTTCCGGGCCGACGCCGAATTTCTCGTGCACGCCAGGGATGTCCAGCACGCTACCGGTCATGGTGTTGACCAGGGTAATGTGGCCGTCCACCAGCTGCGCCATGTCTTTGTCGCCGGTCGAGATGATCACCGGCCGGCCTGCCGCCGCGCTGCTGCGGGCAAGGGTACCGATGACGTCATCGGCCTCGACCCCTTCGACGCACAGCAGTGGGTAGCCCAGCGCCTTGACGCTGGCATGCAGCGGCTCGACCTGCACCCGCAGGTCGTCCGGCATGCTCGGCCGGTTGGCCTTGTAGTCGGCGTACATGGCGTCGCGGAAGGTCCCGCCCTTGGCGTCGAAGACCACCGCGAAGAGGCTGTCGGGGTATTGCTTGCGCAGGCTCTTGAGCATGTTCAGCACGCCCTTGACCGCACCGGTGGGCAGACCTTTGGAGGTGGTCAGCGGCGGCAGCGCGTGAAAGGCGCGGTACAGGTAGGAGGAACCGTCCACCAGGACGAGGGGCGCTAGGCTCATGAGGAGAATCAACCTTTTCGACGGGTCCGGCGCTAGAATAGCCAGAGTCATTGACGACAAAGGGACAAGGTTATCATGCGGACACCCAATCGCCTGTTACTGCTCGGCCTTCTGGCAACCATGCCGATCGTCACCCTGGCCGCGGACGAAGCCCCATCGGCAGATCCCGATGTGACCATTCGCACGGAAGGCGACAAGACCATCCAGGAGTACCGGCAGAACGGCTTCCTGTATGCGATCAAGATCACGCCAAAAAACGGCAAACCTTATTTTCTGGTACGCGCCGACGGCTCCGAAGGCAATTTCATTCGATCCGACCAGCCGGACATGCTGATTCCGTCCTGGAAGATCTTCGAGTGGTAACCTGACGCGTACCGTTCACATCAACCTGGCACTTCCCGGCGGAAGTGCCCGCATGGGCAACTTTTCATCATGTCAGTTTTCACCCCTGTGTCCCGGCCCGAGCTGGAAACCTTTCTGGCGCCGTATGAGCTGGGCCGTCTGCTCGATTTCCAGGGCATTGCCGCCGGTACCGAGAACAGCAACTTCTTCGTCAGCCTCGAACAGGGTGAGTTCGTCCTGACGCTGGTCGAGCGCGGCCCGAGCGAGGACATGCCGTTCTTCATCGACCTGCTCGACGTGCTGCACGATGCCGACATGCCGGTGCCCTATGCCCTGCGTGACCGCGACGGCAATGCCCTGCGCGAACTCAATGGCAAGCCTGCGTTGCTCCAGCCGCGGCTGTCGGGCAAGCACATCAAGGCGCCGAACAACCAGCATTGCGCCCAGGTCGGCGAGTTGCTGGCGCACATCCACCTGGCCACCCGCGAGCATACCCTCGAGCGCAAGACCGACCGTGGCCTGGACTGGATGCTCGAGTCTGGCGCCGAGTTGATCTCGCACCTCAGCGAGCAGCAACAGGCGCTGCTGCAGCCGGCGCTGGAGGAGATTGCCGTGCACAAGGCACAGATGCTGGCGCTGCCACGGGCCAACCTGCACGCCGACCTGTTCCGCGACAACGTGATGTTCGAAGGCACTCACCTGACCGGGTTGATCGACTTCTACAACGCCTGCTCGGGGCCGATGCTGTACGACATCGCCATCACCGTGAATGACTGGTGCCTGGACGAACAGGCGGGCATCGACCTGCCGCGCGCCCAGGCGTTGCTGGGTGCCTATGCAGGGCTGCGGCCGTTCACTGCGGCCGAAGCCGAGCTGTGGCCGGTGATGCTGCGCGTGGCTTGCGTGCGCTTCTGGCTGTCGCGGTTGATCGCGGCCGAGTCGTTTGCCGGGATGGACGTGATGATCCATGACCCGAGCGAGTTCGAAGTGCGTCTGGCACAGCGTCAGCAGGTAGCGCTGAAGCTGCCGTTCGCCCTCTGATCACCTGAACCTCTTCGCGGGCAACCCCGCGAAGAGGTCGGTTCAGCCCTAGAGGTGCTCCAGGCACCCCACCAGGTCGCTGCCCAGCTTCTCCAGCAAGCGCTCATAGCCCTTGCCATCCACCGGATCGGTCCCGCCCAGCGCATCCAGCTCGGCCAAACGCACCGGCAGCCCGGCCGTCAGCGTCTCGGCCAGGCGCGGGCGCAGCGGCGGCTCGCTGAACACACAGGTCTTGCCCACTTCCTGCAGGCGCTTGCGCATGGCGGCGACATGTTGCGCCCCCGGCTGCACCTCTGAAGCAACGCTGAACACCCCGGTATGCTTCAGGCCGTAGGCCGCCTCGAAGTAGTCGAACGCCTCATGGAAGACGAAGTACGGCTTGTCGGCGACCGCCGCCACGCGCGTCTTGATGCGCTGATCGAGCGCGTCCAACCGGCCGACGAAGGCCTTGAGGTTGCTCTGGTAACGCGCCGCATTGGCCGGATCGACCTTGGCCAGGTCTGCGGCCATCTGCGTTGCAATCACCCGGGCATTGACCGACGACAGCCACAGGTGCGCATCCAGGCTGCCTGGGCGGTGATCATGGTCATGCTCGTCATGATCGGCGTGATCGTCATGCTCGGCTTCTTCATGCGAACGGCTGTCCTCGCCAAAGTGACGCAGCTGCAGGCCTGCCAGCGACTGCACGGCCACGCTGGGCTTGCTGCGCGTGTTGAGCACCCGCGGCAGGAAGTTCTCCATGTCCGGGCCGATCCAGTACAACAGGTCGGCGTCGCCCACCCGCCGTACGTCGGAAGGGCGCAGGGCATAGTGATGCGGCGAGGCGCCGGGCGGCAGCAGCACGTCAGGGCTGCCGACACCGTCCTGGACCGCCGCGGCAATCTGCTGCAACGGCTTGATACTGGTCAGCACGCGGACCTCGGCCTGGGCCGAGAAGGCGATGAAAGCGACAAAAAGGACAAGGAAACGGGGCACGGTGAATACTCGACTTGTCAGAAACAGGTAACATAATAACGTCTCCATTCAGAACCGTCGCCGCCCATGTCCATCACGCCGCTGGCTCACCGTCCCCATGACCACTCCCATTGCGTGCACAGCGCCCTGGCCGAAGCCGATGCCATCTGCATCCGCCAGGGCCTGCGCCTGACCGCCTTGCGCCGCCGGGTGCTGGAGCTGGTCTGGCAGAGCCACAAGCCGCTGGGCGCCTACGACATCCTCGCCGTACTGAGCGAGCAGGACGGCCGCCGCGCGGCGCCACCGACCGTGTACCGGGCGCTGGACTTCCTCCTGGAAAACGGCCTGGTGCACCGCATCGCCTCGCTCAACTCGTTTATCGGCTGCAGCCACCCGGAGCATGCGCACCAGGGCCAGTTCCTGATCTGCCGCGTGTGCCACGTGGCCATCGAGCTGGAGCAGGAGAGCATCAGCGGGGCGATCGTCGCCAGCGCCAAGGCAGTCGGTTTCAGCGTCGAGACACAGACCGTCGAAGTGGTCGGGCTGTGCGGCAACTGCCGGAGCGCGGCATGAGCGATGCGCTGAT
Organism: Pseudomonas reidholzensis; assembly: GCF_900536025.1. Classification (GTDB taxonomy): domain Bacteria; phylum Pseudomonadota; class Gammaproteobacteria; order Pseudomonadales; family Pseudomonadaceae; genus Aquipseudomonas; species Aquipseudomonas reidholzensis. The sequence goes on from NZ_UNOZ01000002.1 coordinate 46,943, forward strand.
CCGCCTCGAACAGGTCGGGGTCACGTTTGCCGGCGAGGCGGTGCTGGACAACATCGACCTGGCCGTCGCACCGGGCCAGATCGTCACCCTGATCGGCCCCAACGGGGCCGGCAAGACCACCCTGGTGCGCGCCGTACTCGGCCTGCTCAAGCCGCACCGAGGCAAGGTCTGGCGCAAGCCCAAGCTGCGCATCGGCTATATGCCGCAGAAGATTCAGGTCGATGCCACGCTGCCGCTGTCGGTACTCCGATTTCTGCGCCTGGTGCCCGGCGTAGACCGCGCCGCAGCGCTCTCAGCGCTGCAGGAAGTGGGTGCCGAACAGGTCATCGACAGCCCCATCCAGACGGTGTCCGGTGGCGAGATGCAGCGTGTGCTGCTGGCTCGCGCGCTGCTCCGTGAACCCCAGTTGCTGGTGCTCGACGAGCCGGTACAGGGCGTCGACGTGGTCGGCCAGAGCGAGCTGTACAACCTCATTACCCGCCTGCGCGACCGCCACGGCTGCGGCGTGCTGATGGTGTCGCACGACCTGCACCTGGTGATGAGCACCACCGACCAGGTGGTCTGCCTGAACCGCCACGTGTGCTGCTCGGGCCATCCGGAGCAGGTCAGCGGCGACCCGGCATTCGTCGAGCTGTTCGGCCAGAACGCCGCCAGCCTGGCCGTCTATCACCACCACCACGACCACAGCCACGACCTGCACGGCTCAGTCGTCGCGCCTGGCGCCCATGTTCACGGAGAGCACTGCAAGCATGGCTGATTTTCTTCTGTATGCCCTGCTTGCGGGTCTGTCCCTGGCGCTGGTGGCCGGCCCCCTGGGCTCGTTCGTGGTGTGGCGGCGGATGGCCTATTTCGGCGATACGCTGTCGCACGCCGCATTGCTCGGCGTGGCCCTGGGCTTCGTCCTGGATGTCAGCCCGGCGCTGGCGGTAACGGTCGGCTGCCTGCTGCTGGCGATCCTCCTGGTGACCCTGCAGCAACGCCAGCCGCTGGCCTCCGACACCCTGCTCGGCATCCTCGCACCCAGCACCCTGTCGCTGGGCCTGGTGGTGCTGAGCTTCATGCACGATGTGCGCATCGACCTGATGGCCTACCTGTTCGGCGACCTGCTGGCGATCAGCCCGGGTGACCTGGGCTGGATCCTCGGCGGCAGCGCGCTGGTGCTGGTGTTGCTCGCCGCCCTGTGGCGGCCGCTGCTGGCGGTCACCGTGCACGAAGAGCTGGCGATGGTCGAAGGCCTGCCGGTGGCGGCACTGCGCATGGCGCTGATGCTGTTGATCGCCGTGGTGATCGCCGTGGCGATGAAGATCGTCGGTGTGCTGCTGATCACCTCGCTGCTGATCATTCCGGCAGCCGCGGCGCAGCGTCACGCCCGCTCACCGGAGCAGATGGCCCTGGGCGCCAGCCTGCTGGGGGTTGTGGCGGTGTGCGGCGGGTTGGCGCTGTCGTGGTTCAAGGACACCCCGGCCGGGCCGTCGATCGTGGTCTGCGCGGCGGTGCTATTCTTGCTGAGCCTGGCCCTGCCAAAGCGCTGAACAGGGGGTGCGCCCTGGCGCATCCTGCAACCTTTTCGCCGGTAAAAGGTCTGTAAGTGTTGTTTTCGAGCGTGCGCACCTGGGTGTAGACTTGCTCGCTTTTTGCGCAAATAGAGAGTCGCAGGAATGAAGCCGTTCGCCTCCCGTTATCTGCTTGTTGTCGCGTTTTCGTTGTTCCTGGCCGCTTGTTCCAGCGCCCCGGTCGAGCAGTCGACCGCGCCTGCCCAGCACGACCCGTGGGCTGAGCTGCAGCAGACCATCGCTAGCAACGAATTGGCCACCGCTGAAGATCAATTGACCGCCTTGCAGGCGCAGACGCCGGATGAGCCGCGGGTAGAGCAGTTCCAGCGCCAGCTGGCCGAAGCCTACCTGCTGCGCAGCCAGATCGTCCTACAGAAGGGCGATGTGAATGCTGCCGCCACCGCCCTGGCACGGGCCCGGGCATTGATGCCGCAGGCCCCGGCGCTGACCGGGGGTGATGCCGTGGCATTGGCCCGTAAGGCCGAGCTGGAGCGGGCCGAGGCGGCGCTGAAAGCGGCCGAGGCCAAGCCCAGGGCTCGGCTGATCGACCCGACTGCGCCGAGCACCGTGGTGGCGTTGAAAACCACCGACAGCCGTGCACTGCGCCGTCAGCTCGATGACATTGCCGCCGATGTGCTGAGTTATCAGTGCGAGGTGGTGTTCCAGGTGCCGCGCACCGACGATGCGCCGTGGCTGAAGACCTTGCTCGAGAAGCGCGTGCGCAAGCTCGACAGTGGCTTCGAGTTGAAGCAGCGGCATGAAATTCAGCGTTCGCTGCCGGCGCAGGTGGTGCTGGTACCGCATCAGGGTTGAGAGTGTTGGGGCCGCTTTGCGGCCCCAAAATCTCAAGCTGGAATAGCTTCGGCAGCGGCTTCCCGCTCCCAGACCCGATGCCCCTCGATAGCCTTGATGAAGGCATCGACCACTTTCTGGTCATCCCCTACAAGCAACCCCTTGTCCTCCTTCAACCCCAGCGTATCCAGCAGCGCCTTGCCATCCTTCGCCACCGCAATCGCCTTGAGGTGCTTGTAGCCCTCGAGCAGGTAATGCTTGGCCACCCCATTGGCGCCCAGCGCCTGCAACGAAGCCTTGCCGGCCGGCACGACAATCGCGTCGACCATCACCGAGGGCATGCCCTCCATCGAAGCATCCACCGCCAACGCTTTGCCGTCCGCGGTCTTCACCGGCGCCGAACTCGGCCCCAGCAGCAGCGGCCGGGCGCTCTGCGCTTCCAGCGCCTTGACCAGCCTGTCGACATCCCCCCCATCAACCCCATCGGCCACCAGCAGGGCAATCTTGCGGCCCTTGATGCCGACACTGCCTGGCAGGTTCATCTGGCTCAACGCCGGCGATTTCGCCAGGCTTGAGCCCTTGACCTGCACCGTGCCCTTCTTCGGCGCCGGCAGGCCGAGGTTGGCCGCCACCGCCGCCGCCAGCTGCAGGTCGATATTGGCGAGGATCTCGTTCACCTCACGCACCCGGATGTGCTCGCGCTCGACCTTGCCCAGCTCGAAGCTGTAGGCCTTGATGATGTGCTGCTGCTCGTTCGCGCTCATGCTCTGGAAGAACAGCCGCGCCTGCGAGAAGTGATCGCCGAACGACTCGCTGCGCTGGCGGATCTTGTTCGCGTCGATGCGCTCCTGATAGCTCTCGAAACCGCCATCTTGCGCCGCTGGCGGGGTCTCCTGCGGCCAGCCGCCATCGATGCTGTTGGGCTCGTAGGCCGCACGGCCCTTGTCGATGGTCATGCGGTGCATGGCATCACGCTGGCCATTGTGGTTGGGCGCCACCGGCCGGTTGATCGGGATTTCATGGAAGTTCGGCCCGCCCAGGCGGCTGATCTGCGTGTCGGTGTAGGAGAACAGCCGGCCTTGCAGCAGCGGGTCGTTGGTAAAGTCGATGCCCGGCACGATGTGCCCCGGGCAGAAGGCGACCTGCTCGACCTCGGCAAAGAAATTGTCCGGGTTGCGGTTGAGCACCATCTTGCCCAGCGGCGTCACCGGCACCAGCTCTTCAGGGATGATCTTGGTCGGGTCGAGCAGGTCGAAGTCGAATTTGTGCTCGTCCTCTTCAGGGACGATCTGCACACCCAGCTCCCATTCCGGGTAGTTGCCCGTCTCGATCGCCTCCGACAGGTCACGGCGGTGGTAATCCGCGTCCTTGCCGGCCAGCTTCTGCGCCTCGTCCCACAGCACCGAGTGCACGCCCTGGCTGGGCTTCCAGTGGAACTTGACGAAGCTGGCCACGCCTTCGGCGTTGATCAGGCGGAAGGTGTGCACGCCAAAGCCTTCCATCATCCGCAAGCTGCGCGGGATGGCCCGGTCGGACATGGCCCAGATGACCATGTGCGCCGACTCCGGTACCAGCGAGACGAAGTCCCAGAAGGTGTCATGCGCCGAGCCGCCGGTGGGGATCTCGTTGTGCGGCTCGGGCTTCACCGCGTGGACGAAGTCGGGAAACTTGATCGCATCCTGGATGAAGAACACCGGCATGTTGTTGCCGACCAGGTCGAAGTTGCCCTCGTCGGTGTAGAACTTCACGGCAAAGCCGCGCACATCGCGCACGGTGTCGCCGGAACCGCGTGGCCCCTGCACCGTGGAAAAGCGCACGAACACCGGCGTGATCTTTTCCGGATCGCGCAGGAAGCCGGCCTTGGTCAGCGCGGCGTGGTCGCCATAACTCTGGAAATAGCCATGGGCACCGGTGCCGCGGGCATGCACGATGCGTTCGGGAATGCGCTCATGGTCAAAATGCGTGATCTTCTCGCGCATGATGAAGTCTTCCAGCAGCGAGGGCCCGCGCGGCCCGGCTTTGAGGGAATTCTGGTTGTCGGCTATCTTCACCCCGTGATTGGTACGCAGGGCCTCGCCGGTCGCATCGGCGCGAAAGGTTTCCAGGCTCTGCAGCTTGGCGTTGGTGTTGGCCTTGTCGGGGGTCTGGGTACCGGCCATTTGGCTTTCTCGGGGCGCGTCGGTCTTCTTGCTGGGCATCTTCGGCTCTCCTCATCAGGTCTTCAGGCCGCCCTTGGGGGCTTGTTCTAGTAGTGACTGAAGGCGGATGACAGGCGTTCAATAAGCTTTACCGACCGTCGCGTTATGCCCAAACGTTGAGTCCGTTACGAAATAAATGCTAAGAACAGCTAAGGGAAAAGGCTAAAATGCGCCTCCGGCTAACCGCTGCCCCAATTTTCATGCGCCCCACAAGGTTCGCTACGTGATCGAGTTTCAACAGGTACATAAAACCTACCGCGTCGCCGGTAGGGACATCCCCGCCCTCAACCCGACCAGCCTGACCATTGAAAATGGCCAGGTGTTCGGCCTGATCGGCCATTCCGGCGCTGGCAAAAGCACCTTGCTGCGCCTGATCAACCGCCTTGAAGCGCCCAGCGGCGGCACGATCATCGTCGATGGCGAAGACGTCACCGCGTTCGACGCCAACCAGCTTCGCGGCTTCCGCCAGCAGGTCGGGATGATCTTCCAGCACTTCAACCTGCTGGCCTCCAAGACCGTTGCCGACAACGTTGCCCTGCCATTGACCCTGGCCGGCAACCTGTCGCGGGCCGAGATCGACAAGCGCGTGACCGAGCTGCTGGCCCGCGTCGGCCTCTCGGACCACGCCAGGAAGTACCCGGCGCAGCTCTCCGGCGGCCAGAAGCAGCGCGTCGGCATTGCCCGCGCGCTGTCCACCCGGCCGAAGATCCTGCTCTGCGACGAGGCCACCAGCGCCCTCGACCCGCAGACCACCGCCTCGGTGCTGCAACTGCTGGCCGAGATCAACCGCGAGCTGAAGCTGACCATCGTCCTCATCACCCATGAGATGGACGTGATCCGCCGCGTCTGTGACCGCGTGGCGGTGATGGATGCCGGCCATATCGTCGAGCAAGGCCCGGTGGCCGAGGTGTTCCTGCACCCGCAGCACCCGACCACCAAGCGTTTCGTCCAGGAAGACGAGCAGGTCGACGAAGGCGAGCAGCGTGACGACTTTGCCCACGTGCCGGGGCGCATCGTGCGCCTGACCTTCCAGGGCGAGGCCACCTATGCGCCGCTGCTGGGCACCGTGGCCCGCGAGACCGGTGTCGACTACAGCATCCTTGCCGGGCGTATCGACCGCATCAAGGACGTGCCCTATGGGCAGCTGACCCTGGCCGTCACTGGCGGCGACATGGAAGCGGCGTTCGCGCGCTTCACGGCAGCTGATGTACATATGGAGGTACTGCGTTGATGGACGCCCTGAATTTCTTCGCCAACGTCGACTGGGCCGAAATCTGGCTGGCCACCATCGACACCATGATCATGCTGTTCGGCTCGCTGTTCTTCACCGTGCTGCTCGGCCTGCCGCTGGGCGTGCTGCTGTTCCTCTGCGGGCCGCGGCAGATGTTCGAGCAGAAGGGCGTGTACGCGCTGCTGTCGCTGGTGGTGAACATCCTGCGCTCGCTGCCGTTCATCATCCTGCTGATCGTCATGATCCCGTTCACCGTGCTGATCACCGGCACCTCGCTGGGCGTGGCCGGGGCCATCCCGCCACTGGTCGTCGGCGCTACGCCGTTCTTCGCCCGCCTGGTGGAGACCGCCCTGCGTGAAGTCGACCGCGGCATCATCGAAGCGACCCAGTCGATGGGCGCCACGACCCGCCAGATCATCACCAATGCACTGCTGCCCGAGGCGCGCCCGGGCATCTTCGCAGCCATTACCGTCACTGCCATTACCCTGGTGTCGTACACCGCGATGGCCGGTGTGGTCGGCGCCGGCGGCCTCGGCGACCTGGCGATCCGCTTCGGTTATCAGCGCTTCCAGACCGATGTGATGGTGGTCACGGTGGTCCTGCTGCTGATCCTGGTTCAAGTTCTGCAAAGCGTCGGCGACAAACTGGTCGTGCACTTTTCCCGTAAGTAACCCCAATGGGGTCGGCCAAGCCGACCCGTTCGGGGGCCGTCGCGGCCCTCACAAGGAGTGTTTGATGAAAAAACTGCTTGCTGTCGTCGCCGCCGTCGCGGCCTTTTCGGCCAACGCCGACACCCTGACCGTCGCCGCCACCCCCGTGCCGCACGCCGAGATCCTCGAGTTCGTGAAGCCGCAGCTGGCCAAACAAGGCGTCGACCTCAAGGTCAAGGTCTTCACCGACTACATCCAGCCCAACGTGCAGGTTGCCGAGAAGCGCCTGGATGCCAACTTCTTCCAGCACCAGCCGTACCTGGATGAGTTCAACAAGGCCAAGGGCACCAGCCTGGTCAGCGTTGCCGGCGTGCACCTGGAGCCGCTGGGCGCCTATTCGAGCAAGTACAAGAAGCTCGACGAGCTGCCGGCCGGCGCCACCGTGGTGATCCCTAACGATGCCACCAACGGCGGCCGCGCGCTGCTCCTGCTGGACAAGGCTGGGGTGATCACGCTGAAGGACAAGAGCAACATCCTGTCCACCGTGAAAGACATCACCGGCAACAGCAAGAACCTGAAATTCCGTGAGCTGGAAGCCGCGACCATTCCGCGTGTGCTGACCCAGGTCGATGCGGCGCTGATCAACACCAACTATGCGCTGGAAGCCAAGCTGAACCCTGAGAAGGATGCCCTGGTGATCGAAGGCAGCGACTCGCCTTACGTCAACATCCTGGTCTCGCGTGAAGACAACAAGGCTTCGGCTGACATGCAGAAGCTGGCGGCGGCGCTGCACTCGCCTGAAGTCAAAGCGTTCATCACCGAGAAGTACAAAGGCGCGGTGATTCCGGCGTTTTAAGCTGTAGACCATCGCTGTGCTTTTCGCGGGCAAGCCCGCTCCTACAGAATTTGTGCAGGCCTAGAGCGCTGCAGGATCCTGTAGGAGCGGGCTTGCCCGCGATGCTTTGCGCTCAACTCAATCGCGCTTTACCAGCCCCGGCAGCTGCGCCAGCAGTTTCTGGTTGTTGAACGGCGCGCGAATGAACCCGCGCTGGCGCCCGTCCGGCCCGACAATGGCCAGGTTGCCACTGTGATCGACGGTATACCCCGGCTTGCTGGTATCGGCCGGGATGAACGGAATGCTCAAGGCATTCGCGAGCTTCTGGGTATCCTCGATCGACCCCGCCAAACCGACGAAATCCTTGTCGAAGTAACCCAGGTACTGCTTCAGCTGAGTCGCCGTGTCGCGGTGCGGGTCAACGCTGACCAGTACCACTTGCAGGCGATCGAGTGCCTCCTTGGGCAGCTCGCTCTTGACCTGGCGCAACTGCGCCAACGTGGTCGGGCAGATGTCCGGGCAGTAGGTGTAGCCAAAGAACAGCAGCGACCATTTGCCCTTGAGCTCATCGAGCGCCACCGCCTGGCCATTCTGGTCGTGCATCTGCACCGCCGGCACGCTGCGGCTTTGCGGCAGCAGGATGATCCCGGCGTCGATCAGTTCGGCGGGGTTGGCCTCGCCGCGGCCATTGAGCACCTTGTTGACGGTCAGGCCGAGGATCAACGCGACCACGGCGACGAGGATGAAGACGGTTTTCTGGGTTCGGGTCATAGATTCAGCAACAAGTAGTGATCAACAAGCAGCGCGATGAACAGGGCGAACAGGTACCCGATGGAGTACTTGAAGGTCTTGATCGCCGCGTGCGGCCGGCTGCCACGGTACAACACCCAGGCCCAGCGGACAAAACCCAGGCCCAACAGCAGGGCACAGCCCAGGTACAGCGGGCCGCTCATGTGGATGGCATAGGGCAGCAGGCTGGCCGCCAGCAGCACCAGGGTGTAGAGCAGGATATGCAGCTTGGTGTAATGCTCGCCGTGGGTCACGGGCAGCATGGGGATCTTGGCCTTGGCGTACTCCTCCTTGCGGTGGATGGCCAGCGCCCAGAAGTGCGGCGGGGTCCAGGCAAAGATGATCAGCACCAGCAACAAGGGCTCGGCGCTGACGTGGCCGGTGACCGCCACCCAGCCGAGCAGCGGCGGCGCGGCGCCGGCCAGGCCGCCGATGACGATGTTCTGCGGCGTGGCGCGCTTGAGAAAGCCGGTGTAGATCACCGCATAGCCGAGCAGCGAGGCCAGGGTCAGCCAGGCGCACAGCGGGTTGGTGAATGTCAGCAGCAAGAGCATGCCAAGCAACGCCAGGGCCAAGGCGAACCCCAGCGCCAGCAGCGGCGAAATCCGCCCTTCGGCCAACGGCCGCTTGTGGGTGCGGGCCATCACGGCGTCGATGCGCCGGTCGACCACATGATTGACCGCCGCCGCCGCGCCCGCGCACAAGCCGATCCCCAGGTTGCCAAACACCAGCACCGTCCAGGGCACGCCGGCTCGCGTAGCGAGGAACATCCCCACCAGCGAGGTGATCAGCATCAGCACCACCACCTTGGGCTTGGTCAGCTCCAGGTAGTCACGCCAGCCGGCCTGTTGCCGGCCTTCACTCAGAACCGTCGCCACGCATCACTCCTCATCGGCACATGGGCACCGGCCACCCGGGTGAGGCGCCAGCCATGCCCTACGCGCACCTTGTCGACCACCCTGATGCGGTAGTTGACCAGCATCATGCTCAACAGCAACAGCGCGCCGCCGGCGTTGTGCGCCACCGCCACGGCCAGCGGCAGGTGGAACACCACGTTGCTGATGCCCAGGCCCACCTGTACCGCCAAGGCCAGCAGCACCAGCCGGGCCAGGCCTTTGAGGCCGTTGCGGTAGAGCTTCCAGCTGAGCATCAGCAGCACACTGGTCACCAGCAAGGCGCCCAGCCGGTGGCTGAGGTGAATGGCCGTGCGCGCATCGCTGTCCAGCTGCCCGCCCAGGTAGTTCGGGCCGACGTGCTGGGTCAGGTGGAAACCATTGCTGAAGTCCGCCGCCGGCCACCATTCGCCGTGGCAGGTCGGCAGGTCGATACAGGCGACCGCCGCATAGTTGGCACTGACCCAACCGCCCAGGGCGATCTGGCCGATCACCACCAGCAAGGCCAGCGCAGCCACCCGGCGCACGCTCAGCGGCAGTTTTGGCAGCGGCGCAAACGCCCGGGACAGACGCAGCGATAACAGGAACAGGAGCGCCAGCGTGGTGAACCCGCCCAGCAGGTGAGCCGTGACCACCTGCGGCCACAATTTGAGCGTCACTGTCCACATGCCGAAGGCCGCCTGCGCCAGCACCACGCCCAGCAGCAGCACCGGCAGGCGGTAGGGTTGGCCGTCCCGGGCATGGCGGCGTACGGCCTGCCAGGCGAGCACGGCAATCAGCAACGCCAGGCTCCCGGCAAAGTAGCGGTGGACCATCTCAGCCCAGCCCTTGGCAGCCTCCACCGGGTGCTCGGGGAAGTTCAGCTCGGCGTGCGCCAGCTGCGCGTCGCTTTTCGGCACACCGATAAAGCCATAGCAGCCGGGCCAGTCCGGGCAGCCGAGGCCGGCATGGGTCAGGCGGGTATAGGCACCGAGCAGGACGACCACAAGCGCCAGCAAGGTCGCGAACACAGCGAGGCGGTAGCCGGGTCTGGCCATGGCGTGGCTCCTATCCGATGTTGGACAGCTTGAGCAGGTGGCGCAGGTCGTCGAGCACATGCTTGCCCTTGACCTTGGCGTCGTAGCGCAGCACCAGGTTGCCGTGCGGGTCGACGATCCACAGCTGCGGGCCAGGCTCGCTGACCGTCTGCTGGTAGCGCGGCAAGTCCAGCGGGTAACGCTGCAACTGGGGGTATTCACGGCCAAGCACGGCCTGGTAGTCGCCGGTCAGCGGCTGGGCGCTGGCCAGCGCATGGCTGGCGCGGCTGGCGTCGCGGCCCAGGCCAATCTGGATCTGTCGCGCCAGATAGACCAGCTGCTGGCAGTCCTCGGCACAGCCCGCGGGCGCGCTGACCAGCAGCTGCCAACGCTGATCCTGGGCGGTGATGCCGAGGTCGCCGCGGCTCTGCCCGTTGCCGATCATCACCCCGTGAAAGCTGCGGCCCTCCGGGACCCAGAACTGCATCTTGTACATGCTGGTGGCCAGGATCATCGGGCCGACGGTCACCAGGAGGATCAGCAACAGCTGCAAACGCCCGCGGGCTCTCGCTTTGCGGCCTTCAGGCAGGTCCAGTGGACGGGTGGCGGCGCTCATGGTCGTGCTCCTTTTTGGTGTTGTGCCAGCCGAAGTACAGGTACAGCAGCACCAGCGCCGCCGTCAGGGCAAACCACTGCACGGCATAGCCAAGGTGTTTTTCCGGGCCCATGGCGACCACTGGCCAGGCCAGGCGGTAGCTGGCCGGCCCGGGCTCCAGGCGCAGTTCATGGGCAAAGCCGATGCGGCCCAGCTGCTGCCACAGCGGGCCGGCATCGACGGCGGTCAGCAGGTGCGGCCACTGCCCGCCCGCCGGGTCGGGGTGCAGCTGGAAGGTGCTGCCTGGCGCGACGTACACCGAGGCTTCAAGCGCCAGTGGCTGTGCGGGGGTGTCGAAGTGCACCGGCACACGCCGGTCCGGCCAGGGCAGCCAGCCGCGGTTGACCAGCAGCCACAGGCCGCTGGCCTGGTCGAGGAACGGCTGCAGCAGCTCGACGCCGACCTGGCCATCGCGCACGCGGTTGTCCAGCAGCAGGCTGTGTTCGCCGTCGAAGCGGCCATACAGGTGCACGCGATAGAACGCCGGGTCGGCCAGTGGCTGCAGCTGGGGCACGGCCAGCGGCGGCTCGATCCAGCGCTCGGCGTAGCGGTCGAGCAGCGCGCGCTTTTCATCGGCGCGGTGCAGTTGCCAACAGCCGAGCGCGATCAGCCCCGGCAGCAGCGCGAGCACCACCAGGGTAGGAATCAGGCCGGGGCGAAAGGGCTTCACCGGGGCTCCGTCAGGTCGAGCGCTATACTCAAGGTCATCACTGTGTTCCCCCGGAGTGCCGCCATGCTCAAGGCCGCGATTGTCCTGTTGCTGTTGGCCACCATCGCCAGCCTGTTCAGTGGCCTGGTGTTTCTGGTGAAGGATGACCAGAGCTCGACCCGCTTGCTCAAGGCGCTCACCGTGCGGGTGACCTTGGCGGCCTTGACACTCGCCCTGGTCACCTGGGGCCTGATGAGCGGCCAACTGGTGTCCCACGCCCCCTTCTGAAATCACCTCAGGCCCTGTGGGAGCGGGTTTACCCGCGAACAAGGGCGAAGCCCTTGCCATCTGTCCGCGGTGTTCTTTTCGCGGGTAAACCCGCTCCCACAGGGTTATGCAGCGTTCCTGCTACAGCACGTAGACAAAGATAAACAGCCCCACCCACACCACATCGACGAAGTGCCAATACCAGCTGGCCGCTTCGAAACCGAAGTGCTTGTCGGCATTGAAGTGCCCGCGCAACACGCGGCAGAACATCACGATCAGAATGATCGTGCCCAGCGTCACATGCGCCCCGTGAAAGCCCGTCAGCATGAAGAACGTCGCGCCATAGATACCCGAGCCCAGGGTCAGCCCCAGGTCGTTGTAGGCCTCGTGGTACTCGTAGGCCTGCAACGCCAGGAACGCCAGCCCGAGCAGGATGGTCAGCCCCAGCCACAGCTTCAGTGGCCCACGGTGGCCCTTGCGCAAGGCATGGTGGGCAATGGTCACGGTGACGCTGGAGCTGACCAGCAAGATCGTGTTGATCAGCGGCAGGTGCCACGGGTCGATGACGTCCTTGGGCGGCGGGAACAGCTTCGGGTCCGGCGTGTGCAGCAGCGGCCAGGCGAACTCGAAGCTCGGCCAGAGCATGTGCGCGACGCCCTTGGCGCCGTCGCCCCCGAGCCAGGGCCCGGCCAGCACGCGCACATAGAACAGCGCGCCAAAGAAGGCCAGGAAGAACATCACCTCGGAGAAGATGAACCAGCTCATGCCCCAGCGGAACGAGCGGTCCATCTGTGGGCTGTAGAGCCCGGCCTTGCTCTCCTTGATCACCGCACCAAACCAGCCGAACAGCATGTAGGCCAGGCACAAGGCGCCAACGAAGAAGATCAGCGGTCCGTGGGAATCCGGGTGGCCGGCCTTCAGATCATTGAACCAGGTCCCCAGGCCGAACACGGTGATGAACATGCCGACCGTGGCGATGATCGGCCATTTGCTCTGCGCCGGGACGTAGTAGTGATCGTGCTGTGCCATTGCTGTTCTCCTTCCCTCAGCGGGCGCGCTGCACACCCTCGGTCGCAACCTGCGCGACCGGTGGGTGGCGAGCGGTGATGTCGAACAAGGTGTAGGCCAAGGTCAGGTGCCTGACGCTGCCCGGCAGGTCGCGGTCGACGATGAAGCGCACCGGCATTTCGATGCGTTCACCGGGTTGCAGGACCTGCTGGGTAAAGCAGAAACACTCGGTCTTGTGGAAATACGCAGCCGCCTCGGCCGGGGTGATACTGGGGATGGCCTGGGCGCTCATGGGTTTGTCGGTCGGGTTGTGGGCCACGAAGACCATCTGGTTGACCGCGCCCGGATTGACCTCGATCTGGTCGGCGGTGGAATAGAAGTCCCAGACCATGTCGCTGGCATTGGTCGACATGAACTGCACGCGCACCGTGCGCGTCGGGTCGCTGACCTGGCTGCCTTCGTACTGCCCGCCGGTCTTGCCATTGATGCCGAAGGCTCTGCACATCACGTCGTAGATCGGCACCAGGGCAAAGCCGAAGGCGAACATCACCACCGTCAGCAACAGCAGGCGGCGCACCAGGCGTTTGAGCGGAAGGCCGTTCATCGATGCGCTCCTACTTCACTTCCGGCGGGGTCTGGAAGGTGTGATACGGCGCCGGCGAAGGCACCGACCACTCCAGCCCTTCGGCACCGTCCCACGGTTTGGCCGGTGCCGGCACACCACCGCGGATGGTCTTGATGACGATGAAAAGGAAGAAGATCTGCGTCGCGCCGAACATGAACGCGCCGATCGACGAGACCATGTTGAAGTCGGCGAACTGCAGGTTGTAGTCGGGGATCCGTCGCGGCATGCCGGCCAGGCCGACGAAGTGCATGGGGAAGAAGGCCAGGTTCATGCCGACGAACGACAGCCAAAAGTGCAGCTTGCCGAGGGTTTCGTCGTACATGTGGCCGGTCCATTTCGGCAGCCAGTAGTAGGCCGAGGCGAAGATGCCGAAGATCGCCCCGGGCACCAGCACGTAGTGGAAGTGCGCCACCACGAAGTAGGTGTCGTGGTACTGGAAGTCCGCCGGGGCGATCGCCAGCATCAGCCCGGAGAAGCCGCCAATGGTGAACAGGATGACGAAGGCGATGGCGAACAGCATCGGCGTCTCGAAGGTCAGCGCGCCTTCCCACATGGTGCTGACCCAGTTGAACACCTTCACCCCGGTAGGCACCGCGATCAGCATGGTCGCGTACATGAAGAACAGCTCGCCGACCACCGGGATGCCGACCACGAACATGTGGTGCGCCCAGACGATGAACGACAGGAAGGCGATCGCGCCGGTGGCGTAGACCATCGAGGTGTAGCCGAACAGCGGCTTGCGCGAGAACGCCGGGATGATCGAGCTGACCGCGCCGAACGCCGGCAGGATCATGATGTACACCTCGGGGTGGCCGAAGAACCAGAACACATGCTGGAACAACACCGGGTCACCCCCGCCGGCAGCGCTGAAGAAGCTGGTGCCGAAATGGATATCCATCAGCATCATCGTCACCACGCCGGCCAGCACCGGCATCACCGCAATCAGCAGGAAGGCGGTGATCAGCCAGGTCCAGACGAACAGCGGCATCTTCATCAAGGTCATGCCGGGCGCCCGCAGGTTGAGGATGGTGGCGATCACGTTGATCGCGCCCATGATCGAGCTGATGCCCATCAGGTGGATGGCAAAGATGAAGAAGGTCACGCTGGCCGGGGCGTAGGTGGTCGACAGCGGCGCGTAGAAGGTCCAGCCGAAGTTCGGCCCGCCGCCGGGGCTGAACAAGGTCGAGACCAGCAGCAGGAAGGCCGCCGGCAACAGCCAGAAGCTGAAGTTGTTCATCCGCGGCAGGGCCATGTCCGGGGCGCCGATCATCAGCGGGATCATCCAGTTGGCCAGGCCGACGAACGCCGGCATCACCGCGCCGAAGACCATGATCAGGCCGTGCATGGTGGTCATCTGGTTGAAGAACGCCGGCTCGACGATCTGCAGGCCGGGCTGGAACAGTTCGGCGCGGATGACCATGGCGAACGAGCCGCCGAGCAGGAACATGATGAAGCTGAACCACAGGTACATCGTGCCGATGTCCTTGTGGTTGGTGGTCAGCACCCAGCGCATCAGGCCCTTGGCCGGGCCGTGGGCGTGGTCATCGCCGTGGCTGTGGTCATCGTCGATCACTGCACTCATGTCCTGTCTCCTGCAATCCACTGGCTGCGGCGGGGATGGCGGTTCATTTGGCTTCTGCCTGCTTGAGCGCCAGCACATCCTTCGGCGTGACCATGTCGCCCTTGTTGTTGCCCCAGGCGTTGCGCTCGTAGGTCACCACGGCGGCGATGTCGACTTCCGAAAGCTGCTTGCCGAACGCGGCCATGGCGGTGCCGGGCTTGCCGTGAAAGACGATGCCCAGGTGCGCTTCGATGGGCCCGGTGGCGATCTTCGAGCCCTTGAGCGCCGGGAACATCGGCGGCAGGCCCTGGCCCTCGGCCTGGTGACAGGCGACGCAGGTGGTGTGGTAGACCTTGTCACCCCGTGCCACCAGCTCTTCGAGGGTCCATTCCTTGCTGGTCAGTTCCTTGAGCTGGGCGGCCTCGGCCTTGCGCTCGGCCAGCCAGGTGTCGTAGTCGGCCCTGGATTTGACCTCGACCACCACCGGCATGAAGCCGTGGTCCTTGCCGCACAGTTCGGTGCACTGGCCGCGGTAGATGCCGGGCTTCTCGATGCGCGTCCAGGCCTCGTTGACGAAGCCGGGGATGGCGTCACGCTTGACCGCAAAGGCCGGCACCCACCAGGAGTGGATGACGTCGGCGGCGGTCACCAAAAAGCGCACCTTGGCGCCGACCGGGATCACCAGCGGCTGGTCGACCTCGAGCAGGTAGTGTTCGTCCTTGGGCGCCTGGTTGTGGATCTGCTCGGCGGGAGTGGCCAGGTTGCTGAAGAATTCGACGTCCTGGCCCAGGTACTTGTAGTGCCATTTCCACTGGTAGCCGGTGACCTGGATGTCGATGTCCGACTCGCTGGCGTCATAGATGTCGATCAGGGTCTTGGTGGCCGGGATGGCCATGACCACGAGGATCAGCAAGGGGACCACGGTCCAGAGGATTTCCACCCAGGTGTGTTCGTGGAAGTGCGCCGGCTGCTGGCCGGTGGAGCGGCGGTGGATGACCATCGACCAGAACATCGCGCCAAACACCACGACGCCGATGACCACGCAGATCCAGAAGATGGTCATGTGCAGGTCGAACACTGCGTGGGAGACTTCCGTAGCCCCCGGCGCCATGTTGACGGTCCATGCGCCGTGCGCCTGACCGAAAACCGACCACAACAGAAGGCCCATCCAGACATGTGGATGTCGCATCATTGCGGGTTCCCCTTATCGTTCTTGTAGTCCCGGAGGCATAGACCTTGGGCAAGGGGGGGCGGCGGTCAAGACAGCCTACTTCGACGACCGAGCTCCTCTGCAAACTGCAGGCGGGCCTCATCAACGAATCACGTTCAACCCGAGTATAGACAGCGACCAATGGCGCGCAATGCAGCCTTTGAAATGATCCTCACGAATCCGCAAAAACGCTTGAAAGCCGCATGGCTACTGGCTTATGGCACAATGATGGCTATGTTATATAGCGAAGTGCGCACACGTTTGCGCGACTTATAACAAATACGTCTTAGGTATTCCGTATACCGAGCTAACTTAGAGTCTTCCGTAAAAGCTGTCTTCCATTTGTCATCCCTTGTCCCTGGAGTTGTCATGAACATCGCTGCTGTACGCGAGCAGATCAAAGAAGCCCATCAACATGAGAGCCGGACCGGCCAACTGAAACAACGACTGGAGGCACAACTGCCTCACCTGCATCCCTCGATCCAACTCCCCGAGCAGGATGCCCAGGGCACGCTGGCGCGCTTTGTCGGCGCCTACATCGACGAGGTTCCGGAACTGCTCGAAGCAGCCCATGAGGTCGCCCTCGAAGCGGGTATCGAGTCGCAGATCAAACCGGTATTGAAGATCGCCGAGGCGTACTTCCTGCAGCCGCCGAGCGAGCTGCAAGGGCATGTCGGCCTGGATTGCCTGCTGGACGAGGCGTACCTGGCGCACCGCCTGGTGGAAGAGGTGAACGACCTGTACATCAAGCACTTCGGTCAGCCGCTGATCCCGGCGGATACCACCGTGGCCAACCTGATTGCCCATCAACTGATCGGCGAGAGTTTCGCCAACCAGCTGGATGAGGTAGTGCACCATTCGGTGGACGAGATGCTCGACGACGCCAGCTTTGCGCTGGAGTCGGTGGAGGCCTATCGGGCCAAGCTGAGCAGCCCCGAGACCGGCGAGGCGTGGAAACGCTGGCCGTGCCTGTCGCGCCAGCTGGGTGTCGAGCTCGGCCAGCCGGCCTGAGCACCGACAGGGACGCCATCGCGGGCAAGCCCGCTCCTACAGGAGATTGAGTCCTTGTAGGCGCGGGCTTGCCCGCGATGGCGTCAGCATGGCCAGCTCAAATCCCGACGCCGGCGGTAGTCCGAATCTGCCCCTCGATCCTGCGCTTCAAGCGTCGCTGCTCGATCCGCAACCTCACGCCATTCGCCGCATTGCTCCTGCCCCAATCTTCCAGCAACTCCAGGCACGAGTGATCGATGTAGCTGAGGTTGCCCAGCGGCACGTGCAAGGTCGTCCCGGCCGGCACCCCATCGAGCACCTGGGTCAACGCCGGCACCTTGAGAAAGGTCGCTGCACCGCTCAAACGCAGCTCCATGTGCCCCGGCTTGGCCAACGTCACCAGGTTGATCTTCAGCCGCGCCGCTTTCAACGCCAACTTCAGCAAGGTCAGGGCAAAGCCCAGCAGCACGCCCGTGAGCAGGTCGGTGAAGACGATCGCCAGCGCCGTTGCCGCGTACGTGAACATCGGCATCCGGCCATACCGGCCGAGCCCGCGGAAGGCCTTGAGATCGACCAGCTTGACCCCGGTAAACACCAGCACACCGGCCAGGCTCGCCACCGGAATCTGCTGCAGCACGCTGCTCAGCACCACCACGAAGGCCAGCAGCCAGACCCCATGCAGGATCGCTGATGCGCGGGTCTGGGCCCCGGCCTGGACGTTGGCCGAACTGCGCACGATCACCCCGGTCATCGGCAACGCGCCGAGCACGCCGCAGAGCATGTTGCCGATCCCTTGCGCCGACAGCTCCTTGTCGAAGTCCGAACGCTGACCGCTGTGCATGCGGTCGACCGCCGCCGCCGACAGCAGGGTTTCTGCGCTGGCAATGAACGCCAGGGCAAAGGCCGCCACCAAGAGGGTCGGATCGGCCAGCTGGAGCAGATCATCGGGCCGCAGCCAGTCGATCGCCTCGGACAGATCCGCCGGCACCACCACCCGATTGACCGGCAGCGCCAGCCACATGCTGATCACCGTCATTGTCGCCACCCCCAGCAGCGCACCCGGGACGAAGCGCAGGCGCTGTGGCCGCCAGCGTTCCCACGCCCACATCATGGCGATGGTGCCCAGGCCGAGCGCACCGGCCTGCCAGCCGCTGCCGGCGCTCTCCAGTGGCATGGCCGCGGCCAGGGTCCCCGGGAACTCCAGCAGGTTCTGCAAGCCGGACGGCTGTGGCGCGGTGTCGAACATCACATGCACCTGCGACAATACGATCAGCACACCGATGCCGGCGAGCATGCCGTACACCACCGCCGGCGCCGTGACCCGAAACCAGCAGCCCAGGCGAAAGCGCCCGGCCAGCAGCTGGAGCAGACCGGCCAGCAGCAGGATCGGCCCGAGCATGGCCATGCCATGCTGGCGCACCAGCTCGAACACCAGCACCGCCAAGCCCGCGGCGGGGCCGCTGACCTGCAGCGGCGAACCGGCGATGAAGCCGACCACGATGCCGCCAATGATGCCGGTGATCAGCCCCTTGGCGGGCGGCATGCCCGAGGCGATCGCGATGCCCATGCACAACGGCAGGGCCACCAGGAAGACCACTACCGACGCCAGCAACTCACGCGGCAGGGCCGCTTTGATCTGTGTCTTGTTCACCCTATTTCTCCTTTCTCTGTCGCACGGCCAATCCGCTGGCCGTGGGCACGTTGGGCCCTGACGAACGCGCAGGCGCGGGCCGCCAGCAGGCATGCCGGCAAGGCAGTCAGGGAAATTCAAGGCAGCCGAAGGCCGCACCGCGCCCCTGGGGGGTGCGGTCGGCTATTCAAGGTCTCGGGGTGTCAGGGTCGCTTAGTAGCGGCCTCTCGGGGTAGCGCAGGGCACCGGCTCACCGGCAGTCAACGGCATGAAGCGGTCGCCGGCGGCGTCGTAGGCTTCGATCTGGCTGGTCTCGATGTCGTAGATCCAACCGTGGATGTGCAGCTGGCCCGCGGCCAGGCGCGAGGCCACCGACGGGTGGGTGCGCAGGTGGTGCAGCTGAGCGATGACGTTTTCCTTGGTCACCACTTGCATGGTCTCGTGCTCGCTGCCGCAAGAGCAGTTGTCTTCGACCACGGTCCGCGCCACTTCGGCATGGCGCAGCCAGGCGGAAACGGTCGGCATCCTGTCCAGCGACTGCGGGTTGAGCACCGCACGCATGGCACCGCAGTCGGAGTGACCACAAATGATGATGTGGTGCACGCCCAGGGCCAGCACCGCGTACTCGATGGCGCTGGAAACACCGCCGTTCATCTGGCCGTACGGCGGTACGACGTTACCGACGTTACGGGTGACGAACAGATCGCCTGGCGAGCTCTGGGTGATGAGTTCGGGGACGATACGTGAGTCGGCGCAGGTGATGAACATGGCGCGCGGCTTCTGCGCGGTGGCCAGCTTCTTGAACAGTTCCTGCTGCTCGGGGAACACTTCGGTGTGGAACCGCAGGAAGCCGTCGACGATATGCTTCATGGCAGCATCGGCGCTTTCGGCAGGTGCAGCCGGGACGGCCTTGGAAGGGTCCTTGATGGGCATGATTCATCCTCTAGACGGTGTGTGGGTACGTTCCATGTTACCGGGGAAAGATTATGGCTATGCGAGGATTTAGATGACACGCACAGGTAATTAATCACAGTCGGTGTGGACTGATTTCCTACGCTACAAGGGGAAACTTAACTGAAACTTAATTTGAAGGCTCTAGAACGGGCGTTCCGGCTTCATAAGGCGGGAATTGGATAATAACAAAAAAACATCAGCCGCCAACTCCCATTAGTAAAAATATTATGCAGTATTAGTTGTACTTGTTATTCCGGCGGCGCCCTTTTCGCGGGTAAACCCGCTCCTACAGATCCCTGTGGGAGCGGGTTTACCCGCGAAAAGGCCGGCATTGTCGGTACAGGTCGCTAGAACAACGCCATCTGCGCGCCAGGTGGGCAAAACGCCGAACAATCCAGCGCCTGTGCCTCCCGCCCCTCGAACGCCAGCCGGCGCATCGCCCGGGCGAAACGCTGCGCGAGCAAATCGGCGAACACCCCCTCGCCACGCATCCGTGAACCAAACCGGCTGTCATACAGCTCGCCGCCACGGCTCTGGCGAATCAGGCTGAGCACATGCGCCGCGCGCTGCGGGTAATGGTCCTGCAGCCATTGCTCGAACAACGGCGCCACCTCCAGCGGCAAGCGCAGCATCATGTAGGCCGCACTTTGCGCGCCCGCCGCCTTGGCCGCCTCGAGCAGATGCTCCAGCTCACTGTCATTGATCATCGGGATCATCGGCGAACACAACACCCCCACCGGCACGCCAGCCTCGCGCAACACGCGGATCGCCCGCAAGCGTGCCTTGGGCGCTGCCGCGCGGGGCTCGAGCACCCGTTTGAGCTCATCATCGAGGGTGGTCAGGCTGATCATCACCCGCACCAGGCGCTGGCTGGCCAGCTCGGCCAGCAGGTCGAGGTCGCGCAGCACCAGCGAGCCCTTGGTGACGATGGTCACCGGGTGGCGGTAGCGCAGCAGCACCTCCAGCAAGCGCCGGGTCAGCTGCTGCTCGCGTTCGATGGGCTGGTACGGGTCGGTGTTGGAGCCGAGGTTGATCGGCGCACAGACATACCCGGGCTTGCTCAGCTGCTGCTCGAGCACATCGGCGGCGTTGCTCTTGGCGATCAGCTTGGTTTCGAAATCCAGCCCAGGGGACAAGTCCCAGTAGGCATGGCTGGGCCGGGCATAGCAGTAGATGCAGCCGTGCTCGCAGCCACGGTAGGGGTTGATCGAGCGGTCGAAGGGCAGGTCGGGCGAGGTATTGCGGGTAATGATGGTCTTGGCGGTCTCGATGCGGACCTCGGTGCCCTGGGTCGTCGGCACTTCCTGGTACCAGCCATCGTCCTCGACCACCGAGCGGCTCGGGGCGAAGCGGTTGTCTGGGTTGTGCGAAGTCCCACGCCCCCGAACGGGTGCTGGAGTGTACATGGCAGCGCCTCGAATACTGTTTTTATATACAGTATACGAGGCGAACCCATTGCTCCAGCACCGTTCAGCGCTATGGCCCTGCGCCGTCCAGGCCATTGCGCCGCTGGTAGGCGGCCAGGCTGAGCGGGCGACCCATGAAGTCAGCGAAGTTTTGCGCAAGCGTGCGCGACACCCCACTGGCAATGAAACGCTCCCTGAAGGCCCGCCCCGTCAGGCCGTTACGCAAGCCTTCCTGTTCGAACCGGGTAAACAGGTCGACCGCATGGGCGTCCGACCACAGATAGGCATAGAAGGTCGCATCGTAGCCACTGACCAAGTGCAGGAAGGCATGCACCGGTCGCTCGAAATCCGCCAGCGGGCGAGCCTGCACCTGGCGATGGCTGTGCGCAGCACGCGCCTGCAGGGTGCGGCCATCCTGCACGTTGCGGTGCAGGTCGAGGTCGAACAATGCCCGGCTCAGCCCTTCCGCGATTTCGCCGACGGCATCTCCACGCAGCCGCTGGAGCACCGCCTGCAGCGCCGACGCCGGCAATTTGCCGCCGGTGCGGTAGTCCGCGGAGATCTCTGCAAGAAACTCCGCAGACCACACCCAACGCTCCAGCAATTTGCTGGTCACCTCGTTGCCCACCCGGCCCAACCGGCGGGTGTCTGACAGCAGGTGGTTGTTGGTACGTACCAACAGGTGATGCAGGGCGTGGCCGAACTCGTGGAACAACTTGCGCAGGGCCAGGTGGTCGAGCAGGGGAGGTGCGCCATCCACGCCTTGTGGGGTATCACTGAAGACCATGGCGATCGGCCCGTGATAAACGCCTTCAGCATCGATACGCCGGTTGCACACGAAGGTGGTGTAGATGCTGCTGTCTTCCTTGCTGTCGCGCGCCACGGCATCCACGTACAGGTGGCCGAGGGTCGCGTGATCTTCGCTCACCTCGAAGGTCAGCACGCTGGGGTGCCAGGCCTGCACCGAGGTCACGGGGCTCAGCGTGACCCCGAACAGCTGCTGGGTCAGTGCAACCAATGCGCCCATCACCCGATCGAGCGGGAAAAACGCACGTACCGTGTCTTCATCCAGCGCCGGTACCTCGCCTTGCAGCAACTGCCGCAGGAAGGCGACATCCCAAGGCTCGATCTGCTCCAGGCCTTGCGCCTTCGCCAGCCCTTGCAATTGTTGCCACTGGGCGTCCATCAGCGGCGTCACCTTGGCCTGCAGGTCGGCCAGAAACGCCTCTACCCCCTGACCGCTTTGCAGGTGATTTTCTGCCAGCTTGAGCGCTACCGAGTCTGCATAACCGAGCAATTTTGCACGTTCGTGCCGAGCCTCTGCCAGGCCCTGGAGAACCTCGCCATTGTCCAGTTGCGGATCAGCGTCTGCGCCGCGGCCGTGGTAGCCACGGTAGACCTGCTCACGCAGTGCACGGTCCTTCGCGTATTTGAGGACGGCCTTGCAAGGCACCTCCTGACACGCGATCAACCAGCCCTGCAGGCCCGCCCGTTGCGCCTGTGCGGCCATCAGCGCGCGGTCCAGCGCAGGCACACCGAGCAAGCGCTGGGGGTCGTCGAGATGAACACCGCGCTGGCTGACCGAGTACTGCAGATTCGCCTTGAACTCGCCCTCCAGCCGATCGATGGTCTGTTCGAGTTGCGCCAGCCGTTGTCGGGTGGGGTCATCCAGCAGCACACCGGCCAAGCGGTATTCGCTCAAGCGCTTTTGCAGGGTCAGTTGCTTGTCCTGGGCCAGATTGCGGCCGAGGTCGCTGTCGGCCAGACGCTGATAGAGCGCGTACAGCTGCGGGTTTCGCTGTTTGCGCTTGAACCAGCCATCGACGTGGTCAAGCAGGCGAGCGACTTCGGCAAGCCACTCCGGCCCTCTGCCGTAGAGCGGCAGCATGGCATAGGCGGCGCTTTGCAGGCGGGCCTCCAGTTGCTCGACGGCGAGCACCAGGTCATCCCAGGTGGGCGCACGTTGCTGTCGCTTGATGATCTGCTCGAGCACAGCGTCGTCGGCGCTTTCGAGGGTCTGATCGACGGCCGCTTGCAAGTGCTCGAGCGTGATGAGGTCGTAGGCGATCAAGCTGTCGCCGCGTAACAGGGGATTGGTATCGGGCATGGGGGCATCCTCGGGCCTGTGGGAAAGGCCCGAACTGTGCAATGCCCGCGCAGCGCAACGGCGTTAGATAGCTAACGCCATCACATGACGTCGCCCAGTGGCCCTGGGCGACATGGCGTACTACTCGGTCGGCTTCTTGAGCTTCGGATTGGGGAAGAACTGCACCGTCTGCACCTTCACCGGCTCAGCCTTGACCGCCGACTGATTGACCCGGGTACCCAGCTCCTTGGGCACCGACAGCCCCTGTTCATTGAGGGTATCGGTGAACCCGCAGGCCACGCACTCGCGGTGCGGCACGCCGTCTTCGTTCCACATCATCAACCGGTCCGGCGCGCTGCACGCTGGGCAGACCGCCCCGGCGATAAAGCGCTTCTTGGTCTTGATCACAGGCACCTCGCTCATGCCGCCGCGTCCTCGCTCAGGCCGCAATGGCGCAGCAGGGCATCGATGGATGGCTCGCGGCCCCGGAAGTCGACGAACAGCACCATCGGCTCACGCGAGCCGCCGCGTGCCAGGATCGCCTCGCGGAACGCGCGGCCGGTTTCGGCGTTGAGCACGCCGTCTTCCTCGAAGCGCGAGAAGGCATCCGCCGACAGCACCTCGGCCCACTTGTAGCTGTAGTAGCCCGCCGCGTAACCGCCGGCAAAGATGTGCGCGAAGCTGTTGGGGAAGCGGTTGTAGGCCGGCGGACGCATCACCGTGACCTCGTCGCGCACGCCTTCGAGCACCTCCAGCGCGCTGCGGCCGTCGCCATGGGTGGCATGCAGTTCGAAGTCGAACAACGAGAACTCCAGCTGACGGACCATCATCATGCCGGACTGGAAGTTCTTCGCCGCCAGCATCTTGTCGAGCAGGTCCTGCGGCAATGGCTGGCCCGATTCGTAGTGGCCGGAGATCAACGCCAGGCCTTCAGGCTCCCAGCACCAGTTTTCCATGAACTGGCTCGGCAGCTCGACCGCATCCCAGGCCACGCCGTTGATACCGGACACGCCGGCATGCTCGATACGGGTCAGCAGGTGGTGCAGGCCGTGGCCGAACTCGTGGAACAGGGTGGTGACTTCATCGTGGGTCAGCAGCGCCGGCTTGCCGGGCGCGGCCGGGGTGAAGTTGCACACCAGGTTGGCCACCGGGCTCTGCAGGCTGCCGGCCTCGGTGCGACGGCGGTCGCGAGCGCCGTCCATCCAGGCACCGCCACGCTTGTTGGCGCGGGCATAGAGGTCGAAGAAGAAGCGCCCGACGTGCTCGCCGTGCTCCTTGATCTCGAACAGGCGCACGTCCGGGTGCCAGGCATCGAAGCCCTTCAGTTCGGCGATCTCGATGCCGTACAGGCGCTGGACGATGGCGAACAGGCCCGACAGCACCTTGTCGATCGGGAAGTAGGCACGCAGGGTTTCCTGCGAGACGCTGTAGCGCTGCTCACGCAGCTTCTCGCCGAAATAACCGGCGTCCCAGCTGGCCAGCTCCGGGCAGCCCTGCTCGGCGGCGTAGGCCTTGAGCTGAGCCAGGTCCTGCACGGCAAACGGTTTGCTGCGCTTGGCCAGGTCGCGCAGGAAGCTCAGTACCTGGTCGCTGGACTCGGCCATCTTGGTCGCCAGGCTGAGCTCGGCGAAGTTCTTGTAGCCGAGCAGCTGCGCCAGCTCCAGGCGCAGGTCGAGGATCTCGGCCATCACCGGGCCGTTGTCGAACTGGCCGGCATTCGGCCCCTGGTCGGAGGCACGGGTGCAGTAGGCGGCGTACAGCTCTTCACGCAGGGCGCGGTCGCTGGCGTAGGTCATCACCGCGTAGTAGCTGGGGAACTCGAGGGTGATCAGCCAGCCATCGAGGCCTTTGGCCTGGGCAGCGGCGGCCATCTGCGCCTTGGCCGAGTCGGTCAGGCCGGCGAGGGCGGCTTCGTCGGTGACGTGCTTGGTCCAGGCCTGGGTGGCGTCGAGCAGTTGGTTGGAGAAACGGCTGCCGAGCTCGCTGAGCTTGCTCTGCACTTCGGCATAACGCTGCTGCTGATCGGCCGGCAGGTCGATACCCGACAGGCGGAAGTCGCGCAGGGCGTGCTCGAGGATGGTCTTTTGCGCCACATCGAAGCCAGCGGCTTCCGGGCTGTTGACCAGGGCCTCATAGGCTTCGAACAGCGCGCGGTTCTGGCCGAGCTCGGTGGAGTAGGCGCTCAAGGCCGGCAGGCAAGACTCATAGGCCTCGCGCAGCTCCTGGCTGTTGCACACCGCATTGAGGTGGCTGACCGGGCTCCAGGCAGCGCCGAGGCGGTCGTTGAGTTCGTCCATCGCCAGCACCAGGCCGGCCCAGGTCGGGGCCTTGCCTTGCTTTTCGAGGATCTCGGCGATGGCGTTGCGGTTGTCGGCCAGGATCTGTTCGATCGCCGGCAACACGTGTTCGGCGCGGATCGCCGAGAAGGGCGGCAGATCGTAGGACTGCAGAAGTGGGTTGTTCGCACTCACGGTTTAGATACCTTGGCAGGAGAAACACGGGACCATCTTAATTACAATCGACGCCGACCGCAGCAGGCAGCCCGCCTATTGGCAATCAAGAGAGGCGCTATCATGGCCATTCGAAACTTTCAGCAACACACTCCGAAGGTTGGACCCCGCGCGTTTGTCGACCGTTCGGCGGTGGTGCTGGGGGACGTGGAAATCGGTGAAGACAGCTCGGTGTGGCCGCTGACCGTGGTCCGTGGCGACATGCACCGCATCCGCATTGGCGCGCGCACCAGCGTGCAGGATGGCAGCGTGCTGCACATCACCCATGCCGGGCCGTTCAACCCCGATGGCTTCCCGCTGATTATTGGCGATGAGGTGACCATTGGCCACAACGTCATGCTGCACGGCTGCACCCTGGGCAACCGCATCCTGGTGGGCATGGGCAGCACCGTCATGGACGGCGCGGTGGTCGAGGACGAGGTGATCATCGGTGCCGGCAGCCTGGTGCCGCCGGGCAAGCGCCTGGCAAGCGGTTACCTGTATGTCGGTAGCCCGGTGAAGCAGGCCCGGGCGTTGAGCGACAAGGAGCGGGCGTTCTTTGCCTACAGCGCGGCGAATTATGTGAAGCTCAAGGACCTGCACCTGGCCGAAGGCTACGACCAACCCGAATGACGCTATCGCGGGGCCAGCCCCGCGACAGGTATCCCAGAACAACCCGAGTGGACCGCACCGCATGCACCAGCAGAACATCCTCTTCGACCTCGACGGCACGTTGACCGACCCACGCCTGGGCATTACCCGCTCGATCCAGTACGCACTGGCCAAGCTGGGTATCGACGAACCGGACCTGGCCCGCCTCGAGCACTTCATCGGCCCGCCGCTGTTGCAGGCCTTCATGCAGTTCTATGACTTCGACGAGGCCAAGGCCTGGCAGGCGGTGAACTTCTACCGTGAGCGCTTCAAGGTCACTGGCCTGTACGAGAACCTGGTATTCGACGGCGTGCCTGAGCTGCTCGCCGCGCTCAAGGGGCAAGGCCGGACCTTGTATGTCGCCACCTCCAAACCCTGGGAATTTGCCCGCGAGATCGCCCGGCACTTTGCCTTCGATCATCACTTCAAGGTGATCTACGGCAGCGAGCTGGATGGCACACGGACCAACAAGGTCGAGCTGATTCGCCATCTGCTGGATGAAGAAGGGCTGGATCCAGCGCACACCTTGATGATCGGCGACCGCAAGCATGACCTGATCGGCGCACACGCCAATGGGCTGCAGGCGATCGCGGTGGGCTATGGCTTTGGCAGCCGTGAGGAATTGGTGGCCGAGGCGCCGGCATTCCACTTCGAGACCGTGGCCGAGTTGCATCAGGCCTTTATCAAGCCTTGAGATTCAGGGGGCGCTTCGCGCCCCTTTCGCGACACAAGGCCGCTCCCACAATTAGAGCCGTGTGCGCTGCCCTCTTGTGGGAGCGGCCTTGCGTCGCGAAAGGGCTGCGCAGCAGCCCCATCTTCAGGTCGCCGCGTTGAGCTTGCCGAGCACAGCTTTGCGCTGCTCCACCGGCATCCCCCCCAACTCCTCGACCCGCTGGTAGAACCGCGCCCAATCCCCACCCACCTCGGCAAACAGCGCCGCAAACGCTGGCACCCACTGGTCATACAGCCCAAACGGCAGCAACTTGGCGTTGTTCATCGGCGCGTACATCCACGCGTCATAGCGCTTGTCGCCTGCCCATTCGCTATCGCGCAACTGCCGATACGCCAGGCGCAACCGCTCGAACTCCGCCTTTTTGGCGGCACGCTTGCCAGCATCATCCAACGCCCCGGCGTAGATCCGTTGCAGCCGCTCGCGGCTGTCCAGCACCAACCGAATGAACTGCTCGCGCTGGCGCTGCGCAGAGTCCTCAATCGCTGGAAGCCCACGCGCCACGCGCCATTGCCGCGTTCCCTCATGCTCGACGAAGGTGGCAAACGACTCGTTGAACTCGGTGTCATCCTTCACATAAAAGCGCTGGTGCGCCAGCTCATGAAAGATCAGCGAAGCGAGCCGCTCATCACCCCAGCCGACCATCGACGACAGCAGCGGATCATCGAACCAGCCCAGCGTCGAATAGGCCTCCACACCGCCGACATAGACATCCATGCCGTCCTGCCGCATCACGGCCGCCGCACCCCGCGCTGCGCCTTGCTGGTAATAACCGCGATACGCCACGCAGCCGGCGACCGGGAAGCAGTGGGTGATCGGCTGCAACGAAAGCTCCGGGGTGGCGAACACGTTCCACACCACGTACGGCCTGCCCAGGTCGGCGTAGACCCGATAGCTGCGGTTGTCTGGCAGTTGCAACTGTTGGCTGGCGAATACCCGCGCCTGTTCGGCGTGCAGCAGGCGCTGGCGCAGGGTGGGCTCGGTGGCGGGATCCTGCAGCAGGCGCTCCACCGGCTGCCTGGCGCGCAGCAGTTGCCACTGCCCCTCGGCCAACTGACCGTAATAGCCCAGGCTGCTGCAACCGCTCAGCAGGAGCGCGGCGAGGACGGGAACAAAACGTGAGAAAACGCGGTCGAGTGCCCCAGGGCCTGAGCGCTGGCAAATAAAATTTCGAAACATCACAGCTGTCCATCTCGCTCAAGTCCGGTGCAAGTCCAAGACTATCTCGCCCAGGGGGAGTATCGCCATGCGTTCACCGATAGCCATCGGCTCATTGCTGCTGTTGACGGGGTGTTCCACCCTGCCAGACCCGGACCCGAACCAAGCCTGGGTCGAGCTCGCCCCGCACGACGAGACCTCGCTGCACGCGGTGCAGGTGGACGAGCGCGACTGGGCCGACAACCGTTATTTCGAAGTCGCGCCGGGTAACCATGAGCTCACCGTGCGCTACCAGTTTCCCGTGGCGCCGAGCAACATCGGCCCGGTCGACGCGCCGCTCTGGCGCGATTGCCAGCTCAACCTGAGCTTCAAGGACTTCAATGCCGGCCAGCGCTACAGCCTGCAGGCCGGCAGCATCGGCTTTCGCCCCTGGGTCAAACTGTATGACCAGCGCCAGAAACTGGTCGGGCAGGGCGCACCGGCAGGCTGCCAGCGCACCTGAAGCCGGCGAATGGCGCTATGCTTAGGCCTTGTGAACCGCAAGTGGGAGTTTCACCATGCGCCAGCCCATGATGCTGATCGCCCTCAGTGCACTGGGGGCTTGCGCCAGCCCCTTGCCCCCCGTCGACCCCAAGCAGGCCTGGGTCGACCTGTACACCATCACCCCTGGCAGAGTGATCATGGCCGACCGTCTGGACGGGCAGCGGCTCGATGACGGGCGGTATTTCCAGGTCACCCCGGGGCGCCACGAGCTGGTGGTGCGGTTTGACTACGAGCTCAATGCCGGGCTGTTCACCACCGACCCTACCGAGCGAACCTGCTACCTGACCGTGCGCTTCGACCATTTCGAAGCCGGCCAGCGTTATCGCCTGGAAGCCCGGGCGCCCGCCATGCAGCCGCAGGTGTACCTGTACGACAACAGCCGCAAGGTGCTGGTGGATGAGCCGAGTGATGTGTTCTGCATTCCCTGAGGGGCCTGGGAGGCCTGAGGGGTTATCGCAGGCAAGCTTGCTGGGGTAGGTGCTTGCCCGCGATGAGACCGGCGTGACGGCTACTGATCATTCTTCTGGTAAATGATCTTCTTGCTCCCGCCCTCACAACTGCCAACGACCATGTTCGAGTCCTTGACCTCGCTATTGGGCACGATCTCCAGCGTGTAGGACGTGACGCCCCGCGCCTGGATCTTCGCTTCGATCTCGGCTTTCAGTTCCTCACACGGCTTGACCGCCGCCAACGCGGAAGTTGCCAGCAGCGAAGCCACTACAGCGATTGCAACGCGGATCATGGGACGGCTCCTGAAAGGGCAGGCGACCTGCCGACAGACTTTAGACTACAGGAAACCGCCCCTGTTGCGCCGCCTAGGACAGCAGCGTGGCGTCCAGGCTGATCTGCGCATTGAGGACCTTGGACACTGGGCAACCGGCCTTGGCCTTGTTGGCGATTTCCTTGAACTGCGCCTCACTGGCGCCCGGCACCTTGGCCTTGAGGATCAGGTGCACCGCCGTAATGGCGAAACCGTCGGGCTGCTTGTCGAGGGTGACTTCGGCAATGGTGTCGATACGGTCCGCGGTCAGTCCCTCTTCGCCGAGCATCATCGACAGGGCCATCGAGAAGCAGCCCGCATGCGCGGCGCCGATCAGCTCTTCGGGGTTGGTCCCCGGGGTCCCTTCGAAACGCGTATTGAAGCCGTATGGGTTCTGCTTGAGCGCGCCGCTCTCGGTAGACAGCAGGCCTTTGCCATCCTTCAGACCACCTTGCCAGACCGCCGATGCTGTCTTTTTCATTGTTGCCTCCAGAGCTTGGGTTCGTGTGCCTAAGGTTGAGAGGCCGGTGCCTACGGCAAGTTCAGATCAATCCAGGGCTGGGCATTGAATCCGGGGAATCTGCCCATACAGAGTCTAAAAGGCCATTGGCCGACCATTTTTGCGGAGGCTCCAATGACGCACCTGCGTGACCTGAAGATATCCACCCTCGACCTGGTACCGGTACGCGCCGATGCCGGCCCGGCGCAGTCGCTGCACAACTCGCTGGACCTGGCGCGCAACGTCGAGCGTTTCGGCTACAACCGCTTCTGGGTGGCCGAGCACCACAACATGGATGGCATCGCCAGCTCTGCCACGTCGGTGCTGATCAGCTACCTGGCCGGCGGCACCTCGAGCATTCGCGTGGGGGCGGGCGGGGTGATGCTGCCCAACCATGCGCCGCTGGTGATCGCCGAGCAGTTCGGCACCCTGGCCAGCCTGTACCCGGGGCGGATCGACCTCGGCCTTGGTCGCGCGCCGGGCTCCGACCAGATGACCGCACGCGCCCTGCGCCGCGAGCGCTCGGGCAGTGCCGATGATTTTCCGGATGATGTCGAGGAGCTGTCGCGCTACCTCGGCCCACGCACCCCTGACCAGCGAGTGATCGCTGTGCCCGGGCATGACACCGAGGTGCCGATCTGGCTGCTCGGCTCCAGCCTGTTCAGTGCACAATTGGCGGGGATGCGCGGTTTACCTTACGCGTTCGCGTCCCATTTCGCGCCACGCATGATGCACGAGGCGATTCGGATCTACCGTGACCACTTCAAGTTTTCCACGGTGCTGGACAAGCCCTACGTGATGCTTGGGGTGCCGATGGTGGTGGCCGAGACGGACGAAGAGGCCGAATACCTGGCCACCACGATGTATCAGCGGATTCTTGCGCTGATCCGTGGCCAGAGCCTGATGCAGAAGCCGCCGGTGAAGAGCATGGACGGCTTGTGGCTGCCGCATGAGCGGGAGGCGGTCATGAGCTTCCTGGGCCTGGCGATGATCGGCAGCCCGCAGAAGGTGCGGGCCAAGGTCGAGGTGCTGCTGGAGCAGACAGGCGCGGATGAGCTGATCTTTACCTGTGACCTGTATGAGCATGCTGACCGGGTCAGGTCTTATGAGCTGCTGGCGCAGGCCTTGAAGACCGATTGAAGCCTAGGGGAGGGCTTTGCCCTCCATCGCGACACAAGGCCGCTCCTACAGTTTGATCGCGCATGCCGATAGAGCGCGGTCAAACGGTGGGAGCGGCCTTGTGTCGCGATGGGCCGCAGAGCGGCCCCAGACAACGCCGCTCAACCGCGGCGGTAGACGATTTCCTTGGTACCGCCTTCGCAGCTGCCCACCACCTTGCCAGCGGGGTCACCCTTGTCGACGATCTCCAGCTTGTAGCCGGTAACGCCCTTGGCATCCAGCTTCGCCGCGATTTCCGCCTTGAGCTCCTCACACGGCTTGCCCGCCGCCATCGCCCCACCCGCCAGGGCCATCAATCCCATCGCCAATAGCAGTTTCTTCATCGATCGCTTTCCTTGTTCAGATCAAAGTCGAAAAGGGCGCCGGCCAGGCGCCCTGTCACTGTATTACCCCATCACGCCGGGACATGCCAGCCCGGGACTGTTTCAGCTGTTGGCGATGCGGAAGCCGACTTTCACGGTGACCTGAAAGTGCGCGGCCTTGCCGTTCTCGATATGCCCGCGGGTATCGACCACCTCGAACCACTCCAGGTGCTTGATGCTCTTGCCGGCCTCGGCGATGGCATTGTTGATCGCGTCTTCGATGCTGGTGGGCGACGACCCGACCAGTTCGACTTTCTTGTAGGTGTGATGATCGGACATGAGCACGCTCCTTGAGTGATGTGTCGATTGAGCCTAGCAGCGCAGGCCTGGTTTACCTGCGAGCCGTCAGCGTGCGAGAAAGTTCGATCGCACTTTTGCCGCACCACGCAGTCGCAACCCTAACAGCCAAACCACTGCGAAGGAGAGTCAACATGGCCCGCAACGCGTTGCGTAAAACCTCACTGGAAAGCATGGAAGCCGAGATCGAAAGCCTGCTGAAAACGCTGGAGACCCTCAAGCACGATGCTTCCGATGAGTCTCACAAGACCATCAAGGCGATCCGCGGTAATGCTGAAAACGCCCTCAAACACTCGCGTAGCGTGCTCAGCGATGCCTACGACGAAGTAAAAACCCGCACCCGCCAGACCGGCCTGGCCACCCGCGATTACGCGCAGGAACACCCCTGGACCGCCGCTGGCGTCGCCGTCGGTGCACTGGGCCTGCTGGCCGCTTATCTGTTGACCAAACGCAACTAAACCACCTGCTGACCCAACTCGCGGCGCAGCCACTGCGCCAGCTGCTCGGCGCGCCCGTCTGCGGCGCGCCGCGGCACCCACAGCGCCAACGCGGCGTGCGTGGGCGAGAAGCCCCACGGGGCGATCAAGCGCCCCGCGCGCAGGTCATCTGCCACCAGCGGTTGTGGCGCGATGGCCACGCCAAGCCCGGCGACCGCTGCCTCCAGCAAGTAATACAGATGCTCGAACGCCTGGCCGAAATTCAATCTGCCGGGGTCCAGCCCATGCTCCGCAGCCCAGGCCGGCCAGGCCTGAGGGCGTGAAGTGGTGTGCAGCAGGGCTTCATCGAGCAGGGCGCTGGACGCCGCGCTGCGCAAGCGCTCGGAGCCCGCAAAGTGCGGGCTCAGCACCGGCCCGATACGCTCCTCGGCCAGCACGTGCACCTGCATGTCGGCCGGCCACGGCGGCTCGGCATACACCAGCAACGCATCCAGCCCAGGACGCCGCGGGTCGAGGTCGCCTTCACCGGCCGACAGGTGCAGGCGCAGCTCGGGCAAATCCGCCTTGAGCCGCCCCAGCCGCGGGATGAACCAGCGCGCCAGCAGGCTCCCCGAGCAACCGAGGACGAACGGCGCCTGGCTGACATCGCGGCTCACTTCGGCGCACACCCCGCGCAACCGGTCGAACGCATCGACGCTGGCGTCGCGCAGGCGGACCCCGGCATCTGTGAGTTTGACGCCACGCCCGTCCTTGACGAACAGGGCCACGCCCAAATGCGCCTCGAGCACCTTGATCTGTCGGCTCACCGCGCCATGGGTCACGTGCAGCACTTCGGCGGCCTGACTGACGCTGTTGAGCCGGGCAGTCGCTTCGAAAGCCCGCAGGGCATTAAGGGGAGGCAGGTCCTGGCGCATATGACGTGTGAGTTTTCCTGACAGATTGCAGCAATCTTATCGGTTTTCAGCCGGGCGTGTCGTGGTTAGAGTAAAGCCCATCACTCCTTCATAACGCCTTGGAGCGCTCCATGACCCAGACCCAATTCCGCGCTGGCCCCGACGCCAACGGCCTGTTCGGCGCGTTCGGCGGCCGCTATGTGGCTGAAACCCTGATGCCGCTGGTGCTGGACCTGGCCCGCGAGTACGAAGCGGCCAAGGCCGACCCGAAATTCCTCGAAGAGCTGGCCTACTTCCAGCGCGATTACATTGGCCGGCCAAACCCGCTGTACTTCGCCGAGCGCCTGACCGAGCACTGCGGCGGGGCAAAGATCTTCTTCAAGCGTGAAGAACTCAACCACACCGGCGCGCACAAGGTGAACAACTGCATCGGCCAGGTGCTGCTGGCCAAGCGCATGGGCAAGAAACGCCTGATCGCCGAGACCGGCGCCGGCATGCACGGCGTGGCCACCGCCACCGTCGCGGCACGCTTCGGCCTGCCCTGCGTGATCTACATGGGTGCCACCGACATCGAGCGCCAGCAGGCCAACGTGTTCCGCATGAAGCTGCTGGGCGCCGAAATCGTCCCGGTCACGGCGGGCACCGGCACCCTCAAGGACGCCATGAACGAAGCGCTGCGCGACTGGGTGACCAACGTCGACGACACCTTCTACCTGATCGGCACCGTCGCCGGCCCACACCCGTACCCGGCGATGGTCCGCGACTTCCAGTCGATCATCGGCAAGGAAACCCGCGCCCAGTTGGACGAGAAGGAAGGGCGCCTGCCCGACAGCCTGATCGCCTGCGTCGGCGGCGGCTCCAACGCCATGGGCCTGTTCCACGAATTCCTCGATGACGCCAGCGTGCAGATCATCGGCGTCGAAGCCGGTGGCCACGGTGTCGACACCGACAAGCATGCCGCCAGCCTCAACGGCGGCGTACCGGGTGTGCTGCACGGCAACCGCACCTACCTGCTGCAGGACGCCGACGGCCAGATCACCGATGCCCACTCGATTTCCGCCGGCCTCGACTACCCGGGCATCGGCCCTGAGCACGCCTACCTGCACGAAGTGAAGCGGGTCGAGTACGTCAGCATCACCGACGACGAAGCGCTCGACGCCTTCCACAGCACCTGCCGCCTGGAAGGCATCATCCCGGCGCTGGAGACCTCGCATGCGCTGGCCGAGGCGATCAAGCGCGCGCCGACCCTGCCCAAGGACCACCTGATGGTCGTGTGCCTGTCGGGCCGTGGCGACAAAGACATGCAAACCGTGATGAACCACATGGCTGCCCAGGAGAAACAGGCATGAGCCGTCTTCAACAACGCTTCGCCGACCTGAAGGCCGAAGGCCGCTCGGCGCTGGTCACCTTCGTCACCGCCGGTGACCCGGGCTACGACGCTTCGCTGGCGATCCTCAAGGGCCTGCCTGCCGCCGGTGCCGACGTGATCGAGCTGGGCATGCCGTTCACCGACCCGATGGCCGATGGCGTGGCGATCCAGCTGGCCACCCTGCGCGCCCTGGAAGCCGGCCAGACCCTGGCAAAAACCCTGCAGATGGTCCGCGAGTTCCGCGTCGACAACCAGGCCACGCCGATCGTGCTGATGGGCTACTACAACCCGATTCACCGCTTTGGCGTGGAGCAGTTCGTTGCAGAGGCCAAGCAAGCGGGCGTCGATGGCCTGATCATCGTCGACCTGCCGCCTGAGCACGACGCCGAGCTGGCGACCCCGGCGCAGACCGCGGGTATCGACTTCATCCGCCTGACCACCCCGACCACCGACGACGCGCGCCTGCCACGGGTGCTCGAGCGTAGCTCCGGGTTTGTCTATTACGTATCGGTGGCCGGCGTGACCGGTGCCGGTTCGGCGACCACCGAGCATGTCAGCGAAGCGCTCGCTCGCCTGCGGCGGCATACCAATCTGCCGATCAGTGTTGGCTTTGGTATCCGCACCCCAGAGCAAGCGGCGGCGATTGCCCGGTTGGCGGAAGGGGTAGTGGTGGGCTCGGCGCTGGTCGACAAGATCGCCCACGCCAAGGATGCCGATCAGGCCGTGAACGATGTGTTGAGCCTGTGCTCGGCGCTGGCTGAAGGCGTGCGTTCAGCGCGTAACTGAGTCGCCCATATCGCGGGCAAGCCCGCTCCTACAGTTTTGTGGGAGCGGGTTTACCCGCGAAGAGGCCCGAGCAGCCCCTTTAGCCCCCGAAGATGGAAAGGTTCAAAGGCCGCAGTGCCCCCATCCAGATCGCATGATCGCGATGGTCCGCCAGCTCATCCCCGGTCAGCGGATGCAGAAACACCACCAACCCCCGCCGATACAACGCCAACCACGGCAACACCACCCCCACCACCTCCGGCGCGAATGCCAGCTGGCAGCTCCAGTCCGGGTGCGGCCCGACCGGCTTCTGGTGCATGCGCCCCATGCTCACGGGAAACAGCCGTGCCGCTTCCTCGCACAGCTCTCGCGCTTGCTCCATGGTGTGCGCGTCGTAGTAGACGTGGGCGTGATACCCCTTGATCCTTTGCACGATAACTCCTGAAATACGGTCCAACGATCACCCCACCTGCAAGGCTGAACCCCAGGCACGGGCGGCAAGGCTTGAGCCTACGACTATACCCCGCGCTTGCCCGCGACGCTCAAGCGCTGCGCTCGCGTTCCAGCCAGTCGACAAACCGCCCAATCAGCTCCCCACGGCGTTTGCGCGGCGGCAATACCACGTAATAGCCACGCTCCGAGCGCAAACTCCCCGCCAATGGCCGGCACAACAAGCCCTGTTCCACCAACCCATCGACCAGATGCCCCCAGCCGATCGCCACTCCCTGCCCAGCAATCGCCGCCTGGATCAGCAGGGTGTAGTTATCGAACCGCAGCTGCCCGGACGGCGTTGGGCTGGACACCCCCAATCCGCGAAACACCCCGGCCCAATCAAACCAGCGACTGGCCTGCTCACCGCGCAAATGCAGCAACGGCAATCGTTGCAACGCCTCGGCTGACAAGGGTTTGCCATGAACCAGTCGCGGACTGCACACCGGAAAAACCTCCTCATCGAACAGCCAGCGGCTCTCCCCCTGATGAAAGCGCCCGTCGCCGAACAGCACCGCCACATCGATGTCCGGGCGCAGCATGGCCTGGCTGCGCTCGCCGGTCACCAGGCTCACATCCACCTGTGGATAAGCCTCGTGAAAGCGCTGCAGCCGAGGCATCAGCCAGAACGCCGCAAAGGCAAAATCGGTGGCCACCTGGAGCACTTCGCGCTGACCCCGCCCGCTGGCCTCGGCGATGCCCTGGTCCATGGCCTGCAACCCCTGATGCACCTGCTCGAACAGCAATTGCCCGGCTTCGGTCAGCTCGATGCCCCGGTAGATCCGGTCGAACAACCGCGCGCCCACCCGCGCCTCGAGGCGTTTGACCTGCTGGCTCACCGCCGGCTGGGTGGTGCCCAGTTCCAGCGCCGCCGCGGTGAACCCACGCAGGCGGGCGGCGGCCTCGAACACCCGCAAGGTATCCAGCGACAGGTCGGCAAGGTGTTCAAACATAAGCAGGGCTAATCCTAGTCATTGCCCGCCATGGGCTTTACCCAAGTTATCCACAGTTGCATCCTCGATCACAAGCACCTCGCATAACCTTTGACGATGGAAGCCAGCATGAAACGACCGAACATCCTGTTCATCATGGCCGACCAGATGGCCGCGCCGATGCTGCCGATCTACGCCCCTTCACCGATCAAGATGCCCCACCTCAGCCGCCTGGCCGAGCAGGCCGTGGTGTTCGACGCGGCCTACTGCAACAGCCCGCTGTGCGCGCCTTCGCGCTTCACCCTGGTCAGCGGTCAGTTGCCCAGCCGCATCGGCGCCTACGACAACGCCGCCGACTTCCCGGCCGACATCCCCACCTATGCCCATTACCTGCGGCGCCTCGGCTACCGCACCGCGCTGTCAGGCAAGATGCACTTCTGCGGCCCGGACCAGCTGCACGGCTACGAAGAGCGCCTGACCAGCGACATCTACCCGGCCGACTACGGCTGGGCGGTCAACTGGGACGCGCCTGAGCAGCGGCCAAGCTGGTACCACAACATGTCCTCGGTGTTGCAGGCCGGACCCTGCGTGCGCACCA
Source organism: Pseudomonas reidholzensis (assembly GCF_900536025.1). Taxonomy (GTDB): domain Bacteria; phylum Pseudomonadota; class Gammaproteobacteria; order Pseudomonadales; family Pseudomonadaceae; genus Aquipseudomonas; species Aquipseudomonas reidholzensis. Next base: position 84,092 of record NZ_UNOZ01000002.1, read on the forward strand.
ACCAGCTGGATTTCGACGAAGAAGTGGTGTTCAAGGCCCGCCAGTACCTCTACGACCATGTCCGCGAAGGTGATGACAAACCCTTCTGCCTGACCGTGTCGATGACCCACCCGCACGACCCCTACACCATCCCCAAGCACTACTGGGATCTCTACGAGGCTGTGGATATCCCGCTGCCGCGCGACGTGCTCGAGCAGCACCAACAGGACCCGCATGCGCAACGCCTGCTCAAGGTCTACGACCTGTGGGACAAACCGCTGCCTGTGGATAAAGTCCGCGACGCGCGCCGCGCCTACTTCGGCGCCTGCAGCTACATCGACGACAACATCGGCAAGCTGCTGCAGACCCTGGACGAATGCGGCCTGGCTGACGACACCCTGATCGTGTTCTCCGGCGACCACGGCGACATGCTTGGCGAACGCGGGCTCTGGTACAAGATGCACTGGTTCGAGATGGCGGCGCGGGTGCCGCTGCTGGTGCATGCGCCCAAGCGCTTCGCGGCGGGCCGGGTGGGCGCGGCGGTGTCCACCTGCGACCTGTTGCCGACCCTGGTCGAGCTGGCCGGCGGCACGCTCGAAGCCGACCTGCACCTCGACGGCCGTTCGCTGCTGGGCCATCTGCAAGGGCAGGGCGGACACGACGAAGTGATCGGCGAATACATGGCCGAAGGCACCGTCGGCCCGCTGATGATGATCCGCCGCGGCGCCTACAAGTTCGTGTACAGCGAAGATGACCCATGGCTACTCTATGACCTGAGCCGCGACCCGCACGAACGGGAGAACCTCACCAGCAGCCCGGATCACCAGGCGCTGCTGCAGGCATTTGCCGATGAAGCCCGCCAGCGTTGGGATATCCCCAGCCTGCGCCAGCAGGTACTGGCCAGCCAACGGCGCCGCCGCCTGGTGGCCGAGGCCCTGGCCATCGGCAGGCTGAAGAGCTGGGACCACCAACCCTGGGTGGACGCCAGCCAACAGTACATGCGCAATCACATCGATCTCGACGACCTCGAGCGCAAGGCACGTTATCCACAGCCCGCACCTATCGATTGAAAGAGGCCGCCATGAACAAGTTATCCACCGCCGTGATCAGCCTGGCCCTGAGCCTGGGCGCCGTCGCAGCCAATGCCGACAGCGACGCGCAGTGCAGCACGGTGAAGCTGGCCGACCCGGGCTGGAGCGACATCGCCTCCACCAACGCCGTCGCCCGCCTGTTGCTGGAAAGCCTGGGTTACCAGGTGAAGATCGACAGCCTGGCGGTGCCGATCATCTATGGCGGCCTCAAGGATGGCCGGGTCGATGCGTTTCTCGGCAACTGGATGCCCGCGCATCAGGGCTTCCATGACAAGTTCGTCGCCAATGGCGACGTCCAGCAGCTCAGCCGCAACCTGCAAGGCACCGAGTTCACCCTGGCGGTGCCGGATTATGTGTGGAATGCCGGTGTGAAGGACTTTGCCGACCTGCAGAAGCACGCCGCGCAGTTCGACAACAAGCTGTACGGGATCGGCTCCGGCGCGCCGGCCAACCTGTCGTTGAAGGAGATCATCGATAAAAACCAGTTCGACCTGGGCAAATGGAAGCTGGTCGAGTCCAGTGAGCAGGCGATGCTGGCGCAAGTGGACCGGGCGGTGAAGAAAAACCAGTTCATCACCTTTCTCGGCTGGACCCCGCACCCGATGAACGTGAAGTTGAAGATGCATTACCTCACGGGCGGCGAGCAGTGGTTTGGCAGCAAGGGCGAGGTGTTCACCCTGGTACGAAAGGGTTATCCACAGGCCTGCCCGAATGCGGCGAAGCTGCTGGGCAACCTGAATTTCGACCTGGACATGGAAAACAGCATCATGGCCGAGGTTGTGGATAACAAAGTGAGCTTCGATGCGGCGGCCAAGGCGTGGGTCAAAGCGCATCCGGAGCGCTTGGACAGCTGGTTGGCTGGGGTGAACGCCAAAGATGGCGGGGATGCCACCGAAGCCGTCAAAGCCAAGCTCTGACACAATACGCAAAGACACCAATGAACCCTGTGGGAGCGGGCTTGCCCGCGAAAAGTACACCGCGGTGGATGGCACGGGCATCGCCCGTGTTCGCGGGCAAGCCCGCTCCTACAGGGTCCGACTTGTGCCTATGATTACGCAGCTCAAGGACAATCGAGATCCCGCATGCCCCGCCTAACCCACCTGCTGCCCTTCCTCGCCTGGCTGCCACGGCAAACCCGCCGCAGCCTGCGCCAGGACCTGCTGGTCGGCCTCAGCGGCGCCATCCTTGCCCTGCCTCAATCCATCGCCTACGCCCTGATCGCCGGCCTGCCCGCCGAGTACGGTCTCTACGCGGCCATCGTGCCAGTGCTGATCGCTTGCCTCTGGGGCTCCTCGTGGCACCTGATCTGCGGCCCCACCGCCGCCATCTCCATCGTTCTCTACGCCAGCGTCAGCCCACTGGCCGTCAGCGGCAGCGACGACTATGTGACCCTGATCCTGCTGCTGACCTTTCTTGGCGGTGTGTTCCAGCTGCTGCTCGGGCTGATCCGCTTCGGCGCGCTGGTCAACTTCGTCTCCCACTCGGTGGTGCTCGGCTTTACCCTCGGCGCGGCCATCGTCATTGCCCTCGGGCAACTGCCCAACCTGCTCGGCATGGACCTGCCGAGCCAAGCCACCGCGTTGAAGAGCCTGCAGGAACTGCTCAGCCATGCCGGCGACGTCGATGGGCCGTCGCTGCTGCTCGGCGTGGCGACGTTGCTGATTGGCGTCACCTTCAAGCTCTGGCGCCCACGCTGGCCCAGCCTGTTGATAAGTCTCGTGGTGGTCAGCGTGGTCGCCTGGGCGCTGCCGGGCTGGTTCGCTCATGTTCCGCGGGTGCCGGCCTTCACCGGCCAACTGCCGCCGCTGAGCCCGCTGCCGCTGCTCGACCTGGAAGTGATCCTGCGGCTGCTGCCCAGCGCGGTGGCGGTAGGCATGCTCGGCCTGGTCACCAGCCTGTCGATCGCCCGCTCGCTGTCGTCGCGCTCCGAGCAATTGATCGACGCCGACCAGGAGATCCGCGCCCAAGGCCTGTCGAACATGGTCGGGGCTTGGTTTTCGGGGTATCTCTCTTCTGGCTCATTCACCCGCTCGGGCCTGAGCTACGAAGCGGGCGCGCGCTCGCCAATGGCTGGCGTGTTCTCCGCGCTGTGGGTGGCGTTGTTCGCGGTGACCGGCGCCGGGCTAATCGCCCACCTGCCTATCCCGGCGATGGCGGGGAGCATCCTGCTGATCTGTTGGGGGTTGGTGGACCACCGGGGCATTCGTGCGCTGTTCCGGGTCAGCCGGGCGGAGTTCCTGGTGATGGCACTCACCGCTGCAGCGACGCTGCTGCTGGAGTTGCAGACGGCCATCTATGCCGGGGTGCTGGCGTCGCTGTTCTTCTACCTCAAGCGCACTTCGCGACCACGGGTGCAACAGAGCCGGGAAGGTGAGGCGGATGTGCTGCGCGTGGGTGGGTCGATCTTCTTTGGCGCGGCGCATTACCTGCAGGTGAGGTTGCAGCGTTGTCAGGGGCCGCATGTGGTGATCGATGCGCGGCAGGTCAACTTCATCGATTACTCGGGGGTCGACATGCTGCACCGCGAGGCGCGGCGGTTGGGGCGCAATGGGGGGAGCCTGACCCTGCAGCGGGCGCGGCCACAGGTGGTCGAGGAATTGCAGAAGCTGGAAGGGGTTGAGCGATGCCCGATCCGCTTTGAGGATTGAGATCTCTGGGGCCGCGTTGCGACCCTTCGCAGGCAAGCCAGCTCCTACACGGTTCTCTGCAAACCCTGAGGCCTGCGCGCAACCTGTAGGCGCTGGCTTGCCTGCGAAGGGCTGCAAAGCAGCCCCAACATCTCAACGTCAGCCGCGCGCCAACTGCCGCCGCAGCTCGTCGAGCACCGGCCCGGTCTCTGGCCGAACCCCGCGCCAGAGGAAGAACGCCTCAGCCGCCTGCTCCGCCAGCATCCCCAACCCATCCAGCACCTGCGCGGCGCCTAACCGGCTGGCCCACTGGCAGAACGGCGTCGGCTCCTTGCCGTACATCATGTCGTAGCACACCGTGCGCCCCGCCTCGACCAGGCTGTCGGCAATCGGCGGCATCTCGCCGGCCAGGCTCGCCGAGGTGGCGTTGATGATCAGGTCCACCGGCTCCTGCAACCAGGCAAAACCACTGGCGACCACCGGCCCCAGCTCATCGAACTCCTGCGCCAGCTGCTCGGCCTTTTCCACCGTACGGTTGGCGATCACCAGCGACTGCGGGTTGTGCGCCAGGATCGGCTGCAACACGCCACGCACCGCGCCGCCGGCACCCAGGATGAGGATGCGCTTGCCACTGAGCTCGACCCCGGCATTCACCGTCAGATCACGCACCAGGCCGGCACCGTCGGTGTTATCACCGCGCAGCGTGCCGTCCTCCAGCCGGGTCAGGGTGTTCACCGCGCCAGCACGCTGGGCCCGGGCGGTCAGGCTGTCGCACAGGCGATAGGCCTCTTCCTTGAAGGGCACGGTGACGTTGCCGCCGCTGCCCTGCTTGAAGAAGCCGCGGGCGCAGTCACTGAAGTCATCCAGCGGCGCCAGCAGGGTGTTGTATTCAATGTCCTGTCCGGTCTGATCAGCGAACAGGCGGTGGATCAACGGCGACTTGCTGTGGCCGATCGGGTTGCCGAAAACGACGTACTGGTCCATGGGAACTCCTCGGTTATCCACAGGGCTCACTGGCCGAGCCAGTCGCGGTCTTGCAGGTAATAGTCGGTCAGGCGCGCTTCTTCGCTGCCCGGCGCGGCTTTCCAGTCGTAACCCCAGCGTACCTGCGGCGGCAGCGACATGAGGATCGACTCGGTACGCCCGCCAGACTGCAGGCCGAACAGGGTGCCGCGGTCGTACACCAGGTTGAACTCAACATACCGCCCGCGACGGTACTCCTGGAACTCGCGCTGCTCAGCGGTATAGGCCGTGGCCTTGCGGCGCTGGACGATCGGCAGGTAAGCCTCGATGTAGGCATCGCCGATGGCGCGGATAAAGGCGAAGCAGGTGTCGAAGTCCCACTCGTTCAGATCATCGAAGAACAACCCGCCAATACCGCGCGGCTCGCCGCGGTGCTTGATGTGGAAATAGCGGTCGCACCAGGCCTTGTAGCGCGGGTAGACGTCGGCGCCGAACGGCGCGCAGGCCTGCTCGGCCACCCGGTGCCAGTGCACGCAGTCTTCTTCGTTGCCGTAGTAGGGGGTCAGGTCGAAGCCGCCGCCGAACCACCAGACCGCTTCCTCGCCTTCTTTTTCGGCGATGAAGAAGCGCACGTTGGCGTGCGAGGTCGGCACATGCGGGTTGTGCGGGTGGATCACCAGCGACACGCCGAGGGCCTCGAAACCGCGCCCGGCCAGCTCGGGCCGGTGAGCGCTGGCCGACGGCGGCAGGCCGCTGCCGAACACGTGGGAGAAGTTCACCCCGCCTTTTTCAATCAACGTGCCGTCGCCGATCACCCGCGTGCGCCCACCGCCGCCGGCTTCGCGCACCCAGGCGTCCTCGACGAAGCGGGCGCCGCCGTCTTCGGCCTCAAGGGCAGAGCAGATGCGGTCTTGCAGGTCGAGCAGGTAGGCTTTCACGGCCTCGGTGCGGCTGGTCATCGGGTCACCTGGGAGGGGCAGGGGAAGAATTCGCCGCGTAGCATACCACCGGCAACTGGCCCGCCGCAGTTGACGGCGATCAAGCAAAGGCGTCCGATAGAGGGCCTGCTTCAACCCCGACCAAAGGAGTGCGAGATGGCCCAGCGTATCCAGTTCAGCCAGCATGGCGGCCCTGAAGTGTTGCAACTGGTCGAGTTCGACCCAGCCCCACCCGGCCCGCAGCACGTGCGTGTGCGTAACCAGGCGATCGGCCTGAACTTCATCGACACCTATTTCCGTAGCGGCCTGTATGCGCCGCCTTCGCTGCCCTCGGGCCTGGGGACTGAAGGCGCCGGCGTGGTCGAGGCGGTGGGCGAGGGCGTCACCCGGCTCAAGGTCGGCGACCGTGTGGCTTATGGCGGCGGGCCGTTGGGCGCGTACAGCGAGGTGCACACCTTGCCGGAGGCCAACCTGGTCAAGCTGCCTGACAGCATCAGCTTCGAGCAGGCGGCGGCGGTGATGCTCAAGGGTTTGACCGTGCAGTACCTGCTCAAGCAGACCTACGCCGTGCAGCCGGGCGATACCATCCTGTTCCACGCTGCCGCTGGCGGGGTCGGGTCATTGGCTTGCCAGTGGGCGGCCGCCTTGGGTGCCAAGGTGATCGGCACGGTCAGTTCTGCCGAGAAGGCCGAGCGGGCCAAGGCGCTGGGTGCCTGGGAGACCATCGACTACAGCCGTGAGGATGTCGCCAAGCGCGTGCTTGAGCTGACCGACGGCAAGAAGGTGCCGGTGGTGTATGACGGGGTCGGGGCTGATACCTGGCTGACGTCGTTGGATTGCCTGCAACCGCGTGGGTTGATGGTGAGCTTCGGCAATGCGTCTGGTGCGGTGAGTGGGGTCAACCTGGGGATCCTGGCGCAGAAGGGATCGCTGTATGTGACCCGGCCGACCTTGGCCAGCTATGCCAACAATGCCGAGAACACCCAGGCGATGGCGGATGACCTGTTTGCCATGATCGCCAGCGGCAAGCTGACGGTGGATATCCAGCAGCGCTATCCGCTGAGTGACGCGGCCAAGGCGCAGACCGAGCTGTCGGCGCGGCGGACGGTGGGGTCTACGGTGTTGTTGCCTTGAGGGCGGATGGGGCCGTAGTAAGTTGGCTTTAGACCGCGTCAGGGCTGCCAGGCGCAGGCCTTGACCGTTCTGGCGCGCTCGATCTTGAGGGCGCCAGAAGCGCCAAGGCATGCACCTAGCGGCTTTGATGCACTTCTAACGCACGCCGCCTCAAAGGACGCCAAAGATCCCTGTGGGAGCGGGTTCACCCGCGAACGAGGGCGAAGCCCTCGCCCTACACAGAGGGTGCTGCTGCCGGCCTCTTCGCGGGTAAACCCGCTCCCACAGGGTCAGGTGGTTTAGCCAAAACCCTGTGCAAAGCGCCAGGCCTCACCCCGCCCGAACGACCTCACCTGTCGCCAGGTCGCGAATCACACTCGGGTTCTTCCGCCCACCCAGCATCCCACCGAGCACCAGGTCCAACTGCCCGCGGAAGTACTGCTCCACGCGCAACCGGCTCTTCGCCGCCGGACGCCCGCCCGGGTTGGCCGAGGTCGAAATCAACGGGCCCACCAACGCACACAATTCACGCACTTGGGGATGATCACTTACCCGCAACGCCACGGTGTCGTGCTGCCCGGTCACCCACTCCGGCAACAGGCCCTGATGCGGCACCAACCAGGTGTTCGGCCCAGGCCAGGTGCTGCTCATGCGCTGGATCCAGTCTTCGGGGAAGTCCTCGAACAGGAAGTCGAACTGATGAATTGTGTCGGCAACCAGAATCAGCCCTTTATCCACAGGGCGCGACTTAAGCGCCAGCAGGCGATACACCGCGTCTTCGTTCCACGGGTCGCAGCCCAGGCCCCAGACCGCTTCCGTTGGATAGGCAATCACCGCGCCCGCCCGAATCTCACGTGCGGCTTGCTGCACACGCCAACTGCTCACCATTGCTGTCTCTCCGCATAAGGGCTGATGCGCAGTTTACTTAGCCCGACCGCGCAAACCAACGCCCGGCTTCATTGGTCACCCGCCCTTCGAGCTCCAACTCGGTCAGGCTGGCCAATACCTGCGCCAACCCCTGGCCACTGCTGCGCGCCAGACCTTCGCTGGTCTGCGGTGCGGCGTGCAGCAGGGCGAGCAGGGGATGGGCAGAGCGCTCGACAGGCGCGGGCGGCAGGTTTTGCCAACCGCGCAGGCTGTCGATGATCTGCTCCACGCTCTCGACCAGCAACGCGCCGTCGCGGATCAGCTGGTGACAGCCCTTGGCCCCAGGATGATGGATGGAACCGGGCAGGGCATACACCTCGCGCCCTTGCTCGGCGGCCAAACGCGCGCTGATCAACGAGCCACTGGCCAGGCTGGCTTCTACCACCAGCACGCCGAGCGACAGGCCGCTGATGATCCTGTTGCGCCGGGGGAAGTTGGCGGGCAGTGGCCCGGCGTCCAGCGGGAACTCGGAAACCACCGCGCTACTGCACTCGATCATCGCTTGCGCGAGGCCGCGGTGGCGCTGTGGATAAAGTTTTTCAAGACCCGTGCCAAGCACGCCAATCGTGCCCCCTCCCGCGTCCAACGCGGCCCGATGAGCGGCACCATCGATGCCCAGCGCCAAGCCGCTGGTGATGGTGAATCCCGCCTGGGACAAGCAGCGGGAAAATGCCGCGGCGTTATCCAGCGCCGGGGGCGAAGCTCGACGGCTGCCGACGATGGCCAGCTGCGGTGTGTCCAGCAAGTCAGGGTTGCCGGCGACGAACAACAGCGGTGGCGCATCGTCGATTTCAGCCAGCAGCGCTGGATACCCTGGCTGGTCCCACATCAGTAAATGCTGGCCCGAACGCTCTAGCCAGGCCATTGCGGCACTCGCGCCGTCGCGGATCTCGGGGCAGCGTCGTGCGTCACAGGAGGCTGCTGGCACGCCCAAGCTACGCCAAGCAGCGGCCGGAGCACTGAGCGCGGAGGAGGCACTGCCGAAGGCTTCGATCAACGTCATGAAGCGCCGCAGACCCACCTCGGGAAGCCGGTGCAGACGCAACCGCGCCTCCAGTTCCGCAGGCGGACAAGTAGACGAATGGTGCAGGGACATGGCAGATCATCCTTGATCGACAGAGGGTCATCCAGCTGGCACAACCTGTGGATAACTGTGTTGATAATACTTTGACAACCTGTCAGTCGAATGGGCTATAAGGCGTGCTTTAACACCCTAGCCGAGCTTTGCCAGGTGCCGAACGATCCTTTTCCCTTTATTATGTGTGTTCAGTTTTCAACCGACCGCACAGTGACTGCCTGACCCCTATGGCTATTTTGAACATCCTCGAATTCCCTGACCCGCGCCTGCGCACCCTCGCCAAACCGGTGACGGTGTTTGATGACGCCCTGCGCCAGCTGATCGACGACATGTTTGAAACCATGTACGAAGCCCCTGGCATCGGCCTGGCCGCGACCCAGGTCAACGTGCACCTGCGCCTGGTGGTGATGGACCTGAGCGAAGATCGCAGCGAGCCACGGGTGTTCATCAACCCCGAGGTCGAAGAACTGACCCACGACATGGGCCAGTACCAGGAAGGCTGCCTGTCGGTACCCGGCTTCTACGAGAACGTCGACCGCCCGCTGCGGATCCGGGTCAAGGCCCTCGACCGCGATGGCAAGCCTTACGAGCTGGAGGCCGAAGGCCTGCTCGCGGTGTGCGTCCAGCACGAACTCGATCACCTCAACGGCAAGCTGTTCGTCGACTACCTGTCGCAGCTCAAACGTGACCGGATCAAGAAGAAGCTGGAAAAACAGCACCGCCAGCAAGCCTGATCCCCTCCTTCCAGAAGGCTTGCTGCGGCAAGCCTTTTTCTTTTGCACAGCGAGAACTCCATGCGCATCGTCTTCGCGGGCACCCCAGAGTTTGCCGCCGAACACCTCAAAGCCCTGCTCGACAGCCCCTATGAAGTGGTGGCCGTGTACACCCAGCCGGATCGCCCGGCGGGTCGTGGGCAAAAGCTCATGCCGAGCCCGGTCAAGCAACTGGCCGTGGCCCATGACATCCCGGTGTTGCAGCCGCCAACCCTGCGCAACGCCGAGGCCCAGGCTGAACTGGCCGCGCTGGCGCCGGACCTGATGGTGGTGGTCGCCTATGGCCTGATCCTGCCGCAGGTGGTGCTGGATATCCCGCGCCTGGGCTGCATCAACAGCCACGCCTCGCTGCTGCCACGCTGGCGCGGTGCGGCGCCGATCCAGCGCGCCGTGCAAGCCGGCGACGCCGAGAGCGGCGTGACCGTGATGCGCATGGAAGCCGGCCTGGACACCGGGCCGATGCTGCTCAAGGTCGTCACCCCGATCAGCGCCGAAGACACCGGCGGCAGCCTGCACGATCGCCTCGCCGAACTGGGCCCGCCCGCCGTGCTGCAGGCCATCGCCGGCCTGGCCGATGGCAGCCTGCAAGGTGAAGTGCAGGACGACGCACTGGCCACCTACGCGCACAAGCTGAACAAGGACGAGGCGCGCATCGACTGGAGCCGCCCGGCGGTTGAACTGGAGCGCCTGGTGCGCGCCTTCAACCCGTGGCCGGTGTGCCACAGCACCCTCGACGGCGAGAGCGTCAAGGTACTGGCCGCGACGTTGTCCACAGGCAACGGCGCGCCGGGCGAGATCCTCAGCGCCAGCAAGGACGGCCTGGTCGTCGCCTGCGGTGACCAGGCGCTGAGCCTGACCCGCCTGCAACTGCCCGGGGGCAAGGCGCTGAACTTCAGCGACCTGTTCAACAGCCGCCGCGAGAAGTTCGCCCACGGCAAGGTACTCGGCCAATGAACCCGCGTCTGGCTGCCGCCCGTGCCCTTGCCGCCGTGCTCAGCGGCAAGGCGTCGCTGAACAGTTCGTTGCCCACCCAACTGGACAAGGTCGACGAACGCGACCGTGGCCTGACCCAGGACCTGGCCTTCGGCACCGCCCGCTGGCAGCCGCGCCTGGAGCTGCTCGCCGCGCAGCTGCTGCAAAAGCCGTTCAAGGCGGCTGACAGCGATGTGCAGGCGCTGCTGCTGGTCGGCCTGTACCAATTGTTCTACACCCGCGTGCCGGCGCATGCCGCCATCGGCGAGACCGTCGGTTGCGCCGACAAGCTGAAAAAGCCCTGGGCCAAGGCGCTGCTCAACGCCGTGCTGCGCCGCGCCCAGCGCGAGGGTGAAGCAATCCTCGCCGGCATGGAGCGCGACCCGGTGGTGCGCACCGCCCATCCGCGCTGGCTGCAGAAGTCGCTCAAGGCGTTCTGGCCGGAGCAGTGGGAGGCGATCTGCGCCGCCAACAATGCCCACCCGCCGATGATCCTGCGGGTCAACCGCCGCCATCACAGCCGCGATGCGTATCTTGCGCTGCTGGCCGAGGCCGGCATCGGCGCCAGCGCCTGCCAGTACAGCCGCGACGGTATCGTCCTCGAGGCCGCCTGCGACGTGCGTGGCCTGCCGGGGTTTGCCGAAGGCTGGGTGAGCGTCCAGGACGAGGCCGCGCAATTGGCCGCCGACCTCCTCGAACTGACCCCTGGCCAGCGCGTGCTCGACGCCTGCTGCGCGCCGGGCGGCAAGACCTGCCACCTGCTCGAAGCCGAACAAGGCCTGGCTGAAGTGGTCGCCATCGACCTCGAAGCCAAGCGCCTGACCCGCGTGCGGGAGAACCTCGACCGGCTGCAGCTGGACGCCAAGCTGATCGCCTGTGATGCCCGCGAAACCGCCACCTGGTGGGACGGCAAGCCGTTCCAGCGGATCCTGCTCGACGCACCGTGCTCGGCCACCGGCGTTATCCGCCGTCATCCGGACATCAAGCTGACCCGCCAGGCCGACGACATCCCGGCCCTCGCGGCGCTGCAGGGCGAGCTGCTCGATGCGCTGTGGCCGACCCTCGAAGTCGGCGGCATGCTGCTGTACGCCACCTGCTCGAGCCTGCCGACGGAGAACACCGAAGTGATCGAGGCGTTCCTGGCCCGCACCCCCGGCGCCCGCGAGCTGGACCTGGCCACCGAGGCCGGCCTGCGCCAGCCACATGGCCGCCAGCTGTTGGCCCAGGAAGGCGGCCACGACGGCTTCTACTATGCCAAGCTGATCAAGATCGCCGCCTCGCGCGCATAAGAACAATGGTTAGGAGTAGCGGATGAAGATCATCATCCTGGGTGCAGGGCAGGTCGGCGGTACGCTGGCCGAGCACCTGGCCAGCGAAGCCAACGACATCACCGTGGTCGACACCGATGGCGACCGCCTGCGCGACCTCGGCGACCGCCTCGACATCCGCACCGTGCAGGGCCGTGGCTCGCTGCCGACGGTGCTGCGCCAGGCCGGTGCCGACGACGCCGACATGCTGGTGGCGGTGACCAACAGTGACGAGACCAACATGGTCGCGTGCCAGGTCGCCTATTCGCTGTTCCACACCCCGACCAAGATTGCCCGGGTGCGCGAGTCGGCCTACCTCACCCGTGAAGAGCTGTTCCACAACGACCATATCCCGGTCGACGTGCTGATCAGCCCCGAGCAGGTGGTGACCAACTACATCAAGCGCCTGATCGAACACCCCGGCGCGCTGCAGGTGATCGACTTCGCCGACGGCAAGGCCCAGCTGGTGGCGGTCAAGGCCTACTACGGCGGGCCGCTGGTCGGCCAGCAGCTGCGCCAGATCCGCGCGCACATGCCCAATGTCGATACCCGCGTGGCGGCGATCTTCCGCCGTGACCGGCCGATCAAGCCGCAGGGCGACACGGTGATCGAGGCCGATGACGAGGTGTTCTTCATCGCCGCGAAAAAGGACATCCGTGCGGTGATGGGCGAGCTGCGCCGCATCGACGAGACCAACAAGCGCGTGGTCATCGCCGGTGGCGGGCAGATCGGCGAACGCCTGGCCGAGGCCATCGAGAGCCGCTACCAGGTGAAGATCATCGAGATGAACGCCGCCCGCTGCCGGTATCTGTCGGACACCCTGGAAAGCACCGTGGTGCTGCAGGGCAGCGCCTCGGACAAGGACCTGATGCTCGAAGAGAACATCGCCGACGCCGACATTTTCCTGGCCCTGACCAACGACGACGAGGCCAACATCATGTCCTCGCTGCTGGCCAAGCGCCTGGGTGCGAGCAAGGTCATGACCCTGATCAACAACCCGGCCTATGTCGACCTGGTCCAGGGTGGCGAGATCGACATCGCCATCAGCCCGCAGCTGGCGACCATCGGCACCCTGCTGGCGCACGTGCGGCGTGGCGATATCGTCAGCGTGCACTCGTTGCGTCGCGGTGCGGCCGAGGCCATCGAAGCGGTCGCACATGGCGACTCGAAGTCGAGCAAGGTGATTGGCAAAGCCATCGAAGACATCGCCTTGCCGCCGGGCACGACCATTGGCGCGATCATTCGTGACGAGCAGGTGCTGATCGCCCACGACGATACGGTGATCGAAACGGGTGACCACGTGATCCTGTTCGTTGTGGATAAAAAGCATATCCGTGACGTGGAGAAGTTGTTCCACGTGGGCTTGAGCTTCTTCTAAGGAGACACCGCATGCGCGAATCGCTGGAAAAGATGCTGGCCAAGGGTGTGGATAACGCCCTGTTGCGCTTTGGCCTGGGCAAGGCGTGGCTGGATGAGGGGAACGGCGCTGAGGCGGCGGTGCACCTGGCCCGTTGTATCGAGCAAGACCCGAAGTACTCGGCGGCGTGGAAGCTGCTGGGCAAGGCTTGGCAGCTGCAGGGCGACCTGGCGGCGGCGCGCAAGGCGTGGGAGGAGGGCATTGCCGCGGCGCAGGCGCATGGCGACAAGCAGGCCGAGAAAGAGATGACGGTGTTTCTCAAGAAGCTCGATAAAGCCGAGAAATCCTGAGCTCCTGAAATCCTGGGGCTGCTGCGCAGCCCTTTCGCGACACAAGGCCGCTCCCACAGGTACTGCGCATACCTCGAAATCGGCGCTGTTCTTGTGGGAGCGGCCTTGTGTCGCGAAAGGGGCGCAAAGCGCCCCGGGCAATCTCAGTACCAGCGCGCCTCGCCCGCCGGGCGCTTCTTGAAGCGCTTCATGCTCCACATGTACTGGCTCGGATACTCGCGCACATAGCGCTCGACCACCTTGCTCATGGCCGCCGCCGACACCGTCACATCGTCGCTGTACATCTCTTCTGGCGCGGCTTCCAGGATCACCCGGAACCCGGAGCCATCCGGCAGGCGCAGGGCATGCAGGAACACCCCCACCGCCTTGCCACCGGCCAGCATGTTCGGCACGAACTTGCTGGTCAGCGCCTGGGTACCGAGAAACGGCACGAACACCCCAGCCGACTCGGCCGGCTCCGGGTCGGCAGGAATCCCCACCTGGCCACCCCGGCGCACTTCCTTGATCACACTGAGGATGCCTTCCTTGGTCGAAGGCGCCACGCGGTTACCCATCTGCACCCGCTGCTCGCGCAACAGGTCGTCGACCGCCTTGAGCTTGGGCGGCCGGTAGAAGATGATCGGCTTGCACTGGCTGCAATAGAAGTGGTTCAACACCTCCCAGTTGCCCAGGTGGCTGGTGATACCGACCACGCCCTTGCCAGACGCCAGGGCCTGTTCGAGCACCTCCAGGCCTTGCACTTCCTTGACCAGCTCCAGCGAACGCTGCGGCGGCCAGATCCAGGCACAGGCACTCTCGACGAACGACTTGCCGATGTCGCGCAGGGTATGCCCGACCAACTGCTCGCGCTCGGCCGGGTTCATTTCCGGGAAGCACTTGGCGAGGTTGATCCGGACCACGTCGCGCGAACCGTTGGGGACCTTCCACATGAGCCAGCCGATACCCGCGCCAACCCGCTGCACCGCGCCCCAGGGCAGCTTGGCGAAGAGTCGTAGCACCCCGACCATCAGGGCGCCCTTGAATTTTTCCACAGGCGGATTCCTTATATCTGCAAGGCGCGCATTGTAACCCCTCAGCGCAGCAACGCGGCGTAGCGATCGCAGTCGGTGGTGTGGTCCATGACCATGCCGGTGGCCTGCATGAATGCGTAGCAGATGGTCGGGCCAACAAACGTGAAGCCGGCTTTCTGCAAGGCCTTGCTCATCGCCTTGGCCTCGTCGGTCACCGCTGGCACCTCGCTGCGCCCGGTGAAGTGGTTGATCTTCGGCGTCCCGCCAACAAACGACCAGAGCCATTCGGCCGGGTTATCCACAGCCAGCCAGGCCTTGGCGTTGCGCCGGGCGGCATTGAGCTTGAGGCGATTGCGGATGATCCCGGCGTCGAGCATCAGTTCCTCGATACGTTCGTCGCTCATCTGCGCCAGCTGGACCGGGTCGAAGCCGTACATCACTTCGCGATACCGCTCACGTTTGCGCAGCACGGTGATCCACGACAGGCCGGCCTGGAACCCTTCGAGCAAAAGCATCTCGAAGAGCAACGCCGGGTCGCGCTGCGGTGTTCCCCATTCCTGGTCGTGATAGGCCTGGTACAACGGATCGTCAGAACACCAAAAGCAGCGTGGCATAAGGCTCCAATGAGTAGAGGGCGAGGCGAATCGGGTTATACTCCCGCTCTTTACATCCGCATCCCCAGATACAGGTGAATTTCGTGAGCCAGCCTACGCCAGCCGTGCGTACCTTCCAAGACCTCATCCTCGCCCTGCAGAAGTACTGGGCGGAGCAAGGTTGTGTGGTACTTCAGCCCTACGATATGGAAGTAGGCGCCGGCACGTTCCACACCGCTACTTTCCTGCGCGCCGTCGGCCCAGAAACCTGGAACGCCGCCTACGTGCAGCCTAGCCGTCGCCCAGCCGACGGACGGTATGGCGAAAACCCCAACCGCCTGCAGCATTACTACCAGTTCCAGGTGGTCCTCAAGCCGAACCCGGCCAACTTCCAGGAGCTGTACCTGGGCTCGCTGAAGGCGATCGGCCTGGACCCGCTGGTCCACGACATTCGCTTCGTCGAAGACAACTGGGAATCGCCGACCCTCGGCGCCTGGGGTCTGGGCTGGGAAATCTGGCTGAACGGCATGGAAGTGACCCAGTTCACCTACTTCCAGCAAGTCGGCGGCATCGAGTGCTACCCGGTCACCGGTGAGATCACCTACGGCCTCGAGCGCCTGGCGATGTACATCCAGGGCGTCGACTCGGTATACGACCTGGTCTGGGCAGACGGCCCGTTCGGCGTGGTCACCTATGGCGATGTGTTCCACCAGAACGAAGTGGAGCAATCGACCTACAACTTCGAGCACGCCAACGTCGACAAGCTGTTCGAACTGTTCGACTTCTACGAAAGCGAAGCGAACCGCCTGATCAAGCTCGACCTGCCGCTGCCGACCTATGAAATGGTCCTGAAGGCGTCGCACACCTTCAACCTGCTCGACGCCCGCCGCGCCATCTCGGTGACCGAGCGTCAGCGCTACATCCTGCGTGTGCGTACCCTGGCCCGCGACGTGGCCCAGAGCTACCTGCAAGCCCGAGCCCGCATGGGCTTCCCGATGGCGACCCCTGAACTGCGTGACGAAGTGTTGGCTAAGCTGGAGGCTGCACAATGAGTGCTCAAGATTTCCTGGTTGAACTGGGCACCGAAGAGCTGCCACCCAAAGCCCTCGCCACCCTCGGCGATGCGTTTCTGGCCGGTATCGAAAAAGGCCTGCAGGCCGCTGGCCTGAACTACGCGGCAAAGAGCGTGTACGCCGCGCCGCGCCGCCTGGCCGTGCTGATCCGTCAACTCGACGTGCAACAGCCAGACCGCAGCATCAATGTCGACGGCCCGCCCGTACAAGCGGCGTTCGATGCCGAAGGCAAGCCGACCCAGGCTGCCCTGGGCTTCGCCAAGAAGTGTGGCGTCGACCTGTCCGAGATCGACCAGAGCGGCGCCAAGCTGCGCTTCTCCCAGCACATCCCAGGCAAGGCCACGGCCAGCCTGCTGCCGACCATCGTCGAAGACTCGCTGAACGACCTGCCGATCCCCAAGCGCATGCGCTGGGCGGCCAGCCGTGAAGAATTCGTGCGTCCGACCCAATGGCTGGTGATGCTGCTCGGCGACCAGGTGGTCGACTGCACCATCCTCAAGCAACAGGCCGGTCGCGAGTCGCGTGGGCACCGTTTCCACCACCCGGAAAACGTCCTGATCAGCGCCCCGGCCAACTACGTCGAAGACCTGCGCAAGGCCTACGTGCTGGCTGACTTCGCCGAGCGCCGCGAGCTGATCGCCAAGCGCACCGCGGAGCTGGCGATGCAGCAGGAAGGCAGCGCCATCGTGCCGCCGGCACTGCTCGACGAAGTGACCGCGCTGGTCGAGTGGCCCGTGCCGCTGGTGTGCTCGTTCGAGGAGCGGTTCCTCGACGTGCCGCAAGAAGCCCTGATCACCACCATGCAGGACAACCAGAAGTACTTCTGCCTGCTGGACAGCGAAGGCAAGCTGCTGCCGCGCTTCATCACCGTGGCCAACGTCGAGAGCCGCGACCCGCAGCAGATCGTCCAGGGCAACGAGAAGGTCGTGCGTCCGCGCCTGACCGACGCCGAGTTCTTCTTCAAGCAAGACAAGAAGCAGCCGCTGGAGACGTTCAACGAGCGCCTCAAGAACGTGGTCTTCCAGGCTCAGCTGGGCAGCGTCTACGACAAGGCCGAGCGGGTTTCCAAGCTGGCCGCGTTCATTGCCCCGCGCATCGGCGGCGACGCCCAGCATGCCGCGCGTGCAGGCCTGCTGTCGAAATGCGACCTGGCCACCGAAATGGTCGGCGAGTTCCCTGAAATGCAGGGCATCGCCGGCTACTACTACGCCATCAACGATGGCGAAGCAGAAGACGTCGCCCTGGCCCTGAACGAGCAGTACATGCCGCGCGGTGCTGGCGCTGAGCTGCCGCAGACCGTCACCGGTGCTGCCGTGGCGATCGCCGACAAGCTCGACACCCTGGTCGGCATCTTCGGTATCGGCATGCTGCCGACCGGCAGCAAAGACCCGTACGCCTTGCGCCGGGCCGCCCTCGGCGTGCTGCGCATCCTGATCGACAAGCAGCTGGACCTGGACCTGACCGACGCCGTGAGCTTCGCCGTCACCCAGTTCGGCAGCAAGATCAAGGCGGCCGGCTTGTCCGAGCAGGTCCTGGAGTTCATCTTCGACCGCCTGCGTGCACGCTACGAAGACGAAGGCATCGACGTCGGCACCTACCTCTCGGTGCGTGCACTGAAGCCGGGTTCGGCACTGGATTTCGACCAGCGCGTGCAGGCCGTACAGGCCTTCCGCAAGCTGCCTGAAGCCGAGGCCCTGGCCGCGGTCAACAAGCGTGTGTCGAACCTGCTGAGCAAGGCCGAAGGGGCGATCTCCGAACAGGTCGAGCCGAAGTACTTCGACAATGCCAACGAGTTCTCCCTGTACTCGGCGATCCAGCAGGCCGACCAGGCCGTGCAGCCGATGGCTGCCGCGCGTCAGTACAGCGAGTCGCTGGCCCGCCTGGCTGCACTGCGTGATCCGGTCGACGCCTTCTTCGAGGCGGTGATGGTCAACGCCGAAGACGCCAAGGTCCGCGCCAACCGTTACGCCCTGCTCAGCCGCCTGCGCGGTCTGTTCCTGGGTGTCGCCGACATCTCGCTGCTGGGGTAAGCCTTGAAACTGCTGATTCTCGATCGTGACGGGGTGATCAATCACGACTCCGACGCCTACATCAAGTCGCTGGAGGAGTGGATTCCGATCGCCGGCTCGGTCGAGGCCATCGCGCAGTTGAGCAAGGCCGGCTGGACGGTGGCGGTCGCCACCAACCAGTCCGGCATTGCCCGCGGCTACTACTCGCTGGAAACCCTCGAGGCCATGCACGCGCGCTTGCGCGCGTTGGTGGCCGCGCAGGGTGGCGAGGTCGGCCACATCGTCTACTGCCCGCATGGGCCGGATGAGGGCTGCGCCTGCCGCAAGCCCAAGCCCGGTATGCTGCGGGCAATCGCCGAACACTATCAGGCCGAGCTCGCTGGGGTCTGGTTCGTCGGCGACAGTAAAGGTGACCTGGAGGCCGCCCTGGCCGTCGGAGCACAGCCGGTGTTGGTGAAAACCGGCAAGGGTGAGAAGACCCTGGACAAGGGCGTCAGCCAAGACACCCTGATTTTTGACGATCTGGCCGCTGTCGCCAGAGCACTTATTTAAGAGGGTGCGCCGCGCTGGCGCACTGTTCATTAGGCGGGCGCGCCCGCAACGGTACATGCCACTATGTCGATCCTGCAGGCGATCAGAATCTTTCTTTTTTACCTGCTGTTGGGTACCAGCTCGCTGCTGTGGTGCACCCTGAGCTTCTTCGTTGCGCCGTTTCTGCCGTTCCGTAAGCGCTACCGCTTCATCAACGTCTACTGGTGCCGCTTCGCCGTGCTGCTGACGCAGGTGGTGCTGGGCATCCGCTACAAGATCACCGGCGCCGAGAACGTGCCAGAGACGCCCTGCGTGATCCTCTCCAACCACCAGAGCACCTGGGAGACGTTCTTCCTGTCGGCCTACTTCCAGCCGCTGAGCCAGGTGCTCAAGCGTGAGCTGTTGTATGTGCCGTTCTTTGGTTGGGCAATGGCCATGCTGCGGCCGATCGCGATCGACCGCGACAATCCCAAGGAGGCCCTCCGCCATGTCGCCAAGAAGGGCGACGAACTGCTCAAGCAGGGCGTCTGGGTGCTGATCTTCCCGGAAGGCACCCGTGTGCCCCATGGCCAGGTCGGCAAGTTCTCCCGCGGCGGTACGGCCTTGGCGGTCAACGCCGGCCTGCCGGTGCTGCCGATTGCGCATAACGCCGGCAAGTACTGGCCGAAGTCGGGCTGGGGCAAACAGGCCGGTGTGATCGAGGTGGTGATTGGCCAGCCGATGTATGCCGAGGGCAGCGGGCCGCGGGCGATCGCCGACCTCAACAACCGTGCTGAAGCGTGGAACGTAGCGACCCAGCAGGCCTTGGGTTCGCTGCCGCCAGCGACGGAAAACGCCGAGCAGCGGACGGCCTGACGTTCTGTGGATAACTTGTGAGCAACTTTTCAAAAAGCACTCAGAGATATGGCCTAAGTGATTGAATTAGAAGTTTATTTCTCTGTGTGACGTTTTTGCGAAAAACGTGCATAAGTTTTTTCGGGGTATAAAAAAACCGGCGTTTACGCCGGTTTTTTTGTGCCCGTTTCTAGACCTTGTCGATGTCCACGTCCTTGGTCTCTTTCAGGCAGAAGATCCCCACCACCAGGCTGATCCCGGTAATCAGTACCGGGTACCACAGCCCATAGAAGATATCCCCGGTGTACACCACCAGCGCGAACGACACCGTTGGCAGGAAGCCACCAAACCAGCCATTACCAATGTGGTAGGGCAGGGACATCGAGGTGTAGCGGATCCGCGTCGGGAACAGCTCGACCATCACCGCCGCCAGCGGGCCGTAGGTCATGGTCGCGATCAGGATCATCGCCACGATCAGCACCACCACCATGAACTCGTTGACCTGCGCCGGGTCGGCCTTGGCCGGATACCCTGCCTGCTCGATCGCCGCACGCATCGCCGCTTCGTCAAAGCCGTTGATGGCCTTGTCGCCAATGTTCACCACGACATCGCTGCCGGTCGCCGCTGTCGAGCTGTACGGCAGGCCCTGCTTGACCAGGAACGTCTTGACCTTGTCACAGGGGCTGTCGAAGCGCGCCTTGCCCACCGGGTCGAACTGGAAGGTGCAGCTGGCAGGGTCGGCCATCACCACGATCGGCGCCTGACGGCTGGCCGCATCGATCTGCGGGTTGGCGTAATGGCTGAGGGCCTTGAACATCGGGAAGTACAGCACCGTCGCCAGCAGCAGCCCGACCATCAGGATCGGCTTGCGGCCGATGCGGTCCGACAGCCAACCGAAGAACACGAAGAACGGCGCACCGATCACCACGCTGATGATCAGCAGGGTGTTGGCCTGGGCCGGGTCCACCTTGAGCATCTGGGTCATGAAGAACAGCACGTAGAACTGCGCGGTATAGAAGGTCACCGCCTGGCCGGCGTTGATGCTGAAGAGGGCGGTCAGCACCACCTTGAGGTTAGGCCAGTTGGTGAACGACTCGCGGATCGGCGACTTGCTGATCTTGCCCTGGGCCTTCATTTTCACGAACGCCGGCGACTCGTGCATGCTCATGCGGATCCAGGTGGAAATCCCCAGCAGCACGATCGACAGCAGGAACGGCAGGCGCCAGCCCCAGGTCTCGAACTGGTCGCCACTGATATAGCGGCTGCCCAGCACCACCAACAGCGACAGCAACAGGCCAAGGGTCGCGGTGGACTGGATGAAGCCGGTATGGAAACCGCGTTTGCCCGGTGGCGCGTGTTCAGCCACGTAGGTCGCCGCGCCGCCGTATTCACCGCCGAGCGCCAGCCCTTGGAGCATGCGCAGGATCACCAGGATGATCGGCGCGGCGATACCGATGCTAGCGTAGGTCGGCAACAGCCCCACGGCAAAGGTCGACAGGCCCATCAGCACGATGGTGATCAGGAAGGTGTACTTGCGCCCGATCATGTCGCCCAGTCGGCCGAACACCAGCGCGCCGAACGGCCGCACCAGGAAGCCTGCGGCAAACGCCATGAGGGCAAAGATGAACGCGGTGGTGTCATTGACCCCAGCGAAGAACTGCTTGCTGATGACCGCCGCCAACGCGCCGTAGAGAAAAAAGTCATACCACTCGAACACCGTCCCGAGGGATGACGCGAAAATGATCTTGCGTTCCTCGCGACGACTGGAGCTGCTCGCCGCCGCACCCTGCTCTTGGATGTAATCCGCCATCGTTGCTGTCCTCGGCCCGCAGGCCACAGTGATTATTCTTGTTGTTCCACTGTCGGCAGGCCCTGACCACTAGCCGCCGGTTGCTTCACGCACCTGGTCAGGGCGTCGGTATCGCGCTTGCGTCGCTGAGGTGGGTCTGGGTCGCGGCCCCCTTGAGGATCAGTTGTGCCGCCTTCTCGGCGATCATCAGTGTGGGTGAACAGGTATTGCCGGAAACGATCTGCGGCATGATCGACGCGTCGGCCACGCGCAGGCCCGGCACGCCATGCACGCGCAGCTGGTTATCCACAACGTCCAACGGCCCGCTGCCCATGCGGCAGGTGCCCACCGGGTGGAAGATGGTGGTGCCGATCTTGCTCGCGGCCTCGTGCAGCGCTTGTTCACTCTGCAGTTCAGGGCCGGGCAGGTATTCCACGGGTTCGAACGCCGCCAGGGCAGGGGCCTGGACGATGCGCCGGGTCAGGCGGATGGCGTCGGCGGCGACCTTCAGGTCTTGTGGGTCGCTGAGGTAGTTGGGGTCGATCAGTGGCGCGGCGTGCATGTCCGCCGAGCGGATGTCGATGCGCCCGCGGCTCAACGGGCGCAAGTTGCACACCGACGCGGTAAACGCCGGGAAGCGGTGCAGCGGCTCGCCGAAACGCTCGAGCGATAACGGCTGCACGTGGTATTGGAGGTTGGCGCTGGTCTGCTCGGGGTCGGAGCGCACGAACGCTCCCAGTTGGCTGGGCGCCATCGCCAAAGGGCCACTGCGGTCGTACAGGTAGCGCAGGCCCATGCCCATCTTGCCCCACAGGCTGTTGGCCATCTGGTTGAGGGTACGGGTGTTGCGGATCTGGTAGATCAGGCGCAGCTGCAGGTGGTCCTGGAGGTTGCCACCGACGCCGGGCAGGTCATGCCGCACGCCGATACCCAAGCCTTCGAGCAGCTTGCGCGGGCCGATGCCGGAGCGCTGGAGGATCCCCGGCGAGCCGACCGATCCCGCGCAAAGGATGATCTCGCGACGCGCCTTGAACTCATGCCAGGCGCCTTGCCAGTGTGCCTTGACCGCGGTGGCGCGAACGTTGTTCAGCAGCACCTGGTCGACTTGGACGCCGGTGAGGATGGTCACGTTGGGCCGTTTGACGATCGGCCGCAGGAAGGCCTTGGAAGCATTCCAGCGTACGCCACTGCGCTGGTTGACCTGAAAGTATCCACAGCCCTGATTGTCGCCGGTATTGAAGTCGTCGACCTTGGCGATACCGCTCTGCTCGGCGCCGTCACGGAAGGCATCGAGGATCGGCCAGCTGTAACGCTGTTGCTCGACCCGCCATTCACCGGCGGCGCCATGGTGGTCGGTGCTGCCGGCGAAGTGGTTTTCGCTGGCCTTGAACAGGGGCAGGACGTCGTTCCAGGCCCAGCCGACATTGCCTTGTTCGGCCCAGCGCTCATAGTCGGCGGCTTGGCCGCGCATGTAGATCATGCCGTTGATCGACGAGCAGCCACCGAGCACCTTGCCCCGGGGATAACCCAGGCTACGTCCGCCGAGGCCGGCTTGCGCCTCGGTCTTGAAGCACCAGTCGGTGCGCGGGTTGCCGATACAATAGAGGTAGCCGACAGGGACGTGAATCCACGGGTAGTTGTCGCGTCCACCCGCTTCGAGCAGCAGTACGCGGCAGGTGGGGTCGGCAGACAAACGATTGGCCAGCAGGCAGCCGGCGGGACCGGCGCCGACCACCACGTAGTCGAAGACTGAATCGGCTGATGGCATGTGTAACCTCGTGCCTGATTATTATTCTTGTCGCCTTTGATCTTAGTGCGTAATTTCGCCGTGCAAGCACGCGATTTTGCGCAACGGCTGTGCGTTTTAGCACAGCGCCGACGCCATCCATGGATGACTGGGGAAGGGCATGTTCGACTGGAATGATCTGCGGTTTTTCCTCGAGTTGCAGCGCAGCGGTCGTCTGCTGACTGCGGCCAAGCGACTCAACACGACCCACAGCGCCGTTGCCCGGCATATCGAGAACATCGAGAAAAGCCTCGGTACCGCGCTGTTCGTCCAGCACGCCCAAGGCTACGAACTCACCCCCTCCGGCCAGGCCTTGCTCAAGCACGCCGAAGCCATGGAGAACGTCGCCCTGCTGGCGCAGGAAGAGATCACCCAGGCGATCACGCCGTTGGGCAAGATCCGCCTGGGGGTGACCGAAGGCATCGGCATCATGTTCTTCACCCCGCGTATCCGCGCGCTGTTCGAGCGCTACCCGGGGCTTGAGGTGGAACTGGTAGCGGTCCCGCGCTTTGTCAGCATCCTCAACCGCGAAGCCGAGATCAGTATTCATCTCGAGCGACCCAACGCCGACCTGCTGATCACCCGCAAACTCACCGACTACCGCCTGGCGCTGTATGCCAGCCAGGACTACCTGGACCGCGCACCGCCACTGCACACCCGCGAAGACCTCGCCCGACACAGCTGGATCGGCTACGTCGACGACCTGCTGTTCAGCCAGGAGCTGCTGTTTCTCAACAGTTTCTGCCGAGCGCCCAACGTGGTGTTCCGCAGCACCAGCGTGATCGCCCAGCAGCAGGCCGCCCGCGCCGGGCTGGGCATCGCCGTGCTGCCCAACTACATGGCCCGGCATGATCCGCAACTGCGCCGGGTGCTGCCAAGCGAGACGATCCAGCGCAGCTACTGGATCTGCACCCGCCGCGAGCTGCACAAGTCGGTACGTCTGCGGGTGGTCTGGGATTATCTGCTGGCGCTGTGTGCCCAGGAGCAGGCCGAGCTGCTAGCCGAGCAGAGCCTTGCCCGCGAGCATCAGCGCAGCACCGCCACCGACCAGCGCAAACAGCTGCTGCAGGCGCGGCCCGGCCAGTCTGGCAGCCAGCGGTCGGGCCAGCAGCAGGCCGACCACCGCACCCGCCGCAAACGGCGCACCCACCTGCCAGTGCATGACACCGGCGAGGCTGGCGCTGACCACACTGCCGCTGGCGACCAGAGCGATCACCGCCAGCGAGGTGGCGACGATGCTCTGCATGTCGAGGTTGGTGTAGCGGTTCAACGCGGGAATGATGACAAAGCCGCCGCCGACCCCAAGCAGCCCCGAGAGCAATCCCGAGGTCGCGCCGGTGACCGCCAGCGCACGGGCGCAGGGCAGGGTCCAGCGCAGGCGGCCCTGCAGCGGGTTGAGCACGCACGGCATGATCTGCCGATCACCACAGGGCGACTCGCCGCGCAGTTCGCGCGCCGCTTTGCGCCAGATGCGCAGGCAGGCGTACACCAACACTGCAGCGAAGCCGAGCGCGAGTGGCGTATTGGGCAGGGTGTGCGCGAGCATCAGGCCGAACGGCGCTGCGGCGATACCGATCAGCGCAATGAACAGCGCGGCCCGATAGCGCACCAAGCCCTTGCGCAAGCCCAGCACCGCACCGACACCGGCAGCCAGGCCCACCGCCAACAACCCGACCGGCGCCGCCTCGACCATGCTCAGGCCAAGCCCGAAGACCAGCAGCGGCACGGCGAGAATGCCACCGCCGGCACCCGTCAACGCCAGCACTGCGCCGATCAGTGCGCCCAGCCCGGCGCCTAGCAACTGATGCTCCATCACTGCTCGTGTTTCCTTCTGTGGTCACTGTCGCTCAAAGCGTATTCAACGGAATCTTCAGGTAGCGCACACCGTTGTCTTCCGGCTCGGGCAACTGGCCGCTGCGCATGTTGATCTGCACCGACGGCAGCATCAACACCGGCATGTCCAGGCTGGCATCACGCGCCTCACGCATGGCGACGAATGCCGCTTCGGTGACGCCCTGGTGGATGTGGATATTGTTGGCGCGCTGCTCGGCCACCGTAGTGACGTACTGCAACGCGCGGCCATTGGGCAGGTAGTCGTGGCACATGAACAAGCGGGCCTGGTCAGGGAAGGCCAGCAGCCGACGGATCGAACGATACAGGGTGCGCGCGTCAGCGCCTGGGAAATCACAGCGGGCGGTGCCGTAATCAGGCATGAACAGCGTGTCGCCGACGAACACCGCAATCTCGCCGCAGTCCTCGATCATGTAGCTCATGCAGGCCGGGGTATGCCCGGGCGTGTGCAGGGCACGCGCACGCAGGTTGCCGATGAAGAACACCTCCTCGTCCTCGAGCAGCACATCGAACTGGCTGCCGTCACGGGCAAAGGAGGGCTCGGCGTTGAACAGCGCACCGAAGGTTTTCTGTACCTGGGTAATGCAGGCGCCAATTGCGATATGCCCACCCAGTTTGTCCTTCAGGTAGGCAGCCGCAGACAGGTGATCGGCGTGGACATGCGTCTCGAGAATCCAGTACACCTGCGCACCGAGCGTTTCGACCAGGGCGATCAGCTTGTCGGCCGCCTGGCTGTCGGTGCGGCCAGACTTCGGGTCGTAGCCCAGCACGCTGTCGATCAGCGCACACTGCCTCGTCTCGCGGTCCATGACCAGGTAACTGATGGTCGAGGTGGCCTCGTCGAACAGCGCCTCCACCTGAATGTGACTGCCGATGATCATTACACCCTCCGGATTTACCGACTCAGCTCGCGCGCTATAACACTAGCGTACCCACGATAAGCGTAATAGTCAGTGTAGAGATCAGCGTCGTCCAGGTAATCATCGACGCCATGGCCTGTGCGTCACCGCCCATTTGCCGGGCCAGGATGTAGGCATTGCCCGCACACGGGACGCAGGCATACAGCAGCGCGATGTTAGCCGAGGCACCGGAAGCCCCCAGCGCCAACAGCAAACCGAGCGTCACCAATGGCAGCATCAGCAGTTTCAGCCCAACCACATACAGCGTGGCCAGCGAACGCCTGGCATCGAGGCTTAGCAACAAGCCTGCGCCTACCGACATGAGACTGAGCGGGGTGGCGGCGTTGCCCAGGTAGCTCATGAATTGCTCGACCGCTGCGCTGATGCGCACGCCGCCCATGTTCAGCAGCAAGCCTAAAAGCGCACTGATGATCAGTGGGTTCTGTGCCAGGGCGGCCAGCATCCCGCGCGCCGATTTCTTCGCACCGGTGCCGTAGTGATTCATCACCAACACGCTCATCACATTGGTCAGGACGATCAGGTAGGCGACGAACACCCCCGAGATCGCAACGCCCTCGGCGCCATACAACGAATGCGCCAAGGCGATGAACACATAGGAGTTGTAGCGGATACCGCCCTGGAAGATCGAGGTAAACAGGTCGTGTTTGACCCTGATGATGGCTTGCCCCGCGAACATCATCAGGGCGACCAACACGGTGGCAATCAGGGTGGCGGCAATCGCGGTAGAGGTCTCACCGCCGGCAAAATCCGCCCGGCTTACATCCAGGATCAGCAGTGCCGGAAAGAACAGATAATAGACCAGCCTGTCGATCTGCTTCCAACAGCCGTCTTCACGCACGAACCATCGTTTGGTGACGTGCCCTGCAATGATCAACAGAAAGATCGGCAGCACCGCGAGCAGGGTGTTCAACATGCGTCAGGCTCCTGGGGCTGGAAAACACGCGCCTTCACCCGATCCAGGTTGCGGTGGTTCCACAGGCTGTTGGCGACGAACACTCGCTGAACCCAGCGCATGGGGTTGCCCGAATCATCCAGCGACGCATCGAACGCGTCGCGTGAGTGCAAGGCGAACCGGTTGTCGATGTACACCAGCTGCCCTGGTTTGATATCAATGGCCACTGCCACTTGCGCGGTAGCGGCATGCAACCTCTGCAGAACGCTGGCGGCCTCTTCGGTCTGCGCCTCGATCATGTCGGGGTAGAACACCGCGCTGATCTCCGGGTAGTCATGGTTGCCACAGACGATCGCCACCGGTTGAGTGGCGAGGCAGTGGTGGCGGCGCCAGCGGTAAGGCACCTTGATACGAAACAGCGGCTGGCGCAGGCAGTGGATATCCTCGGCCGTCAGCAGCTTGAGCGCAGCGCGTGCATCGGCAATGCGCGTCGAAGGGCCTTGAAGGTCATGCCGCACACCGGTGAGCAGTAACCCCAGCGGCGAGAAGTCGAAGTCGTCCATGCACTTCAGCGCAGCATTCTCTATGTGGAAGTCCAACTCTACCGCCGAGCCCAATCCGGTGTACTGCCGTTTGGTATCGGGGCTGGGGATGAGGTTGTTGACGATATCGGACCCTTCAAAAAAGATCGAATACGGTTCACCGATTTGCGAGGCGAAGGCCATTATCAGGTTCTCGCTGACGCCGCCGCTCTTGCACGAGGGTGTGTATACCTGTGGGTCTGGGGTCGTGAACACGTGTTCGTCGACCGGTAGGTTTTCGAACACCAAGTACGGACGTGGCGCTAGAGAGGCACGCTGCAGTGCCAATGCGTCGACGATGCGCCGGGGCAAAACCGCCGCCGCCATGATGCGCAGGTCAGTGATATAGATCTGACCGCCTTGTGGGTCATAGCTGATTCTGCCCAGCTCAGTGGCTAGCCGGCTTGATTCGGAGTCGGTGAGCGTGAATCAACATGTGCGGTCCATTCTTGATCCCTCTCTGGATATCCGAGGCACCTGCCTCAGAAGAAGCCCCAATCTATCGGGGGGGTGGGAGGGCAGGGAGAGGGAACGGTTGCAGCTGCAGCGGCTGAAATGAAAAAGCCCGACGCCAAATAGGCAATCGGGCTTTTTCAGGAGCTGGCTTCGACAGGGCTAACAGGCCCCTGTCAAAGCAGCGACGCGCAGGTCAGAAGTCCAGGTTGGACACCGACAAGGCGTTGCTTTCGATGAACTCGCGGCGTGGTTCCACCGCGTCGCCCATCAGGGTGTTGAAGATCTGGTCAGCGGCAATCGCGTCTTCGATGGTGACCTTGAGCATGCGGCGCACGGTTGGGTCCATGGTGGTTTCCCACAGCTGCTCCGGGTTCATCTCACCCAGACCTTTGTAGCGCTGGATGGTGTGACGCTTGGCCGTCTCGTTCATCAACCAGTCGAGGGCTTCCTTGAACTCGGTGACCGCCTTGCGACGCTCGCCGCGTTGCACGTAGGCACCTTCACCGAACAGCGAGCTGAGCTTGGCGCCCAGGTTGACCACCGTGCGGTAGTCGTTGCTGCCGAAGAAGTCACGGTTGAAGGTGATGTAGCTGGCCAGGCCGTGCGAGGTGATTTCCACTTCTGGCAGCCAGACGTTGCGCTCTTTGTCTTCACGCAGGCTGGCAGTGTAAGCCAGGCCAGACTTCTGGTTGCTGGTCAGACGCTGCTGGAACTTGCCCAGCCAGGCTTGCATGTGCGCGTGGTCACCCAGCTGCTCGAGGGTGATTTCATCCATGTAGATGAAGTGCTCGGTCAGCTCCAGCGGGTACAGGCGCGACAGACGCTTGAGGGTTTTCATTACACCGCGGAACTCGTTCACCAGGCTTTCCAGCTGAACGCCCGATACCGCTGGCGCCGCCTCGTCCAGGTGCAGGCTGGCATCATCGAGGGCCGACTGCGTCATGTATTCTTCCATGGCGTCGTCGTCTTTGATGTACTGCTCTTGCTTGCCTCGCTTGACCTTGTACAGCGGTGGCTGGGCGATATAGATGTAGCCACGCTCGACCAGCTCCGGCAGCTGACGGAAGAAGAAGGTCAGCAACAGGGTACGGATGTGCGAACCGTCGACGTCAGCATCGGTCATGATGATGATGTTGTGATAACGCAGCTTGGCGATGTTGTACTCATCGCGGCCGATGCCACAGCCCAGCGCGGTGATCAGCGTGCCGACTTCCTGGGACGAGATCATCTTGTCGAAGCGTGCTTTCTCGACGTTGAGGATCTTGCCCTTGAGCGGCAGGATGGCCTGGGTACGACGGTTACGGCCTTGCTTGGCCGAGCCGCCTGCAGAGTCACCCTCCACCAGGTACAGTTCGGAGAGGGCAGGGTCCTTCTCTTGGCAGTCGGCCAACTTGCCCGGCAGGCCGGCGATGTCCAACGCACCTTTACGGCGGGTCATCTCACGGGCCTTACGCGCCGCTTCGCGGGCACGCGCGGCGTCGATCATCTTGCCGACCACCGCTTTGGCTTCGTTGGGGTTTTCCAGCAGGAAGTCGGAGAAGTACTTGTTCATCTCCTGCTCCACGGCGGTCTTCACCTCCGAGGAAACCAGCTTGTCCTTGGTCTG
Source organism: Pseudomonas reidholzensis (assembly GCF_900536025.1). Classification (GTDB taxonomy): domain Bacteria; phylum Pseudomonadota; class Gammaproteobacteria; order Pseudomonadales; family Pseudomonadaceae; genus Aquipseudomonas; species Aquipseudomonas reidholzensis. Next base: position 113,498 of record NZ_UNOZ01000002.1, read on the forward strand.
CGAGCTGAACTTGGGATCCGGTACCTTGACCGAGATGATCGCGGTCAGGCCTTCACGGGCGTCGTCGCCGGTGGTCGCCACCTTGTTCTTCTTGGCCAGGCCTTCTTGCTCGATGTAAGCGTTGAGGCTGCGGGTCAGCGAAGAACGGAAGCCGACCAGGTGAGTACCACCGTCGCGCTGCGGAATGTTGTTGGTGAAGCACAGCAGGTTTTCGTTGAAGCTGTCGTTCCACTGCAGGGCGACTTCGACACCGACACCGTCTTCACGCTGGATGTTGAAATGGAACACCTGATTGACCGGGGTCTTGTTGGTGTTCAGGTATTCAACGAACGCGCGCAGGCCACCTTCGTACTTGAAGAACTCCTCTTTGCCGCTGCGTTCGTCCTTGAGCAGGATGCCGACGCCGGAGTTGAGGAAGGACAGTTCACGAATCCGCTTGGCCAGGATGTCCCAGCTGAAGTGGATGTTCTTGAAGGTTTCAGCCGAAGGCTTGAAGTGGATGTGGGTACCGGTGCTTTCGCTTTCGCCGACAACCGCCATCGGCGCCTGTGGCACGCCATGCACGTAGGTCTGTTCCCAGACTTTGCCACTACGGCGAACAGTCAGAATCAGTTGCTCGGACAAGGCGTTTACTACGGAAACACCAACACCGTGCAGACCGCCAGAAACCTTGTAGGAGTTGTCATCGAACTTACCGCCTGCGTGCAGGACGGTCATGATGACCTCGGCCGCCGATACACCTTCTTCTTTGTGCACGTCGACCGGGATGCCGCGACCGTTGTCGCGGACACTGATGGATTCATCAGGGTGGATGATGACGGTGATGTCATCGCAGTGACCGGCGAGGGCTTCGTCGATCGAGTTGTCGACCACCTCGAAGACCATGTGGTGCAGGCCGCTACCATCATCGGTGTCGCCAATGTACATGCCGGGACGTTTGCGCACGGCATCCAGCCCTTTCAACACTTTAATGCTGGAGGAGTCGTACGTTTGATTTTCGCTCATGCCTTCACTCCCGATGGTCGTGGGTCTGGGTGATACGGCCCTGTTCCACGTGGAACAAAGCAACTGGCGTTTCCGTCTGCCAGCCTTCCCTCAGTAATTCGTGATCTACACAGGTGATAAACACCTGGCAGCGTAGTTCTTCTAGCAAGCGGCAAAGTGCGCGGCGGTGCTGCTCGTCCAACTCAGACGGCAAGTCATCCACAAGATAGATACAGAGACCGCGGCGAGCCTGGCTGACCAGGTGCCCTTGGGCGATGCGCAGCGCGCAGACCACAAGTTTCTGCTGCCCACGGGACAAGATATCCGCTGCGTTGTTTACCCCAATACGAAGGCGTAAATCGGCACGCTGCGGACCGGCCTGGGTGTGGCCCATCTGCTGATCACGATGAAGAGAAGAGGCGAGTACTTCGTTGAGTTCCCGGTCCTTGTCCCAGCCGCGATAGTAGCTCAAGGTCAATCCGTCCAGCTCGACCAGTTCGCTCAGGGTTCGCTCGAAGACGGGCTTCAAGGCCTTGATGTAGTTGCGACGGTATTCATCTATCTCCGCGCTGGCCAGGCATAATTCCCGGTCCCAGGCGGCTTGCGAAGCTGGGTCAAGTGTACCATGCCGCAACCATGAGTTCCGCTGCCGCAGCGCCTTCTGCAGACGTTGCCAGGCCGCCATGAACCGAGGTTCCACGTGGAACACTCCCCAATCGAGGAACTGTCGACGAATTTTCGGCGCGCCTTCCAACAGCCGGAAGCTGTCCGGATTGATCAATTGCAGGGGCAGCAATTCAGCCAATTGCGCAGCGCTGCGCGCGTTCTGGCCGTCGATGCGGATGGTGAATTCCCCCTGGCGTTCCCGTGAGACACCCAGGTTACTGCTGCCACCTTCCGCCAACTGAACCTCGCCAAACACCGTGCAGGTGGTCTGCTCGTATTGGATAACCGGGTTCAACCGAGTGCTGCGGAAGGAGCGGGCCAGGCCCAACAGGTAGACGGCTTCCAGCACGCTGGTCTTGCCGCTGCCGTTGTCGCCATAAAGGATGTTGATGCGGGGGGAGGGGGAGAGGGTCACTGGGTGCAGGTTGCGCACCGCAGTGACCATGATACGTCTAAGGGACATTAGCGCTGCTACAGATTACAGACGCATCGGCATGACAACGTAGGAGGAGTCATCGTTGCCGGCTTCCTGCAGCAGGGCACTGCTGTTGGAGTCGGACAGAATCAGACGAACCTGCTCCGTAGTCATTACACCCAGCACGTCCAGCAGGTAACTCACGTTGAAGCCGATCTCCAGTGAGTTGCCGTTGTAGTCGACGCTGATCTCTTCTTCCGCTTCTTCCTGCTCCGGGTTGTTGGCCTGGATCTTCAGTTGGCCAGCCGCGAGTTGCAGACGGATACCGCGGTACTTCTCGTTCGACAGGATCGCAGTACGGCTGAACGCCTCACGCAGCGCCTGACGATCACCGATCACCAGCTTGTCGCCACCCTTGGGCAGCACGCGCTCGTAGTCGGGGAACTTGCCATCGACCAGCTTCGAGGTGAAGGTGAACTCGCCGGTGGTGGCGCGGATGTGGTGCTGACCGAGGACGATGCTGACCATGCCTTCCGGATCGGTGAGCAGGCGCGCCAGCTCAAGGATACCTTTGCGCGGCACGATCACCTGGTGGCGCTCAGCCTGGCCGATCGCGGCCTGCATCGAGCACAGGGCCAAGCGGTGGCCGTCGGTGGCAACGGCGCGCAGCGTGTCGGTAGAGACTTCCAGCAGCATGCCGTTGAGGTAGTAGCGAACGTCCTGCTGGGCCATGGCGAAGCTGGTGCGCTCGATCAAGCGACGCAGCTTGCTCTGCTCCAGGTTGCAGGTCAGCGAGCCTGGGCCTTCTTCCACGGTCGGGAAGTCGTTGGCAGGCAGGGTCGACAGGGTGAAACGGCTGCGACCAGCCTTGACCAGCAACTTCTGCTCGTCGACCTTGATGTCGATCAGCACGTCGCTCGGCAGGCTTTTGCAGATGTCCATCAGCTTGCGCGCCGGGACAGTGATCTCGCCCGGCTCGGCCGGTTCTTCAAGCTGCACACGGCCAACCAGTTCGACTTCCAGGTCGGTACCGGTCAACGACAGCTGCTGGCCTTGTACGACCAGCAGGACGTTGGACAGGACCGGCAAGGTCTGGCGACGCTCGACGACACCTGCGACCAGTTGCAGGGGTTTCAACAGGGCTTCGCGTTGAATGGTGAAATGCATGGTCTAGTCCCTTGCCTTCAAATAGCTGCGCCGACGCCCATCAGGTCGTCAGCGTGCGCAGCAGGTTCTTGTAGTCCTCGCGGATGTCCGCGTCGGATTCCTTCAGTTCATTGATCTTGCGGCAGGCGTGCAGCACGGTGGTGTGGTCGCGGCCGCCAAACATGTCGCCGATTTCCGGCAAGCTGTGGTTGGTCAGCTCCTTGGACAACGCCATGGCCACCTGACGCGGTCGCGCTACCGAGCGCGAACGCCGCTTGGAGAGCAAGTCGGAGATCTTGATCTTGTAGTACTCGGCCACGGTGCGCTGGATGTTATCCACACTCACCAGCTTGTCTTGCAGCGCCAGCAGGTCCTTCAGCGACTCACGGATCAGCTCGATGGTGATGTCGCGGCCCATGAAGTGCGAGTGAGCGATGACGCGCTTGAGCGCGCCTTCAAGCTCACGCACGTTGGAGCGGATGCGCTGGGCGATGAAGAACGCCGCATCGTGCGGCAGCTCAACCTTGGCCTGGTCGGCCTTTTTCATCAGGATCGCCACACGGGTTTCCAGCTCGGGCGGCTCGACGGCAACCGTCAGGCCCCAGCCGAAGCGCGACTTCAGGCGCTCTTCCAGGCCTTCGATCTCTTTCGGGTAGCGGTCGCTGGTGAGAATCACCTGCTGACCGCCCTCGAGCAAGGCGTTGAAGGTGTGGAAAAACTCTTCCTGGGAACGCTCCTTGCGCGCAAAGAACTGGATGTCATCGATCAGCAGCGCGTCGACCGAACGGTAGAAACGCTTGAATTCGTTGATCGCGTTCAGCTGCAGCGCCTTGACCATGTCGGCCACGAAGCGCTCGGAGTGCAGGTACACCACCTTGGCATTGGGGTTCTTCTTCAGCAGGTGGTTACCCACAGCGTGCATCAGGTGAGTCTTGCCCAGGCCCACGCCGCCATACAGGAATAGTGGGTTGTAGCCATGCTTGGGGTTGTCCGCGACCTGCCAGGCGGCCGCACGGGCCAACTGGTTCGACTTGCCTTCGACAAAGGTGTCGAAGGTAAAGGTGCGGTTCAGGTAGCTGGTGTGCTTGAGCGCACCTTCGACCTGCACGGTACGTTGCTCGGTACGCCCCGGGGCGCTCGGCGCCACCGGCGTATCGCCCATGGAGTCGAAGGTGTGCCGCGAAGTCGGCTCTTCCACCTCGTTGACCAGCACCGGCTCGGCTGCTGGGGCCACGGCCCGCTCGCTGTGCGCGGCGACCGCAGCCGGCTGCTGGGCCTGAGCCTGGGCCATGGCGGCACTGACCGGTGCGTTGGGCGCGGCGCGCGGCGCTGAGCTGCGGCGGCTGCCTATTAACAAGGAAAGGGCTGGCGCGATGCCGCTGCCGTTCTCACCCAGCAGTTCGAGCAGACGACCCAGGTATTTCTCATTGACCCAATCAAGAACGAAACGGTTGGGCGCATACACGCGCAACTCGTCGCCTTCAGCTTCGACCTGTAGCGGACGGATCCAGGTGTTGAATTGCTGGGCAGGCAGTTCGTCGCGCAGAAGCTCCACGCACTGCTGCCAAAGTTCCACTGACACGGATATCCCCTGAGTTGAAAGCCGGATGAGGCAAAAGCAAACCGCCATTGTACCGGGGCGGCGGCTACTTATCCACATGAGACAACGACTTGAACCATGACAAAGCTGCCAAATACTGCCCAAAAAGCCATCCAAGGGCGGTGGATAAGCCCTGTGGATAACCGCCCATAAGGGCTATGCACAACCCTGGGTTAAAGCCTGTTGATAACTAGCCTGTGGATAAAGACGTGTTCCATCCACAGGTTTCGACCATGCGCAGCACAGGCGCAGCACGCCTTGTGGACAACCTTTCTGATCTCTGTACAGTCCATGGTTAAAGGGCTACAGGATGTTATCCACAGAAAATGGCTTGTATAAGATCTATAAGTTATTCAGAAAAGCTTTTTATATGCCTCTTTTATTTTTTCATATTGTCCACATCTCGCGATCCGCTCAAGCCTGTCGATCACGCGCCCGATTCCTTCCTCTAGAAGTCAGCAGGACGTGATGCCATCCATAAGGAAACGCTGGTTGGAAATTGACCTATTGGCTTGCTTTCTCTAGAATCGCCGATCTCTTAAAACGGGGGCCATTCCGGCCCGTAGTCGACGAACCCAGGTAACACGCCATGAAACGTACTTTCCAACCAAGCACCATCAAGCGCGCGCGCACCCACGGCTTCCGTGCCCGTATGGCCACCAAGAACGGCCGCGCTGTTCTGTCGCGTCGTCGTGCCAAAGGCCGTAAGCGTCTGGCCGTTTGATTTTTCGGCACAGGTGGTGAGTCAGGACTTCAGTCGGGAAAAGCGACTGCTTACACCCCGGCATTTCAAAGCGGTCTTCGACTCGCCTACCGGCAAGGTTCCAGGTAAAAGCCTGCTTATCCTTGCCCGCGAGAACGGCCTCGATCACCCGCGCCTCGGCTTGGTGATCGGCAAGAAGAGCGTCAAGCTCGCCGTTCAGCGAAATCGGCTCAAACGCTTGATGCGCGATTCCTTTCGCCTGAACCAGCAGATGATTGCTGGCCTGGACATCGTGATCGTCGCGCGCAAGGGCTTGGGCGAGATAGAAAACCCAGAATTGCACCAACATTTTGGCAAGCTCTGGAAGCGCCTCGCTCGTAGTCGGCCCTCTCCAGCGGTACCTGCCGACTCTGCAGGGGTAGACAGTCACGATGCGTAAACTGGCCCTCGTTCCGATCCAGTTTTACCGTTACGCCATTAGCCCCCTGATGGCCAGTCACTGTCGTTTCTACCCCAGCTGCTCCTGTTACGCCTACGAAGCCATTGAAAACCATGGCCTCTGGCGTGGTGGGTGGCTAGCCGTTCGTCGCCTGGGGCGTTGTCATCCGTGGAACGACGGCGGTTTCGATCCCGTCCCACCCGCTCCCTCCTCCCGAACTTCTTCGATAGCCGAGTAATCATGGATATTAAACGCACGATCCTGATCGTCGCCCTGGCAATCGTGGCCTACGTTCTGGTCCTCAAATGGAACCAGGATTACGGTCAGGCTGCTCTGCCGACTCAGCATGCTGCTGCCAGCAACGCTAACCCGGCCCTGCCGGATACCGTGCCGGCCGCTGGCAATTCCGGCGCCAGCGCCGATGTGCCGAGCGCCAATGCTGATGCCAGCCCAGCCGAACTGGCTCCGGTCGCTGTCAGCAAGGACCTGATCCGGGTCAAGACCGACGTCCTTGAACTGGCTATCGACCCGGTGGGTGGTGACATCGTCCAGTTGTCGTTGCCTGAGTACCCACGTCGCCAAGACCATCCGGACATCCCGTTCCAGCTGTTCGACAATGGCAACGAGCGTACCTACCTGGCCCAGAGCGGCCTGACCGGCGCCAACGGCCCGGATGCCCGTTCGTCGGGTCGTCCGCTGTACGCCGCCGAGCAGAAGAGCTTCCAACTGGCCGATGGCCAGGAGCAGCTGGTCGTCGACCTGAAGTTCAGCGAGAACGGCGTCAACTACATCAAGCGCTTCAGCTTCAAGCGCGGTGAGTACGACCTCAACGTCAGCTACCTGATCGACAACCAGAGCGACCAGGCCTGGTCGGGCAACATGTTCGCCCAGCTCAAGCGTGACGCCAGCTCCGATCCGTCGTCGAGCACGGCCACCGGTACCGCGACCTACCTGGGCGCCGCCCTGTGGACGCCGTCCGAGCCGTACAAGAAAGTGTCGATGAAAGACATCGACAAAGGCAGCCTGAAAGAAACCGTTTCGGGTGGTTGGGTCGCCTGGCTGCAGCACTACTTCGTGACTGCCTGGATCCCGGCCAAGTCGGACAACAACGTCCTGCAGACCCGCAAGGACAGCCAAGGCAACTACATCATCGGCTACACCGGCCCGGCGCTCAGCGTGCCTGCCGGCGGTAAAGTCGAAACCGGCGCCATGCTGTATGCCGGTCCGAAGATCCAGTCCAAGCTCAAGGAGTTGTCCCCAGGCCTGGAACTGACCGTCGACTACGGCTTCCTGTGGTTCATTGCCCAGCCGATCTTCTGGCTGCTGCAACATATCCACAGCCTGCTGGGCAACTGGGGTTGGTCGATCATCGTCCTGACCATGCTCATCAAGGGCCTGTTCTTCCCGCTGTCGGCTGCCAGCTACCGTTCGATGGCGCGCATGCGTGCCGTATCGCCGAAACTGGCCGCGCTGAAGGAACGCTTCGGTGACGATCGCCAGAAGATGTCCCAGGCGATGATGGAGCTGTACAAGAAAGAGAAGATCAACCCGCTGGGCGGCTGCCTGCCGATCCTGGTCCAGATGCCGGTGTTCCTGGCCCTGTACTGGGTACTGCTGGAAAGCGTCGAGATGCGCCAGACCCCCTGGATGCTGTGGATCACCGACCTGTCGATCAAGGATCCGTTCTTCATCCTGCCGATCATCATGGGCGCGACCATGTTCATCCAGCAGCGTCTGAACCCGACCCCGCCGGATCCGATGCAGGCCAAGGTGATGAAAATGATGCCGATCATCTTCACCTTCTTCTTCCTGTGGTTCCCGGCTGGCCTGGTGCTGTACTGGGTTGTGAACAACTGCCTGTCGATCTCGCAGCAGTGGTACATCACTCGCAGTATCGAAGCCGCGGCCAAGAAGGCTGCTGCGTGACGGGCTGCTAAGCTAGCCTGTGAATAAAAACGCCCCCTAGTGGGGCGTTTTTGCTATCTGTCCTTTTGAATTTCGTCGTAGAGGCTTGCCAGCATGAACACTGTGCGTGAAACCATCGCCGCCATTGCCACCGCCCAAGGCCGCGGTGGGGTCGGTATCGTCAGACTGTCCGGCCCGTTGGCGAGCCAGGCCGGGCAGGCCATCACCGGCCGCAACCTGACCCCACGGCATGCTCACTACGGGCCATTCCGCGACCAGGACGGCCTGGTCCTCGATGAGGGGATCGTGCTGTTCTTCCCGGGGCCCAACTCGTTTACTGGCGAAGACGTGCTCGAGCTGCAGGGCCATGGCGGCCCGGTGGTGATGGACATGCTCCTGCAGCGCTGCCTGCAGCTGGGCTGTCGCCTGGCTCGGCCGGGCGAGTTCAGCGAGCGCGCGTTCCTCAACGACAAGCTCGACCTGGCCCAGGCCGAAGCGATCGCTGACCTTATCGAAGCCAGCTCGACCCAGGCCGCGCGCAACGCCTTGCGCTCGCTGCAGGGTGAGTTTTCCAAGCGTGTGCACAGCCTGACCGAGGCGCTGATCGCGCTGCGCATCTACGTCGAGGCAGCCATCGACTTCCCCGAAGAAGAAATCGACTTCCTTGCCGATGGCCATGTCTTGTCGATGCTCGATGCCGTGCGCGGCGAGTTGTCCACAGTGCAGAAGGAAGCCGGGCAGGGCGCCTTGCTGCGGGACGGCATGAACGTGGTGATCGCCGGTCGACCGAATGCCGGCAAGTCGAGCCTGCTCAACCGCCTGGCCGGCCGCGAGGCCGCGATTGTCACCGACATCGCCGGCACCACCCGGGATATCCTCCGCGAACATATCCACATCGATGGCATGCCGCTGCACGTGGTCGACACCGCAGGCCTGCGCGACACCGACGACCAAGTGGAAAAGATCGGCGTGGAACGCGCCCTGAAGGCCATCAGCGAGGCTGACCGGGTGCTCCTGGTCGTGGACAGTACCGCGCCCGAGGCCAGCGACCCGTTCGCCCTGTGGCCAGAATTCCTCGACCAGCGCCCGGACCCGGCCAAGGTCACCTTGATCCGTAACAAGGCCGACCTCAGCGGTGAAGCGGTGGCGGTGGAGCAGTGCGAGGATGGCCACGTGACCCTGACCCTGAGCGCCAAGGGCGATGACCTGGGGCTCGAGTTGCTGCGCGACCACCTCAAGGCCTGCATGGGCTATGAACAGACCTCAGAGAGCAGCTTCAGCGCCCGCCGGCGCCATCTCGAAGCCCTGAACATCGCCAGTAGCCATCTTGAGCACGGGCGTGCCCAGCTGACCTTGGCGGGCGCGGGTGAGCTCCTCGCAGAAGACTTGCGCCAGGCTCAACAGGCCCTGGGCGAAATCACCGGGGCGTTCAGCTCGGATGACCTGCTGGGGCGGATCTTCTCGAGCTTCTGCATCGGCAAGTGATCCACAGGGCCTTTGACGGCCCTCTTGCACTCACCTTTGAGCCTGCGGACGCTGAGAATTTGATCCACAGGTGACCGCTTGGCGGGTCTCTTCAGGGGACCCGACTCTGCTTACGAGGTTCTGGGCCGCGCCTCGATCGGACGCAATGTTCGATTTTGCCCCCTCGTTTTCCCCCTCCTTGAAAAAAAATCCTGCCTCGATGCGCCGCTGATTTGCTCAACAGGCGGTTTTTCGCGCGGATAAGCCCTGTGGAAAACTCACCATCAGCTCGGTTGATAACTGGCCTCCTGAGCTGAGGATAAACCCGCCTGTTGATAAGTAGGCGTTCTATCCACAGTCTAAAGGGCGTTATCCAGAGCCCTCAGAGGCACTAGAACACAGGGTTTAATTTCTCTGTACATACCATGGATCATAGCCTGTAGCGTTCTATCCACAGAAAAGTGCCTGTGTAAGAATAAACATAAAAACAAAGCTTCTTTAATTTCTTCCTCTTTAATTTCTGTTATCCCGTTCATCCACAGCCTGGTCAAAATTTGCTCAGAAGGTTTCTTTAGAAGGCAGGAAGTCTCATACTTGTCCGCTTAACTTCTCTATTTGCAAAACAGGCACGAGGTGCGTGGTGGATTTCCCTTCCCGTTTTGAAGTGATCGTCATCGGCGGCGGCCATGCCGGTACCGAGGCTGCGCTTGCGTCTGCACGCATGGGTGTGAAAACCCTGCTGCTGACCCACAACGTGGAAACCCTCGGTCACATGAGCTGCAACCCGGCGATCGGTGGCATCGGCAAGAGCCATCTGGTCAAAGAGATCGATGCGCTCGGCGGCGTCATGGCGCTGGCCACCGACAAGAGCGGCATCCAGTTCCGCGTGTTGAACAACCGCAAGGGCCCGGCCGTACGTGCAACCCGTGCGCAGGCTGACCGCGCCATCTACAAGGCAGTGGTCCGCGAAATCCTGGAAAACCAGCCGAACCTGTGGATATTCCAGCAGTCCTGCGATGACCTGATCGTCGAGCAGGACCAGGTCAAGGGCGTGGTCACGCAGATGGGTCTGCGGTTCATGGCCGATTCGGTGGTACTGACCACCGGCACCTTCCTTGCCGGACTTATCCACATCGGGATGCAGAACTACACCGGCGGCCGCGCCGGCGATCCGCCCGCGATCGCCCTGGCGCACCGCATGCGTGAACTGCCGCTGCGCGTCGGCCGCCTGAAAACCGGCACCCCGCCGCGTATCGATGGGCGCTCGGTGGACTTCTCGGTGATGACCGAACAGCCAGGCGACACGCCGATCCCGGTGATGTCGTTCATGGGCAACGCGCAGATGCACCCGCGCCAGGTCAGCTGCTGGATTACCCACACCAACGCCCGCACCCACGAGATCATTGCCTCGAACCTCGACCGTTCGCCGATGTACTCCGGGGTCATCGAAGGGGTCGGCCCGCGCTATTGCCCGTCGATCGAAGACAAGATCCACCGCTTCGCCGACAAGCAGAGCCACCAGGTGTTCATCGAGCCCGAGGGCCTGAACACCCATGAGCTGTACCCCAACGGTATTTCAACTTCGCTGCCGTTCGACGTGCAGCTGGAGTTGGTGCGGTCGATCCGTGGCATGGAAAACGCCCACATCGTGCGTCCCGGTTACGCCATCGAGTACGACTACTTCGACCCGCGCGATCTCAAGTACAGCCTCGAGACCAAAGTCATCGGCGGGCTGTTCTTCGCGGGCCAGATCAACGGCACCACCGGTTACGAAGAGGCCGGTGCGCAAGGCCTGCTGGCCGGGACCAACGCCGCACTGCGTGCCCAGGGCCGCGACAGCTGGTGCCCGCGCCGCGACGAGGCGTACCTCGGCGTGCTGGTCGACGACCTGATTACCCTGGGTACCCAGGAGCCGTACCGGATGTTCACCTCGCGTGCCGAGTACCGCCTGATCCTGCGTGAAGACAACGCCGACCTGCGCCTGACCGAGAAGGGCCGCGAGCTGGGTCTGATCGATGACCAGCGCTGGGCGGCGTTCTGTGCCAAGCGCGAAGGCATCGAGCGCGAAGAGCAGCGCCTGAAGTCGACCTGGGTCCGCCCGAACACCCCGCAAGGCCAAGCCGTTGTGGATAAGTTCGGCACGCCGCTGAGCCACGAGTACAGCCTGCTCAACCTGCTGGCGCGGCCAGAAATCGACTATGTCGGCCTGATCGAGGCCACCGGGGGCGAGATCCTCGACCCGCAGGTCGCCGAACAGGTCGAGATCAAGACCAAGTACGCCGGTTACATCGACCGCCAGCAGGACGAGATCGCCCGCCTGCGCGCCAGCGAAGACACCGCCCTGCCTGTGGATATCGACTACACGACGATTTCCGGCCTGTCCAAGGAGATCCAGGGCAAGCTCGGCCAGACCCGTCCGCAGACCCTCGGCCAGGCGTCGCGCATCCCCGGCGTGACCCCGGCGGCGATTTCCCTGTTGCTGATTCATCTGAAAAAACGCGGCGCAGGCCGCGAATTGGAGCAAAGCGCTTGAGTTCCCTGGTCACCCCGCAACACGCAGAAGAGTTGTCCACAGGCGCGCGCCAGCTCGGTGTCGAGCTCAGCCCGCAGCAGCACGAGCAGCTGCTGGGCTACCTGGCCCTGTTGATCAAATGGAACAAGGCCTACAACCTGACCGCGGTGCGCGACCCCGACGAAATGGTTTCGCGTCACCTGCTCGACAGCCTCAGCGTCATGCCGTTTATCCACAGCGACCTGCACAGCTGGCTGGATGTCGGCAGCGGCGGTGGCATGCCGGGCATTCCTTTGGCTATCCTGCACCCGCACAAGCAGGTGACGCTGCTGGACAGCAATGGCAAGAAGACTCGCTTCCTCACCCAGGTGAAGATGGAGCTGAAACTGGACAACCTCGAGGTTATCCACAGCCGGGTCGAAGAGTACCAACCTGCGCAGCCGTTCAGCGGGATCATCTCGCGGGCGTTCAGCAGCATGGAGAACTTCACAGGCTGGACCCGCCATCTGGGCGACACGCGGACGCAGTGGCTTGCAATGAAAGGGCTGCATCCTGCCGATGAACTGGTAGCATTGCCCGCAGACTTCACAGTGGAAAGCGAGCAGGCCCTGACCGTTCCGGGTTGCCAGGGCCAACGCCATCTGCTGATACTGCGCCGCAAGGCATGACTGGGAACGCACGCAACAATGGCTAAGGTATTCGCAATCGCGAACCAGAAAGGGGGTGTGGGTAAGACCACCACCTGTATCAATCTCGCCGCATCGCTGGCTGCGACCAAGCGTCGTGTGCTGCTGATCGACCTCGATCCGCAGGGCAACGCGACCATGGGCAGCGGGGTGGACAAGCACGAGCTCGAGCACTCGGTCTACGACCTGTTGATCGGGGAATGCGACCTGGCCCAGGCGATGCGCTTTTCCGAGCACGGTGGCTTCCAGCTCCTGCCGGCCAACCGCGACCTGACCGCCGCCGAGGTGGTCCTGCTGGAAATGCAGGTCAAGGAAAGCCGTCTGCGCAACGCGCTGGCACCGATCCGCGAGAGCTACGACTACATCCTCATCGACTGCCCACCGTCGCTGTCGATGCTGACGCTCAACGCGCTGGTCGCCTCCGATGGCGTGATCATCCCGATGCAGTGCGAGTACTACGCACTCGAAGGTCTCAGCGACCTTGTGGATAACATCAAGCGCATCGCCGCCCGGCTGAACCCTGAGCTGAAGATCGAAGGCCTGCTGCGGACCATGTTCGACCCGCGCCTGAGCCTGAACAACGACGTTTCGGCGCAGCTCAAGGAACACTTCGGCGAGCAGCTGTACGACACGGTGATCCCGCGCAACATTCGCCTGGCCGAGGCGCCAAGCTTCGGCATGCCGGCGCTGGCCTACGACAAGCAATCGCGGGGCGCTCTCGCCTACCTGGCCCTGGCCGGGGAACTGGTGCGCCGCCAACGCCGTCAATCACGCACTGCACAAACAACTTAAGGAATCCGTATGGCCGTTAAGAAACGGGGTCTCGGACGTGGGTTGGATGCACTGCTCAGTGGTCCTACCGTCAGCTCGCTCGAAGAGCAGGCTGTCAAGGTCGACCAGAAAGAACTGCAACACCTGCCGGTCGAACTGATCCAGCGTGGCAAGTACCAGCCGCGCCGTGACATGGACCCGGAGGCGCTGGAAGAGCTGGCCGCCTCGATTCGTAGCCAGGGCGTCATGCAACCGATCGTGGTCCGTCCGATCGGCGACAACCGCTTCGAGATCATCGCCGGTGAGCGCCGCTGGCGCGCCACCCAGCTGGCCGGGCTCGACACCATCCCGTCGATGGTCCGCGATGTGCCCGACGATGCCGCCATTGCCATGGCGCTGATCGAGAACATCCAGCGTGAAGACCTCAACCCGCTGGAAGAGGCGATTGCCCTGCAGCGCCTGCAGCAGGAGTTCGAGCTGACCCAGCAGCAGGTCGCCGACGCCGTGGGCAAGTCACGGGTGACCGTGGCCAACCTGCTGCGCCTGATCTCGCTGCCGGAAGCGATCAAGACCATGCTCGCCCATGGTGACCTGGAGATGGGCCACGCCCGCGCTTTGCTCGGCCTGGGCGAAGATCGCCAGGAAGAAGGGGCGCGTCATGTTGTCGCACGTGGACTCACCGTGCGCCAAACCGAGGCACTGGTACGCCAGTGGCTGAGCGACAAACCTGATCCGGTCGAACCGAGCAAACCTGATCCGGATATCGCTCGCCTTGAACAGCGTCTCGCAGAGCGCTTGGGCTCGGCGGTGCAGATCCGCCACGGAAACAAGGGCAAAGGCCAGTTGGTGATTCGTTACAACTCGCTCGACGAGTTGCAAGGTGTCCTCGCTCACATCCGCTGAAACAATTCCCGTTGTAGCGCGCAGTCGGAAATCACTACCCAAGAGTTGAATAGGGGTTAATCCACCCCTATACTCTGCGCGCATTTTGTCGGCACAAATTATGCCAAGTCGTTGCTGACTTGATGGTCGACTTTCCAGGAGTAGATGTGATGGAAATCCGCACGCCAAACCGGTTGCCTTTCCATCGCTGGGCTGTTTTTCCGGTCCTGCTGGCGCAATTTGTCGTCGTCCTGCTGGCAACTTTGCTGTTGTGGCAGTGGAAAGGAGCAGTCAGTGGATATTCAGGCCTCTGTGGAGGGCTGATTGCCTGGTTGCCCAATGTGTATTTTGCCTGGAAGGCGTTTCGCTTCAGCGGCGCTCGGGCAGCGCAGGCCATCGTCAAGTCGTTTTACGCGGGCGAGGCAGGCAAATTGATTTTGACGGCAGTGTTGTTTGCACTGACCTTCGCAGGAGTGAAGCCATTGGCGCCGCTAGCAGTCTTCGGCGTCTTCGTGCTGACCCAACTGGTCAGCTGGTTCGCGCCCCTGCTAATGAATAAAAGACTTTCGAGACCTAAGGGCGTTTGAGGCAACCATGGCAGCAGAAACCGCTTCGGGCTATATCCAGCACCACTTGCAGAACCTGACCTACGGTCAACTACCAGACGGCAGCTGGGGCTTGGCCCATTCGGCTGCTGAAGCCAAGGCTATGGGCTTCTGGGCATTCCACCTGGACACCCTGGGTTGGTCCGTTGCGTTGGGTCTGATCTTCCTCTTCATCTTCCGCATGGCAGCCAAGAAGGCCACTTCCGGCCAACCTGGCGGTCTGCAGAACTTCGTCGAGGTGATGGTCGACTTCGTGCACGGCAGCGTGAAGGACTCCTTCCACGGCCGTAGCCCGGTGATCGCACCGCTGGCGCTGACCATCTTCGTCTGGGTGTTCCTGATGAACGCCATCGACTTGATCCCGGTCGACTGGATCCCGGTGCTGGCTGCCAAGATCTCGGGTGATCCGCACATTGCGTTCCGCGCTGTGCCGACCACCGACCCGAACGCGACCCTGGGCATGGCCCTGAGCGTGTTCGCACTGATCATTTTCTACAGCATCAAGGTCAAGGGCATCGGCGGCTTCATCGGCGAGCTGACCCTGCACCCGTTCGGCAGCAAGAACCTGTTCGTTCAGGCGCTGCTGATCCCGGTGAACTTCCTGCTGGAATTCGTCACCCTGATCGCCAAGCCGATCTCGCTGGCCCTGCGTCTGTTCGGCAACATGTATGCCGGCGAGCTGGTGTTCATCCTGATCGCGGTGATGTTCGGCAGCGGCCTGCTCTGGCTCAGCGGCCTGGGCATCGTGCTGCAATGGGCGTGGGCTGTGTTCCACATCCTGATCATCACCCTGCAAGCCTTCATCTTCATGATGCTTACCATCGTCTACCTGTCGATGGCTCACGAAGATAACCATTAAGACCGCCTGGCGTGTCTGATAGCCTGCCCTGCCCGTTTGGGGGGCAGGCTGTAAAAAGTCCGCAAGGGCAGTTGTACCAAACGATTTGTTTTACCGCTTCAAACTAAAAAACCTAACCAATACGACGTAAAAGTCGGGAGGAAAGATGGAAACTGTAGTTGGTCTTACCGCTATCGCTGTTGCTCTGCTGATCGGTCTGGGCGCACTGGGCACCGCCATTGGTTTCGGCCTGCTGGGCGGCAAGTTCCTCGAAGGCGCTGCTCGTCAGCCTGAGATGGTCCCGATGCTGCAGGTCAAAATGTTCATCGTCGCCGGTCTGCTCGACGCCGTAACCATGATCGGTGTTGGTATTGCTCTGTTCTTCACCTTCGCAAACCCGTTCGTTGGTCAAATCGCCGGCTAATCACTCGTTTCCACGAGTGGTATGGCTGTGATGAACAAAGACCGAGCGAGGTGTTGGCGTGAACATTAATGCAACCCTGATTGGCCAATCCGTTGCTTTCCTGATTTTTGTCGTTTTCTGCATGAAGTACGTATGGCCTCCGGTCATCGCTGCTCTGCAAGAGCGTCAGAAGAAGATTGCCGATGGTTTGGACGCTGCCAACCGCGCAGCTCGCGACCTGGAGCTGGCCCAAGAGAAAGCGGGTCAGCAACTGCGTGAAGCTAAAGCACAGGCAGCTGAAATCATTGAGCAGGCCAAGAAACGCGCTGCTCAGCTTGTCGAGGAAGCCCGTGACCAGGCCCGCGTCGAAGCTGACCGTGTGAAGGCTCAGGCTCAGGCCGAGATCGAACAGGAACTGAACAGCGTCAAAGACGCCCTGCGTGCCCAAGTGGGTGCCCTGGCTGTTGGCGGTGCTGCGAAGATCCTTGGCGCCACAATCGATCAAAACGCGCATGCGGAGCTGGTTAACAAACTGGCCGCTGAAATTTAAGCGAGGGCGATCATGGCAGAACTGACCACGTTGGCCCGACCTTACGCTAAGGCTGCCTTTGAGCACGCCCAGGCCCATCAGCAACTGGCCAATTGGTCAGCCATGCTCGGCCTGGCTGCTGCTGTGTCGCAAGACGACACCATGCAGCGCCTGCTCAAGGCCCCGCGACTGACGAGCGCACAAAAGGCCGCCACTTTTATTGAAGTGTGCGGTGACAAGTTCAATGCACAGGCACAGAATTTCATTCATGTTGCCGCGGAAAATGGCCGTCTCCTGCTCCTGCCGGAAATTGCCGACCTGTTCGAGCTGTACAAGGCCGAGCTGGAAAAATCCGTGGACGTGGAAGTCACCAGTGCTTTTGCGTTGAACCAAGAACAGCAAGACAAACTCGCCAAGGTTCTCAGTGCACGGCTCGGCCAGGAAGTTCGCCTGCACGCGTCGGAGGATGCCAGCCTGATCGGCGGCGTCCTCATCCGCGCAGGCGACCTGGTAATCGATGGCTCTGTTCGCGGCAAAATCGCGAAACTGGCCGAAGCATTGAAATCTTGAGTTTGAAGGGGCAGCAGAGCAATGCAGCAACTCAATCCTTCCGAAATTAGTGAAATCATCAAGGGCCGCATCGACAACCTCGATGTGAGCTCCCAAGCCCGTAACGAAGGTACCGTCGTTTCGGTTTCCGACGGTATCGTGCGGATCCACGGTCTGGCCGACGTCATGTACGGCGAAATGATCGAGTTCCCTGGCGGCGTCTACGGTATGGCCCTGAACCTGGAGCAAGACTCCGTGGGTGCAGTGGTCCTGGGTGCCTATGACACCCTCGCCGAAGGCATGAGCGCCAAGTGCACCGGCCGCATCCTGGAAGTTCCGGTTGGTAAGGAACTGCTGGGTCGCGTCGTCGACGCACTGGGCAACCCGATCGACGGCAAAGGTCCTCTGGGCAACACCGAGACCGACGCGGTCGAGAAAGTTGCTCCAGGCGTGATCTGGCGTAAGTCGGTAGACCAGCCTGTACAGACTGGCTACAAATCCGTCGACGCCATGATCCCAGTCGGCCGTGGCCAGCGTGAGCTGATCATCGGTGACCGTCAGATCGGCAAGACCGCCATGGCCATCGACGCCATCATCAACCAGAAAGACTCCGGTATTTTCTGTGTTTATGTTGCTGTCGGCCAGAAGCGTTCCACCGTTGCCAACATCGTTCGCAAGCTGGAAGAAAACGGCGCCCTGGCCAACACCATCGTGGTGGTTGCCAGTGCTTCGGAATCCGCCGCACTGCAATTCCTGGCGCCATACGCCGGTTGCACCATGGGCGAGTTCTTCCGTGACCGCGGTGAAGACGCACTGATCGTTTACGATGACCTGTCCAAGCAGGCTGTTGCCTACCGTCAGATCTCCCTGCTGCTGCGCCGTCCACCGGGCCGCGAAGCATACCCAGGCGACGTGTTCTATCTCCACTCCCGTCTGCTGGAGCGTGCATCGCGCGTTTCGGAAGAGTACGTCGAGAAGTTCACCAACGGTGCTGTGACTGGCAAAACCGGTTCCCTGACCGCGCTGCCGATCATCGAAACCCAGGCTGGCGACGTTTCCGCGTTCGTTCCGACCAACGTGATCTCGATCACCGACGGTCAGATCTTCCTGGAATCGGCCATGTTCAACTCGGGCATCCGCCCTGCAGTGAACGCCGGTGTTTCGGTATCCCGCGTAGGTGGTGCCGCTCAGACCAAGATCATCAAGAAGCTGTCCGGTGGTATTCGTACCGCACTGGCTCAGTACCGTGAACTGGCTGCATTCGCCCAGTTCGCGTCCGATCTGGACGAAGCGACCCGCAAGCAGCTGGAGCATGGTCAGCGCGTTACCGAGCTGATGAAGCAGAAGCAGTACGCGCCGATGTCCATCGCGGACATGGCCCTGTCGCTGTACGCCGCTGAGCGTGGCTTCCTGACTGACGTAGAAGTCTCCAAGATCGGCAGCTTCGAGCAAGCACTGATCGCCTTCTTCAACCGTGATCACGCTGAACTGATGGCGAAGATCAACGTGAAGGGTGACTTCAACGACGAAATCGACGCAGGCCTCAAAGCCGGTATCGAGAAGTTCAAGGCCACCCAGACCTGGTAAGCCGCAGCGGGGGCTCAGGCCCCCGCTTGCTAACCTGATAGGTGATACATGGCAGGCGCAAAAGAGATTCGCAGTAAGATTGCGAGCATCAAAAGCACGCAAAAGATTACCAGCGCCATGGAGAAAGTGGCGGTCAGCAAGATGCGCAGGGCACAAATGCGCATGTCTGCTAGCCGTCCTTACGCGGAGCGTATCCGCCAGGTGATCGGTCATCTGGCCAACGCCAACCCGGAATACCGCCACCCGTTCATGATCGAGCGCCCTGTAAAGCGCGTCGGTTATATCGTGGTGAGCAGTGACCGTGGTCTGTGCGGTGGCTTGAATACCAACCTGTTCAAGGCCTTGGTCAAGGACATGAACGTCAATCGCGAGCAGGGCGTCGAAATCGACCTGTGCGTGATCGGTAGCAAGGGTGCGACTTTCTTCCGCATCTTTGGCGGCAACGTGGTAGCTGCAATCAGCCACTTGGGCGAAGAACCGTCGATCAACGATCTGATCGGTTCCGTCAAAGTCATGCTGGACGCCTACCTGGATGGCCGTATCGATCGCCTCTCCGTGGTGTCGAACAAGTTCGTCAATACCATGACCCAAACTCCGACGGTCGAGCAGTTGGTACCGTTGGTGGCAACCCCGGATCAAGAACTCAAGCACCACTGGGACTACCTCTACGAACCCGATGCCAAAGAGCTGCTGGACGGCTTGATGGTCCGTTACGTGGAGTCGCAGGTCTACCAGGCGGTGGTCGAGAACAACGCTGCTGAGCAAGCGGCCCGGATGATCGCCATGAAGAACGCCACAGATAACGCCGGTGATTTGATCAAAGAGCTCCAGCTGATCTACAACAAGGCGCGTCAGGCTGCGATCACCCAGGAGATCTCGGAAATCGTCGGCGGCGCTGCCGCGGTTTAACGGTTCACATATTCAGAGGATCCAGCTATGAGTAGCGGACGTATCGTTCAAATCATCGGCGCCGTCATTGACGTGGAATTCCCACGTGACGGCGTGCCGAGTGTATACAACGCGCTGAAAGTACAAGGCGCGGAAACCACCCTCGAAGTTCAGCAGCAGCTGGGCGACGGCGTGGTTCGTACCATTGCCATGGGTTCGACCGAAGGCTTGAAGCGCGGTCTGGATGTCGTCGACACCGGCGCTGCCATTTCCGTTCCAGTTGGTAAGGCCACCCTCGGCCGTATCATGGACGTACTGGGCAACCCGATCGACGAAGCCGGCCCGATCGGCGAAGAAGAGCGTCGCGGTATCCACCAGCCAGCGCCTTCGTTCGCTGACCAGGCAGGCGGCAACGACCTGCTGGAAACCGGCATCAAGGTTATCGACCTGGTTTGCCCGTTCGCCAAGGGTGGTAAGGTTGGTCTGTTCGGTGGTGCCGGTGTTGGCAAAACCGTAAACATGATGGAACTGATCCGTAACATCGCCATGGAACACAGCGGTTACTCCGTGTTCGCTGGTGTGGGCGAGCGTACCCGTGAGGGTAACGACTTCTACCACGAGATGAAGGACTCCAACGTTCTCGACAAGGTAGCGCTGGTCTACGGTCAGATGAACGAGCCACCAGGCAACCGTCTGCGCGTAGCGCTGACCGGCCTGACCATGGCCGAGAAGTTCCGTGACGAAGGTAACGACGTTCTGCTGTTCGTCGACAACATCTATCGTTACACCCTGGCCGGTACCGAAGTATCCGCACTGCTGGGCCGTATGCCTTCGGCAGTAGGTTACCAGCCGACCCTGGCTGAAGAGATGGGCGTTCTGCAAGAGCGCATCACCTCCACCAAGGAAGGTTCGATCACCTCCGTCCAGGCCGTATACGTACCTGCGGACGACTTGACCGACCCGTCGCCAGCGACCACCTTCGCCCACTTGGACGCCACCGTCGTTCTGTCCCGTGACATCGCCTCCCTGGGTATCTACCCAGCGGTCGATCCACTGGACTCGACTTCGCGCCAGCTGGACCCGAACGTGATCGGCAACGAGCACTACGACACCGCGCGTGGCGTTCAGTATGTTCTGCAGCGCTACAAAGAGCTGAAGGACATCATCGCGATCCTGGGTATGGACGAACTGTCCGAGACCGACAAGCAACTGGTAGCCCGCGCTCGTAAGATCCAGCGCTTCCTGTCGCAGCCGTTCTTCGTGGCCGAAGTCTTCACCGGTTCGCCAGGCAAGTACGTGTCTCTGAAAGACACCATCGCTGGCTTCAGCGGCATCCTCAAAGGTGACTACGACCACCTGCCAGAACAAGCGTTCTACATGGTCGGCAGCATCGACGAAGCGATCGAGAAAGCCAAGAAACTGTAATTCCTGCGCCCCGCAAGGGGCGCTATCAGGTTGAGGCAAGCAGATGGCTATGACAGTCCATTGCGATATCGTCAGCGCGGAAGGAGAGATTTTCTCCGGTCTGGTCGAGATGGTGGTTGCGCACGGTAACCTGGGTGATCTTGGTATCGCTCCAGGCCACGCGCCGCTGATCACCAATCTGAAGCCAGGTCCGATCACGCTGACCAAGCAGGGTGGCACCCAAGAGGTGTTCTACATCTCTGGTGGTTTCCTCGAGGTCCAGCCGAACATGGTCAAGGTGCTTGCCGATACCGTGCAACGTGCTGCAGACCTGGACGAAGCTCAGGCTCAGGAAGCCCTCAAGGCTGCTGAAAACGCCCTGAACAGCAAAAGCGCTGATTTCGACTACGGCGCCGCTGCCGCACGTCTGGCCGAGGCCGCAGCCCAGCTGCGTACCGTCCAGCAAATGCGCAAGGGCAAGTAATCGGCCTGGCCGATCACTGCTGTTGCGATTGAGTAAAAGGGTAGCCTCGGCTACCCTTTTTCTTTTTCCGAATTTCCCTTCGGTCACAGCGCTGACCGCCCCGGATTGGTAGCCAGTCAATGTCACTCGATATCGTTATTCTCGCCGCAGGCCAAGGCACCCGCATGCGCTCGGCGCTGCCCAAGGTGCTGCACCCGGTCGCTGGCAACTCCATGCTTGGCCACGTTATCCACAGCGCGCGCCAGCTTCAGCCGCAAGGCATCCACGTGGTCATTGGCCATGGTGCCGAGCGGGTGCGCGAGCAGCTGGCCGCGGACGACCTCAACTTTATCCTCCAGGACCAGCAGCTCGGTACCGGTCATGCGGTTGCCCAGGCGATCCCGGCCCTGACCGCCGACACCGTGTTGGTGCTCTACGGCGATGTACCGCTGATTGAAGTCGAGACCTTGCAGCGCCTGCTGGCCAAGGTCAGCGAACAACAGCTCGGTCTGCTCACCGTCAACCTCGACGACCCCACCGGGTACGGGCGCATCGTCCGCGATGGCCAGGGCCAGGTGACGGCGATCGTCGAGCACAAGGATGCCAGCGACGCGCAGAAGGCGATCAACGAAGGCAACACCGGCATCCTCGCCCTGCCGGCGGCGCGCCTGGCCGACTGGATGGGGCGCTTGTCGAACAACAATGCCCAGGGCGAGTATTACCTCACCGACGTGATTGCCATGGCCGTGGCCGACGGCCTGGTGGTGGCCACCGAGCAGCCGCACGACCCGATGGAAGTGCAGGGCGCCAATGACCGGCGCCAGCTGGCCGAGCTCGAGCGCCACTACCAGTTGCGTGAAGGCCGCCGGTTGATGGCGCTGGGCGTGACCCTGCGTGACCCGGCGCGTTTCGATGTGCGCGGTGAAGTGACCGTGGGTCGCGATGTGCTGATCGACGTCAACGTGATTCTCGAAGGCAAGGTGGTGATCGAGGACGACGTGCAGATCGGCCCCAACTGCGTGATCAAGAACAGCACCCTGCGCAAGGGCGCGGTGGTCAAGGCCAACAGCCACCTTGAAGGTGCGGTGCTGGGCGAGGGCAGCGATGCCGGCCCGTTCGCCCGCCTGCGCCCGGGCAGCGTGCTGGAGGCCAAGGCCCATGTGGGTAACTTCGTCGAACTGAAGAACGCGCACCTGGGCGAGGGCGCCAAGGTCGGTCACCTGACGTACCTGGGCGACGCCGAGGTCGGCGCGCGGACCAACATCGGTGCCGGTACTATTACCTGCAACTATGACGGCGCCAACAAGTTCAAGACGTTGATGGGCGAAGACGTCTTCATTGGCTCGAACAATTCGTTGGTCGCGCCGCTGGAAATCAAGGACGGCGCCACCACGGCAGCCGGCTCGACCATTACCCAGACCGTCGAAGAAAAGCAGTTGGGCGTTGCCCGTGCCCGCCAGCGCAACATCGACGGTTGGAAGCGGCCCGAGAAAATCAAAAAGGCTGAGTGATCCACAGCGGGTTATCCACAGACCTCATCGCGGGGCGAACCCGCTCCCACGTATGACGCCATTCAGGGGTGTCACGTGGGAGCGGGCTTGCCCCGCGATTTTTTATCCACAGGGTGGTTCGGGCTTGACGGATTGGCCAACATAGGTTTTGATTGCCTTCATTATCTTTCGAATCGAAACTTAACCTGTCATGTCGAAACGAAACACGCCCCAACGCCGGCACAATATCCTCGCCTTGCTCGCCGAGCAGGGCGAGGTCAGTGTGGATAACCTGGCCAAGCGTTTCGAAACCTCGGAAGTGACCATCCGCAAGGACCTCGCTGCCCTCGAGACCAACGGCCTGCTGCTGCGCCGTTACGGCGGTGCCGTACCGGTGCCGCAAGAGCTGCTCAGTGAGACCGTGCAGCCGGTGTCGCGCTACAAGCAGGCGATCGCCCGCGCAGCCGTCGAGCGCATCCGCGAACACGCGCGGATCATCATCGACAGTGGCAGCACCACTGCCGCGATGATCCCGGAGCTGGGTCGCCAGCCGGGGCTGGTGGTGATGACCAACTCGCTGAATGTCGCCCGTGCCATCAGCGACCTCGAGCACGAGCCGGTGCTGCTGATGACCGGCGGCACCTGGGACCCGCACTCCGAGTCGTTCCAGGGCCAGGTTGCCGAGCAGGTACTACGCTCATACGATTTCGACCAGCTGTTCATCGGCGCCGACGGTATCGACCTGGAGCGGGGCACCACCACGTTCAACGAACTGCTGGGCCTCAGCCGGGTGATGGCCGACGTGGCGCGGGAAGTGATCGTCATGGTCGAGTCGGACAAGGTCGGGCGCAAGATCCCCAACCTCGAGCTGCCCTGGAGCAGCATCAATACCCTTATTACCGATGACCGCCTGCCCCCTGCGGCACGCGAAGCATTCAAAGCCCGCGGCATCAACCTGATCTGCGCCGCGATCAGCCAGGAGCAATAATCATGTGTGGAATTGTCGGTGCCGTAGCCGAACGCAACATCACGACCATCCTCATCGAAGGCCTCAAGCGCCTCGAATACCGCGGCTATGACAGCGCCGGCCTGGCGGTCTACACCCAGGACGGCAGCCTGCAGCGCCGTCGTCGCATCGGCAAGGTCAGCGAGCTGGAAGCCGCCGTCGCCGCCGACCCGCTGGCCGGCCAGTTGGGCATCGCCCACACCCGCTGGGCCACCCATGGCGCACCGACCGAGAGCAATGCCCACCCGCATTTCTCCGCCAGCGACGTGGCGGTGGTGCACAACGGCATCATCGAGAACCACGAAGAGCTGCGTGAAGAGCTCAAGGGCCTGGGCTATGTGTTCGCCTCGCAGACCGACACCGAGGTCATCGTCCACCTGATCCACCACACCCTGAAGAGCACGCCTGACCTGGCCGCCGCCCTCAAGGTCGCGGTCAAGCGCCTGCATGGCGCCTATGGCCTGGCACTGATCAGCGTGCAGCAGCCCGATCGCCTGGTCGCTGCCCGCAGTGGCAGCCCACTGGTGATCGGCCTGGGCCATGGCGAGAACTTCCTCGCTTCCGACCAGCTGGCGCTGCGTCAGGTCACCGACCGCTTCATGTACCTGGAAGAGGGCGACATCGCCGAGATCCGCCGTGACCAGATCACCATCTGGGACCAGGCCGGCACCCAGGTCCAGCGCGAGACGGTGCAATACCACGAAGGCGCCGAAGCCGCCGACAAGGGCGCCTACCGCCACTTCATGCTCAAGGAGATCCACGAGCAGCCGACCGTGGTCCAGCGCACCCTCGAAGGCCGCCTGGGCAACGATCATGTGCTGGTCCAGGCGTTCGGCCCGCAAGCCGCCGACCTGTTCGCCAAGGTGCGCAATGTGCAGATCGTCGCCTGTGGCACCAGCTACCATGCCGGCATGGTCGCCCGTTACTGGCTCGAAAGCCTGGCGGGTATCCCTTGCCAGGTCGAAGTCGCCAGCGAGTTCCGCTACCGCAAGGTGGTGGTGCAGCCCGACACCCTGTTCGTGTCGATCTCGCAGTCTGGCGAAACCGCCGACACCCTGGCCGCCCTGCGCAACGCCAAGGAGCTCGGCTTCCTCGGCAGCCTGGCGATCTGCAACGTCGGCATCAGCTCGCTGGTGCGTGAATCCGACCTGACCCTGCTGACCCTGGCCGGCCCGGAAATCGGCGTCGCCTCCACCAAGGCGTTCACCACCCAGCTGGTGTCGCTGATGCTCCTGACCCTGGCCCTGGGCCGCGTGCGCGGTACCCTCGAGGCCGGCGTAGAAGCCGAGCTGGTCGAAGAACTGCGCCGCCTGCCGACCCGCCTGGGCGAAGCCCTGGCCATGGACGGCACGGTCGAAAAAGTCGCCGAGCTGTTCGCCGACAAGCACCACACGCTGTTCCTCGGCCGTGGCGCGCAGTACCCGGTGGCGATGGAAGGGGCGCTCAAGCTCAAGGAAATCTCCTACATCCACGCTGAAGCCTACCCCGCCGGTGAGCTCAAGCACGGCCCGCTGGCGCTGGTCGACAGCGACATGCCGGTGGTCACCGTGGCGCCGAACAACGAACTGCTGGAGAAGCTCAAGTCCAACCTGCAGGAAGTGCGCGCACGCGGTGGCGAGCTGGTGGTGTTCGCCGACGAGCATGCCGGCATGACCAATGGCGAAGGCACCCACGTGATCCAGGTGCCGCACATTGCCGACGCCCTGGCGCCGATCCTCTACACCATCCCGCTGCAGCTGCTGTCGTACTACGTGGCAGTGCTCAAGGGCACTGACGTCGACCAGCCACGCAACCTGGCCAAGTCGGTGACTGTCGAGTAAACAGATTTCAGCGATGCTGTTCCGAACAAAGCCTCCGAAAGGGGGCTTTTTTCTTTCACATGCTTGGGAAATCTCTTACAGGCTACGTACGTATCAGATCAATTCTCTTTGTTTGCCCCTGCCTTACCGTGACTGCCTGTTTGGACACTGACGACAAGGTAGGACGGACGATGGAAAGAATCCTCGATATCCAGCCCCTCGGGGCTGATCTGCTGACACTCGACCTCAACGGCCAGCCTGTGACCGCCGCCCCCGGTGAAACCGTGCTCAGCGTGCTCAATGCAGTGGGCCTGCGGCCGCTGGCCCGTAATGACCACGGCCAGGCCGGCGCTGCCTTCTGTGGCATGGGTGTGTGCCATTGCTGCCTGGTGGCCATCGACGGGCGAGCCAAGCGTCGCGCCTGCCAGACGGTGGTCCGGGCCGGCATGCGGATCGACACTCACGCTGATGCGAGGGAGCGCTCATGAGTGTGCGTCCAGTGATTGTCGGCGGTGGCTCGGCAGGCCTGGCAGCGGCTATCGAGCTGGCCGAGCATGGGGTTGCCAGCGTGGTCCTGGAGGAGGCGTCGCGTCCGGGTGGCGTGGTGTTCCGTGGCCCGCTGCGTGCCGGGGTCGACCTGGGGTATCTGGGGGCACGCTACAGCAAGGCCTTGACCCGGCTGCACGAAGATTTTGCGGTGTGTCGCGAGTTGATCGACCTGCGCCTGAACAGCCGCGTGGTCGGCGGGAACGGGCAGTCGCTGATGCTACTGGATGCCGACGAGCAACTGCAGCAGATTGACTACGCCCAACTGCTGCTGGCCGCCGGTTGCCACGAGCGCAATGTGCCGTTTCCTGGCTGGACCTTGCCGGGGGTGATGCTGCTGGGTGGCCTGCAGTTACAGATCAAGAGCAACGCGGTCAAACCCTTGGGTAGCACCTTGATCGCTGGCACTGGCCCGTTGCTGCCCTTGGTGGCCTGCCAGCTGCACGCTGCCGGGGCGAAGGTGGCGGGGGTGTATGAAGCCTGCGCGTTCAAGCGCATCGCGCGCGAAAGCCTGGCCCTGATGAACCAGCCGCAGCTGTTTCTCGCCGGCCTGAGCATGCTCGCTTATATGAAGCTCAACGGCATCGCCATGCATTACGGCTGGGGTGTGGTCGGCGCCCAAGGGGAGGGCGAGCTGAGCGAGGTGAGCGTGGCGCCCTATGACGATGATTGGAATGCGGACATGAGCCGCGTGCAGCACGAGTCGGTGCAGACCCTGGCGGTGGGCTACGGCTTCATTCCGCGTACCCAGCTCAGCCAGCAACTGGGGCTGGCGCATGGCTTCAGCGAAGATGGCTACCTGCGCGCCGAGTGCAATGTCTGGCAGCAGAGCAGCCAGGCGCATGTCCACCTGGCCGGGGACATGGCGGGTATTCGTGGGGGCGAGGCGGCGATGCTCAGCGGGCGTATCGCGGCGGTGTCGATCCTGCAGCAGTTGGCGGTGCTCGATGCCGAACAGGCCATCGAGCGTCGCGAGCTGTACCTGGGCAAGCTGGCGGCGATCAAGCGCTTCCGCTCCGGCGTGGAACGCTACACCGCACGTGGCGCGGGGCAGGTTGGGCTGGCGCAGGCCGACACACTGATCTGCCGGTGTGAGCAGGTCAGCCGTGGGGCGATCGACCGGGCGCTCGAGCAAGGCGTGCAGGACATGGCCAGCCTGAAGATGCGCACCCGGGTAAGCATGGGCGATTGCCAGGGACGGATGTGCGTCGGCTACTGCAGCGACCGCCTGCGCGCCGCGACCGGTCGCGTCGATGTCGGCTGGTTGCGGCCGCGTTTTCCGGTCGACCCGGTGCCGTTTTCCGCCTTCCAGCCACTGACCCCCGAGGCCTGAACATGAGCAAGACCTACGACATCGTCATCGCCGGCGGCGGCGTGATTGGCGCGTCCTGCGCCTACCAGCTGTCCAAACGCGGCAACCTGCGCATTGCCCTGATCGACGACAAGCGCCCCGGCAATGCCACCCGCGCTTCGGCGGGCGGCTTGTGGGCCATCGGCGAATCGGTCGGCCTGGGCTGCGGGGTGATCTTCTTTCGCATGCTGTCGTCATTGGCCAAGCGTGAGGCCAACGGTGCGGCGGTAGCGGTCGACTCGAGTACGCCGCATATCCTTCCCCCGTGTTTCTTCGACCTGGCGCTGCAGTCCAACGCACTTTATCCACAGCTGCATGCGGAGCTGATCGCGCGCCATGGCATGGACTTCAAGTTCGAGCGGACCGGGCTCAAGTACGTGATTCAGGATGAAGAGGACCAGCTGTACGCCGAGCACATCGTCAAACAGATCCCGCACCTTGCCGAGCAGGTGCGCTGGCTGGACCGCCGGGCACTGCGCGAAGCCGAACCGGCGGTGACCTTGCAGGCCACCGGTGCGCTGGAGTTTCTCAGCGATCACCAGGTGAGTCCGTTTCGCCTGGGGGACGCCTACCTGGAGGCGGCGCGGCAGAATGGCGTCGACCTGTACCCGAACACCCGTATCACCGAGGTGCTGCATGAGGGCGCGCGGATCATAGGCGTGCGTACCGAGCAGGCCGGTGAGTTCCACTGCCAGACCCTGATCAATGCCGCGGGCGCCTGGGCGGCGGAGCTGAGCGAGTGGGCCACGGGCACGCGCATTCCGGTCACGCCGGTCAAAGGCCAGATCGTCCTCACCGAGCGTTTGCCCAAGTTGCTCGACGGTTGCATCACCACCAGCGATTGCTACATGGCGCAGAAGGACAACGGCGAGATCCTGATCGGCAGCACCACCGAGGACAAGGGCTTCGATGTCAGCACCACCTTCCCCGAGATCGGCGGGCTGGTGCAGGGCGCTGTGCGCTGCGTACCGGCGCTGGCGCAGGCCAACCTCAAGCGCACCTGGGCAGGGCTGCGTCCGGGCTCTCCGGATGAGCTGCCGATTCTGGGGCCAGTAGACGGTGTGGCGGGGTACTTCAATGCCTGTGGGCATTTCCGCACCGGGATCCTGACGTCGGCAATTACCGGGGTGCTGCTCGACAAGGTGATCCACAGCGAGGCGTTGCCGCTGGATATCACGCCGTTTCTGGCTGAGCGTTTCCAGACGGAAACTTCGTAGGGATGAACTACCCTCTTTCGAAGACGTCCGAAATTCAGAGGAGGGTGATTCGATGCTTGCGCAACTTCCCCCTGCGTTGCAGCACCTGGTGTTGCCATTGCGTCTCAAGCTTTGGGACGGCAACCACTTTGACCTCGGCCCCTGCCCGCAGGTGACCATCCTGGTCAAGGAACCTCAGCTGATCGGCCAGCTCACTCACCCCAGCATGGGTGAGCTGGGGGCCGCCTTCGTTGAAGGCAAGCTAGACCTCGAAGGCGATATCGGCGAAGCCATCCGGGTGTGTGATGAACTCAGTGATGCCCTGTTCAAGGATCAGGACGGTGCCTCTCCCCAGCGTGTGCCACATGACAAGAGCACCGACGCCGAGTCGATTTCCTACCATTACGACGTCTCCAACGCCTTCTACCAACTGTGGCTGGATCAGGACATGGCGTATTCCTGCGCCTACTTCAAGGAGGCCGATGCCACCCTCGATCAGGCCCAGCAGGACAAGTTCGATCACCTTTGCCGCAAGCTCCGCCTGCAGCAGGATGACTACCTGCTCGATGTCGGCTGTGGCTGGGGCGGGCTGGCGCGCTTTGCCGCGCGCGAATACGGTGCCAAGGTGTTCGGCATCACCCTCAGCAAGCAGCAGCTCAAGCTGGCCCGCCAGCGGGTCAAGGACGAAGGTCTGGCGAAGCGTGTCGACCTGCAGATTCTCGACTACCGCGACTTGCCGCAGGATGGCCGTTTCGACAAGGTGGTCAGCGTCGGCATGTTCGAACATGTCGGCCACGCCAACCTCGACCTGTACTGCCAGAAGCTGTTCGGCGCAGTCCGTGAAGGGGGCGTGGTGATGAACCACGGCATCACCGCCAAGCATGTCGACGGGCGCCCGGTGGGGCGCGGCGCCGGTGCATTCATCGACCGCTACGTGTTCCCCAATGGCGAGCTGCCGCACCTGGCGATGATCACCAGTAGCCTGTGCACGGCCGGCATGGAAGTGGTGGATATCGAGAGCCTGCGCCTGCACTACGCGAAGACCCTGCACCACTGGAGCGAGAACCTCGAGCACCAGTTGCACCGCGCGGCGGCCCTCGTCCCGGCGAAGACCCTGCGCATCTGGCGGCTGTACCTGGCGGGCTGCGCCTACGCCTTCAGCAAGGGCTGGATCAACCTGCACCAGATCCTCGCGGTGAAGCCTTACGCGGATGGCCACCATGATCTGCCCTGGACCCGCGAAGACCTCTACCGCTAACCACGCTTACAGGATCGGCGAGATCAGCCGCGCGATACGCATCCCCAGTTGTTGCAGGCGGTGCGTATCGCGGCTGTCTTCGGCGGTAATCTCCCTGGCCTGGGCGAAGTCATTGAGCAGCATCGCTTCCACCTGGTCGGCAAATACCCGGTCGACGGTCAACAAGGTGATTTCGAAATTCAGCCGGAACGAGCGGTTGTCCAGGTTGGCACTGCCGATTGCGCTGACCTCGTCATCCACCAGCACCACCTTCTGGTGGAGGAAGCCGGGCTGGAAACGGAACATGCGCACACCGGCGCGCACTGCCTCGAACGCGAACAGGCTGGAGGCGGCGTACACGATGCGGTGGTCTGGGCGCGCCGGCAGCAGGATGCGCACATCCACCCCACGCAGGACTGCCAGGCGCAGTGCGGCGAACACCGCTTCGTCAGGGATGAAGTAGGGCGTGGTGATCCACACCCGATGGGTTGCCGAATGGATCGCCTCGACGAAGAACAGCGAGCAGGTCTCCTGCGGATCGGCCGGGCCGCTGGCCAGCACTTGGCACAGCACGCCGTTGTCCGGGTAGGTGTCGGGCAGGATCAGCGGCGGCAGCTCGCGGGTAGCCCAGTACCAGTCTTCAGCGAACGACTCCTGCAGGCAGGCCACCACCGGACCGCTGACCTGCACATGGGTATCGCGCCACGGCGACAGCTGCGGATTGCCGCCCAGGTATTCGTCGCCGACGTTGTGCCCACCGAGGAACCCTTGCACGCCATCGACCACGACGATCTTGCGGTGGTTGCGGAAGTTCACCTGGAAGCGGTTGAACCAGCCGCGGCGCGTGGCGAAGGCTTTGATCTGCACACCGCCGTCGCGCAGCACCTGGCTGTAGCTGGCCGGCAGGGCATGGCTGCCAACCCGGTCATAGAGGACGAAGACCTGCACGCCTTCGGCGGCCTTGCGCAGCAGCAGCTGTTGCAGCGCACGGCCGATGCCATCGTCGTGAATGATGAAGAACTGAATCAGTACCGCCTGACGGGCCTGCTCGATGGCCGCGAAGATGGCGTCGAAGGTCGCTTCGCCATCGATCAACAGCTTCACGTCATTGTTGGCCAGGCACGGCATGCGACTCAACTTGGGCATCGCTCGCAGGGCAGCGTAACTGCCCGACTCCCGGGCGGTCAGGGCTTCTTCGACCCAGGGCCGCCAGTTGAGGTTGGCCATGGCCACGTGCATCTCCTGGTTGGCCTGACGCCTGGCCTGGATGTAGGCATAGAACGAGCGCGCGCCGAACACCAGGTAGGGGATCAGCGTCAGGTAGGGGATGAACAACAGCGACATCGCCCAGGCGATCGCGCCTTGTGCAGTGCGCACGGTAAACACGGCATGCAGCGCGGCGATGATGCCGAGCAGGTGAATGAGGCCGAGCACGTAACCGAAGAAGTAGGGGCTGTGGTAATCCATACGCATCCTGCTTGACGAAACCTCGTCTGCTAACAGACCACGTTCGTGGGGCCGCGTGCAACCCGCGAGGGAAAATGACGTCTAAGCTGTGTCCAGCCAGGTGGCTGGGAATGACTAGGAGCATCCATCGATGAAGATTCGTCTGCCACTGTTCGCCCTCGCCATGGGCCTGATGGCCAGCCCACTGGTCAATGCGCAGATGTTGCAACCCGGCTTGTGGGAGCTGACCACCAGCAACATGCAGGTCGATGGCAAGCAGTTGCCCGACATGGGTTTCATGCTGGGCCAACTGAAGAACCTGCCGCCAGAGCAGCGCGCCATGATGGAGGGCGCGTTGTCCAAGCAGGGCATAACGGTAGCGGGCAATGGTGTGCGCTCTTGCCTGACGCCGGAGCAGGTCAAGTCGGATGACATTCCGCTGACCGATCCGAAGTCCGGTTGCACCCAGAAGATTACCGACCGCACCGGTAATGTGTGGAAGTTCGAGTTCAGCTGCCCCAAGGCACAGGGCACTGGCGAAGCAACATTCCTCAGTGATCGGGAATTCACCACCAAGGTCAACGGGACGTTCAATGCGTCGGGTGTTCAGCAGCAGGGCAGCATGAACACGCGAGCGCTGTGGTTAGGCAACGACTGCGGAACCGTCAAGCCACGGGCCGCTAACTGAAATGTCTGGGGCTGCACTGCAGCCCCATCCGGATCACCAGCGCCACTGACTGACTGCCACCGCATCATGCGCATGCAGGCTCTCGGCATGTTCCACGCGCAGAGTAAAGCCACTGGCCCACGCGGCCTTTCTTAAAGCCTCATCCACCCGCCGCGCTGCATCCTCGCAAAACATCAGGTTCTGCCCGTTGGCCAATGCAAACGCCTGTTCATCCGCGCGTTTCACGGCGGTTTGCACTGCCGTTCCCAACGCGGCTTCCACCCGCTCAATCAGGTCGATGACGGGCAGTTCTGAACCACCGTCCAGCAGCCTGACTTTTATCTGTGCCTCGCTGCGTTGGCTATGGGGGGTTGCAACGATCCCCTGGCTACTACCCAACCACGCCAATACTGAATCCCGATCCACATCAGCCCCTTCGAAATCCGCCTGAAATTGCGCCTGAATCAGCTGTCTAGCCAGGGCAGCCGAGCACGGGCAGGTCGACGAATAGGGGATTCGCACAAATAGTTCCACGTGGAACATTTCATTCTTGATGCGTGCCTCGACGGTTACCGGATAGCTTTTCCACCCACTCAAGGGGCTTACCAAGGCGGGGCGTTTCAGCAAAAGCTCGAAGTCGATGCGCACAGATGCTGCCGAGGACAAGCCCTCATGGCTGTCGAGGAACTGCGCAAGCAGACGTCGAAGGGCCTGTGGATTCAGTTCCTGCTGCTCCAGGCATGCCAGTGCTAAGTAGAGCCGTGACATATGGATACCTCGCGACTGACCGTCATCGAGGTTGACGCCAGCGCTGGCGCTAGCGCTCAAGCGTGTATCGGCGAACCGCACAGGCAGGGCGATGCCTTGCATGCCGACCCAGTCGAGCGGCTGGTTTCGCTGGTGGGTTTGCGTGGCGATGTCGGGCAGGGTCGCGAGGGTCATGGAAATTCCGTCTTGAGGCAGGGCACAGAGCCGGTTGCGTGAGCGCCATTCGGCAGAGCAGCTTGGCTAAAGTGTATTGTTATAATATAACATTAAGCAATGCATCGTTTCGAATGCCTTCGCCTGATGAGGTCTACCCATGTCCAAGCGTCTCCCTGTCACCGTGCTCTCCGGCTTTCTGGGTGCTGGCAAGAGCACCTTGCTCAACCATGTACTGCGCAACCGCGACAACCTGCGCGTCGCCGTGATCGTCAACGACATGAGCGAAATCAACATCGATGCCAGCGAAGTGCAGCGCAACGTCAGCCTCAACCGTGCGCAGGAAAAGCTGGTGGAGATGAGCAACGGCTGCATTTGCTGCACCCTGCGTGAAGACCTGCTCGAGGAAGTCGCGCGCCTGGCCGAGGACGGTCGCTTCGATTACCTGCTGATCGAGTCGACCGGTATCTCCGAACCGTTGCCGGTGGCTGAGACGTTTACCTTCCGCGATGAACAGGGTCGTAGCCTGTCGGACATAGCCCGCCTCGACACCATGGTCACTGTGGTCGACGGCCTGAACTTTCTGCGGGACTACGAGGCCGCCGACAGCCTGGAGAGCCGCGGAGAGAGCCTCGGCGAGGAGGACCAGCGTTCGATCAGTGATCTGCTGATCGAGCAGATCGAGTTCGCCGACGTGCTGCTGCTGAGCAAGATCGACCTGATCGGCCAGGACCAACGCGAAGAGTTGATGGCGATCCTGCGCAGCCTCAACGCCCGCGCGCAGATCGTGCCGATGGTGATGGGCCAGGTACCGCTGGCGCGCATTCTCGACACCGGGCTGTTCGACTTCGATCAGGCGGCACAGGCCCCGGGCTGGCTGCAGGAGCTGCGCGGCGAGCATGTGCCGGAGACCGAAGCGTACGGCATTGCCGCGAGCACCTGGCAGGCTCGCCGGCCGTTGCACCCACAGCGCTTCTACGACTTTATCCACAGCCCGTGGAGCAATGGCCGCTTGCTGCGCTCGAAGGGTTTTTTCTGGTTGGCCAGCAAGTATCAGGAGGCCGGCAGCTGGTCGCAGGCGGGCGGCATGATGCGCCATGGTTTTGCGGGCCGCTGGTGGCGGTTCGTGCCGCGTGAGCAGTGGCCGCAGGATGTGGATAACTCGGCAGCGATTCTCAAGCAGTGGACCGAGGAAACCGGTGATTGCCGACAGGAGCTGGTGTTCATTGGGCAGAATATCGACTTCGGAAAACTATCCACAGCACTCGATGCCTGCTTGCTCAGTGATCAGGAGATGGCCAGTGGGCCTGCGGGCTGGCTGGATCTGCCGGATCCGTTTGGCGAGTGGCACGATGACGAGATAGCGGCATGAAGCTGGCGCCGACGGTTGTGGATATCTTTCAGGTGCTGGGAGAATCGCCCCAGGTGCTGACCGAGGTGCTGCAGGACGGGGTCAACCTGGCGGTCTGGCAGCGTCGCCTGCCGGCGCAGCTCGAAGACTTTTCCACAGTGCTGCTCAGCCTCGGGCAATTGCTCTCGGATGAGCGGGTGATCGAGGTGGACGAGCAGGAAACGCCCGTGCTGCCCGGCTTGTTGCCAGGTGCGGCAGACTTGCACGGCTATGAGAGCTTCGTCGCCGATGTCTCGTGGCTGGTGGCCGCCTATACCTGCCTGGTCGGTGCCCGG
This sequence comes from Pseudomonas reidholzensis, assembly GCF_900536025.1. Classification (GTDB taxonomy): domain Bacteria; phylum Pseudomonadota; class Gammaproteobacteria; order Pseudomonadales; family Pseudomonadaceae; genus Aquipseudomonas; species Aquipseudomonas reidholzensis. Next base: position 148,282 of record NZ_UNOZ01000002.1, read on the forward strand.
CGTGTGGGCCTGCGACTGCGCGTACTGGAGGGTGCGATGTGCCCGCGCTTCCATGTGGATAAAGTTGCCCTGCGTCTGTTGACGACTTATTCAGGGGCCGGCAGCGAGTGGCTGAAGGAAGGCGATGTTGATCGACTGCGTTTGCAGCAGGTTCAGCCACCTGTGGATAAGGTCCAGCGCTTGCAGGCCGGGGACGTCGCAGTGTTGAAGGGCGAACGCTGGCTAGGTAACGAAGGCGCGGGGGTTGTCCACAGGTCGCCGCTGACCGCAGCCGGTCAACGGCGGCTGTTGCTCAGCCTTGACTGGTTGGCCTGACGGAGCATAGTGGTCGCAACATTCACCCTTGGGCCGCGTTGCGGCCCTTCGTCTGGCCAGATGCCTACCGATGTTGCAGAACATACCTACCCACGTCATCGCTGGGCCCTTGGGCGCCGGCAAGACCAGCCTGATCCGTCAGCTGATGGAACAACGCCCGGCGAACCAGCGCTGGGCCGTATTGGTCAATGAATTCGGCCAGATCGGCCTGGATGCGGCACTCCTCAGCCGCGATGAGGACGGCGTCGAGATCAGCGAGGTGGCCGGTGGTTGCCTGTGCTGCGTCAATGGCACGCCATTCCAGGTCGGCTTGGCTCGGCTGCTGCGCAAGGCACGGCCTGATCGCCTGTTTATCGAGCCATCAGGCCTCGGTCACCCACTGCAGTTGCTCAACCAGCTCGGTCAGGCGCCGTGGGCGGGAGTGCTTAGCGTTCAACCCTTGGTCATGGTGCTGGACGCTCAAGCGCTCGCCCGGGGAGAGCCGTTGCCCCAGGCGCAACGGGAGGCAATCGGTGCCGCTGGCCTGTTGATAGGTAACAAATCGTCGGCTGTGGATGAATCGCATAGGTTGTTGATAAATAAAGAGTTTTCAAATAAGCCTGTAGTCTGGACCGAGCACGGAAAATTGCCTCTCGAGCGCCTGTTGGAGTTTTCCACAAGCGCCCCTGTGGCGTTGGTAACAACGGATCTCCCTGTGGACAACGCTACTGCGTCACTCGCCACCCTGTGGACAGATCCCAAGGCGCCGATTGTGCTTGCTCAACAAGGGGAGGGCGGTTGGAGTATCGGCTGGCGCTGGCACCCCTCACAGCAGTTCGATTCAGCGCAGGTCGAGCGGTTTCTCAAGGCGTGGGCATGGCGTCGGGCCAAGGGAGTTATCCACAGCGAAGCGGGTTGGCAGTCGTTCAACGGGCTGGCGGGCGGCGCGGTGGATTGGCAGCCGAGCGCGTGGCGCAGGGATTCACGGATCGAACTGATCTCCGACCAGCAGCAGCCCGCTGAAGCGTTGCAGGCTGCCTTGGCAGCCTGTCGCAATCAGCGCTGATCGTTGCGCCAGCGATTGTGCTCCTGGCGCCACTGCTGCATCTCGATGACGTTATCGGCGCGCGGCGTAGGCTTGATCTCGAACGGGTAGGGCGCCAGCTCGATCTGCAGGGTGTGGGCGCCGAACTGGGTGACCGTGCCCGGATGACGATGCTCACCGGTGACGGTGAACTCGAAGTTGTAGATGCGCGCCAGGCGTTTGCGGCCGTTGGCGTCACGGACAAAGCCGATACGTTTGAGCGCGACAGCGTCGTCCAGCAGCTCGAGGTCCAGTTTGGCGCAATGCTGCTTGACCCGCGCCAGGGCTTTCTCGCGCAGCCCATGGTTGTGCCACAGCCAGGCGCCTGCGGCGGCCAGCACCATCAGGACGAAGAGGTTCTCCAGGGTCAACATGTGCATAGGCTCCAAACAGGTAGATCCAGCTTAACTGCGTCCCTGGCCTGTCGTACAGGTGGCAATCGAGTTCATACTGCGCGTCGCTCTCATCCTGAATCAGCTTTGGAAATCTCTGCATGAAACGAACCCCGCACCTGCTCGCTATCCAGTCTCACGTGGTCTTCGGCCACGCCGGAAACAGCGCCGCGGTGTTTCCCATGCAGCGGATAGGGGTCAATGTCTGGCCGCTCAATACCGTGCAGTTCTCCAACCACACTCAGTATGGCCAGTGGGCGGGAGAAGTGCTTGCTCCAGCGCAAATTCCTGCGTTGGTGGAAGGCATTGCCAACATCGGCGAACTGGGGCACTGCGACGCGGTGCTCTCCGGTTACCTGGGCAGCGCCGCACAAGGCCGGGCGATTCTCGCCGGCGTCGAGCGGATCAAGGCGGTCAACCCCAAGGCGCTGTACCTCTGCGATCCGGTCATGGGCCACGCCGAAAAGGGCTGCAGCGTGCCGGAAGAGGTCAGCCAGTTCCTGCTCCAGCAGGCAGCCGCCAAGGCCGACATCCTCTGCCCCAACCAACTCGAGCTGGACAGCTTCAGCGGGCGTCGGGCGCAGTCGCTCGATGATTGCGTGGCGATGGCGCGCGGCCTGCTCGAGCGTGGGCCGCAGGTGGTGCTGGTCAAGCACCTGAGCTATCCCGGGCGTGCCGAAGATGCCTTTGAGATGCTCCTGGTGACCCGCGAGGGCAGCTGGCACCTGCGCCGCCCGCTGCTGTGCTTCCCGCGCCAGCCGGTCGGCGTCGGCGACCTGACCTCGGGCCTGTTCCTGGCGCGAGTGCTGCTCGGCGACAGCTGGCTGCAGGCCTTCGAGTACACCGCCGCGGCGGTGCATGAGGTGTTGCTGGAAACCCAGGCCAGCGCCAGCTACGAGTTGCAGCTGGTGCGGGCCCAGGATCGCATCGCTCACCCCCGCGTGCGCTTCGAGGCGCAACGCCTGGCGGACTAGATGGCGTCGGTCTTCAGGTCCTGGTAGCGCTTTTCCAGCTCCTGGCGGATCTGCCGGCGCTGCTTGCCCTGCAGGAAGCGGCGTTTCTCTTCGCTGCTCTGCGGCAGGCGCGCCGGTACCGGTACCGGGCGACGGTTGTCGTCGACCGCGACCATGGTGAAGAAGCAGCTGTTGGAGTGGCGCACCGAGCGCTCGCGAATGTTCTCGGTGACCACCTTGATGCCGACTTCCATCGAGGTATTGCCGGTGAAGTTGACCGAGGCCAGGAAGGTCACCAGCTCGCCGACATGAACCGGCTCACGGAACACCACCTGGTCGACCGACAGGGTCACCACGTAGGTGCCGGCATAGCGGCTGGCGCACGCATACGCCACTTCGTCGAGGTACTTGAGCAAGGTGCCGCCATGTACGTTGCCGGAGAAGTTGGCCATGTCCGGGGTCATCAGGACGGTCATAGTCAGCTGGGCGTTTCCAGGTTCCATAGTGTGCTCACGGTGAGGTTGCGCTGAATCGGGGCCGGTATCTGCAGACACTTCTTTGTTCCCCTGTTGAAATTTCCCATCCTGGTACGGGACGTCGCGTGGCGTTCCATCGTCACGTGGTTTTGCTTGCCCGGGGCACCGGCCAAGCCTGTCACAGCAAAACAGCCGCGCCGACAATGGCCGATCTGTTTCTGCATATTGCACCAACGCTTTTGCGCCGAGGCGCGATGTTAACCTGAGCGAGCCCATGCAACATGGGCTTTCCTGCATCAAACACAGTATGTACCGGCTGTTCGCTCGGGTTTCCCCTGGCTGAGGAGCGGTCTGCGTTGGCCACGTGAAAAGGAGTACCACGCCATGCATGCGATCAGCTTTATCCAGGACCTGGCAGTGATCATGCTGGTGGCGGGGGTGGTGACCATCCTTTTTCATCGCCTCAAACAGCCGGTGGTGCTCGGCTATATCGTCGCCGGCTTCATCATCGGCCCGCACACGCCGCCATTCGGCCTTATTCATGACGAAGACACCATCAAGATCCTCGCCGAACTGGGGGTAATCTTTCTGATGTTCTGCCTGGGCCTGGAATTCAGCCTGCGCAAGTTGTTCAAGGTCGGTGCCACGGCGTTTATCGCGGCGTTCCTGGAAATCGTCCTGATGATCTGGATCGGCTTCGAGATCGGCCGCTGGTTTGGCTGGAGCACCATGGACTCGCTGTTCCTCGGCGCGATCCTGGCGATCTCCTCGACCACCATCATCGTCAAGGCGCTCAACGACCTGAAGATGAAGAACGAGCGCTTCGCCCAGCTGATCTTCGGCGTGCTGATCGTCGAGGACATCCTCGGCATTGGCATCATCGCCCTGCTGTCGGGCATCGCCGTGAGTGGCTCGGTCAGCTCTGGCGAGGTGTTCTCGACGGTCGGCAAGCTGTCGCTGTTCATGATCGTCGCGCTGGTCATCGGCATTCTGCTGGTGCCGCGGCTGCTGGCCTACGTGGCCAAGTTCGAAAGCAACGAGATGCTCCTGATCACCGTGCTCGGGCTGTGCTTCGGCTTCTGCCTGCTGGTGGTCAAGCTCGAGTACAGCATGGTCCTTGGCGCCTTCCTGATCGGCGCGATCATGGCCGAGTCACGCCAGTTGCTGAAGATCGAGCGCCTGATCGAACCGGTCCGCGACCTGTTCAGCGCGATTTTCTTCGTGGCCATCGGCCTGATGATCGACCCGCAGGTGCTGATCGACTACGCCTGGCCGATCGTGGTGATCACCCTGGCGGTGGTGTTGGGCAAGATGCTCTCGTGCGGCATGGGCGCCTTTATCGCCGGCAACGACGGGCGCACCTCGCTGCGGGTGGGCATGGGGCTTTCGCAGATTGGCGAGTTCTCGTTCATCATCGCGGCGCTGGGCATGACCCTGCAGGTCACCAGCGACTTTCTCTATCCGGTCGCCGTGGCGGTCTCGGCGATCACCACGCTGCTCACGCCGTACCTGATTCGCGCGGCCGATCCGCTGTCGATCAAGCTTGGCCAGGTCATGCCCAGCCGCCTGTCGCGGGTGTTGTCGCTGTACGGCGAATGGCTGCGCAGCATCCAGCCGCAAGGCGAGGGTGCGATGCTGGCGGCGATGATCCGGCGGATCCTGCTGCAGGTCGGGGTCAACCTGGCGCTGGTGATCGCGATCTTCTTCAGTGGCGGCTACTTTGCCGAGCGCATTGGCGCGTGGCTCAGCGAGTGGGTAGGCGATGTCAGCCAGCAGAAGGCGCTGATCTGGGGTGCGGCGCTGCTGTTGTCGCTGCCGTTCCTGATCGCCGCGTACCGCAAGCTCAAGGCGCTGTCGATGCTGCTGGCGGAGATGGGGGTCAAGCCGGAGATGGCCGGGCGGCATACCCAGCGCGTGCGTCGCGTGATTGCCGAGGTGATCCCGCTGCTGTCGCTGCTGGTGATCTTCCTGCTGCTGTCGGCCTTGTCGGCGAGCATCCTGCCGACCAACGAGCTGCTGCTGGTGATCGTGGTAGTGGCGGCGGTGGTGGTGGCGCTGCTCTGGCGCTGGTTCATCCGGGTGCACACGCGCATGCAGATCGCGTTGCTGGAGACCCTGGACAACAACCGTGACGCCTCGCATTGAGAGGGATGCTCCCTGCGCGAGCCTTCATCGAAGTCCGAGGGGATGACACGGTAGCGAAGTCGCCAGGCGCAGAAAGCCTGGCGATGTTAAGGCTATTGCTAGCCAATGGCCATTACTTTATGAGAGCAGTTCGCGTTCAGCTTTCCAGCCAGACGTCGCGCACCCAGTGCCAGACCGACTCCCAGCTCTCTTCGGTGACCAGTTCTTCGTCGCCGGACCACAGCACCACAGTGCCGTCTTCCTCGACGCAGTAGTAGTCGTCACCGCTCTGGCAGATCGGGATCAGCTCGCGCGGCACCCCCGCATCCCAGGCGTTGGCGGCCACTTCTGGCAGGTACGTATGCGATTGCGGATCGGTGACGGTGACGGGCTCGAGGCTGCCATAGATCACATCGCTGACGGTCAGCAGGTATTCCTTGAACACGAAAGGAATATTGATGAACAGCTGCTCCTCGATCTCGACCAGCTGATCTTCGTCAGGAAGCTCCAGGGGCACCGGCACCGGCTCATTGGCTTCACGCAGTTGTTCGATCACTTCTTCCACGGTTCAGATCCTCTACCTTGATGACAACGCTGCGCGTTATACCCTAGTAGGGCACTGCGGCAAAAGCAAAAACCCCGGGCAAGCCCGGGGTTTTTTTGTAGCAGCGCGTCAGGATCAGCCGTTTTGGCGGATACCGGCGAGCATCCAAGGCTGGTTTTCGCCTTGGGCGCGTTCCATGTGCCAGCTTTCGCTGAACACTTCGCCCTGGTCGAAGCGCGAGGTCTTCGACTGACCGCTGAAGGTCAGGGTGGCGATGGTCTTGTCGGCGCGGTCGTCTACGCCTTCCAGCTGTACGTCGAGGTTGTCGATGTAGGTGGACTGGAAGCCATCACCCAGGTCGGCACGCTCACGCTTGAGGAACTCGAGCAGTTGCGGGGTGACGAACTCGGCGATCTTGTCCATCTCGTTGGCGTCCCAGTGCTGCTGCAGCGACTGGAAGTGGCTGCGGGCGGCGGCAAGGAAGCTCTGCTCGTTGAACCAGGCAGGGGCGTTGATCGCTGGCGCGGCGGCAGCGCCGGCGGAACCGCCGAACACCGACGGCTGGGCCGGTTGCTGGGTGTGCGCTTCGCGCTGGAACGGCGCGTGACCGGCAGCGGCCGCTTGCGGCTGTTGCTGACGACGGCGCGCGGCGATGAAGCGGAACACCAGGAAGGCGATCAGGCCCATGATCAGGAAGTCCATGATCTGCATGCCCTGGAAGCCGTCACCCATGAACATGGACGCCAGCAGGCCACCGGCGGCCAGGCCGGCGAGTGGGCCCAGCCAGCGCGAAGCACCGCTGGCGGCAGCCGGTGCGCGACCTGGCGTGGTCGCTGCGGCGGCAGGCGTGGTTGGCGTGGCCTGGCGAGTCTGGTGGATAGGCGCGGAGCCCGAGCTCTTGCCGCCGCCGAAGCGTTTGGCGTTGGCGTCCAGGCTCAGCGTCAGACCGACGCACAGCGCCAGGGCGATGCTAAGAAAACGTTGCATAAGTGGGATATCCCCTAATTGTGGATTGCACGCGCGTCATGGTGCACATGTTGTAGGAGACATGGCTAGCGCCATAATGTTTCCAGCTTTTGCCTGAACGGTCTGAGGAAGACACGAGGCGGGCGGTAGGGCATTGGATTTAATGCTGTAGGAAAAGTCGCCCGACCTCTTCGCGCTTCAGCGAAGAGGCCGGCGCTGCTTCAGATCGCCTCGAGTTTGGCATACCCGAGCATCAGCCACTTGCTGCCTTCGTCGAAGTTCACCTGCACGCGAGCCTGTGCACCGGAGCCCTCGAAGTTGAGGATTACCCCTTCGCCAAACACCGAATGCTGCACGCGCTGGCCGAGCGAGAAGGCGGTCTGCGGAATGCTGGCGTTGGCGAACAGGCTGCTGGCCGGTGCCTGCGCGCCGCCGAACGGGCGGCTGACCGAGTTGGACAGGCGCACTTCCTGGACCAGGCCGGCCGGGATTTCACGGACGAAACGCGACACCTTGTTATAGGTTTCGCTGCCATACAGACGCCGGGTCTCGGCGTAGGTCATGTACAGCTGGCGCATGGCCCGGGTGATGCCGACATAGGCGAGGCGGCGTTCCTCGGCCAGGCGCCCGGGTTCTTCCAGGCTCATCTTGTGCGGGAACAGCCCCTCTTCCATGCCCACCAGGAACACGTACGGGAACTCCAGGCCCTTGGCGCTGTGCAGGGTCATCAGCTGCACGCTGTCTTCGTGCTCGTCGGCCTGGGCGTCGCCGGCTTCCAGCGAGGCATGGCCGAGGAAGGCCGACAACGGCGACAGGTCGGCGTCTTCTTCACTGCTTTCGAAGTTGCGCGCGGCGCTGACCAGTTCCTCAAGGTTTTCTACCCGTGCCTGGCCCTTCTCACCTTTTTCTTCCTGGTGATAGAGGATCAGGCCGGACTGCTCGATGACCGTCTGGGTCATCAGGTGCAGGGGCATTTCCGAGACCTTGGCGGCAAGGTTCTCGAGCAACTCGATGAACGCGCCCAGCGCGCTCGCGGCGCGGCCCTTGAGGGCCTTGGCGGCGAGCAGTTGGCACATGGCCTCCCACATCGACAGCTGCGCGTGGCGGGCGTGGTCGCGAATCGCCTCGACGGTCTTTTCACCGATGCCACGCGGCGGCACGTTGATCACCCGCTCCAGCGCCGCATCGTTGCCGCGGCCTTCGAGCAGGCGCAGGTAGGCCATGGCGTTCTTGATCTCGGCGCGTTCGAAGAAGCGCTGGCCGCCATAGATGCGGTAAGGAATGCGTTCGCGCAGCAGGGCTTCTTCGAGCACCCGCGACTGGGCGTTGGAGCGGTACAGGATGGCAATGTCGCTGCGCGCATTGCCCTGCTTGATCACGCTCTCGATCGACTCGACCACGTAACGCGCTTCGTCATGCTCGTTGTAGGCGGCGTAGAGGGTCAGTGGCTCGCCTTCGCCGACGTCGGTCCACAGCTCCTTGCCCAGCCGATCGGTGTTGTTGGCGATCAGGGCGTTGGCGGCCTTGAGGATGCCGCCGGTGGAGCGGTAGTTCTGCTCCAGGCGGATCATCTCGGCGTCGGGGAAGTCGGCGGTGTACTGATGAATGTTCTCGATCTTGGCGCCCCGCCAGCCGTAGATCGACTGGTCGTCGTCGCCCACCGCCATCAGGCTGTCGCCGCCCTGGGCGAGCAAGCGCAACCAGGCGTACTGCACGGCGTTGGTGTCCTGGAACTCGTCCACCAGCAGGTGGCGGAAGCGCCGCTGGTAGTGCTGCAGCAGGCCAGGGTTGTCGCGCCACAGGTCGAGCGCGCGCAGCAGCAGTTCGGAGAAGTCGATGACCCCGGCCCGCTCGCAGGCCTGCTCGTAGGCTTCATAGATGCTGCGCATGGTCGCCAGGAACAGGTCGCCACCCGGCTGGATGTGCTGCGGGCGCAGGCCTTCATCCTTTTGCCCGTTGATGAACCACTGGGCCTGGCGCACCGGCCAGCGCTGCTCGTCGAGGCCGAGTTCGCGGATCACCCGCTTGACCAGGCGTCCTTGGTCGTCACTGTCGAGGATCTGGAAGTTCTGCGCCAGCCGCGCTTCCTGCCAGTGCGCCCGCAGCAGGCGATGGGCCAGGCCGTGGAAGGTGCCCACCCACATGCCGGCCGGGTTGATGCCCATCAGCTGCTCGATCCGTTGGCGCATTTCTGCCGCCGCCTTGTTGGTGAAGGTCACCGACAGGATCGAGTGCGGCGACGCCTGTTCGACCTGGATCAGCCAGGCGATACGGTGCACCAGCACGCGGGTTTTACCGGAACCGGCGCCAGCAAGCACCAGTTGACGCCCGGCCTTGGCAGCTACGGCCTGGCGTTGGGCATCATTGAGGGAGTTCAGCAGGAGGGAGAGGTCGTCTGTGTGCATCCGGCCATTCTAGGGCGACGCGGGGGCGAGGGGCAAACCTCTACTGTATAAATATTCACCTTGGAGGCTCGCCGTTCATCAGTCCGACCCCGTTAATCCGGGTCACACGCACCGACATGACGCAGAGCAGTTTGGCCAACGCCGCCGCTTGTGTAAGATCCGCGCAACATTGCGCTCATCCATAACAAGAAGACCAACAGAATCAGCACTATGACCCAGGATTGCACGGCGATCGGAATATCGTCGCAGACGACAAGGAATCTGCGCAGGCAATTCGCCACCCAGCTCTTCATCGAGCGTACCCGCCTGTTGTACCAGGGCTCGCTGCTGCCCACCGTGTTCATGCTGCTCAACGGCCTGCTCTGCGCCTGGCTGCTGTGGAGCCCTGCGCGCTACCTGCTGGTCAGCGTGTGGCTGGTCTGGCTGCTGGCGCTGGTGGCGTCGCGGGTGATCCAGGTCGCGGCGTTCGAGGCGGCGCCGGCGCAGCGCCAGGCCAGCCCGAGCTGGTGGCGGATGTTCCTCGGCGGCTCGGCCTTCAGCGGCCTGACCCTGGCCTGTGCGGCAATTGCCCTGGTGCCGGTGGACAACTTCGTCCAGCAGGCGTGGGTGTTCGGCTTGCTGGGGATGGCGGCGTTGTCCGCCAGCGTCGCCTATGCGGTGAGCCTGCCGGCGTTTCTCAGCTTCGCCTTGCCCTGCCTGCTGCCGCCGATCGCCTTCCTGTTCTACTTCGAGGCCGGCCATCAGCGCGGCTGGGGCTGGCTCGGCCTGATCCTGCTGGGGGCGCTGATGGTGGTGGCCTGGCAGGTCAACCGGCTGATCGACCGCAGCCTGCTGCGGCGCTTCCACAATCAGGCGCTGAGCGAGGACCTGCAGCGGGTCTATGCGCAGAAGGCGCTCGAAGAGCAGGAGCGGCTGGCGTCGACGGTGTTCGAGGCGTGCAACGAAGGCATCGTCATTCTGACTGCCGACTTTGTCCTGCTGGCCGTCAACCAGGCGTACTGCCAGATGACCGGCTACTCGCGTGCCGAGCTGATCGCCCAAGCGCTGCTGGAATTGCCTTGTAGCAGTGATGCGCAGCGCTACAACCAGTCGATGGAGCACGCCCTCAACCAGCACGGACACTGGCAGGGCGAGCTGGTCGAGGCGCGCAGGAATGGCGAGCTGTACCCGCAGTGGCTGCAGCTCACCGGGGTGCGTGACAGCGACGGTAACCTGAGTAATGTGGTCGGCTTCTTCACTGACCTGTCGGCACGCCGGGCCTCCGAGGAGCGCCTGCGCTACCTGGCCCACTATGACGAACTGAGCGGCCTGGCCAACCGCGCGCTGTTCCGCCTGCGCCTGCACGAGGCCGGCCAGCGCGTGCGCCTCAATGGCCGCAGCCTGGCGTTGCTGCACATCGACCTCGACCGCTTCAAGCTGCTCAATGAAAGCCTGGGCCATGAGTTGGCCGACCAGTTGCTGAAGAAGATCGCCAAACGTATCGCCAACGCCGTGCCCGAGGCCGACACCGTGGCGCGGCTCTCCGGCGATGAATTCGCCGTGCTGTTCGATGGCTACAGCAACCTCTCGAGCCTGGTGCGAGTGACCACTCGGCTGCTGGACAAACTGCGCGTGCCGCAGCGCCTGGATGGCCATGAAGTGGTGATCAGCGCGTCGGTCGGCATCAGCCTGTTGTCGGATGCCGCGTTCGACGCCAATGCCCTGATCAGCCAGGCCGACATGGCCAAGCAGCACGCCAAGCACCTGGGCGGGGACAACTTCCAGTTCTACACCGAAAGCCTGCGGGCCAGCACCCTTGAGCGCCTGCAGCTGGAAAACCACCTGCGCAAGGCGGTCGACGAGGGCCAGCTGTTGGTCTACTACCAGCCCAAGCTGTGCCTGCAAAGCGGCCGGCTGCATGCCGCCGAGGCCCTGGTGCGCTGGCAGCACCCGCAATGGGGCATGGTGCCGCCCAGCGAGTTCATCGGCCTGGCCGAAGAAACCGGGCTGATCGCGCCGATGGGCGAATTCGTCCTGCGCCAAGCCTGCTGGCAGGCCTGTGAATGGCGGCGCGAGGGCTTGCAGATCCGCGTTTCGGTCAACCTGTCGGTGTATCAGTTGCGCCAGGGCAAGCTGGTCAGCCTGGTGCGCCAGGTGCTCGAGGAGACTGGCCTGGCGCCGGAAATGCTGGAGTTGGAACTGACCGAAAGCCAGCTGCTCGACAGCGTCGAACACATCATCTCGACCTTCCAGCAGTTGCACGCGCTGGGGGTCAAGTTGGCGATCGATGATTTCGGCACCGGCTATTCGTCGTTGAGCTACCTGAAACGCTTCCCGGTGGACTACGTGAAGATCGACCAGGCGTTCATCCGCGGGCTGCACGAGGGCAATCAGGACGCCGCGATCACGCGGGCCATCATCGCCATGGCCAAGAGCCTCGACCTCAAGGTCGTGGCGGAAGGGGTAGAAACCCAGGCGCAGCTCGACTTCCTCAAGGCGCAGGGCTGCGATGAGGCCCAGGGCTACCTGATCAGCCGGCCGGTCGATGCGCTGACCTTCAAGGGCTTGTTGGACGGGTCGATGCGGCCATGGGTCAACGGATGACCTAGCGGAGCGGGCTGGCCCGCTCCGTTCAGATCAATGGGTCACGTTGATCTGGGTGATGCGGGCGATCAGCCCACCCTCATGGAAGATATCCACTTTGGGGATGCCGTCATGGCCACCCGCCAGCACGAAGGACACAGGTTTGTCGCAGACGGCCTGGGTATGCATGCCGCCGAGGTTTTCCAGGGTGAGCTCCAGGGCCAGCGCCATGGACTTGTCCTGCATCGCCCGGACCTGCAGAACGGGCTGCAGGCCGCCATGTGCGACGGTTACCGTGCCCTGTACACGGAAGGTCGGCGAACCTGGCAGCTTGTCGTTTTGCGCAGTCCAGCCCTTGGTTTCGATGGTCATGTTGGTTGACTCCGGTGGCGAACGGCAACGTCATGTTGCCGGGGTCGCCACAGTGCGCTGGGCGCGCGTCGCAGCGCAGCCAGAAAGCCTTCAGCTATACCAATGCCTTCCCTGTCGCGTCAGCAGGCTGTTGGCCTGCTCCGGGCCGTTGCTGCCCGCGTGATAGGGGCGCGGGGCCTGGAAGTGTTCCTCCCAGCCATTGAGGATCGGATCGATCCAGGCCCAGGCCGCTTCCACTTCGTCGCGGCGCATGAACAGCGTCGAATCACCTTCGAGGACATCCAGCAGCAGGCGTTCGTAGGCCTCCCAGCGGCGCGTCTGGCCGAACACCTGGGCCAGGTTGAGGTTGAGCTCGACCGGCTCCAGGCGCATGCCCTTGCCCGGGCTCTTGGTCATCATGCGCAGGCTGATGCGCTCATCGGGTTGCAGCTGGATCAGCAACTGGTTGACCTGGCCACCGCTGAACAACTCGTGGGGCACCGGCTTGAACTGGATGACGATCTGCGATGAGCGCCGCGCCATGCGCTTGCCCGTGCGCAGGTAGAACGGCACCCCGGCCCAGCGCCAGTTGTCGACCTGTGCCTGGACGGCGACGAAGGTCTCGGTATCGCTGTCATTGTCGACGTCTTTCTCGAAGTAGTAGGCCGGTACTTCCTGGCCACCGATGTGCCCGGCGCTGTACTGCCCGCGTACGGTCTTGTCCTGCACGTCCTGGCCAGTGATCGGTTTCAGCGCGCGGAGTATTTTCACCTTTTCATCGCGCACCGCCTCGGCCTCGAACTGCGCGGGGGGCTCCATGGCCACCAGGCACAGCAACTGCAGCAGGTGGTTCTGCAGCATGTCGCGGGTGGCGCCGGCGCGGTCATAGTATCCACCACGGTTCTCGACCCCGAGGGTTTCGCAGACGCTGATCTGCACATGGTCGACCTGGCCGTTGCGCCACACCGGTTCCAGCAGGGCGTTGGCGAAGCGCAGGGCCATCAGGTTCTGCACGGTTTCCTTGCCCAGGTAGTGGTCGATGCGAAACACCTGCGACTCGTCGAAGACCGCGCCGATCGCCTGGTTGATCGCGGTGGCCGACTCCAGCGAATGGCCGATCGGTTTTTCCAGCACGATGCGCGCCTCGGGGTCGGCCAGGCCGGCGATCCGCAGGTGGTTGGCAATCGGCACGAACAGGTTGGGCGCGGTCGCCAGGTAGTAGATCCGCGACAGCCCTCCAGGCTCGCCCAGGTAGCGTGCCAGGCGACCGAAATCGGCACTCTGCGCGGCGTCCATGGCGAAGTAGTCGAGCCGCGCGCAAAACCGTCGCCAGACCTCCTCGTCAAAATCGTCGCGGGCGATCTGCACCCGGCAGTGGCGCTCGGCCAGCTTGAGGTAGTCGTCACGGTGCAGGGTGCGCCGGGCCAGCGCAATGATCCGCACGGCGTTGTGCAGGCGAGCCTCGCGATACAGGTGGTAGAGCGCCGGCAGCAGCTTGTGCAAGGCCAGGTCGCCGGTGCCGCCGAAGACCAGAATGTCGCAAGGAATCGTCAAGCCACCACTCTCCAACGTTCGTTTAACTGGGCGGGTCGCCGGTCATGTAGTATAACTACAAGAAAGCTACATCCCCGGCCAGCCGATCATAACCGAGTCCAGCCCGTGAATCTGTTGCAACATATCGCCCAATCGCGCCACCTGCTGCGTAAATCGGAACTGAAGGTGGCTGACCATGTGCTGCTTGATCCGGCTGCCGTCATGCACAGCTCCATGGCCGACCTTGCCCACAACGTCGGTATCAGCGAGCCGACCATCGTGCGCTTCTGCCGGGCGATCGGCTGCTCCGGGTTCCAGGACCTCAAGCTCAAGCTGGCGCAGAGCCTGGCGGCGGGCGCCAGTTTCGGCCAGTTCGCGATTCACGAGGATGACTCGGTTGCCGACTACAGCCTGAAGATCTTCGACACCACCCTGCATACCCTGATGGAAGTGCGCGAGCACCTCGATCCGCATGCCTTGCAGCAGGCCGTTGCGGCCATGGCCACGGCCCAGCGGGTGGAGTTCTATGGGTTTGGCGCCTCGGGGGCGGTGGCGGCCGATGCCCAGCACAAGTTCTTCCGCCTGCTGCTCAGCGCGGCGGCGTACTCCGACCCGCACATGCAGGCGATGTCGGCGGTGACCCTGAAGCCAGGCGACGTGGCCGTGTGCATCTCGCAGTCGGGCCGCTCCAAGGACCTGTTGATCACTGCCAACCTGGTGCGCGAGAGTGGCGCCAGCCTGATCACCCTGTGCCCGAGCCAGACCCCGCTGGCCGAGCTGTCCACGGTCAACCTGGCCATCGATGTACACGAAGACACCGAGATCTACACCCCGCTGACCTCGCGGATCGCTCACCTGGTGGTGATCGACGTGCTGGCGATGGGCGTGGCCATGGCCCGTGGGCCGAGCCTGGTCAACCACCTGAAGAGCGTCAAGCGCAGCTTGCGCAGCCTGCGTCTGTCGCCCAAGTCGATCAAGGCCATGGACGACTAATAGCAAGTTTCATCGATCTGTCACCCATCGGCAGCGAAACGGTAAAGTCCCCGAGCCAGTCTGAAACTCCCCGCACTCGATCAGGGAGACAGGCATGGCTCGTGACCTCGATGGCTCGTATCAACCCAACGCCAAGGCTCGCAAACAGCAGGAGAAGGATCTGCGCCGGATGGAGTTTCGCCGCGCGATCGAAAGCTACTCCGAGCAACGTCAATTGCTCCGCGATATCGTCGACTACCCCGAGCTGAGAGACATCACGGTGTGGCAGGTATCGGCGGCAGCTTCCCCGAAAAACGCTCCACAATCGCGCTGATCATCGCACGTTCGCTGCGGATGAACGCCAGAAACGCCAGGGCCACCGGCGACTGCCGTTTGGCCTTGGCCTGCACCACACACCAGCTGCGGTACAGCGGCAGCTCCTCGACCGGCAGCTCCTTGAGCATGCCCGTGGCCAGCTCCAGGTTCAGCGCATGGCGCGTCAGCAGGGCGATCCCCAGGCCGGCGATCACGCACTCGCGCTGGGCATCGGCGGAGGCCACTTCGAGGGTCTGGGTGAAGTGCACGCGCTTTTCCTTGAAGTACTCCTCGCAGGCCTTGCGCGTCCCCGAGCCTTGCTCGCGGACCAGCAGGGTATGAGGCTCGAGGTCCTGCAGGCGCAGCTTCTCCAGCTTGCACAGCGGGTGGTCCGGCGGCGCCACGGCGACGATCGGGTTGTTCAGAAACGGCAGGAACTCCAGGCCCATGTCCTGCGGCACCATGGACATGATGATCAGGTCGTCGCGGTTATCCGACAGCCGCCGGATCGCCTGGGCGCGGTTGACCACCGTGAGGGTCAGGTTGACCTCCGGGTGTCGCTGCTTGAAGGCAGCGAACAGGTGTGGCACGAAGTACTTGGCACTGGACTCGATCGCCAGCTTCAGCTGACCTTGCAGTGAACCCTGCATGTCCGACAATTGCATGTCGAGGTTTTCCAGCCGGCCAAAGATGTCGCGGCTGGCGCGCTGCAAGGCTTCGGCCGCCTCGGTGAGGTAGAGCTTCTTGCCGATGTATTCGAACAGCGGCTGGCCGACCAGCTCTTCGAGCTGGCGAATCTGTAGACTGACGGCCGGTTGGGTCAGCGCCATTTCTTCGGCGGCCCGGCTGTAGGAGCGTAAATCGCACACCTCATTGAAGATCTGCAATTGACGCAATGTCATACGCATCAATGACTTACGCATTATTTTCCGGGCTCCGGCAAAACCTTGTTACTGAACTATAAGCTTTTGCTAATGCTGCCTCTAACAAATATTGATTTTTGTTTATCGTCCTCTGGCGCTAGGGTGGATGTGCGACTGGCCAGCAGCATCGGGTCACGCGCCGACCGGTAGAACCGGCTCGTATGATCCATCGGCTTTGGGAAGACTCCAGTGATAAAAAAAATCCTGATCGCCAACCGGGGTGAAATCGCAGTCCGCATCGTGCGTGCCTGCGCCGAGATGGGTATTCGCTCGGTGGCGATCTATTCCGACGCCGACCGGCATGCCTTGCACGTCAAGCGCGCCGACGAGGCCTACAGCATTGGTGCCGAGCCACTGGCCGGGTACCTGAACCCGCGCAAGCTGGTCAACCTCGCTGTGGAAACCGGCTGTGATGCGCTGCATCCCGGTTACGGGTTCCTTTCGGAAAACGCCGAACTGGCAGAAATCTGCGCCGAGCGCGGGGTCAAGTTCATCGGCCCGTCCGCCGAGGTCATTCGCCGCATGGGCGACAAGACCGAAGCGCGCCGGACCATGATCCAGGCCGGGGTCCCCGTGACCCCAGGCACCGAAGGCAACGTGGCGGATATCCACGAGGCGCTCGTCGAAGGCGAGCGTATCGGCTACCCGGTGATGCTCAAGGCAACGTCCGGTGGCGGCGGCCGAGGTATTCGCCGCTGCAACAGCCGCGAGGAGCTGGAACAGGCCTTCCCGCGGGTGATTTCCGAGGCCACCAAAGCCTTTGGCTCGGCCGAAGTGTTCCTGGAAAAGTGCATCGTCAATCCCAAGCATATCGAGGCGCAGATCCTCGGTGACAGCTTTGGCAACGTGGTGCACCTGTTCGAGCGCGACTGCTCGATCCAGCGCCGCAACCAGAAGCTCATCGAGATCGCCCCCAGCCCGCAGCTGACCCCTGAGCAGCGCGCCTACATCGGCGACCTGTCGGTGCGTGCGGCCAAGGCGGTGAACTACGAGAACGCCGGTACCGTGGAGTTCCTGCTCGCCGATGGCGAGGTGTACTTCATGGAGATGAACACCCGGGTCCAGGTGGAACACACCATCACCGAGGAAATCACCGGCATCGACATCGTCCGCGAGCAGATCCGCATCGCCTCCGGCCTGCCACTGTCGGTCAAGCAGGAAGACATCCAGCACCGCGGTTTCGCGTTGCAGTTCCGGATCAACGCCGAAGACCCGAAAAACAACTTCCTGCCCAGCTTCGGCAAGATCACCCGTTACTACGCCCCGGGCGGCCCGGGCGTGCGCACCGACACCGCGATCTACACCGGCTACACCATTCCACCGTTCTATGACTCCATGTGCCTGAAACTGGTGGTCTGGGCGTTGACCTGGGAAGAAGCCATGGACCGCGGCCTGCGGGCCCTGGACGACATGCGCCTGCAAGGGGTGAAGACCACCGCCGCGTATTACCAGGAGATCCTGCGCAATCCGGAATTCCGTAGCGGCCAGTTCAATACCAGCTTTGTCGAAAGCCACCCTGAACTGACCAACTACTCGATCAAGCGCAAACCCGAAGAGCTGGCCCTGGCCATCGCCGCCGCCATCGCCGCCCACGCAGGCCTGTGAGGAACCCCATAATGTCCAAGAAAATTCACGTAACCGACACGATCCTGCGCGACGCCCACCAGTCCCTGCTGGCCACCCGCATGCGCACCGAAGACATGCTGCCGATCTGCGAAAAGCTCGACAAGGTCGGCTACTGGTCGCTGGAAGTCTGGGGTGGCGCGACCTTCGACGCCTGCGTGCGCTTCCTCAAGGAAGACCCGTGGGAGCGTCTGCGCAAGCTGCGCGCCGCCTTGCCCAACACCCGCCTGCAGATGCTCCTGCGCGGGCAGAACCTGCTCGGCTACCGCCACTACAGCGATGACGTGGTCAAAGCCTTCGTCGCCAAGGCCGCGGTCAATGGCATCGACGTGTTCCGCATCTTCGATGCCATGAACGACGTGCGTAACCTGCGCGTGGCGATCGAGGCGGTCAAGGCCGCGGGCAAGCATGCCCAGGGCACCATCGCCTACACCACCAGCCCGGTGCACACCATCGACGCGTTCGTGGCCCAGGCCAAGCAGATGGAAGCCATGGGTTGCGACTCGGTGGCGATCAAGGACATGGCCGGCCTGCTCACCCCGTTTGCCACCGGCGAGCTGGTCAAGGCGCTGAAGGCCGAGCAGTCGCTGCCGGTGTTCATCCACTCCCACGACACCGCCGGCCTGGCCGCGATGTGCCAGCTCAAGGCCGTTGAAAACGGTGCCGACCACATCGACACCGCCATCTCCAGCTTTGCCTGGGGCACCAGCCACCCGGGCACCGAGTCGATGGTCGCCGCGCTCAAGGGCAGCGAGTTCGACACCGGCCTGGACCTGCAGCTGCTGCAGGAGATCGGCCTGTACTTCTACGCCGTGCGCAAGAAGTACCACCAGTTCGAGAGCGAGTTCACCGCGGTGGACACCCGCGTGCAGGTCAATCAGGTGCCGGGCGGGATGATTTCCAACCTGGCCAACCAGCTCAAGGAGCAGGGCGCGCTCAACCGCATGAGCGAAGTGCTGGCGGAGATCCCACGGGTGCGCGAAGACCTCGGCTTCCCGCCGCTGGTCACCCCGACCTCGCAGATCGTCGGCACCCAGGCGTTCTTCAACGTGCTCGCCGGCGAGCGTTACAAGACCATCACCAACGAGGTCAAACTCTACCTGCAAGGCGGTTACGGCAAGGCGCCGGGCGTGGTCAACGAGCAACTGCGCCGTCAGGCGATCGGCAGCGAAGAGGTGATCGACGTCCGCCCGGCCGACCTGCTCAAGCCCGAGATGACCAAGCTGCGTGGCGACATCGGCGCGCTGGCGCACAGCGAAGAAGACGTGCTGACCTATGCCATGTTCCCGGACATTGGCCGCAAGTTCCTCGAAGAACGCGAAGCCGGCACCCTGACCCCTGAAGTGCTCCTGCCGATCCCCGAAGCCGGTGCTGTGGCAGCCCCTGGCGGCGAAGGCGTACCCACCGAGTTCGTCATCGACGTGCACGGCGAGACCTACCGGGTCGACATCACCGGTGTCGGCGTCAAGGCGGAAGGCAAGCGTCACTTCTACCTGTCGATCGACGGCATGCCGGAAGAAGTGGTGTTCGAGCCGCTCAACGACTTCGTCGGCGGTGGCGGCAGCAAGCGCAAGCAAGCCAGCGCGCCGGGCCATGTCAGCACCACCATGCCGGGCAACATCGTCGATGTGCTGGTCAAGGAAGGTGACGTGGTCAAGGCCGGCCAGGCGGTGCTGATCACCGAAGCCATGAAGATGGAAACCGAAGTCCAGGCGGCCATTGCCGGCAAGGTCGTGGCCATTCATGTGGCCAAGGGCGACCGAGTGACCCCGGGCGAGATCCTGATCGAGATCGAGGGCTGAGCTAAGCCCTCATCTGCAAGCGGTTAACCTCATTGGGGAGCGATAAGCTCCCCTTTTTTTTGCCCTCGCCAGCCTCAGAGCAATCCAGCCTTCGCTCAGCCCTTTCAAGGTCTTCGCAGTGCTCCTGAATTTATCCTTGGCTTGAACTCGCTGGGGCCGCTGCGCAGCGGCCCCAGCGAGCTCAAGCCATGCGCAAATTCAAAATACCTTGAAAGGGCTGGGCCTAACGCTGATAACCCTTGCCAAAATGCCGCTCAAGCCGAGCCTGCATCAGTTCGAGCATGATCGACAGCACCCAGTAGATCACCGCCGCTGTGGTCAACATTTCCAGGTAGCGATAGCTCGAGCGCCCATACGACTGGGCCAGGAACATCACTTCCCAGACCCCCATCACCGAGATCAGTGACGAATCCTTGAGCATCGAGATGAACTGGTTGGCGCTCGGTGGGATGATCGTGCGCATCGCCTGCGGCAGGGTGATGTGCCAGAAGATCGCGGCCGGGCGCATGCCCAGGGCCAGGGCCGCCTGGCGTTGGCCAAGGGCGACGCCGATGATCCCGGCGCGGAAGATCTCGCTCAGGTAGGCGCCGTAGTTGAGTGACAGGGCGATGATCCCCGCTGCGATGGCACCGGGCACCAGGCCCAGCTGCGGCAGGCCCAGGTAGATCAGCAGGATCTGGATCAGCAGCGGTGTACCGCGGAAGAACGAGGTGTAGAAGCTGGCCACGCCAAACAGCACGGCACTCTTCGACAGCCGTGCGAGGGCGGCGGCAAAGCCCAGCAGCACCGACACCACCATCGAGCACAGGCACAGGAACAGTGTCAGCGCAGCGCCCTGCAGGAAGCCATTGGGGCCGAGCTTGAAGCCTGCCAGGTTGGGGAATTTCTCGACGATGATCGAGAATTTCAGGTCAAAACTGAGAAAGAAGCCGACGAACAGCAGGAGCAACACCAGCCACGTCAGGTACAGGCGGGTGCGGAAGCCGAACAGGCGCGCACCCGGCGCGCCCACCACGGGTTTTGGAGCGGGCTGATGAGCACTCATTTACTGATATCGGCGCCGATCCACTTCTGCGACAGCTTGGCCAGCGTGCCATCGGCCTTGAGCTCGGCGAACACCTGGCGCACCTTGGCGTCCCACTCGGGATCGCCTTTTTCGATGGCGACCGAGTTCGGCTCTTCATACAGCGGCGCGCCGGCCAGCTTGAAGCGCTTGTCCTGGTCTAGGCGCGGCTGTGCGGTCACCAGGTTGGTGAGGATGGCGTCCAGGCGCACGCCGGCGCCCAGGCCGAGGTCCTGGAAGGCCACGTTGTCGGTGTCGTACGGGGCGATCTGGACGAAGTCGAACGGGTAATCGATCTTCTGCTCTTCAGCGCCTTCGATCACCAGGTTCTTGTTCAGGTAGCTCTCGTAGCTGGAGGCGCTGGTCAGGCCGACCTTGAGGCCGTCGAGGTCCTTGGCCGAGTGAATCCGCTCATCCTTGGCATTGACCACGATCACCGCCGGCGAGGCGTAGTATTCCACCGGGAAGTCGAACACCTCGGCGCGCGCCTTGCTTGGGGTCATCGAGCAGATGCACAGGTCGTAGCGACCGCTCCAGCGGCCGGCGGCGATCACGTCCCAGGACGGTGTCTCCAGGCGCAGCTTGACGCCGAGCTTGGCCGCCACGGCCTTGGCCACGTCGACGTCGAAGCCATCGAGCTGGTTCTGATCATTGAGGAACGAGAACGGCGGGTAGCTCTCCATCAGCACGTTGACGATTTCCTTGCGCGACTCGACGCGGTCCAGGGTGGCACCGGCAAAGGCTGCAGAGGTGGCGCTCAGGGCCAGAAGGCCTGCGCAAAGCAAGGAAGGCAAACGCATGGAGATACCTGGAAAAAGTTGTTAAAAAAAGCGGATTCGATATTTAATAGTTATAAGTTTGAAGTCACCAGTGAATATTATTCATATCAATATAAGCGGAAGTTATATGGGCGATCGGTCGTTGGAAATTCTTGATGGCGGCATGGGTCGGGAGCTGCAGCGCCGAGGCGCGCCGTTTCGCCAGCCGGAATGGTCGGCCCTGGCGCTGAGCGAAGCGCCGGAAGCGGTGATCGCGGTGCACACCGCCTATATCGAAGCCGGTGCCGGGGTAATTACCAGCAACAGCTACGCGGTGGTGCCGTTTCATATTGGTGAACAGCGCTTCGCCGATGAAGGCTTCGCCCTGGCGGCCACCGCCGGTCAGCTGGCGCGCACCGCGGCTGACGCCAGCGCGCGGCCGGTAAAGGTTGCCGGTTCGCTGCCGCCGCTGTTCGGCTCGTATCGCCCAGACCTGTTCGAGCCCGAGCGCGTCACCGAAGTGCTGCTGCCGTTGGTCGTAGGTTTGGCGCCGTATGTCGACCTGTGGCTGGCCGAAACCCAGAGCGCGATCGTTGAAGTGCAGGCGATTGCCAAGCAATTGCCGGCCGATGGCAAACCGCTGTGGGTGTCGTTCACCCTGCAGGACGAAGAGGTCGGCGAGGTGCCGACGCTGCGTTCAGGCGAAAGCGTGACTCAAGCGGCCGAAGCGGTCGCGGCCCTGGGCGTGAAGGCCATGCTGTTCAACTGCAGCCAGCCGGAAGTGATCGGCGCGGCGATCGACGCCGCCCGCGAAGTGTTCGAGCGCCTGGGCGCAGACATCGCCATCGGTGCCTACGCCAACGCCTTCCCGCCGCAGCCCAAGGACGCTACCGCCAACGATGGCCTGGACGAGCTGCGTGAAGACCTCGATCCGCCGGGCTACCTGAGCTGGTCGCAGAACTGGCGTCAGCGTGGCGCCAGCCTGCTCGGCGGGTGCTGCGGCATTGGCCCGGAGCACATCGCCGAGCTCAAGCGTCACCTCGACTGAGTGAACCTCAGGCCAGGTTGCGGCAGGCTTCCAGCGTCTTCGACTGTCCGTCGGGGCGCTGGTTGTCGGCACTCAGCCAGCGCTCGAAGCCAGCGGCCACGGCTGGCCACTCGTCATCGGTAATCGCGTACCAGGCGGTATCGCGGTTCTGCCCCTTGATCACCATGTGATTGCGGAACACCCCCTCGTAAATGAAGCCGAAGCGCTCCGCCGCACGCTTGGAGCGGGCATTGGCGTTGTTGCACTTCCATTCCAGACGGCGATTGCCCAGTTCGAAACCGAGCTTGCCCAGCAGGTAAACCGCCTCGCTGCCTTTTGGCGTGCGCTGCATGGCCGCGCCAAAGGCGATGTGGCCGATCTCGATGCGGCCGTGGTCGGGCACGATCGACATCAGGCTGAGGATGCCCTGCACCTGGCCGCTGGCGCGGTCGATGACGCTGTAGAACAGTGGATCGCGGCTGGCGGCGTTGCCTTCGAGCCATTTGTCGAAAGGGGCGCGTTCGCTGAACGGGCCGTAGGGCAGGTAGTCCCACAGCGACGGATCAGACTGCGGGCCTTGCAGCACCTGCCACAGGTCATCGCCATGGCGAGTTGGATCGAGCTTCTCCAGGCGAATGAAACGCCCTTCGATGGGCTCGGCCTGGGGCGTTTTCGCCGGTTGCCAGTTAATCGGCTGACTCATGTGCGGCTCCTGTCTTACAGCGTTTGGCGAAACTGGATAAAGCCAGGCCGTTCTGCGACCTGGTCGTACAGGCCCTGGGCGGTGGTGTTGGTTTCGTGGGTCAGCCAATGCACCTTGCAGCATCCGGCCGCCTTGGCCGTGGTATTGACCAGCGCGATCAGCTGGCGGCCGATGCCCAGGCCACGCTGCTCGCCGTCCACGTACAGGTCCTGCAGGTAGCAGGCGTTGGCGATGCTCCAGTTGGTTCGATGATAGATCCAGTTGACCATGCCCACCGCCTTGCCATCGACCCAGGCCAACGCCGAGTGGGTCGGCTCCTGCGGGTCGAGCAGGCGCTGCCAGGTCACGGCGCTGACTTCCTCGGGCAGTTCGGTTTCATAGAAGCGCAGGTAGGCCTGCCACAGGGGCAGCCAGGCGGCGTGGTCGTTGGCGCTGACGGGGCGAATGATGACGCTGGACATACGGGCTATTCCTTCAGAGGGCGCGCATGTGCGCGGCGAGTTGCAGGTTCAGTGGATCGGTACTGCTGGCCAGGCCTTGGCGAACGCCTTCGATGTCCTCGGCCGAGCGGTTCTGGCTGAGCTTGCGCGCGCCTTGCAGGCGGGCGATGGGCAGGCGGAAGCCGACGATGGCGCGGAGCATGCCGTCGATGTAGTCGCTGGGCGCATCGGCGACTGTCCAGGGTGCGCTGCGGCCCTGCTCGTGCCGATCGGTCAGGCGGCTGACGATGTCCAGCAGGCCCGGCCCGTCCTGGATCACTTCGGCGGCGCCGTAGGCATGCACGGCCAGGTAGTTCCAGGTCGGCACCACCTTGTGGTTGTCGAGCTTGCTCGGGTAGTAGCTGGGGCTGACGTAGGCGTCGGCGCCGGCGAAGACCAGCAAGGCTTCAGTGCCTTGCTCGAGCACCTGCCACTGACGATTGGCGCGGGCCAGGTGGCCGTAGACCGTGCCGAACTCACCTTCGCCGGTATCCACCAGCACCGGGATATGGCTGGCGAGCAGACCCTGCTCGCCGTAGGTCACCAGTACAGCCAGGCGGGTTTCGAGCATCTGCTGGTGCAGGCGGTCGAGGTCGTGCTCCTGATGCGGTTTGCTGTTGTACATGCTGGGTTCCTTGTCGAATGGCTCCATCCTAGGCAGTCTATTGGTCCAGGTTAAGAGCCATTAACAGCGGATTTGATAGGTCCAATGCCATGAGCGAGCGCCCCTTCGTGTTGCCTTTCGACCCTGCCGGCATCGTCCTCGACCCGCGTCGCGGGCTCAGTCAGCAGTTGTACTTGGCGCTGCGTGCGCGGGTGCTGGACGGCCGCTTGAGCAGCGGTACGCGCCTGCCAGCCACCCGCGACCTGGCCGCGGTGCTGTCGTTGTCGCGTAACAGTGTGGTACGCGCCTACGACCAGCTGTATGCCGAGGGCTACATCGAAAGTCGGGTCGGCGACGGCACCTACGTGACCCAGCTGAAAAAACTATCCACACAACTGTCCACAGGGTTATACCCTAGGTTATCAACAGGGTTATCCACATTTACCCCAGAAAATACTGAGGATTTATCCAGCAGCATGCGTTCCAGTGAGCCGTTGGAGCGTCTGAAAATTCACCACCTGCCGCTGCCCAGAACGGGCCCGCCACGCGCATTTCGAGTCGGTGTGCCGGCCTTCGACCTGTTCCCGTTCGACGTCTGGGCCAAGCTGCAAGCGGGCTTCTGGCGAAACCCCGACCCTGCGCAACTGGGCTATGGCGACCCGGCAGGTGAGCCGCTGCTGCGCGAGCTGATCGCCGCCTATCTGCGTCGCTCGCGGGGCATGTCGTGCACGGCTGGACAAATTGTGATCACCAGTGGTGCGCAGGAGGCAATCAGCCTTTGTGCACAGCTGCTGTTGCAGCCTGGCGACGCTGTAGCTGTGGAAAACCCGGGGTACCGGGCGGCGGGGCACGCGTTTGCCGTTGCCGGCGCACGCGTGTGCGGCGTGCCGGTGGACGAGGAGGGGCTGGATTGCGCCCGGCTGGCGCAATTGGCCGACTGCCGGCTGGCTTATGTGACCCCGGCGCACCAATACCCCACAGGGGTCACCATGAGCCTGGCGCGGCGCCTGGAGCTGCTGGCCTGGGCCGAGCGCCAGGATGGCTGGATCATCGAAGACGACTACGACGGCGAGTACCGCTACAACGGCGCACCGCTGGCGCCCTTGGCGGCGCTGGATCGGCAAGGGCGGGTGTTGTACGTGGGCACGTTCGGCAAGATCGCCTTTCCGGCGTTGCGCCTGGGCTACCTGGTGTTGCCGCAGCGGCTGGTCGAGCCGTTCAGCCAGGGCAGGGCGCTGGCGGTGCGGCATTCGGAGGTGAGTACGCAGTGTGTGATGGCGCAGTTCATGGCCCAGGGGCATTTTCTCCGGCATATCCGCCGCATGCGGCGGGCGGCGCTGAGCCGGCGCAATGTGCTCAAGGCAGGGTGGCCGACGGAGGTGGCGGGGTTGGGGGCGATGCCGGACGTGGCGGCGGGGCTGCATGTGAAGGTGGCTGTGGATAACTTCGCACGGGAGGGTGAGCTGGTGGCCCTGGCGGAGGCAGTGGGGGTCGAGGTGAATCCGCTGAGCAGGTACTGGCTGGAGGACAGCGAGGTGCCTGTGGATAAACGCGCGGGGCTGGTGCTGGGGTTTGCGGCGGTACCTGAAGCACAGATTGCCGATGCGTTGATGCGCTTGCGCAAGGCCTGGAGATAGCCGGGGCCGCGCAGCGGCCCATCGCGGGCAAGCCCGCTCCTACAGGATGCGGACCTGCACGGTACCTGTAGGAGCGGGCTTGCCGGGACGCCGGACCGCGGCGATGGGCTGCACAGCAGCCCCAGGATCTCTGATCAGGTACCGGACTTGATTCGCGTCCAGGCCCGAGTCCGCGCCCGCTCGGCATCCCGCGCCAATGGCTTGAGCGTATACAGCGTGCTCATCGCCTCCGGAGTCGGATACAGGTTCGGATTATTGCGAATCGCCGGGCTGACCTTCGCGGTCGCGTCCTTGTTCGGGTTCGGATACCCGACAAAGTCGCTGATCGGCGCAATCACCTCAGGCCGCAGCAGATAGTTGATGAACACATGCGCATCCGCCGAGTTCGCCGCGTTCTTCGGGATCGCCAGCATGTCGAACCAGATCGGCGCGCCTTCCTTGGGCAGGCGCATGTCCACCACCACGCCATTGTTGGCCTCGCGCGCGCGGTTGGCCGCCTGCGAGAAGCTGCCGGAATAACCCACGGCCACGCAGATATCGCCGTTGGCGATGTCGGCCATGTACTTCGAGGAGTGGAAGTAGGTGATGTACGGGCGGATCTTCAGCAGCAGCGCTTCGGCCTTCTTGTAGTCATCAGGCTTGTTGCTGTTGGGGTCCAGGCCGAGGTACTTGAGAGCCAGCGGGAGGATCTCCGACGGCGAGTCGAGCACGGCCACACCGCACTGCTTGAGCTTGGCGAGGTTCTCTTCCTTGAAGATCAGGTCCCAGCTGTCGACCGGCGCCGCGTCACCGAGCACGGCCTTGACCTTGGCCGGGTTGAAGCCGATCAGCACCGTGCCATACATGTAGGGCACGGCGAACTGGTTGCCCGGGTCGTTGGCTTCGATCAGCTTCATCAGGGCCGGGTCCAGGTGCTGCCAGTTGGGCAGCTTGCTGCGGTCCAGCGGCTGGAACACCCCGGCTTCGATCTGCTTGGCCAGGAATACGTTGGACGGCACCACCACGTCATACCCGGAGTTGCCGGTGAGCAGCTTGGCCTCGAGCGCTTCGTTGGTGTCGAAGATGTCGTAGATCAGCTTGACCTGGCTGTCCTTCTGGAAGTCAACGAGGGTCTGCGGGGTGATGTAGTCGAACCAGTTGTACACACGCAGGGTGCGCTGCTCGGCCTGGGCCTGGACGGCGCCAGCGACCAGGCTTACGGCGAGCAGTGGGGCGAGCAGGCGCTTGAGTCGGGTCATGGTCGGGCTCCTGGCTGGGCGCGCTGGAAGCCTTCCAGCACATTGACCGCGTTGATGCCGATTTCTTCCACAGCGTAGCCGCCTTCCATGACGAACAGGGTCGGTTTGCCCAGGCGGCCGATGCGCTCGCCCATCGCCAGGTAGTCCGGGCTGTCCAGCTTGAACTGCGAGATCGGGTCGTCCTTGAAGGTATCCACGCCCAGCGAGATCACCAGCACATCCGGCGCGTAGGCGGCGATACGCTGGCAAGCGGCTTCCAGGGCGTGGTTCCAGGCGGCCCAGTCGCTGCCGGCGGGCAATGGATAGTTGATGTTGCAGCCTTCACCCGCACCCTCGCCGGTTTCGTCGGCGTAGCCGAGGAAGAACGGGAACTCGGCCTGCGGGTCGCCATGGATGGAGGCGAAGAACACGTCGTTGCGGCGGTAGAAGATGTCCTGGGTGCCGTTGCCGTGGTGGTAGTCGACGTCGAGGATCGCCACTTTGCCCTGGCCTTGGTCGAGGAAGGCCTGGGCGGCAATGGCGGCGTTGTTCAGGTAGCAGTAGCCGCCCATGACCTCGGCGGCGGCGTGGTGCCCCGGTGGCCGGCACAGCGCGAAGGCCGAGTGGGCGCCTTGCTGGATCGCCGCCTGGGCGGTCAGGGCGACCTGGGCGGCGCTGTAGGCGGCCTGCCAGGTGCCGGCGGTGATCGGTGCGCCGGCGTCGAAGCTGTAGTAGCCGAGCTCGCCGTGCAGGCCGCTGGGCTTAAACTGGCGCAGGGTCCGCGCTGGCCAGGTGAAGGGCAGCAGGTCGCCGTCGTGGCCCAGGGCCGCCCAGCGCGCCCAGGCGCCTTCGAAGAAGTTCAGGTAGTCGCTGCTGTGGATGCGCTCGAGCGGCGCGCGGCCGAAGTCGGTGGGGCCCTGGACGGGGCCGAGCTGGCGCTTGTTGACCTGGTCGAGGACGTGGTCGGCGCGCGAAGGCATTTCGAAGCACGGCATCAGCTTGCCGTCGATCAGCTCGCAGCGGCCGTGGTGCAGGCGGTGATCATCGGAATAGATCGTCAGCATTTGTTGTTCTCCGGGAGTGACTGGCGTGCCTCCATTGTCGGGGGCCGCCTGTTGCGGGAGAACGTTGGCGATGGCCAAAAGGGGATCGATATGGCCAAAGGGTTGGCCGTCGCTTAGCCGCGGAAGTGACTGGGCGCCACGCCGCTCCAGCGCTGGAAGGCATGCCGGAAGCTGGCGGTCTCGCTGAAGCCGAGGGTTTCGGCAATCCGGTAGATCGGCATCTGGTCTTCGGCCAGCAACTGCTTGGCGCGCTCGAAGCGCAGCTCATCGAGCAACTGTTGATAACTGCTGCCCAGCGCCTGCAGGTGCCGGCGCAAGGTGCGCGACGAGCAGTTCATCTGCCGCGCCAGGCCTTCCAGCCCCGGCGCGGCGTCCAGCTGCTGCACCAGCAACTGGCGGATCCGCCCCAGCCAGGCCTGGCGCCCGGTGAACTCCAGGTTCAACTGCCGGCAGCGTTCGCTCATCGCCTGGTGGGTGATCGGGTCGGCCAGCGGCAAGGGCATGTCCAGCCAGCGCCGCTCGAAGGCGAAGGCGTTGTCGCCCGCCTCGAACCCCAGCGGGCACGGGAATGCACCGGCGTATAGCGCGTGATAGCCGGGCTGGGCATGTTCGAAACGCGCCGCCAGCAGTGGCAGCGAACGGCCCAGCAAGTCGTCGCAGATGATTTTCAGCGACACCAGGCAGAACTCGGCATTGAAGGTGGCCAGCGCCGGGCTGTCGCGGTACTCGCTGGCGCTGAACCAGACCCGTTGGCCATCGTCGAGCAGGCGCAGCTGGAAGACTGTTCCCAGCAGTGCCGGATAGCGCAGCGCCAGGCGCAGGGCGTCACCCAAAGTGGCACTGGAGAGCAGGGCGTAACCGAGCATGCCGTAGCACGACACATGCATGCGCCGGCCCAGCTCCAGGCCGATCTCCTCGCGCCGGGCTACCGCGTTGGCGCACACCTGCAGCTCCTGCTGGGTGGTGATGCGCGCATCGGCATGGCCCAGGTCGGCCGGGCCAATGCCGCTGCCGGCCAGCAACGTCGAGGCATCGCAGCCATCCTCCTGGAAGACCTTGAGGATCAGCGAAACGGCGTTGAGGGTGGTCAGGTGGCTGTGCAGCATGCTCGGCTATCCCGTGGGGTGGGAGGCATTATGGAGCAAGTTGTGTGCCGGGCGCCGACACGCAGGATCTGCAGATAAAAAAAGGGCCCGAAGCGTGCGCTCGGGCCCTTGAAAGGTCGAGAGGTGTCTAGTCCCTCAAACCTGGTGAGACGGGTTGCAGCAGTCGGTTACGCCTTCAGCGGCACCAGACGTGGAGCGATCATGTTTTCCGGACGCAGGATGTCGTTGAGCATCTCTTCGTCCAGCAGCTGTTCTTCGCGCACCAGTTCCAGTACGCCGCGGCCGGTTTCCAGGGCAACGCGGGCGATACGGGTGGCGTTTTCGTAGCCGATGTACGGGTTCAGGGCGGTGACCAGGCCGATCGAGTGTTCGACCAGTTCACGGCAGCGCTGTTCGTTGGCGGTGATGCCGACGATGCAGTGCTCGCGCAGCATGTCCATGGCGCGCTGGAGCAGGCGGATCGAGTCGAAGATCTTGTAGGCGATCAGCGGCTCCATCACGTTCAGCTGCAGCTGGCCACCTTCGGCGGCGATGGTCAGGGCCAGGTCGTTGCCCATGATGGCGAAGGCCACCTGGTTGACGGCTTCCGGGATCACCGGGTTGACCTTGCCTGGCATGATCGAGCTGCCCGGCTGACGCGCTGGCAGGTTGATCTCGTTGATGCCGGTACGCGGGCCGCTGGACAGCAGGCGCAGGTCGTTGCAGATCTTCGACAGCTTGACCGCGGTACGCTTGAGCATGCCGGAGAACAGCACGAAGGCGCCCATGTCGGAGGTGGCTTCGATCAGGTCGGCCGCCGGTACCAGCGGCTGGCCGCTGATGGTTGCCAGGCGCTGTACGGCGAGCATCTGGTAGCCCGGGTCGGCGTTGATGCCGGTACCGATCGCGGTACCGCCCAGGTTGATTTCGGTCAGCAGCTCCGGTGCCAGCGAACGCAGACGGTTGAGGTCTTCGGTCATGGTGGTGGCGAAGGCGCGGAATTCCTGGCCCAGGGTCATCGGCACGGCGTCTTGCAGCTGGGTGCGGCCCATCTTCAGGACGTGGCTGAACTCTTCACCTTTGGCGGCGAAGGCCTGGATCAGGCTGTCGAGGCTGGCCAGCAAGGCGTCATGACCCAACAGCAGACCCAGGCGGATCGCGGTCGGGTAGGCGTCGTTGGTCGACTGCGCCATGTTGACGTCGTTGTTCGGGTGCAGGTACTGGTACTCGCCCTTCTGGTGACCCATGGCCTCCAGCGCGATGTTGGCGATGACTTCGTTGGCGTTCATGTTGGTAGAAGTACCAGCACCGCCCTGGATCATGTCGACCACGAACTGCTCGTGGTAGTCACCGCGGATCAGACGGGCGCAGGCCTCGGTGATCGCAGCGTGCTTGGCATCGCTCAGGTGCCCCAGCTCACGGTTGGCGTCAGCAGCTGCCTGCTTGACCATCGCCAGGCCGACTACCAGTTTCGGGTAGTGCGACAGCGGAACGCCGGAGAGGTGGAAGTTGTTGGCAGCGCGCAGAGTCTGGATGCCGTAGTAGGCATCGGCAGGGACTTCAAGGGTACCAAGCAGATCTTTTTCGACGCGGAACGATGCAGCGGAGGACATGATAGATATCATCTCGAGTTTGACCCGGCACCTGCCGGAATGCCGCCAATCCTAGGCCTGGGCAGATTTGTCGGCCAATGCTGTTAGACGCTAACCTATGCACAAACGGCATACTGATTGATGTGACGTCTATTGATAATCGAGCGTGTTCCATTTTGGTGCACGGCGAGAGAGGGCTTCATGAACCTTGAAAGCAAATGGCTGGAAGATTTCAGCGCGCTGGCCTCGACACGTAGTTTTTCCCAAGCGGCGGAGCGCCGTTTCGTCACCCAGCCGGCGTTCAGCCGGCGCATCCGAAGCCTCGAAGCGGCGCTTGGGCTGACCTTGGTGAACCGTTCCCGCACGCCGATCGAGCTGACCGAGGCGGGCCAGCTGTTTCTCGTCACGGCGCGTACGGTTGTCGACCAGTTGAGCGAAGTTCTCCGCCATTTGCACCACCTTGAAGGGGGGCAGGGCGAGGTGATCCAGGTCGCGGCAGCGCACTCGCTGGCTTCGGGCTTCTTCCCGCGGTGGGTGGCGGGGTTGCGCAACGATGGCCTGAACATCGCCACCCGCTTGGTCGCCACCAACGTCGGTGACGCGGTGCACGCCCTGCGTGAAGGCGGCTGTGACCTGATGCTGGCCTTCTATGACCCGGACGCGGCGCTGCAGATGGATGCCGAGATCTTCCCGTCGCTGCACATGGGCACCACCGAGATGCTCCCGGTCTGCGCCGTCGGCCCTGACGGCAAGCCCCTGTTCGACCTCGAAGGCGACGCCAGCGTGCCACTGCTGGCCTACAGCGCCGGCGCCTTTCTCGGCCGTTCGGTGAGCCTGCTGCTGCGCCAGCGCAACCTGCGCTACACCACGGTGTACGAGACGGCGATGGCCGACAGCCTGAAGAGCATGGCGCTCGAGGGCATGGGCGTCGCCTGGGTGCCGCGGCTGTCGATGCAAGGCGAGCTGGCCCGTGGTGAACTGGCGGTGTGCGGCCCCAGTGCCTGGCATGTGCCGCTGGAGATTCGCCTGTACCGCTGCGCGCTGGTGCGCAAGGCCAACGTGAGGCTGCTGTGGCGCAAGCTGGAAGGCGGCACAGTTGACCCAAAAGTCAGCCAAACCCCCGAAAAATAGGCCCGACAGTTGGTCGCCAGGGGTGCCGGGATGCTATCGCGTTACGTTATACTGCGCGGCCTTTCGACCGGATAGATTCCGGTCATGATCAGCAAACAAGCCACGCCGGTCGTCCCGCGTGGCTTGTTGTTTTTTGACGCGCCCAAGGGCGCACAAGCGAAGAGGCTCGACGATGAGTGCACTGGTTGGCGTGATCATGGGCTCCAAGTCCGATTGGTCCACCCTTAGCCACACCGCCGATATGCTGGAAAAACTCGGCATTCCCTACGAGGTGAAGGTGGTTTCCGCCCACCGTACCCCGGATCTGCTGTTCCAGTATGCCGATGAGGCCGAAGGCCGCGGCATCGAGGTGATCATCGCCGGTGCCGGTGGCGCTGCCCACCTGCCAGGCATGTGTGCCGCCAAGACCCACCTGCCGGTGCTCGGCGTGCCGGTGCAGTCGTCGATGCTGTCGGGCGTCGACTCGCTGCTTTCGATCGTGCAGATGCCGGCCGGTGTTCCGGTCGCCACCCTGGCCATCGGCAAGGCCGGCGCGATCAACGCCGCGCTGCTGTCGGCGAGCATCCTCGGTGCCAAGCACCCGCAGTTCCACGCGGCGCTCAAGCAGTTCCGCACGGAACAGACCGAAACCGTCCTGGACAATCCAGACCCGCGTCAGGTTTGAGGCCTAACCCATGAAGATCGGTGTAATCGGTGGCGGCCAGTTGGGCCGCATGCTGGCCCTGGCGGGCACTCCGCTGGGCATGAACTTCGCTTTCCTCGACCCCGCGCCGGACGCGTGCGCCGCGCCCTTGGGCGAGCACCTGCGGGCCGACTACGGCGACCAGGACCACCTGCGCCAGCTGGCCGACGAAGTCGACCTGGTGACCTTCGAGTTCGAAAGCGTCCCGGCCGAAACCGTCGCTTTCCTCTCGCAGTTCGTGCCGGTGTACCCGAGCGCCGAGGCGCTGCGCATCGCCCGTGACCGGCTGTTCGAGAAGAGCATGTTCCGCGACCTGGGCATCCCCACCCCGGCCTTCGCCGACATCCTCTCGCAGGCCGATCTGGATGCCGCGGTGGCCAGCATCGGCCTGCCGGCCGTGCTCAAGACCCGCACCCTGGGGTACGACGGCAAGGGCCAGAAGGTCCTGCGCACGCCTGAAGACGTGGTCGACACCTTTGCCGAGCTGGGCAGCGTGCCGTGCCTGCTCGAAGGCTTCGTGCCGTTCACCGGCGAAGTCTCGCTGGTCGCCGTGCGTGGCCGTGATGGCGAGACGCGCTTCTACCCGTTGGTGCACAACACCCACGAGAGCGGCATCCTGCGCCTGTCGGTGGCCAGCGAAGACCACCCGCTGCAGTCGCTGGCCGAAGACTACGTCGGCCGCGTGCTGGAGAAGCTCGAGTATGTCGGCGTGATGGCCTTCGAGTTCTTCGAGGTGGACGGTGGCCTGAAGGCCAACGAGATCGCTCCGCGCGTGCACAACTCCGGGCACTGGACCATCGAAGGCGCCGAGTGCAGCCAGTTCCAGAACCACCTGCGGGCCATTGCCGGCCTGCCGCTGGGTTCGACCGCCAAGGTCGGTGAGAGCGCCATGCTCAACTTCATCGGCGAAGTGCCGGCGGTGGACAAGGTCGTTGCCATCGACGACTGCCACCTGCACCACTACGGCAAGGCGTTCAAGGTTGGCCGCAAGGTTGGCCACGCCACCCTGCGCTGCTCCGACATGGTTGGCCTCCAGGCCAAGATCGCCGAAGTAGAGGCGTTGATCGCCGGCTGATTGAACCTCTGCGGCCGCTTGGCCCTCTGAGATGGCAACATGCCAAAGCGCTGTCTAGGCTTTGGCGTGTTTCATCTCACTGCAGAGGGAATGCCATGGGCATCATTGGAACCATCTTCATCGGCCTCATCGTCGGCCTGCTGGCGCGTTTCCTGAAACCCGGGGACGACAGCATGGGCTGGATCATGACCATCCTGCTGGGTATCGCCGGCTCCCTGCTGGCCACCTACGGCGGCCAGGCACTGGGCATCTACCAGGCTGGGCAAGCCGCGGGCTTCTTTGGTGCGCTGGTCGGCGCCGTTGTCCTGCTGGTGATCTACGGCCTGATCAAGAAACGCTGATTGCACGGTAGAATGCCCGGCAATTCTCCCGAGTTGCCGAGCGTTCTCATGCGTGCGTTGTTTCTCCTTCCCCTGCTGCTGGCCAGTGCCCTGGCCCATGCCGAGCTGCCCGAAACCGACTGGCTGGCGCTGATGCCCGCGTCGGACCAGAAGGCCTTGGAGCAGATGCCTGAAATCGACCACGACTCGCCCGAAGCCAACGGTACCTTTACCGACAAGGGCGGCCTCAAGCAGAGCAAGGGCTTGCCGGCGGTGATGTACTCGACCAAGACCGTGGCGGCGATGAACGGCAAGCAGATCCGCCTGGGTGGCTATCCGGTGCCGCTGGAAAGCGACGCCAAGGGCAACAGCACGCTGTTTTTCCTGGTGCCGTACCCAGGCGCCTGCATCCACGTGCCGCCGCCGCCGCCGAACCAGCTGGTGCTGGTGCGTTATCCGAAGGGCTTGAAGATCGACGACATCTACACGCCGCTGTGGGTCAGCGGCACGTTGAAGGTGGAGAAGGTCAGCAATGACCTGGCCGATGCGGCGTATGCGCTGGATGCGGGGCAGGTGAGGGTGGTGGAAGACGCCGACCTCTGAGGTTGTCTCTGCCGGCCTCTTCGCGGGGCAAGCCCGCTCCCACAGGGTCATGCAGCGCTGCCGACCCTTGTAGGAGCGGGTTTACCCGCGAAGAGGCCGGCAGAGGCGCTGAAGGCCTAGAGCGTCTCGCTGCCGATCACCACGCTCAGCTCATGGCTCGCCCCCGGCTTGAGCTCGACCACGTCATCCCACACATTCGCCGTCTCGATGCACAGCATGCGCTGCCAGCCATCATCGGCCATGTCCGGCAATTCCTTGGCCCGCTCGGTCCAGGGGTTCCAGATCACTGCCGAACGCGAGCCGCTGCTGCGCAAGGTAATTCGCCGCTGCCACTGCGGATCGACGATGCTCAACTGCTCCGGCGTATCCAGGTAAATCCGGTCAGTCTCACCGGCAAACGCCAGCGCGCCTGCCTGTTCGCGTTGCTCCCAGTCGGCCAGGGTCTCGATATAGCCCAGCCCCTCGACACCCTCGACCCGCGCCTGGCGCACGTCGCTGACCGCGAAGTAGCTGTGCAGGGCCTGGCTAATGGTGACGGTATCGCTGCCCAGGTTGTAGCTGGTCAGGGTCACCGTGAGCTGCTCACCCAGTTCGATGAGCAGCTTCAACTCGACCTCGTGCGGCCAGCCCGGCAGGTCACCCTGGGCCTCGGGCAGTTCGAACTCGATGCGCAGCGCGCCGGCGATCTCTTCGACCCCGCGCAGTTGCCAGTCACGGCCACGCGCCAGCCCATGCGCAGGGGCCTGGTCAGCCTTGTACATTTTTTGTACAGATTGGGGGTTGCGCTGCAAGTTGCCAAACCACGGCCAGCAGACCGGTACGCCGGCACGCACCGATTTACCCGGGCGGAAGATCGCCTGGTCGCTCAGCCACAGCAACGGCGGCTCGCCGATGCGCTGGTAGCTGAGGATCTGCGCGCCCTGCTGGGCGATCAGCAGTTCGGCATGGGCGCTGCTGATGCGCCAGCAGTTGAGCTCGCCGTGGAGCTCGGTGTCGACCTTGAAGTTAGCCATACGCTTGTCTCGTTGATTGCACGTCAGGGCTTGGACCTTGTGCCTTGCAACGAGTTTACCGCCAGCCGGCCTCAGCGACGAGGCACGGAGCGGGTACGGCCACTGCCATCGATGGCGACGAAGACGAACACCGCCTCGGTGACCTTGCGCCATTCGCTGGACAACGGATCATCGCTCCACACCTCGACCATCATCTGGATCGAGCTGCGGCCGATCTCCAGGGTCTGGGTATAGAACGACAGCTGCGCACCCACCGCCACCGGCACCAGGAAGGCCATGCGGTCGATCGCCACGGTGGCCACCCGGCCGCCCGCGACGCGGCTGGCCATGGCAGTGCCGGCGAGGTCCATCTGGGCGACCAGCCAGCCGCCAAAGATGTCGCCAAAGCCGTTGGTTTCACGGGGTAACGCCGTAATCTGCAGGGCCAGGTCGCCCTGCGGGATAGGATCTTCTTGTTCGAGCTCAATCATGCCGTGGGGCCTCTGACCCGTGACGCTTCGTTGGTGGGCGCAATCAAGGACGCCGTGAAAACGATTCAGCCAAAATCATACTACGCTGATTTCGCTCTAGAGGGCGGCCAAAGGGAAACTCTGCGAAACCGCCTGACATAAAGACCGGCGTTTTCGCACAACATCCCACAAGGGAAGCAACCTTTTCCCACGAAGGGGCAGTATATAGAGCCTCACAGCCAGCGACGACCGTGCATTGATGAATATCTGTAGGGTTTTTGTATCGCTATGAGCACGGCGTGGCAATTTGTTATCTTCGCTGTTTCCCCATCCAGAAGCCGCGCCCCAAGCGGCCTGCACGACCTACAAGAGATAACCGATGACCTCCGTGCCCAGCAGTATCGAGCAGCCCTCGCGGCCGCTGACCCGCAGTGACTACAAGACGCTCTCGCTGTCCGCCCTGGGCGGTGCGCTGGAGTTCTACGACTTCATCATCTTCGTGTTCTTCGCCACGGTCGTCGGCAAGCTGTTCTTCCCCCCGGACATGCCTGAATGGCTGCGCCTGATGCAGACCTTCGGCATCTTTGCCGCCGGCTACCTGGCGCGGCCGCTGGGCGGCATCGTCATGGCCCACTTCGGTGACCTGCTCGGGCGCAAGAAGATGTTCACCCTGAGCATCTTCATGATGGCCTTGCCGACGCTGATCATGGGCCTGCTGCCCACCTATGCGCAGATCGGCCTGTGGGCGCCGATCCTGCTGCTGCTGATGCGGGTCATCCAGGGCGCGGCCATCGGTGGCGAAGTGCCTGGCGCCTGGGTGTTCGTCTCCGAGCACGTACCGGCGCGCAACACCGGCTACGCCTGCGGCACCCTGACGGCGGGGCTGACCGCCGGGATCCTGCTCGGCTCGCTGGTGGCGACCCTGATCAACACCCTTTATACCTCGGACGAAGTCGCCGACTACGCCTGGCGCATCCCGTTCCTGCTGGGCGGCGTGTTCGGCCTGTTCTCGGTGTACCTGCGCCGCTGGCTGCACGAGACCCCGGTATTCGCCGAGATGCAGCAGCGCAAGGCCCTGGCCGAAGAGCTGCCGCTGGCGGCGGTACTGCGTGATCACCGCGGGGCGATCGTCCTGTCGATGCTGCTGACCTGGCTGCTGTCGGCCGGCATCGTGGTGGTGATCCTGATGACCCCGGCGCTGCTGCAGAGCATCTATCACATCAGCCCGACCGACTCGCTGAAGGCCAACAGCCTGGCGATCGTCCTGCTCAGCCTCGGCTGCATCGGCTCCGGCAGCCTGGCCGACCGGTTTGGCGCCGGGCGCGTGCTGGTGATCGGCAGCCTGGCGCTGCTGGCAACCTCGTGGACCTTCTACCACAGCCTGCCGACCCGTCCCGACCTGCTGTTCCCGCTCTACGCCATCACCGGCCTGTGTGTCGGCGTGATCGGCGCGGTGCCGTACGTGATGGTCAAGGCGTTCCCGGCGCCGGTGCGCTTCAGCGGCCTGTCGTTCTCCTATAATGTGGCCTACGCGATCTTTGGCGGGCTGACGCCGATGGTGGTCACCGCGCTGCTGAAGATCAGCCCGATGGCGCCGGCCTATTATGTGGCGGTGTTGTGCACGGTCGGTCTGCTGGTAGGCCTCTACCTGTTGGCCAAGAAGCGCTGAGCAGGCTCTGAAGGCCCGCAATTGCGGGCCTTCGTCGAACATCTTGAAAAGGCCATCCCGCCTGAGCGGTGATGGCCTTTCATCCAATTGTCACATTGGGGTCATATCGTGTTCATGCGGCCTGCAGATACTTGGGCCCGTTCCATCCAACACCCCCAATATTCCTGCTAGGAGCAAGGCATGAAACTGAAGCGTTTGATGGCGGCCCTCACCTTCGCCGCCGCTGGCGTTGCAACCGCCAATGCGGTAGCCGCTGTCGACCCAGCAATCCCGACCTACACCAAGACCACCGGTGTATCGGGCAACCTCTCCAGCGTCGGTTCGGACACCCTCGCCAACCTGATGACTCTGTGGGCCGAGGCCTACAAGAAGGAATATCCGAACGTAAACATCCAGATCCAGGCGGCCGGCTCCTCCACCGCGCCACCTGCACTGACCGAAGGCACCGCCAACCTCGGCCCGATGAGCCGCAAGATGAAGGACGTCGAGCTGCAGGCCTTCGAGCAGAAGTACGGCTACAAGCCAACCGCCATCCCGGTCGCGGTCGACGCCCTGGCCGTGTTCGTGCACAAGGACAACCCGATCAAAGGCCTGACCATGGAACAGGTCGATGCGGTCTTCTCTTCGACTCGCCTGTGCGGCGCCAAGGCCGACGTGAAAACCTGGGGTGACCTGGGTGTGACCGGCGACCTGGCCAACAAGCCAGTGCAGCTGTTCGGCCGCAACTCGGTGTCCGGCACCTACGGCTACTTCAAGGAAGAAGCCCTGTGCAAAGGCGACTTCAAGCCTAACGTCAACGAACAGCCAGGCTCGGCTTCGGTCGTGCAGTCGATCAGCAGCTCGCTGAACGGTATCGGCTACTCGGGTATCGGTTACAAGACCGCCAGCGTCAAGACCGTACCCCTGGCCAAGAAAGGCAGCACCGAGTTCATCGAAGACAACGAAGAAAACGCCCTGAACGGCAAGTACCCGCTGTCGCGCTTCCTCTACGTCTACGTCAACAAGGCGCCGAACAAGCCGCTGGCCCCGCTGGACGCCGAGTTCATCAAGCTGGTCCTGTCGCAAGCCGGCCAGCAGGTCGTGGTCAAGGATGGTTACATCCCGCTGCCGAAGAAGGTAGTCGACAAGGCCCTGGCTGACCTGGGTCTGGATCACAACGCCAACGTTGCCAAGAAGTAAGTAGGACCCCGGCGAAGGCTGGCCACAGGGCCAGCCTTCGCACACATTCCCAGTCCGAAGCCAGGTCATCTGTGCGGCGGGCTTTTTTGCGTCAATGCACTGTCATGTTTCTGTCATACGGGACCGCTAGGGTGTGCGCATGAATGATCTGGCCAACTCCACCATGACCCAAAATTCTCCCCCGGTGCGGATTGATTTCAATACGCCCGAGTTGCAGCGCAAGCGCAAGATGCGTGCGTTCAAGGACCGCCTGACCCGCTGGTATGTACTGGTGGGCGGGCTTGCCGTTTTGGCGGCGATTACCCTGATCTTCTTCTACCTGGCCTATGTAGTGTTGCCGCTGTTCCAGGGCGCCGAACTGACCAGCAAGAAGGCCCTGGAGCCGACCTGGCTGCAGCAGGATGCCGGCAAGCCGCTGATGATCGCCCTTGAAGAGCAGAATCTGGTGGGCATGCGTGTGTCCGACAAGGGCCAGGCGCTGTTCTTCGACACCAAGACCGGTGCCGAGCTGAAACGCGTCGAGCTGCCCGTGCCGGCCGGCACCCAGGTGACCTCGATCGGTAGCGACCAGCCGGGCAGCCCGCTGATCGTGCTGGGCCTGTCCAACGGCCAGGCGATGGTGTTCAACCACACCTACAAGGTCACCTACCCGGACAACCAGAAGACCATCACCCCTGGCATCGACTTCCCGTATGGCCAGGCGCCGTTCGCCCTCGATCCCCAGGGCCGCGCGCTCGAGCACGTCAGCGTCAACGTCAATGGCGAGACCCTGACGGTCGCCGGCTCGCACGGTTCGCAACTGCTGGTCAGCCAGCTGACCCGCGAAGAAAACATGATGACCGGCGAGGTCACCAGCGAGCAGAAGACCATCGACCTGCCGCAGATGACCGAGCCGGTCAAAGCCATCTTCATCGACCCGCGCCAGCAATGGCTGTACGTGATCAACGGGCGCGCCCAGGCCGACGTGTTCAGCCTGCGCGACAAGAGCCTCAACGGTCGCTACAAGCTGCTCGACGACGGCCAGTCGGAAATCACCGCCAGCGCCCAGCTGGTGGGCGGTATCTCGCTGATCTTCGGTGACTCCAAAGGCGGCCTGAGCCAGTGGTTCATGGCCCGCGACCCGGATGGGGAGCAACGCTTCAAACTGATCCGCAGCTTCCAGATGGGCGCGGCACCGGTGGTGCAGATCGACGCCGAAGAACGCCGCAAGGGCTTCATCGCCCTGGACAGCGCCGGCCAGCTGGGGGTGTTCCACAGCACCGCGCACCGCACCCTGCTGGTCGAGCCGGCCGCCGAAGGCGCGGGCATCCTCGCCCTGTCGCCACGCGCCAACCGCATCATCATCGAGGAAGGCGGCAAGCTGCTGCCACTGAGCCTGAAGAACCCGCACCCGGAAGTGTCCTGGAGCGCGTTGTGGAGCAAGGTCTGGTACGAGAACTACGACGAGCCGAAGTATGTCTGGCAGTCGACCGCCTCGAACACCGACTTCGAGCCCAAGCTGAGCCTCTCGCCGCTGACCTTCGGTACCCTCAAGGCCGCGTTCTACGCGATGATCCTGGCGGCGCCGCTGGCCATCGCTGCCGCGATCTACACCGCCTACTTCATGGCCCCGGGCATGCGCCGCAAGGTCAAGCCGGTGATCGAGCTGATGGAAGCGATGCCGACGGTGATCCTCGGCTTCTTCGCCGGCCTGTTCCTGGCGCCGTACCTGGAAGGCCACCTGCCGGGTGTGTTCAGCCTGTTCCTGCTGATGCCGATCGGCATCCTGGTGGCCGGCTTCGGCTGGAGCCGCCTGCCTGAGTCCCTGCGCCTGCGGGTGCCGGATGGCTGGGAAGCGGCGATCCTGATCCCGGTGATCCTGTTCACCGGCTGGGCTGCCCTGTCCATGAGCCCGTTCCTCGAAACCTGGTTCTTCGGTGGCGACATGCGCCTGTGGATCAGCAACGACCTGGGCATCACCTACGACCAGCGCAACGCTCTGGTCGTCGGTATCGCCATGGGCTTCGCGGTGATCCCGAACATCTACTCGATTGCCGAAGACGCCGTGTTCAGCGTGCCGCGCAGCCTCACCCTGGGCTCGCTGGCCCTGGGTGCGACGCCGTGGCAGACCCTGACCCGCGTGGTCATCCTGACCGCCAGCCCGGGGATCTTCTCGGCGCTGATGATCGGCATGGGCCGTGCGGTGGGCGAGACCATGATCGTGCTGATGGCCACCGGCAACACCCCGGTCATGGAAATGAACCTGTTCGAAGGCATGCGTACCCTGGCCGCCAACGTCGCGGTGGAGATGCCCGAGTCGGAAGTCGGCGGCAGCCACTACCGCGTGCTGTTCCTCGCCGCGCTGGTACTGCTGATGTTCACCTTCGTGATGAACACCCTGGCCGAGCTGATTCGTCAGCGTCTGCGCAAGAAATACTCGTCGCTTTGATAGAAAGGTAGAGATCCGTGAAAAAGGATTCCCTCAAAGGCTGGTTCAAGAGCGGCGCTCCGGGTGTGTGGATCAGCGGTGGCGCCGTCGCCATCGCCGTGATCATGACCGTGGGCCTGCTGGCGGTGATCGCCGTGCGTGGCCTCGGCCACTTCTGGCCAGCCGACCTGATCCAGGCCACCTACAAGGTGCCTGGCCAGGCCGACCATGTGGTCATCGGTGAAGTGGTACAAAAGGAACAGGTGCCGCTGGCACGCCTGAAGGGCGCCGGCCTGCCGGTGCCTGACGACGGCCCGGAGTTCATGACCCGCGAGCTGGTCAAGGTCGGTAACCGCGACCTCAACGGCAGCGACTTCACCTGGGTGGTCGGCGACTGGCTGGTGGATCAGACCACCCCCGCCGAACTGATCGCCCTCGAGCGTCGCGAGTGGGGCAACTTCTACGGCTACCTGGTCAGCGTCAAGCAAGACGGCAAGGTCGTCGCCGAAGGCCAGGCGGCCTGGGGCGAGCTGCAGGCGCGTCTCAAGCGCGCCAGCCAGCTGGCCGGCGAGCTGCAGTCGCTCGAGAAGAAAGACATCGGTGCGATCAACCATGGCCTGGAGCGCCTGCGCCTGCAAAGCCGCAAGCTTGAGCTGCACGGCAAGCTGGACGCCGCCGCTCAAGCCGACATGGAGTCCGAGCGCGCCGAGCTGAACAACCGCTACAAGGCCATCGAAGACCGCCTTGGCGCATTGCACGCCGACTTCAGCCGCGACAGCCTGGTGGCCCGCGATGGCAACGGCCGCGAAGTCGAGATCAACCTCGACAAGGTGGTCCACGCCTACCAGCCGAACGGCATGGGCACGGTCACCAAGCTGGGCACCTACTTCGCCAAGGTGTGGGAGTTCCTCAGTGATGACCCGCGCGAGGCGAACACCGAGGGCGGCATCTTCCCGGCGATCTTCGGGACCGTGATGATGACCCTGATCATGGCCGTGATCGTCACCCCGTTCGGCGTGCTGGCGGCGGTGTACCTGCGGGAATACGCACGCCAGGGCCCGGTGACGCGCTTGATCCGCATCGCCGTGAACAACCTGGCGGGTGTACCGGCGATCGTCTACGGCGTGTTCGGCCTGGGCTTCTTCGTCTATGTGCTGGGTGGCTCGATCGACCGCCTGTTCTTCCCTGAAGCCCTGCCGGCGCCGACCCTGGGTACTCCGGGCCTGCTGTGGGCCTCGCTGACCCTGGCGCTGCTGGCGGTGCCGGTAGTGATCGTGGCCACCGAAGAGGGCCTGGCGCGGATCCCGCGGACCGTGCGCGAGGGCTCGCTGGCCCTTGGTGCGACCAAGGCCGAGACCCTGTGGAAGATCGTCCTGCCCATGGCCAGCCCGGCGATGATGACCGGGATGATCCTCGCCGTGGCCCGTGCCGCCGGTGAAGTGGCACCCTTGATGCTGGTCGGTGTGGTGAAGCTGGCGCCGTCGCTGCCGGTGGACGGTAACTACCCTTACCTGCACCTGGACCAGAAGATCATGCACCTGGGCTTCCACATCTACGACGTCGGCTTCCAGAGCCCCAACGTCGAGGCCGCGCGGCCGCTGGTGTATGCCACCGCATTGCTGCTGGTGCTGGTGATCGCCACGCTCAACCTGTCCGCGGTGTGGATGCGTAACCACCTGCGCGAGAAGTACAAGGCGCTGGACCACTGATCCTGATCTGCAAGCGTGCCGCCCACCCACCGGGCGGCCCTTTGAAACGAATTGATAGCGTATGGAGTTGACCATGCAGCAAGAATCCCACACCCACGGCATCGACATGTCGGCCCTGGGTCGCGACAAGCAGGGCCTGCGCCTGGCCGAAGAAACCGTGGCCATCGAAGTGCCTGGCCTGTCCCTCTACTACGGTGACAAGCAGGCGCTGTTCGACGTCAGCATGAACATCCCCAAGCAGCGCGTGACCGCCTTCATCGGCCCGTCCGGCTGCGGCAAGTCGACCCTGCTGCGCACGTTCAACCGCATGAACGACCTGGTCGATGGCTGCCGTGTCGACGGCGCGATCAACCTCTACGGCAACAACATCTACCGCAAGGGCGAAGACGTCGCCGAGCTGCGTCGCCGGGTCGGCATGGTGTTCCAGAAGCCCAACCCGTTCCCCAAGACCATCTACGAGAACGTCGTCTACGGCCTGCGCATCCAGGGCATCAACAAGAAGCGCACCCTCGACGAGGCCGTTGAGTGGGC
The DNA here is from genome assembly GCF_900536025.1 of Pseudomonas reidholzensis. Classification (GTDB taxonomy): domain Bacteria; phylum Pseudomonadota; class Gammaproteobacteria; order Pseudomonadales; family Pseudomonadaceae; genus Aquipseudomonas; species Aquipseudomonas reidholzensis. The sequence goes on from NZ_UNOZ01000002.1 coordinate 191,598, forward strand.
CCTCAAGGGCGCGGCCCTGTGGGAGGAGGTCAAGGACCGCCTGCACGAGTCGGCGCTGGGCCTGTCCGGCGGTCAGCAGCAACGTCTGGTGATTGCCCGGACCATCGCCGTCGAGCCTGAAGTGCTGCTGCTCGATGAGCCGTGCTCGGCACTCGACCCGATCTCGACGTTGAAGGTCGAAGAGCTGATCTACGAACTGAAATCCAAGTACACCATCGTCATCGTTACCCACAACATGCAGCAGGCGGCGCGCGTCTCCGACTACACCGCGTTCATGTACATGGGCAAACTGATCGAATTCGGTGATACCGATACACTGTTCACCAACCCGTCGAAGAAGCAGACCGAAGACTACATCACCGGTCGCTACGGCTAGCAGCAGCCGCAAGCTTGAAGTTTCAAGCTGCAAGAAAGCGGCGAGCGTGAAGCCCGGAACGACACGAACAACTTGAAGCTTGAAGCTTGCCACCTGAAGCTTCTTCGCGGAGCGAAAGCATGATCAACAAAGAAAGCCTTACCCATCACATCTCCCAGCAGTTCAATGCCGAGCTGGAGGAGGTTCGCAGCCACCTCCTGGCGATGGGCGGCCTGGTCGAGAAGCAAGTCAACGACGCCGTCACCGCGCTGATCGAGGCCGACTCGGGCCTGGCCCAGCAGGTGCGTGAAGTCGACGAACAGATCAACCAGATGGAGCGCAACATCGACGAGGAATGCGTGCGCATCCTCGCCCGTCGCCAGCCGGCGGCCTCCGACCTGCGCCTGATCATCAGCATCTCCAAGTCGGTGATCGACCTCGAGCGCATCGGTGACGAGTCGACCAAGATCGCCCGTCGCGCCATCCAGCTCTGCGAAGAAGGCGAGTCGCCGCGCGGCTACGTCGAAGTGCGCCATATCGGCGACCAGGTGCGCAACATGGTCCGCGACGCGCTGGACGCCTTTGCCCGCTTCGACGCCGACCTGGCCCTGTCGGTGGCCCAGTACGACAAGACCATCGACCGCGAGTACAAGACCGCCCTGCGCGAGCTGGTCACCTACATGATGGAAGACCCGCGCTCGATCTCGCGGGTGCTCAGCGTGATCTGGGCGCTGCGTTCGCTGGAGCGTATCGGCGACCACGCCCGCAACATCTCCGAGCTGGTGATCTACCTGGTGCGGGGCACCGACGTGCGCCACATGGGCCTCAAGCGGATGAAGGCGGAAGTCGAAGGGACGGCCGGTCGCGAGGGCGATAGCGCTAATGTTTCGGCCGAATCGGACGATAAATAGGATTGCTCCCGAGCATGAACGCCCGGCCTAGTGCCGGGCGTTTTCGTTTGCGGTCGAGCAGCCAGTAGGCACCCGCGAACAGTGTAGGCAGTCCCGGCGTGACCAGTGCTTGGCAAATGGCCATCAGTCAGCGGTATGCTAGTCGGGATCAAGAGGAGTGTTGATGAGTAAAGTCAATGTACTGGTTGTGGATGACGCCCCGTTCATCCGCGACCTGGTAAAGAAATGCCTGCGCAATGCCTTCCCCGGCATGGTCATCGAAGACGCGGTCAACGGTCGCAAGGCCATGGCCATGTTGACCAAGGAGCCGTTCGACCTGGTCCTGTGCGACTGGGAGATGCCGGAGATGTCCGGGCTCGAGTTGCTCACCTGGTGCCGCCAGCAGCCTGAGATGAAAGCCCTGCAGTTCATCATGGTGACCAGCCGTGGCGACAAGGAAAACGTCATCCAGGCGATTCAGGCCGGGGTGTCCGATTTCGTCGGCAAGCCGTTCACCAACGAGCAGTTGCTGACCAAGGTGAAGAAGTCGCTGAGCAAGATCGGCAAGCTCGACAGCCTGATGGCGGGTGGGCAGGCACGGGTCAACTCGGCGTTTGCCAACGACTCGCTGAGCGCCCTGACCGGTGGCCGTCCTGAGGCGGCCAAGGTAGCGCCCGCAGCAGCGCTGACGGCGGCCAAGCCGCTGATCAATGCCCCGGCGGCCAAGCCCGCAGCGACGGCTGCGCCGACCGGGCGTGGCCAGGGCCAGCTGCGTTTGGCGAGCGGCTCGCAGGCGTGCGTGATCAAGGCGTTGAGCCTCAAGGAAGCGCTGCTGGTGGTGCGCCGTAGCGCCAACCTGCCGCAGGTGCTGGAAGGCGCGGTGCTCGACCTGGAGCAGGGCGAGAACGCCGAGGTGGCCCGCTTGAATGGCTACCTGCATGCCGTGGCGGCGATGGAGCCAAAGCCTGACAGCGACTGGCTGCAACTGACCTTCAAGTTCGTCGACCAGGACGCGCAGAAGCTCGACTACCTGTCGCGACTGATTGCCCGCGGTACCGCGCAGAAGCACTTCACCCCCGGCGCGTAAGCGCTGGCAGGGCTGGCCCTTTCGCGGGGCAAGCCCGCTCCCATAGGATTGGTGTTGGACTCAGAATTCGGGCATTGCAGGCACTCTGTGGGAGCGGGCTTGCCCCGCGAAAGGGCCGGCCCTGACCCAACAAAGCCGACCAGCTGCACCTACCCCCTGCAGATCCTGCTGCTAGGCTTGGACAGATCGCACCTGTCAAAAAGCCACTATCATGCCCAGCCGCCTGCTGCTGTTCTGTGTCTTGCTCACGGCCTCGGCGTCGAGCCTGGGCGTGACCCTGTACAAGACCACCGACGCCTTCGGCGTGGTGTCCTATTCCGATCGCCCCAGCGCGGGCGCCAAGCCGCTGGTGCTGCGCGACGCCATGGTCGAGCGACTGGACGAGCAGGTACAGCTCAATGCCGAGACGGTTGCCGGCGGCGTGCGCTTCGTGGCGCGCAACACGCTGTTTGCCCCGGTCGAGGTCGAGCTGCGCTTGAACCGCCTGAGCAACGCCCTGGGCAGCAATGCGCCGCGCATCGTGCGCAAGGTGCTGCCGCCACGCTCGACTCAGGTGCTGACCGTGGTCATGGCCCAGCCGGGCGCTCAATTGGGTTACCAGACCAAGCTCGAGTACGCCATGGGCAACCCGACCCAGCGACCCCAGGCGTTTCGCTATCCGTTCCCGTGGCGCGGTGGGCCGTTCCGCCTGAGCCAAGGGCCGAACGGGCGCTTCAGCCATTTCGGCGCCAAGGGCCGCTATGCCATGGACATCGCCATGCCTGAGGGCACGCCGATCGTTGCTGCGCGGGGCGGGGTGGTAGTCAAGACCGAGAACAGCCAGAGCGGGCGCGGCAATAACCCTTCAGGCAACTTCGTGCGGATCCTCCACCCGGACGGCACCATGGGTGTGTACCTGCACTTGCAGCGTGGCTCGGTGACCGTGCGCGAGGGGCAGCGGGTGCTGCAGGGGGGGCTGCTGGCGAAGTCGGGGAATACCGGCAACAGCAGCGGGCCGCACCTGCATTTCGTGGTGCAGCGCAACGTCGGTCTGGCGCTGGAGTCGATCCCGTATCAGTTCGACAAGCCATTGGGCGGGCTGCCCGATTTCACGGCGGGCAACCCTTGAAAACCTGGGGCCGCGAAGCGGCCCCAATGGCTCAATCCAGTTTCAGCACCTTGGCCAGGACGATCTTCGGCCCTTTCATCTTCTTGATGATGATCCGCAGGCCATCGACCTCCAGCAGTTCCTCTTCCTCAGGCACCCGCTTGAGCGTCTCGTAGACCAGCCCGGCAAGGGTTTCCGCCTCGATATGGTCGAGGTCGACACCGAGCAGGCGCTCGACCTTGAACAGCGGTGTATCACCGCGTACCAGCAGTTTGCCCGGCTGGTAGGCGAGGATGCCGCGTTCGGTCTTGCGGTGTTCGTCCTGGATATCGCCGACCAGCACTTCCAGCACGTCTTCCATGGTCAGGTAGCCGATCACCTTGCCATCGGCTTCCTCGACCAGCACGAAGTGCGCGCCGCCCTTGCGGAACTGCTCGAGCAGCTGCGACAGTGGCATGTGCCGGGAAACCCGCTCCAGCGGCCGGCACAGGTCTTCCAGGTCGATGACGCCGGGGATGTGGTCGAGGTCGGCCAGCTCCAGCAGCAGGTCCTTGATGTGCAGCAGCCCGGTGAACTCCTCGCGCTCGGCGTCGTATACCGGGTAGCGGCTGAACTTGTGCCGGCGGAACATCGCCAGCACTTCCTTGAGCGGCGCCTTGGCGTCGAGGCTGATCATGTCCTCGCGCGAGTTGGCCCAGTCGACCACCTCCAGCTCGCCCATCTCCACCGCCGAGGCCAGTACGCGCATGCCTTGGTCGCTGGGGTCCTGGCCACGGCTGGAGTGCAGGATCAGCTTCAGTTCTTCGCGGCTGTAATGGTGCTCGTGGTGCGGGCCAGGTTCACCTTGCCCGGCGATACGCAGGATGGTGTTGGCGCTGGCGTTGAGCAGGTAGATGGCCGGGTACATCGCCCAGTAGAAGATGTACAGCGGCACCGCCGTCCACAGCGACAGCAGCTCGGGTTTGCGGATCGCCCAGGACTTGGGTGCCAGCTCGCCGACAACGATGTGCAGGTACGAGATGACGAAGAACGCGACAAAGAACGAGACGCCCTTGATCAGTTCCGGGCTGTCGACGCCGAAGTAGGCCAGCAGCGGCTCGAGCAGGTGAGCGAAGGCCGGTTCACCGACCCAGCCCAGGCCCAGCGAGGCCAGGGTGATACCCAGCTGGCAGGCCGACAGGTAGGCGTCGAGCTGGTTGTGCACCTTGCGCAGGATGCTGCCGCGCCAGCCGTGCTGTTCGGCAATCGACTCGACGCGGGTCGAGCGCAGTTTGACCATGGCAAACTCGGCGGCAACGAAAAAGCCGTTGAGCAAGACCAGGAACAGCGCAAAGAGAATCATGCCGAAGTCGGCAAACAGGGAGGTGAAGCTGATACCAGGGGAAGGGTCCATGATGGGGTTTTACGGGGTCCGTCTTCGAAAAGGATAAAAAAGAAGTGCCAGCAGACGCTGGCACGGACAGCCAATGTAACGGCTGGGCCCACAAAAGCAAAGGGCCGCCAAGCAGCCCCGGTCGATCTCAGACCTTGCCCATGACCACCTGGCTCGGCGCAAAATGGCAGGTAAAGGTGCTGCCGTGCCCCGGTACGCTGCTGATCTCCAGCCGGCCGCGGTGGCGCAGCAGCACATGCTTGACGATCGCCAGGCCCAGGCCGGTGCCACCGGTGTTGGAGTTGCGACTGGAGTCGACCCGATAGAAGCGCTCGGTCAGCCGCGGCAGGTGCTTGGCGTCGATGCCCATCCCCGAATCCTGCACCGACAGGTGCGCGCCTTGCTCGTCGGCCCACCAGCGGATGCGAATGTTGCCTTCGTCCTGGGTGTACTTCACCGCGTTGAACACCAGGTTGGAGAACGCGCTGCGCAGCTCAGACTCACTGCCCTTGAGCGAGATGCCGGGCGTCGACTCCAGGCTGATGCGCTGCTTGCGCGGCCCGGACAGCGCCTGGGCATCGCCCTTGATCGCGCTGAGCAGGGCGTCGATCGACACCGGCTGATTGTCCGACGGGTAGTCGGTGGCCTCGAGCTTGGCCAGCAGCAGCAGGTCGTTGAGCAGGGTCTGCATGCGCGACCCTTGCTGGCTCATCTGCTGCAGTGCGCGGGTCCAGCGTGGGTTCACGTCCTCGACGTTGTCGAGCAGGGTCTCCAGGTAGCCGGCGATCACCGTCAGCGGCGTGCGCAGCTCGTGCGAGACGTTGGCGATGAAGTCCTTGCGCATCTGCTCGAGCTGGTGAATGCGGGTGACGTCGCGCACCAGCATCAGGTGCTCGTTGTTGCCGTAGCGGGTGATGTGCAACTGGACCCGCATGCGGTCGTTGATCGGCGAGGGGATCTCCAGCGGCTCGAGGTAGTTCTCGGCCTCGAAGTATTCCTTGAAGCGCGGGTGGCGGACCAGGTTGGTGACCTGCTGGCCGCCGTCCTGCGGGGTCTTGAAGCCCAGCAGGGTCTCGGCGGCGCGGTTCCACCATTCCAGGTTGCCATCGCTGTCGAGCATGATCACCGCATCGCGCAGGGCGGCGGTGGACTCCTGCACCCGGTCGATCACCGCCTGCAGGCGGCCGCGCACGCGCTGGTCGCGGCGTTGCAGGTGGTAGATGCTGTCGAACACCTCGCCCCACAGGCCGTAGCCATCGGGTGGTGCTTCATCGGGTTGATGGTGGCGCAGCCAGTCGTGCAGGCGCAGCAACTGCTTGAGGGTCCAACCCAGGTAGAGCGCCAGGCCGATGGCCAGGCTCCAGCCGTAATAGCCTGACACCAGCCCGCCGACCAGGCAGACGCTGATCAGCAGCAGCAGGTGGCGAATCAGGGTCGCATGCCAATTCTGGTTCAATTAACACAATCCTTGTACAGCACACATCCAGGGGCTGGGGCTTCGATCAGCTCTTGGTCGAGAAGCGATAGCCGGTTCCGCGGACGGTTTGTACCAGATTTTCGTAGGCTTCACCCAAGGCTTTGCGCAGACGACGGATGTGCACGTCGACGGTGCGCTCCTCGACGTAGACGTTGCCGCCCCAGACCTGGTCGAGCAGCTGGCCACGGGTGTAGGCGCGCTCCTGGTGGGTCATGAAGAACTGCAGCAGGCGGTATTCGGTAGGGCCCATCTCGGCCGGCTTGCCGTCGATGGTCACGCGGTGGCTGATCGGGTCGAGCAGCAGGCCGCCGACTTCGATCGGCGCTTCGGTGTCGCTCGGCCCGGTGCGGCGCAGCACGGCCTTGAGCCGGGCCACCAGCTCGCGCGGCGAGAACGGCTTGGTGATGTAGTCGTCGGCGCCGACTTCCAGGCCCTGGATCTTGTTGTCCTCTTCACCCTTGGCGGTGAGCATGATGATCGGGATGTCGCCGGTCAGCTCATCACGCTTGAGGCGGCGCGCCAGCTCGATCCCGGAGGTGCCCGGGAGCATCCAGTCGAGCAGGATCAGGTCCGGCTTGCGGTCGACGATGATGGCGTGGGCCTGCTGCGAGTTCTCCGCTTCCAGGCAGTCGTAGCCGGCCATTTCCAACGCAACGGCGATCATCTCGCGAATCGGTGCTTCGTCGTCGACGATCAGAATGTTCCTGCCAACCATGCTCAAAACCTCTCCTGGATACGGTGTCTTGGCCCGCATTAGATAACGGAATTATTGCAGTCGTGTGACATGTCGTGGGCTGAAGCGGCAACTATCGTTGACTGAGCTAGGCTTTAGATCCCACGCCCGAACTAAAACGGTGAACTCCAATGACACGAAAAACGCTGAACTGGATGGCCCTTTTCGCTGTGCTGGCGCTGCCGGGAGTGGCATCCGCCCACCATGCCATGGAGAAGGATGGCATGTGGGTCGATCATGACGGCATGACGCTGTACACGTTCGACAAGGATGCTGGCGGCAAATCGATGTGCAACGGCGACTGTGCGAAAAACTGGCCGCCGTTGATGGTCAAGGCCGACGATGAGGCGGCGAAAGGCAAGTGGACCCACGTGACCCGCGACGATGGCAGCATGCAGTGGGCCTATGATGGCAAGCCGCTGTACACCTTCGTCAAGGACAAGAAGGCCGGGGAGACCACGGGTGATGGCATGAAAGACGTCTGGCACGTCGCCAAGCCTTAACGATCACCGGGGCCGCCAGGCGGCCCCGGGTTTCAGCGCAGCGCGTAGTCGAGCAGCACGCCGATGAACACCAGCAGCCCCGCCCAGTGGTTGTGCAGAAACGCCTTGAAGCACGCATCGCGGTCCAGCTTGCGCGTCGACCAGTACTCCCACGCAAAGCACAGCGCCGCCCCCAGCAAGCCCAGGTGGAACCACCCGCCCAGCTGGAATTGGTTGCCTGCCAGCAGCAGGCAGCCCAGCGAGAGCATCTGCAGGGTCAGGATGATCGTCCGGTCGGACTCGCCAAACAGGATCGCCGTGGATTTCACCCCGATCTTCAGATCGTCGTCACGGTCGACCATCGCGTAGTAGGTGTCGTAACCCACCGTCCACAGCAGGTTGGCGATGTACAGCAGCCAGGCGCTCGCTGGCAGTTCAGCGCCGGCAGCGGTAAAGGCCATGGGGATGCCCCACGAATAGGCGGCGCCGAGCACCACCTGCGGGTAGTAGGTGTAGCGCTTCATGAACGGGTAGCACGACGCCAGGGCCACCGCGCCGAACGACAGCCACACGGTCTGCGCATTGGTGCACAGCACCAGCAGGAAGCTCACCCCGACCAGGATCGCGAACAGCAGCAGCGCCTCGCGCGGTTTGATCCGGCCGCTGGCCAGCGGCCGGTCGGCGGTGCGCTTGACGTGGCCATCGACCTTGCGGTCGGCGAAGTCGTTGATGCAGCAACCGGCGGCGCGCATCAGCACCACGCCAAGGCCGAAGATCAGCACATTGGCCACACTGGGCGAGCCCTGGGCGGCAATCCACACCGCCGACAGGGTCGGCCACAGCAGCAGGTAGATACCGATGGGGCGGTCCATCCGGCTCAGCTGGACGAAGTCCCAGGCGCGCGGGTGCAGGCGGTTGAGCGACTTGAGCAGTTGCAGGTACATCAGCGGGTTTCCTCCTTGGCCGCTTGCCACAGGGCGGGCAGGAACACCTCGGCCACGAGCAGGTCGAGGCCATCGCGCTCGAAGCGTGAGCGCCGCCCCCAGAGCCCGTCAGCGGCGGCCTCGGCGGGCAGCCAGGCCGGTGGATAGGTGCACACTTCGAGCGGGTGGCGGATAAACGCCTGGTCACAGAACAGCAACTCGCCCAGCGAGCGGCTGCCCAGCGTCTCCAGGTCCAGCCCGCCGCGCTCCAGGGCGCTGCGCCCGGCCACGCTGCGGGCGAACACCCAGGGCTGGCCGTGGCCACGCAGGTAGACTTCGCGCACCCAGCCCTGGGCGCCGGGCGCGAGGCCCAGGGCCAGGCATTCGTCGTCGCGCAGGGCCTGCCAGCCCTCGAACAGCGGGGTGACGGAGAAGTGATCCTGGGACAGGCGGGTCAGGCGGCGGGTCAGCGAACCCTCGTCGAACAGCCAGTCGAGGGTAGGCTGGGCGAGCGGGGTCGCCAGCTGTGAATACGGCAGCCACGCGACAGCGGCTGCTTGCGGGGATTCGTACGACACGTCGGTATGCTTGTTACAGCCAGAGAGGCGGCGAGCTTAGCATGTTGCCCGCGCTGCTTGCATACTGCAGGCAGGGCCAGTAAAAAGCCCCGCGTGATGACCGTTGAAGCCTCAAACCCATAAGAGGAACCCTGATGAAGAAGTGGCAATGTATTGTCTGTGGCCTGATCTATGACGAGGCCGAGGGCTGGCCGGACGACGGCATCGCCGCCGGCACCCGCTGGGAAGATGTCCCGGCAGACTGGCTGTGCCCGGACTGCGGCGTCGGCAAGATGGATTTCGAAATGATCGCCATCGGCTGATCACAACCCTGTTCAAGTGAGGAAGCACGACATGACGTCCCCTGTGGTGATCATCGGTACCGGCCTGGCCGGCTACAACCTGGCCCGCGAGTTCCGCAAGCTCGACAGTGAAACCCCACTGTTGCTGATCACCGCCGACGACGGTCGCTCGTACTCCAAGCCCATGCTCTCCACCGGCTTCGCCAAAGCCAAGGACGCCGACGGCCTGTGCATGGCCGAACCCGGCGCCATGGCCGTGCAGCTCAAGGCCGAGGTCCGCACCCACACGCGCATCAGTGGCATCGACCCCGGCCACAAGCGCCTGTGGATCGGCGAAGAGGCGGTGGCCTATCGCGACCTGATCCTGGCCTGGGGGGCGCAGACCGTGCAGGTGCCGGTCGAGGGCGATGCCAGCGCGCTGATCTTCCCGATCAACGACCTCGAGGACTATGCGCGCTTTCGCGCGGCGGCGGCCGGCAAGCAGCGGGTGCTGATCCTCGGCGCCGGGCTGATCGGCTGTGAGTTCGCCAACGACATGCGCCTGGGCGCCTTCGAGGTCGACGTCGTGGCGCCGTGCGAGCAGGTCATGCCGACCCTGCTCCATCCCGCCGCCGCTGGCGCCGTGCAGGCCGGCCTGGAAGGGCTGGGCGTGCGTTTTCACCTCGGGCCGGTGCTGACCCGCCTGCAGCACGCCGCCGAGGGCCTCGAGGCGCACCTGTCGGACGGCAGCGTGATCGCCTGTGACCTGGTGGTCTCGGCCATCGGCCTGCGCCCACGCACCGACCTCGCCGCCGCTGCCGGCCTGCAGGTCAACCGCGGGGTGGTGGTCGATCGCGAGCTGCGCACCTCGCACGCCAACATCTTCGCCCTTGGCGACTGCGCCGAGGTCGACGGCATCAACCTGTTGTACGTGATGCCGCTGATGGGCTGTGCCCGCGCCTTGGCGCAGACCCTGACCGGTGCCCCGGTAGCGGTCGCCTACGGACCGATGCCGATCACCGTCAAGACACCCGCCTGCCCCCTGGTGGTCTCGCCCGTGCCGGCCGGCCGCGAGGGCGACTGGCAGGTCGAAGGGCAGGGCGCCGACCTCAAGCTGCTGTGCCGCGACGCCGAGGGCAACCTGCTGGGCTATGCCCTGACCGGCACCGCCGTCATGGAAAAGCTGGCGCTGAATCGGCAGTTACCCGCCCTGATGGCGTGAATGGCGGGTTTTCTGTCGGATTTACCTTGTTGTTGCTGCCACATTGGCCGTCCAGACACTGGCGCGGTACCCATGAGCGTGCCATTCTCACTCGCGTCTGCCGCAGTTTAGAGCCTGCGGCGCCTTGAGCGCTGCTTCGCCAAGCAGCACGGCAATAACAACAAGAATTCCCGTCCAAGAGGCTTCACTATGCGCAAACCAGAACTCGCCGCTGTCATCGCAGAAAAGACCGATCTGACCAAGGAAAAGGCCAATCAGGTGCTTAACGCGATCCTCGACAGCATCACCGGTGCCCTCGACAAGGACACCGTTACCTTGGTCGGCTTTGGCACCTTCGAGAAGCGTCATCGTGGCGCCCGCACGGGCAAGAACCCGCAGACTGGCGAGCCGGTGAAGATCAAGGCCAGCAACACGGTCGCCTTCAAGCCCGGCAAGAACCTCAAGGACAGCGTCAATCCACCGGCTGCTCCGGCCAAGGCCGCCAAGAAGAAATAATCCCTGATCAATCTTCTGCTGCACACCGAACGGGCGCCTTGAGGGCGCCCGTTGTGCTTTACATGGCGTAACCACGGCGAGCTTGCATAAAAAGGTCGAGAAGGGGATAAACTGCGCCGCTCAGTCACTTTTTAATCGAGGCGCGTCGATGAAGTTCCGCTTTCTTCTCTGGGCCATGGGGCTGTTGATGGCCCGGGCCAGCCGCAACAATCCGGCGTTCCAGCAGCAATTGCGCGACAAGGACCTGGTGTTCCAGATGCAGACCCTCGACGGCAAGGTTGCCCGCCATTTCATCGTCAACAACGAGCGGGTCAGCAGCAAGGGTGGCCAGCACCCGCAGCCGGCCTTTGCGATAGCCTTCAAGGACGCCGCCTACGGCTTCGCCACGCTGCAGGCGAGCAACAAGCAGCTGGCGTTCATGCAGGGGATTCAGGACAAGCACATCCAGATCAAGGGCAATCCGGCGCTGGTCATGTGGTTCCAGGGCTTGATGAAGTACCTCAAGCCGAAGAAGAAGAAAACCTGAGGGTCCGGGGCGCAAAGCGCCCCGGCGAGTTCAGTGCGGCGCGTTGAACTGCGAGGCCAGCTCGCGCAACAGCGCCTCGGCCTCCAGCACCTTGTTGACCACGTCGTCGGCCTTGTCCCGGCTCAGCCCCAGCCGTTCCAGCAGCTCCTCCGGAATGCTCTCCTGCGGCCCCGAGCCGATCCCGCGCGAGCGCAGCAGGCGGGTTGCCAGGCAGACCAGGTTGGGGAACGCCGAATACTCACCGTCATAGCTCGGGTCGTGCTGGAAACGCAGCGCGGTGGACAGCTCGTCGGGCATGTCCCACAGCTTCATCAGCCAGGCACCGATCTGTTCGCGGCTGATGCCCAGCAGGTGCTGTTCGACAAAGGTGTGGCACAGGTGCGGGTTGACCTCCAGGTGCCGGCAGATCAGCGAGAAGTGCGGCGGGAAGACATGCGCCAACAGCAGGTAGCCGAAGTTGTGCAGCAGGCCGGCAAGGTAGGTCAGGCCGGCCTCCGGGCGCTCGGCCCGCGGCATTGCGCGGGTCAGGCCCTCGATCACCGCAGCGGTGTAGATCGACTGCTGCCAGTACGGCGTCGCCTGTTGCGGGTGATCCTTGGGCAGCTCGAGGGTCTTGCCCAGGGCCAGGCCGAGCGCGAGGTTGATCACCAGGTCGAAGCCCAGCACGCGCACGATGGCGTCTTCCACCGAGCGGATCTTGCCCGGTGAGGCGTAGTACGGCGATGCCGCCCAACTGACCACCTGGGCCGCCAGCGCCGGGTCGGTTTCGACCACGCCGGTGATGTCGTCGATGCTGGCGTTGGGGTCGACGCGCAGCTTGATGATCTTTTGCGCGGTGTCGGCCAGCGGCGGGATCTCGATGGTTTCCTCGAGGCGCTTCTGGATGCGCCGCGCGGTGAACGCCTGCACCGCCTGGGTGATCTCGTGGCGGTCGTCGTCGGGGCGGTCCAGGTTAGGCCGGATGTCTTCGACCTTGAGGCCGAAATTGCCCGCGCTGGCCTTGTGCAGCATGCGTTTGAACGGCCCGCGCTCGACTTCCAGGAGCACGCCGGGCTCACCCGACTGGATCAGTACGGTGTCGCTGGCGAGCAGGCGCTCTTCGTACAGGCAGGGCGAGCTGGTCAGTGCCGGTAGCGCCGGCAAGGCCTTGAGGCAATGCTTGTCGAGCATCAGCCGCAGGCGCGCCAGGGGCACGGCGACCAGCTTGCGACCGGTGATCTCGGTCAGGCGGTTGAGGTCGAGCAGCTGGTCCTGGGGGATCAGCACCATCAAGGCACCGACTTCGTCATCCAGCAGGACCGCCTGAACACGCGACGCGGCGGGCAGCCGCGGGTGCTCAGGCACCTCGCGGTAGTCCACGCCGAGTTTTTCGAGCAACAGCCGGATGACAGACGGTGCGTGCGGGGTTGCGGTGTCCAGGGCAACTTCAGTCATGGTCTGTATCCAAGTAATTCTTTAAACGCAAAGTATAACCAGCCTGACCAGCAGACTGGATCCATTCCGAGAGGTGTGTCACACCTGGCCATATTGCTGGCCGTGGCGCAGCCAGCGGTCGAGCAGCGGGCTGACGTGCTCCGGCCAGTCCGCCAACAGCGTCTGGGCGGCATCGCGTACTGCCGGGAGCAGGTCGGCGTCGCGCATCAGGTCGGCGACCTTGAACTGTAGCAGGCCGGTCTGGCGGGTCCCGAGCATCTCGCCGGGGCCGCGCAGCTCGAGGTCTTTTTCGGCGATGATGAAGCCATCGTTGGTTTCGCGCATGATGCCCAGGCGTTCGCGGCCGATCTGCGACAATGGCGGGTGATAGAGCAGCACGCAGTGGCTCGCCGCGCTGCCCCGACCGACCCGCCCGCGCAACTGGTGCAACTGCGCCAGGCCGAGGCGCTCGGGGTTCTCGATGATCATCAGGCTGGCATTGGGCACGTCGACGCCCACCTCGATCACCGTGGTCGCGACCAGCAGCTGGAGGTTGCCGGCCTTGAATTCGGCCATCACCGCGGCTTTTTCGACCGGCTTCATGCGCCCGTGGATCAGCCCCACGCGCAGTTCGCCAAGGGCGCTGCCCAAGTCTTCATAGGTGCTCTCGGCCGCTTGGCAGGTGAGCTCTTCGGACTCTTCGATCAAGGTGCAGACCCAGTAGGCCTGGCGGCCTTCGGCACAGGCCGCACGGACCCGCTCGACCACTTCGAAGCGCCGGCTGTCGACCACCAGCACGGTATTGACCGGGGTACGGCCGGGCGGCAGCTCGTCGAGCACCGAGGTGTCGAGGTCGGCGTAGGCGCTCATGGCCAGGGTCCGCGGGATCGGCGTGGCGGTCATGATCAACTGGTGCGGGCAGAGCTCGCCGGCCACGCCTTTCTTGCGCAGGGCCAGGCGCTGCTGCACGCCGAAGCGGTGCTGCTCGTCGATGATCGCCAGGGCCAGGTGTTTGAACTTGACCTCTTCCTGGAACAGCGCGTGGGTACCGACCACCATCGGCGCACCGCCGGCGATCTGCTCCAGGGCGCTGACCCGGGCCTTGCCCTTGAGCTTGCCGGCCAGCCAGGCGACTTCGATGCCCAGCGGCTCCAGCCAGCGCTTGAAGGTGATGAAGTGCTGCTCGGCGAGGATCTCGGTCGGCGCCATCAGCGCCACCTGGTAACCGGCCTCCAGCGCCTGCAGGGCGGCGAGGGCGGCCACCACGGTCTTGCCGGCGCCGACATCACCCTGCACCAGGCGCATCATCGGCTCGCCCTGGCTGAGGTCGTAGGCGATCTCGTTGCCGACCCGCTGCTGCGCACCGGTGGGCGCGAAGCCAAGGTTGGCCAGGTACTGCGCTGGCAGCCGGCTGGCCTTGGGCAGTACCGGCGCACGCAGGCTGCGCAGGCTTTCGCGCAGGCGCTGCTGCGACAGCTGATGGGTCAGCAGCTCTTCGAAGGCCAGCCGGTGCTGGGCCCAGTGGTGGCCCAGGGCGAGCTCTTCGAGGTCGGCGTCGGCTGGCGGGTTGTGCAGGTAGCGGATCGCCTCGTCGAGCGGCGCCAGCTGATAGTCGTTGGCCAGTTGCGCCGGCAGCCAGTCGGGCAGGCTGCGTGGGCCGAGCATCGTCAGGCTCTGCTGGCAGAGCAGGCGCAGGCGTTGTTGGGTCAGGCCTTCGGTGGTCGGGTAGATCGGGGTCAGGGTCTGCTCGACCGCCGGCGCCGGCTCGCTGCCATTCAGCGCACGGTACTCCGGGTGGTAGATCTCCAGGCCCGAAGCACCGGGGCGCGCTTCGCCATAGCAGCGCAAGTGGGTGCCGCGCTTGAGGCCCTCCTTTTGCGCATTGCTGAAATGGTAGAAGCGCAGGCTCAGCACGCCGCTGCCGTCACCCAGGCGCACCACTAGACTGCGGCGCTTGCCCATGGTCACGTCGGTGCCGCTGACCACGCCCTCGATGACCGCATCCTGGCCAGGCCGCAGCTGGCCGATGGGCACCACGCGGGTGCGGTCCTGGTAACGCATGGGCAGGTGGAAGAGCACATCCTGCAGGTTTTCCAGGCCGACCTTGGCGAGTTTATCCGCCATCGCCTCGCCGACGCCCTTGAGTTCGGTGACGGGGACCTTAGACAGCTCGTTCATGGGTCAGGCCGGTTGTTCCGCGGGAGCTTTGACGACCGAGCACAGGCGAATCGAATCGGCGAGGATCTCGATCGCCTTGGGCCGCGGGAAGCTGGCACGCCAGGCGATGGCCACGGTGCGGAACGGCGCTGGCGGGGTCAGTGGGCGCACTTCGATCACGCCCGGGGCGTAATGGTGGCTGTGCACGGCCGACAGCGGCAGGATCGAGATGCCCAGGCCGGAGGCGACCATGTGGCGGATGGTTTCCAGCGAGCTGGACTCGACCGTGGTGTGCTTGGAGCCGTCGCCACCCTTGTTCAGGGTCGGGCACGCCTCCAGCACCTGGTCGCGGAAGCAGTGGCCTTCGCCCAGCAGCAGCAGGCTCTTGTCGTTGAGCAGGGCGGTGTCGATGGTCTTCTTGGCGGTCCAGGCGTGGTCCGCCGGCATCAACGCACAGAACGGCTCGTCGTACAGCGGCAGGGTCAGCACGTCGGCCTCGTTGAACGGCAGGGCGATGATCACCGCGTCCAGTTCGCCGTTGCGCAGTTTTTCGCGCAGTACGTGGGTGAAGTTCTCTTCGATGTACAGCGGCATCTGCGGGGCGACCCGGTGCAGCTGTGGGATCAGGTGGGGGAACAGGTAAGGACCGACGGTATAGATGGCGCCGACCTTGAGTGGCGCGGTCAGCTGGTTTTTTCCGGCCTGGGCCAGCTCACGAATGCCTTGCGCCTGCTCGAGGACCTTCTGCGCCTGGGCCACGATGCTTTCGCCGACCGGGGTCAGGCGCACCGCGCTCTTGCTGCGCTCGAAGATCAACACGCCAAGCTCGTCCTCGAGTTTCTTCACACCGACCGACAGGGTCGGCTGGCTGACATGGCAACGCTCGGCGGCGTGGCCGAAGTGCTGCTCCTGGGCGAGTGTGACGATGTAGCGTAATTCTGTGAGGGTCATAACGTGCGTCCATGAAGTTGCGGCCCCAGCATAGCGGCTGCAAACGATAGACGCACGTTATCAGACTTGCCGTTTTGTGACAGAAGCAAAGTGTCAGCGCTTGTCCAACGAGTAGACAAAGGGTGCTACCACTTCGATCGTGCCATTGTTGAGCAGTTCTGCCGGCGGCTTGGGTACGGTCCCTGCGCGTCGGATCATTTCCATGGTCGCGCGGTCCAGCGCTGCACTGCCCGAACCACCGGCCATCGAGAACGACAGCACCTTGCCTTCGGCGTCGACTACGAAACGCAGTCGGTTGATACCCTGCAGGCCACGACGACGGGCGTCTTCCGGATAGCGCTTGAACTTCGCCAGGTGGCGCAACAAGTCGCTCTGCCAGGTCGGCAAGGCGTTGCTATTGGACGAGATGCTCGGTGCCGGTGCCGCCGATTTCTGCGCAGGCGCAGTGCTCGGTGGGGTGTCGACGACGTCTTCCTTGGTCGGTTGTTCATCCTTCACCGGCTCAGGCTTTTTCTCGGGCTTGGGCGGCTGCGGCTTGGCCTTCGGCTTGGGCGGCTTGGGGATGGCGATTTTCGGTTTCGGTGCCTCGACCAGCTTGGGCAGAGGCGGTTCTTCGACTTCTACCGGTGGCTTGGGTGCGGCTTTTGGAGGGGGTGGCGGCGCTGGCTCAGGGAGCGGTGCCAGTTCGACCATCATGGCTGCCGGCGGCAGCTCGATGGCTTGGGGCACCGACCAGTTGAGCGTCAGCAGCACGGCGACGGCATGGAGACCCAGCACGATCGCCAAGCTGCCGCTGTAACGCGCCAGATTGTGCCGCGTCTTCGTCATTTCTTGGCTGCCGTCTCAAGACCTACCAGACCGACCTTGAGGTAGCCGGCCGCGCGCATGGTGTTCATCACTTCCATCAGGTCGCCATAATCCACGCCTTTGTCGGCCTGGAAGAAGATGGTGGTTTCCTTGTCGCCCTTGGTCTTGGCGTCGAGCATCGCGCCAAGCTGGTCGGGCTGTGCAACCTGATCGTCGCCGACGTACAGCTTCTGGTCGGCCTTGACGCTGACGAACACCGGTTTCTCGGGCCTCGGCGCCGGTTTGGCGGTCGAGGCCGGCAGGTCGACCTTGATGTCGACAGTGGCCAGGGGAGCCGCGACCATGAAGATGATCAGCAGCACCAACATCACGTCGATGAACGGCGTAACGTTGATTTCGTGGTTTTCGGCGAGGTCGTCGCCACCTTCGTTCAGATGCAGGCCCATGGCTTACCCCACTTTCACCATGTGCGGGGCGGCGCGCTCGCTGCCCTGGTGGTCGAGGTCACGGCTGACCAGCAGCAGGACCTGCGCCGACGCGTCGGACACCTGTGCCTTGTAGCCGGCGATGGAGCGGGCGAAGACGTTGTAGATGACCACGGCCGGGATTGCCGCAACCAGGCCCAGGGCGGTGGCCAGCAGGGCTTCGGCGATGCCGGGGGCAACGACCGCGAGGTTGGTGGTCTGGGTCTTGGCGATACCGATGAAGCTGTTCATGATGCCCCACACGGTACCGAACAGACCGACGAACGGTGCGGTGGAACCGATGGTGGCCAGCACGCCGGTGCCGTTGCTCATGTTACGACCGCTGGCGGCAACCAGGCGCTCGAGGCGGAACGCCACACGCTCCTTGATGCCTTCTTTTTCGCGGGCATTGGCCGACAGGCGCATCTCTTCGAGGGCGTCGTGGACCAGGGTGTGGGCCAGGGTGCCTTCCTTGTTGGAGACCTCGGCGGCTTCCTTGAGGCTGGCGACCTTCTTCAGCACGGCGACTTCGCCACGCAGGCGGCGCTTGGCGCCCAGCAGCTCGAAGCCCTTGGCGATCCAGATGGTCCAGGTGATGATCGAGGCGATGGCCAGGCCGATCATGACGATCTTCACGATGATGTCGGCGTTCTTGTACATGCCCCATGGGGACAGGTCGTGGGCCATGCCCAGTGACGTGTCTTCAACCAGTGCTTCGACGTTCTCGCCAGCAGGGACCGTGCGTTCGGCCGCAGGGGCCGCGCCGGCTTCGACGGCAGCGGGTGCAGCTGCCGGAGCGGCGGCATCAGCGGGGGCCGAGGCGGCTGCCGGGGTGCTGGCAGCGGGAGCGACAGGCTCATCTGCCATGGCGGCAGGGGCCAGTACCAGGCTGAACATCAGCGCGGCAATGGCGCGCCATGCGCGCGATGTGGTTGGCGAAGCGGAAGGTTGAATACGAGTCATGCTGGCCGGACCTGATGAAGAATAAGCGTTGACGTTCACCACGGCCTCGAGGCGGCCGAGAACAGATTGGCGGCCATTATTGCAAGTAATTCTTGTTAACAAAAGCAATACGCTCGGTTTTTTTCACCTTTGTCTAGCCGCTGATCGTGTAGTCCGGCTAGCCTGACCCTTTGGAAATGGAGATGGGTAATGTCGGATTTATCGGCTTTGATCGTTGGTTGCGGGGATGTCGGCGGCCGTCTGGCCCAGCAGTTGCTGGCCATTGGTTGGCAGGTCGCTGGCCTGCGGCGGTCGGTCGGGCAGTTGCCTGCGGGTGTCGATCCGATCGCGGCCGACCTGGCCGACGCTTGCATACCCGCCGCCTGGCCGACCCGCGCGCCGGACTACCTGGTGTACTGCGTGGCCGCCAGCCAGCATGACGAAGCGGGCTATCAGGCGGCCTATGTCGATGGGCTGCGCAATGTGCTGAGCTGGCTGCAGGCGCGCGGTCAGCAACCGCGGCGGTTGCTGTTCGTGTCCAGCAGCAGCGTGTTTGCCCAGCAGCACGGCGAATGGGTCGACGAAACGGCGGCCACCGAGCCTGCCGGTTACTCGGGGCGGATCATGCTCGAAGCCGAGCGCGTGGCCCTGGCCAGTGGTATCCCGGCCAGCCTGGTGCGTCTGACCGGGATCTACGGGCCGGGCCGCGAATGGCTGCTGAGCCAGGTGCGTCAAGGCTATCGCGTTGCCGAACAGCCGCCGCTCTATGGCAACCGAATTCATGCCGAGGATGCTGCGGGTTTGTTGGCGTATCTGCTGCAGGCGGATGCGCGGGGAGTGGCGTTGGAGGATTGCTATATTGGCGTCGACGACGCCCCGGCGCCGCTGGCCGACGTGGTCGCCTGGCTGCGCGAATACATGGGCGTTACCGAGTGGTCGGACGAGCAGCGGGTGCGTCGCACCGGCAGCAAGCGCTGCAGCAATGCGCGGGCGCAGGCACTGGGCTGGGCGCCGCAGTATCCGAGCTATAAAGAGGGGTATGCGGCGATTCTGCAGGGGCGCTGAGGGTTGTCAGTGCCGGCCTCTTCGCGGGTAGATCGCATCGGCGAAGAGGCCAACAAAAATCCCTCGCGCAGGCTCAGCTACGCTCGAGCAGCCACTGCCGTGCACCCGGCGCCAGCTGCGGCATCTCATCGGCCTGGGCACGATTGACCGCCTGGAAGATCTCCAGCCGATCACCGTCACGCTTGAACACGAACGGCGCGCCGCGCTGGTTACGCTCCAGCCACAAGGTGTCGTTGGCGCCGCCCATGTTGGCGCAGTCGCCCGTCAAGCACAGCGCGTAACGGTCAGGCCCGGGCAGGCCGCTGACGCTGCCGTTGTCGGCAAAGCGCACAACGGCGCCTTGACCCTGGCCTTCGACGATCTTCCAGTCGCCCTTCAGGTAGCTCTGGTACAGCGCCTTCTCGAAGCTGCTGCCCAGCGGCGCATCGGCCGAAGCCGGTGGGCTGCTTTTGACGAAGGTCTGCTGTTGGCCGGCCTGGCCGGTGACATTCAGTTCGTCACCGTCCAGCTCCAGCTGTTCGACCTGGCCGCCCTCGAAGCTGGCCTGCCAGTGTTTCTCGGCAGCGCTGAGGTTGCCGTCGGCCGCTTCAAAGCCATTGCTGTAGCTGGCGTGCTGGCGGCTGACGTCGAGCTTCCACTCGAACACCGGGCCATGCGCGGCCAGCGCCTGGCGCAGGCTGCCACCTTTGGCGGCGGCATCGATGGCGGCCTGGTTGATCCAGGTGCCGTTGTAATCTTCGGGTTTGTGGCTGGCGCAACCGCCCAGGAACAGGGCTGCCAGCGCGAGAGGCAGGGCATGACGCATGGTGGGAAACCTTGGGGCTGAGAGGGTGACAGGCAGGGCGCCCGTCACCCGCGGCATCATTATTCGATGACCAGAATGGCGTCCATTTCGACCTGGGCGCCCTTGGGCAGCGCGGCAACGCCGATGGCGGCGCGGGCCGGGTAGGGCTGTTCGAAGTAACGGCCCATGACCTCGTTGACCTTGGCGAAGTGGCTCAGGTCGGTGAGGAAGATGTTCAGCTTGACGATGTCCTTGAACGAACCGCCCGCAGCCTCGGCCACCGACTTGAGGTTCTCGAACACCTGCACGGTCTGGGCTTCGAAGCCTTCGACCAGCTCCATGGTCTTCGGATCCAGCGGGATCTGGCCAGACATGTAGACAGTGTTACCGGCCTTGATCGCCTGGGAGTAGGTACCGATGGCGGCGGGGGCCTTGTCGCTGTTGATGACGGTCTTGGTCATGATGACTCCTTGCGGTTGACGGACTACGCACGCATGCGGGTGATGCGAACCACGCCGGTCAGGGTGCGCAACTTCTTGATCACACGGGCCAGGTGCACGCGGTCGTGCACGCTGACCACCAGCTGGACCACGCTGATACGGCCGTCGCGTTCGTCCATGCTGATCTTCTCGATGTTGCCGTCGGCGGCATTAACGCTGCTGGCCAGCAGGGCGATCAGGCCGCGCTGGTGCTCAAGCTCGACACGCAGCTCGACGTTGAACTCGCCAGTGACGTCCTTGGCCCAGGAGAGTTGCAGGCACTTCTCCGGGTTGTGGCGGATTTCACTGATGTTGCGGCAGTCTTCCAGGTGCACGACCATGCCTTTGCCCGCCGACAGGTGGCCGACGATCGGGTCGCCAGGGATCGGCGTGCAGCATTTCGCGTAGCTGAGCACCAGGCCTTCGGTACCGCGGATCGCCAGCGGGCCTTCTGCGCTCGGCAACTGCTCGCCCTCGGCGGACAGCAGGCGGCGGGCGACCACGTAGGCCATGCGGTTGCCCAGGCCGATGTCTTCGAGCAGGTCTTCAATGACCTCCAGGCGATACTCGGCGAGGATCGGCTGGATACGCTCCTGGGAAATCTTCTCCAGACTGCTGTCGAAGCCGGTCAGGACCTTGTTCAGCAGGCGCTCGCCGAGGCTGATCGACTCGGAGCGGCGTTGCTGCTTGAGGGCGTGGCGGATGTGCGTACGCGCCTTGCCGGTGACCACGAAGTTGAGCCAGGCCGGGTTCGGTCGCGCGCCCGGGGCGCTGACGATTTCAACCGTCGACCCGCTTTGCAGCGGCTCGGACAACGGCGCCAGGCGGCGGTTGATGCGGCAGGCGATGCAGCTGTTGCCGACGTCGGTGTGCACCGCGTAGGCGAAGTCGACCGCGGTGGAGCCTTTGGGCAGCTCCATGATCCGGCCTTTCGGGGTAAAGACGTAGACCTCGTCCGGGAACAGGTCGATCTTCACGCTCTCGATGAATTCCAGCGAGTTGCCGGCACGCTGCTGCAGCTCGAGGATGCCCTTGACCCACTGGCGGGCGCGGGCATGGCTGCCCTTGGGCTGATCATCGTCGTTGGACTTGTACAGCCAGTGCGCGGCGATGCCGTTGTTGGCCATCTCTTCCATCTCGCGGGTGCGGATCTGGATTTCGATGGGCACGCCATGCATGCCGAACAGCGTGGTGTGCAACGACTGGTAGCCGTTGGCCTTGGGGATCGCGATGTAATCCTTGAAGCGCCCCGGCAGCGGCTTGTACAGGTTGTGCACGGCGCCGAGCACGCGGTAGCAGGTGTCGACCTTGTCGACGATGATGCGAAACGCATACACGTCCATGATCTCGTTGAAGGCGCGACGCTTGCCGCGCATCTTCTTGTAGATGCCATAGAGGTGTTTCTGGCGGCCGCTGACTTCGCCTTCGATGCCGTCGCTGGACAGGCAGTTGGCCAGCGACTGCTCGATCTTGGCGACGATCTCCTTGCGGTTGCCGCGGGCGCGCTTGACCGCCTGGTGGATGCGCGACGAGCGCATCGGGTGCATCGCCTTGAAGCCGAGGTCTTCGAACTCCACGCGCACCGTGTGCATGCCGAGGCGGTTGGCGATCGGGGCGTAGATCTCGAGGGTTTCCTTGGCGATGCGCCGGCGTTTTTCGCCGGACAGCACTTCCAGGGTGCGCATGTTGTGCAGGCGGTCGGCCAGCTTGACCAGGATCACGCGGATGTCCCGGGCCATGGCCATGGCCATCTTCTGGAAGTTCTCGGCCTGCGCCTCGGCCTTGGTCTCGAAGTTCATCTGGGTCAGCTTGCTGACCCCGTCGACCAGCTCGGCGACCGTCTCGCCAAACTGCTGGCTGAGGGCTTCCTTGGCGATGCCGGTGTCTTCGATCACGTCGTGCAGCATGGCCGCCATCAGGCTCTGATGGTCCATGTGCATGTCGGCGAGGATGCCGGCGACTGCCAGCGGATGAGTCACGTAGGGTTCGCCACTGCGGCGGCGTTGCCCATCGTGCGCCTGTTCGGCGTAGAAGTAGGCTCGGCGGACCAGGTTGACCTGTTCCGGGCCGAGGTAGGTCGACAGCCGTTCGGCTAGGGTATCTATGCTCGGCATGGGTATGCCTCCTGCCGAGGAAGAAGTCCTGTTGCCAAGCAACGTCGACCGGGCATCAATCAGACAGCCTCGTTGGACTCGTCCTCGAATGCGGCGAACACCGGATCCTCAGTGACGATCTCTTCGGCGGCGAGGAACTCGTTGGTGATGATGCCTTCGGCGATTTCGCGCAGGGCGACGACGGTAGGCTTGTCGTTTTCCCATGCCACGCGGGGTTCTTTACCACCGGTGGCCAGCTGACGGGCGCGCTTGGTGGAGAGCATGACCAGCTCAAAACGGTTATCCACGTGTTCCAGGCAGTCTTCAACAGTTACGCGGGCCATGGTCTTCCTCAGTAGCAATGCGGTAGGCGTACAGCCCAGAATGGGCAGGCGGACTGTGTAGTTTAAAAAATCACCAGCCAATAGGGAAGGACTGATTTGGCAGAGCCCGCGCCGTTCAGCTGACGATAACGGCTCGGGGGGCTCTGGCACAACCGTTGTCGGCGCCTTAACGCAACATTGCGCCGCGCAGATGTGGGGTCAGCTCCTCGAACAAGGTCTGCACCGAGCGCAGCGCGCGGCAGTCTGGGCGGGTCAGCAGCCACAGCTGGGTATCGCAGCCGGGCAGCGCTGGGCTCAGCGCCTCGACGTCGGGCAGGTCATGCACCATGTAGTCGGGCAGCGCCGCCACGCCCAGGCCGGTGCTGACCAGCTGGGCGATGGTCGACATGCCGCTGCACTGGTACCGCGGGATCAGCCCTGGGTGCTGCTGGTTGCGCCAGACCACCGTGGGGTGGTCCTGCATCGAGTCGTCCGGGGCGATCCATGGCACGCTGCTGGCCGACTCGGCGAGGCGCTCGCGCAGGCTCGGGTGGCCGCAGATGACGTACGAGGTCGACCCCAGGCAGCGCCCGACCAGGTGCTCCGGCGGCGTGTTGGTCAGGCGCAGGGCGATGTCGGCGTCGCGGCGGCTGAGGTTGGCGAAGGTGTTCGAGGTGCCCAGCTCCAGCGACAACGCCGGATAGTTCGGCATGAACGTCGCCAGCGCCGGCAACAACAGGCTGTGCAGCACCGCCTCGGTACAGGTCAGGCGCACCGTGCCGCTGACCACCTGCTCACCGCTGGTCAGGGCAATCCGTGCCGCCTCCAGCGCCAGCTCGGCGCGTTCGGCCTGCTCGGCCAGGGCCTGGGCGGTGTCGGTGGGCAGGTAACCCTTGCGGCTTTTGACGAACAGCGCGGTGCCGAGCGCCGACTCCAGGCGTCGAATCGAGCGGAACACCGTCGAAACGTCGACCTTGAGCAACTCGGCGGCCTTGGCCAGCGACCGACCGCGCTCCAGGGCGAGGACCAGGGAAAGGTCGGCATGGGTGATCTGATATTGCATTGGTGCACGCTCTGCTTGCCGAAATGCCAATGTCTGTTGCGTTGGGGCCATTTTATAGTGAAACGGCCTGCGGGAATCAATGCACCCCGTCGGGCCAGACAATCCCCACGATGGGACCGTGAAAAAAACAACAGCAGCCACCATCGTCGCCCGTGAGGCGCCTGCCGTACCCCTCCACATCGCCGCTCCAAATCATAGGATGTACAGCCATGACGTCGGTCACCCCGTGCGCCAGTTCTTCCAGCGAAGTGAATGACTTTCTCAAGGCCCATCCGGATATCCAGTATGTCGACCTGCTGATCTCCGACATGAACGGTGTGGTCCGCGGCAAGCGCATCGAGCGCGCCAGCCTGCACAAGGTCTACGAGCGCGGCATCAACCTGCCGGCGTCGTTGTTTGCCCTCGACATCAACGGCTCGACCGTCGAGAGCACCGGCCTTGGCCTGGACATCGGCGATGCCGACCGGGTCTGTTACCCGATCCCCGGTACCCTCTGCTACGAGCCCTGGCAGAAGCGCCCGACCGCGCAGCTGCTGATGACCATGCACGAGCTCGAAGGCCAGCCGTTTTTCGCCGACCCGCGTGAAGTGCTGCGCCAGGTGGTGAGCAAGTTCGACGATTTGGGCCTGGATATCTGCGCCGCGTTCGAGCTGGAGTTCTACCTGATCGACCAGGACAACCTCAACGGTCGTCCGCAGCCGCCGCGTTCGCCGATCTCCGGCAAGCGCCCGCACTCGACCCAGGTGTACCTGATCGACGACCTCGACGAATACGCCGACTGCCTGCAGGACATGCTCGAGGCGGCCAAGGAGCAGGGCATCCCGGCCGACGCCATCGTCAAGGAAAGCGCCCCGGCGCAGTTCGAGGTCAACCTGCACCACGTCGCCGACCCGCTGAAGGCCTGCGACTACGCGATCCTGCTCAAGCGCCTGATCAAGAACGTCGCCTACGACCATGAGATGGACACCACGTTCATGGCCAAGCCCTACCCGGGCCAGGCGGGCAACGGCCTGCACGTGCACATCTCGCTGCTCGACAAGAAGACCGGCAAGAACATCTTCACCAGCGAAGACCCGCTCGACAGCGAGCCGCTGCGTCATGCGATCGCCGGCGTGCTGGAAACCCTGCCGGCCTCGATGGCCTTCCTCTGCCCCAACGTCAACTCGTACCGCCGTTTCGGCGCTCAGTTCTACGTGCCCAATGCGCCGAGCTGGGGCCTGGACAACCGCACCGTCGCCGTCCGTGTGCCGACCGGCAGCAGCGATGCCGTGCGTATCGAGCACCGCGTGGCCGGTGCCGACGCCAACCCGTACCTGATGATGGCGTCGATCCTGGCCGGCATTCACCACGGCCTGGTCAACCGACTCGAGCCGGGTGAGCCGATCGAAGGCAATTCGTACGAGCAGCTCGAGCAGAGCCTGCCGAACAACCTGCGCGACGCCTTGCGCGCGCTGGATGACAGCGAAGTTCTCAACCAATACATCAGCCCGGACTACATCGACATCTTCGTCGCCTGCAAGGAAAGCGAGCAGGCCGAGTTCGAAGTGTCGATCTCCGACCTCGAGTACAACTGGTACCTGCACACGGTGTAAGCCCATGAGCGCAAATGCGGTCCCTCTGATCGGTGTCAGCGCCTGCCGCCAGCAGGTCGGCAAGAACGCCTCGCACACGGTCGGCGACAAGTATGTGGAGGCGGCCGGCTTTGCCGGGACCCCGCTGATTCTCCCGGCCCGCGACGTCGCCAGCGACCCGCGGGCGTTGCTGGCGATCCTCGACGGGATTGTTTTTACCGGTTCGCCTTCAAATGTCGAGCCGCATCATTACAATGGCGCCGCCAGCGCCGAAGGCACGCGCCACGACCCGGCGCGTGACCGCCTGACCTTGCCGCTGCTGCAGGCGGCGATTGCCGCCGGCGTACCGGTGCTGTGCATCTGCCGTGGTTTCCAGGAATTGAACGTAGCCCTGGGTGGCAGCCTGCACCAGCGCGTGCAGGACCTGCCCGGCTACCTGGACCACCGCGAACCGGAGGACGCACCCCTGGAGGTGCAATACGGCCCTCGACACCCTGTGCGCATTGAAGCGGGCGGGATGTTCGAGCGCCTTGGCCTGGCTGAGCAGTTCGAGGTCAACTCGCTGCACAGCCAGGGTATCGACCGTTTGGCCCCAGGCCTGCGTGTCGAGGCAAAGGCACCGGATGGCCTGATTGAAGCGGTGTCGCTGCGCGATGCACCGGGCTTTGTGCTCGGCGTGCAATGGCACCCGGAATGGCGTTTCGCCGAAAACCCGGTCTCCCTGCGCCTGTTTCAGGCGTTTCGCGAGGCCTGCATCGCCCACGCTGCTCGGCAGGGTTCGCGCCAGGAGGCAGTCTGAAGTCAGCCGAAGGTCTCGGATGACGCACCGCCAAGCAGCAGCATTCAATGAGTGAAAACGGGCCCTCCACCGACGGCCTGTGAAAACAATACCAATATCAACGGCGAATACTCATGAGCGTAAAGACTGAAACCGGCCGCCCACCCGATGCGGCGGCCGAGACAGGCAACAGCGGCGCGCGCGTCAGCAAAGGCTTGGCCAAAGGCCGCCTGGGTCTGCTGGCCAGCGTGGTGCTGGGCATTTCCACCATCGCCCCGGTGTATACCCTGACCGGCGCCCTCGGGCCGACCGTGCGTGAGGTCGGCGCGCACTTGCCGGCGGTGTTCATCGTCGGCTTCCTGCCGATGCTGCTGGTTGCCCTGGGTTACCGCGAGCTGAATGCCGCAGAGCCGGACAGCGGCACCTCGTTTACCTGGTCGGCGCGGGCATTTGGGCCGATGATCGGCTGGATCGGCGGCTGGGGGCTGGTGGTTGCCACGACCATCGTGCTGTCCAACCTGGCCGGCGTGGCGGTGGACTTCTTCTACCTGTTTCTTGGCCAGATCACCGGCGATCAGTCGCTGGCGGCGCTGGCCGACAACCTGGTGATCAACATCGTCACCTGTTGCGCGTTCATCGCCCTGGCGGTGTGGATCTGCTGTCGCGGCATGGGCACGACGATGACGGTGCAGTATGGCCTGGTGGCCTTGCAGCTGCTGGTGCTGATCGGCTTTGCCTTTGCCGCGTTCAGCGAGACCACCGCGCCGCCGCCGCTGGCCTTCGACCTGGCCTGGTTCAACCCGTTCGGGGTCGAGTCGTTCTCGGCGTTTGCCGCGGGCTTGTCGCTGTCGATCTTCATTTTCTGGGGTTGGGACGTGTGCCTGACGGTCAGCGAGGAGTCGATTGGCAGTGAAGAGGTGCCCGGCAAGGCCGCCACCTGGACGGTGCTGCTGATCCTTTGCCTGTACCTGCTGACCGCCATCGCCACCCTGCAGTTCGCCGGGATCAGTGATGTGGGCCTGGGCCTCGGTAACCCGCGGATTCAAGAGAACGTGTTCGCCCACCTGGCCGGTCCGGTGATGGGCCCGCTGGCGATCCTGATGTCCATCGCGGTGCTGGCCAGCACCGCGGCGTCGTTGCAGTCGACCTTCGTATCGCCTGCGCGCACCTTGCTGGCGATGGGGTATTACGGCGCCGTGCCGCAGCGGTTCGCCAAGGTCTGCCCGCGTTCGCAGACCCCGCGTTACGCGACGATCTGCGCTGGCATCGCTGCGGCGCTGTTCTACGTGACCATGCGCACCCTCAGCGAGAACGTATTGGCCGACACCATCACCGCGTTGGGGATGATGATCTGCTTCTACTATTCGCTGACCGCCTTTGCCTGCGTCTGGTACTTCCGCCACAGCCTGTTCGCCAGCCTGCGGCACTTCTTCATGCGCGGCGTGTGCCCGTTGCTGGGCGGGGCGATCCTGTCGGTGATCTTCGTGCGCACGGCAATCGACAGCGCCTCGCCGGACTTTGGCAGCGGCTCGCATGTCGGTGGGCTGGGGCTGGTGTTCGTGATTGCGGCGATCATCTCGCTGCTGGGGATCTGCCTGATGCTGCTGTCGCGGCTGCGCCTGCCGGCGTTCTTCCTTGGCGCGACCCTGCAGCAGCAGGCCAAGCTGCAGTTGCAGGAATAGCGGCTGGGGGCGCTTTGCGCCCCTTTCCGACCGGTCCGGCGCCCCGGCAAGGCCGCTCCCACAGGAGACCTCGTCCAGCTCAAGACTGGCGCTGTTACTGTGGGAGCGGCCTTGTGTCGCGAAAGGGCCTCGAAGAGGCCCCGGCAATCGATCAGCCGACCAATTGCTTGAGCAGCGCCCCATGGCGCTGTTGCTGTTTGGCCAACAGCAGGCGATTGGCGCGGAACACCGCCTTGATGTCTTCCAGTGCGACAGCGAAATCATCATTGATGATCACGTACTCGTACTCGGCGTAGTGCTCCATCTCGCTGACCGCTTCGCGCATACGCCCTTCGATGATCGCCTCGCTGTCCTGGCCACGCCCGGTCAGGCGCTCGCGCAGGGCTTCCTGGCTTGGCGGCAGGATGAAGATCGACAATGCCTCAGGCATCAGCTTGCGCACCTGCTGTGCACCCTGCCAGTCGATTTCCAGGATCAGGTCGATGCCCTGGTCCAGCGTCTGCTGCAAGGCGCTGCGCGACGTGCCGTAATAATTGCCGAACACTTCTGCGTGCTCGAGGAAATCACCTTTCTCGATCAGCGCCTTGAACGCGTCGTGATCGACGAAGTGATAGTTCACGCCGTCCTGCTCGCCCGGACGCATGGCCCGGGTGGTGTGCGAAACCGAGACACGGATGTGTTTGTCGGCCTCGGTCAACGCCGTGACCAGGCTGGTCTTGCCGGCGCCAGACGGGGCCGAAACGATATAAAGGGTGCCGCTGCTGTGATTCATGGTCGGGGTGGCCTTACTCGATGTTCTGTACTTGTTCGCGCATCTGTTCGATCAGCACCTTGAGGTTGACCGCCGCTTGCGTACTGCGTGGGTCGAACGCCTTGGAGCCGAGGGTGTTGGCTTCGCGGTTGAGTTCCTGCATGAGGAAATCCAGGCGCCGACCGGCAGCGCCACCGGACTTGAGTACCCGGCGCACTTCGATGATATGGGTGTTGAGGCGATCCAGCTCTTCGGCGACGTCGCTCTTCTGCGCCAGCAGCACCATCTCCTGCTCCAGGCGCTGCGGGTCGAGTTCGGCCTGCATGTCGTGGAAGCGGTCGAGGATCTTCTGCCGCTGGGCGGCCAGCATCTGCGGCACCAGAGCGCGCAGGGTGACGACCTCGGTGGCCATGTTGTCCAGGCGCTCGTTGATCAGCCGGGCCAGTTCCTGGCCTTCACGCTGGCGACCGGCCTTGAGCTCCTGCAGCGCCTCGTCGAACAGCGCCAGCGCTTGCGCATTGAGCGCCTGCGGGTCACTTGCATCGGCCACCAGCACGCCGGGCCATGCCAGCACTTCCAGCGGGTTGAGCGGGGCCGGCTGCTTGATCAGGCTGGCCACCGTCTCGGCGGCGGCGACCAGCTGCGCGGCGCGCTCGCGGTCGACCTGCAGCGCCTTGCCGGTGCTGTCTTCGTTGAGGCGCAGGGTGCATTCCACCTTGCCCCGCGACACGCCCTGGCGCAGGCCTTCGCGCACCGCGCCTTCAAGGTCGCGCAGGGCTTCTGGCAGGCGCAGGTGCGGCTCCAGGTAACGGTGGTTGACCGAGCGCAGCTCCCAGACCAGGGTGCCTTGGCTGCCGGCGCGCTCGACACGAGCAAAAGCGGTCATGCTGTGCACCATGGGGGACGACCTCGCATATAGATGGGTGAACGGGGCAAGCCTTTCGGCTGCAAGGCGCAGGATTGTAGCGCAGTGCGGCCCTGGCGCCCAACTTGGCCCGGGCAGCCGCCCATGTTACAGACAGCCCCCAACGTGGGTGGGAAAAGGCGACAGGCTGCCGGGGCGGCGACAATAGGCGTGTCCTCGCCGGGCTGCCGGCTCTATAATGCTCGGCAGATTCAAGTCCCAGTACAGGTATCCCAGATGAAACGTCCAAGTGGTCGCGCCGCCGATCAGCTCCGCTCGATCCGCATCACCCGCAACTACACCAAGCACGCCGAGGGGTCGGTACTGGTCGAGTTCGGTGACACCAAAGTCATCTGCACGGTCAGCGTCGAAAATGGTGTTCCCCGCTTCCTCAAAGGCCAGGGCCAAGGTTGGCTGACCGCCGAATACGGCATGCTGCCGCGTTCCACCGGTGAGCGTAACCAGCGCGAAGCCAGCCGTGGCAAGCAGGGCGGCCGCACCCTGGAAATCCAGCGCCTGATCGGCCGCGCCCTGCGCGCCGCGCTGGACATGAAAAAGCTCGGTGAGATCACCCTGTACGTCGACTGCGACGTGATCCAGGCCGACGGCGGCACCCGTACCGCGTCGATCACCGGCGCCATGGTCGCTCTGGTCGATGCCCTGCGCGTGATCAAGAAGCGTGGCGGCCTCAAGGGCGGCGACCCGCTCAAGCACATGATCGCTGCCGTGTCGGTGGGCATGTACCAGGGCGAAGCCGTACTCGACCTGGACTACCCGGAAGACTCCGCCGCCGAGACCGACCTCAACGTGGTGATGACCAGCGCCGGTGGGTTCATCGAAGTGCAGGGCACCGCCGAAGGCGCGCCGTTCCAGCCGGAAGACTTCAACGCCATGCTGGCGCTGGCGCAAAAAGGCATGAACGAGATCTACGAACTGCAGAACGCCGCCCTGGCCGACTGACAGCGTTGGTAGACACAAAAAAAGGCGACCGTGAAGGTCGCCTTTTTTGTATCGCGCTGCTGGCCGGGGTTCAGATGGTCAGCGTCCAGTCATAGTCCACGATCAGTGGCGCATGCTGGGAGAACCGCGGCTGGCGCGGCAGGCGGGCGTTACGCACGAAGCGGCGCAGGCCTGGGGTGAGGATCTGGTAATCGAACCGGTAACCCAGGTTGAGCATCTCGGCCTGCTCGTTGTCCGGCCACCAGCTGTACTGGTCGCCTTCGCGGCTGACTTCGCGCAGGGCATCGACGTAGCCCATGTCGCCGACAATCGAGTCCATCCATGCGCGCTCTGGCGGCAGGAAGCCTGGCGATTGCTGGCTGTCGCGCCAGTTCTTGATGTCGAGCTTCTGCTGCGCGACATAGAACGAGCCGCAGTAGATGTACTCGCGGCGCTTGCGGCGCTGCTTGTCCAGGTACTTGCCGAAGTCGTCCATCAACTTGAATTTCTGGTTCAAGTCTTCGTCGCCGTTCATGCCCGAAGGCAACAGCAAGGTGGCAATACTGACTTTGTCGAAATCTGCTTGCAGGTAACGCCCGTAACGGTCGGCTGTCTCGAAGCCCAGGCCGGTGATGACTGCCTTGGGCTGCATCCGCGAGTAGAGCGCCACGCCACCTTGGGCGGGCACCTCTGCATCGCAGGCATAAAGGAAATAGCCATCGAGCTGGAAAGCTGGGTCGTCGAGTTCAAAGGCCGAGGCGCGGGTATCCTGAAGGCAGATGACGTCGGCATTCTGGGCTTGTAGCCAGCTGAGCAAACCACGCTCGGCCGCAGCCTGAATGCCATTAACGTTCACACTGATGATCCGCATAAATGGCCCCAAAAATCTCGTGCGTGTATGATACCCGAGCTCAACTCATTTAGCTAAATCCGTGGTGTCTGGGACTCTTCATGCAGCCGTATCAGCGCGACTTCATCCGTTTTGCCATCGATCGCGGCGTACTGCGCTTCGGTGAGTTCACCCTGAAATCGGGGCGTACCAGCCCGTACTTCTTCAATGCCGGCCTGTTCAACAGCGGCTCGGCGCTTGCCGAGCTGGGGCGTTGCTATGCGGCGGCCATCGTCGACAGCAAGATCCCCTTCGATGTGCTGTTCGGCCCTGCGTACAAGGGCATTCCGCTGGCTTCGGCCACCGCGGTGGCCTTGGCCGACCAGCATCAGCTCGACGTGCCGTGGTGCTTCAACCGCAAGGAAGCCAAGGCCCATGGCGAAGGCGGCAGCCTGGTGGGCGCGCCGCTGGAAGGCAACGTGCTGATCATCGATGACGTGATCACTGCCGGTACCGCCATCCGTGAGGTCATGCAGATCATCAGCGCCCAGCAGGCCAAGGCCGCTGGCGTGTTGATCGCGCTGAACCGCGAAGAGCGCGGCAACGGCGAGCTGTCGGCGATCCAGGAAGTGGAACGCGACTTCGGTATCCCGGTGGTCAGCATCGTTTCGCTGACCCAGGTGCTGGAGTTCCTCGCCGACGACCCGCAGCTCAAGCAGCACCTGCCTGCGGTCGAGGCGTATCGGGCGCAGTACGGGATCTGAGGATCCTGGCCATAAAAAAGGCGACCTTTGTGGGTCGCCTTTTTTTTGCTTTGCCTTCACAGGCCTCTTCGCGGGTAAACCCGCTCCCACAGGGATAGCGCCGCACTGGGTTACGGCGGGGTCTCTGTGGGAGCGGGTTTACCCGCGAAGAAGGCGCCGCTTAGTCAGTGCCGTACTTGGGCGAACGCGGCCCGTAGAGGATGCCGCCATTCGGGTACGGCGACAGCAGCCGTGCGCTGGTCATCGCTGCGATCGGGTAGCCGGCGTCGTCCTGCACGCTGCTGATGATCTGGTTGATCGCCGCCGCCACCAGCATGCCGATCAGGCCGCCCTGGTTCTGCCGGCCTTCTTCGCTGGAGGCCGTGGCGCTGCCGGTCCACAAGGTGGCGCCGGTCTTCAGGTCGACCAGCTTGGCGTTGGCGGTGACTATGGTCGCGCTGCTGATCACCATGTAGCGGGTGCCATAGTCGCTGACCGTCACGTACAGGCCGGCATCGGCGCCGAAGATCTCGTGCAGCTTGGTGGTCGGCAACTGGTGGATGTCGGCCGGGGTGGTCATGCCGTTCTGGCGGAAGGTTTCATCCACCAGGGCGACCGGCATCACGTAGTAGCCGGCTTCCGCCAGCGGGTAGGTCACCTGCGAGAGCATGCTGTAGGTGGCCTTCACGTCCGGCGACTCGTTCAGCGGCGGCAGGATCAGGATCGACTTCGGCCGGCTCTGCTTGTAGGCCGAGTAGTCGATGGTCTTGCGCTCGGCGCAGCCGGCGAACAAGGCCAGCACGCAGGCGCCGACAATCAGTTGGGAGAGGCGCTTGATCACTGTTTGGCTCCTTGCCGGGCGTTGCTCATGAGGAAGTCCATGTAGGCCGTGGACTCAGGGAACAGGGCCTTCTCGGTCTGGAACTGCTGGATCATCTGGTCATCCTTGCCCAGGCTCGAGTAGATCAGCCCCAGCTGCGCGTGATAACCGGGCGGTACCGCGCCGTTCTTGGCCTTGATCTTCTCCAGGTCGCGCTCCAGGGCGATCGCCTGTTCTTCCTTGGACTGGCCCTTGAAGTACTCGTAGACCTGCGGCTGGTAGCTTTCCCACTGGTACAGGGTCTTGTGCGAGTTGCAGCCGACCAGCAGGACGCTGCCCAGCAGCAGCCCGGCGACGGTGCGCCAGGCGGGTTGGGTGATACGCATGAGAGTGTCTTCCTTGTCGTGCCCGCCCGATTACTGGGCCTGAGGCTTCCATTGGCCGCTTTCAACGGCGCCCACCAGCTTGTTCACCGCTTCACGCATGGCCAGGTCGAGGACCTTGCCATTGAGGGTGGAATCGTAGCTGGCCGTGCCACCGAAGCCGATGATCTCGCGGTTGGACAGGGCGTATTCGCCGGCGCCCTGGCTCGAATAGACCACTTCGGAGGTACTGATGTTGACGATGTTCAGCGCGACCTTGGCGTAGGCGATCTGGGTCTTGCCGCGGCCAAGAATGCCGAACAGCTGATGGTCACCGACTTCCTTGCGGCCAAACTCGGTGACATCGCCGGTGACGACGAAGTCAGCGCCCTTGAGCTGCTGCACCTGACGCTTGATGGCCGCTTCCTGCTGGATCTCGCCCATGTTGTCGCGGTCGAGCACGTTGAAGCGGTTGGTCTGCTGCAGGTGGGTGATCAGGATGGTCTTGGCCTGGCCGCCCAGACGGTCGACGCCGTCCGAGAAGATCCCGCGCATGTAGCTGGAGCGGTTGTCGAACTTGCCGACGGCGATCGGGGTGCGCAGGCCGCTGTACGGGCGGTTGACGCTCTCGACCTGTTGCACGGCAACGGCGGTGGATGTTTCGGTGGCGGCACAGCCAGCCAGGGACCCGACAGCCAGGGCGGCTGCCAGCACGAGTCCATGTGATGCGTATTTCACGCGCTTTCTCCAGGTAAATAGGAACTGCTGCTGGGGCGGCTTTGGACCCATCGCGGGCAAGCCCGCTCCTACAGGCACCGCGTCGCTGTTGATGACGACGCGGTGCCTGTAGGAGCGGGCTTGCCCGCGATGGGCCGCAAGGCGGCCCCGGTAATATCAGATGCGTTGCTTGCGATTGGTAATCAGGGTGCCCACGCCGCTGTCGGTGAAGATCTCCAGCAGCACTGCGTTAGGCACGCGCCCGTCGATGATGTGCGAACTCTGCACGCCACCCTGTACCGCTTCCAGGGCGCATTTGATCTTCGGCAGCATGCCGCCGTAGATCGTGCCGTCGGCGATCAGTTCATTGACCTGCTCGGTGGTCAGGCCGGTCAGGACCTGGCCCTGCTTGTCCATCAGGCCGGCGATGTTGGTCAGCAGCATCAGCTTCTCGGCCTTCAGCGCCTCGGCGACCTTGCCTGCGACCAGGTCGGCGTTGATGTTGTACGACTCACCGTTGGCACCGACGCCGATCGGCGCGATCACCGGGATGAAGTCGCCTTTTACCAGCATGTTGAGCAGGTCGGTGTTGACCCCGACGACTTCGCCGACGTGGCCGATGTCGATGATTTCCGGGGTGGTCATCTCCGGGGTCTGGCGCGACACGGTCAGCTTCTTGGCGCGGATCAGCTCGGCGTCCTTGCCGGTCAGGCCGATGGCGCTGCCGCCGTGGCGGTTGATCAGGTTGACGATGTCCTTGTTGACCTGGCCACCGAGGACCATCTCGACCACGTCCATGGTCGCCGAGTCGGTGACGCGCATGCCGTCGATGAAGTGGCTTTCGATCGACAGGCGCTTGAGCAGGTCGCCGATCTGCGGGCCACCGCCGTGCACGACCACCGGGTTGATACCCACGGCCTTCATCAGCACGATGTCACGGGCGAAACCGGTTTTGAGCTCTTCGCTCTCCATCGCGTTGCCGCCGTACTTGATCACCAGGGTCTTGCCGACAAAGCGGCGAATGTAGGGCAGCGCTTCGGACAAAACCTCGGCTACATGGGAAGCGGCATCGCGATCGAGGGTCATGCAGGGCTCCTGTAAGGAACAGATAGTCGGTCAGAACGGCAGTTGCAGCTCAGGGGCAACCCGCAGCAACTGGGCGCGGAAAACATCCTTGATACGTTGCAATTCGGCGTCGCTGTCGGCCTCGAAGCGCAGCACCAGCACCGGTGTGGTGTTGGAGGCGCGCACCAGGCCCCAGCCCTGGGCGTAGTCGACCCGCACACCGTCGATGGTGGTCAGGTTGGCGTCGCCCCAGTCGGCGTCGCGTTGCAGTGCATCAATGATGCTGAATTTACCCTCGTCGGTCACATCAATATTGATTTCCGGCGTGGAAATATCGTTCGGGAAGGCGGCAAACAGGCTTTCGGCGTCCTGCCCGGCGTTGCTGAGGATCTCCAGCAGGCGCGCGGCGCTGTAGATACCGTCGTCGAAACCGTACCAGCGTTCCTTGATGAAGATGTGCCCGCTCATCTCGCCCGCGAGCAACGAGCCGGTCAGCTTCATCTTCTTCTTGATCAACGAGTGACCGGTCTTCCACATTAGCGCGCGGCCACCGTGCTGTTCGATCAACGGGGTCAGGCGGCGGGTGCACTTGACGTCGAAGATGATCTCGGCGCCCGGGTTGCGCGACAGCACGTCCTGGGCGAACAGCATCAGCAGGCGGTCGGGATAGACGATGGTGCCGGTGTTGCTGACCACGCCGACGCGGTCGCCGTCACCGTCGAAGGCCAGGCCGATATCGGCGCCGACTTCCTTGACCTTGGCGATCAGGTCCACCAGGTTCTCAGGCTTGCCCGGGTCCGGGTGGTGGTTGGGGAAGTTGCCGTCCACCTCGCAGAACAGCGGGATCACCTCGCAGCCAAGGGCTTCGATCAGCTGTGGGGCGATCACCCCGGCAGCGCCGTTGCCGCAGTCGACCACCACCTTGAGCTTTTTCTTCAGCTGGATGTCGGCGGTGACCTGGTCGAAGTAGCGGCCGAGGATCTCGACTTTTTCCACACGGCCTTCGCCGCGGCTCAGGTCGTTGGTCTTCAGGCGCGTCAGCAGTGCCTGGATCTGTTCATTGGCCAGGGTGTCGCCGGCAATGACGATCTTGAAACCGTTGTAGTCGGACGGGTTGTGGCTGCCGGTGAGCATCACCCCGGAGGTGCCAGCGAGCACGTTGGCGGCGTAGTACAGCGCCGGGGTCGGCACCAGGCCGACGTCGCTGACCTGGCAACCGGCGTCGACCAGGCCCTGGATCAGTTGCTCGACCAGCAGCGGGCCGGACAGGCGACCGTCACGGCCGACCGAGATGTTGGGTTCGCCCTGGGCCAGGGTCTGGGCACCGATGGCGCGGCCGATCCAGTAGGCGGTCTCGGCGTGCAGGGTCTTGCCGACGACGCCGCGGATGTCATAGGCGCGGAAAATGCTGTCGGGCAAGGCGGGTACCAGCTGGGCCATGTCGTTCATCTCTGGGTGCTCCACTGTCAAAGGCTCTGGGTAGGCGCAAACTGAACGCTTGGACGGCACTTTTGCCAGAGAGTTCGCCATCCTTGGCGTGAACGGTCGGGTTACGGTCTCAGTGGCTGCCGGAGTGGCCGAAGCCGCCAGCGCCGCGCTGGCTCTCGTCGAAGGCCTCGACGATGTCGAAATGCGTCTGCACCACGGGCACCAGCACCAGCTGCGCGATGCGCTCGCCAATGGCGATGGTGAACGGGGTGTTGCCGCGGTTCCAGCACGACACCATCAGCTCGCCCTGGTAGTCCGAGTCGATCAAACCGACCAGGTTACCGAGCACGATGCCGTGCTTGTGGCCCAGGCCCGAGCGCGGCAGGATCAGCGCCGCCAGGCCCGGGTCGCCGACGTAGATCGACAGGCCGGTCGGGATCAGCAGGGTCTGGCCCGGCTCGAGGACGGTGTCCTCCTTGAGCATGGCGCGCAGGTCCAGGCCGGCGGAGCCGGGGGTGGCGTACTGCGGCAGGGGGAATTCGGCGCCAATGCGCGGGTCGAGAATCTTGGCTTGAAGAGCGTGCATGTAACTTATTGAACCTGATTGAGTCGTTCGGCGATGAAAGCAACCAGCTGGCGGGCGATCTTGCCCTTGCTGGTCTGCGCGAAGAGGGTCTGGTGCTGCTGGCGATCGATCACGGTCAAGGCGTTCTCCTCGCTGTTGAAGCCGATGCTGGGGTTGGCCACATCATTGGCGACGATCAGGTCGAGGTTCTTGTCCTTGAGCTTGCGCGTGGCGTAATCGAGCAAGTGTTCGGTCTCGGCGGCAAAGCCGACGCTGAACGGCCGGTCGGCACGCCCAGCCAGGGTCGCAAGGATATCCGGATTACGCACCATCTGCAGCAGCATGCCGTCGCCGGTCGTAGGATCCTTCTTGAGTTTCTGTGTGGCGACGACTTCCGGGCGGTAGTCCGCCACCGCTGCCGAGGCGATGAACAGGTCGCAGGGCATGGCCGCTTCACAGGCTGCGAGCATGTCTCGGGCGCTGACCACGTCGATCCGGTTGACCCGATCTGGCGTCTGCAGGTGCACCGGGCCCGTGACCAGGGTCACCCGAGCCCCGGCTTCAGCGGCCGCTTCGGCCAGGGCGAAGCCCATCTTGCCGGAGCTATGATTGGTGATGTAGCGCACCGGGTCGATGTTTTCCTGGGTCGGCCCGGCGGTGATCAGCACGTGTTTGCCGGTCAGCGCCTGGCGCTTGAAGCTTTCGGCGGCGCACCAGGCCAGGTCGGCGGCTTCGAGCATGCGGCCGAGGCCGACGTCGCCACAGGCCTGGCTGCCGGAGGCCGGGCCGAACACCTGGATGCCGCGGCTTTGCAGGAGCTCGAGGTTGGCCTGGGTGGCCGGGTCGCGCCACATGGCCTGGTTCATCGCCGGGGCCACGGCGACCGTGGCGTCGGTGGCCAGCACCAGGGTGGTCAGCAGGTCATTGGCCATGCCCTGGGCCATGCGCGCCATGACGTCGGCGGTGGCCGGGGCGATCAGCACCAGGTCGGCCCATTTGGCCAGTTCGATGTGGCCCATGGCCGCTTCGGCGGCAGGGTCGAGCAAGTCCATGTGCACCGGGTGCCCGGACAGCGCCTGCAGGGTCAGTGGGGTGATGAACTCGGCACCGCCGCGGGTCATGACGACGCGCACCTGCGCGCCGTGTTCCAGGAGTCGGCGGATCAGCTCGGCGCTCTTGTAGGCGGCAATGCCGCCACCCACGCCGAGAACGATGCGCTTGCGATACAGCCGCTGCATAAGCTTGCCTTTTTCCAGTGAAAGCGGGCGACGACAAACAAGGCCTGCGGCAGATCGTCGCATTTACGAAGCGAAATAGATTACCACAGGGCCCAAACGCGCCGCAGCCAAGGAGCAGCGATGAACATCAGGGAGTGGCCGGTAAACGAACGGCCAAGAGAGAAACTGCTGCACAAGGGCGCGGGGAGCCTGTCGGATGCCGAGTTGCTTGCGGTATTCCTTGGTTCAGGTGTGCGAGGTTGCAACGTGCTGGAGCTCGCACGGGGGCTGCTGGCCAAATTTGGAGGGTTGCGCCAGTTGCTGGATGCCGACAGGGAGTCTTTTTTAGCCGAGCTCGGACTCGGGCCGGTCAGGTACAGCCAGCTGCAAGCGCTGCTGGAGATCGGCCGCAGGAACCTTGAAACGTCGATTGATCGCGAGGCCGCCATGGAGAATCCAGCGGCGGTCCGCAGGTACCTGAAGTCGATGCTCCGTCATGAGCCCAGCGAGGTGTTCGGCTGCCTGTTCCTGGACTCCAAGCACCGGCCGCTGGCGTTCGAGATTCTGTTTCGCGGCACCATCGACCGCGCCAATATCTATCCCCGCGAGGTGGTGCGGCGCTCGCTGCTGCACAACGCAGCGGCGCTGATCCTCTGTCACAACCACCCTTCAGGGAGCTGTGAGCCGAGCCAGGATGACGTGCACATGACCCTGTCGCTCAAGCGCGGGTTGGCGCTGATCGATGTGCGCGTGCTGGATCACGTGATCATTGGTGACGGCGAGCCGCTGTCGATGGTCGAGCATGGGTGGATGGCGGGCTGATTCGTAGTGTCCTTGCCGGCCTCTTCGCGGGTGAACCCGCTCCCACAGGGTGGGATCGCGCCGAACCCTGTGGGAGCGGGTTTACCCGCGAAGAGGCCAGGGCTGAAACCCCGGCTGGCCTGGCCTTAGCGCGTCACCGACACCTTGCTGAAGTCCAGCCGCCCGAACGGGCTCACCTGATACCCCTCGACGCCCTTGCGCAGCAGCGTCGCCGCCGTCGGGTGCGCCAGTGGCAGCCACAACGCCTGCTGCTGGATCAGCGCCTGCGCCTGCTCGTACAGGCGGCTGCGCACGCTCTGGTCGTTGGTGGTGCGCCCAGCGCTGATCAGCTGGTCCAGGCGGGTGTCGCAGAAGCGCGCGAAGTTGGTCCCGGACTTGACCGCCGCGCAGGAAAACTGCGGGGTGAGGAAGTTGTCCGGGTCGCCGTTGTCGCCCGCCCAGCCCATGAACAGCAGGTCATGCTCGCCGGCCTTGGCACGGCGGATCAGCTCGCCCCATTCGATCACGCGGATCTCGCTCTTGATGCCGATCTTG
Source organism: Pseudomonas reidholzensis (assembly GCF_900536025.1). Taxonomy (GTDB): domain Bacteria; phylum Pseudomonadota; class Gammaproteobacteria; order Pseudomonadales; family Pseudomonadaceae; genus Aquipseudomonas; species Aquipseudomonas reidholzensis. The sequence goes on from NZ_UNOZ01000002.1 coordinate 231,353, forward strand.
GCCAGGTCGGCCTGCAGCATCTGCGCGCCCAGGTTGGGGTTGGGGTTGAGCAGGCTGCCGGAAGGGCGGGTCCAGATGGTGGTGCTGAAACCGTCCGCCAGGCCGGCCTTGGTCAGCAGCGCCTGGGCTTTTTTCAGGTCGGTCGGGTAGCCCGGCAGGCCCTTGGCGTAGCTCCAGGTGGTGGACGGGTAGGGGCCGTCGGCCGCAGTGCCGGTGTCTTCGAACACCGCCTTGAGGTAGCTCGCCTTGTCGAACGCGAGGTTGATCGCCTGGCGCACCTCGGGCTTGTCCAGCGGCGGGTGCTGGCTGTTGATGGCGACGAAGGCGGTCATGAAGGCCGGGGTGCTGGCGACCGAGAGGTTGGCGTCCTTGCCCGCCTCGGCGACGTCCAGCGGCTTGGGCGACAGGGCCACCTGGCACTCCCCGCGCTTGAGCTTCTGCAGGCGCACGTTGGCGTCCGGGGTGATCGCGTAGACCAACGGGCCGACAGCCGGTTTGCCGGCGAAGTACTCGGCGTTGGCCTCGTAGCGCACCTGGGCGTCCTTCTGGAAGCGTTTGAACACGAACGGTCCCGTACCTACCGGTTGGCTGTTGAGCTTCTCAGGGGTGCCCGCCTTGAGCAGCAGGTCGGCATACTCGGCCGAGTAGATCGAGGCAAAGCCCATGCTCAGGGTGGCCAGGAAGGTCGCGTCCGGGTGGCTCAGGGTAAAGCGCACGCTGTGCGGGTCGGGCGCGTCGATCGACTTGATCAGGCTGCCCAGTTGCAGCGACTGGGCGTGCGGGTAGCCGCTCGGGGCGGTCTTGTGCCAGGCGTGGGCCGGGTAGAGCATGCGCTGGAAGCTGAACAGCACGTCGTCGGCGTTCAGCGCGCGGCCGGGTTTGAAGTACGCGGTGGTGTGGAACTTGACGTCGTCGCGCAGCTTGAAGTCGTACACCAGGCCGTCGGCCGAGACCGTCCAGCTCAGCGCCAGGCTCGGCACCACCTTGCCGGCTGCCGCATCGAACTCCACCAGGCGGTTCATCAGCACGTCGGCCGAGGCGTTGGTGGTGGTCAGCGAGTTGTACTGGACCACGTCGAAGCCTTCCGGGCTGGCCTCGGTGCAGACGACGAGCGGCGCCGCCTGGGCGAGCCCGCTGAGCAACAGGCTGGAAGAAAACAACAGGGAAAGGGCGGCGGCGCGCATCAAAGCTCCTTGGCTGGTCAGTGGCCCATCTGCCAGTGCAGTCTGGAAACGTCCTACCCTAGTGCGGGCGTTGGCAAATGACCACACCCTTTTTTACAAACCCTGCGACGAGCGGTCGACAGTGCGCGGGCCTTGTCGCTATGCTGGCCGCACTCGCTTGGCCGTGCGCAGAGACTTATCTTTTGTTGTTGTGGCCGAGTCTTTCTGGTATAAAGCAGCGCTCTTTTCTAGGGGCTCGCTCTGTCGCGAAAGCGGATCCGGTCGATAAGACCCCCGGAAACACGGCGCCTGGCGCCATAGACTGAGAGATTAAGCGGCCAACCCATGCCGGGTTGGGCATGTGGTTTTAGAGGGCTGAGGCATGTCGAGAGTCTGTCAAGTTACCGGTAAGGGTCCGGTGACTGGGAATAACATTTCCCACGCAAACAACAAAACCCGTCGTCGTTTCCTGCCAAACCTGCAGCACCACCGTTTCTGGGTTGAATCCGAGAAGCGTTTCGTGCGTCTGCGCGTTTCCGCCAAGGGCATGCGTATCATCGACAAGCGCGGCATCGATGCCGTTCTGGTTGACATCCGCCGTGCCGGCGCCAAGGTTTAAGGGAGAGCATCATGCGTGAATTGATCCGTCTGGTATCGAGTGCTGGCACTGGCCACTTCTACACCACCGACAAGAACAAGCGCACCACCCCGGACAAGATCGAGATCAAGAAATACGATCCGGTCGTCCGTAAGCACGTGACCTACAAGGAAGCCAAGATCAAGTAATTGATCGGCAACCTGAAAAAAACCCGCTTCCTCACGGACGCGGGTTTTTTTATGCCTGTGGCCTGGCGCGGTGGCGCCAGCCCGGCTTACTGCTGTTCGAACATCACGTAGATCTTGCGGCACGGCTCCAGCACCTCCCAGGTGCCCTTGAAGCCCGCCGGGATCACGAACCGATCGCCGGCACGCAAAGTCTTGGCCTCACCCGCCTCGTCGCGCAGCACCGACACGCCGTGGACGATCTCGCAGTATTCATGCTCGGTGTAGCTCACCGTCCATTGACCGACTGCACCTTCCCAGACGCCGGCCGCGAACTGGCCGCAGGGGCTGGAGTAGTGGTTGTAGACAGCCTGGTCCGGTTCGCCCTTGAGAATTTTCTCTGCCGCAGGGCGATAGCGCTCGGCTTCAGTCAGGACCTGGGCGAAGTCGACGATGCTATTGATGCTCATGGTTGCGCCTCTTGTTGTTTAATAAAATGCACATCAGTAGGCTTTTGGGCCTTCAGTGTCAAATATATTGATAGTTTACCCGGGCTGGTTTAGGGTTACAGCTGCCAGTGTGCGCTCGTCGCCCGGCCAGAATTCATGACAGCGCCTGTGAGTCTCCAGTGCGGCGCCGGACCTTAACAAGAGGAGCAGATTCGTATGACCACCCTGACTCGTGCGGACTGGGAACAGCGTGCCCAGCAACTGAAGATCGAAGGCCGCGCCTTCATCAATGGCGAATACACCGACGCCGTCTCGGCTGAAACCTTCGATTGCCTGAGCCCGGTGGACGGGCGCTTCCTGGCCAAGGTTGCCAGCTGCGACCTGGCCGACGCCAACCGCGCCGTCGAAAACGCCCGTGCCACCTTTGACTCCGGCGTCTGGTCGCGCCTGGCCCCGGCCAAGCGCAAGGCCAAGCTGATCCGCTTTGCCGAGCTGCTGCGCACCCACGTCGAAGAGCTGGCGCTGCTCGAAACCCTGGACATGGGCAAGCCGATCGGCGACTCCTCGAGCATCGACGTACCCGGCGCGGCGCAAGCCCTGCACTGGAATGCCGAAGCCATCGACAAGGTCTACGACGAGGTCGCACCGACCCCGCACGACCAGCTCGGCCTGGTGACCCGCGAGCCCGTGGGCGTGGTCGGTGCCATCGTGCCGTGGAACTTCCCCCTGCTGATGGCCTGCTGGAAGCTCGGCCCGGCCCTGGCCACCGGTAACTCGGTGGTGCTCAAGCCGTCCGAAAAATCGCCGCTGACCGCCATCCGCATCGCCCAGCTGGCGATCGAAGCCGGGATCCCGGCCGGCGTGCTCAACGTGCTGCCAGGCTACGGCCACACCGTTGGCAAGGCCCTGGCCCTGCACATGGACGTCGACACCCTGGTGTTCACCGGTTCGACCAAGATCGCCAAGCAGCTGATGATCTACGCTGGCGAATCGAACATGAAGCGCATCTGGCTGGAGGCCGGTGGCAAGAGCCCGAACATCGTCTTCGCCGACGCACCGGACCTGCAGGCCGCCGCCGAATCGGCTGCCAGCGCCATCGCCTTCAACCAGGGCGAAGTGTGCACCGCCGGTTCCCGTCTGCTGGTCGAGCGTTCGATCAAGGACCAGTTCCTGCCGCTGGTGGTCGAGGCCCTCAAGGCCTGGAAACCGGGCAACCCGCTGGACCCGGCGACCACCGTCGGCGCGCTGGTGGATGCTCAGCAGATGAACACCGTGCTGTCGTACATCGACGCCGGGCACCAGGACGGCGCCACGCTGCTGGCCGGTGGCAAGCGCATCCTCGAAGAGACGGGCGGCACCTATGTCGAGCCGACCATCTTCGACGGCGTGACCAATGCCATGAAGATCGCCCAGGAAGAAATCTTCGGCCCGGTACTGTCGGTGATCACCTTCGACACCGCCGAAGAAGCCATCGCCATTGCCAACGACACGCCGTATGGCCTGGCCGCGGGCATCTGGACCTCGGACATCTCCAAGGCGCATAAAACCGCCCGCGCCGTGCGCGCTGGCAGTGTCTGGGTCAACCAGTACGACGGCGGCGACATGACCGCGCCGTTCGGTGGCTTCAAGCAGTCGGGCAACGGCCGTGACAAGTCGCTGCATGCGCTGGAGAAGTACACCGAGCTGAAGGCGACCTGGATCAAGCTGTAAGGCCAGCGCTGCATCGCGGGCTTGCCCCGCGATGGGGCCTCAAGAGAACAGCCGGGTCGGCCCACGCCGTCCCGGCTGTTCTGTCTCTGCCATTCAAGATCTGCCTGGGAGGCTGTCATGCGGTGGGCTACCTACTTTGCCGTGCTGGCATCGGTACTCAGCGTCGGCCTGGCGCTTGGCGTGAGCATGCCGCTGGTGTCCTTGCGCCTGGAAAGCTGGGGTTACGGCGAGTTCGCCATCGGTGTCATGGCCGCCATGCCGGCCATCGGCGTGTTGCTCGGCGCGAGCCTGGCCAGTCGCCTGGCCGGTTGGCTCGGCGTCCCCGCCGCCATGCGCCTGTGCCTGTGGGGCGGGGCGCTGTCGATCGGCCTGGTGGCCGTGCTGCCGAGCTATCCGCTGTGGCTGGGCTTGCGTCTGTTGATCGGCATGTCGCTGACCGTGGTGTTCATCCTTGGCGAAAGCTGGATCAACCAACTGGTGGTCGAACAGTGGCGTGGCCGGCTGGTGGCGCTGTACGGCAGCAGCTATGCGCTGAGCCAGTTGGCCGGGCCGCTGGTGCTGGGCTTTCTCGGCTCGGATGACGACTTCGGCTTCTGGGCCGCCACCGGGCTGCTGGTCCTCGCGCCGCTGGTGCTGCTGGGCCGCGGCGGGGCGCCGACCACCGAAGCCTACAGCGTCACGTTCAGGGACCTGTTGGCCTTCTGCCGGCGGTTGCCGGTGATCGCCTGGGCCATTGCCTTGTTCGCCGCCTTCGAGGCGATGATCCTGACCCTGTTGCCGGTGTACTGCCTGCAGCAGGGGTTTTCGGCGGAGATCGCGCTGTTCATGGTCAGCACCGTGGTGGTGGGCGATGCGGTGCTGCAGCTGCCGATTGGTGCAATGGCCGACAAGATGTCGCGGCAGACCTTGTTCAGCGGCTGCGCGGTGACCTTGATGGTGTCCAGCCTGGCGATTCCGCTGCTGCTGGACACCGCGCTGATCTGGCCGGTGTGGGTGCTGTTCGGGGCCAGTGCCGGGGGCTTGTTCACGCTGTCGCTGATCTTGATCGGCGAGCGTTATCGGGATGATGCGCTGGTGCGCGCGAACGCCCATGTGGCGCAGCTGTGGGGTATTGGTTGCCTGCTCGGGCCGTTGTTGGCGGGGGCGGGGAGCCAGTGGATCAGCGGCCATGCGCTGCCGTTGCTGATGGCGGTGGGGGCGGCGGGGTTGGTGGTGCTGACCCGGCGGCGGGGTGCCTTCGAGCCCGCGTCTGTCTGATAGATCCTGGGGCTGCTGCGCAGCCCTATCGCGACACAAGGCCGCTCCCACATTGGACCGCGTTGCGCAGACCCCTGTGGGAGCGGCCTTGCCGGGGCGCCGGACCGGTCGGAAAGGGGCGCAAAGCGCCCCCGGCGATTTCAGCTCAGAGCATCTTCTCCAGCCCCACCGCCTTGCTGATCCAGGCATTGAAGCGCCGCCACATGCCACCGGGCTCGGTGGTCAGCACATGCCGCTGGCCATTGTCTTCGGTCACCCAGACCATCTTGCCGTCGACCAGCGTCGGCTGATAGCTCAGCGCCGGCGCCATGCCCTGCAGCGCCAGCTCGCGGGTGTACTCGGCCAGCTCCGGGCTGTCGACCAGCACGCCGACCTCGGTGTTCCACAGCACCGAGCGCGGGTCGAAGTTGAACGAGCCAATGAACGTCTTGTGTCGGTCGAACACGATCGCCTTGCTGTGCAGGCTGGAGTCCGAACCGCCATGGAAGTTGAGCCCGCGCCGAGCGCTCGGGTCGCCCGGCTGGCGCCGCAGCTCGTACAACTGCACACCGTGCTCGAGCAACGCGCGCCGGTAGGGCGCATAGCCGCCATGCACGGCCGGCACGTCAGTGGCCTCCAGGGCGTTGGTCAGCAGCTTGACCGAGATGCCCGCGTCGGCATGGCTGGTCAGGTACAGCAGCCCCGACTCGCCGGGGACGAAATACGCCGACACCAGGATCAGTTCGTGATGGACGTTGTTCAGGTCCGGCGCCAGCTGCTGGCTCATCAGCAGCTGCGGGTCCGGCTCATCGCGCGCCAGGACCTTGCTCGGCGCATCCCACAGCGCCTGGCTGTGCGCCCAGATCAGCTCGTTGCGCCAGACGTCCAGGCGCGGCTGCGACTGATACGCCATCAACCGGTCATACAAGGCCTTGCGCTTGATTCGCGCCTCGGCCAGCGACACTTCCAGGCGCTGGCGGCTGGCGCGCAGGTCCGCTTGGTCCGGCTGGCGCCAGAGGAAGTCGCCGATCGGCCGGCTCAGGGCGCTGTTCCAGTACTGGTCGAAACCGTGGCCGAGCTGCTCGGCGACCGGGCCGACACCGAGCAGGTCGATGTCGGTGAAGTTCAGGTTGGGCTCGGCGTCGAAGTATTCGTCGCCCAGGTTGCGCCCACCGACGATGGCCATGCTGTTGTCGACCAGGAACAGCTTGTTGTGCATCCGCCGGTGCTGGCGCGACAGGTTGAACAGCCGCCCCATGGCCCGGGTAACGCCGGTGCTGCGGCCCAGGTTGAGCGGGTTGAACACGCGGATGTCGATGTTCGGGTGGGCGGCCAGGGTGCCGATCAAGGTGTCGAGGCCATCGCTGGTGGTGTCGTCGAGCAGGATCCGCACCCGCACGCCGCGGTCGGCGGCGCGCAGCAGCTCATGCACCAGCGCCCGGGTGCTGAGGCCGTCATGCACGATGTAGTACTGCACGTCGATGCTCGCCTGGGCGTTGCGGATCAGCTCGGCGCGGGCGCGGAAGGCTTCGTTGCTGTTGGGCAGCAGGCGAAAGCCCGAGCGACCCTCGTACGGTGCGGCCTGGCGCAGGACCGAGCGGCCGAACGGCGATTCGCTGGCGGGCAACGCCTGGCTGACTTCACGCGGTGGGCTGACGCTGGCGCAGCCGCTGAGGCCAAGCACTAGCGCCAGCAGGAAAGGCAGAATTCGCTGGAGTCTCAAGTCGGATCGTCCTGTACCGCAAAGGCCTGAGTGCTATGGACCCTGGAAGGCGGCGCAAAGTTACGCCTCGCTGTGCTCGTCGACCAGTAGACGAAGGGCGGTTTCGCCAACCTTGCGCACCGCCGCCTCGATTTCGACGGTTGGCCGCGCCGCGTAGTTCATCCGCAGGCAGTGCCGGTACTTGCCCGACGCCGAGAAGATGCTGCCCACGGCGATCTGCACCCCTTGTTCCAGTAAAGCGCGGTTCAGGCGCAGCGTATCGAAACTTTCCGGCAGTTCGACCCACAGCATGAAGCCGCCCTGGGGCCGGCTGACGCGGGTGCCTGGTGGGAAGTAACGCGCCACCCAGTCGCTCATCAGGTCGCGACCCCGCTGGTACTGGCTGCGCATGCGCCGCACATGCGGGTGGTAATGGCCGGCCTCGATGAAGTCGGCAATCGCCAGCTGCGGTTGGGCGGCGGTGCTGCCGGTGCTGATGTACTTCATGTGCAGCACCCGCTCCAGGTAGCGCCCCGGCGCGACCCAGCCGATCCGCAGGCCGGGCGCGAGGGTCTTGGAGAACGAGCTGCAGAGCAGCACGCGGCCGTCTTCGTCGAACGACTTGACCGTGCGCGGGCGCGGGTAGGTGTAGGCCAGGTCGCCATACACGTCGTCTTCGAGGATCGCCACGTCATAGCGCTGGGCCAGGGTCAGCAGGGCCTTCTTGCGCGCCTCGGGCATGATGTAGCCCAGCGGGTTGTTGCAGCTCGGGGTGATCTGGATCAGTTTGATCGGCCACTGCTCAAGGGCCAGTTCGAGGGCTTCGAGGCTGATCCCGGTGAGCGGGTCGGTGGGGATTTCCAGCGCTTTCATGCCCAGGCCCTTGAGGGTCTGCATGGCGCCGTGGAAGCTGGGGGAGTCCACCGCGACGATGTCGCCGGGCGCGCACACCGCGCGAATGCTGGTCGACAGCGCCTCGTGGCAGCCGGTGGTGACCACCAGTTCGGCCGGGCCCAGGCGGCAGCCGGAGTCGAGCATCAGCCGGGCGATCTGCTCGCGCAGGGCCAGGTTGCCGTGAATGTTGTCGTAGTACAGCCCCGGCATGTCCTGCCGCCGGCTGAGCTGGGCGAGGCTGCGCAGCAGCGGCTTGAGCGTGGCGCTGGTGACGTCGGGCATGCCCCGGCCGAGCTGTACCACATCGGCGCGCGGGTTGCTGCGGACCAGCTCCAGCACCTGCTCCCACTGGGAGATGTCCACGGGCCGTTGCGCCGGTCGGCTCACAGCCGGCAGCGCTGGCAGGCTGCGGTGATCGGTGACGAAGTAGCCGGATTTCGGCCGCGGCGAGACCAGGCCGTTGTCTTCGAGCATGCGGTAGGCCTGCTGTACGGTGCTCAGGCTGACCCCGTGCTCCAGGCTCAGCGAGCGCACCGAAGGCAGGCGCTGGCCCGGGCGGTAGAGCCCTTGCTCGATGCGCGCGCCGAGCAGTTCGGCGAGGTTCAGGTAGAGGGTCACGGCATACTCCCGCAAAAAGCCCGGTCTTCGACCAGTACAGATGGGCCGAAAATACAGCATTCAGGGGCAGAACTGCCAATTCTGTATCGAAATAATAAAAGATGTTTGCATCTGTATCGGCCAGGTCGCCGACGCGCATGCTGTGCCCACGGTTCGATCAGATGAGGAGGATGCCGTGATGGGTAGTTTCAGCGATGTGGGCGTGCAACGGTTGGCCAAGGAGCTCGACGCGGGGCAGCAGCCCCGGCTCTACAATGCCCCCGCCGGCCTGGGGCGGATCGGCCTGATGCTGCACCGTTGGACGACCCGCCGCACGCTGCTGCAGCTGGATGACGCGCAGCTGCGCGATGTCGGCCTGAGCTGGGAGCAGGCCCGCGAAGAGGGCCGTAAACCGTTCTGGCGGGGCTGACTAGACCAGCTCTTTCAGCCGATGCCAGAGCATGCCCAGCGCCAGCAACGGCGAACGCAGGTGCTTGCCGCCCGGGAAGGTGATGTGCGGCACCTGGGCGAACAGGTCGAAACGCCCGCTCTGCTGGCCGCTGATGGCTTCGCCGAGCAGGCGCCCGGCCAGGTGGGTGGCGTTCAGCCCGTGACCGGAATAGGCCTGGGCGTAATACACGTTGGGTTGGCTGGCCAGCCGGCCGATCTGCGGCAGGCGGTTGGCACCGATGCCGATCATGCCGCCCCATTGGTAGTCGATGCGCACGTCGGCCAGCTGCGGGAACACCTTGAGCAGCTTGGGTCGCATGTAGCCGGCGATGTCCTGCGGGTCGCGCCCGGAGTAGTGGCAGGCGCCGCCGAACAGCAGCCGGTGATCCGCCGAGAGGCGGTAGTAGTCGAGGGCCACGCGTTGGTCGCAGACCGCCATGTTCTGTGGCAGCAGGGCGCGCGCACGGGCTTCACCGAGTGGCTCGGTGGCGATGATGTAGCTGCCGGCGGGCAGCACCTTGCCGCCCAGCTCGCGGTTGAGGTCGTTGTGGTAGGCGTTGCAGCACAGCACCAGGGTGTTGGCGCGGACCACGCCGCTGGCGGTGTGGACCTGTACCTGCGGGCCATAGTCGATGCGGGTGACGGCCGAGTGCTCGTGCAGCTTCACGCCCAGCTGGGTGGCGACCGCCGCTTCGCCGAGGGCCAGGTTGAGCGGGTGCAGGTGGCCCGAGCCCATGTCGATCAGGCCGCCGACGTAGCGCTCGGAGTCGACCACGGTATGGATCTGCTCGGCACTTACCAGGCGCAGTTCGTGCGCGTAGCCCAGGCTGCGCAGTTCTTCGGCGTCTTCGGCGAAGCCTCGCAGCTCGCCAGGCTTGTTGGCCAGGTCGCAGTAGCCCCAGGTCAGGTCGCAGGCAATGGCATGACGCTCGATGCGTTGGCGGACGATATCGACGGCTTCCAGGCCCATCAGCTTGAGGCTGCGCACGCCTTGTTCGCCGAGGACGGGGAGGAACTGGTCGAGGCCATGGCCGACGCCGCGGATCAGTTGGCCGCCGTTGCGGCCACTGGCGCCCCAGCCGACCTTGTGGGCTTCGAGGAGGATCACCGAGAGGCCGCGTTCGGCCAGTTCGATGGCCGTGTTCAGGCCCGAGTAGCCGCCGCCGACGATGCACACGTCGGCGCTGTGCTGGCCTTGCAGGGCAGGGTACTCAGGTTGGGGCGCGCTGCTGGCGGCGTAGTAGGAGGCGGCGTGCTGCGCGCTGTGGATCATCGGCTTGGCCTTGGTGAGCAGGGTGAAGAGGGCGAGGATAAGCCGGGGTGGGCGGTGCGGCAACTGCCCCTTTCGCGGGGCAAGCCCGCTCCCACAGGTTTTGTGCTGGCCCCGGAATTTGGGCATTGCAGGGATCCTGTGGGAGCGGGCTTGCCCCGCGAAAGCGGCTTATAATCCCCCACACCTTTCAGATCTGTACCGCATCCATGTCCTGCAACCGCCACAAGATCCACTTCCTGCGTGAGCTCATTCCTGCCTTCGAATGCGAGCCCGGCTGCCACGACTGTTGCGGCCCGGTCACCACCTCGACGGAAGAAATGGCCCAGCTGCCGCGCAAGTCCCAGGCCGAGCAGGACGCCGCCCTCGAGCGCCTCGACTGCGTGCACCTCGGCCCGCAAGGCTGCACCGTCTATGAGGACCGGCCAATGATCTGCCGCCTGTTCGGCACCACCCCGCGCATGGCCTGCCCGCGTGGCCGCGGCCCGGCGCAGCCGATCGACGCCCAGGCCGAACACCTGGTCCACCAGTTCATCGCCACGACCCGCCAGGTACTGGTCTGAGAATCAGTCCGGAATCGGCAGGCACAGGCTCTCTTTGACTTCTTCCATGACGATGTAGCTCTTCGACTCGCGCACGTGCGGCAGCTTCAGCAGGATGTCGCCCAGCAGCTTGCGGTAGGAGGCCATCTCGGAAATCCGCGCCTTCACCAGGTAGTCGAAATCGCCCGACACCAGGTGGCACTCGAGCACGTGCGGCAGCTTCAGCACCGCGCGGCGGAACTCCTCGAAGGTGTCCCCGGACTTGTAGTCCAGGCTGATCTCGACGAACACCAGCAGGCTGCCCTTGAGGTGCTGCGGATTGAGCCGGGCGTTGTAGCCCATGATGATCCCCTCGCGCTCCAGGCGGCGTACGCGCTCGGTGCACGGGGTCGTGGAGAGGCCTACTTTTTCGCCCAGTTCAGTGAACGAGATACGCCCGTCATTCTGCAGGATCCGCAGGATATTGCGGTCGATCTTGTCCAGTTCACGCTTGCTCTGATGCTGGGTTCTCATAGGGGATGCCCCTCCGTTAAAGGCCACTATGCCGAGAATTGTCGCCAAATATAGGCTTTTATATAGTGAAATGCACTGGCCTGTCCTTTTTATACTGCGCGCATCCATGCCATTCAAACAAAACAGTGCGGTGCGCCGCGCGCGAGGGATGAACGATGCGAGTTCTGGTACTTGGTAGCGGTGTGATCGGAACCGCCAGCGCCTATTACCTGGCCCGGCAGGGTTTTGAAGTGACCGTGGTCGACCGCCAGCCAGCGGTCGCCATGGAAACCAGCTTCGCCAACGCTGGCCAGATCTCGCCAGGTTATGCCTCGCCGTGGGCCGCCCCCGGCGTGCCGCTCAAGGCCATCAAGTGGCTGCTCGAACGCCACGCCCCGCTCGCCATCAAGCTCACCGGCGATGTCGACCAGTACCTGTGGATGGCGCAGATGCTGCGCAACTGCACTGCCAATCGTTATGCGGTGAACAAGGAGCGCATGGTGCGGTTGTCCGAGTACAGCCGCGACTGCCTCGACGAGCTGCGCGCCGAAACCGGCCTGGCCTACGAGAACCGCGCCCTGGGCACCACCCAGCTGTTCCGCACCCAGGCCCAGGTCGATGCCGCGGCCAAGGACATCGCCGTGCTCGAGCAGTCTGGCGTGCCCTATGAGCTGCTCGACCGTGACGGCATTGCCCGCGTCGAACCGGCCCTGGCCGGGGTCAAGGATATCCTCGCTGGCGCCCTGCGCCTGCCCAATGACCAGACCGGCGACTGCCAGCTGTTCACCACCAAGCTGGCCGAGATGGCGATCAAGCTGGGCGTCGAGTTCCGCTTTGGCCAGGACATCCAGCGCCTGGACTACGCCGGGGACCGGATCAACGGCGTGTGGATCGACGGCAAGCTGGAAACCGCCGACCGCTACGTGCTGGCGCTGGGCAGCTACTCGCCGCAGCTGCTCAAGCCGCTGGGCATCAAGGCTCCAGTCTACCCGCTCAAGGGCTATTCGCTGACCGTGCCGATCACCGACCCGGCCATGGCCCCGACCTCGACCATTCTCGACGAAACCTACAAGGTCGCGATCACCCGGTTCGACAACCGCATCCGGGTTGGCGGCATGGCTGAAATCGCCGGTTTTGACCTGTCGCTGAACCCACGTCGACGCGAAACGCTGGAGATGATCGTCAACGACCTTTATCCTCGCGGCGGCGACCTGAGCCAGGCGAGCTTCTGGACCGGCCTGCGTCCGGCCACCCCGGACGGCACGCCGATCGTCGGTGCGACCTCGTTCCGTAACCTGTTCCTCAACACCGGTCACGGCACCCTGGGGTGGACCATGGCCTGTGGCTCCGGTCGCCTGCTGGCTGACCTGATCGCCAAGCGCAAGCCGCAGATCAGCGCCGAAGGCCTCGATATTTCCCGCTATGGCAACCACAAGGAGATCGCCAAGCATGGCAATCCAGCGCCAGCTCACCAATGAGCGCATGAGTCAGATCGTCACCCACAACGGCACCGTGTACCTGGCGGGCCAGGTCGGTGATGACCTGAACGCCGGCATCGAGCAGCAGACCCGCGAGACCTTGGCCAGCATCGAGAAGCTGCTCGACCAGGCCGGTACCGACAAGCGCAATCTGCTTTCCGTGACCATCTACCTGAAAGACATCGATGCGCACTTCGCCGGCATGAACGCCGTCTGGGACCAGTGGCTGCCTGCTGGCGTCGCCCCGGCCCGTGCCACCGTCGAAGCCAAGCTGTGCGAGCCAGAAATCCTCGTCGAACTGTCGGTGGTCGCCGCGCTGCCGTAACCGTTCCTCACCCCGGCACGCTGGCACCTGACCCCGCTGGCGTGCCGGGGACTCATTGCCCACCCGAATTGCCAGAAGGCTGCCGCCATGCGTCCCGCCCGTGCCCTGATCGACCTCCAAGCCCTGCGTCACAACTATCGCCTGGCCCGTGAATTATCCGGCGCCAAGGCCCTCGCCGTGATCAAGGCCGATGCCTATGGCCACGGCGCGGTGCGGTGTGCCCTGGCCCTGGAAGCCGAGGCCGATGGCTTTGCCGTCGCCTGCATCGAGGAGGCGCTGGAGCTGCGTGCGGCAGGCATCAAAAGCCCGATTCTGTTGCTTGAGGGCTTTTTCGAGGCCAGCGAACTGGCGCTGATCGCCGAGCATGAACTGTGGTGCGTGGTGCACTCGCTGTGGCAGCTCGACGCGATCGAGCAGACCCCGCTGGCCAAACCGCTGAAGGTCTGGCTCAAGCTCGACAGCGGCATGCACCGCGTCGGCCTGCACCCCAAGGACTACCACAACGCCTACCAGCGCCTGCTGGCCAGCGGCAAGGTCGCGCGCATCGTGCTGATGACCCACTTTGCCCGTGCCGATGAGCTGGACGCCGACGCCACCGCCCAGCAGGTCGCGGTGTTCGAGGCGGCTCGCCAGGGCCTGAGCGCCGAATGCAGCCTGCGCAACTCGCCGGCGCTGCTCGGCTGGCCGCAGGTGCCGAGCGACTGGGTGCGCCCCGGCATCATGCTGTACGGCGCCACGCCGTTCGAGGTGGCGCAGGCCGAGGCCAATCGCCTGCAGCCGGTGATGACCCTGCAATCGCGGATCATCAGCGTGCGAGAGCTGCCAGCCGGTGAGCCGGTCGGCTACGGGGCGAAGTTCATCAGCCCGCGACCGACCCGGGTCGGCGTGGTCGCCATGGGCTACGCCGACGGCTACCCGCGCCTGGCGCCCACCGGCACCCCGGTGATGGTCGCGGGCAAACGCACCCAGCTGATCGGCCGGGTGTCGATGGACATGCTCTGCGTCGACCTTACCGACATCCCCGAAGCGACCCTGGGCAGCCCGGTGGAACTGTGGGGCAAGCAGGTGCTGGCCAGCGACGTGGCGCAGCAGGCGGGCACCATCCCGTACCAGATCTTCTGCAACCTCAAGCGCGTACCGCTGGACTATATCGGCGAATAAGGCGCTGAAGCGGACAGGCTGGGGCTTCGAGTGTTGTAAATACTGAACGGCATTGCCATGATATCGTTCACACTCGACCCCCATCCCACTGTTTCAGGAGGCTCCAGCTTTGGACGTCGGCGAACGACTGCAAGCCATCCGCAAGCTCAAGGGCCTGTCCCAGCGGGAACTCGCCAAGCGCGCGGGGGTGACCAACAGCACCATCTCGATGATCGAGAAAAACAGCGTGAGCCCCTCGATCAGCTCGCTGCGCAAGGTGCTCAGCGGCATTCCCATGTCCATGGTCGAATTCTTCTCGGTCGAACTGGCCGCCGAGAGCCCGACCCAGATCGTCTACAAGGCCCACGAGCTGATCGACATTTCCGACGGCGCGGTGACCATGAAGCTGGTCGGCAAGTCGCACCCCAACCGTGCGATCGCCTTTCTCAACGAGGTCTATCCGCCGGGCGCCGATACCGGTGAAGAGATGCTCACCCACGATGGCGAAGAGACCGGCATCCTCCTCGAAGGCCGCCTGGAGCTGGTGGTCGGCAGCGAGACCTTTCTGCTCGAAGCCGGTGACAGCTACTACTTCGAAAGCACCCGCCCGCACCGGTTTCGCAACCCGTTCGACGAGCCTGCACGGCTGATCAGCGCGGCTACACCGTCGAATTTTTGATCCAGCGCAGCGTATTGATTCGCTAATACCCCTTTCCTGTGTGTGGTCGTTTCACGGCTGTTGGGATCCCGCTATACTTTTCAACGCCTGCAATTCGTGACTGCTGGCGTGATTAGCCACCATGAGGGTGTACGCGTGAACCAAATCAAGAAGATGCTGGCCGTACCAGCAGCCGTTTTCGCCCTCTGGGCACTCAATGCACACGCAGCAACCAATGACGATATTGCCAAGCGCCTGGAGCCGGTCGGCCAGGTGTGTGTCCAGGGCCAGGAATGCAAGGGCATGGAAGTGGCCGCGGTGGCCAGCGGTGGGGGCGCCAAGACCCCTGACGAGATCATCGCCAAGCACTGCAATGCCTGCCATGGCACCGGCCTGTTGAATGCGCCGAAGATCGGCGACACGGCCGCCTGGAAGGAGCGCGCCGATCACCAGGGTGGCCTGGACGGCATTCTCGCCAAGGCGATTACCGGGCTGAACGCGATGCCGCCCAAAGGCACCTGCGCGGATTGCTCGGATGAAGAGCTCAAGGGTGCGATCCAGAAGATGTCTGGTCTTTGAGCCGTGACTGATTTTACCAAGCCCGCCTGTATGGCGGGCTTGGTTGTTTCTGGGCGCATATTTTTCTGTGTCCTTTTCGCGGGTAAACCCGCTCCTACAGGTTTCGGCGGCGCTGCAAAACCCTGTGGGGGCGGGCTTGCCCGCGATGAAGGCGATGCAGTAATGCCAGGCCGCTCACGGTCCAACCCCTGACCGCACGGATGTCACAGGAGGCACAGATGGCCCACAGCTGTTCCATCGACCAGGCCGTAGAGCATGTCCTGGACCACCTGCCCGCCCATATCCACATGGGCCTGCCCTTGGGCCTGGGCAAACCCAACGCCTTCGTCAACGCGCTCTACGCCCGCGTTCGCGCGCTGCCCGAGCGCCGCCTGACGATCTACACCGCCCTGACCCTCGGCCGCCCACCGCTGGGCGACGGCCTCCAGCGGCGCTTTCTCGAGCCTTTCATCGAGCGGGTCTTCGCCGACTATCAAGAGCTCGACTATCTGGCCGACCTGCGCAGCGACCGGCTGCCGCCAAACATCCGCGTCGAGCAGTTCTTCATGCAGCCCGGCAGCCTGCTGCACAGCGCCATGGCCCAGCAGGACTACGTCAGCAGCAACTACAGCCATGCGGCCCGCGACATCAACGCCAAGGGCCTCAACCTGGTCGCCCAGCTGGTGGCCGAGACGCCCGAGTGCCCCGACCAGCTGAGCCTCGCCTGCAACCCGGACATCACCCTCGACCTGCTGCCGATGATCGCCAAGCGCCGCGCCGCGGGCGAGACCGTCCTGCTGCTCGGCCAGGTGCATGCCGAGCTGCCCTACATGCCTGGCGCTTCAGAGCTGAGCCGCGATGCCTTCGACCTGCTGATCGATGAGCCTGAACGCCGCCGGCTGTTCTCCACGCCGAACATGCCGGTCGCCACCCAGGACCACTGCATCGGTCTGCACGCCAGCAGCCTGGTGCGCGATGGCGGCACCCTGCAGATCGGCATCGGTGCGATGGGCGACGCGGTGGCCGCGGCCTTGCTGGCGCGGCAGGGTGACAACGAGGGTTATCGGGCGCTGCTGGCCGAACTCGATGTGCAGCCCTGGCAGCACCTGATCGAGCGGGAAGGGGGCCTGGACGCCTTTGCCCAAGGCCTGTACGGCTGCAGCGAGATGTTCGTCAACGGCCTCTT
Source organism: Pseudomonas reidholzensis (assembly GCF_900536025.1). Taxonomy (GTDB): domain Bacteria; phylum Pseudomonadota; class Gammaproteobacteria; order Pseudomonadales; family Pseudomonadaceae; genus Aquipseudomonas; species Aquipseudomonas reidholzensis. The sequence goes on from NZ_UNOZ01000002.1 coordinate 247,965, forward strand.
GGCGCTGGCCGAGGCGGGCGTGGTGCGCCGGCCAGCCGATGAGCACGGGGTATTGGTGCACGGCGGCTTTTTCCTCGGCCCACGGGCGTTCTACCAGCGCCTGCGCGAGATGCCGTTGGCGCAGCGCAAGCAGTACGCCATGACCGCCATCAGCTTCATCAACGAGCTGTATGGCGATGAGGCGCTCAAGCGTCGCCAGCGGCGTGATGCGCGTTTCATCAACACGGTGTTCGGCATGACCCTGATGGGCGCCGGGGTCGCTGATCAGCTGGAAGACGGCCGGGTGCTCAGCGGCGTCGGCGGCCAGTACAACTTCGTCGCCCAGGGCCATGCGCTGGAAGGCGGGCGCTCGATCCTGCTGTTGCGCAGCTGGCGCGAGGCCGGCGGCGAGGTGACCTCGAACCTGTTCTGGACCTACGGCCACTGCACCATCCCCCGCCACCTGCGCGACATCGTGGTGACCGAGTACGGCATTGCCGACCTGCGCGGGCAGACCGACAGTGAGGTCATCGCCCGCTTGCTGGCGATCAGTGATTCACGTTTTCAGGGCGAGTTGATGGAGCAAGCCAAGGCGGCGGGCAAGCTGGCTAAGGGTTTCGAGCTGGACCAGCGCTTCTGCAACAACACGCCGGAGCGGCTTGAAGGCGTGCGTGAGCGGCATCCGCGGTTGTTCCCGGAGTATCCGTTGGGGAGTGATTTCACGGCTGAAGAGCGTGATCTGTTCAGGGCGCTGAACTGGTTGAAGAGCAAGTTCAAGCTGAGCGAAGTGCTCGAGCTGGGTCGGGCGGCACTCGATGCGCCGGCGCCTGAAGCCTATCCGGCACAGCTGGCGCGGATGGGGCTGGAGCAGCCGCAGGGGCTGAAAGAGGAGCTGTACCAGCGATTGCTGCTGGCGGGATTGCAGGCAACCCGGTGACATTGGGGCTGCGAGCAGCCCCAACCAAACGCCGTTACTCGATGAAGCTGACCACGCCGCCTTCCAGCGACTTCACCCGGGCCAGCGACTCAACGCGGTAACCCTGGCTGTCCAGCTCGGCACGGCCGCCCTGGAACGACTTCTCGATGACGATGCCCAGGCCGGCAACGGTAGCGCCAGCCTGCTTGATGATCGAGATCAGTGCCTGCGACGCCTTGCCGTTGGCCAGGAAGTCGTCGATCACCAGTACACGGTCGCTGCTGTTGAGGTGACGCGGCGAGATCGCCACGGTGTTCTCGGTCTGCTTGGTGAAGGAGTACACCGAGGCGCTCAGCAGGTTCTCGGTCAGGGTCAGCGACTGGTGCTTGCGGGCGAAGATCACCGGCACACCCAGTTTCAGACCGGTCATCACCGCCGGCGCGATGCCCGACGCTTCGATGGTGACGATCTTGGTCACGCCGCTGTCGGCATACAGACGGGCGAATTCGTCACCGATCAGCTGCATCAGGGCAGGGTCGATCTGGTGATTGAGAAACGCGTCGACTTTGAGAACCTGGTCGGAAAGCACGATGCCTTCTTCGCGAATCTTCTGCTGCAGTGCTTCCACTGGTGTAATCCTCGATGTAGCAAAAGTGGCCACGGCTGTGTGCCGCAGCAAAGTTTAAAGGTGATTAGCGCTTGAGCATGGCCCGTATATCGGCCAATGCGTTGTTGCCACGCGCGGCTTTGACTTCCACCGGCGCATCATCCAGGCCTTCCCAGCACAGATCGTCCGGCGGCAGTTCGTCGAGGAACCGGCTGGGCGTGCAGTCGATGATCTCGCCGTACTGCTTGCGCTTGGCGGCAAAGGTGAAGGCCAGTGTCTGGCGCGCGCGGGTGATGCCCACGTAAGCCAGCCGGCGCTCCTCTTCGATGGTGTCGGCCTCGATGCTGGAGCGGTGCGGGAGGATCTCTTCTTCCATGCCCATGATGAACACGTAAGGGAATTCCAGGCCCTTGGAGGCGTGCAGGGTCATCATCTGCACACCTTCGGCGTTGTCTTCTTCTTCCTGCTGGCGCTCGAGCATGTCGCGCAACACCAGCTTGCCGATGGCGTCCTCGATGGTCATGTCACCCTCTTCGTCTTTCTCGAGGGTGTTCTTCAGCGCATCGATCAGGAACCAGACGTTGCTGATCCGGAAGTCCGCCGCCTTGTCGCTGGCGGTGTTCTGGCGGATCCAGTTCTCGTAGTCGATGTCGCGGACCATCTCGTGCAGCGCGGCGATCGGGTCGTCCAGCGCGACCTTGTGACGGACCCCGTCGAGCCAGTGCTTGAAGCGCTGCAGGCGCTCGGTGTAGCGCGCGTCGAGGTGCTCGCCCAGGCCCATCTCGTCGCTGGCGGCATACATCGACACGCCGCGCTCGGTGGAATAGTTGCCGAGCTTCTCGAGGGTGGTCGAGCCGATTTCCCGGCGCGGCACGTTGATCACCCGCAGGTAGGCGTTGTCGTCGTCCGGGTTGACCAGCAGGCGCAGGTAGGCCATCAGGTCCTTGACCTCCTGGCGGCCGAAGAAGCTGTTGCCGCCCGACAGGCGATACGGCACCTGGTGGTGCTGCAGCTTGAGCTCGATCAGCTTGGCCTGGTAGTTGCCCCGGTAGAGGATGGCGAAGTCGCTGTACGGGCGGTCGGTGCGCAGGTGCAAGGTGAGGATTTCCATGGCCACGCGCTCGGCCTCGGTTTCCTCGTTCTTGCAGCGGATCACGCGGATCTCGTCGCCGTGGCCCATCTCGCTCCACAGCTGCTTCTCGAAATCGTGCGGGTTGTTGGCGATCAGCACGTTGGCGCAGCGCAGGATGCGGCTGGTGGAGCGGTAGTTCTGCTCGAGCATGACCACTTTCAAGGACGGGTAGTCGTCCTTGAGCAGCATCAGGTTTTCGGGGCGGGCGCCGCGCCAGGCGTAGATCGACTGGTCGTCGTCGCCGACCACGGTGAACTGGTTGCGCATGCCGATCAGCATCTTCACCAGCAGGTACTGGCTGGCGTTGGTGTCCTGGTATTCGTCGACCAGCAGGTAGCGCACCTTGTTCTGCCAGCGCTCGAGCACCTCGGGGTTTTCCTGGAACAGCTTGACCGGCATCAGGATCAGGTCGTCGAAGTCCACCGCATTGAACGCCTTGAGCGTGCGCTGGTAGTGGGTGTAGACGATGGCGGCGGTCTGCTCGCGGGGGTTGCGGGCTTTTTCCAGGGCCTCGGCGGGCATGATCAGGTCGTTTTTCCAGGCACCGATCATGTTCTTGATCTCGTCGATGCCGTCGTCGCCGGAGTATTCCTTCTGCATGATGTCCGACAGCAAGGCCTTGATGTCGGTCTCGTCGAAGATCGAGAACCCCGGCTTGTAGCCCAGGTGCTGATGCTCCTTGCGGATGATGTTCAAGCCCAGGTTGTGGAAGGTGCACACCGTCAGGCCCCGGCCTTCGCCCGCGCGCAGCAGGGTACCGACCCGCTCCTTCATCTCGCGCGCGGCCTTGTTGGTAAAGGTCATGGCGACGATGTACTGGGCACGGATGCCGCAGTTCTGGATGAGGTGGGCAATCTTGCGCGTGATCACGCTGGTCTTGCCGGAGCCGGCACCGGCGAGCACCAAAAGAGGGCCGCCGACATAGTCACAGGCTTCTTGTTGCCGGGGATTGAGTCGGGACATGCTAGGAACCGGGGTCGCCAGAAAATAGCCGCGCATTCTAACAGGCCTGTGGCGGTTATGGCGCGACCGTCTGACGCCGGAGTCAGACTTTTGCTCGGCCGGCGCTCGCCCGGTCACCGTTCGAGCCGCTGCCAGCGGCCGGGCCAGGGCGTTACTGACAAGATCAGGAGGCTGGCGAAATCGGATTTGCCGGTTCGCCAACTTTCGCGCAGGATGCACGACAAAATACGTCGGAAGCGCCCCACGGAAGGGTATGTATTAAAGTGAAAATCATTTTCACTCATGCGGTAGGATACCGCGCGTTCACCGTGTCACCGACCCCGCCCTGAGGAGCCCGCTTGTCCACGCCTGTCGAACCCTTGCGTTTGCTGCTGTTGGCTGATGAGCCGGAATGGGCCGCCCGTTTGCGCGACTGCCTGCAGCCATTGGCTGGCAGCGCCGTGCTGCTGACCGCGCCGAACTGGGAGGCGGTCGACAGCCTGTTCGCCCGCGACCGCCAGGCGGTGGTGCTCGCCACGCCGGCGTTGCTGCCAACTCCGGGCCGCTGCGAGCTGCCGACCATCCTGTTGCTCGAGGACGAGCCCGACGCCGCGCCTGCCGGTGTCAGTGACTGGCTGGTGCAGGCGCAACTGACCAGCGACACCTTGCGCCGCTCGCTGCGCCATGTGCGTGAGCGCGGCGTGCTGGTGGACACCTTGCAGCGCCTGGCTGAACAGGACCCGCTGACCGGCATCGCCAACCGCCAGGGCTTTCAGGCCCTGCTGACCGCACGCCTGGCGGAAAACGACGGCCGCGGCGTGGCCCTAGGCCATCTCGACCTGGACAACTTCCGTCACGTCAACGATGCCCTCGGCCACCAGGGCGGCGACCGCCTGATCCTGCAGGTGGTCACGCGCCTCAAGCAGCAGCTCGAAGCCGGCGATCAGCTGGCCCGGCTGGGCAGCGACGAGTTCGCCCTGCTGATCGACACCCGGCGCGACACCCACCGCGCCGAGTGGCTGGCCGACCGGATCGTCGAAGCCCTGGCCGAGCCGTACTGGATCGACGGCGAGAGCCTGCTGGTCGGTTGCAGCCTGGGCCTGGCCCATGCCCGCGCGCAAGGCGGCGCCGACCCGTTGATGTGGCATGCACACATTGCCATGCGCCAGGCCAAGGCCATCCAGGGCTGCACCTTTCATGTGTTCAACGAGCGGATCAACCGCAACGCCCGCAGCCTCGCCGACCTCGAAGGTGAACTGCGCCGGGCCTTGCGCCGTGACGAGCTGGAGCTGCATTACCAGCCCCGGCTGAACCTCGCCGATGGCAGCATCGTCGGCCTGGAAGCCCTGGTGCGCTGGAACCACCCCGAGCGCGGCTTGCTGGCGCCGAGCGAATTCGTGCCGCTGGCCGAGCAGAGCGGGTTGATCGTACCGCTTGGCTACTGGGTCATTTCCCGCGCGTTGCGCGACATGCAGGCGCTGCGTGAACAAGGCCTGCAGCCGCTGCACATGGCAGTCAACCTGAGTTTTCGGCAGTTCCAGGACAGCCAGCTATTGGCGACCCTCAGCCGCCTGATCATCGAGCACGGCGTCGACGCGCGCTGGCTGGAGTTCGAGCTGACGGAGACGGCGGTGATGCGCCGCAACGAGGTGGTGCGTCAGACCATGGACGCACTGGGGCGGCTGGGCGTGCGGTTCTCGCTGGACGACTTCGGCACCGGGTTCTCGTCGTTCGTCCACCTCAACAGCCTGCCGATCACCTTGCTCAAGGTCGACCGCAGCTTTGTCGGCGGCATGGAAATGCGCGAAGAGAACCGCAAGCTGGTGCACGCCATGATCAACCTGGCGCACAACCTCAACCTGGAGGTGGTGGCCGAAGGCGTCGAGAGCGAAGAGCAGATGGCCTTGCTGCGCACGTTCGGTTGCGATCAGGTGCAGGGCTTCCTGGTCAGCCGCCCACTGCCGGTGGCCGAGCTGATTGCTTACCTGACCCAAGTGCCGGGAACTGGCATTCGCGCCGTCTGATCCGAGCCCATCATGAGGGCCTGCACGGCGCTGTCTATTGTGGGAGCGGCCTTGCCGGGGCGCCGGACCGGTCGGAAAGGGCCGCAGAGCGGCCCCAGCGATCTCCAGTCAGGCCGAGACGGTCGCCTTGCCACGCGCCGCCGCCTTGCCCAACAACCGCCGCATCCGCCATTCGAAGCCAAAGGTCAGCGCCACCGAGGCACAGGCCAGCCCCAACGCCAGCCCCCACCAGATCCCCACCGCGCCGCCACCCAGGTTGAAGGCAAACAGCCAGGCCGCGGGCGCGCCCACCAGCCAGTAACAGCACAGGCCGATCAAGAAGGTGGTCTTGGCATCCTTCAAGCCCCGGATCGAGCCCATCGCAATGGCCTGCACGCCATCGAACAATTCGAACCACGCCGCCACCATCACCAGGCTCACCGCCAACTGGTAGATCCCGGCAAACGCCGGGTCATCGCGATTGATGAACAGCCCCACCAGTTCATGCGGCAACAGCAGGAACAGCGCGGCAAAGGCGAACATCAGCAGCGCGCCAAAGCTGATCCCGACGCGCCCGGCACTGCGCGCGGCCAACAGGTTGCCACCGCCGTAATACAGCCCCACGCGCATGGTCACCGCATACGACAGCCCGGTCGGCACCATGAACGCGGTAGAGACGATCTGCAGGGCGATCTGGTGCGCCGCCAGCTCGGTGCTGCCGAGCACACCCATGCACAGCGCGGCAAAGGCGAACAGCCCGACCTCGACCATATACGTGCCGCCAATCGGCAGCCCCAGCCGCCACAGCTCACGCAGCGCCGGCAACGACGGCCGCGACAGGCCCTTGCGCAGCGGGTAGTCGGCATAGAACCGGTGCCAGCGGATGTACAGCGCGAGCGCCACGGCCATGCCCAGCGAGACCACCGCGGTCACCATGCCGATACCCATCAGGCCCAGCTTGGGCAGGCCGAACATGCCTTCGATCAGCGCATGGTTGAACAGGTAGTTGAGCACCGTGCCCACCAGGCTGATGACCATCACCGGCGTCGAATGGCCCAGCGCACTGGTAAACCCGCGCAGCGCCATGAAGGTCAGGTAGCCGGGCAGGGCCAGTGGCAGCAGGGTGAGAAAGGCCATGGCCGCCTCGACGTTGTCGGGCTGCTGGCCGAACATCAACAGCACCGGCCCGAGGTTCCACAAGGCCAGCGCCGCCCCCAGCGCCAGGCCCCAGGCCAGCCAGATCCCAGCCTGGGCCAGGCGCGTCGCACCGGCGATGTCACCGGCGCCCTTGCGGATCGCCACCAGGGTACCGACGGCGGCGATCACCCCCAGGCAAAAGATCGACACGAACGAGTAGCTCGCCGCACCCAGGCCGCCACCGGCCAGGGCCTGCGGGCTGATGCGGGCCATCATCAGGGTATCGGTGAGGACCATCAGCATGTGCGCCAACTGCGAGGCGATCAGCGGCCCGGCCAGGCGCAGCAAAGCCTTGAGTTCAGTGGTGGGCGCGACGTGCATGGGCGGGGGTCCTTTTCTCGGGCGGTGGGCAAGGGGACGATTCTGAGGCTTTGGTCAACATTGCACAAAAGGATAAAAGCGATCGTTGGCATGAGTTGAACTCATGCCGGTATGATTTCACTCAACGCTTCGATGGCCCCAGATAATAGGCACGACATGTCCCGTCAGCTTCCACCGTTGTATGCGTTGCGCGCATTCGAGGCCGCTGCCCGGCACAGTTCGTTCACCCGGGCGGGCGAGGAGCTGTCGATCACCCAGAGCGCGGTCAGCCGGCATATCCGCACCCTTGAGGAGCACTTCGCCTGTCGGCTGTTCGTGCGCAGCGGGCGCAGCCTGCAACTCACCGAAGCGGCGCGCATGCTGCTGCCAGGAGTACGCGACGGCTTCGCCTCGCTGGAGCGGGCCTGCGATACCTTGCGCGGCGAAGATGACATCTTGCGCATGAAGGCGCCGTCGACCCTGACCATGCGTTGGCTGCTGGCGCGTTTGAGCCGTTTTCGCCACCTGCAGCCGGGCAACGAAGTGCAGCTGACCAGCGCCTGGATGGATGTCGACCATGTCGACTTCAACCACGAGCCGTTCGACTGCGCGGTGTTGCTCAGCGATGGCGTGTTCCCGGTGGATTGGGAGGTGCGCCGGTTGTTCTCGGAGCTGCTGATCCCGGTCGGCGCCCCGGAGCTGCTGGACGATGCGCCGTGGGATGAGCGGCGCCTGGCCGCTATCGAGCTGCTGCACCCGACCCCGGACAAACGCGACTGGCGCAGCTGGCTGGCGCGCATGGGCCTGGCCGACAAAGTGTCGCTGAAGGGCGGGCAGGTGTTCGATACCCTCGAGCTGGGCATGATCGCCGCGGCCCGTGGCTACGGCATCTCCATGGGCGACCTGCTGATGGTCGCCGAAGACGTGGCCCAAGGCCGCTTGAGCCTGCCGTGGCCGACGGCGGTGGCCAGTGGCATGGACTATTACCTGGTGTGGCCGCGCACCCGCCCGGGCGGTGAGCGCTTGCGCAGGCTGAGTGCCTTCTTGCAGGAAGAGGCGAGCACGATGCTGCTCCCCGATGTGCAGATACTGCCGGCGCCGACCCAATAAAAACGTTTGCGAATACCCCGGTCCGACACTCAAGTATTCGTGCGCGACGCCGATCTACTGGCACCAGCGTCCCGCATAGAGGGCGCGATTTCCCGTAGATCGTAGCGGGTGGTCAGCGTGATCAGGACGATCCCGGCCTCTTGCCAGGAGCTTGCCCATGTCTCAACCCCGTGCCCGAATTGCTTCGCAGCTCGGTATTGCCCTCGCCATCGTGCTGGCCTTGGTGATCACCGGCAGCACCCTGTTCGCCCTGCGTTCGCTGGACAACGCCAACCTCGCCACCCGCCAGGAACACCTGGCCAGTGAAGCGCGGCTGCTGGCTGACCAGCTGGATACCTTTCACGGTTCGCTCAAGGACAACACCCAACGCCTGAGCGGCCTGTTCGAGCGGCGCTTCGCCTCGGGCCTGACGTTGCGCCCAGGCGAGACCGCCACCGTCGCGGGCCAGCCCACCCCGGCGCTGTACCTGGGTGAGCACCTGCTGAACAACGATTTCCGCCAGGTCGACGAGTTCCAGCAGATGACCGCCGGCGTCGCCACCCTGTTCGTGCGCAGCGGCGATGACTTCATCCGCATCAGCACCTCGCTGACCAAGCAGGACGGCAGCCGCGCCATCGGCACCCAGCTCGACCGCCAGCACCCGGCCTACGCCAAGCTGATGGCCGGGCAGACCTACGTCGGCCGTGCCACGCTGTTCGAACGCAACTACATGACCCGCTACGTGCCGGTGCGCGACGCCAGCGGCCAGGTGATCGCGGTGTTGTTCGTCGGCTTCGACTACACCGATGCGCAGAACGCCCAGTTCGCCAACCTCAAGCGCTTCCGCATCGGCCACACCGGCTCCCTGGCGCTGCTCGACGAGCAGGGCAAATGGTTGGTGCCGCCGGCGGCTGTACGCGATGCCGACGCTTCAGCGCAGGCCGCCAAGGACCTGGCATTGCAGCCCGGGACCGGCGGCTTCTGGGCCAGCGCCGATCAGCAGCTGTTCAGCGTCGCCATGCCGTTTGCCGAAGGCCCGTGGACGGTGGTCGCGAGCATGCCGGAGGCGGAGATCCGCGACGTGACCTGGAACGTCGGCCTGCGCCTGGCCATCGGCAGCCTGCTGGCGATGCTGCTGGCGGTCGCCGCCACGTTGTTCCTGCTGCGGCGCAAACTGCGCCCGCTCGGCGACCTCGTGCGCCAGGCCGAAGCCCTTGGCGCCGGTGACCTGAGCGCGCGGCTGGTGGTCAGCAGCCAGGATGAAATCGGCCAGCTGGCGCGCAGCTTCAACCAGATGGGCGACGCCCTGTCGACCATGGTCGAGCACATCCGCAGCGCCTCGGAGCAGGTCAGCGGCCGCGCCCGCTCGCTGGCGGGGTTGTCGTCAGGTGCCTGCGAAGGCATGGACCAGCAGTCCGGCGAGATCACCAGCATGGCCGGCGCGGTGGAAGAGTTCAGCGCCACCTCGATGAACATCGCCGACAATATGGCCGGCACCGAGCGCATGGCCCGCGACAATGCCCAGCACACCCGCATTGGCCGCACCGCGATGGACGAAGCCTCGGCCTCGCTGCGCCAGATCGCCGATGCCTTGGGCGGTACCGCCGAAGTGATGGACACCCTGGGTGCCCGCTCGCAGGAGATCGGCGGCATCGTCGGGGTGATCACCGCGATTGCCGAGCAGACCAACCTGTTGGCGCTCAACGCGGCCATCGAGGCGGCGCGCGCCGGTGAGCAGGGCCGTGGGTTTGCCGTGGTGGCGGACGAAGTGCGCGGGTTGGCGGCGCGGACCCGTTCGGCGACCGATGAAATCTCCGGGATGATCGGCAGCATTCAACAGCAGACCGGGCACGCCATCAGCACCCTGGAGCAGGGCAACCGCTTGATGCAGGAGGGGCTGGAGCGCAACGTCAAGGTGGCCGATGCGCTGGCGCGTATCGACGAGCAGAGCCGCACTGCCGGTGAGCAGTTTGCCGCGATCAGCACGGCGACCCAGGAGCAGAGCAGCACGGCGACCGTGCTCAGCCGCAACCTGCAGAGCATCGCCCAGGCCAACAGCGAGCAGCGCGATGTGGCCAATGAGCTGGCGACTACGGCGCGTGAGCTGGAAGGGCTGGCGGCGCAGTTGCGTCAGGAAGTGGATCGGTTTCGGGTCAATGGCTGACTGAGCAGACGCCATCGCGGGCAAGCCCGCGCCTACAAGGTTGTGCGGTCCTTGTAGGAGCGGGCTTGCCCGCGATGGCGATCCTGAGCCTTACAACGTGCCCAGGTTCAGCGCCTGCGCACAGGCCTGCAGCGAGCGCCGCTCGCTTTGCGCATACAGCGCCAACTCATCCTGCACCGGCAATTTCAGCGCTGCCTCGAAGGCTTCGCGGTTGGCGTTGCTGCCGTATTCCGCCTGGGCATCGTCGCCCAGGTTGGACTGGAAGATGCCCGCCGCACTGACCGGCAGGAAGTCTTCATAGACCAACGCCTCGAAGTGCACATGCCCGGCATCGATCAGCCCTTGCAGGCTGGTTGGACGCCCTGCCTGCTCGCGCGCCGCCAGGCCTTTCTCGGTGGCAAAGTAGCGGAAGTACGCCAAGCCCTGCTCACGCATCTGCGCCAGGTCATCCGGGAACGCGGCAAACTGCGTTTCGAGCAATGCCCGATAGGCATCTGCATTGGCCTCCGCCGGCACCCCGCCGAGCGCGGCACGGGTGGCATCGAGCAGCGTGTCATACAGCTGGCGACCCTTCGGCGTCAGCGCTGCGCCACGCTGTTCGATCTCGCCGAAGCGCGCGGTGTGGCTGCCTTCGTGGCCTGCCTGACCCTTGAACGCGACCTTCTCCTGCAGGGCCTTGAAGCTGGTCTGGCGCAGCAGGATCGGGTGCCGGCGGGTCGGCGGGCCTTCGACCACGGCCTTGGGCGGAATGCCCTTGGCCGGCATGCCCCGCTGGATCGCGTCGATGTCCAGGGTGCGCGGGGTCAGGTGATTGATGTGCGGGCCCTTGAACGCCACCACGTCGGCAATCAGCCGGTGCTGGTCGTGCAACTGCTGGTACTCCTCAGGGGTGACCGTCGCGTCATGGTGCCAGCGGAAGGTGTGCAGGGCCTCGTTGACGAAGGTCTCGGCGTCGGCGGCATTCAGGCCGTTGTCGCGCTCGCACTGGGCGATCAGCTCGAGTACCCGAGGGGTGAAGATCTGCCGCTTGGCCAGGATGCTTTCGGCGAGGGCGCGCAGTTGCGGGTTGTCGATCAGCTCCAGGCGCAGCAGCGAGGTGAACACGCGGAACGGGCTGACATGCAGCGACTGCTCGTGCACCGCGCGGAACGCCGTCGAGTGCACCGGCACGCCGGCCGAGCTGAGGTCGTAGTAGCCGACCGGGGCCATGCCCATGACCGCGAACAGGCGGGCGATGGTCGCCAGCTCGTCTGCGGTGCCGACGCGGATGGCGCCGTGGCGCTCCTGGTCGAGGCGCTCGACTTCGCCGGTCCAGCGCAGGGCTTCGGCGACTTTGGGCTGGGTATCCATGACCTGCTGGTTGATCTCGCTCACCAGCGCCAGCAGCGTGCCGTAGAGGGGCACTTCCTGTTTGTACATGAGCGACATGGCGGCAGAAAACTGCGCGCGGATGCTGTCTGGGCTGACGAAATCGTGGGCGGGCATCGCTAGCTTCCTGGTGGTGAGTGGGCCAGTACATGAAAGCGGGGAATGCACTTGGGCCACAAGCGAAAAAAAGTAGAGGTGTCATTCCCTTTTAGATCGATGTCGCCTGTTTGGGGCCGCTGCGCGCCCCTTCGCGGGTAAACCCGCTCCCACAGGTTTCTGCGGCGCTGCAAAACCCTGTGGGAGCGGGTTCACCGGGACGCCGGACCGCCGCGAAGGGGCGCGCAGCGGCCCCGGCAATCTCAGCCGCCCAGCTGCTCCCGGGTCCACTCCAGCAACGCCCGCACCTTGGGCACCTCGGCCGCATGCTCGGCAAACGCCAGGTAATGCGCGCCATTGCTGCGCATCGCGTGATTCCAGGCGATCACCAGGCTGCCGTCGGCCAGCTCCTTCTCGACCAGGTAACGCGGCACCAACGCCACCCCACACCCCGCCTGCGCCGCACTCAGCGCCATATAGAACGTATCGAAGCGCGGCCCGTGATAACTGTTGTCGGTATGCAGCCCTTGCTCGAGGAACCATTCGTGCCAGGCCTCCGGCCGTGAGGTGCTCTGCATCAGCACCAGCTCGGCCAGCGCCCCGGCATCCGCCAGTTCAGCCCCCTGCAGCAACTCAGGCGCGCACACCGGCACCACCTCTTCACGGAACAGCTCGACGCAGGTCGCCCCCGGCCAGGTGCCCTGGCCGAAGAAGAACACCACGTCGGCAGAGCCCTGCAACAGCGAGAACGGCTCCTGCTCGTTGCGGATATCCAGGTGGATGTTCGGGTGGCGCTTGCCAAAGCCCTTCAAGTGCGGGATCAACCAGCGCACGCCAAAACTCGGTTGAGTGGCTACCTTCAATATCTCCGTCTGCTCGCCGTAGGTGAGTACGTAGCGGCTGGAAATGTCCACCTGGGTGAGGATCTTGTTGACCTCGGCCAGGTACAGGCTGCCGGCCGGCGTCAGTTGCAGGCGCCGGCGGATGCGCAGGAACAGGTGGTGGCGCAGCATCTCTTCGAGCTGCGCGACCTGCTTGCTGACCGCACTCTGGGTCAGGTGCAGCTCTTCGGCGGCGCGGGTAAAGCTCAAGTGACGGGCTGCGGCTTCAAAGCACTGCAGGGCCGTCATCGACGGCACCAGACGTTTGGACATAGCAGTCTCTATGGCTAGGGGATCATGACCTGACGGAATGATATGCGGAATAAAGGTCGTTTGTTGCACCTGTGTGATCGGATTAATACTGATCCACATCACCTTTACCACCCTTCACCCCATGTAGGAGAAGCATAATGGTTGCTGCACTGCTCGAGCGCCTTGGCGTTGCCACCGAGGCTTACACCCAGGGCGACTACCCTGTTCACACCCCGATCGACGGTAGCCAGATCGCCACGGTGAAGCTGCTCGGCAAGGCCGAGACCACCGCGCGCATCGACCAGGCCCATGCCGCTTTCGACGCCTGGCGTACGGTACCGGCCCCGCGTCGCGGCGAGCTGGTGCGTATCTTTGGCGAAGTCCTGCGCGAACACAAAGCCGACCTCGGCGAGCTGGTCTCGGTCGAAGCTGGCAAGATCACCCAGGAAGGCCTGGGCGAAGTGCAGGAAATGATCGATATCTGCGACTTCGCCGTCGGCCTGTCGCGTCAGCTGTACGGCCTGACCATCGCCTCCGAGCGCCCAGGCCACCACATGCGTGAATCCTGGCACCCACTGGGCGTGGTCGGCGTGATCAGCGCCTTCAACTTCCCGGTCGCCGTCTGGGCGTGGAACACCGCGCTGGCGCTGGTCGCCGGTAACGCCGTGGTCTGGAAACCGTCCGAGAAGACCCCACTGACCGCACTGGCCTGCCAGGCGCTGTTCGAAAAAGCCCTGAAAGTCTTCGGCGATGCCCCAGCAGGCCTGGCCCAGCTGGTGATCGGCGGCCGTGAAGCCGGCGAAGCGCTGGTCGACGACCCACGCGTACCGCTGGTCAGCGCCACCGGCAGCACCCGCATGGGTCGCGAAGTCGGCCCACGGGTTGCCGCACGCTTCGGCCGCAGCATCCTCGAGCTGGGTGGCAACAACGCCATGATCCTCGCGCCAAGCGCTGATCTGGACCTGGCCGTGCGCGGCATCCTGTTCTCCGCTGTCGGCACCGCCGGCCAGCGCTGCACCACCCTGCGCCGTCTGATCGTCCACCGTTCGATCAAGGACGAAGTGGTTGCCCGCGTCAAAGCCGCCTACGCCAAGGTGCGCATCGGTGACCCGCGTGAAAACAACCTGGTTGGCCCGCTGATCGACAAGCTGTCGTTCGACGCCATGCAAGGTGCACTGGCCAAGGCCCGTGACGAAGGCGGTCAGGTGTTTGGCGGTGAGCGCCAGCTGGCCGGTGACTACCCGAACGCCTACTACGTTTCGCCGGCCATCGCCGAGATGCCTGCGCAAAGCGAGGTGGTCCGCCACGAGACCTTCGCGCCGATCCTCTACGTGCTGGCCTACGACGAGTTCGAAGAAGCACTGCGCCTGAACAACGAAGTGCCACAAGGCCTGTCGTCGTGCATCTTCACCACCGACGTGCGTGAAGCTGAACGCTTCCAGAGCGCCTCGGGCAGCGACTGCGGCATCGCCAACGTCAACATCGGCACCAGCGGCGCTGAGATCGGCGGCGCGTTCGGTGGCGAGAAAGAGACCGGCGGTGGTCGTGAGTCCGGCTCGGATGCCTGGAAGGGCTACATGCGTCGTCAGACCAACACCGTCAACTACTCGCGCGAGCTTCCGCTGGCGCAGGGTATCGTGTTCGACTGATGATCGTTCAAGGGCCGCCTGGCGGCCCTTTTTGATGCAGCGCAAAAAGAATAAAAGCTGGAGCCGGTCATGCCCGAATTGCGTCAAGAATGTCTGTGGGAACACGTCACCAAACCGACCGTTGCCGCCCAGGCCCTGGCCGGTGAGCACACGGCGGATGTCTGCGTGATCGGCGCCGGTATCACCGGCCTGTCCGCCGCCATCCACCTGCTCGAACAGGGCAAGTCGGTGATTCTCCTCGAAGCCTGGAAGGTCGGCCACGGCGGCTCGGGGCGCAACGTCGGCCTGGTCAACGCCGGCACCTGGATCCGTCCCGACGACGTCGAGGCGACCCTCGGCAAGCAGCAGGGCAGCCGCCTCAACAAGGCACTCGGTGAAGCACCTGGCGAGGTATTCGCCATGATCGAGCGTCTGGGCATCGACTGCCAGGCCCAGCACAAAGGCACCTTGCACATGGCGCACAACGCCACCGGCATCGCCGACCTGGAGGCCCGTCACCAGCAATGGAGCCGACGTGGCGCCGATGTCGAGCTGCTGACCGGCGCGCTGTGCCAGGAATACTGCGGTACCGACAAGATTTCCGCCGCGCTGCTCGACCGCCGCGCGGGCACCATCAACCCGATGGCCTACACCCAAGGCCTGGCCGCTGCCGTTGCGCGGCTGGGTGGCAAGCTGTTCCAGCACTCCGCGGTCGAAGGCCTTGAGCGCGCGGGTGATGGCTGGCAAGTGAACACCGCCCGCGGCAGCGTGCGGGCCGAAAAAGTGGTGATCTCCACCGGTGCCTACACCGAGGGCGACTGGAGCAACCTGCAGAAGCACTACTTCCGCGGCTACTACTACCAGGTCGCCTCGACCCCGCTGCACGGCGCTGCGGCCGACAAGGTCCTGCCGCATGGCCAGGGCTCGTGGGACACCCGCACCGTGCTCAGCAGCATCCGTCGCGACGACCAGGGCCGCCTGCTGCTCGGCAGCCTGGGCCGGGTCGACAACAAGCCGGCGTGGTTCGTGCGCAGCTGGGCCGACCGGATCCAGAGCCATTACTACCCGGAGCTGGGCAAGGTCGAGTGGGAAATGCACTGGACCGGCTGCATCGACTTCACCCCGGATCACCTGATGCGCCTGTTCGAGCCTGCACCGGGCCTGGTCGCGGTGACCGGCTACAACGGGCGCGGCAATACCACCGGCACGGTGATTGGCCGGGCGTTTGCCGAGTTCTTGCTCAAGGATGATCCGGAGCGCCTGCCGGTGCCGTTCTCGCCGATGAAAGCCGTGAGCGCGCCGTCGTTGCGCACCGCCTTCTACGAGTCGGGCTTCTCGCTGTACCACGCCGGGCAGTGTTTGCGGGTCGTCTTGTAGCTTGCCTGTACCGGCCTCATCGCGGGCAAGCCCACTCCTACAGGTACCTGGCAGCTTTCAATATCTGCGCAAATCCCTGTAGGAGCGGGCTTGCCCGCGATGGGGCCCAACGGCTATTTGTGCAGCCAGCTCAGGAAGCCACCTTTCTTCACCACGGCAGGCTTCTGCATCAACAGCGATTCCCGGCTCTGCCGCCGGAACCGCTGCAGCTTGCTCAGCGCCAATTGCACATCGCCGCGCTGCTCCAGGCAACTGCGCACCTGCGCCTTGTCGATGCGATAGAGCACGCAGCCGGTAAGGGTGCGGAACTCCACCGACGAGTCCTCGTCATCCACCAGCCCTTCGATCGCCAGCACCTCGCCAGGCCCCATGCGCCCAGCCTCGACCAGCCGCTCGCCATCGCGCACCGAGGCCGAGACCACGCCGCTGCCGATCACCAGCACATGCTCCGAGCGCTCGCCAACGCCGAGGATCACCTGATCGACCAGGTACTCCAGGGTCGTCATGTGCTGGCTCAGGCTGTCGCGCTCTTCGCTGCTCAGCGAGCGGAACACCCGCACCTCGTCCAGCAGCTCACGCTGGCGGCTGCGCGGGGCCAGCGCCAGGTCGACGTTCCACATCACCCCGCTGGCCTCCAGGTGCCGGTGGGCGAGGTCGAACAGCTGGTTGCGCACCTCGGTCTTGCTCCCCGCGTCGGCGACGAAGCCACTCGCCTCGTACTCCACCGACTCCAGCGTCGACGCCTTGACCGTGACCTTCGGCGCCGGTGTGGCGAGCAGCGCGGAGGTGCCCTGCAGCGCCTTCTCCAGCGCATCGAACACGCGTTTGGGGCGCATCTTGGCCGGCACCACCACGCTGATCGAAACCCCGTGCCGATCAGCCGGGCGACTGTGGTTGAGCAGCTTGGCCTTGGCCGCCACCGAGTTGGGGATCACCGCCAGGCTGCCGCTGCCGGTGATCATCCGGGTGGCGCGCCAGTCGATGTCGACCACCTTGCCTTCGGTGCCGTCGATCGAGATCGAATCGCCGATCTGGTAGGGCCGCGTGGTGTTCAGCACGATCCCCGAGAACACATCGCTGAGGGTGCTCTGCAAGGCCAGGCCGATGACGATGGCCATCACCCCGGAGGTCGCCAGCAGGCCCTTCACCGGCAGCTGCATCACATAGGCCGCCGCGGCGACCACCGCCACCAGGAAGATCAGCGCCCCCAGCACGTCCTGCAACAGCCGCCCGCCGTGGCTGCCGCGGGCCACCAGCAACAGGCCGAAGACCACCGTCACCGTCCGGGCGCCGAACAGCCACCAGCCGATCGCCAGCACCGTGGCCATCAGGTTGCGCGACACATCGTCGACCCAGGGTGGCGGCTGCAGCGGGCTCATCCCGGCGGCCAGCAGCACCCAGCTGAACAGCAGGAAGATCACCAGCCGCGCAGCGATGCGCCAGGGTTGGCGGTGCAGCGGGATCAGTTGCCAGAGCAGCAGGTCGAGCAGGATCAGACAGGTGCCGAGCAACAGCGGGTAAGACTGGATGAACGCCAGCATGACGGTCTCGGGGCAGGGGAGGGTTGAGGCGTAGTAAAGAGCAGGCGTTGTGAACAAGCAACAGGGTTGTGGTGGTGCCGGATCTGGCGAGTCGCACGCCCATTTTCACGGCGCGGCGAAGGGGCGTACCTCGCCTGGCAATCAGCGGCGTTGACCCTGATCAGCGACCCAAAATGGTGCGGTAAACATTTGCAGCTCATTAATGGCACTTTGCCCTAAAGCTCCGGGGAAATGGTCCGATAGCGAGGCCATAAGATCGTCACGCACTTCAAGGAGCGTTCATGTTGCGGGCACTGTCATTGGAAAACCTCACTGTCACGCGCAAGCTGGGGCTCGGTTTTGGACTCCTCCTGGCATTGGCGGTGATGCTCGCTGGCACGGGGTTGCAGGGATTGCGCAATGACGAGCAGTCGCTTCAGCGGATCAGCCGACTGGGCTCGGTGTTCGATGAGACCGTGTATGCCCGGGAGGCCAATTTCAAGTTCGCCCTGAGCACTGACAAGGCCCACTTGAGCGGCCACGCCGAGCACGAACACAACCTCCAACAGGCACTCACCGAGTTGCTCGGCGACGTGCAGCAGGGGCAATGGCCGATGGCCGACCTGCAGACCGTAGAACAGCTCAACGCCGGGCTTCAGGCTTACAGCCTTGCGCATCGAGCGGCACAGACAGCCCAGCCGGTCAGTCCGGACGCCGTCTTGCGGGCCAACGAGCTGTTGTCTGCCCTGCAGGCCAACATCAATGTGCTCTACAAGAAAGAAGAGGAGCGTGCGGCGGCCAGCGTCAGTACGGTCGTGTCGATCCTGTTTGGCGTCACGGCGACCGCACTCCTGTTGGGTGCGTTGATTGCCTGGGTGATTGCCCGGCAGATCATCCAGCCCTTGCGCCAGACCTTGGTGGCCGCTGAGCGCATTGCTCAGGGCGACCTCACGGTGGAACTGCACAGCGCGCGCCGCGACGAGCTGGGGCAACTGCTGCGTGCGATGGGCAACATGAGCCTGCGTTTGCGCGAGGTGATCACCCAGATCGGCAAGGGCTCCTCGCAACTGGCTGTTTCGGCCAGCCAGTTGGCGACCATCACCACCCAGACTCAAGCGGGCACCCAGAGCCAGAAGAACGATGCCGAGCACGTTGCGACCGCCATGAACGAGATGACCACGATGGTCCAGGCGGTTGCGCGCAACTCCGAAGATGCCGCCCTCGCTGCGCGCCAAGCGGATCAGGAAGCCAGCGGCGCTTCGCACATTTCGCACAACGCCATCCAGCAGATCGAGGCGTTGGCGGATGAAGTGGGTGGCTCGGCGGAGTCGATGAGCCGCCTGCACGAGGAAATCGAGCGGATCGCCAGCGTCCTCGGGGTAATCAAGTCCGTGGCCGGGCAGACCAACCTCCTGGCGCTCAACGCCGCCATCGAAGCCGCGCGTGCCGGCGACGCCGGACGTGGCTTCGCGGTGGTGGCCGACGAGGTGCGAAACCTGGCAAAACGCACTCAGCAGTCCTCCGAAGAGATCGAGCAACTGATCGGCGAATTGCAGCGCATCGCCGACGAAAGCACGCAGATCATGACCTCCAGTGTCGAGCAGACCCAATCGACCGTGTCCGGCGTGCGCAACACCGGCGAGGCGCTCGGCGCCATCACCCGCCAAGTGTCAGAGATCCAGCAGATGAGCCTGCTGATCGCCAGCGCTGCCGAAGAGCAGACGTCGGTGGTTGCCGCCATCAACCGCAGCGTCCTGAATGTGCGCGACACCGCGGACCAATCGGCCTTGGCCAGCAGCGAGATTGCGGCATCGAGTATCGAGCTCGCGCGCCTGGGGACTGATCTGCAGAGTCTGGTGGTGCATTTCCGCACCTGAGGGTAATGGGCAGCCGCAACGCGCTGACTGCTGACAAGTCATCACCCACTCAAATCGAAAAAGGCCGACATCCCTATGAGGATGCCGGCCTTTTTTCATTCTGGCGGCCCGGCGAAGAAGGCCTGGCCCGGCGATGCACTCCCATCGTTCACAAAACAGAACGCTAAAGCCAAATTTCGCTATCTACCGCTCCAAAGGTGTTGGTTTTAATCTTTACCCATCAACGCGAAACACCCAACTTACTCGAAATCAAAACCACCTTTAGGAGCTTCACCATGGCTAACTTCAAATACAACCGCCTGAACAAAGACGACGCTGCCGTGCTGCTGGTCGACCACCAGGCAGGCCTGCTGTCCCTGGTCCGCGACATCGAGCCGGACCGCTTCAAGAACAACGTGCTGGCCCTGGCTGACCTGGCCAAGTTCTTCAACCTGCCGACCATCCTCACCACCAGCTTCGAGCAAGGCCCCAACGGCCCGCTGGTACCGGAACTGAAAGCGCTGTTCCCGGATGCCCCGTACATCGCCCGTCCAGGCCAGATCAACGCCTGGGACAACGAAGATTTCGTCAAAGCGGTCAAGGCAACTGGCAAGAAGCAGCTGATCATCGCTGGCGTAGTGACTGAAGTGTGCGTGGCCTTCCCAGCCCTCGCAGCGCTGGAAGAAGAGTTCGACGTGTTCGTGGTCACCGACGCCTCCGGGACCTTCAACGAAATGACCCGCGACGCCGCTCATGACCGCATGAGCCAAGCCGGCGCCCAGCTGATGACTTGGTTCGGCGTGGCCTGCGAGCTGCACCGCGACTGGAGGAACGACATCGAAGGCCTGGCCGCGCTGTGCTCGAACCACATCCCGGACTACCGCAACCTGATGACCAGCTACAACGCGCTGACTGCGGGTAAGTAAATACACACACTCAAATCGAAAAGGCCGGCATCCCTGAAAGGGGGCCGGCCTTTTTCACTTCAGCTGAGTGCACAGGGTACGCAAGCCTTCACCCCTTTGTGAGCTCAAGCAGTGCGACGGCCATTAACAGCCATAGTGCGCCGATGGCGGTAAGCCAGGACGCTAGTCGCATTCTGCGTCGAAGGTAAGTGGGAAAGTCTCGACTATCTTCGGCATCAAGCCCCCGTTTTTTTACTGAGTAATCAGGGAAACACAGCAAACCACTCATGGCACTGACTACCATGGCCCGGGATAGCAGGCTGTTCGTTCCCCAAAGGCACAAGTACATGTGGAGGGAGCTGCTTCGCCGCAGTGCAGTAATCATGACCCTGAAGTGTCGGGAACCTGCGATCTGCAGGTCTATGGCGACACCCGTGAGTCCTATGATGAAGGGGGACACTAATAGCGCTATCCCCCAACCACTTTTCCATAACCCGATCATGGGCCAGCCGCTTCAAATAGAACTTCGCCTAAATACTCTCCACCTGACATCCCTGCCGTGCTCCCTACTAACGCAACGGCTCCTGCTACTACGATATTACAGACGAGAGCGCCGGGGCCTGCCCCCAGACACGCTACCGCTGCGAGTCTGCTGGCAGCGAGGCCGGAAACAGAACCTCCCGCCAATCCCCCTGCAAAACTCCCGGCTTCTGTAAACTTGATCTTGCGACAGGCTTCTGTATTGCCTGCAGTACAGGCGTCATGGATCTTGAAGACGGAGGAGCCTGCACCGATCACTATTCCTAGTTGTCCGCCCTTTTGGAGATATTTCGACATCCTCCCCAACTTTTCCACATGCGTCGCATAGCCCGGAATCGCCCCTGGTGCACCGGCTTTGCTCCAATGGTGAACCAAACTTTTGCTGGATATACCCAGGCCTCTTCGCAGGGTGTCATGGCTACCAAGATTCATGTGCTTGTTGAGGAAGCTCATTCGCAACTGGGTATCCATCCGCTTGAAAAGCTCCTGACGAGAGGCGAAGAACTCGGGGCTTTTCAAATGGCCGTATTTCGAAAACTGCTGCTGATGCACTAGCTCAATCTGACGCAGCGTGTTCTTCAAGTCATCAAGTGACCTTGCCATCATCGTCTGGGCTACCCCCATCGACAGGCTCACATCACTGAGCAACCCCGCGATGTCCGCCTGATGGCGCATCATGAAGTTGGCCTCCTCGTTCGTAAGATCAGCCAACGCCTCCCGGGCAACCTGCGCAGCACTCATCGCCTGCAACTCTTGGCGGGTGCAGGTATGCCCATTGCCGGGATCGCCGATGATGAAAATCTCACCGGCCTTGAACCCTTGCTGATACGTCGGATTCAGCCGTTGCAGCATCGAATGCGGCAGGCTCGTTTGCGGGTCACTGAGGTTAGCCAGGACCTGCTCGTACGACATACTGCGCGGAACGATGTAGAACCCCGGCTCCATGATGTCCTGCGCAGCAGCGGTGAAGCTCTGTTGGTAGCGGGCAGAGACAGTTCAGGACTTTTCGGTGATGGCGCAGCGCTGCTGGGTGTTGCTACCGGTTGAGCTCGGGGTGGCGTAAGGGCACCTAGAGGCGCGATCACCCGACATCCGTCATCACATCCGCAGGCTACCCGCGCCCCATCCATGGCGGCCCTTCGGCCATCAACCATGAACCCTGCCATCCCCTCGACCACTGTGCCGCTCTTGTTGCATCGAGGGCAGGGCGTCGTGACGTCGCCTTCGCGCAGTACGCGACGCCCATTGACCTTGAATATCGACGTACTGGCGATGCAGATTGCGCCGGTGGTGGTGAAGTCGCCATCCAGCGCTTGGCCTCTGCCTTTCATGTTGATGCGATTCATATCCAGGCTCCTTGGAAAACCTGGACGCTAGCACCCTGCAATGGGCAATTAGGTCCCTTGGAGGTGCTTTCGGAAATGTCCTACATCAACTCGCGAAGAACCTCCTATTTCGGCATCGGGACAGGCCTGCGAGAGCTGGTCGGCGTGCGAAGAGCACCCGCAAATCCACTGCCAATCCATCGTTCACAAAATGGAACGCTAAAGCCAAATTTCGCTATCTACCGCTCCAAAGGTGTTGGTTTTAATCTTTACCCATCAACGCGAAACACCCAACTTACTCGAAATCAAAACCACCTTTAGGAGCTTCACCATGGCTAACTTCAAATACAACCGCCTGAACAAAGACGACGCTGCCGTGCTGCTGGTCGACCACCAGGCGGGCCTGCTGTCCCTGGTCCGTGACATCGAGCCGGACCGCTTCAAGAACAACGTGCTGGCCCTGGCTGACCTGGCTAAGTTCTTCAACCTGCCGACCATCCTCACCACCAGCTTCGAGCAAGGCCCCAACGGCCCGCTGGTACCGGAACTGAAAGCGCTGTTCCCGGATGCCCCGTACATCGCCCGCCCAGGCCAGATCAACGCTTGGGACAACGAAGACTTCGTCAAAGCGGTCAAGGCAACTGGCAAGAAGCAACTGATCATCGCGGGTGTAGTGACTGAAGTGTGCGTGGCCTTCCCAGCCCTCGCAGCGCTGGAAGAAGAGTTCGACGTGTTCGTGGTCACCGACGCCTCCGGCACCTTCAACGAATTGACCCGCGACGCCGCTCATGACCGCATGAGCCAAGCCGGCGCCCAGCTGATGACCTGGTTCGGCGTGGCCTGTGAGCTGCACCGCGACTGGAGGAACGACATCGAAGGCCTGGCCGCGCTGTGCTCCAACCACATCCCGGACTACCGCAACCTGATGACCAGCTACAACGCCCTGACCGCCGCTAAGTAAGCCGCCCCGTCACAGCACACCCATCCAATCCAGCGCCCGCCCACTGCCGCACAGTGGGCCTGGCCCGCCGCTCATCCCCAGGGAACGCCGATGAACACTGCAACCCAAGACAACCGCAACGTGGTGACCCTGGTCATCCAGCACAAAGCCCGCGCCGAATCGCTCGCGCTCTATGAGGCATGGCTCAAGCGCGCGGTGTCTACCGCTCGCCAGCAGCCAGGCCACCTGGACGTCAACGTGATCCGCCCGGACGGCGGCGGCTGCCACTTCACCACCGTGGTGCGCTTTGCCGATGCGGATTTGTTGCAGGGTTGGGTCAACTCGGCCGAGCGCCTGGCGCTGGTCAACGAGGTGCTGCCCTTGCTGGAGGACGGCGACCACACCCAGGTGCATGACGACCCGGAATTCTGGTTCACCCCGCCAAGCACCACCACGGCGCAACCGCCGCGCTGGAAGCAGGCGCTGCTGACCTACCTGGTGATCTGCCCGATGACCATGGTCATCCCGCAACTGCTGGCGCCGCTGTTCGCGCGCTTCCCGCAGCTGGGCGGGCCTGTCATCGGCAACCTGATCGTCAACCTGTTCGTCATCCTGCCCGTGGTGTTCTACATCATGCCGTGGGTAACCCGGCGCTGTGCCAACTGGCTGCGCGGCTGAAACTTCGTACCTGCCTTGTTCAAGCAACTTCCCATTTTTCAGGAGATACCGACATGAGCACACTCGTTACCCGCGATGGCACTGCGATCTATTACAAGGACTGGGGCAGCGGCAAGCCCGTGCTGTTCAGCCACGGCTGGCCGCTGGATGCCGACATGTGGGACACGCAGATGGAATACCTGGCCAGCCGCGGCTACCGCGCCATCGCCTTCGACCGCCGTGGCTTCGGCCGGTCGGACCAGCCGTGGACCGGGTACGACTATGACACCTTCGCCGACGACATCGCCCAGCTGATCGAACACCTCGACCTGCGCGACGTGACCCTGGTCGGCTTCTCGATGGGCGGCGGCGACGTCAGCCGCTACATCGCTCGCCACGGCAGCGAGCGGGTCGCCGGGCTGGTGCTGCTGGGCGCGGTGACGCCGGTGTTCGGCAAGTCCGAGAGCAACCCGGAGGGGGTTGATCTGTCGGTGTTCGAAGGCATCGCGGCAGGCTTGCGCGCTGATCGGGCGCAGTTCATCGCCGATTTCGCCACGCCGTTCTATGGGCTGAACCAGGGGCAGACGGTCTCTCAGGGTGTGCAGACGCAAACCCTCAATATCGCGCTGCTGGCCTCGTTGAAAGCGACCCTGGATTGCGTGACCGCGTTCTCCGAGACCGACTTCCGCCCGGACATGGCCAAGATCAATGTGCCGACCTTGGTGATCCATGGCGATGGCGACCAGATCGTGCCGTTCGAGACCACCGGCAAGCGCGCTGCCGAGTTGATTCGTGGGGCTGAGCTCAAGGTCTACAGCGGTGCGCCGCATGGCTTTGCGGTAACGCATGCGCAGCAGTTGAACGAAGACCTGTTGGCGTTCCTGTCCAGGTAAGCAGTGCGGGGGCGACCGCCATCGCGGCGCCCCAGGCACTTCGTTGCTAGCCTCAACCGCGCCAGGCAGCACATCCATCCAATCGTCGCCACGCATGAACCGGCATGCTCCGCAGTTGCGCCTGCCCATGCCGCATCCAGACGGAGACCCTCATGACCCAGGACCCCAACGACAAGAGCCGTCGCCAGTTCCTCGCCACCAGCACCGTGCTCGGTGCCGCCGGTGCGCTCTGGTCTGCGCTGCCCTTTACCGGTTCAGCCGGTTCCGCCCATGCATCCACTCAAGGAGGCCCCATGACCGCCGACCTCATTCTGTTCAACGGTAAACTGCACACCGTCGACCGCGAAAAGCCCACCGCCACCGCCGTTGCCATCAAGGACGGCCGTTTCGTTGCCGTTGGCAGTGACGCCGAAGCCATGGCGCACAAAAGCGCTGCCACGCAGATCATCGACCTCAAGCAGCGCACCGTCATCCCGGGCTTGAACGACTCCCACCTGCACCTGATCCGCGGTGGCCTCAACTACAACCTCGAGCTGCGCTGGGAAGGCGTCCCCTCGGTGGCTGACGCCCTGCGCATGCTCAAGGACCAGGCCGAGCGCACGCCTACCCCGCAGTGGGTCCGCGTGGTCGGTGGCTGGAACGAATTCCAGTTCGCTGAAAAACGCATGCCGACCCTGGAAGAAATCAACCAGGCCGCGCCCGACACGCCGGTGTTCCTGCTCCACCTGTACGACCGTGCGCTGCTCAACCGCGCCGCACTCAAGGCCGTGGGCTACACCAAGGACACGCCCAACCCGCCGGGTGGCGAGATCCAGCGCAACAAGTTCGGCGAGCCGACCGGCATGCTCATTGCCCGCCCCAACGCGATGATCCTCTACGCGACCCTGGCCAAGGGGCCGAAGCTGCCGCTGGAGTACCAGGTCAACTCGACCCGCCAGTTCATGCGTGAACTCAACCGCCTGGGCCTGACCAGCGCCATCGATGCCGGCGGCGGCTACCAGAACTTCCCGGACGACTATTCGGTGATCCAGGAGCTGGCCGACAACGGCCAGTTGACCGTGCGCATCGCCTACAACCTGTTCACCCAGAAGCCCAAGGAAGAGCTGGACGACTTCAGGAAGTGGACCTCCAGCGTGAAGCTGCACAGCGGCACCGACTTCCTCCGCCACAACGGCGCGGGCGAGATGCTGGTGTTCTCGGCCGCCGACTTCGAGGACTTCCTCGAGCCGCGCCCGGACCTGCCGCAAACCATGGAAGAAGAACTCGAGCCGGTGGTGCGCCACCTGGTCGAGCAGCGCTGGCCGTTCCGCCTGCACGCCACCTACAACGAATCCATCACGCGCATGCTGAATGTGTTCGAGAAGGTCAACCGTGACATTCCGTTCAATGGCCTGCCGTGGTTCTTCGACCATGCCGAGACCATCACCCCGGAAAACATCGAGCGCGTGCGTGCCCTCGGCGGTGGTATCGCGATCCAGGACCGGATGGCCTTCCAGGGTGAATACTTCGTCGATCGCTACGGCGCCAAGGCGGCCGAGCAGACCCCGCCGATCAAGCGCATGCTCGACATGGGCGTGCCGGTCGGGGCCGGTACCGACGCCACCCGCGTGTCCAGCTACAACCCGTGGACTTCGCTGTACTGGCTGGTCAGCGGCAAGACCGTCGGCGGCATGGAGCTGTACCCCGAGGGACTGAGCCGCGACACCGCCCTGCAGTTGTTCACCCAGGGCAGCGCATGGTTCTCCAGCGAGCAGGGCAAGAAGGGCCAGATCAAGGTCGGCCAGCTGGCGGACCTGGCGGCGCTGTCGCTGGACTTCTTCAGTGTCGAGGAAGAGGCGATCAAGGGCATCGAGTCGGTGCTGACGATCGTCGATGGCAAGGTCGTGTATGGCGCCGGCGAGTTCGACAAGCTCGGCCCACCGCAAGTGCCGGTGCTGCCTGAGTGGTCGCCGGTGGCCAAGGTGCCGGGGCACTGGCGCGTCGGTACGCCTTCGCTGGCCGCCGCGGTGCACCAGTGTGTCGGGCCGTGTGGCGTGCATGCGCACAGCCATGAGAAGGCGCGTCATTCGAGCGTGCCGGTCAACGACTTCCAGGGCTTCTGGGGTGCGTTGGGTTGTTCCTGCTTCGCCTTCTGATGTAAATCGGGGGCCTTGAAGGCCCCCTTTTTTGTGTCGTCTGCACTGGCCCCTTCGCGGGTAAACCCGCTCCCACAGGGTTCACCGCTGACCCTGTGGGAGCGGGTTTACCCGCGAAGAGGCCAGCGATGACCCTCTAGGCTTTACCCGCCAACAGATGCCGAATCCGCACCGGCACGCCCTCGCTCTGCAACTGCCGCACCCGCGCCTCGATCTTCAGTTCGCCACGCGTCACGCGGTGGTGATGGCGCAAGTGCTCCAGCCACGACTCCTCGAAGAAGAACTCCATCCACACCAACGGATCCGCACTGTCTCGCATCAGCCCCCACGACAGCGCGCCGTTGCGCTTGCGCATGGCCTCCAGCTCCCGCGCGGCGACCTGAAACGCCTCGGCCTTGGCCGCGTCGATGTGGTACTCGACCGTCACCATCACCGGCCCGCTTTCTTTATCCACCTCGTCATCGAGCACCGGCACTGGCCAGTGCAGCGACGGCGTCAGCGCTTCGATTTCAGTCGTGGGCAAGGCCACCTTGAGCGTCAGCAAGGTGCCCAACGCCAAACCCGCGGCCGCCAGCAGCAGGCTCTGGGTGATCGACACATGGCTGGCCAGGCTGCCCCACAGCAGGCTGCCCGCCGCCATCGCGCCAAAGAAGATCAGGATGTACACCGACAGCGCCCGCGCCCGTACCCAGGCCGGCACCGAGGTTTGCGCCGCCACCTGCAGGTTGGACAGCACCGCGATCCACGCCGCGCCGCTGAGCAGCATCGCCGGCAGCAGCACGTAGAAGTTGCGCACCAGCGCCAAGGTCAGCAAGAACACCGCATACAGCAGCGCGGCAATCGCCACCAGGCGGTCGCGGCTGATGCGCTCGCGCAGCGTTGGCAGCAGGGTCGCGCCGGCTACCGCACCGATGCCGATGGCGGCCAGCAGCATGCCGAAGTCCGCCGCGCTGCCGTGCATCTCGCCGCGCACGATCAGTGGCAGCAACGACATGCCAGCACTGGCGCAGAAGAAGAACGCCAGTGCGCGCACCAGCACCGCCTGCAAGGGCTTGGAGCTGCGGGCAAAGCGCAGCCCGGTGCGCATCGCGCCGATGAAGCGCTCGGCCGGCAGCAGCGGCGTCTGCACCTGGCGCTTCCACAGCAGCAACACCAGGATCACCCCGGCAAACGACACGGCATTCAGGGCAAAGGTCAGCCACGGCCCGACCAGGCTCACCAGCACCCCCGCCAACGCCGGGCCAACGGCGCGCGAGACGTTGATACCGACGCTGGAAATCGCCACGGCGGCCGACAATTCGTCCTTGCCCACCAGCTCGGGGGTCAAGGCGCTCCAGGCCGGCATCATCAGCGCAGTGCCGATGCCCAGGGCCAACGTCAGGGCCAGCAGCAGCGTGACGTTCATCAAGCCGAGCAGGGTCAGCACCGCCAGGCTCAGGGCCACGGCCGACATCCACAGCTGCACCAGCAACAGGTAGCGGCGCTTGTCGACGATGTCCGCCGCCGCGCCCGCCGGCAGGGCCAGGAAGAACATCGGCAGCGAGCCGGCGACCTGGATCAGCGCCACGTGCAAGGGGCTGGCCGACAGCGTGGTCATCAGCCAGCCGGCGCCCACTTCGTGCATCCAGGTGCCGATGTTGGAGGCGATGGTGGCGATCCACAGCATGCGAAAGGTGCTGTTGCGCAGGGGGCTCCAGGCGCTGGAGGAGGGAGTGCTCATGTCAGAAGCTGCCTTTGAGAGGGTATTCGATGATCAGGTACAGGCGGTCGATGTCGTCGCCGGCCTGGGCGCTGTTGGCCCGGTGGCTGACGTGCGACAGCGACAGGCTGAGGTCCTTGGCGGTGCCGCTCTGCACCACGTACTTGAGGTCGAGGTCGCGTTCCCAGTGGCGCCCGCCGTGGCCTTGCTGGGCGACGTAGGCGCCGCCTGCAGGCGCATGCGTGCCGTCGATGCCGCGGCCGGTGACGTAGCGGCCCATCAGGCTCAAGCCGGGCACGCCGAGGGTGGCCATATCGAGGTCGTAGCGCAGTTGCCAGGAGCGCTCGTTGGGGCCATTGAAGTCGGCGTACTTGATCGAGTTGGCGAGGTAGATCGAGTCGCCACCGACGAAGTCGAACGGCGTGTCACCGTCGATTTTCTGGTAGGCCAGTGTCAGTGCCTGGGCGCCACGGCGGTACTTGGCGGCGAGGCTGTAGGCGCGGGTGTCGATCGCCCCGGCGCTGGCCTGGCCGCTGTCGCGGGTGTGATAGAGGTTGCCGTCCAGGCGCCAGTTGCCCTCGGCCAGGTTGAGGTTGAGGTAGCCCTGGCGCCAGGTGTCCTCCAGCTGCGAGGCGTACAGCGCACCGCCGAACGGGCCGTCGGGCGCGTAGGTGGCGCCGGCCAGGCTGATGGCATGGCCGTGGGTGGTCGCGCCAACACCGCTGAAGTCATCGTGGCTCGAGCTGTTGTCCTGGTTGTTGAACGCGGTGAAGCGCCCGGCCTGCAGGCGCCAGTCGGCCAGGTCGGTGTTTTCCAGCAGCCAGCCGGTGGCGTATTCGGGGTGCAGGCGTTTGTCGCCGGTGTCGAACACCGGCGTTTCGACGGTCATCTCGCCGTAGCGCAGCAGGGTGTTGCCCAGGCGCAGCTTGAGCGCGGCGCCGGCACTGGAATAGTCCGACTCGGCGCGGCCATCGCTGTCGCGCGGCAGCAGGCCGGTGCCGGCGTGGCCACGGCCACCGTCGAGCTTGAGGCCGAGAAAGGCGTGAGCGTCGATGCCGACGCCGACGGTGCCTGCGGTGAAGCCCGAGCGCAGTTCGCCAATGAAGCCCTGGGCCCATTCCTGGCGGTAGCTCTGGCCGCTGCCGGTGGGCGAGCGGTAGTCGTTGTGCAGCAGGTAGTTGCGGCTGAGCAGCGACCAGCCGGGGTCGTCGGCCTGCGCCTGAGAAACGGCGAGGGCGGTGAGCAGGGTGAGGGCGATCCTGCTGGAGGCACGGGGCATGGTGAGTCCGGTTCTGGTTGTAGGCTTCAGAGAGCCGGGGCTGCTGCGCAGCCCTTTCGCGACACCAGGCCGCTCCTACAGGGTCAGCGTCGGCCGGGTGCCTTGCGCGGTACTGGTGGGAGCGGCCCCTCTTCAGACTGAACTGTGCCGCATGCGCCTGCGTACTTCTTGTATGGGTGTGCTGGCGCTTACGCCATGTCGCTGGCGGCGAACTCTTCGGCCAGGTGATCGATCAGCGAGCGCACCGATGGCAGCAGCCCGCGCCGCGAGGGGAAGATCGCATGAACGATGCCGCAGCGTGGGTGCCACTCCGGCAGCAGTTCCACCAGGCGGCCGCTGGCCAGGTCGTCGCGCACCGCGACCCGCGGCAGGTGGGCGATGCCCACGCCCGCCAGGACGAAATGGCGCAAGGCGAACAGGTCATCGGTGACCATCCGCGGCGTGTGCGGGATGACGATGCTGCGGCTCATGTCCTCGCCCTGGAACAGCGCCCACTGGTACTCACGCTGCGCGCCGCCCCAGTGCAGGCTTGGCAGTGCGCTGAGCGCCTGCGGCTCGAAACCGGGTGGCAGTTGCTCGAGGAACGAAGGCCGGCCGACCAGGCACTGGGTGCTGTTGCTCAGCACCTTCATCACCATGTCGGTGTTTTCCAGCGGCGGGAAGCGCACCCGCAGGGCCATGTCGAAGCCCTCGTGGAGCAGGTCGACGCGGCGGTTGGTGCTTTCGATGAACAGCTCCACCAGCGGGTACTTGACCATGTAGCGGGTGAGCATCGGCGCCACCAGCGAGTTGAGCAGGGTGGTCGGGCAACTGAGGCGTACCAGGCCGCGTGGCTCGCAGCGGTTGCGTTCAATGACCTCGGCGGCGCTTTCGGCCTCCACCCGCATGGCCAGGCAGCGGCGGTAGTACTCCTGGCCGATCTCGGTCAGCGAGCAGTGCCGGCTGGTGCGGTGCAACAGGCGCACGCCGAGGCGGTCCTCGAGGTCGGCGATGCGCCGGCTGAGCTTGGACTTGGGCATGTCCAGCGCTCGCCCGGCGGGGGCGAAGCCGCCGTGCTCTACCACCTGGGTGAAGAAGTAGAGGGAGTTGAGGTCTTCCACGCGTTGTTCTCCAGGGATCTTGTTCTGCGTGCCAATTGATCGTTCGCATAATAGAACGCTAAAGGCGAATTTCGCTATCTACCGCTCCAAAGGTGTTGGTTTTAATCTTTGCCCATCAACGCGAAACACCCAACTTACTCGAAATCAAAACCACCTTTAGGAGCTCTACCATGGCCAACTTCCAATACAACCGCCTGAACAAAGACGACGCTGCCGTGCTGCTGGTTGATCACCAGGCGGGTCTGCTGTCCCTGGTCCGTGACATCGAGCCGGACCGCTTCAAGAACAACGTGATGGCCCTGGCTGACCTGGCCAAGTTCTTCAACCTGCCGACCATCCTCACCACCAGCTTCGAGCAAGGCCCCAACGGCCCACTGGTACCTGAGCTGAAAGCGCTGTTCCCGGACGCCCCGTACATCGCCCGCCCAGGCCAGATCAACGCCTGGGACAACGAAGACTTCGTCAAGGCAGTGAAGGCAACCGGCAAGAAACAGCTGATCATCGCGGGTGTGGTGACTGAAGTGTGCGTGGCCTTCCCAGCGCTGGCAGCTCTGGAAGAAGAGTTCGATGTGTTCGTGGTTACCGATGCGTCGGGCACCTTCAACGAGATGACCCGCGACGCCGCTCACGACCGCATGAGCCGTGCGGGTGCACAGCTGATGACCTGGTTCGGCGTGGCCTGCGAGCTGCACCGCGACTGGAGGAACGACATCGAAGGCCTGGCGGCGCTGTGCTCGAACCACATCCCGGACTACCGCAACCTGATGACCAGCTACAACGCCCTGACTGCGGGTAAGTAATCACCCACCGACATCGAAAAAAGGCCGGCATTCCTCTGGGGATGCCGGCCTTTTTTTGTTTTCAGCGCAGGCCTCATCGCGGGCAAGCCCGCTCCTACGCTCAACCCTTGTAGGAGCGGGCTTGCCCGCGATGAGGCCGGTATGGCAGCTGAGAATGCTCAGTTAACGGGCTGCGATTCAATCCCCTCGAGCATCGCCTCGATCAATCCATCGGCCATCTCGACCGAGTGCAGGTTGGCCCACATCAGGCTCTGACCTTTCTCGTCCAGGTGTGCGAGTGCCTTGTAGCCACTTTCATACGCGCCACGCAGGTACAGCGCGACATGCACCAGGGCGTCATGGGCGGTGATGCCGGGGTTGACGGTGAACATGGGCGGATGGCCGGCGTCGCAGCGGCCGAAGGGGCGTTGCATGGTGTTGGGGAGCGGTGGGTCCGGGACTATTTTCTTCATTGCAGAAAACTCCTTGAGTTGAGCTGCAATCAACCGTTTCCACACAGAGGGCGGCAGCTGTACGCGGGGTGGAAAACCGGCCAAGAAGGAAACCGGCAGGCCATAGGCCTCCCGCGTACGACTGCCATTAAACAGTCCTATCTTGACCATCCGGATTTCCACATCCGATCGCTGAACCGACAGCGACCCGGTCAGCCTAGAGGGCATGGTTTCCTTGGACAATCAGACGGGAGTCGACAGGCTTCGTAGGGTATTTCGCTGGTCGTGGGGGAGGCAGCAAGAAACGTCTTCAGACGCTGTAGGACGTTGCTGAACCTGAAATCCTGGGGCCGCTTCGCGCCCCTTTCGCGACACAAGGCCGCTCCCACAGGTGATCGCGGCTGGTCGTGAGCCTTGCGCGATCCAACGTGTGGGAGCGGCCTTGTGTCGCGAAAGGGCTGCGTAGCAGCCCCAGTGCACCGAATCTCGGTTCTTTACAGTTCGGGAAAAGGCCCACAGCTGTTGCGGAAACCATGGGCTTAAACTGTGGGGAAGACCTGCCCATGATCGGCTGCCTCAATCAGGAGCCTCCTCATGCACAATCCCCCTCACCCAGGTGAGTCCTTGCGAGACGATGTCTTGCCGGCGATGGGCATCAGCGTGTCAGCACTGGCAGGCCATCTCGGTCTCACTCAAAGCCAGTTATCCGCAGTCCTCAACGGCCGCGCCAGTCTCTGCGCAACACTCGCATACCGGCTTCAGCTCGCTGGCCTTGGCGATGCGCGCCAGTACCTGGCGGAACAGATGGCCTACGATCTTTGGCAGGTGGCCCGTCAGGAGCACCCGCCAATCACTCGTTTGACCTTACCCTGAGGGCAAGACGTCAATCCGCATCCGACTCGAACAACCGCTCCAACTCCACCCGCGCTTCCTTGGCGTTCTGCATCACCTTGGCGCGGTCGTCGCGTACGCTGCCCTGGGTTTCCAGCACCTGTTCGTCATGCTCGCTGAAGCGCTGGATGCGGTCCGCCGCTTGCGCCTCGGACAACCCCAACCCCACCAGCGCGCGGCGGGTCATCTCCAGGCTGGAATAGAACGTCTCGCGGATCGGCACCGCACCCACATCGGTCAGCTTGTGCACGTGCTGGCGGTTACGCGCCCGGGCCAGCACCTTGAGGTGCGGGTACAGCCGCTTGACCCGTTCTGCCGTGCGGGTGGTGATCTCCGGGTCGTCGGTGGTGATCACCAGGTATTCGGCGTCGCCAACCTTGGCCGCATGCAGCACTTCGGCGCGCAGCGGGTCACCGTAGAACACCGGCGCCTGCTCGAAGGTGCGGGTCAACTCGATGGCGTCCACCGAGGTGTCGAGGGCAATGAACGGGATCTTCTGTGCACGCAGGATGCGCGAGACGATCTGGCCCATGCGGCCCATGCCGACGATCACCACACGCGGCGCATCGGTCTGGATCTGCTTGTACTGCTCTGGCACTTCGCGGGTGCTCTGCGGGCGCTTCAGCAGGCGCGCGCAGGCGATCAGCAGCAACGGCGTGGCGGCCATCGACAGGGTGATGGTCATCAGCAGCAGGTCATAGGTGTAGGTGTCGAACAGGCCTTGGTCCTTGCCCAGCTTGAACACCACGAAGGCAAACTCGCCACCGGCCGCCAGGACCACGCCCAGACGCAGCGCGTTGGCGGTATTGAGGCCGCCACCGAGGCGCCCGACCAGCATCAGCAACGGCAGCTTGACCGCCACCAGCAGCAGGGTCAGGCCCAGCAGCAGGGCCGGGGACTCGAGCAGCAGGCTGAGGTTGGCGCCCATCCCGACACTCATGAAGAACAGCCCGAGCAGCAGGCCCTTGAACGGCTCGATCTGCGACTCCAGCTCATGCCGGTACTCCGAGTCTGCCAGCAGCAAGCCGGCGAGGAAGGCGCCCAGGGCCATGGAAATCCCGGCCTCTTCCATCAGCCAGGCCGTGCCGATCACCACCAGCAGCGCGGTCGCGGTAGACACTTCCGGCAAGCCGGTGCGGGCGACGATGCGGAACACCGGGCGCAGCAGGTAGCGGCCGCCGACGATCACCACGGCAATGCTGGCAAACACCTTCAGGCCATGCTCCAGGCCGTCGCCGTGCGCGGTGTCCGGGCCGGTTGCGGCGAGCAGCGGCACCAGGGCGATCAGCGGGATGGCGGCGATGTCCTGGAACAGCAGAATGGCAAACGCCAGGCGGCCATGTGGGGCATTGAGCTGCTTGCTCTCGGCCAGGCTCTGCAGGCCGAGGGCGGTCGACGACAGCGCCAGGCCGAGGCCGAGCACCACGGCGGCGGGCATCGATTGGCCGAAGACGAACATAGCAATGGTGCCGATCACTGCACCGGTCAACACGACCTGGGCCAGGCCCACGCCGAATACCGATTTGCGCATCAGCCAGAGGCGCCGTGGGGACAATTCCAGGCCAATGATGAACAGCAGCAGGACCACACCCAGCTCGGAAATGTGCGCGACGCTTTCGGTGTCGCGGATCAGGCCCAGCGCTTGCGGGCCGATGGCCACGCCGGCGAGCAGGTAGCCGATCACTGCGCCCAGTTGCAGGCGCTTGGCCAGGGGCACGGCGATGACCGCGGCGAGGAGGAAGATGACGGCGGTTTGTAGAAGGCTGCCTTCGTGTGGCATCGCTCGGACTCCATGAGCTGCTACGGGGCAGCGTTGATTACAGTGAAGCGAGAATTGTGACGGCCAAGCTGCTTGCAGACAATCTGCTTGTTTGGCGACACATTGTCTCTGCTAGGGTGACAATCGGTGGTGACCTCTTCGCGGGTAAACCCGCTCCCACAGGATTTGTGCAGATCTCAGGAGCGGCTCGGTACCCTGGCTGCGCAGAGGTAACAAGCGGCTCGATACCCTGTGGGAGCGGGTTTACCCGCGAAGAGGCCGGCAATGCCGCACAGGAGTTTCAGCCGCCGCCAAACTGTGCACGATACTGATTCGGCGTCATCCCGATCCGCTCGCAAAACACCTTGCGCATATGCCGGTCACTGCCAAACCCGCTGCGCGCCGCCACCACCTTCAACGGCAGGTCAGAGCCCTCGAGCAGCTTTCGCGCGTAGTCGATCCGCGCGTTCTGCAGGTACTGCAGCGGCGTAATCCCGACTTCGCGCTGAAACGCCCGGGCAAAGTTGCGGCTGCTCATCGCCACCAGTTCAGCCATCTTCTGCACGGTGAACGCCTGGTCGATATGGTCGACCAGGTACGCCTGCACACGGGCAATCGGTGAGCCATCGCGCGGCACCGCCGCCAGCAATGGCCCGTAGGGCAACTGCCCACCCTGGCGATGACGCGCGACCAGCAACACCTTGGCCACCTCCAGCGCCAGTGCCTTGCCATGGTCCTCGGCGACCACCGCCAAGGCCAGATCGATCCCGGCCGTGATCCCGCCCGAGGTGATCAGGCTGCGATCGACCACGTAGATCTGCTCGGTTTCGACGTTGACCTCGGGAAACTGCCGCGCCAGGCGCTCGACGTAGTTCCAGTGGGTGGTGCAGCGATAGCCGCCGAGCAACCCGGCGCGGGCCAGCAGAAACACCCCGGTGCAGATCGCTCCGAAGCGCCCGGCACGGCGCACCGCCTGCGGCAGCCAGCCCTCGATCCCCGGCAGGGCGACGTCATAGGCCCCAGGGCCACCCGGCACCAGCAGCAGGTCGATCGCCTCTGGCAGTTGATGCAGACAAAGGTCGGCCACGACCTGCAAGCCACTCGAGCTACGAATGATGCCCTCGCCATCGGCGACGGTGATCAGCCGGTAGCGTTTGTCTTCAGGCAGAAAACGGTTGGCCAGGGCAAAGGCGTCCATCGGCCCGGTGACATCGAGCATCAGCACATCATTGAAAAGAACCACTGCGACTGTGCGCTGCATACCCATCCACCCTGAATACCGGCCTTCGACAAGGCCCGACCCTTAACCAGATCGGCATCTTAAGGTAACGGTTTAACCCGTGGGGCCAGCACCCGCAGAAAAATCATCATCTGTTTTGGCTGGAACGGCACCTGAACCGGTCGTCGTTAGCGGTTTGCCTCGAATTAATAACTATTAAGGGTTGGCTCAGGACTTTGTCATGTCGCCAAGGCGAGACTCTGTTCATCGAAAGAGGAGCGTCGTTATGACCCCCCAGACCCTAGCGCCGGGTGCCCTGACCCCCAAGCGCCTACGCCTGGCCAAGGAACTGATGCTGCGCAGCGAGCTGTCGATCATCGAGATCGCCGCGCTGTGCCACCTGACCCGCAGCCACTTCTCGCGGGCGTTCAAGATCAATACCGGCCTGTCGCCACAAGCCTGGCGCCTGCTGGCGCGGCTGGAGAAGGCCAAGCAGCTGCTGGCCACCGAGGCGCCGATCACCGATGTCAGCCTGGAATGCGGATTCTGCGACCAGGCGCACTTCACCCGCGCATTCAGCCGCTTGGTCGGCCAGCCGCCGAAAGCCTGGCGCCTGGCAGCACGATCGCAAGCACCGAGCTACCTTTCTTAAGCCGTTTTTATCCGCAGGGATAGGTCCCTGCGGACAAGGGCGGTTGCCACTGACTTTTCCAACCCAAGGAGTCACCGTCATGAGCAATCCAGATTACAAACGCCTGAACAAAGATGACGCCGTGGTACTGCTGGTCGATCACCAGACCGGCCTGATCTCGCTGGTGCAGGACTTCTCGCCCAACGAGTTCAAGAACAACGTGCTGGCCCTGGGTGACCTGGCCAAGTTCTTCGGCCTGCCGACCATCCTCACCACCAGCTTCGAGCAAGGCCCGAACGGCCCGCTGGTGCCGGAGCTCAAAGAGATGTTCCCGGATGCGCCGTACATCGCCCGTCCTGGCCAGATCAACGCCTGGGACAACGAAGACTTCGTCAAGGCGATCAAGGCCACCGGCCGCAAGCAGCTGATCATTGCCGGTGTGGTGACTGACGTGTGCGTGGCGTTCCCGACGCTGTCGGCGCTGGCTGAAGGGTTCGATGTGTTTGTCGTGACCGACGCTTCGGGCACCTTCAACGAAACCGTGCAGCAGGCCGCCTGGGCGCGCATGACCCAGGCCGGGGCACAGATGATGAACTGGTTCTCGGTGGCGTGTGAGCTGCACCGCGACTGGCGTAACGACATCGAAGGGCTGGGTAACCTGCTGTCGCAGCGCATCCCCAACTACCGCAACCTGATGAACAGCTACTCGGCGCTGACTTCGCGTTGATGGCAGCGGGGGGCGCAATCAACGCGCCTCCCACTCTCCCACCGGCAAGGTCACCAGAATCCGACAGCCGCCCAGCTCGGACACCTGCGCCCGCAAACTCCCGCCATGCGCCCGCACCACTGAACTGCAGATCGCCAGGCCCATCCCCAGGCCATTGGCCTTGGTGGTATAGAACGCCTCGAAAATCCGCTCGCGTTCTTCGGCGGTGATTCCTGGCCCGTTGTCGTCCACCGAAATCTCCACCCCCGCCTGGGTCACCTGCGAGCCAATGCACAGCAGCCCATCACCGCGGAACCCGCCCAGCGCTTCCAGCGCATTGGTAATCAGGTTGAACACCAGCTGCTGCACCTGTACCGGATCACCCTTGATGCTGACTCCCGCCTCGAGCCGCGGCTGAACCTTGACCCCGCACTTGAGCGCATCCGCCGAGGTCAGGCGGAGCACCCCCTGCACCAGCTCGTCCAGGTTGATCGGCTTGACCTGCAGTGGCGCCTGCTTGGCCAGCGAGCGCAGCGCCTTGACGATGCTCGCCGCGCGCTCGCTGTCGGCGCGGATGTCTTCCAGGCCGCCAATCGCTTCTGCCAGGTCCGGCGCGTCGCGCTTGAGCCAGCGCAGGCTGGCTGCGGCGTTGGAGGCAATGCCCAGCAGCGGCTGGCTGATTTCATGGGCGATCGAGGCGGACAACTCGTTCATCACCTGCTGGTGCGAACTGCGCGCCAGCTCCGCCCGCGAGCGGCGCAGCTCGGCTTCCATCTGCGCGCGGGTCTGGTTGTCTTCGGCCAGGCGGGTATAGAACTTGGCCGTCTGCAGCGACACCGCGGCCTGCGAGGCGAGAATCTCCAGCATCGCCAGGCGCTGGCTGCCGAACAGGTTGGGCACCAGCCGATTTTCCAGGTAGACCAGGCCGATCAGCACGCCGCGGATCACCAGCGGCAGGCACAGCACCGAACGCGCACCGCGGGCGTGGAGGTCCTGGCGGAAGGCTTCGGGGCATTCGCACAGGGCATCGTGCAGCAGCAGCGGCTTCTTGGTGCGCATGGTCGCGTTGATGATCGACAGCGGCGCCTGGGTCATGAATTTCTGGCAGTCCTCCATGCTCACGTGCAGGCCGCCGTCGTCGATGGCGGCCGCCGCGGCCATCTGGAACTCGGCGCCACTGACGATCAGCAGCGCGCCGTGGTCGGCGCCGGAGTGCAGGGTCAGGTGGCCCATCAGGGTCTCGATCAGGCCTTCGAGCAGCACTTCTTCGGACAGCGCGCGGGCAGCCTCGATGCCGGCCTCGAGGTCCAGGCTGGCCTGCGAGTGGGAGCGGTAGGTCTCCTGGATCGGTTGGGTGCGCAGAAACGGGTGCAGCGTCTCCAGTTGGCGCACCTTGCCGGCCGCCCCCCAGATATGGAAACAGTCGCGGGCAATCCGCAGGTGCAGGTTGGCGCCGGAGATCAGGCCGCTGGGGATGCACACTTCGGCCAGTTGTTCGTGGGCCAGGGCCTGCTCATGGATAAACCCGGCGGCGGTGGCGGCGATCTGTGCCTGGTCGAAGCAACGAATGGCCGACAGGCCGTCGCCGTCGAGCTTGGCGATCACCCCTTCGATCAGCAGCAGCTTGTTGCGGAAGGTCATTGGATTGAACTGCGCCCAGCGCGCGAACAGCGCACGCAGCTGGCCCAGTTGTTCACGCTTGTGTTCGAGGCTGCCGGGGGCTTCCGGGCAACCCAGGGTCAGCCCGCGGAACAGGTGGTAGTCGGCCAGGTTGATATGCGCCGGTGCCGCCCAGGCCAGGGTGCCGGCGTGCTCGAGGGCGCGCACGGCGTGGCGGATATCGCCCAGGTAGAACGCCGCCATGCCGTCGAACAGGTGCTTGAAGAACAGCGTCGTGCGCGAGCTGACGCGGTCTTCCAGGGCCTCGTACAGCAGCGTCTCGCAGTGCTCGCGGCGGGCTTCGGTGCCGTCGCTCAGGGCGCTGACGAAGCCTTCCTGGGCCAGCAGGATCTGCTCGATGTCGCGGTAGCCGTACTGACGCACGCTGGCCAGGCCGCGCTCGACTTCCTCAGCCACGGTGTGCAGGTGGTGGCCCATCACCAGCGAGTCGGAGACCAGGTGATTGCAGGCGTAGCAGGCCATCGCCAGGTCGCCGCTGAGGCGTCCGGAGTCGATCGCTTCGAGCGCGGTGCGGCGGGCGAATTCCATGGGTGCGGTCCAGGCGCTGACCTGGTCCAGGGCCAGCAAAGTGCTGGTCAGGTCGGCCTCGAAGCCATGTTTTTCGATCAGCTTGAGCGCCGCCAGGCAGTAGGCGTGGCCATCGTGATAGGCGCCCAGGCGCTCGGCGCCCATCACCCCGAACCAGGCCAGGCCGTAGGTGCTGCCGGGGGCCACGCCGTGGGCGAGGGTCAGCTCGAGGATCTTCGCCAGGTGCAGGAAGCGGATATCGTCCTCGATGAAAAACGACGAGGACAGGGTCGCCAGCAGGGCGACCGCGACAATCACTTCTTCGCTGTCGGCCTTGGGCAGTGCCTCCAGGCAATGTCGCCCTTGCTGCTCGATCAGCGCGTGCACCTTGCGGTACTCGGCCTCGACCTGCTGCGGCGCGCTGCCGCGTACCAGCTCGATGCCGAGCAGGCGCAAGCCCGCGAGGGCGTCGTCGATGGCGCCGTCATAATCGCAGCGCAGGGTCTTCAAGCGGGCGCGCAGCTTGCACGCGGTCGCTTGGTCGAGCGGCGAGCGGGCCCGCTCGCTGCATTGGCTGATGCGCTGTTCGGCCTCGGCCATGCGCGACAGCAGCATGTCGCATTCGGCCGCCATGCAGGCCAGGGCGAACGCATGCTGCTGGCGGGTGTGGCGTGAGGCGCGGGCGTGCAGCAGTGCTTCGGCGGCTTGCAAGTACCCGCAGGCCTGGTCGTACGACGCGGCGTCGCGGGCGAGGGTGGCCGCCTCCTGCAGAAGCACCACGAACGCCTCGCACTCGTCTGCGCCGAAGGTCAGGCGGTCGGCACGCTGCACCTGGTTGGCGATCTCGAACAGCACATCAGGCAACTCGGCGCGCCAGGTCTGTTTCATCGCCCGGGCAATCCGCGCATGCAGCGGCGCCCGCTCATCGGTGGCGGTGAGCAGGTAGGCGGCCTCCTGCACGCGGTCATGCGAGAAGCGCAGTTGCTGCTGGCTGGACGACAGGAAGCCCGCCTCGAGCAAGGCCTTGAGGTGATCGCCGAGGCGCTCGGGGGCCAGCGTGACCAGCCGGCGCAGCACGCCTGGGTCAAAGCAGCCGGCGGCAGCGCCGGCAATCCGCAGCACTTCGCGCTGGGCCGCAGGCAGGCGCGCCAGGCGGTGCACCATCAGGTCGGCGACGTTGTCGGCGTAGCGGTGCTGTGCCACCGCCTCGAGCGACCAGGTCCAGCGCATGGCCAGGGTATCGAAGCTGAACAGGTGGTCTTCGACCATGGCCTTGAGAATCTGCCGGACGAAAAACGGGCTGCCGGCGGCTTTGGCATGCACCAGCTCGGCAACCTGTTGCGCCTCCTCGGGACTGACGTGGTAGCGCGCGCAGATCAGCTCGACCACCGCGCTGACCGGCAGCGGCAGCAGGTCGAGGCGCTGGCTGCGCAGGGTCGGCGGATGGCTCAGCTCAGCCGCGAACGGGGTGCTGCCGCCCGCGCTGTCGCTACGGCTGGCGAAGATCAGCAACAGGTTGGCCGGCGGCTGCGCGAGCAGTTCGCGCAGCAGGTGCAGGGTGGCGTCGTCGGCCCACTGCAGGTCGTCGAGAAAGATCACCAGCGGCCGCCCCGGGGCGGTGAACACCTGGAGGAAGTCGACGATTGCCCGCAGCTCTTTTTCCAGGGCCAGGCGCGACAGCTTCTCGGGGAACTCGGCCATCGGCCCGATGATCAGCTTGAGGTCCGGGGCGAGCTTGCCGAGCAGCCGCCCGCGGCCTTTGATGCGCTGCTGGATGTCGTCGCGGATGGCGTGCAGGTCGCTGCTGTTCTTGGCCAGCAACTGGGTGGTCAGGGAGCCGAGGATGTCGATCCAGGGCGCATAGGGGATCGCCTGTTCAAGGCTGTTGCACTTGCCCGAGGCCCAATAGCCGCTGGCGTTGTCGCGCAAGGCGGCCTGCACCAGGCTGGACTTGCCCATGCCGGTGGCGCCGCTGATGAACAGCGACTGCGGGGCGCTGTCGCGGCGCAGTGCCTTGAGCAGGCGGGCGATGCTGTGCAGCTCGCTGGTGCGCCCGTACAACCCTTCGCGGGCGGGTGGCACCGGGTCGCTGCGGCCGAGTTGGAACACCTCGAGGGTCTGCGTGGCGGCCCATTGCCGCTGGCAGTGGGCAAGGTCCACCGCCAGTGCCTGGGCGCTCTGGTAGCGGGCGTCGGGCTCCTTGGCCAGGGCCTTGGCGAGGATCAGGCTGATGCTCTCGGGCAGCGCGGGGTCGACTTCGTTCGCCGGCTTCGGCTGGACGCCCGCATGCAGCTGGCGCCAGTGCAGTTTGTCGCGCCCCGCAAGCGGCAATTCGCCGACCAGCATCTGGTAGAGGATGGCGGCCAGCGCATAGATGTCGCTGCGCCGATCGCTGCTCGCGCCGTGCGGGCAGACCTGCTCGGGTGCCAGGTAGCGCCAGTCGACCCCTTGCGAGCCCTGGCTGGCGATCAGCTC
Source organism: Pseudomonas reidholzensis (assembly GCF_900536025.1). Lineage (GTDB taxonomy): Bacteria > Pseudomonadota > Gammaproteobacteria > Pseudomonadales > Pseudomonadaceae > Aquipseudomonas > Aquipseudomonas reidholzensis. The sequence goes on from NZ_UNOZ01000002.1 coordinate 289,844, forward strand.
GGCGGTGTCGGCGCGAAAGCCGCAGAGGCGGACCCGGTTGTCGTCGAGCAGCACCAGGTGCTGCGGTTGCAACGCGCCATGCAGCACATTCGCCGCATGCGCCAGGCTCAGCGCCGTGGCCGCATGCACGGCAATCTGCAGGAACACGCGCAGGGTCGGCCGACCGTGGGCGATCACCTCGGCGATCGACTCGCCCGCCGGGTACACCAGCAGCGGGCCTTCCGCCGAGCGCACGAAGGCCGCCGGCAGCACCGCCCATTCCGGCTCCAGGCGGATCCGGTAGTCGCGCTCCAGGCGCTGGCAGGCGGCCGGCGATTCGACCGGCGCGCGCACGGCGATCCAGGCCTTGCTTGAACGTGCGTCCCACAAGCGGAAGTAGCTGAGGTCGCCCTCCTGTGCGAGCAAGGCGGTATCGCACCGATTCAGCCACGCTTCATCCAGCGACGGATCGTTATCGATGGGCCTGTGAACGAGGCGTTCGTCCAGCATCGCGCAACCCTCAGCAACCTGCAGTGTGAGCGCGAGTATACGCAGCGGCCCTGGTGCCAAACCCCGCCCCGGACGGCTTGGCAGGAACGGGAACGCTTTTGACCGTTATGGTCCCTTCGCCGGCGGCCCTGGCCGATTGCCAGGCGCTGCCGGGGTGTATCCTCAACGCCAACCTATCCCTCGGGATAATTGTCTGGACGCGGGCGTTGGCCTAGATTGCACGGGGCTGCGCGACCGCCATGGCCTGTGAGATTCGAGACGATCATGATCCGATTAGGCAATGCGCTGGTGTCGCTGGAGCGACGAGAGGCCTTCCTCGACGGCAAGCCATTGCCGCTCGGTGGCCGCGCCTTCGAAGTGCTGGCCATGCTGATCCGCGCCAATGGCCGGGTGGTCGGCAAGGACGAGCTGTTCAGCCAGGTCTGGGCCGGCACCGTGGTCGAGGACAACAACCTGCAGGTGCAGGTCTCGCTGCTGCGCAAGATGCTCGGCGACAAGCGCCTGATCCAGACCGTCGCGCGCCGCGGCTATCGGCTGGCGACCGATCCTGCGGGCGAGCAGGCCTCGTTCGCAAACACCCACACCGAGGCGTTCAAACTCGATGCCGAGGCGCTGGCGCCGGGCGAGGATGGCGCGTCGGTGCCGGTGCTGGTGGTCGACGACGACCCGTCGGTGCGCAACGCCCTGGGCCGGTTGTTCCGCGCGCAAGGCATCGCCCATCGCCTGTACGCCTCGGCCGAAGAGCTGCTGCAGACCCAGTGGGACACGCCCTACGCCTGCCTGTTGCTCGACATCAACCTGCCGGCGGCTACCGGCCTTGAGTTGCAGGACCTGCTCGGCAAGCTCGACCTGCCCTGGCCGGTGGTGTTCATGACCGGCTATGGGACCATTCCGATGACCGTGCAGGCCATGCGCGCCGGCGCCATCGAGGTGCTGACCAAGCCGTTCGACGAGCAGCAGCTGCTCGACCTGCTCGACACCGTGCGTGCCCGTGCGGTGAGTGCGGGCCGTGCCTGGCAGCATGCGCGCCAGGTCAAGGACAAGTACGGGCGCCTGACCACCCGTGAGCGGCAGGTGTTTTCGCTGGTGGTCAGCGGCCTGTCGCACAAGCAGATCGCCAAAGAAATCGGTACCAGCGAAGTGACCACCAAGGTGCACAAGAAGAACATCATGAACAAGATGCAGTCGCGCTCGCTGGTCGACCTGGTGTCGATGCACAACGTCATCGACAGCCGCGCCGAGGGCCAGGGCGCCGCATGAATGGCGTGGGCGCAGGCGACAGGGCATCGGTGTGCATCGTCGATGATGATGCGTCGGTGCGCAAAAGCCTGGCCAACCTGCTGCGCTCGGCGGGCTTCGGCACGTTCCTGTTTGCCTCCGGTGGGGAGTTTCTGGCGTCGGATGAGGCGCGTGAGGCGGGGTGTGCCCTGCTTGACCTGAAGATGCCGGGGCTCGGTGGCCTGGAGATCCAGCGCGAGCTGGCGCTGCTGGGGTGGGGCTTGCCGGTGATCTGCATGTCGGCGCACTGGAATGACGATGGGCTGGTGCAGTCGATGCGCGAAGGGGCGGTGGCGTGTCTGCGCAAGCCGTTCAGTGAGGAGGCGTTGCTCGAGGCGATCGGGTTGGCGTTGCGTCGGCGCTAGCCGACAGCCCCATCGAGTGCCCTGAGGGGCAACGTTGCCACGGAAAAGGGGCCGCAGCGCGGCCCCAATACAGCGTTGTACGATGACTCAGCTAAACAGGTCGACGCCCAGCTGGAACGCTACCCACAGCGCCAGGCCGGTGGCGAAGGCCAGCGCGACGTTCTCGAACAGGTTGTTGCGGTACTCTTTGCTCAGCAGCGACTTCTGGTTGGACATGATCAACAGGCCCAGCGAGATCACCGGCAGACCAATGATGTTCAGCGCGCTGACACCAATGGTCAGGGTGACGAAATCAGGCATGCCCGGGATCGACCAGACCAGCGGCGTCACCAGGATGAACAGCATGAACCAACGGTGTGCCGGGTCCTTGTGGAACTCCTTGCCGTAGCGCTCGCGACGCTTGGGTTGCACATGCTGCAGTGCATCGGTGATCAGCATCGGGAAGGCCGTGGTCTTGCCCGAGATGCTCGCGAACAGGGTCGCGAATACGCCGATGAAGAACACGTACCAGCCAATCGGGCCGAAGAACATTTCCAGCGCCTTGCCGAGGTCGGCCAGGGTGTTCACTTCGATGCCGTTCGGCCGCAGGATTTCGGCGCCGACAATCCAGATCGCCAGGTTGATGACGATGCCGACGAACACTGCAAACAGCAGGTCATTGCGCTGCACGCGCTTGTGCTGCGGGCCGACCCAGCCTTTCTGGCGCATGACATACGGGTGCACGAAGTTGGCCACCGAACCGGCCACTGCGCCGATCACCGACACCGCCACCAGCATGGCCCCGTGCACGCCTTCGTCCGCTGGGATGCTGAAGCCGATGGTGCCTTTGACGATGCCGACCACGTCCGGGCCAGACATCACCGCAAGGGCCAGGAAGGCCAGGGTCATGATCGCCAGCAGGGCTTTCATCACCCCTTCGATCATCGAGTAGATATTGCGCCCGACCAGCATCCACACGGCCAGGACCACGGCCATCGAACACAGCAGCGGGTAGTCGATGCGCAGCAGCATGGCCAGGGATTCGCCAGCGCCCTTGATCATGTAGGCGTTCATCAGGTGGCCCATGATCAGCGCGTAGCCCAGCATGAACCAGGCAAACACCGGGTGCAGTTGCGCGTAACCCTGGAGGATGGTCATCCCCTGGTTATTGCACAGCTGGAAACGGGCGATGATGTTGACGATCAGATAGCGCAGCAGCAGCGAAACGGCCAGCACCCACATCATGGCGTAGCCGTAGTTGGCGCCGGCCACCGATGAAGTGATCAGATCACCTGCACCGAGCCAGGACAGCACGGCAATGATGCCCGGCCCGAGCAGTTTGACTACCCGGGAAAGGCGACTTTGCGAGGGCGTGGCAGCTTTGCCCTCAACCGAAGGAATGCTCGTCATCGATGGTGTCTCCGTTATTTTTGTAGTGAGAGCCGGCGCAGTCGAACACAGTTGGTAGGATATCGTACAACTAAAATTATCCTGCAAATGTTGCCAATTATTTCAGATATATCGCACGACTACGTCTCTACCTGAATGGCGTTTCGCCACCTTCCACAGCCGTCCCCGGCGAGTTTTATCGGGGTTCTGCACAGCCCCGGTCCCGGCCCAGGTGAGCACATCCGCTCAAGCAATCCTTGGCCAGCCACGGCAAAGTCGGCAGTTGATCGACTTGCCGAGACGCTCCCCATGGCCCGCCTGCCAAATCTCCCGTTGCTCCATTCGCCCTGGCTCCCCGCGGCCGGTTTGCTGTTTATGCGAGTCGCCGCCGCAGTCCTCCTGCTGGTGATCCACGGCCTGCCGAAACTTCTCGACTGGAGCGGCGAGCTGCAACGCATCGAAGACCCGTTTGGCCTGGGCGCAAGCCTGACCCTGGGGCTTGCGGTGTTCGCCGAAGTGTTCTGCCCGCTGCTGCTGATCCTCGGCATCGGCGCCCGCCTGGCGTGCCTGCCGGTGCTCGGCGTGCTGCTGGTGGCGCTGGTGGTGGTGCACCCGGCGTGGAGCCTGGAACAGGGCCAGTTCGCCTGGCTGTTCCTGGTCCTGTACGGTGGCCTGGCGCTCACCGGCCCTGGACCGTGGGTGGTGAAGCTGCCTCGCTGAACGCAGCCTCGCTCAACTGCCAGGCCGGTACTGCAGCGCCTCGGCAAGGTGCTGGCGGCCGATCACCTCGGCCTGCTCGAGGTCGGCCAGGGTCCGCGCCACCTTGAGCAGCCGGTGCGCTGCGCGCAGCGACAAGCTCAGGCGTTCGCAGGCGCTCTCCAGCCAACGCTGGTCCTCTGCGCTCAGCAGGCAATGGCGGCGCAGCCCCTTCAGGTCGAGAAAGGCATTGGCACAGCCCTGCCGGCGTTGCTGGCGCTCGCGCGCCTCGGCTACGACCTTGGCCACGCTGGCGCTGGACTCGCCACTGGGCTCACAGGTCAGCACGGTGCTTTCGCGCGCCACGGTCAGGTGCAGATCGATGCGGTCGAGCAGCGGCCCGGACAGCTTGTTGCGGTAGCGCTGGATCAGCTCGGTGCTGCAGCGACAGCGCCCGCTGGGATCGCCCAGGTAGCCGCAAGGGCAGGGGTTCATGGCCGCGACCAGTTGAAAGCGCGCCGGGAAGCGCACCTTGTCCTTGGCCCGCGCCACCACGATCTCGCCGCTTTCCAGCGGTTCGCGCAGCACCTCGAGCACCCGTCGTTCAAACTCGGGCAGCTCATCGAGAAACAGCACGCCATGGTGGGCGAGGGTGATCTCACCCGGCTGCGGGCGGCTGCCACCCCCCACCAGCGCCGGCCCTGAAGCGGAGTGGTGAGGGTGCCTGAATGGCCGCTGTGGCCAGCTGCTCAAGGGCGTACGCCCGCTGACCGACTGGATCGCCGCCACTTCCAGCGCTTCGTGCTCATCCAGCGGCGGCAGCAGCCCCGGCAGGCGGCTGGCGAGCAAGGTCTTGCCGGTGCCCGGAGGGCCGGTGAAAAGCAGATTGTGCGCCCCGGCCGCCGCCACCAGCAGCGCCCGTTTCGCCGCCACCTGCCCCTGCACCTCGCTCAAGTCGGGGTAGGGCCTGCTCTGCAGCACCAGCCCATTGGCCGCGTAGGGCGACAAGGGCACCTGCCCCGTGAGATGCGCGACCAGCTCCAGCAGATGCCCGATCGCATACACCACCAGCCCGCTGGCCAGGCTCGCCTCCTCGGCGTTGTCGCGCGGCACCACCAGTGCCCGGCCGGCATCGCGCGCCGCCAGGGCCGCCGGCAACACGCCCTGCACCGCACGCACGGCGCCCGACAGCGCCAGTTCGCCGAGGCATTCGATGTCGTTCAAGGGCGGCGCCGGCACTTGGCCATCGGCGGCGAGAATGCCCAGCGCAATGGCCAGGTCGTAGCGCCCGCCATCCTTGGGCAGGTCGGCCGGGGCGAGGTTCTGGGTGATCCGTCGGGCTGGGTACTTGAGGTTGGAGTTGACGATGGCGCTGCGCACCCGGTCCTTGCTTTCTTTCACCGTGGCTTCTGGCAACCCCACCAGGGTCAGGCTGGGCAGGCCGTTGGCCAGATGGGTTTCGACGCTGACCGCCGGCGCCTGCACCCCGACCTGGGCGCGGCTGTGGACAAGGGCAAGGGACATGGACACTCCGTGGTCGCTGAGAGGGGCCGCGTCCTGCGGCTTTCAAAGCGTAGCGGGGTGCGGTTTGGGCGACTGGAAAGAGTGAGTCGAGGTTTTGCCGAGGATTGCAGGGCCTATGTTCTGGTCAGCCACTTGGCCATGGCGGAGTCCTCCAGCGCGTACTCACCCCGGTTGGCCTTCCATACCAGCTCCTGCTCGCGGAGCACGTCCAGCGCTTTCTGCACATTGGGCGCGGTTGCGTTCGGCTCTTGCTGTGCGAGCTCTAACTGCCGGTTAACCTGGGCGAAGGTCTGCTCACTGAAAGGCGCAAAAGCCTGCTGGTCGATAACACGTCGCGCCATCACCTCCAGCACCGCCTGCTGCAAGGGGGAGAGGTCGTTGAAGGCGCTCTCGTAATCGCACCACACGCCAGCCTGGTGATTTAGCGCGCCGGTGCGCAGCAACTCGCCGAGATTGCCGGCTTCGCCCAAGCCCAAGCTGACCTCCGCGAGCAGCGTTGCGAGCATCTCCGGGCGTCTGCCGACGAGGTCGAATGCGTATGCCAGATCCTCGGCCTTGAATTGGTTGGTAGCCGCCAGGCGCTGGTTCCACACACCTGTCATGAACGCAACGAAGTCATCGCCCAGCAGGGGGAAAGGGGTAATGGTCGCACCGTAGAAAGGCTGTTTGCTCTTGAGTACCAGGTTGGCCAGTTTATCTCGGCTCGAGCCGGTGAAGACAAGGCGCAGTCCATCCGGGCGATCGCCTCGGTTGAGCTGATCGCGGGCTGCCTTGAGCGAGAACATGGCGTTGGTGCCGCTGTCGCTATTGAGGGCATGCTGGGCCTCATCAACCACCAGCACGATCATCTTGCCAGCCACCGCGTGTAGCACGTCCAGCGCCTGAGCCAGCGTGGTGCCTTCGGGAAGGTGTGGTTTGCTGAAATCCCAACTCAGCGTCCGCAGCAGGTTGATCTTGTCGATACCGGCTTTCTTCGCAGCCTTCTCGAACCCGCTTTGATACTGGCCAAGCGCGGTGCCGATGGCGGTGCTGATCAGGGCGGCGGGGTTGGCCCCGCGATCTGCCCAGAGATCGACATAGACTGGCAGCCAACCCCGACTGCTACATTCGGGGATCAGGTCATTGTTGAGGAAGGTGCTCTTACCGGTGCGGCGTGGGGCTGCGAGAAACATCCCCGAGCTGTAGTCGATGAGCGATTCGCCAGCCAGGTCATCGGCAAGTGCCTTGGCCAATTGGCCTCGTTTGAAGATTGGGCGGGAAGGGCTCATCGAATTATCCTCAATTATCTCTCTAGGTATAATTTATACCTAACAAGATAATTGAGGGATAAAAAGTGTTTCCCAGTGTGCCGGTGGCAGCAACTCTCTCCCGCACTTCCCGCCTAGGTCAGGCCGTCGTGGTGTCTTCCTGCGGATCTGTCGCTGCTGGCTTTGCAGCCACGGGTGCCATCCGAGCATCCAGCTCGGCGACTTGCTTCTCCAGCGCTTCGAGGCGGGCGCGGGTGCGCGCCAGGACGACCATCTGGCTGTCGAATTCTTCCCGGCTGACCAGGTCGAGTTTGCTGAAGGCGCTCTGCATGAGCATCTTGAACTGGCTTTCGAGTTCGGCGCGCGGCTGCGCGGTGTCGCCGCTGAACAGGCGCGAGGCCTGGTCGCTGAGGGCGTCGAGGAGGGCTTTGGGCGCGAGCATGGTGGGCTGTCCGCTTGATCGATAAAAGAGCGCCAGTGTAGCACGCCACCTTTTCGCCCCAGGCTTGCACACTTTTTGCGCAGTGCCCCTGAAGCGCGCGCACCAAAGTTGTGCATGTTTTCCCTAGTGGCGACTGGCCAATCCCCTGTAATTCGCGCAACCAGTTGTTTTCTGGCGGTTTGCGCGACCTGGCAAGGTTTCTGCAAAGACCATTGCGAGCCATGCACTGATGCAGTTCCTTGTGACCAGGCAGTGCGCAGGCGTCGCCGCCAGGCTGTTGGTTGCCGTCGAGGCAGTCATCGGCTTCGATGAGGGTGCCAACGATGCGTTACAAAGCCGGGCACTGCGCTTAGACTTGAGACGGGTTTGTTTTCCTGGGGCAAGTCCACCAAATCGGGAGAGAGTTTCATGAAGCTAGTCACTGCCATCATCAAGCCGTTCAAGCTGGACGACGTGCGCGAGTCGCTGTCGGAAATCGGCGTGCAGGGCATCACCGTTACCGAAGTCAAAGGCTTCGGCCGGCAGAAGGGCCACACCGAGCTGTATCGCGGTGCGGAATACGTGGTCGACTTCCTGCCTAAAGTGAAGATCGACGTCGCCATCGACGACAAGGATCTGGACCGGGTAATCGAGGCCATCACCAAGGCCGCCAACACCGGCAAGATCGGTGACGGCAAGATTTTCGTAGTCAATCTGGAGCAGGCGATCCGCATCCGTACCGGCGAAACCGATACCGACGCGATCTAAGCAACGCCCCAAGCCTCACCAAACCCAACGCCCCAGGAGAAAACAACATGACTCTGCGTCAGATCGCAGGGCTAGGAGCCCTATTGTCCCTCGCAATGCCAGGCCTCGCCCTGGCCGAGGAAGCTGTCCCTACACTGAACTCCGGCGACACCGCCTGGATGCTCACTGCGACGGCGTTGGTACTGTTCATGACCATCCCGGGCCTGGCCCTGTTCTACGGCGGCATGGTCCGCTCGAAGAACGTGTTGTCGGTGATGATGCAGTGCTTTGCCATTACTGGCCTGATGAGCATCCTGTGGATGGTCTACGGCTACAGCCTGGCGTTCGATACCACCGGTATGGAAAAGGGCGTTCTCAACTTCAGTTCCTTCGTGGGCGGCTTCTCCAAGGCCTTCCTCAATGGCGTCACGCCTGACAGCCTGACCGCAAACTTCCCGGAAGCAGTGTTCATCACCTTCCAGATGACCTTCGCGATCATTACCCCGGCGCTGATCGTCGGTGCCTTCGCCGAGCGGATGAAGTTCTCGGCGATGCTGATCTTCATGACCGTCTGGTTCACCCTGGTCTATGCGCCGATCGCGCACATGGTCTGGAGCGGTGACGGCGCGCTGATGTGGGATTGGGGCGTACTGGACTTCGCTGGCGGCACCGTGGTGCACATCAACGCCGGTATCGCGGGCCTGGTCTGCTGCCTGGTGCTGGGCAAGCGCAAAGGCTACCCGACCACCCCGATGGCCCCGCACAACCTCGGCTACACCCTGATGGGCGCCGCGATGCTGTGGATCGGCTGGTTCGGCTTCAACGCCGGCTCCGCCGCTGCCGCCAACGGCACTGCCGGCATGGCCATGCTGGTCACCCAGATCGCCACCGCCGCTGCGGCGCTGGGCTGGATGTTCGCCGAGTGGATCTTCCACGGCAAACCCAGCGCACTGGGCATCGCCTCGGGTGTGGTTGCCGGCCTGGTGGCAATTACCCCGGCCGCTGGCACCGTGGGCCCGATGGGCGCCCTGGTGATCGGCCTGGCCTCGGGCGTGATCTGCTACTTCTGCGCCACCAGCCTCAAGCGCAAGCTGGGCTATGACGACTCGCTGGACGCCTTCGGCGTACACGGGATCGGCGGCATCATCGGTGCCTTGCTCACCGGCATCTTCGCAGCCCCTGCGCTGGGCGGCTTCGGTGAAGTCACCGACATCGCTGCACAGTTCTGGATCCAGGCCAAAGGCGTGATCTTCACCGTGGTCTACACCGCCATCGTCACCTACGTGATCCTCAAGGTGCTGGACGTGGTGATGGGCCTGCGGGTCAACGAAGAAGAAGAGTCGGTCGGCCTCGACCTGGCTCAACACAACGAGCGTGGCTACAACCTGTAACCACCCCGCTGGAAAAACTTGCCCGGTTCGCCGGGCATTTTTTTGCCTGAATTTCGCACGATCGCGTAGAGCAAACGGTTTATCCCTCACGTTCGTGACGCATGGCAAAAACTTACACGGCGCAGGGCGTTTATGGAGCTTTGCTTTTTCTGCGAGCACGCTAGAATGCGCGCCGTAGGGTGTTGCACGATGTAGCCCGCACACCCCGCTACCCTTTGCTAGGCTTGCCAGTAGCGTATGGCCAGCAGGGAAGCTCAAGGATTTCGTCAGGCCCTGCCAGGAGTAGGGCTTGAACGGCGCCGCCGCTCATCAGGCGACGGCTGCCCAAGGCAGTGGCCAACCCACGGCCAGTTGAATTTTCACTGGTGGCTGCCGGTCTACGGCTGCACTGGTCTATAACTAACCTGCTTTTCGCAAGTCATGAGGTAGAACATGAGCGACGACGATCTGGAAAATGATGACCTCGAAGTAGGCGACGATGACGAGGCTGATGAGGGCCTCGAGGCTGCGGCTGACGACAGCGCCGAAGACGCTGGCGACGATAGCCCGGCACCGGTTGCCAAGGGCAAGTCCAAGGCGGCTGTCTCGGTAGACGAGATGCCGAGCATGGAAGCCAAGCAGAAAGAGCGTGATGCGCTGGCCAAGGCGATGGACGAGTTCCTGTCGCGCGGTGGCAAGGTGCAGGAAGTGGAGGCCAATGTGGTCGCCGATCCGCCCAAGAAGCCGGACAACAAGTACGGCAGCCGCCCTATCTGAGTGGTTGATTGCAAAAGAGCCCGCCGTCGCTGCGGGCTTTTTTGTGGGCCATGCCTTGGCAAGGCACGCGGGCAGCGGTCGCTGGCGTCAGCGCCAGCGGGCGAGCACCTCGGGCAGCTGTGACAGCCGCTGGATCTCTGCATCCGGCGCGTGCTCGCCGGTCCAGGGCTTGCCCTGCGGGTTGAACCACACCGCGCGCAAACCGGCGCGCTGGGCCCCGGCGATGTCGTCGCCAGGGTGATCGCCGATGTGCACGGCGGCAGCGGCGTCGGCCTCACCGCGTTTCAGCGCCTCGAGGAACGGTGCCGGGTCCGGCTTGCCGATCCCCAGGTCCTCGGCACACAAGGCGAACTTGAAGTAGTCGGCCAGGCCGATGCGGCTGACGTCGGCATTGCCATTGGTGACCACGCCGAGGGTGTAGCGGTGGCGCAGGATCTCCAGCACCGGCTGCACCTCGGGGAATACCTCGACCTGGTGCCGCGCGTGGAGAAACACCTCGAAGCCTTCATTGGCCAGCGCCTGGGCCTGCTGCTCGCTGTAGCCGACCTCGGCCAGGGCGTGGAACAGCACGCGCCGGCGCAGGGCGCTGATGCGGTGCTTGAGGCCCGGCTCGGCCTGCACCAGGCGTTCGCGGATGGCGAACAGGTGCTCGACCGGCACCCCGCCCAGGCGCGGCGCGTTGGCCTCGAGCCAGTCGCGCAGGACGGTCTCGGCGCTGAGGATCACCGGCGCGGTGTCCCACAAGGTGTCGTCCAGGTCGAAGGTGATCAGCTTGATGCTCATGAGTCTGTGCCTTTGCTGCGTTTGGCCCGGGGGTGGGCGCTGTCGTACACCGCGGCCAGGTGCTGGAAGTCCAGGTGGGTGTAGATCTGCGTGGTGCTGATGTCGGCGTGGCCGAGCATCTCTTGCACCGCGCGCAGGTCCTGGGACGATTCCAGCAGGTGGCTGGCGAAGGAATGGCGAAGCATGTGCGGGTGCAGGTGCTGGCCGAGCTCGCGCTCGCCGGCGGCCTTCACGCGTAACTGGATGGCCCGTTGACCGAGGCGCCGGCCCTGGCGGCTGAGAAACACCGCGTTGTCCCGTGGGGCACTGATGCCGCGCAGCTTGAGCCACTCCTGCAGTGCCTCGCGGGCCTTGCGGCCGACTGGCAATACGCGGCTCTTGCTGCCTTTGCCAAGGACCTGGATCAGGCCGGCGGCCAGGTCGAGGTGCTCGAGGTCGAGGTTGGCCAGCTCCGACAGGCGCAGGCCCGACGAATAGAACAGCTCGAGGATGGCCTGATCACGGCGGGCAATGAAGTCGTCGTCGACGCCGCCTTCGAGCAGCTGCAGGGCACGGTCGGTGTCCAGCACCTTGGGCAGGCGGCGTTCGCCCTTGGGCGGCGCCAGGCCGTTGGCCGGGTCGTGCTCGCACAGGCCTTCGCGGTTGAGGTAGCGGTACAGGCCGCGCACCGCCGACAGCAGCCGGGCCAGGCTCGGCGCCGACTGGCCGTGATGGTGCTGGCGCGCGACCAGCTGGCGCAGCTGCTGGATATGCAGGTCGCGCCAGCTGGCGATGCCTTGGCTGTTGCAGTAGTCGAGGACCTTGGCCAGGTCGCGGCGATAGGCCTGCTGGGTGTGCACCGATACCTGGCGCTCGTTGCGCAGGTGTGCGCAATAAGCCTCCAGTTGGCGCTCCATCAGCGCACCGGGCGCAGGGTCTGGGTCAGGCGCGGGACGGTGCGCCCGAGCACTTCGGCGATGTAGCTGAGAAATAGCGTGCCGACCGTGCTCTTGTAATGCTGTGGATCGCGGCTGCCGATCGCCAGCACGCCATGCACACCCTGGTACTCGAGGGTGGCCACGGCGCTGGAGCCGACTTCCTTGCTTTGCGCCTCGCCAAACAGGAAGGCCAGTTCGTGCTCGCGCAAATTGCCACTGACCGTCTTGCCAGTGCCGAGCAGCGCGCCGATGGCCTGTTGGGCTTCGGCGTTGCTGACCCAGCGGCCGACCGGCATGGGGTTTTCGCCAAACAGGATAAGGCTGACGAAGGGCACCTGGAATTCCTGGCGCAGGCTGTCTTCGACGGCCATCACCACGTCTTCCAGGCTGCTCGCATCGAGCAGGTCGAGGATCAGCCGACGGGTCTTGTCGAACAGCCGGTCGTTGTCCCGGGCCACGTCCATCAGTTGCGACAGCCGATGGCGCATCTCGATGTTGCGGTCGCGCAGCAGCTTGAGCTGGCGCTCCACCAGCGACACGCTGTCGCCACGCTGGTGGGGGATGCGCTGCTCGAGCAGCAGCTCGTCGTGCTCGGCAAAGAACGCCGGGTGGGCACGCAGGTAGGCAACCACCGCCTCGGCATCGAGGTCGGTGGTCTGTTCGGGTGCAACCTGTGGCTGATCGGTCATGGCGGTTACTCGGTTAGAGACGAACCTGTCCTTCGTAGACACGCACGGCCGGGCCGGTCATCAACACCGGTTGGCCGGGGCCAGCCCACTCGATGCTCAGGCGGCCGCCCGGCAGGTCGAGGGACACGGGCGAATCCATCCACCCCTGGCTGATGGCGGCTACGGCCGCGGCGCAGGCGCCGGTGCCGCAAGCCTGGGTTTCACCGGCGCCACGTTCCCACACCCGCAGGTTGGCGCGGTGGCGATCGATGACCTGGATGAAGCCGGCGTTGACCCGCTGCGGGAAGCGCGGGTGGTTTTCGATCTTCGGCCCCAACGCGTGCACCGGCGCGCTGAGGATGTCATCGACGCGCAGTACAGAGTGCGGGTTGCCCATGGATACGGCGGCGATCGGGTAGCTCTGGCCGTCGATGTCCAGGGCGTAGCTCAGGGCCTGCTCAGGCGCCTGGAACGGGATATCGACCGGGTTCAGCCGCGGCGGGCCCATGTCGACACAGATCTGCCCGTCGTTACGCACGTCCAGTTCGATGATGCCGCTCTTGGTCTCGACGCGGATCAGCTTTTTCGCGGTCAGGCGCTTGTCCAGCACGAAGCGCGCGAAGCAGCGCGCACCGTTGCCGCACTGCTCGACCTCGGAACCGTCGGCGTTGAAGATCCGGTAGCGGAAGTCGACGTCCGGGTTGTTCGGCGCCTCGACGATCAGCAGCTGGTCGAAACCGATGCCGGTGTGCCGGTCACCCCATTGCTTGGCGTGCTTGGGCTGGATGTGCGCGTGCTGGCTGACCAGGTCGAGGACCATGAAGTCGTTGCCCAGGCCGTGCATCTTGGTAAAACGCAGCAGCATGGGTTCACTCCGGCAGCAGGCTTTCGCCGGCGAACAGTTCAGCGATGGTCTCGCGGCGACGCACCTCGAAGGCCTGGTCACCGTCGACCAGCACCTCGGCACAGCGGCCACGGGTGTTGTAGTTCGAGCTCATGACGAAACCATAGGCGCCCGCCGACTCGACGGCCAGCAGGTCACCCTCGGCGAGGTCGAGTACGCGGTCCTTGGCGAGGAAGTCGCCGGTTTCGCAGATCGGCCCGACCAGGTCGTAGGCACGGCCTTCGCCGCCGCGCGGCTGCACGGCGCTGACGCCCATCCAGGCCTGGTACAGGGCCGGGCGGATCAGGTCGTTCATCGCCGCATCGACGATGGCGAAGTCCTTGTGTTCGGTGTGCTTGAGGTATTCCACGCGGGTCAGCAGGACGCCGGCGTTGGCCACGATGTAGCGGCCGGGCTCGAACACCAGGGCCAGGTCACGGTTGCCGACGCGCTCGCGGATGGCCTTGACGTACTCGCCGGCCAGCGGTGGCTGTTCGTCGCGATAGCGCACGCCGACGCCGCCGCCCAGGTCCAGGTGGCGCAGCAGGATGCCGCATTCGCCGAGGCGGTCGATCAGCGCCAGCAGGCGGTCGAGGGCATCGAGGAAGGGTTCCAGGGTGGTCAGCTGCGAGCCGATGTGGCAGTCGACGCCGACCACTTCCAGGTTCGGCAGCTGCGCCGCGCGCACGTAGACTTCTTCGGCATCGGCGATGGCGATGCCGAACTTGTTTTCCTTGAGGCCGGTGGAGATGTACGGGTGGGTACCGGCGTCGACGTCCGGGTTGACCCGCAGCGAGACCGGGGCGACCTTGCCCAGCTCGGCGGCAACGACCTGCAGGCGCTCCAGCTCGTCGGTCGATTCGACGTTGAAGCAGTGCACGCCCACTTCGAGGGCGCGGCGCATGTCTTCACGGGTCTTGCCGACGCCGGAGAACACCACGCGGTCGGCGCGCCCGCCAGCGGCCAGCACGCGCTCCAGCTCACCGCCGGAGACGATGTCGAAGCCGGCGCCGAGGCGCGCCAGCAGGTTCAGCACGCCGAGGTTGGAGTTGGCCTTGACCGCGAAGCACACCAGGTGCTCGACGCCTTGCAGGGCATCGGTGTAGCTGCGGTATTGCGCCTCGATGTGGGCGCGCGAGTAGACGTAGGTCGGCGTGCCGAACCGTTCGGCGATGGCCGACAGGGCCACGCCTTCCGCGAACAGCTGGCCGTCGCGGTAGTTGAAAGCGTTCATCTGGTTTCCTTACTGCGCGGGCTGCTCGGGATCTTGCTCTGGCTGCGGCGCTTGCTGCGGCGAGGGCTGAGCGTGCTGGTGCTGGTGCGATTTGTTGGCCTTGCCGTCCTTGCCGTCTTCAGGCAGGTACAGGGGGCCCTTCTGACCGCAGGCCGAAACGAGGCAGGCAACCGCGACCAGCGCCGCGAGGGAGGAAATCAGGCGCTTCATTGGCGAAATCCTTGAAATATGCAGTATTGCGCCCGAGTATACCGAGCGCCTGCCTGATTGCCTATGCAAGGGCCGGTCCGCCTGGCGGCGCGCTACCGGTCCCTCGATCGGGTTATCCTTTGCATTCAGGGCCAAGCGTCCGTATCTTCCCCCGCTTGCCTGATGCAGCCAATTTCGAGGTTCCTGCAATGAGTTTGACTGAAGCGCGTTTCCACGACCTGGTCGACGCAACCCAACAGGCCCTGGAAGACCTGTTCGATGAAACCGACCTGGACCTGGACATGGAAAACTCCGCCGGCGTGCTGACCATCAAGTTCGACAACGGCAGCCAGCTGATCTTCAGTCGCCAGGAGCCGCTGCGCCAGCTGTGGCTGGCAGACAAGTCCGGTGGGTTCCACTTCGACTACGACGAAGAGAGCCGCAAGTGGACCTGCGAGAAGACCGACGAGCTGCTCGGCGAGATGCTCGAGCGCATCGTCTGGGAACGTGCCGGCGAGAAGCTGGACTTCGACGAGATCTGAGATGAGCGAGCAGCCGCGGCCGCCCAAGCCGCTCTACAGCAATGTCAGCCCTGCGGTGAAGTCACCGTGCATCAGCGTTTGCCGCCTTGACGAGCAGCGCGTCTGCACCGGCTGCCAGCGCCACGTCGAGCATATCCGCGAGTGGCGCTCGGCCGACGACGAGCGCCGCCGGCAGATCTGCCGCGAAGCCGAGGCACTGCGCGCACGGGCTTGAGTATTTACCCCGCTGTGGTACTGTCGGGCTCTGCGTCGGCGCTGCCGAAAGCATTCAAAACCCCGCCCTTGGGCGGGGTTTTGCTTTATCTGCGCCTAACAAATTGCCTGTTGAACACGGAGTCTGACTGGATCATGAGCAGCAAACCTTCCCTCATCCTCACCCGATTGGACGTGCAGCGTCTCGAGCGCCTGCTCGAAGGCCTCGATGAAAGCGCGCCGGGTGTGCTCGCCCTGCAGGCCGAGCTGGACCGCGCCGAAAAGGTCGTGGGCCACGAGGAGGTCCCGGCCGGCGTGGTGACCATGAACTCGCGCGTGCACTGCCGCGAGGAAGCCAGTGGCAAGGACTATCACCTGACCCTGGTGTACCCGAAGGATGCCGGGCCTGAGGGCAACGTGTCGATTCTGGCGCCGATCGGTTGTGCGTTGCTGGGGTTGTCGGTAGGCGACCAGATCGACTGGCCAGCGCCGGCGGGCAAGACCCTGAAGTTGAAGTTGCTGGCGGTCGAGTACCAGCCAGAAGCCGCGGGCGATTTCGATCTCTGAGTCCGAGATTCTGGGGCTGCCAGGCAGCCCTAGGCAGTCTCAGGGCTGCAGCGACGCCTGCAACTGCTCCAGCCCATCATTCAATGCCTGCTCAAGCTCGCGCTTGTAACGCAGGTACAGGCAGGTCGAGCCCTGCTCGTCGGCCAGCAGCTCCGACAGGTCGAGGTCAGTGATGTAGCAGCGGTAGCTGCCGGCACTGCGCCGCTGGCCAAGAATCTGCCGCGCCACCACGGCATACAGCTGATCACCATGGTCCAGTTCGGAAAACTCCTGCTGGTCGCAATACAACGTGATGTGCACCGCCTCGCCGACCCCCGCCTGGATGATCGCCTGCACCTCGTAGTAGGGCTGGGCGCTGCTGTCGAGCGGCGCCGGGCGTGGTTCCAGGCTGCGCACCTTGCCGGCAGCGGAGGGCAGCAGCTGATAGTAGAAAATCTCCAGCGACGCCTGCTGCAGGTTGTCCAGTGGCAGCCGCGCATCGTGGCGCATCACCACCGAGCGCAGGAAGCGTTGCAGCGGCAACAGCAGGTGGCTTTCCTCGTCCAGCGGCAGGCGCTGCTGCCACAGCGCATTGAATTCATCCAGCACATACAGCTCGGCCCACCCCTCGAACAGGCGGTAGAACACCTGGATGCACTGCGCCTGGCCCTGCTCGATGACCCACGGCAGGTCGTGGTCCTGCAGGGCGTTGCCATCCAGGTGCAGCGGGCTGTAGGCGCCGCGCTCCTCGCCCAGGTAGTCGAGCAGTTGGTCATGCCCGGTCAGCGTCGCCAGGGTCACATGGCCAGGCAACAGCTCGAGGGCGTGGGTGTGCTGGGCGATCTGCACCAGGTAGCGGTGGTTCAGGCCCTGGTCGAGCAGCAACTGGGCGGTGTCGAACAGCGCTTCGACCCGTTGCGCGATCGCCTGGGCGCGGTTATGGCAGAAGCAGCGCACCCGCAGCCGCGGGCGATGGCTGCGCTGGCCGAGGCTGTTGAGGAAGTCGCGCAGGCAGCGCATCAGGGCGTGTTCGCCCTCGAAGCGCTGGACCAGCACCTCGTTCCAGCTGTTGAGGGTGACCTGGTCGACGGTCAGCACCAGGTTTTCGCGCACCCCGGCGTAGCTCAGCGAGTCGGTGCGCTCGGTGGTCATGAGGATGTTCAGGTCGCGGTGATGGCGCAGCGGATCGACGCCGACGTTGACCAGCAGGAGGATCTCGTCGGCCACGCTCGGCTGCAGCAAGCGCACCTCGCTGACCGCCTCCAGCGGCAGGGCGATGCTCTGCTGCAGGCTGCCCATCAGGTTGAACAGCTCGAACTCGCTCAGGTCGCTGACGCCGGGGTGCAGCGCCAGCCGCGTGGTGCTGTCGATAACCCCGTTGCGGTGCGCCCAGGTCAGCAGTTCGAGCAGCTCGCGGCAGCGCTTGATGGGCGTGAAGTGCTCCCACTCATGCGCGCCGAGGTTGCCGTTGTACAGCCCCCAGGAATGGCCGCCGGGCTCCTTGCGGATGGCTGACTGGACCAGCGTCAGGGTGTCTTCGGCGAGGTCCGGGGCGATCCCCGGGTTGATCACTTCGATCTTGCCGGCGCGCCGTTCGAACGCCGCGTAGAGGCGTCGGCCGAGCACGTTCAGGTCACGCTGGTCAGCGCGGCTGCTGGCGTTTTCGGCGCGGGCGAACTGACTGAGGAAGCGGTAGCTGTGGTTGAGCTCGGCGACCAGCTCGCGGCGCTCGACGGCGACCTGGCGCACCTTCCACTGGCTGCGGCTGTCGAGCAGCGCAAGCTGGCGCTCGTCCCAGCCCCATTCCTTGACCAACCGGGCCAGCAGGCGACGCTGCCAGCCGGTGCTGCGCGCGCGGCCAGGGCCGCTGAGCTTCTTGTTGACCTTGAGGTAAAGGCTGCGGCGGACCAGTTCCAGCCGCTCGCTGTCGCCGCGGCCCAGCAGATACTGCTCGATGCGCCGGTAGACCATCACGTACGGGTCGAGCGCATCGAGGTCGAGCTGGTTGGCGAACACCGCCTGCTTGTAGTCCAGGCTCAAACAGCGCACCGCCGGATGCTCACTGGCGTAGACCTCGGTCAGCAGCAGCTTGAGCAGCGACTTGTAGGGCGAGTCGATACCCTTGAACAGCTGCCACAGCCCGGCACCGACGAACTCGCCGGCAGGGATGTGCGCCAGGTGGCCGAGGTCGAGGTCGCGCTCGGCGCGGATGAAGCGTTTGGACAGCAGGGTCTGGGTGTAGGCCGGGTAGTTGGACTCTTCGTAGACCGGCACCAGCCACCACAGCGGCGTGCGCCCGGCCAGCCAGATCGCGGTGCGATAGAACTCGTCGAGCAACAGGTAATGCTGGGTGGTGCCGCAGTCATCGGAGCTCAACTGGCTGTCGCGCTCACCCTGTACGAAGCCCTGCGGCTCGATCAGGAAACAGTGCGCCTCGGTGCCCAGGCTGGCCGCCCAGGCCTCGAGCAGCTGACATTTGCGCCGCAGTTCGGCCACTGCCGCCTCACCCAGCCCGGGGGCGTGGCAGACCCACAGGTCCAGGTCGCTCTGCTCGGCCTGGGCCAGGGTGCCGAGGCTGCCCATCAGGTACAGGCCGTGGATGGCCCGTGGTGCGTTGCCCAGGCGCTGCTTGTAAGTGAACGAGCGCGCCAGGCGTTGCGCTTCGGCGACCCGCTCGGCCTCGGGCTCGTATCCGCAGACACCCGCCGGGGTAGCGCCCGACACATAGCCGGGGAGCAGCGGGTGATTGACGTGGAACAGCAGCGGCAACAGCGTCAGCACCTGCTGCTGGCGCGTCGACAGGCCCCCCAGCGCTCGCTCCAGACGGCCCTGATTGATCCGCAGAAAACGTGTGCGCAGCGTGGCCAGGACCTTGCGGTCGATGCCTTCATCGAGGTCAGGGCGGATTTCGTGGGGGTGGTTCATTGCGCACTCAGGGGCAGGCCAGGGGCTGCGCCGAGTTTAGCCTGAGTGGCGGAGTGGGATAAGGCTTGCGTGGCTTTTTCTGACGTCAGTTTTCTAGCGCCGGTTGTGGCCTGCTCGCCGGCATACGTCGAGCAGGCCTGGGCGTCAGGCGGTCTCGGCGGTTTTGAGAATGATCAGCAGGCCCTGCACATGCTCCGCTGCATCACGCCCCAGGCTGGTCAGGTAACCACCATCGGGCTGATCGGTCAGTTCTTTTTCATGCAGGCGCTTGGCGGCAGCGATAAGGGTGGGGGAGGCGGTGTTGTGCACCTGGATGCCTTCCTGGCTGCTGTCCAGGTTGAACAGGGCGAGGACTTCCAGTTCGGCGATCAGTTCGGGGCTAAGGGACATGGCAACTCCTGACTTCCAGACAAGGATGGGGCACCGCGGGCGGTGCCTGATCCTCGAGTGTAGTCAGGCTTTTGCGTCGTCGCCTTGATCTTGCTCAGGTGGCAGCTCGGGAAGCGCGCGCAGGGCGGCTTCGTACCACTCGGTATTGAAGGCACGGTCCTCGTCGAGCAGGGCGTCGATCTCGATGGCCAGCACGTGGGCCATCAGGTTGAGGATGTCTTCACGCTCGTAACCGACCAGGCTCAGCTTGTTGAACGTGGCCTTGGCGGCCGGCGGCTCGCCGCTCTCGATCTGGTTTTCGATGGCTTGGATCAGCGTAGCCTCGGCGAAGTCTTCTTCCTCGTTGCTGTCGATGTCGCGCGGTTCGCTCATGGCGGTGCTCCTGTAGTGAAGCGCCTAGTTTGCCATGCCCGCGCAATGCGCGGCCATCCATGGCGTGCATGACACTGGCCAGGGCGCGGGCTTGCGGCTATAACAGCCAGGCCATTTCCTTACGGCCTGGAGGCTGTATCAATGCTCAAGCTTCACGGATTCTCGGTCAGCAACTACTACAACATGGTCAAGCTGGCCCTGCTGGAAAAAGGCCTGCCGTTCGAGGAAGTACCGTTCTACGCCGGCCAGACCCCACAGGCCCTGGCCATCAGCCCACGTGGCAAGGTACCGGTGCTGCAGACCGAGCACGGTTTCATCAGTGAGACCGGGGTGATCCTCGACTATATCGAACAGACCCAGCCCGGCAAGGCGCTGCTGCCGGCTGACGCATTCGGCCAGGCCAAGGTGCGTGAGCTGCTCAAGGAAATCGAGCTGTACATCGAGTTGCCAGCGCGCACCTGCTACGCCGAGGCGTTCTTCGGTCAGGCGGTCGAGCCACTGGTCAAGGAGAAGGCCCGCGCCGAGCTGCTGGCCGGGTTCGCCACGCTCAAGCGCAATGGCAGGTTCGCGCCCTATGTGGCAGGCGATCAGCTGACCCTTGCCGACCTGATGTTCGTCTTCTCGGTCGACCTGGCCTATGCGGTGGGCAAGAAGGTACTGAACCTGGACTTGCTGGAGGACTTCCCGCAGGCCAAGGCGTTGCTGGAATTGATGGGTGCGAACCCGCACATGGCGAAGATTCGTGCAGACAAGGACGCGGCGATGCCGGCGTTCCTGGAGATGATCAGCAGCAAGCGCTGATCTTCGAGAGGGTTGGGGCTGCAAGGCAGCCCCAGGCGCTTAGCGCGAAGCCAGCAGTGCGTTGCCGCGTACCACGGCGATACGCACCTGCTCCGGTGCGGTGCCGCCGATGTGGTTACGTGCGTTGACCGACCCTTCCAGGGTCAGCACGGCAAACACATCCTGCTCGATCTGGTCGCTGAACTGACGCAGCTCGTCCAGGCTCATCTCGGCCAGGTCCTTGCCGCTGTCGACGCCGTACTTCACGGCGTGGCCGACGATCTCGTGGCAGTCACGGAACGGCAGGCCACGGCGCACCAGGTAGTCGGCGAGGTCGGTGGCGGTGGAGAACCCGCGCAGCGCCGCTTCGCGCATGATCGCGTGGCGCGGCTTGATCGCCGGGATCATGTCGGCAAAGGCACGCAGCGAGTCGCGCAGGGTGTCGGCGGCGTCGAACAGCGGTTCCTTGTCTTCCTGGTTGTCCTTGTTGTAGGCCAGCGGTTGGCCTTTCATCAGGGTCAGCAGGCCGGTGAGGGCGCCAAACACGCGGCCGCTCTTGCCACGCACCAGCTCCGGCACGTCGGGGTTCTTCTTTTGCGGCATGATCGAGCTGCCGGTGCAGAAGCGGTCAGGCAGGTCGATGAACTGGAACTGGGCGCTGGTCCACAGCACCAGCTCTTCGGAGAAGCGCGACAGGTGCATCATCGCCACGCTCGCCGCCGCGCAGAATTCGATGGCGAAGTCGCGGTCGGAAACGCCGTCCAGCGAGTTGCCCGCCACCGCCTCGAAGCCCAGCAGCTGGCAGGTCAGCTCGCGGTCGATCGGGTAGGTGGTGCCCGCCAGCGCGGCGCTGCCCAGGGGCATGCGGTTGGTGCGCTTGCGGCAGTCCACCAGGCGCTCGTAGTCGCGGCTGAGCATCTCGAACCAGGCCAGCAGGTGGTGGCCGAAGGTCACCGGCTGCGCGGTCTGCAGGTGGGTGAAGCCGGGCATGATGGTCTCGGCTTCACGCTCGGCCTGCTCCAGCAGGCCCTGCTGCAGGCGGGTGATCTCGGCCAGGATCAGGTCGATCTCGTCACGCAGCCACAGGCGGATGTCGGTGGCCACCTGGTCGTTACGGCTGCGACCGGTGTGCAGCTTCTTGCCGGTGACGCCGATGCGGTCGGTCAGCCGCGCCTCGATGTTCATGTGCACGTCTTCGAGGTCGACGCGCCAGTCGAACTGGCCTGCCTCGATCTCGCCCTGGATGGTCTTCAGGCCATCGATGATGGTGTCGCGCTCGGCATCGCTGAGGACGCCGACCTGCGCCAGCATCGTGGCGTGGGCGATCGAACCCATGATGTCGTGGCGGTACAGGCGCTTGTCGAAGTCGACCGAGGCGGTGAAGCGGGCGACGAAGGCGTCGACGGGCTCACTGAAGCGGCCGCCCCAGGACTGATTGGTCTTGTCGGTGCTCATGGATTCACTCGTTGAAGGCGTGAACGATAAAAAGTGGCGCCGATAATAGCAGGGTTGCGCGGGCTGCCGCAGGGCGCCGGTCGATTGAAATACGCAGAAAACCACTGGCAACGTTGCCTGTAAGGATATTCAACGATTGAACGGCAGTGTTCCACGGACCGTCTACAGTTGGACAAAGGGCTGGCAGTGAATCTGCCGGACCAGTGAATCTTTGGCCATTGCATCGGTCTAGAGCGTGACTGCGGTGTCGGTCTTGCGACACCTGTCTACGCTCTACCAATGTGAGACTCATTCAGGAATCCAGCGCAATTATGAATGTCCTGATCGTTGATGACGAACCCAAAGCCCGCGAGGAGCTCATCCGCTTGCTAGGCGGGCAGGAGGGCTACACCGTGTTGGAGCCCAGCGCCACCAATGGCGAGGAGGCTCTGGCCCTGATCGACAGCCTCAAGCCCGATGTGGTCTTGCTGGACATCGGCATGCCGGGCCTGGACGGCCTGCAGGTCGCCGCCCGCCTCTGCGAGCGCGAAGCGCCGCCAGCCGTGGTGTTCTGCACCGGTGATGATGAATATGGCAACGAGGCCTTCAAGGACAGCACCCTCAGTCACGTGACCAAACCGATCCAGCCGCTGGCGTTGCGCGATGCCCTGCGCAAGGCCGAAAAACCCAACCGTGCCCAGTTGGCGGCACTGACCCGTCCGGCCAACGAAGGCGGCGGCAACCCGCGCAGTCATATCAGCGCACGAACGCGCAAGGGCATCGAGCTGATCCCCCTGCCGCAAGTCATCTATTTCATCGCCGACCACAAGTACGTCACCCTTCGCCACGAGGCGGGCGAAGTGTTGCTGGACGAACCGCTTAAAGCCCTTGAAGACGAATTTGGCGAACGCTTCGTGCGGATCCACCGCAACGCGCTGGTCGCCCGTGAACGCATCGAACGCCTGCAGCGCACGCCGCTGGGGCATTTCCAGCTGTACCTCAAAGGGCTGGGTGATGATGCGCTGACGGTCAGCCGGCGCCATGTGGCGGGCGTGCGCAAGATGATGCAGGGGCTGCACTGACCGTCACCGTGCCCGCCCCGCCGCCTTCGCGGGGCGCCGCCGATTCCTGACCTGAGTCTGCTGGCAGATCCAGAGGAGCTGTTATGATCGGCAGCATTTCTCTGCATCGGGGCGTTTCATGTCCACTCGCGAAATCCGCATTGCCACCCGTAAAAGTGCCTTGGCCCTGTGGCAGGCCGAATACGTCAAAGCCCGCCTCGAGCAGGCCCACCCAGGCCTGAGCGTGACCCTGGTGCCCATGGTCAGCCGCGGCGACAAGCTGCTCGACGCGCCGCTGGCGAAAATCGGCGGCAAGGGCCTGTTCGTCAAAGAGCTGGAAACCGCCCTGCTCGACAACGAAGCCGACATCGCCGTGCATTCGATGAAAGACGTGCCTATGGACTTCCCCGAGGGCCTGGGGCTGTTCTGCATCTGCGAGCGCGAAGACCCGCGTGACGCGTTCGTCTCCAACACCTACGCCAACCTCGCAGCACTGCCCGCCGGCAGTATCGTCGGCACTTCCAGCCTGCGCCGTCAGGCCCAGTTGCTGGCGCGTCGGCCGGACCTGCAGATCCGCTTCCTGCGCGGCAACGTCAACACCCGCCTGGCCAAGCTCGATGCCGGCGAGTACGACGCGATCATTCTCGCCGCCGCCGGCCTGATCCGCCTCGGCTTCGAAGACCGCATCAGGGCCAGCATCAGTGTCGACGACAGCCTGCCCGCCGGTGGCCAGGGCGCGGTGGGCATCGAATGCCGCAGCGCCGACAGCGCGATCCACGCACTGCTGGCGCCGCTGCACCATGCCGACACCGCCGACCGGGTAGTGGCCGAGCGCGCCCTCAACAAGCACCTCAATGGCGGCTGCCAAGTGCCGATCGCCTGCTACGCGGTGCTCGAAGGCGAGCAGCTGTGGCTGCGCGGCCTGGTCGGCCAGCCCAGCGGTGGTCTGCTGCTGACGGCCGAGGCGCGGGCGCCGCGCGCGGATGCCGAATCGCTTGGGATCAAGGTCGCCGAAGACCTGCTGGGCCAAGGCGCCGAGGCCATCCTCAAGGAAGTCTATGGCGAGGCCGGCCACCCGTGAGCCCCTGGCGCCTGCTGCTGACCCGCCCTGAAGAGGACTGTGCGGCACTGGCGCAGAGCCTGGCCGCTGCCGGTATCGCCAGCAGCAGCCTGCCGTTGTTGGCCATCGAGCCGGTCACCCTCGGGCAGGCCGAACACCAGCGCCTGAACGCGCTGCAGCGCTATCAGGCGTTCATCGTGGTGAGCAAGCCGGCTGCGCGCCTGCTGCTCGATCAGCTTGCCCAGGCAGGCCTGCAGCCCCCGCGTGGAGGCTGGTTCAGCGTCGGTGAAGCGACCGCCCGGGTGCTGCAGGACGCCGGCCTGGTCGTGGCCTTTCCCCCTGCGGGTGATGACAGCGAAGCCTTGCTCGGCCTGGCCGATTTGCGCAAGGCTATTGCCGGTGCTGCACCGCGGGTGCTCATCGTGCGTGGCGTCGGAGGTCGTGAACTGCTGGCAGAGCGTCTTGCAGAGCAAGGTGCTAGTGTCGATTATCTGCAACTGTACCGTCGCCGCCTGCCGGATTACCCGGCCGGCACGCTGATGCGCCAGGTCGAGCGGGAACGCCTCAACGGCCTGGTGGTCAGCAGTGGGCAAGGTCTTGAACATTTGCTCCAGCTGGCAGCCGCCGATTGGCCACGCCTGGCGTGTCTGCCGTTATTCGTGCCCAGCCCCCGTGTCGCCGAACAGGCCCGGGCGGCGGGCGCGCAACAGGTTGTGGATTGCCGCGGCGCGAGTGCCGCGGCCTTGCTGGCAGCTGTGCAGCGCAGCGCTGCACCTGCCTCTTAAGGCGCTAAGCTGAGTGCGACGCGCCCCCATGCAAAGGATGGATACGTGAGCGAAACTGTCTTGTCCCAGAATGAACAGCCCGCGACGCCCGAGGCGCCGTACACCCCTGCCGCCACGCCTGCCAAGCGCTCAGGCAATGGCCTGGCGCTGCTGGCACTGTTGATCGGTGCGGCCGGGGTCGCAGTCGGTGGCTGGGGCGTCTGGCAGGTGCGGCAGCTGCAAGGCAGCGAGCAAGGCCAGGGCCAGCGCATCGAAACCCTCAGCGAGCAGGCCACGGCCTTGCAGCAGCGTGATCAGCAGATCAGCGCGCAGCTGGCCAGCCTGCCGCCGGCCAGTGAGCTGGAAGACCGTCGGCGCCTGGTGGCGCAATTGCAGGGCGACCAGCAACGGCTCAGCCAGCGCCTGGAAACGGTGATGGGCGAGAGCCGCAAGGAGTGGCGCCTGGCCGAGGCCGAGCACCTGCTGCGCCTGGCCACGCTGCGCCTGTCGGCGCTGCAGGACATCACCAGCGCCAAGGCCCTGGTCGAAGGCGCCGACGAGATCCTGCGCGAGCAGAGCGACCCGGGTGCATTCGCCGCCCGCGAGCAACTGGCGCGGAGCCTGGCCACCCTCAACGGCACCCAGCAGCCGGACCGTACCGGGCTGTTCCTCAAGCTGGCGGCGCAGCGCGAGCAGGTTCAGCAGCTCAGCGCGCAATCGCCGGAGTTCGACAGCAATGCCGATGCCCTCGGGGCGCTGACCAACGAGGGCGACGGGGCCAGTCGCTGGTCGCAGTGGTGGGCCGAGATCTCCAAGTACTTCCAGATCGAATTCGATGCCGACGACAACGTCCGCCCACTGTTGGCCGGGCAGTCGCTCAACCAGCTGCGCCTGGCCTTGAGCCTGACCATCGAGCAGGCCCAGTGGGCGGCCCTGAATGGCGAGGCCAAGGTCTACAACCAGGCCCTGGACGATGCCCGCAGCGTCCTGCTGGCCAACTTCAACGCCGACAACCCGCAGAGCAAAGCCATGCTCGACAGCCTCAACGCGCTGGCCGAGCAGCCGGTCTCGGTGGTCACCCCGGACCTCAGCGAGAGCCTGGCTGCCGTGCAGGCCTATATCCAGCGCCGCCACCTGCCAGCCGACGCTGAAGGGGGCAAGCCATGAAGCGGGTCTACCTGCTGGCCGTCCTTGCCATCGTGGTGGCTGCAGCGTTGGGCATCGCCGTGGCCAAGCACAGTGGCTACGTGCTGATTTCCTATGGCAGCTTCCGCTACCAGTCCGGGCTGTGGGCCGCCCTTGGTGGCTTGATCGGCCTGGTACTGGGGTTGTGGCTGCTGCGCTACCTGGTCGGCCTGGTGCTGAGCTCCACCGGTGCGGTCAACCCGTGGTCGCGACGCAACCGCCGGCGGCGCACCCGCATCGCCGTCGAGCAAGGTCAGCTGGACCTCGCCGAAGGCCGTTGGGCCAGTGCCCAGCGCCACCTGCACCGCGCCGCCGAGGCCGAGCGCCAGCCGCTGCTGTATTACCTCGGTGCCGCCCGCGCGGCCAACGAATTGGGCCGCACCGAAGACAGCGACACCCTGCTCGAGCGTGCCCTGGAGCGCCAGCCGCAGGCCGAACTGGCAGTGGCCCTGACCCACGCCCAGTTGCAGATGGACCGCGGCGATGGCGACGGTGCGCTGGAAACCCTGCTGGCGATGCACGAGCGTCACCCACACAACGGTCAGGTGCTGCGCTTGCTGCAGCGCCTGTACCTGGAGCGTGGCGACTGGTCGGCGTTGATCCGCCTGCTGCCTGAGCTGCGTAAAGGCAAGGTGTTGCCGGCCAGCGAGCTGGCCGACCTCGAGCAGCGTGCCTGGGGCCACAACCTCAACCTGGCGGCGACCCGCGGCGACGACGCCCCGGCCGCGCGCCAAGCGCTGGAACTCGCCTGGCAGCAGTTGACCTCGGCCCAGCGCCAGGAGCCGCAGCTGGTGCTCGCCTACGCTGAGCAACTGCGCCAGGTGGGCGCTCAGGGCGAGGCTGAGAAGGCCCTGCGCGAGGCGCTCAAACGCCAGTACGAGAGCCATCTGGCTCGCTTGTACGGCCTGGTCCGCGGTGACGATCCGGCGCGCCAGCTGCAGACGGCCGAGGGCTGGCTGAAGACCCACCCGCAAGACCCCAGCCTGCTGCTGACGCTGGGTCGCCTGAGCTTGCAGAACCGCCTCTGGGGCAAGGCCCGCGACTACCTCGAGAGCAGCCTGCGCCTGGAGCGCAATCCGGAAACCTGCGCGGAGCTGGCGCGCCTGCTCGCCAGCCTCGGCGAGGTCGAGCGCAGCAACCAATTGTTCCAGGAAGGCCTGGGCCTGCTCGACGAGCGCCTGCTGGCGCTGCCGTTGCCCGACGGCGTACGCGCCTGACCCACCCCACTACCTGCGCAAACCCGCGCAGGTAGTGGGGCGCCTTACTTTTCCCCTGCAAGTTGTTTATTTAACGCCTTCGCCCCCAGATATTTCCTACAAGCAATTACAAACTTTCCTTCGCAATCAGAGACTTGTCCCTACTGTATTGCCTTGAAACAAAGTGACTGTTTCCTCTAACGTTCCCAGTCACGTTCATTCCCTCCGGGACCCTTCGCCATGTCGCTGGCCCGTTTTCGTACCTTGTTCCTGCCTGGCTTGTTTACGTCCCTGGCGATCCTCGTCGGCGCCTTGCTGTTGCAACACAGCCTGGGTTTGCTGCCGTGTTCGCTGTGCTTGAGCCAGCGGGTGCTGCTGGGCGGGTATGCGCTGGTCTGCCTGCTCGCGTTGATCCATGGCCCGGGGCGCACGGGTTGGCGGGTGTATGCCTGGCTGGCGCTATCCTGCGCGGTGCTGGGTGGCCTGCTGGCCGCGCGGCATGTCTGGCTACAAGGCGGCGGCCGGGTGATTGCGACGTGCGTGCAGCCGCTCGCGGCGGCGTTCGAGCATTCCTGGTCCCAGGGCCTGCAAGCGTTGCTGCTCGGCGGCCCGGATTGCGGCGCGCTGACCTGGAGCTTTCTCGACCTGACTTTGCCCGAGTGGAGCCTGCTGGCCTTCGTGCTGCTGGCGGCACTGCCCCTGTCGCGCCTGCTGGCTGATCGTTTGCGCACTCTCGCCCGGCGTTGACCCGGCGCAAGGCCTGCCCAGTTGCTCGACCAATGGTGTCGCGCGAGCAGATGAAACGCTTGTATGAACTTTGTCCGATGCGTACCTTGATGGGCAGCACGCACGGGAATAATCTCCCTGCACGGAACACTGAAAACACAACTGCTCGATGCCGTCCTGCTGATGTCACCTTTGTGCCGCAGAGTTGTGGAACGAGGTGCAGCGGCATCTACCCAGAAGGGAAGAATCGCCATGCTCGATAGTTGTCAGAACGCTCAGGAACGCTGGGGCGGGGTTCACCAACTCATAGATCGCTGGCTGCAGGAGCGTGAGGAGCTGGTCCAGGCATTCGGCGTTTTACGCGATGCCAAACCGGCCTTTGCCGACAAGGACAAGAGCCGGGATTTCTGCGCCATCCTGGTCGACTATGTGTCGGCCTGGCACTTCGAAGTCAGCGAGCAGCTGGTCAGCGAGGCCAAGGCCTTTGGTGACACCGGCGCACTCGAGCTGGCCACCCAGATCAATCCACGTATCGATGACAGCACCCAGATCGCCCTGGCCTTCAATGACCACTGCGAGAAAGGCGAGTGCACGGACCCCGAGCGCTTTGCCGAGAAGTTGGCCAAGCTGGGCAGCCTGCTGCACGAGCGTTTCGAGCTGGAAGACTGCCTGATCGAGGTGTTGCACAACGCCCACAAGGAAGAGGATGCGGTCCAGGCCTGATGGCCTGGTTCAGTCCGCGACCGAGAGCAGTTCGATCTCGAACACCAGGGGGGTGTAGGGCGCGATCAGATCGCCCGCACCTTCGGCGCCGTAGGCCTGTGCCGAAGGGATCACCAGCCGCCACTTGGCCCCCGCCTTCATCTTCGGCAATGCCACCTGCCAGCCTTCGATCACCGAGTCCAGGTTGAACCACTGCGCCTGCTGGTTCTGGTCGAACACCGAGCCATCCGGCAGCCTTCCCACGTAGCGTACCTGTACCTTGCCGTTGGCCTTGGGTTGCGCGCCCGTGCCTGCGACCAGCTCGCTGTAGAGCACGCCTTCGGGTAATTCATGCACCCCGGCGCGGGCCCGTTCGTTGGCCATGAAGCGTGTTTCCACGGCTTGCAGCTTGGCCACCTGGGCGTCCTGCGAGGCGGCATCGGCCTGCGCTTCATGCTGCTGGAGGATGTGCTGCATGCGCGCCGGGTCGAGCTTCAGCGGTTTGTCCTGATAGGCCTGGCGCAGGCCCTCGACCAGCGCGTCCAGTTGCAGCCCGGGGACCTCCTGGCGCAGGCGCTCGCCCAGGCTGGCGCCGAGGCTGTAGGCCAGGTCCTGGTCGCTGGCAGGAGTGTTGTCAGGGGCGGCGAGGGCAAGGGGTGTCGCCAGGTACAGGCCGATCAAAAGATAGCGGGGCACGGTCGACTCCGGCGGCGGAAGAGTAGCAAGTATGTCCGTGTTGTTCGGCGCCACGGTGTAAATATCAACACGCTGTTAATGGCGAACTACACTTGCACGAAGCTGCAAGATAACAACTTTGCCCAGGCATGCAACGCGGCGCTAACAATACTGTCCACATGCCCTAGCGGCGGTAGCAGCAGAAGCATAGTATGAGCCGCAATCTCGTCAGCCAGGAGGTAAACCATGTCGGCCAAGAAGAAGCCAGTAAGTACGCCGTTGCACCTGCTCCAGCAACTTTCCGGTAGCCTGCTCGAACATCTGGAAAGTGCCTGCTCGCAAGCGCTGGCGGATGCAGAAAAACTGTTGGCAAAGTTGGAAAAGCAACGGGGCAAGGCGCAGGAAAAACTGCACAACTCGCGTTTGAAATTGCAGGACGCGGCCAAGGCCGGCAAAGCCAAGGCACAGAACAAGGCGCACAAAGCCGCCGGCGAACTCGAAGGCTTGCTTGATTCGCTCAAGGAACGCCAAGCGCAAACCCGTACGTATATCCAGCAACTCAAGCGCGATGCCCAAGAGAGCCTGAAGCTCGCCCAGGGTGTTGGCAAAGTGCGCGAAGCCGCCGGCAAGGCCCTCGGCCAACGCGCCGCCGCCAAGCCTGCCGCCAGCAAGGCGCCGGCCAAGGCCGCCGCTGCCAAGCCAGCCGCCAAGCCCGCTGCCGCCAAGGCTGCGACCCGCACTGCCGCGGCAAAACCGGCCGCCAAGCCAGCCGCTAAACCCGCTGCCGCCAAAGCGCCGGCCAAAGCCGCCGCCGCCAAGCCTGCTGCAAGGTCTGCCGCCAAGCCCGTCGCTGCCAAAGCACCGGCCAAAGCACCGGCCAAAGCCGCTGCCGCCAAGCCAGCCGCTGCCAAGGCTCCAGCCAAGACCGCTGCCGCCAAGCCTGCTGCCAAAGCTGCTGCCAAACCCGTAGCGGCCAAGCCTGCCGCAGCGAAACCGGCCGCCAAGCCCGCCGCCGCCAAAGCCCCGGCCAAAGCCGCTGCCGCGAAGCCCGCTGCCAAGCCAGCAGCCGTCAAACCGGCCGTCAAGCCTGCTGCCGCCAAGGCCCCGGCCAAGGCCGCCGCAGCAAAACCCGCTGCCAAACCGGCTGCCGCCAAAGCCCCAGCCAAGCCAGTAGCCAAGCCCGCCGAAGCCAAACCGGCAGCGTCGGCCAGCCCTGCGGCCTCGACGACCAACTCGGCAACCCCGGCTTCGGCCACCTCGGCCCCGGCCAGCACCCCGGCTCAGACGCCGTCTTCGGCGTCCTGAAGCCCGACCGCCGCGACGCGCAGCTGCTGCAGCGCGTCGTGGTCGCGGCCCAGCCCCGGCGCCAGCCGGACCAGCCAATCGTCCGTGGCTTCATGCGAGCCCGCGGGCCATTGCCGCGACGTTTCCTGCAAGCGCTCGAGCAGCGTTCTTTCCGCCTGTAACTCCAGCCCTTTGACCTGCTCGCGCAACGCCGCCAGCGGCGCATCGTCGTGGGCTGCCGTGCGCCATTGTTGGCGCAGGCTGCGCAGGGGCGTGACTACGTGGCGCTGCCACGGTTCGGCAACCTCGCGCAGTGCCGTTATACGTTCGGCGCTCGGCGCCACCCGCCGCGCTTGCAGCCACGTCGCGCAGAGCAGCAGGCAGACATCGCCGCCCCGTTGCTGCAGGGCCAGGCAGGCGTCTTCCACCCCAGGCTTGGCGTACAGGGCCAGGGCGTGATTCCACAGGTCGGTGTGCATGGTTCCACTCGCGCTTGCGGCCGAGGAAGCTGGTAGACTCCGCGACCATCATGATCAGACTATCCAACCTCACTTTACAGCGTGGTCCGCAGCGCTTGCTAGATGGCGCCGAGATGACCCTGCACGCCGGTCACAAAGCCGGCCTCATCGGTGCCAACGGCGCCGGCAAATCCAGCCTGTTCGCCTTGCTGCGCGGTGAGCTCACGCCCGACGGCGGCGATTGCCTGCTGCCCGGCGACTGGCGCATCGCCCACATGCAACAGGAGGTCGAGACCCTCGACCGCCTGGCGGTGGACTATGTGCTCGATGGCGACCTGCGTCTGCGTCAGGTGCAGGCCGAGCTCGCCGTGGCCGAGCAGGCCCACGACGGCACCGCCCTGGCGCGCCTGCACAGCGAGCTGGAGGTCGCCGACGGCTACACCGCCGACGCTCGCGCGCGCAAGCTGCTGGCCGGGCTGGGCTTCAGCAACGAGCAGATGGACCGACGTGTCGGTGACTTCTCCGGTGGCTGGCGGATGCGCCTGAACCTGGCGCAGGCCTTGATGTGCCCGTCCGACCTGCTGCTGCTCGACGAACCCACCAACCACTTGGACCTGGATGCCATCCTCTGGCTCGAAGACTGGCTCAAGGGCTATCCGGGCACGCTGCTGCTGATTTCCCACGACCGCGACTTCCTCGACTCGGTGGTCGACCATGTCCTGCACGTCGAGCAGCGCAAGCTGACCCTCTACAAGGGCGGCTACAGCGCCTTTGAACGCACCCGCGCCGAACGTCTGGCCCAGCAGCAACAGGCCTACGAGAAGCAGCAGGCGCAGCGCGCTCACATGGAAAAGTACATCGCCCGGTTCAAGGCTCAGGCCACCAAGGCGCGCCAGGCGCAGAGCCGGATCAAGGCCCTGGAGCGCATGGAAGAGCTGTCGGCGGCGCATGTCGATTCGCCGTTCGACTTCGTCTTCCGCGAGTCGCAAAAAATCTCCAGCCCACTGCTCGACCTCTCTGAAGGCCGCCTCGGCTACGGCGACAAGGCCGTGCTGGAGAAGGTCAAGCTGCAGCTGACCCCCGGTGCGCGGATCGGCCTGCTCGGCCCCAACGGCGCCGGCAAGTCGACCCTGATCAAGAACCTCGCGGGCGAACTGCAGCCGCTGGGTGGCCGTCTGGTGCGTGGCGAGAACCTGTCGGTGGGCTACTTTGCCCAGCACCAGCTCGACTCGCTGGACGACAAGGCCAGCCCGCTGCTGCACCTGCAGCGCATCGCCCCGACCGAGCGCGAGCAGACCCTGCGCGACTTCCTCGGCGGCTTTGACTTCCACGGCCCGCGTGCCGAGGAGCCGGTGGTGAACTTCTCCGGGGGTGAAAAGGCGCGCCTGGCCCTGGCCCTGATCGCCTGGGAACGGCCCAACCTGCTGCTGCTCGACGAACCGACCAACCACCTCGACCTGGAAATGCGCCTGGCCCTGACCATGGCGTTGCAGGAGTTCAGTGGCGCAGTGGTGGTGGTCTCGCACGACCGTCACCTGCTCAAGAGCACCACTGACGACTTTCTGCTGGTGGCCGACGGCAAGGTCGAAAGCTTTGACGGTGACCTCGATGACTACAGCCGCTGGCTGATCGACTACCGCCAGCGCAATGCGCCGGTCAGCACCGCGTCGGTCAACCCCGACAAGACCGACAAGAAGGCCCAGCGCCAGGCCGCCGCGGCCCTGCGTCAGCAACTGGCGCCGCACAAGCGGGCCGCCGACAAGCTCGAAACCGAGCTTGGCCAGGTGCACAGCCAGCTCGCCGAGGTCGAGACCGCGCTGGGTGATGGCGGCGTCTACGAAGCCGCCCGCAAGGACGAGCTGCGTGACCTGCTGGCCCGCCAGAGCAAGCTCAAGCAGCGCGAAGGCGAGCTTGAAGAAGCCTGGATGGAAGCGCTGGAGTTGCTCGAAGGCATGCAGGCCGAGCTCGAGTCGCTGTCCTGAGGGAGGGCGCTGCAAAGCGCCCGAAACCCTGCAAAGCCGCAATCCTGCTGCGCAAAAATTTCGCTGGTGATTTTTTCACCGACCTCGTAGCTTAACGTTTTGCAACATGTTCATAAGCGAGGTGTGTGATGTCGATGGAAGCGTGGTTGGCCTTTTTTGCCGCGTGCTGGGTGATCAGCCTGTCGCCGGGCGCCGGGGCCATTGCCTCGATGTCCAGCGGGCTGCAGTACGGTTTCTGGCGCGGTTACTGGAACGCCCTGGGCCTGCAGCTGGGCCTGATCGTGCAGATCGCCATCATTGCCGCCGGCGTCGGCGCCATCCTCGCGGCCTCTGCCACTGCCTTCCAGCTGATCAAGTGGTTCGGCGTGTTCTACCTGGTGTACCTGGCGTACAAACAGTGGCGCGCGCTGCCCATGGACATGAGTGAAGAGTCGGGCATCCGGCCCATCGGCAAACCGTTGAGCCTGGTGTTCCGCGGCTTCCTGGTCAACGTCAGCAACCCCAAGGCGCTGGTGTTCATGCTCGCGGTGCTGCCGCAGTTCATCGACCCGCACCAGGCCCTGTTGCCGCAGTACCTGACGATCACCGTGACCATGATCAGTGTCGACCTGCTGGTGATGGCGGGGTACACGGGGCTGGCATCGCGGGTGCTGCGGATGCTGCGCACGCCCAAGCAGCAGAAGCGTCTGAACCGGACCTTTGCCGGGCTGTTCATCGGTGCCGCAACCTTCCTCGCGACCCTGCGCCGCGCGCCGCTCTGACAGATCGCCGGGGCTGCTACGCAGCCCTTCGCGGCGGTCCGGCGTCCGGGCAAGCCCGCTCTCACAGGGAAGGCGCTGTTCTGGAGATTTGCGCGGTCCTTGTGGGAGCGGGCTTGCCCGCGAAGAGGCCCTCAGGGCTGCCGATCCACCAACCCCTTGAGCAGGTCCAACGGCATCGGAAAGACGATGGTCGAGGTCTTGTCCCCGGCAATCGACCCCAGCGTCTGCATGTACCGCAGCTGCATCGCCCCCGGCTCCTTGCTGAGCATCTGCGCCGCCTGCATCAGCTTCTCCGACGCCTGCAACTCACCTTCGGCATGGATCACCTTGGCCCGCCGCTCACGCTCGGCCTCGGCCTGGCGGGCGATGGCGCGGATCATCGACTCGTTGAGGTCGACATGCTTGATCTCGACGTTGGCCACCTTGATGCCCCAGGCATCGGTCTGCGCGTCGAGCACCTGGCGGATATCCAGATTGAGCTGCTCGCGCTCGGCCAGCAGCTCGTCCAGCTCGTGCTTGCCGAGCACCGCGCGCAAGGTGGTCTGGGCCAGCTGGCTGGTAGCGTTGAGAAAATCCTCGACCTGAATGATCGCCTTCTGCGGGTCGAGCACGCGAAAGTACAGCACCGCGTTGACCTTGACCGAGACGTTGTCGCGGGTGATGACATCCTGCGGCGGCACGTCGAGCACCACCGTGCGCAGGTCGACCCGGACCATTTGCTGGACCACCGGGATCAGCAGGATCAACCCCGGCCCCTTGACCTGCCAGAACCGCCCGAGCTGGAATACCACCCCGCGCTCGTACTCACGCAGGATGCGAAACGCGGACATCAGCAGCACCAACAGCAGCATCAGCAGGGCGCCGAAACCCAATTGCACGAACATCGTCATTCTCCTTGCGCGGTAGGCGCGGTGGCGCTGACCTCGAGCCAGACGCCATGGCGGGCGATCACCCGCACCGGCTGGCCGGGCTGTAGCGGCGTCGCGCATTGCACTTGCCAGTGTTCGCCCTGGGCCTGTACCGAGCCGCAGAACGGGTTGTCTGCCGTCACCTGGGTGACCGTGACCAAGCTGCCGACCAGCCCGGCATCGCCGCTGACCAGCGCACGTCGTCGTGCCCTGATGGCCATCCCCAGCACGCCGCCGAGGAGCAGCGCCGAGGCGATCGCGAGGGTCACGATCAACGGCAGCGGGATGCCATAGCCGGGGGCTTCGGTGTCCATCAGGATCACCGCGCCGATGACAAAGGCGACGATGCCGCCGAAGCCGACCACGCCAAAGCTCGGCAAGAACGCCTCGGCGACCATGAACGCCACCCCCAGCACAATCAGCGCCACCCCGGCATAGTTCACCGGCAACAGCTGCAGGGCATACAGCCCGAGCAGCAGGCAGATGCCGCCGATCACCCCGCCAACCCCGGAGCCTGGGCTGATGAACTCGAACAGCAGGCCATAGACCCCGATCATGATCAGTATCAGCGCCACGCTGGGGTTGGTGATCACCGCCAGGAGCCGGGTTCGCCAGTCTGGCAGGTGCTCGACCAGCGCCGCGCCGGTGGTCTGCAACTGCTGCGTCTGACCGGCCGCGACCAGGCGCTGGCCGTCCAGTTGGCGCAGCAGGTCGGGCAGGTCGCTGGCGATGCGGTCGATGACCTTGATGCGCAGTGCCTCGTCCGCCGACAGGCTGACCGCTTCGCGTACGGCACGCTCGGCCCAGTCGGCGTTGCGCCCGCGCAGCTGGGCCAGGCCACGGATATAGGCCGCCGCGTCGTTGACCTGCTTGCGCGCGAGGGTATCGTCATCGCTGGGCTCACCCGTGGCAGCGGGCTTGCCCGGCGATGGCGAGGCACCGATCTGCACCGGCGTGGCCGCGCCCAGGTTGGTCCCCGGCGCCATCGCCGCGACATGGCTGGCATACAGGATGTAGGTGCCGGCACTGGCCGCCCGTGCGCCGCCCGGGGCGACGTAGCTGGCGACCGGCACGGGGCTGGCGAGGATCGCCTTGATGATCTGGCGCATGGCGCTGTCCAGGCCGCCTGGGGTGTCCATGCGGATCACCACCAGCTGTGCGCCTTGCGCGTGCGCCTGGTCCAGGCCGCGCACCAGGTAGTCGGCGCTGGCCGGGCCGATCGCGTCGTCGATGTCCAGCAGCCAGACGCCACCGCCCGCAGCCTGGCCGCCCGGGCAGGCGCCGAGCAGCAGCAACAGCAACCAGCAACGCCAGCAGCGCGCGATCACCTGTCGTCACCTCATCCAGGCTTGTCCCTGAAGTTTAGCTGTGCCCGCGGGCCTACGGCCTAAACTTCAAGAGGGGGCTAAAGCGGAGGTGCATCATGCGTATGGCCAAGACCCTGCAGCAGCGCCTGGACCAGGCCAGCTGTGACTACGACATCATTTCCCATCCACATTCAGCCAGCAGCCTGGAGTCGGCGCGCACGGCTGGCGTGCCCGCCGAGCGGGTCGCCAAGTCGGTCCTGCTCGACGACCGGCGTGGCAACTACCTGATGGCCGTGCTGCCGGCCAACCGCCACCTGGACATGAGCAAGGTGCGCATGACCGGCGCCTGGCAACTGACCCGCGAAAGCGGCCTGCCGAGCCTGTTCGGCGATTGCGAGCGGGGCGCCGTGCCGGCAGTGGGTGACGCCTATCAGATAAAAATGCTGCTCGACCCGACCTTGACCCGCCAAGGTGATGTCTACCTTGAGGCAGGTGATCACGATCACCTCATCCACATGAGCATGGAGCAGTACCTGAAGCTAGTGCCCAACGCCGAAGTGCGCGAGCTTTGCTGATGATTGCCAACCCCTGCCAGGCCGGCGTCGTGGACGGCCTGCCTGGCATTCTGGAGGACACCATGGACGCACCGAACCATCCCTTTTCCGACCTGTTCAAGCAACTCGGGCTGGCCGACGACGCGCAGAGCATCGACCAGTTCATCACCTCGCACTCACCGCTGAAAAACGACATCAAGCTGGTCGATGCGCCGTTCTGGAGCGACGCCCAGCGTGCCTTCCTCAAGGAAAGCATCATTGAGGATGCTGATTGGGCGGTGCCTTTCGATCAACTCAACGAGGCCTTGCGGCGCCCCCGAAAATAAAGCGCCGAGCGGCACCTCATGGGTGATTGGGGCGTTGCTATGCTCAGGTAAAACAATAAGGGGATAGCGTGATGAAAGATCCCTACGCACCAGGCTTCTGGTGCACCGTGACGATCCTGGGCACCCTGACCGCCGGCTACTTCTACGGTATCCGGCACACCCACCAGATGAACCAGGCGGTGCAGTTTCTCTATGCCGCCGCTGCGGTCACCGCGGCGGTGTCACTCTGCGGCCTGGCGTGGATCGCCTGGCAGCAGCTGCACCTGAACAAGCGCGAACTGATCCAGGGTCGAACGTTGGTGACCATCTGGAACACCAAGGTGGCCTTGCGCCGGGTCGAGACCGTGTTCGACCGCTACTTCTGGGGCAGCTACTGGCACTCCGGGCGGACCTTCGAAGAGGTCATGGGCGAGCTCAAGGGCACGCCGCTGGAGCAGAGCCTGGACGCGCTGAAGTGCCAGTGCCGCGAGCTCGACCAGCAGATCCACGACCCGCACCACCACTGGCTGGCATTTGCCCGCGACCTCTCCAGCGTGGCCGCGGCGATGGCCCGCGAGCGTTACCAGCTGGACCTGGGCGACATGCCGGAGAACAGCCGCGGCGGCACCACCGTGCTCAACCGCGACCTCGAAGTGCTGGTGTACACCTGGTCGGCGCGCCTGCGCAGCTTCGACCATCAGCTGGACGAGCTGGAGAGCGCCTACCACTGATCATTCGCCGCGGATGTACTGCTCCAGCTGGCGAATCAGGCTGGCCTGCTCGGCGATGGTTTCCTTGACCAGGTCGCCGATCGACAGCAGGCCGAGCAGCTTGCCGTCGCTGACCACCGGCAGGTGGCGCAGGTGGCGATCGGTCATCAGGTTCATGCAGTGATCGAGGCTCTCGGTGGGGGATACGGTGATGACCGTGCGGGTCATGATCTCGCTGACCGGGGTGGCGGCCGATGAGCGCCCCTTGAGTACCAGCTTGCGCGCGTAATCGCGCTCGCTGACGATCCCCACCACTTTGTCGTGCTCCACCACGGGCAGCGCACCGACGTTTTTCTCTGCGAGCATTTTCAGGGCCTCGAGCACCGACTGATCGGGGCCGATGGTGTACACGGTCTGATGCTCGGCTTTGGTTTTGAGGATTTCAGCGACGTTCTTCATACAGGCCTCTGCGGGTTTGAAAGTGCGTGTCTGTGAGTAAATAAAGCATCGGCTACGGCGCTCTGCACGGCAACGCGGAAAACGGCATGGACCTGATTGAAAAACGTCATCAGAGAATACAGATGGCCCTGGGGGCTGCTGCGCAGCCCTTCGCGGGTAAACCCGCTCCCACAGGGATAGCGCACGGCCCTGTGGGAGCGGGTTTACCGGGACGCCGGACCGCCGCGAAGGGCCGCAAAGCGGCCCCAGGATTTCAAGCGAAAGCGGTCAGCAGCCTTTGACCTGTGACACTTCCCGGCTGGCTTCTTCCAGCGCCGCGGCCACGGCCGCCGCATCATCTGCGGTATACACCCGCCCGCCAGTATTGCTTGCCGCGCAGTTCGAGCCGGTGCTGGCACTGATATTGACGATATTGATGCGCAACCGTGGCTGATCCTTGGCGATCTGCTCGGAGACCTCGCAGACACTCCTGCCGCAGCTGTCGCGCCCGTCGACGAACATCACGATCACGCCGTCGCGGTCACGCCCGTTCATGGTCCTGGCGGCGGCCTCCAGGCTGATCCCAAGCCCCGTACCGCCACTCGCCTTGAGCTGGGCAATGCGCGCAATCAGGTCGGCGCGCTGGTCACGGGCGAATACCCCGTGATCCTCCGGGCTGCGGCAACCATTGAAGGTCACCAGGCGCATCGCCACGTCCTTGTCGAGGTTCTCGATGACGCTGCTCAGTGCGCCCTTGGCCACGGCCATGCGGGTGGTGGGCGGGGCCTTGCCAGACGGCAGGAACTGCTCGACCACGGGGATCTTCGCCAACAGGGTGATGTACCACGGGTCGTCCGCACGCTTGATCCGCAGGCGCTCGTTCATCGAGCCCGAGGTGTCGAGCACGACCGCGAACTCCGACGGCTGGAAGGCCGCGCCCGGCGCGCACATGGCGGTCTGGTCGGCCTGCCAGCGCGCCCACAGCAGCGGCCAGCTGAGCCACAGCCACCAGAGCAGGGCCAGCAGCAGGCCGAACAGCAGCCATGGCCACAACCGCCACGGCCGCGTCGCTACGGCGCGTGGCACGGGCGCCGGTCTTGGCGCCGGTGCGGGTGCAGGGGCCTTGACCGGCCGCGGTGGCGGCGGAGTCACCGGTGGTGGCGGCGGTGGCGGTGGTGGCGGTGGTGCGACCACCGGCAGCGGTTGCCCCCAGCGAATCACCAACGGCTCGCCATTGACGCTGTACAGGTTGGCCAGGTCGGCCGGGGCCACCAGGCTGCGCAGGCCCGCAGCGGCCTCGCCCTGGCCGCGTTGCTGCAGCTCGTTGGCCAGCTGGCCGACCGCCGCCTGGCGCTCCTCGTAGCGCTTGAGCAGCGCCGCCTGCTGGTCGCGGCCGAGGCTGGCGTACAGCTGGGGCTGGCCCTCGAGTTCCGACCACCATTCGAGCACACCATCGCGCCCCTGGCGGGGGATCGCATACAGCTGGGCGATGCTCGGTGGAAAATGCTGACGGATCAACGCCACCCGCTGCTCGAGTGCAGTGGCGGCGTCCTGGCTGGCATGGCTGTCGCGGATTACCCGTTGCATCGATGGTCCTAATCGCAGTTACGCGAGCTGGAGACTTCCTGGCTCGCTTGTTTGAGCGCGGCCGCCACCTGGGCGGCGTTGTCGCCGGAATAGACCCGACCGCCGGTACTCTCGGCGATGCAACTGGCCAGGCTGTTGTTGCTGATGTTGACCAGGTTGACGCGCAACCTCGGCTGCTCCTGGGCGATCCGCTGGGCCACGGCGCAGGCGTCCTGCCCACAGCCGTCGGCGCCGTCGACGAACAGCACGATGACGCCGTCGCGGTCGCGGCCGTTCATGCTCTTCGCCGCCGCTTCGAGGCTGGCGCTCAGGGCCGTGCCGTCATTCGGCACCAGGCCTTCGATACCGCTGATCAGCGCCGGGCGCTGGGCCGGGGTGAACAGGCCATGGTCGAGCGGGGTGCGGCAGCCGTCGAAGGTGATGATGCGCATGTCGATGGCCGGGTGCAGGTCATTGATCATCTGCTTCAGGCTCTGCTTGGCAACGTCCATGCGCACCGGCGCGCGGGTGATCTCGGCGACCCGCTGCTGATCGATCGCCGGGTTGTCGATGTTCTCGAAAAACCACTGTTCATCGGCCGGCGTGGCGGCGACGCCAAGCTGCATCGAGCCGGAGGTGTCGAGCACCACCGAAAACTCCGGGGGCTGCGCCTCGCTGCCCTTGACGCAGGCGAACGACGCCGGCTGGCGGTGCTCGTACCAGCGTTGCAGGTACGGCCAGCCGAACCACAGGGCCAGGGCCAGTAGCAACAGGCCGAGCAGCGGCAGCAAGAACCACGGCAGCCAGATCCAGCGCCGCGGCCGCACCGCTGGCGCTGGCGGCGGCGGGGTCACTGGCGGCGTCGGGGGC
This sequence comes from Pseudomonas reidholzensis, assembly GCF_900536025.1. Taxonomy (GTDB): domain Bacteria; phylum Pseudomonadota; class Gammaproteobacteria; order Pseudomonadales; family Pseudomonadaceae; genus Aquipseudomonas; species Aquipseudomonas reidholzensis. The sequence goes on from NZ_UNOZ01000002.1 coordinate 330,493, forward strand.
GGCGCGGGCTCGGCCCAGCGCACCACCAGCGGATCACCGTTGACGCTGTACAGGTGCTCGAGATTGGCCGGGCCGATCAGCTTGCGCAGCACCGCGGCGTCTTGCGTCTGGCCGCGCGCGTGCAGCTCGTCGACCAGCTGGCGCAGGGCGTCCTGACGCTGCTCGTAAACGCGCAACAGCGCCGTTTGCTGATCGGCGCCAAGCTCGTGGTAGCGGCGCGGTTGGCCTTGCAGCGCCGACCACCATTCGCGCACGCCGTCCTGGCCGGTGCGCGGGGTGGCGAACAGGTGGGCAATGCTGGTCGGAAAGTGCCTGACGATGATCGCCATGGCCTGTTCCAGCGCCTGCGGATCATCCTGAGCCGGGCGTGTATCGCGGGTCACCCGCTGCATGTCGGTATCCTGAAAAAAGACGGCAGCCGAAGCTGCCGTGGGGGCTTACTCGTAACCCAGGCTCAACTGCAAGCGGCTGACCTGTTGCTGCAGGGCCTTGAGCTCCTGCTTGCGGGCTTCGACCTGGGCGCTGCTGGCGTTGTTCGCCGGCGCCGCCTGGCGGTTCTTCAATTGCTGCTCGAGGCCGGCGATCTGCTGCTGGACCTCGGCTTTGTTGCCGTGGCGGCGCTTGAGCGTGGTCAACAGGCCGTTCAGCGACTGCTCCAGGCTGGCCTGCTGGCGTTGCTGGGTGGCCAGGTCCTGGCGGGTCGAGGCCTGCTGGGCGCTGAGCTCGGCGAACACCTGGTTGAACTGGCGGTTCTGCTCCTTGGCCGCGAGCAGGTCCTGCTCACTGTTGCGCACGCCCTCGGCATAGCCGCCGCCGTAGTCGCAGTTGAGCTTGCTGATCAGGCTGGCGCTGTTGTCCGAGGCGGTGCACTGCGAGGCAGTGGTGGCGCAACCGCCGAGGCTGGCGAGCAGGGCGAGGCACAGGCAATGACGTAGTGACATGGTCTGCTCCTTAGCCCAGGGTAATTGCCGAGCGCTGGCTGTAGAGGCCGTCGACTTCTTGCTGCAGCGCCACGACCTTGCTGTTCATCTTGGCGATCTCGGTTTCGACCTTCTTCACGTCAGCCTGGCTCGAACCGCTTTGACGCTCGGCCTCGGCGACCTTCTGGTACTCGCTCACGCGGCTCTTCATGTTGGTCAGGTCCTTGCGCATCAGGCCCAGGTTCTGGTCGATGTTGGCGATGTCCTGCTGGGCCTTGGCCTTGTTGACGGTCTTGGCCTTGATGTCTTTCTGGATCGCGGCGATCTGCTGCTTGTCGTCGGCGATCACGCGCTGCAGGGTGTTGCTGCGCTCGGCGACCTTGTCGGTTTCCTTCTGCACTTCACCGGTCATCGCGTTGAGGCGCTGGGTGGTGTCGGCGTACTGGCTGCGACGTTGGTCGAGGTAGTAGTTGGCGCCCATCGCCACGCCGCAGGCGGCAACCCCGGCGATCACCGCACAGGCGGCCTTGTTGCCCGAGTTGGACAGCATGCAGGCGAGGATGCCGCCACCCGCGGCGACGGCGCAGGCCTGGTAGCCCGAGGTGCTGAAGAACTTGGCGTCGGCGCCGGAGGTCAGGCGTGGGTCGGCGGTACCCTGGTTCTGGTCCTTGCCACCGAGCATCGAACTGCCGGTGTTGGCGCAGCCGGTGAGGGCCAGGCAGGCCACCATCATCAAGCTGATCCACGAGCTGATCCGGGCGGGTTTGCTGTGCTTCACGATTACGTTTCCTTGTAGTGCTGTGGTCAGTGGGCGACGGCTTTGCAGGTGTTCAGCCAGGCGTTGGTATCAATCTTTTGCGACTTGAGGAACGCCACCTGGTTGGCCCAGTGGGTACGCAGGTAAGGCGACAGCTCCTTGAGGTTCTTGTTGGCGTTGAGCACGCCTTCGAGCACCGGCACCTGGGCTTCGAGCAGGCTCTTGCCGTACAGCGAGCCGGACTCGACCAGGGAGCTCGCGTAGTAGCGGCTGAGCTTGTGCAGGCGGTCGCTCTGCTCATCGAGCTTGGTCTTGCGCATGCCGCAGGTCGGGTCTTCTTCGCCAGCCTTGCAGTTGGCCGTGTAGTTCTTCTGCAGGAAGTCCAGGTAGACGCCGTCGTCAAGCATCTTGGTGCACAGGAAGGCGCCCAGGTTGAGGCTGGCGCGGATCGCCTGGTCGCGGGCTTCCTGCTGTTGCTGGTTGCTTGCGCGCAGCTGGTTTTCGACGGTCTTCAGCTGGCCCTTGAGGGCTTCGTCCTGAACGCCCGAGGCGAGCTCTTCGAGCGCCTTGACCGTGCCTTTTTCCTTGCTCTGGGCGGCCGGCTGGTCGCTGCCCAGGGTGCTCCAGCTCTTCTCGATGGTCTTCACCCGCTCGCGCGAGGTGAGGGTGGTCGAGACCAGCGCCAGGCGCAGGCCGTTGGTCTTCTTGGTCACCGCGCCTTCGGCGTTGTAGTACGGGTCTTCCTGACGCTGGGCGGTGCGCAGTTCGGCCTCGCTGGTCAGGTAGTTGCCGCCGCGCACCACGTAGCCGCCGGCCTGGCCGTGCTGGCGGTCGAGCTTGTTCAGGCGGAACGGCTCGAACATCATCTCGCTGGCGTTGCCGAGCATGTCGTGCAGGCCCAGCGGGTTGGGCTTGAGCAGGCCGCTCAGTTGCAACTGGCCGTTGGCCGACTGCGAACCTGCGTACCACTCGTAGGCGTTCAGCCCTTCGGGCATCGGGTAGCGGCCGTCGCGGAACTCGGCGGTGCTGACCTGCAAGCCGCCACGGGCGGCGAACTCCCATTCGACCTCGGTCGGCAGGCGCAGGAAACCTTGCGCGCCATCTTCACGCGGCAGCTTGTCGGCGGCGTTGGCGCGCAGCCAGCGGTTGTACTTGTCGCTGGCCTGGAGGGCGTCCAGCCAGCTGACCGAGACCACCGGCAGGCGCTGCTTGTTGGACGGCGTCGGGCAGGCCTCGTCCATCAGCGCGTGGTACTGCAGCTGAGTCATTTCGTACTTGGCCAGCAGGTAGTAGCGCGACTTGTCGCCCTTGGCGCTGGTAAAGCTGCCGGCGATGAACGCCGGCCGGGTCTGCTCGACGTAGCCGTACTCGGCGCTGTCCTGGCCGATGTTGATCGGGTAGTCGTCGAGCGGGCCGGCGACCGGGATCAGTACCTTGCGAAAGACCATCGCGCCGTCGCACGGCATCGGCAGCACGACGTCGTCGGCATCGGCCATCGAGTTATAGAATTTCTCGTCCCAGGTGGCCGCCGAGGCGTTCATCAGAAAGCCCAGAGCGAGCGGCGCCAGGAGCAGGCGAGCACAGGTTTCAGAGTTCACGCAGACTCTCCGCAGGTTGGATTCGGATCGCTCGTACGGCGCCGATCAGGGCGACCAGGCCAGCGACCAGCAGGGCCAGGAGCAAGGCCACCAGGCCATGCCAGACAGTGATGTGACAGATGAAGGCGCCGGTCGCCTGGCTGCTGCCAAGCAACTGGTCGAACAGCAGGCTGCCCAGGTAATAGCAGCCAAGCCCACCGAGGTAACCGGCCAGGCTCAGCAGTAGCGCTTGCAGGACCACGTAGCCGGCCACCGCCGCGCTGGTGAAGCCGAGCAGGCGCAGCACCGCCAGGTCGCGGCGCTTGCGGTCGATGTTGGCCAGGAACGCGCCGACCAGCGAGGCGATGCAGCCGAGCAGGGCGGCGCCGGCGATCACGCCGAAGATCAGCCCGAGCACATGGTTGATGGCCTTGACGCTGTCGATTTCGGCCAGCCGGCTGCTGGTTTCGATGCGCTGCTCGTTGAGCCAGCGTTCCAGGCCGGCGACGCTGTCGATGTCGCGGGCATACACCCGGGCGCGGGCATAGCCGACCTTGACCGCCTCCAGCGACTGGCCGCTGCCGGAGCCGAGCGCCGCGACCAGATAGCCATCGCGGTAGTGCTCCAGCTCCAGCAGCAGCTCGGGGCTGACGAACGCCGCCGGGCGGGCGAAGCGCAGCGAACTGACGATGGCCTGCACACGCAGGCTGCGTTCGCCACGCTCGTTGACCTCGTTGAGCCGGCGGCTGACGCGCAGCCGCACGCTGTCGCCGACCTGCGCCTGCAGACGCTGCGCGGCACGCTCGCTGAGGATCAGCTGGTCGGGCTGCAGGGCGCTGAGCGGGTTGGCCAGCAACGGGTCGTTGGCCCCGGTAGGGATCACTTCGACATTGTCGGCAAAGCGCCCCTGGGCGCCGAGCAGGTCGGCCTGGGTGTTCAGCGAGCGGGTCTGGCCGATGGCGAAACCGACTTCGGGGCGCTGCTGCAGGCCTTGCAGCCAGGCGTTGTCGTAGTGGCCGCTGCTGAGCATCTTCACTTCAAGGTTGCGCGGGTCGCTGAGCAGCTCTTGCTGGAGTTGGCTGACCACGCCGTGCTTGAGGCCGAACAACAGCAACAGCGGCGCGATCACCGCCACCAGCGAGGCGGCCATGCACAGCGACACATTGCGGTCGTGCCAGAGGTCGGCCAGCGACAGCCGCACGAGCAGGGCGAGGCGCTTATACCATCGGTTCAAAGCGTGTCTCCCCCTCGCCGTGCAAGGCGCCCAGGCGCGGCAGGCCGAAGCGCTCGACCAGGCCCCAGTCGTGCGACACCAGCAAGGCACTGAGGCCCAGTTCGGCGACCAGCTCGAGCAACAGTTCGAACAGCCGTTGAGCATTGTGCGGGTCGAGCGCCGCGGTCGGCTCGTCGGCCAGCAGCACCCGCGGCTCGTGGGCGATGGCGCGGACACAGGCAACCCGCTGGCGCTCACCGATCGACAGCGCTTGCGGCAGTTTGTCGAGCAAGGATGTCAGGCCCAGCGCCGCGACCGCCTTGTCGACGGCGGCACTGTGGGTACCGAGGCCGAGCAGGCGACGTGGCAGCAGGATGTTTTCGCGAACGCTGATGAACGGCAGCAGGCCGCCGCTTTGCAGGACGAAACCGAGCTCGCGCGAACGCAGCGCGGCCAGCGCCGGTTGCTGGTCGCTGGCCAGTAATTGGCCGACGTCCAGGCGCTGCGCGCCGAGGTAATAGTGGCTCAGCCGCTCAGGCTTGAGCAGCAGGCCGATGGCTTCGAGCAGGGTGCTCTTGCCGCAGCCGCTTTCGCCGGTGATCGCCCACACGTCGCCCGGGCGCAGTTGCAGCGCATCCAGGCGCACTGCGTGCGCCTGCGATCCCTGGCCTCGGACCACTCGCAATCCCTTGATATCGAGCATAAGCGGTCAGGGCATCATTTCCAGAGGTACCGGGTAGACGTTGTCGCGGCTGTCGCTGCCCGGGGCCAGGGCCACCCAGCGGTCGACGTCGGCGTTGTAACGCTGGTAGTGGCGCAGCTTGGTGCTCAGGTTGCGGATGAATTTCTCCTGGGCCAGGCCGTCCCAGCCTTTCCAGGTTTCTTCATCGAGGTTGAGCACTTCGCTCTGGTAGGGCAGGTCCTGCAGGTACTCGCCGAGGACCCCGAGGTCGGCCACGCGGGTGGTCGAGCCTTGCTTGAGCTGGTTGGGGTCGGCGCCCATGGTCGCGGCCACCGAGCGCAGGCGGGTGAACATCTCGCTGGGCGAGATCATGCCTTCGTTGGCGGCGTCGAGGATCTGCTTGAGCACGTCGCTGAGGTCGCTCAGCTGGGCCTTGGTCAGCAGCACGCGGACGTCGGTGGTCGGTACGTTCTGCTTGATCAGGTCGCGGTCGCTGATCCACGCCTGGAACACCGGCGGTGCCTGGGTGCCGGTGGCCTTGCCGAGGTAGGCCAGCTGCATGGCGTGGCCGATCAGCGCGGCGTCCTCGAGCATCTTCTGCTCGGCGGGGGCGGCCTTGGCGTTGGTCGCGCTGCCTACCGCGTCTTCGCCCATGTACGCCGAGCGCACCTGTTGGGTGATGGCGCCGGCGAGGCTGTCGACCTTGCGGCCGAACTCGTCGACGTCACCGGCGTTGACCGGGTAGTACAGCGACGTGTTGGTGCCGGGGTAGGTCGACAGCGAGCGGTACTGGGCCTCGGCGCTGCTGTGGTTCTTGGCACCGCTCGGGGTCTTCAGGTGCAGGGTGTACAGCGCGACGCCCGGGTTGCTGGCTTCGATGCGCACCTGTTCGGCACCCAGGCCGGTGCTCGACAGCTTGTCGCCACCGTCGAGGGCGCCGGCGTCGGTGATCAGCACCACGTAACGGGCGCCGAACTGGCTCCAGTCGACCTTGTCGACGGCGTGCATCACGCCGGCATAGGCGTCTTCGTCAAAGGCCTTGCTGGACACCTTGGCTTGCTTGAGGTCCGCCACCTTGGCCAGGAAGTCGGCGCCGTCCTTGACCGTGTTGGGGTCGGCGTACATCTTGCTGACGTATTCCAGGCCCGGCACCGCCTGGGTGCTGGAGCGGTAGGCGATGAGGCCGAACTTGACCTGCTTGCCGAGGTTTTCCTTCTCGATCTGGGCGTAGACGCGCTTGATCGCCTCGCGGGTGCGGTCGATGTACGGGTCCATCGAAATGGTCGAGTCGATGACGAACACCACGGCGGCGCTGAAGGCCTTGAGCTGGGTGTTGGCCGCGGTCTTGGCCGCTGCGCTGGCGCCGGCAGAGGCACTGGCCGCGCTGGCCGGGTCGGCCTTGCTGACCGAGGCGACGTTGAGGATGCGCGTGCGGAAGCCTTCTTCGGTCATCACTTCTTCGCCGCTGAGCACCGGCAGCAGGTAGAAGTTCTTCTGCAGGTCGACGAAGTATTGCGGCTCTTCGGCGAGCACACCGGGCGCCTCGCTGCCGTGCTTGAGCTTGGCCCGCAGCGGCGCGACCTGGCTGACCGGGTCCGGCGCGTCGAGGATGCCCTCGAGCTGGGCGCGGTCCTTGAAGAACATCAGCCGGTCACGGTTGGCCGGGTTGGTGAAGGCCAGGGTCAGCTGCATCTTCCACTCGACGGTGCAGTCGCCCGGCAGCCAGCCGATGCTCTTGCCTTGGGTGTCGGGGCCGACGCGCAGCCACTCGCGGTTGTCGGCCGTGGCGCGTTCGTAGACGTAGAAGCGGCTGAAGGTCGGCTGGGCGCTGCCCGGCGCGGCGCCGGCGGCATCGCTGAGCTTGCAGCCGGGGGTGGTCAGCACGCGCTGGAACAGGGTCTTCTTGCCGTCCTGCAGCAGCGGCTTGTCGGCCGCGTGCAGGGCCGGGCTGAGGGTCAGGGCCAGCAGGGCCGCACTGAGGCTGCGCAGGCTCATGGCTTGAGCTCCTCGAAGCGCTGCTTGGCTTCGGCGTTGTTCTCGTCGAAGCCGAGAATGGTTTCGTACCAGTACGCGGCGGTGGCGGCGTCGGGCGCCTTGAAGCATTCGCTCGGCTGGTGGTACTTGGGGTCGTACTCACGGGCGTAGGCGCTGGCGATTTCGACGTCGCCGCCCTGGGCGCGGTTGGCGTACAGGCGCTGGGCAACGCCGCAGTGGTTACTGGCCTTGGCCTGGGTAATCACTTCGAGCAGCGCAGCGCTGCCTGGGGCGTTCTGGATACAGGCCTGGACAAAGGCGATCTCGGGCTGGCTCTGCATGCTTTCCAGGGTGCAGGGCAGGGCGGCTGGCGGTGTATCGGTAGTGGGCGGCTGCTCCACTGTTGTTTCAGGGGCCGGGGCCTCGACGACCGCCTCCGGCTTCTTGCTGAACCACCACCAGGCGCCCGCAGCGGCGGCCGCGAGGGCAAGCACCAGCAGCAGTGGCAGCAGCCAGCGGTTGCCCGACTTGGCCTTGGCGGCTGGCGCGGGGGCGATGGGTTCTGCGGCGAGGCCTGCAACGGGCTCGGGTTCGATCACTGGCGCGCTGGCGACCGGCTCCGGCTCCGGCTCTGGCAGAGGTGCCGGTGCGGGTACCGGTGCTGGCGCCTGTGGCGCAGGGGCCGGCGGCGCCTGGTTTGGCGCCGCCGAGCTCGACGCGAGCACCGCGCTGTTGATGCGCACCATGCCCATGTCGCTCTGGCCCAGCTGCGGGTTGCTCAGCTCGACGCGGAAGTTCGCCGTGCCGCTGGCTTCGAGCAGCGGGTCGATCAGCTCCGGGCCGATCCGCGTCTCGATGGCCGGGGCACCGTCGACCGGGCGCAGGCCGTCCAGCTTGAAGCCGTGGGCGACATTGCTCCACTGGCCACCCGGGTGCAGGAAGTCGTGGGTCTGGCTGCTCTGCAGGGAGCACTCGAGGCCTTCGCTCGCGCCCTCCCAGCCGGTGATCCGCAGCAGGCCATGGCCCGGCGTGTTCACATCCAGTGGCAGCACATCAACTCTGATACCCATTGCAGTCAGCTCGCTTCGAAGGTGTTCAGCAGAACCGCCAACTGGCGGCGCTGCTCGGTGGTGATTTCAGGGTCGGCGCCGTTCTTGGCGTTTTCCTGGGTCAGCCAGGCCAGGCCCGACAGCCAGTCGACCAGGAAGCGTTGCTCCTGGTGCGACGGTTGCTCGGGCAACTGCGGCAGTTCGCCGACGGCCACGCTCTGGTAGAAGTTGAACACCGGTTGGCGTTCGCCCAGCAGGCTGTTCGGGCGCTGGCTGGCCGGCAACTGCAGCAGGCCGAACCACGACAGGAAGTCGCGCATCAGCAACTGCACGCTCATCACCTGGCGCTGAACCATCTGGTCGCGCCGCGCGCCGCCGACGATACGCCGGGTCACCGCCTGGTCGAGCTGCTCGAGGAAGCCTGGGCGGCGCACGGCGCTGATCAGCTCCTCGGTCAGTGCGTCGGCCAGTTCACGGCTGATGCGCAGGCTGTTGAGGCGCAGGGTCTGGGTGCCGAGCTCGCGCATGTGGCGGATCCAGGCTTTCAGCGCGGCGCGGGCGAAGCGCTGTTCGGCGTTCAGCCGCTGGGTCAGCGGCTTGGCGGCCGGTGCGGGCGCCGCAGCGGCCTGGGAACTGGCAAACAGGTTGCCGAAGTTGATCGCCGGGGCTTTGTTGGCGGGTGCCTTGGCGGCGGCTTCTGGCTCGGCCTCGGCGTCGCCGTCGATGCCGTCGATCTCGTAGACGCCACCCAGGTACAGCTCGCGCAGTTCTTCGACCGGCAGTTGCAGGGCGTTGATCAACTCGCTGATCGCATCCGGGTCGGCACCCAGGTTGTCGACCAGGTACTGGGTCTTTTCACGCTTCTTGTTCAGCAGCTGCTCGAAGTCTTCTTCGCGCCAGGCGTGCAGGCCGTGCTCGAGCAGGTCGCTGCGGCACTGTTGCAGTTGCTCGTCGATCCGGGTCAGCTTGAAGTCGATGTCGCTGATGCCCTGGAAGCTGCCGCTGAAGCGGCTGATGCCACCGTCGTTGAGCTCGAGCATGGCCCGCCAGGCGTTGGCCGGGTCCTTGATGTGGCGCTGTACCGACGGGCTCTGGGCGAAGCAGTCCTGCAGCTGTTGCAGGCGCGGCGCGTGGCGCTGGTTGAACTGGGTTTCTTCACCGTTGCCTTCATCGCGCTCGATGAACGCGGTGTCCAGGCGCGGCTTGCGCACCAGGTAGGTGTTGTTGAACGGTACGCCAGACCAGTCTTTCATCCATTCCTGGGCGCCGAAGCGCTCGATCATGGTCAGCTTCATCATGTTCTCGCAGCCTTCGGGCAGTTGCCCTTCGCTGAGGCCGAGGGTGTTGCCGATGAAGCCGTCGAGCATGGTCAGGGCCCAGATCAGGCCGGGGGTGCGCTGGCCGCGCTCTTTCGGCGTGGCGCCCTGGGTCTTGTGGATCCAGCGGGTCAGCACCGGGCCCACGCTGACCACTTCGCTCTGCTTGAACGAGCTGGTGCACAGCACCAGGCCGTTCATCTGCTGCGAGTCGGTGTAGCGCTCGAACAGGTAGGCGACCTTGCCGCGCAGGATCAGGCTGGAGGCCGGGTTGACCTCTTCGACCGCGTCCGGGCTGGCCGCGTCTTCGAGGCGCAGCAGCTTCTGGCGGGTGCGGTAGCCAGGGAAGTCGAGCAGGTCGACGGCTTCGACCACCGGGTCCTTGGGGCTGTTGGTCAGGCGGAAGGTCATCTCGGCGGTGAGCGCCGCCAGCTGGGCGACGGTCAGCGCGACGCTGCCCTGGACCTTGTCACCCTGACGCGGCAGCACGTTGACCGGCAGGTCGCGGCCAGTGCCGAGGCGGCCGAGAATATCGACGTTCATGATGCTGTTGGTTTGCGTGTAGACGCCGTTGTCTTCCTTCACCAGCACGCTCAAAGGCGCGTACACGGTGTCCGGGAAGCCCAGCTTGTGCAGCCCGCCGACCAGCAGTTCGTAGACTTCGGTCAGTGCTGGTTGCTCACCCCAGAGCACCGAGAACAGCTTGGCGCGCTGGCGGTAGCTCAGGTGCGGGGCGAGCTTGATCGCCCGTGGCCAATACAGCTCGTCGAGCTTGCGCACGGATTTTTCGTAGTTGCCCTTGAGGTAGTCCCACAGGGCGACCACGTCGTCACCGTTGACGCCCGGTTGCAGCTGCTCCTGCTCGCGGCCTTCAAAGCCTTTGAGCAGCGCCTGCAGGCTGTCGTCGGTAAAGCTGTAGTCGAGTTTTTCCTGGTCGAAGTCTTCGAACCAGGCGTTGGCGAGGATCTTCGCCACTTCGACTTCGCTGAACAGCTTCAGCTCGACCGGGTAGCTGGCGTCGGGGCTGGGCTTGGCCAGGCGGCTGAAGCGCGTGACCAGGCCGGTGGCCTCCTTGCCCAGCCCGGTCGGGTTGATGTGGTCGATGAAGTCCAGGGTCTTGCCGCCAAAGTCGGTCTCGAGGCGCCCGCTGCGGTCAGCAGCGAGGGCCGAGATCAGGTACGACTTGCCGGCCTGGGACAGGCCGAAGAAGCCGATCACCATGGGCGTCGAGGCGGCCAGACGGAGGTCCTTGGCGCGGTTGCGGGCCTGGCGCAGGCGCAGGCTCAAGCCATCCGCTTCGGCCTCGACGCTGGCAGCATTGCCACGTACCTGGTCGATCCACGACAGGGCCTCACCGGCGCCTTGGTGAATGGCGCCCCAGGCGTTCATCAATTGCTGTTGCTTCGGCGTAAGGTCGCTCATTTTCCTTTGACGTTCCCGCTGTCGAGCCAATAGTCGCTGTCACTCAGGCTCATGGTTGGCATGGTGTTGAGTGCAAGCTCCAGATCCCGGTCGTAGTCGAAATCGGCGTCCTGGATATTCGATTGCAGGTCGCAGATGACCAGCTTGTCGCTGATCAGGCCCTGCTCGAGGAGTTGATCGGACGGCTCCTCGACCTCCAGGCGCACGCGCAGCACTGGCGCTTCACCGCCCTTGCCGACCGCCTTGGAGAAGGCGCTGCTGCCACGCGCGGTAAAGCGCAGGGTGTACAGCGGCGAGGCCGACCAGCGCTCGGCCGACAACTGCCGATAGCCCAGGTGCATGTCGCCGCGCATCTCCAGCCACGGCGTACCGCGCTGCTCGCCGTCACCGACGATCGGCAGCTCGATGCGCCCCTTGGCCGACTTGAGGTCGTGATAGAGCACGTCGGCATGCTTGATGGTGCCGGCGGTGTCGATCTGGCCAAACTGCTTGATGATCGAGTACGGCTTGAGCTCGACGGTGCGGAAATAGAAGTTCGGCACGCTGTGCTTGGAGCACAGCAGGCAGATCATCGCGCCGACCGAGGCGGTGCTCTTCGGGTCGTCGATCAGGCCGTTGCGGTGGAACGGGTACCAGCCACCGGTGCGGTAGTTCTGCAGCGGCAGGATGCGCCCCGGCGGCAGCGGCAGGCGCTGGCGGATGAACGCCTGGATGCCGGGCAGGCGCGACGGCCGGCCGGTCAGCAGAAGCATGTCGCACGGGTAGTGGGACACCACTTCGCAGAGCTCGGCGAGGATCCGGGTGATGTTGATCTGGCCGCCGACAAAGGCCGCGTGGACCTGCTCGAGGTCGAACGCGATCGGCGTCTGCAGCAGCTCCAGGGTGCCCTCGCGGCCGACTTCGCGGCGCACCGCGGCGTTGACGAATTCGAGCACGCTGTCGTTGATCGAGGCGTTGCCGAGCACCTGCTGCCAGGTCTGTTCGAGCACGTCCTGCGGCTGCGCCGGGTCGTAGTTCTCGTAGGCCTTGAGCAGGGCCAGGCCCAGCGGCACGAAGATCTGCAGGTTGAGCTGCTGACGCAGGATGCGCTCTTGCGCCGAGGCGTCGCCGTTGCCGCACAGGCGCGACATCATCGCGTCCGGCGCGCTGACCCCGGCGTGCTGCAGGGCCTTGCGGAACGACGGCAGGATGAACTCCTGGATCACGTCGAGCAGGATGTCGTCACCGGCGATCTTGAAGCCATCGCGGAAACGCTGGCTCGGCACGATGTGCGCGTTGGCCCCGGCGCCGCCGTTGGCCCCACGGTCCAGGCGATAGTCGGTGATCACCAGGTCGGTGGTGCCGCCGCCGATGTCGATGGTCGCCAGGGTGATCTGCTCGGTTTCCTGCTTGTCCGGGCGGGCCAGGGCAGCGAAGAACTCTTCCGGGTGGCCGGCGAAGTTCTCGTTGACCTCGTTGTACAGGTACACCAGCTGGCCGCAGCTGGCTTCGTCCCACTCGACGCGGATGCTCGGCAGCGGCGTGCGCGGGACGATGCTCTTGTCCTTGAACGGGTTGCTCTCGCCGGGGTGCCAGCCAAAGCTCTTCCAGACCAGCCCGACCGCTTCATAGAGGCGGTTGCTGAGGATGCTGCGCTCGGCCTGGGGCATGCCTGGCGGCACGGTCAGGGTGATGCTGTTGAGCCGTCGCGGCACCCGCGCATGGCCCTGGCGCGAACGCTGGGCCGGGCTGTTGATCTGCGACAGAGCCTGGGTGACCACTTCGGCGAGCATGAAGGTCATCAGGTTGCTGCGCGAGTAGCGCGGGGTGAACACCGGCATGTCGTTTTTCGGCGGCAGGTACAGGGCCTGGCCGAGGTCGTTGATCAGGTGCGCGAACGGCGCGGCGGTGGCCAGCGGCTCCTTGTCGGTCTTGACGTAGGAGGTGTTGAAGCGCCAGCCGTGGCCGTAGGCTTTCTCGTCCCACAGGTAGCGTTTCGGGCTGGACAAGCCGGTCGAACCTTCGGTGCCGCGACGACGGCTGGCCAGGCGCCCGGCCTCGCCACCGACACGGGCGATGGTCGGCCACTGGAAGGCGTTGTGGCGGCCGCTCTTGACCGAGAAGTTGTCTTTGCCGAAGTACGCCTGGGTGAACTCGACGCGGCTCTCGAAGGCCTCGTTGTAGACCTTCTCCGGCTCGCTCAGGTCGCGCAGCTCGAGCACGTAGTTGTGGCGCATGCCGGAGCCGGCCTGGCCGTGGTCTTCGATGAGGATGCCGCAGGTGCGCGAGTTGCCGACGTCGAGCACCAGGTCCACCGGGATCGGCTGGACCACGCCCTGGGTCTCGTTGGCGACCACCTTGATTTCCGGGATCTCGACCTTGGGCTTCTCGTTGCTCTGCTCGGCCGGGATCGGCCGGCGCAGCAGGCTCAGCACGTTGAGGTAGTGGCCCAGGTGGCGGTTACCCTGCAGGTCGCGCTCGAGGCGCTCGCGGGTCCATTCGGCGCGGGCTTCGCCATACAGCTCGGCAAGCCACTCGCGGATCCAGCCGTGGGTCAGGAACCAGCCATACTCGCGGGCGCTGCAGGCCAGCTTGAACGCCACGCCTGCGCGCACGTCTTCGTCGCTTGGCGCCAGGTAGTGCGACCCGGCGACGGCCGGCATGATGCGGCTGTCGAAGCCCAGCGTAAGGCGGTGGGTATTGCCATCGACGTCAGGCTCGGCGAGTTTCACCAGGCGCATCCGCGCCCAGTTGTTCGGGCCTTCGTCGAAGCGGTGCGGCGGCATGAAGCGCAGGAACGGCAGCGGCAGCCAGACGCCGTCGAACAGCTTCAGGCTTTCTTCCATGGAGACCCGGAAGTGGTTGTCGTCGCTGCTGTCGAACTCGACCTGGACGACTTTGTCCGGCTCGGGCTCGTAGAAGTCCTTGTACTCGCGCGACCACAACAGGCGGGTCGGCACCATGCCGTTGTTCAACTGCACGAACTTGCCGGCCTGCTCGCCATCGGGGCCGAGACGCAGGGCGAAATCCATGAATTGAATGCCGGTATCGCTGACCAGCGTGACCGTTTCTTCGAACTGGGTGATTTCGGGCAACATCGTCTGCGTCTCGTGTTATTGGCCGGCTTGCTTCATCAGCATCGGGAAGGCGTCGGCACCGTAGTTGCCGTTGCAGTCAGCCGGGCCGGAAGCGCCTGGCTTGCAGTTCACCTGGGGCAGGTCGTAGCTGCTGCCATCGGCACAGGCCGCCTGGCCTGCACTGTTGATCGACAGCTGACCCTGGTTCATTTGTGCCGCAACCGGCGCCTGGCAACGCACGCCGTCCGAGCGGCTGACGGTGGCTTGGCCTTTACCGTCCTGGAAGTCGTACTTGAGGCGCAGCGGCTTGCCGGTGCCGACCTCCTGGATGCCAGCGCCGGCGTAGTCGCCATTGAGGAACTTGGCGGTGCCATCGGCGGCATCCGGCGGGATGCTCAGCAAGTTGGGCTGGGCGCCAGTCTGCGGGTTGTCCTCGGTCAGCTCGGGCGGCGCGGGCGTTGGGGTTGGCTCGGGCTGGGGCTCTGGCTGGGGCGGCTCTGGCGGTGCCGGCGGCGTTTGAGCTTCGTTGCCTGGCTCTGGTGCTGGAACGGGCGCCTCGGGCGACGGTTGCTCGGTGCCAGTGGCAGCGTCGGGATTGGCGACTTCGGGGGCTTGACCGCCATCGGTCGGCGGCACAACCGTGTGACCGGGCACTTGCCCGTTGCCAGGCACCAGGTTACCGGCGCCCGTGCCATTCCCGCTCGGCAGGTTGTGGCCAGTGTCAGGCAGTTTCAGGTCGCCGTTCGGCAGGCCCATGCCAGGCAGGTTAAAGCCGGGCACGCAAGCGCGCAGGCCGAACAGCAGCAAGGCCAACAGCAGGAGCAAGGGCAGCAGCCACAGCCACCAACGGCGCCACCACGGGCTGGCGGGCACCGGTACCGGTGCGATGGGCGCAGCAGGGGCGACGGGTGCGGGGGTAATCGGCGGTGGCACGACGGGGGCCGGCTCGGCGACCGGGGCTACACGCGGATACAGGCAGTGCAGCGGCTGCCGGCTGCGCTCGGCACCGGCATGGATGAAGCCCCAGAAGGTCAGGACGGGGCGCCCATCGACCAGGTAGACGAAGTTTTCGTCGGGGAACGGCACCACGCAGGTCAGCAGTTTGCCGAACACCGTGCTGTCGCCCTGGGCGGCATTGCGCGTGTTGGGCAGCGGCGCGCCGTTGCTGTCGAGGCCCAGCATGCTGTTGCTGAGGTCGTTGATACGCAGTTGCAGCACTTCCAGTTGCGCACGCGCAGGCGCCCGCTCTTCCTCGGTGGCGCTGCTCCAGGGGATCACGTCACCGGGGCGCTCGCTGTACCAATCGAGTGTGCTGCCCAGCGCATCCGACTGCGGGATGGCCAGGTGCTCGACCAGGTGCGGATGCTCCGGGTACTTGCGCCGGATCGCCTCGCGAAGCTGCAAGGCCGCGCGATAGACAGGCTGGCCGGTCTCTCCCAATGCGGTGAAGTCTTCACTTTTACCGCTGCGTAGCAATACTCCGCGCATCCTTGTAGACCCTGCCTAGTCTTGAATCAATCCGTTCGGCATACATACCTTGATACCGAATAACCGGACAACACTACTGGCAAAATGATTTCCCCGTCAATTTTGTTAGCTGGCTTTTTGACGTCAGATTCCCTCGGTTGAGGTTAAACTGCCAGCATCCCGGTCAGCGCATGGGCTGATCCGATCATCGATGAATGGAGCGTGAAGAGAATGAGTCTCTGGGATGACCTGAAGAAGAAAGCCTACGACGCTAACCCCGAGCTGGCCGCCAAGGCTGCCCAGGCCCTGGACAAGGCGCGTGACCTGGCCGTGGAAGCCGGGCAGAAAGCGGCGCCGATCATCAAGCAGGCCAGTGACAAGGCCGCCGGCTACGCCCAGGAAAAGACCCCGCTGCTCAAGGCCCAGGCACTCAAGGCCATCGACGACGCCAAGGTGCGCCGGGCCCAGCTGCAGGAACAGGCCAAGCGCGACAAGGCCGCGCGTGAAGAAATGATCCGCACCATGTACGACATCACGCTGACCCCCGACGATGTCAATTTCATCGAAGAGCCGTTCAACCACTTCGAGCGGCAGCTGGGCTTCTTCGTCTTCAATGGCGAGGTGCTGGACAGCCAGAAGCGCAACCAGACCCACCTCGACGCCTACCATTCGCACAGCACCAGCGGCGGCTACATCTGGAATGGCACTGGCTCCGGCACCAGCAGCTCGTCGAGCCTGCAGGTCAGCAGCCACAACGTTCAGGAGCATGAATTCTGGGTGCGCCTGGAAGATGGCAAGGAGGCCTGCTTCCAGCTGAACAATGGCGAGGTGCGGATTCGCCCGGGCCAACATGTGAGCTTGATGTTCGTGCACAACGCCGGAAACAAGAACGGCCAGATGGTCGCGTTGTACAACCACAATGCCGGGCAGAACTACATCGTGACCCCTGCCGCGCAGATCAACCGTGCGTTTGGCCTGTATCTGGAAGAGCCGGGGCTCTTCAACCAGCGCACGGTGCTCGACACCCGCCACCGCCTGCTCCAGGCGCTGGAGGTGCGCCTCGGCCAGCTGGCGCGGTACATGGCGCTGCATGGCGACAGGCGCGGCGGGCAACTGATCGAAGCGCAACAGGACTGATGGGTTCAGGCGGCGCAAACGAAAAAGCCCCGGGAGATCATCCCAGGGCTTTTTTCTGATATGGCGCACTCGGCGGGATTCGAACCCACGACCACTGCCTTCGGAGGGCAATACTCTATCCAGCTGAGCTACGAGTGCAACGCGGCGTAATGATACCCATCTTGGCGAAGGGCGTCCATCGCCTTGATATGTGGTGTTTTTCCAAGGCACAGGCGACGCCAGGCAGCGCCGGCCCTGGCACTGCTCAGAGCGCGATCAGCTCGGGCCGCAAGCCTTCCACCCTGTGCACCTGTGGCTTGAGATAGCTCCCATCGCCGGTGATCTGGTGCAGCACCTTCTCGCGCAGCCCATGCAACGCCACCCCAGTGCGCTGGCGCGGATGCGGCAGGTCGATTTCCACCACCGCCTTGATCCGCCCCGGGCGCGGCTCCAGCACCACCACCCGATCCGCCAGGTAGGTAGCTTCTTCGGCATCGTGGGTGACCAGCAAGGTGGTGATCCCGGAGCGCTCGCGAATCGCCAGCAACTCATCCTGCAACTGCTGGCGGGTCAGCGCATCCAGCGCGCCGAACGGTTCGTCGAGCAGCAGGATGCGCGGGCTGGCGACCAGCCCACGGGCGATTGCCACGCGCTGCGCCATGCCGCCGGAGAGCTGGTGCGGATACGCCGACTCGAAGCCCACCAGGCCGACCAGCTGGACGAACTCGTGGACCCGGCGGGCACGCTCGCCCTGGGTCAGCTTCTCGTTGACCAGGCCCAGGCCGATGTTCTGCTCGACGTTGAGCCACGGGAACAGCCGGTGCTCCTGGAAGACGATGCCGCGCTCGCCGCCGATCCCGGTCACCGGCTTGCCGTCGACGCGGATACGCCCGCTGTAATCGGTGTCGAGCCCGACCAGCAGGCGCAGCAGGGTCGACTTGCCGCAGCCCGAGGCGCCGACGATGGCGATGAACTCGCCCTCGTTGATCGACAGGTCGAAGTTGTGGATCGCCTCGAAGGCCTGGCCGTCGACTGTGAAGGTCTTGCCGACCTGCTCGAAGCTGACCAGCGGCGGGGTGGCGTCGGCTTGATTGGCCGCATTGAGGGCGGCATTGATAAAGGCGTTCATGCGGTTCTCCAGCGCGTGGCGCGCGATTCGAGGCGTTGTCCGAGGTTGCCGAGCAGGGCGCCGACCAGGCCGATCAGGACCATCGCGGCCATCACCTGGTCCATGCGAAACAGCTGTTGCGCGCCGAGCATCAGGCTGGCGATGCCGCCGTCCGAGGGCATGAAGTATTCCGCGCCGATGGTGCCCAGCCAGGCGTAGATCAGCGACAGGCGCAGGCCGGCGAAAATCGCCGGGGCGGCGCCGGGCAAGACCAGCAGGCGCAGGCGCTGGGGCAGATCGAGGCGCAGCGCGCGGGCGGCTTCGCCCAGTTGCGGCGAGAGGCTGGCGATGCCGCGTTGGGTGGCAATAAAGAGTGGGAAGAACGCCGCCAGGCCGACGAATACCAGCTTGGCCCCTTCGCCGAGGCCGAACCACGCGGTCAGCAGCGGCACCCAGGCAAAGATCGCCACCTGGCGCAGGGCTGACAGAGTCGGGCCCAGCGCGCGCTCGGCAGGGTTCGACAGGCCCAGCAGCAGGCCCAGTACGAAGCCGGCGCCGCCGCCGAGCAGCAGGCCGCTCAAGGTCCGCTGCAGGCTCAGGCGCAGCGCCTCGAGCAGCGAGCCGTCTTCAATACCGGCGCGCAGGCTGTGCAGCACGCCCAACGGCGAGGTGAGAATGTTCTGGTCGACCCAGCCGAAGTGGCTGCTGGCCTGCCACAGCAGCAACAGGCCGAGCGGCAGCAGCAGGCCTTGCCAGGCCCGCGGCACGATCGCCCGGCGCTGTTCGCCGGTGGCCGGCTGTGGCCAGTACAGCAGGCGCCGCTCAAGGCTGCTGAAGCCGCGGTCCATCACGGCACCGACCAGGCCGATCAGGAGGATGCAGAGGAACACCAGGTCGAGCATGAACAGCTGCCGACCCCAGACCATCAGGTAGCCGATGCCTTCACTGGAGGCCAGCAGCTCGACAGCCAGCAGTGAGGTCCAGCCGGTCGCCAGGGCCAGGCGCACGCCGGCCAGAAACGAGGGCAGGGCGGCTGGCAGCAGCAGCCGGCGGAACACCAGGTGACGCGGCAGGCGCAGGGTCGCGGCGGCTTCGCGCAGTTTGGGCTGGGCGTCGCGCACGCCGACCAGGGTGTGCAGGGTCACCGGCACCACCACCGCCTTGATCAGCACCACCAGCTTGAGCATTTCGCCGATGCCAAAAAACAGCATGAACAGCGGGATCCACGCCAACGTGGGGATCTGGGCGAGGGCCACGAAGGTCGGCAGCACCAGCGTTTGTGCGCGGTGCGAGGCGCCCAGCCAGGTGCCCAGCAGCAAGCCGAGGGTGACCCCCGCGATCAGGCCCCAGGCCAGCCGCTGCAGGCTTATCCACAGGTGGCTCCAGAGTTCGCCGGTGCCGAAGTCCAGGGCACTCTGCCAGACCAGGGTCGGCGCCGGCAGGATCTGCTCGCTCATCCAGTGCTGGCGGCTGGCGATCACCCACAGTGCGGCCAGTGCCAGCGGCAGCAGCCACGGCAGCCAGCGAGCGCCACGCGGCTTGTTGTTGGCGCGCCGTTGTGTCGCGAAAGGTCCGCGCAGCGGCCCCGGCAATCGCCATCCCTTTCCCAGAATCTCGCTCATCAGCGCGCCTCTCAAAGCGTTTTTAGGTTATGCCTTTATGGAATAAAAAATCTCCATTAATGACTTCAAGAGATAAGAGCATGCGTTTCATGCATCGGGAAGGGTAAGGGCGTTGCGTTTTCCTCATATTTTCCATGCGTTTTCCGCAAACCCCGCTGCGAGCCACGCAGCGTGTGACTTATGTTTTTTAGTTACTAAAGAATGAAGATTTGATCTTTGTTGCTTCTAAGCAGACCTGCCTAGCTTCTGAGCAAAGCGCCGGACCTTTCCGGTGGCAGCCTGCCAAGGAGCCTTGCCATGACATCCCCACTCCGTCACTTGCTCAGCCGTTTTGCCCCGACCGTACTGGCCGGTGTGTTCAGTGCCTTTGCCCTGACCGCCCAGGCCGCCGAAGTCGACACGATCCGCATCGCCGTGCCCGACCTGAGTGCCGGCAGTAAGCCCAGCGCCGGGGGCGTGGTCGATGTGCTGCGCAGCCAGCAACTGCTGGAAAACGAATTCGCCAAGGACGGCATCACCATCGACTGGCGCTTCTTCAAGGGTGCCGGCCCGGTGATCAACGAAGCCCTGGCCAACGGCCAGGCGGACTTCGCCTACCTCGGCGACCTGGCCGCGATCATCGGCAAGGCCAATGGCCTCGACACCCGCGTGCTGTCGGCCGGCGTGCGCGGGGTGAAGAGCTACCTGGGCGTGGTGCCGGGCTCGGGCATCCACTCGCTGCAAGACCTCAAGGGCAAGCGTGTGGCGGTGTTCCGCGGCACCGCCAACCAGCTCTCGTTCGCCAGCGCGCTGGCCAGCCAGGGCCTGTCCGAGCGTGACCTGAAGGTCATCAACCTCGACTTCAATGCGGCCAACGCGGCCATCGCCGCCAAGCAGATCGACGCCACCTGGGGCCTGTCCAACCTGCTCTCGCTGCGTGAGCGGGGGCTGGTCGAGCTGCCGGTCAACTCGCGTGACCTGAAAGGCGCCGGCAGCACCCAGGCGGTGTTGCTCGGTACCGGCGCGTTCATCCGCCAGCATCCGGAGCTGACCGCACGCCTGGTCAAGGCCCAGGAAAAAGCCACCCAGTGGCTGCGTGACGAGAACAACCGCGAGGCCTATGTCGACCTGGTCGCCAACACCGCCAACTACCCGCGGGTGATCCTCGAAGGCGACCTGGCCAATGAAAACCTCGCGCATTACTTCGATCCGCGGCTGGACGCCGAATTCGTCGGCCTGCTGCAGCAGGGCGTCGACCTGGCTGCCAAGGAGCGCCTGATCCGCCGCGGCTTCCAGGTTTCCGAATGGATCGAGCCGCGCTTCCTCGATGCCGCCTTGCAACACGACCAGGCCGTACAGGCCGCCCGTTGATCCGCACAAAGCCCGTTATCAGACCTTGAGGAGCACCCCATGAGCAATGCCGCACTGGCCGCTGCGCCACACACTGTCGAACTCGAGATTCAACCGATTGCCGGGCGCATTGGCGCCGAGATCCGCGGGGTCAAGTTGTCTGCCGAGCTGGACGCCGCCACCCTCGATGCCATCCAGGCGGCGTTGCTGGAGCACAAGGTGATCTTCTTCCGCGGCCAGGACCATCTCGACGATCAACGCCAGGAGGCCTTTGCCAAGCGCCTCGGTGAACCGGTCGCGCACCCTACGGTGCCGGTGGTCGATGGCACCAGCTACCTGATGCAGCTCGACGGTGCCGAGGGCCAGCGGGCCAATTCGTGGCACACCGACGTGACCTTCGTCGACGCCTACCCCAAGGCGTCGATCCTGCGCAGCGTGGTGGCGCCGGCGTCGGGTGGCGATACCGTCTGGGCCAACACGGCGGCGGCGTATCGCGAGTTGCCGGAGGCGCTGCGCGAGCTGGCCGACAAGCTCTGGGCGGTGCACAGCAATGAATATGACTATGCCAGCGTCAAGCCGGACGTCGATCCGGCCAAGCTCGAGCGCTACCGCAAGGTGTTCGCCTCGACGGTGTACGAGACCGAGCACCCGGTGGTGCGGGTGCACCCGATCAGTGGCGAGCGGGCGTTGCAACTGGGGCACTTCGTCAAGCGCATCAAGGGCTATTCGCTGGCGGACTCGCAGCATCTGTTCGCGGTGCTGCAGGGGCATGTGACGCGGCTCGAGAACACCGTGCGCTGGCGCTGGCAGGTGGGTGACGTGGCGATCTGGGATAACCGCGCGACGCAGCATTATGCGCTGGATGACTACGGTACCCAGCCGCGGATCGTGCGGCGGGTGACCTTGGCCGGCGAGGTGCCGGTGGGCATCGATGGGCAGTTGAGCCGGACCACGCGTAAAGGCTGACATAGCCGGGGCCGCGCTGCGGCCCTTCGCGGGCAAGCCCGCTCCTACAGGGTTGTAGGAGCGGGCTTGCCCGCGATAGGGTCGCGAAGCGGCACCAGAATCTTTCTGGCGAACCTAGAGCTCGCTGTCACAGGCAATCAGCTGCCTGACCAACCCCTGCGCCAACGGCGACAAGCCATAGCCCACCCGGCTCACCACGCCATAGCGGGTGTAGCACTCGTCTTCCTGCTCCTGGCTCAGATCCACCAGCTTCAACGCCACCAGGCCACCCTCGCCCTGATACGGCCGCAGGTTGGCCCCGCAGGCAATGCCGATCGTGTCCGAATGCAACACCACGTTGAGCAGCGCATAGCCATGCTCGCACTCGACGCTGGGCAGGAAGTCCTGCCGGCCACTGAGGTCGCTGAGGATCTTGCGGATATTCGGCGGGCGAAAGGTGGTCGCCAGCGGGTAGTCGAACAGGTCCCGCGCACGCACCTCGGCCTGCTCGGTCAACGGGTGCCCCGCCCGGCAGCAGAAGTGCCAGCGCTGCGGCGTCAGCTTGTGCACCCGGTAATCCGGGTCGGCCTCGAACTGGCGCGTGTCGGCGACAAAGAACTCGATCTCCTCGGCAATCAGCCGGCGGTTCAGCGCCTGCCAGTTATCCACCTGGAAGCAGGTGCGCGCCGCCGGGAACTCGCTGACGAAACGCGCCACCGCGCGCGGCACCAGGCCACCTGCCGGTGCCGGCCCCGAACCGAAACGCACCACCCCGGTGGTAGCCCCGTTGAACTGGTTGATCTCGTTGACCAGGTTATGCGCGCCATGCACCAGGCGCCGCGAATGCTCGAGCACCAGCAAGCCCTGCCGGGTCGGCGCCAGCTCCTTGCTGGCGCGGTCGACCAGGCGGCAGCCGATGTTGTGCTCGAGGGTCTGGATGCTGCGGCTGAACGCCGATTGCGACAAGTTCACCGCCGCTGCCGCGGCGACGAAGCTGCGGTGCTCGACGAGCGCGATGTAGTGGCGGAGCTGACGGAGATCTATATGCATTTTCTACATGGAAACTTTCGGTGAAATGCAATTGATGGGAAGGGTCGTGAACCTTATAAAGGGTGTTACTTATTCCACAAAATATGAATTAAACATATTTATATACCCAATAAGAATATAAGTCTGCCAAACCGCGATTCGGTTCCGCCAACGGAAATGCTCGCCACGGCCCAAGCCTCAAGGAGCATGTATATGTCTGGACTATCCCGTTGGCCCAAGCGCGCCGCACTGTTTGCCCTGCAACCCCTGGCCGCTGGCGTGTTGCTGGCCGCCGCCGGCAGCAGTCATGCCGAAGAGCCGGTCAGCGCCAAGCCTGCGGCCGAGCAGGCCGCCAAGCTCGGCACGGTCACGGTCAATGCCCGTCGCCGTGAAGAGACCGCGCAGAGCGTGCCGACGCCGATCAGCGTGCTCGGCAGCGAAACCCTGGAAACCCAACGCATCTACCGCGTGCAGGACCTCCAGCAACTGGTGCCGAGCACCAACGTGTCCTACGTGCATGCCCGCCAGTCGAGCATCTCGATCCGCGGCCTGGGCAACAACCCGGCCAGTGACGGCCTCGAAGGCAGCGTCGGCATCTACCTCGACAACGTCTACCTGGGCCGGCCGGGCATGGCGGTGTTCGACCTGCTCGACGTCGAGCAGCTGGAGGTGTTGCGCGGCCCGCAAGGCACCCTGTTCGGCAAGAACACCACGGCTGGGGTGCTCAACATCACCACCCGCAAACCGACCTTTCACACTGAAGGCAGCGTGCAGTCGTCGCTGGCTGAAGACGGCTACTGGCAGACCCAGGGCAGCTTCTCCGGCCCGATCAGCGAGACCCTGGCTGGGCGCATCAGTGCCTACCGCACCGAAGACGACGGCTATGTGAAGAACGTCTATAACGGCGACACGCTCAATGGCGGCAAGCGCCAGGGTTTCCGCACGCAGTTGCTGTTCCAGCCGAGCGACACCTTCAACCTGCGCTGGATCGGCGAGTACAACGAAGAAGACTCCAACAACGGCATCCTCAGCCTGTACAGCACCGGGCCGACCATCAACGGCGTCAACCGCTACGAGAGCCTGGCCGCGCAGGCCGGTGCCACGCTGGTGTCGGGCAAGGACCGCCAGGTCAACTTCGACTCTGACCAGCAGGTGACGGTGTTCCAGGGCGGCACCTCGGTCGAGGCCAACTGGACCCTGCCCAACGACTTCACCCTGACCTCGATCAGCGCCTACCGCTGGTGGGATTTCACCCCGCGCAACGACGACGGCCTCAACGTGGCCGCGAGCTACAACGCCGGGGTCTCGGTGCGCGACAAGCAATATTCGCAGGAGATCCGCCTGGCATCGCCTACCGGTGGTTTCTTCGACTATGTGCTCGGCGCCTACTACTTCAAGCAGGACCTGGACAACAAATCGTTCACCGCTTATGGCCCGCAGGCGGACATCTGGAACGCCACCCCGGCCGGCGCCCTGGCCAACGTCACGACCCTCGGCGATGGCCACATCGACACCGACAGCTACGCGTTGTTTGCCCAAGGCACCTGGCACCTGACGGATCGCCTGGACTTCACCGCCGGGGTGCGCGGCACCTATGAAGAGAAGAGCGCCTGGGTCACCCGCGATGCACCCAGCGGTGGCGCGGCGGTGACCGGCGCGGCGGCCACGGCGCGCAACGGGCGGATCGGCGCCTACGATTCCGGTGACCTCAACCAGTACAGCTTCAGCCCGTCCGGCCTGGTCAGCCTGAGCTACCGCTTCAGCGATGAGGTGCTCGGTTACGCCAGCCTGACCCATGGCGAGAAGTCCGGTGGGGTCAACCTCACCGTGGGCGCCGCGCCGCGGCTGGGCACCGACTCGCTGCTGGTCGGCACCGAGCGGGTCAACAACGCCGAAGTCGGGGTCAAGAGCACCCTGCTCGACAACCGCCTGCAGCTCAACGCCAACCTGTTCTGGGCCCAGGTGCACGGCTACCAGGCCAACGTCTACGACCAGGTCAACCGCGTGCAGTACCTGGCCAACGCCGGCAGCGTGCGCTCGCGTGGCCTGGAGTTCGAGGCCACCGCGCTGCCGATCGACGGCCTCACGGTCAACTTCAACGGCTCGTGGAACGACGTGCGCTACACCGAGTACAAGGACGCACCGTGCCCGCCTGAAGTGAGCCTGGCCGACGCCAACGCCACCTGCGACCTGTCTGGCCATCAGGTGGTCGGCGCCTCCAAGTACATCGCCAACCTCAATGCCCAATACAAGTGGCAGCTGTCCGAGCGGATCGAACCCTACGTGACTGCCAGCTACGCCTTCCGCTCCCGCGCGGTGGGCACCATCGACGATTCCGATTTCGGCCAGATCCCCAGCTACGCCCTGGTCAACCTCTCCACCGGCGTGCGCCTGGACCAGGGCGACGGCGTCCTCGACCTGTCGCTGTGGGTGAAGAACGCCGGCGACAAGACCTACTTCACCAGCCTGTGGAACTCCGCCAACGGCGGCTATGCCGGCGTGCTGGGTACCCCGCGCACCGTGGGCGCCACCGCCCGTTACGACTTCTGAGCACAAGGAGCTTTGCCATGAATGCCAAGACCCAAACCCCTGTTCTGCCGGAAGGCGCCTGCCTGACCGCCAAGGTGCCCGATCACGATGAAGCGCTGCTCGGCGATGTGGTCGTCAACCCGTACCGCCTGGCGCCATTGACCGCGATCATCCGCGATGGCGGCCGGGTCATCAGCGCCGCCCATGTCCGTGTGCGTGGCCGTGGCGAGCGCGGCGTGGACATCGCCTACGAGGTGTCTGACCGTTCGCTGTGGACCTACGGCGGCATTCCGGTGTTCGGCCTGTACCCGGACCACGTCAACCAGGTCGAAGTCAGCTACAAGCTGGACGGTGAGCGGATCCGCGAGGACTACCAGATCTACGCCCCGGCCGTGCGCCTGCCGGTGGTGGCCAAGCAGACCGCAGCCCTGCCTGAAGTCGAGCCGGTCAAGGTCGCCCCCGGTTTCGAGAAGCGCCTGTACCTGTTCAACCACCTGCTGGGCGACATCCCCGGTGGCCGCGCGCTGAAGTGGAACGCCCTGGGCGGCGCCGCCGAGTGGGACCAGGTCGGCAACAACTGGATCGCCGACAGCAACGGCGACGTGCGCTGGTACCTGGACATCGAGCAGATCCACGACTCCAACCGTCGCGACGGCCTCGGCGGGACCATGGGCTTCCAGCAGACCCGCGACGGCAAGCTGATCTGGGGCCAGGGCCAGACCTACTCCAAATACGACCTGCTCGGCCGCCAGGTGTGGCAGCGCAACCTGCCCGACAAGTTCGCCGACTTCTCGCACGAGATCCGCGAAACCCCCAACGGCACCTACCTGCTGCGGGTCGGCACCAGCGACTACCGCCGCCCGGACGGCAAGCGCGTGCGTTCGGTGCGCGACCACATCATCGAAGTCAATGAAGCCGGCGACGTGCTGGACTTCTGGGACCTCAACCAGATCCTCGACCCGTACCGCGGCGCGCTGCTCGGCACCCTCGGCAAGGCGGCGATCCAGTTGCCCGACGGCGTGCACAAGCAGGACAGCAACCTGGCCAATGAGCTGGCTGAAGGCGACCTGCCGTTCGGTGACATTCCGGGCGTGGGCACCGGGCGCAACTGGGCGCACGTGAATGCCATCGACTACGACGCAGATGACGACAGCATTATCATTTCAGCACGCCATCAGGGCGTGGTGAAGATTGCCCGCGACAAGAGCGTGAAGTGGATTCTGGCGTCGCCGCAAGGCTGGCCGGAGCGCTTGCAGGGCAAGGTGCTGACCCCGGTCAACAGCCAGGGCCAGGTGCTCGCGCAGAAGGACGGGATCTACGCCGAAGGCTTCGACTGGTCGTGGACCCAGCACACCGCCTGGCTGACCGGGCAGGGCACGCTGACCGTGTTCGACAATGGCTGGGGGCGCAACTTCGCCCCGACCAGGCTCAGCGGCAACTACAGCCGTGCGGTGGAGTACCGGATCGACGAGGCCAAGGGCACCGTCGAGCAGGTCTGGGAGTACGGCAAGGAGCGTGGCGACGAGTGGTACAGCCCGGTGACCTCGGTGGTGGCCTACCGGCCGGAGACCGATACCCAGTTCATCTATTCGGCGTCGGTGGACTTCCTGACCAAGGAGAAGCTGACCACCACCACCCTGAACGAAGTGCGCCGTGGCACCCAGGAAGTGCTGGTCGAGTTGAAAGTGCGTAGCCGCCAG
The DNA here is from genome assembly GCF_900536025.1 of Pseudomonas reidholzensis. GTDB lineage: Bacteria > Pseudomonadota > Gammaproteobacteria > Pseudomonadales > Pseudomonadaceae > Aquipseudomonas > Aquipseudomonas reidholzensis. Next base: position 357,304 of record NZ_UNOZ01000002.1, read on the forward strand.
CCCGGGAGTGTCGGCTACCGGGCATTGGTGATCGACTTGGCCAAGGCGTTCTGATCCCTTCCTGCCGGAGGGCCGTCGGCCCTCCTTTTTACCTTCTGGCCCACATGGGCTACCTTTCTCGGGGCCGATTTGCGGCCCTTTGGCGATCGAAAATCAGACGAGGTGTTCAACCACTCGTTCTTTTTTTCGAACAGCCTATTGTCCAAGACCCAACAGACCCTTACGATTCGTTTGAGATTTCAAACGCGCGATGCCCCGCGATGGCGTTTTCCTGCAGGGGCGCTTATTTCAACAATCAATAATTCGCCCCGTGCGCGCACGGTGCTCAAGGGAAGCCGACATGCAGCTCAAAGACGCTCAGTTGTTCCGCCAGCAAGCCTTCGTAAACGGTGAATGGCTGGATGCGGACAACGGCCAGACCATCAAGGTGACCAACCCGGCCACCGGTGAAGTGATTGGTACCGTGCCAAAGATGGGCGCCGCCGAAACCCGTCGCGCCATCGAAGCCGCCGACAAGGCCCTGCCGGCCTGGCGTGCACTGACCGCCAAAGAGCGTTCGAACAAGCTGCGCCGCTGGTTCGAGCTGATGATCGAGAACCAGGACGACCTGGCTCGCCTGATGACCACCGAGCAAGGCAAGCCACTGGCCGAAGCCAAGGGCGAAATCGCCTACGCCGCCTCGTTCATCGAGTGGTTCGCCGAAGAAGCCAAGCGCGTCTACGGCGACACCATCCCGGGCCACCAGCCGGACAAGCGCCTGATCGTCATCAAGCAGCCAATCGGTGTTACCGCGGCCATCACCCCGTGGAACTTCCCGGCGGCGATGATCACCCGTAAAGCCGGCCCGGCCCTGGCCGCTGGCTGCACCATGGTCCTCAAGCCTGCTTCGCAGACCCCGTACTCGGCCCTGGCCCTGGCCGAGCTGGCCACCCGTGCCGGCATCCCGGCTGGCGTGTTCAGCGTGGTCACCGGCAGCGCCGGCGACATCGGTACCGAGCTGACCGGCAACTCGATCGTGCGCAAGCTGTCGTTCACCGGCTCGACCGAAATCGGTCGCCAGCTGATGCAGGAATGCGCCAAGGACATCAAGAAGGTTTCCCTGGAGCTGGGTGGCAACGCCCCGTTCATCGTGTTCGACGACGCTGACCTGGACAAGGCAGTCGAAGGCGCGATCATCTCCAAGTACCGCAACAACGGCCAGACCTGCGTCTGCGCCAACCGTATCTACGTCCAGGACGGCGTCTACGACGCGTTCGCCGAGAAGCTCAAGGCCGCTGTCGCCAAGCTGAAGATCGGTAACGGCCTGGAAGACGGCACCACCACCGGTCCGCTGATCGATGGCAAGGCTGTGGCCAAGGTCCAGGAACACATCGCAGACGCGATCTCCAAGGGCGCCAAGGTACTGTCCGGTGGCAAGCTGATCGAAGGCAACTTCTTCGAGCCGACCATCCTGATCGACGTCCCGAAAACCGCCGCTGTCGCTAAAGAAGAGACCTTCGGCCCGCTGGCGCCGCTGTTCCGCTTCAAGGACGAGGCCGAAGTCATCGCCATGTCCAACGACACCGAGTTCGGCCTGGCCTCGTACTTCTATGCCCGTGACATGAGCCGCGTGTTCCGTGTCGCCGAGGCCCTGGAATACGGCATGGTCGGTATCAACACCGGCCTGATTTCCAACGAAGTTGCACCGTTCGGTGGCATCAAGGCCTCGGGCCTGGGCCGCGAAGGTTCCAAGTACGGCATCGAGGACTACCTCGAAATCAAGTACCTGTGCATCAGCGTCTGATTCAGTAGCAAGGTTTTTACCTCTGCCAGCGGGGCGCGAGAGCGACGTCTCGCTGGTCTTTTTTACATCGCAGTACCTGGTGGCCAGGGCGTTCACGCCAGTCGATCAACGAATACTGATCGTGAACACACCCAGCCACCCCCGAATAAAAGCGCCGTCAGCATCGGCGCGAATGAGGGCATTATGAGCAAGACCAACGAATCCTTGATGCAACGTCGTGTCGCCGCCGTCCCACGTGGCGTTGGCCAGATCCACCCGATCTTCGTCGAATCGGCGAAGAACGCGACCGTGATCGACGTTGAAGGCCGCGAACTGATCGACTTCGCGGGCGGCATCGCAGTACTCAACACCGGCCACCTGCACCCTAAAGTGGTTGCGGCCGTGCAAGAGCAGCTGACCAAGGTCAGCCACACCTGCTTCCAGGTGCTGGCCTACGAACCCTACGTAGAAGTCTGCGAGAAGATCAACGCGCTGGTCCCAGGCGACTTCGAGAAGAAGACCCTGCTGGTCACCACCGGCTCCGAAGCCGTTGAAAACGCCGTCAAGATCGCCCGTGCCGCCACCGGCCGTGCTGGCGTGATCGCCTTCACCGGCGGCTACCACGGCCGTACCATGATGACCCTGGGTCTGACCGGTAAAGTCGCACCGTACTCGGCCGGCATGGGCCTGATGCCAGGCGGCATCTTCCGCGCGCTGTTCCCGAACGAACTGCACGGCGTGAGCATCGACGACTCGATCGCTTCCATCGAGCGCATCTTCAAGAACGACGCCGAGCCACGTGACATCGCCGCGATCATCATCGAGCCGGTTCAGGGCGAAGGTGGTTTCATCCCGGTCACCAAGCCGTTCATGCAGCGCCTGCGCGCCCTGTGCGACCAGCACGGCATCCTGCTGATCGCCGACGAAGTACAGACCGGCGCTGGCCGTACTGGCACCTTCTTCGCCATGGAACAGATGGGCGTCGCGCCTGACCTGACCACCTTCGCCAAATCCATCGCTGGCGGCTTCCCGCTGGCCGGTGTGTGCGGCAAGGCCGAGATCATGGACGCCGTTGCTCCAGGCGGCCTGGGCGGCACCTACGCCGGTTCGCCGATCGCTTGCGCCGCGGCCCTGGCCGTGATCGAAGTGTTCGAAGAAGAGAAACTGCTGGACCGCAGCAAGGCTGTCGGCGAGCGTCTGGTCACTGGCCTCAAGCAGATCCAGGCCAAGCACCCGATCATCGGTGACGTGCGTGCCCTGGGCTCGATGATCGCCGTTGAAGTGTTCGACGCCGCTGGCTCGCACACCCCGAACGCCGCTGCCGTCAACCAAGTGGTTGCCAAGGCGCGTGACAAGGGCCTGATCCTGCTGTCCTGCGGCACCTACGGCAACGTCCTGCGCATCCTCGTGCCGCTGACTGCCGAAGACGCACTGCTCGACAAGGGCCTGGCAATCATCGAAGCGTGCTTCGCTGAACTCGCCTGAAAAGTGTGAAACGCGTTAGAAAAAAACCCGCCTAGGCGGGTTTTTTTATGCCTATTGTCAGCGTCAGGCGCTATGGTAAGCCGATGGACTTGCCTTGGAAGCTGCAACGGATTGCGTGTCAGGATTACTCAGGAGTTGACCATGAGCGCTGCAGACCCCAACCCGCCTTGCGTACTGATTGCCGAAGGCGATCCCTGGGTGCGTGACATGTTGCGCGAAACCTTGCTCAGCGTACGTTGCGACGCCCGCCTGCAGATCTGCGCCGACGGCTCGCAAGCGGTCAGCGCCCTGGCCAGCAAACCTGACCTGATCATCGCCGCCCGCGAGCTGGGCGGGGTCGATGGCCTGGAGCTGCTGCGCAAGGTGCGCACCAAGGGTGAGACGCCGAGCCTGCCGTTCATCCTGCTCAGCGAGCGCAGCGACAGCGCCAGTGTCCGTGAAGTGTTGCCGCTGCACCCCACCGAATACCTGAGCAAACCGCTCAACCTCGACAAACTGCGCAAACGCCTGGAGATCCTCCTGACCGCCGCGGGCGAAGAGATCGCCTGCCCGGTGCCACCGTTGCATCCCGGGGCCAAGCTGCCAGCGTTTCTCGAGCAACGCCGCGCCACTGCCGATGGCGGCCCGCTGTTGGCCGACGTGCAGGTGGCGATCAAGCGCGCGCTCAACCCTCAGGGCCTCAACCTCAAGGTGCTGGAAGAGGAGGTGCGCAACGATCCGCAGGTTACCGGTGTGCTGATCGCCGCCGCCAACAGCGCGGCGATGCACCGCGAGGCGCCGGTGCAGACCCTGCTGCAGGCGCTGAACAAGCTCGGCAGCACGCAGAGCATGAACCTCCTCCTCGGCCTCACCCTCAAGCGCAGCGCGCGCCTCAGTGACCCGCTGCTGGCCAGGCACGCCGCGCATTTCTGGGACCTCTCGCTGCACACCGCCGAGTACGGCCGCACCCTGGCGCGCCTGCTGGAAGTCGACGAAGCGCGCTGCTACTGCGCGGGGCTGCTGCATTGCCTGGGCGACCTGGCGGTGCTGCGTTGCCTGCAGGAGTGGCGGCTGGCCGGTGGCGAGCTGGACGAAGCGCAGGTGCAGTCGGCGCTGAATGACTTCGGCGCACCGTTCGGCTCGGCCCTGCGCACCCGCTGGCGCCTGCCGCTGACCTTGCGCGAGTTGATCGCCGCGGTTTATGCGTTGGGTGGCGGGGTGTATTCGCGGGAGATTCTGGCGATGAGCCTGGCCGGGCAGTTGGCGCGCTTGCCGGCCGACCAAGGCTTGGAGAAGGTCGCCAGCAACAAGACCGCGCGCTTGCTCAAGCTTGGCCTGCCGGAGCTGACCCGCTTGCGCAAGGTGCAGCACCCACCGGCCAAGGCGGCGGAGCCTGACCAGCCCGAAGTGCAGGTGCCACAGGCTGAGCCTGAGGCCCAGGCTGATAACGGCGAGCAAGCGCCAGCCCCTGGCCAGTGAGTCTGCATTGGGCTGCTTTGCAGCCCTTCGCGGGTAAACCCGCTCCCACAGGGATTGCGCCGAACCCTGTGGGAGCGGGTTTACCGGGACGCCGGACCGCCGCGAAGGGCCGCAGAGCGGCCCCACGGTTAGCCAGTCAACCCCGCAGCGCCTGACACCTCGCCAATACTGCCGCGACAAAACCCGACGCAACTAATGGGATTTGCTTCACAAAACCCGATTTCCTCAGGTTTTTCTGCACATCCCACGCAACTTTTCCTGCCCTCACCCGTCTCACCGGTCGATCTTAGGCCTGTAGGACAATTTCCCCCCTTGTCCCCGGCCTGTCCCTGTTTCCGTACCACAAGGATGTGCCATGCCCTCACTCCCGCCACGCCGGGCGTCGACAGCTGCTGTCGCCCGCCGCCTTCTCGATACCCTGCGCCCCGTGTCGCTGTGCCTGTTGCTGGGCGGGCTGGTCGCTGCCCAGGCGGCCGTGGCGGCGACCGCCGATGAAGAGCTGCGCCAGCGTGAACGTGAGCGGCTGCTGCGCGAGCAACTCGAGGCACGGCCCGACGTGCGCCTGGAGGCGGCCCAGCCCAAGGAGGCCGAAGGCCGCCTGCCACGCAACGAGAAACCGTGCTTCGCGATCCGTGACATCCGCCTGATCGGCGACGCCGCCGAGCAGTTCCAGTGGGCGCTGCGTGCGGCCAACCCGAGCGACGATCCGGCGGTCGGTCAGTGCCTGGGCGCCCTTGGCATCAACCTGACGATGAAGCGCATGCAGAACGCGATCATCGCCAAGGGCTACGTCACCACCCGGGTGATGGCCGAGGCCCAGGACCTCAACAGCGGCATCCTGGTGCTCACCGTACTGCCCGGGCGCATCGGCCAGGTGCGCTTCGCCGAGGGCACCAGCGGCCGGGCCAACGCCTGGAACGCCATGCCCGCCCGCCCAGGCGAGCTGCTCAACCTGCGCGACATCGAGCAAGCCCTGGAAAACTTCAAGCGGGTGCCGACCGCGGAGGCCGACATCCGTATCGCCCCGGCCAGCGCCAGCGACGCCAAGCCCGGCGAGAGCGACGTGATCATCGCCTGGCGCCAGCGCCTGCCGGCCCGAGTGAGCCTGTCGGTGGACAACGGCGGCAGCAAGACCACCGGCAAGTACCAGGGCGCGGTGGCCCTGTCGCTGGACAACCCGCTGTCGCTCAACGACTTGTTCTACGCCAGTTTCAACCACGACCTGGGCGGCGGCACCTCGGGCAACAAGGGCTCCAAGGGCCACACCCTGCATTACTCGCTGCCGTTCGGCTATTGGCAGCTGGCCTTTACCAGCAGCGAGTACGACTACCACCAGACCGTGGCCGGGGTGAACCAGGCGTTCCAGTACCGCGGCGAGAGCCGCAACAACGAGCTGCGCCTGTCGCGCCTCGTCTACCGCGACGCGGTGCGCAAGACCACCCTGTGGGGCAGCCTGTGGACGCGCTCCTCGGAAAACTTCATCGATGACACCGAGATCCTCCAGCAGCACCGGCGCATGGCCGGCTGGCAGGCCGGGGTCGGCCACCGTGAGTTCATCGGCCCGGCGACCCTCGACCTGGGCCTCGCCTACCGCCGCGGCACCGGTGCACACAGCGCCCTGGCGGCGCCCGAAGAGGCCTTCGGCGACGGCACCTCGCGCTCGAAGATCATCACCGCCGACGCCCAGTTGCAGGTGCCGTTCAACGCCTACGGCCAGCGCCTGCGCTACATCGGCGGCTGGCGCGCGCAATGGAACCGCACCGAGCTGGTCCCGCAGGACCGCTTCAGCATCGGCACGCGCTATTCGGTGCGCGGCTTCGATGGCGAAAACATCCTTTCCGCCGACCGCGGCTGGACCCTCAGCAACGAGCTGGGGCTGGCGCTGGGCAGCAGCGGCCAGGAGCTGTACGCCGGGGTCGACTATGGCGAGGTCGGCGGCAACTCCGCCGACTACCTGGTCGGCCGGCGCCTGGCCGGCGCGGTGGTCGGTGTGCGCGGTGGCTACCGCAACCTGTCCTACGACTGGTCGTGGGGCACCCCGCTGAAAAAGCCGGATGGCTTCGAAACCGCCAACTTCACCAGCGCCTTCACTGTCGCGCTGTCGTTCTGAGGGCCTGCCATGCGTATCGACGACTTCGACATCACCGCCCCCGCGATCTTCGACGAACCGTGGAACGAAGCCACGGCCCTGGGCTGCGCCACCTGGCTGTGGATGCACTCCAAGGCCCACCGCGATGCGCCCCTGCACAGCTTGTCGAGCCTGCTTCTGCCCGCGCTCAAGCATCGCCAGTTCGTGCTTGGCAGCGAGGGCGGCAAGCCGGTGTTCTTCGTTTCCTGGCTGAACCTCAGTGCTGACGCCGAGCAACGCTACCTGAGCAACGCGCCGGTCGAACTGGCCGAGGCCGACTGGCACAGCGGCGAGCGCCTGTGGTTCAACGACTGGGTTGCCCCGTTCGGCCACACGGCCGCGCTCACCCGCTTGCTGACCCACCGCCTGTTCCACAACCGCTGCGCCCGCGCCTTGTACCACCGCGGCGAAGAGCGCGGCCTCAAGGTCAAGACTTTCCATGGCATCGGGGTGATCCCCGAGCAGGCGCGCGCCTGGTTTGCCGCTCACCCATTGGCCACCCGCGCCTGACCGCACCGCAAGGGAATTGCAATGAACAAGCATCTGTATCGAGTCATTTTCAACAAGGCGCGCGGCCTGCTCATGGTAGTGGCGGAGACGGTCAGCAGCCAGGGCAAGGCGCCCGGTGAGCGTGCTGGCGGCGGCGCCAGCGTGCAGCCGTGCGTGGCCACCCTCGGCGGGCTGCGCTTTGCCCTGATGGGCGCGCTCGGCCTGATCAGCCTGAGCGTGGCCCCGGCCTGGGCCGCCGGCATCGTCGCCGACCCGAGCGCCCCAGGCGGCCAGCGGCCGATGGTGATCGACAGTGCCAACGGCACGCCGCAGGTGAACATCCAGGCGCCGAGCGCTGGCGGCGTGTCGCACAACACCTACAGCCAGTTCGACGTCGACGGGCGCGGGGCGATCCTCAACAACTCGGTGGGCAACAGCCAGACCCAGCTCGGCGGCTGGATCGAAGGCAACCCGTACCTGGGCAACGGCAGCGCGCGGGTGATCCTCAACGAGGTCAATTCGAGCAACCCGAGCCAGTTGCGCGGCTATGTCGAAGTGGCTGGGCAGCGCGCCGAAGTGGTGATTGCCAACCCGGCCGGCATCAGCTGCAACGGTTGCGGCTTCATCAACGCCGACCGCTCGACCCTGACCACTGGCCGCGCCCAGCTGGAGAACGGGCGGATCACCGGCTACCGCGTCGAGGGCGGCACCCTGAGCATCACCGGCAAGGGCCTGGACGCCCGCGACAGCGACTACACCGACCTGATCGCGCGCAGCGTCGAGGTCAACGCCGGGATCTGGGCCAACGACCTCAAGGTTACTGCCGGGCGCAACCAGGTCAACGCCGACAACACCCAGGCCAGCGCCTTGGCCAAGGACGCCAGCGAGAAGCCCGAGGTGGCCATCGACGTCGCCGAGCTGGGCGGCATGTACGCCGGCAAGATCAAGCTGGTGGGCACCGAAGCAGGCGTTGGCGTGAGTAACGCCGGGCAGATCGGCGCCATGGCCGGCGACGTGCAGATCAGCGCCGACGGCAAGCTGTTCAACCAGGGTGCGATCAGCAGCGCCGGCGACACCCGCGTGGCCAGCGCCACCGCCATCGACAACAGCGGCAGCCTGTACGCCAAGGGCGAGCTGCAGGTCAGCAGCCAGGGCAAGGTCAGTAACAGCGGCGAACTGGCCGCCCAGCGCGACGTGCGCATCGACGCCGCCAGCCTGAACAGTGGGCGTGACTCACTGATCGCGGCCGGGGTCGATGCCCAAGGCAAGTCCAGCGGCAACGCCACCCTCCAGGTCAAGGCGGCAAAGATCGCCGCCCATGGCCAGAACCACGCCAGCGGCACCCTCGACCTGCAGGGCGAGAGCATCGACCTGAGCCACAGCCGCAGCTATGCCGAGACCCTCAAGCTGACCGCCAGCCAGGGTGATCTCGACCTTTCCGCAGCCACCCTCGACACCGCTGGCAAACTCGACGCCAAAGCCAGCGGGACGCTGCGCAGCGATGACGCCAAGGTCAACGTCGGCAACCTGCAGATCGAAGCCGCTCAGCTGAGCAACGCCCGCGGCGAGCTGGTGCAGACCGGCACAGGCGCGAGCACCCTCAAGGTCGCCGGGACCCTGGACAACAGTGACGGACGCATCGCCAGCAACGCCCAGCAGCTGAACCTCGACGCCGGCACCCTGGCCAACCGCAAGGGCAAGATCGAACATGCCGGCAGCGGCACCCTCGACGTGCGCGCCGCGACAATCGACAGCAGCGACGGGACCTTGGCCAGCAATGGCGCCTTGCAGGTGACCGCGCAACAGGCCGTGCTTGCCAATGCCCAGGTGCAGGGCCGCCAGGTGCTGCTCGACAGCCGGCAACTCGACACCCGTGGCGCAACTGTCATCGCGACGCACGGCGGCAGCCTGGAAGTGCGCGACGCCGAGCGCCTCGACAACCGTGGCGGCACCCTTGCCGCAGGCGGCGCGGCGACCCTCAGCGCGACCGAGCTGGTCAACGACGGCGGTACCCTTAGCGCTGGCGACACGCTCAACGTGCGCGCCGACAGCCTGAGCAACATCGCCGGTACCCTGGCCGCGACCGAGGCCATGCAAGTCGTGGCCGGGCGCCTCGACAACAGCGGCGGCGTGCTCGGTTCGGTGCAGGCCGGGCTGTTGCTCGAAGTCAGCGACGGCGCCCTGATCAACCAGGGCGGCCGGCTCGAGGCGGCCCAGGATATCCAGCTGGGTGCCCTTGGCCTGGACAACCGCCAAGGCGTGATCAGCGGCGCCAAGCTGCTGCTCGACACGCGTGGCCAGGCCCTCGACAACAGCGCCGGGGTGATCGACGCGCGTGCCACCCTCGACCTGCGCAGCGGCGAGCTGCGCAACAGCGCCGGCCTGATCCAGGCCGCTGGCCGCCTGTTTATCGACACCGGCGGCGCGGCCTTGTACAACGCCGACTCCGGCAGCGACAAGGGCATCGTCGGCCAGGCCGACGTCGAGCTGCGCACCGCGCAACTGGACAACGCCCAGGGCTTTATCGCCGGCAAAGGCGACCTGCTGCTGGTCGCCACCACCCTCAACAACCAGGGCCAGGTGGTCGGCGAGGGCCAGGTGCAGCTGCACACCAGCCAGCTCAACAACCAGGCGGGGCAGGTCCAGGCCAAGGGCGCCCTGACCGTCGCCCCGGCTGAGCGCATCGACAACCGTGGCGGGCTGCTGCGCAGCGGCGGGCAACTGAGCCTGACTGCCGCGCAGCTCGACAACCGCACCACCCAGGGCGCTGACCAGGGCATCGAAGGCGCGTCGTTGCTGTTGCGTGCCGACACCCTCGAGAACCAGCAAGGCGCGCTGCGCGCCGACGGCGTGATCGACCTGGGCCTGGCCCAGGCGCTGTACAACGATGCCGGCTTGATTTCCGCCGGCAGCGAGCTGCGCCTGGCCGACCGCGACCCGGCGCAGTTGCGGCTGGCCATCGACAACGGCAGCGGCACCCTGATCGGCGGCAGCCTGCTGTCGCTCAATGCCGCCTACTTCAGCGGCAGTGGCCGGGTGCTCAGCCTCGGTGACCTGATCCTGCGCCAGCAGGGCAACCTGGTCCTGGCTGGCCAGCTGCAAGCCAATGGCAAGGTAGACCTCGAGGTCGGTGGCAGCCTGGTCAACAGCGGCCAGGTCCTCGCCGGGCAGTCGCTGCGGGTGCGCAGCCAGTCGCTGGACAATGCCGCCAGCGGCGAGCTGTCGGCCAACCAGGTCGACCTGCGCGTCAGCGGGCAACTGATCAACCGTGGCCTGGTCGACGGCCAGCAGGTGCGCCTGCAAGCCGACGAGCTGTACAACCTGGGCACCGGGCGCCTCTACGGCGACCAACTGGCGATTGCCAGCCGTACCCTGGCCAACCTCAACGAAGGCGACCGCGCGGCCGTCATCGCCGCCCGCGAGCGCCTGGACATCGGCAGCCAGCGCATCGACAACCGCGAACAGGCGCTGATCTTCAGTGCCGGCGATATGGCCATTGGCGGCGCGCTGGATGCCGACGACCACGCCACCGGCCGCGCCGATGTGCTGGCCAACGCCAGTGCCACGGTCGAGTCGCTGGGCGCCATGAACCTGGCGGTGCGCGAACTGCGCAACACCAACGAGCATTTCAGCACCGTCGACGTCGAACTCAGCCGCGAGCAGCTGCGCGAGTACCAGATCAGCGGCTCGCCCAACCGCTACCAGGCCGGCCAGGTGTCCGTCTACCGCGACGAAGTCGATCACCTGAACACCCCGGAAGGCGTGCGCGACAACTTCAACCGCTACGACTACACCCGCGTGGTCACCGAAACCCGCATCGCCACCTCGGCACCGGCGCAGATCCTGGCGGGCGGCAACCTGACCTTCAGCGGCGACACGGTGCTCAACGACAAGAGCCGGATCCTCGCCGGTGGCCTGTTGCAGGCCGGCGCGGCGCAGGTGATCAACACCGAGGTGGACGGCCAGCGGGTGACCAGCGATGCCGGCACCGCGACCAACTTCTACCGCATCCAGCGCAAGGGCCGTGACCGCCAGGGCAGCAGTGTCGCCGACTACCGCCCGGCGCCGCTGATCCAGGACATCGACCTGACCCCGACCGAGTGGGCCGAGCACGCCGTGATCAACGGCAGCGGCACCCAGGTGAGCGGGCGTGACCTGTTGCAGGTCGGCCAGCAAGTGGCCACGGTCGGCGCGGTCAGCGCCGACGTCGGCGACCAGTACCGGGTCGGTGCCGTGGTCGAGGTCAAGCTCAACGACGGCCAGGGCGTCGCCGACCAGGTGCGCACTGGCGGCCTGAACCTCGCGCTGCCGAGCAACAGCCTGTTCCAGACCAACCCCGAAGGCACCCGCAACTACCTGATCGAGACCGATCCGCGCTTTACCAGCTACCGCAACTGGTTGTCTTCGGACTACATGCTCGAGCGCTTGCAGTTCGACCCGGCGCAAACCCAGCAACGCCTGGGCGACGGCTTCTATGAACAGAAGCTGATCCGCGAGCAGATCGCCCAGCTCACCGGGCGGCGCTTCCTCGACGGCTACGCCAGCGACGAAGCCCAGTACCGCGCGCTGATCGACAATGCAGTGACCCTGGCCAGCGACTGGAACCTGGTGCCGGGCGTGGCCCTGAGCGCCGAGCAGATGGCCCAGCTGACCAGCGACATTGTCTGGCTGGTGGAGCGCACCGTGACCCTGGCCACGGGCGAAACCCGCCAGGTGCTGGTGCCGCAGGTGTATGTACGCGTGCAGGAGGGCGACCTCAACGGCAACGGTGCGCTGATCGCCGGCCAGCAGCTCAAGCTCGACCTCTCCGGCGACCTGCTCAACAGCGGTAGCCTCGGTGGGCGCAGCGTGGTCGCGCTGACCGCGCAGAACATCGACAACCTCGGCGGGCGCATCCAGGGCAACAACGTCGCGTTGCAGACCCGCGACAACCTGAACAACCTCGGCGGCCTGATCGGCGCCACCGACAGCCTGGCGATCGAAGCCGGGCAGGACATCAACAGCCGCTCGTTGACCCGTGACAGCAGCAGCGAGCAGGGCAGCCGCACCAGCGTTTCGCGGGTGGCCGGGCTGTTCGTCAGTGGCGACAACGGCAGCATGAAAGTCGCTGCCGGCAACGACCTCAACCTGGTCGGTTCGCAGGTGGTCAACGCCGGGCAGGGCGGGGTGACCCAGCTGCAGGCCGGGCGCGACGTGAACCTCACCACGGTCGCCGAGAGCCAGCAGCAGTCAGTGCAGTGGAACGCCAGCAACTGGCGCAACGAGGCCAGCCGCGGCGAAGTCGGCAGCACCGTGCAGAGCACCGGCGACCTGCGTATCAGCGCCGGCCAGGACCTCAACGCGCGCGGCGCCACGGTCAACAGCGAGCAGGGCATGGTCCTGGCCGAGGCCGCCCGCGACATCAACCTGACGGCCTCCGAGCAGTACCAGTTCGCCGACGAAGCGCACAAGTTCAAGGGCAGCAACGGCATGCTCTCGAGCAAGACCACCACCTTGCGCGACACGGTCAGCCAGACCCAGGCCACGGGCACCACGCTCAGCGCCGAGCAGACCTACCTGCAGGCCGGTCGCGACATCAGCGTGCGCGGCAGCGATGTGGTGTCGACCGAGCAGACCGTGCTGGTCGCCGAGCGCGACGTCAACATTGAAGCCGCCAGCGAGAGCAGCAGCGAGCTCCACGACAAGTCGACCAAGAAGAGCGGCCTGTTCAGCGGTGGCGGCATTGCCGTGACCATGGGCAGCCAGCAGCAGAGCGTCAAGGACCTCACCACCCGCGAGACCGCGCGCGCCAGCACCATTGGCAGCACCGACGGCGACGTGATGATCGAAGCCGGCCGCCAGTACCGCCAGGTCGGCAGCGACGTCATGGCGCCCAAGGGCGACATCGACATCCTGGCCCAGCAGATCGCGATCACCGAGGCCCGCGAAACCAGCGAGCGCACCCGCGAAACGCTGTTCAAGCAGACCGGCTTTACCTTGACGGTCACCAACCCAGTGATCAACGCCATCCAGACCACCCAGCAGATGCAGCAGGCTTCGCAGAAGACCGAAGACGGCCGCATGCAGGCGCTGGCTGCGGCCACCGCAGCGCTGGCGGTGAACAACGCCGCCACCGCCGTGGCGCAAGACCCGGGCTCGGCGGGCGGGATCAATATCAGCCTGTCGTTGGGCACCAAGCAGCAGCAGAGCACCACCGTCCAGCAAAGCGATGCCGCCGCCAGCTCGACCGTGGTCGCCGGCAACGACGTGCGCCTGCGCGCCACCGGTGCGGGCAGCGACAGCGACATCACCGTGCAGGGCAGCCAGATCCGCGCGGGCAACAACGCCACGCTGGCCGCCGATGGCGACATCAACCTGCTGGCGGCGCGCAACACCAGCCAGCAGGACAGCGACAGCAAGGGCAGCAGCGCCAGCGTCGGCATCGGCCTGTCGCTGGGCGGCTCGCGCAACGGCTTCACCCTCGACCTGGGCGTCAGCGGCAACCGCGGCGAGGCCGACGGCGACACCCTGACCCACACCAACGCATTGGTCGAAGCGGGCAATACGGCGACCCTGGTGTCCGGTGGCGACACCAACCTGCGCGGCGCCGTGGTCAGCGGCCGGCAGGTGCTGGCGTATGTCGGCGGCGACCTCAACATCGAGAGCCTGCAGGACACTGACACCTTCAAGGTCGACGAGAAGAGCATGGGCGTCGGCATCAGCCTGTGCATCCCGCCGTTCTGCTATGGCATGAGTACGGTCAGTGGCGGCAGCGCCAACTTCGGCGGCACCGACATGGACTCCGACTACGCCAGCGTCACCGAGCAGTCGGGGATCAAGGCCGGCGATGGCGGTTTCGACGTCCGCGTGGGCGGCAACACCGACCTCAAGGGCGCGGTCATCGCCAGCAGCGACAAGGCCGTGGAAGACGGCAAGAACCGCCTGGTGACGGCCAGCCTGACCACCAGCGACATCCGCAACAAGGCCGAGTACGACGCCAGCACCTTCAGCGTCGGCGGCGGTTACAGCGAGATCGGCAAGGACCAGAAAGGCAACGTCCAGACCGGCGGCAACATCACCCCGGGCACCGAGATCCCGACCAACGAGAAAGACATCGGCGCCAGCCTGCCGATCGCCATCAGTGCCAGCGACAGCGCCAGCAGCGTGACCCGCAGCGGTATCAGTGGCGGCTCGATCCTGATCACCGACGCGGCCGCCCAGCGCGAGCGCACCGGCCAGAGCGTCGACGAAACCCTGGCCGGGCTCAACCGCGACGTGTCCAGCGACCGCGACGGCAGCAATGCGCTCAAGCCGATCTTCGACGAAGAGCAGATCCGTGCCGGCTTCGAGATCGTCCAGGCCTTCGCCAACGAGGCGGGCACGCTACTGGCGAACAAGGCCAAAGAGGTCGACGCCAAGCGCAAGGCGGCCGATGAAGCCGACGCCCAGGCCAGTAAAGAAGCGAATGCCGGCATCAGCCAGGACCTGCGCGACAAGGCCATCCGCCTGCGCAACGAAGCCGACGGCGTAGCCGGCAACTGGGGTGCAGGCGGCACCTACCGGCAGATCACCACCGCCCTGGTGGCCGCCGCCAGCGGCAACATCAGTGCCGGCAACGGTGCCTTCCTGCAAGGCATGGTGGTCAATTACGTGCAGCAGCAGGGCGCCGGCTACATCGGCAACCTGGTCGCCGACGGCACCCTGGCCGAAGGTGACCCCCTGCACGCCGCGCTGCACGGCATCGTCGCCTGCGCCGGTGCCGCCGCCAGCAGCCAGAGCTGTGGCAGTGGCGCAGCCGGTGCGGCGGCGTCGAGCCTGCTCACCGGGCTGTTCTCCGAGGCCAGCCCGAACGAGAGCGAAAGCCAGCGCGAGGCCAAGCGCAACCTGATCGTCAGCCTGGTCACCGGCCTTGCCGCGACCACCAGCCTGGACGCGGCGACGGCCAATGCGGCGGCTTCGGGGGCTGTGGATAACAACTGGCTGGCGACGCAGCAGCTGGTGCAGGCGAAGAAGGAATATGAAGCGGCTGACGGCGCCCTCGAGAAGATGAAGGTGGTCGCCAAGTGGGGCTACATCCACAAGAAGCAGGACTTCCTGACCCAGACCGGTGTCGGCCTGGGCCTGGCTGAAGCGGGCTTCGACGATGTCCAGGGGCTGGCGCAGATGCTGCTGCACCCGGTCGAGACGGTGCAGGCGATTGGCCGGCTGATCGATGAGCCTGGGGCGCTGGCGGGGTATCCGGATGAGGTGAAGCAGCGTCTTCAGGAAAAGGTCGCCCGCATTGAAACGGCACTGACCGAGGGCGGTGACGAGCACGCCGTGCAGTTGGGGCGTGACATGGGCGAACTGGTGTGGGACGTCGGCAGCGTGCTGACCGGGGTCGGCGGTGTGGCCAAGAGTGGGGTCAAGCTGGCCAGTGTCGGCATCAAGCTTGGCCGCGAGAGCCTGGAAAAAATGGCGGTGGATGGCGCCAAGGTGGTCAAGGCCGAGGCCTCGGGAGCGGGCAAGACCTTGCCACAACGGCCGGTGGTCGATGCCCCGCAGACGCCGGTCACGCGTGCGCCGGATGAGCTGGCGGGCAATGGCAAGCCAGCGACCAATGCCAATGACGCACAGGCCAAGCCTGAGGCACCGAAAGATCCGGCCAACGCCGTGCCGCCCATGGATGAGTTCACGGTCAAGGCGTTCAACCCGTTCAACAGCGACAAGTTCAAGGCCATGACGCCGGAGCAGCAAAAGACCTTCCTCAAGGAATACAACAAGCAGCTTCAAGCGCAGCAAGATGCAATCAACAAGATGACCGTGGATGAGTTCAAAAGCGCCCGCGACGCCTACGATAAAGTGGGCCGCAATCCGGACTCCGTCGCCGCACAGACCAAGTTCGGCAAGGACTTCGAGAATGACGTGAGGGAGAGCATTACCGAATCGTTGATGAACAAGGGCAAGGACTTCAAGACCGCCTCTGCCGAAGCGACGGTGCGGGCCAAAGAGATCCGCTCGGAGCTGGCGGCATTGCACGATCCGGACATGGTCGCCGGTGGTTGGTTCAGCCCTGAACCTGTCAGAATGGGCGATTCGCTGGTCAACTCGTCGATTGGCGGCAGTTGGCCAAGCCGCTTGAAGGCGTTGGATGAAAGCGTGTCTTCGGCTATCGCCAATGGCTCTGGGCAGGCGCAGATGAATGTAAGGCTGGAGCTACTCAGAGGAACTGCAAAGTGAGAGACGAATTTTTCCAGGCGCTGATCGATAATCTGGGTGAAGCGTGCTCGCGTCGCGAAGTGCCCGCGTCGAGTATCGACAAGTACCGGTCGATCTTGCCCGAGGCGCTGCTCGGTTACTGGCGAGATGAAGGCTGGTGCTCCTATGCCGATGGCCTGTTCTGGATCGTCGACCCAGACGCCTACAAGGCCACGCTGGACATGTGGCTGCAGGGCAGTGGGCTGGCGGAGATCGACAACTATCACGTGATCGCACGGGATGCGTTTGGCTCGCTGTATGCGTGGGGCGAGCGTTACCAGCGCAAGATCACCGTATCGAGCCTGGCGGGTGGCATCGTCGCGCTGAAAAATCAGCTGCACAAACCCAACCCTCAGCCTGACCGCAGCGTGGGGATCTTTTTAGGCTCCTCCACGCGGGAGAGCCTCGACTTTGAAGACAACCAGGGCAAACCGCTTTTCCAGCGTGCGTTGGCCAAGCTGGGGCCGGTAGGCGAAGACGAGATGTACGCGTTCGAGCCTGCGCTGTGCATCGGCGGGAAAGCGGACCTGGAGCATCTGGTGAAGCTGAATATGGATGTTCATCTGATGATCCTCGATCAGCTGCGGCGCTGAGTCGGTCGAGGCTTTGCAAGATCAACGCGATATGAGCGCGTGAATGTTGGAGAGTCCCAGATGAAGATTCCAAATCCTCCTCTAGCGGATACGAGTGTTGCGCAGGATGGGCGACTGCTGGAGGAAATCTTCAGCCTCATCGAAGCGGGTATCACGCAGGGCTACGATGCTTTGCGCTATGAAGCCGAACTCGGTGAGGGGTATATGCAGGAAGAGCTGACTGTCGAGAAAGAGGGTCGCGAGAGCACCGATGCGCAACGCGACTACAATGGCGCGACATTGTATCGATTGCTCAAGGAGTTGAAACAGAATGCCGTGAATCGCGGTGAGCCTTGGCAGGCGATCAAGCTTTCTTATCGCCGCGGCGAGCAGGTCAAGATCAATTACGTTTATTGAATCGGCCGGCCAGGTTTCTCGGCATTATCACCCGGTGAGGTAGGACCGAATGTATACCGATGATGAAATTTATCAGGGCCTCGGTGAAACAGTGCGGGCAATCGCACCCACGCACGCCCAGTGGGTTTCTGTCGATGTCGAGTTGTCTGAACAGGGCGACCACGCAAAGCTTCTTTACGACTTTCAGGTGTCGGGTGGCGAGGTGCAGTGGTTCATGCCTGAAACTGCGCGCGTCGATCATGACATTCGTGTGTTGCTGGTGAAACTCAGGTCGTTCTTTGCCGCCAATAACCTGTTCGAGAACGGTAAGCCCTGGAAGCGTTGCCTGATCACGCTGTGGCTGGATAGCGGCAAGTTCAGTGCGGATTTCAAGTACGACTGATGAGTTTGAGGTGGCGCGGTCTTCTGGATTGCACCTGGCTTGAGCCCGCCGGGGCTGCTGCGCAGCCCTTCGCGACACAAGGCCGCTCCCACAGGAACAGCGCCAGTTTCACGGGAGCGCGGACCTTGTAGGAGCGGGTTTACCCGCGAACACCGGCAAAGCCGGTGCCATCCACCGCGGTGTTGGCTTCGCGGGTAAACCCGCTCCCACAGGATTAGTGTCGTCCGTGCGATGGGTGATCGAACCAACTTGTAAGACCTTTCCTAACTTGAAACCAAATACTACTGCTTGATTGTGCTTAGGAATTATCCTACGCGTCTTGCGGAAGCGGCTGTGTTGTCGGGGAAATACCCCAGGGATAACGTCATCGGGTTGCTTTGTTCTGGCGACCGGGTGTGAGAACCCGACAACACAAGTTGCGGCAGTTTTTATGGCGGCCGTGCGCGGGCAGACTTCGGTCTGGCCGGGTTTCTCTTGTGTCTCGGTTTCTCACCCTGTGCACGGCTGCCACCCTCGTTCCGTGAGAAAGGACGCCAGTGGTGGTTCTCTGAAACCACACGAGAGTTCTGACCATGAAAAAGATTGTCCCCGATCCACCCCTCACCCCACCTGTTTCCTACTTCTCGATCATCAGCGACCTCGCGGCCGATGATGCGCTGGCCGCTGCCAGCACGCTGATGGACTCGCTCAACCAAAACCTCGAATCCTACCTGAGCGCCGAACACATCGATGCGGGTGATTTCCGCCTCGAGAATGCCCAGATGCTTTCGCAGATGATCTGCACCTTGGTCGTCCACGCGAGAGCGAAGGGGGAGGCACATGAGTGACTTTCTGCTGCAGGGGCGCACGGTGGGGACTGAGCCGTTCATGGACCTGTTTCGGGTGCGTGAGGATATTCCGCTCGACCATGCGTTTTCCGAATTGTCGGTGTTGTTGGGGTGCATTCGGCACCTGGCGACGGAGGCAGAGATGGAGGGTGATCGGCAAGCGGGGAGTGCGGTGCGGATCCTCAGCGGGTTTGCCAAAGCGCTGATCGATGACATGGAGATGGGGATGAGCAGGGCGCTGGCTCAGCGCTGACGGCTAGATTGCTGGGGCCGCAAAGCGGCCCCCAGGGTCAGCCGCGTACGATCTGGTTCTTGCCCTGGCGCTTGGCCTGGTACATCGCGGCGTCCGCGCGGGCGAACAGGCTGTCGAGGCTGTCGTCGGCAGCGGTCAGCCCGGTCAGGCCCTGGCTCACGGTCACACCATAGGCCTGCTGCCCATGGGTAAAGCTCAACCGCTGGATCTCACGCTGCAAGCGCTCGGCAATCTGCTCGGCGACCTCGGCCGTGCAGCCGGGGAACACGGCTGCAAACTCTTCACCGCCGATGCGCCCGAACTGATCACCCCGGCGCAACACCGCCTTGCCGCTGTCGGCTATGCGTTGCAGCACTTGGTCACCCTCTTGGTGGCCATAGCTGTCATTGATCAGCTTGAAGTCATCGATATCTAGCAGCAGGAAGGCCAGCGCCGAGCCGTCTTCGCGGGCCGTGTCGAACGCCTGCTGGGCGCATTCGAAGAAGTGCCGACGGTTGCTGCTCTGGGTCAGTACGTCGGTGGTGGCCAAGCGTTGCAGCTCACCTTCGAGCTGCTTCTTGTCGGTGATGTCTTCGGCGATGCCGACGATGATCACCCGGTCTTCACCCTCGCGCTGCTGGTTGATGAAGCACTTGTCACTCAGCCAGCGCACTTCGCCCTGGGCATTGATGATGCGGTACTCGCGGTCTTCCACCGCACCTTTGACCAGCACCTGGGCCATGCTGTGCTCGGCGTACTCCAGGTCATCCGGGTAGATGCTGTCGCGCCACTCGTTGTAGTCGGCCAGCACCAGGCTCACCGGGCGGCCGAAGATGCGCTCGAAGGCCGGGCTCACGTAAAGCACCTGGCGGCTCTCCCAGTCGAACGCCCAGAGCACCGCGTTGACGCTGTCGAGCAGCGAGCTGAACAGTTGCTCACGCTCACTCAGGCGGGCGACTTCGCCTTGGGCGTGGAGCAGCGCAAGCAGCGTCTGGGCAACTTCGGGAGGGCGATGCGTGGGCGGCGCGGGTGGATTTTTATTGGCCATGAGCACGGAGCGATTCTCGGCTGGAAGCGTGCGGCCACAATCCGGCCCGCCACGCGGGCGATATGCCGAATTCGAGTGAAAATCGGGGGTGAAGTTCCGGACCACACGCCCCAGGACGGGGCGTGTCGATCAACGGCGGTCAGGCGGTGGGGCGCAGCGAGTAGGTCTTGAGTTGGCCGGCAAAGTCGCGCAGCGACTGGATGCCACTGGCCTCGGCCTCGTGCACCCAGTCTTTCATGGCCGCGAGCATGTCGTGGCCGTTGGCGCTGGTGCGCGCCCAGATCTGCTGCAGGGCCAGGCGCTTTTCATAGATGGTCTTGAGCGACTGGCTGTGCGCGAGCATCGACTCGATACGCAGGTGATGGCGGTCTTGCAGCAGGCTGGTCTCGCGCGACAACAGGCGCTTGGCCCGGCGGAAGCGATGGCGCACCGAGGCGTCGACCTTGTCCAGCTCCTGCTTGACCAGCGGCGCGATCACCAGCTTGCGGTACTGGGCCATGATCTGGAAGCGGTTGTTGAGGATCGCCATGGCCGTGTCCATGTCCAGGTTGGCCTTGCCTTCGACGCGGTGGGCGATCGGCGCCACGCGCTGCACCTTGGCCAGGCGCAGCAGGCTCAGCAGGCGTATCCACGCCCAGCCCATGTCGAACTCCCAGCGCTTGACCGACAGCTTGGCCGAGTTGGGGTAGGTGTGATGGTTGTTGTGCAGTTCTTCACCGCCGATCAGGATGCCCCACGGCACCAGGTTGGTGGCGGCGTCGCGGCACTCGAAGTTGCGGTAACCGACCGCATGGCCGAGGCCATTGACCACGCCGGCGGCCCACACCGGGATCCACATCATCTGGATGGCCCAGATGGTGATGCCGATGGTGCCGAACAGCAGCAGGTCGATGACCGCCATCAGGGCGATACCGCCGAGCTTGTAGCGCGAGTAGAGGTTGCGCTCGATCCAGTCATCCGGGCAGTTCTTGCCATAGATGCGCAGGGTCTCGGGGTTGCGCGCCTCTTCGCGATAGAGCTCGGCGCCCTTGCGCAACACCGTGCCCAGGCCCTTGAACAGCGGGCTGTGCGGGTCGTCGGCGGTTTCGCACTTGGCGTGGTGCTTGCGGTGGATGGCCGTCCACTCACGGGTGTTCTGCGCCGTGGTCAGCCACAGCCAGAAGCGGAAGAAGTGCTTCAGCCCGGCGTTCAGCTCGAGCGAGCGGTGCGCCGAATAGCGATGCAGGTAGATCGTGACGCTGACAATGGTCACGTGGGTCATCAGCAAGGTGACCGCGACCAGTTGCCAGGCCGACAGATCGAGTAAACCGTAGTACCACATAGGTGTAGAAGCCCTCGGAAAAACGGGGGAAGTTGCGCTTGGCATTATCCCCTCGCGGGGAAATAAAACCAGAGCCCTGCGTCACCGTGCGCGTGGCCCGCCAGTGCCCGTTCAGGCACTGCAGCCCGCGTGGGGGCGGGCTCGCCCGGCGATGACGGGCACTCGGCCTGACGCGAATTATGATCTGGGAATGCGTCACGGCATGTTTCCCCCCTTATAATACCAATTCTTTTTTCATGGGCTTACCCACCCGACATGTCTGTTTCCGTTCGCGACGCCTTGCGCATGGCCGCGCTCTACGTGGTGTTCTCGATGCTCTGGCTGGTGCTGGCCGAGCAGCTCCTGCAGCAGTGGACCGAGAGCCCGTTGGCGCTGAACCTGGGGCGCTGCATCAATGTGCTGGTGTGGGTGCTGTTCAGCGGGTTTCTGATCTTCATCACCCGCGCCCGCCTGCTCAACTTCATCGGTATCGGTGCGCGCCTGCGCAGCGAGGACCGCGAGCGCCTGCGCATGGCCGCAGCGGTGTTCGACAGCACCCTCGAAGGCGTGCTGGTGACCGACCGCAACGGCCTGATCGTGCACGTCAACCGCGCGTTCATGCGCATCACCGGTTACCAGCAGGACGAGGTCATCGGCCAGCGCCCGAGCAAGTTCAAGTCGGGCCGCCATGGCGCACCGTTCTACCAGCAGATCTACACCGCGCTGGAACGTGACGGCCAGTGGAGCGGGGAAATCTGGAACCGCCGCAAAAGCGGTGAAATCTATCCGCAATGGCAGACGATCTGCGCCATTCGCGACGACAACGATGAACTTACCCACTTCGTCGCGGTGTTCAGCGACATCAGCGCGATCAAACACTCCGAGCAGGAACTGGCGTTCCTCGCCCACCATGACCCGCTGACCGGCCTGCCCAACCGGCTGCTGTTCAATGATCGCGCCGAGCAGGCGCTGGCCCTCGCCCAGGCCAACAAGCGCGGCTGTGGCCTGTTGCTGCTCGACCTCGACCACTTCCAGAGCATCAACGACGGCCTGGGCCACACCATTGGCGACCAGTTGCTCAAGCTGGTCGGCGAGCGTCTGCGCGAGCTGCTCGGCAATGGCGTGACCCTGGCCCGGCTGGGGGGCGACGAGTTCGGCGTGCTGCTGGAGAACTGCCAGCAGGTCGGCCAGGCCGCCACCGTTGCCCAGGACATCATCGAGCGCATGCGCGAGCCGTTCAGCTTCGACGAGCACCGCTTGTTCATCAGCGTCAGCGTCGGCATCGGCCTGTTCCCCAGTGACGCGCTGAGTGCCGAGCAGCTGCTGCGCAACGCCGACGCGGCGCTGTTCAAGGCCAAGAACAATGGCCGCGCCTGTTATGCGCTGTACACCGAAGAATTGACCGCGCATGCCCAGCATCGGGTCGAGACTGCCAGCGAGTTGCGCCGGGCGCTGGAGCAGGAGGAGCTGCGGGTGTTCTTCCAGCCGGTGCATGACCTGGCCAGCGGCAAGCGGGTCGGGGTCGAGGCCTTGGTCCGCTGGGAGCATCCGCAACGCGGCCTGGTGCCGCCGGGCGAGTTCATCCCGATTGCCGAGCGCACCGGGCTGATCGCCGAGATCGATGCCTGGGTGTTGCGCCAGGCGTGTCGGCAGATGGTCCAGTGGCAGGCCGACGGGCATGCGCTGGCGTTTGTCGCGGTGAACCTGTCCAGCCGCCTATTCGGCCAGCGTACGCTGTACCGGCAGGTGGCCGAGGTGCTGGCCGAAACGGGCCTGGACCCGGCGCTGCTGGAGCTGGAAGTCACTGAAAGCGCGGTGATGGAAGACCCGGAGGTGGCGCTGGAGCAGTTGCACCGGTTGCGCGAGCTGGGCTTGAGCCTGGCGATCGATGATTTCGGTACGGGGTATTCCTCGCTGCTGCGGCTCAAGCGTTTGCCGGTGCAGAAGCTGAAGATCGACCAGGGCTTTGTCGCCGGGTTGCCGCAGGACGAGGATGACATCGCGATCGTGCGGGTGATCATCGCCCTGGCGCGGAGCATGGGCATGCAGGTGCATGCCGAAGGGGTCGAACAGGCGGAGCAGGCGCAGTTCCTGCTGGAGCAGCAGTGTCAGTTGGGGCAGGGGTATTGGTTTGGCCGGCCGGTGCCGGCTGAAGACTTGCGCTGGGATTGATGTTTTTGGGGCCGCTTTACGGCCCTTCGCGGCGGTCCGGCGTCCCGGCAAGCCCGCTCCTACAGGGGTCACCGCGAAACCTGTAGGAGTGGGCTTGCCCGCGAGGCATCAACGCTTGTTCAAGCCTTTCGCCAAGCGATCCCCCCCCAGCTGAATCACCGCGACCAACGCCACCAGCATGACGATCACCGTCAGCATGATCTGGCTGTCGAAGCGCTGATACCCATAGCGATAGGCGATATCCCCCAACCCCCCGGCACCAATCGCCCCGGCCATCGCCGACGAGTTGATCATGGTCACCAGGGTGATCGTGAAGCCGCCGACGATCCCCGGCAGCGCCTCTGGCAGCAGCACATGCCAGACGATGTGCCAACGCCGGCACCCCATCGCCTGCGCCGCCTCGACCAAACCATGGTCGACCTCACGCAAGCTCACCTCGGCGATGCGCGCGAAGAACGGCGTCGCGGCAATCGTCAGCGGCACCACCGCGGCCCACACCCCGTAAGTGGTGCCGACCACCAGCCGGGTGAACGGAATCAGCGCGACCATCAGGATCAGGAACGGGATCGAGCGGAACAGATTGACGAACGCCCCCAGCACCCGGTTCAGCAACGGCGCCTGGTAGATCCCGCCCTTGTCGCTGGTGACCAGCAGCACCGCCATCGGCACGCCGACCAGCAGCGCGATCAACGACGACACACCGACCATCAGCAGGGTATCCAGCAAGCCTTGCAGCAGACGATCAACCCACATAACCGAGTACCTCCACGTCATCGGCCCAGCGCCGGGCACGCTCCAGCAAGTGGTGCGGCTCATGCGCCGAACCGCGCACGGACAGGATCAGGCGCCCCAGCGCGTGCTCGCCAATGGTCTCGACACCGCCCTGGAGCAGGCTGACCTGGCCGCCGAGGTCCTTGAACAGGCCCGACAACTCCAGCTCGCCGATCACCACCAGCTTGAGCACCACTGCCGCCTCGCGGCTGGCCGGGCTGGCCCGCAGACTGTCTTGCAAGGCTGCCGACAGCTTGGCCTGGAGCGGCGCGAGCAGGGTGCGGGTGACCTCGTGGCGCGGGCTGCCGAACACCTGCCAGACCTCGCCCTGCTCGACCACTTCGCCGCGCTCGAGCACCACTACGCGGTGGCAGATGTCACGGATCACCGCCATCTCGTGGGTGATCAGCACCACCGTCAGGCCCAGGCGCTGGTTGATGTCGCGCAGCAGCTCGAGGATCGACGCCGTGGTCTCCGGGTCGAGCGCCGAGGTGGCCTCGTCGCACAGCAGGATCTCGGGGTCGTGGACCAGCGCCCGGGCGATACCGACACGCTGCTTCTGCCCGCCGGACAACTGCGCTGGGTACACATGGTGTTTTTCCGCCAGGCCGACCAGTTCGAGCAGCGCGCGCACCTTGCGCTGGCGCTCGGCCTTGGCCACGCCGGCGACCTTGAGCGGCAGTTCGACGTTCTGCCAGACGGTCTTCGCCGACATCAGGTTGAAGTGCTGGAAGATCATGCCGATGCGCCGGCGCAACGCGACCAGGCGGTCTTCGTCGAAGGGCGCGATGTCGACCTGGTCGATCAGCACCCGGCCCTGACTCGGCTGCTCGAGGCGGTTGATGGTGCGCAGCAGCGACGACTTGCCGGCGCCGCTGCGGCCAATGATGCCGAAGATCTCGCCGCGGCGGATGTTCAGGTCAATGCCGTGCAGCGCAGGCTGGGCCTGGCCGGCGTAGGTCTTGCCGAGGCCGATGAAGCGCACATGGGCCTGGTTGACCTCCGGGCGCAGGGCCGTTTCGCGCCCGGGCGCCGGCGTGGCGGGGGCAGTGGGCGCCCTGAGGGCGCTGGCGTTGCTCATGTCAGCCTTCCCAGCCGGCCTGGTAGAGGCTGCCGTGGGCTTTGTTGAGGGCGGCGCGCACGGCCGGCGAGTGCTGGTAGATGTCGACGAACTTGGCCAGGCGCGGGTCGTCCTTGGTTTGCGGACGGATGACGAACTGGATCACGTATTCCTTGTTCTCCAGGCCGTCGAACAGCAGCGCCGAGGTGGCGTCGAAGGTGTTGGCCAGGCGGATGTAGGCCGGGTAGCCCTGGACCAGTTCGGCGTCGTCATAGGCGCGCACCAGTTGCACCGCCTCGACCTGAAGAATCTTCAGCTTCTTCGGGTTGGCGACGATGTCGTCCTCGGTGGCCTTGTAGCCGACCCCGGGCTTGAGCGTGATCAAGCCGGCCTTGGCCAGCAGTTGCAGGCCGCGGCCGCTGTTGATCGGGTCGTTGGCGATGGCCACGCTGGCGCCTTCGGGCAGCTCGGCGAAGCTTTTGTACTTTTTCGAGTACAGGCCGACGTTGTTGATGATCCCGGGCTTGTACGGCACCAGGTCGAAACCGGCGGCGGCCTTGGCGTTCTCCAGGAAGGGGATGTGCTGGAAGTAGTTCACGTCGATGTCGCCGCTGTTGAGGCTGACGTTGGGCGCGATCCAGTCGCTGAACTCGATCAGCTTCACTTCCAGGCCTTGCTTGTGCGCCTCTTCCACCGCCGCTTCGAGCGGGATGGCAAAGGCGGCGGTGGTGCCGATCTTGAGCGGGTCGGCGGCCAGGGCGTGGCCACCGATGGCGAGGGACAACACAGCGGCCGCGACGGGCCGGAACAGTTTATCAAGCATGGCGCAGGGCTCCAGTCGGGGCAGGGGTAGGGGTGCGGTACGTGGCGCCGGGATGGTCGGCGGGCAGGTGCGGCTGATCGCTGGCGAAGAGTTTTTCGCGCAGGCTGCCGGCCTGGTAGGCGGTCTTGTAACGGCCGCGGCGTTGCAGTTCGGGGACGACCAGGTCGATGAAGTCTTCGTAGCTTTCCGGGGTGACGGTGCGGGTCAGGTTGAAGCCGTCCAGGCCGGTCTCGTCGAGCCAGGCGATCAAGCCGTCGGCGACCTGTTCGGGGCTGCCGACCAGGGTCACGTAGCGCCCGCCGAGGGCGTGCTGCTCGAGCAGGCGGCGGCGGGTCCAGGCGTTGTCCTGTAGCTGACGGGTGGCCGACTGGATCGCGTTACCCTTGGCAAAGCCGATCGGCTCGTCCAGGTCATAGGCGGCAAAGTCGATGCCGGTGGAGCTGGCAAAGTGGGCGACACCGGCTTCGGCGCTGGCGTAGCGCAGGTACTCGGCATGCTTGGCGTGCGCCTCCTGCTCGGTGGGCGCGACGATCACGGTGATGCCCATGAACACCTTGACCGCCTGCGGGTCGCGGCCTGCCGCCTGGGCGGCGGCGCGCACCTTGTCGACCTGGGCGCGGGTGGCGGCGTGGTCCTGGCCACTGATGAACACGCATTCGGCATGGTTGCCGGCAAAGGCCAGGCCACGCGGCGAGCTGCCGGCCTGGAACAGCACCGGCGTGCGCTGCGGCGAGGGCTCGCAGAGGTGATAGCCCTCGACCTTGTAGAACTCACCCTGGTGCTCGACCTTGTGCACCTTGTCGGGCCGGGCATACACGCGCTGTTCGCGGTCGGCGACCACGGCGTCGTCGTCCCAACTGCCTTCGAGCAGCTTGTACAGCACCTGCAGGTATTCCTCGGCCTGGTCGTAGCGCCGGTCGTGCTCGGGCTGCTGCTCCAGGCCCATGGCGCGGGCGGCGCTGTCGAGGTAGCCGGTGACGATGTTCCAGCCGACCCGGCCGTTGCTCAGGTGGTCGAGCGTCGACAGCCGCCGGGCGAACAGGTACGGCGCCTCGTAGGTAAGGTTGGCGGTCAGGCCGAAGCCCAGGTGCTCGGTCACCGCAGCCATGGCCGAGACCAGCAGCAGCGGGTCGTTGACCGGCAGCTGGATCGACTCTTTCAGCGGCACCTCGACCGATTGCCCATAGACGTCGTAGGTGCCGACGATGTCGGCGATGAACAGGCCGTCGAACAGGCCGCGTTCGAGCAGCTTGGCCAGGCTCGTCCAGTACGCCAGCGACTTGTACTGGGTCGAGGTGTCGCGCGGGTGCGTCCACAGGCCGTGGTTGATGTGGCCGATGCAGTTCATGTTGAACGCGTTGAGGAGGATCTGCTTGCTCATCAGATCGTGCCTCGGCGCGGCGGATTGACCTCGTTGAGGTAGTAGTTGCCGATCGCGTGGTACTTCCAGCGCACCGGGTCGTGCAGGGTGTGCACGCGGGCGTTGCGCCAGTGGCGGTCGAGGTTGTGCTCGGCCAGGGTGGCCTGGCTGCCGGCCAGTTCGAACAGCGTGGTGCCGGCGGCGAGTGAGATCTCGGTGCTGATGGCGCGGGCCTCGGCGACGGCGATCGAGGCAGCGGCGACGTTGTCGGCGGTGCTGTCGTCGCGGGCGCGGTCGAGGTATTCGCCGGCGCGTTCCAGCAGCGCTTCAGCGGCGTGCAGGCGGATCGACAGGTGACCGAAGCTCTTCAGGGTCAGTGGGTCTTCGCTGGCTTTGTCCAGGCCGGAGTCGACCCACGGCCGGCTGCGCGTACGGACGAAGTGCAGGGCGTCTTCGTAGGCGGCGCGGGCAATGCCGGTGTCGATCGCGGCGTGGAGGATCTGCGCCAGCGGGCCGACCGTGGTTGGCCGCTCGAAGGCGCTCTGGAACGGCACCACGTCGTCGGCAGTGACATAGACGTTGTCGAACACCACCGAGCCGCTGCCGGTGGTGCGCTGGCCGAAGCCGCTCCAGTCGTCGATCACTTGCAGGCCCTGGCTGTCGGCCGGCACGAAGGCCAGCTGCTGGATGCCGTCGTCATCGATCACCGAGGTCGGGATGCGTTGCGCGTAGAGGGCGCCGGTGGAGTAGAACTTGCGGCCGTTGATGCGATAGCCCGCGCCGTCACGGCTGAGGCGGGTGGTGCGGTCGTGCGAAGTCTTGGTGCCCAGCTCGGCCAGGGCGTTGCCGAAGCGTCGACCGGACAGCACCTCGGCGTACAGGCGCTGCTGTTGTTCAGGGCTGGCGTTTACCCGCAGCACTTCGAGGGCATAGAAATGGTTCTGCGGGATCTGCCCCAGCGAGGCGTCGGCCTGGGCGATGCGGGCGATGACCTGGGCCAGGGTGACGTTGGACACGCCGGCGCCGCCAAAGGCCTTGGGTACGCTGATGGCCCACAGGCCGGAGCGGGTGAACAGCTCCAGTTCGGCGTGCGGCAGGCGGCGCTCGCGGTCGCGCAGGGCGCTGTCGCGGCGCAGTTGCTGGGCAATGTGTTCGGCGACGGCCAGGGCCTGGGCGTCGCTGGTGATGACGGATGCGTTCATAGTGTTCTCCGGGGCCATGGGGCCGCCGTGCGGCCCTTCGCGGGGCAAGCCCGCTCCCACAGGTACGGCGCAGATCTCAGGATCGGCGTGGTTCCCTGTGGGAGCGGGTTTACCCGCGAAGGGCCGCAAGGCGGCCCCAGGCGCTCACTCAGATCCAGGAATGTCGGGCAGGACGGGTGCCGTTCAGGTGCCAGGCGCCCACCGCGTGATACTTCCAGCGCACCGGGTCGTGCAGGGTGTGCACCCGGGCATTGCGCCAGTGCCGATCAAGGTTGAACTCGGCCAGCGTGGCCCGGCTGCCGGCCAGCTCGAAGAGCTTCTCGCTGGCCTGCAGGGCGATCTCGGTGGTCAGCACCTTGGCTTCGGCCACGGCAATCGAGGCGCGCGCGGCGGCGTCATCGTCGATTTCCCCGGCATTGACCTCGTCGAGCACCCGTGCGGCCCGGCGCAGCAATGCCTCGGCGGCATGCAGCTCGAGCTTGAGGCGACCGATGTCGGCGATCACATAAGGATCGTCGCTGGCCCGCTCGACATTGGCCTCGATGAACGGCCGCGACTTCTCGCGAACAAAGCTGATCGCTTCATCAATGGCCGCTTCGGCGATGCCGGCGTCGATCGCCGCCTGGATCAGTTGCGACGCAGCGCCCTGGATATTCGCCCGGTCGCGCTGGCGCCAGTTGTCGATCACCAGCTCCGCGTCGACCGGCACGTTATCCAGCAGCACGGTGCCGCTGGCGGTGGTGCGCTGGCCAAAGCCGGACCAGTCATCGACGATGCGCAGGCCCGGGCTGCCGCGGCGCACGAACGCCAGGCGCTGACGGCCTTCGTCGTCCAGCGCCTTGACCGCCACCCAATGGGCGAACAGGGCGCCGGTGGAGTAGAACTTCTCGCCGCTGATGCGATAGCTGTCACCGTCGCGGGTGATCCGCGCCTTCAGCGTGAGGGTGTCCTTGGTGCCGCGTTCGGGGCCGGCATTGCCGATCCGCCAGCCGTCGAGCACCGAGCGGAAGATCAACGCTTGCTGGGCCTCGCTGGCGGTCAGGCGCAGCAGCTGGAGCATGCCGAACTGGTTCTGCGGGATCTGCCCCAGGGCCGGGTCGGCGGCGCTGATGATGCGGAACACTTCGGCGACGGTGGCGAACGACACGTCAGGGCCGCCAAAGGCCTTGGGCACACTGATGCTGCCGAGGCCGCTGCGGGTGAACAGCTCGATCTCGGCCCAGGGCAGTTTGCGCTGCTGGTCGCGTTTGGCGGCCTGCTGGCGGGCGACGTCGGCCAGTTCGTGGGCCGCTTGCAAGGCTTCTGCGTCGCTGCGCAGGACCTTGGCCGGGAGCAGCAATGGCGAGCTGTCGAGGTCGCTGGAGAATAGGGTTTCTGGTTGGCTGGACATCAGTACCGCTCCTTGGCTGCACTCAATGCCCTGGCGTTATGCACTGGGGTGATTGTGATCCTGACCATTCCTTACCTCACAAAGTGGATGTGTCGCTTGGGGTAGTGGCGACAGACGTTTGCTGGTCCGGTGGTCCGGTGTATATACCCTAATCGCTTATAAACGCTTTATGAACTAACGTTTAGGAATATTGATAGAAGAACTGGTAGGTCTGATACAGGTGTTTTGCCAGCCCCAAAGCATTCGCGGGTAAACCCGCTCCCACAGGGTCTTTGGAGAACCCTGTGGGAGCGGGTTTACCCGCGAATGCGATAGAGGATTTAACGCTGGGGCTTAGTCTTGACTGGCAGTCGTCCCAAGGAACTTGCGCAAGAACTGCCGCGTCCGCTCCTCCTTCGGATGGGCAAACAACGCCTTGGCTTCGCCTTGCTCGACGATCACCCCCTTGTCGAAGAAGATCACCCGGTTGGCCACATCGCGGGCAAAGCTCATCTCGTGGGTGACGATGACCATGGTGCGTTTCTCCTCGGCCAGGCCGCGGATGGTCTCGAGCACCTCGCCAACCAGCTCGGGGTCGAGCGCCGAGGTCGGTTCGTCGAACAGGATCACCTCCGGCTCCATCGCCAACGCCCGGGCAATCGCCACGCGTTGCTGCTGGCCGCCGGACAGGCGCCGTGGGTAGGCGTCTTCCTTGCCCGCCAGGCCGACCTTGGCGAGCAACCGCCGGCCCAGTTCAAGGGCCTGGTCACGCGGGGTCTTCTTGACCACCAGCGGCCCTTCGACAACGTTCTCCAGCGCAGTGCGGTGGGGGAACAGGTTGAAGTTCTGGAAGACGAACCCGGCCTGCTGGCGCAAGCGGCGAATGGCCGTCTGCTGGCTGCCCAGCGAGCGGTTGGCATCGATACTGATGTCACCGATCTGGATGTGCCCGGCATCGGGCGTCTCCAGCAGGTTGAGGCAGCGCAGAAAGGTGGTCTTGCCCGAGCCGCTGGGGCCGATGATGGCAATCACTTCACCCGGCTTGACCGTCAGGTCGATGCCGTTGAGCACGGTCTGGCCCTTGAACTGCTTGCTCAGGCCTTTTACTACGATCATCTTCAGTGCTCCTGGTCATGCTGGTTGACCCGCGCTTCCATGCGGTTCTGGAAGTGCGCAAGGATCGTGCAGAGTATCCAGTACACGACGGCCACGGCCAGGTACATGGTGAACACTTCGAAGGTGCGCGCCGTGATCAGCTGGGCCTGGCGGAACAGCTCGGGCACCTGGATGGTCGCCGCCAGGGCGGTGTCCTTGACCAGCGAGATGAAGCTGTTGCCCAGCGGTGGCAGGGCGGTGCGCATGGCTTGCGGCAGGATCGTGCGGCGCATTGCCTGGGTCCGGGTCATGCCGATGCTGGCGCAGGCTTCCCACTGGCCACGGTCGATCGAGGAAATCGCCGCACGCAGGATCTCGCAGATGTAGGCCGCCATGTTCAGGGACAGGCCGATCAGCGACGCCGGGATCGGGTCGAGCTCGATGCCGATCTGCGGCAGGCCGAAGTAGATCACGAACAGCTGCACCAGCAGCGGCGTGCCGCGAAAGAACGACACGTAGATCCGCGCCAGCCAGTTCAACGGGAGGATCTTCGACAGGCGCATCAACGCCAGGGCAAAGCCCAGTAGCATGCCGAAGAACATCCCGCCGACGCTGAGGATGACCGTGTAGCCAGCGCCCTTCAGCAGGAAGGGCACCGAATCGGCTACCAGTTGCAGGCTTTCTTCAATCATTTAGTCACGTCAGCGCCAAAGTACTTCTCGGACAGCTTGGCCAGGCTGCCGTCAGCCTTGAGCTTGTCCAGCGCCTTGTTGATCGCGTCGAGCAGTTCAGGCTCGCCTTTGCGCACGGCCACGCCAGACTCCAGGCGCGAGAAGGCGGCGCCGGCGAGTTCGGTGTCCTTGGCTTTCTGTGCGTATTCCAGCGCGGCCAGGCGGTCGATCAGGATCGCGTCGATGCGGCCGTTGCGCAGGTCGGCGAACTTGGTCGGGTCGTCTTCATAGGTGCGCACTTCGGCCTTCGGCACGTCCTGCTTGACCCACTGCTCGTAGTTGGTACCCAGGCCGACGCCGACCTTCTTGCCGGCCAGGTCCTGGGCGGTCTTGATGTTCAGCTGCTCGGCTTTCTTCTTCAGGATCAGCGCCTGGATGCCGGACACGGTGTAGGGCTCGGAGAAGTCGTACTTCTTCTTGCGCTCTTCGGAGATGGTCACCTGGTTGATCACCACGTCCAGGCGCTTGGAGTCCAGGGCCGCGAGAATACCGTCCCACTTGGTCGGCTGGATCTTGGCCTTGACCCCGAGCTCCTTGGCCAGCAGCTCGGACAGCTCGACTTCGAAGCCGGCCAGCTTGCCGTTTTCGTCCTGGAAGCTGAACGGTGGGTAGGTGCCTTCCAGGCCGACACTGAGGACGCCCTTGTCCTTGATGGTGTTCAGCTGCTCGCCGGCAAAGGCGTGGCTGAACAGGCCGGTGCCGAGCAGGATGGCCAGGCTGGCGTTGAGAAGCGGTTTGGCAAATTTCGACATGGCAGGGCCCCGCGCTTGGTGTGGAAGTAGTGGGTGGCGACTATAAAGGTGGGCTGCATAGACCTGGAAATAATAAAAACTTCTTTTGTTATTTCCTTATGGCCTTTTGTGACAGGTAGGCAGCTTTGAGGGTAGGCCACGAATGGCGCCCGCGTCAGCACTGCTTATGCCCGACTTAGCGCAGGATGGAATAAAGCGTTGTTTTTTCCAAGAGGCGGATTTGCCGTACAGTGGTTTGCACCGGCGGCGTCCCACGCCCGTTACCTCGCACTTTCAACAAAAAATGCCGCCAGCCAGGAGAGCACCGTGAGCGAACTTCCAGCCCCAGGGCATTGGCAATTGCACAACATCGTCAGCGGCCTGCGCGGCGCGCGTGAGCAGTGGCGCACGCGCAACGGCCGCAGCAGCGGCGAGCAGGGTGGGCGCGAGCTGCCCTCGCGCGAGGCCGTGCGACACATCCTCGAACAACTCTGTGGCGCGCTGTTCCCGATGCGCCTGGGCCCGGTCGACCTGCGCGAAGAGAGCGAGGACTTCTATGTCGGCCATACCCTGGACGCTGCGCTGACCGCACTGCTGACCCAGGCGCGGCTGGAGCTGCGCTACGCCACGCGCCAGGGCAAGACCGACCTGAGCGATGTCGACGCGCACGCCCTGCGCCTGATCCAGGACTTCGCCGCGGCGCTGCCGGCGCTGCGCGTGCTGCTCGACACCGATGTGCTGGCGGCCTACCACGGCGACCCGGCGGCGCGCAGCGTCGATGAGGTGCTGCTGTGCTACCCGGGCATCCTGGCGATCATCCATCACCGCCTGGCCCACCACCTGTACCAGGCCGGGCTGCCGCTGCTGGCGCGGATCAGCTCGGAGCTGGCGCATTCGGCCACCGGCATCGACATCCACCCCGGCGCGCAGATCGGCCCGAGCTTCTTCATCGACCATGGCACCGGCGTGGTGATCGGCGAGACCGCGATCATTGGCGAGCGGGTGCGCATCTATCAGGCCGTGACCCTGGGCGCCAAGCGCTTCCCGGCGGACGAGTCGGGCACTTTGCATAAAGGGCACCCGCGCCATCCGATCGTTGAAGATGATGTGGTGATCTACGCCGGCGCGACTATTCTCGGGCGTATCACCATCGGCAAGGGCTCGACCATTGGCGGCAATGTCTGGCTGACCCGCAGCGTGCCGGCCGAGAGCAACATTACCCAGGCCAACCTGCAGCTCGACTGCGAGGGGCAGAAGTAGCCACAGGGTTTCAGCACTGGCCTCTTCGCGGGTAAAACCCGCTCCTACAGGGATAGCGCAAGACCCTGTGGGAGCGGGTTTACCCGCGAAGAGGCCGACGCAGATGCCCGCCCGCCTGGCGCCCCCGGGTCGCAATTGACTGCCGATCCATGTTTAACTTGAACGCTTGTTCAATGTAAACGCTGGTCGCTGCCGGTGTTCAACAGGAGGAGCCCCTTTGCTGAACCCGTTCTCTACGAACCCATCGTCGTCTCCCGAGGTGCCCACCCAATGAGTGCACCGCCCAACCCCACCAGCCAGATCCGCATGAACCCTCCGGTGTTCTATTTCGCGGCAAGCTTCATCCTCATTTTCGGCCTCGTGGTCATCGCCAACCCGCAAGCGGCAGGCGACTGGTTGCTCGCCGCGCAAAACTGGGCGGCCAACACGGTCGGCTGGTACTACATGCTGGCGATGACCCTGTACCTGGTCTTCGTGGTGGTCACCGCCTTGTCCGGCTACGGCAAGATCAAGCTCGGTGCCGACCACGACGAACCCGAGTTCAGCTACCTGTCATGGGCCGGCATGCTGTTCGCCGCCGGCATCAGCATCACGCTGTTCTTCTTCTGCGTCTCCGAACCGCTGACCCACATGCTCCAGCCGCCGCAAGGCGAAGGCGGCACGGCCGAGGCCGGGCGCCAGGCGATGCAGATCCTGTTCCTGCACTGGGGCCTGCATGGCTGGGGCGTGTTCGCCTTCGTCGGCATGGCGCTGGCCTACTTTGCTTATCGCCACAACCTGCCGCTGGCGCTGCGCTCGGCGCTGTACCCGCTGATCGGCAAGCGCATCAATGGCCCGATCGGCTATGCGGTGGACGGCTTCGGCATCATCGCCACGGTGTTCGGCCTGGGCGCCGACATGGGCTTTGGCGTGTTGCACCTGAACGCCGGCCTCGACTACCTGTTCGGCATCCAGCACAGCCAGTGGGTACAGGTCATCCTGATCACCCTGATGATGGGCGCGGCCGTGGCCGTGGCAGTCGCCGGGGTAGAGAAGGGCGTGCGGGTGATGTCCGACATCAACCTGTTCCTGGCCTGCGCGCTGCTGCTGTTCGTGCTGTTCGCCGGGCCTACCCAGCACCTGTTCAACACCCTCATCCAGAACCTTGGTGACTATCTGGGCGCCTTGCCGCGCAAGAGCTTCGACGTCTATGCCTATGGCGAGAACCGCGACTGGCTGGGCGGCTGGACGGTGTTCTACTGGGCCTGGTGGATTGCCTGGGCGCCGTTCGTGGGGCTGTTCATCGCGCGTATTTCGCGCGGCCGGACGATCCGTGAGTTCGTCTTTGGCGTGCTGCTGATTCCGCTGGGCTTCACCCTGGCGTGGATGTCGATCTTCGGCAACAGCGCACTGGACCAGGTGATCAACCACGGCATGACCGCGCTCGGCCAGTCGGCGCTTGATAACCCGTCGATGAGCCTGTACCTGCTGCTCGAGACCTACCCGTGGAGCAAGACGGTGATCGCCGTCACGGTGTTCATTAGCTTCGTGTTCTTCGTCACCTCTGCCGACTCCGGCACCGTGGTGCTTTCGACCCTCTCGGCCACGGGCGGTGGGGCGGATGAAGACGGGCCGAACTGGCTGCGGATCTTCTGGGGCGCGATGACCGCGCTGATCACCAGCGCCTTGCTGTTCGCCGGCAGTATCGACTCGCTGAAGTCGGCGGTGGTGCTGACCTCGCTGCCGTTCTCGTTGATCCTGCTGTGCATGATGTGGGGGCTGCACAAGGCGTTCTACCTCGAATCGCAGCGGCGCATCGCGCAGATGCACTCGCTGGCACCGTTCGCCCAGAGCCGCCGCGGTCGAGGTGGCTGGCGCCAGCGCCTGAGCCAGGCGGTGCACTTCCCGTCGCGTGACGAGGTGTACCGGTTCATGGACGACGTGGTGCGCCCGGCGATCAACGAAGTGCGCGAGGTGTTCGAGCAGAAAGGCCTGGTGCTGATTACCCAGGATGACCCGAGCCATGACAACGTCAGCCTGAAGATCGGCCATGGCGAGGAGCAGCCGTTCATCTACCAGGTGCAGATGCGCGGGTACTTCACGCCGTCGTTCGCCTTGGGTGGGCTGGGTACGCAGGACCTGAAGAACCGCCGCTATTACCGGGCGGAGGTGCATCTGTCAGAGGGTAGCCAGGATTACGATCTGGTCGGCTACAGCAAGGAGCAGATCATCAACGACATCCTTGACCAGTACGAGCGGCACATGCAGTTCCTGCACATGGTCAGGTAGATCGCCGGGGCCGCTTTGCGGCCCTTCGCGGGTAAACCCGCTCCCACAGGATCCGGGAGGGCACAGATAGTGTGATCGATTCGGACCTTGTGGGAGCGGGTTTACCCGCGAATACGGTGGCGCATTCAACGCAGGGCTTCAGGCGAAACGCTTAATACGGCGCATCCCCCAGGATGGTCGCCCGGTGCATCACCCGCCGCTGCGGCCGGTAATCGTCCACCGCGTAATGCTGCGTCACGCGGTTATCCCAGAACGCCACGTCGTTCTCCTGCCAGCGCCAGCGAATGGTGAACTCCGGCCGCGTCGCATGGGCGAACAGCAACGTGAGCAGCGCCTCGCTCTCGTGCTCGCTGAGCTCGTTGATCCGCGTGGTGAACCCTTCATTGACGAACAACGCCTTGCGCCCACTGACCGGATGCGTGCGCACCACCGGGTGCGACAGCGGCGGGTTGTTGCGCCGGGTCGCTTCCCAGCGGGCGAGGTCTTCGGCGGTGGTGCCAAAGCGCTCCAGCGGGAACGACTTGGTGAAGTCATGGGTCGCGGTCAGCCCGTCGAGCAGCGTACGCAGCGGCGCCGACAGCGCCTCGAACGCCGCGACACCACTGGCCCACAGGGTATCGCCGCCATACGCCGGCAACTGCTTGGCACTGAGCACCGCGCCCAGCGCCGGGGTCGGCAGGAAGGTCACGTCGGTGTGCCACACGGCGTTGTCACGGACGTCGGTGACCGCCGTGTCGAGGATCAGCACCTGCGGGGTTTCAGGCACGTTCGGGTAGATCGGGTGAATGTGCAGGTCGCCAAAACGCGCCGCGAAACCGGCTTGCTGCACTGGGGTCAGCGGCTGCTCACGGAAGAACAGCACGTGGTGCTTGAGCAGCGCCTGCTCGATGGCATCGCGCTGCTCCTGGGTGATGTCGCGGCTGATGTCGACGCCGCTGATCTGTGCGCCGAGCGCCGGGCTGAGTGGGGTGATGGTCAGGCTCATGGCGATCTCGTTCTGTTCAGTGGCTCTGCCCGTGCCAGGGCACCAGCTTGCGTTGCAGGGCGCGCAGGCCCATCTCCAGGGCAAAGGCGATCAGCGCGATCAGCAGGATCCCCAGCACCACCACATCGGTGACCAGGAACTGCGCGGCCGACTGGACCATGAAGCCCAGGCCGCTGGTGGCGGCGATCAGCTCGGCGGCCACCAGGGTCGACCAGCCGACCCCAAGGCCGATCCGCACACCCGTGAGGATGTCGGGCAGGGCGCTCGGCAACACCACATGGCGGATCAGTTGCGCCTTGCTCGCGCCCAGCGACTGCGCCGCGCGCAGCTTGGCCGGGTCGACGGTGCGCACGCCGGTGGCGGTGGCGATCGCGATCGGGGCGAAGATCGCCAGGTAGATCAGCAGCACCTTGGACAACTCGCCAATGCCGCACCAGATGACGATCAGCGGCAGATACGCCAGCGGCGGGATCGGCCGGTAGAACTCGATCAACGGGTCGAAGATGCCGCGGGCGATGCGGTTGTAGCCGATGGCGATGCCGACCGGAATCGCGGTCAGGGTCGCCGCGAGCAGGGCCACGCCGATCCGCCCCAGGCTCGCGCCCAGGTGCTGCCAGAGGCTGGCGTCCATGTAGCCCTGGGTCAGCAGTACCCAGGCCTTGGCGAGGATATCGGCCGGCGACGGCAGAAACAGCGGCTCGACCAGCCCTGCGGCGGTCACCAGCCACCACACCAGCAGCAGCGCGGCCAGGGTCAGGGCGCTGATCCAGCGGGTCGGGATCGAGCGGCGTGGTTTGCGCACCGGCGTGCCCTGGCTTGCGGGTTTGGCGGCGACGGGCAATTCGAGGCTGCTCATACGGTTTGCTCCCTTCGGGCGGTTTCGCGTTGGGAGAACACCCGCGCCAGGACGTGCTCGCGGGTGGCAATGAACTGCGGGTCGGACTTGATCGCCCGCGCCGATTCGCCGGCGGCATAACGCTGGCCGAAGTCCAGCTGCAGGCGCTCGACCACGCGCCCGGGGTTAGGCGCCAGCAGCACCAGCTCACTGGCGAGGAACACCGCTTCTTCGATGTCGTGGGTAATCAGGAACACCGGTTTGGCGGTGCGCTGCCAGACCTGCAGCAGCAGCTCCTGCATCTGCTCGCGGGTAAACGCATCGAGCGCGCCGAACGGTTCGTCCATCAGCAACACGCGTGGGTTGGCGGCGAGCGCGCGGGCCAGGCCGACGCGTTGCTTCTGGCCACCGGACAGCTGCCAGATACGCCGCCCGGCAAACCCTTCGAGGTCGACCAGGGCGAGCATCTCGCGGGCCTTGGCCTCACGCTCGGCACGCGCCACGCCGGCCAGTTCGAGGCCGAAGGCGACGTTGCCCAGTACGTCCTGCCAAGGCAGCAGGGCGTCGTCCTGGAACACCACCCCGCGCTCGGCGCCGGGGCCTTGCACCGGCACGCCGTCGAGGGTGATGCGCCCGCCGCTGGGGGCGACGAAGCCGGCGATCAGGTTGAGCAGCGAGGTCTTGCCGCTGCCCGATGGCCCGAGGGCCACCAGCAGCTGGCGCGGGCCCAGGCTCAGGTTGATGTCGGCCAGCACCGGGGTGTCGGCGCCGGGGTACTGTGCGCTGATGCGCTCCAGTTCGAGCAAGGCCATGACAGGCTCCGGATCAGTTGGGGAGGTATTTGGCGCTGACGTACGGCGAGTAGTCCGGCAGGACCGCGTCGACCTTGCCTTGCTGCTTGAGGAAGGTCGCGGTGTCGGTCAGTGCCTGGGTGGTCGGCGCGCCGAGGGCGTTGGCCTGGTCGGCGGCCAGCGGGTAGACGTTGCCTTCCAGCAGCACCGGGATGTCCGCAGGCTTGGCGCCCGACAACTTGACCAGCTTGGCGACGTTGTCTGGGTTGGCCAGCCAGGTTTTCGGGTCTTTGCGGTAGTCGGCGTAGGCGTCGAGGGTGACCTTGGCGAAGGCCTTGACCACCTCGGGGTGCTTGTCGGCGAAGTCCTTGCGCACGATCCAGGCGTCGAAGGTCGGCGCGCCTTTCTTGGCCAGTTCGCCGGAGGTGATCAGCACCTTGCCGTTCTCCTTGGCGACGCCCAGGGCAGGGTCCCAGACGTAGGTGGCGTCGATGTCGCCGCGCTTCCAGGCGGCAATGATCGCCGGCGGCGCAAGGTTGAGGATCTGCACCTTGGACGGGTCGATGTTCCACGCCTTGAGCGCGGCCAGCAGGCTGTAGTGGCCGGTGGACACGAACGGCACGGCGACTTTCTTGCCGATCAGGTCTTGCGGGGTCTTGATGCTGTCGCGGGCGACCAGCGCTTCACCGGCGCCGATCTGGGTGGCGATCAGGAAGGTTTCAACCGGCAGCTTGCGGGTGGCGGCGGCGGCCAGTGGGCTGGAGCCGAGGTAGCCGATCTGCACATCGCCCGAGGCGACGGCGGTGATCACGTCGGCGCCGTTATCGAATTTGCGCCAGTCGATGCTGGCCTTGCTGGCTTTTTCATAGCTGCCATCGACCTGGGCGACCTTGGCCGGGTCGACGGTGGTCTGGTAGGCCACGGTGAGGTCGGCAGCCTGGGCAAACCAGCTGGTGCTGGCGAGGGTCAGGGCGGCAAACAGGCGCAGCGGAGCGTGCGGGATCATGGTTGAACTCCTCGTCAGGCAATAGGGGTGTTGTGCATGCCGAGAAGACTAAATGATCTAAGAAATTGTAAATAAATAACTTTTTTGCATTAGCTTAGGAGCCAATTGATTTAAGCGGCGGGGGCCCCGTGGCAGAGCATCGGCTGGCGGATTCAGAAGCGCCTGCTAGGCTTTTCCGACCCGACATAACCGCTTGGAATAAGGTTATGAGCAAACGTTTGCAAATAACCTAAAGCTATGAAAGGTTGCGGTCGATACAACTTTTCGCAGTAAACGTTCCTACGATATTCCCGAATAATCTTACAAATTCACAAAACGGTCATTTTGGATTTATAGGATTGTCATTATCCTGTAGCGCAGGTGGCCTTAGACCAAAGTCGTGAAACGATTGGAAACGATTGACTTCACGGTCACGCTTTGGGACTTAATCGCCAGTCCAAGGCAGAGCGGGGCATCAGATCCCGTCGCCAGAGATACACAAAAATTAGAACGTAGAGGAGCAAAACATGTACAAGTCCAGCCTGGCTCTCGCCGTGGCACTGGGGGTTCTCGCCCAACAAGCAGGCGCTGCCGGTTTCGTTGAGGACAGCAAACTGTCCCTTAGCTCGCGCACCATGTACTTCAATGATGACAACCGCGAAGGCGGTGCTGACAACGTAGAATCGGGTCAGGGCTTCAAGCTCGATTACCTGTCCGGTTTCACTGACGGTACCGTAGGTTTCGGTGTTGATGTCCAGGCACTTTGGGGTATCCACCTTGATGGCGGCCGCGGTAAGCACCCTAACACCAGCACCTTCATGCCAAGCGAAACCAACGGTTCGTCGGTAGATCAGTGGGCGCGCATCGGTGGTAACGCCAAAGCTCGCTTCTCGAAGACCGAAGCGCACTTCGGTAGCGCCCTGGCACCTGCACTGCCTATCCTGGTCTCCAACGATGGCCGCCTGCTGCCGCAGACTTTCGAGGGTGGCACCATCACCTCGAAGGAAATCGACAACCTGACCATCAACGCCGGTCAGCTGACGCACGCCATGGGCCGTGCTTCGAGCAACCGTACGGGCCTGTCGGTCAACGGCGCCAGCGCTGACAGCAACAAGTTCCGCTACGGTGGCCTGGACTACAAACTCACTCCAGACCTGACCCTGCAGTACTACTACTCGAACCTGGAAGACTTCTACAAACAGCACTTCCTGGGCGCGACCCACGTCTTCAAGATCGCTGACGACCAGTCGTTCAAAACTGACCTGCGCTACTTCGACAGCAGCAGCGATGGCAAGAACGGCAGCGGCGGTGGCTACAACTTCAACAACAACAGCGGTTACGCCAAGAACACTGGCGAGGTCGACAACAAGACCTGGTCCGCCATGTTCACCTATACCCTGGGTGGCCATGCGCTGTTGCTGGGTCACCAGCAAGTTGGTGATGACGGTGGTTTCGTCTGGCTGAACCAAGGTAGTGTCACCGACGGCAACGGCCGTGCTGAAGGTGCGGGTGGTGCCAGCTTCTACCTGTTCACTGACAGCATGATCAACCAGTTTGCCCGTGCCGGTACCAACACCACCTTCGGTCAGTACAGCTATGACTTCGCCCGCGCTGGCGTACCGGGCCTGAAGGCTTCGGTTTCCTACCTGCGTGGTACTGACATCCGTAATGTCTCCGGCAACGGCACCTACCATGAGTGGGAGCGTGACGCTCGTGTCGACTACGTGATCCAGGAAGGCACATTGAAAGGTCTGGGCGCCAGCCTGCGTCACGGTATCTTCCGTGGCGAGGGTGAGTCTCCGGTCGACAAGGATCAGACCCGCTTCATCGTCAACTACACTTACGCTTTCAAGTAAGTCGTAGCTGCACAAAAAAGAGCCTCGCCTAGTGCGAGGCTTTTTTGTGGCCGTTTTTTTGTATGCTTTCCAGTTATAAACAAATCGATATTTATTCTTTTTAATCTCAGTCAAATGCAGGCACATTGAACCCATAACGCAGACACAGGAGCCGCACCATGAGCCTCAAACTCGGCGACATCGCCCCCGATTTCGAACAGGATTCCAGCGAAGGCAAGATTCGCTTCCACGAGTGGCTGGGCAATAGCTGGGGCGTGCTGTTCTCGCACCCTGCCGACTTCACCCCGGTGTGCACCACCGAGCTGGGCCTGACCGCCAAGCTCAAGGACGACTTCGCCCAGCGCGGGGTCAAGGCCATCGCCCTGTCGGTCGACCCGGTCGACTCGCACCACAAGTGGATCGAGGACATCAACGAGACCCAGAACACCGTGGTCAACTTCCCGATCATCGCCGATGCCGACCGCAAGGTCTCCGACCTGTACGACCTGATCCACCCCAACGCCAACGACACCCTGACCGTGCGCTCTTTGTTCGTGATCGACCCGAACAAGAAGGTGCGGCTGACCATCACTTATCCAGCCAGCACCGGGCGCAACTTCAACGAGATCCTGCGGGTGATCGACTCATTGCAGCTGACCGACAACCACAAGGTCGCCACGCCCGGTAACTGGCAGGACGGCGACGAGGTGGTGATCGTGCCGTCGCTGAAGGACGAAGACGAGATCAAGCAGCGCTTCCCCAGGGGCTACCGCGCCGTGAAGCCGTATCTGCGTCTGACCCCGCAACCTAATCGTTAAGCATTCATCGTTGTATTGCTCTTAGCCAAGCAGGGATCTTCGGGCCGTTTCGACGGCCCTTTTTTATGCGTGGGCCTTTAGCGCGCCACTTTGTAGGAGCGGGCTTGCCCGCGATTGGACGTTCCGGGCGATGCAAACTTAATGGAATAAACAAATGAAAAAATATGATTTATAGATATATGTGGTGAGCTGTTAAGGTCACTTACATCAAGCGGGGCCACAACCAGAACCCCCCGCCAACGAATCGAAGGAAGCGTTTCTCATGTTGGTTGTTTCTGTCGGTGGTAGCCCAAGTACCCGTTCACGCTCCGGCGTGTTGCTCGAGCGTTCAGGCCGCTGGCTGCAGGAGCGCGGCGTCGAGGTCGTGACCTTCCAGGTACGTGAGTTCGCCGCAGAAGACTTGCTCCATGCCCGCTTCGACAGCCCGCAGGTGCGTCACTTTCAAGCGCTGGTGGAAAAGGCCGATGGCCTGATCGTTTCGACCCCGGTGTACAAGGCCTCGTTTGCCGGCGCCCTGAAGACCCTGCTCGACCTGCTGCCCGAGC
The DNA here is from genome assembly GCF_900536025.1 of Pseudomonas reidholzensis. Taxonomy (GTDB): domain Bacteria; phylum Pseudomonadota; class Gammaproteobacteria; order Pseudomonadales; family Pseudomonadaceae; genus Aquipseudomonas; species Aquipseudomonas reidholzensis. Next base: position 400,256 of record NZ_UNOZ01000002.1, read on the forward strand.
GCGCCCTGGAACACAAGGTGGTCCTGCCGATCGCTACCGGCGGCAGTATCGCCCACATGCTGGCGGTGGATTACGCCCTCAAGCCGGTGCTCTCGGCACTCAAGGCGCAAGAGACCCTGCAAGGGATCTTCGCTGACGACAGCCAGGTCGCATACGGCGAAGGCAACACCCCGGCGCAACTCGCCGCCAGCCTCGAAGCGCGGCTGCTGGACTCGCTGGAAACCTTTCACAGCGCCCTGGCCCGTCGACCCCGACCGGTCGCGCCCGGGGAGCTCAACGAACGCTTGATCAGTGCTCGCTGGAGCATCTGAACCGGCACAACCGCTTTACCTACCGCTATTCCACCTTACTCGCCCGTCAACGAGGCAAGCAGGTGCAACCCGAACCTCATTCGTAATGGAGAGCGCCATGCGCACAGTCTTCTTGCGTCGCGGTCTGGTCGCCCTGTTTGCGGCGGCTGTGTCCTTCGGCGCCATCACCCAGGCCCAGGCCGAAAGCCTGCGCATCGGTTACCAGAAATACGGCACCCTGGTGCTGCTCAAGGCCAAGGGTTCGCTGGAGAAGCGCCTGGCCGACCAGGGCATCCAGGTGCAGTGGACCGAGTTCCCGGGTGGCCCGCAGCTGCTCGAAGGCCTCAACGTCGGCTCGATCGACTTCGGCGTGACCGGCGAAACCCCGCCGGTGTTCGCCCAGGCCGCGGGTGCCGACCTGCTCTACGTGGCCTATGAGCCACCGGCGCCGCACAGCGAGGCGATCCTCGTGCCCAAGGGCTCGACGATCCAGTCGGTGAAAGACCTCAAAGGCAAGAAAGTCGTCCTCAACAAAGGCTCCAACGTTCATTACCTGCTGGTCCGCGCCCTTGAAGACGCTGGCCTGAAGTACACCGATATCCAGCCGGTCTACCTGCCCCCGGCCGATGCCCGCGCCGCCTTCGAGCGTGGCAGCGTCGATGCCTGGGTGATCTGGGACCCGTACCAGGCCGCCGCCGAGCAGCAGCTGCAAGCGCGCACCCTGCGTGATGGCAAGGGCCTGGTCGACAACCACCAGTTCTACCTGGCCACCCGCGACTATGCCACCCAGCACCCGGCCGTGATCAGTGCCTTGATCGACGAAGTCCGCGCGGTGGGTGAATGGTCCCAGGCCAACCCGCAAGAAGTGACCGACCAGGTGGCGCCGCTGCTGGGCCTGCCGGCTGACATCACCCTGACCTCGGTCAAGCGCCAAGGCTACGGCGCCGCGCCGCTGACCCCGGACGTGGTGGCTGCACAACAGAAGATCGCCGACACCTTCCAGGCTCTGAAGCTGATTCCCAAGGCCCTGAGCATCAAGGACGTGATCTGGACACCCCCGGCCAAGGTCGCAAGCGCGCCTTGAATGATTTGCCTGTGCCGGGGCGCCGCCCCGGCTTGAGCCACCCTTGAGGAGACAACTCCAATGAGCCTTAATATCTTCTGGTTCCTACCCACCCACGGTGACGGCAAGTACCTGGGCACCTCCGATGGCGCCCGCGCGGTCGACCACGGCTACCTGCAGCAGATCGCCCAGGCCGCCGACCGCCTCGGTTTCGGTGGGGTGCTGATCCCGACCGGCCGCTCTTGCGAAGACTCCTGGCTGGTGGCGGCGTCGCTGATCCCGGTGACCCAGAACCTGAAGTTCCTGGTGGCACTGCGCCCTGGCATCATTTCGCCGACCGTGGCCGCCCGTCAGGCCGCGACCCTCGACCGCCTGTCCAATGGCCGTGCGCTGTTCAACCTGGTCACCGGCGGTGACCCGGACGAGCTGGCCGGTGACGGCCTGCACCTCAACCACCAGGAGCGCTACGAGGCTTCGGTCGAATTCACCCGTATCTGGCGCAAGGTGCTCGAAGGCGAAAACGTCGATTACGACGGCAAGCATATTCAGGTCAAGGGCGCCAAGCTGCTCTACCCGCCGATCCAGCAACCGCGTCCGCCACTGTACTTCGGCGGCTCCTCGGAAGCCGCCCAGGACCTCGCCGCCGAACAGGTCGAGCTGTACCTGACCTGGGGCGAGCCGCCTGCAGCCGTCGCTGAAAAGATCGCCCAGGTGCGTGAGAAAGCCGCTGCCCAAGGCCGCGAAGTGCGCTTCGGCATCCGCCTGCACGTGATCGTCCGCGAAACCAACGAAGAAGCCTGGGCCGCCGCCGATCGCCTGATCTCGCACCTGGACGATGACACCATCGCCCGTGCCCAGGCCTCGCTGGCGCGCTTCGACTCGGTGGGCCAGCAGCGCATGGCTGCCCTGCACGGCGGCAACCGCGACAAGCTCGAAGTCAGCCCCAACCTCTGGGCCGGGGTCGGCCTGGTGCGTGGCGGCGCTGGCACTGCGCTGGTCGGCGATGGCCCGACCGTTGCGGCACGGGTCAAGGAATACGCGGCATTGGGCATCGATACCTTCATCTTCTCCGGTTATCCACACCTGGAAGAATCCTACCGGGTGGCAGAGTTGCTGTTCCCCCACATCGACGTACAGCGCCCGGAGCAGCCGAAATCCGGCGGCTACGTGAGCCCGTTCGGCGAGATGGTGGCCAACGACATCCTGCCCAAGTCCGTGTCGCAGAGCTGAGGACCGGACCATGAGCCGTACAACTTCCACTAATCTGGCACACCGTCTGGCGCCCTGGGCCTTGCCCGTGCTGCTGCTCGCGGTGTGGCAACTGGCGGTCAGCGCAGGCTGGCTGTCGACCCGCATCCTGCCGGCACCGAGCGCGGTGATCAGCGCCGGCGTCGAGCTGGTGCGCAGCGGCGACATCTGGAGCCACCTGGCGATCAGCGGCTGGCGTGCCGGCCTTGGCTTCGTCATCGGCGGCAGTATTGGCCTGGTGTTGGGCTTCATCACCGGCCTGTCGAACTGGGGCGAACGCCTGCTCGACAGCTCGGTGCAGATGATCCGCAACGTGCCGCACCTGGCGCTGATCCCGCTGGTGATCCTCTGGTTCGGCATCGATGAGTCGGCAAAGATCTTTCTGGTCGCGCTGGGCACGCTGTTCCCGATCTACCTGAACACCTACCACGGCATTCGCAACGTCGACCCGGCCCTGGTGGAGATGGCCCGCAGCTACGGCCTGTCCGGCTTCGGCCTGTTCCGCCAGGTGATCCTGCCGGGTGCACTGCCGTCGATCCTGGTCGGCGTGCGCTTTGCCCTGGGCTTCATGTGGTTGACCCTGATCGTCGCCGAAACCATTTCGGCCAACGCCGGCATCGGCTACCTGGCGATGAACGCCCGGGAGTTCCTGCAGACCGACGTGGTGGTCCTGGCAATCGTCCTGTACGCCGTCCTCGGCAAGCTGGCAGACCTCGCCGCCCGCGGCCTGGAGCGTGTCTGGTTGCGCTGGCACCCGGCCTATCAAGTGGCCAAGAAGGAGGGCGCATGACCGTGCTCAAAGAACAACCGCCGCGCTTGCTGCGTGGCATCCCCCTGGCCACCCAGGGTGTGCGCAAGACCTTTGGCCAGCGTGAAGTGCTGCGCGGCATCGACCTGCACATCCCGGCCGGCCAGTTCGTCGCCATCGTCGGCCGCAGTGGCTGCGGCAAGAGCACCTTGCTGCGCCTGCTGGCCGGCCTCGACCAACCCAGCGGCGGTCAGCTGCTGGCCGGCGCCGCGCCACTGGCCGACGCCCGCGAAGAAACCCGTTTGATGTTCCAGGATGCACGCCTGCTGCCCTGGAAGAAGGTCATCGACAACGTTGGCCTGGGCCTTTCCGGCGACTGGCGGCCACGTGCCCTGGACGCCCTGGAAGCGGTCGGCCTGGCTGACCGCGCCAATGAATGGCCGGCGTCCTTGTCCGGTGGCCAGAAGCAGCGAGTGGCCCTGGCCCGAGCGCTGATCCATCAGCCGCGCCTGCTGCTGCTGGACGAGCCGCTCGGTGCGCTGGACGCCCTGACCCGCATCGAGATGCAGCAACTGATCGAGCGCTTGTGGCGCCAGCATGGGTTCACCGTGCTGCTGGTCACCCATGACGTCAGCGAAGCTGTCGCCGTGGCCGACCGGGTGATCCTGATCGAGGACGGCGCCGTCGGCCTGGACCTCACCGTCGACCTGGCACGGCCCAGGGCGCGGGGGTCACACCGCCTGGCGGCGTTGGAAAGCGAAGTACTCAACCGTGTTCTTTCCGTCCCGGGCGCGTCGCCCGAGCCGGACCCTGTAGCCCCTTTGCCCACGCAACTGCGTTGGGCTCACTGAACCCCAGAAGCCAGACACAAGGAAGCAAGCCATGACTATCAAAGCGATCAACGTCCGCAACCAGTTCAAAGGCACTGTGAAAGAAATCCTCGAAGGCCCGGTCCTGTCGGAAATCGACGTACAGACCGCCTCCGGCGTCGTCACCTCGGTGATCACCACCCGCTCCGTGAAAGAGCTGGAGCTGCAGGTCGGCAGCGAAGTGATTGCCTTCGTCAAGTCGACCGAAGTGTCTATCGCCAAGCTGTGATGGCCTGAGCCGTACTGGGGCCGCTTTGCGGCCCTTCGCGGGCAAGCCCGCTCCCACAGGGATCAACGCTGACCCTTGTGGGAGCGGGCTTGCCCGCGAAGGGGCGCGAAGCGCCCCCGGAATGTTCAGCGTTTAGGCAGGAAGGGCGGCAAATACAAGCCCAGATAAGCCTCGAACACCCGCTGGCCTTCCTCGGCCATGCGCGGGGTGATCTGCTCGTGCAACTGCACCGAGCGGGCATACACCCGGTCGCTCAGCTCCATGGCCAGGGCAAACACATCCACATCCGTCGGCACCATCGGCAACTGGAAGTGCTGGTCGAACAGCTTGTGCATCAACTCCCCCAGCTCCATGTCATGCTGACGATCGGCCTGGGTCACTTCGCTCAAACCATGCTGGGCCAGGATCAACTGCCGAGCCGCTGCGTCCTGGTTGTAGATCAGCAGCATGCGCTGTTCTATGACCCGCGACAGGTCATGCCAGGTGCCCAGCGCCGTGCCATCGATCGGTTTGCGCAAAGCCTCGCGAAAGGCCCGGTGCACATCCGCCGTCAGCGCTTCGAGCAAGGCCGGCACGCTGGCGAAGAAGTGATACACCGAAGACGGCGGGATCTGCGCCCGCTCGGCCACGCTGTAGATCGACAACCCCGCCACCCCGTGTTCAGCCAGCAACTCGCGCGCCGCCGCCAGGATCGCTTCGATCCTGGCCTGGCTGCTGGCGCGTGGCTTGCGCGATGTGGCCGTGCGGGTCATCAGTTGCTGATCGCCAGGATGCTCGCCTGGTAGGCGCCGACGAACAGGTCGAAATCACCGACTTCGGTCTGCTCGAGTTCGGCCTGCTTGGCCAGCGACTCGCGCGCGAGGGTCTCGAAGGCCTGTTGGCGCTCGGGGCTGAGCGGCTGCTCGCGGAAGGTCTCGGCGTGCAGCTCGCTCTGGCGCAGGGAGAACTTGACGAAGCTTTCGTCATGCTCGGTCATGCGCGCCAGCACCTGCGCCGACGGCGTCAGCGAGGCATCGTCGACCTTGGCTTGCTGGGCGGTCAGCGCCTTGGCGTGCTCATCGCCGCCGTGGGCCTGGTCGAGCAACGCCGCGAGGGGCGCGATGCGGCCAAGCAGTTCGCTGGCCCAGACCTTGAGCTCGATGGGCTGGCCGTTACGCTGCAGCTCCAGGCCCGGCCGGCGGCCTTCCTTGACCACGCTGAGGAAGTTGCTGGTGCACTGGCCGCATTCGCCATTGCCCAGCTGCGGGCTGTCGTCCAGCGCACAGAGCAGCAGGAAGGCGTCGAGGAAGCGCGCCTGCGGCAGGTCGATGCCCACCGGCAGGAACGGGTTGATGTCCAGGCAGCGCACTTCGACGTACTGCACGCCACGGGCGATCAGGGCCTGGATCGGGCGTTCGCCGGTGTAGGTCACGCGCTTGGGGCGAATGTTCGAGTAGTACTCGTTCTCGATCTGCAGGATGTTGGTGTTCAGCTGCACCCACTCGCCATCCTTGTGCGTGCCGACCTCGACGTAAGGCGGGTAGGGCGTGCCCACCGCTTTGCGCAAACTGTCGGTGTAGCTGGCGAGGTCGTTGTAGCACGGCGTCAGGCCGGCCTGGGCGTTGCTCTGGTAACCCAGGTCGCTCATGCGCAGGCTGGTGGCGTACGGCAGGTACAGGGTGTCGGCGTCGAGGTGCTCGAGCTGGTGCGGGCGGCCGCGCAGGAAGCCCGCGTCGAGCGCCGGCGAGGCGCCGAACAGGTACATCAGCAACCAGCTGTAGCGGCGGAAGTTGCGGATCAGGGCGATGTACGCCGACGACTGGAAGTCGCGGTCGCACTCACTGCCTGGGGCCTCGGCCTCGCGTAGCAGCGGCCACAGCGCCTCGGGCAGGGAGAAGTTGTAGTGGATACCGGCGATGCACTGCATGGTGCGGCCGTAACGCAGGGCCAGGCCCTTGCGGTACACGTACTTCAGCTGCCCGATGTTGGAGCTGCCGTAGTAGGCGATCGGGATGTCTTCCTCCGCCGGCAGCGCGCAAGGCATCGACGGGCTCCACAGGTATTCGTCGCCGAGCTTGGACTGGACGAAGCGATGCACCTCCTCGAGGTTCTCGAGCACCGCGGCCGGGTCTGCCAGGGCCGGAGTGATGAACTCCAGCAGCGACTCGGAATAGTCGGTGGTGATCTGCTCGTTGGTCAGCGCCGAACCCAAGGCCTCAGGGTGAGGGGTCTGGGCCAGGCGACCTTGGTCGGTCACGCGCAGGCATTCGCGCTCAATGCCGTGCAGGCACTGCTTGAGCAAGGGGAGATTGGCACTGAGCAGGCTCAGGCGGCTATTGAGGAGGTCGCTCAAGATGTATTCCTTCACGCGTCAGTCGCCCCAATATGGGGGTAGAAATGACGGTCTACAAGGGTAGGGACAAAGGAACTGGCGTTGTCGCCTGGTTACGCGGTTCCGGCAGTGCCATCGCACTGCCGAAAATACCGCAGATACCTCTTTGGGAGCTAGAGAACTGCGAAGGTTCCCTGCGCTTTGGCGACCAGCTTGTCGCCTTGGACTACGTCGGCGTCGACCACCAGGGTGCGCCGGCCCGCGTGCAGCACGCGGGCGCGGCACAGCACTTCACCGTCGCTGACGGCGCGCATGTAGTTGATCTTGCACTCGATGGTCACGCTTTGCTGGTCGAAGCCATGGCTGGCCGAGCAGGCCAGGCCCATGGCGATGTCGACCAGGCTGAAGATCGCCCCGCCGTGCAGCTTCTGGCCGCGGTTGCGCAGCTGCGGCGCGAGCGCCAGGGCAACCTCTGCAACCCCTTCTTCAAGGTGTTGCAGGCGGCAGCCGAGCAGCTGGCTGAAGGCGCTTTCGACGTATTCGCTGGGGGCGTCGATCATTTCTTCTTCAACTGCTTGGCGTTGGCGAACAGCGAGGCCATGGCGTTGTTGCTCGGTGCGGCCGGCGTCGCCTCACGCGGGCGCGGCGCCTGCTGCGGGCGATTGCCGCCGTTGCCACGGCCGCCACCACGGTTGCCTTCGACCTTTTCGCCCGGGGTGTCGCCCATGCGCATGGACAGCGCGATGCGTTTACGCGGGATGTCCACTTCCATGACCTTGACCTTGACCTTGACCACGTCGCCGGCCTTGACCGCTTCACGCGGGTCCTTGATGAACTTCTCCGACAGCGAGGAGATGTGCACCAGGCCGTCCTGGTGCACGCCGATGTCGACGAAGGCACCAAAGTTGGTGACGTTGGTCACCACGCCTTCGAGGATCATCCCCGGCTCCAGGTCCTTGAGCTCTTCGACGCCGTCCTGGAAGGAAGCAGTCTTGAACTCCGGGCGCGGGTCGCGGCCGGGCTTGTCCAGCTCCTGGAGAATGTCGGTGACGGTCGGCAGGCCGAAGGTTTCGTCGGTGAACTTCTTCGGGTCGAGGCGCTTGAGAAAGCCGCTGTCGCCGATCAGCGAACGGATGTCACGGTCGGTGTCGGCGGCGATGCGCTGCACCAGCGGGTAGGCTTCCGGGTGCACCGCCGAGGCGTCCAGCGGGTTGTCGCCGTTCATCACGCGCAGGAAGCCGGCGGCCTGCTCGAAGGTCTTCTCGCCGAGGCGGCTGACCTTTTTCAGCGCCGCGCGGGTGGCGAACGGGCCGTTGGCGTCGCGGTGGGCGACGATGTTCTGGGCCAGGGTCGCGTTGAGCCCGGAAATTCGCGTCAGCAGGGCCACCGAAGCGGTGTTGACGTCTACGCCGACGGCGTTCACGCAGTCCTCGACCACGGCGTCCAGGCCGCGTGCCAGTTTCAACTGCGACACGTCGTGCTGGTACTGACCGACGCCGATCGACTTCGGATCGATCTTCACCAGCTCGGCCAGCGGGTCCTGCAGGCGGCGGGCGATCGACACGGCGCCCCGGATCGACACGTCGAGGTCGGGGAATTCGCGCGCGGCCAGCTCCGAGGCCGAGTACACCGAGGCACCGGCTTCGGAGACCATGATCTTGGTCATCTTCAGGGCGGGGTATTTCTTGATCAGTTCAGCGGCCAGCTTGTCGGTTTCGCGGCTGGCGGTGCCGTTGCCGATGGCGATCAGCTCGACCGAGTGCTTGGCGCACAGCGCGGCGAGCACGGCAATGGTGCGGTCCCAGTCGTTGCGCGGCACGTGCGGGTAGACGGTGGCGGTGTCGAGCAGCTTGCCGGTGGCATCGACCACCGCCACCTTGCAGCCGGTGCGCAGGCCCGGGTCGAGGCCCAGGGTGGCGCGCGGGCCGGCCGGCGCGGCCAGCAGCAGGTCGTGCAGGTTGTGGGCGAAGACGTTGATCGCCTCGCCCTCGGCGCCCTCGCGCAACTCGCCGAACAGGTCGGTCTCGAGGTGGGTGTAGAGCTTGACCTTCCAGGTCCAGCGCACCACTTCGCCGAGCCACTTGTCGGCCGGGCGGGCGCGGTTTTCGACGCCGAAGTGGCTGCCGATCATCAGTTCGCACGGGTGCAGGGTGCCGGGCAGTTCTTCGCCGATCTTCAACGAGGCGCTGAGGATGCCCTCGTTACGGCCGCGGAAGATCGCCAGGGCGCGGTGCGAGGGTGCGCTGCGCAGCAGCTCGTCGTGGGCGAAGTAGTCGCGGAACTTGGCGCCTTCTTCTTCCTTGCCAGCGACCAGGCGGGCACTGAGCACGGCCTCCTGCTTGAGGAAGCCGCGCAGTTTTTCCAGCAGCCCGGCATCCTCGGCGAAGCGCTCCATGAGGATGTACTTGGCGCCTTCCAGCGCTGCCTTGACGTCCGCCACGCCCTTGTCGGCATCGACGAAGCGCGCGGCTTCGGTTTCCGGGGTCAGCTGCGGGTCGTTGAACAGGCCGTCGGCCAGCTCGCCGAGCCCGGCCTCGAGGGCGATCTGGCCCTTGGTGCGGCGCTTCTGCTTGTACGGCAGGTAGAGGTCTTCGAGGCGGGTCTTGGTGTCGGCCAGCTTGATCTCACGGGCCAGCTCCGGGGTCAGCTTGCCTTGCTCCTCGATGCTCGAGAGGATGCTCGCGCGGCGATCGTCGAGCTCGCGCAGGTAGCGCAGGCGCTCGTCCAGGTGGCGCAGTTGGGTGTCATCCAGGCTGCCGGTCACTTCCTTGCGGTAGCGGGCGATGAAGGGCACTGTCGAGCCTTCGTCCAACAGGGCCACGGCCGCCTCGACCTGTTGCGGGCGAACGCCCAGTTCCTCGGCGATACGGCTGTTGATGCTGTCCATGAGAACCACCTGACAATATGTGAATACTGGAGGCCGCAGGTGGGCATTCGAGCCCGGCGGCGCTGGGTGAAAGGCGCGCATTATACGCATCACGCCCGGCTTGCGGTGATAGCCCTGAGCCAGCCCGGCAGGTGCCGAAGTGGCGCCCCGGGAAAAATCTGCTAACAATGCACACGGTACGCGCTGCAGTGGCTACGCCATAATACGCGGCGATATCAGAGGAGTTATTGATGACCAGCACCGCAAATACCGCTGAAGGTGACAAGATTCTCATCGTCGACGACGATCCGGGGCTCAGCAGCCTGCTGGAACGTTTCTTCACCAGCAAGGGCTTCCGCGCCCGTGCGGTGCCCAATGTCGAGCAGATGGACCGGCTGCTGGCCCGTGAAGTGTTCAACCTGGTGGTGCTCGACCTGATGCTGCCCGGCGAGGACGGCTTGTCCGCCTGCCGCCGGCTGCGCGCGGCGAACAACCAGATCCCGATCATCATGCTCACCGCCAAGGGCGATGAACTGAGCCGTATCAAGGGCCTGGAGCTGGGCGCCGACGATTACCTGGCCAAGCCGTTCAACCCTGACGAGCTGGTGGCGCGGGTCAAGGCCGTGCTGCGTCGGCAGGCGCCGAGCGTGCCGGGTGCCCCGGGCAGCGAAGACGAGACCGTCACCTTTGGCGACTACGAGCTGTCGCTGGCCACCCGCGAGCTCAAGCGCGGCGACGAAGTGCACATGCTCACCACCGGCGAGTTCGCCGTGCTCAAGGCGCTGGTCATGCACGCCCGTGAGCCGCTGACCCGCGACAAGCTGATGAACCTGGCCCGTGGCCGCGAGTGGGATGCGCTGGAGCGCTCCATCGACGTGCAGATCTCGCGCCTGCGGCGCATGATCGAACCGGATCCGTCCAAGCCGCGCTATATCCAGACCGTCTGGGGCGTGGGCTACGTCTTCGTGCCGGACGGAAACGCTGGCAAATGAGCCTGCAGGCCAGCCAAGACGCGGCAGGGCGACCCGAACGGGTCGCCCTGTTTGCGTCTGCGCCTGGCCGGCAACCCTGGCGAGCCCCGCTCGCGCCGTCTTGCAGTAGTTGTCCTCGATGAAAACCCCACTGTGGTTCCCGCAAAGCTTCTTCGCCCGCACGCTGTGGCTGGTGCTGATCGTCGTCCTGTTCTCCAAGGCCCTGACCCTGGTCTATCTGTTGATGAACGAAGACGTACTGGTCGACCGCCAGTACAGCCACGGTGTGGCCCTGACCCTGCGCGCCTACTGGGCGGCCGACGAAGAGAACCGTGACAAGATCGCCGAAGCCGCAGGCCTGATCCGGGTCACCGGCTCTGGTGTGCCGGAAGGCGAGCAGCACTGGCCCTACAGCGAGATCTACCAACGGCAGATGCAGGCCGAGCTGGGTGACGACACCGAAGTGCGCCTGCGCGTGCATGCGCCACCGGCGCTGTGGGTCAACGCGCCGAGCCTGGGCCCGGGCTGGCTGAAGGTGCCGCTGTACCCGCACCCGCTGCGGGGGCAGAAGATCTGGAACGTGCTGGGTTGGTTCCTGGCCATCGGCCTGTTGTCGACGGCGTCGGCGTGGATCTTCGTGCGTCAGCTCAACCAGCCGCTCAAACGCCTGGTGTTCGCTGCCCGTCAGCTGGGCCAGGGGCGCAGTGTGCGGCTGCCGGTCAGCGACACGCCGAGCGAGATGGCCGAGGTGTACCGCTCGTTCAACCAGATGGCCGAGGACGTCGAACAGGCCGCGCGCGAGCGCGAGCTGATGTTGGCCGGGGTGTCGCATGACCTGCGCACGCCGCTGACCCGCCTGCGCCTGTCGTTGTCACTGATGCCCAACGACCATGACCTGACCGATGACATGGTCCGTGACATCGAAGACATGGACGCGATTCTCGACCAGTTCCTGGCGTTCATCCGCGATGGCCGTGACGAGCCGCTGGAAGAAATCGACTTCGGTGCGTTGGTGCGCGAGGTGGTGGCGCCGTACAACCAGCCTGAAGAGCGCGTGCGCTTGTGCCTGGAGCCGATCCCGCCGTTCCCGCTGCGGCGCGTTTCGTTGAAGCGCATGCTCGGCAACCTGATCGGCAATGCCCTGCATCACGCGGGGAAGGGGGTCGAGGTGGCGGCCTATGTGTCGGGGGATGACAGCGCGCCGTACGTGGTGCTCAGCGTGCTCGACCGGGGGGCGGGGATCGATGAGTCGGAGCTGGAGACAATCTTCAACCCGTTCATTCGTGGTGACCGTGCGCGCGGCGGCAAGGGCACCGGGCTGGGGCTGGCGATCGTCAAGCGGATCGCTGCCCAGCATGGTGGCAATGTCGAGTTGCGCAATCGCTCCGGAGGCGGGATCGAGGCGCGGGTCCGCTTGCCGTTGGGGCTGTTGCTGCCGCGTAATGCCGTTTGATCTCCAGGGTCTGTGCTGGCCCCTTCGCGGGGCAAGCCCGCTCCCACAGGTACGGCGCCGCTCTGGCGGCCAGTAGAGAACCTGTGGGAGCGGGCTTGCCCCGCGAAGGGGCCGGCACAGCCAGTATCAACCTTTGCCTTTGGTGCGGGTCTGGTTCGGCCCGCCATTCTTCTCCAGGTGCTCGATGATCATCCCCGCCACGTCCTTGCTGGTGGTCACCTCGATACCCTCCAGCCCTGGCGATGAATTGACCTCCATCACCAACGGCCCGTGATTGGAGCGCAGGATATCCACCCCCGCCACGCTCAGCCCCATCACCTTGGCCGCGCGGATGGCGGTGATGCGCTCCTCCGGGGTGATCTTGATCAGGCTGGCAACCCCACCGCGGTGCAGGTTGGAGCGGAATTCGCCAGGCTTGGCCTGACGCTTCATCGAGGCGATCACCTTGTCGCCGACCACGAAGCAGCGGATATCGGCGCCACCGGCTTCCTTGATGTACTCCTGGACCATGATGTTCTGCTTCAGGCCCATGAACGCCTCGATCACCGATTCGGCCGCCTGGGTGGTCTCGCACAGCACCACGCCGATGCCTTGCGTGCCTTCCAGCACCTTGATCACCAGTGGCGCGCCGTTGACCATCTGGATCAGGTCAGGGATGTCGTCCGGTGAATGCGCGAAGCCAGTGATCGGCAGGCCGATGCCACGCCGCGAGAGCAGCTGCAGCGAGCGCAGCTTGTCGCGCGAGCGGGCGATGGCGACCGACTCGTTGAGCGGGTAGACGCCCATCATCTCGAACTGGCGCAGGACTGCGCAGCCATAGAACGTGACCGACGCACCGATCCGCGGGATCACCGCGTCGAACCCTTCCAGCGGTTTGCCGCGGTAGTGGATCTGCGGCTTGTGGCTGGCGATGTTCATGTAGGCGCGCAGGGTATCGATCACAACCATCTCATGGCCGCGCTGGGTACCGGCTTCAACCAGGCGGCGGGTGGAATACAGACGCGGGTTACGCGACAGCACAGCGATCTTCATGCAGCACCTGTGACAGGGGAAAGGGTGGCCGGAAAGGCCGGTTTGTCCTGAACGTATTTCAACCCAGGGTTGACCACCAGTTGGCCGTGGATCAACGCCTTGGAACCGAGCAGCAAGCGATAGCGCATGGCCTTGCGACAGGCCAGGGTGAACTCCACCTCCCAGACTCGATCACCCAGCGCCAGGGCCGTACGGATCACGTAGCGGACCTGGGCATGGCCATTCGAGCTCTTGATGGTCTTCCTGGTGACCAGCGGTGCCTCACAGCGGCGATGGCGCAGTTGCACCACTGTGCCCAGGTGCGCAGTAAAGCGGACCCACGGCTGGCCGTCACGTTCAAACGTTTCGACGTCTGTCGCGTGCAGGCTGGAGGTGCTGGCACCGGTGTCGATCTTGGCGCGCAGCCCGGCCACACCGAGGTCGGGCAAGGCCACCCACTCGCGCAGGCCGATCACACTCAGATGGTCAAATGTCTTCACTAATCACACCCTGCGAATAAGGTGGTGAACTTTAAAGATCGCGGCGTTTTTTTGCATCCGTCAGTCACGGTAGTACAGTTCCATGAAAGACAGAATTCGAGGACACGAGATGGCACAAAAGTCTGAAGACGACGACAAGGTGCGCCTGGACAAATGGCTGTGGGCGGCGCGCTTCTACAAGACCCGGGCATTGGCCAAGGCGGCCATCGAAAGTGGCAAGGTGCATTGCCGTGGTGAGCGCTGCAAGCCGAGCAAGGAGCCGCGGGTGGGCGACGAGCTGGTCCTGCGCACCGGCTTCGACGAGCGCACCGTGCGGGTCATCGCGCTCTCGGTGGTGCGCCGCGGCGCGCCTGAGGCGCAGCTGTTGTATGAGGAGACCGAAGAGAGCATCCGCCGCCGTGAACAGCTGGCGCAGCAGCGCAAGGACGGCGCGCTGGGGATGACCACCGATGGCCGGCCAAACAAGAAGCAGCGGCGCCAGATCCATCAGTTGCATGGCAGTTTTGAGTGAGTGGTAGCGCTTTTGCCGGGCAAACCCTTGGAAAACAGCGTGCGAACCACCATTTAGGTAGGCAGGGCCCGGCCATGGAGCAGCCACTCGTCTGAAGACAGACAGCGGAACTGGCCAAAAGGCCATGGCCGCAAACACAGTAGAGCAGCCGCCCACAGGGTGCACGCTGGCAGGCGTGCACAGCCTCGGCTTGCTTGGAAGAGTGGCCGAATGCCCCTAAGATACTGCCATTGCCAACGGGCCATGGAGCGCCACCGACGCGCTCCTCAGCGGGCCTTCGCGCAAGGCGCGTAACCCATCGATACCCTATTTCAGACAGCCAGAACCTATGAGCGATTTGCCAGATACCGATTTCACCCAACGCTTCATTTTCGATGACCGCGACGTGCGCGGCGAAATGGTCGGGTTGGAGCGCAGCTACGCCGAAGTGTTGGCCAAGCACCCCTACCCACAGCCGGTGGCGCAGCTGCTCGGCGAACTGATGGCCGCCGCCGCGCTGCTGGTCGGCACACTGAAGTTCGATGGCCTGCTGATTCTCCAGGCCCGTTCCGAAGGGCCGGTGCCCCTGCTGATGATCGAATGCTCGAGCGAGCACGAGATCCGCGGCCTGGCGCGCTATGAGGCGGGCCAGATTGCGGATGACGCGACGCTCGCGGACCTGATGCCCGAAGGCGTCCTGGCACTGACCGTCGACCCGGTCAACGGCCAGCGCTACCAGGGCATGGTCGACCTGCATGGCCAGGACCTGTCGGAGTGTTTCACCAACTACTTCGTCATGTCTCAGCAGATCAACACCTGCATCTCCCTCACCGCCGACGGCACGCGTGCCCGTGGTCTGCTGGTGCAGCAACTGCCGGCCGACCGTCAGAAAGACAGCGAAGACCGTGAAGAAAGCTGGAACCACGTCACGGCGCTGGCCAACACGGTCAAAGCCGAAGAACTGCTCGGCCTGGACAACGAAACCGTGCTGCACCGTCTGTACCACGAAGACGCCGTGCGCCTGTTCGATATTCAGCCGCTGAAGTTCCGCTGCAGCTGCTCGCGGGAACGTTCCGGCAATGCTCTGGTCAGTCTTGGCCAGGCCGACGCGCAGCAGTTGGTGATCGAACACGGTGGCCAGATCGAGGTCGATTGCCAGTTCTGCAATCAGCGTTATCTGTTTGATGCCACCGATGTGACGCAACTGTTTGCCGGTGGCGGGACTGACGCAGCGTCAGAAACTCGCCACTAAAACGTTTCATCACAGGAGATTCTCCTGTCGAATTGCGCTAAACCGGAGTTCTGACAGGAGGGGTCTACTTTTTTTGGGCGTTTCTGGCATAATCCGGCCACTTTTTTCGCTGTAGTAGTTTGAAACAGACAACTACAAAACGTTTGGAGCACTCGGCCTCGGGCCGGATGGGGTATCTCATGACGCAAGCCAACAACACCGTGTACACCGACCTGAGCGTCGATGAGCTGGTAAAAGAAGCGCTGCAACGCGGTGAAGGCGTGCTAGCCGATACCGGCGCACTGGTCGTAGAGACTGGGCACCGTACTGGCCGTTCGCCGGCTGACCGTTTCATCGTCGAAGAACCTTCCACCCAGGACGCCATCGCCTGGGGCCCGATCAACCGCAAGTTCCCGGCCGACAAGTTCGATGCCCTGTGGGCTCGCGTCGAGGCGTTCAACAACGCCCAGGAACACTTCGTTTCCTACGTTCATGTAGGTGCTGCCGAAGAGCACTACCTGCCGGTCAAGATGACCACTCAGACTGCCTGGCAGAACCTGTTCGGCCGTTGCCTGTTCATCAACCCGGCGCAGTACAACCCGTCCGGTCGTGACCAGTGGCAGGTGCTCAACGTTGCCAACTTCGAGTGCGTGCCTGAGCGTGACGGCACCAACTCCGATGGTTGCGTGATCATCAACTTCGCCCAGAAGAAGGTCCTGATCGCAGGCATGCGTTACGCCGGCGAGATGAAGAAAGCCATGTTCTCGGTGCAGAACTTCCTGCTGCCGGCCGCCGACGTGCTGCCAATGCACTGCGCCGCCAACATCGGCGAAGCGGGCGACGTGACCCTGTTCTTCGGTCTGTCGGGCACCGGCAAGACCACCCTGTCGGCCGACGAAAGCCGTTACCTGATCGGTGACGACGAGCACGGCTGGGGCGAAGGCGTTGTCTTCAACATCGAAGGCGGCTGCTACGCCAAGTGCATCGACTTGTCCGAGAAGAACGAGCCGGTCATCTGGAAAGCCATCAAGCACGGCGCAGTGCTGGAAAACGTCGTCCTCGACGGTGCCAAGCACGCCGACTATGCCGATGTCAGCCTGACCCAGAACAGCCGCGCGGCCTACCCGCTGGAGCACGTTGCCAAGCGTTCCGAAGCGAACCTGGGCGGCGAGCCGAACGCAGTGATCTTCCTGACCTGCGACCTGACTGGCGTACTGCCGCCGGTGTCGATCCTGAACAACGAGCAGGCGGCCTACCACTTCCTGTCGGGTTACACCGCGCTGGTCGGTTCGACCGAAATGGGTTCGGGCGGCGGCATCAAGTCGACCTTCTCCACCTGCTTCGGCGCGCCGTTCTTCCCGCGTCCGGCTGGCGAGTACGCTGAGCTGCTGATCAAGCGCATCAAAGGTTTCGACTCCAAGGTGTACCTGGTCAACACCGGCTGGACCGGTGGTGGCTACGGCGTCGGCAAGCGCTTCAGCATCCCGACCACCCGTGCGGTGATCGCGGCGATCCAGAGCGGCGCACTGGTCGGTACCGAGACCGAGCACCTGGACATCATCAACCTGGACGTGCCGAAGGCAGTTGCCGGCGTTGACACCAACCTGCTCAACCCGCGTACCAACTGGGAAGACCAGGCTGCCTACGACGAAGCAGCCAAGGGCCTGGCCAAGCTGTTCACCGAGAACTTCAAGAAGTTCGACGTTTCCGACGCCATCAAGGCGGCTGGCCCACAGCTGTAAGCTGTAGCCTGCAGGACCAAGAAGCCGCCCCTCGGGGCGGCTTTTTTGTGGGTGATTGAAAGGTGTCGGGTGATCGCGGGGCCTGGGCACATTCCTGAGCGATAACTTCACCCGCCTGCGCAAATCTGTTTCACTGCTACCAACCCCTCGGCCACAGCGACTACCACCATGACCGAATCCCCCAAGCGCCCCGACTTCAATCACTTCCACCCGATCCTCACCCGCCCGCAGGACAACGACCTCAACGGCCACATCGCCGGTGCCACGGTGCACGGTTTCTTCGAAACCGCGATCCAGGCGTTTCTGATCGAGCAGGCCGAGCTGGACCTGCGCGCGGGCGCGCTGGTGGGCCTGGTGATCAGTTCGACGGCGGAGTTCTATGCCTTGCCGGCCTTCCCCGACGTGCTCGAAGTCGGCCTGGGCGTAACGCGCCTGGGGGGCAGCACGGTGGAGTACCGGCTGGCGCTGTTCCGCCCGGGCGAGGCTGAAGCCTGTGCGGCGGGCACGCTGGTGCAGGTGTTCGTCGAGCGCACCTCTGGCACGCCGGCGGCGCTGCCCGAGGCGTTGCAGGTGATCCTGGCCGGCCTGCAGCTCAACCACTGAACATAAAAAAGCCCCGCCGGTAAGGGCGGGGCTCTTGGATGCGCTCAGGCCTGGGCCTTCAGGCATCAATGACGCCAGTGGCGCTTGTTCTTGTGCTTGCGGTGGCCGTAGTGATGGCCGCGGTCATAGTGCCGGCGATCATCATCGTAGCCACGACGGGAGCGGCGCTCGTCACGCTCGTCTTCGTCCGCCTTGTTGCCCATGTAGTTACCCAGCGCGCCACCGGCACCGCCGCCTGCGGCTGCACCGATGTAGCTGCCATTGGTACCGCCGACACTGCGGCCCAGTACGTTACCGCCGGCCGCGCCCAAGGCACCGCCGATCGCCGCTTCGCCACGTTGGCGTTTGTCGGCGCCGACCGCACTGCCGGCCGCGCCGCCCAGGCCTGCGCCAATCGCGCCGCCGGTGCTGCCGCCGATCTGCTGGCCGACCACTGAGCCGAGTACCCCACCCAATGCGCCGCCAATACCGGCTTCGGTGGTGCCGCCCGCCATGGCAACGCCGCTGAGCAGGCCAAGAGACAACAACAGAATCGAGGAGTACTTCTTCATCGAGAAAGCCTCATAGGGATGACGAGGGCGAATTTGAGGCTCTGGACGAAGGCTGGCAATCAAAATCCGACGAGTAGCACGAGTTGTACACAATTCTCTAAGTTACTGTTTTCAGGGTGAAACTTTCCCGTTTTTCGGGTGTCATAGGTTACTTGAGACAAAGCCCTGAGCCTTACGGACAGGGCTTTTTTTGTGCCTTCAGATAATCCGCCCGGTGTCGCCAGCGCGCTCGAGTTTGATCGCGATGAACTTCGACGTCGGCGTGTGGCTGCCGTCGCCGACGCTTTCCAGCGGCACCAGTGGGTTGACCTCCGGGTAGTACGCCGCGGCCTGTCCCGCCGGGATGTCGTAGGCGAGCAGGGTAAAGCCCTGCACCCGGCGCACCAGTCCGTCGTCCCAGAGCGAGACGATGTCCACCTTCTGCCCCGGCGCGAAGCCGAGCCGGATGATGTCCGCCTCGTTGACGAACAGCACGTCACGCTGCGCCTTGACCCCGCGGTAGCGGTCATCCAGGCCATAGATCGTGGTGTTGTACTGATCATGCGAGCGCATCGACTGCATGATCAGGTCCGGCAGTTGGCCGCTGGCGCGTACGCGCGGGTCGAGCAGGCTGTCGGGCAGCAGGTTGGCCTTGAAGTTGGCACGGCCGCTGGCGGTTTTCCACTGCCGGCTGCCGGCGCTGTTGCCCAGGTAGAAGCCGCCTGGGTGGCGCAGGCGCTGGTTGAAGTCGGTAAAGCCCGGGATGGTGTCGGCGATCAGCTCGCGAATGCGGTCATAGTCGGCCACCAGCCAGTGCCAGTCGACCGGTTGCTTGCCCAGCGTGGCGGCGGCAATCCCGGCGACCACCGCAGGCTCCGAGCGCATCTGCCTGGACAGCGGGTGCAACTGGCCGTTGGAGGCATGCACCATGCTGAACGAGTCTTCCACGGTGACCGCCTGCGGCCCCTCGGCCTGCAGGTCGATGTCGGTGCGCCCCAGGCACGGCAGGATCAGCGCCTGCTTGCCATGCACCAGGTGGCTGCGGTTGAGCTTGGTGCTGATGTGCACGGTCAGCTGGCAATTGCGCAGGGCGCGGGCGGTGCGCTGGGAGTCCGGGGTGGCCTGGGCGAAGTTGCCGCCCAGGCCGATGAACACCTTGGCCCGGCCTTCGAGCATGGCGTGGATCGCCTCGACGGTGTTGTGGCCGTTTTCACGTGGCACCGGGAAGTCGAAGCGCTTCTGCAGGGCATCGAGCAGGGCCGCAGGCGGGCGCTCATTGATCCCCATGGTGCGGTCGCCCTGCACGTTGCTGTGGCCACGCACCGGGCACAGGCCGGCGCCTGGCGCGCCGATGTTGCCGCGCAGCAGCATCAGGTTGACGATTTCCTGGATGGTCGGCACCGAATGGCGGTGCTGGGTGATGCCCATCGCCCAGCACATGATCACCCGCTTGCCTTTGCAGTACATGCGCGCGGCCTGTTCGATCTCGGCCAGGGTCAGGCCCGACTGCGCTTGCAGCTGCTCCCACGGCGTGGCGTCGACCACCGCCAGGTACTCATTGATGCCCTGGCCGTGCTCGGCGATGAACACGTGGTCGAACACCGCCGGCTCGCCGTTGGCCTGGGCTTCGCGCTCCCACTGCAAGAGAAACTTGGCCATGCCGCGCAGCAACGCCATGTCGCCGCCCAGGGCCGGACGGAAATACGCCGTGTTGGTCGGGCGGTCGCTGTTGGTGAGCATCTCCAAGGCATTCTGCGGGTGCTGGAAGCGCTCCAGGCCACGTTCCTTCAGCGGGTTGACGGAGACCACCTGGGCGCCCCGCTTGACCGCGTCGCGCAGCGGGTCGAGCATCCGCGGGTGGTTGGTGCCGGGGTTCTGGCCCCAGACGAAGATCGCGTCGGCGTGCTCGAAGTCATCGAAGGTCACCGTGCCCTTGCCGACCCCGACGCTCTGCCCCAGGGCCACGCCGCTGGCTTCGTGGCACATGTTCGAACAGTCCGGGAAGTTGTTGGTGCCGTAGGCGCGAACGAACAGCTGATAGAGAAACGCGGCCTCGTTGCTGGCCCGGCCCGAGGTATAGAACTCGGCCTGGTCGGGGCTGGTCAGGCCGTTGAGGTGGCGGGCGATGAGGGCGAAGGCGCTGTCCCAGTCGATCGGCTGGTAACGGTCGCTGGCCGGGTCGTAGACCATCGGCTCGGTCAGCCGGCCCTGGTATTCGAGCCAGTAGTCGCTCTGCTCGAGCAGCGCGCTGACGCTGTAGCGGGCGAAGAACGCGGCGTCGACGCGACGTTTGGTGGCTTCCCAGTTGACCGCCTTGGCGCCGTTCTCGCAGAACTTGACCATGCCGCTCTCGGGGGAGTCGCCCCAGGCGCAGCCCGGGCAGTCGAAGCCGCCGTGCTGGTTGGTCTTGAGCAGGGCGCGGATGTTCTTCAGCGCGTTATCGCTGCCGACCCAGGCCTTGGCCACGCTGCGCAGCGCACCCCAGCCGCCGGCGGCGCCGTGGTAGGGCTTGTAGCGGGGAGGGGTGTGTTCTTGCGGCAGTTGCTGATGCGAGGTCACGGCGAGGACTACTCCGCCACGGGGCTGAACACCCGTGGTGCACTGTGTTTGGGCAGGTGGATAAGGTTGAGGTTGTGCGTGCGCGCCCATTGCAGGGCGAGGCCGGTGGGGGCCGAAAGGCTGACCAGGGTCTGGATGCCGGCGCGCAGCACCTTCTGGATCAACTCCAGGCTGCAGCGGCTGGTGACGATCGCCAGGCCGTCGCTGGTATCGATCTGCTGGCGCAGCAGGGCGCCGATCAGCTTGTCCAGGGCGTTGTGCCGGCCAATGTCTTCACGGCCCAGCAGCAGTTCGCCGGTGTGGTCCATGAACAGCGCGGCATGCACCGCCCCGCAATGCTGGCCGAGCGGCTGGAACGCGTCGATGCGTTGACGCAGGTCCTTCAGCCACCGCGCGGGCGGCAGCGGTGCGCCGGGCAGGCTGGTCAGGTCAGGCAAGGCCTGCTCGAGGGCTTCGACGCCACACAGGCCGCAGCCGCTGGTGCCGGCCAGTTGGCGGCGCTGATTCTTGAGGTTCCAGAAGGCGCGGCTGGCGATTTCCAGGTCGGCGTAGAGTGCCGAGCCTGTGCCTGAGAACTTCATGTCGTAGATCTCTGCCGCGCTTTCGACGATGCCGCTGCCGACGCTGAAACCGACGGCGAAGTCTTCCAGGTCGGTGGGGCTGACCAGCATGACGGCCTGGTTGAGGCCGTTGAAGGCGATGGCCAGGGCGACCTCCTCGGCGAGCGGCGTGCTGGCGCGCGCGTCATCGCTGAGCGGGAGGTAGTCATAGGGGTTGCTGGCGGCGGGCAGGGACAACGGCGTGGACGCCGAGCAGACCGGAGGTTTGCTGTTCATCAGGGCGGATTACCGACGGCTTTTTACCCCCACAAGCCTAGGCCTGTGGGCTGGCGCCGTCTAATCGCTAGGCTCTATGCCTTGATAGAGCGCGTCGATGGGTCGCAGCGGGGCGGGTTGGGCAAAGCTGGCCTAGACTCCTGTGTCCGAGGAATCATCAACAAGGAGCACGTCATGAGCCTGTTCAGTTTCGTCAAAGAAGCCGGCGAGAAATTGATCGACCTGCTGACCCCTGGCAATGCCAATGCCGAGGAGCAGCTCAAGGAGCATGTGAGCAAGGTTGGCCTGGGTAACCCGAACATCACGGCCACTGTAGAGGGTGACACGATCACCCTCAAGGGCGAGGTGGCGAGCCAGGAGGAGAAAGAAAAGATCATTCTGGCGGCCGGCAACATCAATGGGGTGGCCAGCGTCGATGACCAGATCACCGTGACCGGGCCGGTGGCCCAGGCGGCGAAGTTCGTCACGGTAGAGAAGGGCGATACCCTGAGTGCCATTTCCAAGCGGGTGTATGGCGACCCGAACAAGTACCAGAAGATTTTCGAGGCGAACAAGCCGCTGCTGTCGCATCCGGACAAGATCTATCCGGGGCAGGTGTTGCGCATTCCAGATTAACAGCTCTATCGCCGGGCAAGCCCCACGCAACAGTCCAAGCGGTCAGGTTTTAGATTGAGAAATGTCCTACGTGTAAGCACTGGAAGCACTGACTGAAGAAGCTCCAGTTTCGCAATTGTTCATCCAGTATTCTGTTGAGTAGCAGGCGAGCGCTTCACCGTAAGGTGAGCGCGGCCAGGGTGGCCAATATACGTCACCACCCATCATGGGCTAACCCATCAGGCGGTTGACGTTGGCACCCGCTTTGGATAGCCTGAACTCAACACACTCGCCACACGTCCTGCCCAACGGGTAGGGTCCTGCTTCAAAGCAGGCGTGCAAAAGGCGAGTTTTTTTTGCCTGGAATTTGAGCATGCCCAAGACGGCTCTCTTGAAAAAGTCTCCATTCGCAAAAAAAGCGCTCACTCCCCAGGCGCTGCTCGCCAAGCTGAAGTCGCAAGGCCTGATTGTCAGGGACGACAGCCTGACCCTCAGATACATCGCGTATGTCGGCCATTTTCGCTTGAAGGGGTATTGGTATCAGTTTCAGGACGGCGTGACTAAAAACTTCTTGCCGAACACTACCTTTGAGCAGATCTACGAGCGCTACGAATGTGATCGTGAAATTCGGGCGATCTTGATGGAGTCAGCAGAGCGGCTGGAAGTGGCGGTGCGCAGTGTGATCTGCAATACCTTGAGCCTCAAGTACTCGCCGCATTGGTATTTGAAGTCAGAAATTTTTGCCCCGAAAGGACGAAATGGCATCGGTCAGATGCTCTCGAGGATTGAGGGCGAGGTTGAGCGAGCCTCATCGCGCATCTACGTAAAGGCCTACTACGAGAGCTACGAGGACCCTTACCTCCCTCCCAGTTGGACCATGAGTGAATGCGTGACATTGGGCACGTGGTCAAAAATTTTCGCCATGCTCAGAGACCCTGCTGATCGGAGAATGATCTCGTCTAAGTTCGGGATCACTCAGGTCGAAGTTTTCGAAAGTTGGCTGCATACCCTGACAGTACTCCGAAACATGGCGGCCCATCATGACCGCTTCATCGATGTCAAAATTGGCGTTTCACCCACCAATTTGAAACGTAAGAACATCAAGTTCACAGACAATAAGACGGTCTATGCCTCACTCACCGTCGTCCATGTGCTTTTGCGCTCAATCGGCTTTAACGGTAGTTTCAAGAACAGGCTCGCATCCCTGGAGGACCGCTATGGCGCGTCTCATTTCCAACGCTTTGGCTTTCCTGAACACTGGAAAACCGAGGCCGAAGGATGGTGACTTGATTGACGCGTCTCACAACCCCTCAAGCAACTCCCGATAATCTTCCACCGCAGCAAACTCCTGGGTATCCCGCGGCGCCGACTTGCTGTCCGGCTGCCTCACCGCCAACAGATGGCCCACCC
This sequence comes from Pseudomonas reidholzensis, assembly GCF_900536025.1. Taxonomy (GTDB): domain Bacteria; phylum Pseudomonadota; class Gammaproteobacteria; order Pseudomonadales; family Pseudomonadaceae; genus Aquipseudomonas; species Aquipseudomonas reidholzensis. The sequence goes on from NZ_UNOZ01000002.1 coordinate 423,810, forward strand.
CGAAGCGCTGCGCGCTGCGCAGGATCGCCAGGGTGTCATCGATGAACAGGCTACGCGCCGGGTCAAAGCCGATGTCCGCCTGCAACGCATCCCAGAACTGCTCACTCTCCTTCGGATAGCCGTAATCATGCGAGCTGATCAGCCGCTCGAAATACGGCGCCAGCTCCACCCGCTCGAGCTTCAGCGACAACGAATCGCGGTGCGCATTGGTGATCATCACCACGCGCTTGCCCGCCTTGCGAATGGCCGCCAGGAAGGTGTCGGCATCCGGGCGCAGGGCGATCAGGTCGGCGGTCTCCAGCTTCAGCTGGCGGATCGGCAGGTTGAGCTCGCGGGTCCAGAAGTCCAGGCAGTACCAGTTGAGCGTACCGGCGTTGCGTTCGAACAGCGGCTGCAGCTCCATTTCCGCCATCGCCCGGCTCACCCCATGCAGTTCGGCATAGCGCTGGGGCAGGTGTTCCAGCCAGAACTGGTTGTCGTAGTGCAGATCCAGCAGGGTGCCATCCATGTCCAGCAGGACAGTATCGATGGCAGACCAGGAAAGAAGCGGCATGGGAAACTCTCGATCAGGTGGCTGGCCACGGTATAGTAACCCGTTCACGCCAAGGAGCCGCCCCATGCGCCAGAAACCCACCGTCCTCAGCCGCGAAATTGTCGCCAGCAGCCGTCTGTTCCGTGTCGAAGCCGTGCAATTGCGCTTCTCCAATGGCACCGAACGGACCTACGAGCGGTTGGTCGGCCGGGGCAATGGCTACGGCGCGGTGATGATCGTGGCGATGCTCGATGCCGAGCATGCGGTGCTGGTCGAGGAATACTGCGGCGGCACCGACGAATACGAACTGTCCCTGCCCAAGGGCCTGATCGAGCCGGGTGAAGACGTGCTGTCCGCAGCCAACCGCGAGCTCAAGGAAGAAGCCGGTTTCGGTGCCCGCCAGCTGGAGCACCTGACCGAACTGTCGCTGTCGCCCGGCTACATGAGCCAGAAGATCCAGGTGGTGCTGGCCACTGACCTGTATGAAGAGCGCCTCGAAGGCGACGAACCCGAGCCGATGGGCGTCGACAAGGTCAACCTGCGCGAGCTCTCGGCGCTGGCCATGCACCCGCAATTCACCGAAGGCCGGGCGCTGGCGGCGTTGTACCTGGTGCGCGACATGCTCACCCAGCGCGGGCTGCTCAGCGTATGAACGACCAGGACCTGATGCAGCATGTGGTCAAGCTCGCCGACCTCGCCGGCGAGGCGATCCTGCCGTTCTGGCGTGCCGATGTGGCGGTCACGGCCAAGGCCGACGACTCGCCGGTGACCGCCGCCGACCTGGCCGCTCACCATGTCATTGCCGACGGCCTGCGGGCCTTGGCGCCGCAGATCCCGGTGCTGTCCGAGGAAGACTGCGAGATCGCCCTCGCCGAGCGGGCCGGCTGGCAGCGCTGGTGGCTGGTCGATCCGCTGGATGGCACCAAGGAATTCATCGCCGGCAGTGAAGAATTCACCGTCAACATCGCCTTGATCGAAGACGGCGAAGTGGTGTTCGGCGTGGTTGCGATGCCGACCAACGGCCGCTGCTATTTCGGCGGCCGTGCGCTGGGCGCCTGGCGTACCGAGCGGGGCGGCCAGGCCGAGCGGATCCAGGTGCGCGATACGCCGCCCGCCGATGGCCGCTTCACGGTGGTCGCCAGCCGCCGCCACTCCAGCCCGCAACAGGAAGCCTTGCTGGCGGGCCTGAGCGGGGCCGTGGGTGAGCTGGAGCTGGCGAACATCGGCAGTTCGCTGAAATTCTGCCTGCTGGCCGAAGGCGCCGCCGATTGCTATCCGCGCTTGGCACCGACCTCGCAGTGGGACACCGCCGCTGCCCAGGGCGTGCTGGAGGGCGCGGGTGGCGAGGTGATCAACCTGGACGGGCAGCCGTTCCGCTACCCGCCACGCGAGTCCTTGCTCAACCCGTTCTTCCTGGCACTGCCCAGCGCCGCGACGTGGCGCCAGGCGCTGATCCAGCTCGCTTCAGCGATGTAGCACGTACTGCCCGCTGAACCGCACGGCGGGCGCATCGCTGCCGAGGTTCGAGACCACCGTGTGCAGCGTCAGGCGCGCCCGCCCACGGCGCTGATAGAGCGCCACGAAACGTTCCCAGGTCTGGTCGTCCGGCGCCTCGCAGCGGGCGATTGCCGCGCCGGTGACCGGCAGTGGATAACTGATCTGGCCCTCCTGGATGACGATGTGCCCATCGTCGATCCCCGCCTCGCGCAGGCGCAGGTGCAACCAGCCCCAACCGACCAGCACCGCCGCGCAGTACAGGCTGCCGCCGAACATGGTGCTCTTGTGGTTGACGTTGGCCTCCAGCGGCAACTGCAGCTGCAGGCAGCGGTCTTGCCAGGCGATCACTTGCAGGCCCATCTCGCGGGTCAGCGGAATGTCGCTGTGCAACACCCCTTGCAGGTACTGGGTGTCCGGGTTCATGGACGGTGGTCCTCGTGTTCGTCAGCCCCGCCGAAGCTCAGGCCGTGCTTGCGCAGCTTGTCGTGCAGGGTCTTGCGCGGGATGCCCAGCGCTTCGGCGAGGCTGCGCATGGAGCTGTGTGGCTGGGTCAGCTCGGCGGCGATCAGCGAGCGTTCGAACTGCTCGACCTGCTCGCTCAGGTTGCCGAGCGACAGCGCCTCGGCAGTCGGCGTCGCCGCCGGCAGTTGGCCGTCGAGGGCCAGCTCGAGGCCCAGGGCGAAGCGTTCGGCGGCGTTCTGCAGCTCGCGCACGTTGCCTGGCCAGTCATGGCGCAGGAGCATGGCCCGTTGCGCCGGCTGCAGGCTGTGCGGGGCCAGGCCATGGCGCTGGCTGGCGGCGTCGGCGAAATGCTGGAACAGCAGCAGGATGTCGTCGCCGCGTTCGCGCAGCGCCGGAATGCGCAGCGGGGCGACGTTCAGGCGGTAATACAGGTCGGCGCGGAAGCGCCCCTGATCGGCGGACTGGCGCAGGTCTTCCTTGGTCGCGGCGATGATGCGGATGTCCAGCGGGATCAACTGGTTGCCCCCCAGGCGCTCGACCACCCGCTCCTGCAGCATGCGCAGCAGCTTGACCTGCACATCCAGGCTCATGCTCTCGATCTCGTCGAGGAACAGCGTGCCGCCATTGGCGAACTCGAACTTGCCGATACGGCGCTTTTGCGCGCCGGTAAACGCCCCGGGCTCATGGCCGAACAGCTCGCTCTCGACCACCGACTCGGCCAGGGCGCCGGCGTTGATCGCCACGAACGGGCCGTCGCGACGGCTCGACAGGTCGTGCAGGGCGCGCGCCACCACCTCTTTGCCGGCCCCGGTTTCACCGAGGATCAGCACGTCGGCGCGGGTCCCGGCGAGGGCGCCGATCTGCTCGCGCAGGCGCTGCATGGCGGGCGACTGGCCGACCAGGCGCGTCGACAACTGCTGACGGTCGCTCAGCGCCAGGCGCAGGCTGCGGTTGTCCAGCACCAGCCGACGCAGGGCCAGGGCGCGCCGCACGCTGTCGAGCAGGGCGTCACTGGCGAAGGGTTTTTCGAGGAAGTCATAGGCGCCGGCACGCATCGCCTGCACCGCCAGCGGCACGTCGCCGTGGCCGGTGATCAGCAGCACCGGCAGCTCGTGGTCGCGCCCGCGCAGGTGCTCGAGCAACTGCAGGCCGTCGATGCCGGGCATGCGGATATCGCTGACGACCACGCCCGGCCAGTCTGGCTCGATGCGCTCGGCCAGGCCCTGGGCATCGGCCAGGGTCACCACCTTTAGCCCGGCCAGGTCCAGGGTCTGGCCGAGGGCCTGGCGCAGGTGCGGGTCGTCGTCGACCAGGATCACCTGGGTACGGCTGTCGATCAAAGTCTCGGGCGTCATGCCGAGGGGTCCTCCGAAGTGGGCAGGGTGGCGCCGGGCTTGGCCACGCGCATCTGCAGGGTGAGCAGGGCGCCACCTTCCGGGTGGTTGCCGAGCAGCAGTTCGCCGCCAAGGGTGCGCATCAGGCTTTCGCAGATGGCCAGGCCGAGGCCCAGGCCCTGGGTGCGGGTCTTGGTGGTGAAGAACGGCTCCTTGGCCCGCTCCAGGGCTTGGCGGGTGAAGCCTGGGCCGTTGTCGCGGATGTACAGGTAGACGTAGTCGTCGCGTTTTTCGGCACTCAGCCAGAGCTTGCGCGGGTTGGCTTTTTCAGTGAGCGCATCAAGGGCGTTCGCCAGCAGGTTGCCGAGCACCTGGCGCAGGCGGGTTTCGCCGGCCTGGACCCACAGCGGGGCGTCGGGCAGGTCGCGGATCAGCTCCACGGCCATGGCCCGGCGGCGCTTGGCGAGCAGGGCCAGGGCATCGTCCAGCGCGGGTTGCAGGGCGACGCTTTCCGGGGCGTGGCGGTCGCGGCGGGCGAAGGCACGCAGGTGGGCGATGATCGAGGCCATGCGCCCGGTCAGTTCGCCGATCAGCTTGAGGTTGCCGCGGGCGTCTTCGGTGCGTTCGTGATCGAGCAGGATCTCGGCGTTTTCGGCGTAGCTGCGGATCGCCGCCAGCGGCTGGTTGAGCTCGTGGCTGATGCTCGCCGACATGGTGCCGAGCACCGACAGCTTGCCGGCCTGGACCAGCTCGTCCTGGGCGCGGACCAGCTCCTGCTGGGCGTTTTCACGCTCCAGCACAGCGCTCTTGAGCCGGGTATTGAGGCCTTCGAGGTCGGCGGTCCGTTCGACCACGCGCTTTTCCAGCTCCTGGCGGCCATGCGCCTCGAGGCCGATGCGGTCGATATAGTGGCGCCGCCGTTGCATCACCAGCCCGGCGAGCAGCATCAGTACCAGCAGGGCGCCGGCACCGATCGCCATGACCGTCTGCACCGAGCGATCGATGAGGATGTGCGGCGCCAGAATGCTCACTTGCCAGCCGGTTTCCTTGATGTCGCGGGTCTGCGTCAGCCAGGCGTCCGGGTTGAGGTTGAGCGGCTGCGGTGCCTGGGTCGGGTACGGCTGGATGGCGAGCATCGCTTCGCGCTCGGCCGCGGTCAGCGCGCGGGTCGCGCGAAAACGCCAGTCGGGGCGCGAGGTCAGCACCACGACGCCGTTCTGGTCGGTCAGCAGCAGTTGCTCGGGGGTACGCCCCCACAGCGTTTCGGTGTGATCGAGGTCGACCTTGACCACCAGCACGCCGATTACCCGGTCGCGATCGCGCACGGCCGCGGCGAAGAAGTAGCCGCGTTTGGCCGAGGTCGTGCCCTGGCCGAAGAAGCGCCCCAGGCGGCCTTCCATGGCTTCGATGAAGTACGGCCGGAAGGCGAAGTTGCGGCCGACGAAGCTGTCGTGCTTGTCCCAGTTGGAGCCGGCCAGGGTGTTGCCGTTGACGTCCATCAGGTACATCACTTCGGCGCCGGTCTGCTGGACGATGTCCTTGAGCAGGCGGTTGGCGTTGGTCACCGCTTCCAGCTTGAACGGGTCGGCCAGCACCTGGCGCAACGCCGGCAGGTCGCCCAGGATCTGCGGCAAGGTCTCGTAGCGGTGCAGGGTGCCGAGCAGGTTGGCGACGTAGAGGTCGAGGGTCTGTCGGTTCTGCGAGGCCAGCTCGTCCTGGTAATAGCGCTCGGCGAGGTGGTGCAGCGGCCAGAGCAACGGCGCCAGGCACAGGGCCAGCAGCGCCAGGCTGCGCCAGCGGGGGCGCCGAGGGGGGGTAGACAGTTGATTCATCGCAAATCGCACCAGAAAAGTCTGATGCGATTATGCGCTAGTTCATGCACTCGATGAGCGCTTGGCGCCAGTGCGGCTGGCTGACCTGCCATTCTCGGGCCAGGCGTGAGCAGTCCAGGCGCGAGTTGCACGGCCGGCGGGCTGGGGTCGGGTACTCGCTGGACGCGATCGGCAGCAGCTCGGCGCACGGCAGGCCCCGCGCCTCGAGTTGCTCGGCAATGGCCTGGGCGAAGCCGAACCACGAGGTTTCACCTTGCGCGGTCAGGTGGTAGGTGCCCCAGGCGCCGGCCTCGCCGGCTTGCCAGTGCTCGATCAGCGCGCGGGTGCTGGCGGCAAGGGTACCGGCCCAGGTCGGCGCGCCGATCTGGTCGTCGACCACGCGCAGTTGCGCTTTCTCTTGCAGCAGGCGTTGCATGGTCAGGAGAAAATTGCGCCCCTGCAGCGAATACACCCAGCTGGTGCGCAGGATCAGGTGTTGGCCCGCCACCGCGCTGATCGCCTGTTCACCGGCCAGCTTGCTGCTGCCATACACACCCAGTGGGTTGGGCGTGTCCTGTTCGGTGTAGGGGCTGGCCTTGCTGCCGTCGAACACGTAGTCGGTGGAGTAGTGCAGCAGCGGCGCACCGAGCCGCGCGGCTTCTTCGGCGAGTACGCGGGGGCTTTCGGCGTTGATCGCGAAGGCCAGTTGCGGCTCGCTTTCGGCCTGGTCCACGGCCGTGTAGGCGGCGGCGTTGATGATCAGGTCCGGGGCGAGGTCGCGCACGGGCTGGCGCACATCCTCGGGCCGCGACAGGTCGAGCTGGTCGCGGCCGAGCAGGTGCAGCTCGCCCAGGCCGGCCAGTTGCCGCTGCAGCGCCTGGGCGACCTGGCCATTGCGCCCGCACACAAGGATGCGCAAAGGTTTCATGGGAACAGCTCCCTGAACCACACACCTGCCTGGTCCTTGGGCGACAGCAACGGTGGCTGCTCCAGGCCCCAGTCGATGGCAAGGTCCGGGTCATCCCAGCGGATGCAGCGCTCGGCGGCGGGGTTGAAGTAATCGGTGGTCTTGTAGAGGAAGTCCGCCGACTCGCTGAGCACCAGGAAACCATGGGCGAGCCCTGGTGGAATCCAGAACTGGCGATGGTCGCTGGCGCTCAGGCGCGTCGCCACCCAGCGACCGAACGTTGGTGAGTCGCGGCGCACGTCAACCGCGACGTCGAGCACTTCGCCCTGGACCACCCGCACCAGTTTGCCCTGGGGGTTTTCTACCTGGTAATGCAGGCCGCGCAGCACGCCTTTCTGCGAGCGCGAGTGGTTGTCCTGAACAAAGTTGAAGGCGACCCCGGTCTGCTCCTCGAACGTGCGCGCGTTGAAGCTCTCGAAGAAGAACCCGCGGCTGTCGCCGAACACCTTGGGTTCGATGATCAGTACATCGGGGATCTCGGTGCGGATGACGTTCATGGGTACTCTTCTGCCAGTTTGCTCAGGTACTGACCGTAACCGGTCTTCTTCAATTCGCCAGCCTTGGCGAGCAATTGCTCGCGGCTGATCCAGCCCTTCTGGAAGGCGATTTCTTCCAGGCAGGCGACCTTCAGCCCCTGGCGGTTCTCGATGGTCTGCACGTACTGCGAGGCGTCGAGCAGGCTCTCGTGGGTGCCGGTGTCGAGCCAGGCGAAACCGCGGCCGAAGCGCTCGACACGCAGGTCACCGCGTTGCAGGTAGGCATTGGTGATGTCGGTGATTTCCAGTTCACCACGCGCTGAAGGGCGCACGGCCTTGGCGATTTCGATGACGTCGTTGTCGTAGAAGTAAAGCCCGGTCACGGCATAGTTGGACTTGGCCACTGCGGGTTTTTCTTCGATCGACAGCGCCTTGCCCTGGTCGTCGAACTCGACCACGCCGAAACGCTCCGGATCCTTGACCAGGTAGCCGAACACCGTTGCTCCGCTTTCATGATTGACGGCGCGCAGCAGCTGCTCGCTGAAGCCCTGGCCGTGGAAGATGTTGTCGCCCAGGATCAGGCATACCGAGTCGTCGCCGATGAATTCCTCGCCAATCAGGAACGCCTGGGCCAGGCCATCGGGGGAAGGCTGCTCGGCGTAACTGATGTTGATGCCGAACTGGCTGCCGTCGCCGAACAGCCGGCGATACTGGGGCAGGTCCAGCGGGGTCGAGATCAGCAGGATGTCGCGGATGCCGGCGAGCATCAGCACCGAGATCGGGTAGTAGATCATCGGTTTGTCATAGATCGGCAGCAGCTGTTTGGAAACCCCCAGGGTGATGGGGTGCAGGCGGGTGCCGGAGCCGCCCGCCAGGACGATGCCTTTGGTCATGTGATCAGGTCCTTGAATTGGGTATTGCCCAGGCGCTCTCCCTGGTAGCTGCCATCCTGGACGCGGCCGCACCACTCCAGGTTCTCGAGGTACCACTGGACGGTCTTGCGCAGCCCCGACTCGAAGGTTTCTTCGGGCACCCAGCCCAGTTCGCGTTCGATCTTGCCGGCATCGATGGCATAGCGCAGGTCATGCCCGGGGCGGTCGGCGACAAAACTGATGAGGTCGGCGTAGTGCGTCACGCCGGCCGGGCGCTGCGGTCCGAGTTCGTCGAGCAGGGCGCAGATGGCGCGGACCACGTCGATGTTCTTCTGCTCGTTGTGGCCGCCGATGTTGTACGTCTCACCGACCTGGCCGTTGCTCACCACGGTGAGCAGGGCGCGGGCGTGGTCTTCGACGAACAGCCAGTCGCGCACCTGTTGGCCATTGCCGTACACCGGCAGTGGCTTGCCGGCCAGCGCGTTGAGGATGACCAGCGGAATGAGCTTTTCCGGGAAGTGATACGGGCCATAGTTGTTCGAGCAGTTGGTCAGCAGTACCGGCAGGCCGTAAGTGCGTTGCCAGGCGCGGACCAGGTGGTCGGAGGCGGCCTTGCTCGCCGAGTAGGGCGAGCTGGGGGCATACGGCGTGTGCTCGGTAAACAGGTCGTCGACACCGTGCAGGTCGCCGTACACCTCATCGGTGGAGATGTGGTGGAAACGAAACGCGCCGCGCTCATCGGCCGGCAGTTGGCTCCACCAGGCGCGGGTGGCCTCGAGCAGGGCATAGGTGCCGACGATGTTGGTCTGGATGAACGCCGCGGGGCCGTCGATCGAACGGTCGACGTGCGACTCGGCCGCCAGGTGCATGATGGCCTGTGGCGCAAAACGCTGCAGCACGGCGCTGACGGTGGCCTGGTCGGCGATATCGGCCTGGACGAACTCGTAGCGCGTGTCGTTGGCGATCGGCTGCAGCGACTCGAGGTTGCCAGCGTAGGTCAGCTTGTCGAGATTGAGCACCTCGTGGTCGGTGTGTTCGATCAAGTGGCGGATCAGTGCCGAGCCGATAAAGCCGGCGCCGCCCGTGACGAGTATGCGCATCAGGTTGCCTCTGGAAAAACGGGTTGACGTCGGATGGAGCCTAGCTTGTCTTTTGCCGCCGGGGCTGACAAGCGGTGGCTCGCGATTCCTGCCGTGACAGGGGACCCCGTCATTTTTAATTTACGGATACCTTGTATATCGGCAGCAGTAGTGGCGATATAAGCGACAAAAAATCGAGGTCCACATTCATGCCCCTCAGCACCCTGATCCAGCGTTCCAGCCAGCCCAGTCCTGCGCTCAGCGAAGCCCAGGCACATGCCCTGCTGAGGGCGCATTACGACCTGGCGGGCAGCGTGCAATCGTTGGGCAGCCAGCAGGACCTCAACCTGCGCCTGGACAGCGATCAGGGGCGCTTTGTGCTCAAGGTGTGCCACGCCAGCTATGCCGAGCACGAGCTGCAGGCGCAACACGCTGCCCTGGCCTACCTGGCCGATCGAGGTGTGCCGGTGCCTGGCGTGCGCCCTGCGCTCAGTGGCGACGCGCTGCTGGCCGTGGAGGTCGACGGCCAGCCGCTGCGCGTGCGCCTGCTCGACTACATCGACGGCCAGCCGCTGACCCGTCTCAAACACCTGCCGACCCGGCTGGTGGCTGAACTCGGTGCACTGTGCGCGCGGGTCGACCAGGCGCTGGCGAGCTTTGACCATCCTGGCCTGACGCGCACGCTGCAATGGGACCCGCAACAGGCCCAGGCGCTGATCGAGCACCTGCTGCCGCTGTTGAGCGATGCCGGGCGACGCGAGCAACTGGCGCAGGTCGTGCGCCAGGCCGGGGAGACCCTGCAACCGCTGGTGGCGCAGCTGCCGAGCCAGGCTGTGCACCTGGACATCACCGACGACAACGTGGTCTGGCGCCGCGACGAGGCGCGCGAATGGCAGCTGCAGGGCGTCATCGACTTCGGAGACCTGCTGCGTACCTGGCGGATTGCCGACCTGTCGGTGACCTGCGCGGCGTTGCTGCACCATGCCGAGGGCGATCCGCTGCGCATCCTGCCGGCCGTGACGGCCTACCAGGCCATCAACCCACTGGACGACGCCGAGCTGCGTGCCCTCTGGCCGCTGGTACTGATGCGCGCCACGGTACTGGTGCTGAGCAGTGAGCAGCAGCTGGCGGTCGACCCGCACAACCAGTACACCCGCGACAACATCGCCCATGAATGGCAGATCTTCGATACCGCCTGCCAGGTGCCAGCGATGCTGATGGAGGCCGCCATTCTCCAGGCGGCAGGCCGTCAACTGCCGGCGCTGGAGCTGTCGGGCTGCGCGCCGCTGCTGCCCGAGCTGGCCGGGCAGCCGGTGAGCCGGGTCGACCTGGGCGTGCTGAGCGCGCATTGCGAGGCGGGTAACTGGGAGCAGAGCGGCTTCGATCAGGCCGTGCTGGCGGCGCAAACGGGCGCCGCATGTAGCCTGCATGGCCAATACCGCCTGTCACAGACGCACATCGATCGCCCCGACGAGCCGGCAACCTGCGCCCTGGGCGTGGAACTCAAGGTGCCATCGGGCAGCGTCGTGCAGGCCCCGCAGGACGGGGTCTGGCAGCGTCTTGGCGATGGACGCGGGGTGCTCCGTACGGCGCACTGGAGCCTGTGGCTCAAAGGCCTGGACGCGACCCCCGACGACGGCCAGGGCGTGAGCAAAGGGCAGACGCTGGGCACCGCGTGTGGCTTCCTCTGTGTGCAGCTGTGCCGCGACACCGCGCTGCAGCCGCCATTCTTCGCCCAACCCAGCGCCGCTGCCGCCTGGCTGGCGCTGTGCCCGTCACCGCAGGCGTTGCTCGGCTTTGACTGCGACGCCGAGCCGTTGCCTGACGCGCAGGCCTTGCTGGCGCGGCGCGATGCCAGCTTCGCCCGTTCGCAAAAGCACTATTACGCCGAGCCGCCGCAGATCGAACGCGGGTGGCGCAACTACCTGATCGACCTGCAGGGCCGCTCGTACCTGGACATGCTCAACAACGTGGCGGTGCTCGGCCATGGCCACCCGCGCATGGCCGCCGAGTCGGCGCGCCAGTGGTCGTTGCTCAACACCAACTCGCGCTTCCACTACGCGGCCATCGCCGAATTCTCCGAGCGCTTGCTGGCGCTGGCGCCGGACGGCTTCGACCGGGTGTTCCTGGTCAACAGTGGGACCGAGGCCAATGACCTGGCCATTCGCCTGGCCTGGGCCTACAGCGGCGGGCGTGACCTGATCAGCGTGCTGGAGGCGTATCACGGCTGGTCGGTGGCCACCGATGCCATCTCCACTTCGATTGCCGACAATCCCCTGGCGCTGCAGACGCGCCCTGACTGGGTGCACCCGGTAGAGGCGCCCAATACCTTCCGCGGCCGCTACCGAGGTGCCGAGAGCGCAGCGGATTACCTGCGAGATGTCGATGCCAAGCTTGCCGACCTCGATGCGCGCGGCCGCCAGCTGGCGGGCATGATCTGCGAACCGGTGTATGGCAACGCCGGGGGCATCTCGCTGCCGCCCGGCTACTTGCGCGACGCCTACGCCCAGGTGCGTGCTCGGGGTGGCGTGTGTATCGCCGACGAGGTGCAGGTCGGTTATGGCCGCCTGGGCGACTACTTCTGGGGCTTCGAAGAGCAGGGCGTGGTGCCGGACATCATCACCATGGCCAAGGGCATGGGCAACGGCCAGCCACTGGGTGCGGTGATCACTCGGCGCGAGATCGCCGAGGCGCTCGAGGCCGAGGGTTATTTCTTCTCGTCGGCCGGCGGCAGCCCGGTCAGCTGCCGGATCGGCCTCGCGGTGCTCGATGTGATGGACGAAGAAGGCCTGTGGCAGAACACCCGCGAGGTCGGCGGTTACTTCAAGGCGCGCCTGCAGGGCTTGGTCGATAAACATCCGCTGGCGGGCGCGGCGCATGGCTCGGGGTTCTACCTGGGGCTGGAACTGGTGCGTGACCGGCAGACTCTGGAACCGGCAACCGCCGAGACCATGATCCTGTGCAACCGCCTGCGCGACCTGGGCATCTTCATGCAGCCGACCGGGGATTACCTGAACATCCTCAAGATCAAGCCGCCGATGTGCACCACCCGGGCCAGCGTCGACTACTTTGTCGATTGTGTGGATCGGATCCTTGGAGAAGGGCTCTAACAGGTGATTCTTGCCGTCATAAGCCGATTGTTATCGATTTGAAATAGATTTTTATGGCTGAGCGGCACTAGCTTCAGCTTTTATTGCGGATATTTATCGGATATAAATGTTCACCTTGCCATTGGGGCCACAGCGGCCCCAGGCCATTCGACAGCTTGCGCAGAGGTCACTGATGAAAACCCTCACTTCGACTCCCCGTGCCGAAGGCTTCCATATGCCCGCCGAGTGGGCGCCGCAGACCCAGGTCTGGATGGTCTGGCCAGAGCGCCCCGACAACTGGCGCCTGGGCGGCAAGCCGGCGCAGGCGGCCCACGTGACCCTGGCCAAGGCCATTGCACGCTTCGAGCCGGTCACCGTCGGTGTCTCCGCTGGCCAGTACGAGAACGCCCGCCGGCAGCTCGACCTGCCGAACATCCGCGTGGTGGAAATCAGCAACGACGACGCCTGGGTGCGCGACACCGGCCCGACCTTCGTCATCAACGACCAGGGTGAAGTGCGTGGCGTGGACTGGGCGTTCAACGCCTGGGGCGGCTTCGACGGCGGCCTCTACGCGCCGTGGAACCGCGATGAGGAGCTGGCGGCCAAGGTCCTGGAAATGGAGCGCTGCCAGCGCTACCAGACCGAAGGCTTCGTGCTCGAGGGCGGCTCGATCCATGTCGACGGCGAAGGCACCCTGATCACCACCGAGGAATGCCTGCTCAACCGCAACCGCAACCCGCACCTGAACCGCGAGCAGATCGAACAGATCCTGCGTGATCAGCTGGCGGTGGAGACCATCGTCTGGCTGCCGGACGGCCTGTACAACGACGAGACCGATGGCCACGTCGACAACTTCTGCTGTTACGTCGCTCCAGGCGAAGTGTTACTGGCCTGGACCGATGATTCCAACGACCCCAACTATGCACGTTGCCACGCCGCGCTAGAGGTGCTGAACAGCACCCGCGACGCCAAGGGGCGCACCTTTGTAGTGCACAAGATGCCCATCCCTGGGCCGCTGTTTGCTACTGAGGAAGAGTGTGCCGGTGTCGACCAGGTCAGCGGCAGCCAGGAGCGCGATCCGTCGGTGCGTCTGGCCGGCTCGTACGTGAACTTCCTGATCGTCAACGGCGGGATCATCGCGCCGAGCTTCGATGACCCGGCAGATGCCCAGGCTAGAGAGATTCTGGCGAAGATTTTCCCTGACCATGAAGTGGTCATGATCCCGGGCCGTGAGCTGCTGCTGGGCGGCGGCAACATCCATTGCCTTACCCAGCAACAACCGGCGCCGATCAAGCGCTGAGACCCTGGCAGATAAAAAGAGCCCGTCATTTGACGGGCTTTTTTTTTGCGGCGACGGCTGGCATACCAAATGGCATACGTTTTGTATTGTTTTTCGTTGTGTTTCAAGTGGATAGGTTTTGCCGATCTGTAACAAAACCCACGTAAGTTAGCCGCTCACGGGCCCAGGGAGTACGTGTAGAGATGAATGCAGTAAGTGAGTCGGCGTTGCGCCCATCGGCAGTGAATCACGAATCGCTCAAAATTTTGACGCAGTGGTTGAAGCGCAATGGAAGCAAGCGGGTCAGGACGACCGATCCACGACGTCTCTTGGACGGGCGATACCCCCAAGGCCTGATCAGCGATGCGGAGCTCGAGGCTCTGATGGCTGTGTGGCATTGAGCGGGTTGTGCATCTGGACACTGTAAAAAAACGCCAGCGCGAATGCGCTGGCGTTTTTGTGTGTGCGATGTCACTGCGGACCGAGCAAATCAGAAGCTGTAAGTCCCTGTGACCACCAGGCTGCGCGGGTCACCGACCATGATCTGCGCCGCGCTGGTCGCCGAGGCGTAGTAGGTCTTGTCGGTCAGGTTGCTCAACGCCGCGCGTACATCCCAGTCATGCGTGCGGTACCCGGCCAGCGCGTCCCAGCGGCCATACCCCGGCAGCACTGTGGTGTTCTGGTTGTCGGCATAGCGTTCGCCGACCAGGGTCAGGCCGGTCTCGGCATACCAGCCCAGCTCCGGCTTCCAGGTGACGAACAGGCTGGCGTTACGCTTGGCCACGTCGTTGATTCGGTTGCCTTCCAGGCCGTTGTTGTCCTTGACGATGGTCGCATCCTGCAAGCCGATGCCACCGCGCACATACCAGTTGCCCACGACGTTGCCGGTGGCGGTCAGCTCTATGCCGCGTGAACGTTGCAGGCCGCTGAGCTGGATCAGCTCCGGGTTGAGCGGGTCACGCGTGCGGCGGTTGTACAACTCCAGCTCATAGACGGCGAGGGTGGTGCTCAGGCGATCGTCGAACCAGTCACTCTTGACCCCGATTTCTTTCTGCCGAGTGAGCTCGGGGCCCGCATCGTTGGCGTTGCCGGCGGCGCCTGGGGTGATGCCGATCAGGCCACCGCCAACCGGCGAAAAGGTCTTGCTCCAGGACGCATAGAAGGAATGCTCGCGCCATGGCGAATACACCACACCCAGGCGCGGGCTGGTGCTGGTGCTGTCCTGCGGCTCGCTGATGTTACGCAGCTGGTTGGTGGTTTCGACCTCGAAGCGATCGAAACGCACGCCGGCCAGGATCTGCCATTGCTCGTTGAGGCGGATCTGGTTCTGCAGGTAGATGCCACGGCTGTCGACCACGGTGTGGTTGTTGCTCGACACCACCATCTGGCCGTTGTGTTGCAGGCCGCGGTCAGGGTTGTTCAGGTTCAGCGCGGGCACCCCCGTGGCGGTGCGCAGCAACGGGTCGCGGCGTTGGTGCGCCAACTCCAGGCCGACCAGCAGCTTGTGCTCCAGGCCCCAGGTGGCGAAGTCGCCTTCGGCTTCGACGGTGTTGGACAGGTTGCGGGTCTTCAGGTCCTGCTGCCAGCGCTGGCGGGTAACGGTATTGGTGCTGGCGTTGTAGCCGACCTGATAGGTGTTGTCGAAGTCGCTGTCGAGCTGGAACAGGCCAAGTGTATGGCGCAGTTGCCAGCTGTCGCTGAGCTGGTAGTTCAGCCGCGAGCGCAGCGACTGCGCCTTGTCGTCGATGAAGTCGCGCTGGGTATCGCCATAGGTGGTCTCGCGGTCGACATCGGCCGGGCGGCCATTGACGCCCGGGATGCCCCGGTCGGGTGTGCGGTTGTAGCGGCTGTATTCGTACTGCACCAGCCAGTTCAGGTCAGGTGTCAGCTGCCAGCTCATGGACGGCGCGAACAGCTGGCGGCTGCCATCGATGCCGTCACGGAAGCTGTTGTTGTCCTGGTTGCCCAGGTTCAGACGCAGGCTGATGTCGTCGCTGACGTCGGTGCTGAGGTCGGCGTACAGGCTGCGCAGGTCTTCGCTGCCGCCCTGGGCCTCGATAGTCGAGCGGCGGCCATGCTCCGGCGCCTTGCTCACGCGGTTGACGATGCCACCTTGGCTGCCACGGCCATAAAGCACCCCGGCCGGGCCCTTGAGTACTTCAACCCGTTCAATGTTGTGCAGGTCACGCACGTACTGGCTGTCGTCGCGAATGCCGTCCAGGTAGAAGTCGTTGCTGCTCTCGAAGCCGCGGATGCGCACGCTGTCGAAGCGCGTGTCGGCGCCGCTGCTGACGTTGGGGATGCCTTCCAGCGCCTTGCCCAGGGTATTGCTGCCGTAGTCCAGCAGGTTGCTGGTCTTCACCGAGTCGATGGCCTGCGGGACGTAGCGAACCGGGGTCGAGGTACGGGTGGCGGTGCTCACGTCCTTGACCCGCGGGTTATCGCGCTCGCGCTCGGCGTCGGCAGTGACCGACAGCTCCGGCAGGGTGGTGGTGGCGGCGTTGGCCAGGCCTGCGCTGCACAGCAGCGACAGGCTCAAAGACAGGGGGGAAAGGCGGCAGGGAGCACGCATGAGAGCATCCGTGGAAAGTTGTAAATGGAAAGAGGATGCGGATGGTAATGCTTGCTATTTGCTCTTGCTCGGGTATTTGTAAAGGCTTGTCTTTACATATGTATCTATTTGTAACTAGTCCTTTGTGATGATCTCGGGGTTGCGGGCAGGGCTGTACACAGACGATGTGCATTCTGAAAGCGGGGGATTGCTCGTGATGAAGTCAGAAAATTCGCGGTTGCCTATCAGACAAATTGCCCCACGCAACGGCAGATATGCATTGAAATGCCCCAGATCACCCTGGAAATTTAGTTATATCGACCTGCATTTCACGATTTTTTGACATTCCCGCGCACAGCCGGATAGGATTCGGCCAACGCCTGCCGGCCATGACTTGGCCATGCTGCTGCGCAAGGCCCGCCGCTCGAGCATCGGCGGTGCCTGTCAGTTGGATCCGCATAGCGTCGAACCTACGAAGGGGCGTTGGTTCCTGGCGTCAAAATGCAGAGCGTTTTTGATTAAGAAAAAGGAAAACAACATGTTGAAAACCAGGATCAGCCTGGTCGCATTGGCATTGATCGCCGCGACCCAGGCTCAGGCCAACGAGCAGGCCAACAGCAAGGGCTTCATCGAGGACAGCCACGCCAACGTCCTGCTGCGCAACGCATACATCAACCGTGACAAGAAGCACGGCACCGACGACCAGATCGAGTGGGGCCAGGCCTTCATCGGTACCTTCAACTCCGGTTTCACCCAAGGCACCGTCGGCGTGGGCGTCGATGCCTTCGGCCTGTACGCGATTCGCCTGGACGGTGGTAAAGGTCACAACGGCGGCGCCGGTGTCGACTTCTTCAAGCCAAGCGATACCGAGCCGGCCAACTCGCCGCACAACCTTGCCCGTGGCGGCGCAGCGGTCAAGTTCCGCATCTCCAACACCGTGCTGAAGTACGGTGACCAGATGCCGGCCCTGCCGGTGCTGCAGTACGACGATGGCCGTCTGTTGCCAGAAAGCTTCACCGGTACCCTGATCACCTCCAAGGAGATCGAAGGCCTGGAGCTGAACGCCGGTCGCTTCACCCAGCTGGCGCGCAAGAGCGCCGAGGGTCGTGACAGTGGTGACCTGAAGTCGATCAACGTCTTCGGCGGTAGCTACAAGTTCACCGACAACTTCACCGCGTCGCTGTACACCGCCGACAACGAAGACGTGATGAAGAAGCACTACCTGGGCTTGAACTACGTCTTCCCAGTGTCCAGCGATCAGTCCCTGACCCTGGACTTCAACGGCTACAAGACCGACATCGACAAGAAGTTCGTCGACAAGGCTGGCCTGACCGGTGACGAAAACACCATCTGGAGCCTGGCGGCCACCTACGCCTTCGGTGCGCACTCGATCACCGTCGCTCACCAGCGCAGCACCGGCAGCACCGGCTACAACTACGGCAGCTACCAGACCCAGCCTTGGGGCACCAGCGACGGTGGTTCGACCATCTACCTGGCCAACTCCTACTGGTCGGACTTCAACGCTGAAGACGAGCGGTCCTGGCAGATCGGCTACGGCCTGGACTTCAGCGCCTACGGCGTGCCGGGCCTGAGCTACAAGCTGGCCTACGTGGTGGGTGACAACATCAACACCCACGGCTTCGGCGAAGGCAAGGAGCGCGAGATCTTCAACCAGCTGCGCTACGTCGTCCAGGACGGCCCGGCCAAGGACCTGTCGGTCAAGCTGCGTAGCTCGTTCCTGCGGACCAACAACGCCGTGCAGCAAAACGGCTACAACGACGACGGCAACGAAGTCCGCGTCTTCGTCGAGTACCCGATCAGCATCTTCTGATACTGACCTGGCGTCTCCAGCAGCCCCGGCTTATGCCGGGGCTGTTTTGTTTGTGGGGTGCTGAACTCGACTTCGCCGCTGATCGCGGCAAGATCCCGCATCACTTTGCGTCGCGCTGTTTTCTCCGTCCTCGCCATACTCGCTCAGGGCCGCTGGTCGTGGATCGGTGGGTATGGTGTTGATAGTTTCGCCATGGTGGTTATACTACCCACCATGGCGGTCGACCAAGGATGGGTCATGAACAGCCGCGAACTGATTTCAGTGATTGAGGCCGATGGTTGGTATCAGGTGCGTACACGCGGCAGCCACCATCACTTCAAACACCCCGAGAAGACCGGACTGGTGACGATTCCTCACCCCAAGAAGGATCTGCTGCCCAAGACGGCGGCCAGTATCCTGCGGCAAGCGAGGATTGGTTATGCCAGCTGAACACGGAGAGAAAGCCCATGCTTTTCCCTATTGCAATCCTCCCCGGCGACGACACCCATGCATGGGGTGTGGAGGTCCCTGATATACCCGGCTGCTACTCGGCAGGCGATGACCTTGACGACGCCATTGCCATGGCCCGCGAGGCCATCGAAGGCCATCTGGAGCTGCTTGCCCAGGACCAGCAGGAGATCCCCAAAGCCAGCAAAGTGACCGTCCACGCGGCCAATTCCGACTATGCCGGCTGCACGTGGGCCCTGATCGACATCGACATTACCCGCTACCTGGGCAAGGCCGAAAAACTCAATATCACGCTGCCGGCCTACCTTCTGAACCGGATCGATGTCTATGTGAAGAACCATCCGGAGCACAAGAGTCGCTCGGGCTTCCTCGCCGAGGCCGCGCTGAAGATCCTTCAGGGCAACTGAGGGCACCGGCATGCGTCCGCTAGGGCGCAGCCTGCCCCCTGGGCAGCAGCACGCTGACCCGTAACCCCCCACCTTCGCGGTTCTTCAGCAGCAATTCGCCGCCATGGCTGGTGGCGATCCGCTGGGCGATGCTCAAGCCCAATCCATACCCGCCCGAGGCCTGGTTGCGCGAGCCTTCACCCCGCACGAACGGGTCGGTAATGGTGCCCAGTTGCGCCGCAACGATCCCCGGGCCGCGGTCATCGATATGGATGAACACCCCGGTGGTGGCCGTTTCCAAGGTGACCGACACCTGCTTGGCATAACGCAGCGCGTTCACCAGCAAATTCTGCAGGCAACGCTGCATCAGCAGTGCATCGACCTCGATATTGCCCACCTGGCCCTGCACCGGCAGCGGCTCTTCGGTACTGGCCAGCTCCGCACACTGGCGTGCCACCAGGCGGTCCAGATCAACCTGTTGCAGGTTCTGCTGCTCGCCGGCACGCAGGTAGTCCAGCACCTGGCCGATCATTTCGTCCATCTGCACGATGTTCTGCCGCAGGCGCTCCTTGTGTTCACCCGGCTCAAGGCGCTCCAGGCGCAAACGCATGCGTGTCAGCGGGGTGCGCAGGTCATGCGAGACGGCCGCCAGAAAATAGGCCTTGTCGTTGACCATGGCGATCAGCCGTTGCTGCATGGCGTTGAACGCCTGCGCCGCCTGGCGCACTTCCTCCGGGCCGTCCAGCGGCAGCGGCGCCTGCTCAAGATTACTGCCCAGGCCACGCGCGGCATCGGCCAGGCGCCGTAGGGGGCGCAGGCACAGGCGCACGGCCAGCAGGCACACCAGCAATACTGCGACGATGCGCAGGGCATACACCCGCAACAGGTAATCGCTGATCAGTACCCAGGCCGACTCACCGCTCCAGCCCTGCAACTCCTCGCCGTCGATGGTCAGCCAGTGGCCGTCGGCCAGCGGCACGGCAAACTGCAGGTGCGCCTGGGCCGTACGCAGGCCAAACAGGCTGCGCCAGACAATCGGCTGGCCCAGCTCATCGGTGAGCTGCACCTTCAGCAGCCGTACCTGGGCATCACGCCCCAACTCATAGGCCAGCGCTTGTTGCAGCAGCAGTTCGACCCGTCGGCGCCCGCGGCGCTCATCCACTTCGACCTCGGGCAACGCTTCGGCGCAGCGCACCCGGTAGTGGTTTGGCAAATGCAGGGTGCCGGCGTGGCAGTCGGCCTGGGCGATCAATGGCGCGCTGCGGGCGGCGATCAAGCGCACCGGCGCTTCCAGCACCTGGGCGAAGCGCACGTCGAACCAGATGCTGCTGGACATCAGCTGGATCAACAGCGTGCCGCTGACCATGATCAGCAACAGTTGGCCGAACAGGGTTTTCGGCCAAAGACGGCGCAGCACCCTCGGCACACGCACGTTCAGAGGCGCGCACCGGTGAGCAGGTAGCCTTCGTTACGGATGGTCAGAATCTGCACCGCGCCCTCCGGGCTGCGACGTAACTGCTGGCGCAGGCGGCTGATGCACATGTCGACCGAACGGTCGTCGGGCAAGTGGTCGCGGCCGAACGCGCTGCGCGTCAGCAGGTCGCGGGAGACCACGCGGTTGTTGGCGTCGAGCAACTCGCGCAGCACCCGGTAGTCGGAGCGCGGCAGCGACAGCGCCTGGCCGTCGGGGCCGGTCAGCAGGCGCTTGATGTGGTCCAGGCGGTAACCGGCAAAGCTCTGCTCATCGACAGCGGCCTCTTCGAGGGGCGGCTCGAGGCGCTGCGGGCGGCGCAGCACGGCCTTGATCCGGGCGATCAGCTCACGGGGCTCGAACGGCTTCGACAGGTAGTCGTCGGCACCGACCTCCAGGCCGATGATCCGATCGAACGTGCTGCCCTTGGCCGACAGCATGATCACCGCCAGCCCTGCGTGTGCCTGCAATTGCCGGCACAGGCTCAAACCGTCCTCGCCCGGCAGCATCAGGTCGAGCACCACCAGGTCGACCTTGTGCCGGGCCAGCTGTGCACGCATCTGTTCGCCGTCTGCGGCGGGCAGCACTGTGTAGCCGGCATCGCTCAGGTAATCGCAGAGAAGTTCGCGGATTTCGTCGTCATCGTCGACGACCAGCAGGGTGCTGCTCATTGGCAAAAATACCTCTTCAAGAGCGCCCAGCAATGCTCATTACGTTCGATTACATGCCCGTACATGCCGGGCATGGAGCCCAGCGGGCGCAGGCCTAGAATCCTACCAAAAAATCATCTGCGAATACGACGCTTTCCCAATGACTAAGGGCATCATGAACCCCATCTCCCGCTCCCCGCGAGGCGCTAGCCGCCTTACTCCGCTGGCCTTGTGCATCGCTGCCGCGTGCAATGCTCCCGCCTTCGCCGCCGACAGCCAGCCGCTGGAGCTGGACGCCACGCAGATCGAAGACAGCGCCCTGGTGCCTGCTGACCAGACCGGCCAGCTTGGCTACACCGTGGAGAGCACGCGCAGCTCCACCGGCCTCAAGCTGACCCCGCGGCAGACCCCGCAGTCGGTCACTACCATCACCCGGCAGCAAATGGACGACCGTGATATCCACACCATCGAACAAGCGCTGGAGACCACCCCGGGGGTCAGCGTGAGCAAGATGGAAGTGGGCGGCCGCACCGACTTCCGCGCGCGGGGCTATTCGATTTCCAACTGGAAGGTCGACGGGCTCAAGTTCCAGGGCGGCTCCGATTTCAGTGGCGGCGGCAATGCTCTGAACATGGACCTGTACGAGCGTATCGACATCGTCCGCGGGGCCAACGGCCTGCTCGGCGGCACCGGTGACCCTTCGGCGAGCGTCGACCTGATTCGCAAGGCACCGACCACGACCTTTGGCGGCAGCGCCTACGCCACCTATGGCAGCTGGGACAAGCGCCGCCTGGGCGCCGACCTGAACCTGCCGTTGTCCGCCGATGGCCGCCTGCGCTCGCGCTTCGTGGTCACCCAGGAGGACGCCGACTCGTTCCGCGACAACCAGTCCGAGCGCTCCCGCGCGGCGCTGGCCAACTTCGAATTCGACCTCGACGACGCCACCACCCTCGGCGCCGGCTACCAGTATGAGTACAGCAAAGTGGTCGGCGGCGGTTGGGGCGCCAACATCCCCATCTGGTACCGCGACGGCAGCACCACCGACCTGCCGCGCAGCACCAACGTGGTGCCGAGCTGGAGCTTCGGCGAGTACATCACCCGCACCACCTTTGGCTCTCTGGCACACAGCTTCGACAACGACTGGGCACTGGACCTGAAGGTTGCCCAGAGCGAAGGCGAAGCGCTCAACCATCGCGGCCTGGCCAAGGTCAACTCGGCCGGCGGTGGCCGCTATGGCGGTTACTGGCAGCAGGATGGCAGCGGCGCCGTGCTCAACGGCCTGCACAGCTCCAGCGACACCACCCAGCAGTCGGCGCAGATCGACCTGTCGGGGCCGTTCCAGCTGTTCGGCCGCACCCACCAGGCGATGGTCGGCTACAACGACAGCCGTACCGTCGCCTGGTCGCCGGAATACACCTGCACCATGGTCGGCGACGGCCGCGCCAGCGCCCCCGCCCTGGGCTGCCAGTTCCGCGCCAACAACGGCTTGCCGCTGAGCAACTGGGGCAACGGCGTGGACAGCGACTACGACATGCTCGCCTCCCGTACCGGCCGCCACAGCAAGACCACCACTCGCCTGCAAGGCCTGTATGCCGCCACCCGCCTGAGCATCACCGAGCCGCTGTCGGTGATCGTCGGGGCACGCAGCACCGACTACTCGGCCACCACCCGCAGTGTCGCTGGCGTGCGCAGCAACCAGCAGAACCACGGCATCGTCACGCCGTACCTGGGTGTGGTCTACGACCTCAACGACACCTACTCGCTGTACGCCAGCTACACCGACATCTTCAACCCGCAGACCGCCGAGACCGTCAACGGCACCAAGGTCGAGCCGATCCGCGGCCAGAGCTACGAGACCGGCATCAAGGGTGCCTGGCTGGATGGCCGCCTGAATGCCTCTGCCGCGTACTTCCGGACCAAGCAGCAGAACAAGGCGGTGCTGGATGACGGCCAGCTGACCCCCACCGGCGGCGATGCCTACACCACCGGTACCGGCCAGGAAACCGACGGTATCGACCTTGAAATCGCCGGTGCGCTGACCGCCAACTGGAACGTCTATGCCGGCTACACCTACCTGCATTTCCGTCGCGTCGACAGCGATGGTCGCAGCGATCCGTCGCACCTGTTCAAGGCCTCGACCACCTATCGCCTGTCCGGCCCACTGGATCGCCTGACCCTGGGCGCGGGGGTTTCTGCGCAGACCAACATCCGCGCGATCTCGAGCCCCGCCGGGCAGCCGGTCAATGGCGTCAGCTCGGGGGCGACCGACGTCAACTGGTCGGGGTATGCGATCTGGAATGCCATGGCCAAGTACCAGCTGACCGATGACACCACCGTGAGCCTGAATGCCAACAACCTGTTCGACCAGCATTACTACAGCAACTATGGGTTCTATGCGGGGGCGATCTATGGGGATCCGCGGAACATGGCGGTGACGGTGAGCACGTCGTTCTGAAAGACGATTTGCCCATTCGTGGCGTAAGCGTTCAGGTTTCCGCTGAGCGGCGCCCCGAATAGGCAGTACTGCTTGTCTTCTGTCTTGGTCACCTATACGTTACAAGACACTCTATTTGTCACGAATATAGGACATGGACCACGAACTGATCAGCTCGCGCCTGGGGCAACAGATCCGGACGCGTCGAATTAATCGCGGGCTCACCCAACTGCAGTTGGCGGAGCTCGCGACGCTCACCCGGCAAAAGGTCATTGCTGTGGAGAAGGGCAGCCTTTCAGTAGGCATGGGCGCCTATGCAAGGGTGTTGGCCGCCCTGGATAGCGAGTTTGAGGTTGTGCCTGCTGTGCTGCCAACGCTGGATGAGATCGAGGGGATGTTCGAATGAGTACTTCACTCAGCCTCGACGGGCAACCCAGCTCAATCCGGCGCTCGACCGCCCAGAGCATTCTGCAAGAGGCCCTGGCGTGGGTCGCGGCCAATCAGGGCGATCTGTTGAAGGAGTGGATGAAATGGCATTGATGAAACGTCCCCGCCTGCGGTCGGTTCAGCCTCTGCCGGGGGCCGGCCTCAAGCTGACGTTTACCAATGGTCAACGGTTTACCTTGGATATGAGCGGCGCGCTTGAAGCTTATCCGAGGTTGGCGCCACTGGTTAAGGGCAACGCGTTCGAAGGTGTCACGCTAGGTGATGGGGGCTGGTCTGTGGAATGGCCAGAGCTGGACATCCAGATCGGTGCCGACACTCTATTACTGGATGCGCTAGCTCAGAGCGCTCCATGAGCGGGAGCCAAGACAAACAAAAAAGGCTCACCTTGCGGTGAGCCTTTTTTGATACTGCGTATGGTGCCGGCACCAGGAATCGAACCCGGGACCTACTGATTACAAGTCAGTTGCTCTACCATCTGAGCTATACCGGCAATGGGGCGTCATTATAGCGATCCGATTGCGCCTGTAAACCACTTCCTTGCAACCAATGCATAAATACCTAAGTCACCGGCGCAAAAGGAGAATTTTCCTACCAGCCGCGGTGGATGCTGTTGACGCTCGGCTCGGGCGTGCCGGGGTTGAAAAACAGCTTGTCGTTGTCGCAGCCGCGCTTGCGGCAGGGGGTTTCGGCCCGCAGCGGCAGGCCGTGGTCGCCGCCGAGCTGCATGCCGGGCGTGTTCCAACCCAGGTCTTCGGGCCGGTGCGTCGGGGCATTGTTTGCGCAGCCGCAGAGCACCAGGGCGAGGGTCAGCAGGGCGAGGGGCTTGGCGTGGTTCACGGTGGCGATGTCCATTCGTAGGTTGGTCGTTGTTTTATGCGCATTGCCAAGGCTGCCGGGTGCCTTCGAAGAGGTGGCAGCCGGGCTGGGCGGATAGCAGGATGAGCGCAAGTGTAACCCAGTTGGGCAAGCCTCAGGGCAGGTTGCCATCCCCCTTTAGAACTAAGCCTGTAAAACCTTATGCACAAGCGGCATGCCAGCGTTGCGTCCAGGGCATGCCACTCGTCGCGACCGCTGGTCTTTGCGCAAAGCCCTGTTTTTGCTGGGCTTGAAGGTTTAAGGGAATAAGCAGAGGGCTTTAAATAGCGCTGTGGATCCGAAATCAGGTGCCTTTCATCAAAAGCTTGTGCACAGACTTATCCACAGGTTTTCAGCTGTTTTTCTCGGCCAGAAGCAGCAGGTTTCGAGGCGTCAGTGGGTACGCGCAGAACACCCCGAGCCGCACGATGTAACCCTGTTCCTGCAGGAACAGCGCACGATCGAGCACCAACCACAGCTCCAGCGGCCGCCTGAACAGATTGCGCACTCGCTCCAGGTTGCGTACCT
Source organism: Pseudomonas reidholzensis (assembly GCF_900536025.1). Lineage (GTDB taxonomy): Bacteria > Pseudomonadota > Gammaproteobacteria > Pseudomonadales > Pseudomonadaceae > Aquipseudomonas > Aquipseudomonas reidholzensis. The sequence continues at coordinate 448,808 of NZ_UNOZ01000002.1, forward strand.
GGGCCAGGCGTTGCCAACCCGCGGCCTCCAGCATCGGCCAATCCGGTTCACCGGTCAGCGCCAGTTGCTTGAGCTCGGCCAGGTCACGGCAGTACTGCTCGAACGGTTTTTCCAGCCAGCTGACCGGCAGCGAGGGGGTGGGTAGGTAACTGTCGCACTGGCGTTGCTCGCGTTGCAGCAGGTCAAAGCCCAGGCGCCGCGCCATCGAGGTGTCGCGCTGGCGGCGCACGCGGGCGCCGGCCGTGACCGTTTCGCTCAGCGGCAGGCCGAGGTCGTCGAGGTCCAGCTGCAGCGTCGAGGCGCGTGCAGCGGCCGACAACGCCTGGTAGTGCTCGGCCTGGATGCGGTTGTAGCAGCACGGGGCGACGGCCACGTGCCGGCAGCCCTGCTGCGCGGCCAGTTGCAACAGGCGTACGTGCAGGTCGCCGCAGGCATGCAGGGCGACCACGCTTTTGTCGGTGCCCAGGTGGCGAGCGCTGTCGTCGGCCATTACATCCTGATGCACGTGGGCCGCTGGCAGTTGGTGGTGGTCACTCAAGGCCTGGCCGGCGGCGACCAGCTGGGCGTCGTACTCCAGGCAGGTCAGCTGCTGGCCGGGTTGCAACAGGCGACGGCCGAGGTGGCCCTTGCCCGAGCACCAGTCCAGCCAGTGGCCGGTCTGCTGGCGAAAGCCCAGGCGGCGGCTGAAGGCCTCGATCTGTTGCCATTTGCGGCCGGGGACGCCGACGTCGAGGCGGTGGCCGGCTGCGGGCAGGCCGGCGTCGGGCAGTTCGCCGAGTTGGCTGAGGTGCTCGGCCTGGCTGGCCAGGTGCGCGTAGGGGGCGGGCGGCTGGCTAGGGTCGAGCGGGGCTTCGGCGTCTTCCAGCGTGCGTTGGCGCAGCCACGTCGACAGGGCCGGGTGCTGGGTCTCCCAGTCCAGCTGCAGCGTGGTGAAGGGTCTTGGCTTCCACAGGGCTTGGTGCTCGACGAGGAACTGGTCAATGGCTTGGAAGCGCTGGAGGAGTTGCTCGCTGTGGAGGTGGGCGGTGGTGGTCATAGGGGCGGTGTCAATTGAGATGTGTGTCCATCAATGCCGGCCTCTTCGCGGGTAAACCCGCTCCCACAGGGATATGCGCCTATCTGTAGAGCGGCGCGGTCTCTGTGGGAGCGGGTTTACCCGCGAAGAGGCCAATCCTGACACCGTGAAGGATGCTTCAGCGCCCCTGGCTGGCGTCCACGCGCAGCCAGCGCTCAAGCACCTTGAAGCCTTGCACCAAGGCGAACGAGATCACCAGGTAGAACACCCCGGCGGCGAAGAAGATCTCCACCGGCAGGTAGGTCCGGGCAATGATCGTGCGCGCCATGCCGGTCAGTTCCAGCAGCGTCACGGTACTGGCCAGGGCGCTGGCCTTGAGCATCAGGATCACTTCGTTGCTGTACGCCGGCAGGCCGATGCGCGTGGCGCGTGGCAGCATGATGTAGAACAGCGTCTTGGCGCGCGACATGCCCAGCGCCCGCGCCGCCTCGATCTCGCCCTTGGGGATCGCCTGCAGCGCGCCCCGGAGGATCTCGGCGATGTAGGCGGCGGTGTGCAGGGTCATGGTCAGCACGGTGCACCAGAACGGATCGCGCAGGTACGGCCACAACGCGCTGCTGCGCACCGCATCGAACTGCGCCAGGCCGTAGTACACCAGAAACAGCTGCACCAGCAGCGGCGTGCCGCGGAAGAAGAAGATGTAGCCGTACGGCAGGGCGCGCACGTACCAGAGGCGCGAGGCCCGGGCGACACCCAGCGGGATGGCCAGGATCAGCCCGGCGACCACCGCGATGGCCACCAGCTCCAGGGTCAGGGTCGCGCCCTGGGCCAGCCGTGGCAGCCATTTGATGATGACTTCCCAGTTCATTATTCAGCCCTCACGAAGCCGCGAGCGGCGCGTTTTTCCAGGAAGTACATGCCCGTCATGGCAACCACCGTCAGGCTCAGGTAGATGCACGCGGCGACCATGTAGAAGGTGAACGGCTCCTTGCTCACGGTCACCGCGATCTGCGAGTGGCGCATGATTTCTTCCAGGCCGATCACCGACACCAGGGCGGTGTCCTTCATCAGGATCATGAACAGGTTGCCCAGGCCCGGCAGGGCGATCCGCCACATCTGCGGCAGGATGATCCGCGCCAGGATGCGGCCCTTGGACAGGCCCAGGGCCATGCCCGCTTCACGGTGGCCCTTGGGGACCGCGAGGATCGCACCACGGAACACCTCGGTGGCGTAGGCGCCAAAGCACAGGCCCAGGGCTATGACGCCCGCGGCAAAGGCGCTGAGCTCCAGGCCGGGAATATTCAGGGCCTCGCCGATGCTGTTGACCAGCCCGACGGTGCCGAAGTAGATCAGCAGGACCCACAGCAGTTCGGGGACGCCACGAACCAGGGTCGAATAAAAGCCGCCAAGCCATTGCAGGGGCTTGTGCGAAGAGGTCTTGGCCAAGGCGCCGAGCAGGCCCAGCACAAGGCCCAGCAGCAGGGCGCAGAGCGCCAGTTTTACGGTCATCAAGGTGCCGGCCATCAAGGCCGGACCGAATCCGTGCAGGTCGATATTCATTGATTAGGTGCGTTCTAGGGACCGACACGCCGCAAGGGCGTGCCGGTCGGGGCGAATCATTCGATGCTGAACGGGAAGTACTTGTCGTTGATCTTCTTGTACGTACCGTCGGCCTTGATTTCTTTCAGGGCAGCGTTGAGCTCGTTGCGCAGCTTGTCATCACCCTTGCGCACGGCGATGCCGATCTTGTCGCTGTCCAGTACTGGCTCGCCCTTGAACTCGAAGTTGCGGCCGTCGGTGCTCTTGAGCCACTCGTACTGCACGTACTTGTCGGCGAGGATGCCGTCGATGCGCCCGGAGATCAGGTCCAGGTAGGCGTTTTCCTGGGTGTCGTACAGCTTCACCTGGATGTCATCACCGTAGTTGTCTTCCAGCCAGGTGCCCGACAGGGTGGCGCGCTGGGTACCGATCACCTTGCCCTTGAGCGAGGCCTTGTCGGTCTTGAAGTCGACGTTTTTCGGTGCGATGAACTGCAGCTTGTTGGAGTAGTACGGGTCGGTGAAGTCGACCGCCTGCTTGCGCTCGTCGGTGATCGACAGCGACGACACCAGGAAGTCGAACTTCTTCGCGTTCAGCGCAGGGATGATGCCGTCCCAGTCGGAGGTGACCACCGAGCAGTCGGTCTTCATCTTGGCGCACAGGGCGTCGCCGATGTCCTTGTCGAAGCCGACGACGTTACCGCTGGCATCCTTGTTGTTGAACGGCGGGTAGGCCGCTTCGATACCCATGCGCAGTTTTTCTGCAGCCATGGCGTTGGCCGAGAAGACCAGCGTGGCGGCAGCGGCCAGGATCAATTTCTTGTAGGTCTGCATGTATTGCTCCGTTAGCGGTGGCTGGACATGAATTGCTTGCAACGCGCCGAGTTCGGGTTTTCGAAGACCTGCTGCGGCGTTCCTTGCTCTTCGACCAGGCCCTGGTGCAGGAAGACCACTTCGCTGGACACCTGGCGGGCAAAGTTCATCTCGTGGGTTACCAGCAGCATGGTACGGCCTTCGTCGGCCAGTGCGCGGATAACGTTAAGCACTTCCTGGACCATTTCCGGATCGAGCGCCGACGTCGGCTCGTCGAACAGGATGACCTTGGGCTTCATGGCCAGGGTACGGGCAATGGCGGCGCGCTGCTGCTGGCCACCGGAAAGCTGGGCGGGGTAGCTGTGGCGCTTGTCGTAGATGCCGACCTTGTTCAGCAGCGCTTCGGCGTGCTCGATCGCCTCGGCCTTGCTCTGGCCAAGCACGCGGCGCGGCGCCTCGATGATGTTGTCGAGGACCGACATGTGCGGCCACAGGTTGAAATTCTGGAAGACAAAGCCGATCTCGCTGCGCAGGCGATTGATCTGGCGGTTGTCGGACGGGATCAGGTCGCCATTCTTCGCGGCCTTGAGCTTGAGCTCTTCACCGGCGACGAGGATCTGACCCTGGTGGGGGTTTTCCAGCAGGTTGATGCAGCGCAGCAGGGTGGACTTGCCGGACCCGGACGATCCCAGGATGGAGATAACGTCACCGTCACGCGCGGTCAGCGAAATGCCCTTGAGAATTTCCTGCGCGCCGTAGCGTTTGTGCAGGTTGCGTATTTCTAGGGCGGGCGTGGCCTGGGCCATGTGCGGTCCTCATGTGTTCGGGTGCGTTCCCAGCTGTTGGCGGCCTTCCTGGCGAGCGCCACGCTAGCATAGCGGCTCAGTGACATCCAACCGGGTCGCAGGGGGCTCGGGGCGCTGACGGGACAGTTTGTCGCATCGCTGCAGCGCAACGTCGCGAGGATGTCCGCGAAGGCGTCGCACAGCACCGGAGCCTTGATGAAAAAAGGCGCGATGGTGCCAGCTTTGGACCAACGAGGGAAGCCGTTTTTCCGCTTCTTCATGGATCTACCCGGCATAACGGTTTCACCACCAATTCAGACAGTTGCGAGGATCCTGTGGGAGCGGGTTCACCCGCGAAGAGGCCAACACCGATTTTGGGTTGCTCCTGTGCGGTTGCACTTTTTTGCCTCCTTTGTGTGCCAAGGTGTTACCAAGGAGCACCGTTGGTGCGTTTGTAAGTGGGTATTTCTGTAATCCGGGCTTGGCATGGTGATTTGGCGACCTTTCGGTCAGGCACTGGCCGAATGGCCTGCAACCCGCGCCGTTTCTGCGTGCTGAAAGAATTCAGACGAAACCGATTCTCACCTGGCCCGCTTATTGCCCTATGGAAATCACTGAATGCAGCGCCGCCGACTTCCACCCCCAGGCGCGCTGGCAATCATTCGTGTAGTCCACCTCCTTACAAAGGTAGTTTTATGAGCGGTAACAATTCCAACGACCTCGCTCAGGGGCTCAAACAACGGCATGTCACCATGCTGTCGATCGCCGGCGTCATCGGTGCCGGCCTGTTCGTCGGCTCCGGCCACGCCATTGCCGCTGCCGGCCCTGCCGTGCTGCTGGCCTACGCGGCTGCTGGTACCCTGGTGGTGCTGGTGATGCGCATGCTCGGCGAGATGGCCATCGCCTCGCCTGACACCGGTTCGTTCTCCACCTATGCCGACCGCTCCATCGGGCGCTGGGCCGGCTTTACCATCGGCTGGCTGTACTGGTGGTTCTGGGTCCTGGTGATCCCGCTGGAGGCCAACGCCGCTGCGGCGATCCTCAATGCCTGGTTCCCGGCCGTCGACCTGTGGGCGTTCTCCCTGCTGATCACCCTGGCGCTGACCGCCACCAACCTGTGCAGCGTGAAGAACTACGGTGAATTCGAGTTCTGGTTCGCCCTGCTCAAGGTGCTGGCGATCATCGGCTTCATCGTGGTCGGTTGCGCGGCCATGTTCGGCATGGTGCCGAGCAGCCAGATCAGCGGTGTCAGCCACCTGTTCGATACCCAGGGCTTCATGCCCAATGGCCTGGGCGCCGTACTGGCAGCGATGCTGACCACCATGTTCTCGTTCATGGGTACCGAAATCGTCACCATTGCCGCCGCCGAGTCGAAGGACCCTGGCAAGCAGATCAGCCGCGCCACCAACTCGGTGATCTGGCGTATCTGCCTGTTCTACCTGGTGTCGATATTCCTGGTCGTGGCACTGGTGCCGTGGAACGATCCGGCGTTGGCCGAGACCGGTTCCTACCAGACCGTGCTGAGCCGCATCGGCGTGCCGAACGCCAAGCTGATCGTCGACATCGTCGTCCTGATCGCCGTGACCAGCTGCCTGAACTCGGCGCTGTACACCTCGTCGCGCATGCTCTTCTCGCTGAGCAAGCGTGGCGACGCCCCGGCGATCGCCCAGCGCACCACCAAGGCGGGCACCCCGCACTGGGCCGTGCTGTTGTCGACTGCGGCGGCGTTCCTCTGCGTGTTTGCCAACTTCGTCGCGCCGGCCCAGGTGTTCGAGTTCCTCCTGGCCAGCTCCGGCGCCATTGCGCTGCTGGTGTACCTGGTGATCGCCGTGTCGCAGCTGCGCATGCGCAGCCAGCGGGAAGCGCGTGGCGAGAAGATCGACTTCAAGATGTGGCTGTTCCCGGGCCTGACCTGGGTCACCATCGCCTTCATCATCGCAGTACTGGTAGTGATGGCGATCCGTCCGGATCACCGTGCCGAGATCATCGCCACGGCGCTGCTGAGCATCGGTGTGGTCGCAGCGGGCTTGCTGGTGCATCGCAAGCGCAAAGCTGAGCAGGCCGCAGGGCGGGTGGCGCTGGATAACTGATCCAGGCTCTGTGAAATGAAAAGGCCGCGTCCCGAGAGGGGCGCGGCCTTTTGTTTGGCGCTTTAACAGCCTCAGCCGAACTGCTTCTGCTGTTGCTGCTGCTTGGCCACCACTTCCGAGGCCGCGATGTAGGCGTCCTGGAACTCGTCGCTTTCCAGCCAGGCCATGGTGGCCTCTTCGTCGGCGCCGTCGAGCCAGGTGCGGTAGGCGGTGAATACCAGCACGATGTAGTCGGTCGCGTGCTCTTCCTTGTGGCCTTTGAGCACCAGGGTCAGCAGCGGGTCGACCAGGAACACCGAGATCATCGCCACCAGCCCGTTCTCCTGGGCCGCTTTCATCTTCTCGAACAGCTCGCCATAGCTGTCCGACTCCATCGCCTTGTTGAAGATCTGCTCGACGCTGGCGCTGTCGCCGGCGCTCGCCTTGACCGTCTGGCCGCTGCGCACCATGCGGTTCTGCTTGGCTTTGCTGGCGGCGCGCTTGGCGCGTTTCTGTTGCTTGGTGTTGGAGGCCATGGGGCTTGAAGTCCTTGGGGGCGCGGAAAGGTGCGTATTGAATCGCACTTGCCGGTTAAACCCAAGCGACAGCTGATGATGGGGCCATCATCAGCACGAGGGCAACGCGCCGCGGTTGGCTGCGGCGCAGTGCCCTGAGGCGGATCAGGCCGCGGCGCTGAGGGCCGGGATCTGCATGCCGAGCTTGGCGGCAGCGTAGTCCATGTCGCCCTTGGAGATCGACTGGGCCTGGAAGCCGGCGCCGATCAGGTCCTTGATGTACAGCTTGTTGTAGATGAAGCAGAACACCAGCGAGCTCAAGCCCATGGTCAGCATCTGCAGCAGGAACTGGATTGCGGCGAATTTCCAGTCACCGCGGAACAGCGCCGGGAAGAAGCCGAAGAAGAAGGTGGTCCAGGAGAAGCCGACTGGTGCTTCTTTCATCGCGCCGGTTCTGCTGTTCTTGAAGATGATCGATGTGTAAGCCATTGCTCTGTCCTTGATGCCCGATTTTCAGATGGCATGATCGGGCTCACATGCAAGATCCGTTTGCGCTCGAATCAGTTCGGGGAAACCTGTCCGTACACCGGCTGCTGGCGGCGATCGGTCTCGCCCAGCTCGTTGATGCAGTAGTTGATGTAGTACAGGTTGAACAGGAACGTGTAGAAGGCGTTCATGCTGAAATGGGTTTGCCCCTTGCTGTGGGCGTAGCTCACCAGCAGGGTGCGGGCGTTGAACGACCAGATGATGTAGAGCACCCAGCTGGCGATGCTCAGCAGGCCGCCAAGGCCGGCCACGTAGACATCTTCATCGCTTACCAGGGCGCCGCCCAGGCCTGCGCAGACGCAGATCCAGATGATGTACGTCTCGCTGCACAGGCGTTGCCCGGTGGCTTCGAGCAGGTGCTGGTTGGTCTTGTACAGCCAGATCAGCAAGTACAGGCCGCCGGTCACTGCGCACAGCAGTACCAGGTGCAGTGTCTTGCGATCGACCTTGTTCATGAGTTCGCTTGGGGATGTCATGGGGCTTCCGATTTCCGAGTGAGAAAAACGGGCTGAGACATCGGGTGTCTGATGAGGCATTCCTTGCTCAACCATCGTCCTTGGGGGTGAGCGCCTGCGAGGAGAGGGGCAGGCGCGGCGGCGATAATAGCATGTGGCCATACTTGCGCCAGGGGTGTGCGGGAAAAACCGCAGGCGTACTCAATCCTGAACTTTTCGATTGGGGGTGTGGGCGACGCAGCATAAACAGGTTGAAACAGATCAGAATTGATGTAGTGTGAACTGTGGTTTACATTTTTCTCATGCACACACTCATACAGACCGACACGTACAAAAGGTGGTTTGCTGCGTTGCGAGATGCTCGCGCACAAGCTCGGATCAACGTGCGACTACGTCGAGTCGAGCTTGGAGTGATGGGTGACTGTAAGCCGGTTGGGGAGGGTGTATCCGAGCTGCGGATCGACTATGGCCCAGGTTATCGGGTGTATTTCATCCAGCGAGGCTATGAAGTGATCATCCTGCTGGCAGGCGGCGACAAGGCTGACCAGGCTAGGGACATCAGGTCTGCGCTGAAGCTGGCTCGCGATCTTTAAGAGGCCGTCATGACTGATATCAAACTGAGCAAATGGGATGCTGCAGACCATTTGAACACCGAACAGGACATTGCCTTGTACCTTGAGGCATGCCTTGAAGAAAACGACCCGGCGCTACTGGCCGCTGCCTTGGGCGATATCGCCCGTGCACGTGGCATGAGTCAGCTGGCGCGCGACACCGGTCTGACCCGCGAAGGGTTGTACAAGGCGTTGTCCGCCGAGGGTAACCCAAGCCTGGCGACGATCATGAAGGTCATGGCGGCGCTTGGGGTGAAGCTGCACGCAGAGGTGTTGCCGCCCCGGGCGATGGGGTAGGGATTGATCTGTGGGGATGGCGGCGAGATGGCTGGTCGTCATTTCCACAGCAAAAATCGCAGGCAACAAAAAACCCGCACTAGGCGGGTTTCTTGTGTCGCTTCGGGTAACTTTGCAACCACCAGAAGCTTAAGGTGGTGCCCAGAGACGGAGTCGAACCGCCGACACGAGGATTTTCAATCCTCTGCTCTACCGACTGAGCTATCTGGGCGACGGGGCGAATTAAAAAGGTTTTCAGACCTTGCGTCAACGACTTTTTGAAAATTTTTTAAATTAATTCCGTCGCTTACGATTTTTCGGGGTCATTCGGCCGGTGGCACGTAGCCGTCCGCCTTGGCGTAGTCCTCGCCGGAGAAGTATTTATCCATCTCCTGCTGAAGGTATTTACGGTCCTCGGCGTTCATCATGTTCAGACGCTTCTCGTTGATCAGCAGGGTCTGGTGCTTCAGCCAATCGCCCCAGGCCTGCTGGGAGATGTTGTCGAAGATGTCCTGGCCCTTGGCACCGGGGTACGGTGGGCGCTCGAGGCCGGGCAGTTGTTCGTGGTACTTGCGGCACATAACGGTGCGGGTCATCGGGACTCTCCTGCAATCAATTCGTCGGCCGCGCGTTTGAGCAGCTTCTTGACCGGGGCGGCGAGGCCCAGGCGCGGCGGGGTGGCGAGGTTATACCAGAGCCAGTCGGCCTCGGCCACGTGCGTGCCGAGCGGGTCGACACGCACCAGCCAAGGCTCGATGGCCAGCTGGAAGTGGCTGAAGGTGTGGGTCAGGCCGTCCAGGGCCTGGCTGCTGGCCAGGCGCAGGCCATGCTGGTAGACGAGGTCGTCGAGCTGCTCGAGGTTTTCCAGCTCGGGCAGGCTCCACAGGCCGCCCCAGAGCCCGCTGGAGGGCCGCCGGTAGAGCAGGATGGCGCCTTCCTGGTTGGCCAGCATCGGCATCAGCGTACGCCGCTGCGGCAGCGCCTTGCGCGGCTTGGGCTCGGGGTAGCGGGTTTCCTGGCCGAGCATGTGCGCCTCGCAGCCGCGCTGCAGGGGGCAGATCAGGCAGCTGGGCTTGCTGCGCGTGCACAGGGTCGCACCGAGGTCCATCATCGCCTGGGTGTAGTGGTTGGCGCGGGCCTGCGGCGTGTAGCGTTCAGCCGTCGCCCACAGCGCGTTGGCCACCTTGGGTTCGCCCGGGTAGCCGCCCTGGGCGCTGAACCGCGCCAGCACGCGCTTGACGTTACCGTCGAGGATCGGCGCGCGGATGCCCATGCTGATGCTGGCGATTGCGCCCGCGGTGGAGCGACCGATGCCGGGCAGCTCGGTAAGCTGCTCGACGCTGCGCGGAAACTCGCCACCGTGCTGGCTGACGACGATCTGTGCGGCCTTCTGCAGGTTGCGTGCGCGGGTGTAGTAGCCGAGCCCGGTCCACAGGTGCAGCACTTCGTCCTCCGGCGCCTCAGCCAGCGCCTGCACGGTGGGCAGGGCCTGCATGAAGCGGTCGAAGTAGTTCAGCACGGTGCTGACCTGGGTCTGTTGCAGCATGATTTCCGACACCCACACCCGGTAGGGGTTGATGCCTTGCTGCCAGGGCAGGTCGTGGCGGCCGTGCTGGTCGTACCACTCCAGTACAGCGCTGGAGAACTGCTGGGGGCTCATCGCTTGAACAGCCCCTTGAGTGCGTCTTTCAGTTCAGGGCTCACTTTGTCTCCGAGTTTTTCTTCGAGTTTTTCATCGATCTTGTCTTTCAGGCGGTTGCCGGCCAGCTTGGCCGCCACCTTGCCCAGGCCGTCCTGGTCCAGCCGGCAAGCCTTGGCGCCCAGCTCCAGCGGGCCGCGGCAGCGCAGCGGCAGTTCGACGCCGACAAAGCGTTCGTTGACCTGGCAGGCGGGGTCCGGCATGGCCCGCTGATCGCCTTCGACGACCACGCCCACCCGGTAGTCCATGCCCAGTACGCGCAGGTCGAGGTCGCCCTGGCCGTTGACGGTCAGGCCAGGAATGCGCGCCTTGAGGTCCGGGTTGCTGGCCACGCCATTACGCACCACGAGGCTGCCGCGCAGCTCTTCGAACGGCGTGTCCTTGCCGCGTGGGTCACCGCTCAGTTGCTTGCGGTTGAGGGTGGCGATGGCTTGGCACAGCTGCTGTTCGAGGTTGGCGTTGACCAGCACGCCGTCATTGATGGTGAAGGTGGCGTTGCCGTTGAGGGTGTCGACCAGGGCCTTTTGACTGTTGCCGGTGGCGGTCAGGTCGCTGCTCAGGGTCAGCAGGCCTTTGACCGGCGGTGCCTGCTCGGGGCTGTCGGACTTGATGAAATGCTCGACCGGTACCCGATTGATCTTGGTGTTGACCCCGATCTGCGGCACGGCAGGGCGCACGTCGACCGTGCCCTTGGCTTCGAAGCTGCCGTTGTAGAGGCCGCCGCGCAGTGTCTCGAGGGTCACCAGGCCGGCTTGGCCCTTGGCCTTGAGCTGAGCGTCGGTGATCGGCAGCTTGTCCAGGGTGAGGGCGCCGAAGCTGATATCGGCTTGCAGGTCGAGCGCGCGCAGGCGGTCGACCGGCAGCAGTTTGTCGGTGCTCCAGGACACCTGGGTCGGGGCCGTTGGCAGCGGCGTGCTGCCGGCACCGGCCACGGCGCTGGCTTCCTGTTGCTTGACCTCGGCCTGGCGCGCAGCGGTGGCGCCCTTGGCCGCTTCGCTCTTGGCCGGGAAGTAGCGGTCGGCGTCGAACTTATCGGCCTTCAACTGCACGCGCAGCGCCTGCTTGGCGATGTCCTCGATGGCCACGCGGCCGGTGAAGCTGCTGTCGTCGAGCTTCACCGCGAGGTCTTCCAGGGCCAGGCTGTTGCTGCTGCCGGCCAGGCGGCTGACCAGCTCCAGCTTGCTGAACGCGGCCGGGTCGGCCGTGGCCGGCAGCGGCTGGCCGATGCCGTCGAGGAAGGTGCGCAGGTCGAACTGGGCGATCGACAGGCCACCGCTGACCTGTGGCGTCTTGTCCAGCTCACGCACGTTCAGCTCGCCCAGCGCGCGCAACTGGTTGGCGGAGACCTTGAGGCTGTTCCACGAGGCGACGTTGGCCGCCAGGTCGACCAGCAACTGGCCTTGGGCGGCGAAGGTCAGGGTCTTGCCCGCCAGCGGCTCGCCCGAGGTTTCGCCGGACAGGCGCAGGTCTTCGAAGTTGTAGCGCTTGAGCTTGCGGTCGAAGCGCAGCTCGCCGCTGAGTTCGGTGCGCGCTTTCATGTTCGGCTGCGCGGCGCTGAGGAAGGCGCTGGCCTTGAGGGGGATGTTCACCCCTTCGTGGACCGCGCCGGTGCTCAGCTGGATGCTTTCGGCGCTGTAGCTCTGGCCGGTCTTGGCATCGCTGTACTGCACCCGGGCGTTGTTCACGGTCAGGCTGTCGATGTCCAGCTTGACCGCGCGCTCGGTGGGGTTGTCCTGCGCTGCAGGCTCACCGGCCGGCGTTGCGGCGGGCGTGCTCGGCGTGCTGGTGCCCTGGGCGGGCAGCGGCTTGCCGATGTCCTGCCAGTTGCCGTGGCCGTTTTCATCACGCACCAGGCTCAGGTTCAGCCCTTCGACGCGCACGTCGCTCATCTGCACCTCACGGCGCAGCAACGGCAGGACGCGCACCGACAGGCCGAGCATCTGCAGGTCGGCGAATGGCTCGGTGGGCTTGTTCAGGGTGGCTATGCTTGCCTCGTGCAACTCGAGGCCCAGCCAGGGGAACAGGCTCCAGCCGATATCGCCATTGAGGGTCAGCTCGACGTGGGCCTTGTCGCGCGCCAGTTGGCGAATCTCGTCTTTATAGTCGTTGGGATCGAAGAGGTGGGTCAGGGCGAAGCCCAGTGCCACGATGATCAGCAGCAACCCGAGAAGCCCCAGCCCCAGGATTTTGCCGAACGCTTTCATGGGCGAGTCCTTGTAGTCCGATGGGTGAAAATTCAAGCGGCAGAGTATAGCGCCGCATGTGGGTGGATCTGACGATAGATACAGGGAATTTCCCTGCAAATGTGTCGGCTTCGTCGCGGTTCACCCTGGATTCGAAATTCGACCGCCTGGGCCGCGACAGTTCATTAAACGTACTCAGTGGATAGAAAAATAACGATATCAGATTGCTTCCATTGAGCGTTTCAGCTGGTAATCTTGCGCCGCTTTCGGAGCATTACGCGACGTATCGTCGCGGATGTCGCCATAAATGGCCGGGCACCGCCTTCGTGCAGCCGGGAAGAGCCAAGCATTCCATCCGTGAGCAACGCCCACAACAAGAGGAAAAACCATGAGCAGCAGTATCACGGCGGGAGAAGTGGCGCGCGCGCCGGGCTTCCTGTCGAAAGAGCGCATCATCGCCCGCCCGGGCTTCAACCGCTGGCTGGTACCCCCGGCCGCCCTGGCCATTCACCTGTGCATCGGCATGGCCTACGGCTTCTCGGTGTTCTGGCTGCCATTGTCGCAAGCCCTCGGGGTCAGCGCGCCGGTCGCCTGCGCGGCGGACATGGGCTTCGTCGCTCGACTGTTCAGCGCCGAGTGCGACTGGCCGATCTCGATGTTGAGCTGGATCTACACGCTGTTCTTCGTCTTCCTCGGTTGCTCGGCAGCCGTGCTCGGCGGTTGGCTGGAACACGCCGGCCCGCGCAAGGCCGGCCTGGTTTCGGCGCTGTGCTGGTGCGGCGGCCTGCTGATTTCGGCGATCGGGGTGAAAACCCATCAGCTGTGGCTGATGTGGCTGGGCTCGGGGGTGATCGGCGGGATCGGCCTGGGCCTGGGCTACATTTCGCCAGTATCGACCCTGATCAAGTGGTTCCCGGACAAGCGCGGGATGGCCACCGGCATGGCGATCATGGGCTTCGGTGGCGGCGCCATGGTCGGCGCACCGCTGGCGACCGCACTGATGGGGCATTTTGGCAGCGCTACTGAAGTCGGCGTGTGGCAGAGCTTCGTCGCCATGGCGGTGATCTACTTTGTGTTCATGACCGCTGGCGCGCTGGCCTATCGCGTGCCGCCGACCGGCTGGAAGCCTGAGGGCTGGACCCCCGCGGCGAAAAAGGCCAATGCGATGGTCACCGACCGTCACGTGCATGTCAGCGTCGCCTGGAAAACCCCGCAGTTCGCCCTGGTCTGGCTGGTGCTGTGCCTGAACGTCTCGGCCGGCATCGGCATCCTCGGCATGGCCTCGCCACTGCTGCAGGAAGTGTTCGCTGGCAAGCTGCTGGGCAATGAGCTGACCTTCAGCGAGCTGAACAGCGCGCAGCTGGCGCAGATCGCCGCGATTGCCGCCGGCTTCACCGGCCTGCTGAGCCTGTTCAACATCGGCGGGCGGTTCTTCTGGGCGTCGTTCTCCGACTATATTGGCCGCAAGAACACCTACTTCGCCTTCTTCGCCCTGGGGATCGGCCTCTACAGCCTGGTGCCGAACATGGGCCACCTGGGCAACGTGGCGCTGTTCGTGGCGGCGTTCTGCATCATCCTGTCGATGTACGGCGGTGGTTTTGCCACGGTGCCGGCGTACCTCGCCGACCTGTTCGGCACGCAGATGGTCGGTGCGATCCATGGTCGCCTGTTGACCGCCTGGGCGGCTGCGGGCGTGCTCGGGCCGGTGCTGATCACCTATCTGCGCGAGTCGCAGCTGGCGGCGGGCGTCGAGCGCGCGGCGGCTTACGACATGACCTTGTACATTCTGGCCGGGCTGCTGGTGCTGGGCTTTATCTGCAACGCGCTGGTGCGGCCGGTGGCCGACAAGTACTTCATGACCGAGGCGGAGCTGGCGGCCGAGCGGGCGCTGAGCCATGACAAGGGCGCCGACAGTGCGCGTTCGCTGGAGTGGCACGCCGCGCCGGGGAGCCTGCCGCTGGTGCTGGTGGCCTGGGCGGTGGTGGTGATTCCGCTGGCGTGGGGTGTCTGGATTACCTTGCAGAAGACGGCGGTATTGTTCCACTGATATAGCCTGCAAGGCCCCAATCGCGGGCAAGCCCGCTCCTACAGGATCACCCGATCTCTGTAGGCGCGGGCTTGCCCGCGCTTGCTTTACAAGCACCATATGTCATCCGCGTTTCAAGCGGGCGCGTTCTAGGCCTATAATGATCGCCTTTTCGCCCAATGATTTTGCGGAGCTGGTGATGGTCGAACGTAAGGCTTCCGTCGAGCGCAATACCCTGGAAACCCAGGTGAAGGCCTCGATCAACCTCGATGGCAGTGGCAAGGCCCGATTCGATATCGGTGTGCCTTTCCTTGAACACATGCTCGACCAGATCGCCCGGCATGGGCTGTTCGATCTGGATATCGAGTGCAAGGGCGACCTGCACATCGATGACCACCACACCGTCGAAGACGTCGGTATCACCCTCGGCCAGGCGTTTGCCCAGGCCATCGGTGACAAGAAAGGCATCTATCGCTACGGCCATGCCTATGTGCCGCTGGACGAAGCGTTGTCGCGTGTGGTCATCGACTTCTCTGGCCGTCCAGGCCTGCAGATGCACGTCCCGTACACCCGCGCTTCGGTCGGTGGCTTCGACGTCGACCTGTTCCAGGAGTTTTTCCAGGGCTTCGTCAACCACGCCCTGGTGACCCTGCACATCGACAACCTGCGTGGGCACAACACCCACCACCAGATCGAGACCGTGTTCAAGGCCTTCGGTCGCGCCCTGCGCATGGCCGTCGAACAGGACGAGCGCATGGCCGGGCAGATGCCGTCGACCAAGGGATGCCTGTAAATGCAGACGGTAGCCGTAATCGACTATGGCATGGGCAACCTGCACTCGGTGGCCAAGGCGCTTGAACACGTCGGTGCCGGCAAGGTGCTGGTCACCAGCGACGCTGCGGTAATCCGCGAAGCCGACCGGGTGGTGTTCCCAGGCGTCGGTGCGATTCGCGACTGCATGGCCGAGATCCGCCGCCTGGGCTTCGACAGCCTGGTGCGCGAGGTCAGCCAGGACCGGCCGTTCCTCGGCATCTGCGTCGGCATGCAAGCGCTGCTCGAGCACAGTGAAGAAAACGACGGCGTCGACTGCATCGGCCTGTTCCCTGGCCAGGTGAAGTTCTTCGGCAAGGACCTGCAAGAGGACGGCGAGCACCTCAAGGTGCCGCACATGGGCTGGAACGAAGTCAGCCATGCGGTCGAGCATCCGCTCTGGCACGACATCCCCGACCGTGCGCGCTTCTATTTCGTGCACAGCTACTACATCGATGCCGGCAAGCCGAGCCAGGTCGTCGGCCGTGGCCATTACGGCGTCGACTTTGCTGCCGCGCTGGCCGAAGGCTCGCGCTTTGCCGTGCAGTTCCACCCAGAGAAGAGCCATACCCATGGCCTGCAGCTGCTGCAGAACTTCGTCGCCTGGGATGGGCGCTGGTGAGCGTGAAGCTTCACGCTTCACGCTGCATGACAACCTGATCGCCTACCGAACAACCGCCGCGCATTGCTTGCAGCCTGTGGCTTGCAGCGTGCAGCTTGAATTGAAGGAAAGAGCATGCTGATTATCCCCGCTATCGATCTCAAGGACGGTGCCTGCGTACGCCTGCGCCAAGGCCGCATGGAAGACTCCACGGTGTTCTCCGATGACCCGGTGAGCATGGCCGCCAAGTGGGTCGAGGGTGGCTGCCGTCGCCTGCACCTGGTCGACCTCAATGGCGCCTTCGAAGGCCAGCCGGTCAACGGCGAAGTGGTCACCGCGATCGCCAAGCGCTACCCGCACCTGCCGATCCAGATCGGTGGCGGTATCCGCTCGCTGGAAACCATCGAGCACTACGTCAAGGCTGGCGTCAGCTACGTGATCATCGGCACCAAGGCGGTCAAGCAGCCTGAGTTCGTCGCCGAAGCGTGCAAGGCGTTCCCAGGCAAGGTCATCGTTGGCCTGGATGCCAAGGATGGCTTCGTCGCCACCGACGGCTGGGCTGAAGTCAGCTCGGTGCAGGTCATCGACCTGGCCAAGCGTTTCGAGGCCGATGGCGTCTCGGCGATCGTCTACACCGACATCGCCAAGGACGGCATGATGCAGGGCTGCAACGTGCCCTTCACCAAGGCCCTGGCCGAAGCCACGCGGATCCCGGTGATCGCTTCCGGCGGCATCCACAACCTGGGCGACATCAAGGCCCTGCTGGACGCCAAGGCGCCAGGCATCGTCGGCGCCATCACCGGCCGCGCGATCTACGAAGGCACCCTGGATGTTGCCGAGGCCCAGGCCTTCTGCGACGCCTACCAAGGCTGAGGAGCGACACATGGCACTGGCCAAGCGCATCATCCCTTGCCTGGACGTGGACAACGGCCGGGTGGTCAAGGGCGTCAAGTTCGAGAGCATCCGCGATGCCGGCGACCCGGTGGAAATCGCCCGTCGCTATGACGAGCAGGGTGCCGACGAGATTACCTTTCTCGACATCACCGCCAGCGTCGATGGCCGTGACACCACCCTGCATACCGTCGAGCGCATGGCCAGCCAGGTGTTCATCCCACTGACCGTGGGCGGTGGCGTGCGCAAGGTGGAAGACATCCGCAACCTGCTCAATGCCGGTGCCGACAAGGTTTCGATCAACACCGCCGCGGTGGTCAACCCGGAGTTCGTTGGCGAGGCGGCGCAGCGCTTTGGTTCGCAGTGCATCGTTGTTGCCATCGATGCCAAGAAGGTCTCCGGCCCGGGCGAAGTGCCGCGCTGGGAGATCTTTACCCATGGCGGGCGCAAGCCTACCGGGCTGGATGCAGTGCAGTGGGCGAAGAAGATGGAAGGCCTGGGTGCTGGCGAGATCCTCCTCACCAGCATGGACCAGGACGGCATGAAGAACGGCTTCGACCTGGGCGTGACCCGGGCCATCAGTGATGCCGTGGGGATTCCGGTGATTGCCTCGGGGGGTGTGGGTAACCTGCAACACCTGGCGGACGGGATCCTGGAAGGGCATGCCAGTGCGGTGCTGGCGGCGAGTATCTTCCACTTTGGCGAGTACACGGTGCCTGAGGCCAAGGCCTATATGGCTGCGCGCGGGATCGTCGTTCGCTGACACATTGATTGGGGCTGCTGCGCAGCCCATCGCGGGCGAGCCCGCTCCTACAGGGTCCGCGCTGAACATGTAGGAGCTGGCTTGCCTGCGATGGGCCGCACAGCGGCCCCACCGGCATCACCCGTGATTCTTGCCGAGCAACGCGTGATACAGCTCGGTATCCCCCAGAATCCCGACCACCTTGTCGTTCTCCTGCAGCACCAGCTTGTTGCCCGTCTGATAACGAATCTGCAGCGCCTCGCGCATGCCGATATCGGCGTGCACCACGGTCGGCCTGCGGTCGAGCAGGGCGACATCCTGCCCCGGTGCCCAGTTCTGCATGTCCAGGCCGTTCTGGCCCTGACGCGCGCGCTTGAGCAAGCCGCCTTCGCCCAGGTCCAGCCACGAATCGCCGCCCGGATCCAGGCACACCGAGCCATTGACCCGCTTGCACTTGTCCAGCGTGCGCATCAGGCTGCGGCCGCACAGCACGTTGAGCGGGTTGGTGTGGGCGACAAAGGTGCGCACATACTCATCCGCCGGGTTGAGCACGATCTCTTCGGGCTTGCTGTACTGGATGATCCGCCCGTCCTTCATGATCGCGATGCGGCTGCCCAGTTTGAGCGCTTCATCCAGGTCATGGCTGACGAACACGATGGTCTTGTTGAGCTTGTGCTGCAGGGCCAGCAGTTCATCCTGCAGGCCCTGGCGGATCAACGGGTCGAGCGCCGAGAACGGTTCGTCCATCAGCAGGATGTCGGCATCCATCGCCAGCGCCCGGGCCAGGCCCACGCGCTGTTGCATGCCGCCAGAAAGCTCGTCGGGCTTCTTGTTGCGCCACTGGGTCAGGCCCACCAGCTCGAGCTTTTCATCGACCAGCTTGCGCCGTTCCTTCTCGGGCCGGCCCTGCATCTCCAGGCCGAAGCTGATGTTCTCGCGCACGGTCAGCCAGGGCATCAGGGCGAACTTCTGGAACACCATGGCGATGCGCTGGGTGCGCATCATCTTCAGCTCCGCCGGGGTGCAGTGGGCGATGTCGATGTGTTTGCCTTCGTGCTCGACGAACAACTTGCCGCGGCTGACCGTGTTGAGGCCGTTGATGCAGCGCAGCAGGCTCGACTTGCCCGAACCGGACAAGCCCATCAGCACGCAGATCTCGCCCTTGTTGATGTCCAGGTTGGCTTTTTCGACGCCGACCACCAGCCCGGTCTGCTTGAGGATCTGCTCGCGGGTCTGGCCCTGGTCGAGCAGCGCCAGGGCCTCGCGCGGCTTGTTGGAGAAGATGACGTCGACGTCTTCGAATCGAATGATGCTCATGCCTCACCCCTTACCGTGACTTCCGGTTGCTTGCAGATACGGTCGAGCATGATCGCCAGCAGCACGATCGCCAGGCCCGCTTCGAAGCCGAGGGAGATATCGGCGGTGTTCAGTGCGTTGACCACGGGTTTGCCCAAGCCATCGGCGCCCACCAGGGCCGCGATCACCACCATCGACAGCGACAGCATGATGCATTGGGTCACGCCGGCGGCGATGCTCGGCATCGCGTGGGGCAGCTCGATGCGCGTCAGCAGCTGGCGGCGCGAGCAACCAAAGGCCTTGCCGGCGTCGAGCAGCTCCTGCGGCACGTCGCAGATGCCCAGGTAGGTCAGGCGGATCGGCGCGGCGATGGCGAACACCACCGTCGAGATCAGCCCCGGTACCACGCCCAGGCCGAACAGGGTCAGGGTCGGGATCAGGTAGACGAAGGTCGGCACCGTCTGCATCAGGTCGAGCACCGGCCGCAGGCCGGTGTAGAACATCGGCTTGTGCGCGGCAAGAATGCCCACCGGCACACCGATGGCCACGCACACCACCGTGGCGAAGGTCACCTGGGCGAGGGTCTCCATGGTTTCCTGCCAGTACCCCAGGTTGAGGATCAGCAGAAACGACAGCGCAACGAATGCAGTGAGTGACCATTTGCGCTGGATCAGGTGAGCCAGGGCGGCGAACAGGGCGATAAGGACGAGTGGGTTGAACCAGGTCAGAGCGCTGGTGACCCCATGGATCATGAATTCCAGGCCTTGGGCGATGGCATCGAAGTAATCGGCGCCGTTCTGAGTCAGCCATTCGACGAACGACGCGATGTACTGTCCCAGGGGTATTTTCTGATCAATAAGCATGATAGCGAGCTTCCACCTGCATAGATTGGAATCAGTCCGGGGCGGGCACGGTCCCGCCCCGAAGTAGTGCCTACTGCTACGTTACGTCGGTTATTGCGTCAGCTTGGCCTTGGCCGCCTCCAGCCCCGGTTTGCCATCAACGGTCGTTACCCCGGCCAGCCAGGTGTCGAGCTTGCCCGGGTTGGCCTTGAGCCATTTCTGCGCGGCCGCGTCGGGTTTCATCTTGTCGTCCAGGACGTAGCCCATCATGGTGCTTTCATCCTTGAGGTCGAACGACAGGTTCTTCAGCAGCTGACCTACGTTGCTGCACTCCTGCGCATAGCCCTTGCGGGTGTTGGTGAGCACGGTCGCCTTGCCGAAGTCGGGGCCGAAGAAGTCGTCCCCGCCGGTCAGGTACTGCATCTTGAAGCGGGTGTTCATCGGGTGCGGTTCCCAGCCGAGGAACACCAGCGCGTCGCCACGCTTCTGCGCCCGGTCGACCTGCGAGAGCATGCCCGCCTCACTCGACTGGACGATCTGGAAGCCAGCGTCCTTCAGGCCAAAGGCGTTCTTGTCGATCATG
The DNA here is from genome assembly GCF_900536025.1 of Pseudomonas reidholzensis. Lineage (GTDB taxonomy): Bacteria > Pseudomonadota > Gammaproteobacteria > Pseudomonadales > Pseudomonadaceae > Aquipseudomonas > Aquipseudomonas reidholzensis. Next base: position 469,104 of record NZ_UNOZ01000002.1, read on the forward strand.
CTCTGGATGGTGCGGTTGCCGTCGTTGCCCGGCTCGATGCCGTAGATCTTGCCCTTGAGCTCGGTCTTGAACTTGGCGATGTCGGCGAAATCCTTGAGGCCCTTGTCGTACAGCGCCTGTGGCACCGCCAGGGTGTACTTGGCGTTTTCCAGGTTGGCGCGCACGGTCTCGACAGTGCCGGCGTCGCGGTACTGCTTGATGTCGTTCTCCATGGTTGGCATCCAGTTGCCGAGGAACACGTCCAGGTCCTTGCCGGCGGCCAGCGACTTGTAGGTCACCGGTACCGAGATCATGGTGGTGTGGGTCTTGTAGCCCAGGGCTTCGAGCACGACGCTGGTGGCGGCGGTGGTCACGGTGATGTCGGTCCAGCCGACGTCAGAGAACCTTACCGTCTGGCACTGTTCGGGTTCGGCGGCCTGGGCCAGCAACGGTGCAGCGAGCAACGCAACCAGCAACAGCGAGGGTGAACCTTTCATGGATGGACTCCTGTAGTTTTTTCTTCGGGTTCGCGTGGGTCGCCGGGGTTTCTCAGGGTCCGGTCGACCAGGCCTGCAGAGGGCAGGTTGCGGGGCCGTGCAATACGAGTCGCTTTTGATAATCCTCCAGCGCCGGGCAATCGCCTACTGGTAGGGTCGTAACCAGTACAGGATGGGTCGCATCCAGTACGGGCAATGTCGCAACTGGATTTTTCCTCCCCCACGACCGCGATTTTGCGTCACCCGGTCGCTGGAAAACGGCGCAAACAGGGCCGGATCAGTGCGGCGCGGTCGGACAAAAGTACGTCGGTTGCAGACGGCGAGGGCAGGGGTAAAAGCCCGATGATGCGTGCATTAGCCGCAACTCGCAGGTCTCAGACTAGCAGTTGCAGGGCCCGCCACATGGCGCGGCCAGACAAGCCCAGCAAGAGGTGATTCGACAATGGCCATCAGCGTGTTCGACCTGTTCAAGATTGGTGTCGGGCCTTCCAGCTCACACACCGTCGGCCCCATGCGCGCCGCCGCGCTGTTCGTCCAGGGCCTGCGTCAACGCGGTGAGCTGGAGCAGGTGCGGCGCATCGAAGTGCGCCTGTACGGCTCGCTGTCCGCCACCGGTATCGGCCACGGCACCGACCACGCCACCATCATGGGCCTGATGGGCGAATGGCCGGACGCCATCGACCCCAGCCAGATCGTCCCGCGGATCGCCGACCTGCGTGAAACCAACACCCTGCAACTGGATAACCGCCTGCCCATCGAGTTCGTCTGGGCGCGCGACATGCTGCTGCTCGAAGAGAACCTGCCGTACCACCCCAACGCCATGACCCTGGTGGCGCAAGGTGAGCACGGCGAGCTGCACCAGGACACCTACTACTCGGTCGGCGGCGGCTTTGTGGTCGACGCGGCGCAGGCCGCCAGCGGCGTGCTCGACGCCGACCAGACGGTGCTGCCGTACGATTTCAACAGCGCCGCCGAACTGCTGCGCCTGTGCAAGCAAAACGACCTCAGCGTGTCGCAATTGATGATGGCCAACGAGTTGGTCTGGCGCAGCGAAGAAGAGATTCGCGCCGGCCTGCTCACGCTCTGGGCGGCCATGCAGGACTGCGTCAACAACGGTCTCAAGCACGAAGGCACGCTGCCCGGCGGGCTCAATGTGCGCCGCCGTGCGGCCAAGCTGCACCGCAGCCTGCAGGAGATCGGCAAGCCCAATGTGATCGGCTCGACCATGAGCGCGATGGAGTGGGTCAACCTGTTCGCCCTCGCCGTCAACGAAGAAAACGCCGCCGGCGGGCGCATGGTCACCGCGCCCACCAATGGCGCGGCGGGGATCATCCCGGCGGTGCTGCACTACTTCATGCGCTTCTCCGACGTGGTCGACGACTCCAACGTGGTCGACTTCTTCCTGGCCGCGGCCGCGGTGGGCATTCTGTGCAAGAAGAACGCCTCGATTTCCGGCGCCGAGGTCGGTTGCCAGGGTGAAGTCGGTTCGGCCTGTGCGATGGCTGCCGCGGGCCTGGCGCAAGTGCTCGGGGCGACACCCGGGCAGCTGGAAAACGCCGCTGAGATCGCCCTCGAACACAACCTCGGGCTGACCTGCGACCCGGTCGGCGGCTTGGTCCAGGTGCCGTGCATCGAGCGCAACGCGATCGCGGCGGTAAAGGCCATCAACGCGGTGCAGATGGCCCTGCGTGGCGATGGCGAGCACTTCATCTCCCTCGACCAGGTGATCCGCACCATGCGTGATACCGGCGCCGACATGCACGACAAGTACAAGGAAACCTCGCGCGGCGGGCTGGCGGTCAGCGCGATCGAGTGCTGAACTGACGTATTCCCCAGGGGCCGCTTTGCGGCCCTTTTGGCTATTTATCCGTCGCCACGCCTTATTTTGGTGCACCGGCCATCTGCATTTTCAATGTAGCCGTGCAACAAGCCGATACTGAGGCGGTGACAGTTAAACCTGTCGTTGATGGACATGCCCCCCAACACTGCTACCTAAATGCTCACTGTTACCAAGGAAAAGCCCTGCGACGGGTCTTTGAGCGCTGCAAACGGTTGTAGGAAAAGTCCCAACCCATGGGCTTTTAGAGTCGTTTTTGGATTTTCTTGGATGCCCGTTCAATTTCAGGCATGCCAATTGCGTTGCAATTACCAAAGCCCCCGCAAGCGAACTGGGGCCATTACAAAATCAGTGCCCGCCTGAGGCACACCCTGTATTTGTGTGAGGAGAAATCGCGATGACGTCGTCCACCTCCGGGAACCCAACCCAGAACCGCACAGCACCTCAGTCCATCGGATTTCTCCTTCTGGACAACTTCACCCTGATTTCCCTGGCATCGGCCGTCGAGCCCCTGCGCATGGCCAACCAGCTCTCCGGTCGCGAGCTGTATCGCTGGCACACGTTGACCGTCGATGGCGGTCAGGTGTGGGCCAGTGACGGCCTGCAGATCACCCCGGATGCCGCGATGCACAGCGCACCACCGATCGACACGGTGATCGTCTGCGGCGGTGTCGGCATCCAGCGCACCGTGACCCGTGAGCACGTCACCTGGCTGCAGGCGCAAGCGCGTCAGTCGCGCCGCCTGGGCGCCGTGTGCACCGGTAGCTGGGCACTGGCGTGTGCCGGGCTGCTCGACGGCTTCGATTGCAGCGTGCACTGGGAGTGCCTGGCGTCGATGCAGGAAGCCTTCCCGCGGGTCAACATGAGCACCCGCCTGTTCACCCTCGACCGCAACCGCTTCACCAGCTCCGGCGGCACCGCGCCGCTGGACATGATGCTCCACCTGATCAGCCGTGATCATGGTCGCGAACTGTCGGCGGCGATCTCCGAGATGTTCGTCTACGAACGCATCCGCAACGAGCAGGACCACCAGCGCGTGCCGCTCAAGCACATGCTCGGCACCAATCAGCCGAAGCTGCAGGAGATCGTCGCGCTGATGGAGGCCAACCTCGAAGAGCCGATCGACCTCGACGAGCTCGCCGTGTATGTCGCGGTGTCGCGTCGCCAGCTCGAGCGCCTGTTCCAGAAGTACCTGCACTGCTCGCCGTCGCGCTATTACCTCAAGCTGCGGCTGATCCGTGCCCGGCAGCTGCTCAAGCAGACGCCGATGTCGATCATCGAGGTGGCGTCGGTGTGTGGCTTCGTCTCCACGCCGCACTTCTCCAAGTGCTACCGCGAGTACTTCGGCATTCCGCCGCGTGACGAGCGGGTCGGTTCCAACACCGCCCAGCAGGTGGCGATGATGCCGATCCCGCAGGCCATGGCGCTGTCGCCGCACAGCGGGCCGTTGGCGGCGCTGAGCCAGGCGCGCAACGAATCGACCTTTGCCAGCGTAAGGCTCTAGGCTTAAGGGCGTGCGAAGCACGCCTATTATGTTGATAATGATTCGCAACTACGGGTAACATCGCCGCCCCCGAGCATTTCCTGGCATACCCCCCTGTGGCGGACGACAAACTGCAGCTGTACCTGACCCATCGGGCGGCGTTGGTCGATTACGCCGCGCCGATCGTGGGCTGCCGTGCCCGCGCAGAGGATGTGGTGCAGGAAGCCTGGCTGCGCTTCAGCCGCCATGACGACGCTGCGGATATCCGCCACCCGGCCAGCTACCTGTACCGCATCGTGCGCAACCTGGCCCTCGACCAGACCCGCCGCAGCGCCACTGAAAAGGCCCAGCCCGGTGGTGACGAGCTGCTCGCCGAGCTGCCATCCAGCACGGCCTCGCCTGAACAGGCGGTGAGCCAGCAGAACGAACTGGCGGCCATCAGCCGTGCCCTCGAAGAACTGCCCGAGCGCACCCGCCTGGCGTTCGAGATGCACCGGCTCGGCGGGTTCACCCTGCAGCACGTGGCCACTCACCTGAACGTCTCGGTCAGCCTGGTCCATCAGTTGGTCCATGACGCCCTGCGCCATTGCCTGGAGCGGCTGGAGGGCGAGCCGTGAATGGATCTGTGAAAAAAACCGCTGCTGGTGCGTCCTTTGCTCAACGGGCCGACTCTGTGCGACCCTTCGCGCCCCCGAGCCCTGAGGAGACTTGCCGGAAATGATGCCAGCAGACCCCGTATCCAGCCGCCGCGACCAGGCCCTGGACTGGCTCCTGCGCGTGCAGCAAGCCCCGCACGACACCCAGCTGCGCGCCGAGCTGGCGCAGTGGTGCGCCCGTGATGTGGCCAACGCTGAAGCCTACGGCAAGGCCGAACGGATCTGGCGGCTGACCGGTCAATTGGCGCCCGCCACTGCCGAGCAATGGCCGCAGGCAATGCCGGCCACTGCCGTGGCGATGCCCGCTGGGCGCCCGACGCGCCGTCGCCGTTACTGGCTGGGCGCAGCCGTCGCGGCGTGCCTGATGATCGCTGTGGCGCCCTCACTGACTCTGCGCTTGCAGGCCGACTACCGCACGGTCCAGGGTGAGACCCGCGATGTCACATTGGCTGACGGCAGCGTGGTGCAGATGGACAGCGACACGGCCATCGCTGTCGATTACCACGGCAGCCAGCGTGATGTGCGGCTGCTCAGCGGGCAGGCGTTTTTCAAGGTCACCCCGGACAAGAGCAAGCCGTTCCATGTGCGCGCCGCCGAGGTGCGGGTGACGGTGACCGGCACCGCGTTCAACGTCGAGCTGCGCCCCGGGCGGGTGGACGTCGATGTAGAGCATGGCTCGGTGCGGGTCGATGATGCCAAGCGGGCATTGGCCAGTGCACTGACGGCGGGGCAGCGCCTGCGCTATGTCGATGGGCGGGTCCAGGTGCGCACGTTCCAGCCGTCGCAGGCGGCGGCCTGGCGCCAGGGCCAGTTGATTGCCGACGAGACCACGGTGGCGGAACTGGTCGAAGCGTTGGGACGCTATTTGCCGGGCAAGGTCGTGCTGCGTGACCAGGGCCTTGGCGAGAAGCGCGTCACGGGCGTGTATGACCTGCACAACCCGCAGGCGGCGTTGAGTGCCGTGGTCCGCCCGCACGGTGGCAAGGTCACCACATATGGGCCTTGGCTGGTTGTCTTGGGCCGTCCGTGAGATCCCTGGGGCTGCGTGGCAGCCCCGAAAATCCCCTCGTTAAAAAATATTTCAGAATTTTCTGAAAAATCCCTGAACTGCCCCGTCTTCTTCCCCGCGCGCAACAACTGAGATCGATTCGTATTCATTTTTGCTGCCCGGAGTGTGTCCGGGGCGGGGACGTGGGATGACTGAAGTATCAAGCCGTAGGCCGCGCCCAGCGCGGGATTGGTCGTTGCGCCTGAAGCAGGCCGCAGGGGGCGGTATGCTCGGGCTGTGCTGCGCGTTCGTCATGCTGCCGGCCTCTGCCGAAGAGCCGACCGTGCGCGCCGTGCTCACCCAGGTGCACGCGTTTGACATCCCGGCGCAAAAGCTCGCCATCGCCCTGATCAACTTCGGCCAGCAGAGCAACCTGCAAGTCACCGTCGACCCCGACCTGCTCGATGGCCTGCATTCCACCGCCATCAGCGGTCAGCTGAGCAGCGAAGTGGCCCTGTCGCGGCTGCTCCAGGGCACCGGCATCACCTGGGAGTATGAATACGGCGCGCTGGTCTTTCGCCTGCTGCAAAGCAGCTCCGATGGCGCGCTCGAGTTGCACAACACAGTAGTCCTCGGCGATACCGAAGAGAACAGCTACATGGGCGCGACGGTCATCGACCGCAAGGCGATCCAGGCCTTCCCCGGTGCCAACGGCGACATCACCACCCTGCTGCAGATGCACCCCAACGTGCAGTTCAGCACCGATCAGAAGAGCTCCAACACGCCCGGCGAAATCGACCCGGCCGACGTCAGCATCAACGGTGCAAAGTTTTACCAGAACAACTTCATGATCGATGGTATCTCGATCAACAACGACCTGGACCCGGGCGCCCACGGCTACAACGAAACCCGCCAGTTCGACTCGGCGCCAAGCCGTTCGCACGGTATCGCCCTGGACGCTGACCTGCTCGAGGAGATCAAGGTCTACGACAGCAACGTGCCGGTCGAGTACGGCGGCTTCAATGGCGGTGTGGTCGATGCCATCACCCGCCGTCCGAGCCACGACCTGCATGGCAAGATTTCCTACGCGATGACCCGCTCGGAGTGGACCAGCTACCACATCACCCAGGCAAACCAGGAAACCTTCGAGACTTCTTCCAACGAGAAGAACCAGCCCGAATTCACCAAGACCACCCTGCGCGGCACCCTTGAAGGGCACATCACCGACGACTTTGGTGCCTTGTTCAACTTCTCGCAGAAGCGTTCCTACCTGCCGCTGCGCACCTACGCCAATGGCTACAACAGCCCCAATAACGACAACGAGGAAGAGCAGACGCGTGCGCTGGACAACTTCCTGCTCAAGACCTACTGGACGGTCAACGATCGCCTGACCCTGGACACCTCGATCGTCTACGCCCCGCAGGAGAACACCTACTACCGCGAGGACTACCGCGACTCCGGCTACACCAACATCAACGGTGGCTGGCAGGGCTCGTTCAAGGCGATCTACGAAGGCGATAATGCCCGCTGGACCCAGCAGTTGGCGGTGAGCAACCTGTATGCCTCGCGTGATTCGGACAGCGACCAGGAGATCAAGTGGTACTGGTCCGAGACCAAGGACTGGGGCAACCCTGACGACAGCAGCGCGCGCAGTGCCGAGGGCGGTTTCGGCAGCCTGTACCAGACCCAACGCAGCATCGACTACAAGCTCAAGGCCGACTGGCAGACCTTCAACATCGCCGGTACCACGCACAGCCTGACCACCGGCTTCGAGCTCGGGTACCAGCAGGCAACCTGGGAGCGTGAGGACGAGGCGTCGTCCATCACCACCCTGAAGCGTGACAACGGCGTTTGCAGCGGCGGTGACCCGTGGTGCTCGAACGGCCTGATGCTGAACGGCATGAACCGCCAGTACGGCTCGGCGATGATGGTCTACGGTGCCGGCAAGATCGAAATGGAGCAGAAGAAGTACGCACTGTTCATCCAGGACGAGATCGGCCTCGGCAACCTCAGCCTGCGTCCCGGCCTGCGCTACGAGGGCGACGACTATATGGAGAAGAAGAGCCTGGCGCCACGCTTCTCGGGCGACTATGACTTCTTCGGTGATCGCAGCACGGTGCTGGTGTTCGGCCTTAACCGCTACTACGGCCGAAACCTGTTCAAGTACCGCCTGGCTGATGGCCGCCAGGCCTATACTTCGCGCTACACCCGCGCCACCCAGGACAGTGACTGGGCGCTCGCCAGCCAGAGCAAGAACCTCAGCAAGTTCTCGAGCATGGACATCCCCTACGACGATGAGTGGATGCTGGGGCTCAACCAACGCTGGTTCGACACCGAATTCCAGCTCAAGTACGTCAATCGCAAGGGCAAGGGCCAGATCTACCGGACCCGCCCCTACTACTACCTGGACGCCAAGGACATCCCCGAAGGCTACAGCAAGGATTACTACACCTACCTCAACGCGGGCACCAGCGAGAGCGAAAACCTCAGCCTGACCGTGACGCCCATGCAGGCGCTGCGGTTCAAGGGCACCAGCACCAGCGTGCAGCTGGCCTTGGACTGGTCGCGGAGCAAGGACGCCTACGGTTCGACCTACGAGGCGGGCCTTGATGGCGAAGAACTGTCCGACAACGACGTGGTGCTCGACGGCACGCGCATCGCCTACCACGAGCTACCGGCCAGCGACTACAACCGGCCTTGGACCGCGCGCCTGATCACCATCACTGACATTCCTCAGTGGAACCTGTCGATCAGCAACTTCCTGCGTTACCGCGGCGCCTACGACCAGGTGGTCAGGGTCACCCCGGATGCTGAAGTCGATGGCGAGGTGCTCAGCCGCTACGAGACCGTCGCCACTCCGGCGGCGCCGACCTGGGACATGAAGCTGGCCTGGGACATCCCCACCGGCAAGGACCAGGCGTTCTTCGTCAATGTCGATGTCACCAACGTCACCGACAAGGTCAACAAGATCTCCAGCCGTGAGTCGGTGAGCCTGGTCAGCTACGAAGTCGGCCGCCAGTACTGGCTGGAAGTCGGTTACCGCTTCTGATCCTCCTATAAGAAACCGTGGACAACCTGATGAAAAAGCTCATCGCGGGCCTGCTCGGCCCGCTGCTGCTCGGCGCCTGCGTGGCGCTGCCCGAAGCTGATGCACCGCTGCCCTGGGACCCCCAGGTCAGCCAAGGCACCATGGCCAACGGCCTGCAGTACCGGCTGGTGCGCGAGACCGCCCAGCCGGGCCGGCTCGACCTGCGCCTGACGGTCAATGCCGGCTCCATCGACGAAGCCGACGACCAGGTCGGCGTCGCCCACATGGTCGAACACCTGGTGTTCCACAGCCGTGCCGGCCAGGCCGACAACCTGCGCCAGCGCATGACCGCGCTGGGCTGGGTGCAGGGTCGGCACTTCAACGCCGTGACCAACTACGAACGCACCCAGTTCATGCTCAGCCCACCGGCCGGCGTACGCCAGAGCCCGCAGGCCCTGCAGGCGCTGGCCGACCTGGTGTTCGCCGGCGACTACACGGCCGCCGACCTGGAACGTGAACGGCCGATCGTCATCGAAGAGTGGCGCGGTGGCCTGGGCGTGGCCCAGCGCATGAATCAGCAGCGCACCGCCTCGCAGCGGGTCGGCTCGCGCTACCCGGAGCACCGCACCATCGGCAACGAGGCGGCCATTCGCAGTGCCAGCCTGGCCAGCCTGCAAGACTTCCAGGCGCGCTGGTACCAGGCGCCGAACATGGTCATTTCGGTGGTGGGCGATTTCGAGCCCGAGGCCATGCTGGCGCAGATCGAGCAGACCTTCGGCAAGGTGGAGGGCGGCAGCAGCCCGCTGCGTGATCACCGCGACCTGCCGCTGGATGAAAAGCTGAAGATCTTCCGCCTGCAGGACCCGCAGTCCGGCAGCAACCAGGTCGCCTTGCTGTTCCGCCTGCATGAGCCTGACAGCCGTGGCACGAGCCGCGCCGCCCTGCGCGAGCGACTGATCGACCGCATGACCCTGGCCGCCTTGCTCGACAGCCTGCGCCGCCAGCCGCTGGAGCCCGGGGTGCGCAGCCTGATCGCGCAGAAGACCCTGATCGGCAGCCAGTCGACCGTGCTCGGGATTGCCGCCGGTGTCGACGGCCAAGCCCACGACAGGGCCCTGCGCCAACTCCTCGGCGAGCTCGAACGCCTGCGTCAGCATGGCTTCAGCGACGCCGACTTTGCGCGTGAGCAGGCGCATATCCGCAGCCTGGGCGCCAAGACCCTGGCCAACACTGAGCCGCGCACCTTTGCCCAATGGGTCGAGCAGTTGAACAACGCCAGCGCGCCAGAGGGCCGCGTGGTCGAGCGCCACGCCAGCGCCAGCCGCTACCTGGAAGTCCTCGAAGGCATCGACAAGGCTGACCTCGAGCAGCGCCTGCAACGCTGGCTCGCCAGCCGCGATCAGGTCCTGCAGATCAGCGCGCCGAGTGCTTCGTTGACCCGGCTGCCGTCGGTGGCCGAGGTCGAAGCCCTGCAAGCCAGCCTGGCCCAGACCAGCCTCTCGGCACCCGCCACCGAGTCGCTGAAGGCGGTTGCGCCGCCGGCCCCTTTCAAGCCCGCTGCACCGGGGCCGGCAGGCACCGTGACCGCCCGCAAGGCTTTCCCGAAGGAGCAAGTCGAGCACTGGACGCTGAGCAACGGCGATCGCCTGGTCTGGCTGCGCCGCAACGGCCCCGACGGCACCTGGTTGCTGCAGGCCGATTCGTCCGCTGGCTACAGCGTGGCCGGCGCTGCCGACTGGCGCCTGCAGATGGCTGCCCAGCTGGCCCTGCGCAGTGGACCGCCGGGCACCGATCACCAGGCCTTGGCCGAGTGGCGCCAGCAGCAGCGCGCCACCATCAGCCTCACGCACCAGCCGCAACGCCTGCAACTCAACCTCAGCGGCACGCCCGAGCAACTGCCAGGCCTGCTGCAGAGCTACCGGATCAGCCAGCAGGCGAGCATCGACCCGTTGCTGTTCAGCGAGTCGCGCGACGATCTGCTGCAACGCGTGAGCAATCGCCCAGACGATGTGCGCAGCCGCCAGGAGACTCAACAGCGCGCGCTGAAGTACGGCGCCGATCAATGGCAGGGTCCGGAGCTGGCGGCGTTGCAGGCCCTGACCCGCGAGCAGCTGGAGGCTGACTGGCAGCGCCTGGCGGGCGCCCCGGTGACCTACTACCTGATGGCCGATGTCGAGCCTGCGCGCCTGGACACCTGGGTCCGCGAGCAACTGGCGAGCCTGCCACGGCAGGCCGCGGTGACCACCCAGCCCGCCTTGCAGCAGCCCGGCCAGCGCCGCCACGACCTGGCCATCGCGCTGGAGCCACGGGTGGTGCTCGACGCCAGCAGCTACCAGCCGCAGCCGTGGAGCCCGGAAGCCGCCATGCGCGTCGCAGCCCTGCGTGACCTGGCCAACCAGCGCCTCAAGCAGCAGCTGCGTGGCGAGGCCTCTGGCGTCTACCGTTTGAGCTTCGAGAGCGAACTCAACCAGGACACCCAGCGCATCGAGAGCCGCCTGAACTTCACCTGTGACCCTGCCCGGGTGGATGAGCTGTGGGCCATGGCGCAGCAGACCCTGGCCGGGCTCAAGGTCGACCCGCAGTGGCTGGGTGAACAACGCAAAGAGCTGTCGCGCCAGGAAGCCAAGCGTCGTGACGACCCGCAGACTCAGTTCAAGCGCCTGATCCTCAGCGAACGCCACTGGCAGGACCCGCGCTACCTCAGCACCCAGGCTCAACTACCTGAAGCGCTGACCCTGCCGGCCCTGCAACAACAGTCGCGCCAGCTGTTCCCGGCGGCCAACCAGGTGCAACTGCGCCTGCTGCCATCGGCCGCGGCCCTGGAGCAGGCGCTGTGAACACCCTGCGCAGGTTCTATCGGCTGAGCCGGCCATTCTGGCAAGACCGCCAGCAGTGGCTGGCCTGGCTGATGCTGGCGGCGGTGATCGGCCTGGGCCTGCTGATCGTGCAGATCAACGTGCTGATCAACAGCTGGAGCAAGACCTTCTACGACACGCTGGCGTCGTTCGACACCGCTGGGCTGTACGGTCTGGCCGGTGAGTACGCGCTCTATCTGGGGCTCTACGTATTGATCTACGTGGCCCTCGACTACATCCGCAAAGGCCTGGTGCTGCGCTGGCGCCAGGCGATGACCGGGCGCCTGGTCGATGCCTGGCTGGGCGACCAGGCGTTCTATCGCCTGGGCCTCAGCGGCGAGCCGGACAACCCCGATCAGCGGATCGCCCAGGATGTCGACCTGATGGTCGACCTGAGCATCGAGCTGGTCGCCTCGCTGGTGGTCAACCTGGCCCAGGTGGGCGCGTTCGTGGTGATCCTGTGGAATTTGTCTGGGGTGCAGACCTTCAGCCTGTTCGGTGAAAGCTATACCGTGCACGGCTACCTGGTGTGGATCGTGCTCGCCTACACCGTGATCGGCAGCGTCGTGACCCACCTGATCGGCAAACCGTTGCACGTGCTCAACTACGAGCGCGAGCACCGCGAAGCGGACTTTCGTGCAAGCCTGCTGCGCAAGCGCGACCACGCCGAGCAGATCGCCCTCTACCAGGGCGAGGGCGTCGAGCGGCAACAGCTGGCGCAGCGCTTTCGGGCGATTGCCGACAACTGGCGGCAGCTCATGGGCCGTGAGCGTGACCTGAGCCTGTTCACCGTCGCCTACCAGCGCTTCAGCCTGATCGTGCCGGTGTTCGCCGCGCTGCCGGCGTTCATGGCCAAGACCATCACCCTGGGTGGCCTGATGCAGATCCGCAGCGCGTTCAATGCGGTGCATGACTCGCTCAGCTGGTTCATCAAGCTGTACCACAAGCTGGTGCGCTGGAGCGCCGCGCTGGAGCGGCTCGACCAGTTCGAGCGGGCCATCGAGGCCAGCCGCCAGCAGGTGATCAAGGCGCCGCAGGGGAGTTGCCTGTGCATGCAGGGGCTGACCTTGTGCCGGCCGGATGGCAGCACCTTGCTGAGCGACCTGGAACTGCGCGTAGGGCAAGGGCAATGGCTGCGCTTGGCCGGGCGCAGTGGCCTGGGCAAGTCGACCTTGCTGCGCACCTTGCAGGGGCTGTGGCCGTACTGCCTGGGCGACTGGCAGCTGCCGCCCGGGCGCAGTTTGCTGTTGCCGCAAAAACCCTACCTGCCGCAGATGAGCTTGCGCGGGTTGCTGGCTTATCCACAGGTGCGCGAAGTTGACGACCGGCTGCTGATCGACGCGCTGGGCAAGGTCGGGCTGGCGGGGTTGAGCGGGCGTCTGCAGGATGAAGCCGAGTGGGAGCGGGTGCTCTCGGGGGGCGAGCAGCAGCGCTTGAGCCTGGCGCGGGCCTTGTTGTACCGGCCGGATACCCTGTACCTGGATGAGGCGACCAGTCAGCTGGACTTCGCGTCGGCGCGTGGCTTGCTGGTGATGCTCAGGCACGAACTGCCGGCGTGTACGGTGGTGGGGGTAACCCATCAGGCCGGGCTGGCCGAGTTGTTCGAGCGCACGCTGGAGTTGGAGAAACAGCCCGCGTTGGTTTAACCCTGAAATCGCCGGGGCTGCTGCGCAGCCCTATCGCGACACAAGGCCGCTCCCACAAGGTACGGCGTACGCTGATCTCTGTGGGAGCGGCCTTGCGTCGCGATAGGGCCGCAAAGCGGCCCCGGCAATCTTGAAGTCAGCCGCGGTTGTTGAACTGCGCCAACGCCGGCAGCAATTGCTTGTCGATCGCCTGGCGCACCGCCGGCAAAATCGTCGCACTCCCGGTATACATCTGTTCGACCATACCCTTGAGCGCACGCGCATTGGGCTCGGTCAGCCCACGCACCACCACCTCACAGGCCTGCTCGGCACTGGCTCCCGCCGGGATGTCGAACCCCCGCGCGCGCATCTGCCCCAACAGGTCGTCCTGATCAATCAAATCCGCATGCATCATGGCTGTTGTCCCTTTTATCGCTAAGAGAGTGCTGCTGTGATTTACGACTGATTCTGTGTCTACAGCGACACGCCCGCAACAACAGATTGTCGCCATGACTGCTTTGGCTAAGAACAGGTCGTTCCCGGCTAAATCCAGCCCGCGGGAAGTCAGCACACTGGGGCCATTCACCGATACGGAGGGTTTGGTCACCCTCGCTCGTGCACAGTGGATGTTGCTCGCTCTTGGCCCCGCTGGCTCACGGCTTTGCGGGGTTATTTTTTTGGGCGTGTGAAGGCCTCTGGGTGCATGCCTTGATTGTTCTGGCGCCTTTTGGATCGAGCGCCGCCCGCGCGGCGCATCGCGGGCAAGTCGGATCGCCGCACCGCCGCTCCTACATTTGTTGCAACGCACCATGGCCTATGAGAGAGGCGTTGCCAGCCTTGGTGCATATCGAAAGGTTGCAGAGAGGCCGTCGAGGTCGGCTCAGGACCGTCGTCGTACAAACAAGGCTAAAACCTCGGTCTATAAGGCCATGGTACGTTGCAACAATGTAGGAGCGGGCTTGCCCGCGATGCGCCGCGCGGGCGGCGCTCGATCTCGAGGGCGCTAAAAGAGCAACGACATGCACTTGGTGGCCCTTGCTCAACTCGGAATCTGGATCACACGACCGCTGAACTGCGCCACGGGAAGGTCTCGCTGTTGCTCGACCAACCCCGCCAACAGCGAGGCGCTCATATCGCCGAACGGTGCCGACTTAGGCCCCGCCAAATCCACATGCAGCAGCATCTGCTCACTCGCCGCCAACGCTTCATCGAACCCCGCCCGATGCAGGCTGTGATACAAGTGCAGGCGCTTGCGATCAAAGCCGATGATCTGCGTCTGCACCCACACCTGTGTGCCCAGCTTCACCTCGTGCAGGTAATTGATATGCGCTTCGAGCGTGAACAACGAGTGTCCACTCTGCCCGCGGCTGTCGGCATCCAGGCCGATCTGCTCCATCAGCGCATCGGTGGCGTAGCTGAAGATCAGCAGGTAATAGGCGTCGCGCAGGTGCCCGTTGTAGTCGACCCAGTCCTGCTGGACTGGGGTGCGGTAAGTGATCAATGCCGGCATCGCACTCTCCTCAATCGCTGAAGGCCATGCCGTGCTTGGCCTTGGTGGCTTTTACCGCGTCCAGCACGGCCAGCAGGCAATCATCACGGTAGCGCTCCAGCGCGGCGATGCTGCGTTGGCCTTGTTGCTCGGCGGTGCCCTCGACCACATCATCGATCAGTTTGTCGGTCAGCTGCGGCGCAGGCAGGTACGTCCAAGGCAGCTGCAGGGCGGGGCCGAACTGGGCCATGAAGTGGCGCATGCCAGCATCGCCACCGGCCAGCGTGTAGGTGAGGAAGGTGCCCATGAACGACCAGCGCAGGCCGGCGCCAAAGCGGATCGCATCGTCGATCTCGCCGGTGGTCGCCACGCCATCGTTGACCAGGTGCAGCGCCTCGCGCCAGAGCGCTTCGAGCAGGCGATCGGCGATAAAGCCAGGGACTTCCTTGCGCACATGCAAGGGGCGCATGCCGAGCGCGGTATAGATGGTTTTTGCGGCCTCGATCGCCTCGGGCGCGGTGTTGCGACCGCCGACGATTTCCACCAGCGGCAACAGGTAGACCGGGTTGAACGGGTGGCCGACCACGCAGCGTTCGGGGTGCGTCGACGACTCGTAGAACTCGCTCGGCAACAGCCCCGAGGTACTCGAGCCGATGATCGCCTCGGGCTTCGCCGCGGCGCTGATGCGGGCATGCAGGTCAAGCTTCAGCTCGAGCCGCTCGGGCGCGCTTTCCTGGATGAAATCGGCGTCGCGCACGCAGGCTTCGACCGTGTCGACGAAGCGCAGTCGGCTCTGCGCCGCGCCGGGCGCCAGGCCTTGTTGCTCGAGCGCCGGCCAGGCATTGGCGATGCGCTGGCGCAGCGCGGCTTCGGCGCCGGGGGCCGGGTCCCAGGCGATCACGTCCAGGCCGTGGGCGAGGGCGCGGGCGACCCAGCCGCTGCCGATGACGCCACTGCCAAGCGCGGCGAAGGTCTTGATCTCGGTGATGAAGGGCATGTCGATCTCCTGAAGGTTCAGCGGCGCTTGAGGTTCATTTTTGCCCGGCCCTCGGCCGGGGTCAGTACGCGGGCTCCGAGGCGGGTGACGATCTCCACCGCGCGCTCGACCAGTTGGCCGTTGCTGGCCAGCACGCCTTTGTCCAGGTACAGGTTGTCTTCCAGGCCGACCCGCACGTTGCCGCCGAGCAGCACCGCCTGGGCGGCCATCGGCATCTGCATGCGGCCGATGCCGAAGCCGGCCCAGGTGGCGGTGGGTGGCAAGTTGTCGACCATGGCTTTCATGGTGCCGGTGTCGGCCGGGGCGCCCCATGGGATGCCCAGGCACAGTTGGAACAGCGGGTCGTCGAGCAGGCCTTCCTTGATCATCTGCTTGGCGAACCAGAGGTGGCCGGTGTCGAAGATCTCCAGCTCGGCTTTGACCCCCAGCTCGGTGATGCGCTTAGCGCCGGCGCGCAGTTGTGCGGGAGTAGAGACGTAGATGGCGTTGCCGTCGCCGAAGTTGAGCGTGCCGCAGTCCAGGGTGCAGATTTCCGGGAGCAGCGCCTCGACGTGGGCCAGGCGCTCCAGCGGGCCGATCAGGTCGGTGCCGGGGCCGAACTCCATGGGCGTTTCACCGGGGCCGATCTCGAGGTCGCCGCCCATCCCGGCAGTGAGGTTGACGATGATGTCGACGTCGGCTTCGCGGATGCGCTCCATGACTTCGCGGTAGAGGCTGACGTCGCGGCTGAAGCGGCCGGTTTGTGGGTCGCGGACGTGGCAGTGGACCACGGTGGCGCCGGCCTTGGCGGCTTCGACGGCGGCGGCGGCGATCTGTTGTGGGGTGACGGGGACCAGGTGGCTCTTGGCGACCGTGTCGCCGGCGCCGGTGAGGGCGCAGGTGATGATGACGTCGTGGTTCATGGCACGAATCCTTGGCGGTGTGTCTGGGAGGTCGGTGGTGTTCTTTTCGCGGGTAAACCCGCTCCCACAGGATTTCCACTGAACCAGGGTGCGCACGAACCCTGTGGGAGCGGGTTTACCCGCGAAAGCGATCTGTCAGTTGGCAGTGAGCTTGAGGTTGTCAGCGGCAGGCTTGCCGTCGAAGGTGGTGACGCCTTCGAGCCAGCGGGCCTTGTCTTCGGGATGGTCCTTGAGCCACTGGCGGGCCGACTCCAGCGCGTCCTTGTGGTCGAGCAGCGGCTGCATCATGCGGCTCTCGTCCTCGGCGCTGAAGCTCAGGTTGGCCAGCAGGCGGCTGGCGTTGGGGCAGCGCTCGGCATAGTCTGGCGCGGTCACCGTCCACACCGTGGCGCGGCCTTCGTCCGGGCCGAGGGCACCTTCGCTCTCGCCCAGGTACGCCATGTCGACATTGACGTTCATCGGGTGCGGCGCCCAGCCGAAGAACACCACCGCCTCCTTGCGCCGCACCGCACGGTCGACCGCGGCGAGCATGCCGGCTTCGCTCGACTCGACCAGCTGGAATTTGCCCAGGCCAAACTGGTTCTTGGCGATCATTGCCTTGATCTGGGTGTTGGCGCCCGAGCCTGGCTCGATGCCGTAGATCTTGCCGCCCAGCTCTTTCTCGAACTTGTGGATATCGGCAAAGGTTTTCAGGCCTTTGTCGGCGAGGTATTTGGGCACCGCCAAGGTCGCCCGCGCATCGCTCAGGCTGGGCTCGGCGAGCACCTTGACCTGCTTGGCGTCGATGAACGGGGTGATGGTCTGGTTCATGATCGGGTTCCAGTAGCCCAGGAACATGTCCAGGCGCTGGTCGCGGATGCCGGCGAAGATGATCTGCTGCGAGGCGCTGGTCTGTTTGGTCTGGTAGCCCAGGCCGTCGAGCAGCACCTGGGCCATGGCGCTGGTGGCGATGACGTCGGTCCAGTTGACCACGCCCAGGCGCACGTTCTTGCAGGCGGCGGGCTCGGCGGCGAATGCCGGGGCTGCCAGGGTGGTGCTCAAAGCAAGGGATAACAGGCTGCGGCGGATCAAGCGGTGCATGGTGGCTCTCCATCGGCAGTGCATCTTGTTATGGTTGGCGGCCTCTGCGGACCGTGTGCTTAAACTACGCCGCTGGCCGGGTGGAAAATCGCACGCTGGCGACCAACACTTGCACCCAAGCGACCACCTCTCCTGTGGAGCATTCGATGGCGGACACCATTCACTTCCTGCTGTTGCCGGGGTTCTCGGCGATGGGCTTTATCAGTGCCCTGGAGCCGCTGCGGGTGGCCAACCGTTTTCGCGGTCAGCTGTACCGCTGGCGGGTGCTGAGCCTGGACGGGGGCGCGGTGCAGGCGAGCAATGGCATGTCGGTGAACGCCGACGGTGCGCTGGCGCTCGAGGCCGCGGGTCGGATGTTGCTGGTGGTCGCAGGCTTCGAGCCGCTGGCGCATTTCGGCCCGCTACTGCAACAGGCGTTGCGGCGGTTCGACCATGAGGGGGTGATCCTCGGCGGCATCGATACCGGCGCTATGTTGCTGGCCGAGGCCGGCTTGCTCGATGGGCACCGGGCGACCTTGCACTGGGAGGCGCTCGAGGCGTTCAAGGAGCGTTATCCCAGGTTGCAGGCGACCCAGGAGCTGTTCGAGATCGACCGCCGGCGGATTACCTGCGCGGGCGGGACTGCATCAATCGACCTGATGCTCGACCTGATCGCCCAGGCCCATGGCAGCGAGTTGGCGGTGCAGGTGTCGGAGCAGTTTGTGCTGGGCAGGATCCGCCCGCGGCAGGATCACCAGCGCATGCAGATCGCCTCGCGCTATGGCATCAGCAACAAGAAGCTGGTGAAGGTGATCGGCGAGATGGAGCGCAACACCGAGCAGCCGCTGAACACCCAGGTGCTGGCGGATGCCGTGCAGGTGACCCGGCGCCAGCTGGAGCGGTTGTTCCGCCTGCACCTGGCGGACACGCCGAGTGGGTTCTACCTGAGGCTGAGGGTAGACAAGGCGCGGCAGTTGTTGCGCCAGACCGACATGAGTGTGCTGGAGGTGAGCATTGCCTGCGGGTTCGAGTCGGCGTCGTATTTCACCCGTTGTTACCGGGCGCGGTTCGCCTGCTGCCCGCGCAAGGATCGGCAGGCCAGCGGGGTGTCATGAAAAGGGGTGTCGGCTGTGCTGATTTTGGGGCTGCTGCGCAGCCCTTTCGCGACACAAGGCCGCTCCCACAGAGTCGGCGCCTGGCTCGTGGCGAGCGCGGTCCCTGTGGGAGCGGCCTTGTGTCGCGAATGGGTCGCGTAGCGGCCCCGGCAGTCTTACTGCTGGCCGATAGACTGCAGGTACTCCGAGCGATCATCGCTGCGCTGCGCCACACAGGTGTTCCACGCCGCTTCAAAGGCCTTGCTGCCGGGCTTCTCGGCCAAGGTCTCGACCTTGCAGTCGGCATCCCGCACTTGCGTCCACAGCGTCTCGGCGGCTTGCAAACGCCCGCTCAGCGCCTCGACCTTGTCGCCTTCGTCCGGGTACTGGTCGCGAATCCGCTGGATCAGGTCATCGAACGCCGCTTTCAGCTCACGTTCGGCGGTCTGCTTGTTATACAGCGCACACGCATACCCTTGCTGGTCGCTGTCGACGTTATCGCACGGGGTGCTGTCTTCCTCGCCGGCGTGGGCGCCCAGCGCGACGGCCAGCAACACCAGGCATGCCATTGATTTCATCGGTGTTCTCCTCGACCGGCTGACTAATCCGGCTGATTCTCGCTCAGCCCAGCCGCCGACGATAGCTCCCTGACGAAATGTTCATGTACGACCCTTCCGACAGGCTTATCGAGAGTCGCTCTCAACACCACAGGCCGCGGTTCAGGGCACTTGTCGTGGATTGACGCTTTCGGCAAACCCCCTGTCGTTTTTGCATCCGGCTCCCCGGTCGCGCAGGCATATGCTGGCCCCAAAGCGCCGGCACAATGTTCGGCGCAACCCAACTCGATAAAAAGGGGACAGCCTGATGAGCCCAGCCGAATTACACGCCGACAGCATCGTCATCGATGGCCTGATCATCGCCAAGTGGAACCGCGAGCTGTTCGAAGACATGCGCAAAGGCGGGCTCACCGCGGCCAACTGCACGGTGTCGGTGTGGGAAGGGTTCAAGGCCACGGTCGACCAGATCGCCGCCAGCCAGAAGCTGATCCGCGACAACAGCGACCTGGTGATGCCGGTGCGCACCACCGCCGACATCCGCAAGGCCAAGGAGTTGGGCAAGACAGGCATCCTCTTCGGCTTCCAGAACGCCCACGCCTTCGAAGACCAGATCGCCTACGTCGACGTGTTCAAGCAGCTCGGCGTCGGCATCGTGCAGATGTGCTACAACACCCAGAACCTGGTCGGCACCGGCTGCTACGAGCGTGATGGCGGCCTGTCGGGCTTCGGCCGCGAGATCGTCGCCGAGATGAACCGCGTCGGCATCATGTGCGACCTGTCCCACGTCGGCTCGAAAACCTCCGAAGAAGTCATCCTCGAATCGAAAAAGCCGGTCTGCTACTCGCATTGCCTGCCGTCCGGCCTGAAAGAACACCCACGCAACAAGTCCGACGCGGAGCTGAAGTTCATCGCCGACCACGGCGGTTTCGTCGGCGTGACCATGTTCGCGCCGTTCCTGGCCAAGGGCATCGACTCGACCATCGACGACTACGCCGAAGCCATCGAGTACACCATGAACATCGTCGGTGAAGACGCCATCGGTATCGGTACCGACTTCACCCAGGGTCACGGCCAGGACTTCTTCGAATACCTGACCCACGACAAGGGCTACGCCCGCCGCCTGACCAGCTTCGGCAAGATCATCAACCCGCTGGGTATCCGTACCGTCGGCGAGTTCCCCAACCTCACCGAAACCTTGCTCAAGCGCGGCCACAGCGAACGCGTGGTGCGCAAGATCATGGGCGAGAACTGGGTCAATGTCCTCAAGGATGTGTGGGGCGAGTAAGCCGCACTCCAAGCCTGTCCGCCCGGGCCAGACGCCCGGGCCATCACACCCAAAAAATTCTGGAGTTAAGTTTCCATGGCCAAGACCGCCCCGCAATTGCCTATCGAAGTCGACAGCGAGACCGGTGTCTGGACCTCCGACGCCCTGCCGATGCTGTATGTACCGCGGCATTTCTTCGTCAACAACCACATCGGCATCGAGGAAGTGCTGGGCGCCGACGCCTATGCCGAGATCCTCTACAAGGCCGGCTACAAGTCCGCCTGGCACTGGTGTGAAAAAGAAGCCGAGTGCCATGGCCTGGAAGGCGTAGCGGTGTTCGAGCACTACATGAAGCGTCTGTCCCAGCGCGGTTGGGGCCTGTTCGAGATCGAGGCCATCGACCTCGATAAAGGCACCTGCAGCGTCAAGCTCAAGCACTCGGCCTTCGTCTACGTGTACGGCAAGGTCGGGCGCAAGGTCGACTACATGTTCACTGGCTGGTTCGCCGGCGCAATGGACCAGATTCTCGCTGCCCGCGGCAGCAAGATCCGCACCGTGGCCGAGCAGGTCTATGGCGGGTCGGAAGAAGGCCACGAAGATGGCCTGTTCGTTACAAAGCCGTTGTAAGCCGGAGATAGCGTCATGGCCTTCGAAGCAATGTTCCAGCCGATCCAGATCGGCAAACTGACCATCCGCAACCGTGTGCTCAGCACTGCGCACGCCGAGGTGTATGCCACCGACGGCGGCATGACCACCGACCGCTACGTCAAGTACTACGAAGAGAAGGCCAAGGGCGGCATCGGCCTGGCCATCTGCGGCGGTTCGTCGGTGGTCGCCATCGACAGCCCGCAGGAATGGTGGGCTTCGGTCAACCTGTCGACCGACCGGATCATCCCGCACTTCCAGAACCTCGCCGACGCCATGCACAAGCATGGCGCCAAGATCATGATCCAGATTACCCACATGGGCCGTCGCTCGCGCTGGGACGGCTTCAACTGGCCGACCCTGATGTCGCCGTCGGGCATCCGCGAACCGGTGCACCGCGCCACCTGCAAGACCATCGAGGTGGAAGAGATCTGGCGCGTGATCGGCAACTACGCGCAGGCTGCGCGGCGTGCCAAGGAAGGTGGCCTGGACGGCGTCGAGCTGTCGGCGGTGCACCAGCACATGATCGACCAGTTCTGGAGCCCGCGGGTCAACAAGCGTACCGACGAATGGGGCGGCAGTTTCGAAGGCCGCATGAAGTTCGGCATGGAAGTGCTCAAGGCGGTGCGCGCCGAAGTCGGCGACGACTTCTGCGTGGGCATGCGTATCTGTGGTGACGAGTTCCACCCCGATGGCCTCAGCCACGAAGACATGAAGCAGATCGCCGCGTACTACGACGCCACCGGCATGCTCGACTTCTTCGGCGTGGTCGGCTCGGGATGCGACACCCACAACACCCTGGCCAACGTCATCCCCAACATGAGCTACCCGCCGGAGCCGTTCCTGCACCTGGCGGCCGGCATCAAGGAAGTGGTCAAGGTCCCGGTGCTGCACGCGCAGAACATCAAGGACCCGAACCAGGCCCAGCGCATCCTCGAGGGCGGCTATGTCGACATGGTCGGCATGACCCGTGCGCACATGGCCGACCCGCACCTGATCGCCAAGATCAAGATGGGCCAGATCGACCAGATCAAGCAGTGCGTCGGTGCCAACTACTGCATCGACCGCCAGTACCAGGGCCTGGACGTGCTGTGCATCCAGAACGCCGCGACCTCCCGTGAATACCTGGGCGTGCCGCACATCATCGAGAAGACCACCGGCGTCAAACGCAAGGTGGTGGTGGTTGGCGCCGGCCCTGCCGGTATGGAAGCCGCCCGTGTGGCCGCCGAACGTGGCCACGACGTGACCCTGTTCGAGAAGAAAGACCAGATCGGCGGGCAGATCACCATTGCCGCCAAGGCGCCGCAGCGTGATCAGATCGCCGGCATCACCCGCTGGTACCAGCTGGAACTGGCGCGCCTGAAAGTCGACCTGCGCCTGGGCACCGCGGCCAGTGTGGACGCCATCCAGGACCTGCGCCCGGACGTCATCGTGCTGGCGGTGGGCGGTCATCCGTTCGTCGAGCAGAACGAGCACTGGGGCGCCGCCGAAGGGCTGGTGGTGAGCAGCTGGGACGTGCTCGACGGCAAGGTCGCGCCGGGCAAGAACGTACTGGTGTACGACACCATCTGCGAATTCACCGGCATGTCCACTGCCGACTTCATTGCCGACAAGGGCAGCCAGGTCGAGATCGTCACCGACGACATCAAGCCGGGCGTGGCAATGGGCGGCACGACCTTCCCGACCTACTACCGCAGCATGTACCCCAAAGAAGTGATCATGACCGGCGACATGATGCTGGAAAAGGTCTACCGCGAAGGCGACAAGCTGGTGGCGGTGCTGGAGAACGAATACACCGGCGCGAAAGAGGAGCGGGTGGTCGACCAGGTGGTGGTGGAGAACGGCGTGCGGCCTGACGAGGCGCTGTACTACGCGCTCAAGGACGGTTCACGGAACAAGGGCCAGATCGACGTCGAGGCGCTGTTCGCGATCAAGCCGCAGCCGATCCTCAGCCAGCCGGGCGAAGGTTACCTGCTGTACCGCATCGGCGACTGCGTGGCCCAGCGCAACGTGCATGCGGCGATCTACGACGCCCTGCGCCTGTGCAAGGACTTCTGATCGTTAACAGTCGTCGCCACTGAGCGCGGACCCTGTGGGAGCGGGTTTACCCGCGAAAGCGTCAGCACAAGCAACATGGGTGTCTGATCTGACGCATTCGCGGGTAAACCCGCTCCCACATGGGGCCAATCCAGGCGCTAGGACGACGCAAGAATCCAGCTGTTGTGGGAGCCTCCCATGTTGAACACCCTTTTACCCATCCTGCTGTTCACCGCCCTGGCCCTGGCAGTGCTCGGCGCCGTGCGCCGGGTGCGCATGTGGCGCCGTGGCCGGGCGTCCAAGGTCGACCTGATCGGCGGGCTGCTGGCCATGCCGCGACGCTACCTGGTCGACTTGCACCACGTGGTCGAGCGCGACAAGTACATGTCCAGGACCCACGTGGCGACCGCAGGCGGCTTCGTTCTGTCGGCGGCGCTGGCGATCCTGGTGCACGGCTTCGGCCTGCACAGCCAGATCCTCGGCTATGCGCTGCTGGTCGCCACGGTGATCATGTTCAGCGGTGCGCTGTTCGTCTTCAAGCGCCGCCTCAACCCCCCCGCGCGCCTGTCCAAAGGCCCGTGGATGCGCCTGCCGAAAAGCCTGCTGATGTTCGCCGCGAGCTTCTTCATCGCCACCTTGCCGGTGGCCGGCATCCTGCCGGCCAACACCGGCGGCTGGGTGATGGTCGCCGTGCTCGGCCTCGGCGTGCTGTGGGGCGTGTCCGAGCTGTTCTTCGGCATGACCTGGGGCGGGCCGATGAAGCATGCCTTCGCCGGTGCCCTGCACCTGGCCTGGCACCGCCGCGCCGAGCGCTTCGGCGGCGGCCGCTCGACCGGCCTCAAGCCGCTCGACCTGGAAGACCCGAACGCGCCGCTGGGCGTGGCCAAACCGGTCGACTTCACCTGGAACCAGCTGCTCGGCTTCGACGCCTGCGTGCAGTGCGGCAAATGTGAAGCGATGTGCCCGGCGTTTGCCGCCGGCCAGCCGCTGAACCCGAAAAAACTCATCCAGGACATGGTCATCGGCCTGGCCGGTGGTACCGACGCCCAGTTCGCCGGCAGCCCGTATCCGGGCAAGCCGATCGGCGAGCATGGCGGCCATCCGCACCAGCCGATCGTCAATGGCCTGGTCGACGCCGACACCCTCTGGTCGTGCACCACCTGCCGCGCCTGCGTCGAGGAGTGCCCGATGATGATCGAGCACGTCGATGCGATCGTCGACATGCGCCGCCACCTCACCCTGGAAAAAGGCGCGACGCCGAACAAAGGCGCCGAGGTGCTGGACAACCTGATCGCCACCGACAACCCCGGCGGCTTCAACCCGGGCGGGCGGATGAACTGGGCGGCCGACCTGAACATGCAGTTGCTGGAAGACGTGAAGAGCACCGAGGTGCTGTTCTGGGTCGGTGATGGCGCCTTCGACATGCGCAACCAGCGCACCCTGCGCGCCTTCGTCAAAGTGCTCAAGGCCTCCGGCGTGGACTTTGCCGTGCTCGGCCTGGAAGAGCGCGACAGCGGCGACGTGGCCCGTCGCCTGGGCGACGAAGCGACCTTCCAGGTGCTGGCCAAGCGCAATATCCAGACCCTGGCCAAGTACCGCTTCCAGCGCATCGTCACCTGTGACCCGCACAGCTTCCATGTGCTGAAGAACGAATACGGCGCGCTCGGCGGCCACTATGAAGTGCAGCACCACAGCACTTACATGGCCGAACTGATCGCCGCTAAAAAACTCAACCTCGGCCAGCACAAGGGCGGCAGCGTGACCTATCACGACCCGTGCTACCTGGGCCGCTACAACGGCGAGTACGAAGCGCCGCGTGAAGTCCTCCGTGCGTTGGGCATCGAGGTCAAAGAGATGCAACGCTCGGGCTTCCGTTCGCGCTGCTGCGGCGGTGGCGGCGGTGCGCCGATCACCGACATCCCCGGCAAGCAACGGATCCCCGACATGCGCATGGACGACATCCGCGAAACCGAGGCCGAGCTGGTCGCCGTGGGTTGCCCGCAGTGCACGGCGATGCTCGAAGGGGTGGTCGAACCGCGTCCACAGATCAAGGACCTGGCCGAGCTGGTCGCCGATGTGCTGATCGAAGAGGACGCCGCGGCCGCCGCAAAGCCGCCAGTGGTCAAACGTGAACCTGCGGAGGTGCACTGATGAGCGACATCATCCGCCGCGACCCACGCGCCGAGTGGATCGCCCGTAACCGTCTGCACCCGCTGCATGTAGCGATGCAGACGCAACAGACGAATTGGATGGGCCCTAACGGCTTGATCCGCAAGAACCCGCACGCGATTGCCGCGGGCTTCATCGGCCCGAGCGGTCTCAAGCGCATCGACCGCAGCGGCGCCCAGCAGGGCACCGCTGTCGGTGGCCGGCGCAGTGCCGCCGCCGAAGTGCAGCTGCCGCTGCATCAGGTGCCTGAACCGGCGTTCTACATTGCCGTGGTACCGGACATGGTCGGTGGCCGCCTGGGCAGCCATGACCGCGACCTGCTCGGCCTGGCCCACAGCCTGGCCGGCAGCGACGGTGCGGTGCTGGCGATCGTCTTTGGTGAGCACAAGGAAAGCAAGTTTTCCACAGCCGGCGTCGACCGCCTGCTGGTCATCGATGGCGAGCAGTACCAGGGTTACGCGCCGGAGCAACTGGTGCAGGGCCTGCGCGCTGTGGATAACCAGTTCAGCCCACGTCACTGGCTGTTGCCCGACAGCCGCACCGGCGGCGGCGAACTCGGCCGGCGGCTCGGCGCAGCACTGGGCGAGCGCCCGGCGACGCGCGTCTGGCAGGTCAAGGACGGCGTTTGTATAGGCCGCGCCGGTGCCGGTCAGCAAGACCTGCAGCGCGGCATGGCGCGGCTGATCCTGGCCGCCGCGGAATGTGCCGAGCCGGTCAGCGACACCCGCCACGAGGTCCTGCCGGTGGAGTTATCCACAAGCGTCGCGCGCAGCCTGTCGCGTATCGAAGACCTTGGCCCGGTGGCGGTGGACCCGGCGGCGATTGCCATGGCCGAGTCCGAGTTCATCATCTCGGGCGGCAACGGCGTCAAGGACTGGGAGCTTTTCCACAGGGCCACGGCCGCGCTGGGCGCCACCGAGGGTGCCTCGCGGGTGGCGGTGGACGACGGCTTCATGCCGCGCACCCGCCAGGTTGGCGCCACCGGTACGTGGGTCACGGCACGGGTCTATGTGGCGGTGGGTATCTCCGGGGCGATCCAGCACCTGCAGGGCATCGGTGCCTGCGACAAGGTGGTGGCGGTGAACATGGACCCTGGCTGCGACATGATCAAACGGGCCGACCTGTCGGTGATTGGCGACAGCGCGGCCATCCTTGAGGCGCTGATCGAGGCGGTGCACAACTACCGCAGCGGCGCCCAGCGCGACGCGGCATAAGGACACGAGCATGACTACCAAAGTGATCAGCCTGGTCTCGATCGGCGCCCACCCGACCTCCGGC
Organism: Pseudomonas reidholzensis; assembly: GCF_900536025.1. Lineage (GTDB taxonomy): Bacteria > Pseudomonadota > Gammaproteobacteria > Pseudomonadales > Pseudomonadaceae > Aquipseudomonas > Aquipseudomonas reidholzensis. The sequence continues at coordinate 495,543 of NZ_UNOZ01000002.1, forward strand.
CGCACCCGGCGCGCCGAGCAGGACGCCCGCGCGGTGGAGCTGGGCTTGCAGCTGGCTGGGGATAACTTGCAGGTGGTGCATGCCGGCGACCCGGCTGAGGAGGCGTTGCGCGCCTACTTAGGGATGGGCCTGGACCACCTGGATGTGCTGGAACAGCCCGCGGGCGCCGATGTGCTCGGGGTGCTGGGGGATTACCTGCGTGATGCCGGCGCCCAGCTGGTGTTGACCGGCAGCCAGGCCGAGACCGGCGAAGGCTCGGGCATGTTGCCGTTCTTGCTGGCCGAGAAGCTCGGCTGGCCGTTGATCGTCGGCCTGGCTGAGGTCGAGTCCATCGAGAATGGCACCGCCCAGGTCCTGCAGGCGCTGCCACGCGGTCAGCGGCGGCGCTTGAAGGTGCGTCTGCCGTTGTTGGCCACTGTGGATAACGCCGCGCCCAAGCCCCGCCAGAGCGCGTTTGGCCCGGCACGTCGCGGGGTGTTGGCGGCACGCGATGTCGAGGTGGTGGACGATGCGCTGTTCGCCGATGCCGAGCTGCAACCGGCGCGGCCTCGGCCCAAGCGGCTCAAGGTGATCAAGGCCAAGAGCGGCGCCGACCGGATGAAGGCCGCCACGGCCAAGGCCAGCGGTGGCGGCGGCAAGGTGCTCAAGGATGTGTCGCCACAGGAGGGCGCCGAGGCGATCCTCAAGCTGCTGGTGGAGGAGGGCGTGTTGCGCTAGCCGTGCAGCGCACCGGGGCCGCCAGGCGGCCCTCAACCCAGCGCCAGGCCCACGTTGAACGCCACCAGGGTCAACCCCTCCAGCTGTGGATCGAACGTCACGCGTTGCCCTTCCAGCAAGGTGACAGTGCCCAGCACCAGGATCGCGTTACGCGAGACGAAGTAGTCACCACTGCCATCATCGGCGCTGATCATCCCCACGCCGTTGGGCGCGTAAAACCATTTGACGGTACCCGTGACACGCCTGTGCATGAAATCGCCTTGCGGCAAGGTGGGGCTGTTACTTCAGCACACCTCTCAGGCGGCCGAAACTGGCAAAAATGCCAGGTCTCGGCAGCTCACCGCGCTTACCCCCAATCTCTGTTCGCCACTCTGTGGATAAAGTGTTTGCGCATTGCTGTAGCCCAACAGGGTCAGGGCCTTCAGGGTTATGGTCAAAAAACGATCAAGTTAAGCAACGGATTTTCATGGCTTTTTTATTTACAACCCGAGGCGGTCTGGTGAAGTTTCCCACAATCGCTGTTGGCGGGTCTGTGGATAATCTGTTGGGCATCGTCTACAGGGCACGGCTGACAAGGCCTACAGTGGATTGATCAAAAACTGATCGAAACCTCTCGAAAGCTACCGGAGCCACTATAAATAAAGGCTTGTGAGGTTTATCCACAGCGATTTTTCTGCCCCTGCGGATGTTGCACACAAAGTCTGTTGGTGTCTCTGTGGACAAGATGTTCGGGCATCGCTGTAGGCCACAGTTCCAAAGGGTTGTAGGGTTTTGGTCAATATTTGTACAGGTGGGTGTCCGGGCTTTGCTGTTCCTCGGTTTGAGCGCTGTCCACATAACTGCTTCATATCCTGTGGATAAATAGAAAAAAGCCGGTTCTGTACCTAGTATTTTTGCCAGTTTTGACTGGCCGTCACGGTTGCTAGCGTGACTCGGTATTTCCCCAAGGACACTAACTATGAGTGCTACCTATCTGCTGGGCACCGACCGACAGCAATCGACCTTGTGTGGGAGTGGGTTTGCCGCGCGCGCCTATTCGCCTTATGGCGCGCCCTCTGCCACGGCAGGGCCTGCCCTGGGATATGCCGGACATCCTCCAGACCCGCTCACCGGGCACCATCACTTGGGCAATGGCTACCGTGCCTACAATCCGCATCTGCAGCGATTCAACGCGCCAGATCGCCTGAGCCCATTCGACAAGGGGGGGCTCAACAGCTATGCGTACTGCGTCGGTGATCCGATTAACCGTCGCGACCCTAGCGGGCACGAACCTGAGTGGTTGTTACCTGCGCTGGCCGTGGCGACCAGCCTGTTCGGCATGTTCTCCTCCGGCCTGAAAATACGCTCGATGTACAAAGTGACGAAAACCTACAAGGCTCGCATCGAGGGCTTTACGCCTGCATCGGCCGAAGCCTCAGTGCCTTTGCCGCGCAAATTGGATGCAGCGCTTGCGGGTGTGAGTTTTGTGGCGGGCACGGCCGGGCTGGTCTTGGGTGTCGCGCGAATCGCGAAACCGGGAGAGGAATGGCAATCGTGGGCGCTTTTTGGCCTGGGATTGTTATCGATGGGCCCTATGGCGATCGATGCTTGGCGATTGCGTGGCGCCAAGCCTTGGGAGCGATATCCCATCATAAGGGGGGAGCGCCATCAGACGATTCCTGCCTCCGCTCGAACCTCAAGCAACCCTCCGCCGGGAATCAACCTTGACCCTCGGGCCTCGGCGAAATCCATCAGGTCGCCAGGATAGCCAAACAGCGGCGGGCGCCGCTGTCGGCCTGCAGAACGCGCGTTACTGCGCCTTCACTTCCTTCAGGTAAGGCGCCGGCTCCGCCCCGAGGTTCTCCAGCACCCGCTGGCTGTACCAGTCGATGAAGTTCACCACGCCAAACTCATAGGTCTTCGAATACGGCCCAGGCTGGTACGCCGTGGAGTTGATCCCGCGCTGGTTCTCTTCCGCCAGGCGGCGGTCCTGGTCGTTGGTCGCGTCCCACACCTTGCGCATCTGCTCAGGGTCGTAATCGACGCCTTCGACCGCGTCCTTGTGCACCAGCCACTTGGTGGTGACCAGGGTCTCCTGGGCGCTGATCGGCCACACGGTGAAGACGATCATGTGATCGCCCATGCAGTGGTTCCACGAGTGCGGCAGGTGCAGGATGCGCATCGAGCCGAGGTCGGGGTTCTTGATCCGCCCCATCAGCTTCTTGCACGCCTGCTTGCCGTCCATGGTCATCGACACGGTGCCCTTGAGCAGCGGCATGCGCACGATGCGGTTACGCAGGCCGTGGCTCTTGTGCAGGTAGGGGATCTTTTCGGCGTCCCAGGCGGCGGCCGAGGCGGCCACGTGGTCCTTGAAGGCCTGGTCGGCGCGTGGGTCTTCGGTGTCGTCCCACTCGAGCAGGGTCTTCAGCAGCTCAGGGTGCGAGCCGCTGCAGTGGTAGCACTCGCGGTTGTTTTCCAGCACCAGCTTCCAGTTGGCCTTTTCCAGCAACTGGGTCTGCACCGCGATCTTGGTGTTCTCCATGTCGTACGGTTCCATGTAATGGTCCAGCGTGGCCAGGAACTCGTCGATGGCGGGCGGGTTTTCCGCCAGGCTGATGAAGATGTAGCCACCTGCGACCTTCACGTTCACAGGCTTGAGGCCGTACTCCTTCATGTCGAAGTCGGCGCCCATCTCGGTGCCGGCGAACAGCAGGCGGCCGTCCAGCTCGTAGGTCCACTGGTGGTAATGGCAGACCAGCTTGGCCACCTTGCCCTTGTCGCTGGTGCACAGGCGCGAGCCGCGGTGGCGGCAGACGTTGTGGAAGGCATGCACCTTGCCTTCGGCGCCACGGATGACGATGATCGGGTTCTTGCCGATCTGCAGGGTGATGAAGTTGCCCTTGGCCGGGATCTCGCTGGTCATGCCGGCGATCAGCCACTCCTTGTGGAAGATCTCCTGCATGTCGATCTGGAACAGACGCTCGTCGGTGTAGAACGGCTGGGGCAGCGAGTAGGTGCGCTCGCGGGTCTGCAGCATCTCGGCGGTGGCCTTGCGTGCAGCTTCCAGTGGATCGCCCAGGCTCAGGGTTGCGGTGACGTCCATCGTTTTATCCTCATGGCCGATAAGGGCCGGCGAAAGGTGGCTAATCGTTATTGTGGTTGGCGCAAGGCACGTGCAAAAAACATCAGGTCCATTTGCCGTGGAGTGTGCGATTACCCGCGCCTCGATCCGTATCCATGGGCGACATGGCCGAATCGAATTCCGACGCGCCAGCCCTTGTCCAGCGGGGCTGGTCGCGATAAGCACGCCGATGTCGCTGGCAGGAAAGTGCCAGCCCCCGCGCTTGAGCATTATCGGAGCCATAAAAGGCCGGTAGTCGGCCGCTGGAGAAGAACATGTCCGATACCTTCCTCAACCCGGTCAGCACCCAGACCTGGGCCAATGGCCGCCACATCGTGCGCTGCGTCAAGGTCATCCAGGAAACCTGGGATGTACGCACCTTCTGCTTCATGGCCGACCAGCCGATCATGTTCTTCTTCAAGCCGGGCCAGTTCGTCACCCTGGAGCTTGAGATCGACGGCAAGCAGGTGATGCGCTCGTACACCATCTCCAGCTCGCCGTCGGTGCCGTACAGCTTCTCCATCACCGTCAAGCGGGTGCCGGGCGGGCATGTCTCCAACCACCTGCACGACACCATGCACGAAGGGGCCGAGCTGCCGGTGCACGGGCCGGTGGGGCTGTTCAATGCCATCGATTTCCCGGCGCCCAAGGTGCTCTACCTGAGCGGCGGTGTGGGGATCACTCCGGTGATGTCGATGGCCCGTTGGTTCTATGACACCAACGCCAATGTCGACATGGTCTTCGTGCACAGCGCGCGTTCACCGAAAGACATCATCTTCCACCGCGAGCTGGAGCAGATGGCCTCGCGGATCCCCAACTTCAGCCTGCATATCATTTGCGAGAAGCACGGGCTGGGCGAGCCGTGGGCCGGGTATCGCGGCTACCTGAACCAGCGCCTGATGGAGCTGATAGCGCCGGACTACATGGAGCGCACGGTGTTCTGCTGCGGGCCGACGCCCTACATGAGCGCGGTCAAGCGCATGCTCGAAGCGGTCGGCTTCGACATGAAGAACTACCACGAGGAGTCGTTTGGCGCGACGCCGGCCGAGGCCAAGGCGGATGCGGTGGAGCATGCCGAGCAGGCGGCGGATGCGCCGGAAGTGGACCTGTCGGATCTGAACCTGGTGGAGTTCGTCGGCAGCGACAAGAGCATTCGCGTGGCCCCGGGCGAGACCGTGCATGCGGCGGCGGCCAAAGTCGGGCTGATGATTCCCAAGGCCTGCGGGATGGGCATCTGCGGGACCTGCAAGGTGCTCAAGCTGGGCGGCGAGGTGGAGATGGAGCACAACGGCGGGATTACCGAGGACGACGAGGCCGAGGGCTACATCCTGTCGTGCTGCAGCGTGCCGAAAGGGGATGTGCGGATCGAATATTGAGCTTCAAGCGTTGAGCTTCAAGCCGCAAGTAACAGCCGGTTGTACGCCGATCTGCTGTTTCTTGTAGCTTGAAGCTCATGGCTTGCAGCTGCTGTCTCAGGTACGGAAGCGCGCCACCAAACCGTTCAAATCCACCGCCAGGCGCGACAGCTCGGCACTGGCCGCGCTGGTCTGGTGGGCGCCGGTTGCGCTCTGCACCGACAGGTCATTGATGTTGACCAGGTTGCGGTCCACTTCCCGCGCCACCTGCGCCTGCTCTTCGGCCGCACTGGCGATCACCAGGTTACGCTCGTTGATCTGCGCCACCGCACCGGCGATGGTGTCCAGCGCCAGGCCCGCGCCGCGGGCGATGTTCAGGGTCGATTCGGCGCGCTCGGTGCTGGTACGCATCGAGTCCACCGCCTCTTCGGTACCACCCTGGATGGTGCCGATCATCCGCTCGATCTCGCTGGTCGACTGCTGGGTGCGGTGAGCCAGTGCACGTACCTCATCCGCCACCACGGCAAAACCACGGCCAGCCTCACCGGCACGCGCGGCTTCGATCGCGGCGTTCAGCGCCAGCAGGTTGGTCTGGTCGGCCAGGCCGCGGATCACATCGAGTACCTTGCCGATATCGCGCGACTGCTCCGCCAGGTGGGTGATCAGCTTGCCGGTGGCCTGCACATCACCGCTCATGCGTTCGATGGCACCGACGGTCTCCATCACCAGGTCACGCCCATCACCGGCCGAACGGCTGGCTTCGGCGGAGGCCTCGGAGGTGCTCACGGCGTTGCGTGCGACTTCTTCCACGGCGCTGGTCATTTCGGTGACGGCGGTGGCCGCCTGTTCGATTTCATTGTTCTGCTGCTGCAGGCCACGCGCGCTCTCGTCGGTGACACTGTTGAGCTCTTCGGCGGCCGAGGCCAGCTGAGTGGCGGAGCCGGCGATCAGGTGCAGGGTGTCGCGCAGTTTGTCCTGCATGCGCCCCATGGCCCGCAGCAGGCGTGCGGCTTCGTCGGTGCCCTCGGCACGAATGACCTGGGTCAGGTCGCCGTCGGCCACGCGCTCGGCAGCCTGCAGCGCGTCGTCGATCGGTTTGACGATGCTGCGGGTCAGCAGCAGGGCGCAGAGCAAGGTCAGTGCGGTGGCGGCGATCAACAGGCCGATCACCAGGGTAAAGGCGCTCGAGTACTGGCTGGCGGCGGTCTGGTTGGTCTGGCGGGTCTGCTCGGTGTTGATCCGTACCAGGTTCTCCATGACCTTGTTGATCTGCTCGGAGTTGGCCAGCAGGTCACGGTTGAGCAGGTCGCCGAGCTCCTCCAGGCGGTTGGTCTGGCTCAGGGTGCGCATGCGCGACTCGAGCTGGCGGTACTGGCCGAGCAGTTGCACGTACTGATCGTAGGCGGCTTGCTCGTCGGCCGCGCTGATCAGCGGCTCGTACGCGCGCTTGGCCTGGTCGATCTGGGTATTGCGCTCGTCGAGCAGGCGCAGGGTCTCCTGCTGGGTGGCCGGCTCGCGGTTGATCAGCAGCCGGTACGACAGGCTGCGCAGGCGCAGGTTGAGCGCGTTGAGCTCATCGAGGGTCTTGATGCTCGGCACGCTGATGCTCTCGATAGCCACCCCGGCCTGGCGAATGTTGCCCATCTGGATCAGCGAAAAGACGCCAAGGCCGAGCATCAGCACGCCGATCAGGGCGAATCCGAGCAGCGCGCGCGGGGCGATATTCATGTTGCGTAGGGACATGGTGGGGGAGCATCCAGAGGAGGAAGAGGGGCGCGGGGGCCTTTGCGACGAAACAAGACCTACTGAGCTATCGGTCGTGACCGGCCAGTCTTGAGTCGACGGCGATGAAAACTGCGTACTGGCCAGGTGTTTTCCTGACCGGCGGTTGACCCAGGTCGGAACAAGGTTGGCGATCCCCGGTCAATCTGCCCAGGCTGAAGCCTTTTGATCCCGATATTTAATGGCGGGGGCGCGTGCTGTTCTTTATCCTGTGCGCCCTTTGCAACAACCCGAGATAGACAGACCCCATGTTGGAAACCTCCCTGAATCAACTCGAGCAACTGGTCACCGACCTGATGCAGAAAAACGCCCAGCTGAGCGAGCAGAATGCCGCCGTCGCCCAGCAACTGGCCCAGGCCAAAGAAGAAAACGACAGTCTGCAGCTGTCGCTGATGGAACATGAAGAGAAAAACGGTGCCGCCGCCGCGCGCATCCAGGCCCTGGTCGAGCGTGCTAGCGCCGGTGTCGTCAACGCATGAAACTGCAAGCGCAGCCGATCAATGTCGTGTCGATCCTAGGCAGCGACTACTCGATCAAGGCGCCCGAAGGCCAGGAAGAGACCCTGTCGCAGGCTGTGCGGATGCTCAACACCGCCTTGGCTGAAACCAAGCGTCAGTACCCGACCCTGATCGGCGACAAGCTGCTGGTGCTGGCAGCGTTGAACCTGTGCTCCAAGCAGATCGAACTGCAGAAAGCCCATCAGCAGACGCTCGAGCGCACCCAGGCGCAGATCGACGCTACTGTCGATGCCATCGTCCGGACGATCGGCGAAGCCTGAATATTTTGGGGCTGCGCAGCAGCCCCAATCGTTTCTGGAATATTGTCACAGTAATCTGGAATAACTGGATACGTAAGTGTATACACTTCCCCCAAAACAATATTTGGCGGGGAGCAAGGGCATGCGTATCTGGCGTCGAAGCATTCAGTGGCAGTTGATCGCAAGCATGGGCGCAGCCCTGCTGGCGAGCATTCTGGTGGTAGTGATCATCTTTACCGCGGCGCTCAACCGCCTGACCGAGCGCTACCTGCTCGACACGGCCCTGCCGGCCAGCATCGAAGCGATCCGCAACGACATCGAGCGCATGCTCAGCCAGCCCTTGGTGGCGGCCGCCGACATTGCCGGCAACACCCTCCTGCGTGACTGGCTGGCCGCCGGCGAAAACCCCGCCGAAGCGCCGCGCTTCATCGAATACCTGCAAGCCGCCAAGCAGCGCAACAACGCCTTCACGGCGCTGTTTGCCTCGACTGTGAGCGGCCATTACTACAACGAGAACGGCCTCGACCGCACCCTCAGCCGCGAGAACCCCAAGGACAAATGGTTCTACGGCTACACCGACAGTGGCGCCGAGCGCCTGATCAACATCGACATCGATGGCGCCACCGGCGAAGTGGCGTTGTTCATCGACTACCGGGTGGAAAAGGACGGCCAACTGGTCGGCGTCGCCGGCATGGGCCTGCGCCTGACCGAACTGTCGAAACTGATCCACGACTTCAGCTTTGGCGAGCACGGCCGGGTGATGCTGGTGCGCAACGACGGCTTGATCCAGGTCCATCCGCAAAACCAGTTCAGCGCCAAGCGCCAGCTCAGCGAACAGATCGGTGGCGAAGCGGCCAAGGCCGTCATGGCCCAGGGCCAGAGCCTGCACAGCAGCCGCTTCACTCGCGATGGCGAGGCGTACCTGGCCCTCGGCCTGCCGTTGCGCGATCTCAACTGGACCCTGGTGGCCGAAGTGCCAGAGGCGCAGATCTACGCGCAGATGCGCCAGGCAGTGTGGCTGACCAGCCTGATCGGCGGTGCGGTGGCATTGGTCTCGCTGCTGCTGGTGGTGCTGCTGGCGCGCGGGCTGGTGCGGCCGATTCGCCAAGTGACGGCGGCGCTGGTGCAGATCGGTAGCGGGGGCGGCGACCTCAGCCATCGCCTGAACGACGCCCGCGAGGATGAGCTGGGCGACCTGGCGCGGGGCTTCAACCGTTTTCTCGACAGCCAGAGGGCGTTGATCGGCGATGTGCTGCGCACCACCGAGCGCCTGCATCATTCGGTGGCGCAGGTGACCCAGGTGGTCGACGACACCGCGCAGCGCTCCGGGCGCCAGCAGGAGATGACCGAAATGGTCGCCACTGCGGTGCACGAGATGGGCCTGACCGTGCAGGAGATCGCCCACAGCGCCGGCAATGCCGCGCAGGCCTCGCAGGCGGCGCGTGACGAAGCGTTGCAGGCGCGTGAGGTGGTGCAGCGCTCGGTGCAGGGCATTGAAGGCATGTCCGGTGAGATTGGCCGGGCGGCAACCGCCGTCGAACAGTTGGCGACCGAGGTGGCCTCGATCGACGAAGTGCTGGCGGTGATCCGCAGCGTCTCCGAGCAGACCAACCTGCTGGCGCTGAATGCCGCCATCGAAGCGGCCCGGGCAGGGGAGATGGGGCGCGGCTTTGCCGTGGTGGCCGATGAGGTGCGGACCTTGGCCCGGCGCACGCAGCTGTCCACCGATGAAGTGCAGCAGATGATCCAGCGGCTCAAGCAAGGGGCGGGCACGGCGGTGGCCTCGATGCAGGCCGGGCAGTCGGCGACGGGCAGTGGGGTCGAGTCGAGCCAGCGTACCGGCGCGTCGTTGGGGGCGATCACCGATCAGGTGGAGCGCATCAGCGACATGAACCACCAGGTGGCGACGGCGACGGAGGAGCAGTCGGCGGTGACCGAAGAGATCAACCGCAATGTGCAGGGGATTTCCGACCTGGCGCGGCAGACGGCGGCCGAGGTGCAGGGGTGTCGGCAGGAGTGTCAGGCCTTGCGCGGCCTGGCCGATGACCTGGCGCGGCAGATGGGTGGGTTCAGGCTGTAGCGGTTGTAGTGCTGCTGATGGCCTCTTCGCGGGTAAACCCGCTCCCACAGGATTCTCTGTAATGGCCCTGATTTTAGGGGCTCCACAGAACCCTGTGGGAGCGGGTTTACCCGCGAAAGCGGTCGATCAGCCAGCGACGATCGCGCGGATATCCGCAGCCAGTTCACGCACCCGCGCTTCCTCGGTATCCCAGGAGCACATGAACCGTGCCCCACCACTACCAATAAAGGTATAGAACCGCCAGCCCCGGCCACGCAGCGCTTCGATCGCCGGCTCCGGCATCTGCAGGAACACCCCGTTGGCCTCCACCGGGAACATCAGCTCGACCCCCGGCAAGTCACTCACCAGCGACGCCAGCAACTGCGCGCAATGGTTGGCGTGATTGCCATGGCGCATCCAGGCACAGTCTTCGAGAATCCCCACCCAAGGCGCGGACAAGAAACGCATCTTCGACGCCAGTTGCCCGGCCTGCTTGCAGCGGTAGTCGAAGTCTTCGGCCAGCTCGCGGTTGAAGAACAGGATCGCCTCGCCCACCGCCATGCCGTTCTTGGTGCCGCCAAAGCACAGCACATCGACGCCGGCCTTCCAGGTCAGCTCAGCCGGCGAGCAACCGAGGAACGAGCAGGCATTGGTAAAGCGCGCGCCGTCCATGTGCAGGTTCAGGCCCAGCTCCTTGCAGGTGGCACTGATCGCCTTGAGCTCGTCGGGGCGGTACACGGTGCCGACTTCGGTGGCCTGGGTGAGGGTGACCACGCGTGGCTTGGGGTAGTGGATGTCCTGGCGCTTGATCGCGACCTCGCGGATCGACTCCGGGGTCAGCTTGCCATTGACGCTGGGCGCGGTGAGCAGCTTGGAGCCGTTGGAGAAGAACTCCGGCGCGCCACATTCGTCGGTCTCGACGTGGGCGGTCTCCGAGCAGATCACGCTGTGGTAGCTCTGGCACAACGAGGCCAGGGCCAGCGAGTTGGCGGCGGTGCCGTTGAAGGCGAAAAACACCTCGCAGTCGGTTTCGAACAGCTTGCGGAAGTATGCCGAGGCGCGCTCGGTCCACTGGTCGTCGCCGTAGGCGCGTTCGTGACCCTGGTTGGCCTTGGCCATCGCCGCCCAGGCTTCTGGGCAGATTCCGGAATAGTTGTCGCTGGCGAATTGTTGGCTGTTATCTGTCATGACACGGTCCTGTGAACGACGCAGATCAGCACTCTAAACCATGATTCCGGTGGTTGCCTATACAACCGGGTGGCGCGCTGTTCATGCCGGCCTCATCGCGGGCGAGCCCGCGCCTACAGACGCCTGTAGGAGCGGGCGTGCCCGCGATGAGGCCATGACTGAGCCAACCGCGTTTCAACGAATGTCGTAAACGCGCCATTGCAAGGCGTGCGCAGGCATCTGACTCCCCTCGGCCAGTCATACCATCGGCACAAAGGGGCACTGAACCCTACTGACAAAAAATGATCGCTGCCGGGAGATACATGATGTTCAGCAAGCAAGACCAGATCCAGGGTTACGACGACGCACTGCTGGCGGCGATGAATGCCGAGGAACAGCGTCAGGAAGATCACATCGAACTGATCGCCTCCGAAAACTACACCAGCAAGCGCGTCATGCAGGCCCAAGGCAGCGGCCTCACCAACAAATACGCCGAAGGCTACCCGGGCAAGCGCTACTACGGTGGCTGCGAGCACGTCGACAAGGTCGAGGCACTGGCCATCGAACGCGCCAAGCAGCTGTTCGGCGCCGACTACGCCAACGTCCAGCCGCACTCCGGCTCGTCGGCCAACAGCGCCGTCTACCTGGCGCTGCTGCAGGCCGGTGACACCATCCTGGGCATGAGCCTGGCCCACGGTGGTCACCTGACCCACGGCGCCAAGGTGTCGTCTTCGGGCAAGCTGTACAACGCCGTTCAGTACGGGATCAACACCGACACCGGCCTGATCGACTACGACGAGGTCGAGCGCCTGGCCGTCGAGCACAAGCCGAAGATGATCGTCGCCGGCTTCTCGGCCTACTCCAAGACCCTCGACTTCCCGCGCTTCCGCGCCATCGCCGACAAGGTCGGGGCGCTGCTGTTCGTCGACATGGCCCACGTCGCCGGCCTGGTCGCCGCTGGCCTGTACCCTAACCCGATCCCTTTCGCCGACGTGGTCACCACCACTACCCACAAGACCCTGCGCGGTCCACGTGGCGGCCTGATCCTGGCCAAGTCCAACGAAGCGATCGAGAAAAAGCTCAACGCTGCGGTCTTCCCGGGCGCCCAGGGCGGCCCACTGATGCACGTCATCGCCGGCAAGGCGGTGTGCTTCAAGGAAGCGCAAGAACCTGAGTTCAAGACCTACCAGAAGCAAGTCATCGACAACGCCCAGGCCATGGCCCAGGTGTTCATCGAGCGCGGCTACGACGTGGTCTCCGGCGGTACCGACAACCACCTGTTCCTGGTCAGCCTGATTCGCCAGGGCCTGACCGGCAAGGACGCTGACGCAGCCCTGGGCCGCGCGCACATTACCGTCAACAAGAACGCCGTGCCCAACGACCCGCAGTCGCCGTTCGTCACTTCCGGCCTGCGCATCGGCACCCCAGCTGTCACCACCCGCGGCTTCAAGGTTGCCCAGTGCGTCGCACTGGCCGGCTGGATCTGCGACGTGCTCGACAACCTGGGCGACGCCGATGTCGAAGCCGACGTTGCCAAGCAGGTCGCCGCGCTGTGCGCCGACTTCCCGGTCTACCGCTGAGTGGAGTAACACACCATGCAACGCTATTCGGGCTTCGGCCTCTTCAAACACTCCCTCAGCCACCACGAAAACTGGCAGCGCATGTGGCGCACGCCGACCCCTAAAAAGGTCTATGACGTGGTGATCGTTGGCGGCGGCGGGCACGGCCTGGCCACCGCTTACTACCTGGCCAAGGTGCACGGCATCACCAACGTGGCCGTGGTCGAGAAAGGCTGGCTGGGCGGCGGCAACACCGCCCGTAACACCACCATCGTGCGTTCCAACTACCTCTGGGACGAATCGGCCAAGCTCTACGAACACGCCATGAAACTGTGGGAAGGCCTGTCGCAGGACATCAACTACAACGTGATGTTCTCCCAGCGCGGCGTCTACAACCTGTGCCACACCCTGCAGGACATCCGTGACTCCGAGCGTCGGGTCAGCGCCAACCGCCTCAATGGCGTCGATGGCGAGCTGCTCAACACCGACCAGGTGGCGGCAGAGATCCCTTACCTCGACTGCTCGAAGAACACCCGCTACCCGATCCTCGGTGCGACCGTTCAACGGCGTGGCGGCGTCGCCCGTCACGATGCCGTGGCCTGGGGCTTCGCGCGTGCCGCCGACGCCCTCGGCGTGGACCTGATCCAGCAGACCGAAGTGACCGGTTTCCGCAAGGAAAACGGCGCCGTGATCGGTGTCGAAACCAACAAAGGCTTCATCGGTGCCAAGCGCGTCGGTGTGGTCACCGCCGGTAACTCCGGGCACATGGCGCGCCTGGCGGGCTTCCGCTTGCCGCTCGAGTCGCACCCGCTGCAAGCGCTGGTGTCCGAGCCGATCAAGCCGATCATCGACAGCGTGATCATGTCCAACGCCGTGCACGGTTACATCAGCCAGTCGGACAAAGGCGACCTGGTCATCGGCGCCGGTATCGACAGCTGGGTCGGCTACGGCCAGCGCGGCTCGTACCCGGTCATCGAACACACCCTGCAGGCGATCGTCGAGATGTTCCCGATCCTCTCCCGGGTGCGCATGAACCGCCAATGGGGCGGCATCGTCGACACCTGCCCGGACGCCTGCCCGATCATCTCCAAGACCCCGGTGAAGAACCTGTTCTTCAACTGCGGCTGGGGCACCGGCGGCTTCAAGGCGACCCCAGGTTCAGGCAACGTCTTCGCGGCGAGCCTGGCCAAAGGCGAGATGCACCCGCTGGCCGCGCCATTCTCCATCGACCGTTTCTACAACGGTGCGTTGATCGACGAACACGGCGCCGCGGCCGTCGCCCACTAATCGGAGACAATCGTCATGTTGCATATTTTCTGTCCCCACTGCGGCGAGCTGCGCTCCGAAGAAGAGTTCCACGCCTCAGGCCAGGCGCACATCGCCCGCCCGCTGGACCCGGCTGCCTGCTCCGACGAGGAGTGGGGTACCTACATGTTCTTCCGCGACAACCCGCGTGGCATTCACCACGAGCTGTGGGACCACGTCGCCGGTTGCCGCCAGTATTTCAACGTCACCCGTGACACCGTGACCTACGAAATTCTGGAAACCTACAAGATCGGCGAGAAGCCGCAGATCACCGCCAACGGCAAGTTGAGCGCCGGTGCATCGACCGTCAAAGGCCAGGGGGAAAAAGTATGAGCCAGACCTATCGCCTCGCCAGCGGCGGCCGTATCGACCGCAGCAAGGTCCTGAACTTCACCTTCAACGGCAAGACCTACCAGGGTTATGCCGGTGACAGCCTGGCCGCCGCGCTGCTGGCCAACGGTGTCGACATCGTCGGCCGCAGCTTCAAGTATTCGCGTCCGCGCGGCATCGTTGCCGCCGGCACCGAAGAGCCGAACGCGATCCTGCAGATCGGCTCCAGCGAAGCCACCCAGATCCCCAACGTGCGCGCCACCCAACAGGCGCTGTACGCAGGCCTGGTAGCCACCAGCACCAACGGCTGGCCGAACGTCAACAACGACGTCATGGGCATCCTTGGCAAGGTTGGCGGCAGCATGATGCCGCCGGGCTTCTACTACAAAACCTTCATGTACCCCAAATCGTTCTGGATGACCTACGAGAAGTACATCCGTAAAGCCGCCGGCCTTGGCCGCGCGCCGCTGCAGAACGACCCGGACAGCTACGACTATATGAGCCAGCACTGCGACGTGCTGATCGTCGGTGGTGGCCCTGCTGGCCTGGCCGCTGCCCTGGCCGCGGGCCGTAGCGGTGCCCGCGTTATTCTTGCCGACGAGCAGGAAGAGTTCGGTGGCAGCCTGCTGGACACCCGCGAGACCCTCGACGGCAAGCCGGCCGCCGACTGGATCGCAGCCACCCTCGCCGAGCTGCAAGGCCTGGCGGAAGTCACCCTGCTGCCGCGCGCCACGGTCAACGGTTACCACGACCACAACTTCCTGACCATTCACGAGCGCCTCACCGACCACCTCGGTGACCGCGCGCCGATCGGCCAGGTTCGCCACCGCGTGCACCGTGTACGTGCCAAGCAGGTCGTGCTGGCCGCTGGCGCCCACGAGCGTCCGCTGGTGTACGGCAACAACGATGTGCCGGGCAACATGCTCGCCGGCGCAGTGTCGACCTACGTGCGTCGCTATGGCGTCGCCCCGGGCCGCAAGCTGGTGCTGTCGACCAACAACGACCATGCCTACCGCACCGCGCTGGACTGGCACGACGCCGGCCTGCAAGTGGTCGCCATCGCCGACGCCCGCCATAATCCACGCGGGTCGCTGGTCGAGGAAGCACGTGCCAAGGGCATCCGCATCCTCACCTCCAGCGCCGTGGTCGAGGCCAAGGGCAGCAAGCACGTGACCGGCGCCCGCGTGGCCGCCATCGACGTGCCGGGCTTCAAGGTCACCAGCCCCGGTGAAGTGCTCGAGTGCGACCTGATCGCCACCTCCGGCGGCTACAGCCCGATCGTCCACCTGGCGTCGCACCTGGGCGGTCGCCCGGTCTGGCGTGAAGACATCCTCGGCTTCGTGCCGGGCGATGCGCCGCAGAAACGCGTCTGCGTCGGTGGCGTGAATGGCGTCTACCCGCTCGGTGACGTGCTCGCCGACGGCTTCGAAGGCGGCGTTCGCGCAGCTACCGAAGCCGGCTTCAAGGCCACCACCGGCACCTTGCCGAAAACCGTCCAGCGCAAGGAAGAGGCCACCGTGGCGCTGTTCCAGGTGCCGCACGACAAAGGCAGCAAAGGCCCGAAACAGTTCGTCGACCAGCAGAACGACGTCACCGCCGCCGGCATCGAGCTGGCAACGCGTGAAGGCTTTGAGTCGGTCGAGCACGTCAAGCGCTACACCGCGCTGGGCTTCGGTACCGACCAGGGCAAGCTGGGCAACATCAACGGCCTGGCGATTGCCGCCCGTTCCCTGGGGATCACCATCCCGGAAATGGGCACCACCATGTTCCGCCCCAACTACACCCCGGTGACTTTCGGCGCGGTAGCCGGCCGTCACTGCGGCCACCTGTTCGAGCCTGTGCGCTTCACCGCCCTGCATGCCTGGCACGTGAAAAACGGCGCCGAGTTCGAAGATGTCGGCCAGTGGAAACGCCCGTGGTACTTCCCCAAGCCGGGCGAAGACATCCATGCCGCGGTAGAGCGTGAGTGCAAGGCCGTGCGCGACAGCGTTGGCCTGCTCGACGCCTCGACCCTGGGCAAGATCGACATCCAGGGCGCGGATGCGCGCGAGTTCCTCAACCGCGTGTACACCAACGCCTGGACCAAGCTCGACGTCGGCAAGGCGCGTTACGGCCTGATGTGCAAGGAAGACGGCATGGTCTTCGACGACGGCGTCACCGCCTGCGTCGCCGACAACCACTTCATCATGACCACCACCACCGGCGGCGCTGCACGCGTGCTGCAGTGGCTGGAGCTGTACCACCAGACCGAATGGCCGGAGCTCAAGGTGTACTTCACCTCGGTCACCGACCACTGGGCGACCATGACCCTGTCCGGCCCGAACAGCCGCAAGCTGCTCGAGCAGATCAGCGACATCGACCTGGACAAAGAGTCGTTCCCGTTCATGAGCTGGAAGGAAGGCCACGTCGGCGGCGTGCCGGCGCGGGTGTTCCGCATCTCGTTCACCGGCGAGCTGTCGTACGAAGTCAACGTCCAGGCCAACTACGCCATGGGTGTGCTGGAAAAGATCGTCGAGGCCGGCAAGCAGTTCAACCTGACCCCGTACGGCACCGAGACCATGCACGTACTGCGTGCCGAGAAGGGCTTCATCATCGTTGGCCAGGATACCGATGGCTCGATGAACGCCGACGACCTCAACATGAGCTGGTGTGTCGGGCGCAACAAGCCGTACTCGTGGATCGGCCTGCGCGGCATGAACCGCGAAGACTGCCTGCGTGAAGACCGCAAGCAACTGGTCGGCCTCAAGCCGGTCGATCCGCAGAAGTGGCTGCCGGAAGGCGCCCAGCTGGTCTTCGACCCCAAGCAGCCGATCCCGATGGACATGGTCGGCCACGTGACCTCCAGCTACGCCTCCAACTCCCTGGGCTATTCGTTTGCCATGGGTGTGGTCAAGGGCGGCCTCAAGCGCATGGGCGAGCGGGTGTATTCGCCGCAGGCCGATGGCAGCGTGATCGAGGCCGAGATCGTGTCTTCGGTGTTCTTCGATCCGAAGGGTGAGCGGCAGAACGTCTAAAGGCTCCTGGAAATCCTGTAGGCGCGGGCTTGCCCGCGAATGCGAGGGTGGCTGCAACGCCGCCTTCGCGGGTAAACCCGCTCCTACAGGGATCGCGTCGCTCCGAAGAACAGAATTCAAGGCAGGTAACAAATGAGCGCTATCAACGTCTTCCAGCAACACCCCGGCGCCGATGCCAAGGCACAGACGCCGCTGCACCACGCAGACCTCGCCAGCCTGGTTGGCAAGGGCCGCAAGAACGCAGGCGTGACCCTGCGTGAAAAGAAGCTTCTCGGTCACCTGACCATCCGTGGCGACGGCCATGACCCAGCGTTCGCCGCCGGCGTGCACAAGGCCCTGGGCCTCGAGCTGCCGGTCGCGCTGACCGTGGTCGCCAGCGGCGAGACCTCGCTGCAGTGGGTCGGCCCCGATGAGTGGCTGCTGATCGTCCCGGGCGGCCAGGAGTTGGCGGTCGAGCAGAAACTGCGCGACGCCCTCACTGGCCAGCACATCCAGGTGGTCAACGTCAGCGGCGGGCAGAGCCTGCTCGAACTGCGCGGGCCGAACGTGCGTGACGTGCTGATGAAGTCCACCAGCTATGATGTGCACCCCAACAACTTCCCGGTCGGCAAGGCTGTCGGCACCGTGTTCGCCAAGTCGCAACTGGTGATCCGCCGCACCGCCGAAGACACCTGGGAGCTGGTGATCCGCCGCAGCTTCGCCGATTACTGGTGGCTGTGGCTGCAGGACGCTTCGGCCGAATACGGCCTGAGCATCGAAGCCTAAGGAGAGCGACATGAGTCGGGCACCGGATACCTGGATTCTGACCGCCGACTGCCCGAGCATGCTCGGTACCGTCGATGTGGTGACGCGTTTCCTCTACGAGCAACGCTGCTATGTCACGGAGCACCACTCCTTCGATGACCGGCTGTCGGGGCGCTTCTTCATTCGCGTCGAGTTCCGCCAGCCGGACGATTTCGACGAGGCGGGCTTCCGTGCCGGCCTGGCCGAGCGCAGTGATGCGTTCGGCATGACCTTCGAGCTGACCGCGCCCAATCACCGCCCCAAGGTGGTGATCATGGTGTCCAAGGCCGACCATTGCCTGAACGACCTGCTGTACCGTCAGCGCATTGGTCAGCTGGGCATGGACGTGGTCGCGGTGATCTCCAACCACCCGGACCTCGAGCCGCTGGCGCACTGGCACAAGATCCCGTACTACCACTTCGCCCTCGACCCCAAGGACAAGCCGGCGCAAGAGCGCAAGGTGCTGCAGGTGATCGAGGAGAGCGGGGCCGAGCTGGTGATCCTGGCGCGCTACATGCAGGTGCTGTCGCCTGAACTGTGCCGCCGCCTGGACGGCTGGGCGATCAACATCCATCACTCGCTGCTGCCGGGGTTCAAGGGCGCCAAGCCGTATCACCAGGCTTACAACAAGGGCGTGAAGATGGTCGGTGCGACTGCGCACTACATCAACAACGACCTCGATGAAGGCCCGATCATTGCCCAGGGGGTCGAGGTGGTGGATCACAGCCACTACCCTGAGGACCTGATTGCCAAAGGGCGGGATATCGAAGGCCTGACACTGGCGCGGGCCGTGGGGTATCACATTGAGCGGCGGGTGTTCTTGAACGCCAATCGGACTGTGGTGCTCTGACTATTTTGGGGCTGCTTTGCAGCCCATCGCAGGCAAGCCAGCTCCTACAGGTAGCGCGCCGTTCTTGAGACAGCGCGGTCCCTGTAGGAGCTGGCTTGTCCTGCGATGGGCCGCAAAGCGGCCCCGGCTATCTTCCATCCTCCTCCGCCCCGCTGACGCCCCCTGACAAGTCGTTGTCGTTTCCAGTCACGGCATCCCGCCGCCACAAGCCCACAATTCCCCCATTCCAGTAACACATGCCGCCCATGGATGGCGGCGCTTCAACCAACGCTGCATAAGTACAAATCAAGCGAGGTAAGAGCATGTCTGGTAACCGTGGAGTGGTGTATCTCGGTGGCGGCAAAGTCGAGGTGCGAAACATCGACTACCCCAAAATGCAGGACCCACGCGGCAAGAAGATCGAGCACGGGGTGATCCTCAAGGTGGTCTCCACCAACATCTGCGGCTCCGACCAGCACATGGTCCGCGGCCGCACCACCGCTCAGGTTGGCCTGGTCCTGGGCCACGAAATCACCGGCGAAATCATCGAGATGGGCCGCGACGTCGAGCGCATGAAAATCGGCGACCTGGTGTCCGTCCCGTTCAACGTGGCCTGCGGCCGCTGCCGCTCGTGCAAAGAGATGCACACCGGTGTCTGCCTCACCGTCAACCCGGCCCGCGCCGGTGGCGCGTACGGCTACGTCGACATGGGTGACTGGACCGGCGGCCAGGCTGAATACGTGCTGGTGCCCTACGCCGACTTCAACCTGCTGAAACTGCCGGATCGCGACAAGGCCATGGAAAAGATCCGTGACCTGACCTGCCTGTCCGACATCCTGCCCACCGGCTACCACGGCGCAGTCACGGCCGGCGTTGGCCCCGGCAGCACCGTCTATGTCGCCGGTGCCGGCCCGGTCGGGCTGGCTGCCGCTGCGTCGGCACGGCTGCTGGGCGCCGCCTGCGTGATCGTCGGCGACCTCAACCCGGCTCGCCTGGCGCACGCCAAGTCGCAGGGCTTCGAAGTGGTCGACCTGTCCAAGGACACCCCGCTGCACGAGCAGATCGTCGACATCCTCGGCGAGCCGGAGGTGGACTGCGCCGTGGACGCCGTCGGCTTCGAGGCGCGCGGCCATGGCCACGAGGGCGCCAAGCATGAAGCACCGGCCACGGTGCTGAACTCGCTGATGCAGGTGACCCGCGTTGCCGGCAACATCGGTATCCCAGGGCTGTACGTGACCGAAGACCCAGGCGCGGTGGATGCCGCCGCCAAGATCGGCGCGCTGAGCATCCGCTTTGGCTTGGGCTGGGCGAAATCGCACAGCTTCCACACCGGGCAGACCCCGACCATGAAGTACAACCGCCAGTTGATGCAGGCGATCATGTGGGACCGGATCAATATCGCGGAAGTGGTTGGGGTGCAGGTGATCAGCCTGGATCAGGCGCCTGAGGGGTATGGCGAGTTTGATGCTGGGGTGCCGAAGAAGTTTGTGATTGATCCGCACAAGACGTTTAGTGCGGCTTAACGTGAGTTTATAAGCAGCGCCCCTCCTATGAGGGGCGTTGTTTTTGCGTACCGTGTATTTTTTGCGCGTCGTCCCACGCCAGACACTCATAGGCGCTCGGGGCCTGGGCTCTGCTTAAATGCTTGCCCGCCTCACTATGATCGAATCGTCCATTGTTCCGTACAGGTTAGGTGTACTGGCATGACGGCTGGGCAATAGCGACATAATGCTTGCTCGAGGTGCGGTGGGATCAAAGGGACTATAATTTGAAGCTATTGACATGATGCTGGCGCGTGGTGCGAAGGCCACCGACATGATGCTCACCCGGGGTGCCATGGGATCATAGGGGCTATAATTGAGCGGGATTCCCATGCTTTCGGCGCTCGGTGCAGATGGGCCAGCGGCAGCGAGCACTGCGTTTTCAGCACCGATGAGTTTTTTTTGTTTTTTAGCGAGTTTTATATTGAGTTTTTCAATGTTTGCGCTAATGGCGTTTGCTTTTTTTTCCATTTCGTTGAGTGTTGCAGTCACCTCTGGCGACGCTCTTCCAAAGCGCCTGTGTTGATCGGCTTCTGTGGCAGTGCCTTTTTTATAAATCACGGACATTTTGTCGAGATAGTCATTCTTGCTCTTAATGTCGGTAGTGGTGTTTGTGACCTTTTTCTGGTAGTAGGCTACATTTTTGGTAGGCCTCCCAAGCTTTATGTGTCCGGTAGGATCTGAATTGTTTACAGGGTCGCCTGCACAATAGCTGTACGCGTTTATCCCCCCCGCACCGAAGGGGCTCATGCTGTCAGGCGAAAGAAATCGCATCATCGTTGTTGCATACGCACGATAACCTAGTCCGAGTAGGTAACTCTTCGCTACGCTCTCAAAATGTTCGCCGTTGAAGCCAAGCTGCGTCATTGTTGAGGGAAGTTTTGAGGTGTACCCATATGCGGAATACACATGCCGTTCTGCATTTTTTTGGTCTTTAGCTTTTAGCACTGATCCCATTTGATCTGTTGCCAATAGGCCTGAAGTTTGCTCGCCGGCGACATTATTTTCAGCCAAAGGCTGATCGGCAGCGCGAAAAATTGTCCGGCTCTGGCCGTCCGATTTCACAGTGATCAGCTTGTTGTTCTGGTAGAAAAACTGATTGGTGAGGGCTTTCTTTTTCATCGATATGAACCCATTGTCTGCTGAGAGTGCGGTGCACGTACACGGTCCCGCAAATGAGTATTTAGGCGATTGAGATGCGTGGCTACTGGCAGAAATGATAGGTGGGCGCTTTAAAACGGGAGTATTTAGGGCGAGTTCCTACGTAATGTGAGGATATTCCTCACATGCCGGCTCTGGTAGTTGGTAGCTCTGGGAAATATCCTACACATTCTGTCGACTCCCGTCTGATTGCCCTGGGAATCCTCGCCCTCTAGGCTCACCGGGTCGCTGAACGGTTCAGCGATCGGGTGTGGAAACCCGGCAGTTTGCATGATGGTTGTCGTTATGACGGCTGTACGCGGGAGGTCTAAGGACCTGCCGGGTTCATCATGCACCGGTCTTTCCACCCTGCGTACAGCTGTCACCCTGATGTGTGGAAACGGACGGATGGCACCTAACTCTGCATGGTGCACTGATGAAAAAAATTGTCCCCGACCCACCCCAGCGCAACCCCTTCTACGCCTCCATTCACCCCGATCTCTTCCCGCCCGACGCCCTGGCTCACGCCTGCGAGTTGCTGCGCGGCGTTTCCAGCACGCTCGAGGCCCATTGCCGCGTGCATACCGGCGAGCCAGGTACGCCGATAGTGGCGAACGCAGCCCACTGCACCGACACGGCCCTTGCCCTGATCGAACACGTATTCGACTGCTGCAACGGCGAAGGAGTAGTGCGATGAGCGACGATCCCAAAACCGACGTGACGGTAGGCGTCGAGACGTTTTTCGAGGCCGGCGACAAGCCCTGCCATATCTTCCGAGTGATGCCAGGGGTGCCGTTCGAGCATGCCTACGAGCAGGTGTCGGTGCTGCTGGGGTACATCAAGCACCTGGTGCGTGAGGGGGATATGGAAGACGACCATAAGTTTCTCGGTGCGGCGGATTACCTGAGCGCGTTTGCCAAGGCGATCATGGATGACATCGAGATCGCCCGGAACAGGTTGCACTGACCGATTGGCGCTGTGTCAGTGAGCGTGCCGGGGCAGCTTGCGGTCTTTCATGGGCTTGCCTTCAACGCCAGTCAGGTAAGTAATTGGTTGCCTGCACTGACGCTTTCGCGGGGCAAGCCCGCTCCCACAGGATCTGCGCAATACCCGAATTCAGGGCTCTTTCGAGCGGCCTGGAATGCCTGAATTCTGGGCTTTCCACAGAACCTGTGGGAGCGGGCTTGCCCCGCGAAGGGCTACCCACAGCAGCCCTAGGCCAGGCGACGCGCAGGTGGCTATCACGCGCGTGCTGTGCCCGCCGATACACGGCCCGGAACAAACCTCCCAACCCCCAGTCGAATGCCTCGTTTCCCAGGCCATCCCGGCCGACGAGGTCCCTCCCGATGAAAGCGTTCACCCTGGCAACCCTGATGACCCTGGCCGCAACCCCAGCGTTCGCCTTCAACCTCAGCGACGCCGCTAACGCCGTGTCCGGCATGCAGAACCAGAATGCACAAGGCAAGGTGCAGGCGCCGGCCGAGTCGGCCAACCTGCTCAACACCCTGGGCAGCGAACTGAAGATCACCCCCGAGCAGGCCGTCGGCGGCGCCGGGGCGATGTTGGGCCTGGCACGCAATAACCTCAGCACCGACGACTACGGCCAGCTGACCAAGGCGGTCCCAGGCCTGGACCTGCTCTCCGGCGCCAACGCCCTCGGTGGCCTGAGCGGTCTGGGCGAGTTGCTCGGCAAGAACAGCGAGAATCAGTCGGCCCTGAGCAATGCCCTGGGCAATAACGTCGAAGACCGCAGCGACCTGGACAGCGCCTTCAAGGCGCTGGGCATGGATACCGGGATGATCGGCCAGTTCGCCCCGCTGATCCTCCAGTACCTCGGCCAGCAGGGCATTGCCGGGTCGCTGCTGCAGAACTTGGGTAGCCTGTGGACTACCCCGGCGCCAGCGACCACGCCGTCGGTGTAAGGCTCAACCCGCTTCGGAGAAATCCACCAGGCGCATCGGCCGGCGGAAGCCGGCGGTGAGCACGGCCAGGTACGCCAGGCCCAGGGCGAACCAGCACAGGCCGATCACCAGGGTCAGCGCCGACAGGCTGGTCCACAGCCACAGGGTCAGGCTCAACCCGACCAGCGGCACCACGCCGTAGCGCAGCAGGCCCAGCAGGTTGCGCTCGGCGTTGTCCATCATCAGGTGTGTGCGCACCACCGCCAGGTTGACTGCCGAAAAGGCCACCAACGCGCCAAAGCTGATCAGCGAGGCGAGGGTGGCGAGGTCGATCACCAGTGCCAGCAGCGAGAACGCCGAGACCAGCAGGATGGCGAACACCGGCGTGCCGAAGCGCGGCGACAGCTGGCCGAAGGTGCGCTGCGGCAGCACCCCGTCGCGGCCCATGGTGAACAGGATGCGCGACACCGCGGCTTGCGAGGCCAGCGCCGAGCCGAGGCTGCCGGCGACAAAGGCGGCGGTGAAGAAGTTGGCGAGGAACTGGCCACCGGCCTTGAACATCACTTCGTTGGCTGCCGCGTCGACGTTGGCGAAGCTGCTGCCCGGCAGCACCAGTTGGCTGATGTAGGCCAGCAGGGTGAACAGCAAGCCGGCGCCGAGGGTGGTCAGGATGATTGCCCGCGGGACGTCGCGGCGGGCATCGCGGCTTTCTTCAGCGAGGGTCGAGACGGCGTCGAAGCCGAGGAAAGACAGGCACAGCACCGCGGCGCCGGCCATCAGCGCGCCGAAGCCGGGGGCCGAGCCATCGCCCAGCAGCGGGGCGAGGTAGTCGACCGACTGGCCCGTGCCCAGGGTCTGCCACGACAGGGCGACAAACACCCCGATGAAGACGATCTGTGCGCCGACGATCAGGTTGCTGGCTTTTGCCACCGAGTGGATGCCGATGACGTTGAGCACCGTCACCAGGGCGATCGAGGCGAGGATGATGCTCCACGCTGGGATGGCCGGGAAGGCGATGTTGAGGAACAGGCCGATGAGCAGGTAGTTGATCATCGGGATGAACAGGTAGTCGAGCAGCAGCGACCAGCCAGCCAGAAAGCCGACGTTGGGGCCGAAGGCCATGTTGGTGTAGGAGTACGCCGAGCCGGCGACCGGGTAGCGCTTGACCATGAAGCTGTAGGAGGTGGCGGTGAACATCATCGCCAGCAGGGTCACCAGGTAGGCCCCGGCGGTGCGCCCGCCCGTGAGCTCGGTGACGATGCCGTAGGTGGTGAAGATGGTCAGCGGGACCATGTACACCAGGCCGAAGAACACCAGGGCGGGCAGGCCCAGGACACGGCGAAGCTGGGCGGGGGCGGAGCTAGCTTGAGTGGCCATCGATCGATCCAGGGAATTTTTGTAGTTGTGCTTTTATCGATTTTTATCCACTTAGGGGAAGGGTGACAAAGAAGTAATCGTTATGATGATTATTAGCCAGGCTTTTAATGGAGGCGTAGCGGCTTAACTCGCGTGGTTGCGCTGTGGGACACGCGAGCTGAAGCAGCGTTTGTAAACGCGGGTCCTGGCTGCTTCCTATGCCGATGATCATGCGTCAACTGGTACTTCTGTCAGTAGCGGACGGGTTTGAGCTGGATTTACTTTTATCGCTCACCTCAACCCTCGCTGAACACGCAGGAGTCTGCACAATGACCCAATTTGCCGAACACACATCCTTTGAAGGCTCGGAAATGAATGGCTGGGCGCTCGTCGCGCCGCTGCTGGGGGCGAAGCATGCTAACAATGTATTATCGTTCCCTACCCATGCAGGCGATAACAAGAAAACCTTGGTTCAAAAGACCTATACGAAATTAACCGCAAACCATCGTTACAGCTTTACCATTCGGGCGCGTCGAACCACCAATGTCAAGGCATACGCGGTGCTCGCGCTGTACGCCAATGATGTTTGCATTTCAGCAGCGCTGGAGTTGAAAAACAGGGAGTGGGTCTCGTTGCAAGGTCACTTTGTTCACGAAGGCCCCCTGACACTCAGCGTCAGGAATCGAGTAGAAGGCTCCGGCGGCAATGATTTCGAATTGGACGACTTTATCGTAGCGCTGGAAGACGACGGCAATCGATAAACACCCACGGTGTAGATTAGCCAGCGTTCAGTGTGTGCTCTGAACGCTGGATTAATACACTTAGGTGTTGGGATGTACGCTTGGAATCTGCCGCCGGCCTGAACGGCCTCAGTTCATTTCAGCGCGCAACTGCTCGATACGCCGGTCCTTCTCTGCCCACAACTGGTTCACCCAGGCCTGCACCGTCTCGCGGAACGCCGGGTCATTCTCGTAATCCCCGGCCCACAACGCCGGGTCCAGCTCATGCACGCGAATGTCGATAATCACCCGACTGATGCTGCCATTGAGCAGGTCCCAGAACCCCGGTGCCTTGTCGCCCGGATAGACGATGGTCACGTCCAGCAGCGCATCCAGCTGCTCGCCCAGCGCCGCCAGCACGAACGCCACGCCACCCGCCTTGGGCTTGAGCAGGTAGGTGTACGGCGACTGCTGCTCGCGGTGCTTGGCCTCGGTGAAGCGCGTGCCCTCCAGGTAGTTGACCACGGTCACCGGCTGGCGCTTGAACAGCTCGCAGGCGGCCTTGGTGATCTCCAGGTCCTTGCCCTTGAGCTCCGGGTGCTTGGCCAGAAACGCCTTGCTGTAGCGCTTCATGAACGGATAGTCGAGCCCCCACCAGGCCAGGCCCAGCAGCGGCACCCAGATCAGCTCCTTCTTGAGGAAGAACTTGAAGAACGGCACCCGGCGGTTGAGGCTCTCGATCAGCGCGGGGATGTCGACCCAGGTCTGGTGGTTGCTCACGCACAGGTAGGAGGTGTCCTGGCGCAGCTTGTCGACGCCGCGCACGTCCCACTGGGTGGGGATGCACAGGGCGAAGATGGCTTTGTCGATCGCCGACCAGGTCTCGGCCATGCACATCGCGCCCGCCGACGCATAGTCGCGCCCACGGCCCGGCAGCACCAGTTTGAGCAGGGCAAAGACCATCAGCGGGCAGATCATCACCACGGTGTTGAGCACCAGCAGCAGGGTTGTGAGGATGCCGGTCAGCAGGCGACGCATAAAGAGACTCGTGTTGTGTGAATTAAGCGGCCGGCAATAATAAGTGCGGCAATCGCCTACGCCAAATTTCCAGTGCCCAGCGGGCGGGACAAATGTTTCACATTATGTTGGATAAGCTTTGCCGACGAACCTATCGCGCTTGCGCAGTCTAAGCACTGTCTCGTCTAAGGAAGTTAGCCCGTGAAAGCATTGTTTGCCCTGTTGTCGCTGCTCGCCCTGCCGGTCATGGCGGCAGAGCCGACCCTGTATGGCCGGTACGAGTACATCAGCCTGCCGGAAATCGGCGGCGAAACTCTCAAGGCCAAGATGGACACTGGCGCGCTGACGGCGTCGTTGTCGGCCAAGGACATCGAGCGGTTTACCCGCGATGGCGAGGACTGGGTGCGTTTTCGCCTGGCCACCAAGGACGCCGACGGCAAGGTTTATGAGCACAAGGTCGCGCGCATCAGCAAGATCAAGAGCCGTGCCGACGAAGAGGATGAAGAGGGCGACAGCGTCGAGGCGGCGCGGCGGCCGGTGGTCGACCTGGAGCTGTGCCTCGGGGGAGAAAAGCGCACGGTCGAGGTCAACCTGACCGACCGCAGCAGCTTCAATTACCCGCTGCTGATCGGCGCCAAGGCGTTGCGTGAGTTCAAGGCGGCGGTGAACCCGGCGCGCCGGTTCACGGCGGGCAAGCCTGACTGCTGATTGGCGGCAGCCCTGCTGGCCTCATCGCGGGTAAACCCGCTCCTACAGGGATCGCGCCACAAGCCTGTAGGAGCGGGTTTACCCGCGATGAGGCCGGAATGCGCGGCAAACCCAGTCGCTACTTGCCACAACCTCCACAATCCCCTAAAAGTCCTGCATTGCCCCAGTCAGGCCGGACGCCATGCCTCACATTCTCATCGTCGAAGACGAATCCGCCATCGCCGACACCCTGATCTACGCTCTGCAAGCCGATGGCCACAGCACCGAATGGGTCTCGCTGGGCAGCGCCGCCGTCGAGCGCCAACGCCTGCAACCGGCCGACCTGGTGATCCTCGACATTGGCCTGCCCGATATCAGCGGCTTTGAAACCTGCCGCCAACTGCGCCGCTTCAGCGAGGTGCCGGTGATGTTCCTCAGTGCCCGCGACGCCGAGATCGATCGGGTCCTGGGCCTGGAGATCGGTGCCGACGATTATGTGGTCAAGCCGTTCAGCCCGCGTGAAGTGGCGGCGCGGGTGCGGGCGATCCTCAAGCGCATGGCCCCGCGCGCCGAACCGGTCAGCGCCGTGGCGGTGTTTCAGCTCGATACCCTGCGCATGCAGATCGTCTACCGCGGCGCCACGTTGGCGCTGACCCGCCACGAGTTCCGCCTGCTGCAATGCCTGATCGAGCAGCCGCAGCGGGTGTTCAGCCGCGAGCAACTGCTCGATGCCCTCGGTGTCGCCGGCGACTCGGGCTACGAACGGACCATCGACAGCCACATCAAGAGCCTGCGCGCCAAGCTGCGCCTGGTCGCCGCCGACGCCGAGCCGATCCAGACCCACCGCGGCCTGGGCTACAGCTACAGCCCGGAGCATGCCTGATGCGCCTGGGGCTGCGGATCTTTCTGGTGTACTTCCTGTTCGTCGGGCTCTCGGGTTATTTCCTGCTCAATACCGTGCGCGAACAGATCCGCCCGGTGGTGCGCCAGTCGTCCGAGGAAACCCTGGTCGACACCGCCAACCTGCTCGCCGAGATCCTGCGCGACGACGTCAAGGCCGGCACCCTCGGCCAAAGCCGCCTGCCGCAGTTGCTCGAAGCCTACGGTCAGCGCCAGCCGGGTGCAGCGATCTGGGGGCTGGCGAAGAACCAGGTCAGCCACCGTATCTATGTCACCGATGCCAAGGGGATCGTCCTGCTGGACTCTACCGGCCACGACCTGGGCCAGGACTATTCGCGCTGGAACGACGTCTACCTGACCCTGCAGGGCAAGTACGGCGCGCGCTCGTCGCGCAGCGATCCGGAGGATGAAAGCACCTCGGTGATGCACGTGGCGGCGCCGATCATGGATGCCGGCAAGATCATTGGCGTGGTCACCGTGGCCAAGCCCAACAGCTCGCTGCAGCCGTACATCGACCGTGCCGAGCGGCGCCTGCTCAACCTCGGCCTGGGCCTGATCGTGCTTGGCCTGCTGGTCGGCGCGTTGCTGTCGTGGTGGCTGTCGCGCTCGCTGCGCAAGCTGACGCATTACGCCCAGGCGGTCAGCGAGGGTGAGCGCGCCGCACTGCCGCATTACAACAGCGGTGAACTCGGCCAGTTGGCGACGGCGGTCGAACGGATGCGCACCGAGTTGGCCGGCAAGGCCTATGTGGAGCGCTACGTGCACACCCTGACGCATGAGCTGAAGAGCCCGCTGGCGGCGATCCGCGGCGCCTCGGAGCTGCTTCAAGGTGATATGCCGGACGAGCAGCGGGTGCGTTTTGCCAGCAACATCGAACGTGAAAGCGGGCGCTTGCAGCAGATGATCGAGCGCTTGCTCAACCTGGCCCAGGTCGAGCAGATGCAGGCCCTGGAGGATGAGCAGGCGGTGGCCCTGGCGGCGTTGGTCGACGAGTTGCTGCTGGCCCATGCCGCGCGTATCGAGAGTGCCGGCTTGCAGGTGCGCCAGCGGGTGCCGGTGGGGGTGCGGCTGCTGTGTGACCCGTTCCTGATGCGCCAGGCGTTGGCCAACCTGCTGGAGAACGCGTTGGACTTCACGCCGGCCGGCGGGGCGTTGCTGTTCGAGCTGGAGCAGGCGGGTGAGCGGGTGGCATTAAGCCTGTTCAACCAGGGTGAGGCGATCCCGCCGTATGCGATCGGGCGGGTCAGTGAGCGGTTCTATTCGCTGCCGCGACCGGCCAGTGGGCGCAAGAGCACGGGGCTGGGGCTGAACTTCGTCGAGGAGGTGATGCAGCTGCATGGCGGGGCGTTGGCGGTGGACAACGTCGAGGGCGGGGTGCGGGTCAGGTTGTGGCTGCCGGTGCGGCGTATCAGCTGAATTGCCGGGGCCGCTTTGCGGCCCTTTCGCGACGCAAGGCCGCTCCCACAGGATGTGGGCTGTTCTCTCGGACGATTCGGGCTTCACACAATCACCACAGACTCTCCACACAGCCTCCCTGAGGGCTCCACGCATGCGGCACAGACTGTGCCCATCGCCAACGGAGCCCAAGCCCCATGAACAAGACCCTGAGTTTCAAGCTCGGCATGATTGCCCTGCTGATGTTGCTGCTGTTGATCCCGCTGCTGATGATCGGCGGCCTGATCGATGAGCGGCAAAGCCTGCGCGATACGGTCCTGGCCGACATCGCCCAGAGTTCGAGCTTCGACCAGGTCATCGCCGGCCCGCTGCTGGTGGTGCCCTACCGCAAGTACGAGCGCCGCTGGATCGACAAGGACGGCCACAGCGTGCAGGAGACCAGCACGGTCAGCGGCCACCTGTACTTTCTCCCGGAAACCTTCGAGGCCACCATCGGCATCGACACCGAGCTGCGCGCCCGGGGCATCTACCAGGCGCGGCTGTTCCACGCCAAGAGCCAGGTCGCCGGGCGTTTCAAGCTGCCTGCGCGCTGGGGCGTCGAGAAGGACTATGAGGATTACCGTTTCGACAAGCCGTTCCTGGCGGTGGGTATCAGTGATATCCGCGGCATCGAAAGCAACCTCGAGCTGAGCCTCGATGACCAGCGTCTGGCCTTCGAGGCTGGCACCGGCCTGGACTGGATGCGCGGGGGCGTACATGTTCCGCTGCCGGCCCTGGACGGCCAGCAAGCGACTGAATTCAGCTACGGCTTCGACCTCGCCCTGCAGGGCACCGGTCAGCTGCATGTGTTGCCGGTCGGGCGTACCAGCAGCGTCGACATGCAGGCTAACTGGCCCCACCCGAGCTTTGTCGGCAGCTACCTGCCGAGCCGCCGCGAGATCAATGCCGAGGGCTTCAAGGCGCACTGGCAGACGTCGTTCTTCGCCACCAACCTGGAAGATGCCTTGCGCCAGTGCGCGACGGTCGAGCAGTGCGCGGACTACAAGGACCGCACCTTTGGTGTGAGCTTCGTCGACCCGGTCGACCAGTACCTGAAGAGCGAGCGGGCGATCAAATACGCGTTGCTGTTCATCGCCCTGACCTTTGCCGGCTTCTTCCTGTTCGAAGTGCTGAAGAACCTCAGCGTGCATCCGGTGCAGTACGTGTTGGTCGGGGTGGCGCTGGCGTTCTTCTACCTGCTGTTGCTGTCGCTCTCGGAACACCTTGGGTTTGGCGTGGCGTACGGCTTGTCGGCGTCGGCGTGCGTGCTGCTGATCGGCTTCTACCTGAGCCATGTGCTGCGCAGCTTGTGGCGCGGGGTCGGCTTTGCGGCGGGGTTGGCGGTGCTCTACGCGATGCTCTATGGGCTGCTGAGCGCCGAGGACTATGCGCTGCTGATGGGCTCGTTGCTGTGCTTTGGCTTGCTGGGGGTGTTCATGGTGCTGACCCGCCGGCTGGACTGGTCGCGGGTGGGGAGAATGGCATGAGGGAGGATCGTGAAGTGGGGCGCTGGTTGGCAATCAGGATTGGGCTGTTGTTTCCTGTGCTACCGAAGTGAAGCTGGGGCTGCTTTGCAGCCCTTCGCGGGTGAAGCCCGCTCCCACAGGCCCCGCGCCGGCCTGGAGTAAAGCGCAGTACCTGTGGGAGCGGGCTTCACCCGCGAAGGGCCGCAGAGCGGCCCCAGGAGTTTCAGGCCACCGGCGCCGTGGCGACCATCGACGGCCGCTTGATCACCTCGGCATACCAGGCA
This sequence comes from Pseudomonas reidholzensis, assembly GCF_900536025.1. GTDB lineage: Bacteria > Pseudomonadota > Gammaproteobacteria > Pseudomonadales > Pseudomonadaceae > Aquipseudomonas > Aquipseudomonas reidholzensis. The sequence goes on from NZ_UNOZ01000002.1 coordinate 526,745, forward strand.
GCCAACCCCGGCTGCTGGTCACGCCAGCCAAAGTCGGGCTGGCGCAGGTCGAGATAACCCAACGCACAGGCCACGCCGATGGCCACGATATCGAACCCCGAGATCAGCTCAGCCAGGTGCTCCTGCTCGAGGTTGGCCAGGCTGCGGCGGATCTTCTCGCCCTGCGCCTCGACCCAACCGTCCCAGCGCTTGTCCGCAGGCCGCAGAAACGTCTCATAGCGCGTCGATACCGCGGCGTCCATGATCGCGTCTGCCTGCGAGGCGAGGGTCAGCCGGCGCCAGCGCGCCGAGCCTTGCCGCGGGATCAGCGGCAGGCCGACATGCTGGGTATCGAGGTACTCGCAGATCACCCGGCTGTCATGCAGCACATGGCCGTCTTCCAGGCGCAACGCGGGGATCTTGCCGATCGGGTTGCCGCGGTTGAGCTGGTCGTCGCCCGCCACCGGGCTGACATTGACCGCCTGCAGCTGCACGCGGCCGAGCTGGCCGGTCTCGTGCAGCACGACCATCACCTTGCGCACGAACGGCGACAAGGGCGAGTGGAACAGGGTCATGGTGGCCATAAGTTGCCCTCAGTTGCCTTGCAGGCTAGGTGGCAGGCAGACACCGGTACCGCCGATGCCGCAGTAGCCGTTGGGGTTCTTGGCCAGGTACTGCTGGTGGTAGGCCTCGGCGAAGTAGACGGTCGGCGCCTGGTCGATCTCGGTGGTGATCGGGCCGAAACCGGCCTTGTCCAGCTCGGCCTGGTAGGCCGCCTGGCTGGCCTGGGCCTGCTCCAGCTGCTCAGGGCTGGTGCAGAAGATCGCCGAACGGTACTGGGTGCCGATGTCGTTGCCCTGGCGCATGCCTTGGGTCGGGTTGTGCAGCTCCCAGAACATCGCCAGCAGTTCGCCGTAGCTGACCTTGGCCTTGTCGAACACCACCAGCACCACTTCGGTGTGGCCGGTCAGGCCCGAGCAGACTTCTTCGTAGGTCGGGTTGGGGGTGGTGCCGCCGGCATAGCCGACCACGGTGCTGACCACGCCGTCGCGCTGCCAGAAGCGGCGCTCGGCGCCCCAGAAGCAGCCGAGGCCGAAGATGGCGAAATCGACATCGTCGAAGAATGGGCCGAGCAGGGGCGTGTCTTCGAAGACGAAGTGCTTCTCGGGCAGGCTCATCGGCGTTTCACGGCCAGGCAGGGCCTGTTCCGCGGTGGGCAGGACGTTTTTGTTCACCAGGATTTCCGAACGCAGGACCATGACTGTTCCTCTGTTTTCCAAGTCGAGAATGGGGGGGCTTCTTCGCGGGCAAGCCCGCTCCCACAGGTTCTGCGCAAAGCCCAAAATCTGGGCATTGCAGGAACCCTGTAGGAGCGGGTTTACCCGCGAAGGGGCCGACGCTATGGCTAATAGTGCACGACTACAGCGCCGCTGTCAGTCCACCGGACCTCGCGGATAACGCCGCAGCCGTTCCACCAGCTCGCGCCCCGGGATCGGCCGGTCGAACAGGTAACCCTGGCCGACATCACAGCGGTGCCGACGCAGAAACGCCAGCTGCTCGGCGGTCTCGATGCCTTCCGCCACGACCTTGAGCTTGAGGTTGTGGGCCATGGCCACCACCGCCGAGGTGATCTCCATGTCGTCCTGGTTGTCGGGGATCTCGTTGATGAAGCTGCGGTCGATCTTGATGATGTCGATCGGAAACTTCTTCAGGTAGCTCAGCGACGAATAACCGGTGCCGAAGTCGTCCATGGCCAGGGTCAGGCCCAGTGCCTTGAGTTCGTCGAGCTGGCGGTGGGTGTCTTCGGTGGCCTCCAGCAGCAGGCCTTCGGTCAGCTCCAGCTCGAGCAGGTGCGGCGGCAAGGCCTCTTCGCGGATGATGGTGCCGATCGAGCTGACCAGCTCGGGGTCGGAGAACTGCTTGGGCGAGAGGTTGATGGCCACGTGCAGGTTGCCCATGCCGGCCTCGCGCAGCTCCAGGCTCATGCGGCACGACTGGCGCACCACCCACTTGCCGATGGGGATGATCAGGCCGGTTTCTTCGGCGACGCTGATGAACTGGTCGGGGCGGATCATGCCGCGTTCCGGGTGGTTCCAGCGCAGCAGCGCCTCGAGGCCGAGCAGGCGGCCGCTGCGCAGGCACAGCTTGGGCTGGTAGAACACCTCGAGCTCGTTCTGGGTCAGGGCGCGGCGCAGGTTGTTCTCGACGAACAGCTTGTAGCTGGCCTCGGCGTTGAGCACCTCGGTGAACACCTGGACCTGGTGCTTGCCGTTGGCCTTGGCCTTGTGCAGTGCCAGGCCTGCGTTCTTCATCAGGGTCTGCGGGTCGCTGCCGTGCAGCGGCGCGCAGGCAAGGCCCACGGAGGCGGTGACGTTGATCAGCTGATTGTCGACGAACATCGGCTTGTCGAGGGTGTGCAGCAACTGCTGGGCCAGGATCTGGCCGTCCTCCAGGCTGATGTTGTCGAGCAGCACGGCAAACTCGTTACTGGCAAAGCGGGCCAGGATGCCGCCGGCACTGAGGCTGTTGCGCAGGCGTCGGGCCAGGCTCACCAGCAGTTTGTCGCCGGTGTGGTGGCCGAGGCTGTCGTTGATCCGCTTGAAGTTGTCGATGTCCACCAGCAGCAGGCAGATCGCCGTCTGGCCGTCGCGGGCGAAGCGCTCGTCGAGGTTGCGGATGAACGCCGGTCGGTTGCCCAGGTTGGTCAGGTTGTCGGTGTAGGCCAGGCGCTCGATGCGCTGCTGGGCCAGCTTGGTCTGGGTGATGTCTTCGTAGATGCCGATGTAGTGGGTCAGCTCACGGTTGTCGCCATACACCTTGGAGATCGACAGCTGGCCCCAGTAGGGCTCGAGGTTCTTGCGCCGGCTCTTGAATTCGCCTTGCCAGCTGTTGCCCATGTCCAGGCTCGAGGGCGAGTCGAACAGCAGCTCGCTGAGGTTTTCCAGGGCAGGCAGCTCCGCCAGGCGGTGGCCCTGGACTTCGTCGGTGCTGTACTGGGTGATCGCCGTGAAGCTCGGGTTGACGTACTCGACCACGCCGTCGCGGTTGACCAGCAGGAACGCGCTGGCGCTCTGCTCGACCGCGCGCTGGAACAGGTGCAGCGCGCTCGCCGCGGTGCGCCGGTTGTGGTTGGTGATGACCTGGGCGAACTGGTCGGCCAGCTCGCCGGCAAAGGCGATTTCGTCGGACTGCCAGGCGCGCGTGGTACCCCGCTGCTCCAGGCACACCACGCCGACCACCTGGCCGTCGACGCGGACACTGGCGTCGAGCATGGCGTTGTTGGCGGTCGGATAGAGGGTCTGGGCCACTTCGCGGGTGCGCGGGTCGTTGCTGGCATTGTGCGCGTCGATGGCGCGGCTGGCGTGCAGGGCGTCGAGGTAGTCGGGGAAGCGGCTGGCGTCGATCGGCTCGGGCAGGCGGTGCTTTTGTTCGAGCCGATGCCAGGCGCTGATCGGCTCCAGGCGCTGGTCGTGCAGGTACCAGATGCTCGCGCAGTGGACCTTGTAGATCTCGCAGGCGCTCTGGGTGATCAGCTCGGCGGCTTCGAGCAGCGAGTTGTTGGCACTGTAGCGCTGGCGCGCGAGGCGCAGGATCAGGTCTTGCTGGGCGCGCACTCGCTCCAGGTGTTCGAGCTGCTCCTGCTGGGCCCGCTGGTTCAGCTGCAGGGCGATCTGCAGGCGGTTGTTACGGGTTTCGAGGTCGCTGGCGGCGACCTCGGGGCTGTCTTCGCCGGCGTCGTCGAGCACCGCCAGGTAGCCGCGCAGCAGTTGGCGGCCGTGTTGCTTGTAGGCTTCACCGGTTTCCAGCAGGCGCAGCGGTGCAGGGCTGGCGTGCAGGGTATAGCGCACCCGGTAATAGCCGCGGCGCGACAGTTGCAGCTGGATTTCGTCGTGCAGCCGGTAGCGCGCTTCGGGCTCCATCAGGCTGGCGAAGGGCGAACCGATCAGCGCACACAGCTCGGCGGCGGGCAGGCCGAACTGGCGCTCGCAGGCGGGGTCGAGGTAGAGCATCGCCCAATTGGCTTCATTGAGCCGTTCGAAACGCAGCATGCCGAGCCGCGAAGGCACGGGGAGCTGCGTGACGACCTCGGCCGCCACACGGCTGGCGGCATCGGGTTGGCTTTTCATCGACGACTCGCTTGAAGAGGGTGGCGCGGGCCTGTACGGCGGCGCATCTGGCAAGGTTGCATGATGTCCTGGAGGCTGGCAAGCGGCCATAGGGTGCTATCAACAGGTTGTCGGCAGATTGTCGGGATTCTTGACCTCCAAGCCGCGTCAGCGCAGGTCGCGCAGGCGTAAACGGCAGGCAAAAAAAAGCCCCGCCAGGGGCGGGGTTGAGGTACGAGCGTGGCAGCTCGAAAAGGGTACTGCCCCTCCAGGGAGGGGCAGGCTGCAGCGTTACAGCAAGATGGTACGGATGTCGCCCAGCAGGTCGCTCAGGCGCTTGGTGAAGCGCGCGGCGGCGGCGCCGTTGATCACACGGTGATCGTACGACAGCGACAGCGGCAGCATCAGCTTGGGCTGGAAGGCCTTGCCATCCCAGACCGGCTGGATGGTCGCCTTGGACACACCCAGGATCGCCACTTCAGGCGCGTTGACGATCGGCGTGAAGCCGGTGCCGCCAATGTGACCGAGGCTGGAGATGGTGAAGCAGGCGCCTTGCATCTCGTCTGCCGAGAGCTTCTTGGTGCGGGCTTTTTCAGCCAGCGCCGCGGCTTCGGCTGCCAGTTGCAGCAGGCTCTTCTGGTCGACGTTCTTGATCACCGGGACCAGCAGACCATCCGGGGTGTCGACGGCGAAACCGACGTTGACGTACTTCTTGCGGATGATCGCCTTGCCGCTTGGCGCCAGCGAACTGTTGAAGTCCGGCAGCTCCTTGAGCAGGTGGGCGCAGGCCTTGAGCAGCAGTGGCAGCACGGTCAGCTTGACGCCGGCCTTTTCTGCCACGGCCTTCTGGGCCACGCGGAAGGCTTCCAGCTCGGTGATGTCGGCCGAGTCGAACTGAGTCACGTGCGGCACGTTCAGCCAGCTGCGGTGCAGGTTGGCAGCGCCGACCTGCATCAGGCGGGTCATCGGTACTTCTTCGATTTCACCGAACTTGCTGAAGTCGACCACCGGGATCGGCGGGATGCCAGCACCACCGGTCGCCGCGGCGGCTGCCGGTGCTTCCTTGGCCTTCTGCATCATCGCCTTGACGTACACCTGCACGTCTTCCTTGAGGATCCGGCCGTGCGGGCCGGAGGCCGACACAGCGCTCAGCTCGACACCGAATTCACGGGCCAGCTGACGCACTGCCGGGCCCGCGTGGACCTTGGCGTTGCTCGCGGCAGCCGGAGCGGCAGCGGCAGGCGCAGGTGCAGCCGGGGCAGCGGCAGGGGCGGCAGCAGCCGGTGCGGCTTCAGCCTTGGCTGGCGCAGGCGCGGCAGCTTGGGCCGGGGCAGCAGCCGGGGCGGCGCCAGCGATCTTCAGCTTGAGGATCAGGTCGCCGGTACCGACTTCGTCGTCCAGCTTGACGATCACTTCTTCGACCACGCCAGCGGCGGGCGAAGGGATCTCCATGGAGGCCTTGTCGGACTCCAGGGTGATCAGCGACTGGTCGGCTTCGACGGTGTCGCCGGCCTTGACCAGCACTTCGATGATCTTGGCCTTGCCCGACGAGCCGATGTCCGGCACGTGGATGTCCTGCACGGTGGCAGCAGCAGGGGCTGCGGCCGGAGCAGGAGCAGCCTCGGCGGCAGCGGCAGGCGCGGCAGCCGGTTTTTCTTCAGCGGCAGGCGCAGCGGCGGCGGCCGGAGCCTCGGACGCCGAAGCGCCCTCGACTTCCAGGACCAGCAGCTCGTCGCCTTCTTTCAGGCGATCGCCCAGCTTGACCTTCAGCTCTTTGACGATACCGGCCTTGGGGGCAGGGATCTCCATGGAGGCCTTGTCGGACTCCAGGGTCAGCAGGCTCTGGTCAGCCTCGATGCGGTCGCCGACCTTGACGAACAGCTCGATGATTTCACCTTCACCGCTGCCGATGTCAGGTACGCGAATGAGTTCGCTCACTTAAAAATACTCCTCAGCAGTCCAGTGGGTTGCGCTTGTCCGGGTCGATGCCGAACTTGACGATGGCATCCGCCACCACCTTGGGTTCGATCTCGCCACGGTCAGCCAAGGCTTCCAGGGCAGCCAGCACGACGAAGTGACGGTCGACTTCGAAGAAGTGACGCAGCTTCTTGCGGCTGTCGCTGCGACCGAAGCCATCGGTACCCAGGACTTTGAACTCTTTGCTCGGCACCCACTGACGGATCTGCTCGGCAAAAATCTTCATGTAGTCGGTCGATGCGATAACCGGACCCTTGCGACCGGTCAGGCACTGCTCGACGTAAGTCTGCTGTGGCTTCTGGCCAGGCTTGAGGCGGTTGGCGCGTTCTACGGCCAGGCCGTCGCGACGCAGTTCGTTGAAGCTGGTAACGCTCCACACGTCGGCGCCGACGTTGAACTCTTCACGCAGGATCTTCGCCGCTTCACGGACTTCACGCAGGATGGTGCCGGAGCCCATCAGCTGAACGTGGTGCGCCGCGTCGCGGGTGTCTTCCTCGAGCAGGTACATGCCCTTGACGATACCTTCCTCGACACCGGCCGGGATAGCCGGCTGCTGGTAGGATTCGTTCATCACGGTGATGTAGTAGAAGATGTCCTGTTGCTCTTCGGTCATCTTCTTCATGCCGTCCTGGATGATCACCGCCAGCTCGTAGCCGTAGGTCGGATCATAGGTGCGGCAGTTCGGGATGGTCCCGGCCAGCAGGTGGCTGTGACCGTCTTCGTGCTGCAGGCCTTCACCGTTGAGGGTGGTACGGCCGGCGGTACCGCCGATCAGGAAGCCGCGGGTGCGGCTGTCGCCAGCGGCCCAGGCCAGGTCACCGATACGCTGGAAGCCGAACATCGAGTAGAAGATGTAGAACGGCAGCATCGGCTGGTTGTGGTTCGAGTACGAGGTACCGGCCGCGATGAACGACGACATGGCGCCGGCTTCGTTGATGCCTTCCTCGAGGATCTGGCCCTTCTTGTCTTCGCGGTAGAACATCACCTGGTCTTTATCGACTGGCTCGTAGAGCTGGCCGACCGACGAGTAGATGCCCAGCTGGCGGAACATGCCTTCCATACCGAAGGTACGGGCTTCGTCCGGGATGATCGGCACGATGCGCTGACCGATCTCCTTGTCCTTGACCAGCTGCGCGAGGATCCGCACGAAGGCCATGGTGGTGGAGATTTCACGGTCGCCCGAGCCGTCCAGGATCGCCTTCAGGGTTTCCAGTGGCGGGGTCGGGATGCTGATGCTCTTCTCGCGGCGCTGCGGCACGAAACCACCCAGCGCGGTGCGGCGCTCGGCCAGGTAACGCGCTTCGGCGCTGCCAGGCTCAGGCTTGAAGAACGGCAGGCTTTCGAGCTCATCGTCCTTGACCGGGATGTCGAAACGATCGCGGAAGTGACGCAGGCTGTCGACGTCGACCTTCTTGGTGTTGTGCGCGGTGTTCTTGGCTTCGCCAGCACCGGTGCCGTAACCCTTGATGGTCTTGGCCAGGATGACGGTCGGCTGGTCCTTGTGGTTCACAGCCTGGTGGTACGCCGCGTAGACCTTGTACGGGTCGTGGCCGCCACGGTTGAGCTTCCAGATCTCGTCGTCGGACAGGTCTTCGACCATGGCCTTGAGTTCCGGGGTGTTGAAGAAGTGCTGACGGACGTACGCGCCGTCCTTGGCCTTGTAGTTCTGGTACTCGCCGTCGATGACTTCGTCCATGCGACGCTGCAGGATACCGTCGACGTCCTTGGCCAGCAGTGGGTCCCAGAAACGGCCCCAGACCACTTTGTTGACGTTCCAGCCACCGCCACGGAACACGCCTTCGAGTTCCTGGATGATCTTGCCGTTACCGCGAACCGGGCCGTCGAGGCGCTGCAGGTTGCAGTTGATGACGAAGATCAGGTTGTCCAGTTTCTCGCGGCCAGCCAGGGAGATCGCGCCGAGGGATTCCGGCTCGTCGCACTCGCCGTCGCCCATGAAGCACCAGACCTTCTGCTTGCCGGCCGGGATGTAGCCGCGCGCTTCGAGGTACTTCATGAAGCGAGCCTGGTAGATCGCCTGGATCGGGCCCAGACCCATCGAAACGGTCGGGAACTGCCAGAAGTCCGGCATCAGCCAAGGGTGCGGGTACGAGGACAGACCCTTGCCATCGACTTCCTGACGGAAGTTGTTCATCTGGTCTTCGCTGATCCGGCCTTCCATGAAGGCACGGGCGTAGACGCCAGGCGAGGCGTGGCCCTGGAAGAAGATCAGGTCGCCGCCGTGCTCGTCGGTCGGAGCCTGGAAGAAGTAGTTGAAGCCGATGTCATACAGGGTGGCACTGGAGGCGAAGCTCGAGATGTGTCCGCCCAGGTCCGAATCCTTCAGGTTGGTGCGCATGACCATGGCCAGGGCGTTCCAACGCACCAACGAGCGAATGCGGCGTTCCATGAACAGGTCGCCAGGCATGCGTGCTTCGTGGGTGACAGGGATGGTGTTGCGGTATGGCGTGGTGATCGCATACGGCAGCTGGGAGCCACTGCGGGTGGCCAGCTCGCCCATACGGGTCATCAGGTAATGAGCGCGGTCTTCGCCTTCTTTGTCGAGGACCGACTCCAGGGCATCCAGCCATTCCTGGGTTTCGATTGGATCGAGGTCTTGCATGGCTTGCTCCAGGGCGGAAAGGCAACCAGAATCGGCTGCCTGAGTTTGCGACTGGCCTTATGGGCAGACGTCGTGAATTCTTGGATTACCGGACTGTCATCCGGCGCCGTGTAGTTTTACTACAAAAGCTTTCGCATTTCATGCTTTTACACGGTCGGGGTAGTAGTAATACTACAGAAATGCGGCGTTTGGTCGCACCTCGGGTTGTGGGGAAAAACGTTCATGTTGGTTGCCGGTGTGTTCGAGGCGGGTGATTTGAGATGATTCTTGCCAACGATTCGAGTGTTTCAGCTATTTCCAACTTTTGTATGACAGTCCAACCGGGGTCCCGCACCGCCGCGACCGCATTCAGCCCTCTCTTTCACGCCGATCAAGGATAGTCCATGCGCCTGCCTTTGCCGCTCGATCTGCCTGCCGCCCTGCAACCACTGGTCGCCCGCAACCAGCAGATCCTGGGCGACGCCGTCACCCTTCACGCCGAGCTCGACCTGCAAACGCTGAGCGCGCTTCATCGCCAGCAGTTCGATCAGGTGGCGGCGGCCAGTGACTTTGTCCTGGGCCAGGCCCAGCGTGAACCGGCTGTGCTGTTCGAGCTGCTCGGCAGTGGTGAGCTGGAGCGGGCGTACGCCCCCGGTGAGCTGTGCGCGCAGATTGCGGCGGTGGCCCAGGCGGCGCAGAGCGAAGAGGAGCTGGCGCGCAACCTGCGCCGCGCGCGCAACCGCCAGCAACTGCGGATCATCTGGCGCGACCTGACCCGCCAGGCGGCGCTCGGCGAAACCTGCCGCGACCTTTCAGACCTGGCCGATGCCAGCATCGACCAGGCTTATCAGTGGCTGTACCCGCGCCATTGCCAGCAGTTCGGTACGCCGATCGGCCACCGCAGCGGTGAGGCGCAGCACATGGTCGTGCTGGGCATGGGCAAGCTCGGCGCCGTCGAGCTGAACCTGTCGTCTGACATCGACCTGATCTTCGCCTACCCCGAGGGCGGCGAGACCGAAGGGGTCAAGCGTTCGCTGGACAACCAGGAGTTCTTTACTCGCCTGGGCCAGCGCCTGATCAAGGCGCTCGACCCAGTGACCGTCGACGGCTTCGTGTTTCGCGTCGACATGCGCCTGCGCCCGTACGGCTCGGCCGGCGCCCTGGTGTTGTCGTTCAATGCGCTCGAGCAGTATTACCAGGACCAGGGCCGTGACTGGGAACGCTACGCCATGATCAAGGCGCGGGTGGTGGCCGGTGACCAGGCCGCCGGCGCCCAGTTGCAGGAGATGCTGCGCCCGTTCGTGTACCGCCGGTACCTGGACTTCTCGGCGATCGAAGCGCTGCGCACCATGAAGCAGCTGATCCAGCAGGAAGTCCGCCGCAAGGGCATGGCCGACAACATCAAGCTGGGCGCGGGCGGCATCCGCGAAGTCGAGTTCATCGCCCAGGCGTTCCAGCTGATCCATGGCGGGCGCGACCTGAGCCTGCAGCAGCGGCCGTTGCTCAAGGTCCTCGCCACCCTCGAAGGGCAGGGCTACCTGCCGCCGGCGGTGGTCGCCGAGCTGCGCGAGGGTTATGAGTTCCTGCGGTACACCGAGCACGCCATCCAGGCCATCGCCGACCGCCAGACACAGATGCTCCCGGAAGACGAGACCGACCGCGCCCGTGTTGCCTTCATGCTCGGCTTTGCCGACTGGAGCAGCTTCCACGAGCAACTGATGTACTGGCGTGGGCGCATCGACTGGCATTTCCGCCAGGTGATCGCCGACCCGGATGAGGACGAAGGCGAAGGTGAGCTGGTGGTCGGCGGCGAGTGGTCGCCGTTGTGGGAGCAGGCGCAGGATGAAGAGGCGGCCTGCCGTCAGCTGGAGGAGGCGGGTTTCCGGCAGCCTGCCGATGCCCTGCGCCGGTTGGCCGGGTTGCGCGCCAGCCCGCAGTTGCGCTCGATGCAGCGCCTGGGCCGTGAGCGGCTCGATGCGTTCATCCCACGGCTGCTGGCCCAGGCGGTCGAACACGCCAACCCTGACCTGGTACTGGAGCGGGTGTTGCCGCTGGTCGAGGCCGTGGCGCGGCGTTCGGCGTACCTGGTGCTGCTGACTGAAAACCCTGGCGCGCTGCGCCGGCTGCTGACGCTGTGCGCCGCCAGCCCGTGGATCGCCGAGCAGATCGCCCGCTACCCGCTGCTGCTCGACGAACTGCTCAACGAAGGCCGGCTGTTCAGCCCGCCGCTGGCGCCGGAGCTGGCCTCTGAGCTGCGTGAACGGCTGACGCGGATCCCCGAGGATGACCTCGAGCAGCAGATGGAGGCCCTGCGCCACTTCAAGCTGGCGCACAGCCTGCGGGTGGCCGCCTCGGAAATCAGCGGCAACCTGCCCTTGATGAAAGTCAGCGACTATTTGACCTGGCTCGCCGAAGCGATCCTCGACCAGGTGCTGGCCCTGGCCTGGCGTCAGACCGTGGCGCGCCATGGCCAGCCCAGGCGCAGCGACGGCAGCCCTTGCGACCCGGACTTCATCATCGTCGGCTACGGCAAGGTCGGCGGCATCGAGCTGGGCCATGGTTCGGACCTCGACCTGGTGTTCATCCACGACGGCGACCTGCATGCCGAAACCGACGGCGCCAAGCCGATCGACAGCGCGCAGTTCTTCACCCGCCTGGGCCAGCGGATCATTCACCTGCTGACCACCCAGACCAACTCCGGCCAGCTGTATGACGTCGACATGCGCCTGCGCCCGTCGGGGGCTTCGGGGCTGTTGGTCAGCTCACTGGGGGCGTTCGAGCGTTACCAGCAGGCCGAGGCCTGGACCTGGGAGCACCAGGCACTGGTGCGCGCACGGGTACTGGTCGGCTGCAAGCAGGTGACCACGGCCTTCGAGGCGGTGCGCGCGCAGGTCCTGGGGCAGGCCCGTGACCTGGATAAACTGCGGGTGGACGTCAGCGAGATGCGCGCCAAGATGCGCGACAACCTGGGCACCAAGCTGACCGTCGCCGGCACCGGCGCCAATGCCTTCGACGCGGGCGTGCCGTTCGACATCAAGCAGGATGCCGGCGGTATCGTCGACATCGAGTTCATGGTCCAGTACGCCGCGCTGGCCTGGTCGCACGATCACCCGGCGCTGCTGCGCTGGACCGACAATATCCGCATTCTCGAAGAGCTCGAGCAGGCCGGGCTGCTGCCTGCCAGCGATGCGGTATTGTTGCGCGAGGTGTACAAGGCGTTCCGCTCGGCGTCGCACCGCCAGGCCTTGCAGAAGCAGGCCGGGGTGATCGACGCCGCGCAGTTCGCCGACGAGCGCCGAGAGGTGCGGCGGATCTGGGCCCAACTTGGCTTGAATTGAGCGTTCAGGGCGACGATTGGGCGCCAGTGGTACACTGCACGCCACATAGCCTGAATATAAAGAGGGGAGGCCATCTGGATGGCCTGCACTGAACTCTGTAGGAGCGGGTTTACCCGCGAATGCGTCGGTGAACCCACTATCGCATTCGCGGGTGAACCCGCTCCCACAGGGGGCCAAGTACAGCCTTCCCGAGCGTTCCTGGACAAAGCATGAGAATACTGATCATTGGCCCCAGCTGGGTCGGCGACATGGTAATGGCGCAGACCCTGTTCCAGTGCCTGAAGCAGCAGCACCCCGATTGCGTGATCGACGTGCTGGCCCCCGAGTGGAGCCGGCCGATCCTCGAGCGCATGCCCGAGGTGCGTCAGGCGCTGAGTTTCCCGCTCGGCCATGGCGCGCTGGAGCTGGCCACGCGCCGGCGCATCGGCAAGTCCCTGGCCGGCCAGTACGACCAGGCCATCCTGTTGCCCAACTCGCTGAAGTCGGCGCTGGTGCCGTACTTCGCCGGGATCCCCAAGCGCACCGGCTGGCGCGGCGAGATGCGCTACCTGCTGCTCAACGACGTGCGCAAGCTGGACAAGGCGCGTTACCCGCTGATGATCGAGCGCTTCATGGCCTTGGCCTACGCGCCGGGCGCCGAGCTGCCCAAGCCTTACCCGCAGCCGAGCCTGCAGATCGAAGCGCCGAGCCGTGACGCGGCCCTGGCCAAGTTCGGCCTGGCGCTGGACCGGCCGGTGCTGGCGCTGTGCCCGGGCGCCGAGTTCGGCGAAGCCAAGCGCTGGCCGGCCGAGCACTACGCTGAAGTGGCCGACGCGATGATCCGCCAGGGCTGGCAGGTGTGGCTGTTCGGCTCGAAGAAAGACCACCCGGTGGGTGAGTCGATCCGCGAGCGGCTGATCCCCGGCCTGCGTGAAGAGTCGAGCAACCTGGCTGGTGAAACCTCGATGGCCGAGGCCATCGACCTGATGTCCTGCGCCGACGCGGTGGTGTCCAACGATTCTGGCCTGATGCACGTCGCCGCAGCGCTGAACCGCCCGCTGGTGGCGGTCTACGGCTCGACCTCGCCAGGCTTCACGCCGCCCTTGGCCGACCAGGTCGAGGTGGTGCGCCTGGGCCTGGAGTGCAGCCCGTGCTTCGACCGCACCTGCCGCTTCGGCCACTACAACTGCCTGCGCCTGCTCGAGCCTGGCAAGGTCATCGCCGCGCTGCAGCACCTGGCCGGGCCGAACCTGATCGATGTCACGGCAGAGGTCGACTAAGTGCGGGTCCTGATCATCAAGACGTCTTCGCTGGGGGATGTGATCCACACCCTGCCGGCGCTCACCGATGCCGCCCACGCCATCCCCGGGATCCGTTTCGACTGGGTGGTGGAGGAGGGCTTTGCCGAGATCCCGAGCTGGCACCCGGCGGTCGACCAGGTCATCCCGGTGGCCATCCGGCGCTGGCGCAAGAACCTCTGGCAGACCCTCAAGAGTGGCGAGTGGAAGGCCTTCAAACAGCGCGTCCGGGCACACAAATACGACCTGGTGATCGACGCCCAGGGCTTGCTCAAGTCGGCCTGGCTGACCCGCTACGTCAAGGCACCGGTGGCCGGCCTGGACCGTTATTCGGCACGTGAGGGGCTGTCCAGCCGCTTCTATGACCGGCCACTCTCGGTCGCCGTCGGCCAGCACGCGGTAGAGCGCGTGCGCCAGCTGTTCGCGCTGGCCCTGGCCTACGACCTGCCCGAGGGCCTCGGCGACTACGGCCTGGACCTCGAGCGCCTGCAGCTGCCGCCGACCAAGCCCTACGTGGTGTTCCTGCATGGCACCACCTGGGCTACCAAGCACTGGCCCGAGGCCTACTGGCGTGAGCTCGCCGAGCGCATGGGCCGGCGCAACCTGCAGGTGTGCCTGCCGTGGGGCAACCCGGCCGAAAAAGAACGTGCCGAGCGCATCGCCCAGGGCTTGAAGAACTGCCAGGTACTGCCCAAATTGAACCTGGCCGGGGTCGCCCGCGTGCTGGCCGCGGCCAAGGCCTGCGTGGCGGTGGACACTGGCCTCGGCCACCTGGCCGCCGCGCTGGATGTGCCGACCATCTCCCTGTTTGGCCCCACCAACCCTGGTTTGACCGGCGCCTATGGACGTGTCCAGGTCCACCAGGCGAGCGACTTCCCCTGCGCGCCCTGCCTGCAGAAGAAGTGCACCTATAAACCGAGCGCCGAGGACCTGCGCCGGTTCGATCTCAAACGCGAGTGGCCACTGTGCTTCACTCGCCTGAATCCCGAGCATGTGGCGAGCCGCTTGAGCGCGTTGCTGCTGGCTGAGGATGTTCGTTGATGCAACTGGCTTTCGTGCTTTACAAATACTTCCCCTTCGGCGGGCTGCAGCGTGACTTCATGCGCATTGCGCTGGAGTGCCAGCAGCGCGGCCACCAGATCCGCGTCTACACGCTGATCTGGGAAGGTGACATCCCGCCGGGCTTCGAAGTGCTGGTGGCGCCGGTCAAGGCGCTGTTCAACCACCGCCGTAACGAGAAGCTCAGCGCCTGGATGGCCGAAGACCTGGCCAAGCGCCCGGTCGACCGCCTGATCGGCTTCAACAAGATGCCCGGCCTGGACGTCTACTACGCCGCCGATGGCTGCTTTGAAGACAAGGCGCAAACCCTGCGTGGCGGCCTTTACCGCCGCTGGGGCCGCTACCGGCACTTCGCCGAGTACGAGCGCGCGGTGTTCGCCAAGGATGCCCGTACCGAGATCCTGATGATCTCCGAAGTGCAGCAGCCGCTGTTCATCAAGCACTACGACACCCCAGTGGAACGCTTCCACCTGCTGCCGCCGGGCATTTCCCAGGACCGTCGCGCGCCGGCCAATGCGGCCGAGATCCGCGCCGAGTTCCGCAAGGAATTCAACCTCGGCGAAGACGACCTGCTGCTGGTGCAGATCGGCTCGGGGTTCAAGACCAAGGGCGTCGACCGCAGCCTCAAGGCCCTGGCCGCCCTGCCGTCGGCCCTGCGCAAGCGCACCCGGCTGATGGTCATCGGCCAGGACGACCCCAAGGTGTTCCAGCTGCAGAGCGCGACCCTGGGGCTGACCGATCAGGTGCAGTTCCTCAAGGGCCGCAGTGATATCCCGCGGTTCCTGCTCGGCGCCGACCTGCTGATCCACCCGGCGTACAACGAAAACACCGGCACGGTGTTGCTCGAAGCGCTGGTCGCCGGCCTGCCGGTGCTGGTGTCGCAGGTCTGTGGCTATGCCCATTACATCGCCGAGGCCGATAGTGGCCTGGTGCTCGACGAGCCGTTCGAGCAGGAGCAGCTCAACCGCTACCTGCAGCGCATCCTCGAAGACGACGCGGGCCGCGCCGCCTGGTCGCGCAATGGCCTGGCGTTTGCCGACAGCGCCGACCTGTATAGCATGCCGCAGCATGCCGCCGATGTGATCCTCAAGCAGGAGCGCGCATGAAGCTGATACTGGCTGAACCGTTCAAACGCCTGTGGGCCGGGCGCGATGCCTTCGAGGCCGCCGAGCAGCTGCAAGGCGAGGTGTTCCGCGAGCTCGAAGGCCGCCGCACGCTGCGCACCGAGGTCGAGGGCGAGGGTTACTTCGTCAAGATCCACCGCGGCATCGGCTGGGGCGAGATCTTCAAGAACCTGCTCACGGCCAAGCTGCCAGTGCTCGGTGCCGGCCAGGAATGGCGGGCTATCCAGCGCCTGCATGAGGTGGGCGTGCCGACCATGACCGCCGTGGCTTACGGCGAGCGTGGCAGCAACCCGGCCAGCCAGCACTCGTTCATCGTCACCGAAGAGCTGGCGCCGACCATCAGCCTGGAAGACTTCAGCCTCGACTGGGTCCGCCAGCCGCCGCAGCCGCGCCTCAAGCGCGCACTGATCGGCGAAGTGGCGAAGATGACCGGCGGCATGCACCGCGCCGGGGTCAACCACCGCGACTGCTACATCTGCCACTTCCTGCTGCACACCGACCGGCCGGTGACGGCCGACGACTTCAAGCTCTCGGTGATCGACCTGCACCGCGCGCAGACCCGTGCCAGCATCAGCCGCCGCTGGCGCGACAAGGACCTCGCCGCACTGTACTTCTCGGCGCTGGACATCGGCCTGACCCGGCGTGACAAGCTGCGCTTCCTGCGCGGCTACTTCCAGCAGCCGCTGCGCCAGATCCTGGCCGAAGAAGCGACGCTGCTCGCCTGGCTCGAAGGCAAGGCGCAGAAGCTCTACGAGCGCAAGCTGCGTTACGGGGATGCGCTCTGATGGCGGGCTGGACACTGGCGCCAGGCTATGAAGCGCTGGCGGCGGATTTCGGCAGCCTCGACGCGGTATTCGCCATCGAGGGCGAACGCCTCACCAGCGACCCGCTCAGCGAGGTCGTGCGGATCCAGCGCGACGGCGTCTACTACTACGTCAAACGCTACACGGCCGCTGGCAAGCACATGCGCCGCTACCTTGGGCGCCCGCGGATCAAGGCCGAATGGCAGAACCTCAAGCAGTTCGCCAAGTGGGGCATCCCCACCGCCGAAGTGGTCGCCTGGGGCCTGGAGCGCAAGGGCCTGGCGTTTGGCCGCGGGGCCATGGTCACCCGGGAGCTGCCGCGCACCGAGGACCTCTCCGAGCTGGCCAAACGCAATGATCCGCGCCTGGCCGACCGCGCCTGGGTCGATCACATCAGCCGCCAGCTGGCCCGCCACACCCGGGTCATGCATGACCACCACTTTACCCACAACGACCTGAAGTGGCGCAACCTGCTGGTCGACGACCAGGGCACGCTATTCTTCATCGACTGCCCGACCGGCGACTTCTGGCGCGGCTTCATGCTCCGCCATCGGGTCATCAAGGACCTGGCGTGCCTGGACAAGGTCGCCAAGTATCACCTGTCGGCCACCCAGCGCCTGCGCTTCTACCTGCAGTACCGCGGGCACGCGCGGCTCAATGCGCATGACAAGCAGCGGGTGCGTGAAGTCGTACGCTTTTTCGAGGGAAGGGAATGACCGATTACCTGGCCAGCAGCGACCTTGCGCTGCTGCAACGCCACGGCTTGAACGATTTCGAGGCGCTGTGGGCGCTGCAGCTCGATGCCGTGGACGAACCGAACACCGGCCGCGGTGGCTGGAGCAGCGTCTATCGCCTGGAACTCGAGGGCAAGGGCTACTACCTCAAGCGCCAGAGCGACTACCTCACGCGCACCTTGCACCGCCCGTTCGGCGAGCCGACCTTTGCCCGTGAGTTTCGTAACATCAGCCGCTACCAGAAGCTGAAGATCCCGGCCTTGCAGGCGGTGTTCTATGGCGAGCGCAAGAGCAAGGGCCAGCACCGGGCGATCCTCATGACCCGCGCGCTGGACGACTGGACCGACCTCGACCTGCTACTGGGGCAATGGCCGCAACTGGCCGCGGAAAAACGCCTGGGGATTCTCCAGGCCTGCGGTCGCCTGGGGCGCACCCTGCACGCGGCCGGCCAGGTGCACGGCTGCTTCTATCCCAAGCACATCTTCCTGCGTGAACGGCGTGAAGGCTGGCAGGCGCAGTTGATCGACCTGGAGAAGACCCGCCCGCTGCTGCTGGGCATGCGCGACCGCCTCAAGGACCTCGAGCCGCTGCTACGCCGCGCTCGCGCCTGGAGCGAAGGCGATGTGCGCAGCCTGCTGGCGGCCTACCTGGAGCAGCCGGCCGACAGCACGCTGGTGACTACCTGGGTGCAGCGCCTGGTGCGCCGCCGTCGTGAAAAAGAGGCCCGTTGATGCGTTTGTCCGAACTGAAAGACGCCGGGCGCAGCCCGAGCCTGCCACTGAGCGTGACCCTCGCCGACGCCGCCGGCAGTGCCGAGCTGCAACTGCTCAGCCTGCTGCGCGTGCTGCCGGGCCAGCGCTATGTCGGTGCCGGGGTCTGGCGCGGCACGCCGGTGCTGGCCAAGCTGCTGGTCGGCAGCAATGCCGCCCGGCATTTCCAGCGTGAGCTGGACGGCGTCAAGCTGATCGCCGCGCAAGGCCTGACCACCCCGCAACTGCTCGCCGACGGCCTCAAGGAAGGCGAGGGCGGCTGGTTGCTGTTCGAGTTGCTCGAAGGGGCCGAAAGCCTGGGCGATGCCTGGGCCGAGGTCGAAGCCTTGCCTGCCCTCGCCGATGAGCAGCAGGCGGTGCTGGGCGAGGCGCTGAGCGCCGTCGCCCGGATGCACGCCAAGGGCCTGTGGCAAGCCGACCTGCACCTGGACAACCTGCTGCGCCATGGCGGCCAGTTGTACCTGATCGACGGCGCGGGGATCAAAAGCGAAACGCCTGGGCAAAACCTCTCGCGCCAGCGCGTGCTGGAAAACCTCGGGGTGTTCTTCGCCCAGTTGCCCAAGCGCCTGGAGCCGTTCATCGAAGAGCTGCTGGTGCATTACCTGTTGGCCAATGGCGAGCACGCGTTGCCCCTCGAAGCCCTGCTGAAGCAGGTCGACAAGGTGCGCGCCTGGCGCCTCAAGGACTACCTGGACAAGGCCGGCCGCGAGTGCACCCTGTTCAGCGTGCAGCGCAGCCTGTCGGGCTTGCGGGCGATCCGCCGGCCCGAGGTGGCGGCGATGCTGCCGGTGCTGGAGCAGGCCGACACGCTGATCGACCAGGGCCATCTGTTCAAGACCGGCGGCGCCGCCAGCGTCGCGCGGGTCGAAGTGGGCGGCCGCACCCTGGTGCTCAAGCGCTACAACATCAAGAACACCGCGCACTGGTTCAAACGCTTCTGGCGCCCGAGCCGGGCGTGGCATTCGTGGATCGAAGGGCATCGCCTGGCGTTTCTCGATATCGCCACGCCAACCCCGCTGGCGGTGCTCGAGCAACGCGTGATGGGCCTGCGCAGCCGTGCCTACCTGGTCACCGAGTATGCCGATGGGCCCGACCTGATCGAGTGCTTCAAGCCCTATGTCGACAGCGGCGAGGCGCCAGAAGCGCAACTGCAGGCGTTGGTCCACCTGATGCAGCAGCTGATCCGCGAGCGCATCAGCCACGGCGACATGAAAGGCCACAACCTGTTCTGGCAGAACGGCCAGTGGTCGCTGATCGACCTCGATGCCATGTGCCAGCACGCCACCCAGCTCAGTTTCGCCGCGGCCTATTCCCGCGACCGGGCACGGATGCTGCGTAACTGGCCGAGTGGCAGTGCCCTGTATCAGCGCGTCGATCAGCTGCTGCCGCGGCTTACCGAGTAGTCGCTCGGCAGCGCCAGCCAGTTGCTGCTGCGGGCGGTCTGGCGCACGCGGATGCGCCATTGGCCGTCCTGCCGACGCAGCACCGCCCAGGCGGGCACGGCGCCGCGCAAGGTCGGCGGCAGCACCAGGTGATAGTGGCCCGGCAGCAGATGCCGGCGCACGGGCAGTTGATGGGTGCGCAGCTGCAGGTAGAGCGCGCTGTCGTGCTCGAACAGGTCGGCATCGGCTTCGACCGCGCTGCCGGGGAGCGCAGCCGCCAGGCGGCAGTCGTCCAGCAGTTGCTGGATATCCGGCAGCCCGTCGTGCCAGAGCAGCGGCGAGTCGATGACCCAGCGGCCATCCTGGCAGCGCTTGATGGGCAACTGCAGATAAGCATTGGGCAACTGCGGGTCGCTCACCCGCCAGCGCTGCCCGTCAAAGCCGACATTGAAGAAGCGCCCCTGGATATCCCTCACGTAATACTGCGTCAGGCCCGAGCTCGCTGAGGTCTTTTCATAGACTGCCTCGCCATGGACGGCGTCGATCCGATGGCGCAGCCGGGCCACTTCGGGGGTGGCCTCAAGGTGCGCGGGTATGGGCACGGGCGGCGGTTTGGGCAGGCCGCGCATGACCCGGCGCATCAGCCCCGAGCCGGCCATGTCGTTGAGCCCGGCGGTGGCGTGGCCGAGCGCGGCGATGGCGTGGTGCAACGCACCGCTGTGGTCGTCCTGGTCGAACGCCTCGAAGCCGTCCCAGAGGGAAATGCTCATGCGCCCGAAGGCCAGCGCAATCGAACTGGCCTGCGGCAGCACCAGGGTGACCATGTCCAGCAACAGCCTGAGGGTGTTGACCGAGAACTCGCCGAGCAGCTCCTGGTTGCTGCGGGTCACGGCATCGGCCTGGGCCAACAGGCTGTTGACCTCGGCCAGATAGCTGGCGTCGTAGAGGTTGCCGCTGATGGTCTGCAGGGTGATGTGTGAACCCAGGCGACCTCTGAGCAGGAGGCTTTCGATCACCTTGAGGTTGGCCAGTGGCATCCGCTGGAGCACATAGCGGCGCAGCTCGGCATCCTTGCGCACGGCGCGGATCATCGCCCTCGGGTTGGCGTATTCGCGCCAGAAGCGGCGGTCGGGGGCGTCGGGGCAGTAGGTGACGATGCGGTTGGAGTTTTCCGGTGAAACGAGCAGCAATATGCCTTGCAACGTATGCCCTTGAATCAGCATCTGGCGGACGATCACCTGTTGCTCGTTGTAGTGCCGGCGGTTGTCGCTGTCGGGTGACTGGATCACCGTGCTGGCCCAGCCATAGCCTTGCTCGAAGGTGTCGGGGGTAAAGTGCCCGGCGTAGCGCGCCTTGACCGCTTCGGCGTTCATCCGGGCGCGGTTGAGCTGGCCATGCGCCTGGCGCCGCCAGTGGCCGTGGGGCGAGTCGAGCAGTTGCGTGCGCAGGTACGCCTGATAGCCGCTGCCGGCATTCAGGCGGCGAATGATCTGCTTGACCCGCAGTGGGGTCAGCGCCGGCAGGGGCTGGTTGTCGCGCAGGTGGACGCGGGCGGTCAGCCAGTAGTCGACGTCGAACCAGGCGATGTTGAGCAATGCCAGTTCGTCGAGCCGGTAGGTGTGCTTGACCCGCTCGACGGTATCGCCCAGGGTTTGCTGGCTGACGGCGGGGACGTAACCGACGGTACTGCCGATGGGCAGCGGATTGACGATCGGGCCGACCTGCCGCGCCAGGGTCACGGTGATCAGGATGTCTTGCGGGGCGTGGTCCAGGCCAGGCTCACGCTGGAGAAATTCGCCCATGCGTTCGCGTACCCAGTTCAGCAACGAATGCCGCTGGCTGAACTGGGCCAGGGTGAGAATCCCCGGCGCGGCGGCGGCTTCGATCGCGGCTATCTGCTCTTGCATGGCCTGGATGATGTGCGCGACGCCTTGCTGGGACACCGTGCGTAGCCAGTTGGGCAGGTGCTTCTCGAGCAGCAGCCCATAGCGGGTGGCCAACGGCCCTTGGCTGTTGAAGTCGCGCAATACCAGCGCGGTGGCCAAGGTCGCATCGAGGTGTTCGATGTTGCGCTGCAGGCCGCGCGGCCAGGCCTGTTGCCAGAGGTAGGACAGGCGCTTGGTGTGGGCCTCGCGCAGGGCCATCGCCTGGGTCAGGGGGAGGTCTTCGGTGTGCCAGTCATAGCGCAGGCGTTCCGCCTGACGCGCGCGTTGCTGTTGCTCTGGCTCGACCAGCAGCCTGCACAAGGGCGCGCTTTGCTGCGGGTCCTCAAGCCGCTCGCACAGCTCGACATGCAGCGCAGCCAGGCTGTCGAAGGCTTCGATGCCGTGGGCAACGCTGCACAGGATCGCTCGCCCGACCGGCTCGTCAGCCTCCAGCAAGCGCCCTTGCGGGCCTCGCTCGGTGGCGATCAGCACCCCCGGCAGGTGGCTACGCCAGTTCGGTGCGGTGGCCTCGAGCAGGGGGCGATACAGCTGCGGACGGGCGTTTTCCGGCAGGTGCTGGCGTTGCCAGGGGAGGGGCAGTTCGAGGCAGGTCTTGAGCAACTGGGCGTGCTCCGCCGACAAGGTCTGGTCCGTCGTGCGCAAGCGTGTTTCGCTGTCCAGTTGCTCGCGGCGCAGCGAGGCCAGGCGGGCCACGCGGGTCAGCCCTCGCGGGTCGCGTGCTTGCCAGTAGTCCGCCAGCCGCGCATGCAGGCCTTGGCGCAGGGTGGCGCACACACTGGCGATACGTGCGCTGAAATCGCTGGGCAAGCGCAGCAGCGGGTAGTCGGGATGGCTGGCCTGGGCGCCGGCGGGCAGGCGAAAGGGGCCGCCATCGAACAGGTGAAACCCGACCAGCTCAAGCAGGCTGTGGCGGCCCACACGCAGGGTGCGGGCACTGATGTTGGTGCCTGGGAACAACGCGGCGATGCCCAGATCCACGCTGTGTTCGACGCCGGCCAGCGGCGGCATCAATGTGTCGAGTTGGCTGTCCAGCGCCTGCAATTGCTCTAGCGGGGTCATGGTCCGTGTCCTGAGGTGAGGGCGGACCATGCTGCACAGCGGATGCCGGCTGAGGGCGTTACTCTTTTACCTCAGCGCCGCCACAGGCCCCTGATCGCCAGCACTGCCGGAACGCCCAGGGCAAGCCAGGCCAAGCCGTCCCACCCACCGTCGCCGAGCAAGGCGGCGAACAGGCCAACGACACCCAGCGCGGCGATCAACGCGGGCCAGGCAAAAATGCGTCGGGTCGATTGCGCCGAGTGGCTCATGCGCGTGCGCCTCGGGTTTTGCCCTGCTTGCCCCACCACAGGTACAGCCCACTGCCCAGGACGATGATGGTCAGCACGTCGAGCACTGCCCAGAGGATCTGCATCGGTCGCCCGCCGTAGTCGCCGAAGTGCAGTGGCTGCGACAGGCCCAGCGCGTCCATGTACCACGGCCGATCCCCGACCGCGGTGACCTCGAGGGTCCTGGCGTCGATCAGCACCGGCGTGAACAGGTGTGAGGTCAGGTGCGTGGCGCCTTTCATGAACACTGCATAGTGGTGCTCGCTGGAGAAACGGGTGCCGGGGAAGGCGATGAAATCGGCGTGCATGCCTGGCGCGGCCTCGCGGGCGATGCTCAGCAGCTGGCTGGCGGGTGCACGTTCGGTGAGCGGCGGGGCATCGCGGTAGGGCGCAACCATTGCGCTGAGGCTTTCATTGCGCCAGGCGGCGATGACCAGGTCGGACAAGGCGCTGATCACCCCGGTGACGCCGACCACCAGGGCCCAGGTCAGGGTGACGATGCCGATCAGGTTGTGCAGGTCGAGCCAGCGCAGCCGGCGCGACTTGTCGTGGCGGACGGTGGCGAACCGCAGGCGGCGCATGAACGGCGCGTAAAGCACTGTGCCGGAGATGATCGCGAGGATGAACAGTACGCCCATGAGCGCCAGCCAGAGCTTGCCGGCGAGGCCGGCGAACATGTCGACGTGCAGGCGCAGCAAGGTCATCATCAGGCCGCCGTTGGCGGCCGGCATGGCCACGGCTTCACCGGTGCGGGCGTCGAGCATGAAGGTGTGCGAGTCGTTGGGGTCGGTACCGGCGGTGGCTGCAGTAATGGCGATGACGCCGTTGCGCTCGTCCTCGTCGTAGCCGAAGTACTGCATGACTTCGCCGGGGCGATGCTGTTCGGCCTTCAGCACCAGTTGCTGCAGGTCGAGGTGGGGGGTGTCGGCGGGCATCTCGCGCAGTTCAGGGGCGTCGCCGAGCAGGTGTTCCAGCTCGTGGTGGAAGATCAGCGGCAGGCCGGTGAGGGCCAGCAACAACAGGAACAGCGTGCACACCAGGCTGCTCCAGGTGTGGATCACGGACCAGCGGCGGATGGTTTGGCTTTTCATCGCTCGGGCTCTTGTGTCGTCTGCATTGGGGCCGCTGTGCGGCCCTTCGCGGGCAAGCCCGCTCCTACAGGGACCGCGCCAAACATGAGAACGGCGCAGTCCCTGTAGGAGCGGGCTTGCCCGCGAAGGGCTGCAAGGCAGCCCCGGTCACAACTCAGAACTTGTAGTTGACGCTGGCGGGTTAGAATTCTAGCTGGGCAGAAAAGGCCACAGTCCGAGGATCCCCGAGGTAGAAGCTGTTCAGCCAGTATTCCTTGTTGGTCAGGTTGCTGACATTGACACGCAGTGTCAGATCATTTTGGGCGACGTGCATTTTGTAGCGCGCACCGGCGTCGAAGGTCGTGAAGGATGGAAGGCTGGTTCGGTTGGCCTCGTCTGCGTACTGCTTACCGGTATAGAACGCGCCACCGGTTAACGCGAATCCGGGCACCTGGCCGATATCGTACTCGGCATAGACCTTGGCCAGCTGCTTGGCCACGTTGGTTGGCGCATTGCCTTCGTTGGCGGTGATGCTGGTCTTCTTGATCTGCGGATCCAGTAAGGTCATCCCACCCACGACAGTCAATTCGGGCATGACTTTGCCGGTCACGCTGAACTCCAAGCCATTATTTTCCTGGCGGCCATCCTGGGCATAGAAGCCCAGGCTGTTCTTGTAGTTGTTCGGTTTGTCGATGTTGAACAGTGCGAGTGTTACCAGCGTTTCACCGAAGGTTGCCTTGGCACCGATTTCGTACTGCTCACTGACCTGAGGGGCAAGCGCCTGGCCGGCGTTCAGGGCATCGCTGGGCGCCACGCCGCCCGCTTGCAGGCCTTCGATGTAGGTGATGTAGGTGGTCAGCCAGGGCGTTGGCTTGTAGATCAACGACAGGTTGGGCGAGGTTTTGCTCTTGTTGTATTTGGTTTCTGTTTCGGGGGTGCCAAATGCATTGGCATAGACGAACTCGTTCGTGTAGCTCTTGATCTGGGTCTGGGTCACACCCAGGATCGCTGACCATTGCTCGTTGAAGGTGATGATGTCACCCAGCAAGAAGTTGTTGCTTTCTGAGCTGTCGGCGAGGCGCTGATCCCCGTGCCCAATCGAATAGCCGGGTTTGCCGACCTGCGGCTGTTCGCCCAACGGTATGTCGCCGACGGGGGATTGATACTGTGGGCCAGGAAACGGAATGTGGTCGACATATTGTTTGGTCCGCGACGTATTACCTTGGTAGCCGACGGTGACCTTGTGGCCCAGCGGGCCTGTAGCGAACGCAGCGTCCATGAACAGATAACCGGATTTTTCCTCGGTTTCCACGGGCGCGAATGCATAGAGCGGTTGAGAGTAGGTAGTTGCGCTGGTCAGGGTCGGACCTGTGTAGGTGTACTCATCGGTGTACCGCTGCGCGGCAAAGGCTGCCCGCAGCGTGAACGTGTCGTTCAGGCGCCAGTTGGCTCGCACACCTGCCTTGTCGGTCTGGTTGTCGGAGAATGACCAGCGTTGGCTGTAGAGCTTGTCGTTCTTCAAGTCCGAGGCGTCGGGGCGTTGGATGCCTGCCGGAACGAACCAATAGCTGCTCAAGCCGCGGGTCTGGCTTTCCTTGTGCGCAGCGTCGAACTGTATCAACAGGTCGTCGCTGACATTCCAGTCCAATGCCAGGCTGATCATTTGGCGGCGGCGCTTTTGCAGATCGATCGCGGTTTCACCGTCCTGTGTCAGAACGTTCAGTCGATAGGCGAACTTCCCTTGCGAGTCTATCGGCCCGCCGAAATCACCATGCAGGTAATAGTTCTGCCCGCCAGCATTGCCCAAAGTCACGCTGTTGTAGCGTTCATATGTTGGGCGTTTCAAGACGTAGTTGGCCAGCCCGCCTGGTGTGGCGGGCCCATAAAGAAAACCGGTCAGCCCGGTGATGATTTCAAGTTGCTCGGTGTCTTCGATGAAATTGCCTTTGTCGGCACCGTTACTGAACCGCAGGCCATCGTTGGCAATGTTCAGGTTCCCGGAACCGCTGAAGCCGCGCATGCTGACCGCGCTGGCGTAGCCCGCGTTTCTCGGGGCATACAATTGCGTGGCGGGATTGCGTTTGATCACATCGTCTAGCGACGTAGCCAGCGTGTTCTTCAGAAACGCCTGTGATGCAACACTCATGGAGTAGGGCGTATCTTGCAGTTTCATGCCTCCCAGGGCGCCCACGTTGCGGAGGTTTTCAACCCGGTATCCCGATTCGTAACTCCCGTCTTCAAGCGTATTGGCGTTGATACTGGTTTCCGGCAGGGCCAGGCTGCCGTCCGGCGTGGCGACCAGGCTGTAGCTGCCGACGCTGCTCTGCTGCAGTTGCAGGCCGGTACCGCGCAGGGCGGCTTGCAGGGCGCTGCGACCGTCATATTGGCCGCTGACCGGCGCCGAAGTGCGACCGCTGACCAGCGTCGGATCGATGGCCAGGGCGATACCGGCCTGGCTGGCGATCTGGTTGAGGGTGGTGGCCAGCGGCGCGCTCGGCAGATCGTAGGCACGCACGGACTGCTCGGCGGCATGCAGGGCAGGGCTGATCAGCGGAGCGGACAGGGCGATCGCCAGGGCCATCAGGCTCGGACGCAGGAAACAATCAACAGCACGGGACATGCAGCGGCTCCTCGAAGGATAAGTGCTAACTGCTTCCATGCCGGGCGAGAGTTGAAAAGTGACAGGGGCTGTCGAAATTATTTTTCAGGCGGGGTATCTGCTGCGCCTGGGCTTGCCCCGGGAAAAGGCCGGCCCAGGCGCCGCATCGTTACTTGGCGACCACGGTCACCCACCACGGCGTATGCCGCTCGATCTTCACTGGCAGCGCCGGCAGCAGCGAGGCCAGCGCCAGGTCGGTGTCGGTCAGCGGGAAGCTGCCGGTCACGCGCAGGTCGGCGACCTCGTCGGCCACGCCCAGGTGGCCACTGCGGTAGCGCCCCAGCGCTTCGAGCAGATCGGCCAGGCGCACGTTGTCGACCACCAGCATGCCGCGGGTCCAGGCATCGGCACC
Organism: Pseudomonas reidholzensis; assembly: GCF_900536025.1. GTDB lineage: Bacteria > Pseudomonadota > Gammaproteobacteria > Pseudomonadales > Pseudomonadaceae > Aquipseudomonas > Aquipseudomonas reidholzensis. The sequence continues at coordinate 553,245 of NZ_UNOZ01000002.1, forward strand.
GGCGGCTACCGGGCCGATCTGGCCCAGGCCATTGGCGTTCATCAGCACCTGCTGGCCTTCGCCGAGGATCTGTTCGTCGCCGCTGTTGGACGGCATCGCCGCCACCTGCGACTGCAGCACTTCGAGGCGCGTGCCGTGGGCTTCGCGCTTGACCAGGAAGCGCGTGCCCAATGGCCGCAGGCGGCCATCGTCGGTGCGCACCAGCAGCGGTCGCAAGTCGGCGTGCCCGGTTTCTACCGAAATCTCGCCCTGGTGCAGGACGATCACCCGTTGCTCACCGGCGAAGTCGATGTCGACCGCGGTGTGCGTGTTCAGGCTCAGCAAGGTGCCGTCTTCCAGGCGCAGGGTGCGCAACTCGCCCGTGCCCGTGCGTTGGTCGGCCAGCCAGTAGCCCGGCGCCAGCGAGCCTGCGCCGACCTGGAGCAGCAGGGCGCCCACCAGCAGCAGCCCGGCCAGGCCACCGCCAAGGGTGCCGACGCGCCTGCGCAGGCTGACCCGCGACTGCAGCAGGGCTTTACGCGCCGGGCCGGCGGCGGCACTGACGCGCTGATCGAGCATGCCCAGCTGGCGCCAGGCGCGCGCATGTTCCTCGCTGGCGGCATGCCAATGGATGAAGGCGCTGCGCTCCTGGGCCGCGTCGGCGCTGTCGTCCAGGCACAGCTTCCAGGCAATCGCCGCATCCAGGACCTTGCTCGAAACGGGTTTGGCGTTCACGTCGGCTGCCCGTACAAGGCGATGTAGCACTGGCGCATGCCCTGGGCGATGTACTGGCGCACGCGCGACACCGAAACGCCCAGCTGCTCGGCGATTTCGGCGTGGCCCATGCCGTCCAGGCGGTTGTGCAGGAAGGCCGCGCGGGCCTTGCTCGACAGCTTGCCGAGCAGGCGGTCGATGGCCTTGAGGTCTTCGAGGACCAGCAGTTGCAGTTCCGGCGAGGGCTGTTCGGCAGTGGGGATCAGCGCCAGCTCGGCCAGGTAGGCCTGCTCCAGCGCAGCGCGGCGAAAATGGTCGAACAACAAGCCCTTGGCCACCGCCACCAGAAACGCCCGCGGCTCACGCGGTGCGGCCAGCTGGTCGCGGCCGAGCAGGCGCACGAAGGTGTCCTGGCTGAGGTCTTCGGCGCGCTGGCGGCAGGTGGTACTGCGCTGCAGCCAGGCCATCAGCCAGCTGCGGTGGTCGCGGTACAGCGCGCCGACCAGGTCGGCGTGTGGGCTTTGCGCAGACGACAAGCAGCGTCCCCCGAAAAAACAATGCGTTAACTAACGATAATTATTCGCGATTGTTGCAGAGGCGGGGTGGGCGGCGCAATCGACGTCTATCGGATAGCCACTACCAACTGTGTAGCTGGGTTTTGCGGCGGCGCCATTGCTGCAGGCGCAGGCTCAGTTGCAGCGGGCTGTCGAGCTGCTGGCGGCGGGCCTGGCTGAGCAGGATCAAGGCCAGCTCGGCGGTGACCTGGGCGTCGGCGCTGGCGTGGTGGCGTTCGCCGACCTGCAAACCGAAGCGGGCGATCCAGTCGTCGAGGCCAGCCTCGCGCAGCACGGTATCGGGGTTGAGCATCGGCGCCAGTTCGGCGACATCGACAAACACCTGCTGCAGGCGGTAGCCGAGGCTGTCCTTGAGGGCACGGGCGAGCATGCGCTGATCGAACGGCGCATGAAACGCCAACACCGGGCTGTCGCCGATGAACTCCATCAGCTCCAGCAGCGCCCCGCCGGGATCACAGCCAGCGGCCAGGGCGTCGGGGCCGAGGCCGTGGATCAGCACGCTGGGGTTGGTCTTCTGCGCGGGGCGGTGCAGGGTGCGTTCGAACTGCTGGCTGAAGTCGATGGCGCCGTCTTCGATCGCCACGGCGCCGATCGACAGCACCTGGTCACGGTTGAGGTTGAGGCCGCTGGTTTCCAGGTCGAGTACCACCCAGCGCTGTTCGCGCAGCGACTGCACGCTCAGCGCGGTGGGCCTGGGCAGTTGCGCCAGGCGCCGGCGCACGTCTTCGTCCAGCGCCGGCGTGGCTGGGCGCAGCCAGGCAAACAGGCTCACAGCTGGTACCGCAGGGTCAGGCTGGCCTGCAGGCGTTGGGCCTGGCGCAGCGACTCGCGCAGGATGCGCCGGTCGAGGTGGTTGAGGGTGTCCGGGTCGAGCCGGTTGGAGTAGGGCAGGTTATCGCGGCTCTGGCGTTGGTGCTGCTGCATGCGGGTCTGCTGGATGAAGTGGTAGGCCTCTTCGAAGGCCGCGCCGTCGAGCGCCTCGATGACGCCCTTGGCGACCAGCTGGCGCAGGCGCTCGAGGGTGTTGCAGGCGGCGATGCCGTTGGCCAGCGCCAGCAGCCGCGCGCCATCGACGAAGGGCGTCAGGCCCTGCACCTTGAGGTCGAGGGTGGCGGCCTTGTCGTTGCCTTGGCGGGTCAGCACGAAGTCACGCAGGCGCCCGACCGGCGGGCGCTGGCGCAGGGCGTTGTCGGCCATCATGCGCTGGAAGATGCGGTTGTCCTGGACCTGCGCGAGCATGCCCTGGCGCAGTTGCTCGCAGGCCTGCTCATCGCCCCAGACCACGCGCAGATCGAAGTAGATGGTCGAGCCGAGCAGGTTCTCCGGGCTGGCCTCGCGGACGAACCCGGCGAAGCGCCGCGCCCACTCGCCGCGTGACAGGCACAGCGCGGGGTTGCCGGCCATGACATTGCCCTGGCACAGGCTGAAGCCGCACTGCGCCAGGCACTGGTTGATGTACTGCGCCAGCGGCAGCAGGCGCTGGCGCACGGCCTCGGCCTCGCGGGCGTCGGCCGCTTCGAAGAGGATGCCGTTGTCCTGGTCGGTGTGCAGGGTCTGCTCGCGCCGGCCTTCGCTGCCAAAGCACAGCCAGCTGAACGGCACGCCGGGGTCGCCGCGCTCGGCCAGCGCCAGCTCGATCACCCGGCACACGGTGTGGTCGTTGAGCAGGGTGATGATCTGGGTGATCTGCGTCGACGAGGCGCCATGGGCGAGCATGCGTTCGACCAGTTGGCCGATTTCGCCGCGCAGCGCCACCAGGGTGTCCAGCCGCGGTGCGTGGCGGATGGTGCGCGCCAGGTGCACCAGGTCGACCCGCTGCAGCGAGAACAGGTCGCGCTCGGAGACCACCCCGCACAGGCGTTGCCTGTCGACCAGGCAGACATGCGCGATATGCCGCTCGGTCATGGCCATGGCGGCGTCGAACGCGCTGGCTTCGGGCGCCAGGTAGAACGGGGCGGCGGTCATGTGCCGGGCGATCGGTGCGCTGAGTTCGGCGCTGGCGTCGGCCACCACCTGGCGCAGGTCGCGCAGGGTGAAGATGCCGATCGGAAAGCGCTGCGGGTCGATGATCACGATGCTGCCGACCTGCTGTTCGTGCATCAGCCCCACGGCCTCGCGCAGCGGCATGTCCGGGCCGCACACCACCGGGTGGCGCATGGCCAGTTCGCCCAGCGGGGTGTTCAGCGAGTACTGGGTGCCGAGGGTTTCCACGGCGCGCTGGCGCACCTGTTGGTTGACCTGGTCGAGCAGGCTGCTGACCCCGCGCAAGGCGAAATCACGAAACACCTCCGACATCGAGAACAGGCGGATGAACGCCGCCTTGTTCAGTTGCAGGCAGAAGGTGTCTTCGACCGCCACGTGCTCGGTGCGCGTGGCACGTTCGCCGAGCAGCGCCGCCAGCGGGAAGCACTCGCCGCTGGCGATCTCGAAGGTGGTCTCCACGCCGGGCTTGCTGACGTGTTGGCGCTCACCGGCGACCCGCCCCTGCTTGACGATGTAGAAGTGCTCGACCGGGCCGTCGGCGGGCTTGATGATGCTCTCGCCGCTGGCGTAGAAACGCAGTTGGCACTGCTCCACCAGGTACGCCAGGTGGCTGTGCTCCATCTGGTTGAACGGCGGGAAGCGCTGCAATAATTGCAGGGTGCCCTGGATGTTCTGCAGAACCGCGGTTCTGCCAGCTTGGCTGTAGGCGTCCTTTTTACTCATGAACTGACCGTATCGCTATGCCGATCTATATATCTCTATCTATATATAGTGATATCGGCCTTTGTTGTTCTCGGACCCCATGGTCGGCTGGCGGCCAGCGTGTGCCCATTGGACGTAAGTCTATGAGTGCACTGGGCCGCTGATCGAGCCCTGCGACGATCAGCATTCCGACGAAAGGCCGACTGCACACCTGAGTGTTTTGCGGTCCTACCCGTGCACCCGATCAGATGACGAGATGACCATGGCTGAGCATGACGAGATCCTGAGTGACGCCGAGCGCGAGGCGTTGGCCATGGTAAGCGCGCCGCTGGCGGCGACCCAGCGGGTGTTGGTGGTGGATGACAATCCGGTCAACAGCGAGGCGCTGTGCATCTACCTGCAGACCAAGGGCGTCGAGTGTGTCACTGCCGACGGCGCGCAGGCGGCGCTGAACAAGCTGCGCAAGGACCCGAGTATCGGCCTGATGATCACCGACCTGCGCATGGAGCCCAAGGATGGCCTGGAGCTGATTCGGCAGATTCGTGAGTCGGAGCGGGCGGCGTTATCGATCATCGTCGTGTCGGGCGACACCGATGTGAAGGAGGCGGTGGACGTGATGCACCTGGGGGTGGTGGACTTCTTGTTGAAACCGGTGGACCTGGGGAGGTTGCTGGAGTTGGTAAGGAAGGAGTTGCGGATCGAGTGAAGGGTTGCCAGACCTGACGCAATCGCGGGCAAGCCCGCTCCTACAGGGATCGCACGATCTAGTAGGAGCGGGCTTGCCCGCGATTGGGCCGCACAGCGGCCCAGGCTTTTAGCTTACAGGCCGTTACGCGCCTTGAACTCGCGGCGACGACGGTGCAAGACCGGCTCGGTATAGCCGTTCGGTTGCTTGGCACCCTCGACAACCAACTCCACCGCCGCCTGGAAGGCCACGTTGTCGTCGAAGTTCGCCGCCATCGGGCGGTACTCGGCATCGCCGGCGTTCTGCTTGTCGACCACCGCCGCCATGCGCTTGAGGCTTTCCACCACCTGCTCCTGGCTGACGATGCCATGGCGCAGCCAGTTGGCCAGCAGCTGCGCGGAAATACGCAGGGTGGCGCGGTCTTCCATCAGGCCGACGTTGTTGATGTCCGGCACCTTCGAGCAACCGACGCCGTGGTCGATCCAGCGCACCACGTAGCCGAGGATGCCCTGGGCGTTGTTGTCCAGCTCGTTGCGGATCTCGTCGGCTGACCAGTTGGTGTCGGCGGCCAGCGGGATGGTCAGGATGTCGTCGACCGATGCTGGCGCACGCTTGGCCAGTTCAGCCTGACGCGCCTGCACGTCGACCTTGTGGTAGTGCAGCGCGTGCAACACGGCTGCGGTCGGCGACGGCACCCAGGCAGTGTTGGCACCGGCCAGCGGGTGAGCGATCTTCTGCTCGAGCATGTCGGCCATCAGGTCGGGCATGGCCCACATCCCTTTGCCGATCTGCGCACGGCCCTGCAGGCCGGTGGCCAGGCCAACGTCGACGTTGTTGTTCTCGTAGGCGCCGATCCACTTCTGGTGCTTCATGGCGCCCTTGCGCACGACGGCGCCGGCTTCCATCGAGGTGTGGATCTCGTCGCCGGTACGGTCGAGGAAGCCGGTGTTGATGAACACCACGCGCTCGGCAGCCGCCTTGATGCAGGCCTTGAGGTTGACCGTGGTGCGGCGCTCCTCGTCCATGATGCCGACCTTCATGGTGTTGCGCGGCATGCCCAGCACGTCTTCGACGCGGCTGAAGATCTCGGCGGCAAAGGCCACTTCTTCAGGGCCGTGCATCTTCGGCTTGACGATGTACACGCTGCCGGTGCGGCTGTTCTTGCGGGTGCTGCTGCCGTTGAGGTTGTGCAGGGCGATCAGGCCGGTGAACAGGCCGTCCTGGATACCTTCGGGGATTTCGTTGCCCTGGGCATCGAGGATCGCCGGGTTGGTCATCAGGTGACCGACGTTACGCACGAACAGCAGCGAGCGACCGTGCAGGGTCACCGTGCCGCCGTTCGGCGCGGCGTACTCGCGGTCCGGGTTCATGGTGCGGGTAAAGGTCTTGCCGCCTTTGCTGACGCTCTCGGCCAGGTCGCCTTTCATCAGGCCCAGCCAGTTGCGGTAGACCACCACCTTGTCGTCGGCGTCGACGGCGGCGACCGAGTCTTCGCAGTCCATGATGGTGGTCAGCGCCGATTCCATCAGGATGTCTTTGACACCGGCGGCGTCGGTGCTGCCGACCGGGGTGCTGGCATCGAATTGGATTTCGAAGTGCAGGCCGTTGTGCTTGAGCAGCACCGAGGTCGGCGCGTTGGCGTCGCCCTGGAAGCCGATCAGTTGAGCGTCGTCACGCAGGCCGCTGTTGCTGCCACCCTTGAGGGCGACGATCAGCTTGCCGGCGTCGATGCGGTAGGCGCTGGCGTCGACGTGCGAGCCGGCAGCCAGTGGTGCGGCTTCGTCGAGGAAGGCGCGGGCGAAGGCGATTACCTTGTCGCCACGGACCTTGTTGTAGCCTTGGCCTTTTTCGGCGCCGCCTGCTTCGCTGATGGCATCGGTGCCGTACAGCGCGTCATACAGCGAACCCCAACGGGCGTTGGCGGCGTTGAGGGCGAAGCGGGCGTTCATCACCGGCACCACCAGCTGTGGGCCGGCCATGCGTGCGATCTCTTCGTCCACGTTCTGCGTGGTGGCCTGGAAATCGGCTACCTGCGGCAGCAGGTAGCCGATTTCCTCGAGGAAAGCCTTGTAGGCGACGGCGTCGTGGGCCTGGCCTTGGCGCGCCTGGTGCCAGGCGTCGATCTGGGCTTGCAGCTGGTCGCGTTTGGCGAGCAGGGCTTTGTTCTTTGGAGCGAGGTCGTTGATGATCTTTTGCGCACCGGCCCAGAACTGCTCGGCGACGATGCCGGTCCCTGGAATGGCTTCGTTGTTGACGAAGTCGTACAGGACCTTGGCGACCTGAAGGCCACCGACTTGAACGTGTTCAGTCATTGCTTGCCTCACTCTGCTCAGCTATTTCGCTCATCGTATTAAGCCTGTAGCGCTTCTCTAAACACGCACCAGTTCGTGCCCAAGGGCGGCTGGGTGCGGCCTGCCAGAAGGGCCGGCGGGCGGGTTGCGTATTTTCACAGGCGCCATGGCAGACATCCAAACGACGTTTTGTAGTCCGCGTCGGGGCATACTACATGAAGCAGCAGGCGGGTGAACATCAGACTAAAAACGTCGTTGCGCGACCCGTTGGTCGCTTAGAGTCAGGCCGGGAAACGGCATGTTCGCAAAAAACAGGGGGATTGTTCCAGATAAATCTTGAAACAGTACACGATTGGTTGTCTGGATTGCCCTGCGGCAGGTTGCCGCGGCTTGCCTATACTGATTCGATCCCCAGGGTTCACGCCTTGTACGGCGGGGCCTGAAGCCGAACCGCAGGAGAGGAGAGCTCAGTGGACCACCTCGTATTGACAGTCATCGCCCCCGACAAGGCCGGGCAGGTCGAGCGCATCGCCCAGTGCATCGCCGAGCATAACGGCAACTGGCTGGAGAGTCGCATGTCGCGCATGGCCGGGCAGTTTGCCGGGATCCTGCGGGTGGCGGTGCCGGCGGAATCCTATGACGATCTGGTGAAGTCGCTTCAGGCGTTGGGCAAATACGATATTCGGGTGCTGATCGCCCAGAGCGGTATCGAGCCTTCCTGTACCTGGAAACCGATCGCCATGGCGCTGGTCGGCAATGATCGGCCGGGCATCGTCCGGGACATTACACGGTTGTTGGCCGAATTGGGGGTAAACCTTGAGCGCTTTACCACCGAGGTGCGGCCCGCGCCGATGAGCAGTGAGCCGCTGTTTCATGCCGATGCGCTGCTGGCGCTGCCGTTGACCTTGTCACTGGACGAACTGCAGAAGCGCCTGGAGGACCTGGCGGACGACCTGATGGTGGAGCTTGAATTGCGGCCCGAGGACTAGGCGGTGTCAGTGCAGGCCTCTTCGCGGGTAAACCCGCTCCCACACGGACAAGTGCCACCACCCTGTGGGAGCGGGTTTACCCGCGAAAAGACCAGCGCAGTTATCCCTGTTTTAAGGGGGTCTGCCTGTGGATAACCTGGGGGCGCTCGCCGCCAGCCCACGCGCACCGAGGCTTGCAGCCAACTGAGCAAAAAACGTCCAGAAATCAGCTGCTTGTGCACAAAGCACGGGGATCAGGGTGTGGATAACCTCTGGAGATGTCTCTACAGGCCACGCCAGCCGTGGCCTGCAGGGTTTTGATCATTTAATGATCAGGCGCGCTTGCGCAGCGACAGCCAGGCATCCACGCTGTACAGCGCCAGGCCCGCCCAGATACATACGAACGCCACCAGGCTGCTCGACGACAGGTGCTCGTTGAACAGCAGCACCGCCTGCAGCAGCACCAGGGTAGGCGCCAGGTACTGCAGGAAGCCCAAGGTGGTGTAGGGCAGGTGCCGCGCCGCCGCGTTGAAGCACACCAGCGGGACCAGGGTCACCGGCCCGGCAGCGATCAGCCAGAGCGCCTCGCTGGTGGTGAAAAAGTCACCCTGGACACTGCTCGCGGTCGGGTTCAGCAGCAACCAGCCAAGCGCCAGCGGCACCAGCATCCAGGTTTCCACCACCAGCCCTGGCAACGCCGCGACCGGCGCCTGCTTGCGGATCAGGCCATAGAAGCCAAACGTCAGCGCCAGCACCAGCGAGATCCACGGCAAACTGCCGACCTGCCACACCTGCTGGGCGACACCCAGCGCCGCCAGCGCCACCGCCAGCCATTGCAGGCGGCGCAGCCGTTCGCCGAGCAGCAGCATGCCGAGCAGCACGTTGACCAACGGGTTGATGTAGTAGCCCAGGCTGGCCTCGAGCATGCGGCCGTTATTGACCGCCCACACGTAGGTCAGCCAATTGCCGGCGATCAACGCCCCGCTCAGGGCCAGGATCGCCAGCCGGCGCGGGTTGTCGCGCAGCTCGCGCCACCAGCCCGGGTGTTTCCAGACCAGCAGCAAGAGCGAACCGAACAGCGCCGACCAGAGCACCCGGTGGACGATGATCTCGACCGCCGGCACACTCTGGATGGCTTTGAAGTACAGCGGGAACAGGCCCCAGATGATGTAGGCCGTAAGGCCCAGAATATACCCGCGACGCGGGTTTGCAGCGTGCATGCAGAATCCTTGCTTAGGTAGCTAAATACAGCGACACCTATTGTAGACAGACCTGCAGGGGGTTCTAGAACAATTTCAGCGGCTGCTCGTCGAGGGCTGCGCACTGTTCGCGCAGGGCCAGGATCTGGTCGCCCCAGTAGCGCGGCTGGCCGAACCAGGGGAAGCTGCGCGGGAACGCCGGGTCGTCCCAGCGGCGTGCCAGCCAGGCGCTGTAGTGCAGCTGGCGCAGGGCCCGCAGCGGCTCGATCAGCGGCAGCTCGCGCGGGTCGAAGTCGTGGAACTCGTTGTAGCCGTCGATCAGTTCGGCCAACTGCCCGAGGCGCTCTTCGCGGCTGCCGGCGAGCATCATCCACAGGTCTTGCACGGCGGGGCCCATGCGGCAGTCATCGAGGTCGACGACGTGGTAGGCCTCGTCGCGGTGCATGAGGTTGCCGGGGTGGCAGTCGCCGTGCAGGCGGATCAGTTGATGCGGGGTACGCGCGTAGACCGCCTCGACCCGCTTGAGCAGGTCGCGGGCCACCGACTCGTAGGCCGGCAGCAGCTCCTTTGGCACATGGTTGCCTGCCAGCAGGGTGTCCAGCGAGGCGTGGCCGAAGTTGCTCACCGCCAGCGCTTCGCGGTGCTCGAAGGGGCGGGTGGCGCCGACCTTGTGCAGGCGCCCAAGCAGTTGGCCGAGGCGGTACAGCTGGTCGAGGTTGCCCGGCTCCGGGGCGTGCCCGCCGCGCCGCGGGAACAGCGCAAAGCGAAAGCCCTGGTGCTCGAACAGGCTGCGGCCGTCGAGCTGGATCGGCGCCACTACCGGCACTTCGCAGTCGGCCAGTTCGGCGGTGAAGCTGTGTTCTTCGTGGATCTGTGCATCGCTCCAGCGGCCGGGGCGGTAGAACTTGGCGATCAGCGGCTGCTCATCTTCGATGCCCACCTGATAGACCCGGTTCTCGTAGCTGTTGAGCGCCAGCACCCGCGCGTCGCTGAGAAAGCCGATGCTTTCAACGGCGTCCAGGACCAGGTCGGGGGTGAGGGTGTCGAAGGGGTGGGACATTGGAGCTCCGGAGGGGCGACGTCAGTGAGCCATGGTACCCCATTCCACCTGGGCTCATTGGCCCTGCATAGCGAACCCCGCGGCCAACGCCGACCCTGTAGGAGCGGGTTTACCCGCGAACCGGGCGCGCAAGCGCACGGCCTGGCTACACCGGCACGCCCAGCAGCACAAAGGAGGGATGAAACTGCACCCGCAGCTCCAGCCCCGGCGCAACCTGGCGAGCGCTCAACCACTGGGCGTCGACAAACGCACACAGCGTCTGCCCATTGCCCAGGCTCAAGCGCACCTCGCTGCTGCCATCTTCGTCAGCCAGCACTTCCTCGACCGTGGCCGGCAGGCAGTTACACCCGTCCTCGGCCAGATCGCCATCGCCCAGCACCCGCACCCAGCCCGCCTTGAGCAACGCCACCACCATGCTGCCCAACGCCAGCTCCAGGCGCTCGGTGCTGTCCCGGGTAATCAACGCCTCGATCTCCAGACCGCCGCCGAGTGCCAGGCTGACCCGATCATGCCGGCCTTCCCGGCGCAGCCCGCTGACTTCGCCCTGCAACTGGTTGCGCGCACTGGTGCGCAGCATCAGGCGGCCGAGCAGGTCGAGGTCGCTGCTCTGCTCGGCGGCCTCGAGGATCTGTGCCTGCAAGCCTTGCAGCCGCTGGTAGAGGCGCAGCACCCGCTCGCCCTCGGCAGACAACCGCGCACCGCCGCCGCCGCGACCCCCGGTGCTGCGCTCGACCAGTGGCTGGCTGGCGAGGTTGTTGAGCTCGTCGATCGCATCCCAGGCGGCTTTGTAGCTGATCCCCGCAGCCTTGGCGGCACGGGTGATCGAGCCTTGCTCGGCAACATGCTGGAGCAGGGCGATGCGCTGCGGGCGACGGGCGATGTGTTGGGTGAGCAGGGTGGGCAAGGACATGAAGGCTGGCCAAAGGGGGTGAATGCAGCGACGGTGCCTCCCGTGTCGCGTCGAGTCAAGCCCGATGCCCTCACGCCTGGCCGGGCTTGGGTGTGCGCGCCAGGCAATACACATCGACCCGTCGCACCCCAGCCTTGAGCAGTATCTCGGCCAGCGCCTGGGCCGTGGCGCCGGTGGTCAGCACATCATCGATCAAGGCCACGTGCAGACCCTCTACCTGTGCCCCAGGCGCCAGGCAAAACGCCTGGCGCAAGTTGCCCCGCCGCTCACGCGCGCTCAGCAATTGCTGCGCCGGGGTGTCGCGGGTGCGCTGCAGCACCTGGTGATGACTGGCGATGCCCAACTGAGTGGACAACCAGCGCGCCAGCATCTCGGCCTGGTTGAAGCCGCGCGCGCGCAGTCGACGTGTCGCCAGCGGTACGGGCAACAACTGGTCTGGCTGTGCCAGCCCCTGGGCGAAGCGATACTGCAGCGCCTGCCCCAGCAAGTGTGCCAGCAAGCGGCCCAGCGGCCACTGGCGCTGGTGCTTGAAGCGGCTGACCAAGGTATCCACCGGAAAGCCGAAATGCCACGGCGCAACCACCTGGGCAAAGGCTGGCGGCCGGCGGCTGCATTGGCCGCAAAGCAAATCGGCCAGCGGCAGCGGCAACGCGCAGCGCAGGCACTGCTCCTCCAGCCAGGGCAGCTCTGCCTCGCAGGCCACGCACAGCGGGTAGGCCTGCTCCGCCGCTTCATTGCAGAGTAAACACGCATGGTCAATATTTAACCAGTTGTAAACCTTGCCTCTTGCGGGTGGTTGACAGTCCATGGGCCTTCCGTAACTATTGCGGCTATCCGTGATGCGCTGGCGGCGTTGCTGTCCCCGCGCCCGTCAAAGCCTAGATAAGGAAACGCCGATGAGCGCCAGCACAACTGCAACAACACGTCACGACTGGGCCCTGGCCGAGGTCAAGGCGCTGTTCCAGCAACCGTTCAACGACCTGTTGTTCCAGGCGCAGAGCGTGCATCGCGCGCACTTCGATCCGAACCGCGTGCAGGTCTCGACCTTGCTGTCGATCAAGACCGGCGCGTGCCCGGAAGATTGCAAATATTGTCCGCAGTCCGGCCACTACAACACCGGGCTGGAAAAACAGAAGTTGATGGAAGTGCAGAAGGTCCTCGAAGAGGCCGCTCGCGCCAAGGCCATCGGCTCGACCCGCTTCTGCATGGGCGCGGCCTGGAAGCACCCGTCGGCCAAGGACATGCCGTATGTCCTGGAGATGGTCAAAGGGGTCAAGGCCCTGGGCCTGGAAACCTGCATGACCCTCGGCCGCCTCGACCAGGACCAGACCGCCGTGCTGGCCCAGGCCGGCCTGGACTACTACAACCACAACCTCGACACCTCGCCGGACTTCTACACCAGCATCATCACCACCCGCACCTACAGCGAGCGCCTGCAGACCCTGGCCTACGTGCGCGATGCCGGGATGAAGATCTGCTCGGGCGGCATCCTCGGCATGGGCGAGTCGCTGGACGACCGCGCAAACCTGCTGATCCAGCTGGCCAACCTGCCGGAGCACCCGGAGTCGGTGCCGATCAACATGCTGGTCAAGGTCGCCGGCACGCCGCTGGCCAATGAAGAAGACGTCGATCCCTTCGACTTCATCCGCATGCTGGCGGTGGCGCGTATCCTCATGCCCACGTCGCACGTGCGCCTGTCGGCGGGCCGCGAGGCGATGAACGAGCAGATGCAAGCACTGGCGTTCATGGCCGGGGCCAACTCGATCTTCTATGGCGAGAAGCTGCTGACCACCGCCAACCCGCAGGCCGACAAGGACATGCAGCTGTTCGCCCGTCTCGGCATCCAGCCGGAAGCGCGCGAAGAGCACGCCGACGAAGTGCACCAGGCGGCCATCGAGCAAGCCCTGGTCGAGCAGCGCAGCAGCGAGATGTTCTACGACGCAGCGTCTGCCTGAGCATGGCCTTCGACCTGACGGCGCGCCTGGCCGAACGGCGCGCCGCCGACCTCTATCGGCAGCGGCCGCTCCTGCAAAGCCCGCAAGGGCCGCAGGTGGTGGTCGACGGCCAGCCGCTGCTGGCCTTCTGCAACAATGACTACCTGGGCCTGGCCAACCACCCCGAGGTGATCGCCGCCTGGCAGGCGGGCGCCGAGCGCTGGGGTGTCGGCGGCGGTGCCTCGCACCTGGTCATCGGCCACAGCACGCCTCACCACCAGCTGGAAGAGGCGCTCGCCGAGCTCACCGGGCGCCCGCGTGCGTTGCTGTTTTCCACGGGCTACATGGCCAACCTCGGCGCGATCACCGCGCTGGTCGGGCAGGGCGACACGGTCCTTCAGGACCGTCTCAACCACGCCTCGTTGCTGGATGGCGGGCTGCTCAGCGGCGCGCGCTTCAACCGTTACCTGCACAACGACCCGGTCAGCCTGGCCAGCCGCCTGGACAAGGCGAGCGGCAATACCCTGGTAGTGACCGATGGGGTGTTCAGCATGGACGGCGACCTTGCCGACCTGCCGGCCCTGGCCGCTACCGCCCAGGCACGCGGTGCCTGGTTGATGGTCGATGACGCGCACGGCCTGGGCACCCTGGGTGCCAATGGCGGCGGTATCGTCGAGCACTTTGGCCTGGGCCTGGAGGAGGTGCCGGTACTGATCGGCACCCTGGGCAAGGCCTGCGGTACCGCGGGCGCTTTCGTCGCGGGCAGCGAAGAGCTGATCGAGGCGCTGGTGCAGTTCGCCCGGCCCTACATCTACACCACCAGCCAGCCGCCAGCGCTGGCCTGTGCCACGCTCAAGAGCCTGGAACTGCTGCGCCGCGAAAGCTGGCGGCGTGAGCACCTCGCTGCGCTGATCCGGCAGTTCCGCCAGGGCGCCGAGCAGATCGGCCTGCGCCTGATGGACAGCCAGACGCCGATCCAGCCGATCCTGATCGGCGACAGCGCACGCGCCTTGCGCCTGTCGCGGATGTTGCGCGAGCGTGGGCTGCTGGTGACGGCGATTCGCCCGCCGACCGTGCCTGCCGGCAGCGCCCGCCTGCGGGTTACCTTGAGCGCCGCGCACAGCGAGGCGCAGGTCCAGCTATTGTTGAATGCATTGGCCGAGTGTTATCCACAGCTGGAGTCCGCCGATGCGTAACCGACTGATCCTCTTGCCCGGCTGGGGCCTGGGCACCGCTGCACTGGAACCGCTGGCCGCCAGCCTGCGCGCCCAGGATTCGCGCCTGCAGGTCGAACTGATGCCCCTGCCGGAACTGGCCGAAGGCGATGTCCAGGCCTGGGTCGAGCACCTCGACCGCACACTGCCTAACGACACCTGGCTGGGCGGCTGGTCGCTGGGCGGCATGCTCGCCAGCGAGCTGGCGCGCAAGCGCGGTGATCACTGCTGCGGGCTGCTGACCCTGGCCAGCAACCCGAGCTTCGTCAGCCGCGCGGACTGGCCGCACGGCATGGCGACAGACACCTTTGGCACCTTTCTCGATGGGTGTCGCAGCCATCCCCAGGTGACCCTCAAGCGTTTTCGCACGCTGTGCAGCGACGGCGCGCATATGCCGCGCACGTTGCTGCGCCAACTTGGCGTCGGGGTGCCCGCCACCGACCCGCTGTACCTGGCCAGCGGCCTCGAGGTACTGGCCCGGCTGGACACCCGCGCGGCGCTGGACGCCTATGCCGGCCCGCAACTGCACCTGTTCGCCGGCAGCGATGCGCTGGTCCCGGCGGAGGCGGCCAAGGCCTTGAGCGAGCTGCTGCCCGACATCGAAGTCGGCCTGGTCGAAGAGAGTTCCCACGCCTTCCTGCTGGAATACCCACAGGAGCTGGCGGCGGGCATCAAGAGTTTTCTGCATGAGAGTGGTGATGACTGATCTTTCCCAGCCGAGCCTGCCCGGCACGCTGCCGGACAAACGCCAGGTGGCGGCTTCGTTCTCCAAGGCAGCGGCCAGCTATGACAGCGTCGCGGCGCTGCAGCGGGCGGTGGGTATCGCCCTGCTCGAACAACTGCCCGATGACCTCGCGCCGAGCCGTTGGCTCGACCTGGGCAGTGGCACCGGTTACTTCAGCCGGGTCCTGGCCGAGCGCTTCGCCGGCGCGCTGGGTATCGCGGTCGACATCGCCGAAGGCATGCTGGGCCACGCCCGCGGCCAGGGCGGCGCGCGCTTTCATGTGGCCGGCGACGCCGAGCGCTTGCCGTTGCAGAGCGCCAGCGTCGACCTGGTGTTCACCAGCCTGGCCGTGCAGTGGTGCAGCCAGTTCGCCAGCGTGCTCAGCGAAGCCCAGCGGGTGCTGCGCCCGGGCGGCGTGTTGGCGTTCAGCAGCCTGTGTGTCGGCACCCTGGACGAACTGCGCGCCAGTTGGCAGGCCGTGGATGGCATGGTCCACGTCAACCGCTTCCGCCGTTTCGAGGACTACCAGCGCCTGTGCGCCGAGAGCGAGCTGCAGCTGCTTGGCCTCGAGCAGCGCGCGCAGGTCTTGCATTACCCGGATGTGCGCAGCCTGACCCACGAGCTGAAAGCCCTCGGTGCGCACAACCTCAACCCCGGCCGGCCCTCGGGCCTGACCGGTCGGGCACGCATGCAAGGGCTGTTGCAGGCTTACGAGCAGTTCCGCCAGCCACAGGGGCTGCCCGCCACCTATCAGGTGGTCTATGGTGTGTTGCGCAAGCCACTGCAGCCAGGGGAGTGACATGAGCCAGGGGTATTTCATTGCCGGTACCGACACCGACGTCGGCAAGACCACCATCGCCGCCGGCCTGTTGCATGCGGCCCGCCTGAACGGCGCGAGCACCCTCGGCGCCAAGCCGGTGGCGTCGGGGTGTACGCTGACCAGCAAGGGCTTGCGCAACGCCGACGCGCTGGCACTGATCGACGAGAGTTCACTGAAACTGCCCTACGAGCAGGTCAATCCCTTTGCCTTCGAGCCGGCCATCGCCCCGCACCTGGCGGCGCGTGAGGCGGGGGTGACGCTGGGCGTGCCCACGTTGGTGGCGGCCATGCGCCAGGTGCTGGCCCAGGGCGCGGACTTCACCTTGATCGAGGGCGCGGGCGGCTGGCGCGTGCCGCTGTCCGACCAGGCCAACCTGTCCGACCTGGCGATTGCCCTCAAACTCCCCGTGATCCTGGTCGTGGGGGTGCGCCTGGGCTGCATCAACCATGCGCTGCTCAGCGCCGAGGCGATTGCCCGCGATGGGTTGCAGCTGGCGGGCTGGGTGGCGAACGTGATCGACCCGAAGACCTCGCGCCTGGAAGAAAACCTCGCCAGCCTGGCCGAGCGTTTACCGGCGCCTTGCCTGGGCCGCGTGCCCAAGCTCAAGCAGCCGAGCGCGGCGGCGGTGGCGGATTACCTGCAGCTGGACCTGCTGGATTGATGCCGGTACTGCTGGCCTCCTCGCGGGTAAACCCGCTCCCACAGGCAGAGCGCAGCCTTCATAAGCACCGCTAACTCTGTGGGAGCGGGTTTACCCGCGGAGAGGCCAGCGGTCGCACATCAGTGTCGGGGTATGTCCTGGGTCTATCGGCTGGCACTAGGCTATTAGGGATTTAAACGGGCCTTTTTGCCCATGGGCTGCTTTAATGAAGCCTGTCCGTTATCCAGCGTCATTGGAGTTTTGACATGGAAATCACCGGTAGTTCCGCCTACTACGCGGGTCTTGGCGCCATTCAGGCCGGCCAGAACCGCGTCGACCAGGCCGCCAGCCAGATCGCCAACGGCACCGTCGAGCGTGCCGCCACCAGCCAGTCCAGCGACTACCAGGCCGAGCGCCTGCGTGCCGTCGACCGCAGCCAGCAGATGGACATGGCCACCAGCACGGTGCAATTGGCGCTGGGCAAGCTCGAAGTCCAGGCCGGCGCCTCAGTCGCCAAGGCTTCCGACGAACTGCTCGGCAGGTTCATCGACACCTACGCCTGATCAAAAAATGTGCAGGCCCCCTGTAGGAGCGGGCTTGCCCGCGATAGCGTTCGCCTGGTTACCGAGGTTGCCCGGACCGACGCTATCGCGGGCAAGCCCGCTCCTACGCGTTTGTACGCATGCCTGGCATAAACGCCATATTTCGTGACGTAAATGGCACCATAGTCCCTCCTTGACAAGAACCGCCCCTAAACGTAAGTTTCAAACAACTGTTTGACCGATAGCCACCCAAGAGCTGGTCGGTGTCAGCGGTCACCCCACCGGACTCCTCAAGAGGTTCATCGCAATGCCTGAATACAAAGCCCCCTTGCGTGATATTCGCTTCGTTCGCGACGAGCTGCTCGGCTACGAAGCGCACTATCAAAGCCTGCCGGGTTGCGAGGACGCAACGCCCGACATGGTCGACGCGATCCTTGAGGAAGGCGCGAAATTCTGTGAGCAGGTGCTGGCCCCGCTAAACCGCGTCGGTGACCTCGAAGGCTGCACCTGGAGCGAGGCGGGGGTGAAAACCCCAACCGGCTTCAAGGAAGCCTACAAGCAGTTCGTCGAAGGTGGCTGGCCGAGCCTGGCGCATGACGTCGCCCACGGCGGCCAAGGCCTGCCGGAGTCGCTGGGCCTGGCGGTGAGCGAGATGGTCGGTGAGTCGAACTGGTCGTGGGGCATGTACCCGGGCCTGTCGCACGGCGCCATGAACACCATCTCCGAGCACGGCACGCCTGAGCAGCAAGAGGCCTACCTGACCAAGCTGGTGACCGGCGAATGGACCGGCACCATGTGCCTCACCGAGCCGCACTGCGGCACCGACCTGGGCATGCTGCGGACCAAGGCCGAGCCTCAGGCCGACGGTTCCTACAAAGTCTCTGGCACCAAGATCTTCATCTCGGCCGGTGAGCACGACATGGCCGACAACATCGTCCACATCGTCCTGGCCCGCCTGCCCGACGCACCGGCGGGCACCAAAGGCATCTCGCTGTTCATCGTGCCGAAGTTCCTGCCGACCGCCGAGGGCGGCGTCGGTGAGCGCAACGGCGTCAGCTGTGGCTCGCTCGAACACAAGATGGGCATCCACGGCAACGCCACCTGCGTGATGAACTTCGACAGCGCCACCGGCTACCTGATCGGCCCTGCCAACAAGGGCCTGAACTGCATGTTCACGTTCATGAACACCGCTCGCCTGGGTACCGCGCTGCAAGGCCTGGCCCACGCCGAAGTGGCCTTCCAGGGTGGCCTGAAGTACGCCCGTGATCGCCTGCAGATGCGCTCCCTGACCGGTCCGAAAGCCCCCGACAAGGCGGCCGACCCGATCATCGTCCACCCGGACGTGCGGCGTATGCTGCTGACCATGAAAGCCTTCGCCGAAGGCAACCGCGCGATGGTCTATTTCACCGCCCAGCAAGTCGACATCGTCAAGTACAGCCAGGACGAAGAAGCGCGCAAGAAGGCCGACGCACTGCTGGCCTTCATGACCCCGATCGCCAAGGCGTTCATGACCGAAGTCGGTTTCGAGTCCGCCAACCACGGTGTACAGATCTACGGTGGCCACGGCTTTATCGCCGAGTGGGGCATGGAGCAGAACGTGCGCGACAGCCGCATCTCCATGCTGTACGAAGGCACTACTGGCATCCAGGCCCTCGACCTGCTCGGGCGCAAGGTGCTGATGACTCAGGGCGAGGCGCTCAAGGGCTTCACCAAGATCGTCCACAAGTTCTGCCAGGCGCAGGAAGGCAATGCCTCGATCAAGGAGTTCGTCGAGCCGCTGGCCGCGATCAACAAGGAATGGGGCGAGCTGACCATGAAGATCGGCATGGCCGCCATGAAGGACCGTGAGGAAGTCGGCGCCGCGTCGGTCGACTACCTGATGTACTCCGGCTATGCGTGCCTGGCGTACTTCTGGGCCGACATCGCCCGCCTGGCCGCCGAGAAGCTCGCTGCCGGCACCAGCGAAGAGGCGTTCTACACCGCCAAGCTGCAGACCGCGCGCTTCTACTTCCAGCGCATCCTGCCGCGTACCCGTACCCACGTGGCGACCATGTTGTCCGGCGCAGGCAACCTGATGGCGATGGACGAAGAGCACTTCGGTCTGTCGATCTAAGCCCGCGGGCTGTGCAAAAAACCGTCTGCCTTAACTGGCAGGCGGTTTTTTTTTGCCAGCCGCTAGCACGCTGTTACACAGAAAAAGCTAAGCCTCGCCCCACCGCTGCCGTTAAACAACCCGTGTATTCATCTATTCATGTGCGCTGCCGATGAAGTAAAGGCACAATGCCACTATTGATCTGCCGGGTTGGAGATTACCCTTGTTTCAACTATCCGCTGTACGCGTGAGCCATTTCCTGCCATCGCTGGTGTTGCTGGTGTCGGGGCTTGCTGCGGCTTACGTCCGCGACCTCAATGTCTTCTTCACCTCGCTGTTCAACGTCCTGCCGACCTTGGTCCTGCTGCTGGGCGGCGCCTACTGTGCGGTGTACCGCCGTCAGCGCGAACTGTTCCTGATGGTCACGGTGTACATCGCCTACTTTCTGCTCGATACCCAGACCGACTTCTACCGTGACAACGGCCGGGTGCGCGAAGACGCTGCGGTGATCTTCCACCTGGTCTGCCTGCTGTTGCCCGCCTTGTTCGGCCTGTTCGGCGCCTGGCAGGAGCGCACCCACCTGGCCCAGGACATGCTCGCCCGGTTTGCCGTGCTGTTTGCCGTCGGCAGTGTCGCGGTGGCCCTGCAACAGAGCTTCCCCGATGCGCTGTTGCGCTGGCTGGCGGAGATCCGCTGGCCCTCGCTGCACGGTCAGTGGATGAGCCTGATCCAGCTGGCCTACCCGCTGTTTGCCGGGGTCTTCATCCTGCTGGTGGTGCAGTACCTGCGCCAGCCGCGGCCGTTGCACGCGGCGCAGGTGATCGGCCTGATCGGCATTTTCTGGATGCTGCCCAAGACCTTCATCCTGCCGTTCACCCTGAACATCATGTGCAGCCAGGTGATGTTGATGATCGCCGCGGCGGTGTCGCACGAGGCCTACCAGATGGCTTTTCGCGACGAGTTGACCGGCCTGCCGGGGCGTCGCGCGCTGAACGAGCGCATGCAGCGCCTGGGGCGCAACTACGTGATCGCCATGACCGATGTCGACCACTTCAAGAAATTCAACGACACCCATGGCCACGACGTCGGCGACCAGGTGTTGCGCCTGGTCGCCAGTCGCCTGTCGAAAGTGACCGGCGGCGGTCGCGCGTATCGCTACGGGGGTGAGGAATTCGCCCTGGTGTTCGCCGGCAAGACGGCCGAGGAATGCCTGCCGCACCTGGAGGCGGTGCGCGAGATGATCGCCAACTATGCGATCCAGCTGCGCGATCAGAACAGCCGACCGCAGGATGACTCTGCGGGTCGCCAGCGGCGCACGGGCGGGGCCAATACCACGGTTTCGGTGACCATCAGCATCGGTGTCGCCGAGCGCCTGATCGACCACCGCAACCCCGAGGCCGTGCTCAAGTCCGCCGATGAGGCGCTCTACACTGCCAAGGGCGCGGGGCGTAACTGCGTCATCCTGTTCGGCCAGCAATCGCGTCGCGGCGCGGTTCGAATGGCGTGACTTTGTAATACCAAATAGTCACGTGATGACCCTATGTCTCGCAAAAGTTGTTCGGTTACACTGCATCCAACCCAGTGCCGCGGTCCCGCGAGACCGCCCCGACCCTACTAGCGAGAGGTTGTCATGGCTGACTATAAAGCGCCCCTGCGCGATATGCGCTTCGTCCTCAATGAAGTCTTCGACGTGGCCACGCTCTGGTCGCAGCTGCCGCAACTGGCCGAAGTGGTCGATCAGGAGACTGCCCTGGCCGTGCTCGAAGAAGCCGGCAAGGTCACCAGCAAGACCATTGCCCCGCTCAACCGCGCCAGCGACGAAGAGGGCTGCCAGTGGGACAACGGTGCGGTAAGCACCCCGGCCGGTTTCATCGAGGCCTACCGGACCTACGCCGAAGGCGGCTGGGTGGGGGTGGGTGGCGACCCGCAGTTCGGCGGCATGGGCATGCCCAAGGCCATTTCGGCCCAGGTCGAGGAGATGGTCAACGCCTCCAGCCTGGCGTTCGGCCTGTACCCGATGCTGACCGCCGGTGCCTGCCTGTCGATCAACGCCCACGCCAGTGAAGCGCTCAAGCAGCAGTACCTGCCGAACATGTACGCCGGGGTCTGGGCCGGCTCCATGTGCCTGACCGAGCCGCACGCCGGTACCGACCTGGGCATCATCCGCACCAAGGCCGAACCGCAGGCCGACGGCAGCTACCACGTCAGCGGCACCAAGATCTTCATCACCGGTGGCGAGCACGACCTGACCGAGAACATCATCCACCTGGTGCTGGCCAAGCTGCCGGATGCGCCGGCGGGGCCGAAGGGCATTTCGCTGTTCCTGGTGCCCAAGTTCCTGGTCAACGCTGACGGAAGCCTTGGCGCGCGCAACCCGGCCAACTGCGGCTCGATCGAGCACAAGATGGGCATTCAGGGCTCGTCGACCTGTGTGATGAACTTCGACAGCGCCGTGGGTTACCTGGTCGGTGAGCCGAACAAGGGCCTGGCGGCGATGTTCACCATGATGAACTACGAGCGCCTCGGGGTCGGTATCCAGGGCCTGGCCTCGGCCGAGCGCTCGTACCAGAACGCCGTCGAGTATGCCCGTGACCGTCTGCAGAGCCGCTCGCCGAGCGGCCCGCAGGCCAAGGACAAGGTCGCCGACCCGATCATCGTGCACCCCGATGTGCGCCGCATGCTGCTGACCATGAAGGCCTTGATCGAGGGCGGCCGGGCCTTCTCCACCTATGTCGCGATGCAACTGGACAGCGCCAAGTACAGTGAAGACCCGGTCACCCGCAAGCGCGGCGAGGAGCTGGTGGCGTTGCTGACGCCGGTGGCCAAGGCGTTTCTCACCGACACCGGCCTTGAGTGCGCGGTGCATGGCCAGCAGGTGTTTGGCGGCCATGGTTACATCCGTGAGTGGGGCCAGGAGCAACTGGTGCGGGATGTGCGCATCACGCAGATCTACGAAGGCACCAACGGTATTCAGGCGCTCGACCTGATGGGGCGCAAGGTGGTCGGCAGCGGCGGTGCGTTGTACCGGGTGTTCGCCGACGAGATCCGCCAGTTCATCGGCACCGCTGGCAGTGACCTGGGCGAGTTTACCCAGCCGTTGGGCGCCGCGCTGGAGCAGCTCGACGGGCTGACCGAGTGGGTGCTGGAACAGGCCAAGGGCAACCCGCACGAGATCGGTGCGGCGTCGGTCGAGTACCTGCATGCGTTTGGCTATGTGGCCTACGGCTACATGTGGGCGTTGATGGCGCGAGCGGCCAAGGTGGGCGAGGGCGACGAAGCGTTCTACGGCGCGAAGCTGGGCACGGCGCGGTTCTACTTTGCCCGTTTGCTGCCACGGGTGGACTCGTTGGTTGCTTCCGTGAAGGCGGGGAGTGAGACGTTGTACCTGCTGGATGCCGCGCAGTTCTGACGACCCTGGGGCTGCTCTGCAGCCCTTTCGCGACACAAGGCCGCTCCCACAGTGAACTGTGCAGAATCTGAAGTCTGTACTGTCCCTTGTGGGAGCGGCCTTGTGTCGCGAAAGGGTCGCGCAGCGGCCCCCAGCAATCTGACATGACTGCAAACGAGTCCCGCTTGTAAGCTTTTTCCTACACGACGTGGTGACTTTTCGCCACTTTCCTAAGATTGGATCCACGGGTAATCTTTCTTACATGGACGGAGCGCAGGAAGCGCAAAGGACAGAACAGGGACCCGTAGGATTCTCGCCAGGATGGTGAGCGATAAGGATGTCAGGGAAACAGTCTGGGAAACCCCGCTTCGGCGGGGTTTTCTTCGTCTGCTGTTTGTCAGCCTCGTGGCGAAACGCCCGGCAGACGTGCGTCGGTCTCTTCTTCGAGCAAGGTCCGCAGCAGCTCCACAGAGGCCTGCTGGCGCTGGGCATCGCGGAATACCAGGCCGACCTTGAGTGGCACCCGTGGCTCGCTCAAAGGCTTCCACAGCAGTTCCTGGTCGTCTTCGGCGGCTTCCTTGGCCCGCCCTGGCAAGATGGTCGCCAGCGAGGTGTGCGCCAGGCTGTCGAGAATCCCGCCCATGGTGTTCATCTCGGCCTGCACCTGTGGCCGCCGCCCCTGATTGGCCAACTGCTCCTTCCAGATCTGGCGGATCTGAAACTCCTCACCCAGCATCAGCATCGGCAGCTCCGCCGCCTGCCTGATCGACACCTTCTTGAAGTCCTTCAGGGGGTGGGTATTGGGGATCACCAGTTGCAGTTCATCTTCGTACAGCATCAGGCCGTGCAGCCCCGGCTGGCGCGGCGGCAGGTAACTGATGCCGATGTCCAGGTTGCCGTTGAGCAGGCGCCGTTCGATCTCCAGCCCCGACAGTTCGTAGATCTGCACCACCAGGTGCGGCTGGGCCTTGCGTACCCGCTCGAGCAGCCGCGGGACCAGGCTTGGCCGCACGGTCTGCAGCACGCCGATGGCCAGCGTGCGCAGCGACTGGCCCTTGAAGTTGCGCATGGCCTCGTGCGCCCGCTGCAGGCCGTCGAGCAGGGGCTGGGCATGGTTGTACAGGGTGTGCGCGGCAAGGGTCGGCAGCAGGCGCTTGTTGCTGCGCTCGAACAGGCTCAGGTCGAGGCTGTGTTCGAGTTGGCGAATCTGCTGCGACAGCGCCGGCTGCGACAGCGACAGGCGCTCTGCGGCACGGCCCACATGGCCTTCTTCGTACACCGCGACGAAATAGCGCAGTTGGCGAAAATCCATAAGTAATGCTTATCGAAATAGCTGGAAAAACGAAATGGCCGTGAGGCCGCCGAGTGCCTAGTCTAGCGCCGCACTCAAGCGCTACACAGCGATGCTTTGGTCGATTGTCATCGCTGCTGAAAAAGACTTTTGATAGGCAAGGCTAAAAGATCGGTTTTGCAGCCGATCACGCGAAATTCCGGCACACGACCGGACCTTGACCGCCATCTCCCGTGATGGGTTGGAGCCCTGATGAACCTGTTCAACTTGCGCCGTTCGGCCACTGTGGTTGCCGAGCCTGCGTGCGCCCCGCTGGCAGCCGCCGCGCCGTTGTCGCGTGAGCGGCTGATGCCAAGCGCCGTGCGTGCCGCACAGGTGTTCGTGCGCGGCCAGGGCTCGTGGCTGTGGGACAGCGAGGGGCATGCCTACCTGGACTTCACCCAGGGCGGCGCGGTCAACAGCCTGGGGCATAGCCCGAATGTGCTGGTCAAGGCGCTGGGCAACCAGGCCCAGGCGTTGATCAACCCGGGCGCGGGCTTTCACAGCGCGGGCCTGCTGCGCCTGGTCGAGCGGCTCTGCCAGAGCACCGGCAGTGACCAGGCCTACCTGCTCAACAGCGGTGCCGATGCCTGCGAAGGCGCGATCAAGCTGGCGCGCAAGTGGGGCCAGCGCCATCGCAATGGCGCCTATCACATCATTACCGCCAGCCAGGGCTGCCACGGCCGCAGCCTGGGTGCGCTGTCGGCGTCTGACCCGCTGCCGTGCAACCGCTGCGAACCCGGCCTGCCGGGCTTCAGCAAGGTTCCGTTCAATGACCTGCAGGCCCTGCATGCGGCGGTCGACTCGCGCACCGTGGCGATCATGCTCGAGCCGATCCAGGGCGAGGCCGGGGTGATCCCGGCAACGCGTGACTATCTCAAGGGCGTCGAGCGGCTGTGCCGCGAGCTGGGCATCCTGCTGATCCTCGACGAAGTGCAGACCGGAGTCGGCCGTTGCGGCGCCTTGCTCGCCGAACAGACCTACGACGTGCGTGCCGACATCATCACCCTTGGCAAGGGCCTGGGCGGTGGTGTGCCGCTGGCGGCGCTGCTGGCGCGGGGCAGCGCCTGTTGCGCCGAGCCTGGCGAGCTTGAAGGCAGCCATCATGGCAACGCGCTGATGAGCGCGGCTGGCCTGGCGGTACTGGAGACCGTGCTGGCGCCGGGTTTCTTCCAGCAGGTGGAGGACAGTGGCCGGTATTTGCGCGACGGCCTGAGCCGCCTGGCCGGGCGCTATGGCCAGGGTCAGGTGCGCGGCCAAGGGCTGCTGTGGGCACTGCAACTGCAGGATGACCAGGCCCAGGCGCTGGTCGAAGCCGCCCTGCACGAGGGCTTGCTGGTCAATGCACCGCAGGCCGATGTGCTGCGTTTTTCACCGGCCCTGACGGTCAGCAAGGGCAACATCGACGAGATGCTGCTGCGTTTGTCGCGGGCCTTCGCCCGTGTGCACGCCCAGCCGCGCAGCCGCCGCGAGGTACCGGCCTGAGCGGGCGTAGCGCACTACAGAATTTCAACGAACCGTCTCGCGTTTCTGCGCATCGCCCTTGGCCTGCTTCATTTGGCCCGGGGCGTTTTTTTTGGCTGTTCGCTGGGGTGTTGAACCTCTGGCGTGCGCGACTAGTCTCTGTTTAAACCCTTTGACGGAGACACATGCATGGACATCATTCGCATCATCATCGCGATTCTTCTGCCGCCGCTCGGGGTGTTCCTGCAGGTTGGGTTTGCCGGGGCGTTCTGGCTGAACATCCTGCTGACGCTGCTGGGGTATATTCCGGGCATCGTGCATGCGGTGTACATCATCGCCAAACGCTGACGCCATTTCGCCGGCAAGCCCGCTCCTACAGAGAGACCGCGGTCCTCGTAGGAGCGGGCTTGCCCGCGATGGGGCTGCACACGCTACCGACCCAACACCCGGCAGTAGAACTTCCACTCTTCCTCAAGCGCATGCGCCAGGTTCTCGGCCTTGCGGAACCCATGCCGCTCGCCCGCATAGAAGTGCCCTTCAGCCTCGATCCCATTGGCCTGCAATGCGGCCAGCATGTCGCGGGTCTGCTGGGGCACCACCACCGCATCCAGCTCGCCCTGGAAGAAGATCACCGGCACCTTGATCTGCTCGGCATGCAGCAACGGCGTGCGCTGCCGGTAGCGTTCGGCATCGCGCTCTGGATCACCGATCAGCCAGTCCAGGTAATCGCCTTCGAACTTGTGCGTGGCACGGGCCAAGGCCACCGGGTCGCTGACCCCGTACAGGCTGGCACCGGCGCGGAATACCTCCTTGAAGGCCAGCGCGCACAGCGTGGTATAGCCGCCCGCGCTGCCGCCGCGAATGAACGCCTGGTGCGCATCGACCAGGCCCAGCCCGGCCAGGTGGGCCACCGCCGCGCAGGCGTCTTCGACGTCGCTTTCACCCCAGCGCAAGTGCAGCGCCTGGCGGTAGTCGCGGCCGTAGCCGGTGCTGCCGCGGTAGTTGAGATCGGCCACGGCAAAGCCGCGCTGGGTCCAGTACTGGATCCGCGCGTCGAGCACCGGATAGCAGGCCGAGGTCGGGCCGCCGTGGATGAACAGCACCAGCGGCGACGGCTCGCTACCGCTCATGGCGGGGTAGAAGAAACCATGGGCGTGGCCCGCGCCGCTGGGGTAGCGAATCGGCTGCGGGCGGCTGACCCGTTCGGCCGGCAGCGGCGCGCCGCCTCCCGCCAGTGGGGTGATCTGCTGGCTGCGCCTATCGATGGCGATCACCGTTGGCGGGCTGAGCGGGGAGGCGGCAATCGCATAGATGCAGTCGTCGTCCATGGCCAGGCTGCGAAAGCGCGTGTACTCGCTGGCATAGCGCTGTACCTGACCGGCTTCAGTGCACAGGCCCAGATGAGCGAAGCCTGCCTCGAACCAGGTCGCCAGGTAGCGATCAGGCCCCAGCGCCATCCAGCTGCTGGCGCCCAGTTGCCAAGGCGCGGCGGCATGGTCCGCGGCGGCGGCAGGCAAGGCCTGCCAGTGGCCGTCGAGTTCGCCCCAGGGCTGCCAGAAGCCATTGCGGTCGGACAGGCAGTAGAGCTGACCGTGGTCATCGAAGCGCGGTTGTTGCAGCGACGTGTCCTGGTCATCGTCGCCCGCCAGGCAGCGCGCCGCGCCCCATTGCCCTTGGCTGTCATGCACCCGGCACATCAGCCGGGTGCGCGTCCAGGGCTGAGCCGGCCGGTCCCATTCGATCCAGGCCAGGCGCAGGCCGTCTGTGCTGAGGGTCGGCGCCGCATAGAAGTCAGCCCCTTGCGCCAGCACCTCGCGCCCTGCGGCGCCAAGGCTCACCAACCGATGCGTGACCTGCTGGCCATGCTGCTCCTCGATGGCCAGCACCTGGCCGTCATGCCACAGCACATCGCCATAGCGGCAGTCCTCGGCCTGGGTCAGCGGGCGCGGCGCCGAGCCGTCGAGCGCCTGGGTGTAGACCTGCTGATCCGCCTCGTTGACGAACACCAGGCCGTCACCGCCAAGGCAGAAGCTGCCGCCGCCGTACTCGTACACCCGGCTGCGGGCACTGAAGCCATCCGGGGTCAGGCAATGTGCCTGTCGATCGCGCCACTGCCACAGGCGACACGCGCCGTCGGCCGGGCGAAATTCGTTCCAGAACACCCCGTCGGCACCGACCTTGAGTTCGGCGAAGTCGGTACCGGCGGCGACCGCCTGGGCGGCGCTGAAGTCAGCCGCGGACGATGACACGGGAGTTTCGCTCATTGCGGAAAGTCAGCTCTTCAATGGCCAGGTGGGCGTGCTCGGCTTCTTCGCGCGCCTTGAGGATGATGCCGTGGTGGGACGACTTGGCACACACTGGGTCGGCGTTGCTGGCGTCGCCGGTGAGCATGAAGGCCTGGCAGCGGCAGCCGCCGAAGTCCTTTTCCTTCTCGTCGCACGAGCGGCATGGCTCGGGCATCCAGTCGTAGCCGCGAAAGCGGTTGAAGCCGAACGAGTCGTACCAGATGTGCTTGAGGTCATGCTCGCGCACATTGGGGAACTGCACCGGCAACTGCCGCGCGCCATGGCAGGGCAGGGCGGTGCCGTCGGGGGTGACGGTGAGGAACACGCTGCCCCAGCCGTTCATGCAGCCCTTGGGGCGCTCTTCGTAGTAGTCGGGGGTGACGAAGATCAGCTTGCACGGGCTGCCCGCCGCCTTGAGTCGCTCGCGGTACTCATTGGTGATGCGTTCGGCGCGTTGCAGCTGCTCGCGGGTCGGCAGCAGGCCGAGCCGGTTGAGGTGGGCCCAGCCATAGAACTGGCAGGTGGCGAGCTCGACGAAGTCGGCTTCCAGCGCAATGCACAGCTCGATGATGCGGTCGATCTTGTCGATGTTGTGCCGGTGGGTGACGAAGTTCAGCACCATCGGATAGCCATGGGCCTTGACCGCGCGGGCCATCTCGAGCTTTTGCGCGAAGGCCTTCTTCGAGCCGGCGAGCAGGTTGTTGACCTGCTCGTCACTGGCCTGGAAGCTGATCTGGATGTGGTCCAGGCCGGCCGTCTTGAATTCGGCGATACGTTTTTCGGTCAGGCCGATGCCGGAAGTGATCAGGTTGGTGTAGTAGCCCAGCCGGCGGGCTTCGCCGATCAGTTCGGCGAGGTCCTGGCGCACCAGCGGCTCGCCCCCGGAAAAGCCCAGCTGCGCTGCGCCCATCTCGCGCGCTTCGGCCATCACCTTGAACCACTGCGCGGTCGTCAACTCCTGGCCCTGGGCGGCGAAGTCCAGCGGGTTGGAGCAGTACGGGCACTGCAGCGGGCAGCGGTAGGTCAGTTCGGCGAGCAGCCACAGCGGCAGGCCGACCGGCGGCGTGGCCGGCACTTCAGGTGAGGACGATCCAGTGTTCGGCACGGGCCACCTCCATGAACTGCTCGATGTCGGCGGCGACTTCGGGCACATCGGGGAACTGCAGCGAGAGCTCGGCGATGATCGCCGCGACCGAGCGCTGGCCATCGATCAGGCCGCCGATCAGCGCGGCGCTTTCGTTGAGCTTGATCATGCCCTCGGGGTACAGCAGGACATGGCCTTTTTGCGCCGGCTCATACTGATAACGATAGCCGGGGCGCCAGTGGGGGGTTGATTGGCGGTCGAAACTCATAAGGCGATCCCCTTGTGCCAGACCCGCTCGCGGGTGACAGAGTGATAAGGCGGGCGGTTCAGTTCGTAGGCCATGCTCATGGCGTCGAGCATGCTCCAGAGGATATCCAGCTTGAACTGGAGGATCTCGAGCATGCGCTCCTGGCCTTCACGGGTGGTGTAGTGCTGCAGGGTGATCGCCAGCCCGTGCTCGACATCACGCCGCGCCTGGCCGAGGCGGGTGCGGAAGTATTCGTAGCCGGCCGGGTCGATCCACGGGTAGTGCTGCGGCCAGCTGTCCAGGCGCGACTGGTGGATCTGCGGGGCAAACAGCTCGGTCAGCGAGCTGCTGGCGGCTTCTTGCCAGCTGGCACGGCGGGCGAAGTTGACGTAGGCGTCGACCGCAAAGCGCACGCCGGGCAGCACCAGCTCTTGCGAGCGCAGCTGGTCCGGGTCCAGCCCCACCGCCTGGCCGAGCCGCAGCCAGGCCTCGATGCCGCCGTCTTCGCCGGGCGCGCCGTCGTGGTCGAGCAGGCGCTGGATCCACTCACGGCGCACTTCGCGGTCCGGGCAGTTGGCCAGGATCGCGGCATCCTTCATGGGGATGTTGACCTGGTAGTAGAAGCGGTTGGCGACCCAGCCCTGGATCTGTTCGCGGCTGGCGCGGCCGTCATACATCGCCACGTGGTACGGGTGATGGATGTGGTAGTAGGCGCCCTTGGCGCGCAGGGCCTGCTCGAACTCGGCAGGGGACATCGGCGTTGCGTCGCTCATCACGGCCTCCTACAGCTCGATGCTCATGCCGTCGAAGGCCACTTCGACGCCGCGGCGCTCGACTTCGGCGCGCTCGAGCGAGTCTTCATCGAGAATCGGGTTGGTGTTGTTGATGTGGATAAGCACCTTGCGTTGGCGGTCAAAGCCATCCAGCACCTCGAGCATGCCGCCCGGGCCATTCTGCGCCAGGTGGCCCATCTCGCGACCGGTGCGGGTGCCGACGCCACGCCGTTGCATTTCATCATCCTCCCACAGCGTGCCGTCGACCAGCAGGCAGTCGGCGCCGTGCATCATCTCCAGCAGCTTGGCATCGACCTGGCCCAGGCCCGGCGCGTAGAACAGCTTGCCGCCGGTGCGCAGGTCTTCGACCAGCAGGCCGAGGTTGTCGCCCGGGTGGGGGTCGAAGCGGTGCGGCGAGTAGGGCGGCGCGGCACTGCGCAGCGGGAAGGGGGTGAACCTGAGGTTGGGGCAGGCGTCGATGACGAAGCTGCCTTCGAGCTCGATGCGGTTCCACACCAGGCCGCCGTTCCAGTGGCTGAGCATGTTGAACAGCGGGAAGCCGGTGGTCAGGTCCTGGTGGACCATGTCGGTGCACCAGACCTGATGCGGGCAGCCTTCGCGCAGGCTGAGCAGGCCGGTGGTGTGGTCGATCTGGCTGTCGAGCAGGACGATCGCGTTGATGCCGGTGTCGCGCAGGGCGCGTGCCGGTTGCATCGGGGCGAAGGCTTGCAGCTGCGCGCGGATATCCGGCGAGGCGTTGCACAGGACCCAGTGCTCGCCGTCGTCGGACAGGGCGATCGATGACTGGGTGCGCGCCGTGGCACGCATTGAGCCGTCACGGTAACCCTTGCAGTTGACGCAGTTGCAGTTCCACTGCGGGAACCCACCGCCGGCGGCGGATCCGAGGATCTGGATGTACATGGCCACTCTCTATCGGAAAAACCAGCCTGATCGAAAAACCAGCCTAGTCGGAAAAACCAGCTGCAAAAACAAAGACGCCCCGGCGGACCGAGGCGTCGAACCGCAAGCAGGGCTTAGCGGCTGGCGAAGTACATGGTCACTTCAAAGCCGATACGCAGGTCAGTGTAAGCAGGTTTGGTCCACATGGGATTGCTCCTTCGGGATGGGTCTTGGGGGTTGTCAGCTATGGGTTAGGGTACCGCCTCGGCGAGGAGGTTCCCTTGGCTGGGATAGCGTTATCTTACAAGAAATTTTTGTACTAAAAGGTTAATTCTTTGAAATGCGCCGTTGCAGAACAGGTAACAATCAGTGCCATTGCTCGCTTGGCGCCGCGCTGTTGGCCAGGCACAACACACCCTGCTCGGCGTCGAGCAGCGCGTGCAGCAGCTCATCCAGCTGCGCTTGCTCGGTGTTGAGGATAGACCACTGCAGGCCAGCGAGGTCGGCGGGTTCTGCGCCCAAATAGGTCTGCCATGCCCAGTGCGCGACCTCGGCGTTGGGCATGGCGCTTTCCTCGAGCGCGTCGGCCAAGGCCTGGCGGGCGGGGCGGTCAAGGCTGACGCCGGCCCTGAGCAGATCGAGCAGATGGCCGAGGATCTGCGCCGGATTGGCGTGGGGGGATTGCACGCCGAACAGCAGGCCGCCGATCCCCTCTATCTGACGAAAGGCACTGAACACTGCGTAGCCCAGCTGCAGTTCCACCCGTAAACGTTGATACACCGGCCCCTGCAACAGCTGCGCGAGCAGCCGCCCGGCGCCTTGCAGTGGGGCGGGCAGCGGGCAGAACAGCAGCAGCGCATGTTCGCTGCCCCCCGTCTCCACATGCACCCAACGCCGACCCGGGCTGGCGGCCTTGGGTTGCGAGGCGGGCGCAACCTGGCCCCACGATCCCGCGTCCAGCACAGCCCCCAGGGCCGCTTGCTCCGCGCTGCCGAAGCCAACTGCCAGACCCTGCCAGGAGGCAGCCTGCCACACCGGGTCGAGCAGCGCCTGATCCAGCACACAGGCCGGTGAGGGTTGTGCCTGTGAAACGCTCATCACATCAGGCAGCACCTTGAGCAGGGCGCGGATCGGTATCAGCGGCGGTTCGCTCGACGGAGGCGCACGCCAGCTGTCGCTGTCCGGCGTGCGCAGTCGCAGCAGCGCCTCGTCCAGGGTGCGAATCACCGCTGCTGGCAGCCCCGCGCAGCGTAGCTGCCAACCGTCGCCAGCCTGGGTGAAATCGAGCTCGACCGAAGCGCGTGCGGCCCGCTCGATCAGGGGCCGCAGGGTGTGGGCGAGAACACCGTGCAAGCGGCCGCGCAGCGGTGAGGTAATCGACCAGCGCAGATAAACCGCGGCGAACTGGCGCGTCGCCGGTAGGCTCGCACTGACGCCCAGGCCAGGTGCCAGCGCTGCGCCCTTGGGGGGCAGATCAGTCTGCAGCAGCGGCTCGGCCGGCGGCAGTTGCCAGTGGCCATGGTCGCCGGTCGGCAGGCTGTCGAGCAGGGCTTGCAGGGCCTTGAGGCCGGGCTTGTCGAGCGAGTCGAAGGCGGTTTCGGTACTGTCCCGGCGAGCCAGTTCCAAGGCACTGGCGGCTTGCTCGCGGCGACGTTGCAACAGGCCGAACTGATGGTTCAGTGCGTCAGCGTCTGACTGGCGGATGAAACTCAGCCAGCTGCCGAGCAGGGCACGCACCTCGTTTGCACAGGCGCCATCGCTCAGTTGCAGGTGGATGTGCCAGAGCAACTGCCCGGCGAAATCATGCAGGGTTTCTGCCTTGAACTGTTCTAACCACCCACGCTGGCGCAGTGCCGCCAGCCAGCCACCCTGTCGGCTGTCAGCCAGGAGCGCGAGCAGCAGTTCAAGTGCCTGGCCTGCGCCCTCGGGGAGATGGTCGTGGGCGAACAGCAAGTCGAGGCGTGCGCTGTCGTTCGCCGGTTCGACCAGCGGCTGTTCGAGCAAGGCGGGCGGCAGGGATTGGGCGATTCGCGCGCCGCAGGCGAGCAGGCCAGCGCACTGCCTGGCGATGGCTTCAAGCGCGTCCAGCGGCTGCGGGCCGCACAGGCTCAGGACCATCTGGCCGGCCTGGTAGAAGCGTGTGTGGAAGTCGCGCAAGGCCTGCTGGAAGGCCGGGTCGTGCAGCGCCAAGGTATGCCGGTTACCGGCGTGAAAGCCACTCAGCGGATGCCGGGCGGACACCGTCTGCAGCAGGCTGAATGAGTGCTGCGCCTCGGGGTTGCGTGACCAGGCGATGAACTCGGCATGGATCACCTCGCGCTCGCGGCGCTGGCGCTCGATACCCAGGTCGGGCTCGGCGAGCATCTGGCACAGGCGCTCCAGGCCACCGGCCAACGCCATCGGCGGGACTTCGAAGAAGAACTCGGTGGTGCGCTCGCGGGTACTGGCGTTGACCTGGCCGCCCACGCCCTGGACGTAGCGCATCAGGCCGTCGGCCTGCGGGAAACGCTCGTTGCCGAGAAAGAACAGGTGTTCGAGAAAGTGCGCCAGGCCAGGCCATTTTGCCGGGGCGTCGTGGCTGCCCGCGTGCACCCGCAATGCCGCTGCCGCGCGTTTCAGGCGTGGGGCATGGCGCAGGGTGAGCTGCAGGCCATTGGCGAGGGTCAGGTGGCGGGTGGCGTCAGGCATGGGAGCTCCGGTGGTGAGCCACCATGCTAGCGTATTCGCCACCCATCGCGGGGTCAGCCCCGATGCAATTCCCGGCGCAGGTCGGTCAGGTAAGGGAACGCCTCACGCCCCTGCACCAGCCGCTCGTGCTCAAGCTCGGCGAGCAACTGGCACTCGTCGCGTCCGGCCATCGCCAGCAGGCTGCCATCCGGGCCGATGATGCTGCTCTGCCCGCAGTACTGGATCTCACCTTCTGCGCCACAGTAATTGGCGTACACCAGGTAGCACTGGTTCTCCTGCGCCCGCGAGCGCACGGTCACCTGGCAGACGAAGTCATAGGGCGTCATGTTGGCCGTCGGCACCAGGATCAGCTCGGCACCGGCCAGCGCCAGGCGCCGGGCGTTCTCGGGGAACTCGATGTCGTAGCAGATCAGCATGCCGACCTTCCAGCCGTCCAGTTCGACCACCGGGAAGTGGTCGGCCCCGGCGCTGAACATCGCCCGGTCGAGTTCGCCGAACAGGTGGGTCTTGCGGTAGTTGCACAGGCTGCGGCCATGCGCGTCGATCAACTGCACGCTGTTGTACAGCGCGCCGTCGTCGCCGCGCTCAGGGTAGCCGTAGACGATGGCGATGCGGTGCGCCTGGGCGATCTCCACCACCGCCATGGCCGACGGCCCGTCTTCGGCCTCGGCCAGGCGTTCGACCTGGGTCAGGCCGATGTTGTAGCCGCTCAGGTACATTTCCGGGCACACCAGCAGCTGCGCGCCACGCGCCGCTGCCAGTTGCGCCTGATGCTGCAGGCGTTCGAGGTTGCCGGGCACGTCCAGTGGTCTGGGCGCACCTTGGAACAGGGCGATACGCATGGC
Source organism: Pseudomonas reidholzensis (assembly GCF_900536025.1). Lineage (GTDB taxonomy): Bacteria > Pseudomonadota > Gammaproteobacteria > Pseudomonadales > Pseudomonadaceae > Aquipseudomonas > Aquipseudomonas reidholzensis. The sequence continues at coordinate 587,281 of NZ_UNOZ01000002.1, forward strand.
GCCTCCTTGTCTCAGTCGGCCAGGGCGATCGGCCCGATTTCAGGGAACACGTCGCCGGGGCCGGGGTTGTCCGAATGGGTCTTGCCACCCATGTGCCTGATGATACCCCACACCGCATTCAGCGACGTCTGCACCGCGCCCTCGACCCAGGCCGGGGTCCACGACACGTCGTCGCCGGCGATGAAGATACCGCGCTGTTCGCTGGGTAGCTGGTCCTGCATGAAGTGCGCGTACATCCGCTGGTTGTAACGGTAGTGCCCCGGCAGCGCGCCCTTGAAGGCCCCGAGGAAATGCGGGTCGGCTTCCCAGGAGATGGTGATCGGGTCGCCGATGATATGCCCGGCGATGTCGGTTTTCGGGTAGATCTTCTTCAAGGCATCCAGCGCGAGCTGCACGCGCTTTTCTACCGGATGCGGGAGCATCTTCAAGGCATCGCTCATCCACGCGTAGGAAAGGCAGATCACCCCCGGCTTGTCGTCGCCGTTGTCGAACAGGTAGGTGCCGCGGGTCAGCCGGTCGGTGAGGGTCATGCTCATCAGGTCGCGACCGGTCTCGGGGTCCTTGTCCTTCCAGAACGGCCGGTCGACCATGACGAAGGTCTTCGACGACTGCATGTAGCGGGTGCGGTCCAGGGCCATCCACATCTTTTGCGAGAACAGCGACTCCTCGCAGTCGATCTGGGTGGTCAGCAGCCAGCTCTGGCAGGTGGTCAGCACGGCCGCGTAATGCCGGCAGTCGCCCCAGTTGTCGGTGACCGCCAGGCGGCCATCGCTGGCGCGGGCGATGCGCTTGACCCCGGCGCGCGGCGCGCCGCAATGCAGGCTGCTCAGGCTGGTGCCCGCCGGCCAGTGGGCGCAGCGCTCCGGTACATGGCGCCAGATGCCTTGCGGCACTTGCTCGACGCCGCCGACGATCAGGTGCTGGTGGTCGTCGCAGTTGGTCATCACCACGCGGAAGATTTCCAGCATCGAGTTCGGGAAGTCCGAGTCCCAGCCACCGGTGCCGAAGCCCACCTGGCCGAACACCTCGCGGTGCTGGAAGCTCAGTTTGGCGAAGGCCTTGGAGGTGGCGACGAAGTCGTAGAAGGTGCGGTCGTCCCACAACGGCACCAGGGTGTTCCACAATTCCTTGAGGCGCGGCACGTCGCGGTCGCGGATCGCCTGCTGGATATCGCCGAAGCGCGCCCCGCTTTCCAGCGCATCGGCCCAGGCATCGGCCACTTCCTGGAACAGCGCCGGCAGGTCGGAGGCTTTCTCGGCGTAGTAGGTCTGGCCCTCGAGGTCGATCACCGTGCTGGGCGAGGCTGGCGTCAGCGGATTGGGGAACGGCTTGGTCTCCAGGCCCAGCTTGTCGACGTAGTGATAGAACGCCGTGGACGAGACCGGAAAGCGCATCCCGCCGAGCTCGGCGATGATCCCGTCGGTGCCGTTGAAGGCTTGAGAGCGCAGCCGGCCGCCCATCTTCGACGCCTCGTAGACCACCGGTTTGAGGCCCAGCTTCATCAATTCGTAGGCCGCCACCAGCCCGGCGATCCCGGCACCGACGATCGCCACCTCCTCGCCATGGCGTTCGGCGGGGATGCTGCCCAGGCCAGCGGGGTGCTCCAGCCAGTCGTCGAAGGCGAAGGGGAAGTCCGGGCCAAAGATGGTGATCGGCTTCTTACCGTCGGCGGGGTGGCGATTGTTGTTGTTCATGGGGTGACCTTGCCAGGGGCTGCGCGAGAGGCGGAGCCTGAGTATAGGAAATGCCTGGGGTCATTTTAGGGAGGGCTGGCGTCGTTATTAAGATCAGAACTGATGTCGATATGACTTATATTTAGTCATTCCGACGAGATTTTATGTAGTTATGACGTCTTTACCCCAGCGCAGCCAGATGCTCGACCGTGACTGGAAATTTCTGGACCAGGCGGATCAGTGCCACTGCCTGGGCGTTGGGTTTGGAGCGGCCCTGCTCCCAGTTCTCCAGTGTTCGAACATTGGTCCGCAAATAGGTGGCAAACACGGCGCGGGACATGTTCAGACGCTGGCGCAACTCCAGCAGTTCATTGGCGGCCAATGGGGCCAGGTCGCAGAAGGTCACTTTGTGGGAGCGCAGGGTGATCTTGCCGGCTCGCTCATCAGCGAGGGCATCGAAGCCCTCCATGAGCTCAGTGAAAAGATTGCGTGTCATGAGTCGTCCTATTCAGGTACTCGCGCTCCAGCGCCGCTCTGAGCAGGTGCCGCTGCGCTATGGTCAGGTCGTCTTGCATGCCCTTTTCGTAGAGCGCGAACAACCAGATTTGATGTCCAGGCATCCAGCAGTGATAGATCACCCTGATGCCACCTCGTTTACCCTTATGGCGCTGGGCATGGCTGAAGCGCATTTTGCGCAGGCCACCAGTGCCCGGAATCACGCAGCCGGCATGTGGCGACGTCAACAGTATCTGCTGGAGTAATCGGAACTCCTCGTCATCAAGGACTTCCTTTCGATGCCGCTCGAAAGCGGGCAATTCAATAAAGGTAGCTTCCATGCTCTGTACGTCATCTGCGTATAGTTTGTGGGGGCGCAGCGCGCCCGTCAAGGGGCAGCTGACGACCTCAGCCTATACGGCACTCCTGGTCAGAGGCGCTGGAGAGATTTGCTGATTGTTTCCGTTAAACGGTGCGTGGGGCAGGGTTGGAGAAGGCGGATACTGTGGGCTGAGCGGATGTGTGCCGGTTGAAAATGATGCGAGGCGGCAGCGATGGCGACCTTCAAATCAATGCTGTACCGGGGCTCCGCGTACTCCCGGATAGGACCTGTCCTACAGATCATCAAAAACCAAGGAAGTATCCTACGCGCGCCATAGCCTCGGTCTGGCTGCGCGGGTTCTGCTTCATCGCTAACTTCACGGAGTCGCCGCACATCGGCGATCGGGCGTGAGAACCCGGCGGTTATTCGTAGAGGCACGCTGTTATGGCAGTTGTGCACGGGCAGGCTCGCCTGGCCGGAATCTGAAGCCTCTACGATCGCCGGTTCTCACTCCGTGCACGGCTGCCACCTATTCCCGTGAGAAGGCATGGGCAGTGGCCACCCTGAAGTGGATCCGAGGCCAATCCTGTGAAAAAAATCGTTCCAGACCCACCCATCAAGCTGAACCCCACCACCGAGCAGCCCTTCAGCACCTGTGGCTCCAGCCACCCGCCAGTGTTCTTCGTCCGCTCCGGCACAGACGCCGCCGACGCCCTGGTGCATGTCAGCCTGCTGGCCGATGGTATTCGGCAGATGGCCGACGACTACGCCCAGCGCCATGTCGACCCACAGCATCACGGTTACATCATGACCGTCGTGCAGTCTGCCGAGGCGATCAAGGCCCTCAGCGATGCCGTGCTCGACGGCATGAACGCCTAAGCGAAAGACGCGGCCGGTCAGCCCGGCTGGCCGCGGTCGACCTTGCTGCTGAGAATGATCGACGTGGTGGTCTTCTCCACCCCTTCCAGGCTGCCGATCTGGTCCAGCAACTGGTCCAGTTGCTCGGGCGAATCGCTGTGCAGCCAGGCCACGTAATCGAACTCGCCACTCACTGCGCACAGCTGCTGGACCTGGCCCATGGCGCCCATGCGCCGCACCACTTCCTTGCCCGCCCGCGGTTGCACCTTGATCCCCACGTAGGCCTGCAGGCCACCGCCGAGCAGGCGTTGGCCCAAGCGTACGCCGTAGCCGCTGATGACCTTGCTCTTCTCCAGCCGCGCCAGGCGCGAATTGACCGTGGTGCGGGCGATGCCCAGGTGCCGGGCGAGGGTCGCCACGCTTTCGCGCGCGTTGATCTGCAGCAGGGCGATGAGCCGACGATCGACGTCGTCGAGGGCGATGGGGCGCGAATCGGACATGGTGAGTCTCTTTTCTGGACGCACTAGCCTAGTCAGCCCAGACCATGTCTGGCAAGGCTGCTGCACTGGCGTTGGTATTCCCTCCGGCAGACGCTAGGATAGCGCCCGGTTGCCAGCGGGTAGCCAGACGACGGCTACACGTGAGGGCGGTGCATGAATCTCAAAGACTGGTACTGGCGACGCTGGATTCGTCGGCACGACTGCAAACTCAGCACGCCGGTCTCGGCCTTCGGCAAGCGTGCCCGGTTGACCCTCGAGCAAGGTGTGCGGATCGGCGATGTCGCCGTCGGCGTGGCCACCTACGAGGTGTCGATCGGCGCCCATACCTACATGCGCAGCGACGGTTCGCTGGATGTCGTGGCGTCGATCGGCCGCTATTGCTCGATCGGCAGCGCCGTGGTCATCGGCCAGGAAAAGCACGCCCACCCCAGCGACTGGCTCAGCACCCATCCGTTCCAGTTCACCGATACCCAATGGCAGTACGACCAGCCGAGAAAACCCGCGCGGGTAGGCCATGACGTCTGGATAGGGCAGGGCGCGATGATCATGGAGGGGGTCGAGGTCGGTACCGGCTCGATCATCGCCACCCGCGCGCTGGTCACCCAGGATGTGCCGCCCTACGCCGTGGTCGCGGGTTTCCCGGCCAAGGTGATCCGCTACCGTTATCCCGAAGACGTGATCGAACGCTTGCTCGCCTCGCGCTGGTGGGAGCGTGATACCCAGCAGTTGGTCGACCTGCCGCTGCACGATGCGCTGGCCTGCCTGGAGCAGATCGAAGGGCTGGCACCGGCGCGCTACTCGCGCATTGATGTGACACGCAAGGGCTGCAAGGTGCTGGCGGTGCAGTGAGGTTGAAACCGCCGAGATTGTCGGCGTTGTTGCGCCGACGGTCGCAGATTGAGTAAAAAGGATTACAGCAAGCCGAACGGAACACACTACTGTATCTCTCATGCCCGCTCAGACCTGTGGATCAGGTGGTCGGGTATGTCTGGTCGACACAATGAGCCATGGCCCCCCGCGCTGCTGAACAGCGCGGGGGGCGCCCTCACCTGTTTCGAGAGAGCAAGGGATGACCAAAGCCAAGGATCTTAGCCGTCTGGCGATTGACGGCGTGTTTTGCATCAGCCTCCACGCGCGCAGCGACCGGCGCGAATTGTTGCGCCGTGAGTTTGTTGGCAGTGGGCTGCAGATAGAGTTCATACGGGTCGAGCCGGACAGCGATAACCCTGAGCGCGGCTGCTTCAATTCACATATGCAGTGCGCCCGTGCGGCGGTGGAGCGCGGCTATCGGCGTGTGCTGATCCTTGAGGACGATGCCACCCTGCTGGCGTTCGAGCCGATTCAGGTGGAGCGGATCAACCGCTTTTTCCAGCACCACGATCCGCAACTTTTCTACCTCGGGGCGAACCTGGGCAAGGTCTGGCTGACCTGGCGCCGCGGCATCGCACGGGTTCGCGCCCGCGGCACGCATGCCTATGTCCTCTCCAATCATGGCTGTCGACGCTTGTTGCAGCAGGCGACGTATGAAGGTGTGGCGATCGACCGGGTTTTCTCCCAGCGCTTCAGGGCCTACATGGCGTTCCCGATGCTGAGCCAGCAGCAGCCCGAGGAAGTGTCCTCCAGCGATATCCTCCGTGCCCGCTCCAGCGATGGGACCTTCGCCGATGCGGCGTTCTGGCGTGACAACTGGCGCCGGCAGTACCGCGAGGTCGTGCGCAACTTCGCCAAGACCTTGTTGTTGCGGGATCTTTAATCGGCAGGCCAGCTGATCTGATAGCGCGTGCTGCGCCCGCCACCGGGCAAGCGCAGCAGGCAGCCTTTCTCCAGCAAGTCACTCAGGTGGCGGGTTGCAGTGGCCTTGGATACCTTCGCCACCGCCTGGTATTGCGCCGCACTGATGCCATCGGCAAAGCCGCCGCGCGGGTTGAACAGGTCGCCATCGAGCAGACGGTTGAGCACCTTGATCTGTTCACTGGACAGCACCTGCTGACGATGCCGCTGCCAGAAGCGTGCCTTGCCCAGCACACGGTCGATTCGCGCCAGGGCCTGCTCAAGGCTTTGCAGCAACGTCTGCAGGAACCACAGCAACCAGGCGGTGATGTCCAGGCCGTCCTTCTGGCTATGCTCGAGAATCTCGTAGTACCCGCGGCGGTTGTTCAGGATGCTGGCTGACATGGCGTGAAAGCGAATCGCCTGCGGCTCGCCTTGAGCGAGTGCCAGGTCAGTGAGTGCACGCGTCAAGCGGCCGTTACCGTCATCGAAAGGGTGCAGGGTGACGAACCAGAAATGGGCGATCCCAGCGCGCACCAGCGGGTCGATGCCAGGGTCTTGCCCTGTGGCGGCGAACCAGTCGAGGAAGGTCGCAAGCTGAGCCTCCAGTCCTTGCCGAGGAGGTGCCTCGAAGTGCACCGTGGGCCGGTCGATGCGCCCGGACACGACCTGCATGGGTTCTTCGCCACGCAGGGCACCGACGCGGATGGGGTTGCCCAGCCCGTGGCCAGCGGCAGGAAACAGGAGTTGATGCCAGTGCAGCAGGCGCTCCAGCGTCAGCGGCTTGGCATACGCCTGGGTGGCGTCGAGCATCAGTTCGGCCAAGCCTTCGCTGCGTGCGGTGCCGGGCACCGGGGCATCGAGGCCCAGGCGCCGGGCCAGCGATGAACGCACTGACTCGACATTGAGCTGTTCGCCCTCGATTGCCGAGCTGGTGACGATATTCTGCAGTAACGCATCCAGGGTGTTTTGCGCCTGCGTGTCGCTATCGACCACGCCCGCCATGCCCACCAGCTTGCCTTGGGCCTGGACGCAGGCACGCAGCAGCGGTGCCAATGGCTGCGCTTGCCAGCTGAACCGTGGCCAGTTCGCGTGTTGCCAGATCCACAGGGGTAGGGGCATGAGGTGTCCGTAGTGAGTGAGCCGATTACGAATGCTATTCGGCTCATTATGTGAGCCGATTATCAGCGCTAATCGGCTCATCGTCCAGTTGGGCGCCTGCCTGGCCTGTCGCCAGAAACGAAAAAGCCGCGCAAATGCGCGGCTTTCGTGTACTTGGTGGGCCCACACGGACTTGAACCGTGGACCAAAGGATTATGAGTCCTCTGCTCTAACCAACTGAGCTATAGGCCCCAGAAGGTGGCGCGATTATAACGAGGGTTTCGAACGGGTGCCATCCGAAAGATCCGATAGTGCTATGCGAAGAAAGCTCGCGGCGAATTCCTGTGCGGGCAGCGGCAGGCTGACGATGTAGCCCTGGATCTGCTCGCAGCCTTCGGCGGCAAGGAAATGCTGCTGGGCCTGGTTTTCGACCCCTTCGGCAATGATCGTCAGCTGCATGCTGCGCCCCAGGGCAATGATGGCGCGGGCGATCGCGGCGTCGTGGGGGTCGTCGGGCAGGCCGCGGATGAACGACTGGTCGATCTTGAGGATGTCCAGCGGCAGGCGCTTGAGGTAGCTGAGGGATGAATAACCGGTACCGAAGTCGTCGATCGCCAGCTGCACGCCCAGTTGCTTGAGCTGGTGCAGCACACTCAAGGCTTCCTCGGCCTGGCTCATGATGAAGTTCTCGGTGATCTCCAACTGCAGGTCGCCGGCCTGCAACTGGTAGGTCCTGAGCAACTGTTCGATGCGCTTGGCCAGGTTGGGCTGGCGCAGTTGCGCGCCTGCCAGGTTGATCGACAGGGGGCCGAACGCTTGATAGCCGGTCTTCCAGCTGTGCATCTGGCGGCAGGCCTGCTCCAGCACCCAGTCGCCGAGCTGGAGAATGGTGCCGTTTTCTTCGGCAAGGTGGATGAAGTGCTCGGGCGGGACTTCGCCCAGGCTCGGGTGGCTCCAGCGGATCAGCGCCTCGGCGCCGACCAGGCTCTGGGTCTTGAGGCTGAACTTGGGCTGGTAGCACAGGCTCAGCTCATTGCGTTCGATAGCCCGGCGCAGCTCATGCTCGAGGGCCACGCGCATGCTGGCCTGGGCGGTGAGGTCGCGGGTGTAGGCTTCGACACGGTTGCGGCCCTTGGCCTTGGAGCGGTACATGGCGGCATCGGCGTTGCGGATCAGGTTGGCGACGTCGCTGCCGTCCTGTGGATACAGGCTGATGCCGATGCTGGCGCTGCTGAAGAACTCGTGCTCGCCGGCCTGGAACGGTGCGCTGAAGCAGGCCAGCAGCTTGTTGGCGATGGCGCTGGCGTCACTGGGCTTGTGCAGGCCAGGCAGGAGGATGATGAATTCGTCGCCGCCCAGGCGGGCGACCGTGTCGACATCACGCACCTGCTCCTTGAGCCGCTGGGCGATGCCCTTGAGCAGCAGGTCGCCGACCGGATGGCCGAGGCTGTCGTTGATGTGCTTGAAGCGGTCGAGGTCGAGGAACAGCACCGCGCCCTGGCGGTTGGAGGCCTGCGCGCAACTGAGTGCGGCCTGCAGGCGGTTTTCGAACAGTGCGCGGTTGGGCAGGCCGGTCAGCGGGTCGTGGTGGGCCTGGTAGTCGAGCTTGGCCTGGGCGTGCTTGAGGCTGGAGATGTCGGCGAACACGGCGACGAAGTGGGTGATCTCGCGCTCGCTGTTGCGCACTGCACTGATGGTCAGCCAGCTGGGATACAACTCGCCGTTCTTGCGTTTGTTGTAGATCTCGCCTTGCCAGTGGCCTTCAGCGGTGAGCTGATGCCACATGGCGGCATAGAACGCGCTGTCGTGCTGGCCAGACGCCAGCAGGCGCGGCGTCTGGCCGAGTGCTTCGATTTCGCTGTAGCCGGTGATCTCGCTGAAGGCGCGGTTGACGGCACTGATGCGCTGCTCGGTGTCGGTGATCAGCACGCCTTCGGCGGTGTTCTCGAAGACGGTGGCGGCCAGTTGCAGTTTTTCCTGCATGAGGTGGCGCTCGGTGATGTCCCGGGCGATGGTCAGCATGCAGTCGACCCCAGCGATCGGCAGTGGCCGTGCGGAGACTTCGCAGAGGCGGATCTGCCCGTCGCTGCGGCGGATGTGGCAGCTGAAATCGCGCACGAAGCCGTCTTGCTGGAGCTTGTCGATCATGCGCCGGCGTTCGTTGAGGTCGACCCAGATGCCCAGGTCGAGCGAGGTCTGGTCGAGGCTCGGGTTGAGGTCATAGCCGGTCAGGCGGCAGAAGCCTTCATTGACTTCGATCAGCAGGCCGTCGCTTTGCCGGGACAGCAGCAGGCCGTCGGGGGAGGCGTGGAAGGCCTTGGCGAACTTCTGCTCGGACAGGCGCAGCGCATCTTCAGTGCGCTTGGTCTCGCTGATGTCGATCATCAGGCCGCGCATCACCGGGCGGTGGCCCTGTTCGATCATGCTGACGATGTTGCGCACCCACAGGGTCTGGCCGTCGGCGCGGATCACCCGGTAATCGAGGCTGTGGTCGCGCCCCACGGCCGTTTCGCTCTCGCAGTAGGCCTGGGCCCAAAGGGCATCCTCGGGGTGCAGGATGCTGCGCCAGAAGCCCGGCTTGAGCCAGTCGTTGAGGGCGAAACCGAGCAGGTCCTCGGCGTGTGGCGAGACGTAGCTGTAGGTAAAGTCGTTGGCGTCGGCTTCCCAGGCGATCGCCGACAGGCTCTCGACCAGGCTGCGGTAGTGGTACTCGCTGCTGCGCAGTTCCTGTTCGAGGGCGATGCGCCGGGAGATCTCCGAACTCAGGCGGCGGTTGACGCGCATCACGGCGGCCAGGATCGCCACCAGCAACAGCACGCCTGGCAGGCCATAGAGCAGCATGTCGTGCCAGAAACTGCGTTGGTCGATGACGTTGCCCACCCAGCGCTGCTGGATATCACTGATTTCGGCGCTGCTCATGTCCGCCATGACCTTGTCGAGAATGCCCACCAGCACCTTGTTGTCGCGCGGCACGGCCATCGCCAGTTGATAGCGATAGGGCGTTTCGCCGCTGACATAGAGGCCGTCCAGCTTGAGCTGGCGCAGGCTCCAGATGCTCGACGCGAGGTCGCCGACCACCGCGTCGACCTCGTCGGTGGCCAGTGCCTGGAGCGCCGAGCTGACATTGGGCAGGGCCACCAGGTTGAGGTCCGGGTGGTGGGTGCGCAGCAGTTCGTGGGGGGCGTAGTTTTCCACCACGGCGACTTTCAGGCCGTACAGGTCCTTGAGGGTGCGCGGTTGCCGGCCGCCCTCGTGCGCCAGGATAACGATCGGGAAGTCCAGGTAAGGGCGGGTGAACGACAGGTAGTTCTGCCGCTCGGGGGTCGACATGATGCCGGGCAGCAGGTCGAGCTGGTTGTGCCGCGCCTGCTCCAGCACCTGGCCCCAGTTGGTCGGTTCGATCGGCGTGAGCGTCACGCCAAGACGCTGTTGAATCAGGGCGATGTAATCGGCGGCCAATCCCTGGTAATGGCCCTCCTGATCGCGGAACTCGAAGGGGGGCCAGGATGCATCGACGCCCAGGCGCAGCTGGGGGTGGGCGCTGAGCCAGGCTTTTTCTTCATCGGTCAGGGTCAGGGCGCCGGCGGTTGCGCTCCAGATACACAGGATCAGCAGCAGAAGGGCCGGCATTGTCGGCATAGCGGCCTCTCGGTCCAGATGGTCTGATTTCGAGTGTAGACGGGCATTGTGCCGGTTGTTGCGGGGCAGACGATTAACTTGCCGGCGGTCCAGGGTTTGTGACGCCCAAGAAAAACCCCGGCCTAGGCCGGGGTTTGTCATCACTCGTCGAGGAAGGAGCGCAGATGCTCGCTTCGGGTCGGATGGCGCAGCTTGCGCAGCGCCTTGGCTTCAATCTGACGGATCCGCTCGCGGGTCACGTCGAACTGTTTGCCTACCTCTTCGAGGGTGTGGTCGGTGTTCATGTCGATACCGAAACGCATGCGCAGCACTTTGGCTTCACGTGCGGTCAGGCCGCCAAGGACGTCACGGGTGGCTTCCTTGAGGCTTTCGACCGTGGCCACGTCGATCGGGGACTGCATGGTCGAGTCCTCGATGAAGTCGCCCAGGTGCGAATCTTCGTCATCACCAATCGGCGTCTCCATGGAGATGGGCTCTTTGGCGATCTTCAGCACCTTGCGGATCTTGTCCTCGGGCATCTCCATGCGCTCACCGAGCTCTTCCGGGGTCGGTTCGCGACCCATTTCCTGCAACATCTGCCGGGAAATACGGTTGAGCTTGTTGATCGTCTCGATCATGTGCACCGGAATACGGATGGTGCGCGCCTGGTCGGCGATCGAGCGGGTGATCGCCTGGCGAATCCACCAGGTGGCGTAGGTCGAGAACTTGTAACCGCGACGGTATTCGAACTTGTCCACCGCCTTCATCAAGCCGATGTTGCCTTCCTGGATCAGATCGAGGAACTGCAGGCCACGGTTGGTGTACTTCTTGGCGATCGAGATCACCAGACGCAGGTTGGCCTCGACCATTTCCTTCTTGGCGCGGCGAGCCTTGGCTTCACCGATCGACATGCGACGGTTGATGTCCTTGATTTCCGCGACGGTCAGGCCGGTCTCGGTTTCAAGGTCGACCAGCTTCTGCTGGCAGGCAACGATCGCGTCGTTCTTTTCGCCCAGTGCGGCAGCCCACTTGGTGCTGCGCTTGGAGAGGTCACCGCTCCAGGTCTGGTCGACTTCGTTGCCCGGGAACAGGCGCAGGAAGTCGGCACGCGGCATGCGAGCATCACGCACGCACAGCTGCATGATGGCGCGTTCTTGCTGACGCAGACGGTCCAACGCACCACGAACGCGCTCGACGAGCACTTCGAACTGCTTGGGTACCAGCTTGATCGGCATGAACAGATCAGCCAGGGCCTGCATCGCGCCGATGCTTTCGGCATGGCTGCGGCCGTGCTTTTTCAGCGCCTTGAGGGTGATGACGAGCTGGTCGGAAACTGCGCCGAAACGCTGGGCAGCGATGACCGGATCGGGACCGCTTTCGGTCTCTTCCTCTTCGTCGTCGCCGTCCTTTTCCTCTTCCTCGTCGTCGGCCTCTTCCTTCGCGGCAGCGGCCTTGGCACCCGGAACGGGTACTTCTTCGGTCGGTGCCGCGATGTTGTCGTCAGGGTCGATATAACCGCTGAGGACGTCGGACAGGCGACCCCCTTCGGTGGTGACTCGATCGTACTCGCTGAGGATATGGTCGACGGTGCCCGGGAAATGAGCGATAGCGCCCATGACTTCACGGATACCTTCTTCGATCCGCTTGGCGATTTCGATCTCGCCTTCGCGGGTCAGCAGCTCGACAGTACCCATTTCACGCATGTACATGCGCACTGGGTCGGTCGTGCGGCCGATATCGGTCTCAACGGCGGCCAACGCTGCGGCGGCCTCTTCGGCTGCGGCTTCGTCAGTGTCGGCTTCCGCCAACAACAGGGCATCCGCATCCGGAGCAGTCTCGAATACGTTGATCCCCATGTCGTTGATCATGCGGATGATGTCTTCCACCTGTTCAGGATCTGAAATATCCTCAGGCAGGTGGTCGTTGACCTCCGCGTAAGTCAGGTAGCCCTGCTCACGACCGCGGGTGATCAACTCTTTGATACGAGATTGCTGTTGCGCTTTTCCGGACATAACACCCTATCCACTGAAGGTCTTGGCGGGCAAAAAACAAGCCGAGGATTATACCCGAGCTAGGACCTCACGCGCCAGATGAGGTCGGGTTTTGTGCGGGAACATTACGGCTCAGCAGGGCAAGAAGCTGAGATTTTTCCTCTGTACTCAAGTCACTTTGACGTGCTTTGCGCATCAGATGTTCCAGGCTGCGCTCGCGTTGGCGGGCGGACAAGCTAGTAATGGTGTCGAAAAACTGTTGTTCAAGGTTGTCGGCATCGATCAGCCATTCCTTTTCGGCCAATGCACGCAGCAAGCGGCCTTGGTCAGTCCCGTGCCAGCGTGCAATCAGCTGCATAGAGCTTAGCTTAGGATTCTTCTGCGCGGCTTCGATCAGCGCCACCAGCAGTTGGTTGTAGACGTGTTCTTCGTCCGCGAAGTGGCTGGCATCTTCGACCTTGCCGGCCAGCAGCGGGTGGTGCAGCAGGGTGCGCAGGGCCGACAGGGTCGGCGGCTCGACCGGCGCCGGGACGCGTGGTGGTGCCTCGCGTTGGCCGTCGCGCTGCCAGGGTTTGCCGCCCTTCTTGTCCCAGGGTTTTTTATCCCACTGCTTCTTGCCGGTGCCTTTGTTCGGCGTCCACGGCTGCTGTTGCTGCTGGCCGCCGCCGTAGTCGGGCTGGTGCGCGTCAGCAAAGTCGGGGGTGTAGCTGGCCATGGCATCGTAGTCGTAGCCAGGGTCGTAGTCGGGCACGCTGGCGGCCGGTGCGTGCTGCGTCAGCTGCTCCACCTGCTGGGTGTCCAGGCCGGTGATTTCCTTCAGGCGATTGCGCATCAGCTGACGCAGGTTGGCGCCGGGGACCTTTTCGATCAGCGGTGCGGCCAGGGTCGCCATGTGCGCCTTGCCTTCGAGCGAGCGCGGGTCGGCTTCGTTGCTCAACTGCTCGAAGAAGTAGTCGGCCAGCGGCTGTGCGTGCTGGTGGATGCGCGCGCGGAAGGCGTCGGTGCCCTCGGCGCGGACCAGGGTGTCCGGGTCTTCGCCTTCGGGCAGGAACAGGAAGCGCGCGCGCCGGCCGTCCTGCAGGCTGCTCAGGGTCGACTCGAGGGCGCGCCAGGCGGCTTTACGCCCGGCCTGGTCACCGTCGAAGCAGAACAGCACGCTGGGCACGACCCGAAACAGGCGCTTGAGGTGCTCTTCGCTGGTCGCCGTGCCCAGGGTCGCCACGGCATTGCGCAGGCCTTGCTGGGCCAGGGCAATGACGTCCATGTAGCCTTCGACCACGATGATCTCGTCGAGGTTGCGGTTGTGCTTGCGCGCCTCGAACAGGCCGTACAGCTCCTGGCCCTTGTGGAACACCGGAGTTTCCGGCGAGTTGAGGTACTTGGGCTTGTCGTCGCCCAGGACCCGGCCGCCAAAGGCGATGACCCGGCCACGGCTGTCGCGGATCGGGAACATCACGCGGTCGCGGAAGCGGTCGTAGCGTTTGCCGCTCTCGGCGTTCTCGATCAGCAGGCCGGCATCGATCATGACCTTTTGCTGCAGGCTGTCGGCGCCCAGGTGCTTCATCAGGTTGTCCCAGCCGGGCGGGGCGAAGCCCAGGCTGAAGTCGCGGGCGATTTCACCCGACAGGCCGCGGCCCTTGAGGTAGTCGACCGCCGCCTTGCGCGTCTGGTGGCTGCGCAGCGCCTGCCGGTAGAACTCGGCGGCGGCTTCGAGCAGCGGATACAGCGGTGAGTCGGTGGGCTGACGGGGCTTCTGCCCGCGTCGGCCTTCCTCGCGGGGCACTTCCATGCCCGCCGTGCGCGCCAGGTCCTCGACCGCCTGGGGGAAATCCAGGTTGTCGTGGTCCATGACGAAGCCAAGTGCGTTGCCCCCGGCGCCGCAACCAAAGCAGTAGTAGAACTGCTTGTCGGGGCTGACGGTAAAGGAGGGGGTTTTTTCCTTGTGGAACGGGCAGCACGCAGAGTAGTTCTTGCCAGCCTTTTTCAGCTGGATGCGCGAACTCACCACGTCGACGATGTCGGTGCGGTTGAGAAGGTCGTCGATAAAACTCTGGGGAATCAGCCCGGCCATGGCAGTCTCGTCATCTTGCAACAGGCAAGTCTAATCGCTAACGCAAGGATGCGGGGAGGTGTAGCGGATTCGGGTGGAGCGAGGGGAGTGTGCTCGTCGCCAGCCACAAGGGCTCGTCAGACAGGGACGGCACGACTGGTCCAGGACCAGTTCTGACGTGTTGTAGCAGCTTGCCGGTTGCACATCGCAACTGGCGCCTCGGGTTTGCACCTGAGGTGTGTAGCAACCGCTGCCAGCGGCCCGGCGTTAACCGGGCAGGGCAGAAGCTTTGTGACGAACGTCTGTATTAGTACAGACGAACGGCACGGCGCTGTTCGCGCTGTACTTTCTTCGCGTGACGCTTGACTGCAGCAGCAGCCTTACGCTTACGCTCAGCGGTTGGCTTCTCATAAAACTCGCGGCTACGCACTTCAGCCAGTACACCGGCTTTCTCGCAGGAGCGCTTGAAGCGACGCAGAGCTACGTCGAAGGGTTCGTTCTCTTTTACTTTGACGGCTGGCATCCAGGGCTACCTTCATTCGTTACCGGGGTAGACGTACTCCTGACAAAAATAAAGATGCGCTGGAGAACGTCGGTTTTCAAGGGTTGCGGATGTTAACGCTTAGCTAGCCGGAATGCAAAGCCTCTGATCGAAAACCGCTGGTCGGCACTGGGCACGGGGACTATCATGCGCGCCTTCGAATTCAGCCTCCACAGGGCACGAACCCATGCTAGTACTGGGATTGGAAACATCCTGCGACGAAACTGGCGTCGCATTATACGACAGTGAACGCGGCCTGTTGGCCGACGCGCTGTTCAGCCAGATCGACCTGCACCGCGCTTACGGCGGGGTGGTGCCCGAGCTCGCCTCGCGTGATCACGTCAAGCGCATGCTGCCGTTGATTCGCCAGGTGCTGGAGGAGGCCGGCGCGGTCGCCACCGAGATCGACGCGATCGCCTACACGGCGGGTCCTGGCCTGGTTGGCGCCCTGCTGGTGGGCGCTTCCTGCGCGCAGGCGATGGCGTTTGCCTGGGACATCCCGGCGATCGGCGTGCACCACATGGAAGGCCACTTGCTGGCACCGATGCTTGAAGAGCAGCCGCCAGAATTTCCGTTCGTCGCTTTGTTGGTGTCCGGCGGCCATACCCAGCTGGTGCGGGTCGATGGCATCGGCCAATACCAGTTGCTCGGCGAGAGCCTGGACGACGCGGCGGGCGAAGCATTCGACAAGACCGCCAAGCTGATCGGCCTCAACTACCCCGGTGGGCCAGAAATTGCCCGGCTGGCGGAGCAGGGCGTGCCGGGTCGGTTTGTCTTCCCGCGGCCGATGACCGACCGTCCAGGCCTGGAATTCAGCTTCAGTGGCTTGAAGACGTCAGCGCTCAACACCTGGAACAAGTGCCGGGCGGCCGGCGACGACACCGAGCAGACCCGTTGCGACGTGTCGCTGGCGTTCCAGCAGGCGGTGGTCGACACGCTGACCATCAAGTGCAAGCGCGCCCTGCAGCAGACCGGCCTCAAGCGCCTGGTGATCGCCGGTGGCGTGAGCGCCAACACGGCCCTGCGCGCATCGCTGGAAGGCATGCTTGCCGGGATCAAAGGCAATGTCTATTACGCGCGGCCGCGGTTTTGCACCGACAACGGCGCGATGATCGCCTATGCCGGCTGCCAACGCCTGCTCGCCGGGCAACAGCAGGATCTGGCGATCAGCGTTCAGGCGCGCTGGCCGATGGAGCAGTTGCCCGCGCTGTAACAGTGATTGTGGTTCACCTGGCGGACTCAGAAATGTCGTTCGCGTCCGGCGAACAGGTCGCGTAAATTGCTTCGATGGCGCCAGACGATCAGTACCGTCAGGACGCTCATCGGCAGCAGTGCCTCAGGCTCGCGCCAGGCCAGCAATGGCAGGGTCAGCGGTGTGGCGATGAGCGCTGCGAGGGAGCTGGTGCGGGTCAGGTAGAAGGTCAGCAGCCAGGCGCCGATGGCCAGCAGTGCGGCCGGGAAGTACAGCCCCATGAGCATCCCGGCGGCGGTCGCCACGCCTTTGCCACCCTGGAAGCGGAAGTACACCGGGAACAGGTGGCCGATCACCGCGCAGAGGCCGATCCAGGCTTGCGCCTGCAGGCCGAGACCGGCCAGATGTGCGAGCAGCACCGGCAACATGCCCTTGCACAGGTCGCCAAGCAGGGTCAGGATCGCCAGTCTGCGCCCTGCCAGGCGCAGCATGTTGGTGGCACCGGCATTGCCCGAACCGCTCGAGCGAGGGTCGGGGCTGCCGCTGAGGCGGCTCAGGACGATGGCGAAGGACAGCGAGCCAAGCAGGTAGGCGAACAGCGCCAATAACCAAAACATGCTAACTATTCCGGGCGAGGACGCCCTGATTCTAACGGCGCCAGTCGCCCTTGTCGTGCTGTGGAGAGAAGTGCTTGGACAGAGTGTTCATCGAAGGCCTGGAAGTCGATACCGTGATCGGTGCCTATGACTGGGAACGGGATATTCGCCAGTGCCTGCGCCTGGACCTGAGTTTCGCCTGGGACAACCGCCCCGCGGCGGCCGGCGATGACCTGAGCCTGGCGCTGGACTACGCCAGTGTCTCGGCACGGGTCCAGGCGTTCGCCGAGCAGGCGCGCTTCGAGTTGGTCGAGACCTTTGCCGAGCGCCTGGTGGCGGTATTGATGGACGAGTTTCAGATCCCCTGGGTGCGGCTCAAGCTGACCAAGCCCGGCGCTGTGCCGGCGGCCCGTGGCGGTGTTGGCGTGGAGATCGAGCGCGGATGTCTGTGAGCACGGTTTACCTGGGGTTGGGCAGCAATGTCGACCGCGAGCAGCACTTGTGTGCCGGGCTCGACGCGTTGGCCGGGTTTCTGACGGAGATGCGCTGCTCGCCGGTGTTCGAAAGCCAGGCGGTGGGGATCAAGAGCGGTCCGTTCTTCAACCTGGTGGTGACCGGCCAGACTGACCTGCCACTGATGGAGCTGGACCGTCGGCTCAAGTTCATCGAGGCCGAAAACGGCCGCTATGCCCCGGAGCGCAAGGGTTTGCCGCTGGATATCGACGTGCTCATGTACGACGATCGGGAGGGCACGTTCGACGGTCTGGTGCTGCCGCGGGCGGAGATCCTGAAGAATGCCTTCGTACTGTGGCCGTTGTCGCTGATTGCGCCGACGCTGGTGCACCCAGGTGCGGGCAAGACCATGGCGCAGCTGTGGCAGGAGGCGCGTATCGAGCAGGTGCTGGCACCGGTGCCGTTCGAATGGCGTGGCTTGCAGCTGACCCGTATTTAGCCGTAGAGGGGCCGCTTCGCGGCCCTTTCGCGACACAAGGCCGCTCCCACAGAGATTTGCGCACGACACAAATCGCCTGGGCACACGCGACCCTGTGGGAGCGGCCTTGTGTCGCGAAAGGGCCGCGAAGCGGCCCCGGCGCTCTCGGCTAGTTCGCCTGTGTATAGGCTTGCAGCGCATTCAACCTTTCGGTCTTGAGGGCCTCGCCCAACGCCTGCCCCGTCAGGCCTTTGTCCACCAGGCTCTTCACATCGACGGCTTTGGCCGCAGCTGCCGCGCCGCGCAGATAATCGCCCTGTGGATAACCGTCGCCTTCGAGCGCCTGCCGCCCGCGCGCAACCATCTCGCACGCTGCGATGAAATCTTCGAGCCGCTGCGGTCGCCGGTATACGTCGAACTTCTGCAGCAACTCCAGCAGGGTCGGGGCGTCCAGCTCCGGCGCCCGCTGACAGTGCCCTTGCATCTCACCTACCAGCAACGCCAGTTCCTGGCATTCGCGCGGCGCCTTGAAGCGTTGATTGACGGCTTTGATGGCCTGCCCAAGCGCCTGCGTCAGGCAAGCCCAGCGCACATGCAGCGGCTGGCCATGCAACGCCGCCTGCTGCAGTGCAGCGAGGGTGTGCTCGCCCTCGCTCAGAGGCGCAGCGAACAACGCGTCCAGCTCTGGCATCAGCTGTTTCAGGGCATCGCAGGCGCGCAGCACCTGGATGAACACTTGGGGCTGGTCTTCCATCAGCGCGCGCTCGATTTCCTTCCAACTGCGCTCCGCCGTCAGTGCCTGCAGCTCGCCTGAAGCGCTGATCTGGCGCATCAGTTCGAGGGTGTCTGCGGCCACTGTGAAACCCAGCGGGGCATAGCGCGCGGCAAAGCGGGCGACGCGCAGCACGCGCAGTGGATCTTCGGCAAACGCCGGTGAAACATGGCGCAGAATGCGCTTATCAAGATCAACTTTGCCGTGATAGGGGTCGCACAGATTGCCGTGCTCATCCTCGGCCATGGCATTGATGGTCAGGTCGCGGCGGATCAGATCCTGCTCGAGGGTGACCTCGGGGCTGGCGTGAAAGACGAAGCCGCCATAGCCGCGCCCGCTCTTGCGCTCGGTACGCGCCAGGGCGTATTCCTCGCCGCTCTTGGGATGGATGAATACCGGGAAATCGGCACCGACCGGGCGGTAGCCCTGGGCCTGCATCTGTTCGACCGTAGCGCCAACCACCAGCCAGTCAATGTCACTGACGGCGCGGCCGAGCAAGCGGTCGCGCACAGCGCCGCCGACTTTGTAGATCTGCATGTAAAACCTCCGTTGCTGGCCACAGGATACCCTGTCGGCTGCAACGGAGGTGATGCGCTACTAGAGGTGATGAACTACGGCCAGGTCCATGCGCCCGTAGTCGCCGCTCTCGCCATGCTCGCCGCGCGGCGGCATGTGGTGGGTTTTCATGATCTGGTCACCTTGTACGGTGTCCAGGTGAATGTCGAAGCCCCACAGGCGATGCAGGTGCTTGAGCACCTCCTCGGTGGAGTCGCCCAGCGGTTTGCGGTTGTGCTGCTGGTGGCGCAGGGTCAGCGAACGGTCGCCACGCCGGTCGATGCTCCAGATCTGCACGTTGGGCTCGCGGTTGCCCAGGTTGTACTGCGAGGCCAACTGCTCACGAATGACCCGGTAGCCGTCTTCATCGTGGATCGCCGGCACCAGCAGGTCATCGCGCTGGTCGTCATCCAGAATGCTGAACAGCTTCAGGTCCCGGATCACCTTGGGCGACAGGTACTGCAGGATGAAGCTTTCATCCTTGAAGCTGCTCATGGCGAACTTGATCGTCGACAGCCAGTCACTGCCGGCCATTTCCGGGAACCAGCGGCGATCCTCTTCGGTGGGGTGTTCGCAGATCCGGCGAATGTCGGTGTACATCGCAAAGCCCAGGGCATAGGGGTTGATGCCGCTGTAGTAGGGGCTGTCGAAGCCGGGCTGGAACACCACGCTGGTGTGCGACTGGAGGAACTCCATCATGAAGCCCTCGGTCACCAGGCCCTCGTCGTAGAGGTCGTTCATCAGCGTGTAGTGCCAGAAGGTGGCCCACCCTTCGTTCATCACCTGGGTCTGGCGCTGTGGGTAGAAATACTGGGCGATCTTGCGCACGATGCGCACCACTTCACGCTGCCAGGGCTCCAGCAACGGCGCGTGCTTTTCGATGAAGTAAAGGATGTTTTCCTGCGGTTCGGCGGGGAAGCGTGCATCATCGCGGTCGCCACCCTTGTCAGCTCCCTTGGGGATCGTCCGCCACAGATCGTTGATCTGCCGTTGCAAATGCTCCTCGCGCTCCTTCTGCCGCCGGCGTTCTTCTTCGGCGGAGATCGGGTACGGGCGCTTGTAGCGGTCGACGCCGTAGTTCATCAGCGCATGGCACGAGTCGATCAGGTCCTCGACCGCATCGATGCCATGGCGCTCTTCGCATTGGGCGATGTACTGCTTGGCGAACACCAGGTAGTCGATGATCGAACTGGCGTCGGTCCAGGTGCGGAACAGGTAATTACCCTTGAAGAAGCTGTTGTGGCCATAGCAGGCGTGGGCAATCACCAGTGCCTGCATGCACATGGTGTTTTCTTCCATCAGGTAGGCGATGCACGGATCGGAGTTGATCACGATCTCGTAGGCCAGGCCCATCTGGCCCCGGCTGTAGGACTTCTCGGTACTGAGGAACTGCTTGCCGTAGGACCAGTGGTGATACCCCAGCGGCATGCCGACGGACGCATAGGCGTCCATCATCTGCTCGGCGGTGATCACCTCGATCTGGTTGGGGTAGGTGTCCAGGGCGTAACGCTCGGCCAGCCGGCTGATTTCCCGATCGTAGGTCTGGATCAGGTCGAACGTCCACTCGGATCCGGTGGAAATGGGTTGGCGTCTCTGTGCTCTGGCGGTCATGTGGCTAACCTGCGCTGGAAGAGTTCACGGAAGACCGGGTAGATATCGCCGGCCGATACCAGCTGCTGTTGGGCAAAGGTGTCAGGGAACGATTCGCCGATGCGCTCGTACTCGTACCACAGCGCCTGATGCTCACGCGGGGTGATCTCGACGTACGTGTAGTACTGCACATGCGGCATGATCTGCTTGGAGAGGATCTCGCGGCAGATCGGTGAGTCGTCGTTCCAGTTGTCACCGTCCGAGGCCTGTGCGGCGTAGATGTTCCAGTCGTTGGTCGGGTAGCGTTCGGCCATGATCTCCTGCATCAGCTTGAGCGCGCTGGAGACGATGGTGCCGCCGGTTTCCCGGGAATAGAAAAACTCCTCTTCGTCGACTTCGCGGGCGCTGGTGTGATGGCGGATGAACACCACGTCGATGCGGTCGTAGTTGCGCTTGAGGAACAGGTACAAGAGGATGAAGAAGCGCTTGGCGATGTCCTTGGTGGCCTGGGTCATCGAGCCGGACACGTCCATCAGGCAGAACATCACCGCCTTGGAGCTGGGGTTGGGCTGCTTGACCAGCAGGTTGTACTTGAGGTCGAAGGTATCCAGGAAGGGCAGGCGGTTGATCCGCGCGCTGAGGCGCTGGATTTCGGTTTCGACGGCCTGGATATCCGTGAAGTTGTCGGGTTCTTCGACCTTGAGCCGGGCCAGTTCGGCCTTGGCCTCGCGCAACAGCGCCCGGCTGCTGCCGGTCAGGGCGATGCGCCGGGCATGCGCCGAGCGCAAGGTGCGGATGATATTGATGCGCGCCGGGTTGCCTTCGTTGCTGATCCCCGCGCGTACGGTCTTGAAGGTGTCGGTGCCGCTCAGCTGGCGCTTGACCAGGTTAGGCAGTTCGAGGTCCTCGAACATGAACTCGAGAAACTCTTCCTGGGTGATCTGGAAGACGAACTCGTCCATGCCCTCGCCGGAGTTACCCGCCTTGCCACGGCCGCCACCGCCTCCCGCACCGCCCTGGGGCCGGGGGATGTGTTCGCCGGCGGTAAATTCCTTGTTGCCCGGATGAACGACGGTCTGCTTGCCGCCACGCCCATGGTGCAACACCGGTTCGTCGATATCGCGCCCCGGAATGCTGATCTGCTCGCCGTGCTCCATGTCCATGATGGAACGGCGGCTCACCGCCTCTTCGACGGCTTTCTTGATGTGGTCACGGTACCGCCGCAAAAAACGCTGGCGGTTGACCGTGCTCTTGTTCTTGCCGTTCAGGCGTCGGTCGATTACGTAGCTCATGGTCTCTCCGCTAAGAACAGCTGCAAGCTTCAAGCGTCAGGCTGCAAGCAACAGCAGCCACCGCCGCCGCAAGCTGTGGCGCAACGTTCGAGCGTTGCGCGGTACAGCTTGCGGCCTGGGGCTTGGCGCTAGCCGCTTATTGCGATTTCCTGACCCGCAGGTACCATTCCGAGAGCAGGCGCACCTGCTTGTCGGTGTAGCCACGTTCCACCATCCGGGTGACGAAGTCGTTGTGCTTCTGTTGGTCTTCCTTGCTGGCTTTGGCGTTGAAGCTGATGACCGGCAGCAGGTCTTCGGTGTTGGAGAACATTTTCTTCTCGATCACCACCCGCAGCTTCTCGTAGCTCAACCACGTCGGGTTCTTGCCATTGTTGTTGGCCCGGGCACGCAGGACGAAGTTGACGATTTCGTTGCGGAAATCCTTCGGATTGCTGATGCCGGCCGGT
This sequence comes from Pseudomonas reidholzensis, assembly GCF_900536025.1. GTDB lineage: Bacteria > Pseudomonadota > Gammaproteobacteria > Pseudomonadales > Pseudomonadaceae > Aquipseudomonas > Aquipseudomonas reidholzensis. The sequence goes on from NZ_UNOZ01000002.1 coordinate 609,574, forward strand.
TTCTCGATCTTTTCCAGCTCCTCGTTGAGGGCGATTCGGTTGAGGATCTCGCCGGTCTCGGGGTCGCGATACTCCTGGTCCTGGATCCAGAAGTCGGCGTACAGCACGTAGCGGTCGAAGATGTTCTGGCCGTACTCGCTGTAGGACTCCAGGTACGCGGTCTGGATTTCCTTGCCGATGAACTCGATGTAACGCGGTGCCAGGTACTCCTTGAGGAAGCGCAGATAACGCTCGCGGACCTCGGCGGGGAACTGTTCCTGCTCGATCTGCTGCTCCAGCACATACAGCAGGTGCACCGGGTTGGCGGCCACTTCGTGCGCGTCGAAGTTGAACACCTTGGAGAGGATCTTGAAGGCGAAGCGGGTCGACAGACCGTTCATGCCCTCGTCGACGCCGGCCGAGTCGCGGTACTCCTGGATCGATTTCGCCTTGGGGTCGGTGTCTTTGAGGTTTTCCCCATCGTAGACACGCATCTTCGAGTAGATGTTGGAGTTTTCCGGCTCCTTGAGGCGCGACAGCACGGTGAACTGGGCGAGCATCTTGAGGGTGTCAGGCGCGCAATGAGCCTTGGCCAGGGAGCTGTTGAACAGCAGCTTGTCGTAGATCTTGATCTCGTCGCTGACCCGCAGGCAGTACGGCACCTTGACGATGTAGATCCGGTCGATGAACGCTTCGTTGTTCTTGTTGTTGCGGAAGGTGTGCCACTCCGATTCGTTGGAGTGCGCCAGCAGGATCCCCGAATACGGGATCGCGCCCAGGCCTTCGGTACTGTTGTAGTTGCCTTCCTGGGTGGCGGTCAGCAGCGGGTGGAGCACCTTGATCGGTGCCTTGAACATCTCGACGAATTCCATCAGGCCCTGGTTGGCCCGGCACAGCGCGCCCGAATAGCTGTAGGCGTCGGCGTCGTTCTGCGGGAATTCCTCGAGCTTGCGGATATCCACCTTGCCCACCAGGGCGGAGATATCCTGGTTGTTCTCATCGCCGGGTTCGGTCTTGGCCACGGCAATCTGGTTGAGGATCGAGGGGTACAGCTTGACCACCTTGAACTGGCTGATGTCGCCCCCGAATTCAGCCAGTCGCTTGGTCGCCCACGGCGACATGATGGTGTTGAGGTAGCGGCGTGGAATGCCGAAGTCCTCTTCGAGAATCGCGCCGTCTTCAGTGGCGTTGAACAGCCCCAGGGGGGATTCGAAGACCGGTGAGCCCTTGATGGCGTAGAAGGGCACCTTCTCGATCAGTTGCTTGAGTTTTTCCGCCAGCGAGGATTTGCCGCCCCCCACCGGGCCCAGCAGGTAGAGGATCTGTTTCTTCTCTTCCAGGCCCTGCGCGGCATGGCGGAAGTACGAGACGATCTGGTCAATGCACTCTTCCATGCCATGGAAGTCGGCAAAGGCCGGGTAGCGCCGGATTACCTTGTTGGAGAAGATGCGCGACAGCCTGGAGTTGGTTGACGTGTCGATCACCTCCGGCTCGCCGATGGCCAGCAACAGCCGTTCGGCCGCCGAGGCGTATGCGCTGCGATCCTGCTTGCACAGCTCGAGGTACTCCTGCAGCGACAGTTCTTCCTGGCGGGTTGACTCGAAACGTTGTTGGAAGTGGCTAAAAATACTCATGACGTCACCTCGCTCGATACGTGGAGCCGACGCCGGATCAGTCAGCTGATGCTGGCATGCAACCGGGTTCGCCGATTGCTGTATACCCCCCAGAACACCCTTGAAGCGCTACCGATGACCCGCACGCCGGTGTACCGGCTCTCCCCTTTTTGGATGGCCTGGGCTTAAGAATAGTTGGTTCTGCGAGAGGTCAAGGGCGCAAGGCCGAGAAGTTGCCTACGACCGTTCGTCAGGTCTGGCGCCAGCCCGCACGGGGCGCGGGCTGCAGGGGAAGTGAAAATTTATTCGGGGGCGCTTTGGGCGGTCTCGGCCGGGTAGGTGCTGCGCCACAGCTCGAAGCCGCCATCGAGGCTGTAGACCTCGGAGAAGCCCTGGCCGACCAGGTAGGCGGCGGCGCTCTGGCTGGAGTTGCCGTGGTAGCAGACCACCACGGTGGGCTTGTCGAGGTCGGCATTGCGGATGAAGTCCGCAACCGAGTGGTTATCCAGCGGGAGAGCGCCCTGGATGTGGCCGGCGGCATAGGCTTGCGGGTCGCGAATGTCGACCACGACCGCACCTTGCTCGCGCAGGGCCTGGGCCTGCTCGGGGGGGATGCGTTTGAATTCGCTCATGGGGTGATTTCCTTCAGGACTGATCGTTCATTTTAGCGGGTGGCGCTGCTGGGTCTACTGGGCGGCGCAACCGGCGGGCGGACGGTGCCGTCGTCGGCGCAGTCACAGCGGTGCAGTTCGCCGCTGTCGACGTTATACAGGGTCATCGCACCGCCCCACACGCAGCCGGTGTCCAGCGCGACCACGCCGGGCGCATGGGCGCGTCCTTCGAGCGCGGCCCAGTGGCCGAAGATGATCTTGACGTGGCGGGCGCGGCGCTCCTTGTGGGCGAACCAGGGCTTGTAGCCTCTGGGGGCGTCGTCTGCGCCTTCCTTGCTCTTCAGGTCGAGCTTGCCTTCGGCGGTGCAGAAGCGCATGCGGGTAAAGTAGTTGGTGATCACCCGCAGGCGCTCGACGCCGCTGAGGTTCTTGCTCCACTTGCTCGGTTCGTTGCCGTACATGCCGTCCAGGTAGGGCTTGAGCCGGGCGTCGTCGCGCAGCACTTCCTCGACCTCGGCGGCGAGCTCCAGTGCACGCCCCAGCGTCCACTGCGGGGGGATGCCGGCATGCACCAGGGCCACCCCGCGCGGTTCGTCGTAGTGCAACAGCTTCTGTCGGCGCAGCCAGTCGAGCAACTGGTCGGCATCCGGGGCGTCGATGATCTCGCGCAGGGTGTCGCTTTTTTTCAGGCGCTCGACATTGTGCCAGGCGGCCAGCAGGTGCAGGTCATGGTTGCCCAGTACGCAGACCAGTGATGCACGGATCGAGTACAGGAAGCGCAAGGTCTCGAGCGATTCAGGGCCGCGGTTGACCAGGTCGCCGACCAGCCACAGGCGGTCGACGGCGGGGTTGAAGTGGACACGTTCAAGCAGGCATTTGAGCGGTTGCAGGCAGCCCTGGAGATCGCCGACGGCGTACACCGCCATCAGTGCAGGGCCCCGGGTACGGCGAGGCGGAACGGCGCGATCGGGGCGTCGAAGCGTTTGCCGTCCTCGGCAAACATCTGGTAGCTGCCGTGCATGGCGCCGACCCGGGTGCTGATCACCGCGCCACTGCTGTAGGTGTGGCTCTGGCCCGGCTCGATCAGCGGTTGCTGACCCACCACCCCGGAACCGCGCACTTCTTCGACTTCACCGTCACCGTTGGTGATCAGCCAGTGCCGAGACATCAGCTTGGCTGCAACCGTGCCGCTGTTCTGCACGGTGATGGTGTAGGCAAAGGCGAAACGCTCGTTGTCGGGGTCGGACTGTTCTTTGAGGTAGCGGGTGACGACGCTGACGTCGATCTGGTATCGGGAGTCGGACATGCAAAGGCCTTGAGCAGACGTGCGAATACGGCAATGGGTGCAGTCTAGGCTATCGGCGGGGCAGGAGGCCAGTTGTGTGGCGGGGGAGGGGTGTTGCGCCGGCCATGGTGGCCGGCCCGCTCCGAGGGGAGCAGGCGGGCTGCGATGGCGCTTAGTTGGCCGGCTGCTGCTCGGCCAGCTTGTCGGCCAGGCGCACGAAGGCGGCCAGGTCGAGCTGTTCAGGGCGCAGGCTGCCGTCTACCCCGGCGGCCTCGATGGCCTGGCTGTCGAGCAGGGCCTTGAGGGTGTTGCGCAGGGTCTTGCGGCGCTGGTTGAACGCCTCGCGAACGACGCGCTCGAGCAGCAGGTGATCCTTGGCCGGGTGCGGCAGGACTTCGTGCGGGACCAGGCGGACGATCGCCGAGTCGACCTTTGGCGGCGGGTTGAACGCGCCGGGGCCGACATTGAACAGGTGTTCGACCCGGCAGTGGTACTGCACCATGATCGACAGGCGACCCCAGTCGCCACCGCCTGGGCCGGCGGCCATGCGCTCGACCACTTCCTTCTGCAGCATGAAGTGCATGTCGCGGATCAGCCCGGCGTGGCTCAGGAGGTGGAAGATCAGCGGGGTGGAGATGTTGTAGGGCAGGTTGCCGACCACCTTGAGGCTGCGCTCGGGCACACCCAGCTGGTTGAAGTCGAACTTCAGCGCGTCGCCCTGGTGCAGGCGGAAGTTGTCGAAGTTGGCGAACTTGTGCTGGAGGATCGGCACAAGGTCCTTGTCCAGTTCGACCACGTCAAGTTGCGCGCCGCTGCCCAGCAGGCCTTCGGTGAGGGCGCCCTGGCCCGGGCCGATTTCCAGCAGGTGTTCGCCGGGCTTGGCATGGATGGCCCGCAGGATGCGGTCGATGACCCCGGCGTCGTGCAGGAAGTTCTGGCCAAAGCGCTTGCGCGCCTTGTGTTGGTAATGCTCGTTCATGGTCGGTTCTCGGCCATCTGGTAGGCGGTTTGCAGCGCGACGCGCAGGCTGCCGGTGTCGACCTTGCCGGTGCCGGCCAGGTCCAGGGCGGTGCCGTGATCGACCGAGGTACGGATGATCGGCAGGCCCAGGGTCACGTTGACCGCAGCGCCAAAGCCTTTGTACTTGAGTACGGGCAGGCCCTGGTCGTGGTACATCGCCAGCACCGCGTCGCAGTGCTCCAGATATTTGGGGGTAAACAGGGTATCGGCCGGCAGTGGGCCGCGCAGGTCCATGCCTTCGGTGCGCAGGCTGTGCAGTGCTGGCTCGATGATGTCGATTTCTTCGCGGCCGAGGTGGCCGCCTTCGCCGGCGTGCGGGTTGAGGCCGCACACCAGGATACGCGGGTTGGCGATGCCGAACTTGTCACGCAGGTCGGCGTGCAGGATGCGCGTGACACGCTGCAGGCGCTCGGCGGTGATGGCGTCGGCGATCTCGCGCAGTGGCAGGTGCGTGGTCACCAGGGCCACGCGCAGGCCATGGGTGGCCAGCATCATCACCACTTGGCTCGTTTGGGTCAGGTCGGCGAGGAATTCGGTATGCCCGGAGAAGGGGATACCGCTCTCGTTGATCACACTCTTGTGCACCGGTGCGGTGATCATCCCGGCGAAACTGCCGTCCAGGCAACCGTTGCCGGCGCGTGTCAGGGTCTCGAGGACAAACGCCGCGTTGGCCGGGTCCAACTGGCCGGGTACGACCGCTGCCGCCAAGGGTGTATCCCAGACATACAGGCTGCCAGCAGGCGCGGCCTGCTCGGGCCAATGATCGGGGGTGACCGGCAACAGGCTGATCGCCAGCCCCAGCTGCGCGGCCCGCTCGACGAGCAGGTCACGGCTGGTGATGGCGATCAGGGGGTGAGGCTGGGCCTCGCTGGCGAGCAGCAGGCACAGGTCGGGACCTATGCCAGCCGGCTCGCCGGGTGTGACGGCGAAGCGCAGGGGCTTCACTGGGCGGCCTGGTCGGCGCCAGGCAGCTTGATCTCAACGTAGGCTTCGTCGCGGATCTGGCGCAGCCAGGTCTGCAGCTCTTCGTCGTACTTGCGATTGCGCAACACGCTCAGTGCCTGTTGTTCACGGGCCTGTTCAGTGCTGTCGGTGGCGCGGCGGCCGAGCACTTCAAGCACGTGCCAGCCGTACTGGGTACGGAACGGCTTGGTCACGACGCCTTGTTCGGCACGGGCCATTTCTTCGCGGAACTCCGGCACCAGGCTGTTCGGGTCGATCCAGTTGAGGTCGCCGCCGTTGAGCGCCGAACCTGGGTCTTCCGAGAAGCTTTTGGCCAGGGTGGCAAAGTCTTCGCCATCCTTGATGCGCTCGTAGAGTTTCTCGGCCAGCTGCTCGGTGGCAGCGTCGCTGCGAATCTCGCTCGGCTTGATCAGGATGTGGCGTACATGCACTTCGTCACGCAGGACGCTTTCGCTGCCGCCGCGTTTTTCCTCGAGCTTGAGGATGATGAAGCCGTTGGGGATACGGATCGGCTGGGTGATCTCACCCACCGTCAGGCTGCTGAGCATCTTGGCGAAGTCGGGTGGCAACTGGCCTGCCTTGCGCCAGCCCATCTCGCCGCCTTCCAGGGCGTTCTCGCTGGCCGAGCGGGCGATTGCCACCTGGCCGAAGTCCGCGCCTTGCTTGAGTTGCTGGTACACCTCACCCGCTTGCCGAGCGGCAGCCTGGATGGCGTCCGAGTTGGCGCTCTCCGGGGTCGGGATAAGGATGTTGGCCAGGCGAAACTCTTCCGACAGCTGCATCTTGCCAAGGTCGGAGGCGAGGAAGTTCTTCACTTCCTGCTCGGACACCTGGATGCGCTCGGCAACCCGGCGCTGACGCACGCGGCTGATGATCATCTCGCGCTTGACCTGCTCGCGGGCGTCATCGAACGACAAGCCATCGCGGCGCAGGGCGGCCTGGAACTGCTCCAGCGACATGCCATTGCGCTGGGCAATGGTGCCGAGGGCCTGGTTCAGCTCTTCGTCGGTGATGCGGATGCCCGAGCGTTCGCCAATCTGCAGCTGCAGGTTTTCGACGATCAGGCGTTCCAGCACCTGCTGGTCCAGGGCGCCGGGAGGTGGCATGCCACCACCGCGCTTGGCGATGGTCTGCTCCACTTCACGGACGCGCTGGTCCAGTTGGCTCTTCATGACCACGTCGTTATCGACGATGGCCACGACGCTGTCCAGGGGTTGCACCGCGGCATGCACCGCGCCACTCAGTAAAGCAGCGCCCAGCATCAGCGGGCGCAGGCGATCAATAAGCTTGGTCTTCACGTGTACGATAACCTTGAATGCCTTGGTCGAGGAAAGACTCGACCTTGTTGCCCACGACGCCACCCAGGCCTTTCAGCACGATCTGCAGGAAGATGCCGTGGTCGCCTTTTTCGTTCTCTGGGATTGCCTGGCTGAAGTCGTCGTAGTCAATCCAGTAACGGTTGATCAGACGCAGCTTCCAGCAGCAGTTGTCATACTCGAAACCGCCCATGGCTTCCAGGGTACGGTTGCGGTTGTAGTCATGCTGCCAGCGGGCGATGACGCTCCACTGCGGCACGATCGGCCAGATCACCGAGAAGTCGTGCTGCTCGATCTTGTAGTAGTCCTCGACGTAGCCCGGGGTGCCTGGGGTGCCGTAGTTGCCACCACCCACTTGCCAGGTGCCGGTCAGCGAGTCGTAACGCACCAGGTCGTTGCGGTAGCGGTAGCCGGCGTTGATGACCTTGTTCGGGTTGTCTTCAGGCTGGTAGTGGAACATCGCGCTGCCCGAACGGGGGCTGCTGGTGTCCGGATCCCAGTTGTATTCGGCATTGAGGCGCCAGTCGCGGTTGAAGGCGAACATGTACTCAAGTGCGTACGGCGAGACATTCGACTGCGAGTCCTGGCGTGTACGCCAGTCGATACCGGGCAACTGAACCTTGCGGTCCTGGAAGTAGACGGCCTGGCCGACGCTGATGCGTTGGCGTTCGAAGCCGTTCTCCTCGATCCAGCGGTTGGTCACGCCCAGCGACAGCTTGTTCTCGTCGCCGATGCGGTCAGAGCCGGTGAACCGGTTGTCGCGGAACAGGGACGAGTAGTTGAAGTAGCTCTCACCCGTGTCGAACACCGGGATGTCCTTCTGATCCTCATACGGTACGTTGAGGTAGAACAGACGCGGTTCCAGGGTCTGGCGGTAGTTCTTGCCGAACCATTGGGTGTTGCGGTCGAAGTACAGGCCGCTGTCGACGCTGAATACTGGAATGCTGCGGTTCTGGCTGCTCGAGAAGTCGCCGCGCAGGTCCAGGGTTTCAGCATCGGCAGTAGCAAGGTCGCTCTTGCCCTTGCCGTCCAGGTCGAGGTCGTAATGGGTGTAGACGTACTTCAGCTTCGGCGTGAAGTAGCCGTAGCTGGCTGCCATCGGCAGGCTGATCGCGGGAGCAACATTCAAGCGAGTGCCGTTTGCGCGAGCCAGGCCGAAGACGTTCTGGTCCAGGCGACGGCCGTCGGCCCCGGCCGTGGTGTCCAGCTCGCCGTCCTTGTTGATCACGGTGCCATTCTGCAGATCACGGTCGAAGCGAACTGCTTCACTTTCGTACGTGAAGTTGAGCCCGCCAGGAGTGAACGGCAGCTGACCGTTGAGGGTGAGTTGCGGCAGTCGGTCGTACGGGGTGATCGCCGAAATGGTCGCCATTTCGTACGCCAGCACGTTCAGGCGTGCGGTGTAGCTGTCGCCTCGATAGGTCAGGGCGCCTTGCTGAATGACGTAGTCGGTGCTTTCGACACCGATCTGGTCGGACTCCAGGTCCTGGAAGTAGAACGGATCGCTGATCTTGGTGTAGTCCACCTCGGCCATAAGGCGCTTATCCAGGCCGCCCTTGTGCTGCCAGTTGAGCATGTAGCGATCTTTCTGGTAGTCGGTCTGCTTCTCGCGATCGTTGCTTTCGTCGTTGAGGTACGCCCCGCCAAACTGGCCTTCGCTGGACTTGGTCAGGTAGCGGAACTCACCTTCCATGAGCATGCCGCGCTTGGCCATGTAACGCGGGTACAACGTGGCGTCGTAGTTTGGCGCCAGGTTGAAGTAGTACGGTGTGACCAGCATGAAGCCGGTGTCGCTGCTGGAGCTGAACGACGGCGGCAGGAAGCCGGACTGGCGACGGTCATCGATCGGGAAGTAGATGTACGGTGTGTAGAACACCGGGAAATCCTTGACCCGCAGGGTGACGTTGGTCGCGGTACCGAAGCCGGTGGCCGGGTTCAGGGTGATGTTGTTGCCCTTCAGCGTCCAGGCGTTGCTGTTCGGTTCGCAGGTGGTATAGGTACCATCCTTGAGGCGAATGATGGCGTTTTCGCCACGCTTGGCATACAGCGCGCTGCCGCGAATCCGCGACTTGTGCATCACGTACTCGGCGTTGTCGACCTGGGCCTCGCCGGTATCCAGCTGGATCTGCCCCTGGTCGCCGACGACCAGCGAGCCGTTGTCGCGAATCTTGACGTTGCCCTTGAGCTCGCCACGGTTCTCGGCCTGGTACAGGTTGGCCTCGTCGGCCTCGACCTGCATGCTGCCCTGGCGCATGACCACGTCACCGGCGAGGGTAGCGATCTGCTGCTCCTGCTGGTACTTGGACACCTTGGCATTGAGGTAGGTCGGCGCCTCGTCCTTGGGCGTGGTGTCGTCCATGCCTGGCCGGGTCGGCTCGACATAGGCACCCGCGCAGTACGGACCGGTCTCGGCCAACTGGGCAGCCGTGAGCTTCTCGCGTGGGACCCAGTCGAGGTGACTGTAGTCTTCACTGCGGGTCTTCAGGCCACGGCCTTTGCTCTCGGTGACCAGCATGGGCGCGGGTTTGCCGTCGGCGCTGGCTTCGAAAGCCTCGCCTTCGGTACCCGTGCTCAGCGCTGCACCCTCGTGCACAGGGCGCGGTGGCAGCGTGCTGACAGAGGTCTTGGGCTTGCAGTCCCAGCCACCGGAAGCGGACACTTGGCAGTCAAACTGCTCGGCAGCCACCACGTACGAGGTGGCCAGGGGTTGCAGTACCAGCAAACTGCCTGTCACCAGCAACGGAAACTTTCTACGAAACGCGGGGGATTTCAATGCCATCTTATTAGTCCGGGCTTCCTGCGTGCCATCTGCCCGCGTGTGGGGCCGCACGCCTCTCGATGGTCTGAAAAAGATGCTGGATAATAAAGCATGACCCGCTTGACGGCTAGGGCCGTCGGAGACCCTTGTAATGCCTGATCATGATCTACGCCTTGAACTCCTCAAAGACTGGCTCAAACAGCAACTGCTTGCCCTGTTCCAGATAAACGGCTGGGGCGAAGTCCCCGAAGGCACCCTGACGGCCGCCAGCAGCGATGCCAGCTTCCGCCGTTACTTCCGCTGGCAGGGCGCCGGTCGCAGCTTCGTGGTGATGGATGCGCCGCCGCCGCAGGAAAACTGCGCGCCGTTCGTGGCCATCGATCACCTCCTGGCCAGCGCGGGCGTGCACGTGCCGACCATTCATGGGCAAGACCTGCAGCGCGGCTTCCTGTTGCTCGGTGACCTGGGCCACCAGACATACCTGGACATCATTGACCCGAGCAATGCCGATGGCCTGTTCGCCGACGCCATCGACGCCCTGCTGGCCCTGCAGCGCCTGCCGCTGGATGCAGCGCTGCCCAGTTACGACGACGCCTTGCTGCGCCGCGAGCTGGAGCTGTTCCCTGAGTGGTATGTCGGCCGCGAACTGGGCGTGAGCTTGAGCCAAGCCCAGCAAGACCGCTGGCAGCGCGTCAGCCAGCAATTGATCGACAGTGCCCTGGCCCAGCCAAAAGTACTGGTGCACCGCGACTACATGCCACGCAACCTGATGCACAGCACCCCCAACCCTGGCGTGCTGGACTTCCAGGACGCGGTCTACGGCCCGGTGACCTACGATATCACCTGCCTGTTCAAGGACGCCTTCCTCAGCTGGCCGCAGACGCGTGTCGAAGGTTGGCTGGGCGACTACTGGGAGAAGGCACGGGTCGCCGGCATCCCGGTGCACGCCGATTTCGACGCGTTCCAGCGGGCCAGTGACCTGATGGGCGTGCAGCGCCACCTGAAAGTGATCGGCATCTTCGCGCGCATCTGCCACCGCGACGGCAAGCCGCGCTACCTCGGCGACGTGCCGCGGTTCTTCGCCTATATAGATGAGGTGGTCGCACGTCGGCCGGAGCTGGCCGAACTCGGCCTGCTGATCGCCGAACTCAACGCCGGAGCCCGCCCATGAAGGCGATGATCCTCGCTGCGGGCAAGGGAGAGCGCATGCGTCCCTTGACCCTGCACACCCCCAAGCCTCTGCTGCCGGTCGCCGGTCAGCCGTTGATCGAGTACCACCTGCGTGCCTTGGCGGCTGGCGGGATCCGCGAGGTGGTGATCAACCACGCCTGGCTCGGCCAGCAGATCGAGGATCATCTGGGTGACGGCAGCCAGTTCGGCCTGAGCATCCGCTATTCGGCCGAAGGCGAACCGCTGGAAACCGGCGGCGGAATCTTCAAGGCGCTGCCGTTGCTGGGTGCCGAGCCGTTCCTGCTGATCAACGGCGATGTCTGGACCGACTATGACTTCAGCCGTCTGCAGGCCGCGCCCAAGGGCCTGGCGCACCTGGTTCTGGTGGACAACCCGGGGCACCACGGCCGCGGTGACTTCCGCCTGCTCGGCGAGCAGGTGGTCGACGGCGACGAGGCCCCTGGCACGCTGACCTTCAGTGGTATTTCGCTGCTCGATCCGGCGTTGTTCGCGGGTTGCCAGGCCGGTGCCTTCAAACTTGCGCCGTTGCTGCGCAAGGCCATGGCCGAGGGCCAGGTGAGCGGCGAGCACCACCGCGGGCAGTGGGTCGACGTCGGCACCCTGGAGCGCCTGGCCGAGGCCGAGCGCTTGATCGGCGAGCGCGCCTGATATGTGGTGGCCGAGCACGGTGATTGGTGCCGGAGCGGGTTACGCGGTTGCCAGCATTCCCGGCGCGCTGCTGGGCGCCTTGCTTGGCCAGGCCATGGACCGGCGCCTGCGCCTGCGTGGCTGGGAGGACATGCGCGAGCGCTTGGGCGGGCGCCCGGCGCTGCGTGACGAAGAGCTGCTGTTCGTCCTCCTGGGGCGCTTGGCCAAGAGTGACGGTCGGGTGGGGCAGGGGCATATCCAGCAGGCGCGTCACGAGATGACCCGGCTGGACCTGGCTGAGCCCGCACGCCTGCGGGCGATCGCCGCCTTCAATCGGGGCAAGGCCGGCAAGGACCGGCTTGGCCGCTACCTGCGGCGCATCAAGGAGCAGCCGCATGGCGCCGAGGGCGCGCTGCGTGCGTGCTGGCGGATGGTCTGGGCGGATGGCAAGGCCGGGCGGCACGAGCGCGACCTGGTGCTCGACTGGGGCCAGCAGTTGGGCTTGAGTCGGCGCCAGGCGCAAGCCTTGTCGCTGGAATACGAGCCCCGCAAGGCGAGCGTGGAAGGCGCCACCCTGACCTACGCGGTGGCCTTGCGCGTGCTCGGCGTCGAGGCCGACACCGAGCCAGACAAGGTCAAGCAGGCCTATCGGCGCCTGCTCAGCCGACATCATCCGGACAAGCTGGTGGGCAGTGGCGCGAGCGAGGCACGGGTGCGTGAGGCGACCGACAAGACCCGTGAACTGCACCAGGCCTATACCCTGATTCGCAAGCGCCGGGGGTTGTAGTTGTCCCTGGCCTGAGGCTATTTCACTCCTGCGGCGTCAACCATCCCCGCACTCGGCGGAACAACTGTTCCTGTTCCGCCGCCTTGTTGCCCGGCATCGCGATCAGCGACAACTGCCGGTACTGGCTGTCCTTCTGCCGCTTGCTCGCCTGCAGGCGCAGCGCGGCCGCGCGGCGGTCGGCAGTGCGGGTGGCGTAGTAGAGATCGGCGCTCGGTACCTTCAGGGTTGGCGTCAGGCTCTCCAGGTCGTGCTCGACCCGCGCCGGTGTCTGCGCGCCCACCATCACCAGCTTCTGCACCTGCGGCGGCTGCTTCTCGCTCAGGTACCGCGCCGCCCAGTAGGCACCGCTGCCATTGCCGAGCAGGACAATGCTGCGGGCTTTCTGCTGCTGGGCGTAGGCAACGGCGGCATCCAGGCGGGCAAAGATCCGCTCGGCGTCGGCCTGGTCGTTGTGCTCGCTGGCTTCGACCGCGTCGGTGCCTTGCGCGGTGTCGGCTTCGGCCGCAGTGGCTTGGGCGACATTGGCGTTGGCGTCGGCGGGGGTGTCCTTGGCCGGTGCGGTTTCACCGGTGCCTTTGTCGGGCTGCGCGGCGGGTTGCGCGTCGACCCGCGCCTGCGGGCCGTCGCTGAGCAGGTCGGGCAGGCTGACGCTCAGGGTGTGCCAGCCGGCATCCGGAAACTTGCGCCGCAGCGGCCCGACCGTGTTCGGCCAGTCGGCGTTTTCGCCAGCGCCCGGGAGAATGATCAGCGCACCTTGCGGATCACTGTCGTTGGCCGGTTTCCACAGCGCCAGGAACTGTTCGTTGCCGGCGTCCAGCGTTTGTTGTTCGGCCTTGGGCACCAGCCGTTCCAGCGCTTGGGCGTCTTCCTGGCTGCGTTCGAGCAGTGCCGGGCGGACGGCGGGGGTGGCGGCTTCGGCGGTAGCTGCAGGCTTTGGCGGATCTTCGGCCTGTGCGCCAAGCGGGACGATCGAGGCCAGGCAGCACATTGCCAGCGTCGTGCGATAAAGTGTCAACATGAATCAACCCAAGGCCAGAATGATACCGGCAGCCTAATAGTATTTGTCCGCCACGGCCACGGGTGATGGCCGCGTTTGCCAAGACGAGCGTAGAGATGAAGCGAATGCGTTGCCTGCTGCTTATCGGCTGCCTGTGCCTGCCCTTGCTCGCCTTGGCCAGGCCCGCGCCGGCGCCGACGGTGGCCTTGGAACCGGCCCAGCAACAATGGCTCGACACACACCGCAGCCTGCGGGTGGGGCTGGTCCTGCAAGTGCCCTACGCGCAGTTCGATCGACGTCTGCAGCAGCTCTATGGGGCCAATGTCGAACTGGTCAACTGGCTGGCCCAGGCACTGCGGCTCGACCTCACCTGGCGTAACTTCGCCGACCAGGCCGCCCTCGAGCATGCGCTCCAGGCGGGTGAGATCGACTTCGCCCCAGGTCTGACGCAGACCCCCACCAGCCTGCGCTTGTGGCTGTTCAGCGACCCTTACATGCGCGTCCCGCAACTGATGGTGGGCCCGCGCACGGGGGCGATGGCGGTCGACCTGGAAAAACTCGGCCCCGCCGACCGGGTCGCGGTGCGCATGCCCAGTGCGCTGGCCGACTACCTGCGCAGCAACTACGGCAATCTCAACCTGCAGGGTGTGCCCAATGAGCGCCAGGCCCTGCAAGGGGTGCTGGGCGGCCAGGCCAGCTATGCCGTGCTCGACGAAGCCCAGCTCAGCCGCCTGTCACGCGAGAGCGAGTTCAGCGACCTGGCGGTGGTCGCCGACATCGGCCTGCCGCAATTGCTGCGGGTGGGCTCGCGCCGCGACTGGCCGCTGCTCGCCGATGTCCTCGAGCGCGGCCTGCAGGCCATGCCGGCGAAGGAGCTGGAGCAACTGCATCAACGTTGGCTGCAACCCAAGTATCCGCGCCTGAGCGAGAGTGCCGGCTTCTGGCAGAACCTGGCGCTGCTGTTCGGCATGCTGCTGCTGTGCGCCATCGCCACCCTGGTCTGGCAGCGCCGCCAGCAACGCCAGCTGGAGCGCAGCCTGCTGGCCGCGCGGGAAACCCTGGTCGAGCGGCAGACCCGCGAGGAGGCGCTGCGCCTGAGCCAGTTCTCCATCGACCAGAGCACCGTCGGCATTCTCTGGGTCAACTGGGACAGCCACGTGCGCTACGCCAACCACGCCGCCGAACGCATGCTCGGTTACGCTGAGGGCGAGCTGCTCGAACGGCCGTTGATCGACTTCGAGCCGAACCTGCAGATGGACCGCTGGCTGCAGTTGTGGCGGCGCGCGCGCACCGGCAATGGCGGTGCCGAGCAGTTCGAGAGCCAGTGCCTGCGTGCCGATGGCAGCCTGCTGCCGGTCGACCTGTCGCTGAGCTTCCTGCGCTTTCGGGATGCCGAATACCTGGTGGTGTTTCTCACCGATGTCACCGAACGCCGCCGCGCCCTGGCCGCCCTGCGCGAAAGCGAGGCGCGGCTCAAGGGCATCGCCGGCAATGTGCCGGGGCTGGTGTTCCGCCTGGAGCGCGACCCGGCCGAGGGAGACCTGGAGTTTCCCTACATCAGCGAAGGCAGCGAGGCGTTGGTCGGCTATTCCCCGGCCGCGATCCAGCACCCCGACATGGGCCTGCGCAACCTGGTCCACCCGCAGGACCGCGCCGACTACCATCGGGTGCAGGACCTGGCCCTGGCCAACAACCAGGACTGGTCGTGGCAGGGGCGTATCCTCACCCGTCAGGGCGAGCAGCGCTGGGCCGACATCAAGGCCAGTACCCGCGCCCTGGCCGATGGCCGGGTGGTGTGGGACGGGGTGGTCTGGGACATCACCCAGAGCAAGCGCGCCGAGCTCGCCCTGGCGCGCTCGCAGGGGCAACTGCGTGAGCTCTCGGCGCACCTTGAGAGCGTGCGCGAAGAGGAAAAGGCGCGCATCGCCCGCGAGGTGCACGACGAGCTGGGGCAGATGCTCACCGTGCTCAAGCTCGAAGTGTCGATGTGCGAGCTGGCCTTCGCCGAACTCGACCCCGGGCTGAACGAGCGCCTGTCGAGCATGAAGCGCCTGATCGCGCAGCTGTTCCAGCTGGTGCGTGACGTGGCGACTGCGCTGCGGCCACCGATCCTCGACGCCGGCATCGCCTCGGCGATCGAATGGCAGGCGCGGCGCTTCGAAGCGCGCACACAGATCCCGTGCCTGGTACAAGTGCCAGAAAATCTGCCAGCATTGAGCGATGCCAAGGCCACCGGCTTGTTCCGCATCCTGCAGGAGGCGCTGACCAACGTCATGCGTCACGCCCAGGCGCACACCGTGCAGATCCTGCTGGTGCGCGAGGACGCCGAACTGCGCATGAGCGTCATCGATGATGGCGTGGGCTTTGCCCTCGACCAGGCCCGGCCGACCTCGTTTGGCCTGGTCGGTGTGCGTGAGCGGGTATTGATGCTCGGCGGCAGCATGGTGCTGGACAGTGAGCCGGGTGAGGGCAGCAGCCTGAGTGTGGCGATACCCCTGGATTAGGAGAGCAAGCGTGATTCGAGTGCTGGTGGCGGAAGACCACACCATTGTCCGTGAAGGCATCAAGCAGTTGATCGGCCTGGCCAAGGACATGCAGGTGGTGGGCGAGGCGGGCAACGGCGAGCAATTGCTCGAGACCCTGCGCCACACCCCGTGCGAGGTGGTGTTGCTGGATATCTCGATGCCGGGGGTGAATGGCCTCGAGGCGATCCCGCGGATCCGAGCCCTGCACAACCCGCCGGCGATCCTCATGCTGTCGATGCATGACGAAGCGCAGATGGCGGCGCGTGCGCTGAAGGCGGGGGCTGCCGGCTATGCCACCAAGGACAGTGACCCGGCGCTGCTGCTGACGGCCATCCGCCGGGTGGCTGGCGGCGGGCGCTACATCGACCCGGCGCTGGCCGACCGGATGGTCTTCGAGGTCGGCCTGACCGACACGCGCCCGCTGCACACGCTGCTCTCGGAGCGCGAGTTCTCGGTGTTCGAGCGCCTTGCCCAGGGCGCCAACGTCAATGACATCGCCCAGCAGCTGGCGCTCTCGAGCAAGACCATCAGCACCCACAAGGCGCGCCTGATGCAGAAGCTCAAGGTCAATTCACTGGCCGAACTGGTGAAGTATGCCATGGAGCACAAGCTGGTCTGACTGTTCCAATTGCGACGTGCGCTGCGTAGGAGCGGGCTTGCCCGCGCAGAGGCCGGACGTGGCAACGACGGTGATCGGCGTAAACATTCGCGGGTGAACCCGCTCCCACGGGTTTCTTGGGGCGTCTGAAAGCGTCATCCGTGTAGGGCAATCCCTACACCCAATCTTCCATCTGGACGAGCACATTCTCTCAGTACCCCCGATTTGCGGGCCCTTGCGCCTTGTCTAACCTTCTCTCACGCAGTCATCCAACAAGAAGGTGCAGGCATGAGCGAGGCGAATTCGAACACTGCCACCGGCGACACGCTGGTCAGTTTCCGGGGTGTGCAGAAGAGCTACGACGGTGAGTCGCTGATCGTCAAGGACCTCAACCTGGACATCCGCAAGGGCGAGTTCCTGACCTTGCTCGGCCCGTCCGGCTCGGGCAAGACCACCAGCCTGATGATGCTCGCCGGCTTCGAGACGCCCACCGCCGGCGAGATCCAGCTGGACGGCCGCTCGATCAACAACGTGCCGCCGCACAAGCGCGACATCGGCATGGTGTTCCAGAACTACGCGCTGTTCCCGCACATGACCGTCGCCGAGAACCTGGCGTTCCCGCTCAGCGTGCGCAACCTGAGCAAGACCGACATCAGCGAGCGGGTCAAGCGCGTGCTCGGCATGGTCCAGCTCGACGCCTTCGCCAAGCGCTACCCCGGCCAGCTCTCCGGCGGCCAGCAGCAGCGCGTGGCGCTGGCCCGCGCGCTGGTGTTCGAGCCGCAACTGGTGCTGATGGACGAACCGCTCGGCGCGCTCGACAAGCAACTGCGTGAACACATGCAGATGGAGATCAAGCACATCCACCAGCGCCTCGGCGTGACCGTGGTCTACGTGACCCACGACCAGGGCGAAGCGCTGACCATGTCCGACCGGGTGGCGGTGTTCCACCAGGGCGAAATCCAGCAAATCGCCGACCCGCGCACCCTCTATGAAGAGCCGCGCAATACCTTTGTGGCCAACTTCATCGGCGAGAACAACCGCCTCAACGGCACCTTGCTGGCGCGCAATGGCGAGCGCTGCCAGGTGCAGCTGCCGCGCGGTGAGCGGGTCGAGGCGCTGGCGGTCAACGTCGGCCAGGCCGGTGACCCGGTGACCTTGTCGATCCGCCCCGAGCGGGTGCGCCTCAATGGCCACAGCGAACGCTGCGTCAACCGCTTCTCCGGCCGGGTGGCCGAGTTCATCTACCTGGGCGACCACGTACGGGTACGCCTGGAAGTCTGCGGCAAGGGCGACTTCTTCGTGAAGCAGCCGATCGCCGAACTCGACCCGGCCTTGGCCGTGGGCGACGTGGTACCGCTAGGCTGGGAGGTGGAGCACGCCCGCGCGCTCGACCCGATTGCCGAAGCCCACTGATGGTTCGCTTAACCAACCCTGTACTGTGGAGAGAATAATAATGCGCAAGCAGTTGAAACTGACCGCCCTGGCCCTTGGCCTGTTCGCCGCCGGCCAGGCCATGGCCGCGGACCTCACCGTGGTGTCGTTCGGCGGTGCCAACAAGGCCGCCCAGGTCAAGGCGTTCTACGAACCGTGGGAAAAGGCCGGCAAGGGCAAGATCGTCGCCGGTGAGTACAACGGCGAGATGGCCAAGGTCAAAGCCATGGTCGACACCAAGAGCGTGTCGTGGAACCTGGTCGAAGTCGAGTCGCCGGAGCTGGCGCGTGGCTGCGACGAGGGCATGTTCGAAGAGCTCGATCCGGCCCTGTTCGGTGACGAGGCCGACTATGTGCCCGGCGCCATCCAGCCTTGCGGTGTGGGCTTCTTCGTCTGGTCGACGGTGCTCGCCTACAACGCAGACAAGCTCAAGTCCGCGCCCACCAGCTGGGCCGATTTCTGGGACACCAAGCAGTTCCCGGGCAAACGCGGCCTGCGCAAGGGCGCCAAGTACACCCTCGAGTTCGCGCTGATGGCCGACGGCGTCGCGCCCAAGGACGTCTACAAGGTACTGGCCACCAAAGAAGGCCAGGACCGTGCATTCAAGAAGCTCGACCAGCTCAAGCCGAGCATCCAGTGGTGGGAAGCCGGTGCCCAGCCGCCGCAATACCTGGCCTCGGGTGACGTGGTGATGAGCTCGGCCTACAACGGCCGGATCGCCGCGGTGCAGAAAGAGAGCAACCTCAAGGTGGTGTGGAACGGCGGCATCTACGACTTCGACGCCTGGGCCATCCCGAAGGGCGCCAAGAACGTCGAAGAGGCGAAGAAGTTCATCGCCTACAGCGTCCAGCCCGAGCAGCAGAAGACCTACTCGGAAAACATCGCCTACGGCCCGGCCAACTCCAAGGCCGTCCCGCTGCTGGCCGAGGCGGTGAAGAAAGACATGCCGACCACGCCTGAGAACATCGCCAACCAGGTGCAGATCGACGTGGCGTTCTGGGCCGATAACAGCGAGCAGCTCGAGCAACGCTTCAACGCCTGGGCGGCGAAGTAAGCGCGTGATTGGAGCGCCGGGCAGTCCGGCGCTCCCCGTTTTCCCGTTTTTTCGGAGTTCGCCATGGCCATTGCAGTGCCCCTGAATGACGGCGCAGGTAAAAGCCTCAAGCAGCGCCTCAAGCATGCCGAGCGGGTCAACCGCTGGAAGGCCCAGGCGTTGATCGCGCCGCTGGCGCTGTTCCTCCTGCTGGTGTTCCTGGTGCCGATCGCGGCGCTGCTGTACAAGAGCGTCGGCAACCCTGAAGTGGTCGCTGGCCTGCCGCGCACCGTCGAGGCGGTGCAGCAGTGGGATGGCAAGAGCCTGCCGGGGGAGGAGGTGTACAAGGCACTCAGCCTGGACCTGGCCGAGGCGCGCAAGAACCAGACCCTGGGCGACCTGTCCAAACGCCTGAACATGGAACTGGCCGGTTACCGCAGCCTGCTGTCGAAGACGGCCCGGGCGCTGCCGCTGAAAAGTGAACCGGCCTCTTATAAAGAAGCCCTGCAAACCCTCGACGAGCGCTGGGGCGATCCCGCCTACTGGCAGGCCATCCGCCGCAACACCAGCACGGTCACCTCGTATTACCTGCTGGCTTCGGTCGACCATCGCATCGACGACCTCGGTGAGCTGGCCAAGGCCACGCCTGACCAGGCCATCTACCTGGATATCTTTGCCCGTACCCTGTGGATGGGTGTGGTGATCACCGTGATCTGCCTGTTGCTGGCCTACCCGCTGGCGTACCTGCTGGCCAACCTGCCGACTCGGCAGAGCAACCTGCTGATGATCCTCGTGCTGTTGCCGTTCTGGACGTCCATTCTGGTGCGGGTCGCGGCCTGGATCGTGCTGCTGCAGTCTGGCGGCCTGATCAACAGTGCGTTGATGGCCATGGGCATCATCGATCAACCGCTGGAGTTGGTGTTCAACCGCACCGGGGTGTACATCTCGATGGTGCATATCCTCCTGCCGTTCATGATCCTGCCGCTGTACAGCGTGATGAAGGGCATCTCGCCGAGCTACATGCGCGCGGCGATCTCGCTGGGCTGCCACCCGTTCGCCAGCTTCTGGCGGGTGTACTTCCCGCAGACCTATGCCGGCATCGGCGCCGGCTGCCTGCTGGTGTTCATCCTGGCCATCGGCTACTACATCACCCCGGCGCTGCTCGGCAGCCCCAACGACCAGATGGTCAGCTACTTCGTGGCCTTCTATACCAACACCAGCATCAACTGGGGCATGGCCACCGCGCTGGGCGGGCTGTTGCTGCTGGCGACCGTGCTGTTGTACCTGATCTATAGCTGGCTGGTCGGCGCCAGCCGCCTGCGCCTGAGCTGAGGAGCCTTGCCATGCTGAGCCCTTACATGTCGCCCATCGAACGGGTGTGGTTCTACGGCCTGCGGATTCTGTGCGGCCTGATCCTGTTGTTCCTGGTGCTGCCGGTGCTGGTGATCATCCCGTTGTCGTTCAACAGCGGCAGCTTCCTGGTGTATCCGCTGCAGGGCTTTTCGCTGCAGTGGTACCAGGACTTCTTCGCCTCGGCCGAGTGGATGCGCGCATTGAAGAACAGCATTATCGTCGCCCCGGCGGCGACCGTGCTGGCAATGGTGTTCGGCACCCTTGCGGCGATTGGCCTGACCCGTGGCGATTTCCCTGGCAAGTCGCTGGTGATGGCGCTGGTGATCTCGCCGATGGTGGTGCCGGTGGTCATCATCGGGGTGGCCAGTTACCTGTTCTTCGCCCCGCTGGGGCTGGGCAACAGCTTCATTTCGCTGATCCTGGTGCATGCGGTGCTGGGCGTGCCGTTCGTCATCATCACCGTCTCGGCGACCTTGCAGGGCTTCAACTACAACCTGGTGCGGGCGGCGGCCAGCCTGGGGGCGTCGCCCTTGACCGCGTTCCGTCGGGTGACCTTGCCGCTGATTGCGCCGGGGGTCATTTCGGGGGCGCTGTTCGCCTTTGCCACCTCGTTCGATGAGGTGGTGGTGACGCTGTTTCTCGCCGGGCCTGAGCAGGCGACCCTGCCGCGGCAGATGTTCAGCGGCATTCGCGAGAACCTGAGCCCGACCATTGCCGCCGCGGCGACGCTGTTGATCGCCTTCTCGGTGGTGCTGTTGCTGACCCTGGAGTGGCTGCGTGGGCGTAGCGAGAAGCTGCGTACGCAACAGCCTGGCTGATGAACGGGCTGTCTCCTTTGCGGGCAAGCCTGCGAAGGAGACAGTGCTGACACGCCAAGGTTGGGCACTCGTCGACACGGATTGACACCAATCAGCCCTGATTGATTTGCCTGGGGTACAATGCGCGCCACCGTGATTCTGCCAACAGGTGCGCCATGCAGCCCTTCGCTATTGCCCCCTCGATCCTCTCCGCCGATTTCGCCCGCCTGGGTGCCGATGTCGACGCGGTGCTGGAAGCCGGGGCCGACATCGTCCACTTCGATGTCATGGACAACCACTACGTCCCCAACCTGACCATCGGCCCGATGGTCTGCAGCGCGCTGCGCAAGTACGGCGTCACCGCGCCGATCGATGTCCACCTGATGGTCAGCCCGGTCGATCGCATCATCGGCGACTTCATCGAAGCCGGCGCCACCTACATCACCTTCCACCCGGAAGCCAGCACGCACATCGACCGCTCTCTGCAGTTGATCCGCGACGGCGGCTGCAAGGCCGGCCTGGTGTTCAACCCGGCCACCAGCCTGGATGCCCTGAAGTACGTGATGGACAAGGTCGACATGGTTCTGCTGATGAGCGTCAACCCAGGCTTCGGCGGGCAGAAGTTCATCCCCGGCACCCTCGACAAGCTGCGCGAAGCCCGCGCCCTGATCGACGCCAGCGGCCGTGATATCCGCCTGGAAATCGACGGCGGCGTCAACGTCAACAACATTCGCGAGATCACCGCCGCGGGCGCCGACACCTTTGTCGCCGGCTCGGCGATCTTCAATGCCCCGGACTACAAGCACGTCATCGACCAGATGCGCGCCGAAATGGCCCTGGCCCGCCCATGAGCGGCTTCGAGCAGCTGTTCCCGGGGACGCTGCCCAGGCTGGTGATGTTCGATCTGGACGGTACCCTGATCGATTCGGTCCCCGACCTGGCCGCAGCCGTCGACCGCATGCTGCTCGAACTCGGGCGCCCGCCCGCTGGCCTCGAGGCGGTCCGCCACTGGGTCGGCAATGGCGCGCCGGTGCTGGTCCGCCGGGCCCTGGCCGGAGGCCTCGATCACCAGGCAGTGGACGACGAATTGGCCGAGCGCGGCCTGGCGTTGTTCATGGAAGCCTACGCTGAAAGCCACGCGCTGACGGTGGTCTACCCGGGTGTCCACGAGACCCTGCGCTGGCTGCGCAAGCAGGGCGTGGAAATGGCCCTGATCACCAACAAGCCGGAGCGCTTCGTCGCGCCCTTGCTCGACCAGATGAAGATCGGCCGGTATTTCCGCTGGATCATCGGCGGCGATACCCTGCCACAGAAAAAGCCTGACCCGGCAGCGTTGCTGTTCGTCATGAAAATGGCCGGTGTCGAGCCTGGGCAATCGCTGTTCGTCGGCGATTCGCGCAGCGACGTGCAGGCGGCCAAGGCGGCGGGGGTGCAGAGTGTAGGGTTGAGCTATGGCTACAACCATGGCCGGCCAATCGACGAAGAATCGCCGACCCTGGTGATCGACGACCTGCGCATCCTGTTGCCTGGTTGCGTAGTCACCGACACTGGGATAACGTTGGCGGACCTTCAAGCCTCCCAAGACAGAGAGCCCACCGTGGTGGTTACTGGCAAATTCTGGATGAAAGTCATCAAGGCCCTGGCCCGTTGGCGTTGGCGCGCCTGACTTCTGCCCGCCGGCGCCTGCCGGCCCGTCCGTTTGCCTGACCCCATTGCTGCTTGCTCCGAGGCTACTCATGACCCGCGAAGAATTCCTGCGCCTGGCCGCTGCCGGCTACAACCGCATCCCCCTGGCCTGCGAAACCCTGGCCGACTTCGATACCCCGCTGTCGATCTACCTAAAGCTGGCTGATCAGGCCAACTCGTACCTGCTCGAGTCGGTGCAGGGCGGCGAGAAGTGGGGCCGTTACTCGATGATCGGCCTGCCCTCGCGCACCGTGATGCGCGTGCATGGCTACCACGTCAGCATCCTGCAGGATGGCGAAGAGGTCGAAAGCCACGACGTGGAAGATCCACTGGCCTTCGTCGAAGCCTTCAAAGAGCGCTACAAGGTCGCCGACATCGCTGGCCTGCCACGCTTCAACGGCGGCCTGGTCGGCTACTTTGGCTACGACTGCGTGCGCTATGTGGAAAAACGCCTGGGCGCCTGCCCGAATCCGGACCCGCTGGGTGTGCCGGACATCCTCCTGATGGTCTCGGACGCCGTGGTGGTGTTCGACAACCTGGCGGGCAAGATGCACGCGATCGTGCTGGTCGACCCGTCCGAAGACAACGCCTTCGAGCAGGGCCAGGCGCGCCTCGAAGGCCTGCTGGCCAAGCTGCGCGAGCCGATCACGCCGCGCCGCGGCCTCGACTTGAGTGGCCCGATGGCTGCGGAGCCTGAGTTCCGCTCGAGCTTCACCCAGGCCGACTACGAGCGTGCAGTGGACACCGTGAAGGAGTACATCCTGGCCGGTGACTGCATGCAGGTGGTGCCGTCGCAGCGGATGTCGATCGACTTCAAGGCGGCGCCGATCGACCTGTATCGGGCGCTGCGCTGCTTCAACCCGACGCCGTACATGTACTTCTTCAACTTTGGCGACTTCCACGTGGTGGGCAGTTCGCCGGAAGTGCTGGTGCGGGTCGAGGACAACCTGGTCACGGTGCGCCCGATCGCCGGCACGCGTCCGCGCGGGGCTAGCGAAGAAGCCGACCGGGCGCTCGAGGACGACCTGCTGTCCGACGACAAGGAAATCGCCGAGCACCTGATGCTGATCGACCTGGGCCGCAACGATGTGGGCCGGGTGTCGGCCACCGGCAGTGTGCGCCTGACCGAGAAGATGGTGATCGAGCGTTATTCCAACGTCATGCACATCGTCTCCAACGTCACCGGCCAGTTGCGTGAAGGCCTGACCGCCATGGACGCGTTGCGGGCGATCTTGCCGGCAGGCACCTTGTCGGGGGCACCGAAGATTCGTGCGATGGAGATCATCGACGAGCTCGAGCCGGTCAAGCGTGGCGTCTATGGTGGGGCGGTCGGTTACTTCGCCTGGAACGGCAACATGGACACCGCGATCGCTATTCGGACCGCGGTGATCAAGGACGGCGAGCTGCATGTGCAGGCCGGTGGCGGCATTGTGGCCGACTCGGTGCCTGCGCTGGAGTGGGAAGAGACGATCAACAAACGCCGCGCCATGTTCCGCGCAGTGGCCTTGGCCGAGCAAACGCCCAAGGCGTGACTATCTGGGATCGTGGGGCTGCGTTGCAGCCCTTCGCGGGTAAACCCGCTCCCACAGAGTTCGTGCGAATCTCGCAGCTTGTAGTATCCCTGTGGGAGCGGGTTTACCCGCGAAGGGCCGCAACGCGGCCCCAACACTCTAGAAGTCCAGACTAAGCGCCAGGCTCACCCCTTGCTGGGTCAGCTCATCACTCTTGCGCCAGTTGTAACTCCCGCGCACCTGCACCCCCGCCGTCAACTCATGCGACAACCCCAGGCTGGCCCGGGTCAGGTTGCTCTGTGGCGTGTACCCAGTCAGGGTAAAGTCATTCGCCGGCAGACTGGTCAGGTGCATCGTCACCTCCTGGCGGTCATCCTCGAACTCATGCTCCCGTGCGACTTCGGCAAACACCCGGGTCGACGGCACGAACTGATAACTCCCCTGCAAGCCCGCGCCCAGCCGCCGCGACGTCCGCTCCTGGTCCGCAAAGCCCAGCGCAGTGGAGCGTCCGCTCTTCTCCTCGTAACCATCGACCTTGACCCGCGCATAGTCTGCACTGATGAAGGGTGAAACCTGCCAGGCACTTTGCTCGGCCGCCAGGTTGTAGCCCAGGCGCCCGCTCAGTGCCCAGACCTCACCGTCGGTGTCACCTTTCTCGCTGCGGTCGTTCACCCCCAGGGCAAAGGTCCGCTTGAGGTCGTGGAAGTCCAGGTGGCCGGCGCTCAGCGCCGCGTCGCCCCACCAGCGATTCTGCCGGTACTGGGCGAAGGCGCTGGCCAGGTAACTGTTCAGCTTGTAGGCCGAATCCTGTTCGCCGGCTTCCAGCTTCTGCTTGTAGACGCCCGCTGCCACACCCAGGCGCCAGGCATCATCGAGCCGGTAGCTGCCGCCGACGGTCAGGTTGTAACCGCGTCCGTCGCCGCTGGCGCTGCTGCGTTGCTCGTCGAAGTCGAGGTCCTGGGCGCCGCTGGCGACGATAGCCTGCCACTCGCCGACCGCTTGCCAGGGCGTCTGCCACTGGTTGCGCAGTTCGTCCTGATGCGCACGCAAACTGGCGTGGGCCATTTCCGGCAGCAGGGTCAGCTCCCACGGCGCGGAGAGGATCGAGTAGGCGTAGTCGGCGATCAGCTGCTGGCCGGCAATGGTGGGATGCACCGCATCGTTGAACAGCAGTTTGCTGGGGTCTGGCGTCGCGCCGTTGGCGCCGTACTGCGGGTTCTCGCAGCCGGCACCGCTGTAGCAGGTGCCCACCAGGTTCTGGTCGCTGGCCAGGCCGAACTGGGTCGGGTCGGCCAGTGCTTCGCCGAGCAGCAGCGGGATGTTCAGCGGGATGATTTCGGCATCGATCTGCCGCAGCTGGTTCAGCAACGCCTGGTTGAACACGCCGGACAACTGCGACAGCGCACCTTGTTGCGGCGTGCCGCTGAAGTTCGGTGTCAGGCCCAGGTCGGGCAGCAGCCAGACCACGATGTAGCGCGCGCCCTGCTGTTGCAGCGCTTGGGCACTGGCAGCCAGGTTGGCGCCGGAGGCCGCGGCAGTGGTGGGGCTGGTGACCAGGCCCTGGAGGAAGTCATTACCGCCGCCAGTCAGGTAGTACAGGGCATTCGGGTCCGCGAGTTGGCCGTTGGCCAGGTACCCGGGGCGTTCGCGCAAGACTTGGCCTGCGCCGGGAGTGCCCGGCGGAATGACCACTTTTGAGGTACCGACAATGGAGTCGAGAATTTGCTGGGTCGTGTAACCGCCGACTGCCCAGTTGTTGCCGTCAGGCTGGATGCCCACCGAAGTGGACGGGTTGAGGTCACCTGGCGAAATCCCAAGCCGGCCGCCGAGGAGCGTCGGTGACACCTGTGCGAAGTTACCGTTGGCGTCTCGGTTGGTGAAACGCATGCCGTCGGTCCCGCCGATCAGGTCCGGAAACTGCCCGGCATCACTGAGACTGTCACCAAACACGATCATTGTGGAGTAGGGCGAGGGGGCTGCCAGTGCCTGGCTGCAGGCGAGGGCGAGCGAGCAGAGTGAGAACCGCAGAAAGCGGGAAGTGCGCATGCTGAACATCCTTTTCATTGTTTTTATCAGGGACACGCCGATGACCTTAGAAAATCAAGGGTCATGTTTCCCAAAGTGCATTCGTTTCCCCATGTTTACGGGCATATTGCGCCCGCCGCCCCGGTAGGCTACTGTGCCCGGACGTATGAACGAGACCTACCCCGTGTTGATCGTCAGCAAACTCTTGATGCGCGTAATCAAGGCTCACGCCCGTTGGCGTTGGCGCGCCTGACTTTATCTCCTGCCGGCCTTGCCCGGCTCGCTCCGTCTGCCTTCCGTCTGCTTCTTCGGCCCCCGTGCGCGATTGCCCACGCCGGTGCTGGCAGCGCAAGGTCCGCATCAAAAGTCAGTATTCAAGAGGTTTGTCCAGATGTTACTGATGATCGACAACTATGACTCATTCACTTACAACGTCGTGCAGTACCTCGGCGAACTGGGTGCCGAGGTCAAGGTCATTCGCAACGACGAACTGACCATCGCCCAGATCGAAGCCCTGAACCCGGAACGCATCGTCGTGTCCCCCGGCCCGTGCACGCCGAGCCAGGCCGGTGTATCGATCGAGGCCATCCTGCACTTTGCCGGCAAGCTGCCGATCCTTGGCGTCTGCCTCGGCCACCAGTCGATCGGCCAGGCCTTCGGCGGCGACGTCGTGCGGGCGCGCCAGGTCATGCACGGCAAGACCAGCCCGGTTCATCACCGCGACCTGGGCGTGTTCGCCGGCCTCAACAATCCGCTGACCGTGACCCGCTACCACTCGCTGGTGGTCAAGCGTGAAACCCTGCCGGACTGCCTCGAGGTCACCGCCTGGACCGCCCACGCGGACGGCTCGGTCGACGAGATCATGGGCCTGCGGCACAAGACCCTGAACATCGAGGGGGTGCAGTTCCACCCTGAGTCGATCCTCACCGAGCAGGGCCACGAGCTGTTCGCCAACTTCCTCAAGCAGACCGGCGGCAGCCGCTAAGGACCGAACATGGATATCAAGAGCGCGCTGAGCCGCATCGTCGGTCAGCTGGACCTGTCCACCGAAGAAATGAGCGACGTCATGCGCCAGATCATGACCGGCCAATGCAGCGAGGCGCAGATCGGCGCCTTCCTGATGGGCATGCGCATGAAGAGCGAGAGCATCGACGAGATCGTCGGCGCGGTGTCGGTGATGCGTGAGCTGGCCGACAAGGTCGAGCTGAACAACCTCGACGGCGTGGTCGATATCGTCGGCACCGGCGGCGACGGCGCGAACATCTTCAACGTCTCCACCGCCGCCTCGTTCGTGCTCGCCGCGGCCGGTTGCCCGGTGGCCAAGCATGGTAACCGTGCGGTGTCGGGCAAGAGCGGCAGCGCCGACCTGCTCGAGGCCGCCGGTATCTACCTGAACCTGACCCCGGTCCAGGTCGCCCGCTGCATCGACAGCCTGGGCATCGGTTTCATGTTTGCCCAGAGCCACCACAAGGCGATGAAGTATGCCGCCGGCCCGCGTCGTGACCTGGGTCTGCGCACCCTGTTCAACATGCTCGGCCCGCTTACGAATCCGGCCGGTGTGAAGCACCAGGTGGTGGGCGTGTTCAACCAGGCACTGTGCCGGCCGCTGGCCGAAGTGCTGCAGCGACTGGGCAGCAAGCACGTGCTGGTGGTGCACTCCAAGGACGGCCTGGATGAGTTCAGCCTG
This sequence comes from Pseudomonas reidholzensis, assembly GCF_900536025.1. Lineage (GTDB taxonomy): Bacteria > Pseudomonadota > Gammaproteobacteria > Pseudomonadales > Pseudomonadaceae > Aquipseudomonas > Aquipseudomonas reidholzensis. Next base: position 637,367 of record NZ_UNOZ01000002.1, read on the forward strand.
GCCGCGCCGACCTTTGTTGCCGAACTGAACAATGGCCAGATCAGCGAGTACTGGGTCGAGCCCGAAGACCTTGGCATGAAGAGCCAGAGCCTGCACGGCCTGGCGGTGGAAAACCCCGAGGCCTCGTACGCGCTGATCAGTGACGCCTTGAGCCGCCGCAAGACCGAGAACGGCCAGAAAGCCGCTGAAATGATCGTGCTCAATGCGGGCGCCGCGCTGTATGCCGCGGACCACGCGATGACGCTGAAGCAGGGCGTGGACCTCGCCCACGACGTGCTGCACACCGGCCTTGCCTGGGAAAAACTGCAGGAGCTGGGCGCCTTCACCGCCGTATTCAAGCTGGAGAACGAAGCATGAGCGTACCGACCGTGCTGGAAAAGATCCTCGCCCGCAAGGTCGAAGAAGTCGCCGAGCGCCGTGCCCGGGTCAGCCTGGCCGAGCTCGAGCAGTTGGCCAAACAGGCTGATGCGCCGCGTGGCTTTGCCAATGCGCTGATCGAGCAGGCCAAGCGCAAGCAGCCGGCGGTGATCGCCGAGATCAAGAAGGCCTCGCCGAGCAAGGGCGTGATCCGTGAGGTCTTCGTCCCGGCCGAAATCGCCGTCAGCTACGAAAAGGGCGGCGCGACCTGCCTGTCGGTGCTGACCGACATTGATTTCTTCCAGGGCGCCGACGTCTACCTGCAGCAGGCGCGTGGCGCCTGTAGCCTGCCGGTGATCCGCAAGGACTTCATGATCGACCCCTACCAGGTGGTCGAAGCCCGTGCGCTGGGCGCCGATTGCATCTTGCTGATCGTGGCTGCGCTGGACGACGTGCGCATGGCCGAGCTGGCTGCAGTGGCCAAGCAGGTCGGCCTCGACGTGCTGGTCGAAGTGCACGACGGCGATGAGCTGGAGCGCGCGCTGAACACCCTCGACACCCCACTGGTGGGCGTCAACAACCGCAACCTGCACACCTTCGACGTCAGCCTGGAGACGACCCTCGACCTGCTGCCGCGCATCCCCCGTGATCGCCTGGCCATCACCGAGAGCGGTATCGTCAACCGGGCCGATGTCGAGCTGATGGAAATCAACGAGGTGTATTCGTTCCTGGTCGGCGAGGCATTCATGCGTGCCGAGCAACCGGGGCACGAACTGCAGCGGCTGTTCTTCCCGCAGCGCCCCGTGCATAACGTGGTCCCGCCACTGGACTGATCGACTCGGAAGCCGGCGAATGCCGGCTTCCTTGTCTCTACAAGGTGCAAATCCCATGACTGAACAACCTCTGGCCCTCACCGTCGAACAGGGCTTGCACGCCGAGCAGGAGCTGCTGGCGGCGGTCTGCCGTGGTGAGCGCGAGGCCGGCGTACTGTTCTGGCGGCCGACCGACCATGCGCTGGTGATGCCCCGGCGCATGAGCCGGCTGGACAATTTCGAGGCAGCCTGCGCAGAGCTGGCCATCGCCGGTTGGCCGGTGCTGTTGCGCGAGACCGGCGGCGAGCCGGTGCCGCAGTCGCATGCGACGGTGAACGTGGCGTTGGTCTATGTCGCACCGCGCAGCGAAGGCGACCACGGGCGCATCGAGAATGCCTACGAGCGGTTGTGCCTGCCGTTGTGCGAGGTACTGCGCGAGTGGGGCGGGGTGGCCTCGGTCGGTGAGATCGACGGCGCCTTCTGCGATGGCCGTTACAACGTCAACCTCAATGGCCGCAAGCTGGTCGGTACGGCCCAGCGCTGGCGCCAGGGCCTGGGCGGCAAACGCCCGGTGGTGCTGGTGCACGGGGCGCTGCTGCTGGACAACGAGCGTGAGTCGATGGTCGCGGCGGTCAACCGCTTCAACGAGTGCTGCGAGCTGGAACAGCGCTGTCGCGCCGACAGCCATATCGCCCTGCATGAAGTCGCGCCCGCCGTGGCCTGGTTCGAGCGCCTGTCGCAGGCTTATGCCCAGGTGATCGCCGAGCTGCCCAAGGACTAACGGGTGCCGTAGACCACCATGGTCTTGCCCTTGACCTGCACCAGGCTGCGTTCTTCAAGGTCCTTGAGGACGCGGCCGACCATCTCCCGCGAGCAGCCGACGATGCGCCCGATCTCCTGGCGGGTGATCTTGATCTGCATGCCGTCCGGGTGGGTCATCGCATCCGGTTGCTTGCACAGGTCGAGCAGGCAGCGCGCCACTCGCCCCGTCACATCGAAGAAGGCCAGGTCGCCGACCTTGCGCGTGGTGTTGCGCAGCCGTTGCGCCATCTGGCTGCCGAGTGCATAGAGGATGTCGGGATCCTGGCGGGCGACCTCGCGGAATTTTTCGTAGCTGATCTCGGCCACTTCACATTCGGTCTTGGCGCGCACCCAGGCACTGCGTTGCTGCTCCTTGCCGGCGGGCTCGAACAGCCCCAGCTCGCCAAAGAAGTCGCCATCATTGAGGTAGGCGATGATCATCTCGTGGCCATCGTCATCTTCGATCAGGATGGTGACCGACCCCTTGATGATGTACGACAGTGTCTCGGCCCGATCACCCGCGCAGAGGATGTTGCTCTTGGCGGTAAAACGCCGGCGCTGGCAGTGCACCAGCAGTTTGTCGATGTTCTTGATCTTGGCGGCTAGGGCTGAGGCAACCATCACGAAATCCTGTTCGATACGAGGCATAGGCTTTTTATAACGATCAGCTGACGTCATGCGCCAGTCATTTGGCGCCAGCTTATCAGACACGGCGCCCGGTATCGGTACAAATGCGCCGCGTGTTGAGCTTTTCCGACAGCCTCACAAGGCTTAAGCTGACACCCTTTTCAGCATCTAGGGAGTCCAGCAACATGAAGGCACGCATCCAATGGGCCGGTGAAGCGATGTTCCTCGGCGAGTCGGGCAGCGGCCATGTCGTGGTCATGGACGGCCCGCCCGAAGCCGGTGGTCGCAACCTGGGCGTGCGCCCGATGGAAATGCTTCTGCTGGGCCTGGGCGGCTGCAGCAACTTTGACGTGGTCAGCATCCTCAAGAAGTCGCGCCAGGCAGTGGAAAGCTGTGAAGCCTTCCTTGAAGCCGAGCGTGCCGACGAGGACCCCAAGGTGTTCACCAAGATCCACCTGAACTTCGTGGTCAAGGGCCGTGGCTTGAAAGAAGCGCAGGTCAAACGTGCGGTCGAATTGTCAGCGGAGAAGTACTGCTCGGCGTCGATCATGCTCGGTCGCGCGGGTGTCGAGATCACCCATGGCTATGAGATCGTCGAACTCGGCTGATCTGTTCCACTGCGCAGAACAGGGCCAGCCCGGGGATCAGCGCGAGCAACAACGCTGGCAGGTTGAACGCCCACAGGCGGAGGATCTCCGCGTTGCTCCAGGTGTTGCCGAATGCCTCGGCAAACAGCAGGCACTGCAGCAGTGCGGTCAGGCCGGCCGCCAGCACAAAGGCGCTGATCAGCCATCGGCGCCTGCGCAGTACGGCGCAGGCCAGCAGGAACAGCAATTGCCCCGGTACGCTGAACAGCAGCAGCTCGAATGTGCTGTTGCTGTCTGGCTCGCCAAGGCTGGGGAGCGCCAAGCTGAGCGGTGATTGCCTTAGGCTGGACGTCATCAGGCAGACGAACAGGTACGCCACCAGCATTACGGCCGAGCTCTGCAGCAACCGCAGGCCATAGCGGCGCAGCCTCAACGGCGCAAGCCGGGCAGCAACTGCTGCAGACGAGCCGGCAGATGTGCGCGCAGGCGAGTGCTCATGCCTTCGCGATGCTTCTGATACACCAGGCCAAGGCCAATCACTCCCAGGCCGATCAGCGTCAGTACCACGGGAAACAGCAGCGACTCGGCAAACACCTCATAAGACAGGTAGCCCAGGTACGCCGCGACGCCCAGCGCGCCAAACACCATGAACACAGGCCGGCGCAGCACGACCGCGACCGCCATCAGGCCAAGGTTGATCAGGCAATAAAGCGCCTTGCCCCACTCGCTGCCGCTGTCCATCAGGGTCAAGCCGCCCCAGAATGCCGCGAGCCCTGCCAGGTAACCCCAGAAGGCGTAGTCCCTGCGCGTGCGCCCATCCACCAGCAGGCACACCAGCAGCAGGCCGAGGCCGAACCACAGCGAAACCGTGCGGCGTTGCTCCCAGCTGAACGGCGAGCCATAGACCCACTCGCTCAGGTCCATCGACATGAACCACAGCGCGATGGCCATCGGCATGACGATGAACGGGAAGGGGATCAGACGTAGCATCAGCAGGCCCGCCAGCACCGTGGCCGCCTCCATCACCAGCCAACCGCCCTGCACGTAGGTGAAGTACTGATGGTAGTTGCCTTGTGCATCATCCAGCGGCCACCAACCGAGCAGGCGCTCGATGGCAAAGACCGCGAGCGGCACGATGCTCACCGCCACTGCGCCAAGCACGCCGGCCGCGATCAGTTGGCCACGGCGTTGCAGGGCGATGCCGAGTGCGCTCAGCAGGGCAATATATAGAAGGGCAATTGCCAGCAGTGCTGAATCGCCGATGCGCATCCAGGCCTCGGTCAGCAGCCAGCCCATGGCCGCCATGATCAGCAGGGCACCGCAATAAAAGGCGACATGGGCCAATTGGAAGCTGGCGCGGGTTTCGGGCTGTTGGCGCAAGAAACCCAGCAAGGCGTGTGCCTGGCTGGGCTGGAGAATACCGGCGTCTACGGCGCGCGCCAGGTCCTTGGCATCGAATCGTTCCGTCATGGCCGTGTCCCTAGAGGCGGTAGGTGCTCTTGGTCATGACCTTGGCCATCAGGCTCATGCCGAAACGTACAGGCGCCGGGAAGCGATAGCCGCCGGCCTCCAGGGCAGAGTCGGCGTGCTGCGCTTCATCGACGCGCATCTGCTCGAGAATCGCCCGCGATTTTTCGTCTTCGGCCGGCAGTTGCTCGAGGTGCTCGTCGAGGTGCTTGCACACCTGATGTTCGGTGGCGGCGACGAAGCCCAGGCTGACCTTGTCGCTGACCAGGCCGGCGAGCGCGCCGATGCCGAACGACATGCCATAGAACAGTGGGTTGAGTACGCTGGGGTGGCTGTTCAGCTGGCGAATGCGCTGCTCGCACCAGGCCAGGTGGTCGATCTCTTCTTCGGCGGCGTGTTCCATCGCCTTGCGCACCTGCGGCAGCTTGGCGGTCAGGGCCTGACCCTGATAAAGCGCCTGGGCGCACACTTCACCGGTATGGTTGATGCGCATCAGGCCTGCGATATGACGGGTCTGCGCCTCGTCCAGGTCGGCGTCCGGCTGGATGATCGCCGGGGAGGGGCGGGAAGGTTGGCCGCTGAAGGGCAGCAAGGTGCGCATGGCGGTATCGGCCTGCAGCAACAAGCGGTCGAGCGGCGAATAGTGACGTTCGGTAGCCATCGGGCACCTCCGCAAGAGTGATGCCCGACAGTTTACCGCAATCCCCTGACCGGGGCTTGCCTTGGATCAGCCCGGTGGCCAGTGCATCTGGCGTTGGCCGAGCACGTGCATGTGAATGTGGTAGACCGTCTGGCCACCCAATTCGTTGCAGTTCATGACCACGCGGAAGCCGTCTTCACAGCCCAGCTCTTTGGCCAGACGCTGAGCGGTGAACAGGATGTGGCCGGCCACGCCCTTGTCTTCCTCGGTCAGGTCATTGAGGGTACGGATAGGCTTTTTCGGGATGACCAGAAAATGCACGGGCGCCTGCGGGGCGATATCGTGGAAGGCCAGAACCTGGTCGTCCTCGTAGATGATCTTGGCCGGGATCTCCCGGTTGATGATCTTGGTGAAGAGAGTCTCCACAGCACTTGCTCCAGGGTGAGGGTCCGGGCCGAGTGTACCCAGCGCGGCGCCACTCGCCCAGCGCTATTGCGCGTCGAGTGGGCAGTAGCGCCGGTTGATCGCCCCGGCCAGCTTGCGTGCCAGCCAGCGGGGCAGCAGCCGCGGCAACCAGGCCAGCCAGCGGTTGCGCCGGCCGGGCATGATCAGCGCACGGTTCTTGTCCAGCGCGCGCACGGTGTACAGCGCCACCTCTTGCGGGCTCAGGCAGCGCTGGCCGCCTTCGAGCCGCGGGATGCGTCGTTTGGCCGAGCGCACCGGGCCAGGGCAGAGCGCCGACACCTTGATCCCGGTGCGCCCGAGCTCTTCGCGCAGCGCCTCGGAGAAGCTCACCACATAGGCCTTGCTGGCGGCATAACAGGCCATCCATGGGCCCGGGGCGGCACTGGCGAGTGATGCCACATTGAGGATCTGCCCGCCGCCTTGTACGGCCATCAGGTTGCCGATCGCGTGGCAGAGGCGGGTCAGGGCGAGAATATTGACCTCGAGCAGGTCTTGCTCGTCGGCCCACTCATGGGCCAGGAACGGGCCGTAGGTGCGTTGCCCCGCGCAGTTCACCAGCAGGTCGATGCGCCGTTCGCCTTCTTCGAGCTCGAGCACGAAGCCCGACAGCCGCAGCGGCTGGCTGAGGTCGCAGGCGCGCAACAGCACCTCGACGCCAAAGCGCTGGGTCAGCTCGATGGCCAGCGGCTCCAGGGTCTCTCGATGACGTGCCACCAGGATCAGGTTGCGCCCGCGCCGCGCCAGGGCTTCCGCCAGGGCCAGGCCCAGGCCGCTGGAAGCGCCGGTGATCATGGCGTAACGGGGCATGCAGGGCTCCTGGGGCGGCGAAAAAGGGCGCTTAGTGTACAGCTTGGCCAGGCAAGTTGTTGCCTTTTGCTACAAGGCTCGGACAGGCATCTGCTGGGTGCGCGCGAGGGCTTGGGCGTACTCGTCATGCAGCCGCTCGATCAGCGCTGCGGTGCTCGGCAGGTCATGAATATCGCCGACGCCCTGGCCGGCCGACCAGACGGTCTTCCAGGCCTTGGCCTCTTCATCCAGAGGCTTGAGCCGGACCTGCTCAGGGCTGGCCTTGAGGCTCGCCATGTCATAACCGGCCTGCTCCAGGCTCTGGCGCAGGAAGCTCGCCGGTACGCCGGACACGGCGGGGGTGTGGACGATGTCGGCGGCACGCGCCTTCATCAGCATGTGCTTGTAGGCGTCGGGCGCCTGGCTTTCCTCGGTGGCGATGAAGCGGGTGCCCATGTAGGCCAGGTCAGCGCCCAGTACCTGGGCGGCGAGAATCTCGTGGCCATGGTTGATGCAGCCTGCCAGCAGCAGGGTCTTGTCGAAGAACTGGCGGATCTCGGCGGCCAGGGCGAACGGGCTGCAGGTGCCGGCATGGCCGCCGGCCCCCGCCGCCACCGCGATCAACCCGTCGACACCAGCCTCGGCGGCTTTCTCGGCGTGGCGGCGGGTGGTCACGTCATGCAACACCAGCCCGCCATAGCTGTGCACCGCGTCGACCACTTCCTTCACCGCGCCAAGGCTGGTGATGACGATCGGCACGCGGTGCTCGACGCACAGGGCCAGGTCGGCCTGCAGGCGCGGGTTGCTCGGGTGCACGATCAGGTTGACCGCATAGGGCGCTGGCGCCGCCAGGCGGGCCAGGCCTGTTTCGATCTCTTCGAGCCAGCGCTTGAAGCCAGCGCTGTCGCGCTGGTTGAGGGCCGGGAAACTGCCCACCACCCCCTTGCCACAACAGGCCAGGACCAGCTGCGGGTTGGAGATCAGGAACATCGGCGCGACCACCACCGGCAGGCGCAGGCGTTGTTCGAGCTGGGCGGGCAATGACATGGCAGAACTCCTGTAGGGGTGCGGGTGTGCTCAGAACGGTTTGACCACCACCAGAATCACGATGCCGAGCAGGATCACCACCGGCACTTCGTTGAACCAGCGGTAGAACACGTGGCTGCGGGTGTTGGTGCCAAGGGCGAAGCGCTTGCGCTGAGCCCCGCACATGTGATGGTAGCCGGTCAGCAGGATCACCAGGGTGAGCTTGGCGTGCAGCCAGCCCTGGCTCATCCAGCCTGGGGTGAGGTAGAGCATCCAGAGGCCGAAGACAAAGGTGGCGATCATCGCCGGGTTCATGATGCCGCGGTACAGCTTGCGCTCCATGGTGATGAAGCGTTCCTGGCTGATGCTGTCCTGGCTCTGGGCGTGATAGACGAACAGTCGCGGCAGGTAGAACAGGCCGGCGAACCAGCAGACCACGCTGACGATATGCAGCGCTTTGATCCATAGGTAAAGCATGGAGGGTGTTCCTTCAGGTTTTCACGGTCGTCAGATAGTAGAGGTGAAGCGCCCCGAGGTGCATCCCAAGAGTTGTTACAGGCGGCTTGCGCCCCTATTATCGTGCGCTTTCCAGTCGGATCGTTGATAAGGGGCAAGCGTTATGATCAAGGTCGGTATCGTCGGCGGCACGGGCTACACCGGTGTCGAACTGTTGCGCCTGCTGGCGCAGCATCCTCAGGCCGAAGTGGCGGTCATCACCTCGCGCTCCGAAGCGGGCGTTGCCGTTGCCGACATGTACCCGAACCTGCGCGGCCACTATGACGGCCTGGCGTTCAGCGTGCCCGACAGCAAGGCCCTGGCTGCCTGCGACGTGGTGTTCTTCGCCACCCCGCACGGCGTTGCCCATGCCCTGGCTGGCGAGTTGCTGGCGGCGGGCACCAAGGTCATCGACCTGTCGGCTGACTTCCGCCTGCAGGACGCGGTCGAGTGGGGCAAGTGGTACGGCCAGCCGCACGGCGCACCAGAGCTGCTCAAGGACGCGGTCTACGGCCTGCCGGAAGTCAACCGCGAGAAGATCCGCACGGCGCGCCTGATCGCTGTGCCGGGTTGCTACCCGACCGCCACCCAGCTGGGCCTGCTGCCGCTGCTCGAAGCCGGCCTGGCCGACCCTTCGCGGCTGATCGCCGACTGCAAGTCCGGGGTCAGCGGTGCCGGCCGTGGTGCCGCAGTGGGCTCGCTGTTCTGCGAGTCGGGCGAAAGCATGAAGGCCTATGCGGTCAAGGGTCACCGTCACCTGCCGGAAATCAGCCAGGGCCTGCGCCAGGCTGCTGGCCAGGACATCGGCCTGACCTTCGTGCCGCACCTGACGCCGATGATCCGTGGCATCCACGCGACCCTGTACGCCACCGTCGCCGATACCTCGGTCGACCTCCAGGCGCTGTTCGAGAAGCGCTATGCAGACGAACCGTTCGTCGACGTGATGCCGGCCGGCAGCCACCCGGAAACCCGCAGTGTGCGTGGCGCCAACGTCTGCCGCATCGCCGTGCACCGGCCACAGGGCGGTGACCTGGTGGTGGTGTTGTCGGTGATCGACAACCTGGTCAAAGGCGCGTCCGGCCAGGCGGTGCAGAACCTCAACATCCTGTTCGGCCTCGACGAGCGTATGGGCCTGTCGCACGCTGGCTTGTTGCCGTAAGCGCTGGTGTGATGAAAAGGCCCGCCCAGTGCGGGCCTTTTTATTGGGCGCGACTAAAGCCGCACAATTGTTGACCGATTTTCTCGGAGAAGCGGATAATGCGCGTCATCGAGTTTTATGGCGGCACTGCGCCGGGAGAGTCAACATGAGCGTCGAATCCTTCACCCCCACGGCTTTGGAGTTCACCCAAGGTGCTGCACATAAGGTGAAGACCCTGGTCAGCGAAGAGGGCAATGCTCGCCTGAAGTTGCGTGTGTTCGTGACGGGCGGCGGCTGCTCGGGCTTCCAGTACGGTTTCACCTTTGATGAAGACGTGGCCGAAGACGACACCATCGTCGAGCGCGAAGGCGTTGCGCTGGTGGTCGATCCGATGAGCTACCAGTACCTGGCCGGTGCCGAAGTGGACTACCAGGAAGGTCTGGAAGGCTCGCGCTTCGTGATCAAGAACCCCAACGCAGCGACCACCTGCGGCTGCGGCTCTTCGTTCTCGATCTGAGACCAGGCCGGGACTTGAAAAAACGCCGCGCAATTGCGCGGCGTTTTGCATTCTGGCGGGTGCTTCAGGCCGGGTAGATCGCGCCGAGAATGCGCAAGCCCTTGGCCGCGGTGACGCTGGGGCGGTTGGCAGGGATGCGCTCCAGGCAGCAATGCGCCAGCCAGGCAAATGCCATGGCCTCGACCCAGTCTGGATCGATGCCATACGCGGCGGTGCTGGCGACCTGGGTAGCGGGCAGAAGCTCGGCCAGGCGCCGCATCAGCGCGCCGTTGCGCGCACCACCGCCGCACACCAGCAGTGCTTGAGTGCCGGGCTGGGCGTTGCTCAGCGAGTCGACGATGCTGCGTGCGGTCAGTTCCAGCAGCGTTGCCTGCACATCCTCGTCGCGGTAGCTCGCCAGCGCGCTCAGATGGCCATCCAGCCAGGGCAGGTTGAACACCTCGCGGCCGGTGCTCTTCGGGCCGCTGCCGGCGAAGAACGGGTCGGCCAGCAATCTGCCGAGCAGCTCATCGATCACCTGGCCGCGCGCGGCCCAGGCGCCATCGGCGTCGAAAGGCAGGCCACGCTTGCGCTCGATCCAGGCATCCAGCAGGACGTTGCCTGGGCCGCAGTCGAAACCATGTACCGGGGTCACGGGGTCGATCAGGCTGAGGTTGCTGAAGCCACCGACGTTGAGCACCGCCAGGCGCTGGCCGAGGTGGCTGAACAGCGCGTCATGGAAGGCCGGCACCAGTGGCGCGCCCTGGCCGCCAGCGGCCACGTCACGCCGGCGGAAATCGCCGACCACGCAGATACCGGTGAGCTCGGCCAGCAACGCCGGGTTGCCAATCTGCACGGTGAAGCCGCGGGCCGGTTCGTGGCGCACGGTCTGGCCATGGCTGCCGATCGCGCGGATCGCCTCGGCGGGCACGCCTTGGGCGGCCAGCAGGTGGGCAATGCCTTCGGCGGCGAGGGTCGCCCAGCGGTTCTCCGCCAGGCAGGCGCGGGCAATCTCGTCCGGGCCGCTGGCGCACAGGCCGAGCAGTTCCTGGCGCAGGTCGGCAGGCATGGGGATGTAGTGAGTGGCGAGCAGCCGCAGCTGCTCATCCTGTTCGATCAGGGCAATGTCCAGGCCATCGAGGCTGGTCCCGGACATCACACCTATATAGAGCACCATGGCCTCAGCGCTTGTTGGCGGCGAGGAGGGTGGCCTTTTCCTGATCCATACGGGCGATCAGGGGCTGGCTCTGCTGGTTGAAGCGCTGACGCTCGGCCTTGGCGATCGGGTCAGCCATCGGCACTTTCTGGCTCAACGGGTCGACGTGCACGCCATTGACCTGGAACTCGTAGTGCAGGTGCGGGCCGGTCGACAGGCCGGTGGTGCCGATGTAGCCGATGATCTGCCCCTGCTTGACCGAGCTGCCGGTCTTGACGCCCTTGGCGAAGCCCTGCATATGGCCGTAGAGGGTCTTGTAGCGGTTGCCGTGGGCGATGATCACGGTGTTGCCGTAACCGCCACGACGCCCGGCCAGTTCGATCCGGCCATCGCCGGCCGCCTTGATCGGCGTGCCGCGAGGGGCGGCGTAGTCGACGCCCTTGTGGGCGCGGATCTTGTTCAGGATCGGGTGCTTGCGGCCGTTGGAGAAGCGCGAGCTGATGCGGGCGAAGTCCACCGGGGTACGGATGAAGGCCTTGCGCAGGCTGTTGCCGTCGGCGGTGTAGTAGTTGGTGTTGCCCTGCTTGTTGGTGTAGCGCACGGCGGTGTAGGTCTTGCCGCGGTTGGTGAAGCGCGCGGAAAGGATATTGCCGGTGCCGACCACCTTGCCGTCCATGACCTTCTGCTCGTAGACCACGTCGAATTCGTCGCCTGGGCGGATGTCCTGGGCGAAGTCGATGTCGTAGCCGAGCACCCGGGCCATGTCCATGGTCATGCTGTGCGACAGGCCGGCACGCTGGGCCGAGGCCGACAGCGAGCTCTTGATCACGCCGTGGGCGTAGGCCGTGCGCACCACCGGCTTGCTGATTTCACGCTCGAAACTGTAGCCCTTGTCGGTCTTGCTCAGGCGAATGGTCTCGAGGTTGCTGACCTTGCTGTGCAGGTTGCTCAGCTGGCCGTCCTTGTCGAGCTCGAACTGCAGCACCTGGCCATGCTTGAGCTGGCTGAACTGCTTGGCCTGCTTGCCGCTGGCCAGTACGTCGTGGACCACGTTGGCGGGCAGGCCAACCTTGGCGAACAGGGTCGAGAGGGTATCGCCGCGGGCAACGGTAACCTCGCGGTGGCCAGGGGCCTTGGCCTCGGGCTTGGTTTCGGCGGCAGGGGCCGCAGCGGTTTTTTCAGCGGGTGCTTCGGCATTCTCGATCTGGGCGAAGGGCGAGCCTTGCTCCGTCGTCGATTGCACCAGTGGGGCGGCGTTGGCTTCGTCCTGGAGCTGCTCGGCCGGGGTTTCCAGCTCGAGGTTGAGGGTGGTTTTCTTGGCTTCCACTTCGCTCGAAGGGAACACCAGCAAGGCCAGGCTGAGGAGAGCGGCAATGCCGCTGGCGGCCAACAGATGGCTTTTCGGATAAAGCGGTGGCGCTTTAGGCGTGTCGTTGGTCATAGGAAAAGTGACTTTGAAAAGGTGAAATGGAAAAGATGAATGACATGATGAAGATGAAATAACTGTATAAAATATAACCAAATCCATTTTCGCGCAAGGGCGCGTAGACGCCGGAACACGGCTTTCGGGTCACATCTCTTTGCCAAACTTGTATTTGATGGCCGATCTTGTATGGTTGGCTCCCTTTGAATCTGAGCCTTGCGGGTCTTTCTATGAAGTCGGTTGAAGAGCAGCTGGCGCTTATCAAGCGCGGTGCGGAAGAGGTGTTGGTCGAGTCGGAGCTGGTCGAAAAGCTCAAGCGCGGTCAGCCGCTGCGTATCAAGGCGGGCTTCGACCCGACGGCGCCGGACCTGCACCTGGGTCATACGGTCTTGATCAACAAGCTGCGCCAGTTCCAGGAGCTGGGGCATCAGGTGATCTTCCTGATTGGCGATTTCACCGGCATGATCGGTGATCCGAGCGGCAAGAGCGCCACGCGTCCACCGCTGACCCGTGAGCAGGTCCTGGATAACGCCGAGACGTATAAACAGCAGGTGTTCAAGATCCTCGACCCGGCCAAGACCGAAGTCGCCTTCAACTCCACCTGGATGGACCAGCTGACCCCGGCCGACTTCATTCGTCTGGCATCGCAGTACACCGTGGCGCGCATGCTCGAGCGTGACGACTTCGACAAGCGTTACACCACCAATCAGCCGATCGCGATCCATGAGTTCCTCTACCCGTTGGTGCAGGGCTATGACTCGGTGGCGCTGAAGGCGGACGTCGAGCTGGGCGGTACCGACCAGAAGTTCAACCTGCTGATGGGGCGCGAGCTGCAGCGCGCTTATGGTCAGGAAGCGCAGAACATCGTCACCATGCCGTTGCTCGAAGGGCTCGACGGCGTGAAGAAGATGTCCAAGTCGCTGGGCAACTACGTCGGTATCCAGGAAGCGCCTGGGGTGATGTACAGCAAGCTGGTGTCGATCCCGGATACCTTGATGTGGCGCTACTTCGAGCTGCTGAGCTTCCGCTCCATGGAAGAGATCGCGCAGTTCCGTGCCGACGTCGAGCAGGGTGCCAACCCGCGTGATATCAAGATCAAGCTGGCTGAAGAGATCGTCGCGCGCTTCCACGGTGAAGAAGCGGCCGCCAATGCTCACCGTGCCGCGGGCAACCGTATGAAGGATGGCGAGCTGCCCGAGGACCTGCCGGAGATCGAAATCAGCGCTGCTGAAGACATGCCGATCGCCGCCATTTTGAACAAGGCTGGCCTGGTGAAGAACTCGGCGGCTGCGCGCGACCTGCTCAGTGCCGGCAGCGTGAAGGTCGATGGTGAGGTGGTTGACCGTGGCTTCGTGTTTGCCATCGGTGCCAGCCATGTGTGCCAGGCCGGCAAGAAGGCCTTTGCCCGCATCACCCTGAAGACGGAGTAACGGCAGCTTCTATATAGGCATGAGCATGCTGCTATATAGAGCGTCGAAAGCGGGGAGGCCGAAAGGCCTCCCCGCTTTGTTTTTCAGGGATATGACGGTTTAGTGAAATTAAGGGTTGACGCCCTCTCGAATCCCCTTATAATGCGCCCCACTTCCAGCGTAGTTGGAGCGGAAAACTCCTTGAGTTTCAATGAGTTAGAAGTTTCAGGCAGTATGGAGGTGCTTCGATCGTCTAATCGGCAGCGGTGAAAAAAGGCAGTTGACAGCAGGTTGTAACGCTGTAGAATTCGCCTCCCGCTACGAGAGATCGCAGCGAGCCAAGTGTTTGAAGTTGAACGAGATTCTCGCAGAAAACTTCAAAATAAACGCTTGACAGGCTCTGAGGAAAGCGTAGAATGCGCGCCTCGGTTGAGACGAAAAGTTCTTAACCAACCGCTCTTTAACAAATTGAATCAAGCAATTCGTGTGGGTGCTTGTGAGTATGGTTTGATAGTCGCCAAGATTATCAGCATCACAAGTGGCCGCATGAGAAATCATAGTAGTCATTTGAGATTGCTGAGCCAAGTTTAGGGTTTCTTAAAAACCCAAGCAGTATTGAACTGAAGAGTTTGATCATGGCTCAGATTGAACGCTGGCGGCAGGCCTAACACATGCAAGTCGAGCGGATGAGAAGAGCTTGCTCTTCGATTCAGCGGCGGACGGGTGAGTAATGCCTAGGAATCTGCCTGGTAGTGGGGGACAACGTTTCGAAAGGAACGCTAATACCGCATACGTCCTACGGGAGAAAGCAGGGGACCTTCGGGCCTTGCGCTATCAGATGAGCCTAGGTCGGATTAGCTAGTTGGTGAGGTAATGGCTCACCAAGGCGACGATCCGTAACTGGTCTGAGAGGATGATCAGTCACACTGGAACTGAGACACGGTCCAGACTCCTACGGGAGGCAGCAGTGGGGAATATTGGACAATGGGCGAAAGCCTGATCCAGCCATGCCGCGTGTGTGAAGAAGGTCTTCGGATTGTAAAGCACTTTAAGTTGGGAGGAAGGGCAGTTGGTTAATACCTTGCTGCTTTGACGTTACCGACAGAATAAGCACCGGCTAACTCTGTGCCAGCAGCCGCGGTAATACAGAGGGTGCAAGCGTTAATCGGAATTACTGGGCGTAAAGCGCGCGTAGGTGGTTTGTTAAGTTGGATGTGAAAGCCCCGGGCTCAACCTGGGAACTGCATCCAAAACTGGCAAGCTAGAGTACAGTAGAGGGTGGTGGAATTTCCTGTGTAGCGGTGAAATGCGTAGATATAGGAAGGAACACCAGTGGCGAAGGCGACCACCTGGACTGATACTGACACTGAGGTGCGAAAGCGTGGGGAGCAAACAGGATTAGATACCCTGGTAGTCCACGCCGTAAACGATGTCAACTAGCCGTTGGAATCCTTGAGATTTTAGTGGCGCAGCTAACGCATTAAGTTGACCGCCTGGGGAGTACGGCCGCAAGGTTAAAACTCAAATGAATTGACGGGGGCCCGCACAAGCGGTGGAGCATGTGGTTTAATTCGAAGCAACGCGAAGAACCTTACCAGGCCTTGACATGCAGAGAACTTTCTAGAGATAGATTGGTGCCTTCGGGAACTCTGACACAGGTGCTGCATGGCTGTCGTCAGCTCGTGTCGTGAGATGTTGGGTTAAGTCCCGTAACGAGCGCAACCCTTGTCCTTAGTTACCAGCACGTTATGGTGGGCACTCTAAGGAGACTGCCGGTGACAAACCGGAGGAAGGTGGGGATGACGTCAAGTCATCATGGCCCTTACGGCCTGGGCTACACACGTGCTACA
>NZ_UNOZ01000011.1 GCF_900536025.1 Pseudomonas reidholzensis
GGATGCGATGGAACTGCGCTTCGACGCCTTCGGCCAGCTCTTTGATGGCCTTGGTCTTGGCCAGGCCCGGCGCGCCCTCGACCAGCATGTGGCCATCGGCGAGAAGGACGATCAGCAGGCGTTCGACGAGCTTTTCCTGGCCCAGGATCTGGGTGGAAAGAAAGGTGCGCAGCGCGATCAGCGCGTCACGGTGTTCCATCGGCGAGGGTTCCTGGGAGAGGTGCCGGGGGCGCTGGGGGAGTGCCGCCTGGGCAGGGGCTGATACTTTAATCCATCCGGGGGTGTGGCGACTAATGGCGCTGTGCAAATTTGTGGGTTTGGGAGGGATCGTGGTGAATCGTTGGGCCTGTCACAGACTTCTGCAGCGCCTATGAGATCGAGCGCCGCCCGCGCGGCGCTTCGCGGGGCAAGCCCGCTCCCACATTTGTTGCAACGCGCCATGGCCTGTAAGAGAGGGGTTGCCAGCCTTGGTGCCAGGCGCGAGGCTGGTGAGAGGCCCTTTGGGTCGGCTCAATATCTTCGCCGGACAAACAAGGGCTAAGACAGGGGTCTTTCAGGCCATGGCACGATGCAACAAATGTGGGAGCGGGCTTGCCCCGCGAAGCGCCGCGCGGGCGGCGCTCGATCTAAAGGGCGCTAGAGAAGCTTGTGGCTAGCACCTCGCGATGCGCCGCGTGGGCGGCGCTCGATCTTGAGGGCGCCCGAGAAGCCTGTGGCTAGCACCTCGGAGCCCCCCAGATTTCGGTTAATTCCGACAACCAATCAGCCAAACCCTGATTCTCGCTGCTGGCGCCTTGCCTTCTGATGGTCGACCTTCGACCCCCGAGGCAACCGAGATGCAAGCCAAGTCCGCCGTTTCACCCTCTGCCACCCTGCGCGTCGGGCTGTTTTTCGACGGCACCGGCAACAACCGCAGCAACAGCGACCTGGCCGACAGCGCCGCGATTTCAGGCACTAGCTACGCCAACGCGCCGAGCAACATCGCCTTGTTGCTCGATCTCTATCCCCAAGGCCCAGGCGAATTGGCGGACGGATCTGCGCGCACCTTCCTGAAACGCTATGTGCCGGGTATCGGCACCGCCGACGGCCAGCCAGACTCGACCTACGACCAGTTGACCGGCCGCGGCGCCAGCGGGGTTGCGGCCCGGGCAGAGCAGGCGATGCAGGCTGTCATCGAGCAGCTGACGCTGTGGCGGCAGGCGAATCCCGCAGCGCGGGCCATCCGCCTGGAGTTCGACCTGTTCGGCTTCAGTCGAGGTGCAGCAGCGGCCAGGCACCTGGCCAATGCGCTGCGCAAGGGCCATCCCGCCCTGGCCGAGCTGCCATTCACCTGCGAGATCCGTATCTGCTTCATCGGCCTGTTCGACACCGTGGCGGCAATCGTCGCCCCACTCGAGGGCAACTTCAGCCCAGCCAACGCGCGCTATGCCGGCCTGCAGCTGAGCCTCGGCGCAGGTATTGCCGGCCACGTCGTGCAACTGGTGGCGGGCGATGAGCGCAGGCACAACTTCCCCCTGGTCCGCACCGCGCATGACATCGTGCTGCCGGGTGTTCACTCCGACATTGGCGGCGGCTACCCACCGCGCATGCTCGAGCAGGTGCTGCTGTGCAAGCCGCGCTCCAGTCGCGAGCCGTTGCGCAGCCCGGTCGAGCGCAGCAGTGCCTATGCGCACGTGCTGGCGCTGCTCGACCGCGAGTACGCACAGGCGCTGCCGCCACGGCCGCAGGTCATCACCTGGGAAGCGCCGGCGGGCAGCGGCAAGCCGGCCGAGCGCGAAAAACAGGTGTTCGCGGCCTTGTACCGTGAGCGAGAAGTGGCGGGCGAGCTGTCGCTGATCTACCTGAGCATCATGCGCGAGCTGGCGGCAGCGCAGGGTGTGCCGTTCGCGCCGGTCTCGCGATGCCCGCTGGACCCAGTGCTGGCCGGCATCAGCCGCAAACTTCACGCGTTTGCCTTGGGTCACCGTGCAGATCCCGACCTGACAGAGGCGGAGCAGGGGCTGCTGCAGTCGCGCTATGTCCACACCTCAGCACACTGGAACGCTGTTGGCGGGCTGCGCAACAGCGATCTGGACGTGCTCTACATCGATCGCCCCAGCCCCGCAGGCCGGGTGCTGCACGACACCTGCTGAGTGGCAGGGCGCCGATCAGAGCTCGCTGACGTAGGTGCCGGTGCCGTCGAGGATGATCCGCAAGGTCTCCTCGATCTCGGCCAGGTCACTGCCTTGCGAGGTAAAGACGATCTCCAGCGTCTCGTCGCCCTTCAGCGCATCGGTGTCCCCGGCAGCCACTTCCAGCAGCAGGCGGTTGGCACTCAGGGTCACTTTCAGGCCGTCGAGGGTCGAAGGCTCGTCGTCCAGGGTCAGGTCGACGGTGTCTTCATCCGGATAACGGGTGAGCAGAAACATCTGACCCTGGTCGCTGTGGCAGCACAGGGTGGCCATGTTGTCTTCCTCGTCATCGCAAGGGGTGGCGAACAGAATGGCGGTTTTCAGTTGCATGAGCGACTCGGGTCAAGAGGAATGAAATGGAATTCTGCCAGCCTTGAGGCAATCCATAAACGCAATGTTGCCGAGCATTGACCGAATATGTCGCAGCGTTGCAAGCCGCGGTGACCACTCAGTCGTTAAGCTGCCCAGTCGATGGGTCCCCGTAAAGGCACAGCCACAGGCAGTCGCTTTTGCAGGTACCCAATGGATGAGTGTGCCGGTCACGCTCAACGCCTGGTTTCATCGTCCTGTCTTGCCCTGGGTTGACTATGGTTGTTCCCAGGCGAGGCATACGCGCACGACGCTTCTCTACATAACAAAGCCCAAGCGGAGTACCACAGATGGCGTTCTTCACCGCAGCCAGCAAAGCCGACTTCCAGCATCAACTGCAAGCGGCCCTGGCGCAGCACATCAGCGAACAGTCACTGCCACAAGTGGCACTGTTCGCCGAACAGTTCTTTGGCATCATCTCTCTGGACGAACTGACCCAGCGCAGGCTTTCCGACCTGGCCGGCTGCACCCTCTCTGCCTGGCGCATCATCGAGCGCTTCGACCCCGAAACCCCGCAAGTGCGGGTGTACAACCCCGATTACGAACGCAACGGCTGGCAATCGACCCACAGCGTGGTCGAGGTCCTGCACCATGACCTGCCGTTCCTGGTCGACTCGGTGCGCACCGAGCTCAACCGCCGTGGCTACAGCATCCATACCCTGCAGACCACCGTGCTCAGCGTGCGCCGCGGCGCCAAGGGCGAGCTGCTCGAGCTGCTGCCCAAGGGCACCCAGGGCGACGGCGTGCGCCACGAGTCGCTGATGTACCTGGAGATCGACCGCTGCGCGAACGCCGCCGAACTCACCGTGCTGTCGCGCGAGATCGAGCAGGTGCTGGCCGAAGTGCGCGTCGCCGTGGCCGATTTCGAACCGATGAAGGCCAAGCTGCGCGAGATCGTCGAACTCGTCGAGCAGACCCCGTACCCGCAGGCCCAGCACGAGAAGAGCGAGGTCAAGGCGTTTCTCGAGTGGCTGCTGGACAACCACTTCACCTTCCTCGGCTATGAAGAATTCACCGTCGAGGGCGGTGCCGACGGCGGCCGCATGGACTACGACGAGCAGTCCTTCCTCGGCCTGCCACGCCGCCTGCGGGTTGGCCTGACGGCCGAAGAGCTGCGCATCGAAGACTACGCCGTGGCCTACCTCAACGAGCCACTGCTGCTGTCGTTCGCCAAGGCCGCGCTGCCCAGCCGCGTACACCGTCCGGCCTACCCGGACTACGTGTCGATCCGCCAGCTGGACGCGCAAGGCAAGGTGGTCAAGGAATGCCGCTTCATGGGCCTGTACACCTCCTCGGTGTATGGCGAGAGCGTGCACGCCATCCCCTACATCCGCGTCAAGGTCGCCGAAGTCGAGCGCCGTTCGGGCTTCGATGCCAAGGCTCACCTGGGCAAGGAGCTGGCCCAGGTGCTCGAAGTGCTGCCGCGCGACGACCTGTTCCAGACCTCGATCGACGAGCTGTTCAGCACCGTCATGTCGATCGTGCAGATCCAGGAGCGCAACAAGATCCGCGTGTTCCTGCGCAAGGACCCGTACGGCCGCTTCTGCTACTGCCTGGCGTATGTGCCGCGGGAGATCTACTCGACCGAAGTACGGCAGAAGATCCAGCAGGTACTGATGGAGCGCCTGAAGGCCAGTGATTGCGAGTTCTGGACCTTCTTCTCCGAGTCGGTGCTGGCGCGCGTGCAGCTGATTCTGCGGGTCGACCCGAAAAACCGGATCGACATCGACCCGCAGCAGCTGGAAAACGAAGTGATCCAGGCTTGCCGCTCGTGGCAGGACGATTACTCGACCCTGGTCGTGGAAAACTTCGGCGAAGCCCAGGGCACCAACATCCTCGCGGACTTCCCCAAGGGCTTCCCGGCCGGCTACCGCGAGCGGTTTGCCGCGCACTCGGCCGTGGTCGACATGCAGCATGTGCTGGCGCTGAACGAAAGCAAGCCGCTGGCGATGAGCTTCTACCAGCCGCTGACCCAGCTCGGTGAACGCCAGCTGCACTGCAAGCTGTACCACGCCGACACCCCGCTGGCGCTGTCCGACGTGCTGCCGATCCTGGAAAACCTCGGCCTGCGCGTGCTTGGCGAGTTCCCGTACCGCCTGCGCCACGCCAATGGCCGCGAGTACTGGATCCATGACTTCGCCTTTACCTACAGCGAAGGCCTGAGCCTGGACATCCAGCAGCTCAACGACACCCTGCAGGACGCCTTCATCCACATCGTCAAGGGCGACGCCGAAAACGACGCCTTCAACCGCCTGGTGCTCACCGCCGGCCTGCCGTGGCGCGACGTGGCGCTGCTGCGCGCCTATGCGCGTTACCTCAAGCAGATCCGCCTGGGCTTCGACCTGGGCTACATTGCCAGCACCCTGAACAACCACACCGACATCGCCCGCGAGCTGACCCGGTTGTTCAAGACCCGCTTCTACCTGGCGCGCAAGCTCACCCAGGAAGACCTCGACGACAAGCAATTGCGTCTGGAACAGGCGATCACCAGCGCCCTGGACGACGTCCAGGTGCTCAACGAAGACCGCATCCTGCGCCGCTACCTGGACCTGATCAAGGCCACCCTGCGCACCAACTTCTACCAGCCTGACGCCAACGGCCAGAACAAGTCGTACTTCAGCTTCAAGTTCAACCCCAAGCTGATCCCCGAGCTGCCCAAGCCGGTGCCCAAGTTCGAGATCTTCGTCTACTCGCCGCGCGTCGAGGGCGTGCACCTGCGCTTTGGCAACGTCGCCCGCGGCGGCCTGCGCTGGTCGGACCGCGAAGAAGACTTCCGCACCGAGGTGCTCGGCCTGGTCAAGGCCCAGCAGGTGAAGAACTCGGTGATCGTGCCGGTCGGCGCCAAGGGCGGCTTCCTGCCGCGGCGCCTGCCGTTGGGCGGTGGCCGTGACGAGATTGCCGCCGAAGGCATCGCCTGCTACCGGATCTTCATTTCCGGCCTGCTCGACATCACCGACAACCTCAAGGACGGCGGCGTGGTGCCACCGGCCAACGTGGTGCGCCACGATGACGACGACCCGTACCTGGTGGTGGCGGCCGACAAGGGCACCGCGACCTTCTCCGACATCGCCAACGGCATCGCCATCGACTATGGCTTCTGGCTCGGTGACGCGTTCGCCTCGGGCGGCTCGGCCGGCTACGACCACAAGAAGATGGGCATTACCGCGCGTGGCGCGTGGGTCGGCGTGCAGCGCCACTTCCGCGAGCGTGGCATCAACGTGCAGCAGGACCCGATCACCGTGATCGGTGTCGGCGACATGGCCGGTGACGTGTTCGGCAACGGTTTGTTGATGTCCGACAAGCTGCAGCTGGTCGCAGCGTTCAACCACCTGCACATCTTCATCGACCCGAACCCGGAGCCGGCCAGCAGCTTTGCTGAACGCCAGCGCCTGTTCGACCTGCCGCGTTCGGCCTGGACCGACTACGACAGCAGCCTGATGTCCGAAGGCGGCGGGATCTTCCCGCGGAGCGCCAAGAGCATCAGCATCAGCCCGCAGATGAAAGAACGCTTCGCCATCGAAGCCGACCGCCTGACCCCGACCGAGCTGTTGCACGCGCTGCTCCAGGCGCCGGTCGACCTGCTCTGGAACGGCGGCATCGGCACCTACGTCAAGGCCAGCAGCGAAAGCCACGCCGATGTCGGCGACAAGGCCAACGACGCCCTGCGCGTCAACGGCAACCAGCTGCGTTGCAAGGTGGTGGGCGAGGGCGGCAACCTGGGCATGACCCAGCTCGGCCGGGTCGAGTTCGGCCTCAATGGCGGCGCGACCAACACCGACTTCATCGACAACGCCGGCGGCGTCGACTGCTCCGACCACGAGGTCAACATCAAGATCCTGCTCAACGAAGTGGTGCAGGGTGGCGACATGACGGAGAAGCAGCGCAACCAGCTGCTCGGCAGCATGACCGACGAAGTGGCCGCGCTGGTGCTCGGCAACAACTACAAGCAGACCCAGGCACTGTCGCTGGCGGCGCGTCGCGCCCGCGAGCGGATCGCCGAGTACAAGCGTCTGATGGCCGACCTGGAGGCGCGCGGCAAGCTCGATCGGCCGATCGAATTCCTGCCGTCCGAGGAGCAGTTGGCCGAGCGTCTCGCTGCGGGCCAGGGGCTGACCCGTGCCGAGCTGTCGGTGCTGATCTCCTACAGCAAGATCGACCTCAAGGAGCAACTGCTCAAGTCGCAGGTGCCGGACGACGACTACCTGACCCGCGACATGGAGACTGCGTTCCCGCCGTCGCTGCTCAGCCAGTTCTCCGAGGCCATGCGCCGGCACCGCCTGAAGCGCGAGATCGTCAGCACGCAGATCGCCAACGATCTGGTCAACAACATGGGCATCACCTTCGTCCAGCGCCTGAAGGAGTCCACGGGCATGAGCCCGGCCAACGTCGCTGGGGCGTACGTGATCGTGCGTGACATCTTCCACCTGCCGCACTGGTTCCGCCAGATCGAAGCCTTGGACTATCAGGTCCCGGCGGAAATCCAGCTGACCCTGATGGACGAGCTGATGCGCCTGGGCCGCCGGGCTACGCGCTGGTTCCTGCGCAGCCGTCGCAACGAGCAAGACGCTGGGCGTGACGCTGCGCACTTCGGGCCGAAGATCGCCCAGTTGGGGCTCAAGCTCGACGAGCTGCTCGAAGGGCCGACTCGCGAGCGTTGGCAGGTGCGCTACCAGGGCTTCGTCCAGGCGGGTGTACCGGAGTTGCTGGCGCGCATGGTCGCAGGCACCACGCACCTGTACACGCTGTTGCCGATCATCGAGGCCTCGGACGTCACCGGCCACGATCCGGCGCAGGTGGCCAAGGCGTTCTTTGCCGTCGGCAGTGCCCTGGACCTGACGTGGTATCTGCAGGAGATCAGCAAC
This sequence comes from Pseudomonas reidholzensis, assembly GCF_900536025.1. Classification (GTDB taxonomy): domain Bacteria; phylum Pseudomonadota; class Gammaproteobacteria; order Pseudomonadales; family Pseudomonadaceae; genus Aquipseudomonas; species Aquipseudomonas reidholzensis. Next base: position 7,403 of record NZ_UNOZ01000011.1, read on the forward strand.
CTGCCGGTGGAGAACAACTGGCAGGCCCTGGCCCGCGAAGCGTTCCGCGACGACATCGACCTGCAGCAGCGTGCGATCACCATTTCCGTGTTGCAGATGGCCGATGCGCCGGAGGACATGGATGCGCGTGTGGCGTTGTGGGCTGAGCAGCACCGGGTGATGGTCGAGCGCTGGCGCGCGATGCTGGACGACCTGCGCAATGCCACCGGGACTGATTACGCGATGTATGCGGTGGCTAACCGTGAGCTGGTGGATCTGGCCATGAGCGGACAGGCGGCGGTGGTGCCGGCCTGAGGCTCGTGAGCTGAAATGAAGAAGCCCCGGCAGTGATGTCGGGGCTTTTTTTTGGTTCTTTGCGGGTTGTGGGTGTTTGTATGATCGAGCTTATCCGGTTGATGTGGTGGCGCTGATGGCCCCTTCCGCCCTTACGGCGGGTCACTTTTTTTCTTGGAAAAAAGTAACCAAAAACCGCTGGCTCCCACATACGGCCCTCCGCTGCGCTGCGGGTTCCCTCACTCCGGCCTTGCTCCCGCGTGGACCGGGCTGTAGGGGCCTTCCTGGCCCCCAGCCCTTGCCGGCCTTCCTGGCCGTCACCCCGCTCCGCAAGACCTCCGTTCGGCCTCCTGAGGTCGCCAAGTTAGGGGTGGCGCCTGGGCTGGCGTTATCTTCGATAGTGGCATGAGTGGTGGATATTCGGGCCTCATCGCGGGCAAGCCCGCTCCTACAAGGACCGCGCCGACCTGTAGGAGCGGGCTTGCCCGCGATAGGGCCGGGACTGCCAATGCACATTCTGGCGCTGACGCGCTGTACCGCCCTTATAAACAAGCGAGAGCGCAGCGATTCGCCAGCCGTTGCCCTGGCCCTTGATCTGGACCTTGATCTGGCCTTTGATCTGGCTTGTGATCTTGATCTACCGCGACTTCAGGAGGCCGAACGGAGGTCTTGCGGAGTGAGGTGACGGCCATGGATGGCCGGCAAGCGCCGCGGGCCAGGAAGGCCCGTCCGGCGCGGTC
>NZ_UNOZ01000001.1 GCF_900536025.1 Pseudomonas reidholzensis
AGGACAGTGAATGGTGGGTGATGGCACTGGGGCTGTCTACTCCCAAAAAGTAACGGAGGAGTAAGAAGGTTCGCTCAGACCGGTCGGAAATCGGTCGTAGAGTATAAAGGCAAAAGCGCGCTTGACTGCGAGACCCACACGTCGAGCAGGTACGAAAGTAGGTCTTAGTGATCCGGTGGTTCTGTATGGAAGGGCCATCGCTCAACGGATAAAAGGTACTCCGGGGATAACAGGCTGATACCGCCCAAGAGTTCATATCGACGGCGGTGTTTGGCACCTCGATGTCGGCTCATCACATCCTGGGGCTGAAGCCGGTCCCAAGGGTATGGCTGTTCGCCATTTAAAGTGGTACGCGAGCTGGGTTTAGAACGTCGTGAGACAGTTCGGTCCCTATCTGCCGTGGACGTTTGAGATTTGAGAGGGGCTGCTCCTAGTACGAGAGGACCGGAGTGGACGAACCTCTGGTGTTCCGGTTGTCACGCCAGTGGCATTGCCGGGTAGCTATGTTCGGAAGAGATAACCGCTGAAAGCATCTAAGCGGGAAACTTGCCTCAAGATGAGATCTCACTGGGATCTAGAATCCCCTGAAGGGCCGTCGAAGACTACGACGTTGATAGGTTGGGTGTGTAAGCGCTGTGAGGCGTTGAGCTAACCAATACTAATTGCCCGTGAGGCTTGACCATATAACACCCAAGCAATTTGAGCGAAAGCCAGATTGCGGTGGTGAAGACGAAAGAACCGAAGATTCGTAACATCACAAATATCGCATATCCGAATTCGCTGGAGTGTCCAACAGGACGTTCTGGTAACAGAATTTCTTGACGACAATAGAGCATTGGAACCACCTGATCCCATCCCGAACTCAGTAGTGAAACGATGCATCGCCGATGGTAGTGTGGGGTCTCCCCATGTGAGAGTAGGTCATCGTCAAGATTCATTTCGCAAAACCCCTATCTGCGCGAGCAGGTAGGGGTTTTGTCTTTAAGTATAGAGACTCAAGTTTCGCTGAAGCGTCTGTCAGACGGTTCGGCACACAGAATTTCTTGACGACCATAGAGCATTGGAACCACCTGATCCCATCCCGAACTCAGCAGTGAAACGATGCATCGCCGATGGTAGTGTGGGGTCTCCCCATGTGAGAGTAGGTCATCGTCAAGATTCAATTCCAAAGGCCCTGTCCGCAACGCGGACAGGGCCTTTGTCTTTTCCGGTACATGAAAAAGGCCCGCACCTGGCATCAGGTGCGGGCCTTTTCAGTTTCAGCTCTCAACCTCAGAACTGGTAACTCACCGTAGCGCTCACATTGCGCTCCTCACCCATGTAGCAATAGCTCAGGCTGGCACAGGAGGCGATGTAGCTTTCATTGGTCAGGTTATTGGCGTTCAGGCGCAGATCCACGCCCTTGAGCCCGACCTTGCCCAGGTCATAGCCGATAGAGGCGTCGAACAGGGTGTAGGCGGGCACCTTCATGCTGTTTTCCGCATCGACCCAGCTGTACCCCACATAGCGCACGCCACCGCCCAGCCGCAGGCCATCCAGCGCGCCCTGGCGGACGTTGTAGTCAGCCCACAGCGAGACCATCTGCTTGGGTGCCTGGGTCGGCGAGTTGCCTTGGTTATCCCGCCCAGGCGAGGCCAGGCTCGGCATCGACTTGGCGTATTCGATGTCGGTGAAGGTGTAGCCACCCAGCAGCTTGAGGTTGTCGGTCACCTGCACGTGGGCTTCGAGCTCCAGGCCCTGCGAGCGCACTTCACCGACGGCACGGTAGAACTCTTCGTTCGGTTGCTTGGACGCCAGGTTCTCCTGCTCGATGCGGAACACCGAGGCGGTGAACAGGTTGTCAGTGCCCGGCGGCTGGTACTTGATGCCCGCTTCCCACTGAGTGCCCTCGGTCGGTGCGAGTGGGCGGCCGTCCTGGTCCGACACGGTGTTCGGGTTGAACGATTCGGAGTAGCTCACGTAGGGCGCGATGCCGTTCTCGAACAGGTACAGCACACCGGCACGGGTGGTGAAGCTCGAGCGGTCGTCGCTGACGCGGGTGTCGCTGTCACGGTTCTCTTCAGAGACCTTGACCCAGTCTTGTCGCAGCCCCAGCGAGAAGCGCCATTGGTCGAGTTCGACCAGGTCCTGCAAATAGATGCCGGTCTGCTGCAAGCGACGCAGGTAGTTGTTTTCGCCGAGGACCTGAAGGTTGCCGTTGCCGTATTGCGGGTTGCCGGCATCGAGGCCGTCGACCGAGCCATAACGCCACGACACGTCGGCCTTGCGCCGCTGGTAGTCAGTGCCCAGCAGCAGTGTGTGCTTGGCCGACCCGGTAAAGAATTCGGCCTGCAGCATATTGTCGATGATGAACGAATGCAGACGCTCGTCGCCGCCGGTATACGCGCGGTTCATCAGGTTGCTGTCGGCATCCGCCCAGCCGGCAAAGTAGACCTGGTCCATCGACACATCAGAATCCTGGTAACGGAAGTTCTGGCGTGCGGTGAAGACGTCGTTGAAACGGTGCTCCAGCTGGTAGCTGAAGGACTGCTGGGTGCGCTCGTAGTTGTCGCTACGCTCACCCTCGAAGAAGTGATCGGACAGGCGCTGGCCGTTGCGCGGGTGCAAGGCGCCGTCGGAGGGCAGGGCGCCGTGGTAGCCCCCATTGGGGTCTTTCTGCAGGTAGGCCTGCAGGGTCAGCGAGGTGTCTTCGCTGAAGTCGATGCTGACGGCCGGGGCGATGGCGTAGCGCTCTTCCTTGTTGTGGTCGAACTGAGTGTCGGAGGCGTCTGCCAGGCCGGTCAGGCGATAGGCAATACGCTTGTCGTCATCCAGCGGCCCGCTGAAGTCGAAGCCCATCCCGCGCTGCCCTTGGGTGCCGACCGTGGCCTGGACCTGGTGGTACGGGTCGAAGGTCGGCTTCTTGGTGGTCAGGGCCACCAGGCCACCTGGCGAACTGCGCCCGTACAGCACCGAGGAGGGGCCCTTGAGGATGTCGATGCGCTCGAGGAAGTACGGGTCGACCTGCATGGTGCTGTAGGTGCCGTTGTCGCCCATCGACTTCAGGCCGTCGACGTAGATGTTGTCCACCGAGCCGTCGTTGAAGCCGCGCATGGCCACGTAGTCGTAGCGGTGGGTGGCGCCATAGGGGTTGGTCAGCACGCCTGGGGTGTAGCGCATGGCCTGGGCCACGGTCTGCGAGCCCTGGTCGTCCATCTGCTGACGCGTGACGACCGAGACCGACTGCGTGGTTTCCAGGATCGGTGTACTGGTCTTGGTCGCGATCTGGCTATGGGTGGCGTTGTAGCCCTCCATGCTGCCCAGTGCGTTGCCCAGGGCGAAGCCGCGCACATCGGTGCTCGGCAGGGCCAACCCGGCACCCTCGGGCTGGGCGCGCAGCACATAGTTGCCGCCGTCCTCGCTGAGTGCCTCCAGGCCCGTGCCATTGAGCAGTTGACGCAGCGCCTGGTTGATGGAGTAGTGGCCCTGCAGGCCAGGCGATTGCCGCTCAGCGGTGAGCTGCGGTGTGCTCGACAGGGTGATCCCGGCCTGGCGGGCGAACTGGTTGAGCACCGCGTCGAGGTTGCCCGCAGGGATGGCGAACTGCTGGGTGGCGGCAGCGGGCTCTGCGGCCATGGCCAGTGGCGACACGCCACTGATGCCCAGAGCGGTACCGAACAGTGCGGCGCGTACCGCCTTGCGCAGGCGGGTTGAATTCAAGACAGGTCGAAAATCATTCGCGTGGGGAGCGCGTGACAAGGGTAGGGCGGTGCGCATGAGAGGTCCGTGAGATGGTTGAGGGCAGAAGGGTTCGCTTACTGTCCTAGCCGGACTCACGGCCCGTTCCCGCCAAAAATTCCTTGAACAGGGCTACTCAGGCCAGCCGCTCCAGGCGCACCCACCAGCGCGTGTGCTGGCGAAGCCTGATGGGCAGGGTCTGCGGCAGCAATGCCAGTAGCTTGTCTGTGTCCGCCAGGCGGAACACCCCCGACAGACGCAGCTCGGCGATCTCCTCGCTGCAGCCCAGATAGCCAGGGCGATAGCGGCCCACCTCGGCAATGAAGTCCGCGAGACGCATGTCACGGGTGACGATCAGCCCCTCAGCCCACGCACCCGCGTCCATGTCCTCATGCGTCATCAGGTGCGCACCCTGGCCGTCCAGGCGCCACTGCTGGCCGCTGCTGATCCACTGCAGCGGGCCGTTGCCCGGACGGTGGATGGCGACCTTGCCGTGGCTGACACTGACCCGCGTGCAATCGCTGTCCTGGCGCACCACGAAGCGTCCGTCGAAGCCCTCCAGCAAGGCGTCCTGTGTTTGCACCAGCAGAGGCCTGCCCTGCGCCTGGCCGGCGCTGCAGGTGAGCATCAGCTCGCCGTGCTTGAGGCGGATCAGGCGCTGGCGGTCATCGAAGGCCAGGTCTGCCGCACTGCGCGTATTGAGTTGCAGCAGCGAGCCGTCCGGCAACGGGAAACTGCGGCGCTCGCCGGTACCCGTGGCGTAGTCGGACGTCCAGTCATCGAGCACCTGCAGGTCCTTGCCCAGCCACGCAGCCGAACCCGCCAGGGCAATCCCGCTCAGCAGTTTCAAGGCTTGGCGCCGGTGCAGGCGTCGCTCGCTGGTTTCCAGCGCCTGCAAGGCCAGCCCGGCGCCTGGCACGGCGCGCAGGTTCAGGTCCTGGTGCAGGCTGATCACCCGCTGCCAGGCCAGCTCATGCTCGTGGTGGGCGTCGCGCCATTGTTCGCACTGCTGTTGCAGCGTCGGGTTATGGCCGCCTTCGCGCAGCCTGAGCATCCACTGGATCGCCTGCTTGACCACCTTGGGTGAAGGGAGGGCAACGCTCATCGTTCAGCACTCGTCCGCGTAGCGCAGCAGGTAGCAGTGGTACAGCGCGTCGGCGATGTAGCGTTCGACCGAGCGCAGGGAGATGCCCATCTGTTCGGCGATCGCCTTGTGGCTCAGGCCTTCGCACTGGGCCAGCAGAAAGGCGCGGCGGACCTTGGGCTTGAGGCCGTCGAGCATGCGCGCGATGCGTTCGAGCAGTTCGAGCAGCAGTTCGCGGGTCTCCGCCGACGGCGCTTGCGCCTCTGGCAGGTGTGCCAGGGCTTCGAGGTAGGCGCGGGCCAGCTCTTCGCGGCGCCAATGGTCGATGACCAGGCCACGCGCGACCGTGCGTAAAAATGCCCGTGGGGTAATCAGCTCGAGCGGTTCGCGGCGCTGCAGCAGGCGCACGAAGGTGTCGTGGGCCAGGTCAGCGGCATCGGCGGCATTGCCCAGCTTGCTGCGCAGCCAAGCGTGCAGCCAGCCGTGGTGGTCGCTGTAGAGCGTGTGCACGGAGTCGTGAGGAGGCATGGAGTGCGCCGCGAGTCAATGAATGATAATTAGTCTCATTGTTTGCGGGCTGGCGGGATTTTGCAACTCCGATGGCTGACGTCGATCTCACACGGCCGACTGGCTATCCAGGTATTTGCGGATGGTCCGGGCGCCGTTGTTGAGGTGCTCTTCGAGGACCTTGACCGCTTGCTCCACCTGTTTGTCGCTGGCCGCATCGACCAGGGCGTGGTGATCGTCCTGGGTCAGTTTGCCCAAGCCCATCGACGACAGGTGGAAGCGCAGGAAGCGCTCCTCTTCGTTGAGCTCGTTCTCGATCAGGCGCAGCAGTTTCTGGTTCTGTGCTTTGGCGTACAGGCTCATGTGGAACAACCGGTTGAGCCGGCCGAGCTCGGCGTGGCGGGTTTCGTTTTCCAGTTGCTGGATAAAACCACGCGCGCGGGCAATGTCTTCGGCGTCGAGCAGGGGGATCGACTGGCGCAGCGCTTCGGACTCGAGCAGTACCCGCAACGCATAGGTGTCGACGGCGTCCTCACCGATCAGCGGCGCAACCACCGCGCCCTTGTGCATGACCACCTGCAGCAACCCCTGTGCTTCGAGCTGGCGCAAAGCCTCGCGTACCGGCATGCGGCTGACGCCGAACAGGCTGGCGAGTTCTTGCTGGCGCAAGGCCGTGCCCGGCGGCAGGCGGCCATCGATGATCGCGCCACGCAGGCGCTCTTCGATAACACTGCGTGCCAGGTGCGGCGGCACTTGCTCAGTGCCGAGTACGGCGGTCAACAGTTTGATTTTCTCGGGCACTCGGCGTCAGCCTCAACAACGGGCGATATTGGATCCAATGAAATTAGGGTTCGGCTTGAACGGTGTCAAACCCAGGCGATGAACAGTCATCAGGCGCCTGCAGGGCAACTCCAGCTATGGTGAATGAAGTCCGTCACCAGGGGAAGCGGAACACGCGCCCGAGCACCGCAATGACGGGGGCCTCGACAGTGGCGCAATGATTGTAAGGTGCCATTGTCTTTTCCCGCCACAGGCCGCACCATCGCGGCTTTCGATTGGTCTGAACAGGTCTTCGCAGTGGCGATACCTTGGATGCTCAGAGTCGCCCTGGGTCGGCTCGGCTGTGCTGCGTTGCTGGGCTGCCTGCTGCTCGGTGGCTTGCGCGCGGATTGGGATTTTTCCCAGATCAGCCAGCGTGCGCAGACCCTGTACGGGCCACTGGGGCCAGGACGCGCGCGTATCGATGCCTGGCAGAACCTGCTGGCCACACAGCAGCAAGGCAGTGAGCTGGAGCGGCTGCAGGTGGTCAACCGGTTCTTCAACCAGCAACTGCGTTACATGGAAGACATCGACCTGTGGCACGAAGTGGATTACTGGGCCACGCCCATCCAGTCGTTGATCAAAGGCGCCGGCGACTGCGAAGACTACGCCATCGCCAAGTATTTCAGCTTGCGGCGCATGGGCATCGCCAGTGAAAAACTGCGTATTACCTACGTAAAGGCCCTGCGCCAGAACCGCGCGCACATGGTCCTGACCTATTATGCAAATCCGCAGGCACAACCCCTGGTGCTCGACAGCTTGATGGACGCGATCAAGCCGGCCAGCCAGCGGACCGACCTGTTGCCGGTGTATTCCTTCAATGGTGAGGGTCTGTGGCTGACCGGGGCGGCAGGCAACAAGAAGGTCGGCGACACCAAGCGCCTGTCGCGCTGGCAGGATTTGCTGAAGAAAATGCAGGCCGAAGGGTTCCCGGCCGAGCCGGTTTACTGAAGGAGCACAGATGTCACTGTTCAAACAATTGCTGCTGGCTATTTGCCTGTTCCTGGTCGTTGCCTTCAGCGGCAGCTTCATGGTCAGCCTGGAAAGCTCGCGCAGCCAGTACGTCAACCAACTGCGCTCGCATGCTCAGGATGCAGCAACTGCCTTGGCGTTGTCGCTGACGCCGAATATCGACGACCCGGCGATGGTCGAGCTGATGGTCAGCTCGATCTTCGACAGTGGCTACTACTCGAGCATCAAGGTCGTCGACCTGGGCTCCAATGCCTTGCTGGTCGAACGCCACGCCGAGCCAGACCGCGGCGGGGTACCGGAGTGGTTCGTCCGCATGATCGGCCTCGAGGCCGCCGGCGGCGATGCGATCGTCAGCCGTGGCTGGCAGCAGGCGGCGCGGGTCGAGGTGATCAGCCACCCGATGTTCGCCCTGGCCAAGCTCTGGCAGAGCGCCCTCGGCAGCCTCGGCTGGCTGCTGTTGTGCGGCGCGGTCAGCGCGGTGCTAGGCGCACTGCTGCTGCGCCGGCAGTTGCGCCCGTTGGACTACATGGTCGAGCAGTCGTACGCGATTGCCCGCCGAGAGTTCCTCAGCCTGCCCGAGCTGCCGCGCACGCCGGAGCTGCGCCGGGTGGTGCAGGCGATGAACCAGATGGTCGAAAAGCTCAAGGCGCTGTTCTCCGAGCAGGCTGAGCGCAGCGAGAAGCTGCGGACCGAGTCCTACCAGGACAGCCTCACCGGGCTGGCCAACCGGCGTTACTTCGAAATGCAGCTGGCGGCCCGGGTCAGCAATCTGGAGGAAGCGCGTTCCGGTTACCTGCTGTTGCTGCGGGTCATGGACCTGGCGGGGCTCAACGCGCGCATGGGCGGCCAGCGCACCGACCAGTTGCTGCAGGCCGTGGGCGAGCAGTTGCGCCGCACCTGCGCGAGCTTCCCGCAGACCAACGACCTGATCACCCGCAGCCGCGGTGGCGAGTTTGCCGTGCTGGCGCCGGGCATGGTCCACCAGGAGGCCGTGCAGCTGGCCCAGGCGCTGGAAGCCACCTTGCGCAGCCTGCATGAGACCGGTGCCACGGATGTCGCCCCGGTGGCCTGCATCGGCTTGGCGCCGTACAACCCAGGGGACGCGCCACAGGCCCTGCTGAAGTTGGCCGATGAGGCCCTGGCCCGTGCCGAAAGCCAACCCGAGCCGAGCTGGGTGTGCCTGGAGCAAGGCGTTGCGGCGCAGGCTGCCGACAGTCATCACGCCTGGCATGCGCGGCTCGACCAAGCGCTCGAAAAGGGCCAGTTCGAGCTGTTCTTCCAGCCGGTGGTGGACAGCCAGGCGCCCGAGCGGATTCTCCACTACAAGGTCATCTCGCGGCTGTATGACGAGCATGGCGAAGCCTTGGCCGCCGGGCGCTTCCTGCCGTGGCTGGAGCGGTTTGGCTGGATGGCACGGCTGGACCTGCTGGTGCTGGAAAAGGTCCTCAAGCACCTGCCGGGGCACCGTGAGTCGCTGGCGCTGAACCTGTCGGCGCCGACCCTGGCTGACCCTAAGGCGCTGCAGCGAGTCTTCGACCTGCTCAGCCATCACCGCGCGCTGGGTACGCGGTTGACCTTCGAGATCGGTGAGGAGCAGTTGCCAGAGCAACCGGTGCTCGAACAGCTGACCCGGCGTCTGCATGGCCTGGGCTTTGGCCTCGGGTTGCAGCGCTTTGGTGGGCGTTTCAGCATGATCGGCAACCTGGCGCACCTGGGCCTGGCCTACCTGAAGATCGATGGCGGTTATATCCGCAGCATCGACCTGGAACAGCACAAGCGGCTGTTCATCGAGGCGGTGCAACGCGCCGCGCACAGCATCGACTTGCCGCTGATTGCCGAGCGGGTCGAGACCGAAGGCGAATTGCGCGTGCTGCGCGAGATGGGCGTGCAGGGGATTCAGGGTCAGCTGGTAGGCCAGCCTGCACCTTGGCGTTGAACCTCGGGGCCGCATTGCGGCCCTTGCGCAGGCCCGCCTCAGATCAACCCGCCACCCTCGTCCTCCTCGATCAGGTTGTTCAAGCTGCCCAATGCCTTACGCGCGGTTGAGCGGCTGAGCAGCTTGGACTGCGCCCCCATCGGCAAGTCGGTGATGCTGAACACGCCCTTGCTGGTGAGCACCTCGATCAGGTCCTCGAGCACCCGGATCATGTCCAGGTCACTCTGCTTGAGCTGCTTGAGGCTGTTTTCCACCACCACGTCGGAAAACCACTCCTGGATCTGCGCGTGGTCGGCCGGGAGCATCTCCGTGTAGTGCTCATACGGGGCGGCTTCAACCCTCAGCAACTGGCCGTCGATGTCGCGTTGCACGTAGAACATGGCGTCCTCCCTCATTCCATTGGTAGGTTTCAGATGCTCGGCAGCATGGCCACTATTCAGTGTAGATGCCGGTCGGCAGCGCCCAGCGCCGCCTGACCGGCTGCAGCCCCTTCAGGTGTTGGAGTTGTCGATCTTGATGGTCGGGTCTGCACCGCTGATCAACGAATTGATCGTGGTGTTGGACCAGTTGACCCCCTCGAGCTTGATCGACACATCCACGTTGGCCAGGCCACCCGCCGCATTCAGCTTGCCCTCGGTGCTGATCTGCAACGTCGACTCGCCGCCCACGGTGGTGATTTTCAGGTAATTGTCGATGGTGGTGCCTTTTTCTGCCTGCAGCAGGTCGCTGAGGTCGAGGCGATCACCGTCGGCCGGCTTGAAGTCCTTGATCACATCGCTGCCCAGGTCGCCGGCTTTCCACACGAACGTATCGGCACCCGCGCCGCCGGTGAGAATATCGCTGCCCTTGCCGCCAATCAGCGTGTCGCTGCCGGCGCCGCCGAACAGCACGTCATTGCCGTCGCCACCGACCAGGATATCGTTGCCGGTGCCGCCCAGCAGGATGTCGTTGCCCGTGCCCCCGTCGATGTAGTCGTTGCCGCCCTGGCCGAAGATGATGTCGTTGCCGGCGCCACCCATCAGGGTGTCGGCGCCGTCGGCGGTGCGCGAGATATCGAACTCGGTGTAATGCTCGGAGACGTACTTGTGCAGGGTCTTGGCGTCCACGTCGCCGGCATCGAGCCCCAGCTTGATGGCGACAAAGGCCTGGATCGCCTCGACACCCGTGCCGGGGATCGAGTCGTACTGCACCAGGTCGCCGAAGATGATGTCGTGGCCATCGCTGCCGTCGATCTTGTCGGCCCCCGAGGCGAGCTCGCTGTGGCCGAGGATGGCGTCCGCCAGCTTGCTCGGGTCGACGTTGACCTGCGGTGTCTTGTCCGAGTCGAAGCCCCTGAGGTCTTCAGCCTTGACGTCATTGTTGAGGCCGATCGCCTCGACCGCCGAGAGCGCCGCGAGAATCGCGAAGCTGGAGGTCGAGTTGCTCAGGGTCGCGTCGCTGGTCGAGCTGCCGGTGCCGGCGCGGGTCGACAGCTCGTAACCCCCATTACCCTCGGCGCGCACCGTGCCGGTGGTGACGGCGGTCCACTTGTAGCCCAGGCTGAACAGGTCGAAGCTGCGGGTTTCGGCCGTCAGCTTGCCGGTGCTGTCGATCGACACCCGGTTGCTGGTGTCGAGCTGGTAGTTGGTGACCGTATCGCCCGCCTTGTAGTTGATGGTCGTGAGGAAGGTGTCCAGCTTGACGCTGCTGTTGGCCAGGTTGGGGTTGGTCTGCTCGCCGGTCTGGTAGAAGGTCGGCTGGCCGTCGGTGACGAAGAAGGTCTGGTTGCTGCCGGTGCTGCCGGCATTCTTGAGGTTCTGGAACCAGTTGGCGGTGGTCTTGAAGGCATCCTCGTAGTTGGTCCCGCCCTCGGCGCTGAGCGTTTTCAGGGCATTGATCAAGGTCTGCAGACCGGCGTCGTTGAGCTGCACCGAGACCGTGCTCTTGACCTGGCTGGCAAAGTCCACCAGCAGCACGTTGACGGTACCGGTGGTTGCGCCCTTGATGCTCGCCGCCAGGGTGGTGAACACCGACTCCATGGATTTTTTCGCCGCGTCGACACCGGCCGCGCCCATGCTGCCCGAGGTATCGATGATGAAGGCGAGGTTGTAGTCCTTGCCGGCCACCACGTGCAGGCCGCTGGTGTCGGCGATGATCAGGTCATTGCTGATGGTGCCTGTGGTGGTGTTGGCCTCCATGCCGAGGTTGCTGGTGGTGTAGGTCTCGGGGTACACCGTGACCTTCAGCGTGCTTTCGTTGAGCGCTGTGCTGCCGCCGACGCTTTCGCTGGAGGTCGAGCTGACTTTCACGTCGAACTGGCCGGCATAGTAGGCCGGGGGCTTGATCGCCAGGCTGCCGAGGTTCCAGCCGCTGACATCCACTGCGGTGGCGCCCACGGTGATGCTGTGGCCGGCGTTGTCGCTGACCACCGAGCCCGCCGGGATCCCGCTGAGCTTGACGCTCAAGGTCTCCGAGCCGTCGCTGTCGGTCAGGCTGGAACTGATCCCGACCAGCTTGACGGTACCGTTCTCCGGCCCCTCGTTGAGCTTGAAGCCATCGTAGTAGCCCTGGCCGTTGCTGCCATGCAGGTCGGAGACGCTGACCCCCGCGTTCGCCAGCTCGGTGAGGTTGGGGTACATCGGGATGCTGGCGCTATTGAGGTCGGTCACCGCGCCGCTGCCGATCTTGACGTTGACGTCGTAGCTGCCCGGGCCGGACTGGTTGGCGTGGTAGATCTCCAGGGTGTAGTAGCCGCTGACGGTCGGCGTGAAGCTGCCCGCCACCGCGCCGCTGTTGGTCCCCCAGGTGGAGGTGACCACGCTCTTGCCGCCGATCGCCACCAGCAGGCTGTCGTCGGCACTGCCGCTAAAGGTGTAGGTCTTGCCGGCCTCGAGGTAGATCAGCCCCGAGGTCTTCGAGCCTGAGCCGCCGGCGACGGTGGCATCGGACTGCACGTTGGTGATGGTCTGGCTGCTGTTGGCGGTGCCAGAGTTGGCGAACACCGTCTTCAACGCGTCGCCGGTGACGCCGTTGCCGTTGGTGCCCAGGCCGGTGAGGCTGGTCCAGGTTTCCTTGGTCAGGCTCAGCGAGCTGACGGTGTTGCTGGCGATACTCAGGGTCGGCTTGTCGGCCACCGGCGTGATGTCGACCTTGAGGGTGGTTTCGCTGCCCGGGGTCACGCCGTCGGTGGGCTTGAAGTTGATCTGGGCGTAGTCGGCCTGCTTGTTGCCGACCCCGCTGCCGCCGTAGCCATCCGCGCCCGACTGGTTGGCCAGCGGCACGAACTTGAGCTTGCCGGCGGCGATGTCGGCCTGGCTGATGGTCTGGTTGACGCTGACATTGACCCAGGCCGTGCCGTTGTTGAACTTCAGGGTGCCAAGATCGGGCAGCTTGGTGATGGTCACCCCCAGGCTCGACAGGCTGCTGTCGACATCGCTGACATTGAAGTTGCTCCAACCCAGCACCAGCTCGGTGTCTTCGGTACCGGTCACGGCACCACCGCTGGACACCGGCGCATCGTTGACCGAGACGACATTGACCGTGGTGGTCGCGGTGTTGGACGTGTTGACCCCGTCGGTCACCGTCACCGTGATGATCCGTGGCGTGGTGCTCGGGTCTTCGCTGCTGCTGGTGAAGCTGATGTTCTTGATCGCTTGCATGTAATCGGCCAGCGAGGCGCTGCCGCTCAGGGTCAGGACCACTTTGCCGTCGGTGCTGTTGGCGTTGAGGGTAATACCGTTGACGCTATTGCCCAGGTTCAGCGCGTCGCCTGGCTGGCGGTTGGTGAGGGTAACGGTCGCGCCGGTCAGTTGGGTGCTGTCGAAGTCGGTGATCGACACGTCGATATCACCGATCGAGACGCCGACCTGGTTCTCGGTGTAGGTGGTGACGAAGTCTGCGCCGGTCTTGCCGCTCGAGTCGTTGGCGTCCAGGTCGAGGACCGGCGCAGGCTCGAAGATCTGCGTCGTGGCGCTGCCCGCTGCACTGCTGACCACCAGCCCCTCGAAGTTGCCACCGGTGGCCGAGTCGATCTTCACCGTGAACTGCTCGGTGCCCTCGGTGACGTTGTCCTTGAGGGTCGGGATGCTGAAGGTCGCCTGGCTGCTGCCGGCCTTGATCACGGCCGTGGCGACCCCGGTGTAGTCGGCGCCGTTGCTGGCGGTGCCGGAGTAGCTCAGCTTCACCGTGACGTCGGTTTGTGCCGTGTTGCTCAGGGTCAGGGTGTAGCTGGCCGTGCCGCCTTCGACCACTGCGGCGGTGCCGCTGATACCGAGCGTGGTGGTGGTGAGGGTATCGGTGACCGCCGTGGTCGCCGGCGTGCTGACCACTGCCAGGTTCTCGAAATTGCCGCCAGTGGCCGTCGTGATGGTTGCGCTGACCGTGCTGGCATCGATGTACGGGCTGTCGGCGGGCGCCGCCACGGTGACACTGCCGGCGCTCTGGTTGGCGCCGATGGTGATGGTCTGGCCGTTGCTCAGGGTCACCGTGACCGGCGTGCCGGCCGGGTTGGTGAGGGTTGCGGTATACGTGATCTGGCCGCCCTCGGCGACGGTCGGGGTGGCGCTGAGGGTGACCGTGGTGGTGTCTTGCAGGTCAGTGACGCTGGTGCTGACGGTCGTTTTGTTGGCGACCAGGTTCTCGTAGTTGCCGCCGCTGACGTTGGAGATGCTGTTGGTGACCGCGGCGTGGCCCTGGTAAACGTCGTTGCTGACCGGCGTGCTGACGCTGCCGGCGCTCTGGCCGACGGCAATGGTAATGGTCTGGCCGTTGGCCAGGGTGACCACCACCGGCGTCCCCGTCACGGGCGCTGTGACGCTCGCGGTGTAGATGATGTTGCCCGCCTCGACCACCGACGGGGTGGCGGTCAGGGACACGGTCGAAGTGTTGATGGTGTCGGTGACGTTGGTCACGGCCGCGCTGCCGTTGACCGCCAGGTTTTCGAAGTTGCCCCCGGTGGCCCTGGTGATGATGGCGCTGACCGGGCCGGCATCGATGTACGGATCATCGCCGGGCGCCGCCACGGTGACGCTGCCAGAGGTCTGGTTGGCGGCGATGGTGATGGTCTGGCCGTTGCTCAGGGTGACGGTGACTGGCGTGCCGGCCGGGTTGGTCAGGGTGGCGGTGTAGATGATGCTGCCGCCTTCGGCCACGGTCGGTGTCGCCGACAGCGACACGGTGGTGGTGTCCTGGACATCGGTGATCGTGGTGGTGACGGCGGTCTTGTTGGCGACCAGGTTTTCGTAGTTGCCGCCGCTGACGTTGGAAATGCTGTTGGTGACGGCAGGGTTGCCCTGATACACGTCGTTGGCCACGGGTGTGCTGACCGTGCCAGAGCTTTGCCCGACGGCGATGGTGATGGTCTGGCCGTTGGTCAGGGTGACCACGACCGGGTTGCCAGTGACCGGCGCGGTCACGCTGGCGGTGTAGACGATGCTGGCGCCTTCGGCGACGGATGGGGTGGCGGTGAGGGACACGGTCGAGGTATCGACGGTGTCGCTGACGTTGGTCACCGCGGGCGCACTGTTGATCGCCAGGTTCTCGAAGTTACCGCCCGAGGCGTTGGTGATCTTGGCACTTACCTGGCCCGCATCGAGGTAGGGGTTATCAGCTGGCGCTGCGACCGTGACGGTACCGGAGGTCTGGTTGGCGCCGATAGTGATGGTCTGGCCGTTGCTCAGCGTGACGGTAACCGGTGTGCCGGCTGGGTTGGTCAGGGTCGCGGTGTAGACGATACTGCCGCCCTCGGCCACGGACGGTGTGGCGCTGAGGCTGACCGTGGTGGTGTCCTGGACATCGCTCACGCCGGTGGAGACCGGGCTCTGGTTGGCCACCAGATTCTCGTAGTTGCCGCCGCTGACGCTGGTGATGTGGGTCGTTACCGCCGCATGGCCTTGGTAGACGTCGTTGCTGACGGGTGTGCTGACGGTGCCGGAGCTTTGCCCGACAGCGATGGTGATGCTCTGACCGTTAGCCAATGCCACCACGACCGGGCTGCCAGTGACCGGAGCCCCCACCGACGCGGTGTAGACGATGGTGCCACCCTCGTTGACCGAAGGCGTGGCGGTCAGGGTGACGGTGGTGGTGTCCTGCGTATCGGTGACGCTGGTGCTGACCTGGGTCGAATTGGCGACCAGATTCTCGTAGTTACCGCCACTGACGTTGGTGATGCTGTTGCTCACCGGTGCATGGCCTTGGTAGACGTCATTGCTGACCGGCGTGCTGACAGAACCGGAGCTTTGGCCAACCGCAATGGTGATGGTCTGGCCGTTGGCCAATGTCACCAATACAGGGCTGCCAGTGACCGGGGCGGTCACGCTGGCGGTGTAGACGATGTTGCCCCCTTCGGCGACCGATGGGGTCGCGGTGAGGGATACGGTCGAGGTGTCGACGGTGTCGGTAACGTTGGTCACCGCCGCAGTGCCGTTGATCGCGAGGTTTTCGAAGTTGCCGCCCGAGGCATTGGTGATGCGTGCACTGACTTGGCCTGCGTCGATGTACGGATCATCGCCTGGCGCGGCCACAGTGACGCTACCAGAGGTCTGGTTGGCGGCGATGGTGATGGTCTGGCCGTTGCTCAGTGTGACGGTAACCGGGGTGCCTGCCGGGTTGGTCAGGGTGGCGGTGTAGACGATGCTGCCGCCCTCGGCCACGGACGGTGTGGCGCTGAGGCTTACCGTGGTGGTGTCCTGGACGTCCGTGACGCTGGTGCTGACGGCAGTTTTGTTTGCGACCAGGTTCTCGTAATTGCCACCGTTGACGTTGGTGATGCTGTTGGTGATCGCAGCGTGGCCTTGGTACACGTCGTTGCTGACCGGCGTGCTGACGGTGCCTGAGCTCTGGCCAACGGCGATGGTGATGGTCTGGCCGTTGGCCAGGGTCACCACGACCGGGCTGCCGGTGACTGGCGCGGTCACACTGGCGGTGTAGGTGATGCTGGCGCCTTCGGCGACCGATGGCGTCGCGGTCAGGGACACGGTCGAGGTATCGACCGTATCGGTGACGTTGGTCACTGCCGCGCTGCTGTTGATCGCCAGGTTTTCGAAGTTGCCGCCCGAGGCGTTGGTGATCTTGGCGCTCACCTGGCCCGCATCCAGGTAGGGGTTGTCTGCTGGCGCTGCGACCGTGACGCTACCGGAAGTCTGGTTGGCGGCGATGGTGATGGTCTGGCCGTTGCTCAACGTTACGGTGACCGGCGTGCCCGCCGGATTGGTCAGGCTCGCGGTGTAGACGATGCTGCCGCCCTCGGCCACGGACGGTGTGGCGCTGAGGCTTACCGTGGTGGTGTCCTGGACATCGGTGACGCCTGTTGAAACCGGGCTCTGGTTGGCGACCAGATTCTCGTAACTGCCGCCGCTGACGCCGGTGATGCTGGTGGTAACCGCGGCATGGCCTTGGTAAACGTCGTTACTGACCGGCGTATTGACCGTGCCCGAGCTTTGGCCGACGGCAATGGTGATGCTTTGGCCGTTGGCCAGGGTAACTACCACCGGGCTGCCGGTGACAGGTGCATCGACCGACGCGGTGTAGATGATGGTGCCGCCTTCGGCGACCGATGGGGTGGCGGTCAGGGTCACCGTCGTATTGTCGGTCACATCGGTGACGCCGGTGGAAACCGGGCTCTGGTTCGCCACCAGACTTTCGTAGTTGCCGCCGCTGACCCCAGTAATTTGGGTGGTGACGGCGGCATGGCCTTGGTAGACGTCATTGCTGACTGGCGTATTCACAGTGCCAGAGCTTTGGCCGACGGCAATGGTGATGGACTGGCCGTTGGCCAAGGTGACCACGACAGGGCTGCCAGTGACTGGAGCGTCGACCGATGCGGTGTAAACGATGGTGCCGCCTTCAGCGACCGAAGGCGTGGCGGTCAGGGTTACGGTAGTGGTGTCGGTGACGTCGGTAACGCCCGTGGATACGGGGGCGTTGTTGGCGACCAGACTCTCGTAGCTGCCACCGCTGACCCCAGTGATTTGAGTGGTGACGGCGGCATGGCCTTGGTAGACGTCATTGCTGACCGGCGTGTTGACGGTGCCAGAGCTTTGGCCGACGGCGATGGTGATGCTTTGGCCGTTGGCCAAGGTGACCACGACGGGGCTGCCAGTGACTGGCGCGTCGACCGATGCGGTGTAGACGATGGTGCCGCCTTCGGCGACCGATGGGGTGGCGGTCAGGGTGACGGTGGTGGTGTCGGTGACATCGGTAACGCCGGTGGATACCGGGCTCTGGTTCGCCACCAGGTTTTCGTAATTGCCGCCGCTGACCCCGGTGATGTTGATCGTAACGGCAGCGTGCCCTTGGTAGACGTCATTGCTGACCGGCGTGTTGACGGTGCCGGAGCTTTGGCCGACGGCGATGGTGATGCTCTGGCCGTTGGCCAGAGTGACCACGACTGGGCTGCCGGTGACCGGCGCATCGACCGACGCGGTGTAGACGATGGTGCCGCCCTCGGCGACCGAAGGTGTAGCGGTGAGGGTGACGGTGGTGGTGTCGGTGACGTCGCTAACGCCCGTGGATACGGGGGCGTTATTGGCGACCAGATTCTCGTAGTTTCCGCCGCTGACCCCAGTTATCTGGGTCGTTACGGCAGCATGGCCTTGGTACACGTCGTTGCTGACCGGCGTATTCACGGTGCCGGAGCTTTGGCCGACGGCGATGGTGATGCTCTGGCCGTTGGCCAGAGTGACCACGACTGGGCTGCCGGTGACGGGGGCGTCGACCGATGCGGTATAGACAATTGTGCCGCCCTCGGCAACGGAAGGCGTGGCCGTCAGGGTGACGGTGGTGGTGTCGGTGATGTCGGTAACGCCCGTAGATACGGAGGCGTTATTGGCGACCAGATTCTCGTAGCTGCCGCCGCTGACATCGGTGATCTGGGTCGTGACCGCTGCATGGCCTTGATAGACGTCATTGCTGACCGGCGTGTTGACCGTGCCAGAGCTTTGGCCGACAGCGATGGTAATGCTCTGGCCGTTGGCCAAGGCGACCACGACGGGACTGCCGGTGACGGGCGCGTCGACCGAGGCGGTGTAGACGATGGTGCCGCCTTCGGCGACCGAAGGGGTGGCGGTGAGGGTGACGGTGGTGGTGTCGGTGACATCGGTAACGCCGGTCGACACCGTGTTCTGGTTCGCTACCAGGTGCTCGTAGTTGCCGCCGCTGACCCCAGTGATCTGGGTCGTTACGGAAGCATGGCCTTGGTACACGTCGTTGCTGACCGGCGTATTCACGGTGCCGGAGCTTTGGCCGACAGCGATGGTGATGGACTGTCCGTTGGCCAAGGTGACCACAACCGGGTTGCCAGTGACCGGCGCGTCGACCGATGCGGTGTAAACGATGATGCCGCCTTCGGCGACCGAAGGGGTGGCGGTCAGGGTGACGGTGGTGGTGTCGTTTACATCGGTGACGCCCGTGGACACGGGAGTGCCATTGGCGATCAAACTCTCGTAGTTACCGCCGCTGGCGCTGGTGATGTTGGTCGTGACGGCAGCGTGCCCTTGGTAGACGTCATTGCTGACCGGCGTGTTGACGGTGCCGGAGCTCTGGCCGACGGCGATGGTGATGCTTTGACCGTTGGCCAGGGTGACCACGACCGGGTTGCCAGTGACAGGTGCATCGACCGATGCGGTGTAGACGATGGTGCCGCCTTCAGCGACCGACGGTGTGGCGGTCAGGGTGACGGTGGTGGTGTCGGTGACATCAGTAACGCCGGTCGACACCGTGTTTTGGTTCGCTACCAGACTTTCGTAATTGCCGCCGCTGACGCCGGTGATGTTGGTAGTGACGGCGGCATGGCCTTGGTAGACGTCATTGCTGACTGGCGTGTTGACCGTGCCCGAGCTTTGGCCGACGGCAATGGTGATGCTCTGGCCGTTGGCCAAGGTGACCACGACCGGGTTGCCAGTGACGGGGGCGTCGACCGATGCGGTGTAAACGATGATGCCGCCTTCGGCGACCGAAGGGGTGGCGGTCAGGGTGACGGTGGTGGTGTCAGTGACATCGGTGACGCCGGTGGAAACCGGGCTCTGGTTCGCCACCAAACTTTCGTAATTGCCACCGCTGACGCTGGTGATGTTGGTAGTGACGGCGGCATGGCCTTGGTAGACGTCGTTGCTGACCGGCGTGTTGACGGTTCCAGAGCTCTGACCGACGGCGATGGTGATGCTCTGGCCGTTGGCCAGGGTGACCACGACTGGGCTGCCGGTGACCGGCGCATCGACCGATGCGGTGTAGACGATGGTGCCGCCTTCGGCGACCGACGGTGTGGCGGTCAGGGTGACGGTGGTGGTGTCAGTGACATCGGTGACGCCGGTGGAAACCGGGCTCTGGTTCGCCACCAAACTCTCGTAGTTACCGCCGCTCACGCCAGTGATCTGGGTCGTGACTGCTGCATGGCCCTGGTACACGTCATTGCTGACCGGCGTGTTGACGGTTCCAGAGCTCTGGCCGACAGCGATGGTGATGCTCTGGCCGTTGGCCAAGGTGACCACGACCGGGCTGCCGGTGACGGGCGCATCGACCGATGCGGTGTAGACGATGGTACCGCCCTCGGCGACCGAAGGGGTGGCAGTCAGGGTTACGGTGGTGGTGTCGGTGACGTCGGTAACGCCCGTGGAGACTGGACTCTGGTTTGCCACCAGACTCTCGTAATTACCGCCGCTCACGCCAGTAATTTGAGTGGTGACGGCTGCATGGCCCTGATACACATCGTTGCTGACCGGAGTGTTGACCGTTCCTGAGCTCTGACCGACCGCGATGGTGATGCTTTGACCATTGGCCAAGGTGACCACGACCGGGTTGCCAGTGACTGGAGCGTCGACCGATGCGGTGTAAACGATGGTACCGCCTTCGGCGACCGAAGGTGTGGCGGTCAAGGTCACGGTAGTGGTGTCGGTCACGTCGGTAACGCCCGTAGATACCAGGCTCTGGTTTGCCACCAGACTTTCGTAATTCCCACCGCTCACCCCAGTGATCTGGGTCGTGACGGCGGCATGGCCCTGGTACACATCGTTGCTGACCGGCGTGTTGACGGTGCCAGAGCTTTGGCCGACGGCGATGGTGATGCTCTGGCCGTTGGCCAGGGTGACCACGACCGGGCTGCCGGTGACGGGCGCATCGACCGATGCGGTGTAGACGATGGTGCCGCCTTCGGCGACCGAAGGAGTGGCGGTCAAGGTGACGGTAGTGGTGTCGGTTATGTCGGTAACGCCTGTAGTTACGGGGGCGTTATCGGCGACCAAACTCTCGTAATTACCGCCACTGACCCCAGTGATCTGGGTCGTAACGACGGCGTGGCCTTGATAGACGTCGTTACTGACCGGCGTGTTGACGGTGCCGGAGCTCTGGCCGACGGCGATGGTGATGGATTGGCCGTTGGCCAGGGTGACCACGACCGGGCTGCCGGTGACGGGCGCATCGACCGATGCGGTGTAAACGATGGTGCCGCCCTCGGTGACCGATGGGGTGGCGGTCAGGGTGACGGTGGTGGTGTCGGTGACATCGGTAACGCCGGTCGACACCGTGTTCTGGTTCGCTATCAGATTCTCGTAGCTGCCGCCGCTGACCCCAGTGATCTGGGTCGTGACTGCTGCATGGCCTTGGTAGACGTCATTGCTGACCGGCGTGTTGACCGTGCCAGAGCTTTGGCCGACAGCGATGGTAATGCTCTGGCCGTTGGCCAAGGTGACCACGACTGGGCTGCCGGTGACCGGCGCGTCGACCGATGCGGTGTAGACGATGGTCCCGCCTTCGGCGACCGAAGGGGTGGCAGTCAGGGTGACGGTGGTGGTGTCGGTTATGTCGGTAACGCCTGTAGTTACGGGGGCGTTATTGGCGACCAAATTCTCGTAGTTACCACCACTCACGCTAGTGATTTGAGTGGTGACTGCCGCGTGGCCTTGGTAAACGTCGTTGCTGACCGGGGTGTTGACGGTGCCTGAGCTCTGGCCGACGGCGATGGTGATGGATTGGCCATTGGCCAAGGTGACCACGACCGGGTTACCAGTGACCGGCGCGTCGACCGATGCGGTGTAAACGATGATGCCGCCTTCGGCGACCGAAGGGGTGGCGATCAGGGTGACGGTGGTGGTGTCAGTGACATCGGTGACGCCGGTGGAAACCGGGCTCTGGTTCGCCACCAAACTTTCGTAATTGCCACCGCTGACGCTGGTGATGTTGGTCGTGACGGCAGCGTGCCCTTGGTAGACGTCATTGCTGACCTGCGTGTTGACGGTACCGGAGCTCTGGCCGACGGCGATGGTGATGGATTGGCCGTTGGCCAAGGTGACCACGACCGGGTTGCCAGTGACCGGCGCGTCGACCGAGGCGGTGTAAACGATGATGCCGCCTTCGGCGACCGAAGGGGTGGCGGTCAGAGTGACGGTGGTGGTGTCGGTGACATCAGTAACGCCGGTCGACACCGTGTTCTGGTTCGCTATCAGGTGCTCGTAATTGCCGCCGCTCACGCCAGTGATTTGGGTCGTTACAGCAGAATGGCCTTGGTACACGTCGTTGCTTACCGGCGTGTTAGCCGTACCGGAGCTCTGACCGACGGCAATGGTGATGCTCTGGCCGTTGGCCAGGGTGACCACGACTGGGCTGCCGGTGACTGGGGCGTCGACCGATGCGGTGTAAACGATGGTACCGCCCTCGGCGACCGAAGGTGTGGCGGTCAGGGTGACGGTGGTGGTGTCAGTGACATCGGTGACGCCGGTGGAGACCGTGTTCTGGCTCGCTACCAGATTCTCGTAACTGCCGCCGCTGACCCCAGTGATCTGAGTGGTGATCGCTGCGTGGCCTTGATAGACGTCATTGCTGACCGGCGTGTTGACGGTGCCGGAGCTTTGGCCTACGGCGATGGTGATGCTTTGACCATTGGCCAAGGTCACCACGACCGGGCTGCCGGTGACCGGCGCGTCGACCGAGGCGGTGTAGACGATGGTCCCGCCTTCGGCGACCGAAGGGGTGGCAGTCAGGGTGACGGTGGTGGTGTCGGTGATGTCGGTGACGCCCGTAGATACGGGAGCATTATTGGCTACCAGATTCTCGTAATCGCCGCCGCTCACACCCGTGATTTGAGTGGTGACAGCCGCATGGCCTTGATAGACGTCGTTGCTGACTGGCGTGTTGACCGTCCCGGAGCTTTGGCCGACGGCGATGGTGATGGATTGGCCGTTGGCCAGGGTGACTACGACGGGGCTGCCAGTGACGGGCGCGTCGACCGACGCGGTGTAGACGATGGTGCCGCCCTCGGCGACCGAAGGTGTGGCCGTCAAGGTCACGGTGGTTGTGTCGGTTACGTCGGTAACGCCCGTGGACACGGAGGCGGTATTGGCGACCAAACTCTCGTAATTACCGCCGCTCACGCCAGTGATTTGAGTCGTGACGGCCGCATGGCCCTGGTAGACGTCGTTGCTGACTGGCGTGTTCACAGTCCCGGAGCTTTGGCCCACGGCGATGGTGATGGATTGGCCATTGGCCAAGGTGACGACGACCGGGCTGCCGGTGACCGGAGCGTCGACCGATGCGGTGTAGACGATGGTGCCGCCCTCGGCGACCGAAGGTGTGGCGGTCAGGGTGACGGTGGTGGTGTCGGTGACATCAGTAACGCCGGTCGAGACCGTGTTCTGGTTCGCTACCAGGTTCTCGTAATTGCCGCCGCTGACCCCAGTGATCTTGGTCGTAACGGCGGCATGGCCTTGGTACACATCATTGCTGACTGGTGTATCAACCGTGCCCGAGCTTTGGCCGACGGCGATCGTGATGCTCTGGCCGTTGGCCAAGGTAACCACGACAGGGCTGCCGGTGACTGGGGCGTCGACCGACGCGGTATAGACGATCGTGCCGCCTTCAGCGACCGACGGTGTGGCGGTTAGGGTGACGGTCGTGGTGTCGGTGATGTCGGTGACGCCCGTAGATACGGGAGCATTATTGGCTACCAGATTCTCGTAATCGCCGCCGCTCACACCCGTGATTTGAGTGGTGACAGCCGCATGGCCTTGATAGACGTCGTTGCTGACCGGTGTGTTGACGGTGCCGGAGCTTTGGCCAACGGCGATGGTGATACTTTGGCCGTTGGCCAGGGTGACCACGACCGGGCTGCCGGTGACCGGCGCATCGACCGACGCGGTGTAAACGATGGTGCCGCCCTCGGCGACCGAAGGGGTGGCGGTCAGGGTGACGGTGGTGGTGTCAGTGACATCGGTGACACCGGTCGAGACCGTGTTCTGGTTTGCTACCAGGTTCTCGTAGTTGCCACCACTGACTGCAGTGATCTGGGTCGTGACGGCGGCATGGCCCTGGTACACGTCGTTGCTGACCGGCGTGTTGACGGTGCCGGAACTCTGGCCGACAGCGATGGTGATGCTCTGGCCGTTGGCCAAGGTGACCACGACCGGGTTGCCAGTGACCGGCGCGTCGACCGATGCGGTGTAAACGATGATGCCGCCTTCGGTGACCGAAGGGGTGGCGGTCAGGGTGACGGTGGTGGTGTCGTTTACATCGGTGACGCCCGTGGACACGGGAGTGTCATTGGCGATCAAACTCTCGTAGTTACCGCCGCTGACGCTGGTGATGTTGGTATTGACGGCCGCGTGGCCCTGGTACACGTCGTTGCTGACCGGGGTGTTGACGGTGCCGGAGCTTTGGCCGACCGCGATGGTGATGTTTTGGCCGTTGGCCAGGGTGACCACGACTGGGCTGCCGGTGACCGGCGCATCGACCGATGCGGTGTAGACGATGGTGCCGCCTTCGGCGACCGACGGTGTGGCGGTCAGGGTGACGGTGGTGGTGTCAGTGACATCGGTGACGCCGGTGGAAACCGGGCTCTGGTTCGCCACCAAACTCTCGTAGTTACCGCCGCTCACGCCAGTGATCTGGGTCGTGACTGCTGCATGGCCCTGGTACACGTCATTGCTGACCGGCGTGTTGACGGTTCCAGCGCTCTGGCCGACAGCGATGGTGATGCTCTGGCCGTTGGCCAAGGTGACCACGACCGGGCTGCCGGTGACGGGCGCATCGACCGATGCGGTGTAGACGATGGTACCGCCCTCGGCGACCGAAGGGGTGGCAGTCAGGGTTACGGTGGTGGTGTCGGTTATGTCGGTAACGCCTGTAGTTACGGGGGCGTTATCGGCGACCAAACTCTCGTAATTACCGCCACTGACCCCAGTGATCTGGGTCGTAACGACGGCGTGGCCTTGATAGACGTCGTTACTGACCGGCGTGTTGACCGTCCCAGAGCTTTGGCCAACGGCGATGGTGATACTTTGGCCGTTGGCCAGGGTGACCACGACCGGGCTGCCGGTGACCGTCGCATCGACCGACGCGGTGTAGATGATGGTGCCGCCTTCGGCGACCGTAGGGGTGGCGGTCAACGTCACCGTCGTATTGTCGGTCACATCTGTGACGCCGGTGGAAACTGGGCTCTGGTTCGCCACCAAACTTTCGTAGTTGCCACCGCTCACCCCAGTGATTTGAGTCGTGACGGCTGCATGGCCCTGGTACACGTCGTTGCTGACCGGCGTATTCACAGTGCCGGAGCTTTGGCCGACGGCGATGGTAATGGATTGGCCGTTGGCCAAAGTGACTACGACTGGGCTGTCGGTGACCGGAGCATCGACCGATGCGGTGTAAACGATGGTACCGCCCTCGGCGACCGAAGGGGTAGCCGTCAAGGTCACGGTGGTGGTGTCGGTTACGTCGGTAACGCCTGTAGTTACGGGGGCGTTATCGGCGACCAAACTCTCGTAATTACCGCCACTGACCCCAGTGATCTGTGTAGTAATGGCGGGATGGCCTTGGTACACATCATTGCTGACTGGTGTATCAACCGTGCCCGAGCTTTGGCCGACGGCGATCGTGATGCTCTGGCCGTTGGCCAAGGTAACCACGACAGGGCTGCCGGTGACTGGGGCGTCGACCGACGCGGTGTAAACGATGGTACCGCCCTCGGCGACCGAAGGTGTGGCGGTCAAGGTCACGGTAGTGGTGTCGGTCACGTCGGTAACGCCCGTAGATACCGTGTTCTGGCTCGCTACCAGATTCTCGTAACTGCCGCCGCTGACCCCAGTGATCTGAGTGGTGATCGCTGCGTGGCCTTGATAGACGTCATTGCTGACCGGCGTGTTGACGGTGCCGGAGCTTTGGCCGACGGCGATGGTGATGGATTGGCCGTTGGCCAAGGTGACCACGACCGGGCTGCCGGTGACCGGCGCGTCGACCGACGCGGTGTAGACAATGGTGCCGCCTTCGGCGACAGACGGTGTGGCAGTGAGAGTGACGGTGATGGTGTCAGTGACATCGGTGACACCGGTCGAGACCGTGTTCTGGTTTGCTACCAGGTTCTCGTAGTTGCCACCACTGACTGCAGTGATCTGGGTCGTGACGGCGGCATGGCCCTGGTAGACGTCGTTGCTGACCGGCGTGTTCACAGTCCCGGAGCTTTGGCCCACTGCGATGGTGATGGATTGGCCATTGGCCAAGGTGACCACGACCGGGCTGCCGGTGACCGGAGCATCGACCGATGCGGTGTAGACGATGGTGCCGCCTTCGGCCACTGAAGGCGTGGCGGTCAGGGTCACGGTGGTGGTGTCGGTTACGTCGGTAACGTCTGTAGATACGGGGGCGTTATTGGCTACCAAACTCTCAAAGTTACCGCCGCTCACGCCGCTGATTTGAGTGGTGACTGCCGCGTGACCTTGGTAGACGTCGTTGCTGACGGGTGTGTTGACGGTGCCGGAGCTCTGGCCGACGGCGATGGTGATGCTTTGGCCGTTGTCCAAGGTCACTACGACCGGGCTGCCGGTGACCGGCGCATCGACCGACGCGGTGTAAACGATGGTCCCGCCTTCGGCGACCGAAGGCGTGGCGGTCAGGGTCACGGTGGTGGTGTCGGTGACATCGGTGACGCCAGTGGAGACCGGGCTCTGGTTTGCTACCAGGTTCTCGTAGTTGCCACCGCTGACCCCAGTAATTTGGGTCGTGACGGCGGCATGGCCCTGGTACACATCGTTGCTGACCGGAGTGTTGACCGTTCCTGAGCTTTGGCCGACGGCGATGGTGATGGATTGGCCATTGGCCAAGGCGACCACGACTGGGCTGCCGGTGACTGGAGCGTCGACCGAAGCTGTGTAGACGATGGTGCCGCCCTCAGCGACCGAAGGCGTGGCGGTCAAGGTGACAGTAGTGGTGTCAGCGACATCGGTGACGCCGGTGGAGACCGGGCTCTGGTTTGCTACCAGGTTCTCGTAGTTGCCACCGCTGACCCCAGTGATCTGGGTGGTGACCGCTGCGTGGCCTTGGTACACGTCGTTACTGACCGGCGTGTTGACGGTGCCGGAGCTCTGGCCGACAGCAATGGTGATGCTCTGGCCGTTGGCCAAGGTCACCACGACGGGACTGCCAGTGACCGGAGCGTCGACCGATGCGGTGTAAACGATGGTCCCGCCTTCGGCGACCGAAGGCGTGGCGGTCAGGGTCACAGTAGTGGTGTCGGTGACATCGGTAACGCCCGTGGACACCGGGCTCTGGTTCGCCACCAGGTTCTCGTAGCTGCCACCGCTGACCCCGGTGATTTGAGTCGTGACGGCTGCATGGCCCTGGTACACGTCGTTGCTGACCGGCGTGTTGACCGTGCCCAAGCTTTGGCCCACGGCGATGGTGATGCTCTGGCCGTTGGCCAAGGTGACCACGACCGGGCTGCCGGTGACGGGCGCGTCGACCGAGGCGGTGTAGACGATGGTGCCGCCCTCGGCGACCGAAGGTGTGGCGGTAAGGGTAAGGGTAGTGGTGTCGGTTACGTCGGTAACGCCCGTGGATACCGGGCTCTGGTTTGCCACCAGACTTTCGTAATTGCCACCGCTCACCCCAGTGATTTGGGTCGTTACCGCCGCATGCCCTTGGTAGACGTCGTTGCTGACCGGTGTGTTGACGGTACCGGAGCTCTGGCCGACGGCGATGGTAATGCTCTGGCCGTTGGCCAGGGTGACCACCACCGGGTTGCCGGTGACTGGGGCGTCGACCGATGCGGTGTAGACGATGGTGCCGCCTTCGGCGACCGAAGGTGTGGCGGTCAACGTCACCGTCGTATTGTCGGTCACATCGGTGACGCCGGTGGAAACCGGGCCCTGGTTCGCCACCAAACTTTCGTAATTGCCACCGCTGACGCTGGTGATGTTGGTAGTGACGGCCGCGTGGCCCTGGTAGACGTCGTTGCTTACCGGCGTGTTGACCGTGCTCGAGCTTTGACCGACCGCGATGGTGATGCTTTGGCCGTTGGCCAAGGTGACCACGACCGGGCTCCCGGTGACTGGAGCATCGACCGACGCGGTGTAGACGATGACGCCGCCTTCGGCGACCGATGGGGTGGCGGTCAGGGTTACGGTGGTGGTGTCGGTGACATCGGTGACACCCGTCGAAACCGTACTTTGGTTCGCCACGAGGTTTTCGTAACTGCCCCCGCTGACCCCTGTGATGTTGGTGGTGACCGCGGCATGGCCTTGGTACACGTCGTTACTGACCGGCGTGTTGACGGTGCCGGAGCTCTGGCCGACAGCAATGGTGATGCTTTGACCGTTGGCCAAGGTGACCACGACTGGGCTGCCAGTGACCGGAGCGTCGACCGATGCGGTGTAGATGATGGTGCCGCCTTCGGCTACCGAAGGGGTGGCGGTCAGGGTGACGGTGGTTGTGTCGTTTACATCGGTGACGCCCGTGGACACGGGAGTGCCATTGGCGATCAAACTCTCGTAGTTACCGCCGCTGACGCTGGTGATGTTGGTCGTGACGGCCGCATGGCCTTGATAGACGTCGTTGCTGACCGGCGTGTTGACGGTGCCAGAGCTTTGACCGACGGCGATGGTGATGCTCTGGCCGTTGGCCAGGGTGACCACGACCGGGTTGCCAGTGACAGGTGCATCGACCGATGCGGTGTAGACGATGGTCCCGCCTTCGGTGACCGAAGGTGTGGCGGTCAAGGTCACTGTGGTGGTGTCGGTTACGTCGGTGACGCCGGTCGAGACCGTGTTCGAGTTCGCTACCAGGTTTTCGTAGTTGCCGCCGCTGACACCGGTGATCTGGGTCGTGACCGCTGCGTGGCCCTGATAGACGTCATTGCTGACCGGCGTATTGACGGTGCCGGAGCTCTGGCCGACGGCAATGGTGATGCTCTGGCCGTTGGCCAAGGTGACCACGACTGGGCTACCGGTGACCGGAGCATCGACCGATGCGGTGTAGACGATGGTGCCGCCTTCGGCGACCGAAGAAGTGGCGGTCAGGGTTACGGTGGTGGTGTCGGTGACGTCGCTAACGCCCGTAGATACGGGGGCGTTATTGGCGACCAGATTCTCGTAGCTGCCACCGCTCACCCCAGTGATTTGAGTCGTGACGGCTGCATGGCCCTGGTACACGTCGTTGCTGACCGGCGTATTCACAGTGCCGGAGCTTTGGCCGACGGCGATGGTAATGGATTGGCCGTTGGCCAAAGTGACTACGACTGGGCTGCCGGTGACCGGAGCATCGACCGATGCGGTGTAAACGATGGTACCGCCCTCGGCGACCGAAGGGGTAGCCGTCAAGGTCACGGTGGTGGTGTCGGTTACGTCGGTAACGCCTGTAGTTACGGGGGCGTTATCGGCGACCAAACTCTCGTAATTACCGCCACTGACCCCAGTGATCTGTGTAGTAACGGCGGGATGGCCTTGATAGACGTCGTTGCTAACCTGCGTATTCACAGTGCCGGAGCTTTGGCCGACGGCGATGGTGATGCTTTGGCCGTTGGCCAAGGTGACCACGACTGGGCTACCGGTGACCGGAGCATCGACCGATGCGGTATAGACGATGGTGCCGCCTTCGGCGACCGAAGGGGTGGCCGTTAGGGTCACGGTGGTGGTGTCAGTCACATCGGAGACGCCGGTGGAGACCGGGCTCTGGTTTGCTACCAGGTTCTCGTAGTTGCCACCACTGACTGCAGTGATCTGGGTCGTGACGGCGGCATGGCCCTGGTACACGTCGTTGCTGACCGGCGTGTTGACGGTGCCGGAACTCTGGCCGACGGCAATGGTGATGCTCTGGCCGTTGGCCAGGGTGACTACGACGGGGCTACCAGTGACGGGCGCGTCGACCGACGCGGTGTAGACGATGCTGCCGCCTTCGGCGACCGAAGGCGTGGCGGTCAGGGTGACGGTGGTTGTGTCGGTCACGTCGGTAACGCCGGTGGATACCGGGCTCTGGTTCGCCACCAAACTCTCGTAATTACCGCCGCTCACGCCAGTGATTTGAGTCGTGACGGCCGCATGGCCCTGGTAGACGTCGTTGCTAACCGGCGTATTCACAGTCCCGGAGCTTTGGCCGACCGCAATAGTGATGCTTTGGCCGTTGGCCAAGGTGACCACGACTGGGCTACCGGTGACCGGCGCGTCGACCGATGCGGTGTAGATGATGGTGCCGCCTTCGGCGACCGAAGAAGTGGCGGTCAGGGTGACGGTGGTGGTGTCGGTGACATCAGTAACGCCGGTCGACACCGTGTTCTGGTTCGCTACCAGGTTTTCGTAATTGCCGCCGCTGACCCCGGTGATGTTGGTCGTAACGGCAGCGTGCCCTTGGTAGACGTCATTGCTGACCGGCGTGTTGACGGTGCCGGAGCTTTGGCCGACGGCGATGGTGATGCTTTGACCATTGGCCAAGGTCACCACGACCGGGCTGCCGGTGACCGGCGCATCGACCGAGGCGGTGTAGACGATGATGCCGCCCTCGGCGACCGAAGGTGTGGCGGTCAGGGTGACGGTGGTTGTGTCGGTTATGTCGGTAACGCCCGTAGATACGGGGCTCTGGTTTGCCACCAGACTTTCGTAATTGCCCCCGCTCACCCCAGTGATTTGAGTGGTGACGTCCGCATGGCCTTGATAGACGTCGTTGCTGACCGGCGTATTCACAGTGCCGGAGCTTTGGCCAACCGCGATGGTGATGCTTTGGCCGTTGGCCAACGCCACCACGACCGGGCTGCCGGTGACCGGCGCATCGACCGATGCGGTGTAGATGATGGTGCCGCCTTCTGCGACCGAAGGCGTGGCGGTCAGGGTCACGGTAGTGGTGTCGGTGACGTCGGTAACGCCCGTGTACACGGAGGCGGTATTGGCGACCAGACTCTCGAAATTACCGCCGCTCACGCCGATGATTTGGGTGGTGACTGCGGCATGGCCTTGATAGACGTCGCTGCTGACCGGCGTGTTGACGGTACCAGAGCTTTGACCGACGGCAATGGTGATGCTCTGGCCGTTGGCCAGGGTGACTACGACTGGGCTGCCGGTGACGGGGGCGTCGACCGATGCGGTGTAGACGATGGTGCCTCCCTCGGCGACCGAAGGCGTGGCGGTCAGGGTGACAGTGGTGGTGTCGGTGACATCGGTGACGCCGGTGGAAACCGGGTTCTGGTTCGCTACCAGGTTTTCGTAATTACCGCCGCTCACGCCAGTGATTTGGGTCGTGACGGCCGTATGGCCTTGGTACACATCGTTGCTGACCGGGGTATTGACCGTGCCCGAGCTTTGGCCGACCGCGATGGTGATGTTTTGGCCGTTGGCCAGGGTGACTACGACCGGGTTGCCGGTGACTGGGGCGTCGACCGATGCGGTGTAGACGATAGTGCCTCCCTCGGCGACCGAAGGCGTGGCGGTCAGGGTGACAGTGGTGGTGTCGGTGACATCGGTGACGCCGGTGGAAACCGGGTTCTGGTTCGCTACCAAGTTTTCGTAGTTACCACCGCTGACACCGTTAATGTTCGTGGTGACTGTCGCATGGCCCTGGTAGACGTCATTGCTGACCGGTGTGTTGACGGTGCCGGAGCTTTGGCCGACCGCGATGGTAATGCTTTGGCCGTTGGCCAAGGCGACCACGACGGGACTGCCAGTGACTGGCGCATCGACCGATGCGGTGTAGACGATGGTGCCGCCTTCGGCGACTGATGGTGTGGCAGTCAGGGTGACGGTAGTGGTGTCGGTTACGTCGGTAACGCCCGTAGATACCGGGCTCTGGTTGGCCACCAGGTTTTCGTAATTGCCGCCGCTGACTCCGGTGATCTGGGTCGTGACGGCTGTATGGCCCTGGTACACATCGTTGCTGACCGGCGTGTTAGCGGTGCCGGAGCTCTGACCGACAGCGATGGTGATGGACTGACCGTTGGCCAGGGTGACCACGACTGGGGTACCGGTGACTGGCGCATCGACCGAGGCGGTGTAGACGATGGTGCCGCCTTCAGCGACCGAAGGAGTGGCGGTCAGGGTGACGGTGGTGGTGTCAGTCGCATCGGTAACGCCGGTCGACACCGTGTTCTGGTTCGCTACCAGGTTCTCGTAGTTGCCGCCGCTGACCCCAGTGATCTGGGTCGTGACTGCTGCATGGCCTTGGTACACATCGTTGCTGACCGGCGTGTTAACGGTACCGGAGCTTTGACCTACGGCGATGGTGATGGACTGTCCGTTGGCCAAGGTGACCACGACCGGGTTGCCAGTGACCGGCGCGTCGACCGATGCGGTGTAGATGATGGTGCCGCCCTCGGCGACCGAAGGGGTGGCGGTCAGGGTTACGGTAGTTGTGTCGGTCACGTCGGTAACGCCCGTGGACACGGAGGCGGTATTGGCGACCAAACTCTCAAAATTACCGCCGCTCACGCCGCTGATTTGAGTGATGACGGCGGCATGGCCTTGGTAGACGTCATTGCTGACCGGCGTGTTGACGGTGCCAGAGCTTTGGCCGACGGGAATGGTGATGCTCTGGCCGTTGGCCAAGGTGACCACGACCGGGTTGCCAGTGACGGGCGCATCGACCGATGCGGTGTACACGATGGTCCCGCCCTCGGCGACCGAAGGGGTGGCGGTCAGGGTGACGGTAGTGGTGTCGGTGACATCGGTAACGCCCGTGGATACGGGGGCGTTGTTGGCGACCAGATTCTCGTAGCTGCCACCGCTGACCCCAGTGATTTGAGTGGTGACGGCGGCATGGCCTTGGTAGACGTCGTTGCTGACGGATGTGTTGACGGTTCCAGAGCTCTGGCCGACGGCGATGGTGATGCTCTGGCCGTTGGCCAGGGTGACCACGACTGGGCTACCGGTGACCGTCGCATCGACCGAGGCGGTGTAGACGATGGTGCCGCCTTCGGCGACCGAAGGCGTAGCGGTCAGGGTGACGGTGGTGGTGTCGGTTACGTCGGTGACGCCGGTGGAAACCGTGTTCTGGTTCGCCACCAGGTTTTCGTAATTACCGCCGCTCACCCCAGTGATTTGGGTCGTGACGTCCGTATGGCCTTGGTACAGATCGTTGCTGACCGGCGTGTTGACGGTGCCAGAGCTTTGGCCGACGGCGATGGTGATGCTCTGGCCGTTGGCCAAGGTGACCACGACTGGGCTACCGGTGACCGGAGCGTCGACCGATGCGGTGTAAACGATGGTACCGCCCTCGGCGACCGAAGGTGTGGCGGTCAGGGTGACGGTGGTGGTGTCGGTTACGTCCGTAACGCCCGTAGATACGGGGGCGTCATTGGCTACCAGATTCTCGTAGCTGCCGCCGCTGACCCCAGTGATCTGGGTCGTGACTGCTGCATGGCCTTGGTACACATCGTTGCTGACCGGCGTATTCACAGTGCCGGAGCTTTGGCCGACGGCGATGGTAATGGATTGGCCGTTGGCCAAAGTGACTACGACTGGGCTGCCGGTGACCGGAGCATCGACCGATGCGGTGTAAACGATGGTACCGTCCTCGGCGACCGAAGGGGTAGCCGTCAAGGTCACGGTGGTTGTGTCGTTTACATCGGTGACGCCCGTGGACACGGGGGCGTTATTGGCGACCAGATTCTCGTAGCTGCCACCGCTCACCCCAGTGATTTGAGTCGTGACGGCTGCATGGCCCTGGTACACGTCGTTGCTGACCGGCGTATTCACAGTGCCGGAGCTTTGGCCGACGGCGATGGTAATGGATTGGCCGTTGGCCAAAGTGACTACGACTGGGCTGCCGGTGACCGGAGCATCGACCGATGCGGTGTAAACGATGGTACCGCCCTCGGCGACCGAAGGGGTAGCCGTCAAGGTCACGGTGGTGGTGTCGGTTACGTCGGTAACGCCTGTAGTTACGGGGGCGTTATCGGCGACCAAACTCTCGTAATTACCGCCACTGACCCCAGTGATCTGTGTAGTAACGGCGGGATGGCCTTGATAGACGTCGTTGCTAACCTGCGTATTCACAGTGCCGGAGCTTTGGCCGACGGCGATGGTGATGCTTTGGCCGTTGGCCAAGGTGACGACGACAGGGCTGCCGGTGACCGGTGCATCGACCGATGCGGTGTAGACGATGGTGCCGCCTTCGGCGACCGAAGAAGTGGCGGTCAGGGTTACGGTGGTGGTGTCGGTGACGTCGCTAACGCCCGTGGATACGGGGGCGTTATTGGCGACCAGATTCTCGTAGCTGCCACCGCTGACACCAGTGATTTGAGTCGTGACGGCTGCATGGCCCTGGTACACATCGTTGCTGACCGGTGTGTTGACTGTACCGGAGCTCTGGCCGACGGCGATGGTAATGCTCTGGCCGTTGGCCAGGGTGACCACGACGGGGCTGCCGGTGACCGGCGCATCGACCGACGCGGTGTAGACGATGGTGCCGCCTTCAGCGACCGACGGTGTGGCGGTCAGGGTGACGGTGGTCGTGTCGGTGACATCGGTGACGCCGGTCGAGAGCGGGCTCTGGTTCGCCACCAGACTTTCGTAATTGCCACCGCTGACGCTGGTGATGTTGGTGGTGACGGCGGCATGGCCTTGGTAGACGTCGTTGCTGACGGATGTGTTGACGGTTCCAGAGCTCTGGCCGACGGCGATGGTGATGCTCTGGCCGTTGGCCAAGGTGACCACGACTGGGCTACCGGTGACCGGAGCGTCGACCGATGCGGTGTAAACGATGGTACCGCCCTCGGCGACCGAAGGTGTGGCGGTCAAGGTCACGGTAGTGGTGTCGGTCACGTCGGTAACGCCCGTAGATACCGGGCTCTGGCTTGCCACCAGACTTTCGTAATTCCCACCGCTCACCCCAGTGATCTGGGTCGTGACTGCTGCATGGCCCTGGTACACGTCGTTGCTGACCGGCGTGTTGACGGTGCCAGAGCTTTGGCCGACGGCAATGGTGATGCTCTGGCCGTTGGCCAGGGTGACCACGACCGGGCTGCCGGTGGCCGGCGCATCGACCGAGGCGGTGTAGACGATGGTGCCGCCTTCGGCGACCGAAGGGGTGGCGGTGAGGGTGACGGTGGTGGTGTCGGTCACGTCGGTGACGCCCGTAGATACGGGGCCGTTATTGGCAACCAGGTTCTCGTAATTGCCGCCGCTCACGCCAGCGATCTGAGTCGTAACGGCGGCATGGCCTTGGTACACATCATTGCTGACGGGTGTATTCACCGTGCCCGAGCTTTGGCCGACGGCGATGGTGATGCTTTGACCGTTGGTCAGGGCGACCACGACTGGGCTGCCAGTGACGGGCGCGTTGATCGAGGCGGTGTAGACGATGGTGCCGCCCTCGGCGACCGAAGGGGTGGCCGTCAGGGTCACGGTGGTGGTGTCGGTGACATCGGTGACGCCCGTAGAAGCCGGGCTCTGGTTCGCCACCAGGTTTTCGAAATTACCGCCGCTGACCCCGGTGATGTTGTTGGTGACGGCAGTATGGCCTTGGTAGACGTCATTGCTGACCGGCGTGTTGACCGTCCCAGAACTTTGGCCGACGGCGATGGTGATGCTTTGGCCGTTGGCCAAGGTCACCACGACGGGACTGCCGGTGACCGGTGCGTCGACCGAGGCGGTGTAGACGATGGTGCCGCCTTCGGCCACCGAAGGCGTGGCGGTCAGGCTCACGGTAGTGGTGTCGGTGACGTCGGTAACGCCCGTGGATACTGGGCTCTGGTTCACCACCAGGCTTTCGAAATTGCCGCCGCTGACCCCGGTGATGTTGTTGGTGACGGCAGCATGGCCTTGGTAGACATCGTTGCTGACCGGCGTGTTGACCGTGCCGGAGCTCTGGCCGACAGCTATGGTGATGCTCTGGCCGTTGGCCAGGGTGACCACGACTGGGCTACCGGTGACGGGCGCATCGACCGACGCGGTGTAGACGATGGTCCCGCCCTCGGCAACGGAAGGCGTGGCCGTCAGGGTGACGGTGGTGGTGTCAGTCACATCGGTGACACCGGTAGTAACTGTGTTCTGGTTCGCCACCAGGTTTTCGTAATTGCCACCGCTTGCGCCGGTGATGCTGTTGGTCACCGCGGCATGGCCTTGATAGACGTCATTGCTGACCGGTGTGTTGACCGTCCCAGAGCTCTGGCCGACAGCGATGGTGATGCTTTGTCCGTTGGCCAAGGTGACCACGACTGGGCTGCCGGTGACCGGTGCATCGACCGATGCGGTGTAGACGATGGTGCCGCCCTCGGCGACGGAAGGAGTAGCCGTCAGGGTGACGGTGGTGGTGTCGCGGACATCGGTGATGCCCGTGGAAACCGGGCTTTGGTTCGCGACCAGATTCTCGTAGCTCCCGCCGCTGACCCCGGTGATTTGGGTCGTGACTGCGGCATGGCCTTGATAGACGTCGTTGCTGACTGGCGTGTTGGCGGTACCGGAGCTTTGGCCCACGGCGATGGTGATGCTCTGACCGTTGGCCAGGGTGACCACGACCGGGTTACCGGTAACCGGAGCACCCACCGAGGCCGTATAGACGATGATGCCGCCTTCAACGACCGAAGGTGTAGCGGTCAGGGTGACGGTGGTGGTGTCACGAACATCGGTGACACCGGTGGAAACCGGGCTTTGGTTCGCCACCAGGTTTTCGTAATTGCCGCCGCTGACGCTGGTGATGTTGGTAGTGACGGCCGCGTGGCCCTGGTACACGTCGTTGCTGACTGGCGTGTTAACGGTGCCGGAGCTTTGGCCGACGGCAATGGTGATGCTCTGGCCGTTGGCCAATGTCACCACGACCGGGCTGCCGGTGACGGGTGCCCCGACCGACGCGGTGTAAACGATGGTGCCGCCTTCGGCAACCGAAGGGGTGGCTGTCAGGGTGACGGTCGTGGTGTCTGGAACATCGGTGACACCGGTGGAAACCGGGCTCTGGTTCGCCACCAGGTTCTCGTAGTTGCCGCCGCTAACGCTGGTGATGTTGGTTGTTACCGCCGCATGGCCTTGATAGACGTCATTGCTGACTGGCGTGTTGGCGGTACCGGAGCTTTGGCCCACGGCGATGGTGATGCTCTGACCGTTGGCAAGGGTGACCACGACCGGATTACCGGTAACCGGAGCACCCACCGAGGCCGTATAGACGATGATGCCGCCTTCAGCGACCGAAGGTGTAGCGGTCAGGGTGACGGTGGTGGTGTCACGAACATCGGTGACACCGGTGGAAACCGGGCTTTGGTTCGCCACCAGGTTTTCGTAATTGCCGCCGCTGACGCTGGTGATGTTGGTAGTGACGGCCGCGTGGCCCTGGTACACGTCGTTGCTGACCGGCGTGTTGACGGTGCCGGAGCTCTGGCCTACGGCGATGGTGATGCTCTGGCCGTTGGCCAATGTCACCACGACCGGGCTGCCGGTGACTGGGGCGTCGACCGACGCGGTGTAAACGATGGTCCCGCCCTCGGCGACCGAAGGGGTGGCTGTCAGGGTGACGGTGGTGGTGTCGCGAACATCGGTGACGCCTGTGGAAACCGGGCTTTGGTTCGCCACAAGGTTCTCGTAGTTACCACCGCTGACCCCGGTTATTTGAGTCGTGACTGCGGCATGGCCGTGGTAAGCGTCGTTGCTGACTGGCGTGTTAACGGTGCCGGAGCTTTGGCCGACGGCAATGGTGATGCTCTGGCCGTTGGCCAATGTCACCACGATCGGGCTGCCGGTGACGGGTGCCCCGACCGATGCGGTGTAAACGATGGTGCCGCCTTCGGCAACCGAAGGTGGAGCCGTCAGTGTGACGGTCGTGGTGTCGCGAACATCGGTGACGCCGGTGGAAACCGGACTTTGGTTCGCCACCAGGTTTTCGTAATTGCCGCCGCTGACGCTGGTGATGTTGGTAGTGACGGCCGCGTGGCCCTGGTACACGTCGTTGCTGACCGGCGTGTTGACGGTGCCGGAGCTTTGGCCCACGGCGATGGTGATGCTCTGGCCGTTGGCCAAGGTGACCACGACAGGGCTGCCGGTGACAGGTGCGTCGACCGATGCGGTGTAGACGATGGTGCCGCCTTCAACGACCGAAGGCGTAGCGGTCAGCGTCACGGTGGTGGTGTCGCGGACATCGGTGATGCCCGTGGAAACCGGGCTTTGGTTCGCGACCAAATTCTCGTAGCTCCCGCCGCTGACCCCGGTGATTTGGGTCGTAACTGCGGCATGGCCTTGATAGACGTCGTTGCTGACTGGCGTGTTGGCGGTGCCTGAGCTCTGGCCGACGGCGATGGTGATGGTTTGGCCGTTGGCCAAGGTGACCACGACTGGACTGCCGGCGACCGGCGCCTCGACCGAAGCGGTGTAAACGATGGTGCCGCCTTCGGCGACCGACGGGGTTGCCGTGAGGGTCACGGCCGTGGTGTCACGGACATCGGTGACACCGGTGGAAACCGGGCTTTGGTTCGCCACCAGATTCTCGTAGTTACCGCCGCTGACGCTGGTGATGTTGGTCGTGACTGCGGCATGGCCTTGGTAGACGTCATCGCTGACCGGCGTGTTGACCGTGCCAGAGCTTTGGCCGACGGCGATGGTGATGCTCTGACCGTTGGCCAAGGTGACCACGACAGGAGTGCCGGTAACCGGAGCACCCAGCGAGGCTGTATAGACAATGGTGCCGCCTTCAGCCACCGAAGGCGTGGCGGTCAGGGTCACGGTGGTGGTGTCACGAACATCGGTGACCGAGGTGGAAACCGCTGTCGGGTTAGCCACCAGGTTCTCGTAGTTACCACCGCTGACCCCGGTTATTTGAGTCGTGACTGCGGCATGGCCCTGGTAAGCGTCGTTGCTGACTGGCGTGTTGACGGTGCCGGAGCTTTGGCCGACGGCAATGGTGATGTTCTGGCCGTTGGCCAGGGTGACCACGACTGGGCTGCCGGTGACTGGGGCGTCGACCGATGCGGTGTAGACGATGGTCCCGCCTTCGGCGACCGATGGGGTGGCGGTCAGGGTGACGGTGGTGGTGTCTCGAACATCGGTGACGCCGGTGGAAACCGGGCTCTGGTTCGCCACCAGGTTCTCGTAGTTGCCGCCGCTGACACTGGTGATGTTTGTCGTGACGGCAGCATGACCCTGATAAGCGTCGTTGCTGACCGGCGTGCTGACGGTACCGGAGCTCTGTCCGACCGCGATGGTGATGCTTTGGCCGTTGGCCAGGGTGACCACGACCGGGCTGCCGATGACGGGCGCCCCGACCGATGCGGTGTAAACGATGGTGCCGCCTTCAGCAACCGAAGGCGTAGCAGTCAGAGTGACGGTAGTGGTGTCGGTTACGTCGGTGACGCCCGTAGATACGGGAGCGTTATTGGCTACCAGATTCTCGTAGTTGCCCCCGCTGACGCTGGTGATGCTATTGGAGACCGCCGCATGGCCCTGGTACGCGTCGTTGCTGACCAACGTGCTGACGGTGCCAGCGCTCTGACCGACAGCGATGGTGATGCTCTGGCCATTGGCCAAGGTCACCACGACCGGGCTGCCAGTGACCGGAGCCGTCACGCTGGCGGTGTAGACAATAGTCCCGCCTTCGGCAACCGATGCCGTCGCGGTCAGTGATACGGTCGAAGTGTCGACGGTATCCACGATACGGGTCACGACAGTGCTGCCATCGACTGCCAGGTTCTCGAAATTCCCCCCGCTGGCGCCGGTGATGCGAACGCTGACCGAGTCTGCATCCGCGTACGGATCATTCGCAGGCGCAGCAACCGCCACGCTGCCGGAGATCTGGTTGGCGGCGAGGGTGATGACCTGACCATTGCTCAGCGTGACTGTCACCGGGGTGCCCGCGGGGGCGCCGAGGGTGGCGGTGTAGAGGATTGTCCCGCCTTCGGCAACCGACGACGTTGCCGACAGCGACACGGTGGTGGTGTCTTGTAGCGCAGTGACCGTGGTACTGACCGGCGTCTGGTCGCCCACCAGGCTCTCGAAGTTGCCGCCACTGACCTGACTAATGCTGTTGCTGATGGCCGGATGATCAGCGTGCACGTCGTTGCCCACCGGCGTGCCGATGGAACCCGAGCTCTGCCCGACCGCAATGGTGATGGTTTGCCCATTGGCCAGGGTTACCACGACCGGGCTGCCGGTCACCGGCGCGCCCAGCGATGCGGTGTAGACGATGGTCCCGCCTTCGGTTACCGACGGTGTCGCGGTCAGGGTTACGGTGGTGGTGTCCTTGGCATCGTCGACGCTCGTGGAAACCGGGCTCTGGTTGGCCACCAGGTTCTCGAAGTTGCCACCGCTGACACCGCTGATGCTGGTGCTGACCGGCGCATGGCCTTTGCCCGTGTCATTGCTCACTGCCACGCTGACCGAGCCCGAGCTCTGGCCAACCGCGATGGTGATGATCTTGCCGTTGGCCAGGGTCACCAACACCGGGCTGCCGGTCACCGGCGCGTTGATCGAGGCGGTGTAGACGATGCTGCCGCCTTCGCTCACCGAAGGCGTCGCCGTGAGGGTCACGGTCGAGGTGTCGAGGCTGTCGCTGATCGCGGTGGTCGCCGGGGTCTTGCTGACCACCAGGCTCTCGAAGTTGCCGCCCTCGGCCTTGTCGATGCTCAGCGCAACGGTGCTGGCGCTTTTGTACACGTCATTGGCCGTGGCCTGCACGTTCACGCTGGCGCTGGCCTGGCCCGCCGCGATGGAGAGGCTCTGACCGTTGGACAAGGTCACGGTGACCGGCGTCTGCGCTGGGTTGCTCAGGGTTACCGTGTAGGTGATCACACCGCCTTCGGTGACGCTGGGGGTGGCGCTGAGGGTGAGGTGGGTGATGTCGACGGTGTCGACGATCTGCGTGACGGCGGGTGTCCCGTCGATGTTCACCGTCAGGTTGCCGCCAACGGTGGTGGTGATGTGCGCAGCCACCTGGCTGGCGTCGATGTAGACGCTGTCGGTGGGCACCACACCGACATTGATCGAGCCGTTGTTCTGGCCCGCTGCAATGACGATCACCGCGCCGTTGGACAAGGTCACGGTGAGGTCGGTCTGCAGCACTTGGCCGAGGGTCGCGGTGTAGGTGATCACGCCGCCGGCTTCGGTCAGGCTGGGCGTTGCGCTCAAGGTCACACTGGTGGCGGTGATGACCTCAGGGACCGACTCAGCCGGTACGGCCTGAGTGGCCGAGGTGGTGTCGACCGGGAGTTCATCAATACCGTAGGTGGGCTCGACCCGCAGTTCGTCGTCAAAGCTCAGCCCGGCGGTGTGGAAGCCGATCGTCGGCGCAACACCGCCCGACGCCTCGAGGATGACAAAGGTGTGGCCACCGCCCAGCGAGCCCGAACTGCCCGCCGCAGTAGGCCCCGCCGCGGTCGCTTCGAAGTCTACGGTCGGGTCATCACCCGCCTGGATGGCGCGCTGCAATTCGTCGACCGAGGGCGCCGTGGGCGTGCTCTCCTGGCTCAGGTCGGTACTGACATCCGGCGTCTGCGCGCTCCACTGTGTCTCGCGGCCGAGGTCGAGGATCCGCCCATCGGTAAGCTCCAGCGTCACTGCGCCGCTCTCGCCGGTCAGCACCTGGTCCCCGGCATACAGCCGGTCGCCTTCGATCAGTACACGCCGGATGCCTTCTGGGGATACTGCGACGACTTGGCCAACAACGCTTTTGACGATGGCTACGACAGTGCTCATGAGACTCTCCGGGTTACCCGATCGGTAGCTTCCATGGCTGCAGCGACGAGAGGCGGCCGCCAGATGGAATACTTCAAAGTTGTTTTCAGCTGATTTCCATGCACTTACCGCGTGAGACGTTTCGCCGATGTTGGCGAGTGGCGGGTTATTGACTGTGTGCGTCAGGTTAATTACGCCAACTGCTAAAGCCATGTCACATCGGGAGTTGCGCTGTTGCCAACTCTTACTTTCGTATTAGTCCTTCGGTTGACCAAAGGTTCCAATTAATGTGTACGGGGATTTGAACCATTGAACGAGCATAGCCCTGCAGAGAATTGCGACAAATGTCGCACTAAATAAAGGCTCTCCGGGGTATGTTTAACAGCGCCAGATCGTCTAGATCAGGCGCTGCAGGTATTGAGTGCGGATCATTGAATGAAATTCGGTATCGCCACTTGCATCGATTTGATGAACAGTTAGTCTTGGGGGATATGAATTGATTTAGTCAGTGGCTAATAGCCATCTCCGCAGCCATTGTTGTTGACCATAACCGACAGATATTCAATGAAACCTCCAGCATGTTGCACGGTCAGGAACAGCAGTGGACAGCGTGGGTTTTCGCTACCGCAGTGATGTAATTGCCCGATGAATGTTGAGCAGCGCCGAGGTTGATAGTGCAGGGCCATGGGGGTCGAAGGTGGCCTGAACCTGGGTGAGCCACCAGGCACTGCCTGGATGCGCACCTGCCCCCTCTACCGTCAGGAAGAAGAGAGCGCCGCGTGGAACCTGAAGTCAGTCGAGCCCCACTCAGTCACGATCCCCGCAGCCAGCACGATGACCCGTTGCTGGACAGCCTGCTGACCCTGTGTGTCCTGCACCAGAAGCCCGCCAGCCGGGCCATGCTGACCACCGGCCTGCCGTTGCCGGCTCAGCGCCTTAATGCCGAGTTGCTGCCCCGCGCGGCGGCTCGCGCCGGCCTGCAGGGGCGCCTGCTGCAGCGCAAGCTGGAGCAGATCCCGACGATCGCCATGCCGGCCATGCTGCTGCTCAAAGAGGGCCGCAGCGCCGTCCTGCTTGGCTGGGAGAATGCCGACACTGCGCGCCTGCTGCTCAGCGAAAGCGACGGCGGCGAGGTGCTGGTGAGCCGTGAGGCGCTGCTCGGC
The DNA here is from genome assembly GCF_900536025.1 of Pseudomonas reidholzensis. Lineage (GTDB taxonomy): Bacteria > Pseudomonadota > Gammaproteobacteria > Pseudomonadales > Pseudomonadaceae > Aquipseudomonas > Aquipseudomonas reidholzensis. The sequence goes on from NZ_UNOZ01000001.1 coordinate 41,995, forward strand.
GATTACAGCGGCAAGGTGTTTTTCGCCCAGCCGCAGCACAAGTACGACGTCAACCACGGCAACCTGATCCCGCGCACCAAGTCCTGGTTTCGCGACACCCTGCTGCGCAGCAAATGGCTGTACATCGACGCCATCGCCGCCAGCCTGGTGATCAACCTGATCGCCCTCGCAGCGCCATTGTTCGTGATGAACGTGTACGACCGGGTGGTACCGAACCAGGCCACGTCGACCCTCTGGGTGCTGGCAGTCGGCATTACCGGCGCCTACGTCTTCGACCTGATCCTCAAGGGCCTGCGCAGCCTGTGCCTGGACCTGGCGGGCAAGAAAACCGACCTGATCATCTCGGCGACCCTGTTCGAACGGATCGTCGGCATGTCGATGAAGTACCGCCCGGCGCGGGTCGGCAGCTTTGCCCAGAACATCCACGAGTTCCAGGGGCTGCGCGACTTCCTCGCGTCACTGACTCTGACCAGCCTGATCGACCTGCCGTTCACCGTGCTGATCCTGATCGTCATCTCGATCATCGGGGGCCATCTGGTGTGGATCCCGATCCTGGCCTTCCCGCTGGCCCTGGGCATCGGCTATGCCCTGCAAAAACCGCTGATGTCGACCATGGAGCGGACCATGGCGCTGGCCTCCGAGCGCCAGTCCAGCCTGATCGAAACCCTCGCTGGGCTAGACGCGGTCAAGGTCAACAATGCCGAAAGCGAGCGCCAGTACATGTGGGAGCAGACCCTCGGCACCCTTAGCCGGCTGGAGCTGCGGGTCAAGGTGCTGTCGGGCCTGGCGATGAACATCACCCTGCTGATCCAGCAGTTGGCGGGCGTCGCGATGATCTGCGTGGGGGTCTACCTGATCATCGACGGCAACCTGAGCATGGGCGGCCTGGTCGCCTGCTACATGCTCAGTGGCCGAGCGCTTGGCCCGCTGGGCCAGCTCAACGGTTTGCTGGCCCGTTACCAGCAGGCCAAGGTGACCATGGTCGCGACTGACCAGATGATGGACCTGCCCCAGGAGCGCAACTTCGAGGAGCGCCCGCTGAGCCGACAGGTACTGCAAGGCGCCATCGAATTCCGCGGGGTCGACTTCACTTACCCGAACCAGCAGAACCAGGCGCTCAAGGGTATCAACCTGACCATTCGCCCGGGCGAAAAAGTCGGCATCATTGGCCGCAGCGGCTCGGGCAAGAGCTCGCTGGCCAAGCTGATCGTCGGCCTCTACGAGGCGGACAATGGCTCGCTCTTGGTCGACGGCGTAGACATCCGCCAGATCGACGTCAGCGAGCTGCGCCACAACATCGGTTACGTGCCTCAGGACATCCAGCTGCTCGCCGGCACCCTGCGTGACAACCTGGTCAGCGGTGCGCGCTACATCGAAGACGAAATGATCCTCCAGGCTGCCGAGCTCTCCGGTGTTCACGAGTTCGCCAGGCTGCACCCCGACGGCTATGAGCTTCAGGTCGGCGAACGGGGCCAGAACCTCTCCGGCGGCCAGCGGCAGAACGTCGCCCTGGGCCGTGCCTTGCTGCTCAACCCGCAGATCCTGCTGCTCGACGAACCGACCGCGTCCATGGACAACACCGGTGAAGAGCGGCTCAAGCAGCGCCTGCAGGCGGTGATCGAGCACAAGACCGTGCTGTTGGTCACCCACCGCGCCTCGCTGCTGACGCTGGTCGACCGGTTGATCGTCATCGACCGTGGCCAGGTGGTCGCCGATGGCTCGAAAGCCACGGTCATGGATGCGCTGAAGAAGGGGCAGATCAGTGTTGCATAAGCTCGATGTGGGGCACTTCAAGGACAACCTGCGGCGCTATTTCAAAGGCTCTGACTCGCTCAACGGGCAGCCCCTGCCCGAGGTCAACAAGGCCTTGATCGAGGATGCCCCACGGGTGGTGCGGATGACCATCTGGGGGGTGATCGCGTTTTTCCTGTTCCTGATCGTCTGGGCTTGTGTGGCGCCGATCGATGAAGTGACCCGAGGGGAGGGCAAGGCGATCCCCTCGTCCAAGGTGCAGAAGATCCAGAACCTCGAGGGCGGCATCGTCGCCGAGATCTTCGCCAAGGAAGGTGAGATCGTCGAGGTTGGCCAGCCCTTGCTGCGCCTCGATGAAACCCGCTTTGCCTCGAACAAGGGCGAAACCGAAGCTGAGCGGGTGGCCATGGCCATGCGTGTGGAGCGGCTGAGTGCCGAGGTCGAAGAAGTGCCGTTGAAGATCGACGAGCAATTGCGCGAGGCATCACCGCGCCAGGCAGACAGCGAAGAGTCCTTGTACCAGAGCCGCCGGCAGCAGTTGCACGACGAAATCGGCGGCCTCGAGCAGCAACTGGTGCAGCGTCAGCAGGAGCTGCGCGAGTACACCTCCAAGCGTGCCCAGTACGCCAGCGGCCTGCAGCTGCTGCGCCAGGAGATCGCCATGTCCGAGCCGCTGGTGGCCCGGGGCGCAATCTCCCAGGTCGAGATCCTCCGTCTGCGCCGTTCCGAGGTCGAGAACCGCGGTGAGATGGACGCCACCACCCTGGCCATTCCGCGCGCCGAAGCGGCCATCAAAGAGATCCAGAGCAAGATCGAGGAGACCCGCGGCAAGTTCCGCAGCGATGCCCTGACCCAGCTCAACGAGGCGCGCACCGAGCTGAGCAAGGCCACCGCGACCGGCAAGGCCCTGGATGACCGGGTCAACCGCACCCTGGTGACCTCACCGGTGCGCGGAATCGTCAAGCAGCTGCTGGTCAATACCATCGGTGGGGTGATCCAGCCCGGCAGCGACATCATCGAGATCGTCCCGCTGGATGACAGCCTGGTGGTCGAGGCGAAGATCCTGCCCAAGGACATTGCCTTCCTGCATCCCGGGCAGGAAGCCACGGTCAAGTTCACCGCCTATGACTACACCATTTATGGCGGGCTGACGGCCAAGCTCGAACAGATCGGCGCCGACACCATCACCGATGAAGACAAGAAGACCACGTACTACCTGATCCGCTTGCGCACCGAGCGCAGCCATCTGGGGACTGACGAGAAGCCGTTGTTGATCATCCCCGGGATGGTCGCCACGGTGGACATCATGACCGGCAAGAAGACCATCATGAGCTACTTGCTCAAGCCGATCATCAAGGCCCGTGGGGAGGCGCTGCGCGAGCGCTAGGCGAGTGATTGCGTGTCGGCCTCTTCGCGGGGCAAGCCCGCTCCCACAGGGATGGCGCTGTTCTGGAGATTTGCGCGGTCCCTGTGGAGATCACCCAGCCTTTATGGCTGCGCTGTTGCGCATGGAACAGGAAAGGGCAGCGCCGCTTAACCCTGTGGGAGCGGGCTTGCCCGCGAAGAGGCCGGCCCTGGCACCACAGGCCCGCCATGGCCCATTAACGCGAAAGGGCCGCAAAGCGGCCCTCGTGATGACTGAACACCAGATCAACGCTCGCGCAAGGCCTCGGACCGCGCCTTGACGATCGGCTTGAGCAGATAGCTCATGATGGTCTTCTTGCCCGTCATGATATCCACCGTAGCCACCATCCCCGGAATGATCAGCAGCGGCTTCTCATCCGTCCCCAGGTGGCTGCGGTCGGTGCGCAGGCGAATCAGGTAGTACGTGGTCTTCTTGTCTTCATCGGTGATGGTGTCGGCACCGATCTGTTCAAGTTTGGCCTTCAGCCCGCCATAGATCGTGTAGTCGTAGGCGGTGAACTTGACCGTGGCTTCCTGCCCCGGGTGCAGGAAGGCGATGTCCTTGGGCAGGATCTTCGCCTCGACCACCAAGGTATCGTCCAGCGGAACGATCTCGATGATGTCGCTGCCCGGCTGGATCACCCCACCAATGGTGTTCACCAACAGCTGCTTGACGATGCCGCGCACCGGCGAGGTCACCAGGGTGCGGTTGACCCGATCGTCCAGCGCCTTGCCGGTGGCCGTAGCCTTGCTCAGCTCGGTGCGGGCTTCGTTGAGCTGGGTCAGGGCTTCGCTGCGGAACTTGCCGCGAGTCTCTTCGATCTTGCTCTGCACTTCCTTGATGGCCGCTTCGGCCCGCGGAATAGCCAGGGTCGTGGCGTCCAGTTGCCCGCGGTTTTCCACCTCGGAGCGGCGCAGGCGCAGGACCTCCACCTGGGAGATCGCACCTTGCGCCACCAGCGGCTCGGACATGCCGATTTCCTGACGCAACAACTGCAGGCTGTTGGCGTACTGGCCGCGCTTGGAGTTGAACTCGCGCAGCTCCTGCTGGCGCTGCACCAGTTGCTGCTCGAGCCCGCCGATCTCGTCATGCAGTTGCTGGCGACGGCTCTGGAACAACGACTCTTCGTTGCTCGCCTGATGCGGCGCAGCCTTGCGCAACACATCGTCGATCTGCAGCGGGCGGTCTTCGACCTCGGCGCTCAGGCGCTCGACGCGCATGGCCATGGCCAGGCGGTCGGCTTCGGTTTCGCCCACGTTGGACGCGAAGCGGGTTTCATCCAGGCGCAGCAGGGGTTGGCCAACCTCGACGATCTCCCCCTCCTTGGCGTAGATCTCGGCAATGATGCCGCCCTCGAGGTTCTGGATCTTCTGCAGCTTGGACGACGGGATCGCCTTGCCTTCGCCGCGGGTGACTTCATCGATCGGGGCCAGGCTGGCCCAGACGATCAGGAACAGGAAGAACGCAATCACCCCCCAGATCGTCAGGCGCGCCACACGCGGCGCATCTTCGACCAGCGATTTGCGCACTTCGGGCAGCGGTTCGCCGGCAAATGTCTCGGCGCCTTTGAAGTAGCTGCGCAAATTGTCCTTGAAACGGCTCACATCCAGCTTAAGCGACACTGATCTGCCCCTTCTTCAACGCATCCATGACCGAGGCTTTCGGGCCGTCGGCGACCACTTGGCCACGGTCGATGACGATCAACCGGTCGACCAGCGACAGCAACGAGGCGCGGTGGGTCACCAGCACGACGGTCTTGTGTTCGATCACTGCCTGCAAGCGTTGCTTGAGGCGCTCTTCACCGGTGTTGTCCATGGACGCGGTCGGTTCGTCGAGCAGCATGATCTGCGGGTTGAGCAGCAACGCACGGCCCAGGGCGACGTTCTGCCGCTGGCCGCCGGAGAGGTTCTGGCCGCGCTCGCCGACTTGCAGCTCGTAGCCGTCCGGGTGCAGGCGGGCAAACTCATGCACCCCTGCCAGTTCCGAGGCTTGCAGGATCAGCTCGTCCTCGACGTAGCGCGCGCCGCTGACCAGGTTGTCGCGCAGGGTGCCGGCGAGCAGTTGGATGTCCTGGGGCACGTAGCCGATGTTGTGGCGCAGCTCGCTGACGTCGATCTGGCGGATGTCCACGCCGTCGACCAAGAGCGAGCCGGCGTCCGACTCGTAGAGGCCGACGATCAGCTTGGCCAGCGAGCTCTTGCCCGAGCCGCTGCGGCCAATGATGCCGACTTTTTCGCCCGGGCGAATGGTCAGGTTGATGCCCTTGAGTGCCTGGTTCTGCTGGTTCGGGTAGGTGAAGTCGACCCCGCGGAACTCGATGGCGCCTTGCAGTACCTGGCGGCTCAGCGGGCGCTCCTCGAAGTTGCGCTCCTGGGGCAGGTCCATCATCTGGTCGGTGGCGACCATGGTCACCTTGGCCTGTTGATAACGTGCCAGCAAACCGTTGAGCTGGCCCAGCGGGCCGAGCGCGCGACCGCTGAGCATGTAGCAGGCCACCAGGCCGCCCATGCTCAGGTTGCCGTCGATGATCAGGTAGACGCCGACACAGATCATCGCGACGCCGGCCAGCTGCTGGATCAGCATAGTGATGTTCATTGCCAGGCCCGACAGCACCTTGACCCGCAATTCGAGGCGGCTAAGGGTGCCGAGGGTCTGTTCCCACATGTACTGGCGTTCGCTTTCGGCGTTGTTGACCTTGATCGCATCAAGGCCGGCCAGCGTTTCGATCAGGCTGGACTGGCGCTCGGAGGCCAGCGCCATGGTCCGCTCCATGGTCGACATCAGCGGTTTTTGCAGGGCATAGCCGATGCCCAGGGCCAGCGGGAAGGCCAGGATCGGGATCCACACCAGATGGCCGCCAAGAATGGCGATGACGATCAATATCAGTAGGGTGAACGGCAGATCGATCAGGCTGGTCAGGGTCAGTGATGCGAGAAAGTCGCGCAGCCCCTGGAACTCATGGATGTTCTGGGCAAAGCTGCCGACCCGCGCTGGGCGGTACTTCATCGACATGCCGACGATCCGCTCGAACAGGGTCGCCGAGACGATCAGGTCGGTCTTCTTGCCGGCGAGGTCCAGGCACAGGCTGCGCATGAGCTTGAGCACCAGGTCGAAGACGTAGGCACCCATGATGCCGATGGCCAGCACCCAGAGGGTCGAGGTGGCCTGGTTGGGCACCACCCGGTCATACACGTTCATCACGAACAGCGGCGCCGCCAGGGCGATCAGGTTGATCACCAGGCTCGCGGCGATGGCGTCGACGTACAGCCACTTGCTGCGCAGCAGGGTGTCGCGGAACCAGGACTTGGTCCGCGGGATCAGGTTGCCGTGGTTGACGTCGTACTTGTGCTGCGGCTGGGCGAAGAACACCTTGCCGCTGTAGTCCTCGAGCAGCGCTTCACGGCTGACCAGCACTTCGCCGCCGTCGCTCTCGCTGAGCAGCAGGCGCGCGCTGTCGGTGTTTTCCCAGCCGAGCAGGACGGCGCTGCGGCCCTCTTTGAGCAGCAGCATGGCCGGCATGGCGATAGTCGGGATCTGCTCCAGCTTGCGCTGCAGCAGGCGCCCCTGCAGCCCGGCCCGGGCCGCCGCACGGGGCAGCAGCTCAGGGTCCAGGCGCTGGGAGGGCAAAGGCAGCCCGGTGGTCAGCATGGCCCGGCTGGCGGGCTTCTGATGCAGAACACACAGGGTCAGCAGGCTATCCAGTAAAGGATCGTCATGCTGGCTGCGCGGATCGTGACTGAGTTGAACTCGACTGACTTCGGATTCCACGCGGCGCTCTCTTTATCCTTTCGGGTGTACGGGAGATGTGCGCCTCAGTTCATGCCTGGCAGGCTCACATTGGGTTTCAGGTCGTTCTGCACAACGGTGGCCATCGGCGCAACCACGCCTTGGCTCTTGAGCAACTGACCCATGGTCGCCTTGATTCGATACTGGGTAAAGAGCTGCAGGGTTTTCACTTCGGCCAGGCGACGTTGCGCCGAGAAGGTTTCGTTCTCGCTGTCGAGCAGGTCGAGCAGGGTACGCTCGCCCAGGCTGAACTGCTGCTGATAGGCGCTGCGCACTTTGTTGCTGTGGTCGACGTACTGCTGGGCGATCGGCAGCTGGGCGTTGGCATTATCCATGGCATTCCAGGCCAGGCCCAGCTCTTCGTTGAGCTGACGCAGGGCATTGTTGCGGATATCCAGTGCCTGGTTGGCCAGGTACGACTTGGATTCCAGGTCTGCCTTGTTGCTGCCGCCATTGTACAGGTTGAAGTTCATCCGCAGCATGGCCTGCCACTCGTTGTTGTGGCCCTGCACGCCGTCGAGGTTGTTGTCAGCCGTACGTCCGAGTTCTGCATCGAAGCGCGGGTAAAAGGTAGACTTCGCGGTTTCGTATTGCTTCTCGGCGGCAGCGATGTCGGCTTCTGCCGAGCGCAGCACCGGGCTGTTCTCTACCAATTGATGACGGGCTTCGTCGAGGTTGGCCGGCAGCAGGTCGATGAACGGCGCTGGCGCGCTCAGCTCGTCCGGCATCTGCCCGACCACGCTCAGGTAGTTGGTGTTGGCATCGGCCAGGTTGGTCTGCTCGGTGATCAGGTTGTTGCGGGCCTGGGCCTGGCGCGCTTCGGCCTGATCGAGGTCGGCATAGCGGCCGACGCCGCGGCTGGTACGCAGTTTGATCTGGTCGAGCACACGGTCGTGGTTGCGCAGGTTGTCTTCTGCCAACTGCACCATCTCGCGGCGGGTCAGCACATCCAGGTACACCTGGGCAACGTTCAGCGCGGTGCGCTCGGAGGTGCCGAGCAGGTTGTAGGCGCGCGAGTTGACGGTGGCTTGCTGGCGGCCGACTTCGTTGGAGGTGGCGAAGCCGTCGAACACCATCTGCCGCAGGCGCAGGCTCGACTCACCGCGGTTGAGGGTTTCCCAGCGGTTGCCTGTGCTCGGGCTGTCAGTGCCTTCACGGCCATAACCGGCTGTGATGTCGACTTTTGGCAGGTAGCCACCCTTGGCGGCACGCAATTGGTAGTCGGCGGCCACGCGGGCATTTACCCCAGCCTGGATTTCGGGATGAACCTCGAGCGCTTTCTGCATGGCTTCAGGCAGGGTCTGGGCCTGTACGAAGCTGATGGAGAGCGCAAACGGAAGAGCTGTGAATACAAAAGCACGCATTTTTTAGTTGATCCCGAAGATGCTTGTTCCAAATCACGGCCAAAGCCGAGCCAGCCTGGTAAATGGCAGCCTGAATAACCGTAAGAAGTCGCTTCCGAAGAGGTACTGCTATTAGTACGAAAGGAAGGGTGACGAGCGGTAAAAATATCAATGTGACATTACGTTGCCGATTGTTTAGGATGGCGGGCAGAAGGTCAATAGTTTGGCATAAAGTTAATTGCCAAATAGTATAGACAGAAATTTGACGCCAATAGTTACTAATTTATTTCCTTCGCATAGCGGCTTATCCCGGCCGGCTAGGCATGAAGCCAAACAGAACGGCTAAATCCGGAGAGTCCAATGAGCAGTGTTGTTGCCATCGTCAAAAGCATTGTTGGCCAAGTCATCGCGGTATCCCCTGAAGGCATTCGACGCGTCCTTATCGAAGGCGACCGTTTGCTGGCCGGCGAGCAGGTGCTGACCGGTGTCGGCGGTGCTGTGACGCTCGAGCTGGCGGATGGCCGCACACTCGACCTGGGCCGCGACACTCAATGGAGCGCGGACGCTCCGGATAGCACCACCGACCTGAGCCAGGCCACCGCACAGGCAGCGCCCTCGGTCGAAGAACTGCAACAAGCGATCTCCGCCGGCCTCGACCCGACCACCGAGCTCGAAGCGACCGCTGCGGGCCCGACTGCCGCGGGCGCGGGTGGTTCGGTAGGCGGTGGGCACTCGTTCGTCATGCTCGATGAGACGGCTGGCGTGGTTGATCCGACCATTGGCTTCCCGACTGCCCCGATCGGCTTTGAAACCTTCGCTACGCGCGAAGAAGTGGGCGGCATTGATACCAACCTCAACGCCGACCAGACCGTCACTGCCGTACCGGTTGCCACCGGGCTGACCCTCACCGGCACGCCTACGATTACCGAAGCGGGTGGTGTGATCGTCTACACCGCGACCGTCGGCCAACCGCCGCTGACCGACCTGACCATTACCCTCTCCAATGGCCAGGTCATCGTCATCAGCGCCGGCCAGACCACCGGCACCGTCAGCGTGACCATCCCGCCGAACGACACGCCGTACATCGACGGGAGCGAGATTTCCACGACCATCACCGGCACCTCCGGTGGTGGCGGCCTGATCATCACCCCGAATCCGGCCCCAGCGGTCACCCAGATCGTCGACACCATCGACACCACGACGGTTGCCGTTACCGCGCAGCCGGCGAAAGAAGGCGATGCCAACATCACCTTCGAATTCCAGCTGAGCAACCCGCCGCAGGCTGGCAGCACGACCACCCTGACCGTGAACGTCGGTGGTACTGACTACACAGTGACCGTCGACGCGAACGGCAAGGGCACCCTGGTCATCCCGAACACCAACGGTGAGGACGCCTATAAGGATCCATCGTCGGTGACTGCGACGGTTACTGCTGTAAACGGCGGTAACTTCGAAGCTGTGGACCTGACTGGCGCGACCACTACCGCTACCGTGGAAGACACCGTCGACACCACGACCGTGGCGGTGTCCGCGGAGCCTGCGAAAGAGGGTGATGCCAACATCACGTTCAACTTCCAGCTGAGCAATCCGCCGCAGGCGGGTAGCCCGACCACATTGACCGTCAATGTCGGTGGCACCAACTACACCGTTCAGATCGATGCGAACGGTAAAGGCACTCTGCAGGTTCCTAACACTAACGGCGAAGATGCCTACAAAGACCCTTCTTCCGTTACCGCTACCGTTACTGCGGTAAACGGTGGCAACTTCGAAGGCGTGGACCTGACGGGCGCGACCACTAACGCCACTGTCGAAGACACCGTCGACACCACCACCGTGGCGGTGTCCGCGGAGCCTGCGAAAGAGGGTGATGCCAACATCACCTTCAACTTCCAGCTGAGCAACCCGCCGCAGGCTGGCAGCCCTACCACGCTGACCGTCAATGTCGGTGGTACCGTCTATACCGTTGAGATCGATGCGAACGGCAAGGGAACCCTGCAGGTTCCTAACACTAACGGCGATGATGTCTACATAGATCCATCTTCCGTGACTGCAAGCGTCACTGCCGTAAATGGCGGTAACTTCGAAGGCGTGGACCTGGCGGGCGCGACCACTACCGTTACGGTCGAAGACACCCTTACGCCGGTCACCGCAATCGTGACTGCTAATCCGGTCAACGAAGGTCAAGAGATCACCTTCAACTTCCAAATGAGCTCCGCGCCGAAAGCAGGCAGCGATCCTGTGGTCCTGACCTACACCTTCAACGGTCAGCAGCACCAGATCACCCTGGACTCTACCGGCCACGGCTCGTTGACCGTAGCGAACCCTAACGGCGAAGACGTCTACGTCGACGGCGGCACCCTGACCCTGACCGTAGACAGCGGCACCGGCGGTGGTTTCGAGAAGATCGGTACGTCGAATGGCACCGTGGTCGTCTCGGATACCGAAACGCCGGTGACTGCGATCGTGACTGCTAACCCGGTCAACGAAGGCCAGGACATCACCTTCAACTTCGCCATGAGCTCCGCGCCGAAGGCAGGCAGCGATCCTGTTGTCCTGACCTACACCTTCAACGGCCAGCAACATCAGATCACCCTGGACGCTACCGGCCACGGCTCGCTGACTGTTGCTAACCCGAACGGCGAAGATGTGTACGTCGACGGCGGCACTCTGACCCTTGAGGTCCAGGGCGGCACCGGCGGTGGTTTCGAGAAGATCGGTACCTCGGCTGGCACCGTAGTCGTATCGGATACCGAAACGCCGGTCACCGCGATCGTGACTGCTAACCCAGTCAACGAAGGTCAGGACATCACCTTCAACTTCCAGATGAGCGCTGCGCCGAAAGCGGGTAGCGATCCTGTTGTGCTGACCTACACCTTCAATGGCCAGCAGCACCAGATCACCCTGGACGACAAGGGCCATGGCTCGCTGACCGTAGCGAACCCGAACGGTGAAGACGTTTACGTCGACGCTGGCAGCCTGACCCTGACCGTAGATAGCGGCACCGGCGGTGGTTTCGAGAAGATCGGTACGTCGAATGGCACCGTGGTCGTCTCGGATACCGAGACCCCAGTAACTGCGATCGTGACTGCTAACCCAGTCAACGAAGGCCAGGACATCACCTTCAACTTCGCCATGAGCTCCGCGCCGAAGGCAGGCAGCGATCCTGTTGTGCTGACCTACACCTTCAATGGCCAGCAACACCAGATCACCCTGGACTCTACCGGCCACGGCTCGCTGACTGTTGCCAACCCGAACGGCGAAGACGTCTACGTCGACGGCGGCACCCTGACCCTGACCGTAGACAGCGGCACCGGCGGTGGTTTCGAGAAGATCGGTACGTCGAATGGCACCGTCCAGGTCTCTGACACCGAGACACCAGTCACCGCCATCGTGACTGCTAACCCAGTCAACGAAGGCCAAGACATCACCTTCAACTTCCAGATGAGCTCCGCGCCGAAGGCAGGCAGCGATCCGGTTGTGCTGACCTATACCTTCAATGGCCAGCAACATCAGATCACGCTCGGCGGCACACACGA
>NZ_UNOZ01000006.1 GCF_900536025.1 Pseudomonas reidholzensis
CCCGCGAGGACCGGGCTGTACGGGCCTTCCTGGCCCGCAGCCCTTGCCGGCCTTCCTGGCCGTCACCTCGCTCCGCAAGACCTCCGTTCGGCCTCCTGAAGTCGCAGTAGATCAAGATCACAAGCCAGATCAACGGCAAGATCAAGATCAAGGGCCTGGGCAACGGCTGGCGAATCGCTGCGCTCTCGCTTGTTTATAAGGGCGGTACAGCGCGTCAGCGCCAGAATGTGCATTGGCAGTCCCGGCCCTATCGCGGGCAAGCCCGCTCCTACAGGTCGGCGCGGTCCTTGTAGGAGCGGGCTTGCCCGCGATGAGGCCCGAATATCCACCACTCATGCCACTATCGAAGATAACGCCAGCCCAGGCGCCACCCCTAACTTGGCGACCTCAGGAGGCCGAACGGAGGTCTTGCGGAGCGGGGTGACGGCTAGGAAGGCCGGCAAGGGCTGCGGGCCAGGAAGGCCCGTACAGCCCGGTCCACGCGGGAGCAAGGCCGGAGTGAGGGAACCCGCAGCGCAGCGGAGGGCCGGATGTGGGAGCCAGCGGTTTTTGGTTACTTTTTTCCAAGAAAAAAAGTGACCCGCCGTAAGGGCGGAAGGGGCCATGAGCGCCACCACATCGAATGGATAAGCCCACGATCTACAAGCAAACCCTCAGCGCAACATGCTCCGCGCCTCGAGCAGATCCGCCACATCCAGCTCGGTCCCCTGCGGCAACCCCAGGTGCCGATAAGCGGGCAGGGCCGCCAACGGCCGGCTCCGCCCCCTCTGGCTCAAACAGCGAGCAATCTGCACCACATCGATGTAGTCGACCTTGTCAGTACGCCGATCCAGGTCCTGAATCTCCCCCGGCAGCTTGATCAGCTGCTCCGGGAACTCCCAGGCGCTGAGGATCTTGTCGCCCAGCACCGGCTGGATCTGCTCGATCACGTAATGCAGGCAGACCGGGTCGGACAGCAGCTCGTTGTGCTCCTCGGCATAGATCAGCACCGGCAGCGCGCCGATCTGATGCACCAGCCCGCCCAGGGTCGCCTGGTCAGGCTTGAGCTGGGTAAAGCGACGGCACAGCTCATAGCTGATACCCGCCACTTCCAGGCTGTTCGCCCAGATATCGCGCAGTTTCTGCTCCACCGCCGATGAGCGCGCATGGAAGATCTGCTCGATCACCAGGCCGATCGACAGGTTGCAGCTGTAGTTGATCCCCAGCCGGGTAATCGCCGTGTGCAGGTCGGTCACCTCCACCGCAGCGCGCAGCAAGGGGCTGTTGACCACCTTGATCAGCCGCGCCGACAGCGCCGCATCACGGCCGATCACCTTGCTCAGGGCGGACACGCTGATCTCGCTGTCCTCGGCCGCCTCGCGGATGCTCAGGGCGACTTCCGGCAGGGTCGGCAAGACCAGGTCGTCATTCTCGATGGCAGCGAGCAATTGCGCTTGAACCATCTCGGCCAGCTTGTTCATGAGGCTTCTCTACCGCAGTGGGGCGGCCCCGCCGAGGGCGGGGCGGGTTGGTCAGCGCTGGATTTCCCGGTCGCGGTCCAATTCGTAAGGCAGGCTCAGCAGGCTCAGGCGCGGGCCTTCGAGGCTGCCCAGGTGCAGGTTGTCATCCTCCACCGCATCGGCGCTGAGTACCGCCAGCAGCTCGCAGCCGTTGCCGGCGTGAGCGGCGATCACCACTTCACCCACCGAGGAGCCATGGGTGGGCGAGAAGATCTGCGCACCCGGCTCGGGGATCGCGTCCTCGGCCAGGGCCAGACGGTACTGGCGGCGCTTGAGCTTGCCCAGGTACTGCATGCGGGCGACGATCTCCTGGCCGGTGTAGCAGCCCTTCTTGAAGCTGACACCGCCGACGGCCTGAAGGTTGATCATCTGTGGGATGAACAGTTCACGGGTTTGCTCCATGACCTGGCCGATGCCTGCGCGTATCTGGCCCAGCAGCCAGTCGTTGAGCGTGCCTTCGGCGAGCGTCGCAGTGAGCTGTTCGCGAACCGCGGCAGCCTGTTCGGCAGGCGCCCACAGCTCGGCGCGGCCGGGGGAGACGCGAATGGCCAACAGGTCTTCCTGACGAACGGTAGCGCCGGTGTCCTCTGGCAGGGCCAGGCCAAGCGCCTGCAGGGCGCTTTCACCCTGCTCGAGGCCGAAGCGCGCCCAGGCGCCGCTCTCGTCGGTCAGGGTCGCCTTGGAGAACACCGCGTACTTTTTCAGGTCGGCCAGTTGCGCTTCAAGCAGCCCGCTGGCCATGGCCAGCAAGAAGCCGTTGCCGTGCGGCACGATCCGGAAGCTCGACTGCATGCGTCCTTTGACCATGCAGCGTGCGCCAAGGCTGGAATGCTCCTGGCTGAGGTAGTTGAGGTTGCAGGTCAGCTGGCCTTGCAGGAACTTGCCAGCGTCGGAGCCGCGGACGGCGAGGATGCCCTCGTGGGACAGGGGGCAAAAGAAAGCGGAGTCGGCCATGGGTCATCGCGGTTGCTAAAGACTGGCGGCCATCATAGAACGCCAGTAACAAAATAGGTAGGTGACTAGACCAACGCCTTGCGCCGCCGTGAGCGCGGCGCTGTATACTGGCCGGCCATTCGAGGAGGGCCCCATGGTCGAACAAACTGAACTCAATCGGCTTTTCTGGCACAGCCGCCGCGGCATGCTGGAACTGGACGTCCTGCTGGTGCCATTTTCCCAAGAGGTCTATGCCACCCTGAGCGAAGCAGACCGCGCCCTGTATGTTCGCCTGCTCGCCTGCGAAGACCAGGACATGTTCGGCTGGTTCATGGAGCGCAGCGAATCGGAAGACCCCGAGCTGCAGCGCATGGTCCGTATCATCCTGGACCGTGTCCAGCCCAAGTGAGCATTTCGAGTGCCGTTGGCAGGGCTCACCGCTGCTGCTGACGGCCTACCTGATCTGCCAGGCGCTGGCCGCCATGGCCCTCTGGCTGAGTGCCACGCCCGGGTGGCTGGCCATGCTCCTGCAGCTGTTGTGCCTGGCCCATGCGCGCCGGGCCATCCCTCGCCGAATCCTCCTGACCCATCCACACGCCATCACTGGCCTGCGCCGCGACCCGCTCGGTTGGCGGGTGTTCAGCCGTGCCCTGGGCTGGCAGCCGGTAAGGCTGCTGCGTGACAGCCTGGCCTTGCCGCCGCTGGTGGTGCTGCGCTTTGTGCGTGAAGGGCGCTGGCTAGGGGAGGGCCAGTGCATCCCCAGGGATGCGCTGGCCGCGGATCAGCACCGCAGGCTGCGGGTGCGGCTCAGGTTCAGCCGCCGGCGCTGGGCACCGGTGGATGCCCGCTAGGACGCTGTCGCCCTTTTCGCGGGTAAACCCGCTCCCACAGGGTTCTGAGCGCACATTTCAGGCTCTGCACGGTACCTGTGGGAGCGGGTTTACCCGCGAAAAGGACGATGAAGTGTTTCAGGTCGGGCTGAGGATGGTGTCCTGGGCGACATCCAGCATCCCCGGGTAATCCAGGGTGTAGTGCAACCCGCGGCTCTCCTTGCGCTGCATGGCCGAACGGATCATCAACTCGGCCACCTGGGCCAGGTTGCGCAGCTCGATCAGGTCGCGGCTGACCTTGTAGTTGCTGTAGAACTCGTCGATCTCGTCCAGCAGCAGGCGCACCCGATGCTCGGCGCGCTGCAGGCGCTTGCTGGTGCGCACGATCCCCACGTAGTCCCACATGAAGCGCCGCAGCTCGTCCCAGTTGTGCGCGATGATCACGTCCTCGTCCGAGTCGGTCACCTGGCTGGCATCCCAGCACGGCAACGCCTTGGGCATGTCGACCCGCTCCAGGTGCGCCTCGATGTCGGCAGCGGCGGAACGGCCATAGACGAAGCACTCGAGCAGCGAGTTGCTGGCCATCCGGTTGGCGCCGTGCAGGCCGGTGAAACTGGTTTCGCCGATGGCGTACAGGCCCGGCACGTCGGTGTGCCCGCGCTCGTCGACCATCACCCCGCCACAGGTGTAATGAGCCGCCGGCACCACCGGAATCGGCTGACGGGTGATGTCGATGCCAAAGGTCAGGCAGCGTTCGTACACCGTCGGGAAGTGGCTCTTGATAAAGTCGGCCGGCTTGTGGGTGATGTCCAGGTACACGCAGTCGACCCCCAGGCGCTTCATCTCGTGGTCGATGGCGCGGGCGACGATGTCGCGTGGCGCCAGCTCTTCGCGGGGGTCGAAGCGCGGCATGAAGCGCTCGCCGTTGGGCAGGCGCAGCAGGGCGCCTTCGCCGCGCAGGGCTTCGGTCACCAGGAAGCTCTTGGCCTGCGGGTGGTACAGGCAGGTCGGGTGGAACTGGTTGAATTCAAGGTTGGCCACCCGGCAGCCGGCGCGCCAGGCCATGGCGATGCCATCGCCGCAGGCACCGTCGGGGTTGCTGGTATAGAGGTAGACCTTGGCCGCGCCGCCAGTGGCCAGCACCGTGAAGCGTGCACCAAAGGTGTCGACCTCGCCGGTGTTGCGGTCCAGCACGTACGCCCCCAGGCACCGCTCGCCGTCCAGGCCCAGGCGCCGCTCGGTGATCAGGTCGACCGCGACGCGCTGCTCCAGCAGGGCAATGTTCGAGCGCTGCCGGGCGCGTTCGAGCAGGGTGGTGAAGATCGCTGCGCCGGTGGCATCGGCGGCATGGATGATGCGCCGGTGGCTGTGACCGCCCTCGCGGGTCAGGTGGAACTCGAAACCACCGTCATCGACGCTGGCATGCTCGTCACGGGTGAACGGCACGCCCTGCTCGATCAGCCACTCGATGGCTTCGCGGCTGTGCTCGACGGTAAAGCGCACGGCGTCTACGTCGCACAGGCCACCGCCGGCGTTGAGGGTGTCCTCGACATGCGACTGCACGGTATCGGTGTCGTCCAGTACCGCGGCGACGCCGCCCTGGGCCCAAAAGGTCGAGCCGTTGGCCAGGTCACCCTTGCTCAGGACGGCGATGCGCAGGTGGCTGGGAAGGTTGAGTGCCAGGCTCAGGCCCGCGGCACCACTGCCGATCACCAGGACATCGTATTGGAATTGTTTGCTCATGTCGGGGCACTAGTATTCTGGGAGAGGGGAACGGCACAATAGTCATGCGCAGATGGCATTGTGAAACTATCGTGAAACGTCGCCGGGATGCCTTTATAGCAGCCCGAGGCGGCAGATTTCCAATGGCGCTTGCGCAGTGATGGCGATCTTTGTGGGAACTTTCCGGGGTGCCCGGAAATCCTATGAAGGCTGCCCTTACGCCACAAATGCCAAGGCGACGCAGGGCGGTAGCTCGATCCGGGCTGATCCCTGCGTTTTCGAGACCTGATTATCGACGCAGCCGGCCGTGACCGCGCTGTGTCTTTTTCGTGCGAGCCGACCAGAGGCCGCAGGAAACTTGCTTGGAGGGGAGAACTTTTGCGCGAAGCCCGAGTCTATGTTTGCAAGCCTGAACGATGGCTGTTGCAACGCTCCTTCAAGACCACTGAGGAGTGTTCATGCTAACCCAGGAAGAGGATCAGCAGCTTGTCGAGCGCGTGCAGCGCGGCGACAGGCGAGCGTTCGATCTGTTGGTGCTGAAGTATCAGCACAAGATTCTCGGGTTGATCGTGCGTTTCGTACACGACACCCATGAAGCCCAGGATGTGGCCCAGGAAGCCTTTATCAAGGCATACCGGGCGCTTGGCAATTTCCGCGGCGACAGCGCGTTTTATACCTGGCTGTACCGCATCGCCATCAACACGGCGAAAAACTATCTGGTGTCCCGTGGTAGACGGCCGCCAGACAGCGATGTGAGCTCCGAGGATGCGGAGTTTTATGACGGCGATCATGGTCTCAAGGATCTCGAGTCCCCAGAGCGCGCGTTGTTGCGGGATGAAATCGAAGGCACTGTCCATCGCACCATCCAGCAACTGCCAGAAGATCTGCGTACGGCGCTAACTTTGCGTGAATTTGATGGTCTGAGTTACGAGGACATTGCGAGCGTCATGCAGTGTCCGGTGGGTACCGTGCGCTCGAGGATTTTCCGCGCTCGGGAGGCCATTGATAAAGCCCTGCAGCCTTTGTTGCAGGAATCCTGAGACAGCGGCGACAGCCAAGAGAGGAACCGCCATGAGTCGTGAAGCTTTGCAGGAATCGCTGTCCGCGGTGATGGACAACGAAGCGGACGAATTGGAACTGCGTCGTGTGTTGAGCGCCGTTGATGACGCCGACACCCGTGCCACCTGGTCGCGTTACCAGGTAGCCCGCGCAGCCATGCACAAGGAACTGCTGCTGCCCAAGCTGGACATCGCCTCGGCGGTTTCCGCCGCGCTGGCCGATGAGGCCGTGCCGGCCAAGGTCAAGCAAGGTCCGTGGCGCAGCATTGGCCGTCTGGCCGTAGCGGCCTCGGTGACGGTTGCAGTCTTGGCCGGTGTACGTCTGTACAACCAGGACGAGATCAGCGGTAACCAGCTTGCTGCCCAGCAGCCGGCGCAACAAGGTCTGAGCATGCCGCAAACACAAGGCCCGGCCGTTTTGGCAGGCTATAGTGAGAGCAGTGAGCAACCGACTGGGCCGATGGCCAATGGTGTGCTGCAGAACCAGGCCGGCTGGGATCAGCGTCTGCCAGGCTATCTGCGTCAGCACGCCCAGGAATCTGCGCTGAAAGGCACTGAAACCGCACTGCCGTATGCCCGCGCCGCCAGCCTGGACAAATAACCACTAGTAAGGAGGATCATGCGCGCGCTCCCTCTCCTGTCGCTGCTGATTGGCAGCTGCATGACGGTGCCGGCATTGGCGGCCAACTCCTCGCCCGAGGCGAGTGAGTGGCTGAACAAGCTGGCACGGGCCGAACAGGCACAGAGTTACCAGGGGTCCTTCGTCTACGAACGAAACGGCAGCTTTTCATCCCACGATATCTGGCACCGTGTGCAGAATGGATCGGTCAGCGAGCGGCTCTTGCAGCTCGATGGCACGGCTCAGGAAATCGTCCGTGTGGATGGCAAGGTGCAGTGCGTCAGTGGGGCTCTGGTCAGCGGTGTGGTAACCCCGCCGGACTCCGCGCCGCGTGTGCTTGATCCCTTGAAGTTGATGAGCTGGTACGACTTGAGCGTGGCAGGCAAATCGCGGGTTGCCGGACGCGACGCCGTGATCGTCACACTCACCCCGCGCGACCAGCATCGCTACGCCTTCGAACTCCACCTTGATCGCCAGACCGGCCTGCCCCTGCGCTCGTTGATGCTCAACGACAAGGGTCAGCTGCTCGAGCGCTTGCAGATGACCCGGCTGGATACCACCGTGCCGAGCGACGCGGACCTGCACGCCAGTGCCTCGTGCAAGCCGGTCGAGCCCGCCGCGCCGACCCCGCCGACCCGTGTCGCGGGCTGGCGTTCGGACTGGCTGCCGCCGGGCTTCGAGCTGGTCAACAGCTCGGTGCACAACGACCCTTCGCGCAACAGTACCGTCAGCAGCCTGATGTACGATGATGGCCTGGCGCGTTTCTCGGTGTTCCTCGAGCCGGTCAAAGGTAACTCCGGTACCGATACCCGGGTCCAGCTGGGGCCGACCGTGGCCGTTTCGCGCCACCTGACCACGCCCACGGGCAAGGTCGTGGTGACCGTGGTCGGTGAGATCCCCATGGGGACCGCCGAACGTATCGCATTGTCCATGCGGGCGCAGGATGCCCAGGCTCGTCAATGACGCTGCAACACCTTTCATCAGCCCTGCGAGCGCAGGGCTGAAATGAAATTAAAGCATTGTCATTTGCAATCCCCTCGTAAATTTTCTATAGGTCAGACTTCTCGGGGTCTGGCCTTTCCTGCGTGTGCAGGGGTCTTAATGCTAATTACGCTCGTTGTGACGGGAGCCGTATGTCAATACCACGCTTGAAATCCTATCTGTCGATGTTTGCCGCCGTGCTCATGCTCGGTCAGGTGCTCAGCGCCCAGGCGGAGGAGTCCCTGCCGGACTTCACCACGCTGGTCGAGCAGGCCTCGCCGGCGGTGGTCAACATCAGTACCAAGCAGAAGCTGCCCGCCCGCGTCGCCGCCGGGCAGATGCCTGACCTCGAAGGCCTGCCGCCGATGTTCCGCGAGTTCTTCGAGCGCAACATCCCGCAGCAGCCACGCTCGCCACGTGGCGATCGCCAGCGTGAAGCGCAGTCGCTGGGCTCGGGCTTCATCATTTCCAGCGACGGCTACGTGCTGACCAACAACCACGTGGTGGCCGACGCCGACGAGATCATCGTCCGCCTGTCCGACCGCAGCGAGCTGCAGGCCAAGCTGGTCGGCACCGACCCGCGGACCGACGTGGCCCTGCTCAAGGTCGAAGGCAAGAACCTGCCGATCGTCAAGCTGGGCGACTCGGAGAAGCTCAAGGTCGGTGAGTGGGTGCTGGCCATCGGTTCGCCGTTCGGCTTCGACCATTCGGTGACCAAAGGTATCGTCAGCGCCAAGGGCCGTACCTTGCCCAACGACACCTACGTGCCGTTCATCCAGACCGACGTGGCGATCAACCCGGGTAACTCCGGCGGCCCGCTGTTCAACATGAAAGGCGAAGTGGTGGGGATCAACTCGCAGATCTTCACCCGCTCCGGCGGCTTCATGGGCCTGTCGTTCGCGATTCCGATCGACGTCGCGCTGGATGTCTCCAACCAGTTGAAGAAAGACGGCAAGGTCAACCGCGGCTGGCTCGGCGTGGTGATCCAGGAGGTCAACAAGGACCTCGCTGAATCGTTCGGCCTGGACAAACCGGCCGGTGCCCTGGTGGCCCAGGTGCTCGAAGACGGCCCGGCCGCCAAGGGTGGCCTGCAAGTGGGTGACGTGATCCTGAGCATGAACGGTCAGCCGATCGTCATGTCTGCCGACCTGCCGCACCTGGTGGGCAGCCTCAAGGACGGCGCCAAGGCCAAGCTGGAGATCATCCGCAGCGGCAAGCGGCAGAACCTCGACGTCACCGTCGGCGCGTTGCCGGATGACGACGCAGACATCGCCGCCAGTGCCCAGGGTGGCGCCGAGCGCAGCAGCAACCGTCTGGGCGTGTCGGTCTCTGACCTGACCGCCGAGCAGAAAAAATCCCTCGAGCTGAAGGGCGGGGTGGTCATCAAGGAAGTCCAGGACGGCCCTGCGGCCCTCATCGGCCTGCGTCCGGGTGATGTCATCAGCCACCTGAACAACCAGGCCATCGGCTCGGCCAAGGAGTTCACCGAGATCGCCAAGGATTTGCCGAAGAACCGTTCGGTGTCGATGCGCGTCCTGCGTCAGGGGCGTGCCAGCTTCATCACCTTCAAGCTGGCTGAATAAGCTGATTGCGAGGTAGGAAAAAGGGCAGCTTCGGCTGCCCTTTTTCTCTTGCAGCCCTGCGCTAATGCCTCCTGTAGGCGCGGGCTTGCCCGCGATGGCGCCCGAAAAGGTATCAATTCTGCCTGTTCGGACGCTATCGCGGGCAAGCCCGCGCCTACAGGGTGAGAGCTGCTCAGGCATCACCGGCCGATCAGGAATCTCCCATAACCCTTCGGCTTAAGGTACAATTCCCGGCTATTTTTCGGCGGGCGTCCCGGCTCGCAGCCTTTTCCGAGTGTTGACCCGTGAGTGATTTGAGTCATATCCGCAATTTCTCCATCATCGCCCACATCGACCATGGCAAGTCGACGCTGGCCGACCGTTTCATTCAGATGTGCGGTGGCCTGTCTGCGCGCGAAATGGAAGCCCAGGTCCTCGACTCCATGGACTTGGAGCGCGAGCGCGGGATCACCATCAAGGCCCACAGCGTCACGCTGCATTACAAGGCCCAGGACGGCAAGACCTACCAGCTGAACTTCATCGACACCCCCGGCCACGTCGACTTCACCTATGAAGTCAGCCGTTCGCTGGCCGCCTGCGAAGGCGCGCTGCTGGTGGTCGATGCCGGCCAGGGCGTCGAAGCCCAGTCCGTGGCCAACTGCTACACCGCCATCGAGCAAGGCCTGGAAGTCATGCCAGTGCTGAACAAGATGGACCTGCCGCAGGCTGACCCGGACCGCGTCAAGGACGAGATCGAGAAGATCATCGGCATCGACGCCGCCGACGCCGTGGCCTGCAGTGCCAAGAGCGGCATGGGCGTCGACGAAGTGCTCGAGCGCCTGGTGCAGCAGATCCCGGCACCGACCGGCGACATCGAAGCACCGCTGCAAGCGCTGATCATCGACTCCTGGTTCGACAACTACCTGGGCGTCGTCTCCCTGGTGCGCGTGCGTCATGGCCGCGTGAAGAAGGGCGACAAGATCCTGGTCAAGTCCACCGGCAAGGTGCACCTGGTCGACAGCGTCGGCGTGTTCACCCCGAAGCACACCCAGACCGCCGACCTCAAGGCCGGTGAAGTGGGCTTCATCATCGCCAGCATCAAGGACATTCATGGTGCGCCGGTCGGTGACACCCTGACCCTCAACTCCACCCCTGAGGTGGAAGTGCTGCCCGGCTTCAAACGCATTCAGCCGCAGGTCTATGCCGGCCTGTTCCCGGTGTCTTCCGACGATTTCGAAGACTTCCGCGACGCCCTGCAGAAGCTCACCCTGAACGACTCGTCGCTGCAGTACCTGCCAGAGAGCTCCGACGCGCTGGGCTTCGGCTTCCGCTGCGGCTTCCTCGGCATGCTGCACATGGAGATCATCCAGGAGCGCCTGGAGCGCGAATACGACCTGGACCTGATCACCACCGCGCCGAGCGTGATCTTCGAGGTCAAGCTCAAGACCGGCGAAACCATTCTGGTCGACAACCCGTCGAAGCTGCCCGACGTGTCGTCGGTCGAAGACTTCCGCGAGCCGATCGTGCGCGCCAACATCCTCGTGCCACAAGAGCACCTGGGTAACGTCATCACCCTGTGCATCGAGAAGCGTGGCGTCCAGCGCGACATGCAGTTCCTCGGCACGCAGGTGCAGGTCAGCTATGACCTGCCGATGAACGAAGTGGTCCTGGACTTCTTCGACCGCCTGAAGTCGACCAGCCGCGGTTACGCCTCGCTGGACTATCATTTCGATCGCTACCAGTCGGCCAACCTGGTCAAGCTGGACGTGCTGATCAACGGTGACAAGGTCGATGCCCTGGCGCTGATCGTGCACCGCGACAACGCGCACTACAAAGGCCGCGCGTTGACCGAGAAGATGAAGGAGCTGATCCCTCGGCAGATGTTCGATGTCGCGATCCAGGCCGCCATTGGCGGGCAGATCGTTGCGCGGACCACTGTCAAGGCGCTCAGAAAGAACGTACTGGCCAAGTGCTACGGTGGTGACGTCAGCCGTAAACGCAAACTGCTGGAGAAGCAGAAGGCCGGTAAGAAACGCATGAAGCAGGTCGGTAATGTGGAGATTCCACAAGAGGCCTTCCTTGCCGTGCTCAGGTTGGATAGCTAGGTCCTATGTCGCTAAATTTCCCGCTGTTGCTCGTTATCGCCGTCGCCGTCTGTGGCGTGTTGGGTCTGATCGACCTGCTGTTCCTGGCCCCGCGCCGGCGTGCAGCGATCGCCAACTACCAAGGCAGCGTCACCCAGCCAGAAATGGCGGTGGTCGAGAAGTTGAACAAGGAGCCGTTACTCGTCGAGTACGGCAAGTCGTTCTTCCCGGTGCTGTTCATCGTGCTGGTGCTGCGCTCGTTCCTGGTCGAGCCGTTCCAGATCCCTTCGGGGTCGATGAAACCAACGCTGGAAGTGGGCGACTTCATCCTGGTGAACAAGTTCTCGTACGGTATCCGTCTGCCGGTGATCGATAAGAAGGTCATCGAAATCGGTGACCCGCAACGCGGCGACGTGATGGTGTTCCGCTACCCGAGCGACCCTAACGTCAACTACATCAAGCGCGTGGTCGGCCTGCCGGGCGACCAGATCCGCTACACCAACGACAAGCGTCTGTACGTCAATGGTCAGTCGATCGCCGAGCAACTGGTCGGCACCGAGCCGGGTACCCTGGGCAGCGCCGAGCTGTACAAGGAAAAACTGGGCGAGGCCGAGCACCTGATCCGCAAGGAAATGAGCCGTTACCGCATGCCGCCGGACCAGCAATGGACGGTGCCTGCAGGCCATTACTTCATGATGGGCGACAACCGCGACAACTCCAACGACAGCCGTTTCTGGGATGATCCGAACATTCCCAAGGAACTGCACGGCATGGTCCCGGACCGCAATATCGTCGGCAAGGCCTTCGCGGTCTGGATGAGCTGGCCCGAGCCCAAGCTCAGCCACTTCCCCAACCTGTCGCGGGTCGGCCTGATCCATTGATACCCATCGGCGTTGCCTGCCCGGCAGCGCCGAATGCTTTTCTGACATAGGCTGTGTTCTCAGGGATCGAGAGATTCGTCGCCGACTGGCGGCGATCCACAGCCAAACAGTCTTTCAGGATGTTGATTTGAACAACGCGTTGAACAATCCACGGGTGGCCGCATGAGTGCTCCCCTTGCACGCCTGGAGCGCAAGCTCGGCTACACCTTCAAGGACCAGGACCAGATGGTCCTGGCCCTGACCCATCGCAGCTACGCCGGGCGCAATAACGAGCGCCTGGAGTTTCTTGGCGACGCCATCCTCAACTTCGTCGCCGGCGAAGCGCTGTTCGAGCGCTTTCCGCAGGCTCGCGAAGGCCAGCTGTCGCGCCTGCGCGCGCGGCTGGTGAAGGGTGAGACCCTGGCACGCCTGGCGCGTGGCTTCGACCTGGGCGAATACCTGCGCCTGGGCTCGGGCGAACTCAAGAGCGGTGGTTTTCGCCGTGAGTCGATCCTCGCTGACGCCCTTGAAGCCCTGATCGGCGCCATTTATCTGGATGCCGACATGCAGACCGCGCGTGAGCGCATCCTGGCCTGGCTGACCGACGAGTTCGCCAGCCTGACGCTGGTCGACACCAACAAAGACCCCAAGACCCGCCTGCAGGAGTTTCTGCAGTCGCGTGGTTGTGAGTTGCCGCGTTACGAAGTGGTGGACATCCAGGGCGAAC
This sequence comes from Pseudomonas reidholzensis, assembly GCF_900536025.1. Lineage (GTDB taxonomy): Bacteria > Pseudomonadota > Gammaproteobacteria > Pseudomonadales > Pseudomonadaceae > Aquipseudomonas > Aquipseudomonas reidholzensis. The sequence goes on from NZ_UNOZ01000006.1 coordinate 12,876, forward strand.
CTCACTGCCGTGCCTTCTTCGTCGAATGCGAAGTGGTACTGCTGAACAACAAGAGCCGTGGCCAAGGCGTGAGCCGGCGTATTGCCGAGCAAGTCGCCGCCGCTGCTGCACTGATCGCCCTGGGCGTGGAGAATGGCAATGACTGAGAACACCCCAACCCGTTGCGGCTACGTGGCCATCGTCGGCCGCCCCAACGTGGGCAAGTCGACCTTGCTCAACCACATCCTCGGGCAGAAGCTGGCGATCACCTCGCGCAAGCCGCAGACCACCCGCCACAACATGCTCGGGATCAAGACCGAAGGTGCCGTGCAAGCGATCTACGTCGACACCCCGGGCATGCACAAGGCCAACGACAAGGCGCTCAACCGCTACATGAACCGCACCGCTTCGGCCGCCCTCAAGGACGTCGACGTGGTGATCTTCGTGGTTGACCGCACCCGCTGGACCGAAGAGGACCAACTGGTCCTGGAACGCGTCCAGTACGTCACCGGCCCGTTGATCGTGGCGGTCAACAAGACCGACCGGATGGACGAGAAGGGCGACCTGATCCCGCACCTGAAATGGCTGCAGGAACAACTGCCAAACGCCGAGATCGTGCCGATCTCCGCGCAGCAGGGGCACAACCTCGAAGCGCTCGAAGGGCAGATCGCCAAGTACCTGCCGGAAAACGAGCACTTCTTCCCGGAAGACCAGATCACCGACCGCAGCAGCCGCTTCCTGGCCGCCGAGCTGGTCCGCGAGAAGATCATGCGCCAGCTCGGTGCCGAGCTGCCGTACCAGATCACCGTCGAGATCGAAGAGTTCAAGCAGCAGGGCCATGTGCTGCATATCCATGCGCTGATCCTGGTCGAACGTGACGGCCAGAAGAAGATCATCATTGGCGACAAGGGCGAGCGCATCAAGCGCATCGGCTCCGACGCGCGCAAGGACATGGAAACCCTGTTCGACGCCAAGGTCATGCTCAACCTCTGGGTCAAGGTCAAAGGCGGCTGGTCCGACGATGAACGCGCCCTGCGTTCGCTGGGCTACGGCGACCTGTAACCCCCCGACGGCCCGGATCTCTCCGGGCCGTTCAGCATCCAGGCCATCCCCATGCAACAACCCTCAGCTCAACCGGCGTACGTGCTGCACAGCCGTGCCTACCGGGAGACCAGCGCGCTGGTGGATTTCTTCACCCCGCAAGGCCTGTTTCGTGCGGTGCTGCGCCGTGCCCGCGGCAAGGGCGGTAGCCTGGTGCGTTCGTTCGTGCCGCTTGAAGTCGAGCTGCGCGGGCGTGGCGAGCTGAAGAACGTCAACCGTCTGGACAGCGCCGGTATTGCCGCCTGGCTGCATGGTGACGCGCTGTTCAGCGGGCTCTACCTCAACGAACTGCTGATGCGTCTGTTGCCGGCCGAGGCGCCGTACCCGCTGCTGTTCGAGCATTACGCCCTGACCTTGCAGGCCTTGGGCGAGGGGCGCCCGCTGGAGCCGTTGCTGCGCGCCTTCGAGTGGCGCCTGCTGGACGAGCTGGGCTATGCCTTTGCCCTGGACCGCGATATCCACCAGCAACCGGTGGTCGCCGACGGCCTCTACCGCCTGCAGGTGGATGCTGGCCTGGAGCGGGTCGAGCTGGTGCAGCCGGGCCTGTTCAAGGGTGACCAGCTGCTGGCCCTGGCCGAGGCCGACTGGGATGCGCCTGGCGCGTTGCTGGCGGCCAAGCGCCTGATGCGCCAGGCGCTGGCCGTGCACCTGGGGCCAAAACCGCTGGTCAGTCGCGAACTGTTTCGCAAGCGCTGAGCACGACGTATGCTGTGTGGCTAAACCTTCAGGAGAGCCTTTCGTGACTCACAGCAACCGCATGCTTCTCGGCGTCAACATCGACCACGTGGCGACCCTGCGCCAGGCCCGCGGCACCCGCTACCCGGACCCGGTCAAGGCTGCGCTGGACGCCGAAGAAGCCGGTGCCGACGGCATCACCGTGCACCTGCGCGAAGACCGCCGGCATATCCAGGAGCGCGATGTACTGCTGCTCAAGGACGTGCTGCAGACCCGCATGAACTTCGAGATGGGCGTCACTGAAGAGATGATGCTGTTCGCCGAGCGGATCCGCCCGGCGCACATCTGCCTGGTGCCGGAAACCCGCCAGGAGCTGACCACCGAAGGCGGCCTGGACGTCGCCGGCCAAGAGGCGCGGATCAAGGCAGCGGTCGAGCGCCTGGCGCGCACCGGTGCTGAAGTCTCGCTGTTCATCGACGCCGACGAGCGCCAGATCGAAGCCTCGCGCCGGGTCGGTGCCCCGGCGATCGAGCTGCACACCGGTCGTTACGCCGATGCCCAGACCCCGACCGAGGTGGCCGAGGAGCTCAAGCGCATCGTCGATGGCGTGGCCTTTGGCGTTGGCCAGGGCCTGATCGTCAATGCCGGCCATGGCCTGCATTACCACAACGTCGAGGCCGTGGCGGCGATCAAGGGCATCAACGAGCTGAACATCGGCCATGCGCTGGTGGCGCACGCGCTGTTTGTCGGCTTCAAGGCCGCCGTCGCCGAGATGAAAGCCCTGATCCTCCAGGCATCGCGTTAATAGCCTGGCAGGTGCTGGGGCTGCAACGCTGCCCCAGCAGCTCTTCTAGCCAGCCTTGAACATCAAGGTAAACCGCGTAGGCCCCGCAAGCCGGCTACTCACCTCGACCTTGCCGCCATGCAGCTGCATGATCGACTGCACGATCGCCAGCCCCAGCCCCGTTCCGCCTTCCAGCCGCGAACGCCCGCACCCGACCCGGTAGAACCGCTCGAACAGCCGCGGCAGGTGCACCTCGGCAATCCCCGGGCCGTGGTTCTCCACCCAGACCCAGGCCTGCTCACCCTGGCGGCCAACCCCCACCGTCACCGTCTGTCCTTCAGGGCTGTGGCGAATGGCATTGCTCAACAGGTTGGACAGCGCCCGCTGCACCATCAACCGATCCCCCAGGGCCGTGCCCCAACCCTGCAGCTTCAGCTCGATGTCCTTGAGCTCGGCGCTGAAGGCAAACAGCTCGCCGACCCGCTGCACCTCGTCGGCCAGCGCCAATGGCGTGAGCTGTACCTGGGCCTGCGGCTGGCCGACCTGGGCGAGAAACAGCATGTCGTTGATGATCCGGTTGAGCCGGGTCAGTTCTTCGATGCTGTCTTCCAGCACCTCGCGGTAGTTGCCGCTGTCGCGCTCGCGGGCCAGGGTCACCTGGGCCTTGCCCATCAGGTTGCTCAGCGGCGTGCGCAGCTCGTGCGCAAGGTCGTCGGAAAACTGCGAAAGCTGTTGCACACCCTGGTCGAGCCGATCGAGCATCACGTTGATGGCCTTGGCCAGCTCGCCCAGCTCTTGTGGCAGGCCACTGTCGGGCAGGCGGTGGCTGAGGTCCTGGGCTGAAACCTGGCCGGCCACCCGGCGAAAATGGCGCAAGGGTTTCAGGCTGCGTTGCACCAGCTTCCAGGCGCCGATGCCGATCAGGATCAACAGCAAGGGCAGGGCGATCAGGGTCGAGTGCAGGTAGGCCTGGAGCAGCGCGTTGTCGTCGTCGCGGTTGAGCGACAGCAATACCCGCACCGGCGTGTCATCGCGCAGGCGCATCAGCTGGGAGGCGGTGAGGATCTGCTTGCCCGTGTTGTCCTGCCACTCTGCAAAGCTCAGCTGCGCACCGCTCGGCAGCGCACGCAAGGCGTCCGCTTGCAGGGCCGGGCCGAGGCTCAGCAGCGGCGGATGACGGCCGTTCAGGGCGAGAATGTTCAGGCTGAGGTTATCGTGCCCCATGACCAGGTCGAGCAGTGGATGCGCGCGCGCGGCCAGGTCGTCGCTGCGCAGGTCGACGCGCAGGTTGTGCTCGACCTGCAGCAGCTTGCGGGCGAGGTCCTTGCGCGCACGGCTGTCGAGCTCGTGGTCGAGCGCCAACACCGCCAGGCAGGCCAGCAGCAGTACCAGCAGCGCGCCCATCAGGGTCACGCTCAGGCCGAGGCGCAACGACAGGCTGGCGGTCTTCAATGGCGCGCCTCGAGCACATAGCCGACGCCGCGCAGGGTATGGATCAGCTTGTCTTCGAAGGGGTCGTCGATCTTTGCCCGCAGACGCCGGATGGAAACCTCGACGACATTGGTGTCACAGTCGAAATTCATGTCCCAGACCAGCGAGATGATCTGCGTGCGCGAGAGCACCTCACCGCTCTGGCGCATCAGCAGGTGCAGCAGCGAGAACTCCTTGGCGGTCAGGTCGATGCGCTTGGCGCCGCGCCAGGCCCGATGCCGGCCGGGGTCGAGTTCGAGGTCGGCGACCCGCAGGGTGGTGGGTTGCAGCGGCTGCTCGTTGCGCCGCAGCAGGCTGCGGATGCGCGCCAGCAGCTCGGGGAATTCGAACGGCTTGAGCAGGTAGTCATCGGCACCCAGGTCGAGGCCCTTGACCCGGTCCGCCAGGCGACCGTGGGCGGTGAGCATCATGATCCGCGTGGCGGATTCGGCGCGCAGCCGCTGGAGCACGCTCCAGCCGTCCAGTTCGGGCAGATTGACGTCGAGGATCACCAGGTCGTAGGCCTGCTGACGGGCCAGGTGCAGGCCATCGATGCCGGTGTGGGCGCAGTCGACCACGTAACCGTTCTCGCGCAGCCCTTGCTGCAGGTAATCGGCGGTGCGCAGTTCGTCCTCGATGATCAGTAGACGCATGGTGGGGCTCGGTTGAATGAAAGGCGGCGATTCTCGGCCCTGTAGCAGGGTCAGGGTCAAGCGCCGCGATGTTACGCCATGCAACCGCCGTAGCGCGCTGGATAACAGATTTGTAATCACCCGGCCATTTGCCTGACAGCCGCGGCCCAGCTTGCAGGACTGTAATGTCCGCCTCACCTTGGCGTTAGCTGCCGCCCTCCAAGATGGCTTCATCTGAACCATTTGATGAGGTAACCACGATGAACCTGACTCGGTATGTGCTGTTGGCGGTGCTTGCGTTGGGCAGCTCCAGTGCGCTGGCAGAAGGCGGCGCAGAGCGCTCGCGGCAGTTCTGGGAGGCCTTCCGCGAGGACCAGCAACGGCTGCATGGGCAGGCGGACCAGGCGCTGGCGGAACGTCAGCGTAAAGCCCAGGAAGACACCGAAAAGCTGGCCAAGGACTGACTTCAGCGCCGCCTTTGCGTGCTCCCGCAGGACGGTCTGTTCGGCGCTCCAGGTGGGCGCCTTTTTTATGCGTGCCCGGCGCAATGCCCGGTGCAACCCTGCACGTGGCGGAAAAGCTGCCCGCTGCCGGGCCTCCTGTCGCTGCCTTAGCGTGGTCGGACCAAGCCTTCTCAGGGCTTGAGTTCAGGAGACACGACCATGAGTACACACACGGCTGATTACGATCAGTTGCAGGCAGATGCGGCAAAGGTCCCGGCCAAGCTGATCCAGGCCATGGCCGAGCGTGATGGTGAGGACGAAGGCGGGCTGACCCTCAGCCGCGAGCACATCATCACCCTCAATCGGTATGTCAATTTCGTCTTCGGCCTGCCGTCGACCCCCGACAACCTGCAACGTTGGTTGGGCTACACGCAGATCGACGAGCCCGAGCTGACCCCGGCCGGCATGACCACGCTGTTCAATGCGTTGCGCGGCCATGCGCGCAGCTGGGGCCCGCTGTCCGACAGCAACAAGAAGCTCGCCAGCGAATTGGCCTCCACGGCCGCGTCGATCAACGCGGCCGGTGAAACCATCGTCGACGAGTGCCGGCAGATCCGCGCGTTGGGCTCCGACATCAAGGCGTGGGACAAGGTCGTACTGAGTGCCCCGGTGAAACTGGACCGTGCCGACCAGCGGGCGGTCTCGTCGTTGGTCGATTACATGCAGATCCTCAAGGAAGATGTGCAGAGCTACGGGCTGCGTGTCGCCACCGTGCGCGGCGAAACCGAGGCATTCCGCGACACGGCGCGCTTCAAGCTGATCCCGGCGGTGAAACAGAAGGGCCTGGCGGTCGAGCGCAAGAAGGGTGATGGCGCGGTGGAGCGCCTGCGTGAGCAGCTCAAGGAACTGGATGACGAGATCGCTGCCCTGAGCAAAGAGTATGACCAGTACCTCAAGCAGGCGTTGAGCGGCCTGGCCGCAGGGGCCATCGGCGTGATCATTACCGGCGGCATCTACGGCAGCAAGGCCGAGAAGGTCCGCAAGGAGCGCAAGGGTCGCCAGGCAGAGCGGCGTGCTGTCAGCGAGCAACTGCGGGTGCGGGTCAACCTTGAAGGCCGCATGGAAGAGATGACCACCTTCGTCGACGAGCTCGATACCCGTTTGCAGGACGTGGTGACCGCCGCGTCCCACCTGCAGACCGCCTGGGAAATCGTCGGCTCGTACATCGACAGCTCGATCACACGCCTCGAGAAAATCGACGACAACCGCGAGCTGGCCAGGTTTGTCCTGTATTTCCGGCAATTTCTCGCGCAGTGGAAGCAGATCGAAAAGACCTCCCTGCAACTGACCCGCATCTTCGACGAAGCCGCTTCGGCCCATTAACAGGTGAACGACCATGAACGACAAAATCAGTGTTCTGCATACCCGCGCCAACCCACCTGAGTTGGGCAATGTGCTGGCGGCAACGCGTGGCTTCACCGAAGCCTGGCAGCGCGCCGAGTTGAAGTTTCAGCCGGTGATCCACGAGTCGCTGGAGCGCCACATGAAGCTGTTCATCAATTGCGCCGAGCAACTGGCGCGCAACGCCCAGCGGGTGGTCGCGGAGATCTCCAGCGATCCCCTGCGCGACATCCTCGACGCCCTGGAGGATGGCGACGATGAAGAGATGCTGGCGATTGCTGGCGAAGTCGCCGACACGGTGAAGTCACTGCTGGCTACCCAGGTGGCCCACCTGGGCAAGGAACAGCAGGCGCTGGCCAGCCTGCCAGCGCTGGCCTGGGCCCGCGACGAACAGCGGCTGCTCAAGCAACAGCAGGACCAGGCCAACCTGCACAGCCAGGTAAGCGCCGAGCACGACCGCGAGAAGCACAGCCAGGCGGCGATCGAGCAGGCCATTGCCACCCTCGAGGCCAATGGCTTGCAGACCCGCTTTGGCGGTGTCGTGCCTTCGGCGCAGGACCTGGCCAAGCTGGCCGTACCTGGCGCTGAAGCCGCGGCGGCGGCCGACGCCGTGAACAAGGCGGTGGAGCAGCTGCAAACCCTGCTCGGCGATGTCGTCGAAGGCATGCGCTACGCCCAGTTGCAGCAGGAGCGGCGTGCGGCCCGCGAGCGGGTGGCGAACCTGGCGCGGCAAGTGCGCGAGCTCGATCAGCGCCAGCTGGTGCTGAGCGCACAGCTGGCGGCGCTGCAAACGGTGCCGCGCCTGCATGAGCAACGCACCGAGTGGGACGCCGGCATCAATGTCGTGCGCCAGGCCCTGGCCAACTTCGCGCCGCGAGTAGGCACTGCCGCCCCGAGCAACGTTGCCCAGCTGCAGGCCCTGGACGACACCTTCAAGCAACTGCTGGCCTATCAGCGACAACTGCTCGAGCAGCATCGTCGCGGGCTGTAACGCCCCGCTTCGACCGCGCTCATCGGGCGCGGTCGCTTGCACCCTTTTCAAGTGGATGAGAGCTGAACGATGAATCCGCGAGCGTTGAGTTTCCAAGAGCAACAACTAAAGGCGATTGTCCTGCCGGGTGCCTTGATCGGCGCCATGGACGATCGTAACGGGGAGGGCCAGGCGGGCCTGATCCTGACTGTCGAATCGCGCCAGACGATCAACGACTACAGCCTGCGCATGCTCGACCTGCCAGCCGATCACCTGCAGACCACCCGCTGGCTGGGCTATACCCACATTACCGAGCCGGAATTGACGCCTGACCGGATGCTCGCGCTGTTCAAGCGGCTGCGCGCGCATGGGCAGGCCTGGAGCCAGCTGGATCGCACGGCCCGGGCGGTCACCCTGCAGCTCGATGCGCATGCCGGGCAGGTCGAGGCGTGCGGGGCCCAGGTCGTGCAACTGGTCGCGCGCACCCGGGCGCTGGGGGCCCACCGGCCTTCGTGGGACAGCCTGCGTGACGCACCCGATGTGCCGCTCGATGAACATGACCGCCGGTTGGTCGGTTCGATGGCTGGGCAACTGATCCAGTTGCACGGGCTGATCGACGATTTCGACCTGCAGCTCGATGGCGTGCGCATGGGCTTCGAGCGTTTTCGCGACGAGGCACGCTTCAAGCTGCGGCCCGAAGTGCTGGAGAAATGCCGAGCGGCAGAGCGCTTCGCGCAGGCGCCGGATGGCGAAAACCTGGCCTGGGAGCTGGCCAGCCTGGATGAGGACATCCGCGCGGTCCGCGGTGACTACGAACGTTACTCCCGGCAGTCCTCGATCGGCTGGGCCGGCGGGCCCTTCGGCGCGTTGGTCAGCAGCTCGATCTACGGCCCCAAAGCCAAGGCGGCGCGTGCCGAACTGCAGCGCCTCGAGCAACGGCGCAGCGAAGTCAGCCGCAGGCTATCGGAGTTTCGTCGGGTGGAAGGGCGCGTGCAGGAGGTGAACTCCAACATGGGCCAGCTGGAGTTCGACCTGTGGGACGTGGTGCTCGCCGCCGGCCACCTGCACACGGCCTGGCAAACCATCGAGGCTTACCTGGAAAGCGCAGCAGGCCATCTGGGCAAGATGAACACCCGCCAGCAACTGGCGGTGTTCATCTACTACTTCAGGCAGTTTCTCGCCCAGTGGGCGGGGATACGCGAACACGGCCTGGAGATGGCGAAGGTGTTCAACTAGCGCGGTTATTTGCGCGCCAGGATCGTCGCCCGGCGCGGGGCGGGCAGGCCTTCGACGGTCAGGCTGTGGTCATTGGGGTCGAGGAAGTCGCCCAGCGACTGGTAGCGCATCCAGTCGGTGCTGCGTTGCTCCTCGACGCTGGTGACGCTGACGTCGACGCAGCGCACATCGCTGAAGCCGGCCCGGCGCAGCCAGCGCTCCAGGGCCGGCACCGACGGCAGGAACCAGACGTTGCGCATCTGTGCGTAGCGGTCTTCGGGGACCAGCACCTGATGCTCGTCGCCTTCGATCACCAGGGTCTCCAGCACCAGTTCGCCGCCTTTGACCAGGCAGTCCTTGAGCGCCAGCAGGTGCTCGATGGGCGAGCGGCGGTGGTAGAACACGCCCATGGAGAACACCGTGTCGAAGCCTTCGAGGTTGGCCGGCAGTTCTTCCAGGGCGAACGGCAGGTGCCAGGCCGGCAGGTCCGCGAGGTACTTCTGCACCGCCTGGAACTGGCAGAAGAACAACCAGTTGGGATCGACGCCGATGACCATCTCGGCCCCGGCGCCGAGCATCCGCCATTGGTAATAGCCGTTGCCGCAGCCGACATCCAGCACCCGTTTGCCCTTGAGGTCGAGGTGCGGGCTGACCCGTGACCATTTCCAGTCCGAGTGCCATTCGGTGTCGACGTGCACGCCGAACAGGTCGAACGGCCCCTTGCGCCACGGCGACAGCCCCATCAGGGCCTGGCGCAGTTGTGCCTGGGTAGCGTCGTCGCAGGGGCAGTCCAGCTTCAGGCCGGTGACCAGGTCGACTTCGTTCGGTTGCAGGTCCGGCAATGCCTCGAGGGCGCCGCGCCAGCGTTCGAGGTCGCCGTGGCCTTTCTCCAGCTTGCTTTCCAGTTGCGCTTGCAGGCCCTCGGACCACGTGGCCAGAGGGGTGCCCGCCAGGCGGCGGACGAGGGGGGACAGATCGATCATGGCAGGGCTATCAGTGAGGCGAAGTTGAGGCATTGGAACCACGGCACGACCTTCGAGAAACCCGCCGCGTGCAGGCGCTCTTTGTGGGTTTCGAGGGTGTCGGGTTTCATCACGTTTTCGATGGCGCTGCGCTTCTGGGCGATTTCCAGTTCGCTGTAGCCGTTGGCCCGCTTGAAGTCCAGGTGCAGTTCGCTGAGCAGCGCCTGCTCCTGGTCATCGGCGAAGCAGAGTTTTTCCGAGAGGATCAGCGCGCCACCGGGCAGCAGTGTCTGGCGGATCCGCCCGAGCAGTTCGAGGCGCTGGGTGGGCGCGATGAACTGCAGGGTGAAGTTCATCGCCACCACCGAGGCCGGCTCGAACGGCAGGGCGAGGATGTCGGCCTCCAGCACCTGCACCGGCAACAGCTCCTGGAACATCGAGTCTTGCGCGGTGAGGTACTGCCGGCAGCGTTCGACCATCGCCGCCGAGTTGTCCACCGCGATCACCCGGCAGCCGTCACTGCGCACATGGCGGCGTAGCGACTGGGTCACCGCGCCCAGCGAGGCGCCCAGGTCATACAGGGCGGTGTGCGGCTGGGCAAAGCGCGCGGCCAGCACGCCGAGGTTTTCGACAATGGTCGGGTAACCGGGTACCGAGCGCTTGATCATGTCCGGGAACACCCGCACCACGTCCTCGTTGAAGACGAAGTCAGGCACTTGTTCCAGCGGCTGGGCGAAGAGGCGATCGGGTTGTTTGCTCACGGTGGGTCCGGGTGGCTGGCGAGGTAAAGGGCCGGCATTCTAGCCAAACTGCGGCGAGGATGCATGAATGGCTGACCAGCGCTGCGCCTTTACTTTACCCGTATCTCGCAATCGAAGGTCTGCACCGGGCGCACTTCAGGGGCCCAGGGTTGCTGGTAGACCAGGATCAGGTGCCCGTCACCCGCGGCTTTTGCCTGGAAACGCCAGGTCGATACGCCCGCGCTGCCGACCAGCCCGGCTTGCTCGGGCTGGGTGTAGACCTCGGCGCCGAGCGGACGAAGGATGTTCGAGGCGGGGTTTTGCAGCAGCCAGCGGTAACCCGTGGTCGGGTTGCTGGGCAGGCTGAGGGTGATGCTCTGGCCTGGCTGCAGGCGTATCGGGCATTCGTTTTCTGCGCCCAGCTCGACGTTTGGCGCGGGTGTATTGGCGCAGGCGGCGAGCAGGCTGAAGCTCGACGCGGCGAGCAGGCGGATGGCAGTCATGTGGGCTCCGGGAGCAAGCGATGGCTGAGCATACCCGAAGCGCTCATGGGTATGTCCAGCCCTCAGCGCCCTCATCGCGGGCAAGCCCGCTCCTACAGTGTGCAGGAGTGGGCTGGCCTACGATGAGGTCTGAGGCCCTAGAACAGCACCTTCGCCACATCCGTGAAGCGCTTGGCGAAGTGCACCGTCAGGCCTTCACGCAGGTACTCCGGCAACTCTTCGAAATCACCCCGGTTGGCTTCCGGCAGGATCAGCTCGAAGATCTTCTGCCGTTTGGCGGCGATGATCTTTTCGCGCACCCCGCCAATCGGCAAGACCTGGCCCGTCAGGGTCAGTTCGCCGGTCATGGCCACGCCTTTCTTCGGCGCCTGGTCGCGGGCCAGTGACAGCAGCGCGCTGGCCATGGTGATGCCGGCGCTCGGGCCATCCTTGGGCGTCGCCCCTTCAGGCACGTGCAAGTGGATGAACGCCTCGTTGAAGAAGGTCGGCTCACCGCCAAACTGCTTGAGGTTGGAGCTGACGTAGCTGTAGGCGATTTCTGCCGACTCCTTCATCACATCGCCCAGCTTGCCGGTCAGCTTGAAGCCGCGGTTGAGGGTATGGATGCGCGTCGCCTCGATCGGCAGAGTGGCACCGCCCATGCTGGTCCAGGCCAGGCCGGTGATCACGCCTTTGCCGGCCAGCACCTGCTCGCTGCGGAACACCGGCATGCCCAGCGCCGCTTCGAGGTCCTTGGGGCCGATCTTGAGCTTGGCCTGAGGGTCTTCGAGCAGTTTCAGCACCGACTTGCGCACCAGTTTGCCCAGTTGCTTCTCCAGCTGGCGCACCCCGGCTTCACGGGCATAGCCTTCGATCACCGTGCGCAGGGCGCTGTCGCTGATGCTCAGGCTGGTCTTCGCCACGCCGGCTTTTTCCAGCTGCTTGGGCCACAGGTGGCGCTTGGCGATGGCCAGTTTTTCTTCGGTGATGTAGCCCGACAGGCGGATCACTTCCATGCGGTCGAGCAACGGCCCGGGGATCGAGTCGAGGGTGTTGGCGGTGCACACGAACAGCACCTTGGAGAGGTCCAGGCGCAGGTCCAGGTAATGGTCGAGGAAGTCGACGTTCTGCTCCGGGTCGAGCGTCTCGAGCAGGGCAGAGGCCGGGTCACCCTGGTAGCTCTGGCCCATCTTGTCGATCTCGTCGAGCATGATCACCGGGTTCATCACTTCGACGTCCTTCAACGCCTGCACCAGCTTGCCTGGTTGGGCGCCGATGTAGGTCCGCCGGTGGCCTTTGATCTCGGCCTCGTCGCGCATGCCGCCGACACTGAAGCGGTAGAACGGCCGGCCCAGGGACTCGGCGATGGATTTGCCGATGCTGGTCTTGCCGACCCCGGGCGGGCCGACCAGCAGCACGATCGAGCCACTGATCTCGCCTTTCCAGGCGCCGACGGCGAGGAACTCGAGGATCCGTTCCTTGATGTCATCGAGCCCCGCATGGTGCTGGTCGAGCACCTTGCGCGCGTGCTTGAGGTCGAGCTTGTCCTTGCCGTACACGCCCCAGGGCAGGGCGCTGGCCCATTCCAGGTAATTGCGGGTGACGGCGTATTCCGGCGAGCCGGTTTCCAGGATCGCCAGCTTGGCCATCTCTTCGTCGATGCGTTTCTTGGCCGCGGCGGGCAGGGTCTTGCCTTGCAGGCGCTGCTCGAACTGCTCGAGGTCGGCGCTGCGGTCGTCCTTGGTCAGGCCCAGCTCCTGCTGGATGACCTTGAGCTGCTCCTTGAGGAAGAACTCACGCTGGTGCTCGCCGATCTGCCGGTTGACCTCGGCCGAGATCTCGTTCTGCAGGCGCGCGACTTCGACTTCCTTGCGCAGCATCGGCAGGACTTTTTCCATGCGCTTGAGCATCGGCACGCAGTCGAGCACTTCCTGCAGCTGGTTGCCGGTGGCGGAGGTGAGGGCGGCGGCGAAGTCGGTCAGCGGTGACGGGTCGTTGGGGCTGAAGCGGTTGAGGTAGTTTTTCAGCTCTTCGCTGTACAGCGGGTTGAGCGGCAGCAGCTCCTTGATCGCGTTGATCAGGGCCATGCCGTAGGCCTTGACCTCATCGGTCGGCTCGCTCGACTGGCGTGGGTATTCGACTTCGACCAGGTACGGTGGGCGGTGGTGCTTGAGCCAGGTGCGGATGCGCACGCGGGTCAGGCCCTGGGCGACGAACTGCAGCTTGCCGTTCTCGCGGCTGGCATGGTGGACCTTGACCAGGGTGCCGTACTCCGGCAGCGCCGCGGTGTCGAAGTGGCGGTGATCCTCGGGCGGGGTGTCCATGAAGAACAGCGCCAGGTCGTGATGGTCGGTCTTGGCCACCAGGTCGAGGGTTTCGGCCCAGGGCTCTTCATTGACGATCACCGGCAGCACCTGGGCCGGGAAGAACGGGCGGTTGTGGATCGGGATCACGTAGACCTTGTCCGGCAGCTGTTGACCGGGCAGGGCAAGCGAATGGCCTGGGGTGGAGGCCGCTTCGAGGTGTTCGACTTCGCTGTGTTCGTCGGGATGTTCCGGGAGATCCTGCTGGTCGCTCATGGGGCACCTGCGTGAATGGCTATGGTGCTTAGATGGGGCAGGAAGGAGGGGGTTTCAACCCTTTATCAGCGGCAAGGGTGTTGCGCTGCGAGCTTCGAGCTAGGGCGCGTTTCGATTGTGGGCTTATCCGGTTGGTGGGGGGCTGCTGCTGGCCCCTTCCGCCCTTACGGCGGGTCACTTTTTTTCTTGGAAAAAAGTAACCAAAAACCGCTTGCTCCTGCATCCGGCCCTCCGCTGCGCTACGGGTCCCCTCACTCCGGTCTTGCTCCCGTGAGGACCGCGCCGGACGGGCCTTCCTGGCCCGCGGCGCTTGCCGGCCATCCATGGCCGTCACCTCACTCCGCAAGACCTCCGTTCGGCCTCCTGAAGTCGCGGTAGATCAAGATCACAAGCCAGATCAAGTGCCAAGGCAACGGCTGGCGAATCGCTGCGCTCTCGCTGGTTTATAAGGGCGGTACAGCGCGTCAGCGCCATAATGTGCATTGGCAGTCCCGGCCTCTTCGCGGGGCAAGCCCGCTCCCACAGGATCTCCGCCGACCGAAGGAACGACGCTATCCTGTGGGAGCGGGCTTGCCCCGCGAAGAAGCCCGAATATCCACCACAAATGCCACTATCGAAGACAACGCCAGCCCAGGCGCCACCGCTAACTTGGCGACCTCAGGAGGCCGAACGGAGGTCTTGCGGAGCGAGGTGACGGCTATGGATGGCCGGCAAGGGCTGCGGGCCAGGAAGGCCCGTACAGCCCGGTCCTCGCGGGAGCAAGACCGGAGTGAGGGAACCCGCAGCGCAGCAGAGGGCCGTATGTGGGAGCCAGCGGTTTTTGGTTACTTTTTTCCAAGAAAAATCTATGGTCACCCCATTTTTTGCAATACTGATTAACGGATGAAATGGGTGGCTTGCTTAAATCTATCCGGCGTCTATTGGGCTCTAATCCCGCGCCACGATGAGTATTCGCACCTGACGATCCTAAAAAAGTGAGCGGCTTCTGTGAGCCAAATTTTCTTCCAGGATCACCGTCAGGCCGATCGGCCGTTTATTTCATCTGTTGTCAGCTATCGCAAAACCTGGTGGTAAAACACTTGCAAAACGGTGCTGTACTGCGGGGTCAGGCGTTGGTGACGTCTGGCTCCGCTTCATATTGCGTGTGCCGAGTGGTGATTGCCCACGCGATACGTGCGAGTTTGTTGGCCAACGCACAGGCCACCACATTGGAGTGTCGCCGCATTGACAGCGACCTCACCCATTCGGCCAAGGGACCTTTTTGGTGCTCCAGGCGCAGCATGTACACCCGGGCGCATTG
>NZ_UNOZ01000013.1 GCF_900536025.1 Pseudomonas reidholzensis
GTGCTGGGGCTGGCGTTGATGCCGGTTGGGTAGGGGGCTTATCCATTGGGTGGGGTGCGGCTACTGGCCCCTTCCGCCCTTACGGCGGGTCACTTTTGGCAAACGCCCCAAAAGTAACCAAAAGGTCTTGGCTCCTGCATCCGGCCCTTCGCTGCGCTACGGGTTCCCTCACTCCGGCCTTGCTCCCGTGAGGACCGCGCCGGACGGGCCTTCCTGGCCCGCGGCGCTTGCCGGCCATCCATGGCCGTCACCTCACTCCGCAAGACCTCCGTTCGGCCTCCTGAAGTCGCGGTAGATCAAGATCACAAGCCAGATCAACGGCAAGATCAAGATCAAGATCAAGATCAAGGGCCAGGGCAACGGCTGGCGAATCGCTGCGCTCTCGCGGGTTTATAAGGGCGTTACAGCGCGGCAGCGCCAGAATGTGCATTGGCAGTGCCGGCCTCTTCGCGGGTAAACCCGCTCCCACAGGTTCACTGCTGACCGTAAGGCCACCACGGTCCCTGTGGGAGCGGGTTTACCCGCGAAGAGGCCAGGCTATCCACCACCATTGCCCCTATCGAAGATAACGCCAGCCCAGGCGCAACGCATATGTTGGCGACCTCAGGAGGCCGAACGGAGGTCTTGCGGAGCGAGGTGACAGCCCTTAGGCCACTCTGAAATGTCTTGCAACAGGGCAGGTGCGGGTATATACACGTATTCATGCTGACCAGTGAATGCATCTGCACCCACCTGCGTCGCGCCGCCCGTGGGGTGAGCCGACACTACGACGAGGCCCTTGCCGGCTTTGGCATCAATGTCGCCCAGTTTTCCCTGCTGCGTCATCTGCAGCGGCTCGACCGACCGAGTATTACCAGCCTGGCCGAGGCCATGGGCCTGGACCGCAGCACCTTGGGGCGCAACCTCAAGGTGCTCGAGGCCGACGGCCTGGTCGCCCTGGCCGACGGTGCCGACCAGCGCAACCGCGTGGTGCTGCTGACCGCAGCGGGCCAGGCGCGGGTAGCGCAGGCCTGGCCGGCCTGGGAGCAGGCCCAGCTCGGCTTGATCGAGCAACTCGGTGAAGGGCAGCGCGACGAACTGGTGCGCTTGCTGGAGCGTTTGGCCTGATTGAGTCCGACTTTAAACGGGTATATACCCGTTTTAACCTTGCGATGAGCTGGAGAGAACAACAATGACTTCGGTATGGCGAACCAGCGGTTGGGTGCTTGTCGGTGCG
This sequence comes from Pseudomonas reidholzensis, assembly GCF_900536025.1. Lineage (GTDB taxonomy): Bacteria > Pseudomonadota > Gammaproteobacteria > Pseudomonadales > Pseudomonadaceae > Aquipseudomonas > Aquipseudomonas reidholzensis. Next base: position 1,217 of record NZ_UNOZ01000013.1, read on the forward strand.
GCGCTGATCTTGGCGTTGTCACTGGGCGTGCGCCACGGCTTTGGGCTGTTCCTGGCGCCGATGAGCGCGGATTTTGGCTGGGGGCGTGAGGTGTTCGCCTTCGCCATCGCCCTGCAGAACCTGATCTGGGGCCTCGCCCAGCCGTTTGCCGGCGCCCTGGCGGACCGCCTGGGCGCGGCCAAGGTGGTGATCGTCGGCGGGATCCTCTACACCGTCGGCCTGATCATGATGGGCATGGCCGACTCGGCCTGGTCGCTGTCACTCAGCGCCGGCCTGCTGATCGGCATCGGCCTGTCCGGGACCTCGTTCTCGGTGATCCTCGGCGTGGTCGGTCGCGCGGTACCGGCCGAGAAACGCAGCATGGCCATGGGCATCGCCAGCGCCGCCGGCTCGTTCGGCCAGTTCGCCATGCTGCCGGGTACGCTGGGCCTGATCGAGTGGTTGGGCTGGTCCACCGCCTTGCTCGTGCTGGGCCTGCTGGTGGCGCTGATCGTGCCGTTCGTGTCCTTGCTCAAGGACCGCCCGCTGCCCAGCCACGGTGTCGAACAGACACTCGGCCAGGCACTGCACGAGGCCTGCTCGCACTCCGGCTTCTGGCTGCTGGCGCTGGGCTTCTTCGTCTGCGGCTTCCAGGTGGTGTTCATCGGCGTGCACCTGCCGGCCTACCTGGTCGACCAGCACCTGCCGGCGACCATCGGCACCAGCGTGCTGGCGCTGGTCGGGTTGTTCAATATCGTCGGCACCTACACCGCTGGCTGGCTGGGCGGGCGCATGTCCAAGCCGCGCCTGCTGACCGCGTTGTACCTGCTGCGGGCGGTGGTCATCGGGCTGTTCCTGTGGGCGCCGGTGACGCAGATCAGCGCCTACCTGTTCGGCATTGCCATGGGCCTGCTGTGGTTGTCGACGGTGCCACTGACCAACGGCACCGTGGCGACCCTGTTCGGCGTGCGCAACCTGTCCATGCTCGGCGGCATCGTCTTCCTGTTCCACCAGCTGGGCGCCTTCCTGGGTGGCTGGCTGGGGGGCGTGGTCTACGACCGGACCGGTAATTACGACCTGGTCTGGCAGATTTCCATCCTCCTCAGCCTGCTCGCCGCCGCGCTCAACTGGCCGGTGCGCGAACGGCCGGTGGCGCGCTTGCAGGCGCAAGCCACATGAACCGCGCGGTGGCCCGTGCGCTGTTGGTGGCAGCTGGTTTGTCGCTGCTGGTGCTGGCCTGGTGGGGTTGGCAAAAGGGTGGGCTGGCGTTGATGCAACTGGGCATGGGCGTTTGTTAGGCGCTACCCTGCAAGCTCAAGGACCGTTTTGCAGGAGTGGCCAACAATGATTCATGCACGCTGGTTAGCGATACCGCTGCTGTCCCTCGCCGCCGCAGCCTCCAGCTGGGCCGCTGAGTGCCCGGCGCTGTTGCAGGGCACGCTGCCCGAGCTCAGTGGCAAGCAGCAGATCGATCTGTGCGAGCGCTTTGCCGGCAAGCCGCTGGTGGTGGTCAACACCGCCAGCTACTGCGGCTTCGCCCCGCAGTTCGAGGGGCTGGAGGCGCTGTACAAGCAGTATCACGGGCAAGGCCTGGAGATGCTCGGTGTGCCGTCCAACGACTTCAAGCAGGAGGACAGCGACAGCGAGAAGACCGCCAAGGTGTGCTACGCCAATTACGGCGTGACCTTCTCCATGACCAAGGCACAACATGTGCGCGGCAACGATGCCGTGCCACTGTTCAGCGAGCTGGCCAGGCAGAGCAGCGCGCCGAAGTGGAACTTCTACAAGTACGTGGTCGATCGCCAGGGCAAGGTGGTCGCCAGCTTCTCCAGCCTGACCAAACCTGACGATGCCGAGTTCAAGGCCGCGATCGACAAGGCCATCGCCTCGCAGCCGTGAGCCTCAGTGCGGGTGGACGGTGAGCGCGACCAGGCGGATGACCACTGGGCGCACCACCAGCACGCAGACGAACGCGACCGGCATGGCCAGCTGATAGGCCTTGAGCACGTTGGCCAGGTAGTCGGGGTTGATGCCGGCGTTGGCGGCGGTGATCACGAAGCACATCAGCAAGGCCATGATCGCCGACATGTACAGGGCGAAGACGTACGGGGTGGCGGCAGGGCGCAGCTTGCGCCGGGGGATGCTGTGGGACTGTTCGCTCATGAAGGACCTCTCTGTCTGTGGAAGCGCAATGCGGCCTCAAGGTTAGCAATGATGTATGCCGGGTCTGTAGACCCCTGCCGGTGAGTTCTTTATAAAGAGATTCTTACGAATCCGAAGGGCTCGCCGTGGACCTGCTCAACACCATCCGAAGCTTCATCAAGGTCGTCGAGGCGGGCAGCATTGCCGGTGGCGCGCGGGCGCTGGGCATCAGCCCCGCCGCAGTCAGCCAGAACCTCGCTCGGCTCGAGGAACACCTGCACGTGCGCCTGCTCTCGCGGACCACCCGGCGCATGGCGCTGACGTCGGCGGGCAGCCAGTACTACGCGCGGGTCAGGCTCATCGAGCGAGACCTGGCCCTGGCCGAGCAGGCCGTCACCACACCCGACAGCGAACCGCACGGCCGTCTGTGCATCGCCTCGACCTCGGCGTTTGGCCGGCATGTGCTGGCGCCGTTGATCCCGGCGTTCAGTGCCCGCTACCCGCGGCTTTCGATAGAGTTGCTAACGACTGACCGGCGTGTCGACCACCTTCGCGAAGACGTCGACGTCAGCCTGCGTATCACGCCGCAGTTGGAAGACCACCTGCTGGCCCGGCACCTCGCGCGGATTCCGTTCATCTGCTGTGCATCGCCGGGTTACCTGGCGAGTGCGGGTTTGCCGAGCACGCCTGAGTCGCTGCGTGAGCATCGTTGCCTGGTGTTTCGTTTTCCGGTGGATGGGCGCTTCCTGCGCTGGGGGTTCGTGCGCGATGAGCTGCGCTTCGAGGCGGAGTTCGGTCAGGTGCTGATCAGCGACGACATCGATGCCCTGACTCAAATGGCCTTGAACGATGGGGGCATTACGCGGCTGGCCGAGTTCATCGCCCGGCCGTATCTGGCCTCGGGGGCGTTGGTGCCGTTGTTTGAATATGGCGCTGGGGGTGATGCGTATGCGCAGACCGAGCCGATGGACGTCTACCTGTGCCTGGCCGATCGTTTCGCCATGACGGCCAAGGTGCGGGCCTTCATGGACTACCTGCAGGAACAGTTGGGGTCGGAGTGGAGGGTGTCAGAATGAAAAAACCGCCACGAGGGCGGTTTTTTCATACAAGGCAGTGACTCAGAAGCGGTAGGTGAGGGACGCACCGACACCGTGAGCGCTGTTCTCGTACTTCGCTTGGTAGGTGCCCTTCAAGTTAGCGGCCAGGCCCTCAGTGCTGTTGTTGACCTTGGTGTCCTCTTCCCACAGGTAGGAGTAGGCCACGTCGATGGTCATGTCCTCGGTAGGGCTCCAGCCAGCGCCAAGGCTGAAGATCCGGCGATCGCCTGTTGGGATGCGTGGCGAACGGTCATGGTTGTTGGTCGGCGACTGGTCAACCGAGAAGCCGGTACGCAGCGTCCACTGCTTGTTCACCTTGTAGGATGCGCCGATGGCGTGAGCCCAGGTGTCGTGCCAGTTCTGCTCTTCTACGATGCTGCCGAAGGCGCCACCCACAATCGGGTTGGTGCCAGCCGGCAATTCGTTTTTGACCGTGATGTTTTCCAGGCGGCTCCAGCGCGTCCAGGTGCTCCCCGCGTAGAGCGTCCATTGGTCATCCAGCTCGTGAGTGACGGAAAAGTCGACCGACTCCGGCGTTTTGATCTTCAGGGTCGCGTCGAACTTGTTGGCATCCAGGCCCAGCGGCTGATAGCTGACCTTGGTCTTGCCTTCGAGCTTGTAGTCGACCATCGAGTGATAGGTCAGGCCCAGGCGCGTGCGATCAGTCGCCTGAACCATCAGGCCGACGTTATAACCGACAGCGGTGTCGTCGCCCTTGATCTTGACTTCACCTTGCGTGCCGCCAGGGAACGGGTTGTACAGGTTCGAACCCAGCTCACCTTCGATACGGTTGAAGGTCGGGCCAAAGCCGATCGAGACCTTGTCGTTGAACGCGTAGCTGACCGTCGGCTGGAAGGTCACCACTTCAACGTGGCTCTTCTTGCCCCAGAAGCGAGCGGCATCGTCGCTGCCGTAGTCGGTGACCAAGCCAAACGGTACGTACACACCGAAACCGACGCTCCAGTGGTCGTCGATCGGTTTGACGTAGTACCCCATCGGGACGCCAACCACCGGCACCATGTCGCCGTCGGTTTCGCCATTGATACTGCTACCCGGGCCCGAGATTTTGGACTTGGCGATGATGGCGGCGCCACCCACGGTGATCTGCTCGCGCTTGAGGCGGGACATGCCCGCAGGGTTGCCAAACACGGTGCTGGCGTCATCGGCAGAAGAAGAACGACCCGCGAAACCTGTCCCCATACCGCTGATGCTCTGCTCGTTAAGGGCAAAACCGCTCGCCAGCAGTTGGCCGGAAGCAAGAGCGATAGCAACGCCGAGGGAGGTTTTGAGCATTACTTTTTTCATTATTGTGAAACTCCTTGGGATCTCCGGGGCGAAAAGCTACCAACAAATCACGCATCGCGCTATAGGCTCAATCACGCGAGATAGAGCGGTTTTGTAGGACAATCCGACCAAACTTCCGTTTTTTCCGGTTTATTGTAGGACGCTTCCTAAGTTGCACTGGACAGGACTGGCTCGACGCAGGTGTGCCAGGCGGCCGTAAAGTCACGCAGGCGACCCTGCGGCTGGAAGGTCTGACGCCAGATGCGCGCGAGGCCGAGCAGGTCGTCGGCGGCGGGCAGGGGAGTGCGCTGCTGTTCGATCAGCAGCCAGGCGATGGCGGTGGAATAACGCAGGTTGACCGTCAGCTCGAGGTGCGGCCCACGCAAGAAGGCATGCTGGCTGGCGAGCCCACGGACCAGGCTGGCGAGGTCCGGATCAAGTGCCAGGAAATCGTCCCAGAGCGCCTGGTGGCGGCTCTCGCCGATCCGGTAGAGGCCATGCCCACGGCGGTCGTGCAGCGCCGAACCGAGTGCCGATTGGCAGGCCGCCGTACCCAGTAAAAGGGCCTCGGCGCTGGCGCAATGACGGTTCAGGTAGACCAGGGTGGGACGAATCACATACCGACACAATTCATTCGCAGCGATACCCATGATGCCCTCATTCTATTAAGGGCCGACGGGCGCTGGAGCTTGGCAGCTGGTGAAGGATCAGGCCCGCCGGAAGCGATTCGCATCGCTCGACTTGAAGTGTAGTGTGATAACCACGGTGTAAAGGCCTGTTTTTAAATCGATTGCTGCCTGAGGTCGCTAGCCATATGCCCTAAGGCAATTAGGCCAAGAACCAACAGGCAGCTGCTGTGAGCCTGAATTCAGCCGCTGAATGGGCGGGTATTCAGCGCTCACGCCGTCAGCGATTGACGGGTCCGGTCGATCACCGCCTGCAGCGGGCCGGCACGGTTGTACTGCTCTGGGTAGAGACGTTCGCTGTGGCATGCCACGCCGTGTTCGTCGACCAGGGTAAAGCTGAAGCTGCCCTTACGTGGGGCAACGATAAGGCACTTCAGTGGTGCGAAGGCCTGAGAGAGCGTGCCAACGGCACTGTGAAACTGATGATGATTTGTCATTATATGGAGGTTCCTGCTTAGGACACGGACTATGATCCGTACATCTTAGAAACGTTCCAGTGACGCCTTTATTAAGGAGGCGCTGAACCTGACTGGAACAGGGCAGCCAGAGTTGGCGCATTCAATAGGTAGGCGCTGGGCTGACTGGTAGGTACGTCAAAAGGCGGGCAGGCACACCGAGGCTATGGTTCATGGCCTTGGGTAAAGATCCCGATCAATCTGCGAGGTGATTCTTGCTGGAGCAGCGTTTGGCTGCCGAGGGAATCATCGAAAGGGCCGGTCCTGTTTCAGCAGGGGCCGCTCTTTGGGGAGAGCTTGGCGCTGCAGGGACCTTACTGGCCAGAATTGACTTTCAGCTGGGTACTAACGAGGGTCACCCTACAGGAAGAATCCAAGGATGGCAAATTTATTTGTTGCTGATCAGCTGAGCCGACCATTATGGCTCAGCTTTGCCGCGATGTGAAGTGGGGGTGCGGGGGCGGCAAACGGCTTGGTGGGCCAATTTCGTGCAGGCAGATGAGGGCTTTCGGTGCACTTGTACACATTTGGCGCGCAGCCTGTAACAGCGTCGCAACAGCCGTGGCTCGGCTCGCCAATGCCTTGACTGAAGTCTTAAGTCAATGAAAAAAAACACTAATTTCAGCTGGTGAAAAAATCGACAGTTTGACTGTAGGCCCCATTTCACGGGGGTTTGAAGGCATCATGAAGTGGTTGTCCACCGAGTTATCCACAGGATCTGTGGATTGTCCCGAGCGCTTGCTCTAGGACGGGCGTGCCAGCAGTTTCAGCGACTGTCGGACAATCGTCGCGAATCGACCTGGCGTCAAAGGTCGTGGCGAAAACGTCAAGAAAAGATCATCGGATTTACTTAAAATTTCATCAAAAAACCCGCAGGCCATCGCCGCGCAAATGGGGTAGAGTGGCGCGCCTCACGAATTGCCATCGCTGTTGGTCATGAATTTTCGCGGTAAAAACCTCGCACAAGCCCCTGCACCTGTCCCCGTGCCCGCCCCCAAGCGCTTTTCCCTGAAAGTTGCCCTGTGGCTGCTCGACAGCCCGCGCCTGGGCGACAAGCACAGCGTCAAGCATCTGGCCGGGCGCCTGCTCAAACAACCGGCGCGCCAGGGTGTGGTGGTGGCGCAGAGCCGACTGGGGCAGATGCTCTGCCGTGATTGCGGCAATGCCCGTGACCGGCGCATTGGCCATGAGCTGCTGCGCCAGGCGGCGCGTGCCGGTGATCGCCGGGCGCAGTTGGAGTTTGGCCGGTTGTGCCAGCGCAGCGCGCCGGAGCAGGCCCGCTACTGGCTCGAACTGGCGGCGGCGCAGGGCTCGCAGGAGGCCGGGCGGTTGCTCAAGCAAGGTAGCCTCGGCTGAGATCCTGGGGCCGCTTCGCGACCCATCGCGGGCAAGCCAGCGCCTACAAGGACAGCGCGATGCCTGTAGGAGCGGGCTTGTCGGGGCGCCGAACCGCAGCGATGGGCTGCGCAGCGGCCCCCGAGGACCTCAAGGGCGCCTTGCTGTAAGCTGCGCGCAGCATGATCAACAGCATATCGGGGTAGTTATGGCAGTGGATCTGGCCAGCATTCTGCTGGGCATCGTGGCAGCGGCTATTCCCGCCCTGGCCTGGGTACTGCAAATCCAGCGTCGGCAGGCCTCGGCGCAAGGCGAGCATGCCCTGCGCGAAGAGCGTCTCGGCGCCGCGTTGCTGGCCCAGGACGGCCTGCAAGCACAGCTCGAGGCCAGTCGCGACGAGATCAGCGACCTCAGCGAAGCCAACAGCAGCAAGCAGGCCAACCTCGCCGCCCAGAGCCGCGAGCTCGAGCTGCTGCAGATCGACCGCGACAACGCCCGCGACGCCGCCCACGCCTGGCAGCTTGAACGCACCAGCCGCGAAGCCGAGCTGCGCCGCCTGGAGGCCCAGGCTGCACGCCTGCAAGCCGAGCTCAGCGAACAGCAGGAAAGCCACCAGCAGCGCCTCGAAGACCTCCAGCAAGCCCGTGACACCCTGCGCGCGCAGTTCGCCGAAATGGCCACGAAAATCTTCGACGAGCGCGAACAACGCTTCGCGCAAACCAGCCAGCAGCACCTGGGGCAACTCCTCGACCCACTCAAGGAGCGCATCCAGGCCTTTGAAAAGCGCGTCGAAGAGAGCTATCAGCAGGAGGCCCGCGAGCGCTTCTCGCTGGGCAAGGAGCTCGAGCGCCTGCAGCAGCTCAACCTGCGCCTGTCCGACGAAGCCACCAACCTTACCCAGGCACTGAAGGGGCAGAAGACCCAGGGCAACTGGGGCGAGCTGATTCTCGAACGGGTGCTCGAGCACGCCGGCCTGGAGAAGGGTCGCGAGTACCAGACCCAGGTCAGCCTGAAGAGCGCCGACGGCGAGCGCTTCCAGCCGGATGTGCTGATCATGCTGCCCGGCGACAAACAGGTGGTGGTCGACGCCAAGGTCAGCCTCACCGCCTATCAGCAGTACGTCAGCGGCAACGACGAGGCCGCGCTCAAGCAGCACGTGCAGTCGCTGCGCAGCCACGTCAAAGGCCTCTCCGGCAAGGATTACAGCCGCCTCGAAGGCCTCCACAGCCTCGACTTCGTGCTGCTCTTCGTGCCCATCGAAGCCGCGTTCTCGGCGGCCCTGCAAGCCGAGCCGAACCTGTTCCAGGAGGCCTTCGACAAGCAGATCGTGATCGTCAGCCCGACCACCCTGCTGGCCACCCTGCGGGTCATCGACAGCCTCTGGAAGCAGGAGCGCCAGGGCCAGAACGCCCGCGAGATCGCCGAGCGCGCCGGCTGGCTGTACGACAAGTTCGTGCTGTTCATCCAGGACCTCGACGAGCTCGGCGCGCGCCTGCAGCAGGTCGACAAGGCCTACGCCGCCGCGCGCAACAAGCTCTGCGAAGGGCGCGGCAACCTGATCAGCCGCAGCGAGCAGCTCAAGCTGCTCGGCGCGCGGGCCAGCAAGAGCCTGCCGGCCGACCTGCTGGAGCGCGCGCTGAGCGACGAAGCGCTTACTGCACCAGGCTCAGATGCCGATTGAGCAGGGCCCGCAAGGCAGCCGGCTTGAGCGGCTTGGCCAGGTAGTCGAGGCCCGCGGCGTGGACCTTGGCGAGGGTCTCGTTGCGCCCGTCGGCGCTGATCACCACGCCCGGCACTGGCTCACCCAGGCGGGTGCGTAGCCAGGCCATCAGTTCGGTGCCGGTGTCGCCTTCGTCCAGGTGATAGTCGACCAGCGCCAGGTGCGGGCGCACACCCTGGGCCAGCAGCGCCTCGCACTCCTGCCGATTGCGCGCGGTCCAGACCTGGCAGCCCCAGCGGCTGAGCAGGCTGTTCATGCCGATCAGGATGCTGTCTTCGTTGTCGATGCACAGCACCTGCAGGCCGGCCAGCGGTTGCCCCGGCTGTTGCTCGACCGGCGCGCTGGGCGCTGCGGCGCCGCTGGCGATCGGCACGCTGACGCGGAACACGCTGCCCTTGCCTGGCGTCGAGCGCACCTCCAGTGAGTGGCCGAGCACCCGGCACAGGCCGTCGGCGATCGCCAGGCCCAGGCCCAGGCCTTTTTCGGCGCGGGTCTGGTGGCTGTCGAGGCGCTTGAACTCCTGGAAGATCACCTGCAGCTTGTCGTCGGTGATCCCCGGGCCGCGGTCCCACACTTCCAGCCACAGCTTGCCAGCCTGGCGGCGCACGCCGAACAGGATCGGGCTCTTGCCGTAGCGCAGGGCGTTGGTGAGGAAGTTCTGCAGCACCCGGCGCAGCAGCTTGATGTCGCTGTCGACCCGCAGGCGGCTGCCGCGCAGGCGGAACTCCAGGCCCTTTTCCGCCGCCAGCACCTTGAACTCGGCACCCAGGGTGTCGAACAGGTCGCTGAGGGCGAACGGCTTGATGTCGGGGGTGATCTTGCCGTTTTCCAGGCGCGAGATGTCCAGCAAGTCGCTGATCAGCTCCTCGGCCGAGCGCAGCGAGCTGTCCATGTGCTGGACCAGTTGCTGGGTCTCGTCGGACAAGCCCTCGGCCTGTTGCGAGAGCGCTGCGGAGAACAGCCGCGCGGCATTCAGCGGCTGCATCAGGTCGTGGCTGACTGCCGCCAGGAAGCGCGTTTTCGACTGGCTGACGGCCTCTGCGCGGCTCTTCGCTTCGGTCAGTGCCTGGTTCAGCTGGGACAGTTCGTGGGTACGTTCGGCGACCCGCTGCTCAAGGCCCTCGTTGGCGTCCTTGAGGGCCTGCTCCGCCTCGCGGAACGGCGTGATGTCGGTAAAGCTCATGACAAAACCGCCGCCGGGCATGGGGTTGCCGATCAGCTCGATCACCCGGCCATTGGGGAACAGCCGCTCGGAGGTGTGCGCCCGGCCCTGGCGCATCCAGTGCAGGCGCCGCGCCACGTGCACCTGGGCCTCGCCCGGGCCGCAGAGGCCGCGCTCGGCGTTGTAGCGAATGATGTCGGCGATCGGCCGGCCCACGCTGATCAGGCCGTCGGGGTAGTTGAACAGCTCCAGGTAGCGGCGGTTCCAGGCCACCAGGTGCAGGTTCTGGTCGACCACGCTGATGCCTTGGTTGATGTTCTCGATCGCCCCTTGCAGCAGCGCGCGGTTGAACTGCAGCACCTCGCTGGCCTCGTCGGCGATGCGCACGACGTCTTCGAGCTGCATGTCGCGGCCTTCGATGGCGGCCTTGACCACCGCGCGCGTCGAGGAGGTGCCGAGCACGCCGGCGAGCAGCCGCTCGGTGTGTTCGATCCAGTCGCCATCGGCGTTCTGGTTGGGGTTGAAGCCCTTGCCCTGGCGGTAGGCGAAGCGAATGAAGCTCTGCCGCGCGCGCTCCTCGCCGACGAAGCGCGCGGCGAGGTTGAGCAGGTCGTCGATCTGTACCGCCAGCAGCGAGCGGCTGTTGGGCCGGGCGCTGGTCTGCTGGCCGATGAAGCGGCCCGCCTGCCAGTGCTCCGAGACCCGCGTGCGGGACAGGATCGAGACCCAGGCGAACAGCGTGAAGTTGCCCGCCAGCGACAGCACCACGCCTTGCGTGAGTGGGGTGATCGGCAGGTTCAGGGGGTTGCCGTGCAGCCACGCCAGCCCCGGGAACAGCTCCAGCGACCAGCCCAGGCTGTGCGCGGTGATCGGCAGCACCAGGGTGTAGAACCAGAGGAAGATCCCCGCCGCCAGGCCGGCGAACACGCCGCGCCGGTTGGCCTGCTTCCAGTACAGCGCGCCGAGCATCGCCGGGGTCAGCTGGGTGACGGCGGCAAAGGCGATCTGGCCGATGGTCGCCAGGCTGGCCGTGGAGCCCAGCAGGCGGTAGCTGACGTAGGCCAGCAGGAGAATGACCACGATGGTCACCCGGCGTACCGAAAGCATCCAGTGGCGGAACGCCTCGAACGGCCGCTCGGCGTTCTTGCGCCGCAGCAGCCAGGGCAGCAGCATGTCGTTGGAGACCATGGTCGACAGCGCCACGGCTTCGACGATGACCATGCCGGTGGCTGCCGAGGCCCCGCCGATAAACGCCAGCAAGGCCAGGCTCGGGTGCGCTTCGGCCAGCGGCAGGCTGATCACGAACGAGTCGGAGATCACCGTGCCGGGCAGCAGCATCTGCCCGGCCAGGGCGATTGGCACCACGAACAGCGCGGCCAGCACCAGGTACATCGGGAACACCCAGCGCGCCATGCGCAGGTCCTGCGGCTCGATGTTCTCCACCACGGTGACGTGGAACTGCCGCGGCAGGCAGATGATCGCCATCATCGCGACGCCGGTCTGCACCACCATCGACGGCCAATTGATGGTCTCCTGCCAATAGCTTTCCAGGTGCACCGACTGCCGCGCTTGGGTGAACAGGTCGTCGAAGCCGTCATACAGGTTGAACACCACGAACACGCCCACGGCGAGAAACGCCAGCAGCTTGACCAGCGCCTCGAAGGCGATCGCCAGGACCATGCCGCGGTGGTGCTCGGTAACGTCCAGGCTGCGCGTGCCGAACACGATCGAGAACAGCGCCAGGACCAGCGACACCACCAGTGCGGTGTCTTGCACGCGGGTGCCGGTGGCATCGGCGTTGGCGCCGATCAGCAGATTGACGCCGAGCACGATGCCTTTCAGCTGCAGGGCGATGTACGGCAATACCCCGACCAGGCAGATCAGCGCCACCACCACCGCCAGGCTCTGCGACTTGCCGTAGCGGGCGGCGATGAAGTCGGCGATCGAGGTGATGTTCTGTTGCTTGCTGATCAGCACCATCTTCTGCACCACCTGCGGCGCGAAGATCAGCAGCAGCACCGGCCCCAGGTAGATCGGCAAGAACGCCCACAGCTGCTCGGCGGCCTGGCCGACCGCGCCGAAGAAGGTCCAGCTGGTGCAGTAGACGGCCAGCGACAGGCTGTACACCCAGGCGCGCAGGCGTGGCGGCAGGGGCGTGCTGCGGCGGTCGCCATAAAAGGCGATGGCGAACATGACGGCCATATAGGCCAGGGCGACCACGGCGATCAGCCCGCTGGACAACGACATGGAAACTCCGGAGCAAAAAAGATGAAACGCGGTCCCGATCAACCAGTCTGGCACGTGGCCCGGGCTTCGTCAGCGCCGACGATGGTAGCAGTGGCAGGAGGTCGCAGGGTTTGCCCCGCGATAGCGGTTTGCTGTCCAGCTCCAGGCAACAGACAGGCGGAGGATTGACAGGCTTTCAGCCAAGGCGAATAATCTCGAAAAATTCATATAGATGTTTATATAACAAGAGAAGCCGCCATGACCCTGCTGTCCGCCGATGCGCGTCTGCCCCGTTACCAGCAACTGCGCGATCACCTGCTCGAACAGATCGCCAACAACCGCTGGCGCCCAGGTGAGGCGATCCCCACCGAGGCCGCGCTGGCGACCGAGTTCGACCTGTCGGTAGGCACCGTGCGCAAGGCGGTCGACGCCCTGGTGGCCGAAGGCGTGCTGGAGCGCCAACAGGGCCGCGGCACCTTCATCCGCCGTCCGCAATTCCAGTCTTCGCTGTTCCGCTTCTTCCGTTTCGAGAGCGTTAACGGCGAGCGCGTATTGCCCGAGAGCCGCATTCTCTCCATCGAGCCACTGCCAGCGCCCTCGGCGGTCGCCGAGGCGCTGGGCCTGGCGCCACACGCCGAGGTCATCCGCATCGTCCGCCTGCGTTTGCTCGGCGCCCAGCCGGTACTGGCCGAAGACATCTGGCTGCCACGCCAGCTGTTCCAGCCGCTGCTCGAGGTCGACCTCGATCGCAAGGGCCCGCTGCTCTATCCGATCTACGAAGAGCTCTGCGCCCAGGTCGTCGCCAGCGCCGAAGAAAGCCTCACCGCCGAGGCGGTCGATGCCGTGCACGGCCGCTTGCTGCAGTTGCCCGAGGCCAGCCCGGTGGTGGTGATCGAGCGGCTGGCCCGCGATTACGCCGGCAAGCCGCTGGAATGGCGACGTTCGCGTGGGCATGCCCAGCACTTCCGTTACCGCATCGATATTCGCTGACCGCACGTTCTGCCTTGTGATGCCCAGCGCCGTGCTCGCACGCCGCTGTGGCGCCGCCTGCCCGGTCGACGCGTGCCAAGCACCTTGGCGCGCCCGGCTGATACACACTCGACTAGAAGGATAACAACCATGTTCAGCTGGTATCGCCAGATCACCTCACGGGAACGCAAGACGTTCTGGGCCTGTTTCGGTGGCTGGTCGCTCGACGCCCTCGAAGTGCAGATGTTCGGCCTGGCCATCCCCGCGCTGATCGCCGCCTTTGCCCTGACCAAGGGCGATGCCGGCCTGATCAGCGGCCTGACCCTGGTCACCTCGGCTATCGGCGGCTGGGTCGGCGGCACGCTCTCCGACCGCTATGGGCGGGTGCGCACCCTGCAGTGGATGATCCTCTGGTTCTCCTTCTTTACCTTCCTCTCGGCCTTTGTCACCGGCTTCTACCCGCTGCTGTTCGTCAAGGCCATGCAAGGCTTCGGCATCGGCGGTGAGTGGGCGGCCGGCGCGGTCCTGATGGCCGAGACCATCAACCCGAAATACCGCGGCAAGGTGATGGGCACGGTGCAGAGCGCCTGGGCGGTCGGCTGGGGCCTGGCGGTGGCGCTGTTCACCCTGATCTACTCGCTGGTGCCGCAGGAGTTCGCCTGGCGAGTGATGTTCTTCGTCGGCCTGCTGCCGTCGCTGATGATCATCTGGGTACGGCGCAATGTGCCGGAGCCGGACAGCTTCCAGCGGATGCAGAAGGAAAAGGCCGCCCCGGTCAGCTTCTTCAAGTCGATGTCGGGGATCTTTCGCCCCGAGCTGCTGCGCGTGACCCTGCTTGGCGGCCTGCTGGGCCTCGGCGCCCACGGCGGCTACCACGCGGTGATGACCTGGTTGCCGACATTCCTCAAGACCGAGCGCAACCTCTCGGTGCTCAACTCCGGTGGCTACCTGGCGGTGATCATCCTGGCCTTCTGGTGCGGCTGCGTGGTCAGCGGCCTGCTGATCGACCGCATCGGCCGGCGCAAGAACATCCTGCTGTTCGCCGTGTGCTGCGTGGTGACCGTGCAGGCGTATGTGTTCTTCCCGCTGAGCAACACCCAGATGCTCTTCCTCGGCTTCCCGCTGGGCTTCTTCGCCGCCGGTATTCCGGCCAGCCTCGGGGCGTTCTTCAATGAGCTGTACCCGGCCGATGTGCGTGGCGCCGGGGTGGGTTTCTGCTACAACTTCGGTCGCGTGCTGTCGGCGGTGTTCCCGTTCCTGGTGGGCCACATGAGCGAGTCGATGTCGCTGGGCAGTGCCATCGGCATCGATGCCGGGATCGCCTACGGCGTGGCCGTGATCGCCGCGCTGTGCCTGCCGGAAACCCGCGGCCGCAGCCTCGAGGCCGAACCCGCGGCGCAGCCTGCTGCTGCCCTGGCCAAGTAACCCTTACAGATCCTGATGAGAACCATGCTCGACGTTCCTGCTTCTACTCCCAGCGCCATCGACAGCCACGCCCACGTCTTCAGCCGTGGCCTTGAGCTGGCGGCCGAGCGCCGTTACGCGCCGGCCTATGATGCGCCGCTGGGCGATTACCTGGCCCAGTTGCAACAGCATGGCTTCAGCCATGGCGTGCTGGTCCAGCCGAGTTTTCTCGGCACCGACAACGGCTACCTGCTCAGCGCGCTGCGGAGCGTGCCTGGGCAACTGCGCGGGGTGGTGATGCTCGACCCGCAGGTCGAGCGCGAGACCCTCGACGAGATGGCCCGCCTGGGGGTGCGCGGGGTGCGCCTGAACCTGATGGGCCAGGCTGGCCTGCCGGACCTGCGTGCGGCCGAGTGGCGGCCGTTGCTGGAACGTATCGGAGAGCAGGGCTGGCACCTCGAGCTGCATCGCCAGGTGGCCGATGTGCCGGCCTTGGTGCGCGCGTTGCAGCCGTTCGGGCTGGATATCGTGGTCGACCATTTTGGCCGGCCGGATGCACGCCTGGGGCTGGATCAGCCCGGCATGCGCGAGCTGCTGGCGCTGGGCGCGCAGGGCAATGTCTGGGTCAAGGTGTCGGGCATCTATCGGCTGGAGGGTTCGCCCGAGCAGAACCTGGCGTTTGCCCGTGAGGCGTTGCGTGGGTTCGAGGAGCATTACGGGGCGGGGCGGCTGATGTGGGGGAGTGATTGGCCGCATACCCAGCATGAAGCGGCGCTGAGCTTTGCCGGGGCGCTGGAGCAGTTCGCGGCGCTGGAGTGTTCGGCGCCGTTGCGTCGGGCGCTGTTGGTGGAGACCGCGCAGGCGTTGTTCGGCTTCTAGCTAGCTTTTTGCCTGAGACCCTGGGGCCGCTTCGCGCCCCTTCGCGGGCAAGCCCGCTCCTACAGGATTCTCGTCTACCCACACATCCAGGGCATACAGGATCTCTGTAGGAGCGGGCTTGCCCGCGAAGGGCCGCAAACGGCCCCGCTGATCAGAAGCGGAAGCGGCTGATCATCGCCTGCAACTGCCCACCCAGGCTCGCCAGCTCCACGCTGGACGCCGAGGTCTGCTGGCTGGCTTCAGCGGTCTGCTCGGAAATATCCCTCACCGTCACCACGCTGCGGCTGATCTCCTCGGCCACCGCGCTCTGCTGTTCGGACGCGGCGGCAATCTGCTGATTCATCAGCTGGATCCCCGACACCCGCTGGGTAATCCCCTCCAGTGCCACCCCCGCCTCACGCACCAGCGCCACGCTGCTCTGGGTCAGGCTCTGGCTCTCTTCCATCAGGTCACTGACCGAGCGCGTGCCCTGTTCCAGGCTGCTGATCGCCGACTCGATTTCCGCCGTCGAGGCCTGGGTGCGTTGCGCCAGGCTGCGCACCTCGTCGGCCACCACGGCAAAGCCACGCCCGGCCTCACCGGCCCGCGCCGCTTCGATCGCCGCGTTGAGCGCCAGCAGGTTGGTCTGCTCGGCCACGGCCTTGATCACGTCCATGACCTTGCCGATCCGCTGGCTGTCAGTGCGCAGCGCGCCCATCGCCTCGCCGGTGGCATCGACCTGGCTGGCCAGGCGGCCGATCTGCGCCACGGCGCGGTTGACCACGCTGTCGCCTTCGCGGGCTTCTTCATCGGTGGCGCTGGCGGCCTGCGAGGCTTCGCCGGCGTTGCGCGCCACTTCATGCACGGTGGCGGCCATTTCCTGCATGGCAGTGGCCACCTGGTCGGTCTCGACCTTTTGACTGTTGGCGCCGGCGCTGGTCTGCTCGGTGATCGCCGACAGCTCCTCGGTGGCGCTGGCGATCTGGCTGATGCCGTCGCGCACCTGGGTGATCAGCTGGCGCAGGTTGCCGGTCATGCCTTGCAGGCTGTTCTGCAAGTGCCCCAGCTCGTCGCGGCGGCGGCTGGCCGGTTGCTCGCTGAGGTCGCCTGCGGCCACTTGCTCCATGGCCCGCAGCACCCGTTGCAGCGGCTGGGCGATCTGCCGGGCGATCAGCACCGCGGCCAAGGCACCAAGCAGCAGGGCGAGGAGGGTGGTGACCAGTTGCAGGGTCTTGGCGAAATGGCTGTCGTCGACCACCGCAACCGCCTGGGCGTCGAGCAGTTGGCCGATCAGGCGGTTCAGCGTATCGATGTCGCTGCCCATCGCCGTGCGGTAGTCCATCAGCTTGCTGACTTCACCACGGAAGGCCTCGACCGCCTGGGCATAGTCGCGGACCTGGTCGTCGAGCTGGGTGAACTGCGCGGCGAACTGGCCGTTGAAGCGGGCGATCAGCCCTGGCAGGTCACGCACGGTGCTGGCGATCTGCGCGTTCATCGCCTTCTCGGTGTCGGCGTTGGTATTACCGGTGTAGCCGCGCACGTGGTAGCGCAGCAGGATCAGGTTCTCGCGAATCTGGTTGATCGCCTCGCTGCGCACCCAGCGCTGCTCGGCATCGGGCAGGGCCCGCACCTGCTGGCGGATCTGCTCGATGCTGGCGAACGCGCTGGTGGCGAGCACGCCCATGTCCTTTTGCGCCGCGCGCATCTTCTGATACGACTGGAAGCTCAGCGCCTGGTTGCGCGAATAGGCCTGCAGGGCCTGGTCGGCGTTCTCCAGCAAGGCCAGGTTGGCCGGCATGCGCAAGCTTTGGCGCAGTTTGCCGAGTGGCGTCTTGAACGCCTCCAGGGCGGCCTGCAACGCGCTCGCCTGGCTGTCGTCGCCGTTGGCCATGGCGTGGCGCAGACGGGCTTCGCGCAGGTCGCCGAGGGCGTCGTTGAGCTTGGACACATCGCTGACCACTTCGCTGCGCCGGACCAGGCTGGTCAGCCCGTCCCAGCTGATCAGCGACTGGGTCAGTGCCAGGCTGAGGACCAGGCCGAAACCGAGGGCGAGTTTATGCGCGATCTTCAGATCGTCGAACCAGGTGAACATGTGCGGGTGTGCTCCTTTCGTTGTGCGTTGAGCGCAGACCGGAGGTCTGTTCCTTGCTGTCAGATAGTCATCTATATGAATTATCGGCCAGTGCACGGGAATCTGAACAGCGCCCTTCATGAAAACAATGTCAGTTAGCCATCAACTACTGCGGCATGTGTCGCCCGACTTGCCAGCAGCCGCCCTTAGCGTGCAGATTTGTGGCCTGGCGCGCCTGGCGTGCCTCCAATGACAAAGCCCCCTAGGTGATTTTCAGGTGCACGGACGATGAGCCACCCCTCGCAATTCAGCCTGCTCGGCAAGCGGCGCTTTCTGCCGTTCTTCATTACCCAGTCGCTGGGCGCGTTCAACGACAACCTGTTCAAGCAGTCGTTGATCCTGGCGATCCTGTACAAGCTGAGCCTGGAAGGTGATCGGTCGATCTGGGTCAACCTCTGTGCACTGCTGTTCATCCTGCCGTTCTTCCTGTTTTCGGCGCTGGCCGGGCAGTTCGGCGAAAAGTTCGCCAAGGACGCGCTGATCCGCGCGATCAAGCTGGCCGAGGTGGTCATCATGGCCATTGGCGCGGTGGGCTTTGTCAGCAATCACCTCGAGCTGATGCTGCTGACGCTGTTCGCCATGGGCACCCATTCGGCGCTGTTCGGGCCGGTCAAGTACTCGATCCTGCCGCAGGCCCTGCGGGAAGAGGAGCTGGTGGGCGGCAACGGCCTGGTGGAGATGGGCACCTTTCTGGCGATCCTCGCCGGGACCATTGGCGCCGGGGTGATGATGTCGTCGTCCAGCTACGCCACGGTGGTCGCCGGTGGCATCGTCGGCACCGCGGTCCTGGGCTACCTGGCCAGCCGCTGGATCCCCCGCGCGGCCGCCGTCGCACCGCAGATGAAGCTCGACTGGAACATCTTCAAGCAGTCCTGGCTGACCCTGCGCCTGGGCCTCGGGCAGACCCCGGCGGTGTCGCGCTCGATCGTCGGCAACTCGTGGTTCTGGTTTGTCGGGGCCATCTACCTGACGCAGATCCCGGCCTATGCCAAAGACTGGCTGCACGGCGACGAAACCGTGGTGACCCTGGTGCTGACGCTGTTCTCGGTGGGCATCGCGATCGGCTCGCTGCTCTGCGAGCGGCTCAGCGGGCGCAAGGTGGAGATCGGCCTGGTGCCGTTCGGCTCGTTCGGCCTGACCCTGTTCGGCCTGCTCTGGTGGTGGCATTCCGGCGACGTGCCGGCCGCTGCCGTGGCGCATGACTGGCTGGCCCTGCTGGGCATGCACCAGGCGTGGTGGATCCTGCTGTCGATCGTTGGCCTGGGGGTGTTCGGCGGCTTCTATATCGTGCCGCTGTATGCGCTGATCCAGGCGCGCACCGCCGAGGGCGAGCGGGCGCGGGTGATTGCCGCCAACAACATCCTCAATGCACTGTTCATGGTGGTGTCGGCGATCGTCACCATTGTCTTGTTGAGTGTTGCCGAGCTGAGCATCCCGCAGCTGTTCCTGGTGGTGTCGTTGCTCAATATCGCGGTCAACGCGTACATCTTCCGCATCGTGCCCGAGTTCACCATGCGCTTCCTGATCTGGCTGCTCAGCCACTCGATGTACCGCGTCGAGCACCGTGACCTACAGCGCATTCCGGATGAAGGGGCAGCGCTGCTGGTGTGCAACCACGTGTCGTTCGTCGACGCGCTGCTGATCGGTGGGGCGATCCGCCGGCCGATCCGTTTCGTCATGTACTACAAAATCTACAACCTGCCGGTGCTCAACTTCGTCTTCCGCACCGCCGGAGCGATCCCGATTGCCGGGCGCAGCGAGGATGAAGCCATCTACGAGCGGGCCTTCGCGCGCATCGCCGAGGCCCTCGCGGCGGGCGAGGTGGTGTGCATCTTCCCCGAGGGCAAGCTGACCGCCGATGGCGAGATCGATGAGTTCAAAGGGGGCGTCAAACGGATTCTCCAGGAAACCCCGGTGCCGGTGATTCCGCTGGCGTTGCAGGGTTTGTGGGGGAGCTTCTTCAGCCGTGACCCGGGCAAGGGCCTGTTCAAGCGCCTGTGGTCGCGGGTGACGATCGTCGCGGGCGCCGCCATCCCGGTGGAGGCGGCGCAGCCGGACGTCTTGCGTGCGCAGGTCGGTGCCCTGCGCGGCGAGCGGCGTTAGGTGCGATCAGGGTAGGGGGGCGCCGTCAGAAACGGTAGACCCCTATCTTGTGGATATGCACCAGGAAGGCGCTGTCGGTGCCTTTGGCGGCCATGCAGTCCTTGCCGTGTGCCGTCCATCGCCGGCCGCCCTTGGTCGCTACCGTGAAGGGCGCTTCGGGCGTGGACCGGGGTACCAGGGCTTCTCCGTCACGCCTGCCGATGTGCCATTGGCGAGGTGATGACGAGGCGTAGAAACCCAGCTGGCCATCGTCACTGATGCCGAGCGTGTCGCCGTTCTTGCTGCCGCCCTTGGTGTACTCCTTGATGACATAGAACGCCTCGCCGTCGACCTCGTAACAACCGAACCACAAGGTCGTCGGCAGGATCGGGTGGCCGTTGATCTGCGGCTTGAGAATCTGTAGCCAGCCGCTGTCGTTGATGCGCAGGGGATGGCGCGCATCATCGACCTCCAGGTAGACATCGGCGATAAAGGATCTTGAGGTGTCGAGGTTGGAATCATCCATTGCACTGCTCCTGTTGACTGTCGAATGTCGGACGGCAGTGCGCTGCGCTGCCGTGGCACACGCTAGGCGCTCAGAGGTTTGCAGGGCAGGTTGAAACGGTTCCCGCAGCGATGCGCGCGCAGGGTGTTGGCCTGCGCGGCAGTCGCTGTTCGAACGGGGGGAAGGATCAGCTGGCGCTGACCTTGAGGCCGACCAGGCCGGTGATGATCAGGGCGACGCTGAGCAGGCGGATCAGGGCCATCGATTCGCCGAACAGGATGATCCCGGCGATGACCGTGCCGACTGCGCCGACGCCGGTCCAGATGGCATAGGCGGTGCCCAGCGGCAGCTCCTTCATGGCCAGGCCGAGCAGGCCGAGGCTGATGACCATGGCGCCGACCGTGAGCACGGTGGGCAAGGGCCGGGTAAAGCCGTCGGTGTATTTCAGGCCTACCGCCCAGCCCACTTCGAACAGGCCGGCGAAGAACAGGATGATCCAGGACATGTGTGAGTCTCCATCGTGTGAAGGATGGGGCCGTCCCCTGGTTGGTCACGCGTGGCGTCGTGAGGTCGTCCTCACAGTGCGCACTATAGTGCACATTTTGATTTGTGGTGTCCATACAGTTGGGGCGGTTGGGGGGGTGAGCATATCCGTTCGTTGTGGCGCGGCTGCCGGCCCCTTCCGCCCTTACGGCGGGTCACTTTTTTTCTTGGAAAAAAGTAACCAAAAACCGCTTGCTCCTACATACGGCCCTTCGCTGCGCTACGGGTTCCCTCACTCCGGTCTTGCTCCCGCGAGGACCGGGCTGTACGGGCCTTCCTGGCCCGCAGCCCTTGCCGGCCTTCCTGGCCGTCACCTCGCTTCGCAAGACCTCCGTTCGGCCTCCTGAAGTCGCGGTAGATCAAGGTCACGAGCCAGATCAAGATCAAGGGCCAGGGCAACGGCTGGCGAATCGCTGCGCTCTCGCGGGTTTATAAGGGCGGTACAGCGCGTCAGTGCCAGAATTTGCAGTGGCAGTCCCGGCCTCTTCGCGGGTAAACCCGCTCCCACAGGTTATCTGCTGACTGTAAGGCCACTGCGGTCCCTGTGGGAGCGGGTTTACCCGCGAAGAGGTCAAGCTATCCACCACCATTGCCACTATAGAAGATAACGCCAGCCCAGGCGCCACCCGTAACTTGGCGACCTCAGGAGGCCGAACGGAGGTCTTGCGGAGCGGGGTGACGGCCAGGAAGGCCGGCAAGGGCTGGGGGCCAGGAAGGCCCCTACAGCCCGGTGGACGCGGGAGCAAGGCCGGAGTGAGGGAACCCGAAGCGCAGCGGAGGGCCGGATGTGGGAGCCAGCGGTTTTTGGTTACTTTTTTCCAAGAAAAAAAGTGACCCGCCGTAAGGGCGGAAGGGGCCATAAGCGGCAACAAATCGAATGGATAAGCCCACAACCCACTCGCCCCAAAACCCGCCCCGACTCCCGGATAATCAGTGAAGAACCAGAAGGCATCCGATCACTGGCTAACCGGCTTGCCCTCTGCCTCAACCCCAGCAGGCTCTTCCATCCGCCGGAACCAGGTCGACAGCAAAGCCCCGGAGATGTTGTGCCAGACGCTGAACAACGCACTCGGCACCGCTGCCAGCGGCGAGAAGTGCGCCGCCGCCAGCGCCGCGCCGAGCCCGGAGTTCTGCATGCCGACCTCCAGCGCCAGCGACTTGCGCTGGGCCAGCGGCAGCTTGCACAACTTGCCGGTCATGTAGCCCAGCAGGTAGCCAAAGCTGTTGTGCAGGATCACCACCGCCATGATCAGCAGACCCGACTCGGCGATCTTCGCCTGGCTCGCCGCGACCACCGCGCAGACGATCATCACGATACTCACCACCGACACCAGCGGCAGCACCTGCACCGCCGTCTGCACCCGCGCGCCCAACAGCTTCTGCGCCAGCACGCCCAGCACGATCGGCAGCATCACCAACTGCAGGATCGACCAGAACATGTCCATGAAGGACACCGGCAACCAGGCCGACGCCAGGAACCAGATCAGCGTCGGCGTCAGCAGCGGTGCCAGCAGCGTGGTGACCGCAGCGATCGCCACGGCCAGGGCCAGGTCACCCTTGGACAGCCAGACCATCACGTTGGACGCCGTGCCGCTCGGGCAGCAGCCGACCAGGATCACCCCCACAGCGATTTCTGCGGGCAGGTGGAACACCTGGCACAGCAGCCAGGCCATGCCCGGCATGATCACGAAGTGCGCGACCACGCCGAGTGCAACCCGCCAGGGTTGGCGGGCGAGGGCGGCGAAGTCGTCGAGCTTGAGGGTCAGGCCCATGCCGAACATGACCAGGCCCAGCAGCGGCACGATGGCCACTTTCAAGGCGATGAACCACTGCGGCTGGAGGAAGGCCAGGCAGGCGAACACCAGCACCCAGAGGGCAAAGGTGTTGCCGACGAAGCGGCTGAGGGCGGCGAGGGCACGCATGGGGCAGGTCCTTCTTTATAGTTGGCGTTGGCAGGTTGCGATGTTCAGGGTAGGGGGGCTGACGCCATCGCGGGGCAAGCCCGCTCTCACGAAAATCACGTGGGAGCGGGCTTGCCCCGCGATGTTGTTGCTGCTGCGAGGCTCAGACGCCCTGCGGGATCTCTTCGCCACCCAGCGCTTCGAACAGCGCCGGCAAGAACTCGGTAAAGGTCATCATCATCAACAGGAAGCTCGCATCGAACTGCTGCTGCGCTTCTTCACCACCGTCCTGTTCGGCCTGCTCCTGCAGCAGCTCCTCGAACTTCAGGCGTTTGATCACGGTCTTGTCGTCGAGCACGAACGACAGCTTGTCCTGCCAGGCCAGGGCCAACTGGGTGACCACCTTGCCGGTGCCCAGGTGCAGCTGGATCTCGTCGCTCTTCAGGTCCTGGCGCTTGCAGCGGACGATGCCGCCGTCTTCGTGGGTGTCACGCAGCTCGCATTCGTCCAGGACATAGAAGTCTTGCGCGGCGGCTTGCGAGACCCACTCGGTCATGGTCGCGCTTGGCGCGGTCTTCACCGTGACCGGGCGCACCGGCAGCGAGCCCAGTACTTCACGCAGGGTCGACAGCAGGTCTTCGGCGCGCTTGGCGCTGGCCGAGTTGACCAGGATCAGGCCCAGGCGCGGGGCGATCGCGGCGAAGATCATCGAGCGGCGGATAAAGGCGCGCGGCAGGAACGCCTGGATGATCTCGTCCTTGATCTGGTCGCGTTCCTTCTTGTAGACCTTGCGCATCTGCTCGGTCTCGATCTCTTCGATCTTCTCCTTGACCGCGTCATTGACCACGCTGCTCGGCAGGATGCGTTCTTCCTTGCGCGCGGCGATCAGCAGGAAGTCACCGCTGACGTGCACCAGGGGAGCATCTTCGCCCTTGCCGAATGGCGCGACGAAACCGTAGGTGGTCAGCTCCTGGCTGGCGCAGGGGCGGGCCGGCTTGCTGGCCAGGGCGGCTTCCAGTGCCTCAGGCTCGAATGGGACTTCCTGGGTCAGGCGGTAGGTCAGCAGGTTCTTGAACCACATGGGGATAGATCTCTCCTTAATGCATAAGGCGGGCATTATTCTCCGGTTGGTGCCACGCGGCCAACCCTGTCAGAGGGCCATCAGCGACTTATTAAGAGAGAAAAGCACGGTTACGCTAGGTCCTTGAAAGCCCTGCAAAAAAATTTGAAAAAAGTGCTTGCCAGGGTGGTACGTCCTCCGTAGAATGCGCGCCACACCGAGACGAAGGGTGATTAGCTCAGCCGGGAGAGCATCTGCCTTACAAGCAGAGGGTCGGCGGTTCGATCCCGTCATCACCCACCACTCGATGTATAGCGCAGCGGTAGTTCAGTCGGTTAGAATACCGGCCTGTCACGCCGGGGGTCGCGGGTTCGAGTCCCGTCCGCTGCGCCATATTGAGTTTCAAGGCCCACTGAACACCTTGAAACGACAGAGAAAGCGACCTTAGGGTCGCTTTTTTTGTTTCTGCTATTGCGTCAGAATGCCCCTTGTCCGCCGGAAGCGGCCTGCAGGCTCTGCTCCGGCTCTTCATCGCAAGCAAGAGACCGACCATGCAGGATGCCAGCAACTCTTCATCACCCGCACAGCCCACGCCGTTGCTCGGTATCGACCTGGGCACCACCAACAGCCTGATTGCCGTGTGGCAGGAGGGCAAGGCGCAGTTGATCGCCAACGCCCTGGGCGAGGTGCTGACGCCGTCGGTGGTCAGTGTCGACGAGGATGGCAGCATCTTGGTCGGCAAGGCCGCCCGCGCGCGCCTGACCACCCACCCGCTACGCACCGCCGCCGCATTCAAGCGGTTCATGGGCAGCGACAAGCGCTTCGAGCTCGGCGAACACCGCTTCAGCCCTGAAGAACTCTCGGCGCTGGTGCTCGGTGCGCTCAAGCAGGACGCCGAAGCCTACCTCGGCTACCCGGTCAGCGAGGCGGTGATCTCGGTGCCGGCGTACTTCAGCGACGAGCAGCGCAAACGCACGGTGTTCGCCGCCGAGCTGGCGGGGCTGAAGGTGCAGCGGCTGATCAACGAACCGACCGCGGCGGCGATGGCCTATGGGCTGCACGAGCAGAAGTTCGAGCGCACGCTGGTGTTCGACCTCGGCGGCGGCACCTTTGACGTCACCGTGCTCGAGTACGCCCTGCCGCTGATCGAGGTGCATGCCTCGACGGGCGACAACTACCTGG
This sequence comes from Pseudomonas reidholzensis, assembly GCF_900536025.1. GTDB lineage: Bacteria > Pseudomonadota > Gammaproteobacteria > Pseudomonadales > Pseudomonadaceae > Aquipseudomonas > Aquipseudomonas reidholzensis. Next base: position 25,938 of record NZ_UNOZ01000013.1, read on the forward strand.
GCGGCGAAGACTTCACCGACGCCCTGTTGCTGGCGTGCCTGCGTGACTGGCAACTGACCCTCGACAGCCTCGAAGCCCAAGCCCTGGCGAGCCTGCATGACGCCATCGAGCAGTTCAAGCACGACCTCGGCGACGGCAAGTGGACGCTGACCTGGAACGGTGACGGCCAGGCCCGTGAGTGGGTGCTCGACGAGCTCAAGCTGCAAGGCATCTGGGCGCCGTTGCTGGCGCGGGTGCGCGCGCCGATCGAACAGGCCCTGCGCGATGCGCGGCTGAGCCCCAAGGAGCTCGACAGCCTGGTGCTGGTCGGCGGGGCCACGCGCATGCCGCAGATCCAGCAACTGGTGGCCAAGCTGTTCGGCCGGCTGCCGTACCGGCACCTCGACCCGGACACCATCGTTGCCCTCGGCGCGGCCAGCCAGGCGGCCTGCAAGGCGCGGGACGCGGCCATCGACGAGCTGATCCTGACCGATGTCTGCCCGTACACCCTGGGCATCGCCGCCCAGCGCGGCGAGGAGAACAGCGGGGCGTTTTCGCCGATCATCGAGCGCAACACGGTGATCCCGACCTCGCGGGTCGAGCGCTTCTACAGCACCCACGCCGAGCAGAAGATGGTGCGCATCGCCGTGTACCAGGGCGAGCGACCTTGGGTGCGTGACAACATTCTGGTCGACAGCTTTGAGATCGAGCTGCAGCCGACCGGGCAGATCCAGTCGCTCGATGTGCGCTTCAGCTACGACATCAATGGCTTGCTGGAGGTCGACGTGACCTTCATCGAAACCGGCCACAAGCACAGCCACAGCATCGACCGCAGCCCTACCGGGCTCGACGAGCAGGCGCGCCTGGCCAGTCATGAGCGCTTGTCTCGGTTGAAGATTCATCCGCGCGATGCGCTGCCTAACCGAACTTTGCTGGCGCGGCTGGAGAGGGCCTGGATGCAGAGCCTGGGGGAGGAGCGGGAGTTGATCGGCAGCTGGCTGGATGCGTTCAACAGCGTGCTCGCGGCGCAGCAGGCGGGGGATATCAGTCGCCAGCGCCAGCAGTTGAGCCAGGCGCTGGATGAGTTGCGTTACTGAACCTTAGTAGCTGAACGGGCTATGTCGTGTCAGTGCCGGACTCTTCGCGGGTGAAGCCCGCTCCCACAGGTACAGCGCCGCTTCCGAAATTAGCGGGGATCCTGTGGGAGCGGGCTTCACCCGCGAAGAGGCCAGGACTGACAGCGCAAATCAGCTGTTCATCCGCCGCAAGGTAGCCTGTAACCCACCCTCCAGTTGATCACCCTTGCCCGGCGCGGGGCCATACCGGTTGGGCAGCTTGTCCCCCGGCAAACCCAACAGCAGCAGTGGCAGCACCGGGATTACCCGGCTGACCACCAGCACCATCAGCAACGTCGGCACGCCCTGGCCCATGTCGCGCAGGCGCCTGAGCGAGCCGCTGACCAATAGCAGCCCCATCACCACGATGATCCCCGGCACCGCCAGCAGCAAGCTACCGCACGCAGCCACCGCGGCCAGGTGCAAGGCGAAGCCGGTCCGGTTGAGCCGGGTCTTGAGCTTCCACACCGCCCAGAACGGCGCCGGTGCCTGCTTCAGGTCATTGCCCAGCATGCGCTCGGTCCACGACAGCAACGCCATGATCGCGCAGCGCAGGCCGGGGTCGAGTTCGACATCGTCCTTGGCTTTTTGCAGCGCACGCAGCACCCGGGTCTTGGGCGGCGCGCAGTGGTTGAGCAGGCTGTCGAGGGCATCCAGCGCATCGTTGAACGGCCGGCTGGCGATGCCCTGCTTTTGCAACAGCTGGGCACTCGGGTGCTTGGCCTTGCCTTCGACCAGGCCGCGGCGCAGCGGCTCGTACCAGTAATCGTCGATGTACAGCGCTTCGATGCGGTCACGCAGGCGCGTGCGCTGGGCCTCGTCGAGGCTGCGGTCGTGGTAGAGCACCGCACAGAACAGCAGCTTGCCCAGCGGGTAGTCGTCGAGCACGGCCGGCTCGCTGTCCAGGCAGGCCAGCAGCTGTGCGGCCGTGGGCAGGCGGCTGCTGTCGATCGCGGTGCGCAGGGTCAACAGGCGGCTGGCCAGCACCGCCTGCAGTGGGTCGCCGTTGTCCAGGCTGCCGAGCAGGCCGCTGCTGCCGTCGGCACCTTGCAGCACCTGGCGCAGCAGGCCATGCAGCGGCGCGTAGGGGTGCTCGGCGGGGTAGTCGATCTGCCCCGCCAGCTGCGGGTCGATCATCGCCAGCCAACGCGCCGGCTGGTCGAACAGCGCCAGCATGAACAGCTGCTGCCGGTGCCAGGCCCACAGCGCGTCACCCTCGGTGGGCGCAGGCCGCTGCGCGCCGTGCTCGGCCAGCGCCTCCTGCACGAGCAGGGCGAACGGCCGGGTAAACATGCGACGTATGTCGAAATGGCAGTTGAGCTCATGCAGGGCGTGGGTCGGATATACCCGCATGCGCCGCAACCATTCGCGGCAGACCGGGCGGTTGTGCTCCTCGGCCAGGGCTTCGGGCAGTTCTGCGGCCGGGTCGTCGGCGGCGCAGAACTGCACCAGCGACTGCACCACCGGCGACTGTTCCAGCCAGTGCAACTGTTGCGCGGCCTGGCGCTGGAAGCCTTCGACGATCAGCGCATCGAGGGCGTCTTCGCCGGGCTGTTCGGCCAGCACCAGGCGCAGCAGTTCGGCCTCGCCGCGTTGCAGGGCCCAGGCCAGCCAGTACAGGCGCTGCAGGTCGCGCTCTGGCTGGTCCTGCAGCAGCCAGGCCAGCAGCGGCAGTTCGTCGTCGCCGTCCAGGCGCCAGTCGATGAAGGTCGCGGCAATGCCACCGGGCTCCTGGCGCGCGGCCTCCAGCCAGCGCGTCAGGGTTTGCGGGCTCTGCGCCGGGCTGCCCCAGGCCTGGGCCGGGTCGAGCAGGTTGTCCGGCCAGGCGCTGGGGCTGGTCTGCAGGTCCAGTGCCTGGATCAGCAGCGGCAGCCGCTGCGGTTGATGGCGGGCGCAGAGGTTGATCAGCCAGCGTTCGGCCTGCGGGTGACGGTGTTCGCGCCACAGCCGCAGCCAGCAGTCCAGCGCCTGTTGCTCGGCGCCCAGGGCATCGGCCTGGCGGGCCAGGAGGAACAGCAGGTCCGGGTCATCCGGCGCCCGCTCGACCTGCTCCAGCAGGCGTGCATACAAACTGTGGCTGCCGATCCCGGCCTGGCTGAACTGCACCAGCAGGCGCTGGATCAGCGCGTCGTCGTCAGGGAAGGCCAGGCAGGTGTGCTGGTCGAGAAACTGCTCGTACTCGAACAGCGGGCGCTGACGGAAGCAGTATTCCAGGCTGCGGAAGTACCACAGCGACTCGAGCTGGGCCGACGGCGGCCAGTCGTTCATCAGCCGGGTGTCGAACGGGTCCGGCTCCTCGATGCGCTGCAGGAACGCCTCCGCTTCCTGCGGATTCTCCAGCCGGAGCAGCTGCTCGGCCCAGCCCAGGCGCGTGGCCAGCAGGCCGGCACACACGTGGGAGATCGGCCCGCAACTGCGCAGCTCGTGCAGCAGGCGCCAGTTGAGCGCGTCCAGTTCGTCCAGCGGCAGCTCGTCGAGCTCGGCGATATAAGCCTGCCAGGCGAGCGGGTCGAAGCGCAGGGTGGGCTCTTCGAGCAGGCGGTAGAACCCGCGCAGCGCCGGCGACTGGCTGTCGGCTTCGGCCTGCGCTTCGGGCTCAGCGCTGGGCGCCTCTTCACGGGCCAGGCGCAGGGCTTCTTCGTAGGCCTGGCGCAGGGCCTGGAAGCCTTGCGGGTCGGTTTCCGGATGGTGCGCGGGGAGCAGGCCGCGGTAGGCCTGGCGAATGGTGTCGAGGTCCTGGGTGGGTTCCAGGCCCAGGCGGATCCAGCAACTCATGACCAGCAGTCCTCTTCCAGCGATTCGGGGCGTTGCGCTTCGGGCAGCTCCATGTCCCAGGGCAGGCTGGCCAGCAGCTCGCTGGCGCCGAGCCGCAGGTTGAGCTGGATGCAGCGGTTCCAGTGTTCGTTGCCCTGGCGTTCGAGCTCGGCGGCGAGCGCCTCGTCGCTGTTGCCCGAGGCGTTCCACAGCGCCTTGCCGAACACGTAGCCGGCCAGGTAGGTGTCCCAGCGGTTGTAGTAGTGGCGTGCGCGCAGGGCCAGGCGGTAGTGCAGGTAGAGGCTCTCGTCGACGGTGATGTAGGCCTTTTTCAGGCCGGCGCGGAGCAGAAAGCTCATCCGCCCCAGGTCCCAGGCGCGGGTGCCGCCGGGGCCGCAGTCGGCGAAGGTCCGCGCGGCGTACTCGTGCTTGATCCGTTCGCGCGCGGGCAGGCGGGCGAGCAGGGCCTGCCATTCGCTGGGCAGGCAACGCTGGAACTGCCAGTAGGCTTCGGAGAGTTCGGTGGCGTGGCCGTTATCGGCCATGCCGAGCATGTCCAGCAACTGGGCGCGGTTGCTGATGCCCCACCAGCGCTCGAGGTCGCTCTGGTCATCGCCTTCGAAGTACTCCGCGGCGGTGTAGCTGGCGCCATTGAGGGCGGCCATCGGTGCAGACAGGGCATGCAGCCAGTGCTGCGCGGTTTCTTCCATGAGACGGGCTCCTGAGCCGGCCCAGATCAGAAGAGGTGGCCGGCCTTGATTGGGGGCAGATTGTAGTGAGCGGGCAGGGCAGGGGCAAATGTGCTGGCTGCTTCGCGGGTGAACCCGCTCCCACAGGGTTTTGCGTCGATCGCCCTGTCGATAATCGACGCGGACCCTGTGGGAGCGGGTTTACCCGCGAAGGGGTCTAGCACGATCTGACTACAGTGCACGCTCTTCGTTGCGCAAGGTCAGCACTTCGACGCCATCGGCCGTCACCGCCACGGTGTGCTCCCACTGCGCCGACAACCCGCCATCACGGGTGATCACCGTCCAGCCATCCTTCAGCGTGCGCGTGCCACGCCCGCCCTGGTTGAGCATCGGCTCGATGGTGAACACCATGCCCGGCTTGAGTTTCAGGCCCATGCCGCGCTCGCCGAAGTGCAGCACTTCCGGCCCTTCGTGCATCTGCTGGCCGATGCCGTGCCCGCAATACTCGCGCACCACGCTGTAGCCGGCCGCCTCGGCGTGGCGCTGGATGGCATGGCCGATATCGCCGAGGGTCGCGCCCGGGCGCACCTGGGCGATGCCCTTCCACAGCGCTTCGTAGGTGGTGTCGACCAGGCGCCGGGCGTCTTCACTGATCGCGCCGATGCGGTACATCTTCGACGAGTCGGCGATGTAGCCGCCCTGTTCCAGGGTGATGTCGACGTTGATGATCGAGCCTTCGGCGAGCACCTCGTCGGCCTTGGGGATGCCATGGCAGACCACCTGGTCGACCGAGGTATTCAGCGAGTAGGGGAAACCGTACTGGCCTTTGCTGGCCGGCCGCGCGCGCAGGGTCTGGACGATGAACGCCTCGGCGTGGTCGTTGATCTGCATCGTCGTCACGCCGGGGCGGATGAAGCCGTCGAGCTCGGCGAACACCTGCGCCAGCAACTGGCCGGCGCGGCGCATCAGGTCGAGTTGCGCGGGCGTCTTGAGGATCACTTCGGACATTGGGGCTGTGGAAATCTCGTCTGGAGGGGCGCTTACAGCATATCCCCAGGCTGGCGAGCGGTGCCACCGGTTGGTGCGTGGATCACCAGCATGGTGCGTTGTCAGCGCTGGCGAACCGCGGGCCAAGCCCGCTGCTACGCATGCCCCGCCTGGCCTGGGAGGTTTTCGGCCGGGCTGGCCCGGGTTTTGCTCATTACCCACCATCAAGGGTCGTCAATGCCGATGGCCCACCCTTCACGACAAAGGCGCCGTGTTGCCCCGCTTGCTTGCGCAAGCCGAGGGCAGCCGGCGCCTTTTTTCGTTTGAGCAGGAGAAGCCGATGGCCAGCAGCGAAGTGCGCAGCGTGTGCCCCTATTGCGGGGTAGGGTGCGGCATCGTCATGTCGGTGCAAGGCGGCCAGGTGCAGAAGATCACCGGCGACAAGCAGCACCCGGCCAACTTCGGCCGGCTCTGCACCAAAGGCCTCACCGCGCACCTGCCGCTGACCGCCGCCGGGCGCATGGGCAATGCCTACGTGCGCCAGCAGCGTGCCCAGGAGCCGGTGCGCAGCAGCCTGGACAGCGCCATCGAGCAGGCTGCCACGCGCCTGCGCGCGATCATCGACAGCCATGGCCCGGATGCGGTGGCGCTGTACGTGTCCGGGCAGATGTCGCTGGAGGCGCAGTACCTCGCCAACAAACTGGCCAAGGGCTTTATCCGCACCCGTCACATCGAGTCCAATTCGCGCTTGTGCATGGCCAGCGCTGGCAGCGGCTACAAGCTGTCGCTGGGCGCCGATGGTCCGCCCGGCAGCTACCAGGATTTCGAGCACGCCGAGGTGTTCCTGGTGATCGGCGCGAACATGGCCGACTGCCACCCGATCCTCTTCCTGCGTTTGCTCGACCGGCTCAAGGCCGGGGCCAAGCTGATCGTCGTCGACCCGCGGCGCAGCGCCACCGCCGACAAGGCCGACCTGTTCCTGCAGGTGCGCCCGGGCAGCGACCTGGCCCTGCTCAATGGCCTGCTGTATTTGCTGCACCTCAACGGCCAGACCGACGCCGACTTCATCGCCCGGCATACCGAGGGCTGGAGCGACCTGCCGACGTTTCTCGAAGACTACCGACCCGAGCGGGTCGCGACCCTCACGGGCCTGGCCGAGGCCGATATCCGCCAGGCCGCCGAGCTGATCGGCACGGCGCGCAACTGGATGAGCTGTTGGACCATGGGCCTCAACCAGAGCATCCACGGCACCTGGCACAGCAACGCGCTGTGCAACCTGCACCTGGCCACCGGCGCCCTGTGCCGCCCGGGCAGCGGGCCGTTTTCGCTGACCGGCCAGCCCAACGCCATGGGCGGCCGCGAGATGGGCTACATGGGCCCCGGCCTGCCCGGCCAGCGCTCGGCCCTGGTCGAGGCCGACCGGGCGCTCGTCGAGCAGCAGTGGCAGTTGCCGCCGGGCAGCCTGCGCAGCGAGGGCGGCGAAGGCACTGTGGCGCTGTTCGAGCAACTGCGCAGCGGTGAGGTCAAGGCCTGCTGGATCATCTGCAGCAACCCGGTGGCCAGCGTCGCCAACCGCCAGCAGGTGATCGACGGCCTGCGCCAGGCGCAACTGGTGATCAGCCAGGACGCTTTTCTCGACAGCGAAACCAACCGCTACGCCGATATCCTCCTGCCCGCCGCGCTGTGGGCCGAAGGCGAGGGCGTGATGATCAACAGCGAGCGCAACCTGACCCTGATGCCACGTGCCGTCGAGGCGCCCGGCGAGAGCCAGGAAGACTGGCGCCTGATCGCCCGCATCGCCTGCGCCATGGGCTATGGCGAAGCCTTCGATTACGCCGATGCCGAAGCGGTGTACGACGAGATCCGGCGCTTCTACAATCCGGCGACCGGCTACGACCTGCGCGGTATCGGCTATGCCGAGCTGCGCCAGACGCCGCGCCAGTGGCCCTGCGCGCCAGGGCGCGAAGACCCGCGCAGCCCACTGCGCTACCTCAATGACGGCAGCAGCCAGACGCTGCTGCTGGACGCCCAGGGCAACCCCCCGGCCCTGGCGTTTCCGACCCCCAGCGGCAAGGCGCGCTTTTATGCCCGGCCCTGGTTGCCGGCGCCGGAGTTGCCCGACGACGACTTCCCCTTCGTGCTCAACACCGGCCGCGTCCAGCACCAGTGGCACACCCTGACCAAGACCGGCAAGGTGCCGAGCCTGAACAAGCTCGAACCCGGCCCCTTCGTCGAGATCAACCCCGAAGACGCCCGCCGCCTGGGGATCGCCGACAAGGACCAGGTGGCGATCCGCTCACGCCGCGGTCAGGCGGTGCTGCCGGCGCGGGTCAGCGATCGGGTGCTGGTCGGCGGCTGCTTCGCACCGTTTCACTGGAACGACCTGTACGGCGAGCAACTGGCAATCAATGCCGTGACCTGCGATGCGGTCGACCCGATCTCGCTGCAACCGGCCTTCAAGCATTGCGCCGTAGCCCTCGAACGGATTGCGGGCGAGCGGATCGAGGCCCTTGACCTGACCACTGTCATTCCCTCGGAGCCTGCCAGCATGCCGATCGCCGCCCTTTCTCGACTGCTTGGCCTGGAGCAGGTGCCCGCACCGGCGCTGGCCGAAGACGAGCGTCATTACCTGCAAGGCTTTGTGCTCGGCCTGGCCCAGGCGCGGGCCGAAGGGGTGCCGAGCCTGCCGGCCAATGCACCGCTGTCGACCGCGCGGCGGTTGTTTGTCGATGGCCTGCTGGCCGGCCTGTTCGCCCAGCCAGCGCTGGCGCCGAGCGCCGTGCCCGAGGCGCCGCGTCATCGTGTGCTGTGGGCCTCGCAGACCGGCAACGGCGAGGCCTTGGCCGAACGTTGCGCACAGCGCCTGCGCGAGGCTGGCCTGGCGGTCGAGCTCAGTTGCATGGAGGCGGTCAGCCCCAGCCAGCTGCAGGGCGCCGCCAGCGTCGTGCTGATCGCCAGTACCTTCGGCGACGGCGAGGCACCCGACAGCGGCAGCGCCTTCTGGCAGGCGCTGCACGGCGAGCAGGCGGGTCAGTGCGCCGAGTTGCCCTATGCAGTGCTGGCCCTGGGCGACTCCAGCTACGGCGAGTTCTGCGGATTCGGCCGCAAGCTCGATGCGCGGCTGGCTGAACTGGGTGGCCGGCGGTTGCTGGCGCGGGTCGACTGCGAGCCGGATTTCGACGCAGCGTTCAGCGCCTGGCTCGACGCGTTGTTGCCGGAGCTGGGCACCACTGCGAGCCCGGTAACAGTTGCCGAGCCTGCGCCGTTGGCGACCTACAGCAAGGCCCAGCCGTGGCAGGCGGCGCTCCTTGAGAACACCCTGTTGAATGGCCCCGGCGCGACCAAGGAGACCCGCCAGTTGGTGTTCGACCTTTCCGGCAGCACCTTCAGTTATCAAGCCGGCGATGCCCTGGGCGTCTGGCCGCGCAATTGCCCGCAACTGGTCGAGGAACTGCTGACGCTGATGCAGATGGACGGCCAGACCCGGGTCGAGCTCAAGGGCCACCCGGCAATGGCGCTGGCGACAGCACTTGAAGAGCACCTGGAAATCGCCAAGGTCACCCCTGCGCAGTTGCAGGTTTTCGCTGAAACGGCCGAGGACCTGCGTCGCCTGCTCCAGCCGGCGCAAAAAGCCGAACTCAAGGACTGGCTGTGGGGCCGGCAGCTGGCCGATGTGTTGCGCGAATTCCCCCAGCGATTGCCGCTGGCGACCTGGCTCGACCTGCTCAAGCCGCTGCAGCCGCGCCTGTACTCGATCAGCTCAGGTCCGTCGGCGCATCCCGGCCAGGTGCACCTGACCGTTTCGACGGTGCGCCACGGCCAGCGCAAGGGCGTTTGCTCGGCGTTTCTCGCCGACCGCGCGGCAGCGCTCAAGGTGGCGATCTTCCCGCAGGTGTCGAAGCACTTCCGCCTGCCGCAAGACCCGCAAACGCCGATCATCATGATTGGCCCCGGTACCGGCATCGCGCCGTTTCGGGCGTTTCTCGAAGAGCGCGAGGTGCAGCGGGCGAGCGGGCCGAACTGGCTGTTCTTCGGTGAGCAGCACGAGGCCTGCGACTTCTATTACCGCGATCAGTTGCTGGCCTGGCAGGCCAGTGGGCACCTGCGCCTGGACACCGCGTTCTCCCGTGATCAGGCGCAGAAGATCTACGTCCAGCAACGCCTGCTCGAGCAGGGCGCCGAGGTCTGGCGCTGGCTGCAGCAGGGTGCCTACCTGTACATCTGTGGCGATGCCCAGCGCATGGCCAAGGACGTCGATGCGGCGCTGCGTCAGCTGGTGGCCGAGCAGGGCGCGATGAGTGCGGCGGCGGCGGATGCCTACGTCGACGCGCTGGGCCGCGACAAGCGTTATTGCCGGGATGTGTATTAAGCGCCCCAGGATGGTGAGCGGCGCACCGCTGTTGTGCGTTTTATCCAGTAGTTTCGTTGCCTGGTCGGGCCTCTTCGCGGGGCAAGCCCGCTCCCACAGGGTTGTGTGGACACCACGGAATTCGGGCCTCGCGGAGATCCTGTGGGAGCGGGCTTGCCCCGCGAAGAGGCCCGCCAGATCAACCCAAAACGACCGGTTATTCAGGTTGGCACGCTCCCTGCTTTTAACGTTTTACAACATGCCCCATTGATCAACGGCGATCAGCAAGGGGCCGCACACTGATGAGAACAGGCAAAGGCGCCTGGAGCTTACGCTCCAGGCGTTTTTTTTTGTCTTTGCGGCGGGTCACCCCGCCAACCGTGATCGAGGATCGGCTATGAAGGCAACAGCGAACGGCGGGCAACGAGAGCGACTGGTCATCGTCGGCAACGGCATGGTCGGCCACCATTGCGTCGAACAACTGGTCGAACGCGGCGCCCTGGCGCGCTTCGAGGTGCGGGTGTTCGGCGAAGAGCGCCAGCGCGCCTACGACCGCGTGCACCTGTCGGAATACTTCGGCGGCAGCGACGCCGAAGCCCTGGCCATGTGCGAGGGCGGTTTCTACGACTGCCATGGCGTCCACCTGCACCTGGGCGAGGCGGTCCTCGAGATCGACCGCGAACGCTGCGAAGTGGTCACCGCCGAGGGCCGCTACGGCTACGACCAGTTGGTCCTGGCCACCGGCTCGTACCCCTTCGTGCCGCCGATCGAAGGCTCCAGCGGCACCGCTCGCCTGGTCTACCGCACCCTCGACGACCTCGACGCGATACGCGCTGCCGCCGCCGATGCGCGGCGTGGCGTGGTGGTCGGTGGCGGCCTGCTGGGGCTGGAAGCGGCCAACGCCCTGAAGTCGCTGGGGCTCGAAGCGCATGTGGTGGAATTTGCCCCACGCTTGATGCCGGTGCAGCTGGACGACGAGGGCGGCGCGGCGCTCAAGGCGCAGATCGAAGCCCTGGGCGTCGGCGTGCACCTGTCGCGCGCGACCCAGTCGATCAGTGCCGGTGAGGCGTACCGCTACCGGATGAACTTCGACGGTGGCGAGTCGCTGGAAACCGACCTGATCGTGTTCTCGGCCGGCATCCGCCCGCAGGATGCCCTCGGCCGCGCCTGCGGCCTGGACGTCGCGCCGCGCGGCGGGGTGGTGATCGACAACCACTGCCGCAGCAGCGACCCGCGGATCTTCGCCATCGGCGAATGCGCCTCGTGGAACGGCAGCGTGTTCGGCCTGGTCGCCCCCGGCTACAGCATGGCGCGCAACCTTGCCGCGCTGCTGCTCGGCGAGGCCTCGAGCCCGTTCACCGGTGCCGACATGTCGACCAAGCTCAAGCTGCTCGGCGTCGATGTCGGCTCGATCGGCGACGCCCATGGCGCCACGCCCGGCGCCCGCAGCTACCGCTTCATCGACGAGGCCAACGCGGCCTACCGCCGCCTGGTGGTGGACGCCAGCGGCAAGCACGTGCTCGGCGCGGTGCTGGTCGGCGACAACAGCTATTACGACACCCTGCTGCAGTACTGCCAGAACGGCATTGCCCTGCCGGCCGACCCGGCCGCGCTGATCCTGCCCCAGGGCGGCGGCGCGCCGGCCCTGGGCGCCGATGCACTGCCCGACACGGCGACCATCTGCTCGTGCCACAACGTCAGCAAGGGCGCCGTCTGCGCCGCCATCGACAGCGGCTGCGCCGACCTCGCGTCCGTGAAGAGCTGCACCAAGGCCGCCAGCGGTTGCGGCGGCTGCGCGGCGCTGCTCAAGCAGGTCTTCGAGCACGAGCTGACCGCCCGTGGCGTGACCGTCGACAAGAGCCTCTGCGAGCACTTCGCCTACACCCGCCAGGAGCTCTACGGCCTGGTCCGGGTCGAGGGCATCCGCACCTTCGACGACCTCCTCGAGCGTCACGGCAAAGGCCATGTCGGCTGCGACATCTGCAAGCCGGCGGTGGGCTCGATCCTCGCCTCGTGCTGGAACCAGCCGATCATGGACGCCGCCCTGGTGCCGCTGCAGGACACCAACGACACCTTCATGGCCAACATGCAGAAAAACGGCACCTACTCGGTGGTGCCGCGCATCCCTGGTGGCGAGATCACCCCGGACAAGCTGATCGTGATCGGCCAGGTGGCGAAGAAATACGACCTCTACACCAAGATCACCGGCGGCCAGCGCATCGACCTGTTCGGCGCGCAGTTGCACGAGCTGCCGCTGATCTGGGGCGAGCTGATCGAGGCCGGTTTCGAGACCGGGCATGCCTACGGCAAGTCGACCCGCACGGTGAAGTCGTGCGTGGGCAGCACCTGGTGCCGTTACGGCGTGCAGGACAGCGTCGCCATGGCCCTGCGCCTGGAAGACCGCTACAAAGGCCTGCGTTCGCCGCACAAGCTCAAGTTCGCGGTGTCTGGCTGCACCCGCGAATGCGCCGAGGCGCAGAGCAAGGACATCGGCGTGATCGCTACCGACAAGGGCTGGAACCTCTACGTCTGCGGCAACGGCGGCATGCGCCCGCGCCACGCCGAGCTGTTCGCCACTGACCTCGACGACGAAAGCCTGGTGCGCATCATCGACCGCGTGCTGATGTTCTACATCCGCACCGCCGACAAGCTGCAGCGCACCTCGGTCTGGCGCGAGGGCCTGGAAGGTGGCCTGGATTACCTCAAGGCGGTGATCCTCGACGACAGCCTGCAACTGGGCGCCGAGCTGGAAGCGCAGATGCAGCATGTGGTCGACCAGTATGAATGTGAATGGGCCAACGCCCTCAATGACCCCGAGAAGCTCAAGCGCTTCCGCACCTTCGTCAATGACCGGCGCGCCGACCCGGACGTGCACTTCGTCCGCGAGCGCGAACAGCGCCGGCCTGCTGCACCGCTGCACCTGATCCCTACTGTCGAGGAGGCTGTCTGATGAATCCGTCTACTGCTGCTGCTGTTGCGCAACAACCCCACTGGCAGGCGGTGTGCCAGGTCGAGGACCTGGTCGCCGATTCGGGCGTGGTGGTCTGGCTGGAGGGCGAGCAGGTAGCGCTGTTCTACCTGCCGGGGCAGGCACAGGCGTTGTATGCCGTGGATAACCGGGACCCGCGGTCGGGGGCGAACATCATCGGCCGTGGCTTGATCGGCAGTGTCGGCGGCGAGCTGACCGTGGCTGCGCCGTTGTACAAGCAGCACTTCAGCCTGGAGAACGGGCGTTGCCTGGAAGACCCGCAGCAGGCGCTACGGGTGTGGCCGGTGCGGATCCAGGGCAAGGCGATCGAAGTGGCGTTGAGCTAAGCAACGCGCGGGGCACCTTGCCGCGGCGCTGCGCCGCTGCAAGGTGCCCCGCGCGAATAGGGCCGCAGGTGCCTTAGCGGACCAAACCCTGTGGCGTACGCCCGGCAAACACGTCCACCAGGCTTGCCACCACCATCTCGCCCATGCGCGTCCGGGTCTGCACCGTGGCGCTGGCGCGGTGCGGTTGCAGCACCACCTCCTCACGGCCAAACAGCGCCTCTGGCACGCGCGGTTCATCGGCAAACACGTCCAGCGCCGCGCCGGCAATCTCACCCGCCTGCAAGGCTGCAAGCAAAGCCGGCTCGTCCACCAGCTTGCCGCGGGCGATATTGATCAGGTAGCCCTCACTGCCGAGCGCCTGGAGGATCTTGCGGTTGACCAGCGCCTCACCTTGGTCGGCCGCGGCCGCCAGGATCAACGCATCACTGTCACGCGCCAGCTGCGCCAGGTCCGCTTCGAACGGGTAGGGCACGTCCAGCGCGTGCAAGTCGGTGTAGCGGATCGGGCAGCCAAAGGCCGCCGCTCGCTGGGCCACGGCGCGGCCGACCCGGCCCATGCCGACGATGCCGATGCGCATGCCCGACACTTGCCGGGCCAACGGCAGCGGCGCCAGTGGCGTGGCGCTGGTCGCCCACTGGCCACTGCGCACAAAGCGGTCGCCGGTGCACAGGCCGCGGCAGACGCTGATCAACAGGCCGATCGCCAGGTCGGCGACGTCTTCGGTCAGCGCGCCAAGGGTCGCCGTGACCTGGATGCCGCGGTCGCGGGCATAGGCCAGGTCTACCGCATCGGTGCCGACGCCATTCACCGCGATCACTTCCAGCTTGGGCAGCCGGGCCATCAGCGCCTGGCTGATACCGGTGTGGCCGCCGGTGATCACGCCGCGGAACTTGCCGCCGTGCTCGGCGATGTAGGCGTCCTTGTCGGCCTGCTCGTAGTAGCGGTGGACGTTGAACAGCTGCTCCAGCCGTTCGCGGATGTGCGGGATGAGGATCGGGCTCAGTTGCAGGACTTCAGGTTTCATCTGTCACTCCAGGTGTGCGCAAGGGCGCGGCGGCTCAGCCGCGACCGACGAAGGGCATGTTGCTGGCCATCACGGTCATGTTGAGGACGTTGGCGTCCAGCGGCAGGGCGGCGATGTAGCGCACCGCGTCGGCCACATGGCGGACGTCGACCATCGGTTCGGCGGCGATTTCGCCATTGGCCTGACGCACGCCGCGGGTCATCCGTTCGGACAACTCGGTCAGCGCATTGCCGATGTCGATCTGGCTGCAGACGATGTTGTACGGGCGGCCGTCCAGCGCCAGCGCCTTGGTCAGGCCGAGCACCGCGTGCTTGCTGGCGGTGTACGGCGCCGTGAACGGGCGCGGGGTGTGGGCCGAAATCGAGCCGTTGTTGATGATCCGCCCGCCCTGGGGCTGCTGGCGGCGCATCAGGCCGAACGCGGCGCGGGCACACAGGAACACGCCATCGACGTTGGTGGCGATGACGTTGCGCCAGTTTTCCAGGGGCAGTTCGTCGATCGGCACGGCGGGGGCGTTGACCCCGGCGTTGTTGAAGATCAGGTCGAGGCGACCATGCACCTCCTCGATGGTGGCGAACAGCTGCGCCACGCTGGCTTCGTCGCGCACATCGGTGGGCACTGCGAGGGCCTGGCCACCGGCGGCCTGGGCCTGTTCGGCGAGTTGCTGCAAGGGTTCGGCGCGACGCCCGGCGAGCACCAGGCTGAAGCCGTCGGCGAGCAGGGCCAGGGCCACGGCGCGGCCGATGCCGCTGCCGGCACCGGTGACCAGGGCGATTTTACGGGTAGGGGTTTGGGTCATGCTGGGCTCCAGAAAAAGTCAGGCGGCTTGGCGCGAGGCACGGGGGCCGACACGCAGGTGCAGTTGGCCGATGCCGTCGACGCCGGCGGTGATCACATCGCCAGGCTGCAGCGGCGCCACGCCGGGTGGGCTGCCGGTCATGATCAGGTCGCCAGGCTGCAGCGCCAGTTGCTGGGACAAGCGGCTGATCACCTCGGCCAGCGGCCAGGTCTGGTCGGCGAGGTGCGCGCGCTGGCGCTCTTCACCGTTGACCTGCAGCCACAGCTCGGCGTCCAGCGGCCAGCCGAGCCCTGCCGCCGGAACGATCGCGGTCATCGGCGCGGCGGCGTCGAAGACCTTGGCGCCTTCCCACGGCAGGCCCTCCTGCTTGGCCTGGCGTTGGCGGTCGCGCAGGGTCAGGTCGAGGCCGGCGGCATAGCCGAATACATGCTCCAGGGCGTGCCGCGGGTCGATGTCGACACCGCCGGTGCCGATGGCCACGACCAGTTCGATCTCATGGCAGAACTCTTCGGTGCGCGGCGGGAAGGGCAGCTCGCCGTCGGCGCCGACCACCGTGCTCGCCGGCTTCATGAAAAACACCGGTTCGCTCGGTGCCGGGCCCGCCGCCTGCGGCCAGGGGTAGTTGCGGCCCAGGCAGAACACCCGGCCGACAGGGAAGCGGGCGTCGCTGCCGTGGACCGGCAGGCTGACGATGGCCGGGGGGGTGAACAGGTACGTCATGGGTGGATCCTCCGTTCGGGAGTGGCCAGCGTAGCGAGCGCTGCGCTGGCAAAGTTGGACGAATGGGCGAACGCATTGGACAAATCGGTGCGCTTGCTGGCGCGCTCAAGCGCCGGTCTTTAGCTCGATCCGGTAGAGCTTGCCGAGCAGCAGCGAGTAGGACAGGGTGCCCATCAACGCCACCCCACCGATGAACCAGAACGCCAGGGCGAACGAGCCGCTGGCCTGCACGATGGCGCCGATGACGATCGGCGTGACGATCCCACCGATGTTCGCCGCCAGGCTGGTAACGCCGCCGGTCAGGCCGATCAGCTGCTTGGGGGCGATCTCCGACACCGCCGCCCACGAGGCAGAGGCGATGCCCTGGGCAAAGAACGCCAGGGTCAGCACGGCGATGCACAGCACGTTGGAGTCGGTGAAGTTGACCAGCACGATCGACATGCCGAGCATCGAGCCGACCACCAGCGGCAGCTTGCGGGCAAACGACAGCGAGTAGCCGCGGCGGATCAGCAAGTCGGAGACGATCCCGGCCAGGAGGATGCCGACCGTTGCGCCAATGAACGGCAGCACGGCAAAGATGCCCACCTTGATCAACGTCAGCTGACGCTCCTCGATCAGGTAGGTCGGGAACCACGTCAGGAAGAAGTACAGCGCCGAGGTGCTGGCGAACTTGCCCAGGCAGATCGCCCAGACCTGGCGATAGCGGAACAGCTCGGCGACCTGCCGCCAGTCGAAACGGGTGCGTTGCTGGCTGCTTTTGACCAGGCCGCCGCCGTCTTCGATGTAGGCCAGTTCCTCCTTGCTGACTTTCTTGCAGTTCAGCGGGTCGCGGTACAGGAACAGCCAGACCACGCCGAACAGGATGCCGACGATGCCGGTGCTGTAGAACACGTGGCGCCAGTCGTAGGTGGTCGCCAGCCACAGCAGCGCGCCGGTGAACAGGGCGGTGCCCAGGTACTGACCGCAGACATAGATGCTGCTGGCCAGGCCGCGTTCGCGTGCCGGGAACCACACGGTGACCGCGCGGCTGTTGGCCGGAAAGGCCGGTGCTTCCATGGCCCCGACCGCCAGGCGCAGGCCGAACAGCGAGCTGAAGCCGGTGGCCAGGCCCTGGGCCACGGTGACCGCCGACCAGCTGATCAGCGAGACGCCGTAGGTCAGCCGCGAGCCGAAGCGGTCGGCGATGAACCCAGCGGGTACCAGGGCAAGAGCGTAGGTCCAGGCGAAGGCCGAGAAGATCAGGCCCATTTCGACCTTGTCCAGGCCCAGGTCCTTGGCCATGAACGGCGCGGCGATGGAGATGTTGACCCGGTCGACATAGTTGATGATGGTCGCGATCAGCAGCAGCGACAGCATGAACCAGCGCCGTCGGGTGGGCAGGCGGTGCGCGGGGGCCGCATCAAGGGCAATGGCCGCCGACGCGGAACGGGAGGTGGGCGTGCTCGACATGAGTCGACCTCGTTTATTGTTGTTGGGGAGGTTGGGCTGCAGTCCTGTTTCTAAAGTGGTCGTACGACTGCTGAAATGCAACGGCGGTTTTAGACCGTTTTTTGTAGTTGTGAGGGGATGTTGCTGCAGTGTCCAAAAAATCTCGGGCACCGGGCTTTGCCCTGCCATCTGGCTGAAATACCTACGCTAGAGGGGTTTGTTGGCGGGGGATCATTTGCGTTTTTTGCAGAGGGGGAAAAAACCAAGACCTTCGACATCGTACAACTGCTTGCAGGCGCTGCCCGTCGCCCGTCAGAATCGGCAGCGTAGACCGAGGAGCACACCCATGCCGCCCAAGCGCGACGTCCCCACCTACGTCATGCAGCAACGTAGCGAACTGATGGACTTCCACATCCGCGACCCGCGCGGTCGCCCGGCCGAGACCGCGCCGCATCGCCATGAGTACTTCCAGATCCAGATCAACCTGGGCGGCGAGACGGTGCAGCACATCGGCAGCGTCGAGCGGCCGTTTGCCCGCAACACCCTGGCGTTCATCCTGCCGCACCGGGTGCATGTGATCCCGCACCCGCCCGACAGCGATTTCGTGGTGATCAATTTCTCCCAGACCTTTCTCCTGCCGCACCTGGCCTGCGACCCGATGGACCTGGAAGAAGTGTCCATCCTGCAGGCCCCCGAGCTGTCGCCGTTTCGCTTTCAGGAGCACCTGGACTTCTGCCTGGACGACGTCGAGTTCGGCGCGATCCGCGGCCTGCTCGAGCAGATGCGCACGCTCGATGCCAATCGCCGTTTCGGCAGCCGTGAAATCCTCAAGGGCCTGCTGCTGCAACTGATCGGCCAGGTCTGCGGGCTCTATGCCGAACCGCTGCGCGAGCTGGCCGAGAGCAACGCGGCGCAGGTCAGCCGGCGCGCCGCGCTGGGGCGCATGAGCGATTACCTGCGCCGGCACATCGACGACCCGGACCTGAACCTGCAAAAGGTCGCGGCCGCCACCTACCTGTCACCCAGCTACCTCACCCACTGGCTGCGCAAGGAGGTCGGCAAGAGCTTCAGCGAACTGGTGCTCGAGCGCCGGATGCATGCGGCGCGCAACTTCCTGCTCAATGGCAGCCGGCCGGTGGGAGAGGTGGCGCGGCTGTGTGGCTTCGCCGACGAAGCCTACTTCTCGCGGCGCTTCCGGCAGATCCACGGCGTGCCACCGGGGCAGTTCCGCCGCCAGCAGCGTGATCCGGACGCACCGCAAGTGGCGATGCTATAAGATGGTTGAACCACGCTGAGCGCGGGCCAAGCCGCTTCTGGACGCATGAACCTCGACACCCGAATCAAGTACCGCCACCTCCTGTGCTTTCTCGAGATCGCCCGCCAGGGCAGCCTGGCCCGGGCCGCAGATGTCCTGGCGATCAGCCAGCCGGCGATCTCCAAGACCCTCAAGGAGCTCGAGGCACTGCTCGAAACCCGCCTGTTCGAGCGCACCCGCCTGGGCGTCGAGCTGACCCCGGCCGGCACCCGGTTCATGCGCTATGCCGGGCCCAGCGTGCAGGCCCTGCGCGACGGCGTCAGCACCTTGCGCGGCGAGGCCCGCGCGCCGTCGCAGGTGCGCATCGGCGTGCTGTCGACGGTCGAAGGCCTGCTCATGCCCGAGGTGCTCTGCCGCCTGCACCAGCGCCACCAGGCGCTGGTGATCAGCGTGGCGACCGGGGTCAGCGCGCAACTGCTCGGCCAACTGCACCTGGGCGAGCTCGAACTGGTGGTCGGCCGCATGACCGACAGCCCGCAGATCCAGGGCTTGTCGTTCGAGCACCTGTACAGCGAGTCGATGAGCCTGGTGGTGCGCCCGGGGCATCCGCTGCTGGCCCGCCAGCCGGTCGAGCGTGGGCGCGTCGGCGACTATCCGCTGGTGCTGCCGCCGCCCGGTACGACCATTCGCCAGCATGCCGACAGCCTGTTCGTGCAGTGCGGCATCCAGATGCCGGCGCAGCGCCTGGAAACCCTGTCGCTGGCCCTCAGCCGGCGCTACCTGCTGGGCAGCGATGCGGTGTGGGTGGCGCCGCGCGATGCGGTGTTGATCGACCTCGGCCGCGACGAGGTGGTCGAGCTCGACCTGGGCGTGCGCGAGCCGGGTGGCTCGGTGGGCATCTGCCGTAACGCGGCGCTGCCGCAGAGCCTGCCAGCGCAGTGGATGTGCGAAGTGTTGCGCGAGGTGGCGGGGCAGTATC
The DNA here is from genome assembly GCF_900536025.1 of Pseudomonas reidholzensis. GTDB lineage: Bacteria > Pseudomonadota > Gammaproteobacteria > Pseudomonadales > Pseudomonadaceae > Aquipseudomonas > Aquipseudomonas reidholzensis. The sequence goes on from NZ_UNOZ01000013.1 coordinate 45,330, forward strand.
GGGACGGCGTTTATCCGTGAATCGCGGCGCTAAAACCGATTGGAAATAATTAGCCACAAAACCCGGGCAAACCCGCGCTATCAGGTCAATACTGGCCAATGGCTGTAAAGCACGCATGAAGAAGCTTTCACCCACTGAACTTCCGGCCTGCAAGCCGCTCTTATGCCGGTAGCCATTGGTAATGGCCGCCTGATAAGCTCGCGGCTTTACCCTGATTTGCCCTTATGGCGCATGAACAAGGAACTAGCATGAAACAACATCGTTTGGCGGCTGCGGTTGCCCTGGTAAGCCTGGTACTGGCTGGCTGTGATCAACAAGCCAGCAGCCCCGAGCTGAAAACTCCGGCACAGAAAGCTTCCTACGGTATCGGCCTGAACATGGGCAAGAGCCTGGCTCAGGAAGGCATGGAAGACCTTGATTCGAAAGCAGTGGCCCTCGGCATCGAAGACGCCGTCAGCAAGAAAGAGCCACGCCTGAAGGATGAAGAGCTGGTCGAGGCCTTCACCGCGCTGCAGAAGCGTGCCGAGGAGCGTCTGACCAAGGCCAGCGAAGAAGCCGCTTCGGCTGGCAAGAAGTTCCTGGAAGAAAACGCCAAGAAACAAGGCGTGGTCACCACCCCTTCGGGCCTGCAGTACGAAGTCGTGAAGAAGGCCGATGGCCCGCAGCCTAAAGCCTCCGACGTGGTGACCGTTCACTACGAAGGCAAGCTGATCGATGGCAAGGTGTTCGACAGCTCGGTCGAGCGCGGCAGCCCGATCGACCTGCCGGTCAGCGGCGTGATCCCAGGTTGGGTCGAAGGCCTGCAACTGATGCACGTCGGCGAGAAGTACAAGCTGTACATCCCGGCTGAGCTGGCCTACGGCGCTCAGAGCCCGAGCCCGCTGATCCCGGCCAACTCGGTCCTGGTGTTCGACCTCGAGCTGCTGGCGATCAAGGATCCGAGCAAGGCCGAAGGCGACGCGCCGCAAGCCGAAGCCCCGGCCCAGTAAGGCCAAGGCTGTGCCCAGCGCCCCGTCTCGACGGGGCGCTGTCGTATTCGGCGGTCGGCCGGGGCGAACCTCGGCCGGTGCGCACGGTCGCACAAGGACAGCCCGCCGCGCGGCCGCGACTGACGCAAAACGTTTGCGCAACGGTAACCACTGTGTAAAAAACGCCCGATCTGAGCGGGACCCTTGCCCACTGGGCACCCCGCGACGGAAACTGAGCCCTGTTCACAAGGTTATCCACAATAAATGTGGATAACCTCAGCCGATCTGGAGGCCCCATGAGCGCACCCTGGAACTTCGCCCGCTTCCTGCCCCTGGCCGAGCGCTTGCTCAGCCGTGGCCGCTTGCCGGCCCTGCTGTTTGCCGTGGCCCGCAAAGGCCCGCGGCTTGGCCAACTGCGTGAGGACGTGCGTCTGCTGCAGGCGCTGTGCCTGGCCTGGTGGCGCGGCGAGTACCGTGCCATCAGCCCCAGGGCGCTGGTCACCATCGTCGCCGGCCTGCTGTATTTCGTCAGCCCGCTTGATGCCATCCCCGACTGGTTGCTGGGGGTGGGTTTTCTCGATGATATCGCCGTGCTGGGTTGGGTGTTGAAGACCGTGGCCGATGAGCTGGGCCGCTTCAAGGCCTGGCGCGATGGCCAGGCGCCCGAGCGCCTGCGGGTGGTCGAGCGCTTGCCAGACACCCCGGAAGCCTTGCGCCTGGAGCGTCGCACGCCTTGATGGGTGGATGACCTGCACAGACTCCCGCGCTTGGTCATATAATTGGCATAAGGGTTATGCCGAGGGATTACATGCAGTAGTCCTACGTGAGGGGGTAGTGATGGGAATTCAGGTCATCAGCCGGGACGGTCAGCCCGAATACGCTGTCGTCCCCTGGGAGCAATACCAGGCGCTGCTCAAGGCAGCGGGCCAGCCACCTGCCAGCGTCACCGCCGAGGTGGAGCCCGGCGCCAGCGACAGCGCCGCCGCCAGTGTCAGCTTGCCGGCGTTGAGTGAGCTGGCGCAATTGCGTGAAGCCAAGGGCCTGGCACCTGAGGTGCTGGCCCGTAACGTGGGCATCAGCCCGGCGTACCTGGCCATGATCGAATCCGGCGAGCGCGAGCCGGGTGCGCCGATATTGCGCAGCCTTGCCTGGCATCTGGGGATCAAAGGCTGGAGCGAGCCATCATGAGCCAGGTGAGGATCAGCCGTCAGCAATGGCAAGGCCTGCTTGACGAGCTTGATCTGGCCCGGCGGCAGCGTCACCTGCTGACGTATCGTGCGTTGCTGGAGCGGTTGCAGTTCCCTACGCCGGCGATGCAGACGCTGACTGCGGCGCTGGAGTACCTGGCGGTGCTCGATGCGCGGGCTGAGCAGCCACTGCGCAGTTCTTTGGTGATCAGTCAGGGGGCGAGTCGTCTTCCGCGGACGGGGTTTTTTGAGTGTGTGGAGCGGCTTGGGCGGTTTTCGGGGCCGGTGGATGGGATGGAGGCGGCTTCGTGGCATGCTTCGGAGGTGGTGCGGGTGTTTGAGTACCGGTATCCCGAAGAGGCGTGAGGTGTCAGTACAGACACCGCAAAAAAAAGGGCTGACCGCTTACGCGATCAGCCCTTTTTCATACCGCGCGGATTAGTGCTTGGCCACCCGCGAATCCAGGCTCAGGTAGTCGAGCAGGATACGCCCGGTTTCCGACAGGTACGCGTCATCTTCCGGCTTGGTGTCTTCATCCTCGACCGGCAGCGCGTCTTCGTCTTCTTTCTTCAGCTCCTTGAGCGGCTCTTCACCCTTGGCCTTGCGACGGATGTTCTCCAGGGCCAGTTGCTTGCCCTCGATGTCATCGTGGCGGGCGCGGCGCTCCTGCTCGTTGAGGCTGACGGTCTTCTCGTTCATCAGCTTCTGGGTCAACGCCAGGCGGTCACGGATATAGGCAAACTCCGCGTCCTTGGCGCTGCGCGCGTCATGCCGGGCCTTGAGCTCCGCCAGGTACGGCTTGAACGGATCCGCCGCCGGCTTGATCACCGCACGGATGGTGTCCCACGGCATGGCCTCGGGCAGCGCGCTTTCGCCAATTTCCTTGGTGTCGATGATCGACGGGTAGTCGATGTCCGGCAGCACGCCCTGGTGCTGGGTGCTCTGCCCGGAAACCCGGTAGAACTTCGCCAGGGTCAGCTTCAGCTCGCCATGGTTGAGCGGCTGGATGGTCTGCACGGTGCCCTTGCCGAAGGTCTGGCCACCGATGATCAGCGCCCGGTGGTAATCCTGCATGGCACCGGCGAAGATCTCCGACGCAGAGGCCGAGAGGCGGTTGACCAACAGCGCCATCGGGCCCTTGTAGAAGGCACCGACGTTCTCGTCTTCAAGCACGTCGACACGGCCGTCGGCGTTGCGCACCAGCACGGTCGGGCCCTTGTCGATGAACAGGCTGGTCAGCTCGGTGGCTTCCTGCAGCGAGCCGCCGCCGTTGTTGCGCAGGTCGATGACCACGCCGTCGACTTTCTCTTTCTGCAGCTCGGTGAGCAGTTTCTTCACGTCGCGGGTGGTGCTCTTGTACTCCGGATCGCCGGCACGGTAGGCCTTGAAGTCCAGGTAGAAGGCCGGGATCTCGATGATCCCCAGCTTGTAGTCACGGCCGTCCTGCTTGAGCTTGAGCACCGACTTCTTCGCCGCCTGCTCCTCGAGCTTGACCGCTTCGCGCGTGATCGAGACGATCTTGCTGGTCTGGTCGTTTGGCGCGTTGCTCGCCGGGATGACCTCCAGGCGCACCACCGAACCCTTCTTGCCACGGATCAGCTTGACCACTTCGTCCAGGCGCCAGCCGACCACGTCGACCATCTCCGCGTTGCCCTGGGCGACGCCGATGATCTTGTCGGCCGGGGCGACCTGCTTGGTCTTGGCCGCAGGGCCTGCCGGCACCAGGCGGACGATCTTGACCTGGTCGTTGTCGCTTTGCAGCACCGCACCGATGCCTTCGAGCGACAGGCTCATGTTGATGTCGAAGTTTTCGGCGCTGTCGGGCGACAGGTAGTTGGTGTGCGGGTCGTAGGACTGCGCAAAGGTATTGATGTAGGCCTGGAAGATGTCTTCGGCACGGGTCTGGTTCAAGCGCGACAGTTGGTTCTTGTAGCGCTTGGTCAGGGTTTCCTGGATCTGCTTGGGATCCTTGCCGGCGATCTTCTGGCGCAGCACTTCATCCTTGACGCGTTTGCGCCACAGGTCGTCGAGCTCGGCCTCGTTCTTCAGCCATGGCGCGTCCTTGCGGTCGACCAGCAGCGACTCGTTGCTGGTGAAGTCGATCTTGTCGACGCCCTTGCCCAGCTCGGCCAGGGCGAAGTCCAGGCGCGACTTGACGCGGTTCAGGTAGCGCTTGTAGATGGTGAAGCCAGGGTCGAGGTTGCCACTTTTGAGGAAGTCGTCGAACTGGGTCTTCCACTTGTCGAATTCGGCGATGTCGGAGGCGGTGAAGTAACTGCGCGACGGGTCCAGCAGCTTCAGGTAGCTGTCATAGATGATGACCGAGCGGGCATCGTCCAGCGGCGGCTTGCTGTAGTGGTGGCGCTTGAGCAACTCGACCACATTGAGGCTGGCAACCACCTCGTCGCGGTCGGGCTGCAGGCTCTCCCACTTGTTCGCGGCCGTCGCATTGCCGCCCAGGGTCAGGCTGCCGACGCCGATGAGCAGGGCGAGGGCAGTGCTGGGCAGGAAATGCTTCATGCTGATTCGACGTAAAGGCAATTGATCACGCATAGTAGGCCGTCTATTCCGTTCGCCGGTTCCGAGGAGCCGGAAAAATACTGCAAAAAGCCCGGGACACAGCGATCCCGGGCTCAGTCATGACTCAACTATGGAGGCACTGTGAAGGCATTGCAAGGCGTTGAAGGACATGTGGAGTGGGTCGAGGCCGAGCGCCCGACCTGTGACGCCGGCCAGGTACGCATTCGCGTGGCCGCCGCGGGACTCAACCGCGCTGACCTGCTCCAGCGCGCGGGGCTGTACCCGCCGCCGCCCGGTGCCAGCCCCTACCTGGGCCTGGAATGCGCCGGGGTGATCGAAGAGGTCGGCCCCGGTGCCGACTGGCGCGTGGGTGATCGGGTGTGCGCGCTGCTGGCCGGTGGCGGCATGGCTGAAGAAGTGGTGGTGGATGCCCGGCACGTGCTGCCGGTGCCCGAAGGCCTCAGCCTGCACGAAGCGGCGGCGATCCCCGAGGTGTATGCCACGGCCTGGCTAAACCTCTTCCAGCTCGGTGGCCTGAAGGTCGGTGAAAAGGTCCTGGTGCATGCGGGCGCCAGCGGCGTGGGCTCGGCGGCGATCCAACTGTGCAAGGCGTTCGGCAACCCGGTGTGGGTCAGTGTCGGTTCGCCGGAGCGCCTGAGCTATTGCCAGGGCCTGGGGGCAGAGGGTGGCGTGGTGCGTAACCAGAACCTCGACGACCTGGATGGCCTGGGGCCGTTCGATGTCATCCTCGACCCGGTTGGCGCCAGTTACGCGCAGCTCAACCTCACGCTGCTGGCGCGCGATGGCCGGTGGGTGATCATCGGTTTGATGGGCGGGCGCAAGGTCGAGCTGGACCTGGCCCTGGTGCTGGGCAAGCGCTTGCAGGTGACGGGTTCGACCTTGCGCAACCGCGATGACGGGTTCAAGGCTGAGCTGTTGCAGGAGTTGGGGCAGCAGGTCTGGCCGCTGTTCAGCGAAGGCCGGCTCAAGCCGCAGCTGGTCGATACCTACCCGGTGGCGTTTGCCGAGGCGGCGTATGCCGAGCTCGAGACTAATCAGGTGTCGGGCAAGCTGGTGCTGGTGATCGACGACACCCTGGTCTGATCGTAAATCCCCGGGGCCGCTTTGCGGCCCTTTCGCGACACAAGGCCGCTCCCACAGGTGCCCTGTCAGATCCAATTGCGGCGCAACCCCTTGTGGGAGCGGCCTTGTGTCGCGAAAGGGCTGCGCAGCGGCCCCAAGGATCTCAAGACCAGCTCAGGATCGGCCAGCCATTGGTCTGCGCATGCTCGCGCAGCACCGCATCCGGGTTCACCACCTTCGGATGATCCACCTTCAACAACAGCGGCAGGTCATTGCGCGAGTCCGAATAGAAACTCGCCCCCTCCAGGTTCTCCTGCTCCTGATCCAGCCATTCCAGCAAGCGCGTGATCTTGCCTTCACGGTAGGTCAGCACGCCATGGGTGTTGCCGGTGTACACCCCGTTCACCGCCTCCAGCTCGATCGCCAGGTACTCATCCACGCCCAAGCGCGCGGCAATCGGCCCCACCAGGTGCGTGCCAGACGCCGAGATGATCAGGATCCGGTCCCCCTGCTTGCGGTGCTCGGCAATACAGCGGCACGCGTCACCGAGAATGATCGGCTCGATCACCTCCTCGACCCACGGCTCGACCAGGTGCTCGACCTCTTCCAGGGTACGCCCGGCGACCGGCTCGAGGCTGAACGCCATGTACTCTTCCATGCGCAGATGGCCCTTGCCGTAGGCCTCCATCAGCTCATGGTCGCGGCGCACGAACGCCTTGCCATCGACCCAGCCAAGCCGTGCCATCTGCTCGCACCACAACGACGAGCAGTCACCGTGAATCAGGGTTTCGTCCAGATCGAATATTGCCAAAGCCATTGCGCATATCTCCTAAGCCACTTCGCGTAGCGCCGAGGGGTCGATCGACAAGGATACCCGTTGTCCGTCCGGATGCAGATCGGCAGATGAGCGGTTGAGCACATCCACCACCAGCTCCACCCCCCGCACCTCGACCCGGTAGCGGATGACGTTGCCCAGCAGGCTGTGGCTGCGCACCTGGCCGTCCAGCTCGCCGTTCAGGCTCAGGCTGATCGACTCCGGGCGGATCGCCAGGCGGCTGCTCACCGGGCGCTGCAGCAGGCGGCTGGCGCTGTCGGCGTCGAGCAGGTTGTAGTTGCCGATAAAGCCGGCGGCAAACAGGTCCACCGGTGCGGTGTAGAGGGTTTCGGCGTCGCCGCTCTGGACGATCCGGCCCTGGTTCATCAGGAAGATCCGGTCCGACATGGTCAGCGCCTCTTCCTGGTCGTGGGTGACGAAGATGGTGGTCAGCCCCAGCTCACGCTGAATCGCCCGAATCTGCTCGCGCAGGTGCTTGCGGATACGCGCATCCAGCGCCGACAGCGGCTCGTCGAGCAGCAGCAGGCGTGGGCGCGTCACCAGCGAGCGGGCCAGCGCCACACGCTGGCACTGGCCGCCCGACAGCTGGTGCGGGTAACGCCCGGCAAAGCTGCCCAGCTCGACCAGGTCGAGCACTTCGCACACACGCGCCAGGCTCTCGTCGGCGGGGGTCTTCTGCATGCGCAGGCCAAAGGCGACGTTCTGTTGCACGGTCATGTTGGGGAACAGCGCATAGCTCTGGAACACCATGCCGATGCCGCGCTTCTGCGGGCTCAGCGGCACCAGGTCGTGGCCGTCGAGGAGGATCCGCCCGCTGTCCACCGGCGTCAGCCCGGCAATACAGCGCAGCAGGGTCGACTTGCCGCAGCCCGAAGGGCCGAGCAGGGTAACGAACTCGCCACGTTCGACCTGGCACTCGATGTCATGGAACACCGGGCTGCCGGCGTAGCTCTTGTGCAGTTTCTGCACGCTGACGAAGCTCATCTCAGGTTTTGTCCTTGTTCAGGCGGTTGGCGACCCAGGTCAGCAGCAGCACGAAGGCGAAGTACGAGATCACCAGCGCGCTGTTGAAGTGGCCGCTGCTGTTGCGCATGTTGTTCAGGTACACCTGCAGGGTCTCGTAGCGGGTACCGACCAGCAGGTTGGCGAACACGAACTCGCCGAACAGGAACGAGAACGACAGCAGCAGCGCCACCATCAGGCCCTTGCGCAGGTTCGGCAGGACCACCAGGATCGCCGCTTGCCAGGTGCTCGCGCCAAGCAGCTGGGCGGCGTCCATCAGGTCACGCAGGTTGATCGCCTGCAGGTTGTTGGTGATCGCCCGGTACATGAACGGCAAGGCTACCGTGAAGTAGCAGCCGATCAGGATCCACGGCGTGCCGACCATCGCCATCGGCCCGCTGCCATACAGCTGCAGCAGGCCCACCGAGGACACCACCGGCGGCACCGCGAAGGGCAGCAGGATGAGGACGTTCATCAGCGCGTCGAGCCGCGGGAAGTGGTAGTGCACGACGAACAGCAGCGGCAGGATCAGCACCACCGACAGTATCAACGCGCCCACGCACACCAGCAGCGACTGGCCGAACGCGGCGAGAAAGCGCGGCTCGCTCCACAGCGCCACGTACCACTTCAAGGTCAGGCCGCTGGGCAGCAGGCTCGCCGACCAGCTGGTGGAGATCGAGTAGAGCAGGGTGCCGGCCAGCGGCAGCAGCAGAATCAGGAACAGCAGGTACACCACCAGCCGGTGGTACAGGCCACCCTTGCCAGGTTCAGCGCGCATGGTAGCTCCTCTTCAACAGCCATTGATGGACCACGGTGACCAGGGTCATCAGCCCGACCAGCAGCATGGCCAGGGCACTGGCGAGGTTGGGGTCAAGGGTGATGTCGCCAGACACCAGCGCCGCGATGCGGATCGGCAGCACGTTGAAGTTGCCGGTGGTCAGCGCGTAGACCGTGGCGTAGGCGCCGAGGGCGTTGGCCAGGAGGATGACGAAGGTGCCCAGCAGCGCCGGGGTCAGCACCGGCAGGCCGATGTGCCGCCAGTATTGCCAGGCATTGGCGCCGAGCAGCGCGGCCGACTCGCGCCAGTCTTCGCGCAGGGCGTCGAAGGCCGGGTAGAGCAGCAGCACGGCCAAGGGGATCTGGAAGTAGGTGTAGACCAGGATCAACCCGCTCTTGGAGTAGATGCTGAAGTCTTCGAGCAGGCCGACCTGCTTGAGCAGCAGAGTCAGGGCGCCGTTGAACCCGAGCAGGATGATGAAGGCGAACGCCAGCGGCACCCCGGAGAAGTTGCTGGTCATGTTGGCGAAGGCGGCGACGAAGTCGCGCAGGCGCGAGTCGACCTGGTGCAGCGAATAGGCGCCCACGGTGGCGATGAGGATGCCGAACAGGCTCGACCAGAAGCTGATCTCCAGGCTGCGCTGCACGGCCTGCAGGTAGAACTTCGAGGCGAACACCTTGCTGAAGTTGTCCAGGCCCCAGCCGCCATCGCCTTGCAGGCTGTGCACCGCGACCCAGGTCAGCGGGGCGATCTGGAAGATGATGAAGAACACCGCGAACGGCAGCAGGCACAGCAGGGCCAGGTAGCGGCCCCTCACTTGAGCAGCTCCCGGCACACGCTCTTGTCGTGGCGGGCGCCGAGCAGTTCACAGATCGTCCCGCACAGCTCGGTCTGCAGCGGCTTGGCGGCCGGGTCGAGGCTGAACGCACTGCCGAAGACGAACAGCGGCACCTCGCGTTCCTCGGCCAGCAGGCCGTTGTGCGAGCGGTCGTGGTTCATGCCGTGGTCGGCGGTGACCAGCACCTGGTAACCCTCTTCGAGCCAGCGCGGCAGGTAGTCGGCGAGGAGGATGTCGGCGCCGCGCGCGGTGTTGCGGTACTGGCTGCTGTCGAGGCCGTGGCGGTGGCCGGCATCGTCGATGTTCATCGGGTGCACCAGGAGAAAGTTCGGTGCATGCCGGCGGCGCAGGTATTCGGCGTCGGCCAGCAGGTGGGAGTCGGGGTAGTGGTCGGCGTAGTAGAACAGGCCGTGCTGGATCGGCAGCTTGGGTGCATGGGTGTGGCGGTCGCGCAGCGGGTCGAACGGCGAGCGGTTGTACAGCTCGCTCATCCAGTGATAGGCCGCTGCGGCGGTGCCCAGGCCAGCCTCGCGGGCGTAGTGGAACACGCTGCGCTGGTTGGACAGGCGGTTGACGTTGTTATGGACGATGCCGCTGTCGATCGGCGGCACGCCGGTGAGGATGCACTCGTACAGCGGCCGCGACAGCGACGGCAGCTCGCATTCGACCCGGTACAGCGCGGCGCGGTCGGCCTCGACATAGGCGTGCAGGTGGCCCATCGCGTGGTGGGCGACCTGGTAGTTGAGGCCGTCGAGCAGGACCAGGATGACGTTGTGTTGCATGTGAGCTCCGCGGGAGGTGGGTCAGTCACTGCGGTGTGGTCCTCTTCGCGGGTAAACCCGCTCCCACCAGGATCACCACGGAGCCTGTGGGAGCGGGTTTACCCGCGAAAGGGCCGGTTCAGGCGCCGAAGCGCCTTGGCCTTACTCCATCTCGATGATCACCTGCTCCTGCCACTTCTGCGGCAGGGCCTTGGAGGTCTTCTCCCAGGCGTCGGCGTTCTTGATGGGCTGGGCCGGTGCGTACTGCTCGTTGGGCAGCAGCTTGGCCTGCACGTCCGCCGGCAGCTTCAGGTGCTCGGCGCGGATCGGCCGGGCATGCCCCTTGGCCAGGTTGACCTGGCCGGCATCGCTGAAGATGTACTCACGCGTCAGCTTCGCCGCGTTGGGGTTTTTCGCGTATTTGTTGATGATGGTGGTGTAGCCGGAGGTGATCGAACCGTCCGCCGGGATCAGCACTTCGAAGCGCTTGGGGTCGATCTGGTCGCGATAGCTCAAGCCGTTGAAGTCCCACACCACGCCGACTTCCACCTCACCCTTCTCGAGGGTCTGGATGGTCGGGTTGGCCAGCGACAGGCGCTTCTGCTGGGCCAGCTTGGTGAACAGCTGCAGGCCCGGCTCGATGTTGCTCTCGTCACCCTTGTAGGCGATGGCGGCGGCGAGCACGCCATTGGCGGCCTGGGCGGCGGTGCCGACGTCACCGATGGCAACCTTGTACTTGCCCTTTTCCAGGTCGTGCCAGGTTTTCGGCCGCTCGCCTTCCTTGACCAGGTCCTTGTTGATGATGAAGGCGATGGTGCCGGTATAGGCCAGCGCCCAGTGGCCGTCCTGGTCCTTGGCCCATGCCGGCACCTGCTCCCAGGTGCTCGGTTTGTACGGCTGGCTGACGCCCTTGCTCACGGCAATCGGGCCGAACGCCGCGCCGACGTCACCGATATCGGCGCTGGCGTTGTCTTTTTCGGCGTCGAACTTGGCGATTTCCTGGGCCGAACTCATGTCGGTGTCCATGTGCTTGAGGCCGTACTTGCTGGCCAGGTCTTCCCAGGTGCCTTTCCAGTTGGCCCAGGCATCCGGCATGCCCACGCTGTTGACCGCGCCTTCCTTGCGGGCGGCGTCTTCCAGTGCCTTGAGATCGTCCGCGGCCATGGCCGAGGTACACAGTGCGATGGCCGAGCCCAGCAGTGACGCCATGAAGAACTTTTTCATCCGAAGCTCCTTGGGTGGGGGATGCCTTGCAATCGAGTGGTGTCGCGCGAACCGTGCGTGCCGACGTGGGTGGTCTAGGTCAGCAAACCTTGCGCCAAGTTAGGCGGCTTGCGTGACAGTTTGATGTAGGAAGGCGCCCGGCATGCCTGCCTGGCGGCTCTGGGGATACAGCGTAGACCAGATCGCAGGCCCTGAACCGCAAGGCTTGGCCCGGTTCTGGCAGGGGCTCGCGCAGGGCTTTGTCACAGGATGTTCATCGGCTGTGCCTAGGCTTGCACTACGCTCCAACTGCCCTGTTCTGGGGCTGGACTAGTCCAGATAGGTAACCTTTGATGCAAGCGACGCCACCGCGTGCGGTAACAGCCATCTGTCATGCCTTGCAGGAGCAGATCGAACACGGCCTGTTGGCGCCGGGTGGCAAGCTGCCGGCCGAACGCAAGCTCAGCGAGGTGTTCGCCACTACCCGCATCACCTTGCGCGAGGCGTTGGTGCAGCTCGAGGCGCAGGGGCTGATCTACCGCGAGGAGCGGCGTGGCTGGTTCGTCGCGCCGCAGCGGCTGACCTACGACCTGATCCAGCGCAGCCACTTTCATGCGATGGTCCGCGCGCAGGGCCGGCTGCCGAGCACCGAGCTGCTGTCGGCGCGCCTGCAGCCGGCCTCGGCGCTGATCTGCGCGCGGCTACGCCTGCCGGCGTTGTCCAGCGTGGTACAGATCTGCCGGCTGCGGCGGATCGACGGGCGGGCGGTGCTGTATGCCGAGCATTACCTCAACCCGCGCTACTTCCCGAACATTCTCCAGCACGACCTTGGCCAGTCGCTGACCGAGATCTACGCCCGCGAGTACCGCATCGAATACGGCCAGGTGTGTTTCGAGATCCTGCCGACCGCGCTACCGGTAGCGGCGGCGACGGCCTTGAAGGTGTCGGCGGGCAGCCCGGGGCTGCACATCAGCCGGGTCAATAGCGACCAGCATGGGCATCTGATCGACTGTGACCTGGAGTATTGGCGCCACGATGCGATCCGCATCAGGGCCGAGGTGGGGTAGCGTACAGGCGGCCAGCTTATGCCAGGTTTTCGAGCAGGCCGGCGTCCCGCAGCAGGTCCACGATCACTTGCTCATCGACCGCATAGACGCCACGCGAGGCTTTCCAGACCAGCTTCTTCTCCTGCAGCGCGATCAGTGCCTGTTGAACACCGGGCACCTCGACCTTGATGGCGTTTTCAGCGATCCCGACCTGCGCCATCGCTCTCGCATACAGCTCCAGGGTGGGGGCTTCGAAAGGCGCATAACTGTCGCCCTTTGCGCTCATCACACGGATAACGGCGGACTGAATAGGTGTCAGGCTATGAAGTACTTTCTGCAGGTTTGCATTGAGCTCATCGGCTTGTGCCCGGACCAGGATCGCGAAGCGTTCTGGCACGTCTGCAGGGGCCAGGGTGAAGTCGAAGCGAATCTCATCGGCGGCAGCCCCTAGCAGCTCAGGCCGGTAGCCACACGCCTGGAACAGCTCGAACACGTTTACAGGATCGAGCGGATACGGCAGATCGACATTCGCGCAGAACCAGTCGATGAAGTCTTGATCCAGGGTTGGAAAGGGCACCATGGATGCGCCAAAAAACGCCTGGTCCTTGCTGTTGCGGAGCATGGCCAGCTTGTCCCGGTTCGATCCGGTGCAGACGATGCGCAGGCCATGGTGCCTGGAGCTGTTGAGTTCGTCTCTGGCCGCCTTCAGTGCGAACAGGGCCGCTACGCCGGCGTCGGTAGTGATCGCGTGTTGAGCTTCGTCGATCATCAGGACGATGATTTTCTTCGACTCATCCGAGAGCGCCACCAGCGCCTTGGTCAAGTCGATGTCCGTGCCGAGGCCGATCTTGTCCAGGCTGAAACTCAGGCCAGCAACAGTCACATGCTGCATACCGGCATTTTTCGCCAGGCGAGTGACGAAGCCTTCGTTGTGTCCCACGACCTCCCTGACCGCTTCCACGATGACCAGGCCGGGGTCCTTGGTCAGGTCCTGCCACAGATCGGCGTACAGGACGATCGCGCCCGCCGCCTCCAGCGCTGGGCGCAGGTCTTCTCGTGCAAAGGTCGACTTGCCGGTGCGTCGAGGCGCTGCCAGGAAGACCCCCGAGCTGGCGGCACTGCCCACGGCTACCTGGGTGATCAGCTTGGACAGGCGAGCTGCCAGGGCAGGCCGGTGGTACAGGATTTCAGCCATGGTCGGGATGCTCTATAGGAAACTATAGAGCGATTATAGACCCATTATTTTCAGCGTCACGCCGACCCATGAGGTCTTTTATAGGTAATTATAGAGCGATTATAGAGTGATTATAGATCCCTAGTGATCAGCTCACCTCCAGCGACCTCAGCTGGCGCTCCCCGTATCGGTAAGCCCGCCACCGCCCGCCGTCACCACCTGCACCGACAGCCGCGGCATGGCCAGGTCGACACCGGCCTCGTCCAGTTGCCGCTTGAGTGCCAGGTTGAACGCCCGCGACACTTCCCACTGCTTGATCGGCGCGGTCTTGAAGCGTGCGCGCAGGATCGCCTGGCCGGACTCGAAGCTCTCCACCCCCTGCAACTCCAGCGGCGACCAGATGTTGCGGCGCATCAGCGGGTCGTTGCGCAGCTTCTGGCCGACCTCGCGGATCAGGCTGATGGCCTGGTCGATGTTCATCCCGTGCGGGATCGCCACGCGGAAGATCGCGTAGCCGAACTCGCGCGAGTAGTTCTTGATGCTCTTGATCTCGCTGAACGGGATGGTGTGCACGATGCCGTCGATGTCGCGCAGGCGCACGGTGCGGATGGTCAGGCCTTCGACCGTGCCCAGGTGGCCGCCGACATCGACGTAGTCGTCGATCGCCAGCGAGTCTTCGATGATGATGAACAGCCCGGTGATCAGGTCGGCGACCAGCGACTGTGCGCCAAAACCGATGGCCAGGCCGATGACACCGGCACCGGCCAGCAGCGGCGTGACGTTCATGCCCATGTTGGCCAGGGCGACGATCACCGCAATGATGAAGATGGCCACGAACATGACGTTGCGGATCAACGGCATCATGGTCTGCGCCCGGGCGTTGGCCAGGCCCCGGCGCGAGCGCACCAGGGCGTGGTGCACGGCGGTGTCGGCAAGGATCCACACCAGCCACGCGGCGATCAGCGTGCCGGCCAGGCCGAGCAGGCGCAGGCTGACTTCATGGCCGTCGCCCTCGGCGAAGCTGATCATCGACAGGCCCCACACGCGCAGGCCCAGCTCGATGAACAGCAGCCAGATGAACAGGTGCAGCAGCGCATAGCCGAAGTTCTTCAAGCGCTCGGCATACACCGCCTGGCGCCGGTTGGCACGCTTGGGGTTGGCGGCGTGGCGCCGCACCAGGCCATTGAGGACCATGCACACCACCACCAGCACGGTGCACATCAGCGACTGGCGCAACGCGGTGCTGGTGTCGCCGGCGGAGACAAAGGTGGCGAACAGCGAGATCGCCACGAGGATCATCGCCGGGATGAACCAGAAGCTGCCGAGGATCTCGATGGTGTCGCTCAAGGTGCGCCGGGTCAGGCGCCGCGACAGCGGCTGGTTGCGGATCAGGTGGGCGATCGGCCGGCGGAAGCGCAGCACGAACACGCCGGTGCACAGCGCCGCCAGCACGTTGGCCAGGGTCGCCAGGGCGTGCGCCAGGTGGCTGCCCAGCGCCACGCTCAGGCGTGGGTCGTTCATCGCCTCGCCAAACGCGGCAAAGCTGCCGATCAGCCACAGCGGGCGGAAGGCCTGGTGACGGAGGATGTGCAGCGCGCGGTGGCGGTGCGGGCCGTCGAGCAGCGAGAAGGCGATCACGCAGATCGCCGAGAAGCAGGTGCCGACTACCAGCGCATAGGCCAGCACCATCGCCATCGACTTGCCCAACGACGAGGGCAGGGCAAAGCTCAGGTACACGGTGAACACCAGCGCCACCAGCCACGGGCCGAGCTTGCGCAGGGCAAAGCGCACCAGGTCCCAGGTGCGCGGGTGCTGCGGCAGCTCCTCGGTCAGGCCGAAGCGCAGGCGCACCCGGTGGCCGATCCAGTTGAAGGCGTAGGCGAGCAGGCTCCACACCGCGATGATCGCGGCAAAGCCGAACAGGATCGCCGGCCACTGGTGCACCGGCACCATCAGGTCGCTGAGCTCGGTCTGCGCTTGGTCGATCTCCTGCGACCAGCGGCGGAACGGGCTGGCGTCGCCGCTGAACTGCTTCTCGAAGTCGTGCAGGGCGCCGCCGATCAGGCCGAGTACGCCCTGTTCCGGGCTGGTCTGGGTCTGCTTGCTGGCGTCGCGGAGTTTTTTCAGGTCGGCCAGCAGCTTGGCCCGTTGCTGGTCGTTCTCGAGGTTCTTGATCACCTCGTCGAGCGACTTGCCCAGCGGCTCGCTGGCTTCCGGCTGCGCGGGCGCGCTGGCCCCCAGCAGCCCAGGCAGGCCGGCGGCATGCGCCGGGGTGATGAACAGCAACAGCAGCAGGGTCAGGCAACGCAGGAGGGCAGGCACCGGGAAATCTACCTCAGGGCAAACGATCGCCCGAGTGTAGAGGTTTATGTGGGCAGTTTCTCAAGGATCTTCCAGCACATGATGCCGAAGATGCCCAGGGTACCGAGCCACATCATCAACACACCGGCGTTGCGCTCGCGCAGGCTGAAGCCGATGGTCAGCAGCATCAGCAGCAGGAACACCGGCAAGAACAGCGAGAGGAAGGGGGACATGGTCAGAATCCTTCTGCTTTGGGGCCATGTAGTAAGCATAGCGCGTGGGGCAGGGCAGAGGATTGATCCGCGGCAGGTTGGCGGCCTGTGCCGGCCTCTTCGCGGGTAAACCCGCTCCCACAGGTCAGCATTGAATCCTGTGGGAGCGGGTTTACCCGCGAAGAGGCCAGCACAGGCCGCGTCTACTTCAAGGCAATTCGCGGGTCCGGTAGAACGCGGTCAGCACCTTCACCAGGTGCGCCAGGTCCTGGCTGCCGCACAGCTCGCGGATCGAGTGCATGGCAAAGGTCGGCAGGCCGATGTCGACCGTGCGCACGCCCAGGTGGCTGGCGGTGATCGGGCCAATGGTCGAGCCACACCCCATGTCGCTGCGCACCACAAAGCTCTGCACCGGCACTTCTTCGGCCATGCACAGGTGGCGGAAGAACCCGGCCGTCTCGCTGTTGGTGGCGTAGCGCTGGTTGTTGTTGACCTTGATCACCGGCCCGGCATTGAGCTTGGGCCCGTGGTTGCCGTCGTGCTTGTCGGCGTAGTTGGGGTGCACGCCGTGGGCGTTGTCGGCCGACACCATCAGCGAACGCTGAACCGTGCGCACGTACTCGTCACCGTCAGGCAGCAGGCGCTGCAGGGTCTGCTCGAGCATCGGCCCGTCGGCGCCACAGGCCGAGCTGGAGCCGACTTCTTCGTGGTCGGTGCACACCAGCACGCAGGTTTCGTCGCTGTCCGAGGCCAGCATCGCCTGCAGGCCGGCGTAGCACGACAGCAGGTTGTCCAGCCGCGCACCGGCGATGAAGTCGCCGTGCAGGCCGATCAGGGCAGCGTCCTGGGTGTCGTAGAAGCTCAGCTCGTAGTCCAGCACCACGTCGGCGTTGAGCTCGTGCTCGCGGGCCAGCTGCTCGGTGAGCAGGGCACGGAAGTCGACCCGCTCGTCACCGGCGACCTGGGCGATGATCGGCGGCAGCTCGAGCTGCGGGTTGATCGGCCAGCCTTCGTTGGCGGTGCGGTTGAGGTGGATGGCCAGGTTGGGGATGACCGCGATCGGCAGCTTGAAGTCGACCAGTTGGCTCTCGACCTTGCCGTCGCGGCGGAAGGTGACGCGCCCGGCCAGCGACAGGTCGCGGTCGAACCACGGTGCCAGCAGCGCGCCGCCGTACACTTCCACGCCCAGCTGGAGGAAGCCGTGGCGCTGCAGCTCGGGCTGCGGCTTGACCCGCAGGCACGGGCTGTCGGTGTGGGCACCGACCATGCGGATGCCGCTCAGCAGCGGCGACAGCTTGCCGAGCTTGATGGCGATGATGGAGGAGTCGTTGCGGGTCACGTAATAGCGCCCACCCGGCACGGTGGCCCAGCTGTCACGCTCGTCCAGGCGCTGGAAGCCGGCGGCCTCGAGGCGCTGGGCCAGGCTGGCGGTGGCGTGGAAGGGTGTCGGGGAGGCCTTGAGGAATTCGATCAGGCCCTGGTTCAAAGCGTCGCGCATAAGTCACTCCAGACAGCAGTGGCGCGAGTTTAACGCAGATGAGCGACAATTTGTGTCGGCCTCTTCGCGGGCAAGCCCGCGCCTACACGGACCCTGTAGGAGCGGGTTTACCCGCGAAAAGGCCGCTGCGGTCTCAGAACGGTGCCGGGCACTCGAACTTCAACCGCTCACCCGAAACCGGATGGGTAAAGCTCAGCATGCTCGCATGCAGGCACAGCCGCTCATGCGCCGCCAATGCCTCAGGGTTGGCATACAAGCGGTCGCCCAGCAGCGGGTGCCCGATCGACAGCATGTGCACGCGCAACTGGTGCGAGCGCCCGGTGATCGGCGTCAGCTCGACCCGGCAATAATCCCCACAGCGCTCGACGATGCGCCAGAAGGTCAGCGCATGCTTGCCTTGCTCGTGGTCGACCACGTGCCGCGGCTTGGTCGGCGGGTCGTAGCGCAGCGGCAGGTCGATGCTGCCGCTGTCCAGCGCCGGCTGGCCCCAGCACAGCGCGGTGTAGGCTTTTTCGGTCTCGCGGTCGTGAAACTGACGCGACAGCTCGCGGTGGCTGGCGGCATCGCGGGCGAGCAGGATGATCCCCGAGGTTTCCCAGTCCAGCCGATGCACGATCAGCGCGTCCGGGTAGCCGTTTTCCTGCAGGCGGGTGATCAGGCAGTCCTTGTTGTCGTCGGCCCGGCCTGGCACCGAAAGCAGCAGGGTCGGCTTGTTGATCACCAGGATCGCGGCGTCTTCATGGAGGATGTGCACATTGGACAGCGGCATTGCGGGTTCTCTGCAAATGCCAACGGCGGCGGAGGGTTGCAGGCCCCCTGTAGGCGCGGGCTTGCCCGCGATGACGCCGGCGCGAACAACCGTGTTGTCGCTGCTGACGCCATCGCGGGCAAGCCCGCTCCTACAAAAGGGGCCTGCAAACCAACCGCCGCCGTGGCTATCGCCCGGGAGCGTGTATCAACGCTCGGGCAGGGTGATGTTCAACTCGAGGATCGAGCAGCTGCCTTGGTTCTCCAGCGCAACTACCACGTCATCGTTGCCGATATTGACGTACTTGCGGATCACCTCGACCAGCTCCTTCTGCAAGGCGGGCAGGTAATCCGGCGTGGTGCGCTGGCCGCGCTCGTGCGCCACGATGATCTGTAGACGCTCTTTCGCTACCGACGCACTGGTCTGTTTCTGTCTGCCACGAAAGAAGTCAAAAAGGTTCATGGTTTATTTGCTCCCGAAAAGGCGCTCGAAGAATCCCTTCTTCTGTACATCGACGAACCGAAGTTCTTTTTCTTTGCCCAGCAGGCGTTCAACGGTGTCGCTGTACGCTTGGCCCGCATCGCTCTGGTCATCGAGGATGACCGGCACGCCCTGGTTGGAGGCCTTGAGCACTGCCTGCGATTCCGGGATCACGCCCTTGAGCTTGATCGCCAGGATTTCTTCGACGTCGGCAATGCTGAGCATTTCGCCGTTGACCACGCGCTCTGGGTTGTAGCGGGTGATCAGCAGGTGTTCCTTGATCGGCTCTTCGCCACGTTCGGCGCGGCGCGACTTGCTCGACAGCAGGCCGAGCATGCGGTCGGAGTCACGTACCGAGGAGACCTCAGGGTTGGTCACGACGATCGCTTCGTCAGCGAAGTACATGGCCAGGTGGGCGCCTTTCTCGATGCCCGCTGGCGAGTCGCAGACCACGTAGTCGAAGGTTTCCTTCAACTCCATCAGGACTTTCTCGACGCCTTCGAGGGTCAGCGCGTCCTTGTCGCGGGTCTGGCTGGCGGCCAGCACGAACAGGTTCTCGAGGCGCTTGTCCTTGATCAGGGCCTGCTGCAGGTTGGCTTCGCCGTTGACCACGTTGACGAAGTCGTACACCACGCGGCGTTCGCAGCCCATGATCAGGTCGAGGTTACGCAGGCCGACGTCGAAGTCGACGATGACAGTCTTGTGGCCACGCAGAGCTAGGCCGGTACCGATGGCGGCGCTGGTGGTGGTCTTGCCCACACCCCCTTTGCCGGAAGTAACCACGAGAATCTTGGCCAAGGTGTTTCACCCCTAAAATTGAGTCGGGACAGCTGTCCCTGAAAAAGCACATAACGGCAACGATGAAGAAGTTGCTCTAAAAATGCCGGCAAGTATCCGTTAAAGACGGGTGATGTTCAACACATCGCCAGACAGGCTGACCTGCACGCCGGCCCCCCACAATGGGTCACGTCGAAGGTCTTCGCAGACGCGGTACTGACCGGCGATGGAGACCAGCTCTGCGGTCATCTGCTGGCAGAAGATGCGTGCCTTGGTGTTGCCCTTGATCCCGGCCAGGGCCCGGCCACGCATGGCGCCGTACACATGGATGTTGCCATCGGCGAGAAGTTCCGCCCCTGGGCTGACCGAGGTGGTCACCACCAGGTCCCCGCCTTGAGCATAGATCTGTTGGCCGCCGCGCACCGGCGTAGTGATGATTCGCGTCGGGCGGATCTCGGGTTCGGCGGCTGCGGCAGCCACCGGCTCGGCCTTTTTCGCCTCGGGTTCCGGCTCCAGCGGCCGCTCGCGCGCGCCTGAAGGCGGCAACACCGGCAGGTCGATGGCGATCGCCGCGGCGATGTCCTCGATGCGGCTGGC
Source organism: Pseudomonas reidholzensis (assembly GCF_900536025.1). Taxonomy (GTDB): domain Bacteria; phylum Pseudomonadota; class Gammaproteobacteria; order Pseudomonadales; family Pseudomonadaceae; genus Aquipseudomonas; species Aquipseudomonas reidholzensis. Next base: position 65,338 of record NZ_UNOZ01000013.1, read on the forward strand.
GCGGATCGCCAGGGTCCGCAGGCCATGATGGCGGCAGACGCGCATCAGCCCGGGCAGGTCGATCGCCCCTTCGTCGGCGGGCAGCTTGTCCAGCGCCAGCACCAGCGGCGTATTGCTGAAGAAGTTCGGTGCCTGGGCCACTTTCGCAGCCAGTTGCCGGTCGAGGGACTCGAGGTCGTTGCGCGCCAGTTCCAGCACAGTGATGGCAAGCATACTGCCCTTGAGCTGGAACACGGAGGCGCTTTCGGGTATCGGGTTTAGGCTCATGGTCTGCATAGACGGCTTGTTGCTTGAAAAGTGCCCTGACTTATAACGAGAAACGTCGGTTGCCCGCAACCAGCGGCGATCCGTTGTAGAATGCTCGGCCTTTGTCTTTCCGGAAGCTTCAATGGACCGCCCGCGTTTTCGTCCCCTTTTCCTCCACCCGCGATTCTGGGGCCTGTGGCTGGGCCTAGGGCTGCTGTGGCTGACCGTGCAGCTGCCATACCGCGCGCTGCTGCGCCTGGGCCGTGGGCTCGGCGCAGTGATGTACCGCCTGGCGGGTGAGCGTCGGCGCATCGCTGCGCGCAACCTTGAGCTGTGCTTCCCCGAGCTGTCTGTCGACGAACGGCAGCGTTTGCTCAAGGAAAACTTCGCCTCCACCGGCATCGCCTTTTTCGAAATGGCCATGAGCTGGTGGTGGCCCCAGGCCAGGTTGGCGCGCCTGGCGCACATCGAAGGCATCGAGCACCTGCAGGCCGCGCACCGTGAAGGGCAGGGCGCGATCCTCATGGCCGTGCACTTCACCACGCTTGAGATCGGCGCCGCGCTGCTCGGCCAGGTGCAGACCATCGACGGCATGTACCGTGAGCACGGCAACCCGTTGTTCGACTTCATCCAGCGCAGTGGCCGCGAGCGGCACAACCCGGATTCGCTGGCGATCGAACGTGAAGACGTGCGCGGCATGCTCAAGCTGCTGCGTGCCGGGCGCGCGATCTGGTACGCACCGGACCAGGACTACGGCGCCAAGCAGAGCCTGTTCGTGCCGCTGTTCGGCATCCCCGCGGCGACGGTCACCGCGACCACCAAGTTCGCCCGCCTGGGCAAGGCCCGGGTGATCCCGTTCACCCAGCGGCGGCTGGAGGATGGCAGTGGTTACCGGCTGGTGATCCATCCGCCGCTGGAAGACTTCCCGGGGGAGAGCGAAGAGGCCGATTGCCTGCGCATCAACCAGTGGGTTGAAGGTGTGTTGCGCGAGTGCCCCGAGCAGTACCTGTGGGCGCACCGGCGCTTCAAGTCGCGGCCTGAAGGTGCACCGCGGCTGTACGACAAGAAGAAGCGCTGACAACCACCGTTCCAGGGAGGACCGCATGACCCCAACCACCGGCCTGATCCTCTCCGGAGGCGGCGCCCGCGCCGCCTACCAGGTAGGTGTGCTGGCCGGCATCGCCGAGCTGCTTCCCGCCGGCGCGGCCAATCCCTTCCCGGTCATCGTCGGCACTTCTGCCGGGGCCATCAACGCGGTCACCCTGGCCAGCGGCGCCACTCACTTCGGTGAGTCGGTGCAGCGCCTGACCGCCTTCTGGCAGAACTTTCGCAGCCACCTGGTGCTGCGCAGCGACTGGCCCGGGGTAATCCGCCAGGCCAGCCGGTTCGTCGGCCACAGCCTGCTCGGCCTGGGCGGCCAAGCGCCGGTGGCACTGCTCGACAGCAGCCCGCTGCGCGGCCTGCTGCAAGCGCACCTGAACCTCGACGGCATCAACCACGCGCTGGCCAGCGAGCAACTGCGCGCCGTTGCGATCACCGCCTTTGGTTACGAGTCGGGGCAGGCGGTGACCTTCTACCAGGGCCGCGACACCATTGAGCCGTGGCTGCGTCATCGGCGCATCGGCATGCCCACCGCGTTGACCGTCGAGCACCTGCTGGCCAGCTCGGCGATCCCGCTGCTGTTCGCCCCGGTCAAGCTCGGCGAGGAGTACTTTGGTGATGGCGCGGTGCGTCAGTCGGCGCCGATCAGCCCGGCCTTGCACCTCGGTGCCAGCCGGGTGCTGGTGGTCGGGGTCAGTGGCAACCCGCAGCGGCCAGCGCCGCCGCTGCCGACCCAGCGGGTGTTCAGCGGCCAGCAGCCGAGCCTGGCGCAGATCGGTGGGCATATGCTGAACAGCACGTTCATCGACAGCCTGGAAGACGACATCGAGTTGATCCAGCGGCTCAATCACCTCAGCCACTTGTTGCCTGCGCACCTGGATGCGCGGCGGCTGGGGCTGGCGCCGATCGAGGTGCTGGTGGTGGCGCCGAGCCAGCCGCTGGACGAGATCGCGGCGCGTCATCGGCGTGATCTGCCGGCGGCGTTGCGGGTGTTTCTGCGTGGGCCGGGGGCGACCCGGACCAGTGGGGCAGGGGTGTTGAGTTATCTGCTGTTCGAGGCCAGCTACTGCAGTGAGCTGATCGAGCTGGGCAGGAAGGACGCCCTGGCCAAGCGCCGCGAGCTGTGTCAGTTCCTGGGGTTATGAGCCAGTCGATGCCGGCCTCATCGCGGGCAAGCCCGCTCCTACAGGGTTAGAGCGGCCCGGTCCCTGTAGGAGCGGGCTTGCCCGCGATGAGGCCGGTACCGCAACACCTTACTCGGCGATCTGCAGCTTGCGCGCCTGGGTGTACACGTAGCGCACTTTCTCGTACTCGAACGGCGAGTTCAGCTGCCCATACCGGAAGGCCGTGGTGTAACGCTTGTCCACCGCCCGCAGGAAGAAGATCTCCGGATGGTCGGTACTGGCCTCGGCCACATTGAGGAAGTTGACCGCCTGCTCACCCGCGTAATCCACCACCACCCCGGTGGTGTCGCGCAGGTTCGACGGCCCAAGGATCGGCAGCACGATGTACGGCCCGTCCGGCACCCCGTAGAAGCCCAACGTCTGGCCAAAGTCCTCGCTCTGGTGCGGCAGGCCCATCTTGGTCGCCGGGTCCCACAGCCCACCCACGCCGATGATCGTGTTGAACATCAAACGCGCGGTGATCTCCGCCGAGCGCTTGCCCTTGAGCTGCAGCACGCTGTTGAACAGGTTGGGCACGTCCCCCAGGTTGCTGAAGAAGTTGCTCACCCCGGTGCGCACGAAGCGCGGCGTGACGTACTGGTAGCCCTGCACCGTCGGCAGCAGCACCCATTGGTCGAAGCGGTAGTTGAAGTGATAGATGCGCCGGTTGACCGACTCCAGGGGGTCGTAGACGTTCAGCGCGGTCAGGGTCGAGCGCTCGAACTCGCGCTGGTTCAGCCCGGGGTTGAATTTCAGCGAGCGCAGCGGATCGATGAACCCATCGTCGCCGGCGCTCGGCGCGAGCACCGGGTCGGCTTCGATCACGCTGGTACGCGGGGCGATTTCCTCGGCCTGGGCCAGGCCCGCGGCCAGTAGTGCAGTGGCGAGCAACAGTCGTTTAACCACGGAAGAACTCCAGCATGGCGTCGCTGTTGACGCGGTAATTGAGGTTGCCGCAATGGCCGCCGTGCGGGTACAGGGTCAGACGGTCGCCGAACACCTTGCGCAGGAAACCGATATCGCCAGGGCCGAGGATCAGGTCGTCGGCGTTGTGCATCACCTCGATCTTGGTGCTTTTGTGCAAGTAGTCCTCGAGCGCGTACAGGCTGGCCTGGTCGACCAGCTGGAGGATGCTGCCACCGTCGGTGCGCACCCGCCACATGGGGATCACCTGCTCGGTCAGGTAGCACTCGAAGTCGCACTGCAGGGCACGCTTGAACCACGGCGTGAGGCTGCTGCCTTCGGTGATCGGCTGCTTGGGCGGGGTAATCAGGCCGCGGCGGTTGACCAGGTCGGAGGTAAAGGCGATGTCGGCGGCAGAGAAGCGGAACGAGGTGCCGATGAGCATGGCCATCTGTTCGTTGGACAAATGCTGGCGCGACTTCTGGAAGTCATACAGCAGGGCATCGTTGAGGTCGACGTAGCCTTTTTCCTGGAAGTAGCGGGTGAGTTTTTCCAGCATCAGCTCGTAGAACGTGGTGCTGCGGTCGATGCCCTTGACCTGGGTCTGCACCAGCTTGTCGAGGTTGCTCACCGAGGTGTACAGGTTGACGGGCGGGTTGAGCAGCAGCACGCGCTTGAAGTTGAAGCTGCGGCGGGTTTCATCCAGGTGGCTGACAAACGCCGCGTCCAGTGCGCCGAGGCTGTAGCCGGTGAGGTAGAAGTCGCTGACCGGCAGGCGCGGGTGCTGCGCGCGCACCGCCTGCATGACCCGGTACAGGTCTTCGGCGTCGTCCTTGCTGATGCCAGGGGTGGCGAAGCGCGAGGCGGCGCTCATGAAGTCCCAGCTGGTCGGCGACGACAGCTGCACGACGTGGAAGCCTTCCTGGTAGTAGAGCTTCTTCAGGTATTCGTTGATGGTGCTGGAGTAGGGCGCGCCGGTGCCGGCAATGATGAACATCAGCGGCGCTTCGCGGTCCTGGCGGGCCAGGCGGTACTTGAGCTTTTTCACCGGCCAGAAGTTGTCCGGCAGGGTGAAGGCGCGGTCCGGGCGCAGGTTCAGGCTGTAGTCGGCCTGGTTGATGTCTTCGTCGCTGGGCAGGGTCGGGCGCTGCTCGGGCGGCGTGGTGGCGATGGTCGCCTCGAACGGGTTGGTCAAGGGGAAGCCGTAGGTCGCGGCGTCGATATCCCGCGCCGAAGCGGCCGCAGCCAGTAGCAGGCCACCCAGAAGGGCAGCGAGGCGCATTGATCGAAGCATTGAATCCCCCAGGGAAAAATCAGCAAGGCACAGCGTGATGCAGGCTAGGACCACGCCGTGCACGGCAAAGTTGCCAGGCGCCGTGCCCTTTGTCGGGCAAGATATTGCCGCGCCGATGACAGGCGCGACAAGGGTCATTACCTGCAACATAGCTTGCGCCATGGCAACTTGCCTTGCACGGATGTTGCGGATCGTTATGCTGGGCCTTGATCAGAGCTGCCCGGAGCCGGCCCCCTTGAAGCGTTTTTTGCCTGTGATTGTGCTGTTGGTGTGCCTGCCGTTGTGGCTGGGGGCCAGTTATGGCGTGCGCTATGGCCTGATGGAAGATGCCCAGTGGGTGGGCCTGTGCGGCGTGCCGGGCGAGTACTGGCAGTGCCAGGTGCGTGCGCTGCTGGGGTTGGGCATTCATTTTCAGGTGATCGCCTGGGGCGCGCTGGGGCTGGCGTTGCTGGCGCAGGTGGTGCCGCGCAAGGCGGGGTGGTACCTGGCGGGTGTGGCGCTGGTGCTGGGGATCCCGGCGCTGGTGCTGTACACCGCGAGCATCGCCGTGTTTGCCGTGGTCCTGGCGGGGCTGCGACTGGTGCGTCAGCCAGCCCCGGCCAAGGTTGCCTGAGAGGGGCTGCTGCGCAGCCCTTCGCGGGTGAACCCGCTCCCACAAGGACCGCGGTGACCCCATTCCTAGGGGCAGCTCAGAATCCTGTGGGAGCGGGTTTACCCGCGAAAAGGCCAGCACGGTGTCAGGTCTTGCGCAGGCTGCGCCACAAGGCGCCGACCATCAACACGCTCACCACGGCCCAGACCCAGGCCTGCTGGTTCTGCAGGCCTTCCTGATACAGCTGCGGCAACACCCCGGCCCCAACGATAAACGCCAGCAGAGCCACCTCAGCCCGCCGCGCCGCCACTGGCCGCAGCAGATAAACCAACGCCGGCAGCAACAACGCCGCACTCGGGAAACTCCGATACCGCGGATCCACCACCATCGCCAGCATGCTCACGGCCGCCGCAAACCCGGCCGCCAGCAACCACCACCCGGCCCGCGCTTCCAGCCAGGCGAACAGCCGCTCGCGCCAGCCCTCACGCCGCGCCAGGGCCAGCACCCCATGGGCCAGCACCAGCACATTCAACCCCGCCAGCAGCACCGCCCACAGCCACTCCGCGGCAAACCGCGCATTGGTCCGCATCAACTCGCCCCACAGCCCCAGGCTGCCCGCGCCAATCGCCGCCAGCAGCGGCAGCAACAGCGCGGCCTGCACATTGCGCGGTCTCCCAGCCAAGAGCAGTGCGGCAAACATCAACACGGCACTGGCCACCAACCATTGCGGCCACAGCGCCAGGTTGCTCACCGGCCCTTCCAGCACGCCCTTGTCCTGCCGATCGGCGTCATACAGCCCCCAATAGCCACCGACAGCGCCCTCGCTGGCGCGCTTCCACGGCTGGTCGAAGGCCTCGATCAGGTTGTAGCGCCAGCCGTTGCGCTCGGCCATGGCCACGAAGCCCCGAATGAATAGTGCTTCGTTGACCCGGCTCGGCACCGCCGTCTCGCGCTGGCGGCCCTCGCTGGGCCAGCCGGTTTCACCGATGACGATGTCCTTGGGCGCGAACTGCGTGCCGAACACCTGGCGCACCTCGGCGACATGCGCCAGCGCCTCGTCGATGCCGCGCGGGTCGTCTTCCCAGTAGGGCAGCAGGTGAATGGTCAAAAAATCCACCGCCGTCGCCACCTGCGGGTGCTGCAACCAGAACTCCCAGACATCGGCATAGGTCACCGGTACCTGCACCTGGCGTTTGACCCGCTCGATCAGCTCGGCCATGCGCTCGCCGGTGACTTCCTTGCGCAGCAGCGCCTCGTTGCCGACGATCACCGCCGTGACCACGTCCGGGTTGGCCTTGGCCGAGGCGATCAGCAGCGCGACCTCCTTGTCGGTGTCGGCCACGTTGGCGTTGACCCACGCGCCGATCATCAGCTTCAGCCCATGCTTGCGCGCCAGCGCCGGGATCGCCTCCAGGCCGGTCATCGAATAGGTACGAATGCACTGGAATCGCTCGGCCAGCAGCGCCAGGTCGGCGTCCATACGCGCCGGGCGCAGGCGAAACGGCTGGTCGAACGGCGACTGGTCCTTGTCGAACGGGGTGTACGAGGCGCACTGCAGTTTGTGCGTCGGGCTGGCCGCATCGGGCAGCAGCACCGGCTTGCCGAGCCCGTACCAGAGCGCGCCGAGGCCGCCGAGGGCGAGCAGGCAGGCAAGCAGGTAGAGCGGCAGCATGAGGCGGGCGGAACGGGGCATCGGGCGGTCCATCGTCAGGCACAAAGGGCTAGATGATAGCCGCAAATGCCCGGCGTCAACGCTTTGGCATGCAAGGATCGCGCAGGCCATGGCGTGCCGATGACGCTAATGGCCAAGTGCTGTCGCATCTGGTTGGGGTGGAGGTCGCGTGTGGAGCAGGTCGCACCGGGTAGCAGGTTGATGATGCAATCTCCAAGACCTGACGAGGGGATGCTTTGATGAACATGCGACGTTTCCTGGGCGTGGGATCCGCCCTGGTGTTGGCCATGAGCGCAGCACAAGCAATGGCCAAAGAAGTGAGCATTGGGTATGTCGACGGGTGGGCCGACAGTGTCGCGACCACCAACGTCGCGGCCGTGGTGATCAAAGAAAAGCTGGGCTATGACGTCAAGCTGCAGGCGGTAGCCGCCGGGATCATGTGGCAGGGCGTCGCCACCGGCAAGCTCGACGCCATGCTCTCGGCCTGGTTGCCGGTCACCCACGGCGAATACTGGGCGAAGAACAAGGACAAGGTGGTCGACTACGGCGCCAACTTCAAAGACGCCAAGATCGGCCTGATCGTCCCCGAGTACGTCAAGGCCAACAGCATCGAAGACCTCAAGACCGACGAAACCTTCAAGCAGAAGATCGTCGGCATCGACGCCGGCTCCGGCGTGATGATCAAGACCGACCAGGCGATCAAGGACTACGACCTCACCGGTTACAAGCTGCAGGCCAGTTCCGGTGCCGGCATGACCGCCGAGCTGGGGCGTGCCTATCCCAAGCAGCAGTCGATCGCGGTGACCGGTTGGGTACCGCACTGGATGTTCGCCAAGTGGAAACTGAAGTTCCTCGAAGATCCGAAGGGCGTGTATGGCGCGGCGGAGACCGTCAACAGCATCGGCAGCCAGCAGCTGGACAAGAAGGCGCCGGAAGTGGCGGCGTTCCTGAAGAAGTTCCAGTGGCAGTCCAAGGATGAGATCGGCGAAGTGATGCTGGCGATCCAGGACGGTGCCAAGCCCGAAGCGGCAGCCAAGGAGTGGGTGGCCAAGCACCCCGAGCGTGTGGCTGAGTGGACGGGCAAGTAAGTATTTGAGCTTGTGAATTGGGGCTGCGTTGCAGCCCTTCGCGGGCAAGCCCGCTCCTACAGGTACGGTTCCTGTAGGAGCGGGCTTGCCCGCGATAAGGCCAACGCGCTCTCCCGGTTGTTACCAAATTGGTAATACACCGTTACCTATACGACTAAGGTCGTCTGGTTGGCGTCCAACGGCAGCATAAAGTACAGGTGGGTTATCCCTACATCTGTGCTGCTAGGACAAAAACAATGAACGACAGCATTTACCTCTCGATACAGAACAGTCCCCGCTTCAAGGAACTGGTCACGAAACGCGAACGCTTCGCCTGGATTCTCTCGGCGATCATGCTCGGCCTCTACTGCTCCTTCATCCTCCTCATCGCCTATGGCCCGCAGATACTCGGCGCCAAGATCAGCCCTGAATCGTCGATCACCTGGGGCATCCCCCTGGGCGTCGGCCTGATCCTCTCGGCCTTTATCCTGACCGCGATCTACGTGCGTCGCGCCAACGGCGAGTTCGATGAGCTGAACAAGGCAATCCTCGAGGAGGCCAAGCAATGATCCGTCAAGCCAAAGCCCTGGCCGTCCTGGCCTGCGGCGTTTTCGCACCCGCCGTGTGGGCAGCCGACGCGCTGACCGGCGAGGTGCAGAAACAGCCGCTCAACGTCTCTGCCATCATCATGTTCCTGGCCTTCGTCGGCCTGACCCTGGGGATCACCTACTGGGCCTCGAAACGCAACAAGTCCGCCGCCGACTACTATGCCGCCGGCGGCAAGATCACCGGCTTCCAGAACGGCCTGGCGATCGCCGGTGACTACATGTCGGCGGCGTCCTTCCTGGGGATTTCCGCGCTGGTGTTCACCTCCGGCTACGACGGCCTGATCTACTCGATCGGCTTCTTGGTCGGCTGGCCGATCATCCTGTTCCTGATCGCCGAGCGCCTGCGCAACCTGGGCAAGTACACCTTCGCCGACGTCGCCTCGTACCGCCTCGGGCAAAAGCAGATCCGCACCCTGTCGGCCTCCGGCTCGCTGGTGGTGGTGGCCTTCTACCTGATCGCGCAGATGGTCGGCGCCGGCAAGCTGATCGAGCTGCTGTTCGGCCTCGACTACCACGTCGCGGTGATCCTGGTCGGTATCCTGATGTGCCTGTACGTGCTGTTCGGCGGCATGCTCGCGACCACCTGGGTACAGATCATCAAGGCGGTGCTGCTGCTGTCCGGTGCCAGCTTCATGGCGCTGATGGTGATGAAACACGTCAACTTCGACTTCAACACGCTGTTCTCCGAGGCGATCAAGGTGCACGCCAAGGGTGAAGCGATCATGAGCCCGGGCGGCCTGGTCAAGGATCCGATCTCGGCGTTCTCGCTGGGCCTGGCCTTGATGTTCGGTACCGCTGGCCTGCCACATATCCTGATGCGCTTCTTCACCGTCAGCGACGCCAAGGAAGCGCGCAAGAGCGTGCTGTATGCCACCGGCTTCATCGGTTACTTCTACATCCTGACCTTCATCATCGGCTTTGGCGCGATCCTGCTGGTCAGCACCAACCCGGACTTCAAGGACGCCGCCGGCGCCCTGCTGGGCGGCAACAACATGGCGGCGGTGCACCTGGCCGATGCCGTGGGTGGCAGCATCTTCCTCGGCTTCATCTCGGCGGTGGCCTTCGCCACCATCCTCGCGGTGGTGGCCGGGCTGACCCTGGCCGGTGCTTCGGCGGTCTCGCATGACCTGTACGCCAGCGTCTGGCGCAAGGGCAAGGCCAACGACAAGGACGAGATCCGCGTATCGAAGATCACCACCATCTTCCTCGGCGTCCTGGCCATCGGCCTGGGCATCCTGTTCGAGAAGCAGAACATCGCCTTCATGGTCGGCCTGGCCTTCTCGATTGCCGCCAGCTGCAACTTCCCGGTGCTGCTGCTCTCGATGTACTGGAAGAAGCTGACCACCCGCGGCGCCATGATCGGCGGCTGGCTGGGCCTGGTCAGTGCGGTCGGCCTGATGATCCTTGGCCCGACCATATGGGTGCAGATCCTCGGCCATGAAAAAGCCATCTACCCGTACGAGTACCCGGCGCTGTTCTCCATGCTGATCGCCTTTGTCGGTATCTGGTTCTTCTCGGTCACCGACAAGTCCACTGCCGCGGAAAACGAGCGTGCGCTGTTCTTCCCGCAGTTCGTCCGTTCGCAGACTGGCCTGGGTGCCAGCGGGGCGGTTTCCCACTAACGCCTGACCGTTAACCTACAACGCCCCGCCTGTCGGGGCGTTGTCGTGTCTGGCTGATGGCGTTTTGCACACGCTGGGAAATTTCCGAGGCTCGCTCGGAACGGTCTTGGTCAATGCAACGGCACGACCCTGAATAATCTCCTTGCTCGCCGGGACCCACCCGGCAGGCATCAACCGTTCAAGGAGATCTGATTCGTGAAACGTACGTTACTTGCCCTTCCCCTGGCCCTGTTCTGCGCGACGTCGGCGTTTGCCATCGACCCCATCGAGAAGCAGGTGCTGATCACCGCCCAGATCCCGACCGCGGCCTTTTACGTCGAGCCCGTTGGCGGTAACTGGATGAACGACCCGCAGGAGCTGACCTGGAACTCGTTCCAAGGCACCCTCGATCCGGTCATCAAGCAACTGCAGGTCAAGAGCACCGTCGGCCCGATCAGCGCCTACCTGGTGTCGCCAGCCGTCATCGCCAGCGGTACCCACAACATCGAGCTGGACGTCAAGGTCGGCGACACCGTGCTGCAAACCACCCCGGCCGAAGTGGTCAGCGCGGCCCAGGCCAGCACCGGCGCGATCATCGGCTTCGAAGTGGCCGCCCAGGCTGCTCCGGTCACCGGTTACGAGCCAGGGAGCTACCAGGGCCTGGTCAGCATGATGTTCGAAACCGCCGCGCCTTGAGCCTGACGCTCAGCCGTTAACCCATCCGTTGTTGCCCGCCTTACCTTCGGCGCTTGTCGAGGGGAGGGTGGGCATTGCCCTCAAGCGACGCTCATGCCGATCACTCATTGCATCACAGCTTTGCTGCGCCGTGGCTTGCCCCTGGTTGCCTGCCTGGCTGCCGCGCCGTCCTGGTCCGCCGAGGCACCCACCACCCTGGGCCGCGTCGATGGGCTGCCGCGGGAGTTCGAGGCGCACTTCTTCGACGTGCCGCTGGCCGTGCGGGTCGACCTCGATGGCCGTTACCTGGGCGATGCGATGGTCGTGCTCAGCCGCGACCAGCGGGTGCAACTGCTTGAATTCACCGACACCCAGGAGAGCCGCGAGCCCGAGCGCGTGCGCCGTCTCTGGCGCGAACGCCTGGCCGAGGGCCGCGCCCTGGGTGATTGCCAGTCCGACTGCCCGTCGGGCCTGCGCGCGCTGCACTACAGCCTGGTCAATTCGCAGCTGTCGCTGCTGACCCGCGACGCTGAAGCTGTTGACCAAGACGCGCGCTTCCACCACCTGCCCGAGCAGGGCAGCCATGGCCTGTTGCTGCGCAACCAGCTCAACCTTGTGGGGGATGGCCGTGGCACCAGTGGCCGCTACGCGATGCAAGGTCAAAGCAGCATCGGTAAATGGACCGCCCTGGCCGACGGCCAACTCGACCGCGGCAGCGACAGCCAGGAGTCCACCCGTTACCGGGTCGACCAGCTCTACGCCGAGCGCCTGATCGAAGACAACTTCTACCGTCTGGGCTATTTCACCCCCAGCGCCCAGGGCCTGACCCGCCAGCCGCGGCTGATGGGCGCCAGCCCCGATACCACCCTCGGCCTGATGATCGGCAGTAGCGACAGCCTGGCCATCGACAATGGCGCGCCGAGCGCCACGCCCATCTACGTCACCCCTGATCGCCCCGCCGTGGCCGAGATCTACCGCAACGGCGTGCTGATCAACAGCCAGCCGGTGCAGCCTGGCTTGCAGACCCTCGACACCCGTGTGCTGCCCGGCGGCATCTATGAAATCGAAGTGCGCGTGGTCGAGGACGGCCAAGTCACCTCGCGCAGCCAGGAGTTCATCTACAAGCCCAGCAACTGGCGCAGTACCGACGCGCCCTGGCGCTACAACCTGTACCTGGGGCGGCAAAGCAGCCTGCTGAGCAACTGGGCACGCGACCATGACGACAGCCTGAGTGCCGGGGTCCTGGCCAACTACCTGCTGCACCCGCGGGCGGTGGTCGGCCTTTCGACCCAGCGCATCGATGAGCGGCTGCAGTACGGCACCTCGCTGGACTGGGACGTGCTCGACCGCTTCAAGCTCTATGCCAATGTGTTCCAGGCCCAAGGCTACGGCAGTGGCTACGACCTGCAGGCGATCCACAGCTATTCCAGCGGTTCGCTGGTGGCCAGCCACAGCCGCTCGTGGTTGTCTCGCCCGCGCGAGGTACGTGGCACTGCGTTCGTGCAACGGCAGACGCAGTCGTCGCTGTCGTTGAATCAGCGCCTCGATCCGCGCAACACCGCCAGCCTGCGCGTGTCGCACAGTCGCGGTGCCAGCGACGGGCTGGGCATTGACCTGGGCTGGTCGTATTTCGGCCGAGTGCTCGGTTCGGACGCCAACTGGCGCCTGTCGCTGTTCGACCGGCCGGGCACCGTGGGCACTGCCGACGTGCGCAGTCGTGGGGTCAACCTGAGCCTGAGCATGAGCCTGGGGGATGGCGGGCGGCGGCTCTCTGCCAGCCTTGGCACGCGCACCTCCCGCGATGGCGGGCGCGACCTGAACACCTCGCTGGCCTACCAACAAGACGTCGACCTGGGGCCATTGCGCAGCGTCGGCATGAGTGCCAGCGCCGACCGTTATGGCGTCGGTCTGGGCGGCGACACCCAGTTCGAAAACCGCGTCATGCATGGCGATGCCTATGTTCAGCGTTCGTCCTACAACGGCGAGTTCAATGGTGGCCTGAACCTCCAGAGCCTGCTGGCGGTGGGGGATGGCAAGGCCGCCTTGAGTGGCCAGTTCCTGACCCACCAGGCGGGCTTGATAGTCGACGTCGAGACCGACCTGGAAGACCTGCAATTGCGCGCCGACGATCCCAACGGCAGCACGGCCAGCCTGCGGCCTGGGCGCAACGTGATACCGGTGGCGGCCTACAAGGCAGGGCATGTGCAGTTCGACTTCGCCGGCAGTGACGCGACCGCTGCGGTGATTCAGCCGTCGAGCCTGGACTACCACCTCAACCGCGGCGGCATCGCCTATCGGCAACTGCGGGTAATGCGCACGGTCACCGTGATCGGGCGCTTGCTCGATGGCCAGGGCAAGCCATTGCGCGGTGCCCAGGTGATCAACCACGCCAGCCGCACGGTCAGCGAGGCCGATGGCTTCTTCGCGGTGGAAATGAGCGAGGCCACGCCGAGCCTCGAGGTTCATCAGCACGGTGCCGCGGCCTGCCTGCTCAGGCTCGATCTGCTGGCGCTGGAGCGTGAGGGCGATGTGGTCCTGGCGGGCGATCAGACCTGCAGCCCGGCAAGCCTGGCCGAGGTGCCCCAAGCGCCCGGCCAGGGTCGTGGTTGAGCCCTGCGGCCGGCATAACGGGCGCTCGAACACCATTTAGGAAATTTCCTAAGGCGTTCTAGGACCGATCCTGCAACCCAGGGCATAGCCATGAGCCCCCTGGCATCACTACTCTCGTCATCCCCGTAAGGAGACTGAAACATGACCATCCCACGGCTGATCCTGTTGGCGTTGTGCATTGCCCCGATGGCCTCATACGCCGCCCCGCAGCTCAACGTCGGCACCCTGTACGACTACCTCGACAGTGGCAAGAGCACGCTGCTCAAGCGCGTGCGCAACGGCGGCGACACCACCGCGTTCGTCAAGATCAGCGTGGCCGAACTGGTTTATGACGCCAACGGCGTGGCCCGCGAAGTCGACACCGACGGCCTGCCGCTCGAGCAGCGCGGCCTGGTCGCCAGCCCGGCGCGGCTGATCGTGCCGGCCCAGGGCATGCAGGCGGTGCGCCTGCTGTACCGCGGCGCACGCGCTGAAGAGCGCTACTTCCGTCTGCGCTTCGTGCCCGTGCTGCCCGAAACCGGGGACGGCTTTGCGGTCAACGAAGCGGAGGCCGAGCAGTACCGCGACAGCCTCAAGGCTGGGGTCAACCTGCTGGCCGGGTATGGCACGCTGCTGTTCGTGCGGCCCGCCGAGGCCCGCTTCCAGACACCGGTGCAGCGCCAGGGCGGCCAACTGACAGTGGCCAACCAAGGCAACACGACGGTGGTGCTCGACCACTTCCGCCAGTGCCTTACGCCGGGGCAGAACTGCGAGCCGGCCACCAAGCACCACCTGTTGCCAGGGCGTAGCCGGGCGTTCGAGGGGCAGGTGGGCAAGGTCCATCAGTTCGAGCTGCACGAAGGCGCCGAGCACAAAGCCATGGTGGTGGAAGGATGAGCCTCGAGGTGAGCCTCCGCCAGCGTGGGCTGGGCTGGTGCCTGGCGATAGCCCTAGGGTTGGGTGCCTCGGGCGCTTCAGCGCTTGATGCAACGATATCCGCTCGATACACGGAGGGGCGTTCCCCGGTGTTCGAAAACACCACCCCGCCTGCGGCCTTCTGCGTGCGCTGGCCGGATTACTGCCGGGGGCGCGAGGTGGTCGACCTGCCAATGACCTATGTCAAGGACGTTACCGAAGCCAGCCCACGTGATCAGTACTACCTCCGGTTCCCGGGTCGCCGTCAGGTCGACGTATTCCGAGACCAGACGGGTGAATCTCATACGCTGACCTTCGAATTCACCGGTGTCAGCCAGCGCACATTCGGCCCCCCCTACTATGAAAGTCCCCTCTACAACTCAGTCTTGTCGGGTGGTTGCACGCGGCTAAGGGGTTTTGCCAACCCACCTTGGGTCGGCTTTCTATGGGCATTCAACACCCCTCAGGCCCCTACAGGCTGCTATTCAAAGAACAACAGAGGCATACCTGACTATTACTATGCGGTGACGGCGGTAGACATGGGTGTCACCTACAACCTGATCAACCCGTCCCCCCATCGCATGAAGCCTGGTGTCTATCGCGGCAGCGTCACCTATTCGATCGGCCCAGGAGGCGATTTCGATTTTGGCGATGGGGTGAGAGAACTCAATGGCAATACCCTTACCCTGCACTTTGAACTCGATGTGCAGCACGCCTTTTACTTTGACTTTCCGCCGGGCTCCGATCGTGCTGTGCTGGAGCCGCGGGATGGCTGGCCCGCGTGGCTGGCGGGGGGCAGCTCTCCTCAACGTCTGTACCGTGACCTGCCGTTTCGGCTGTCGTCGACGGGCCCGTTCAAGGTTTACAAAATGTGCCAGTACGATGTCGACAGCCGTTGTGGGATTCGCAATGAGGAGGGCGACCAGGTGCCTGTGCAGGTCGCGCTTACGCTACCGGGAGGGCTCATGCATGGAGGGCAGCGTGTCGAGCGCCTGCCCCTGCCCAGCGGATCTGCTCAAGCATTGGAGTTCGAGTCGAGCGTGCCGACCTTCAGCCGCCCTGGCCAGTTGCATTTCGAAGTGGGCCGCGCCGACGTCCCGGGCATGCTCGGCTACTCCGGCAGTACCTACAGCGGCCAGGTCACCGTGGTGTTCGATGCCGAACTCTAGCCTGGCCAGCCCCGCTCAGCGAGGAAGCCTATGTCCACCGCCCTGGTCGTCGACGACCACCCGTTCATCCGCGCCACGGTCTGCATGTTGCTGCGCCAAGACCACCTGGACGTAGTCGGCCAGGCCGACAACGGCATCGATGCGCTGCGCCTGGCGCGTGAGCAGGCCCCCGACCTGATCATCCTCGACATCGCCATGCCCGGCCTCGACGGCCTTGAGGTGATCGCCCGGCTCAAGGCCCTGCAGCACCCGGGCAAGATCGTCGTGCTGACCTCGCTGCTGGCCGAGGCCTACTCGCTGCGCTGCCTGCAGGCCGGCGCCGCGGGCTATGTGTCGAAGACCGACGACCTTGGCGAGCTGAGCAAGGCCGTGCGCGCGGTGCTCTCGGGCTACACCTACTTCCCTGAGGTGGCGCTCAGCTCGGTCAACCACCAGGACCTGCGCAGCAGCGAAGCGCAATGCATCGCCAGCCTCACCGACCGCGAACTGATGGTCTTGCAGCACCTGGCCCGGGGCCTGAGCAATAAAGTGATTGGCGAGCACATGCTGCTGAGCAACAAGACCATCAGCACCTACAAAAGCCGCCTGCTGGAAAAACTCCGGGTCAATTCATTGATCGACCTGGCGGATTTCGCCCGCCGCAACCAGCTCATTTGACGGCGGCCCGTGCTCCACGCGCGCGTCCTGCTGCTGCTTTGCCTGGTGCTGTGCCTGCCGCTGTCTGCGGCGGCGGCCAGCGCGCCCGCGTTGCACGCACGGGCCAGCCTCGCTGGGCCGCACGCCGAGCCGCCCACCGCTGACCTGCGCTGGCTCTGGGCCCATCGCCAGTTGCGCCTGGGCGTGCTCGCGCGCGACAACCCGCCGTACGACATCCTCGGCACCGGCCAGGCCTACGAGGGCATCAGTGCCGACTATGCCGGGCTGGTGGCCGAGCATCTGCGCCTGGCCATGAGCGTGCAGGTGTTCGCGTCGTTCGAGCAGGCCGCCGAGGCCCTGCGCGCGGGGGCGATCGACCTGTTGGCCTCGGTCAGCCGCCAGCAGGCCCGCGCGGCCGGCCTGCAGCTGTCGCGGGCGTACGGCCAGGACCAGCCGTTGTTGATGGCCGCCGACCACGATGGCCAGCCGCTGAAGGCCGCCAGCGAGCCCTTCACCCTGGTGATGGTGGACGGTTACCGGCCCCTGCAGGAGGTCAGCGCGCGCTACCCGATGGCCCAGGTCCAGCTGCACCCGTCTACGCTCAGCGCCTTCGCGGCGCTGGCGCTGGGCCAGGCCGAGCTGTACCTGGGTGATGCCCTGAGCGGGCGTTATGTGCGCGGCCGCAACCCGCCCGCCGGGACCGTCGAGCTCGGCCCCGCACGCTGGCCGGAAGACGCCATCGGTTTTGCCCTGCGCCACCACGACTCACCGCTGGCGCGCCTGGTGGATGCTGCCCTGGCGGCCATCGACGAGCGCCAGCACGCGCAGATCCGCGAGCGCTGGAGCCCGCTGGCGGCCCAGGCCGCGGAGCCTCGACAGGTGCAGTTGAGCGATGCCGAACAGCGCTGGTTGCAGCACAACCCGAGCATCACGGTGCTGGTGGATGAGCAACGGGTACCGTTGAGCTACCGCGACGGCAAGGCGCAGTTGCGCGGTTTGAGCCTGGATGTGCTGCAGGTGATCAGCCGCCGCACCGGCTTGCACTTCCAGGTCGAGGCGGGCGGCAGCCTCGAGCGCATGCTCGGCCAGCTCGGCAACGGTCAGGCCCGGCTGATCGCCGGGGTGCCGCGCAGCCCGGCGCTGGAGCGCAGCCTGGTGTTCAGCCGGGCCTACCTGAGTGCTCCGCGGGTGCTGGTCACCCGCGATGAACCGCAGGCGCCGGCCAGCCTCGAGCAGTTGGCCGGCGAGCGGCTGGCGGTGGTCTGGGGCAGCGCCGTGCAAGCGACCTTGCCGGTGGGCTACCCGCAGGTTCGCCTGCAGGCGGTGGCGGGCCCGGTGGCGGCCCTGCACGCGGTCGCGCGCGGCCAGGTGCGCGCCGCCGTGCTGACCCTCGACGACGCCCGGCCGTTGATCGCCCGTTGGTACCCGGGGCGCTTGCGCATCAGTGCCAGCCTGCCGCTTGCGCCCGCGCACTTCGCGTTGGCCAGTGCCCGCGGCGAAGCGGAACTGCAGAGCATCCTCAACAAGGCCCTGCTGAGCCTGGCGCCGCACGAAAGCGACCTGCTGATGCGCCGCTGGCGTAACCCGCTGATCGTCGCCGAGGGCGCGTGGCCGCGCTATCGCAACAAGGTCCTGCTGGGCTTTGCCGTGGCCGTGGTGCTGCTGTCGCTGGCCCTGATGTGGATCCGCTACCTGCGGCGCCTGCAGGTCCGGTTACGCCAGGCGACCGTGGTGGCAGACACCGCCAACCAGGCCAAGACGCAGTTCCTGACCACCATGAGCCATGAAATCCGCACGCCGCTGCACGCCATGCTGGGCATGCTCGAACTGGCCCAGCACAAGGCCGGGCAGGGTGTCTTCGACCCCTTGGCGGTGGAGGTGGCGGCGGAGGCGGCGCGCGGCTTGCTCGAGCTGATCGGCGACATCCTCGACATCACCCGCATCGAGGCCGGCCAGTTGCACCTGGCGCCGCAGCGGGTTGGCCTGCGCGACCAAGTGGCGCGGGTGGTCCAGCTGTTCGAGCAGCAGGCACGCGGCAAGGGCCTGCAGTTGCGTTTGCAGACGCACGGTGCGGTGGACGTCGAGGTGCTGCTCGACCCCCTGCGCTTCAAGCAGGTGCTGGCCAACCTGCTGAGCAACGCGATCAAGTTCACCCGCCAGGGCGGGGTCGAGGTGAGCCTGCGCGCGGTGCCCGGTGAAGGCCAGCTGGCGGTCGAGGTGCAGGTCAAGGACAGCGGTATCGGCATTGCCGAAGCGGACCTGGCCGCGCTCGGCCAGCCGTTTCGCCAGGCCAGCAATCAGCAGCAGTCGCCGCGTTGCAGCGCGGGGCTGGGCCTGGGCATCAGCCGCAGCCTGTGTGAAATGATGGGCGGGCGCTTGAGCGTGCGCAGCGTGCTCGGCCAGGGCACCGAGGTGAGCATTCGCTTGAGCCTGGCACTGTTGTCGCCAACACCGGCACCGGCCGCAGCTGCGCCGGCGCCCCAGGCGCAGGCCAGCCAGGCGCCATTGAGGGTGCTGGTGGTCGACGACTACCCGGCCAGCCGGCTGTTGCTGGCCCAGCAGCTCGATTACCTCGGCCATCAGGTGCGGGTTGCCGAAGACGGCGCGCAGGCCCTGCGGCTGTGGCTCACGGAGCCGTTCGCGGTGGTCATCAGCGACTGCAACATGCCCCGGCTCAATGGCCATGCCCTGGCCCGCGCCATTCGCGAGCACGAGCGGCGCAGTCAGCGCCCGGCGTGCCGGCTGATCGGGCTCACGGCCAATGCCCAGGCGATCGAACGGCGGCGTTGCCGGGCGTCTGGCATGGACGCTTGCCTGTTCAAACCATTGCGCCTGGACAGCCTGGTCCAGGCGCTGGCCAGCAGCGCGCCGGTGATGGACGTGGAGTACCTGCAACGCCTGGTCGGCGACGACCGGGCGGGGCTGCTGGCGTTGCTCGGCAGCCTGCGCAGCAGTAACCGCAGCGACCTGCAACGCCTGGAGCAACTGGTCGAGGATGTGCCGGCGCTGGCGGAGCTGGCGCACCGGGTCAAGGGCGGCGCGCGGATCGCCCGCGCCGAAGAGCTGGCCGGCTGGTGCGAGCGCGTCGAGCGCAGCTGTGCCCGTGAGCCGCCGCTGCCCGAGCAATTACGCGAGGACGTGTGCGCCATGGCAGACGCAATGCGACGCCTTGAGCACAGCCTGGATCAACAGGTGGCGCAAGGCGTCGCACAAGCGGGCGCCCCCTGAGCGAGCTCAGGGGGCGAGGGTCATATCATGCCAAGTAGCAACAGCACCAGGAGGATCACCAGCACCACGCCGATGATGCCGGACGGGCCATAGCCCCAGCTGCGCGAGTGTGGGAACACCGGTAAGCCACCAATCAACAGCAGGATCAGGATGATGATGAGGATCGTGGTCATGGGCAGAATCCTTGCGTTGTTCTAAGGGGAAGAGGCCAGTACGGGCCGCTTACAATTCCGACCGCGGCCGTTAGGCAAAGATTCAATCAATGTCGATGCCGGCCCATTCAGCACCCTGATAGCAGCAGAACTCGCTGCAGGCCTTGGCTAGACTCGCGTCATTGCCCACCGCACAAGGCCCCACAACCATGCACAATCGAATGATGATCACTGGCGCCGGTTCCGGCCTCGGCCGCGAGCTCGCCCTGCGTTGGGCGCGCGAGGGCTGGCGCCTGGCCCTGGCCGATGTCAACGAAGCCGGCCTGCGCGAAACCCTCGAGCTGGTGCGTGGCGCCGGCGGTGATGGCTTCGTCCAGCGCTGCGACGTGCGCGACTACAGCCAGCTCACGGCCCTGGCCCAGGCGTGCGAGGAGAAGTTCGGCGGCATCGACATCATCGTCAACAACGCCGGGGTCGCGGCGGGTGGGTTCTTTGCCGAGCTGTCGCTGGAGGACTGGGACTGGCAGATCGCGGTCAACCTGATGGGCGTGGTCAAGGGCTGCAAGGCGTTCTTGCCGCTGCTCGAGCGCAGCCAGGGGCGGATCGTCAACATCGCCTCCATGGCCGCGCTGATGCAGGGGCCGGGCATGAGCAACTACAACGTCGCCAAGGCCGGCGTGCTGGCGCTGTCGGAGAGCCTGCTGGTGGAGTTGCGCCAGGTGGGCGTGGCGGTGCATGTGGTGTGCCCGTCGTTCTTCCAGACCAACCTGCTGGACTCGTTCCGCGGGCCGGACCCGGCGATGAAGGCCCAGGTGGGCCGGTTGCTCGAAGGCTCGCCGATCAGTGCGGCTGACATCGCCGAGTATGTGCATGCGCGGATTGCCGCCGGGGAGTTCATGATCCTGCCGCACGAGGCGGGGCGCGAGGCGTGGCAGCTCAAGTGCCGGGCGCCGGAGAAGCTGTATGACGAGATGGCGGGCATGGCGGCGAAGATGCGCGCCAAAGGGCGGCCTGGGGGCTAGGCACAATGCCGGTCAGCTAAGACTGGGTTGCCTGTTGTGGGGCCGCTTTGCGGCCCTTTCGCGACACAAGGCCGCTCCCACAGGACCCCCACATATTTCAGAAGCGCCGCTGTACCTGTGGGAGCGGCCTTGTGTCGCGAAAGGGCTGCGAAGCGGCCCCAGCTTCCTAACTGACTGGCATCGGGCTAGGCAGGCGAATCAGTGCTGATCAATCAGGTATTCTGGGCGCCTTCTTTCCTGGGATGAATCCTGGCGTGATCAACTACTTCTGGTTCTTCCTCGCAGCCCTGTTCGAGATCGGCGGCTGCTACGCCTTCTACCTCTGGCTGCGGCTGGGCAAGAGCGCCTGGTGGATCCTCCCGGCGCTGCTCAGCCTGACCGTCTTCGGCCTGATCCTCACCCGCGTCGAGGCGGCCTACGCCGGCCGCGCCTATGCGGCCTATGGCGGCATCTACATCGTCTCTTCGCTGCTCTGGCTGGCGCTGGTGGAGCGGGTCCGGCCGCTGGGCAGCGACTGGCTCGGCGCGGCGCTGTGCGTCGTCGGGGCAACCATCATCGTGTTCGGCCCGCGTTTCCAGCAGGGCTGAAACTGGCCAATCTTGTAGGGTTTTTTACCTAGAGATGTAGGACGCGTCTATTTCGTAGCCGAACGATTGTGTAGGTGAATGTACCCCGTGCACGCTCCATTTTCCCTAGTCTTGGAGGATCGGAGCATGCTGGTAATTTCACGCGACGTCGGCGAGGTCATCACCATCGGCGATGACATTCAGATCCATGTGCTGGCCGTGATCAACGGGGTCGTGCGCTTTGGCGTCAGCGCCCCGCGTGAGGTGCCGGTGCACCGCACCGAGGTCTACGCGCGGATCAAGGCGCGCCAAGCGCAAGAGCCGGACGAATGAAAAGGGGGCTGCACGGCAGCCCCCAGCGCGTCAGTCGAGCAACTCGCGCGGCACATCATGCTTGGCCAGCAGCTGGCACTGCTGGCTCTCGAGGTCGAACAGGATGAACGCCTGGCCCTTGGCCAACGCCTGGCGGACCCGCAGCACACGGGTCTCCAGCGGGGTGTCGTCGCCGTTGTCGGTGCCTTCGCGGGTGACGAAGTCCTCGATCAGGCGGGTCAGGGTGTCGGCTTCGAGTTGGTCGTAAGGGATCAGCATGCGCAGAGTCGGTCGGTAGTCATCAGTGCGGCCATGCTACGCGAATCCCAACGCCAGCGCGCAGCCTTCACCCTTTGTTGCCGACCAGGCTGTCGACCGCCGGCACCCGTGTATCGCTCTCCATTTGCGCGTCGTGCTCGAGCTGGTGGCTGAAGCGCTCCAGCGAGGTATTGGCCGGGTTGGAGTCGCTGGCGAACACCGGCGGGCTGAGCAGGTAACCCGCCAGCAGGCGGCTCAGGGTCGCCAGGCTGTCGATGTGGGTACGCTCGTAGCCGTGGGTCGCGTCGCAGCCAAAGGCTACCAGCGCGGTACGGATATCGTGGCCGGCAGTGACCGCTGAGTGGGCGTCGCTGAAGTAGTAGCGGAACAGGTCGCGGCGCACCGGCAACTCCTGTTCGCCGGCCAGCTTTAGCAGGTGGCGCGACAGGTGGTAGTCGTAAGGGCCGGACGAGTCCTGCATGGCCACGCTCACCGCGTGTTCGCTGGAGGCCTGGCCGGGTGCCACCGGGGCGATGTCGATGCCGACGAACTCGCTGACGTCCCACGGCAGCGCGCCGGCGGCACCGGAGCCGGTCTCTTCGGTGATGGTGAACAGTGGGTGGCAGTCGATCAGCGGTTGCTGGCCGCTTTCGACCACCGCCTTGAGCGCCGCCAGCAGGGCCGCGACACCGGCTTTGTCGTCCAGGTGGCGGGCGCTGATGTGGCCGCTTTCGGTGAACTCGGGCAGCGGGTCGAACGCGACGAAATCGCCGATCGAGATGCCCAGCGCCTCGCAGTCGGCGCGGGTGGTGCAGTAGGCGTCGACGCGCACTTCGACGTGGTCCCAGCTGACCGGCATCTGGTCGATGGCGGTATTGAACGCGTGGCCGCTGGCCATCAACGGCAGCACGCTGCCGCGCAGCACGCCGGTGTCGGTGAAGACGCTGACCCGGCTGCCTTCGGCAAAGCGGCTGGACCAGCAGCCGACCGGCGCCAGGGCCAGGCGGCCGTTGTCCTGCAGCTGGCGCACGCTGGCGCCGATGGTGTCGAGGTGTGCCGAGACGGCGCGGTCGGGGGAGCTTTGGCGGCCCTTGAGGGTGGCGCGGATGGTGCCGCGGCGGGTCAGTTCGAAGGGGATGCCGAGTTCATCCAGGCGCTCGGCGACGTAGCGCACGATGGTGTCGGTGAAGCCGGTGGGGCTGGGGATGGCGAGCATCTCCAGGAGGACGCGTTTCAGGTAGTCGAGATCCGGTTCGGGGTGGTGGGTAGACATGTGCACTCCTCGGCGGGTGGGTGTTGACCTTGCTGGCCTCTTCGCGGGTAAACCCGCTCCCACAGGGTCCGAGGTGCTCACAAAACCCTGTGGGAGCGGGTTTACCCGCGAAGAGGCCAGCACAGTCAAAGCATTGATTACGCCAACGGCCGGCTGTGCGGGAACAGCAGGTCGACAAAGCGTTCAGCGGTGGGTTGCGGTTCATGGTTGGCCAGGCCAACGCGCTCGTTGGCCTCGATGATCACGTACTCCGGCTGGCTGGCATCAGCGACCATCAGGTCGAGCCCCACCACCGGGATATCCAGCGCTCGCGCGGCCCGTACGGCGGCCTCGGCCAGCACCGGGTGCAGGCGTTCGGTGACATCCTCCAGGGTGCCACCGGTGTGCAGGTTGGCCGCACGGCGCACCGCCAGGCGCTGCCCGGCCGGCAGCACATCGCTGTAGGTCAGGCCGGCCGCGCGCACGGTGCGCTCGGTTTCTTCATCCAGCGGGATCCGGCTCTCGCCGTCGGTGGCCGCCTGGCGGCGCCGGCTCTGCGCCTCGATCAGCGCCTTGACGCTGTGCGTGCCGTCGCCGATCACCTGCGCCGGGTGACGAATCGCCGCCGCCACCACTTCATGGCCGATCACCACAATGCGCAGGTCATGGCCGGGGTGGAAGCTCTCGAGCAACACCCGGCTGTCGAAACGGCGGGCCTGCTCGACCGCTTGGGTCACCTCGTCCAGGGTCGTCAGGTTGACCGCAACGCCCTGGCCCTGTTCGCCGTCGACCGGCTTCACCACCAGCGCGCCATGCTCTTCGAGAAACGCCAGGTTGTCGTCGGCATTGCCCGCCAGTTGCTGCACCGGCACAAGCAGGCCGGCCTGGTCCAGGGCGCGCTGGGTCAGGCACTTGTCTTGGCAGAGGGTCATGCTCACGGCGCTGGTCAGGTCGCTCAACGACTCCCGGCAACGCACCCGGCGCCCGCCCAGGCTGAGGGTGAACAGCCCGGCCTTGGCGTCATCGACCTGCACCTCGATACCACGCCGGTGCGCCTCGTCGACGATGATCCGCGCATACGGGTTGAGCGCCGCCGCCGGGCCGGGGCCGAGAAACAGCGGCTGGTTGATGCCGTTCTTGCGCTTGACCGCAAAGGTCGGCAGGTTGCGAAAGCCGAGCTTCTGGTACAGGCGCTTGGCCTGGCGGTTGTCGTGCATCACCGAGAGGTCGAGGTAGGCCAGCTCGCGGCTCATGAAGTGCTCGATCAGGTGGCGCACCAGCACTTCACCGACCCCGGGCCGGCTGCACTGCGGGTCGACCGCCAGGCACCAGAGACTGCAACCGTGCTCCGGGTCGTCGAAGGCCTTGCTGTGGTTGAGGCCCATGACGCTGCCGATCACCGCGCCGCTGTCTTCGTCCTCGGCGAGCCAGTACACCGGCCCGCCCTGGTGACGCGGGGTGAGCAGCTCGGCGTTGACCGGCAGCATGCCGCGGGTCTGGTAGAGGTTGTTGATCGCCTGCCAGTCCGCCTCGCTCTGCGCCCGGCGGATGCGAAACCCGCGAAACACCCGCTGCGCCGGGCGGTAGTCGGTAAACCACAGGCGCAGGGTGTCGGATGGGTCGAGGAACAGTTGCTGCGGCGCCTGGGCCAGCACTTGCTGCGGCGCCGCCACGTACAAGGCGATGTCGCGTTCGCCCGGGCTTTCTTCAAGCAGCGCCGCAGCCAAGTCGCTCGGCTGCGGGTAGGTGTGCCCGATCAGCAGCCTACCCCAGCCACAGTGCACCGCGCGCGGCTGGTCGTGCGGCTCGCTGCCATCACCGGCCAGGCGCGCCTGCAGGCGCTCGTAGGAGGGCGCCTGGCCGCGCAGCAAGCGCTGGCCGTAGGCGATTTCGTGGGCTTTCATCGATCAGATTCCTTGTTCGCTGAGCCACAGGTTGAGCGCTGCCAACTGCCACAGCTTGGAGCCGCGCAGCGGAGTCAGCTGGCCGTGCGGGTTGCTCAGCAGCGTGTCGATCATGGCCGGGTTGAACAGGCCGCGGTCCTGGCTCGGGTCGGTCAGCAGCTCGCGCACCCAGCCCAGCGTGGCGCCTTCGAGGTGCTTGAGGCCGGGCACCGGGAAGTAGCCCTTCTTGCGGTCGATGACTTCATGCGGGATGACCCGCCGCGCCGCCGACTTGAGCACCTGTTTGCCGCCGTCGGGCAGCTTGAAGCGCGCTGGGATCCGCGCCGACAGCTCGGCCAGGCGGTAGTCGAGGAACGGCGTGCGCGCCTCCAGGCCCCAGGCCATGGTCATGTTGTCGACGCGTTTGACCGGGTCGTCGACCAGCATCACCGTGCTGTCCAGGCGCAGCGCCTTGTCCACCGCATCCGGCGCGCCGGGGCGGGCGAAGTGCTCTCGGACAAAATCGCCAGCGGCGTCGTGCTCGAGCAGCCAAGGGGCCTGCACGGTATCGCGGTACTCGGCGTGGCTGCGGTCGAAGAACGCCTCGCGGTAGGCCGCATACGGGTCGGCGGCGCCGTCCACCTGCGGGTACCAGTGGTAGCCGGCGAACAGTTCGTCGGCGCCCTGGCCGCTCTGCACGCCCTTGCAGTGCTTGGCCACTTCGCGCGACAACAGATAGAAGGCGATGCAGTCGTGGCTGACCATCGGCTCGCTCATGGCGCGGAATGCCGCGGGCAGCTGGTCGATGATCTCGTGCTCGGCGATGCGCAACTGATGGTGGCGCGTGCCGTAGTGGCGGGCGATCAGGTCGGAGTACTGGAACTCGTCGCCGCGTTCGCCGCCGGCATCCTCGAAGCCGATCGAGAAGGTCGACAGGTCGTCGACCCCGGTTTCGCGCAGCAGGCCGACCAGCAGGCTCGAGTCGACCCCGCCGGACAGCAGCACACCGACATCCACGGCCGCCCGTTGGCGGATCGCCACGGCGTCGCGGGTGGCGTCGAGCACGCGGGTGGTCCAGTCTTCGAGGTCAAGCTGCTGTTCGTCGGCGTTGGGCCCGTACTGCAGCTGCCACCAGGTCTGGCGCTCGACTTCGCCGTGCTGGTCGATGCGCATCCAGGTGCCGGGTTCGAGCTTTTGCACGTTGGCCAGCAGGGTGCGCGGCGCGGGCACCACGGCGTGGAAGTTGAGGTAGTGGTTGAGCGCGACGGGGTCGATCACCGGGTCGATGTCACCGCCTTTGAGCAGCGCGGGCAGGGTCGACGCGAAGCGCAGGCGTTCGCCGTTGCGCGACAGGTACAGCGGCTTGACGCCGAGGCGGTCGCGGGCGAGGAACAGGCGCTGGTTGTCGCGCTCCCAGATGGCCAGGGCGAACATCCCGTTGAGCTTGGGCAGCAGCGCTGCGCCCCAGGCGTGGTAGCCCTTGAGCAGCACCTCGGTGTCACCGTCGGACCAGAACGTGTAGCCGAGGTCTTGCAGCTCCTGGCGCAGTTCGGGGAAGTTGTAGATGGCGCCGTTGAACGCCAGCGACAGGCCGAGGGTGTTGTCGAGCATCGGCTGGGCCGAGCCGTCGGACAGGTCCATGATCTTCAGGCGGCGATGGCCGAGGGCGATCGGGCCCTGGCTATGGAAGCCCCAGGCATCCGGGCCGCGTGGCGCCAGATGATGGGTGATGCGCTCTACCGCGGCGAGGTCCGCCGGGCGAGGGGCCTGGTTGATCGGGGTGAAGCGTAACTCTCCTGCTAATCCGCACATAAGTCCTTACCGGTTTTGCCGTTGGGGAGGGGTGCCCCTGAAGTGAGGCACTTAGGAACTGACCTGTGCGGTTTGTGAGAGTTTTAGATCAATCTGTTATATGCGTTGCCTGCATTGGGGCCGCTGCGCGCCCCTTTCGCGACACAAGGCCGCTCCCACAGGGTGCGCGATGGCCTTGAGACTGGCGCGGTCCCTGTGGGAGCGGCCTTGTGTCGCGAAAGGGCTGCGAAGCGGCCCCACGATCTATGCCTTCCCGCGAATCAAGCTGCGCAAGCCAAACCGATTGGGGTGACACGCCTCAGCCACTGCCCGAGGCACTGGCAACGGCTCGCCCCCCACCCAGGCGGCAATCAGCTCGCCACTCAACGGCGCGGTAATCAACCCCCGCGACCCATGCCCACTGTTCACATACAGCCCGTCCAGCCAAGGGCACTCCACCGCCGGCACCTGCCGGGCGTCCTTGCGCAACATCGCGTACGCCTCGGCAAACGCCTCGCTGTCCGCCACCGGCCCGACAATCGGCAAATAGTCCGGGCTGGTACAGCGAAACGCCGCTCGGCCCTGCAACGCCTCAGGGTCCATGCCCGCCACGCCCAACCGCTGCGCCATGTCAGTGGAGATCTCATCCAGCATCGCCAAATTGCCCTGATGCTCGGCCACGGTCGGCGTCAGGTCCTCACTGTGGAAATCAAAACTGGCCCCCACCGTGTGTTCATCCCCGCGTACCGGCACCACATATCCCTCGGCGCAGACCACCGTGGCCAACACGCGGCTGTCTGCGGTCGCTGGCAGGTGAGTGATCTGCCCGCGAATCCGCTTCAGCGGCAACCCCGCGCATGGCGCAAACCGGCGCACCTCCGCCGCGCCCGCCAGCACCACCAGCGGTGCACTTGCCAACAGACGCTGGCCATCCCAGGCCTGCCACAGGCCGTCGACCTTGCGCAGCTCGACTACTTCCCGGTGCGTCAGCAGGCTGATCCGCGGGTGGTTCAGTTGCGCCTGGCACATCGCCGGCGGATGCACCCAGCCGCCTTCGGGATAGAACAGCCCGCCACTGGCCAGCGGCACCCCGGCCACCTGCTGCGCCTCGGCGCAGCTCAGTGACACCAGCAGGCTGCTGTCGAACGCCGCAGCCAGCTTGGCCTGGCGCTCGCCTTCCTTGGCGTCGAAGGCCAGTTGCAGCACGCCGCAGGCATCCCAGTCGTGGCCGCGCTGCAGCTGCTCGAGCCAGCGGCGGGTGTAACCGAAACCGGCCAGGATCATCTGCGACAGGGCCGTGCCGTGGGCCGACAGCTTGAGGTAGAGCACGCCCTGCAGGTTGCCCGAGGCTTCCTGGGCGGCAGCGTCATGGCGCTCCAGCACGCTGACCTGCCAGCCGCGTGCGGCGAGGCTGGCGGCGGTGGCGCTGCCGGCGAGGCCAGCGCCGATCACCAGGGCCTCGCGCGGCCCTGGCAGCGGGGCGGGGCGGGCGTACCAGGGGGCAACCGGCGCGGCGCTGGGCTGGCCGGTGTACTGGCCGTGCATGACTTCCCACTTCTTGCCCAGGCCTGGGACTTTTTTCATGCTGAAGCCGGCTTCGATCAGCCCGCGGCGCACCCAGCCGGTGGTGGTGAAGGTGCCGATCGTCGTGCCGGGATGCGACAGCCGGGCCAGTTGCGCGAACAGTTCCGGGGTCCACATGTCGGGGTTTTTCGCCGGGGCGAAACCGTCGAGGAACCACGCGTCGATCCGCGCATCGAGCAGCGGCAACTGTTCCAGCACATCGCCGATCAGCAGGGTCAGGGTCACCCGGCCGCCGTCGAAGCTGAACTGCTGGAAGCCCGGGTGCACCGCCACATACTGCGCCAGCAGCGGCTGCCAGTAAGGCGCCAGCTCCGGCCACAGTTGTACGGCGCGGGCCAGGTCGGCGCGGGTCAGCGGGTATTTTTCGACGCTGACAAAGTGCAGCCGGGCGTCGCTCGGGGCCTGCTCGGCAAACAGCTGCCAGGCGCAGAAGAAGTTCATCCCGGTGCCAAAGCCGGTTTCGCCGATCACCAGGCAGCTGTGCGCTGGCAGCTCGGCGAAGCGCTGGCGCAGGCGATTGCCTTCGATGAACACGTACTGGGTTTCGTGGCTGCCTTCGTTGGTCGAGAAGTAGACGTCGTCGTATTGCCGCGAGTGCGGGCGGCCTTGGTCGTCCCAGTCGATTTGGGCGTGCTGGGGCAGGGTAGATTCAGGCATGTTTGATTTCGGCCGGTATAGCTGCAAGTCACAAGCTGCAAGCTGTATGAAAAAGCAGATGGTGGCACGGTCTGCTTTTTCTTGCAGCTTGAAGCTTGCAGCTGTTCTAGTCTCAATAATCCATTGAAGGAGCCAGACACGCCATGTTCGAATCCGCCGAAATCGGCCACAGCATCGACAAGGACACCTATGAGGCCGAACTGCCCGCCCTGCGCGAGGCGTTGCTCGAGGCCCAGTACGAGCTCAAGCAGCAGTCGCGCTTCCCGGTGATCGTGCTGATCAACGGCGTCGAGGGCGCCGGCAAGGGCGAGACGGTCAAACTGCTCAACGAGTGGATGGACCCGCGCCTGATCGACGTGCTGACCTTTGACCAGCAGACCGACGAGGAGCTCGCCCGGCCCCCGGCCTGGCGCTACTGGCGGGCGCTGCCACCGAAAGGGCGAATGGGCGTGTTTTTCGGCAACTGGTACAGCCAGATGATCCAGGGTCGGGTACACGGCCAGTTCAAGGACGCCGTGCTCGACCAGGCCATCGCCGGCGCCGAGCGCCTCGAGCAGATGCTCTGTGACGAAGGCGCGCTGGTCATCAAGTTCTGGTTCCACCTGTCCAAGAAGCAGATGAAGGCGCGCCTCAAGGCGTTGCGCGACGACCCGCTGCACAGCTGGCGGATCAGCCCGCTGGACTGGCAGCAGTCAGAAACCTATGACCGCTTCGTGCGCTTTGGCGAGCGCGTGCTGCGCCGCACCAGCCGCGACTTCGCCCCCTGGCATGTGATCGAAGGCTTCGACCCGCATTACCGCAGCCTGGCGGTCGGGCGCATCCTGCTCGAGAGCCTGCAGGCGGCCCTGGCGGTCGACCCCAAGAGCAAGCAGCGCAGCAACGTCGCGCCGCTGGGGCGCAGCATCGACGACCTCAACCTGATCGGCGCGCTGGACATGACCCAGCGCCTGGACAAGAAGGACTACCAGGAGCAACTGGTCACCGAACAGGCCCGCCTGGCCGGCCTGTTGCGCCACAAGCACATGCGCCGACACGCCCTGGTCGCGGTGTTCGAAGGCAACGATGCGGCGGGCAAGGGCGGCGCCATCCGTCGCGTGGCCGCCGCGCTCGACCCGCGCCAGTACCGCATCGTGCCGATTGCCGCGCCGACCGAAGAGGAGCGTGCGCAGCCGTACCTGTGGCGCTTCTGGCGGCATATCCCGGCGCGCAGCAAGTTCACCATCTTCGACCGCTCGTGGTATGGGCGGGTGCTGGTCGAGCGGGTCGAGGGCTTTTGCAGCCCGGTCGACTGGATGCGCGCCTACAGCGAGATCAACGACTTCGAAGAGCAGCTCAGCAATGCCGGGGTGGTGGTGGTCAAGTTCTGGCTGGCGATCGACCAGCAGACCCAGCTGGAGCGTTTCGAAGAGCGCGAGCAGATCCCCTTCAAGCGCTACAAGATCACCGAGGAAGACTGGCGCAACCGCGAAAAGTGGGATGTCTACACCGAGGCGGTGGGGGATATGGTCGACCGCACCAGCACCGAGATCGCGCCGTGGACGCTGGTCGAGGCCAACGACAAGCGCTGGGCGCGGGTGAAGGTGTTGCGCACCATCAATGACGCGCTGGAGGCGGCGTTTGCCAAAGACAAGAAGTAGGCGGTGATCGTCATGGCCTCTTCGCGGGTAAACCCGCTCCCACAGGGTTCTGCGGACACCTCGGACCTGTGGGAGCGGGTTTACCCGCGAAGAGGCCCGCAAGGCCACAGAAAATCCCCTTGCCATGCCCCAGGGGAATGATCAGATGAATTATTTTCCCGCCACTTTCCCCCAGCCCCACCCTCCAAGCCCTTAGACTTCAACTACCCCCACCAAGGGCTCTGATCGAGGACGCTATGCATATCACTTCCGGACGCTGGGTCCATGGCCTGCTGTTGGCACTGTTGACCGCGCTGCTCTGGGGCATTCTGCCAATCAAACTCAAGCAGGTGCTGCAGGTGATGGACCCGGTCACGGTCACCTGGTACCGCCTGCTGGTGTCCGGCGGCCTGCTGTTCGCCTGGCTCTCGGCCCATCGCCGCCTGCCGGTGTTCCGCGGCCTGGGCCGCAAGCGCCTGGGGCTGGTCGCGGTGGCCATCTGCGGGCTGCTCGGCAACTACGTGCTGTACCTGATCGGCCTCAACCTGCTCAGCCCCGGCACCGCGCAGCTGGTGGTGCAGGTCGGCCCGGTGCTGTTGCTGGTGGCCAGCGTGTTCGTTTTCAAGGAGCGCTTTAGCCTGGGGCAGGGCATGGGCTTGTTGATCCTGCTGATGGGCTTTGGGCTGTTCTTCAATCAGCGGCTTGAAGAGCTGCTGACCTCGCTGAGCGTCTATACCACGGGGGTGCTGACCATTCTCCTGGCGACCAGCATCTGGGTGTTCTATGCCCTGAGCCAGAAGCAACTGCTCACGGTGTGGAACTCACAGCAGGTGATGATGGTGATTTACCTGGGCTGCGCGGCGCTGCTCACGCCCTGGGTGCACCCGCTCGAAGCGCTGCAGTTGAGCCCGCTGCAAGGCTGGCTGCTGCTGGCGTGCTGCCTGAATACGCTGGTGGCGTACGGGGCGTTTGCCGAGGCGCTGGCGCATTGGGAGGCGTCGCGGGTGAGTGCGACCTTGGCGTTGACGCCGTTGGTGACGTTTGTTGCGGTGGCGCTGGCGGCGTGGGTGTGGCCTGAGTATGTGCAGGCTGAAGAGATCAATGCGCTGGGGTATGTGGGGGCTGTGGTGGTGGTGCTGGGGTCGGCGCTGGTGGCGTTGGGACCTTCGTTGGTGGCCGGGTGGCGGGCCCGCAGGGCGCGCTTGGCTCAGGCCCAGTGAATGGGGCCGCTCTGCGGCCCTTCGCGGGTAAACCCGCTCCCACAGGGACCGCGCGAGACGTCAGGTCAGCACCCTCCCTGTGGGAGCGGGTTTACCCGCGAAGAGGCCGGTGCTGACTACCTATACATCAACCCTTGGCACCTGGCGCGAGCATGTTCTCGGGCTTGACCCACTCATCGAACTGCTCATTGGTCAGGTACTGCAACTCCAGCGCCGCCTCGCGCAAGGTCTTGCCTTCGCTATAGGCCTTCTTGGCGATTTCCGCCGCCTTGTCATAGCCGATATGCGGGTTGAGCGCCGTCACCAGCATCAACCCCCGCTCCAGGTGCGCGGCCATCTGCTCGGCGTCCGGTTCGATGCCCGCAACGCAGTGCGCCTGGAAGTTGCGGCAGCCGTCGGCCAGCAGCTCGATCGACTGCAGCAGGTTATGAATGATCACCGGCTTGAACACGTTCAGCTGCAAATGCCCCTGGCTCGCCGCAAACCCGATCGTCACGTCATTGCCCAGCACCTGGCAGGCGAGCATCGACAACGCCTCGCACTGGGTCGGGTTGACCTTGCCGGGCATGATCGAGCTGCCCGGCTCGTTGGCCGGCAAGCGCACCTCGGCCAGCCCCGCGCGCGGCCCGGAGCCGAGCAGGCGCAAGTCGTTGGCGATCTTCATCAGAGCCACGGCCAGGGTCTTCAGGGCGCCGGCCAGGCTGGTCAGCGGCTCGTGGCCGGCGAGGGCGGCGAACTTGTTCGGCGCGGTGACGAACGGCAGCCCGGACAACGCCGCCAGCTCCGCCGCCACCGCCTCGGCAAAGCCGTGCGGGGCATTCAGCCCGGTGCCCACCGCCGTGCCGCCCTGGGCCAGCTCGTACACCGCCGGCAAGGTCGCGCGGATCGCCCGCTGGGCGTAGTCGAGCTGGGCGACAAAGGCCGAGACCTCCTGGCCAAAGGTGATCGGCGTGGCGTCCATCATGTGCGTACGGCCGGTCTTGACCAGGTGGCTGTGGCGCGCCGACAGTTCGGCCAGCCCCGACGACAGCTCGGCGATCGCCGGCAGCAGTGTGTCGTGCACCGCCTGAGCCGCGGCGATATTCATCGCGGTGGGGAAGCAGTCGTTGGAGCTCTGCGAGCGGTTGACGTGATCGTTGGGGTGCACCGGCGCCTTGCCGCCCCGGCCCTGGCCGGCCAGCTCGTTGGCGCGCCCGGCGATCACTTCGTTGACGTTCATGTTGCTCTGGGTGCCGCTGCCGGTCTGCCAGACGACGAGCGGGAACTGGTCGTCGAGCTGGCCGTCGAGCACCTCGTCGGCGGCTTGTTCGATCAGCCGGGCGATGTCCGCCGGCAGGTCGCCATTGCGGTCGTTGACGCGCGCGGCGGCTTTCTTGATCAGCGCCAGGGCGTGCAGCACGGCCAGCGGCATGCGCTCTTTGCCGATGGCAAAGTTGATCAGCGAGCGCTGGGTCTGCGCGCCCCAGTAGGCGTCCTCAGGAACTTCGACCTGTCCCAGGCTGTCTGTCTCGATACGGCTCATGCTGGGTTCACTCCTTTGTCGTCTGAATCCGCAGTTTAGGCCTTGATTCGAAAGAGCGGTTCCATCGCTCGTCGTGCCACTTGAGTACAGCGCCCATCGCGGCGCAGAATGCTCTACCCCGAGGTATCCGCCTCCCTTTTCTGAAGGATTTGCAATGACCCGTCTCCGTGTCCTCTGTGCCGCCGTAGCCCTGGCCTGTGCCAGCGGCCAGGTACTCGCTGCCACTCCTGCCCACAACCAAGCCGCCGAGCGATTCCTGACCCTGGCCAACGCCGACAAGCTGGGCACCCCGGTGTACATGCAAGTCCAGCAGATGTTTGCCCAGCGCTTCGAGCAGACCAAGGCCCCGGCCGCCAAGAAAGCCGTGCTCGACAGCTACCAGGCCAAGGCCAACGCCGCCCTGGACAACGCCATCGGCTGGAAGAAGATCAAGCCGAAGATGGTCGACCTGTACACCGCGACCTTCACCGAAGCCGAGCTGAAGGACCTGGTCAAGTTCTACGAGTCGCCGCTGGGCAAGAAAGTCCTCCAGCAGATGCCCAAGGTCACCCAGCAGTCGGCCCAGCTGACCCAGCAGAGCCTCGAGCCTGCCGTGCCGGTGGTCAACAAGCTGCTCGACGACATGACCAAGGAACTCGACCCCAACGCTGGCAAAGCCGCTCCAGCGAAGAAGTGAGTAGCACCCGATGAACATGCAGCAACGCATCGAACAGCAGCTGGCGCCCCTGGGCTCGCAACACCTCGAGGTGTTGAACGAGAGCCACATGCACAGCCGTGGCCAGGAAAGCCACTACAAGGCGGTGCTGGTCAGCGAGCAGTTCGCTGGCCTCAACAGCGTCAAGCGGCACCAGAAGGTGTACGCCACGATGGCTGAGCTGATGGGCGAGATTCATGCCCTGGCGATCCACACCTACACCCCCGAGGAGTGGGCCCAGGTCGGCGCCGCGCCGGCCTCGCCGGTGTGTGCCGGTGGCGGGCACTGAATCCTCGCTGGCATTCTGGTAAACTGCCCAACGCGCCGCTTGTCGGCGCGTTTTTATTTGTCATTCCGGTCCGCCCCTTACGAGGGTGACCACCTGGAGAAAAGCATTCATGTCCCAAGCTATCGTCGTGGCGGCGCTGTACAAGTTCGTCACCCTGGAAGACTACGTCGAATTGCGCGAGCCGCTGCTCAAGGCGATGCTCGACAACGGCGTCAAAGGCACCTTGTTGATCGCCCTCGAAGGCATCAACGGCACCGTCTCTGGCACCCGTGAAGGCATCGATGGCCTGCTCGCCTGGCTGCGCAGCGACGCTCGCCTGGTGGACATCGACCATAAAGAGTCGTACTGCGACGATCAGCCGTTCTACCGCACCAAGGTCAAGCTGAAAAAAGAGATCGTCACCCTCGGCGTGGCGGGCGTGGACCCTAACCACAAGGTCGGCACCTACGTCGACCCGAAAGACTGGAACGCCCTGATCAGCGACCCTGAAGTGCTGCTGATCGACACCCGCAACGACTACGAAGTGGCGATTGGCACCTTCAAGGGCGCCCTCGACCCGAAGACCGAGTCGTTCCGCGAGTTCCCCGAGTACATCAAGGCCAACTTCGACCCGAGCAAGCACAAGAAGGTGGCGATGTTCTGCACCGGTGGCATCCGTTGCGAAAAAGCCTCCAGCTACATGCTCGGTGAAGGCTTCGAGGAGGTCTATCATCTTAAAGGCGGGGTCCTCAAATACTTCGAGGAAGTCGCCCAGGAAGAAAGCCTGTGGGACGGTGACTGCTTCGTCTTCGACAACCGGGTCACGGTGCGCCATGACCTGACCGAAGGTGAATACGACCAGTGCCATGCCTGCCGCCACCCGATCAACGTGGAGGACCGTGCGTCCGAACACTACTCGCCCGGTGTCAGCTGCCCGCATTGCTGGGACAGCCTGAGCGAGAAGACCCGACGCAGCGCCATCGACCGGCAGAAGCAGATCGAGCTGGCCAAGGCGCGTAACCAGCCTCACCCGATCGGCTTCAACTACAAAGCCGAGGCCTGATGCATGACTGCACGCCTGCTCTATGTGATGGACCCGATGTGCTCCTGGTGCTGGGGTTTCGCGCCAGTGGCCGAGGCGTTGATCGCCCAGGCGGCCGCGGCCGGCGTGCCGACCCGCCTGGTGCCGGGCGGGTTGCGCTCGGCCAGCAGCGCGCTGGATGCCTCGACCCGTCGTTACATCCTCGAGCACTGGCAGGCGGTCGCCGAGGCGACCGGCCAGCCGTTCGCGTTCGACGGCGCGCTGCCGGACGGTTTCGTCTATGACACCGAGCCGGCCTGCCGGGCGCTGGTCGCGGCCCGCGAGCTGGACGCCGGGCGCAGCTGGCGCCTGCTCGGCCTGATCCAGCGAGGCTTCTATGAACAAGGCCTGGACGTGACCCGCGCACCGCAACTGGTCGACCTTGCCGAACAGGCAGGCTTTGACCGCGCGGCGTTCTCCGAAGCCTTGATCCGCAGTGAAACCCGCACCGCCACCACGGCCGACTTCAGCTGGGTGCAGGACCTGGGCATTGCCGGCTTCCCGACCCTGCTGGCCGAACGCAATGGCCAGCTGGCGCTGCTGACCAACGGTTACCAGCCGCTCGACCGCCTGCAACCGCTGCTTGGTCGCTGGCTGCAGCAGGCCGCCTGTGCTTGACCTGCCCGGGTCGCCCGACCCGGTGCCAGGGAAGCCTCAGGCTGTGGCCGATCGACTGAGCTGGGCGGAGATCCGCCGGCTGGCCCTGCACCACCGCAAAGCCCTGTGGACCGCCAACCTGATCGCCGTGCTGGCCGCCCTGTGCAGCGTGCCGATCCCGTTGCTGCTGCCGCTGCTGGTCGACGAAGTGCTGCTGGGCAACGGTGACGCTGCCCTCAAATGGATGAACAACCTGCTGCCGACCGATTGGCAGCAGGCCACCGGCTACATCGGCCTGATGCTCGGCGCCACGCTGTGCCTGCGCATGGCCGCGCTGGCCTTCAACGTGGTCCAGGCCAGGCTGTTTGCGGGGCTGGCCAAAGACATCGTCTACCGCCTGCGGATCCGCCTGATCGAGCGGCTCAAGCGCATCTCGCTGAAGGAATACGAAAGCCTGGGCAGCGGCACGGTGACCACCCACCTGGTCACCGACCTGGACACCCTCGACAAGTTTGTCGGGGAAACCCTCAGCCGCTTCCTGGTGGCCGTGCTGACCTTGACCGGCACTGCGGCGATCCTGATGTGGATGCACTGGCAGCTGGCCTTGCTGATCCTGTTGTTCAACCCGCTGGTGATCTACTTCACCGTGCAGTTGGGCAAGCGCGTCAAACACCTGAAAAAACTCGAGAACGACAGCACCGCACGCTTTACCCAGGCGCTGACCGAGACCCTCGACGCCATCCAGGAGGTGCGCGCCGGCAACCGCCAGGGCTACTTCCTCGGCCGGCTGGGCCTGCGCGCCCGCGAGGTGCGTGACTTTGCCGTGGCCTCGCAGTGGAAGAGCGATGCCAGCGGCCGGGCCAGCGGGCTGCTGTTCCAGTTCGGTATCGATATCTTCCGCGCCGCGGCCATGTTGACCGTACTGTTCTCCGACCTGTCGATCGGCCAGATGCTGGCGGTGTTCAGCTACCTGTGGTTCATGATCGGCCCGGTCGAGCAGCTGTTGAACCTGCAATACGCCTATTACGCCGCCGGTGGCGCGCTGAGCCGGCTCAACGAGCTGCTGGCGCGTGACGACGAGCCGCAGTATGCGGCGGCCAGCGACCCGTTCAGCGGGCGCGCAACGGTCGGCATCGAGGTCCGCGACCTGCGCTTCGCCTACGCCGACGAGCCGGTGCTGGAGCACTTGGACCTGACCATCGCGCCCGGTGAAAAAGTGGCGATCGTCGGCGCCAGTGGCGGCGGCAAGAGCACCCTGGTGCAACTGCTGCTGGGCCTTTATAGCGCCCAGGCCGGGACCATTCGTTTCGGCGGCGCGAGCCTGCAGGAGATTGGCCTGGAGACCCTGCGCGAGAACGTGGCGGTGGTGTTGCAGCATCCGGCGCTGTTCAACGACAGCGTGCGCGCCAACCTGACCATGGGCCGTGACTGCACCGACGAGGCCTGCTGGCAGGCGCTGCGCATCGCCCAGCTCGAGGCCACCATCGCGGCCTTGCCGCAGGGCCTGGACAGCGTCGTCGGCCGCTCTGGCGTGCGCTTGTCCGGCGGCCAGCGGCAGCGCCTGGCGATTGCCCGGATGATCCTCGCCGAGCCCAAGGTGGTGATCCTCGATGAAGCCACCTCGGCCCTGGATGCCGCGACCGAGTACAACCTGCACCAGGCGCTCGCGCGTTTTCTCAGTGGCCGCACCACGCTGATCATCGCTCACCGGCTGTCGGCGGTGAAGCAGGCGGACCGGGTGCTGGTGTTCGATGGCGGGCATGTGGCTGAAGACGGCGACCACCAGCAGCTGATTGCCGAGGGTGGGTTGTATGCCAAGCTGTATGGGCATCTGCAGCAGACCTGAGATTCGCCTGATCAGTGCGGCCCCATCGCGGGCAAGCCCGCTCCTACAGGGTTTAGCGCGGTTACTGTAGGAGCGGGCTTGCCCGCGATGGCGTCGCTACTGGCGAGCACAAAACCGACGTTTTGGCTTGTCATCAAAATCCCCCTCACACCTATGGCAAATGGCCTACGCTGTGCTTGTCTGGGTCGATTTGTGCCTTATCTGCCGACGTGACAGGGACTCCATGAAGGGAACTCGTATTCTCGAAGCGCCAAGGCTTCTGGGCATTATCTGGCCCTTCGTCGCCGTTGTGGTTCTCCAGGTCCTGCTGGGCAGTCTGAGCCTTTACACGCTCTCGGCGGTGCGCGCCTACGTGGCGGGCGAGAGCCTCTGGTCCAAGGCGCAGAAAGACGCCATCTATTACCTCAGCCTGTACGCCGAAAACCCCGACGAACGCACCTTTCAGCGCTACCGCCAGGCGATCACCGTGCCCCAGGGCGACCATGAGCTGCGCGTCGCCCTCGACCAGCCCACGCCGGACCTCGACGCTGCGCGCGCGGGCATCCTAAAGGGCGGCAACCACCCCGAAGATGTCACGCGGATCATCTGGTTCTACCGTAACTTCCGGCACATCAGCTACATGGAGACCGCCATCGCCTTCTGGGATATCGGCGATGACTTCCTGCGTCAGCTCGACCTGCTCGCCGACGAGATGCGCGCCACGTTCGCCGTCGGCCCACCCAGCGCACGCCAGGTCAGCGACTGGAAGGCCCGCATCGTGACCATCAACGAAGGCGTCACGCCCGCCGCCAAGGCGTTCAGCGACGCCTTGGGCGAAGGCTCGCGGATGGTGCTCAAGGTTCTGCTGATCACCAACCTGCTCACCGCGCTGTTCCTGATCACCATTGCCTGGCGCCGTTCGAGCAAGTTGCTCGCCCAGCGCCAGGCCTTCGCCACCGCGTTGCAGGCGGAAAAGAACCGCGCCCAGGTCACCCTCGAGGCGATTGGCGATGCGGTGATCACCGCCGACGTCGAGGGCCACATCGTCTTCATGAACCCCGCCGCCGAACAGTTGAGCCATTGGCAGGCTGGCTCGGCCCAGGGCCTGCCGTTGACGGCGCTGTTCACCCTGATCGACGAGCATGCCGAGCGTGACGAGCGCAGCCTGGTCGAGCAGGTGCTCAGTGGCAGCCTCAGGGGCGGGGCCGAGCATGCGCGGCTGATCCAGCGCCTGGACGGCAGCACGGTGTCGGTCAACCTGGTCGGCTCGCCGATCGTCAACGCCGGGCAGGTCAGCGGCATTGTCCTGGTGCTGCACGACATGACCCAGGAGCGCCAGTACATCGCCAACCTGTCGTGGCAGGCGACCCATGACGCGCTGACCGGGCTGGCCAACCGCCGCGAGTTCGAATACCGCCTGGAGCAGGCGCTCAACGGCCTGGCGCGCCAGGCCGGGCGGCATTCGCTGATGTTTCTCGACCTCGACCAGTTCAAGCTGGTCAACGACACCTGCGGGCATGCCGCGGGGGATGAACTGCTGCGGCACATCTGCGCGGTGTTGCAGTCGTGCCTGCGCGAAGGCGATACCCTGGCGCGGCTGGGCGGCGACGAATTTGGCGTGCTGCTCGAAAGCTGCCCGCCGGACCAGGCCGAACGCATCGCCGAGCAACTGCGCCAGGCGGTGCAGACCTTGCATTTTGTCTGGAAGGGGCGGCCGTTCATCACCACCGTGAGCATTGGCCTGGTGCACATCGCCCAGGCCCCCAGCACCCTCGAGACGTCGTTGCGGGCGGCCGACATGGCCTGCTACATGGCCAAGGAGAAGGGTCGCAACCGGGTCCAGGTGTACCACGCCGACGACAGCGAGCTGTCCATGCGCTTTGGCGAAATGGCCTGGATCCAGCGCCTGCACGTGGCCCTCGAAGAAAACCGCTTTTGCCTGTACGCCCAGGAAATCGCCCCGCTCAGCGCCCAGGACAGCCCCGGCCACATCGAGATCCTGCTGCGCCTGCACGACGAGAGCGGCCGCACCATATTGCCCGACAGCTTCATTCCGGCCGCCGAGCGCTATGGGCTGATGACCTCGCTGGACCGCTGGGTGGTGCGCAATGTGTTCCAGGTCATTCGCCAGTGCCTGGACGAAGGCCGCCCCGGCCCGTTGGCCATGTGCGATCAACCTGTCGGGTTCGAGCATCGGTGACGATGAATTTCTCGATTATTTGCAGGGGCTGCTCAAGGAATTTGCCATCCCACCGCGGATGATCTGCTTTGAAATCACCGAAACCATCGCCATCGCCAACCTCGGCAGCGCGATCCGCTTCATCAATGAATTGAAAGGCCTGGGCTGTCGCTTCTCGCTGGATGACTTCTGCGCCGGAATGTCGTCATTCGCCTATTTGAAACATTTACCCGTCGACTACCTGAAGATCGACGGAAGTTTCGTCAAAGACATGCTGGATGATCCTATCAATCGGGCTATGGTTGAAGTGATCAATCACATCGGTCATGTCATGGGCAAGCGCACGATTGCCGAGTTTGTCGAAACACCATTGATTGAGCAGGCCCTGCAGGAAATCGGCGTGGATTACGCCCAGGGGTATCTGATCGAGCGACCGCAGGTGTTCACCTGCGACAGCCTGCAGCGTCAACGGATCGCTGCACGGCCGCTACTGCAGAGGGCGCCAGGGACGTTTCGCTGAGGGTTGCAGGCAAATCACAGGGAACCAAGGAGCTGACAGTGATTGATGCATTCATTCGGATCGGGCCATTGATAGATCCCGCCAGTTACCCGCTGTGGGCCCAACAAATGATCGAAGACTGCCGCGAGAGCAAGCGGCGGGTGGTCGAGCACGCGTTCTACCAGCGGCTGCGTGACGGCCAGCTGCGGCCGGCAACCATTCGCCAGTACCTGATCGGTGGCTGGCCGGTGGTCGAGCAGTTTTCCCTGTACATGGCGCATAACCTGACCAAGACCCGCTTCGCCCGTCACCCGGGCGAAGACATGGCCCGGCGCTGGCTGATGCGCAATATCCGCGTCGAGCTCAACCATGCCGATTACTGGGTGCACTGGTGCCAGGCGCATGGCGTGACGGTCGGTGACCTGCAGGCGCAGGAGGTGCCGGCCGAGCTCAATGGCTTGAACGACTGGTGCTGGCGGGTGTGTGCGACCGAATCGCTGGCCTTGGCGATGGCGGCGACCAACTATGCGATCGAAGGGGCGACGGGGGAGTGGTCGGCGGTGGTGTGTGCGGGGGATGCCTATGCCGAGGGCTTCCCGGAAGCGAACCGCAAGCGCGCCATGAAGTGGCTGAAGATGCATGCCCAGTATGACGATGCGCACCCGTGGGAGGCGCTGGAGATCATCTGCACCCTGGTCGGTGAGAGCCCGACCCCGCTGTTGCGCGCCGAGCTGCGCAAGACGGTGTGCAAGAGTTATGACTGCATGTACCTGTTCCTCGAGCGCTGCATGCAGCTCGAGCAACGCCAGGCCGGCCGCACCCGCCTGGGCCTTGCGGCAGGCTGAAGATCTTCACTGGCCTCTTCGCGGGTAAACCCGCTCCCACAGGATTCGA
This sequence comes from Pseudomonas reidholzensis, assembly GCF_900536025.1. Lineage (GTDB taxonomy): Bacteria > Pseudomonadota > Gammaproteobacteria > Pseudomonadales > Pseudomonadaceae > Aquipseudomonas > Aquipseudomonas reidholzensis. Next base: position 106,669 of record NZ_UNOZ01000013.1, read on the forward strand.
GGTGCACACCAATTCGAGGTGCACATAAATCCTGTGGGAGCGGGTTTACCCGCGAAGAGGCCAGTCAAGGCACCAGAGATCTACTGGGCGTTAAAGGCTTGCCCATTCACCCCGGTACTGTCCGGCCCCATCAGGTACAGGTACACCGGCATGATCTCCTCAGGCAGCGGATTGTCCTGCGGATTCTCACTCGGATACGCCAACGCCCGCATGGCCGTGCGCGTCGCCCCCGGGTTGACGCTGTTCGAGCGCACCGGCGCGACATTCTCCAGCTCATCGGCCAAGGTCTGCATCAGCCCCTCGGTGGCAAACTTCGACACCCCATACGCACCCCAGTAAGCCCGGCCCTTGCGCCCGACGCTGCTGGAGGTGAACACCACCGACGCATCCTCGGACAGCTTGAGCAACGGCAGCAGGGTGCTGGTGAGCATGAACGTAGCATTCACGTTGATGTGCATCACCCGCATGAAGTTGTCGCCCGACAGCTGCTCCAGTGGCGTGCGCGGGCCAATGATCGAGGCGTTGTTGAGCAGGCCGTCGAGGCGCCCGAAGTCGTTCTCGATCATCACCGCCAGCTCGTCGTACTGGTGAGCCAGGGCGGTTTCCAGGTTGAACGGGATCACCACCGGCTGCGGGTGCCCGGCGGCCTCGATCTCGTCATACACCTCGTTGAGGTTGGCCTCGGTCTTGCCCAGCAACAGCACGGTGGCGCCAAGTGCGGCATAGGCCTTGGCGGCGGCGGCACCAATGCCGCGGCCGGCGCCGGTGACCAGGATGACCCGGCCAGCGAGCAGGTCGGGGCGGGCGGTGTAGTCGAACATGAGGTCTGTCCTTCGAATAGGTTGAGACGGTCGCGGGTCAGCAGCCGCAGAGCGCGCTGTCGAGTACCTTGCGCAGCTCCAGCGGGTGGTCCACCACCACGTCCGCGCCCCAGTTGTTGGGGTTGTCCTCAGGATGAATATAGCCGTAGCGCACCGCGGCGGTACGGGTGCCGGCGTCGCGGCCCGACTCGATGTCGCGCAGGTCGTCACCGACGAACAGCACGCTGGCCGGGTCCAGGTCCAGGGTCTTGCAGGCCAGGATCAGCGGCTCCGGGTCAGGCTTGCTGTTTTTCACGTGGTCCGGGCAGATCAGCAGGGCAGAGCGCTCGGCCAGGCCCAGGCGCTGCATGATCGGTTCGGCGAAACGCAGCGGCTTGTTGGTCACCACGCCCCAGATCAGGCCGCCCTTCTCGATGTCGGCGAGCAGCTCGGCCATGCCGTCGAACAGCTTGCTGTGCACCGCGCAATCCCGCTGGTAGCGCTCCAGGAACTCCAGGCGCAGGGCCTCGAAGCCCTCGGCGGCCGGGTCCATGGCAAAGGTCGCGGCGACCATCGCCCGGGCGCCGCCGGAAATCACGTCACGCACCAACCTGTCGTCGATGGCCGGCAGGCCGCGCTCGGCGAGCATGGCCTGGCAGATGGCGATGAAGTCCGGCGCGGTGTCCAGCAGCGTGCCGTCCATGTCGAAGAGTACTGCTCGCAAACGCATGCTCATTCCTCGCGCAGGGTCTGGATCATGTAGTTGACGTCAACGTCGCTGCTCAGCTTGTAGTGCTTGGTCAGCGGGTTGTAGGTCAGGCCAGTGATGTCTTTGACTTCCAGCCCTGCCGCACGGCTCCAGGCGCCGAGCTCGGACGGGCGGATGAACTTCTTGAAGTCGTGGGTACCACGCGGCAGCATCTTGAGGATGTACTCGGCGCCGATGATCGCCAGCAGGTAGGCCTTGGGGTTGCGGTTGATGGTCGAGAAGAACACCTGGCCGCCCGGCTTGACCATGCGGTAGCAGGCGCGGATCACCGAAGACGGGTCGGGCACGTGCTCGAGCATCTCCAGGCAGGTGACCACGTCGAACTGCTCGGGCATCTCTTCGGCGAGGGCCTCGGCGGTGATCTGCCGGTAGTCGACTTCGACGCCCGACTCGAGCTGGTGCAGGCGGGCCACGGCCAGCGGTGCTTCGCCCATGTCGATGCCGGTCACGGTGGCGCCACGCTGGGCCATGGCTTCACTGAGGATGCCGCCGCCACAGCCCACGTCGAGGACCTTCTTGCCGGCGAGGCTGATGCGCTCGTCGATCCAGTTGACCCGCAGCGGGTTGATGTCGTGCAGCGGCTTGAACTCGCTCTCGCGGTCCCACCAGCGGTGGGCCAGGGCCTCGAACTTGGCGATTTCGGCGTGGTCGACGTTGCTCATTGAACAAATCCTCTGAATCTTCGATAAAAGGTGTCACAGGGCGGCAGCTGGGTAGCGCTGCCGGCCGGTCATTCTTTGCCTGCGATGCGTGCGCCCCAGGCGCGCGCCATGGCCGTCAGGGCCGCTTCGTCCATGCGGGTCAGGCGGCGCTCGTCGAGCAGCTGCTGGCCGGCCACCCACAGGTGCCGCGCGCAGTCGCGGCCGGTGGCGTAGATCAATTGTGAAACCGGGTCGTGCACCGGCTGCTGGGCCAGGCCCGACAGGTCGAAGGCCACCAGGTCGGCGGCCTTGCCGACTTCCAGCGAGCCGATGGTCGCCTCCAGGCCGAGCGCGCGGGCGCCGTTGAGGGTGGCCATGCGCAGCGCCCGGTGGGCGTCCAGGGCCGTCGCCGAACCGGCTACCGCCTTGGCCAGCAGGGCCGCGGTGCGGGTTTCGCCGAGCAGGTCGAGGTCGTTGTTGCTGGCCGCACCGTCGGTGCCCACCGCGACATTGACGCCGGCCTGCCACAAGCGCTCGACCGGGCAGAAGCCGCTGGCCAGCTTGAGGTTGGACTCCGGGCAGTGGACCACGCTGGTGTTGCTTTCTACCAGCAGCGCGAGGTCATCGTCGCTGATCTGGGTCATGTGCACGGCCTGCAGGTTCGGCCCCAGCAAGCCCAGCCGGGCCAGGCGCGACAACGGCCGCTCGCCGTGTGCGGCGACGGCCTGTTCGACTTCGCCGGCGGTTTCGTGGATGTGCATGTGCAGCGGCGCGTCGAGCTGGTCGGCGATCACCCGGATCTTCTCCAGGTTCTCGTCATTGACCGTGTACGGCGCGTGCGGGCCGAGGGCAATGCTGATGCGCGGGTGGTGGCGCAGCTCGCCGAACAGCTCGATGGCCTGGTGCAGGCCTTCGTCCGGGGTGCGCGCGCCGGGGATCGGGAAGTCCAGCAGGGGCACCGCGATTTGCGCGCGGATGCCGCTGCGGTGCACCCGGTCGCAGGCCTCGCGGGGGTAGAAGTACATGTCGGCAAAGCACGTGATGCCGCCTTTGAGCTGCTCGGCGATCGCCAGGTCGGTGCCGTCGCGCACGAAGCCTTCGTCGACCCAGCGGCCCTCGGCCGGCCAGATGTGCTCCTGCAGCCAGGTCATCAGCGGCAAATCGTCGGCCAGGCCGCGGAACAGGGTCATGGCCGCATGGCCGTGGGCGTTGACCAGCCCCGGGCACAGCAGGCAGTCGGGCAGTTCGCGCACTTCAAGCGCTGTAGGCGCCCGCTCGCGTGGGCCGATCCAGGCGATCAGGCCGTCGCGCAGGCCCAGGGCATGGCCTTCCAGTACCACGCCGGCCGGCTCCACGGGTACCAGCCACGCCGGCACCAGCAGCAGGTCGAGGGGGGCAGTGGATGTGGGCATGCGGCGCTTACCTGCAACGTTTGGGCGGAACGCGCAGTATACCCGAGCGCCCACGGCAGAGGCTCGCTATAATCGCCGGCTTTTGATGACCGAACGACGGGGAGAGGCGATGCGCGAGCGACTTTTGGCGGCGGAGAAGGTGACCGGCATCCAGTGGCGTGACGGCACCCTGCATCTGCTCGACCAGCGCCTGCTGCCGTCCGAGGAGCGTTGGCTGGCGTGCGACGATGTGGGCCAGGTGGTCGAGGCGATCCGCACGATGGTCGTGCGTGGCGCGCCGGCCATCGGCATCAGTGCCGCCTATGGGCTGGTCCTGGCCCTGCGCGATCGGCTGGCCGAGGGTGAGTGGGAAGAAGCCATCGAGGAAGACTTCCTCGACCTGGCCGAGTCCCGGCCGACCGCCGCCAACCTGTTCGGTGCGCTCAACCGCATGCGTGACCGGCTGCAGCGCCTGCGCCCTGACGAAGACATCCTGGCGGCCATGGAAGCCGAGGCCCTCGCGATCCACGAGAGTGATCGCGAGGCCAACCTGACCATGGCCCAGTACGGCATCGACGTGATCCGCCGTCACCAGGGCAACGAGCAGACCGTGCTGACCCACGGCAATGCCGGCGCCCTCGCCAGCGGTGGTTTCGGCACCGCGCTGGGGGTGATTCGCGCGGCCTACCTCGAAGGCATGGTCGAGCGGGTGTATGCCGGCGAGACCCGCCCGTGGCTGCAGGGCTCGCGGCTGACCGCCTGGGAGCTGGCCCAGGAGGGCATCCCGGTGACGCTGTGCGCCGACTCGGCGATGGCGCACCTGATGAAGGTCAAGGGCATTACCTGGGTGGTGGTGGGGGCTGACTGCATTGCCGCCAATGGTGATGTGGCGGCGAAGATCGGTACCTATCAGCTGGCCGTGGCGGCGATGCACCATGGCGTGCGCTTCATGGTCGTGGCGCCGAGCACCAGCATCGACCTGAACCTGGCCACCGGCGATGACATTCCGCTGGAAGAGCGCGATGCCGATGAGTTGCTGGATGTGGCAGGGACGCGGGTGGCGGCGGATGTCGACGTGTTCAATTCGGTGTTCGATGTGACCCCGGCCGACCTGGTCGATGTGATCGTGACTGAAAAGGGTGTGGTTGAAAGGCCGGATACCGCCAAGATCGCCCAATTGATGTGCCGCAAGCGCCTGCACTGATCGGGCTCCGTGTCGTCCTTTTCGCGGGTGAACCCGCTCCCACAGGGTTTGGTGTGATCCCGGGCTGCGGTGATCACTGTGGGAGCGGGTTTACCCGCGAAAAGGGCGACACGGATTGATGTTCCGGGCCCAATCGACAGCATCCTGCCATCTCTCCCATCTACACCGCCTATGTGATACCATCCGGCAGTTTCCAAGGCCGCTCGTTTGTGCGGTCTTCATTGCGCAGATCCAAGGCACAACCTATTGATTTGTCGTAAGTCGTCGCACCACTGTGCGCTGCGGCGACGAGCTTCGTTCGTCCTCTGGGGACTTGGACGAGGTTTCACCAGAAAAAGGAATCAGGCTTCTCATGGGCGAACTGGCCAAAGAAATCCTCCCGGTCAATATCGAAGACGAACTGAGACAGTCTTACCTCGACTACGCGATGAGCGTGATTGTCGGGCGTGCACTGCCCGATGCGCGTGACGGCTTGAAGCCCGTGCATCGCCGCGTTCTGTTTGCGATGAGCGAGCTGGGCAACGACTGGAACAAACCGTACAAGAAGTCCGCCCGTGTGGTCGGTGACGTTATCGGTAAGTACCACCCGCACGGCGACACCGCGGTCTACGACACCATCGTGCGTATGGCCCAGCCGTTCTCGCTGCGCTACCTGCTGGTCGACGGCCAGGGCAACTTCGGTTCGGTCGACGGCGATAACGCCGCGGCGATGCGATACACCGAAGTGCGCATGTCCAAGCTGGCACACGAGCTGCTGGCCGACCTGCACAAGGAAACCGTCGACTGGGTGCCCAACTACGACGGCACCGAGCTGATCCCGGCGGTCATGCCGACCCGGATTCCCAACCTGCTGGTCAACGGTTCCAGCGGTATTGCCGTGGGCATGGCGACCAACATCCCGCCGCACAACCTCGGCGAAGTGATCGACGGCTGCCTGGCACTGATCGACAACGCGGAAATCACCATCGATGAGCTGATGCAGTTCATCCCTGGCCCGGACTTCCCGACTGCCGGCCTGATCAACGGCCGCTCTGGCATCATCGAGGCCTATCGTACCGGCCGTGGCCGCATCTATATGCGCGCCCGCTCCGAGATCGAAGACATCGACAAGGTCGGTGGTCGTCAGCAGATCATCATCACCGAGCTGCCGTACCAGCTGAACAAGGCTCGCCTGATCGAGAAGATCGCCGAGCTGGTCAAAGAGAAGAAGCTCGAAGGCATCAGCGAGCTGCGCGACGAGTCCGACAAGGACGGTATGCGCGTGGTCATCGAGCTGCGTCGCGGCGAAGTGCCAGAGGTGGTGCTCAACAACCTCTACTCGCAGACCCAGCTGCAAAGCGTGTTCGGCATCAACATCGTCGCCCTGATCGACGGCCGGCCGAAGCTGCTGAACCTCAAGGACCTGCTCGAAGCGTTCGTCCGTCACCGCCGTGAAGTGGTGACCCGCCGGACCGTGTTCGAGCTGCGCAAGGCCCGTGAACGTGGCCACATCCTTGAAGGCCAGGCGGTCGCGCTGTCCAACATCGACCCGGTGATCGCCCTGATCAAGGCCTCGCCGACGCCGTCGGAAGCCAAGGAAGCCCTGGTCTCGATGGCCTGGGAATCCAGCGCCGTGCAGGTCATGGTCGAGCGCGCCGGTGCCGACTCGTGCCGCCCGGAAACCCTCGACCCGCAATACGGCATGCGCGACGGCAAGTACTTCCTGTCGCCCGAGCAGGCCCAGGCCATTCTCGACCTGCGCCTGCACCGCCTGACCGGCCTGGAGCACGAGAAGCTGCTGGCCGAGTACCAGGAGATCCTCGAGCAGATCGGCGAGCTGATCCGCATCCTCAGCAGCGCCGAGCGCCTGATGGAAGTGATCCGCGAAGAGCTCGAAGCGATCCGCGCCGAATACGGCGACGTGCGCCGCACCGAGATCCTCGATGCCCGCCACGACCTCAGCTACGGCGACATGATCCCGGAAGAAGAGCGCGTGGTGACCATCTCCCACGGCGGCTATGCCAAGACCCAACCGTTGACCGCGTACCAGGCCCAGCGCCGTGGCGGCAAGGGCAAGTCTGCGACCGGTGTCAAGGACGAGGACTACATCGAACACCTGCTGGTCGCCAACAGCCACGCCACCCTGCTGCTGTTCTCCAGCAAGGGCAAGGTGTACTGGCTGAAGACCTACGACATCCCGGAAGCCTCGCGTGCTGCCCGTGGCCGTCCGCTGGTCAACCTGCTGCCGCTGGAAGAAGGCGAAGGCATCACCGCGATGCTGCAGATCGACCTCGAAGCGCTGCAACAGAGCGCCGGTGCCGATGAAGAGCTGGAAGACGGCGACGACACCGTGCTCGAAGGCGAAGTGATCGAGCCCGAAGAAATCGACGAAGAAGACGGCGACACCCCGGAATGGGCTGCCGATCCGACGGGCGCGTACATCTTCATGGCAACCGCTTCGGGTACCGTCAAGAAGACCCCGCTGGCTCAGTTCGCCCGTCCGCGCACCAGCGGCCTGATCGCCCTGAAGCTCAAAGAGGGTGACACCCTGATCGCCGCGGCCATCACCGACGGCGCCAAGGAAGTCATGATGTTCTCCGACGCCGGCAAGGTCATCCGCTTCGCCGAGAGCGTGGTCCGTGAAATGGGCCGTACCGCCCGTGGCGTGCGTGGCATGAAACTGGGCAAAGGTCAGCGGATCATCTCCATGCTGATCCCCGAGTCCGGCGCGCAGATCCTCACCGCCTCCGAGCGTGGCTTCGGCAAGCGCACCCCGCTGTCCAAGTTCCCGCGTCGCGGGCGTGGTGGCCAGGGCGTCATCGCCATGGGTACCAAGGGCCGTAACGGCCTGTTGGTCGGCGCGATCCAGGTTCAGGAAGGCGAAGAGATCATGCTCATCTCCGACCAGGGCACCTTGGTCCGCACCCGCGTCGGTGAGGTCTCCAGCCTGGGCCGTAACACGCAGGGCGTGACCCTCATCAAGCTGGCGAGCGACGAGACCCTGGTAGGCCTGGAGCGGATTCAGGAGCCGTCCGAAGACCTCGATGAACTGATCGAGGGCGAGGAGGGCGTCGAGCTCGACGCGCTGGACGCGGCGGATGACGACGCCGGCGCCGCCGAAGAGGCGCCTCAGGAATAACACAGCGCAACAACCCGGGCGGGGCGACCATGGTCGCCCCGCTTACTGATCAGAGCAGAGCGAGAGTGGATGTGAGCAAACGAGCCTTTAACTTCTGCGCAGGCCCTGCTGCGCTTCCTGAAGCTGTCCTGCAGCGTGCCCAGGCCGAAATGCTGGACTGGCACGGCAAGGGTCTGTCGGTGATGGAGATGAGCCATCGCAGCGACGACTACGTGGCCATCGCTGAAAAGGCCGAGCAGGACCTGCGTGACCTGCTGTCCGTCCCCTCCAATTACAAAGTCCTGTTCCTGCAGGGCGGTGCCAGCCAGCAGTTCGCCGAGATCCCGCTGAACTTGCTGCCGGAAACCGGCACGGCCGACTACGTCGAAACCGGTATCTGGTCGAAAAAAGCCATCGAAGAAGCGCGTCGCTTCGGCAACATCAATGTCGCCGCCAGCGCCAAGCCGTTCGATTACCTGGCCATCCCAGGCCAGAACGACTGGAACCTGACCAAGAACGCCGCCTACGTCCACTACGCTTCCAACGAAACCATCGGCGGCCTGCAGTTCGACTGGGTCCCTGAGACCGGTGACGTACCGCTGGTCGTCGACATGTCGTCCGACATTCTCTCGCGTCCGATCGACGTCTCGCAGTACGGCCTGATCTACGCCGGCGCGCAGAAGAACATCGGCCCGAGCGGCCTGGTGGTGGTGATCGTGCGTGAAGACCTGCTCGGTCGCGCGCGCAGCAGCTGCCCGACCATGCTCGACTACAAGGTCTCGGCCGACAACGGCTCGATGTACAACACTCCGGCCACCTATTCCTGGTACCTCTCGGGCCTGGTCTTCGAGTGGCTCAAGGAGCAGGGTGGCGTCGAGGCCATGGAGCAGCGCAACCGCGCCAAGAAAGAGCGCCTGTACGGGTTTATCGACGCCAGCGAGTTCTACACCAACCCGATCAGCGTCAACGCCCGTTCGTGGATGAACGTGCCGTTCCGCCTGGCCGACGAGCGCCTGGACAAGGCCTTCCTGGCCGGTGCCGACGCCCGTGGCCTGCTCAACCTCAAGGGCCATCGCTCGGTGGGTGGCATGCGCGCCTCGATCTACAACGCCCTGGGGCTGGATGCGGTCGAAGCGCTGGTCGGCTACATGGCTGAATTCGAGAAGGAGCACGCTTGATGTCCGACCAGGAACTCAAGGCCCTGCGCGTCCGCATCGACAGCCTCGACGAGAAGATCCTCGAGCTGATCAGCGACCGCGCCCGCTGCGCCCAGGAAGTCGCTCGGGTCAAGATGGCCTCGCTCGCCGAGGGCGAGGTGCCAGTGTTCTACCGCCCTGAGCGTGAAGCTGCCGTGCTCAAGCGCGTCATGGATCGCAACAAAGGCCCGCTGGGCAACGAAGAGATGGCGCGCTTGTTCCGCGAAATCATGTCGTCGTGCCTGGCCCTGGAGCAGCCGCTCAAAGTCGCTTACCTCGGCCCGGAGGGGACCTTCACCCAGGCCGCGGCGATGAAGCACTTTGGTCACGCCGTGATCAGCCGCCCGATGGCGGCGATCGACGAAGTGTTCCGCGAAGTGGCCGCCGGTGCGGTCAACTTTGGCGTGGTGCCGGTGGAAAACTCCACTGAAGGTGCGGTCAACCACACCCTCGACAGCTTCCTCGAGCACGACATGGTGATCTGCGGTGAAGTCGAGCTGCGCATCCACCACCACCTGCTGGTGGGCGAGAGCACCAAGACCGACAGCATTACCCGCATCTATTCCCACGCCCAGTCGCTGGCCCAGTGCCGCAAGTGGCTGGACGCGCATTACCCGAACGTCGAGCGCGTGGCGGTTGCGAGCAACGCCGAGGCGGCCAAGCGGGTCAAGAGTGAGTGGAACTCGGCGGCGATCGCCGGTGACATGGCGGCCAGCCTGTACGGTTTGACCCGCCTGGCCGAAAAAATCGAGGACCGCCCGGACAACTCCACGCGCTTCCTGATGATCGGCAGCCAGGAAGTGCCGCCGACCGGCGACGACAAGACCTCGATCATCGTTTCGATGAGCAACAAGCCGGGTGCGCTGCATGAGCTGCTGGTGCCGTTCCATGACAATGGCATCGACCTGACCCGGATCGAGACGCGTCCTTCGCGTAGCGGGAAGTGGACGTATGTGTTCTTCATCGACTTCGTCGGCCATCACCGTGATCCGCTGATCAAGGCGGTGCTGGAGAAGATCAGCCAGGACGCCGTTGCGCTGAAAGTGCTGGGCTCGTATCCGAAGGCGGTACTCTGAGGTTGAGGCTGGCCTGTGCGCCATTGGGGCTGCTGCGCAGCCCTTCGCGGGCAAGCCCGCTCCTACACGGTCATCGCGCCCCCTGTAGGAGCGGGCAAGCCCGCTCCTATAAGGTCACCGCGACCCCTGTAGGAGCGGGCTTGCCCGCGATGGGGTGCGTAGCGCCCCCAGGCAGTTTCACAGACCAGCATGGTTTGATCCGGCATGTCATTGCCGTTCTGTACAGGGTTCGCACTCGTGGTTGATGTGGTAGCAAACAAATCCGCGCCGATTATCGGCCGCCTGGTCGTCGTCGGCCTCGGCCTGATCGGCGGCTCGTTCGCCAAAGGCCTGCGTGAAAGCGGCCTGTGCCGCGAAGTGGTCGGCGTCGACCTCGATGCCCCATCGCGCAAACAGGCCGTGGCCCTCGGCGTGGTCGATCGCTGCGAAGAAGACCTCGCCGCCGCCTGCGTCGGCGCCGACGTGATCCAGCTGGCCGTGCCGATCCTGGCCATGGAAAAAGTCCTCGCGCGCCTGGCCCAACTCGACCTCGGCAATGCCGTGATCACCGACGTCGGCAGCGCCAAGTGCAACGTCGTGCGCGCCGCCCGCGAAGTGTTCGCCGGGCGCCTGCCGCGCTTCGTCCCCGGCCACCCCATCGCCGGCTCCGAGCAGAGCGGGGTAGAAGCCTCCAATGCCGCGCTGTTCCGCCGGCACAAAGTCATCCTCACGCCATTGGCCGAGACCGACCCCGCCGCACTGGCGCTGGTCGACCGCCTGTGGCGCGCGCTGGACGCCGATGTCGAGCACATGACCGTCGAACGCCATGACGAAGTCCTGGCCGCCACCAGTCACCTGCCGCACCTGCTGGCCTTCGGCCTGGTCGATTCGCTGGCCAAGCGCAATGAAAACCTCGAAATCTTCCGGTACGCTGCGGGAGGCTTCCGCGATTTCACGAGAATCGCCGGCAGCGACCCGATCATGTGGCACGACATCTTCCTCGCCAACCGCGAGGCGGTCCTGCGCACGCTAGACACATTTCGCAGCGACCTCGACGCCTTGCGCGACGCGGTCGATGCAGGGGATGGGCACCAGTTGCTCGGGGTATTCACCCGCGCTCGGGTTGCCCGCGAGCATTTCAGTAAAATCCTGGCCCGCCGGGCCTATGTGGACGCTATGAACGCCAACGATCTGATTTTCCTGGCCCAACCTGGTGGCCGCGTGTCCGGACGGATCCGCGTTCCAGGCGACAAATCGATTTCCCATCGCTCGATCATGCTCGGCTCGCTGGCCGAAGGCACCACTGAAGTCGAAGGCTTCCTCGAAGGCGAGGACGCCCTGGCGACCTTGCAGGCCTTCCGCGACATGGGTGTGGTCATCGAAGGCCCGAACCATGGCAAGGTCACCATTCATGGTGTCGGCCTGCACGGCCTCAAGCCGCCACCGGGGCCGATCTACGTCGGCAACTCCGGCACCTCGATGCGCCTGCTGTCGGGCCTGCTGGCAGGCCAGCCGTTCGACGTCACCATGACCGGCGACGCCTCGCTGTCCAAGCGCCCGATGGGCCGCGTGGCCAACCCCCTGCGCGAGATGGGCGCCGTGGTCGAGACCGGCCCGGACGGCCGTCCGCCGCTGACCATTCGCGGTGGGCAAAAGCTCAAGGCCCTGACCTACACGCTGCCGATGGCCAGCGCTCAGGTCAAGTCGTGCCTGCTGCTGGCCGGCCTGTACGCCGAAGGCGTCACCACCGTGACCGAGCCCGCGCCGACCCGCGACCACACCGAGCGCATGCTCCGTGGCTTCGGCTACGCCGTCGAGTCCAACGGCCCGGTCGCCTCGCTGCAAGCGGGCGGCAAGCTCAGCGCGACCCGTATCGAAGTGCCGGCAGACATCTCTTCTGCTGCGTTCTTCCTGGTGGCCGCGTCGATCGCCGAAGGTTCGGAGCTGGTCCTCGAACACGTCGGCATCAACCCGACCCGTACCGGCGTGATCGACATCCTGCGCCTGATGGGCGGCGACATCACCCTGGAAAACCAGCGTGAAGTCGGCGGCGAGCCGGTGGCTGACCTGCGTGTGCGCGGCGCCAAGCTCAAAGGCATCGAGATCCCTGAAGAGCTGGTACCGCTGGCGATCGACGAATTCCCGGTGCTGTTCGTGGCGGCTGCGTGTGCCGAAGGGCGCACCATCCTGCGTGGCGCCGAAGAGCTGCGGGTCAAGGAATCCGACCGCATCCAGGTCATGGCCGACGGCCTGATCACCCTGGGCGTGAAGTGCGAGCCAACCCCGGACGGCATCATCATCGACGGCGGCCCGATCGGCGGCGGTGAAGTGCACGGTCACGGCGACCACCGTATCGCCATGGCCTTCAGCATCGCCTCGCTGCGCGCCACGGCGCCGGTCCGCATCCACGACTGCGCCAACGTCGCCACCTCGTTCCCGAACTTCCTCGCGCTGTGCGCCGAAGTCGGCATCCGCGTTGCCGAAGAGGGTAAATCGTGAACCTGCACGCCCCCGTCATCACCATCGACGGGCCGAGCGGCTCGGGCAAGGGCACGGTAGCCGGCCTGATCGCCCGCGAGCTCGGCTGGCGCCTGCTGGACTCCGGCGCGCTGTACCGGTTGCTGGCGTTCAACGCCTCCAACCACGGCGTCGACCTGACCAACGAAGAGCTGCTCAAGGCGCTGGCCGCCCATCTGGATGTACAGTTCATCGCGGCCGAGCCCGGTAAGCTTCAACAGATCATCCTCGAGGGTGAGGACGTCAGCAATGTCATCCGCACCGAGACGGTCGGCGCCGGCGCCTCGATGGTCGCCTCGCTGCCCGCCGTGCGCGAAGCCTTGCTGCAGCGTCAGCGGGCCTTCCGCGAAGCCCCCGGGCTTATCGCCGATGGCCGTGACATGGGCACCGTGGTGTTCCCTGACGCACCCTTGAAAGTGTTCCTCACCGCCAGCGCGGAGGAGCGTGCCCGACGCCGCTATTTGCAGTTGAAGGGCAAGGGCGAAGATGTTAGTCTGGCGAGTCTCCTGGATGAGATACGTGCACGCGATGAGCGTGACACCCAGCGTGCAGTGGCCCCGCTCAAGCCGGCGGCCGATGCGATTCAGCTGGACTCTACCGAGTTGTCCATCGAGCAGGTGTTGCAACGCATCAGAAGTGAGCTCGCCCTTCGCGATCTCATTTGATGACAGGAAGGTAAGCAGGGGCACCAGTCAACGTCCTGCTTGCACTCCTTTACATAACGAAACCCACATTGTCTGGAATGTGGCTACGGGCGTCTGTTTCGCCCAAATCTACAGGAATTAAAATGAGCGAAAGCTTTGCAGAACTCTTTGAAGAAAGCCTGAAAACCCTCAATCTTCAGCCGGGTGCGATCATCACCGGTATCGTTGTCGACATCGACGGCGACTGGGTTACCGTACACGCTGGCCTGAAGTCCGAGGGCGTCATCCCGCTCGAGCAGTTCTACAACGAAGCTGGCGAGCTGACCATCAAGGTCGGTGACGAAGTTCACGTTGCGCTGGACGCGGTCGAAGACGGCTTTGGCGAAACCAAACTGTCCCGTGAAAAAGCCAAGCGCGCCGAGTGCTGGATTGTTCTGGAAGCAGCTTTCGCCGCCGAAGAAGTTGTCAAGGGCGTTATCAACGGTAAGGTTAAAGGCGGCTTCACTGTCGACGTTAACGGTATCCGTGCGTTCCTGCCAGGTTCGTTGGTTGATGTCCGCCCAGTGCGCGACACCACCCACCTCGAAGGCAAAGAGCTGGAATTCAAGGTCATCAAGCTGGACCAGAAGCGCAACAACGTCGTTGTTTCGCGTCGCAGCGTCCTGGAAGCCGAGAACAGCGCCGAGCGTGAAGCTCTGCTCGAAACTCTGCAAGAAGGCCAGCAAGTCAAAGGTATCGTCAAGAACCTCACCGACTACGGCGCCTTCGTGGACCTGGGCGGCATCGACGGCCTGCTGCACATCACCGACATGGCTTGGAAGCGTATCAAGCACCCGTCGGAAATCGTCAACGTTGGTGACGAAGTTGATGTTCGCGTCCTGAAGTTCGACCGTGAGCGCAATCGCGTTTCCCTGGGTCTGAAGCAGATGGGCGAAGATCCGTGGGTTGCTATCACTGCACGCTACCCAGAAGGGACTCGCGTACAGGCTCGCGTTACCAACCTGACCGACTACGGCTGCTTCGCTGAGCTGGAAGAAGGCGTTGAAGGTCTGGTACACGTTTCTGAAATGGACTGGACCAACAAGAACATCCACCCGTCGAAAGTCGTTCAGGTTGGCGACGAAGTGGAAGTCATGGTTCTGGACATCGACGAAGAGCGTCGTCGTATCTCCCTGGGCATCAAGCAGTGCAAGTCCAACCCATGGGAAGACTTCTCCGGCCAGTTCAACAAGGGTGACAAGATCACCGGTACCATCAAGTCGATCACCGACTTCGGTATCTTCATCGGTCTGGACGGCGGCATCGACGGCCTGGTTCACCTGTCCGACATCTCCTGGAACGAAACCGGCGAAGAAGCCGTACGTCGTTTCAAGAAGGGCGACGAGCTGGAAACCGTCATCCTGTCGGTCGACCCAGAGCGCGAGCGCATCTCCTTGGGCATCAAGCAGCTGGAAGACGATCCGTTCTCCAACTTCGTTGCTGTCAATGACAAGGGCGCTATCGTCAAGGGCATCGTGAAAGAAGTTGACGCCAAAGGCGCCATCATCACCCTGGCCGACGACATCGAAGCCACTCTGAAAGCTTCCGAAATCAGCCGTGACCGCGTTGAAGACGCGCGTAACGTCCTGAAGGAAGGCGAAGAGATCGAAGCCAAGATCATCAGCGTTGACCGTAAGTCGCGCGTGATCAGCCTGTCGATCAAATCGAAAGACGACGCTGAAGAGCGTGAAGCTATCCAGAGCCTGAAACAGGCTCCAGAAGCTGCTGCCGACACCACCATGGCTGCGCTGCTGCGCGAAGCAATGGCCAAGCAGAACTGAGTTCTGTTTGATCGGTAGAAAAAGGGCGACTTAGGTCGCCCTTTTTTATTATCTGCATTTTATGGGTCCGCGTAGGAGCGGGCTTGCCCGCGATGGCCTCAGATCGGATATCGCATTCCCCCCGCGTAAACCCCCGCCCCAAACCCGCGCACAGCCCCCATTCCCTCTGCACCAATCTTGAATTTTTTTATTAAGTCAAGAAGCGCCCTGTTCAAATCTCCCAGAGCGTGCTACAAACTGGTTAAGCAATGATCTAGCTGCTTGATAACGAAGGGAAAAATATGACGAAGTCGGAGCTGATCGAACGTATTGTCACCCATCAGGGGCTGCTCTCGTCCAAGGACGTGGAGCTGGCCATCAAGACCATGCTTGAGCAGATGGCCCAATGCCTGGCCACCGGCGATCGCATCGAGATCCGCGGTTTTGGCAGCTTCTCGCTGCATTATCGTGCGCCTCGCGTCGGCCGCAACCCCAAGACCGGCCAGTCGGTGAGCCTCGAAGGCAAGTTCGTGCCGCACTTCAAACCGGGCAAGGAGTTGCGCGACCGGGTCAATGAAGAAGAGCATGAGGCCCACACCTGAACAACGGAAGGATCACTCCGATGCGTAACCTCAAGCGCGCCCTGGCGGTGCTGTTCGTCCTGCTGCTCGCCGCGGTGGTGCTGTTCTTCGTGTTGGAGAACCAGCAAGCCGTCGCACTCAACCTGTTGGGCTGGTCAGCCCCGGCGGTACCCGTCGCAGTGCCGGTGATCGCAGCCCTGGTCGTTGGCCTGGCCGTCGGCCCCTTGCTCGGCGCCTACGGCGTGATGCGCAGCAAGCGCAAGATCCGCGCGACCACCCGCCAAGCCGTGCTGGCGGAAGGTTAGGACTAATCCTACAAGCTTGATCGAACATGCCTGACTAGAGGTGCACCTGAATACATGAGGTAATTCGGGGCTTCCTCGTCGACCCGTCAGGTGTGCTCCGCATGGACTATCCCGTTCTGTCGCACCACGGAGGCACCCGCGGTGTCACCGGTTCCTGCCACCGTCTGCATCTCGATAGCGCCACCAGCCTGCTGGTCGATTGCGGCCTCGAGCAAGGCGCGGACGCTCCGCCAGAAGCCCCGTCAACGCCCTTGGGCTTCGACATCGGCGGCATCTGCGCGCTGATCGTCACCCACGTCCACCTCGACCACGTCGGCCGCATCCCTGCACTGCTCGCCGCCGGTTACCAAGGCCCGATCTTCTGCAGCAAGCCCTCCGCCAAACTGTTGCCCCTGGTCCTCGAAGATGCCTTCAGGCTTGGCATCAGCAGCGAGCCTGAGCACGTCGCAAGTTTTCTCGAGCGTCTGCACCGCCTGATCACCCCCATCTCCTTTGACCGATGGCACTGCCTGGTCGAGCGGGTTGACCTGCAGTGTCGCATCCGCCTGCGGCGCGCCGGCCATTTGTTGGGCTCTGCGTACATCGAGTGTGATGTCTCGCCCGTGGGCGCTGTCGCTACGCGCGTCGTCTTCTCCGGTGACCTGGGCGCGCCTGCCGGCTCGCTGCTGCGTCCCGTCGAGCCCCCGGTGCGGGCGGACCTGCTGGTGCTCGAGAGCACTTACGGTGATCGACTACATCCCGACCGCAGTCAGCGCCAGTCGCAGCTGGAGGCGGCCATCGACCGCGCGCTCGCCGACAACGGCACGATCCTGATACCGGCCTTCAGCCTGGGGCGCACCCAAGAGCTGCTCTACGAACTCGAAGACATTTTGCACCGCAAGGCGCTGCGCGTTGGCGCGGGCGAGGACCCGGTCGACTGGGGGCAGCTACCGATCATTCTCGACTCGCCGCTTGCCCAGCGGATTACCCAGGTGTATCGCGAGTTGCATGAATTCTGGAGTGACGAGGCGAGGCAGCGGTTGGGGGCTGGGCGTGATCCGCTGGGGTTTGGGCAGTTGGTAAGCATTGATAGCCATGCGCAGCATGAGCGGGTGGTGAACTACTTGAGGAGTACGGGGAGGCCGGCGATTGTCATTGCCGGCAATGGGATGTGTTCGGGTGGGCGGATCGTGAACTACCTGAAGGCCATGCTCGGGGATGCGCGGCATGAGGTGCTGTTTGTCGGGTATCAGGTGAGGGGTACGCCGGGGGCGCGGATTCAGGCTTGTGAGGGGATGCAGGGGGATGTGGGGGTTGATGTGTGGGGGGAGCGGTATGTGCTGCGGGCCAAGGTGGTGACTTTGGGTGGCTATTCGGGGCATGCGGATCAGGCGGGGTTGGTGGGGTTTGCGATGGGGGGGAAGAGTCCTGCGAAGCGGGTGGTGTTGGTGCATGGGGAGGCTGGGGCGAAGCGGGTGCTAGCCGACGCGCTCCGTAAACGACATCCAGAATGGGCGGTTGTAAGCGGTGTCACAATTGCATGACCCGTCGACGAAGTTAGGGTGGGTAGCCGCCGAACGTGGGAGCTTGCTCATCTCGGCTATCTCTACTATTGGTTAATGCGAATGTGCAAATCTGGGCAGGCACACTCACGGATTGCCGCTACGCTTGAGGCGAGGGTGCAATCCCCTTTTTGAGCTCGGCATTGGCAGCCGGGGAGTGGATGCAGTTCGACTGACTCGAGGGAAACAAGAATAAATGCGTAATGAGACCGGGCGTCTGAGTAGTGATGAGGTTGATCTGCTGGTTCTGATCAGGGGTATATGGAGGCAGAAGTTGCTGGTCTTCATCGTGACGGCGCTGGCTGTCGCCGTCGCTGTCAGCTACGCGCTCCTTGCCACTCCGGTATATGAGGCCAAGGCTTTCATCCAGCCACCCACCAACAACGAAATCGTCAACCTGAATTACGGGCGGGGTGGGGAAGGAGGATTGAAGCTACTGTCCGCCAAGGATGTGTATGAGGTGTATCTTTCTAACCTGACTTCCGAATCATTACGTCGTCAGTTTTTCCGAGAGCAGTACCTGCCGTATGTTCAGGGTGCCCGTAATGGCTCGCGGGATGATCTCTATGTGCGCTTCAATACTCAGGTTGTTGCCACCGTTGCGAAGGATGGGGTTGGGCGTTCATCTGTGTCTGTGCTTCTCAATGACCCTGAAGTGGCCGCTGGCTGGGTGGATGAATACCTGAAGATCGCCAGTGAGCGTGCCAAGCTCGAGATCATCGGTAACGTCAGGGCTGATGCAACAATCAAGGTCGGTAATCTACAGCAGCAGATCTCGGAAGCGCGCAAGTCAGCGCAGAAGCAGCGGGAAGACCGTATTGCACAGTTGAATGAGGCGTTGAGGGTTGCCAAGTCGATTGGGCTGGAGCGTCCGCCTATTATTTCCAATTCGATATCGACCGAAATCACCGCGGGCATGACCGGCTCACTGGCTTACATGCGCGGCTCGAAGGCGCTTGAGGCAGAGATCGAGAACCTGCGCCAGCGCACGTCTGATGATCCCTTTGTGGACGATCTGCGTGAATGGCAAGAACAACTGGAGTTTTATCGGACGCTGCATGTCGACCCGCAGTCGATCGATGTGTATCGCCAAGACGGGGCGATTCAGATGCCAGATGCTCCGATCAAGCCTAAAAAAGCCATCATCATCACCCTGGGGGCGATTTTTGGCTTGCTGCTTGGCGTGTTGATCGCCTGCGTGCGTACCCTGTTGCTACGTGATTCGCCCGCTCGACTTCAATAGGCAATGCATTCGCGCTTGCATTGCAGCGGGATCGTAGCAAAATTGAGGGTCATTTCGGATGTCGGTCATGTAGACGGTGGTTTTTGGGCGCCGGCGCTGGCAAGCGAGGGGGGCTGTACCCGCTGCCTGCCGTCAGACGCTATGGGTAGAGGCGTCAAGAGAGCCTCTTGACTCTCCCTGACACCGGTTGCGATTGAGGATCTGCACCTTCGATAGAGCGGTGCAAGCTTCAACATGACAGATGTTAACAACGCTGGAAGGAGCGATTTTTTTGAAACTTGTACAAACCCGAATCCCCGATGTCGTCGTCATTGAACCGACTGTGTATGAAGACGACCGTGGCTGGTTCATGGAGAGTTTCAACGAGCCCGCTTTCCACGCCGCTTTGCGTGGGCTGGGTTTGCCGCTTCCGCGCCCATTTTTGCAAGACAATCATTCCAGCTCACGCAAAGGGGTATTGCGGGGGCTGCATTTTCAGCTGGAGCCGCGTGCTCAGGGCAAGCTGGTCCGGGTGATCAAAGGCGCTGCTTGGGACGTTGCTGTTGATATCCGCAAGGGTTCGCCTACGTACGGGCAATGGGTTGGAGAGACTCTCAGTGCCCATAACGGCCGCATGATGTGGATTCCCGAAGGCTTTGCCCATGGTTTCATCGCGCTGGAGGATGACACTCAGTTCCTCTACAAGAGCACCAATGTCTACAGCAAGGAGCACGAGGGCAGCCTGGCCTGGGATGATCCGGACCTGGCCATCGACTGGCCCGACGTCGGGGGGCGGATCATCAGCGAAAAGGACCGAGACGCTGCACCGTTCAAGGGGTTCCCTGGGGTAGAGGTGCCAGCCGCCAACTCGGACGTGGAAACGTATGGGTTCCGGGTTATCGGTGACGAGCGCGGTAGCCTGATCGCGCTTGAAAGCGCTGGCAGCATCCCGTTCGATGTGAAGCGGGTGTACTACATTTTCGCTACGCAAAGCGATGTCAGCCGCGGGTTCCACGCCCACAGAGATTTGCAGCAACTGGCTATTTGTGTTTCCGGTAAATGCCGCATGACGCTCGATGATGGCACCGTGCGTCAGGACGTGTGGCTGGACTCGCCGGACAAAGGGGTGCTGATCAGAAATCTTATTTGGCGCGAAATGCATGATTTCAGTGAGGACTGTGTACTTCTGGTGCTCGCCAACGCCCATTACGATGAGACCGACTACATTCGTGACTACCAGACATTCCTGGGGGAAGTAGCAAATGGAAAAAAATAAAAAGCTGGTCATTGTCGGGGCGGGTGAGTTGGCGATGATTGCCTACGAGTATTTCACCTACGACTCAAGCTATGAGGTTGTCGGGTTTGCGGTTGAGCGAGAGTACCTCCGGGAGACCTCCCTGTATGAGCTACCTATCGTGCCGTTTGAAGAACTCGAGGCGTCATTCGCTGTGCATCAGCACGAGGCCTTCGTGGCGATCCCAGCGTCGGGGCTGAACCGGCTCAGGACGCGCTTGTATGAGGCTGTCAAAGAAAAAGGCTATACCTGCGCCACCTATATCAGCTCCCGTGCGTTCGTCTGGCGAAACGCCAAGATCGGCGACAATTGCTTCATCTTCGAACACAACACCGTGCAACCATTTGTTGAAATCGGTAATAACGTGATCCTCTGGAGTGGCAATCACATTGGCCATCGCAGTGTCATTGAAGACAACTGCTTCCTGTCCTCCCATGTGGTTGTTTCAGGCTACTGCAGGATCGGTAATTCCACGTTCATTGGTGTGAACGCTACCATCAATGATCGCATCAACGTGGCGCGTGACTGCGTCATCGCCTCCGGATCGCTGGTCAACAAGCACCTTCAGGAGCCGGAGCGTATCTACTACGGCGCGCCCGCCCAAGAGCTGCCGAAGAAAAGCGCCCTCAAGGTCAAATTTTAGGAAGTTGCATGAACTGGAAAAAGCTAGGGCTGGTGTTTACCCAGGATGGCACGGTGGCCTGGCGGCGTAACTCTGCCCTCACGCCTACGCCGTTTCTTCTGAACGATAACGTCATTCGCGTCTACGCGGGCTTTCGGGATGATGAAGGGATCAGCCGGATTGGCTATGTCGATGTCGATAGCCGGGACCCAACCCAGGTAATTGGTGTATCCGCCGCGCCGGTACTGGATCGCGGGCGCGATGGTTGTTTCGATGACAATGGCGTCATTCTCGGCGACGTCGTGCGCGACGGAGACCGCCTGCGGATGTATTACGTGGGGTTCCAGTTGGTGAAGCGCGCTAAGTTTCTGGCATTCACCGGCCTTGCCGAAAGCACTGACGGTGGGGAGACATTCCAGCGCGTCAGCGAAGCGCCGGTGCTCGATCGCTCGATCGAAGGCAACACTATTCGCGCGGTGCACACGGTGCTGTTCGAGGAAGGTGTATGGAAGATCTGGTATGCGGTTGGCGATGACTGGCAGATGATCAACGGCGTGCCCTATCCAAAATACAACATCTGGTATGCGCAATCCGCCGATGGCAAAGCATTCCCTGCGAACGGGGTGCTGTGCGTCGATGTGGAAGGGGATGAGTACCGTATCGGCAGACCCTCTGTCTACAAGACGGCAGACGGTTACATGATGTTCTATACCAAAGGTGGCACCAGTGGTGAGGATTACTTCCCCGGTGTGGCCTATTCAACGGACGGTGTCCAGTGGCAGCGTCGCGACGCGTCGTTTGGCTTGAGCCTGGGTGAGCAAGGCTTTGATGACCGCCACCTGTGTTACCCGCGGTTGGTGACGGCCGGACATCGCACGTTCTGTTTCTACAACGGCAACAACATGGGTGCCGAGGGCTTCGGTGTGGCGGAGTTGCTTGAAGCATGAAGTGCGTTGCCTACAGTGCTGAGCATCGTGATGTCTGGGATCAATGGGTGGGTGCGTCGCGCACGCCTCTGTTTTTCTTCAAGCGTGACTTCATGGAGTACCACGCCGACCGTTTCGAGGATGCTTCACTCCTGTTTTACGACGAGGACGACCTGCTCGCCGTCCTGCCGGCCTCGCGCCATGGCGATGTGCTGAGCAGTCATGGTGGGCTGACATTCGGCGGCTTGATATTCGGCCCCAAGGTTCGGGCTGATAGCGTGCTGGCAGTGTTCGATAGGCTCGTCGCTCATGCGCGTGAAATGGGCTACAGGCGCATTCTGTACAAATCCATCCCGTACATTTTTGCCAGTCAGGGGGCGCAAGAAGACCTCTATGCGCTTACGCGCATAGGTGCGAATCTGGTGCGCCGCGACCTGTCCAGCGTCATTTACCAAGGCAACCGGCCAAAGATGTCCAAGGGTCGCAAATGGCTGGTCGCGCGTGCGGCCAAGCTAGGCCTGAAAGCCGAAGTGTCGCAGGACTGGGATCAGTTCCATGACCTGTTGGCTACCGCTCTGCAGCGGCACGGCGCCCAGCCTGTGCACAGCGCCGAAGAGCTCAAGCTGCTGCAGTCGAGGTTTCCAGACAACATACAGCTCAACGTGATCCTGCATGAACAGCGCATGGTCGCGGGCGCGGTACTGTTCCGTTTTGGCCACGTGACCCACACCCAGTACCTGGCCACCAATGATGAAGGCAAGGATATGGGTGCGCTCGATGCGTTGATCGAGCACTGCATTCGCGAGGGTGAAGAGCGCCGCGAAACGTTTTTCAGCTTTGGCATATCCACGGAAGACGGCGGCAAGGTGCTCAATTCCGGGCTGATCAATCAGAAAGAGAATTTTGGCGCCCGCGGTATTGTTCTGGATTTTTACGAGATCAACATAAATTGATTACCTTCCTCGATCTAAAGAAACTGAATGGGGTCTACGCTGCGCAGTTGCGCGAGGCCTGTGCCCGGGTCATCGAATCGGGTTGGTACATTGGGGGGCAGGAACTGGCTGCCTTCGAGCAAGAGTTTGCCGCCTATTGCCAGGCCGAGCACTGCGTCGGCGTGGCCAATGGCCTGGACGCGTTGACCCTTACGCTTCGCGCCTGGAAGGAACTGGGGTTGCTGCGTGAAGGCGACGAGGTCATCGTACCGGCAAACACCTACATCGCCAGTGTCCTGGCGATCACCGAAAACCGCTTGATACCCGTGCTGGTCGAACCGGACGCTGGCACCTACAACCTGTCTGGCGCAGGCGTGCAGGCTGCGCTGACCGAACGCACCAAGGCGGTAGTGGCCGTGCACCTTTACGGTCAAATGGCCGAAATGCCAGCAATCATGGACCTGGCCAAGGCCAATGGCCTGCTGGTGCTCGAAGATGCTGCGCAGGCTCATGGCGCCAGCATAGAGGGTCGCAAGGCGGGAACATGGGGGCATGCAGCGGGCTTCAGTTTCTATCCTGGCAAGAACCTCGGTGCGCTCGGCGATGCGGGTGCGATGGTGACCCATGATGCGCAATTGGCCAAAATGGTTCGCGGCCTGGGTAATTATGGGAGTTACCGCAAGTACGAAAACGCGTTTCAGGGGGTGAACAGCCGTCTCGATGAAATCCAGGCCGCGATGTTGCGGGTCAAGCTCGAGCACCTGGACCAAGAGATAGCGGCACGCCGTCAGGTTGCCGACAGTTATCTGCAGGGCATTGATAATCCGCTCATCCAGCTGCCCCAGGTCACTGCTGGTGAAGCGCACGTATGGCATCTGTTCGTCGTGCGCTGTGAGCGTCGCGACGAACTCCAGCGTTTCCTTCAGGAGCAGGGTGTACAGACCCTCATCCATTATCCCATCCCGCCTCACAAGCAGCAGGCGTATGCCGAATATGCTGCGTTGACGTTGCCGTTGACGGAGGTCATCCACGAACAAGTGCTGAGCTTGCCGATCAGTCCGGTGATGAGCGAAGACGACGTGAAAGCCGTCATCTGCGCCGTTAACGCTTTTTCCTGATTTGCGTCCTGTTGGCCAGTGCGAGAAGGTTCGCCTGGCCGGCAAATTGCCTTGGTCGAGTGCGTTTGAACATTTTCAAAACAAGTATCCTCACTGCAATCGCCACCCTGGCGCGCCTGCTTTCCGGTTTCATCGTGATGAAACTGGTGGCGCTGCTCGCCGGGCCGGAAGGTGTTGCGCAGCTGGGGCAGTTCATGAGCCTGACGGCATTGCTGGTGGTGTTTGCCGGTGGTGGCGTGGGGCCGGGCGTGGTCAAGTATCTCGCCGAATACAAAGGCGATGATGCGAGGGTAGCCAGCCTGCTGCGGACGGCGTTCAGCTTTACAGTGATTGCTTCGCTGGGCATGTGCCTGCTGGTGCTGCTGTTCAGTCGGCCGATTGCAGGCTGGTTGCTGGAAAGCGACCAATACCAGTGGTTGATTGTCGTGTTGGCGGTAGCGCAGATGTTCGTAGCCCTGCACAACCTGGTGATCGCCACTGTCAATGGGATGATGGATGTCAAGCGGCTCGCCGTTATTCATGTCTGTGGTGCGGTGGTGGGTGTCCTGCTGCCGGCGCTGCTGGGTTATTTCTACCAGTTGCCGGGGGTCTTGCTGGCGTTCGTCCTATCCCAGGCCGCACTGCTGATCATCAGTTTCATCGCCTACCGACGCAGTGATTACTTCAGCTGGGGCAATATTGGCTGGCAGGTGGACCGTGACAACTTTGCCAACCTGGCGCGTTTCTCCTTGATGACACTGACCTCGGCATTGCTTGCGCCCATCGTTCAGATTGCCGTGCGTAACTATCTGGCCGGTGAGTTTTCCTGGGAAGATGTCGGTTACTGGCAGGCGGTGTCCAAGGTGTCCGAGGCCTACCTGTTGTTCATCACCATGGCGATCAGCGTCTACTATTTGCCCAAGTTGTCGGCGATCACCGACCGTGGACTGTTTGTCGACGAGATTCGCAAGGGGTTCACCGTACTGATGCCCCTGGTGGTGCTGTCAGCGCTGCTGATCTACCTGTGTCGTGACTGGGTCACTGAACTCTTGTTTTCAGCTGAATTTCACGGCGCCTTATACCTGTATGCTCCGCAGTTACTCGGTGATGTAATAAAAATCGCCGCCTTTCTGCTCTCTTACATCATGCTGGCTAAAGCCATGACCCGGGTTTTCTTCTGGTCGGAGGTGACCTTTGGGTGCATGTATTTCGGCTGGGTGGTGCTGCTGACGCAACAATTTGGCCTCGTGGGATCCATGTACGCATTTATCGTAAATTATGTAATTTACTTTATATTTTGCGCGGTTGTGGCCTCTCGCTATATCACTAAAATGTAATGACCTGGACAGCGCAGCTTGTTCGGGTTAAGGAGTAAGGGCCTATGGCCGTGATCAGCGTCATGATGCCTACGTATAATGCCGAGAACTATATCGTCGCGGCGTTGGATTCGATTCTTCAGCAGGATTACCCTGATCTGCAGGTTGTCGTTTCCGACGACGCTTCGAGCGATGGTACCCAGGCCATTATTCGCCAGTATGCCGAGCGCTACCCCTCGAAAATTACTGCGATCTACAATCAGACCAACTTGGGCGTCACCCGTAACTGCAACCTTGCGTTGAGTCATTGTACCGGTACGTACATTTCGCTGTTTGCCGGCGATGACATCATGCTCCCTGGGAAGCTTTCACGTCAGGTCGCACTGATGGAGTCGGACCCCGAGTGCGTGCTGTGCTATCACCCCGTGGAGATCTTCGACTCCGCGACTGACAAGACCTTGTTCGTGACCAACCAGCACCCGCGCGAAGACGTGTATACGTGCCAGGATCTCCTGCTTAAAGGCGGGATTCCCGGTGGTTGCTCCATTGTCCTGCGCCGCAGCGCCCTGCCTGAGGGGGGGTACGACAGTCGCCTGAAGACGGTCAGTGACTGGCTGTTTTTCCTGGAAATTTCACTCAAGGGTCGCTTGCGCAAGCTGGATGCGGTGCTCGCCCGCTACCGCAAGCACGCAGGCGGTGCCAGTCGCCAGACCTATGAGCTGCTCGCCGAATCGCTGTTTGCTCTGGACCTGTTCGAGCAGAAGCATCCTGAGCGCCACGACCTGCAGCCGTTCATTCGCCAGGCCAAGGCGCGTTATGTGGCGGGCGAGGCGTTTCGTCAATTGAGCACGGACCCTGCGCTGGCGCTAAGGTTGTCCAGGGATGTGCTGGGTTTCCAGGCGAGCGGCAAGTACCGCTTGCTGCAGGGGGTGGCCTGGTGCAATTGCCATGTTCCGGGTGCGAGGTTCGTATTGGCGGGGGTGACCACCCGGCTTAAATACTTCCTCAAGCGAATTGCAGGTTAAGTCAGGCGGACGGGATTCAGAGCATGGGTAATCCAGTCTTCGTATTCGGAGCGGTGTGGGGTGGCGTATTGCTGCTCTACCTGCTGGGCGCCACGTCCAACCTGGTACCGGTCAATGTCATCGGCCTGAGTTTGATCGCACTGAACATCCTCAGTGCTGCTTTGTTTTATGTGATGCTCGCTGGCGGGCGCCGCAAGGCGCTCATCAGTGAGCAGCAAGCCATGGAATACCGCCAGGGCGCCAAGACCTACGCGCGTATCCTGTTCTGGCTCTGGCTGCTGGGTAGTTGTTTCGAAGTGTATATCCAGCGCGGTTTTCCGCTGTACTGGAACTATGTAGGCGACGGCCGCTTGTACACCGATTTTGGTATCCCTTCGTTCCATGGGATCATGAACGCGATGTACCTGCAGGTGGTCACGGTGTTGGCCTATCTGTACTTCATGCGGCCGCGCAAGCTCTACATCCTGATGATTCTGTTGCTGCTGTGCTGGCCCGTACTGATGCTGGGGCGTGGGATCCTGTTGAGTGCGATCATTCAGATCGTGGCGGTCTTTTTCGTCCTGCGGCGGTTGAGTGTGCGGGTAGTAGTTACCCTGTTGATGAGCGCGCTGGTGGCGATTTTCCTGTTCGGCTACGTCGGCGACTTGCGGCAAGTGGTCAACCCCTTTGGTTATCTGGTCAAGCCAGAGTACGTGGAGTTTTTTTCGGCGCTGCCCAGTGGCTTCCTGTGGTTTTATGTTTATTTGACTTCAGGCATGAGCAACCTGTTCTACAATGTTGAAACGTTGCAGCCGGCGTATGACTTTCGTTACTCCATGTATAATCTGTTTCCAAGTGCAGTGAAATTGTGGCTGGGGTTGGATCAGCGTAACGACCTGTTCGTATTCGTGGACGGTAACCTCAATGCGGCGACGTTTTATTCAGGATACATTTCGGACTTTGGCGTGGTGGGGGCATTTTTCCTCGCCGCGTTCGTACAGTTCTGTTGTTGCTTGGCCTACGCCCAGGCGACTAAAGGTCGACCGTGGGGGATATTTGCCTACGCGGTGGCCTTCCAGATCTTAATTTTTTCCATCTTTTATGATATGTTTTTCCTTTTGCCCGTGCTCATGCAATTTGTGCTAGTCATGTTCTACTGCCTGGCCTGCAGGCTCAGGCGTCGACTTTTTAATCAATAGAATTGTCCCTGCGCATTTAAAACCGGCGACGGGTGCGTATGCTGAACCCTAGGAGACGAATATGACAAAAACAGTGCTTGTAACCGGTGGAGCAGGATTTATCGGTTCACACCTCATTCCGAAGCTGCTGGCCGATGGCTTTCAGGTGCGCGTGCTGGATTCACTCTCCCCGCAGATTCATGGCGCCGTTGCGCGCAATCTGGAGTGGCTCGAGGACGACGGCATCGAATTCATCCGCGGCGATGTCACTCGTCGTACTGACTGGGAGCGTGCACTGCTGGATGTCGATGCGATCGTCCACTTGGCAGCAGAAACCGGCACGGGCCAGTCCATGTATGAGATTGCTCGCTACAACGATGTGAACAGCCAAGGCACTGCACTGATGTTCGACGTGCTTGGTAAAATGAATACGCATCGTGTCACGCGTGTAGTGCTGTCCTCCAGCCGCTCCATTTATGGCGAGGGAGCGTATGTCCATCCTGTCAGTGGCGCGCGGGTCTATCCAGGTGCCCGCAGTGCTGAGCAGCTGCGGCAGGAGCAATGGGAGCCGGTGTGTCCGCAAACCGGCGTCGCGCTGCAACTGGTGGCGACCCAAGAGAGCGACCTGATTCAGCCTGCGTCGATTTACGCGGCGACCAAATACGCCCAGGAAGACCTCGTGCGCATTGGCTGCCAGTCAATGGGCATCGGCTTCGCGATGCTGCGCCTGCAGAACGTGTACGGTGAGCGGCAGTCGCTGAATAACCCGTATACCGGGATCCTGTCGATCTTCTCCACCAAGATCCGCCGTGACTCCGAACTGCCGCTGTTCGAGGATGGCAAGGAAAGCCGCGACTTCGTCCATGTGGAGGACGTCACCGACGCGCTGTTGGCTGCCCTTACCGTCGCCCAGGCACCCGATGCCGCCATCAACGTCGGCAGCGGTGTTGCCACGTCGGTGCGGGCTGTTGCCGAGGAACTTACCCGAGCGTTCGGCAAGTCGCCGAACGTCGTCGTCACGGGGCAGTTCCGCATTGGTGATATCCGTCACAACTACGCCGACATCAGTCGTCTGCAGAGCCTGCTGGGCGTGACCCCGAAGGTTTCGCTGGCTGACGGCCTGCAGCGTTTCGCGGCATGGGTCAGCTCCCAGCCACTTCCCGAGGATCAGCTGGAAAAGGCAAACCAAGAACTGCGTGAACGCAAGTTGATGAATTGAGGCCTGCCATGAGTTCGGATCAAGTCGGGTTGTGTGGTCTGCTGCTGTGTGATGCGAGACGACACAGAGCGTTGCTGGGTGCTGATGTGAATGCGTCGGTGGCCAGGCTCGTGCTAGGCATGTTTTCTCCCCGTTTTGCGCCGGTCTTGCTCTACCGCCTGGCCTACGCCTGCCAGCGCCATCGGCTATCGCCCTTGGCCAAGGTGTTTTCCCTGATGAACTTTCTGCTGTTCGGGATCGAGATCGCTGTCGCATGCCGTATTGGGCCGGGTCTGTTCTTTCCGCATACCCATGGCACGGTAATCGGCGCATACAGCATCGGCAGCAACGCGGTGATCTACCAGGGCGTCACCGTGGGTGCACGCGACCTTGATTTTACCTACGACGAAGCGCACAGGCCGGTGCTCGGTGACGGTGTGATGCTGGGTGCCGGTGCCAAAGTACTGGGCGGCATTCGGCTTGGTGACGGTGTTACAGTCGCCGCCAATGCCGTGCTCCTGATGTCGGTGGCCGATCACTGTGTGGTGGGCGGCATCCCGGCGAAAATCCTGAAAACGCGGAATGAAGCGGCGTGAAGTTTTCTCTTGCAAACAAAAAGGTCCTGCTCATAGCTCCCCAGTTCTTTGGGTACGAGCAGGAGATCCGCGGCGAGATCGAGCGCAGGGGAGCCAAAGTCGATTTTCTTCTTGATCGGCCGTTCACCTCGCCCTTCCTCAAGGCTGTGACGCGCTGGCGCCGGCAGTGGGTGATGGCTGCAGCGCAGCGCTATTACCGCGAACATACCGACACCACGGCAGATTACGACTACGTCTTTGTGGTCAATGGCCAGACGCTGTCGTCCGAGGTGCTTGAGGAGTGGCGCAGCTGTTTCAAACGAGCCAAGTTCTTCCTGTACATGTGGGACTCGTTTGGCAACCGCAAGGATGTGGTGAACAACCTGCGCTACTTCGACCATGCCTTCACATTCGATCGGCAGGATTCCCAACAGCATGGCATTCACTTCCGGCCGTTATTTTTTTCCTCCGGTTTCGAGGATGCAGGTGAGGCGCCAGCACGCTGGGACATCAGTTTCATCGGTACGGCGCACACCGATCGCTACGCCATCGTGTCGCGTGTCGCAGCGGGGCTCGGTGCCGAGGTGAACGCCTACTGGTACCTGTATTTGCAGGCACCCTGGGTATTCTCCCTGTACCGGCTGATCAACCGTGGGTTCCGCGGTGCGAAAAAGGACCAGTTCCGTTTCGACCCCCTGACCAAGGCCGATGTGCAGCATGTGTTTTTTTCTTCGCGGGCAGTGCTCGACATCGAGCACCCGCAGCAGACCGGCCTGACCATGCGGACGCTGGAGACGCTCGGTGCACGCAAGAAGTTGGTGACCACCAACGCCAGTGTGCGCGGCTACGATTTTTTCCACGCGCAAAACATCTGCGTGATCGACCGCGACGATCCTGTTGTCCCGGTTGGCTTTCTCGATTCGCCTTATGTCGATGTAGCGCTGGCTACTTACCAGCGGTACCGGCTTGAGGGCTGGCTGGATGAGATTCTGGAAAAGGAGCTGCCATGAAGTATCTGGTGACCGGTGCGAGCGGTTTCATTGGTCGAGCCACTTGCCAGGCACTCGTGGCGCGTGGCGACGAGGTAGTGGCGTTGGTCCGCTCCTCAGCCTTCGAACTGCCCGGTTTGCAGGTGGTTCACGCCGAGCTGGCTGATGAGGATCGACTGCGCCAGGCACTGGTGGGGGTTGATTGTGTCGTGCACCTCGCTGGGCGGGCGCACCTGTTGGCGGATGATGCAGCGGATCCGTTGGCCGAGTTTCGTGCGGTCAACCGCGACGCGACGTTGCGCCTGGCAGCCCTGGCGCGTGAGGCCGGGGTCAGGCGTTTTGTGTTCATGAGCTCGATCGGGGTGAATGGATCGCACACCCAGGGTGAGCCCTTTTGCGAAACGAGCCCGGTGGCACCCCGTGCCGACTACGCCCTGTCCAAGCTTGAAGCCGAACAGGGGTTGATCCGGTTGCTGGGGAGCGACACGATGGAGTGGGTAATCATTCGCCCTCCGCTGGTCTACGCGGCGCAGGCTCCGGGGAATTTCCAGCGTCTGCTGAAACTGGTCGCCAGTGGGATGCCACTGCCATTTGGCTGGGTACGCAATCGGCGCAACATGGTCGCGCTGGATGACCTGGTGAGCTTCATCCTGCTCAGCAGCGTGCATGCCAGGGCGGCCAACCAGCTGTACCTGGTTGCCGATGCCCAGGCGGTCTCGACCCAGGACATCGTGGTCTCGCTCGCACAAGGCATGGGGCGCAAGGTGATCAACCTGCCAGTGCCGCCCATCTTGCTGCGCCTGGGGCTGGCGGTACTGGGTAAGACATCGCTCTATACCCAGTTGTGCGGCTCGCTGGAAGTCGATGCGGCGAAGGCGCGGGAATTGGGCTGGGTTTCTCGCTCCAGTGCCCAGCAGAGCCTGATCGCGGTCGGCCAAGGCTACCGCCTCAAATGATTTTTGCGGCTTGTGACAGATCAATCGAGATCGAAGTATGAATGTTTGGTGGCTCGTGCCGGTGATTGCCGGCGCATCGTTGTTGATCACCGGCCTTTTGCGCCGTTATGCCTTAAGCCGTAGCCTGATAGATGTGCCCAATGCGCGCAGTTCTCACACGGTTCCGACGCCCCGGGGGGGCGGGGTGGCGATCGTCCTGAGTTTTCTTGTGGGGCTGCCGATCGCCTGGTGGTCAGGCAGTATTTCACTGGCGGTGATGGCCGCGTTGGCGGGCGCGGGAGGTCTGGTAGCGGTTATCGGCTTCATGGACGATCATGGCCATATCGCTGCGCGCTGGCGATTGCTTGGGCACTTTGTTGCAGCCATCTGGGCCTTGTTCTGGTTAGGGGGGGTTCCCCCGCTGCAGGTGTTCGGGATGCACCTTGATCTTGGCTGGCTGGGCGTGATCCTGGCGGCCTTGTACCTGGTGTGGATGCTCAACCTGTACAACTTCATGGATGGCATCGACGGCCTGGCCAGTGTTCAGGCGATGTGTGCCGCCCTGGGCATGGGCGCCATCTATCTTCAAAGTGGGCATGCCGAACTGGTCTGGCCGGTGCTCTCGCTGGGCGTAGCGGTTGCAGGCTTCCTGTTCTGGAATTTCCCGCCCGCAAAGATTTTCATGGGCGATGCCGGCAGTGGTTTCCTCGGTTTCAGTCTCGCCGTGCTGTCTCTGCAAGCGGCGTGGGCTGATAGCCAGCTGTTCTGGTCGTGGCTGATCCTGATGGGCGTGTTTATCGTCGATGCCACGTTGACCCTGGTACAGCGCCTGCGCCGTGGTCAGAAGGTTTACGAAGCCCATCGCACCCACGCCTATCAGTATGCCTCGCGGCGCTATGGCCGACACCTGCCGGTAACCCTGGCGGTGCTGGGGATCAATCTTCTGTGGTTGCTACCGCTGGCCTGGGCAGTTGCATACCTGGGCCTCGATGGCCTGATCGGCGTGCTGGTGGCCTATTTGCCATTGCTGGCCTTGGCGATCAAGTTCGACGCGGGCACGCCGGAAGCGCAGTAACATCACCGCCTAAGGGAGTGCGCCGCACGCGGATCGCAGCTACCTTTGCAATAGACTTTTAAGGAACGAACGTGATGTTTGACGGAGCTATGGGAACGTTCAGGACTTACCTGCTAGGCCTGCCGCGCGGGCGCAAGCGCCTGATTCAGGTGGCCGTGGATATCGTGCTGGTCTGGCTCGCGTTGTGGCTGGCGTTCATCGTGCGCCTGGGCATCGATGACATGGTCAATCCGGTGGTCCATCACACCTGGTTGTTCATTGCCGGTCCTCTGGTAGCCATCCCACTGTTCATTCGTTTCGGCATGTACCGGGCGGTCATGCGTTATTTTGGCAATGATGCCCTAATTGCCATCATCAAGGCCGTGAGCCTGTCATCCCTGCTGCTGACCCTGGTGGTCTACTGGTACAGCAACCACCAGACCGTGGTGCCGCGTTCGATCATCTTCAATTACTGGTGGCTCAGCCTCATCATGATTGGTGGATTGCGCCTGGCCATGCGTCAGTACTTTCTCGGTGACTGGTTCGCCGCTGCCCAACATGTGCTGTTCTCCACGCATGATGACGGCCTTCCCAAGGTGGCGATCTACGGCGCAGGTGCCGCCGGTAATCAGTTGGTCGCGGCCCTGCGCATGGGCCGTGTGATGAGGCCAGTGGCATTCATCGACGACGATCCGAATATTGCTGATCGGGTCATTTCGGGCCTGCAGGTCTACCGGCCGACCGATCTCCACAAGTTGATGGACGCCATCGAAATCCAGGAGGTACTGCTAGCCATTCCTTCGGCCAGCCGTGCGCGGCGGCGCGAGATACTCGGTACTCTCGAGGGCTTCCCCCTGCATGTGCGAAGCGTACCTGGCTTCATGGATCTGGCCAGTGGCCGGGTGCAGGTCGATGATATCCAGGAGGTTGATATTGCCGACCTGCTCGGCCGCGACGCCGTACCTGCCCAGCAAGACCTGCTGGCGCGTTGCATCAAGGGCAAGGCGGTACTGGTGACTGGCGCCGGTGGCTCCATCGGTTCAGAGCTGTGCCGGCAGATCATCAGCGCTGAACCCGTGACCCTGCTCTTGCTCGAGCACAGTGAATACAATTTGTACTGCATTCTCTCCGAGCTCGAGCAGCGTATTGCCCGCGAGTCGCTTTCAGTACGCTTGGTGCCGATTCTGGGCTCAGTGCGCAACGCTCCGTTGTTGCTCGACATCATGCAGACCTGGCGCATTGAAACGGTGTATCACGCCGCCGCCTACAAGCATGTGCCCATGGTCGAGCACAACATCGCCGAAGGTGTCCTGAACAACGTCATCGGTACCCTGAACACCGCCCAGAGTGCCTTGCAGGCGGGCGTGTCAAACTTCGTGTTGATCTCCACCGACAAGGCCGTGCGGCCTACCAATGTGATGGGCAGTAGCAAGCGCCTGGCAGAAATGGTCCTGCAGGCCCTGAGCAAGGAAATGGCGCCTGTGATGTTCGGTGAGGATGGCAATATTTCCAGGGTCAACAAGACCCGTTTCACCATGGTGCGATTCGGCAATGTGCTGGGTTCCTCGGGTTCGGTCATCCCGTTGTTCCATAAGCAGATCAAGGCGGGGGGGCCGCTGACCGTGACCCACCCGAAAATCACGCGTTACTTCATGACCATTCCCGAGGCCGCCCAACTGGTTATCCAGGCGGGCTCGATGGGGCTTGGTGGGGATGTGTTCGTACTCGACATGGGCGAACCGGTGCGGATCGTCGAACTGGCCGAAAAAATGATCCACCTTTCCGGTTTGAGCGTGCGTTCGGAGAAGAATCCTCTGGGCGACATCCCCATAGAGTTCACCGGTCTGCGTCCCGGCGAGAAACTCTACGAAGAACTGCTCATCGGCGAAAATGTGGTCGCCACCCAGCACCCGATGATCATGAGTGCTCATGAAGATTACCTGGAGTGGGAGCTGCTCAAGTCCAGGATCCAGGAGTTGCTCACCGCCATTCGCCAAGACGACTATCCCAAGGTGCGACAGTTGCTGCGAGAGACCGTGAGCGG
Organism: Pseudomonas reidholzensis; assembly: GCF_900536025.1. GTDB lineage: Bacteria > Pseudomonadota > Gammaproteobacteria > Pseudomonadales > Pseudomonadaceae > Aquipseudomonas > Aquipseudomonas reidholzensis. The sequence goes on from NZ_UNOZ01000013.1 coordinate 140,595, forward strand.
CTACTCGCCGGATGGCGAAATCGTAGACTGGATCTACCAGCAACGGCGACAGGACATCTGAACCGTATCGTCTTTCGGAGCCATGGTGGGCATGCGTTCACGCTGAAAGAGCGGCATGCCGCATCGTGGCTTGTTTATCGCGACTTAACATAAAAGATTTCGAAGATGACTATTCTCGTTACCGGCGGTGCCGGGTTCATCGGCGCCAACTTCGTGCTCGACTGGGTTGCTCAATCCGACGAGCCTGTGATCAATCTCGACCTGCTGACCTACGCGGGCAACGTACAGACCCTTTCCAGCCTGGAGGGTAACCCGCAGCATGTCTTCCAACAGGGTGATATCGCCGACTCTGAGCTGGTCAAGCGTCTGCTCACCGAGCACCAGCCGCGCGCCGTGCTCAACTTCGCTGCGGAGTCGCACGTGGACCGCTCCATCCATGGCCCGGAAGACTTCATCCAGACCAATATCGTTGGGACCTTCCGCCTGCTCGAAGAGGTGCGTGCCTACTGGAAAGACCTGCAAGGGGAGGCCAAGGATGCATTCCGCTTCCTGCACGTTTCCACTGATGAGGTCTACGGATCGCTGGCCGCTGACGCGCCGGCCTTCACCGAAGAACACCGCTACGAGCCCAATAGCCCCTATTCGGCGAGCAAGGCGGCGAGCGATCACCTGGTGCGCTCCTACCACCACACTTACGGGCTGCCGGTCCTGACCACCAATTGCTCGAACAACTATGGCCCATATCACTTCCCCGAGAAGTTGATCCCGCTGATGATCGTCAATGCGCTGGCTGGCAAGCCGCTGCCGGTATACGGCGACGGTCAGCAGATTCGTGACTGGCTTTACGTCAAGGATCACTGCAGTGCCATTCGCCGGGTGCTTGAAGCAGGCCGTACGGGGGAGGTGTACAACGTCGGGGGCTGGAACGAGAAGCCCAACCTGGAAATTGTCGAACGTATCTGCGGCCTGCTGGACACGTTGCGCCCACGCGCTGATGGCCAGCCCTATGCAGGGCAGATCGCCTACGTCACTGACCGTCCGGGACATGATCGCCGGTACGCCATCGACGCCCGCAAGCTTGAGCGTGAGCTTGGCTGGAAGCCCGCCGAAACTTTCGAAACCGGTATTCGCAAGACCGTCGAGTGGTACCTCGACAACTGGCAATGGGTCGAGAATGTGCAGTCCGGCAATTACCGGGATTGGGTCGAGAAGAATTACAGCGGGCGTTCGGCATGAAAATTCTGCTGTTAGGCAGAAACGGCCAGGTCGGATGGGAGTTGCAGCGCAGCCTTGCCCCATTGGGCCAGGTGCTTGGGCTGGATTCCCGGAGCCGGGATTATTGTGGTGACCTGGCTGACCTTGCAGGGCTTGGCGCAACGCTGCGCAGTTATGCACCCGACGTGATCGTCAATGCGGCGGCGTACACGGCGGTAGACAAGGCAGAGTCAGAGCCTGAGCAGGCGTTTCGGGTAAATGCCGAAGCGGTCTCGGTGCTCGCCCATTACGCGGCCGCCAGTGGTGCCCTGCTGGTGCATTACTCGACTGACTATGTGTTCCCCGGGCAGGGTACTGAGCCGTGGCGTGAGGGCAACCCCACCGGCCCGCTCAACGTCTACGGTGAAAGCAAGCTGGCTGGGGAGCAGGCGATTCTCGTTGCGGGTTGCGCGCACCTGATCCTGCGCACCAGCTGGGTCTATGCGGCGCGTGGTAACAACTTTGCCCGCACGATGCTGCGCCTGGCTTCGGAGCGCGAGACCCTGGGCGTCATCGATGATCAGTTTGGTGCGCCTACCAGCGCCGAGCTGATCGCCGATGTGAGCGCCCACGCGATCGTCGCCGCACGCCGCGATCCGGCCTTGAGTGGGGTCTATCATCTGGCTGCGGCGGGTGAAACCAGCTGGTGCGGCTATGCTCGTTTTGTGCTGCAACAGGCTTCGGCTCGCGGCGTGGTATTGAAGGTTCTGGCCGAACAGGTCAATGCGTTGACCACCGAGGCCTACCCGACCCCAGCGAAGCGGCCAGCCAACTCGCGACTGAACACTCAGAAACTGCAGGAAGCTTTTGCCCTGGTGTTGCCGGACTGGCGTCTGGGCGTGGCAAGAATGCTGACCGAAATACACGAGAAGTGATCGATTATGAAACGTAAAGGCATCATCCTCGCGGGCGGCTCGGGCACCCGTCTGCACCCGGCAACCCTGTCGATATCCAAGCAATTGCTGCCGGTCTACGACAAACCGATGATCTACTATCCACTGACCACGCTGATGCTGGCGGGGATTCAAGACATCCTGATCATCTCCACCCCCCAGGACACGCCGCGTTTCGAGCAACTACTGGGTGACGGCCATCAGTGGGGGATCAACATCTCCTATGCGGTGCAGCCATCGCCGGATGGCTTGGCGCAGGCGTTCCTGATCGGTGAGCAATTCATCGGTAATGACTTGTCGGCGCTGGTGCTGGGCGACAACATTTTTTATGGCCATGATTTCCAGCTACTGCTGCGCAACGCCATGGTCCGCAGTGACGGCGCGAGTGTCTTCGCCTACCACGTGCAGGATCCCGAGCGCTACGGCGTGGTGGACTTCGATCAGCACGGCAAGGCCAGCAGCCTCGAAGAGAAACCGGCGCAACCCAAGTCCAACTATGCCGTCACCGGTTTGTACTTCTATGACAAAGACGTGGTTGAGATCGCCAAGGGCATCAAGCCGTCCCCACGCGGCGAGTTGGAAATCACCGACCTCAACCGTGTTTACCTCGAGCAGGGGAGGTTGTCGGTCGAGATCATGGGCCGTGGCTACGCGTGGCTGGATACCGGAACTCATGACTCATTGCTCGAGGCCAGTGGTTACATCGCCACGATCGAGCGCCGGCAAGGGTTGAAAGTCGCTTGTCCGGAGGAGGTGTCCTTCCGTCAGGGATGGATCGATGCGGCCCAGCTTGAAGCGTTGGCTGCGCCGTTGTCGAAGAATGGCTATGGCCAGTACTTGAAGCGTCTGCTGCAGGACAGGGTCTACTGAAATCGATGGGCTTTGCTCGCCTGCCGTGTGCGATCACACGGAGGCGGGCAGTCAGCCCGGCATCCGGCATTCAACGAGAATGCTCCATATGTCACATATCACCGCGCTTGTGCTCCCGCCCATCAGTCCGTAATCCCCCCGCCTGACACAGCATTCGCCCCCATTCGCTATTTCGAGATTGGATTGTTGGTAACCGCTCGGCCAGCGCGTCTGCTATGGCCGCCCATGCGTTAGCTGCTCTGCAATGTCACTGGCCGGCTTCGTCGGGAGGCGCGTAGCCCATCCTTGTAAGCCGGACGCATACGCACGGTTGAGCAGATGGACCGCGCTTAGGTCCTGAAGATGAGTTTTGTTACAGTTGATGTCGGAATCTGCCTATCAAGACGACATCTGACTGGCAGTGCCCGTTCGTCAAGGTTGGACGGCGATGCATATCGCGTCTGTGATGAGCATCTCAAAATCGAAACAGTCTTCGAATGAGTTGGGGCTTTCCTTCCGGTGCCAAGTCGTTGCTGGGTATTGCCCCATGTTCATGATAACGGCTTGGCGAGAGAGGGTGAATGTGATGAAGATCTGATGCGAGTAGGCTTTGGGCTTCTTACAAGCTCTGTCAAGAGGCATGCGGGTGGGGCCTTCCCTGTGATCAATGGTGACGTGGGCGGCGACCGGCCACCGGTCGATTGGCGGAGGAGTTGGGCAGAGTGCCATCAATCAAGACTCATGCCCCTTATTGGGGCGATGGTACAGAACGCTCAGCGACATGCCATGCGCTCAGCACGAGGTTAGCCGATACAGTGGGTGTGTGGCCTTGATATCGGGTTGTTATTTATCGCCTTCCTGTGTATTATTTAAACAATTTTTCACTTGACTTACTAGACTTGGAAGCGGAACTCCTGATGTTATCGGCGGCGATCAATAAATTTAAAAGCAAGGAAGCAGTGATTGGTATTGTAGGCTTGGGGTATGTGGGGTTGCCACTTATGCTACGCTATAATTCTATCGGCTATTGTGTTTTGGGTATCGATATTGATCCCGTCAAAGTGTCAAAGTTGAACCGGGGTGAAAGTTACATAGAGCACATTCCGTGCGCCTCGGTTGCCAGTGCCCGCGAAAGTGGTTTTTCGGCGACCACTGACTTTAGTCGCGTTGCAGAGTGCGATGCGTTGATCTTGTGTGTGCCCACGCCACTTAATAAGTACCGTGAGCCGGACATGAGTTTTGTCATCAATACAACTGATGCGCTGAAGCCCTATCTGCGGGCCGGTCAGATTGTTTCGCTGGAAAGTACAACGTATCCGGGTACTACCGAAGAAGAGTTGCTGCCTCGTGTGCAGGAAGGTGGTCTCAAGGTCGGTGAGGATATATTCCTGGTCTACTCGCCGGAGCGTGAAGATCCCGGTAACCCCAATTTTGAAACTCGGACAATTCCTAAAGTGATTGGCGGTCACACGCCGACGTGTCTGGAGGTGGGGATTGCCTTGTACGAACAAGCCATCGATCAGGTCGTACCCGTAAGCTCCACAAAGGCAGCGGAAATGACCAAGCTGCTGGAGAACATCCACCGCGCGGTGAATATTGGCCTGGTCAACGAAATGAAGACAGTCGCTGACCGCATGGGGATTGATATTTTTGAAGTGGTGGACGCAGCGGCGACAAAGCCATTCGGCTTTACTCCCTATTACCCAGGCCCCGGCCTCGGCGGGCACTGCATCCCAATCGACCCGTTCTACCTCACCTGGAAGGCGCGTGAGTACGGACTGCACACGCGGTTTATCGAACTGTCTGGTGAAGTGAATCAGGCAATGCCTGAATATGTACTGGGCAAGTTGATGGACGGCCTGAACGATTCCGGTAAAGCGCTCAAAGGCAGTCGAATCCTTGTGTTGGGCATTGCCTACAAGAAAAATGTCGACGATATGCGCGAATCGCCGTCCGTCGAGATCATGGAGCTGATTGAGGCCAAGGGCGGTGTCGTTGCTTACAGTGATCCTCACGTGCCGATGTTCCCTCACATGCGGGAGCACCATTTCGAACTCAACAGTGAGCCACTGACCTCCGAGAACCTGGCAAGCTTTGATGCGGTCGTGCTCGCAACCGACCATGACAAGTTCGATTATGCATTGATCGAGTCTGCGTCGAAGTTGATCGTGGACAGCCGTGGTAAGTACCGAGTCCCGGCGCCCCACATTATCAGGGCGTAACTAGTATTCGCAGTAATTTAACCTCTCTGCCTCCCCTTGGGGAGGCGGATTCGTTCGTGCTCACAGGAAGGCTCATGAAAAACTTTGCTCTTATCGGCGCTGCCGGGTATATCGCCCCTCGGCATATGCGCGCTATTAAAGATACCGGAAACTGCTTGGTGTCCGCCTACGATGTCAATGACTCGGTGGGTATCATCGACAGTATTTCGCCACAAAGTGAATTCTTCACGGAATTTGAGTTCTTCCTTGATCACGCTCACAGCTTGAAGCGCGACTCGGCAAGGTCGCTGGACTTTGTTTCCATTTGTTCACCAAACTATCTGCATCAGCCGCACATTGCTGCTGGCCTGCGTTTGGGCTGTGATGTGATTTGCGAGAAACCGCTCGTGCCCACCCCGGAGCAGCTTGACGAACTTGCACTTGTCGAGCAAGAAACCGGCAAGCGCCTCTACAACATTCTGCAGCTTCGCCACCACCACTCGATCATTGCTCTGAAGGACAAGGTCGCCCGGGAGAACAATCCGCACAAATACGATGTCGACCTCACCTATATTACCTCTCGCGGTAAATGGTATCAGCAGAGCTGGAAGGGTGACCCCCGCAAATCATTTGGAGTCGCGACCAATATCGGTGTGCACTTCTACGACATGTTGCATTTCATCTTCGGTAAACTGCAGCGCAATGTCGTTCACTTCGCCTCCGAGCACAAGTCAGCCGGCTACCTGGAATATGAAAAAGCGCGCGTCCGCTGGTTCCTTTCCGTGGATGCCAATGACCTGCCGGACAGCGTGAAGGGCAAGAAGCCCACCTACCGATCGATCACCGTGGATGGCGAGGAGATTGAGTTTTCCGAAGGGTTCACTGATCTACACACTACGAGTTATGAAGAGATCCTCGCGGGCCGTGGCTACGGCATCGAAGACGCTCGTCACTGCGTGGAAACGGTGAATACCATTCGTAGCGCGCGCATTGCAACTGCGGTAGACAACGAAGCGCACTCCTTCGTCAGATCGCTCCTGCGCTGACGATAGTTGCTGGGTGGCCCGGCGTGACCACCCAAGCCCGAAAACGTGAGTGCTCGATAGGTCGGGGAAACCTGGCCAGTAGCGAGTGTAGACCCGGTATCGGTCGTGCTCACGTTTTTCAGGTTCAGGGTGCCCCAGTATCACGCGTATAGTACAAAGCGCCTCATTGAGTACGCTGCCGTTCGAGTGTCAGCACGTCACTACTTCAGCACCCAATTGTGTCTAGCGTGTGCGCGGATGCTGGATTTTCCCGCGGTCAAGTCAGTGTGTGGGTAGTCGCACGCTGTACCACTGTGGGTTGGCCGGGTTGGCGTTTCGGCGTTGGACGGCTAAAGGTGCCGATGAGTCGAAGGTCGCGGCGCCGCATGCGCTCAATCAATATCAGTCTCGTGTGAGTTCCTTATCATGAACTATTTTCAGCATCCCAGTGCAATTGTCGATGAAGGCGCCCAGATCGGCAGTGACTCGCGAATTTGGCACTTTGTACATATATGTGGTGGTGCCCGAATCGGCGAGGGCGTTTCGCTCGGCCAAAATGTCTTCGTGGGAAACAAGGTTGTCATTGGCGATCGGTGCAAAGTCCAAAATAACGTATCGGTCTATGACAATGTGACATTGGAAGAAGGCGTATTTTGTGGCCCCAGCATGGTCTTCACCAACGTTTACAACCCACGCTCCCTGATTGAACGCAAAGATCAGTACCGCGCGACCGTGGTCAAGAAAGGGGCGACCTTGGGTGCTAATTGCACAATTATTTGCGGTATCACCATTGGTGAATACGCGTTTGTGGGTGCTGGCGCGGTGATCAACAACGATGTCCCAGCCTACGCGCTGATGGTGGGCGTGCCGGCTAGGCAGATTGGCTGGATGAGCGAGTTTGGTGAGCAATTGGAGTTGAGCGACCGGGGGGAAGCCGTCTGCGCTCATTCGGGGGTGCGGTACATGTTGAAGGACAATATCTTGAGTAAAGTGGAGATATCAGGGTGATAGAGTTTATTGATCTGAAGGCTCAGCAATCGATACTTAAGACAAAAATTGATGCGGGCATCCAGCGGGTCCTCGAGCATGGGCAGTACATCCTTGGGCCAGAGGTCGAGCAGCTCGAAGCACAGCTTGCCTCCTTTGTTGGCGCTAAATATTGTATTACCTGTGCCAATGGTACCGACGCCCTGCAGATCGCCCAAATGGCACTGGGTATCGGTCCTGGCGATGAAGTGATTACCCCAGGTTTTACCTACATAGCGACCGCAGAGACAGTTGCTCTACTGGGAGCTAAGCCGGTGTATGTGGACATCGATCCCAACACGTACAATTTGAATCCGGCGCTTCTCGAAGCCGCGATTACTCCCCGTACTAAAGCTATTATCCCGGTTTCGCTGTATGGGCAATGTGCTGACCTCGATGCGATTAATGCCATCGCGGCTAAGCATGGAATTGCCGTTATTGAGGATGCCGCGCAGAGCTTTGGCGCCACCTACCGCGGAAAACGCTCGTGCAACGTATCGACAATTTCTTGCACAAGCTTTTTCCCAAGCAAGCCGCTTGGCTGTTACGGTGATGGTGGGGCGATTTTCACCAATGATGACGAATTGGCCATCATTCTTCGTCAGATCGCCCGGCACGGCCAGGATAGACGCTATCACCACATCCGTGTAGGCGTGAATAGCCGACTGGATACGCTGCAGGCTGCTATTTTGCTACCAAAGTTGGAGATTTTTTCGCAAGAACTCCAGCAACGCCAAGAGATAGCACTGCACTACAGCCGGCAGCTCAGTGACGCCGGCTTTGTTCCCCCGCATATCGAAGCACACAACCAAAGTGCGTGGGCGCAGTTCACCGTGCAGGTGGCTGACCGGGGCCAGGTACAAGATAAACTGAAGACCTTCGGTATCCCCAGTGCTGTGCACTACCCTATACCGCTCAATAAGCAGCCCGCCGTAGCGGATGCGTCCATCAGCTTGCCGGTTGGCGACGCGGTTGCGGGGCGTGTGCTGAGCCTCCCCATGCATCCGTATTTGACAACTGAAGATGTCGAGCGGGTGGTCCAGGCGCTCCAGCGTGCGTGCAGCTGAATGACGGTGCGGATTGAGTGGCCGGTCCTACAATCTGGCTATCGGGGCCATTGACGTAAATGGATTATTACACATCCATTCAATGGGTGATGTCATCGTGTATATAGAACTGAAAAAATGAAACTTGGATATAGCTACAGGAAAAAAATAGGGCTCACCAGGCAGCAAATGGTCAGCTTTCTACGAAGCTATAAAAAAATAGCACATAAAAGTGTGCGTGACCTGCACCTCGACTACCAGAAGAAAATTGGCGATCTCACTGATCACGCTCGCGAAAAAGGCGTGAAAGTTGAAAACTTGAAACGGCATGTGGCAACGCACCGTGCTCGGGCAGAAACGCTAAAAGTGTACGTGGCGGCGCACCGCCTGAAAGTTGAAGCGATGAAAGGCTATGTCGCCAAGAACCGTGAGAAGGTGGAGGTGATGCGCCGCTATCTGGTGGCGATGAGCGATAAGGTCGAAGTGCTTAGGCAGTATATTAAAGCAGACCGTGCCAAGTTGGCGGTAATGAAGCAGCGCTCAATCGAATTTCGCCAGAAATTTGATCAGTTGCGTAATTTCTACCGTGCCGCTCGACCGTTTTTTCCTCTGTATTTCCAGGGGTTGCTGGCCGAGGCGGCGACACGATCTGCGGAGAACTTGAAGTCAGACTGCTACATCGCTCTATTGCCCAGCAGCTTGCCCACTGCCTTTGAGTTGAGGCGGTTGAATGGCGGCGGGAGTGTCTTCTGCGATAATGTTGAAAACGTAGATGTGCACATGCATTCCGCAGCGCCCAAATGGTCACCGATCACATTGGGCATGGTCAATTACGCGGCCTATGGCGCGATGCTCCAGACGGACGGGCTCATCACGATTGGTGACGCCTTAGCGAAGACACTGGACCGGTTTAGCCGGCCCGTTCATGTGCTGAAAAATTTCCGAGAGTTTTCGGTCTCAACGCCAAATGACGAGCTCAGAACGATGTGTGGCGTATCGGCCGATGACACACTTCTGTTTGCCAGTGGCAACGTGGTGATCGGGTTCGAACCGGTGCTCAGAGCACTGGTTGATTTACCTGAAAGTTATCACCTTGCGGCGTTTGTCAGGCTGGTGCCTGTTTCCTATCGAGAGTCGATCGAGAGCCTGGTTATTGAATTGGGGCTACAACATCGGGTCCATTTTTTTGCATTTGTCGATTATGGGAGATTGGCTCATCTTGCCGCAGGAGCTGATATCGGGCTGATTACCAGTGATATCGCCAACCCTAATGGGGCTGTTGGTTTGCCCAACCGCTGCTTCGATTACATTGCTGCCGGGCTGCCGGTCATCGCGCCGGCGATGCCTGACGTCAAAGCGCTGGTGTCCGAGTATGGCTTTGGTGAAATTCTTGAAAGTACGACGGCTGAAGCGTGGGCAGCAAGTATCCAGCAGGTCGCGGCGCGCAAGACGCATTACCGTATGCAGTCCCAGTTGGCCAGAGAATCCTTGACGTGGGAAAGCCAAGAAGACGCGTTGTACGAATTCCTCGGAGAGCCAAAATCGGTCACGCTGATTGCCTTCCGCGACCTGACCAAATATCAACGATATAAGCGCTTGTCTCGGACTCTGCTCAAGCGCGGTTGTAAGGTCAGGGCGGCGTTTGTGTCGATGGATCCTGATCTGGAGAACCTGGTTGACGGTGTGGAGTACTACGTCACTAATGAGCGCCATCAGGTAGTAAACGGTTTGGTTAAATTAAACGACTAGGGATTGCAGCATGTTTTTAGATGAACGACCGATTTTGGTGCTTGCCCCGCACACGGATGATGGGGAGTTGGGCTGCGGTGCAACAATCTCGAAACTGACCAGCCTGGGCCATCAGGTCCACTACGTGGCGTTCTGCAGCTGTGATGAGAGCCTGCCAAAGGAGTTCGAACCGGGCTCGCTGCGCCGGGAGCTACTGGACGCAACCGAAGTGCTAGGGATCCCTGCGGATAACGTAACCGTTCATAACTTTACGGTAAGGAAGTTGTCCTACAGTCGGCAGGATGTGCTCGAAGAGTTAGTGCGGTTGAATCGAAATTTAAACCCGCAGCTCGTTTTTTGTCCGACCGTCGATGATCTCCATCAGGACCATGCGGTAATTGCGCAAGAAGCATTACGTGCCTTCAAGACGAAAACGGTTCTGGGGTATGAAATCCCTTGGAACAATATCGAGTTCCATGCCAATTACCTGGTGACCGTGACCGAGCGCGATCTGGAAACTAAAATCGCTGCGTTACGCATGTACACCTCTCAGAAGCACCGGCCCTATTTCAGTGAGAGATTTCTGCGGGCACACGCCCACTCTCGGGGTGTGACGATAGGCGCTGAATATGCAGAGGCCTTCACGCTGTATCGGGCGGTGTATTGAACCAGGTGAGTATGAATACTGAAATTGATAAAAGTACGATCGCGTTTGGTCAGCTGACCGAGGCGGGTATGTTGAGCCTATGGCCAGTCTTGGAAGGGCTTTCCTCTGATCAGCAGTGGATGGCGTGGGGGGAGGCCAACTACACAAAAACGCTACCGCGCAAGTGGGAACTTTCGAGAACGGTTGTGGTCAATGACCAAGTACTAGGGTATTGCTTGTGTTCGGTGCGGGGTGGGTTTCTCTGGATACACCGCTTGGTGGTAGGTCAGGCGTCCCGAGGCAAAGGGCTTGGCGGCGTGTTTGTTCGAGAAATGCAGCGGGTTGCTAAGGGGGCCGGACTGTTAGGGATTTTCCTGAAAACACCGGTAGAGAATGTTCAGGGCGTTCTGTTTTACAAGGACAATGGTTTTCGTGAGGTCTCGAACGAGAACGGACATGTTGTGCTCATGGCGGAGTCTGCAGGGGACGTTGCGGTCGGTATTCACCAACCCAATTATCTTCCGTGGCTCGGCTATTTTTATAAAATGAGCATTTCCAATGTTTTCATTTTCCTGGACGACGCCGACTTCCCCAAGGGTAGTTATGTGAATCGTAATAAGATTTGCATAAATGGCGAGGGCAAGTGGTTGACTGTGCCTACCGGGGGTGGTTTAAAAACCCCGATTCTCCATGTATGCCCTGCCGGTTCGGAGTGGGCGCAGAAGCACATCCGAACCTTAGAGGTGGTGTACGGACGTGCTCCGTTTTTCAATGAGTACTTCCCTGCGATCTCTGCGATCTTGAGCGAGAAAGGGTCTCTGAATTTTGCCGACCTGAACATCGCCTTGATCAAGTATGTCGCGTCGCACGTCGGGGTAGACTGCATCTTCCTTCGCTCCTCTGAAATGAATGTGAGTGGCCTCAGTGATGCCAGGTTGGTTCAGTTGGTGTCGAAGGTGGGAGGTCATACCTATATTTCGGGTAGTGGGGGTGCCAACTACCAGACTGAAGAGATCTATCAGGAACACGGTATAAAGCTGCAATACTCTAATTATAAGGCTGAAGCCTACCCTCAGGGCACCTCCGAGTTCATAGCGGGGCTCGGTGTGCTGGACGCGCTGTTTAACGTGGGGGCGGAGCAGATTGCCGCTACGTTCAAGCAGCTTGCGCAAAATCGCTAGCTATAAGGTTTAGTCTGCTATGAATAGAGCTGATTGGTCGCTGTTTCTCGGGAGCGCCATTAATAACAGAAGTGTCGTTGCGGCTCATGCGCTGTCTGGTCTTGTCGTTATCGGTTCAACGATTTCGTTTACTGCGCTGATTGCGCTCTATTTTGGGGTGGATATCTTCCACCTGGCAGACCGCATTGGGCAGGTTGCACTATTACGCAACAAGGATGCGCTGATATTGTCTGCCCTGGGTGCCTCTCTGGTTCTCTTGTCGGCAAGAATAGTTCAGGTCGTGATTGAGGCTCGGGTAGTGGTCACCCGAGAGAAATGGTTTGCGGAAAAACTCAGGCATGACGTCAAGCAGGTAAGCGGTAATGTAAGTCGAGCATCAAATTATTATGGGCGAATGTCCTCGGCCAGCATGAAAGCAGCCAGCATGACCCTGCTGTTGGTTATCAGCTTCATTGCGATGGTTGTTCTGTTGCCTTTCCCTTACTTGCTGGGTGCGGCCGGGTTTGTGCTGATCTGCGCAGTGGGCCTGTTCTTGGCAATGCGGGCATTGTCCATTGTCATGTCTTCCTCGTCCCGTGGGTTGGCTGAAAACGGAAAAAAAATGGCGGCGTGGAAGCAGGATGCGAGTGTGCCGTACGAGGGTGCAGTCGATAAGTACTATAAGTCATATTTTAACCGTATTTTTATCTCGTCAATATTCGGGCTTACGCCTGCGGTGTTCTCGTTGATATTTTGTATCATAATGGTTCTGGTTCAAGAGTTTGGTTTTGTTAAGTTTGGGATCAGGGAGGTATTCCTGGCAGTGGTGTTGCTGCAGTCCTATGTTGGAATCATGGGTAAGTTTTTTGGTTCTTTTGTCCAGGCGTCTGCCTTTTTGCCTGCAATACGAGCCTGTCTCGAAGGGGAAGGCGTGCCTTCTAAAGTCCCCCAGTATGACGGCGTGGACGGATTCTAATGATTACAGTTGCAGCGTCGAGTAAGGGGGTTCTGGTGAGCAAAAGCGATTATAGGGTTCTTCATGGTTTTGGCCCGTCAGCAGGCCAGCCCGCGATGATGGCGAGTGCATTAAGAAGTATTGGTGTCGATGCCTGTAATGTGGTGATGGGTTACAATAAGTTTTCCTATCCTTCGGACTACAATTTTCCCGACGCTGGCGTAGCCGACAAATGCCGAATGCTGGCGGACCTTGGTGGTCAGGCGGACGTCATCCATATCCATGCCATTACCCTATTCTTTAATAAAGGCATGCCGCGTTTTCCAATGGGGACTGATCTCCTTGCATTGAAGGCGGCGGGGAAGCGGATTGTGATTCACTTCCGTGGCAGTGAGATACGTATGGCAAGTTTATTCGCTGCCAATAATCCGTATCATTACGTGAATGACGATCCAGAACGCTTGATGGCCAAGTTTCCTGAGTCGAGCCAAATTGCGTATGTGGCCATGTGCCGTGCGCTGGCTGATGAGTTGGTCGTTTCTGATCCCGAATTGGCGACATATGTGCCTGACGCGAGTGTGATCCCCAGGGTGATCGATTTCAATACCTGGAAGTATGTAGGGATCCAAAAAAGCGATAGGCCCCTGGTCGTGCATGCGCCCAGTCGTCGGGGGGTGAAGGGCACCGAGCACGTGCTCAAGGCCGTGGAGGCACTCAAGCTAGAAGGTTTGGACTTCGACTTTGTCCTGGTGGAAAATCTTTCGCAGTCGGAAGCGCGCGCCGTCTTTGAAAAGGCCGATATTATCGTTGATCAGCTCCGCATAGGCTGGTATGGCGTATTGGCGGTTGAAGCTATGGCGCTTGGTAAAACAGTTGTGTCCTATGTACGTGATGATCTGCTCGATCATTTTGGTGGCGAGCCGCCTATTGCCATCGCTAATCCAGACACGGTTGAGCAGGTGTTGCGTGAACTGGTAAGTTCTTATGACCTGCGCAAAGACATTGCCGAGCGCGGTTATCGGTATTGCTGCCAAACGCATGATCCGGTTGCAGTAGCCAAGACCTGTCAGGTCGTTTATCAGCGGGTACTTGAGCGGCCGCAACAGATCGATTTGGGTGCGTACCTGGAATTCAATCATCAGCAAATCAGGGCACAAGGCAAGCTGCAGAAAAAGCTAATTGCCCGAACACTTCTCGATACCTCCAAGGATGCATTGAGGAAGGCCTATTGGCGTGAAGTGTATGAGTTCTATAAACGAGTGGGTTTCACCCGTTTTATCAAGCGTCTGATCGAGAAAGTTGGCTCGGCGTGATTATCCGTACTGCCTGTTTTTGTGGTGGGCTCACTGTCCATGTGTTCATGGCGACGCATAGCGGCTGGCAACTGAACGGACGCTATTGGGCGCAGTCAAACAGCGACCTCCCAAAACAGCGAGCGTGGGTATGAAAATCGTCACCGTTATCGGTGCGCGCCCTCAGTTCATCAAGGCGAGCATGGTTTCCAAAGCCATCCTTCACCATGATGCTCTTTCGGAAGTGATTGTACACACCGGCCAGCATTTCGATGCCAATATGTCGGCCATCTTCTTCGAGCAGCTGTGCATCCCGCGCCCCGACTACCAATTGGGTATTCACGGCGGCACTCACGGCCAAATGACCGGGCGCATGCTGATTGAAATCGAGACCGTCATTCAGCAAGAAAAGCCGGACTGCGTGCTGGTCTATGGTGATACAAATTCGACGTTAGCGGCAGCGCTTGCGGCCTCTAAATTGAACGTTCCCATTGCGCACGTCGAGGCCGGTCTACGCAGCTTCAACATGTGCATGCCTGAGGAGGTCAATCGAATTTTGACTGATCAGGTGAGTGAAGTGCTGTTTTGCCCGACCCAGACGGCCTTGAGCAATCTCAAGAATGAGGGGTTTGAGCGCAGGGGCGCCACGATGCTCAACGTCGGCGATGTCATGCAAGACAGCGCCATGTTCTTTGCTCAGCATGCCATTGCGCCCGCCGGGCTGGCGCATCAAAAGGATTTCATACTGGCGACCCTACACCGCGCGGAGAACACCGATGACCCGGGTCGTCTGAGCTCAATTATCGACGCATTGAATGAAGCTCATCACGACATCGCGCCGGTGGTGTTGCCCTTGCACCCTCGCACGGCAGGGATGATAGAACTGCACGGCCTGAAACTGGATATGCACGTCATCAATCCGGTGGGCTATCTACAAATGGTCTGGTTGCTGCAGCGCAGCAGCTTGGTCGTCACTGACAGTGGCGGTGTTCAAAAAGAGGCGTTTTTCTTCGCAAAGCCCTGTGTCACGGTGCGTGATCAGACTGAATGGGAGGAGCTTGTCACGTGTGGGGCCAATGTCTTGGCCGGCGCGGAACGAGAGACGATTGTGAGGATGATTCGTGCGAACTTGGGCAATGTGGTCCGGGACGACGCGCAGCTTTACGGCGGTGGGCAAGCGTGCGGCAAAATCGCCGAGTACTTGGCGAATATGTGAAGTGTGATGGGTGCGCCAAAAGATAAGGTTTATCGATAAAATGAACATCTGGTATGTGCATCCCTACGCCGGCGGTCCAGGTATCGGACGCTATTGGCGTCCCTATTATTTCTCAAAAATCTGGAATCAAGCGGGACACCGGTCGGTCATCTTTACTGCTGCGTACCACCACCTGCTCGAGCCTGATGCACGTCGTGTGGGTAGTGCGACGGTGGAGGGGGCAGAGTATTCGTATGTTCCGACCTTGCGCTATCGAGGCAATGGCATGGGGCGCGTGCTCTCCATGCTTGTTTTTGCAGCCTTGCTCTTGCCTTTTTGTATGATTCAGGCCGTTAGGCGCGGTCGCCCAGATATCATTATCTATTCATCGCCGCATCCCTTTGGGGTGCTGAGTTGTTGGCTTGCTGCTCGATTGCTAAGGGCAAAGTTTGTGTTCGAAGTACGCGATCTCTGGCCGTTGAGCCTAATCGAGTTAGCCGGCTTGAGTGAAACTAACCTCCTGGTTCGCGCCACGGGACTTATTGAACGATTTGCCTATGCCCGTGCCGACAAGGTGATCAGCCTTTTACCCTACGCTGAGCCGCATATGCGAGGCAAAGGCCTTTCGGCTGGTAAATTTCTATGGGTGCCCAATGGTGTGGTGGCAAGCGATGCGGGTACGCGCGCTGACACGCACGATAGCCCCTTCATTCGGCACGTGAGGGACCTGAGGCAGCAGGGTGTTTTCGTGGTTATTTACGCCGGTGCGCACGGTAAGCCCAATTCGCTGGACGGGCTTGTACGCTCGGCAACCATACTCAAGCAACGTAATGCGAACGTTAGAATCATCCTGGTAGGTAAGGGGGAGAGCAAAGCGCATCTCTCGAGCCTGGCGGCGCGCGAGGCCAGCGGCATAGTCGAGTTCTTTGCTCAGCAACCCAAGGAGGATGTGATGGCTGCGTTGGCGTTCGCCTCGGCGGGGTATATATCGCTGAAGTCCGAGCCACTGTTTCGCTTTGGCGTGAGCCCGAACAAGCTATGGGATTACATGCGGGGAGGCATGCCGATCATCTTCGCCTGCACGGTGAATAACAATCCGGTGGATGAGTATGATTGCGGCCTGTCCGTGGACCCCGATTCGCCCGACGAGATCGCGTCAGCGATCATTCAACTGATGCGCTTGACTGAACAGCAACGCAAGGCTATGGGCCTGAAGGGACGTGAAGCAGTGTTGGAGCATTACACCTATGAGACACTGGCGCCTAAGCTATTGCAGGGGCTGGGCAGTGGGCGTCCTGCATGAGCCGAATCCTGGTAACGGGTGCATCCGGACTCGTGGTTTCGGCCCTGTGTGAAGAGCTCGCGCGCTCCGGATGCCCTGACAAGCGCCACGCCCTTCATCAATGGATGCCCTGCGGTCGATTGGATTATCCACTTGGCGGGGCGTGCTCATGTGATGAGTGAGCACGCCAAGGGCAGTTTTCCCAAATCCAGGCGTCTGAGAATCTCCGGGACGTGAAAAACCGCCCCTCAGCATAGCCGTCCTCATCCTATTTGGCGACGTTTGCCCTGGTCAGCACCCCTGAGCCCACGTGGGCGGACAGGCTCCAGGCAGAGGTCGTCAGGCGTGTCAGGTGTTTCATGGGCGCTAGCGATCATCCTGCGCAGCAGGTGTCCATTCATATTCAGTTGCTGTAAAACGCCCTTCAGATGATTAGCGTGAGCCGGGAGCGGCGGAGTGGAAGCAGTGAGCGGTCAAAGAAATGATATTCAGGGGCTCAGGGCGCTGGCCGTGCTCGCGATTATCGTGTTCCATGTAAACCAACATTGGCTACCGGGCGGCTTCGTCGGTGTCGATATTTTTTTTGTAATTTCGGGGTTCTTGATAACGGGTATCCTGGCGCGGCAGAAAGTACGCGGCAGTGTCAATGTGCTCTCATTTTACACTTCACGACTGCGGCGGATTGTCCCGGCCTATGTGTTTTTGCTTGCGATTGTTACAGTGGTCATGGCGATTCTACTTATCCCCAGGGACTTTGATTCGTTTTTTGACTCGCTGAAGTCTGCGCTTTATTTCAATAGCAATAATTATTTCAACAGCCAAAACGATTATTTTGCTGCAGCCTCTTATGAGCGCCCCCTCCTGCATACCTGGTCGCTCGCGATCGAGATGCAGTTTTACCTGGTATTGCCTGTACTCGTTGTGCTGATGCCGGTGCGCTTTGTCAAACCTGCGCTCGTCATTCTTGCGGCTATTTTCGTGCTCCACGCCGAATACCAGTTGGTCAACGATGAAAAGCAGAGCGTTTACTTCTCCCTGCTCGCGCGCGTCCCGGAATTCTTGATCGGTAGCCTGTTGGCCGTTTCAGCATCAGGTACGCTGGGTGGCCACAACAACCTGAAAGCCTGGGCAGGTACAGCCCTTCTGATCTTCAGCGTGGTGTGCATTTCCGAGGCGTCTCGGTTCCCAGGGTTTCTGGCATTGGCACCTTGCATCGGTACCGCGCTTCTGCTAAGCGCACCCGATAGCTTGGTCAACCGCTGGCTTGCCGGCCGAGTGATGGTGTTTATCGGAGGATTGTCGTATTCGCTTTACCTTTGGCATTGGCCGGTCCTAGCAGGGCTTCGCTACTTTCTGGAGGTGTATGAGCTGTCGCTGAGCGCGCTTGTCTTGTTTGCCGTCCTCACACTCGCGTTATCAATGTTTTCCTATTATTTCATTGAGCATCCGTTTCGCCGCCCCAGCGTGCCCAACGTTCAGTACAAGCTCGCGGCGTTTTCCGCATTGGCGGCAGCTTTGATACTGGCAGCCAAAGTAACAAACCCATTGCTGGTCCCGCCGATGGCAGTCGAACTTACCCGCTATGCGCTGCCGGAAACTATCTGCCACGGTCAGATAGTGGGTGAGTGTTTACGTGGAGACCCACAGGGTTCAAGAGAGATTCTGCTACTGGGTGACAGTCATGCCGCACAGTTGAACTATTTCGCAGACGTCGTGGGGAGGGCGATCAATGCCCGGATCAGGGTGATCACAGCAAGCAGCTGTATTCCAATCGCCGGGTTTGACAAGGAGCGGATAACAGAGCGGGCCAGACGGCCTTGTGAAGAGCAAACGTTAGCTCTTCAGCGGTATCGCGATTCAGCGGATGCTGTCTGGTTGGCCGGAATGTGGCAGTACCACGTACCGAGTGAGAAATTCCTGAGATCGTTTGAGCGCTTTCTGAGCGAGACAGAGGCACGCCGACAGCCACTGATTGTGTTGGCTCAAGTTCCAATGCTGACGTCGAACGTGCAGCGTATGCATCGCTTCAATGAACTGGGTAGCGCACGGACGGCGCACTTGGAAAATACATGGGCTAGTGCCAATCAGCAAATTGCAAATCGGGTAGCCCAGCATCCGAACGCCGCCTTCTTTGATCCCGCAGTGTTGGCGCTGTTTTCCACACCGCCCATCGCGGACGGTCGATTGATCTACAGAGACAACCATCATTTGAATGAGGTTGGTTCGAACGCCTACGGGCGGGTTGCTGCAGACCTTCTAGCCAGTGAACTCAGTCGGCTTCAGCAGGTGACCTCGGAGCTCAAGATAGCTGCTCCATGAATTTCACAGTCAAGGGCGCTTATTACTGCGAAGTTGTGACCGAGGCAAGGCCGGCCTAAGGCCTCACCTTTCAGTGCTGGTGGCTGATCATGTCTCTGGGCACCTTTCCGCTTGGTGTGTAGGGCGTTTGGACATGAGGCTTAGGACGTCTGATTCGGTAACGATTGCACGCTGATCAGTGCTGGGAGACAAGCCGTTGAGGCGCTAGGTTGTCAGGGCAGCCAAGGCAACGCTGCCTGGCAAATCTACCCACAGGAGTGATCCCGCCATGCGTAATACCGTCCTTTCATACCTGCTCTTGCCGCTGTTCGCCAGCCTGTCTTTCTCGCTTTCCGCTGCCCCCGCCAACCCGGCTCCAGAGTCGATGCCGATGGTCAGCGAAATGCGATCGCAGCAGTCGATGTTGAATTTGAATACCGCCGACGCGGCAATGCTGCAGCAGTCGCTCAACGGCATCGGCAAGGCCAAGGCGGAAGCCATCGTCGCTTACCGCGAAGCCAATGGGCCGTTCACCTCGGTGGATGAGTTGCTGGAGATCAAGGGTATCGGCAATGCACTGCTAGAGCGCAACCGCGACAAATTGATGGTGGAGTAAGGGGAGCAGAGGGTGGGGCTGGGCACCTCGGTGGGCCAGCCCTGATTTGACAAAGCGCTAATCTGCCAGTCTCTGAACTTGCCGGGGTTAGCTAACGATCCTGCGCATCCTTGGCATCCGCCTCGGCATTACGCTCATGCACCTTCCTCAACTGCTCATCAGTCAAGTCCACCTTCTTCGCGGTATCGCGCAACATCATCAGCCCACCTACGATCGAGCCAATGGCGACTATCAATATCAGCCAGGCATACCAAGGCATTGTCGTTCTCCTAAAGGCGGGGTTGGCACCGCGTCTATCAATTTTGAGCAAAACCCGCGTGCGTTGGTTCAATTATAGGACTCGCCACCGCCCGGGCCAATTCTGCTGATCCGCGGCCCCCAAACTGCGGCCTACATCGTTTACAATGCGCGCCGATTTCGACTTGCCAAGAGACCCTGACCATGTCCGTCTGCCAGACGCCCCTGATCGTCGCCCTGGATTACCCTACCCGCGAGGCCGCCCTGAAGCTGGCTGACCAGCTCGATCCGGCCCTGTGCCGGGTCAAGGTGGGCAAGGAGCTGTTCACCAGCAGCGCCTCGGGGATCGTCGAGACCCTCTGCGCGAAGGGTTTTGAAGTGTTCCTGGACCTCAAGTTCCACGACATCCCCAACACCACGGCGATGGCGGTCAAGGCCGCCGCCGAGATGGGCGTGTGGATGGTCAACGTGCACTGCTCCGGCGGCCTGCGCATGATGTCGGCCTGCCGTGAAGAGCTGGCCAAGCGCAGTGGCCCGCAGCCGCTGTTGATCGGCGTGACCGTGCTCACCAGCATGGAGCGTGAGGACCTGGCGGCGATCGGCCTGGATATCGAGCCGCAAGAGCAGGTGCTGCGCCTGGCTGCACTGGCCGAGAAGGCGGGCATGGACGGCTTGGTCTGCTCCGCGCTGGAAGCGACTGCCTTGAAGGCTGCGCATCCTTCGCTGCAACTGGTGACACCGGGGATTCGTCCGGCCGGCAGTGCGCAAGATGACCAACGTCGCATCCTGACGCCGCGTCAGGCTCTTGATGCGGGCTCCGACTACCTGGTGATCGGGCGTCCGATCAGCCAGGCAGCCGATCCGGCTCAGGCTTTGGCAGCCGTTGTGGCTGAGATTCGCGGTTGATGTGAAAGTGCTGGGGCTGCTTTGCAGCTCCTTCGATCACAGCCCGCTACTTCACAATCGCATCCAGCACGACTTCGGCGATGATCCTGTGGCCGAAGTCGTTCGGATGATTGAGCCCGTTGCCGGTTACGTCGTAATAGCGCTTGTTCTCGAGAATACGGTCCCACGCGGCCGTGAGGTCGACCACCGCCACGCTGCTATATTCGTAGGCCAGTGAGGTCAGTGACTCTAGATACCCGTCAACGTACTGATGTTTTTGAATAAAACTCTGCGGATTGGCGCGTATCGGCGTCGCCAGCAATATTGCACTGTCAGGCTGTTTTGCGCGGATCGAGTCGATCAGCCTCTTGATGTGTTTGCGGTACTCGGCAGGCGCATAGGCGCCCGCGTCGTTCATCCCAAAGGCCAGCACCACCAGGTCGGCTGGCAGGTCGTTGACGCGCTTGTCTACCGCCTTAGCGGCGTTGATGGCACTCCAGCCGCCCACCGAATTGTTGCGGTACTCGACCCTGCCGGGGTACAGCTCGCTCAGTCTCGCCATGACCAGCTCGGGATAAGCTGGCTGATGAGGAGGTGCGTAGCTGCTGGTGGCGTTAGCGCCTTGGGTAATCGAGTCGCCATAGAATGTGATGCGTACAGTGGCATTACCTAGCTTCGAGGCAAGGCTACCCAAACTGCCGTAGATCTTGGGGTAAAACACTGACTCTTTCGAGTAGGTAATATCGTACTGATACGCTTGGAACTCTGTGGTTACCCTTACCCCGTAGTTTTTGATTTCTTCAGGCGTAGCGGTCGTGATGAAACCTTTTGGTGCAAAGGCAATAGCGGAGTGTTCAGGGATCGTGATGCCCGTAGCGGAGGGTAAGTAATCGACGCCGGACTTATACAGCTGGCCCGTGTTGTGGTTGTGGACGGCGATGATTTTTTTTGGCGGGAACGCAGTGTTGAACGATCTGTTCGAGTCGGCATCGGCAAAAAAGGATTCGCCTTCAATGGACCTGCCTGTAAGAAAGCTGTCGCCCATCCTGAACTTGCTTGAGGTATAGGCGCTGCAGTCACGATTCTCGCACTTTATGAAGTGGTCCTGCAGCGGGGTGTCATCTTTGCCCGCCATCGCCTGTAGCGAGAACAAGGCCAGGGCAATCAGGCAGTAGCGCATCGTGGTTTGGCTCTGAATTTGCGGGGTCGCCCATGAGTATACAAACAACCCGCCCATCCTGCGGGGGCTGAAATGGCAGCCCCCGCCCCCGCCTCAGCCAATCAGACCTTCAACACCAACTTGCCAAAGTTCTCCCCGCTAAACAGCTTCAGCAGCGTCTCCGGGAACGTCTCCAGCCCGTCCACCACATCTTCCTTGCTCTTCATCTTGCCACTGGCCAGCCACCCGGCAATCTCCTGCGCGGCCTTGCCATACTCCTTGGCATGGTCCATCACCACAAATCCTTCCATCCGCGCACGGTTCACCAGCAGTGACAGATAGTTGGCCGGCCCTTTCACCGCCTCTTTGTTGTTGTACTGGCTGATCGCACCGCAAATCACCACCCGCGCCTTGAAGTTGAGACGGCTGAGCACGGCATCGAGGATGTCGCCACCGACGTTGTCGAAGTACACGTCGACGCCTTTAGGGCACTCGCGCTTGAGCCCGGCCAGCACGTCTTCGGCCTTGTAATCGATCACGCCATCAAAGCCCAACTCGTCGATGAGGTACTGGCACTTCTCCTTGCCACCGGCAATGCCGACCACGCGGCAGCCCTTGATCTTGGCAATCTGCCCGGCGATGCTGCCGACCGCGCCGGCTGCACCGGAGATCACCACGGTTTCGCCTTCCTTGGGTTGGCCAACGTCCAGCAGGGCGAAATAGGCCGTCATGCCGGTCATGCCCAGTGCAGAGAGGTAACGCGGCAGCGGCGCGAGGGTAGGGTCGATCTTGTGCAGGCCCTGGGGCTCGCCGGTGAAGTAGTCCTGCACGCCGAGGGCCCCGCTGACGTGATCACCGGGCTTGAAGCTTGGGTGCTTGGATGCGACCACTTCGCCCACGCCGAGGGCGCGCATGACCTGGCCGAGGCCGACTGGGGGGATGTAGGACTTGCCTTCGTTCATCCAGCCACGCATGGCCGGGTCGAGCGATAAGTAGAGGTTCTGGACCTGGATCTGGCCTTCGCCGGGCTCGGCAGCGGGGGCCTGCTCGTAGGTGAAGTCGTCACGCGTCACGGCGCCGACCGGGCGTTTGGCGAGCAGGAAGCGGCGGTTGGTCTGGGTCATGGGACGTCTCGCTGAGAAAGGCAAAGCCTTTTGATAGCGATACGAGAAGCAGGTTGCAAGGTTTTTGAGCGGGGCGAATGGTGGAGGATCGATTGGGGTGATGCCGGTCTGCAGAGGAAATGGTCGTCTGTGCTGACGCTTTCGCGGGGCAAGCCCGCTCCCACAGGATCCTGCAATGCCCGAAGTCCGGGTCTGCCACAAATCCAGGGGGAGCGGCGGTGCGACTTGCTCCGCGAAGGGCTGCAAAGCAGCCTCAAAGGCTCAACCCTGCAGAGTCGCCTTGAACGCTTGCTGGGCCTGCGCGCAGGTGAGGATCGAATAGCGCGTGGTGCGCGACACCTTGGTGGTCAGGAAGCGTTCGAACACAGGGCCGAATACGGCCTTGTCCAAGCCAGGCTGCTCGGCGTCAAGGTACGCCTGGCAAGCGCGGCGGTAGTCTTCCAGCGGCACGTAGCGCTGGACCCAGTAATGGTAGAAATAGCCCATCAGGAAGCCCAGGCTGAAATCGCGGTCGATCACTGTGTGTGCGCAGCACTCGAAGTCGATCAGGCGGAGCTCGCCCTGCGGGCTGATGAGGATGTTCTTGGGGTGCGGGTCCATGTGCACGAAGCCGTCCGCGAGCATCTGGCTGAACAGGCCGAAGACCTGCGGTAGCAGCGCCGAGGCGCACTCGGGGTGGGCGATGAGGCGTTCGTCGACATTGCTGTGGTCGTCGAGGTACTCGATCAGCAGGTACTCGTCGCGCAGCAGCGGGAAGCGCGCGGTGTAACCAAACGCGGCCACCTTGGGCACCAGCGCGGATTTGCGGCCGGTGACGGAGAGGTTGATGAACTCGTTGGTGAGGTCATGCAGGCCGTAGGTCCTTTTCAGGCCCAGGTAGTTTTGCAGGCGTTTCTTCCAGTGCTCCAAGCGGTTGTACTTCAGCACCCACTTGCGCTCGCCCTGCAGCAGGTAAACGCCGCGCGTGGCCTCGGGGATGTCCAGCGTCTGGTGCTGGTCGGGTGCGGCCAGAAAGCGCTGAACCACCTGGTGAAGGTCGCCCGCGTGGGTCGGGTCGACATGAAAGGTGTGGCCGTTGATGCGCTGCCGGGTAAAGGGACGGGTCAGGGCGTTCAGGTGACGCATTCGGTACTCCAGGAAACAAAACGTGAAAACCGCGCTCAGCAGCCTGCCACGTGGCCTTTGAGGAAGATTTCACGGCGGTCCAGGCGACCGATGTGCTCATGCTTGGCGAAGGTGTAGATACGGTTGAACGCAGCTTTGTCGACGTCGGGCGCGAACTGCGCCAGGGCTTGGTCTACCCAGCGGTCGTATTCGGCTTCGGTGATGTAGCGGTAGATTTCGCGCAGGTACAGAAACCCGAACTGGAAGCCCAGCGTCTCGCTGGTGTAGGCCGTGGGCACAAAGAAGCTGTTTTCCAGGTCGATCGCCACGGGCGGGGTGGCCTGGGTGTCGCACAGCATGACGTTGCCGGCCCACAGGTCCATGTGGGTGATGCCTTGGCTGTGCAGCGAGAACATCAGTTCGGTCGCGGCCAGGAACACGCGGTGCACGTTGGACGGGTCCTTGCGCAGGACGGTCAGGGCGTCGGTGTGGTGTTCAAACAGCCGGGTGATGACGAACAGGTCCTGGATCAGGCCGATCTTCGAGCGGGTGAAGCCAAAGCCGAGCAGTTCGGGCACGCGTGCGCCGCGGCGGTGGGCTTCGCGGGTGTTTATCATCTCTTCGATGGCCCAGTCGTACAGCCCATCACGCCGGGCAGTGCCGCGCTGCACCCGCCATTGCTTTCTGAAGGTGTCGAGTTGCTCGCGCTTGGTAAACAACCGGCTGCGGTTGCAGTCGAGCGGGGCGCTGATGCGTTTGGCGTGGGGTGCGCGCTCTACCAGGCGCTCGAGGGCGCTGCGGGTATGGGGCGCCAAGGCGGTACGAAAGTGCAGCGTGGTCCGGCAGTGCTTGAGGGTGAAGGGGAAATCTTTGGTCCAGGTTCTGGGGTCAGGTGACACGCAACGTCCTTGGTGTAATCAAAATGCTACTACTTTTGTGTGCGGCATTTTCACAACAAATTCACAATTTTCCTACAGCTTATTTGACGTCAATTTGCTAGCGGAACCGCTCTCCGGCGCGGATAGAGGGCGGCGGCGGTGATCAGGCAGCCACCGAGCAACACCGCGCCGAACGCCAGCAGCGCCACGCGCGAGCCCAGGTAGTCGCTGAGCAAGCCGGTAAAGATCACGGGCAAACTGAATCCCAGGTACGCCAGCAGAAAGAACCCAGCACTGGCGCGGGTCTTTTCCGTCCCGGCCAACTGGTTCACCGCCGCCAGCCCGCCCAGGTAGATAAACCCATAGCACGCACTACTGGCCGCCACCGCCCCAAGCAACACCGCCACCAGCTGACCGCTGTCCGCCCCCCACGCCAGCAGCGCATAACTACAAGGCAGGATCACCAGGCCGAGCAACGCCGCCTGCGCGCTGGCCATGCGCCGCGCCATCGGTTGAAACAGCAACCCGCAGTTGATCACGCAGAAGGTCGAGAAGCCCGACCAGGCGCTCAAGCCGTGCTGGCGCAAGATCCCCGGCAGCAGGGCGATGACCAGGCCGACGCAGGCCCAGGCGAGCAGGATGGCAAAGCCGTAGGCCAAGCTCCCGGCCGGATAATACGGCAGGCGCAGCATGGCGCCGCGCTGCGCCGGGCGTGGGTCGGGCAGGCGCCACACCAGCACCACGGCGACGGCGGCGAGCAGCAGTTGCAGGTGGAAGCTGCCGGGCGTCAGGCTGGGGCCGTTGAGCAGGAACAGGCTGGTCAGTGCGGCGCCGAGGCCAAAGCCCAGCGAGGTGCTGGCGGTGACCCAGTTGGCGGCGCGGCTGCTGTCGCTGGCGGCCATCAGCTCGCTCATGTAGGCGGTGGCGGTGGCAGACGCCAGGCCGGTGCCGAGGCCGAGGAACAGGCGGGCGATGCCGAGGGTTTGCAGGCTGGGGGCGAGCAGCATGAGCAGGGTGGCGATCATCGACAGGGCGAGGGCGGCGATGATCAGCGGGCGCCGGCCCACGCGGTCGGCCAGGCCGCCGAGTGCCAGGAGTACGGGGAGGACACCGAGCACGTAGCCGGAGAAGGCCACCGCGGTGGCGGCGGCGCCGCGTCCGGAGAGGTCGGCGTAGGTGATGTACAGGGGCGCCTGCAGGTTCACCGCCAGGGTGATCATGCACAGGGCGAAGGCGAGCAGGGCAGGGGCGTTGCGGGTGGGCATCTGGGGTGGTCCCTGGGGGAGTGGAGGGGCTTGAGTGCTTTTGGGCGTGTTGCGGCGGACAGGTGCTTGCCACAGGCTTCTTTAGCGTCGTTGAGATCGAGCGCCGCCCGCGCGGCGCATCGCGGGCAAGTCGGATCGCCGCACCGCCGCTCCTACATTTGTTGCAACGCGCCATGGCCTGATAGGCCGACGTCTTAGCCTTGTTTGTACGCCGACGTCCTTGAGTCGACCCTAATAGCCTTGCTGCTGGCTTTCGACCTGCACCAAGGCTGGCAACGCCTCTCTCACAGGCCATGGCGCGTTGCAGCAAATGTAGGAGCGGCGGTGCGGCGATCCGACTTGCCCGCGATGCGCCGCGCGGGCGGCGCTCGATCTCAAAGGCGCCGAATTAATCAAGGCATGCATCTCGCAACCACAACTGTGATCTCAGCCCCCGCCTGCAACAAGGCACACACCCATCCCATTTATGATTAACTGTTCGCTCAAAACCCGCGAACACTTAGCCATGAACCTGCACCTCGACCGTCTCAGCCCCACCCCCCTGGTGCAGCAGCTCACCGACCAGCTCCAGGCCTGGATCGAGCACCAGCGCCTGCGCCCCGGTGCGCGCCTGCCGTCGATCCGCACCCTGGCCAAGACCCACGCCGTCAGCCCGTCCTGCGTCATCGAAGCCTACGACCGCCTGGTCGCCAGCGGCTGGCTGGACGCCCGCCACGGCACCGGCTTCTTCGTCGCCGAGCGCAAGCCAGCGTTGCCCGACGCCGAACAGGAAGCCTGGGGCGAAGCGGTCGACGGCAGTTGGCGGCAGTTCCGCGAGGGCTTCGACGAGCTGCTCAAGCTCGGCTGCGGCTGGCTGCCGAACGCCTGGCGCGCCACTGACGAGCTGGCCCTGGCCGTGCGCCAGGTCAGCCGTGGCAACCCCGCCGACCTGTTCGACTATGCGCCGCCCCTGGGCCTGGCCAGCCTGCGCCAGCAACTGCATAAACGTCTGGAGCGCCTGGACATCCCGGCCGGCCCCGAGCGCATCCTCACCACCCACGGCGCCAGCCACGCGCTCGACCTGCTGGTGCGCACGCTGCTGCGCCCAGGCGACACGGTGCTGGTGGAAAACCCCGGCTACTAC
This sequence comes from Pseudomonas reidholzensis, assembly GCF_900536025.1. Classification (GTDB taxonomy): domain Bacteria; phylum Pseudomonadota; class Gammaproteobacteria; order Pseudomonadales; family Pseudomonadaceae; genus Aquipseudomonas; species Aquipseudomonas reidholzensis. The sequence goes on from NZ_UNOZ01000013.1 coordinate 167,836, forward strand.
AACCTGTTCAACCTGCTGCGCGCGCACCAGGTGCACATGCTGCCGGTGCCGCGCACGGCCAACGGCCCGGACCTGCACGCCCTCGAGCGCTTGCTCGCCGAGCACCGCCCGCGTTGCCTGTTCATCAACAGCCTGTACCACAACCCGACCGGCACCAGCCTGACGCCGAAGGTTGCCTATCGCTTGCTGGAGCTGGCCCGCGAGCATGACCTGCGGATCATCGAAGACGACATCTATGCCGACTTCCAGGAAGGCCCGGCCACCCGCCTGGCGACCCTCGACAGCGAGCAGCGGGTGATCTACCTGGCCAGCTTCTCCAAGACCCTCAGCAGTGCGCTGAGGGTCGGCTACCTGGTGGCCGACGCGCCCCTCACGGCGCGCCTGGCCGAGTTGAAGATGGTCAGCAGCATCGGCACTTCGCGCTTCGCCGAGCAGGTGGTGGGGCAGATGTTGGCCAATGGCAGCTATCGCAAGAGCGTGCAGCGCTTGCGCGTGCGCCTGGCCCAGCACATGGCCAAGCTGCTGGGGCAATTGGAAGGCTTTGGCTGGGAGGTGTTCTGCGAGCCGTATGGCGGCATGTTCGTCTGGGTGCGCGCGCCGGGGCGCGACTTCGCCAGCCTCGAGCGCTTGGCGCTGGCGCACGGGGTGCTGCTGACGCCGGGGAGTGCCTTTGATTATCAGGGGGCGGCGAATGAGTGGCTGCGGATCAATGTGGCGTATGCGCAGGATGTGCGGGCGCAGGCGTTTTTGCGCGAAGGTGGGAGTCCGCAGTAGGTCGCGAGCCCTCCGGGCATCAGAAGGCTGCTGGTTTCGGTTTCGTCAGGCGCACGCGCTTCGATGCAATGCTTCGGTATGCATCGTCATGCTTGGAATAGCGGGTGATTTCTGAGGTGTTTTCGACGCCTTCCAGGGGGCCGAATATCCCCCCTCCGACGTACGCTAGTCGTAAGACTTTTCCCAATCTGAAACCAAATGCTTCAGATTGGCTGGCCTTCGGAACTATCCTACGCGCCTTGCCGAACCTTCCATGTTGTCGGGGAAATGCCTCAGGGATACCGTCCTTGGGTCGCCATTTTCAGGTGACCGGGTGTGAGAACCCGTTGATGAATCAAATCGGCAAGCTGATATGGCGGCCGTGCGCGGGCGGACTTCGGTCTGGCCGAGTTTTCCTTGATTCCCTCGGTTTCTCACTCCGCGCACGGCTGCCACCCTTGATCCATGAGAAGGTCAAAGCGGCAGCCTCCTTCAGATGGAATCAGGGAGTATTGCCATGAAAAAGATCGTACCCGACCCACCCAAACTCACCCCCTTCCACGCCTCCGTCCACCCCGACCAAGGAGTGATGCGATGAGCGACGATCCCGAAACCAACGTCACGGTAGGCGTCGAAACCTTCTTCGAGGCCGGCGACAAGCCCTGTCACATCTTCCGAGCCATGCCCGGCGTGCCCTTCGAACATGCCTATGAGCAGGTTTCGGTGCTGCTCGGCTACATCAAGCACTTGGTGCGCGAGGGCGATATGGAGGACGACCACAAGTTCCTCGGCGCCGCGGACTACCTGAGTGCCTTCGCCAAGGCGATCATGGACGACATCGAGATCGCCCGTAACCGGCTGCACTGACCGCTGCGTCGCCCGGGGTCGCGCTGCGGCCCCGGTCACCCTCAAGACGACCTCGACACGCCCGAAAACGACAAGACATAGCTATTTGACACTATTCTGGCGCCAGGCCCTTGTGAGCGGGCTGGCGCCGTTGTCACTCTTGCCCTTCGCAACAGCCTGACAAGGCGAGGGGGAAGCAGCGATGGCGGCGAGCAAGCACGGTGTTCTGGCCAACCTGGGCATGGCCCGCAAACTCGGCCTGGGCTTCGCCCTGGTGCTGCTGTTGACCCTGGCGGTGGCGGCCATCGGCGTCGCCGCGCTGTACAGCGTCGGCCAGCGCTTCGACAGCCTGCGCCAGATGACCCAATTCAATACCGACCTGCTGCGCCTGCGCCAGCACGAGCAGGGTTTTGCCCAGCGCTCCGACATGCAGGACGCCGAAGCCTTGCGCAGCGGCGTGCAGGGCCTGATCGAGCGCGCCCGTGGGGTGGCCCAGCTGCGTGCCAGCGAGGCCGACCTGGCCGCGTATGGCCAGGCCTTCGACACCTTTGTCGAAGCGGTGCAGGCCAAGGAGCTGGCGCTGGACACGGCCAGTTGGTCGGTGTCCAGCGTCGCCAACAACCTCGACGTGTTGCAGGCGGGCCTGGGTGATGACGGCACCTATACCCTCAAGCAGTCGCAGGGCCAGCAAGGCGGGGAATTTCTCGAGCAGGCCGCGCAGGTCGTCCAGGTCTCGCGGCTGATGCTGCAGGCGATGGACGCGGCGCGGGTGCGCCTGGAGCAGAGCCGCAAGGGCGAGGAGGCCGAGCAGGGGCGCATCGCGCAGACGGTCGAGGCGGCGGGGCTGGTCGAGCAGTTGCGCGGCTCGGTCGCGGACAGCGGCTACCAGAGTGTGCTCGGCGAGGTGGCCGGGCATATCGCCAGCTTCTCCGAGAAGCTTGACGAATACACCGACCTGCTCGCCAAGGAGCAAGGTATCAAGGCCCAGTTGCAGGCCAGCGCCGAGCAGGCCACCGCACGCGTCGAGCAGGCCTACGCCGGCCAGGAGCAGGCGATGCAGGACGAGCTCAAGCGCAATGCGCTGGCGATCGCCGTGGCCACGGCGCTGGCGCTGCTGGTGGGCATCCTGGCGGCGTGGCTGATCCCCCGGGCGGTGGTCGGCCCGCTCAAGCGGGTGATCGCCCGCGCCCAGCGGATCGCCGCCGGCGACCTGGGCATGGACGCTGAAGCGGCCCGTCGTGACGAAGTGGGGCAACTGATGCAGGCCATGCAGCAGATGGCCGAGGGCTTGTGCGGGATTGTCAGTGGCTTGCAGCAGGGCATCGAACAGTTGGCCGGCAGTGCCCAGTCGCTGTCGGCGGTGACCGAGCAGACCAACCGCGAGGTCGGCAACCAGAAGGAAGAGACCGAGCAGGTCGCCACGGCGATGCAGCAGATGACCGCCACGGTGCATGACGTTGCACGCAATGCCGAGCAAGCGGCAGAGGCGGCGCAGGCGGCCGACGAAAAGGTCGCGTCTGGCCAGCAGGTGGTGCGCCAGAGCATGCAGCGTATCGAGCAGCTGGCCGAGGCGGCGGAAACTGCCAGTGCCGGGATCGACAGTTTGAGTGCCGAGATCCATACCATTGGCGATGTGCTGGAGGTGATCAAGAGCGTCGCCGAGCAGACCAACCTGCTGGCGCTCAACGCCGCCATCGAGGCGGCGCGTGCCGGTGAGCAGGGGCGCGGCTTTGCGGTGGTGGCCGATGAGGTGCGTGCGCTGGCGCGGCGCACCCGGCAGTCGACCGAGGAGATCGAGCGGTTGGTGGCCAGTTTGCGCGGCAATGCCCAGCAGTCGGTGGCGCAGATCCGTGGCAGTACCGAGCTGGTGCGCTTGGCGGTGGCGGACACGCTGCACACCGAGAGTGCCCTGGGCAGTATTGCGGCGGCGGTGTCACTGATTCAGCAGATGAACCAGCAGATTGCGGCGGCGGCGGAGCAGCAGAGTTCGGTGGCCGAGGAGATCAGCCGCAGCGTCACCCAGATTCGTGGCAGTGCGGATCAGGCGGCGCTGGCGATGCAGGACAATGCGCGTTCGAGTGTCGAGCTGGTGCAACTGGGGGATGAGCTGAAGGGGATGGTGGGGCATTTCAGGTTGTGAGCGAGGGCAGATCGTTACGCGTCATCAGCCTCATCAGCGCTTGAGTCACACCAGCGCTTCAGCGAGATAGAGTCTGTGAGTCTGCTCTATCTGTTCGATCAGTTGCTCATTTTCAATCCCCGCTGTGGCTGCAAAATCACGCCAACGGCGGACGGCATCAGCCACTTCCTTGATGATCTGTTTCGCGGGGATGCGGGGTATCTGATTGGCCAGCGAAAGCAGGTCATCCAGAGTGAAATCGTCCCTTTTCCCATTGATGCTCATTTGGTGGCTGGATACCCATTCCGAGTCAGCGCGGTAAGCCCAGCACATGTCATAGGCGGGTGTGAGTCGCCATACGCCGTCTCGCCACACTTGGAATGCAATGTTGCGGGTGTGGTCGTCCTGGTTTCGTGCAATGACGTTGAACACGGCGCGGCGGAACAGCTCGATGCTGTCTTCTCGGGGGAGCCCGAGATCCCGTGCTACCAAGAGTGCTTGCTCGTACGAGTAAGCGCCCGGTTTGGTGTAGTCAGCGATGTCCATTGCACACAATGTCTGGACATGGAGCTTGTCACCATCCTCCATCCGGTCGAAGCGGCGAGTCATGAAATGAGCGCGTGGGCCCTCAAGGTGCAAACGGCACTCCATCATGTTGATACCCGCGGCCACGGTCATCAGGTGATAGGCGTATTCCACCCGCCCGAAACCCGCAGGATCACCGAGTGAGTCTGCCTGTTTGGGGACATCGAACTTGAACAGCCAGTAGCTGTAGCCGCCGGGTGCTGTGATTTGGCCTGAGCAAAGCTCGCCGGTCTTTTCGTTGATGGCGATGATGGCTTTTGGCCGCTGGCCGCCCGCAGACGAACCGACCTGGAACAGGTGTTTGATCGCCTCCTCATGCCGTTCGCCGCCCCCCAGTTGCAGCCCTGTATATTGCTGCTGGCGCTGTTGGAGGATTTGCCCGGCAAGCTCGACCAGCGACTCCACCTGCAACTTCTCGATCTTGGTTTTGATCCTGTCGACGGCTGGCCTGAACTCCAGCGCTCCCATCCCGCGAGCGCCAATGTAGAGCAACCGTTCGACCGGGGTGAAGCTTTTCGGATCACGCCCTTCCTTGGCAAGCCAGGCGTCGATCACAGCGTTACCGAAGTCGTCGGGCAGCGAATCCGAGAGGCAGGGCGGCAAAGATTTGAACGCGGCAGGGTTCAGTGACGGGAATGCGTACACCTCGCCGGGTACAGCCGGCATGGTCAGTGGGGCAATCTCAAGCCCGATATCGGTAAACGCTGGGTCGAACTCGAATGTGCCTGTTGCAGGTGCCTGACTGTCATCCCAGAGCACTGCGCCCACTTTGACGTCCCACATCCAGACTTCTGCCGTTATCGCCATGTCAGTGCTTCCTTGGAATCAGCAAGGGTTTGACCTTGTCGGGTTGGGCGTCGTGACCGCCTTGAGGGTGGTGGGGCTCAGGCGACGTGGTATAGGTACGAATTCGACCCTGACTGTTGCGAGTCACGCCAAGTGCTCGCACACGTCCAGTTTTCCCTGTCTGGGCTGCAGCAATCGGGCTGATGCGCGGGAGCTCCACCAGGCTGGACAGCAGGTCCAGTGCGCCAAGCTCTCGGAGCACTGCAATCAGTAGCTGTAACGTGCCTCTACCTTTTTCCATTTTCTGAAGCGTTGGGGTGCTGACGCCGACCTGTGCTGCCAGCTGGTCCTGGGTGATGTTTTGGCGTAGCCGGCGCTCGCGTAATGCTTCGCCGAGTTGGGCGGCGATCGCGTCATCACTCTTTCGTTGGATTCTCATAAAGAAAACCTTACTTGCTGTTAAGGCCTGTGGGTGCTGGTTAAGCAAAAAAATCTTTGCTTTATAGGATGATTGTAGCTCAGGCCTTCTGAGTCGTGTAAGGCAAAAATATCTTTATAAGCATGGCTTAAAACAGCCATAAGGCAAATATTTCTTTGTGTTGCAGAATCCTCCTGAAAAGGAGCATGAACCTGTAGGAGCGGCCTTGCCGGGGCGCCGGACCGGTCGGAAAGGGCCGCGCAGCGGCCCCGACTATCTCAAGCCTTGCGCGGGTTCAGAATCAACAAGGTAATCACCCCCGCCACAATCCCCCAAAACGCCGAGCCAATCGAAAACAAGGTCAACCCGGACGCCGTCACCATAAAGGTGATCAACGCCGCCTCACGCTCACGCGGCTCGCTCATGGCCACGCTCAACCCGTTCATGATCGAGCCAAACAGCGCCAGCGCCGCAATCGACAACACCAACTCCTTGGGCAACGCCGCAAACAACGCCGCCAAGGTCGCGCCAAACACCCCGGCAATGCCATAGAAAACCCCGCACCAGACCGCCGCGGTATAGCGCTTGCTCGGGTCTTCATGAGCATGCGGCCCGGTGCAGATCGCCGCACTGATCGCCGCCAGGTTCACCCCGTGCGAGCCAAACGGCGCCAGCAGCAACGAAGCAAACCCGGTCGCTGATATCAGTGGCGAAGCCGGCACCTGGTACCCGTCAGCGCGCAACACCGCGACCCCAGGCATGTTCTGCGAGGTCATCGCCACCACGAACAACGGGATGCCGATACTGATGGTCGCCGCCAGCGAGAAGCTCGGCGTGGTCCACACCGGCGTGGCCACTTGCAGGTTGAAGCCACTGAAATCCAGCAGGCCCAACGCCCCCGACAATGCGGTGCCGACCACCAGCGCAGCGAGCACGCAGTAGCGCGGCGACAGGCGCTTGACCAGCAGGTAACTGAAGAACATGCCCAGCACCAGCAAGGTGCGGTGCTGCGCGGCGACAAAGATCTCGCTGCCGATCTTGAACAGGATCCCGGCCAGCAACGCCGAGGCCAGCGAAGCCGGAATACGCTTGACCAGCCGCTCGAAACTGCCGGTCAGGCCGCAGATCAGCACCAGCACCGCGCAGGTGACGTAGGCGCCGATCGCCTCGCCATAACTCACCCCGCCCAGGCTGGTGATCAGCAACGCCGCGCCGGGGGTCGACCAGGCCACGGTGATCGGCGTGCGGTAGCGCAACGACAGGCCGATACTGCACACGGCCATGCCGATCGACAGGGCCCAGATCCACGACGAGATCTGCGCCGTGGTCAACCCGGCGGCCTGGCCGGCCTGGAACATCAACACCAGCGAGCTGGTGTAGCCGGTGAGCATGGCGATAAAGCCGGCGACCACTGCCGACGGGGAGCTGTCTGCCAGGGGGCGCAGGCGCGCGGAGGTGGCATCGGTCATGGTGCAGTCCTTGTACAGGTAAGCGTTTTTTTCAGGCTAACGCGGCTGAGGTTGATCCTTGCCATACAGCGACCATTGCTTTTAGCCGTACAGTCGCCAACTATTGGCCGGGTATCGGCAACTGCACGAGAGGGGAGGAGCGATGTACAAGGTCTATGGCGACTACAAGTCGGGCAACTGCTACAAGGTCAAGCTGATGCTCAGCCTGCTGGGCCGGGAATGCGAGTGGCACCCGGTGGATATTCTCAAGGGCGAGACCGAGACGCCCGAGTTTCTGGCCAAGAACCCCAACGGCAAGGTGCCGGTGCTGGAGCTCGAAGACGGCACGTGCCTGTGGGAGTCGAATGCGATTCTCAACTTTCTCGCCGATGGCAGCGAGTTCCTGCCGAGCGAGCCGCGCTTGCGTACCCAGGTGTTGCAGTGGCAGTTCTTCGAGCAGTACAGCCATGAGCCGTATATCGCCGTGGCGCGGTTTATCCAGTATTACCTGGGGCTGCCGGATGAGCGGCTGGAGGAATACAAGGGGCTGCACAAGGGCGGCTATAAAGCGCTGCGGGTGATGGAGAAGCAGCTGCAGATGACGCCGTATCTGGTCGGCGAGCAGTACTCGATTGCCGATGTGGCGTTGTATGCCTACACCCATGTGGCGCATCAGGGTGGGTTTGACTTGGCGGCGTATCCGGCGGTGCAGGCCTGGATTGCCAGGGTCGCCTCGCATCCGCGGCATGTGCCGATGGGTGAGTAGAGTTGATGGCCCCATCGCGGGCAAGCCCGCTCCTACACGTAGACCGCGAGCCCTGTAGGAGCGGGCTTGCCCGCGATAGGGCCCTCGCGGGCCCTACAAATCTCAGGCCTGGGCGAAGCGCTGGTCGAGGTAGGCAATAATGGCCTTGGACTCATACATCCAGGTCACCTGCCCTTGCTCTTCAATACGCAGGCACGGCACTTTCACCCGGCCGCCACCCTCGAGCAGCGCCTGGCGGTGCACGGGGTCGTTCTTGGCATCACGCAGTGCCACCGGCACATTCAGGCGGTGCAGGTTGCGCCGGGTCTTGACGCAGAACGGGCAGGCATGGAACTGGTACAGCGCCAGGTCCTGGGCCGCTTGCTCGACCTTGGCCTGGGCCGCCGGGTCACGCTTTTGCTTGGCCGGGCGGCTGATCCAGTCGCCGAACACGATAAGCTGGCCGAGGCCGACCCGCAGGGCTTTGACGATCATGGGCAACTCCTGAACAAATAAAAAGCCGACCCCTCAGGGTCGGCTCGGGTCAGCGGCCGATCACTTGATCAGGCTGAGGAACTCGCTGCGGGTGGCGGCGTTTTCACGGAACTCGCCCAGCATCACCGAGGTGATCATGCTCGAGTTCTGCTTCTCGACACCGCGCATCATCATGCACATGTGCTTGGCTTCGACGACCACGGCCACGCCCGCGGCGCCGGTCACTTTCTCGATCGCCTCGGCGATCTGGCGGCTGAGGTTTTCCTGGATCTGCAGGCGACGGGCATACATGTCGACGATCCGCGCGACCTTGGACAGGCCGATCACCTTGCCCTTGGGCAGGTAGGCAACATGCGCCTTGCCGATGAACGGCAGCATGTGGTGCTCGCACATCGAGTAGAGCTCGATGTCCCGGACCAGCACCATCTCGCTGTTGTCGGAGCTGAACAGCGCACCGTTGGTGACTTCTTCCAGGGTCTGTTCATAACCGCGGCAAAGGTACTTCATCGCCTTTGCAGCCCGCTTGGGCGTATCGAGCAGGCCCTCACGGGAGACGTCCTCGCCGATCTGGCTGAGGATCTCGGTGTAGTTCTGTTCCAGGGACATGGATCTACCTGTGGGAATAATCGCAAATAAAGAAGGGTACGGCGGCGCGGGCGGCGCTGCAAGCGCGGCGTTATTCGTCGCGGCCGTCGAGCATGGTCCGTTTGAGGATCACGTACACCGCGCCGGTGCCGCCGTGGCGGGCCTGGCACGAGGTAAAGCCGAGCACTTGCGGGTGTTGGCGCAGCCAGGTGTTGACGTGGCTCTTGATCATCGGCCGCCTGCCGTCGATGCGCGCGGCCTTGCCGTGGGTGACGCGCACGCAGCGCACTTCGAGCTTGGTGGCTTCGGCGAGAAACGCCCAAAGGATCTCGCGGGCTTTTTCGACGTTCATGCCGTGCAGGTCGATGCTGCCTTCAAAGGCGATCTGGCCGAGCTTTAGCTTGCGCAGCTGGCCTTCCTGAACGCCGTCGCGGCGCCACATCAACTCGTCTTCGGCGCCGACATCGATGACGAACTGATCGGACATGCCATCGACCACCAACGGCTGGTCGGTGCGCACCGTGGCCGACTGGCGCAGGCCAGCCAGCTGCTTGCGGTCAGCCTTGGCCTTGCCGACCTCGGCACGGTCGTGCTTGATCGGCTTGACGCCGCGCACTTCGGCATGGAACAGGGAAAAATCGTCGTCTTGCATGCAGGCCTCCACGTGGCGGCGTAGTTTACGCGAGTGCGCGCCTGCGTACACCTGTGCGGGCCTCTTCGCGGGGCAAGCCCGCTCCCACAGGATCTCCGCTGACCGTTACAGCGGCGCAGAACCTGTGGGAGCGGGCTTGCCCCGCGAAGAGGTCGGCACTGACACCTTGCCTAGTCGTGTTTCTTCATCAGGTGCGGCGAAAGGTTGAGCTCGCGCCCACGGCGCAGACGGATCCGGCTCCGCCGCCAGAACCGCACCCCCGCCCACAGCAACAACAACCCCACCGCCGTCAGAATCCCCGACAACGGCCGGTTGGCATTGAGTTCGGCCAGCGCCTCGTAATTGCCCAGCAGCCCCGCAAACCCGGCCATCGCCAGGAGAATCCCCAGCGTGGCCAGCAAGGCAGACAGACCGGCGGCCAAACGGGCGCCCCAGTTGCGCGGTTGGCGCGGGCGGAGACGCTTGGCATCGAAACTGTCAGAGAGCTTCATTCCCGATTTCCTCTATGGGTATCCGGAATTCGACCGGTGCGCCGCCCGCGGGTTCCGCCCGACCGCCGGGCGGTAGCCGTTGCGAGCGGTGCCGTCAGACCAGGCTGGCGGTCGGCGCGACGCAGGCGAAGTTGTCGGCCATCACGGCCATTTCACCCTGGTGGATCTGGGCGGCTGGGATGACGCCGTCCTTGAAGGCCAGATCGCGGGTCGCCGAGGCGTCCTCGACCAGGGTGCACCGATAACCATAGTCCTTGGCGCGGCGCACGGTGGTGCTGACGCTGGAATGGCTCATGAAACCGCAGACGATCAGGTCCAGGTGGCCCTTCTCCTGCAAGGTTTCGTGCAGTTGGGTGTTCTTGAAGGCGTTGGGCATGCGCTTTTCGATGACGACTTCATCGCCACGCGGCTCCAGGCCTTCGATGAACTGGCCGCGCGGCCCTTGCGGGTCGAACAGGCCGCCAACGGTGCCCAGGTGACGGACGTGGATGATCGGACGGCCGGCCTTACGCGCGGCGTCGAGCAACCTGGCGATGTTGGCCACGGCCTCGTCCATGCCCGACAGCGCCAGGGGACCACTGAGGTACTCCTTCTGCGCATCGATGATGATCAGGCTGGCGTTGCCCAGCTTGGCCGGCGGGTAGTCGCGGCCACTGAGGCGGAACATCGTGGTTGGAACGGACATCAAGGGCTCCTTCAGTAGGGCTTTTGTAGGCCTATTCTCCCTTGCTTGGCCGCTAATGGGAATGGTTGACAACGCAAGCGGCGTAATTACTGGCTTGGGGCGTGTCGGCGAGCGCGCGGTGGAACATTTCAGCGGGTGGGCCTGTTAGACTTTTGGCCTGTCTGAAAAGGAGTACCCCGTGATCACATCCCGCCTGCGCACCCTGCGCGACCACATCCGCTGGGCGGTCAGCCGCTTCCACGAGCACGAGCTGTTCTTCGGCCATGGCGCCGACAATGCCTGGGACGAGGCCCGCCTGTTGGTGCTGGGCGCCGTGCACCTGCCGTGGGAAATCGCCGACAGCTACCTGGACTGCCAGCTCGAGGACGATGAGCGGGTGCGCTTGCAGCACCTGTTCAAGCGCCGTATCGAAGACCGCGTACCCACCGCCTACCTGTTGGGCGAGGCGTGGTTCTGCGGCATGTCGTTCGTGGTCGATGAGCGGGTGCTGGTGCCGCGTTCGCCGATTGGCCAGCTGATTGAAAAACGCTTTGAGCCGTGGCTGGCGCAGGAGCCGGCACGCATCCTCGACCTGTGCACCGGCTCGGGCTGCATCGGTATCGTTGCTGCGGATGTGTTCCCGGAGGCCGAAGTGGTGCTGGCCGACCTGTCGTTCGACGCGTTGGAAGTGGCCAACCAGAACATCGAACGGCATGGCCTGGATGAGCGCGTGTACACCGTGCAGGGCGATGGTTTCGGCGGCCTGCCGGGGCAGCGCTTCGACCTGATCCTGTCCAACCCGCCGTATGTCGATGCCGAAGACTTCGCCGACATGCCGGCCGAGTACCAGCACGAGCCGGAGCTGGGCCTGGCGTGCGGTAACGATGGCCTGGACCTGGTGCGGCGGATGCTCGCCGAGGCGGCTGATCACCTGACCGAGAAGGGCTTGCTGATCGTCGAGGTGGGCAACAGCCAGGTGCACGTCGAGGCGCTGTACCCGGAGGTCGACTTTGCCTGGATGGAGTTCGAGCACGGTGGGCACGGGGTGTTCATGCTGACGGCCGAGCAGTGCCGCCAGCATCAGGAGCTGTTCCAGTCACGCGTTTGAGGTGAGCCGGGGGGCTGCTGCGCAGCCCATCGCAGGCAAGCCAGCTCCTACAGGGGGCTGTGCAACGCGGTCTAATTGTGGGAGCGGCCTTGTGTCGCGAAAGGGCCGCGAAGCGGCCCCACTGGATTTCAACCCCTAGCGCGTAGCAATCCATATCAACAACCCCGCCTGGAACATGGCAAACGCCACCAGGCAGGTAATGGTAAACCGCAGCCCGCCATCCTCCCGCCGGTACTTGGCCACGCGCTCATCACGCTCGCGCAGCTGCGCTTCCTTCTCCAGCAAGGTCTGTTCAGCCTGCTGCAGCATGCCAGCCGACTCCAGCGTGTCGACGCGCTGGACCTTCTCGGTGTTCCAGCCGCCTTTGAGCTGGCCAACAGCCAACTCCACAGTGCTGCCCTTGAGCACCTGGCCCTCGGCGTACGCCACCTCGACGCCGACATGGCGCAGCACATTGTCACGCCGCAGGCGGGTGTCTTCGTTGAGCGCGTCCTTGTTCGGCAGGGCCATGCCTTCGACCCGGTAATGCGACCAGTTGGCCTGCAGCCACTGCACGGCCTGGGCCAGCATGAAGCGGCCAAGGCCACGGTTGAGCGGCTCCAGTTGCAGGCCCGCTTCGGCACCGATGCGCACGAGGTGCTCGGTGTGGTCGACGCGGATATCCAGCTGGTTCTGCTCCTTGCGCACTTTTTGCCCGGGCAGGTTGATCTGCATGCGCAGCAGGCTTTGCTCGCGGTTGTGCCGCTCGGCATAGCCGAACTGCACGAAGCGCAGCGGCCGCGCACCGCTGTTGCGGTCGGTGGGCAGCGGCGCCAGGCGCAACAGCTGGAAATGTTCGGCGGCCAGGTCCGCCCACGGCAGCGCGGCGCTTTCCGGGGCTTGCGGCTCTTCGGTCGCCTCAGCGACGGGGGCATCGGTCATCAGGGTCGTCCTCACAGGCACACGGCGGCCCATCAGTCGCGGGCCCGATGCTTGCTTATCGGCAGATGCCGCCAGGACCTGAGGGCAAACTGCTCAGGCCGGCGGCAACTGACGAATAAACGCGACGATCCGCTCACCCAGCTCACGTGCCAACGGCAACTCGGGGTTCTGGTAGCTCTCGCGCTGGCCGCTCATCGCCCGTGGGCTGATGCGCAGCATGTGGTTCATGCCGTCGATCAACACCAGTTGGGCATCCGGCTTGGCCGCCTTCAGCCGCTCGGCGTCAGCCACTTCGACCTGCACATCGTTGCGCCCCTGCAGGATCAGCGCCGGTACCCCCAATCGCGCAAAGGCAGCGGCCGGGTCTTGGCGCAGCAGCGAAATCAGGTACGGCTGCACGCTCGGGCGAAACACCTCGCGCAGTGCGGGCGGCACATCGAGGCTGGTCTGCCCGGCCTGCAGGCGGTCGATCAGGGCAGCGCCTGCCGTCAGTTGCGCCGGCGGCAGGCGCTGGGCCAGCTGCTCGCGCAGCACCTCGGCCACCGGCCGGCCGCTGCCGGCGACGGTGATCACCGCGCTGGCGCCGGCTTGTTCAGCGGCCAGGGTGGCGATCAGCGCGCCTTCGCTGTGGCCGAGCAGGATCAGCGGGCCGAAGCGTGGGTCGGCCTTGAGCTGCTGCGCCCAGGCGACGGTGTCGGCGACGTAGCGCTCGACGCTGAGGTCGCGCTCGTCCGGGGTGGCCGGCTGGCTGGCGGCCACGCCGCGCTTGTCGAAACGCACGCTGGCGATGTGTTCGCCGGCCAGCAGCAGGGCCAGCCGCTTGAGGTTGTCGATGCGCCCGCCCGCGGGGTTGTTGCCGTCGCGGTCGGTCGGGCCGGAGCCGGCGATGATCAGCACCACGGGCGGCGGGGTGGCTTGCTGGGGCAGCAGCAGGCTGCCGTGCAGCACGCCCTGGCCGGTGTCGAGGTCGATCGGGCGCTGCAGGACGGTCGGGGCGGCGGCGTGGGCGAGGCTGGTGCACAACAGCAGGAGGAGGGCGGCGAGGCGCAGCATCATGGGGGCTTCGTGGGGAGATGAGGGTTGGACCGGGGCCGCAGGGGAAGGTTCGTGTAGCCAGTGCCGGCCTCTTCGCGGGTAAACCCGCTCCCACAGGGTTCTGGGCAAGGTCCAAAACCCAGGCATTGCAAAGCGCCCTGTGGGAGCGGGTTTACCCGCGAAGAGGTCAGCCTGGGCGACAAATCCCTTGGATTGTTGCTCGCAAGGCAGCCGCTTTCCGTATACTGCCCTCTCATCCAAATTCAGGCTGATTCGCGGAGCGTCCATGTCCGGCAATACCTACGGCAAGCTGTTCACTGTCACCACCGCAGGCGAAAGCCATGGCCCGGCGTTGGTCGCCATTGTCGATGGGTGCCCGCCCGGCGTGGAAATCTCCCTGGCGGACCTGCAGCACGAGCTCGACCGGCGCAAGCCCGGCACCAGCCGGCACACCACCCAGCGCCAGGAGCCCGACGAAGTCGAGATCCTTTCCGGGGTGTTCGAAGGCCGTACCACCGGCTGCTCGATCGGCCTGCTGATCCGCAACACCGACCAGAAGTCCAAGGACTACTCGGCGATCAAGGACCTGTTCCGCCCAGCCCACGCCGACTACACCTACCACCACAAGTACGGCGAGCGCGACTACCGCGGCGGTGGCCGCAGCTCGGCGCGGGAAACCGCCATGCGCGTGGCGGCCGGCGCCATCGCCAAGAAGTTCCTGGCCAGCCAGGGCATCACCGTGCGCGGCTACATGAGCCAGCTGGGCCCGATCGAGATCCCGTTCAAGACCTGGGACTCGGTCGAAGAAAACGCCTTCTTCAGCGCCGACCCGAGCAAGGTGCCGGAGCTCGAGGCGTACATGGACCAACTGCGCCGCGACCAGGACTCGGTCGGGGCGAAGATCACCGTGGTTGCCGAAGGCGTGATGCCGGGCCTGGGTGAGCCGATCTTCGACCGCCTGGACGCAGAACTTGCGCATGCGCTGATGAGCATCAACGCGGTCAAGGGCGTGGAAATCGGCGCCGGCTTCGCCAGTGTCGCCCAGCGCGGCACCGAGCACCGTGACGAGCTGACCCCGGAAGGCTTCCTCAGCAACAACGCCGGCGGCATCCTCGGCGGTATCTCGTCGGGCCAGCCGATCGTCGCGCACCTGGCGCTGAAGCCGACCTCGAGCATTACCACCCCGGGCCGTTCGATCGATGTCGACGGCAACCCGGTCGAGGTGATCACCAAGGGCCGTCATGACCCGTGCGTGGGCATCCGTGCGACGCCGATCGCCGAGGCCATGATGGCGATCGTGCTGATGGACCACCTGCTGCGTCATCGGGCACAGAATGCTGATGTGCGGGTGAATACGCCGGTGCTGGGTCAGCTTTAATCCGCTATCGCCTGTACTGGCCTCTTCGCGGGTAAACCCGCTCCCACAGGATCTGCAGCGCTGCAAAACCCTGTGGGAGCGGGTTTACCCGCGAAGGGGCCAGTACAGTCAGTCCACAATGAACTGACCCCCATGCCCGCAATCCCTTACTGGCGCCTGTCCAGCTTCTACCTGTTCTACTTCGCCCTGCTCGGCTCCACGGCGCCCTTCCTGGCGCTGTACTTCGACCACCTGGGCTTCTCCCCGGCGCGCATCGGCGAGCTGGTGGCGATCCCCATGCTGATGCGCTGCATCGCCCCCAACCTGTGGGGTTGGCTGGGTGACCGCAGCGGCCAGCGCCTGCTGATCGTGCGCCTCGGTGCGTTGGCGACCCTGGCCACCTTCTCGCTGATCTTCTTCGCCAAGAGCTACGCCTGGCTGGCAATGGTCATGGCCTTGCATGCGTTTTTCTGGCACGCGGTACTGCCGCAATTCGAGGTCATCACCCTGGCCCATCTGCACGGCCAGACCTCGCGCTATAGCCAGGTGCGGCTGTGGGGCTCGATCGGCTTCATCCTCACGGTGGTCGGCCTGGGCCGGTTGTTCGAATGGTTGAGCCTGGACATCTACCCGGTGGCGCTGGTGGCGATCATGGCGGGCATCTTCCTCGCCAGCCTGTGGATCCCCAACGCACAGCCGGTCGAGCAGGCCGAACGCAGCGGGGCAGGGGGCTTCCTGCGGCAACTGCGTGCGCCCGGGGTGCTCGCCTTCTACCTCTGTGTGGCGCTGATGCAGCTCAGCCACGGGCCGTACTACACCTTCCTCACCCTGCACCTGGAACACCTCGGCTACAGCCGCGGCAGCATTGGCCTGCTGTGGGCGCTGGGGGTGGTGGCGGAGGTGCTGGTGTTCATGGCCATGAGCCGCATCTTCGCGCGCTTCTCGGTGCGCCGGGTGCTGCTGGCGAGCTTTGTCATCGCCGGGCTGCGCTGGTTGCTGTTGGGCAACCTGGCGGACCTGCCGGGGGTGTTGATCCTCGCGCAGGTCATGCATGCGGCGACCTTCGGCTGCTTCCATGCCGCCGCCATCGCCTTTGTCCAGTCCAGCTTCGGCGCGCGCCAGCAAGGCCAGGGCCAGGCGCTGTATGCGGCATTGTCCGGCACCGGCGGCGCGCTGGGCGCTTTGTATTCGGGTTACAGCTGGAACCTGCTGGGCCCGCACTTCACCTTTGGTATGGCCAGCGTCGCGGCGTTCGCTGCAGCCGTTATCATTGCCACTCGAATGTCCGATAGCAGGAACAGCCCCTGATGAGCACCCTCAGCGTTTTCCACACCTCCAGCCCTGGCCTGCCGTACAAGCTGCTGACCCACCACGACGACGTCGTCGCGACCTTGGCCGAGCAGGGCGTGCGTCTTGCCCACCAGCCGCATGACTTGCGGATTCGCCCGGGCACTTCGCGCGATGAGGTGCTGGAGGCGTGCCGTGCGCCGCTGGACCGGTTGATGACCGAGCATCGCTGTGCGGCGTTCGAATTGCTTAATCGCGAGGGCGTGGCGGCGGATCAGGTCGACCTGCGGGACGAGCATGTGCATGCCGGCGACGAGGTGTTCGCGGTGATCAGCGGGCGGGCTCAGGTCAGCCTGCGGGTGGGCGAGTACGTGTATGGGGTGCTGTGCGAGAAGGGTGATGTGCTGGTCGTGCCGGCTGGGGCCCGGCGCTGGATCGACTTGGGGGAGACACCGTTTTGCCTGGCGTTGCGTTTGTTCAGCGATGAGCAGGGGAAGCAGGCGAGCTTTACCGGGGATGACAGTGCCCGTGAATTCCTCGGCATGGATGAGTTCTGAGGATTTTGGGGCCGCTTTGCGGCCCATCGCGGGCAAGCCCGCTCCTACAGGGCGCGCGCCGCTCTTGATTGCGGCGCGGTACCTGTAGGAGCGGGCTTGCCCGCGATGGGCCGGCCCAAATTCTGGATCAACGATACGTCGGCAGGGCAAACCGCTGTTGGCTCTGCAGCATGGTGATCACCGGCAACTCACTGGCCTGCTCGGCCAGGTCACGGCGGATCGCGCTGATCGCCCAGGACAGCTGCTCGGCGCTGTGCATTTGCCCATAGGTCAGCACCCGACGCGTCACTTTGCCATCGGCTGCACGCAGGGTCAGCAGGATGCCCCCATCCGGGCGAGGCTGAGTAGCGACCTGGTAGGCGGAAAACACCGAGGTGAACTTTTGCTGGATGAGGTCCATATCAACTCCTGACTGTTGTATTGGCAGACGTGAGTTGAAGGTTGCAGTGACCGTGCCAGCTTTCCTCGTGTAAAAAACCCTTATAAATCAGTCACTTAAAATAAGTTGCCGAAGCCCGCCTCGTGCATTGTGCATGGTCATGCATTTTGCATAGTGCATTTTGCAAGGCCATAGACTGCGCCTCTGGCCCCCATAGAATCTGAACCTTTGACCCCACGGTGGTGCCTGACAAACACTTGGGCTATCCAATGTGCCAGGAGGTTCCCGATGTCCGCTCACCCGTCCGCCACCCCGATGAACGATGACGAGGCTGCGGCCTTTGCCGATGAAGTCTTCGAGCGTGCCCGCCGTGGCGACGCCGCCATGCTCGAGCGCCTGCTCGCCAGCGGCTTGCCGGCCAACCTGCGCAACCACAAGGGCGACACGCTGCTGATGCTCGCCAGCTACCACGGCCAGCACGAGGCGGTGCGGGTGCTCCTGGCACACGGCGCCGACCCGCTGATCGCCAACGACAACGGCCAGTTGCCGATTGCTGGCGCGGCGTTCAAGGGCGACCTGCCGATGATCCAGCTGCTGCTGGAGCACGGCGTGCCGGTGGACGCCGCCGCTGCCGACGGGCGCACCGCCTTGATGCTCGCGGCGATGTTCAACCGCAACGAGATCCTCGACTACCTGCTGGCCCAGGGCGCCGACCCGGCGCACCAGGACGCCCGTGGCGCAAATGCCCTGGCCGCAGCGCAAACCATGGGCGCGGTGGACACCGCCGCGCGCCTGCAGGCGCTGGCCGGCTAACCCTCAGGGGGCGTTTGCGGCTATCCTTGGTGACTTTTTCACCACTGCAGAGCCCCCTCATGAAAGACCAGTTGCGCGAATTCATCAGCCTCATCGGCGCCGGTTGCATGCCCGATGAAGACATCGAGCGCATCGCCGACGAGGCGGCCCAGGCGTACGCCGACCCGGCCGCCTTCCTGGCCGCCAATCCGGACATCATCTACGACGACAGCTTCCCGATCCCGCTGGGTGAATGGGTGGTGCTCGGCAGCCTGCCAGAAACCGTGGTGTTCCTGGGCGACAGCTACCAGGAGCTGTTCCAGAGCATTACCGACTCGTTCGACAAGAGTGTGGCGCTGAACCTCAAGCCCAAGCAGCTGGCCAAGACCGAGGCGCTGACCGCGCTCAATCGCATCCAGGTGCAGATGGGCGCGTTGAACAAAGAGGCGGGGGGGTATGTGCTGCTCAACTTCAGCCAGTTGCTGGATGACGAGCTGCAGATGGTGATGGTCGGGCAGAACGACCTGGCGCGGGTGCTGGAGCTGGGTGAGGCGGTGGGCATCAAGGTGGAGCCGGCGTTGGAAGCCCTCAAGGTCGCCGTTCACGTTTAAATCGGTGTACTGGGGCGGCTGCGCCGCCCTTCGCGGGTGAACCCGCTCCCACAGGGGTTAGCGGCGATCCCTGTGGGAGCGGGTTCACCCGCGAAGGGCCGCAAAGCGGCCCCAATGCTCAACCCAACGCGGTGTCGAGAAACATCATCACCGCAAACCCGCCCATCAACCCCAGGGTGGCCGCCGTCTGGTGCCCATTGCGGTGGGTCTCCGGAATCACTTCGTGGGACACCACAAAAATCATCGCCCCCGCCGCCAGCCCCATGCTGATCGGGTAAGCGAGGGCAAACCCGGTCGAAATCCCCAGCCCCATCACCGCCCCCAACGGCTCCATCATCCCGGAACCAACCGCCACCAGCGCCGCCTTCAGATTCGACAACCCGGTAGCCCGCAACGCCAGCGCCACGGCCAGCCCTTCAGGAATGTCCTGGATCGCGATGGCACTGGTCAGCGGCAGGCCGATGTTCATGTCGCCATTGGCAAAGCTCACCCCAATCGCCATGCCCTCCGGCAGGTTGTGCAAGGTAATCGCCAGCACGAACAGCCACACCCGGTTGATCCGCGCGGCGTCTGGCCCGCACGGCCCGGTGCTTTCGTGCTCATGCGGGGTAAAACGGTCGAGGCCAAGCATCAACAGCACGCCCAGGCCCATGCCGAGCACCACGGTAAACGCCGCCGCCGGGCCGTTGCCGGTGATCTCGCGGGCCGCGTCCAGGCCCGGCAAAATCAATGAGAACGAGCTGGCGGCGAGCATCATCCCCGCGGCAAAGCCGAGCATCACATCCTGGCTGCGGGCGCTGACATCGCGCAGCACCACCGCCAGCACCGCGCCCAGCGCCGTGGCGCCAAAGCCGGCGAGGCCACCCAGCACGGCCAGGTGCAGGTGCTGCGCGTGATCGCCGTTGACCGCGTTCCACAGGCTCGCCAGCAGCAGCGCGATGATCGCGACCAGGCTCAGGCCCAGGCCGGCACTGAGCCAGGGCGTGTTGCTCGCTTGCTGGCGCCAGGCGCTGAGCATCGAGGAGGGGGCGGCGCTTTCGGTGTGGGCGGGGGGCATGCGGACCTCAGGGCAGGGAATCAAGGCAGTCTACCCAGTGACCTGCGCGAGCGGCCAAGGATTCCCTTCTATCGACGTGATAGCCGCTATGCTCAGGCTCACAGCGATCGACGGCGGGAGCGGCGACATGGGTTCGACATTCAATGGGTTGGTGGGGCTGATCATTCTGGCCTTGGACATCTGGGCGATTCTCAATGTGGTCAAGAGCGGGGTCGGGGTGGGGGCCAAGGTGCTGTGGATTCTGCTGATTTTGTTACTGCCTGTGATTGGCCTGATCATCTGGGCGATTGCCGGGCCGCGGGGCAATATCCGTATCTGATTCTGCAGGGTTGGCCTCTTCGCGGGGCAAGCCCGCTCCCACAGGTACCGCGTCGCTCTGAAGGTATGCGGGGATCCTGTGGGAGCGGGCTTGCCCCGCGAAGAGGCCGTTGCTGACACCCCGCCTAAATCCCCGTGACATAATTTTCACACTGGATTAACCAGAATCCGCGCCGCACAATGCTGCGTTCGCCCACTCGCCACGTTTGATGGCAGGGCTGCCGGGCGTTTACTGTCGCCTTCCCGCAAACCGCAATCCTAGGATCTCCCCATTCATGGCTAACACGGATGCCTTGAAACAACGGGCCGTGCCGGTCCCGTTCGCGCCGACCCTCAAATCGCACCTGGCCTACACCTTGCTCTGCGGTCTGGTCATCATGCTGATGCTCAGCCTGGTGCGCCTGGGGCTGCTGGTCTACAACAGCGACATGATCGGCGATACGCCGGCCGCCACCGTCGCAGAGGGCTTCCTCAATGGCCTGCGCTTCGACCTGCGGGTCGTGGTGTACCTGAGCATTCCCCTGCTGCTGGCGATCCTCAGCCCGGCCGCGATGGCGGCTCGCGGGCTGTTCCGCGCCTGGCTGACGATTGCCGCGAGCACCGTCATGTTCCTCGGCCTGCTGGAAATGGACTTCTATCGCGAGTTCCACCAGCGCCTCAACGGCCTGGTCTTCCAGTACGTCAAGGAAGACCCGAAAACCGTCATGAGCATGCTCTGGTACGGCTTCCCGGTGGTCCGCTACCTGCTCGCCTGGCTGTTCGGCACCTGGCTGCTGAGCCTGCTGTTCAAGGGCGTCGACCGCCTCACCCGGCCTGGCCGCGGTGCAGGTTCCGCAGTGGGCGCGCGCCCGGTCGCGGTCTGGTACTACCGCCTGGCCGTGTTCATGGTGGTCCTGCTGGTGGCCGTGGTCGCCGCCCGTGGCACCCTGCGCCAAGGCCCGCCGATGCGTTGGGGGGATGCCTTCACCACCGATTCCAACTTCGTCAACCAGCTCGGCCTTAACGGCACGCTGACCCTGATCGACGCCGCCCATAGCCGCTTCGGTGAAGACCGCGCCAACCTGTGGAAGGCCACCCTCGACCCGGTCGAGGCCCAGCAAAGCGTGCGTGACCTGCTGCTGACGCCGCACGACACCCTGGTCGATGCCGACGAAGCGGCGATCCGCCGTGACTTCGTGCCGCCGGCCGAACGCACCCTGCCGATCAAGAACGTCGTGGTGATCCTCATGGAGAGCTTCGCCGGTCACTCGGTCGGCGCCCTGGGCAGCCCGAACAACATCACCCCGTACTTCGACAAGCTGGCCAAGGAGGGTCTGCTGTTCGACCGTTTCTTCTCCAACGGCACCCATACCCACCAGGGCATGTTCGCCACCATGGCCTGCTTCCCCAACCTGCCGGGCTTCGAGTACCTGATGCAGACGCCCGAGGGCAGCCACAAGCTGTCGGGCCTGCCGGCGCTGCTCAGTGCGCGCGACTA
This sequence comes from Pseudomonas reidholzensis, assembly GCF_900536025.1. Lineage (GTDB taxonomy): Bacteria > Pseudomonadota > Gammaproteobacteria > Pseudomonadales > Pseudomonadaceae > Aquipseudomonas > Aquipseudomonas reidholzensis. The sequence goes on from NZ_UNOZ01000013.1 coordinate 189,322, forward strand.
CGACGACGTGTACGTCTACAACGGTGACTTCGCCTGGGACAACCAGTCCGGTTTCTTCGGCAACCAGGGCATGACCACCTTTATCGGCCGTAACGACTTCGTCAACCCGGTGTTCTCCGACCCGACCTGGGGCGTGTCCGACCAGGACATGTTCGACCGTGGCGCCGAAGAGCTGGCCAAACGCGACGGCAGCAAGCCGATCTATGCCTTGCTGCAGACGCTGTCCAACCACACCCCGTACGCGCTGCCCAAAGACCTGCCGGTCGAGCCAGTGACCGGCCAGGGCCGTCTCGACGAGCACCTCACCGCCATGCGCTACTCCGACTGGGCGCTGGGGCAGTTCTTCGAGAAGGCGCGCAAGGAGCCGTACTTCAAGGAAACCCTGTTCGTCATCGTCGGCGACCACGGCTTCGGCAACCACCAGCAGGTCACCGAGCTCGACCTCGGCCGCTTCAACGTGCCGCTGCTGCTGATCGGCCCGGGGATCCAGGAGAAGTTCGGCGCGCTCGACCACACCGTCGGTACCCAGGTCGACATCGTGCCGACCATCATGGGCCGCCTGGGTGGCACCACTCGCCATCAGTGCTGGGGCCGTGACCTGCTCAACCTGCCGGAAGGCGACCCGGGCGTGGGCATCATCAAGCCGTCGGGTAGCGAGCAGATCGTTGGCCTGGTGCAGGGTGACCGCATACTCATCGAGTCCAAGGACATGACCCCGCGCCTGTACCGCTACCAGCTGGGCAGTGAGTTCAAGGCCGAGCTGATCGAGGGTGCCGACCAGCCGGCGCTGCTGAAAAACCTCGAGGCGTATATCCAGACCGCGACCAAGAGCTTGCTGGATAACACCGCCGGTGTGGTGCACGGCACGCCTAAATAAGTTGCTTCAGTAACAGCTGCTGTTGAGCGAGGGCTCGCCGGGTGACCGGCGAGCCCTTTTTCATGCGCGCTCGGCACCCCATGCTGAACAATGCGCCCGGGCTGGGGTCAAGCTAGAACGGATGTCACTCAATGCGTTACCAGCGAGGGCTATTCAATGAAAGAGTGGGAAGTCATCTTTGCCGACCAGAAAGGCGAACCGACCACGCTGTTGCTCACCGCCGAGCAGCGTCCCAGTGATGAGGAGGCGGCGCGGGCGATCCGCACCAAGCTGTTCCCGCTGCTGGACGAGTTGGACCTCAACGACTTCCAGGACCGCAGCCAATCCCCCACCGCGCGCTGGCTCAAGGAGCAGAGTGGCGTGACCATCAGCGATATCCGCGAACTGCCCTGAGCAGCCTGTTCTGGCGTAGTGCCGCTGCAGGCACTACGCTGGATGAACGCATCGGCCTTTTCTGCGGGTCGGTGTGGGTTCCATCGCGTCTTGCATCAGCTCGAACTGCCAGGTGCCTTCACGGGCCGGGTAGGTGCGTAGTGCACGGAAAGTCTATCCATTGCATTATTCAGGAGGACGATTCATGAGCAGCCAGAACGACGATATCAGCAGCAATGTCCTGAGCCAGATGAAAGCTGGCGGTTTCGACTTCACCCAGATCCACCCCATCGAGTTTTACGCGGTTTTTCCCAATGAAGACGGCGCGCGGCGAGCCGCCGGACAGTTTCGTGGCGAGTCCTTGAATGCTCAGGTGCGTGAACGGGACGATGGCGGCTGGGACCTGGAGTTGAGCAAGATCATGTATGCCACTTACCGGGGTATTGGTGCCTTCGAGGAAACCTTCGAGGGGGTCGTTGGCCCTCTGGGCGGCGAGGTCGAAGGCTGGGGCGTCAAACACGAAAGGCCTCGGGCCTGATCCACCGCGCCGCCCTTTTCGCGGGTAAACCCGCTCCTACAGGGGTTGAGAATCTGTAGGAGCGGGCTTGCCCGCGATAAAGGCGACGCGGTCTCAAGGCTTGCGCTTGGCCATATGCCCCAGATACGCCAGCAGGGCATCCAGCTCCTGCTCACTCAACACCGCTTCAGCAAACCCCGGCATCTTCGCCTGGGGCCACTGCCGCAACCCCTGCGGGTCCCGAATATAACGGCGCAAGAACGCCGGCTGAAAATACTCGGTCGGGCTATAGGGCACATTCAAATCCGGCCCAAACTGCGCATCCCCCGCCCCATTGAGCCGATGACACGCCAGGCAGTTCTGCTGAAACAAGGCAAACCCCTGGCGCACCGGGTCATCACTGGCAAGCTTGGGGTCGGGCAGCAATGCCGGGAACCGCTGTTCAACCGAGGCCAGCCGACGGATCGTGGCAATCTGGAACGGCCATTGCTCCGGTCGAATGCCACCCGCCTGCGGGTCACTCCACACCAGATAGAACGGCCCCGCACTCGGCTTGCCCTGGCCCAGCGCCGGCCACGGCTGGGCCGAGTCTTCCACCGCCAGCCAGGCCCGCGCCGGCCCTGCCTGCAGCAGCGGAGCCGCCGGCATCTCCGCAGCAAACCCATCCAGCGCCACCGCCTGCAGGTGATCGTCCGCCGTCACGCCCTCGAGCAGCGCCGCCAGCGGCACCACGCGATAACGCATGGGCCGCTTGTAGGCAACGTCCTGGGCAATGTCGAGGCTGCGGGCCTGCGGATGGCTGAGCAGCGCGGCGCTGCTCCATCGGCGTGAGTGCTCACCCAGCTCGAGGTTCAGTTGCGCTGCGCACAGCGGCAGGCTGAACAGCAAGGCGAGCAGGGCAAGGGTGTGGCGCATGGGCGATCTCCAACCGTCAGGGTTGGCAGGTTACCTGTGCGCGGCGTGCAAATTCCACAGCCACCTTCAGCCAAACAGCCGCGTGAGGTTCGGCAGGATCAGCAGCAATGTGGTGGCGAACAATATAAGTCCGGCTTGGCGTAGTTTCGATTGTCTGTACATGGCGGACCGCCTTCTTGTTGTTATTCCTGAATAGCCGTTGGCTTCCTTGTCACGTGTCGGGTCGATCGCAGCGGCGTAAACCTTCGCCGATCCTGCTTGCCTCCTGTGTGTGGATATACAACCAACAGTAGGGTGTAGGTGATCCCTGTTTCAGAACGCTTTGTTCTAACCGCAAAACCACCGAACGAATTTGCTTGTAAGGCCACTGGCCAGCAGCCTGGCAGGCTGGGGCTAGACGAGTGCGCGACGGTGGTTACCAAGGGTGACAGGGCCTACCGTTCGTCAGTGCATCCTACTTGCTTGTACGTGTCTTTCGCGTCAGTCTCTACAGCAAATCCCACCCATGTCGTTCAGGACTATCGCTATGTCGTTACGCATCTGCATCCTTGAAACCGATGTTCTGCGACCGGAGTTGACGGCGCAGTACCAAGGTTACGGAAGGATGTTCGAGCAGCTGTTCTTGCGTCAGTCGGTCAAGGCCGAGTTTCGTGTTTACAACGTGATGAACGGTGATTACCCCCCGGACGGCGAAGTCTTCGATGCGTACCTGGTGACGGGCAGCAAGGCCGACTCGTTCGGCAGCGATCCGTGGATCCAGACCCTCAAGGTCTACCTGCTGAAACTCTACGAGCGTGGCGAGAAGTTGCTCGGCGTGTGTTTCGGCCATCAACTGCTGGCGCTGGTGCTCGGTGGCAAGGCCGAGCGCGCCGACCGTGGTTGGGGCGTGGGCATTCATCGCTACAGCCTGGCGGCCCATGCGCCGTGGATGGACCCCGAGGTGTCCGAGCTGACCTTGTTGATCAGCCACCAGGACCAGGTGACCGAGGTGCCCGCAGGCGCCACGGTGATCGCCTCCAGCGACTTCTGCCCGAATGCGGCCTACCACATCCGTGATCAGGTGTTGTGCTTCCAGGGGCATCCGGAGTTCGTCCACGACTATTCGCGGGCGTTGCTCGATGCGCGCCAGGCGTCGTTGGGTGATGAGGTGTATCAGCGGGCGATCGCCAGCCTCTCCGAGGAGCACCAGGGTGACCTGGTCGGCGAGTGGATGCTGCGCTTTGTCGGGCATTCGGCCAAGGGCAAGGAAAGCGCTGCCTGATCACCAGGCGTTGGTATTGCGCTGGCTCCTTCGCGGGTAAACCCGCTCCCACAGGCACGAGGTGTGCACAATACCTGTAGGAGCGGGTTTACCCGCGAAGAAGCCACCGCCGTCTTGAGCCCTACAACCACCCCGAGCGCTTGAAGCTCACAAACAGCCCGCTGCACCCCAGCCCGATCACCCCGAGCACGGCAAAATAGCCATAGTGCCAACCCAGCTCGGGCATGTTCTGGAAGTTCATCCCATAGATCCCGGCAATCGCCGTCGGAAACGCCAGGATCGCCGCCCACGCGGCAAACTTGCGCTGGGTGATGCTCTGCCGCGACGACTCCATCAGCATGCCGATCTCGATGGTCTGGCTGGCGATGTCGCGGATGCTGGCCAAGTCCTCCATCTGCCGGGTGACGTGGATCTGCACGTCGCGAAAATACGGGCGCATGTTCTTGTCGATGAACGGGAAGCTCAACCGTTGCAGCTCCTCGCTGATCTCCACCATCGGCGCCACATAGCGGCGCAGGCGCAGGATGTCGCGGCGCAGGCTGTGCAGGCGCTGGATGTCTTCTTCCTTGAGCGAATTGCTCAGCACGCTCTGCTCCAGCTCCTCGATCTCGCCGTGGATGGCTTCGCTGACCGGCTGGTAGTTTTCCGTGACGAAGTCGAGCAGGGCATACAGCACGAAGTCTTCGCCGTGCTCGAGCAGCAGCGGCCGCGCCTCACAGCGCTGGCGCACCAGTGCGTAGGATTTCGAGTGGCCGTTGCGGCAGGTGATGATGTAGCCGTTGCCGGCAAAGATGTGCGTTTCGATGAACTCCAGCTTGCCCTCATGGCGCACCGGCGAATAGGTGACGATGAACAGCGCGTCGCCAAAGGTCTCGAGCTTTGGCCGGCTGTGTTTCTCCAGGGCGTCCTCGATGGCCAGTTCGTGCAGGTTGAACTGGCACTGCAGGCTGGCCAGCGCCTCGGCGTCGGGCTCTTCGAGGCCGATCCAGACGAAGTGGCCGGGCTTTTGCGCCCACTCGCTGCCCTCGTCGATATTGATGTTGGTGACCTTTCTCCCGGCGCTGTACACCGCCGCTGCGACGACTCGACCCATGGCTGTCCGCTTATTCGGTTGAACACGAGACACAGCTTGGTCGGTCTGCGGCCGCAGGGCAACCGCCGCCGCATGCGCTTTCAACCCAGTTCACGGTGCAGCTGGTCAAGGCACTGCTGCATCGCCGCGCGACACTGCTCGATCAGCGCCGGCAGGCCGTCCTTGTCGAGCCCTGCGGTGGCGATTGGCGCCAGCGCCCGAACGACCACCGGGCGCCGGCACACACCCTGTGGGAGCGGCGGTGCGCCGGTGCGACTTGCCCCGCGAAGAGGCCGGCAGCCTCAGCCCATATGCTCCTGATCCCGCATGATCGCCTCATCGAGCAATTCCAGCAGCGCCTTGCGCACCTTGAGCTTGGTGTTCTTGTGCGCCAGCATGTTGAGCTTCTTCAGTTCGCGGGCGACCTGCACGGCGCGCTCGAGCAACTGCTCGGCCGGCACCACCTGGTCCAGGAACCCAGCATCCACGGCGTCCTGCGGTTCGAACATCTCGGCGTTGATCACCGAGCGGTGGAAGGCCGAGCGGCGCAGGCGATCGCGCGCCAGCTCGATACCGGCGTGGTGCATGGTCATGCCGATCTGCACTTCGTTGAGGCCGATCTTGTACGGCCCTTCGACGCCGATCCGGTAGTCGGCCGACAGCAGCAGGAACGCGCCCTTGGCCACGGCGTGCCCCGGGCAGGCGACGATCACCGGGAACGGGTGCGACAGCAGGCGCCGGGCCAGGGTCGAGCCGGCGGTCACCAGGCCGACCGCTTGTTGCGGGCCGGCGGTCATCACCTTGAGGTCGTAGCCGCCGGAAAGAATCCCCGGCTGGCCGGTGATGATCACCACCGCGCGGTCCTTCTCGGCCTGGTCGAGGGCGGCATTGAAGGCGGCGATGACATCCGGCGAGATGGCGTTGACCTTGCCGTTGTTCAGGGTCAGGGTGGCGACGCCTTCGTCCAGGTGGTAGTTGATCAGCTCGCTCATGACAGTGTCCTTTGTTGGAATGGCGATGACGTTACCCAGCGCGGCCCGGCAGGTAAAGCAGCAAGGCTGACCGGCCAGTCAGCGTCGGGCGGGCATGCCGTGTGGTTTGGGGGCAGGGCGCGGGGCCGAGGTAAAAGCGCTGGCGAGAATGGCAGCATTGCCTTGCTGCCTTGGGTTTTCCGCTCGATCTGCTTAAGCGCATGAAAATTCTGAAAAAAACGCTTGCCAAGGTAAAGGTGTTCGACTAAATTAGCGCGCCTCGACAGGCTGAATAGCTTGAAGAGAAACGGTGAAGTGTCCGAGTGGTCGAAGGAGCACGCCTGGAAAGTGTGTATACGAGAAATCGTATCAAGGGTTCAAATCCCTTCTTCACCGCCACATTCTACGAGAAGCCCCCGAATCGAAAGGTTCGGGGGCTTTTTGTTTTCGGCGCATTTTGGTTGCGGCTGCTGGCCCCATCGCGGGCAAGCCCGCTCCTACAATATCCGCGACATCCGCGACATCCGCGACATCCGCGACATCCGCGACATCCGCGACATCCGCGATATCCGCGACATCCGTGGTCTTCGCGGCGCCCCTGTAGGAGCGGGCTTGCCCGCGATGAGGCCGTCAGCAGCAACACCCACAAAGCATGCTGCCGCGAAATGGCCTGTTTCCTCAGAAGCTGACCGAAGCCGACAACCGCGCAGTCCTCGGCGCACCCTGGAACAGGTAGTTATCCCCCAGGTAATCGCCCACATCCCGCCAGTAACGTTTATCGAAGACGTTATCCACCGTCAGCCTCAGCACCGTGTCATACCCGCCGATCTCGGTCCGGTACCGGCTGCCGACATCGAACACGGTATACCCACCCACCTCGACACCACCTGCCTGACTAGCGTGCTTGCTGGCGCTGTAGCGCGCCCCGCCGAGCAGCGCCAGGCCCGCGATCGGCAAGCTGTAGTCGGCGTGCAGCGCCGCGCGCAAGCGTGGCACGTTGATCGCCTGATGGCCTTCGTAGGCATCGGTGCCGCTGTCCTCGACACGGGCGCGGATCGCCGCGGCGCTGGCCTGGATCTGCAGGCGCGAGGTGACCCAGCCGCTGGCGCCGAGCTCCAGGCCGGTGTTCTTCTGCTGGCCCTGCTGCACGTAGGTGTTGTCCTCGGGCCGCACGTACTGGTTGGCCTGGCGGATCTGGAACAGCGCGGCGGTGAAGCTCATGCCCTGCCAATCGCGCTTGATGCCCACTTCCAGCTGGCGGGAGAGGGTGGGGGCGAGGATGTCGTAACCGTTATTAGCGAACCATGGTGCGGTGCCACCTGCTGACAGGCCTTTGGAGTAGCTGGCGTAGAGCGTGGTGTCCGGGCGTGGTTTGTAGATCAGGGCGGCGTTGGGCAGCAACTGGTATTGCTGGGTGTGGCGGCCGGCTACGCCGTTTTCGTTCCAGGTTTTTTCGTCCAGGCGCACTTCACGGGCACCGAGCACGGTCTGCCATTGCTCGTTGAGGGTAATGCGATCACTGAAGAACAAACCGTACTGACGGCTATCCAGGCGGCGCTCGCTGGCGCCTACCGGCAGCTCTGACTGGGCCCAGGACGGCGTGTCAGCATTGATGTTGCCGTCGCCGACATCGATGTTGTAGTAAGGACGCTGATCAACCGTCCGGCGTTGGGCGCTGGTGCCAACAGTCAGCTCATGGCCAACGCTCAATGCGTCGAAGCGACCGTTGAGCATGGCCTGTGCTTCATCAGTACGGCGAGTATCGTCGGGGCTGCGGAAGTCATAGATGTCATAGTCGCCATCAGGGCTGAAGTGCGACTGCATGCCATTTTCGCTGCCCCACGCAAACGCACTGTAATCGTCAATCACCACCTTGCTGCGCGACGCACTCACCACCGCATTCCAGTCGTCATTGAAGCGGTACTCGAACCGCCCGCCGAGGTTCAGCGAGTCGTTCTGCACCGGCTTTGCCCACTGCTGGTACGCCAGTCGGTCATCAGGGTCGATGCCATGCGGCACCTCGGTCCCGCCGAGCAACTGATACCCCGGCACGGAGCGCTGCTCGCGGTGCTGATACTCGGCGTCCAGCTGCAGCGTGGCATTGGCGCTGATCTGCCAGTCGAACGCCAGCGAGGCGAAATCGCGCTTGCCGTCGGCATGGTCGACATACGAGCGGATGTCCTCATGGGCGAGGTTGGCGCGCAGGCCGAACTGCCGCTCGCTGCCGAACCAGCCGCCGAGGTCGGTGGCCAGGTACCGCTCGCCTTGCTCGTTGGTCGAAACGCTCACGCTGCGCACGTCTGCAGCGCGCTTGGTCACGTAGTTGACCAGGCCGCCCGGTTCCGACACACCGCTCTGCACCCCGGACAACCCCTTGAGCAGCTCGACCTGCTGCTTGTTCTCGAGGGCGACGTTCTGTTCACCGACGACGGTCTGGCCGTTGATCTTGTAGCTGCTGGCGGCATTCAGCTCGAAGCCGCGCACGTTGAAGTTCTCGTAATAACCGATCGGTGCGTAGCTTTCGCCGACCGAGGCATCGCTTTGCAGCACTTCGCTGAGCTTGCGCACCTGGCGGTCCTGCAGCAGTTGCTCGCTGAACACGCTGACCGCGGCCGGGGTGTCGAGCAGTGGCGACGGCTGCAAGCCGCCCAGCTGGGCCTCGCGGACCTGATAACCGTTGCTGCCGTACACGTCGGAAACCTCTAGCGGGGCGAGGGTCACGCTGGCGTCGGCCAGGGCGTGGCCGCTGTGCAGGGCAAGGCCAAGGCTGAGCAGGCTCAGCGGCAGGCGAGGGCGAAGCAAGGTCATGCGGGGCTCCTTGAAGGGCGGACGCGCCGTTATGGTTCGGCTGCTGTCGACGTGCGCAGTGCGGTGGCGGGCAGGGTGCCTGGCGGTGTTGCGCCGGCCAGGCAAAGGGGCGCCATGTTAGCAGGCGCAGGTAGGCCGGGCGCCCCTATTTAGGGGCGCTCAGTAAGGGAGACGAAAGACGGGTCGGTGGATTCAGCTGGCCGTTGAGCTCTGGCGGCGACGCCAGGTGTCGTCGATCTTCGACCAGGTCTTGCCATCGGTGATGGCCATCAGCTTGCGGCCGTCCTTGAAGGTGGCGACAAAGGTCGCTTCTTCTTCCTTGCCGCCCAGCCAGAGCCCGGCGATCAGCCCAACCGGGCCGGCCACCAGCGCTCCGGCCACCCCCCAGCCGAGCGCGGTGCCCAGGCTGCGGTTGGTTTCCAGGCTGGCCAGCTTGAGGTCCTGGATGCGCGCCAGGGAGATGCGTTCTCCGGGCGACTGGCTGCGCGGGGTCTTGAGTGTGAGCGATCCATTGCGATACTCGCCTTCACCTTGCAAGAAATCGCCGGATTGCACCGTGAGTCTTGTCATTGTGTCGTCCTGTCAGTGGGAGGGCTTTTGACCACTACCAATCCAAGACTGCGCTGGCCGGCAAGTCAAAGGCGAGGCGACGGAGGGTATGCGGCGGGATGTCGCCCACATTGGCCTCTTCGCGGGTAAACCCGCTCCCACAGGGTTCAGCGCATGCCCTTGTAGGCGCGGGCTTGCCCGCGATGAGGCCGCATCCCTCATCCTCAAGCGGTCTGGATCACCAGCTTGCGCTTGCGCTCGGCCAACCCCCACACCACCAGCGCCAGCGTGCCGATCACCAGCCCGGCCACCACGATGCCGATCCAGCCACTGCGCTCGAACAGCTGCGTGCCGAGCAGCGAGCCCAGCGCGCCGCCAATGAAGTAACAGGTGATATACCCGGCATTCAGCCGGGTGCGCGCTTCCGGGCGCAAAGCGATCACGGCGTTCTGGTTGCTGACATGCACCAGCTGCACCGCCAGGTCGAGCACCAGCACGCCAACCAGCAAGGCGATCAGCGAGTGCTCGGCAAAGCCCAGCGGGATCCACGCCAGCAGCAACGCCAGCAAGCCGACGGTGGTGCCCAGCGCGCCCCGGCCGCGGTCCGCCAGGCGCCCGGCCCAGTTCGCCGACAATGCGCCGGCCGCGCCCGCCAGGCCGAACAGGCCGATCGCCGCTTCCGAGTACTGATACGGCTCGCGCACCAGCAGAAACGCCAGCGGCGTCCAGAACAGCCCGAACAGGCTGAACGCCAACAGCCCCAGCAGCGAACGCAGGCGCAGCACCGGCTCTTCGACGAACAGGCGGAACACCGAGCCGATCAGCGCCGGGTATTTCAGGCCGGCATGGCTGTGGTGCTGCGGCAGGCTGCGGTACAGGGCAATGGCGCTGATCGCCATCAGCACCGCCGCCAGCACATAGATGCTGCGCCAGCCGCCCAGTTCGGCCATGAAGCCCGCCGCGGTGCGCGCCAGCAGAATGCCCAGCAGCAGGCCGCTCATCAGCGTACCGACGGCGCGCCCGCGCTGCTCGGGCGCGGTCAGGCTGGCGGCCATCGGCACGAGGATCTGCGCCACCACCGAGAACAGCCCGGTCAGTACCGTGCCGACCAGCAGCCAGGGAAGGTTGGGTGCGCAGGCACTGATGACCAGGCCGAGGGTGGCGATGGCGATCATGCAGACGATCAGGCGGCGCTGTTCGAACAGGTCGCCGAGCGGCGCCAGCAGCAACAGGCCGGCGCCGTAGCTGAGCTGCGCGGCGATGACGATGGTGCCTGCGCTGGCGGTGCTCAGGCCGAACTGCTCGGCGATGCTGTGCAGCAGCGGCTGGGCATAGTAGTTGCTGGCCACGGCCAGGCCGGTGGCGGTCGCCATCAGCAGGATCAGGGCGCGACTGAGGGTCGGGGCGTTCATGGCGAATCTCGTTGCGGGCAGAAGAAAAGTGCGGTCAGTATCGGCATGTTTCCGGCATGACACCAATGTATAGTTTTCAGCTTATCTATCTCGATTGCAGATCAATCCATGAACCTCAAGCAGCTCGAGTACGCCTTGGCCGTGGCCGACACCGGCAGTTTCACCCGCGCGGCCGAGCGTTGCCATGTGGTGCAGTCGGCGCTCAGCCATCAGGTCGCAAGGCTCGAGGCGCATTTGGGCGTCAGCCTGTTCGAGCGGACGTCGCGGCGGGTACGCCTGACGCCCGCCGGGGAGGCCTTCGTGCTCAGCGCGCGGCCGGCGGTTGAGGCTGCCCAGCGGATTGCCGATGACGTCGCGGCGGCCTGCGGGCAGGTGCGCGGCAGGCTGTCGATTGGCGAGATCAGCTCGTTGACGGCGCTCGACCTGGTCGACCTGCTGGCGGTGTTTCATGCGCGCTTCCCCGCCGTGGATGTGCGCTGGCTGACGGCCAAGAGCGAGTTGCTGGTGGCCGATGTCTGCGAGCGGCGGCTGGATGTCGGCTTTATCGGCCTGTGGCAGGGTGAGGTGCTGCAGGGGGTGCAGCACCGCTTGCTGGGTCGCGAGGAATTGGTGGCGGTGCTGCCGCCGGGGCATCCATTGGCCGGGCGCGAGCGCTTGGCCTTGGCAGATATAGCCGACCAGGTGCTGGTGGACTTCCCCGAGGGCACCGGGGCGCGGCGGCAGACCGACGAGGCGTTTCTGGCGGCCGGGCTGGTGCGGCGGGTGCAGTTCGAGATCGGGCATATTCGTCTGGTGGAGAAGTTCGTGCAGCGTGGGATGGCGGTGGGCTTGGTGCCGGAGCGCATTGCCAGGGACTTTGCCGGGGTCAGCGTGGCGCTGCTGGAGGATGCGCCGGTGCGGCATTTGTATGCGGTGTGGGCGGCCAGCCCGACGCCCGCGGCGCGGGCATTTTTGCAGGTGTTGGAGGAGAGCCTGCAATCGCCGCCTGGTTGATGATAGTGCTGGCCTTATCGCGGGCAAGCCCGCTCCTACAGAGCTGCGGTGAACCTGTAGGAGCGGGCTTGCCCGCGATAAGGCCGGCGTTGGCACCCCAAACCTCAGGCCGAGAAGCCGCCGTCCACGGTCAAGCTGGCGCCGGTGATATAGCCCGCCTCCGGCCCCGCGAGGTACGCCACGAAACTGGCAATCTCCTCGACACGCCCGTAGCGCCCAACTGCCATCAGCGGAATCAGGCTGTCGGCAAACTCGCCTTCGGCCGGGTTCATGTCGGTGTCCACCGGCCCAGGCTGCACATTGTTGACGGTGACCCCCTGTGGCCCGAGGTCGCGCGCCATGCCCTTGGTCAGCCCGACCAGCGCCGACTTGCTCATGGCATACGGCGCGCCGCCGGCAAACGGCATGCGCTCGGCATTGGTGCTGCCGATGTTGATGATCCGCCCGCCCTGGCCCATGTGCTTGGCCGCCGCCTGGCTGGCGACGAACACGCTGCGCACGTTGACCGCGAGCATCCGGTCGAAGTCGCCGAGGTCGAATTCGGCGACCGGCGCCACGGCCAGCACGCCGGCATTGTTGACCAGGATGTCGAGGCGGCCAAAGGTGTCCACCGTGGTCTGCACCGCCTGTTGCACGGCACTGGCGTCGGCGCTGTCGGCGCGCAGGGCGAGGGCCTTGCCGCCGGCCTGGTTGATCGCCTCGGCCAGGTTTTCAGCCGGGCCGGCCGAGCTGACGTAGGTGAACGCGACCTGCGCGCCTTGCTCCGCCAGGCGCCGCACGATGGCCGCACCGATGCCGCGCGAACCGCCTTGAACCAGAGCTACCTTACCGTCGAGATTACGTGGGATGGACATGCTGATCTCCTGCAGATGAGCAAGGCTGGATGCCTTGGGATGGGCGCAGTATCGGCCGAGGATTAGCTGCTGATAAGATGGCAATCGCGATCATCAGAGTAAACCTTGGGTTGTGAATCAATGGCCATGGAATCGTTCAGCACCCTGGAGTGCTTTATCCGCAGTGCCGAAGTCGGCAGCTTTGCCGAAGCGGCCCGGCGCCTCAGCCTGACCCCGGCGGCGGTGGGCAAGAATGTCGCGCAGCTGGAGGCGCGGCTGGGCGTGCGGTTGTTCCAGCGTAGTACGCGCAAGCTGACCCTGACCGAGGCCGGCCAGCGTTTTCTCGCAGAAGTCAGCGACAGCTTTCGCACCATTCAGTACGCCATGGCCAACCTGGCCAGCGCCGAAGGGCAGCCGGCGGGGCTGTTGCGGGTGAGCATGGGCACGGTGTTCGGCAGGCTGTATGTGGTGCCGCTGCTGGGTGAGTTTCTTCAGCGCTACCCGGCGATCACTCCGGACTGGCATTTCGACAACCGCCAGGTGGACCTGATCGGCCAGGGCTTCGACGCGGCCATTGGCGGCGGCTTCGACCTGCCGCCCGGCGTGGTGGCGCGGCGCCTGACGCCGGCGCACCGGGTGCTGGTGGCGGCGCCGGGGTACCTGGCGCAGCACCCGCCGATCACGGCGCCCGAGGACTTGCCGGGGCATGCCGGGATCCTCATCCGCTCACCGCAGACCGGGCGCGTGCGCGCGTGGCCGTTGACCAGCCGCTGGAAGGAGCAGCGGCCCTTGCAGTTGCGGCAGGCGATGACCATGAGCGACTCCGATGCGGCCTGCGCGGTGGCCGAGCAGGGCTTGGGGGTCGCCCTGGTGAGCTTGCCGTTTGCGGTGCCGTACCTGAGGGCGGGGCGCTTGCAGCGGGTGCTGGCGGATTGGTATGTGGATGACGGCAACATCAGTATTTATTACGCCGAGCACAAGCTGTTGCCGGGCAAGACCCGGGCGTTCATTGATTTTGTGGTGGAGCGGTTTGCTGAACAGGGATTGTTGCAGCAGTTCGATGCGTTGCAGGCGCTCTAGCGTTGTGGTGGCTGTGAGGGCCTCTTCGCGGGGCAAGTCGCATCGGCGCACCGCCGCTCCCACAGGTTCTCCGCTGGCCGGAAGAGCGGCGCCGAATCTCCCCCAGGTTCTCCGCTGGCCGGAAGAGCGGCGCCGAACCTCCTCCAGGTTCTCCGCTGGCCGGAAGAGCGGCGCCGAACCTGTGGGAGCGGGCTTGCCCCGTGAAGAGGCCGGGTCAGACTACCTCGACCACAAAGGCCACTTGCGCCACCCCGGCCACCACCAGACGCACTTCGTCATCGACGCCTTTGCCCAGCAGGGCCTGCCCCAGCGGCGAGCGCGGGGTGATCACGGTCACCTGCTGCGCCCCTTCGCCAATCTTCAGCCCAGCCCCCTCAGGCCCGATGAACAGTAATCGCTGCACGCCGTCCTCATCCTCCAGCGTCACCAGGTTGCTGACCTGGATCCCCCGCGCCGGGTCGTAGTCGCGCGGGCGCAATTGCTGAAAGGTCAGCAGCGCCTCACGGATCTCGGCCGTGCGCCGGGCTTGGCCGGTCGCCAGGTACGACGCTTCGAGCCCAAGCGTGTCGTACTTGTTCTCGGCGATGTTCTCTTCGGCGGTGGCCGTTTCGTAAGCGGTCTGGGCCGCACGGCGCAACACCTCGACGTCATGTTCGAGGGTTTCGACGATGCGGGCGAGCAGGGCGGTCTTGTTCATGGTCAGTAGCAGAACTCCAGCACATTGGCCTGGCTCTTGTCGGTGGGGGCGGTGCGGTTCTGTTGCAGCCAGAACTGGCACTTGGGCTTGTTCAGGTTGCGCGGGTTGCCCTGGGCCGCTTGGGCCGCCTGCTCGGCTTCCTGGTTGTGCAGGATGTCCTTGTAGCGTTCGAACATCTGCGCCTGGGCATCGGCCGGGGGCACAGGTGCCGGCGCCACGGCGGCCGGGGCGATGACCTGGGCCACCGGTTGCACCTGCTCCGGCCACAGGCGCAGCGCCAACCACAGGCTCAGGCCGATGGCCACGGCGCCCAGCCACAGGCCAAAGGCGATACAGGCGATCAGTTGCACGGGCTTGAGGGTAATCTTCAGTTCGCGGCGGCGGTAGCGGTTCATGGCAGCCTCCTGGCAGGGCGGGTGATGGCGGGCATTGTCGCATGCGCCACGGACAAATTTTCAGCACAGTGCTTTTGTCGGCGACAATTTATCCGCAGAATCGCCGGCTTTTCCGCGCGAACAAGGGCGAGTGGCGATGAAAACCACCTGGGACATCTTCTGCACCGTCGTCGACAACTATGGCGACATCGGCGTCACCTGGCGCCTGGCCCGGCAACTGGTGGCCGAGCACGACCTGGCGGTGCGCCTGTGGGTCGACGACCTGCAGTCGTTCGTGCGCCTGTGCCCCGAGGCGGATGCCAACGCCGAGCAGCAATGCCAGCAGGGCGTCGACGTGCGCCGTTGGCCCGCCGACTGGCAGCTAGCCGCGCCGGCCGATGTCGTGGTGGGTGCCTTTGCTTGCCAGCTGCCCGCGGCCTACATCGAAGCGATGCGCCAGCAGCCCACGCCGCCGCTGTGGCTCAACCTCGAGTACCTGAGTGCCGAGGACTGGGTCGAAGGCTGCCATGGCCTGCCCTCGCCGCAGGCCAATGGGTTGCGCAAGGTGTTTTTCTTCCCCGGCTTTACCGCAGGCACTGGCGGCCTGCTGCGCGAGGCCTCGTTGCTGGCGCGGCGGGATGCCTTCAAGGGCCAGCGCTCGGCGTTTCTCGCAGGGCTGGGCGTGCAGGTGCAGGCCGGCAGCCGGCTGATGTCGCTGTTCGCCTACGAAAACCCGCAACTGGCCAATTGGCTCGATGCGCTGGTGGCCGATACCCAGCCCACCCACCTGCTGGTGCCGCAAGGTCGGGTGCTCGCCGACCTCGGCCAGTGGCTGGGCGAGGCCGAGCTGGCGCCCGGCGCGCTGCATCAGCGCGGGGCGTTGACGGTGCAGGTGGTGCCGTTCGTCAGTCAGGACGACTACGACAAGCTGCTCTGGTCGTGTGACTTCAATGCCGTGCGCGGCGAAGACTCGTTCGTCCGCGCGCAGTGGGCGGGCGTGCCGATGCTGTGGCACATCTATGTGCAGGAAGAGAACGCCCATTGGGAAAAACTCGACGCCTTTCTCGCGCTTTATCGCCAGGGCCTGTCGGACCCGGCGGCGGCCGCGCTGGGCGAATTGTCCCGGGCGTGGAACATGGACCGCGACATGGGCCAGGCCTGGCGAGCGCTGCAGCCGCACTGGGATGAACTGCAGCAATACGCGCGTGGGTGGGCGGCAGGGCAGGCCGCTCGGCCGGACCTTGCCACGGCGCTAGTACACTTTTACCGAAATTCGCTATGATACGCGGCCTCGATTTTTATAAATCCATCCAGATTCGGATATTTAGCAATGAAAACTGGTAAAGAAATCAAACCCGGTACCGTTCTGCGCATCGATAACGATCCGTGGCTGGTCCAGAAAGCTGAATTCACCAAGTCGGGCCGTAACAGCGCGATCATGAAGACCAAGCTGAAGAACCTGCTGACCGGCTACAAGACCGAAACCGTTTACGGTGCGGACGACAAGCTGGACGACGTGATCCTGGATCGCAAAGAAGCGACCCTGTCGTTCATCAGCGGTGACCAGTACACCTTCATGGACACCACCGACTACACCATGTACGAACTGAACGCCGAAGACATCGAGGCCGTTCTGCCGTACATCGAAGAAGGCATGACCGACGTCTGCGAAGCCGTGTTCTTCGAAGACCGTCTGGTATCGGTAGAGCTGCCGACCACCATCAGCCGTAAAGTCGTCTACACCGAGAATTCCGCTCGTGGCGACACTTCGGGCAAGGTCATGAAGCCTGCCAAGCTGTCCAACGGTACTGAAGTACAGGTCGCTGACTTCATCGAAATCGACGAAATGATCGATATCGACACCCGCGACGGTAGCTTCAAGGGCCGTTCCAAGAAGTAATCACTTCTTGCGACCGCAAAAAAACCCGGCCTTGGCCGGGTTTTTTTATGCCTGCGCGATCGTCAGACCGTCACATGCAGGCGTACGTCGACGTTGCCGCGGGTGGCGTTGGAGTACGGGCACACCTGGTGGGCCTTCTCGACCAGCGCTTCGGCGTCCGCCTGGGCCAAGCCTGGCAGGTTGATCTCCAGGTCGATGTCCAGGCCGAAACCACCGGGGATCTGGCCAATGCCGACCTTGGCGGTGATCGACGCGTCTGCCGGCAGAGCTTTCTTCTCTTGCCCGGCGACGAATTTCAGGGCGCCGATGAAGCAGGCCGAATAGCCCGCGGCAAACAGCTGCTCCGGGTTGCTGCCTTCACCGCCCGCGCCGCCGAGCTCCTTGGGGGTGCTCAGCTTGACCTCGAGTTTGCCGTCGCTGGAGCGGGAGCTGCCATCGCGACCGCCAGTGGACGTCGCTTGTGCAATGTACAGGGGAGTGACCTTTTGCATCGTGAGCCTCGCGAATGTGCTGTGCGCCGAAGCGCTGGGTGGGTATGGGATTTAAATTAGCGCGCAATTATTTAGTGCGCAAGATAAATCTTCAGCCGTTCGTCCGAACGGTCACCTCACAGCATAGCCCTCAGAGGCTTTTTTGCAGGCTGGTGCGCAGCGCGAGCAGCTCGGCTTGCAGCTGTTGCAGGCGCTCCAGGCTCTGGCCGCTGGCCTGCAGGATGCACGTCGGCACCTGCTTGGCCTCGGTTTTCAGGGCCTGGCCCTTGTCGGTCAGTTGCACCAGTACCACCCGTTCGTCTTCGCGGCTGCGGGTGCGCTTGAGCAGGCCTTCGCTTTCCAGGCGCTTGAGCAGGGGCGTCAGTGAGCCGGGGTCGGTGAGCAGGCGGTGGCTGATCTCCCCGACGGTCAGGCCGTCCTGCTCCCACAGCACCAGCATCGCCAGGTATTGCGGGTAGGTCAGGCCGAGGGCCTGGAGCAAGGGCTTGTAGACCTTGGTCATCAGCAACGAGGTGGAGTGCAGGGCAAAGCAGACCTGGTTGTCCAGCAGCAGCTCGTCGCAAGGGGCGTTGTTGTCGGCGTTCATGCAGGTCCTTGGAAGGTTCGGATTATAAATCGCCATGCGGCGGGTTAAGCGCAGGCATCAACAGCGTAATTCATGGCGCAAGGCCAAGTCCCAAGGGGGCACAGGGCTGAAGCGGCTCTTGAGGAATTCGAGCAGCAAGCGGCTGCGAGAGTTCGTTTCATGTGCCAGGCGTAGCGCATAAACGCCGCTGGTCTCAGGTTTTGGCAGGCCGTTGTGGCAAAACAGCGGCAGCAGCTCGCCGCGCAGCAGGTAGTCGCTGATCAGCCAGGTCGGCAGGTGGGCGATGCCCAGCCCCGCCAGGGCGCCGAACAACAGGGTCTCGGCGTTGTTGGCCGCCATGCGCATGCGCGCCGGGCGGTACAGGCGGGTCTGGCCGTCGACGCTGAAGCGCCAGGCGAACGGCGGCGCCAGGCCGTCCCAGTCGAGGCCGTCGTGGCCGGGCAGTTCGCTGGGGCAGCTGGGCATGCCGCGGCTGGCCAGGTAGGCCGGGCTGGCGCAGGCGATGCGCACCATGTAGGCCAGTGGGGTGGCCACCAGGCGGGTGTCGGCCAGGGGGCCGGCGCGCAGCACCAGGTCGACCTCACCCAGGTGGCTGCCGTGCAGGTCGACGAAGCTGTCGATCAGGCGCAGTTGCACGTCCAGCCCCGGGTAGGCGACCAGAAAGTCGGCGATCGCCGGTGCCAGGTGGCGGCGGCCAAAGGCAGCGGGGGCGTCGACGCGGATCAGGCCCTCGGGGGCGTTGCTCAGCGACACCGCCTCGGCGCGGGCCAGGCGCAGCTCGTCGATGATGCGCCGGGCGCGTTCGGCGAAGGCATTGCCGGCCGGCGTCGCGCGCACCGCGTGGGTGCTGCGCACGAACAGGCGGCTGCCGACAGCCGCTTCCAGGTTGTCGATGCGCCGCGCCACCGCCGAGGGGGTCAGCGGATGACGACGGGCGGCAGCGGAAAAACTGCCGGACTCCAGCACATCGAGAAACAGGCTGAGTTGTTCGGTCAGGGTATCGGGGTTCATGGCAGGTCTGCTTATGCGAGTTACGCACAGCCATTGTGCGCTGCTGTGCGTTTCCCCGCCAGGCCGCAATCGTTAGCATGCACACATTCTGTAACAGGCAGGCGAGGCCCTGATGATCGAGTGGTTGATGTATATCGTGCTGGGCGCTGCGCTGGGTACCGTGGGCGGGTTGTTCGGGATCGGCGGTGGCTTGATCGCGATCCCTGCGCTGGGCGTGTTGTTCGGCCTGGACCAGCAGATGGCGCAAGGCACCGCGCTGGTGATGGTGGTACCCAACGTGCTGCTGGCGCTGTGGCGTTATCACCAGCGCAACCGCATCGAGTTGCGCCATGCCTTGCCGCTGTCGCTGTGCAGCCTGGTGTTCGCCTGGCTGGGCTCGATCTGGGCGGTGGGCATCGATGCGCACTCGATGCGCCTGGGCTTTGTCGGCTTTCTGGTCGCGCTGGCGGGGTGGAACGTGGCGCGGATGTTCATGCGCGTGGCGCCGGCGAGCAGCGAGATCCGCTATGGCTGGCCGTGGCTGGGGGTGCTGGGGAGTTTTGCCGGGAGCATGGGCGGGCTGTTCGGGGTAGGTGGCGCGGTGGTTGCCACGCCGATCCTGACCAGTGTGTTCGGCACCACGCAAGTGGTGGCGCAGGGGCTGTCGCTGGCGCTGGCGGCGCCGAGCACCTCGGTCACCTTGCTGACCTATGGGCTGCACCACAGTGTCGACTGGCAGGTGGGGGTGCCGCTGGCGGTGGGTGGGCTGTTGAGCATCAGTTGGGGCGTGAAACTGGCTCACGCCCTGCCGGAGAAGGTGCTGCGCACGCTGTTCTGTGGGTTTTTGGTGGTGTGTGCGGTGATGCTCGTGTTCGAGTTGTAGGGTCAGCCGCCCTTACAGCGCAAACCCTTCGCTGATGTAGTCGGCCATGCAGTCGGTGATCGGCGATTGGGTCTGCGGGTTGCGCAGCAGCATGACATTGGCCACCGGCAACTGCGGCAGCCCGTCCTGCTCGCCGAGGATGCGGATGTTGCCGCCGATCAGGCTCTGCAATTGCGCCGTCACCGCCAGGCCGGCCGTGACGATTGCAAAGATCGCCGCCAGGCTGGGGCTGGTGTAGGCGATCCGGTAGTCGATGCCTTGGGTCTCGAGGGCATTGCAGGTCCAGGCCCGGCAAAAACAGTCGGTATTGAACAGCGCCAGCGGCATCGGCCGCTGCTCTTGTGGGCAGAAGCCTTGCGCGGCCGCCCACACCAGCCGCTCCTGGCGCAACAGTTGGCCGACTTCATGCCCAGGCTCGCGGGTGACGATGGTCAGGTCGAGGTCCTGGCGCAGCATCAGTTGCTTGGACGACTCGCAGTGCACCTCCACCTGGATCAACGGGTAGGCCTGGGCGAAGCTGGAGAGGATGCTCGGCAGGAAGCGCATGGCGTAGTCGTCCGGTGTGCCAATGCGCACCACGCCGACCATGTGCGGGCTGCGCAGGGTGTTGAACACTTCGCCCTGCAGCTTGAGGATGCGCCGGGCATAGCCGAGCAGCACCTGGCCCTCCGCCGTCAGGCGGACCTGGCGGCCATCGCGCTCGAACAGCTGGCGCTGGAGGATGTCTTCCTCGAGGCGCTTCATCTGCATGCTGACCGCCGACTGGGTGCGGTTGACCACTTCACCGGCGCGGGTAAAACCGCCTAGCTCGGCGATCGCGACGAAGGTGCGCAGGACGTCGGAATCGAGGGTCTGGTACTGGGACATTGCATCAATCTCCGAGATGCATGGCATCAGAAACATTCGTTGGATTGATCCTAAGCCCAGCGCGAGACTGACGCCATCCACACGGAGGGCTTCACGATGAAAGGTCATGCCAGCGTTACCCAGCAACCGGTGTTTACCCTGAGCCACGTGTTCCATGAGGTCGCTCAGCGCCTGGCGCGCTGGCACCAGCTGTACCGCCAGCGTCGGGAGTTGGCACAGCTTAGCGATGCGACGCTGGCCGACCTGGGGTTGAGTCGGGCGGATATCCAGCAAGAGGCCGAGCGGCCGTTCTGGGATGATCCGCTGCGCAAATGAAGGGGTGGGGTCGTGTCAGTGCTGGCCTCATCGCGGGCAAGCCCGCTCCTACAGGGGTTGTGCAGATCCTGTAGGAGCGGCGGTGCGGCGATCCGACTTGCCCGCGATGAGGCCCGCGCGGTTTAGCGGCGGACTTGCTTCAACGTCTCGGCAATCAGGAACGCCAGCTCCAGCGACTGATCGGCATTCAGCCGTGGGTCGCAATGGGTGTGGTAGCGGTCCGACAAGCCATCTTCGGTAATCGGCCGGGCGCCACCGATGCACTCGGTGACGTTCTGCCCGGTCATCTCGATATGAATCCCGCCGGCGTACGAACCCTCGGCCTGGTGCACCTGGAAGAACTGCTTCACCTCATCGAGGATCTGCGCGAAGTCGCGGGTCTTGTAGCCGCTGCTGGCCTTGATGGTGTTGGCGTGCATCGGGTCCGAGCTCCACAGCACCTGGCGCCCCTCGCGCTCGACGGTGCGGATCAGCCCCGGCAGGTGCTCGCCGACCTTGCCGGCGCCCATCCGCACGATCAGGTTGAGGCGGCCCGGGTCGTTGCTCGGGTTGAGCACGTCGATCAGGCGGATCAGCTCCTCAGGGTTCATGCTCGGGCCGACCTTGACCCCGATCGGGTTGTGCACCCCGCGCAGGAACTCCACATGAGCGCCGTCCAGCTGGCGTGTGCGGTCGCCGATCCAGAGCATGTGCGCCGAACAGTCGTAGTAGTCGCCGGTCAGGCTGTCACTGCGCACGAAGGCTTGCTCGTAGTTGAGCAGCAGCGCCTCGTGGGCGGTGAAGAAGCTGGTCTCGCGCAGCTGCGGCGCCGTGTCCAGGCCGCAGGCGCGCATGAACGCCAGGGTCTCGTCGATGCGGTCGGCGAGCTGGTGGTATTTGTCGGCCAGCGCCGAGTTGGCGATGAAGTCGAGGTTCCACTTGTGCACCTGGTGCAGGTCGGCAAAGCCGCCCTGGGCAAAGGCGCGCAGCAGGTTGAGGCTGGCGGTGGACTGGTGGTAGGCCTGCAGCAGGCGCTCCGGGTCGGGGATGCGGCTCGCGGTATCGAAGCCGATGCCGTTGACGATGTCGCCACGGTAGGCCGGCAGGGTGACCTGGCCAATGGTCTCGTCGCCGGTCGAGCGCGGCTTGGCGAACTGGCCGGCCATGCGCCCGACCTTGACCACCGGGCAGCCGGCGGCAAAGGTCATGACAATGGCCATCTGCAGCAGCACCTTGAAGGTGTCACGGATCTTCGCGGCAGAAAACTCGGCAAAGCTCTCGGCGCAGTCACCGCCCTGCAGCAGGAACGCGCGGCCCTGGGTCACCTCGGCAAACTGGCGGCGCAGCTCGCGCGCCTCGCCCGCGAAGACCAGCGGCGGGTAGCTGGCCAGGGTCTGTTCGACCTTGTGCAGGTGCGCGGCGTCGGGGTAGGTGGGTTGCTGCTGGATCGGCAGCGCACGCCAGCTTTCAGGGCTCCAGGGTTGCGTCATCACGGGCTCTATGTGGGTCTGGTATTAGGTGCCTGTCATGGTATCAGGTGGCGACGCGCTTGTTGCACCGGGGGCATTGACGGACAATGCGCGTTTTGCACGCAGGTCAGCGGGAGTGGTAATGGCGAACGAGCGGGAAGAGCGGCTGTTGGCCCGGGTCGAGGATGCCTTTGGCATCGTCAGTGTCTACGAAGTCGAGGATTATCGCTTTCTCGAATTCGGCGAGGCCATCGAGCAGAGCTGCGTGTTCACCGCCGACCCGAGTTGGCTGGAGTACGACTACACCCGGGCCATGCTGGTCGGCGCGCTGTGCCATGCGCAGCCGGAGAGCGCGCTGTTCCTGGGGCTGGGGGCGGGTACCCTGACCCAGGCGTGCCTGAAGTTCCTGCCGCTGGACGACGTCGAGGCGATCGAGCTGCGCCCGGACGTGCCGCGCCTGGCCATGGAGTACCTGGGGCTGGACGACGACCCGCGCTTGTACGTGCGTATCGGCGACGCGGTGGAGTTGCTGCCCACGGCAGAAAAAGCCGACCTGATCTTTGTCGACCTGTACACCGACCATGGCCCAGGGGTGGGCCACCTGGCCTGGAATTTCCTCGAGAACTGCCAGCAGCAGCTCAACCCGGATGGCTGGCTGGTGATCAACCAGTGGGCGGGGGACGACGGCAAGCCGCTGGGTGCGGCCCTGTTGCGCGGGCTGTATCACCGGCATTACTGGGAGCTGCCGGTGAAGGAGGGCAATGTGATCGTGCTGGTGCCGGCGGACCTGGAGCAGGAGTTGGACATCGAGGCGGTGCGCGCGCGGGCTGCGGCCCTGGCGCCGCAGCTGGGGTATAGCCTGGAGTACCTGGTCAAGGCGGTTCGGCCGGCCACTTGAGTCAGTGAAACCGCGTCGCCCTTTTCGCGGGTAAACCCGCTCCCACAGGGATCGTGGAAACCCGACGCTGGCGCGGCATCCTGTGGGAGCGGGTTTACCCGCGAAAAGGCCGACGCGGTGTTCCTGAGGGAACCGATTCAGCCATTATCGAGTGATGGCTCGGTACTGGCCTCATCCCCGGAAAAAAATCTCACTGTAATAAAGGATTTCGGGTATAGTACGCGCCGGTCTTTTAGCGGGCCGCAAAATCAGGTGGTGCAAATCCTCCGAGTCCAGCTTCGGCTGCACGTCCGCTAGGCGGACCTTCCCAAGTTTTTCTTTTTCAATCGTTTTCGCAAATCCCCGCCGCCAAAACTGCCTGGGTGACCTTTGGGTCTTTCAAGGCATGTGCAGTTTTGGAGCATGGGTCTTTGCGGATGCACATAGAGGCAGACCCATGACCCAGGAAACCGGCGGATTCGCCGCTCTCGGACTTAACCCGAACATTGTTGCTGCCGTAATGGCCACCGGCTACGAAGAGCCGTCCGCCATTCAGCACCAATCGATTCCGATCATCCTCGACGGTCATGACATGATCGGCCAGGCGCAGACCGGCACCGGTAAAACCGCTGCCTTCGCTCTGCCGATCCTCAATCGTATCGATGTGAGCAAGCGCGAACCGCAAGCCCTGATCCTGGCGCCAACCCGTGAGTTGGCGCTGCAAGTTGCAACCGCTTTCGAAACCTACGCCAAGCAAACCCCGGGCGTTAACGTCGTTGCCGTGTACGGTGGCGCCCCGATGGGCCCACAGCTGCGTGCCATTCGCAATGGTGCTCAGATCGTCGTCGCTACCCCGGGCCGCCTGTGCGACCACCTGCGTCGCGACGAGAAAGTCCTGTCGACTGTTCAGCACCTGGTGCTGGACGAAGCCGACGAGATGCTCAAGCTGGGCTTCATGGATGACCTCGAAGTGATCTTCGAGTCGCTCCCGGCTACCCGCCAGACCGTGCTGTTCTCGGCGACCCTGCCGTCGTCGATCCGCAGCATCGCCGAGCGTCACCTGCGTGACCCGAAGCACGTCAAGATCCAGAGCAAGACCCAGACTGTTACCGCGATCGACCAGGCTCACCTGATGGTCCACGCTGACCAGAAGATCGCGGCTGTACTGCGTCTGCTGGAAGTCGAAGAGTTCGATGCACTGATCGCCTTCGTGCGGACCAAGCAAGCCACCCTGGACCTCGCTGCCGCCCTTGAAGCCAAAGGCTACAAGGCTGCCGCGCTGAACGGCGACATCGCCCAGAACCAGCGTGAGCGCGTGATCGAGTCGCTCAAGGATGGCCGCCTGGACATCGTCGTCGCTACCGACGTCGCTGCCCGTGGTCTGGACGTACCGCGCATCACCCACGTATTCAACGTGGACATGCCGTACGACCCAGAGTCCTACGTGCACCGTATCGGCCGTACCGGCCGTGCCGGTCGCGAAGGCCGTGCCCTGCTGCTGGTCACCCCGCGTGAGCGCCGCATGCTGCAAGTGATCGAGCGTGTGACCGGTCAGAAGGTTGCCGAAGCCCGTCTGCCTGGCCCACAAGCCGTGCTCGACGCGCGCATCAAGAAGCTGACCGCGAGCCTGGCGCCGCTGGTGGCCGAAGCAGAAGCCAGCCATGGCGAACTGTTCGACCGTCTGACCGCCTCGCTGGAGTGCACCCCGCGTGCCCTGGCCTCGGCCCTGCTGCGCAAGGCCACCAACGGCCAGCCGCTGGACCTGGCTTCGGTTGAGCGCGAGCAGCCGCTGGTGCCGACCAACGCCCCGCGTGGTGAGCGTACCGAGCGTGGCGATCGCCCTGAGCGTGCCGAGCGCAGCGACCGTGGTGACCGTGAGCGTCGCGCGCCGATGCCACTGGCCGAAGGCCGTGTGCGTTGCCGTACCGCCCTGGGTGCCCGTGACGGCATCGCCGCCAAGAACCTGCTCGGCGCGATCCTCAACGAAGGCGGCCTGGCCCGCGATGCTATCGGCCGTATCCAGGTACGCGACAGCTTCAGCCTGGTCGAGCTGCCGGAAGATGGTCTGGAGCGTCTGCTGACCAAGCTCAAGGACACCCGCGTTGCCGGTAAGCAGCTGAAGCTGCGCCGTTATCGCGAGGATTGATCCTCGGGCTCTGAAAAAATCCCCGACCTGGTCGGGGATTTTTTTTGCGTGCGTTTTGTGGAGATGCGTTGGGTTTTGGGGCTTATCCGGTTGGTGTGGTGGCGCTTATGGCCCCTTCCGCCCTTACGGCGGGTCACTTTTTTTCTTGGAAAAAAGTAACCAAAAACCGCTTGCTCCTGCATCCGGCCCTTCGCTGCGCTACGGGTTCCCTCACTCCGGTCTTGCTCCCGCGAGGACCGGGCTGTACGGGCCTTCCTGGCCCGCAGCCCTTGCCGGCCTTCCTGGCCGTCACCTCGCTTCGCAAGACCTCCGTTCGGCCTCCTGAAGTCGCAGTAGATCAAGATCACGAGCCAGATCAAGATCAAGGGCCAGGGCAACGGCTGGCGAATCGCTGCGCTCTCGCGGGTTTATAAGGGCGGTACAGCGCGTCAGCGCCAGAATTTGCAGTGGCAGTCCCGGCCTCTTCGCGGGTAAACCCGCTCCCACAGGTTATCTGCTGACTGTAAGGCCACTGCGGTCCCTGTGGGAGCGGGTTTACCCGCGAAGAGGCCAAGCTATCCACCACCATTGCCACTATCGAAGATAACGCCAGCCCAGGCACCACCCGTAACTTGGCGACCTCAGGAGGCCGAACGGAGGTCTTGCGGAGCGGGGTGACGGCCAGGAAGGCCGGCAAGGGCTGCGGGCCAGGAAGGCCCGTACAGCCCGGTCCACGCGGGAGCAAGACCGGAGTGAGGGAACCCGCAGCGCAGCGGAGGGCCGTATGTGGGAGCCGGCGGTTTTTGGTTACTTGTTTCCAAGAAAAAAAGTGACCCGCCGTAAGGGCGGAAGGGGCCATAAGCGCCACCCCATCCAATGGATAAGCCCGCAGGCCCACAAGCCCGCAAGCCCACAAGCCCAATCCCCCCCGCTAATCACATATCGTCAAAGTACCGCTCATGCCAATCCACCAGCGGCTGCGGCGAATTGAGCTTCTGCCCGTAGATCACCGAATAAGACAGCACGTTCTGCACGTACTGGCGCGTCTCATCAAACGGGATCGACTCAACCCACACATCGAAGCTCAAGTGCTTGGCGCCCTTCAACCACTGCCGCACACGCCCAGGCCCGGCGTTGTACGCCGCCGAAGCCAGCACCCGGTTGCCATTGAACTGCCCATGCACCTGGCTCAGGTAAGCCGCACCCAGCTGAATGTTCTTGTCCGGATTGAGCACCTGCGCCGGTGACGCCAGCGGGATGCTGAACTTGCGCGCAGTCTCCTTGGCCGTCGCCGGCATCAGTTGCATCAGGCCGCTGGCACCCACCGGCGAACGTGCGTCTTCCATGAAGGCGCTTTCCTGCCGGGTGATCGCAAACACCCAGCTCGAATGCAGCCCACGCACCTTGGCCTCGCGCACCAGCGTGTCGCGGTGGGCCATCGGGAAGCGGATGTCCAGGTCATCCCAGTACTGCGCCTGGCTGATGGTGCGGATCGCCGGGAAGTACCAGCGCAGGTCGTAGCCCAGGCGCGCCTGCGCGACCATCTCGTCGCGGCTGAAGTGCCGGCTGACGTGGTACCACTCGCGACGCCCCTCGACGATCTGGCCGCGCGCGTGGAACTCCAGTGCCCGGCGAATCCCCGGCGTGTTGCGCACCTTGTTGACCAGTTGCGGGCTCAACAGCAACGGCTTGTTGTTCAGCTGGTAAGGCGTCTGCACCCGGTCTGCCGCCAGGAAGCCGTAGAAGTCGCGCTCGCGGGCCACGGTCTTGTAGAGCAGCGGGACCTGCGGGTTGTTCGGCTGTGCCAGCTCCAGGCTGCGGGCCTGCCAGTAGCGCCAGCGGCTGCTGCTGGCAAGGTCCTGCGGCAAGCGCTTGGTCAGCGCGTAGGCGTCCTCCCAGCGGCCCAGGCGCAGCAGCAGGCGCAGGCGCCATTCGCTGACGGTGTTGTCGCGCAGCTCAGGGTCGTAGCGGGTCATCAGGTCGAGCGCGCGCGGGTCGTAGCGCCGCGCCAGGGTCAGGCCGATCTCGCGGGCAATGGCGACTTTTTCATCGCGCGAGAAGTGCATGCGCTGGGCGTAGTCATCGAGCAGCGCCATCGCCCGCTCAGGGTCTTGTCGGGCCAGGCGGCGCAGGCCGAGGCTGACCACGTCGGACATCGCCTCGTTGACCGGTGTGAAGCGCGAAGGCTGGTTGAGCAGCTCGGGCTTCTGCGCCACGTCGATCAGCAGCTTGCCCTGCGGGCCGAGGGTGGTGAGCGTCTGCACCAGGCTGTTGGCCAGGGCGTAGTTGCGTGCCTGGGCGGCCAGCTTGATGCGCTCCCAGCGCTTGGCCTCGGTGAGCTGGCCTTCAGCCGCCCACATCGCGAACAGGGTGTCACAGGCAGCCGGCTGCGATTTGCCGACGTTCCACAGTTTTTCGGCGCTGGCGAAGCCTTCGGCGCGCTTGCCGTGGCTCAGCTGGTACTGGCCGTTGAGGCAGTCCAGCTCGGTGAAGTTGAGCTTGGGGTCGTAGTACTTGGCGAAGGTGTTCCACTCGCCACGCTCGGACAGCCAGCGCAGCCAGCGCAGTTTCATCCAGTTGGCCTGGGGCAGGTCACCGTGCTTGGCGAGAAAGCCCTCGATCTCTTCGTTGCTGGCGCCCTTCAGGCGTGCGGTGAGTTCGTCGTAGGCCAGGTACGGGGTCAGCGGGTAGTTGCTGAGGGCCTGCGAATAGCGCAGGTAAGGGCCTTTGTCGCCCTTGGCCAGGGCCCGTTTGGCCTCGTCGTAGTATTGACGTTGCTGGGTGAGGTCGATGGCCTGTGCCGCACCCGCGGTGGCGACAGTGAGCAACAGGCAGGAAGTAATCTGTAACAGGCGGCTGCGCATGATACGTCCGGGCAGTGAAACCATGGGGAAGTGACGGCGAGGCCAGCACTGTTGTATTGCGTAAGCTTAGCCGTTTGCCGACCGCGGGTGAAAGCACTGCCGTTGTATCCAACTGTTTACCGGTACCGGATGTCGCAAAGCACCCGTGCCGGCGTTGACTTGATGCTGGATAGGGTCAAGTCAGGTAGAATGCGCGCCCGGTTTTTGGAGATGATCATGACCCTGCTCAAATTAAGCGATGTGTCCCTCGCGTTCGGCGCCATGCCGCTGCTGGACAAGGTTTCCTGGCAGATCGCCCGAGGTGAGCGGGTGTGCATCATCGGCCGCAACGGCACGGGCAAGTCGAGCATGCTGCGCCTGATCAAGGGCGAGCAGAAGCCTGACGACGGTGCAATCTGGCGCGCCCCGGCGCTGAAGATCGGCGAATTGCCGCAGGAGCTGCCGGTCGCCGACGAGCGTACCGTGTTCGACGTGGTGGCCGCTGGCCTGGATGGCGTCGGCGAATTGCTCGCCCAGTACCATCACCTGAGCCAGAACATCCACAACGATGAAGACCTGGACAAGCTCATGCACGTCCAGCACGAGCTCGAAGCCCGTGATGGCTGGCGCCTGCAGCAAGTGGTCGACAGCACCTTGAGCCGCCTGCAACTGCCGGCCGACAAGACCCTGGCCGAGCTCTCCGGTGGCTGGCGCCGCCGTGTGCTGCTGGCCCAGGCGCTGGTGTCCGAGCCGGACCTGCTGCTGCTCGACGAGCCGACCAACCACCTGGACATCGGTGCCATCGCCTGGCTCGAAGAGGCCCTCAACGGCTTCAACGGCGCCGTGCTGTTCATCACCCACGACCGTTCCTTCCTGCAGAACCTGGCCACGCGCATCCTCGAGCTGGACCGTGGCGGCCTGATCGACTGGAACGGTGACTACGCCAGCTTCCTGGTGCACAAGGAGGCCGCGCTGGCCGCCGAAGAAACCGCCAACGCGCTGTTCGACAAGCGCCTGGCCCAGGAAGAAGTGTGGATTCGCCAGGGCATCAAGGCCCGCCGCACCCGTAACGAAGGCCGCGTGCGTGCGCTCAAGGCGCTGCGTGTGGAACGCGGCGAGCGCCGCGAGCGTCAGGGCAAGGCGAACATCCTGATCGAGTCGGCGGAAAAATCCGGCAAGCAGGTCATGCTGCTGGAAAACGTCAGCTTCAATCACCCGCAGGGGCCGATGCTGGTCAAGGACTTCTCCATGGTCCTGCAGCGCCAGGACCGTATCGGCCTGCTCGGCGCCAACGGTACCGGCAAGACCACCCTGCTCAAGCTGATGCTCGGTGACCTGCAGCCGACCGCAGGCAAGGTCGAGAGCGGTACCAAGCTGGAAGTGGCCTACTTCGACCAGATGCGCCACCAGCTCGACCTGGAAAAGACCGTGATCGAGAACCTCGCCGAGGGTCGCGACTTCATCGAGATCGACGGCCAGAACCGCCACGTCCTGAGCTACCTCGGCGACTTCCTGTTCAGCCCGCAGCGTGCACGCACGCCGGTCAAGGCGCTGTCGGGCGGTGAACGTGCGCGCCTGCTGCTGGCCAAGCTGTTCAGCAAGCCAGCCAACCTGCTGGTGCTGGACGAACCGACCAACGACCTCGACGTGGAAACCCTCGAGCTGCTCGAAGAAGTGCTGTGCAACTACAAGGGCACGGTACTGATGGTCAGCCACGACCGGGCCTTCCTCGACAACGTGGTCACCAGCACCCTGGTGTTCGAAGGCGAGGGCAAGGTGCGCGAGTATGTCGGCGGCTATGAAGACTGGATCCGCCAAGGCGGTTCGGCCAAGCTGCTGGGCGTCACCGAGAGCAAGGGTGGCAAGTCCGAGTTGAACAGCGCCGTGGTCGAGAAGACCGCGCAGGAGCCGGTAGCGGTAGCTGCGGCGCCGGCCGCCGATGCCAACAAGAAAAAGCTCAGCTACAAGCTGCAGCGCGAGCTGGAGTCGCTGCCGGGGCAGATCGACGTGATCGAGAAGGCCATGGCCAAGCTGCAGGAGGAGGTCGCTTCGGCGAGTTTCTACCAGCGTCCGATTGGCGAGACGTCGGCGGTGCTGGCCAAGCTCGAGGCGTTGCAGGCTGATCTGGATGTGCTGGTCGAGCGTTGGGCTGAGCTCGAGGGCTGAGGGTAGCCCTGGCCGTTGACTGGGCTGACCCAATCGCGGGCAAGTCGGATCGCCGCACCGCCGCTCCTACAGAGTTTGCGGTAAACCTGTAGGAGCTGCGGTGCGGCGATCCGACTTGCCCGCGATGGGGTCACAGGCCTCAGGTCATTCTTTTTCTTTCTTCTGCAGGCGCACGGCCAGCACGTCGCAGGGCGCGCCATGCAGCACGTCGTTGGCAGTGGAGCCGAGCAGCAGTGCCAGGCCATGCCGGCCATGGCTGCCGACCACGATCAGGTCACAGGTCTGGTCCTTGGCCAGCTGATGGATCTCCTGGCGCGGCTGGCCGTAGACCAGGTGCGAGTCGCCGCGCTGGATGTCCGGGTACTTGTTGTACAGGCGCTCCATGCGCTCCTTGGCCTGGTCGAACTGCTGCTGTTGCAGCTGCGACAGGTCCATCGGCACGTCACCCCCAAAGGCCATGGCCATCGGCTCGACGATATGCACCAGGGATACCTTGGCGCCGTTGGCCAGAGCGATGGTCTTGGCGCGCTTGATCACCGGGTCGCATTCTTCGGTCAGGTCGACGGCGACCAGAATATGTTGGTATTCCATGGGTGGTACTCCTGACAATCGCGATAGTAGAAGTATGGTCGCTTTCGCGCCGATTACCGTGAAACCTGGCTAACCAGCTCATTTGCAACGCTTTATGGGATCTACAGATATGACGGTATGGCTAGTTGTGTCAATCCTTGCGCTGATTCTCAGCCCGCTGGCCTGGTTGCGCCCCTCGCGCAAACAGAGCGAGCAGATGAGCCTGCGCCTGGCCGGCCGGCGTCTGGGCCTGGCCATGCAGTTGGCGCCGCAGCAGTGGCCGCACTGGCTGCAGAAGGAGCCGCCCAGCCCGTGCCCGCAGTACCATCGGGCACGCCGCAAAGGGCGCGACGATTGCTGGGCCTACTGGCAGATAAGCCCGGGCGTGTGGCTGAACAAATGGCGCGAGCCCTGCGAGGACCCACGCCTGAGCGAAGCCTTCGCACGCTTGCCGGACAACGTCTACCTGGTCGAGGCCGGCACCCAGATGATTGCCCTGTATTGGGGTGAGCGGGGCGATGAATCTGTGTTGCAGGATATTGCCCAGACCCTCGAAACCCTCGCTTAACCCCCTCTACAACGACATCGCGGGGCAACCCCGCTCCTACGTTGCCGCTCCAGAATGGAGTGACAGCGTGAGAGCGGGCTTGCCCCGCGATGCGTTCTGCAGCCGCAGAAAGGCCAGGCAGGCCGGGATACATTCAACTCGCCCATCACTATAGCCGCCCGCGAAAATCCTGCGCGTGTCACGTTGCAGTTTTTTCTTCGCGGGCGCTGTCTATCGCTGACATGAATGCTCGGCGATCACTGTCATCATGCTGAGTACCCGAGCGTTGCAAAATGACCGGAAAGTCGCGTTTTCTGCCTGTTAGCGAGGATTTGACAATGGCGACCTTTTCGGAGAATGTGTGCGTACCCAAATCAAACGGGCGTATGAATTGAGCGTTTGTATGTCAAACCGTTCATGCGTAACCCGACTCTCGCGCTGACGGGTGTGCCTGGAAACGGCGCTGTGCAGACAGCGTTTGCCAGCGTCCGGCGTGTACTGTTCAGCTTCCATATCGTGGAGATCAGTTGATGATTTACGAAGGTAAAGCCATCACGGTTAAGGCTCTTGAAAGCGGCATCGTCGAACTCAAGTTCGACCTCAAGGGTGAGTCCGTCAACAAATTCAACCGCCTGACCCTGGAAGACCTGCGTCAGGCCGTGGCCGCCATCAAGGGCGACGCTTCGGTCAAGGGCGTGATTGTCAGCAGTGGCAAGGACGTGTTCATCGTCGGCGCCGACATCACCGAGTTCGTCGACAACTTCAAGCTGCCCGAGGCCGAACTGGTCGCCGGCAACCTGGAAGCCAACCGTATCTTCAATGACTTCGAAGACCTCGGCGTGCCGACCGTTGCCGCGATCAACGGCATCGCCTTGGGTGGCGGCCTGGAAATGTGCCTGGCGGCCGATTACCGGGTCATGTCGACCACGGCCAAGATCGGCCTGCCGGAAGTCAAGCTGGGCATCTACCCAGGCTTTGGCGGCACCGTGCGCCTGCCGCGCCTGATCGGTTCGGACAACGCCATCGAGTGGATCGCTTCCGGCAAGGAAAACCGTGCCGAAGACGCCCTCAAGGTCGGCGCCGTGGATGCCGTGGTGGTGCCCGAGCTGCTGCAGGCTGCCGCCCTCGACCTGATCAAGCGCGCCATCAGCGGCGAGCTGGACTACCAGGCCAAGCGTCAGCCCAAGCTGGAAAAACTCAAGCTCAACGCCATCGAGCAGATGATGGCCTTCGAAACCGCCAAGGGCTTCGTCGCGGGCCAGGCCGGCCCGAACTACCCGGCCCCGGTCGAAGCCATCAAGACCATCCAGAAAGCCGCCAACTTCGGTCGCGACAAGGCCCTGGAAGTCGAGGCCGCCGGCTTCGCCAAACTGGCCAAGACCCCGGTTGCCGCCAGCCTGATCGGCCTGTTCCTGAATGACCAGGAGCTCAAGCGCAAGGCCAAGGCGCACGACCAGATCGCCCGCGACGTGAAGCAGGCCGCCGTGCTCGGCGCCGGCATCATGGGCGGCGGCATCGCTTACCAGTCGGCGGTCAAAGGCACGCCGATACTGATGAAGGACATCCGCGAGGACGCCATTCAACTGGGCCTCAACGAAGCCTCCAAGCTGCTTGGCAACCGCGTCGACAAGGGTCGCCTGACCCCGGCGAAGATGGCCGAGGCGCTCAACGCCATTCGCCCGACCCTGTCCTACGGCGACTTCGCCAACGTCGACATCGTCGTCGAGGCCGTGGTCGAGAACCCCAAGGTCAAGCAGGCCGTGCTGGCTGAAGTGGAAGGCCAGGTCAAGGACGACGCGATTCTGGCGTCCAACACCTCGACCATCTCCATCAACCTGCTGGCCAAGGCCCTCAAACGCCCGGAAAACTTCGTCGGCATGCACTTCTTCAACCCGGTGCACATGATGCCGCTGGTGGAAGTGATCCGTGGCGAGAAGTCCAGCGAAGTGGCCGTGGCCACCACCGTGGCCTACGCCAAGAAGATGGGCAAGAACCCGATCGTGGTCAACGACTGCCCGGGCTTCCTGGTCAACCGCGTGCTGTTCCCGTACTTCGGCGGCTTCGCCAAGCTGGTCAGCGCCGGTGTCGACTTCGTGCGCATCGACAAGGTCATGGAAAAGTTCGGCTGGCCGATGGGCCCGGCGTACCTGATGGACGTGGTCGGCATCGACACCGGCCACCATGGTCGTGACGTCATGGCCGAAGGCTTCCCGGACCGCATGAAGGACGATCGCCGCTCCGCCGTCGACGCCCTGTACGAGGCCAACCGCCTCGGCCAGAAGAACGGCAAGGGCTTCTACGCCTACGAAACCGACAAGCGCGGCAAGCCGAAGAAGGTTGTCGACGCCACCGTCATCGACGTGCTCAAGCCGATCGTGTTCGAGCAGCGTGAAGTCAGCGATGAAGACATCATCAACTGGATGATGATCCCGCTGTGCCTGGAAACCGTCCGTTGCCTGGAAGACGGTATCGTCGAGACCGCGGCCGAGGCCGACATGGGCCTGGTCTATGGCATCGGCTTCCCTCCCTTCCGTGGGGGCGCGCTGCGCTACATCGACTCGATCGGGGTCGCTGAGTTCGTCGCCCTGGCCGACCAGTACGCTGACCTGGGGCCGCTGTACCACCCCACCGCGAAGCTGCGCGAAATGGCCAAGACCGGCCAGCGTTTCTTCAACTGAGCGTCCAACGAGTTAGAGCGAGAGTATTGATATGAGCCTCAATCCAAGAGACGTGGTGATTGTCGACTTCGGTCGTACCCCGATGGGTCGTTCCAAGGGTGGCATGCACCGCAACACCCGCGCCGAAGACATGTCCGCGCACCTGATCAGCAAGTTGCTGGAACGTAACGACAAGGTCGACCCGAAAGAAGTCGAGGACGTGATCTGGGGCTGCGTCAACCAGACCCTGGAGCAGGGCTGGAACATCGCCCGCATGGCCTCGCTGATGACCCAGATCCCGCACACGTCGGCGGCGCAGACCGTCAGCCGCCTGTGCGGCTCGTCGATGAGCGCACTG
Source organism: Pseudomonas reidholzensis (assembly GCF_900536025.1). Taxonomy (GTDB): domain Bacteria; phylum Pseudomonadota; class Gammaproteobacteria; order Pseudomonadales; family Pseudomonadaceae; genus Aquipseudomonas; species Aquipseudomonas reidholzensis. Next base: position 223,676 of record NZ_UNOZ01000013.1, read on the forward strand.
CACACCGCTGCCCAGGCGATCATGACCGGCAACGGTGACGTGTTCGTCATCGGTGGCGTCGAGCACATGGGCCACGTCAGCATGATGCACGGTGTCGACCCCAACCCGCACATGTCGCTGTATGCGGCAAAAGCCTCGGGTATGATGGGCCTGACCGCCGAAATGCTCGGCAAGATGCACGGCATCAGCCGTGAGCAGCAGGATGCCTTTGGCTTGCGCTCGCACCAGCTCGCCCATCAGGCGACGCTCGAGGGCAAGTTCAAGGACGAGATCATCCCGATGCAGGGTTATGACGAAAACGGCTTCCTCAAGGTCTTCGACTACGATGAAACCATTCGTCCCGACACCACCCTGGAAAGCCTGGCGGCGCTCAAGCCTGCGTTCAATCCAAAAGGCGGTACGGTGACTGCCGGTACTTCTTCGCAGATTACCGACGGCGCGTCGTGCATGATCGTCATGTCGGGCCAGCGTGCCATGGACCTCGGCATCCAGCCGCTGGCCGTGCTCCGGTCGATGGCCGTGGCCGGTGTAGACCCGGCAATCATGGGCTACGGCCCGGTGCCATCGACCCAGAAAGCCCTCAAGCGGGCTGGCCTGAGCATGGCCGATATCGACTTCATCGAGCTCAACGAAGCCTTCGCTGCACAGGCCTTGCCGGTGCTGAAAGATCTGAAAGTGCTCGACAAGATGAATGAGAAGGTTAACCTGCACGGCGGCGCCATTGCGTTGGGCCACCCGTTCGGTTGCTCCGGTGCGCGTATTTCGGGCACCCTGCTCAACGTCATGAAGCAGAATGGCGGTACCCTGGGCGTCGCCACCATGTGTGTCGGCCTGGGCCAAGGCATCACCACTGTCTTCGAACGCGTCTGATCGCGGCGCAAGACAGCAGCCGGGGCCATGTGCCCCGGTTTTTGTTTTTTACAGGATTTGTTCAAGAGGGTGAGCGACATGCACATACAGCCAGGCGTATACCGGCATTACAAGGGGCCTGAGTATCGTGTGTTCGGCGCGGCACGGCATTCCGAGACCGAAGAGTGGCTGGTGTTCTACCAATGCCTGTATGGTGAGTACGGGCTGTGGGTGCGACCGCTTTCGATGTTTCTCGAGTCGGTCGAGGTTGACGGCGAGCAGGTGCCGCGCTTTGCTTTGGTCAAGGCCGAGCAAGGGCAGTTCGAGCAGCCTGGCGCAGCTACCGGTTAGACGACCGCGCTTGACCTCACCCTGTTGCCACTATATATAGCGGTGCCGCGTGCGGCACCTGACGCGTTTTTAATTTTTCAGATTCAGGAATACTCCGATCCATGGGCAAATCGCTGGTCATTGTGGAATCCCCGGCCAAGGCCAAGACCATCAACAAGTACTTGGGCAGCCAGTACGTGGTGAAGTCGAGTATCGGCCACATCCGTGACCTCCCCACCAGCGGTTCCGCCAGCGCCAGCAAGGAGCCGGCGGCCAAGCGTGGCAAGGCTGCGGCGGCTGATGCACCGGTCCTTACGCCGAAGGAAAAGGCCCGTCGCCAGCTGGTGGCGCGCATGGGCGTCGATCCGGATGCGGGCTGGAAGGCCAAGTACGAGATCTTGCCTGGCAAGGAAAAGGTCATCGAAGAACTGCGGCGCCTGGCCAAAGATGCCGACACCATCTATCTCGCGACCGACTTGGACCGCGAAGGGGAGGCGATCGCCTGGCACCTGCGTGAAGCCATCGGTGGCGATGACACCCGCTACAAGCGCGTGGTGTTCAACGAAATCACCAAGAAGGCCATCCAGGAAGCATTCTCGCAGCCTGGCGAGCTGGACATCGACCGGGTCAACGCCCAGCAGGCGCGACGCTTCCTCGACCGCGTAGTGGGTTACATGGTCTCGCCACTGCTGTGGTCGAAGATCGCCCGCGGCCTGTCTGCCGGCCGTGTGCAGTCGGTGGCGGTAAAACTGGTGGTTGAGCGTGAGCGCGAGATTCGTGCGTTCATCCCGGAAGAATACTGGGAAGTCCACGCCGACCTGGGCACTGCCAAGGACGCCAAGGTGCGCTTCGAAGTGGCGCGCGAGAAGGGTGAAGCCTTCAAGCCGCTGAACGAAGCACAGGCCATGGCCGCCCTGGACAAGCTCAAGGCCTCCAGCTACAGCGTCGCCAAGCGCGAAGACCGCCCGACCAGCAGCAAGCCGTCGGCGCCGTTCATCACTTCGACCCTGCAGCAGGCGGCGAGCAATCGCCTCGGCTACGGCGTGAAGAAGACCATGATGATGGCCCAGCGTCTGTACGAAGCCGGTTACATCACCTACATGCGTACCGACTCGACCAACCTCTCGGTCGATGCCGTGGAAATGGCGCGTGCCTACATCGAGCGTGAGTTCGGCAAGCAGTACCTGCCCGAAGCGCCGATCGTGTATGGCAGCAAGGCGGGCGCGCAAGAGGCGCACGAAGCCATTCGTCCGTCCGATGTCGCCACTCACCCGACCAAGCTGACCGGCATGGAGCGCGATGCCGAGCGCCTCTACGAGCTGATCTGGCGCCAGTTCCTGGCCTGCCAGATGCCACCGGCGCAGTACCTGTCGACCAGCGTCACGGTCAACGCCGGCGATTTCGAGCTGCGTGCCAAGGGCCGCATCCTCAAGTTCGACGGTTATACCCGTGTGCTGCCGCAACAGACCAAGCCGGGCGATGACGACGTGCTGCCCGACATGGCCCAGGGCGAGTCGCTGAAGCTGATCAAGATCGACCCGAGCCAGCACTTCACCAAGCCGCCGGCGCGCTTCACCGAAGCCAGCCTGGTCAAGGAAATGGAAAAACGCGGTATCGGTCGCCCGTCGACCTATGCGGCGATCATTTCCACCATCCAGGACCGTGGCTACGTCACCCTGCACAACCGCCGCTTCTACTCCGAGAAGATGGGCGACATCGTCACCGAGCGTCTGTCGGAGAGCTTCTCCAACCTGATGGACTACGGCTTCACCGCCGGCATGGAAGAAAACCTCGACGACGTGGCCCAGGGCGAGCGTGACTGGAAGAACGTGCTGGACGAGTTCTACGGCGACTTCAGCAAGAAGCTGATGACTGCCGAGTCGCCTGAGCACGGCATGCGTGCCAACCAGCCGACCATGACCAACATCCCGTGCAAGGAATGCGGCCGGCCGATGATGATCCGCACCGCTTCGACGGGCGTGTTCCTCGGCTGCTCGGGCTACACCCTGCCGCCGAAGGAGCGTTGCAAGGCCACGGTCAACCTGGTGCCGGGCGACGAGATTGCCGCCGACGACGAAGGCGAGTCGGAATCGCGCGTGCTGCTGGGCAAGCACCGCTGCCCGATCTGCGCCACGGCGATGGACGCCTACCTGCTGGACGAGAAGCACAAGCTGCACATCTGCGGTAACAACCCGGATTGCGTGGGCTACGAGATCGAGCAGGGCAGCTACCGGATCAAGGGCTACGAAGGCCCGAGCCTGGAGTGCGACAAGTGCGGCAGCGAGATGCAGCTGAAGACCGGCCGTTTCGGCAAGTTCTTCGGCTGCACCAACGCGGCGTGCAAGAACACCCGCAAGCTGCTCAAGAGTGGTGAGGCGGCGCCGCCGAAGATGGACAAGGTGGAGATGCCGGAGCTCAAGTGCGAGAAGGTCGACGACACCTATGTGTTGCGTGACGGCGCTTCGGGGTTGTTCCTGGCGGCCAGCCAGTTCCCGAAAAACCGTGAGACCCGTGCGCCGCTGGTGCTGGAGATTCTCCCGCACAAGCACGAGATCGACCCCAAGTACCACTTCCTCTGCGATGCGCCGGCCAAGGACCCTGAAGGCCGACCTGCGGTGATCCGCTACAGCCGCAAGACCAAGGAGCAGTACGTGCAGTCCGAAGTCGATGGCAAGCCGACCGGCTGGAAGGCGTTCTACGACGGCAACGCGTGGAAAGTCGAAGACAAGCGCTGATCTGCGCTGAGTGGTAATCGCGGGCAAGCCCGCTCCTACGCAAACCTGTAGGAGTGGGCTTGCCCGCGATGCTTTTGGGCTTGCGATAAGGCAGGGCGATGCCTGAAACTGGCTTATCGCCTCGCAGCCTTACGGAGGGCACTCGACATGACCCAGGAACTCTACACCCGCACCAACCAGAAACTGTTCTTCGCCGGCCTTGCGCTGGAGTCCATGGCCAAGGCGGAACAAAGCCGCGCAATGAACGCCCAGGGCCTGATCCAGGCGGAGCGTGAATCAGCGCTGTTCCACCTGTACGGCGCGCTGTTGGGGTTGTGTCACGAGATCGCCGGTTTCTACCGCTTGCCGCAAGCCAACGCCGCCCGCGCAGAGCTGCTGCTCAATGATGAAGTGCTGCAAAGCGTGGCGATTCCGGAAATGGCCGAGATGCTCGAGCTGACCCGCCAATCGGAAACCTGGCTGGCGCAACTGCTAGCCGCTTATGCCGATTTGTTCCGACCACCTGTCGCGAAAAAAGCCCCGAAAACCGACGTTACCCAGCCCTTGATCCAGGCCATCAACCTCGATCAGGCCGAGACGCCTGCGCTGTCGCACGAGGAGTTGGAGCGCTGGCGCAGCAGCCTCAAAGACCTGGTGCGGCGTTTTCGTGACGCGTTGAGTGAGTGCTGACAGGCCCCATGGCTGGTACAATGCCGGCCTTTCGTGGAGAACAACCCTTTATGTCGACGTCCTTTCTTGAAATTGTAGAGTTGCCTGATGGCCGGATCGAGCTGCGTCGCGCCGAAGACGAAGGCTCTCTGGTAACCCTGGATTTCTCTGAGGACGCCAAGGCATTCCTGCAGGGTCAGCACGTTGAAGTGGCCAAGGCCATGCTCAGCGTGGGCGTGCAGATGGCCGGCAAGTTGGTCGAGGGTGATTTCGAACGTGACGAAGGTCCGCGCGTTCTGCACTGAGCCCGTCACACCGACACGACAGCGATGGACTCCAGGCAAAGCCTGAATATCAGCCGAGGCGGATATTCAGGCTTTGTGCGTTTCCGGCATTGGCCGCGCGGATCAGCTGCTGGCGGGTATTGACGTTGAGGTTGCCCAGCCAGCTGACCACGGTGTGGCTGTGGCCCAGGCGCAAGGCTTCGCAAGCCAGTTGCAAGGCGCTCTGGTTGCCGCCCGGTTGCAGCAACAGGATGCGCTCGCGGTTCAGCCCGGCGTCGCGCAGCCACGCCTGGGTCAGGCTCGAGGGTGGGGCGATCAGCGTCAGCCAGCGCGCATGCACCTCTTCGCTGAGCTCGCGCAGTACAGGCGCCAGCAGGCTCTGGCAGTGCCCTGGCGCACCGCGCAAGGCCAGTTCGCTGAACCGCCCAGGCTCGTCGTGCTTGCGCGCCTGGGCGCTGGCTTTGAGGCCCGGCAACACCGGTTCGGCCAGAAAGGCTTCGAACAGGGGCAACTGGACGGACTGCGGTGCATGGGTGAACGGCTGCATGGCGCCTCCTGGATCAGCGGCGAATGACGCCGACGCTCAAGCCCTCGATAACCAGATCCTGTTGTTTCAGGTCGACTTCGATAGGGGCGAATTCTGGGTTCTCGGCGAGCAGCCAGACCTTGCTGCCTTCGCGCTTGAAGCGCTTGACGGTCACTTCGTCACCGATCCGGGCGACGACGATCTGGCCGTTGCGGGCTTCGCGGCAGGTGTGCACCGCCAGCAGGTCGCCGTCGAAGATGCCGACATCCTTCATGCTCATGCCGTGCACCCGCAACAGGTAGTCGGCAGGCGGGTGGAAGAAGGTCGGGTTGATGTTGCAGGATTGCTCGATGTGCTGTTCGGCAAGGATCGGCGCACCGGCAGCGACCCGGCCGATGATCGGCAGGCCGGCTTCTTCGGTCTTGGTTTCGTGACCGGGGATGCGGATGCCGCGGGATGCGCCCGGGGTCATCTCGATCGCGCCCTTGCGGGCAAGGGCCTTGAGGTGCTCCTCGGCGGCATTGGGGGACTTGAACCCCAGCTCCTGGGCGATCTCGGCGCGGGTCGGCGGGAAGCCGTTGTCGTCGAGGCAGCGTTTGATGAAAGCCAGAATCTCGGCTTGGCGTGGCGTCAGTTTCAGCATGGCGAGCGCTCTGTCTTTTTATACAGTGACTGGGATTATATACAGTAGAAGGGCAGCTGCAAGCGGCAAGCTGCAAGAAAAGCCGCAATGCGCCGCGGCCAGGCGTTGCGGGCGGCCTGCCGGGGTTTCTCGCGTTATGATGCAGCCCGCGCCTGTTGGCGCTTGCAGCTTGTGGCTGGGGGCTTTTAAATGGCGACCGGTGGGTCACCGAGTCTTGACAGATGACAGCCTGAAACGTATGTTTCAAACAACTGTTTGTCAGGCTCGTCCCGGAGTAGTGAGTAGTCATGGCCCAATCGGAAACCGTTGAACGCATTCTCGATGCTGCCGAGCAGCTGTTCGCGGAAAGGGGGTTCGCGGAAACCTCGTTGCGGCTTATCACCAGCAAGGCCGGGGTCAACCTGGCGGCGGTGAACTACCACTTCGGCTCCAAGAAGGCCCTGATCCAGGCGGTCTTCTCGCGCTTCCTCGGCCCTTTCTGTGCCAGCCTCGAACGTGAGCTGGAGCGTCGCCAGGCGCGTCCAGAGAGCAAGCCGAGCCTCGAAGAGCTGCTGGAAATGCTCGTCGAGCAAGCCTTGGTGGTGCAGCCGCGCAGCAACAACGACCTGTCGATCTTCATGCGCTTGCTGGGCCTGGCCTTCAGCCAGAGCCAGGGCCACCTGCGGCGCTACCTCGAAGACATGTACGGCAAGGTGTTCCGCCGCTACATGCTGCTGGTCAACGAAGCCGCGCCGCGCATTCCGCCGATCGAGCTGTTCTGGCGGGTGCACTTCATGCTTGGCGCCGCGGCGTTCAGCATGTCCGGGATCAAAGCCCTGCGGGCGATTGGCGAGACCGATTTCGGCATCAATACCTCGATCGAGCAGGTCATGCGCCTGATGGTGCCGTTCCTCGCCGCCGGCATGCGTGCCGACAGCGGTGTCACCGATCCGGCCATGGCCGCCGCCCAGTTGCGCCCGCGCAGCAAATCCAACGGCGCGCCGGCCAAGGCCTGAGGCCGCGGCGCGGCACTGGGCTGGGCGCCGCGCTTGGGCTAAGCTAGCGGCCATGCCCGACCTCGATTTCCTGCACATTTCCCTCGCTGACCAATGCCTCTACGGGTTTGCCCGTGGGCAGCTGCGCGTGCGCCTCGCGGTGTCCACGGCGCGTAATGGCGCGGGCGAGCTGAATGGCTCGGGGTGCACGCCGCGCGGCCTGCACCAGGTGCGGGCGAAGATCGGCGCCGGCTTGCCGGAGGCGGCCGTGTTGCGCGGTCGGCGCTGGACGGGCGAGGTCTGGTCGCCGGCGCTGCACGCCGCGTGCCCGGGGCGTGACTGGATCCTCAGCCGCATCCTCTGGCTGAGCGGCTGCGAACCTGGGATCAACCGTCTTGGCCAGGTCGACACCTTCCGCCGCTATATCTACCTGCATGGCACACCCGACACGGAACCCATGGGCATGCCGTTGTCCCATGGCTGCGTGCGCCTGCGCAATCACGACCTGCTGGCACTGTTCGAGCGCGTCCCCTTGCACTGCCCGGTGCGCATCGACGAGGCGGCCTGCCCGCAGTGGGCTGCTCTGACCATTCTATGAAACACATCGCATGAAGGACTTTCCATGACTGCCAGCCTGCAAGGCTCCCTGATGGTCGACATCGCCGGTCACTGGCTGACCGCCGAGGACCGTCAGCTCCTGCGCCAGCCCGAAGTGGCTGGCCTGATCATCTTTGCCCGCAACATCGACAGCCCGCGCCAGGTGCGCGAGCTGTGCGCCTCGATTCGCGCCATTCGCCCTGACCTGATCCTCGCGGTTGACCAGGAGGGTGGCCGAGTCCAGCGCCTGCGCCAAGGGTTCGTGCGGCTGCCGGCGATGCGCGCGATCGCCGATAACGACAATGCTGACTACCTGGCCGAGCAGTGTGGCTGGCTGATGGCCACCGAGGTGCTGGCGGTGGGCCTGGACCTGAGCTTTGCCCCGGTGCTGGACCTCGATCACCAGCGCAGTGCGGTGGTCGGCAGCCGTGCCTTCGAGGGTAACCCCGAGCGGGCCACGCAATTGGCCGGTGCGTTTATCCGCGGCATGAGCGCGGCCGGCATGGCGGCGTGTGGCAAGCACTTCCCGGGGCATGGTTGGGCCGAGGCGGATTCGCATGTGGCGATCCCTACGGACGAACGCAGCCTGGCGCAGTTGCGCGAGGCCGACCTGGTGCCGTTCAGCCGCTTGAGCGGCCAACTGGCGGCGGTGATGCCGGCGCACGTGATCTATCCGCAGGTCGACAACCAGCCGGCCGGCTTCTCGCGGCGCTGGCTGCAGGACATCCTGCGCGGCGAGCTGGGCTTTGATGGGGTGATCTTCAGTGATGACCTGTCGATGGCCGGGGCGCATGTGGTCGGTGACGCGGCCAACCGCATCGAGGCGGCGCTGAGTGCGGGCTGTGACATGGGGCTGGTGTGCAATGACCGGGCGGCGGCGGAGCTGGCGTTGACGGCGGCGCAGCGGTTGAAGGTCAAGCCATCGCCGCGCATCGCCGGGATGCGCGGGCGCGGCTTTGCGCGCACTGATTATCGTCAGCAGCCGCGGTGGCTGGAGGCGCTGGGGGCGTTGAAGGACGCGCAACTGGTCGACTGACAGATTGCTGGGGCCGCAGAGCGGCCCCAGACGGTACTACCTGCTGCGCTTTCCGGGTAGTGGCGCGAACAGGGCTTCGATCTCTTCGTCGCCGAGGCGCCATTGGCCACCCTGGCCGCCATCCAGCAGCCCTGCCGCCAGCGCGGCCTTCTCCTGCTGCAACAGCTGGATCTTCTCTTCCACCGTGCCCCGGGTAATCAGTTTGTAGACGAACACCGGTTTATCCTGACCAATCCGGTAGGCGCGGTCGGTGGCCTGGTTTTCGCTGGCCGGGTTCCACCACGGGTCATAGTGGATCACCGTGTCGGCGGCCGTCAGGTTAAGCCCGGTACCGCCCGCCTTGAGGCTGATCAGGAACACCTCGCTGTCACCGCGCTGGAAATCCTGCACCGGCGTGCGCCGATCACGCGTATCGCCGGTCAGCAGGCTGTAGCGAATGTCACGCTTCTCCAGTTCCTGCTCGATCAACGCCAGCATCGAGGTGAACTGAGAGAACAGCAACACGCGGCGCCCCTCGCTGAGCAGCTCCTCGAGCATCTGCATCAGGCTGCCCAGCTTGCCCTTGTCGGCCTGGTTGCCCTTGCTCTCGACGCTTTTCACCAGGCGCAGGTCGCAGCACACCTGGCGCAGCTTGAGCAGCGCGTCGAGGATGACGATCTGGCTGCGCGCCGCGCCATTGAGGGCGAGCTCGTCGCGGACCTTCTTGTCCATCGCCACCCGTACCGCTTCGTAGGTGTCGCGCTGGGCGTCGCTGAGCTCGACCCAGTGGACCATCTCGGTCTTGGCCGGCAGCTCCTGCGCCACCTGCTCCTTGGTCCGGCGCAGGAGGAACGGGCGGATGCGGCTGACCAGGTGCGCCATGCGCTCCGCGTCGCCGTGGCGCTCGATGGGGGTGCGGTAGTCCTGGTTGAAGCGCTTGATGTCGCCCAGCCAGCCGGGCATCAGGAAGTGGAACAGCGACCACAGCTCGCCCAGGTTGTTTTCCATCGGCGTGCCGCTCAGGCACAGGCGTTGGCTGGCCTGCAGCTCGCACACCGCCTGGGCGGCCTTGCTGGTGCTGCTCTTGATATTCTGCGCCTCGTCGAGCACCAGCGTGTGCCAGTGCTGCGCGCGCAGGTGTTCCAGGTCGCGGGGCAGCAGGGCATAGGTGGTGAGGATCAGGTCGTAGTCCGGCAGCGAGGCAAAGTGCTTGCTGCGCCCAGGGCCGTGCAGGGCCAGTACGCGCAAGTCGGGGGCGAAACGCTGCGCCTCGTCGAGCCAGTTGGGTATCAGGCTGGTGGGCATTACCGCCAGCGCCGGGCGGTCCAGGCGCCCGTGCTGTTTTTCCAGCAGCAGGTGGGCGAGGGTCTGCAGGGTCTTGCCCAGGCCCATGTCGTCGCCAAGGATGCCGCCGGTGCCCATTTCGCGCAGCGCCTGCATCCAGTTCAGGCCTTGTTGCTGGTAAGGCCGCAAGGTGGCGTTGAGCGCCGTCGGCGGCTCGACCTGCAGGTCGCGGGCATCGCGCAGGCGGCGGCCGAGGCCGCGCACGTGCTCGCCACCTTCCCACAGCAGCGGCAGCTGTTCGATGTCGTTCAGGCGTGCGGCGTCGGCCCGCTCCAGGCGCAGCGAAGGGCCGCTGGTGTCCTCGTGCAGGTACAGCTCGCCGAGGGTGCCCATGACCGCCTTGATCCGCCCGTAGGGCAGGGCGACACGCAGGGCGGGGCTGTCTGCGCGGCCGCGATTGAGGTCGATCAGCAGGTGCTCGTCGTCGCTGCGTCGGGCCAGTTCGCTGGGCCGTAGCAGCTCAGGGTTGCTGCGCAGCAGTTGCAGGACGATCGGCAGCAGGCTGTGGCGCTGGCCATCGACGACAATGCCCAGTTCGAGGTCGAACCACTCGTGGCCTGGGGCTTCTTCGACGCTGGCGTACCAGTCGTCGACCTCGTGCAGGTTGAACGAGAAGTCGCGGTGCACGTCGACCTCCCAGCCCGCTTCACGCAGGCGTGGCAGGCCTTCCCGGGCAAAGCGCAGCCAGGCTTCGTCGTCGGGCAACTGGTGCATGTCGCCGGCGCTGTCGGGCAGGGCCTTGCTCTGCCTTGTCGCGGGCTTGAAACCGAGGTCGCGCAGGGTCTTGCGGATGGCTTGCTCTGCCTGCGGCTGGCGGCGGATGCGCTGGCTGGTGTCGCCAACCAGGCGGGTCAGCGGTTTTTCATCGTTGCCGATGGCGCGCAGGCCATCGTAGTCGAACGCCAGCGCGGCGCGGTGCTGCATCTGGCGCTGCATGCGGCCGGTCTTGGGCGTGTAGGCGCTGAACTCGAGGCTGCCCAGGGTCAGCCGAGGGGTCGGCTGACAGCTGTCCAGGGTTTCGCTGTGCACGGCGGTTGGCGTCGGCACGTGTCGGTTCAGGGCATTCAGGCGATGGCTCAAAGGGACAACCAGGTGTTCGGGGACGATAGGGGCGCGGGCCAACTGGCTGGCGATGAACGGGTCGAGGTGGTGCTGCAGCCTGCCAGTCTGGTGCGTCTCGGGGTCGACGTAGTAGAGCGGGTCGAGCGGCAAGGCGAGCAGGGCGGTGCGGTCGTTGTGGTACCAGGCGCCGCGGTAGCTGCCGTTGTCCAGTCGGACCCAGCGAAATTCGGCATGCCGCTCCGGTCCCGCCATCAGCGGGGCTTGCTGGTCGGCCAGCAGCAGGCGGCCGGTCGCCAGGGCGTACTCGAGCAGCTCTGCGCCTTTCTTGCCTTCCAGGGCGATCGCCGCGGTGGTGGCGTTGCGGCCTTGGGTGTCGATCAGGCGCAGCACCCGGGCGTCTTCGTCGGTGACGTAGCGTGGGGTGTAGTAGATCATCTCCGGCATCGAGGTGATCCGCCCAAGCTTCAGCTGACCGTCGCTTTGCGGGGTGCCCTTGTAGGCGGTCAGCAGCCAGCGCTCATGGTCGCTGCTGATCTGGTAGTAGACGGCCGGGCCCTTGCGCGAGGGTTGCTGGGCGGCGGCAGGTGCGGCGGGCGCTTCCAGGCCTTCGACCCATCGGCTCAGGGCGTGGGGCAGCGACAGGGACGGGTCTTGCTCCTCAGGGTTGTTGTCCAGCAGATGGAACAGTGCGGCGGCGCAGTGCTTGCAGTTGATCCCGACCGGGCAACTGCAACGGGCCAGGACCCGCAGGCGGCCGTCGTTGAGGATCAAGCTGATCTTCTGGCTGTAGTGGTTGCGTGCCGAGCCCGTGCAGGTCGACTCGACGGTACCGCCCTTGCTCGAGTGAATCGTCACCCGCGCCTGGGCCGCGTAATCGCGGCCGCGCGCCAGTGCACCGGAATCGAAGTCGGCCGTCCAGCCTGGGTGGTCCCTGAGCAGCTGCAGCGCGTCGCCGTGGTTCACCTCACTGCTCCATCGTCTCCGGGTCCATCACCGGTATCTTCCGTGCACCCACCGGTGCGACCTTGAGCAGCAGCGCCAGGTGCCCACCGTCGAGGAAGGTCAGCTCGCCGCGCTTCATGTTGCTGTTGGTCTGGCTGAACTGCTCGCTGCGCAGCACGCTGCCGTTGCCGTCGAGCTGGTTGACCCAGAAGTTGGCCTCGACGGCGATGAAGCGGCCGTCGGCCAGGCTCAGGTTGCCTTCGATCGGGAAGTGGCCGAACTGCTCCTCGCCCGCGCCGACGGCGATCCGGCTCGGCTCGCTGCCGACCTGCTGTTGCCAGGCCTTGTGCAGCAGCACGGTGTAGCTCGGCGTCGCCTCCAGGCGGGTCGCCTCGTCGGCCAGCACGGGCGGGCGCTCGGCGTCCTTGGCCAGGCGCGGGGCGCCCGCGCTCCAGTCTTCGGGGGCGAACTGGCTGGTGACCGCAGGCACGTCGTTCTGCCGCACCAGCAGCACTTCTACCTGATACAGGCCTTCAGCGAAGGCGGCCGGCGCACACAGCGTCAGCAGCAAGGTCAGGCAACGGATGGCACGCATGGAACTTCCTTCAGGCAGTCTGTGGGGTCAGGCGCTCGAACAGCGCCTCCAGGGTATTGAAGCGTTCTTCGGGGCGTTCCATCGGCACCAGGAAGCGGAACTGCGTAGCGCCCTCGAACTTGTAGCGTTTGGGCTGGCCCTGGATCAGCTTGATCAGGGTCAGCGGGTCGACCGGGGTCTCGGCCTCGAACTCGATCTTGCCGCCGTTGGGGCCGCCGTCGACTTTCTTGATGCCGAGTTTTTCCGCCTGCAGCTTGAGCAGGGTCAGGCGCACCAGGTTCTTGGTCGGCTCGGGCAGCAGGCCGAAGCGGTCGATCATTTCCACCTGCAGGTCCTTGAGGCCTTCTTCGTCGGCCGCCGAGGCAATGCGCTTGTACAGGATCAGCCGCGCATGCACGTCGGGCAGGTAGCTCTCGGGGATCAGTGCCGGCAGGCGCAGGTTGATCTCCGGGCCGCCGCCCAGCGGCTGCTCGAGGTTGGGCTGGTTGCCCTTGCGGATGGCCTTGACCGCGCGTTCGAGCATTTCCATGTAGAGGGTAAAGCCGACCGCCTGGATCTGCCCGCTCTGGCCGTCGCCGAGCAGCTCGCCGGCGCCGCGGATTTCCAGGTCGTTGGTGGCCAGGACGAAGCCGGCCCCGAGGTCCTGGGTGTTGGCGATGGCTTCCAGGCGTTTTTCGGCGTCGCTGCTGATCTTCTGCCGCGCCGGCGTCAGCAGGTAGGCGTAGGCCTGGTGGTGGCTGCGCCCGACCCGGCCGCGCAACTGGTGCAGCTGGGCCAGGCCGAACTTGTCGGCGCGCTCGATGACGATGGTGTTGGCGCTCGGCACGTCGATGCCGGTTTCGATGATGGTCGAGGCGATCAGCACGTTGAAGCGCTTGTGGTAGAAGTCGCTCATGACCTGCTCGAGCTCGCGCTCGCGCATCTGCCCGTGGCCGATGCCGATGCGCGCTTCGGGCACCAGTTCGGCCAGGTCGGCGGCGCACTTCTCGATGGTTTTCACATCGTTGTGCAGGTAGTACACCTGGCCGCCGCGCAGCAGTTCACGCAGCAGCGCTTCTTTGACCGTGCTGTTGTTCTGCTCCATGACGAAGGTGCGCACCGACAGCCGGCGCGCCGGCGGGGTGGCGATGATCGACAGGTCGCGCATGCCGGCCACGGCCATGTTCAGCGTACGCGGGATCGGCGTGGCGGTCAGGGTGAGGATGTCGACCTCGCTGCGCAGGGCCTTGAGCTGTTCTTTCTGGCGCACGCCAAAGCGGTGCTCTTCGTCGATCACCACCAGGCCGAGGTCCTTGAAGCGCACATCGTCCTGGAGCAGCTTGTGGGTGCCGATAAGGATGTCGATCTTGCCTTCGGCGAGGTCGGCGGCGGCCGTGGCGATGTCCTTGGCCGACTTGAAGCGGCTCATCACCTCGACGGTTACCGGCCAGTCGGCGAAACGGTCACGGAAGCTGTTGTAGTGCTGCTGGGCGAGCAGGGTAGTGGGCACCAGGACCGCTACCTGGCGGCCGCTGTGCACGGCAATGAACGCCGCGCGCATGGCCACTTCGGTCTTGCCGAAGCCGACGTCGCCGCAGACCAGGCGGTCCATCGGCTTGCCGGCGAGCATGTCGGCGCGCACCGCTTCGATGGCGCTCTGCTGGTCCGGGGTTTCCTCGAACGGGAAGCCGGCGCTGAAGGTGGCGTAGTCGGCGGCCGGGTCGGCGAACGCGTAGCCCTTGCGCGCGGCGCGGCGGGCATAGATGTCGAGCAGTTCGGCGGCGACGTCGCGGACCTGCTCGGCGGCCTTGCGCTTGGCTTTCTGCCAGGTTTCCGAGCCCAGCCGGTGCAGCGGCGCCAGGGCGTCATCGCTGCCGGTGTAGCGGGCGATCAGGTGCAGGTTGGCCACTGGCACGTAGAGCTTGGCGTTCTCGGCGTATTCGAGGGTGAGGAACTCGGCGGCCTGGCCGTCGATTTCCAGCGTGGCCAGGCCCAGGTAGCGGCCGACACCGTGGTCGATGTGCACCACCGGCGCGCCTTCGCGCAGCTCGGTGAGGTTCTTGATCACGGCGTCGTTGGCCGCCTCGCCACGCTTCTCGCGGCGCCGGCGTTGCATCACGCGCTGGCCGAACAGCGGGCTCTCGGCGATCAGCGCCAGGTCGTCCAGCAGCAGGCCGTCGTCGAGCGGCGCGATGGTGATCGCCAGGCGCTCGCTGCCGGTGATGAAATCGGTCCAGCCGTCGACGGTGTGCGGGCGCAGCTTGAGGCGCTCGAGCAACTCGAGCAGGACTTCGCGGCGGCCGGCCGATTCGGCGGTGAACAGCACCCGGCCAGGGAACTGGTCGAGGAATGCCGAGAGCGCGGCCAGCGGCTGATTGGCCTTGGCTTCGATGGCCAGGTTGGGCAGGGCGCGTGCCGGGAAGCGCTCGCGGCCACTGCCGGCCTCGAGCTCGTCGGCGCTGACCACCACGCGTGGCCACTGCTTGAGGCGGGCGAAGCAGTCTTCGACCGGCATGAACAGTTCGGCGGGCGGCAGCAGCGGGCGGGTCAGGTCGCCGCGGCGATCTTCGTAGCGCCCGCGCACGTCGTTCCAGAAATGCTCGGCGGCTTGCTCGACGCCCGGCAGGGAGAACACCTGGGTGTCCGCCGGCAGGTAATCGAACAGGGTCGCGGTCTCTTCGAAGAACAGCGGCAGGTAGTATTCGATGCCCGCCGGGATAATCCCGCTGGCGAGGTCCTGGAAGATCGCGCTGCGGCGGAAGTCGACATCGAAGCGCTCGCGGAAGCGCGCTTTGAAGCGGGTCACTTCCTCTTTCTGCATGGGGAATTCGCGCGCCGGCAGCAGGCGTACCGACTCGACCTTGTCGATCGAGCGCTGGGTCTCCGGGTCGAACGTGCGCAGGGTCTCGATTTCGTCGTCGAACAGGTCGATCCGGTACGGCAGCTTGCTGCCCATCGGGTACAGGTCGATCAACGCGCCGCGCACGGCGAATTCACCGTGCTCATAGACGGTGTCGACGCACCGGTAGCCGGTGGCTTCGAGGCGCGTGCGCATCTGCTCGACGTCGATGGTCTGGCCCACGTCCAGCACCAGGCTGCTGCCGAGCAGGAAACGCGTCGGCGCCAGGCGGTGCAGGGCGGTGGTGATCGGCACGACGAGGATGCCGTGGTCCAGTTCCGGCAGCCGGTAGAGGCTGGCGATCCGCTGCGAGATGATGTCCTGGTGCGGCGAGAACAGGTCGTAGGGCAGGGTTTCCCAGTCGGGGAACGGCAGCACCGGCAGGTCGGGAGCGAAGAACCGCAGCTCCTGCTCGAGGCGGTCGGCCGCCTGGCTGTCGGCGGTCAGCAGCAGGGTGAACCGGCGGGCGCCGCTGGCGGCCTCGGCGATGGCCAGGCTGAGGGCGGCCCCGGGCAGGTTGCCCCAGGTTTGTTTGCCGGCAGTGGCCGACATTTGCGGTAGGCGCAGAACTGACACGGGAGATTGCACTCCAAGCGTTGCGGCAAAGAGATCGATTGTACCGACGCCGGTGCCGGCTGTCAGGCCCGCGAGGGCCAGAACAGCGCTGTGCGACGGCGGCGACAGGCGCTCATTGCTCGTTACGCTGTGGGGCGTCATAATGTAGCCCCTTTTTTCTCCCCCTACATGTGGAAGGTTCCCGTGACTCAGAAGCCCGACCAGTGTCTTGGTGAGTGGATTGATCGTGAAGCACTTGCTGAAGCGATGATCCCGCTTATCGGTCAGCTCTACCGCAATAACAACGTGGTGAGCTCGATCTATGGCCGTAGCCTGATCAACCGTTCGGTTATCTCGATCCTCAAAGCACACCGCTTTGCGCGTCATCGTCAGGCCGACGAGACCGAACTGTCCGTCCACGAGACATTCCCCCTGCTCAAGGCGATGAGCGAGCTGAAACTGGGCGCCGCTTCGGTCGACCTGGGCAAGCTGGCCAACAAGTTCAAGCTCGAAGGCAACGGCCGCAGCGCCGAGCAGTTCGTCCGCGAAGAGCTGGCTGAAGTGGTTGGCCAACAGAACGTTTCGGCGCGCAAGGGCACCGACGTCGTCCTGTACGGTTTCGGCCGCATCGGCCGCCTGCTGGCGCGCATCCTGATCGAGAAGACCGGTGGTGGCGACGGCCTGCGCCTGCGTGCCATCGTCGTGCGCAAAGGCGCCGACAACGACCTGGTCAAGCGTGCCAGCCTGCTGCGCCGCGACTCGGTGCACGGCCCGTTCGATGGCACCATCACCATCGATGAAGCCAACAACACCATCACCGCCAACGGCAACCTGATCCAGGTTATCTACGCCAAGAGCCCGAGCGAAGTCGACTACACCCAGTACGGCATCAGCAACGCCCTGATCGTCGACAACACCGGTGTCTGGCGTGACGCCGATGGCCTGGGCCAGCACCTGGCCTGCCCGGGCGCTGCCCGCGTGATCCTCACCGCACCTGGCAAGGGCGCGCTGAAGAACATCGTGCACGGCATCAACCACGGCGAAATCAGCGCGGATGACAAGATCATCTCCGCGGCGTCCTGCACCACCAACGCCATCGTGCCGGTGCTCAAGGCCGTCAACGACAAGTACGGCATCATCAACGGCCACGTCGAAACCGTTCACTCGTTCACCAACGACCAGAACCTGATCGACAACTTCCACAAGGGCAGCCGTCGTGGCCGCGCCGCGCCGCTGAACATGGTCATCACCGAAACCGGTGCTGCCACCGCTGCTGCCAAGGCGCTGCCAGTGCTCAAGGGCAAGCTGACCGGCAACGCGATCCGCGTACCGACGCCAAACGTGTCGATGGCCATCCTCAACCTGAACCTCGAAAACGGCACCAGCCGCGAAGAGATCAACGAGTACCTGCGCCAGACCGCCATGCACTCCGAGCTGCACAAGCAGATCGACTACGTCAGCTCGCAGGAAGTGGTTTCGACCGACTTCGTCGGCTCGCGCCACGCCGGTGTCGTGGACGCTGAAGCGACCATCTGCAATGAAAACCGCGTTGTCCTGTACGTCTGGTACGACAACGAATTCGGTTACAGCTGCCAGGTGGTGCGTGTGATGGAAGACATGGCCGGTGTGAACCCGCCAGCGTTTCCACACTGATTCGCTTGTAAGTGACTGAAAAAACGGGAACCTTCGGGTTCCCGTTTTTTTGTCCAGAGTATTGTGCTGGCAGCTCAAGCCCTATCGCGGGCAAGCCCGCTCCTACAGGGCCTGCGGATCCGGTTCATCATCCGGGGTGCAGCTCGCTGTCTGTAGGAGCGGGCTTGCCCGCGATAGGGTCTGAGCCGCCAGCCGAGATCGAACGTATGCGCGCACTCCTGTTGTTCACCTTCATGCTGCTTTCAGCCTGCGACCAGCGCCCGACCCTGGAGCGCCTGGGTGGCCCGACCATGGGCAGCAGCTACAGCATCCAGTACGTGCGTATGCCGGGTGGCCCGGCTCCGGAGCAGGTCCGCCAAGCCGTCGAATCGATCCTTCACGACATCGACCAGCACTACTCCACCTACCGCAGTGATTCCACCGTCAGCCAGTTCAACCAGCTCCCGGCCAACCACTGCCTGGCCTTGCCCGCCGACATGCTTGCGCTGGTCGCCTTTGGCCAGCGCCTGGCGCAACAGAGCGCTGGCGCGTTCGACCTCACCGTCGAGCCACTGCTCGACCTCTGGGGTTTCGGCCCGCAGGCCCGCCACGAGCAGGTGCCCGACCCGCACGCGCTGGCCCAGGCGCGCCAGCGGGTCGGCTATCAGCACCTGCGCCTGGAGCCGGGCATGCTGTGCAAGGACGCCGCCGTCGAACTCGACTTCAACAGCATCGCCGCCGGCCACGCGGTCGACCTGATCGCCACGCGCCTGGTGGCCATGGGTATCGACAACTTTCTGGCCGAAGCCACCGGTGAACTCAAGGCGCTGGGGCGCAAGCCCGACGGCAGCCAGTGGCGGGTGGCGCTCGAGCTGCCGGGTGGCGACCGCCAGATCGCCCGCCAGGTGATCAGCGTCGATGGCCTGGCCGTGTCGACCTCGGGTGACTATCGCAACTATTTCGAGGACAATGGCCGGCGCTACTCGCACACCTTCGATGCCCGCAGCGGGCGTCCGGTCGTGCATGCCCTGGCGGCAGTCACCGTGCTCGATGCCTCGGCGCTGCAGGCCGACGGCTATTCGACCCTGCTGCTGATTCTCGGGCCCGAGCGTGGCTGGGCGTTTGCCGTAGCCAACGGGATCGCCGCCGTGCTGGTGACCCGGGTCGAGGGTGGCTTCGTCTCCCAGGCTACGCCCGGATTCGAACACGCGCTGAAAGGCGAGTGAAAGCGCAAGCAAGGATGATCGCCGCCAGGGAATCGGTGAACGATATGTAGTGCAGGCTGGATTGGCCTACGACGCGACCAAGGGTTAATGTGCGCGGCGTTCACGCTTGATTAGACTGCACCCGAATTTTCTCATGGCGCCCCGGCGACATGATCGCGCCCCGCGGCCAACCGGCCGGCGGGCCAGTTCTGAAGGAGTACGCATGGCTGTCTACAACTACGACGTAGTGGTGCTGGGTTCCGGCCCGGCCGGAGAAGGTGCGGCAATGAACGCCGCCAAAGCAGGCCGCAAGGTGGCCATGGTCGATAGCCGTCGTCAGGTCGGCGGCAACTGCACCCACCTGGGCACCATCCCGTCCAAGGCACTGCGTCACTCGGTGCGGCAGATCATGCAGTTCAACACCAACCCGATGTTCCGCGCCATCGGCGAGCCGCGCTGGTTCTCCTTCCCGGACGTGCTCAAGAGCGCCGAGAAGGTCATCTCCAAGCAGGTCGCCTCGCGCACCGGTTACTACGCCCGTAACCGCGTCGACGTGTTCACCGGCACCGGCAGCTTCGCCGACGAGCAGACCGTCGAAGTGGTCTGCCCGAACGGGGTGGTCGAGAAGCTGGTGGCCAAGCACATCATCATCGCCACCGGTTCGCGCCCGTATCGCCCGGCCGACATCGACTTCCACCACCCGCGCGTCTACGACAGCGACACCATCCTCAGCCTCAGCCACACCCCGCGCAAGCTGATCGTCTACGGCGCCGGTGTGATCGGTTGCGAGTACGCGTCGATCTTCAGCGGCCTGGGTGTGCTGGTCGAGCTGGTCGACAACCGCGGCCAGCTGCTGAGCTTCCTCGACTCGGAAATCTCCCAGGCGCTGAGCTACCACTTCAGCAACAACAACATCACCGTACGCCACAACGAGGAGTACGAGCGGGTCGAAGGGCTGGACAACGGCGTGGTGCTGCACCTCAAGTCGGGCAAGAAGATCAAGGCCGACGCCTTGCTCTGGTGCAACGGCCGTACCGGCAACACCGACAAGCTGGGCCTGGAAAACATCGGCATCAAGGTCAACAGCCGTGGCCAGATCGAGGTCGACGAGGCCTACCGCACCACCGTGCCGAACATCTATGGCGCCGGTGACGTGATCGGCTGGCCGAGCCTGGCCAGTGCCGCCCACGACCAGGGTCGCTCGGCGGCGGGCAGCATCGTCGACAATGGCAGCTGGCGCTTCGTCAACGACGTGCCGACCGGCATCTACACCATTCCCGAGATCAGCTCGATCGGCAAGAACGAGCAGGAGCTGACCCAGGCCAAGGTGCCGTACGAAGTCGGCAAGGCGTTCTTCAAGAGCATGGCCCGGGCGCAGATCGCCGGCGAGCCGCAAGGCATGCTGAAGATCCTCTTCCACCGTGAAACCCTGGAAATCCTCGGCGTGCACTGCTTCGGCTACCAGGCTTCGGAGATCGTTCACATTGGCCAGGCGATCATGGATCAGCCGGGTGAGCGCAACACCCTGAAGTACTTCGTCAACACCACGTTCAACTACCCGACCATGGCCGAAGCCTATCGGGTAGCCGCGTACGACGGCCTCAACCGGCTTTTTTGAGCGGCTCCGGCCGGTGGCCTGAGCCGGTCGGGGAGTGTGATTTCAGTCCTGCCCTAGGGTGGTCTTGGCCAAACCGGGAAAGTCTGTAATCAGGCTGTCAGCGCCAAAGTCGGCGAGTCGGCGCATCAGTGCCGGCTCGTTGACCGTCCACACCGACACGTGCAGCCCCTGGCGCTGGGCCTTGATCAGGCGCTCGGGGGTACACAGCGTCCAGTTCAGTGCGAGCATCTCGCAGTTGTAGTTCTGCGCGACCTTCAGCGGGTCGAGCCAGGCATATTCCGCCACCAGCCCACGCGACACGTCCGGCACCAGCTCCAGGGCGGCGCCGAGCACTTCGCGCGAGCTCGAGGTGATGGTGATTTTGTCCAGCAGGCCGTACTGCTGGGCCAGTTCGCGGATCGCCAGTACCGTGCTGGCGGCGCGGGTGCGCGAGGCGCTCTTGACCTCCAGTTGCCAGTGCTCGAACGCACACTTCTCGAACAACTCCTCGAGCCGCGGGATAGGGCAGGGCTGTACATGCCCGGGGCCACCCTTGCGCGCGTCGTAGGTGCTGAGGTCGGCGGCGCTGTTTTCGACCACCTTGCCGCGTCGGCCGGTGGTGCGCTTGAGGGTCGCGTCGTGGATCACCATCAGCTGGTTGTCAGCCGACAGGTGCAGGTCCAGTTCACAGCGGTTGACGCCATGTGCCAGGCACTGGCGGAAGCTGGTCAGGGTGTTTTCGGGTGCTTCGCCCTTGGCGCCGCGGTGGCCGTAGATCAGGGTCACGTTCGTTCCTTCAAATCAAGAGAGCAGGGCTCAGGGGGCGGGGTCGTTCTGTTCCAGCGCCTGGCGTCGTTGCTGTTGCTGGCGCTGGAGGATGTAGCGCGCCAGCAGTTGGCGCTGGGCGTCGGTCATGTCGGTAAACTCGGTGCCCACCTCGTAGTCGCCGCCCGCCAGCGGGTCGCAATGGGTGACTCGACCGCGCAGCAGCAGGCCATGGGCGCGGGGCATCAGCACCATCTTCACTTTCACGCGGGTGCCGGGGGCGATCTGCTCGGCCTGGGCGAACTCGATGCCGCCCTCGGAGAGAATCACCCGGTGCGGCTCGCCGATCTCGCCCAGCAGGCTCTGCGCGACCACGCTGCTGAGCAGGTCCAGGCGTTTGTTCTGCGCCCGCAGGAACGCACCGAGGGTGCGGTCCTTGTCGCTCAGCTGGCGCAGCAGGTGCTGCGATTCGAAGTCCGCCAGGTGCAGTTCGCTGAGCAGGCTGAACAGCGGCGAATCATCTTGCAACAGTTCTGGATCAAGGGCCTCAGCCGCATTCAAGGGGCTGATTTCCAGTGCGATCCTGTCTTCGATGCGGTAGTATTCGCGGCGATCTTCATCGTCTAGTGTCGTCATGGCGAACCCAAGGTTACGGCGGTGGTCCGAGTGTAAAGCCGCCGTAGGCGCCTCGCCACAAGGACGTTCCCTTTCATCCGAACAAGCCCCGACATGTTCAGACCTCTTTTCGCATTCATCGGTACGCGCTACACCCGTGCCAAGCGCCGCAACCATTTCGTCTCGTTCATTTCCCTGACCTCGATGATCGGCCTCGCCCTGGGCGTGGTAGTCATGATCGTGGTGCTCTCGGTCATGAACGGCTTCGACCACGAGATGCGTACCCGCGTGCTTGGCATGATCCCTCACGCCACGCTCGAGAGCGGCCAGCCGATCAACGATTGGTCGGCCCTTGCTCAACAAGTAAAGCAGAATCCGCAAGTGCTTGCGGTGGCACCCTTCACCCAGATGCAGGGCCTGCTGACGCATGACGGCAAGGTCTCCAAGGTGCTGCTCAACGGCATCGATCCGGCGCGCGAGCGTGAGGTGTCGATCATCGACAACTTCATCCGCGAAGGCCGCCTCGATGCGCTGGCGCCGGGCGAGTGGGGCATCATGATCGGCGACAAGGCGGCGGCCAAGCTGGGCGTCAGCGTCGGCGACAAGGTGACCTTCGTCGCCCCCGAGGTCAGCGTGACCCCGGCGGGGATGTTCCCGCGCATGAAGCGCTTCACCGTGGTCGGCACCTTCCATGTCGGCGCCGGCGAGATCGACGGCTTCCTGGGCTTGACCAACATTGCCGACCTGTCCCGCCTGCACCGCTGGAAGCCCGACCAGGTGCAGGGCCTGCGGCTCAAGTTCGACGACCTGTTCCAGGCGCCCCGGGTGGCCTGGAGCATCGCCCAGCAGTTGGGCGAGCAGGAGTTCTACGCGCGTGACTGGACCCGCACCCACGGCAACCTGTACCAGGCGATCCGCATGGAGAAGGCGATGATCGGCCTGCTGCTGTTGCTGATCGTCGCGGTGGCCGCGTTCAACATCATTTCCACCCTGGTGATGGTGGTCAACGACAAGAAGGGCGACATCGCCATCCTCCGTACCCTTGGCGCCACGCCGGGGCAGATCATGGCCATCTTCATGGTCCAGGGCACGGTGATCGGTGTGTTCGGGACCTTGATCGGCGCCGTGGTCGGCATCCTTGCCGCGCTCAACGTCAGTGCGGCGATTGCCGGCATCGAGACGCTGATCGGCCACAAGTTCCTCAACGCCGACGTCTACTTCATCGATTACCTGCCTTCGCAGATCATGGCCGAAGACGTCTGGATGGTCTGCGGCGCGGCATTGGTCCTGAGTTTCTTCGCCACCCTGTACCCGGCCTGGCGTGCGGCGCGCACCCAGCCTGCAGAGGCGCTACGTTATGAGTGAGTCGCGCATGAGTGATACAGCCGTTCTGAGTTGCCGCAACCTGGGCAAGTCCTACGACGAGGGCCCGGAGTCGGTGCAGGTGCTGGCCAACCTGCAGCTGGAGCTGCAGCCCGGTGAGCGGGTGGCGATCGTCGGCAGCTCCGGCTCCGGCAAGAGCACTTTGCTCAACCTCCTGGGCGGCCTCGACACGCCGACCACCGGCAGTGTCTGGCTGGCCGGCGAGCAGCTGTCGGCGCTCGGCGAGCGGGCCCGTGGCCTGCTGCGCAACCGTGCGCTGGGCTTCGTCTACCAGTTCCACCACCTGCTGGCTGAGTTCACCGCCCTGGAAAACGTCTGCATGCCGCTGCTGATCGGCCGCACGCCGATCCCCGAGGCCCGCGAGCGCGCCGAGGCGCTGCTCAAGCGCGTGGGCCTCGGCCATCGCCTGAGCCACAAGCCGGCCGAGCTGTCGGGCGGTGAGCGTCAGCGCGTGGCGATCGCCCGCGCCCTGGTCAACCGGCCGGGCCTGGTGATGCTCGACGAGCCCACCGGCAACCTCGACCACCACACCGCGCAGGGCATCCAGGAACTGATGCGCGAGCTCTCCAGCTCGTCGCAGACGGCCTTCCTGGTGGTGACCCACGATCTCAGCCTGGCGCGCCAGATGGACCGCGTACTCAAGCTCGAAGACGGCCACCTGGTGGCGATCTGAGCCGCTTGCACGGGGCGGCCTAAACCGCCCCGCCACACTATTCATTGGGTGTACTCGTACATGTTCAGACCCTTGCCCTTGTTCATCGGTGCTCGCTACACCCGTGCCAAGCGTCGCAATCACTTCATTTCGTTCATCTCGATGACCTCGATGATCGGCTTGTCCCTGGGCGTGCTGGCGATGATCGTGGTGCTGTCGGTGATGAACGGCTTCCAGCGTGAAATGAGCTCGCGGATTCTCGGCCTGGTGCCGCACGCCAGCATCCTCGGCGCGCAGCCGCTGGACGACTGGCGCACGGTGGCCGCTGCGGCGCTGAAGAACCCGGCGGTGATCGCCGCGGCGCCGGTGACCGAAATGGAAGGCATGCTCTCTTACAAAGGTGCGATGCAGCCGATCCAGGTCAGCGGTATCGACCCGGCCGAAGAGGGCAAGGTCTCGATCGTCGGCCAGCACATCGTCCAGGGCCGTCTGCAGGACTTGCTGCCTGGCGAATATGGCGTGGTCATCGGCGAGCTGACGGCGCGTCGCTTCCGCCTCAATACCGGCGACAAACTGACGCTGATCGTGCCTGAAATCAGCAAGGCGCCGGGCGGCATCACCCCGCGCATGCAGCGCCTGACCGTGGTCGGCATCTTCAAGGTCGGCGCCGAGCTGGATGGCTCGCAGGCCTACATCAACGCGGCCGACGCCGGCGAGATGCAGCGCTGGGCGCCGGGCAGCGTGCAGGGCGTGCGCCTCAAGCTGCACGACCTGTACGCCGCGCCGCAGGTGTCCAAGGCGATTGCCGCGCAGCTGGGCGAGGGCTACCACGCCGATGACTGGTCGCACACCCAGGGCAGCCTGTTCAGTGCGATGAAGATGGAAAAGACCATGATCGGTCTGTTGCTGATGATGATCATCGCGGTGGCGGCGTTCAACATCATCGCCACCCTGGTGATGGTGGTGAACGACAAGGGTGCTGACATCGCCATCCTGCGCACCATCGGCGCCACGCCCACGCAGATCATGGGCACGTTCATGGTCCAGGGCAGCCTCATCGGCATCGTCGGCACGTTGCTCGGTGGCGTGCTCGGGGTGGTGGCGGCGATCAACGTCAGCCAGATCGTCGGCTGGCTGGAGCGGGTCAGTGGCCAGCACATCTTCACCTCGGACGTGTACTTCATCAGCAGCCTGCCGTCCGAACTGCAGTGGGGTGACGTGGCGATGATCTGTACGGCCGGGTTGGTGATGAGCTTCCTGGCAACGATCTATCCGGCGTACCGGGCTTCGCAGATCGAACCGGCCATGGCGCTGCGCTACGAGTGATGTACTGGGGCGCTATGCGCCCCTTTCTGACCGGCCCGGCGCCCCGGCAAGGCCGCTCCCACAGTATCAGCGCTTGACCCGTAAATAGGGTTCTTCACGGGTGATTGGGATAGTTGCCGGTGGGGGCGGGTTTCGATTAGCGAGCTTATCCGGTTGATGTGGTGCGGCTCCTGGCCCCTTCCGCCCTTACGGCGGGTCACTTTTTTTCTTGGAAAAAAGTAACCAAACCGCTTGCTCCTACATCCGGCCCTTCGCTGCGCTACGGGTCCCCTCACTCCGGTCTTGCTCCCGTGAGGACCGCGCCGGACGGGCCTTCCTGGCCCGCGGCGCTTGCCGGCCATCCATGGCCGTCACCTCACTCCGCAAGACCTCCGTTCGGCCTCCTGAAGTCGCGGTAGATCAAGATCACAAGCCAGATCAAGGGCCAGATCAAGGGCCAGGGCAACGGCTGGCGAATCGCTGCGCTCTCGCTTGTTTATAAGGGCGGTACAGCGCGTCAGCGCCAGAATGTGCATTGGCAGTTCCGGCCCTTTCGCGGCGCAAGCCCGCTCCCACAGGATCTCCGCTGACCGGAGGAGCGACACTATCCTGTGGGAGCGGGCTTGCCCCGCGAATAGGCCCGAATATCCACCACCATTGCCAGTGTCGAAGATAACGCCAGCCCAGGCGCCACCCGTAACTTGGCGACCTCAGGAGGCCGAACGGAGGTCTTGCGGAGCGAGGTGACGGCCAGGAAGGCCGGCAAGGGCTGCGGGCCAGGAAGGCCCGTACAGCCCGGTCCTCGCGGGAGCAAGGCCGGAGTGAGGGAACCCGCAGCGCAGCGGAGGGCCGTATGTGGGAGCCGGCGGTTTTTGGTTACTTTTTTCCAAGAAAAAAAGTGACCCGCCGTAAGGGCGGAAGGGGCCATAAGCGTCACCAAATCAGATGGATAAGCCCCCAAGGCCCAACGCATCTACACCGAACACACGCAAAAAACAGGGGCATCACGCGGTCGGCGTGGGAGCGGCCTTGCCCCGCGATAGCGTTGGATAGGGCGCTGAATCGCTAACTGACCGGCAGCTCGATCACAAAGCGCGTCCAGCCGCCTTCGCACTCCACCCGGATCCCGCCGCCGTGCGCCTGGATGATCGACCGGGTAATCGCCAGCCCCAACCCCGCGTGCTCGCTGCTGCCTTCGCGGCGCGCCGGGTCCGCCCGATAGAACCGATCAAACAGCCGCTGCACGGCCACCGCGTCGATCGCCGGCCCGCTATTGGCGACCACGATGCGCAACCCCGCCTCCAGCGTCACCTTGATCATCCCGCCCTGCGGCGTGAAGCGCAGCGCATTGTCGAGCAGGTTGGACAGCGCCCGGCGCAGCATGGGCCGATCACCCTCCAGCAATCCCTCACCCTCGCGCAACAACTGCACCTCGGCGTCTTCAGCCAGCCCGGCGTAATACTCCAGCAGCGCATCGACTTCAACGGCCAGGTCCAGCGGCTGGCGGTTGGGCATCAGCAGGCCGTGGTCGGCCTTGGCCAGGTAGAGCATGTCGTTGACCAGCTGGGCCATCCATTGCAGCTCTTCCAGGTTGCCGTGCAGCGCCTCGCGGTACTCCTCGAGGCTGCGCGGGCGGGTCAGGGTCACCTGGGTGTGGGTCAGCAGGTTGGACAGCGGCGTGCGCAGCTCGTGGGCGATGTCTGCAGAGAACGCCGAGAGGCGCTGAAAGGCGTCGTCCAGGCGCTGCAGCATGCCGTTGATGGTGCTCGCCAGCTCGGCCAGCTCCTCCGGCATCTGCGCCACCGGCAGGCGAGTGGTCAGCGAGCGGGCATTGACGCTGGCCGCCACTTCGCCGATCTGCCGCAACGGCCGCAGCCCGCGGCGCACCGCCCAGGCGCCGAGCAGGGCGGTGGCCAGCGCCGACAGGCCGACGGTCAGCCAGATCAGCCGCTGCATGCCCTGCAGAAAATGCTGGTGGTGGGTGATGTCGAGCAGCAGGGTCAGTTGCGCCGACCGTGCCGCGCGCGCGTTCAGCGGTACCGTCAGGCTGCGGTAGTCGACGCCGTCGGCATGCGAGGTGGCCAGGCCAGGCTGAGGGCTGGGGGCGGGCAGGCCGTGGCGGCTTTCGAACCAGGTCTCGCCTGCCGCAGAGCTGATGCGCAAGGCGAGATCGGCCTGGTGGCTGAGTTCACCGCGCAGCAGCGGCAGCCGGGTGGCGAGGGTCTCCGGCGAGTCGACGCCGGCCAGCTGGCGGCGCAGTTGCGCCAGGCGGTTGCCCAGCAACTGCTGGTCGAGCTCGATGAAGTGCCGTTCGCTGGCGCGGTTGAACAGCAGGCCGGCGCTTAGCGAAACCGCCGCGGTGCAGGCGGCGAACAGCAGCGCCAGGCGGCTGCCGAGTGACAGGCGGCGCATCACCCCTGGCGCTCTTCGAGCACATAGCCCATGCCGCGCACGGTGTGGATCAGCTTGTCCGGGTGGGCGTCGTCGACTTTCAGGCGCAAGCGGCGGATCGCGACTTCGATGACATTGGTGTCGCTGTCGAAATTCATGTCCCACACCTGCGAGGCGATCAGCGATTTGGGCAGCACCTCGCCCTGGCGGCGCAGCAGCAGTTCGAGCAGGGCGAACTCCTTGGCGGTCAGGTCGATGCGCTGGCCGGCGCGTTCGACCCGCCGGCGGATCAGGTCCAGGCGCAGGTCGGCGAGCTGCAGGCTGGTGTCCTGGTTCGGGCTGGCGCCGCGCCGTAGCAGGGTGCGCACCCGCGCCAGCAGCTCGGAAAAGGCGAACGGCTTGACCAGGTAATCGTCGGCACCCAGCTCCAGGCCGTGCACCCGATCCTCCACGGCGTCGCGGGCGGTGAGGAACAGCACCGGGGTTTCCAGGCCGGCCTGGCGCACGGCCTGGAGAATCTGCCAGCCATCCCGGCCCGGCAGCATCACGTCGAGGATCAGCAAGGCATGGTCGCCGGTCAGCGCCAGGTGCAGCCCCGTGTCGCCATCGGCCGCCAGCTCGGTGGCAAAGCCGGCTTCACTGAGGCCCTGGCGCAGGTAGTGGCCGGTCTTGGCCTGGTCTTCGACGATCAGCAGTTTCATCAGGGGCGTTGTCCAGGCAGGGTATCGATACGGCTGAAAATGATACGTGACAGTTTACCCCGCGGGCCAAGCTGACAAAGTTGTAATCTTGCCGTCAGCCAACTGCCAGTCGGTGCTCCCTAGAGTAGCCGGATGATTGCTGTAACCCCCGGAGTAGACATGAAACACCTGTTCATCGGCGCCGCCCTCGCACTCTTCGGCCTGCCCACCCTGGCCGCTGAGGGTCACGCTCATGGCTTTGCTTTCGGCGAGCCGGCCCCGGCCGCCAAGGCCACCCGCACCGTCGAAGTGGTGCTCAAGGACATCGCCTTCGAGCCCGCCAGCCTGCAGGTCAAGGCGGGCGAGACGGTGCGCTTCGTGCTGATCAACCAGGGCCAGCTGCCGCACGAGTTCAACCTCGGCGACAAGGCCATGCACGTCGAACACCAGAAGCAGATGGTGGCCATGCAGGGCAAGATCTTCACCGCCGGCAGCCAGCACGAGGGCATGGACCACAGCCAGATGGGCCATGGCGAGCATGGCCACGATGGCGGTAACACGGTGCTGCTGCAGCCCGGCCAGCGCGGTGAGCTGACCTGGACCTTCCGCACCTCGGCACCGATCGAATTCGCCTGCAACGTGCCTGGGCACTATCAGGCGGGCATGGTCGGGCCGTTGACCATCGAGTGACTTCACGCCCAAGGCAGGCTGCAAAACCGGTAAACTAGGCGCATCCGTTTTTTCAGGTTCTGACCATGCATCCTGCCGCCGAACACTCCCCGCTGGGCAAGTCCAGCGAATACATCTCCACTTACACCCCTTCGCTGCTGTTTCCCATTCCGCGCCTGGCCAAGTGGGCCGAGCTCGGGGTCAGCGGTGATGCCTTGCCGTGGCAGGGTGTCGACTACTGGAACTGCTTCGAGCTGTCCTGGCTGTTGCCGTCGGGCAAGCCGGTGGTGGCCATCGGTGAGTTCGCGATCCCTGCGGCGTCGCCGAACATCATCGAGTCGAAGTCGTTCAAGCTGTACCTCAACTCGCTGAACCAGACCGTGTTCGCCAGCACCGAGGCGCTGCAGGCATGCCTGGAGCAGGACCTGTCGGCGGCGGCTGGCAAGCCGGTGAGCGTGCGCGTGCGTACCCTGGCCGAGGTTGAAGGCGAGGGCGTGGTGGCGTTGCCGGGGCAGTGCATCGATGGGCTGGACGTGGCGATCAACAACTACGAGCAGCCGCAGCCGCAGTTGCTCCAGTGTGACGCGGATCGGGTGGTGGAGGAGGCGGTGCACAGCCACCTGCTCAAGTCCAACTGTCCGGTGACCGGCCAGCCGGACTGGGGCAGCGTGGTGGTCGAGTACAAGGGCCTGGCGCTGGACCATGGCAGCCTGCTGACCTACCTGGTGAGCTTCCGCCAGCATGCCGACTTCCATGAGCAGTGCGTCGAGCGGATCTACCTCGACCTCAAGCGATTGCTCAAGCCGGAGCACCTGACGGTGTATGCGCGGTATGTGCGCCGGGGTGGGCTGGACATCAACCCGTACCGCAGCACCGGGCCGATCAGCCCGCGTAACCTGCGCTTGGTTCGGCAGTAATTCGTAATTCGAGAGTGCCGGGGCCGCGTTGCGGCCCTTTCGCGACACAAGGCCGCTCCCACAGGTTACGCGCCGTTGGTGAGTTGCGCGGCACCTGTGGGGGCGGCCCAGTGACGCTGCAGGTGCAGTGAGCTCAGATGCCCATGCTGTGCAGGCTGTTGGCAATGCTGCGCAGGGTCGCGGTCAGGTCTGGGTGTTCGACTTCAAAGCGTTCGACCGCCAGGTTGAAACCGTCGGCCAGGTTGTTGTCCGGTGTCGCTTCTTCCAGCTTGAGCTGAGCTTCTATCTGTCTGGCTTCCTCGTGCAGCGCGGCCAGCTCGTCTTCGGTGAGCGGCACGTTTCGATCCAGTTGCTCGCGCAGGCTGTTCAAGCGCTCTTGCAGTTCGCGGGCGGGCATGGGTTGTTCTCCCTCAATGACTTGGCAAAGCATGGACCTCAGCCACCCGGCAAAGGTTCTCGCCTGCTTCAAGCGTAATCCACTCGCCGCTGCTTTGCATGATCCGCGTCAATCACCTGTATCAGGGTTTTTCGCCCTTGCGGCGACGCTGGGCGATGTCCGCCAGGCAGGTGTCCAGCGCCTCCAGGTGGTCGATCACCGAATGCACGCCCAGGCCGAACAGCTCAAGCGTGGCCTTGCCGCGGGCCAGCTCGCGGTCTTGCGCGGTGAGTGCCTGCCAGTGGCTCGACGACAGGTCGCAGGACGGGCTGCAGGTCGCCAGGCCGACGGTCCACAGCCCGGCGTTGAGCCCTGACTCGAGCAGGTACGGGTCGCCGCTGACCACCACGCAGCCCTCCAGTTGCTGGCTTTGCAGCTGCATCAAGGCTTGCCAGCAGGCATCCGGCGCCGGCCAGGGCGAGGGCGCCCCGAGGTGCCCCGGCAGCCACGCCGGCAGCACGCTGGCCAGGTCGCTGCCCTCGCGGCTGTGTGGCTCGTCGAGCCAGATGCAGGGGATTGCCCGGCGGCGCAGGCCGTCGAGGGCTTCCAGCGCGCCCGGGGCGGGCAGGGGGCTACCGCTGGGGGCCTGGACCAGGCAGCCGCGCAGGCCAAACAGCACAGCGGTAAAGGCGGGAGCGTCATGCATGGCAAATTCCCTGAAATACGTCGCAGGCTAGACGCCGAACATGACCGTCCGATGACGGCGTAACCGATGTTCACAAAATGTTGAGCAAAACTGTGTAAAGCTGTTTATCGGCCAGCGACGCTTTATACTGTCGCCCAATTACAACAGCGCGCCTCGGCGGCTGTGACCGTGAAACCCGATGGAGAAACATCATATGCCTAGGATCGGTGCCAGTGTGATCGAGCGAATCACCCAGGCCTGTGTCTGCGCCAGTCTGCTGCTGGCGCCGGTGGCAGCCTCGCAGGCGGCGACCGAGGATGACCCTTGGGAGTCGGTCAACCGACCGATCTTCCGGTTCAACGATACCCTCGACACCTATGCCCTGAAACCGCTGGCCCAGGGTTACCAGGCGATCACCCCGCAGTTTCTCGAAGACGGCATTCACAATGTCTTCCGCAACCTGGGCGACGTCACCAACCTGGCCAACAATGTGCTCCAGCTCAAGCCGCACGCGGCGGGCGTCGACACTGCGCGGTTGATCGTCAACACCACCTTCGGCATTGGCGGCTTCTTCGACGTCGGCACCAAGATGGGCCTGCAGCGCAACGACGAAGACTTCGGCCAGACCCTGGGCTACTGGGGCGTCTCCAGTGGCCCGTACGTGGTCATCCCGCTGCTCGGCCCAAGCACCGTGCGTGACGGCCTGGCCAAGTACCCGGACAGCTACACCGAACCCTACCGCTACATCAACCACGTGCCGACGCGCAACTCGATCCTCCCCGTGGACCTGATCGACACCCGCGCCAGCCTGCTGTCGGCCGAGAAGCTGATCAGCGGCGACAAGTACGTGTTCATTCGCAACGCCTACCTGCAGAACCGCGAGTTCAAGGTCAAGGATGGCGAAGTCGAAGACGACTTCTGATCCCGGCGGATGTCACTGCGACTGTAAAAAAAGCGACCCTCGGGTCGCCTTTTTTTTCGTAACAGATCAATGCATCGCCAGGATGCGCAGACCGAACCTGTGCTGCCCGCCGGGCTGATCGGCGATCCACACCACCTCGGTACTGGCGTGCAGGCCCTTGAGGGCAGGGTGATCGGAGTCGATGCGCACTTCGACCTTGTCGCCGACCTGATAGCGCTGCGCCGCCTTGACCTGCATGCCGCCGCTGGACAGGTCCAGGCACACCGCTGCGACCACTTGGCCAGCGTGCAGCAGGCTGACCTCGGCATCGATGCGCATGCGGATGAAATCGCGCTTTTCGCTGTGATTGCTGGGTGTCTGGTGCATGCTCGATCCTTTCATCGGGTTGCGTTGGACAGCTTTCTTATAACTCCCGGTAATTTGCCCTGTAAAGTCCAGCGCACCCGGCGCTCGCATGCTTGAAACGCCTGGCGGATGGGAGTACCGTCTGCGCCTTACAGGGCACCTCTGCTGGTTGCCGGACAAGCATTCTTGTCCTACAACTCAAAGAGTAGAGCAGCCAACGAGTATTCCAGTAGCCTTCGTCGCGCTTTCAGACGATCCTACGCCAACCTAATCCGGCGCCGTTCGCCCACATGCAGAAAACCAGTGCAACGCTGCTGATCATCGATGACGACGACGTGGTCCGTGCGAGCCTCGCCGCCTATCTGGAAGACAGCGGCTTCAGCGTCCTTCAGGCCGCCAACGGCCAGCAGGGGCTTCAGGTCTTCGAAGAACACCAGCCCGATCTCGTCATCTGCGATCTGCGCATGCCGCAGATGGGCGGCCTCGAGCTGATCCGTCGGATCAGCGAGCTCGCCCCGCAGTTGCCGGTGATCGTGGTGTCCGGTGCCGGTGTCATGAGCGACGCGGTCGAGGCCCTGCGCCTGGGCGCCGCCGATTACCTGATCAAGCCGCTGGAAGACCTCGCCGTCCTCGAACACTCGGTGCGCCGCGCCCTCGATCGCTCGCGCCTGGTGCTGGAAAACCAGCGCTACCGCGACAAGCTCGAAGCTGCCAACCGCGAGCTGGAGGCCAGCCTGCACCTGTTGCAGGAAGACCAGACCGCCGGGCGCCAGGTGCAGATGAACATGCTCCCGGAAAGCCCCTGGGTCGGCGCTGGCATCGCCTTCGAGCACCAGATCATCCCGTCGTTGTACCTGTCGGGCGACTTCTGTGACTACTTCCGGGTCGATGATCGGCGGATCGCGTTTTACCTGGCAGACGTGTCCGGCCACGGCGCGTCGTCGGCGTTCGTCACCGTGCTGCTCAAGTTCATGACCACCCGGCTGCTGTTTGAAATCAGGCGCGGCGCCAAGCTGCGCGACTTCAAGCCGTCGGAGGTGCTCAGCCACATCAACCGTGGCCTGATCAACTGCAAGCTGGGCAAGCACGTGACCATGGTCGGCGGGGTGATCGATGAAGACACCGGCCTGCTGACCTACGCCGTTGGCGGCCACCTGCCGCTGCCGGTGCTGTACACCCCGGAGCAGACGCGCTACCTCGAAGGCCGCGGCCTGCCGGTAGGGCTGTTCGAGGAAGCCACCTACCAGGACCTGGTCGTCGAGCTGCCACCGCAGTTCAGCCTCAGCCTGATGTCGGACGGCATTCTGGACCTTTTGCCTGGGGACACGCTCAAAGATAAAGAAGCCGCCTTGCCGGAAATCGTCAAGGCAGCAGGGGGTAGCCTGGATGGGCTGCGCCAACGTTTCGGATTGGCTACGCTTGGGGAGATGCCGGATGATATCGCCCTATTGGTGTTGAGCAGGAACCTTCAATGAGTACCGGTAGAATCCAGTTTGCCGAACAGAGTGGCACCTTCGTCCTGAAGTTCGTCGGTGAAGTGCGCCTGACCCTGTGTTCGGCGTTGGATGCGACGATCGAGAAGATCTTCACCGCGCTGAACTTCTCGGCCATCGTCATCGACCTGACCGAGACCGAGAGCATCGACAGCACCACCTTGGGCCTGCTGGCCAAGCTGTCGATCCTGTCGCGGCAAAAGGTCGGCCTGCTGCCGACCGTGGTCACCACCAACCCGGACATTTCCCGGTTGCTGCAGTCGATGGGCTTCGATCAGGTGTTCAACATCGTCGACCGCCCGATCCCCTGCCCAGAGTGCCTGACCGACCTGCCGTCCCAGGACCAGAGCGAAGAGGTGGTGCGCTCCAAGGTGCTCGAGGCGCACAAGATCCTCATGGGCCTGAACGACTCCAACCGTGAAGCCTTCCACGACCTGGTCAACGCGCTCGAGCGTTCCTAGTCCTTGATGAACTCGTTGGCAGCCGAGCCATCAGCATTGAGCTGATACACCCGCGCCGGCTGCCCCTGTTCATTGAAGAACACCTGCCCCAACCCAGCACTGTTCCACAGCCGCTCACCCGCCTGGCTGCGGCTTGGCGTGCGCGGCTTGACCTCCATCAGGCGGCGCTTGGTGAACCAGTTGAGCGGCGAGCGCGGCGAGTACAGCCAGCGGTTGAGCCGGTCGAGCACATCCAGCAAGCGCTTGGGAAACTGGTTCTTGATGCCGCTGCTGGTGATCTGCCACAGGTGCGGGCTCTGCTGCCGATGGCGGATCAACACCTCGTAGACGAACGAGTAGTGCACATCCCCGGACAGCACCACGTAATGCCCTGGCGTGCGCGAATGGCGGAAGATATTCAGGATCACCTGCGCCGCGCCACGGTGGGCCATCCAGTTTTCCGCGTCCACCAGCAGTGGGTAGCCGAGCCAGCTGAACACCCGCTGCACGGTCTCGATCAGCTTTACCCCGAAGATCGGCGCCGGTGACACGATAATCGCCGACGGGTGATCGAGCAGCGCCTGCTGCAACTCGCACAGGGCCTCCCAGTCCAGCAGGCCGGACGGCTTTTTCAGGCTGTTTTCGCTGCGCCAGCGGCGGGTGCGGGTGTCCAGCACCAGCACTGGCGGGTTGCTCGGCAGCTCGAACTGCCAGCCCTGGAAGCGCAGCAGCTCGCCGATCAGCGTGTCCTGTGGCTGCTTGGCCAGTCGGTTGGCGGCAGCGTGCTCGGTCAGCGCCTGGCACTGCGCGACCAGCGCCCGGCAACGCTCAGGGTCGTTGCCCCAGCCTTGGCACAGCAGGTACCCCAGTAGCGCGTTGCCGATGATCCGCCGCGAGAACGGGTGGCCGTAGGCGGTTTCTTCCCACTGCGCCGAGAGGTTCCAGTCGTCGGTGATGTCATGGTCATCGAAGATCATCAGGCATGGCAGCTGCGCCATCACCCGGGCCACCTGGCCGAGGTTGGCGGCGAAGGCTTCGATCAGCGGCAGCTCTTCGCGGTAGCGGGCCTGGCGTTTGTCGGTGAGGCCCGCGGGCATGTCCATGCGTACCAGGGTCCATGGCGTCGGTGACCAGACCAGCAGGTACATGGCCATCACCTCGGCGAAGGTCACCAGGTGGTTGTCGGCATTGCTGGACGAGAAGATCGGTTTGCGTTTGCCGCCAAAGAAGCGCTCGCGCAGGCTTTCGTTGCTCTCCTGGGCGGGCAGCAGGTCGGCACGGTGGTAGTAGCACGCCGGGTGGCGGTAGAGCGCCGTGCTGTCGTCGACCAGGGCGCCGTCGAGGGCCTCTTCGAACAGGCCCAGGCGCTCGATCAGGCTATGGATGGCGCGCAGCATAGGGCCGGCGACGTCATCCGCGTAGACCTGGTCGCCGCTCATCAGCAGCAGGGCAGGGCGCTCTTCGGGGCTGCTGCACGCCTGCAGCAGGCGGTCTGCGCAGAGCAGGCCATCGGCGGCCGGGTGATGCGGCTTGCGGCAGGAGCCGTGGAGCAGCTGATCGATGCGCTCGCGCAGGACGAAGCTCGGGCGGACAGTGCCGGGGTAGAGCAGGTGCGGGGCCCACTCGGCGATGCCTTCGCCGTTGTCCAGGCGCAGGTCGTAGTCGATGGCGACGTCGCACGGCAGGGGCGTGTCGAAGCGGATGTCCAGCAGGTGCACGAAGGCGTGCTGGCCGATCGCGATGACTTGGCAGTCGATCTCGCTGCCGATGCCAGGGCAGTCGAGGATCAAGCGCGGGTTCAGCGGTTGCGAACCGACCAGCCAGATCGCCAGGCGCTGCGGTTCCAGACGGCGCAGCACCGGGCCGGCCAGCACAAGAGGGAGTAGCTCGGGGGAGGGGGTCATCGACAACTCGAATGGGTAGCCTTGCCGGCCCCATCGCGGGCAAGCCCGCGCCTACAGGGCGAGCACTGGCCCGCGATGGGACCGGATGATTCAAACAATCATCCGGCCTGGGCGGAAAAAAGACCGAGGATGCTCGGCATTTCCCGCCCGTCAGGCAAATCGGATTTGTATCAGGCTTTTGCTGCCAGCAAGGTTTCCAGTTTTTCCTGGTCGCGGGCGAACTGACGAATGCCTTCCGCCAGCTTCTCGGTGCCCATCGCGTCTTCGTTCATGGCCCAGCGGAACTGGCTTTCGCTCAGCTGCTGCTTGGCCTCGCCCTGGTTGCCCGGGACCAGTTTGCGCGGCAGTTCGCCCTGGTCTTCGCTCAGTTGCTGCAGCAGTTCAGGGCTGATGGTCAGGCGATCGCAGCCAGCCAACTGCTCGATCTGGCCGATGTTGCGGAAGCTCGCGCCCATGACCACGGTGTTGTAGCCGTTGGTCTTGTAGTAGTCGTAGATGCGCGTCACCGACTGCACGCCCGGATCCTCGGCGCCGACGTAGTCCGTGCCGGTGCTCTTCTTGTGCCAGTCGTAGATGCGCCCCACGAACGGCGAGATCAGGAACACCCCCGCGTCGGCGCAGGCCTGGGCCTGGGCGAACGAGAACAGCAGGGTCAGGTTGGTCTGGATGCCTTCTTTCTCGAGCTTCTCGGCGGCGCGGATGCCTTCCCAGGTGGACGCCAGCTTGATCAGCACGCGGTCCCGGCCGATGCCGGCGGCATCGTACAGCTCGATCAGCTGACGGGCCTTGCTCAGCAGCGCCGGCTCGTCGAAGGACAGGCGCGCATCCACTTCAGTGGAGATGCGCCCCGGAATCGCCTTGAGGATCCCCGCGCCCACGGCCACCGCAAACTTGTCGCAGGCCAGGTCGACATTGCCCTTGGCATCGGCCTTGACCTGCTTGAGCAGGTCGGCGTAGCCCGGGATGGCGGCGGCCTTGAGCAGCAGCGACGGGTTGGTGGTGGCATCCACCGGCTTGAGCCGGGTGATGGCGTCCAGGTCCCCGGTGTCGGCGACCACGGTGGTGAACTGCTTGAGTTGTTCCAGCTTGGAGGTCATGGGCGTGCTCTGTCCTGTGCAATGACTCGACATTACCCGAGCCCCGACGGCCGCTCAAGGGCCGTCAAGGCGGTCGGGCATACCCACCGCAAAATAGCGCAAAACCCTGTAGGAGCGGGCTTGCCCGCGATGGGCTGCATAGCAGCCCCAGGATCACCAGCCAAGCCGGGATCCCAGAGCCATCTGTAGGGTCAACCTTCGAGTGCAAACCCCGCCCTGGGTTCCGCGAAAGATTGCCCAGCCCGCCGAGCTGGAACACCGCGCAGTCAAGGAATCTGTCGCTGCTATCGCAGGCGACCCCGGCGAGGCCTCAACGCCCTTGCAGGAGCTCCGCAGCCTGGTCGAGGATCGCCAGCGGCGTATCGGTCTTGTGGATGTCCGCCGAGAGCAGCTGACGGAACCGCCGCGCCCCCGGGAAGCCCTGGCCGAGCCCGAGGATATGCCGCGTGATGTGGTGCATCGCGCCGCCGCTTTCGATGTGCGCGACGATATACGGTCGCAGCCGCTCGATCGCCTCGCTGCGGCTGACCACCGGCGCTTCGCTGCCGAACAGCTGCTGGTCGACTTCGGCCAGCACATAGGGATTGTGGTACGCCTCGCGGCCCAGCATCACACCGTCGAAGGTCGCCAGGTGCGTGCGGCACT
The DNA here is from genome assembly GCF_900536025.1 of Pseudomonas reidholzensis. Lineage (GTDB taxonomy): Bacteria > Pseudomonadota > Gammaproteobacteria > Pseudomonadales > Pseudomonadaceae > Aquipseudomonas > Aquipseudomonas reidholzensis. The sequence goes on from NZ_UNOZ01000013.1 coordinate 261,371, forward strand.
CGTCGAGGGTCTTGATACCGCCGTTGAGCACGATCTCCAGGTCCGGGAAATCCGCTTTCAGCTGCGCGGCGATGTCGTAGCGCAGCGGCGGGATCTCACGGTTTTCCTTCGGCGACAGGCCTTCCAAGATCGCGATCCGCGCATGCACGGTAAAGCTCTTGCACCCGGCCTCACGGACTTGGCCAACGAAGTCGCACAGCTCGGCGTAGCTGTCGCGGCCGTTGATGCCAATGCGGTGCTTGACCGTGATCGGCGTCGCCACCGCGTCGCGCATGGCCTTGACGCAGTCCGCCACCAATGCCGGGTGGGCCATCAGGCAGGCGCCGATCATGTTGTTCTGCACCCGGTCGCTCGGGCAGCCGACGTTGAGGTTGACCTCGTCGTAGCCGGCCGCTTCGGCCAGGCGTGCGCAAGCGGCCAGATCGGCCGGCACGCTGCCGCCCAGTTGCAGGGCCAGCGGGTGCTCGGAGACATCGTGGCGCAGGAACCGCTCGGCGTCGTTGTGCAGCAGGGCGCCGGTGGTGACCATTTCGGTGTAGAGCAGGGTGTGCTTGGAGAGCAGGCGCAGGAAGAACCGGCAATGGCGGTCGGTCCAGTCCATCATGGGCGCAACGCTGAACCGGCGGGAAGGCTCATGGCGCGTGGTTTCTGGGTTAGAGCCTAGTTTTGCGGTCATTTCGTTCAACGTGTTTTGTACCGATTTTCGGGGGTTTTGCGGCGTTTTTACCAAGCGCTTGGTACAATGTACCAATCGAATCCGGACGTGTACCAACTCTCATGGCAACCATCAGACCCCGCAAGAAGGCAGACGGCACCGTCAGCTACACAGCTCAGATTCGCATCAACCGCGACAAGGTCACAGTCTACCAAGAGAGCCAGACGTTCGCCCGTAAACAGGCTGCTGTGGCCTGGGCGAAGCGACGGGAAACCGAGTTGTCTGAACCTGGTGCTATCGAGCGTGCGAGCCGGGTAGGGCAAACGGTCAAACAAATGATCGATCGTTACCTGGTGGAGGCTGAGAAAGCCCGGCCATTGGGTGAGACGAAGCGACGCACCTTGAACGCCATCAAGAACAGTTACCTGGGTGAGAAGGTCGACTCTGACATCAGCCAGCAGGTACTGGTGGACTACGCCCTTTGGCGCATGAGTCCTGAGGGGGGCGCGATCAAGCCGCAGACGGCCGGCAATGACTTGGCGCACTTGGGGGCGGTTTTGTCGCTGGCCAGGGCAGCCTGGGGCTACGAGATCAACGCCTTGGCGATGCCTGATGCGCGGCTGGTGTTGAAGAAGTTGGGTTACAACATGAGAAGCCGGGAAAGAGATCGGCGGCCGACGTTGGATGAGCTGGACAAGGTGCTGGAGCACTTCTTCCAGATGCTGGATCGCCGACCTTCCGTTATCCATATGCCGAAGGTGGCGGCGTTCGCAATTTTCTCAACGCGCCGGATGGACGAGATTACTCGCATCCGCTGGGAGGATCTGGACGAGCATCGGCAGGCCGTTAAGGTGCGGGACATGAAGAACCCGGGCCAGAAGATTGGCAACGATGTCTGGTGCCACTTGCCAGATCAAGCCTGGGCAATCGTCCGAAGCATGCCGCGTGAGTGCGCGGAGATCTTCCCGTACAACACAGACTCAGTTGGTACGGCGTGGAACAAGGCGTGCAAGATGACAGGCATAGCTGATCTCCACTTCCATGATCTCAGGCATGAAGGGGTGAGTCGGCTGTTTGAAATGGACTGGGATATACCGAGGGTTTCAAGTGTGTCTGGTCACCGCGATTGGAACTCACTACGGCGGTATACCCATTTGCGTGGGCGTGGCGATCAGTATAAGGACTGGAAGTGGTTGGAGCAGATTATCCAGGCGCCGGTTACCCTCGGCGCCCGGGTAGGGTAGTTAGCTCGCTCTAAGTGTTTTGTTCAACTGCGCGCACTCTTTGCGCGCAGCATCCCTTTGTTGGTCCAGATACAGGGCCAGATCCGCGATATGAACGCCTCTTGCACTTTTCTGGCTCGCTTCGAGCCGAGTGATGGGGAGTTTGATCTGACCCGCCAGTACCTTCCGTTGAAACATGTCAGGTGTGAGGTGTGTAAAGTAATCGTGGCACACCTGCTCGATCGAGATGATCGCCTTCCCGTTGTATTGCGCCATCAGCACGAATGCGGTGTTCATTCGCGTCTCCCCAGTGCTCGTTTTGCAGTCACGTTGGCCATGTAGGCTGCCCACTTATCGTTCTCGCGTTGTTGCCGGATCCGACTGCAGTTCGCATGTCTACGGGTCGACCTGCCTTTGCCGCAAACATCACAGATGGCGGGCAGGTCGAGGCTGTGAGAGGCCATGGGTGGTCTAGTGCGTTCAGTCATGGCGCACCTCGCTTGCCCGCTGACGATCCAGGCGCTCGATCTCGGCCATGATTAGCGCACCCGCTTTCACCAGCATGTTCCGATGCCCCGACGGCTTCCAGTGCTCCGGTTCCCATGGCCAGGTGCAGGGTGGGTCCAATTTGCCCATGGAAGGGTGCAGGTCTGAGAGCAATGCCCAGAATGCGTAAGCAGCAGCTGCTGTTGCGAGTTCCCCATTTACGTAATGGTCGTCACGCTCTGTGCTGTGCCCTTCGACGTATCTCTGGCGGCATCGCTCTGTAAGCACGTCAGTGACTGCGGGACTTAGGGGCATCCGGTCGGCATCAACCGCGAGTGCATCGTTGATGCGGTCGACCAGGTCATGCATGCCGATCGATGCGACGGCGTCCAGAACCTCTTCCAGCAGAACATCCTTCTCAGATCGTTCTGCCACGTAACGGAGGTGGTATCTGGTAATGAGGTCGGGCTTGCAGCCCTCCACTTTTTCGAGGCTGCGGCAACACGCTGCGCCAGCGCAGGGGAGGCCGGAGAGCTGGATGTTGCTGTCGGGCTTACAGCCCTCTGCGTTCATCAGGCGGTGGCGCTCAATTTCGGCAATCAGACCCAGCACTGTCGCGGGCGGTACTGCCGCGCCGTACTCATTCAAGGCTACAGCGTCGTACTGGTTGGCGACGGCAGCGGCGGCGAGTCCCTTCACTTTCGAGAGATCGATTGTCATGCCGCGGTCCTCCTGCTGATGATGAAGCCAGCTGCCTGGCGGACCTTGGAGCAGCGGTCGTGGTTACCTTTGGAGCGCGCTTTGCTGCAGACATCGCAGATGACCGACATTGAGGGGCGCAACATTGGTTGCATGCCCTGCGGCGCACGAGTGGTCGGTGTGTAGATCTGTTTGGTCATCACAGCGAAAACCTCTCATGGGTGCGCCGGGCGTTCGGGCTTAAGGCCAGATGCTCGTAACCGGAAATGTTGTTAACGGTCGGCAACGTGCCTTTCGGCGCGTTTGCAGTCGGGCGCTGATGTAGCTGGACCAGAGCAGCGATGAGTGCGCAGGCCAAGATCAGACTGGCCAGCTGCCAGGTGCGTGTCGGATTAGGCATGGTTGTAGCCCTCGCTTACGTGACTGCGTGCAAGCTCGAACAGCTCGTCGGAGGAGACTGGTTCCACGAGCTGTTCGCCGTTCTGCATGGCTTCCAGCCGAGTGCGGTACAGCCCGGCCTGGCCGAGCCAAGCGGCTGGGTTGTGCTCGGCGTCCGACACAGGGCAATCGTGGTCTTCTGGCCGAGGACCTTGGTGGCTGCGCTTGCACTTCCTGCAGTGATGCAGGCCGCCGTCGTAACCCTCGGAGGTGTACCAGTCGTGGCGGTGAGTGTTCATGCCGCCTCCCGTTGCGCAACGCTCAGGCCCACTGCAATGGGGCGGACCCAAATTGGGATGCTGCTGAGGACGAACGTCTCGCCTTGGGCCACGAGCAGCAGGGTGGTTCCCATTACATCGGCTACGGCTTCTGCTGCTGCCGGTGGTACCGCGTTGCCGATGCGCTCGCGCCATGCCTGGTCACTCAGGCCGTCCAGTTCCAGCTGTTCCTCTGGTTCAACCAGGCTCTGCAGCGCGGCCATTTCCAGTGTGGTGAAGGGGCGGTGCCAAGTGCCGTCCAGTGCTTCGATGACGCAAGTGAGTCGGTCGTTGGCAGCCGGTAGCCGCGGATCGGCGACGCTCCAGCGGCCGTTGTCGTGGATGGCATTGGCGGATACGGCGCCGGTGTGCGTGTTCCAGTCGACAACGCCATAGTGGCCCCCGCCGTGATAGGCGTCTCCTTTGGTGCGGCGCATGCCTGGGCGTGGGTCTTGGACGGCGAATGCGCCTTGGCCGGTGGTGCTGCCAGCGATGACCGTGTTAGCGGCGCTGCTGTAGGGCGTGACCTGGTACTTGCCAAACCCCTTGCCGGTTCTTCGCGGATCAGCAACGCTGAAGGTGCCTTGCCCTGGGCTTTTGACGCCGATCACGGCGCCGCTCGGATCTTCCCACCGGCGAACCCCGTATTGTTGATACTGCAGGGCGCCGGCCTTGCCGCGAGGGTCGGCGATCGAAAAGGCGCCATTGGTTGGGCTGGAGCGGCCGGCCACGGTGCCGACCGACTTCTCCCAATCGTTCACGCCAAGGTAGCCCGAGAAGGCTTCTGGCACGATCACGAAGTCACGTAAGTATCCGTCTTCGATCGCAAGGTCATTGAGGCTGCGCCAGTCCTTTCCTGCCTCCACAAGCGCAAGTCGTACCCACGTCTTCCACTGCAGTGCGGGGACGCGGTGCATGGGGCCTGCGGCTTCGACGTCGCCGGCCAGTGGCATGCGGCCGAGGATCTCCCCCACTGCCCGTAGAGACTTCTGCTCAGGTTCGTAGAGGAACGCCGGCACCTTCTCGACATGGCGGCCGACCAGCAGGAAGCGCTTACGGCTCTGTGCCAGATTGCCGATCCGACCGCAGTCGTGGGTGGTCTCAGCAACTGCATAGCCAAAGCTGGACAGCAGGCTGTTGATCTGGTCGAGCAGGTGGCGGCCACGGGTGGCGAGGCGTGGGACGTTCTCGAAAACCAGCAGTGGTACCGGGTCATCAGCCCAGGCTTCGCAGAACAGCCAGATGCAACGCAGGGTCAACTCGTTCAGTGCCTGATACTTCGGGGTCAGGCTCATCGTCTCGGACAGCAGGCCGCTTGCTCCCTTGCATGGAGAGCTGATGAAAACGGCATCGGGGCGCTGTCCGCCGGCAGCACGTCGGATGTCCTCCGGCGTGGCCTCCCGCCAACCTGGTGGCGGCTCCTTGCCGTGGAACCGGATGTACTGGTCGCGGGTGAACAGATCGATCAGTGTGCCCTTGACCCCTGAAAGACGCTCGAAATCCGCCAGGCCGGCGGGATCGACGTCCACCCCGCCGATGCACTGCCAATCGGCCTGCAGGTTGCCAACGATGGGTTTGGAGCGATTGAACCCCTTGGCTCCCCCGCCTAAGCCACAGCACATGTGGAAATGCTTCAGCGTGTGCTTGCGCAGAGTCATGCTGCAGCCCCCGCAGTCGAACAGCTGGCAGGGGTATCCCGCAGTTGAGCGTGTATACGCTTAGCCAGCTCGTCCAGGGCCTCGGCGTGCTCTTCTGCTCGGTCTGCCTGAGCTGATGACTTAAGCGCTTTGAGGGTGCGCTGGGCCAGGCGCATCGTAGATGTAGCACTAACCAGGTTCTCGTAGTCCGCCCTGGTCACCGCTAATCCGGTATAGGACATGATCCTAGCTTCGAGCTCGCCGATGCTGGCTTTGAGTGAGGTGATGCTGGCTTGGCGGGCGTTTAACAGCAGCGTGGTGGTCTGCTGAGTGCGCTGAAATTCTGAGCGCAGCTCATCTTGAGCCTGCATTGCTTCTTTGAGCTGCAGGTTCAGGGTTTGATCGCGGTGGCCTTTGCCAGCCTCAAAGCCTTCGGCGTAGGCCCGCCGGCGAGCTGTGGCAATCAAGAAGGGGAGGATAGTCAGGGTGACCAGCCAGAGAATACCGGCGCCGAGTGCGTACTGGTGAGGTTGCATGTGCTGTGCTCCAGTTTGGTCCGCCACCTTGCAAGGTGAGAGTCGGTGGCAGGCCGGGTGCCCCTGATGACCGGGGCCGTCGAATCAAGCGCTTTGCGTGTTTTGATCAGCTTGGTTGTCGAGGTATTGGGCGAGGTTGTGCAGGTAGACCACGTGCTGTGCCTTCGCCGAGTTGTGCAGTTTGTTGAGCTTCAAATCGATCGTGCCCTTGTTGATCAGCTCCCTGAAACGGCGGTCTGTTTTGATGTGAGGGAAGTAGTGTTCTCGCACAGCCGTGAGAGTCGGGCAGGGCGTGCTCCACTGGCTGCGCAATTGCTCAAGCGTCTTGCTCATGCTTGTTCCCCGTGCCCCTCTTTGGCAGGCCGGAGCTGGCCGCGCACGACTTCAGCCAAGTGGTCCTTGCAACTGCCTGTGGCTGCAGCGCAAATCTCGCCCTGCTCATTGGTCACGACCGCGCCGAACGGTAGCTTTGGGTTCGTTGTCGGGGTGATGAAAGCAATGTGTCCGGCTTCCAGTACGTCGTTCACGCTGTCGAGCGCCTCCATCAGAGCGATGGCGCGCTCGGACAATTGCCCCGACTCACTGCGCCCGTTCGCCATGTCCTCAAGGTGGTCGCGCAGGGCCATGTATTTGCCCGAGTCGTTGCGCGGGAGTGCTAGGGAAGCCGTAAGAGGCCCAATAGTGATTTTCAGCTGGTGAGTGTTCTGATCGTTCTCGACAGCGATCTGGGCGTCGACCGTCGTTTCAGGGCGCCGCAGCGCGCATGTGGTAGTGCCGCCGTTCTCGAGTGCTCTCTGGAGCAACATCACTCGGCTCAACGGGATAGTGAACTCGCTCAAGCGGCACCTCCCATGAGCAGGCCCGGCACACCATGAGCGGTGCCAGTCGAAGTCACGACGATGTGCAATCCGGTGCGGCGCTGAAAAGCGATGATCTTCTGGGGGCTATTGCACGTTGTAGGGTGGATAAGAACCGTGCCTGGTTCCTTGTGCTGTGCTGGTTTCATTGGTCCGTGTCCTGTGAGAGAGGGGATGACACGGGGCGAAATTAGCAAAAGCTAAAATATTGAGCAATAGCAAATGCTAAATATGTTGGGCGTGGCGATACCTGCCGGATGGCTGGTACCTACAGTTGAGGGGAGGGGTTAGAGCTTCTTAGCGTTCCACGCGAGCAGCACGCGGGCTTGAATGTGCATGCGGTCAATCATGGACACGTCGATGGTGATCGGCGGGTAGATTGGATTGTCGGAAATCATACGGAGCAGACCGCCTGTAAGGCGCTGGAGACGCTTGATGAAGAGATCTCCATCCAAAGTGAACACATAGATCGCATCGGTTTTAACCTCCGTGATTCCACGGTCAACCAGAAGTGAATCACCGTCCGCGAATGTGCCCGACATGCTATCGCCGTCGCCTGTGATGATCGCCAGGTTTTCGACTTTCGAGAAGGTGAGCCCCTGCATCTTCAGCCAATCGAGGTGCACTGTCATGTCGTGGATGACTTCGATGTGCATGTACGGGGCGGCTTTGCCAGGGCCCATTGATGCCGCGATGTCGAGATGCGGTATCAAAACGAAATTCTTGTCTTTGACTGGGCGCGCGGGAAGGGGGATCACGTTGTCGGAGGCCTTCGCTTTGGTGGCTTCCGATGGTGGTGATGTGAGGGTGCCAGAAGCGAGCCCGATCTTGACCTCAAGAGTGAGCGCAGCCTTCTCCCCCAGCTTGCGGTGGCCGTTCAGCAGCTGCGACAGGTACGACGCGTCCAGGTCATGAGCCTCGGCGAATTCCTTCTGGCTCATGGTCCCCATGATCTTGCGGAGGGAGGCGATACGCCTTTCATTGATATCCATACGACGATGATTGCTTTCCGTTAGCAAACAGTAAATTACAAGGTGCTATTGCGTTGATAATTAGCAATTGCTAATCTCGCCGCCAATGGAGGTGCCTATGACACTCAGCGAGTACCTAAAAACGATGGATAAGCCCGGACTTGAGGTTTTTGCGCGTAGCTGCGGAACGTCGGTTGGCCAGCTGAAGCAAGTGGCCTACGGGAATCGGCGAGCGAGTGCGGGCTTGGCCGTCAGCCTGGATAGAGAAACGGCAGGGGCGATTCGCTGCGAGTTGCTGCGACCGGATATTGACTGGGCATACCTGAGGCAAGGCAGCGCGCCTGGGGAGGAAGTAAGCCGCGGCGCGGATGATTTTCGCGGTGATGACCAATGCAGTAGCAGTAAAGAACGCTGAGCCGGGACTCTCACCTCCCGACTCAGCTATGAGGATGCAATGCACCACCACTCCCGTCATCCGGCGGGCTCTCACCACAAGATATGCCGGATGACTGTTACCACATGCCGTGCCCGCACAGCACGCTAAGCACGGCACATCGGTCGTGGCTGTAGGATAGGTCCTACCTATTCCTGTGGCTACACCGTTAATCGAGGTTTAACGGTTATGAGTCGCATCAATACTCTGCCGGACAGCGGTCCGGCCCTTTCCCTACGCCACGCGCTCTATCGCGCTGGTCGCGAATACAAAGGCGGTATCACCCGACTGGCTTTTGAGATGGGCATGGATCTGGATGCCCTGCAGAAGAAACTCAAACACGACGAAGAACGCCGCTGGCTCACACCGGATGAACTGGAAGAGGTCCTGCAATGGACCTCCGACAAGCGTGTGCTCGATGCACTGGGGCGTGCTGCTGGAGTCGTCTGGTATCGCCCGCAGCCAGTGCCCGCCACCAATGAGCAGCTCAAGGCTGTCGCATTGTTGCTCGAGGAGGCAGCTCAGTTCGTCAGCAGCATGCACGAAGGGGCCGCCGACAACGTATGGGAACTGCATGAGGTCCAGAATCTTGAGGCATGCGGCATCGATGTGATCCGTCAGGTCCTTGCCATCACGGCCGGTGCGCGTCAAGCGATGGAGGATGCTGCTCATGGCTGACGCCGTCGATTTCGCTAACGACCACGCCGAGTACTTCCTGCAGCTCTCACTGCAGCGACTTGCACGACTCCCTGAAAAGCCAAGCGCCCAGTTTTGCGAGGACTGCGAGGAACCGATCCCCTTGGCTCGTCAGCGGTCGGTTGCTGGTTGCGAAACCTGCATCTGCTGCCAAGAGCTTCGGGAGCGTCGGAGATGAGCGAGCGCCCATCTACTGCCACAGCTGATTGGGCACGGCGCTACATTGAAACTTTCGGTCTTGCCCTAGTGCCCATTGAGCCTGGTGAGAAAGGGCCGAAGGGGCAGGGGTGGAACAAGCCTGGTGGCTATTTCACGGATGCCGATTCCGGCGAAGCATTCTGGAAAGCCAACCCCACTCACAACCTCGGCGTCGTTCTCGGCCCGAGTCGCATCTGTTCGCTCGACGTTGATAACGTCGCGATGACCCGCCAGTGCCTCCAGGCGACGCTTGGGATGGACCTGGATGCCCTCGCAGTTTCTTACCCGACAACGGTCGGAAACCCTGCGCGTTTCCGTATTCTGTTTCGCGTTCCTGATGGGGTTGAACTGACCCGACACTCGCTGGTGTGGCCGAATCCAACTGATCCTGACGGATCGATCTGGAAGGGCATCATGGTGCAGGTCAAAGCCGCTATGGACGCTGGTGACGCTGCCAAAGAAGCGATCCTGCGGGCGGCGGCTGATCCGTTCAAGAAAATCACCGTGTTCGAGCTGAGAGGCGGACTTGTCCAGGACGTGCTGCCGCCATCGATCCACCCTACCACCGGCAAACCGTACTTCTGGCGAAACCCTCCGTCCCCTGATGGTCTGCTAGACCTGCCGCCTGAGCTTTTGGCCATTTGGCAGGGGTGGGAGCAGTTCAAGCCTGATGCTGAGGCCTCTTGCCCTTGGCGCCCAAAACCCGCTGTCCCTCCGGCAGCCGCTAAGCCGAAGCCTCGGCTTGTGCCGCGACGTGACGGCCAAGAATTGCCGGAGGTCATTCCAGAATTCAATCGCTGCCATGACATTGCAACCCTGATCGAAGCTCATGGCTACAAGCGGATGGACGGCAAGTGGCTGTGCCCGCAGAGCAGTAGCGGCGACCCGGGTGTCACCATCATCGACAAAAAGCTGTACTCGCACCACACCTCCGATCCGCTGGCCAACGGCCACAAGAACGACGCCTTCGATGTGTTCTGCATCCTGATGCACAACGGCGATCAGAAGGCAGCGACAAGGGCTGCTGCGAAGCTACTCGGCATTGATGCGAAGTCGCGCCCACCGGCACCTCCGCCCTTGGGCGAACTTCCCCATGCCCCAACGGTGGTCGAGCAGGCCGAGCAACTGCCAGCGGGTGACTGCGAAGACGAATGCCTGACCCACACCTCATCGGATGAGAGTGCCGCCAGCTCGGCCTCATCCTCGGCCCAGGGGGGTGAGGGGGTGGACGGCCTGGTGTTGAAGAGCGCGATGCGCCGGTTCGCCCTGGTCGAAGGCTCTACCAATGTGTGGGACCTCGACAAGGGCCAGTCGATGAAGCGGGCCGGCTTTGAAGCGTTGGTGGGGAAGCCCCTGGCTAAGCAGTGGATCGACCGGACTGACAAGAAGCTAGTTTCGCTCGATCAAGTGAAAGAGCTTGAGCAAGTGAAGCGCTTGGCGGCAAAGAAAGGAGGTGCGCTAAAGCTGGACCCCATCGAGCGGTACGTCTACATCGACGGCACCAAAGATGTCTGGGACCGGGAAAAGAAACGACGAATCCCTGAGGGCGCTGTGAAAATGGCCCTGGGCGACGAGTACAAGTGGTGGCTGAACAGCCAGGATCGGCGCGTTGTTGACGTCGACCATATCGTGTTCGACCCGACGATGACCAAGGATCCAGCCGTTTACATCAACACGTTTGAGGGCTTGCCGCTTGAGCCTGTGCGGAATGATGAGGCTTGCGAGAACCTGCGCTGGCTTATCAGTTTCTTGTGCAATCACGACGCTGAAGCGCTGGGATGGCTGGTGAAGTGGCTTGCATACCCCCTGCAGAACATGGGCGCCAAGATGGATACGGCGGTGCTCTTCCACTCCACGATGGAAGGTTCGGGCAAGAGCCTCATGTTCGCTGATGTGATGGGGGAGCTCTACGGCCAGTACGGTGCAACGGTGGGGCAGACGCAGCTGGAGGGTAACTTCAACGCCTGGCAGAGCCGCAAGCTGTGGGCAGTATTCGAGGAAGTCGTCAGCCGCGACCAGCGCTACAACCAGGTGGGCAAGATCAAGCACATGATCACCGGCAAGACGGTGCGTATGGAGTCGAAATTCATAAACGGTTGGGAGGAAGCCAACCACATGAACTCCGCGTTCTTGAGCAACGAAATCATGCCGTGGCCAATCAGTGAAGACGATCGACGCATGCTGGTGATGTGGCCGCTGGAGACTTTGCCGCCTGAGCGGCAGAAGGCTATCAGCCGAGAGCTAGCCAATGGTGGTGTCTCGGCGCTGTACGGTTGGTTGCTCGAGGTTGACCTGGGCGAATTCAACCAGCGTACGCGGCCCCCTAAAACAGAGGCTCGCCAACGGCTGGTCGAGCTGAGCCGTACAGCCTGGCAAACCTTCTTCTATCTGTGGCGCGCTGGTGAGCTGGGGGGAGGGTTGTGGGGTTGCGCCCTGAGTACCGACGTGTACGCGATGTTCATCGAGTGGTGTTCGCACAACCGGGAAAACGCCATGAGTCAGACCAAGTTCTCGCTGATGGTGAGCGCCAAGGTTGAGAAGACGCGGGCAATCCCCTGGACGGATGGCAACAACCGGCGGTTCGCCGCGTTCTTCTTCCCGAGCGATGGTGATCCTTCCCTGCCCCCATCCCTGAAGTCGGCCGAGCTGGGCAAGAACGTCGTTGAGTGGCGTGCCCGGGCGAAGCTGGCCGGCTGGAACGTGGACGGCTGGGACCATGTGAAAAGGGGGCTTGCAGCATGACTACATCGCTAAGTGTGTTGGGTGTGTTGGGTTTGTGTTGGGTTCATTCGGGCAACTCAACACAGCGCGGATCCCCGGAATCATTGGCCTACAGGGTATGTGTGTTGGGTGTGTTGGGTTTTCTCTCGCGCGCGCATGCGCGTAATTTCTCAAGGCTTCATTCCCATTAGAAAAAAACTCTATGCGAGGACTGAAATACCCAACAAACCCAACACACCCAACACACTTTCTTTTAATGCATTGATTTCATTGGTTTTTATCTGTGTTGGGTTTGTGTTGGGTTGCCGAAAAGTGTGTTGGGTGCGCAATTTAGGGGGGGCGCAGTGATGACTGTAGAAGCCGAACGCCTGCAACTGGTCGAGGGATTGATGCAGCACTGGGCTGAGCAGCGTGCGCTACTCGGACATGAGGCTGGGTTGGGCAGCCAGATGGGCAGCATCATGGAATGGAAAGGCGCCGCGCCGCGTGGCGGGGTTTCAGGGGCAAGGATCCTGATCGGTGGTGCCGGCCTGGATCACTCGGCCGCTGAGATCGACGCAGCGGTGGCAGAGCTTGGGCGCCGCGACAAACGGGGAGCTGTCCTGGCTGAGCTGGCCGTATACCGCTATCTCCACGGAGCCACCATTCGAGAGCAAATGCGTGTCGTAGGGCTCGCCGAGGATGCAGACCGCACCTATCGGAACTGGGTGAAGGCGTTGCACTTGCAGGTGCTGGCGATCCTGGTCGCCCGCTCTGGGCCGAGCCGGCGCCATACCGTTCGTCGGTTCACTATGCGCCGTGTGTGCGCCGAAGGTGCGCCGAAGTAGCGCCAAAGCGGAGTACCGAAAATTGCCCCTTTTCGGTTTTTCCGGTGGCATGTAAAAAGGCCCCACGATATCAAAAGTGCGCTTAGGCGCTTCCCCTACAAGCACCGTGCTGTGCAACCCGCCCCGATCTTTCGGGGTATTGAGAACCCTGCCATCCGGCGGGGTTTTCTTTTTCCGGCGCCGTGCTTTGCCAATGAGGCTTTCATGAACAGCGAGCAACAAGCGTTAGCCGAGATACCGATCTGGATGGTGATCGTGCTGTCCCTGGTCGGTGGTGTGTCGGGAGAAATGTGGCGGGCGGATAAGGCGGGGGCTCGCGGTTGGGGCCTGATTCGCCGGCTGGCTCTGCGTTCAGGTGCCTGCGTTACCTGCGGGTTGTCGACCAATATGCTGCTATACGCCCTCGGCGTTTCGGTCTGGGCGGCGGCAGCGGTTGGTTGTTTGACAGCGATGGCCGGCGCCGATGTGGCGATCAACTTATACGAGCGCTGGGCCGCCAAGCGGCTGGGTGTTAGCGAGTTGCCTTCGCCCAGCCAGAATGGTGCCGATTAAGGTGGACTGGTTTAGTTATCGATCTCCTTGATGTTGACGATAAGCGTGGTAGCGAAGTACCCGCGTGCGCTTACCGCCTCAATCACTTCTTCCAGTTTCAGCCCGGTGGGAAGCCTGCCGGAGTCACTGTCAATGTGATCAGGCTGAGCCAGACGATTGAGAAATTCAGGCTTGATGCCTGTGATTTGCTTGATGTCTGCGTTGCGCTTCACGATCAGAACTCTCTCAAGCGCCTGATCGCGATAGATATCCAACTGCATTGCTAAGTCCTTTTTGCTGGAAGCCTCGGAGCGAGGCCTGCCAACTGGACTTGTTATCACGCCTGATCGCATTTTTACATGCCTACCTACGTGGTAGGCCCAATCCGCTTGTGAGGTGCTTATGACTCAGAAAACTTACACCGTGTTTTTGCCTGATCGTCCTTTGCCCATTTGTATCGAGGCTGACGACTTCGCGCACTTGGGTTGCGAGCTGGTTCTGCGTAAGGGCGACGAAGCAGTGGCGCGTACCTCTGATCGCGGTTTTGTGGTTCGTACCGACCTGGCGCAAGACTCATGCGCAAATGCTGAACTGTTGCCGTGGGTGCCGAAGCGTCCGACCGTGGAGCCAGTTGCGCTTGGCGCCGTTGCGGAGATCAAAAGCCATCCCGCCCCGGTGTGGCCGTTTTTGGCCGGTGTCGGTGCGGCGTTGGCGGGCCTCTATGGGGTCGGCTGCTGGTTGGTGTGATGAGATGCCCAGGTCGTGGGTGGCGAGGGCCGGGGACCCTGGCGATATCGCCGGGGTACGGGACAGGGAACCCGCGGCGCTTCGTTAGCGGGAGGTTCACCAGCTTAGTGAACTGCGGTGAACTGGTTAACCCCCTGAAATCATTGGGTGAACTGGACTTTTCGACATGACCTACCTCACGAAATCGGAGTTCGCCGCCCGACACGGATGGTCGAAATCTTACGTCTCCAAGCTAGCCAAGCAGGAGCGCCTGGTGCTCGCCGCCGATGGCAAGGTTGACGTCGAAGCCACCGAGGGGCTGCTGGCCGAATCGACTGATCCGAGCAAAGCGGCCGTCGCGGCCCGCCATGAAGAAAATCGAATCGAGCGGGATGTCCGCATCCACCTCCAACCCGGCGTCGAAACACCTGCGGTGCAGCAACCGGATCTGGTGCCGGGCGGTGGCCACAACTTCCAACGCTCGAAAGCGCATCGCGAGTTCTACTTGGCGCAGTTGGCCGAGGCTGAGTTCCACAAGGTTCAAGGCAACCTGGTCGAGCGCAAATCGGTGGAAGACGCCGCCTTTGCTGCAGGCCGGATGCTACGCGACCAGTTCTTCGGGCTTGCGCCGCAGCTCGCAGCTGAATTGGTCGGCAAGAATGACCCATGGGATATCGAGAAGCACCTCGCCACCGCCTTTCGCCGTGTCTTCACAGAGGTCGAGAAAATGAGCAGCGCCGACCTCGATCGAGCCATCAAACAGAGCTGAGCCTATGCCCACCGGATACGCAGACGGTGCCGAGGTGTACCGCGAAGCGTATTGCCGTGGGCTGACGCCTGACCCTGAGCTGTGGGTAGACGAGTGGGCGGATGAGTACATGCGGATCCCGCGTGATACCGGCGCCGCAGAACCTGGCAAATACCGCACCGCGCGTACCCCGTATGCCCGTGAACCCATGCGCTGCCTGTCGCCTGCCCATCCGTGCAAGCGGGTGGTGACCAAGGTCGCCTCGCAGCTGATGAAAACCCAGATTGCCCTGAACTGGATCGGCGCGCTGATTCACATGGCGCCCTCCAACATCCTGACGCTGCTGCCCAGCATCGGCCTGGCCAAGCGTGTGTCATCGCGGATCGGCAAGACCATGGATGCAACGCCTGAACTCAAGGCTCGCGTCGCAGCCAACCGCTCTAGGGATGCCCGCAACACGATTGACACCAAGGAGTTTGAGGGCGGCACGCTGTACGCGACCACGGCTGGCTCGGCCGCCAACCTGTCCGAGCTGTCAGCCCGGTATGTCTATGGTGATGAGGTGGATCGCTGGGACGTCGACGTCGACCAGGAGGGCGACCCTATCAAGCTGGCCGAGGCGCGGGGTAGTACCTTCGGTCGCAACGCCAAGTTCTACTTCTCGAGCTCCCCTCTCATCAAGGGTGCCTCACGGATCGACGATCTCTTCATGATGGGGGATCAGCGGCACTACTACGTGCCGTGCCCGACTTGCGGGCACATGCAGGTCTTGAAGTGGGAGAGCCTGCTGTACTCGTCAGACTTCAGTACCGTGCACTACCAGTGCGCAGGGCCTGAGTGCGACGTGCTGATCGAAGAGCACCACAAGGCTGAGATGCTGGCCAAAGGCGAGTGGCGTGCCCATGCCCAGGGCGATGGCGAGACGGTGAGCTTCCATCTCAACGCGTTGTATGCCCCGCTTGGATGGCACTCTTGGGTGATGCTGGCCCGCGAGTTCGAGGAGGCCAAGCGCGCCCAGGACCGTGGCGACCTCGAACCCATGCAGGTGTTCTACAACACCCGCCTCGCCGAGGTGTGGGACAGTGCTATCGAGCAAACCAAGGCCGAGGTGCTCCAAGCCCGTGCGCTGCAAGAGGACTACGTGCTCGGCACATTGCCGGTGGGAGCGCTTGCGCTGACCGCTTCCGTCGACGTGCAGGCCAACCGCCTGGAGTTGATGGTCATGGCTTGGGGGGCTGGGATGGAGCGCTGGGTGGTAGATCACCTTGTGATTCCTGGTGATCCGGCCGACGAGCGTACCTGGGCGCTGCTTGATGACCGCTTGAAGATCCGGTATCGGCACCCCTGTGGCGTGAGCCTGGGGATCCTGGCCACCGGCATCGACTCCGGCGGTCACCACACTCACGAGGTCTATCAGTTCACCCGCGTGCGTCGTTGGCGCAACGTGTTTGCCCTCAAGGGGGCGAGCAAGCCGGGCCGGCCTGTGATCGCCCAGCGCCCGTCACAGGTGGATGTCACCTGGAAGGGTCAAACAGAACGTAACGGTGCTGAGCTGTGGATCGTCGGTACCGACACGGCCAAGGACTGGATTTACAACCGCTATAGCTTTGAGACGGGTCCAGGTGCACTTCACTTCGCCAAGGACCTGCCCGACGAGTTCTTCCAGCAGTGCGTGGCAGAACGCAAAGTCGCTCGCTACGTGAAGGGCTACAAGCGGATCGAGTGGGTCAAGAGCAAGGCCGAGCGCAACGAGGCCCTCGACCTCATGGTGTACAACCTGGCCATGGCCAACTTCCTTGGTTTGCACCGTTACGGTGAACACGACTGGGACAAGCTGCGACAGGCGTTGGCGCAGGCCAGTTTGTTCGATCAGGGCGAATCGCCCCCAGCTCGGCCCCAGGCCATCGAGTCGGACTCGGACGACCAGGAAGACGAAGACACCTCGCCGCCGCCGGCTCCGATCAAACGCAACGATCCACCACCACCGCCTCCGCCGGCTCCTCGAGCCGGGTCCCAACCCATGCAACGCCGCAGCTCTAACAGCGGCTACCTAAAGAGACGCTGACATGGCTTATACAAAAGCACACCTCGACGCCGTCGAGCGGGCGATCGCGCGCGGTGAAAAGATCGTTCGCTACTCGGACCGTACCGTCGAGTATCGAACTGTCGATGAGTTGATCAAGGCCCGCGACCTCATCCGCACCGAGCTGGTCAGTGCCGCAGGGCCACGCTCACGCGTGACACGCATCTACCACGGGGGTAAGGGGCTGTGAGCGGCCGCTATCTGTCACTCAGCCGCTCGAGCGTTCTGGTGCCCGAGCGGATCAAGGCTAGCTATGAAGGCGCCGCTGAGGGCCGGCGCTCATCAGGGTGGGATGCTCCCGACACGGGCGTAAACAGCCTGATCATGCCGGCTTTGCGTAATCTGCGGTCTCGCTCGCGTAGCGCGGTGCGCAATGACCCCTATGCCGCCAACGTCATCGACAAGCGCGTCAGCAACCTGATCGGTACCGGGATCACCCCGCACCCGCGCTTGTTGGACAAGGCGATCCGTAAGGGGATGCAGGAGCTGTGGGAGGACTGGGTGGATGAGGCTGACGCCGATCAGCTCACTGACTTCTATGGCCTCCAGGCGTTGGTAGCGCGCACTGTCGAGCAGTCGGGCGAGTGCTTCATCCGCCTTCGCCCCCGCCGGTTGGAGGATGGCTACGCGGTGCCGCTGCAGCTGCAGTGCCTGTCGCCGGAGTTCGTCCCCCATGACAAATTCGAAATGACCCGTTTCGGCAATGTCATCCGTGCCGGCATCGAGTTCAACGGCATGGGCCGGCGCGTGGCTTACTGGTGCTACCGCAATCACCCCAG
This sequence comes from Pseudomonas reidholzensis, assembly GCF_900536025.1. Classification (GTDB taxonomy): domain Bacteria; phylum Pseudomonadota; class Gammaproteobacteria; order Pseudomonadales; family Pseudomonadaceae; genus Aquipseudomonas; species Aquipseudomonas reidholzensis. The sequence goes on from NZ_UNOZ01000013.1 coordinate 278,872, forward strand.
CGACAAGTCCTCACTCAACATGGGCTACAACCAGTTGGTGCGAATCACAGCAGAGCAGATGCTGCACGTATTCGAGCCGCTGGAGCCTGGTCAGTTGCGTGGCGTTCCGCGCTTGGCACCGGTTCTCAAGCGCCTGCGCAGCCTCGACAACTTCGACGATGCGGTGCTGTTTCGGCAAGAGGTGGCCAACCTGTTCGCAGGCTTCGTTCGCAAGCCCGCTCCGGACGGCCCACCGCAAATTGACCCGCTGACTGGTGCGCCGGTCAAGTTCGACCGGGACGGCTTCACACCAATGGTGGGGCTTGAGCCCGGCACGATGCAGGAGCTGCTGCCAGGTGAGCAGGTCGACTTTTCGGACCCGCCCGACGCCGGCAACAACTACCCCGACTTCATGCGGCAGCAGCTCATGGCCGCGGCTGCCGGTTCAGGCCTGCCCTATGAGTTGATGACCGGTGACATGCAGGGCGTGAACGACCGTGCGATCCGTGTGGTGCTGAACGAGTTCCGCCGGCGGCTGGAGCAGCTCCAGTTTCAGGTGTACGTCCACCAGTTGTGTCGGCCGGTGCGTAAAGCCTGGTTGGACATGGCTGTGCTGTCCGGGGCGCTCGATCTGCCGGACTACTCGCAGCGACGTCGCGAGTACCAGCGCACGCGCTGGGTGCCACAGGGATGGGCCTACATCCACCCGGTGCAAGACGTTCAGTCGCGCAGCATGGAAATCGCCGCTGGCTTCGGGTCGCGCAGCGAGGTCTGCCTGCGCAATGGCACCGATGCAGAGGTGGTTGATGAAGAGAACGCCGCCGATATCGCCCGGGCCAAGGCCTTGGGCCTCAACTACAGCAGCTTGCCGGCCATCGACGATGACCCTGATGAGCCTGACCAAAAGGTGAAGAAATGAAACAGTCGATGCCGATCCGCATCTTCAACAAAGTGCCGTCCGTGCCGAAAGTCGAAGACCAGCACTGGTACAAGATCACAGCCGCTGTAAAGGCCGCTGCCGCTGGTGAGGCTGAGCAGGCGCCCATTGAGATTTACATCTATGGCGAAATTGGTGGCTGGGGTATCACCGCCAACCAGTTCATTCGGGACCTAAAGGCTGTGGACGACGGTGTTTCACCAGTCGTGGTCGCCTTCAACACCAACGGCGGTGACCTGTTCGAGGGCCTCGCCATCCACAACGCGCTGAGCCGACTGGGTGAGCGCTGTACGGCACGGATCGATGCTCTGGCCGCCAGCGCTGGCAGCGTAGCCGCGTGCGGCGCGCACCGGGTGGTCATGGCGTCGAACGCGATCCTGATGATCCACAACCCTTACACCTGGACCGAGGGTGATGCGGAAGAGCTACGGCGCGTAGCCGATGTGCTCGACCAGGCATTTGAAGTGATCATCGCGGCCTACAAGGCGAAGGCACCTGACATTGACGAGGCTGAGCTGCGCCGCCTGGTCAACGATGAAAGCTGGCTCACGGCGCAAGAAGCAGTTGAGCTGGGGCTGGCTGATGAGATCGGAAGCGGGGTGCAGGTCCTCGCTTGCCTTGGTCAGGGCACCGCTATGGCGCGGTACCGGAAAACTCCGCAAGCACTCCTGGATCAACTCGCCAGCCCACCCGAGGCTGCGGGTGATGATTCGGCAGCACCAGTTGAGCCTCCAGCCCCTGAGCCTGGCGACGCCACAGCCCTGGCCTTGATGATCACCCAGGATTGCGCCAAGGCGGGGATCAGCAACTTGGTCGAGCCGCTGATCGCTTCGACCAAGCTGATCGACAAGGCGACGGTCCAGGCAGCGCTGAATCGCGCCAAGGGCGTCCGTGATCTTTGCGTCGCAGCCCGGCTGCCCGAGTTGACCGGTGAATTCGTGCAAGCTGGCCTGGAGCCCGATGCGGTGCGGGCGCGGCTGTTCGAAAAGCTGGTTGGCTCCGGCAAGGGCTTCGAGATCGATAACAGCCTGCCGCCGGCCGATGACGAGCCGGACAAGGTCAAAGCGCAACTCCCCAATCCATCCAGCATCTGGGCTGCCCGCCGGCAGGCCGCCAATAAAGGAGTACGACCATGAGTACCATCCTGCAGGAGCCGGTTCACGCCGGCGAGTTTCTGCTCTCCGAAGGCGCGGGGAAGATCTCCCGCGAAGCCATCAACGTCGCAGCCGGTTCGGGATTAGTGGCGGGCCAAGTGCTCGGCCTGGTCACTGCCAGTGGTGAGTTCACTGCCTACGACCCCGCTGCAGAGGATGGCAGCGAAAAAGCCGTCTGCATCCTCTACGCCTCTTTGGGGGAATCCGACACCGTGCGTCGTGGCCGCGCGGTGGTGCGGTTGGCTGAGGTGCATGAAGCGCTGCTGACAGGCCTCGACGCCGATGCCGAACAGGCACTGGCTGCGCACTTCATCATCCTTCGCTGAACCGGCTCCCTCACTTCTTTCAACCCCGCCTCGAGCGGGTTTTTTACTTTTTGGAGTACCTCATGGCCGAGATTGCCATTTTTCAAGACGACGTTTTCGGCGTTGCAGCACTGACTGCTGCCATCAACGATCAGGAATACGTTCCAGGGCGCTTGGCTGCCCTCGGTCTGTTCCAGGAGGAGGGGGTGGCTACCCTCACTGTGCAAATCGAAAAGGATGGCGACACCCTCGCCCTTGTGCCGGCGGGTGAGCGTGGGACCTCTGGCCTGGTGGTAGGCAGTAGCAAGCGCAACCTGATCCCGTTCAACACCGTTCACCTGCCACAACGCTTCGCGATCAAGGCCGACGAGATTCAGGGTATCCGCGCGTTCGGCTCGCTGACCGAGTTGCAGGCTGTGCAGGATGTAGTCAACAAGCGCCTGGCAAAGGCAAAGCGTCAGCTGGATGCCACCCACGAGTTTCATCGCATGGGAGCGATCAACGGCAAGGTGCTGGATGCAGACGGGTCTTTGGTGCTCCTCGACATCTACAAAGTCTTCGGTGTGTCGCAGCAGAAGATGGTGATGGGCCTCAACGATCCGGACTCCAATGTTCAGGTTCAGTGCGTTGAGGCGCTGGACATGCAGGAGGACGCCCTCGGCAACGTCACCACCACTGGCTCCCGCGCTTTCTGCGGTAAGAACTTCTGGAAGAAGCTGATCGCCCACAAGTCGGTGGTCGACACCTACAAAGGCAGCCAGCAGGCAGCGTCCCTTCGCGGCGATGGTCGTGAGGCCTTCGACTTCGGTGGCATCGCCTGGGAGCGTTACCGTGGCAAGGTATCCGGTGTCCCGTTCGTCGCAGACGATGAGGCTCGCCTGGTCCCTGAAGGGGTGTCGGAACTACTGCTTTCGGTTTACGCGCCGGCGGACTACATGGAAACCGTAAATACCGAAGGCTTGCCGTACTACAGCAAGCTGGAGGAAATGCCCTTCGGCAAGGGCGTTCTGGGTGAGGCACAGTCCAACCCGCTGCACATCTGCACCCGACCCCGCGCAATCATTCGCCTGATGCTCTAGCCATGGGCTTTCGGGAGCTGCTGGCCGACGTTGACGATACGGTTTTCGAGGTGCTGGGCGATCCGGCGCAGATAGAGGGGCGCGACGTGGTTGGCATGTTCTCCGCGCCCTGGCTGCAGCCCAAGCTCGGCCAGATCCGAACGGCCCTGCGAGAGCCGCACCTGGTCATCCGTGTAGGTGACAACGTGGGTGTCGAGGCCAAGCAGAAGGTGGTTATCGACATGCCCCCCGAGGACGGCGGGGGCAATTACACCATCACCAACATCGAGCCGGGTGGTGATGGCCTGGTCACGCTGGTACTGAGGAAATCGCCATGAGCGTCGGCAGCTACCACAAACAGTCCGCCGCTGCGGGGATCATCTCCCTGCAGGTCAGCCCAGAGGACATGAAAGGGTTTCAAGACTTCGCCAAGCTGGTGCCCAAGGCGGTCATCGCCGCTCAGCGACGAGCGATCAACAAGACCCTTCGCTGGCTGCGCACGCACGTTGCCCGCGAAGTGGGGCGACAGGAACGGATCGCCATCGGGGCGGTGAGGCAGCGCCTCAAGGCGTTCCCCATGGGCAGCAACGGCCAGGGCAAGCTGTGGTTCGGCATCAATCCGATTGAGGCCAGTCGCGCGGGTCGGCCGCGGCAGAGCCGATCTGGTGTGTCGGTAGCCGGGCGGCGCTACCAGGGCGCGTTCTTCAAGCGTGTTTATGGCGGCTCACTGGATATATGGATACGCACAGCGAGCAAACACTTCGACGCAGGTGACTACCCGGACAGCGAGGTCTCTGGAGGGGGCGGTCATCGCAGCGGCTGGGTCTCGGAAAATGACAGCCGGTTCCCGCTGGCCAAGGCAAAGATATCTCTGGATGACGTCCGACCTCACTTCGAGGCCTGGACCGCTCGCGCCCACCAGCGCCTGCAGGAAGTGATGGCGCAAGAGCTGAACTATGAGCTGCACAAGTACCTACGGAGAACAGCATGACTGATGATCAAATTCCCCTCAGTCAGGTGTACGCCGCGATCGAGGAGCACATCAGGGAGGCTATCCCCGGCTTAGCCTACGTCGGCACGATGCCTTCAGGGATCGAGGTGGTCCCCCCTCCCGCGGTAGTCATTGAGCTGGCTGGCTTTGACGACGCGGACAAGGATCCTGGTACCGGTGAGACGGCGGTCGAGGCTCGTTTTGAGGCGCGGGTCATCGTGGGGGCGGAGGAAGACAACTGCCTGCACATCGCGGCATTCGTCGCGGCTCAACTGGCTGTACTGCTGCGAATCCAGACATGGGGCCTGCCGGTTGAGCCTTCCCAGTTTGTGCGAGCTGAGCGGGACTGGACGCGGCCTGAGCTCGATGCGTATGCGGTCTGGGTAGTCGAGTGGACACAGATCATCTACCTCGGCGTAGAAGAGTGGCCCTGGGCGAACGAACCGCCCGGCACACTGGTGTTCGCCTTCCATCCTGACAGCGGCACTGGCAACGAGGGCGGGTATCAGTCGCCGGAGGCCATGGAATGAGCTACGCAGCCGCACAGCACGACCGAATGATTGCCTGCGTGGTGATGGGTTGCCGCGTGGTGGCTGTCGATCTGGAGGCGGCCCGCGTGCGCGTGTCCGACGGTGCTGGCTGGACCAGCGCCTGGGTGCGCTGGCATAGCCAGGCCGCTGGCAAGGCGCGCCACTGGCGAGCGCCGAGCCTGAACGAGCAGGGCGCGCTGATAAGCCCTAGTGGTGACCCCGCGCAGGGCACGTTCATACCGGGTCTGTATGGCGATGCCGGCGGCCAGCCAGACAACCGCGATCATGTGGAGGTCTGGCGGTTCGATGATGGCGGCTCACTGGTCTACGACTGGGAGGCCAGCAGCTACACCATCACTGTTCCCAGTGGCACGGTCACCACCAAGGTCGGCGGCAGCGAGGTGGTAGCCACTGACGACATGATCACTGCCAAGTCGGGCGCGGTCACAGTGCAGGCGGGGACCATCACGCTGAAGGGGTCGGTTCAGATCAAAGGGCCGTTATCCGTAACGGGCGACATTCTCGGCGGCGCTCGAATCATTGACACGGCCGGTAACACGGCCAACCACAAACACTAACAGCCCGCCTCGAGCGGGCTTTTTCATGCCTGGGGGATCCCATGAGTACCAAGAAAAACGACGCTGCGCAGAGTGCGCCGGCGACGGTCATCTATTGCGACAAGCTCAACGCCTCGCGCTCGCTGTTCATGGCCAACGGCCGCGAGCTGAAAGTGCTTCGTGCGCGGCTGGAGATCGGCGCGGACGACATCGAGGCCATGGCCTACCTGGACGCCCGTTCGGACATCGAGCGCCTGGAGGCGTAACCCATGATCGGAATGGATCGCCGCACGGGGCTGCCGCTGTCCGGCCTGGACCATCTGCGGCAGTCCATCGAGGTCATTCTGACGACCCCTGTCGGCAGCCGCCGTATGCGCCCTGAGTTCGGCAGCAATCTGCGCCGCTACGTCGACCTGCCGGTTAACGACGGTTGGAAAAGTGCGGTGCAGGCCGAGGTCGCCCGCGCCCTTGGTCGCTGGGAGCCCCGCTTGCGACTAGAGCGGGTGCGCGTCGTGGCCGTGGTGGGTGGGCAAATCACCCTGCAGTTGACCGGGGCCTACCTGGGCGACAGCGCGGTTTTGGAGGTGAGCGCATGACGATTGACCTGACGGCGGTTCCGGCGCCGCAAGTGCTAGAGAGCTTGGACTTTGAAGTCATGTATGAGGCCGCTCTGGCGCAGTTCCGCGAGTACATGGCCGAGAACTGGTCGGCGGCGCTGGAGAGCGAGCCGGTAGTCGTGCTGCTGGAGCTGATCGCTTATTGGCGGGTTCAAGACCGCGCGCGCGTCAATGACGCCGCCAAGGCGCTGCTACTGGCGTATGCCAAGGGCAAGGATCTGGACCAGCTCGCGGCCAACGTGGGGCTGCTGCGCCTGGTGGTCCAGGCCGAGGACCTGGCGGCCGTTCCGCCGGTCGCTGAGGTGCTGGAGGAAGACGACGCCCTGCGCGAGCGGGTGCAGCTGGTGTATGAGGGGCTGACCACGGCCGGGCCGCGTAACAGCTACATCCTGCACGCCCGTAACGCATCCGGGCTGGTGGCTGACGCCACGGCTGAAAGCCCGTCACCGGCGGTAGTTGACCTGACGGTGTTGAGCCTGGTGGGCGACGGCACGGCCGACGCCGAGCTGCTGGCCACGGTCGACGCGCAGGTCAATGACGACGACGTGCGGCCGGTCGCCGACCGGGTCAACTTGCGTAGCGCGCAGATCCTGCCGTATCAGATCGAGGCTGTGGTCTACCTCGCCAGTAACGGGCCGGAGGGTGAGGCGGTGCTGGCCGAGGCCAAACGCCGCCTTGAGGCGTGGAAAAACCCGCGCCGGCGCCTCGGGGTGGAGGTCTCCCGTTCCGCGATTGACGCCCAGTTGCATGTCGACGGGGTGAGTCGGGTGGAGGTCAACGGCTGGAACGACATTCGGCCGACCAATGCCCAGGCGGCTTGGTGCACTGGCGTTACCGTAACGCGGGGCGTGCTGCCATGACGGCCTTGCTGCCGAACAACAGCACCCCGCTGGAGCGGGCCATTGGCTCGGCCGCGCTCGACCGCACAAAGATCACCCTGCGCACCTTGTACAACCCCGACACCTGCCCGGCGGCGCTGCTGTACCAGCTCGCTTGGGCCTGGTCGGTGGACCGCTGGGACGACACCTGGTCGGAGGAGGTCAAGCGCTCAATCATCCGCTCATCGCTCTACGTCCATGCCCACAAGGGGACCATCGGCGCGCTGCGTCGGGTGGTCGAGCCGTTCGGCTACCTGATCGAGGTGATTGAGTGGTGGCAGACCCAGCCGCAAGGCGTGCCCGGCACCTTCGCGCTCAAGGTCGGCGTCTCGAATGAAGGCATCAGCGAAGAAACCTATCAGGAGCTGTCTTGGCTGATCGATGACGCCCGCCCGGTCAGCCGGCATATGACCGGCCTGGCCATCAGTCTGGAAACGACCGGCGGCGTGTACCTGGCCTCATCCGTCTACGACGGCGACGAACTCGACGTGTACCCGCCGCAGGCGTCCGACCTTGAGGTCACGGGCGAGATTGGTCGCGGCGGCCGCGAGCACACCATTGACTATCTGGACGTTTACCATGGTTGACCAGAATTCACAGTTTTACGCGATCCTGACGAATATCGGGGCCGCCAAGCAGGCCAACGCGGATGCCTTGGGCATTCCGTGGAAAATCACTCAAATGGCCGTCGGCGACGGCAACCCCGGCGTCGTGGAAAACCCACCCCTTCCAATGCCGTCCGCTAGCGCAGTGGCATTGCTGAATGAGTGGCGCCGGGCGCCGCTGAATCAGCTGAAGGTTGACGATAAAGACAGTTCGATCATCGTTGCCGAGCAGGTCATTCCGGCCGACGTGGGCGGTCGCTGGATTCGCGAAATCGCCCTGTATGACGCCGACGGCGACATGGTGGCGGTGGCCAACTGCGCGCCGACCTACAAGCCTCTGCTAAGTCAGGGATCTGGTCGCACCCAGGTGGTGCGGATGAACATGATTGTCAGCAGTTCCAGCAATGTGCAACTCAAGATCGACCCAAGCGTTGTGGTCGCGACCCGCGAGTGGGTAACCGAGGAGCTGGCCAAGCAGGACTTCAAGCATTCGGTTTTGGCGGCCACCACGGCCGCGATTACCCTCAGTGGCCTGCAGACGGTCGATGGCGTAGCGCTCACAGCCGGCGCGCGGGTACTGGTCAAGAATCAGGTAGCCGGCAAGGATAACGGTCTGTATCTGGTCGCCGCCGGCGCCTGGGTCCGTTGCACCGATGCAGACACCAGCGCCAAGGTGACGCCGGGTCTGCTGGTCCAGGTGGAGCGGGGAGCCCTCAATGGGGATAGCGCCTGGCAGTTGGTGACCGATGCCACCATTACCCTGGGCGTCACGGCGCTGGCCTTTGAAAGGGTCTTTGGCCGTACAGGTGTGGCTGCTGGCACCTACCGCAGCGTCACGGTGGACGCCTGCGGCCGGGTAGTAGCTGCTACTAACCCGACCACGGTCGCCGGCTATGGCCTGACCGACGTGTACACCAAGACGCAGATTGACCAAGCGTTGGCCCTCAAGGCGAACATCGCCAGCCCAACCTTTACCGGCACCCCGAAAGTGCCGACGGCGCCGCCTGGGACCAACACCGAGCAGGCGGCCAGCACGGCATTTATTCAGGCCGCGATTGCTGTCTTGATTTCGTCCGCACCTGGCGCCCTGGACACGTTGAACGAGCTGGCAGTGGCAATGGGTAATGATCCCAATTTTGCCGCCACCGTCACCAACGCTTTAGCGCTCAAGGCGCCGCTGGCCAGCCCGGTGTTTACTGGCGATCCCAGGGTGCCGACAGCCCTTGCGACTGATAATGACACGTCGGCAGCGAGCACGGCCTTTGTGCGCGCGGCAATGGCGCTGTTCGGCATTGGTGGCAGCTCGCCCGTCGTTGCGGGCAGCCTGGACAGTATCGAATTCGGCGGCCTGTATAGCGTCGGCACCACGACCTCGGGCGGACTGCCGGCGGTGACCCCTGCTATCTCTCAAGGGGCGCAGGTGCTGCACATGAGCTACACCGACGGCGCTTCGCGCAGTGAGGTTCAGCTGCTCATCGACCGGCTTTATGATCGGCTGTTCTACCGGCGTTGCGATTCCGGGCAATGGAAAACTTGGGTGCCGATCTGGAGCGGGGCAGACACACCAAAACAGACCGGCCCCTTGGACGTAACCCCAGGCGCGATGCTTACGGTTGGCGCCTGGGGCTGGGGCGCTTCAGCGGTAAACTTCACAGACGACATTGACGCTATTAGCGTGAGTGCCCTCTACATGGTCAGTGCCGCCACCACAGGTACTAAGCCCGAGTATCCAGCACTGGTCGGGGTTGGGCAGATCCCTAATGGCACGCTTGAGCACATCGAGCGTGGCAGTAGCAAAATGGCTACGCAGCGTTGGGATTCGTTGATCGGCAGCATCAACCCTTTGTCGTTTGTGCGCACAAAGAATACGGCGGGCGCCTGGTCTGCTTGGGAGCTTGTGGTCACAGACAGGCACTTGCCGTACCGGGCAAAGGTTTATTACAGGTCGGCAGGGGTCTATCAATGGACTGTGCCCGCTGGCGTGTACAAGGTTGATGTTGAGGTCCGGGGCGCTGGTGGTAGCGGCGGCTTTGGCTCTCAAGAGACCGGGTCTGGCGGCGGTGGCGGCGGGGGCATCAGCAAACGCCTTTGCACCGTCGTGCCTGGCTCTGTAATCACCATTACCGTCGGCGCTGGTGGCGCTGCGGTTTCAACTGTGGGTGCATCGGGTAACTCTGGCACTGCGTCGGCCTTTGGTACGTTCTGTTCCGCCACGGGCGGCTCGGGCGGCAGCTCGGGTAGCGGGGCGACCGGCGGCTTTGGGGCCGGCGGCGATATCAATATGTCGCTGGGAGCTGGTAACCCTGCGCTCCGAAACGCACCTAGCACCTATGCCTTGGGTGGTGCTGGCGGGGGCGGCGAAAGTATTTTTGCCACCAGTAACTCGACCACCCCGAGCCAGCCCGGCATGGGTGGCGGCGGCCGCACCAGTAACCAGTCCCAGCCAGGCGCAGACGGCTGCGTATTTATCACTTACTAAGGAGCAGGATCATGTGGGCATTGATACAGGACGGTCTGGTGCTGGAGACGACCGACGTTGATCCTGAGGGGCGCTATCACCCTGACCTCAAGTGGCGCCATTGTTCCGACCTGGTGCGGGCCGGCTGGCTGTTCGAGAACGGCGTCTTTGCCGAAAAGGTCGAGACGCTGGAGCAGCGCAAGAGCACCGAACGGCAATGGCGCGACGGTGAGCTTGCCGCCCGCCAGTGGCTGCGCGATCGGCATCGGGATGAGCAGGATTTGGGCCGGCCGACGACGCTGAGAAACGAGTGGTTCGACGAATTCCTGGTCTACCTGCAGGCGCTGCGCGACTGGCCAGTTTCGGAGTTCTTCCCGGATCCGCAGCAGCGGCCGCCGGCGCCCGGCTGGCTTGATACATACGCCCAATAACGCCCCGCACTGACGGGGCGTTCTCTTTTCCGCTGTACCACCTGGCCTCGCTCTGCGGGGCCTTCTCGTTTCTGGAGACTTTACATGAGTGGTTTTTTTCACGGCGTTACCGTAACGAACGTCGACACCGGCGCGCGGACCATCGCCTTGCCGTCGTCCTCGATCATTGGCCTGGTCGACACCTTCACCCCTGACGCGAAGTACAGCGCCCAGCTCAATGACCTGGTGCTGATCACCAGCGAGCGCGAGGCGATTGCCGCGTTCGGTCCTGACTCGGCGATCACCAAGGCCTGCCAGGCGATCTACACCCGCGCCAAGGCGGTCATCGTCGCCTGTGGCGTGGCCAAGCTGGAGGACGCTGCCGAGCAGACCTCGGCGATCATCGGCGGCACCTTGCTGGGCGGCAAGCGTACCGGGCTGCAGGCGCTGCTCGATGGCAAAAGCCGGTTCAACGCACAGCCGCGGCTGTTGGTGACACCCAAGCACAGTGCGACCCAGGCGGTCGGTACTGCGCTGGTGGCGCTGGCGGACAAGCTGCGCGCTATCGCGATCATCGACGGCCCCAACACCACCGACGAGGCCGTGCAGGCTTACGCTGGCGAGTTCGGCGCCAAGCGCGCCTACATGGTCGACCCCGGCGTCAAATACTGGGATACCACCACAAGCGCCACGGTCGACGCGCCTGGCTCGGCCTGGGTGGCTGGCCTGTTCGCCTGGACCGATAACGAGTACGGCTTCTGGGCCTCGCCGTCGAACAAGGAGTTCGTCGGCATCACCGGTACCGGCCGGCCGATTGAGTTCCTGGACGGCGATGAGACCTGCCGGGCCAACCTGCTGAACAACGCCAATATCGCGACCATCATCCGCGACGACGGCTACCGCCTGTGGGGCAACCGCACGCTGTCGAGCGATGCGAAATGGGCCTTCGTCACCCGCGTGCGGACGATGGATATCGTCATGGACGCGATCCTGTACGGCCACAAGTGGGCGGTCGACCGCTCGATCACTGCGACTTACGTCCGCGACGTAACCGAGGGCCTGCAGGCGTTCATGCGCGACCTGAAGAACCAGGGCGCAATCATCAACTTCGAGGTTTACGCGGATACCGAGCTGAACACTGCCAGCCAGCTGGAGCAGGGCAAGGTGTATTGGAACATCCGCTTTACCGACGTGCCGCCGGCCGAAAACCCCAACTTCCGTGTCGAGGTCACCAACCAGTGGTTGACCGAAGTCCTCGACGCCGCCGCTTAAGGAGCGCACCACATGGCAATGATTCCCGAAACCCTGGCCAACATGAACATGTTCGCCGACGGCATCAGCTTCCAAGGCGATGTCCCCAGTCTGACCCTCCCCAAGCTCACCTTGAAAATGGAGGAGCACCGCCCCGGCGGCATGGACGTGCCTATCGAAATGGACCAGGGCATGGAGAAGCAAGAGGCCAGCTTTGTCACCACCGGCGTGCGCCGTGAGTCGCTGAAGCTCTTTGGCCTGGCTGACGGCACTGCCTTCAACGGCGTTTTCCGGGGTGCCTTCAAGGGCCTCAAGGGCAAGATCAACCCGGTGATCGTCACCCTGCGCGGCAGCCTGAAAGAGGTCGACATGGGCGACTGGAAGTCGGGCGACAAGGCCGAGATCAAGCATGCCGTGGCGCTGACCTACTACAAGCTCGAAGTCGACGGCCGTGTGATCTACGAGATCGACGCCCTCGGCATTAAGCGCGTCATCAATGGCGTTGACCAGCTCGCCGCGCAACGTGCGGCCCTCGGCCTGTAACCCCTCTCTCTGAATCAAGGACTATTCACCATGGCACAAGTAAACAAGATCCCTTCCTGGCTGACTCTGGCTGGCGACCGCGTCACTGTCAGGCTGAGCAAGCTCACCGAACTCAATGGCGTGCAGCTCGACGCAGTGTCCCTGCGTGCGCCGACCGTGCGCGATATCCGCAGTGCCCAGGGCGGCGCCCAGGACGAGGAACAGCGCGAACTGAACTTGTTCGCTAGCCTCGCCGAGGTTGGCGTCAAGGACCTGGAAGGGCTGGCCCTCAAGGACTACACCCGCCTGCAGACTGGCTATTTTCGCTTGGTGCAAGACGACGAGCTTTAACCCGCAACTGCAAAAGCAGCTGGCCAAACGGCTGGCTGTGGAGCTGGGTTTCTCGGCCGCTGAAATCACCGATATGCCCTGGGAGGACGTGGTTTGGTGGCTCACGGAATGAGCCGTTAGGGGGTTAACCGATGGCAAGCAAACTGGCTCTATCGCTGGTGATCGGCGGCGCCGTCGCATCGTCGGTCGGTGCCGCGTTTAGTTCGGTCGAAGGCCGGATAAAAAAGCTCGAGGACAAGGGCAACAAGGCCAAGGTGCTGAAAAGCACCATTGGCGAAACCATGAAGCTGCGCGACGAGTGGAAGAAGGCGCACGACGCCGGCGCCGCCGGTGCGGACAAGCTGCTGCGCAAGCTGGACGGCAACCTTGACGCCTTGCGCAAGCAGGGCGTGGAAGTGGGCCGCCTGGGGCGTGAGTATCAGCGCCTGGCTCGCGAGGCCAAGGGCGCCGATCTGCAGCTCAAGGGTCATCAGCAGATGGCTGCCGGCAAATCCTCGCTCAAGTCCAACATGGGCGCGGCGGCGGTAGGCGTCGGCCTTACGGCCATCCCGACCAAGATCAGTGCGGACTATCAAGCGATCATCCGTGACATTGCGATCAAGGCGGATGCGGTCAACAAGCCGCAGGAAGTGCAACTGAGCCGCACCGTCATCGGTACGGCCAATGACACCGGTATGGCCCGCAATGACGTGGCGGATCTGATCAACCAATTGGTCGGCGCCGGCATGGAGCTGGACAAGGCCATGGCCTACGCCCCGACGGCGGCCAAGTTCGCCGTGGGGCAGGGCGCGTCGGGCGTCGACACGGCCAGTATGATCATGGCGCTGCAGCAAAACGCCAAGATCACCGATCCGAAGGTCATGCAGCAGGCCCTGGAGGCAATCGCCTACCAAGGCCAGGCGGGCAGCTTCGAGGCCAGCGACATGGCGCGCTGGTTCCCCCAGCTGCTGGCCAGCATGGAGAAGAACGGCAGCACCGGCCTGGATGCGGTCACGTCGCTGGGTTCGATGCTGCAAGTGCAGATGAAGACTGCAGGCAGCTCGGACGAAGCGGCGAACAACTTCAAGAACTGGGTCGAGAAAATCGGTTCCGGGGATGTGGTCAAGGCGTACAAGGACGTTGGCATTGATTACCAAGCGTCCCTGAACACCGGCATCCAAAATGGCATGAGCAGCATTGAGTCGTCCATGGCTTTGGCCATGAGGTACGTCGAGGCGACCGACCCGGCGAAGGCGCAAAAGATCAAGGACGCCAAGGCCAAGATCAGCAGCGAGGTCGACCCGGAGAAAGCCAAGGCGGCGCTCGACGCCCTGGAGAAGTCCCTGCGCACCGGCGACCTGTTCGCCGACATGCAGGTCAAAGCCGCGCTCACGGCCTACTCGCAGAACAAGGAGCTGTACGAGCAGCTCAAGAACGACTCCAAGGAGTCGGCCGGGATCCTCGACAAGAACCTGGCCGAGCGCCGCGAAACGTCGTCACAGCAGTGGGCTGAACTGGCCCAGTCGGTTGACGACTCGATGCGCAGCATTGGCGACGCTATCCGGCCGGCCACGGACGCCGCCGCCCAGGGCCTGACCTGGGTAGCCAAGGGCGTCACCGGCCTGTCGGACAAGCTGCCGGGGCTGGTGATGGGGATCGGCGGCACGGTGGTGGCCATTGGTGCGCTGTTCACCGCGATCAGCGCCGCCAGGATCGGCCGTGGGGCGTTCAACATCGCGCGCGGCTCGATCATGGGTCGGCGCGCCGGGCGTGGTGGTGCCGGCGATATTGGCGATGCACTGCCCAGGGCCGGCAGCAAGGGGCTGGGCGTGCTCGGCAAGATGCTGGGCATGCCTGCCAGCAACGATGGCGGCGCAGGCCTTGGCAGCGAGCCTCAGCGCGTGTTTGTCGTCAATGCCGAGGCATTCGGCAGGGGCGGCGGCAGCGGTGCTAATTCGGCCCCTGCAGAGCGTACTGGCAGTCGTCGCAGTCGTCGCCGTGCGCGGCGCCGGGGCGGTTCGCTCGGTGCCACCCAGGCGCGGCCGGCCGTCAAGGCCCCAAGCCTGCCGCTCGCGGGCGCAGGGGCTGCAGCTGCTGCAGGCGAACTCGGCGGCCTGGGCAAGACCGTGCGCAACATTCGCGGCGCCACCATGCTGGCCAAGCGCATGCCGGGCGGCAATCTGCTGGACGCCGGCCTTGGTGTGGTGGACACCGCGCTGAACGCCACGACCCAAGACGAGAAGGCCGAGGGTTATGGCGGCGCTGCCGGCGGACTGGCGGGCGCCCTCGCGGGCGGCGCGGCCGGTGCGGCGATTGGCTCGGTAGTGCCCGTGATCGGCACCGTCATTGGTGGCGCCATTGGCGCGGCCATCGGCGGCATGGGGGGTGAATCGCTGGGCGGCTGGCTCGGCAAGGCCTGGTTCGGTGAGGATGCCCCGGAGAAACCGCCGGAGGTCGCCAAGAAAGAGGAACCGCCGGCACCGCCTGCTGTTTCCCTGGGGGCGTCTGCAGTACCACCGGCGCCGGCCATTTCGTACGACCCGCGCGACCCGAACTCAAAGGACCCATTCCTGGTGCCGGCACTGACGGCCAACAAGGTCGGGTTCCCTGGGGCGGGCCTGGTCAAGCCGCTGGTTCCGCCAGCGGAACAGCCAGCCGCTGCTGCAGCGCCGGCCGTTTCGTATGACCCGCGCGACCCGAACTCAAAGGACCCGTTCTTGGTGCCGGCACTGACGGCCAACAAGGTGGGGTTCCCTGGGGCGGGCCTGGTCAAGCCGCTGGTTCCGCCGGCGGAACAACCAGCCGCTGCTGCAGCGCCGGCCGTTTCGTACGACCCGCGCGACCCGAACTCAAAGGACCCGTTCCTGGTGCCGGCACTGACGGCCAACCGGGTGCGGTTCCCAGGGGCAGGTCTCACGCCGCCGATGGGCAACGTGGTGCGCGACATGGCCAGCGCCGTGCCGCCGCGCCCCAGTGCCCCGGAACTGGCCAAGGCGGCAGCGCCGAAAGGCGAAGCGCCCAAGGTCGAGCAGTCGTTTGCGTTCTCGCCGAGCAATAGCATCACGGTGCAAGGCGACGTTAAAGACCCTGCGCAGTTGGCGCGCGAGCTGGAGCCGCACCTGCGTAGCCAGTTCGAGGCGTTCCAGCGTGAGCAGGGCGCCCGTATGGCCTCAACCCAGCTGTTTGACGCACCACACGTCTAAGGAGGTGCCATGGCCTACATGGAATCATTGGGGTCGGCGCTGGCGTCGCTGGTCGCGGCGGGGGAGGCTGGCCGTACCAGTCTCGACGGCATGCTGGGTCCGCTCAACGGCGCCGTCAGCGATATGACCGGCGCGGCGGCCGAGCTGGAGGGCTTGCCCTTCGTCGGTCCCGCCATCGGCGCCAAGCTGCAGCGTTCCATGCGTGCCATCAACGCGGCGCAGTCGGCCGTGGGGCAGGTGGCGGCGACGTACAGTCGGGCCGTTACGGCGGCCAGCCAGGTGCAGGAACGAATCGGCGCAATGAAGGAGCAGGCGGCCAAGGCCGCTACGGCCATCAATCGCATCGCCGGCAAGATCAGCCCGTCCCTGGGCAACATCCTGCCGACCGGCGCGTTTGCCCCGGACGCCACGCCGGCGGCCGAGGCGGTGAAGCCGTTCCCGCACCTGCTGATCATGCAGCCCCTGGACCCCAAGCTGCAGCCGTACTACTTCAACCTGGATACGGCGGCCTTTGACGAGCTGCGCCGGCAGACGGCGTTCCGCTGGGCTGGCCAAGAGCGCCTGACGCGCGATATCGCGCAGCAGGCCGTGGGGCAGGGCGAGGACAAGCTGACCATCAAGGGGGCCATTTTCCCGCTCTTCAAGGGCGGACTGGGCCAGCTGAACACCCTGCGAACCATCGGCCGTCGCCTGCAGCCGCTGACGTTGACCACCGGTTTCGGCGAAGTCCTCGGCACCTGGTGCTTGCTCAGTGTGGACGAGGACCAGTCGGCCTTGCTCGCCGGCGGCATCCCCCGCAAACAAGGGTTCTCTTTGGAATTCGTGAGCTATGGCAATGACCTGCAGGACGTCTGACGGGGATCTGCTCGACACCCTGTGCAACCACTACTACGGCCACTTGAGCGGCACCGTGGAGGCGGTGCTGGAGGCCAACCAAGGGCTGTCGGATGAGGCTCAGCCATACCGGGCTGGCCTGATTATCCGCTTCCCGGATCTGCCGACCGCTGAAACCGAGCAGGTCATGTTGTGGGATTGATCCCGCGTTACGCGTAACGAACCCCGCCGAGTGTGGGGTTTTTCATTTCTGGAGCAACGCATGAAGCCCACCTTTCGCATCGTCGCCGATAAAAAGGACATCACGGCGCTGATCAATGACCGCCTGTTGCTGCTGCGCACCTCGGACAAGCCCGGCATGGACTCTGACGAGTTCGAGCTGCGCATTGACGACCGCGACCAGGCGGTGACGCTGCCGGTGCGCGGCGCCAAGATCGAGGTCTATATGGGCTATTCCGAGCAGGCCCTGGCGCGCCTGGGGAGTTACACCGTTGACGAGGTGTCGGTGACCGGCCCGCCGGACACCATCAGCATTCGCGGCAAGGCCAGCGACATGCGCGGCAGCGGCAAGACCACGCGCAGCGGCAGCTGGGAGGGCGTGCCGCTTGCGCAGATCGTCCGCGACGTGGCCGCCCGCAACGGCTGGACCCCGGTCTGTTCGGTGCAGACCAAGGTGCCGCGGATCGATCAAAACAACGAGTCGGACTTTAACTTTGTCACGCGCCTGGCCAAGCAGTACGACTGCACGGCCAAGGTGGCCGAGGGCAAGCTGCTGGTGATGCCCAGGGAGGGCAACGAGAGCGCGAGCGGCAAGACGCTGCCCAAGCTCACGATCAGTCGCGCGGACGTTAGCCGGTACTCGTTCCGCCTTGGTGATCGCGGCACCCAGCAAGCGGTCAAGACCAAGCACCAGGACCCGAAGACCGGCGCCATGCAGGTGATCGAGCTGGGCAACGACGATGCGCCCGATGGCCTGCCGGGCGTCCATACCGACCGACATATCTACCCCAACCAATCAGCCGCCAAGCAGGCCGCCAAGGCCCGTCTGGCCGCATTCAACCGCAGCACCGCCGCCGTGCGCCTGGAAATGGCCGGGCGTACCGACCTGTTTGCCGAGCGCCGGATCGACGCCCAGGGCTTCAAGTCGGGGCTGGATGGCGAGTACCTGGTGGACAGCGTCGAGCAGGTCTTTACCCCGTCCGGCTGGACCACGGCGGTCGAGTGCAACGGCGGCAAGAAAGGCAAGGCCAAGGCCGCCGGCAAGAAAACGAAGAAGGCAGGAAAGCCGCTCAAGGTCGAGCAGCTGTAACCCCACCCCAACCCCTCTGAGAGGTCTCTATGTTCCCCCATCTGTTACGGGCGGCCGGTCAATGGCTGCTGCTTTTCCCTGTCCGCGTGCTGCTGATCCTCGTTGGCGCCCTGGTGGTGCCCTTGGCGCTGCCGCTCGCGCGGCCCAGCGGCCCCGCCGTGCTCTTCACGCAAGCCCCTGGTGACTGGCAGCTGGTCACGCTGCCCGATTGGGCGTGGCTCTGGTCGAACGACCGCGACGGCGCACTGGGCGACAAGCGCGGCTGGTGGCACCTGAATGCCCCGTTTGGCCTCGGCGCCTATCACTGGTTTTCCAAGCTCTGGTGGCTGGCCCTGCGCAACCCCGCCAACAACATGCGGTTCGCGCCGTTACTGGGCTGCCCCGTAACGGAATGCGATTACCGCTACTGGGGTGACGAGAACGTCGAGGATCGCCCGGGCGAGGGTGGTCGCCGCTTCCTGCTGGCCACTCACAAGCAGACCGGCCGGCGCTACTACGGGTTCTACGGCGTGTGGCAGTGGTCGGCGACTCGCGCCGTGGTCGTGCAGATCGGCTTCAAGGGTGAGCCGAAGGACTGGGCCGAGGACTACACCGGAGACCTTTCCCGGCAGTGGGCCGGCATGACGTTTGAAATCAACCTGTTCAAGGACATCTCGTAATGGCTATCACCGAAAAGCAACTGCTGCAGATCCTCCCAAACGCCGGCGCTAAAGCCGGCGTTTTCATTCCGGGCCTCAATGCCACCATGGGCAAGTACGCCATCATCACCCGGCTGCGCATGGCGGCGTTCATCGCCCAGCTCGGCCATGAATCCGGCCAGCTGCGCTATGTGCGGGAACTTGGCAATGATGCCTACCTGGCCAAGTACGACACCGGGCGCTTGGCTCAGCGCCTGGGCAATACTCCTGACGCGGATGGTGATGGGCAGCTGTATCGCGGCCGGGGGCTTATCCAGGTTACCGGTCGTGCGAACTATGAGGCGTGCAGCGAGGCGCTGTTTGGCGACAGTCGTCTCCTCAACACCCCTGAGCTGCTCGAGCAGCCTGTGTATGCGTCGCTGTCCGCCGGCTGGTTCTGGCAGCGCGCAGGGTTGAACTCTCTCGCCGACAAGGGCGACATCCTGGCGATCACCAAGCGTATCAACGGTGGCACCAATGGGCTGGATGACCGTATGGCCCTCTACAAGCGAGCGCTCGAGGTGCTGCAGTGAACGCGCTGGGTTGGCGTGTAGCTGTCCTCGCGCTGTTGCTTGGCGCTTACTTCGGCGCCCGTGGCGCATGGCTTTGGCAGGACAACCACTACGGAAAGGCGCTCGCTGATCAGGCCGGCGAATATCGGCTCGAGCGTGAAGACGCAGCTGCGGCGGTGATCAAGTGGCAGGCTGAAGAACAGGAGCACCGTCGCGGCCTGGAAGATCGTTTGGAGTCCACTGCGGGCACCCACTGGAAGGAGATGAGCGATGCTAAAAAAACTCAAGATCGCCTGCGTGACAGGCTCGCTACTGCTGATCTGCGGCTGTCAGTCGTCCTCGCCGCTACCTCAGTCGAGGGTTGTGGCTGTGGGGTGCCAACCGCCACCAGCACCGCAGGCGTGGTACATGGAGTCGTACGAGCCGACCTTGACCCAGCGCATGCTCAGCGAATTATCGCCATCACCGACGAAGGCGATCGAGGACTGATCGCGCTCAAGGCCTGTCAGGCCTACGTGCGCGAAGTGACCCGTTGAAAAAGAGCGAGCCGGTGAGGTGCGTCAACACCTCGCCGGCCCGCCGAACCCGCAGACCCTTCCTGCAAGTCCAGCCGAGGCTCTTGCTCCGTGCACAAAGCGCGGTGAGCCTAACACCTGTTTATCCATACAGTAAAGACTTGCTAACCTATGACCTCTCCAATCATTCCCTGGATGGGTGGCAAACGCCGCCTGGCCGATCGCTTGATCCCCCTCTTTCCCCCTCATGAATGCTATGTCGAAGTCTTCGCCGGCGGTGCCGCGTTGTTCTTCATGCGCCCCCAGGCGGCCCCCGTGGAGGTGCTGAACGACCTCAACGGTGACCTGGTCACGCTCTATCGTGTTGTGCAGAACCACCTCGAGGAATTCGTGCGCCAGTTCAAATGGGCACTCAGCTCGCGCCAGATCTTTGAGTGGCAGAAGATGACCCGCCCTGAAACGCTTACCGACATCCAGCGCGCTGCCAGGTTCTTCTACCTGCAGCAGCATGCCTTCGGTGGCAAGATCACCAGTCAGACCTTTGGTACCGCTACAACCGGGCCGGCGATCAACCTCCTGCGTATTGAGGAGAACCTATCAGCAGCGTGGCAGCGCCTTGCCGGCACCTACGTCGAAAACCTCTCTTGGCTCGACTGTGCGGAGCGCTACGATCGAGCGCACACGTTCTTCTACATGGACCCGCCTTACTGGCAGACCGCCGGCTACGGCGTCGATTTCCCGTTCGAGGAGTACGAGCGCATGGCCGAGTTCATGCGCCGGTGCAAGGGCAAGGTGATGGTGAGCATCAACGACCACCCGGACATCCGACGAGCCTTCGACGGCTTTCACTTCGAATGCGTCGACATCCGTTACACCACGGCCAATCAGCGGCACGGTAAGGCTGACGTCACGGGCGAGTTGGTGATCATGAACTGGCAGCCTGAGGGCCTTGAGCAGCTGTTCTAGCGGTCACGGAGCCTACGAGCCTTAGGGTAGATTTTGGGGGGGATCTGGGCCGCGAGAAGTCGCCATGGGCCATATGAGCAAGCTGGCAACCCCTTAAATCTGGCCTGTGACGGCGCCACTCCACCGCCGGCGGGTTCAAATCCCTGTAGCTCAATAGGCTAGAATCAATGCTTTAGCGCGGTTGCGGAGTTGAAAGAATGGCAAAGGGATTAACGGACATGATCCTGCCCGACGACCGTCGGATGCTGGAAGCCGTTTGTGCGATGAGGCGATATCAAGAGGCGCAGGCCTCAGGCTGTGCGGAACCGGAGCTCGAGGGTCTACGCGTCTTGGCCGAATTTCTATTTCAGGCGATTGCGGATCACAACCTGCAAGTCCTCGGGCACCCCTCAGGTCCACAGCACTAATTGCAGCAGTGGGGCACTAATGGGGCAAATCGTAGGCCGCTCTACGCGAATCTATGCCAATGCATGCAGTGGTATCAGAACGTAAAAAGGCGCTCAAGGACCGGTGGCGTGGGCTTGAGCGCCTTTTCGTGCTCCAACAGAACTGGATTTTGTGGGGTTAGGCACTGGTGAGGCACCAGATGAAGAGCTATTGCAAAAGCCTCATGGGACTAACCGGGGAATGAGTCGATAGCATCCAATAAAAGTGGAATTCCTGTATATGGATTGAGCTTGTACGGCCTTGTAACTCCTGCTGGTGCTGTGGACAAGGTCTGAGCGTTTATCGCTAGTGCTCGAGTTCTCGCATCTCCGATGTTTTCACGCACAATCCGGAAGATCTCCCTCGACCCTTTCTCATACCCCTTGCCCGTATTTTTTCTAACGTGCGTTTTTAATACGCTTTGTGTAATCAGGTCGTCAAAGGATGCGTATGGTGCGTTAGTGCTGATGAAGTGTAGTAAAAGCCAGTACTCGAAGCAAACGTTGGAAAGTGCGATGTTTACGTTGTTCTGGATTGCTAATGAGTAGGCTTTCTCGTGCAGATCATCTGAATACTTATGAGTGGACTCCCTGTCATAAACTACCCAGTACGCGTCCCCTGTGGGGTTGTTGCCGCTATTTTTATCTCTGATCGCTTCTTCAACAAGTTGTACAGGGGTGTTTTTGTTTGAGTCTTCAATCCGTATTACAGTGCGAAGGCGTGAGTCGCTTTTGTTGTTTATATACGATTGAAGGTAGTTTGGCTCGGTTTTCCTGCCCTCGCAATAGACATGCATCTTTCGAGGGACGCGGGCGTTAGTGTTGGGGCGAGGCTTAGGCATTATTCTTCCTCGTCGGTAGCAGCTTCGTGGCGAACATTTGGTTTGCTGAGATCAAGTTCGTCCAAAAGGTACTCGGATATTGCTTGGAAATTAACCTGAGGGATTGCCCCAAACCTACCCTCTGCATACCAAGCTGCATAAGGACTCGAGGGAGTTACTGTGCTCTTATCGAACTCATCAAGCGAGTAGATTTTTGACGCGCCGCCATTTTTCTTCGCAAACCAGATTTGGTCTCGGCGCATCAATGTAGGACTCATGAGCTCCAGGTTGTGCGTTGTAAAAATAAGCTGTGCCCCATTAATATTTAGGTCGGGGCAGTTGAAGATCTTGATTATTAGCTCTGCGATGTGCGGGTGGAAGCTGCTCTCAAGCTCGTCAATGATTATTACGGAGCCCATTTTTAATGAGCTAAGAATCACTGGTAGCATCTTGAATAGTTGTTGGGTTCCTTCAGACTCTTGATCTTGTTCGAAAGCTGTGGATCCGCCATTTTCTGTGTCGTGGTGGAAGATAAAGTTATACCGGTGACGTCTCAGAATCTCGTCTTTGATGTCTTGCGGCATTTCAACTGGGAATTTATGCTGGCCGAGGTCGATTTCCTCTCGAGTAATTCTGGAGACCCCAGTATCAATCCGGCTCATGAAGTTCGCAGTGAGCTCCAGTACGCCATCGCTCTTATATATGTCGGATAGAGGCAGTTCTCGATTCAGGCCGAAAATCAAAATATTGCGGAAGTAGTTATAAACATTCCTAATCATCTTCGGCGCGGCTGCGTTGTTTCCTGCCTTAGAGAGATAAAGATTGTTGTCGAAGAAAGGAATTTTCTTCATTCCGCCTTTGTAGTGGCTTCCAAAGGAGATGTTTTCCCAGGAGTCTCCTAGTTTTCGAGTGAAAATATTAGCTCTAAGTCTCGACGGGTAGAAGTCTAAGCTTTCGGTCAGGATTTTTTGATTGTTAAATGATACTGCGTATATGTAGCGACGATCTCCTGGGATTATGAATTCAATTTCAAATTCAATTGGAGAGTCAAGACTTTCTGCTGAGAGTAAGTAGGGCTCGAAGCAACGTATTTCTTTGTCTTCTTTAAAGCTGTCCGACTCTGATACCAGCCAGCGCAATGCTTTGAATGCCATAAGGACATTTGATTTTCCAGACGCATTCGCACCGTAGATCACGGCCGATTTCAGCACCGCGATGCCATCATTTAGAGGGTAAGTGATGTTGCCCAGAAGGTTGGATTTGGGATGCTCAGCGTGCAGGCTCAGCATCGCATCGTCTCGGAATGACCTGAAATTTCTGAAGCTGAAGTCGACGATCATGCGGTTTGGATCCTTTACTGGCGGTGCTTTTCCTTAATTTAACAGAAAAATTAGGCTTGTAAGAGATTTATAGCGTTGCTGGCTCGTTTTCGCCCTGGCCCCCAAGGTGCTGGCAGCTGTCCTCATCAAGGCTGGCTGTGTATGAGGGCTACCCCTGAAGCGTGACAGTTAATTTTCGCCGACTGATGGGAACCGTCGGATGAGGGCGCTGTGCAGAGGGAGGCTTTGCTCTGTACATCAGTAATGCCAATGCTCGACTGAGGGTGAAGAGCTTCCTGCATTCCGGATTCGACGCAACGTCATCAATCCAGGGGATGCTGGAGTGGTGCCAGGTGTTGACCAAAGGCAGTTCGTTGTTGGAGGGCTTTGATTGGGCCATTCGTCGATCGAGGCGATGGTGCCGGCATCCTACGTCTACTCGATCGATGAGTGTTTTGCCGACCTCACTGGATTTCCCGACAGCCTCACCCAGTTCGGCCGCGAAGTTCGGCCCAAGGTCCTGCGCTGCACTGGCATCCCCGTGGGTGTGGGGATCGCCCGCACCAAGACCCTGGCAAAGCTGGCCAACCACACTGAGAAGCGGCTGCAGGCCCAGACGGGCGGAGTGGTCGACATCTGCGAGTCGTTCAAGCGTGACTGGGTACTCCGCAACACCGCCGTCAAGGAGGTCTGGGGTATCGGCCGGCGGATGACCGCGCACCTGGAGAGCATGGGCATCCACAGAGCAATGGACTTGGCCAGGGCGGATCCGCAGATGCTTCGGCAGAAGTTCAGCGTGGGGGTTGAGAAGACCGCCTGAGAGCTTGCCGGCACTACATGCCTCGAGCTGGATGAGGCGGCGCCGCCCAAGCAGGAGATCTGCTGCAGCCGGATGTTCGGCATGCGGCTGTCGGAGCTGACGCCGATCAAGCAGGCGGTGGCAACCTACGCGGGGCGTGCGGAGGAGAAGCTGCGCGCCCAGGGCTCAGTGTGCAAGTGCCTCCGAGTCAGCATCTGCACTGGCATGTTCAACCACAACGGGTTGCATCACGCGCAAGGCGTTGGTGGAGCTGCCGTACACGACTAACGATACGTTGCTGCTCACCCGGGCGGCGATTGATGCGATGGAGCGGATCTACCAGCCTGGGTGCCGGTACAGCAAGGCCGAGGTGCTGCTGCTCGATCTGCGGCAACCAGGGGAGTTCACTGACGATCTGTTCGCGCTCTCCCAGCCGGCAACCTGCGATCGCCTCATGTCTGCCCTGGATGAGATCAATGGGAGGTATGGCCGAGGAACTGTTAGATCCGGCAGCGTCCCCCGCGCCCCCGATTGGGGTATGCGCCGCGAAATGATGAGTCAAGTCCTACACAGCTCGTGTCGACCAGTTGTGGAAGGTCTACTAGAGTTCGGAGCGCTACAGTGAATTCGGGAGTGTGTTGGAGTTATCAATTGCTTGAAGGAACTCCCTGACGCCGATTTCTACATTGGCGTAAGATTTTCCACGGGTGCTAACAAAAGTGGCTTTGTGCGTACTGGTAGCGTGCTTAACCTCTTCTCGGCCCATTGGCTTGGATGAAAAGCCGTTAATGCTTTCGCCATGAATCTCATCGCCAACGTTAATCATCGATTTATCAGATACTTGAGTTTCTGTGTCCCCAAGAGGCTTGCTGATCCTGGCAAAGCCATGGATGCTTAACTTAAAGTTGAATACAAGAGCTTTGGTGAATTTAGATTTTGTTGGGCCGTTCATTTTGAATTTACGGCACTGCAACTCCAAGGCGTTTCCTTCAATGGAATCGCCGATGGCCGACTTTCTCATTTTGCTGCTTCCTGCAATTGTGGTTGGCTAAAAATCAGGTTTCGGGGGATGAGGCTCAAGGCTTTATCCACTGACTCTACTGAGCAATGAAGCAAGTTCGCAAGGTCAGAAGGCGAGAACTCAATCTCAGTTAATTCAAGGGTCTTTTTGATTAACACTGCTAGAGAGTTAATCGGATGCTCCATTTCCTCAACGGCAATAGCTTCTGCTGCTTTTTCAAATTCCTCCTCAGAGATTTGCTCGAGTAGGTAAGCGGTATAGCTCGAGTTGAAGTCGAGGACTCGATGCTGCCAGTTGATTACATTATTCAGAGTTCTCAGGTCATTCTGCCATCTTGCTCTGACTTCATTTAGTTGGCCTAGAAAATCTTGCGTCCTGATGGTTTGAATTTCAACTATTTGCGAAAATGTGTTTTTCGTGACCCGGGCGAGCATATCTAGCTCTTTCAAGTTGTGGGTCGCGGTAGTTTCAGTGGTTGTTATGGTCTGGAAAAAGTCGTTCACAGTTCATCCCCTATGTTTAGTAGCTTAAGGAGTTCTTCTGGGAAATACTGAGTGATGATGGAAATTATTTCATCTGGGCCGCTATTTTTATATCCCTCGACTTGAGCTTTGGGGCGAGAGTTTACGTCAACTTTGAGGGCTACGCCTTGCTCAACGATGGGAAGACTCATTAGGTCAATTGTTTGCCCGCCTTCAACCATGCCGCCGCGCTTCTCATAAACATCGGCTTCGACGTTGAGGAAGTTGTTGCTTGGATGCAAATACCCAACTTTTACTGATGTGCTAGCAATTTCGCCGAATTTCGGGAACTTGATAGAGTGGCTGAAAAGGTACTCTCCAAGTGCTTCGCGGGATTCGGCAGATGGTAGGGACAGTGTGATTATAAGTGCGCTCTCATTCAGGTTTGTGTCTTTGCGGAACTTTTGAATTCGTTTGTGAATTTCGCGAGCATTAGTGAAAACAATTTCGAGTTGTTCTCTTAAGGATTTATGGCCGGGTTCAAATCCAAGATTAAGCTGGCAAAGGGTCTGGCTGATTAGCAGTTGCTTGTGAGAGTTTTGAAAGAGTAAGCGTGGTTGGGCAGGGTCGAAATCATCAGGGAGGTTGGTTTGATGGGACTGAGACTGGATAAAGCTTCCAAAAGCGTCGTCGGCAAGCTCCTGCTTGTACTTAATCCTTGTGTCGATATCGTAAGCTGCTTGATAGACAGCTTGAGAGATATACGCTTTCTTCATGTCAAACATTGATGAGGTCCGATTATGCATGCGATTGTAAAATTCGCTCGTGTGCGAGAGCAGGCTCAAGCAAACGCCAAAAAGGCCTACTCATTACCATTTCACGGCTTTCTCTGCAAGTATTGCTTAGCTTCAGGGTAGCAGATGGCCGAGAACGGGTTTGGGCGTAGCGATAGGAATGGATGAAATGGGGTCTTCCTGGTAGGTCTCTGGCGAGGCGCAGGGTTGAGCTTTTACTTGGTGATGCGCCTTCGGCGGCCGGCCATCATCCGAAAATGACTCCATGGTACAAAAATGGTACGCGGGTAGTCATGGTGCCATGCGCGCCAAGTGATTCAAGGGCTAAGGTAAAAGTGGGCCCAATCCATCATCGGCGCAACGCTGAAGCGGCGGGAAGGCTCAGGCCTTGTGTCTAGCGGGTTTGTGGCTGATTTCGTGTGCATGTTGGTCTGCGTATTTTGTACCGGTTTCAGGCGTTCCAGATCCGGATCAATCGTGATGGCCGCAAGTCTACCAAGAGACGCAGGCCTTCGCGCGCAAACAGTCTGCCGAAGCGTGGATCCGCCGACGTGAGGCTGGGTGCTAGGAGTCCGAGGGGGTTCGAGGGCTATCACTACGATCGGACGTTACCCTTTCCGTAGTCGATAACCCCCTCAAGTCGGGACACGAGGTTCCGATAGGGTTGCAGGTGGGGGGCTAGATAGTCGTGTAAAAGGCTTAAGCCGAAAATTGCACTACTTATGGGATTGGTCGCTGCCAATCACCCATTAACTCTTCCTTTCCGTGCTTGTCCACTCGGTAAACTTTCCCGTCTCGAACTAAGTCTGCATAGCCTTCAAAGAAAAACCCTCGCTTGTCGTAGCGTGGAGGGATTATGACCTTGCCAGATTTATCAATGAATCCCCAGCGACCATCGATTGCCACTGTAAAAAGATTGTCGTTCAGGTATCTGCCAGCCCACACATTATAAGCAATTTGATCATAATTTAGTGGCGTTACTGGATTGCCTTTCAAGTCATATATCATGCCGTCTCGCTTACCCTTAAAGGCAACTATAAACCCTTCAGATATAGATGGCTTTGATCCGAATGTCGGTCCAATTATCTCGCGCCCCGCAGTATTAATAATCACCCAGCCGCGCTCGCCTTGCACTACTGCCAGGTTTCCCTGCTCCTGCCGGAAATAGTCTATTTCCTTATACAGAAAAGGAATGACGACATTTCCTTTGGCATCTAAATATCCACATTTTCCTTCAGCGCAGACGCCCACGAGCCCACTATTAAGATTCAAGCCTCTATCGTATTTAAAGGGTATAGCGATTTTTCCACGCTGATCGATATAGCCTATCTTTTCCCCCACTCTGGCAGCACTAATGCCTCCTTTGAACAGCAAAACGTTTTTGTAGATTGGAGGGATCACAACAACGCCATTCTTATCTTTAGCCCCCCAGCTTCGATTTAACTCAAATGGAATTGGATACTTGTCAGTAGTATTCCTTTCAGCAGATACGCAGCCAGAAAGAACGCCAATAACAAAAGCCCAAATCACGCATTTAACAACCATGATAATTTCCATATTTTCTGATTAATTAGGGGCGACCTGAAAGGCTTTACTATACTCAGCTCCGCTTTCGGGAGTGCTGGAGTGGAACAAAATACGCCGCTTTGACCCAGCTGAATAAAACCTAGCCGCCCGCCGCCACGCACAAAGCCACTCATCTCTTTGATTCGGCGACTGCGTAGCCGAGTCATCCACTGGACTATATCACTGTGAGGTTCGACAGGTAAGTAATGCATGGCGTGGTGGTTTATTGGCGGACTGGGATGCACTTCGTTAAAACTGTTGAATCTTGTTTTCTCCCCGTTTCGGTAGTCATCAGTTACGCCAATGCATCAAATTTTGCAGCCAGGATGAAGTGACGCCAAAAACATCACGTAATTGCTTAGCGGTGATCGTTCGATCCACGACATCCAAAGCCAGCGCCGTTCGCAGTGCTAGCCAGCACTGTTTCGATAAGTGCTTAGGTGCTTGCAGCCCCTGCTCCAAGGGCCAGCGGGAGAACACGCTGCAGGTGCAGATTGCAATGATTCCTGAGCCGGATGATGGCGAGTTGATGTTCGCCTCTGGCAGCGGTATGCCTTATACGCTGGACATCGACTCTATTATCTACTTGGAGTGTCTACCGGATCAGCATCACCGGCAAACCCCCTCATATCGGCACACGCGTTTCGCTTTTACAACCAGCCTTTCAGGGTGTTCTGAAAATGCGCTCGGCGTGAAATCGCCGGGGCCGCTGCGCGCCCCTTTCGCGACACAAGGCCGCTCCCACAGGAATGCCGTGATGCCCAATTTTTGCTCACTACGCAAAAATGACTGCACCGCGCCGCTCCTGTGGGAGCGGCCTTGTGTCGCGAAAGGGCTGCGCAGCGGCCCCAGCGAGCTCAAGCCAAGCGCAATTTCTGAACACCTTGGAAGGGCTGGCTTTTACACCCCAACCCCATGGGTACGATCGTAACCACTCACCACCGGCGCGACCCATCCCTCAGGTCGCTGCGCCGCTTCATAGATCTCAACCAGCAACGGATAGCACTTGGCCGTATCGGATGAATGCTCCGCCGAGCAGTCCCCTCCCGGGCAGGCGGACAGGCACCCCAGCAAATCGATCTCCGCAAAAAACTCCAGATAGTCGCCCGGCTGCACCGGGCTGGCCTTCATGAAGTACTGGCCGGTATCGCGGGTAAACCCGGTGCACATGAACACGTTGAGCACATCATGCACATGCGGTTCGGCGTCATGCAGTGCCAGCCCTGTCGAGGCCGACAAGGCCCGCGTCAGGTTCGAATGGCAGCAATGGTGATACTGACCGCCACCACTGAGCAGGTTGTGCGTGTAGGGGTCGCAGCGCGTGCCGATCACGTCGTGCACCGACCCGCCAAACTCATCGAAACCGTACCAGTCGAGCGTGTCATGGGTGATGGTCGCCATCGGGCGCAGGCTGGGAAAACTTGAGAACAGCTGGTCGCCAACACCCAGGTGCGTGCCGTTCAGTGCACGGGTCTTGCCCGTGTAGAAGCGCTCGCTCAGGTCATGCTGGTTGAACAGGTTGAGGTCGCCGACCTGTGGCCCCTCGGTCGAGACAATGCGGAAAAAGCTGCCCGCCGGCACGGTAAAGGTTGCCGCGTCGCGGGCGGGCACCACGACCGTCCTGACGTGCTTGAGCCCTTCTCGAACGGCGCGGTAAGCGCCAATGTCAGGGCGGGGCAGGGTCTCGACCGGGTAGCACAGCACCGGCTTGATGGCCTTGCGCTGTGCGGCGTCAATCGGGGCCTTGGAAAGAGGGATAGGCTTCATGGGGTTCTCCGTTGGGTTGCACGCGGGCTATGCACGGGTAGGGTGGCTCAACAGGTCGAGCAGGGCGTGCTCGGAATCGTCGAGGTAACGGTTCATGCCTTCCGCTGCCGCCTGGCGGTGGCCGGCAGCGAGCAGGTCATGGATTTCATGGTCGCGCTCCAGCCAGGGGCGCTGGAAGTTTTCTTCGTCGGGCGCGACGGCGAACACCAGGCGCATCTGCGCCGCGATGTTGGTGAAAAAGGCATCCAGCAATGGGCTGCGCAGCAGGCCGACGATGTGCTGGTGGAAGCGCAGGCTGTGGGTACCGAAGGCTTGCCAGTCTTCGCGGTCGCGGGCCAGTTCTGCGGCTTCGATGGCGTCGAGCATGCGGTCGGACTGGTATTCGCGCAGCGGCTTGCTGCCGAGAATGGCCTGGATCTCCAGGGTGCGACGGACCAGAAAAAGGTCGCGCACCTCGGCCACGCCCAGGCGGCGCACCATCACGCCCTTGTTGCGCACATAGGTGGCCAGGCCTTCACGGCCCAGTTGGTGGAGGGCCTCGCGCACGGTGTTGCGCGAGGCGTTGTAGCGGTTAACCAGGTCGGCTTCGACCAGGGCCATGCCCGACAGCAGGCGGCCGCCGATGATATCTTCGCGCAGCTCGTGGGCCACCTGGTCGGCCAGGGACAGGCCTTCGCTGGCGTGTTGGGGAGGTAGGTTGCTCATGCCAGTTGCACATCCTTGAGGAAACGGCCCATGCGTTCGCTACGGTTGTCCAGCAGTTCGCGGGGCGCGCCGGCCTGGACGATCTGCCCGGCCTCCATGAACACCACGCGGTCGGAGACCTGGAAGGCGAACTTCATTTCGTGGGTGACGATGATCATGGTCATGTCGTCGCGGGCCAGGTCCTCGATGACCTTGAGCACGTCGCCCACCAGCTCCGGGTCCAGTGCCGAGGTGGGTTCGTCGAACAGCATCACTTGCGGGCGCATGGCCAGCGCCCGGGCGATGGCCACGCGCTGCTGCTGGCCGCCGGACAGCTGGTGCGGGTACTTGCCGGCGTGCTCGCGCAGGCCGACCTTGCTCAGCAGGGCCAGGCCCAGGGCGCGCAGCTCGCTGTCAGCGGCGTGGCCGTGATGGCGCGGCGCGAGCAGTACGTTGTCGAGCACGGTCTTGTGCGGGAACAGGTTGAAGCCCTGGAACACCATGCCGACCTGGACGATGCCCGCCATGTGCACCCGCGGCCCCAGGCTGCCCTCGGGCTCGCCGCTGCCGCGCAGGAACGGCGCGCCGCACAGTTCCACCGTGCCGGCGTCCAGGCCTTCCAGGCCGTTGAGGGTGCGGATCAGGGTGGTCTTGCCCGAGCCCGACGGGCCGATGATCGACACCACCTCGCCGAAGCGCACGTCCAGGTCGATGCCCTTGAGCACTTCCAGCGGGCCATAGTGCTTGCGCGCGCCACGCACTCGCAGTGCGTGCTCGCCCTGGCGTGCCGGCGTCGCTGGCTCGGGTGCAGCGCCGCTGCTGGCACTGTCGGCGACCGCGCGGGGCGTGCGCTGGCTGACATCCAGGTGGCGCTCGAGGCGGCGCAGCAGGTAGCTGAACACCGTGACGATCAGCACGTAGTAGAAGGCGACCGCGAGCATGGTTTCCATCACCAGGAAGTTCTGCGTGTAGAGCTGCTGGCCCACCAGCAGGATCTCCGACAGCGAGATCACCGACACCAGCGAGGTCAGTTTGACGATGGTGATGTATTCGTTGGCCAGGGTCGGCAGCGCCACCCGCAGTGCCTGGGGAATGACGATCAGGCGCTGCACGCCGCTGTAGCGGATGCCCAGCGCCTTGCCGGCTTCCAGCTGGCCCTTGTGCACCGCCAGCAAGCCACCCCGGTGGATCTCGGCGATGTAGGCCGCCTCGCTCAGCACCAGGGCGATCAGCCCGGCGGCATAGGGGTTGGACAACAGCACGCTGGTGGCGGGGAATACCTGCGGCAGGTTGTAGACGAAAATCAGCAGCACCAGCAGCGGCAGGCTGCGGAAGAACCAGATGTACAAGGCGGCGGCGCGGTTGAGGCTGCGCCGCGGCGATTGCCGGGCCAGGGCCAGGACAAAGCCCAGCACGATGCCCAGTACCCACGTCTCCAGGCTCAGTTGCACCACTGTGCCCACGGCCTTCCAGAAGTCGCCGTTGGCCAGCAGGCTGACGGCGTAATGCCAATCGAATTGCATGGGGGTTACTCCCGTTTACTGCGCGGCTTGCGGGTTCTGGCCCAGGGCCTGGGCGATCTCGGCGGCGCTGGGTTCGCCCAGGTTGTACTGGGTCAGCAGGGCCTGGTATTCGCCGCTCTGCTTCATGGCGCTGAAGCCTTGGCGCAGTTCGCCGAGCAGGGCTTCATTGCCCTTGCGTACCGCCAGGCCGATGACCACGGGGTAGATCAGCGTGCTGGAGCTGATCGTCACTCGGCCCTTGAGCTTGTCGGTGGTGATGCGCGCCACCGCGGCGTCTTCGAACTGCACGTCGACGGCCTTGGCCAGCAACGCCTGGGCGGCTTCCGGCGAGGTGGGGAACTCACGCGAATCGATCGGCGCCTGGCCGTTGGCCTGGCAGTAGTCTTTCGACAGGGCCGCCAGCTTGGGGATCCACGAGCCGCCCTTGATCGAGGCCACGCGCTTGCCGCACAGGTCCTGCGGCTGCTGCGGGCGGAAGCTGTCGTCGCTGCGCACCATCAGCGAGGCGCCGCTCTTGAGGTAGGGCAGGAAGTCGACCTGGGCGGCGCGTTCGGGTGTCACGTACAGCGCCGAGGCCACCAGGTCGAAGCGCCGCGCATTGACGCCCATCACCAGGTTGGCGAAGCGGGTGTCGACGAACTGCGGCTGCAACTTCAGGTGGCCGCCCAGCAGGGTCATGAATGCCGGGTCGAAGCCGGCGGGTTTGCCTTGCTCACGGTAGGTGTACGGCGGGTAGGTGAGGTCCGAGCCGATGCTCAGGCGTTGCGGCTGCAGGGTCGCCTCGTCGGCCTGGGCGTGAGCGGCGGCGAGCAGCGACAGGGTGAGAAGCGAACGGGTAAGGCTGACACGTCTGGACATCAGATAGCTCCGCTGAGAGATGATTGTTCAACAATCCTTGAGGAGTGCGTAATCAATACTCGTGCCAACAGGCAAAAATCAGCGAATTCGAGGCGTACTAGAGGAAGGGGTGTGCGACGTGGTCGAGCGCGGGGTGTGTATCACACTGGGGCAAGAGGGTGACGCGGTGTTACCTGATGGTGCGCCGCTCAGCGCAGGTGCACCTGGCCTTGGGGCAGGTCGCGGGCGTGTTCGGCGGCAGCCTCGCGCGCCAGCGCCACCAGGCTTTCCACGGTCTCCAGGCCGACCCCGGCACGCCAACTGGCGAACATCTCCAGGTCCGCCGGGGCCGGTTGCACGTCCAGGCATTGCAGCGTGCCGCTGGCCAGTGCGGCATTGACCAGCGCCGGGGGCAGGGCGGCGATGCCGAAGTCTTCGGCCAACAGCCGTTCCATGGCGGCCACCGAGTTGATGCAGCACAGCCGCGGTGCGCGCAAGTCGTGGGCGTGCAGCAGGCCGAGCAGGTCCTGGTGGGGGCGCGAGTGACGGGAAAAGGTGATCAGCCGCTGGCTGGCCAGCTCGGCCAGGCTGTCGGCCTGATGGGCGCTGTCGGTGCGCGCCAGCCAGGCCGTGGGGTAGCTGGCCAGGTGGGCGTTGCGCAGGCCTTCGTCCGGTAGCGGGTCGGTCTGCAGGATCAGGTCCAGCTGGCCGCGGCGCAGCTGCTCGGCCAGGTTGCGCGCGGTATCGGCTTGCAGGTCCAGCTCCAGGCCGGGGCGCAGGGCGTCGATGCGCTGGATGAAAGGGCCCAGCCAGGTGTGGATCACGCTCTCCATCACGCCCACCCGCACGCGCCCCGGATGGCCGGCGTCCACCGCCTGACGGAGCGCCTGGGTGCTGTCCAGCACCTGCTCCGCGTAGCTGAGCAGGGCCTGGCCGCGCGGGGTCACGGTGGCGCCACGGGCATCGCGCTCGAACAGCCGCACGCCCAGTTCGTCCTCCAGGGCGGCGATCCGGTTGGACACCGCCGCCTGGGTGCTGAACAGCTTCTGCGCCGCCAGCCGAAAGCTGCCCAGGCGCGCGACCCAAATGAAGGTTTCGAGAAACTTGAGGTTCATGGCGGCGGCTTCCGGCGGGCGAGACGTCATCATAAGGGTGATCGACTTTACTTATCACCTGTACCGCGAATAATCCGTTGGACCCTGCGTGGCCGGCGTGTGAACAATTTGCCCATCAGCCACCTGCGGAGTCCCCCATGAAACGTCCCTTGCTCAACTGCGATATCGGCGAAAGCTTCGGCGCCTGGTCCATGGGGTTGGACGCGGAGGTGATGCCGTTGATCGACTGCGCGAATATTGCCTGCGGGTTCCACGCCGGTGACCCTGGCACCATGCGCCGCACCGTGGCGCTGGCGGTCAGCCATCAAGTGCGCATCGGCGCCCACCCCGCATACCCCGACCTGGTGGGGTTTGGCCGCCGCAGCATGGCCTGCTCGGTACAGGAAATCGAAGACCTGGTGCTGTACCAGATCGGCGCCCTGGATGCGATGTGCCGCGCCGAGGGTAGCCGGGTGCAGTACGTCAAACCCCACGGCGCGCTCTACAACGACATGATGGCCGACCCGGTGCGCCTGGGCGCGGTGATGCGTGCCGTGCACGCCTACGACCCACAGCTGCCGCTGATGCTGATGGCCACGGCCGACACCCGCGCCAGCCAGGCCCTGGCCGATGAGCTGGGCCTGCGGTTGTGGTTCGAGGCCTTCGCCGACCGCGCTTACGAGCCTGACGGGCAACTGGTCAGCCGACGCCTGCCCGGCGCCGTGCACCATGACCCCGCCCAGGTGGTCGCCCAGGCGTTGGGCCTGGCCCGTGGCGAGCCGCTGGTCACCCGTGACGGCAGCGCCCTGCGCCTGCACGTGGACACCCTGTGCGTGCACGGCGACAACCCGGCGTCGGTGGCGGCCGTGCGGCAGATCCGCCAGGCGCTGGATGGCTTGGCGGCATGAAAGCGCGTATCGAAGTCGCGGCCATCGACTGCCTGACCCTGCGCCTGTTCGAGGTGATCGACGAGGCCAACGTACCCTGGCTGCTGGCGGCGGCCGAGCGCCTGCGCGGCGTGTTCGCCGGGGCCCTGGTAGAGCTGGTGCCGTCCTACACCACGCTGATGCTGCAGTACGACCTGGCCCAGCTGGATGACGCCCAGGCGCGTGCGTTGTGCGAGCAGGCGCTGGTCGGGCTTGAGCCGGCGGCTACCGGTGGTGGCCGTGAGCTGGCCTTGCCAGTCTGGTACCACCCCAGCGTCGGCCCCGACCTCGAGGCCTTGGCCGGCCAGCGCGGGTTGCCCGTGGACGAGGTGATCGCCTTGCACAGCGGCCGCGCCTACTCGGTGTTCGCCCTGGGCTTTGCTCCGGGTTTTGGCTTCATGGGGCTGGTCGACCCGCGGCTGGCCAGCCCGCGCCTGGCCACGCCACGCCAGCGGGTGGCGGCGGGCAGCGTCGGCATCGCCGAGCGGCAGACGGCGATCTACCCGGCGGTTTCGCCCGGCGGCTGGAACCTGATCGGGCGCAGTCCAGCGCGCCTGTTCGACCCGGCCCTGGAAGGCTTCAGCCTGCTGCACCCCGGCGACCGGGTGCGCTTCGTGCCGGTGCAACGCGACGAATTTCTTCGCCTGGGTGGCGATGACACGCCCATGGAGGCACAGGCATGAGCGCATTGATCGTGGAAAAGGCCGGGCCCCAGGCCAGCGTGCAGGACGGCGGACGTTTCGGCGTGCGCCACCTGGGCCTGACCCAGGGCGGCGCCCTGGACTGGCTGGCCCAGCACTGGGCCAACTGGATGCTGGGCAACCGCCTGGATGCGGCGGTGGTCGAGGTCACCCTCGGCGGCCTGCACGTGCGCTGTGAAGGTGAAGGCTGGCTGGCGCTGGCCGGCGCCGACCTGGGCGCTACCCTGGATGACCAGTTACTGGAGGTGTGGCGGCCGTTCAAGGTGCGCGCCGGGCAACGTTTGTGTTTTGCCAGCCCCCGGCTGGGCGCGCGGGCCTACCTGGCAGTGCCGGGCGGCGTGTGCGCGCCGTTGCTGGCCGGTAGCTGTGCCACGGTTGCCCGCGAGGGCGTCGGTGGCCTGGACAGTCGTGGCAGCGGGCTGCAGGTCGACGACCGGCTGGCGTGGCAGGGCGAAGCAGGCGCGGTGCGCGCGGTGCCGCCGGCGCTGATCCCGGACCTGCGCGCACCGGCGCGGCTGGAGCTGATTCTGGGCGCCCAGGCGGGCGGTTTCAGTGGCCAGAGCCTGTTCGATGCCTTCAACCAGGCCTGGACCGTGGACACCCGCAGCGACCGCATGGGCCTGCGCCTGACCGGTACAGCGCTACGCTACGAAGGCCCGGGGCTGGTGTCCGAGGGTATTCCGTTGGGCGCTGTACAGGTGCCGCCTGATGGCCAGCCGATCATATTGCTCAACGATCGCCAGACCATTGGCGGCTATCCTCGCCTGGGCGCCTTGAGCCCGCTGGCGGTGGCGCGGCTTGCCCAGTGCCTGCCGGGGGAGACCGTGAGCCTGTGGCCGCAGGTGGCCTATGCCGCGCAGCAGCGGCATCACCGCCAGCTGCGGGAGTTGTCCGGGGAGAGGGGGTAAACGCAGGCTTCAGTAATGATACCGGCAGGCAATCACCGTGAGCATTCCCGCGCTGAAGTAATACACGAACCGGTGTTCCTTGGTTATACGCCGTGACCAGTAGCCCGACAGATCCCCTTTCAGCGGTTCCGGCTTGCCCAGGCCTTCGAAAGGGGTGCGCATGCATTCCCCAATCAGTCGGCAGATTTCGGCGTGGATCTTGGTATCGCTGGCGCGCCAGTGCTCGAAATCCTCCCAGCCTATCGTTGTAAACGATACCTGAGCGTTCTCGGTGGCGGCTTTCTTATTCTGCAGCTTTGTCTTCTGAGACATCGATGGGGATATCCTTCGAGAACGTCGCCCCGGTCTTGTGCTGCGCAATGGATTCGCGAAGTCGCGAAGCGTTCGAGGCGGTACCCAGCAGGTACATCGTCTCGTTCATCGCGTTGAAGTCTTCCAATGAGAGCAGCACTACGTGCTCGCCGCGCTGACGGGTGATGACGGTGGGCTCATGGTCCCGGCACACGTCGTCCATTGCTTGCTTCAGTCCGGCTCGGGCTTCGCTAAAGGTGAGTATTTGCATGGCTTGATTTCCTACCACTTACTCAGTGGATGGCGTGCGCTCTTCACTTCAGCTAGCGCACAAGGATGCGTTGGCTTTGAAAGTGGTCAGTTTTTCAAAGCATCCAGACAGACTTGGCTTAGGCCGTCCACGGCTCGGCATCTGTCATGTGGAACATGGTACGACACTTTGTACAAGTGTCAAAGTGCCGGAGCGTTACAGCGAGTGGCCGGTCATCAGGGGGTCTTATGTCGAAGGCAGCGGAGCTATCAATTCCGCCCCTTGGTTGCGGACATTGCCGACCTGCTTGCTGACGGGGTACCACGTGAATTCGGCGGCCGGCCTGCAGCCCGCCTGAACGATCTCCGCCGCGCGCGCCGTCGAGGTCCGGGGGTCAATCCATTCGCGGGCGAGTTCGGCGCCAAGCACCAGTGGCTTGCGGTCGTGGATGTCCACCAGCCCTTGGTCCGCCGCCGCGGTGATGATGACGAACCCGTCTCGCTCGTCCACCTGCAGGCCTGAATGCACTTCGGCCAGCGCCGCGAAATACAGCGGCCCAGCGTCCGCAGCCCGAATGTAGTAGGGCTGCTTGCGCTTCGGGTCGGCGGGGTCCGGGACCCACTCGAACCATCCGTTGGCCGGTGCCAAGGCGCGGCCGCCCGGCCACAGCGACTGGAAGAACTTCCCGCTCATCACCGTTTCGGCCCGCGCATTGATCGGGTCGGGGCGTTTGCCCTTCGCCCAGAACGGTGACCATCCCCATTTCACCCGGTCCACGCTCACCCCTCCGTAGACCGGCCGTATCAGCTCGACGCGGGTGCTGGGGGCGACGTTGTACTTGTTGATGCGCTCATCGTCGTAGCCATTGATCACCACCAGATCAAGCGAGAGTTGCTTGAGGTAGTGGTCCATCCCCTCATAGATCGAGTACCGCCCACACATGATTCACCTCGAGCGTCTGTCGGCTGCCAGGCAGCTGCGCATTGACGTAGGAACGATCTGACAGTTAACTGTACGTATATACAGTTTCCATTGGATCGTTTCCCATGACCATCACCCTCATCGGTACGCCGACGGGCGGCCCCACGCTACTGCCCGTGTACGCGTTCCGCGTGCCGGCGGGCTTCCCGTCGCCGGCGGCTGACCACATGGAGCGGCACATCTCCCTCGACGAGCTGTTCGACCTGCGTGCGCCCCATGTGTACCTGGTTCAGGTAGAGGGCGACAGCATGCAGGGCGCGGGGATCTACTCTGGCGACCTGCTTATCGTAGACCGCAGCCATGAGGCCGAGCACGGCGATATCGTGATCGCCGCGATCAATGCAGAGCCGGTGTGCAAGCGGCTGCATAAACGCAACGGTGCGGTGATCCTGCAGTCGGAGAACCCGGCGTATCCGCCGAGGTACGTGATGGAGGGTGATGAGCTGGTGATCTGGGGTGTGGTTCGTTACAGCGTGCGCGACCATGCGCAGTGATCAGGTGTTCGCGCTGATCGACTGCAACGCCTTCTATGCCAGCTGCGAGCGGGTGTTTCGGCCGGACCTGGCCAAGACGCCGATCGTGGTGCTGAGCAACAACGACGGTTGCGTGATCGCCCGGTCGTATGACGCCAAGCCGTTCGTCAAGATGGGCGAGCCGTACTTTCAGGTGAAGGAGCGGCTGCGACGGCATGGGGTCGTGGCGTTCTCGTCGAACTACGCGCTGTACGGCGACATGAGCGAGCGGGTCATGTCGCTGATCGAGTCGAGGGTGCCGGCGACCGAGGTCTACTCGATCGATGAGTGCTTTGCCGACCTGACGGGCATACCCGGCAGCCTGACCCAGTTCGGCCACGATATTCGGTCCAAGGTGCTGCGCTGCACCGGCATTCCGGTCGGCGTGGGGATCGCCCGCACCAAGACCCTGGCAAAGCTGGCCAACCACATGGCCAAGCGCTTGCTCGCCGAAACGGGCGGGGTGATCGACATCTGTGATCCGTTCAAGCGCGATTGGGTGCTGCGCAACACAAAGGTCAAGGAAGTGTGGGGGATCGGCCGGCGGATGACGGCGCACCTGGAGGGCATGGGTATCTACAGGGCGATGGACTTGGCCAAGGCCGACCCACAGATGCTCCGCCAGAAGTTCAGCGTGGTGGTCGAGAAGACCGCCCGGGAGCTTGCCGGCACGCCTTGCCTCGAGCTGGATGAAGCGGCGCCGGCCAAGCAGGAGATCTGCTGCAGCCGGATGTTTGGCATGCGTCTGGCGGAACTCACGCCGATCAAGCAGGCGGTGGCCACCTATGCGGGGCGGGCTGCGGAGAAGCTGCGCGCGCAGGGTTCGCTGTGCAAGCGCATGCGGGTCAGTATTCGCACGGGGATGTTCAACCCCAACGAGTTGCATCATGCGCAGGGCGCGTTGGTGGAACTGCCTTATCCGACTAACGATACGTTGCTGCTGACGCGGGCGGCTACGGCGGCGGTCGAGCGGGTTTTTCAGGCGGGTTACCGGTACAGCAAGGCCGAAGTGTTGCTGCTAGATCTGCGGCAACCTGGGGAGTTTACCGATGACTTGTTCGCGGTCTCGCAGCCGGTTGAGTGCGAGCGGTTGATGGCAACGCTAGATGAGATAAATGGCCGATATGGTAGGGGGAGTTTGAGGGCTGGCAGTGTACCCCGCATACCTGACTGGGGAATGCGTAGGGAAATGATGAGTCAGTCCTATACCACGCGTGTCGACCAGCTTTGGAGAGTCTCTGCGCACTGAATCAGGATTAATCACCACTTATCGCGCGGTTTTTGCCGTGTATGGAAGACGCCCAAGATTTGCAGGCAATCGCCTCGAGCGCGGTAGGGAATCAAATAGGGCCAATTCAGGACCGCCCATTCCCGGGTGTTCCTGACCCGACCCTCGCGCCCCATGGTCGGAAACAGCGCGAGGTTATCGATGCTGGCGAATACCGCATCAGAGAAATCATCAGCGGCCTTCGGGTTTTCTAGAGCAATGTAGTTTGCTTCGTCTTCCAGGTTCTTGAGCGCTGTTTCCAGCCACTCAACGCGCATCCGGACTCCAGCGCCGGGCACGAAGCGCCGCGACCTGGTCATCACTCGCGAATTTACCTTCGTCAGCCTCTGTAACTGCCAGTTCGATCTGTCTGCTCAGCGTCTTTTCGTGTTCGATGTAGTCACGAAGAACGCTCATAGCCATATAGCTCGCGCTTTGGCCATGCGCCTTGGCGATGTCAGCGAGAGCATTGGAAAGGTCTTCCGGAAGGTTCAGCGAAATCCCGGTCATGGCAACCTCGATCTTGGGGGCAGTCGTCATGTTACACCCTCAAATGTCAGCTGGGATCGTCAAGTTGTCGCGAAGGGTATCCGAAGGGAGGTCCGAATTCAGTCCGGAAGCGCAAGCAGATCCGCGTCCCCTGCGCCGGCAGGTTGTGCAAACTGGCCTCCCCACCAAAGTACTCCATGATCTGCCTGACCATCACCAGACCAATCCCCAGCCGCCCCTGCTTGGTGCTGTAGAACGGCTTGAACGCCATCATTTCCTGCTGCCGGCTCAGCCCCTGCCCGGAGTCATCGATACACAGCAGCAAGTCACCCTCGTCACCCCCTTCAAGCGCCAGCACCAGCCTGCCGCCTTCGGGCATGGCCTCGATGGCATTGGCCAGCACGCTGTTCAGCAGTTGCCCGAGCAACAAGGCGTTGCTCAACACCACAGGCGCTGTAACCGTATTGAACACCGCCTCGATGCGCGCCTGGCGCAGCTGCGGTTCGAACGTACCCAGCGCGCTGCGCACGGCCTCGACCAGGTCGACGCGCTGCGGCTCGCCGCGCAATGGCCGCAGGCACAGCAGCAGGTCATGCAGCCAGCTCGACATGCGGTCGACCTGGCTGATGATGTCGCTGATGTTGCGGGTCGCCGGCTGGCCGGGCATCACCTCGGCCAGCTCGGCGCTGCTGCGGATGCTCGCCAGTGGATTGCGCAGGCTGTGGGCGACCGCCGTGGACATCTCCACCAGGCCGCCGTAGGTCTTGTTCGCCACCAGTTGGTCCTGCTGCGAGGCCAGCAGGCGCGAGGCCCGCCAGACGATCCAGAACAGCCCGAAGTAGATGGTCAGCCCGCCCAGTGCGGTGGCGGCCCAGATCAACTGGTGGCCGCGGTCGATCCGTTCGATGAGGTCGACCGGCTCCTTGTAGATCTCGACCATGGCCAGCACCGTGCCCTGGTCGTCGAGCAAGGGGATGTAGTTCTCGACGAAGAACATCTTCGGCGCACGCACGAACTGCTGCTCGGTGCGACCGGCTTCGACCTCGTTGTAGCGCGCACTGACCTGACCGTGGGAGGCGAACGCGGCCTCCAGCGCGGCGTCTTCGTGGACCTGGCGGCCGATCAGCGCCGGGTTGGTCGACCAGATCACCTTGCGCTCGGGCGAGAAGATGCTCGCCAGCAACACGTCGGGCAGGTGGGCCAGGTGATCGAGAAACTCCGAGCGAGCGCGCTCGCGGTTCTTTGCGGTTTCGCTGGCAAGCATGCCGTACTGGGTAGCGGCCAGGATGTCACCCATCTTCATGCCGTCGAGGTCATGGTGGCGAATTTCGCCAAACGCCATCGACTGGATGAACTGGGCCGAGAGCAGGGCGTCGCGCTCCAGGCTTTCGTTGACCAGAAAGCGCGTCGACAGCGACGCCAGGCCGATCGCCACCGCGCTGATGATCACGAAGCTGATCAGCGAAAAACGCCGCATGAGGTTGAACGGCTCGACCGGGCCGGCCGGCGAGAACCTCTGGCGAATGGGCGCGAGCCAGGCTGGCAAGGATGGCATCGGTGGACCCCGGGTCGAGTGTTGGAGGTGCCAGCCCCGGTGGCAGGGCCATGCGCGGGACTGATGGCATTTAGTAACCATTTTAGGCACAGGCTGCGCCGGAGGAGGTTTTTCGTTGGAGTGACACGAGCGGCTGCCTGTGCAGGCCGAAACATCATGAAAAGTCGCGAAAACATCGGCAACAGTGTCGCCCGTCGCACCACAGGTACTGCTGCCATAGTCATCTATGCGAACTGCGACGTTGCCTCATGCCGGCAAACGACCGCTGGTCGCCGGAGTCCGCCAAGGGGGTGGATTCATTTTCGATAATGTACGATGATTTTCGTATCGACAGGGATGATTTTGGAAACCGGCTTAAAAAAAGCGAGGCACGGAGTGATCGCGGCGCTGCAGTCCGGTCAGTACCTGCATGTGGCGCGGGGTGACCTCGACGTCAAGAACCTACTGGCAATGGGGGAGGTTTCAGCCGAGACAATCGTCGAGATCATTCGCTCATGCAGCGGTGTACATCACAGTTGCAGCCCTCATCACGCAGTCCCGACCGTCGATGTGCATGTGCTCAAGCGGCACGGTGGTACATCAAGTTCTACTTCATCGAGCCGCATACCTGGTTCGTCAGCGTTCACCAGTGAGTACCCTGACCATGCAGATCTTTTTCGAAGGCGACACCGGCAAGGCGCTCTGCGAACGCTGCCAGGCGCTGGTAGACATCCGCTACCAGCGCCGCGATGTGCCGTTCAGCGATGGCCAGGGCGAGGCCAGGGACATCCTGGTCGGCGTGTGCACGGGGTGTGACAGCGTGGTGGCGGTGCCGCCGCAGTCGACGCCGGCGATTCGCGAGGCGCGCAGGCAGCAGCTCAAGTCGATCGAGGCGCGCCTGCCAGCGGTCTACCTCGATGTGCTGGACGCGGCGATGCATGCGGTGAGCAACGATGCTGGCGCCAACCTGCGCAAGCTGTTCCTGGGCTATTACTTCCATGCGCTGGCGCAGGCGGAAGACGCGGCTGGGCTGCAGGCGGTGCATGAGGCCTTCGCCCGCTCGCTGGACGAGCAACTGCGCCAGCGTGACCTGGCCGCGCCAGCGGCCACCCGGCGGCTGTCGATGAAGATCAACGCGCACGTCGCGCAGGACTTTCTGGCGTTGCTGCAGGCCACCCGCATGAGCCAGACCGAGCTGCTCAAGTCGGTGATCGCACGGATCCAGGCCGATGTCTTCGAGGCGCGCGACCCCGCAGTGATCGGCGACCTGCAGCGGCTGGTACACCTGGCCGTGTGAGGCACCAGTGGTGGCGGCCTGCGCGCGCATTGGCGAGGCCGATAGTCGCACCCTTCGTCGGTTTCAGAATGCGCCTGGTCGTTCGTGCACATCCCCTCGGGCGCAGGAGTGCCATGCTGTCAGGATGCCCATGGAGCACGTGCACGCAGAGGCACGGCACAGGGCAAGGAGGCGCCCGCCAACCACCCGCCCGTGAGGTGCGCGGTGCGCCACAGCCGAAGACGCCGGACGTTCGCCTGCCCACGCGCAGCGGTGTCCGTATGCCGAGGTCCGCTGTATGCCTGATGAGACGCTTGACCTGCCCGTGCTCCAGCGTGTGCTGGAGCACCACCGCAACACCCCCGGCGCGCTGTTGCCGATTCTTCATGCGATCCAGGCCGGCACCGGCTATGTGCCCGATGCTGCCGTGCCCGAGATCGCCCACGCGCTGAACCTCAGCCAGGCCGAGGTGCGCGGGGTGATCAGCTTCTACCACGATTTTCGTAGCACGCCGCCCGCGCGGCATACCTTGCGCCTGTGCCGGGCCGAGTCGTGCCAGAGCCGCGGCGCCGAGGCGCTGGCCGCGCAGTTGCGCGAGCAGCTGGGGCTGGATGACCACGGCACCAGCGCCGACGGCGCGCTGAGCCTGCGCCCGGTCTATTGCCTGGGCGCCTGCGCCTGTTCGCCGGCGCTGGAGCTGGACGGCCAGGTGCATGCCCGGCTGACCCCAGAGCGCCTGCGCGCGTTGGTCGAGGGGTGCTTGCAGGAGGTGAAGCCATGCTGACGCTGAGCATCCCTTGCGACTCGGTCGCACGCGCCGTGGGCGCTGATCAACTGGCCCAGGCTTTGACTGACGAGGCTGCACGCCGGCAATTGCCCGTGCAGGTCCAGCGCACCAGCTCGCGCGGCCTGTACTGGCTGGAGCCGTTGCTCGAGCTGGACACCGCCGAAGGCCGCCTGGGCTTTGGCCCGGCTTCGGCCGAAGACGTGCCGAGCCTGCTCGATGCGCTCGCCGCAGATCCGAGTCAGCATCCGCTGGCGCTGGGGCCGGTCGAGCAGATCCCCTACCTGAAGACGCAGCAGCGGCTGCTGTTTGCCCGGGCCGGGATCACCCGGCCGCTGTCGCTGGACGATTACCGCACCCATGGCGGCTTCGAAGGCCTGGCCAAGGCGGCACTGATGGACGGCGCCGACGTGGTCGCCGCAGTGCTCGAGTCCGGCCTGCGCGGGCGTGGTGGCGCGGCGTTTCCGGCAGGCATCAAGTGGCGCACCGTGCGCGATGCGCCGGCGGCCCAGAAGTACGTGGTGTGCAACGCCGACGAAGGCGACTCTGGCACCTTCGCCGACCGCATGTTGATGGAGGGCGACCCGTTCCTGCTGATCGAAGGCATGATCATCGCCGGCCTCGCAGTGGGCGCGAGCAAGGGCTACATCTATGTCCGCTCGGAGTATCCCGATGCCGTGCGCGCACTCAACGAGGCGGTGCTGCTGGCCCGTGAGGCGGGCTACCTGGACGTCACCGGCAGCGGCGTGGCCTTTGACCTGGAGGTGCGGGTCGGCGCTGGCGCTTATATCTGTGGCGAAGAAACCGCCCTGCTCGAATCCCTCGAAGGCAAGCGCGGGATCGTCCGTGCCAAGCCGCCACTGCCCGCGCTGCAAGGCCTGTTCGGCCAGCCGACGCTGGTGCACAACGTGCTCACACTGGCGTCGGTGCCGATCATCCTGGCCAAGGGCGCGGCGTTCTACCGCGACTTCGGCATGGGCCGCTCGCTCGGCACCTTGCCGTTTCAACTGGCCGGCAATATCCGCTACGGC
This sequence comes from Pseudomonas reidholzensis, assembly GCF_900536025.1. Taxonomy (GTDB): domain Bacteria; phylum Pseudomonadota; class Gammaproteobacteria; order Pseudomonadales; family Pseudomonadaceae; genus Aquipseudomonas; species Aquipseudomonas reidholzensis. The sequence goes on from NZ_UNOZ01000013.1 coordinate 323,531, forward strand.
GGGCTGGTCGAGCGCGGGTTCGGCCTGACCTTGCGCGAGCTGGTCGAAGACTACGGGGGCGGCACCGCCAGTGGCCGGCCATTGAAGGCGGCGCAGATCGGCGGCCCGTTGGGCGCCTGGGTGCCGCCCAGCCAGTTCGACACGCCGCTGGACTACGAGGCCTTTGCCGCGCTCGGCGCGATGATCGGCCACGGCGGCGTGGTGGTGGCCGACGACACCCTCGACATGGCCGGCATGGCGCGCTTCGCCATGCAGTTCTGCGCGGAAGAGTCCTGCGGCAAGTGCACGCCCTGTCGGATCGGTTCGACCCGTGGCGTGGAGGTGATCGAGCGCTTGATCGCCAGCACCGATCCGGCCTACCGCGAAGACCAGGCCAACCTCCTGCGCGACCTCTGCGACACGCTGCAGTACGGCTCACTGTGCGCCATGGGCGGGATGACCGCGTACCCCGTGGCCAGCGCGCTCAAGCACTTCCCTGCCGACTTCGGTCTGGCCAGCCCGGAGGCTGCACGATGATCAATTACTTCGATCCCTCCCGTGACATCGACCTCGGCACGCCGGCGCGTGACAGCGCGGTGCAGGTCAGCCTGAACATCGACGGCCGTGCGATCAGCGTGCCGGCCGGCACCTCGGTGATGCGCGCCGCCGCGCTGCTCGGCAGCAACATTCCCAAGCTCTGCGCCACTGACAGCCTGGAAGCCTTTGGCTCGTGCCGCATGTGCATGGTCGAAGTCGACGGCATGCGCGGCTACCCGGCGTCGTGCACCACACCGGTCAGCGACGGCATGGTGGTGCGCACCCAGACCCCACGGCTGGCCGAGCTGCGGCGCAACGTCATGGAGCTGTACATCTCTGACCACCCGCTGGACTGCCTGACCTGTTCGGCCAACGGCAACTGCGAGCTGCAGACCGTAGCCGGCCAGGTCGGCCTGCGCGAGGTGCGCTATGGCTACGAGGGCGACAACCATCTGGCCGAAGCCAAGGACGTCTCCAACCCGTACTTCGATTACGAGCCAAGCAAGTGCATCGTCTGCAGCCGCTGCGTGCGCGCCTGCGAGGACATCCAGGGCACCTTCGCCCTGACCATCACCGGGCGTGGCTTCGAGTCACGGGTGGCGGCGGCGGGCGGTGACGACTTCTTGAGTTCCGAGTGCGTTTCGTGCGGTGCCTGCGTGCAGGCCTGCCCGACGGCGACCCTGACCGAGAAGAGCCTGGTCCAGATCGGCCAGCCGGAACGTGCGGTGATCACCACCTGCGCCTACTGCGGTGTGGGCTGTTCGTTCCGTGCGGAAATGAAGGGCGAGCAGTTGGTGCGCATGGTCCCGGACAAGAACGGCGGCGCCAACCATGGCCATGCCTGCGTCAAGGGCCGCTTCGCCTGGGGCTACGCGACGCACCCGGACCGCATCACCAAACCGATGATCCGCAAGCATATCGACGACCCCTGGCAGGAGGTCAGCTGGGACGAGGCGGTCACCTATGCGGCCAGCGAGCTGCGCCGCATCCAGCTCAAGTACGGGCGTGATTCCATCGGCGGCATCACCTCCAGCCGCTGCACCAACGAAGAGGCCTACCTGGTTCAGAAACTGGTGCGCACGGCGTTCGGCAACAACAACGTCGACACCTGCGCGCGGGTCTGCCATTCGCCCACCGGCTATGGCCTCAAGCAGACCCTGGGTGAGTCGGCCGGCACTCAGAGTTTCGATTCGGTGATGCAGGCCGACGTCATTCTGGTGATCGGCGCCAACCCGACCGACGCCCACCCGGTGTTCGGCTCGCAGCTCAAGCGCCGTTTGCGCGAGGGCGCCAGGCTGATCGTCATCGACCCACGGCGCATCGACCTGGTCGACTCGCCGCATGCCCGCGCCGAGCTGCACCTGCAACTGCGCCCCGGCACCAACGTGGCCATGCTCAACGCGCTGGCCCATGTGATCATCACTGAAGGGGTGCAGGATCAAGCCTTTATCGATGCCCGCTGCGAAGGCGCGGATTTCGCCCGCTGGCGCGAGTTCGTCAGCCTGGCGGAAAACGCGCCCGAAGCCCTCGGGCCGGTCTGCGGTGTGCCCGCCGAGCAGATCCGCGCCGCCGCGCGGCTGTACGCCAGCGGCGGCAACGCGGCGATCTACTACGGCCTTGGCGTCACCGAGCACAGCCAGGGCAGCACCGCCGTGATGGGCATCGCCAACCTGGCCATGGCCACCGGCAACATTGGCCGCGAAGGGGTAGGGGTGAACCCGCTACGCGGGCAGAACAACGTGCAAGGCTCGTGCGACATGGGCTCCTTCCCGCACGAACTGCCGGGCTACCGGCACATCTCCAACGAGGCCGTGCGCGCCGAGTTCGAGCAGGCCTGGGGCGTGACCCTGCAGCCTGACCCGGGCCTGCGCATCCCGAACATGTTCGAGGCGGCGCTGGATGGCAGTTTCAAGGCGCTCTACTGCCAGGGCGAGGACATCGCCCAGAGCGACCCCAACACCCAGCACGTCACGGCCGCACTGCGCGCCATGGAGTGCGTGGTGGTGCAGGACATCTTCCTCAACGAGACGGCCAAGTTCGCCCATGTGTTCCTGCCGGGCAGCTCGTTCCTCGAAAAGGACGGCACCTTCACCAACGCCGAACGGCGCATCTCGCGGGTGCGCAAGGTCATGGAGCCACTCGCCGGCAAGGCCGACTGGGAAGCGACCGTGGCCCTCGCCAATGCCCTGGGCTACCCGATGGACTACCGGCATCCGTCCGAGATCATGGACGAGATCGCCCGCCTGACGCCGACCTTCCACCGGGTCAGCTACGCCGAGCTCGACCGCCACGGCAGCCTGCAATGGCCGTGCAACGACGCCGCGCCCGACGGCACGCCGACCATGCACATCGACCAGTTCGTGCGCGGCAAGGGGCGCTTCATGCTGACCGGCTATGTGCCCACCGACGAGAAGGTCAACAGCCGTTATCCGCTGCTGCTGACCACCGGCCGGATCCTCAGCCAGTACAACGTCGGCGCCCAGACGCGGCGCACCGAAAACGTCGCCTGGCATGCCCAGGACCGCCTGGAGATCCACCCCAGCGACGCCGAAAGCCGCGGCATCGTCGACGGCGACTGGGTCGGTATCGGCAGCCGCGCCGGGCAGACCGTATTGCGTGCCCTGGTCAGTGCGCGGGTGGCGCCGGGGGTTGTCTACACCACGTTCCACTTCCCCGAGTCGGGCGCCAACGTGATCACCACCGACAACTCCGACTGGGCCACCAACTGCCCCGAGTACAAGGTCACGGCGGTGGAGGTGGTGCGGGTCACCCAGCCGTCGCAGTGGCAGCAGCGCTATCAGGCGTTCAGTGATGAACAGCGCCGGTTGCTCAAGGAGCGGCGCAACAGCGAGCAACCCGAGACTGTCGAGGTACGCCGATGAGTGCCGACAACCTGGTCAAGATGGCCAACCAGATCGCCCATTACTTCGACAGCGAGCCCGACCGGGCGCTGGCGGTGCAGGGGGTGAGGCAGCATTTGCAGAACTTCTGGACCCCCGCGATGCGAAGGCAGATGGTCGAGTGGATGCAGGCCAATCCGGGGGAGGGCGTGGATGCGCTGGTGCGCGAGGCATTGGCGATGTCAACGCCGGTGGCTTAGCTGCAATGGCCCCGTCAACGGCTGATTGAATCTCCCACACAACCCCGCTGACTGTGGGAGCGGCCTTGTGTCGCGAAAGGGGCGCAACGCGCCCCCAGCGATGCGCCTGACACCCCTCAGGACTTGAACCGCCCCACCAGCCCATTGAGCTCCTGCGACAGCTGCGACAACCGCCCGGAGTCCTCCTGCGCCGAGTTGGCCAGCCCTTCGACCAGGCGCGCCTCGTCGTAGATCTGCTGGATATGCCGGTTGATCTCCTCGGCAACGCTGTGCTGCTCTTCTGCCGCCGCCGAGATCTGCAGGTTCTGGTCGCGGATCTCGTTGACCGACAACTGGATGCCTTCGAAGCTGTCGCGCGCATTCTCGATCGACGACACACTGGCCCGTGACAGGTCGAGGCAGCTTTCCATCTTCTGCGACACCTCCTGGGTCTTGCTGCCCAGGGTGTTGAGCAACTGGTCGATCTCCCCGGTCGAGTCGGAGGTGCGTTTTGCCAGGGCCCGCACTTCGTCGGCGACCACGGCAAAACCACGGCCCTGGTCACCGGCCCGCGCCGCCTCGATCGCGGCGTTCAACGCCAGCAGGTTGGTCTGCTCGGCGATCGCGCGGATGGTGCCGAGGATCTGGTTGATGCTGCGGCTGCCTTGTTCCAGCTCGACCATGGCCTGCGACGACTCGCTCAGGCGACTGCCCAGGCGATTGACGTTCTCGGTGGTCACTTCGATCTGCTGTTTGCCTTCGGCGACCCGGCGATGGCCGTTTTCTGCGGCATCGGCGGCACTGCTGCACGAGCGGGCGACTTCGTTGGCGGTCGCGACCATTTCGTTGAAGGCGGTGGACACCAGCTCCACCGCTTCACGCTGGCGGCCGGCCGCTTCGTTCATGTTGCTGGCCACCTCGCTGTTGACCCGCGAGGCGTCCTGCAGGTTGCTCGAGGCCGCACCGATACGCTGGATCAACTGGCGGATCGCGGCCAGAAACTTGTTGAACCAGCCCGCCAGCTCGGCGGTTTCATCCTTGCCCTGGACGTCGAGGTCACGGCGCAGGTCGCCTTCGCCCTCGGCGATCGACTGCAGGCCGACGCTGACCTGGCCAATCGGTTTGACGATGACCTTGGAGAACGCTGCCGCCACCAGGCCAAAGACAATCACCAGCAGGGTGACGATGACCGCCGTCAGGTAGGTCATGCGGGTGGCCGCGCTCATCACTTCCTTCTGTTCGATCAGGCCGATGAAGCGCCAGCCCAGGCCGGGCGAGGTCCAGACGTTGGCCATGTAATGGACCCCGTCGATCTCCACTTCGGTCGAACCCTGGGGGGTGGCCGCGAGCTGCGCATAGGGCGCGCCGAGGTCCTTGAGCTGTTTGAAGCTATGGCTGGCGTCGCGTGGGTCGACCAGTACGGTGCCGTCCTCGACCAGCATCACGTAACCGCTTTCACCGAGCTTGATGCTCTTGATCAGTTCGGTGAGGTTCTTCAGCGAAACGCTGACGACAAACACGCCCTTGGCCTTGCCGGCTTCGTCGAGCAACGCCCGCGCCGTGCCGACCAGGGCCACGTCATCCTTGTCGTAGTAATAGGCCGCCGTGCGCACAGTCTTTTGCGGGCTGGCCATGGCGGCCTTGTACCAGGGGCGGGTACGCGGGTCGTAGTTGGCCAGTTGCGGATCGTCTGGCCACTTGGCGTAGCTGCCGTCCTCCAGGCCGATGGACAGGATCGCCGCCGCCGGGTGGGTAGCGCCATAGCGGGCAAAGTTATCGATTACCTGTTGCGCGGCGGCCGGCATGGGATGCTTGGCAGCGTCGGTACCGATATAGTGTTTTAAACTTGTAACGGAAGTGTATACAGGATCTGCGGACAACTGATCGACGTTCTGCGAAGTGCCATCAAAGAACTGCCGCATGTTGCCGTCGATCTGGCGTATTTCACGGGTACTGCCATCCACGAATTGATCGACGGCATCGGCGCGAGTATTCAACACAGAGATGACGCCGACCAAGGTAACCGGGATAAACGCCACGAGTACGAAGGCAAGTATCAGTTTGTTTTTTATTTTCATCGTCACGACCATCCATGTGAGAGAGAGGCAAATGGCCGGTCCGAATCGGTAATGGCGACCTGCTATCTATTCTGTTTCGGCGGGTCGAATATAAAGCTTTAGAAAGTATTTCGTGTACAAAAAAATCATTGATTGTTTTTTAGGCTCATCGGTCGTACATACTCGCCGAGTACTCGCGCGGTGACCCAATGACCGCCAGGATGGCGGGGACTATCAGGTTGTCGGATAATGGCCGATCCTGGCCCTGACACAGGCTTCCCGATGGGCCCCAGTAGATGAGGTTTCTCCGATGGTAAAAGCGCGGCCGCGTCCAGCGGTAAATGGTGTGGCTTCGGCCGACCGTGTCTTGACCGTGCTCACGGCGTTCCAGGTTGGCGATGCGGCATTGAGCCTGGTGGAGCTTGTCGAACGCACGGGGCTGATCAAGAGCACGATCATGCGCTTGATGGTTTCGCTGGAAAATCATGGCTTCATCACGCGCATGGCCGATGGGCGATACCAACTGGCCAGTGAAATCATGAGGCTCAACGCGGTTTATCAGGAGGGGCTCGACCTGGAGCGCCATGTGATGCCCAGGTTGCATTACCTGTCGGAGCAGAGCGGCGAAACGGCTTCGTTCTACGTTCGCCATGGTGCCTACCGCATGTGTCAGTACCGGGTGAACTCCTCGCATCGCCTGCGGCTCAACCTGCAGCCGGGTGATATGCGCCCGATGGATGAAGCTGCCGGCGCCCAGGCACTGCGCGCGCCCTACCAGGTCGGCATCGCACTGGAAAAACCGTACTACTCCTGTGGCGCGACCGATCCTCACGCCGCTTCGATCGCCTTGCCGATTTACGGTGCCCAGCAAGAGCTGATGGGTGCCCTGGTGATTTCCGGACCCGCGAGCCGGCTCACGGCAGACACCGCAGATACCTTGAAAGACGTGTTTTTCGACACCGCACGCGAGCTGATGCGCAGCCTGGGGTTCAAGTCGGCGGAGACCAAGCCCACCGCCGTCGCGCCAGGAACCGCTGCTGGCTGACGGCTCGGCGCCCTTGAGATGGCGCCGAGCTAGTGGGTAAACGCAGCGAAGCCCACGTTCCAGGGGCCGTGGGCTTCGCGTTCATGGCATCACTTGGCGCCGAGGGGTTCGGCCTGTTCGCGCTGGCGCTTACGGCCGATCACCAGCACCATGGCTCCGGCGAGGGTGCACAGCGCCGCCAGCGGCATCAGGGCCAGGGCATAGCTGCCGGTGGCATCGTGAATGGCACCGTAGGCATTGACCATGATGCCGCCGCCGATCAGGTTGGCCATGGCGCCAACCGCAGCCAGCCCTGCCGCAGCGGTAGAGGACGACAGCCAGCCGGAGACCAGTGCCCAGAACGGCCCCTTCATCGAGTAGGCGCCGATCAGGACCATGCTCAGCATCACCACCGTGGCAGGCAGCGATGACGTGAACAACGTCATCAACAGCCCGGCGGCGATCAGCAGCAAGGTCATCGCGGTATGCCAGCGGCGTTCACCGGTACGGTCCGAGCTGCGCCCCCAGAGGATCATCAGGACCGACGCGATGCCGTAAGGAATGGCGTTCACCAGGCCGATCTCCATGGCACTCAGGCCAAAGGTCTTGAGCAACTGAGGCGCCCACACGCTCATGGTGCTGCCCGCCGCGGAAGCGCCCGAGTAGATCAACGCCAGTACCCAGATATCCTTGTGCCGCAGCAGCTTCCACAGCGACATGTGGCCGATGGCGGTTTTTCTCGATGACTCTTCGGCGAGGCGCTTGATCAGCCAGCTGCGCTGATCGTCGGCCAACCATGTTGCCTGCTCGGGGCGGTCGGTCAGGACGAACAGGCAGGCAATCCCCAGCAGCACCGCGGGGATGCCTTCGATGATGAACAGCCAGTGCCAGCCGCGCATGCCCATCCAGCCATCCAGGCTCAGCAGCAGGCCAGACAGGGGCGAGCCAATGAAGTTTGCCGCCGGGATCGCCACCATGAAAATCGCCACCATGCGCGCCCGGTAGGCCGAAGGCAGCCAGTAGGTGAGGTACAGCAGCACGCCAGGGAAGAAGCCCGCCTCGGCGGCGCCTAGCAGAAAGCGCATCACATACAGCGAGTTGGCGCCCTCGACAAAGGCCGTGCCGGCTGAAATCAGGCCCCAGGTGACCATGATTCGGGCGATCCATAGACGTGCGCCGTACTTTTGCATGGCCAGGTTACTGGGCACTTCAACCAGGAAGTAGGCAAAGAAGAACAGGCTGCTGGCGAAGCCGAACACCTTGGCCGTGAGCCCGAGGTCTTCGTTCATCTGCAGCGACGCCATGCCGATGTTGCCGCGGTCGATGATCGCGATCAGGTAGCAGATGATCAGGAAGGGCAGGATGCGCCAGGCGACGCGGCGCATGGTGCTGCGCTCGAGCTCGCTGACGCTGGGAGTTGCTGAAGTCATGAGGCTCTCCAATTGTTATTTTTTCTGGAGTATCGCGTTGGGCACACGGCCCTTTGCGTAAAGGGCACGTGCAGGCGTCTGGTCAGCTGTCGAATAGGTGCCGGTTGACCACGCAGCGCGGGTCCAGCGGCGTGCCGGCCCATACATCGAAGACCTGGCGCAAGGCGACCAGGCCTACCCGGTCGCGCGCCTCGGAGGTGTTCGCCCCTACATGAGGGGTGGCGACAAGTGTTGGCAGGCCCCAGAGCGGGCTGTCGGCAGGCGGCGGCTCAGGGTTGAAGGTGTCCAGGCCGGCACCGGCAATCGTACGCTCGCTCAGCGCTTCGACCAGCGCCTGGGTATCGACCAGTTCACCTCGAGCGGTGTTGATCAGGATGCTGCCAGGGCGCATGCGCTGGAGTTGAGCGGCGCCAATGAGGTTGTGGTTCGCCTCGGTCAACGGGCAGTGCAGGCTGATGATATCGCTATCGGCCAGGAGCCGATCGAAATCTTCTTCGCGCTGCACATGGTCGCGTTGCGGCAGCTGCTGCAGGTACGGGTCATAGACCTTCACCGTCATGCGCAGCGGCGCGACCAGGTCCATCAGGATACTGCCGATCGAACCCAGCCCGACCAGGCCCAAGGTCTTGCCAGACAGCTCGATGCCGTTGGCCGAGGACTTGTCCCAATGGCCGTCGCGCAGGCGTGCATCGAGCAGGGCAGTCTGCCGCGCGACGCTGAACATCAGCGCAAAGGCGTGTTCGGCAACCGATTGCGCGTTGGCGCCTACCGCAATGCTGACCGGTATCCCGTGTGCGGCGGCAGCCTGGATGTCGATGGTGTTGTAGCCCACACCGTGCTTGGCGATGACCTTGAGCTTGGGCGAGGCCTCGATCATGGCGCGTGTCAGCTCGCCCTGGCGCACGATGATCGCATCGGGCTGCTCGCGGCGGATGATCGCCTCGAGCGCTTCGGCGGGCAGGTACGGCGTGGTGGGGATCACCCGGACACCTTCGCTGGCGGCCAGGCGCATGGCATCCGCGGCGAGCTCGGGCCCGGTGAGCAAGAGGGTTCTGGTCATGTTCGGCACCTTGTTGTTTTGTGTGTTGCTGACCTCGAGGCTCGACGGTCAAGACGGGCTAACACTAACCGTAGTGAAACGACGTTGCAATATGCGTGGTGTTTTCATTTTTTGATGCCGATGAAAGGTGTTTTTACGCTATTGCATTCTATAAAATGAAATGCAATTCTGAAAAAACGCTTAGGCACTGCGCCGGCGCCATCGAATAACAGCAAGAGAGGTAGGTCACATGAGCATTGGGTTCAGGGTCTTGGAGCGAGCGCGCAAGGTCGATGCCGACTGGGTTTCGCGTTACCGGGAGGTGCCGGTGGCTAACGTCAGCGACTCCATGCACCGCATGACGGCCGGTGGCGCCACGCTCCGTCCAATGCACCGCAAAGGCGTCCTGGTCGGGCCGGCACTGACCGTCAAGGCGCGCCCGGGTGACAACCTCATGCTGCACCACGCACTGGACATCGCTCAGCCAGGTGACGTGGTGGTGGTCGACGCCGGTGGCGATCTGTCCAACGCGTTGATCGGCGAAATGATGGTCGCCTACGCCATCAAGCGTGGCGTGGCAGGCATCGTGATCAACGGTGCGATTCGCGACGCCGCAGCGATCGGCGCGGGTGATTTCCCGTTGTTCGCGGCGGGCATTTCCCACCGCGGCCCGTACAAGGACGGCCCAGGCGAGGTCAACGTGGCGATTGCCATCGATGGTATGGTGATCGAGCCGGGTGACCTGATCATCGGCGATGACGACGGCCTGCTGTGCGTGCCGTTCGACCAGGTCGGCGAGGTCTATGACCGCGCCGCTGCCAAGCACGCCGCTGAGCACAAGCAACTGGATCAGATTGCTCAAGGCACCAACGACCGTAGCTGGGTGTTGGCGTCACTGAAGGACAAAGGCTGCCTGCTGCCCTGATGCCTCGTTGCCGAGGCCTGGGCGAGCACGGCACACCCGCTGACTAGCAGGAGTACAGGCTTGCCCGACCGCACCTCAACGCGCATCCGCCGATGGCCCGCCTCTGTGCGGGCCTTGGCACATCAGGACTTTCAGATTTATTTTGCCGGGCAGGCGGTGTCCACGCTCGGTAAGTGGGTGCAGCAAGTCGCGTTGTCCTGGCTGGCCTATCACCTCACCGGCTCGGCGATCCTGCTCGGCACCATCGCCTTCGTCAGCCTGGCGCCGCAACTGCTGATCGGCCCGCTGGCAGGGGCCTGGACCGACCGGCATGACAAACGGCGCTTGCTGATCATCGTCCAGACGATCCTTGCCCTGCAGTCGTTGACGCTGGCAGTGCTGGCTTACCAGCACTGGCTGAACGCCACGACGATCACCCTCATGGCCTTGCTGCTGGGCCTGCTCAACGCCCTGGAAACGCCGCTGCGTCAGGCCTTGATCGCAAGCTTCGTGCCGCAGCCGGCCGACCTTCCCAATGCGCTGGTGCTCAACGCGATGCTGATCAATGCGGCGCGCTTCGTCGGCCCGCCGCTGGCGGGGGCGTTGATTGCCTCGGCGGGGGAGGCGGGGTGCTTCCTGCTCACCGCAGTGGCCTTTGGCGGGCTGCTGGTCGGCTTGTTGAACGTGCGTGGCAGCCCAACCCCAAGAGCGACGGGATCAACCGGCGAGGTGTTTCGCGAAGGCCTGCGCTACTTGTGGCAGACGCTTGAGGTGCGGCGTTTGATGGTCAGTGTGGTGATCGTCAACCTGCTGGCCTCCTGTTACACCGCGCTGCTGCCGGTGGTGGCCAAGAGCGTTTATGCAGGGGATGCGCGCACCCTCGGTTGGCTGTGGGGGGCGGCTGGCGCGGGCGCGTTCGTGGCCACCCTGGTGCTGGCGGTGAGTGGCTCGGCGTCGCGCCTGCAGCGGTTCATTCTGGGCGGGGCGTTGCTGTGTGCGCTGGGCTTGCTCGGCCTGGCCGTGCCCGCGCCCCTGTGGTTGGCGTTGTTGGCGCTGGCGGTACTCGGGTTCGGCATCACGGTAAGCAACGTCAGCACCAACATGCAGCTGCAGAGTGGCGCGCCGAGTGCACTGCGGGGGCGGGTCATAGCGTTCTACATCGCCTTGCGCTTCGGCTTCGAAGCGATCGGCGGGCTGCTCGCCGGGGTGCTGGCGGCCCAGTTCGGGGCACCGATGACCCTGGGCATCGCCGGTGGCGCGTTGTTGCTGCTGACCCTTGCTCGGCAGCTGGCGAGGCGAGCCCCAGTGAAAGAGTGAGCGGGTAGGTGACTTTTGGAAATCGCTCAATACCGGGCCTGTGCTGAAGGCAAATTCCCTATTGCTGACCTTGCAGGACTTCGCGAAAAACATCAGGTCGAGAGGCCGCAATATGAAGCAGCGAGCGCGCGGCTCCGGAAGGTGCTCGCCGACCTTGCTCCCACTCTTGCAGGGTGCGCACCGAGACACCCAGCAATTCAGCGAACTTGGGCTGCGAGAGCCCGGTTTTACTGCGTGCCTCGGCTGCCGCAGTCACTTCGACCTGATGCACAGCGCCAAAACGACCGGCCTTGACATCGCGTATGGACTGCAGCAGCTCGTCGCCAATGTTGCGTTTGGCATCGCGCTGCATGAGTTCTTTTTCAGTCAGGGGCATGGTCCAGCTCCTTCGCAATCTTGCGTAGTACATGTGCGGGTATGTTGACGGTGGCGCTTTTGCAATAAACGAGCAGGGCAACCAGAGTGCCGTTGGCGAGCTGGGCGGTGTAAATCACCCGGACAGCGCCTCGTTTGCCCCTCCCATCCAGGCTCCAGCGCACCTTGCGGCATCCTCCCGAGCCCGGAATGAGCACCCCAGCGTCTGGATCGCTGGCAAGGTATGACATGAATATGCCGTGTTCTTCCGTGGTCCAGTAGTCAGGCCACTGCTTCGAAAAAAGTGGCGCTTCGATTATTGTCAGCATACCTCATCCCTACGTCGATGACGTAGGTATTCTGCTTTCAGGGGCTTTCACAAGGAAGCAATAGGTTGTTTCGGGCGGTTGCCAAGCCTGGGCGCCAGCAATGGGTTCTACAAGTCAAAGCGTGCCGATGCGTTCGAGTTCACGCGTGAGCGCGGCGCTGTCGAGTCGATCGAACGGCAGGGCGAAGAAGGCCCGGCAACGCCGTTCGATATGCGCAAGGGTGGCGTCGAATGCGCCTTCGATAGCGGCGTCACTGCCGTGAACATCCGAGGGGTCTTCAAGCCCCCAATGCGCCTTGAGCGCCGGGCCGAAATACACCGGGCAGGCCTCGCCAGCCGCGTTGTCACACACCGTGATGACGATGTCTGGCGGGTTGTCGGCAAAGGCATCGTTGCCCTTGCTCGACAGCCCGGCGGTCGAGATGCCGGCGTGCTCCAGCGTGGTCAGGCTGCGCGGCAGTACCTGGCCCCTGGGAAAGCTGCCGGCGCTCACGGCCGTAAAACCGTCAGGTGCCAGGTGATTGAACAGCGCTTCGCTCAGAATGCTGCGGCAGCTGTTGGCGGTGCACATGAACAGGACACGCATGGTGGACTCCACAAGTCAGAGGCTCAGGCGCAAGGCCAGGGCAGAAAGGGTGACAAGCAACACCGGCAACGTCAGCAGGATGCCGACCTTGAAGTAGTAGCCCCAGGTGATCTGCACCCCTTTGCGCGCCAGCACGTGCAGCCAGAGCAGCGTGGCCAGGCTGCCGATCGGGGTGATCTTCGGGCCCAGGTCGCAGCCGATCACGTTGGCGTAGATCATCGCTTCGCGGATCACTCCCTGGGCGTCGCTGGCATGGATCGACAGGGCGCCGATGAGCACGCTGGGCAGGTTGTTCATCACCGACGACAGCAGCGCCGCGATCAGCCCCGTGCCCAGCGTCGCGGCCCACAGGCCCTGATCGGCGAGCCGGTCGAGCACTCCGGCGAGGGCGTCGGTCAGGCCGGCGTTGCGCAGCCCGTAGACCACCAGGTACATGCCCAGCGAGAACACCACGATCTGCCACGGCGCCTCGCGCAGCACCCGGCGGGTCGAAATCACATGGCCACGGGCGGCCACCGCGAACAGCACGGCGGCGCACACGGCAGACACAGCGCTGACCGGGACCCCCAGCGGTTCAAGGATGAACAGCCCGGCGAGCAAGCCGACCAGCACCACCCAGCCGACCCGAAAGGTCGCCCGGTCGCGGATGGCCAGGGCGGGGTGCTTCAATTCGTCCAGCGCATAGCGCGCCGGGATGTCGCGGCGAAAATACAGCCACAGCACCAGCAAGGTCGCCGCCACGGCCGCCAGGTTCACCGGCAGCATGACCAGCGCGTACTGGTTGAAGCTGATGCCGAAGTAATCCGCCGAGACGATGTTCACCAGGTTCGACACCACCAGCGGCAGGCTGGCGGTGTCGGCGATAAAGCCGGCGGCCATGACAAAGGCCAGGGTCGCGCCGGGCGAGAAGCGCAGGGCGATCAGCATCGACATGACGATCGGGGTCAGGATCAACGCCGCGCCGTCATTGGCGAACAGCGCCGACACCGCGGCCCCCAGCAGCACGATGAAGGCGAACAGGCGCCGGCCATCACCCTTGGCCCAGCGCGCCACGTGCAGCGCCGCCCACTCGAAGAAGCCGGCCTCGTCCAGCAGCAGGCTGACGATGATGATGGCGATGAAGGTGGCGGTGGCGTTCCAGATGATCGCCCACACGGCGGGGATGTCGTGCAGTGACACCGCGCCGACCAGCAGGGCGAGCAGGGCGCCGAGGCTGGCGCTCCAGCCGACGCCGAGGCCTTTGGGCTGCCAGATGACCAGTATCAGGGTAAAGACGAAGACAGCGACGGCAATCAACATGTCAGAGGGCCCGGCAAGGAGTTAGCAGCAAGCGGCACGCGCGGGGCGGCCATCCATGGTGTGCAGGCGGGCACTGTCGGCCGCGAGCCAGTCGGCATTCGCCTGCAAGGTGATGGCCAGGACCTCGTGGACCCAGCCGGGCAACTGCGGGTTCAGGCGGTAATACACCCACTGGCCCTGACGCCGGTCGAGCAGCACGCCGGCACTGCGCAACTGCGCCAGGTGACGGCTGATTTTCGGCTGGCTGTCGGCCAGTGCGCACATCAGTTCGCAGACGCACAACTCGCCCTGTTCGGCGATCAGCAGCGTGGCCCGGGTGCGCGTTTCGTCGGACAGGCACTTGAACAGGTCGGGAGGGGAAATCATGGCGTGACCCTTGATATGTGTAAATTCGCATATGCGGATTTCCATATGTATACAGGTGAACGGCTGGCTATTCAAGCGCGCGCGGCGATGGGCGAATCGCTCCAGGAGTTCCCCGGCAATCTGTAAATTTCGTAAATAAGATATAAACCTATTTGCGAATCATTATATTTACCAACCCTATTGGCCCCCCAAGTACCGCTTGAGAGGCCGAAGGGTGTGGGCTCTTCGGTTTCCTGGTCGGGGTTTGGCTTATTGCCCATGAATCAGGAGATGTGTCGATGCAGTCCAGAACCTCACCCAACGGCTTGGCCCTGGCCTTTGTCGCGCTGTCGTCACCGGCCATGGTGGTGACCGCGGTGCATGCCCAGGAGCAGCAGAATCCTGAGGTGCTGGAAGTGCCGGTCGACAGCAAGGCCCTGGTCATCCAGGACACCCTGGTCACCGCCGAGCGTGAGGCGCGCCAGGCGCTGGGCTCTTCGGTGATCACCGAAGAAGACATCAAGCGCCGGCCGCCGGCCAACGACCTGTCGGACATCATCCGCCGCGAGCCCGGGGTGAATCTGACCGGCAACAGCGCCAGCGGCGCGCGCGGCAACAACCGCCAGATCGACCTGCGCGGCATGGGCCCGGAAAACACCCTGATCCTCATCGACGGCAAGCCGTCCAACGCCCGCAACGCGGTGCGCTATGGCTGGAACGGCGACCGCGACACGCGGGGCGAGACCAACTGGGTGCCGGCCGAGGCGGTCGAACGCATCGAGATCCTGCGTGGCCCGGCCGCGGCACGCTACGGCTCGGGCGCCATGGGCGGGGTGGTCAACATCATCACCAAGCGTCCCACCGATGAGTTCAAGGGCAACATCAACCTGTACACCCAGATGCCCGAAGACAGCGCCGAAGGTGTCAGCCGCCGGACCAACTTCAACCTCAGTGGCGGCCTCACCGAAAACCTCGGCTTCCGCCTCTTCGGTGGCCTGGCCAAGACCGACGCCGACGACCTCGACATCAACGCCGATCAGGCCAACAGCGCCCTGGTGGGTGGCCGCGAGGGGGTGCGCAACAAAGACATCAACGGCCTGTTGAGCTGGCGGCTGAATGATGAACACCGCCTGGAAATGAGCGCCGGCTACAGCCGCCAGGGCAACATCTACGCTGGCGACACGATGAACAGCAACGCGGGCGGCAACCCCGACCTGATCTCCAGCCTGTACGGCCAGGAGACCAACATCATGCAGCGCAGCACCTACGACCTGACCCACCTGGGCGACTTCAGCTGGGGCACCAGCAAGACCGTGCTGGCCTACGAGTACGTGCGCAACTGGCGCCTCAACGAAGGCCTGGCCGGCGGCCCGGAAGGTGCGATCAACGACAGCGGCGCGGCCATGTCGCGGCTGCGCAATACCCGCCTGACCAGCGAGGTGAACCTGCCGTTCGCCCTGGGCAGCACCGAGCATGTAATGACCCTGGGTGGCGAGTACCTGTACGAAACGCTCAACGACCAGGGCTCGTTCCGGCCACAGAGCTTCGACCCGAGCGGCACTGGCAACAGCGTTATCCGTGGCTTTGACCGCAGCGACTCGAAGATGACCGCCAAGAGCTACGCGCTGTTCGTCGAAGACAACATCGTCCTGGGCGCCACCACCATCACCCCTGGCCTGCGCCTGGACCACCACGAGGCCTTTGGCGACAACCTCAGCCCGAGCCTCAACCTGTCGCACAAGCTGACCGACGCGCTGACCGTCAAAGGTGGCATTGCTCGCGCCTACAAGACGCCGAACCTGTACCAGTACAACTCCAACTACCTGCTGTACAGCCGCGGCAACGGCTGCAGCACCGGCCAGACCAATTCCGGTGGCTGCTACCTGCAGGGCAACAGCGACCTCGAGCCGGAAATCAGCGTCAACAAGGAAATCGGCCTGCTGTACGACCGTGGCACCTGGCGCACCAGCGCGACCTACTTCCGCAATGACTACCAGAACAAGATCATCGGTGGCACCGATGTGCTCTATGCGATCAATGCCGGCAGCCGCGTGACCCAGTGGGAAAACGCCGGTGAAGCGCGGGTGGAAGGGATCGAAGGCAACTTCTTCATCGAGCTGACGCCGACCCTGGACTGGAACACCAACCTGACCTGGATGCTCGACAACGACAACCGCGAGACTGGCGAGCCGCTGTCGGTGATTCCTGAATACACCGTCAACACCACGCTGGACTGGCGCGCGACCGACAAGCTGTCGTTCCAGTTGGCCGGCACCTACTTCGGCAAGCAGAAGTCGCCGAGCTACAACTACCGCACCGAGCAGGCCTACGACGAAGTCGCCCAGCAGGACGTCGAAGCCTATGGCCTGGTGGATATCAGCACTGGTTACAAATTCAACGCGAACTACGACGTGCGGGTGGGCGTGAACAACGTGTTCGACAAGCAGATCCTGCGGGGCGGTAACGCCAGCAGCTCGGGCGCCAATACCTATAACCAGCCGGGGCGTGCGCTGTTCGCTTCGTTGAATATTTCGTTCTGATAACCAGCACTAGGGCCGCTTTGCGGTCCATCGCGGGCAAGCCCGCTCCTACAGGGTCCGCGCGAAACCTGTAGGAGCGGGCTTGCCGGGACGCCGGACCGCCGCGATGGGCTACACAGCAGCCCCGTTCACGTTCAAGAGGAGTCCCCTGATGACCGAGACCCCTGCCTGGCTGCGCATCCTTTCGCGCAGCGCCGCAGCCCTGCTCGGCGGCTATGCCTTCAGCTACGCGGCCACCGCCTGCCTGGCGCGGATCCTGCCCCTGGCGCCCGCCGACGCGGTCATCGTCGCCACCCTGCCGGCGTTCGTTTTCTACACCCTGGCGATCCTCTGGGCCTTCGCCAGCCGTGACGCCTTGCGCGCCTGGGCGCCACTGGCACTCGCCGCACCGCTGGCGCTGGTCGGTTTCTGGCCCCAGGCAATCCGGTGGCTGGCATGAAAAACACCTTTACCCAATCGATGTCCTGGCTGCACACCTGGGGCGGTTTGATCTTCGGCTGGCTGCTGTTCGCGATCTTCGTCACCGGCACCCTGGCGGTGTTCGACAAAGAGCTCAACCACTGGATGCAGCCGGAGATCCCGGCGGCCGAGGTGTCCCAGGCCGATGCCGCCCGGCGCGCGATCGCCTACCTGCAGGCCAACCAGGCCCAGGCCGACAACTGGGGCATCAGCTTGCCCACCGAGCGCGCCCCGGGGCTGAGCGTATCCACCGGCGATCGCCGGCATGGCGGTGGCGTGCAGCTCGACCCGCAGACCGGCGCGCCGATCGAGGTGCGCGAAAGCGTTGGCGGCAACTTCTTCTTCCGCTTCCACTTCACCCTCGACCTGCCGCGCAACTGGGGCATCTTCGTCGTCGGTGCGCTGGCGCTGGTGATGCTCGCCGGGCTGATCAGCGGCATCGTCATTCACAAGAAGATCTTCAAGGAGTTCTTTACCTTCCGGCCGGACAAGGGCCAGCGCTCCTGGCTGGATTTTCACAACGCCAGTGCGGTGTTGCTGCTGCCCTTCCACCTGATGATCACCTACACCGGCCTGGTGATCTTCATGATGATCTACATCCCGGCGGGGGTGGACGCGCTGTTCGACGGTGACAAGCGCGCGTACTTCCAGGCCCAGGGCAATGCGCGCACTGAACAGCCGCAGCAGCGGCGCCAGGCAAAAACCCCTGGCGAACTGGTCGATGTCGCGCCGTTGCTGGCCCAGGCCGAAGCCAGCCTGGGGCCGATTGGCGGCTTGAGCATCCGCAACCCCAATACCGCCGGCGCGCGCATCGAGATTCGTCCGGTGCTGGGTAACCGCATCGCCCTGACCAAGGGCAACGCGATGGTCTTCGACGGGGTCAGCGGCAAGCTGCTCAGCGATGTGCCCGCGTTACGCCCGGCGCCGCTGACCCAGCGGGTGATGGCCGGCCTGCATTTTGCCCAGTTCGGCGGCTATCCGATGCGCTGGCTGTACTTCATCTGCGGGCTGGTCAGCTGCGCGATGATCGCCAGCGGGCTGGTGCTGTTCTGCCTCAAGCGCGGGCGCAAGTACGCCAATGCCAGCGCCGATCGCGCGGCGCGGCGTTGGTACCGGCTGGCGGAGGTGTGCAATATCGGCTTCATTGCCGGCTTGCTGCTGGCCTGCGTCGGCCTGCTGTGGGCCAGTCGTTTGCTACCGGCCGAGCTGGCCCACCGCGAGGCGTGGGAGGTGCGCGCGTTCTTTGGCCTGTGGCTGCTGGCAGTGCTGCATGCCGGGTTGCGGCCGGCTAAGCGCGCCTGGGTCGAGCAATTGGCGCTGACGGCGGTGATGTGCGGCGGCCTGGGTGTGCTCGGTGCGTTGGCCGGTGGTGCAGATAATCTGCGTCTGGGCGTCGAGCTCACCGGGCTGGCAGTGGGCGTCGGCCTGGCGGTGGCGGCGTGGCGGGTGGCATCGCGCAAGCCTGCGCCGGCCAAGGCGAGGGCGGCGCGCAACACGGAGGTCGAAGCATGCTGAGCACGATCATTGGCGGCCTGCTGCTGGCCTATGCGGGCATGCTTGGCCTGTGCCAGGGCTTGGAACGGCACTACAAGCACGTGTGGCAGCGGCCTTGCCCGCGCGGCCTGCGCCTGACCTTGCGCGGGCTGGGGTGGGCGGGGCTGCTGGCCAGCTTGCTGTTGTGCGCGCAGGCCTGGGGCTGGGCCATGGGGCCAGTGGCCTGGTTCGGCGCGATATCGCTGGCGGGCCTGCTGCTGGTGATGGTGTTGCCGTATTGGCCAAAGGTGGCGGTGGGACTGGTCGCGACAGTCCCACTGTGGGCGACGGTGCAGCTGCTCGGCTGAGCATCGCTGCCCTGCGGGTTCAGCCTGTGGTCAGGGTGGCGAATGCCTCGCGAAAGCGCAGCATCTCCGCTTCGTTGCCGACACTGACCCGCACCCAGTTCGGCCAACTCGGCCATACCCGGCCCACCAGCACGCCCTGGCTGGCCAGGCGCTCGACCACCGGGGTTGCCGGGCCGCGCAGGTCGATCATGAAGCAGTTGGTCTGCGACGCGGTGCAGCGCCAGCCGCGCTCGCCCAGCCAGGCGATGGTCTGCTCGCGCAGTCTCGCGTTGTCGGCCTTGCGCTGGGGCACCAGCTGGCGATCTTGCAGGCTCGCCAAGGCGCCGAGCAAGGTCGGCGCCGGCGCGACATTGCCACCGTCGTAGACTTCCAGGCGCTGCAGCAGGGGCGCTTGCCCGACCGCTAGTCCAAGGCGCGCCCCCGCCATCCCGTACAGCTTGGAAAACGTCTGCAGCACCAGCAGTTCGGGATGCTCCTTGACCAGGCCAATGCAGCTCTGGGCATCGCTGAAATGGATGTACGCCTCGTCGACCAGGATCACGCTGCCGTCCGGCTTGTTCGCCAGCAGGCGCTCGATGTCGCGGCGCGGGGTCAGGGTGCCGGTGGGGTTGTTCGGGTTGCACAGGTAGATCAGCCCCGGCGTGCGGTCGGCGGCAAGCATGGCCTCGACGTCATGCGCGTGGCGGTTGTCGAGGGCAACCCGGTGCACGGTGCTGCCACGGCTCTCGGCGGCATCGACCGGCGCTTCGTAAGAGGGGTCGGGGACCACCAGGCTGCGTGCGCCGGTGAAGGCCATCACCGCGTGCTGCAAGGCCAGCTTGGAACCGCAGAACACCTGCACCTGATCCGACTCAAGCCCGTTGCTCGCGGCAAACGTCTCGATCAGCCGGTACTGGGCATCGTAGGGGTAACGGCCACAGTGCTCGATGCCTTCGCGCATCGCCTGGCGTGCCGCTGTGCTGGGGCCCCAGGGGCTTTCGTTATAGTTGATACGGACCGGGTCGCTGGCGCTGGCGGGGCGCTGCGAGGCGTGCGCGCTCCAGCCCAAGGGGCCTAGCAGGGGGAGGGCCATGCCAAGGCCCACCAACGAACGACGTGTCATAGCGGTCATCAATCGACTTCCCTGTTGTCATTGGATATCAAAGAAACGAGAAAGACCGCAGTCGATTAATGGTGGCAATTAGCTCCAGGGTTAGCCTTGCCCGTTGCGCCGCGACATCATCGGGTAAAAACGGCATGCTACGAGCCAGCCCTACCATCATGAGGAAGCCGGTGAAAGCCGTTCATTTGACCCTGATCTGTCATGCCCTGACCGATGCCCAGCGGACCGGCCACCTGGCCAGTCCAGACGACGGCATCCTGCTGCCGCCGACCCCGCTTGAGCCGTTGCAGCAGCACACTCAGCTGTTGCACGCGCCCGAGCGCAGGGCCGTGCAGACCGCCGCTGGCCTGGCACTGACTGGGCGTGTCGAGCCGGCGCTGGCCGATTGTGATCTGGGTAGGTGGCAGGGGCTTGCGCTCAAGCAGTTGCAGGCCGAGCAGCCCGAGGCGCTCGAGCAATGGCTGCAAGACCCTCACAGTGCACCGCATGGCGGTGAGTCGATCGCTCAGTTGTGCCAGCGCGTTGGCGCCTGGCTGGCGGGGTTCGATACGCCGGGGGACTGGCTGGCGGTGACCCATCCGCTGGTCATTCGCGCCGTGCTGGTGCAGGTGCTGGGCTGTCCCTTGGCGTCGTTGCAGCGTATCGACGTGTTGCCGTTGTCGCGGCTGGCGCTGAGTTACACCGGTCAGTGGCGCTTGCGCCTGGCCTGACCGGCGACCGCCTCAGAACGCCAGCTTGTAACCGATCAGCAGCAGCATCGCGGCCAGGCACGGCCGCAGCACGCGGTCGGAGATGCGCCCGGTGAGGTGGCTGCCCAGGTAGATGCCTGGCAGCGAGCCGAGCAGCAGGTAGCCCAGAAGCGACCAGTCCATGTTGCCCATGCCCGCATGGCCGAGGCCGGCGACCAGGGTCAGCGGCACGGCGTGGGCGATCTCGGTGCCGACCAAGCGGCGGGTCACCAGGAACGGATAGAGCAGGAACAACGCCACGGTGCCCAGCGCGCCAGCGCCGATCGAGGTGAGGGTGACCATCACGCCGAGGACCACGCCGGTCAGCACGGTGAGCACGTTCAAGGTGCGGTCGCTGAGGTGGTAATGGTCGCCCGCATGGCGGCTGGCAAAGGACTGCAGGCGCGATTTGAACAGCAGCGCCAGCGCGGTGAGGATCAGCACCACGGCCAGGCCTTGCTTGATCACCGCATTGAGTGCCGAGGTGTCGGTGTGCAGGGTGCTGAGGAACCACAAGGTCACGGCGGCCGCAGGCACGCTGCCCAGGCTCAGCCAGCCGGTGATCTTCCAGTCGATGTTCTTGTTGCGGCCATGCACCCAGACGCCACTGGCTTTGGTGATGGCGGCATAGAGCAGGTCGGTACCCACGGCAGTCGCGGGGTTGACGCCGAACCAGAGCAGGATCGGGGTCATCAGCGAACCTCCGCCGACGCCGGTCATGCCAACGATGAAACCTACAATCAGACCCGCAAGGGTGAAACCGAAAGAACCTACATCCATACGCTACTCGACTACCCAACGTGCCCGTGATCGGATGGGTGCCAGCATATAGATTTTTTTATAGCCAAATAGACTTGTTGGTTATTAGGTTATAACTGCGCAGGGCACCATCGCCGGCAAGCCCCGCTCTTGTAGGAGCGGGCTTGCCCGCGATAGGGCCCTGCGTGGGGGTCAGATCCTGAAGCTACCCACCAGCTGCTTCAAACGCCCAGCCTGTTGGCTCAGCGCATCGCAGTGCACCAGCGTCTCGTTGAGGTTCTGCACCCCTTGCTGGTTCAGCGAGTTGATCTGGGTGATGTCCAGGTTGAGGCTCTCGACTACCGCGGTCTGCTCCTCGGTCGCGGTCGCCACCGACTGGTTCATGCCGTCGATCTCGCCGATGCGCTGGGTCACGCTGGCCAGACGCTCGCCGGCCTGGTTGGCGACCTGCACGGTCTGCTCGCTGGAGACCTGGCTGGCGTTCATGGTGTGCACCGCTTCGCGCGAGCCGACCTGCAGGCTGGTGATCATGCGGTGGATCTCTTCGGCCGACTCCTGGGTCCGGTGGGCCAGGTTGCGCACTTCATCGGCCACCACCGCGAAGCCACGGCCCGCCTCGCCGGCGCGGGCGGCTTCGATGGCCGCGTTGAGCGCCAGCAGGTTGGTCTGCTGGGAGATGCCCTTGATCACATCGAGGATCTTGCCGATGTCGTCGGTGCTGGCGTTGAGGATCTCGATCTGCTGGCACGACTCGCTGATCTTCTGCGACAGCGCAGTCATGGCGTTGATCGCATCGTCGACCACCTGGCGGCCGTCATGCGCCTGGTCGCTGGCACCGCTGGCATGCTGCGAGGCATCGGCAGCGTTGCGGGCGATTTCCTGGGTGGCGGCGCCCAGCTGGTTGATCGCCGCGGCGACGCTGTTGGTGCGCATGCTCTGTTCTTCAGAGCCGCTGATCGAGGCATTCGAGGCGCTGACGACTTTTTCCGACAGGTCGTGCACCAGGCGGGTGGCCGAGGACACTTCGCTGATCGAGGCATGGATGCGTTCGACGAAGCGGTTGAACGAGCCGGCCAGTTCGCCGAACTCGTCCTTGCTCTGTGCGTCGAGGCGGCGGGTCAGGTCGCCTTCGCCTTCGGCGATGTCGCGCATGGCCCGGCCCATGGTGGTCAACGGACGCATCAGTACCGGGATCAACAGCCCGAGCAGGCCGGCGATGGCGGCCACGGCGACGAGCATGGCGATGATCGCCGAGGTGCGGAACTGGCTGAGCGCGGCGTAGGCCTTGTCCTTGTCGATGGACAGGCCGATGTACCACTGCGCAGAGGGCAGGCCGGTCACCGGGGCAAACGAGATGAGCCGCTCCTGGCCGTTGAGGGTGACGTCCTGCATGCCCGCGGCGACCCGCAGGTTGCTGCCTGGGTAGATGTCCTTGAGGTTCTTCATCGCCTGGTCTTTGTCCGGGCTGACGATCACCTGGCCGTCGCGGTCGGCGAGGAAGGCGTGGCCGATGCCGCCGAAGTCCACCGAGTTGATGATCTCGACCAGGGTGTCGAGGGCCAGGTCACCGCCGATGACACCGATCAGCTGGCCGTCGGCCTTGGCCTTGACCGGGGTGGCGATGGTCACCACCAGGCCGCCCACGGCGCTCTGGTAGGGCGGGGTGAGCACGGTCTGGCCGGCACTGGCGGCGGCGCTGTACCACGGGCGCTGGCGTGGGTCGTAACCCGCCGGCATCTGCTCGTCGGGGCGCTGGGTGAAGACGCCGTTGGCCTGGCCGAGGTAGGTGAAGAGGAAGTTGCGCGTGTAGGACGGCTGGTCGACCAACCCGGCCAGGCTGTCGCCGGCGCCTTGCTGGGCGATGTCCTGGGCGAGGTTTTCCAGGACCAGGATGCGTCCGCTCATCCAGTTCTGCACGCTGCTGGCCGTCAGGGCACCGGACTGCTGCACGGACGATTCGATGTTCTGGCGGATCGTGCTGCGCTGCAGGTAATCGTTGTAGAGGGTGAACAGGGCGAATGCCAGAACCACGACACCGCAGGCGCTGAGAAGAATCTTGTGGCGGAACTTCAGGTTCATGTTTCGAGACCTTGAGCCATGTCTTGGGGGAGGGCGCCCTGCGCTCGTGGCGAGGGCGAACCTTTCAGTATTTTTATCGGCGCAGCGGGAAAAAGATTGAAACGCTTACAGCGACTTCTTCATGTGATTTCGACGGACGGCACGCCGCACCACAGTGCTAACAATTTGCCATCATTTCGACCAGCGTGCGAGCCCCTTGGCGCAACGGCTGCTGCTTGGCCCAGAACGCGTGCACCGGCAGTTCCAGGGCATTCTGGGTATTGCGAAAATCCAGCCGCAACAGGCGCCCGGCGGCCACCAGCGGCGCCACCCGTGACAGCGGAAAATCGCCCCAGCCCAGCCCCGCTTCGACCATCTGCAGCGCCAGGTCGAGGCTGTTGCTGCGCCAATGCGCGGCACCGATCAGCGAGCGTGGGTCGCTCATCGGCAGTTCACTGCTGCAAACCAGGATCTGGCGCACGTTGACCAGGTCTTCCAGGTAGCGGATGCGCCCGCCGCGCAGGGCCGGGTGGGTCGGTGCGAGGGTCGCTACCAGCGACTCCCTGGCGATGTTCTGGAAGCTGCGCCGCGGGTCCACCTGCAGGCCGGCAAACGCCAGGCACAGGCTCACCCGGCCGCCGTCGAGCAACTGCAGGGCTTCTTCCTGCGGGGCGCTGAGCAGTTCGATGTCGAGCAGCGGGTAGCGCTCGCCGAGTGCCGCGATGGCATTCAGCAGCGGGCGGTGGTCGATGTCCGGGACCACGGCGATGGCCAGGCTGCTCTCCAGGCCTTGGGACAGCTCCAGTGCGTGCACCTGGAGCAGCCCGAGCTGTTCGGCGATCAGCCGGGCATGCGGCTCGAGCGCCTTGGCCTGGGGCGTGGCGCGGGCTTCGCGGGCGCCGCGCTCGAACAGCGGGTAACCCAGTTCGGCTTCCAGGTTGCCGATGGCCATGCTCACCGCCGAAGGCACACGCCGCAGGGCGCGCGCCGCGGCAGAAAACGAACCGCGGTCGAGCACCGCCAGAAACACCTGGATCATCTCGCTGGAAAAGTTCATGGGGTCGGTCTCCTTTCAGTAAATCTGAAAGCTACCGACTTTTTCTGTCAAGTCCATTGAAGCATCCTCTGCCGCTTCCTGATCACGCAACCCCGAGGTAACCCGGTGCAAGGCATCAAACGCAAACTGGTCTATGTGACTTTCTATGAACTGATCGGGCTGTGCATGTCGACCCTCGGCCTGGCCTACCTTGGCGATACCGACGCGTCGCACACCGGCCCGCTGGCGGTGATGATCACCACCATCGCGATGCTCTGGAATCTCATTTACAACAGCCTGTTCGAGTACTGGGAGAGCCGCCAGGCCAAGCGCGGCCGCAGCGTGGCGCGGCGGATCGGCCATGCGATCGGCTTTCAGCTGACCCTGGTGGTCTACCTGATCCCGCTGATTGCCTGGTGGCTGGGCATGACGCTGGTCGAGGCGCTGCTGGTGGACCTGGCGTTCATCGTGCTGGTGCCGTGCTACACCTTTGCCTACAACTGGGCGTTCGACCGGCTCTTCGGCCTGCCTACTTCGGCGCTGGCGCCTGCCGATCAGTCCTCAGCAGGCTGTCCTCCACCTGCCCCGACAGGTAATACACCCCCGACATTGCGCCGCTCTGACGATTCTCCATCAAGCCCTGCCATTCCTCGTTCAATGCCACATTGAGGATCACCCGCAACTGCTCGACCATCTGCGGATGTTCACGGTCGTGGGTGATCATGGCGATACCGGTGGCCGCCACCGAGATCAACGCCCCCGCCGCCTTGCCCACTGCCGCAGCGACCGCACTGGCAATGCCGCGCGGGGCGAGGGTGGCGCCGAGTTTCTCGCTGGCCCGCGTGGCCACCGAGGACAACCCCACTTCGGTCTGGCTGGCGATCTTGCTGGCCTGCTGGTTCAAGTGCTGGCGCAGGGCCTGCCAGGCCGGCTGCTGCTCCAGCGGCTTGGCCCGCAGCAACTGGTACAGCGTGGCATTGCGCGCATCCGGCGGGCCCAGGGCAATCGCCGGAACACGGTTGAGGCGCTGGCTGAATTGCTCGGGCGGGGCGTTGTAGCGCTGGATGATCGCCGGCAGTTGCTGGCCCAACAGCTGCAGGTACAGCTCGCTGGCGCGATCGCGGATGGCTTCGGGGTTGATCTGCTCGGCCACCGGTTCGATCACCCGTTGGTGATATTGCTCTTGCAGGTACAGGGCCAGGCGCTTCTCGGGTGTCTCGCCGGCGTCGCCGCTGTTCATCTTGTACCAGGCCACCTTGAGGGTCAGCCATTGCTGGGTCCAGTAGCCGGTGAACCACGGGATGAAGTCGCTTTCGGTGCGCTGCTGCACCTGCTCCTTCCACACCCGCATGGAGCGCCGGGCATAGTCGTTGGCCGAGCCGGTGGCCGCCACCGAGGCCTCGACCAGCTCCTGGTCGACACGCTGCCAGGCCGCGTCGCTGAGGATGGCCGGCGGTGGCGGCGCAGGTGGGGGCTTGCTGGCGCAACCGGTGAGGGCCAGCAGGAGGCACAGCAGGACCAGCGAAAGGCGCGGGTTCACACGGCGAGCCTCGCAGGGTAGAGGCGGGAGGGTTCTCTGATTATAGGTAAGGGCGGGGCTTGGGGCTTGGCACCCGGAGTGTTTCGACGGTACCGACCTCTTCGCGGGTAAACCCGCTCCCACAGGTGCCGCGCAATGCCTCAGCGCAGCGCTGTCCAGTGGGGAGTGCCGCCCAAGTCCTCAGAACAGCTCATGTCCTTGTGGGAGCGGGTTTACCCGCGAAGAGGTCAGCGCAGATGTCTCTGATTACGCACTCTGGTCGACGCCGAGGTCGAGCTTGGCCTCGAGCCGATCCAGGTGCTCGTGCATCAAGGCCAGCGCCGCGCTGCTGTCGCCGCGCTCAACCGCGTCGATGATCGCCGCATGTTCTTCCCACGCGCAGTGCTCGCAGCAGGGCGATTCATAGCGGGCGATGATCAGCGACGTCATCGGCACCAGGCCATTGAGAAAGCGCGCCAGCGGGGCGTTGGCGGCCATCTGGGCAAGCTTCAGGTGGAACTCGCCGCCCAGGCGGATCGCCGTGCAGCGCTCACCGCGTTCATGGTGCTGGCGTTCGCGCTCGACCAGCTGGCGCAACTGGCGGATCTGCGTCGGCCGGGCCCGTTGCGTCGCCAGGGTGATCAGGGTGGTCTCGGCCAGGCGCCGGGCGCTGAGCACCTGGCGCGCCTGCTGCGGGTCGGGGGCCGCCAGGTGCGCGGTGTGGCTTGGGCGCTGGACCACCACTTGCTGGTCCGAGAGGCGGCCGAGCACGCGCCGGATCACCGTGCGGCTGACCCCGAAGGCATCGCCCAGGGCCTGTTCGGGCAGGGCGCTGCCCGGTGGCAGGCGCTGTTCGAGGATGGCGTCGAACAGCCGGGGGTAGATCTGCTCGGCCGACAGGCGGGTCTCGCCGGCGCTGAGCAGGGCGGGCAAGTGCGGGGCGGCGTGGGCGCAGGCGGTCATGGTCGCGGTCCTCGAGTCATTGGCCGGGGTGTTCGTCCGGGATGTTCAATTGGATGCCCATGCGTTGCCCTTCCTGAAGGATATGGCGACGCATCTGGGCGCTGGCTTCAGCGCTGTTCTTGTCACGGATGGCGCGTACCACGGCGTCGTTCTCGCGCAGCCGTGCGGCCAGGTGTTCGGGCGAATTGCGCAGCATGTCGGCGCTTTGCTTGAGGGCATTGCCGGTCTGCTGCACCACGCTCTGGAAGATCGGGTTGGTGGTCAGCGCGAACAGCGCCTGGTGAAAGGCGATGTAGGCGCTGACGCCGGCTTCACTGTCATTGGCGTCGAGCGCCTCGCGCATGTCCATCAGGGTCAGGCGCAGTTGGCCGATGTCCTGGCTGTTGGCCGACTGCGCGACCAGGCCAACGATGAACGGTTCGAGGGTGTAGCGCAGCTCCAGCACGTCAGCCAGGCTGGCGGTGCCGACGCTGTCGCCGAGCGGGTCCTGGGCGGCGGCCTCGGCATCCAGCACCAGTACTCCCTTGCCGGGCAACGAACGCACCAGGCCGAGGGTTTCCAGCACGGTGACCGCTTCACGCAGGCTCGGCCGACTGATGCCCAGTTGCTCGGCCAGTTCGCGCTGGCCCGGCAGCATTTCGCCGGTGCGCCACTGGCCGCGGGCCAGGGCGTGGCGGAGTTTCTCCACCACCGAGGTGACCACGGTCGAAGAACTGATCATGGTGGGCTCCTTGAAAAAAAGTGCATCGAAGCTCCTGCAGCGGGCCGGCTGGGTCGCCGGCCCGCTGTGATCAGAATTCCTGTTGGTGGGCGTTGGGTTGCTTGCGCGGCAGGTGGGCGAAGCCCGGCTTGCCGTCGAGCACGTTATTGGCCCGCTCCAGGTCGATGTCCTTTTCCCAGCGTGCGATGGCCACGGTGGCGACGCAGTTGCCGATCAGGTTGGTCAGTGCACGGCCGATGCCCATGAACCAGTCCACCGCCAGCACCAGCACCAGGCCGACCACCGGGATCGCCGGCACGGCGGTCAGGGTCGCGGCGAGGATTACCAGCGCCGAACCCGGGATGCCGTGGGCGCCCTTGGAGGTGACCAGCGAGACCAGCAGGATGGTCAGCAGGTCGGTCATGGCCAGCGGCGTGCCGGTGGCATTGGCGATGAACACGATGGCCAGGGTCAGGTAGATGGAGAAGCCATCGAGGTTGAACGAGTAGCCGGTCGGGATCACCAGGCCGACGGTCGAACTGCCAATGCCCAAGTGTTCGAGCTTGCGCATGATCTGCGGCAGTACCGCGTCGGACGAAGCGGTGCCCATGACGATGGTCAGCTCTTCACGCAGGTACTTGAGCAACGGGAACAGGCGCAGGCCCGACACGCGCATCACGGTGCCCAGCACCACGGCGACGAAACCGGCGCAGGTCAGGTAGAACAGCGCCACCAGGCCGCCCAGGTGCTGCAGCGACTCCAGGCCATATTTGCTGGTGGTGAAGGCGATGGCGCCGAACACGCCAATCGGCGCCAGGCGCACGATCATGCCCATGATGCGGAAGATCACGTGGCTGAGCTCGTTGATCAGCCGCGAGATGCCCGAGGCCGACTCGCCGACCAGGTTCAGGGCGCTGCCGAACAGCACCGAGAACAGCAACACCTGGAGGATGTTGTTGTCGGCAAAGGCGCCGACCACTGAAGTCGGGATCAGGTCCATGAGGAAGGTGGCGGTGCCATGGATGTGCTGGCCGCGCTCGGCCAAGCCATTGGCGTCGGCGCTGGACAGTTGATCCAGGTGGATGTTGGCGCCGCTGCCGATGCCGGAGGTGAAGGCGAACACCAGGCCGATGATCAGGGCGATGGTGGTCAGGACCTCGAAGTAGATCACCGACTTGAGGCCGATGCGGCCGACCTTCTTGAGGTCGCCAGCACCCGAGATGCCGCTGACCACCACGCAGAACACGATGAGGCCGATGAGCATCTTGATCAGCTTGATAAAGCCGTCGCCGAGGGGTTTCAACTGGAGGGACACTTCAGGGAAGCTGAGGCCGCAGGCAATACCGAGGGCTAGCCCTAGCACCACTTGGAGGAAAATCGAACGCGAGCACCACTTAAGCATGGGAGGAGTCTCTGATCGGTGTCCTTGCTTCGATGGCGGTGGGGCCAAAGAGCGCAGAACTTAATTATTGTGGTCTTACCGGTTTGTTCAGTGCGAGATCATAAAAGCGCGAAAATTCCGACAATGCAAGGGATTTTGGCCTTACCGGTCTGACCAGTTGTGGGGCGTTTTTGGGTGGGAAGCTCTAGCGCGGTGCAAGGCGCCGAATTAGCGCCTGCTACGCAACCGTTTGCGCGCAATCCTGCTGCCAAGCAGCGCCGCAGAGCCCTTGCGCTGCGCAATAACGGTGCGCGGGCTGAATCAATAAATAACTGTTTTTTAAGCGTTTATTGCAATCCTGAACGGGACCCGTAGACTTCGATTTTTTTTGACTGAACAGTCATTCAAAAATCTTAGCGCCGATCCGACACTCCGCCGGCTCAGCCATCCCAGGAGTCACATCGTGCGTCTCAACCTGCCGGTTTCGCCGGTCGAACAACGCTTTCCACAAGCGCAGCGCCTCATCTCGGCCACCGACACGGCCAGCCTGATCACCTACTGCAATGCCGAGTTCGCGGCCATCAGCGGCTACACCCAGGCGGAGCTGATCGGCAGTGCGCACAACCTGGTGCGTCACCCGGACATGCCCGAAGCGGTGTTCGAGATCATGTGGGGGTACCTCAAGGCCGGCAAAAGCTGGATGGGCATCGTCAAGAACCGCTGCAAGAACGGCGACTTCTACTGGGTCAACGCCTACGTCACGCCGATCCTCGAAGACGGCCGGCTGGTGGGCTACGAGTCGGTGCGGGTATGCCCGACCCGCGAGCAGGTCGCGCGGGCCGAGGCCTTGTATGCGCGCTTGCGCGAAGGCAAGGGCGTGCTGCCGGCCGGGCAGCGCCTGGCAGCCGTGCTCCAGGCCCTGGCCGTGCCGGTGCTGGGTGGGGCGTTGGCGGTTGCCGCTAACCAGCTGTGGCCAGGCCTGGTCGGCCAGGGGCTGACCCTGGCCCTGTTCGTGGCGACGGGGTGGTGGCTGCAAGGCGGTGTCGGCCGGCAATTGCGCAGCATCGTCAAGGGGGCCGACGGCACCTTTGCCGATGCGGTCGCGGCCCTGACCTACAGCGACCTGGCCGGCCCGGCCGGGCAGCTCGAACTGATCCTGATCAGCGAAGAAGCGCGCTTGAAGACCGCGCTCACCCGCTTGAGCGACCTGGCCGCACAGATGGCAGTGGCGGCCCACGACGCCGGCAGCCTGTCCCGCGGGACCGAGGCGGCCTTGCTCGAGCAGCGCGCAGAAACCGACCTCAGTGCCACGGCCATGACCGAAATGGCCGCGTCGATCAGCGAGGTCGCCAGCCATGTGCAGTTGACTGCGGCTGAAGCCCACACCGCTCACCAGTTGGCCGAGCAGGGCAGCCAGGTGGCCGATGCCAGTGGCGCGGCGATCCGCGACCTGGCCGCGACGGTGGGCCAGATCAACCAGGCGGTCAGCGACCTGGCCGGTCAGACCGACACCATCGCCGAGGCCGCCGGGATGATCCGCGCGATCGCCGAGCAGACCAACCTGCTGGCGCTCAATGCCGCCATCGAAGCGGCCCGGGCCGGCGAGCAAGGCCGTGGCTTCGCGGTGGTGGCCGATGAAGTGCGCGCGCTGGCCAACAAGACCCGCCAGTCGACCCTGCACATCCAGACCATCATCGACGAGCTGCGCGGCGGTGCCGACCAGGCGGTGGTGATCGCCAGCCGTGGCATCGCGGGCGCCGAGCAGGGCGTGGCGCGAGTGCTCGAGGCGCAGACTGCGTTGCACGGCATTCGTCAGGCGGTGCAGCGGATCAGCGACATGAGCCAGCAGATGGCGACGGCCTCCCAGCAGCAATCGTCGGTCGCCGAAGACGTCTCGCGGCAGATCAACGGGGTGGCCGGGATCGCCCAGCAGAGCGCCGTCGGCGCCAACGCGGCGGCGTCGCGTGGGGCTGAGTTGGAGCAGGTGTGCGCCGGTTTGCGCGCGTTGGTGGAGCGCTTCAACCGCTAGCGCGGTTGAATGCCTGGCTGCACAGCAGCCCTCAGCTAGCGCTGGCTAGCCGCGCCCCGGGCCATTGCCCAGCCCGTTGGCGCGGCCTCGCGTTGGCCCTCAGTTCACCTGGAACATCGCCTCTGCGAGGTGCATGAACAGCGCGTCCTCGGCCTCACCACGGCTGCTCAGCAACAGCCGTCCCGCCAACGCATACAGGGCACTCTCGCCGGGGTAGCGGTTGGACACCAGGTCGATGCGCTGCAGCACGCCATCGATGCGCCAGACCAGCCCGGGCACCGTGGCGGTTTGCTGTTCCAGAGCGACGATCAAGCGTTCGGGCACGGCTGGCCCAGGGTACGGGCCGGGCGCCGGGGTGGGCTCGCTCAGCGCGTTGAAATACTCCGCGCCAGCCTCCCACTCCCGCGCCAGCGCCTCGAACGGCGCCGGGTGCAAACGCCGGGTCCAGGCGCGCCAGAAGCGCTGTGCGCTGGCCCAGTGCGCCAGGAAGTGCGCGTCGACCTCGGCGAGCACCGCCTGCCCCAAGCGTTGCAGGGTCGCCTCACTGAGGCGCGCGAGGTAAGCAAAGGCGAGTTGCCCGGGTTGCTCCGGCAGGCCCAGGCGTTCGCGTAGCTGGATGCGCGCTACCAGGGCGATCTCGATCTCGTCGATCGGCTGCCACGTGTCGCTGAGCACCGCGTCGCTGAGGTCGTCGTCCGGGTGCAGCGCAGGCGCCGCCTGACGCGCGGCGTCATCCTGGGCCGCGGCCAAGGCCGTGCGGCGGGCGACCCGGGCGTCGTACAGCGCGGCGACGCGTTGATCCAGGTGCGCTTGGCGGGCCATGCCGGTGGCCGCCGCCACGGCCACGCGTTCATCGCTGGCGCTGGCCTGGGCCGCCGCGACGAAGCGCCAGATCGAGACGTCGTTTTCGACCTGCTGGAACAGCAGGCTAGCCTGGTCCACGCACGCCTCTGCGGCCTCGTTGATCTCGTCGATGAGCTGTTGGCGGAGCGCGTCGAGGCCCCAGCCGGCGTCATCGCCAGCCGCCGGCTCATCGCTCAGGACCCGCAGGATGTGGGCCATGCGCTCGCGCAGGCGGGCAGGATTGGCCAGGTACTGCTGGGTGTCGAGCATGCGCTCGAACAGTCGGTACAGGGGTGTCCAGGCAGGGTCATCGGCGTTGGCCTGACGCTGCGCCTCGAGGTCGGCGGGCAGCTCGACAGCCCAGTCGTCGACCTGCGGCGGGTCCGCCTCTGCCTGGCCGGGGACCGCAGTCAGGCCGGCATCGTGCAGACGGGCCTGGGCCTGTGGGTTGAACGGGTTGCCATCGAAGTCATAGTAGGTGCCTTGGTCATTGCTGCGAATCGCCTCAGCGAAGGCGCTGTCCTGAAGCATCGGTACCTCGACGATGTGGTTGCCACTGAGGTCGAGCGTGCGCAGTACCAGCGGGCGCTGGTCCATCAGGGCGGTCAGGCCGACGGGCCAGTCGACGATCTCGCTGTGCTCGAGATCCAGCGTTGCCAGGTCGCGCCAGCCACTCACGTCGGGTGCCAGCTGCAACGGGTTTTCACTCAGCCGCAAGGACTGCAGGCGGTTGAGCTGGGCCAGCGCGCTGCGGCTCTCGAGCGTCAGGCGAATGTCATTGCTGCCCAGGCTCAGGTCAGTCAACGACGGCCAGCCCTGCAAGGCCTGAAAGTGCCCGCTGTGCAGCGTCAGCGTGTTCAGGTCGGCCTGTAGCGCGTCCAGGTGTGGCAACTGGCCGAGCCGTTGCAGGGTTGCGACGGGCAGATTCTCCACGGCGTCGGTCAGGTTCAGCTGGCGCAGATCGGTCAGCCGCATCAGCACGCCCAGGTTGCGCTCGCTGTCGAGTGCAAGGACATTTTCTGCCACGTCCAGCGACTGCAGGCCGCGCATTTCGCCGATCGACTCGGGCAGCCAGCGCAGCTGGTTGGCGGAGATGTCCAGCAACTGTACGCCGCCAAACGCCTGCAGAAACCCGTCAAGGTTGGCCGCTTCGCCGCTGCGAGCACCGCTGACGACCAGCATCCGGACGTGGTCGAGGCGCGCCGGCAGCGTCGGCAGCGCGCCGAGCGACTGTGCCTGCAAGGTCAGCCCGACATCGTCTGGCGCGCCGTCGCGCCGCCAGGCCTGGCGAATGCGCCGGGCGGCCTCGGTGCGGGCGGCCAGCTGCTGCTCGATGGCACCGACGGCGATGCCCTGCGGATCGTTGACCCATTGATCAAGCGTACGCTCGAGGCGTTGGTAGTCTTCGCGCAGGCCCACCAGCAAGCGGGTAAACGCCCCGGGGAGGGTCCCGGCCTCCTGCACCAGGCGATGTCGCAGCGCAGCGCGATCGCCCGGCGTACGGCTGGGGAACAAGGCCTCGAACAGCGCGTCATCATCGGCCAAGCCTTGACCCCGGCCACTGAGCCGGTAACCGATGCGGCGGTCCTCGGCCAGGCGGGTCGGCAGGCGATAGAGCGGGCGCAGTGGTGCCATACGCAGCTGCGCCGCGCTGTGCCGACGGTCTCCGGCGGCCCGTTCGAACAGAGCGTCGCGCAATGCCAGCGGCGCGTGGATCTGCACCTTCAGCGCTGTGCGCTGGCCGTCTGGCAGGGCATGGAGTATGGCCCGGTAGATATCCGCCGTGCTTGCCAGGGCAATGCCCTGCTCGTCATAGGGCTGGTAGCCCTGGGGGCTACGCACCACCGTTTTGACCGGGCGGCCTGCCGCGCCGCTGGCCTTGAGCAGGGCGCCGGTGGTGCTGGCGTCTCGCAGCTCCAGGCGCACCTCCGACGTCCAGCCAGGCAATCGCTCCAGCGTGCCGAATATCAAGGCGTCGCGGTCCTCGACCGGTCCGCTGCGTTGATAGAAACGCTGCAATGCCCGGTCGATGCGCGCTTCGCGCAGGTAGATACGCGCGGTTTCGGCCATCGACAGTGGCAGGCGGCCGCTCAGTTGCAACGTCGCCAGGGCCTTGGCGCTGGCCTGGGCGAGGATCTCCTGGCGGGCGCCGGCGCTGAGCGAGGGGAAGTCTCGCGCCAGCACCTGGGCGTTGGCGGACAGGCTGCTGGGCACCGTCGCCTCGGCGGCCTCGAGTGCCTGCAGGCTGTCGAGCAGCAGGGCAGGGGCGGCCACTTGGTCGACCAGCACACGGCGCACGGCCGCTTCGCTGTAGCCACTGCAACGCAGCGCGCGGAGCAAGGTTTCATCGCTCACCGCAGGCGAGCTGTTGGCGATGCGTCGCAGCAGCTTGGCGGCCGTCCAGCCCTGCGCCTGCTCGTGCTCGAATTGCCAGGGCGAAAGCCGATTGCCAAACAGTCGCGGCTGATAGCGGTGCCCTGGCTGAGCCATCAGCTGCCAGCGGCCTTCTGGGCTGCGCTCGACCGCCAGGGCTCTGCCGTCGAGCTTGAGCCACTGCCGGCCTTGCCAGGTGTGCAGGCCCTCGGCGTTGGCCACGGCGTCGATTGGCCAGGGTGCCTCACGGGTGAAGGGCGTCAGGTCACCGTGCCACAGGCGTGGTCCGGATTTACCAGGGATGCTCAGCCAGTTGTCCAGCGGCCCGGGCAACTCGATCGCGGCCTGCGCCGCGCCGAGCACGGCAAACTGCACCAGGTTCTCGAACACGGCGAACAAATGGCCGATGGCAGCGTCGGTTTCACCCTCGTCAAGGGCATGCACGCCTTCGAGAAACTCACCGACGATCTGTGCGCCGCCAACCACCAGCATCACCTGTGCCAGGCCTGGGACAAACAGGCTGGCCACGTTGAGCACGTTCAGGCCGACCCCGAGCCATCCCAGTATCCGGGCATCGCGGGCGGCAGCGTCGACTTGCGCAGTGGGCACAACGAGGGTCACGGCGTCGTCCAGGGCACTGCGTACCTGGTGGCTGGCGCGGGCGCTGAAACAGTCGCCACGCCAGGGCGCGAAGTCCAGGGGTAAGCGGGCATTCTTGTCCAGGGTTTCTTGCCAGAGGTCATGCGGGGCGGGGAACACCCGCTTGATCCAGCTGAACGCTTCACCCTTCTCCAGCACCGGCGGGGTTGGATGCAATGTCGAGTAGGGATAGCGAGGGTAGAGGGTCTGCCGTAGTCGTGCCGCGAACAGCGGTTGCTGCGCGTGGCTGACGTAGCGCGTGAACAACCGCCGGAACTCCGCGCCCCACAGCCGTTGCGTCAGCGCGGCGCCCACGGCCTGTAGCGATGGGTACTGGCGCAGCGCGCCCTCGGGGTCGCCGGGCAGGTACAGCAAGCAGGGTTCGGCACCCTCGTGAGGGTCGCGGCGCACCAGCAGCGGGCCGGCCAGGCCAATGCCGAACAGGCTCAGGTAGCCGCACTGCAGGCCTGCCGAGCCGTTCGACGTCGGCACTTCGTGCGCACCTGTCAGTGCCGCTTCGCCCAAGGCTTCCCCGTCGCTGTCGAGGTGCCCTTGCAGGCGCGCAGTGCTCAGCTCGGCGGCGAAGGCGGCGTGGTCCTGGGCGCGCAGCAAACCGCGCAAGGGATCATTGTCGAGGTGTTCACGCAGGTGGCTCAGGTAACCTTCGCCGAGGTCGAGGTTGCGGATCCCGCTGATGAACCTGGCAGGCTCGATCGCCATTGGCGCGGGCGCCTCGTTGGAGGCGTACAAGCGGATCGGTGTGTCGGCTTCCATGTTCTGCATGGCCGCTTCCAGCCAGGACAGCGAGCGCTGCTGGCCCGGGGTACGGTCCAGGCACAGGGCGCGGTCGACGTCAGGCACGGTGATGTCAGGGAACCAGTGGCCGAGGGCGTCGCGCAGGCGCGGGCGGCAGAAATGCTCCACCGACTGGATCGGCGCCATGGCGTCGTGCAGCGCGCGTGTTGCGCGATGGCTGAGCTGAATGCGGGTCTTCAGTGTGTGTCGCTGGTCTGCACTGGCGTGCTGCAGCCACTGGGGCATGCGTTGCTGGATCAGGACGAGGTGATGAGGCAGAGAGTGCGGCATGGGCTGCTCCTGGTGACGGAAGCAGCGAGGCTAATCAGGGGGCCGAGCGCAGGTTCGGTATCCGGCTAACACCTTTGCCCATCGACAGGGCGGTTGTCGGGCTCGATGCCCTGCTCGCGCAGGCGTTTGTACAGCGTGGTGCGACTGATGCCCAGCGCCCGCGCCAGCGATGACACGTTGCCGTCGCTCGAGCGCAGCAGGCTGGCCAGGTCGCCGGGCGCGGCGCTGGTGAGCCTCGTTGGCGCGGGTTCGAGCGGCCGCGCGGGTGGTGCAAGCAAAGCCTCTGGCAGGTGTTCGGCACTGATCGGTTGTGTCCCGGCCAGCGCCAGCGCCACCTGCATTACGCTGCTCAGCTGGCGCAGGTTACCCGGCCAGGGATGGCACAACAGCAGGGTCATGACGTCGTCGGATAGCCGTTGCGGTTGCCCGGGCTCACGGTGCCGCGCGTGCAGTTGTTCGATCAGTTGGCGCTGGTCACTGCGCTCGCGCAGCGGCGGCAGGCTCACCACCAGGCCGGCGATGCGGTAGTACAGGTCCTGGCGAAAGCGCCCGGCCTGGACCTCGGCGGCGAGGTCACGATTGCTCGCCGAGACCACGCGGATGTCCACCGCCACCGGCTCACCACTGCCCAGCGGCTGGATGCTGCGCGACTGCAGCACGCGCAACAGGCGTGCCTGGGTGGCCAGCGGCATGTCGCCGATCTCGTCGAGAAACAGGATGCCCTGGTCGGCCTTGCGGATCAGCCCGGGGTTGCCCTTGTGGTGCGCGCCGGTGAACGCCCCTTTGTCGTAGCCGAACAGCTCCGACTCGACCAGTTCGGCCGGGATCGCTGCACAGTTCACGGCCACCAGCGGCTGGCCGGCCCGGCTGCTGGCGCGGTGCAGGGCCTGGACGAAGACTTCCTTGCCGACCCCGGTCTCACCCTGCACCAACAGCGGGATGTCTTTTTCCAGCAACAGGCTGGCCTGGGCCAGTGCCTTGTCGACCCGTGGGTCGCTGCTGCTGGCACGCGGCCGGCTGGCGCTGCGCGGGGCATGCCATTGGCAGTGCAGGCGGTTGCGCCCGCTGGCGTGCAAAGCGAAGGGCTGGCCTTCGGGGTGTGCCAGCAACTGGCGCAGCGGGATCTGGAACAACTGCTCCAGGCTGTGACGCAACGGGTCGCGACCGAGCAGGCTGTCGGCGCGCTGGTTGGCCGCCAGCACCCGGCCACGGTCGTCGAACAGCAACAGGCCGGCCCAGGGGCTGTCGAGGCTGTCCGGGCCGCTGTTGAACAGCAACCGGCAGTGCTGGTCGCCCTGTTGGGCCAGGATCAGCCGATTCTCCAGGCTCTGGCCCATCATGCGCACCAGGCCGAGGGTCTGCGCGGCGGGCAGGTAGCCATCGCTGGCGACATCGAGCACGCCTATCAGGCGCCGCTCGGCATCGAACAGCGGCGCCGCCGCGCTGGCCATGTAGCGGTTCTGACGGAGGAAATGTTCGTCCTGGGCCACATGGATCGGCTCGCCGCAGACCAGCGCGGTGCCCAGTGCATTGGTGCCCACGCGCTGCTCGCACCAGCGAGCGCCAGCGACGAAGCCTTGCGCCTGCTGCGGGTCGACGAAGCGCCGCGTGCCCCAGGCTTCGAGCAGGCAGCCACTGGCATCGCCAAGCATCACCAGGTAGCTGGCGTTGCCCAGCAGGTGCGCATACTGCGGCAGCACCTCGTCGCGGGTCAGGCGCAGCAATGCCTGCTGGCGTTCGAGCAGGCTGCTCAGTTCGGCGCTGCTCAGGCAGTCGAAATCCGGCGCGCATTGCGCCTGCAGGCCATGTTCGCGACAGCGCGCCCAGGAGGCCTGGATGATCAGTTCATGGGTCGAAGCGGAGGTGGCCATGGGCCCGTCCTGTGTGTTGTTGTTTTCTGCCGACCGCCCTTGAGTGTCGTTCACGCCGGTTCGTTGTCAATGCGCGGCGTGTTCAGGTGTGCAGCGAAAGTGTTCATTTCTGTTCAGCCGTGAACAGCGTGCGCAGCGGCCGTTCGGCCGAAGCCTCACGCCAGAGCGGGCGCCCATGGCTGGCACGGATCTGGCTCTGCTCTGCGCACAACAACGACAATAGGCCCCGCCATGTCCCTGGTGCTGGAGCAGGTCAGCCGCAGCGTCGATAACCAGGCCTGGATCCTCGAGGCCAGCCTGCGTTTCGAGCCCGGCTCGTTCAACGTGCTGCTCGGTCGCACCCTGGCCGGCAAGACCAGCCTCATGCGCCTGATGGCCGGGCTCGATCGGCCGGACAGTGGCCGGGTCTTGATGAACGATCAGGACGTCACCGGCGTGCCGGTGCGTCAGCGCAACGTGTCGATGGTCTATCAGCAGTTCATCAATTACCCGACCCTGACGGTGTTCGAGAACATCGCCTCGCCGCTGCGCCAGGCCCGCCTGCCCGAGCAGGAGATCCGCCGGCGGGTGCACGAAACCGCGCAGATGCTGCGTCTCGAACCCTTCCTCGAGCGCTTGCCGCTGGCGCTCTCGGGCGGCCAGCAGCAGCGCACGGCAATGGCCCGCGCGCTGGTCAAGGACGCCTCGCTGATCCTCTTCGACGAGCCCTTGGTGAACCTCGACTACAAGCTGCGCGAGGGCCTGCGCCAGGAGCTGCGCGAGCTGTTTGCCGCGCGCAACTGCATTGCCGTGTATGCCACCACCGAGCCCAATGAGGCGCTGGCGCTGGGCGGCACCACGACCATCCTCCACGAGGGCCGGATCATCCAGAGCGGGCCCACGGCCGAGGTCTATCACCAGCCCTGCAACGTGCTCGCCGCCGAGCTGTTTTCCGAGCCGCCGATCAACCTGATCGCTGGCCAGATCGTCGGCAACGAGGTCAGCCTGGCCGGCGCCGTGCACTTCGCCCGCAATGCCGACCTGCGCCGGCTCGGCGACGGCAGCTACCGCTTCGGCGTACGCCCCAGCCACATCACCCTGGTGCCCGCGCATGACGATGACCTGGAGTTGTCGGTGCTGGTGGAGCTGGCCGAGATCAGCGGTTCGGAAACCTTCCTGCACGTGCGTAACGAGCACTGGCGGATGATCCTGCACCTGCCGGGCGTGCACGGCTATCCGGTCGACACGGCCATCCGGGTGTTCGTCCCGACCCACAAGCTGTTCGTCTTCGACAGTGCCGGGGTGTTGTTGCAGGCGCCCGGCCTGCGCCAGGCGAGGAGTGCCTGATGGCCGAGATCCGCTTGCGCCACCTGGCCCACAGCTACAGTCGCCAGCCGGCCTCGGCGGCCGACTACGCCCTGCATGAGCTCGAGCATGTCTGGGAACAGGGCGGCGCCTATGCCTTGCTCGGCCCTTCGGGCTGCGGCAAGTCGACCTTGCTCAATATCATCTCCGGCCTGCTCAGCCCGTCCCAGGGTGAGGTGCTGTTCGATGGCAAGCCGGTCAATGAGCTGTCGCCGCAACAGCGCAACATCGCCCAGGTGTTCCAGTTTCCGGTGGTGTACGACACCATGAGCGTGTTCGACAACCTGGCCTTTCCGCTGCGTAACCAGGGCCTCGACGAGGGGCGGGTGCGCCAGCGCGTGGCGGAGATCGCCGAGGTCCTCGACCTTGCCGGGGTACTCAAGAAGAAAGCCCGCAACCTGAGTGCCGACGAGAAGCAGAAGGTCTCGATGGGCCGCGGCCTGGTGCGCGAGGACGTGTCGGCGATCCTCTTCGACGAGCCGCTGACGGTGATCGACCCGCACCTGAAGTGGAAGCTGCGGCGCAAGCTCAAGCAGATTCACGAGCAGTTCAACATCACCATGATCTACGTCACCCACGATCAGCTGGAGGCCTCGACCTTCGCCGACAAGATCGCGGTGATGCATGGCGGGCGCATCGTCCAGTTCGGCACCCCGCGCGAGCTGTTCGAGCGGCCGCGGCACACCTTTGTCGGCTACTTCATCGGCAGCCCCGGGATGAACCTCATGGAGGTTCAGGTGCAGGGCGACGGGGTGGCCTTCGGCGAGGTCCAGCTGGCGCTGCCGCAGGCGCTGCGCGAACAGCTCGCCGCGCAACCGGGTGGGCGCCTGCAGGTCGGTATCCGGCCAGAGTTCGTGCAGGTCTGGGAACACCCGCTCGACGGCGCGTTCGAGGCGCGGGTGGTCGATGTCGAAGACCTCGGCACCTACCGCATTGTCAGCCTGGCGCTGGGCGGCACGACGCTCAAGGCGCGCCTGCCCGAGGACCGTCCGGTGCCGCTGGAACGGGCCTGGGTCAGCCTGCCGAGCCAGTGGCTGATGCTCTATGTCGACGACCTGCTGCTGGAGGCGGGGCCATGAACAAGGTGCAGAACAACAAGGCCTGGTGGCTGGTCCTGCCGGTGTTCCTGCTGGTGGCGTTCAGCGCGGTGGTGCCGATGATGACCGTGGTCAATTACTCGGTGCAGGACATCTTCGACCCGTCCAGCCGCTATTTCGTCGGCGCCGACTGGTACCGCCAGGTCCTGCAGGAC
This sequence comes from Pseudomonas reidholzensis, assembly GCF_900536025.1. Taxonomy (GTDB): domain Bacteria; phylum Pseudomonadota; class Gammaproteobacteria; order Pseudomonadales; family Pseudomonadaceae; genus Aquipseudomonas; species Aquipseudomonas reidholzensis. The sequence goes on from NZ_UNOZ01000013.1 coordinate 364,332, forward strand.
CCGGCCCTGCACGCTGCCCTGCTGCGTCAGTTCATCTTCTCTGGCTGCGTGCTGCTGATCGAGATCCCGCTGGGTATCGCCATCGCCCTGACCATGCCGACCCGGGGGCGGATGGCGTCGGTGTGTTTGATCGTCATGGCGATCCCGCTGCTGATTCCGTGGAACGTGGTCGGCACCATCTGGCAGATCTTCGGCCGCGCCGACATCGGCCTGCTCGGCGCCACCCTGGCTCAACTGGGCGTCAGCTACAACTATGCCGGCAACCCCTTCGATGCCTGGATCACCGTGCTGGTGATGGATGTCTGGCACTGGACCTCGCTGGTGGCGCTGCTGTGCTATTCCGGCCTGCGGGCGATCCCCGACGTCTATTACCAGGCCGCGCGTATCGACCGTGCCTCGGCCTGGGCGGTGTTCCGGCACATCCAGTTGCCCAAGCTGAAGAACGTGCTGCTGATCGCGGTGATGCTGCGCTTCATGGACAGCTTCATGATCTACACCGAGCCCTTCGTGCTCACCGGCGGCGGCCCCGGCAACGCCACCACTTTTCTCAGCCAGACCCTGACGCGGATGGCGGTCGGGCAGTTCGACCTGGGGCCGGCGGCGGCGTTCTCGCTGGTGTACTTCCTGATCATTCTGCTGGTGTCGTGGCTGTTCTATACCGCCATGACCCATGCCGACAAGGACTAGGCCATGAACCTGCGCAAGAGCGTGCCGCTGCTGCTGTACTTCTTCTTCCTGCTGGTGCCGATCTACTGGCTGTTGAACATGTCGTTCAAGCCCAACAGCGAAATCCTCGGCGGCCTGACCTTGTGGCCCGAGGCGTTTACCCTGGCCAACTACCGGGTGATCTTCACCGACCCGAGCTGGTACACCGGCTACCTCAATTCGCTGTACTACGTGTGCCTGAACACGGTCATCTCGCTGGCGGTGGCGCTGCCGGCCGCCTACGCCTTTTCGCGCTACCGCTTTCTCGGCGACCGGCACCTGTTCTTCTGGCTGCTGACCAACCGCATGGCGCCGCCGGCGGTGTTCCTGTTGCCGTTCTTCCAGCTGTATTCGTCGATCGGCCTGTTCGACACGCACATCGCCGTGGCCTTGGCCCATTGCCTGTTCAACGTGCCGCTGGCGGTGTGGATCCTCGAAGGGTTCATGTCCGGCGTGCCCAAGGAAATCGACGAAACCGCCTACATCGACGGTTATGGCTTCCCGCGGTTCTTCGTGAAGATTTTCATCCCGCTGATCGGTTCGGGGATCGGCGTCACGGCGTTTTTCTGCTTCATGTTTTCCTGGGTCGAACTGTTGCTGGCGCGCACCCTGACCTCGGTGAACGCCAAGCCGATCGCGGCGGTGATGACCCGCACCGTGTCGGCGTCGGGGATCGACTGGGGCGTGCTGGCCGCCGCCGGGGTGCTGACCATCCTGCCGGGCATGCTGGTGATCTGGTTCGTTCGCAACCATGTGGCCAAGGGCTTTGCCCTTGGCCGGGTGTGAGGAGGGCGCTGCGATGGAGTGGATGGCCTGGACCCTGCCGACGGCGCTGTTCTTCGCCGCGGTCGGCCTGTTGCTGCTGTGCATGACCTTGCTCGAACTGCGCCGGCCGTGCGTCGAGCGGCGCGGCTGGCTGCCGATCGCCACGACGCGTGGCGACCGCTTGTTCATCGGCTTGCTGGTCAGCGCGTACCTGCACCTGTTGGTGGTCGGGGTCAGCACCTGGCCCTTGTGGGTGGCCTCGCTGCTGTCGCTGGCCTGGCTTGTGGTGGTGCTGCGCTGGGGCTGACTGGCGCCTGGAATAACTCAATCGGGAGATGACCATGTTCGATAACAACAACAAGCGGCGACAGGTGACCCTGGCGGCCTTGCTCCTGCTCGGCCTGCACGGCAGTGCCTGGGCCGATCAGTACGAAGACGCGGCGAAGAAGTGGATCGACAGCGAGTTCAAGCCGTCAACCCTGACCCCGGAGCAGCAACTGGCCGAGCTCAAGTGGTTTATCAAGGCGGCCGAATCGTTCCGTGGGATGAAGATCAACGTGGTGTCGGAAACCATCACCACCCATGAGTACGAGTCCAAGGTGCTGGCCAAGGCCTTCAGTGAAATCACCGGCATCCAGCTGACCCACGACCTGCTGCAGGAAGGCGACGTGGTCGAAAAGCTGCAGACCCAGATGCAGTCGGACAAGAACATTTATGACGGTTGGGTCAACGACTCCGACCTGATCGGCACGCACTTTCGCTACGGCAAGGTCGAGTCGATCACTGACCTGATGGCCAACGAAGGCAAGGCCTACACCTCGCCGACCCTCGACCTCAAGGACTTCATCGGCATTTCCTTTACCACCGCGCCGGATGGCAAGGTCTATCAGCTGCCCGACCAGCAGTTCGCCAACCTCTACTGGTTCCGCGCCGACTGGTTCGAGCGGCCCGATCTGCGGGCCAGGTTCAAGGAGAAGTACGGCTATGAGCTGGGCGTGCCGGTGAACTGGTCGGCTTACGAGGACATCGCCAAGTTCTTCAGCGAAGACGTCAAGGAAATCGACGGCAAGCGCGTCTATGGCCACATGGACTATGGCAAGAAAGACCCCTCGCTGGGCTGGCGCTTCACCGATGCCTGGTTCTCCATGGCCGGTGGCGGCGACAAGGGCCTGCCCAACGGCTTGCCGGTGGACGAGTGGGGCATCCGCGTCGAGGACTGCCACCCGGTCGGCTCCAGCGTCACCCGTGGCGGCGACACCAATGGCCCGGCGGCGGTCTACGCGACCCAGAAGTACGTCGACTGGCTGCGTGCCTACGCGCCCAAGGAAGCCCAGGGCATGACCTTCTCCGAGGCCGGCCCGGTGCCCGCGCAGGGCAACATCGCCCAGCAGATCTTCTGGTACACCGCCTTTACCGCCGACATGACCAAGGCGGGCCTGCCGGTGGTCAACGCCGACGGCACGCCCAAGTGGCGCATGGCGCCGTCGCCCAAAGGGCCGTACTGGGAGGAGGGCATGAAGCTCGGCTACCAGGACACCGGCTCCTGGACCTTCTTCAAATCCACGCCTGAGAAGCAGCGCCTGGCCGCCTGGCTGTACGCCCAGTTCGTCACCTCCAAGACGGTCTCTTTGAAGAAGACCATCGTCGGGCTGACGCCGATCCGCGAGTCGGACATCAATTCGCAGGCCATGACTGACCTGGCGCCCAAGCTCGGTGGCCTGGTCGAGTTCTACCGCAGCCCGGCGCGGGTGCAGTGGACCCCGACCGGTACCAATGTGCCGGACTATCCGCGCCTGGCCCAGCTGTGGTGGAGCCATATCGCCGAGGTCGCCAGCGGCGAGAAGACTCCGCAGGAGGCGCTGGACGGCCTGGCCCGTGACCAGGATGCCATGCTGGCGCGGCTCGAGCGCTCCAAGGCGCAGGCAACCTGTGCGCCCAAGCTCAATCCGGAGAAGGACGCCCAGTACTGGTTCGACCAGCCGGGGGCGCCGAAGCCCAAGTTGGCCAATGAGAAGCCCCAGGGCGAGACTGTTAGCTACACCGAGCTGGTCAAGTCGTGGGAAGCGGCGCGCAAGTAAGGGAAGGGTGGTGTAGGCCGCTCTGGCCTCATCGCGGGCAAGCCCGCTCCTACAGATGCGGCGGGGGCGTCTGTAGGAGCGGGCTTGCCCGCGATGAGGCCAACACGGCACCTACAAAACCCAGGCAAAAAAACGGTTCTTCAGGGGTTATTGGGATAGTTGCCGGTGGTGGCGCGTTTCGATTGTTGAGCTTATCCGTTCGGTGTGGTGCGGCCACTGGCCCCTTCCGCCCTTACGGCGGGTCACTTTTTTTCTTGGAAAAAAGTAACCAAAAACCGCTTGCTCCTACATCCGGCCCTTCGCTGCGCTACGGGTTCCCTCACTCCGGTCTTGCTCCCGCGAGGACCGGGCTGTACGGGCCTTCCTGGCCCGCAGCCCTTGCCGGCCTTCCTGGCCGGCACCTCGCTCCGCAAGACCTCCGTTCGGCCTCCTGAAGTCGCAGTAGATCAAGATCACGAGCCAGATCCAGATCAACGGCCAGATCAAGGGCCAGGGCAACGGCTGGCGAATCGCTGCGCTCTCGCTTGTTTATAAGGGCGGTACAGCGCGTCAGCGCCAGAATGTGCATTGGCAGTTCCGGCCTCTTCGCGGGTAAACCCGCTCCCACAGGTTCTCTGCTGACTGTAAGGCCACTGCGGTCCCTGTGGGAGCGGGTTTACCCGCGAAGAGGCCAAGCTATCCACCACCATTGCCACTGTCGAAGATAACGCCAGCCCAGGCGCCACCCCTAACTTGGCGGCCTCAGGAGGCCGAACGGAGGTCTTGCGGAGCGAGGTGACGGCCATGGGTAGCCGGCAAGCGCCGCGGGCCAGGAAGGCCCGTCCGGCGCGGTCCACGCGGGAGCAAGACCGGAGTGAGGGAACCCGCAGCGCAGCGGAGGGCCGTATGTGGGAGCCGGCGGTTTCGGTTACTTTTTCCAAGAAAAAAGTGACCCGCCGTAAGGGCGGAAGGGGCCATAAGTGCCACCACATCGAATGGATAAGCCCCCAATCGGCAAGCCCAAGCCCATGCTGAAGAACCAAAAAAAACGGCACCCGCAAAGGGTGCCGTTCTCTTTATGACTTCACTGGATGCCAGACCCCGTGGTGCCAATCACTTATGCAGCTCTTGCGCCGCATACAGTGTGTTCTCCAGCAGGCAAGCGCGGGTCATCGGGCCAACGCCACCCGGCACCGGCGTGATCCAGCCCGCGCGCGGCCGGGCGGTCTCGTAGACCACGTCGCCGACCAGCTTGCCGTCTTCCTGGCGATTGATGCCCACGTCGATCACGATGGCACCCGGCTTGATCCACTCACCCTTGACCAGGCCCGGCTTGCCGGCGGCCACGACCACCAGGTCGGCGCGGCCCACGTGGCCGGCCAGGTCCTTGGTGAAGCGGTGGGTCACGGTCACGGTGCAGCCGGCCAGCAGCAGCTCCATGGCCATCGGCCGGCCGACGATGTTGGACGCGCCAACCACCACCGCATCCATGCCGTACAGGTCCTGACCGGTGCTTTCGAGCAGGGTCATGATGCCTTTCGGGGTGCACGGGCGCAGCAGCGGGATACGCTGGGCCAGGCGACCGACGTTGTACGGATGGAAGCCGTCGACGTCTTTGTCCGGGCGAATGCGCTCGAGCAGCAGCGACGCGTCGAGGTGCGCCGGCAGCGGCAGTTGCAGCAGGATGCCGTCGACCGCCGGATCATCATTGAGGCGGTCGATCAGGTCGGTCAGGGCGTGCTGCGTGGTATCGCTGGGCAGGTCGAAGGCTTGGGAAATGAAGCCGACCTCTTCGCAGTCCTTGCGCTTGTGCGATACATAGACTTGGGAGGCGGGGTCGGTGCCGACCAGGATCACCGCCAGGCCTGGCGTACGCAGGCCTTGCTGGCGACGCTCCACGACACGTTGAGCGATCTGCTGGCGCAGGCTGGCGGCGATCGCCTTGCCATCGATAAGGTGTGCAGTCATAGACGCGTGATTAACCATCGAGAAAGGAACATATAGAGGGGCGCATTCTCGCACGACACGCGCCGAGGGCAAAGGCGGGTGGTCGGGCAAATCCTCTAACCCCTTCAATAATTTAAATTTTTTTGAGAAAGGTGTTGACGCTTTAGCAGCTCGCCTATAACATTCGGCGCACTTGTCGGGCACAGCCTAGCACTGGTTGGCGAAGTCGGGCAGAATGAGTGGTTTAGCAGCTTGACTGGTAATCCTCGTTCGGTCAGGTCGAATGCTTATTGCGCCCGTAGCTCAGCTGGATAGAGCATCCGCCTTCTAAGCGGATGGTCGCAGGTTCGAGTCCTGCCGGGTGCGCCATTAGGCAGCATAGGCACGCAAGTGACGTAGTACTGCAATATGGTGGGCGTAGCTCAGTTGGTAGAGCGCCGGATTGTGATTCCGGTTGTCGTGGGTTCGATTCCCATCGTCCACCCCATATTCTACGAAGGCGCCTGGATTGTTGGATCTGGCGCCTTTGTTTTAAGTGTTGCATGCGGACGTGGTGAAATTGGTAGACACACTGGATTTAGGTTCCAGCGGCGCAAGCTGTAAGAGTTCGAGTCTCTTCGTCCGCACCATGTTTTTGTAAGGTTTCAACGCAGTACCGCACTATGGTGGGCGTAGCTCAGTTGGTAGAGCGCCGGATTGTGATTCCGGTTGTCGTGGGTTCGATTCCCATCGTCCACCCCATATTTTTCAGAGGCGCCTTGATCGTGAGATCGGGCGCCTTTGTCGTTTCTGCGCTGTGCGGATAAGGTACTTAAAGGTTTTGGTGGCTCCGGCCTAAGCTGATTTTTTGGGGATGGAGTTCCGTAATATCGTTCAGTCAGCATCCAGAGGCAGAATGACCCACCGCTGTGCCGGAATGCCCGGCTTCCTTCTCGCGTTGGGCATGCTGGCAATCGCCGGCTGCCAGTCCCCTCGGGAAAATCTCGAAACCCTCGCGGCGGCCCATGGCCAGCGTGTCGAGGTGTTGCAGACCCGCGATTACCCCCTGGCCTACAGCGCTGCGCGTATCCCAGCCGCAGCTCCGCTGTTGCGGGTCTATCTGGAAGGGGATGGGCGTGCCTGGGCGACCGCTACCCAGCCGAGCCTGGACCCCAGCCCGCGGCACCTGATGCTCGCGCAGCTGGCGTTCGATGACCCGCAGCCGTCGGTGTACCTGGCCCGGCCGTGCCAGTTCGTCACCGCGCCAGGCTGCACGCCGGCGATGTGGACCGCGCGGCGCTTCTCGCCCGAGGTGCTCGTCAGCCTCGAGCAGGCCCTTGATCAGCTCAAGCGGCGCTACGGTAACCAGGCGTTCGAACTGGTCGGCTACTCAGGGGGCGGTGCCCTGGCCTTGCTGCTGGCGGGGCGGCGTGATGATGTGCGGCAGGTGCAGACGCTGGCGGGCAATCTCAGCCCGGCTGAATGGGCGCGCGAGCTTGAGCTGACGCCCTTGCAGGGCTCGCTGGAGCCGCTGCAGTATCGCCAGCGCCTGGCGACGATCGCGCAGCGGCACCTGCTGGGCGGCGATGACCGGCAGGTGCCCGCCGCAGTGGCGGCGTATTATCGGCGCCAACTGGGCGCGGCCAGCTGTGCGCAGTTCGTTTCGATCGCCGGTGCCAGCCATGAGCAGGGCTGGGCGCAGGCCTGGCAGCAGTGGCGCAGCCGGCCGCTGCCGTGCGCAAATAGCCAGCAATAGCCTCCGTGCGTCATGCCCTCTGGTGGCGACCTTATAAAAGCTGATAGATTTCAGTCGGTTGAAATTCCGGCTGGTTGGCCGGCAAGGAGTTACCCATGATTGCCAAAGAAGCTCGCCAGGCGCTGGCGCTGCAACGTTTCGCCGAGGCCAATCCGCAGATGCTCGAGGAAATCCGCGCGCTGGATGCCCGCGAGCAGGCTCAGCAGATCGAGTGGGCCTTCGAGGATGCGGCGCAGGAGCAGGGCATCGAGCCCTGGGAGTTGGCCCTGCAGTTGATCGCCGAAAGCCCTGAGCAGCTGCAGGCGATGCGCCTGGAGGTCCATCGCGAGGTGGCCGAAGCGCTGGGTATGGCGTGGGAAGAGTACTGCGCGTTCAACGAGATCGATCCCGAGCAGGGCTGACGATCGGTTGCGCTGCAGTTGTTTGACAAGGTTTTTCAGTCGCGCGCCGTGAACAGTGGCGCGCAGCCCTAACGGAGAGGGTCTGGCGCTCAATCGCCCGGGCCCTTGAATGAAATCGATCGGCGTGCTTTCCCGTCGTCCCGAGTGGGGTGACTTCTGGTGCGTGAGTCACTAGAATGTTTGCCCTTGATTCTGGAGTCGGGCTATCGCCGGCTAACGTCTGTGCAACGAGGAATATCCATGCAAGTTTCGGTTGAAAACACTTCCGCTCTCGAGCGCCGCATGACCATCGCCGTCCCGGCCGAGCGCGTCGAGACCGAAGTCACCAAGCGTCTGCAACAGACTGCCCGTCGCGCCAAGGTCCCAGGCTTCCGTCCTGGCAAGGTGCCAATGAGCGTCATCCGTCAGCGCTACGAAGCCGACGCCCGTCAGGAAGCCTTCGGCGACCTGATCCAGTCGTCCTTCTACGAAGCCGTTGTCGAGCAGAAGCTGAACCCGGCTGGCGCTCCGGCCGTCGAGCCGAAGTCCTTCGAAAAAGGCAAGGACCTGGAATTCGTCGCAATCTTCGAAGTGTTCCCTGAGTTCACCGTTGCCGGCTTCGACTCGATCAACGTCGAGCGCCTGAGCGCCGAAGTGGCCGACGCCGACCTGGACAACATGCTCGAAGTCCTGCGCAAGCAGAACACCCGCTTCGAAATCGTCGAGCGCGCTGCGCAGAACGACGACCAGGTCAACATCGACTTCGTTGGCAAGGTCGACGGCGTCGAGTTCGCCGGTGGTTCGGCCAAGGGCACCCAGCTGGTGCTGGGTTCCGGCCGCATGATCCCAGGCTTCGAAGATGGCCTGGTTGGCGCCAAAGCTGGCGAAGAGCGCGTTGTCAACGTGACCTTCCCAGAGGACTACCAGAACCTCGACCTGGCCGGCAAGGCCGCCGAGTTCACCATCACCGTCAACAGTGTTTCGGCGCCACAGCTGCCTGAGCTGAACGAAGAATTCTTCGCCCAGTTCGGCATCAAGGAATCGACCCTGGAAGGCTTCCGCACCGAAGTTCGCAAGAACATGGAGCGTGAACTGCGCCAGGCGATCAAGACCAAGGTGAAAAACCAGGTCATGGACGGTCTGCTGGCCGCCAACCCGATCGAAGTGCCGAAAGCGCTGCTGGAAAACGAAGTCAACCGTCTGCGCGTGCAAGCGGTTCAGCAGTTCGGTGGCAACATCAAGCCTGAGCAACTGCCGGTCGAGCTGTTCGAAGAGCAAGCCAAGCGTCGCGTCGTGCTGGGCCTGATCGTCGCTGAAGTGGTCAAGCAGTTCGACCTCAAGCCTGACGAAGACAAGGTTCGCGAAATGATCCAGGAAATGGCTTCCGCCTACCAGGAGCCAGAGCAGGTCATCAGCTGGTACTACAAGAACGACCAGCAAATGAACGAAGTGCGTTCGGTTGTGCTTGAAGAACAAGTTGTGGATACTGTCCTGCAGAAAGCGACTGTGACCGACAAATCGGTCTCGTACGAAGATGCAGTAAAACCAGCACAGGCTCCTGCCGAAGCTGAGTAACCTGCAGCTATCGTAGGAAACCCCCACAAGCCAGCCTTCGCGCTGGCTTGTGCGTTATCAAGCCATGACTATTTGGGAGTGAGTGCAGGACATGTCCCGCAATTCTTATATTCAGCAGAGCTCTGACATCCAGGCCGCAGGCGGCCTGGTCCCGATGGTTATCGAGCAGTCCGCCCGTGGCGAACGCGCCTATGACATCTACTCGCGCCTGTTGAAGGAGCGAGTGATCTTCCTGGTAGGTCCTGTAGAAGACTACATGGCCAACCTGGTCGTGGCGCAGATGCTGTTCCTCGAAGCGGAAAACCCGGACAAGGATATCCATCTCTACATCAACTCGCCGGGCGGTTCGGTGACTGCGGGCATGTCGATCTACGACACCATGCAGTTCATCAAGCCGGATGTCTCGACCATCTGCATCGGCCAGGCCTGCAGCATGGGCGCCTTCCTGTTGACCGCGGGTGCCAAGGGCAAGCGTCACTGCCTGCCGAACTCGCGCGTCATGATCCACCAGCCGCTTGGCGGCTTCCAGGGTCAGGCCACCGACATCCAGATCCACGCCCAGGAAATCCTCAGCATCAAGGCACGTCTCAACGAGCTGCTGGCCTACCACACCGGCCAGGACCTCGAGACCATCCAGCGTGATACTGAGCGTGACAACTTCATGAGCGCCCAGCGCGCGGCCGAGTACGGCCTGATCGACTCGGTATACGACAAGCGGCAACTGGTCTCCTGATCCTAGGGGCCAGAGCAGGTGGGTGCCAAAAGCGCCCACCTGCGGACTTGAAAAAGCCCGCAATTGCCTTCATCTTGTGTTTCAAGCCTACCGGATTGGATCGATCGAATGACTGACACCCGTAACGGCGAGGACAGCGGCAAATTGCTCTATTGCTCCTTCTGCGGCAAAAGCCAGCACGAAGTGCGCAAATTGATTGCCGGGCCCTCGGTATTTATCTGCGACGAGTGCGTCGACCTGTGCAACGACATCATCCGTGAGGAGGTGCAGGAAGCCCAGGCCGAGAGCAACGCGCACAAATTGCCTTCGCCGAAAGAAATCAGCGGCATCCTGGATCAGTACGTGATCGGTCAGGAGCGCGCTAAGAAGGTGCTTGCGGTAGCGGTCTACAACCACTACAAGCGCCTGAATCAGCGTGACAAGAAGGGCGACGAAGTCGAACTCGGCAAGAGCAACATCCTCCTGATCGGGCCAACTGGCTCGGGCAAGACCCTGCTCGCCGAAACCCTTGCACGCCTGTTGAACGTACCGTTCACCATTGCCGACGCCACCACCCTGACCGAAGCCGGTTATGTCGGTGAGGACGTCGAGAACATCATTCAGAAACTGCTGCAAAAGTGCGACTACGACGTGGAGAAGGCCCAGATGGGCATTGTCTACATCGACGAAATCGACAAGATTTCGCGCAAGTCGGACAACCCGTCGATCACCCGTGACGTTTCGGGCGAAGGCGTGCAGCAGGCGCTGTTGAAGCTGATCGAAGGCACCGTCGCTTCGGTACCGCCGCAAGGTGGCCGCAAGCACCCGCAACAGGAATTCCTGCAGGTTGATACCCGCAACATCCTGTTCATCTGCGGTGGCGCATTCTCGGGCCTTGAAAAGGTCATCCAGAACCGCTCCACCAAAGGTGGCATCGGTTTCGGTGCTGAAGTGCGCAGCAAGGAAGAAGGCAAGAAGGTTGGTGAGTCCCTGCGTGAAGTCGAGCCTGACGATCTGGTCAAGTTCGGTCTGATCCCGGAATTCGTTGGCCGTCTGCCGGTCCTGGCGACCCTCGACGAGCTGGATGAGGCTGCGTTGATGCAGATCCTCACCGAGCCGAAAAACGCCCTGACCAAGCAGTACGCCAAGCTGTTCGAGATGGAAAGCGTCGACCTCGAGTTCCGCAGCGATGCGCTCAAGGCCGTTGCCCGCAAAGCCCTGGAGCGCAAGACTGGCGCCCGTGGCCTGCGTTCGATCCTCGAAGGCGTGCTGCTCGACACCATGTACGAAATTCCTTCGCAGAAGGAAGTCAGCAAGGTGGTGATCGACGAGAGCGTTATCGAAGGCACCTCGCAGCCGCTGCTCATCTACGAGAACAGCGAGCCGCAAGCCAAAGCCGTACCGGACGCCTGATTCAGGCCGACGGTGGGTAAAAAGAAAGGGGCCTTCGGGCCCCTTTCTGCTTTTCCTGCTTCAACGCTTGTAATTTCCCAGGGCTGCCCCCACATTAGGTCCAAGCATCATTTCCACCGGTTTCCGGCCACAAGGCCGCTGTAGAGGCGAAATCATGAAGACCACCCTCGACTTGCCTCTTTTGCCATTGCGCGATGTCGTCGTTTATCCGCACATGGTCATCCCGCTGTTTGTGGGGCGCGAAAAATCCATCGAGGCCCTCGAGGCCGCGATGACCGGCGAAAAGCAGATCCTTCTGCTCGCCCAGAAAAACCCGGCCGACGATGATCCAGGCGAAGACGCCCTGTACCGCGTCGGTACCATTGCCACCGTTCTGCAGCTGCTGAAACTGCCCGACGGTACCGTCAAGGTACTGGTCGAAGGCGAGCAGCGTGGCGCGGTCGAGCGCTTTACCGAAGTCGATGGGCACGTGCGTGCCGAAGTCAGCCTGATCGAAGAAACCGACGCGCCCGAGCGCGAGTCGGAAGTCTTCGTGCGCAGCCTGCTGTCGCAGTTCGAACAGTATGTGCAGCTGGGCAAGAAGGTCCCTGCCGAAGTGCTCTCGTCGCTCAACAGCATCGAAGAGCCTGGTCGCCTCGTCGACACCATGGCCGCACACATGGCCCTGAAGATCGAGCAGAAGCAGGAGATCCTCGAGATCGTCGACCTGCAGACCCGTGTCGAGCACGTGTTGGCCCTGCTGGACGCTGAAATCGACCTGCTGCAGGTGGAAAAACGCATCCGCGGTCGGGTCAAGAAGCAAATGGAGCGCAGCCAGCGCGAGTACTACCTGAATGAGCAGATGAAGGCCATTCAGAAAGAGCTCGGTGATGGCGACGAAGGCCACAACGAAGTCGAAGAGCTGAAAAAGCGCATCGACGCCGCGGGCCTGCCCAAGGACGCCCTGGCCAAGGCCCAGGCCGAGCTGAACAAGCTCAAGCAGATGTCACCGATGTCGGCCGAAGCTACCGTGGTCCGGACGTACCTCGACTGGCTCGTGCAAGTGCCGTGGAAGGCCCAGAGCAAGGTGCGCCTTGACCTGGCCAAGGCCGAGGAAATCCTCGACGCCGACCATTACGGCCTGGAAGAGGTCAAGGAACGCATCCTTGAGTACCTCGCCGTGCAGAAGCGGGTGAAGAAGATCCGCGGCCCGGTGCTGTGCCTGGTCGGCCCGCCTGGCGTCGGCAAGACCTCGCTGGCCGAGTCGATCGCTACCGCGACCAACCGCAAGTTCGTGCGCATGGCCCTCGGTGGCGTGCGTGACGAGGCCGAGATCCGCGGCCACCGTCGCACCTACATCGGCTCCATGCCTGGCCGTCTGATCCAGAAGATGACCAAGGTAGGCGTACGCAACCCGCTGTTCCTGCTCGACGAGATCGACAAGATGGGCAGCGACATGCGTGGCGACCCGGCGTCGGCGTTGCTCGAAGTGCTCGACCCCGAGCAGAACCACAATTTCAACGACCATTACCTGGAAGTCGACTACGACCTTTCCGACGTGATGTTCCTGTGCACCTCGAACTCGATGAACATCCCGCCGGCGCTGCTCGACCGGATGGAAGTCATCCGCCTGCCGGGTTACACCGAGGACGAGAAGATCAACATCGCGGTCAAGTACCTGGTGCCCAAGCAGGTCAAGGCCAACGGTTTGAAGAAGGACGAGCTGGACGTCGACGTCAGCGCGATCCGCGACATCATCCGTTACTACACCCGCGAAGCCGGTGTGCGTGGCCTCGAGCGGCAGATCGCCAAGGTCTGCCGCAAGGTGGTCAAGGAACATACCGGGCAGAAACTGGTCAAGGTCAAGGTGGCTGGCGAGCAGCTCGAGCAATTGCTCGGCGTGCGCAAGTTCCGCTACGGCCTGGCCGAGCAGCAAGACCAGATCGGTCAGGTCACGGGCCTTGCCTGGACCCAGGTGGGCGGCGAACTGCTGACCATCGAAGCCGTGGTGATCCCGGGCAAGGGGCAGTTGATCAAGACCGGCTCGCTCGGCGATGTCATGGTCGAGTCGATCACCGCCGCGCAGACCGTGGTCCGCAGCCGTGCCCGCAGCCTGGGGATCGGCAACGACTTCCACGAGAAGCGTGACGTGCATATCCACATGCCAGAGGGCGCCACGCCGAAGGATGGGCCAAGTGCCGGTATCGGCATGTGCACCGCGCTGGTGTCGGCGCTGACGCAGATTCCGGTCCGTGCAGACGTCGCCATGACCGGTGAAATCACCCTGCGTGGGCAGGTGCTGGCGATCGGTGGCTTGAAGGAAAAACTGCTCGCGGCACACCGTGGGGGGATCAAGACGGTGATCATTCCAGAGGAGAATGTTCGCGATCTGAAGGAGATTCCGGAAAACATCAAACAGGATCTTCAGATCAAACCGGTCAAATGGATTGACGAAGTCCTCCAAATTGCGCTGCAATACGCCCCGGAGCCCTTGCCAGATGTGGCTCCGGAGATTGTCGCAAAGGATGAAAAGCGCGACAGCGATGCCAAGGAAAGAATCAGCACGCACTAATACGGTTTTCGCTGGGGGGCTTTCCTTGACAGTTTTTTCGGGCCCTTGTTATAAAGCGGCACGCCAGTGTCAACAGGCCACCCAGCGCTAGTTTCACACGCATTTCATTACATATTTAGAAACAAACTCAAATAGAGATAAGGGGACTTAGAGTGAACAAGTCGGAACTGATTGACGCTATCGCCGCATCTGCTGACATTTCCAAAGCCACCGCCGGTAAGGCGCTGGACGCCGTGATCGAATCCGTTACCGGTGCCCTGAAGCAAGGCGACGACGTGGTACTGGTAGGTTTCGGTACGTTCTCCGTCAAGGAGCGCGCTGAGCGCACCGGCCGTAACCCGCAAACCGGTAACGCCATCAAGATCGCCGCTGCCAAGGTTCCAGGCTTCAAAGCTGGTAAAGGCCTGAAAGACGCCGTCAACTAAGTCGTCTCTTCAGCCGGCCCGGGCATTGCTCGGGTCGACCGCGTGACGGCGGGACGCAAACGTTCCCGCCCGACACGCTCGCTTCGAGAAGGCGCATCTTCGGATGCGCCTTTCTTCTATCAGGACTCTACCCACGCTCCGCGGTTGACGACGCAGTGGTACAACCGTTTCTGGGGGACGCATGCTGCAGAATATCAGGGACAATTCACAGGGTTGGATTGCCAAGACCATCATCGGCCTTATCGTCGTACTGATGGCGTTGACTGGCTTCGAGGCCATTTTCCAGGCCGCCAGCCATAGCCAGGACGCCGCCAAGGTAAACGGCCAGACCATCAGCCAGAACGAGCTGAGCCAGGCCGTCGACATGCAGCGCCGCCAGCTGATGCAACAGCTGGGCAAGGATTTCGATCCTGCCTTGCTCGACGAGAAGATGCTGCGCGAAGCCGCGCTGAAAGGGCTGATCGACCGCAAACTGCTGTTGCAGGGTGCTGAAGACGCCAAGTTCGCTTTCTCCGAAGCCGCGCTGGATCAAGTGATCCTGCAGACGCCTGAGTTCCAGGTCGATGGCAAGTTCGACGCCAACCGTTTCGACCAGGTCATTCGCCAGATGGGCTATGGCCGCTTGCAGTTCCGCGAGATGCTGGCCGAAGAAATGCTCATCGGCCAGCTGCGCACCGGCCTTGCCGGCAGCAGCTTCGTCACTGACAAGCAGGTCGACGCCTTTGCCCGCCTGGAAAAGCAGACCCGCGATTTCGCTTCGCTGACCTTCAAGGCCAACCCGGCCGCCGTCAAGGTCAGCGATGAAGAGGTCAAGGCGCACTACGACCAGCACGCCAAGGAGTTCATGACGCCGGACCAGGTGGTCATCGACTACATCGAGCTGAAGAAGTCGTCGTTCTTCGATCAGGTCAAGGTCGACGAAGACCAGCTCAAGGCCCTCTACGAGAAAGAAATCGCCAACCTGGCCGAGCAGCGTCATGCCGCTCACATCCTGATCGACGTCAACGACAAGGTCACCGATGCCCAGGCCAAGGCACGTATCGAAGAGATCCAGCAGCGCCTGGCCAAGGGTGAGGACTTCGCCACGCTGGCGAAGGAGTTCTCCCAGGATCCGGGTTCGGCCACTACCGGTGGTGACCTCGGCTTTGCCGGCCCTGGCGTCTATGACCCAGCGTTCGAAGACGCCCTGTACCAGCTGAACAAGGACCAGGTTTCGCAGCCGGTGCGCACCGAGTTCGGCTACCACCTGATCAAGCTGCTGGGCGTCGAGGCACCTGAGGTGCCAAGCTTTGCCAGCCTGAAAGACAAGCTGTCGCGTGAGCTGAAGACCCAGCAGGTCGAGCAGCGCTTCGTCGAAGTGACCAAAGCGCTGGAAGACGCTGCCTTCGAAGCCTCCGACCTGGCCCAACCGGCCCAGGACCTGGGCCTCAAGGTGCAGACCTCGGCGCCGTTTGGCCGCGAGGGTGGCGAAGGCATCACCGCCAACCGTTCGGTGGTGCAGGCCGCGTTCAGCGAAGAAGTGATCGACGAAGGTTCCAACAGCAACGCCATCGAGCTGGACCCGGAAACCGTGATCGTCCTGCGTGCCAAGGAGCACCGCAAGCCAGAGCAACTGCCTCTGCAAGCGGTGGCCCAGCGCATCAGCGAGCACCTGGCCAAGGAGAAGGCGACTGCCGAACTCAAGGTCAAGGCTGACACGCTGATCGCCGGCCTGCGTGACGGTTCGATCAAGCCGGGCACTGCCCACGACGGCCAGACCTGGAAAACCCAGGAAGCGGTCACCCGCGGCCAGGACGGCATCGAGCCGGCCGAGCTGCAGGCCGTGTTCCGCCTGGCCAAGCCTGAAGGCAAGGACAAGCCGGAGTTCAGCAGCGTAGTCCTGGCTGATGGCAGCCTGGTGCTGGTGCAGCTCAAAGGCGTCAACGAAGGCGCTGCGGCCACTGACGAGGAGAAGCAGCAGATCCGTCGCTACCTCGCCTCGCGTGCCGGCCAGCAGGACTTCGCGGCTTACCGCAAGCAGCTGGAAGCCACCGCCGATATCACTCGCTACTGAGTGCACCTCGGATAACACGACAGGCCGCTTATGCGGCCTGTCGTGTTTCTGCAATCCGGTTGTTCAGGCTGGGGACTAGCGTCGCTTGCCCTCATAGGTATCCAGGGTATCGCGGGCAATCTCCCGCCCCAGCGCAATCAGCTCCGGCGCCTTGTAGAACTCGAAGAACTGGCACACCCGCTTGGGCACGTTGATCAGGATGTCGGGCGGGTACCCGGCGATCTTGTACTGCGCCAGCGAGGTCTGCATCACCTCGAAGCTCTGGTTGATCAAGTCCAGCAGCGACGCGGGGCCGACGTTGTCGATGATGAACGAGCCGGTCGCCGACTTGGGTGCGCCGCTGCTCTCTGGCGCCGCCGCTGGCTGCTGACCCTCAGGATTGGCGGCTTCGCCCAGCCAGGGGTTGGGCACAGACAGGCTTTCGGCGTTGATTTCCTGGTCGAGGCGGATCATCTGCTCGGCGGGCCGGCGGCGAAACGGCAGGCGTGAACCCACCGAGTCGATCAGCGCATCGAAGCGCTTCTTGAACGCCGCCGGCCGCTCGATCACCGGCAACTGGTACTGGTTCTGGTTGGTCGCGTTGAGGTTGACCGCGATGATCAGGTCGCAGTGGCTGGACACCACCGGGACGATCGGCAGCGGGTTGAGAATGCCGCCATCGACCAGCATGCGATTGCCTTGCACCACCGGCGTGAACAGGCTGGGAATCGCCGCCGAGGCGCGCATGGCTTGATGCAGGCAGCCCTCCTGGAACCAGATTTCCTGCTGGTTGGTGAGGTCGGTGGCCACTGCCGTGTAGGGGATGCGCAACTGCTCGATGTTGATCTCGCCGACGATCTTGCGGATCTGCCCAAACACCTTGTCGCCGCGAATCGCCCCCAGGCGAAAGCTGACGTCGACCAGGCGCAGTACATCGAGGTAGTCCAGGCTCTCGATCCAGTTGCGGTACTCGTCGAGCTTGCCCGCGGCATACACGCCGCCGACCACGGCCCCCATCGAACACCCCGCGATGCAGGCGATGTCATACCCGCGCCGTTCGATTTCCTCGATCACCCCGATGTGTGCATACCCGCGCGCTCCACCCGACCCCAATACCAACGCGACACGTTTGCTCATGATATTCCCTCGCGGCTGTGCAAGCATGGGTCAACAATGCACCTATTGCGGCCTGTGCTTCAATGCCATGTGTGCTGAACTACCCTTGGGCAGGGCACTTTTCGATTGCCCGTGCGTCGAACTGCCACTCTCTCGTTCACTTTGAGGTAATACCGATGAAAGCCTGGATCTGCCTTCCACTGATTGCCCTGGCCCTGGCTGGCTGCGCGGGCAAGACGGCCTACCGTGACAGCTGCGCGACCCAGCTGGATGCCGCCTGGAAGGAGCTCGACCTGGCCAAGGCCGAAGGCTTCGCCGGCACTGTGAGTTACTCCAAGGCACTGTCGCTGCTGACCGGTGCCAAGACCCAGCAGCAGTTCGAAGGTTTCGAGGGCTGCACCAAGAAGGCCGAGAAGGCACGCTTCTACATTCGTGAGTCGCGCGCCGGCCGTTGAACAAGGAGCGCCTTATGTCCGCCATGCTCGATCATGTGGTCGCCCAGGTCCTGACCTTGCACGTACGCCTGCTGGCGTGCCGCGAGCGCCTTGCGGCCGATGTCGACAGCGAAGCCCTGCACGACCTGCGCACCTCCACCCGGCGCCTGCGTAGCCTGCTGCGGCCCTTGCGCGGGTTGCCTGCGGTCGAGCAGCTGGAGCAGGCGGCCGAGGCCCTCGGCACGCTGACCACGCCGCTGCGCGACCGCGAGGTGCTCGCTGCCGAGCTGCTCGGGCGCGGCCTGCAGCAGGCGGCCCAGCAGCGTCTGCAGGGCAGGGCGGCGACCTTTGCCGGTGTCGCGGGCAGTGCCGAGCTCACACGCATGCTGGCGATCGTCGATGCGTTCCCGGTGTTCCTGCGCGCTGCGGACCGAGAAGGCCTGGTCGATGGCCTGGGCAAGCGTATCGACAAGCGCCTGCACAGCCAGTGGCGCAAGCTTGAGAAAGGCCTGAAAGACCCCGCCCACGACCGCCATCGCCTGCGCCTGCTGATCAAGCGGGTACGCTATGGCGATGACGCCTATCCGCAGCTCGATCATGCCGGCAGCAAGTTGCAGCGCCTGCTCAAGCGCGCGCAGGGAGACCTGGGTGACTGGCACGATCGCCTGCAATGGTTGCTGCAGGTGCCCCAGCACCCCGACCTGGCGCCCTGTCAGGCCACCTGGGAGGCGGAGCTGCACCAGGCCGAGGCGAAGTCCGACATCACCCTGCAACGCCTGCAAGACGCTCTGGCGCGCCGATAGCGCGTGCGAATAGCCCCTGCAAATGACCGATATGCGGGCTGCTCGCCAGCCCTGCGCTGGTTAACATCAGGCCTTGCCCCATTGTCTGTCCAGGTGTCGAGGAACCCCATGAACTTCACGCAATTGCTGACGGCAGTGCGCCAGTCTGCTGAAACCGTCACCGTGCCGGCCGATTGGGCCCAGGGCCGGGCCGCATTTGGTGGCCTGATGGCCGCGATGGTCTATGAGGCCATGCGCGCCAGGCTGGTCGACGAGCGTCCGGTGCGCTCCCTGGCGATCACCTTTGTCGGCCCCGCTGCACCTGATGTGCCGATCAGCTTCGAGGTCGAGGTGCTGCGCGAGGGCAAGGCGGTCAGCACGCTGCTTGGCCGTGCGGTCCAGGCAGGGCAGGTGGTGACCTTGGTGCAGGGCAGCTTCGGCGCGGGGCGCCCCTCGGCGGTCGAGGTGCACGCGCAGCCGCCGCTCGAGATGAAGCCGCTCGATCAGGCCGCCCCCGAACTGCCTTACATCAAAGGGGTGACGCCGGAGTTCATGCGCCACGTAGCGCTGCGCTGGGCGATCGGCGGCCTGCCGTTCAGCGGCAACAGCTCACGCCACATGGGCGGCTGGGTGCGCCTGCGCGACGTTGCCGAGGGGCCAGTCGATCCCGCCCACCTGCTGGCCCTGGTCGATGCCTGGCCACCCAGCGTGCTGCCGATGCTCAAGCAGCCGGCGGCGGGCAGTACCCTGACCTGGACCATCGAATTCGTCCAGCCCACGCCGCGCCTGAGCACCCTCGACTGGTGCCAGTACTGCGTCGAGACCGAGTATGCGCGCGATGGCTACGGACACGCCTCGGCCGCCCTGTGGACGGCCGAGGGGGAGTTGCTGGCACTCAGCCGGCAGACGGTGACGGTGTTCGCCTAGCTAGCGGTGGTGCTTGTGGCGCTCGCGCCAGGCTCGCCACCAGGCGCCGCTGAGGACGAACCGGGGGAAGGTGATGAACTGCTCGGTGAGCAGGCGTTTGACGGCGTCTTTGCGGTTGGCGAAGGGTTCGGGCTGCTCGGCCTCCAGGCGGTGGCCGTGGCGTTGCAGGCCCAGCCCGGCGATCAGGGCAATGACCCCCACCGCGATCTGCCCGAGGTCGAAGCCGAACAGCCCTGACAGCACCAGCAGTGCGCCAAGGATGAACAACGGCACGGCAATCAGGTGCAGTACCAGGTTGGCCGGGTGGCGATGGTTGTTGGGGTAGCCACGCCATTGCCAGGCGGGCAGGTTAGGCAGGCGTTTGCTCATTGGACAATTCCTCTCGGTATGCCCAAAGCTTAGTGCGGCCCCGGCAAGGGGGCCAATCGAGGCTGGCTATCATCACTATAGCTTGAGCTGGCCGATGGCTTTGTTGAGCTCGCCGGCCAGGGTCGCCAGCTCGTTGCTGGTGGTCGCCGAGCCGACGGTCTGCTGGACGGTCTGCTCGGTGACGTCGCGAATGCTCACCACCGCCCGGTTCATCTCTTCGGCGACCTGGCTCTGCTGCTCGGCGGCCACCGCGATCTGGGTGTTGCTCTCGCGCATCTGCGCCACCGCACCGGTAATGTCCGCCAGCGACTCACCGGCCTCGCGGGCCTGCTTGACGCAGTCGTCGGCCTTGTACGAACTCTCCTGCATGAAATCGACCGCATCGCGGGTGCCCGCCTGCAGCGCCGAGACCATCTCGGTGATCTCGTCGGTGGAGGTCTGCACGCGCTTGGCCAGGTTGCGCACCTCATCGGCGACCACCGCGAAGCCGCGTCCGAGGTCGCCGGCGCGGGCCGCTTCGATGGCGGCATTGAGAGCCAGCAGGTTGGTCTGTTCGGCGATGCTGTGGATCACCCCGACCACGCTGTTGATCTTCTGGCTGTCTTCCGCCAGTTGGCGAATCATCTCGGCGGTCTGCTGCACGCCGCTGGACAAGCCGGCAATCGAGTCCTGCACCCGGCTGACCACCGCCTGGCCGCTGCCGGCGAGGGTGTCGGCGGTCTGCGAGAGGTCGCGGGTGGCACCGGCGTGCTGGGCGATATGGTGCACGGTGGCGGACATTTCATTGATTGCCGTGGCGGCCTGGTCGGTCTCGCTCTGCTGGCCGAGCATGCCCTGGCGGACGTCGTTCATGCTCGCCGCCAGGCGCGCCGCGCCGGCGTCGAGCTGGGCCGCCGTGCGCGCAACGGTGCTGACCACCCGGTGATAGGTGGACTGCATGGCGTTGAACGCCCCGGCCATCTGGCCCACCTCATCGCCGCAGGCCAGCGGCACGCGGGCCGACAGGTCGCCGGTCTTCTCGACGTGCAGCATGACGTCCTTGAGTGTGTTGAGCTGGCTGAGCAAGAAGCGGATGAGCAACTGCGACGCGCCGAGCATGGCCAGCATCAGGATCATCACGCACACGGCGTAGTTGCTGAAGCGCTCGACGAACACCTGGCGCAGGCTGGGCGACTGGGCCACCACGGCCAGTTGCTGGTCACCTTGGCGCAGCACCTGGGCGCCGTGCACCGGGTTGTCGCCCAGCAGCGCGGCGCTGGGCAGTTCGACCCAGCCCTGGGCATTGCCAAGCGCCGGCAGTGGCGCACCGGCATAGCTCGGGGTCTGGCCGGCTTGCCAGGTGATCACGTTCGCTTGCTTGGGCAGGGCTTGCCCGGCAGGCCAGGCGGCAATCAGTTGTGCCTGTGCCTGGGCTTGCGCGCGCGCACCCTCGGCGCGGGCCTGCTGCTCCAGGTGCACGGCGTACAGCACCAGCAGCAGGGTGGTGACAAAGGCCACTGCGTTGACGGCCCAGAACTTGTACTTCAAGGAAATATTGCTAAGCCAGGCACCCATGGTAGGTCTTCTCTGAGTTGAGCGGAAACAGTATTGGCAAGGTGCCATCATTGTGTCCGCTTGCTTCAGAGTGAGTCTTGATATGCATCAAGAAACCACCCCCGACAGGATCACCCCGGGACCCTGTGGGAGCGGGTTTACCCGCGAAAAGTGCGACGCGCAGTCAGGGCAGGTTAAAGAACTGGCGCGCACATTCAGTGGTGTGTCGCGCGGTATGTTCCAGTGTCTCACCCCGATGCAACGCCACCTCGCGCAGCACCTCAGGCAGAAACGCCGGCTCATTGCGGCCGCTTTTCGGCTTGGGCCGCAGGCTGCGTGGCAGCAGGTACGGCGCATCGCTCTCGAGCATCAGCCGGCCCTCGGGGATGTTGCCTACCAGCGGGTGCAGGTGGGTGCCGCGGCGCTCGTCGCAGATCCAGCCGGTGATGCCGATGTGCAGGTCCAGGTCGAGGTAAGCGAACAGCGCCTCGCGCTCGCCAGTGAAGCAGTGCACGACTGCGGCAGGCAGATGATCGCGGTAGTCCTTGAGGATCGCCAGCAGCCGCTCGCTGGCATCACGCTCATGCAGGAACACCGGCAGGCGCAACTCGGCAGCCAGGGCCAGTTGCGCTTCCAGTGCCTGCTCCTGCTGTGGGTGAGGGGAGAAGTCGCGGTTGAAGTCCAGGCCGCACTCACCCACCGCCTTGACCCGCGGTTGCTCGAGCAACTGGCGCAGTCGGCGGTCGCTGTCGGCCACCCAGCTCTTGGCGTCGTGAGGGTGCACGCCAGCCGTGGAGAACAGCCGCTGGCCCGGCGCGTCCAGTTGCTGGCACAGCTCCAGGGCATGCTCGCTACCGTCCAGGCTGGTGCCGGTGAGGACCATCTGCACCACGCCAGCCTGCACCGCACGCTCGACAACCTCGGCCTGCTTGTCGTGGAAGCTGCTGTTGGTCAGGTTGACGCCAATATCGATCAGTTGCATGGTGCTACCTCGTGCTGCGGGGCCGTCAGCATAGCAAAAACCCCTGATTTCACGAAAAATCCAAGAACTTCAATCGTTTGCCATGGTCTTTTGACGTCATTTGTCACCGCCTTGTTGGCGCCAGCCCACCGCTTTCGGATACGTCTTCGCATGCAGCGACCGTTGCTGACCCTGCTGTTGATCTTCGGCCTGTTGTTCGCGGGCCCGGCCAGCGCACGCCTGCCCGGGCCGCTGCAGACCAGCGCGAACAGCCAGCCACGCGACCTCCCGCAAGTGCGCAGCACCAAGGAATTGCGCGTGCTGGTCAACCAGAGCCGCAACAGCTCTGGCGAGATCAAGGGTGAGCCGGTGGGCGTCGAATACCACCGCCTGCGGGCTCTTGAGCACTACCTCAATGGGCGTGAACGCCAGGGCCAGCTGATCAAGGTCAAGCTCATCCCGCGCGCCAAGGAACAGCTGCTCGGTGCCTTGCAGCGTGGCGAGGGCGACCTTGCCGCGCCCGGCGAACTGCTCGATCCCGGCCTGGTGCGGGGCGTGAGCGGCAGTGCGCCAGTCGTCGACCAGGTGGCGTTGCTGCTGGTCGGGCGCAAGGGCGAGCGCAGCTTCAGCCGGGTCGAGCAGCTGTCCGGGCGGACCATCGCCCTGACCAGCGCCAGTGGCGCCGGCGCAGTGATCCAGGCGCTCAACCAGCAACTGGCGTTACGCAAGCGTGCGCCGATCAAGGTGGAATGGGTCGACCCGACGCTGGCGGTCGAGGATGTGCTGGAGATGGTCCAGGCCGGTATCTATCACCTCACCGTGGTCGAGCGGCCGATCGCCCAGCGCTGGGCCCGGGTCATGCCGCGCCTGCGCCTGGACACCCGCCTGCAGCTGGGCCAGCCGCAGGCCGTGCGCTGGTACGTGGGCCGCGATGCGACCTTGCTGCTGGAGACCGTCGACCGTTTTCTGGCGGGTTACCGAGCCCCGGAGAACCAGGACGCCGCCTTTGAACGGATCTACCGGCGCCAGTACCGGGTGCATGACCCGCTCGCCCGGCAGGACCGCCAGCGCCTGCAGTCGGTGCGCGCGGTGTTGCAGAAGCACGGCCAGGCGCAGCAGATCGACTGGCTCAACCTGGCCGCACTGGCGTTCAAGGAGTCCACGCTCAACCCGGCGGCACGCGGCACCGGCGGTGCCCATGGGCTGATGCAGATCACCCCGGCAGCGGCGCAGCGGGTAGGGGTGAGCAACACCGCGACGGTGGATGGCAATGTCCAGGCCAGCGCCCGCTACCTGGCGTTGATCCGCCGTAAATTCTTTGCCAGCCCCCAACTCAACGAGCGTGAGCGCATGGCGTTTATCCTGGCGGCCTACAACCTCGGCCCGGAGCGGGTCCAGGCCATGCGTGCCGAGGCGCGTCGGCGCGGGCTCAATGGCAACCAATGGTTCTTCCAGACCGAGCGCATCGCCATGGAGCAGGTGGGCATGGGGCCGGTCAACTTCGTCAACAGCGTCAACAAGTACTTCCTGGCATTCAATCGCGAGCGCGCTGCGCTGGAGCGGGTGGCCAAGCGCTGACAAATCGATATGGTCGATAGTTAGTACGCATTTTTTGCGATTTTACTATTTATTATTTTGATTAAGATGGCGCCCATCCCAACACAACACTGAATTGCTCAAGGAAGTCTCACCATGAACACCACCACCCTCAACGCCCTGTTCTCCACCCGTGCCGGCGCTGGCATGAGCGTCATCCGCATCCTCGTCGGCGTGATCTTCATGGCCCACGGCGCGCAGAAGCTGTTCGGCCTGTTCGGTGGCTACGGCCTGGAAGGCACCGGCCAGTGGATGGAAAGCATCGGCCTGGCGCCGGGCTACCTGATGGCCTTGCTCTCCGGTAGCGCCGAGTTCTTCGGCGGCCTGGCCCTGGTGATCGGCCTGCTGGCGCGCCCCGCGGCCCTGGCGCTGAGCGTGACCCTGGTAGTGGCGATTCTCTCGGTGCACATCGGCAACGGCCTGTTCATGGCCAACAACGGCTATGAATTCGCCCTGGCCTTGCTCGCCGGCACCGTGGCGGTGCTCATCGAAGGTGCCGGTCGTTTCTCGCTGGACCGCCTGATCGCCCGCTGACACACGGCTGCAACGAGAAAACCGCAAGCTGCCAGTAGCGACTACTTGCAGCTTGCGGTTTGACGCTCTAGGATAACGCTTGCGCCGATTTAAACAGCTACTTGCGGGGCGCAGGAGAGGCCTCGACGGCCCTCCGAAATACCGCTAAAGCGCTGGTTCGGTGACGCCTCCCACCGCTGCCCAGCGGGATTCGCGAGGCGGAGATAATCTCCATGAGTTGTCCACGTACCAGTGTCTGCCTGACCCCTCTGCCTGCCAACCAGGCCTCCCGTACGCCGCGCATCCTGCTCGGCGGCCAGCATCAACCTACCTTGCTGCGTCACCTCGACGGTTTTTCGCGGCGTAAAGGCCAGGCCCGTGCCTTTCTCATCCAGTTCGCCGAAACCTTCGCGCTGCTCGATCAGTATGCGGCCGATCGCTTCGATCTGGCGGTGATCCAGGCGCCTGCGGCCGACCAGGCCGCCGAGGTCATCGGTCATCTCACCCGCATCGCCCGCCAAGGCCTGATCACCCGTGCTTGAGCGGCGTGTCGCGCTGGGCTTTTTTCGGTAAGCTCGGCGCTTCGGTCAGCCTCTGTTGCTCGCCGGGCAAGCGCTGAGGAGAACGCCGTTTGAGCACCAACATCATCACTGCCGAAGGTCATCAGGCGCTCAAGCAGGAGCTTGATCATCTGTGGCGCGTGTACCGCCCCGAGATCACCCAGAAGGTCGCGTGGGCGGCGTCGCTCGGTGACCGCAGCGAAAACGCCGATTACCAGTACAACAAGAAGCTCCTGCGCGAGATCGACCGCCGCGTGCGCTACCTGCGCAAGCGCCTCGAGGACGTCAAGGTGGTGGCCTATTCGCCCGAGCAGGAAGGCCGGGTGTTCTTCGGTGCCTGGGTGGAGATCGACAACGATGAGGGCGAGATCCTGAAATTCCGCGTTGTCGGCTATGACGAGATCTACGGGCGCAACGACTACATCTCGATCGACTCACCGATGGCCCGCGCGCTGCTCAAGAAGGAGGAGGGCGATGAGGTGGTGGTGCAGACCCCGACCGGCGAGGCGACCTGGTATATCGCGCGGATCCATTACGGCGTGAGTCAGGCGTAAGCAACGGCGTCGCTGCGGTCGGCAACGACGCCGCTCGGCTAGCCCTCGCGCAACACCGTCAGCGGGCTCGCATTCAACGCGCGCCGGGTACCCCACACGCCGGCCCCGCCAATCAGCAGCGCGCCCAGCACCGGCAGCAGCAACAGCCACGGGTGTGGGCTCCACTGCAAGTCGAACGCATAGCGATACAGCGCCCAGCTGATCAGCTCGCAGCCCAGCGCGGCCAGCAGCCCGCTGGCCACCCCGAGCAGGCCGAACTCGATGCGCCGCGCCCGCACCAGCAATGGCCGCCCCGCACCCAGCGCGCGCAGCAACGCGCCTTGCCGGATGCGCTCATCCAGGGTTGCCTGAAGGCCGGCAAACAGCACGGCCAGGCCCGCCGCCAGCACGAACAGCAGCACGTACTGCACGGCCAGGGTCACCTGCGCCAGGATGCTGCGCAACTGCGCGAGCAGGGCGTCGACCTGGAGAATGCTCGCCGCCGGGAACGCCCGCGACAGGGCGACCACCTGCTGGTCGTGCCCCGGCGCCAGGTAAAAGCTGGTCAGGTAGGTGGTCGGCAGGCCTTGCAGGGTGCCGGGCTGGAAGATCATGTAGAAGTTGGGCTGGAAGCTGTCCCAGTGCACCGTGCGCAAGCTGCTCACGCGGGCCTGGCGCGGTTGGCCGCCGATGTCGAAGTCGAGCAGGTCGCCGAGCTTGAGGTTGAGGCTGGCGGCCAGTTCCGACTCCACCGAGACGCCTGGCACATCGTCACTGGGCGGCGTTGCCTGCCACCATCTGCCGGCGACCAGTGCATTGCCCTGGGGCAGATCGGCGGCCCAGGTCAGGCTGAGGTCGCGCTGCACCGCGCGCTCGCCGGTGGACTCCTTGCTGACCAGTTGCCGCACCGGCTCCTGGTTGATGTGCGTCAGCCGCCCGGGGATCACCGGGTACAGCGGCGCCGAGGTGGCGTTGGCGTCACGCAGGTGCTGGGCGAAGGCGTCGCGGTCATCCGGCAGGATGTTCAAGGCAAAATGGTTGGGCGCGTCCTTGGGCAACTGTGCCTGCCAGTTGTCCAGCAGTTCGGCCCGCAGCAGCGCCACCAGGCCCATGGCCAGAAGGATCAGGCCGAACGCCAGCGCCTGGCCCGCTGCCGCCAGGGGGTGGCGCAGCAGTTGGCCAAGGCCCAGGCGCCAGGTCAGCGGTGCGCCTACCAGCAAGCGGCGCAGGCTGCGCAAGCCGAGCAGGAGCAGGCCGCCGAGCACCAGCGCGGCGATCAGGCCGCCGCCGAGCAGGGCAAAGGTCAGCAGCAGGTCGAGGCTCAGGCGCCACATGATCAGGCCCAGGGCGAGCAGGGCGGTACCGTACACCAGCCAGCTGCTCGGCGGCACCGGCAGCAGGTCACGGCGCAGCACCCGCAGCGGTGGCACCCGGCCCAGCGCGGCCAGCGGTGGCAGGGCAAAGCCGGCCAGCGCGACCAGGCCGGTAGCGATGCCGGCCAGGGCCGGGGTGATCCCGCCCGGCGGAATGGTGCTCGGCATCAGGCCGTGCAGCAGGCGGAACAGGCCCAGTTGCGCCAGCCAGCCAATGGCCGCACCCGCCACTGCCGCCACCAGCCCGAGGGCGGCCAGCTGCACGCAGTACAGGCCCAGGGCCTCGCGGCGGGACAGCCCCAGGCAGCGCAGCAAGGCACTGGCGTCCAGGCGGCGGGCGGCATAGCGGCTGGCCGACAGCGCCACGGCGACGCCTGCGAGCAGCACCGCGACCAGGCTGGCCATGTTCAGGTAGCGCTCGGCCTTGCCCAGCGCACCGCCGATCTGCCGGTTGCCGTCGCGGGTGTCGCGCAGGCGCTGGTTGGCGGCGAGGTCCTTGTCCACCGCCTGACGATACTGCGCCAGTGCCTCGGGCTCGCCGCGCCAGAGCTCGCGGTAGGTGACGCGGCTGCCGGGCTGGATCACCCCGGTCGCTTGCAGGTCGTCGAGGTTGATCAGCACGCGCGGGGTCAGGCTGTAGAAGTTGTTGGCGCGGTCCGGTTCGTAGGTCAGCACGCGGGTCATGCGCAGGGTCTTCATGCCGACGTCGATGCTGTCGCCGATCGCCAGGCCGAGCGCCACCAGCAGGCGCGGTTCGACCCAGGCTTCTCCGGGCGCGGGCCCGCCGCCTGGGGTTTCTTCGGCATACGGCGCGGCGGCGCTGCGCAGTTCGCCACGCAACGGGTAGGCAGGGTCGGCGGCCTTGATGCTCGACAGCTGGATGCCTGCATCGGCGCCGACCACGCTGGTGAACTCCACCACCTGGGCATGGCGCAAGCCCAGCGTGGCCCCCGCCTCGATCTGCTCGGCGCGCGCCGGCGAATTACCCTGCAGGACCAGGTCGGCGCCGAGGAACTCGCTGGCGCGCAACTGCATGGCGCCGTTCAGGCGGGCGCCAAAATAGCCGATGGCGGTGCTGGCGGCGACGGCCACCAGCAGGGCGAAGAACAGCACGCGTACTTCACTGGCGCGGGCATCGCGCAGCAGCTGACGCAGCGCCAGGGTGCACAGGCGCAACAACGGCATTCGGGTCATCAGGGCTCCAGGGGCGCCACCAGGCGGCCAGCGTCGAGGCGGATCAGGCGACGGCAGCGCGTGGCCAGGCGCTCGTCATGGGTCACCAGGACCAGGGTGGTGCCGCGCTCCTGGTTCAGTTCGAACAGCAGGTCGCTGATGCGCTCGCCGGTGTGGCTGTCGAGGTTGCCGGTCGGTTCGTCGGCAAACAGCACCGCCGGCTGCGCGGCGAAGGCCCGGGCGATCGCCACCCGTTGCTGTTCGCCGCCCGACAGTTGGCGCGGGGTGTGGGTCAGGCGTTTGCCCAGGCCAACCCGTTCGAGCAGGCTGCGGGCGTGTTCGCGAGCATCCCGGCGACCGTCCAGCTCGAGCGGCAGCATGACGTTTTCCAGGGCGTTGAGGCTGTCGAGCAACTGGAACGACTGGAACACGAAGCCGACATGTTCAGCGCGCACCTTGGCCCGCTGGTCTTCGTCGAGCGGGCCGAGGTCGTTGCCGGCCAGGATCACATTGCCCGCGCTGGGGCGGTCGAGGCCGGCGAGCAGGCCGAGCAAGGTCGACTTGCCCGAGCCCGACGCGCCGACGATGGCCAGGCTGTCGCCCTGCGCGAGGTCGAGCGAAAGCGCGTGCAGGATGGTCAGGTCGCCTTCCGCGCTGGGGACCACTTTGCTAAGGTTCTGCGCAACGAGAATGCTTGGGCCCATGGAGAATCCAATGCGAGTGTGGTGGTTGAGTGCCGGTCTGGCCCTGTATTGCCTGGCCCAGAGCGCGGCGGCGGGAACACTGCTAGTGGTTGGCGATAGTATCAGCGCCGGTTTTGGCCTGGATACCCAGGTGGGGTGGGTTTCCCTCCTGCAGCAGCGCCTGAAGGACGAGGGATTCACCGACAAGGTGGTCAATGCCTCGATCAGTGGCGACACCAGTGCCGGTGGCCAGGCGCGGCTGCCGGCGCTGCTTGCAGCACACAAGCCGAGTGTCGTGGTGCTCGAGCTGGGTGGCAATGACGGGCTGCGCGGGCAGCCTCCGGCGCAATTGCAACAAAATCTTGCTTCGATGATAGAACGTTCCCGCGCGGCGGGGGCCAAGGTGGTGCTGCTCGGCATGCGCCTGCCGCCCAACTACGGGGTGCGTTACACCACCGCCTTCGCCCAGGCCTATGAACAGCTGGCCGCGCAGCAGAAGGTCGCCCTGGTGCCGTTTTTCCTCGAAGGTGTGGGCGGCGTGCCGGAGCTGATGCAGGCCGATGGCATTCACCCGGCCGCGGGTGCGCAGCAGCAACTGCTGGAAAATGCCTGGCCGGCGATAAAACCCTTGCTGTGACGCTTTAAACGGGGGCGGCTTTCGGATAATGTTGCGCCCCCCGTTTCGAGACCCCCCGATGCCGCGTCCTGCCTGGTCCCTGTATGCCTATCAACTGATCGAGCCCGATGAGCAGCTCGACCTGTTCGCGTGTCAGGAAGTCCGCGTCCACCTGGTAGCCCGCCAACTGGAACTGGGGGCGCCGGTCGACCGCACCTTGTGCGGTGGGTTGCTGCCGGCGCAGCCACGCTGGTCGCTGGTGCCGCGGGCGATCAACCGCGACCGGCGCCTGTGCACGCTGTGCCGGGCGATCCTCGATGCGCAGCGCCGCGGCACCCGGCCGATCTGGCCGCAGCTCTAGATCGGCGCGGCTTGGCGGCGCCGGCGCGCGGCCCAATGGCGCGGAACTCTGGCTGCCTTTCATCATCTGAAATGCATGCATCGGACCGATGCCTCCCGCTGGTGCCGGGGCGGGTGTACAATCGATCCTCTTGTCCCATCTTTCGAAGGATTTACCGGATGTTGCCGCGCTTTCCCGCCGTCACCCGTAGCCTGTCCCTGGCCGCCCTGCTGGTAGCAGGCCCCGCCTGCGCGCTGGAACTGCCGTTGCCACCGCCTGGTGAGGACGTCGTCGGTCAGGTGCAGACCATCAAGGCCAAGTACGAAGACACCTTTGCCGACATCGGTACCGCCAACGACCTGGGCTACCTGGAGATGATCGCCGCCAACCCGGGTGTCGACCCGTGGCTGCCGGGCGCCGGTACCGAGATCGTCCTGCCGACCCGCTATGTGTTGCCGCCGGGCCCGCGCGAAGGCATCGTCATCAACCTGGCCGAGTACCGCCTGTACTACTTCCCGAAAGGCCAGAACGTGGTGCATACGTTCCCCCTGGGGATTGGTCGTGAGGGCTGGGGCTCGCCGATCGCCAACACCAAGATCACTGCCAAGACGCCGAACCCGACCTGGACGCCGCCGGCTTCGATCCGCGCCGAGCATGCCGCCGACGGCGACATCCTGCCGGGCGTGGTGCCGGCCGGCCCGGACAACCCGCTGGGGCCGTTCAAGTTCACCCTCGGCGTGCCGGGCTACCTGATCCACGGTTCGAACAAGAAGTTCGGCATCGGCATGCGCACCAGCCATGGTTGCTTCCGCATGCTCAACAACAATGTGCTGGAACTTTCCAAGATGGTCCCGGTGGGTACGCCGGTGCGTATCATCAACGAGCCTTACAAGTTCGGCCTGAGTGCGGGCAAGGTCTATCTCGAGGCTCACACGCCGCTCGATGATCAGGGTGATCCGTCGGTGGTAGACAAGCACACCGCTGTGATCAATGCCTTGCTCAAGCGTGAAGACCTGGCCAACAACCTGCGCATGAACTGGGACATGGTGCGCGATGTGGTTGCTGCCGAAGATGGCATGCCGGTTGAAATTGCCGTGCCGATCAGTGGTGAGGGGGCTGCGCCAATGGTCAGCAGTATCCCGCCTGAACTGCAGTAAGTCGGTTTGCGTGAGTCTGAGGCCTGCCATGTGCAGGCCTTTTGCTTTTTGCCTGACGTTGTGTTGCAGGCAATAAAGAAGGTTCTTCACGGATTATTGGGATAGTTGCTGGTGGGGGCGCGTTTCGATTGTTGGGCTTATCCGTTTTGGGTGGTGCGGCCACTGGCCCCTTCCGCCCTTACGGCGGGTCACTTTTTTTCTTGGAAAAAAGTAACCAAAAACCGCTTGCTCCTACATACGGCCCTTCGCTTCGCTGCGGGTTCCCTCACTCCGGCCTTGCTCCCGCGAGGACCGGGCTGTACGGGCCTTCCTGGCCCGCAGCCCTTGCCGGCCTTCCTGGCCGTCACCTCGCTCCGCAAGACCTCCGTTCGGCCTCCTGAAGTCGCAGTAGATCAAGATCACGAGCCAGATCAAAGGCCAGATCAAGGGCCAGGGCAACGGCTGGCGAATCGCTGCGCTCTCGCTTGTTTATAAGGGCGGTACAGCGCGGCAGCGCCAGAATGTGCATTGACCTTCCGGCCATCGCGGGCAAGCCCGCTCCTACAGGTCGGCGCGGTCCTTGTAGGAGCGGGCTTGCCCGCGATGATCAGATATCCACCACTAATGCCACTATCGAAGATAACGCCAGCCCAGGCGCCACCCCAAACTTGGCGACCTCAGGAGGCCGAACGGAGGTCTTGCGAAGCGGGGTGACGGCCAGGAAGGCCGGCAAGGGCTGCGGGCCAGGAAGGCCCGTACAGCCCGGTCCACGCGGGAGCAAGGCCGGAGTGAGGGAACCCGCAGCGCAGCGGAGGGCCGTATGTGGGAGCCGGCGGTTTTGGTTACTTTTTCCAAGAAAAAAGTGACCCGCCGTAAGGGCGGAAGGGGCCATAAGCGCCACCATATCAAATGGATAAGCCCCCAACGCCCAACGCATCTACACTAAACAAACGCAAAAAAAAAAGCCGACCCACGAGTGGATCGGCTTCTCAACAATCCGTGAGGATTATTACTTGCGGCTGGCTTTGTCCAGCATACGCAGAGCGCGCTCATTGGCTTCGTCAGCAGTTTGCTGAGCCTTTTGAGCGGCAGCCAGAGCGTCGTCAGCCTTACGGTAGGCTTCATCGGCACGGGCTTGGGCGCGAGCTGCTGCGTCTTCGGTAGCAGTCAGGCGAGCTTCGGTTTCTTTGGAGACGCTGCTGCAACCGGTAGCCAGAACTGCGGCCAGAGCCAGAGCAGAGAATTTCAGAACGTTGTTCATCGTGTTCCCCTTCAAGGACTTTCTATTAAAGAGCCATCTCTCGGAAAAGAGAAACTGGCCGGCGTACATAGTACCCATTACTTGTAGTAAGTAAACTGACAGAGCGCAAGAACGGCAAAAAAAATGTTCCCGCTGGTGCGCCGTCACGTTGTGTAGCGTTTTTGTGAAGACGCCCTTCAGGGATCGCAAGCGATTGTACTAGCGGAACTTTTTGTTGAACTAAAGGTGACTTGTACTGTCATTTTGCGTCTTAGCAGAAGAACATCCGGTTGCTCTTGCGAGTCTGCGCGTGGTGCGGGTCACTGCGTGTGGATACGCGTTTTTTTTTGCCGCTGCAAACCTTGAGCAATCCTGCTCGCGGCGCCTACTATTTGAGGGTGCTCGCGGTACAGAACGACCGGGTTTGCGTGCGGTCGAAGGGGGCATGAGGGGGGCGTAGAGTTTCTCCGCCGGATACATCATCGGTTAAGGTAAAGGTCTGCCGAGAAGACCTGCGAGGAGTAGTGATGAGCGAAGCGCTGACCATCCACCATGACCAGGCCGGTCATCAGTTCGAGACCAACGTGGACGGTCATCGTGCCTACCTGACGTACATGGACTTGGGCAAGCAGACGCTGGACATCTATCGCACCTTTGTGCCGAACGCGTTGCGGGGGCGGGGTATTGCTGCGGCGTTGACTGAGCAGGCGCTGCAATATGCAGATGAGATGGGGTATACGGTTATCCCTTCGTGCTCTTATGTCGAGCGGTATATGGAGCGGCAGCAGCGGCATTCGAGCAAGGCTTGAGTTTGGGGGCTTATCCGATTGTAGTGATGCGGCTGATGGCCCCTTCCGCCCTTACGGCGGGTCACTTTTGGCAAACGCCCCAAAAGTAACCAAAAGGTCTTGGCTCCTGCATCCGACCCTTCGCTTCGCTACGGGTTCCCTCACTCCGGTCTTGCTCCCGCGAGGACCGGGCTGTACGGGCCTTCCTGGCCCGCAGCCCTTGCCGGCCTTCCTGGCCGTCACCTCGCTTCGCAAGACC
This sequence comes from Pseudomonas reidholzensis, assembly GCF_900536025.1. Taxonomy (GTDB): domain Bacteria; phylum Pseudomonadota; class Gammaproteobacteria; order Pseudomonadales; family Pseudomonadaceae; genus Aquipseudomonas; species Aquipseudomonas reidholzensis. The sequence continues at coordinate 397,561 of NZ_UNOZ01000013.1, forward strand.
TCCGTTCGGCCTCCTGAAGTCGCTGTAGATCAAGATCACAAGCCAGATCAAGATCAAGATCAAGATCAAGATCCAGGGTGGCAGCCTCCAATTGAGAAGTTTTTGGCCCGGGTCCAGGCCAAAAAAAACGCCAGGCAATGCCTGGCGTTTTTTGTTTCGGGCTTGATCAGCCGCGAGCGCGCTGCGGCAGAACGTCTTTGAGTTTGCTGTGCATGCTGCGCACGGCTTTTTCGGTGGCGCTCCAGTCGATGCACGAGTCGGTGACCGAGACGCCGTATTGCAGGTCGGCCAGGTCCTTTGGAATTGCCTGGCAGCCCCAGTTCAGGTGGCTTTCGACCATCAGGCCGATGATCGACTGGTTGCCTTCGAGGATCTGGTTGGCGACGTTTTCCATCACCAGCGGCTGCAGGGCCGGGTCCTTGTTGGAGTTGGCGTGGCTGCAGTCGACCATGATGTTGGCCTTGATCTTGGCCTTGGCCAGGTCCTGCTCGCACAGCGCGACGCTGACCGAATCATAGTTGGGCTTGCCGTTGCCGCCGCGCAGGACCACGTGGCCGTAGGCGTTGCCCTTGGTGGTGACGATCGACACGCCGCCTTCCTGGTTGATGCCCAGGAAACGGTGCGGCTTGGACACCGACTGCAGGGCGTTGATCGCCACCGTCAGGCCACCGTCGGTACCGTTCTTGAAACCGACCGCCGACGACAGGCCCGAGGCCATTTCGCGGTGGGTCTGCGATTCGGTGGTGCGCGCGCCGATGGCCGACCAGCTGATCAGGTCCTGCAGGTACTGCGGCGAGATCGGGTCGAGCGCTTCGGTGGCGGTCGGCAGGCCCATTTCGGCCAGGTCCAGCAGCAGCTTGCGGCCGATGTGCAGACCGTCCTGGATCTTGAACGAGTCATCCAGGTACGGGTCGTTGATCAGGCCTTTCCAGCCGACCGTGGTGCGCGGTTTTTCGAAGTACACGCGCATCACCAGGTACAGCGTGTCGGACACTTCCGCCGCCAGCACCTTGAGGCGCTCGGCGTACTCGTGGGCCGCCTTGATGTCGTGGATGGAGCAGGGGCCGATCACCACGAACAGTCGGTGGTCCTTGCCGTCGAGAATGTTGCGCACCACTTCGCGGCCGGCAGTCACGGTCTGCAGGGCTTTGGCGCTGAGAGGGAGCTCCGACTTGAGCTGATCGGGGGTGATCAAGGTCTCGTTGGAAGCAACGTTTAAGTCGTCGATCGGTAAATCAGCCATCGTGTTACTCGTCAGGTCACGGGTGCCGGCCGCCAGCAATCCCCGTGCGGCCCAGCAGCAGATTGTTCGCAGCGGGGAGGCCGAACCTTAGCGCGTTACAGGGGGCGCGACAATGGGCTGACCCCAGTCTGCACGGGGTTTTTACCGGCAGCAGGGGATTTTCAGGGCTGCGCCGCCCGCAGGCTGGCTTCGGAAAACTCGGCAGCGTGCAGGCCCACCCACTGCGCAGCCAGTGCCTCGGTGGTGGGCGGGTCGAGTTCGGCCTGCGCGTGCTCCAGGCAATAATGGCGGATCTGGCACACCTGCTCGCCCATGCGCGCACCGAACAAGGCCTGGGCGTCGGTGAACGTCACGCCGATGCGGTAACCGTCATCGAGCTTGCGGCACCAGGCGACGTAGCCCGGGTAGCGCGCATCACTGCCCAGTGAGGGGATCAGTACCTCGATCGCCATGCCGCGGCGATAGGCGCGCGGATGGTTGCAGGCGATACCCCCCAGCCCCTGGGTGTGCAGATGCCGACGAAACAGGCTGGGGAACGGTCGCAGGCTCAATTCGACCGGGATATCGTCTGGGTGAGGCAGGTATCCGCACATACTCGACTCCGTGTCGATTATTTGACCTTATTGGCCAAAGTATAGAGAAGGATCGAAAAGCGGCTGATTTACGTGTAAAAAAATCGGACGAAAAATCCGCCAATCGGACAAGGAGTAGGGCATGCAATCTCGCACTGGGCGTATCGGCATCATCGGCAGCGGCGCCATCGGCGGTTTTTACGGGCTGATGCTGGCCCGCGCCGGCTTCGATGTGCACTTCCTCCTGCGTAGCGAATACGCCGCCGTGCGCGAGCAAGGTTTGCGCGTGGACAGCGCGCGGCACGGCCAGCTGCACCTGCAGGTCAACGCCTACGCTTCAGCCGCCGACATGCCCGCCTGTGACTGGTTGCTGGTAGGGGCCAAGGCCACCAGCAATGCCGAACTGGCGCCGTTGATCGTCCAGGCGGCCGCGCCCGGGGCCAAGGTGGTGCTGCTGCAAAACGGCCTCGGCGTCGAAGACCAGCTGCGCCCGGCGTTACCGGACGACCTGCACCTGCTCGGCGGGCTGTGCTTTATCTGTGTCAACCGCGAGGCGCCGGGGGTGATCCGCCATCAGGCCCTGGGCGCGGTCAATCTGGGCTACCACAGCGGGCCTGCCGAGGACGCCGGGCAGGCGATCGTCGAGGAGGGCGCGGCGCTGTTCCAGGCGGCCGGGGTCGACTCGCAGGCGATGGCCGACCTCGACCAGGCGCGCTGGCAGAAGCTGGTGTGGAACGTGCCCTACAACGGCCTTTCGGTGTTGCTGCAGGCGAGTACCACGCCGTTGATGGCCGACGCTGACAGCCGGTTGCTGATCCAGCAGCTGATGGCCGAAGTGGTCGAGGGTGCTCGTGCGTGCGGCCTGGTGCTGCCCGAAGGCTATGCCGAGCACCTGTTCCGGGTCACCGAGCAGATGCCCGACTATTGGCCGAGCATGTACCACGACCATGCCCAGCAGCGTCCGCTGGAACTGCAGGCGATCTATGCCGAGCCGTTGGCGCGGGCGCGTGCTGCCGGCTGCACGCTGACGCGCATGGAGATGTTGTACCAGGCGCTGGCCTTCCTCGACCGCCGCACCCGCCAGGCCTGACGAGGCCTGTGGCCGCGTGGGCTGCTCGCCGGATGGCACGGCGGCCGTCCGCGGCGCTGCTAAGCTGAACCTTGCTCTGCCGTCGCGGCAGTCGAGGAGGTCGAATGATCCGTTCCATGCTGTATGCCACCGACCTCGGTGTCTACGCGCCCTTTGTCATGCAACACGCGCTGGCATTGGCGCGGACCTTCAATGCAGAGCTGTATGTGATCCACGCCGTCGAGCCCATGGGCCAGTTCGCCGAGTCCCTGCTGCAGAGCTACCTGGACGAACAGACCCTGGACAAGCTGCACAGCCAGGGCGTGAACACGGTAATGGCCAACATCGAGCAGAAAGTCCTCGAGAGTTTTCGTGATGAATTGGGCGAGGAGGCCGACCTGGCGGTGATCCGTGCGGTGCGGGTGCGTCAGGGCGACCCGGCGCAGGTTATCCTCGAACAGGCCCAGCGGCTGAGTGTCGACCTGTTGATCTTCGGCAGCCATACCCATGGCGCGGGGGTGGATGTGCCGATTGGTCGTACCGCGGTGCGACTGTTGCAGCTGTCGCCAGTGCCGGTGTACATGGTGCCGTTGGCGCAGCATCTCGGGCGTAGGAAAGTGTGAAGCTGGCAGTAGGCTATTTCTGAAGTGGTGTAACAAAATAGTTCTAGATTTATTACCAAAGCCACTAATATAGTTATATATCGTCGCTGCCAGCTGCTGCTGACCTACCGCTGAACCGAGGGAAACCTATGAAGCTTCAACAACTGCGCTACATCTGGGAAGTGGCGCACCACGACCTCAACGTCTCCGCGACAGCGCAAAGCCTGTACACCTCTCAGCCGGGGATCAGCAAGCAGATCCGCCTGCTCGAGGACGAGCTGGGGGTCGAGGTGTTCGCGCGCAGCGGCAAGCACCTGACCCGCGTCACGCCGGCCGGCGAGCGCATCATCAACACCGCTGGCGAGATCCTGCGCAAGGTCGAAAGCATCAAGCAGATCGCCCAGGAATTCTCCAACGAGAAGAAGGGCACCCTGTCGATCGCCACCACCCACACCCAGGCGCGCTATGCCTTGCCGCCGGTGATCAGCAGCTTCATCAAGCAGTACCCTGACGTGTCGCTGCACATGCACCAGGGCTCGCCGATGCAGATCGCCGAGATGGCCGCTGACGGCACCGTCGATTTCGCCATTGCCACCGAGGCCCTGGAGCTGTTCGGCGACCTGATCATGATGCCGTGCTACAAGTGGAACCGCTGCGTGGTGGTACCGCAGGGCCACCCGCTGGCCAAGCTGCCGAAGCTGACCCTGGAAGCGGTGGCCGAGTACCCGATCGTCACCTACGTCTTCGGTTTCACCGGTCGGTCGAAACTGGACGAGGCGTTCAATCACCGTGGCCTCACCCCGAAAGTGGTGTTCACCGCCGCCGACGCCGACGTGATCAAGACCTATGTGCGCCTGGGCCTGGGCGTGGGTATCGTTGCCGGCATGGCGGTCGACGCCAAGCTCGACAGCGACCTGGTGGCGTTGGATGCCAGCGAACTGTTCGAAGCCAGCGTGACCAAGATCGGCTTCCGCCGTGGCACCTTCCTGCGCGGCTTCATGTGCGACTTCATCGAGAAGTTCGCACCGCACCTGACCCGTGAAGTGATGGCCAAGGCCATCCAGTGCCACAACAAGCAAGAGCTCGAAGAGCTGTTCCACGGCGTCGAGCTGCCGGTGCACTGATCCCCACGCTTCACAAAAAAACCGGCCTAGGCCGGTTTTTTCATGGGTGTTTAGGTGCAAGCTCGGCCCTCTTCGCGGGGCAAGTCGCATCGGCGCACCGCCGCTCCCACAGGATAGCGTCGCCCCTTCGGTCAGCGGAGATCCTGTGGGAGCGGGCTTGCCCCGCGAAGAGGCCGGAACTGCCAGTCAACGACCGCTATGCCACCCACAGCACGCAGGTGATGATCCCCGCCAGCATCATCACCGCGTTGATCACGTTGAGCGCCACGCTGCCCAGCGTGCCGCGCCATGCCAGCCGTGCCAAGCCTTGCCCGCAGCCCCAGACCAGCAGGCTGAAGCCGATCACGAACAGCGCCCAGCGCCCATCCTGGGCGATGCGGTCAGCGCCCATGCACAGTGCCAGGGCGGCCATGGCCAGGCAGCGTTCGGCAATGGTCAAGCGCACTTGACGCATGACCGCCGCCTGCAGTTGCTCCGCAGGAGGCAGGCCTGCCAGCAATTGCAGGTCGGCCCAGCACGCACGCCGCTGGTTGTGCAGCCGCGCAAGCGCCTTGGGTGCCTGCAGCGGTACGAAGACCAGGCAGAAGATCGGGCCGGCGAACAGGAAGCCATTGTCGTAACTGGGATCGAGCCACAGCACGAAGCCGCAGGTTGCCACCAGCCATGCATAGAACAATGCGCAGCGCCGACGGCCGAAGATTTGCCGTAAGGTCTGATAATCACGGCCCAATACCGCCGCGAGGTTATCGAGGCGGCGCTGATCCTGGCAGCGACCCGCCGACGGCTGCGGCGTGCCACGCGCGGCGTCGTGGCGAGCGCTGGCGCCGAGGCCCTCGAAGGTCGCGCCGGCGGGCATCCAGTCACGGCCACGTGGGCGTCTGGCGTGGGTAAACCACAGGCCTGCCGCTACCAGCCAGATCACAGCGCCAGCCGCGGCGCTGGCAACGGGGTCGGCGAGCATCGGCCAGCCATAGCCGGCCAGCATGGCCGGCACAAAGCCGAGGAAGATTGGCAGGCTCAGCATCAAGGCGCCGAGTGCCGCACCCAGCCAGAGCGCGGCGCCCAGCTGCAGCGAATCGCTGGCGGGTGCTCCGACCAGTAGGCACGCCCACGGCAGCATTACGCTCAGCCCGAGGTGCAGGGCCACGGCGGGCGCGAGGGTTCGGGCGACGCCGGGCGCCCGCAGTCGCAAGAGCTTGTCAGCGCTGTTGCACAGGCGCGGCCCATGCAGCAGCCACCACAGCAGGGCCACCATGGCCCACGCTACGGGCCACAGCAGTGAGCCGTCGCGCATCGCGCCAACGTGGCCGAGCTGGGTGATCGCACACAGCGCCAGGGCCTGCGCCAGTACGCCAAAACCGAACAGCCAGGGTGACAGCAGCAGTGGCCGCAGCGCGTTGGCGTTCATGCCGTCAGCTCCACGAACAGGTCTTCCAGCGACAATGCCTGCGGCGGCGAGGGCAGGGGCAGGTGCCACTGGCTCTGGTCGATCAGCAGCGTCCAGCCTCCCGAAGCCGCCGGTCGGCGTGCCTTTTCGCCCGGCAGCGGGTGCTCGGGCAGGGCGTGCGCGGCGGGCCAGTGGAGGCGGCGCAGGTTGTCCTTGAGGGTGTCGAGTTCGCCCTCAAGGCGCAGGCGTCCACCGTGCAGCAGTGCCACATGGGAGGCCACCCGCTCCAGGTCGGAGAGGATATGCGTGGAGAAAATCACCGTGCCGCCATGCTCGCCCGAGAGCTCGACGATTTCCCGTAGCAGTTCGCGGCGTGCGCTCGGGTCGAGGGCGGCCGCCGGTTCGTCGAGCACCAGCAGGCGTGGGCGCGGCGCCAGGGCACGGATGATCGCCAGCTGTTGGCGCTGGCCGGGCGAGAGACGGTTGATCTGCTGCTTGCGGTCCAGTGCCCAGCGCTCCAGCAGTCGCTCGACCCGCTGCCCGTCCCAACCCGGGTAAAGGCTGGCGAACAGGTCCAGCCAGGGCCCGACCTTGGCCCACTCCAGCGCGTCCAGGCGTTGCGGCACATAGGTCAGTTGCATCTTGTCGGCTTCATCCAGGCGCGCGGCGGGTTTGCCGAACAGGCGTGCCTCACCGGCATCGGGCCGTTGCAGGCCGAGCAGGCACTCGAGCAGCGTGCTTTTGCCCGCGCCATTGCGTCCGAGCAGGCCGAGCACCGTGCCGGCCTCGATGCGCAGTGAAACCGCGTCGAGCGCGGTGTGCGCCTTGAACTGGCGTGTCAGCCCGCAGGCTTCGAGCAGGGGTGGGGTATCAGTCATTTCGATCCTTCGAGGTGGGGGAGTCGGCCATCAGTGGCGCCAGCGCATCGACCAGCTGGGCAAGCTCGATATCCAGCTCGCGGGCCTGGCGGGCCAGGTCGCGCAGCGCCGGGGCGAGGCTGTCGAGGCGGGTCTGCAGGGTGCTGGCGCCGGGCTTGCGCGCCGCGACCTGCATGCCTTTGCCGCGCAGGCGCTCGAGCAGGCCCTGGGCTTCGAGCAAGGCATAGGCCTTGGACACGGTCATCGGGTTGATCGCATGCGCCGCGGCCACCTCGCGTACCGAGGGCAGCAAGGTGCCGGGCGGGCACTGGCCGGCGCTGATCAGGCGGCCGAGTTGGCCGACGATCTGGCGGTAGAGGGGTTCAGGCGAGGCGGGCTCGATATGCAGGGTCAGGGCGTCCATGTGTATTAGTGTAGCAATACACTAGACCGTGAGCGCAAGCGGCTTTTTGCCCGGGCATGAAAAAACCGGCCATCGGGCCGGTTTCTAGAAGCCTGCGGGTCAGGCCTTGGAGATCAGGTTGCCGGCGTGCAGCCCGCATTCCTTCTGGGTCGACTCCTCCCACCACCAGCGGCCTTCGCGCTCGTGCTGGTTAGGCAGCACGGGGCGGGTGCAAGGCTCGCAGCCGATGCTGATGAAGCCGCGCTCGTGCAGGCTGTTGTAGGGCAGCTCGAGCATGCGGATATAACCCCAGACTTCCGCGCTGGACATCTGCGCCAGCGGGTTGAACTTGTACAGCGGGCGCTCAGGCGTGGAGAACGCGCCGTCGAGTTCCAGTGCGGCCACCTGGCTGCGCGTGCCCGGGCTCTGGTCGCGGCGCTGGCCGGTGGCCCAGGCGCTGACCGTGGACAGCTTGCGCCGCAGCGGCTCGATCTTGCGGATCCCGCAGCATTCGCCGTGGCCGTCCTTGTAGAAGCTGAACAGGCCCTTCTCCTGGACGAACGGGTCGAGCTTGGCGCGATCCGGGCTGAGCAGCTCGATCGGCAAGTTGTACTGCTCGCGGACCTGGTCGATGAACCGGTAGGTCTCCGGGTGCAGGCGGCCGGTGTCGAGGCTGAAGACCTTGACCTGCTTGTTGAGTTTCCAGGCCATGTCCACCAGCACCACGTCTTCGGCGCCGCTGAAGGAGATCCACAAATCGTCGCCGAAGTGCTCGAAGGCGAGCTTGAGGATGTCCTGCGGGGACTTGTTGGCATAGGTCGCGGCCAGGGCGGCGACGTCGAAGGCTTGGCTCATCAGGCGGTTTCCATCGTGTGTATGGCGCTGTGCGCTCGTAATGGGCAAATGGTAACAAAAAATCGCGGATCAGAGGCCCTGCAGCGTTTCCATCAACACCCGAACCTTGGCGATCGACTCTTCATATTCCGCCTCCCACTGCGAATCCGCCACCACCGCGCCGCCGCCCCAGCAGCTGGCCTGGCCGTCCTTGATCAGCAGGCTGCGAATGGCGATCGAGCTGTCCATCTCGCCGCGCACGTCGAGGTACAGCAGCGACCCGCAGTACAGCGCCCGTCGCGTTGGCTCGAGCTGGTCGATGATCTGCATGGCACGGATCTTCGGCGCGCCGGTGATCGACCCGCCGGGGAAGCTGTCGCCGATCAGGTCGAGCGCGTCCTTGCCAGCCGCCAGGCGCCCGGTGATGCTGCTGACCAGGTGGTGCACGTTGGGGTAGCTTTCCAGGCTGAACAGCTCCGGCACCCGCACCGTGCCGATCTCGCAAGTGCGCCCCAGGTCGTTGCGCAGCAGGTCGACGATCATCAGGTTTTCCGAGCGATCCTTGGGGCTGGCGCGCAGCTCGGCGGCGTTGCGTGCGTCCTGTTCGGGGTCGCTGGCGCGCGGCCGGGTGCCCTTGATCGGCCGGGTTTCGACCTGGCCCTGGCTGACCCGGACGAAGCGCTCCGGCGAAAAGCTCAGCAGCGCGCTGCCGTCGGCCAGTTGCTGGTAGCCGGAAAACGGCGTCGGGCAGGCCTTGCGCAGGGCCTGGTAGGCCCGCCACGGGTCGCCTTGGCAGGGTGCACGGAAGCGTTGGGTGAGGTTGATCTGGTAGCAGTCGCCGGCCTGGATGTACTGCTGCACCTGGTCGAATGCGCTGCGGTACTGGGCTGGGGTCAGGTCACCGCGCATCGGCGAGCGCAGCTGGAAGTCGCCGCTGTCATCGCTCATCGGGGTCTGGAACAGGCTGCGCAGGCGCTGCCGTTCGGTTTCAGCGAGGCTCGGGTGGAACACCAGTTGGCTACTGCGCAGGTGGTGGTCAGTGACCAGCGCCCAGGCGTACAGGCCGAGTTGTGCGTCAGGCAGGCCGAGGTCGTCCTGGGCCTGGCTGGGCAGGTGCTCCAGGCGCCGGCCGAAGTCGTAGCTGAGGTAGCCGATCAGGCCGCCGGCGAAGGGCAGTTCGATGCCGCTGGGCAGCTCGGCACGGCCCAGCTGGTGCAGGCTGGCGCGCAGGCGCTGGAGGTAATCTCGCCCGTCCTCGTTGGGCTCGGCTTGCAGGTGTTCGATCGGCCAGGCGCTGAGCAGGTCGAAACGGCCGCGCTCGGCACCTGGGCGGGCGCTGTCGAGCAGGATCGCACCCGGCGCAGTGCGCAGGCGAGCGAAGTAGGCGGCGGGGTCGGCTTGGTAGGGCAGGGGGTGGAGCGTACAGGTCGGCATGCGAGTGGGCGGCGTTGAAAAGCGAGGAGGGGATTGTAATGCGCTGTAGGAAAAGGGCCTAGCACTGGGTGCGACATTGAAATCCGTGTTTGCTGCATTGGGGCCGCTTTGCGGCCCTATCGCGACACAAGGCCGCTCCCACAGGGACCGCGCTACGATTGGATCAGCGCGGACCTTGTGGGAGCGGCCTTGTGTCGCGAAAGGGCTGCGCAGCAGCCCCAGAATTCACCGCGAAGGCACGTGCCCGAACAGGCCTTGGGCAACCTTGACCCGCTGATCGGCGTCTTCGCTCAGGCCATCCTTGGCCAGCGCTTCCAGGTGCGCCTCGATGGCGTGCGTACGCTGGGTCAGGCCGCAGTCGTTGGCGATCTGGATGTTCAGCCCCGGGCGCGCATTGAGCTCGAGAATCAACGGCCCCTTGTCCTGGTCCAGGACCATGTCGACGCCGATGTAACCCAGGCCGCACAACTCATAACAACCGGCCGCCAGCTTCATGAAGCCGTCCCAGTTGGGCAGCTGCACGCCGTCCACCGCGTTGGTGGTGTCCGGGTGCTTGCTGATGATGTTGTTCAGCCAGGTGCCGCGCAAGGTCACGCCGGTCGCCAGGTCGACACCGACGCCGATGGCGCCCTGGTGCAGGTTGGCCTTGCCGCCCGACTGGCGGGTCGGCAAGCGCAGCATGGCCATCACCGGGTAGCCCATCAGGACGATGATGCGGATGTCCGGCACGCCCTCGTAGCTGATGCTCTTGAAGATCTGGTCCGGGGTCACCCGGTACTCGATCAGCGCCCGGTCGCGGTGGCCGCCCAGCGAGTACAGGCCCGTGAGGATGCTCGACACCTGGTGTTCGATTTCCTCGTGGCTGATGATCTTGCCCGACACCGTACGGTAGCGGTCTTCGAAGCGGTCGGCGATCACCAGGATGCCGTCACCGCCAGCGCCCTGCGCCGGCTTGATGACGAAGTCGCTGCGCCCGCCGATGATCTCGTGGAGCTTGTCGATCTGCTTCTCGGTCTCGATCACGCCGTACATTTCCGGCACATGAATGCCGGCCTTGATCGCGCGCTCCTTGGTGATGATCTTGTCGTCGACGATCGGGTACAAATTGCGCTTGTTGTACTTGAGGACGTAGTCCGCATTGCGCCGGTTGATACCCATGATGCCCCGGGCCTCCAGGGCTTTCCACGTCTTGATCAGGCCAAACATCAGGCGTCAGCCTTCTTCAGGAATGCCTTGAAGCGTACGAGCTCGGTCAGGCGGTAGCCGCGGTAGCGACCCATCGCCAGCATGAAGCCCACCAGCACCAGCAGCACCGCCGGGAAGGTGAAGACGAAGTACACCAGCTCCGGCACCATCATCAGCAGGTGCGCCAGCGAGGCGGCGAACAGGGTGCCGATGGCGACTTTCATGGCATGGCCACCGCCACGTTCTTCCCAGGTGATCGACAGGCGTTCGATGGTCATGGTCAGGATCACCATCGGGAACAGCGCCACCGACAGGCCGCGCTCCAGGCCCAGCTTGTGGCTGAACAGGCTGATGGCGGCGATCAGTACCACGACGAAGGTCAGCACCACCGACAGCCGTGGCAGCATCTGCAGCTTCAGGTGTTCGAGGTACGAGCGTAGCGACAGGCCGAGTGCGGTGATCACGGTAAACAGCATGATGCCGAAGCCCAGCTGGGTCTCGCGGAAGGCCAGGGCGATCAGTACCGGGGTGAAGGTACCCAGGGTCTGGATGCCGATCAGGTTGCGCAGGACCAGGATCACCAGCACGCCGATCGGGATCATCACCATGATCATGAAGGTCTGCTGGGTCTGCAGCGGCAGGCCGTACAGCGAGTATTCGAGGAAGTCGGCGTCGGTGTTCTCGTCGGTCAGCTTGGCCAGGCGGATGGCGTTCATCTCGCTGTTGTTCATGCTGAAGGTGACGTTGGCTTTCTTGCCGCCATCGACGGTGATCAGGTTGTCATCGCCGGTCCACCACAGCAGGCGGTCGCTGGGCAGGCCCTGCTCGCCGGTGTCCGGGTTGAAGTACAGCCAGTCGTTGCCGTTGAAACTGCGCAGCCACAGTTCAGGGGTCTGCGGGGTGTCGGCGACCAGGCGGATGGTGTGCACCTTTTCCATCGGCACGTGGGCGATGGACAGCAGCAGGTCGATGATCTTGGCCTTGTTCAGCGCCGAAGTGTCGCCGGCCAGCAGCAGCTTGACGTTGTCGTCATTGAGGTTGTTGACCCGCTTGATGGTCTCGCCGACAAACGTCTCGACGTCGGCCGAGTGCTGGCGGATCGGCGCCATCAGGGCTTCGGCGGCGATCTTCTCGGGGCCTTCGACCGCCAGGCTGTCACGGAAGGTCGGGCCTTTGATGGTGGTCTTTTCATTGCTGTAGCGCTTGGTCAGCACCAGGCGGTAGTACAGCGTCTGGTTGCCGCTGGCGCGACGCGCCGACCAGGTCACCTTGCGGTTGCCGTCGGTGCGGTTGACGCTCACCCCGTAGTTGTTGGAGATAAAGCTCTCGTTGAGGCTGACGTAGTCGCGGCTCAGCGGGGGCACGAACATCTGCACCTTGACCGGGTCCTTGGCACTGGCGACGAACTCGACCTTGGCGTCGATGTTCCACAAGTCGTCGGTCTCGTCTTCGGTCACCGGGATGCCGAGAAAGAAGATCTGATAGGCCGTGACCGCCACGCCCAGCAGCACCAGGACGGTGATGAGGACTTTGAGGTGAAGGGTAAGAGAGCGCATCGGGATTACTCTGCTTTAGGAGCGTCGGTGGCACAGGCAGGTTTGCCGGCCGCGTATTTGAGGCTGGGGTCGACCAGCGCGTCGAAGTCTTTCAAGGCCTCGGAGCCGATCAGCAGCGGGAACTGGAACGCGCTGCGGTCGGTGAGGTTGACTTCGATGGTGCGCAGGGCTCGGCCCATGCAAATGTTCAGTTCGATGACCGGGCGCGCGGTATACGCCTTGCCTTCTTCCGCGTCGTAATCGCCGGCGCGGCGCTTGATCTTGCTGACTCGGGCCAAGGGCCGTTCGATCGGGTGCGAGTGCGCGGCGTCGATGGCCAGGTAGAAGCGCACCCAGCTCTCGCCATTGCGCTTGAAGCGCTTGATGTCGCGGGCACTCAGCGAGGCGGTCTTGGCGCCGGTGTCGAGCTTGGCCGCCACCTCCAGGTCGAGGTCGTTGAGGCGGGCGTATTCGTTCAGGCCGTACACGGACTTCTCCGCCGCCTGGCCAAGGGCCGGCAGCAGGGCGAGGCAGAGCAACAATAAAACGGGTGTAAGTCTCATAAATCCTGGCGCGGTGCTGTGCGGGTTTCAGGGCAAGGCGACTGGCCAAGCATCCTCGTTAATCTATCAATGCCCTGCAGGGATGACAGACACGCTATTCATACTCCCTCGGGAAGCGCGGCATTCTATCACGCCGATGTGTTGACGCCAGCGGGTCGCAATCTGACAGCGCTGGCGCCGGGTAAGTTCGTTATTAGTAGATTGTCGACAATATGCATTTTGTCTTTGACTCAGGACCTGCTTTTAGCTAGTTTTGCCACTAGTGAAACCAAAGGTGTCGACAATATGCTGGACGTAACCCAGGCCCCCGCCACGCTGCCGGAAGAATCGGAAACCCTTTCCGAGAATGTCTTCCGGCGCATCCAGGCGGCTATCGTCAAAGGCGACATCGCCCCAGGCAGCAAGATCTCCGAGCCTGAGCTGGCGCGCACCTATGGCATCAGCCGCGGGCCGCTGCGCGAGGCCATCCACCGCCTCGAAGGTCAGCGCCTGCTGGTGCGGGTGCCGCACGTCGGCGCGCGGGTAGTTTCGCTGAGCCATGCCGAGCTGATCGAGCTGTACGAGATCCGCGAGTCGCTCGAGGGCATGGCCTGCCGGCTGGCCGCCGAGCGCATGAGCGTCGCCGAAATCGACGAGCTGCGCCGGGTGCTCGACACCCACGAGCGCGACGCCGCCTTCCAGGCCGGGCTCGGCTATTACCAGCAGGAAGGCGACTACGACTTCCATTACCGGATCATCCAGGGCAGCGGCAACCAGACCCTGGTGAAGATGCTCTGCGGCGAGCTGTACCAGCTGGTGCGCATGTACCGCATCCAGTTTTCCGCCACGCCCAACCGCCCGCACCAGGCGTTCGCCGAGCACCACCGGATTCTCGATGCGATCGCCGAGCGTGATGGCGAGCTGGCTGAACTCCTCATGCGCCGCCACATCGGCGCATCCAAACGCAATATCGCGCGCCACTATCAGGGCGCAGACAACAATAGCCCACGAGGTGAGTCATGACTGTGAAGAGCACGCCCGGCCAACGTTTCCGTGACGCGGTCGCCGCCGAACATCCGCTGCAGGTGGTCGGGGCGATCAACGCCAACCACGCCCTGCTGGCGCAACGCGCCGGCTTCAAGGCCATCTACCTCTCCGGTGGCGGCGTCGCGGCGGGTTCGCTGGGCCTGCCTGACCTGGGCATCAGCAACCTCGATGACGTGCTTACCGACGTGCGGCGGATCACCGACGTGTGCGACGTGCCACTGCTGGTGGATGTCGACACCGGCTTTGGCGCCTCGGCGTTCAACGTGGCGCGCACCGTGCGCTCGATGAACAAGTTCGGCGCTGCGGCGATCCACATCGAAGACCAGGTCGGCGCCAAGCGCTGCGGGCACCGGCCAAACAAAGAGATCGTCTCCCAGCAGGAGATGGTCGACCGCATCAAGGCCGCGGTGGACGCGCGCCTGGACGACAGCTTCGTGATCATGGCGCGCACCGACGCCCTCGCGGTAGAAGGCCTGAACGCCGCCCTCGACCGCGCCGCTGCCTGCGTCGAGGCGGGGGCCGACATGATCTTCCCCGAAGCGATCACCGAACTGCAGATGTACAAGACCTTTGCCGACCGGGTGCGCGCACCGATCCTGGCCAACATCACCGAATTCGGCGCGACTCCGCTGTACACCACCGAACAGCTGGCCTCGGTCGACGTGTCGCTGGTGCTCTACCCGCTGTCGGCGTTCCGGGCGATGAACAAGGCGGCCGAAAACGTCTACACCGCGCTGCGCCGCGACGGCACCCAGCAAAACGTGGTCGACACCATGCAGACCCGCATGGAGCTCTACGATGCCATCGGTTACCACGCCTTCGAGCAGAGCCTCGACGCGTTGTTCGCCCAGAAGAAAGGTTGAATCGTGCTCGCAGTGCCGGCCTCTTCGCGGGTAAACCCGCTCCTAGCAGGTCGGGTGCTGCCGATGCGGTCTCTGTAGGAGCGGGTTTACCCGCGAAGAAGACCACCCAGATACAGTTGATTAGCCGGACCTTCCATAACAAGTTCAATAAAGGAGAAACACAATGGCCGAAGCAAAAGTACTCAGTGGCGCAGGCCTGCGTGGCCAGGTGGCCGGCCAGACCGCGCTGTCGACCGTGGGCCAGGCCGGCGCCGGCCTGACCTACCGCGGCTATGACGTGCGCGACCTGGCAAAACAGGCCGAATTCGAAGAAGTCGCCTACCTGCTGCTGTACGGCGAACTGCCGAGCCAGGCCCAGCTGGCGGAATACAAGACCCGTCTCAAAGGCCTGCGCGACCTGCCGCAGGGGCTCAAGGAAGTGCTCGAGCGCATCCCGCGGGACGCCCACCCGATGGACGTGATGCGCACCGGCTGCTCGGTGCTCGGCACCCTAGAGCCGGAGCTGACCTTCGACGCCCAGCACGGCAAGACCGATCGCCTGCTGGCGCTGTTCCCGGCGGTGATGTGCTACTGGTACCGCTTCAGCCACCACGGTGTGCGCATCGAGTGCAACAGTGACGAGGACACCCCGGGCGGGCACTTCCTGCACCTGCTGCACGGCAAGAAGCCGAGCGAGCTGCACGTCAAGGTGATGAACGTCTCGCTGATCCTCTACGCCGAGCACGAGTTCAACGCCTCGACCTTCACCGCGCGGGTCTGCGCCTCGACCCTGTCCGACCTGTACTCGTGCATCACCGCGGCCATCGGCTCGCTGCGCGGCCCGCTGCACGGCGGCGCCAACGAAGCGGCGATGGAGCTGATCGAGCGTTTCCAGAGCCCGCAGGAGGCCACCGCCGAGTTGCTGCGCATGCTCGAGCGCAAGGACAAGATCATGGGCTTTGGCCATGCGATCTATAAAGAGTCCGACCCGCGCAACGAAGTGATCAAGGGCTGGGCCAAGCAGCTCGCTGATGAGTGTGGTGACCGGGTGCTGTACCCGGTCTCCGAGGCCATCGACAAGACCATGTGGGAGCAGAAGCGCTTGTTCCCCAACGCCGACTTCTACCATGCCTCGGCATATCACTTCATGGGCATCCCGACCAAGCTGTTCACGCCGATCTTCGTCTGCTCGCGCCTGACCGGCTGGGCCGCGCATGTGTTCGAGCAGCGCGCCAACAACCGCATCATTCGTCCGAGCGCCGAGTATGTCGGCGTCGAGCAGCGCGCATTCGTGCCGATCGAGCAGCGCTGAACTGAAGATCCTGGGGCTGCCTTGCAGCCCATCGCGACGCAAGGCCGCTCCCACAGGGTTTTTGCGTCGCTGAGCAGACCTGCGGCATGCACGAACCTTGTGGGAGCGGCCTTGTGTCGCGAATGGGCCGCGAAGCGGCCCCGCTGACAAGCGCCGCACCGTCCACTGAACACCGTGACCGAGCCTGACTAATAATGATGAACACAGCCTTCCGCAAGCCCCTGCCAGGCTCAGACCTGGACTACTTCGACACCCGCGCCGCGGTCGAGGCTCTCAAGCCCGGTGCCTACGACGGCCTGCCGTACACCTCCCGGGTGCTCGCCGAAAACCTCGTGCGACGCTGCGACCCGGCCACCCTCGACGCCTCCCTGCTGCAGCTGATCGAGCGCAAGCGCGACCTCGACTTCCCGTGGTTTCCGGCCCGCGTGGTCTGCCACGACATCCTCGGCCAGACCGCGCTGGTCGACCTGGCCGGCCTGCGCGATGCGATTGCCGACAGGGGCGGCGACCCCGCCCAGGTCAACCCGGTGGTGCCGGTGCAGCTGATCGTCGATCACTCGCTGGCGGTCGAATGCGGGGGCTTCGACCCGCAGGCGTTCGACAAGAACCGCGCCATCGAAGACCGCCGCAACGAAGACCGCTTCCATTTCATCAACTGGACCAAGAAGGCCTTCAAGAACGTCGACGTGATCCAGCCCGGCAACGGCATCATGCACCAGATCAACCTGGAGAAAATGTCGCCGGTGATCCACAGCGACCACGGCGTGGCCTACCCGGACACCTGCGTCGGCACCGACAGCCACACCCCGCATGTCGATGCGCTGGGCGTGATCGCCATCGGCGTCGGTGGCCTCGAAGCCGAGAACGTCATGCTCGGCCGGGCCTCGTGGATGCGCCTTCCGGAAATCGTCGGCGTCGAGCTGACCGGTCGCCTGCAACCGAACATCACCGCCACCGACCTGGTGCTGGCCCTGACCGAGTTCCTCCGTCAGCAGAAAGTCGTCGGTGCCTACCTCGAGTTCCACGGTGAGGGCGCCCGCGCGCTGACCCTGGGCGACCGCGCGACCATCTCCAACATGGCCCCGGAATACGGTGCCACCGCCGCGATGTTCGCCATCGACCAGCAGACCATCGACTACCTGCGCCTGACCGGCCGTGAAGAACAGCAGGTCAAGCTGGTCGAGACCTACGCCAAGGTCACCGGCCTGTGGGCTGACAGCCTGGTCAACGCCGAGTACGAGCGCGGGCTGAGCTTCGACCTGTCGAGCGTGGTGCGCAACATGGCGGGCCCGTCCAACCCGCACGCCCGCGTCGCCACCAGCGACCTCGCTGCCAAGGGCATCGCTGGCGCCTGGGAAGACGTGCCTGGGCAGATGCCCGACGGCGCGGTGATCATCGCCGCCATCACCAGTTGCACCAACACCAGCAACCCGCGCAACGTGATTGCCGCCGGGCTGATGGCGCGCAACGCCAACCGCCTGGGCCTGACCCGCAAGCCGTGGGTCAAGTCGTCGCTGGCGCCGGGCTCGAAAGCGGTCAAGCTCTATCTGCAGGAAGCGGGGCTGGAGCAGGAGCTGGAGCAACTGGGCTTTGGCATCGTCGCCTTTGCCTGCACCACCTGCAACGGCATGTCGGGCGCGCTCGACCCGCAGATCCAGCAAGAAATCATCGACCGCGACCTGTACGCCACCGCCGTGCTCTCGGGCAACCGCAACTTCGACGGGCGCATTCACCCCTATGCCAAGCAGGCCTTCCTCGCCTCGCCGCCGCTGGTAGTGGCCTACGCCATCGCCGGGACCATTCGCTTCGACATCGAGAAGGATGTGCTGGGCGTGGTCGACGGCAAGGAGATCCGCCTCAAGGACATCTGGCCGAGCGACGAAGAAATCGACGCCGTGGTGCGTGCGGCGGTCAAGCCAGAGCAGTTCCGCAAGGTCTACATCCCGATGTTCGCCATCGAGGAAGACAAGGGGCCGAAGGTCCCACCGCTGTATGACTGGCGCCCGATGAGCACCTATATCCGCCGTCCGCCGTACTGGGAAGGCGCCCTGGCCGGCGAACGCACCCTGCGCGGCATGCGCCCGCTGGCCGTGCTGCCGGACAACATCACCACCGATCACCTGTCACCTTCCAACGCGATCATGCTCGACAGCGCCGCTGGGGAATACCTGGCGAAGATGGGCCTCCCCGAAGAGGACTTCAACTCTTACGCGACCCACCGCGGCGATCACCTGACCGCTCAGCGGGCGACCTTCGCCAACCCCAAACTGTTCAACGAAATGGTGCGCAAGGACGACGGCAGCGTGAAGCAGGGTTCGCTGACCCGGCTCGAGCCGGAGGGCAAGGTGACACGCATGTGGGAGGCGATCGAGACCTACATGGCGCGCAAGCAGCCGCTGATCATTGTTGCGGGTGCCGACTACGGCCAGGGTTCGTCGCGCGACTGGGCGGCCAAGGGCGTGCGCCTGGCCGGGGTCGAGGCGATCGTCGCCGAAGGCTTCGAGCGGATTCACCGCACCAACCTGGTCGGCATGGGTGTGTTGCCGCTGGAGTTCAAACCCGGCACCGACCGTACCACCCTGGGCCTGGATGGCAGCGAGTGCTACGACGTGATAGGCCAGCGCACGCCACGGGCGACGTTGACCCTGGTGGTCACGCGACGCAATGGCGAGCAGCTCGAGGTGCCGGTGACCTGCCGGCTGGACACGGCTGAAGAAGTGTCGATCTACGAAGCGGGCGGGGTGCTACAGCGCTTCGCCCAGGACTTCCTCGAAGCGACCGCGTAACGGCGGGGGCTGCTTTGCAGCCCTTCGCGGCGGTCCGGCGTCCCGGTAAACCCGCTCCCACAGAGTTTTGAGCGATCCCTGTGGGAGCGGGTTTACCCGCGAAGGGCCGCAAAGCGGCCCCAGATGCACAACAGAATGATCAGGACAGACCCATGGCACATGCAGCGCAGATCAAAATCCCCGCCACCTACCTGCGTGGCGGCACCAGCAAAGGCGTGTTCTTCCGCCTGCAAGACCTCCCCGAGCGCGCCCAGCAACCCGGCCCGGCCCGCGACGCACTGCTGTTGCGGGTCATCGGCAGCCCCGACCCCTACGGCAAGCAGATCGACGGCATGGGTGGCGCCACCTCCAGTACCAGCAAGACCGTGATCCTCGCCCCCAGCACCCGCCCAGACCACGACGTCGACTACCTGTTCGGCCAGGTCGCCATCGACAAGGCCTTCGTCGACTGGAGCGGCAACTGCGGCAACCTCTCCGCCGCCGTCGGCTCGTTCGCCATCAGCAGCGGCCTGGTCGACCCCGCGCGCATCCCGCGCAACGGCATCGCCACGGTGCGCATCTGGCAGGCCAACATCGCCAAGACGATCATCGCCCACGTGCCGATCAGTGACGGTGAAGTGCAGGAGACCGGCGACTTCGAGCTCGACGGGGTGACCTTCCCGGCCGCCGAGGTGCAGCTGGAGTTTCTCGACCCGGCGGCCGACGAAGACGGCGACGGCGGGGCGATGTTCCCCACCGGCAAGCTGGTCGACGAACTGCTGGTGCCCGGTGTCGGCACGTTCCAGGCGACTATGATCAATGCGGGTATCCCGACCATCTTCGTCAACGCCGCCGACCTCGGCTACAGCGGCAGCGAGCTGCAGGACGCGATCAACGGCGACCCGCAAGCGCTGGCGCGGTTCGAGGCGATTCGTGCCTACGGTGCAGTGCGCATGGGGTTGATCGGCCATGTCGACGATGCCGCCCAGCGTCAGCACACGCCCAAGGTCGCCTTCGTCGCCCCGCCGGTCGGCTACACCGCGTCCAGCGGCAAGGCCGTGGCGGCTGCCGACATCGACCTGCTGGTGCGCGCGCTGTCCATGGGCAAGCTGCACCACGCCATGATGGGCACCGCGGCGGTGGCCATCGGTACCGCCGCGGCGATCCCCGGCACCCTGGTCAACCTGGCTGCCGGCGGTGAGCCGCGCAGTGCCGTTCGCTTCGGCCATCCGTCCGGCACCTTGCGCGTCGGCGCCGAGGCGCGCCAGGTCGATGGCCAGTGGCGCGTGACCAAGGCAATCATGAGCCGCAGCGCGCGCGTGTTGATGGAAGGCTGGGTGCGGGTACCCGGCGACGCCTTCTAGCACGCGGCGGCGCTCGGCTTTTTCGTTCGATCCTCTGCCACAGGAAGTACTGAGAGATGAGTGCCAACGTTGACCTGAACGACCGCCCGGACTACGACCGGGTGCTGCAGACCCTCGCCGACTACGTGCTCGACTACCAGGTCGGTTCGGCGGAGGCGCTCGACACCGCGCGCAACTGCCTGATCGACACCCTGGGCTGCGGCTTGCTGGCGCTGCGCTTCCCCGAGTGCAACAAGCACCTCGGGCCGCTGGTGGAGGGCACCGTGGTGCCGCACGGCGCGCGCGTGCCCGGCACCTCGTACCGGCTCGACCCGGTCAAGGCGGCCTGGGACATCGGCTGCACCGTGCGCTGGCTGGACTACAACGACACGTGGCTGGCCGCCGAGTGGGGGCACCCGTCGGACAACCTCGGCGGCATCCTGGCGGTGGCCGATCACCTCTCGCAACGGCGGGTGGCGGTAGGTGAACCGGCGCTGAGCATGCGCGACGTCCTCGAGGCGATGGTAATGGCCCATGAGATCCAGGGCGTGCTGGCCCTGGAGAACTCCTTCAACCGGGTGGGCCTGGACCATGTGCTGCTGGTCAAGGTCGCCTCGACTGCCGTCTGCGCCAAGCTGATGGGCGCCAACCGCGAGCAGTTGCTCTCGGCGCTGTCGCACGCCTTTGTCGACGGCCAGGCGCTGCGCACCTATCGCCATGCGCCCAACGCAGGCTCGCGCAAGTCGTGGGCCGCGGGCGATGCCTCGAGCCGGGGTGTGCGCCTGGCCGATATCGCCATGCGCGGCGAGATGGGCATCCCTGGCGTGCTCACCGCGCCGCAGTGGGGCTTTTATGACGTGCTGTTCAGCCACACCAACAAGGACCTGGCGCTCAAGCCGCCCGCGCAGCGCAGCTTCAGCCTGCCCCAGGCGTTTGGCAGCTACGTGATGGAAAACGTCCTGTTCAAGATCAGCTTCCCGGCCGAGTTTCATGCGCAGACCGCCTGCGAAGCGGCGGTGACACTGCACCCCAAGGTGCGCAACCGCCTGCACGAGATCGAGCGCATCGTCATTACCACCCATGAGTCGGCGATCCGCATCATCTCCAAGGTCGGCCCGCTGGCCAACGCCGCCGACCGCGACCACTGCCTGCAGTACATGACGGCGGTGCCGTTGATCTTCGGCAACCTGGTGGCCGAGCACTATGAAGACAGCTTCCACGCCGCCCACCCGACCATCGACCGGTTGCGCGAGAAGATGGAGATCGTCGAAGAGCCACGCTTCAGCCGCGAGTACCTGGAGGCCGACAAGCGCTCGATCGCCAATGCCGTGCAGGTGTTCTTCAACGATGGCAGCAGCACCGAGCAGGTCACCGTCGAATACCCGATCGGTCATCGGCGCCGGCGTGCCGAGGGGATTCCGTTGCTGGAAGAGAAGTTCAAGGCCAACCTCGCCACGCGCTTTGCGGGGCAGCGTTGTGCCGAGATCTTTGACCTGTGCAAGGCCCAGGCGCGGCTTGAGGCCACGCCGGTGCACAAGTTCGTCGATCTGTTGGTGATCTAGGTCGCGAGCGGGTTGGTGTGTTGCCAATGCAGGCCTCATCGCGGGTAAACCCGCTCCTACAGGGTGGACGTGCACAGACCCCGTAGGAGCGGGTTTGCCCGCGATGAGGCCGGTGCAGGACAGCCCTACCGAACAATCACCGCACGGCTCTGCTCGCCATCGAGCAACCGCGAAATCCCCAGCGGATTGCCATCCTGCAGCGCCGCTGGCAACAGCTCATCCGGGTAGTTCTGGAAGCACACCGGCCGCAGAAAACGGTCGATCGCCAACGTGCCGACCGAGGTGCCCCGCGCATCCGAGGTGGCCGGGTAGGGCCCGCCATGCACCATCGCGTCACACACCTCGACCCCGGTCGGATAGCCATTGAGCAGCACCCGCCCCACCTTCTCCTGCAGCAGCTCACTCAGCCAGCCATAGCCCGCCAGCTCCGCCGCTTCGCCGATCAGCGTGGCCGTCAGTTGCCCACGCAGCGCCCCGACGGCCGCCGCCAGTTGCGCCAGGTCGGCCACCTCGATGAGCAGCGTGGCCGGCCCGAACACCTCTTCCTGCAGCAGCGGATCGCCGCCCAGCAGCAAGCTGACATCCGCCTGGAACAACTGCGGCTGTGCCTGCCGGTCACCTTGCGCGGCGCCCGCCAGGTGCGTCACGCCCGGGTGGCTGTGCAGGTGCACGAGGCCCTGGCGGTAGCTGGCCAGCGTGCCCTGGTTGAGCATGGTCTGCGCCGGCTGCTCGGCCATCTGCGCGGTGAACAGCGCGATGAAGTCGCTGAATGCCGCCGAGCGCACGCCGATGATCAACCCTGGGTTGGTGCAGAACTGCCCGCAGCCCAGGGTCACCGACGCCGCCAACTCGCGCGCCAGGCTTTCGCCACGCGCCTGCAAGGCTTCAGGCAGGAGGATCACCGGGTTGATGCTGGACATCTCGGCAAACACCGGGATCGGCTGCGCCCGTTCCGCCGCCATGCGGCTCAGGGCATTGCCGCCCTTGAGCGACCCGGTGAAGCCCACTGCCTGGATCGCCGGATGCTTGACCAGCCACTCACCGACCCCGGCGCCATAGATCATGTTGAACACGCCGGCCGGCATGCCGCTGCGGCTGGCGGCCCGCAGGATCGCGTCGGCGACCGCTTCGGCAGTGGCCATGTGGCCGCTGTGGGCCTTGAACACCACCGGGCAGCCGGCCGCCAGGGCCGAGGCGGTGTCGCCACCGGCGGTGGAGAATGCCAGCGGGAAGTTGCTGGCGCCAAACACCGCCACCGGCCCGACGCCGATGCGGTACTGGCGCAGGTCGGGGCGGGGCAGGGGTTGGCGCTCGGGCAGCGCGCGGTCGATCCGCGCGCCATAAAAGTCACCCCGGCGCAGCACCTTGGCGAACAGGCGCATCTGGCCGCTGGTGCGGGCGCGCTCGCCCTGGATACGGCCGCTGGGCAGGGCGGTCTCGCGGCACACGGTGGCGATGAAATCATCGCCCAGCCCGTCGAGTTCGTCGGCGATGGCCTCGAGAAACGCCGCGCGCTGGTCGGCGGGCAGGTTGCGGTAGGCCGGGAAGGCCGCCGCCGCAGCGGTGGCAGCGGCGGCGACTTCAGCCTCTGTGGCCTGGCTGAACACGCCCGGCAACGGCTCGCCGGTGGTGGCGTCGAGGCTGGTGAGCAGGGTGTTGCCTTGCGCCGAGCGCTGGCCGGCGATGTAGTTGTGACCAAGGATACGGGTCATGCGGGCTCCGGTAATCAAAACGGGGTATCAGGTGATGGCGCCGATCTGCCACGGCACGAACTCGTTCTGGCCGTAGCCATGCTGTTCGCTCTTGCTGCGCTCGCCCGAGGCAATGCTCAGCATCAGGCGGTAGATGTGTTCGCCACGTTCTTCGATGGTCATGCTGCCGTCGGCAATGCCGCCGCAGTTGACGTCCATGTCCTCTTCCTGGGTTTCCCACAGGCGGGTGTTGGTGGCCAGCTTGATCGACGGCGAAGGCGCGCAGCCGTAGGCCGAGCCACGGCCGGTGGTAAAGGCGATCAGGTTGGCGCCGCCGGCGACCTGGCCGGTGGCGGAGATCGGGTCGTAGCCGGGCGTGTCCATGAACACCAGGCCGTGGGCGCGCACCGGCTCGGCGTACTCGTAGACATCCACCAGGTCACTGGAGCCGGCCTTGGCCACGGCGCCCAGGGACTTTTCGAGGATGGTGGTGAGGCCACCGGCCTTGTTGCCCGCCGAAGGGTTGTTGTTGAGCTCGGCGCCCATCCGTTGGCAGTAGGCTTCCCACCACTGGATGCGGGCGATCAGCTTCTCGCCCACCTGCTGGCTGACCGCGCGGCGGGTCAGCAGGTGTTCGGCGCCGTAGATCTCCGGGGTTTCCGAAAGGATCGCGGTGCCGCCGGCAGCGACCAGGCGGTCGACCGCATTGCCCAGCGCCGGGTTGGCGGTGATCCCCGAATAGCCGTCCGAGCCCCCGCACTGCAGGCCGACCGTGAGGTGGCGCACGCTGACGGGCTGGCGTTCGACCTGGTTGGCGTCGGCGAGCAGCGACTTGACCTGGGCGATGCCGCTGGCAATGGTCTTCGAGGTGCCACCGGTGCCCTGGATGGTGAAGGTGCGCAGCGCGTGGCTGCTTTGCAGGCCCTGGGCGGCGAGCAGGTCGGGAATCTGGTTGGTCTCGCAGCCCAGGCCGATCAGCAGCACCGAGGCGAAGTTGGCGTGCACGGCATAGCCACCAAGGGTGCGCCGGAGCATGGCCAGTGCCTCGCCACCGGGGTCGACCGCGCAGCCGACGCCGTGGGTCAGTGCCACCACGCCGTCGACGTTAGGGTAGGGCGCCAGCGCCTCGGGGTGGATGTCGCGGCGAAAGTGATCGGCGATGGCGCGGGCGACCGTGGCCGAGCAGTTCACCGACGTGAGGATGCCGATGTAGTTGCGCGTCGCGACCCGGCCATCGGCGCGCACGATGCCCATGAAGGTGTCGTCGTTGGGCGCCTGCTGCCCCTTGGCGTCAACGCCAAAGGCGTAATCGCGGGCAAAGTCGCCCATCGCCAGGTTGTGCACGTGCACATGCTCGCCGGCCGCGATCGCCTGGCTGGCAAAGCCGATGATCTGCCCGTAGCGGCGCAGCGGCTGGCCCGCCGTCAGGGCGCGGGCAGCGACCTTGTGGCCGGCCGGGATCGGCTGGCGGACAACGATGCCTTCGTCCAGCAGCAGGCCTTCGGTCAGTGGCTGGCGGGCCACCAGTACATCGTCCAGCGGGTTGAGTCGGATCACGGCGTTGGCAGCGCTTGCACTGCCTGTTGTTGTAATGAGTTGCATGACAGTCACCTCAATGGGGCGCGTGGCTCAGGCCAGCCCGCGCTCGCGATAGTCGATCAGGCCCGAGAACAGCATCAGGCCGAAGGCCATGACCACGAAGAAGATCAGGGCCAGGAAGTAGGAACCGGTGAACTGCACGATCAGGCCGATCAGGATCGGCACCAGCACGCCGACCATGTTGCCGCAGAAGTTCATGCTGCCGCCGAGCACGCCGGCCTTGGACTTGCCACCGAGGATCGCCGGCAGGCACCAGTACATGCCGCACCAGCGGATGAAGAACAGCGCCACGCAGAGCAGTGCGATGACCAGGCCGGCGTCCGGGGTGTAGGCCACCAGCAGGATGCACAGTGCGGCGACCGCGGCGGAGCCGGCGAACATGCTGCGCATCACGGTGTTCGGTTGGCCGCCCTTGGCTTTCCACTTGTCGGAGATCCAGCCGCCGATCAGCTCGCCGACGAAACCGCACATGAAGATCAGGAAGGTCGCCCCGCCCATGGCCTTGATATCGAGGTTGTGGGCCTGGTGCAGGTAGCTCGGCATCCAGGTCAGCAGGCCATAGAACACGCTGTTGTAGCAGGCGTAGCCGGCGAACATGCACAGCACCGAGCGGCTCTTGAGCAGCTCTTTGAGCACCGCCTTGCGGTTGCCGTTGGCCTTGCTCGCGGCGTCGTTGGCCTGGGTGATGTAGGCCAGTTCGGCGGCGTTGACCTGCGGGTGCTCGCTGGGGTGGTTGCGGATGTACCACCAGGCCCAGATGCCGGCGGCCACGGTACCGACGCCGGCAATGATGAAGGCGATGCGCCAGGAGTCGAACCAGGTGATCAGGCCGGCGATGATGATCGCGCCAAAGGCGGTGCCCAGCGGCGCGCCGCCGTCCACCAGGGTAGCGCCGCGGCCCCGTTCGTTGGGGGTCAGCCAGGCGCCGTTGAGCTTGGCGCCGGCCGGCATGATCGGCGACTCGGCGACGCCCAGGCCGATGCGTGTGACCAGCAGGGTGACCCAGCTGTGGGCAAACCCGCCTAGCGCCTGGAACGCGCCCCAGCCAATGGTCGCGACGCCAATGATATTGCGCACCTGGAAGCGGTCGAGGAGGACCCCGGCCGGGATCTGCATCAACGCGTACGACCAGAAGAACGCACTGAGGATCAGGCCTTCGAGTGCCGGGGTCAGCTCGAACTCGGCGGAAATCAACGGCAGTGCCACCGACAGCGAGGCGCGGTCGATGTAGTTGATCGCTGCCAGCAACAGCAGGATCAGGAATATACGCCAGCGCACGGTGGTCGGCTTTGTGCTGTCGGCGGCCGCCAGGGCGGGGGCCGGGGCTGCAGGGTAAGGGCTGTTGTTCATGCTCATCTCACTGTTGTGATTGTTATGAAATGCCGCGGCG
This sequence comes from Pseudomonas reidholzensis, assembly GCF_900536025.1. GTDB lineage: Bacteria > Pseudomonadota > Gammaproteobacteria > Pseudomonadales > Pseudomonadaceae > Aquipseudomonas > Aquipseudomonas reidholzensis. The sequence continues at coordinate 423,899 of NZ_UNOZ01000013.1, forward strand.
GCGCGGCCCTGCGCCGCCGTCGGTTCAGAGCGTCTTCACCGCACCGGGTGAGATGGCCGCAGGCGTTATGCCAATGCCATTGCGCAACGGTGCGCCAAACTCCGCCAGGCTGATTTCGAACACATCGCCTGCGACGGCCTTGACCTGGTCGGCGAACGACAGGGTCGCGGTGCCGAAGAAGTGGATATGGACATCGCCCGGGCGCAGAAACTGCGCGTATTTGAAATGGTGGTACTCGAGGTTCTCCAGCGAGTGGCACATGTTGTCCTCGCCGCTGAGAAAGTCCTTTTCCCAGATCACCTGGTCGCCGCGGCGGATTCGGCTGGTGCCTTGCAGGTGGCGTGGCAGCTCGCCGACCCGCAGCTCAGGGCCGTACGAGCAGTTGCGCAGCTTGGAGTGGGCCAGGTACAGGTAGCTGCGGCGCTCCATGACGTGGTCGGAAAACTCGTTGCCGATGGCAAAGCCCAGGCGGTACGGCTGGCCATCATCGCCGATCACATAGAGGCCGGCCAGTTCCGGCTCTTCACCGGCGTCCTCGGCGAAGGCCGGGGCCTGCAAGGCCTGGCCGGGGCGCACCACGGTGGAGCCGTCGCCCTTGTAGAACCACTCCGGCTGCGCGCCGACGCTGCCGGCGGCGGGGCGGCCGCCATCGATGCCCCATTGGAACATGCGTGCGGTGTCGGTGAGGGCCGCGCCGTCGTCGGCTTTCTGCTGGTGCATCTTGTCGCGGGTCGAGGCGCTGCCCAGGTGGGTCAGGCCGGTGCCGCTGATCAGGCAGTGGGCCGGGTCTTCGTGGTCGAGCGGCGGCAGCACCCGGCATTCGGCGAGGGCGTCGCTGTAGCGCTGGTCGCTGCTGTCGAGGCCGCGTTCGAGCACTTCGGCGGCGAGGCTGCGCTGGTGGCGGATGGCGCTCAGGGCCAGTTCACGCAGGTGGCTGGTGTGACGCACGACCTGGATCAGGTCGCCTTCGACCACGCCGACATGGCGCTGGGCGGTTGCGGTTTCGAATTGGATCAGGCGCATGCTGGCTCCGGTTTGTTGTTGTGGGGAAGCACGTGCAGCCACTTTAAATTTCCCCGTCATTGCTGCCTAATGAGAGCTGTTGACCCCGTGATAACTTTTAGTGATCCCCTATGCTGCCACCTTTGAGTTCCATGGCCTCGCGCCTTCGCCTGCGCCAGTTGCGCTTGCTCATCAGCCTCGACGAGCTGGGGTCGATCCACAAGGCCGCCGAGGCCATGTCGATCACCCAGCCGGGGGCGACCAAGGCGCTCAACGAGATCGAGTCGACGCTCGGCGCGGTGCTCTTCGAGCGCACCAGCAAGGGCCTCCAGGCCAATGACCTGGGGCGTTGCGTGGTGCGTTACGCGCGCTTGATCGGCAATGACCTGGCGCACCTGCGCGAGGAGATGCTGGGGATTCTCCAGGGCCATGGTGGACGGTTGGCGGTGGGCACCATCATGGGTGCGGTGCCGATCCTGGTGGAGGGCCTGGCGCGCTTGCGCGAGAGCCAGCCGGACCTGTCGGTGGCGGTGGTCGAGGACACCAGTGATCGCTTGCTGACGTTGCTCGATCAGGGGCGTCTGGATGTGGTGATCTGCCGGACCAGTGTCAGCCCGCGTCCGGCGGCGTACGACAGCCGGGTCAAGCACCAGGAGCAGTTGGTGCTGGTGGCCAATCCGGCGCATCCGTTGGCGGGCAGTGACTCGCTGGAGCTGGCGCAGGTGGCGGATTCGCGGTGGGTGGTGTTTCCGGTGAACATGCCGATGCGTTTGACCCTGGAGCGGGAGTTTCGCGAGGCGGGGTTGGGTTTTCCGCAGTATCCGATCGAGACGTCTTCGACTTTTACGACGTTGTCGATGTTGCTGCAGGACCCGGGGTTGCTTGCGGTGATGCCTTGGGATGTGGCCAAGGTGGCGCTGGATCACGGGATGCTGGTGAGGTTGCCGTTGCAGTTGAAGTCGCGCAGTGAGCCGTACGAGGTGGTGACGCGGCGCGGGGTGGAGTTGAGTGTGCCGGCGCAGGTGTTGGTGGAGATCTTGATGCGTTAAGGCGCCAATCGAGTGCCACGCCCATCAAGGCGTCCACAAAAAAAGCCCCGGCATTTCTGCCGGGGCTTTTTGTTACAGCTGGAAGCTGGAAGCTAACCGCTGATCTTACGCCTGAACAACCGGGATCTTGGCGCTTTCGGCCGCTTCACGGAACTCGGCGATCTGGTCGAAGCTCAGGTAGCGGTAAACGTCGGCAGCCATGCTGTCGATGTCCTTGGCGTACACCATGTACTCCTCGACGGTCGGCAGCTTGCCGATGATCGAAGCGACCGCCGCCAGCTCAGCCGACGCCAGGTAGACGTTGGTGGCATCGCCCAGACGGTTCGGGAAGTTACGGGTCGAGGTGGAGACCACGGTCGAACCGGTCTGTACCCGCGCCTGGTTACCCATGCACAGCGAGCAGCCTGGCATTTCCATGCGCGCGCCAGCCTTGCCGTAGATGCCGTAGTAGCCTTCTTCGGTCAGCTGGTGAGCGTCCATCTTGGTCGGCGGAGCCAGCCACAGACGGGTCGGGATACCGCCCTTGACCTTGTCCAGCAGCTTGCCGGCCGCGCGGAAGTGACCGATGTTGGTCATGCACGAACCGATGAACACCTCGTCGATCTTCTCGCCTTGTACCGAAGACAGCAGGCGGGCATCGTCCGGGTCGTTCGGCGCGCAGAGCACAGGCTCCTTGACGTCGGCCAGGTCGATTTCGATGATCTCGGCGTACTCGGCATCGGCGTCGGCAGCCAGCAGCTGCGGGTTGGCCAGCCAGGCTTCCATGGCTTGCGCACGGCGCTCCATGGTCCGCGCGTCACCGTAGCCTTCGCTGATCATCCAGCGCAGCAGGGTGATGTTCGACTGCAGGTACTCGGCAACGGCTTTTTCCGGCAGCTTGATGGTGCAGCCTGCAGCGGAACGCTCAGCCGAGGCGTCGGACAGCTCGAACGCTTGCTCGACGGTCAGCTCGTCCAGGCCTTCGATCTCGAGGATGCGGCCGGAGAAGGCGTTTTTCTTGCCTTTCTTCTCGACGGTCAGCAGGCCGTTCTGGATCGCGTAGTAAGGGATCGCATGGACCAGGTCACGCAGGGTGATGCCCGGTTGCAGCTTGCCCTTGAAGCGCACCAGTACCGACTCTGGCATGTCCAGCGGCATGACGCCGGTGGCCGCGGCGAACGCGACCAGGCCGGAACCGGCCGGGAACGAAATGCCGATCGGGAAGCGGGTGTGCGAGTCGCCGCCGGTGCCGACGGTGTCAGGCAGCAGCATGCGGTTCAGCCAGCTGTGGATGATGCCGTCGCCAGGACGCAGCGACACGCCGCCACGGGTGCGGATGAAATCCGGCAGGGTGTGGTGGGTGGTGACGTCGATCGGCTTTGGATAGGCCGCGGTGTGGCAGAACGACTGCATCACCAGGTCAGCGGAGAAGCCCAGGCACGCCAGGTCTTTCAGCTCGTCGCGGGTCATCGGGCCGGTGGTGTCTTGCGAACCCACGGTGGTCATCTTCGGCTCGCAGTAGGCACCCGGGCGCACGCCCTGGCCTTCTGCCAGACCGCAGGCGCGGCCGACCATCTTCTGTGCCAGGGTGAAGCCTTTGCCGGAATCGACCGGGGCTTCTGGCAGCTTGAACAGGTCAGTGGCGCCCAGGCCCAGCTCGGCACGGGCCTTGTCGGTCAGGCCACGGCCAACGATCAGCGGGATACGGCCGCCAGCGCGCACTTCGTCGAGCAGCACTTCGGTCTTCAGGGCGAAGGTGGTGACCAGCTCGTCGCTGTCGTGACGGCGGACTTCACCTTTGTACGGGTAGACGTCGATGACGTCGCCCATGCCCAGGTTGGTGCAGTCGAATTCGATCGGCAGGGCGCCGGCGTCTTCCATGGTGTTGTAGAAGATCGGGGCGATCTTGGTGCCGAAGCAGAAACCACCGGCGCGCTTGTTCGGCACGTTCGGGATGTCGTCGCCGAAGAACCACAGCACCGAGTTGGTGGCGGATTTACGCGACGAACCGGTACCGACCACGTCACCCACGTAGGCAACCGGGAAGCCTTTGGCGCGGACCGCTTCGATCTGCTTGAGCGGGCCGATGGCGCCCGGTTGCTCAGGCTCGATGCCGTCACGGGCCATCTTCAGCATGGCCAGGGCGTGCAGCGGGATGTCAGGGCGCGACCAGGCGTCCGGGGCAGGCGAGAGGTCGTCGGTGTTGGTTTCGCCAGGCACCTTGAACACGGTCAGGGTGTACTTCTCGGCGATCGCCGGGCGCTTGGTGAACCACTCACCGGCAGCCCAGGATTCCAGCACGGCCTGGGCGTGGGCATTGCCCGCCTTGGCTTTTTCGGCCACGTCGTGGAAGGCATCGAACATCAGCAGGGTGTGCTTGAGCTGTTCGGCCGCGACGGCGCCCAGTTCGGCGTCGTCCAGCAGCGCGACCAAGGTCTCGATGTTGTAGCCACCCTGCATGGTGCCGAGCAGCTCTGCGGCGTGCTTGCGGTCGATCAGCGGGGAGGTGGCCTCGCCTTTGGCGATGGCGGAGAGGAAACCGGCCTTGACGTAGGCAGCTTCGTCAACGCCTGGTGGAACGCGGTCGGTGATCAGTTCAACGAGGAACGCTTCTTCGCCGGCCGGTGGGTTCTTCAGCAGCTCTACAAGGCCTGCGGTCTGTTCGGCGTTCAGCGGCTGGGGCACGATACCCAGGGCGGCACGCTCTTCGATGTGTTTGCGGTAGGCTTCAAGCACAGTTATTACCCTCATCAGTGGTCCCTAAAGGGAGTCCGGGACGCTCATCCAGGATTTACGGCACCCATGCGCAATACGGCTTCGTGAGCCGCCCAGCCAGGGTTGCAGGAAATCCTTGTAGAAGCTGCTTTCAAAGTTTTACGCCTGTAGAACGGAGCGTGTGATGAGGGGTTGGCGCGGTCATGCGAGGGGTGCATGGCCCGGGCCAACGCCGTTCTACCGGATTAACTGTGCTCGTGACGCTTTGAAAACAGCTTCCAACGGACATCGTTGCCTTGAAAAGGCGAAGTGATTCTACGGTAAAAACCGCGCGAAGGTAAGGCGGCTATTGTGACTTTAACGGGTGACCCTGGTTAGACAAAGGGCTAACATGGGCCCGTGTACCTCCGCCAAGCCGTTGTTTTTCCATGTCCAACCAATCCATCAAAACCCCGTGTGTCGGGCTCTGTTCCACGGTCTACGGAGACCTCGTGTGCCGTGGCTGCAAGCGCTTCCACCACGAAGTGATCCACTGGAACGGCTACAGCGACGACGAGAAGCGCGCGGTCTGGCTGCGCCTGGAGCAGTTGCTGGTGCAGGTGATGATGGCCAAGCTCGAAGTGTTCGACAAAGACTGCCTGCGCCAGCAACTGGAGCAGCGCTCGATCCGCTTTGTCGCGCATCAGTCGGAATACTGCTGGGCGTACCAGCTGATCGCCCGCGGGGCGCGGCTGATTCGCGACCTGGACGCCTATGGCATGGCACTGCTGCCGGAGTTTCGCGACTGGGAGCTGCCGCAATTGCGCGACGCCATCGACCGCGAATTTTTCATCCTCTCCGAAGCGCACTACCAGCGCTACATCGCGCCGGCGTTCCTCAAGGACTCGCTGGGCCTGGGCTGAGGCGCGCTAGCGACCCATCCAGACCCTACTGCACGGCGCTGATCAGTCGCCGGTGTATTCGCAGCCGCTGGTGCAGGTCTCGTGGATACGCACCTTGGACAGCTCCGGAAGCAACGGTTTGACCTGTTCCCAGATCCACTTGGCAATGACTTCGCTGGTCGGGTTTTCCAGGCCGGGGATGTCGTTCAGGTAGTTGTGGTCGAGCTGCTCGTAGAGCGGCTTGAAGATCGCCTTGATCTCGGAGAAGTCGCGGATCCAGCCCGTGTGCGGATCGAGCGGGCCGGTCAGGTGCAGGGCGACCTTGAACGAATGGCCATGCAGGCGACCGCACTTGTGCCCCTCGGGTACGTGAGGCAGGCGGTGGGCGGATTCGAAGGTGAATTCCTTGAAGATTTCCACTGGTAAAGACTCTTGTAAAAAATACTGGCGCAGATTCTACCAGCATGCCCGCGACAAGGCTTGCGGCCGTTCGTGCAGCCGCCCGGTGGCGGATCGACTGCGCTATCATGGCGCCAGCTGTCTTCAGGTTGAATTAAGCACCGTTGGGTAATCTTGATTCCGTAGACAACTTGCACACCCCGATGGAGAGAACCTCATGAAGACTTTGACTGCCCTGTTCGCTGCCGCTGCCCTTGCCGTAGGCGCCAATGTCGCCCTGGCCGATGTCCCGGCGCATGAAATCAGCGCGCTGGAAAAAGCCGGCACCGTGCAGTCCCTGCAAAAGCTGGCGGACGTCGCCAAGGCCAAGCACCCGGGCGCGACCATCACCGACTCGGAGCTGGAAAACGAGTACGGCCGCTACATCTTCAAGGTCGAGCTGCGCGACGCACAGAACGTCGAATGGGATGTCGACCTGGACGCCAAGACCGGTGAAGTACTCAAGGACAAACAGGACACCTGATGAACCCGCTACCGCGAAAGGCGCGCTACCTGGCCCTTGCGCTGATGACGATCGGTTCGCTGGCCGTGGCCCGTGACCTCGACCAGGATGAAGCCCTTGCGCTGCGGCAAAAGGGCATCATCCTGCCGCTTGAACAGCTGCTCGACTCGGCCCTGGGGCGTTACCCCGGGGCGCGTCTGCTGGAGGCGGAGCTCGAAGAAAAGCACGGCCGCTACGAATACGAGGTCGAGCTGCTGACCCCCGCCGGGGTGGTGCGCGAGATCAAGCTGGATGCCCGCAGCGGCGTGCTGCTCAAAGACGAGGAAGACGACTGAATGCGCCTGCTGCTTGTCGAGGACTCTGTACCCCTGGCCGACGAACTGACCACCGCCCTGCAGCGCCAGGGCTATGCCGTGGACTGGTTGGCCGATGGCCGCGATGCGGTGTACCAGGGCCAGAGCGAACCCTATGACCTGATCATCCTCGACCTCGGCCTGCCCGGCTTGCCGGGGCTCGAGGTGCTGGCCCAGTGGCGCGCCGCCGGCCTGGCCACGCCGGTGCTGATCCTCACCGCGCGGGGTTCCTGGGCCGAGCGCATCGAAGGGCTGAAGGCCGGGGCCGACGACTACCTGAGCAAACCGTTCCACCCTGAAGAGCTGCAACTGCGGATCCAGGCGCTGCTGCGCCGTGCCCGTGGGCTGGCCAACCAGCCGACCCTGGAGGCCGCCGGCCTGCACCTGGACGAGGGCCGCCAGTGCGTCAGCCGCGAGGGCGTCGACGTCCAGCTGACCGCCGCCGAGTTTCGCCTGCTGCGCTACTTCATGCTCCACCCCGGGCAGGTGTTGTCGAAAAGCCACCTGGCCGAACACCTCTATGACGGTGAGACCGAACGCGACTCCAACGTCCTTGAAGTGCACGTCAATCACCTGCGTCGCAAGCTCGGCCGCAGCGTGATCGAGACGCGCCGCGGGCAGGGTTACGTCTACGCCGGGAACACCCCGTGAAGTCGATCCAGGCGCGCTTGAGCCTGGGCCTGGTGGCGGTGCTGGTGGTGGTCGGCCTGGGCTTGGCGCAGCTGTCGCTGTGGTTGTTCGAGGTGGGGCTGCAGCGGTACCTGGAGGCAGGCCTGCGCAAGGAGAGCGAGAACCTGCTGGTGGCGCTGGTGCGTGGCCCCAGCGGTTTGCAGCTGGACGAGCGGCGGGTCTCTGCGGCGTACCAGCGGCCGTTCTCGGGGTATTACTTTCGCATCGACTTCGACCAGGGCACCTGGCGCTCCCGCTCGCTGTGGGACCTGGACATGCCCAAGCCGGCCAAGCCTGGCCTGGAAGACACCCACGAGCTAGGTCCCGAGGGTCAGCAGTTGCTGGCCTTGCGTGCCGATTACCGACGCCTCGGCCAGGACATCTCGATCAGCGTCGCGCAGGACTATTCGCCAGTGCGCGAAGGCTTCCAGCGCATGCAGCAGATCGGCCTCGGGATGGGCCTGGTGGCGTTGATCCTGGTGCTGGTGCTGCAGCGCATCACCGTCACCCGCTCGTTGCGTCCACTGGAGCGTGCCCGCCAGCAGATCGCCCAACTGCAGCAAGGCCAGCGTTCGCAGCTGGACGCCGAGGTACCCAGCGAGCTGCAACCGCTGGTGGACCAGGTCAACCACTTGCTGGCGCACACCGAAGACAGCCTGCGCCGTTCGCGCAATGCCCTGGGCAACCTCGGCCACGCGCTGAAGACACCGTTGGCGGTGTTGCTCAGCCTGGCATCCAGTGCGCGTCTGGCGGATTTGCCGGAGGTACGGGAGCAGATGCGCGAGCAGTTGGAGCAGATTCAGCAGCGCTTGAGCCGTGAGCTCAACCGCGCGCGGCTGGCCGGCGATGCGCTGCCCGGTGCGCAGTTCGATTGCGATGCCGAGCTGCCGGGGTTGCTCGGGACGCTGGGCATGATCCATGGAGAAGGGCTGCTGCTCGAGCGCGATGTACCGGCTGGCCTGTTGCTGCCGTGGGACCGCGAGGACCTGCTGGAGCTGCTGGGCAACCTGCTCGACAACGCCTGCAAGTGGGCCGACAGCGAGGTGCGCCTGGGGATTGCGCAGGGTGCCGAGGGTTACCAGCTGTGGGTCGACGATGATGGGCCGGGGATTCCTCAAGGTAACCGGCTGCAGGTGCTCGAGCGGGGCTCGCGGCTGGATGAACAGGTCGATGGGCATGGCCTGGGGCTGGGCATCGTGCGCGACATTGTCGACGCCTGGGGCGGGCGCATCGACTTGCTGGAAAGCCCTCTGGGTGGATTGCGGGTGAGCATCGAGTTGCCGCGCAAGGGTCGTTGATCTCTGCTCTCAGCGCTGGCCTCTTCGCGGGCAAGCCCGCTCCTACAGGGTCCGGGGCGGACGCAACACCTGTGGGAGCGGGTTTACCCGCGAAGAGGCCACCCCTGGCGCCATCAGCCCATCCTGCAAAAAAATTGCAGCCCAAGCGCAGTTTTTTGAATTGGCACCAAAACGGTGCGCCCTGCACAATCCCCGCCCAAAGCATCCATAACCTATCAACCCTTAGATTACGACCCTCTGCCCGATGTCTGCCTCGCGTCCCGAAAGTCGATTGCAGCGCCTGTTACCGGCGCCCCTGAACCTCCCCCCAAAAGAATGGCTGCGTGCCGGCATGGGCGCGCTGCTCGGCCTGTTCCTCGCCGGCTGGCTGTGCAGCCTGGCCTACGGCCCGTCGATCGCCTTGCACCTGCTCGGCCCGCTGGCCGCCACCGCGGTGCTGGTGTTCGCCGTGCACGGCGGGCCGCTGGCACAGCCCTGGCCGGTGCTCGGCAGCTATGCCGTGGCCGGCGCGTTGGGCCTGGCCTTGCGCCATGGCTTTGGCAGCGAGCTGTGGGTTGCCGCCACGGCACTGGGCGTGTCCCTGCTGCTGATGTGCCTGCTGCGCTGCCTGCACCCGCCCGGTGGCGGTGTCGCCGTCAGTGCGGTGCTGGCCGACCCGGGGCTGGTCGCACTGGGCGATCACCTGCTCGAGCCGATCATGCTCAACGTGCTGATCCTGGTCGCGGTGGCGGTGCTCTACAACCGCCTGACCGGTGTGCGTTATCCCAAGCGCGCAGCGCCACGCAAGGACCTGCACCACACCCACGACCCCCTGCCGAGCGCGCGGGTGGGGGTCAGCACCGCCGACCTCGATCAGGCCCTGGAAGACATTGGCGAATACGTCGACGTCACCCGCGACGAGCTTGAGCGGATCATCCTGGCCACCGAACAACACGCCCTGCAACGCAGCCTGGGCGGCATCACGGCCGGCGCGGTGATGTCACGCGATATCCAGTTCGCCGCCAGCGACACCACCCTCGACCAGGCCTGGAAGCTGCTCGCCAGCCATCACCTGAAGACCCTGCCGGTACTCGACGGCGGGCGCCTGGTCGGCATCGTCAGCCTCAGCGACCTGGTCGGCCCGGCCATGGCCCGGGGTCGCTTCAGCTGGCGCCGGCGCAAGCCGGTGCTGATGGAGCAGGTGATGAGCCGGCGGGTGATCAGCGTCAGCAGCCAGCACCCGCTGGAGGGTCTGTTGCCATTGCTGTGCGAGCAGGGTTTGCACTGCCTGCCGGTGCTCGACGGCGACCAGCTGGTCGGGGTGGTCACCCAGACCGACCTGATCGCCGGCCTCAAGCGCCATTTGCTCAACGCCGCCAGCCAGCCCTCAGATCAGCGGGTCCCAGCGTTGTGACCAGTCGCTGGCGCCGGCCGCGACCAGCCGGCGCAAGATCGCCAGGGCCTGCTGCAGCGCTTCGCTGTCACGTTTGCGCGCATACACCAGGTAGGTCGGGTAAGTGAACTCCGGCGCCTCTGGCACCCGCTCGAACACGCCGCTGTCCAGGTACGCCTGGACCACCCGCGTACGAAAGTAGCCACTGCCGCCCTGGTCGAGAATGAACTGCAGGGCCAGCGGCCCCAGGTTGAAGCTCAACGCCGCACGCGCGCAGTCGGGCAGGGCGGCGTCGTGCTGGCGGCGAAACGCTTCGCCCCAGTCGATGTAGATATACGGCTCGGGCCGCGCGACCCGGCGGATGCGGATCAGCTTTTCTTCCATCAACTGCTCCACCTGCAGGCCCGGGCCGTAGCTCGGCTGGTACACCAGTACCGCGTCCAGCAGGCCCATCTCGACCTTGCGCAGCAGCGACTCGCCATCGCTCACCTCGCTGCGGATCGCATGGCTGGGCAGCTCCCGGTGCAGCGCGCTGACCCAGTCGAGCAGCATCGGATTGCCCAGGCTCACCTCGCCGCCGACATGCAGCAACTGCTGGCAACCTGACGGTAGCGGCAGGTCGCGGCGCGCCGCTTCCCAGGTTTGCACCAGCTGGTTGGCGTAGGTGATGAAGGCCTCGCCGTCGCTGGTCAGGCTGACCCCGCTGCGGCTGCGCACGAACAGCTGGCAGCCCAGTTGCTGCTCCAGGCGCTGCACCCGTGCGGTGATCGCGGTCTGCGACACGAACAGGCGCTCGGCGGCGGCGACCAGGCTGCCGCCGCGGACGATTTCGAGGAAGGTACGCGCCTGTTCGATATCCATGATTGAACCCGTTGAGTCAGGTGGCCGCTAGTCTAGAGCCATCGCGGTGGATTGCGCGGCAGGCTGAGCGGTGACACGCGCAGGGCTGCCCTGTTGCAGGTGTGTCAACACCTCGCTGAACAGCGGCCGGCGGGCAACGTCTGCCTGCCGACAGCGCCGCGCGAGTGCCTGCAGGTCCGCGTCTGGCGGCTCGCAGCGTGCCAGCAGCTCGCCCAGCAGAATACCGAATGCTCGGACTTCCAGGCGCTCCAGCGCCAAGCCCGCCGGGTGAGGGGCGGGCGGATGGAACGAGGCTGCGCCGAAGTCGCCGAGCAAGCAACGGCCGTCGCTGTCGCAGAGGATATTGTGCGCGTACAGGTCGCCGTGGCTGATGCCGCGGGCGTGCAGGTGGGCGCTGACCGAGGCGATCCCGCTGGCCAGCTGGCGCAGGGCCGGCAGCGACAGTTGGCGCTCTGCCGGGTAGCGGTCGCGGGTGCAGCTGTCGAGGCTGGGTGGCCCGCCGAGGTTGTGCCAGTCTGCGGGGATGAGTTGCATTGCCAGCGCGGGCAACTGCTGCGGATGATCGTCGATCCGGCCGGCCAGGGCGACCAGTTGCGGGTGTTCACCGGCGGCGATGTAGGTGCTCATTTCTGCCAGCGGCGAGCCATCACTGGTGATCGCACCTTTGTACAGTTTGACGGCCAGTGGCGCCTGCTGGAACGTGCAGCGGGCCCGGTGGATCACCCCGGAGGCGCCACGGCCAAGCTCGTGGCCTAGCTCGATATCCCTCCAGGCAACGCTCGCGCACGGCGCCGCGCCGGGTGGCGCGACGAAGCCTGCGGGCAGCGGGTTGTCGGCATAGGCCAGCCAGGCCAGGCGCGGCATCTGCAACAACCAGTCGGGCAGTTCGCTGAGGCCATTGCTGGCAATGCGCAGCAGCTCCAGGCGCTGGCAGCGCGCCAGGCTGGCCGGCAAGCTGCGCAGGCGGTTGCCCGCCAGCATCAGCTTCTGCAGCTGGGTGCAGTCGCCCAAGGCCTCGGGCAGCGCTTGCAGGGCGTTGTCGGTGAGGATCAGCGCCCGCAGGCTGGCCGGCAAGGCCTGTGCGTCGAGCGTGGTGATGCGATTGCTCTTGAAGCCCACGGCCTCCAGCCTGGCGCAACGCCCGATGCCTATTGGCACGTGGGTGAAGCGGTTATTGGAGCAGAACAGCACCTTCAACTGGCTCAGTCGGTGCAGGTCATCCGGCAGGTCGCTGAGTGCGTTGTCGCTGAGGTCGAGCACCTCGAGGCTGTCGGCCAGGTCGAAAATGTCCTCGGGAAACTGGGTCAGCCCCTGCTTGAGGTTCAGGCGGGTGATGCCGCGCAGGCGGCCGGCACGTAGATCGTCGAGGCTATGCATGGAAGTCGCAGTGGCGTTTGGGCGAGGGCGGCATCATACCGGCAAACGCACGGCGGCGTGACCTGCGGCCGACCGGGAGGCGAATTTGCAGGTCGGTTGTGGACTTTAGTCCCATGGCAGGGTGCAAGTGGCGGTCCATACTGGAAGCTCGCCCTTCAATAACAACAAGTACTGGGTTGCGACCGACATGACTTATCAGCACAGCTACGCCCATTCGATTGCCGACCCCGAAGCCTTCTGGGCCGAGCAGGCGGACCACCTGGCCTGGCAGCGCAAGCCGCGCCTGACCCTGCAGGCCAACCCCGACGGCACCCACCGCTGGTTCGCCGACGGCCGCCTGAACAGCTGCTACCTGGCCCTCGATCACCAGATCGAACAGGGCCGGGGCGAGCAGACCGCACTGATCTACGACTCGCCGGTGACCGGCGTGCAACAGACCTTCAGCTATCACCAGCTACGCGATGAAGTGGCGCGCCTTGCCGGCTTGCTGCGCGATCTGGGCGTACGCAAGGGCGACGGGGTGATCATCTACATGCCGATGGTGCCGCAGGCGGCGATGGCCATGCTGGCCTGTGCGCGGATCGGGGCGGTGCATTCGGTGGTGTTCGGCGGCTTTGCCGCCAACGAGCTGGCGCTGCGCATCGACGATGCCCGGCCGACGCTGCTGCTGACCGCCTCGTGCGGGCTGGAGTTCGAGCGGGTGATCGAGTACAAGCCGCTGGTCGATCGCGCCCTGCAGCTGGCCACGCACAAGCCCGCGCATGTGCTGGTGCTGCAACGCCCGCAGGCGCGCGCCGAGCTGCAGGCCGGCCGTGACCTCGACTGGCAGCAGGCGCTGGCCACGGCCCAGGCGGTGGCGCCGGTCGAGCTGGACGCCGCTGACCCGCTGTACATCATGTACACCTCGGGCACTACCGGCAAACCCAAGGGTATCGTTCGCGAAAACGGCGGCAACGCGGTGGCCCTGAGTTTTGCCATGCGCCATATCTACGGCATGCAGGCGGGCGACGTGTGGTGGGGGATCTCCGACGTCGGTTGGGTGGTCGGCCACTCGCTGATCGTCTACGGGCCGCTGATGGCCGGATGCACCACGGTGCTCTACGAGGGCAAGCCGATCCGCACCCCGGATGCCTCGGCGTATTGGCGGGTGATCGAGCAGTACCGGGTCAATGCGCTGTTCTGCGCGCCCACGGCCATGCGCGCGATCCGCAAGGAGGACCCGGACGTCCAGCTGATCGCCGGCCATGACCTGAGTTCGCTGCGCCAGCTGTTCCTGGCCGGCGAGAAGCTCGACTCGAGCACCCATGAGTGGCTGGAGCGGGTCACCGGCAAGCCGGTGCACGATCACTGGTGGCAGACCGAGACCGGCTGGCCGGTCACCGCGCCCTGTGTCGGCCTGGAGGGCAGCGCGGCGCGCGCTGGTTCGAGCAACCGCGCGGTGCCGGGCTATCACGTTCAGGTGCTGGATGACGAAGGTCAGCTGCTGGGGCCGAACCAGCAAGGCGCGATCGTCATCGCCTTGCCGCTGCCGCCGGGCTGCAGCCAGACCTTGTGGGGCGACCATCAGCGCTACCTCGAGGCTTATCTGCAGACGTATCCTGGCTATTACCACACCGGCGATGGCGGCTACCTGGACGACGACGGCTTCGTCTACATCATGGGGCGCACCGATGACGTGATCAACGTCGCCGGGCATCGCTTGTCTACGGGCGAGATGGAGGACCTGGTGGCTCGCCACCCGGCAGTGGCCGAGTGCGCGGTGATCGGTGTGCACGACGACATCAAGGGCCAGGTGCCGCTGGCGCTGGTGGTGCTCAAGGATGGCGAGGCGTTGGCCGAGCAGCAGTTGCAGCAGGCGCTGGTGGCCAGCGTGCGCGAGCAGATTGGCGCGCTGGCGTGTTTCAGTCGGGTGCGGCTGGTCAAGCGCTTGCCCAAGACGCGGTCGGGGAAGATCCTGCGCGCGGTGCTGCGCAAGATTGCCGATGGGGTGGCCTATGTGCCGCCTTCGACACTGGATGATCCGGCGGTGCTGGGTGAGATCGAGGCGGTGCTGGCGGATTTGCCGCGAGCCGGATGAGGGGGCGCCCCGGATGACGCCTTCGCGGGTAAACCCGCTCCCACAGGCATAGTGCTGTTCTGGATATTGCACGGTCTCTGTAGGAGCGGGTTTACCCGCGAAGAGGCCGGGTCAGCCAGCGCAATCGGTAGGCCCGACCTGATGCAGTTGCCCCAACCGGCTCCGGCTGCGCATCAGGTCGGCAATCGCCCCGCCCAGGCTGACCTCCAGCGCCTGCCGGCCAATCACCACCAGCTCCCGGTCCTGGTCATACAGCACATCCACCAGGTTGACGAAGCGCTGCTGCGCCGCCAGCGAGCGCTCGGCCAGGTCGTCCAGGCCCTCGATGATCCAGCGATCATAACGCCCGACCAGCTCCAGGTAGTCGACCACCGCCGTGGCCTGCTCGCACAGGTCATCAAAGCTGAACATCACCTGCCGCCCAGCGCTGGCCAGTGCACGCAGCGGGCGGTTGTTGACCTCCAGCACCACCGGCGCAACAGCCGGCACGGCCAGCGCCAGGCGCTGTTCGGCAGTCCCCGGCCACACATAGTGCCCCTGGGTAAAACGCTGGTGCTCGCGGTTGGCCGGCAGGCTGCGAAAGTCGGTCTCGCCGCCCACTTCGAGCACCTGCATGCTGCTGTTGATCAAGCGGATCACCGGCAGGAAGCGCTGGTGGTACAGCGGGTTGGGCAGCAGCCCTTCAGGGGCGTAATTGGAGGTCAGGAGAAGGAAAACGCCGCGCTCGAACAGCGCCGTGAACAGGCGCGTGAGGAGCATGGCATCGCCGATGTCATGCACGTGGAACTCATCGAAGCACAGCACCTGGCAGTTGCCGATCAGCTCATCCAGCGTCGCGCCCAAGGCATCGTCCAGCGCCCGATGGCGGTGCATGCCCTGGTGCAGGCGGGCGAAAAAGTCGTGAAAGTGCAGCCGGCGCTTGGCCTCGACCGGCAGTGCCTGGAAGAAGCCGTCGAGCAGCCAGCTCTTGCCGCGGCCGACCGAGCCATGCAGGTACAGGCTGCGTGCCTGGCCCTGCTCGAGCAGGGCGAGCTGCTCGGCCATGCAGGCGATCACCCGGCGCTGGCCGTCGCTCAGGGTGTAGCCGCGGGCGGCGGCCTTGGCCTGGAAATGGCGCAGCAGGTCACTGTCGGCGCGCACCTCGCCGCGCAGGCGTTGACGCAGTTGACGCAGCGGGGTGGGGATCCAGGCGGCCAAGACTCGAGGTCCTCAAAGGGCAGGGCGCAACGTGCGCGAAGGCCGCCATTTTGACCACTAGATAAACCGGCAGGCAACGACCGCTTAGGCGACCGCGCCGATTGTGGGCGGCTATCGCACCGCCCGCGTCGGTGTTCAGGCCTTGTGTTCGAGGCGGCGTTCGATCATGTACTTGACCGACAGGCGCCGCTCCTTGAGGCGGTGCAGGTCGTCATCGCTGGCGATGCCGGCTGAGATCGCCTCGGCGGCCAGGACCTGGTTGTCGATGTCGATGTACTCGTCGAGCAGGCGGTCGAGCTGCGGGTCCTGCTGGCGGCGTTGCTGGACGATCTCGCGGGGGTAGTGCAGGTCCTGGTACAGGTCGTGGGAAACTGGCATGGCGCCCTCCTTGTGATGCGCGTGATTGCTTATCTGATTGGAAGGGAGGAATGCGATTGCGTTTTGGCGGGGCGGGGGAAAAGCGACGGGCGGTTGTAAAGGGCCGGTGCTGGCCGCTCTTGGGAACGGTTTCACCCACTAACTTGCTGTTTTTCAGCATTTTTTTTAACAAAGGGGTTTTCAGGTCGGCAGTTTGTTGTTAAAGTGCCGCGCATTCCAAGACAGCAACCCACGCTGTCAGCCAGTTGGAATTGTCAGAACGACAGTGCCCGGCACTCGTCGCATCCGATACAGGGGCGTCGCCAAGCGGTAAGGCAGCAGGTTTTGATCCTGCCATGCGTTGGTTCGAATCCAGCCGCCCCTGCCATTATTTTTCCTCGCTTTACCCTCGTGTACCTTTTCGCTAAATCCTTCTAGAAACGACCGAGCTTCCTGCTCAGGCCGCTCCCAGCAGATCGTTCAACGCTTGCGCCAGTACCTGCGCCTGCACCGGTTTCTGGATGATCAGGCTGTCCGGCAACTCCAGCCCCTGCAACTCAGCGTACCCGGTCAGGATCACCACCGGCAGCTGCGGATAGCGCGTGCGCGCCGCCAGCGCCAGCTGGGCACCGTTGAACTCGGGCATGGCGAAGTCGGTCAGGAGCAGGTCGATGTCATCATCGAGCAGCGCCAGGGCCTGTTCGCCGCTGTGCGCCTGGCGCACCTGATAACCCTGCAGGCGCAGCACATCGCCGATCATGTCGCGCACCAGGTGGTCATCGTCGACCAGCAATACCGTGCGGTCACGGCCATCGGCGGTCACGGGCTGTGGCGGGGCGATGGGCGCCACGTCGAGGTCGAGCGCCTGCTTGACCGCCGGCAGGTAGACCGACACCTGGGTGCCGCGGTCCACGGCCGTGTCGATGCGCACGCCGCCGCCGGACTGCTTGGCAAAGCCGAACACCTGCGCCAGGCCCAGGCCGGAGCCCTTGCCGATGTCCTTGGTGGTGAAGAACGGCTCGAACACCTTGCCCACCACGTCGTCACTCATGCCGCAGCCGGTGTCGCGGATCGACAGCATCACGTATTCACCGGGCTCGGGGTCTTCCGGGCGCTGCGCGCGTGCCGCGACCTGGGTATTGCGGGTGGTCAGGGTCAGCTGGCCGCCGTCGGGCATGGCGTCGCGGGCGTTGATCGCCAGGTTGAGAATGATCATCTCGGTCTGGGTCGGGTCGGTCAGGGCCTGCCACAGGCTGTCGTCCAGGTCCAGGCGCACCGAGATATTGCCGCCCAGCGTGCGTCGCAGCAGCTCTTCGAGGCCGGCCAGGGTCCGGTTGAGGTTCAGCGGCACCGGTTCCAGGCGCTGGCGGCGCGAGAACGACAGCAGCTGCGAAGTCAGCTTGGCGCCGCGCTCGCCCGCTTCGCGGATGTGCTGCAGGCGGCTGCGGGCCTTGTCGACGTTGCCCTTGTCGAGGTCGCGCTCGACGAAGCTGGAGCCCGTCAGGATCACCGTCAGCAGGTTGTTGAAGTCGTGCGCCACGCCCGCCGTGAGCTGGCCGACCGCCTCCAGCCGCTGCATCTGTTGCAGCGCCGCCTCGATGCGTTCGCGCTCGTCGATCTGGTCACGCAGGCGGGCGTTGGCTTCGGCCAGGCCCAGCGCCGACTCGCGCTCGCTGGTGATGTCGCGGGCGACCACATAGAGCAGGGTGTCTTCGGGTACCACCACCCACGACAGCCAGCGTTGCTGGCCACTGACGTGCTGGATCCGGCCGACGAAGCGCGCACTGGTGCGGCCGTGGTCGAGGGCGGCGACTTCGGCGAGAAACGCCTGTTGATCCTGCTCCGGCAGCAAGTGCAGCAGCGAGCCCTGGCTCAGCCGCTCGCGGGAGATGCCCAGGCTGGCCTCCCAGGCGGGGTTGAGGGCGACCGGGGTGAGGTCCTTGTGCAACACGGCGAGCAAGTCCTGGGACAACTCCCAGGCACGGTCACGCTCACGGGTGCGCAACTCGACCCGCTCGCCGAGCATCTCGTTGAGCTGCTTGAGCGCCAGGGTCGCCTGGCGCTGCTGGTGGATGTCCTGGAGCACCCCGGAGAAGCGTACGCAACGCTCGTCGACGAACTGCGCCTGGCCGCTGCTGAGCAACCACCGCGGCTCCAGGCCCAGAGGTTGGGCGATACGAAACTCGACCCGGTAGCGGCCATCGCTGGTCGGTTGCATGGCGTGATCGACGGCCGCGCGGACCAGCGCGACGTCATCGGCGTAGATCCCGGCGATGAACACGTCCATGCTCATTTCGGTGTCGACGGGCAGGCCGAACAGGGTCTTGCAGCGGTCGTCCCAGAGCAGCAGGCCTTCTTCCGGGCGCAGGTCCCAGGTGCCCATGCCGGCGGCATCGATGGCGATCCGCGCGCGCGCCTCGACGTCGGCCAGGGCCTCTTCGGCGCAGCGCCGACGCTGGCGCTCCTGCACTTCGGTAAGCGCCCGGCGCACGGCCTTGGGCAGCAGCGGCAGGTTTTTCTTCAGCACGTAATCGGTGGCGCCGAGGCGGATCATCTCCACCGCGTGTTCTTCACCATAGATGCCGGAGAGAAAGATGAACGGCACGTCCGGGGCCATGCGCTGGGCAATCGCCAGCACCTCGGTGCCGGACGAGCCCGGCAGCACGCAGTCGCACAGGATCAGGTCGAAGCGCTGATCACGCAGCGCGTGTTCCACGCCGATATGGTCGAACACCAGCTGCGACTGCAGCGCAAGGCCGCTGCGCTCCAGGCGCAGCAGGGTCAGCTCGGCATCCATCGAGCTGTCCTCGACCATCAGCAGCTTCAGCGGGCTCGGCAGCATCGGCGCCAGGCTCAATTGTTGCCGCGCCGGTTCAGCCGCAGCGAGCCGGGCGGCGGCTCGTTGAGCACGGCCCAGAACACCCCGAGGTCGGAGATCGCCGCAACGAACTCCTTGAACTCCACAGGCTTGACCACGTAGGCATTGACGCCCAGCTCGTAGGCCCGGAGCAGGTCCGGCTCTTCACGCGAGGACGTCAGCATCACGGTCGGGATGCTGCGCAGTTCGGCGGTGGCGCGGACCTCCTTGAGCACCTCCAGGCCATCGACCTTGGGCAACTTGAGGTCCAGCAACAGCACTGCCGGGTTGCCGTCGGCGCGCTCGGCGTAGGCGTTGCGGCGCAACAGGTAATCGAGGGCCTCGGCACCGTCGCGCAGGACGATGACTTCGTTGGCCAGTTGGCTGCGCTCCAGCGCAAGGAGGGTCAACTCCAGGTCCCTAGGGTTGTCTTCGACCAAAAGGATGGGCTTGAGCATTATCGTACGGTGCCTCAGGTATTGATGGGCTTGCGGGGAAGCGTGAAATGGAAGCTGGCGCCCTGGTCGATCTGGCCTTCGGCCCAGACCCGACCATCGTGGCGCTCGACGATGCGCCGCACACTGGCCAGGCCAATGCCGGTGCCCTCGAACTCTTCCATGCGGTGCAGGCGTTGGAACACGCCGAACAGCTTGCCGGCGTAGGCCATGTCGAAGCCCACGCCGTTGTCGCGGATGAAGATCTCGGTTTCGCTCTCGTGTTGGCGCATGCCAATGGTGATCCGTGCGGGGGTGCGGCCACGGGTGTACTTGATGGCGTTGGAAATCAGGTTGTGCAGGACCATGTTGATGAACGCCGGGTCGGCAATCACCGTGGGCAGCGTGTCGACCTCCCAGATGATCTCACGGCCCGCGTAGTCCGGGGCCATCTCGCTGCGGATCGACTCCACCAGGGTGTTCAGGTCGACGTCCGAGAGGCGCAGGGCGGAGCGGCCCATCTGCGAGAAATTGAGCAGGTTGTCGACCAGCGATCCGGCAAACTGGGCGGCTTCGTCGATGTGCTTGAGGAAGCGCCGGCCGCGTTCGCTGAAGCCGTTGCCTTCGAGCTCGGCGAGCAGCTCGGTGTAGCCGGCGATATGCCGCAGCGGCGCCCGCAGGTCATGCGACACGCTGTAGGAGAACGCTTCCAGCTCTTTGTTCGAACGGCGCAGCTCGCCGGCCAGCTGGGCCAGCTCTTCGGCCTTGCGCAAGACAATGCCGAACACCGCGCCGCGCAGCTCCTGCACGCCGTCGATGATCAGGGGGTCCCACGGCCTGCAGAAGCCGCTGAGCTGCTCCTGCCAACTGTCGAAGCTGTGCCGCGGGCTCAGCGAACCCTGCGCGTCGATGTGTTTCTCCGGGCGCCCGGCCCAGTTGACGGTGCGCGTCTGCTCCGGGCGGAACCACACCAGGTAATGCGAGTGGAGCTGCGAGATCGACACCGCCAGCAGGCCGCCGGCATGCTCGGCGAGTTCCGGCAGGGCATCGATGTCGCGGCGAATGTTGTCGGTATGGAACACCTCGCCGCGCCCCGCCAGCCAGTCGACCAGGGCGTTGACCTGGGCCTCCGGCGGGGTGTCGCCGACCAGGTCGCAGTGCTCGGCGCTGATCACCGCCGCGCCGCTGGCGTCGGCGAAGTCCAGGAGTACCTTGGGGATCCGTCGCAGGCCGTGGCTGACGCTGTCGTGGTCAGCCATCGAGCCGAGCATGAGGACGATCCGCTGGCGCATGTCGAGCAGGGTCTGGGTGCTGGTGTGCGCCTCGCGCGACTCGACCTGCAGCGACAGCACGCTACCCAGCAGTTCGCAGGCGGTGCGGGTCGGCAGGTCGACCCGGTGCGGTTGCTCATGGTGGCAGGAGATCAGCCCCCAGAGCTGGCCATCGACCACGATCGACAGCGACATCGACGCCAGGGTGCCCATGTTGCGCATGTACTGCAGGTGCACCGGCGACACCGCGCGCAGGGCGGCGAAGCTCATGTCCAGCGGTTTGCCGGAGCGCGGGTTGAGCGTGGGCACCAGCGGCGAGGCCACATAGTGGGCGTCTTCGATCACCCGGATGCGGTTGACCCGGTACAGCTCACGGGCCTGGCGCGGGATGTCCGAGGCCGGGAAGCACAGGCCCAGGTAGCTGGGGTAGCCCGGGTCGGCGACCTCGGCCAGCACCTCGCCGTTGCCCTCGGCGTCGAAACGGTAGGCCTTGACCCGGCCAAAGCCGGTGATGCGCTTGATCTGCACCACCGATTGCTGGAGCAGGTCTTCGAGGCTGCCGGCCTTGTGCACGCTGCTGACGAAGGCGCGCACCAGCGGATAGTAGTCGCCCTGGCCGGTCGGGCCAGGGGCGGGGCGCATGGGTTCGAATTCGGTAATCAGCACCTGGTCGTGACGGTGCACCAGGACCCGCAGGCGGTCACCGCCGTGGCGCATGCGGGTGTCGCCGATATGAAAGGGGAACACCTCGTCATCGGGCAGGTACTGCAAGTGGGCGCGCAGGTCGAAGTCTTCGCTGACCAGGTCGGGGAACGTACACCCAACCACTTCCCGGGCCGGCAGGCCGAGCCAGCGTTCGGCGTTCTCGCTGGCCTGGAGGATGCGCAGGTCGTGCTCGTCCAGCACCAGCAGGAAGCCCTGCGGCTGGATGCTGCCGGGGACCTGGATCGGTTCCTGGGCACAGCGTTCGACCGCCTGGTCGAGCGCGTTCGGGGCAGTGGTCAAAGGCGGTTCTCCTGTCGGTTCCGTCCAGGCATGGCGGAATGCGCATGGCACAGGATGTTGCAAAAGCAAGGTATCAGAATGTCGTCTGCTTTGCCGGCATATGGCCATTTGAGGGTGGATAAGTTCAGGGGTTCTATCCCGGCACAAGAAAATTCTTTCACCCCGCCCTCTAGCGCCTTGTGACTAATGCCAAGGGAGGGGGCGCAAGCCCCGTCGCAGCCCGCCTGCACTGCTAACCTGAAGCAGGTACCCAAGAACAGGAATAACACGGTGACGGGACGCTTTCTGGCCATGTTGTCAGGCCTGCTGTTGAGCGCGAACACCCTGGCGACGGACTTTCTCGTAGAGGTGCGGGTCCAGGTGCAGCGGGGCTGCATGCTGGTCAACCAGCAACGCGATGCGGGCGCACAGGCGCTGGGTCGGATCGACCTGGGCGCGGCCGCGCGGCTCGACGGTGCCGGTGCGCCGCTGTCCGGCGTATTGCTCAGCCAGCGCCCGCCGCGGCTGGAATGCAACCCTGATACGGCCTATCAGATACGCGTCGACGGCGGCCAGCACGGCGGCGTCGGCGAGCTGCGTTTTCTCGCCAGTGACGACCAGCAGGCCAAGCCGATCCCCTACCGCCTGTACCGCGATGCCGCCTGGCGCCAGCCGCTGAGCGTCGACATCGCGCAGTCGGCGCGGGTGCCGGACAGCGGTTCGGTGGAGCTGCCGCTTTACGCCCGGATCGACCGCCTGGCCTGGGTGCCCCGCGCAGGGCTGTACGGCGACCTGTTGAAAGTCACGGTCAGCTGGTGAGGAGACTACCCATGCACAAGGACCCCGCGCCATGAACCGCACCTCGCTCCTGCTGTTGAGCCTGGGCCCGTTGCTGTTGCCCAGCAGCCTGGCACACGGCACCAGTACCGGCTTCATCGAAGCGCGCCTGGTGATCAGCGCGGCGTGCCAGATCAGCAGCGACCAGCAACCCGCGACCCTCGGCAACCCCGGCGTGATGGACTTTGGTGCGCGCGGCCCGAGCTGGGAGCAGCCGCTGCAGGGCAAGGTCGACGAAGCAGGCGGTGACGGTGGCCTGCAGATCAGTTGTACGCCGTCGGTGCGCGCCTTCAACGTGCGCATCAACGCCGGCCAGAACGGCAGTGACGGCGTCCGCCGGCTGAGCAATGGCCGCGAGATGATCCCTTATCAACTGGCCGTCGACCCCAACGGCAACAGCCGTTACGCGGTGGGCCAGGCGCGCACCTTTACCGTCAACAGTGCCCAGCAGGTTCCGATTCCGATCTACGGCGTGGTCATCGCGCAGCCGCGCGCACTGCCTGCCGGGCTTTACCGCGACACCCTGAGCGTGACCCTGGACTGGTAACACCCAAGGAGATTCCGATGCGCACTCATGTCACTTGCTCCATCCTCGCCGGCCTCGGCCTGGCACTCGCTTCCCAGGCACAGGCCGACACGGTGACCGGGTCGATCACGTCGACCCTGATCCTCACGGCGGCCTGCCAGGTCAATGGCACGGGTGGCACCTCAGGGCTGAACTTCGGTGCCCTTAACTTCGGCACCAAGGACGCCTTGTTCACCAGCGCCGATGGCCAGGTGCTGGGCGGAGGCGGCGGCGCCATGAGCATTCTCTGCTCGAGCGGCACCACGCCGTCGATCCGCGTGCGCGCGGGCACCCATGACGGCCTGTCACCCGGAGGCACGCGGGCCTTGGCCAATGGCACCAATTACGTGCCCTACGACTTCTACACCGACTCGGCGCGCACCCAGGTGCTGGGGATCGGCGACACCATCACCCTGCAGACCAGCACCGGCGTGGCGCAGACCGTCAACCTGTATGGCCAGGCGCGCGGCAAGGCGGGCCTGCCGGCGGGCACCTACACCGACACGGTCGCGGTCGAACTGACGTTCTGAGCCATGACCCCCTGGGCTCGGCAGGGCGTGGCGTGGCTGGGCATGCTGTTGGCCCTGCCGCTGGGCGCGGCGACCACCAGCACCTTCCAGGTCAGCGCGCAGATCGTCGCCGGCTGCCTGGTGGTGGGCGGCGTGAGCAACTACGGCACGCTGAACTTCGGCACCCAGTCGGCGCTGGCCACGGCGACCCTGAGCGCAGCGGTGGGCGGCACCACGGTGACCTTCCAGTGCACGCCGGGCGTGGCCCTGAGCATGGCCCTGGACGGTGGCCAGAACAGCGCCAGCGGCACGCGCAACCTCAAGCGTACGGGCGGCACTCAGTTGCTCGCCTACCAGCTCTACCGCGACGCGGCTTACAGCCAGAGCCTGGCGATCGGCCAGAGCGTCGCCGTCAGTTACAGCGACCCCACCGCGATCAAGTTGCCGGTGTACGGCCGCACCCAGTTGAGCGGCGTGCTGCCAGCCGGGACCTACACCGATTCGGTACAAGTGACGGTGACCTGGTGAGCAGGCCACTGTTTATCACAGGCAGCAAAGGAGAGCGGCATGCGGGCAGGCGCGAAGTGGGCGCGAGGAATGATCGGGTGGCTGCTGCTGGCGAGCCTGCCGGCGGGGGCGGCCACGTCGGTGCTGATCTGGCCGATCGACCCGGTGCTGGAAGCCGACCAGAAGGCCGGTGCGTTGTGGCTGGAAAACCGCGGTAACGCGCCGGCCAGCCTGCAGGTGCGGGTGTTCGCCTGGCGCCAGGGGGCGTTCGAGGAGCAGTTCCAGGCCCAGCGCGAGATCATCGGCAGCCCGCCGGTCGCCAACATCGCGCCGGGGCAGAAACAGCTGATCCGCCTGACCCGTACCGGCGCCTCGCCGGCCGGCCAGGAGCAGGCCTATCGGATCATCATCGACGAAATCCCCTCGCCGTTGCCGGCCGACGCCGCCAGCAGTGGTCCGGTGGCGGCGATCCGTTTGCAGATGCGCTACTCGGTGCCGCTGTTCGTCTACGGCGAAGGCCTGTGGGGCAAGCCCGACCCGGACGGCAAGCGCAGCGCCGAAGGCGTCGGCAAGCCGCAACTGAGCTGGCGCCCGGTGACCGTGCAGGGCAAACCCTATGTCGAGTTGAGCAACAGCGGCCCGGTGCACGCGCGGCTGACCGATGTGGTGTTGCAGCACGGTGGCCAGGACAAGCCGGTGGTCGAGGGCCTGCTCGGCTACGTGTTGCCCGGCGCCAGCATGCGCTGGCCAGCACCGACCGCACCCACCGCCGCCAGCGTGCTCAAGGGGCGGGTCAATGGACAGGATGCGGCCCAGGCGATCAGCCAGGGCCGTTGAAGCCACCGTGAATCGACGTCAGGGCCCATGGAGGACCCGACAATGGCTGGAAGCCGTGTGTGAAATGGCTGTCGCTGACGACACGCCGCGTGTGGCTAGGCCTGCTGATGCTGGGGCCGGGCCTGGGCGTGGCCGACGACCTGCCGCCACCGCCCAGCGAGGCAGCGGCGATCGCCGATGCCACCTTGTACCTCGACCTGTTGGTGAACCAGATGCCCAGGGCTGAGCTGGTGCCCGTACAGCAGCGTGCCGGGCGGCTGTTCCTCGACAGCGAGGTGCTCCGCGCTGCCGGCATCAGCCTGCCTGGCGAACCCGAGGGCGAGCTGGCCCTGGACGCCTGGCCGGCCCTGCACGCCGATTACGACAGCCAGAACCAGCGCCTGCTGCTGCAGGTGCCCGCGGCCTGGTTGCCCAACCAGCAGGTCGGCGACCGCAGCCTGTACCCGGCCAGCGACGCGCGCAGCAGCTTCGGCGCACTGTTCAACTACGACCTGTACCTCAACGACACCGATGAAGGCGGCAGTTACCTGGCGGCCTGGAACGAGCTGCGCCTGTTCGACAGCTGGGGCACCTTCACCACCACCGGGCAGTGGCGCCAGGCGTTCAATGGCGCCCCTGTCAGCGACACCCGCGCGGGCTTCATGCGTTACGACAGCACCTGGCGCTACACCGACGAGCAGCGCCTGCTGACCCTGGAGGCGGGCGACGTGGTCACCGGTGCCTTGCCCTGGAGCAGCTCGGTGCGGGTCGGCGGCCTGCAGCTGTCCCGCGACTTTGGCGTGCGGCCCGACCTGGTCACCTACCCGCTGCCGGCCTTCGCCGGCGAAGCGGCGGTGCCGACCTCGCTGGACCTGTTCATCAATGGCTACAAGAGCAGCACCACCGAACTGCAGCCCGGCCCCTACACGCTGACCAACGTGCCGTTCATCAACGGTGCCGGCGAGGCCGTGGTGGTGACCACCGACGCCCTTGGCCGGCAGGTCTCGACCACCTTGCCGTTCTACGTCACCAGCAGCTTGCTGGCCAAGGGCCTGAGTGACTTCTCGGTGGCCGCCGGCAGCCTGCGTCGCGACTACGCGGTGCGTGACTTCAGCTACGGCCCGGGGGTCGGTTCAGCCAGCCTGCGCTATGGCCTCAGCGACAGCCTCACCGTCGAAACCCATGCCGAGACCGCCGAGGGCCTGATGCTCGGCGGCGTCGGCGGCAACATGCGCCTGGGCACCTTTGGCGTGCTCAACGCTGCCGTGGCGCAGAGCCGCTTCGACGGCGAGCAGGGCCAGCAGGTGGTGCTGGGCTACCAGTACAACAGCCAGCGCCTGGGCTTCAATTACCAGCGCCTGCAACGCCATGGCGACTATGCCGACCTGTCGCGGGTAGACACCCCCGACATGCGCCTGTCCGAGCGCAGCGAGCAAGTCACCCTGAGCCTCAACCTCGACCGCTACGGCAGCCTCGGCGCCGGCTACTTCGATGTCAGCGCCGGTGACGGCTCGCGCACGCGACTGATCAACCTCAGCTGGAGCAAGCCGCTGTGGGCCGGCAGCAGCCTGTATGTGTCGGCAAACCGCGAGGTCGGCGACAGCCAGTGGGCGGTCCAGGCCCAGCTGGTGATCCCCTTCGACCTGCGCGGCAGCCTGGCCTTGAGCATGGAGCGCAACCAGGACGGTGAACGCCAGCAGCGGGTCAACTACAGCCGCGCGGTGCCGGTCGGCGGCGGCGTCGGTTTCAACCTGGGCTATGCCGACGGCGACCGCGAGGCCTATCGCCAGGCCGACGTCACCTGGCGCCTGCAGTCGGTGCAACTGCAGGCCGGGGCTTATGGCAGCAGTGGCGCCATGACCCGTTGGGCGGATGCCAGCGGCTCGCTGGTGTGGATGGATGCCGGGGTGTTCGCCGCCAACCGCATCGACGATTCCTTTGTGGTGGTCAGCACCGGCGGCTATGCCGATGTACCGGTGAGCTACGAGAACCAGCGGGTCGGCCGCACCGACCGCAACGGCCACCTGCTGGTGCCGTACAGCAGCGGCTATTACCGCGGCAAGTACGAGATCGACCCGATGGACCTCGCCGCCGACATCCTCGCGCCGCAGGTCGAGCAGCGGGTGGCGGTGCGTCGCGGCAGCGGCTACCTGCTGGAGTTCGAGCTCAAACGGGTGCTGGCGGCGAGCATCGTGTTGGTCGACGGCAACCAGCAGGTGCTCAAGCTGGGCAGCCAGGTCACCCTCGAAGACGGCGGCGGCCAGGCGGTGGTGGGTTGGGACGGGCTGGTCTACCTGGAGAACCTCTCGGCGCACAACCGCTTGCGCGTGGACATCGCCGAAGGGGGCCAGTGCCGGGTCGAGTTCGACTTGCCTGAAGGGCAGGGGGTGATCCCGCTGATCGGCCCGTTGGTGTGCCAATGAACGCCGCGCTGAGGGGGTTGCTGTTGTGTGGCTTGCTGCTGCCCACTGCGCCGGTGTGGGCCGGGTGCAACACCACGACGACCGCGCCGGCGAGCTTTGGTACGGTCAACTCGACCCTGGTGCGCGGTACGGTGCAGACCGCGACCACGGGGAATGCGGGGCTGCAGTGCACCGGTTCGCTGTTGGCATTGCTGACCAATAATGACCACTTCTACGCCACCATCACCGCCACGGGTACCAACGGCCTGGTGGGGCCTACCGGGGACGTGATTCCCTACACGATCTATGGCAACGCCACCACCAGCTTTCCCATCACCCGCGGCACCCAGTTCGATTTCGCGCCCAACGGCATCATCGATGCGCTCGGTCTGCTCAATGGCACAGCGCCGAAGACCGTGCCGCTGTATTTCAGGACGGTGATAGGGGCCAACGTGGCTGCCGGCGTGTATCAGGAAACCTTGAGCATTGCCTGGGTCTGGAACTATTGCCCCGGGATTGGCCTGGGCGGCCTGTGCATCGGGCGTGATATCGGTTCGGGTAGCCAGAACCTGACCATCAGCCTGACCGTGACCAACGACTGCCAGATCACCACGCCGAACATCGTCTTCAACAGTGCGCCGGTGGTCAGTGGCTTCGGTACGGTGAGCCAGAGTGTGAACATTGCCTGTACCAAGGGCAGCAACTACACGGTCGGGCTGGACGACGGGCTGAACGTGTCGGGAGGGCGGCGGCGGATGAAATCGCCGGCCAACAACTACCTGGCGTACGACATCTTCAAGAGTGCGGGGGCTGTGCGCTGGGGGTCGCTGAGCGCGGCCAGGCGGGCCAGCAGCGATGCCAACGTGAACGGGGGGCCAGGGACCGGGACGGGCAGCCAGGTGTTCAACTACAACGCCAAGGTGTACACCGACCAGGCCACGCCGCCGGCGGCGACCTATACCGACAGCGTGATCCTCGACGTGCAGTTCTGAGGTGGGTGCGGCGTCTGAATTGGGGCTGCTGTGCAGCCCTTCGCGGGTAAACCCGCTCCCACAGGGACCGCGGGATGCTGCAGAGCGACGCGGTCTATGTGGGAGCGGGTTTACCCGCGAAGGGCCGCAAAGCGGCCCCAAAGCCCGTCAGCGCAGATCCTTGACCATTTTCCCCAAGGTCTCCAGCACAGCCCCGGCCAACGCCTTCGACCGCTCGCCAGACCACCCAGTGAGGGCATTGGGCGCATCATCATGGTCCTTGAACGGCATCTCCAGGGTCAGCGACAGGCAATCATAAGCCTGGCCCACCGCATTGCAGGCCAGGGTCAGGTTCGCCTGCCCCGGCTGGTCCCGGGTATAGCCATGCACCGTCTGGAAGTCCTCGGTCACGCTGCACAAGGTACTGCGGAACTGCGCCTCGAGCGTTTCCAGGCGCGGGCTGTAACCCGGGTTGCCTTCACAGGCCGCGGTGAACACATGCGGAATCTCTTCATCGCCATGCACGTCGATAAACGCATCGACCCCGTACTGCTTCATCTGCGCCTGGGCGAAAAACACCTCGGGGGTAAACTCGACACTGGCGTCCTGCCAGGCACGGTTGAGGTCCTTGCCCTTGAAGTTGGTGCGCAGGTGGCCGAGGAACGCGCCATCCGGGTTCATGTTGGGGATCAGGTACAGGTCGGCTTCGGCGAGCAGCGCCTGAACCGTCGCGTCGTTGCCTTCGAGGCGGTCGATCACGCCTTCCATGAACCACTCGGCCATGTGCTCGCCCGGGTGTTGCTGGGCGATCAGCCACAGTTTGCGCTTGCCCGCCGCGCCATCGCCTGCGCGCAACAGCGGAATATCGCGACCCTGCACACTGCGCCCGCTGGCCAGCAGGTCGACGCCGGGCAACTGACGGGCACGTTCGATCAACTGGTTGTGCCGGGCGCGTGGATAGGGTTCGAAGTAGGCGAACCAGGCCTGTGGCTGCTCGGCCTGCAACTCGAACAGCAGCGCCGTGCCATCGAACTGGCTGGGCACCCGGAACCAGCTTTTCTGGTCGTAGGAGGCGACGGCCTGATAACCGTGCCAGGCGTTCTTGTAGGAAGACTGGCCGACATTGTCGAGGCTGAAACGGTGGGTCTGGCCCAGGGTCAGGCCGTCGACCTTGAAGTGAAACCACTGAAAGTGGTCGCTGTGGCTATCCGGGCGGATCGCCAGGTGCACCCGGCTCGGGTCGCTGGCGTCCAGCACCTGGATATTGCCGGAATCGAAATCGCAGTCGATCTGCAGGGGGGACAGCGTCACGGTCATTGCCAGGCTCCTGATGGCTTTGTTGTGACGTTACTCTACACCCCTGCGCCCGCCATGGGGCGCGTTGGCCAAGGTTGCCGCGGGTTCAGGCCCAGTAGTCGAAGGCGAGCAGGGCGGCGACACCGAGGCTCAGGGCAATCGAGCAGCCGCCCAGCGACAGCGCCGCGCGGCCTTGCCGGTACCAGCCGTCATGGCCCAGCTGGCGCGCCGGCGCCAGCAGGCTGCGCCAGCGCAATTCGGTTTCATGAAAGGCCTGCACGTGCTCGGGGGCGGCGTCGAGCCAGCGGCGAAAGTCGATCCGCTCGCTGGCGGTCACCTGCGGGCTTTGCAAGCGCACATACCATTGCCCGGCCACGCTGGCCACGGCATCACCCTGCGGGCGTGCGGTTTGCAGCGCCTGGTTCATGTGCCGTTCGATGCTCAGCAGGGGCAGGTCGAGGCGCCCCGCGAGGGTGGCGAAGTCGAGTTGATCGAGGCGGTTGAGCAGAAACACTTGCTGCACGCGCCGGGGCAGGCGCTTGAGGCTGTGCAACAGGTCATCCTCGGTCGGGGCCGAGTCGGTATGGGGCGCGTGTTCAAGGGGCAGCAGCAGGCGGGTCATGTATTGCTCCTTGCTCTGGTGTCGGGGTGGGGGCATCTTCCCTGATGCGCAGCCAGCTTAATCGTAACGAGATTGATTCTCAAGTGCTGTTTGCGCAAAACGTTGTAACAACCATTCACCAAATGACACACCTTTGCTATCATCGCGGCCATTCAAGCGGTAACCCTTCTTCATTAGCCTGAAGAGCCAAAAAAAAAGACCCGGCAAAAAGCCGGGTCAAAAACCGTGATTAGCCTGATGAGGAGATAATCTGAGAGTCCGACCTAAGGTCTCCAGGTTATCCAGCGGGTCTCGCGACCTGCTGAGTGCAATAATAATCGTTATCATTTGTCAGTCAAATGTTATTTGCGTTATCCGGTAAAAAACTTTTACCGGTGCACCTCCTCTGTCCCGGCAATCGGGGCCTTTGCCGTTGGTTGGCCGTCACGTCTTCGCTCAAATCCCCTCTGTGTGCCCCGGCTTCTTGTGCTCCAGCAGCGACCTGGCCATGTTGATCATGTGCATCGTCGCGAGCGTCACTTCGCGTGCCATGCCGTCTTGATGGCAGGCGGTTTCGTGGGCGGTCGCGGCGGCGCAGCGCAGCAGGCCGAGGGCATGCTCATACGCCTGGAGGTGGGTAACGCCGGGTTGTAGTGCCCAGACCTTGTTGTCCAGGTTGGGGCGATCCGGGGTGGGGTTGAGGTAGTAGTCGAGCGCGCGGCGCGCGGCTTCGCTGTCGAGATCTGTTTCGTCGTTTTTCTGCAAATTCATCTGGATACCTTCGATTCCCTTTCAAGGACACTGAATTCAGAGGATAGGTCAATCTGTATTAATTGGCTGATTCAAGATAATTCACAATGTGTATTGAACGGTTCAGTACAGTCCGTATTGTTTCGGCCATGGAAAACTGGAACGAATTTCTCGCGCGCTACAAGCGCGAACACAAGCTGAGCCAGCTCAAGCTCGCTGAGCGCCTGCACATGACTCAGGGCGGCGTCGGCCATTGGCTGCGCGGTACGCGCAAGCCGACCCTGAAGACCATCAATGAAAAGATCGAAGCGCTGGGCTTGGTGTACCTGCAGGCGCAGGTGATGGTGGTCGAGCGCGATGTGGTGCGAGAAGCGCACGGCACTTACGCTTCCGAGCGGCCGTTGTCGGCTGAGGCGCTGCGCTATGCCAGTTTTCGTTTTCCGGTGCTGAAGTGGGCTGATCTGCAGGGGGATCTGCCCCTGGCGGGTGAGTTGCAGGAGCAGACCGATTATCTGCCCGCCGGCAATGCCTACTGGTTACCGGTGGAAAACGACTCGATGAATGCGCCGAGCGGCAAGAGCGTGCCCGAGGGGATGCTGGTGCTGGTCGACAGCGGGCTCGAGGTTGAGCCGGGCAAGTTGGTGATTGCGCGGCAGCCGGGGAAGTCGGCGGTGCTGCGGCAGTTGATCGAGGAGGGCGGTGAAAGGTTGCTCAGGCCCTTGAATACGCGGTATCCGACGGTGTTGTGTGAAGAAGGGTGTGAGTTTCTCGGGGTTGTGGTGCGGGTTCACGGGATTTTCTAGAGCGGACCGCGTTTTGGCTGACAGGCGCATGCCACTGGCTTCTCTAGGGGGGCGCTCGATCTGAAGGGCCGCAAAAGGCTCAAGGCATGCACTTGGTGGCCTTCATGCGATTATGATTGGTGGACGAGCCAAGAAACTGCCAGGGCCGCAAAGCGGCCCCAGAATCTTCAGTCAGGCCTCACTCCACCTCAACCAGCACCGCACCCTCGCCAACCATATCCCCCTCCTGACAGAACAGCGCCTTCACCGTCCCCGCCTCGGGCGCACGAATGCTGTGCTCCATCTTCATCGCCTCCAGCACCACCAGCGCGGTCCCAGCCTCGACCACCTGCCCAGGCGCGACCAGCACACGCACGATGCTGCCGTTCATGGGTGCACTCAGCCCGCCCTGATGCCCATGGCTCGCTTCAGCCTCGGCAATCGGGTCAAAGGCACTCACCGCATGCACGTCGCCGTCCCAGCGCAGGTACAGCGTGCCCCCTCGGCGAATCGCCAGGTGCCGCCGGCGCACGCCATCGCGCTCAACACACAATTGCTCCCCCTCAAGCCGCAAGCTCGACGCAGCACTGCGCTCCAGCGCCACCGCCTGGTCTTGCCCGCCACTCACCAGGTGCAGGCTGCTGCGCGCCGGCAAGCCCAGTCGCAGCCCGTCGCGCGCCGCCCAGGGTGAGGCAGGATCATCGCCGCGAACCTGCGCCGGCTGCCCCTGCAACCACGCCTCGGCCGCCGCCTCCCAGAACTCGGCTGGCAACGCCCCAGGCGCTGGTAACAGCACCTCCTGATGCCGTGGAATAAACCCGGTATCCAGCTCCGCGGCAGCAAACGCCGGGTGCGCGAGGATCCGCCGCAAGAACGCGATATTGCTCTTCACCCCGCCTATGGCGAACTCATCGAGCATCGCCAGCAAGCGCAAACGCGCCTGTTCACGGTCTTCGCCCCAGGCAATCAGCTTGCCCAGCATCGGGTCGTAGAACGGCGAAACGCTGTCGCCCTCGCTGACCCCACTGTCGACCCGCCGGCCTTCGCCCGGCGCCGACTCGCGGTACAGGCTCAAGGTGCCGGTGGCCGGCAAGAATTCGTTGGCCGGGTCCTCGGCATACAGCCGCACTTCGATGGCATGCCCCATCAGCGGCACCTGCGCCTGGCTGATCGGCAGCGGCTCGCCACGTGCCACGCGGATCTGCCAGGCCACCAGGTCGAGGCCCGTGATCGCTTCGGTGACCGGGTGCTCGACCTGCAGGCGGGTGTTCATCTCCATGAAGAAGAACTCGCCGCGGGCATCGAGCAGAAACTCCACGGTGCCGGCGCCGACATAACCGATCGCCTGCGCCGCACGCACCGCTGCTTCGCCCATGGCCTGGCGCAGCGCCGGCGCAAGGCCTGGTGCGGGTGCTTCTTCGACCACTTTCTGGTGACGACGCTGGATCGAGCAGTCGCGCTCATTGAGGTACAGGCAGTTGCCGTGCTGGTCGGCGAACACCTGGATCTCGACATGGCGCGGCTTCAATACGTACTTTTCCACCAGCATCCGCGCGTCGCCGAACGACGACTGCGCCTCACGCTGCGCCGAGGCCAGGGCATCGGCCAGCTGGCCTTCTTCCTCGACGACTTTCATGCCCTTGCCACCGCCACCGGCGCTGGCCTTGAGCAGCACCGGGTAGCCGATCCGCTCGGCGGCGGCGCGGAAGGTGTCGAGGTCCTGGGCGTCGCCGTGATAGCCCGGCACCAAGGGCACCCCGGCGGTTTCCATCAGTGCCTTGGCCGCCGACTTGCTGCCCATCGCGTCGATGGCGCTGGCCGGCGGGCCGAGGAAGATCAGCCCGGCCTGTTCGATGGCCCGGGCAAAGCCGGCGTTCTCGGAGAGAAAGCCATAGCCCGGATGAATCGCCTGGGCGCCGCTGGCCTTGGCCGCCGCCAGCAGCTTGGCGATGTCCAGGTAGCTCTCGGCCGCCTTGCTGCCGCCAAGGTCGATACGGGTATCGGCCTCGCGAGCATGGCGCGCCTCGCGGTCGATGGCGCTGTGCACGGCAACCGTGGTGAGGCCCATGGCCTTGGCCGTGCGCATGACCCGGCAGGCGATTTCACCGCGGTTGGCGACCAGCAGGGTGGTCAGCGTGGGGTGGCTCATGGGCGCGGCTCCTTGTCAAAGTCTTGCCAGGCGGGCCGGCGTTTTTCCAGAAAGGCGCGCAGGCCTTCCTGGCCTTCAGGGCTGACGCGGATGCGCGCAATGCTGTTTTCACAGTAGCGGCGCACGGCCGGGGTCAGTTCGCCGTGGCCCACCTCGCGCAGCAGCTCCTTGCTGGCGCGCAGGGCTTGCGGGCTGTTCAGCAGCAGGTTGTCGACCCAGGCCGCGACCTGCTGGTCGAGCTCGGCGGCAGGATAGGCCTCAGCCAGCAGGCCCAGCTCACGTGCGCGCAGGCCGCTGAAACGTTCGGCGGTGAGCGCGTAGCGGCGCGCGGCGCGTTCGCCGATGGCCTTGACCACGAACGGGCTGATCACCGCCGGGGCCAGGCCGATGCGCACTTCCGACAGGCACAGCTGGGCGTCTTCGCTGCCGATGGCCATGTCGCAGCAACTGATCAACCCCAGCGCACCGCCAAAGGCCGCGCCGTGCACCACCGCCAGGGTCGGCAGCTTGAGGTTGTGCAGGTTGTACATCAAGTCGCCGAGCTCGTGGGCGTCGTCCAGGTTGGTGTGGAAGTCGAGCTGCGCGGACTGCTGCATCCAGGCCAGGTCGGCGCCGGCGCTGAAGTGCCGGCCACGGCCGCGCAGCAGCACGAAGCGCAGGCTGGCGTCGGCGCCGAGCTGGTCGATGGCGACGATCAGTTCACGGATCATCTGCGCATTGAAGGCGTTGTTCTTGTCTGCACGATTCAACCACAAGGTGGCGAAGCCGCGAGGGTCCTTGATCAGTTCAAGGGTGCTGAATTCGCTCATGGGGTCACATCCGGAAGATGCCGAAGCGGCTCTGTTCGATCGGGGCGTTCAGCGCGGCGGACAACGCCAGGCCGAGCACGTCGCGGGTTTGTGCCGGGTCGATGACGCCGTCGTCCCACAGCCGGGCGCTGGAATAGTAGGGGTGGCCCTGGCGCTCGTACTGGTCGAGGATTGGCTGCTTGAGCCGCGCTTCGTCGTCGGCGCTGAACACCTGGCCACTGCGCTCGCTCTGTTCGCGCTTGACCTGCGCCAGCACCCCGGCGGCCTGCTCGGCGCCCATCACGCCGATCCGCGCGTTGGGCCACATCCACAGGAAGCGCGGGTCGTAGGCGCGGCCGCACATGCCGTAGTTGCCGGCACCAAAGCTGCCGCCGATGATCACCGTGAACTTCGGCACCTGGGCGCAGGCCACCGCCGTCACCAGCTTGGCACCGTGCTTGGCGATGCCCCCTTCTTCGTATTTCTTGCCGACCATGAAGCCGGTGATGTTCTGCAGGAACAGCAGCGGGATCCCGCGCTGGCAGGCCAGTTCGATGAAGTGCGCGCCTTTTTGCGCGGCTTCGGCGAAGAGGATGCCGTTGTTGGCCAGGATCGCCACCGGGTAGCCGTGCAGGTGGGCGAAGCCGCACACCAACGTGGTGCCGAACAGCGCCTTGAATTCATCGAACACCGAGCCGTCGACCAGGCGCGCGATCACCTCGCGCACATCGAACGGCTGCTTGGCGTCGGCCGGCACTACGCCGTAAAGCTCATCAGTGGCATGCAGCGGCGCCATCGCGGCCTGCTGCTGCAGGGTGCCGAGCTTGTGCCAGTTGAGGTTGGCGACGCTGCGCCGGGCCAGGGCCAGGGCGTGCTCGTCGTTGTCGGCATAGTGGTCGGCGACGCCACTGATGCGGCAGTGCACGTCGGCGCCGCCGAGGTCTTCGGCGCTGACCACTTCGCCAGTGGCCGCTTTGACCAGCGGCGGGCCGGCGAGAAAGATGGTCGCCTGCTGGCGGACCATGATCGCCTCGTCCGCCATGGCCGGCACGTAGGCGCCACCGGCGGTGCACGAGCCCATCACCACGGCGATCTGCGGGATGCCCAGGGCGCTCATGTTGGCCTGGTTGAAGAAGATCCGGCCAAAGTGCTCGCGGTCCGGGAACACTTCGTCCTGGCGTGGCAGGTTGGCGCCGCCAGAGTCCACCAGGTAGATGCACGGCAGGCGGTTCTGCAGGGCGATGGTCTGTGCGCGCAGGTGTTTTTTCACCGTCAGCGGGTAATACGAGCCGCCTTTGACCGTGGCGTCGTTGGCCACGATCATGCACTCGACGCCTTCGACCCGGCCGATGCCGGCGATCACCCCGGCGGCGGGCACGTCTTCGCCATACACCTCATGGGCGGCCAGTTGGCCGATTTCGAGAAACGCCGAGCCGGCGTCGAGCAGGCGGTCGATGCGCTCGCGCGGCAGCAGCTTGCCACGCGAGGTGTGGCGCTCCTGAGCCTTGGGCCCGCCGCCCTGGCTGACCTGCGCGAGCAGCGAGCGCAGGGCCTGGACCTGTTCGAGCATGGCCGCGGCATTGACGGCGAACTCCGCCGAGCGTGGGTTGATCTGGGTGTGCAGGGTAGCCATTGGCGCCAGTTCCTTGTGCTCAGCGGGTTTCGTTGAACAGTTCGCGGCCGATCAGCATCCGGCGGATCTCGCTGGTGCCGGCGCCGATTTCGTACAGCTTGGCATCGCGCAGCAGGCGGCCCGCCGGGAATTCGTTGATATAGCCGTTGCCGCCCAGGATCTGGATCGCCTCGAGGGCCATCTGGGTGGCGCGCTCGGCGCTGTAGAGGATCACCCCGGCGGCGTCCTTGCGGGTCGTCTCGCCCCGGTCGCAGGCCTGGGCCACCGCATACAGGTAGGCGCGGCTGGCGTTGAGCTGGGTGTACATGTCGGCGATCTTGCCCTGGATCAGCTGGAACTCGCCGATGCTCTGCCCAAACTGCTTGCGGTCGTGGATATACGGCACCACCAGGTCCATGCACGCCTGCATGATCCCGGTCGGGCCGCCGGCCAGCACCACGCGTTCGTAGTCGAGGCCGCTCATCAGTACCCGCACGCCGCCGTTGAGCTGGCCGAGGATGTTCTCCTGCGGCACTTCGACGTCATCGAAAAACAGCTCGCAGGTGTTCGAGCCGCGCATGCCGAGCTTGTCGAACTTGTTGCTGCGGCTGAAGCCTTTCCAGTCGCGCTCGACGATGAACGCGGTGATGCCATGGGCGCCCTTGTCCAGGTCGGTCTTGGCGTAGATCACGTAGGTGTTGGCGTCGGGGCCGTTGGTGATCCAGGTCTTGCTGCCGTTGAGCACGTAATGGTCGCCACGCAGCTCGGCGCGCAGCTTCATCGATACCACGTCGGAGCCGGCGTTGGGCTCACTCATGGCCAGGGCGCCGATGTGCTCGCCGCTGATCAGCTTGGGCAGGTACTTTAGTTTCTGTGCGTGGCTGCCGTTGCGGTTGATCTGGTTGACGCAGAGGTTGGAGTGCGCACCGTAGGAGAGGGCGACCGAGGCCGAGCCGCGGCTGATCTCTTCCATCGCCACCACGTGGGCCAGGTAGCCGAGGCCGGCACCGCCGTATTCTTCGGCGACGGTGACGCCGAGCAGGCCCATGTCACCGAACTTGCGCCACATGTCGGCGGGGAACAGGTTGTCGTGGTCGATCTGCGCGGCGCGCGGGGCCAGTTCGTCGGCGACGAAGGTGCGGACCTGGTCGCGGAGCATGTCGATGGTTTCGCCGAGGGCGAAGTTCAGGGACGGGTAATGCATGGAGGCACCTTCTTGTTCTTGAAATGTGGATTACACCGTAGCTCATGGGGCTTGCAGCGGACCCTGTGCGCGGTCTTTATCTAACCTTTACGTTAACGTAAACCTGCACTTCGAGGCTGTCAATGCACCCATGACCTTTACGTTAACGTTAATCTGAGCCAGAGTATCCATCGCTTGCTTCAGTCATGCCCAGAACAACCACAAGAAGGGATACTCATGAGCCAACCAAGCTACACCCGCGGCCCCCAGGTCAGGCCATTGCTCGAGCAGACCATCGGCCAGGCCTTCGACGCCACGGTGGCCCGCTGCGCGGACGGCGAAGCGCTGGTCGTCCGTCACCAAGGCCTGCACTACACCTGGCGGCAATTGGCCGAGGAGGTCGACCAGCATGCCCGCGCGCTGATGGCGCTGGGCGTCGAGTGCGGTGATCGGGTAGGCATCTGGGCACCCAACTGCGCCCAGTGGTGCATCCTGCAACTGGCCAGCGCCAAGGTCGGCGCGATCCTGGTCAACATCAACCCGGCTTACCGGGTCGCCGAGCTGGACTATGTGCTGCGCCAGTCCGGCTGCCGCTGGCTGGTCTGCGCCGATGCGTTCAAGGCTTCGGACTACCACGCCATGCTCATCGAGCTGGTGCCGGGCCTGGCCGATCAGGCACCGGGCACGTGGGCAAGCGAGACACTGCCCGAGCTGCGCGGGGTGATCAGCCTGGCCGAGCAGCCGCCCAGCGGTTTTCTGCCTTGGCGGCAACTGGCCGAGCGGACAGGGCAGACCGACCCCGCCGCCTATCTGGCTCGCCAGCGCAGCCTGCAGTTCGATCACCCGGTGAACATCCAGTACACCTCCGGCACCACCGGTGCGCCCAAGGGCGCCACCCTGAGTCACTACAACATCCTCAACAATGGCTGGATGGTCGGCGAGAGCCTTGGCCTGAGCGACCGCGACCGCATGGTGATCCCGGTGCCGCTGTACCACTGCTTCGGCATGGTCATGGCCAACCTCGGCTGCATCACCCATGGCAGCACGATGATCTACCCCAACGACGCCTTCGACCCCGAGCTGACCCTGCGCGCTGTGGCCGAAGAGCGCGCGAGCATCCTCTATGGCGTGCCGACCATGTTCATCGCCATGCTCGATCATCCGGCCCGCCAGCACCTCGACCTGTCGTCGCTGCGCAGCGGCATCATGGCGGGCGCCACCTGCCCGATCGAGGTGATGCGCCGGGTCATCGAGCAGATGCACATGGCCGAGGTGCAGATTGCCTACGGCATGACCGAGACCAGCCCGGTGTCGCTGCAGACCGGCCCGGATGACGAGCTGGAGCTGCGCGTGACCACCGTCGGCCGCACCCAGCCGCAGCTGGAAACCAAGCTGATCGACGCCGACGGCTGCATCGTTGCCCGTGGCCAGATCGGTGAGCTGTGCACCCGTGGCTACAGCGTGATGCTAGGTTACTGGAACAACCCCGAGGCGACCGTCGATGCCATCGACCCGGCGCGCTGGATGCACACCGGCGACCTGGCGGTGATGGATGAGCAGGGCTATGTGCGGATTGTCGGGCGCAACAAGGACATGATCATTCGCGGCGGTGAGAACATCTATCCGCGCGAGCTGGAGGAGTTTTTCTACACCCATCCGGCCGTGGCCGATGCGCAGGTGATCGGCATTCCGTGCAGTAAGTACGGTGAAGAGGTGGTGGCCTGGATCAAGTTGCACCCCGGGCACAGCGCGTCGGCCGAGGAGCTGCAGGCCTGGTGCAAGGCACGCATCGCGCATTTCAAGGTGCCGCGGCATTACCGCTTCGTCGATGAGTTTCCGATGACGGTGACCGGCAAGGTGCAGAAGTTTCGCATGCGCGAGATCAGTATCGAAGAACTCGGGGAGCGCCCGATTTAGTCTGTCGGGGTCGATCGCCCGCGCGCTGGTTCGGGGGCAACCGTGGGTGGTGGATTGATAGGCTACACGGGTACCTCTATTTTTTCGTTCGAATGCCTGTTAACTGCTTGAGTAACCCTTTCATGGATGTAGTTGAACGGTGGGTCTCCGGATAAAAGGTGACGGGTTCTGCATCGAGGTATTGATCGGGCAACAGATTTATCTCCACCGTAGGCGACGTGGGGTGTGGCGTTTTTGTGTTAATTATTTTGCTCTGGTAGGTGATGACTGGTTTGTTTGTCATGTTGGAGAGTGTCTGGCCAAACGCTGTCGCTGGGAAGCGACTATCCCCTGACATCGCGGTGGCCCCGCCATAACAGGAGACTAGGTGAATCGGTCCGCTTTCCAGGGCTATGCCTTCCTTTTTGAGTCCTTTTAGAAGTTGCTCCGGTGTCAAGCCGCCCACGGTAGATCCGGTGCCGTGACCGACGATAGTCGTCATGTCGTACCCGGGCTTTCCAACCTCTTGACCCTGCGTGACAATAATAGATTTGAGTTGCGGATTGATGGTCCTGGGTTTTCCGAACGTAACATATGGGCGAGTTGTTCGAAGTTGCGGGCTAATGAATGGGCCAATGCCGTGTCCACTAGGGTCACTGAAGTTGACCGGGTCGCCCAATACAAACGCATAAGTATTCAAGCCACCTTTATCGAAAGGGCTGTCCCCGTCAGGGCTGTTGAACCTCATCAATACCGGGTTGTAGGCGCGGTAACCCCTGCCGAGTAAATAGTGCGTGGTGATCGGATCGAGACGTTCACCTTTGAACCCGACTGGCAGGGTGCTCGGCGCTGTGTATCCGTAGGCGGCGAACTGCATCGAGCGCAAGCCGGCGCGCGACGCGCCGTTCAGGGGTGACCGCTGTGCGTCCGTGCAGACCAGCTCGGTATTTTCTTGATCACCAGGGCGGGTGACAGATGCCATGACCTGCGCTCCATGACTGAAGCGCGTGGCGCTGTGCAGCGGTTCGACGGTCGTTATCAAGTCTGAGTTGCGATAGAAATAGCGCGCTGTCTTCATCTGCCTGACTTCCCTGCTGTCTGCTGAGTATCGCCCTGAATTAGGGCCAGGACCGGTTTGCCCCTGTGCCACAGGGAGAAACCATTCTAGGAACATCCCGCGGCCGTCACTACTGGCGGAAATATCAGGTGGTGGCCTGGATCAAGTCGCACCCGGGGCACAGCGCGTTGGCCGAGGAGCTGCAGGCTTGGTGCAAGGCACGGATCGCGCATTTCAAGGTGCCGCGGCATTACCGCTTCGTCGATGAGTTTCCGATGACGGTGACCGGCAAGGTGCAGAAGTTTCGCATGCGGGAGATCAGTATCGAGGTGTTGGCGGGGCCGATCCTGGATGAGCGTCTGCTGATAATGCCGACCTGATCGCGGGGCTGCGCTAACGCAACTGCGCCCTAAAGTTCCCGGTGCGTGCTTCACCTTAAGCCACTAGCCCGAAGATCATCTAAAACCCTATCGAGATTAGGGTCATAATCAGCCAACATGCCTTGTCTAATGATGCTTACGTCACGGCGGAATATGAAGTCTTTGCTGAGGCTTTCAGGTGTTCTTCGTGGGTTGGGTAAGTAGCGGGCGTTCATAATACGGTGGTCAAAAATCATTACTTTATAAGTGTCGTCAAGTGAAAGTCTCGTGTCGTCTAGGTAGTTTGAGTGACGGCCGGCCATAATTGCGTCATGGTGTTTCATCGTTGCGTTTCGCGACATGTCAGTTAGCCATTTTGACGTTGCCGGATTGGGTTCTAAGCCTATTTTTTTGATGCTGTTGTGCATTTCCATCAACGAGGATTGCGGGTAATTCAGGGCGGGATGCGTGTATAGATCTGGCTCCACCCTGTCCATGCGGTGAATCATTTCAACACCTTCGTAGCTGTTGATTATAGATGTTGCTTCCCTGCGGTCAGATCCTAGACGGGCGCCGGCATGCGTCACTGCGGCACCGTTGTCATACTGATTAATTCTGTTTCGCAAGCCTCTTGTACCTAAGTTTTTCAATCCGCGCTCAAATGCAGACGTCATTCGACCAATGATGGAGGTACCTAGTGGGTCAGCGTAGTTAATGGGGTCTCCATGACAGTAGGCATAGGCATTCACGCCGCCTTGTCTGAAGGGGCTCAAGCTGTCAGGAGAATTGAATCTCATCACGGCAGGGTTGTAGGCGCGACGTCCTTGCCCCAGCAGGTAGAAGTGTGCGTGGGTATCCAGCAGCTCTCCGTTAAAAGCTAATAGGGCGGCTGCACTGGTCGGTGGTTCGCAGTATCCATAGGCGGTGTAGTCAAGCGCATTTATTTGCTGCCTGAGGTGGGCGCCTAGTACTGAGTTACCTGGATCGGTATAGACAAGCGTACTGTCCCGTCTGTCAGGTGACTGGCTGATGCCAGCAAGAGGGCGCTGGCCCTGACGAAAAAAACGCTGGCTATCTTGAACTTGCAGTGAATGGACCAACTGTCGACCGCAGTAGAAGAATTGCTTGCTGGATGACATGCCCGTGCTCCTTGTTTTCGGTGTCCCCCTGCGTAACAGGGGGACACCAGTCTAGGAACATGCCGCGGCCGTCACTACTGGCAGAAATATCAGGTGAGTTGGCTATCCTTAGGCTTTCACCGGCGGCTCCTGACTCGGCGGGTCGCCCACGGTCGGTGGCATCGTCGGCTTGATCGGCAGCTCGTCCGGGTCCTGTTCGGGCACCGGCGGCGGGAGGCTCGGGTCGTCGATGTTCGGATCGGGTGTCTCCGGTGGAATGGGAATGTTCATGGCCTGACCTCGCTTCGGGTGTTGAGAAGGTGGTAGTGGCTTTGATCCGGGGCTGCGCCATTCGCTCAATTTTTTTGAACCCGCTGCGTGTCACCGGCTCTGAACCCTTACCGCCACAAGCCAACAGGGAGCAAGGTCCGATGTCTCGTAACGAGCCCTTCGAAAGCGTGCCCATGGCCAATGACCACCCCGACCAGGCCATCAGCCTGTCTCAGGCGCTGCTGGCGCCACGGCTGGTGATCGAGGACACCGCGCCCGTGCTCGACGGCGGTACCTTCGCCGCCAAGGCCGTCAGCGGCCAGCCGGTGCAGGTCAGCAGCAAGGTCTACGGCGACGGTCACGATCAACTGATGGTGGTCCTGCACTGGCGCGTCGCGCACAGCCGGCATTGGCATGGCGTGCCCATGCAGGCGGCCGGCAACGACCTGTGGCTGGCTGAGTTCACCCCCAGCGAGCTGGGCCTGCACCTGTTCAGCCTCGAAGCCTGGATCGACCCGTTCGCCACCTATTGCCACGACCTGGAGAAGAAGTACCACGCCGGCGTCGAGGTGACCCTCGAGCTGGAGGAGGGCAGGTTGTTGCTGGGCAAAGGGGCGCAACGCAGTGAAGGCGCGCTGCGCGACCAGATCCTGGCCGTGCAGGCACGCCTGCCCGAGCTGGCTCAGGACGATCAGGTGGCGCTGCTGATGGCCCCTGAAACCGCCCGCCTGATGGCCGAGGCCGAGCACCGCAGCTACCTCACCCGCAGCATCGAATTCCCGCTCGACGTCGATCGCCCGGCGGCGTTGTTCGCCAGCTGGTACGAGCTGTTCCCGCGCTCGATCACCGATGACCCGGCACGCCACGGCACCTTCAACGACGTGCACCAGCGCCTGCCGATGATCCGCGACATGGGCTTCGACGTGCTGTACTTCCCGCCGATCCACCCGATCGGCAAGCAGCACCGCAAGGGCCGCAACAATGCCTTGCAGGCCGAGCCGAGCGATCCGGGCAGCCCGTACGCCATCGGCAGCGCCGAAGGCGGCCACGACGCCATTCACCCTGAACTGGGCAGCCGCGAGGATTTCCGCCGGTTGGTGGCCGCCGCCGCTGAACACGGCCTGGAGATCGCCCTCGACTTCGCCATTCAGTGCTCGCAAGACCATCCCTGGCTGGTCGAACACCCCGGCTGGTTCAGCTGGCGCCCCGACGGCACCATCCGCTATGCCGAGAACCCGCCGAAAAAATACCAGGACATCGTCAACGTCGACTTCTATGCCGCCGAGGCCGTGCCCTCGCTGTGGCTGGCGCTGCGCGATGTGGTGGTCGGCTGGGTCGAGGAGGGCGTGAAGACCTTCCGCGTTGACAACCCGCACACCAAGCCGCTGCCGTTCTGGCAATGGTTGATCGCCAATGTGCGCAGCCAGCACCCGGAGGTGATCTTTCTCGCCGAGGCCTTCACCAAGCCGGCGATGATGGCGCGGCTGGGCAAGGTCGGCTATGCGCAGAGCTACACCTACTTCACCTGGCGCAACACCAAGCAGGAGCTGCGGGAGTATTTCGAAGAACTCAACCAGCCGCCGTGGAGTCAGTGCTACCGGCCGAATTTCTTCGTCAATACGCCGGACATCAACCCGTTCTTCCTGCAGACCAACGGCCGCGCCGGCTTCCTCATCCGCGCCGCGCTGGCGACCATGGGCTCTGGGCTGTGGGGCATGTATTCAGGCTTTGAGCTGTGCGAAGGCGCGGCGATCCCGGGCAAGGAGGAGTATCTGGATTCAGAGAAGTACGAGATCCGCCCGCGCGACTTCAGCGCGCCCGGCAACATCATTGCCGAGATCGCCCAGCTCAACCGCATCCGCCGGCAGAACCGCGCCTTGCAGACGCACCTGGGGGTGGCGTTCTTCAATTGCTGGAACGACAACATCCTCTATTTCGCCAAGCGCACGCCCGAGCGCGACAACTTCATCCTGGTGGCCATCAGCCTCGACCCGCACAACGTGCAGGAGGCGAGTTTCGAGTTGCCGTTGTGGGAGCTGGGCCTGGACGACGACGCCGACACCCTGGGCGAAGACCTGATGAACGGCCACCGCTGGACCTGGCACGGCAAGACCCAATCGATGCGCATCGACCCCGATTATCAGCCGTTTGGTATCTGGCGCATAGAAAGGGCCCGTTAGAGCGACGTACCTCCTGTGGGAGCGGGTTCACCCGCGAACAAGGGCGCAGCCCTTGCCATCCACCGCGGTGTTCTTTTCGCGGGTGAACCCGCCCCTACAGATCACTCGCTCACTCAAGGCTTATGAAAATTTGAAAGGAGTCGCACATGGCCAAGCGTTCCCGCCCGGCAGCCTTTATCGATGACCCGCTGTGGTACAAGGACGCGGTGATCTATCAGCTGCACATCAAGTCCTTCTTCGATTCCAACAACGACGGCATCGGCGATTTTGCCGGCCTGATCAGCAAGCTCGACTACATTGCCGAGCTCGGCGTCAACACCCTCTGGCTGTTGCCGTTCTACCCCTCGCCACGGCGCGACGACGGCTACGACATCGCCGAGTACAAGGCCGTGCACAGCGACTACGGCAGCATGGCCGACGCCAAGCGCTTCATCGCCGAGGCGCACAAGCGCGGCCTGCGGGTGATCACCGAGCTGGTCATCAACCACACCTCCGACCAGCACCCGTGGTTCCAGCGCGCCCGCCACGCCAAGCGCGGCAGCAAGGCCCGTGACTTCTACGTGTGGTCGGATGACGACCAGAAGTACGACGGCACGCGGATCATCTTTCTCGACACCGAGAAGTCCAACTGGACCTGGGACCCGGTCGCCGGCCAGTA
Source organism: Pseudomonas reidholzensis (assembly GCF_900536025.1). Lineage (GTDB taxonomy): Bacteria > Pseudomonadota > Gammaproteobacteria > Pseudomonadales > Pseudomonadaceae > Aquipseudomonas > Aquipseudomonas reidholzensis. The sequence goes on from NZ_UNOZ01000013.1 coordinate 468,839, forward strand.
CTTCTGGCACCGTTTCTATTCCCACCAGCCAGACCTCAATTTCGACAACCCGCAGGTGCTCAAGGCGGTCATCGAGGTCATGCGCTACTGGCTCGACATCGGTGTCGACGGCCTGCGCCTGGATGCCATCCCGTACCTGATCGAGCGCGACGGCACCAACAACGAGAACCTGCCCGAGACCCACGCGGTGCTCAAGGCGATCCGCGCCGACCTCGACGCCCATTACCCCGACCGCATGCTCCTGGCCGAGGCCAACCAGTGGCCCGAAGACACCCGGCCGTACTTCGGCGAAGGCGAGGGCGACGAATGCCACATGGCCTTCCACTTCCCGCTGATGCCGCGCATGTACATGGCCCTGGCCATGGAAGACCGCTTCCCGATCACCGACATCCTGCGCCAGACCCCCGAGATCCCGGCCAACTGCCAGTGGGCGATCTTCTTGCGCAACCACGATGAGCTGACCCTGGAGATGGTCACCGACCGCGAGCGCGACTACCTCTGGAACTACTACGCCGAGGACCGCCGCGCGCGCATCAACCTGGGCATCCGCCGGCGCCTGGCCCCGTTGCTGCAGCGTGACCGTCGGCGCATCGAGCTGCTCACCAGCCTGCTGCTGTCGATGCCCGGCACGCCGACCCTGTACTACGGCGACGAACTGGGCATGGGCGACAACATCTACCTGGGCGACCGCGACGGCGTGCGCACGCCGATGCAGTGGTCGCCGGACCGCAACGGCGGTTTCTCGCGCGCCGACCCGCAGCGCCTGGTGCTGCCACCGATCATGGACCCGCTGTACGGCTACCAGACGGTCAACGTCGAAGCGCAGTCGCACGACCCGCATTCGCTGCTCAACTGGAACCGCCGCCTGCTGGCGGTGCGCAACCAGCAGAAGGCCTTTGGCCGCGGCACGCTGAAAATGCTCACGCCGAGCAACCGGCGCATCCTCGCCTACATTCGCGAGTACACCGATGGCGAGGGCAACACTGAAATCATCCTCTGCGTCGCCAACGTTTCGCGTGCGGCCCAGGCGGCTGAGCTGGAGCTTTCGCAGTACGCCGACAAGGTGCCGGTGGAGATGCTCGGCGGCAGCGCCTTCCCGCCGATCGGCCAGTTGCCGTTCCTGCTGACCCTGGCGCCGTATGGCTTCTACTGGTTCGTCCTGGCCGCGCGCGACCGCATGCCGAGCTGGCACGTCGAGCCCACCGAAGGCCTGCCCGAGCTGACCACGCTGGTGCTGCGCAAGCGCATGGAAGAACTGCTCGAAGCCCCGGCCATCGACGCGCTGCAAGACGCCATCCTGCCGCAGTACCTGCCCAAGCGCCGTTGGTTCGCCGGCAAGGAAGGGCCGCTCGACCAGGTTCGCCTGCGCTATGGCGTGCGCCTGGCCACGGCGACCACGCCGGTGCTGCTCAGTGAGCTGGAAGTCATCAGTGACGGTGTCGCCAATTATTACCAGTTGCCATTCGGCTTCCTGCCGGAAGAGCAGATCAACACCGCGCTGCCGCAGCAATTGGCCCTGTCGCGGGTGCGTCGCGGCCGTCAGGTCGGGTTGATCACCGACGCCTTTGTCCTCGAGCCGTTCATTCGCGCGGTCCTGCGCAACTGCCAGGACGGCACGCGGCTGCCCAGCAGCGCCGGTGAACTGCGCTTCGAAAGCACCGACTTGCTGGCGCCGCTCGAGCTCAACGAAGACAGCGAGGTGCGTTACCTCGGTGCCGAGCAGTCCAACAGCTCGGTGGTGATCGCCGACCGGGTGGTGCTCAAGCTGATCCGTCGGGTCAACCCAGGCGTCCATCCGGAGCTGGAAATGAGCGCCTACCTGACCGCCGCCGGCTTTGCCAACATCTCGCCGCTGCTGGCCTGGGTCAGCCGGGTCGACAGCCAGGATCACGCGCACCTGCTGATGATCGCCCAGGGCTACCTGAGCAACCAGGGCGATGCCTGGGCCTGGACCCAGAACACCCTGGAACGGGCGATCCGCGACGAAATGGAGCCCGACGGGCAGAACCCCGAAGCGCACACCGACGCCCTCGCCGAACTCAATGGCTTTGCCACCTTGCTCGGCCAGCGCCTGGGCGAAATGCACCTGCTGCTGGCCGCGCCGAGCGACGATTCGGCCTTCACCCCGCGCACCAGCAGCGCCGACGACAGCAGCCGCTGGAGCCGGCAGATCAGCGCCGAGCTGAGCCACGCCCTCGACCTCCTGGCGCAGCACCGCGACAGCCTCGACAGCGACAGCCAGGCCCTGGTCGATGACCTGCAGGAACAGCGCGATGGCCTCGCCAAGCACGTCGACAACCTGGCCCGGCAGGCCGCCGGCGGGCTGTTGATGCGGGTCCACGGTGACCTCCACCTGGGCCAGGTGCTGGTGGTCCAGGGCGATGCCTACCTGATCGATTTCGAGGGCGAGCCTTCGCGCCCGCTCGACGAACGTCGGGCCAAGCACAGTCCGTACAAGGATGTCAGCGGCGTGTTGCGATCCTTCGACTATGCTGCTGCGATGATCCTGCGCAGCGCCTCGGCGGTAGACCTCTCCGACGCGGCGCGCCAGGCTCGCCAGCGGGTTGCCCGGCAGTACCTGCACCAGTCGCGCCACGCCTTCGTCGAAGCCTATGGCCTGGCCACCGCCGCCATGCCCCATGCCTGGCAACAGGCCGAGGGCGAGCGCGCCGCATTGGAACTGTTCTGCCTGGAAAAAGCCGCTTACGAAATCACGTATGAAGCTGAGAACCGGCCGACGTGGCTGGCCGTGCCTTTGCATGGCTTGCATGGACTGATCAGTACCTGGGGAGAGTCATAGATGAACGCAACCACGCGTGATAACGGCGGACTTCGGCAACGGGACATCGACGCCCTGGCCCGCGCCGAGCACGCCGACCCATTTGCCGTGCTCGGCCCGCACCCGGATGGTGCGGGCGGCCTGTTCGTCCGGGCATTTCTGCCCGGCGCACTGAGTGCCAGGCTGCTGGCACGGCATGACGGCAGTGTGCTGGTCGAGATGCAGCAGGGCAGCCTGCCGGGCTTGTTCAGCGCGCACCTGGAGCACGCCCAGGCGTACCAGCTGCAGATCGCCTGGGCCGGCGGCGAGCAGGTCACCGAAGACCCCTACAGCTTCGGCCCGCAACTGGGCGAGATGGACATGTACCTGTTCGCCGAGGGCAACCACCGCGACCTGGCCGGGCGCTTCGGCGCGCAGCCGGTGCAGGTCGACGGCATCGACGGCGTGCTGTTCTCGGTGTGGGCGCCGAATGCCCGGCGGGTGTCGGTGGTCGGTGGCTTCAACAACTGGGACGGCCGCCGCCACCCCATGCGCCTGCGTCACAACGCCGGGGTCTGGGAGCTGTTCGTGCCGCGCCTGGGTGTGGGCGAAGCGTACAAGTTCGAAGTGCTCGGCCGCGACGGCGTGCTGCCGCTCAAGGCCGACCCGCTGGCGCGTGCCACCGAGCTGCCACCGAGCACCGCGTCCAAGGTCGCCGGCCCGCTCGCGCACGAATGGCGCGACCAGCAGTGGATGGAGCAGCGCGCCGAGCGCCACGCCTACAACGCACCGCTGTCGATCTACGAGCTGCACGTCGGCTCGTGGCGCTGCGAGCTGGACGATGGCGGTGATGTCGCGCGCTTCTACAACTGGCGCGAACTGGCCGAGCGGCTGGTGCCGTATGTGCAGGAGCTGGGCTTTACCCACATCGAGATGCTGCCGATCATGGAGCACCCGTTCGGCGGCTCGTGGGGTTACCAGCCGCTGTCGCTGTTCGCCCCGACCTCGCGCTATGGCACCGCCGAAGACTTCGCCGCCTTTATCGACGCCTGTCACCAGGGCGGCATCGGCGTGATCCTGGACTGGGTACCGGCGCATTTCCCGACCGATGAACACGGCCTGGCGCGCTTCGACGGCACTGCCCTGTACGAATACGAAAACCCCCTGGAGGGCTTCCACCAGGACTGGAACACGCTGATCTACAACCTCGGCCGCAACGAGGTGCGCGGCTTCATGCTGGCCTCGGCGCTGCATTGGCTCAAGCACTTCCATATCGATGGCCTGCGCGTCGATGCGGTGGCCTCGATGCTCTACCGCGACTACTCGCGCAAATCAGGCGAGTGGGTGCCCAATCGCCATGGCGGGCGCGAGAACCTCGAAGCGATCGACTTCCTGCGTCACCTCAACGGCATCGTCGCCCATGAAGCGCCGGGTGCGCTGGTGATCGCCGAAGAGTCGACCGCCTGGCCTGGCGTCAGCCAGCCGACCCAGCAGGGCGGCCTGGGCTTCGATTACAAGTGGAACATGGGCTGGATGCACGACACCCTGCATTACATCCAGAACGACCCGGTGCACCGCACGCACCACCACAACGAGATGAGCTTCGGCCTGATTTACGCCTACTCCGAGCACTTCATCCTGCCGATCTCGCACGATGAAGTGGTGCACGGCAAGCACTCGCTGATCGACAAGATGCCGGGTGATCGCTGGCAGAAGTTCGCCAACCTGCGCGCGTACCTGACGTTCATGTGGACCCACCCGGGCAAGAAGCTGCTGTTCATGGGCTGCGAGTTCGGCCAGTGGCGTGAGTGGAACCACGACCACCAGCTGGACTGGTACCTGTTGCAGTACTCCGAGCACCAGGGCGTAAAAAACCTGGTCAGCGACCTCAACCGCCTGTACCGCGAAGTGCCGGCGCTGCACGAGCAGGACTGTCTGCCGCAGGGCTTCCAGTGGTTGATCGGCGATGATGCGCAGAACAGCGTGTTTGCCTGGTTGCGCTGGAGCAGTGCCGGGGAGCCGCTGCTGGTGGTGGCCAACTTCACCCCGGTGCCGCGTGAGGGCTATCGGATCGGCGTGCCGTTTGGCGAGCGCTGGCAGGAGTTGCTCAACAGTGATGCCGAGCTGTATGCCGGGTCGAATGTGGGCAACCTGGGGGCGGTGGCCAGTGAGGCGATCGCCAGCCATGGCCAGCCGTTGTCGCTGGCCCTGAACTTGCCGCCGTTGGGGGTTCTGGTGATGAAGCCCGCCTGATCGGTGGTGGCTTTTTCGCGGGTAAACCCGCTCCCACAGGGTTTTCGGGACGGCCCGAATTGTTGGGCCTCCACAAAAACCTGTGGGAGCGGGTTTACCCGCGAAGAAGTCGACACTGATTTCAACCCTTACCAACGCATCTTCACACCCAGGCTGCCAATCAACCCGTTCAGGTCATTGCCATCCATGTCGCTGCTGTAATCGGCACTGACGAACAGCGCCACATTCGGCGCTACCCGCGCCACCAGCCCCAAGCCCAGTTCCACCGTGGTCGAATAGCGCGAGCTGGAGATCTTGTCGACCTGGTCCAGCTGCACCCCATCGGCATTGCTGAAGTCGTACCAGACGTTGGTCCGCACGTAGGGTTCGATCGGCATCCCGCTCACTTCATAGCGCCCGCTCAACTTGGCACCGACCCGGCCGCTCCAGCTCGGCTGGCTGTCGAACGCCTGCAAGGTCTCTTCCTGCACCTGGCTGCCGGGGAAGAACTGCTGGTTGATCAACTGCGCCTGTGGCTCGATCACCCAGCCGCCGCCCAGGCCGATCGGGTAGCCGCCCTCCAGCGAGAAGGTCATCGCATGCCCGCTGTCGTCCAGCCGCTGACCGCCCTCGTTGCGGCCACTGACGTCGATGCGCGTGCCCATGGCCACCGCATCCAGGTGCCAGCCCTGTTCATTGCTCATGCTCCAGTACACCCCCAGGCTCTCGCCGCTGAGGTTGACCGCATTGCGTTGCTTGTCGCCGAGCAACGGGCGCAGGCCATTGAACGAGGTCTGCAGGTTGTTGTGGCCGACGAACACCCCGGCGCGGTGCACGTTGCCCGCCGACGACTCACGCACGAACAGGTCAGGGCCGATCACCAGTTGCTGGCTCGGCGCTTCGAGTTGGTTGGGGGCCTGGGCGCCGGGTTGCGGCATGCCCGGGAAAAACTGCGCCCATTGGCTGGCGATCAGGTCCGGTGCCGCGTGCCCGTGGCGCTGACTCAGCTGATCGGAAAAGCTGCTGAGGGTGTTCAGGTTCAAGCCGCTGGCGCTGACCGGGTCAAGCGACAGCTGGGGCATCGCCGGCTGTTGCAGGAGGCTGGCGAAGGGCTCGTCCTCCTGCAGGTCGAACGCGAAGGTTTCCACCGGGGTTGCCAGGAGCAGCGACGTGGAAACCGCGTAGAGAACATGGTCGAGGCGCAGCGAGGGCGCAGTTCTTTTCATGGCGGTTCTCCTTTGTTTTTGTGGTACAGCCAAGGACCTGGCCTGTTGTCACGAGCTGTACGACTAAAACAGAGGGCGACCCAAACCAGCACGACGGCCTCCAGGAGCGCGCAGGAAGGCGCGAGCTAGAGGCCCGACGTGACGTTTTCCGTCTGGTAGTCATCTCAGCTAAGGAGAGGACGGCGCTCGCGTCAAGAAACTGCACGCAGGCCGTCGCGCGCGCGTGGCACACGCTAACGCGTTGAATTGCCGATCAAATGACCGGTCGATAGCGGGGTTCGCTATTTGCCGCGTGCTGGCTATGCCGAATCATTGCTAGAGGCGCACTTCGACGGCCAGTGGCAAATGGTCGGAAAGGTGCGTCCAAGGCTTGTGCCCGAGGATCTGCGGCGCGTGGCTCTGCGCGTTGCGCAGGTAGATGCGGTCCAGGCGCAACAGCGGCAGGCGCGCCGGGTAGGTACGCGCGAGCAGGCCATGGTGGCGCTCGAACGCTTCGTGCAGGTCGCTGTGCAGGCGCAAGGTACGGTTGCCCTGCAGCTTCCAGTCGTTGAAATCGCCGGCGATGATCACCGGCTCATCCGCCGGCAGTTCGTCGAGCAGCTTGCGCAGCAGTTGCAGCTGTTGCTGGCGATGGCTTTCGAGCAGCGACAGGTGCACGCAGATGGCGTGCACCGGGCGTTGCCCCGGCACGTCGAGCACGCAATGGAGCAGGCCGCGGCGCTCGGGGCCGGTGATCGACACGTCGAGGTTGCGGTGTTCGACGATCGGGTATTTGGACAGCAGCGCGTTGCCGTGGTGGCCGTCGGGGTAGACCGCGTTGCGCCCGTAGGCGAAGTCGCTCCACATGCTGTCGGCGAGAAATTCGTACTGCGAGGTCTGCGGCCAGCCCGGGTAGCGCGCGGCATGCCGGTCGTGGCTGCCGAGCACCTCCTGGAGAAACACGATGTCGGCCTGGGTGCTGCGCACCGCTTCGCGCAACTCCGGGAGGATGAAGCGCCGGTTGAAGGCGGTGAAGCCTTTGTGCGTATTCACCGTCAGCACCCGCAGCCGATCGACGGCGGGGGCTTGGCTGACGCTGGCGAAACCTTGACTGCCGGCTTCGAGATCCACGTGGACTCCTGTCTGTCTTGCTCATTGCCAGAGAGTGGCGCCAACCCTGTGGGAGCGGGTTTACCCGCGAACGAGGGCAAAGCCCTCGCCGGACATTGACAGTGCCGCTGCTGACGTCTTCGCGGGTGAACCCGCTCCCACAGGGTTCAGTGTGCCCCTGCCGATTCAGTATCGGTACACACTAAGACCGAGCCTCCCAGCCCAGGTTCACTCCTCTTCGCGCTGCAACACCAGCAGCAGGAACGAGCGCCCGGTCACCTCGAACGTCGACTCGAAGTCCAACCGCTGCGGCTTGCGCAGCTGTGGCCGGTCGGTGTCCACCAGGCAGCTCCAGTACTCGCCCTCGGGCACCGTCGGCAGCAGGAACGGCACCACGTCATGGTGCGCGTTGACGATCAGCAGCACGGTCGCCTCCGAGCCGGGGCGGGCGATGCCGCTGACCTGGGCGCGGCCGTCGATCAGCATGCCCAGGCAGCGGCCATGCGGATCCTCCCATTGCTCGACGCTCATTTCGCTGCCATCGGGCGTTAGCCAGGTGACGTCCTTGACCCCGATCGCCTCGTTGTAGTCGCCGACCAGGAAACGCGAGCGGCGCAGCACCGGGTACTTCAGGCGCAAACGGGTCAGGCGCTTGACGAAGGTCAGCAGCTCCTTGCCGTCCTCGTCCAGCTCCCAGTTGATCCAGCCGATCTCGCTGTCCTGGCAATAGGCGTTGTTGTTGCCGTGCTGGGTGCGGCTGAACTCGTCGCCGGCGACGATCATCGGCGTGCCCTGGGCGAGCAGCAGGGTGGCGAAGAAGTTGCGCATCTGGCGCATGCGCAGGGCATTGATCTCGGGGTCTTCGCTGGGGCCTTCGGCGCCGCAGTTCCAGGACAGGTTGTTGTCGGTACCGTCCTGGTTGTTCTCGTCGTTGTCTTCGTTGTGCTTGCTGTTGTACGAAACCAGGTCGCGCAGGGTGAAACCGTCGTGGGCGGTGACGAAGTTGACCGAGGCGTAGGGCCGTCGGCCGCGGTTGTTGAACATGTCGCCGGAGGCGGTCATGCGCGCGGCAAAGTCGGCCAGCTGGCCTTCATCGCCTTTCCAGAAGCTGCGCACGGTGTCGCGGAAACGGTCGTTCCACTCGGCCCAGCCGGGCGCGAAGTTGCCCACCTGGTAACCCCCCGGGCCGCAGTCCCAAGGCTCGGCGATCAGCTTGACCTGGCTCAGCAGCGGGTCCTGGCGGCAGGCCACGAGGAAGCTGTGACGCTCGTCGTAGCCGTCATGGTAGCGGCCAAGAATGGTCGCCAGGTCGAAGCGGAAACCGTCCACGCGCATCTCGCCGGCCCAGTAACGCAACGAATCGGTCACCAGCTGCAGCACGCACGGGTGGCTCAGGTCGAGGGTGTTGCCGGTGCCGGAATCGTTGATGTAATAGCGTTTGTCATCGGGCATCAGGCGGTAGTACGAGGCGTTGTCGATGCCGCGCATGGACAGCGTCGGGCCTTGCTCGTTGCCCTCGGCGGTGTGGTTGTAGACGACGTCGAGGATCACCTCCAGGCTGGCGTCGTGCAGGTGCGCGACCATCTCCTTGAACTCGGCGATCTTGCCGCTGGCGAGGTACGCCGGGTGCGGCGCGAAAAAGGCGATGCTGTTGTAGCCCCAATAATTGTTCAGGCCTTTTTGCAGCAGGTGCTGGTCGTTGACGAAGGCGTGGATCGGCAGCAGCTCGATCGACGAGACGCCCAGGTCCTTGATGTGCTTGAGCAGGTCGTCGTTGGCCAGGCCGGCGAAGGTGCCACGGAGTTTTTCCGGCACGGCGGGGTGGCGCATGCTGATGCCGCGGGTGTGCGCCTCGTAGAGGATGGTGCGCTCCCACGGGGTCTGCACGCGCTGGTCGCGGCCCCAGGTGAAGGCCGGGTCGATGACCTTGCACTTGGGCACGAAGGGCGCGCTGTCGCGCTCGTCGAACGAAAGGTCGCCGTCGGGGTGGCCGATGGTGTAGCCGAACAACGCCTCGGACCATTTAAGGGTGCCAACCAGTTGCTTGGCGTAGGGGTCGATGAGCAGCTTGTTGGGGTTGAACCGGTGGCCGTTCTCCGGCTCGTACGGGCCGTACACGCGGTAGCCGTAGACCAGCCCTGGGTGGGCGTCGGGCAGGTAGCCGTGGTAGATCTCGTCGGTGTACTCGGGCAGCTCGATGCGTTCGAGCTCCTGCTCGCCGCTGGAGTCGAACAGGCACAGCTCGACCTTGGTGGCGTTGGCCGAGAACAAGGCGAAATTGACCCCAAGGCCGTCCCAGGTGGCGCCGAGGGGGAAGGGCATGCCTTCACGAATCCGCGACGGGGCGACGGAGCGGGTTTTCTTAGGGGTGCGGGGGCTCATGGCAGTCCTCGATGGCCGGGGGAAGGGGGGCTGGCTGAGGCCTCATCGCGGGTAAACCCGCTCCTACAGGGTTCACTGCGATCCCTGTAGGAGCGGGTTTACCCGCGATGAGGCCGACAACAGGAGCGTCTTAGCCAGCAGCGGGCTTCTTGGCTGCTCGGGGCTTTTTCGCGGGTGCAGGTTTTTCAGCTGCGCTAGCCGCAGGCTTAGGCTGCGCGGCGGCTTTTTTCGGTTGCGCCGCCGACTTTGCCGGGGCCTCGGCCTTGGGCTTGGCCGCAGCTTTCTTGCGCGGCGCCGCCTTGGGTGCCAAGGCCTCGGCTTCGGCTAGCTTGCGGGCCATCGTCCAGTGCCGGTCTTCCTGCCCCGCAGGCTTCCCCTCTGACTCCCAGATCTCATAGGCAAATTGGCGAATACGTTTTTCATCGACACTCATCATGACGCTCCTGATGCTCAAGATTGTTGTATCAACAGATTGACCGGAGACTCCGCTAATACCGCGCTCAACAGCAGCTCTCTAGAAGGGCTGACCGCGCGGCTGGCGAAAAGTCCAGTCCAGTTGGCAGGTGACTCGGCAAACGGCAGGACCAGCCGGGTGTCGTCCCAGTTATGTGCCGGGATCAACGGTATCGAAGCACTGCCCAGCAGTTCGCTGGCCAGGCGCGGCACCACCACGATGGCGCGCTCGCCCTCGCCAAGCCGGGCGAACGCCAGCACCTTGTCGGCATGCCGGCCGTGCACGCTCAGCGGCAGGTAGTCGCCGCGGCGGAACAGTTCGGGGCGGGCCTGGCGGCAGTCGAGCACTTCGGCGATCAGCGCCTGCTTGATACGCCCATCGCGCCAGTGTTCGAGCAGCTCGGCCAGCGGCGTGCTGGCGTCCAGGCTGGCCCGCCTCGAAGCGTAGTCGACCGGCCGCCGGTTGTCTGGGTCGACCAGGCTCAGATCCCAGTACTCGTTGCCTTGGTACAGGTCGGGCACGCCGGGCGAGGTCATCCGCAGCAGGCACTGCACCAGCCCGTTGAGCGCGCCGGGGCAGGCCAGCAGCTGCGCGGCATCGGCCAGGGATTTGCGCAGTTGCTGGTTCTCGCGGTCGAGCAGGAGGCCATCGACATAGGCCGCCGCGCTGTGCTCGTACGCCTCGTTGGGCGCGCTCCAGGCGCTGCGCAGCTTGGCCTCGCGCAGGGCCTTCTGCTGCCACTGGCGGATGCGCTCGGCGTAGCGGCGCAGGGCCGTTTGATCGTCCAGGTCGAGGTCCAGCGGCCAGCTGCCGAGCAGGGTCTGCAACAGCATCATTTCATCGCCTGGGCTCGGCGCCGGGCCGTCGGCGAGGGCTTCACGCAGCGGCGCCGCCAGCTCGCGCCAGTGCTCGATGCGGCTCGCCAGCCAGGGCCCGCGCTCACTCAGCACGGCCAGCCGGGCGCGGCAGTCTTCACCGCGCTTGTGGTCGTGGGTGGCGGTGGCCAGGAGGTTGTCGGGGAAGTCGCGCAGGCGCCGCTGCGCCTCGTTGTGAAACTGTTCGGGCGGGGCACTGAAACGCTCCGCCTCGAAGCCCACGTCGTTGCGCGAGAGCAACCGCGCCGAGCGGTAGAAGGCGGTGTCTTCGACGGCCTTGGCCGCACTGGGCGCGGTCAGCTGCTGGAAGCGCACGCAGGCGTGGCGCAGGTGCTTGCGCGGCCGGCCCGGTGGCAGGCGGCGCCAGGGTTGGCCGCCGAGCCACTGTTCGAGCTGGTCGAGCAGTGGCCAGTCGGCCTCGCTCAAGGTCTGCCGGGCGCCGAGCAGCGCCTGCTGGAAAAACCGTTCGTCTTCGGCCGGGCGGCCGATGGCATTGATGTAGGTGCGGTACACCGGGTAGTGCTCGACCAGCGCCTGCAAGGCGCGGCGGATCGCGCCGAGGGTCAGGTCGCGGGTCATCAGGTCGTCGCGGGCCACTTGCAGCAAGGCCTGGGCGACCGACTCGCAGTCGCCGGCAAGACTCGCGTTGAGCACCAGGTGGCGGGCCTGGCGAACCTCTTCGGCAAACTCGGGGCGTTCGCTGACGGTGCTCCACAGCTCGGTCAACGGCACTTCGCCGGCCGGGTCGTGCTGCAGCAACGAAACCTGGTTCATGAACTCGTAGCCGGTGGTGCCGTCGGTCAACCAGTCCGCGTGCAGGTGCTCGTCGACCCCGAGGATCTTCTCCACGTAGATCGGCACATGCTCCACGGCGGCCTCCAGCGGGCGCCAGGCCTGCAGGCTGTCGACCCGCCGGCGCAACTTGCGGCAATAGCCACGCGGGTCGGCCAGGCCGTCGATATGGTCGATGCGCAGGCCGTCTACCAGGCCCCGCTCGATCAGCTCGAACAGCTTGGCGTGGGTGGCCTCGAACACCACCGCCCGCTCGACGCGCAGGCCGCCCAGTTCGTTGATGTCGAAGAAGCGCCGCCAGTTGATGTCATCGGCCGCAGTGCGCCAACTGGCGAGGCGGTAGGTCTGGTGCTCGAGCAGCTGGTGCAGGCGCTTGAAACCGTCTTCGCTGCGGCTGTCGAAGGCCGCCAGGGCATCGTCCAGGCTGGCCCCGGCGTTGACCGTGCGGGCCAGCTCGGCCTGCAGCGCCAGCGCGTCTTCGAGCGGGTCGGCCGAGGCGCTCAGGGTGCTGAAGCGCTGGGCCAGGGCACGCAGCTGCGGGTGCTCGCTGTGGCGGAGGATGCGCGGGTAGTCGAGCGGGCAGATCGGGAAGCGGTGCTCGTAGTGGGCGACCTGCAGCACCCCGGCGTCGCCCTCGAAGGTCAGCGGCAGCTCGCCGTTGCGCAACGCCACGCCATAGTCACTGCCGAGAAACGGCAGCAGCAGCTGGCCGGCCAGCAGCGGGTCGGCGGAGTGCCACTGGATGTCGAAGAACTCTGCGTAGGGGCTGCGCCGGCCCCAGGCCAGCAGGCTCTGCCACCACGGGTTGTCGGCACCGCCGACGGCCATGTGGTTGGACACCGTGTCGAGGATCAGGCCCATGCCGTGCTGGCGCAGGGCGGCCACCAGCCGCTCCAGCGCCGCTTCGCCGCCCAGCTCCGGGTTGACCCGGGTCGGGTCGACCACGTCGTAGCCGTGGCGCGAGCCAGCGCGGGCCTTGAGGATCGGTGAGGCGTATACATGGCTGATGCCCAGGCGGGCGAAATACGGCACCAGCCCCACGGCATCGTCAAGGGTGAAGTCACTGTGAAATTGCAGCCGCACGGTGGCGGTCAAGGGCTTCATCGGTCGCGCTCCCAGGCTTGTTCACGGGCCTGCGCCAGCAGCTCCAGGCGCCGCGCGGCGTCTTCGTCGTCAAGCAGGTCGCGCACCGGCGCGGCGAAACGCCGGCGCCAGTTGGGGTGGCCTTCGGTGGTGCCCGGCAGGTTGGCCTGCTCGACGCAGCCGAGCAGGTCTTCCAGCGGGATCAGCACCAGCGGCGCGCGGGTATGGCCGACGAAACGAATGGCCGCGTCGACCACCTGGTCGTTGCTTTTCAGGGGGCCGTAGTTGGCTTCCAAGGCGCGGCGCAGGCCGTCACGTTCCTTGTGCCGGTCATGCCGCCAGTGCAGTTCGGCGGGCGCATCGAGCAGTTTCAGGCGGTGGTACCAGTCGATGTCGCGGCTTTCCAGCCAGCCCGCGAGCGGTGCCAGGTCGTGGGTGCCGGTGGTGGCCAGGGCGTTGTCCGGCCAGTCGAGAATCTGCTTGAAGTGCCCGGTCGAATGTTGCTCGAAGGGCAACACGCGCATGCCGAGCACCGCCTTGTCGGCGAGCACCTCGCGCAGGCCTTCGGGCACCGTGCCGAGGTCTTCGCCGAGGATCACCGCCTGGTGGCGCTGCGACTCCAGGGCCAGCAGGCGCAGCAGATCGTCCAGCGGATAATGCAGGTAAGCGCCTTCGCTGGGCTTGGCCCCGCGCGGGATCAGCCACAGCCGGCGCAGGCCCATCACATGGTCGATGCGCAGGCCGCCGGCGTGCGCCAGGTTGGCCCGGAGCATTTCGATAAAGGCCCGGTAACCGTTGCGCTTGAGGCCCTCGGGCGAAAACGCACTGATGCCCCAGTCCTGCCCGGCGCGGTTGAGGATATCCGGCGGGGCACCGACGGTGAGCGTCGACAACAGCTCGTCCTGGCGGCTCCAGGCCTGGCTGCCGGCACCGTCGGCGCCCACCGCCAGGTCGGCGATCAGGCCGATCGCCATGCCATGGCTGCGCGCCGCCTCCTGGGCGCGTTGCAGGCTGCGTTCGGTCAGCCATTGGCAGAAGGCGTGGTACTCCACCCACGACGGGTGGGCGGCGGCAAAGGCTTCCACCTCCGGGTGGTACGGGTCGTGCCAGGCCTCGGGCCAGTTGCGCCAGTCGGCGCCGAGGCCGCGCTCCATGGCTTCGAACTGCAGCACTTCGAAGCGGCAGTGATGTTCCAGCGCTTCGCCGCGCGCCAGGCGGAAGCTGTCGAAGTCTTCCCGCAGGGGATGGTTGCCTTGGCTGAAGTCCTTGTACAACGCCTTGAGCAGACGCTGGCGGGCATCGGCGGCGCGAGGCCAGTCGACCAGCGCCTGTTGCTCCAGCTCATCCAGGGTCGGCTGCAGTTCGCAGGCCTCGATCGCCAGCCGCACCGCACGTTCGCCGAGCAGCGCGGCGGGGCTGGCGTACAGGCTGTTGAGCAACAGCCGGCTGGAGGGCGAATAGGGGCTGTAGTGACGCTGGTCGGCGGCGGACAACGCATGGATCGGGCTGATCGCCAGGGCATCGGCGCCCCGTTCGGCCGCGCTGCGCGCCAGTTGCTCGAGCGCCAGGCAGTCACCAAAACCGCCGTCACCGGGGCGGCGTAGGCTGTACAGCTGCACGGACAGGCCCCAGCAGCGCGCGGGCGCTGCCTCGACGGCGTCGTCCAGGGCGTGGCAGCGCGGCGGGGCGACGGCGACGGTGAAGCTGCGGCCGTCGATGTCCAGCTGGTGGTAACCCAGCGGCAGTTTGCCGGGCAGGCGCGCCTGGTCGTCGAGGCTCAGCTCGACCGGGTCGCCGCTTTCCAGTTCACAGCGCACCGGGCTGCCGGCGGCAAAGTAGCGCTGCAGGTTCAGCGGCTGGTCGAGCTCGACCGTCAGCAGCGGCGGCAGGTGTTCGCTGTCTTCGGCTTCGGCGAGGGTCTGCAGGCTGGCGCTGATGGCGGCGGCGTCGCCGGCGGGGTGGCCGAGGCCGGCCAGCACCTCGCGCAACACGGCGTCACTGACCTGCTGTGGCCGGTTGTTGGCGTCGATCCAGTCGCGGGCCACGCCGGCACGGGCGGCCAGACGGTGCAAGGGCGATTCGCTCATGTAGGCTCCTGGCCAGGGGGAAGCAGGCTGACCACGCAACTGTGCGCGGCCAGGGTGGAGTCGGGATGGGCGTTATCGCTGCTGTCGAACAGGCGCCGATCGGCGGGCGGCAGCGTGATGGGCCGAGCCTCGGCGCCGAGGTTGAGGTCGATGCGCAGCTCGCTGCCATTGCCCAGCCGCCAGCGCGCAGTGAGCGCCTGGTCGCCCAGCACCTCGGCGCCCAGCGCACGGCTATCCGGCAAGTGTGGGGTGATGTGCAGGCGGCGCAGTTCGAGCAACTGGTGGTACAGGCCGTGCCAGCCGGCCAGCACGTCCTGGCGCTGCAGCCGCGACGCGTCGAATGTCGCCGCCGCGTTGGGGTCGGGGATCCGCTCGCGTTGCTCGGGGTCGGCAAACGCGGTGAAGTGGGCGAACTCGCCACGGCGGCCTTCGCGCACGGCGTCGGCCAGCTCATCGTGGAAATCGGTAAAGAACAGGAAGGGCTTGCAGCTGCCGTCGTCATCACCCATGAACAGCAGCGGGATCATCGGCGACAGCAGCAACAGGCCGGTGGCGGCGCGCAGCGCTTGCGGCGAGCAGAGGCGGGTGAGGCGCTCGCCGAGGGCGCGGTTGCCGATCTGGTCATGGTTCTGCAGGAACAGCACGAACGCGCTCGGCGGCAGGTGGCCGCTGGGCTCGCCGCGCGGATGGCCGTGGCGGTTGGGCTGGCCCTGGAAGACGAAGCCTTCGCCCAGGCAGCGGGCGAGCTGGTCGATCGGGCGGTCCTTGTAGTCCTGGTAGTAGCCTTCGGTTTCGCCGGTGAGCAGCACGTGCAGGGCGTTGTGGCCGTCGTCGTTCCACTGGGCGTCGAAGCCTTGTTGCAGCAGGCTGGCCTGATTGTGTTCGTTTTCCAGGACCAGCCAGACATGCCGGCCTTCGGCAGCCATCTCGGCCCCCGTCGCCGCACGCACCCGCGCCGCCAACTCGACGAGAAAGTCCGGCTGGTCGATCGCATGCACCGCATCCAGCCGCAGCCCATCGCAGCGGTAGTCGCACAGCCACATCAAGGCGTTCTGGATAAAGTACTCACGCACCTCGGGCCGGCGAAAATCAATCGCCGCCCCCCAGGGCGTCTGGCGGTCTTCGCGGAAAAACCCGCTGGCGTATTGATGCAGGAAATTGCCATCCGGGCCGAAGTGGTTGTAGACCACATCGACCATCACCATCAGGCCCTGCCCATGCGCCTGGTCGATCAACGCGCACAGCTGCTGCGGGCTGCCATAGGTGTGCTGCGGGGCAAACGGCAGGACGCCGTCATAGCCCCAGTTGCGATCCCCCGGGAACTGCCCCAAGGGCATCAGTTCGATGGCCGTCACGCCCAGCTCGGCCAGCCGCGCCAGCTGCCCGGCGACGCCGGCGTAGCCGTCCAGCAAGCCGACATGCAGCTCCTGGATCACCGCCTCGTGCCAAGGTCGCCCCTGCCACGGGTGCAGCCACGGATAACGCCCCAGGTCGACCACCTGGCTGGGGCCATGCACGCCCTCGGGCTGGTAGCGCGACGCCGGGTCGGCCACGCAGAATTCGTCGTTGATCCGATAGCGATAACGGCTGCCGGCCTGACAGGCCGCGACGCCGGTAAACCAGCCGTCGCCGTCGGGCTGCAGGGCGAAGTCGGGTTGCTGTTCCAGTTGCACGCTCACGCTGCGCGCATCCGGCGCCCAGAGGGCGAAGCGCGCCGACGTGGCGTCCAGCAAGTGTGCGCCATGTCTGTGCATCTTCAGCACCTCGATCAGTAGTGGCCGAGCTGAACCTGCTTCACCAGGTCCTCATACAGGTGCGCGTAGGGTTCCACCGCCTGGCACCAGTTGAACGGTTGGGTCATGGACAGGCAGCGCATGGCATGCAACAGGTCCTTTTTGCCGTAGACATAGAAGGCGCGGCTGAGGGCCTCGCGGTAGCTCTCCACTGTCGATTCGTCGAACAGGAAGCCGGTCACGCCGTTCTCGATGGTGTCGGCCAGGCCGCCGGTGTTGCGCGCCACCGGCAGTGAACCGAAGCGCTGGGCGTACATCTGGCTCAGGCCGCAAGGCTCGTAGCGCGAAGGCATCAGCAGGAAGTCACTGCCGGCGAACATGCGCCGCGCGTCGGTCTCGTTGAAGCCGATGCGCACGCCGATGCGGCCCGGGTGACGCAGGGCCAGCTCGCGCATGGCCTGTTCTTCTTCCGGCTCGCCGCGGCCAATGATCGCGATCTGGCCGCCTTGCTCGACGATGTAGTCGGCAACGCCGAGGGTCAGGTCGAGGCCTTTCTGGTAGACCAGGCGTGAAACCACGGCAAACAGTGGGCCCTCGGAGGGTTCGAGCTCGAACAGCTCACGCACCTGCTCGGTGTTGCGGGCCTTGCCGTCCCAGTCGTTGAGGCTGAAGTTGTGATGCAGGTGCTTGTCGGTGGCCGAGTCCCAGCTTTCGTCGATGCCATTCGGGATGCCGCCCAGCAGCCCTTGCTGGGCCTTGCTGGCCAGGAAGCCATCGAGGCCGCAGCCGAACTCCGGGGTGGTGATTTCCTTGGCGTAGGTGGCGCTCACCGTGGTGATGTGGCTGGAGTAGGCGAGGCCGGCCTTGAGGAACGACAGCTTGCCGTAGAACTCCATGCCTTCCTGCTGCATGGCGTGCGCCGGGATCGCCAGCTCAGGGCTGCACGCGCGGCTGTAGACGCCCTGGTAGGCCAGGTTGTGAATGGTGAACAGGGTCGGTGTGCTCAGGCCGCGCCAGTGCATGTAGGCCGGTGCCAGGCCCGCGGGCCAGTCATGCGCGTGGACCAGGTCGGGCTTCCAGTGGGCCATGCCTTCACCGGCGGCGATTTCGGCCGCGGCCAGGCCCAGGCGGGCGAAACGGATATGGTTGTCGGGCCAGTCGCGGCCGTTGTTGGCGCCGTAGGGGGTGCCTTCACGCTCATACAGTTCGGGACAGATCAGCACGTAGATGACCAGGCCGTCGGCCAGGTCCATGCGGCCCAGCTTGCACGGTGGCAATGCCGCGTGGCCGCCGAGCTCGCCGACGATATGGATCGGGTTGTCGCTGTCGATCACTTGCGGGTAGCCGGGGATCAGCACGCGCACATCGTGCAGGTGGGCCAGTGCGCGGGGCAGGGCGGCGGAGACATCGCCCAGTCCGCCGGTCTTGACCAGGTCGGCGATTTCAGAGGTGACGAACAGCACTTTGCGTTTGTTCGGGTTGTTTTGGCGCTGGGCGCCAGGTGCCATGCCTGTCGTGGCGAAGTCCGGCTTGAGCGGCTCGCGGTTGTCCGATTTGAATGACTCTACGTGAGGCTCGACAGCGGCACTGATCATACTTCTCTCCGTCCCTATTTAGCCGGGTGGCTGGCACCCGCTGCAGTGTTTCGTATTGGTTTCTCTCTAATCTGATTCGGGTAACGCTATCCATGCCCTGGGTCGTGCGCGCACGCACTGCGCGATCGGCATTCCTGCCGAAGGCGGTGTGACTGATCGGGGTGGGTGGCCGTGGCTGGGGTATCCCGTTGCGCTGGCCTACTTACTTCCTGACCCACCGTTGATTTGGAAAGTTCGACTTATTTGGTGTCGGTATTTTCCAGAGCAAATGGCGGGCCGAAACCTGAGTGTAGGAGACGAACGGATAAAAAGGTGACCCGTTGGTCACTTTCGTTATGACGCGGACTAGACGCAAACGTTGGCGTCTGCGCTGGGCTTTGGAGAGGAGCGGGGAAGGGGATTTTTTGTTGGCACAGTTGCGGGGCAGTGGCGGTTTTCGGGTGCCTCATGAGAAGGCATGGATCGGACTGTGCACCCTATTGGTGCAAGGCGGAATGGCCTCTTCGCGGGGCAAGACCAATGCCAGTCAGTTAAGCCGGGCTTGCCCGCGAAGAGGCCAGTGGGGGCGCTCAAAAACGTCGCGTACTGATCAACTCATCCAAAACCCGCGCCGCCACCCGAAACGGCATCGACATGTGATCTTCCCCTGACTCCAGCTGGAAATCACTGCGCAGCCCATACCCCGACAGCGCCTCCAGCCGGTGCTGCAACGCACGCGCATCCTGAATCTCCTGGGGCATTTCCCGGTCGCCGATCATCAGCGTCAGGCTGCTGTGGGTCAGGTCCAGCTGCCCGGCCTGCGCGCGCTGGGTAAACGCCCGCTCATGCACCATCAGGTAGCGATCGCGCCACCATAGGCTCGGGCTCACCGCCACCACGTGCTGGAACAACGCCGGGCGGGTGAACAGGGTATAGACCCCGAACATGCCGCCAAACGAATGCCCGACCAGGCTGCGTTGGTCCTGGTCGACCTTGAAGCGTGCATTGACCTCTGGCATCAGGCGCTGCTCGATGAAGTCCAGGAACAGGTCCTGGCCGCCCTGCGCCGGCACGTTGCGCTCGGCCGGTTGTGGCGGCGACAGATCGAAAGCGCGGCGCTCGAAGTCCAGCGGGGTGTCGCTGGGGTAACCGATGGCCACCACGATCGCCCCGCGCAAACGGTCCTGCGCGCGCTTGGCGGCATGGAACGCCGGGAAGTAGGCGTTGCCGTCGAGCAGGTAGATCACCGGATAGCCGCCGGTCCACGGCACGTCGCCCTCCGGCAGGCTGATCATGATGCGGTATTCGCGGCCTTCGGCGCTCTTCAGGGTCCATTGCTCAGTGCCGTCGAGGGTCACCGGAGCAGCCTGGGCGAGCGCCATGACGGGCAGCAGCAACGCGCTCAGGCAAAGCAGTAGGCGTCGGCGGATCATGTGCAGGCTCCTTACCAGCGATAGCTGAGGCTGGTGACCAGGCTGCGCGCTTCACCGCGGTAGCAGTAGCCCTGCTGGCAATTGATGTAGCGCTTGTCGAACAGGTTGCGGGCGTTGAAGCCCAGGCGCACGCCATCCAGGCCGCCGCCGAAGTCGTAGTGCACGCCGGCGTCGACCAGGGTGTAGCCTTCGTTTTTCTCGGTGTTCTGCGCGTCACCGTAGTTGCTGCCGGTGTAGCGCGCGCCGCCCGACACGCCGAGGCCGAATGGCAGGCGGTAGTCGAGCCACAGCGAGGCCAGGTGGCGAGGCACGTTCATGGGGGCCTTGCCGGTGTTGCCGTCGTTGTTCTTGGTGACTTCGGCTTTGTTATAGCTGTAGCTGGCGGTCATCTTCAGGCGGTCATTGAGGTCGGACACGGCTTCCAGCTCGAGGCCGCGCGACACCTGCTCGCCGGTGGCGATGCTGCGGGTCGCGTCGGCCAGGTCACGGGTCAGCACGTTCTGCTGGGTCAGGTGATAGAGCGAAGCGGTGAGCAGGGTCGAGCTGCCCGGCGGCTGGTACTTCACGCCGACTTCGTACTGCTCGCCCTCGATGGCCTTGTACGGGCTGCCATCGGGCTTGGCGCTGCTTTGCGGGAGGAACGAGGTGGCGTAGCTGGCGTAGGGCGCCACGCCGTTGTCGAACAGGTACAGCGCGCCCACCGAGCCGGTGGTGGCCGAGTCGCTGTCCTTGCGGTTGTTGCTGGAATTCATGTTGTCGCTGCGGCGGACATGCACCCAGTCACGGCGCAGCCCGGCCGACAGGCGCCAGCGATCGATCTCGATCTGGTCTTGCAGGTACAGGCCGCTGCGGTGCTCCAGGCCGTCCTGATCGGCCAGTGCATCGCTGGGGCGGGCGACGAACTGGTGGTAGTCCGGTGCATACCGGTCGATCGACGGTCCGGCCCCCCATGCGTAGAGCAGTGAGGTGTCGATCATGGCGTAATCCCACCCCGTCACCAGTGTGTGTTGCAGGTCGCCGGTGGCGAAGCGGCTGACCAGGCGGGTGTCGGTCGACACCGACTCGAGGTGCTCGTAGATACCCACGGCATAGCGATCGAGGGTATGCCCATCGCCGGCTTCCGACGGCTCGAGGTACTGGTTGGTGGTGTCGATCTGGCCGTAACGCAGGTTCTGCTGGAAGGTGAAGGTGTCGTTGAACACGTGCTCGAATTCGTAGCCCAGGGTCCACTGGCGCTGCTCGAGCTTGTCGAAGTATTCGTCGCCCTGCCAGAAGTTGGTCAGGTGATCGCCGTCCTTGTAGAGCATCGGCGAACCGGCGGTTTCCCGCTCCTGGTACTGGGCGAGCACGGTCAGGCGCGTGTCGGGGTCGATCTGCCAGGTCAGCGACGGGGCGATCAGGCGCACGTCGTTGTTCAGCTGTTCGATGTAGTTTTCCGCATCGCGGTACACGCCGACCACACGAAACAGCAGGTCACCTTCTGCGTCCAGGCGCCCGCCGAGGTCGAACTGGCCTTGCTCGCGGTTGTAGTTGCCGGACTGGATCTGCACCTCGTTTTTCGCCTCCAGGCTCGGCCGCTTGCTCACCCGGTTGACCATGCCGCCGGGGCTGATCTGCCCGTACAGCACCGACGCCGGGCCTTTGAGCACTTCGATGCGCTCCAGGTTGTAGGCCTCGGTCTGGTACAGCGAGAGCCAGCCGCTGCCGGGCTGGCGCAGGCCGTCGAGGAAGTCGGCGGCGATGGTCGTCTCGAAGCCGCGCACGCTGATCATGTCGAAGCGTGGGTCGAGCCCGGAGCTGCCGACGCGGACCCCGGCGGTGTAGGCCACGGCGTCCTCGACCCGGTCGACCTTGCGGTCGGCGATCTGCTCGGCGGTGACCACGCTGATGCTCTGCGCGGTCTCGAGGATCGGCCGGTCGGTCTTGGTCGCGCTGCTGGCGTTGCTCGCGTAGTAGCCGCTGACCGGGGCGAACGCGCTCTGGGCGGCGTTGGCGTCGATGTTGGTCGGCTCCAGTTGCAGGCCGGCGTCGGTCGCGGCGGGCAGCACCACATACCCGGACGCGGTCTTGTGCACCGCCAGGCCGCTGCCGCTGAGCAGGGCGGTCAGGCCGTCCTGCACGGAGCCGCCGCCGGCCAGGCCAGGGCTGTTCAGGCCGCGCACCGCTTCAGGCGAGAACGACAGGGTGATCCCGGCGCGTTCGGCAAAGGTGCTCAGCGCGTGTGCCAGTGGCCCGGCGGGGATGCTCGGGGCGGTCTGCGCTTCGGCCAGGGCGGCGCCGGCGAACAGGCTCAGGGCCAGGCAGATGGCACGTGGCAGGGTGCGCGCAGGGAAGGGCGCGCGGGCGTTTGGCAGACGGCGGGCAGGCAACATGAAGGAGGACCATTGAGGGAGTGATCATCCCTAACCGGATGAGCCGGCAAAGTCCGACAGATTTTTTTCAGGCGTGGGCGACACGCACCCACCAGCGCGTGCGCTCGACCACGCGCACCGGCAACAGGTGGCTAATGTTGCGCAGCATCAACGCCGGCTCATCGAGGCGGAACACGCCCGACAGGCGCAGCGCGGCGACCTCGGCGTCACAGCCCAGCCAACCTTGGCGATAGCGGCCGGCCTCAGCGAGGAAGTCGTCCAGGCGAATGTCGCTGACGATCAGCAGGCCGCGGCTCCAGGCAAACGGGTCGAGTGCGCCCGGGGCCAGCTCGCGCAAGCCGCCGGCCTCGATCGCCAGGCCGCTGCCGGCCTGCACGGTGCGGCTGCCGCTGTTGGCGGTCACCCGCACTTCGCCACGTTCGACATGCAGCTCGCTGTAGCCCTCGCGTTCACGCAGCACCGCGCGTGCTTGCTGGCCTTCACAGAGCGCGAAGCGGCAGCTTGCGCGCCAGGCATTGCCGTCCAGCAGCACTTCGCCGCTGCGCAGGATCAGCTCGCGGCCTTGCACGTCCAGCGCACTGTTGCTGTTCAACGTCACCTGCAGGTCGCTGCCCAGGTCGAGCTGGCGGCGCTCGCCGGTGGCGGTGGCGAAGTCGCTGCGCCATCCCGGCGGGGCCTTGCTGACCAGCAAGGTGGTGCTGCCCACGGCCAGGCCGACGCCGAGCAGCTTGAGCAGGCGCCGGCGGCTGACATCGGTTTCGGCGCGGCGCAGCAGGGCGCTGGTCTGCACCGCGTCGGGCAACTGGCTGGCCTGGAACTGCCCACTGAGCTGGCGCATGCGTTGCCAGGCCAGCTCGTGGCGCCCGTCACGCTGGCGCCAGGCCTGCAGTTGCGCGTGCAGCTCGGCGTGGTCCGGGTGATCGCGCAAGCGCATCTGCCATTCGATGGCCTGGCACACGATCGCCTGCGGCAAGCGCTCGGCGCTGGCACTCATGGCGCGCCCTCGAAGCACACCTGGTAGCAGTGCAGAAGGGCGCTCGCCACATGGCGTTCGGCGGTGCGGCTGGAGATGCCCAGCTGCTCGGCCACCTGGGAGTGGGTCAGGCCGCCCAGCTGGTACAGCAGGAAGGCCTCGCGCACGGCCGGCTTGAGCCCGTCGAGCATCTGCGCGATGCGCTCCAGGCACTGCAAGGCCTCGTGGCGCACCTCGGGTGAAGGGTGGCTGGCCTCGGGCAGCCGGCCCAGGGCGTCGAGGTAGGCGCGTTCCAGCGCATCACGGCGCCAATGGTCGATCACCAGGCCGCGGGCGATGCGCGCCAGCAGTGCGCGCGGGGCACGGTCACTGACCGGCTGGTTGCGCACCAGCAGGCGCACGAAGGTGTCCTGGGCCAGGTCGGCCGCCTGCTGCGAGCAGCCGAGCGAGCGCCGCAACCAGGCTTGCAGCCAGCCGTGGTGGGCGCCATACAAGGCATCGAGCGGGAGGGTCGAATCCGATTCAGGCAGCGACATGCAACGCCTCGGGGCAGACGTGAATGGAGAAATGAGGAATGCGCGCACCATAAACACGAATCGTTCCCAATTCAATTGTTTTTAGTGATTACTCAACGGGCGTGTGGGAGCGGCCTTGCGTCGCGATGGGGCGCGCAGCGGCCCCAAAATGGCTCAGCCACACAGGTATTCGAGATCAGGGCAGGGGGCAAAGCAGCGTGGGAGCCAAGGCAGCTCCCACTGGAGGAAAGGGCTAAGATCAGACGCTGACAGCTTTGCCGTCGCTGCGGCTCTGCTCCAGCAGCATGCTCAGTTGCGCCACTTGGCGCTGCAGTTGGTCACGCTCTTCCTTCAGACGGCGCAGTTCATCACGGCGTACGGAGACATAAAGGGTCTGGACGGGAGTAGCTGGCATAAAGTTACCCATTGCACACCTCGCAATTGGCTAGTGACATTTTTAAGCGTAGACGCTTCGCGCGGGGCGCATTCTGAATTCTTTCTGCAGTCATGGGAACTTTTTTGTTTATCGTTGTCACGCCGTTCGTCGCTGAACCCTCGGGCGAAGTGCTGGACTAATCTGAAAACCTGAACTGCCTTGTCATCCATTTCTGAGGGAGCGTCGGCACATGCAACTGGGAATCGTCGGGCTGGGCCGCATGGGCGGCAATATCGCAAGACGGCTGATGCGTGCAGGGCATCATACTGTGGTCCACGATCGTAACCGCGAGGCGGTGACCGCCCTGCACAAAGAGGGCGCAAGCGGTGCGCACGACCTCGGCGCGTTGATTCAGAAGCTCGAGGCGCCACGCGCCGTGTGGGTGATGCTGCCGGCCGGTGAGGCGACCGAGCAGACCATCGCCCAGTTGGCCGAGCTGCTCGAGCCGGGCGATGCGATCATCGATGGCGGCAACACCTTCTACAAGGACGACATGCGCCGGGCCAGCGAGCTGGCCACGCGCGGCCTGCACTACCTCGACGTCGGCACTTCCGGCGGCGTGTGGGGCCTGGAGCGCGGCTACTGCATGATGATCGGCGGCGAGAAGGACGTCTTCGAGCGCCTCGAACCCCTGTTCAAGGCGCTTGCCCCGGGCGTTGGTGACATCCCCCGCACCCAGGGCCGCAGCGGCGAACCGGCGCGTGCCGAGCACGGCTATATCCATGCCGGCCCGGCGGGTTCGGGGCATTACGTGAAGATGGTCCACAACGGCATCGAATACGGCCTGATGCAGGCCTATGCCGAGGGCTTCGACCTGCTGCGCAGCAAGGGCGGCCCGGAGCTGCCCGAGGCGCAGCGCTTCGACCTCGACGTGGCGGAGATCGCCGAAGTCTGGCGGCGCGGCAGCGTGGTCACCTCGTGGCTGCTCGACCTGACCGCCGATGCCCTGGTCGCCGACCCGGCGCTGGCCGACTTCAGCGGCTCGGTGTCGGACAGTGGCGAAGGCCGCTGGACCATCGACGCCGCGGTCGAGCAGGCGGTCCCCGTGCCGGTGCTCTCCAGCGCCCTGTTCGCGCGCTTCCGCTCGCGCCAGCAGCAGGGCACCTTTGGCGATAAAGTGCTCTCGGCCATGCGCCTGGGCTTTGGTGGGCATGTCGAGAAAAAACGCGAATGAGCCAACAGAAGATCCCCGCAGCACCGCCGTGCACGTTGTTCCTGTTCGGTGCCAATGGTGACCTGGTCAAGCGCCTGCTGACCCCGGCGCTGTACAACCTCAGCCGTGACGGCCTGCTCGACCGCAACCTGCGGATCGTCGGCGTCGACCATAACGCGGCGACCGCCGAGGCGTTCGCCGAGCGCCTGCACGGGTTCATGGCCGACCGCGACAAGGGCGAGGGCGCGACAAAGTGCCTGGACGACAAGGTCTGGGCCAAGCTGGCCAAGCGTCTGGACTACCAGACCGGCGACTTCCTCGACCCGGCCACCTATGAGGCCTTGGCCAAACGCATCGCCAAGACGACCCACGGCAATGCGATTTTCTACCTGGCGACCTCGCCGCGCTTTTTCCCGGAAGTGGCACAGCGCCTGGGCGATGCCGGCCTGCTCGACGAATCCGCCGGGGGCTTTCGGCGGGTGGTGGTGGAGAAACCCTTCGGCACCGACCTGGCCAGCGCCGAAGCGCTGAATGCCCGGCTGCTGAAGGTGATGAGCGAGCGGCAGATCTACCGCATCGACCATTACCTGGGCAAGGAAACGGTGCAGAACATCCTCGTCAGCCGTTTTTCCAACGGCCTGTTCGAGTCGTTCTGGAACAACCACTATATCGATCACGTGCAGATCACCGCCGCCGAAACGGTTGGCGTCGAGACCCGCGGT
The DNA here is from genome assembly GCF_900536025.1 of Pseudomonas reidholzensis. Taxonomy (GTDB): domain Bacteria; phylum Pseudomonadota; class Gammaproteobacteria; order Pseudomonadales; family Pseudomonadaceae; genus Aquipseudomonas; species Aquipseudomonas reidholzensis. Next base: position 494,728 of record NZ_UNOZ01000013.1, read on the forward strand.
GCGTTCTACGACAACACCGGCGCGCTGCGCGACATGGTCCCCAACCACCTGTTCCAGCTGCTGGCGATGGTCGCCATGGAGCCACCGGCGGCGTTCGGCGCCGATGCCGTGCGCGGTGAAAAGGCCAAGGTGATCGGCGCGATCCGCCCATGGTCGGCGAAAATGGCCCTGAAAAACTCCGTGCGCGGCCAGTACAGCGCGGGCAAGCAAGGCCGCAAGCGCGTGCCGGGCTACCGCGAGGAGGGCAATGTCGCCACCGACAGCCAGACCGAAACCTACGTCGCGCTCAAGGTGATGATCGACAACTGGCGCTGGGCCGGCGTGCCGTTCTACCTGCGCACCGGCAAGCGCATGAGCGTGCGCGACACCGAGATCGCCATCTGCTTCAAGCCGGCGCCGTATGCGCAGTTCCGTGAGTCGGAGCTGGAGCGGCCCAAGCCCAACTACCTGAAGATCCAGATCCAGCCGAATGAAGGCATGTGGTTTGATCTGCAGGCCAAGCGGCCGGGGCCTGAGCTGGTGATGGAGAATGTCGAGCTGGGCTTTGCCTACAAGGACTTCTTCAAGATGACCCCGGCGACGGGGTACGAGACCTTGATCTACGACTGCCTGACCGGCGACCAGACCTTGTTCCAGCGCGCCGACAACATCGAGAACGGCTGGCGTGCGGTGCAGCCGTTTCTCGATGCGTGGGCCAATGAAAGCGAGGTGCATGCGTACCCCGCCGGCGAAGATGGCCCCGAGGCCGGCAACGAACTGCTGACCCGCGACAAGCGTGAGTGGCATTCATTGGGGTGATGCACTGGGGCTGCTGCGCAGCCCATCGCGGGCAAGCCCGCTCCTACAGAGGGCTGAGCTGCGCCTGTAGGAGCGGGCTTGCCCGCGATGGGCCGCAAAGCGGCCCCAACTATCTCGACTCCGGGTCGGAACTTAACCCACCCATTGGCCAGACCAACCTAGAGACCCTCGAAAACCCAGGAACCCCCCACTCAAGGAGCGCCAATGCCCGCCCCGATCGAAGACTATGCCCTGCTCGGCAACTGCCGCAGCGCCGCCCTCGTCAGCCGCGACGGCTCCCTCGACTGGCTCTGCCTGCCACGCTTCGACGCCCCCGCGGTGTTCGCCGCCTTGCTCGGCAACGAAGAAAACGGCCGCTGGCGCCTGGCCCCCTGCGACCCTGTCGAACTCAGCGAGCGCCAGTACCTGCAAGACACCCTCGTCCTGGAAACCACCTACACCACTGCAACCGGCCGCGCCCGGGTGCTCGACCTGATGCCGCTCGGCGACGCCAACTCGGTGATCCGCATCGTCGAAGGCCTCGCCGGCGAAACCAATTTCGAGATGGACCTGGTGATGCGCTTCGACTACGGCCGCAGCGTGCCCTGGGTAGAAAAGCTCGACCCGCTGACCCTCAGCGCCGTCGCCGGCCCCGACCGCCTGATCCTCTGCAGCACCGTCAGCACCCACGCCCGCGACCACCACACCGTCTCGCGCTTTCGCGTCGCGGCTGGTGAGCGCCACAGCTTCAGCCTGCGCCACCAGCCCTCGCACCTGCCGGTGCAGCCCGACTGCGACATCAGCGACGCCCTCGAGCGCACCCTCGGCCGATGGCAGGCCTTCGCCGACCGCTGCCCCGACGTCGGCCGCTACAGCGCTCAGGTGCGCCGCTCGCTGCTGACCCTCAAGGCCATGACCTACGCCCCCACCGGCGGCATCGTCGCTGCCGTGACCACCTCGCTGCCCGAGCGCGTGGGCGGCGAGCGCAACTGGGATTACCGCTACTGCTGGTTGCGCGACGCGACCATGACCCTGCTCGCGTTCATGAACCTCGGCTACTTCGACGAAGCCCAGGCCTGGCGTGAATGGCTGCTGCGCTCGGTGGCCGGTAATCCTGAGCAGATGCAGATCATGTACGGCCTGGCGGGCGAGCGCGACCTGCAGGAGTACAGCCTGCCGTGGCTGGCCGGCTACGAGCACTCGCAGCCGGTGCGGGTCGGCAATGCGGCGGCCGGCCAGCGCCAGCTGGACATCTATGGCGAAGTCGCCGACGCCATGGCCCAGGCGATCAAGGGCGGCTTGCCGCGCCATCCACGCAGCTCAGCGATTGCCCGGCTGATCATGCCGTACGTGGAAAGCATCTGGCGCGAGCCGGACGAGGGCATCTGGGAGGTGCGCGGCGGCACCCAGCACTTCGTCCACTCCAAGGTCATGGCCTGGGTGGCGTTCGACCGCGCGGCGGGGCTGGCGGGTACCACCGAAGAGGACCGCGAGCGGGGTCAACATTACCGGCACGTGGCGGACGAGATTCGTCGCGAAGTATGCGAGCGCGGGCTCGATGCGCAAGGCAGGTTCTTCGTTCAGGCGTATGGCTCGGAGGAGATGGATGCCAGCCTGTTGCAGATTGCCCTGACCGGGTTTTTGCCGGCGGATGACCCGCGCTTTCTGCGCACCCTCGAGCAGATCGAGCAGCGTTTGCTGAAGAATGGGTTGCTGATGCGCTATGACAGCGACAGTTGCAGCGACGGGCTGACGCCGGGGGAGGGCACGTTTCTGGTGTGTTCGTTCTGGCTGGCGGATGTGTATGTGCTGCTGGGGCGCGAGGCCGAGGCGCAGGCGTTGTATGAGCGCCTGCTCGGGCTGTGCAACGAGGTGGGGTTGCTGGCGGAGCAGTACGACCCGGCGGGCAAGCGCATGCTGGGCAATTTTCCGCAGGCGTTCAGCCATATCGGCATTATCAACACGGCGTTGAATCTGCACCGGGCAGAGTGCCCGGCGCGGGATCGGGCCCGGTGTGGTTGAGGCCGGGCCGGACAAGCCCCTGATTGATGGGGCTTAGCTCTCTCAGAATGCGGGGTTGACCGTTCGTTTCAGGCCTTGACCGGCTTTGAACGTGGGCTTGTTGCACGATGGAATGTTGATCCTCTGCTTGGTGCGCGGATTGCGCCCGACGCGTGGCTTGGTTTGGGAAACGCTGAAGGAGCCGAAGTTGACGATGCCGACGGCTTTGCCTTGCTTCAGCGTTTCTCCAACGGCTTCCAGGATCGAGTCCAGCGCCTTTCGCGCCAGGATTTTAGAGATGCCGGCACGTTCGGCGATAGCGGCGACCAGTTGTTTTTTATTCATGGCTTCATCCTGAGCGAGACAGTGAGTAACTCGGCATCGATCACCTCCCTACTTGCGGTAGGGGAGGTGTGCGCTGGGTGCAGTGTCTGGATATTGGCCGGGGGTGCACAACTGGCAAAAATGCTAGGTAGGGGCATGGAATCTGTTTGGCTCTGATGTGCATGCCACTGGCTTTTGTAGCGTCCTCAGGATCGAGCGCCGCTCGATCTCGAGCGCGGTACAAGTCCCCAAGCCATGCACGTGATCGCCATGACAGGGTCCCTGTTGTGCTGCTTGAGGGGCTGATCACGGCGTGTCGAAATGCGAGCCGGCCCGCATGTCCTGCGCCACCTCCGTTATTCGTTTGATTTATTAGCGTTGTAGCTAAATCGTCTTGCCCGCCCGACGCCATCCCTTGCCTGTTTGCAAACAGGGCGCTTAGCCTTTTCAAGGCCTGGACGCGCCGCCGGGGAACTCCTGCTCGTCCCACGACGACACTGCATACTCGCCAAACCCCGCCGCCCCCAGCCTAGAACCTCCACTCACTCACTGGCGCATCGACCGCCTGAAGGATGGCGGCCGCGCGCAACAATCAGGTGCACGCCATGAGCACACCCCTGGATATGAACGCATTGAAGGCCCGCCAACAGGCGGCGTGGGCCAGCGGCGACTACGCCGTCATCGGTACCACCCTGCAGTTGGTCGGCGAACGGTTGGCCGAGGCCTGTGACCTGCGCTGGGACGAGCAGGTGCTGGATGTCGCCGCCGGCAATGGCAACGCGACGCTGGCCGCGGCACGCCGCGGATGTCGGGTGACCTCCACCGACTATGTGCCCGAGCTGTTGAAACGTGGTGAAGAGCGCGCCCGCGCCGAACACTTGCAGGTGCAGTTTCAGACCGCCGATGTCGAGGCCTTGCCGTTTGCTGACGGCACCTTCGATGTGGTGCTGTCGACCTTTGGCGTGATGTTTGCGCCGGATCAGGCGCAGGCCGCTAAAGAGCTGGCCCGGGTCTGCCGGCCGGGCGGCCGGATCGGCCTGGCCAACTGGACGCCGCAGGGTTTCGTCGGGCAGATGTTCAAGACCCTCGGCCGGCATTTGCCGCCGCCTGCCGGGGCGCAACCGCCGTCGCGCTGGGGCGATGAAGAGCAACTGCGCGAGCTGTTTGGCGAGGCGATCGGGTCGCTCAAGGTAAGCCGCGAGCAGTTCAATTTCCGCTATCGCTCGGCGGCGCATTTCATCGATGTGTTTCGGACCTGGTATGGGCCGGTGCACAAGGCGTTTGCGTCGTTGGAGAGCGAGGCTGCGGCGGCGTTGGAGCGTGATCTGACGCAGCTGTTGAATGACGGCAACGTGGCGGGCGATGTCTCGCTGGTGGTGCCGAGCGAGTACCTTGAGGTAGTGATCACCCGGCGCTAAATCAAGAGCACCGGATAACCCTGTGGGAGCGGGTTTACCCGCGAACAAGGGCGAAGCCCTTGCCATACGACGAGGTTGCCTGGACGGGCCTCTTCGCGGGTAAACCCGCTCCCACAGGGTGGAGAGGAGCGCTCTGGATAGCGTGCGGTCAGGTGCAAATCTCGCGACCTCAACTCCACCATTCCATTGCCTATCGCAATCCCCATCCATGGTAGAAACAGCGCTCCTCCTCGCGCATGGAGCGCTGCAATGCCGTCACCCGCCCACCCACGCTTCGGCCTGTTCTGCGTCGCCAGCTTTCTCCTCTCGATCGCCTACGGCGCGACCTTCCTGCTGTCGTTACTGGTGACCTCGTTCGGCGGCACCGAGCGCGATGCCGGGCAGGTCTTCGCCGTGGCCATGGTCAGCACCTTGCTGGCGGTGCTGGCCTCGGGGCATGTCATGCAGCGCCTGGGCGCACCGCGCTGTATTGCGCTGGGCGCCGTGGCCCTGGTGATCGCTTCGTTAGGCTTCGCGCTGGCGCCGGGGCTCGGGCTGCTGCTGATGGGCTGCGGCCTGCTGCTCGGGGTCGGCTGGGGGATGTTCTACACGGTCGGCCCGATCATGGTCGCGGCGATGGTCGAGCCGGCCCGGCGCACGCACTGCTTTGCGCTGCTGTCAGGCAGCATGCTGGCGGGCATCGGCAGCGGCCCGTTGGCCGGCAAGCTGGCAGGGCTTGCCGGGCTGCCGGTGCAGGCGGCGTTTGTTGCCGCGGCAGTGGCGGCGGCACTCGGCGGGTTGTACTTCTGGCGCTTGGGTAGCGCTCAGGGTGACGCGGCGCAGCGCCCGGCCGAGCGGGTGCAGATCAGCCTGGGCGCAGCGGCCAGCGTGCTGCGCTCGCGCTCGGCGCTGTCGATCCTGATGGTCGGCCTGGGCGGGGCGATCTTTGGTGGCATGGGCAGTTTCCAGACCAGTTACGCCGCCAGCCACGGCCTGGATTATGCGCTGTTCTTCGTCGGCTTCATGGGCGCGGCCATCGCCTGTCGGCTGCTGGTCGCCGGCTGGGTGGTGAAGCGTCATCCACTGTCGACCTCGGCGCTGTTGACCACGCTGATGCTGATCGCGGTGCTGGGCTTTGGCGAGTGGGTACAGGGCAGCATCAGTTACCTGCTGACGGCCGCGCTGCTGGGGGTCGGCTATGGGCTGAACTACTCGGTGATCAATGGCCTGGCGGCGAACGAGGCCCCGTCGAAACTGACTGCGCAGGCGCTGCTGCTGTTCAGCCTGGCGTATTTTGTCGGGGTGTTCGGCTTCCCCTTCGTTGCCGGCAAGCTGATCAGCCAGACGGGCGTCGAAGGGATGTTGACGAGTGTCAGGGTGATTGCCGGGTTGGTCTGGCTGTTGAGTGTGGGGCGCTGGTTGAGCTGGCGCTTGCGCAAGGCCGCGGCGGTTGTGGAGTAAATTGCCGGCTGAGGGGCCGGCAGCCTATCTGGCTGCGCACGGATACCCGCAAAACTGTTAGCCTTGAGGGGTTTCAGGCGTTTTGGACAGGCCATGGCCAACCACAAGATCGAGATCCGCCGGCGCAACGTCGAGAAGATTCTGCAGGCCGCCGAGCAGGTGTTTGCCGAGAAGGGCTTTGGTGCCACTTCAATGGGCGATATCGCTGAACGGGCCGAGCTGCCGCGCTCCAATCTGCACTATTACTTCAGCACCAAGGACGACCTGTACCGCGCGGTGCTGCAGGACCTGCTCGACGTGTGGAAGCAGGATGCGCTGTGCTTCGAGCAGTTCGACGATCCGCGGGTGGTGCTGACCAGTTATATCCGGGCGAAGATGAGCCACTCGCGCTCGCGTTCGCTGGGTTCGAAGATCTGGGCGGAGGAGATGCTGCATGGCGCGCCGCTGCTCGGGGCGAGCCTGGATGACAACCTGGTGCCGTGGGCGCAGTTGAAGATCAACAAGATTCGCCGCTGGGTGGAGGAGGGGCGGATTCTGCCCGTCGAGCCTTCGGCCTTGCTGTACATGATCTGGGCGTCGACTCAGCACTATGCCGACTTTGGTTATCAGGTGGCGCTGCTCAATGGTGGTGAGGCGTTGTCGGACATGGGCTTTGAGCGGGCGGTGCAGACGGTGACCGGGGTGATCTTGCGGGGGATTGGGTTGGAGCCTTGAGAGCTGGGGGCATGTTGTGTCAGTGCTGGCCTCTTCGCGGCGGTCCGGCGTCCCGGCAAGCCCGCTCCTACAGGGTTAGCGGTAATCCTTGTAGGAGCGGCCGGGACGCCGGACCGCCGCGAAGGGCTGCGTAGCAGCCCCCGGCGATCTCAGGGCCTCAGCTGGCCTCGCGGTAGGGGTTGCGGGGGTCCTGCGTCCAGTTCAGGTACGGCTTGCCCGTGTCCTGCGGGACCATCTCGATGCAGTCCTCGACCGGGCAGGTGATCTGGCACAGGTTGCAGCCCACGCATTCCTCCTCGATCACGCTGTAGCCATGGGTACCGTCCGCCTGCAAGGTACTGCCGATCGCCTGGTGCGAGGTGTCTTCGCAGGCAATGTGGCAACGCCCACAGCCAATGCACGCCTCCTGGTCGATCTTGGCGATGACCTTGTAGTTGATGTCCAGGTACTTCCAGTCCGTGGTGTGCCCCACCGCCAGCCCGCGAAACGCCTCCAGGCTCTGGTGCCCATGCTGGTCCATCCAGCGCGCCAGGCCATCCTGCATGTCTTCGACGATGCGAAAGCCATGCAGCATCGCCGCCGTGCACACCTGCACCGCGCCACAGCCCAGGGCGACGAACTCGGCGGCGTCACGCCAGTTGCCGATGCCGCCAATGCCGCAGATCGGCAGGCCACGGGTCTGCGGGTCGCGGGCGATCTCGGCGACCATGTTCAGCGCGATCGGCTTGACCGCCGAGCCGCAGTAACCGCCATGGGTGCTCTGGTCGCCGACGATCGGGTGGGCGACCATGCGGTCGAGGTCGACGCTGGTGATCGAGTTGATGGTGTTGATCAGCGACACCGCGTCCGCGCCGCCACGGTGGGCCGCGCGGGCCGACTGGCGGATGTCGGTGATGTTGGGGGTGAGCTTGACGATCACCGGCAGTGAGCAATAGGTCTTGCACCAGCGCGTGACCTGCTCGACGTACTCCGGCACCTGGCCCACCGCGGCGCCCATGCCGCGCTCAGGCATGCCGTGCGGGCAGCCGAAATTGAGTTCGATGCCATCCGCGCCGGTGGCCTCGACCAGCGGCAGGATGAACTTCCACGATTCTTCTTCGCACGGCACCATCAGCGACACGATCAGCGCCCGGTCTGGCCAATCCTTCTTCACCTGGGTGATCTCGCGCAGGTTGATCTCCAGCGAGCGGTCGGTGATCAGTTCGATGTTGTTGATGCCCTGCACCTGGCGGTTGGGGCCGAAATGCGCCGAGTAGCGCGACGACACGTTGACCGCCGCCGGGTCTTCGCCGAGGGTTTTCCAGACCACCCCACCCCAGCCGGCCTCGAACGCGCGGACCACGTTGTAGGCCTTGTCGGTCGGCGGCGCGGAGGCCAGCCAGAACGGGTTGGGGGACTTGATGCCAGCGAACACGATAGACAAGTCGGCCATTTACGCAGCCTCCACATTGAGCATGAGTTGGGCATGGATGGCTTCGGCGGCCAGCTTGCCATGTTGCACGGCCTGCACGGTGAGGTCCTGGCCCAGCGCGGTGCAGTCGCCGCCGGCATACACGCCGGGCACGCTGGTGCGCATGCCGGCGTCGACCCGAATGCGTTCACCGTCGCGGGCCAGTTGCGCGGCCAGCGGGTCGCCCAGGCTGTGCTCGTCGAAGCATTGGCCGATGGCCTTGAAGATCGCATCGGCGGCCAGCTCGAAGGTCTCGCCGGTGTCGCCCAGGCGGCCTTCGACCAGCGCGGTGCGGGCGAAGCGCATGCCGCGCACGCGGCCATCGTCGTCGAGCAGCACGGCGTCCGGGCGGGCCCAGGTGTGCAGGCGCACCTGGTTGGCCTTGGCGATGTCCTGTTCATGCTCGGTGGCGCCCATGTCGGCGTGGCCACGGCGGTACACCAGGTTGACGTCGCGCGCGCCGAGGCGGCTCATCTGCACGGCCATGTCGATGGCGGTGTTGCCGGCCCCGATCACCAGGCAGCGATCGGCCAGCGGCAGTTGGCTGAGGTCGTCGGCCTGGCGGAGTTCGCGGATGTAGTCGGTGGCGGCGAGCACGCCCGGCGCCTGTTCATCGGGCAGGCCCAGCTGGCGCACGGCGTTCAGGCCCAGGCCAAGAAACACCGAATCATACTGCTGGTGCAGGTCGGTCAGGCTGAGGTTGTCGCCCAGGCGCTGGCCGTGGCGGATCTCGATGCCGCCGATGCCCAGCAGAAACTCGACTTCGCGCTGGGCGTAGTCGTCCACCAGCTTGTAGCGGGCGATGCCGTATTCATTTAGGCCGCCGGATTTTTCGCGTGCTTCGAAGACCACCACGTCGTGGCCGTGCATGGCCAGGCGGTGCGCGCAAGAAAGCCCCGCAGGCCCCGCGCCGACCACCGCGATACGTTTGCCACTGGCCGGCGAGCGCTTGAACGGGTGCTCGCTGAACGCGGCGTTGTCCAGCGCATAGCGTTGCAGCTGGCCGATCAGCACCGGCGCGCACTCCTTGGCGTTGTTGCGCACGCAGGCCTGCTCGCAGAGGATCTCGGTCGGACAGACGCGGGCACAGCTGCCCCCGAGGATATTCGCCGAGAGGATGCGCTCGGCGGCGCCTTGCAGGTTCTCGTCACTGATGCGGTGGATGAACGACGGGATGTCGATCTCACTCGGGCAGGCGTTGACGCAGGGCGCATCGAAACAGTACAGGCAGCGCGAACTCTCGACGGCGGCCTGGCGAGCGGTAAGCGGTGGGGCAAGGTCGCCGAACTGGCCGGCCAGCTCCTCGGCGCCGGCCCGGGGGCGCGGCAAGTGGTTCAGGGCATCGATCACGGTTGTAGCCTCTCTCTATTTTTTTTGTCGGAGCAGGCGGCGGTTACCCGCCCGCGCCGTGCGGGTGGATGGCAGTCAACAGCAATACGGCGCCGCCCGGCTTCTGCTGAGCCGGTGCGGCCTTGCGGGTGGGTCAGCGCTGGACGGGCGTCGGCCGCTGATGCTCGGCGCGGCGGCTGAGCACCTCGAACACCGAGGGGTACGCCGGGCGCTCCACGTAACGGCCTGCGCCGGGTTCTGCGCGCAGGTCGCCATCGGCCCAGAGCACCCGGCCCTGGCTGATGGTGTGGCTGGGGATGCCGCGTACCGTGCGGCCTTCGAAGATGTTGAAGTCGACCCGCTGGTGGTGGGTTTCGGCCGAGATGGTGCGCGTGCCGAGCGGGTCCCAGAGCACCAGGTCGGCGTCGGCGCCAACGCGGATAGCGCCCTTGCGCGGGAACAGGTTGAAGATCTTCGCGGTGTTGGTCGAGGTCAGTGCGACGAACTCGTGCATCGACAAGCGGCCGCTGTTGACCCCCGCGTCCCACAACACGGCCATGCGGTCTTCGATGCCGGCGGTGCCGTTGGGGATGCGGCTGAAGTCGTCTTTGCCCGCGGCTTTCTGGTCGGCGCAGAAGCAGCAGTGGTCGGTGGCGGTGGTGTGCAGGTTGCCCGATTGCAGCCCGCGCCACAGCGCCTCCTGGTGCTCACGCGGGCGGAACGGCGGGCTCATCACGTAGCCGGCGGCGGTCGACCACTCCGGGTGGCGGTAGACGCTGTCGTCGAGCAGCAGGTGGCCGGGCAGGACTTCGCCGTAGACCGGCTGGCCCTTGGCCCGGGCGTAGGCGATTTCATCGAGCGCCTCGCGGGTCGAGACGTGCACCAGGTACAGCGGCGTGCCCAGCGTCTCGGCGATGCGGATGGCGCGGCTGGCGGCTTCGCCTTCGACCTGCGGTGGGCGCGACAGCGGGTGCGCCTCGGGGCCGGTCATGCCCTGGGCGATCAGCTTGCGCTGCAGGTGATAGACCAGCTCGCCGTTCTCTGCGTGCACGGTGGGCACCGCGCCCAGTTGCAGGCAGCGCTCGAAGCTGGCCACCAGGGTGTCGTCGGCGGCCATGATGGCGTTCTTGTAGGCCATGAAGTGCTTGAAGCTGTTCACCCCGTGATGGGCCACCAGCTCGCCCATCTCTTCGGCGACCTGCTCGCTCCACCAGGTGATGGCCACGTGAAAGCCATAATCGCTGGCGGATTTCTCAGCCCAGCCGCGCCAGGTGTGAAAGGCCTCCAGCAGCGATTGCTGTGGGTTGGGGATGACGAAGTCGATGATCGAGGTGGTGCCGCCGGCGAGGCCCGCCGCGGTGCCGCTGAAAAAGTCCTCGCTGGCCACGGTGCCCATGAACGGCAGCTGCATGTGGGTGTGCGGGTCGATGCCGCCGGGCATCAGGTACCGGCCGCTGCCGTCGAGGATCTCGCAGCCGGCGGGGGTGTCGAGGTTGTCGCCGATGGCGCGGATCACGCCATCAACACAGAGGACATCAGCGGGGTAGCTTTCTTCGTGGGTGACCACGGTGGCACCACGGATCAACAGGGACATGCCGTCTTCCTCGCAGGCTGACCGGTCTGGGCCGGTTCTTGAATTATTTTTCGGTCAGTGGCTGGAGGTCACTTGCAATCCTGTCAGACCTGACAAGAATGAAATCTAGATGCTGATCAAGGTTTGTTCAAGAAAATAATTTATAAGCTTATAGCTTCAATAACCTATTGAAAAATAACGATTTAACTCGAAAATCACCAAAATGGTGAGCCCCTTCACCATTTTGACGCACTTGACAAGATGCCAAATTGGTCAAGATTTTCCATGCAAAATCAGCTGCTTGAAACCTGGCGTTGGAGCGCGAGCCGCGGGTAAAAAAATCAGGCTGCACCAGATTGAAACCTGACGCCGCGGCCAGGTGCGGTGCGAGCAGTGCGCGAGGGCCCTCACGGGATGTTCGCGGTTGTTGCTGAATGCTTTGCAGAACAGCGCGTTACCTACGGTCGGCGGCGGCCCGTTGGGGCGGCTTCGGCCAACCCGGCACGTTTATTGATTGCGCCCGCAGCCAGGCCGGGCCGCAGGTGCAGTCGCGCAGGTGTGTGTACTCCGGCCATCGCATTAGCCCGATGAGCAAACAACTAGAAAAAATCTGGAGAAGGCCCCATGCAACAGAGCAGATCCGAAGTGATCGAAAAGGATGGGTTGTGCGAGCTGAATGCTGGCAGTGACGTGCTCGACAGCCCCCGCTACAACCACGACATGGCCCCGACCAAGGTCCACCAACGCACCTGGAACAAGTGGCACATCACCGCCCTGTGGGTCGGCATGTCGATCTGCGTGCCCACCTACACCCTCGGCGGCGTCCTCACCGCCTACTTCGGCCTGAGCGTCGGCGAGGCGTTGCTGGCGATCCTGCTGGCCAACCTGATCGTGCTGATCCCGCTGACCCTCAACGCCTTCCCCGGTACCAAGTACGGCATTCCGTTCCCGGTGCTGCTGCGCTCGTCGTTCGGCATCCTCGGCTCCAACGTGCCGTGCCTGATCCGCGCGGTGGTTGCCTGTGGCTGGTTTGGCATCCAGACGATGTTTGGTGGCCTGGCCATCCACCTGTTCCTCGGCTCGGTGTTCGACGGCTGGAAGGCCCTGGCCGGCACCGGCGAGGTGATCGGCTTCATGATCTTCTGGGCGCTGAACCTGTGGGTAGTGCTGCGCGGCGCGGAGTCGATCAAGTGGCTGGAGACGCTGTCGGCGCCGCTGTTGGTGGCGGTCGGTTTCGGCCTGCTGTTCTGGGCCTTGCCGCACATGTCGATGAGCGAGTTGCTGGCGCAACCGCCCAAGCGCCCGGAAGGCGCCAGCGTGGTCAGTTACTTCTGCGCGGGGCTGACGGCGATGGTCGGTTTCTGGGCCACCCTGTCGCTGAACATTCCTGACTTCAGCCGCTACGCCAAGAGCCAGAAGGACCAGATTCTCGGGCAGATCTTCGGCCTGCCGCTGACCATGTTCCTGTTCGCCTCGCTGGGCGTGGTGATGACCGCCGCGTCGGCGTCGCTGGTGGGCGAGACGGTGTCCGATCCGGTCAGCCTGATCGGCCGCATCCAGAGCCCGGGCTGGGTGGCGCTGGCGATGGCATTGATCGTCATCGCCACGTTGTCGACCAACACCGCGGCGAACATCGTGTCGCCGACCAACGACTTCCAGAACATCGCCCCGCGCTTGATCGGACGGACCCGTGCGGTGCTGCTGACCGGTGTGATCGGCCTGTTGCTGATGGGCCACGAGTTGCTCAAGAAGCTCGGCTGGATCGTTTCCGACCTGAGCCTGGAGAGTGTCTATTCCAACTGGTTGCTGGGCTATTCGAGCCTGCTCGGGCCGATTGCCGGGATCATGGTGGTGGACTACTTCCTGATACGCCGGCAACAGCTGGACCTCGCCGGCCTGTACCGCGACGACGTCTACCCGGCGTGGAACTGGGCCGGTTTTGCCGCCTTTGCCTTGCCGGTGGCGCTGACCGTGATGGCCATCGGCAACAGCAGTTTCAGCTGGTTCTACGACTACGGCTGGTTTACCGGCTCGCTGCTCGGCGGGGGATTGTATTACCTGCTCGGTGGCCTGGCCGCCCGTAGCCCGGCACGTGTGGCCAAGCCGTTACCGTGAGAACGAGGGGGCTGCTTCGCGGGTAAACCCGCTCCTACAGGATCACCGCTGACCCTGTAGGAGCGGGTTTACCCGCGAAGCGGCCCGCTCAGACACCCACAAAAACGTCATCAGAAGAAAGCGCCTGAGGAGACACGCCCATGAATCCCGCCAAGGATGTCCTGCAATCCACCCAGCGCCACGTCGACAGTGAGCGCCTGTGGAGCTCACTGATGGAACTCGCGCGCCTCGGCGCCACGGCCAAGGGCGGCGTCTGTCGCCTGGCCCTGACCGACCTCGACCGCCAGGCCCGCGACCTGTTCGTGCAATGGTGCGAGGCGGCCGGCTGCAGCGTCAGCATCGACGGCGTCGGCAATATTTTCGCCCGTCGCCCGGGGCGCAATCCCAAGCTGGCGCCGGTGATGACCGGCAGCCACATCGACACCCAGCCCACCGGCGGCAAGTTCGATGGCTGCTACGGGGTGATGGCCGGGCTGGAGGTGATCCGCACGCTCAATGACCTCGGCGTGGAAACCGAGGCGCCGCTGGAAGTGGTGGTGTGGACCAACGAAGAAGGCTCGCGCTTCGCCCCGTGCATGATGGGCTCGGGGGTGTTTGCCGGTAAGTTCACCCTCGAGGACACCCTGGCCAAGCCCGACGCCCAGGGCGTCACCGTTGGCGAGGCGCTGAACGCCATCGGCTATGCCGGCCCGCGTGCCGTGCTCGGCCATCCTGTGGGCGCGTATTTCGAGGCGCACATCGAGCAGGGGCCGATCCTCGAAGACCAGCAGAAGACCATTGGCGTGGTGCTCGGTGCGCTTGGCCAGAAATGGTTCGACCTGACCCTGCGCGGCGTCGAAGCGCATGCGGGACCCACCCCGATGCACCTGCGCAAGGACGCCCTGGTGGGCGCCGCGGCGGTGGTCGAGGCGGTCAACCGCGCGGCGCTCGGGCACCAGCCGCATGCCTGTGGCACGGTCGGTTGCCTGCAGGCGTATCCGGGTTCGCGCAACGTCATCCCGGGTGAAGTGCGCATGACCTTGGACTTCCGTCATCTGCAGGGCGAACAGCTGGATTCGATGATCGCCCAGGTGCGCGAAGTGATCGAAGGGACCTGTGCCAAGCATGGCTTGAGTTTCGAGCTGACGCCGACGGCGGACTTCCCTGCGTTGTATTTCGATAAAGGCTGCGTCGATGCCGTGCGCGACTCGGCACGCACCCTGGGCTTGGCGCATATGGATATCGTCAGCGGGGCAGGGCACGATGCGATCTTCCTGGCCGAGCTGGGGCCGGCGGGGATGATCTTCGTGCCGTGCGAGAACGGCATCAGCCACAACGAGATCGAGAACGCCACGCCCGAAGATCTGGCGGCAGGGTGTGCGGTGTTGCTGCGGGCGATGCTGGCAGCCTCGGAGGCGATTGCCAGCGGGAGGCTGGCCGCTTAGCCCTGGGTTGAACTTTGGATCCCGGGGCCGCTTTGCGGCCCATCGCAGGACAAGCCAGCTCCTACAGGTACCGCGCAAAGGCCGCAGAACAGCGCTACCCCTGTAGGAGCGGGTTCACCCGCGAAGACGCCGGGACTGACCCACCATCAAACAGTCTCGAATGACCCCGTGCGCACCTCACCCGCACGCACGTAACGCGCCACCAGCACCCCGGTCGGGGTCGTGGATGACTGCACCAGCCTGAACGCCGCCGCTTGCGCCGTCTCATCGAACAACCGCTTGCCGCGCCCCAGCACCACCGGATGCGTCATCAGCCGCAACTCATCCACCACCCCGGCGGCCATCAACTGGCGCACCAGCTCGCCACTGCCCTGGGTCAGCAGCGGTGCCCCGTCTTGCTGTTTCAGTGTACTTATCGCCTTTGCCAGATCGCCCTCCAGTGCATGGCTGTTGTGCCACTCGAGCGTGTCCGGATCATGCGTGGCGACGTGCTTGGGCACCCGGTTGAACACCTCGACGATACCCGTGTGCGGCATCTCGGAGGTCACCCGCGGCCAGTACCCGGCAAAGATGTCATAGGTGCGCCGCCCGAGCAGCAGCTCGAACGGCTGCGCGAACAACTCGCCCACGGCCTCGCCCGAGGCCTGGTCCGCATAGGGCACGATCCAGCCACCGAAGCAAAAGCCACCCGTGGTGTCCTCGGTCGGCCCCCCGGGTGCCTGGATGACGCCATCCAGGCTGATGAAAGCGGCAACGGTCAGCGTCCGCATGGGCTTGTCCTCGTCAGTTGTCAGGCGCGTAAACGCGTGGGTTCCTGATGAGTAGTCGAACGAGGCGGTGCTAAATCGACATCGACAGCAAGCCACTCAATCCAGCAGTGACAAGCCCTTGAGCAACTCGGCCAGGCCCTTGGGCACCAGCGGCGTATCGGCGCTGAAGCTCGAGCTGTCGCACCACTTCGCCCTGAACCGCGCACCGTCGCTTTCGTGACCGTCCAGCCAAGGCTGCGCATAAAGGGCGGTGTCGGCGAAGGTCGCATCGAACACCAGGACGATTTCATGCCCCGGCTTGCCGTCATGAACAAACAGGCTTTCGAGTGTCCCGAGCAGGCGGATGTCATTGATCGGTTGGCCCAGCTCCTCGTCAATCTCCCGGGCAATCGCTGCGCTGCCGGTCTCGCCAAACTCGATGCCACCGCCCAGCGGCCGGTACAGGGTCTGGCGGGTCACGGCGTCCTCGAAGACGTTGACCAGGATCTTCCCGGCGTGGTGAAACACGCACAGGGCGAGCGGGCGGATGCGCGGTTCAGGCACGGGTGACAATCCTTGGTCGATGAGGGTGGCGCAGCTTACTCGAATACCGGGCGCAGGAAGCTGCGTTCGTAGCTCAGGATAAACCGCTGCTCGGTGGCCAGCGCGAACGCCGCGATGCACTCCGGATCGGTTTCGGAGTCCTTGCGGTACTGCTCGTACGCCGCCAGGCTGGGGAAGCTGAACTGGGCGTAGGCGATGTTGCTCGCGCCCTCGGCGGGCAGCAGGTAACCGTGGTGGGTGCCGCCCATGCGATTGACCAGGTGGATCCACAGACGTGCGTAGTGTTCGAATGCGGGGATCTGGTAGGGGTCGATGACGTATTTGAGGTGGCAGGTGATCATGCGCTGAGTCCTTGCTGCGATCTGGGGCGCACACAGTACCGCCATCGGGCCATCAGCGTCGATGGCCACCCTCTGTATGGTGCGATTCAGAGCGATCTGTAGCTTATCGCCCGCGCCC
This sequence comes from Pseudomonas reidholzensis, assembly GCF_900536025.1. Taxonomy (GTDB): domain Bacteria; phylum Pseudomonadota; class Gammaproteobacteria; order Pseudomonadales; family Pseudomonadaceae; genus Aquipseudomonas; species Aquipseudomonas reidholzensis. The sequence continues at coordinate 511,065 of NZ_UNOZ01000013.1, forward strand.
GCGTGCTTTAGCATCGGCGCATTCCTTTTCGAGTTTCAAGCCATGGATCTGCACGCACTGCTCGCCTACACCCTGGTCGCCGCGATCGCCATCGCCAGCCCCGGGCCTGCCTCCTTGATGGCGATCAACAACAGCATTCAATACGGGCCGCGCGCCACGGTCTGGTCGTCGCTGGGCAATGTCAGCGGGCTGTTCTGCCTGTCGGCGGCGGCCATGCTCGGGCTCGGCGCCTTGCTCGCCAGTTCGGAAGTGCTGTTCAACGCGGTGAAGATCATGGGCGCCGGCTACCTGTTCTACCTGGGTGGCAAACAGCTCTTGAAGAAGAGCGCGATGCTGGCGCCGGCAGAGGGCGGCAATGGCAAGGGCGGGCAGCCGCCCCGTTCGAAACTGTACAAATCAGCGTTTCTGACTGCTGCGACCAACCCCAAGGCGACGATGTTCTTCACCGCGCTGTTCCCGCAGTTCATCGACCAGGGCGCGGCGCTGCTGCCGCAATTTCTGATCCTCACCTCGATCTTCATGGCCCTGTCGCTGGTGTCGCTGGCCCTGTACGCGACCCTGGCCTCTCGCGCCAAGGGCGTGCTCACCCGGCCACAGTTTTCGCGCTGGGTCAGCCGGGTGGTCGGCACCACCTTCATCGGCTTTGGTGCGGCGATCCTGGCCATGCGCCGGCAGACCGCTTGAAGCCGATCCGCTAGGTCGCCATACTTTCGGCCCTTTCCAAATCACGCAAGGACTCGCCGTGACCAAGTCTTACCTGGCCATCCCGCTGTTGGCCCTGATGCTCCAGGGCTGTGGGGTCACCATGACCCGCTACGACGCCAACTATGAGAATGTCCAGCAGCTCAAGCAGGGTGGCGTCGCCCAGCCGATCCACGGGGCCGAGGTCGAGGCCGCAGCGGGGCAGGGCTCGTTGACCGTGCGCCTGAACCCGATCGCCTCGCCCAGCGGCAGCATCCCGCTGCACGTCCAGCAGGCGATCAACGACGAACTGCGCCGGGCCGGCTTGCTCGACCCGCGCGCGGACCGTCAGTTGCAGGTGCTGCTGGTCAGCAACTCGCTGAACTCAGGCGTCGCCACAGGCCACGGTGAGCTGGCTGCGCGGTTCACCCTGCGTGACGGCGATCAGGTGCTGTACGACGCGACCAAGCGGGTCGAGCGCCAATGGAGCAGCAGCTTCTTCGGGCCGATCGCGATCCCGGCCGCAGCCAATAACTACAACCCGATGCTGCAGGCCTTGCTCAAGTCGCTGTACAGCGACCCGCAGTTCATCCAGGCGCTGAAATGAAAAAGAGCCGCGATTGCGGCTCTTTTTTTGTTCAGGTGCGGCTCACGCCTGCGGCACGCGGCTGTCGAGCGCCGAGTACTTGAGGCGGTTGCTCTCGACCCAGGCCTTGAGCAGCCCGTTGACCTGGCGGCTGAAGGTGTCGTTGACCGCTTCCTTGACCGTATTGCCCGCCAGCGGCAGGAACCAGATGCCCATCCAGGTGTTGATCGCGTCGTGGTTGCTGGTCTTGCCCAGCGACTGGCCACGCTCGTCGAGGGTCTCCAGGCTCATGGTGTACTGGTCGGTGGCCAACGCCGGGATGATGGTGAAGGTGAAGCCGCTGATGAACGCCAGGGCCATCTGGCCGCCACCCGGTGGATGGTTGTAGACCTTCAGGCGCAGGCTGTAGTCGCCAGGCTGCTTTTCGAATTCGTCGAAGGTGACCCGGCCAAACAGCCCGGATTCGCTCATCAGGCGCTTGAGCTCCGGCTTGAGCTGGTCACGTGCCTGCGGCACTTCGTTGGCCGCAGCGTTGCTCGGTTCGCCCTGATAGAAATCGAAGTCGACGTAGACGTTGGGCTTGTTGGCGTAGCTGGCCATGGACGGCAGGTCGACCGGCGCGACTTGGTCCTTGGTAAAGCTGGCGCAGCCAGACAGGCCCAATACCAGGGCCAGGCCCAGAATCTTTCCTAATTGCATGTGAAACGTCCTTGAATGATGGCTGGGCGCTGCCGTGCGAAGTGGCAGCGGGCCGCTATAGAGCCATCACCGATTGAAAAGTTCAAGGTTCGAACGCTTGCCCGGGCTTAGTCCCGCAGTCCCGCTTTTGGCACAAGTGCGGCCTTGGGGGTGCGCTATAGTCCGGCGCTGTGAACCCTTTCTCCCCAGGAGTGCCGCCCGTGACCGAGTACACCGCGTTCAAGGTCGAACTGACCGACAGCATCGCCCACGTCCAGATCAATCGACCGGAAAAGATCAACGCGATGAACGCTGCCTTCTGGCAGGAGATCATTGAGATCTTCCAATGGATCGACGACAACGACAGCGTGCGCGCGGTGGTCATCAGCGGCGCGGGCAAGCACTTTTCTTCGGGCATCGACCTGATGATGCTGGCCTCGCTGGCTAACCAGCTGGGCAAGGATGTCGGCCGCAATGCGCGCCTGCTGCGCCGGACCATCCTGCGCATGCAAGCCTCGTTCACTGCCGTCGACACGTGCCGCAAGCCGGTCCTGGCGGCGATCCAGGGCTACTGCCTGGGCGGTGCGATCGACCTGATCTCGGCCTGCGACATGCGCTACTGCAGCAGCGATGCGCAGTTCTCGATCAAGGAAATCGACATGGGCATGGCCGCTGATGTCGGCACCTTGCAACGTTTGCCGCGTATCATCGGCGACGGCGTGATGCGCGAGATGGCCTACACCGGGCGCCACGTCGAGGCCGACGAGGCGCGCCAGATCGGCCTGGTCAACCGCGTCTACCCTGATCAGGCGGCGCTGCTCGACGGAGTCTTTGCCATTGCCCGGGAAATTGCGGGAAAATCCCCCATTGCCGTGGCCGGCACCAAGGAGATGCTCAGCTACATGCGCGACCATCGCATCGACGATGGCCTGGAGTACATCGCCACCTGGAACGCCGCCATGCTGCAGTCCGAAGACCTGCGGGTCGCCGTTGCGGCCCACATGAGCAAACAGAAACCGACGTTCGCCGACTGACCGGGCCGGGGGACGCGCTTCAAGGAAGCCGAACATGTCAGCACGCTGGACTACCGCAGTACTCGACCCGCAGACCGCCGGGGGCTGGGCCGTGGCCCGTGGCCCGGAGGGGTTCCTGGTGGATGACAACGGTGCGCTGTTCCCCCGTGAGTGGCTCAAGCGCCAGGACCTGGACGTGCTCGGCGAACACGGCATCGGCCATTTCGATGGCGAGCCGGTGTTTCTCCTCGAGCTGCGCAGCACGGCCGAGGTCGCCGGCTGCGGCTGGCGCGGGCTGCGTCAGTTCATGCTCGAAGGCGACTTCGACACCTACAAGCTGCTCGGGTATGCGGCGCAGATCGGCACCTGGGCGCGTGAGCACCGCTTCTGCGGCAGCTGTGGCCAGGCCATGACCCAGATCCACTGGGAGCGGGCGATGCACTGCCAGCGCTGCGACCTGCGCAGCTACCCGCGGATCTCGCCGAGCATGATCGTGCTGGTCACCCGCGGCGACGAGATTCTCCTGGCCCGCTCACCGCGCTTCGTCACCGGCGTCTACAGCACCCTGGCCGGTTTCGCCGAGCCGGGCGAGTCGGCCGAAGACTGCCTGGTGCGCGAGGTGCGCGAAGAGGTCGCGGTCGAGGTGCGCAACATCCAGTACGTGGGCAGCCAGTGCTGGCCGTTCCCGCACTCGATGATGCTCGGCTTTCATGCCGAATATGCCGGTGGCGAAATCGTCATGCAGGCGGACGAGATCGAGGACGCCCAGTGGTTCAGCGTGCATGCGCTGCCGCCGTTGCCGGCCGGGCGTTCGATCGCCCGGCACCTCATCGACCTGTATGTGGCGCGCCGCTTAGGCCTGGCCGAACCAGTGCTGCCACGCTAGGCGCACGGTCAAGGCCAGGACCACGGTGATGAACACCGGGCGGATGAACTTGCTGCCGCCACTGATCGCCGTGCGTGCGCCGAAGAACGCCCCGACCATCACCGACAGGCCCATCGCCAGGCCGACGATGTAGTCGACCTGCCCGGAGAGCATGAACACCGTCAGCGCCGCCGCGTTGCTGACGAAGTTCATGCTGCGCGCGACGCCGCTGGCGCGGACCAGGTCGATCGGGTACAGCAGCAAGGTGCTGACGGTCCAGAACGCACCGGTGCCTGGCCCGGCGACGCCATCATAAAACCCGAGGGTAAAGCCCTGCGGCATCTGCCAGGTCTTCTTGATCGGCGCATCGGCGTCCAGCGGTGCCTTTGGCGTGCCGCCGAACAGCAGGTAGATGCCGCAGGCGAAGACGATCACCGGGAGCATCTTGTTCAGCCACTCGGCCGGCAGGTAGTGGGCCACCACCGCGCCGATCAGCGAGCCGACCAGGGTCGCCACCAGGGCATGGCGCCATTGTGCCGGGTGGAACAGCTTGCGCCGGTAGTAGGTAAAGCCGGCGGTGGCCGAGCCGAAGGTCGAGCTGAGCTTGTTGGTGCCCAGCACCAGGTGCGGCGGCATGCCGGCGGTGAGCAGCGCCGGGGTGGTCAGCAGACCGCCGCCGCCGGCGATGGCATCGATGAAACCGGCGACAAAGGCGACCAGGATGAGGATCAGCAGGGTGAGGGGTTCTACAGAGAGTTCGAAAGGCATGAGGCTCGGGCTTTAGCGGCAGGGCGCGGCAACGGGTCGCGCCAAAGCCCTCCATGGTAATCGCCCGCACTAGGCGTTACCAGTTTTGCCGGACCCCTGCACAAGGCTTTGTGGTTGATCTAATCGTTGGCAGCATGCCTGGCGCACAAGGAGCACGTCTGCCTATGCAGAAATCGATCAGCTGGACTTTCGTGTGAGTGTTGCGAGGGTTGGAAGCGGCTCAATTACGACTGGCTGCCGAGCGGGGACAGTGCTCTTCAGTTGTTTCAAACGTTCGAGCATTTTTGTGTTCGCCATCTCCAAATTTTCAATCCCAACCAGCCGGAGTTCACCGTCAATGTCGAGTTTGCCTGTCTGTTCGCGCTCGAAATTGGACCGTGCTGAGGCGGCGCCCTCTATGTTTTCGGGGAGTTTCGAGGCTTTCTTGAAGTCTTTGCGTTTAGCCGAAGGGTTATCCCACCAGCCATTGTGTTCTTGGGTCGCTGAGTGCGCTTCGGTAGCCTTAATTGCCAGTGCCTTATAGTCTTTCTGTGGTGAGTTGGACAGACCGAAGAAACGACCTATTCGTCCATGACCTGATGGGTCCATCGTGTTGATGGGATCCCCTTTGCAATAGGCGTATGCATTGATGCCGCCCCTTGCAAAAGGACTCCAGCTATCGGGTGAGTGGAATCGCATCAAGACAGGACTGTATGAGCGATAACCGTTTCCCAGTTGATAGCAACCTAGTGCAGCATCGCGGCGTTGTCCGGCGAACCCCAACAATACCCGAGCGTCTCCATCCGTTGTATGGCCGAAGCTGGTGTACGCAAAAACGTGCGATTGATGGCGGGAGTAGGCGTGCCCGATGGAACCGAGCGAGTCAAACCCGAGAAGCGCTGTTTCCGACTCGCTGCCACTGGCGCGGACCTCGGCCAATGACATCCCTGTTATGCCAACGAGGGTGCGTGAATCCAGTTCACTGAGCGCTAATTGAAGTTGATCCCCTCTGTAGAACAACCGGGTCTGGCGCTGTACTGGCATGGCCGCTTTCCATTTTTCAGTAGATAGCTGCAATCTGGCTCAAATATCCAGGAGGGGCAACTAACAGAAATGCCAGGTAGCAGCCTGCCCCTTCGCCCATCTCAGCTCACAGGAACCAGCGATACTCGCGCGCACTGACATCGTGCATGAACGCCAGGTGGTCCTGGCGCTTGTTCTCGCAATAGACCTTCACAAACTCCACCCCCAGCCCCTTGATCAGCGCCGGGTCCTGCTGCATCGCCGCCACCGCCGCGAGCATGTCCTTGGGGAAATCGATGCCGCTGCCGCGGTCCTCGTTCAACGGCGCAATCGGCTCCTGCGCGGCGTCCAGGCCATGCTCCATGCCACACAGGATCGCCGCCAGCACCAGGTACGGGTTGGCGTCGGCCCCCGCCAGGCGATGCTCGATGCGCAGGTTGCGCGGGTCTGATTCGGGGATGCGAATGCACGCGTCACGGTCTTCATAGCCCCAGCTGGCGCGACTGGCGGCATTGACCATGGCGCCATAGCGGCGGAACGCGTTGTGGTTGGCGGCGAACAGCGGCATGCACTGCGGCAGCACGGCCAGGCAGCCGGCGACGGCGTGGCGCAGCGGGCGCTGTGCGTCGGCGGCAAGCAGGTTGTTGCCTTCGCGGTCGTACAGGCTGACATGCACATGCATGCCGCTGCCCGGCGCCTGCAGGTACGGCTTGCTCATGAAGCTGGCCCGTAGCCCGTGCTTGAGCGCTACGCCGCGGGTGCTGCGGCAGAACAGCGCCGCCCAGTCGGCGGCGCGCAGGCCATCGTCACAGTGGCCGAAATTGATCTCGAACTGGCCGGGGCCCAGCTCAGCGGTGATCACGTTGGCGTCGACGCCTTGTGCGTTGGCGGTCTCGACCATGTCGCGGAGCACGTCGGAGAACCGTGAGAGCCGCTCGATGTGCAGGTTGGGCTGGTCGTCGAGGTCGCCGCTGAGCGGGTCGCGGGGGAACTGCGGCAGGCCGTCCTTGAGCGCGCGATCGAATAGGTAGAACTCCAGCTCGAACGCCACCACCGGGCGAATCCCGCGCTGCTCCAAACGTTGCAGCACCCGTGCCAGCACTTCACGCGGTTCGAATTCGATCGGTGCGGCGGTGCCGTCGGAGCTGATCAGCATTTGCCCCAGGGGCTCGCGCTCCCAGCTGACCGGCTTGAGCGTGCCGGGGATCAGCCGTCGTGCCGCGTCTGGGTCGCCATCGTTGAAACAATAATCGCCGATGTCGAAGAGCCCGCCTTGAGCGCCGAGCAGCACACAGTTCTGCGGCAGTTTCAGCGGGCTGCCCGCGGCCACTTTCTCGAGCATGTCGATCGGGTAGCGCTTGCCGTAGAAGTGCCCGGGGATGTCCAGGCTGATCAGGTCGACGTAGCGCACCTCCGGGTGCTGGCTGCGAAAGGCGCGGACTTCACTGAGCAGGTTTGGCGTGGTCATGGTGTGTTCTCAACGGTAGACCCAGAGGACGCGCGTCGCCTGGGCGGACAGGTTGGCGTAGCGAAAATGGCTGTGGGGCGGCAGCTGGAAGCTGTCGTTGGGGCCGAGGGTGACGGCCTGCTCGGCGCCGTCGAGCCACAGGGTCAGTTCGCCTTCGAGGACGAAACCGCCTTGCTCGGCGCTGTCGGTCAAGTGCCCCTCGCCACTGCTGGCGCCCGGTGCCAGGTGGCTGTCGAGCATGGAGAAGCCGCCATTGAGCTTGGGCGAGACCAGCACGTCGGTGATGCCGGCGGCGTAGTAGAGGGTGCGCCGCTCATCCGGGCGGGTCACCCAATCCACCGCGCGCGGCTTGCTGACGTTGTAGAAGTAGGTGGTGGGGACGTTGAGGGTTTCGCTGATCGCGGTCAGGTCGGCCACGGTTGGCCGCGACAGGCCGCGCTCGACCTGCGAGACGAAACCCACCGAGCGATTGATCCGGCTGGCCAGTTCGTCCAGGGTCAATCCACGGTGCTTGCGCAGGTCGCGCACGAGGATGGCCAAGCCTTCGATTTCATCCTGCATGTTCATCGACGGGCTCCGTTCAACTTGTGTCGCCCGGCTGCGAGTGTGTGAAATTTCTTGTTGGTTATTTCATGAAAATCTAGCAGGGAAATTTCATAGCGCCAGTCGCTTGCGTTTGTGCTCGGCGCGCAGGAAGCTGGGGCGGCTTCGCGCCCCCAGCAATCATCAGGACTCTGCAATGCGCCGACTGCCTTCGCTGACCGCCCTGCGCACCTTCGAGTGCGCCGCCCGCCATGGCCACTTCGGCCGCGCGGCCGCCGAGCTGTGCGTCACCGACAGCGCCGTGAGCCACCAGATCCGCCAGCTGGAGGAGCAACTGGGGGTGGCGCTGTTCGAACGGGTCGGCCGTCAGGTGCGCCCCAGCCCCGAGGCCGAGCGCCTGCTGCACCACCTGCAGCAGGCCTTCGAGCTGATCGGCAAGGCTTGCGACGAGCTGCGCGACCCGGCCTCGCAAGCGGTGCTGCGGGTGGCGGTAACGGCCGAGCTGGCGCAAAAATGGCTGGTCGCCCGGCTGGCCGACTTCAGCAGCCGCTACCCGCACATCACCCTGCACTTGCATGACCAGCCGATCAACGCCGGTGCGCCGGCGCTGGACGTGGATATCGCCATCACCTACGGCACCAGCGCGCTGGACGCCAGCACTCACTTCGTCCGGCCGCTGCAGCTGTTGCAGTTCTTCCCGGTGTGCAGCCCGGGGTTGTTCAACCAGGGCGGCCTCAAGCGCCCACGCGACCTGGTGCGGCATTGCCTGCTGCATGACGACCAGGACGGCAAGACCTGGACTTCCTGGCTGGCCACCCATGCCGACGATGCCCAGCCGACCCGCCAGCTGTACTTCCCGCACGCGGCGCTGGCGCTGGAAGCGGCGGTGCTGGGGCAGGGCGTGGCCATGGGCGACAACCTGACCTGCCAGGCCGACCTGCAGAGCGGCCGCCTGGTGCGCCCGTTCAACCCCAGCGTCACCGCCCAGGGGCAGTACGCGCTGGTCTGCGAACGCTTGCGCCTGGAGCGCGCTGCGGTCGCGGAATTCGTCGATTGGTTCATCGAACAGATCGCCGAACCCTGAATTCAATTCACCTATCGCTGAGTTTTCATCGTTGGAAGCGTGGGACCTGGCGGCGTAGCGTCTGCTCATCCCATCCCGACACGACGAGGTTGACCCATGGCACGTTCGCTCACCACCACTCCGAAAGCCGATGGTTTCCGCTTGCCCGGCGAGTTCGAGCCCAAGGCGGGTTGCTGGCTCGGCTGGCCAGAGCGCTCGGACGTCTGGCGCAACGGCGCCAAGCCGGCGCAGAAGGTCTGGGTCGAGATCGTCAGCGCCATCGCCAGCAGCGAGCCGGTCACCGTCTGCGCCTCCGCCGCCCAGTACGCCAATGCTCGGCGCCTGCTGCCCGAGCAGGTGCGGGTGGTCGAGATGACCTGCAACGACACCTGGTTCCGCGACAGTGGGCCGTGCTTCATCGTCAACGATGAAAGCGGCGAGGTGCGCGGCGTCGACTTCGAGTTCAACGCCTATGGCGGGCTCGACGGTGGCCTCTACTACCCCTGGGACAAGGACGACCAGATTGCTCGCAAGGTCCTCGAGATGGAAAACCTCGACCGCTACCGCGCGCCGCTGATCGCCGAAATGGGCGGGATCCAGAGCGACGGTCAAGGCAGCCTGCTGACCACCGAGCAGTGCCTGCTCAACCGCAACCGCAATGCGCACCTGGGCAAGGACGAGGTGACGCGGCGGCTGCAGGATTACCTCGGCGCCGAGCAGGTGATCTGGCTGCCACGCGGCTGCAAGTTCGACGAGACCGATGGCCATATCGATGACCTGGCGTGCTTCGTGCGCCCCGGTGAGGTGGTGCTGCAGTGGACCGACAATCGCGACGACCCACAGTGGGAGATCTACCAGGAGGCCTACGACATCCTGCGCAGCACCCGCGATAGCCGGGGTCGCCAGTTGAAGGTGCACAAGCTGCCGCAGCCTGACGTGCTGCAGTGGACCGCCGAAGAAGCGGCAGGGCTGGACCAGGTCGACGGCACCCACCTGCGCGAGGCCGGCACGCGCATCTGCGCCTCGTACATCAACTATTACGCAGGCAACTCGGCGATCATCGTGCCGTTGTTCGGCGACCGTAACGACGCCATTGCCCAGGCCACCCTGGCCGAACTGTTCCCCGGCCACCGGATCATCGGTATTGAAAATTCGCGCGAAATCCTCCTGGGCGGTGGCAACGTCGCCTGCATCACCATGCCGCAATATGCCGGAGGACGTCGCTGATGCAACCGCGCACGCTTGCCCTCGCCGTGGCGCTGGCCTGCGCGGGGGCGGCGGCCCAGGCCGCCGACTCCCAACAGCCGACCGTCAACCTGTATATCTGGGGCGAATACCTCGCCCCGGACACCTTGAGCAACTTCGAGAAGCAGACGGGCATTCGCGTGGTCGCCGACCACTTCGATTCGCTGGAAACCGCCGAAACCAAATTGCTCACCGGCGGCAGTGGCTATGACGTGGTGCTCAGTGCCGGGCAGCACCTGAGCCGGGCGATCGCCAGCGGCGCCATTCAGCCGCTGGACAAGGCCCGCCTGCCGCACCTGCAAGGGGTTGGTGAAGAGTTTCGCCAGCACATGGCGGTGTTCGACCCGGGCAATCGGTATGCCGGTACCTATGCCTGGGGCACGACCGGGGTGGGCTTTCAGGAGCAGGCGGTCGCGTCACGGATGCCTGAAGCGCCGCGCGACAGCTGGGCGATGGTTTTCGACCCGGAGGTGGTGGCGAAATTCGCTGACTGCGGGGTGAGCCTGCTCAATGACCCCAATGAGGTGTTCGCGGCGGTGATGCGCTACATGGGGCTGGATATCAATCAGCAGCGGCTGCAAGACCTCAAGGCCGCCGAGGCGCAGTTGCGCAAGATCCGCCCGTATATCCGCTACTTCGACAATGATCGCAACATCAATGACCTGGCCAATGGTGAAACCTGCGTGGCGATGTCGTGGAACGGCAATGTGTCCATCGCCCAGGGGCAGGCGCAGCAGGCGGGCAAGTCGTTCAACCTGGACTATCGGATCCCGCAGGAGGGCACGTTGATCTGGCTGGATGCGCTGGTGGTGCCCAAGGATGCGCCGCACCCCGAGGCGGCCTGGGCGCTGATGGATTACCTGATGCGGCCGGAGGTGATTGCGCCGATTACCGACACGATTCACTACGCCAATGCGATCACTGCCGCGGATGCGTTGGTCGATGCGCAGATCCGTAACGCGCCGGGGACGTATCCGCCGGCCGAGGTGAGGGCGCGGCTGTACAGCAAGAATGACAATGGCAAGCAGTTCAACCGCGAGCTGACCCGGGCGTTCACCCGGCTCAAGAGTGGCACCTGATCCGAGTTACTGGTTGCCTGCTCCGGCGTCTTCGCGGGGCAAGCCCGCTCCCACAGGGTCCCAAGTGCTCACAGAACCGAGGTGCGCACAGCCCTGAGGTGTCCGCAGACCTGAGGTGCACACAGACCTGAGGTGTTCACAGATCTGAGGTGCACATAGACCTGAGGTGTTCACAGACCTGAGGTGTTCACAGACCTGAGGTGCACACAGATCCTGTGGGAGCGGGCTTGCCCCGCGAAGGGGCCGGAACAGGCAATACAAGTTAGGTGCTGGCCTTGCGCCGAGGTGCCCTTGGCTTGCCACTCGCCGCCTTGGCCGGTGCCCCTGCCTTGGCCTTGCCGCCACTGCGGCGCTTCTTCTTCCACGGTGCGGCGTTGCCGGCCAGCGGCGGCCCGCTGATGGTCATGCGCATGCCGCTGCAGCGCTCGACCAGCTTGCCCATCCAGGCCGACTGGCGGGCGACGAACTCTTCCAGGGTCATCTCGCCGCTCTGCACCATGTCCAGCGCCTGCTCCCAGATCGCCGTGGTGCCCGGGTCGGCAATCGCCCGCGGTACCGCGTCGATCAGGCCGAACGCGGCCGGGGTGGCGGCCAGCGCCTTGCCGTTCTTGACCAGGTAACCGCGGTCGAGCAGGCCCTGGATGATGCTCGCCCGGGTCGCCTCGGTGCCGATGCCGGTGGTGTCCTTGAGCTTCTGCTTGAGCTTGGGGTCGTCGACCAGCTTGGCGACGTTCTTCATGGCCTTGATCAGGTCGCCTTCGGTGAAGGGCTTCGGCGGCTGGGTCCACAGGTCCTTGAGCTGCAGGCCGTGCACGTTGCAGTCCTGGCCTTCGCGCAACGCCGGCAGCACCTGGGCCGGGGGCGCCTCGCGGCCTTTGGCCGGGGTCAGGGCCTCGGGCAGGGCACGCCGCCAGCCCGGTTCGACGATCTGTTTGCCGACAGCGCGCAGGGCATGGCCGGCACAGTCGAACTCGGCCTGGGTGCGGTCGTACTCGTGATTGGGCAGGAACTGCGCCAGGTAACGGGCGCGCACCAGGGTGTAGACCGCCTTGTACTTGGGCGGCAGGCGCGCGGGGTCGCTGGCCGCGGCAGTCGGGATGATGCCGTGGTGGGCACTGACCTTGGCGTCGTTCCAGGCCCGCGAGCGGCGTTGCGGCTCGAGGTGCGCCTGCAGCGGGGCGAGGCTGGCGTCGGCGCGTTGCAGCGCGGCGAGGATCGCCGGTGCTTCGGCGTGCTGGCTCTGGGGCAGGTAGCCGCAGTCGCTGCGCGGGTAGGTGATCAGCTTGTGGGTTTCGTACAGGGCCTGGGCGATGTCGAGGGTTTCCTGGGCGCCCAGGCCGAACTTCTTCGAGCAGACTTCCTGCAGGGTGCCCAGGTCGAATGGCAGCGGTGCGGCTTCGCGCACGCGTTCGGTGGTGATCTTGCGCACTCGGGCGCTGCCGGCGGCGCTCATGTCGGCGGCGGCCTGCTGAGCCAGTGCCGGGTTGAGGCAGCGGCCCTGGTCATCGCAGGCGTCTTCCGGCGCACGCCATTGAGCGTTGAACACGCTGCCCGCCTGCTCCAGCTGTACGTCGATGGCCCAGAACGGTACCGGCACGAAGTCGGCGATGCTGCGGTCGCGGTCGACCACCAGGCGCAGCGTCGGCGTTTGCACCCGGCCGACCGGCAGCACGCCCTGGTAGCCAGACTGCTGGCCGAGCAGGGTGAACAGCCGGCTCATGTTCATGCCGATCAGCCAGTCGGCGCGTGAGCGGCCCAAGGCCGAGTGGTACAGGCTGAAGGTTTCACTGCCCGGCAGCAGGCGCGCCAGGGCCTTGCGAATCGAGGCGTCGTCGAGGGCCGACAGCCACAGGCGCTGGATCGGCCCACGGTAGCGGCAATGCTCGACCAGCTCGCGGGCGATCATCTCGCCTTCGCGGTCGGCATCGGTGGCGATCACCAGTTCGCGGGCTTCGCCGAGCAGGCGCTTGACCGCCTTGAACTGGCTGGCGGTCTTGGGCTTGACCAGCATCTTCCACTTCTGCGGGATGATCGGCAGGTCTTCGAGCGTCCAGCGCTTGTAGCGCGCGTCGTAGCTGTCTGGCGGGGCGGTCTCGAGCAGGTGGCCGATGCACCACGTCACGCAGACGTCGGTGCCTTGCCAGCAGCCGTCACCGCGACGCGAGGCGCCGAGCACTTTGGCGATGTCTTTGGCCTGGGAGGGCTTTTCGCAGAGGAACAGGCGCATGGCCAGCAACGCTTCATGGGCGGACGATGGGCGTAAGGATGCGCAAAGAAGGGAGGTGAAGCAAGGTTTATCTGTATGGATGTACAGCTTTGTTGGTCAGAGGCGGTGCGGCGGGGCGAGCCCGCTCCCCATGCGGGGAGCGGGCCTGTGCTGCGGACTCAGGCGAAATCGCGGGAGTCGCGCACCATGTCCACGTGCGGAATGCCCGCTTCGAGGAACTCCTCGCTGACCACCCGGAAGCCCAACCGCTCGTAGAACGGCGTGGCATGCACCTGGGCGCTGAGCGTCTGCTGCTTGAGGTCGCGGTTCTGCGCCTCGACGATCACCGCATTGACCAGCGCATCGCCCACCTTCAGCCCGCGCCAGTCCTTGAGCACCGAGATGCGGCCGATGGTGCCGTCCGACAGCAGTCGGGCGGTACCGATCGGGTAGTCGCCTTCGAGGGCCAGGAAGTGCAGGGCTTCCGGGTCTTCGGCGTCGAACTCGAGCTCTGGTGGAATGTGCTGTTCGGCGATAAACACCGCTTCGCGGATGCGGCGGATATCGGCGTTGTCTTTTTGCCAGTCGGCAAGGCGAACGCTGATTTTATTCATTGGCGAATCCCAGACTTCCCTGTTGGACCAATTGGCAGACCAGTGTGCGGCCTTCGTCGTCGCGCAACCACTCTACAAGGTTTTCGATGTGCAGGGCATCGGCGGCGCAGATCAGCTTCAGCAGGTCACGCAGGTGACCCGGGAGCAGGCGGCTCTGGCCGCTGGCGAACAGCAGCAGGTTGTCGTCGACTTCCGACCAGGCCAGGCGAGCGCTTGGGTTGCGGATGAGGATCGCGCCTTGCTCGAGGCTGTCGATCAGCTCTTCTTCGCTCAGCTCGTCGCCGGCGACCTGCTCGGGGTAGCGCGGCTCGGTCATGAACTGGCCGAACCAGGTCAGCAGCAGGCGCTCGTCGCCCATGTGCTCGGCGAGCAGGGCCTTGAGGCGGTCGAGGGCGTCGTGCTGGATCTGGTGCGGGTCGCTGACCGGCTGGGCATCGGCGTCGCTGTAGCGCTCTTCGTCCGGCAGGAACTGGCTGAGGAAGTCGGTGAAGTGGGTCAGCACTTCAGCGGCGCTCGGCGCGCGGAAACCGACCGAGTAGGTCAGGCAGTTGTCTTCGGCGACGCCGAAGTGGGCCAGGCGCGGCGGCAGGTAAAGCATGTCGCCCGGCTCCAGGCTCCATTCTTCGGTCTGCTCGAATTCGGCGAGGATGCGCAGGTCAGCGTGCTCGAGCAGTTTGCTCTCGCTGTTGCACATCTGGCCGACTTTCCAGTTGCGGGTGCCGTGGCCCTGCAGCAGGAACACGTCGTAGTTGTCGAAGTGCGGGCCGACGCTGCCGCCAGGCGCGGCGTAGCTGATCATCACGTCGTCGATGCGCCAGCTCGGCAGGAAACGGAAGTTTTCCAGCAGCTCGGCGACTTCCGGGACGAACTGGTCGACGGCCTGGACCAGCAGGGTCCAGTCGCGCTCCGGCAGGGTGGCGAAGTCGTCTTCGTTGAACGGGCCGCGGCGCAGCTCCCACGGACGCTCGCCGTGCTCGAGCACCAGGCGCGACTCGACTTCCTCTTCGAGGGCCAGGCCGGCCAGCTCGTCAGGGTCGATCGGGCTTTCGAAGTCGGTGAAGGCCTGGCGCACCAGCAGGGGCTTCTTCTGCCAGTAGTCGCGCAGGAATTCACGGGCAGTCAAACCGCCAAGCAGCTGCAGTGGAATATCAGGATTCATGTTCAACCTATTGAAAAAAAGTAATTTTCGTCCGGGAATAAAAACGCCCGGCCAGGCCGGGCGTTGCACGCGGGCACAGGCTTAGATGCGTTTGGCCTGGGCGGCGGCGTTACCGATGTAGGTCGCCGGGGTCAGCAGCTTGAGCTCGGCCTTGGCGTCGGCAGGCATGTCGAGGCCATCGATGAAGGTCAGCAGCGCCTCTGGCGTGATGCCCTTGCCACGGGTCAGCTCCTTGAGCTTCTCGTAGGGGTTCTCGATGTTGAAGCGGCGCATCACGGTCTGGATCGGCTCGGCGAGGACTTCCCAGCAGGCGTCCAGGTCGGCGGCGATGCGCGCGGTGTTGACTTCCAGCTTGCCGATGCCCTTGAGGCTGGCTTCGTAGGCAATCACGCTGTGGGCAAAGCCCACGCCGAGGTTGCGCAGCACGGTGGAGTCGGTCAGGTCGCGCTGCCAGCGGGAGATCGGCAGCTTGCTGGCCAGGTGCTGGAACAGCGCGTTGGCGATACCCAGGTTGCCTTCGGAGTTTTCGAAGTCGATCGGGTTGACCTTGTGCGGCATGGTCGACGAGCCGATTTCACCGGCAACGGTGCGCTGCTTGAAGTAGCCCAGCGAGATGTAGCCCCAGATGTCCCGGTCGAAGTCGATCAGGATGGTGTTGAAGCGCGCGATGGCGTCGAACAGCTCGGCGATGTAGTCGTGCGGCTCGATCTGGGTGGTGTACGGGTTGAACTGCAGGCCCAGCTCGTCTTCGATGAAGGCGCGGGCGTTTTCTTCCCAGTCGATCTGCGCGTAGGCCGACAGGTGGGCGTTGTAGTTGCCCACGGCGCCGTTGATCTTGCCCAGCAGCGGCACGGCGGCCACCTGAGCGATCTGACGCTCCAGGCGGTAGACGACGTTGGCCAGCTCTTTGCCCAGGGTGGTCGGCGACGCCGGTTGACCGTGGGTACGCGAGAGCATCGGCACGTCGGCGTGCAGGTGGGCGAGGGCGCGGATCGACTCGGCGATCTGGCGCATCAGCGGCAGCAGCACGTCATCACGGCCAGCGCGCAGCATCAGGGCGTGGGACAGGTTGTTGATGTCCTCGCTGGTGCAGGCGAAGTGGATGAACTCGCTGACCTTGGCCAGCTCTGGCAGCTGCGCAGCCTGCTCCTTGAGCAGGTACTCGATGGCCTTGACGTCGTGGTTGGTGGTGCGCTCGATTTCCTTGACGCGCTCGGCGTGCTCCAGCTTGAAATCGCTGGCCAGGGTGTCGAGCACGGCGTTGGCTTCGGCGGAGAACGCCGGCACTTCACCGATTTGCGGGTGAGCGGCCAGGCGTTGCAGCCAGCGCACTTCAACCAGGGCGCGGAAACGGATCAGGCCGAATTCGCTGAAAATGGGGCGCAAGGCCTGGGTTTTGCCGGCGTAGCGGCCGTCTACAGGGGAAACCGCAGTGAGCGAGGAGAGCTGCATAGGGTGTTCTCGGACAGTCAGGCTTTTGGAAGGGCGCATATCATACATGAAAAACGCGCCCGGGTCGGGTGGCTGACCAAAGGTCGGGCCGATGTAAAGCGTTCGGCGATCACCGTGGGAGCGGGTTTACCCGCGAATGCGCCGGTGTGGCCACTCGCGCATTCGCGGGTAAACCCGCTCCCACAAGGGGCGTCGCCAAGGTCTGAATCAGGGGCGCATCATCCCGTACAGCTCGTTGAGCAGCTTGCGCCGGCTGAACACCAGCTGCCAGCGGTGGCCGCCGAGCTGGCGCCACAGGCGCGCGGCGCGGATCCCGGCGAGCAGCAGGGCGCGAATCTTCGAGGCGTTGTTGGCCTGCTGCAGGAAGCGCATGTCGCCATGCACCTGGATGCGCTGGCGCAGGGTACTCAGGGTGTCCTGGTACAAGGCACCGCTGGAGGCGATGACATTGTCGTGCACCAGGCCGAAATGGTCGGCCTGCGACTGGATCTGCGGCAGGCGGTTGCCGATGGTTTCGAGCAGGTCGCCGCGTTTGCCCAGCTGGCGCTCCAGGCCGAGCATCGACAGGGCGTAGCGCAGCGGCTCGCGCTGCAGGCTGCTGGGGTCGCGCTCGAGCGCACCGACCAGCGCGCGGTAGCCGTCACGCAGGTTGAGGTCGTCGCCGCCGAACACTTCCAGGGTGTCCTTGGGGTCGCGCACCAGCAGGCTGCCGAGCATGCAGCCGAGGTTCGCTTCCGAGGCCTGGCCGGTGCGGGCGATGCGGTCGACCAGCACGGCGGCCTGGAACACCGCGCCAAGGGCAATCAATTGCTCCTGGAGGTTGCTCATGCGCGCGGGCTCCAGGGCTCGGCGGTCTCGATCACGCCGCCGCCCAGGCACACTTCGCCGTCGTAGAACACCACCGACTGACCGGGGGTGACGGCGCGCTGCGGCTCGTCGAACACGGCGCGATAGCCCTGCTCGGTGCGTTCCAGGGTGCAGCCCTGGTCGCCTTGGCGGTAGCGCACCTTGGCGGTCAGGCGGCGGGGCACGGACAGGTCGATCGGGTTGACCCAGTAGATGTCCGAGGCCAGCAGCGCACGCGAGAACAGCCATGGGTGCTCGTTGCCCTGGCCGACCACCAGCACGTTGCGCGAGAGGTCCTTGACCAGCACGTACCACGGGTCGTCGCCGGCGTCCTTGAGGCCGCCGATGCCCAGGCCCTGGCGCTGGCCGATGGTGTGGTACATCAGGCCGTGGTGCTGGCCGATCACTTCACCTTCGGTGGTTTCGATGGTGCCCGGCTGGGCCGGCAGGTACTGCTTGAGGAAGTCGCTGAAACGCCGCTCGCCAATGAAGCAGATGCCGGTGGAGTCCTTTTTCTTGGCCGTGGCCAGCCCATGCTTTTCGGCGATGGCGCGCACTTCGGGCTTTTCCAGCTCGCCGACGGGGAACAGCGTACGGGCGATTTCCTTGCCGCCGACGGCATGCAGGAAGTAGCTCTGGTCCTTGTTCGGGTCCAGGCCCTTGAGCAGTTCGGTCAGCTCGCCGGTGTCGCGGCGGCGCACGTAGTGGCCGGTGGCGATCAGGTCGGCACCCAGCGACAGGGCGTAGTCGAGGAACGCCTTGAACTTGATCTCGCGGTTGCAGAGGATGTCCGGGTTCGGCGTGCGGCCGGCCTTGTATTCTTCGAGGAAATGCTCGAACACGTGGTCCCAGTATTCCGCGGCGAAGTTGGCGGTGTGCAGCGTGATGCCGATGCGGTCGCACACGGCCTGGGCGTCGGCCAGGTCTTCGCGGGCGGTGCAGTAGTCGGTGCCGTCGTCTTCTTCCCAGTTCTTCATGAACAGACCTTCGACCTGGTAGCCCTGCTCCATGAGCAGAAGGGCGGAGACGGAAGAGTCGACGCCGCCGGACATGCCGACGATGACGCGGGTCTTGGCGGGGTCTTTGAGTGCTGGGCTGGTCATGGCTACCGATGTGTATCAGGGAAAAAGGTCGATTCTATCAGGCCCGCTCGCGCGCGTCAGTCACGCAGCAGGGCGAGGCTGTGCAGTGGGCCTGCCAGGTAGTCGTCGAGGCAGCGCGGCACCAGCTCGCTGCGCCAGCGCGTGGGGTCGGCCAGCAGCTGCTCGCGGGTCATCCACAGGGCGCGGACGATGTCGCTGTCCAGGCTCAGCTCCGGGCGGTGGCGCACGGGGCGGGCGGCGAAGCAGATGCGCTGGTAGGTCACGCCGTTGCTCGGTGCGGTGTACAGGTAGATGCCCACCAGGCCGGTCAGCTCGACCTCCCAGGCGGTTTCTTCGAGGGTTTCGCGCAGGGCGGCCTGGGCCAGGGTTTCGTTGGGCTCGAGGTGGCCAGCGGGCTGGTTGAAGACGTGCTGGCCGGCTTTGAACTCTTCGACGAAGAGGAAGCGGCCCTGGTCTTCGACGAGGGTGGCGACGGTGATGTGCGGTTGCCAGGTCATATGAGGGTGTCCTTGAGATCCTGGGGCCGCTGTGCGGCCCTTCGCGGGTAAACCCGCTCCCACAGGGGCGGCGTCGCCTCGAGGCTTTGCGCGGTACCTGTGGGAGCGGGTTTACCCGCGAAGAGCCGCAAGGCGGCTCCCTGTGCCAAAAAAGCACAAACCCCGGTGCGTGGCCGGGGTTTGTGGTGTTACTTCAAGCAGGCCTTACAGGGCGGCAATGGCGCTGTTGAGGGTCTGGCTTGGGCGCATCACCTTGGCGGTCAGCTCGGCATCCGGGGCGTAGTAGCCACCGATGTCGACTGGCTTGCCCTGCACGGCGTTGAGCTCGGCGACGATGGTCGCTTCGTTCTCGGCCAGGGTCTTGGCCAGCGGGGCGAAGCGCGCTTGCAGCGCGGCGTCGTCGGACTGGGCGGCCAGGGCTTCTGCCCAGTACAGGGTCAGGTAGAAGTGGCTGCCGCGGTTGTCGATACCGCCGACCTTGCGCGATGGCGACTTGTTGTTGTCGAGGAACTTGCCGGTCGCCTGGTCCAGGGTGTTGGCCAGGACCTTGGCGCGTGGGTTGGCGTAGGTCTCGCCCAGGTGCTCCAGGGACGCGGCCAGGGCCAGGAACTCACCCAGCGAATCCCAACGCAGGAAGTTTTCTTCGACCAGCTGCTGCACGTGCTTGGGTGCCGAACCGCCAGCGCCGGTTTCGAACAGGCCACCGCCGTTCATCAGCGGCACGATCGACAGCATCTTGGCGCTGGTGCCCAGCTCCATGATCGGGAACAGGTCGGTCAGGTAGTCGCGCAGCACGTTGCCGGTCACCGAGATGGTGTCCTTGCCTTCGCGGATACGGGCCAGGGAGAACTTGATGGCCTCGACCGGTGCCAGGATCTGGATGTCCAGGCCGGCGGTGTCGTGGTCCTTCAGGTACTGCTGGACCTTCTCGATCATCACGCCGTCGTGGGCGCGGGCCGGGTCCAGCCAGAACACCGCAGGGGTGTTGCTCAGGCGGGCGCGGTTGACGGCCAGCTTGACCCAGTCCTGGATCGGCGCGTCCTTGGTCTGGCACATGCGGAAGATGTCACCGGCTTCGACGGTCTGCTCGAGCACGACCTTGCCCTTGCCATCGACCACGCGCACGACGCCGTCGGCCTTGATCTGGAAGGTCTTGTCGTGGGAGCCGTATTCTTCGGCTTTCTGCGCCATCAGGCCGACGTTCGGTACGCTGCCCATGGTGGTCGGGTCCAGCGCGCCGTTGACTTTGCAGTCTTCGATGGTGGCCTGGTAGATACCGGCGTAGCAACGGTCCGGGATGATCGCCTTGGCGTCTTGCAGCTCGCCGGCGGTGTTCCACATCTTGCCCGAGTCACGGATCATGGCCGGCATCGAGGCGTCGACGATGACGTCGCTCGGCACGTGCAGGTTGGTGATGCCTTTGTCGGAGTTGACCATGGCCAGGGCCGGACGCACTGCGTACAGGGCCTGGATGTCGGCTTCGATCTGGGCCTGCTGCTCGGCTGGCAGGTCCTTGATGCGGGCGTACAGGTCGCCGATGCCGTTGTTGGCGTTGAAGCCGACGTCAGCCAGGGCGCTGGCGTGCTTGCTCAGCACTTCGCCGTAGAACGCTTCGACGATGACGCCGAACATGATCGGGTCGGAGACCTTCATCATGGTCGCTTTCAGGTGCACCGACAGCAGTACGCCGGAGGCCTTGGCATCAGCGATCTGCTCGGTGATGAAGGCCTTCAGGGCCTTGCGGCTCATGGTGGCGCAGTCGATGACTTCAGCCGCCTTGACCGCAGTCTTTTCTTTCAGAACGGTGGTGGTGCCGTTCTTGTCGACCAGCTCGATGCGCAGGCTGTCGTCAGCCTCGATCAGTGCGGCCTTTTCGCTGCCGTAGAAGTCGCCTTGGCTCATGTGAGCGACGTGCGACTTGGAGTCGGCGGCCCAGGCACCCATCTTGTGCGGGTGCTTGCGCGCGTAGTTCTTGACCGACAGCGGAGCGCGGCGGTCGGAGTTGCCTTCACGCAGGACCGGGTTCACGGCGCTGCCCATGACGCGGTTGTAGCGCGCGCGGGACTCTTTCTCGTCGGCAGTGGCCGGTGCGTCGGCGAAGTCAGGGATGTTGTAGCCCTTGGCCTGCAGCTCTTTGATCGCCGCTTTCAGCTGCGGGACCGAAGCCGAGATGTTCGGCAGCTTGATGATGTTGGCGTCAGGGGTGGTGGCCAGTTGGCCCAGCTCCGCCAGATGATCGGCTACCTGCTTGTCGGCGCCGAGTTGCTCCGGGAATGCCGAAAGAATACGGCCTGCCAGGGAGATATCGCGCGTTTCGACGGCGATGTCGGCCGAAGCGGTGAACGCCTCGATGATCGGCAGCAGCGAATAGGTGGCGAGGGCGGGGGCTTCGTCGGTGAAGGTATAGATGATCTTGGAACGGGTGGGCATGCGGGTTAACTCTCTGTGTGCTGAGCGTACTCGAGTCTCGTGGTGCGCAGGTAGGCGCTTCGCTCCGGCGACGCCATGAGCGGATAGTCGAGAGGCTGCGAGCGGTGATGGTGGATGCATCAGTCGAGCGTCAAGTGCTGAACTGCGGTAACAGCCCAGGCTTTTTGGCCATTCTTGGCCGAGGGCGAGCCAGTATCTGCAAGGGTTCGCCCCGATGACCCTGCGGTCAGGGCCGGAGTATACCAAACCCTTTGGGCTAATCAGCAAGGCCAAGTGGTATCAGCGCGTTTATAAGACCAAAGACTAAGCGGCAATGTGGCGTGATGCCGCAGGCCCGTGGGCGGCATTTTGCGGGCAACGCCGCTGCTGCGGGGGATGCGCGATCCTTGGCGCCAGTAACCTTGCAGGTCGGCAGATGTGGTTTAGGCTGAGTGGATCGCACGATGTCCAAACACACCCGACAGCGGAGTAGTGCAAGCATGGGATACCAGAAAATCAAGGTGCCGGCGGACGGTTCCAAGATCACCGTCAATGCAGACCATTCGCTCAACGTGCCCGACAACCCGATCATTCCCTTCATCGAGGGCGACGGGATTGGCGTCGATGTCTCGCCGGTGATGATCAAGGTGGTCGACGCCGCGGTGCACAAAGCCTACGGCGGCAAGCGCAGGATCGCCTGGATGGAGGTCTATGCCGGCGAAAAAGCCACCCAGGTGTACGACCAGGACACCTGGCTGCCGCAGGAAACCCTCGACGCGGTGCGCGAGTACGTGGTGTCGATCAAGGGGCCGCTGACCACGCCGGTGGGCGGTGGCATTCGTTCGCTCAACGTGGCCCTGCGCCAGCAGCTCGACCTGTACGTCTGCCTGCGCCCGGTGGTGTGGTTCGAGGGCGTGCCGAGCCCGGTGAAAAAGCCCGGTGATGTCGACATGGTGATCTTCCGCGAGAACTCCGAGGATATCTACGCCGGCATCGAGTGGAAGGCCGGCTCGCCTGAAGCCATCAAGGTGATCAAGTTTCTCAAGGAAGAAATGGGCGTCACCAAGATCCGCTTCGACCAGGACTGCGGCATCGGCGTCAAGCCGGTCTCCCGCGAGGGCACCAAGCGCCTGGTGCGCAAGGCGCTGCAGTACGTGGTCGACAACGACCGCGAATCGCTGACCCTGGTGCACAAGGGCAACATCATGAAATTCACCGAGGGTGCGTTCAAGGACTGGGGCTACGAGGTGGCCAAGGAGGAGTTCGGCGCCGAGCTGCTCGATGGCGGCCCGTGGATGCGCTTCAAGAACCCCCGCACCGGCCGGGAAGTGGTGGTCAAGGATGCGATTGCCGACGCCATGCTCCAGCAGATCCTGCTGCGCCCGGCCGAGTATGACGTGATCGCTACCCTCAACCTCAACGGCGACTATCTGTCCGACGCATTGGCCGCAGAGGTCGGCGGCATTGGTATCGCGCCGGGCGCCAACCTGTCCGATACCGTTGCCATGTTCGAAGCGACCCACGGCACCGCGCCCAAGTACGCCGGGCAGGACAAGGTCAACCCGGGGTCGGTGATTCTGTCAGCGGAAATGATGCTGCGGCACATGGGCTGGACCGAGGCCGCCGACCTGATCATCAAGGGGACCAACGGTGCGATCGCGGCCAAGACCGTCACCTACGATTTCGAGCGCCTGATGGACGGCGCCACGCTGGTGGGCAGTTCAGGCTTCGGTGAGGCGCTGATCAAGCATATGTAAGGCAAACAAAACCGGTCGCTTCGGTAAAGAAGCGACCGGTTTTTTCGTATACCGGCAGATAGCAGGGTATTCAGGCTTCGGTTCGGCGGTCTTCAGTGGCCGGGTTGACGGGGGCTGGGGCAAGGGCTTCGGCACCCGCCGCGCGAATCGCCACTGCATGCAGGCCCTTGGGTCCCTGGACAATGTCGAAACTCACCGCTTGGCCGGCCTTCAGCGTCTTGTAACCTTCCATCTGGATCGCCGAATAATGGGCGAACAGATCGTCGGTTTTGCCGTCTTCGTTGATGAATCCGTAGCCCTTGGCATTGTTGAACCACTTGACTTTACCGCTTGCCATCCCTATGTCCCTCTGCAAAGGACTCCATCACTGGAGTATCATCCACGTCATCCGCATACGAACCTTGCGAAAAAATCTGGTTGACTGCGCGGATCTTTATCGACCACGGTGGGTTCTTATTGGTTGTAACACCGTTTTGCCGATAGTCAAGGTCATGCGGCGCCCGCGTCGACGGCGGCCTGTACGGTCAACCCACTACCCTAACCTGTCGATGTGATGAAATTCTTTCCATGCATGCACACAGTCAGATTCGACTAACATTCAATCAGGATCGTCCTCAAACCAACGAGGACGATGGCTCCGGTCTGGCGGTTCAGGAAGCCAAACCGATCCTGCAGGCGCCACCGATGTACAAGGTGGTTTTATTCAACGATGACTACACACCGATGGATTTCGTCGTCGAAGTGCTCGAGACGTTCTTCAGTCTGAACCGCGAGCTGGCGACCAAGATCATGCTGACTGTCCATACCGAGGGACGGGCAGTGTGCGGATTGTTTACCCGTGACATCGCCGAAACAAAGGCCATGCAGGTCAACCAATACGCCAGGGAAAGCCAGCATCCGCTACTCTGTGAAATCGAGAAGGACGGTTAATCGCCGACCACTTGGGTATGAGGTGAAGCTATGTTAAACCGCGAGCTCGAAGTCACCCTCAATCTGGCCTTCAAGGAGGCCCGTTCGAAACGTCATGAGTTCATGACCGTCGAACATCTGCTGCTGGCACTCCTTGACAATGAGGCGGCCGCAACCGTTCTACGCGCCTGTGGCGCCAATCTCGACAAGCTCAAGCACGACCTGCAGGAGTTCATCGATTCCACCACGCCGCTGATTCCGGTGCACGACGAAGACCGTGAAACCCAGCCAACCCTGGGCTTCCAGCGCGTGCTGCAGCGTGCCGTGTTCCACGTGCAAAGCTCCGGCAAGCGCGAAGTGACCGGCGCCAACGTACTGGTCGCGATCTTCAGCGAACAGGAAAGCCAGGCCGTGTTCCTGCTCAAGCAGCAGAGCGTGGCCCGCATCGACGTGGTCAACTACATCGCTCATGGCATCTCCAAGGTGCCTGGCCATGGGCCCAACACCGACAGCGACCAGGACATGCAGGACGAGGAGGGCGGCGAAACGTCATCTTCGAGCAACCCTCTGGATGCCTACGCCGCCAACCTCAACGAGCTGGCCCGTCAAGGCCGGATCGACCCGTTGGTGGGTCGCGAGCAGGAGGTCGAGCGTGTTGCGCAGATCCTTGCCCGTCGGCGCAAGAACAACCCGTTGCTGGTGGGTGAGGCCGGTGTCGGCAAGACCGCCATCGCCGAAGGCCTGGCCAAGCGCATCGTCGACGGCCAGGTGCCTGACCTGCTCGCCCAGAGCGTGGTCTACTCGCTCGACCTGGGTGCGCTGCTGGCCGGTACCAAGTACCGCGGCGATTTCGAGAAGCGCTTCAAGGCGCTGCTCGGCGAGCTGCGCAAACGTCCGCAGGCGATCCTGTTCATCGACGAGATCCACACCATCATCGGTGCCGGTGCGGCGTCGGGCGGGGTGATGGATGCTTCCAACCTGCTCAAGCCGTTGCTCTCGTCGGGTGATATCCGTTGCATCGGCTCGACCACCTTCCAGGAGTTTCGCGGCATCTTCGAGAAGGACCGCGCCCTGGCGCGGCGCTTCCAGAAGGTCGACGTGTCGGAGCCGTCGGTGGAAGACACCGTGGGCATCCTGCGCGGCCTGAAAGGGCGGTTCGAGACCCATCACCACATCGAGTACAGCGACGAGGCGCTGCGCGCCGCGGCTGAGCTGGCGGCCCGCTACATCAATGACCGGCACATGCCGGACAAGGCCATCGACGTGATCGACGAGGCGGGTGCCTACCAGCGCCTGCAGCCGGAACAGAACCGCGTCAAACGCATCGAAGTGGCCCAGGTCGAAGACATCGTCGCCAAGATCGCGCGTATTCCGCCAAAACACGTGTCCAGCTCCGACAAAGAGCTGCTGCGTAACCTGGAGCGTGACCTGAAGCTGACCGTGTTTGGTCAGGACCCGGCGATCGACTCGCTGTCCACCGCGATCAAACTGTCGCGTGCGGGCCTCAAGGCGCCTGACAAGCCTGTCGGGTCGTTCCTGTTCGCCGGCCCTACCGGCGTCGGCAAGACCGAGGCGGCGCGTCAGCTGGCCAAGGCCCTGGGCGTCGAGCTGGTGCGCTTCGACATGTCCGAGTACATGGAGCGGCATACCGTTTCGCGCTTGATCGGTGCACCGCCGGGCTATGTCGGTTTCGATCAGGGCGGCTTGCTGACCGAGGCGATCACCAAGCAACCGCACTGCGTGCTGCTGCTCGACGAGATCGAGAAGGCTCACCCGGAAGTCTTCAACCTGCTGCTGCAGGTGATGGACCACGGTACCCTGACCGACAACAACGGGCGCAAGGCGGACTTCCGCAACGTGATCCTGATCATGACCACCAACGCC
The DNA here is from genome assembly GCF_900536025.1 of Pseudomonas reidholzensis. Lineage (GTDB taxonomy): Bacteria > Pseudomonadota > Gammaproteobacteria > Pseudomonadales > Pseudomonadaceae > Aquipseudomonas > Aquipseudomonas reidholzensis. The sequence continues at coordinate 536,892 of NZ_UNOZ01000013.1, forward strand.
GGCGCTGAAACCGCCGCGCGGGCCTCGATCGGCTTCACCCACCAGGACCATGCGTCCGACGCGATGGAAGTCATCCGCAAGAGCTTCACGCCTGAGTTCCGCAACCGCCTGGATACCATTATCCAGTTCGGTCGCCTGAGCCACGAGACGATCAAGAGCATCGTCGACAAGTTCCTTATCGAACTGCAGGCTCAGCTGGAAGACAAGCGTGTGCTGCTTGAGGTCAGTGACGAGGCGCGGGGCTGGCTGGCGGCCAGTGGCTATGACGTGCAGATGGGTGCGCGGCCGATGGCGCGGCTGATCCAGGACAAGATCAAACGGCCGTTGGCCGAGGAGATCCTGTTCGGTGAGCTGGCCGAGCATGGCGGCGTGGTGCACATCGAGCTGCGGGATGACGAGTTGGTGTTCGACTTCGAAACCACGGCCGAGGTGGCGTAACCGCACTGACTGGGGCCGCAAGCCGGCCCCAGGTTTCAGCGCCCACAAAAAAGCCCGGCACATTGGCCGGGCTTTTTCATGGCTGGAGCTTAACGGGCGCGGTAGGTGATGCGGCCCTTGCTCAGGTCATAAGGCGTCAGCTCGACGCGGACCTTGTCGCCAGTGAGAATACGGATGTAGTTCTTGCGCATCTTCCCGGAGATATGCGCGGTTACGACGTGCCCATTTTCCAACTCCACGCGGAACATGGTGTTGGGCAGGGTGTCGACGACAGTGCCTTCCATTTCGAAGCTGTCTTCTTTCGACATGCAGTAAAGCCCTCGGTATCCAGTGTAGGCCCGACGCGCAACTGCACCGGGCAAAAAAGTGGCGTGGATTATGCCCGAAAAGAGTTTTTCAAGCCAATGCTTTCAATTGAGGCTGACCCAACGCTGGTTGATCAGCAGTTCGATAGGACGGTACTGGGTCTTGTAGTTCATCTTCTTGCAGTTCTTGATCCAGTAGCCAAGGTAGACCGCATCGAGGTTCTGCCGCAGCGCTTCGGTAATCTGCCAGAGAATGGCGAAGCGCCCCAGGCTGCGGCGTTCTTCGTCCGGCTCGTAGAAGGTGTACACCGCAGAAAGCCCGTTGGGCAGCATATCGCAGACGGCCACCGCCAGCAGGCGGCCTTCGAGGCGAAACTCGTAGAACCAGCAGAATGGCAGATCGCGCACCAAAAAGGTGGAAAACTGGTCGCGACTGGGTGGATACATGTCGCCATCGCTGTGGCGCTGCTCGATATACCGCCGGTACAGGTCGAAATATTCTTCCTTGAACGCCGGGCGCGCGGCCGTGACGGTGAGGTCAGCGTTGCGCTTGAGAATCCGCCGCTGCTGGCGGTTGGGGATGAACCGCGCCGCCGGGATGCGCGCCGGTACGCAGGCATTGCAGTTCTGGCAATGCGGGCGGTAGAGGTGGTCGCCACTGCGCCGAAAACCCATTTCCGAGAGGTCGGCGTAGACGTGCACGTCCATCGGCTGGCTAGGGTCGAGGAACAGCGTGGTCGCTTGTTCGTCCGGCAGGTAGCTGCACGAGTGGGGTTGAGTGGCATAGAACTTCAAGCGCGCCAACTCTGTCATGATCAGCCCCTCGGCAAGACTTTGGATTAAGTGTAAGCCAGCTATGGCAACTCGCCTAGCGAACCCAAGAGGCGTTGTTGGGCTGATCGAGGTGGCGCGCCAGGTGCTCGGCAAAGTGCTCGCGGCTGATCGCGCGGGCACCCAGGCTGTGCAGGTGGTTGGTCGGCATCTGGCAGTCGATGAGGACGAAGCCGGCGGCGCGCAGGTGCTCGACCAGGGTCACGAAACCGACCTTGGAGGCATTGTCGGCGCGGCTGAACATCGACTCGCCGAAAAACAGCTGGCCCATCGCCAGGCCGTACAGGCCGCCCACCAGCTCGCCGTCCTGGCGCACTTCCACCGAGTGGGCGATGCCGCGCCGGTGCAGCTCGCAGTACGCGGCTTGCATGGTGTCGGTGATCCAGGTGCCGTCGGCGTAGTCGCGCGGCGCAGCGCAGGCGGCGATGACCGCTGCGAAGTCTGTGTCGAAGCTGACCTGGTAGCGCCCCTGGCGGATCAGCTTGGCCAGCGAGCGCGAGACGTGCAGCTCATCGGGGAACATCACCGTGCGCGGGTCGGGCGACCACCAGAGGATCGGCTGGCCATCCTGGTACCACGGGAAGCAGCCATGCCGGTAGGCCTGGACCAGCCGCTCGGGGGTCAGGTCGCCACCGGCGGCGAGCAGGCCGTTGGGCTCTTGCAGGGCCTTGGCCAGCGGCGGAAAGGTCAGCGAGTCGCGGGTCAGCCAGGTGAGCATGGTCGTCTAATGCGGTGGGGGAGGGGAGGGCGACCAGCATGGCGCGGCGGGGAATCGAGGTCAATCGCTGCGCGCGTGGTAGCTGGGCTGGCCTCTTCGCGGGTAAACCCGCTCCCACAGAGTTTGCCGCCAACCCTGTGGGAGCGGGTTTACCCGCGAAGAGGCCAGAGCTGGCATCGTGATAGCCGATTTCCTGCACATTCATGCGCCATCCGGCACCAACCGCACGCTTTGTTGTCACACCTGTGCAAAAACACAGCATAAGCCTTTGTCACAAAAGAAAATGCATGCTCAAATTGCAGGCATCGAAGATTGCCCCTTTCACGCCCCGTAGGGCGTGCCGCCATGGCGGCGGGCGGGCAGTAATGTTAAAAGTAGTGGTTCATTGGCCGAACACCGGGTCGATCACTACTGGACGCGCAGCAAGCGCAGGAATAGACGCGTTTTGAAGAAATCCACCGCAACTCCGCCCCCTCTGCCTGTGCCCCTGTGGCGACAGCAGCTGCACTACCGCCTCAAGGAAGGTGCGCTGATCGCCGTCGGTGCCCTGTGCCTGTACCTGTGGATGGCCCTGGTGACCTACGACACGGCCGACCCTGGCTTCACCCACACCAGCAATGTCGACCAGGTGCAGAACGCCGCCGGCCGCGCCGGGGCCTACTTCGCCGACATCCTGTTCATGGTGCTGGGCTACTTCGCCTACATCTTCCCGCTGCTGCTGGCGATCAAGACCTGGCAGATCTTCCGCGAACGCCACCAGCCGTGGCAGTGGAGCGGCTGGCTGTTCTCCTGGCGGCTGATCGGCCTGGTGTTCCTGGTGCTGTCGGGCGCGGCGCTGGCGCATATCCATTTCCACCCGTCGGCGAGCCTGCCGTTTTCCGCCGGTGGCGCCTTGGGCGAGAGCCTCGGCGACCTGGCGCGCAGCCTGCTCAACGTGCAGGGCAGCACGCTGATGTTCATTGCCCTGTTCCTGTTCGGCCTGACGGTGTTCACCGACCTGTCGTGGTTCAAGGTCATGGACCTCACCGGCAAGATCACCCTCGACCTGTTCGAGCTGGTGCAAGGCGCAGCCAACCGCTGGTGGGAAGCGCGCAACGAGCGCAAGCGCCTGGTCGCCCAGCTGCGTGAAGTGGACGAGCAGGTCGAAGTGGTGGTGGCCCCGGTGGTCGCCGACAAGCGCGAGCAGATCAAGGCCCGCGAGCGCATCATCGAGCGCGACGATGCGCTGACCAAACACGTTGCCCAGCGCGAGCAGCAGCCCGCGCCGGTGATCATGCCTGCGCCGGTCAAAGCACCCGAGCCGAGCAAGCGGGTGATGAAAGAGAAGCAGACCCCGCTGTTCGTCGACAGCGCCGTGGAAGGCACCCTGCCGTCGATCTCGATCCTCGATCCGGCCGAAGAAAAGAAGATCGAATACTCGCCAGAATCCCTGGCCGGCGTCGGCCATTTGCTGGAAATCAAGCTCAAGGAGTTTGGTGTCGAAGTCTCGGTCGACTCGATCCACCCGGGCCCGGTGATCACCCGCTACGAGATCCAGCCGGCGGCCGGGGTCAAGGTCAGCCGTATCTCCAACCTGGCCAAGGACCTCGCCCGTTCGCTGGCGGTGACCAGCGTGCGGGTGGTCGAGGTGATCCCGGGCAAGACCACCGTGGGCATCGAGATCCCCAACGAGAACCGCCAGATGGTGCGCTTCTCCGAGGTGCTGTCGTCGTCGCAGTACGACGAGGCCAAGTCGCCGGTCGCCCTGGCCCTGGGCCACGACATCGGCGGCAAGCCGGTGATCACCGACCTGGCGAAGATGCCGCACCTGCTGGTGGCCGGTACCACCGGCTCCGGTAAGTCGGTGGGGGTCAACGCGATGATCCTGTCGATCCTGTTCAAGTCCGGCCCGGAAGACGCGCGGCTGATCATGATCGACCCGAAAATGCTCGAGCTGTCGATCTACGAAGGCATTCCGCACCTGCTGTGCCCGGTCGTCACCGACATGAAGGACGCCGCCAACGCGCTGCGCTGGAGCGTCGCCGAAATGGAACGGCGCTACAAGCTGATGGCCGCCATGGGCGTGCGTAACCTGGCCGGCTTCAACCGCAAGATCAAGGACGCCGAGGAAGCCGGCGAGGTCATCCACGACCCGCTGTTCCGCCGTGAAAGCATGGACGACGTGCCGCCGACGCTGAAGACCCTGCCGACCATCGTCGTGGTGGTCGACGAATTCGCCGACATGATGATGATCGTCGGCAAGAAGGTCGAAGAGCTGATCGCCCGTATCGCGCAGAAGGCGCGGGCGGCCGGTATTCACCTGATTCTGGCTACCCAGCGGCCGTCGGTGGATGTCATCACCGGCCTGATCAAGGCCAACATCCCGACGCGTATGGCGTTCCAGGTGTCGAGCAAGATCGACTCGCGGACCATCATCGACCAGGGCGGCGCCGAGCAGTTGCTCGGCCACGGCGACATGCTCTACATGCCGCCGGGCACCAGCCTGCCGATCCGCGTGCACGGCGCCTTCGTTTCCGACGAAGAGGTCCACCGCGTGGTCGAGGCGTGGAAGCTGCGCGGCGCGCCGGACTACAACGACGACATCCTGGCCGGTGTCGAAGAAGCCGGCAGCGGCTTTGATGGCGGCGGTGGCGGCGGCGACAGTGATGACGCTGAAACCGATGCCCTGTACGACGAAGCCGTGCAGTTCGTCCTGGAAAGCCGGCGTGCGTCGATTTCCGCGGTGCAGCGCAAGCTGAAGATCGGCTACAACCGCGCTGCGCGGATGATCGAGTCGATGGAAATGGCCGGCGTCGTTACCCCGATGAACACCAACGGCTCGCGCGAAGTGATTGCTCCGGGCGGCCCACGCGATTGATGATCACCTTGCCGGGCGCCCACGCGGGCGCCCGGCCCCTTCACTGTTCTACGAGGATTCCCATGCGCGCGATTCGCATGCTGTTGGTTTCTGCCCTGACCCTGGGCACCCTGTCGGCCCAGGCCGGTGAGCAGGACGTGGCGCGTTTGACCCAGTTGCTCGAGAAGTCGCAGACCATCGAAGCCAACTTCTCCCAGCTGACCCTGGATGCCGGCGGCACCAGCCTGCAGGAGACCACCGGCAAGATGACGGTCAAGCGTCCTGGCCTGTTCTACTGGCACACCGACGCGCCACAGGAGCAGGTCGTTGTGTCCGACGGCAAGAACGTCACCCTGTGGGACCCGGACCTGGAGCAGGCCACGGTCAAGAAGCTCGACCAGCGCTTGAACCAGACCCCGGCGCTGCTGCTGTCGGGTGACGTGTCGAAGATCAGCCAGAGCTTCGACATCGTCTCCAAGGAGCAGGGCGAGGTGATGGACTTCACCCTGAAGCCAAAGACCAAGGACACCCTGTTCGACTCGCTGCGCGTGTCGTTCCGCAAAGGCCTGATCAACGACATGCAGCTGATCGACAGCGTTGGCCAGCGTACCAATATCCTGTTCAATGGGGTCAAGGCCAACCAGCCGGTCCCGGCCGACAAGTTCCAGTTCAAGATCCCGGCTGGCGCCGACGTCATCCAGGAGTAACCAGAGAGCGTCATGGACCTGTTTCGAAGCGAACCCGTCGCCCAGCCCCTGGCTGCCCGCCTGCGCCCGTCCAACCTGGACGAGTATGTCGGCCAGGAGCACCTGCTGGCGCGCGGCAAGCCGCTGCGTGAGGCGCTGGAACAGGGTGCGCTGCACTCGATGATCTTCTGGGGCCCGCCCGGGGTCGGCAAGACCACCCTGGCGCGGCTGCTGGCGCAGTTCTGTGACGCGCACTTCGAGACGGTCTCGGCGGTACTCGCCGGGGTCAAGGAGATCCGTCAGGCGGTCGAGGTGGCCAAGCAGCAGGCCGCCCAGTACGGCCGGCGGACCATCCTCTTCGTCGACGAAGTGCACCGCTTCAACAAGTCCCAGCAAGACGCCTTTCTGCCGTTTGTCGAAGACGGCACGCTGATCTTCATCGGTGCCACCACCGAGAACCCGTCCTTCGAACTGAACAACGCCTTGCTCTCGCGGGCCCGCGTGTATGTGCTCAAAAGCCTCGACGAGCCGGCCCTGCGCAAGCTGGTCGACCGCGCACTGAGCGAAGAGCGTGGCCTGGGCAAGCGTCAGCTGACGGTCGGCGACGACGCCTTCAAGATGCTCATGGCCGCCGCCGATGGCGATGGCCGGCGCATGCTCAACTTCCTCGAAAACGCCTCGGACCTCGCCGAAGACGGTGGCGAGATCGGCGTCGAGCTGCTGCAAAGCCTGCTCGGCGACAGCCGCCGGCGCTTCGACAAGGGCGGCGAGGCGTTCTACGACCAGATTTCGGCCCTGCACAAGTCCGTGCGCGGCTCCAACCCCGACGGCGCCCTGTACTGGTACGCGCGCATGCTCGATGGCGGCTGCGACCCGCTGTACATCGCCCGCCGGGTGGTGCGCATGGCCAGCGAAGACATCGGCAACGCCGACCCGCGCGCCTTGAGCCTGTGCCTCGCAGCGTGGGACGTGCAGGAGCGCCTCGGCAGCCCCGAAGGCGAGCTGGCGGTGGCCCAGGCGATCACCTACATCGCCTGCGCACCGAAGAGCAACGCGGTCTACGTCGGCTTCAAGACGGCCATGCGCGAAGCCGCCGAGCACGGCTCGCTGGAGGTGCCGCTGCACCTGCGCAACGCGCCGACCAAGCTGATGAAGCAACTCGGCTATGGCGAAGAATACCGCTACGCGCATGACGAGCCGGATGCCTATGCGGCCGGCGAAGACTACTTCCCGGATGCCCTGGAACCACGCGCCTACTATCAGCCGGTGCCGCGCGGCCTGGAACTGAAAATCGGCGAGAAGCTGCGCCACCTCGCCGAGCTCGACCGCACCAGCCCTCGGCAACGGAGAAAGCCGTGATCGCACTGATCGCCGCCGTCAGCGCGGGGGGCATTGCCGGTACGCTGCTGCGCTTCGCCACCAGCAACTGGGTCAGCGCCCACTGGCCACGGCACTTCTATGTCGGTACGCTGGCGGTCAACCTGATTGGCTGCCTGCTGATCGGCCTGCTCTACGGCCTGTTTCTGCACCGGCCGCTGGTGCCGGTCGAGCTGCGCGCTGGCCTCATCGTCGGCTTTCTCGGCGGCCTGACCACATTTTCCTCTTTTTCGCTGGACACCGTGCGCCTCTTGGAAAACGGGCAAGTACCGCTCGCCTTGGGCTATACCACTATCAGCGTCGTCGGCGGGCTGCTCGCGACCTGGGCCGGCCTGTCCTTAACCAAATTCTGAACCACACACATAACGAGAGAACGATATGCTCGATGCCAAACTGTTACGCGGCCAACTTCAGGAAGTGGCGGACCGCCTGGCCTCCCGTGGCTTCAGCCTGGATGTCGCGCGCATCGAATCGCTGGAAGAGCGTCGCAAGTCGGTGCAGACCCGCACCGAGCAACTGCAAGCCGAGCGTAACGCCCGCTCCAAGTCCATCGGCCAGGCCAAGGCCAAGGGCGAAGACATCGCCCCGCTGATGGCGGACGTCGAGCGCATGGCCAATGAACTGGCCGCCGGCAAGAACGAACTCGACAGCATCCAGGCCGAGCTGGACGGCATCGTCCTGACCATCCCCAACCTGCCGGATGAAAGCGTGCCGGTCGGCCCGGATGAAGAAGCCAACGTCGAAGTTCGTCGCTGGGGCACCCCGCGCGCGTTCGACTTCGAGGTCAAGGACCACGTCGCCCTGGGCGAGATCACCGGTGGCCTGGACTTCGAGACCGCGGCCAAGCTGTCCGGCGCGCGTTTCGCCCTGCTGCGCGGCCCGATCGCGCGCCTGCACCGTGCGCTCGCGCAGTTCATGATCAACCTGCACACCAGCGAGCACGGCTACGAAGAGGCTTACACCCCGTACCTGGTACAGGCGCCGGCCCTGCAAGGCACTGGCCAGCTGCCGAAGTTCGAGGAAGACCTGTTCAAGATCTCCCGCGAGGGCGAGGCCGACTTCTACCTGATCCCGACCGCCGAAGTGTCGCTGACCAACATCGTCGCCGGCGAGATCATCGACGCCAAGCAGATGCCGATCAAGTTCGTCGCCCACACCCCGTGCTTCCGCAGTGAAGCCGGCGCGTCGGGCCGCGACACCCGCGGCATGATCCGCCAGCACCAGTTCGACAAGGTCGAGATGGTCCAGATCGTCGAGCCCTCGAAGTCGATGGAAGCCCTCGAAGGCCTGACCGCCAACGCCGAGCGCGTACTGCAACTGCTCGAGCTGCCGTACCGCGTGCTGGCCCTGTGCACCGGCGACATGGGCTTCAGCGCGGTCAAGACCTACGACCTGGAAGTCTGGGTACCGAGCCAGGACAAGTTCCGCGAGATCAGCTCCTGCTCGAACTGCGGCGACTTCCAGGCGCGCCGCATGCAGGCCCGCTGGCGCAACCCGGAAACCGGCAAGCCAGAGCTGGTACACACCCTCAATGGCTCCGGCCTGGCCGTTGGCCGGACCCTGGTCGCGGTGCTCGAGAACTACCAGCAGGCCGACGGTTCGATCCGCGTGCCAGACGTCCTCAAGCCGTACATGGGTGGCGTCGAGGTCATCGGCTAAATGGATTACCTGCCGCTGTTCCACAAGCTGCAGGGCGGCCGGGTACTGGTCGTCGGCGGTGGTGAAATCGCCTTGCGCAAGGCGCGCCTGCTGGCCGATGCCGGCGCCGCGCTGCGGGTGGTTGCGCCCGAAGTCGACGCCGAGCTCGCCGCCATGGCCCGCGAGGGTGGCGGTGAAGTCCGCGTGCGTGGCTATGCAGTCGGCGACCTCGACGGTTGCCGGCTGGTGATCGCGGCGACCGACGACCCTGCGCTGAATGCCCAGGTCTCGGCCGAGGCGCAGGCGCGCAGCCTGCCGGTCAACGTGGTGGATGCGCCGGCCTTGTGCACGGTGATCTTCCCGGCGATCGTCGACCGTTCGCCGCTGGTCGTGGCGGTGTCCAGTGGCGGCGATGCGCCGGTGCTGGCACGACTGATCCGCGCCAAGCTGGAAGCCTGGATCCCTTCGGCGTACGGCGAACTGGCCGGCCTGGCAGCGCGTTTTCGGCACCAGGTGAAAACCTTGTACCCGGACGTCAACCAGCGTCGCGGCTTCTGGGAGACCGTGTTCCAGGGGCCGATCGCCGAGCGCCAGCTGGCGGGGCAGGGTGCCGAGGCCGAGCGCTTGTTGCAGGCGATGGTCGACGGTGCGCCGGTGCAGCAGGGCGGTGAGGTGTATCTGGTGGGGGCTGGCCCGGGTGATCCGGACCTGCTGACCTTCCGCGCCTTGCGCCTGATGCAGCAGGCTGACGTGGTGCTGTATGACCGCCTGGTGGCGCCCGCCATCATCGACATGTGCCGGCGTGACGCCGAGCGCATCTATGTCGGCAAGCGCCGCGCCGACCATTCGGTGCCGCAGGAGCAGATCAACCAGCTGTTGGTGGACCTGGCCAAGCAGGGCAAGCGTGTGCTGCGCCTCAAGGGCGGCGATCCGTTCATCTTCGGCCGGGGTGGCGAAGAGATCGAAGAGCTGGCCGAGCATGGCATTCCGTTCCAGGTGGTGCCGGGCATTACCGCGGCCAGTGGCTGCTCCGCGTATGGCGGGATCCCGCTGACTCACCGCGACTATGCCCAGTCGGTTCGCTTCGTGACCGGGCATCTCAAGGACGGCACCAGTAACCTGCCGTGGAATGACCTGGTGGCGCCGGCGCAGACCCTGGTGTTCTACATGGGTTTGGTTGGCCTGCCGACCATCTGCGCCGAACTGATCCGCCACGGCCGCGCGGCCAGCACGCCTGCCGCGCTGGTGCAGCAAGGCACTACGCGCAATCAGCGGGTGTTTACCGGGACCCTGGCAGACTTGCCGGACCTGGTGGCCCGGCATGAAGTGCACGCGCCGACCTTGGTGATTGTCGGGGAAGTGGTGCAGTTGCGCGAGAAGCTGGCCTGGTTCGAAGGGACCCAGGAATAGTGCACTGGGGCCGCTTCGCAGCCCTTTCGCGACACAAGGCCGCTCCCACAGGTTCAGCGCTACTCTCATGAGCGGCGATGAACCTGTGGGAGCGGCCTTGTGTCGCGAAAGGGCTGCGAAGCAGCCCCAGGTTCTTGAGTGAAAGCCGAATTAGCTGCGCTCCCAGATCCCCCGCCCAACCAAACGCTCGCGATCATGCGCCAAACCAAAGTCCTGCAGCGGCCCCTTGGGCACGATCCCATTCGGGTTGATGGTCTTGTGGCTCATGTAATAGTGCTTCTGGATATGCTCCATATCCACCGTGCCCGCCACCCCAGGCCACTGATACAGCTCACGCAGCCAGTTCGACAGGTTCGGATAGTCGCTCAAGCGCCGCAGGTTGCACTTGAAGTGCCCGTGGTACACCGCATCGAAGCGCACCAGGGTAGTGAACAGGCGCACATCCGCTTCAGTCAGGTATTCACCGGCCAGGTAGCGCTGGCGGCTGAGCAGGTCGTCCAGGTAATCCAGTTCATTGAACACCTCATCGAAGGCAGCCTCGTAGGCATCCTGCGAGGTGGCGAAGCCTGCGCGATAAACGCCGTTGTTCACCGCCGGATAAATACGCTCGTTGAGGCCGTCGATGGTCGTGCGCAGGGCCTCGGGGTAGAGGTCCAGGCGGTTGCCGGTCAACTCGTCGAAGGCTGAGTTGAAGATGCGGATGATCTCGGCCGACTCGTTGTTGACGATGCGCTTTTCCTGTTTGTCCCACAGCACAGGCACGGTCACCCGGCCGGTGTAGTTGGCGTCGTCCTGGGTGTAGCGCTGGTGCAGGTAGTCGAAGCCGTCGAGGCGGTCGCCGGTGGAGCCTTCAGCCTGGTCGAAGGTCCAGCCGTGCTCGCCCATCAGCCAGCTCACCACCGACACGTCGATCAGCGGCTCCAGGCCTTTGATGGCGCGCAGGATCAAGGTGCGGTGAGCCCACGGGCAGGCCAGCGAGACGAACAGGTGATAGCGGCCGGCTTCAGGGGCGGGCAGCTGATTGCGGCGTTGTGCGTTCTCGCGCTGGAACGCGCCGTCCTTGCTGGTCTGGTACCACTGGTCGTGCCAGCGGCCGTCAATCAAAAGGCCCATGGGGAGCTCCTCGGAACAAAAGGGTTTGTCGTTGGAGCCCAGTCTAGGGATTATCGTTCGAATAAATAGCGCAAAGACTGCGCCTTTCCTATCGGATTATTCGATGTTTTTGCGGGCGGCCCAATAACCTCGGGCAGTCTCGAACGCCTGCTCGCGCGTGTGGCCGAGGCCGCGCAGGGCCAGGGCAATGGTCGCCACCACGGCCATCTCGCCGTAGCTGTCCTGGGCCTCGCCGCGCCACACCGCGAGCAGATGGGCAGGCTCCAGGCTGGCCGGTTTGACATGGCGCTGGGCGCTCATGGCGGGCCACTCCTCGTCCCAGTTCTCGCCGCCCGAGGTGCCGTACAGATGACTGGCGACATCCGGGTTGATCTCGATCTCGCCGCCATCCCCCTTGACCACCAGCGCGTGGTCGCCGAGCAGGCGGCTGGCTTCGCGGTGCACCGCCTGGTAGCCGGGGTGGAAGATGCTCTGCAGGCCGCAACGCGCGCCCAGTGGGTTGAGCACCCGTGCCAGCGAGTGGATCGGCGAGCGCAGGCCGAGGGTGTTGCGCAGGTCGATCATCCGCTGCAATTGCGGCGCCCAGTCCTGCAGCGGGAAAAACGCCAGGCGCTGTTCGTCGAGCGTGCGGGCCAGTGCCTGCCAGTCGCGGCACAGCGGGATCTCGAGCAGTTGCAGCAGTTGCTCGGTGTACATCCGCCCGGCCGTGTGGGCACCACCGCCGTGCAACATGATGCGCACGCCGTTGCCGGCCAGGCACTTGGCCGCCAGCAGGTACCACGGCAGGTGGCGCTTCTTGCCGGCATAGCTCGGCCAGTCGAGGTCGACGGCGATCTGGGGCGCCTGCAGGTGAGCGCGCAGGGCTTCGGTGAAGCCGGCCAGCTCCTCGGCGCTTTCCTCCTTGTGCCGCAGCAGCATCAGGAAGGCACCAAGCTGGGTGTCTTCGACCTTCCCTTCAAGCAGCAGGGTCATGGCGGCGCGGGCTTCTTCGCGGGTCAGGCCGCGGGCGCCACGCTTGCCTTTGCCCAAGATGCGGACGAATTCGGCGAAGGGGTGCTCGGCTGGGGTTTCCAGGGTCAGTGGGGGCGGTGCTGGCAACAGTTCGGTCATATGCAATTGGTCGGCTTGGGCAGGCCCGCCAGCTTGGCGGCGAGTTTGGCGGGAGTGCCGTTGAACAGGCGATTGAGGTGCGGGCTGTTGCCCTTGTCCGGGCCCAGCTTGAGCGCGGTGTACTTGATCAGCGGGCGCGTGGCCGGCGACAGCTCGAACTCCTGGTAGAACTGGCGCAGTACTTCGAGGATCTCCCAGTGAGCGTCGCTCAGCGCAATCTGCTCGCGGGCGGCGAGGGCCTCGGCGACGGGGTGCGACCAGTCTTGCAGGTCGACCAGGAAGCCGTCCTTATCCAGGGCGATCTGCTGGTCGCCGACAGTCAGAGTGCTCATAGCCAGCTGTTTACCTTGTCGTAGTGCAGCGACAGCGCAACAAACGCGGGGTAGTCCACCGCCTGGGCCAGGTCGCTGTTGATGGCACGGGCCTGCAGGTCCTCGGCGAGGGCGAACAGCCGATTGTCCAGTTGCGCGGCTTGTACCAGGCGCTGCGGCTCGGTGCCGGCACGCAGGGCGTACACCGCATCGCCGCAGAGCAGCACGGCATCGTCCGCGCCGAGCAGGCGCAGGCAACTGGCCAGGCGGTTGTCGCCGAAGGGCGAGTGGGCAATTACATGCAGGGTCGTCATCAGAGCGTTACCACCTGGTCGAAACGGGCAATCAGCGCGGCCAGCGCCGCGTCGTCCAGCACCTCGACCGGCAGCGCCAGGCTGCCCGCGTCGAGGCCGCGCTCGGCGAGGCTATGGCCACAGGCGAACAGTTCGTCGACGCCGAACATCGGCAGTGCCTGCAGGTTGGCGGCGAGGTTCTTCTGTTGCAGCGTGGCAGGCTGCTGGCCGTCGTCGAGCTGGAACACGCCGTCATCGAGAAACAGCATGCCCAGCGGCAGGTCAAAGGCGCCGCCGGCGAGGGCGATGTCCAGTGCCTCGCGGGCGGACGGGCCAGCCCACGGCGCCTGGCGGCTGATGATCAACAGGGATTTGGCCATTTCAATCGCCTCCGAAACAGACCAGGCGGTCGGCAAGCTGCGCCGCCTCGTGCAACTGGCCCAGGCCCGACAACTCCCACGGCGCCGGCAGGTTCACGGCCGGGCGCTGGTAGCGGTGGGCTTCGGTCTCATCCAGCACGCCACGGCGCAGTGCGGCAGCAATGCAGACCACCGCGTCGAGCTGGTGGGTGTCGATGAAGGCGCGCCATTGCGCGGCCACGTCGACCTCATCCTGGGGCGCGACGACGTTGGCCGAGGCGCTGTGCACCCCGTCCTGGTAGAAGAACAAGCGGGCAATCTCATGCCCGCCGGCCAGGGCCGCCTCGGCGAAGCGCAGGGCGCGGCGCGAGGAGGGCGCATGGGCCGGGGAAAAAACCGCAATGGCGAATTTCATGGGAGGCTCTTGCAACGTAATGGCGCCATGATAAAGCAAAAAAGCCCGCGTCTGTCGGCGCGGGCTCTTGCTGGATCAGGCTGCAGGTCAGTGCTGCTCTTTGCTCTCAGGCAGGAACCAGTTCAGCACCAGCGCACAGATGCCGCCGGTGGCAACGCCAGACTCCAGCACGTTACGCAGCGCCGATGGCATGTGCGCGAGGAACTCCGGCACCTGCGCCACGCCCAGGCCCAAGGCCAGCGACACGGCGATGATCAGCAGCGCGCGGCGGTCCAGGCGGGTGCTGGCAAGGATGTTGATCCCCGACGCCGCCACCGCCCCGAACATCACCATCGCGGCGCCACCCAGCACCGGCTCCGGCACGGCCTGGATCACCCCGGCCACGCTTGGGAGCAGGCCCAGCAGCACCAGCATCGCGGCGATCCAGATGCCGATATGGCGGCTGGCGATACCGGTCAGCTGGATCACCCCGTTGTTCTGGGCAAAGATCGAGCTGGGGAAGGTGTTGAACACACCGGCCAGCAGCGAGTTGGCGCCATTGACCAGCACGCCGCCCTTGATCCGTTGCATCCACACCGGGCCTTCGACCGGCTCGCGCGACACCTTGCTGGTCGCGGTGACGTCACCGATGGCTTCCAGCGAAGTCACCAGGTAGATCACCAGCATCGGGATGAACAGCGCCCAGGAGAAGCTCAGGCCGAAGTGCAGCGGCATCGGCACCTGGAACAGCGCCGCCTCGTGCATCCCGGTGAAGTCCAGGCGGCCCATGTAGCCGGCCAACGCATAGCCCACGGCCAGGGCGATGACGATCGCGCAGCTGCGCATCCACACCACCGGGATCCGGTTGAGCAGCACGATGATCGCCAGCACCACGCCCGACAGCAGCAGGTTCTCGCCGTTGGCGAAGGTACCGTTGCCCATCGCGGTAAAGCCGCCGCCCATGCTGATCAGGCCGACCTTGATCAGCGTCAGGCCGATCATCAGCACGACGATGCCAGTGACCAACGGGCTGATCAGGCGCTTGATGAACGGCAGGATGCGCGACACGCCCATCTCGACGAACGAGCCCGCGATCACCACGCCAAAGATCGCCGCCATCACGCCCTCCACCGGCGTGCCTTGCTTGACCATCAGCGCGCCGCCGGCAATCAGCGGCCCGACGAAGTTGAAGCTGGTGCCTTGAACGATCAGCAGCCCCGCGCCAAATGGCCCGAAACGCCGGCACTGGACGAAGGTGGCGATGCCCGAGATCACCAGCGACATCGACACGATCAGGTTGGTGTCACGCGCCGACACACCGAGTGCCTGGCAGATCAGCAGGCCAGGGGTGACGATCGGTACGATGATCGCCAGCAGGTGCTGCAGGGCAGCCAGCATGCCGATCAGCGGCCGCGGCTTGTCCTCTAGGCCAAGGACCAGTTCATTGGCAGGCGCTGCGGCGCCAGGCCCTTGTTCGATGGAACTCATGGGAAGCTGCCCCGGAAGAAAAAAGGAGCGCATTCTACGGGGCGCGTGGCGATTGGGGTAGCTTTCGCGCGCATTTGTCGCCCCGTCACCGCCCGCCCTGTAGGCGCGGGCTTGCCCACGATGGCGCCATCAGTCTCCACACATCAGTGCCTCGCCCACAAAAAAGCCCGCCGAAGCGGGCTTTTTGCGATCGGTCGACAATCAGTCGTCACGGCCCATGATGCCGAACAGCTGCAGCAGGCTGATGAACAGGTTGTAGATCGACACGTACAGGCTGACGGTTGCCATGATGTAGTTACGCTCGCCACCATGGATGATCGCGCTGGTCTGGAACAGGATGCAGACCGACGAGAACAGCACGAAGCCAGCGCTGATCGCCAGTTGCAGGCCGCTGATCTGGAAGAAGAAGCTGGCAACCACGGCGCCCAGCAGGACAAAGAAGCCCGCGGTGATGAAGCCGCTGAGGAAGCTCATGTCCTTGCGGCTGATCAGCACGTAGGCCGACAGGCCACCGAACACCAGTGCGGTCATGGCAAAGGCCGAGCTGACCACTTCAGCGCCACCGGCCATGCCGAGGTAGCGGTTGAGGATCGGGCCAAGGATGAAGCCCATGAAGCCGGTCAGGGCAAAGGTGGAAACCAGGCCCCAGACCGAATCACGCAGTTTGTTGGTCAGGAAGAACAGCCCGTAGAAGCCGATCAGCACGACGAAGATGTTCGGGTAGCCGACGCGCATCTGTTGCGCGACGAAGGCCATTACGCCGCTGAAGGCGAGGGTCAGCGCCAGCAGGCTGTACGTGTTGCGCAGGACCTTGCTGACCTCGCGCTGCTCGACCTGCTGGCCGTGTTGTACGGCATAATCCTGTTCGCGCATGGCGACACTCCTGTGGGGTTGAAACCTATGGATGCTCAGAGCATACCAGAGCCGCCGCAGCCCGCGACACAGAGAGTTTGACAGCGTGTTTCATTACGGTATTATGGCGCCCGCAAAATGCTGTTCCGGAAGCGTGGCCGAGTGGTTTAAGGCAACGGTCTTGAAAACCGTCGATGGGCAACTATCCTAGAGTTCGAATCTCTACGCTTCCGCCATACAAGTGCTTGATTTCATTGATGTTTGCCCGCGCCCTCCCTGTAAAAGGGAGCATTTTGGGAACACTTTGGGAATATCAGGCAAAAGAAAGGGGCCTATATGGCCCCTTTTTTGTCCTTTGTCAGCTCAACTTGAGTGCCCGATTCAGCAAGCTGACCACATCCGGCCCATCTTCGCTGGTCCACTTCGCGTAGTGCTTGAAGATCATCGCCGTCGACGTGTGCCCCATTTGATCTGCGATCCGCTCCGGCGTGGCGATACCACTGCTCAGCATCTGGCTGGCGAAGGCGTGCTGGCAGGTGTTCGGCCCGCGCTGGCGTACACCAGCTTTTCCCAGGTGCGTGATCCACCAGCCATGGCGCAGAACATTTGAGGAGCGGTACGGCTCACCAGTGGCACTGTTGTGGAAGACACAGCGCGCGCGCTGTTCCCGCACGGTCCGATTGTCGCGATCGACGACCTCGATCAATTCCGGCCCATGGTGCTGGGTGAACCTGGCTTGCGCCTGCAGCCCGCGCAGGCCTGGAGTGAGCAGTTTGACCTTGCGTGTAGAGCGCCGGGTCTTGGTCACTCTGTACTGGCCGGCCACCCGGGCGCGGCGAATCTCCACGGTACCGGCCACCAGGTCGACGTCTTCCCAGGCAATAGCCATCGCTTCGCTGACTCGCGGGCCAGTCCAGATCATGAATTCAGTGAGGTTGATTTCCAGCTCCCGGTCTGTCTGCTGGCCATAATCGCCCCGATTTCTTCCGAGTGAAAGGGTCCGGGTCGTCTGCATCCGGCAGTGAGATGGTTATCCCGTCGGTCGGGTCGAAAGCAAAGCCGGTCCTAGTGCGGTACAGCTGGAAGATCTGGCGCAGAGGGCTCACGATCTCGCGCACGGTCTTGTTGTGTAGCTTGGGCATTACTACCGTTTGCACCCAGTGTTATGTCCAGATGGTCGATTCGATCTGCCTACTGGTCGCCCCAACGCGGGCGTATGTGTTTCTCGGTACGGCTGCGGTACATGGCGAAGCCGCTGGCCGGCATCTGGTTGCCCTTTGTTTCCAGCCACAGGCCAATGTAGTGGCCAAGGGTGTTGGTCTTGACCCGGGCGAGTCAGGGAAGTGGCGGGCATAGTTGAAGGTACCGGCCTCAGTCTCGTAATTGATGATCCCGACCAGGCGCTCGGCGTTAGCCAAGTTTGCGGGCGAGGCGACCCGGGAATGGTTTCCCGGCACAACTCTCCCTGGTAACGGAAATATACGCGGACGTGGTTGCCGCGTGCTTCGGCTCCAGCTGCCATTAATTTCTACTCGAAAACAAAGATACGGCCCAGTGTATGGGCCGTGCTGAGGTGACGGCTGATTTCCAGGCCTAGAAGTTCTGGGCGTCAGTTTTTGCCGTGCAAGGTCGAACTACTCGCCTGGCGCACCAGGAAAATCGCAAGGTCCCGCAACTTGCCATCATCGTCGCAGGTGCACCACTCTAGGACGGCCTGCACTTGGGCCCGCGAACAGTTCATCACCAGGATCCCGCGTTCGCCTCGGGCGACACGCACCTTCAGGATCTCAAGCAAGCCTTCGGTGGCGTAGGCTTCGGCAAAGACGTGGGGGGCGTCCGTGGGCGGATTCAGCTTGGCGGTGACATACAACGGCGCTGACAACCTGGCGTAGGTTCTCTAGAACGGTGGTCTTAATGTTCTGGTTTCTTCCTTGGGCCAGGTGGCTAGTTTTTGGTTTTGCTGGTAGTAGGCATTCGCTTTATCCCGAGCAGGACGGCTGCTCAGTGCGCTTCACCGCGGAAGCACTTTTTTTGTCCAAGGAGGACGGCATAGACAGTGCTGGGTTGAAGTCCATGCTTGATAGCGAACTCTTTCAAGGAGATGCCCTGCTTTTCCAAGCGTTGTCGGGCTGTGTCGCATGCTTGCTCGGTTACGGGGCTGGCGTGCATAGTGGCCATCGTGCAGTACCTATGATGGAAAGCCTTACCCAGTTGGAGCGCCTCTTTATCGAATTACTACGCGGCTTGGATGAGCAGCGGCGACAAGATTTGATGAGGGTATTGGAGGTACTTCGAAAGTCATCTGAGTAAGGAATTATGGTGGGGCTTGATTAATAAGCCCCCTTCAAAAGGAGGCGTTATGGGCGGTATTTGGCAAGACGATCATATGGATAGGAAGCCAAGTGCTGAGTTTCTGAATAAATACATCTTAAGTAATGCGCATGTCAAAGTTCTGAATGTTAACTCGCCTTGGGGGACTGGGAAGTCTTTTTTCTTGGAGCGTTGGGCTGCCACACTTTCTGAAAAGCATGTTTGTGTACGCTTCAATGCATGGGAAACTGATTATTCTGCCGAGCCGCTAGTGGCGTTGATTGCTTGCATTGAAGATCAGTTGCGTGATCCTGTTGATATCACCGCTACAAGTGTCGGTGAGGACCTAGTTAATGCTGGGTCATTGTTGGTTCAAAAAGCTGGTCCTCTGATTTTAAAAGGGCTCTTCAAAAAGTTTAGTGGCGTTGAGCTAAATGATCTTTTCGGAGAGGGTGCTGAAGAAGCTACGGGAAGTGTGGTTGAGTCTCTGATTAAAGATCAGATGGAAACGAAGCAGAACGTAAAAGAATTCAAGGTGGAAGTTTCAAGAAGGCTGTCCCAAGCAGCTGAGAATAAAGGCCTGAAGGCGCCCGCTTTCATTTTTATTGATGAGCTCGATCGCTGTAGGCCTACATATGCAATCGAGCTGTTAGAGCGAATTAAACATTTTTTCGAGCTGGAAGATTGTAGATTCATTATTGCTTCCGACTCTGTGCAGCTCGCGCATTCGATTCGGGCTGTATACGGGCAAGGGTTTCATTCGGAATGTTACTTGAATCGTTTCTTTGACGCCGAGTTTAGGTTGGATAATGAAAATATCTTCCCATTGGTTAAAAGCATGCTCCCGCCCGTGCCCTCGATAGCGATCAATATAAATGTGACAGGTCGTGTAGATAATTTCTCCTACCAGTCGGTGCGCGGAATGGGACAAGATGTCATTTATCCAGATCGTTATACGGTGGTTTGTGATCTTGAGGATTTTAATGAAAATCAACTGATGATTGTGGCGTTGGCTAAATGCTTCGATGTCGGTTTGCGTGAGATTAACAACTACATTCAGCAAATTAAAGGTGCGGCCGACACCATTGGCGGGAATGTTAATTTCTTCTGGTTGGCGTTTCTTGTATTTTACAAAAACTCTAAAGCCGAGACTTATCTCACTTTCTTTAGTGCTAGGGGTCTTGAGGATTTGCATAAGTCGTTTGATTATAGTCTTGTCAATACCAAGTTTTTATTTGTGAGCTCGTTAGAGAGTGTTTTTGAATTGGTGTCGTTCTATCATTCTATGGTGATGTTGAGTGAGCAGGGTTTTCGCTCCTTCGGGCAAAATCTAGAAGGGTGGCGCTCAACTGTCTTTTATGCCAACTGTAATGGTGATGCGCCAGAGCGACTGCG
The DNA here is from genome assembly GCF_900536025.1 of Pseudomonas reidholzensis. Taxonomy (GTDB): domain Bacteria; phylum Pseudomonadota; class Gammaproteobacteria; order Pseudomonadales; family Pseudomonadaceae; genus Aquipseudomonas; species Aquipseudomonas reidholzensis. The sequence continues at coordinate 556,756 of NZ_UNOZ01000013.1, forward strand.
CAGCTACAGAAAGGTTGTAGACTTGGCTCATCGTTTGAATTAAAAATTTTCCAAGGGTAGCTGTCGAGAGCTACCCTGCATTTTCTTCCATTCCCGATCAGCTGCTTTCTGAGCGGCTTCCTCGTTGTTATAACCCCTCTTAATCCGTGTTGGCTTGGTGGCATCGCCAGCGACCACAGACATTTCTCTTCCGGTGGTTTTATCGCAATAAAACGCCACCACTCCGGTGTATGTGCCGCCGTTCTCGTCCTGGTAAAGTCTTTCGGTCGAGACCCCTCGCAGCTTACTTTCCAGCTCCAGGGTGGTGTAGCCGTTTGACGGGGGTGGTACCGCAGAACGCAAGCTGGTTTGGTTTAGTTCGCAATGCAACTGAGCTCTCGGCTATCAACGAGCTGGAGCCCGAGCAGGCTAGGCTTTTGCAAATCAACGAGTGGTTGGGGGGGAGGTGATTAGCTTCAACCCCTACGAGTTGCCGAACCACAAAGCAAGCTGAGGTATCTGGAACGGAAAAGCCCCCATTGAGGCGGCTTTGTTTGTCCAGTTTTATTCTGTAGAAGAGGGATGCTGTTCTTGGTTTTTTTTACGCTCCAAAAGGATATTGCCCATTTTTTCATAAGCTAACTGGCCGGATTGGTATTTGTCTTCATTGCAGATGGCTATGTAAGGGGATTTACTGATAAGCGGCTCTGCGATATCTTCAGGTTTTTCCGTAAAAATGATTTGCAGCGCCGCTTTACGAGAAATTAGCTGTTCAAGGTTTGCAAGGCGGCAGGCGTTTAGTTTTTTGCCGTTGGGGTAGGCGACTAGAATAAAATCTACGATAGGTATATGGGCTTCTCGATCTAATAATCCTTCCATATACCCGCTTTGACCCATTATGCCCTTGTCTCTGAAGTGGTTTTCGATCCTTTTATAATCTACGTGGTCTATGCCGTGCTCTTGCAAGCTAAGCATTGCATAGTTAGCCCCAGCCCACTCTCGGTAATTGTAGGCTCCTGGTGTAATTAGCTCGTCGGGGAAGCACGATTTAATAAACTGTTTCCCCAGAACTGTAATTTTGCTATCAGCTATGAATTTATTTTGGTTTAGATAATGAATATCCATGCCCTTGGCGCTAAATGGATTCTCGCTATCTAGGATCTCACTGGTCCTTAGCTCATGGTTGCCCTGGCTTGGCATGATTCTATGGCTGCTTACAACGTACGTCTTTGCCAGTATGTCCAGCTGGTCCCAAGTCATCTCTCTAAGCTTTAAGATGAAGTACCTCCGAATTTCCTTCGGGACTTTGCTTGTTGCTATCATCTTGGCTAAGTGGCCATAGATCCCACTTTTTTCTTGCTCTATGTCCGAGAGGCATGCGCTGAATAATGCATGATAGTCTGCAGCGTCCAGTTGGGCTTGATTTAATTTTTCGTCAAGACTGTCATCATCAGCTAAAAGAAGTCGTCGATGAAATTCGTATGCTTTTTTCTCGCTCTGTTCTGAGATGTAGTCTCGTACGAATGAAGCCCCAATTTTGGCAAAGTTATAGATTTTTTCGGCGCCAGGAATGCCGCTGCAGGTCAATCCAGTGTCAATAATTAGATCTGCTATTTTTATTGTCTTCTTGAGGCTCATTGATCCATTCTTAATTGGGTGATGTGTAACTCAAGAAAAGCACTTATTGAAAGCTTTCTTTCCAGTGTCTCAGTTCATCTTCATTTATCTGCGCGAGCCTTCGCGTCTTTTTTCTCTGCAGCTTCTCGCGCGCCCTTTGGCACCATTTCGTACAAGGCCTTCAGCTCGGCCGGCTCGGTTATACCTTTATGTACGATTAGATTAAGCATTTGAAACATCTTTGAAGCGATAAAATCCACGTCCGCGATGTCCATCTCGCCAGGGTGCACTGCATTGTTGCCAGTGATCCTCACTGTATCTGCAACCTTAATAAGCAGTTCGGGCAGAATTCCTTTTTTGGCTAGCTCTCGAATATCGATGTCGATCTTCTCACCTTTCTCTCCCAGGTGTACGCAGAGCCTTTGCAGCGCGAGTCGAAGTAGCGCAGCTGCTGCCCGAGGGGAAACCGCGAATACCGCCGCTGCTTCCAAGTAATCCTTTCTCACATCTTCGGGCATGTCCGCAGCTGGGCGCGGGGCAACGCTCGACAGAGGATCTATCATCCGGGCTTGGTCTTTGCGCCAAAAGGTATGTTCATCGCACCTCACACATTCTGCCATGTCCAACGCGCTCACGCCGCCCTGTCCGTAACGGAGCGGGTACCAGTTCATATGCGCATAGGCCCCGCAGTGTGGGCAGCTGAATCCATTCAATCGGTGCTTTGGTATCACTGTTTCCATTGAAATGTACCCTATCGATTTCAAAATCCAGATTCCTGCGTTCATTAATACCAATTTATAAATTTATGTCTACCCGACCCTGGCGCGCGCCCTCGTCCCCCCGCCACGCCTGCGGGCTAAAACGTGTCGGAATTTCTGCGCCCCTGTAGCTGGGGACAAGCCGCCCCGTATCTGGTCTCGGGAAGGGTATGGGGTGTATTGGTTTCTGCGAATCCCTGCAGTGCCGGGGCTGCGGCCGTTGTCTCGACATGCCGGTGCAGCTCAGGCATTTCTAGTTGTAGTTTCAAAAATAGGTGATTTTGGTAATCACCCCTTCTGGATTGCGCCTTTGACCACGGAATTCATGGCTAGTAGCGATTATCAAAAATGTTAAGGAACGGTAAGTCAAAAGGTGATTATTAACTAAGCCATTGGCTTTACTAGGTTTGAGTGTTCCCCGGCTCAACCTAAGGTTTGGGTAATTGGATTACCTAAAAATTTCTAAAAAATTACCTTTATGTACTCCGCGCAACCAATTGATTTTAAATGGTTTGACGGTTGATTTGAAAACCGATTACCAAAATTACCTTTTTGAGGGGGCCACCTGAAATGACAAATGGCCTACGGGGGAGGGGTGGCAGGGTGACGTCTGCCCGCAGGCTGGGAACACTCAGGGAACAAAACCGGTGACAGGGGTGTGATAGACTCCAAGTAAATCAAGGCCTACAGCCCATGGAGCGCGGATTTTCTGAGTTCGAATCTCTATTCTTCCGCCAACTTCAAAGCCCTGATTAGTCAGGGCTTTTTGCGTTTTTGGAGTCGGTGACATCAACCGCGGGAACGCCGTTTGGAAGGGTTTGTTTTGGACGCGCTTCCAATTCTAGTTCATGCTACTGGCTTCTCGGGCGACCTCAAGATCGAGCGCCGCCCGCGCGGCCCATCGCGACACAAGGCCGCTCCCCCATTTGTTGCAACGTGCCATGGCCTGATGGATTGGAGTTTTAGCCTTGTTGGTACGACGAAGACATCGAGTCGAGCATGAAGGTCTCTCTGCAACCTTTCGCCTTGCATCGGGCTGACAACCTGTGCTTGAAGATCATCGCCGTCGAGGTAGCCTCTAGGTAGGATTTAACCCTAACGTTAAAACCTACGTGCGGAGGTACCATCATGCAATACGACGAAAAACTCCTCGAAGAAGCCGTCCTTGGCCTGTTGGCAGCCTTCAGCTCTGATTCCGGCAACGCCTGGAAAGGGTTCGACTTCGAGATCATGAACCGACTGCACGAGCAGGGTTTCATCAGCGATCCGGTGAACCGTAACAAGTCGATCTGGTTAACGACTGAAGGGCTGGAGCGAGGACGGGAGATAGCTGATCGGTTGTTTGCGGTAGGCGCTCACGGCGAGCATTCGTCCGACGCTGATAGCTGACTGCCCGGAGCGCCCACTGTAACGTGCAGTGTGCCCCAGGTCAGGAGGCGCAGGGCGAGACAAGCAGGTTCATTCTTTAGGAATCAGTGCTGTGTGGCGCATGCCGCAGAGTCTGTTGCGTCTTTGAAATCGAGCGCCGCCCGCGCGGCGCATCGCGGGCAAGCCCGCTCCTACATTTGTTGCAACGTACCATGACCTGACAGACCGAGGTTTTCACCTTGTTTGTACGACGAAAAAATTGAGTCGATCTCTATAGATTTTTTTGTGGTTCTCGCCATGCACCATAATGGCTGGCGACGCCTCTGTTCATACGCGATTGCACGTAGCAACAACTGTAGGAGCGGGCTTGCCCGCGATGCGCCGCGCAGGTGGCGAGCGCACCACGGTTATCAAGGCGGCGCGCTACTTGGCGGGACCTCGAAACGGCTACCGTTGCAGCCCAACCCCTTTCGCCAGATACTCTTCAAACGCCTCCGCCGGCACCATGCTCCCCCCCGTGCCCCAGACAAGGTGCGTGGCCCTCTGCAGCCGCTCAGGCGTGAACCCCATGCGCTCCAGATAACCCGGCGATTGCAACACCCGCACCATCCCTGGCACCCCCGCCAACGCCGAAGGCTCAAGCCGAGCGCCATCCCGCTCCCAGGCCACCACCAACAGCCGATACAGCTCCTCATCGGTAACCGTGTAATACCCATCGATCAATCGCTGCATCGCCTTGCCAACAAACCCGGAGGGTCGGCCCACCGCAAGCCCATCTGCGGCGGTCATGTTGTCGATGCCAAAATCCTGAACGCTGGTCTGGTCGTGCAACCCCGTATAAACCCCCAGCAGCATGCACGGCGAGTGCGTCGGCTCGGCAAACAGGCAATGCACCGCATCGCCGAACACCAGCTTGAGCCCAAACGCCACGCCCCCCGGGCCACCACCCACGCCACACGGCAGGTAGACGAACAGCGGCGCCTCTTCACTGACGCTGATGCCAGCCTCGTCGAACTGGCGTGCCAGACGCTCAGCGGCCACTGCGTAGCCGAGGAACAGATGCGGCGAGTTCTCGTCGTCGACGAAGTAGCAGGCGGGGTCTGCGGCGGCCTGCGATCGACCCTGCTCGACTGCAACGCTGTAGTCGGACGCATACTCGATCACCGTTACACCGTTGGCGCGCAGCTTGTCCTTCTTCCACTGACGCGCATCTGCAGACATGTGCACCGTCACCTTGAACCCCAGCGTTGCCCCCATGATGCCGATCGATAGACCCAGGTTGCCGGTCGAGCCCACTGCCAGTGTGTACTGGCTGAAAAAGGCTTTGGACGCATCGCTGGCCAGGACGGTGTAGTCATCCTCCAGGCTGATCAAACCTGCCGCCAGCGCTCTGTCCTCAGCATGCTTGAGCACTTCGTGGATACCGCCGCGGGCTTTGACCGAGCCTGAGATCGGCAGCTCGTTATCGGCTTTGAGCCAAAGAGAACCGCTATTTTCCAGGGCGGACTCTTCGGTTAGCAGGATTTGTGTCTGGGTGAGTGGCAGGAGGCGCGATTCAATAATGCCGCCGCTCGCCGCCGTTTCTGGAAATACCTTCGCCAGGTAGGGGGCGAACCGTTGCAGCCTGTCGCTCGCTGACTGAACATCCGCGGCTGACAGCCCTACGTCATCCAGCGCTTCAGAAACCTTGGCGATACCTGGGTTGAACCAGGAAATGGGTTTCAACGCCGTCAGCTCGGTGATGAGCGGATGACTCCGTTTCCAGGCGTCTAGGGTTTTACCGTGGATCATGACGAGCTCCGTAGGCTGGATGGGCAGGTTCAAACTCTAGCCGACGTCGAAGTCATCGCCTATATCCGCCAGCGTGCGGTGAAGGTTGTGCGATTTCTGTTCGAGACTATGTAACCGAACTATAAAAACGAGCACACGCCTGCGGGGCGCTTCATTAAATCGGTAGCATTGATTATGTAAGCTCCGGCGATTCAATGGCGCTTGCCGCAAGATAATGTGGGTCCGCATCGGTTGTGACTTCAGCTGATACAACTGGAGCGCTGGGCGGCGGGGAGCTGAAGACACATTCTCCGGGCCGTTCGCACCGTTTCAGCAGCGCGTCTGCGCAGGCATCCCGTCATCGCGCAGCCGTTGACCGGTCAAGGCGTCTTTCCAAGCGCGGTCAGCCCCCGCTTCTGTTAACCTGCTACCCAACAGCTCATCCATTTCAAGCCCTGAGCGCGGAGCGCTCGGATCTGATCCGTTTTTATGAGGGAAGGGAAATTCACCATGACCGCCACCGACCGTCTCAGCCTGCTTCAGTTTGAGCATTTAAGCCTGGGTGCGGAGGCCGCCGCCCAGTTCGCCATCTCCGTGGACGAGCTTCGCGCGCTGAAACTGCTGGAGCGTTACGAGCATCCCGCTGCCCTCTACCTGGGCGATATCGCCGACGCCAAGGACCGCGAAGAGCTGCTCTGCGCAAAAAGCCTGGGGATCGGTTTTGCCCATGGCCTGATCGCCGCCCGCGTGATCGTCAAGGCCGAGGCCGAGAGCCTGCGGCGCATCTTCCAGAATGCCGCTGACCGCGCCTTGGCCGTGCTTGCCCAAAGCGCAGAGTAAGCCCTGCCGGCGCAGGTGCGCTGCTGCCGAGGCGAGGCGGGGCTGGCCTGCGCCCGCTAGCCGCGCAGCAGCTTGACCCACTTGTAGACCGTCGCCCGGCCCATGCTCAGCACGTTGGCCACATAGTCGGCGGCACTGCGCCCTTCGAACGCCCCTTCGTTGTACAGCGCTTCGATCAGTACCCGCTTGTGCTTCATGCTCAAGGTATTCAGCGACAGCTGCCGCTCACCCAGCCAGGCGTGCAGGAAGGTATTGATGCGCTCCTGCCAGTCATCCCTGAACAGCGCGTCGGGTTGCGGCACTAGCCGGCTGACCTGGAAGAACGCGTCGAGCGCATCGCGGGCCTGCTCCAGCACTGAAAAATTGACGTTGATGCACAGCAGTGCCTCGGGCTTGCCCTGGGCGTCGCGCAGCACGCTGCTGATCGAGCGGATCTTCTGCCCGTTCCAGTTGAGCTTCTCGTAGGGGCCGAGGCTGGCGGCCTGGCCGAGATCGTCCGGCAAGTCGTCCAGGGCGGAGTCATCACCCAGCGTGCGCTTGGAGAAGTTGTTGGCGATGTGCACTACCGTCTGGCTCTCGAGGTCGTGGACGATGACCTCGGCATGCGGAAAGAGCAGGGTGGCGATGCAGTCGGCGATGACCTTGTAGTTTTCAAACGGCTTCATGTTCGACGGCGAGGTCCTTGATGGGCAGGCAGTGGGGCAGTGAAGGGAAGGGCTACATCATACCAGCGGTGATGGCACGGCCAGGAGAAATCGCGCGCCGGGCGGGACTGTGGGTGTCAGGGGGCAATAGCGGTATGAAAAATCCAGACGGATTATCAATTGACTGAAGTTGCGCTGATAAGTTCCGTCCTTTAATTTTTATAAGTTACCTATTCAGCCGGTAACTGTCTTAACGTAACTAACCGCTATCTTTACCTATCTTAACAAATCACCATAAGACACTTACGAGTGATGGCCAGTTGGTATTAATGGCCTATGTATGGCATTCGCGTAAGTGTTATGTAAATGCTGGCGTATGAGTTGTAAACCTATGTAACCTTGTAAGTCATTCCACTGTTTGAACAGATCAATGAACTCACTTCCGTCGCAGCCGCAGGCTCTACGCGGGGCGTTCTCCGACTTCGAGGCGTGTCGCAATACCCAGAGTGGTCCGGTCGTTATTCTGGCCTCCGGTCAGTCGGCTGGGCAGTTTCCGCTGCAGCGTTTTGCCGATTGTCCGATCATTGCGATGAACGGCTCGATCAGTCTGCTTGAGCAGGCTGGCATCAAGCCGTTCTTCTATGTTTGTACCGACAAGGACTTTGCCCGGCAACAGCCGCACCTGTTTGCCACCGCGCTGCGGCAGAGCCCGCGGCTCGCGCTTTGGGCCGAGCAGGGCGAGGCGCACGCACTACCCGCAGGCACGCAGTGCTACCCGTTGACCAAGGCGGCGGAGCCGAGCCTGGGCGAGTGGTTGGCGGGTGCTGCCAGCCCGTATGCCAGGGCGCGCTCGCTGTGGAGCAAACGGGCCCGCTCGATCGGGTTCAGCAAGGACTTGAGCCACGGCTTCTTCGATGCGCGCACCGTTGCCTACGTCGCGCTGCAGTTGGCCTATCACCTCGGCTTCAATGAGGTGCTGCTGGTGGGCGTCGACCTCGATCAGTCCGTGGGCCGTTTCTATGAGAAGGGCGAGCACGGCCGTTCACCCTGTGGCCTCGACCAGCACTGGGCCAGCCGTATCTTGCCGTCGCTGTCGTTGATGAAGCGCCAGGTGATCGGAGACGGCTTCAGGGTCTACAACCTGTCGGCCACTTCTCGGATCCCCAGCGAGCTGATCCCCAAGATCGACAACGAGCAGGCGCTTGCCATCGCGGGTCAACGCAGGGCGCCACGCCACGCCGGGCGCAAGTCGGTTCACTGCAGCGTCGGGGGTTCGAATGCACCCTGCAAGGTGGCGAGTGCGGCTTCGATGCGGGCAATCATCCGCTGAAGATCCTCGGCGCGCTGATCGTCGCCCATGGCCCTCGAGCGGTCGCGCTGCTGGCGCAGGGTGAGCAGATTCTTTTGCAGTGCGACGGCTGAGCGATTGAACGTTTCCATGTTTTTCTCGAGGTGAAGGCGTCCGTGCCGATGTAGGAAAACATGGACCGTATCAGCTCAATCTGGCGTGCGACACTGCCTTTTCATACAGGCTATAGTCGGCTGTAGGACCTGTCCTACAGCCGTATATGAAGCTTCCTACAAGTTAGCGGGGAGCTGTATTTCCAATCATGTAATTAAGTCACGCTGTATCCCGCTGCCTGTCGAACGCGGGTCGCTTTTTGCGTGCCTTGTTCCTGACCTTGCTCAAGCAGGCGCTGCCCAGGCGTTTGCAGCGCTGTCGCAACGATATGTTGCAATTAACCCTAATGAGGCCCGACTACGGCTCAACCGTGCAGCTGCGCCTCATGCTCCAGCCACTGCGCCACCTTCGCGGTCGCGCAACCCGCGGGCAATGACTGCTCGGTAAGCATGTAGAACCCTGCCGCACTGGGCAGCGCATGCCCTGCCAGCGCGACCACCAGCGTGCCGGCCTTCAATGCATTTTCCACCAGCAGGCCAGGCACCAGGGCGATCCCCATGCCTTGCTCGGCGGCCTCGATGGCCAGGATGGTCTGCGAGAAGCTGGGGCCTGTGAAGCGTGTGGCGGGCAAACCATAGTGGTCGAACCAGCGCTTCCAGTTGTTGTGGCTGTCGGAAATCAACGGCAGCTCGGCCAGCTCGGCGGCGTGTTGCCAGTGGTGTTCGCCCCGCAGTGAGGGGGCGCAGACCGGCACCGCCTGGCCGGGCAGCAAGGGCCGGGCGTGACCGTTGGCAAACGGCGGCGCGCCCCAGCGCACGGCCATGTCCACCGCGCCCTTGCCGCTGAGCGGGCGGGTGCTGTCGGAGGCGTCGATCATCAGCGCGATCTGCGGGTGCGCCGCCGCCAGCCGGCCCAGCCGCGGGATCAACCAGCGACTGGCAAATGCCGGGGTGGTGCTCAGCAGCACCTGGTGTGGGTCGCCGGGTGCGTCGCGGTCGAGCAGTTCGCTGCTGGCGTCCTCGATGATGTGCAAGGCCAGGCGCACCCGCTCGAGGTAGTCGCTGCCATGGCGGTTGGGCTTGAGACCGCGCGGCAGGCGCTCGAACAAGGCCAGGCCGAGCTTGTCTTCGAGGGTGCGGACCTGCTGCGCCACGGCCCCTGGGGTGACGTGCAGCTCATCGGAGGCGGCGCGAAAGCTGCCCAGGCGCGCAGCGGCTTCAAAGGCGACCAGGTGGTTGATGACGGCGGGCGCGGTGCGTCGCTTGGGAACGCTCATCGAGTAGATTTCCTGCAGGCTCGGCCCGCGTCAAGAAGGGGTGTGCCAGGCGGATTCTGGCGCGGCGGCGGCTGGCAATCAACCCGTTGGCCGACAGTTGCGCTAGCATGTGGCGCTTTATTGCACGACGGACAGATTGATGAGCACTCCGACCTTTCGCCAGCCCACTTCGCAGGACGTGGACCGTTGCTTCCAGATCGAAACCACGGCCTATGAAGGCGACGAGGCTGCCACCCGCGAGAAGATCGCCACGCGCATCGCGCTCTACCCCGAGGGCTTTCTGATCCTCGAAGTCGACGGCCAGGTGGTCGGCTTCATCAACAGCGGCTGCGCCGAGCAGGTGGTGATGTCCGACGAGGCCTTCAAGGAGTTGCTGGGGCATGATCCGCTGGCGGCCAATGTGGTGATCATGTCGGTGGTGGTCGACCCGGCGTTCCAGGGGCGTGGCTATGCCGGCCTGCTGATGGCGCGCTTCGTCGCGCAGATGCGCGAGCGCGGCAAGGCCACCATTCACCTGATGTGCAAGGACCGCCATGTCGGCTTGTACGAAAAGTTCGGCTATGGCTATGTGCGGCCTTCGGCCTCAGATCATGGCGGCATGGCCTGGCACGAAATGCTCATGACGCTCTGAAGTCGGCTGCGGCAGGTTATGTCGCATGGCCTGCTAGCATCAGCGGTTTTGCGCAGCCAGGGAGAGGCGTGTGAAGTATGTCGTGATCGAGGGGCACCGCAGTGAATACCCGCGGCCCATCTGTTTTGCCAAGGGTGACCTGCTGGAGATCGGCCAGCGCTATGAGGGCGAAGAGGCCTGGCAGGACTGGTACCTGTGCACCTGTGTGGGCCAGGCGCCAGGCTGGGTGCCCGGCCAGCTGATCGAGCGCGTGGGCGTCGCCTTGGGCAGGGCGCTCGAGCAGTATTCGGCGCATGAGCTGGATGTCGACCCGGGCCAGGGCGTCGAAGGGCTGCGCCCGCTCAATGGTTGGATGTGGTGCCGTCGCCAGGCGAACGGCGAGTTGGGCTGGTTACCGTGCGAGAAGCTGCGTCTGCTCATCTGATCCGCTTTTTTTCCTCTAACCTGCATCTGTTACCGTATCAGCCCAAAGCCGAAAATGGCCTACACGCCCAGCCTTGCCATACGGTCTGCGCTGGGCACGCTGTGCTGCGCTTGCTTTGCGCGCCAGCCAGCGGCGCCATTCCGTCATCACACTGTAGAGGTTCCAATGGGCAAGCTTGCTCTGTTCCTGGGTGGTTTTCTGCTGCTGACTATCATGATTGGCCTGCTCGGCACGATCCCTCCGCCTTGATCCATAGCGTTCGACACCTCCCGGCCCGTCCCTTCAGCAGACGGGCCTGATCCCCGCTGGGCACCGCCCACGGCCTCGTTATTGCGGTCAAAACAGCGTCAGTCAGTCAATGGATCGCGCGGGGCAAGCAGGCCCGTGCGGCGTTCTTGCGTGTGCGATAAGTCGTTCTTTGCCATGGGAATTCTGTCCACAGAAAACGTGGGTAGGTCTGTGGATAAATCGCTGTAAGTTAGGCCGTTGGCGGCCTCTGTTAAATTGAGCAGAAAATGAACAGCGGTTCCGCCGCCAGCGCTGGAGGGTGATCCCCTCGCCGTCGCGGGGGCCTGCCGAGCGGCAGCGTCAGACCACCTGGCGCTGCTGTTCGGCCTGCTCGACCCGATTGCGGCCCTGGGCCTTGGCCCGATACAGGGCCTTGTCGGCGCGCGCCAGGAGCACGTCCAGGCTCGGTGCCGAGGCATCGGCGGCGCAACCGTCGAGGCCGATGCTGACGGTGATCTGCAGGCGCGGGTCGGCATGCGTGACGTGCAGCTCCTGCACCGCCCGGCGCAGGCGCTCGGCGGTGAACTTGGCGCGCTCGGGTGCCAGCCCCGGAATGATCACCACGAACTCTTCGCCGCCCAGGCGGGCAAACAGCTCACCTTCCTGCAGGTGCTCTTGCACGGCGCGGGCGAAGGCGCGCAGCACCTGGTCGCCGACGCCGTGGCCATGACGGTCGTTGATCGACTTGAAGTGGTCGATGTCGAGCATCATCAGGGTCAGCGGCATGGCCTGCGCATGCGCCTGGCGGCTGTCGAGCAGGGCCGTGGCACGGCGGCTGAAGGCGCTGCGGGTCAGGGCGCCGGTGAGGTGGTCGAGGGTCGCCTGGCGCTCGAGGCGCGTCAGCAGGCCGCGGTTGGCGTGGGTCACGCAGGCCACCAGCAGCGGGCCGAGCACCAGCATGGCGATGCCCAGGCGCGCCGACATCAACGTCGACACCCCGAGCACGCTCTGCGGCACGCTGAAGTGCATGAGGTTCTGCGCCACGGCGACGATCAGCGTGCTGCCCGCGGTGAGCGCCAGCAGCGAGACCAGGAACGGCGAGTAGGCCCAGGCACACCACAGCAGGGCGGCGATCGGGAAGGTGATCGCGCCCGGCCCGCCAAAAGCGATACTCACCGTCAGCGACACCAGCAGCACCAGCAGCGGGGCCAGGCGGATGGCCTCGCCGCCACCGCGCAGCAGCGCGCCGCGGGTGGGCGCGGTAAGCAGCGCCGGGAGGATCAGCACGCTGGTCGAGAACTGTTCGCTGAACCAGGCCAGCCAGGTCGCGCGCATCGACTGCTGGAACCACGGGGCGGCCATCACGCAGGCCATGCTGGCCGCCACCACCGCCCCGGCCGCGCAGGCGCCGAACACGCACAGCAGGCCGTGGGGCGTGCGCATGCGCCGGTGCGCGCGCGGCAGGCGCGAGAGCAGCAGCCAGACCGTGACGATGACGCCGAGGTTGCACAGGTTGAACCACAGGGCGGGCTGCCAGTGGCTGCCGCACGCCAGGTCGGCGCCGACCATGGCCAGCCACACCCCGGCAAAGCCCAGCGGGGTGGCCAGGCGCGGATAGCGCAGCAGCACGCCCGCCAGCACGGCGTTGACCGGCCAGAATAACGACAGCGATTCGATGGGGCGGGCGAGGATGCCGCCGAGGGTCAAGGCCAGGGTCAGGCCAAACAAGGCGAGCTGAGGCAACAGGCGGGCGTGTGCTGGAAACACCATGAGCTCTACCGGCAAGCGGAGACGGAATCCAGGACAACGACTGCGGGCACCTGGGACATATTTGTACCAGTGTGTTTCCCCAGCCTCCTTGATGTCAATTGGATATTATGGCCGCACGATCCTCGCGGATACTGCCATTTGGGCGCAGATCCTCGTGCGCCGGGTCACAGTGGGAAAATCCACGGCACCATCACCACGGTGACCAGCATCACCAGCAGGGTGAACGGCACACCGACTTTGACGAAGTCGCCGAAGCGGTACTGCCCCGGGCCCAGCACCAGCGTATTGACCGGTGAAGACACCGGCGTCATGAACGCCGCCGAGGCCGCGAGGGCCACGGTCATGGCGAACGGGTAGGGTGACATGCCCAGCTGAGTCGCGGTGCTGATCGCCACCGGCGCCATCAAGACGGCGGTGGCGGTGTTGGAGATGAACAGGCCGATCACCGCCGTGACCGCGAACAGGCAGGCGAGGATCGCGCTCGGCCCGGCGTCGCCGAGCAGGCTGACCAGGCCGCCGACCGCCAGGTCGATGCCACCGGTCTGCTGCAAGGCCAGGGCAAACGGCAGCATACCGACGATCAGCACCAAACTTTGCCAATGGATGGCGCGGTAGGCGCTGTTCATGTCGATGCAGCGCCCCGCGCCCATCAGCAGGCAGCCGATCAGCGCGGCAATCACGTTGGGCACCAGGCCGCTGACCATCAGCCCGACCATCACCGCCAGGCTGAGCAGGGCATACGGCGCGCGGGCGCGGGCCGGCGCCACCTGGTCGATCTCGGCGGGCAGGCTGAGCACCAGAAAATCCTTCGGTTGGCTCTGTAGCTGGCGCACGGCCTTCCACGGGCCGACCACCAGCAGGGTATCGCCCAGGCGCAGTTTTTCTTCCACCAGTTGCGTTTCGATCGCCGCCTGCTCGCGGCGCAGGCCGACCACGTTGAGACCGTAGCGGCTGCGAAAGGTCAGCTCGAGGATGCTCTTGCCGATCAGTTGCGAGCCGGGCGGCAGTGAGACTTCGGCCATGCCTATTTCCTGCGACTGGTCGATGAAGTAGGCGGCCTTGAAGTGCAGCGGCTCCAGCAGCATGCTCTGGCACAGGCTGCGCAGGTCGTCGCGGTTGGCGAACAGGTCGAGCAGCAGCACGTCGCCCTGGTGCAGGACGGTGGCGGAGTCGGCGCTGATCACCCGGGTGGTGAACCTGTGCTGGCGCTCGATGCCGATCACGTTGGCGCCATGCCGGGTGCGCAGCTCGAGTTCGCCCAGGCTGTGACCGATCAGCGGCGAGTGCGGGCGAATCCGCAGGCGCCGTTCGCGGCCGCTGAGCTTGTAGTCCAGCACCAGGTCGAGCAGGGTGCGGCGGGTTTCCACGCGGCCGTCCTTGCGCACTTCGCCATTGAGCCAGTGGCGGGTCAGCAGCATGTAGCCGACGCCGAGCACCAGCACCACGAGGCCGAACGGGGTAAAGCTGAAAAAGCTGAAACCCTGCTCGCCATGGCGCACCAGTTCGCTGTGCACCACCACGTTGGGCGGCGTCGCCACCAGGCTGAGCATGCCGCTGATCAGCCCGGCGAAGCTCAACGGCATCATCAGTCGGCTGGGCGACAGGCGCAGGCGGGCGGCGATGCTCAGCACCACCGGGATGAAGATGGCCACCACGCCGGTGGAGCTCATCACCGAACCCAGGCCCGCCACCGACACCATCAGCAGCACCAGCAGGCGTGCCTCGCTGTTGCCGGCGCGGGCGCTCATCCATTCGCCGATGCGGTAGGCGATGCCCGTGCGCACCAGGCCTTCGCCGATCACGAAAAGTGCGGCGATCAGGATCACGTTGGGGTCGCTGAAGCCAGCGAGGGCTTGGTCTACGGTAAGGATGCCGGAGAGCGGCAGGAGCACGATCACCAACAGGGCGACCACGTCCATGCGTGGGCGGTTGATGACGAACAGGACGACGACGACGGCCAGCAGGCCAAGGACCGTGAGCAGCTCGGGGGTCATGGGGAGGGGGTGATCCTTCACTCAAGGGGGCACGATTAGACAGTAGCAGTCAGTGTGCCATCCGCGGGTGAAGCAGGTGTTGATGTGCTGCAGTGTTTTATCGCCGGCGCTGCATGGCAGCCCCGGCGACAGTGCCTCGGCGATCAGTGACGGCGATGACGCTTGTGCTTCTTGCTGCTGCCGCCGTCGCCCAGGTGGTTGCCGATGGCACCCCCGGCCGCGCCGCCCAGGCCGGCACCGACGGTCGAACCGGTCGAGCCGCCGAGCTTGCCGCCCAGCAACGAGCCACCGGCCGAACCCAGGCCGCCGCCAATGGCCGCCTCAGTGCGGTTGCCTTTGCGTGCGCCGACCGCACTGCCGGCTGCGCCACCCAGGCCGGCGCCGATCGCGGCACCGGTGCTGCCGCCCATCTGCTGGCCGACAACGTTGCCCAGTACACCACCCAGGCCGCCGCCGATGGCTGCGGTGCCGTCACCGGCAAAAGCCCCTTGGCAGAGCAACAGGCCCAGAGCAAGGGAAGGCAGAGTCAGACGCATGTTCATGAACCTCGAAGGAATCATCAAAGTAAGGTGCCGCACATCGAGCGGCAGATCAGGGGTGCAAAGACGCTTCAGCGGTAGTCGCGGTCACGGTCGCGGCGACCATTGTCGTCGCGGTCACCACGGTGCTTGTGGCCGTGGCTGTGGCCCCGGTCGCGGTAGCCACCATCATCGTCATGGTAGTGATGGCTGTGGCAGCCGGCAGCGAGCAGCATGGCGGCAATCAGAGGGAGGCTTGCAAGGCGGGTCATCACGATATAGGTCCTTGATCCGCATAGGTTTACGGGGTAACTACTGAGACCGGATTCGATCGAATTGGTTTCTCCAGCGGGAAAATTTTTCTCGCCTCGGCGCAACCGCGCGTGCCTGGCGGCTGCTGTTCTGTCTCGCTCGGTCATGGCTGGCGCGCTCGGCGCGCCCTAGACTTGTCGCCAGGCCGCAGCCAAGACGGCCACCTGCCACACGGTGAAGGACCATGATCGCCCATACCCCCACATTGTTCGCCGCCGTTGCCCTGGTCGCGACCATCCTGGCGTTTTGCCTGTTGCTGGTCGGCCAGTTCAACCGCCGCGACAACCTGCTGCTGACCGGCTGCGGGCTGCTGGCGCACGCCCTGGCGTATGTCTGCTACACGCTGTACGCCCATGCGCCGCTGTGGATCAGCTACGCCCTGGGCAACAGCCTGCTGTCACTGGCCCTTGCGTTCTATTCGGCGAGCCTGTTCCGGGTCCGCGAACAGCCTGTGCCGTGGCGCGCCATCTTCATCATCCCGGCAGCCCTGCTGGTGGGCTTGATGCTGCTGCTCGACACGCTCGAGCCGCGCATGCTGCTGGCCACCCTGGTGCTGATGCTGCAGTGCTCGCTGCTGCTGTATTGGGCACGCCGGCACGTCGAGCGCGCCGGCCGGGCGCACCTGCTGCTGGTGATCGGCGCGCTGATCAGCCTGGTCGGGCTGGGCATGCGGGTGGTGGCCGTGGTGCTCGGCCAGGCGGCGGACATGCGCTACGACACCAGCAGCCTGAAGCAGACCGTGTCGGTGGCGATCGGCACAGCGACGGTGATGATGTACGCCATCGGCCTGGTATTGATGGCCAAGGAGCGCAGCGAGTCGCGCTTGCAGCACATGGCCCTGCGCGATGTGCTGACCGGCACCTACAACCGACGGGCGATCCTCGAGCGCTTCGCCGTCGAGTTGCAGCGGGCGCGGGTCGAGCAGGCCAGCCTGGCCGTGGCCATGATCGACATCGACCACTTCAAGCGCATCAATGACCTGCACGGCCATCTGGCCGGCGACGAGGTGCTCTGCCATTGCGTGCGGCAATTGCAGCAGCGCCTGCGCCAGGTCGACAGCCTTGGGCGCTACGGTGGCGAGGAGTTTCTGCTGTTGTTGCCGCACACCGGTCGTGACGGTGCCATGACGGCGTTACAGGGCCTGCGCGAGGCCATCGCGCAAACGCCGGCGCGCTTCGCCGGTGCGGACATCGAACTGCGTTTCAGCGTGGGCCTGTGGTGCGGGGTGCCGGGCCTGGACGACAGCGCCGCGAGCCTGCTCGGCCAGGCCGACGCTGCGCTCTACCAGGCCAAGGCCGGCGGGCGCAACGCGGTGCACATGGCCGCGGCAGCGGCTGCCTAGATCAGTTGGCGGGCTGGATCGCCAGGACCACGCCGTTGGTGATCTGCACCAGCACATAGTGGTCGCCCATGCGCACCCAGTGGCTTTCTTTTTCGGGCGCGGGCAGGCCGTTGGCTTTCCAGTCGACCACGCTGGCGTCGTCACGCTTGTACTGGTCGGGGGCTTTGTCGCCGACCTTCAGCTCGCGGTTATGGGTTTCTGGCGCGGTGACGCTCTCTTCAGTGCTCTGTGCTGCGCTGGCTACCAGCGGCAGGCAGGGCAGGGTGGCGGTGAACAGCAGGGCGGACAGCAATGGACGCAGTTTCATGCGCAGTCTCCTAATGGCAATGCATGCCTTTCTTGCGACAACATGCTGCGCGCGACAATTCACTCGCAATGGTGCGCAGTGCTAGAGTCGCGTTCTTTTTTTGCCCCGAGGATCGAACATGCGAGCAATTCTGCCGATGGCCGCAGCACTGATGCTGATCGGTTGTGCGTCATCGACCATGGACACGGCGCGCGGTGGCGCACCGACGGCGCAGCTGGCCTCGCACAAGGCGCCTGAGCTGGTTGCCCAGTGCATCCAGTTCAGCTGGCAGGAAGAGGCGGTGTTCGGTGACGACGCCAGCGGGTACCTGCAGCCGCGCAAGCAGGGCGGGTTCACCGTCTATACCCGCGAGGCCGAGTCGTTTGCCGATGTGTATCCTGAGGCGGGCGGTACCCGTGTCGACTATTACGCGCAGCGCAGCGACACCCCGGCACTGCGCCGTCGGGCGGCTGCGGCGACCTGCCTGTAACGCCCGCAGCTGATCAGGACAGATAACCCCCGTCGACGTTGAGCGCCGTGCCGGTGGTATAGCTGGACGCTTCGCTGGCCAGGTACAGCACCGCGCCGGCCATCTCGCTCGGCGCCGCCACGCGCTTGAGCGGGATCTGCTGCAGGGCGGCGTTGAGAATCGCATCGTTCTTGACCAGCGCCGAGGCGAACTTGGTGTCGGTCAGGCCCGGCAGCAGGGCGTTGCAGCGGATGCCGAACTGCGCGCACTCCTTGGCGAAGACCTTGGTCATGTTGATCACCGCCGCCTTGGTCACCGAATAGATACCCTGGAACACCCCCGGCGACACGCCATTGATCGACGCCACGTTGATGATGCTGCCGGCGCCGTGCTCGCGCATCAGCTTGCCGGCCTCCACCGACATGAAGAAGTAACCGCGGATATTGACGTCGACGGTCTTCTGGAAGGCGCCTGGGTCGGTGTCCAGGACATTGCAGAACTGCGGGTTGGTGGCGGCGTTGTTGACCAGGATGTCGAGGCGGCCGAACTGTTCGCGGATGCCGGCGAAGACCTGCTGGATCTGCTCCATCTCGCCAATGTGGCAGGCCACCGCCGTGGCCTTGCCGCCCGCCGCAATGATCGCCTCGGCAACGTGCTGGCAGCCCTCGAGCTTGCGGCTGGAAACGATCACATGGGCGCCTTGCTGGGCCAGCAGGTGGGCGATCGCTTCGCCGATGCCGCGGCTGGCGCCGGAGACGAAGGCGATCTTGCCGTCGAGGTCGAACAGGTGCGTCTTGGACATGCTGTTTTCCTTGTTGTGTGTCGTCAGAGTGCGGACTTGCCGATCACTTGCAGGGCCATCTGTTCAAGCAAGCGGTTCATCTGGATGAATTGGCCAAAGCGCTTGTCCTGGGTCTGGCCGTGGTAAAAACGGTAGTAGATCTGCTGCACGATGCCGGCCAGGCGAAACAGGCCGTAGCAATAATAGAAGTCGAAGTTGTCGATGACGATGCCCGCACGCTGGGCGTAATAGTCGACGAACTGGCGGCGGCTGAGCATGCCCGGCGCGTTGCTGGGCTGGCGGCGCATCAGTTGCACCGGCGCCGGGTCGTCGGCTTCGATCCAGTAGGCCAGGCTGTTGCCCAGGTCCATCAGCGGGTCGCCGAGGGTGGTCATCTCCCAGTCCAGCACGCCGATGATCTGCATCGGGTTGGCGGCGTCGAGGATGACGTTGTCGAAGCGGTAGTCGTTGTGCACGATGCCCGGCCGCGGGTGATCGGCGGGCATCTTCTCGCGCAGCCAGGCGATCACCTGCTGCCAGCGCGGCGCATCGTCGGTCAGGGCGTGTTCGTAGCGTTGGGTCCAGCCTTCGATCTGTCGCTGCACGTAGCCTTCCGGCTTGCCCAGGTCGGCCAGGCCGCAGGCGCTGTAGTCGACCTGGTGGAGCTCGACCAGGCGATCGATGAAGCTCTTGCACAAGGCCTCGGTGCGGCTGGCGTCCAGGCCGAGTTCGGCCGGCAGATCAGCGCGCAGGATGATCCCCTTGACCCGGTCCATCACGTAGAACTCGCCGCCGATCAGCGAGGCGTCGGTGCAGTGCACATACGCCTTGGGGCAGTAGGGGAAGCCGCTGTTGAGCTGATTGAGGATGCGAAACTCGCGGCCCATGTCATGCGCGGACTTGGCCTTGTCGCCAAAGGGTGGCCGACGCAGGACGAACTCGCGGTTGGCGTAGCCGACCAGGTACGTGAGATTGGACGCACCCCCCGGGAACTGGCTGATCGCCGGCGTCCCTTCGAGCCCTGGAATATGCGCCTTGAGGTAGCGATCGATGACGGCTGCATCGAGTTCTTCGCCGGGGCGTACCTGGGTGGACTGATCGGTGAGCGTCATGCGTTGTCCTTATTCTCGATGGCGAGGATTATTGGTTAATCTAATGGGCCTTCTGTGTTGGTACAAGCGTGCCAATCGTCATATAGCTGCGGGTGTTGCAGGGCGATCACTGCGCCTGATCGACCGGCCCTGGCGCCGGGGTTACAGGCAGGCAAAAAAAAACCGAAGCCCCTTCAGGCCTCGGTTTTTGGGTCAGCGGTGATTCCGGCCACTCAGGACGGGAACAGCTCGCTGAGCTTCATCGACAGCATCATGTCGCCTTCGACGCGCAGCTTGCCGCCCATGAACGCCTGCATGCCATCGGTCTCGCCGCTGACGATGCCCTTCAGGGTTTCGCTGTCCAGCACCAGGGTGCAGTTGGCGTCTTCGTTCTCGCCTTCCTGGATGTCGCAGGTGCCGTCCTTGATGATCAAGGCGTACTTCTTGCCTTCGTCGGTGATATCAAAGCCGAACACCAGGTCCAGGCCGGCGGCAGCGGCGGGATTGAACTTTGCTTTCATCGCTTCGACGGCTTTAGCTACATCGCTCATGGCGTAATCCTTGTTAAGTAATATTCGCGTCCGCAGGGACACAACAGGCCGGGCTCATCTATAGGTGATGAGCTCCGGCGCCTTCAACAGCTGCACGTGGGCTTGGCAGTTGAAGGAAGCCAGTGCCACGTCGCTGCCGCGAAACTTCAGTTGGCTGAGCGACGTGTTGATAATCTGCCAGTTCAGTGCAAACGCCTGGCTGGGGGTGATTCCGGTCACCCGGTGGAGCAGGGCGGCGATGCTGCCGCCGGAGGTGAAAATAGCGATGTTGTGGCCGCTCTCGGCACGCTCGAGCACCCGTTGCAGGCCCGCGGCCATGCGCGCGGTGAACGCCGCCCAGCTTTCCAGGCCATCGTCGACGTGCTCGCCGTCGTGCCAGCGCTGCACCATCAGGGCAAACAGGCGCTGAAACTCGCTGCGGTTCTGCGTGGCGTTACGCAGCACGTGCAGCGCCTCGGGTTCGTCGGGCAGCAGGGCCGGCAGCACGCTGCGGATCACCCCGTCGGCGTCGAACTCGTTGAAGGCCGGGTCAGTCTCGACCGCAGGCACCTGGCAACCGTTGGCGCTCATGGCCTGCAGGGTCAGCTGCGCGGTGTCCTGCTGGCGGCGCAGGTCGCCGGCCACGCAGCGGTCCAGGCGCAGGCCGAGGCGGGCCAGGTGCTCACCGAGTGCCTGGCTCTGGCGCACACCGATTGGCGACAGCACGTCATAGTCGTCGGCACCAAATGAGGCTTGGCCATGTCGGATCAGGTAGATGCTGCCCACGCGAGTGTCCCGCCTGGTTGAAGTTGCTCCGAGGTTAGGATGCGGCAGACAGGCTGTCAACGAAAAAACATACAAGCGTTTGAAAAGCTTGTTTGAACTGTGTTGCCAGCGTTTTCGCCGGCTGGTAGCGGCCTGGGCGCACCGGTATGCTTGCACTGTTCATGCGCCGTGAAGGCGCGGGTCTATCAAGGAGTCAACGTGGAGTTTCTTGCTGAATACGCAAGCTTTCTCGCCAAAACCGCCACCCTGGTGATTGCCATCCTGGTGGTTCTTTCGGCTATTGCCGGCTTGCGCGGCAAAGGTCGGCGCAAGCCCGGCGGGCAGTTGCAGGTCACCCGCCTCAACGATTTCTACAAAGAGCTGCGCGAGCGACTCGAGGCCGGGCTGTTCGACAAGGGGCAGCTCAAGGCCCTGCGCAAGCAGCAGGCGAAAGCCGATAAACAGCTGAAGAAGAGCAAGGCCGAAGAAAAGAGCCGCGTCTTCGTGCTCGATTTCGATGGCGATATCAAAGCCTCGGCGACCGAGAGCCTGCGCAACGAGATCACCGCACTGCTGACCCTCGCCACCCCGCTAGACGAAGTCGTGCTGCGCCTGGAGAGCGGTGGCGGGCTGGTGCACAGCTATGGCCTGGCCGCGTCCCAGCTGGCGCGTATCCGCGAGGCGGGGATCCCGCTCACCGTGTGCATCGACAAGGTCGCCGCCAGCGGCGGTTACATGATGGCCTGCATTGGCGAGAAGATCGTCAGCGCGCCGTTCGCGGTGCTGGGCTCGATCGGCGTGGTCGCCCAGTTGCCCAACATCAACCGCCTGCTGAAAAAGCACGACATCGATTTTGAAGTGCTCACCGCCGGCGAGTACAAGCGCACGCTCACCGTGTTTGGCGAGAACACCGAGAAGGGCCGGGAGAAGTTCCAGGAAGACCTCGACATCACCCATCAGCTGTTCAAGGACTTCGTCGGCCGCTACCGCCCGCAGTTGCACATCGATGAAGTCGCCACCGGTGAAGTCTGGCTGGGCGTCGCCGCGCTGAACCGCAAGCTGGTCGACGAGCTGCGCACCAGTGACGAGTACCTCAGTGACCGCGCCCGCGAGGCCAACCTGTACCACCTGCATTTTGCCGAGCGCAAAAGCCTGCAGGAGCGTATTGGCATGGCGGCGAGCGGCACGGTCGAGAACACCCTGGTGGGTTTGTGGAGCAAACTCGGCCGCCTGCGCTAACACCTTGAAGCCCTTGAAGATTTTTTCAGTTCAGGGGTTGCAAGGTTAAACGAATGCAGACATAATGGCGTCCATTGAAGCGCAGCAAGCTTGAAAAAGCCCTGAAGTTTCAAGGAGATAGCAAAGCGAAAGCCGCTAGATCCAACATTGAGGCCGAGTAGCAAAGTGGTTATGCTCCGGATTGCAAATCCGTCTACGCCGGTTCGATTCCGACCTCGGCCTCCATATTCGAAAGCCCCGCAGATTAACGTCTGCGGGGTTTTTCTTTGTGGGTCGGAAAAGCCTATCGTTTCTGCATAAGGCCTTTTCAGAAAGGACTCAGATCTCACCTGCAGGGTGATAAAACATTTTCATAATGTTAGCGCTTGATACCCGGGCGAGCGAAGGGTGCTAGGTTCTTCCCATTGGAGGGGCATCATGACGCAGCAAGAACATGAGATTTCAGAGTGAGCGTTGGCGTTTGCCAAGCAGAACCGGACGCGTATAGCCAGGGGGCTGGCGTGTCTGGAGAAGTATCCCGGCGATGAGTACCCTGTCTCTGTTTTCATGGCAGGGTCGCCCGGCGCAGGCAAGACTGAGGTCTCTCGGGCCTTCATCGCCATGATGCAGGCCGGCGGGGCGAACGCTTTGCGTATAGATCCGGATGATTTCAGGGACTTCTTCCCTGAATATACCGGGCGAAACTCTAGCCTTTTCCAGCGCGGCGTCACGACGATTGTGGAGAGGACCCTTGATCTCGTCTATCAGCAGCGGCAGTCGTTTTTGCTGGATGGCACGCTGGCCAATCTGGGAGTGGCGCGACGAAATATCACCCGAGCGCTTGATAAAGAGAACAGGTCAGCTCATATCATTTATGTCTACCAGAGGCCCGAGCTTGCGTGGGACTTCGTTCTGGCGAGGGAGCGAAAGGATGGGCGGCACATACCTTGCGAAGAATTTGTACGGCAATTCTATGCGTCGAAAGTATCTGTCTCTGCGCTCAAGCGCGAATTTGAAGGGCGGGTGCAGGTCGATGTGATCATCAAGGATTATGATGGGCAAAATGGCGATATAGGCATAGACCTCACCGCTGATGAAATTGACGCATTTGTCCGCCAGCCCTATGATCACCATGAGCTTGAACGTATTTTGAACGGAGTATCCTGATGAAAGGCGAAAAGGTAACAGCCGCGTCGAGCAGACCTCACGGATCTTCGACGATGTCTGAGTTTTTCCGTCTAGGGTCCGTCCAGCAGCGGCGAGCGGTCTATCAAATCGCAGCTCAAGCGGCCATTGACGAACAGAAAGATGTTATCCGGTCAGCGAAGTCAGGCGAGCTCAGCGCCGCGAAGTAAGTATTCTTGCATCATCACTTCTCAAGCCCAGCCCCGAGCTGGGCTTTTCGTATCTTACCCTCCCACTTCCCAGATCGCTGTCTGGCTGATTGGCGCGTCGCCCTCAAATGGGCTATTGCTGAAATTTCGGCAGTCGGCCGATTTGGGAGGTAGCCATGAAGCAATTTCTGCTGGGCGCATTGCTGGTATCCACTGCGGGCATCGCCAGTGCCGCGATCCCGCTGGTCAACGCCACCTGCCCGGGCGATATAGACGTGCACGCCGATGAAGGCGGGCCGATTTATATCAACGGCAAGGAGGCCAAGCTGAAGACCTTCAACGATAACTATTTCGAGGCCAAGGGCAGCGGCGTCACGGTCTCGCTGACGGTCAGCCCTGACGGTTCGCCGAGCGTCTCCTACACCGGCAAAGGCGGTGCCAACGGCGTGTGCGAGCTGATCGAGGAGGATTAGCCAGAGGGGCGAAAATGGCCCCGCACAATCCGCTGTCATTTTGCCGATATCGTGCAAAAACATGAGCCGATCAGCCTTTATTTGGCATTTAAACCCGTGATTGCCCCCAGCAGTGTATAGTGGCGGGCGAGTCCTCTCTCTGGGTGGCTCATCAGTGAGGTGTCAGCATGTCCCATTCTCCGGCCAATCAGGCCCAACAGCGATTGAATGAGCAAGTCGAGCAGTTCCTCAACAAAGGCGGCACGATCAAAGAAGTCCCCAGAGGCGTGAGCGGCTTCAATCCAGCGGCTCCCAAGGTTCACTGGACCAAGGCCCAGGCCGCCACCAAGGCTTGATCGGCACGTGCCCGCCCTGATGCCTTCGAGCGCGCCACGCTACTGTGTGCCGCGCTCCTGGGCCGTTGTTTATGTTCCGCTGCAATGCCGCAGGGAGAGCCCCATGGACAACGAACCTAGCAATAGCGAAGTAGCCCTGCAGATCGGTATCGACGAGGCGCAAGTCGAGCGCTATCGCGGTGATACCTTTCGCCTCGGAGATGGGTCCTGGCTGATCCATTTCGCCTTTGTCATGCCCAAGGAACTGCGCAAGCAGTTTACCGGTAGCTTCACCGTCAGGGTCGAGCGCGCGGTCGCTGATCTGCGTCGTATTGACTACCCCTGAGCGCCCCCTCGTTCCGCCTACTGTGCTGGCTGATATCCATTACGCGGTCGCTGCGTGCCTGTGAATATGGCAAAATGATGTCGTTTTATCATCAAGGCACGAGGCAGTTGCGGTAATGAGGGTCAAGGTAGTCAATGTGGTAGGGCTTGCGGTTGTGCTGCTGTTGGGGGTGTTGAGCGCACTGGTGGCGGTCATCTGGGATGTGTCTGCTCCCGATCTGTCGAATGCGAGCGTCAGTGCCTGGGTCCAGGTGATCGGGTCGCCGCTGGTAATTCTGGTCGCGTTCATGATCGGGCGTAACACCCGCAGTGCGCGATGAGGCCCTGGAGGCTCGGCGTTCAGCGCCCAGAAAAAGAAAACCCGCCAACGAAGGGCGGGTTGAAAGAACGTACGAAGCAGGGTCAGTGTGCCTGCCGAGTTGTCAGAAAATCGTGAAGAGCCTGTCAGTAGACCGTTGAGCCCACGCCGGCGATTGACCAATGCCGGCGATCCGCCTATACAGGCGTCCTTATTTCAGGAGCCCGGCATGCACGACGAAGACGACCTTCCCGAACCGGAACACGATCACCTGCTCGATCACGAATTCCTCTACGAAGACCACGACCCTGAGGCAGACGCCCAAGGCCTGATGGATGATGTCGAGGAGGACGAGGACACCCTCGATGACTTCGATGACGACGAGCACCCTGCCTGGCAACGACGTCGACGATTGAGCGTCGCTGCGGGCATCGCAGCGACAATGCCCGCAACCCCTGCAGCCCTTAGCGACGATCCAGCGAAAAACGCCCCGCGCCGGTCACGGCCAGTAGCAGCAGGCCGCCTATGATGCTCAGGTTCTTGAAGAACTGGGTCATGTTGGCACTGCGCTCTGGGTCGACCATGTTCCAGTACGGGTGGCCGATCAACGCCGTGCCGAGCACGAACAGCGCGAACAGAAACGCCAGTGGCCGGGTA
This sequence comes from Pseudomonas reidholzensis, assembly GCF_900536025.1. Lineage (GTDB taxonomy): Bacteria > Pseudomonadota > Gammaproteobacteria > Pseudomonadales > Pseudomonadaceae > Aquipseudomonas > Aquipseudomonas reidholzensis. The sequence continues at coordinate 582,190 of NZ_UNOZ01000013.1, forward strand.
TAAAAGCCCAGGATCAGCACGATGGCGACAAAGAACTCCATGATCACCGCAATCGCCGCTGCCAGGGTCGGGGCCGGTGCGCCCAGTGAGCCGAGGTAGGCCACCGTGCCCTCGAAGCCGGTCAATTTACTCCAGCCGGAGATGACGAAGAGGAGCATCAGCAGGATTCGCGCAAGCAGGATGATCGCATCGCGTTGACCGTCGAACAGGGAGTAGCGCATGGCGGCGTTCCAGTGGGCCGAGACATGTTCCACTCTAGCAGTTGCCCCATGCTTTGCTGTCGGGCACGAAAAAGCCTTGCTTGCGAGATGCGAGATGCAAAAGACGGGTCAGGGAAATGTGGCGCTGATGGCCGGGTGTGGCGAAGGAAAAGCGGGTGTCTTGATGGTGCCCCGAGCCGGACTCGAACCGGCACACCTTGCGGCGGCGCATTTTAAGTGCGATGTGTCTACCAATTTCACCATCGGGGCAGCACGATGTGAAGTCGCCGATTAGACACGAAAATATTGCGTAAATCAACGATTTAGACACTGTCGGGGGTGTGCGTACAGGGTTCGGGAGCGCGTGTGCCAGTGGCTGACCGAGGTGGCTATGCCGCACAGGCTGTGCCTGGTGCTGATCGAGCACTGCGGCTGACACTTCGCTTCGCGGCGAAAGGGCGAGTAGACTCATGGCTACGCTCAATCCCTCTTCCCCTTGCGGTGCCCGTGGAGCTTGCATGGTTTCAACCGACCGCCTGGACCAGTCCGAGATGCCCGCCACCCGCTATGAACAGCTCGTTCAATCGGTTGTCGACTATGCCATCTACATGCTCGACCCGGCCGGCCACGTGGTGTCCTGGAATGCCGGTGCCGAACGTATCAAAGGTTACCGCGCCGATGAGATCATCGGCCGCCACTTTTCGTTGTTCTTCACCGCCCCTGATTGCGCCGAAGGGCGCCCCGAGCTGCTCCTGCGTCAGGCCCTGGAGCAGGGCGTGGCGCAGGATGAGGGCTGGCGCGTACGCAAGGATGGCACGCAGTTCTGGGCGCTGGCTGCACTGGATGTGATCCGCGATGAGCACGGCGTGATCATAGGCCTGGCCAAGGTCACCCGGGATATCACCGACCGGCGCGAGTCGGCGTTGCAGCTCGATGCCGTGCGCGCCCAGCTGTTCCAGGCGCAGAAACTCGAGGCCCTGGGGCAGCTCACCGGTGGCCTGGCGCACGACTTCAACAACCTGCTGACGATCATCCTCAGTTCTGCTCGGCTAGCCATTGGCAGCCAGGATCCGGCACGCGTGCAACGCTTGCTCGAGCACATCCTCGACGCGGGCCAGCGCGGCACCCAGCTGACCCAGCAGTTGCTCAGTTTCGCCCGTCACCGTCAATTGAGCGTGACCCGGGTCACCCCCACCGAGCTGGTCGAGTCGACCCGCGGCCTGCTCGCCCACGCGCTGCCCGACGCGATCCAGCTGATCGAGCGCCAGCAGGCCGACCTGCCGATGATCGAGGCGGATGCCGGGCAACTGCAGATGGTCTTGCTCAACCTGCTGTTCAACGCCCGTGATGCCATCGAAGGCGAGGGCTGCATCCGCCTCGAGGTGGACAGCGTCGAGCTGGCGGGCGAGGTGGACGGCCTGCACGGGCATTTCGTGCGCTTCATTGTGCATGACACCGGTCAGGGCATCGATCCGCAGGTGCTGCCGCGGATCTTCGAGCCGTTTTTCACCACCAAGGCCTTCGGCAAGGGCACCGGTCTCGGCTTGAGCCAGGTCTATGGCTTCGCCAAGCAAAGCAATGGTGCTATCAGTGTGGCCAGCCAGTTGGGCGAGGGCACCTGTATGAGCCTTTACCTGCCGGTCACGCACGACACGCGCTAACGCGACATCCAACAGGTGCACACCATGGTAGAAGCACTCGAACGACTGAGCACCGGGATCGAAGGCCTTGATGCCTTGCTCCAGGGCGGCTTGGTGAGCGGCGCCTCCTACATCGTCCAGGGGCCGCCCGGTGCCGGCAAGACCATCCTCGCCAATCAGCTGGCGTGGGGTCATGTGGCTGATGGCGGACGGGTGCTGGTGGCGACCTTGCTCAGTGAGTCGCACGAGCGCTTGTTCCAGTACCTGTCGACCCTGGCGTTTTTCGACCCGGCCCTGGTCGGCGATCAGATCCAGTTCGTCAGCGCCTTCGACACGCTTGAGCAGGAGGGGCTGGACGCGGTGGTCCGGCTGTTGCGCCAGGAGATCTCCCGGCAACAGGCGACCCTGCTGATCGTCGACGGCCTGCTCAATGCCAGGGTGCGCGCCGAAACCACCCTGGACACGAAAAAATTCGTTGCCGAGCTGCAAGGCCATGCCGCCTTTGCCGGCTGCACCGTGTTGCTGCTGACCAGCGCCCGCCTGCAGGAAGGCAGCCCCGAGCACACCATGGTCGATGGCGTGATCGAGCTGGGCGAAACCCTGGTGGGCAGCCGCGCCATGCGCCATATCCAGTTGCGCAAGACGCGCGGCAGCGCGGCGTTGTCGGGCCTGCACGAATGCTTGATCGACAACGCCGGCTTGCAGGTCTACCCGCGCCTGGAGTCGTTGTACAGCCACCCCAGCCAGCCGGGCTCGGCGACCTTGAGCCGGATCAGCACCGGCACCCCAGCGCTGGACGAGTTGCTGCGCGGCGGTGTGACCTCCGGCTCCACCAGCCTGGTGATGGGCCCCTCGGGGGTCGGCAAGACGTCCCTCGGCCTGGGCTTTCTGGCGGCCTCGACGCCGGCCGCGCCAGGGCTGCATTTTGGTTTTTACGAGTCACCGGAGCGCCTGCGCCTGAAGGCTGCCGCGTTCGGCTACGACTTCCCGGCAATGGAGCGCTCAGGCGCACTGCGGCTGTGCTGGCAGCCGACCACCGAAGGCTTGCTGGACCAGCTCGGTGCGCGCTTGCTGGCGCAGGTCGAGGCGATGGGGGCCAAGCGCGTGGTGATCGACAGCCTCGGCGCGTTCAGCCGGCTGGCCGTCGACAACTGGCGGGTCAATGGTTTTTTCCGCGCCTTGCTGGGCGAGTTGCGCGCACGCGACGTGAGCGTTCTGATGACCTGGGAGATGCGCGATCTGTTCGGCTCGGAGATCAGCGCGCCCGCGCCGGACCTGTCGAGCATCGTCGACAACCTGATGCTGACGCGCTTCGTCGAAATGGACGCACAGCTGCGGCGCATGCTGTCGATTCTCAAGGTGCGCGACAGCGATCACGACCCGGCGCTCCACGAACTGTGCCTGGGCCCTCAGGGGATTACCCTGCGCAAGGCCTTCGAGGGGGCCTGCGGGGTGCTCTCGGGTACGCCGATGCCTCAGGAGGGCGGGTGACGGAATGACGCGATGAGTACCTACACCGTTCTGATCGTCGATGACGAATACCTGATCGTCGAAATCCTCGCGTATGCGCTGGAGGACGAGGGCTTTCAGGTAGAAAAGGCCGGGGACGGGATCAAGGCGCTGGAAGCCTTGAAGGAAAAGCGCGTGGACCTGGTGATCACCGACTTCATGATGCCGCGCAAGAATGGCGAGGAGCTGGTGCGGGCAATGCGAGATGAACTGCAGTTGGCGGACTTGCCGGTGATTCTCATGAGTGGCGCGCAGGCCAGCCAGGCGAGCCCGGAGTTGTTTGTGGCGGTGTTTGAAAAACCCTTCAACCCCACTGAGTTGATCGCCAAGGTGCGGGAACTGCTGGGCAGCTGAAGGCCAGGCAAAATCCCGCATCGGCGGGCCGATCGGTCAAGCGCATCCGTGCGGCCTCGAGCGATGCAGATCAATATTGATCGTCGTGCGGCTTCTCCGGTGCCGGGTTGCCAGCCTGGATACGTTTGAAAATCTCTTCACGGTGCACCTGGACATCTTTAGGTGCATCGATACCGATCCTCACTTGCATCCCCTTGACGCCCAGAATGGTGACTTTGATGTCATCGTTGATGACGATGCTTTCGCCAACCTTGCGGGTGAGTATCAGCATGTAGTTCTCCTTGGTGGTGTTGAAAACCGTGCGGTCTGTTTACCGCAACGGCGGGAGCGTGTCCCTCTTCCTTCTCATTAAAGACGCTTTCGGCGGAGAGTAATTCCCCCGAAGACAAAATCTGTTACTTGTCTCTAGTTGCAGGTGCCTGATCAAGCCGCTTTGGCGTGATCGGCGGAGGTGCTCGGTGGCAAGGATAGGGGGCTTACGCTCAGATGGGAAATTTCTCTGCTTGATGGCCGGCATAGCCTGGATCAATTGATTGCCTGGAGTGCCTGCAAGAAGTGCAGCAAGGCCACTTCTTCGGGCTCCAGGCCTTTGCGCGTGCGGGCGCGCGGCAAGCCGCCGAGTTGCCCGAGGTGGAACTGTTCGAGCACCGCAGGGTGGATATAGCAGCGCCGGCACACGGCCGGCGTGTTGCCCAGGCGTGCAGCGACCTGGCGCACGGTCTCGGCGACCTGGCGCTTGGCTTCGCTGTCCGGCTCCCAGGCCAGCGGGCGCAGCAGGCTCAGCGCCAGGCTGCTGCCGGCCCAGGTGCGGTAGTCCTTGGCGGTGAAGTCGGCGCCGGTCAGTTGCTGGAGAAACAGGTTGATCTCGCTGGAGCCGATGCTGTGCCGCTCGCCGTCGGCGTCCAGGTACTGGAACAGCGCTTGCCCAGGCAGCTCCATGCAGCGCTTGACCAAGGCCGCCAGGCGTCGATCACGCAGGGTGACGTTGTGCTCGACGCCGCGTTTACCGCGAAACTGGAAGCGGATGGTGCTGCCTTCGACTTTGACGTGGCGGGTATTGAGGGTGGTCAGCCCATAGGATTTGTTGTCGCGCAGGTACTGCCGGTTACCGATGCGGATCAACGTGCTGTCGAGCAGGCTGACCACCAGCGCCATGACCTTTTCCCGGTCCAGCCCGGGCCTGGCCAGGTGCAGGTCCACCTGCTTGCGCAGCTTGGGCAGTACCTGGGCGAAGGCCAGCATCCGCCCGTACTTGTGACCGTCACGCAGCTCGCGCCACTCGGCATGGTAGCGATACTGCTTGCGCCCGCGCGCATCGCGGCCGGTGGCTTGCAGGTGGCCTTGCGGGTCGGCGCAGATCCACACGTCGGTGTAGGCGGGCGGGATCACCAGTGCGGCGATCCGCGCCAAGGTGTCGCTGTCGCGTACCCGGTTGCCGTCGGCATCCAGGTAGATGAAACGGTCTCGCCAGCGGCGCCGGCTCAGGCCGGGCTGGCTGTCGTCGACATAGTGCAGGGTGCGCGGCAGGGGGCAATCGAGCATGGCGGGCATCCATTGAGCAAGTACCTGCTCAATGGACAACGGCGAGGCGGCTGATGCTCAGAGCAAAAGCGCTACCGATTTGATCTGCGCCCAGAGCATCTGCCCGGGGCGCAGGCCGAGCTGGTCTGCCGAGTAGCGGGTGATGCGCGCGAGCAGCGCGGCGCCGGCGGCGTCCAGGCTGACCAGCAGATGCGCGGGGTTGTCCGCCTCGCGGTATTCCCGCACGCGCACCGGCAGCCGGTTGAGGATGCTCGAGGCGCTGTCGATGCCCAGCGCCAGGCTGACATCGCGGGCCTGCACCTTGAGCCGGTGGCTGCTGCCGACCACCAGCGACGGATGGGCGATGCGCAGCAACAGGCCGTCACTGCCCGGCAGGCGCAGGTCGAACAGTTGATAGTGCGGGTCATGCCCGACCACGACGCCCTCGAGCACCACGCCGGCGTCGTCGCCCTGGGCCAGCGACAGGTCGAGGCGGGCCAGGGTCTCGCCGATCGGCCCGCTGGCCATGGCCTTGCCTTGCTCGAGCAGGACCAGGTGGTCGGCCAGGCGCGCCACCTCATCCTGGGCATGGCTGACGTAGACCAGGGGGATGTCCAGCTCGTCGTGCAGGCGCTCCAGGTAAGGCAGGATCTCGCGCTTGCGCGGGCCATCGAGGGCCGCCAGCGGCTCGTCCATCAGCAGCAGGCGCGGGCTGCTGAGCAGCGCGCGGGCGATGCCGACCCGCTGCGCTTCACCGCCCGACAGGGTGGCGGGGCGGCGCTCGAGCAGGTGGCCGATGCCCAGCAGCGTGCAGGCCTGCTCGAGGCTGACCTTGCGCTCGCTGGCGGCGATCCGCCGCCAGCCGAACTCCAGGTTGCCGCGTACCGACAGGTGCGGGAACAGGCTGGCCTCCTGGAACACGTACCCCACGGGGCGTTTGTGCGGCGCCATGAAGTACCCGCGCGAGGTGTCTTCCCAGACCTCGCCGTTGACTTCGATATAGGCACTGGCAGCGCGCTCCAGCCCGGCCAGGCAGCGCAGGCAGGAGGTCTTGCCGGAGCCGGAGTGGCCAAACAGCGCGCTGATCCCGCGGCCTGGCAGGCGCAGGTCGACATCCAGGGTGAAATCGTCGCGGCCAAGGCGCAGTCGCGCCACTATCGATGCACTCATCTCAGCTCCAGCCCGCCTTGCCGCGGCGGCCTGCGTAGAGCAGGAGCAACACCAGGAAGGAAAACACCAGCATGGCGCCGGCCAGCCAGTGTGCTTGCGAATAGGCCATGGACTCGACGTGATCGAAGATCTGCACCGAGACGACACGGGTCTTGTCCGGGATATTGCCACCGATCATCAGCACCACGCCGAACTCACCCACGGTGTGGGCGAAGCCGAGGATGCTGGCGGTGATGAAGCCCGGCCGGGCCAGCGGTAGCACCACATGCACGAAGGTGTCCCAGGGGCTGGCGCGCAAGGTCGCGGCGACCTCGAGCGGCCGTTGGCCGATGGCGCTGAAGGCATTTTGCAGCGGCTGCACCACGAACGGCATGGAATACACCACCGAGCCGATCACCAGCCCGGTAAAACTGAACACCACGGTGCCCAGGCCCAGCGCCTGGGTCGCCTGGCCGAGCCAGCCGTGCGGGCCGAGGGCGATCAGCAGGTAAAAGCCGATCACCGTCGGTGGCAGCACCAGCGGCAGTGCCACCACCGCGCCGACCGGCCCACGCAGCCACGAGCGCGTGCGCGCCAGCCACCAGGCGATGGGCGTGCCCACCACCAGCAGGATCAGGGTGGTCAGGCTGGCCAGTTGCACGGTCAGCCAGATCGCCCCCAGGTCACTGGCGTCGAGCGGCATCAGATTTCATAGCCGTAAGACTTGATCAGCGCAGCGGCCTTCGGCCCTTTGAGGTACTCGACCAGCGCCTTGGCGGCCGGGTTGTCCTTGCCCTTGTTGAGGATCACCGCGTCCTGCTTGATCGGGTCGTGCAGGTTCGACGGGACGATCCACGCCGAGCCGTTGTCGATCTTGCCGTCCTTGTAGATCTGCGACAGGGCGACGAAGCCCAGCTCGGCATTGCCGGTGGAGACGAACTGGAACGCCTGGGTGATGTTCTGGCCTTCGACGATCTTGCCTTTGGTGGCGTCGGTCAGTTTCAGTTTGTCCAGCACCTGGGTCGCGGCCAAACCGTAAGGCGCGGCTTTGGGGTTGGCGATGGACAGGTGCTGGAAGTCATTCTTTTTCAATACAGCGCCTTGGTCGTCGACGTAGCCAGGCTTGGCCGACCACAGCGCCAGGGTGCCGATCGCGTAGGTGAAGCGCGAGCCCTTGACGGTATCGCCTTCGCTTTCCAGTTTGGCCGGGGTGCTGTCGTCGGCGGCCAGGAACACCTCGAAGGGGGCGCCGTTCTTGATCTGCGCGTAGAACTGGCCGGTGGCGCCAAAGGCGGCGACCAGGGTGTGGCCGGTGTCTTTCTCGAAGTCCTTGGCCAGGGCCTGGATCGGGGCGGTGAAGTTGGCGGCGACGGCCACCTGGACTTCATCGGCCCAGGCGCTGTTGCAGGTGATCAGGGTGGCGAGTGCGGTGGCGGCCAGGTGGGGCAGGCGTAGACGCATGAAAGCAGCTCCTTGGGAGGCAGGTTATCGTTATGTGGATGACTATATAGCGATAACCCGTTGGTCGGGAAGGGCTGTTATTCCATCAGAGTGGGGCTGCGGTGCAGCCCTTCGCGGGTAAACCCGCTCCCACCGGTATCCCGGCGATCTACAGAAGGGTGCCAGTCCAGCCTGTGGGAGCGGGTTCACCCGCGAAGGGCCGCAAAGCGGCCCCATTCAGGCGAGACTTCAGCGCCCGACCACTGCCAGGGCCTTCTGCGCGATCTCGCGGGTCAACTCACCGGCTGGCATCCGCCGCCCCAGGCGCAGCGCCTGGCCTGACCACAGGTTGCTGAAGGCGCTGCTGCCCTGCGGCTCGCTGATCGCGCGCAACGGCATCAGCGCGCCGCCCGCCAGCGGAAAGCGTGGCGCCAGCGTGCTCATCGGCCCCAGCTCGCGCATCAGGCGGTTGTTGATGCCGCGCGCCGGCCGCCCGGTAAACAGGTTGGTCAGCGCGGTATCGCTCGCCGAAGCGGTCTCCAACGCGTGACGGTGCGCCGCAGACACCTTGGCCTCCGGGCTGAACAGGTACGCCGTGCCGATCTGCACCGCCGACGCCCCCAGTGCCAGCGCGGCGACCAGGCCGCGGTGGTCGGCAATGCCGCCCGCCGCAATCACCGGCAACCGCACCGCATCGACGATCTGCGGCACCAGGGCAAAGGTGCCGATCTGGCTGGTGAGGTCGTCGCTGAGGAACATCCCGCGATGGCCGCCGGCCTCATAGCCCATGGCGATGATCGCGTCACAGCCGTGGGCCTGCAGCCACAGCGCTTCTTCCACCGTGGTCGCGCTCGACAGCACCTTGGCGCCCGCCGCCTTGACCCGTTGCAGCAGGTCGGCGGGCGGCAGGCCGAAGTGGAAGCTGACCACCTCCGGGCGCAGTTGCTCGATCAGTTGGCAGCTCTGCTCATCGAACGGCGCGCGATTGGACACCGGCGTGGGCGCCTCGAAGTCGGCGCCCAGCTCGTCGTAGTACGGCTTGAGCGCCTGCTTCCAGCGCGCGGCGCGCGGTTCATCCGCGGCAGGCGGCACGTGGCAGAAGAAGTTGAGGTTCAGCGGCCCCGCGCAGCCCGCGCGAAACACCTCGATCTCGCTGCGCAGCTGCTCGCTGTTGAGCATCGCGCAGGGCAGGGCGGCGAGCCCGCCGGCGTTGCCCACCGCGATGGCCATGGCTGCGCCGCTGGCGCCGGCCATGGGTGCCTGGAGAATGGGCACCTCGATGCCCAACAGGTCGAGAAGGCGACGGTCTGGCCAGGTGCTCATGCGGACTCCTTGGGCGGGCGGCGGGGCTAGATCATTACAGGGCTTTGCTGACCTGGATGTCGCTGATCTTGGCGGCGTCATCGCCGTGGATCTTGCGCAAGGCTTCCAGGGCCTGGCCTTCGGAGTTGTCCGGCATGACCGCGAAGTCCCAGCGGCGCTCGCCGTCGAGTTTGTACTTGATGACGTATTTGATGTTCTGGGTCATGGCGGCTTATCTCAGTTGCGACGAGGAGCGACGGATGATCTTGATCTTGTGGGTGAAGGTCGGCTTGCGCGTCACCGAGATCGGCCGCGGCGTGACCGTGTCCAGGGTGATGTTCCAGAAGCCGGTGCTCGGCACGGTGATCTTCGCCGGGAACTGATCGAAGGCGCCGCCGTGGTAGGTATGACGACCACCGTTCTTGAAGCTGCGGAAGTTGGCGTCGTTCATCAGGCGGATGTTGCAGCGCTGGGAACACTCGATCACGACGATGTCGTCCTCGTTGAGGTGCTCGCGCTGGTGTACGTATTTCATGTGATGCTCCGCAAGGTTTGATTCTGCAAACGGGAAAGATATCACGATGTAACGGTACACTCCCGCCCCGCACAGCCGAGGCAGGGATAAATCCGCCAATGCAGGGAGCAAACCTGCCTCGCTGTGGTCATATAGATTCTTTAAGGCAGAGGTATTCCGAATGAAGTGGGTGGTGGCGGCGTTGAGCTTGACCTTGGGCGGCTGCGTCAGTGTTTCGGAACTGGAGCAATCGCGAGAAACCATGGACGTGATGTCTGGCAAGACCCCGCGCGAATATGCCGATTGCATCAAGGCTGAGCTGGCGCAGAGCCGTGATGCCCTGACCGAAGAGAAGCGCGGCGACGGCCTGCGCCTGATCGTCCCGCAGAAGCTGACCGCCGGTACCGGCCCGGCCGCGTTGCTGGACATCGACAAGCGCGGCAGTGGCAGCAGCATCAAGCTGCGCGAGCGACTGAACAACTTCCCGCTGCGCCTGGGCGATGTGCGCACAGCGACGACCAAATGCATCTCGCGGTCTTGATCCAGCTCAGTTAATGGGCGACTAACAGGGCGAATTGCCATCTTCTTGCCCGGCAGGCGTTGACCTGCCGGAGGATAGGCCTACTATCTGTAGGCTTATACCGTTTAAGCCTAAGCTTATAACAAGAAAATGGAGCGTCCCGTGATGAATCCGTTGAGTCGTATCGCCATCAGCGCCGCGCTGATGCTGCCCTGGCCTGCCGCGCAGGCCGCCGATGGCCAGGCCATCTTCACCCAGGGCGGGCAGAACCCCGCTGCCATGGCCTGCCTGGCCTGTCATGGCGCCGATGGCAAAGGCCTTGCCGCGGCAGGGTTTCCGCGCCTGGCCGGGCTGTCGGCTGGCTACCTGAACAAGCAGTTGAACGACTTTCGCAGCGGCAGCCGCAAGCAGCCGGTGATGGAGCCGTTGGCCAAGGCCTTGACCCCCGAGGAAGCCGAGGCGGTCAGTGCCTATCTGGCCGAGCTGCCGAGTGACCCCGCCCCCGACCTGCGTCGCCAGCAGATCGCTACCGACCCGGTGGCGCGGTTGGCCCTGTACGGCGACTGGAGCCGACAGATCCCCGGCTGTGTGCAGTGTCATGGCCCTGGCGGCAGTGGCGTCGGTGAGCACTTTCCGCCCTTGGCCGGGCAACCGGCGGGCTACCTGGTGGCGCAGCTCAACGCCTGGCGCGACGGCAGCCGCAGCAACGACCCCAGCCAGATGATGGCCGGCGTGGCCAAGGCCATGACCGAGGCCGAGGTCACGGCGATCGCCGCGTTCTTCGCTCATCCGCTGAGCCAGGAGGTCACGCCATGAAGTCGCTGATTGCAACCCTCGCCGTGTTGGCCCTGAACCCCGCCCAGGCGGCGCCGATTGCCATGGAAGACCAGTCCCAGCTCAAGGTCCCTGCCATGCAGGCCGCCCCGCAGTTCACCCCGCCGGCTGAAGACCAGTTGCCGGACAATGCCTTCGGCAAAATGGTCCGCGAAGGGCATGCGCTGTTCGTCGATACCCGGCGCTTGATGCCCGAGGCGGTCGGCAACGGCCTCAACTGCAGCAACTGCCACCTCGACCAGGGGCGCCTGGCGTTCTCCGCGCCGCTGTGGGGGGCGTACCCGATGTATCCGGCGTACCGCAAGAAAAACGACAAGGTCAACACCTTTGCCGAGCGCATCCAGGGCTGCTTCCAGTTCAGCATGAACGGCACGCCACCGGCGGCCGACAGCCCGCAGATGACGGCATTGAGCGTGTACGCCTACTGGCTGTCGACCCAGGCGCCCATCGGCGTTGAGACGCCCGGGCGCGGCTACCCCGAGGTGCCGCAGCCCAAGGGTGGCTATGACTTCGCCCGTGGCCAGCAGGTGTACCGCGAGCACTGCGCGATCTGCCATGGCGATCAGGGCGAGGGCCAGCAGGTGGCCGGCGAGTACGTGATGCCGCCGCTGTGGGGCAAGGACTCGTACAACTGGGGCGCGGGGATGCACCGCATCAACACCGCGGCGTCGTTCATCAAGTACAACATGCCGCTGGGCCGGCCTGGCAGTTTGACTGACCAGCAGGCGTGGGATGTCGCTGCCTGGGTCAACCGCCACGAGCGGCCGCAGGACCCGCGACTGGTCGAAGGCTCGGTGGAGAAGACCCGGGTGAAGTTTCATGCCAACGATGGGGTCAATCTGTATGGGCAGACGGTGGATGGGGTCGTGATCGGGCAGGGGATGTAGCAGGCGAGGGGGTGTCACTGTCACACCCCTGACGTAATCATGTCACTGCCCTGCAACCCTCCACGAGGTGCAATGGTCGCGACCTTCATCAAGGAGCGCGGCCATGCAACTGTGTGTGATCGGAGCAGGCTATGTAGGGCTGGTGACTGCAGCCTGTCTTGCCGAAATGGGCAACCCGGTGGTCTGCCTCGAGCGTGATCAGGCGCGCCTGGCGCAACTGCGCCAAGGCCATTGCCCGATCTACGAGCCCGGCCTGCAGCCCTTGCTCCAGGCGGGCCTGCACAGCGGCAGGCTGAGCTTCACCGATCAATGGGACAGCGCCCTGGCCGGCGCCGAGGTGGTGTTCATCGCCGTCGGCACGCCGAGCCACGAAGACGGCTCGGCCGACCTGCAGCAAGTCCTGGCCGTCGCCGACAGCCTCGGCCAGCACCTGCTTCGCCCCAGCCTGGTGGTGAACAAGTCGACCGTGCCGGTCGGCACCGCCGAGCAGGTCGCCCGGCACATCGCCCAAGGCCTTCGCGCACGCGGCGCAGGCTTCACCGTGGAGGTGGCGAGCAACCCTGAGTTTCTCAAGGAGGGCAGCGCCGTCGACGACTTCATGCGCCCCGACCGGATCATCATCGGCAGCCACAGCGAGCAGGCCCGGCATTGCCTGCAGCGGCTCTATGCGCCGTTTGTGCGCAACCACGAGCGGATCCTGCTGATGGCCCCGCGCGCGGCGGAATTCAGCAAGTACGCGGCCAATGCCTTTCTTGCGACGCGCATCTCCTTCATCAACGAACTGGCCGGGCTGTGCGCGCACCTGGAGGTCGACATCGAGCAGGTGCGCCGCGGCATCGGCAGCGATCGCCGCATCGGCAGCCACTTCATCTACGCCGGCTGTGGCTATGGCGGCTCGTGCTTCCCCAAGGACGTTCGGGCGCTAATCCACACCGCCGAGCAGCAGGGCTACCAGCCGGCCATCCTGCAGGCGGTGCAGGCGCGCAACGAGGTGCAGAAGACGCTGTTGTTCGCCGCGCTCGAGCAGCACTTTGGTGGCGTTGTGCGTGGCCGCACGGTGGCGATCTGGGGGCTGGCGTTCAAGCCGGGCACCGACGACCTGCGCGAGGCGCCGGCGCTGGTGCTGCTGGAGGCCTTGCTGGCCGCCGGGGCGCGCGTCCAGGCGTGCGACCCGGCCGCCCTCGACGGTGTTGCGGTGCGCTACCCCGAGGCGCTGGCCAGCGGCCAACTGCTGCTCAGCGAAGACCCTTACGCCTGCGTCGAAGGCGCCGATGCGCTGGTCCTGGTGACTGAATGGAAGCACTTTCGCCAGCCGGATTTCCTGAAAATACGGGGGCTTATGCGCATGCCGGTAGTGTTCGACGGGCGCAATATTTACGATTCATCGGAACTAACTACACTGGGTTATCTCTATCATGGCGTCGGTCGCCCGCAGGCGGGGCATTGTAAGGTGCGTGCCGCCTGATTAGACTGCGCCGAAATTCGTACGCAAAGCCCTTGTTAAGGACGTATATGATCAAGAAATGCTTGTTCCCGGCAGCCGGTTACGGCACCCGCTTCCTGCCCGCTACCAAAGCCATGCCCAAGGAAATGCTGCCGGTGGTCAACAAGCCACTGATCCAGTATGGCGTTGAAGAAGCACTGGAGGCTGGCCTGAGCGAGATCTCCATCGTCACCGGCCGCGGCAAGCGCGCCCTGGAAGACCATTTCGACATCAGCTATGAGCTGGAAAACCAGATCAAGGGCACCGACAAGGAAAAATACCTGGTCGGCATCCGTCGTCTGCTGAACGAGTGCTCGTTCTCCTACACCCGCCAGACCGAAATGAAAGGCCTGGGCCACGCCATCCTCACCGGTCGCCCGCTGATCGGCGACGAGCCGTTCGCGGTCGTGCTGGCCGACGACCTGTGCGTCAACCTCGAAGGTGACGGCGTGCTGCAGCAGATGGTCAAGCTGTACAACCAGTTCCGCTGCTCGATCGTTGCCATCCAGGAAGTCGACCCGCAGGAAACCAACAAGTACGGTGTGATTTCCGGCGAGATGATTCGCGACGACATCTACCGGGTCAACAGCATGGTCGAGAAGCCAGCACCGGAAGACGCGCCGTCCAACCTGGCGATCATCGGCCGCTACATCCTGACCCCGGACATCTTCAAGCTGATCGAAGAAACCGAGCCAGGCAAAGGCGGCGAGATCCAGATCACCGACGCCCTGATGAAGCAGGCGCAAAACGGCTGCGTGATCGCCTACAAGTTCAAGGGTCAGCGTTTCGACTGCGGCGGCGCCGAAGGCTACATCGAGGCGACCAACTTCTGCTTCGAGAACTTCTACAAGACCGGCAAGGCTTACTGAGCCACGGCCGATCGAGCCTCAGCGCCGCGTGATGCAGCGTGACGCTTGCAGCTAGACAGAAAAAGAGCCACCCTCGGGTGGCTTTTTTTGTGGAGTCTGGATTGTGGCCTACGATTTTGATCTGTTCGTGATTGGCGCCGGTTCCGGCGGTGTGCGTGCCGCGCGTTTCGCGGCGGGCTTTGGCGCTAAGGTCGCCGTGGCCGAAAGCCGCTACCTGGGCGGTACCTGCGTCAACGTCGGCTGTGTGCCGAAAAAACTGCTGGTCTACGGCGCGCATGTCGCCGATGAGCTCGAGCAGGCCGCAGGCTTTGGTTGGACCCTCGAAGAAGGGCATTTCGACTGGGGCACGCTGATCGCCAACAAGAACCGCGAGATCGAACGCCTCAACGGCATCTATCGCAACCTGCTGGTCAACAGCGGCGTCACCCTGCTGCAAGGCCACGCGCGCCTGACCGGCGCCAACGAAGTGGAAGTCGAAGGCCAGCGTTACAGCGCCAAGCACATCCTCGTTGCCGTGGGTGGCTGGCCGCAGGTGCCGGACATCCCGGGCAAGGAGCTGGCGATCACCTCCAACGAGGCGTTCTACCTCAAGGAACTGCCGCGTCGCGTGCTGGTGGTGGGCGGTGGCTACATCGCCGTCGAATTCGCCGGCATCTTCCAGGGCCTGGGCAGCGCGACCACCTTGCTCTACCGCGGTGACCTGTTCCTGCGGGGGTTCGACGGCGCGGTGCGCACGCACCTCAAGGAAGAGCTGGAAAAACGCGGCCTCGACCTGCAGTTCAACAGCGACATCCAGCGTATCGATCAGCTCGAAGACGGCAGCCTCAAGGCCACCCTCAAGGACGGTCGTGAGCTGATCACCGACTGCGTGTTCTATGCCACCGGCCGCCGGCCGATGCTGGACAACCTCGGCCTGGAGAACACCGGCGTCGAGCTCGACCCGCGTGGCTTCGTGCGCGTCGATGAGCAGTACCAGACCACCGAGCCGTCGATCCTGGCCATTGGCGATGTGATCGGCCGCGTGCAGCTCACCCCGGTGGCGCTGGCCGAAGGCATGGCGGTGGCGCGGCGGCTGTTCAAGCCTGAGCAGTATCGCCCGGTGGACTACCAGAACATCCCCACGGCGGTGTTCAGCCAGCCGCCGATCGGTACGGTGGGGTTGACCGAAGAGCAGGCGCTGGAGGCGGGGCACAAGGTGCAGGTGTTCGAAAGCCGCTTCCGCGCGATGAAGCTGACCTTGACCGATATTCAGGAGAAGACCCTGATGAAGCTGGTGGTGGATGCCGAGACCGACAAGGTCCTGGGTTGCCACATGGTCGGGCCGGATGCCGGCGAGATCATCCAGGGCCTGGGCGTTGCGCTCAAGGCGGGGGCGACCAAGCAGCAGTTCGACGAGACCATTGGCGTGCACCCGACGGCTGCGGAAGAGTTCGTCACCATGCGTACCGTTACCCGCTGATACCGCGTCGTCTGCTTCGCGGGTAAACCCGCTCCCACAGGGTCCCGCGTCGCCTGCTTCGCGGGCAAGCCCGCTCCTACAAGGGCCCGCGTTGCCTTTTTCGCGGGCAAGCCCGCACACAGGGTCCCCGCGTCGCGTTCTTCGCGGGCAAGCCCGCTCCTACAAGGTCACCGCGATACTTGTAGGAGCGGGCTTGCCCGCGATTGTCCCTCCCTGACACCCCCGCAATCCTTTGCTCAGCTCAATCCCTTCTATTAATGAACCTCAGTTATAGCCAAAACCAATCACCAGCATGAGCTTTGCCAATGAGCCATCACCGGGATCATTGGTTAGGATTCTCTCCGTCAACGAAATTTCAAACCCCATGAAGGAGCGCATCTCATGCCGATCATCAACAGCCAAGTCAAACCGTTCAACGCTACTGCCTTCCACAACGGCGAATTCGTTCAGGTCAGCGAAGCCGATCTGCAAGGCAAGTGGTCTGTCGTGTTCTTCTACCCAGCCGACTTCACCTTCGTCTGCCCAACCGAACTGGGCGACCTGGCCGACAACTACGCTGAGTTCCAGAAGCTGGGCGTCGAGATCTACGGCGTGTCGACCGACACCCACTTCACCCACAAAGCCTGGCACGACACCTCGGAAACCATCGGCAAGATCAAGTACCCGCTGATCGGTGACCCGACCCACGTCATCTCGCGCAACTTCGACGTGCTGATCGAAGCCGCCGGCCTGGCCGATCGCGGTACCTTCGTGATCAACCCGGAAGGCCAGATCAAGATCGTCGAACTCAACGACGGTGGTGTAGGCCGTGACGCCAGCGAGCTGCTGCGCAAGGTCAAGGCTGCCCAGTACGTCGCTGCCCACCCAGGTGAAGTCTGCCCGGCCAAGTGGCAAGAAGGCGAGGCCACCCTGGCCCCTTCGCTGGACCTGGTCGGCAAGATCTAAGACCGTGCGCCAGTCGCGGGCGGTGAGCAGCCGCCACAGCTGAAGCCGCCCCGCCAAACGCCCGGGCACTGTTGCCTGGGCGTTTTTGTACCTGAAGATTGAAAAAAGGAATCGCCCGTATGTTGGACGCCACGCTTAAATCGCAACTGAAAACCTACCTGGAGCGGGTCACCCAGCCGATCGAGATCGTTGCCTCCCTTGACGACGGCGCGAAGTCCCGCGAATTGCACGACCTGCTGGTGGAAATCGCCGGCCTGTCGGACCTGATCACCCTGAGCAAGGACGGTACTGACGCCCGTCGCCCGTCGTTCTCGCTCAACCGCCCTGGAGCCGACATCAGCCTGCGCTTTGCCGGCATCCCCCTGGGCCACGAATTCACCTCGCTGGTACTGGCGCTGCTGCAAGTCGGCGGCCACCCGTCCAGGGCGAGTGCCGAAGTGATCGAGCAGATCCAGGCGCTTGAGGGCGAATTCACCTTTGAAACCTACTACTCGCTGTCGTGCCAGAACTGCCCGGACGTGGTCCAGGCGCTGAACCTGATGGCCGTGCTCAACCCTAACGTGCGCCATGTCGCCATCGACGGCGCGCTGTTCCAGGCCGAAGTCGAGGCGCGCAAGGTAATGGCGGTGCCGAGCATCTACCTCAACGGCGAAGTGTTCGGCCAGGGCCGCATGGGCCTGGAAGAGATCCTCGGCAAGATCGACACCAACTCGGGCGCTCGTCAGGCCGAGAAGATCAAGGCCAAGCCCGCCTTCGATGTGCTGGTGCTCGGCGGTGGCCCGGCGGGCGCTGCAGCGGCCATCTATGCCGCACGCAAAGGCATCCGTACCGGTGTCGCTGCCGAGCGTTTCGGCGGCCAGGTGCTCGACACCATGGCCATCGAGAACTTCATCTCGGTGCAGGAGACCGAAGGCCCGAAACTGGCCTCGGCGCTGGAAGAGCACGTCAAGCAGTACGACGTCGACATCATGAACCTGCAGCGTGGCGAAGCGTTGATCCCCGCCACCGAGGGCGGCCTGCATGAAGTACGCCTGGCCGGCGGCGCCTCGCTCAAGGCCAAGACGGTGATCCTCGCCACTGGCGCGCGCTGGCGCGAAATGAACGTGCCGGGTGAGCAGCAGTACCGTGCACGTGGCGTGGCCTACTGCCCGCACTGCGATGGCCCGCTGTTCAAGGGCAAGCGCGTGGCGGTGATCGGCGGCGGTAACTCCGGCGTGGAAGCGGCCATCGACCTGGCCGGTATCGTCGCCCAGGTGACCCTGATCGAGTTCGACAGCCAGCTGCGCGCCGATGCCGTGCTGCAGCGCAAGCTGCACAGCTTGCCGAACGTCAAAGTGATCACCAGCGCGCTGACCACTGAAGTGCTCGGTGATGGCGAGAAGGTCAACGGCCTGCGCTACAAGGACCGCGGCACCGATGAGCTGCATGACCTGGCGCTGGAAGGGATCTTCGTGCAGATCGGCCTGCTGCCCAATACCGACTGGTTGAAGGGCACCGTAGAGCTGTCGCCGCGTGGCGAGATCATTGTCGACGCCAAGGGCCAGACCAACATCCCTGGGGTGTTTGCCGCGGGTGACGTGACGACGGTGCCATACAAGCAGATCGTGATCGCGGTGGGCGAGGGGGCCAAGGCTTCGCTGTCGGCCTTCGATCACCTGATCCGCAGCTCCGCGCCGGCTTGAGGCTGATCGCTGGACATAAAAACGCCGCCTGACAGGGCGGCGTTTTTCGTTCTGTGGCTTGTTGCGGGGGTTGCGCGGGCCTCATCGCGGGCAAGCCCGCTCCTACAAGGCGCAACCTTTTGTAGGCGCGGGCTTGCCCGCGATGAGGCCGGTACCGGCAACGCACCACCCCGAGCCCTGCAATGGCTCCAGGCTGAGCTGTCTATAGTGACAACAGACTCACTCCGGAACTGAGCCATGACCTTGATCAGCCGCGAACCCTGGTGGTTAGTGCCACCCCAGCCCGGGCAGCAGGAGCAGGACCTGCACTGGGGCTACCTGGAAATCTACGCCGACGGCCACACCGTGTTCGTCGACCAGCGCCCCAGTGACCAGGAGCTGGCCGAACGCAAAAGCTGCCGCCACTTCCCCGAAGCCGAGAAAAACTGACTCAGCCTTCGAGCAGCGCCAGGCGCTCTTCCAGTGCTGCGATCCGCGCTTCGAGCGCTTCGATGCGGTCTTCCGACACATTGCCGGCGCTGCTGCGCTCACTGGCGCCTTGCTGACGCGCCGCCAGGATCGTTTCGATTTCCGCCGGATCGCCCAAGGCATGTGTATAGCGGTCTTCGCGCTGCCCGGCCTGGCGTGGCAGGTGCACGGCCAGTTCACGCGAGATCAGCCGCTCCAGTTGATGCTGGACCTGGTCGCCATCCTCGAACTCATGCAGGCGGTTGCTGCGCGTGAGCAGCTCGTTGATGGTCTGTGGCCCGCGCAAGAACATCAGCCCCATCAGCACCAGCTGCGCCGGTACCAGTTCCAGGGCCTTGTCGGCGCGCTGCTCCCAGCGGTCGGCGCGGCTGCCCATCTGCAGGCGGGTCAGCCCTTGCCCTTCGAGCGCACGCAAGGCCTGGCCGACCTGGCCGGGGGAGAGGTTCATCACCGGCTCGCGGCTGGTCTTCTGGTTGCAGGCCAGGACCAGCGCGTTGAGGGTCAGCGGGTAGCTTTCAGGGCTGGTGGCCTGCTTTTCGATCAACGCACCGAGGATGCGAATCTCGGTGCTGTTGAAGCGGCCTTCACTGGCGTTTTCGTGTTCTGACATGGCCCTGTCTCGTTGCGAGGAAAGGCCTCTAGCCTAGGTAAACCGGCGCACATAAGCAATTGCCAGAACACCTGCCCAGCGGGCGAAGGCTCAGGCGGTACGCCGCTCCTGAGCCTCGCACGCCGCCGCGGTGAAGATCACGTCGGTCGAGGAGTTGAGCGCGGTCTCTGCAGAGTCCTGCAACACGCCAATGATGAAGCCGACCGCCACCACCTGCATGGCGATTTCGCTGGGGATGCCGAACAGGCTGCACGCCAGCGGGATCAGCAACAGCGAGCCGCCCGCCACCCCGGAGGCGCCACAGGCGCAGACGGCGGCGACCACGCTGAGCAGCACGGCGGTCGGCAGATCGATCGCGATACCCAAGGTGTGCACCGCCGCCAGGGTCAGCACGGTGATGGTGATCGCCGCGCCGGCCATATTGATCGTCGCACCCAGCGGGATCGACACCGAGTAGGTGTCTTCATGCAGCCCGAGCTTTTCCGACAGCGCCAGGTTGACCGGGATGTTGGCCGCCGAGCTGCGCGTGAAGAACGCCGTGATGCCGCTTTCGCGCAGGCACAGCAGGACCAGCGGGTAAGGGTTGCGGCGGATCTGCCAGAACACGATCAGCGGGTTCATCACCAGCGCCACGAACAGCATGCAGCCGATCAGCACCGCGAGCAGGTGCAGGTAGCCGAAGAGGGCGTCCAGGCCCGATTGCGCCAGGGTCGAAGCCACCAGGCCGAAGATCCCCAGCGGGGCGAAGCGGATGACCACGCGCACGATCTGCGTGACCGCGTTGGACAGGTCCTCGACCATCGTCCGGGTGCCTTCGCTGGCGTGGCGCAGGGCGATGCCGAGGCCGATCGACCAGGTCAGCACACCGATGAAGTTGGCGTTGATCAGTGCCGCCACCGGGTTGTCGACGGCGCTGAGCAGCAGGTTCTGCAGCACCTCGGTGATCCCGCCCGGGGCGCTCAGGGCGGCGTCGCTGGCGTTGAGCACCAGGTGCGAGGGGAACAGCATGCTGGCGACCACGGCCACCACCGCCGCGGCGAAGGTGCCGAGGATGTACAGCCAGAGGATCGGCCGGATATGGGTTTGCTGGCCTTGACGGTGGTTGGCGATCGAGGCCATGACCAGCACGAACACCAGTACCGGGGCCACCGCCTTCAGGGCGCTGACGAAGACCTTGCCGAGAAACGCCACATCGCGGGCGACGGCCGGAGCGAGGAGGGCCAGGGCGATGCCGGCGACCAGGCCGATGACGATCTGGGTCACCAGGCTGGTGCGGTTGAGCAGATGGAGGACAGGGGACATGTGCAGCACAATCTCAGGGACTTGGACGGGCGCGACTTTAACATAGACCTTCATCAGCCTGTCCGGGCCTGATCACCAATGAAACAACTCGCGCCGCGCCCCCTCGGTGATCGCCACGATCCCTGGATGCTTGACCTTGCGCTCCACCGAAATCGCATAAAACGACTCGTTGACCGCCTCGGTCTGCCCGATCAGCACCACCCCGTACTGCCGGCACACCTCCTCGGCAATCACGCTCGGCGCCACGAAGATGCCGCTCCCCGACTGCCCAAACGCCTGCATCAATGCGCTGTCATCGAACTCGCCAATGATCCGCGGCTGCACCTGCTGCTCCGACAACCAGCGCAACAGCCGGCTGCGCACCACGGTCTCCTGCCCGGGGATCAGCAGCGGCGCGTCATCCAGGCAGCCGGGAAACGGCTGGCCATGGCGCTCGGCCAGGGCCGGGGTGGCAAAGAAGCTCAGCCCGCACTCGCCCAGCTTCTGGCTGTAGCCCTTGATGTCCAGGTGGCTGGGCATCGGGCTGTCGGAGATCACCAGGTCCAGGCGCTGGATGGCCAGGTCCGCGAGCAAACGCTCGAACTTGTCCTCCCGGCAGTTGATGCGCAGCACGCCGTCGAGCTCCATGGTCGGCGCCAGCAGGCGATAGACGATGGACTTGGGCACCACATCGGCCACGCCGACGCGAAACAGGATCTGCTCCTGCGGCCCGGCGCGCAGCATCGCCTCGAGCTCGCTGCCGATCTGGAACATCTGCTCGGCGTAGACCAGGGTCTGGCGGCCGGTCTCGGTCAGCTCGAGTTGCCGCCCGACCCGCTGGAACAACTCCAGCCCGTAGGTCTGCTCGAACAGGCTGATCTGCCCGCTGATGGTCTGTGGGGTGAGGTTCAATTGCTCGCTGGCGCGCACGATGCTGCCGGTCCGGGCGACCACCCAAAAGTAATGCAACTGCCGGTAGTTGAGCATGAGGCGATCATCCGGATTCGTAAAAACCGAAGTATAACCGCTAAAAAAACGAATTTTCCGGATGTTTCAGCTTCACTAGAATGCTCCCCATCAGGCGCCGTGCGCGCCGAGCGGACATGACAAGTGAGGAACCCATGCTACAACTGAAATCCATTGGCACCCCGTTGGTGCTGGCTTTGGCCCTGTTCACCCTGGCCGGTTGCGACCAGGCCGAGAAATCCGCCCAGCAGATGCTCGACCAGGCGGCCGAAACCGCCAAGCAGGCGATCGACAAGACCAACGATGCGGCCCAGCAAGCCTTGAACGAGGCCATTGGCGGCGACGGCGAGAAATCGTCGAAGCCGGCCGATGGCGAAGACAAGACCCAGGACATCTGACCCCCAAGACCCGAAACAGGATTGATTCATGGAATATCTGCTGGAACTCGCCGCAAGCCCGACCGCCTGGATTGCCCTGGCCACCCTGGTGGCGATGGAAATCGTGCTGGGTATCGACAACCTGATCTTCATCTCGATCCTGACCAACAAGCTGCCGGTGGAATTCCGCTCCAAGGCCCGCAAGATCGGTATCAGCATGGCCTTGATCATGCGCCTGGCGCTGCTCAGCACCGTGGCCTGGATCGTCCAGCTGACCGATCCGGTGATCGAGATCCTGGGTAATGCCTTCTCCTGGAAGGACATGATCCTGATCGCCGGTGGCCTGTTCCTGTTGTGGAAGGCGACCAAGGAGATCCACGAAAGCGTCGACCCGCACGGTGCCAAGGAAGAAGCCAAGGTCTCGACCACGGTCACCCTGGGCTTTGCCGCGGCGATCTTCCAGATCCTGCTGCTGGACATCGTCTTCTCGGTCGACAGCATCATCACCGCCGTGGGCATGACCGAGCACCTGCCGATCATGATCATCGCCGTAGTGGCTGCCGTGATCGTGATGATGGTGGCGGCCGACCCGCTGGCCAACTTCATCAACGACAACCCGACCGTGGTGATGCTGGCGCTGGGCTTCCTGATCATGATCGGCATGACGCTGATCGCCGAAGGGTTCGGGGCGCATGTACCGAAGGGTTATGTGTATGCCGCGATGGCCTTCTCGACAGCGATCGAGATGCTCAACATCTTTGCCCGCCGGGCGCGCTTGAAGCGTGAGGCAGCGCAGGGTTGACGTAAAAGCGGGGGCGCTTCGCGCCCCATTCGCGACACAAGGCCGCTCCCACATGAAACCGCGCACATTCAGAGTGCGCGCGGTTTCATGTGGGAGCGGCCTTGTGTCGCGAAAGGGCAGCGCAGCTGCCCCCGGATTCACCGATCAATGCGCCCCAGCGTGCCGGCGGATGCGCCGCACGGGCGCTGGTTTAGGCTGGACCTGCGGCGGCAGGTGATGCTGCGAATGCCTGCGCACGATGCGCATTACCCCCCAGAGCATGGCGGCTGCGACGCTGAGCCACATCCCCACCAACATAAGAATCGCCATTGTCAGGCTCATGTGTGCCTCCTTCTCTCCGGCTTGCCCCAGGCTCGCCTTCCAGACACTGCTTTAGTCTAGCCTGCCGCCTGTGACGTTCCATTGACCTTAGGTCTAAGCCTTGGTCCGATTCGTTACAAGCGCGCCTCGGGCTATACCCCTGCGCGCGTCGGCCCTATGATCAGTGTCCATTGCCGGGCGCTGCCTGCCGGGCGTCCAGACAAGCGAGTGTCCATGCTCCAAGCTCCCTTCAAGTCGTTGCTCAACCCCCCGCGGCGCGTGTTGCTGGCGTGCCTGGCGGCGGCCAGCCTGGCCGGTTGTGCCAGCGGCCCGCCGCCGGTCGCCAAAGGCCTGCCGCAGCGGGTCGAGATCAGCAGCGTGCCGTTCTTCCGGGGCAACGCCAACCACAGTGGCGCCATGGCCCTGGCCGCGCTCCTGTCGCAGCAAGGCATCCGCATCACCCCAGGCCTGCTCGACAAACCGCTGAAACTGCCCGAGGGCGCCGACGCGCTGGAAACCTCGATGCCGGCGGTTGCGCGCGACTACGGCATGCTCGTGTACCCGCTGGACAAGCGCCTGGACGCCTTGCTCGCGCAGGTGGCGGCGGGCAATCCGGTGTTGCTGCGGTATCAGGAAGGCTCGGCCTGGTGGAGCGAGCCGCGCTACGCCGTATTGGTCGGTTACGACAGCTACAAGCAGCGGGTGCTGCTGCGTTCGGGCATGCATCGGCGCCAACTGATGGCGTTCGACAGCTTCGAGGATGCGTGGAAGGCGCAGGGGAGTTGGGCGGTGCTGGTCCAGCAACCGCGGCAACTGCCGGCCCAGGTGGACCGGCAGCGCTGGCTCAAGGCCGCTGATGACCTGGCCCGCGCAGGCCAGGAGATGGCCGCGCGGCAGTCGGTCAACAGCCTCGGGCAATAAATCCGTCGGCCCCATCGCGGGCAAGCCCGCTCCTACACAATGTAGGAGCGGGCTTGCCCGCGATGGGGCCGCGTTGCCCGCTACAGGTCTATCAGAAGCCCAGACGATCGCGCAGGCTGTAGTACCAGGCGCCCATGGCGCTGAACGGCACACGCAGCATCTGGCCACCCGGGAACGGGTAGTGCGGCAGCCCGGCAAACGCATCGAAGCGCTCGGCCTGGCCACGCAGTGCCTCGGCCAGCACCTTGCCGGCCAGGTGGGTGTAGGTCACGCCGTGGCCCGAGCAGCCCTGCGAGTAATAGATGTTGTCGCCGATACGGCCAACCTGCGGCAGGCGCGACAGGGTCAGCAGGAAGTTGCCGGTCCAGGCGAAGTCGATCTTCACGTCCTTGAGCTGCGGGAACGCCTTGAGCATCTTCGGCCGGATGATCGCCTCGATGTTCGCCGGGTCGCGCGCGCCGTAGACCACGCCGCCACCGAAGATCAGGCGCTTGTCGCCGGTCAGGCGGTAGTAGTCGAGCAGGTAGTTGCAGTCTTCGACGCAGTAGTCCTGCGGCAGCAGGGTGCGTGCCAGCTCGTCGCTCAGCGGCTCGGTGGTGATCACCTGGGTGCCGCACGGCATCGACTTGGAGGCCAGCTCCGGCACCAGGTTACCCAGGTAGGCGTTACCGGCCACGATGATGTACTTGGCGCGCACTTTACCTTGCGGGGTGTGCACCACCGGGTTGGCGCCGCGCTCGATGCGCACCGCTGGGGTCTGCTCATAGATGACGCCACCCAGCGACTCGACCGCAGCGGCTTCGCCCAGGGCCAGGTTGAGCGGGTGGATGTGGCCACCGCTCATGTCCAGCATGCCGCCCAGGTAGCTGTCGCAGGCAACCACTTCGCGGATGCGCTTCTGGTCCATCAGCTCCAGCTGGGTGTGGCCGTAGCGTTCCCACAGGCGCTTCTGCGACTCCAGGTGGCCCATCTGTTTAGGCGTCAGGGCAGCGAACACGCCACCGTCTTTAAGGTCGCACTGGATGTTGTACTTGGCCACGCGCTCGCGGATGATGCGGCCGCCTTCGAAGGCCATCTCGCCCAGCAGTTGCGCTTCGCGCGGGCCGACGGTGCGTTCGATGATATCGATGTCGCGGCTATAGCTGTTGACGATCTGGCCGCCGTTGCGGCCCGAGGCGCCAAAGCCGACCTTGGCGGCTTCGACGATGGTCACCTTGAAGCCGTTTTCCAGCAGGAACAGTGCGCTGGACAGGCCGGTATAGCCGGCGCCAATCACACAGATGTCGGTTTCCACCTCACCCTGCAGCGCCGGACGTGGCGGCACCGGGTTAGCCGAGGCGGCGTAGTAGGACTGGGGGTAGGGGGTATTGGCCATGCTCGAGAAACCTCGTGTGTTATATTTTTAACGAATGTACCGATGCTATCAATAATAATAAACACCCGCTAGTCGTATGGTGAAAATCCTTTACCAGGCATCGCGTCCGGGCTCTGAGCAAATATTTTTAAGATTCAGTGGGTTAGCGTGAAAAAAAGAGTTGACACTGTTTCTGGATTGGGTAGAATGCGCCCCACACGACAGGCACATAGCTCAGTTGGTTAGAGCACCACCTTGACATGGTGGGGGTCGTTGGTTCGAGTCCAATTGTGCCTACCAAACCTGAGAAGGGCGATCCGCAAGGATCGCCCTTCTTGCATTCTGGCGGTTTAATTTGCGGCGCTTGCGCAGCGTCACGCCAGGCGAGTCTGCTTCTATAGAGAGCTGCGCAAAGTTTTTGATTTTTCTCGAAAAAAAGCTTTACAGCATGCTGATTCACTCGTAATATGCGCCCCACACGACAGGCACATAGCTCAGTTGGTTAGAGCACCACCTTGACATGGTGGGGGTCGTTGGTTCGAGTCCAATTGTGCCTACCAAACCTAAGAAGGGCGATCCGCAAGGATCGCCCTTTTTGCATTTGCCGTTCCGGCGCGGAAACACCCTGCGGCAGCCTGCCCATCGGCGCCCGCTAGTCGCCATGTTAGACTGCGCCCCTTCGAAATTGGAGATACACGCGTGCGCAAACTGGCGGTGGTAATGGCGGTGCTGGCCCTGGCGGGATGTAACAACGAGGTCGACGGCGTGCACAAGCGCGTGGCCGAGCACCTGAGCAATCCCAAGACCGCCAAGTTCGCCAACGTGCGTTTCGATAACCAGGGCTCGATCTGCGGCCAGTTCCGCGGCAAGGACGACGCTGGCGTGTTCGAGGCCTACCGCAGCTACGTGGCGATCAAGCACGACGGCCAGTACGACATCATCATCGACGACAGCGGCAACGACCTGCGCATCCGTGAGGTGTGTGGCGGTGCCGACCTGCAGCGTCGCGCCGAAGCCGTGGCCGACCAGCCGGCGCCTGAGGGGTGGGATGTCGAAGTGGTGCAGGGGCCGAACATGGGCGCCTTGAGCGACATGACCGCGCGTTTGATCGAGAAGGGCATTCCGTCGTCGGTCGAGTACCGCGATGGCAAGCCGGTGGTGCTGATGGGCCCGTTCCCGACCAAGGCCGAGGCCGAAGCACGCAAGGCGGACGTCATGGCGCGCCAGGGGACCGACTCGGTGGTGATCCAGCACGGCGTGCAGCGCTGATCGCTATCTGAAACCGCCAGGCTGTCCCGAAACCCCCGTGCCAGCTATGCTTGTTCAGGACGGCGCAGAGCAGGGAGAGCCTCATGTCTACACTGGAACGGGCCATCGTGGTGGCCGCCAGGGCACATGAAGGGCAGTACGACAAGGGTGGGTCGGCGTATATCCTTCACCCCTTGCGGGTGATGATGCGGGTGTGCACCCCAGAACAACGGATTGTCGCGGTGCTCCACGACGTGCTCGAGGACACCCCACTGACCGTTGCCGATCTGGCGCGCGAAGGCTTCCCGCTGAAGATCCTCGCCGCGCTGCTGTCGCTCAGCCGACGCGACGGCGAAAGCTACGAAGCCTTCGTCGTGCGTCTGGGTGATGACCCGTTGGCGCGCGAGGTCAAACTGGCCGACCTGGCCGACAACAGCGATCTCACACGAATCCCCAGTCCCGGCCCGGCCGACTTGGCCCGGCTGAGCCGTTACCAGCAAGCCAGCGCCTACCTGCAAGCGCTGGCCTGAGGCGTCTACAGCCCGTTACCGGCAGTTGCCGGCCTTTTTGTATCCCGCCGCCTGGGCTTCAGGCTCGGAGGTAAACGCCACCCGATTTTTCGCCGACACCTGGCTGTAGCCAGGGCAGCCGCTTGGCAGGTGATAGAGGTGGCTGTTCTGGTTGCCGACGATCACGCCCTCACCGCCGCCGCTGCTGGCGCTCGCCAACGAGGGTTGAGCGGCGGGCCGTGCGGCTTTGCCTGGCAGTGCGCTCACTACGCCGTCACCCACTGGCTTGTAGCCTGGGGTCCAGCTGCGCTCGCCGGTGACGAACGGGTTGGAGTGGCCCATCACTGCGGCGATCCGACGGTCACGTTCCTTTTCCCACTTGCTCACCGGGTGCTGTTTGTCCCAGGCCATCAGCAACTGTTGTTGTTGGCGAGACATGCTCAGCTGATAACGATCGAACATGTAGAACGTGGTGCGCGCCACCAGGCCTTTAACTTCATCACGCGGTTCAGCGGCGCGTTGGTTGAAGTCCACGCGCGTCTTGCACTGGCCATACTGCGGGCTGACGCCAGAGGCCATGCCATAGTTGAAGTTGCTACGGTCGCCATTCACTTCACCCACGGCCGGGTAAAGGTTGAACAGGTCGGCTTCCATGGCCTTGAACACCGGATCGTCATCGGCACAATGTTCACGTCCGCCGTTCTGCCAGCACTGACGCTGATGGCCGAATGTCCAGGCCGGGACGATATGTTCCCACTCGGTGCGTTCAGCGCGGCTCTGCTGTTTACGGGTCTCGTAGCCACAGGAGGCGGGGTCGATGCGGCCGCCCGACTTGCCGACCCAGGTCCACTTGCAGCCGCAATACAGATCGCCCATGGCGCTGTTGGCCTGGTCGAGATAGATCTTTTGTTTGGCGACTACCTTGGCTTCGGTAAACGTGGCGGGAGGGTTGGCGAGTGCGGGGTGAATAAATGAAAAGGCGAGCACTACTGCAGACAACAATTTTTTCATGAGGTGAGCATTTTCAGAAGCGGGAGGGAGGTACTAACGGCCATGGCGCTGCGGCGATGGCAGCGCTTGGGACAGGCACTTTCAAACTAAGTTCTGCGGCGCCTGAAGTTGGACTAATACGGAGTTGGGGTCAATCTTCCTTCGGTACCGTCCAGAAGATCTGCACGCCACCGTCGTCGCGGTAGGCGAGGGTGACATTGTCGTTTTCGGCGATCTCTTCGAGCAGGGTGGCCCAGTCGTCTGGCGACTCGTGCTCGAGGCGGAAGATCAGTGCGGCGCGGCTGCGCTGGGCAAGCGGGTTGTTGATGATTTTCTGAATGCGCTCGCCCAGTTGCTGGTAAGGGCTGGGGGCGGCTTGAGAGGTACCGGCCATGGGGCTTCTCCTTGTTTTTGCTGTATGCGCATACAGTATTTCAATGTAGGGCATTTCGCAACTGCAAGTCAGTCGAAAAACAGAGAGCGTGTTGGCAGGGGGGCGTGGGCAGCAAGGTTTAATGCCAGTCAGTTAGGGTGCCGGGGCCGCTTTGCGGCCCTTCGCGGGTAAACCCGCTCCTACAGGGGGGCGCGCAAATCTCAGTACAGCGCCATCCCTGTGGGAGCGGGTTTACCCGCGAAGGGCTGCAAAGCAGCCCCAAATCAGATGATCCATTTTTAACTGGCTTGCCCCGTGAAAAGGGCCGGTGCATGCAACGCACCCGCCCCGGCCCTACAACCAATCAATATTCCCAGAAGATCCGCTGCAGCTCTTTGCTGTCCTGGGTCTTGGTCATCGCAACCATGGCCAGGATGCGTGCCTTCTGCGGGTTCAGGTCATGCGCCACGACCCAGTCGTTCTTGTCATCCGGCTGCTCGGCATTGCGCAGCACGAAGCCACCCTGGTTGACGTGGGAAGAACGAATGATCTGCACGCCGTTCTTGCGCAGCTCCTGCAGCGCCGGGACCACCCGCGACGACACCGAGCCATTGCCGGTGCCGGCATGGATCAGCGCCTTGGCGCCGTTCTGGGCCAGCGCCTTGTACGCCGTGTCGGTCACGTTGCCATAGCCATAGGCGATGTCCACTTGCGGCAGGCTGCTGATCTGCTTGATGTCGAACTCGGAGTTGCTGGTGTGGCGCTTGGCCGGCAGGCGGAACCAGTAGGATTTGCCTTCGACGACCATGCCCATCGGGCCCCAGGCGCTCTTGAAGGCTTCGGTCTTGATGTTGACCGACTTGCTGACGTCGCGGCCCGACTGGATCTCGTCGTTCATGGTCACCAGCACGCCCTTGCCGCGTGACTGCTTGTCGCTGGCCACGGCCACCGCGTTGTACAGGTTGAGCATGCCGTCGGCAGACATCGCGGTGCCCGGGCGCATCGAACCGACCACGACGATCGGCTTGTCGGTCTTCTCGACCAGGTTGAGGAAGTAGGCGGTTTCTTCGAGGGTGTCGGTGCCGTGGGTGATCACGATGCCATCGACGTCGTTGCTCTCGGCCAGCTCGGCGACGCGCTTGCCGAGCTTGAGCAGGTCTTCGTTGGAGATGCTCTCGGAGGCGATCTGCATCACCTGCTCGCCGCGCACATTGGCCAGCTGGGCCAGCTCCGGCACGCCGGCGATGAGTTTGTCGACGCCAACCTTAGCGGCCTGGTAAGTGGCGCTGTTGGCAGCGCTGGCACCGGCGCCGGCGATGGTGCCACCGGTGGCGAGGATGACCACGTTGGCCAGTTTCTGTTGCTGTTCGGCTTCCTTGGCCGAGACAGCGGTAGGCAGGATCAGCAGCAGGGCGAGGGCGCCCGGGGCGAAGGACTTCAGTGCGGTATTCATCATTATTGTGCTCTCGATCTTCCTGGTGAGATTTTTATAAGTCGCTCAACTGCACAGGCAGGTTTCGTACCAGTCCTGGCCTGCACTCGGTTGTGCGGGTGGGGGCCATTCGCGGGCAAGCCCGCTCCTACAGGGGGATGGGGGGCTTTATCTGGGTGCTGTGGGAGTAAAGGCGCCCCAAGATTGGCAGCACAGCCGCGACGCTTTATTCGGCTTCCCGAACAAGCCTAGGAAAAGATGTTCGGTTTTCCGACATTTTTTCTGGATAATCGCCCCAGGCATGGCCGGGTGGCATCACCTCGCAAGGGATTTGACAAAACCGGGTCTTGTTTCCATAGTAGGTCACCGCAAACGTTTGCTATCCGATAAAAAACACAAGATTCGGAGTAAATCCATGAAACTGCCGTTCCCCGGTCGTCTTCTGACCCTCGCTGTCGTCTCCACCCTGTCCCTCGCACTGCCGCTCGCCGCTCACTCCGAAGACAAACCCAAGGTCGCCTTGGTGATGAAGTCGCTCGCCAATGAGTTCTTCCGCACCATGGAAGACGGCGCCAAGGACTACCAGAAAGCCCACCCCAATGACTTCGACCTGGTCGCCAACGGCATCAAGGACGAGTCCGACACCAGCAACCAGATCCGCATCGTCGAGCAGATGATCGCCACTGGCGCCAACGCCCTGGTCATCGCCCCGGCCGACTCCAAGGCCCTGGTCCCGGTGATCAAGCGGGCCATGGACGCTGGTATCACCGTGGTCAACATCGACAACCGCCTCGACCCCGACGTGCTCAAGAGCAAGAACCTCAGCGTGCCCTTCGTCGGCCCCGACAACCGCAAGGGCGCACGCCTGGTCGGTGATTACCTGGTCAAGCAGAAGCTCAAGGCCGGTGACCAGGTCGGCATCATCGAAGGCGTGCCGACCACCACCAACGCCCAGCAGCGCACCGCCGGCTTCAAAGACGCCATGGACGCCGCGCAGATAAAGGTGGTCTCGGTGCAGTCGGGCAACTGGGAGATCGACAAAGGCAACGCCGTAGCCGCCGCCATGCTCAACGAATACCCCGAGCTCAAGGCGCTGCTGGCCGGCAACGACAGCATGGCCCTCGGCGCGGTGTCTGCCGTGCGCGCCGCCGGCAAGACCGGCCAGGTGCAAGTGGTGGGTTACGACAACATCAATGCCATCAAGCCGATGCTCAAGGATGGCCGCGTGCTCGCCAGCCTCGACCAGGACGCCAAGAAGCAAGCGGTGTACGGCATTCAGGCGGCGCTGCAGATGATCAAGGGCGAAAAGCCTGAGGTCGATGCCGACAACGTCATCCAGACCCCGGTCGAACTGATCACCCAGCCTTGACCCTGAGCAGGAGACCCGGCCATGTCCGCATCGGCCAATAGCACCGTGCTCACTGTCAGCGGGCTGGGCAAGACTTACGCCCAGCCTGTGCTGGGTGACGTCGACCTGAGCCTGTACGCCGGCGAAGTGCTGGCCCTGACCGGCGAGAACGGTGCCGGCAAAAGCACCTTGTCCAAGCTGATCAGTGGCCTGGAAACCCCCACCACCGGGCAGATGACCTACCGCGGCCAGCCGTACGACCCAGGCAACCGCAGCGAGGCCGAGCGCCTGGGCGTGCGCATGGTGATGCAGGAGCTGAACCTGCTGCCGACCCTGACCGTGGCCGAGAACCTGTTTCTCGATAACCTGCCCAGCCGCTTTGGCTGGATCAGCCAGAAGCGCCTGCGCCAACTGGCGACGGCGGCGATGGCCCAGGTCGGCCTCGACGCGATCGACCCGGACACCCCGGTCGGCGAGCTGGGTATCGGCCATCAACAGATGGTCGAGATCGCCCGCAACCTGATCGGCGACTGCAATGTGCTGATCTTCGACGAACCGACGGCGATGCTCACCGCGCGCGAGGTGGAGCTGCTGTTCACCCAGATCGAGCGGCTGCGCCAGCGCGGCGTGGCCATCGTGTATATCTCCCATCGCCTCGAAGAGCTGCAGCGCGTGGCCCAGCGGATTGCCGTGCTGCGCGATGGCAAGCTGGTCTGCGCCGAGCCGATCCAGCGTTACAGCAGTGCCGAGCTGGTCAACCTGATGGTTGGTCGGGAGCTGGGCGAGCACATCGACCTTGGCCGTCGCGCAATCGGCGCGCCGCTGCTCAAGGTCGACAAACTCAGCCGCGGTGACAAGGTGCGCGAGGTGTCGTTCGAGGTCAGGGCAGGGGAGATCTTTGGTATCTCCGGCCTGATCGGCGCCGGCCGCACCGAGCTGCTGCGGCTGATCTACGGCGCCGACCGCGCCGACAGCGGCAGTGTCGCCCTCGGCCAGCCGCCCGTGCCGGTGACCATCGACTCGCCCAAGGCCGCCGTGCGCGCCGGCATCGCCCTGATCACCGAAGACCGCAAGGGCGAAGGCCTGCTGCTGACGCAGTCGATCAGCGCCAATATCGCCCTGGGCAATCTGGGCGCCGTTTCGCGCGCCGGGGTGCTCGATGCTGCGGCCGAAAACGCCTTGGCCGAGCGCCAGATCAACGCCATGCGCATCCGCAGTGCCAGCCCCGCCCAGGCGGTCGGCGAGCTGTCGGGTGGCAACCAGCAGAAGGTGGTGATTGGCCGCTGGCTGGAGCGCGACTGCAAGGTGCTGCTGTTCGACGAGCCCACCCGCGGCATCGACGTCGGCGCCAAGTTCGACATCTATGGCCTGCTCGCCGAGCTGGCGCGCCAGGGCAAGGCGTTAGTGGTGGTGTCGAGTGACCTGCGCGAGCTGATGCTGATCTGCGACCGCATCGCCGTGCTGTCCGCCGGCCGCCTGATCGAGACCTTCGACCGAGACGCCTGGAGCCAGGACCAGCTGCTTGCCGCCGCCTTTGCCGGTTACCAGAAACGTGACGCCTTGCTGCATGACGCAGCTCCCAGGATGGATGCATGAAGACCACCCCCCTAGAAACCCCCGGCGCCACTCCCGCGCGCCGCAGCGGCAGCTACCTTGGCCTCGGCACCTACCTGGGCCTGGCCGGCGCGTTGCTGGCGATGATCGTGCTGTTCTCGTTCCTCAGCAGCCACTTCCTCTCCTACGCGACCTTCAGCACCCTGGCCAACCAGATCCCCGACCTGATGGTGCTGGCGGTCGGCATGACCTTCATCCTGATCATCGGTGGCATCGACCTGTCGGTCGGCTCGGTGCTGGCCTTGGCGGCCTCGGCGGTCAGCGTGGCGATTCTCGGCTGGGGCTGGAGCGTGGTGCCGGCCGCCTTGCTCGGCATGGCCGTGGCCGCGCTGGCGGGCAGTATCACCGGCAGCATCACGGTGGCCTGGCGCATCCCGTCGTTCATCGTCTCGCTCGGCGTGCTGGAGATGGCCCGCGGCCTGGCCTACCAGTTCACCGACTCGCGCACCGCCTATATTGGCGACGCCTTTGCCTGGTTCTCCAACCCGATCGCCTTTGGCATTTCGCCGGCCTTCATCATTGCCTTGCTGGTGATCATCGTCGCCCAGCTGGTGCTGACCCGCACGGTGTTCGGCCGGTATCTGATCGGCATCGGCACCAATGAAGAGGCCGTGCGCCTCGCTGGCATCGACCCGCGCCCGTACAAGATCCTGGTGTTCACCCTGATGGGCCTGCTCGCCGGGCTGGCCGCGCTGTTCCAGATTTCCCGCCTGGAGGCGGCCGACCCCAATGCCGGCGCCGGCCTGGAGCTGCAGGTGATCGCCGCCGTGGTGATCGGCGGCACCAGCCTGATGGGCGGGCGCGGCTCGGTCATCAGTACCTTCTTTGGCGTGCTGATCATCTCCGTGCTGGCTGCAGGCCTGGCGCAGATCGGCGCGTCGGAACCGACCAAACGCATCATCACCGGGGCGGTCATCGTCATCGCCGTGGTGCTCGACACTTACCGCAGCCGACGCGCAAGCCGGCGGAACTGAAGCTATGGCAACCATCAAAGATGTCGCGGCACTCGCGGGTATTTCCTACACCACGGTGTCGCATGTACTGAACAAGACCCGCCCGGTCAGCGAGCAGGTGCGGCTCAAGGTCGAGGCCGCGATCGTCGAGCTCGACTACGTGCCCAGCGCCGTCGCCCGCTCGCTCAAGGCGCGCAGCACCGCCACCATTGGCCTGCTGGTGCCCAACAGCGTCAACCCGTACTTCGCCGAACTGGCGCGGGGCATCGAGGACAGCTGCGAGCGCAACGGCTATTGCGTGATCCTCTGCAACTCCGACGATAACCCGCAAAAGCAGCGCAGCTACCTGCGTGTGCTGCTCGAAAAACGCATCGACGGCCTGGTGGTCGCGTCGGTGGGCGAGGACAGCGACCTGCTGCAAAGCCTGGCCTGCGTGCGCACGCCGATGGTCATCGTCGACCGCGCGCTCGAGGGTGTGAACGCCGACATCGTGCGCATCGATCACGAGCAGGGGGCTTACCTAGCCACCCAGCACCTGCTCGAACTCGGCCATCGCGACATCGCCTACATCGGCGGCCCGGCCGAGACCGGCGTCACCCAGCTGCGCCTGGCGGGCTATCGCCGCGCGCTGGCCGAGGCCGGCGCGCAGGTTGCCGACAACCGCGTGCTGCACTGCGACTTCACCAGCCCTGGCGGCCACGCCGCGGCGGTGCGCCTGCTCGACGGCCCACGGCCGACGGCGATTTTTGCCGGCAATGACATGATCGGCTTTGGCGTTCTGCGCGCCGCTGCGGAGCGCAATATCAGCGTGCCGGGCGAGCTGTCGGTGATCGGCTTCGACGACATCGAGCTGAGCCGCTACGTGTACCCGCCGCTGACCACGGTCGGCCAGTCGATCCGCGAACTGGGTGAAAGCGCTGCCGAGCTGCTGCTGTCGCGCATCGCCAAGCCGCGCCAGGAGGCGACCCAGGCCGAGCAACGCATCGTCGCACCGCGCATCGTCATGCGTGAATCCACCGGGCCGCGCCCTGATCTGTTCAATGATTACCGTTAAGGAACTCCCATGCATGCCAAGGTAGTAGTGGTCGGCAGCCTCAACATGGATCTCGTCGCCCGCGCCGAGCGCCTGCCGCGCGGCGGCGAGACGCTGGCCGGCGACAGCTTTTTCACCGTACCGGGCGGCAAGGGCGCCAACCAGGCGGTCGCGGTGGCGCGGTTGGGCGGTAGCGTGGCGATGATCGGTAACGTCGGCGATGACGCCTATGGCCAGCAGCTGCGTCAGGCGTTGCACGTCGAGGGTATCGATTGCCAGGCGGTGAGTGTGTGTGACGGGGTGTCCAGTGGCGTGGCGCTGATCGTGGTGGATGCGGCCAGTCAGAACGCCATCGTGATTATCCCGGGTGGCAACGGCTTGCTGACGCCTGAGTCGGTGGAGCGCTTCGATGCGTTGCTGCAAGCGGCCGACATCGTCATCTGCCAACTGGAAGTGCCGCTGCCGACGGTGGCCTGGACTTTGGCCCGTGCCCGTGAGCTGGGCAAGACCGTGATTCTCAACCCGGCGCCGGCCACGGGGCCGCTGCCGGCGGAGTGGTTTGCGCATATCGACTACCTCGCGCCTAATGAAAGCGAGGCCGAGGCGCTGACCGGGCTGCCGGTGACTGATAAGGCCAGTGCAGAGCGCGCTGCCGAACGGTTGCTCGCGCTTGGGGCGGGCAAGGTGATCGTGACCTTGGGTGCGCAGGGCGCGTTGTTCGTTACCGCGCAAGGCAGCCAGCACTTCCCGGCGCCGCAGGTCAAAGCGCTGGACACTACCGCAGCAGGTGACACGTTCATTGGTGGCTTTGCTGCGGCATTGTCGCGTGGGATGGGGGAGGGCGAGGCCATCGCCTTTGGCCAGCGGGCGGCGGCGTTGTCGGTGACCCGTGCCGGGGCGCAGCCTTCGATTCCTTATCTGGCGGAGGTGCAGCCGTGAAGAAGACCGCGCTGCTGAATATTGCCCTGTCGCGCACGATTGCCGGGCTAGGGCATGGCGACATCCTGGTGATTGGCGATGCCGGTTTGCCGGTGCCGGCTGGTGTCGAGCTGATCGATCTGGCGGTGACGCCGGGGCTGCCTGATTTTGCCAGTGTGCTGCGGGTGGTGGTCAGCGAGATGCAGGTCGAGCGGCATGTGCTGGCTGAAGAGATATTCCAGGTCGCGCCGCCGGGATTGGCCGAGGTCGAGGCCTTGTTTGGCCAGGGCTTGCTGGGTGGGCGCGAGCGCATGCCGCACAACGAATTCAAAGCGCTGAGCGGGCGGGCGAAAGTGATCGTGCGTACGGGGGAGTGCAAGCCCTACAGCAATATCGCGCTGATCGCGGGCGTTACCTTCTGACTGAAGACCGTAGGCGAGGGCTGCGCCCTCGATCGCGACACAAGGCCGCTCCTACAGGTCCGGCGCCGTCTCCGAGCCATGCGCGATCCCCCTGTGGGAGCGGCCTTGTGTCGCGAAAGGGCCGCAAAGCGGCCCCCGAATCCTCCACCCAAGGCACAGGAGTGCCCCGATGCTCAAACGTCTGCTGCAAGGAGTCATCCTCATGTCCACCCTCAGCGCCGCCACCCTCCAGGCCGCCCCGCGCGAGCTGATCATCGACACCGACCCCGGCGCCGATGACCTGGTGGCGCTGTTCCTGGCCATGGCCTCGCCCAACGAACTGAACATCCGCGCCATCACCACCGTCGCCGGCAACGTGCGGCTCGACAAGACCTCGCGCAACGCCCGCCTGGCCCGCGAATGGGCCGGCCGCGAAGACATCCCGGTGTACGCCGGTGCCGGCCGCCCGTTGGTCCGCCCGCCGATCTACGCCGCCGAAGTACACGGCGAAGAAGGCCTCACCGGCGTCCCCGTCCACGAACCCAAGCAACCCCTGGCCCCAGGCAACGCCGTGCAGTACCTGGTCGACACCCTGGCCAAGGCCGAGCCGCACAGCATCACCGTCGCCATGCTCGGCCCACAGACCAATCTGGCTCTGGCGCTGATCCAGCAGCCGGACATCGCCAATGGCATTAAAGAAGTGGTGGTCATGGGTGGCGCGCACTTCAACGGCGGCAATATCACCCCGGCCGCCGAGTTCAACCTCTACGCCGACCCGCACGCCGCCGCAGTGGTGCTGGCCAGCGGCGTCAAGCTCACCTACCTGCCGCTCGACGTCACCCACAAGCTACTCACCAGCGACGCGCGCCTGAAACAGCTGGCCGCGGTCAACAACCGCGCCAGCCGGCAGGTGGTGGATATTCTCAACGCCTATATAAAGCACGACATGGACCTGTACGGCATGCCGGGCGGCCCGGTGCACGACGCCAGTGTCATTGCTTATCTGCTCAAACCCGAGCTGTTCAGTGGCCGGCAGGTGCACCTCAGCATCGACAGCCGCGAAGGCCCAAGCTTCGGCCAGACCGTCCCCGACTGGTACGGCGTGCTCAAGCAGCCGGCCAATGTCCTGTGGGTCAACGAGGGCGACGCCCAGGGCCTGTTCGACCTGCTCAGCGAGCGCCTGGCTCGATTGCAATAGCCGCGTGCGGCGCGTAGCGCTCGAGCACCTGTTCGATAAAGCTGCGCGTCGCCTCGCTGCCGCGGTCGCGCACCAGCAGGTCGACCGCAATCAGCAGCAACTCCTCTGGCGTGCCAGGGCTGTACGCACTCTGGCCTTCGGCCCATTTGACCTTGATATCGGCATCGATGGTGTGGCTGCTCATGGATAATTCTCGTTGCGGCTCGGGCTTGTGAGGCGAACACCTGACCCTGGCGTTCGTGGGGAGGCATGCTGCGCTCCACTTATTGCAGTAAACCATGCCTGCGCGTCAAGAGCCCTGCGACTTAGGCATAACAGGCGCGCCGTGACAAACTAACGGTGCGGCGCAAAATCCGGTCACGATTGGCGCTTCGCTTCAAAGGGGCGAATCAGGCAGACTCGGACGGTTTTGCAACGAACTTTGCGTGGAACTGTCGCATAAGGCAGTTCCCATGATGATTAGGAGGATTCATGTTCCGTACCCGTGCTTCCCTGGCGACCCTGCTGGTGGCTGTAGTCCTGGCTGGTTGCAGCACTGGCGGTGCTTCGGGCGGTGGTGGCGATGCTGCGGCTGCGCCGGCTGGTAACGATGGCCGTTGTGATGCCAGTGGCGCTGGTTTTGCGGTCGGCAAGCCGGGCACCCCGGCGCTGCTCGAGCAGGCGCGTACGGCCAGTGGCTCGCAGATGGCGCGCATTCTGACCCCGCATGACGTGATTACCCTGGAATACCGCTCCGAGCGGCTGAACCTGAACGTGGACGAGCAGGGCAAGGTGGTGCGCGTCAACTGCGGTTGATCGTGCTGGCCCCTATCGCGGGCAAGCCCGCTCCTACAAAGCTCTGTAGGCGCGGGCTTGCCCGCGATAGGGGCCTCACTGCCCGGGCGCTGAGCAAATCCCAGGCATAAAAAAACCCGCCACAAGGGCGGGTTTTTCTACAACTATCCGAATTACTCCGGACGAACCTGTGCAGCCTGCATGCCCTTCTGGCCGCGCTCGGCGACGAAGGAAACAGTCTGGCCTTCTTTCAGGCTCTTGAAGCCGTCGGATTCGATGGCTTTGAAGTGTACGAACAGGTCGTCGCCGCCGCCTTGAGGAGTGATGAAGCCGAAGCCTTTTTCATCGTTGAACCACTTGACGGTGCCGGTTTGGCGATTGGACATGGGGTGAATCTCCAGAAACATGATTTTTATCGGTGCTGATGCGGCCGAAGCTACGAGCGCCTGGTACATCATAGTCTAATTCTGCGGATGTCGCGCCTTTTACCTGAGGAATATGATGATCCAACGCAAATAAAAATGCTTTGGCCCGCAAAATGGGGGTCGTCACTGGGCCTTGCAGGCCTGCTGGACCACGGTTTGCGCCTTCTGCATCAATTTTGCGTCGACCCCGTCCTGGCTGTCGAGATCCTTGATTTCTTCGTCGCTGAAATTCTTCTTGATGGCTTTTGCGCCACAATCGCAGTGTTTTTTGGCCGTATTGGCGTCCACGCCCTGGCCGGTGGCCACCTGCTGGCATTGAGTCATGTAGGCAGCTTCCTTGCCGGCCGGGAAATCGCCAGCGGTCGCGGCCAATGGCAGCAGCAGGGCACCAGCGGTGGCCAGGGCCAGAAGAGACTGAAATCGCATAACCGCACACTCCTTGGGTCAGGTCTCATGAAGAGTAGAATGCTTCCTAAGGTCTGAGGGGCGTTTTTCCTGACAAGTTCACCCTTAGAACCGATTTTCCAAAATTTTATGCCTGCCTTATAAGCTGCGTGCTAGCATGCTCGGCTTGCGTTTGGCCGTGTACGGCACGCAAACCCTTTTTACCTCCAGTCACTCTGGTTCGTCCCTGGCAAGCTGAAAAGCTTCTGCCACTGTGAGGCAGGCTTCCCCGCGGGGAAGGCAGGTCGGATCTTGTACTGGCTCATCCCAACCCACGTGACCTTTGGTAGGGGTCACCACTAGGAGAGGAGGCGCCATGCCCACTATTACTCTTCCCGATGGCAGTCAACGTTCGTTCGATCACCCCGTATCCGTAGCCGAAGTCGCTGCTTCTATTGGCGCAGGCCTGGCCAAGGCCACCCTGGCCGGTAAAGTCGACGGCAAGCTGGTCGATGCGTGCGACGTGATCAGCAACGATGCCACCCTGCAGATCATCACCCCTAAAGATGCAGAGGGACTGGAGATCATCCGTCACTCGTGTGCCCACCTGATCGGCCACGCAGTGAAGCAGCTGTACCCGACCGCCAAGATGGTCATCGGCCCGGTGATCGACGAAGGCTTCTATTACGACATCGCCTACGAGCGTCCCTTCACCCCGGACGACCTCGCCGCCATCGAAAAGCGCATGCAGCAGCTGATCGAGACGGACTACGACGTCGTCAAGAAGATGACCCCGCGCGCCGAAGTCATCGACGTGTTCCAGAGCCGTGGCGAAGACTACAAGCTGCGCCTGGTCGAAGACATGCCGGACGAGCAGGCCATGGGCCTGTACTACCACGAAGAATACGTAGACATGTGCCGCGGTCCGCACGTGCCGAACACCCGCTTCCTCAAGGCATTCAAGCTGACCAAGCTGTCCGGCGCCTACTGGCGCGGCGATGCCAAGAACGAGCAGCTGCAACGCGTGTACGGCACCGCCTGGGCTGACAAGAAGCAGCTGGCCGCCTACATCCAGCGCATCGAAGAAGCCGAAAAACGCGACCACCGCAAGATCGGCAAGCAGCTCGACCTGTTCCACCTCCAGGAAGAAGCGCCTGGCATGGTCTTCTGGCACCCGAACGGCTGGACCGTCTATCAGGTGCTCGAGCAGTACATGCGCACCGTTCAGCGCATCAACGGCTACCTCGAGATCAAGACCCCGCAAGTCGTCGACCGCATCCTCTGGGAGCGTTCCGGCCACTGGTCCAACTACGCCGAGAACATGTTCACCACCTCGTCGGAAAGCCGCGACTACGCGGTCAAGCCGATGAACTGCCCGTGCCACGTACAGGTGTTCAACCAGGGCCTGAAGTCGTACCGCGACCTGCCGCTGCGCCTGGCCGAGTTCGGTGCCTGCCACCGTAACGAGCCGTCCGGTGCCCTGCACGGCATCATGCGGGTGCGTGGCTTCGTCCAGGACGACGCGCACATCTTCTGCACCGAAGACCAGGTCAAAAAAGAAGCCGCTGACTTCATCAAGCTGACCCTCGACGTCTATAAAGACTTCGGCTTCACCGATGTCGCCATGAAGCTGTCGACCCGGCCGGCCAAGCGCGTAGGCTCCGAAGAGCTGTGGGATCGCGCCGAAACCGCCCTGGCCGACGCACTCAACGAATCGGGCCTGGAGTGGGAATACCAGCCGGGCGAGGGCGCCTTCTACGGCCCGAAAATCGAATTTACCCTGCGCGATTGCCTCGGCCGTAACTGGCAGTGTGGTACCCTGCAGTACGATCCGAACCTGCCAGAGCGTCTGGACGCCAGCTACATTGCCGAAGACAACGCCCGCAAGCGTCCGGTAATGCTGCACCGCGCCATCCTCGGTTCGTTCGAGCGTTTCATCGGCATGCTCATCGAGCACTATGCCGGTGTGTTCCCAGCTTGGCTGGCGCCAACCCAGGCGGTGATCATGAATATCACCGACAAACAGGCCGATTTTGCCCTCGAGGTGGAAAAAAACCTGACCGACAGCGGTTTCCGTGCCAAGTCCGACTTGAGAAATGAGAAGATCGGCTTTAAAATCCGCGAGCATACTTTGCTCAAGGTCCCGTACCTTTTGGTTATAGGGGACCGTGAAGTCGAAACGCAAACCGTCGCTGTGCGTACTCGCGAAGGCGCAGACCTGGGCTCCATGCCCGTCGCCCAATTCGCTGAGCTCCTTGCGCATGCGGTTTCCCGGCGTGGTCGCCAAGAATCGGAGTAATGACTATTAAGCGTGATATGAGAAACGATAAACGAGCTGTACCGAAAGCCCCGATCAACGAGAATATCTCGGCACGCGAGGTTCGGTTAATTGGTGCTGACGGTGAGCAGCTGGGCATCGTCTCGATCGAAGAAGCGCTTCGTATCGCTGAAGAAGCGAAGCTGGATCTGGTAGAGATTTCTGCTGACGCCGTACCCCCTGTCTGCAAGGTCTTGGACTACGGCAAAAGCCTGTTCGAGAAGAAAAAGCAGCAGGCTGCAGCGAAGAAAAACCAGAAGATCATCCAGATCAAAGAAATCAAGTTTCGTCCAGGGACGGAGGATGGGGATTATCAGGTAAAACTACGCAACCTGATACGTTTCCTAAGTGATGGGGACAAGGCCAAGATCTCTCTGAGATTCCGTGGTCGTGAGATGGCCCACCAGGAGCTGGGCATGGAGCTGTTGAAGCGGGTTGAAGCTGACCTGATCGAATACGGCACCGTTGAGCAGCATCCTAAGATGGAAGGACGCCAGCTTATGATGGTCATCGCCCCCAAGAAGAAGAAATAACTACCAGGGCACGGCAGGCCTTGCAGTTATGTTTATCCACCCAATGCGGAGTTCCGAACATGCCAAAAATGAAAACCAAGAGCGGTGCAGCGAAGCGTTTCCTGAAAACGGCGACCGGCTTCAAGCACAAGCACGCTTTCAAGAGCCACATCCTGACCAAAATGTCGACTAAGCGTAAGCGTCAATTGCGTGGTAGCAGCATGCTGCACCCGTCCGACGTGGCAAAAGTCGCGCGCATGCTGCGCGTTCGTTAATTCTGGTCTAGATAGAGGAAATTACTCATGGCTCGTGTAAAGCGCGGCGTAATCGCTCGTAAGCGTCACAAGAAAATTCTGAAACTGGCCAAAGGCTACTAC
This sequence comes from Pseudomonas reidholzensis, assembly GCF_900536025.1. GTDB lineage: Bacteria > Pseudomonadota > Gammaproteobacteria > Pseudomonadales > Pseudomonadaceae > Aquipseudomonas > Aquipseudomonas reidholzensis. Next base: position 624,383 of record NZ_UNOZ01000013.1, read on the forward strand.
GGTGCACGCTCGCGCGTATTCCGTGTTGCCAAGCAGGCTGTCATCAAGGCTGGTCAATACGCCTACCGTGACCGTCGCCAGAAAAAACGTCAGTTCCGCGCTCTGTGGATCGCTCGTATCAACGCTGGTGCTCGCGTCAACGGTCTGTCGTACAGCCGCCTGATCGCTGGCCTGAAAAAAGCGTCGATCGAAATCGACCGCAAAGTTCTGGCTGACCTGGCAGTGAACGAAAAAGCGGCGTTTGCTGCGATTGTCGAGAAAGCTAAAGCCGTTCTGGCTTAAGTACCCACGACAATCATCCGGCGGCGCTCGCGTCGCTGGGTGTTGAACGTCATCGATAGGGGAAGAGCCTTCAAAGCTCTTCCCCTATTTTCGTATCTGGAGTCTGTACATGGAAAACCTGGATGCGCTGGTCTCCCAAGCCCTGGAAGCCGTGGAGCGCGCTGAAGACATCAATGCCCTGGAACAGATCCGGGTTCAATTTCTCGGCAAGAAGGGCGAGCTGACCCAGGTGATGAAGACCCTGGGCAACCTGCCAGCCGACGAGCGCCCCAAGGTCGGCGCGCTGATCAACGACGCCAAGGAACGCGTCACCGTCGTGCTCAACGCACGCAAGGCGGCCTTTGAAGAGGCCGAGCTCAGCGCTCGCCTGGCAGCCGAATGCATCGACGTGACCCTCCCAGGTCGTGGTCAGACCACCGGTGGCCTGCACCCGATCACCCGTACCCTCGAGCGCATCGAACAGTTCTTCACCCACATCGGCTACGGCATCGCCGAAGGCCCTGAGGTCGAAGACGACTACCACAACTTCGAAGCGCTCAACATCCCCGGCCACCACCCGGCCCGGGCGATGCACGACACCTTCTATTTCAATGCCAACATGCTGCTGCGTACCCACACCTCGCCGGTGCAGGTACGGACCATGGAGTCGACCCAGCCGCCGATCCGCATTGTCTGCCCGGGCCGCGTCTACCGCTGCGACTCGGATATCACCCACTCGCCGATGTTCCACCAGGTCGAAGGCCTGCTGATCGATCGCGACATCAACTTCGCTGACCTCAAGGGCACCATCGAAGAATTCCTCCGGGTGTTCTTCGAGAAGCAACTGGACGTGCGTTTCCGTCCGTCGTTCTTCCCCTTCACCGAGCCGTCCGCTGAAGTCGATATCCAGTGCGTGATGTGTTCTGGCAAAGGCTGCCGCGTCTGCAAGCAGACCGGCTGGCTGGAAGTCATGGGCTGCGGCATGGTCCACCCGAACGTGCTGCGCATGTCCGGCATCGACCCTGAAGAGTTCCAGGGCTTCGCCTTCGGCATGGGCGCCGAGCGCCTGGCCATGCTGCGTTACGGCGTCAATGATTTGCGTCTGTTCTTCGACAACGACCTGCGGTTCCTGGCGCAATTCCGCTAGGCCACTAATCGACGCAACTTTCAGGAGAACAGCATGAAATTCAGTGAACAGTGGCTGCGCGGTTGGGTCAACCCGCACGTCTCCCGTGACGAGCTGGTCGCTCGTCTGTCCATGGCCGGCCTCGAAGTCGACAGCGTCACCCCGGCGGCTGGCCAGTTCAGCGGCATCGTCGTTGGCGAAGTGCTGAGCACCGAGCAGCACCCCGACGCCGACAAACTGCGCGTGTGCCAGGTCAGCAACGGCCAGGAGACCTTCCAGGTCGTCTGCGGCGCCCCCAATGCGCGCCCGGGCATCAAGATCCCGTTCGCCATGATCGGCGCCGAACTGCCGGGCGACTTCAAGATCAAGAAGGCCAAGCTGCGCGGCGTCGAGTCGTTCGGCATGCTCTGCTCGGCGGCTGAGCTGCAGATCAGCGAAGAAAACGACGGCCTGCTCGAACTGGCGGCCGACGCACCGGTCGGCGAAGACATTCGCCAGTACCTCAACCTCGACGACGCCAGCATCGAGATCGGCCTGACCCCGAACCGCGGCGACTGCCTGTCGCTGGCCGGCCTGGCCCGCGACGTCAGCGCCCTGTACGACGTCCCGGTCACCCGCCCGGTAGTGCCTGCCGTGCCGGCTGCGCATGACGAAGTGCGCTCGGTCGAAGTGTCCGCGCCGGCTGCGTGCCCACGCTACCTGGGCCGCGTCATCCGCAACGTCGACCTGTCCAAGCCAAGCCCGCTGTGGCTGGTCGAGCGCCTGCGCCGCTCCGACGTACGCAGCATCGACGCCGCCGTCGACATCACCAACTATGTGATGCTCGAGCTCGGCCAGCCGATGCACGCCTTCGACCTCGCCGAAATCAACGGCGGCATCCGCGTGCGGATGGCCGAAGAGGGCGAGAAGATCGTCCTGCTCGACGGTCAGGAAGTCGCCCTGCGTGCCGACACCCTGGTCATCGCCGACCACACCCGCGCCCTGGCCATTGCCGGCGTGATGGGTGGCGAGCACAGCGGCGTGAACACCGAGAAGACCCGCGACCTGTTCCTTGAGAGCGCCTTCTTCGAGCCGATTTCCGTCGCTGGCAAGGCCCGCTCCTACGGCCTGCACACCGATGCCTCGCACCGCTACGAGCGCGGCGTCGACGCCCATCTGGCCCGCGAAGCCATGGAGCGCGCTACCGCCCTGGTGCTGGAGATCGTCGGCGGCGAAGCCGGCCCGATCATCGAAAGCGTCAGCGAGCAGCACCTGCCCAAGGTCGAGCCGATCACCCTGCGCGACGAACGCATCACCCAGATGCTCGGCATGCAGATGGACCCGGCCCAGGTCGAGCAGCTGCTCAACGCCCTCGAGCTGACCACCACCCGCAGTGGGGAAGGGCAGTGGACCGTCACCGTGCCAAGCCACCGCTTCGACATCAGCCTCGAAGTCGACCTGATCGAAGAGCTGGCTCGCCTGTACGGCTACAACCACCTGCCGGTCCGCTACCCGCAAGCCCGCCTGGCGCCGAAAGCCGCCCCGGAAGCCCGCGGCGAGCTGCCGACCCTGCGCCGCCTGCTGGTGGCCCGCGGTTACCAGGAGGCGATCACCTACAGCTTCATCGACCCGAAACTGTTCGAGCTGTTCAGCCCTGGCGTCGAGCCGCTGCTGCTGGCCAACCCGATCTCCAGCGACATGGCCGCCATGCGCGCCTCGCTGTGGCCCGGCCTGGTCAAAGCCCTGCAGCACAACCTCAACCGCCAGCAGGACCGCGTGCGCCTGTTCGAGAGCGGCCAACGCTTTGTCGGCCAACTCGGCGACCTCAAGCAGCAGCCGATGATCGCCGGCGTCGTCACCGGCACCCGCCTGCCGGAAGGTTGGGCCAACGCCCGTGATGGCATCGACTTCTTCGACGTCAAGGCTGACGTAGAAGCGCTGCTCGGCTACTCCGGTGCACTGGACCAGTTCACCTTCGTCGCCGGCAAGCACCCAGCCCTGCATCCCGGCCAGACCGCCCGTATCGAGCGCGACGGCAAGGAAGTCGGCTACCTCGGCGCCATCCACCCAGAGCTCGCCAAGACCTTGGACCTGGACCGCCCGGTATTCGTTTTCGAGCTGGTGCTCGAGGACGTGGTCGAAGGCAACCTGCCGAAATTCAGCGAGCTGTCCAAGTTCCCGGAAACGCGGCGTGACCTGGCGTTGATCGCAGGTCGTGATGTGGCTTCGAGCGCGGTACTTGAATTAATTCGTGACAATGCAGGCGAATGGCTCACAGACCTCAGGCTGTTTGATGTCTACCAGGGTAAAGGCATTGATCCTGATAGAAAAAGCCTGGCGGTCGGCTTGACCTGGCAGCATCCATCGCGCACTCTTAATGACGATGAGGTGAATGCCACCCTGCAGACGATCCTCACCTCGCTCGAACAAAGGTTGAACACCACGTTAAGGAAATAACGGCATGGGTGCTCTGACGAAAGCTGAGATGGCCGAAAGGCTGTACGAGGAGCTGGGGCTCAACAAGCGTGAGGCGAAGGAACTCGTCGAATTGTTTTTCGAAGAGATCCGCCACGCGCTTGAAGACAACGAGCAGGTCAAGTTGTCCGGTTTCGGCAACTTTGACCTTCGCGACAAACGCCAGCGGCCGGGCCGCAACCCCAAGACAGGGGAAGAGATCCCGATCACCGCACGCCGCGTCGTCACCTTTCGTCCAGGGCAGAAGCTGAAAGCCCGGGTAGAGGCCTATGCTGGAACCAAGCCATAACGACGAGCTGCCCCCCATCCCGGGCAAACGCTACTTCACCATTGGTGAAGTCAGCGAGCTCTGCGCGGTGAAGCCGCACGTGTTGCGCTATTGGGAGCAAGAATTCCCACAGCTGAACCCGGTCAAGCGGCGGGGCAATCGGCGGTATTACCAGCGCCAAGACGTGCTGATGATCCGCCAGATTCGCGCGTTGCTGTACGACCAGGGCTTCACCATTGGCGGGGCGCGGTTGCGGCTTTCCAGTGATGAGGTGAAGGATGAGTCGAGCCAGTACAAGCAGCTGATCCGGCAGATGATTGTCGAGTTGGAGGATGTGCTGGTGGTGTTGAAGAAGTGAGCTGATCCGACGAGTGGAAAGTTTTTTGAAAAAAAGCTTTCATTAATCAAAAGGTTAGGGTAAATTCTTCTTCGTTCTCAGCAAGATCGAGAACATGCTTCAAGCCCAGTCGGGGCGTAGCGCAGCCCGGTAGCGCACTTGCATGGGGTGCAAGGGGTCGAGTGTTCGAATCACTCCGTCCCGACCAATATATTCAGTGACTTAGCCACCCTCGGGTGGCTTTTTCATTTCTGCATATGGGGACTTTTTCGGGACATCATCCGATTTTCCTCTTCAATATCGTCAGCACCGGCCCACGCGAGTCCGTTGTTGATACCATGTTCGCAGCCTCAATCAGCTTGCCCAGCTCAGCGCCGGAGTAATGACTGGTGATGCTGCCGTTCTTGTGCCCGAGCAGTGACTTCCGATCTTCTTCAGTAACGCCCGCGGCCCGCAGTCGGCGGCCGAAGGTGTGCTTCAGATCGTGAATCCTGATCGAGGCGTACCCAGGGTGAGCGGGGCGAAGGTTTTCCTCCTGCCAGAGTTTCGCCGCTCTCACCCGAGCCTTCTTCCAAGCGGAGTCGTTCATCCGGTGCATCGCGGTGCCGTTGTATGGGAAAACCCATTCCTTGCTGACCCCGCGCTGCCGCTCAATGATCGACTTGGCCACGCTGTTGAGCACCACCAGGCGCTCGTCGCCATTCTTTACGCCCGACCGGGCGTGTCTCCCGCCGAAGTCAGCGGGGATCAGGAAAACACTGGTCCCAAGTTCCGGCACCGATATCTCCCAATCCCATCTGAGCTTGCAAACCTCCTGCTCCCGGCAGCCTGTGTTCACCTTGAACAGAGCCATCGTTTGCAGGTGGCCAGGCAATTCGCCAAACAGGATCGACTGCTCTTCCCATGACATCGGGTAGGGCTTCCTGCTCGACTTCTTCTCCTCGAGCTTTTTCAGCATTGGCACGCTGTCCAGCCAAGGGCGCCGGTCATCATCCCGCCACTTTCGCGCGCAGAGGGTCAGAACCCGAACTGCTCGCTCAATCGCGATGTTGATCGTTCTGTTGCTCACGGCCTTCTCAATGGACCCGTCAGGCAGCACCTTCTCTGTCTGGCGGTCACGGATGAATGGCTCCAGCGCCTGGTCGTCAATGTGCGTCAGCGGCAGGTGGCCCAGGTATGGGTGGAGCTGCTTCATGCACAGTGCGGTGAGGTGAATGGATGGCTGATCCTTGACCTCAAGGAGGTAGCGCATTGCGGCTTCCTCCCATATTCGAATCTGCCGCACCCCGTAGACCTTCTGCTGTCGCAGCTTTTCCAGCTTGTGGATCAGGTACTGCTCTGCTTCTTCCCGGTCACCAGTTCCAGTACTTTCTCGAATTCGCTCGCCTTTGTAGACTTTGTCGATCTGCCAGACACCGCCTTTCTCGTAGAGCCCGGTAATCGTTTTTCGCGCCATGTATCATCTCCTCGGCGCTCGCTGCGGGGCCGATTGTTGTCCTGTCCGGTGGCTTTTTCAATCGCCTTCGCCTCGATGTAGGCGTCTGCCCACTCATCGAGCTCCTGCCGGTCGAAGGCCACGCCCTGTTTCCCGATCGGGAATTCCCGGACGCTTGGCCTGACCGTCTTGTTGAATTCGTCCCGGCACATGCCGAGGTACCCAGGCGCATCGCCGAACCGGATGAACCGTGGCTGAATGCTTGAGGGCTTTGCTGCTGTGGCATTCGCCATGTTGGTCTCCATGCCGCCGGTGGCGGCAGGTTGGTGGTCAGGCCGCGTCGGCCAGGGCGAACACGATCCCGCGGCAGTAAGGCGCGCCGTCCTCGACCACCTCGAAAGTGGCATGGGGGATATCGGTCTTGTAGGTCCAGCTGTAGCCGTCCTCCTTGCTCCACAGGGCCTCGATGGTTTTGGCTGATTTTTGCCGGTGCACGTACTCGGCGACCTCCTCATCGCCATCCACGCAATCGCGATCAGGCAGTACACCGTCAGCATCGACGAAAGCCATCCCGCCGTCGTAGCAGCCGATTTCTTCACGGCGAGCACCGTAGAACTCCATCAGGTCGTCGCTGGCGCCGCAGAGGATCACCAGGCCGGCGCTCTGTGCCGCGATGATCAGCGTGCCGGGGATGCGGGTTGGGTATTCGAGGCCGTTCAACTGCGCGGCGAGTTCTTCTTTCGTCATGGCAATAGCTCTCCATGCCCGCGAGTGTCGGCGGGCTTGAGTTGTAGGGGGAGGGGTTACAGCAGATGGGCTCCGGCTTCGAGCAGGCCGTCGCGTTCTTCCCGCAGCCGTTCGGCCAGGTGCCATGGCGTCCAATAACCATCCACCATAGGTACGGCCAATGGCTGCTGCGGCCCGTTCCAGCGGAGGCCGTAGCGAGGAAGACCTTCTCCATTGGGAGGCCGTGGCGGCCACTCAGGGCGAAGACCTTTCAGTTCCTCGATCTCGGCCAGCAGGCTTTTAACTCCGGCAGCAAGCTCGCGGTGGTGTTCGTCAGCGCAGAAGCGCCGATCAACTGCTACACGATCGGCCAAGGCCTTCAGCTTTTCTTTGTTGATAGTCATTGGCATAGCTCCGTCGGCACCTGAACGGTATCGCCGATCTTGGCGGCGACGTACGCGCGACACGCTGCGATGAGGCGGGTTTCACCCCGACCGAATCCCACGCGGGCATCGCCGCCATCAAGCTCGATCCACACCTCTGCACACCGGCCACCGCCCAGGACTTTGGGGGCTCGCCGCTCTTCCGGGTCAACGCGATCAATCAGCGGCCCGCCCAGCGCCCAGTCCTCCCATGGGTTGTACCGCTCAGTACGCTCGGTCACCGTGGCGCGGTACCGGGCGAACACTCGCCAGGGCACTCCGTTGTAGCTGGGCTCGGCCAGGTGCAGGTCCAGCCCTTCGGCCTTGCCTACCGCCCATCCCAGCGCCTCGCCGACCAGGTCTGCTGTCTTCACTTCGATGAGTTCGGTCATGGCATCTGCTCTCCGCGCTGCGCGGCAACGCTGACGATTGCCGTGCGAGCGGCCTTCCGGCGATCGCCGTGCGCATGCTCGCTATCTACCCAGACCATGGTGTCGTCCGCCCAGACGGCTTCGGATTCGCCAGATCCTTCAACATGGATCTGGATGCCAAGATCAATGGCCAGCTTGAAAGCGTCGCCGTCGTTGATGCTTGGATTCCAGTGCGCCCTGGTGCCCGACTTACCCCGGATGCGCAGCGGCCATTTCGGATCGCTGCAGGTGCAAGGCTCAACTTCAATACCGGCAGCCTTGGCGGCGAGCAGCAGCTCTTGGAGTTCAGTCACAGCTGGTACCTCTCATCAATCCAGCGCCCAGGCGCCAGTGCGGGTGTAGGTCCGTTGTCCTGCTGTTCGTGCGGGGAGAGCTGGCGCTGGTTGCCGGCCTGTAGCTGGATGACCGGCTCGCACTTGGGCTGCTGCTCGCGGCCGGCCCCAGTGACGAACACCAGCAGACCGATCAGGACTAAAACCGCGAGAAGCTCGTCCCAGTCGAGGAGGCCGCGTGTGGCCGTGCGTATTGGGTCGTTTGGGCCGGTCATGGCTCGATCCTCTTGAACTCGACCGCCCAGACCCATGGGTTTCCGCTCCACGACTCATCGCCGTTGATGCTGCTCCAGAGGCACTCGAATAACTGGGCGGCGGTGAGCGTCTCGTCTGCGTCTGGTACGTGCCGAAGGAAATCCACGCCTTCTGCTTCGGCTTGCTTCTCGCTGATGTCCTGCAGCAGCTCGACGCGCACTGCGGTGATTTCCAGCAGGATGCGGCTGGCCCAGCGCGGCATGTGGATCGATGGCCGCCCTCGGCCCTGCGAGAGCATTGCGCATCCCGTCTGCCGGATGCTGCCATCTGCCGGATAAAAAACTGGCTCGCCCTTGCTCAGTTCGCGCGGCGCGATCGAGTCGAGTTGAGCATCTGCCAGCCAGGCCTCGCGCACCCACAGCCGGTCACCTGGCTGGCCATACGGGCATACAATTGGGTGCTCGGTGCCTTTGGCATCCAAGCAGCTCTCGTCAAAAGTGTGCATGGGGCGCCAAGACTCGTCTTCCTGCTGGTGAAGCTCGAAGCTGCTATCAGCGCTCCGCATGCTGGGCTTGATCTCGCGCCGTGTGACAGTCTTCCGTCCTTCCAGAATGGCGCGGACCATTGGCCCGCTGAACAAGATCGGGCGTTCCTTTGCTTGAGACATAGCTTCGCCTTGGCCGCCATATCGCGGCAGTGAATAGAGGGAGAGGGTGGTTAAAGAAATCTGTGGGGATTGCCCGGGAATGAAGATTTTCTGGGCGGGGTGAAGATTTTCTGCGAGTCAGGCCTTTTTGCTGGGCTCGACAGAATGGCCGGCGCTTGCAGATGCGGCCTCAGCAAGAAGGTCAGTGGTCAGCATGTCGAGAGAGATCACCGATCCATTCCCCTGCAGCCAGTCGCGCAACAGCGCATCCCGCTCGGCCAGCTTGCGCGATACGGCCACGAATGCGCGGTCGGATTCGGCCAGCTCTGCGCGAAGCCGCTCAACCTCAGCCGGATCTACAGGGAGGAGCGACAGAATCTCGCGGGCGGCCTTCAGGGCTTGCTCTTCGTTGAATGTCGCGCCTGCGCCGCCCAAAGCCGGCTCGCCGTTGTTGCTGAAGATCTGCAGGATTGCCTGGTCTTCGATAGGAGTCGCCGGGTAGTCAGCGCAAGCCAAGTCGCGAAGATCTCGCGCAATATCCCGCAGCCTGCTTTCGGGGACCCTGACCATCTTCTCTGTGCTCATGGACGATTCTCCGTTTGATACCTGGCCTGCCGCTTCTTCGAGCAGGCCCGGTGATTGCCGTGGGCGCGGTTCTTGCCGCACTCGTCGCAGGTGTTGGTGAGTTCGAATTGGGGCATGCCGGCCTGGGGCCGGGCGTAGGATCGACGCATGGGCCTCATGCGGCCTCCATCAGTGCTTCAATGACGCGCTGGCCGGCCAGCGGCGGTACTGCATTGCCGGCCATGTGCATGGTCAGCCGGTGGCTGTCAGGCCTGAGGGTTTCAGCTGGAAACGACATCGCGGCCAGGGCCTCGTCGGCGCTGAGCATCCGCATGCGGTCGCCGTCGACTAGGGCCCAACGGTCCACTGTGGTGATGGTGCCGATCGGCCGGTCGATGTCACGGCCGGTAGTGCCAGAGCCCTTGCCGTAGTAGGGCATGATGAAGCGGTCGCCAAAGCGCTGTCGCCCGTTGCGCACCCTGTCGAGAGTGGCTTGGGCCCGGCCCGGCTTCTCGATCTGCGACCAGCGCCCGGCGTCGAAGTCGAGAAAGATGGTGGCTGGCACATGGCGCTCGCGCTGAAGCTCAAGCATCAGTGGCGCTTTGCTGCGCGTCAGCACCATGAACAGGCGCACCCGGTGCTGCGGCACGCCGAGGTCGGCACAGTCGACGATGTGCGGCGCGGCCTGATAGCCGAGCGCCTGAACGGCCTGCAGCCAGGCCGGGTAGAGCACCCAGTCGGTGAACTCCGGCACGTTTTCAATCACCGCCGCCGGCGGCCGGTGCACCTCCAGAGCCGACACCGGCGCCCAGGCCGTCGAGCGCGAAGCATCGTGCTCAGGGTTGCCCGACTTCTTGCCGCGGGCCTTGGCATGACCCTGGCAACAGGGGGATGCGAGCAAAATATCGTGTGCCGGCACCTGCTCCCAACGCGCCTGGTGCAGGTCTTGGCAGACGTGCAGGGTTTCTGGGTGGTTGGCGCTGTGCCATTCAACGGCAACCGGCCAGTGGTTTGCCGCCCAGAGAACCTGGACGCCTGCGGCGCGCGCGCCGGTGCTCCATCCGCCGAGGCCGGCGAACAGGTCGATTGCTGTTGTCATGATTTCCTCGGGTAGGTCTTGGTCAGCTCGCCGTTGACCGTATGGCCCCGGCGCAGGATCAGGTTCGCCAGTGCGGCGCGGTCTTTCTGGCTGTGGCTGGCCTGGCTGAGCAGGCCGAAGTAGCTGTTGGCCGTCTCGCGCAGGTCCTCCACCGGGGCGGCGGCGGTGCGCTTCATGGCCTGGGCTACCGACTTCTTGCGGGTGGTGCGCCGCCACGGCTTGATCACATGCCCGACGAAGTCCACGCCACGGTCAATTGGCTGCAGGATGGTCTTCTTCGGGTTGAGCCTGGCGCCCAGGCTTGGCAGGAACTGCTCGATCCTGCGCAGCCACTCGTTCAACTGCTGCGCAGAGTCGTGCAGCAGCACGAAGTCGTCGACGTAGCGGATGTAGTGCTTCGCGCCCAGTTCGTGTTTGCAGAACTGGTCCAGGGCGTCGAGGTAGACGTTCGCGAAGAACTGGGACGACAGGTTGCCGATCGGTAGGCCCAGGTGGGCCGGCTGCGCGGCAAGGCGCTTGTGCTGCGGAACCCGGTTGAACAGGTGCGCCGGGCTGCGCGTCGAGTAATCCTCGAGCGGGTCGTGCATGAGCACCTGCAGGGTCAACTGCCGCCACCAGGGATCAGTGATCCTGCCGACGATCTGCTCGGCCAGCACGCGCTTGTCGATCGCGACGAAGAAGTTGGCAAGGTCGCACTTGAGGTAGAAGCCGGGGCGGGACCAGTTCTGCGTCTGGCTCCGGATCTTCGCCTCAAGGCGCTTGCCGGCGTACAGCGTGCCGCGGCCTTTGATACAGGCGCAGCTGTCCGCAATGAAGCTGCTTTCGATCCGTGGACCGATGCGGTTGTAAAGCAGGTGGTGCACGATGCGGTCGCGGAAGTCGGCGGCCCACACCTCGCGGGCCTTTGGCCGGGTGACCACAAAGCAGATTGAGCGACCTGGCCGGTATCGGCCGGTGACCAGGTCGTGGTGCAGCTCCGTCAGGTTCCGCTCGAGGCTCACTTCGAATGCCAGCGCGCTGTTGCTGTTGCGCTTCGAGCGCCGGCAATCGTAGTAAGCCTGGACCAGTTCGCTGAACGGGTAGGGGTTCGAATCTGCGGACGGGGCGGACGCGAAGCTCGTTGTTCTTGTCGTTGTTGTTCTGATAGCCATCATCGAAGTTCATGTTGAACGCGTAATTGGCCGAGCGCTGCGACCGGTCGTGCTATCTACGTCGCCCCGGCGATCGCTCATCGGGGTAACTGTGCTGGACCTAAACGGACGCTTTAGACCGGCGGTATCCATGCTGCACATGGCGGTGATCTCAGATCAGCGGCACGACCAGATTCAATTCGCACAGGCCAGAAAGCCGTAACCTTCAGGCAGCGGGCGCGGATGGGGTGAAGCGTTTCCAGGCGTTGGCCTGCTTCCCGATAGAGGTGGTGACCTCCATCGTTCCTGCGTGCTGCGGGACGCTGATATAGCGGCTGTCCTTGAACAACCGCATGAGCAGCTCGATCACCTGCACCTTCTCAACCAGCTGTGTCAGGTGGGGTCGTTTGTCCTGGGCAGCGTTCGCCCGGGCGATGAGCATGAGCACGTCAACGCACTCGTCGATCACGCGCCGGCCCAGTGACTGCTTCAGCTCGCGCGGGATGTTCTTGGTGAGGTTCGTGGCCATCTGCAACAGGCCGCTGGCGGCCTTGTAGATGGAAAGCTCAGTGTGCATTGCCATGGCATGCCCCTCCGTGGGCGGCCGGCCGCAAGCGGCCGGTTAAATGACTGAATTACTGAATGAGCTCGCTGCGGACGGGGCGGACGCGAAGCTCGCCGCTCTTGCCGTGGCCGTGCTGAAAGCCAGCACCGAAGTCCATGTTGAACGCGTAAATGGCCGAGCGCTGCGAAGACGACCAGTACCAGGTGTCGCGGAACGCCTCGGCGCCACCCTCTTGGAAGGCCTCATGCGCGGTCTGCTTGGGATCCTCTTCGCTATACAGCAGGCCTACAGGCTCGCTTTGTGGGTTGTCGCCATTGCGCAGGCCGGCCCAGTTCTCTTCGATGGTCGGCTTGAAGTGGCGGTACTGCAGCTCCTGCACGTCGCGGGCGGGGATCGCCCAGTCAGTGAAGCCGCCAATCTCCAGAGCCAGAACCTGCTTGGCCAGCTCGCTTCCGGCGGCGGCCATTGCCTCGGTGTTGGCGCGGCTGTTGGTGAAGCTGTCGGCGCCTTCGATCTTCGCGCCGAACTCGCCCCAGGCGCCTTTCAGCTCATGGGCGGCGCCGGCCGTGATCCAGAGGTGACGCTCGCCGGTGGCCGGGTCGCGGGTGATGCCGGTGACGAAGCCGCCGCCGTATGCCTGGCCGATAGCCGGGGTTGCCGATTTCTCAACTGCGCTCATGTGATGCTCCTTGTGTGCAGGCAACAAAAAAGGCGCTGATGCGCCTTTGGTCGAATGGATGAAGGATTAAATGAAGAATCTGCGGACGGGGCGGACGCGAAGCTCGATGCCCTTGCCGTAGAAGTCCTGATAGCCACCAGCGAAGAGCATGGTGAACGCGCAACAGGCCGAGCGCTGCGAGCTGCTCCAGTACGCCCCTTCGGTGATCAGGCCGTGAACCCATGCCTGGTAGAGCTGGGATGCGGCCGGCAGGTCAAAGTCGGCGTGGCCGTCAGCCTGGTGTGCTCGAGCGGCTTCGGCAGCAGGGTGGCCGCCCTCGGCGATCAGGGTGTCGGTGTTGGCCTTGCCGTCGTGTCGACTGACCGCCTTCGACTCGGTGCTGCGGCCACCCCATTCGTGCTCACCGACATCGCGGTCGGCGAAGATCAGGTAGTGCGCTGGCACATCGCCGTGCACCGGGATGAACCCGCCATTGATGCCGCCCTGGCCCGGCCAAGGCTGGCCCACGGCAGGAATGTCTGCCTTGCCAATTGGCTGAACGTTGGCCGCTGGCGGCAGCACTTGGGCAAACACACTGGCGACCGCCAGCTTCGCCAGGGAGGAAGCCGGCATCTTGATCGTGGTGTCGCCGTGCTTCAGGGTGATCATTTCAGGCTTCATGAGTGATCCTCAGGATGGCGCCGCCCTCCATGGCTGGATGCGGCATAGTGAAATAGGGTTGGTCAGGCGCGCTGAGCGATCAGAAGAATGCCTGTGTCGTCTGGGTCATCGCCGAGCAGCAGGTCGGGTGCGCGCAGCTCCCGACCAATGCGGAACTGGTCGAGCCGGCGCGCCACAAAATCAGACACAACGATTTCGTGGCGCGGTGCGCTGAGGAAGTGGCGGGCCGCTTCAGGCCCTAGCTCATGTATGCGGTGGATCAGCAGGGTCATGGCCTCGCCGTTTTCCTCTACCTCGGCCCACTCCATGATCTCGGCTAGGGCCTGGCGGGTGCCAGCGCGGGCTTTCATGCGCAGCTCTTCGATCCCGGCCTTGGCTTCCTTCTCCTTGCGCTTATCGTCACGCTGCTTCGGCGTCAGAGCCATCATCGCCTCCATTGCGCACAAAGCTGGTGCCAGGGCCGATATCCAGAAGGTCGCATACCCGGTTGACGATCTTGATCGCGGCGTCGAACACCTTGGCGTCATCCGGCTCGCGGGCCATGCGCTTCAGGTTTGGCTGGTGCTCCAGGCAGACCTTGTCGACCAGGCGTCGAGCCAGCCCGCGTATCGCATCCGCACTGTCATCGAAGCGCAGGCTGAGTGCGAAGGCCAGGGCCACATCGTCAGGCCGGTACTGGCCGCCGCTGCGGGTGATGTACAGCTTCTTGACCGGCCGATTCATCCAGGCCGGCAGGGTTACGACTCCAGAGGGTGCTTTCTGCATGGTGCTGCTCCGATAAGCCGCTGGGCGGCAGGTGGAACTGTTCTTGCCGGCGGCGCTGGCGGACTAGGGTGCTGATGCGCTTCATTTCTTGACGAACACCCGGGGGAAGTCGACTTGATTTCGCTCGACGATGTTGGTCAGGGCGCCGTAGCTGATGCCGATCTGTTTGGCTACCTGGTTGCGATTCAGGCCCACATCGCGAAGGGCGCAGATCCGCTCTACCAGCTTGAGCTCGTCGATACGTTTCTGATTGCGCTGGATCTGTCGCTGAGCTTCGCGCTTGTCTCCGTCGCGCGGCTTGCGCTCCGCTCGCCGGTATACGAAGTTGCCCTCGCGGGCCAGGCGGAACAGGGTCTGCCTGGAATAGCCGGTGGCCTCGTGGACTTGCTGGGAGGTCATGGTCTTGGCCAGTCGCCTGATTTCCGAGATCTGCGAGAGCTTGCGGGCCAGCCGCGGATCTTCACTCTTCTCAGGCGCCGCCCGAATCACCTCGATGTCGCGGTGTGGCCGGGGCGGTACGTACTGGAAGCCGTCGAGAACGATGATGCTTCCTCCAGAGGCAAGGAAGGCCGCTTGTGCGGCCTCCAGGTCGATTGATGGGTTCATGCTGCCTCCTTCATCCGCTCGCGCATTTCCTTCTCCAGGTCGCCGAGCTCTTCCAGAAACGCCTTGATCTCGGCCTCCATTTCGCGGATGCGCTTGAAATCTCGCTCGAAGCGGTGGCACACATACTGAAGCGGCTCAGGCAGGCGGTCGTCGTAGCTGACGAAGTCTGCCCAGGACCTGCCGGTGCAGGCCATCTGAGCCAGCATCTGCCACTCGTACTGCGGGTCGTGCCGTTCGGACTGCATTGTGGCGATATGGGTGGCTGTGTTCGGGCACTTGATCTCCAGCACGCCATCATTTCCGACCAGGCCGTCCGGCGAAGCGCCGAAACCCGGAATGGTCGGGTGCATGACCAGTCCGGTTTCAGCCACCATCAGGCCCTTGTCAGCCTCGTAGGCCATGCACGCAAAAGGCTCAAGTTCTACGCCGCGCTGCACTGCAGCATTGCGGGAAAGGTCGGCGCCGCCCGATTGACCGGTGAGGCGCTCACACAGAAGCTCCATCATGTAGTTCTTACGGGTAGCTGACGGCGCGCCGCCCCTGCCGCTGGCCATCACGTCTTTAACTCGGCTCGCGGTGACACACCCAAGGCGTGCCGCGAACCATTCAGCGCTACGCTGCTCCATCTAACACCTCCTCAGATTCACCTTCGATGGGCGCTGCCTGGGCCTTGAGTGCGTCGGCGCGCTTCGTCACCTCTGCTTTGAATCGGGCGTGGCCAGTTGCGTCCTTGGCCTGCTTCAGGGCGGCCGTGGCCTGCTGGTACACGTCGGTCAGCGCCTCCAGACTGCCGGCCTTCTGCGCCAGAGCGATCCAGCTATTCACCATTTCCGGATCGGTGGGTGCTGATCCCGACAGGCTGGCCAAGCCCTCGCCGCCGTCCGTGTTCAGATGGTGGATCGCCTGCTCCAGGCGCTCTGTCTTCGGCCAGTATTTGTAGCCGCGCTTGACCACGGTCTTCTTGGCCATCTCGCCCGGGTCTGTAACCCACGGGCAGGACTTGTTCTTGCTGACCCAAGCCTTCCAGGCGCTGGAGCGATCGCGAATCGCATTCACGTCCTCCATGCTCATGGTCTCGGTGAGGTAGTCGCCGTCGGCAGTCTTCACGACCACGTAGACGCCGATCACCTCGCCTCGGTCCTTCGCGAACGGGTTGTAGGAATGGGTTGGCGGCTTGTCAAAGCCGTTCAGGCTGAAAGCGTCGGCGGCGTAGACTAGTTCGGCCTGGGCCCAACGTATGGCGCCGGTCGACATGGCCAGGTCCATCAAGCCGATATAGCTGATGTCCAAGCAGATGCGGCCGTCGCGCGGAACCAAGTAGGCCTGCTTCTTGGCCGGATTCAGGCTGATGCCGATGGCGGCGATGTTGGTTATCGCGTTAGCCACCGACTGCCGATTCTGCATTGCAATCTTGGTGGCGTACTCGCTCGAGGTAATCACCTGGATGGCGAATTCGGCCTCGCGCTCGAAGTTCAGCGAGCGGTCGGTCAGCACGTTGGCGAACTGATTCCGCTGCGCGTAAATGTCTTGCGAGATTATGGCTACTGCCTGGCTCATGGCGACCTCAGTAGGAAATGGCGATGTTCGGGATCTTGCGCTGGGCGATCAGGGTGACCGCTTGCTTGGCGCAGGCCTCAGGCATGCCCTCGGCCAAGAAGGCTTCCAATGCGGCGCGGTTGATGCTGGCCCGGTGCGCCTTGTCGGCCTCGCGGGCTTCTTGCTGCCGGACGATTTCGGCGGCAGCGGCATCAGCGCGGCGGCGCTCGTCCTGGCGCGCCTGCTCGGCTGCTTCTTCTTGCCGGCGGGCAGCGGCCTGGCGCTCCTGCTCCATCCGCTGCTCGGTGGCAACGCGGTCGGCCTCGGCTTGCACCCTGGCGCGCTCGGCTTGCTCGGCCTGCAGCTTGAGTTGGAGGCGCTGGTTCTCGGCTTCGCGCTCTTGCGCGGCAGCCTGGTCTTTCAGGTCCTGCTCGCGCTTGGCGGCCGCGTCACGTTCTGCTTGCTGCTCCCGGGCAACGCGCTGGCGCTCAGCCTCGACGGCGGCTTCCTGTGCCAGCCTGATCCGGTCTTGCTCTGCGCGCTCATCTGCTTCGCGGCGCAGGCGGACCAGCTCTGCCTGCTCGGCGTCGTACTTCTGCCGCGCGGTCAGAGCTTCACGCAGCGCAGTCAGCACCTGGTCCTTCACCTGGCCAGCCTCTGCGTCGAACTCTTCCCAGGTGTCGCCCAGAGCCACGGCCTCGACCCGGCCGATCCGCGTCAGCAAATCCTCTGCGTCCAGCAGGCCCAGTTCGATGCCCTCGGCCTTGATGGCCGCGACGCCTTGCTCATGCCGGGACACACGCGCCGCCTCAGCTTCCTCCCACTCGGTCAGCGGACGGCGGACTTCTTCCTGCCACGCGGTGAGCGTGTCACGCATGCGCTTGCGCTCGGCGTCGATCTTCTTCGGGATTTCCTTCAGCTCCGAAACGAGCTCTTTACCCAGGTCGTCCAGCGCGGACTTCGAACGAGCGATGCTGTAGGCGATAGAACCGATGGCTTTGCGGCCCTTGGCCGTCTTCACGTCCGGCACGAAGGTGTCGATCTGGTCGCGAATATGCTTGAGGTACGGGTCGAGGCCATTTGGGGCCTGGAACACCTGCAGGGCTGTTTCTTTCGGCGGCACAACGGCCAGTTCGGTTTGTGCGGACATTGGAAAACCTCGCGCCAGGCCGGCGCCGTCAGTTGAATAGGGGAATGCCAGGTCACGCTCGTGAAGTAGGGCGGGCGCCCTGGCTGCGGCGGATGGTTGCGCGCTCTCACCGCTTACGCTCCCGCGAGGGGTACGGTTATCCCGAAGGCCCGCCGTGCTCGGGTGTGAATTCAGGAAGTGATGGTGCCGGCCAAGGCGCTCAGGAGGAGCCAGCCGGTGCAGAAGGTGAGGGCGAAGAATGAGCCGCGCCAGGTGGCTACGCGGCGGGCGCGCTGGTGGCTGGTCATTTCAGATCTCTCCAGCCCAATACGCCGTCGATGTAGATCCCGTCGTGAGTTGCCCAGCGTTCTTCGAAGCTGTGAAACCGGCATTTCCACTGGATGCGCTGCCCGTTATCAAGCTGGCGCAACACCTGAACGACCCTTGAGTCAGCTGGGCAGCCTGTTTTCCAGCCGACCAGTTTCATGCCCGCACCTCGTACCCGACCGTCCATTCGCCGCAGAGACACGCACGGCAAGACCAAGCCAGCGGGTTCTCGATGCTGGCCAGCTCAGCCTGGCGCACCGCGGCCGCGAAAGTTGGGCCCTTGAACAACATCAGCACCCGGTCGGCCGGCATGGCCTGGGCCTCGGACAGTTCGGCAACCTGCTCGTCTATGAGCGTCTTCACGATTGGCGTGGTCATGCAACCTCCTTGCGCCCATCAACTATCTTGTTGAGGCGCCCGCAGTAGTGGTTGAACTCTTCGATGGTGATTCGCTGGTCGGCCAGCATTTCGGTGAGGAGCTTCTGCACCATGACGTTCCAGGTCAGATCTGTACCCGGGTGCGACATGGCGTCGAGCTCTTCGTCGATCAGGACATGGGGGCTTCTCATTGCGCGTCCTCTGCCTGGGCCAGAACTCCTTCTTTGGCGAAGGGGGTCAGTAGCTGGCGGGCGATCTCTTGCAGCGCCGCCTCGGGGCTGGCCACGCTCAAGATCTCTTCGGCCGCGGCCGCCGCATCACCGGTGACCTTGCTGCGCGCCGCGAGGACCAGGCGGCCCAACACAGAGTTGCTGATCCCCGACAGACCAAGCTGGCCCATCACGAACTCATCCACCGCCTGGGCGAAGCGCTCATAGGTGACACCCTGTTTCGGGCGCATCCGGCGCTGGAAGACCACATCGCGGCGCGCCATCAGCTCAGCGATGCCATCGTCGACCCACAGGCGCTCCGGCACATCGTCCGGGTGCTCGCCTGGAAGGCGGTTGTCGTACTCAAACTGTGCTGCTCGAAGTGCGCCCATGGTCGCCTCCAGGTGGTGGGTTACTCGGTGGGTGGAGTGAGGTGCGGCTGCCAGTGAGTCACGCGGTGCTCGAAGCGCGAGCCATCCCCGTAGCGCCAGTCAATGCCGTTCCAGTAGAGGAAGCGGGCGCCGTTGAAGGCGCTCTGCGCTTTTCGTGCTGGCGTGTAGGCGATTACCCAGGCCTTGCCGCCGCCCCTGGGCAGCTCAGGCATGCGCTCAGAGCACTTGATCCAGCCGCTCATGGCTTCACCCGGGCGATGAGCATGGCGTCGGCAATCTGATAAGAGCAGTCAGCCAGATAGCGGACTGCCTTGCTGTCGTTGCTGTCGATCATCGACTGGTTGGCCGCAAGGCCCGCCAGCGCCTTGGCCGCGAAGTAGTCGCGCAAGGTCATTCCCGAGTAGGTTGAGAAGCTGTGCGGCTTGATCTCCTCACCCAGAAATCCAGTGGCGGGGTTTGTATCGCGATTATTGATGGTGACCGGGAATGCCGGCCCACCCGTTGGTTTGGTCATTGCGTTAACCTCGATAGCCAACCGCATTGGTCGGGCGCCAGGCGCAGTGACCAAACTGGGCGTGAAAAGCCAGCCTGGCACCCGCCAATGCGGTCGAAGTGAAGGGAAAGGGTGCAGGCGGTGAGCGCTACCTCACATGCATCTGGTCTGGCCGGGTAGGCCCCGGATTCGCCTGCGTGTACGTCGTTTAATGTTTACTGTGGTGCGCCTTAAATTGCATAAGGCTCACCGTGATGCGCTTTAAATCGATGAAAACTGCATCGGGGTGTGATCTGGCCGGCGCTGATCTCCGGCTTACGACTGTCCTGACCTTGATCAGAGCCTGAGCCGTGGTCGCCACGCTCCTCTCCGGCTGAAAGCTTTACCGGTATGGGTGCTGGTCAGTTATCGCGCATCAGCCTGCGCATTCAGATCACACTCCGATGCAGCCTGCGATGGGTAGCAGGGCATCGGGCAGTTAGCGACAGGCTGTCGTGGCGCTGGTTGTTCAGGCCTCAGACTCGATGCTGTAACCAGAGGCTGAACGGAGGTCGTAGCTACCATTCGTGGCGAAATAAGCTATGCGGTCGATTGCTCCGTCAGCGCCGATGATCCGCCCGAAGAATGGATACTGAAAATCTCCCTTGTCGTGCTCGATGGTTACCTTTGAGCCGTTCTTGGTTTTGTAAGTTTTCCCGACAGTCATGCTAAACACGGTGAATACCTCCAGTGGATTCCCCTTGATGCGCCCCGCTTGAGGCGCACCGGGGAATCGTCTGTCATACCCACTGTTCTTCGATCCAGTCGGCCACTTTCACCGCAGCGTCATGCTGGCCTGCATTCTCCAGCTCTTGCACATAGGTGCGGGCTTCGTGGATGAACAGAGGCCTGTCCTTGGTGACGTCCATCGAATGCTTCAGGGAGTGCAGGACCCCACCTACCAACCAATCAACTTGGCTCATGGTCGAGTAACGCTCCCGGCAGATGCGGGCCGTGCGGATGTGGCTTTCAACAACCATCTTCACGCTCATGGTCTTTCTCCAGTGGATTCCCAAAGCACCCGGTCGCCCAGGTGCTTCAGTGAATACGTGGTCTTGCTTGCTGCAGCCTCCACCGGATTCTCCGGCGTGGCCCGCTGTACCAGTGCATCAGCCCGTTCTGAGGGCTACCCGGCAGGGAGCGTTTGCAGCTCAACCCTTGGCCCGCTTGACGCTTTCAGTGAGGGAGCGCGCCGCATGGCTTCGAGCTGGCCAGCTCCAGAGCTGGCATGGGGATCGAATTTATTGCTCGCGCTGTACCGTTGCCGGGATCGATCCGCGAGGTTCCCATCAATGTGAAAGAGCGGTGAGGCTTGAGGGCCTCCGCAGTCCCTGTTCGGTGACTGCGTGAAACAAAAGTAGCACTGCTGTTATTGATGAGTCAACAGCACTGCTGTTATTTATTTCGAGCGCCACAAAAAAACCCGCTCAATGGCGGGCTCATCTTTGAGAAGGGGCGGGCTAGATGGCGTCTACGCTAGCCTTCAGTCGGTTCGCCGAAAGCTCGTAGGCGCGCTGATAGGAGTCTCGATCCTCATCTGTTAGATGATCGAGATATCCGAGCCAGGAGACGTACATTTCGGCCAGCTCTGGCTTAAGGGCTGGGAGCCGCTCAGCCTCTGCCTTGTATAGGACCTTCCCCTTGTTTTTGGCGTCATCAGCACAGGACCTAACAACGCTGAGGCGATGGTGGAATGCATCCGACCATTTTTTGCTGCCCTCCCCGTATTTTCTGGCGGCAGAATTCACTTCGAGCTGCTGCGAGATCGCATCGATAGTGCAGACGGCAGTAAGTCCCGACATTTTCTCAATGTATGTCGGGTCGGCGAAGGCTGCGTTCATCCAAAGCGTTGGAGCGAGAAGTGCGAGAAGGAGGTGTTTGCGCATTGTGGCTCGTCCTGAGAAATTGCAATCCTACCACCCCATTCAGAAGCCATCACGCAGGCATGAAAAAGCCCGCTCAATGGCGGGCTTCGGTGTTCTCCCTGGGCTCATTCGTCCGGGCTAGGCTTCGCGATGTAATTCTTCGGGATGTACGGAACCTTGGTGACCTTGCCGTCCCTGGTCTCAAACGACAAGGACTTGGCACCGCTGAAGGCGGTTGCGTGGCTGTAGATCCACATCTGACCTTCCTCCCTGGATGTGACCATGTAGGGGTTGCCCATGATTTCGTAGAGCTGATCTTCGGTCATGCCGACCTTAACCTGGCTGGCCTGGCCGAAAGTGAAGGGGGTTCCTGCGCAGCCGGCCAGAAGGGCGACAAATGCGGCGAGGACGAATCTTTGGAACGGACGAGGCATTGATTGACTCCCTGTGTTTTAGATTCCATGCGACCCAGTACGGCGTTTTTGCCGCATCAGAGGTCACCACCGCGCCAGATCACCTGGCCAATTATCCGATGCTCGTTCTCATCACTGCGCACAAAATAACGATCGGGATGCTGATCCTTGTCGTCATTGTCACTGCGAAGGATCCATTTGCCGAACGGCCCTTGGATCAGTCGCTTCACGATCGCCCCGTCCACGCCAGCTAATACGAAAACCTGGCGGTCGACCGGCTCAACGCGGGACCGATCAATCAGCAGTACGTCTCGGTCATTGATGGTCGGCCACATGCTCTGGCCCTCGGCGTAGATGACTATCAGCTGATCGGCCTTGGCGCCTTTGACCTTCAGCCAGTCGCGCTTGAAGGCCAAAGTCGAACGGATCTCGACATGAGGGTTCTCGCTGCCCAGGCCAGCTGCCGCCTTGGCGTCGTACTGAGGCACGAACGCATAACGATCGTCTTCCGACTCAGGAACATCGGCAGACACCGGTAGGGGGGAGTTCGCCGCGGGCGCCTCATGATCGGGGTGAGCAGGCGAAGATGCACGGCGGATGCCTGCCGCAAGCGTTGGGCTGACCTCGGCCGGCTCAAAGTCCAGGGCCTCCGATAGCTTCACCAGCGCCTCAAGATTGAGTGCGACCTTCCCCGTCATGTACTGGCTCACGGTGCTCTGGGGTGATTTCCACTCGCAGCGTTCACCCACTTCGGTTTGAGTGAGGACTGGCCTGGATGGATCTTCCCTGGATTCCTTGGCGCGCTTTTTGTAGATGTCGTGCAGCCGCTTCGCATCCGCGAGCTGTTCGGCAGACAGAGGGGTTCTGATCGGTTTCTTCATGCGCGTGATTTAGTAGCACCGCTGCTTCTTACGCAAACAGCACTGCTACTCTTTGTCCTTGAATATTGTAAAACAGCAGTGCTAATATCCGACCAAACCCCTATGAGGCAGACCAGATGAACACTGTTTCCCTTGAGGAATACCTGGCCGGGCATGGAACCCAGAGCGACCTCGCCAAGGCTCTGGGGATTCAGCAAAGCGCCGTCTCCCAAATGTTCCGAGCAAAACGGGACATCCGAATCACTCTGCACGACGACGGGCACATTGAGGCGAACGAGATTCGCCCGATCCCAGCTCGTAAGTCGGCCGCTTAACCCTTTTTCAATCACAAGGAAATCCCTGAATGCACCTGGACCCCGCCAACAAACGCAGCGAAGTGATCAAGTCGCGCTGGAAGCCTGAAGAGGTTCGAAAGCTGCGCATGGAAGCCCGTATGGCTGGCATGCAATTGGCCACCTACGTGCACGAACTGGCCAACCTCGGCCGTCGCCTGGGCGCTGCTGATCTGCTCCGAGAACTGAACGGCGCCGGTGAGCAGGATAAGACGGCCTGAAGCCCCTATGGAGGGCCTATGCCTGAAACCACCTTCGAATTGCTGCCAATCGAGGTGAAGGCTGAGGTTCGACAGCTGGCTGCCGACCTCGGCTGGAGCCTGGAAAGATCGACCGACGAGTACCTGGAGATGAGTCGATCACTAGCCATCCAGGAGCAATTGAGACAAATGCGACACAGGGCGCCTGTGCTGGGCCTGGTAGGACATAAAAAGGCCCTCGATGGGGCCTAAAAGAGGGCAACGAAGTCCCTGTCATCCAAACCGATTGACCACGTAGCAACCAGGGGTACACCTGATGGCCTATGACGACAAAGCACACCGCCACGACCACCAGGTCAAGGTCCGTCTGGATGACGAGGATTTCAACGAGCTGAAGGGGTACGCCCTGGAGCTCAAAGCGCAGCACAGCGTGCTGGCCCGGGAAATCATCCTGGCCGCGCTCGCATTCAAGAAAGAGCACGGCCATCTGCCGCTGATCAACGAGAAAAAGGCCAGGGCCTGAATAGGTCTAGGGGAGGACGAATGTCGCCTGCAAACGAAGCAGTCCAGCAGCACGACGTAGAGGTAGCCAGGTTCCGCCGGAATGACTTCGCGGATCTGGAGGCTTGGGCGGAGGAGGTCGGTATCAGCCCCGACGAGCTGGCCGCTCAGATCCTGAAAAAGGCCACGCACGTCCTCGGTCAGCGGGGAAAACCCAAGAGCAGCAACGTGGTGCCGTTCGCGGCGCCGAGGTAACCGCCTGATCCCTAATTAGGGACCCAGGCGCCGGTCCCTCATAAGGGACGCCAAATCGCAGAGACAAAAAAAGCCGGGTTCGCGGCCCGGCTCTCTGCAAAACACAAAACATCTGAGGTGAATTATGCATATGCAGACCACCAGTGTACAGGCCCTATCAAAGGCCGCGCCACAAAATGCGAACCACGATTTCGTGGCGCGAGCACCAATCGTGGCCATCGTCGACGGCGAGGCGGTTACCACTACCGAAACCATCGCTCATGAAACCGGCAACGAGCACGCCAGCGTGATTGCCTTGGTTCGCAAGTACCAGGCCGACTTCAGCGAGTTTGGAGGGGTGCGATTCCAAATCGAACCCTTCGAGACCGCCGGCGGTATGCAATCCCGCGAGATCGCGCTGATGAACGAGCAGCAGGCGACCTTGCTGCTGACCTACATGCGCAACACGGCCATCGTCCGTGAGTTCAAAAAGCGCTTGGTCAAAGAATTCTGGCGCCTCGCCAAGGCAGCGCCGGCCGCGCCCGCCGACCTCAGCAAGCTGGAAATCCTCCAGATGGCGCTGGAGTCGGAGAAGGCCAGCGTGCTGCTGACCGTCCAGGTCGAGGCCCAGGCCACAAAGATCGAGCACCTCGAGAACCTGTTCAAGGAAGGCATGACCGCCACCCAGTTCTGTAAGGGCCTCAATGGGGTCAACGTCATGCAGATCGGTCACTACCTGGAAGGCCGCAACTGGCTCTACAACGAGAGCAAGTCCGGCACCCGATGGCGCGTCGGCTCGTACGCCCGCGACAAGTACATGACCGAGCATCAGCACGAGGTCGCACCGCACGGCAAAGACCCGTTCATCTCCTTCACGCCTGTGCTTCTGCGCAAGGGCGCCGTACGCCTGTACGAGCTGTACCTGGCCGGCCAGTTGCCCATGAAGAAGAACTGGGACGGCCTGCACACCCACGACAAGGCCGTGCGGGGTGCGGCATGAGAAAGCCCACGCAGCGCGAACAGATGGCTTACGCAACGATCGCCAGGCTTGAGGCGGAGCGAGACCAGTTGGCGGCTGAGAACGAGCGATTCCGTCGTTATTGCGAGCAATTGGAAGTCGACAAGAAGGTCCTGACCGAGACGCACGTCCTCTACACCTGGCTGAGAAAGAAGGTAGACCAGCCGAGCAACGAGTTCGTGTCCGTGCACATGAACATCGGACACGACTGGACGCCGGTCCATGACCTCGACCGCGATCTGCGCTCCATGATCGAGCGGGAGGAGCCATGAGCATCATCCCCCAACAAACCACCGTATACCTAGCGCCTACTGCTGGCCGCCGCTTCCTGACCAAGGCTGCCGCGATCAACAAGGAAGCCCGGGCAATCATCAAGAAGCACTTCCCCGACGAAGGCCGTAACCACAGCTGCGACGAATCCTGCGGCTGGTGTCACGACCCGGGCTGGAGCCTTGAAGACGACCAACCGGAGAGGTTCAAGCGCTACTACCGGATGCTGACCGCCGTCCTCAAGAGGGGTATTTGATATGCAGTTCACCCTCACCATCAACCAGGTGAAAGCTCTGGAATGGGGGCTCAACTCCCAGCAGGCCCTGCTGTTCTCGTTCGTCTACGGCTGCCCAAGCTGGGCCAAGCCTATGCAGACGCCGGACGGGATCTACTTCGCCCTGAGCAAGGCCAAGATCACCGACGAGCTCCCGCTGCTCACCGGCAAGCCTGATACCGCCTATCGCATGCTGAAAGCCTTGGAAGAGGTCGGACTTATCGAGCTTTCCAGCACGTCCAGCATCACGCTGTTCCGTCTGACGGAGAAGGCCACCGAGTGGAACCAGAAACTGGATGGGTCGGAAAAATATCCGACCCCGCCTACTGGTACCAAAGGTCGGAAAAAAATCCGATCTACCTCGGAAAAAAATCCGAGCATGGTCGGAAAAAAATCCGAGTCAAGGTCGGAAAAAAATCCGACAAATCAGGATACCAATAATCAGGATACCAATCAGGGTACCAGTCAGTGTTCGCAGGAAGGTTCGGACGAGCCGAACCAGCCTGCCGGAAAAGTGGTTGCACTGATCCCTGTTGGGGGCGAAGAGCCGCGCTGCGAAATCCCGGCGGACATGCCAGGCCCGAAGGATCAGTCCTGCAAAACCTTCAAGGCCTGGGCCAACTACGCCATGGCCTACCGCAAGCGCTATCACACCTGGCCGGTATGGAATGCGAAGGCAGGCGGGCAGATGGGCCAGCTGATTGACCGCCTCGGGATTGAGGTTGCTCACCATGTCGCCGCGTTCTACCTGCGGATCAACGACGCCAAGCTGATCAACGGCTGCCACAACCTGGGCGACCTGCTGGCCAAGGCAGAGGCCTACCACACCCAGTGGGTGACCAATCGCCAGATGAACGCCACGACTGCCCGCCAGCAGGAGCAGACCCAGGCGAATATGAATGCGGCGCAGGAAGCGGCTGACTCGATCCGCAACGGCCAGGGAGGTAAGCGCAATGCTTTCCTCTGACCAACAAGCCGAGCTGGCCGTGGCCATCTGCGCAACTGCCGAGGCGATGGGTCAGGCAATCAGCGCTGGAGGCGCTCAGCTCATCGCTGAGGACCTTTCGGCGTATGAGCCTGGCGTCATCATCGGCGCACTGCGTGCGTGCCGTAGAGAGCCTGCTGGGCGCCTTTCGCTCGGCATGGTCCTCAAGAACATCCACGCGGCAGACACCCGCCCAGGCAAGGACGAGGCATGGTCCATCGCCCTGGCGGCCAGTGACGAGCACGAGACCGTGGTGCTCACCACTGAAATCCGCCAGGCCATGATCGCATCCGCTCCGATCCTTGAGGCTGGCGACAAGATCGGCGCCCGGATGGCGTTCATGAGCGCCTACGAGCGCTTGGTCAGTTTCGCCCGCGCCGAAGACCAGCCGGCCAAGTGGGAGGTCTCGCTGGGCTACGACGCCGGGCGCCGGGTGACGGCCATCGAGTCCGCCGTCCGCGCCCAGCTCATCACCCACGATACCGGTGCCAAGTACCTCGCCGACCTGCGCATCGCGCCGATCACCGGCGACGGTCAGGCCATTGCCGGCCTACTCACCGGTGAAGTGCGCGCCAAGGTCAGCCCCAAGGTCCGCGAAAAGCTTGCCGAGGTCCGCCAAATCATCGACGCCGCCAAGGAGCGCAAAGAGAAAGAGCGCCTCAAGGAATCGAAAGTGATCCGCGTAGATACCTACCTGCGCAAGCGTAAGGCCCGCGAGGCCATTGCCGAACTCATGAGGAAGAGCCAATGAGCCTGCTGGCCAAGTTGAACATCAAGCGCGCCGGGCAGCCGGCCGGGGAGGGGGCGAATCCATGATGCGCGCAACTCCAGTATCAATGCGCCGAGCTCTCGAAGCTGCGCGCACCTATGCCGAGCATGGAGTTCTGTTCGTGCCGGTTCCTGTGTTCAACGAAGCCGATCAGGCCGACCTGGTTCGTCAGGTGGATGAGCGTCTAGAGCGAATGGCCGCCCTGGCGG
Organism: Pseudomonas reidholzensis; assembly: GCF_900536025.1. Classification (GTDB taxonomy): domain Bacteria; phylum Pseudomonadota; class Gammaproteobacteria; order Pseudomonadales; family Pseudomonadaceae; genus Aquipseudomonas; species Aquipseudomonas reidholzensis. The sequence continues at coordinate 651,538 of NZ_UNOZ01000013.1, forward strand.
AAGCCGAGGAGAAGCACTGATGGACACCAACAAGATGCGTGACCTGAAGCAGTTGGCCGAGGCTGCAACTCCAGGTCGGTGGGTGACCGATGGCGATTACGTCAACGAGCACGGAAACGTCCTGTTCGCTTACGTGGCGCACGAGAAGGGCGGCCGGATCGCCGAGGCTTTCGCCAACTGTCTCGTGAACACCGATGAGCAGTGCCGCGCCAATGCTGCGTACATCGCTGCTGCGAATCCGGAAGCGATCCTGGCCCTGCTCGCGGAGATCGAGCAGTTGGAGGCAAAAGCTCGACTGGCCGGCGTCGCAGCGGAGATCACAGTGCATCAAGAGGTCGGCAGGGCCGTAACTCGAGAGTTCGCTTTGACGGCCGAGCGCGACCAGCTCAAGGCCGAGAATGAGGTGTTGCGCGGCGCCATGCATCGAGTTATGGAGCAGGTTGACGGCAACATCCGCGAGACCGTTCGTGATTGCGTCAACGGCCACAACGACGTGCAGGACATCTACGGCTACTGCGATGCCATTGAATTGATCGTAAGCGCGGCCATGACCAAGGAGGCAGTCCATGACTGACTTCGTGATGCACAGCATGGCCGACGTCAACCGGCTTATGGGCCACCTTCAGGCCCAGGACTTCGGCAAGCCCAAGGTCATCGTGATCAAAGACCAGGACCGCAGCGGCGAGCAGAACAAGAAGCTCCACGCCTGCCTGAGCGATATCGCCAAGCAGGTAGAGCACGCCGGCAAGAAGTGGGACGTGCTGATCTGGAAGCGCCTTCTGACCGCCGCCTGGCTGCGTGAGAGTGGCGAACAGCCTCAACTGATACCAGCGGTAGACGGTAACGGCTTCGACGTCGTGTACGAGCGCACAAGCAAGCTCAGCGTGAAGCAGTGCGCGAGCCTGCTGGAGTGGATTCAGGCGTTTGGCGCCGAGCACCAGGTTCGCTGGAGTCAGAAGGATCTGTGGGAGGGGCGGTACTGATGAGCAAGTTCAACGTAGGTGACCTGGCGCTGACCATTTACCCGGTCCCCGGCGTGCCTGCTGGCACGGTGGTTGATCTCCTCCACAAGCTTTCCCCAGGCGAAGCGTTCAAGGGGCCTGATGGCTTGAGTTACACGGCCCTGGCCCTTGGCTGGATCTGTGCCCGACCTGGTGATGTCCGCAGCGTGGCGTACGCCGAGACGAGCCTGATGCCCCTGCGCGGCGACTTCGAGCCAGAGCAGCAGAAAGCCAAGGAGGCCGAACCATGCGCGTAGCTCTCAAGGAAGTGAAGCAGAAGACCTGCAAGGCCTGCGGCGGCAAGTTCCGGCCATCGCTGTCGACGCAGAAAGCGTGCGGGGTGAAGTGCGCCCTGGAGCTGGCGAAGAAGCCGGAGAACCAGCAGGTAGCGCGGAAGGCCATTGCCCAGCGCGATCGCCGCGAGATCCAGGTGCGCAAGGAGAAGCTCAAGAGCCGATCCGAGCACATGCGCGAGGCTCAGGCGCTGTTCAACGAACTCATTCGGCTGCGTGACGCCAGCCAGCCGTGTATCAGCTGCGACTCGCTGCCCAGTGACCACGACCTGATTACCGGTAGCCGCTGGGATGCCGGCCACTATCGGTCGGTCGGCGCCTGCCCCGAACTGCGCTTCGAGCCGCTCAACGTTCACCGCCAGTGCGTGAAGTGCAACCGGAACCTGTCCGGAAACGCTGTCGAGTACCGCATCCGGCTGGTAAGGCGAATCGGCGCCGACAAGGTGGATTGGCTGGAGGGTCCTCATCAGGCCCGCAAGTACACCATCGAGGACCTCAAGGCGCTCAAGACCGAGTGCAGAGCGAAGATCAAACAGCTGAAGGAGCAAGCAGCATGACCTGGACATCCACTGATACCGGCCAGGTCCTGCTCCTGGCAATGGCGATCCTCGGTTCACTGTGCATCGTGTGGGGTATGCGCACGGCGGCGAAGCGCAAGCGCGAGGAGGGCGGCCCATGCAATTGAACAGCGCTCGCCAGGCCTGGCACGACTGCTACCACGTAGCCTGGGACAGCCAAGGATCATTCATCGAACAGCTCGGCCTGCTGGGCGCCATGGTGCAGACCACCGAGAAACAGCGCCACGCTGGCCACGCCGCCCACCAGGTCATTGCCGGCCAGGTGCAGTCGGCAATCGGCCAGCTGACTGCTCACGTGAAGGCCTTCGGCAACTTCATGTACTCGCCGCGGCTCGACGTGGATACCAAGGAGACTGCCGAGGAATCGGTTTTCATCATGGTGATGCAACGGTCGCCCCGCATGACCGCCGCCAAGCGCGAAAAGCTCGAGTACGTGGTCAAGGGCGTCATGGCTCGGTACCGGTACATGCACCAGGGCGGGCAGTCGGCCAACGACGACCCCCTGGCCTCTCCTGAGGGGTTTCGGGCGTGGCTGGATGCCCACTATGGGGTCAGGCTCGAGTCGTCGAATTGGGATCGTGACTGGGGCGGCTTCGTGAGCTTGGGGTTCGAGTGCTGCGAGGATCTGGACAAAGAGGCGCTTAGCCCGGTGGCAGCAGCAATCTACGAAATGCGAAGGGCCGCTTGAGGCCCTATTGCGTTCCCGTGCGGCTGGTGGCATGATTTCGCCATCCTGATAATTTTGCCTTTGGCAAACACCCAAATGAACCCGGCCATTGAGCCGGGTTTTTTGCTATTGGAGAAGCGATGTCGAGATCCACCTGCTGGAGTCTCCTCGCCTTCGCGATGGCGCTCCTCAGCTACACCATGCACCGGGACATCAGCGCAAACATCTTCCTTGGCGTCCTGTTCATCATCCAGGGCCTGAAGCACCGAGACGGTGAGCCAGAAGCCGACTGGGATCGCATATCCCTGCTGTGCACCATCCTGAGTGCCGGCATCATCACCTTCGCCCTATACAGTTCAGCCACTGGCATGCATTGGGTAAGCCCCCGGCCTTGGTAGGCCCGAATCGAAAGGACCTCACATGGCTGAAGCATTCACCACGGCAGTCACGACTGCAGCTGCCCCGCTGGCTGTAGGCGGCACCGGCATCACGATTGCTGCGATGCTTCCGGGCGTTGACCTGTCTGCGGTGATCGGCGCATTCGGCGGCGCATTTTTCTTCGTGCTCTTCGCCAAGGACATCAACAACTGGCAGCGCGTCGGCTACCTGATCGTCGGGTGGATCGGCGGCTACTTCGGGGCTGCTGAGTTCCTGGCCCAAGCCTGGACGAAGACGTCGGGAATTGCCTCCTTCATCGCTGGTCTGTTGTGCATCGTGATCTCCATGTCTCTGGTGGAGTCCATTCAAACAGGCAAGGCTCCGCGATGGGCTCAGTTCGTCTGGGGCCTGTTGCCCAAGAGGGGGCAGCAATGAACGAAGTCCACATTTACGCTCTGCTGCAGGCAACGTTCAGCGGGGCGATCTGCTTTCTGATTGCGTTCCGGTACCGCCGGGGCAATTCGGTCTACCACTTTTTCCCGAGCTTGCTGGCTTTTGGTCTGGCGTCTCTGTTCGGGCAGCAGTGGCTCAGCATCATCGGTCGAGTGTTGTTCTACGGCGAGTGGCCGATCGTGTCGCCGTTCAATACCGGCATCTTCGCGATCATCTTCCTGCTGATCCTGCGCGCCCGCGGCAACGTCGCCAAGGCGTTCAACTTCCAGGGCTGATCCGCGCCACAAAATCGAGGTGAGCCGCTTCGTGGCGCGCCGATTAACAATCCTCATAGCGAGGCACCAAGTCTCAAGGATTCTCTATGGCGCTGACAGCAAAGCAGCAGCGCTTCGTCGACGAGTACCTGATAGACCTGAATGCCACGCAAGCCGCTATCCGCGCTGGATACAGCCCTAAGACGGCAGACCAGCAAGCGTCCCGCCTGTTAACAAATGTCAAGGTTCGCCAATACCTGACCAAGAGGCAGGGGGAGAGGTCGGAGAGAACGGCCATCACCCAGGACATGGTTCTGCGTGAACTGGCCAAGATCGGTTTCAGCGACATCCGGAAGGTGGTGCGCTGGGGTGAGACACAGGTTCGGGTATTCGAAGGCGATGATGGCGAGGGAGAGATGCTTGTGCCGTATCACGGCCTGGCTCTGGTCGACTCGACACACATAGACGATGACACCGCCGGCGCGATCGCTGAGGTCTCGCAGGGCAAGGAAGGACTGAAGGTCAAGCTGCACGACAAGAAGGGTGCCCTGGTCGACATCGGCCGGCACCTGGGCATGTTCGTGCCAGCTGGTCACGCTGACCTCGATGCTGAGCTGAAGAGACTGGAGATTGAGAAGAAGCGGGCAGAGATCAAGCGGCTACAGGAAGACGGTGACGAAGGACAGGCGCCCCAGCGCGTCGAGGTGATTGTGCGAGACGCGAGGAAGCCAGATGCCAACCCTTAACGTCCCGCAGTCCAAGTTCATCAACATGCCGCACAAGTTCCGCGGTTTCGTCGCTGGGTTCGGCTCAGGCAAGACCTGGGTAGGCTGCGCCGGCATCTGCAAGCATGTTTGGGAATGGCCCAGGATCAACTCCGGCTACTTCGCACCGACGTACCCACAGATCCGCGACATCTTCTTCCCGACCATCGAGGAGGTCGCATTCGACTGGGGCCTCAAGGTCAAGACGAAGGAGAGCGACAAGGAGGTCGAGTTCTACAGCGGCGGCCAGTACCGCAGCACGACCATCTGCCGCTCGATGGAGAAGCCCCAGACCATCGTCGGCTTCAAGATCGGGCACGCCCTGGTCGATGAGCTCGACGTTCTGCCCAAGCTGAAAGCTGAAACGGCCTGGCGCAAGATCATCGCCCGGATGCGCTACAACGTGGCCGGGCTCAAGAACGGCGTGGACGTGACCACCACCCCCGAGGGGTTCAAGTTCGTCTACCAGCAGTTCGTGAAGCAGCTGCGCGAGAAGCCGGCACTCAACGGCATGTACGGCCTGGTGCAGGCGAGCACGTTCGACAACGAGCTGAACCTGCCGCCGGACTACATCCCTTCGCTGATGGACTCGTACCCCGAGCAGTTGATCATGGCCTACCTGAACGGCCAGTTCGTCAACCTGACGTCGGGGACGATCTACACCGCCTACGATCGCAAGCTCAACGGCAGCCAGGAGACCATCCAGCCTGGCGAGCCCCTGTTCATCGGCATGGACTTCAACGTCGGCAAGATGTCGGCAGTGGTGCACGTGAAGCGCCTGGGCCTGCCGCACGCGGTGGACGAGATCATCAACGGCTACGACACGCCGGACATGATCAAGCAGATCAAGGAGCGCTACTGGCTCTATGACGGCAGCGATTACCGCAACACCCGACAGATCCGGGTCTATCCGGATGCCTCGGGCGACTCTCGCAAGTCCGTCCGGGCCAGCGAGACCGACATCTCACTGCTAAAGCAGGCCGGCTTCATGGTCTCGGCGCCCGGTGCTAACCCGCCGGTGAAAGACCGCATCAACTCCATGAACGCCATGTTCTGCAACGCCGCCGGCCAGCGCCGGTACCGGATCAACGCCGACAAGTGCCCGACCTACGCCGATGACCTCGAGCAGCAGATCTGGGGCGACAACGGCGAGCCGGACAAGAAGCAGGGCAACGACCACCGGCCAGACGCCGGCGGCTACTTCATCCACAAAGAGTACCCAATCAACAAGTACTCCCTCGCAGGTGTTTCCTAATGGGCGTAGTCCGATACCTCAGCGACAAGCTGGTGAACCTGGTCGCGAACCTGGGCACCGAGCGCGACAAGGCATCGGGCTCGGTATATGCGCCGGTGATTCTCACTGACGAGCAGCTGGTCAATGCGTACCGCGGGGCCTGGCTGCCTCGCAAGATCGTGGACATCCCGGCATTGGACGGCACCCGTCGCTGGCGGGCCTGGCAGGCTGACAAGGGGCAGATCGAGAAGATCGAGGCCGAGGAAGCCCGCCTGGACCTTCGCGCCAAGGTGAAGCAGGCCTTGACCAGGGCAAGGCTGTTCGGTGGGTCTGCCATCTTCATCGGCACTGGCGAGACCAACACATCTCTTCCGCTCAACCCCGATCGAATCCAGGCAGGCGGACTCAAGTACCTGGCGATGATGAACCGCAGGCAGCTTTCGCCGACCGAGATCGAGCAAGACCCGCAGTCGGAGCGCTTCGGCAAGCCAAAGGCCTACCGGCTCGCTGATAGCCAGCTGGAGATTCACCCGTCTCGCCTAGTGATCTTCTCCGGCGCCGAGCATCCAGACCCAGACTTGGCCCCGGCCAACATCTTCGGTTGGGGCGATTCGGTGCTTCAGGCGCTGTTCGAGGCAATCAAGCAGTCGGACGGCACCATGGCCAACGTGGCCAGCCTGGTGTTCGAGGCCAAGGTCGACGTTATCCGCATACCGGACTTCATGTCGAGCCTGCAGGATGACGGGTACCGGAAGCAGGTGCTGGAGCGCATCACTCTGGCAGCCACTGCCAAGGGCATCAACGGCACGCTGCTGCTCGACAAGGAAGAGGACTACGAGACGAAGACGGCGAGCTTCGGCACGCTGCCAGACATCATCGACCGCTTCCTGCAGGCTGTATCCGGCGCTGCCGACATACCCGCTACCCGCTTACTGGGTCAGTCACCATCCGGCCTTAACTCCACTGGTGAAGCTGACCTGCGCAACTACTACGACCGCATTCAGGCGTTGCAGGAGCTGGATATCACGCCTGCACTGAAGCTGCTCGATGACTGCCTGATTCGCTCCGCGCTTGGCTCCAGGCCTGCCCAGATCCACTACGTGTGGAACCCTCTGTGGCAGCCGACGGCGAAGGAGCGCTCGGAGATCAGCAAGCAGACAGCCGAGACGATCAAGATCCTTGGCGAAACGAAGCTGTGGCACGAAGACGCGCTGAGCAAGGCGGCCACCACGCTGCTGGTCGAGCAGAGCGTACTGCCGGGCTTGGAGGCTGCGGTCGCTGAGTTCGGGTCTGAACTTCCGGACGAAGAGGAGTGGGGCGTCGAGCCAGCCCGTGGCAACGCATCAATCAGCGACGCTGCTCCTCGACCGCTCTATGTTCAGCGCAAGGTCACCAACGGTGCCGAGATCCTGGCATGGGCAAAAGCCCAAGGGTTCGAGGCAACCGTGCCGACCGACGACCTGCACGTCACCATCGCCTACAGCAAGCAGGCTCTGGATTGGATGAAGGTAAGCGGTGACTGGGGAAGTCGTCAGGACGGTGGATTGACCGTCGCCCCGGGCGGCGCACGATTGGTCGAGCGCCTGGGCAGTGAGGGCGCTGTCGTACTGCTATTCAACTCTTCCGATCTGGCCTGGCGACACATGCAGATCCGCGAGGCTGGGGCTTCCTGGGATTATGAGGAGTACCAGCCTCACGTGACCATCACCTACGCTGCTGGCGATCTCGACCTGAGCAAGGTTGAGCCGTACCGCGGGAAGATCGAATTCGGGCCGGAAATATTCGAAGACCTGAATTCTTGAGGGTGGATCCATGACCGAACAGGAGAGGCGGGCGCTTGATGCAATTTCGGCAGCGTGGAACGAGTTCTTGTTACTGCCGGACGAGGGCCCTCACGACACCGACGAGTTCCGCCACCACATCCACATTCTTCAGCGGCAGATCATGAGCAGGCCAACGCGCCGAGCGCTCAGGGACGAGCCACAGAGGTAATCATGATTCTTCAAGACTCTGTCACCGCTTCCAATGTGCGGCGGACGGCTGACGGCTACCTGGTGGCCGAGGCCCGAGTCGCTCGCACCGGCATTCAGGACTACCTGGGCACCGAGATCGACCCAGACAACGAGCACGGCCTCCGTGACAAGCCGATCGTCAGGGTGTACCGACCCGAGAGCTCGGTATTCCACAAGGACGCAATGCAGTCCTACGCCTACCGGCCAATGACCAACGGACACCCGGGCGGTGAGGGCGTCAACTCGCAGAACTGGAAAGACCTCGCCATTGGCCAGACCGGGGGCGAGGTGGTCCGAGATGGCGATTTCGTGAAGGTGCCACTGGTCCTAATGGACGCAAGGGCCATCGAGGACTACGAGGCCGGTAAGCGTGAGCTCTCCATGGGCTACGGCGCCGAAGTGGTGTTCCAAGACGGAGAGACCCCTGAGGGCGAGCGCTTCGACTGCTACCTCGGCCCTATGAAAATGAACCACCTCAGCCTTGAGCATCGCGCTCGTGGCGGCGAGAAGCTTCGCATTGGTGACAACGATCCCAAACCCCCAAAAGGAGGCCATCACATGGCTGATTCCCTGCGCACGGTCATTGTTGATGGCCTGTCCGTTCAAACCACCGACCAGGGCGCCCAGGCGATCGACAAGCTGACCAAGCAGCTGGCCGACGCGGGCGTCAACATCAAAACCCTGACCGACGCGCACGCCGTTGCACTGGCAGCCAAAGATGGCGAGCTGGCCAAGAAGGACGCCGAGATCGACGGCCTGAAAGCCAAGCAGCTGAGCGACGCCGATATCGACAAGCGCGTCCAGGCGCGTGCCGAACTGATCGGAAAGGCCAAGGCCATCCATGATGGCGACTACTCCGGCAAGGGCGATGCCGAGATTCGCAAGGCCGTAGTCATCGCCAGGCTGGGTGACGCAGCCATCGCAGGCAAAACCGAGGCCTACATCGACGCTCGATTCGACCTGCTGGTCGAGGACGCCGGCCAAGATCCTGTGCGCAGCCACTTCCGCGCCCAGGATGCCAATCCGAACAAACCGGGCGACAACGGCCAGTCGGCCTACGAATCTCGCCTCAATGACGCCTGGAAAGGGGGTGCCAAGTAATGGCCGTTCAAACCACCTACAGCTCGACCATCCGCGCCGGCCTGCCGGGCATGATCGTCGACATGATCCCGAAGACTCTGATCTCCCGCACCGTTCAGGCTGCTGGCGGCCTGGCATTCGGTGTGCCGGTCATCCAGGGAACCGCCGACAAGGCTGGCCGCGCTTCGACCACCGGCGACACTGCCGCCAAGCTCGTCGGCATCAGCGTCCGCGATCGCTCGGTCAAGGCCGAGGCCAACCAGTACAGCCAGTACGAGTCCGCCCGGGTCATGACCAAGGGCGCCATCTGGGTGACTGCCTCTGTGCAGGTTGCCGCGGGTGACCCGGTGTACTTCGTACCGGCTACCGGCGTGTGGACCAACGTGGCCACGGACAACGTCCTGGTGGCAAACGCACGCTTCGACACCAGCACCACCGGTGCCAACCAAATCGCTCAAGTCCGCCTGGGCTAAGGAGAAACCATGCGTCAGATTCAGCTCCTCGATGCTCAGGCCGCCCTGGGCTTCGTGGTCTCGCAGACCTCGTACATCGAGCGTCAGGTCAACGAGATCGTATACCCGGACATCCAGTATCCGGGCCTCATCCCGGTCGACACCTCCGCCCCCGAGTGGATCAAGACCGTCACCTACTACTCCGCCGACAAGGTGGGCAAGGCAGACTGGATCAACGGCAACGCCGATGACATCCCGCTGGCAAGTACAGAGCGGACCAAGTTCGAAACCAACGTGCACATGGCCGGTATCGGCTATGGCTACGGCCTGGAAGAGATCAGCCAGGCGCAGATGCTCGGCATCAATCTGACCGCCGACGACGCCATGGCTGCGCGCCGCGCCTACGAAGAGATGGTCGACCGTGTTGCCCTGCTGGGTGATTCGTCGAAAGGCTTCTCTGGCCTGTTCAACTTCCCAGGCGTTACCGCCGGCACCGCGGTGACCGGCAACTGGGCCACCGCGACCGCCGACCAGATCCTGGCCGACGTAAACACCGCGCTGACCGTCCAGGCGGCTGGAACCCTGTACACCGCGTTCTCCGACACCCTGCTGCTGCCCTACAGCAAGTTCTTGCTGCTGGCCACCCGCAAGGTCAACGAGCAGGGCCTGGAGTCGATCTTCACCTACCTGCAGAAGAACAACGTCTACACCGCCACCACCGGCCGCCCACTGCTGATCAAGGGCCTGAACGGCCTGGATACCGCCGGCGCTGGCAACACTGCACGCATGATCAGCTACCGTCGCGACCCGTCGGTGCTGAAGATGCACATCCCGATGCCTCACCGCTTCCTTCCTGTGTACCAGGCCGGCCCGATCCGCTGGGAAGTTCCGGGTATCTTCCGCCTGGGCGGCGTGGACGTTCGCCGTCCTGCCGAAGTCCGCTACACCGACGGCATCTAAGGGGGTCGCATGGCTAAGATAACCAACACCCATAGCAAGACCCCTATCGGCCTACCTGACGGCTCCGTGGTGCCTCCTGGCGGCACTATCGATGTGCCGCAGTGGGTCGACTACAGCAATCGCCAGAATCTGGCGTTCTACGTCGAGACCGGCGTGCTGGTAGTCGAAGGTGGCGGGGCTGTTGAGCTCAGCAAGGAAGAACTATTCGCCAAACTGAAGGCGCTGGGCATCGAGGCTGGCAAGAACTCCAGCGTCAAGACCCTGCAGGAGCGCCTGGCCGAGGCCGAAGAGAAGGCCAAGGCCGACATCATCGCCAAGCTCACCGAGAAGGGTGTGGTCGTGGGCGAAGACGTCACCCTGGAAGAACTGCAGGCCGAGCTGGCCAAGCACCAGTAACAACCCGGGCGGTTCGCCGCCCACTTATTCGAGAGCGATGATGGCTGACTACTACGGTACCGTGGCGGGCGCTGACGCCTACCACCTGGCCCGTGGCAATGCCGCTTGGGCGGCTGCTACTGAGGCCGACAAGGAAGCGGCGCTGGCGCGGGCATCAGCCTACATCGACGGCCTGGGCACCCAGCTGCCAACTACCGGATGCGTTCTGTCTTTCCCGGGGCGCAAGGTTGGCGGTCGTGATCAGGCTTTGCAATGGCCGCGCTCCGGCGCAACCGACCGGAATGGCGACCCAATCGATTCCGGGTCAGTGCCGCGGGAGGTCGAGCAGGCCGCCTACGAAGGCGCTCTGCGCGAACTCGTCAAGCCGGGTAGCCTGAACCCCGACTATGTAGCATCCAAGGCCGTGAAACGCGCCAAGGTGGGGCCGCTGGAAACCGAGTTCTTTGGCCCGGAAGATGGCGACGGCCAGCCCAACAAGCCCGTCGTGGGAATCATCAACGACATCCTGGCGCCGATCATGGTGCTGAGGTGCCCGCTGCCGGCAGTGGTGGTCGTGTGAACCAGGCTGAGCTCATCCGGCAGATTGAGGGCATGGAGCCGGCCATGGCCAGGGCGTACCTGGATCAGATCCGGGCAACTCTGGATTCGGTAACCATCGCCGAGATCGAGCGCCTCATCGCATCCCGCGACGATTCGGCCCTGGGCGATGTGCTGGCGCTGGGAGTGTTCGCTGCGCTCATGGAGCTGATCCGCTCTGGCTACATCGCTGGTGGGAAGGCCGAGGTCAGTAGCGTACCTAGCTCGCTGGGGCGCCAGGAGCTCGATGTCAATGCCGCGGGCGCTCAGTCCTGGCTGGCGGAGCACATCGCCGCCCTGAAGGCGCAGATGGCCATGGACCAAGTCGACGGCATCAGGGTCACGGTTTCATCTGGCCTGCAGGCCGGTCGAAGCCCGCGGCAGATCGCGCTCGACCTCGCTGGACGGGTGAGCAAGCAGACCGGCCGCCGCACTGGCGGGTCTGTGGGCCTGCCTGGCAACTTCGCCCAGTACGTGGCAGACGCGCGCACCCAGCTGCGCAGCGGGGATGCCGAGCAGTTGCGCAAGTACCTGACCAGGACGCGCCGCGACAAGCGTTTCGACGCGACCGTGCTCAGGGCATTGAAGGAGGGCAGGCCGGTGGCCCAGGCCGACGCCGATCGGATTGCCGGGCGCTATGCCGACCGCCTGCTCCAAACGCATGCGCAGATGATCGCCAGGACGGAGGCTCTGGAGTCATTCGGCGCGGGCCGCGACCGCGTCTACGAGCAGCTGGTAGAGCGCGGGCTACCACGAGAGGCGATCGTCAAGGACTGGGAGACCAGGCGAGACGAGAAGGTGCGCAACAGCCACGCCGGCATGCAGGGCCAGACCCGGGCGCTGGGTGAGCCGTTCAGCGCCAACTCTGGCGCTCTGCTCCGCTACCCGGGAGACCGAGGGCTCGGCGCCGGATGGGATGAAACAGCGAACTGCCGGTGTCAGGCCCGGTACACCATAAGGGCGAACTATGCGCGACGAGATGCAGGAAATCTTCGGGGAGCTCTTCGATGACGTCTTCACGGAGTCGGTGACCGCATTCACCGGCGAGTACATGGGGCCTGGAGTCTTCGACCCGGTGACCGAGGAAACCACAGCGCAACCCGTGATCTACTCGGGGCGCGGAGTCTTTCATGAGTACGAGGAGAAGCGCGTGGATGGGCTGAACATCAAGTTCGGAGACATCCAGCTCATCGCGCTGACCAATGAGGTGGCGGGCCGGCCTGATATCGGTCACCTGGTGGAGACCAGCGCCGACGTCGGAATCCTCGGCATGCCCGCCAAGGGCTATCGCGTAGTGCGTGTAGGCGGTGACCCTGCCGGCGTACACCATGACCTGCAGTTGAGGAAGGCGTAATGGCCAGGCAGCGCGGCGGCAGGGGCTGGAGCGCTCCGCCTACGGCATTCGTCGGCGTTGTCGAGGAGGCGCTGGCCGAGCGTCACCGAGCCATAACCCTGGCGATGCTCGGCGAGATCGTCCTGCGGGCACCAGTAGACACTGGCCGGTTCGTCGCCAACAACATCGTCAGCATAGGCTCACCGGTCTACTACTCCCTCGACGCCTACGACAAGACCGGCCGCGACACGGTGGCCAGCGGCGAGAGCGCGCTCTCGGGCCTGCAGCCGTACACGGTCACCTACATCCAGAACAACCTGGTGTACGCCGGTGCGCTCGAAGACGGGCACTCGCGGCAGGCGCCGGCCGGTATTTACGGCATCGCCTTCTACGGCGTGACACAGGCGTTCAACAAATGACCTTCGAGCAGATCCGCAACATCGTCACCACCAGGATGACGCAGTGGGCCGGCATCCCCGCTGCCAGCGTGGATTACCCGAACAGTCCACAGCCTTTCGACCCCGCCGGCAAGCCGATATGGGCCAGGCTGGCGGATGTGCCGGGCCTGTCCAGCGCGCCAGAGACCGGCATCGGCCCGTGCGTGCGCCGGACCGGCATCATCATGATTCAGCTGTTCGTCCCGACCTACAAAGGCACGCTGGCCATCGCCAAGGCTGCCGACACGCTGGTGCAGCACTTCGAGTTCTACAGCGACCCGACCGGGCCGTTCGACTGCTACGCGGTTTCAGCCAGCGTGGTAGGCGACGACGGACACGGCTGGTACCAGGTCAACGTGTCGATCCCATACCGGGCCTACTGAGCCCGCCACCTCCACCGCCACATGGCGGTTTTTTTACGCCTATCGATAGGAGAAACACCCCATGTCCAGTGGTGCCAAGGTCCAGCTTGCCTGGATCAAAGAGGTGACCCCAGGCGTCACGCCGGCAGGCAATTGGAACGTGCTGACCCGTATCAGCAACGGCCTGATGCCGACCTTCAACTCGGAAGAGAACAACGAAATCGGCTTCACCCGCATGTCGCAGGGCACCGCCCAGACCACTGTGGACGTTGGCGGCGACATCGAGACCAAGTGGCGCTATGGCGCCCTGGACGAGTTCATGGCCTCGTGCTTCGGCAAGGCCTGGGCGGCGAACGTTCTGACCATGGGCGACGACCGCATCACCTTCTCGATCGCCTCGTACGCTACGGACATCGGCGTTTCGGCCATCGCCCGCGGCGTCCAAGTCGCCACGATGAACTTCGATTTCCCGGGCGACAACGAGATCACGGTCACCACGACCATGGCTGCCCGCGCGTGGGATGACAAGGGCGACAACACGTCGTTCATCGTCAACGCCCAGTCCGAGGTCAGTCAGCGCCGCTTCAGCTTCAAGGACGTCAGCGGCCTGAAGATCAACGGCGTGCAGGTGGGTGAAGACAACGCCTGCGTCGACAGCTTCAGCCTGCAGTTCGACAACGCGGTGCAGACCCAGCGGTGCATCGGCAACGGCAACCCGTACCCCGGCAACATCATCGCCACCACATTCACCCCGTCCGGCTCGATCACCATCAGCTGGTCGAAGATGGCCTACGAGCTGTGGAAGGCCCAGAAGACCAACGACGCGATCAGATTGGAGTTCACCATCGGCAATGCCGACGGCGGCTACAACTTCCTGATCCCCGAAATGGAAGTGACCGGCGATTGGCCGGACGGCGGATCGACCGACATCATCCAGGTGGAGCTGAACTACACCGCCCGCCGCGTTGCTCCGACCGTGACCCGCCTGCCGGCGCCGGTCGTTGTGGCTGCCGTTGATGTCACCCCTGCCACCGTGAGCTTGGCCGTTGGCGCAACTCGAGACCTGGAAGTGGTGGTCACCCCTGCCGGTGCCAGCCAGCAGGTCACCTGGACCAGCTCGGCCCCGGCCATCGCCAGTGTGAGCGAGACCGGCCTGGTCAAGGCCCTGACGGTCGGCAGCGCAACCATCACGGCAACCAGCGCTGCAGACGGCACCAAGACCGACACCTGCGCTGTAACCGTCACCGTTTAACCCTTTGCCTGGCGCGCCCTGCGGTGCGCGCTGGGCCTTTTACCGCAGAGGAATACCATGGCCTTCACCATCGCGAAAAAGCCCGAGCTGGACATCAATGGGGAGCGCTGGGTCGAGTTCGCCCCCGGCGCCGAGATCCTGGTCGCCTCGATCGCCAACCCGATCTACAAGTCGCACCAGGCGTTGATCAACCGGCATTTGGCCTCGATCAACCAACAGGCCGGCGTGGGTACGGCCGAGTTCAGTGTTGGCGCTATCCCGGACGTTCAGCTGGAGACCGACGACGACCTGTTTGTCGAGCTTGCGGCGAAGCATCTGATCAAAGACTGGCGCGGCGTTGACGTGGAAGAGAACCCTGGCCAGCCAGCCCCATACAGCCCAGAGCTGTGCGTGGCGCTGATCAACCAGATGGCCAGCGTTTACTTCCTTGCCCTGCGCACCGCCACTGATATCGCGCGACGAGTCGAGGAGAAGGCCAAGGCCACTGCGGAAAAGCAGTAGCGGCATACCTCTGGGGTCGGGAGTGGGCAGGCGAAGGCAGCGACAAGAAGCGCTGGAAGCACGAGCGATTGAGGCTCGCTGTTCCTGATCCGCCAGAGATCGACGGAGTGACTGCCGAGATCCTCGAGGCCTACGGCTATATCAGCCGCTCGCGGCAGTACGTTGGAATGGTCGGCGCCCCTGCGCCAATCGCACCATCTGCCATCACTGAATACCTCGACCGCTACCCCTCGGCGATATGCCGCGAAGAGTTCGATGCTGCCGTCTTTGCCCTTGATGACCAGTTCCGCCGGCACTGGGACGAGCAGCAGGAGAAGGACAAGCCGAAGACGCCACCGAAGAAACGATGACCCGCCCTGCGGGTTTTTTTACGCCTGGAGAATGCTATGGAGCAGGAATCCCGCCTTGCGGTAACGATCGACTCGCGCGGAGCCAAGCGCAATGCAGATGACCTGACCGGGTCGCTGGAAGGGATGACGCGGGCAGGCGATGCGGCATCAGCGTCGGCTGAAGGCGTATCCGACAGCCTGGAAGACCAGCGCAGGGCCCTCACTCAGCTCCTTGGGCAGATCAACCCGACCACCGCAGCCCTTGGCCGGCTGGACGACATGCAGGAGAAGCTGGCCAAGTTCAAGAAGGCCGGCATCGTCGAGAGCGATACCTTCGTCGAGTACACCGGCCGCATCAACACCATGCGGGACGCGCTAGGCGACACCTCTGACGGCATGAATAAGGCAGGCATGTCGGCCAAGGCCTACAACGCCGCCCTGCGAGGCTTGCCGGCTCAGTTCACCGATATCGCTGTGAGCTTGCAGGCAGGCCAGGCGCCGCTGACAGTGTTCCTTCAGCAGGGCGGCCAGCTGAAAGACATGTTCGGCGGAATAGGGCCTGCTGCCCGCGCCATGGGCGGGTACGTGTTTGGCCTGGTCAACCCATTCACCGTTGCAGCTGCAGCGGCTGGGGTGCTGGCCCTCGTTTATTACCAGGCGACGGAAGAGACCGACCGTTTCCGCAATGCGTTGATTGAAAACGGCAACGCCGCCGGCGTGACAGTAAACCAGCTTGCAGATATGGCGAACCAGGTGGCAGCCACCACCGGGACCGTTGGTGCGGCGGCAGGGGTATTGGCCCAGCTGGCGGCTGCGGGAAATCCACTACGCAGAATGTACATTGAGATCGCCCAAGCCTCACTGTCGTGGTCGAAGCAGACCGGCAAAGACATTGGCGAGGTCGTCCAAACCTTCAACGAGATCGGCAAAAGCCCGGTCGAGGCAATCAAGAAGCTCGACGGCGAGCTGAGCATTCTCACCACTACGCAGTACGCGAATATCGTCTCTCTGCAAGAGCAGGGCAAGACCATGGACGCCGCGCGCATGGCGGCAGGCCTGTACGCAGAAGCCATCAGCAGCCGGGCGGGAGAGATTGAGCGAAACCTTGGGAGCCTTGAGGGTGCCTGGCAGTCCATAGCCGGGTTCGCCAAGAAAGCCTGGGATGCGATGCTCGATGTTGGTCGCGATCAGACTATCGAAGAGCAGATCGCCAATACCGAGAAGTTGATCTCCCAGCGTAAGGAGGGGTTCTTCTCTGTTCTGTTCGACAGCGATGATCAGGGCACGCGGTTCCTTGAGACCCGGCTTAAGCAGCTGCAGAAAGCCTTGGCAGGCAACGCCGCGCAGGCAGCCCAAGAGGCAAGCGACAACGCTCTGCAGGCCGCGGGCAAGAAAGGCATTGACCTGATCAACGCCTCCTACAAATCGTCCCTGACTCAGACCCGGAAGCTCCAGAAGGAGCTGACGGACCTGGATAAGGCGCGCAGTGATGCGATCGCAGCAGGCGGATTAACCGCGTCGGCGGAAGAGAAGTACGCAAAGTCCCGCAAGAACATCGAGAAAGAAATTGCGGACATCAAGGAGCGCGAGGCCAAGAAGAACGCCCCGAAGGGCGTCAACAAAGGCGTCGCCGAGGCGGAAAACACCTTCGCCCGCCTGTACAACCAGTACGACCCGGCCTCCCAGGCCGCTCGCGCGCTCACTAAGGAACAAGGGCAGCTCGACATCGCCCTGAGCAAGGGCAAGATCAGCCAGGAGGAGTACGGCAAGGCGCTGGCACAGGCCTCACTGAACTACGCCGCCGCCATCAAGGGCGCCCAGGGCCTCACCCAGGCCGAGCAGTACCGGGCGCAGCTTGAGCGACAACTGGCAGGGCAGCGGAGCGAGTACAGCATCGCGGCCGCCGGCGTTGGCATGGGAGACCAGCAGACGCAGCGCATGCAGCAGCGCGCGCAGCTCGAGCAGCAGACCAACGACAGAATCCTTCAGCTGCGCACCGAACTGGCCAACGCCACGACGGAGAAGCAGCGGCAGGAACTGCAGGCGCAGATCGATCTGGAGCAGGAGTACCTGCCCAAGCGATTGGAGGCGTTGCAGTCAGGGTTTGCGCAGTACGACGCCGCGATTTCCAGCCCGCTCAATGGTTGGAACGCAGCGCTGGCCAACTTCCAGGTTAGCGCTGCGAACGTCGCCGGCCAAACGCAGGCACTGTTCAGCGGAGCATTCGGCAGCATCCAGTCCAGCGTAGGCAGCGCCTTCGAAAGCATGGCCCTGGATGGCCAGACGTTCGGCGAGTCGGTCTCGAACATCACGCGAAGCCTGCTCGGTAGCGTCATCAACTCGCTTGGCCAGATGGCCGCGCAATGGGGCGTCAACCAAGCGATGCAGCTGCTGTTCGGGAAGACCTCGGCAGCGGTTGCCGCTCAGCAGATTGCTCAGGCTGGCGCGGTTACCGCAGCAGAGTCTGCCGGGGCGGCAACCGTGGCCACTGCCAAGGTCGCAGCTGACGGCGTGGTCACGGCATCAAGCCTGGCCGCAACGGCCACCACCACCGCAGCTCAGACTGCCGCGGCAGGCACAACCCTCACCGCCTGGCTGCCGGCCGCCCTGGTCGCATCCATCGGCTCGTTCGGTGCTGCTGCCGTAGTGGGCGGCGGCGCGCTGCTGGCTGCGTTCGCCCTCATCAAGGGCTTCAGCACCGGCGGCTACGTGTCGGGCTCTGGCACGGGCACATCGGACAGCATCCCGGCGCGGCTCAGCAACGGCGAGTTCGTCGTCAACGCCAAGGCGACTTCGCGCAATCGGCAGCTGCTCGAGGCGATCAACTCCAACGAGCGGGTCTCCTTCTCTGGCGAGAACGTCTCGGTGAACAAGATCAGCAGCTCAGGCGAGCAGTCCGGCGCCGCGCAGCAGACCAACGTCTACGTGAGCCTGGTCGAGGACCAAAGCCGGGCCGGCACCGTCCAGCAAAGCACCAGAGATGACGGCAGCACCCAGGTCGATGCCTTCGTGGCTGACATCTTCGGCGGCGGTGATCGGGCGCAAGCCCTTGAAAGCGCATACGGCCTGGTCCGCCAGGGATCATAACGAGGAGTGGCAATGATTCAGTACCCGGCAGAATTGCCACTGCCCCTGCAAGAGGGGTACGGCCTCAGCACGGTCGACCCCATGCGCGCGACCCCGATGGTTACGGGTCGCAAGCGGTACAGGGTGGTGCACAGCTACGTGCCGACCGAGGTGAAGTTCAACTTCAACTTCGACGAAGCAGAGGCTGGTTTCTTCGAGGCCTGGTATGCGCGAACCCTTTCGAACGGCATGGAATGGTTCGAGATGCCTCTGAAAACGCCGGCCGGGTTCAAAGCCTATCAGGCGCATTTCACTGGCATCTACCAGGGGCCTGACCTTACCCAGGTCAGCCGCTGGAGGTATTCGGCAATCCTCGAGCTCAAGGAGCGACCGCTAATTCCGCCTGGGTGGGAGCAGCTTCCCGAACTGTGGTTCAACAAGAACATCATCGACGTTTCGGTCAACCGCAACTGGCCGGAAATGGTCTTCGACTACGAGACTTACGCCTTGGCGATGGCGAACATTTTGTCCATGCGCCCAGGGATCACAATCTACATACGGGCTGACGAGACGCACGAAGGGAAGCGCGCTTCGTACAGGGTTGTTCGGGCTGACAGCCCATCATTGAGCCTGGACTTCATGAGTCAGAGCTACCGGGTTGGTCAGCCTGTGGACTATTTGGATTTGGTGGCCGTATATGGAATCTAAGAACTTCGCCGATCTCATTACGTATTCTCGATCCACTGTTGCCAGGTACTTCAATTCCGCGGGACTGCTAGTTCAGGCGGCAGTGAACGAGCCGAGATTTGAGTTCAACCCAGCAACCCTGGCGCCGCTGGGGCTGAAAATGGAGCCAGCGCGAACCAACTCGCTGACCTATTCGCAGGATCTCTCGAACGCGGTATGGATCAAGTCGCGAACCACCGCAACGCTTTCCGGTGTAGCGCCTGACGGGACTGCCACCGCCTACGTCCTGGCAGGCACCGGCGAAGTAGGGGTTTCACAGCTGCGCAGGAACGCGCAGACCTGGGTGGCCGGCAGCCCCCACGCGGTCAGTATTTTCGCCAAGGCCGGTACGACCACGGTGCTTTCGCTGTTTTTGCCTGCTGACGCCTTCGGCACCCTTGTCATCGTCAACTTTGATCTGACTGGCGCGGGTTCGTTTGTCGTCACCAGCGGCACCGTCGTCGCTCACATACAGCAATGCGCGGCCGGCTGGTATCGGTGCACGCTGGTAGCCACCCCAACAACTGCAGGTGGTGGCGCGTGGGTCGTCGTGAACGTGGGGACTACCACCACCAACTCCATGAGTTTATGGGGATCTCAAGTGGAGATTGGCACCTGGAGCTCCTCCTACATCCCAACCACCACCGCCGCCGCAACTCGAGGCGCAGATGCTGCGTTTCTAGCGAGCCTTTCTCCTTGGTACAGCCCTACCGGCGGCACGCTCTATAGCGAAGTGGTCGCTCTGCTTGGCGCTACCACCAGTTTTCACGCGAGTTTAGGCACTACCGCCAGCGCAGGCCCAAGGGTGTCCAACTACAGAACATCGGCCGGCAGCACAGGCTCACAGGTTGCAGACGACACCAGCGCTACCGTTTTCAACGTGGCTCCAGGAATCGGCGCGCCTAACCAGGTGCTGAAGCAGGCGGTAGCATTCAAGGCCGACGACTTCCAATGCGCCTTTAACGGTGTAGTGAGCGCCGTTGACAATTCAGGGGCACTCCCAACGCCTGCTCGGCTGACCCTGGGCGCTCGAGGCACCGTCACTGACCAGCTCAGCGGGCACATCCGCAAAATTCGCGTGTACCCCTATCGATTTTCAGCCCCCGACCTTCAGGCGATCACATCATGAGCCTGATCGAAGAGTGCTACGCATCAGGGAAAGGCGAACTGGTCGATACGATTGAGGCCCGGGAGGAGGGGAGCAGCTTCTCGCACCTCTACTGTTCGGGGTACCAGGACCGCACCTGCATGACGGAGGACGGCAGGACGCTCACCTTCATCGCCCTGGCCATGGACTTGGCCCTGCCGAAGAACGACAACAGTGGATTCCAGAACATCGTGATCGGCATGGACAACGTCACTGGCGAGGTCCAGGAGGTGGTTGAGTCGGCCAAGGAGGCCGGAAATCGCATCTTCATCACCTTCCGGCGATACCTGGCCTCCGACCTTACGTTCCCCGCTGAGCGTTACCGCATGACCGTGCTGAGTCGCGAGTATGAGGACGATGTGGCCAAGCTGACGTGCGGCTTCTTCGATCTGCTCAACACCAACGGCATCCGCAACATCCTCACCACCTCCTTGGCACCCGGCCTGAAGTACATCTGACCATGATCGAGAAATTCATGCGCGCCCCGTATCGCGAGGGTGCACGGGGTCCTATTGCCTTCGACTGCTGGGGGCTTTGCATCGCCGTGCGGAATCAACTTTTCGGCCTGCCGTTGATGCCGACGTTTGGGTCCGTAGGAAAGGACAGGATCCGCGAGAACACCAGCGCCTATCACGACCTACGCCAAGGCATGGAGGTGTGCCAGCCGGAGCCGGCGGCGATTGCTGCCGTGTTCCGCGGCGAGCTGTGCCTGCATGTGGGTGTGGTCGTGCTGAGCGAAGGCCGCCTCAAGGTCATCGACACAAACCCCGGTGGCGCCTGCCTCCGGACAATCGGCGAGTTCGAAGCCGCTTACCCAAGGGTGGTGTATTACCGTGATCGAGTTCTACCCGAACAAGCTCAGTGACACAGCGCCCTTGGGCACCTGGAAGACCGATCGCCGGCAGAAGATCGAGGAGTGGCTGAAGACCCAGGCGCCATCCTACGAGCGCCGCGAAAGCCCGCCGATCAGCGTAGTCCTCAATGACGAGCTGATCGACCACGGCCTGTGGCACAAGGTCAGCTTCAAGCCCTCCGACCTGCTGCAGATCTACATGGAGCCGAAAGGCACCGACCCGTTCTCGATCACCTATGCGCTGTTCGCAGGCGCGAAGGCCGTGCTCAAGGCCATCATGCCGAAGATGCCCGGCATGCCAAGCAACGTCGGCGCGCAGCAGGGCGACCCCCTGTCCGAGGCCAGCGCCAAGGGCAACAAGATGAAGCTGGGCGATGCTGTCCGGCAGATCGCCGGCTATCAGCGCACCTATCCGTCCTACCTTGCCCAGCCGCGCCGCCGATTTCTCGGTCCGCGCGATCAGCGGGTCGAAATGCTGCTGTACGTGGGAGAGGGCGAGTACAGCATCCCGACATCCAAAGTCCGGGTGGGCGAGACCCCGCTCATCTCGCTTGGCTCCGACGCGACCTTCTCTATTTACCAGCCTGGCGCTGATCTTTCGGCCAACAGCGCGCACATCAACTGGTTCAACGTGCCGGAGGTCGGCGCGAGCTCCAGTGGCTCAGCCGGCCTTGAGCTGACCGTGGGTACCAGCCTGACCAGAGCTTCCAACGCCACCGCCTACCAGTTCAATGGTGCCTCGATTAGCGTGCCTTCCGGGTCAGGCCAATTCCCCAGTGACTGGATCAGCGGGATCATAACCAGGGTTGTTGCGCCCTACACCTATACCGTGGTGGACGGCGGTGCGGGTCGAGATATCGTGCGCGGGCCGCTGGATATGCTGAACCCCACGGTTGGGATGCTGATCGAAGTTGCGGGCTCGAACGCAGGGATGTACGTAGTCAACAGCTACACGCCATACAGCCCAGCGATACCAGCCAGTGCTGGGTCAGCCTCCACGCTGACAGGATCCGCCGCCCCGACCCGGTATGACTTCAACGTCACGCCTCTGACCTTCACCCTCAGCCGGGGCGCGACGAACTACTCGATAACGCTAAACACCGCGACCACGAACCTGGCCGGTCTGGTGTCGGCGCTCAACTCTCTGCTTTCGGCAACCCCAATTCGCGCCGAGCAAAGCTCTGGACGCGTAAAATTCGTTGAGCAATCCCCGTTCGCAGGCCAGGCGGTATCGTCCTCTGGGGCGGCAACGATTCTCGGGGCTTCTCCTGTGGGCGTGACAGGAACCGCGACAACCAGCGGATCGCCCGAGCAGCTGGCAGAGATGACGCTGAACTACGACGGCGGCGCGCCGGTGGTGGGCCTCACGATTGGTCAGGGTCTGGCCTCGATCGGCCCGCGCGGCCTTCGGTACCGCATCACCGCATTCAGCACCACGCTGATGACCGTGGAGCGTCTGACCTCATCAGGTTCGACAGACACGGGATGGCCTGGCTTCAACGCCTTGCAGACCGTGAGCGGCATCATCAGCTTGGATGTGACCAACCTCACCGGCGGCTACCGCGGGCCGTTCGCCTGCTGCCCTGAAGGGGAGAAGGTGACCGAGCTGGAGTGGAGTGTCTTTTTCGCAAACGGTCTTTGCGGCCTTGGCAGGGAGGGTCAGATCTACGAGATGACCGCCTACCACACGCTCGAGTATCGCGACATGGATACGGCCGGCGCCTGGACCACGCTGACCAAGGTGTCTACGGGCGGCTCTCTGGACGCCCAGGGGTTCACCTACCAAGAGGTTCTGCCATACCCGATGAGGGCAGAGGCGAGGGTGCGCAGGGAGGCCAGCTACAGCGAAGAGGCGCGGGACGACATCACCTGGTACGACATGCGCGGCCGGATGCAGAACTCGCCGACCAGCTATCCCGGCCTAACCGTCATCGCGCTGGATATCCGGGGCGGCGATCGCCTCTCGGCACAGTCGGAGAGCCAAGTGAGCGTTGAGGCAACCCGGATTCTTCCGCTCTTCAGTGGAGGCGGATGGCTGCCGAAGGGGGCTACCCGGGATATCGTCCCCTGGTGCCTTGCTCAGCTCAAGGCGCGTGGCTACACCGATGATGACTTCGACCTGCCTGAATGGGCTGCCTTCCACGCCACGTGCGTGGCCCGGGGCGACACGTACGACGAAACCCTGGACTCGTCGATCACCGTCAAGGAAATGGTCAACAACGCGCTTGCCTGCGGCTTCGGTGAGCTCGTCGTGTTCAACGGCCTGTTGCGGCCCGTGCGCGACGAGAAGCGCTCGGTCTTCAGCGCCGAGTACGGCCCAAAAACGCAGACCTACTCCCCGCAAAACATGACCAAGATGCTCAAGATCAACGGCGCCATGCCGTCGATCAACGACTTCGACGGCGCGGATGTGGAGTACTTCTCCAGTTCGACATGGGCGTGGGAAACGGTCGAGTGCCGCTGGCCGGGAGATGAGGGCCTGAAGGTCGAGCGAGTGAAGGTGGTCGGGTTCAGCGACGAGACTCGAGCCTGGCGCTTCGGTATGCGCCGGCGCGGGCACCAGAAGTATCGCACGGACGTGTACAGCTGGGAGACCGAGATGGATGGCCGCAACAGCGGGTATCTGACGTTTGCCGCGGTTGCCGACGACACGCCAAAGCGCTGCCAAAGCTCCATCCTGCTCGACTTCGCAGTTACTGGAGGCGGGACGCTGCTCAGATCATCCGAGCCGCTGGACTGGAGCGCAGGCGGCGAGCACCGACTAGGCGTGCGCAAGTTGGACGGGACCTTGGCCGGCCCATTCACCGCGACCAGGATTGACGACTACACGGCAAAGGTGGATGTCCTCGGCTTCACGCCTGTCGTGGACGGTCCGCTGGAACCGCCGCACATCCTGTTCGGGCCGGCCTCGCGCTGGGCTTATCCGACACTCATCACGAGCTCGGACCCCGCCAACGGGAATGTCGCAGTCAAGGGCATGCCGTACGACGACCGAGTCTACACATACGACGATCAATTCCCGCCCAACTGATTTTACTGCAGCCAGCGATCCCTAAATTCCAAGGCGTGTATGCCAGGAGAAGACATGCGCTATAACACGAACAACCCGGTCGGCGCTGAGGGCTCCAACTCCCCGCTCGACCTGAACGACAACTCGGAGATCCTTGATCTCCTGATGACCGGGAGCCTCACTAACTACCTCGATCGCCTTGGCGTTCCGCTAACCTCGTGGCGAGGGATAATGAAGCAGGTTGCGGACTATCTGCTTGCCCAAGGCTACGAGGCCTCAAACCTCGTCTATGGAGCTGGGGTGATCGTTCTTCGGCAGACTCAGCTCATAGAAAGGGCTGGGGAGCTGTACAGGGTTGCCCTGGCGGCCAACTTGCCACTTACGCTGTCCGGTAATTGGGCCACTGACGCACCGAAGCTGCAGTCAGTCGGGGATCTGGCTCTCAGGACCGCTCTTTCTCAGCCAGATGGCGCTCAGACGCTTGTCGGGGGTGCTCTTTTCAAAGGAGAGGCCCTTGACCCCAACGGGACCGCCCCAGATACCACGGTGAGCCGTGGCTACTCACATGCCTACTACCCAGCAAAGGCTGGCGCCCTCCGCGTCGGGGGGTCTGATACCGCTCCGCTCAACGATGAGAGGGGGTACTGGTCAGGGCTGCCATCCCAAAATGCCTGGGGGAACCAATCGAACATAGGTCTGTACAGCCAGTCATTTGGGCGCAATGGTGCAGCGTATCGTGAGTACTCAGCGACCTTTGGGCACGATTGCGTAACTTATGGGGTTGCATCGATTGCTGGCGGGGCTGGCTGCGCAACAGGAAGCCCATCCATTCCGACTTCGCCGTTTGCAGGATACTGCTCGATCACATGGGGCAAAAACAATCTGGTTTCAGGTGAGAAAACGGCAGCGTTTGGTGAGGAGCACATTATCAATACCCGGGCTGCAGTGGGGTGTGGTTATGCGGTGACATCTCAGCCTAGCGTCGCAACTCCGGCCCCGATTGGAGCATTTGGAGCAGGCCAAAATGTGAGCCTTTTCGGGCAGGCCTATGGGATAGGGCGATTCATCAACCCTTCTGATTCCATGGTGTTTGGCTGGGGTCCGAATGCCGGATCGCCTCTGAAAGAGGTAGCTGCAAACGAGATCGCGATTGGCGCTGGCACGACAACCGGGGCCATACGTGTCGCCCAGGCTTCGACGTCTACCGTGCGGAGCCGAGTTGGCCTCAACAATAGGCGCGCGCTTGAGCATGAGCTCGATATCGACATCAGCGATGGTGCGATCGCTGCATTGACTATCGATGCATTCAGCTCGAATGTCGCTGCGTTTTCGCTGAGGGGACTGAATGCGGGCGGCACGAGTCACGCCATTGCGAATTTCGAGTGGACGAACCCGAACTCGGGAAGCCCACTGGGCATCCTTAGAATTCGGATGAACAATCGCTCCACCGTCGCCATCGCCATCGCCTCCGATGGCTCGATCAGCTTCCCTGACATCAAGAACGCAACAACTGTCGCTGGGTCGCCATCAAAGACAATCTATGAGGATGGCGGCTTCGTGAAAATACTCCCGTAGCTATTCCTGATTGCCATGCGTGATCACGCCCAATGCCCCCAAAGCCCGCGCAGTAGCGGGCATTTTTTTGCCTGAAGGAAACTGACGATGGCTCGAATTTCTGCCGCCGACGCCGGCGGCCCGAACGTGCTCGCCTTCCTGGACATGCTCGCCTGGTCGGAGGGCACCTCCACCATCAAGGCCAGCGATGATGGTTACAACGTCCTGGTCGGCGGGAAGCTGTTCGCCGGCTATGACGGTCACCCTCGGGTGCTGGTTCCGCTGCCGCGCTACAAGATCAGCAGCACCGCGGCCGGCCGCTACCAGTTCCTGGCGCGCACCTGGGACGCGATCGTGAAGAACTACGGCTTCAAGGGTCGCTTCATTCCCGAGGCCCAGGACCTGGCCGCGATCAAGCTGCTGGCTGAGTGCGGGGCGCTGCCGCTGATCAAGGCCGGCCGGATCCCGGAAGCGATCGCCAAGGCGGCGCCGATCTGGGCCAGCCTGCCGGGCGCGGGCTACGGCCAGCGCGAGCACAAGCTGGCCGCGCTGCTGGGCATCTACGAGACCGAGCGCGCCGCCGAGCAACAGCCGGAGGATCAGCTGCTGGCCATGTTCAGCGCGTGCGGTGGGGAGATGGCCGCATGAGCCCTTGGACCGTTGCCGCTGCGGTCGTCCTGCTGCTGGGGTCCCACTGGACCGCCTACCAGCACGGCCGATCAGTCGAGCACGCCGACGCCGGCACCGCTGCAGCGCAGCGCGACAGCGGTGACAGGCTTGCCGAAACGCTGGGCGAACGCAGCGCCCGGGATAAAGAGCAACGCCGCGCCACGGCGCAGGAGGAGGCGAGAGCCCATGGACACGAAGAACACCAGGTTGCTGGCGCTGGTGCTGCTGGCGCCGATGCTGCTGGCCAGCGGCTGCACGACGACGCATCCGATTTCGCCGCCACCGTCAGTTGCCCCGGCACGGATACCGGCGCTGTCGCCCGAGGCCAGGCAGCCACCCGCGCCGCCATGGTGCTCTCCGACTTGCTCGCACGGGCTGACGCTCGAGCGGGAGAGCTGGCGAAAGCTTATGACGGTGCCCGAATAGCTGGTCGGCAGTGCGAGCGGGAGTATGATGGCCTGACCAAATGAGCGGAGCAGATGCGTGAAGCGGACCTTGGAAGGAATGATCATGGCCGGCGACCCGCTGATGCAGCAGGCGATCGACGCTATGAGGCGCTATCACGAGGCTGAGGCCGCTGGCGCTTCTGCAGCGGAGGTCGAGCGACTGCACTTGCTCGCTGAGTCGCTATTCCAGGCGGTCACCGACTATCAACTCCAGGTGCTCGGTGTCCAGGCGGTCACGAAGCACTGAGCCCGTCGGCCGGCCATTGCCCGGCGCAAGTCGAGGCTATACGATACTGTTTTTATATACAGTATTTCTCATGGCAAGCCCGTACCCGAAAGACTGGAACGACGCCCTCAACGACCAGACACCGCTGATCGACGACCCCGATGCTCGAGTCGTGGTGCTGCGCCAACTCGCCTACGACATGTGCCGCCGCGGCGTCGTCAGCTACGACGACATGAGCGACATGCTCGAGCTTGCGGACGCGGCCAGGGAGTGGGCGATGATGGAGCGCGAGGAGGCTTGGTTTCTCGGGATTTTCCAGGAATTCCCGCCGGATTCGACCTGGTGATCGCGGGGCGGGTCTGGACAGTTATATAAAGGAAGGGAAATGGTCGGCAGAACGCCGGATGCAGGCCGAGGCCCGTGGGGAGATTTTCGGGGGAGGGTGGAATCTGGTCAGCCTCGGTACGGCACCGTTTGCAGCGAGCGCCCGCTCAAGGCCTTGATCGATAAGGCTTTCGTGGTATCCTGCACGCATGGGGTGCAAGGGGTCGAGTGTTCGAATCACTCCGTCCCGACCAAAAAACTCCAAAGAATCCAGTCACTTAGCGGTGACTGGATTTTTTTATGCCCGCGATATTTGTGTGCCCTGGCAGTTAGGGCACACATAGGGCACAACAGCTCTTCGGGTTGAGTGCCGTGTGCCCTGAGCCGAATCTCACTGGCGGGTTTCGGAGTAGAGCCGATAAGGTTGCGGGGCCGAAGGGCGCTTGTTTCAGACGTGCAGCAAGGTCATGATTGATCCAGATTCAGGCAGCTGAGATTGCTATGGAAGTGTCACTTAACGGAATGAGCCTTGTAGACTCAATCGCACAAGATCTTGCTGCCCCAGGCATGACTCCCGTCCTTGCTATCGAGCGAGCCCTCGAAGCTCACCTTCACGAGCAATTCAAAGCAGCATTTGCGCATGTCCTCGTGAAGCCTCCGAAGGTCAAATTTCACTCGATGTACTTCAAGCAGCGGTACGCTTCGCTGCCCGCGTTGCTCGGTAGTGGATACGAGACATGGTATCCAGAAATCACGTTGTCTACCGGCCTTGCCGATGCGTTTGATCAAATAGAGCTTTCATCCGAATCACTTGGCTTGCTCCCCATCTCGTATGGCGGAGGTGTGTCAAGGGTCCATCAGCTGAAGCGGAAAGATCTGAAGCGGCAGTCGAATCATGTCATCCGCATCAATCACATCAAGCTTGGCTCAGATGTCATCCGCGCAGTCTTGACCCGCCTTGAGCAATCTCCGCCCTCTCAGCCACTCATTTCTAACCTGGACCCTTTGTCTAGTTCTTGGGGGCTCAGAATCGTCTCATTTGATCACATGCTTACTGGTGAGCGTTTCGTATGTGATTGCTCCAAAGCCTTCCATGAGAGCGTTTTGGCCGCCCAGGAGGCTGACGGATACCTCGCGTCCGAGCTTCGTCAGTATCTGCCCACGTGCGCCTACAAAGCGTGTCTCTGTCACCTGTGCATCGCCAAGCAGAGTCCCGAAGATGATCGCTATGGAGCCAGCATCGAGACGAAGTATGAAAGCTACCTCGATCAGGTGATGTTCGATCTGAGTGTTGATCAGAGAACTGCGCGAGCAGAAGTGATGCATGTGCTGGGCTTGAGCAAATGGCGGCGTGAGTCGACTCTGTATGGGCTAGTAAGAGAGCTTTTCCCTGATCACCAGGTGCTACGTGAAGCATCCCCAAAATGGCTCGGTAGGATGCGCCTAGACATCTACCTGCCTGAGCTGAAGCTTGCCATCGAGCACCACGGAGAGCAGCACTATCGACCTCTGGCTGTTTTTGGTGGTGATGAGGCGCACAAGAAGGTGGTAGAGCGAGATGCCTTGAAGCGAAAGCTCTGCGCTGAGAATGGCATTGAGGTGGTGGATTTCAGATTCGACGCTCCGCTCACCAATCGCTCAATCAAGCAGCGGCTTTTGAGGTTCTTGAGGGTTAACGCGTGACAAATTTTAGAGATTTGGATGGTGACTTCAGTGCGCTGATCGAGCTTATGTCGGCTATGGTCGATGCCTGTGCCGGCAGCTCTATCTCTCATGGCATGGGTTGGCTCAACGACATTCAGACCCTCTCGATCAAGCTTTTCAAGCAGCTTTGTTCTACGAAAAGCCTTGCCGATGGTTGTGTTTTCAAGAGCGCGACGGGCAAAAGCATTGAGTTCATAGATCAAGGTTCAGTGTCGATTCTCGCCCGCGCATCAGTAGAGACTTTCCTGGCCTTGCATTGGATTTTCGGTTGTCCCGCTGATCGCTCCCAGTTCAGACATTCTCTGTGGCAGTACGCGGGCCTTACTGATCGCGTAAATCTGAACACTTCAACAGAGGAAGGACGTGTTAAGCAGGCTGACGCAAGGCTTCAGCAGGCGGAATTACTCCGGTTCATTGAAGGCTCACCTCTGATCTCTGAGTATTCTCCAAAAGAGATCAAAGAGCTTAAAAAGGGCAATTGGAGAGTAGGGTGGTCATGGGGCAGCGAAGCTGTACGTGCTGGCTTTCACAAGCTGTATTTCGATAACGTTTATAGCCATTTATGTGGTTACTCTCACAGTAACTACATCAGCGCGATGCAGACCGGGCAAGCTCAAAGCATCGCTGATCAGTCCAGGCTGGCTTCAGCAGGCATCCAGATCAGCATCCACATCCTTGCGCATTTCATCCACTTGTACGCGTCCCTTTTTTCGCAAGCTGCGGATCTACTGGCCGCTTCGCCGGCAAAGCCAGTTGCTGACATGTGGCACTTCAAAGCTGAAGATATGAACTTCGTTTTTGATCGAATGAAAAGCGCCGATCACCAGGGGGAGTGAGCGACGCTCTGTTAGCTTACAAATTTGCCTAGGGGGAGATGTCAGGCCACGGGGCTCATGCGGTCCTGCGCTTCTTGCTTGAGCTGAGTGATTGCTTTTGCGAGTCTGCCCAGCAGCTTTGCGTCAGGTCTGCACGTAAACGTCTGTTCAGTCGAGGTTGTCACTACGAAGCGCAGCGTCTTTAGCCACGGCTCCCCATCGCGCAGTAGTAGCGTTCCGATCCGTACGTACCAGCCTTCATCTCCCTCTGCTTGCACGAACCAGCGCCCTTGCCCGCCGTGGTGCAGTTGGAGAGGGAGAGGGTCACTGTCGTGGTTAGTGATCATCTGCGCAAAATGAGTTTTTGTCCTGAAGCCCACCGTCCAGCCGATGTGAGTGACGGTAAATGGTCTGTCACCCATGTTCACCACTTTCAACTGAATAACCGCTTCTTGTATCGCGGAGCCAGGGCCGTGGCTAATAACGATGCTGGAGCCAGCGGAGCATTTCGCTTTGACTCGGTTTGCGTCCCTCGCAAGCTTCAGGGAGATGCAGACAGCTGCGATTGTGCCGAATGCAGCAAGCCAGTTAGCGAATCCGTTGATGATTTCCCACTGATCTTTGTGAGGCCGAGGAACTCCATATCCTATCGCCCCGTTACTGAAGCCAGGACTCAACCGTGTCAGCACCGTACTGAGACTTCCACTCTTTCAGCAGCTTGTGATTGCCGCCTTTTGTTTCGATGATTTCGCCGTTATGTGGGTTCTTGTACTGCTTGATTTGACGCTCACGACGCTGCTTCTGAGCTACTGGAGCAGCTCGTTCAGCCTTGGTATGCGGATCGAGGATCAGCTTCACTTCACGCAGCGAAAAGCCATACTCAGCCAAGAGGTTGCGCAGTTTGCTTTCAAACTCGATCTCGCGCTTGAGGCCGTCGTCGTTTTTCAGTGCATCAAGCTGTTTCAGCTGTTCTGCGAGCTGAGCTTCCAGTGCTTTGAATTCTGCGAGTATGGACATGTAGCGGCTTCCTTGGTGTGTTTGTTGGGCTGACAGCTTAATTGCTGCTACGGGGTTGCGTCAGATTTTCAGCGACTGGATCTGGGCAACGATTGCTTCGTTGAACTCTTTAGCCAAGGCTACGTCTTGCTTGTATTTCTCAAGCGTTTCAGGAGTGAGTTCAGCCGGTAGCTTTGGAACGATTAGCTGAGCTTCGAGCTGAGCGACGACGCTTTGAATCCCAGGACTGAATTCTTTACCCACTGGGGGGAGGATTCCAACAGCTGTTCCGGGAGCGCCGATAATTACCGATCCTTTTGCTGCCTGACGCTCATCTTCGAGTTGCTTCTCTAGCGCCTGGATCTCTGCCTCAAGCTGGTTATGGAGGCTGCTGAGAGCCACCACGTCCTCTTCAATTTCGCCGCGCTCGGCCGTTTTCAGGCGCATCCCTGCATCACGACGGTCAATGCGTGCGTTGTCGAGCATGATTTTGATGCGCTCGATTGCCGGCATCTCGGACATAGCCTGTTCGATGTCGCGTTTCACTTCGTGAATCTCGCGCTCGTAGTAAGCAACACGTTCACGAGAAGACATAGCGGGTCTGCCGATGCCGTCGTAGACAGGGCTGGCAGTGTGGTCGATTGCAGCCATGGCATCTTCAAGCGTCTTGAGCTTGCGGCGCAGGTGTCGGAATTTGCGTCCGATCTCACTGATAGCAGGGCGGCCTGGTCCTTTTTGCCGGAGCTTTTCGCCTTTAGCGATGATTTCATCTTCTGGAGTTGGCTCACGTCCCTCAGCTAGCTCTGCTGCACGCAGCTCAGCAATCTGAAATTCGTACGCGTCTTTAGCTCGCTGACGCAGGACAGGAAGTGCAACAGGCGGGCGGCCCATTCTTTTATTGCCCTGGCGCTCAGCTTCCTGGTCGTCTTCGTCCTTCTCCAGCAGCTCCTGCCATTTCCAATAGAGCGTTCCTGCTCTGTCGATCAGCTTCTGGATCGCGTCTTTTTTTGGTCTCACTGCTTTTACTCCTGCCTGCTGTTCATCCTGAAGAGCTGGCTTCTGGCTGGTGAATCCACGCCACATTTTTAGTAGCGGATTGTGCGTTTGCGGCTGTGTACGTGACGTGTGACTGATTGCTGCATGTGTATTCATCGCTCTACCTCACTTTTGTGCATGCCGACGTTGATTCGTAGGGCACGTACTGCCTGTTGGGAGCTGTGAACGTATGCAGAGAATCCAAGCACTCCACACCCGCTGGCCACGTTCAGCGTGAGCTGGTCAAAAAGCGAAAATATGACTGCTGAAGTAGCGTTGAGAATGGCTCCCCAGCAAAGGTAGTGGTCAAACGATAGATGTCAATAAAATAATTAAATAAATTTATTATAACGTCAAGAATTAGATTATTTTAATGGTATAATATTTTTATTGACACAGAATGCAAGCTATGTTCGACCCCCCGCACCAAACCTCGTTCCTCGGCTTGATGCAGTGCCCAAACGCTTGTGCTCAAACCCTTCGGGTTCTGCGCGAGTTGTCAGCAATTCCAAATAAAAATAATAAGAAAGGTGAGTTATGGAAAATAATAAAAGCAAAGGCGGTCGTCCTAAGAAGGAAAATCCCAGAACCGTCGTATCAGAAGTCTATCTGACACCAGCTGAGGCTGAAGAGCTTAGAGCTGCTGGAAAAAAATTTGGATTTGCATACCTGTCGCAGTTTCTTCGCACCGCAGCATTCGCACTGATAAAGCAGAAAAGCATCGGCTTAGACTCAAGGTCGTCATTACTGGCATCACATCTCGGTGCAATCATGTCAGACATTAATTTGTTGCATGACATATCAAGCCGTCCTGGCATGCCTGAAACTGCATTCCTGATCTCTGGGTCAGTGCAGGATAAGATTAGGCGTTTAAATAACCTCATACAAAAACAATAATAAGAAGGTGATTTATGATCAGTAAGATCAAAGAGTTTTCAAAGACATTTCGGGAGCGAATAATTTACGAATTTGCCGCTCATCAATGTGATTGCGAAAAAATCAAGCATGTCGAATTTATCGGAGGGAACCTAGTCTCAGCTAATCCGTACTACGAGTTCACTGAGGCAGGGGCGCGCAAAGTCTTTGTTGATCCGGAGCAGATCATTGAAGAGTTTGGAAACCATACAGCGATGTACAAGGGTGACAGCGACAAGCTGTGTGCCCACTACATCCTTTCCCTCGCCCCTGGCGAGAAGCTGACCAGCGCGGAGTGGCTGGTGGCCGTCAACGACTTCATGCGAGGGCTAGGCTACGACAGCTCTACTAAATATGTAGCTGTGGTGCATAGAGACACTGATAAAGAGCACGTTCACATCGTCGCTTCTCGTGTGCGTCTCGTGGATCGCGACCCCGGCAGTAAGCGTGCTGCCCTGGGAGCGAATTTCCAGCTCGTTTCTGACAGCAATGACAGACATAAAGGAATGGGTGCTGCTCGTGCAATTGAGCACAAATACGAACTCTCTACACCAAAAACTGACGGCTGGAGCAAAGAACTACCTGGTCATTCAGATCCAGCTAAAGATCATGCTCATATCATACGTGGGATCTCGAAAGATGTATTCAAAGCTTCGAACAGGCCTCGTACTATGGCGCAGCTTGTTGATCGCCTAGCAGAACGAGGCGTCCAAATCCGCGTTTCTGAAAAAAATGGTGTAGTACAGGGTATTAGCTATCGACTGGATAGACTGAATGGTCGATGGATTTCTGGGTCTACAGTAATGGCAACAAAGCTCACCTGGAGCGCATTACAGCGAAACGGCGTAAGCTACTCGCCTTTCCGCGACAACGCAAAGCTTGGCGTAGGTATTGGCATCGCCCAGCCAGCAACACAATCTCTGAACAACGATGGTGCGTTATTTCGCGTGTACGTAAAGCTTCCCAAG
This sequence comes from Pseudomonas reidholzensis, assembly GCF_900536025.1. Classification (GTDB taxonomy): domain Bacteria; phylum Pseudomonadota; class Gammaproteobacteria; order Pseudomonadales; family Pseudomonadaceae; genus Aquipseudomonas; species Aquipseudomonas reidholzensis. The sequence goes on from NZ_UNOZ01000013.1 coordinate 685,304, forward strand.
CAAACAAAAGAGCTGAAAGAATATGTGCGTAAGCGCTCAATCCGCATGAATTTTTATAGCGGAGATGATCGTATTTCCACATGCCTTGGCTTTAATGTTGGAATAAACTACTCTTTCAGGAAGCTTAAGAAAGCTGAGGTTGAACTGGAGAGCGAGCGCAAAAGGCTTGAAGATCTGCTTCGCCAAACAATGAAAGTGGTTGAAGCCATGCTCAAAAATCTCTTTAGCCTTTTTGAGGTACACGTTGATTACAATTCTGATACTTCTGATATCACCAGGCCAGCCTTGAAACTTAGTGTCGGAGTTGAGGATAACGTCCTAGTACAGGATGCGGAGCAGTCGATCCACGAACAGAGCTTGGCTCAGCTACAGCGTTTAGCAGCGTGCTGTGCTGCTGAGCCTGCCATCTCTGAGCTTGCCTTTTAGAGCATCGCTGCGGTGACCCAGTTAGGTGAATTGGGTTGCCGTTGAGGCTGGCGATCTGATGTCAAAAATGTATTATGAGGCCTTACTGTTCAGTTATTCAGGATCGATAAATGTCTAGCGGGCCTATCTACAACGCATCGAGACCACACGTACCCGAGCGGATCAGGGAAGACCTTTTGGTCGAATCTGGCAGCAGATGCAGTGTGCGTCGTTGTACTGAGAATTTTACCTACTACGATATTCATCATATTAATTTCAATCGTGAGGACAATCGCCCAGAAAATCTAATTGTACTTTGTCTAGTCCATCATCGAATGGCACATGATAAAAAGATGAAGCGCTCGGTTCTTCAGCGCCACAAACTTGAGCTTAAGCGTGATCTGACATCAATTGCATTCGTCCGCTCGACTGAGAGTGATAGGGCGTACATTTTTAAAGAAATTGTACTTGATGCCTTTAGATACCAAGACTGCGACGAATATCGACAAATCCTAACTGAGGCTGGTTATGATTTCCCAATGGAAATCTACTTTAAGCTTAAGGATATTGTCGAGGGTGAAGTTGATTATGAGCAAAGGCTAAGGTCTCATGATCCCGATCTACGATCAAAACAAGATGAGGTAATGGATTTGATCGAGCAACTTGTGAATGTAATTGATGATTCGAAGTATCGGGTTTTGGCCGATGACTTCCGATTTATACCAGATGCTGCATTAGATACACAGGAATATTGGAATCAGGTTGAAAGGCAGAACGAGAAAGTCGATTCATTAGTCTTTAAGATTCTTCGGATTATGCAATCGATTGCTCAGTATGCGTCTGCTCGGTTTTGAATAAAATAAGCCCCATCTGCGATTTCTCAAGCGGCTTGGGGCGTAGCGCTCAGATATGCTCCAGCAATGGATTGCATCCAAAGTCGAGACTTAAGTCCTTAAATAAGTAGAAGGGAGAACACGGTCGCCGAACTTTCCCGGCAGTCAGAATCATGATTTTTTTGATCGTGCGGCCTCTCTTCTTTAATTATTATAAGTGCATACTTCGTCTTGCTCAAATATATTTAATAGTAGTGCTCTCTTGTCTTATTTGTTTTGCTTTGGGTGGAAATTACCTGCTGTGTGATAATAAATTGTTTGCTTATTGAGGTGTTGTGCGTTTTTTAAATATAATTGTGTTATTATTATAATAAATAACAATTACAAATAGTGGTGGTGGATGTATATTCGTATGAGTCAGTATTGCGATAAAGTTGTTGTGCTAAAGTCTGTTTCTATGTCAGTGGAAGCCTTTGACTCTAGCGGACATCCTCTCAAAGGTGTTCGTAAAAGTACTACAGTGCAGGTGGCCTCATTTGGACTGGATGATCCTATTCGCCATCCTGAAATCTCGGACGATAAGGCCGCAGATTTCGAAGCGTGGAGACTGCTGTGCGAGATATTGTTTCCTCGCCGCGATTGATGTCGTTCGGAGTTAAGGCGTTTAATCATCCAGGGTTGGCCTTCGCTGGAGATTCCTTTTTAGATACTTGCACGATGCTGGCGGATGGAGTGCAGAAAACCTACGCCATGTCGATTTATGAATGGAGACAGATCGAAGCAAGTGTGGAGTACGTCGAACAATGTGACTTTCGTGATGCCTCTGTGATGAAGATACAGGTCTGGTCTGTTGATCCACTTAAGCTTAGTGCGTTTGCTAGAGGGGTGGCAGTAGCTTTGAGCTACAAGCGTTCGGAGCTACTTGCTGAGTCGAGAATATCTTCTGCATTGCATGAGCTGATGTCGCCGTGGGGCTTTTACAGTGACGAGTTTTAGCCCCTCTGTCTGATACAGTGTTTTCGAAGGAACGGTGGGACCTACCGGCCCTCTAGGGGTATCTCTTGATCAGCGATAACCTGTAACATGAACGGTGGATAGGTCTGGCCGTGGCTTGATAGGTGGATTATAGAAACTTGTTTTTGGGGGCGGCTGGCCTAGGTGCTCGACGCCGCTTCGACGTAGGCTTGTGCAGGTGTAAGGCGCACCATGGGCGAGGTATTGCTGGTAAGCCCTCTGTGGTCCGGTAAACTGCGTTACCACCGGCGTTTCCTCTGGAGCGAGCGCACTCCAATCTCAGAATGCTATCATTACAGTGTCCAGTGTCTGAGATTAAGTGGAGGCGAGCGTTTTAGATGGCAAGGATGATTCCGGAGCATGGCCCACGCAATACTGACAGCTTTGGTGAGCGAGACCTCTATTCAATCTTCAAATCTCAGTTATCTAACGACTACACTGTAATCCACAGCTTACCCTGGCTTTGCTCTGCTGTGAGCAAGCTAGATAAAGGATCTCGGCCTACAGGGGAAATAGATTTCCTCATCATCCATCCCGAGTATGGTGTTCTAGCTTTGGAGGTCAAAAGCGGTAGGTATAAGTTTGAGAATTCGTGCTTCGTTCATGTTCGCGATGGCTATCAAATTGACCCCCTTGAGCAGACTAAGCGAAATGTGCACGGATTTGCTTCGTGGCTTGGTGCCACGCCGTCCTTCCGATTTAGAGTTGGATATGGATTTGTTTTTCCTAATTCGGACTTCCAACGGACTCATCTGCCGGGGATGTTCGATACTAGCGCAAGTCCGCCACAACCCCTTTACATCGATTACGAGGCGTATCCAGATGTAGCGCAGAAAGTCGTCGAGCTTATGAGGTACTGGAAAGGTACGCATAGCCAACCTGATTTGGGCCTATCCAGGGCTCAAGATCTAATCGACTATCTCTCACCAACGGTTGACGGACAGCCTAAGTGGTCTAGCCGCATTCAGTACGACAACAAAGTTTGGCTCCAGTTGACTGGCGAGCAAAGCTTGGTAGTAAAGTCTATTTTAAAGAGTCAGAACTCACTCATCACAGGGTGGCCCGGTACTGGGAAAACTCTCATAGCTATTGAGGCCGCTCGAAAGCTTTCTGCGGAGGGTCGGAGAGTTCTTGTACTTTCCTTCAATGCAAGGCTGACCGAGCATATTCGCACTCAGCTTACGGATTATAGGCTGTGTACAGTGATGACTTGGCACGGCATATGCCGCCAGGCAGCGAATGCCTTGAGCCACCCTTCTACGGGGGAGGAATGGTATAAGTCAAATTGTGTCGAAGACCTTAAGCTTGCAATAAACAAAGGACTTTTAGATGTATACGATGCTCTGATTGTGGATGAGTCGCAAGCATTGGCGGAAGCTTGGTGTGAGACTCTAATATGCTGGTTTGACGGTAAGCCTAAAACGTTTTTCTGTGATGAAACTCAGGTTTTCAAGTTCGAGCGGAATGGTGTGACTTTGAATGGATTGAGCAAAATTCTCAGTGTTGAAGCGTTTGCGCTAACCATCATTCTCCGAATGCCTAAGGCAGTTACAGAAATTCTTTATGAGGTTATTCCTCCCAGGATTCAATTATCGTCACCGCGTAACTCCGAACCCGACACAGCACTCGAAGTCATCACTCTGTCGCCTGGTGAAGAGCTGAAGCGTATCAAGTCTGAGCTAGTTGAGAGTGGTGTTGCTTCAGGTGACATAGTTATATTGACAGGTGCGATAATAAGTAGGCAGTACTACGATTTTCTCAAAAGTGAGAAAATTGCGACTGAAAATATCGCTAAGTTTCGAGGTTTGGAAGCACCAGTTGTCATAGTCTTCGGTGCCGAAGCCTTGGACACGGCAGAGCTTTTCAGTGCTTACTCCCGTGCTACGACCAAGTTTGTGGCTATTTACAATGCCCATAATCGACAGTGGCGAGGTAATTTGGATTTCCAAGCTCGGTTGCAGGCCAATCCTGTGAGTGCGGAAATTCTTGCAAAAGCTCAGGTTCCCCTGCGAATAAAGAATTTGGTTGCTCGCTCGACTTCTGTTCAGTCGCTGGGGATGAAGAGCTTGGATGTTATGTGGGCTAAGGACTGGGGAGCGTTATTAGTTGAGTTTCAGGCCCATGAAACACAGCTTCTGCTATGGGTGAATTATCTATCTCGAACTATCACTCACCCTATGTTCATATGGTATGGAGAAACGCTTACAAAATTTTATATGATTGTGCCCGAATTGGATGGTGGAGTTGAATTCTGCAATCACTACACGTTGACTGTTGACGAGTGCAAGGCATGCGGTTGCCTAACACCGCACAGTGACACCACAAAAATTGGGTGTGCACTCTGTTACACGACGGAAAGCCGTCTTCTTCCGCCTGACCAGGAAGTCATGGACCGAATCGCATTGTATGATGCGGTGATCACCTCGCGGTTGCCAAAGAATCAAACTCTTGAGCTACGTCCCCATCTCCCGATAGAAGTGGCAGCAGTGGCGGCGTTGATGCGCGCAGAGAAGAACAAGGTCCGCAGCAAAGTCCTTATGGTCCAGTTGCCTTCGGGGCGAAATCTTTATGTAACCGCCTTCGTTTTCACTCAGTCTAGGATTGCTGCATGTCTCACAGGCTCGATCATGTTAGTCGATGCGATCGCCGACGAAATTTACTACCGCTACAAAGAACTGGAACAGATCACCGTCGCTGAATGGCGTTCGATTGTCGCGAGCGCCTTTGCCACATTCAAGCAAAAGGGTTACGTGGAGTGGATAGCAAAAAAGACTTATCGGCCGGTGGAAGACTCCGAAGCTCCAATTCCCAAACGGTATAACGTCGACTGATCAAGATCGTAGGAGGGGCTCCGTAATTCTCATGCTCAAGCGGACGCCTCTCAGCCTTTCCAGTAGAGGGGGCGGTAAATATCATCAAAACTTTGCAACGATCTTTCGCAACAGTCAGGTGAAGGGTATGTCCCGGAATCAGAGCCCGTTCTGTTCAGCAACTGATCCAAGAGTTTGCTGCCAGTGTGCGTCGGCAAATAGACGAGAATGCGCTACAGGCTTTCTTGATCAAGAGTACGCATTCGCTGGCTAGGCGGGCTAGACTCGATGGTCTTGCGCCGCTTGCCCGTAACGTCTAAGTGAGTAACGTAGCTTGTCGCTAGGACACATCACGGCCAACGCGCCACAGGTAAAGATCGACGAAGCGCCACGGAACCATGTGCGCTCAGAAAAACGAAACCAGCCCGGCCGCCTAGCCAAAACGCTGAGCGAGGCTGAGCTGCAAATTAGGCAAAAGTATGGCAAAACTTCCTCAACGTTCCCGCTCTTCAAAACTCACTGGCGGTGAAGGCTTCACCTATGAAGACCTCGTCGTGGCTTACTACCTCACAGCGCTACTGCGCGAAGAGTCTGCAATGGCAACACGCGGAGTGGTGGTGCGCGTTGCCGTTCAACAACATCGTCAGGGCGAGCCCATGGACGACCTCGTTGTCGACTCTGAAGCGGCTGGTCAACAAACGAGGACCAGCCTCCAAGTCAAAAGCAAAATCGTCATCAGCAAGAATGATTCGGACTTCAAGGCGATCATGGCTGAGGCAGTCGCAACGCGAAAAAAGCCAGACTTTAGAGTTGGTTCTGATCGGTACGGCTTTGTAGCTGAAACCGTGGCAATCGGCCGTTTCGACGCTCTGAGCAACATCATTTCGCGTGCTGTAGCAAGCACGAATGGAGCGGACTTCGCATCTCGCTTTGTGAAGGGCGGCGAGTCGAGCGTTGAGGACATCAGCCTCCGAGAGGAGCTACTACCTCTCACTCAAGCTGGCAACTCGCAAGAAGAGTGGGAATTCTATCGCCACTTCGTAGGCCACCGATTCGACAACCTTGCTTCGGGTGGTGACCGGTACGCCGACCTCACCAATCGTCTGGGTGAGATTTCGACCTCTGGGGGTGAAAATTTCGCGGAGGTCTTGGCGCGCCATGTCCGCGCCGGCGAAGGTTCTGCGCGAGTCTGGAAAAGGAACGAGTTGATTCACGAAATGCGCACCCTGGTAAAACTGCGCATTGCTCCCGTCTATGAGCCGGATATTGCCATCCTTACCGACCTAGCGAAGGACGCAGTCGCGGACATTCGAGACGATATTGCTGGATTTACTGTAGATCGGCCCGCGCTTCTCACCTTATCGGAGGAAGCGGTAGCGCGCCATGTGTTGACAAACATCAGTGGGCTTCCCGGCTGTGGGAAATCGGTGGTGCTCCGCCGATATGTCGAGCGCGCCATGAAAAATGGACCGGTGCTTTTCTTAAAATCGGACCGCTTGGAAGGGGCGAACTGGAGAAGCTTTGCGAGACACCATGGGCTCATTCACCACACAGCAGCGGCACTTCTCGGCGAGATCGGAGGCTCGGGCACACCCATTCTCTTCATTGATGGGGTCGATCGCATCAATCAAGAGAATAGAGGCATCATCACCGACTTGTTACATGCAATCGAACGAGAGACAGAACTCGCTCATTGGCGTGTTTTGGTAACCTCTCGCGACCAGGGACTTGAGGTACTGAGGTCATGGATATCCAGATCGCTTTACGCTACCGGTGGCATCGGTAACGTGACTGTCGGCGTGCTGGACGATGAAGAGGCTACTGTCCTTGCAAAGGAGCATGCTGCGCTCCAGCCTCTTCTGTTCGGCGTACCTGCGGTTAGAGAAATCGCACGCCGTCCTTTCTTTGCTGCCGTACTCGCGGATCAAGCTTCTAGTCTCGGATTCGATCAAGGTGCTCCTCAGACCGAGAGTGAATTGATTGAGGCCTGGTGGCGCGCTGGAGGCCACAATGTTGAACCTGAGGCCGCGGACGCTCGCCAACGAGCCATCCTTGACTTTGCCGAGATGGGGGCCTCTTCGCTCGGCAAAGACATTCACGGGCGTGCAGTAAAACCAGAGAGCATCGCTCAACTCCAAGGACTGAGGCGCGATAAAATCATCGACGCTGTCGAGGCCGGGACAGCCTACAAATTCACACATGACATCTTCTTCGAGTGGGCATTCTACCGCCTCCTGATCGACAAGCGTGGAGACTGGCCTGACGCACTAGTTGCAGCTGGTGAGCCTCCACTGCTTGCGCGCATCGTTGGTCTACTTTCGCAGCGCGATTACGAGCGAGGCCATAGTTGGGGCAGTACATTTGCTGAACTGACTCAACGCCATCTGCGCCCTCAGTGGCGACGAGACTGGCTGCTGGGACCCTCTGCAAGTGGCAGGTTTCTGGAGCACGTCGCGGCATTTGATGCGCTCACATCGGCTGACCAACATGCCCTTCTCCACAAGTTTTTAGTATGGTTTCAAGCCGAGCGGACGATCCCTAGTCCGGTCGTTCTGCAAAGTCTGAATCTAGGTTTCGAAAGCTCAATGCTCGTCCGAGCTGCCGACATGTTGGGGTGGCCCTCGGATGTGCCAACTTGGCGACGCGTACTGGAATGGGTGTTTGCCAGGCACATCGACTTCCCAGCGCAAGCTATTCCTCATGTGGTTGACCTGTTCGGCGTATGGCAAAACATGTGTTCCGACGTCCCGAACGTGCCTTCGGCCAGACTCATCGCAATCTGCGAGGAATGGCTCATAGATCTTGAGACGAAAAAATCAGAGCGCTGGGCAGGTCTCAGGAGCGACACACTCGACAACCTGGCTGGAGACTTGCGCAAGCTCATCCTGCGCGCTGCGCGTAGCTATCCAGAACCCGCTGGGCGTGCACTGGATCGAATAACGGCTTGGGAACGCAGAGAAAACACGGTACTGAAAACGGTTTTCGCGCTCTCTGGAGTGCTAGCACAATCCTTCCCCGAGAAACTTGCACAGCTTGTGCGGAGCGAAGTTCTGGGCGAGCTTCCGAAGGACGAGCGCGACCGCAAGAGACGCCAGGACGAAGAATATTTTGCGAACCTGAAGGCGGTGAGAGATAAGCCCGAGCAGGATCGTAGCGAAGCCGAAAAGCGTATGCTCAATCAGTCTCACATGTTCCACTCCATCGGCACTGATCGTTACAACCTCGATCACATCGGCGTGGACCGGGGCGACAATCTCTTCTATCCACAGTCTCCGGCGCATGAGCCTTTTGACGGCCTTTTTCAGAGCGCTCCGCATGTCGCACGTGCACTGGTCCGCGACATTGCCAATCACGCTACAACCGGCTTTCGCCAAATTTACGAGATTAACCGCCAAGAACTTGGAACTCTGATCCCGATTCAAATCAGCTTTCCGTGGGGGCAGCAAACCTTCTGGGGTAACCAGCGGAGCTATTCGTGGTACTTCGGTGAAGGGGGGCCTCTCCCAGTCGAGGCGGCCTATCTAGCACTCACGCACTGGGCACACAAAAGGCTCGACGACGGCGCGGACCTGGCCGAACTGATCCAGCAAGTCACCGAGGGCCATGAAGGTATCGCAGCGCTCGGGCTTGCCGCGTCTCTTGTAATCGAACGAAATGAGAGGTCACCCGCTCTTCGCGCACTGCTGGTCTCTCAGCGTTTGTGGAGCCACGATCATATTCGACACGTCCAAGAAGGCAGTCGCGATATCAATCTGTTTGGGCTGGACCCCAGGGCGCGCATGAACCCCAAACAGCGAGAGGGAGATGCCTATCTCAAAGGACGCAGTTACCGCAAGTCCTCTCTGAAGGATCTGGCTTACCTCTATGCGCTTAGTGAAGATGAAGGTGAGCGAACCTCTTTCATGACTGATATCGGTCAGTTTTCGACCAATCTTCCTTACGAAATCGAGGAGGAAGTTGGCAATGAAGTTTTGGAGACAGAGATGCGCGAGCGGGCGCAGGGATGGGCACAATTTGCGAACAAGGACAATTATCGCCTAGTGAAAATGTGCGAAAATGAGAACGTTGCGCAGGTTATCTATCGCAATCCCACAGAAATTAGCGAATCTCGTAAAGAAAAATTAGAAGAAAACGCAAAAACGCTGCATGACTTTAACATCGTTGCATGGGCTGCTGATTCTCTCAGCAACGGAATAATCAATGTCCAAGCTACAATTGAAACTGCTGTGGCATTCGCAAGGACACGGGAGGATTCGAGCCTTCTGCTCAGGATCGAAGAAGCCGGTGCGGGAATAGCAATCAGACAAACAGCTGTCGTGGCCTGCGCCGCAGCGGTCATTCGATTTGATAGCACAGCAGAAAATCTTGAATGGGCTTGGTCGATCATGGATCGTATGGCCGAGATCAAAGAGCCAAACGGCCTGTTCCGCTACAGCAAATATGCCGATGACCCTCGAAATTATTACATGGCCGCGATCAAGCGCGACCTGGAGAGCAACTCGCCGAGGCCTACGTCGGCGTCCCGCCTTCTCACCTTGGCAGCTGACCCCAATCCGAATATTTCTCAGACAGCTTTCACCGGCCTCTTTGACGCACGGGTGATGCCTGAATCGCTCGTCTGGAATGCCGGTGTTCTCGCATCTGAACTATTCGCCACCCATTTTTCTAGTCGTTCCTTTGAAAATAACGGACAAGACAAGGAGGCTAGCGCTCATCGTGAGGCTGCGCTGAGGCGAGCGATTGAGCGCTTAGACGCACCTGAGAGCAAATCGACATTCATTGCACCTCCGCAACCTTGGGTCCGCAGTCCTGAGCGGCTTTACAGAGGAAAACGCTACGACGACGACTCCCAAGCGTGGACATATCCTGAATTCGACATCGATCCGCAGTATGCAGCAGGCGTGATGAAACTGTTCCCCATTGAAGCCTGGGGAGAAAGCGATGCGTATCGCCCTCAGATACTCGCGTTTACCGGCGAACTGATTTCGTGGACAGCAGGGCGGATGTTCCCCTCATTCGGTGATGAAAAGGATGATCCCTCAACGCAGCTTTACGAATGGCTCGATGCATTAGCAGGTCTGGTGGCACGCGTCATCGTCCACACGTCTACCGATGCCATAGCACATGCGTTCGTTGAGCCTTTGATGAAGCACAAACACAGAGACGTGCTTCAGTTCATCGACGTGTTGACAGATCACCTGACATGTCGCTTCATCTACGATGCTCCTGTGCTGTCCAAACGGGTTCTTGGCGTTCTAAAAGTGCTGATGAGCCGAATGCTAGACGAGGTCGACTTCTCTCCGGACAGTTATCGCTCCGGAGAAATTCGAGATCGGCACCTCAACTCGATGATTCGCTCCTTCATGTTGACGTCCGCGAAGGAGTGTCCAGGTGCAGCACGCTTTGCAAATGGCAAGTGGGACGACCTTCCAATGCTTTTTGGTCAGATCGATCGACTGATGACGGCAGCGGGTTGGGTAGACTCGGTAATGGATCAGTTTCTAATCCTCAGCGAGCGGGCAGGTAGCTTAATGCCTATCCAGGACTTCGAGCGCTTAGTGTCGGTGAGCATGGACGCCGAGGGATTCCGCCTAGAACGCTGGAAGGCAGCGGACATTCCGGCATCTATTTCAGGGGTCATCCAAAGCCTCGCACATGCCAACTACCCACTGACGCATACGCAAGCCCGCGGCCTGCTAGTCATTCTCGACCGCCTTGTAGACAGTGGCGACCGACGTGCAGCAGCACTCCAACAGTCGGAACACTTCCGGGGAATTCAAGTAAAAGGGATGGTGAAATAATGCTCGTTCCTGCATCCAAACGGTACTACTGGAGCGGAATTGTTGAAGGCTATCTTTAGGACTAACCTAGCGAACCTCATATAACAGACAAGATCGGTAGGGTGATCGTGTCCGCTCTTAGAAATGCGGACACGATTTCCACTGAACAGCCTTGTCTTTCGCGAGCGATGCTCCGGCAAGAGGGGCAGAAAATGCGAGAGCGTAAGACGACGGCTGTCGGTCGAAGCAGCTTAGTCACGATAGTCAGGCGCGATCCTATCGAGCATTCGAAGCAACGCATCCCAAGCCAATCGCATGGCATCTGGATCAGTAAGCTCACCAGCTTTCAATGCTCTAGACGGTTGGTTGAATTGCCGCTCAGTGTAAGCGCATATCTCGTCACTAGGCAGGATCAGCTTTCCTGCTTGCTGGGCTGCCAGCTGTATTTCGCAGGCTTTTTATAGATAGAACATTCGCAAGAAGGCCTCAGCGACGGTGCGGCCAGTGCTCAGCAATCCATGATTGCGTAAGATCATCACCGAGTTACTGTCTAGGTCTTCTACCAGTCGTTTCTGCTCGTCCAGATCCAGCGCGAGACCCTCATACGAGTGGTAGCCGACCTTGCCGTAGAACTCCATCGAAATCTGATTCACCGGCAAAAGCCCGCACTCCAAGGCATTTAGCGAGTGGATAATTGCCGAAGTGATGGCCACCACGCATAGCGACTAAGGTTTCATAGTCACCTCGGCCGAGGCTGAGTGATGGCAAGGCTCGCCTCATTTCCGCATGACTGATTAAGTCGAGCAGAGCTGCTCGCGCCGGTGAAAGAAATTGTAACGACCTAGTCCTCCTCAAGGAGTCGCTGATTACCCGCTGGTGTCATTCTGCGCGCAGAGGTCAACTAGCCGGGTCCCTGGAGGGCTCAGTTGTCAGGTTTTTAGAGACTGGCGCTTCGTCTGCGAAGCGCCATAGGAACCAGCGAGAAGGGCTAGTCCCTCAGCCTTTGATGTTACGAGGATCATTGCCTGGCTTGATGGTGTCTTTAGCCCGGAATTGGCCGTCGCGCCCCTTGGTCGTCATTTCACCGCCACCTTGGTTTTGCAGCATTTCTCGTGCGGCCTGCTGAGCCTCGGCCTGTGTGTCGTGGACGCTGGAAGCTCGGTCAGAATCGTTTCGCTTGTTCTCCCACTTTCCATCTGGGCGCTGGGAAATGGTGCGGTCTTGAGGTTTGCTCATGATGAAGCTCCTGTGATGGGGTCTCCATTTATAGACCAGGAAATGGCCTTTTGCCTTCTCGGACTGCGCGCCTCTGCTCGTATAAGGCTTTACCAGCATGTTTACTGCCGCCCTGTACTTCTGGAGTCGGCAGATTTCTGAGGATTAGTGTTCAGGCCTAACACTTCACGTAACGACTCGTTGTCTGGCCAAGACCTATGCATCAGCCACCAAACGCACGCCTGGCCGATACCTCGACTGATTGCCCCGATGCCTTGAAGATGGATGAGGCACAAAGCGCTGATTTCAGATTTTTCAGCCGGGGTCTCACTGTGACCATGCGTTTCGAGTGATAACAGTCGATAGAACACGGTATACAGATCTTGTACGTCGGCTTCCCTAGCCTGATCTTCTACGTTTTTGCGTCGACGTGTTTGTTTTGCCTGCTCGCTCTCCAGAAATTTCGCGGTAACGTCTTCCCCCGTATCACGATCAAAGATCCTGGCGGTACCTGCTTTCAGGTTCATTTTGAGGGCCTTCGCCAGTTCAGCAGACCCCGCGCCCATCTGGGATTCGGCATTCTCGATGGACCTGATGCCCCATAAGGATGTGATCAATTGCTCAAGCAAGCTTCGGCTAAGAATTCCCAAACAGGCTGAGTTTTCAATCGCGCCCAAAGCTGCTGCGCCCTTGACCAGCTCCGATGCACGCCTCAGTTGCTGCCGGGTAAACTCATCGCGTTCATCAGGTGAGTCTCCAGCTTCTATTTGCGATGCCTGAAATAGCACCTCAGCTTGCACCTTCAGCGACTCGACTAGCTCATTCGTACTCGGTGATAGGTCACTCATGCGATTTCGGCGCCTTTTCAACAATGTTGGTGCGGACAATATTGACTTAAGGCGAATTTTTCTACCCATCCGAACCGTTCGGAGCTGAGGATCGTCCCGCCGGTAGAGTCATCACCTTCCGCTACTACTAGCTGGTTTCGGACCAGGCATCTGCTAGCACCTTTCGGCTATGTCGATCTGATCTACTCAACCACGCCGCATCAATGCTGCAAGTCAGCTCTCTGCGCTTCGGGTGCGGCTAGCCCCTCTCTGGCTGCAAGCATCCTGAGAGCTACTGCATAGCGTAATGTAATTCATCTAAGATACAAACCAGCTTCCGACGTAGTCAAGTCAGGCTCCAATCATATTCAGGTTAATTTTTCTACCATGTATAAGACAACCCCTCGGTCGATGCTTGGCCTAATAGAAATCCTCGAACAACAACGTGAAGAACCGTCTAGTGAATTAAATTGGAAGGATTTTGAAGATCACGTTCAGTATATCTATCAGACGCTTTTGAGCCTTGGTGGCCACAACGTCGTCGTAGCTAAAGATGCTTGTTTGATAGGTAGAGATGGGGCTGAGTATCAGATTGACGTTTATTATGAGTTTGAAGTGGTTGGGATACGGCATCGAGTTGCTATTGAGTGTAAAAATACAAAAAGGCGTACAGAGCGCAACGACGTTTTGGCGTTCAAAGCAAAGATTGATGAGTTTTCAGACGTGATAGGCGTCATCGTTTCTGCAAGCGGATTCCAATCCGGGGCAAAGGATTTCGCTGAGCGGAATCGAATTTCAGCTCTGAGCATTGAAGAAATACCCTCAATTGGAAAGCTTTTGGGAATGCGGCTCCGTCATAATGTAATCCCAACCGAGCTTAGTGTAGGGGCCCCTTTTTGGACACTGTTTGACTTAGAGACAGGAGCACCTTACGGGACGAGTCATGAGAAAGGCACTCACGCATTGCTTTTTTGGTCAGAAAACCAAGCCGCTAAATACAAAGTTCGGAATCGAGTTCCGGAGAATTGGCAGGTTCGAGGATTAGAATCGCGCCATCTTTTTTCCTACATTCTGATTGTTGATGCAATGAACGGCAAGTTTGTGACGGCCCCACCTCCAAATCACACGCTCGCCGGCGATAGCAACATGTTCAGTAATATGCCGAGACAGATTCTTATCGATGAATACTGCGAGCAGTACAAGGAGCAGCTCCGTGACCGCCGCGTAATGCCAGGTCTAGGAGGAAAATGAGTGGGTAATGACATAGAAAAAGTGAAAGCGTATCGAAGTAGCTGACGGCTAGCATCCGATACTTCATTAGTTGCAGGGCATTCTGTGGTGTAAGCGGACACCTAGTGGGGGGCTTAGTATTAGTATCGGGATTAGTGAGGCTGGAGTGGATTGGGGGTGAAGGTTTTAGTCGCTGTCGTGCCTAGCTATAGCAGTTCGCGATTTTTTATTTAAGGTGAATTGAAGTCTGGTTTTGACTGTAAGTTGATGTTTTGTGAATTGAAGCTGCCCATCACGGGAGTTGCCGAGTTTAATATTAGTTTCGTCGACTCTCGATTGAGCAGCGCTTTCTACGCAATAGGCGGTATATCCAAGGTGTCAATTGCCGCTATCTTAATCAGATGCGCTCTGTCGCCACCGTCATTCCATACAGAAGAGTTTAGCCCCCAATAGAATTCATGGGCGCGCTTGCCACCGCTCGTCTCATTTTTACCATTTGTGCCGGGGCAAGTGTTCAGCCATACCACCTCTCCCTGTTTTACCTCGCACGACGGGAAGAAATACACATGGCGGTGCTTATTGCTTGGAGTGCCATCAGAATTGAAAGTCTTATCGCAAATCATGAAGTTCTTCAGATTGCAGTCCTTGAGTACACTAATAATAACGTACTCACTAGACGATGACCCTCGTCCATCTACTTTAGAGATCTTCAGTTCCATATAAACAGCTCCTTGTCTAGTTTTGGTGGCCATAAGCTACCACGATCGATCGGGCCATCCAAGACTCTGAGTACAGCTAGATCAGTATATTTTGAATGTCAGTAGGATTCTCGAAGGTGTTCATACCTCAATAGATGCTATTCGGCCAATCGGTGTAAGCCTTGGCACCGCCGCAGTAATAGGTTTCTCTGGGAGCAATGCTCAGTTCTGCACCACGGCACAGGTTGCAGTTCGACGCTTGAGAAGCGCCCGACATGCTACAGTTGCAGCACGATCTTGCCGCTTTCGGGATGTACAGCGTCAGTGGCTTGCTTCCAGCCAGCGGTTTGCTCTTTCTTCCAAATGCCCGGAGTCGCAGCGTAGCCACGGCCCTAGGTGCCTAGTCTCGGCATTCTCAAGCAGACGCTGACCGCCTTCTGGTGCCAATATGGGTAGCAGGCGTTAAAGGCGGGCTCTCAGCGGCCTTGGTACATTGTTGAGAGCCGCTCATGCCGGGTTAGGCTCTCCTTGGCTACACTCTGTCTCTATCGCTTCAAGGTATGGGGATGGTTCCTCTCGGACAGCAACGGTCATCGCTAATCAAGGAAGGTTCAAATGAGCGCTACGCCCCCACCTTCCTCGGTCGAAGATCCAGTCGATCAATTCAACCTTGGGCTTCGGTACTCGAAATCGAGACGATCGGCACCTAAGATAGTTTTTGATTGGTACCGCAAAGCTGCAAAGCAGGGCTTTGCGCCGGCACAGCATAATTTGGCGGTTTGCTACGCAGCGGGGATAGGGACCTCCCAGGATGAGGTCTTAGCTGCGCATTGGTTTCGCAAAGCTGCGCAGCAAGGGCACGCCCCCGCGCAGTGCAACCTTGGCTCGTGTTATGCCCTTGGAGCAGGAGTGCCAGCTGATGATTCGATGGCCTTTTCCTGGACCTATAAAGCCGCCGTTCAGGGCGAGGTTTCAGCCCAGTACAATCTCGGCTGTCTTTATTCATCAGGTAGGGGCATCGGGATCAGTTACTCGATAGCTGCGGCTTGGTTCAAGAAAGCAGCAGATCAAGGTAGTGATCTGGCAGAAGGCAGATACCGTGAGATGCGTGAAAGAGGTGTAAAGCCAGCCTGTTTGAGCGGCTTAGGAAAAGCCCAGCCCAAGAAGCAAGGAGATCTGTCGAAAGAAAGAGGTAAGCGGCAAAGCGTCGAAGCGTTCCGTGGGCATGCCGAGGATCGGAGCTTTGGAAGGATTGAGGTCAGCCCTTGCCCAATTTGCAAAGTCCGGATCGCGAGTCACGCCCTGAGAAACCATGTCCGGGAGTACCACCGACCTGAGCCGAAGCTTGACCAAAATGCCTCAAGACACCCTCCAATCAAGAAGGTATCTGGTCCAAATCTACCCATCTTGCCCGCATCATCCTGTCACACACCTAGCCTTGAGCAGAGTTCTGCACTCGAATCGCTGTGTCCGCGCTGTGGCGGTGATGGTGGCGTGAGGGGAGGGTGTGGTAAATGCGATGGAAGCGGGTGGGTGCCCAGTGCAATGGAGCACGATTATGTCTATCGTCCAGATCGTTCAATTGGTGAAAGTTCGCGTATCTCAAACGCTGATTACCTAGGTGGAAACGCGGGCGCTCATTTTCGTGAGATTGATGGGCGGATTGGTACGAATCCCTGTCACGACGATTACAGCGAAGAAGGCCAGGGCTGACTGCTGGGTGCAGCCATGATGAACACACTACGAATAAGCAGCTATTAGCCCCATAGCCACCCTTCATGGAAAGCAGCAGTCAGCCAGAAACAGTCAGTTGGATGATTTTAGAAAAACCCAGGTCGATTTGATCAGTTTGTTGGGTACGAACGAATTTCAACTCAAGGCCAGGATCGGGGGCAGCACTCCGGACTGGGCCAATTTGCTTAATCCGCAGGCTCAGAGTCAGTCATATTTACATGGCCCCACTCGTCCTCCCGCTGTCCCCAAGTTTTCGTGTTCACCATAATGGAGTCTTCTTCCATTGCTAGTGAATCACCTGTAGGATCCTCGACAGAGCATGTGAGGTTGCACCGAAACTCAAACGAATCATCCTGCAAGTGACCATCACCGCGCCGAACATCCGAATTAGAACCCCATTGAAGTTGAACGTCTATAAACCCGGCTGCGAACAAATGAACAGTGTCGTGGGTGATCCGCTCAACCCCGCTGATATTGACGCTGACGTGTTCCAGCGAGTAGTGATGAGCTACGCTATCTAGTGCTTCGAGAGAGTCAGAAACGACCTCGTCAATCGCTTGGGCCTCGATTGCTTCAAAAAGACTATGAGCTATAAGGCTGCGACAGTTAACCATCGCCACTCCCAACCCTCTTAGGGCATCAAGTGACTTTTCAACAAGTATTTCGACCTCCTGAGTCGGAAGGTTGAAGGTTGCCTCGCTTACATGCGTGTAATTGCTCAACTCTTTCAGCGAGTCTCGGATCGCCTTACGCTCCGGCGATACATCAAGATTTAAGTCCTTTTCCACGTATTCGTCTGACAATCCACCCTGAACCACATACCGAGCATGCTGAATTTTCGTGACCCCATCCTCAATGTGATCAACCTCATTCTTGTACCACGAACACCTCAAGACGTCTTCCTTGGGAGCCCGTTGCTTAAGAATGGAGCTGGTCAGCTCCCGCAAGGCATAGGCAAAGTTGTTAAAGCGGAGCTTATTATCAAGGTCTTCCAAATTTCGAAGCGCTGCGGCATATAGAGCGTGATGGAACTCATCCGCCCCCAGCAGCCACTCTACTGGATCTTCGATGGTGATCTCTTCTTCAGTCATGCGCCAGCAGTCCTCTCGGTAATCATCGAGCCTGGTGTTGGTCCGGTGTTTATGCAAGTCGACTATAAAAATGCGACGAGCCTCGTAGATAATACTCCGAGGATACACCGAAGTCTGAATCGCCACTTGATTCGTAGGCATCTCCAAGTGGTCGCATTTGGCCGATTGCTACCTTTCACAAACGTCTGCTATGGGTCGATGGCGGACCTGCGATTAACACGGCTGCGGCCTGAGCACCGCAGATGGCCGCCGTCACCTTGCGACAACGGCCGGGCTTTAGGATTGTTGCTCCCGCAGGTCAGCTAGTAATGGGGCTGCTAGCGACGTATGGGATGGCGATGCCGCTGTCACGGGGTTCAACAGGGTTAGATCTAGACTCGCCAATGCTAGGCAAATGCACCCATCCCGAGCCTGTGGGAGCAATCTCAATTTTTCCTGTCTCGGTCTTACAGCCCAGCATCAAGCAGCAATTCTGAGGGCTTGCAGCCCACCGCTGCGGTCAAAGGCTAAGCCGAAGTTTGTTGGTGTCACCATATCGTTCGCTGCAAACCATCCTTTCCATTGCACCGATTGACCATCGCTTTGGATGAGCAACAGCGAATACAGGTCTTGGGGTGATCGGATTTCCAAGGATGACCAGTGAAGCAGGTGGTCACCCACGAGCATCCTTGAGGCCTGCCCAAAAAGAGTGCAGTGCGGCTCACCGGCAGCTTCGGGTCGAAAGCCGCCGGTGGCGACTGACCGCTATCGACCCAAAGCGGACCCTGACAGTTAAACCGTCTGCCCGCTTCTCTTCATGCTCGGGCGAGTTTCAGATACTCACTGCTTATATTCATTGAGTGCTTCACTAAGCCCCGGATGAATGGCAGTCGAGCCTGCTCATAACGCGCAAGCACAGTAGCAAATGTTTCTCCGGGGCTTCGCCTCGCCAGCAGATGCGCCAAGGTCGAAGCATCCTCCATGCCAGTCAAAAGCCCTCTGCCTGTCATAGGCGTGATGACGTGCGCAGCATCACCAATGATCGCCATGTTGCCTCGGGCAAGCCGTTGCGGAAGGTATTCAGCGATGGGAGAGCCGCTAAGCGTCTTTGGAGAGCGGATACCTGCCAGCACGGCTTCCCGCCATCTTTCCGGCCATATGGTATGGGCACGCTTCGCTAGTGCTGACCTGACGCTGTCATCGATCATGCCTCGGGCGAGAGTTCCGACAATATGCCCTTCTGCGGTCAAACAGCCAGTACGACGCAGCAGCTCATCTTGATGGGCGTCAAACCAGGCAAATGTGATTTGTCGCTGTCCAGGCTGAACAGATCCGTCACGACCTGGCAGCGTTGCTGCAACAAGTCTGTAACTGCCTACGAACTCAATCCAAAGGCCCCCATCCGAGGGCCAGGACACCGGGTTTTGCAGCGCTTGCTCTTCAACAAGCCCACGCCAAACGAGATAGCCTGCGTATTTCGCAAACGGCGCCTCAGGCGATATCGCTCGTCGAACAACGCTACGATAGCCATCCGCCCCAGTAACCACTGGCGCCGTTTGCTGATGGCCATCTGCGAAGGTGATTTGAACTGAGTCGTCCAGGTCAGAAACAGAAGACACTCGTCTGCCGCCTTCAAGCACTATGCCGGGAGCCTCGTTCACGCGGTCTCGTAACCAGCCATAGAGCGCTGGCCAAGTAGTGAGATCTCTGTAGGCTGGGACGACCGGGAGCGCAGGTGACACACGGGGATCGTACCCGGTTGTGGCGGCAAGGAGGGCCAGATCGACGGTTAGACTGTCGCCGCCTGACGCGTGTCCTTCGGACTGCTCAAGTACACGAACTCTCAAACCTGATGCTGCGCATGCGAGTGCTAGGGTGAGTCCGGCGAGTGAACCGCCGATGATGGTGATCTCTTCGTCTGAAGCCATTGATTCAAGATCCGGTGATGAGGACAACCATGAAGGCGGGTGACGTCACGTCGACGGCATTACAAAAAAGGCGACTCATTCGTCGCCTCTATTGCCAAGGGGCAAGAGGAGCGATATTCCTGTTGGCGGGTGGCCGCTACTGACCCAATGCAGAAATTCGTCGTTCGGCTAAAAATTGCCAATAAATTAATCTTCCCCTGCACGCCCCCTAATTCAACCTTTGATGGTCGCAGGATTGGCGGGCGAGAGAGAGGCGGCTGGGAGTTGTTCCGCTTCCGCTTTGAAGAGACCTAATTTGGAAGAAAGAGGAAATTATTTCCTTGGTGTTTCTCGGAGCTGAATGGAAGTAGTGCGAATTTTCG
Organism: Pseudomonas reidholzensis; assembly: GCF_900536025.1. GTDB lineage: Bacteria > Pseudomonadota > Gammaproteobacteria > Pseudomonadales > Pseudomonadaceae > Aquipseudomonas > Aquipseudomonas reidholzensis. Next base: position 705,210 of record NZ_UNOZ01000013.1, read on the forward strand.
AATAATCTCACTATTGCTATTATCCAGAACGTAAAAGTTAAGTCATAGCTAACTGGGCTTCTCATCTCCCTTTTTCGTCATTTAGGCTTTGTTCGATTATTTCCAAACTTAGCCCTGTTTTGCAGAATTTTGATATCTGTATTTGAGTTCAAGGTGTGCATGCGGCGATGACAGTTGGGGCATAGAGCAACGGTATTTTCGATGGTGTCAAAACCACCATTAGCCAACCATTGGATGTGATGGGTCTCGAGATAAGGTTCTCCGTTTTTTCGAAGAAAAGGAGCATTTTTCACACAGAGTTCACATTTCCCTTTCGCGCGCCGTTTCGCATGTTCAGCTATCCAGATAGACCGCTGAAAGTAGGTAGTTGTTGATGCGCGCTGGCTTACCTGGCGTTGCTCAGTCCTTCGGGCAGCATGCTCGACTTCAGCGTCACTCATTCTGCTGATCTTCCTTTGCTTCAGAGCAATCAGTTGCTGAAGGGATGCGGCACTGATAGCCGGAGGCAGCGCGGTTTTCAGTTGCAGGGGAAAGACCCATACGGTTCGCATAATCTTCTTAGCATCGAGCTGCGACTCTTGATATGGCGGGCTTTCCAGCTGTACTTCCCCAATATATGTGTACTGCTGAGGTACGAATACTTCAAATAGATGCACCGCAACGCCGTTGCTCGCTGAAAGATTAAGCGTTCGGTTTTGCGAAAACTTGAGAGATTGGTGACCCGTTTGCCCCATGCCGGTGTAGTGGAAAATCTCGCCTATCCACCTGTCATCGTAAACTGACTTAGTGTGATTTGAGACAATCACTAGAGTCTCTGTCAGGTGTGATCTGCGCATTCCGCCTTGAGTGCTGCATCGAAAGATGGCAGTCAGCTCGGTATTATTGAGAAAGGTTCCAGGGCTTGGAGGGGTAAATATTTCCACGGTCTACAGCTCGCGTCCTTGAGGTGGCATATCGCCAGGCACGATAGCGCGACTTCCTACAGAAGAGAAGGAAATTTCCTACAGGAGCTAAGTGGTGTGTGGCTAGGAAAGGACGTTCCACAGAACGTAGCGCAGGCTCGGCGCGGGCAATTCGAAGCTTGTGCCCCTCAGATAGGGACGACTGGTACTGATCAGCCACCACGAGCATCTTGCTGTGGTCCGCATGCGCGGTTGATAGATCAGCCCAACTAACTGTGGCAATTTCTTGCCGGTTCTCAGAATTTCCCGCTTCCGTGTAGTCCATTTCCCAAACACACTTCTTGAGCTCTCAAGCCATTGCGGCGGTGTATCCAGCCGTCTAGTCTCGCCAGGTCGCTGCCAAATCAGCGATCAGTTTTGACAGACTGCAGATAAAACAAAAACCGCATGTGCGACGCCGTTATGGTGGCTGTACGTGGGGCACCTCGAGTGCGCCGGTTTTCCTTGTTTTTTCCGGTCTGTCAACCCACGTATAGCCGCCACCTCTTGTTTGACAGCAGGTGCGTTGTGGCTCCGACCTAAAACAAGGAGGAGCTCCGTGCTCAAGATCGTTCCTGATCCACCGCTGCATTCGAAAGATTCATCCCTCTCTCTTGAAGATCTGTTGATTGAGATCTCGGAATACCTGGTCTGCGCCCTGACCGTCTCCCAGCAGACGGTACTGCTCCACGTCAAACCTCCAGGCCAAGTCCTGACCCTGGCAGCCATGCACGAAATCGAACACGCCCGCACCTTGGTGGAAGTGGCGCTGAGTCGTTTGCAGCCGCAGCACTGATCCCCGGGATTCCCCGGTAACTCAGGTATTCACATTCAAGATCAGGCCTCGCGGTACACGCGGGGCCGGGGGAGGAGTGGTATGGACAAGGATCTGCAAAAACCGGCCATCGATGCCGTGACCACCGTGGGCGTAGGTCATTTCGGCGTAGGCGCTGACTACGACACTGAAACGCCACTGTTCCGCGTGGAGGCGGGGCATCCAATGAGCCATGCGGTCGAACAGGCGACTGTGCTGATCTGTGCAGTACACAAGCTCAGTGATCTGGCGATGGGCGAAGTGGAGGAGGGGCCGACGTTGCTGACGGCGATCCACTATCTCAGCGGCATGGCCAAGGCGCTGGCTCAGGATGTGAATCATGGACTGATGATTCGCTCAGTGGCCGAGTAACCCGAGAACCGCCTGTGCAAAGCGGCACAGGCGGTTTCCTGTTGGCCTCGTCCCTGTAGGAGCGGGCTTGCCCGCGATGAGGCCCGGCCAGACACCCGCGAGAGGGAGACTGAACATGACGGAAACCACCAAAACCCCGACCACCCCTGGGCTGACCAAATTCTGCCAAGGCGATGAGCAGCCCGTGCCGTTGTTCGGCATCGAGGCGGGGATTCCTTGCCAACATGCGCGCGAACAGGCGTCGGAGCTGCTTGATTACGCTCACCACCTGAGTTTGCAGGGCGTGATGGAGGGGGATCAGCGTGCGGCTTGGGCGGCGTACTACCTCAGTGCGATGGCTAAGGCGCTGCTTGATGATGCGGAGCTTGGGTTGGCGCCTTGAAAGGGTTGGACGCCATTCCATGTCCCGGAAAATCCACGGGAGTACAAATGTGCTCTTGTGGGTTTTTCCCTGCTTGATTCCGCGCTCATGCCACCGTTTTGAAGTTGCGTAGTGGCCCACGGCTGAGGGCCAAGGCTTACCCGGCAGGGACTGTGCACCGGGCGGCCCCTTCGCGGGCAAGCCCGCTCCTACAAGGGGGATGCCTCGCTGCAGAGGTTTTGGTTTAAGTGCGCCAGGCGCAGATCTGTCTGATCCAGTACAGCCGCATAATGCTCCGGCATTTTGTAGGACATTCGCGTGTTCTTCCGAGGATCGTGTAGTCCTTTTCCCAAAGGTCCTCTTTCCCCGTGTACCCCCGTTGTGGCGGCGCTAACCCCGCTCTAGTCTCAGCTCGCCTGTCGTTTTTCAGCGTTGTGGTTGGCCAGGTGACGGGCAGAGATCTGCGTAGGGTTGCGCGGGTCGACGTGGTGAACCAGGCGCTGTTGAGCGGCAGGCTCCTTTTTTCAATCGGGCGCGGACGAGGGCTTGCCGGTAGAGGCGGACCTTGGCTGCGCTGTCAGACAGCGGGGTAGCAAGATGGAGAAGGACGATCAGCCCAAGCATGCGGCAGGGCTCAAGGTGGTCAGCGTGGTCGGGCGTGTGCGCAAAGGCAGCCACCGTGATTGGGTCCAGGCTGTGCCGGGCTTGCCCGCCAGGGAGGTGCTGCAGGAAACGTTGCAGATCCTGGCGTGCATCACCGGGCTCAGCAAGAAGGCCCTGGAGAACCCTGCGCAAGCGAAGCCACTGCTGCGCGCTACCTACTACCTCAGCGGGATGGCCAAGGCGATGATCGATGGGCAGATCCCGGGGCTGCGTGGGGAGGCGCAGGGCAAGGAGGAGATGACTCCGGATAAGGCTGAGACAGAGACTGAGTGACTTGTATATCAAGCCGCCTTGATTGATCGAGGCGGCTTTTTTATTGCTTTCGTGCGCCCCCAGGCATTAACAGTGGCTACCCCGCAATCGAGGGTTGTGGCGATAGGCTATCACTGGTTAAAGTTTCGTTTCCCCATGCAGGCAAGGGCAGAGCGCGCCTATATTCAGCACCTATCAAGGATCGACCATGAAACGTATCGAGCGAGACTTCATCACGCTGTTCAACTGCCTCTGGTACCAAGACTTCCCGGTTATCGAAGGGGCGTACTCCAATACCTCGAACTGGACTATCCACATCGGCCATATGGTGAAGCAATGCGCCAAGCTGCTGGGCGCAAGGGCGGTGTTCGAAAACGCCCGCACCGATGCCGTGCTGAAGTTCCCGGATGGCAAGGTCCTGTCGAATGTGGAGTGGGAATGGATCGAGGCGCACAAGGACAATGTCGGGGAAATCCAGAAGCTGCTGAACACCCATGCGAACGCCGCGTTCTCGACGTTCATTTCCTACAGCGCGGAGAAGAACCTCCAAGCCACCCTCAATAAAGCGTCAGAGCTTTGGGCGTCGGCCAGCAAGCCGCTGATATTCTTCGTAGTGACGTTCACCATGGACAGCGGTAATCGCTGGTTCCAGGAGCTGCAAACGTATGTGTTCGAAGGCGGTACTCATCGCCTGTATCGCTCGCAACCGGCGCTGCCTTGGGAGCACGCGGCAAGTGAATATCTCGAGTGTGAGGATGGCCAGTAGCGCTCAGCGTCGCGCTTGCTGAGTGATAGGCCAGGACTTGATCGGGCCGCTGCCACCAGAGCGGGACAGGCAAGACCGTCACATGGCAAAAGGCGCCCGGAGTAGGGCGCCATCGCTGTAACGCGAGATCAGAACTCGGTTGTGCAGGCGAACCCTTGAGTGCCCGAGGCTGGCAGCTCTTTGGCCGAACCCTTGGTTGGCAGCGTGACGACCTGGCCGTCGCTGGTCTTGGCTTGCAAGGTCTTGGCTTTGCGCAGCGCGTCCCAGACGAAGATGAAGTTGTTGGCACCTACCCGCGAGGCGGTTTCGTAGGGCGTTTGGACTTCTTCACCATCCACCAGCAGGTCGAAGCCCTTGTCGCTGTAGGTGCCGTACTCCGCACCTTTCACAGTCAGCGTCATGCTCACGGGCCGGTCCTCGCTGCAAGCGATGTACAGGCTGTTGCCGGCAGCGTCGGTGACGTTGTACTCGGACGTGCCTTGGCCCCAGCCACTCGACCATTGGCCGACTTCGCCGTAGGCCATGGCGCCCAGAGGGAGGGCCAGGAGGGTGAGCAGGCAGGTGATTTTCTTCATGATCTTCCTTGAGGCAGTGGTGAGTGGTGCGAGGCCGGACTGAATTCCCGGAAGCGGGCGCGATGATATCATGGTGATACTATCGTTTGGTCACGCCCACCGGCCGTAATCGCGGGGCAAGCCCGCGCCCAAAGATCAATCCATTTGCAGGTAGTTGATGGTGATCGCCACCACTTCCGCACACGCATGCAACAGCACCGGCACCAGCAGCCCGCCGCTGGCCACGCGGGCGATACCGAGGATCAAACCAACCACCAGCAGGGTCACCAGCGTCACGTAGTTGTCGTACTGATCATGCAAACCGACAAACACCAACGTGCTCACCACGATCGCCGTCCACTGCCAGAACCGGCCCTTGTGCAGCGGGAACACGCGCATCAGGTAATGGCGGAACAGCAGCTCTTCGGCAACCGGTGGAAACAGCACCAGCGTGAGGCTGAGCAGGGCAACCTGCATCGGGCCGAGGCCGTCGTAGAAATGCACCATGAAGCTTTCGCGGGGGATGTCGAACAGGGACATCACTAGGCCGCCAAGCGCATAGGTGCCGACCATGGCCACCAGCCCGTACACCAACGGCTGGCGCAAGCGTTGGCCCATGATGACTTCGGCCAGGCCCTGTTTGCGGTACTGCAAAAACAACAGCACCAGCAGGCCGACGGCTGCATACCCCACCGTGTTGATCAGCCGCTGACTGGTGAGGGGGAGGGACGGGTCGGGGAGTACGACGATCAGGCTTGCCGCGAGATAAATGACGACAGCCAGCACGAGCATGGCGAGGCGCTTGAAGAAGTTGTAGTTCGACGGCACGGGTGCGGCGGGCGAGGAGAGGGCAGGTGCGGAGGTTTGCACGGGACGGTCCTTGTGTGAGCAATTCGCCGGGCATCTTGCCGGTGTCGCCGCCGCGTGATCAATGGCCTGGCGAACAAATAGACTTTTAACGCGCGCGCCGCGGCCCAGCGTACTGGTTGTATTGCCGCACGATCTGCGGCAGAGTCGACCCATGACAACCCAAGCCGTTTTCCGCGCCCCGCTGATTATTAACGCCGTCCTCACCCCGGCGGGCTAGCGCGTACCACGCACACACCACCCGCCTCGATGGCGGGTTTTTCATGCTCGCCATCCGGGGTCTACCTGGAGAGCCACCATGGATGCAGTGACCCACGCCTTGCAATCAACCATCGAAGCCGCCGACCGTGCGATCACGGCGGAGGACTTCGATTCGCTGATGGACTTCTACGCCGACGACGCCACGCTGGTGGTCAAGCCTGGGCTCACGGTGAGCGGCAAGCCGGCGATTCGCCGGGCCTTCGTCGCCATCGCCGAGCACTTCAATCACAGCTTGCAGGTCGGCCAGGGGCGGATGGAGGTGGTCCAGGGCGGGGAGGTGGCCTTGGTGATCATGGAGACATCGCTGTCGGTAGCCGATGCCTCTGGAGCGCGCGAGTCGTTCACGCGGCGGGCGACGTATGTGTTCCGTCAGGTGGGGGAGCGCTGGTTGTGCGTGGTGGACAATTCGTATGGCACCGGGCTGCTTGATGGCGTGTTGGACTGAGGCCTGCTCGCGGGTTCAGGCGACAGAACGCTGCAAGCGCAAGCACTGCCTCACGTTACCGAACAGCAGCACAACCACCACGTTGAGCCAGACCCAGCCGCCCAAAAAGTCTGCGGCGAGGCTGATGCCCATGACATAGAGGTAAGCGGCAATCAGGCCAAGCACGACCGACCCCAGCGGCCTGGGTCTGGGCGCGGACTGCACAACCGCCAGGCAGTAGCCTATTTGGGCGAGCACCGCAGCCACCATCAGGCTGAAGCACGCCACGATGTAGCCGCTTTGGTAGGGTTGCGTGCTGATCCATCCCATCCCCGCTGCAATCAGCAGCGCCACGGTCGTGAGAATGGAGGAGCCAATGACCCCGCAGAAGCAGTAACGCAGCCCGAGCAGGATGTTCGCGAACACCGGCGCGTCCAGCGCCTCTTCTTCTTCACGGGTGCGTGTAGTGGTCGCCACCGCGGTGAGCAGGCCGGCACCAAAGCCGCCAAGCGTCATGGCTGCGAAGTTGGTCATGAGGCTGGCAAGGTCGATCAGCGCTTCCTGTTTCTCCACCTGCTGTTCGAACTCGGCGCGGTCCTCGGCAAGTGATGTGCGCTGTTCGGCCGAAAGGGTGTGATCGCGGGTCTTGGCGTCGATCTCGGCGATCTGCTGCTGCAGGGCCGGCAACGCTCGTTTGGCCGTCAGCGCGCTCGAGGTAGATGAAACGCAGATGAGCAGCGCACCGATAATGGCGATGCCAAATCCTATGATCTGCGCTCGGGTACTCTTTACGGTAAAGGGCACGCCCGCCGCGCAAATGGCGAAGACCGCCCAAGCGATCAAGGACGCAGGCAGAGACATCCGCACCAGGTCTGCGAGTGGGCCGGGTACTGCCCAGTAATGCAACTTTATTGCCGAAGACAGTGTTTCAAAGGCCGTCATAGCCACGAGCGTGATCCTTTCAAAATGGAGTTGGCGTATAACCAGGCGGCGCATCTTGCCGGAAACGGTCATTAACCATCAACGCCGGCTGCCCCTGTACTGTGGGGCTGGCGCGAAGTGATGGCATTGCAGCCCAAGCCGCGTTAGCGTTGCCGACCTGATTCGTGCACCCATCAGATCACCCGTCAAGGAAGCGTATGGACCCGTCCCACGAACTGAAGATCAAGCAGGCCCTCGAAGGCCTGTTCGGCGCTGTCGCTCAGTTGCAGCAAGTCTACCCCGGCAAGCCGTTCACCCTGGATGGCCGCCTGGTCGGTGATATCGGTGAGGTGGTGGCGAGCCTGGCCTACCAGTTGACCCTCAACGAGGGCCTGACCAGGCACCATGACGCCGTCTGCGACATAGGCCGCAACGTGCAGATCAAGACCACCTTCGGCACCACGCTAACCTTCCCGGTCCATCACGTGCCGGACTACTACTTGGGCATCCGCATGAACCGGGACGGTACCTTCGAGGAGGTCTACAACGGCCCCGGCCATCTCATCCAGGCACAGTTGGCGGGTCGCAGGCCGACCCGCACGGGCCTGCATGGCGGGCTGATGGCGATGCTCAAACGCATCAACGCAACCGTGCCGGACAGCGACCGGATTCCGCGGCGCTGAGCGCGGGCGTTAGTGCAGCAGCCAGGTGGTGGTCGGTGCCGCCATGCGGCTGATGCCCACTACCTGGCACTGCTCGAGGATTGGCAGAATGTAGGTAATCACGCAGGTGCCGGATTTACCATTCGGCTGCTTGCGTGCGGCAAGGCACAACGGGCCGGCCTTTTCTTTGTCATGGCTGGATTGGATGACCACCGCGTGCGCTTGGCCGATGTGCTCGTGCGTGGTCAGGTAGTCCAGCGTCTGCTGAAACGCGGCGCGGGTGAGCACCACGGCACTGTCCTTGGCCCCGGTAGTGATCGTGACGCTGGTCGCATCAATGCTGGCGACCCCAAACCGGCTGTTGGACGGCGTGTAGGGCGTTTGCAGCTCGGTGCCCTGAAGCCGGCTGATCAGGGCCCACAGGGTAGTGTCGACTTGGGTAATGACGGTCACGCGTTTACTCCTTGCTCAAAGCGGCGGTGGGTCATCTTACCGTGCGAGGCGGGGAGGGTGGTCAAGTCGAGAGCGGGCGGGGCTCATCCCCCCGAAACCAACTTGTTCACACTGGTAATCCGCTGATTCCAGACCATCTCGTAATGACTCGACTGCACAATCGACGTCACCACCCGAGGCGTCATCAACGCCCAGCACGTGTTGCCCGGTGACCTGACCGAGTGATACCGCAACCCCACGGCCTTGGCCTGCCTTACGTCACGCCCGAGCACGCGCGAGGCGCTGTAGTCATCCGGTGCATAGATGGCATTCGAGAGTGGCAAAGCCGTAGCATCCAGCACCCCAGTTTCATCGAACTGGCAAACCAGCCCGCGAAACACGAACCGCTCATAGTTCAGCCCTGCAACCTTGCTCCAGTACGCCTGCTGATGGTGCCGCACCTCGGCAATCGCGGTCTCCACCGTGTCCGCAAGGTACAGCACGCCAAAGCTGCCATCGCCAAAGCGCGAGCCATCCGGGTTCACATGGGTAAACGGCGCAGTCGCATACGAGCAACCGGTAATGCCGAACGGAATCTCGCTGCGCGCGATCAGCTTCAGCGCGCCGAGCTCGTTCTGCAGGCGGGGGTTGGTGAGGGCCTGGATCTGGTAGAGGATGTCGAACTCATCCGCGCTGGCCACATCATCGAACAGCGCGATCGGTGGGTACTTGGAGTTCACCAGCCGGTAAGACTTGATCGCCTCGCGGCTCTCCAGGGGCTGCAGCTCAGCGGCGCTTACCACTGCGCACCTCGCAGCACGTCGATGCGGCGGAAGGTTTCGTACAGCTGGATGAACGAGCCCTGGGCCATCACCTCCAGGGGCGACTGGCCGTCGAAGAAGTCGTTGCTGTTCTTCATCGAGACAAAGCCGTAGACGTTGTCCGGGTTGTCGAAGACGGTGCGCAGCGCGGCGTGCATATTCAGCACGAGGCTGATGCGGGCCATCTGGTCGCTGTCGAGGCTGACCGCGCGCTGTTGATCCTTGGCGCGGGCGTAGGTGCTGCGGGAAATGCGCAGGACGTTCTCGATCTGCTTGGTGCTGGCCTGCCACTTTTCCATGATGTTGATGGCGGTGCGCAAGGCGACCGCGCCCACATCCTTGGTGGGTGATGCTGGGGCTGCAGTAGCTTGGCTCATGAATACTCCACCTTCAATATCTATAGACTCAATAGTAGGTAATTTGCGTCTATAGATCAAATGGCGCGTTTCTGAACTACTCATCCGCCCTGTTCCTGAATGGTGCAGCACTGCCTCGCAATGAGTCATTAAGCACACTGATCTGGCTATTCATAAGTGGAAGCAGTGCAGATTGCACATAAACCATTGTTCCATTCGCACTCTTTTCCCGCGTTCCAGGCCCGCACAAAACCGGCCCGCATATTGCTCTAGCTGCTCCCATCGAAAACCCGGAGCCCCACCCCATGAGCGCGCCCAGCGAATTCCCCCTCAGCGAAGCACCCCAGTCAGCCCGCAAGGGCCTGCTGCCGATCGCGATGGTCCTGTTCAGCTTTACCTTCTTCACCGGCACCATGTTCGCCGGCGGCAAGCTGGGCATGGCGTTCAACTTCGTCGACATGCTGTGGATCGCCACTATCGGCAACTCGCTGCTGGCGCTGTACGCCGCGAGCCTGGCGTTCATTGCCTCGCGCAGCGGGCTCAACACGGTGCTGATGGGGCGCTTCTGCTTCGGTGAGGCGGGCAGCCGGCTGTCGGACTTTCTCCTGGGCTTCGCCGAGCTGGGCTGGTACGCCTGGGGCACGGCGACGGTGGCGATCGTGCTGGTGAAGATCCTCGGCCTGGCAGAGGGCTTCACCATCCCGTTGATGGTGCTGTTCGGCCTGGGCTTCAGCATCACCGCGATCATCGGCTTCAAGGGCCTGGACCTGCTGTCGCGGGTGTCGGTGCCGCTGATGTTCGCGCTGCTGGTGGTGTCGATGTACATCGCCACGCATGACGCCGGCGGCTTTGCCGGGCTGGCGGCGGTGGTGCCGCATGAGGCGATGACGTTTTCGGCGGCGGTGACCATGGTCTTCGGCACCTTTGCCAGCGGTGCCACCCAGGCCACCAACTGGACGCGCCTGTCGCGCAGCGGGCGGGTGGCGGTGACGGCCAGCGTGGTCAGCTTTCTGCTCGGCAACGGGCTGATGGTGGTGGCCGGGGCCTGGTGTGCGATGGTCTATCAACAGGCGGATATCGTCGAGGTGATGATTCTCCAGGGGCTGTCGTTCGCGGCGGTGGTGATGCTCTGCCTGAACCTCTGGACCATCCAGGGGCCGACCATCTACAACGTCTCGGCGGCGGCCTGCCACCTGCTGCGCAGCGAGCGCCGGCGCACGGCGACGCTGGTCGCGGCGGGGGTGGGCATCGTGCTGGCGATCGGTGGCATGTACGAGCTGCTGATCCCGTTCCTGGTGTTGCTGGGGTCGATCATTCCGCCGGTGGGCGGGGTGATCATGGCGGACTTCTGGTACCGCCATCGCGGCAAATACCCGGCGCTGGCCTCGGTGCGGCTGCCGCGCTACAACCTCAAAGGGCTGCTGGCCTATGCGGTCGGCGCGGTGCTGGCGTATGCCTCGCCCTGGGTCGCGCCGCTGGTGGGCATCGGCGCGTCGGCGCTGTGCTACATCCTCCTGCTTGAACTGAGCGGGCGGCGTCGGGCGCTGGGTCAGGTCGAGACGTGAGCCTGGCGCTGGAAGAGATTCTGCACCTGCCGGGGCTGGAGGACATGGCCGTGCGTGCGGGCGGGCGCAACCTGCAGCGGCGGGTGCGCTGGCCGTACGTGGCGGAGAACGAGGGCATCGCCGAGTGGGTGATGGGCGGCGAGCTGGTGTTCGTCACCGGCATCAATCACCCGCGCGGCGAGGCCAACCTGCTCAGCCTGGTCGAGGATGGCGAGGCGGTGGGGATCGCCGGCTTGGTGATCCTCACCGGCGGCACCTTCATCCAGCAGATTCCGCCGGCGGTGATCGCCCGCGCCGAGCAGCTGGGCCTGCCGCTGATCGAGCAGCCGTATGCGCTGAAGATGGTCGTGGTCACTCATCTGATCGGCACGGCGCTGGTGCAGATGGCCCAGGTGCGGCGCTCGCGCCACGACATTCTTGGCCAACTGCTGACCGGCGATTACCCGAGCCTGGCGATCGCCCGGCAGCGCGCCGCGCACTTGCAGCTGGCGCTGGATGAACCGCGGCGGCTGGTGGCGTTGCGGCTGTCGCTCGATGGTCTGTTCGAACACCACGATCCGGCCCAGGCCGAGCGGCTGTGGCAGGCCACCCAGCAGGCGCTGGAAGATCACCTCGAAGCCTGGTGCCGAGCCACCCCGGGCGCGGTCACGGCGCAGTTGCCGGGTGACCTGTTCGTGCTGTTGGTGCCGGAGGCGGCAGACCTGCGCGCAGTGCTGGCCGAGCTGCATCGGCAGTTGCTCGGCGTAGCGGGGGAGATGAGCCTGTCCATGGGCCTGTCGACCCTTGCCGAAGACTGCGCCCACTACCGCCAGGCGCTCAACGAGGCGCGCCAGGCGCTGGAGGTGGCGCAGCACCTGCGCCCGGCCAGCGGGCTCTGCGATTTCAGCGAGCTGGGCGTGCTGCGCCTGCTGCAAGGCATCAGCGACCGCTCGTTGATCGACACCTTCGTCAGCCAGACGGTGGGTGCGCTGATCGAGACCGGCCGCAAGCATCCGCACGCACTGCTGCACACCCTCGACGCCCTGCTCAGCGAAAACGGCAACGCGCTCAAGGCCGCGCAGCGCCTGGGCCTGCACCGCAACACCCTCAATCAACGGATGCAACGCATCGAACACCTCAGCGGGCAGTCCCTTGACGACCCGCTTTTTCGTATGAATGCTGCGGTCGCTATGCTGATATGGCGCATGACCGAAGCCCAAGGCAAGGAGTAGACCCATGAATATCATCAATGCACGCCTGCGTGGCAAGGCCGGCTTGTTCCGTATCGAGCTGAACGGCGACCGCATCGCCGCGATCCAGGCGCAGGCCGACGTCGCCGCGCCCGCGCACGCCGACGACATCGATGCCGAGCAGAACCTGGTGGTGCCGCCGTTCATCGAGCCGCACATCCACCTCGACGCCACGCTCACCGCCGGCGAGCCGAACTGGAACATGAGCGGCACGCTGTTCGAGGGCATCGAGCGCTGGGCCGAGCGCAAGGAGCTGAACACCCACGAAGACACCAAGACCCGCGCCACCAAGACCATCGGTATGCTGGTCGACCATGGCATCCAGCATGTGCGCACCCACGTCGATGTGACCGACCCCAAGCTGACCGCGCTCAAGGCGATGGTCGAGGTGCGCGAAGAGGTGCGCCATCTGATCGACCTGCAGATCGTCGCGTTTCCGCAGGAGGGCATCGAGTCGTACGCCAATGGCCGGGCGTTGATGACCGAGGCGGTGGCGATGGGCGCGGACGTGGTCGGCGGCATCCCGCATTTCGAGAACACCCGCGACCAGGGCGTGTCGTCGGTGAAGTTCCTGATGGACCTGGCCGAGCGCACGGGCTGCCTGGTGGATGTGCACTGTGACGAGACCGATGACCCGCAGTCGCGCTTTCTCGAGGTGCTGGCCGAGGAGGCGCGGGTGCGTGGCATGGGCGCGCGGGTGACGGCCAGCCATACCACCGCGATGGGCTCGTATGACAATGCCTACTGCTCGAAGCTGTTCCGCTTGTTGAAGATGTCGGGGATCAACTTTGTCTCGTGCCCGACCGAGAGCATTCACTTGCAGGGGCGCTTCGACACCTATCCCAAGCGGCGTGGGCTGACCCGCGTGGCGGAGATCGACCGGGCCGGGATGAACGTGTGCTTTGGCCAGGATTCGATCGTCGACCCGTGGTATCCGTTGGGCAACGGCAACATCTTGCGGATTCTCGAGGCGGGGCTGCACATCTGCCACATGCTCGGGTACGAGGACCTGCAGCGCTCGCTGGACCTGATTACCGACAACAGCGCGCGCACGCTGAACCTGGGTGAGCGGTATGGCATCGAGGTGGGGCGGCCGGCGAACTTGCTGGTACTGTCGGCGCCGGATGATTACGAGATGGTGCGTAGCCAGGGGCATGCGTTGGTGTCGGTGCGTAATGGCAAGGTGCTGATGCGCCGCACCCCGGCGCAGATCGAGCGATTGGGCTGAGTGCTCCCCGCTCCCACAGGATTCGCTGTAGGGCACGAATTCTGCGGCTCCACGCAACCCTGTGGGAGCGGCGGTGCGCCGATGCGACTTGCCCCGCGAACACCGGCACAGCCGGTGCCATACAGCCTCGTTGCTCAGGTCGGCCGCTTCGCGGGCAAGCCCGCTCCTACAGGGTTTGCGGCGGTACCCTGTCAGTGTCTTCTCTTCGCAAGGATTAACTGCAGCTGGCCATGCTGCTGGCATCAATACCGGTCTTGCTGGCCCGTTGAGTGCAATTCGCAATTGCCCCTCGGGCGGATCGGTGGCACGCTTTGCCGGCGATTTTGCATCGCCCATCCAGCGAAAAAAAGGAACCGCCAAGGTGAGTTGGGAAAAAGTCGGGAAGTCCCTCGTCGGCCTGCTGGTCGTCGGCGCCTGCGCTGCCGGGCTGTACACGGCGTTCAAGGAAGACCCGGCACTCGAGGCGCGGCTGACCTACGCCTACCTGACCTACCCGAGCCAGTTCAGCGAGCGCATCAGCAAGGCCAACGACCTGCTCAGGTACGAGCGCCTGCATGACCGCATGAGCGACATCAGCGACGGCCTGCTCAGCCATCAGCAGGTCGACAAACTGATCGACCTGGCCCAGGAGCCGTATGCGCAGCTGTTCGCCAAGCCCTTCGAAGCCGGCCTGGTCGACCACCGCACCGGCCTGCTGATCGAGCTCGAGAACACCCGCGACACGCCACTCAAGGACGTGCAGATCCGCCTGCCGGCCAAGGGCCTGGTGCAGATCCGCGACGATGCCGGCAACGACATCATTCCGCAGACGGCCACCAGCGTGGTCGATATCGCCACGCTCGGCGCGGGCGAGGACTGCAAGGTGTGGGTCTATTTCGACTCGGACTATTCGCAGGTTCGCCAGGGTGCGTTGAGCATTCGCCATGCCGATGGCGTCGCCCAGGTGCGGGCGTACCGCGAGTTCATCGGCTTCCCGGCGACGGTGGCCAAGTACAGCCAGGTGCTGGTGGCCGCGCTGGCGGCGTTGGTGTTGGCGGTGTTGGGGCTGGGTTATAGCAGCTTGCGTCGTCGTTCAACCTGACGCCATCGCGGGGCAAGTCGCATCGGCGCACCGCCGCTCCACGACCCCGCTGCAAAGCCCGAATCTCGGGATCGACGCGGGCAATGTAGGAGCGGGCTTGCCCGCGATGGCGTCAAGCCAGGCACACCCCGGGCCCTATCAACCCTCGTCGTGCAGCGCCAGGCTCTGGCGTAACTGCTCGAGCATGGCATTGCGCAATACCTCGGGCGCGTGCACACGAATCGCCCCCGCATGCGACAGCAGCCAGCCCATCAACGCACGGTTGTCGTCGACCGTGGCCTCCAGCGTTGCGCCGCCGTCGGCCTGAGGTTCCAAACGCATGTCAGCCGACAATGGTTGTTCCGCCAGATGTAGCGCCAGCCCTTGATCAACCCAGGCGCTCAGCACAATCGGCGCCGCAGTGGCAAAGTCGCCCGGCTGCAGTTTCTGCGCCTCTCCCAAGCTCAGCCCCGGCTGCCAGTACCAGCCATAGGGCATGCCCTTGCTGTTGCACTGCAACGGAAACAGCGTCGCCAGCTCGTTGAGATCCCGCTCCACCGTGCGCTTGCTGGCCTTTTGGCCGGCTTCGGTCAATGCGAACTGCAACTGCGAGGTGCTCAGGCCGGGGTGGCGGTTGGGCAGCAGCTTGAGCAGCTGCCACTGACGGGCGATGGTTTGGCGGGTGGGGTTGCTGGGCAAAACGAGGATCCTTGGCGCTCAGCAGGATGCTGGTAACGCCGGTGATGGCAATTGGCTATTGCGCTAAGCATAACCCGGCCTGATGCAGGTTCCAAGGAGAGAGGGTTACAAGGGTTTACTCATGACCGAAATAATGACCAGAATAGTGTTCTGAATTCAGGTCTGAGACCATGCAAAAGATATTTGCCGACGTCACCGTGAGCGTATCCGAGCTGAAGAAGAATCCAACGGCTGTGATGGCCGGGGCACAAGGCATGCCGGTCGCCGTACTCAACCACAATCGCGTGATGGGCTACATGGTACCTGCCGACCTGTACGAGGCGATGATAGCGCGCCTGGATGACCTCGATCTGGTCAAACTGGCCAGGTCGCGCGCGGATGAGCAGGGCATACCGGTTAGCCTGGATGATCTAGCCCGGTAGGTGAGCCACCCATTGCCCGCCTGCGCAGACCGTGAACCGCTAACGGCGAATCGAGGTGGCGGTTGCACTTTGAGGAAGGGCCTTGACGGCGGTACTCGTGAACGTGGAGTAGTCTGGGTGCTCGGGGGGGTGTGGATTTTTCTTGAAGTGTTTGAACACCATTGTGGGAGACGAGCTTGTTCTTCGGGCATGCTGAGTTTCGGCGGCAATGGAGACTGTTCCATCGTAGCCAATGGCGGGTTTACCCGTCAGGCGAGAGAAGTCCTGAATCAACGAACTCTGGGTTGCCGGGTTCGGCGTGGCTGAGAAGCATGTATAGAAACGGGTCGTGTGTTTGCTTGGATCTACTCCACCAGCCTTCAAGTCAGCGATTATTGCGCCAGCGGCCTTGACGGTACCGTTGTACTCGCCGCTACCGGGTCGCCCGTGCATGATGATGCGCAGTTCTTTTTTTCCGCCAAAGAACCCCTTTTTGTAATAGGCATGAAGACCCGGCTGGATGATTTTGACCCTACCTATGTAGGCATGCCCACTCGGGTCCGAGCCGTTGACCGGGTCGCCTGAACCATAGGCATAGGCATTGAGGCCCCCCTCCCCGAAAGGGCTCCAACTGTCCGGCGAATTGAAACGCATTTGTACGGGGTTGTAAGCACGGTAGCCGTTGCCCAAGAGGTAGTGTTCGGTAAATGAGTCGCAGTGTGCTCCCGTAAAGCCCAAGGGGACGGCGGTGGTAGCTAGTGTATGTCCGTAAACGCTGTAGGTTTTTCGAACGTCGGTCTTGAGAAACCTGACCGCTATCAACGAGCCCGATGGGTCGCTCGCAACCACTCCACTCTCGGCCCGGTCATGCGCTTTGCGCAGCAGGGCCAATGCTTGCGCACCGTTGCTCAAGATCGAGAAGTACTCGCTGTCCTGGGTGAGCGTCGCCAGTTGCTGGCCTTGATAAAAATAGTCCATGGCGTTCACCCGCAGGTTTCCTGGCTCAGCAGTTGTGGGGGCATCATCAGACCGTAGTCGTCATTGCACAACTGGTGGAAATGACAGTGTCTGGGGGCCGGGTACTGTGGATGCGTGGTGACAAATCCCGCCCACCTGCTGTATACCTGAGCGTCACCAAGGGGAGCCCCGGCAACGGGCTGAGAAACCGCTAGCGACTGCAGCGCGGTGACCCTTCGAACCTGATCCGGATCATGCCGGCGAAGGGATGGGACTGCCGACCTGCCTTTCCGCCGGCCTCACTGCGAGGCCGCTCCATGCCACATTGCCACGGTCTCGCTGTCACTTTTCAGAGGACAGCACGATGACCGAACGCTTCACCGAAACCCTGCGCCGTCAGAGCGAGCCGACCTGGTCGGCCGCCGTTGGCCATCGCTTCGTCACCCAGCTGTGCGACGGTACCGTGGCCGACCCGGTGATGGTCCGCTACCTGGTCCAGGACCACCGTTTTCTCGACAGCTTCCTGACCCTGCTCGGCGCCGCGATCGCCACCGCCGACACCTTCGAGGCGCGCCTGCGCCTGGGGCGATTCGCCGGGATGATCTCGAGCGATGAAAACACCTACTTCCTGCGTGCCTTCGAGGCGCTCGACGTGAGCCCGGCGCAGCGCGACGAACCTGCCGACACCGAGCCCACCGCCGGCTTCAAGGCGATCATGCGCGAAGCGGCGGCCACGCGTTCCTATGCGGCGGCCCTGGCGGTGCTCAATGTCGCCGAAGGCCTGTACCTGGACTGGGCGCTCAAGGCGCCGCAGCCGTTGCCCGAGCACTTCGTCTACGCCGAATGGATCACCTTGCACGACAACCCGTTCTTCCAGGACTTTGTCGCGTTTCTGCAGGCTGAACTGGACCGTGTCGGGCCGCAGGAAGCCGAACTGAGCCGCGATTTCTATCTGCGCACGGTGGACCTTGAGCTGGCTTTCTTCGATGCCGTGTATGAGGAGGAGGCGTGAGTATGGATATCTTCGATCGGCTCAAAGCCGCCGCCGCGCCGCAATGGTCCAGCTATGTCGACCATGACTTCGTCCGCCAGATGGGCGAGGGCACGCTGAGCGAGGCGGCCTTCCGCACGTACCTGGTGCAGGACTACCTGTTCCTCATCCAGTTCGCCCGGGCCTGGGCGCTGGCGGCGTACAAGAGCCGCTTGCCGAGCGATATCCGCGCGGCCCAGGCGGGGTTGGCGGCGATCCTCGACGAGACCGAGCTGCACCTGCGCCTGTGCGCGCGCTGGGGGTTGTCGCAGGCGGATATCGAGGCGGCGCCGGAGCATCAGGCGACCGTGGCCTATACCCGCTATGTGCTCGACTGCGGCGCGGCGGGTGACCTGCTGGAGCTGCACGTGGCGCTGGCGCCGTGCGTGATTGGCTATGCCGAGATTGGTCGCAGGTTGTCGGAGAACATCGCTGACCTGGCCAGCCATCCTTACCGCGAATGGATTGGTGAGTATGCCGGCGAGGGGTATCAAAGCGTGGCGGCGGCGGCGCGCAAACACCTGGATGAGCTGGCGGCGCGCAGCATGACCGAGCAGCGCTTCGTCGAGCTGGCGGGGATCTTTGGCCAGGCTTCAAAGCTCGAGGCGGACTTTTGGCAGATGGGCTTCGACGGGGCGGTTTGAGCGTTGGATCCTGGGGCCGCTTTGCGGCCCATCGCAGCGGTGCGGCGATCCGACGAGCCAGCTCCTACAACGGCCGCGTCGTCCTGGAGGTCGGTGCGATGCTTGTAGGAGCTGGCTTGCCGGCGATGGGCTGCAAAGCAGCCCCCCATTTCACTGATCCTCCAGACACCCCTGCAGCGCCTCGATAAATACCCCCTCCGCGCGGCTCAAGCGCTGGTCGCGGTTCCACAGCAGATGAATATCCACATCGGCAATCCCTTCCTGCGGCGGTAACCGCCACAACAGCCCGGCCTCGACATCCGGCGCCACCACATGCTCCGGCAAGCAGCCGATGCCAAACCCGGCAATCACCAGCCGCCTGACTTCCTCAAGGCTCGGCGATGACGCCACGATGCGCCCGCTAAAACCTTGCTGATCGCGAAAAATGGTCAGCGGCGAGAGCATCCCGCCAATCTGGTCACTGGTGAAACTGACGAAATTCTCCCGCTGCAAATCGCCCTCCAGCTTGCCGAACAGCGCATGGTGCTTGCCACAGAAAAACGCATAGCGCTGACGCAGGAACAGCCGCTGCTCGAGGCGCGGCTGCGGCCGGCGGTTCAGGCTCAACCCTGCGGTGGCGGTTTTTTCCTGCAGGGCGGCGACGATGTCCGAGCTGCGCATCACGTCGATTTCCAGGTCGACCCGCGGGTGCTGGCGGTGGAAACCGGCGAGAAAGTCGTCGAAGCGCTCCGAGCAGATGCGGCTGATCATCAGCAGGCGGACCTTGCCGACCAACTCGTCGGCCGGTTGCTCGAGCAGGCCGCCGATCTGCGACATCTGCCCGTAGACCTCGCCGGCGAGCTCGAACAGCTGCTCGCCCATTTCGGTCAACACGAAGCGGGGCCCACGGCGGGCGATCAGCTGGCGCCCGAGTTGCTCCTCGAGGCGCTTGAGCGCCTGGCTGACCGCCGGCTGGGTCAGGTGCAGGCGAGCGGCGGCGCGGCTGATCGAGAGCTCCTGGCCGATCACCCGAAAGGTGCGCAGGAGGTTCCAGTCGAGGCGATCGTTGAGCAGGCGGTCAGGCATGGCGGGCTCGGGATAATAAGTGGTCGTTATAGTTCGAATAATAAATAGAAAATTGACTAATCATAGCCCTGAGCTGAAAAATCGTGCTCAGGAAAGGTGTGCTGCAGTCGGCTTGGGCAGTGACTTCTTCGCGGGTAAACCCGCTCCCACAGGGTTCAGTGCGGCTTCGCAGGTTTGCATCAACCCTTGTGGGAGCGGGTTTACCCGCGAAGAGGCCACCGCCGAGCCGCCTGATCAGACACCGACCAAGCGCCACCAGAGCGCCCCCGTGACCCCATAACTCCTGCCAAAAAAACAAGCAAAGGAGCCTGACCCATGAAGCCCACCGCTTCGCCCCAACCGCGCCGGGCCGCGGCCGCTGCGTTCATCGGCACCATGATCGAGTGGTACGACTTCTACATCTATGCCACCGCCGCCGCGCTGGTGTTCGGCGCCTTGTTCTTCCCCTCCGACGACCCGCTGTTCAGCACCATGGCGGCCTTTGGCACCTTTGCCGTGGGCTTCTTCGCGCGGCCGCTGGGCGGGATCATCTTCGGCCATATCGGCGACCGCATCGGCCGCAAGAAGTCGCTGGTGATCACCCTGCTGATGATGGGTGTGGTCACCGTGTGCATCGGCCTGCTGCCCACTTATGCCCAGATCGGCGCCGCCGCACCGGTGCTGCTGATCATCCTGCGGGTGATCCAGGGCATCGCCGTCGGCGGCGAGTGGGGCGGGGCGGTGTTGATGGCCGGCGAGCATGCGCCCAAGGGCCGGCGCACCTTCTTTGCCTCGTTCGCCCAGCTGGGCAGCCCGGCGGGCCTGATCCTCTCGCTGCTGGCGTTCGCCGCGGTCACCCGGCTGCCAGAAGCCGAACTGATGAGCTGGGGCTGGCGCGTGCCGTTCCTCGCCAGCGCCTTGCTGCTGCTGGTCGGCCTGGCGATCCGCCTGGGGGTCAACGAGTCGCCGGAGTTTCTTGCCAGCCGCGAGCAGGCGGCCAAGACCCAGCGCAAGGAGCAGGCGCCGGTGTTCGAGGTGCTGCGCACCGCCTGGCGGCCACTGCTGCTGTGCATCGGCGCCAATACCCTGGGCATCGCCGGGGTGTATTTCACCAACACCTTCATGATCAGTTACACCACCCAGCAGCTGCACCTCGACCGCTCGCTGATTCTCGAATGCCTGTTCTTCGTGGCGGTCATCCAGTTTTGCGTGCAACCGCTGGCCGCGTGGCTGTCGGAGAAGCTCGGCGCCACGCGCTTCCTGGCACTGGTGGCGCTGCTGGCAATGGCCTCGCCGTACCCGATGTTCGTGCTGGTCAGCAGTGGCCAGGGCCCGTTGATCGTGCTCGGTATCGCCCTCGCGGCGGCGTGCATGGCGTCGTTCTACGCGGTGATCGCCGGCTACGTCAGCGGCATGTTCGACACCCGCGTGCGCTACACCGCGATCTCCCTGGCCTACCAGATCTGCGGCGCCATCGCCGGCGGCCTGACGCCGCTGATCGGCACCTGGCTGGCGCACCGTTTTATCGGTCAGTGGTGGCCGATGGCGCTGTTCTACACGCTGATCGCGGCGATTTCGCTGATCTGCGTGCTGGCCCTGGCACGCCAATACACCCGCAGCCAGCAACTCGAACTGGCCTGACACCGACACTTGCATCCTGGAGTACCCGCACATGTTGAAATGCAATGGCGAGCGCCTGTGGGCGAGCCTGATGGCCATGGCCGAAGTCGGCGCCACTGCCCGTGGTGGCAGCTGCCGCCTGGCCTTGAGCGATGAAGACAAGGCCGGCCGCGAGCTGTTCTCGGCCTGGTGCCGCGCGGCCGGCCTGAGCCTGTCGGTGGACGCCATCGGTAACCTGTTCGCCCGCCGTCCAGGTAGCGACCCGGAGGCCGCGCCGGTGATGATCGGCAGCCACTTGGACACCCAGCCCGAAGGCGGGCGGTTTGACGGGGTGTACGGCGTGCTGGCCGGCCTCGAGGTGGTGCGCCGCCTCAATGACCTCGGCATCCGCACCCGTAAGCCGCTGGAGATTGCCGTGTGGACCAACGAGGAGGGCGCCCGTTTCACCCCGGCCATGTTCGGCTCGGCGGTGTTCACCGGCACCTTGGCGCTGGAGCAGGCCCTGGCGATTCGCGATGCCGACGGCGTCAGCGTCGCCGCTGAGCTGCAGCGCACCGGTTACGCCGGTCAGCGCCCGCTGGGCGGCAAGGTGGATGCCTATTTCGAGGCGCATATCGAGCAGGGGCCGATCCTTGAAGACAACGCCAGAAGCATCGGCGTGGTCAGTGGCGGCCAGGCCATTCGCTGGCTCGATGTGACCGTCGAGGGCATGGCCGCACATGCCGGTACCACCCCGATGCAACTGCGCAAGGACGCCCTGTATGGCGCCGCGCGGATGATCCAGGTGGTCGAGCAGCTGGCCGCTGATTTCGCCCCCGAAGGCCTGACCACCGTGGGCGAACTGTCGATCGCCAAGTCCTCGCGCAACACCATCCCGGGTGTGGTGCGCTTCACCGTCGACCTGCGTCATCACCGCGACGAGGCCATCGAGGCGATGGAGCGCAGCGTCGGCCTGCAGTTGCAGGCGCTCGCGCAACCGCGTGGCCTGAAGGTCACTGTCGAGCGCCACTGGGTCAGCCCGGCCACGCCGTTCGATGCCGACTGTGTGGCGGCGGTGCAGCAGGCCGTGGATGGCCTCGGCTACAGCCAGCAATCGATCGTCAGCGGCGCCGGCCATGACGCGATCCTGCTGGCGCGCTACTGCCCGACCGCCATGGTGTTCATCCCCTGCGTCGGCGGCTTGAGCCACAACGAAGCCGAAGACGTGTTGCCCGACGATGCCCGCCAGGGTGTCGATGTGCTGCTCAATGCCGTGCTGGCGCGGGCCGGCCAGATCGAACCAGGAGAAGCCTGATGCGTTGCTATTTCCACCCCGAGCAACTGCTGCACCACCCTCGCAGCTACTACTCGCGCGGCGCCATGCGCACCCCGCAGGAAGTCCCCGAGCGCGCCCAGCGCCTGCTGCAGGCTGCCAAAAGCCTGAACTTCGACATCCGCCAGCCGCAGGACGCCGGCCTCGCACCGTTGGCCGCCGTGCACGGCGAGGCCTACCTGGCCTTTCTCGAAGAAGCCCATGCCCGCTGGCGGGAAGTGCCCGAGGACTGGGGCGATGAAGTCATGTCGAACATCTTCGTTCGCGAGCCCAATGCCTTGCGCGGGATTCTCGCCCAGGCCGCGCGCTACCTGGCGGACGGCAGCTGCCCGGTCGGCGAGCAGACCTGGCATTCGGCCTACTGGTCGGCGCAGAGTGCCGTCGCCGGCGCCCAGGCGCTGCTCGATGGCGAGCCGGCCGCGTACGCCCTGTGTCGCCCGCCGGGCCACCATGCCCGGCATGACGCGGCGGGGGGCTTTTGCTACGTGAACAACGCAGCGGTCGCCGCCCAGGTACTGCGCAGCCGCTACAGCCGGGTGGCGATCCTCGATACCGACATGCACCACGGGCAGGGTATCCAGGAGATTTTCTATGCGCGCAATGACGTGCTCTATGTGTCCACGCATGGCGACCCGACCAACTTCTACCCCGGGGTGGCGGGCTTTGAGGACGAGCGCGGGGAAGGGGCAGGGTTGGGCTACAACCTCAACCTGCCGATGGCGCATGGGGCGAGTGAGGCGGACTTCCTCACGCAGTTGGACATCGCCCTGGACGCGGTGAAAGACTTCGGCGCCGAAGTGCTGGTGCTGTCGCTGGGCTTCGATATCTACGAGCTGGACCCGCAGACCAAGGTCGCGGTCACCCGCGAAGGCTTTGCTGAGCTGGGTGAGCGGATCCGCGCGCTGCGCTTCCCGTGCCTGATCGTGCAGGAGGGCGGGTACCACCTGGAGAGCCTGGAAGACAACGCCCGGGCGTTCTTTGCCGACAAACACGACTGGCGATAGACCTCTGGATCCTGGGGGCCGCTTCGCGGCCCATCGCGACACAAGGCCGCTCCCACAAAGTGGTCCGCGCCCACCTTGAGGCATGCGCTGTAACTGTGGGAGCGGCCTTGTGTCGCGATGGGCTGCGCAGCAGCCCCAGCATTCTTGACCCTTACCCCGCTGTCACACTTTGTCCCACCTCTGAAAATGCAGCTGATTAGGATTCGCTTTCACAACGAATCCACAAGGTCATCCGCATGCCCGCTACACGCCGCCTCCTCAGCCGTTCATCCACCCTGGCCGTGCTCCTGGCCGGCGCCGCCCAGGCGCAGACCAACGAGCCCGCCGCGCTGGTCCTGGAAGACATGGTCGTCACCGCCTCCGGCTTCGAGCAACGCGTCGAGGACGCTCCCGCGTCGATCACCGTGATCGACGGTGAAGACCTGCGCCGCAAGTCGTACCGCGACCTGGGCGATGCCGTACGCGATGTGGAAGGGGTGACGGTGAACGGCGGGGCCAACGAGACCGACATCTCGATCCGCGGCATGCCCGCCGACTACACCTTGATCATGGTCGACGGCAAACGCCAGAGCGCACGCGAATCGCGGGTCAACGGCAACTCCGGCTACGAGCAGAGCTTCGTCCCCCCGGCCGCCGCCATCGAGCGGATCGAAGTGGTGCGCGGGCCGATGTCGTCGCTGTATGGCTCTGACGCCATCGGCGGGGTGATCAACGTCATCACCCGCAAAGTGGCGCCGGAGTGGGGCGGCTCGATCGGCTACGACTATTCGGCGCGCCAGCACAGCGCCGAAGGCAATGCCGGGCAGACCTCGTTCTACCTGAGTGGGCCGCTGAAAGAAGACCTGCTCGGCTTGCAGGCCTGGGGCCGCTACCTCGACCGCCAGGCCGACGACGACCTGGAGCAGACCAATGGCCACAGCAAGGCCGACCACCGCGACCTGACCACGCGCCTGTCGTTCACCCCGACCCTCGATCACGACATCCTCCTCGAGGCCGGCGTCACCCGCCTGAAGAACGGCGATGGCCTGAGCGCCAACTGGGCCACCCGCGAGCAGGAGAACAACCGCGATCACTGGTCGCTGTCGCACCAGGGCCGCTGGGGCTGGGCGACTTCGGACGTCGCCCTTTACCAGGAGACCAGCAGCCGCGAAGGCAAGGCCACCCCGGACCAGACCGACATCTACGGGCGCAAGCCAGAAATCCGCAACCGCGTGCTGGACGCCAAGCTGGTGGTGCCGACCGCGCACAACGTCAGCACGGTGGGCCTGCAATGGCAGGAAAACCAGGTCACCGACTGGAACCAGGGCCTGGGCGACCGGGTCAATCGCGAGTTCAAGGTCACCCAACGGGCGCTGTTTGCCGAGAACGAGTGGTCGGTCACCGATGACTTCGCGCTGACCACCGGCCTGCGCCTGGATGACCACGAAGAGTACGGCAACCACTTCAGTCCGCGGGTGTACGGGGTCTGGCGTGCCAATGAGCAGTGGACCCTCAAGGGCGGCATCGCCCGCGGCTTCAAGGCGCCTGAGCTGCGCGCCGTGGTCGCCGACTATGCCTACCTGCGGCGCAACCGCTTCGTGATGTTCGGCAACCCCGACCTCAAGCCCGAGACCAGCACCAACTACGAAGTCTCGGCGCTGTGGTCGAACCGTGCCGACCTGTCGGCCGGGGTCACGCTGTTCTACAACGACTTCCAGGACAAGCTGTCGACGGTGACCACCGACAACCGCTGGAACGGCTACATCATCATGGACAGGGTCAACGTCGACAAGGCGGTGATCCGTGGCGTCGAGCTGACCGGGCAGTGGGACATCACCGACAGCGTGCTGGTCAAGGGTAACTACACCTACACCGACTCCGAGCAGAAGACCGGTGCCAACGCCGGTGCGCCGCTGGCCCTGACGCCTGAGCGCAAGGCCAACCTGCGTGGCGAGTGGCGGGTCAACGACCGCGCCCAGGCCTGGGCGGCGGTCAGCTATTACGGCGAAGAGACGGGCAATACCCTGACCGCCGAGACGGCGCCGGGCTATACCACGGCGGACATTGGCGGCTCGTATGACCTGACCCATGCCCTGACGTTGAACGCGTCGCTGAACAACCTCACAGACAAGCGTCTGGACGATGAGACCTACGGCACGGTCAACTACGGCCGCACCCTCTGGATGGGTGCCACCTATAACTTCTGAAGCGTCTCTCGAATGTGCGGCCCATCGCGGGCAAGCCCGGTCCTACAGTGTCGTATACCTGTAGGAGCGGGCTTGCCCGCGATGGGCTGCAAAGCAGCCCAGAGTCTTTCTACCCAACCGGCAACCGCACCCACGCACACAACCCCTGCGGCAACCGATTCTCCAGCACCAACTCCCCCCCATGCGCCTGGATGCAAGCCCGCGCAATGGCCAATCCCAAGCCAAGCCCGCCACCGCTGCTGGCATCCGCGCCGCCCCGGCCCAACTGCACAAACGGCTCGAAAACCTTTTCCAGCCAAGCCTCCGGCAACCCCGGCCCCTGGTCGATGATCTGCAGGCACACCTGCCCACCACTCGCGCTCAACTCCAGCCGAGTAGCGCCGCCATGCTTCAGTGCATTGTCGATCAAATTGGTCAGCGCCCGCTTCAGCGCCAAAGGCCGGCAACCGAGCCAGACCTCCTCGCCGCCCTGCCAAATCAACGGCAGCCCCATCAGCTGATAACGCCGGGCCAGGTCATCGAGCAGGTCATTCAAGCGCAGCCGGCACGTCGTTTCCTGCACCGCATCACCCCGCACGAACTCCAGCGTTTCGCGCACCATCGCGGTCAACTCGGCAAGGCTCTCCAGCAAGTCATCACGGGTCGGCCCAGGCTCGAGCAATTCCACCTGCAGGCGCAGCTCGGTCAGTGGCGTATTGAGGTCATGGCTGATCGCCGCCAGCAGCCGCGTACGGCCTTCCACATGGCGCGCCAGGTTGGCCTGCATGGTGTTGAAGGCGCAGGTCAGCTCACGCGCTTCCTGAGGCCCGCTCAACGGCAAGGGTGCAATCCATTCGCCCCGGCTGACCCGCTCAGTGGCCTTGGCCAAGGTCTTGATCGGCCGCACCACCCGGCCCAGGCAGAGCATCATCACCAGCAACACGGGCAGCGTGGTCATCGGCAGGCTGTAGGCCAGCACCGTGCCCCACTGATAGGCGCCGCTCGGGTGCTGCACGGCGTTCAGGTACAGCCCGTCGCCCAGCGCCAGGCTGCTGCGCAGGCGCAGCGCGGCCCAGCCGCCGGGGCTGAACGGATAGGCGCGCGCATCGGCGCCATTGACCCGCTCCAGCTGCAAGGTGATGGGGTGCTCGGCGGGTAGTTGCAGACGCTGGCGCAGGTCACGGGCGAGCCGCTGTTCCTCCGGCCGCGCGGAAAAAGGGCTGACCTCGGCCGTCGGGGCAAGCCAGAAGCGCGTCTCCGGGTTGCCCATCTGCGCGAGCAAGCGCTCTGCCTGCGGCCGAGACAGGTCGTGCGCGGCATGAAACGCCGTCGCCAGCCGCTCCAGGCTGGCGTTGCGCGACAGCGGATGGAGCAGGCTGCCGTGGCGGTGCAGCAAGAGGATGCCGATCAGGTGCGAGGCCAGCAGCGCCACGCACAGCAACAGCAGCAACTGGTGCAGCAGGCGTTGCGGCCACAGGCGGCGCAGGCTATTCAAGGTCGACGTCGGCGGCCAGCAGGTAGCCGCTGCCCCACAGCGTGCGCAGCAGCTCCGCACCGTGCCCGTCGTGGTCGAGCTTGCGCCGCAAGCGGCTGACCTGGCGGTCGATGGCGCGCTCGCTGATGTCGCTGTCCTGGGCGGCGGTCAGGTCGACCAGCCGTTGGCGGGAAAGGCTCACATGCGGATGCTCGAGCAACACCTGCAGCAGCTTGCCCTCGGCGGTGCTCAGGCGCACCGGCTCACGCCCAGCCCGGCTGAGGGTGGCGGTGCTGGCGCAGAACTGCCAGCCGGCGAAGCGGTAGCGGCGCGGGCTCGCGGCGGGCTCCGTGGGCGTGGCCTTGGCCCGCGCCTGGGTCGCCTGATGGCGGCGCAGCACGCTGTTCAGGCGTGCCACCAGTTCCCGGGGCTCGAAGGGTTTGGTCAGGTAGTCGTCCGCGCCCAGGTCGAGCCCGCGCACCCGGTCTGCCGTGGTGTCGCGGGCGGTCAGCAGGATCACCGGCAGGTTGCAGCGCCGGTGCAGTTGCTGGCACAGCTCGAAGCCATCGCCATCGGGCAGCATCACGTCGAGCACCGCCACGTCGAAGTCCTGCTGCTTGAGCAACTGCCACAGCCCGGCGGCATCCGCCGCGGTACGCACCTCGAACCCATGGCGGCGCAGATACGTCGCCAGCGGGTCGCGGATCTTGCGGTGGTCGTCGACGACCAGGACCCGTGGGGCGGGCAGGGGCTGGGTAGCGGGCATGGGCAACTGGGCGCAGGAGAGGGTGGGGCGGGATATTACTACGAGTCATTATCATTTGTGACAATCCGGTGCTGGCAGATTGTCACAGCTGATCTCCAGCGTCCTGGCGGCTGACCCTAGAGCGTCGACCGCCGCACATGCTTCACCAGCACCTTCTCGAGCAACTCCCACATCGCAGGATCGGTACTGAACGCCACGTTGAAGCGCATCCAGCCCGTGGCCTGGGCATCGACCATGAACAATTGCCCAGGGCCGAGCATGATGCCTTTCTCCAGCGCGTCATCGAGCAACGCCGCGCTGTCGGGGATGGCCGGGTGGCGGGTCCAGACGTACATGCCCTCGTCCGACTCGATGAACAACTCGAAGCCCAGCCGGTGCAAATGCCGGCCGACCTGCTGATGCGCCTCGGCCAGGCGCTGGCGCAGGCGCTTGAGGTGTTTGCGCCAGCGGCCGTCGATGACCGCGGCGTACACCACCCGCTCCATCACCTGCGAGGTGGTCAGGCCCGAGCGCATCTTCAGGCTCAGCAGTTGCTGCATCAGGTCGGGGTTGGCCAGCAGGTAGCCGACCCGCACATTCGGCGAGATGCTCTTGGAGTAGCTGCCGACGTACACCACCTGCTGCAGGTGGTCGAGGCTGGCCAGGCACGGCTGCGGCTCGGCGACCATGTCGGCGTACAGGTTGTTCTCGACCAGCCGGAAGCCATGCTGGCTGGCCAGCTGCAACAGGCGGTGCAGCTGCGGCAGCGGGGTGCGCGAGCAGGTCGGGCTGTGCAGGTGCGGCTGGGTGAAAAACGCCGTCGGGCGGTGATGGGCGAGCAGCCGCTCCAGGTGGTTGAGGTCATACCCGGCCGGGGTGCGCGGCACGCCGATCAGGGTCGCGCCCTGAAAGCGCAGGATGCTCATCAGGTTGGGGTAGCCCGGGTCGTCCACCAGCACCACGTCGCCCGGGCGCACCAGCGTGCGCACGGCCAGGTCCAGCGCCTGGCTGGCGCCGTGGGTGAGCATCAGTTGCGCCGGGTTGGCGACGATCGACAACTCTTGCTGGAGGTTCTGCGCGGTCAGCGTGCGCAGCTCGGGCAGGCCCATCGGGTCGCCGTAGCCGGACAGCTCCAACGGGCTGCCGGCGACCTGGCGCATGCCGCGGCGCAGGCCGTCTTCGTACATCCACTCATTGGGCAGCCAGCCGCAACCGGGCTTGTACGGCAACTGGCGGGTTTCGAAGATCTGTTGCAGGTACCACTCGGAGTTGAACGACGGACGGCTGGTGTCAGCGTCAGGGTGGTGCGGCTCCAGCAACTCGCCCGCGGCGCGATTGACGAAGAACCCGGCGTTGCCGCGGCTGACCAGCAAGCCCTGGGCGACCAGGCGGTCGTACGCCTCGACCACGGTAAAGGTGCTCACCGAGTAGGTCGCGGCAAAGGCCCGAATCGAGGGGACCTTGGCGCCAGGCTTGAGGGTCTGGTTGTCAATCAGCGCGCGCAACCCGTCGATGATCTGGTTGACCAGCGGGGTCGGCGCGTCTGGATGTAGTTCGAACATGGAGGTGCCTTCAGGTGTGCAGA
Organism: Pseudomonas reidholzensis; assembly: GCF_900536025.1. Classification (GTDB taxonomy): domain Bacteria; phylum Pseudomonadota; class Gammaproteobacteria; order Pseudomonadales; family Pseudomonadaceae; genus Aquipseudomonas; species Aquipseudomonas reidholzensis. Next base: position 734,439 of record NZ_UNOZ01000013.1, read on the forward strand.
ACGCTTGCCGTCTGCGGGGTATAGCAGGTGTATTGCATGGAGGGCCTGTACAGTGCAGTGCGACTTTCATGCCACTGTGCATGGCTCTCTGTGTCCGACATTTTTACATTAGGTGTCTGAGATCGCCAGACACCTTTTGTTTCAGTTCGTTCGGGGCCTGCCTCGGACGCAAAAGCGGGCCGCCACGGAAGGCTCGCGTGTGCCCTCAGCACACCTCCTGCGCGCATTAGCACTGATGTACAGGTGAAACCGCTAGCCATCGGGGTTTCACGCATTTCCTTGGATAAAAAGAAGCACGGGGTACACAACTGATGGACGCAACATCCACCTCCACCGCATCCGCCAAAGGGGCGCCGGAGAGCAAGCTGAATGCTTCGCTCAAATCGCGCCACCTGACGATGATGTCGATCGCCGGGGTTATCGGCGGCGCACTGTTCGTCGGCTCCGGCAGCGTGATTCACAGCGCTGGCCCGGCTGCGGTACTGGCCTATCTGGCCGGCGGCATCCTGGTCGTGCTGATCATGCGCATGCTCGGCGAAATGGCCACTTCCTCGCCAGACACCGGCTCGTTCTCGACCTACGCCGACCGCGCCATTGGCCGCTGGGCCGGCTTCACCATCGGCTGGCTGTACTGGTGGTACTGGGTCATCCTGATGGCCTGGGAAGCCTACGTGGCGGGCAAGATCCTGCACGGCTTCTTCCCGAGCGTGAGCGTCAACGTGTTCGTCCTGGCGACCACCCTGGTGCTGATCACGGTCAACTTCTTCAACGTCAAGCACTACGGTGAGTTCGAGTTCTGGTTCGCCTTGATCAAGGTGATCGCGATCGTCTGCTTCCTGATCGTCTGTGGCTCGGCGGTGCTGAACATCTGGCAGTTCGGTGAAGTCCGCGGGATCACCCACCTCACGGCCGAAGGCTTCATGCCCAACGGCATCACCACCGTGATCGGTGCGTTGCTGGGTGTGATGTTCGCCTTCCTCGGCGCCGAAATCGTGACCATTGCCGCTTCCGAATCCAAGGACCCGGCCGGCCAGATCGTCAAGGCCACCAACTCGGTGGTGTGGCGTGTGTGCCTGTTCTACGTCGGCTCGATCTTCCTGATCGTCTGCCTGGTACCGTGGAACGACCCGCACCTGGGTGAGTCGGGCTACGGCGCCTACCGCCGGACCCTGGAGCTGCTGGGCGTGCCGTATGCCGAGCTGCTGATGAACTTCGTGGTCCTGACCTCGGTCAGCAGCTGCCTGATCTCCGGCCACTACACGGCCTCGCGCATGCTGTTCTCGCTGGCCCAGCGTGGCGACGCGCCGTCGTTCTTCAAGATCACCCGTGCCGGTACCGGCGTACCGGTGTTCGCGATCGTCGGCTCGTGCGCCGTGGCGGTGGTCTGCGCGCTGATCAACTTCAGCGAGACCCTGCGTCCGAAGGATGTGCTCGATACGCTGATGAACACCACCGGCATGATCGCCTTGCTGGTGTACCTGGTGATCGCCTGCTCGCAGCTGCGCATGCGCCGCAAGCTGATGGCCGAAGGCAAGGAAATCCGCCTGCAGATGTGGCTGTTCCCGTGGCTCACCTACCTGGTGATCGCGTTCATCGTGGCGGCGCTGGTGACCATGGCGTTCATGCCTGACTACCAGATCCTGGTGATCTCGACCGGTATCGCCGCGGGTGTCGTGGTGGCGATGGGTGTCGTGCATCAGATCCGCTGCGCCAAGAAGCAGTAAGCGCTGATTGCAGTACCCAGCGGCCGGGCTCCCTAAGGAGTGCCGGCCGTTTTTTTGCCTGTAACATGGCTTATGCTAGCCGGATCGCCCGCCCAAGGAGTTCGGCCATGGCTTGGTCTGCCAACCAGTATTCGCTGTTCGAAGACGAACGCACCCGCGCCGTGCGCGACCTGCTCGCGGCCGTGCCGCCACGCTCGGTGCGCCACGCCACCGACCTCGGCTGCGGCCCCGGCAACTCCACCGAGGTGCTCCTGCAGCGTCACCCCGACGCCCAGGTCACGGCGCTGGACAGCGACCCCGACATGATCGCCAAAGCCCGCGAGCGCCGCCGGCTGTGTGTGCCGCGGGTACGCTGCGAAATCGCCGACATCGCCAGCTGGAAGGCCCCCGAGCCGCAAGACCTGATCCTCGCCAACGCCTCGCTGCAATGGCTGCCCGACCACGCGTCGCTGTACCCCCACCTGATCCGCCAGCTCAATGAAGGCGGCAGCCTGGCGGTGCAGACCCCCGACAACCTCGACGAACCGGCCCATCGGCAGCTGCGCGAAATCGCCAGCCGTGGGCCGTGGGCGCACAAGTTCGCCGATTTTGCGTTGCCGGCGCGGCACAACGCCGGCTTCTACTACGACCTGCTCAGCCCGCTGTGCAGCCGTGTGGACGTCTGGCGCACGACCTACCACCACCCGTTGATGGGCGGCGCCGAGGCGGTCGTTGAGTGGTTCAAGGGCTCTGCGCTGCGGCCGTACCTGGCGCGGCTCGACGAGGGCGAGCAGGCCGACTTCCTGCAGGTCTACCTGCAGGCCATGCAGCGTGATTACCCGGCCGCTACCGATGGCAAGGTGCTGCTGCCGTTCCCGCGCTTGTTCGTGGTCGCCACCCGCTAGCGGCGCCAGCGCCAGACCACGTAGCCATACACGCCGAGGTTGAGCAGCACCACCACCAGGCCCAGCAGCAGCTGGATCTGCGCGGTCAGCCCGGCCGGGTAGATCACCGGCCACACATAATGCTCGATGAAGCCGCCCGGGTAGCCGGCATCGCCTGCGGCGGCACGCATGAGGTTTTCCCAGCGGGTCAGCGGGCACTCCAGGTGCAGCCATTCGACCGCGATGCCCCAGGCCATGGCGGGCAGGTGGAGGAGCAGGGCGGGGCGCCATTTCAGCACCAGCAGGCCGCCAAACAGCACCAGCAGGATGAACGACAAGTGCAGCAGGACCAAAGCGTCGGCGGTGAGGCGAAAGAGCATGGCAAGGCTTCGTAAGGGCTGGAGGGTGCAGCATAAGCTGGCGTAGGGGTTGATACGACAAGATTTCTTGTCGATCCGCCGCGCGAGGGCGTATAAACTGCACCCACTTTGGCCGGTCGCTTCCTGAACCGGCCCGCTGAAACAAAGAGAGTCGACATGGGCGCACAGTGGAAAGCCAAACATCGAGAAGTCGCTGCCAATGCCAAAGGCAAGATCATGGGCAAGCTGGCCAAGGAAATTCAGATCGCCGCCAAGTCCGGCGCTGACCCGGACTCCAACTCGCGCCTGCGCCTGGCGATAGACCAGGCGAAAAAGGCCTCGATGACCCGCGAAACCCTGGAACGGGCGATTCGCAAGGGCGCAGGCCTGGATGGCGATGCCGTGCAGTACACCGCCGTGACCTACGAAGGCTTCGCGCCGCACCAGGTCCCGCTGATCGTCGAGTGCCTGACCGACAACGTCAACCGTACCGTCGCGCAGGTCCGCGTGCTGTTCCGTAAAGGCCAGCTGGGCGCCAGCGGTTCGGTGGCCTGGGACTTCAACCACGTCGGCCTGATCGAAGCGACCCCGGTAAATCCTGACGCCGATCGGGACGAGGCCGCCATCGAAGCCGGCGCACAAGACGTCGAAGCAGGCGAAGAAGAGGGTTCGAGCCTGTTCATCACCGATCCGACCGACCTCGACGCCGTGCAGAAGGCCCTGCCTGAGCAAGGCTTTACCGTGACCTCGGCAAAGATCGGCTACACCCCGAAAAACCCGGTCAGCGCTGCCAGCCTGAGCCCGGAAGCGCTGGAAGAGGTCGAAGCCTTCCTGGCCGCGATCGACGACAACGACGACGTGCAGAACGTCTACGTTGGCCTGACTGACTGATCAGTGCCTGAGGGCCGCCTTGCGGCCCTTTCGCGGCGCAAGGCCGCTCGCCCAAGGGGCGCCTTGCCCCGTAGATCGCTGCCCGCCATGAACCCTGCCTTCGCCGCCCTCAGCCTTGCCCATCTGCGCACCCTCGACTGCCTGCTGCAGTTGAAGAACCTCAGCCATGCCGCCGAACGCCTGGGCTGCAGCCAGTCGGCCTTGAGCCGTCAGCTGGCCAACCTGCGCGACGCCTTCGATGATCCGTTGCTGGTCCGCCAGGGGCGCGGCTATGTGCTGAGCGAGCATGCCGAAACCCTGGTAGAGCCGCTGCGCCAGGTGCTGGACGAACTGCAGGCGCTGCGCCAGCCGGCAGTCTTCGACCCGGCCCGCTGTGAGCGGCGCTTCTGCCTGGCTGCCTCGGACTACGTCGCCGAGCACATGCTGCCGCTGCTGGTGGCGGCGCTGGAGCGCGAGGCGCCGGGGGTGTCGCTGGAGTACCGCACCTGGCAGGCCGGCCAGTACGCGTTGCTGGCCAGTGGCGAGATCGACCTGGCGACCACTTTGTTCGACGAGTCCCCGGCCAACCTGCACGGCCGCCTGCTGGGCGAGGACCGCGCGGTGTGCCTGATGCGCCAGGACCATCCGCTGGCGGCGCAACAGGTGCTCGGGCAGGACGACTACCTGGCGTTTAAGCATGTGCGGATTTCCGGCGGTGGCGACAAGGACAGCTTTATCGACCGGCACCTGCGCGGGCAGGGTTTGCAGCGGCGGATCAGCCTCGAGGTACCGTTCTTTTCCGCCACCGTGCAGGTGATCGGCAACAGCCAGGCGCTGGCCACGGTGCCGGAGCACATTGCCCGGCAACTGTGCCGGTTGCATGACCTGGCCTGGCGGCCGCTGGGCTTTGTCGAGCACACCCAGCGCTACTGGGTGGTCTGGCACCAGCGTTTGCAGGCCTCGGCGGAACACCGTTGGCTGCGCAACCGGGTGTTCGAGCTGTGGCGGGCGTCGCAGTTCGGCGTGCAGGGCGGGCATGCGGCTTTGCCATAGGAGGTATGCGCGAAGCGGGGTTCTTCTGCCTGGCAGTGCCACCTAGACTGGCTGCAATGGCCTCTTCGCGGGCAAGCCCGCTCCTACAGGTGCTGCTCAACCTCCTGTAGGAGCGGGCTTGCCCGCGATGAGGGCTGCATTGACACCCTGCCAAGGAGACCGCGCGTGACCCCAGAACAATTTCGCCAATACGGCCACCAACTGATCGACCTGATCGCTGACTACCGCCAGACCGTCGGCGAGCGCCCGGTCATGGCCCAGGTCGAGCCCGGCTACCTCAAAGCCGCCCTCCCTGCCGCCGCGCCCCAGCAAGGCGAACCCTTCGAGGCCATCCTCGACGACGTCAACACGCTGGTAATGCCCGGCCTGTCGCACTGGCAGCACCCTGACTTCTACGGCTATTTCCCCTCCAACGGCACCCTGTCGTCGGTGCTCGGCGACTTCCTCAGCACCGGCCTGGGCGTGCTTGGCCTGTCGTGGCAATCCAGCCCGGCCCTGAGCGAGCTCGAAGAAACCACCCTTGACTGGCTGCGCCAACTGCTCGGCCTGTCGTCGCAGTGGAGCGGGGTGATCCAGGACACCGCCTCGACCAGCACCTTGGTGGCGCTGATCTGCGCCCGTGAGCGCGCCAGCGATTTCGCCCTGACCCGTGGCGGCCTGCAGGCCCAGCCCAAGCCGCTGATCATCTATGTCAGCGCGCACGCCCACAGCTCGGTGGACAAGGCCGCGCTGCTGGCCGGGTTTGGCCGCGAGAACATCCGCCTGATCCCCACCGATGAGCAGTTCGCCATGCGCCCTGAGGCCCTGCAGGCGGCCATCGACGCCGACCTGGCCGCCGGCAACCAGCCGTGCGCCGTGGTCGCGACCACCGGTACCACCACGACCACTGCGCTCGACCCGCTGCGCCCGATCGGCACCATTAGCCAGGCCCACGGCCTCTGGCTGCATGTCGACTCGGCCATGGCCGGCTCGGCGATGATCCTCCCCGAATGCTGCTGGATGTGGGACGGCATCGAGCTGGCCGACTCGGTGGTGGTCAACGCGCACAAGTGGCTGGGGGTCGCGTTCGATTGTTCGATCTACTACGTGCGCGATCCGCAGCACCTGATCCGGGTGATGAGCACCAACCCCAGCTATCTGCAATCCGCCGTGGATGGCGAGGTGAAGAACCTGCGCGACTGGGGTATCCCGCTGGGGCGGCGCTTCCGTGCATTGAAGCTGTGGTTCATGTTGCGTAGCGAAGGCGTCGAGGCCTTGCAGCAGCGCCTGCGCCGCGACCTGGACAACGCACGCTGGCTGGCCGCGCAGGTCGAGGCGGCACCCGGTTGGCAGGTATTGGCGCCGGTGCAGTTGCAGACGTTGTGCATTCGCCATTGCCCGGACGGGCTGGCGGGGGAGGCGCTGGATGCGTATACGCGGGGGTGGGCGGAGCGGCTCAATGCCTCCGGGGATGCCTATGTGACGCCGGCAACGCTCGAGGGGCAGTGGATGGTGCGGGTGTCGGTGGGGGCTTTGCCGACCGAGCGCGAACACGTCGAGCGCTTGTGGGCGAGGTTGCAGGAGGTGGTGCGGGGCTGAGATCGCTGGGGGCGCTGTGCGCCCCATTCGCGACACAAGACCGCTCCCACAATTACCGCGTCACCTTCAGGGTAAGCGCGGTATCTGTGGGAGCGGCCTTGTGTCGCGAAAGGGGCGCAAAGCGCCCCCATGCGGTCTTTTAGTGGGTAGCTACGTTGCCCACTGCGCCCTTGCGGGTCGCTTCGTACACGTCTTTTTCCATCGGTTTGGCATTCGGGTTGCCGAGGTCTTCCATCGCCAGGCGATGCGTTTCAGGTGCCACGTAGGCAGCCAGGGCGCAGATGCAGGTGATGAAGAAGGCCGAACCGCCGACCACCAGCCAGATGTTTTCCGAGCCCGGTGGCGCGATAGCGGCGAACAGCGCAGGCAGCATGGCGGTGAGCATGGTGCCGACGTTCTGTGCGATGGCCATGGCCGAGACGCGGTAGCGGGTGTTGAACAGCTCTGGGTAGAAGCTTGGGAACACCGCGTTGTAACCCTGGTAGACCATGCCCCACATCAGGATCGATGCGGCGAAGGCCAGCGGTACGCTCTGGATGCTGATCGCATACAGGTAACCGAAGGCCAGCAGGCCCGAGCCCAGGCAGCCGGCGATCATGGTCGGACGACGGCCGATCTTGTCAGACAGGTTGCCCACGAACGGAATCACCAGCACCGCAACGATGTTGCCGATCACCGGGATCCACAGGTACACGCTCTTGTCGAAGCCGATGCCATAGGCCGGCTGCACCGCGTAGGCCGCACCGAACACGGTCGCAACCACCGGGATCACGTTCATCAGGGCCATGAACATGACCAGCACCATGTGCTTCCAGCTGTGTTGGAAGGCTTCCTTGATAGGCGACTTGGCGATCTTGTCCTGTTTCTCTTCCTTGACGAAGGCAGGGGTCTCGTGGACTTCCTTACGGATGATGAAGCCCGCCACCAGCACCAGTGCGCTCAGCAGGAACGGAATCCGCCAGCCCCAGTCATTGAAGGCTTCGCTCGGCATGAAGTACGCCAGTGGCAGGAACACCGCCGCCGCCATTACCTGGCCGGCCTGAACGCCCTGCAAGGTAAAGCTGGCGTAGTAGCCTCGCCGTCCGAACGGCGCATGCTCCATGATCATCGAACTGGCACCGGAGATTTCCCCCGCCACCGCGAAGCCTTGTACCAGGCGCAGCAGCACCAGCAGCACCGGCGCAAGAATGCCGATGTCGTGGTAGGTCGGCAGCAGGCCTACGGCCATGGTCGAGATGCCCATGAGGAACATGCACAGCAGCAATACGTTTTTGCGGCCGCGGGTATCACCCCAGTGGCCAAGCACAAAGGCGCCCACCGGGCGGGCCAGGTAACCGACACCATACGTCGCCAGCGAGGCGATGATGGCCATTTTCGGGTCCATCGAGGGGAAGAAGATCTGCGGGAAGATCAGGGCTGCGGCTTGGGCGTAGATGAAGAAGTCGTAGTACTCGAGAGCCGAGCCTATCCACCCACTGGCGGTCGCTTTCTTGGCTTGAGAGCTGGAGTGAGCCATCGTTGTCTCCGTTGTTCTTGTTATTGAACTTATTATGTCGTGACGCTGGGCTTGGCGGTACAGGATGTGACGAACGTTCGCAGGGCAGTGAGGGGCGTTCGGCTAGCCTGTAACTGGAATCATGGTTGCTCAGTGCCGAGCGCTGAAGCAATTCGCGAAATCCGCTTTTGTTCGGTAATCGCACAAAAACTAACTGTTCCGTACAAAACCAATTGCTGGGCAGACTCTACCTGCGAATAATTGATCGTGCCAGAAACCCCTCCGGTTTTTCGGCTTTGTCGTTTTTCGCGCAGCCTTCAGGTGCTGCGCTCCAATAACAAGGAACTCCAGCATGCAGCGTTCGATAGCCACCGTGTCCTTGAGCGGCACTCTGCCGGAAAAGCTCGAAGCCATCGCCGCCGCCGGCTTCGACGGCGTTGAGATCTTCGAAAACGATCTGCTTTACTACGCCGGCAGCCCGCGCGAGATCCGCCAGATGTGCGCCGATCTCGGCATTGCCATCACCTTGTTCCAGCCGTTCCGCGACTTTGAAGGCTGCCGCCGCGACCGGCTGCAGAAAAACATCGACCGCGCCGAGCGCAAGTTCGACCTGATGCAGGAGCTGGGCACCGACCTGGTGCTGGTCTGCAGCAACGTCCAGGCCGATGCCCTGGGCGACGAGCAACTGCTGGTCGACGACCTCCGCCTGCTCGCCGAGCACGCCGGCGCCCGCGGCCTGCGCATTGGCTACGAGGCCCTGGCCTGGGGCCGTCACGTCAACACCTACCAGCAAGTGTGGAACCTGGTGCGCCAGGCCGACCATTCGGCGTTGGGGGTGATTCTCGACAGCTTCCACACCCTGTCGCTCAAGGGCGACCCGAGCGCGATCCGCGATATTCCCGGCGACAAGATCTTCTTCGTGCAGATGGCCGACGCGCCGATCCTGGCCATGGACGTGCTGGAGTGGAGCCGGCATTTCCGTTGCTTCCCGGGGCAGGGCGAAATGGACCTGCCAGGCTTCCTCGCGCCCATCCTCGAAACGGGCTATCGCGGCCCGCTGTCGCTAGAGATCTTCAACGACGGCTTCCGCGCCGCGCCGACCCGCCAGAACGCCGCCGACGGCCTGCGCTCGCTGCTCTACCTGGAAGAAAAAACCCGCCTCCAGCTGGAGCGCGAAGACCGCGCGGTAGAGCCCGGTGTGCTGTTCGCCCCGCCTGCGGCGAGTGCCTATGACGGCGTTGAGTTTCTCGAATTCGCCGTCGACGAGTCGGTCGGTGCCCGTCTGAGCGGCTGGCTCAAGCGCCTGGGCTTTGCCGAGGCCGGGTCGCACCGCAGCAAGGGCGTACGCCTGCTGCGTCAGGGCGATATCAATATCGTCCTGAACGCTGAACCCTATTCGTTCGCCCACAACTTCTTCGAGGCCCACGGCCCCTCGCTGTGCGCCACCGCCTTGCGCGTCAAGGATGGCCAGGCCGCCCTGCAGCGCGCCACCGACTACCGTGGCCAGCCGTTCCGTGGCCTGGTCGGGCCTAACGAGCGCGAAATCCCGGCGGTGCGTGCGCCGGATGGCAGCCTGATCTACCTGGTCGAGCAAGCCGATGCCGGCCAGACCATCTACGAGAGCGACTTCCGCCTCGATGCGGCCAACGCGCCCACCGGTGGCCTGCAGCGTATCGACCACATGGCCCTGGCCTTGCCGGCCGACTCGCTGGACAACTGGGTGCTGTTCTACAAGACCCTGTTCGACTTTGCCGCCGACGACGAAGTCGTGCTGCCGGACCCGTACGGCCTGGTCAAGAGCCGCGCCTTGCGCAGCCAGTGCGGCAGCCTGCGCCTGCCGTTGAACATCTCGGAGAACCGCAACACCGCGATCGCCCATGCGCTGTCCAGTTATCGTGGCTCGGGTGTGCACCACATCGCCTTCGATTGTGCGGATATCTTCCGGGAAGTCGCGCGTGCCAAAGAGGCGGGCGTGCCGTTGCTGGAGATTCCGCTGAACTACTACGATGACCTCGCGGCGCGCTTTGACTTCGACGATGAGTTCCTCAGCGAGCTGGCCTACTACAACGTGCTGTACGACCGTGATGCCCAGGGTGGCGAGCTGTTCCACGTGTACACCGAGGCCTTCGAGGACCGCTTCTTCTTCGAGATCATCCAGCGCAAGGGTGGCTATGCCGGTTACGGCGCGGCCAACGTGCCAGTGCGCCTGGCAGCGATGGCCAAGGCGCGCAGCGGCGCAGCGCGCAAGCCAGTACTCTGACAGAGCGTGCGGCCCCATCGCGGGCAAGCCCGCTCCTACAAGCCTTGTAGGAGCGGGCTTGCCCGCGATAGGGCCACAACAGACACCGCAAAGCTGACCAGTCGACCAACAGCGCGCTTCCCTGTGCAGCGCGCCTCACGGATAATCCCCCCCTTATTCCAATAAATAGCCTGTGAGTGGGTATGAGTGATTCCGTAGTCAGCCTCGGCGAGCCCGCCATCGAAGCGGGGCGCAAGGCGCGCAAGAACAACCCTGAGAAGACCCGCGAGGACATCCTCCAGGCGGCCATCAGCGAGTTCGTCCAGCAGGGCCTGGCAGGCGCCCGTGTGGACGCCATCGCCGAGCGCACCGCCACCTCCAAGCGCATGATCTACTACTACTTCGGCAGCAAGGAGCAGCTCTACGTCGAGTGCCTGGTCAAGCTGTACGGCGACATCCGCAAGACCGAACGCGGCCTCGACCTCGACGCCCTGCCGGCCGAGCAGGCGGTCCGCCGGCTGGTCGAGTTCACCTTCGACCACCATGACCGCAACGTCGATTTCGTGCGCATCGTCTCTACCGAGAACATCCACTACGGCGAGTACGTCAAGCAGTCGCCGGTGATCCGCGAGATGAGCAGCGTGGTCATGGACACCCTCGGCAGGACGCTCGAGCGCGGCATCGAAGAAGGGGTGTTCCGCCCCGGTATCGAGGTCATCGACGTGCACATGCTGATGAGCTCGTTCTGCTTCTACCGAGTCTCCAACCGCCACACCTTCAGCGAGATCTTCCAGATCGACCTGGCCGACGAGCAGATCAAGTTGCGTCACAAGCAGATGATCGGCGACGCGGTGATGAACTTCATCCGCGCCTGAGTGCGCGTCACTCGCCCAGCCGTTGCTCGCGTGACGGTGGGTAGCCGAAGTACGCCGCATAGCACTTGCTGAAGTGCGACACCGAGACGAAACCGCAGGCCACGGCCACCTCCATCACCGACAGGTCGGAGTACTGCAGCAGGCGGCGGCTCTTGGTGATGCGCAATTCCATGTAGTAGCGCCGCGGCGACGTCCCCAGCTGCGCCTGGAACAGGCGGTCGATCTGGCGTCGCGAGCGGCCGCTGTAGGCGGCCAGCTGATCGAGGCTGAGGGTTTCTTCGAGGTTGTTTTCCATCAGTTCGACGATGGTCCGCAGGTGCAGGCTCATGGACTTCTTGGCCCCTGGGCCGACCTGGCGGTAGCGTGCACCCGAGAACGAGAGAATCTCCTCGACCCCTTCGGCCAGGCCATCGCCATACAGGCGGCGCACCAGCCCGAGCATCAGTTCCATGGCGCCGTTAGGGCTGGCCGCAGTCAGCCGGTCGCGGTCCAGGGTGAAGCTGGCCGGGGTGATCCGCGTCTGCGGGCTGCGCTCGGACAGGCTGGCGCGTTGCTCGGGGTGAATGCTGCAGCCGTAGTCGGCCAGCACCCCGGCGCGGCCGAGGAACCAGGCACCGTTCCACAGGCCGCCCATGGCCATCCCGTGTGCGCTGCAGTCGGCCAGCAGGCGGTCGAGTTCGGGGTATTTCAGCGGGGTACGCAGGCCCCCGCAGACCACCAGCAGGTCCAGCCCCTTCAGCGCAGCCGGTTCGAGGTCGCTGGCGATCAGCTCCAACCCCAGGTCGCTGACCACCCGCTCGCCGTCCAGCGACAGCGGGGTGAAGCTGAAACTGTCGGCGCGCAGCAGGTTGGCGGTCACCAGCACGTCCATGGCCACGGTGAAGCTGGCCATCGAGAAGTGTTCGAGCAAGACGAAATCGACCCGGTATGGCGCTTGCGCGTCACCCGCCGCGGACTTGAGCCGAAGCATGTTGCTGGTGCTGGTCTTCTTGCTGAAATGACGTGGTGTGGGCACTGCTGACTCCGCTTCCTGGCTGGCGGAGGTGAGTGTGCTCGTGGTGCCCGGGAAAGACAACAGATGGGGTGGAGAGGGCGCATTTCAGGTCGTGTGCAGGCAAGTCTCCCGACCGCTTTGCGGGGCAAGCCCCCGCAGGGACCGAGCAAATCTCCAGAGTAGCGCTGTACCTGTGGGAGCGGGTTTACCCGCGAAGAGGTCGGCACAGGCAACATGCTTTATGCTGCCCACATCACCCCCTTCGAGAACCCAGATGAAATACGCCGCCGCACTGCTCATGGCGCTCTTGCCGCTGATCGCCAACGCCCTCGAAACCGGCGACAAGCTCGCCCCCTGGACCTTGCTCGATCAGCACGACCAGCCCGCCAGCCTCGACGCCGACGCGCGCATCCTGCTGGTCGCCCGCGACATGGACGGCGCCAAGTTGCTCAAGGCGGCCATCGCCGAGCAGCCCAAGGGCTACCTCGAAGCCCGTCACGCGCTGTTCGTCGCCGACATCCAGCGCATGCCCGCGATCATCAGCAAACTGTTCGCCGTGCCCGCCATGCGCGACTACAGCTACCGCGTCCTGCTCGACCGCGACGGCCAAGTCGCCAGCCGCTACCCCGCCGCCGAGGGCTCGGTGCTCTGGTTGCAGCTGGACAACGGCAACCTCGTGGCCCAGCAGCAATACACCGACCCCGCTGCACTCAAAGCGGCCCTGGAGCAGGTCCGCCAGCCCTGAGGCACGCACCAGCGCGAAGCTTGTCGGCTCGATAAAGGCGCAGCAGACCCAGTTGATCTGCCCGGGATGCCCGCCGCTCCACGGGTTCCCAGGCTGACCCCCGAGCTGGCATGGTCCTTGTTTGTATTCCTTCTGCTTGGATACCAGATGGAACACAGACAGTGGGGGCGGTCAATGCAGTGGCTCGGCGGTAAGCGAGACGAGAGGGCGCGGCCGGAGAACCTGGTCGAGCAGATCTACGGCCAGCTCAAGGACGATATCTTCGAGTTCCGGCTGATACCCGGCGACCGTTTCAGCGAAGGCGACCTGGCCGCCCGCATGCAGGTCAGCCGCACGCCGGTGCGCCAGGCCCTGCACCGCCTGGAGCGCGAAGGTTACCTGCAGGTACTGTTTCGCAGTGGCTGGCAGGTACGGGCGTTCGACACCGCTCATTTTGAAGAGCTGTTCGACGTACGCGTGGTCTTCGAGCTCGAAGCCGTGCGGCGCTTGTGCGCGCGCGACGAGGGCCCGGTACCCGCAGCGCTGCAGGCCTTGCAGCGGATCTGGGGCGTATCGGCCGCAGAGCGCGTGCGCGACGAGCGAGAGCTGCTGCGGCTGGACGAGCGCTTCCATTGCCAATTGCTCGAAGCCGCAGGCAACGCAGAGATGGCCCGGCTGCATGCCCAGGTCAGTGAGCGCATCCGCATCATTCGCCGACTGGACCTCAGCGTGGGCCGGCAGGTCTCGGTAACCTATGAGGAGCATGGGCAGATCCTCGCGGCGATCATCGGCCGGCACAGCGAGGAGGCGCAGCGCTTGCTGCGTGCGCATGTCGAGGAGAGCAAGGCACAGGTGCGACAGATCACCTTGCACAGGTTGCAGAGCACGCGTGAGCGGGCGATATCCACTTCGGTTGACGGCTGAAAGCTAGGCATCAATCCACACTGCGTTTATTGACGCAGCCCGAAATCTTCCTAGGATTGGAGTGTGCTATTCCTCCAGGTAGGTTGCCAGATGGCTTTCGACGACACCTTTCGTTTGAGTTCTCACGCAGTGATTTTCAATGAGCATGATGAGGTTCTCTTGCTCAAAGCCAATTACGGAGATTGCTCCTGGGGGTTGCCGGGTGGTTCGCTAGAGCCGGGTGAGACGATACACGAGGCTTTGGTCAGGGAGTGCCGGGAGGAGATGGGGCTGGCCCTTGAGTCAGCAACGCTGACGGGTGTGTATTTTCATGCGCACTATAATTCGCATGCTTTCATTTTTCGCGGCGTTATTTCAGACCTTTCGAAGATAACCCTCAGCGAAGAGCACACGGCTTGGAAGTTTTTTGCGCTGGGTGAGCTCACCCGGGTTCAATTTATCCGAGTGTCAGATTGCTTGGCGTATACGGATTGTGTTGTGAGTCGGAGTTTTTAGTTCGGGCGCAGGCTCGCTCCCATATTTGTTGCAGTGTTGGATGGCGCTGCGAGCGCGCAGATGCCAGCCTTCGCGCAGGGCGACAGGCTGGTAGGAGGTTATCGAGGTCGACTCACCATCATCGTCCTACGACAAAGGCTAAGACGTCGGTCTGCCAGGCCATGGTACGTTGCAACAAATGTAGGAGCGGGCTTGCCCGCGATGCGCCGCGCGGGCGGCGCTCGATCTCAAGGGCGCTGGAGAAGTCGGTGGCATGCACCTAGTGGCCATGACGCGTTTGCAACCGCCCGTGCAGGCATGGTGAGCATCCCAGCGCTACTCCAGTCGCGATGACGCAAAGGCACACAACGCCAATGCCGCGATCAGCGCGATATGTCCGTAAAAATAGTCCAATGCGTGTTCCGTACCCAAGCCCCCGACAGAAACGGCAGTGACGACAATGAGTGTTGTGCCGGTCGCTGCGCCTAAGTGAGTAACAAGGCGGGAGAGAGAGCTGCCGTGGGCAACCTGTGCCACAGTAAGCCCCTGATAGGCCCCCGACATGGCCAAAAGTGTAAGAATGCCGAGTCCAGAACCCCGTGTGAACATGCCGAAGGCGGTGAAATAGACGCTGTAAGCAGCAGGCGGGAGGAGCAAAGCGGTTGAGCCCACCAGCGCGAGCGCGATGGCGCCTTGCGCGACGTTACGATCGCCCCATCGCAGGCAGGTTTTTGTAAGTCTTTGCCGCGCCAGAAGGATTCCAACACCGTGCAGTGCCACCAGAAGGCCGACCACTTGCACTGGGTAAATCCCTGCTTGGATGAGATAGAGGGGATAGAGCAGGATGCCGCCGTAGTGGGCGATACTTGAGAGAAACAACAGTGTGCAGCAGGCGCCGAATTTCCCTTCCCTAAAGATTCTGATATCGATGAGTGCGCTTTGTTTCTTGCGATAGGCGTGCCACGTGAAAGCCATCATCAAACAGATCCCTGCGAGCAACGATGGCAGCCATGCAGGATTAGCCTGCGTGCTGAGCAGCGATAAGCCGTAAAACACAGCGACTAATCCAAGGCACAGCAGTAAGAATCCCGTGCCATCGAACGGATGAGCGGGGATGGGGTCGGCGTGGGGAATGACTCTTGAAGCAAAAACTATTGCGAGGATGCAGATGGGGATGTGCAGCCAGAAGATCAACCGCCAGTCAAAAAACTGCAGCACCAATCCCCCTACTAGCGGCCCAAGTATCGGGGCCAGCACAGAAGGCACCGACATGGCGGACAGTGCTGCGCGTGTTTTGTTTTGCCCCATGCCAATCACCACAAGGGTTTGCATGGTCGGAAGCAGTAGTCCCGTTGCTATGCCTTGCAACACTCTTGAAAAAATCAGGTATTCCACGTTTGGCGCAAGTGCGGCCAGGGCCGTACCGATTAAAAATAACCACAGGCTGATTATCCAGAGTTTCTTGGCGCCCATGCGGGCTGCCAACCAGGCAGACAACGGGACCGCAGCCGCCGCGGCCAAGGTGTACGCGGTAACAACCCACTGCATCATGGAAAGGGGCGCGCCAAGTTGATCCCCTATGTTGTGCAGCGAGAGGTTGACCAATGTGGTGTCCAACAAGGGAAGGGCGATGCCCAGGACCAGGACGCCGATGATGGTCCGGTCGTGCGCGCTCAGGGTGACCTGCGGCATTCATTTCTCCTTGTGCGCTGATCCTCATGAATCGCTCACAAGGCCGCGAGCTGCGAGAGTAATCGGACGCCGCTGAAGCATATGAATGTGTGCTAGTTTCGGCTATCGAAGACCGATCATGAACTTTCGAAATCATGTCAAATTCAAGGTCTACCCGACATCGCCTACCGCCACTGCCTTGTGCCGCTTACGCGCCAAGCAGTGACTGCCCGCTGCGCTGTACGCTGCGCACTCATGTTGCAAATACAGAGGTGGAGCTTCACCAGCATCCGTGGGCGCAGATGGTGTTTTCCAGCAGGGGTGTGATTCGCGTGCACACCGGACGGAAGGTGTTCACCGTGCCTCCGTGGCGGGCTGTGTGGATTCCTTCTGGAACCTCGCATACGGCCACCATCATCGAGGATGCGCGACTCCATTCCCTTTACCTCGACGTTGATACCGGTGCTCGCTGTTTGGCGGCGCATGCCCTGGGTTGGGCGGAGTGTCGAGTCCTAGAGGTTCAGCCGCTCTTGCGCGAGTTGGTCGTTGCGCTGGCAGAAGAAGACCTTGGCGGTTTACCCTCGGAGCGCTATGGAACGCTGCTTGAGTTGGCGCTTCTCGAAATTCGTAAGGCCGCTGTTCTCTCATTAGGGATTGCCGTTCCGTCCGAGAGGCGGTTGAGTGCGCTGTGCGACGCGTTTTTGGAGGATCCCAGAGTCGATAGAAGCTTGAGTGAGCTTTCTCGGGATGTTGGGGCGAGCGTCAGTACCATCAACCGGCTGTTCAAATCGGAAATGGGCTGCGCTTTTTCAGATTGGAGAAAACAAGCCCTGTTGGCTGAAACGCTGGCGCTTGCGGCCAAGGGCTGCTCCATGAGTCAGATTGCCTCGGCATTGGGCTACAGCAGCCTGAGCTCCTTTTCATTCATGGTTACCCAGCTTGTCGGGATGCCGCCGAGCAAGCTGTTGAAGGGCGCGAAGCCAAAATTGAACTGAGGATTTCCATTTTCCGCGGCATTCGCGCTGCGGGCAACCCAAAAGGGCGGAACCGCTAGGCCCCGCCCTTGATCTTCAACCCTGCTGCTTCGGCGCAAACCGCAAGATCACACAAGCAATCACCGCCGAAACCAGCGACCCCAGCAAGATCCCGATCTTGGCCTGATCAATCAGTTCCGCCTGCCCAGGAAACGCCAGTTCAGCAATGAACAAGCTCATGGTGAAGCCGATCCCGCAGAGCATCGCCACGCCATAGATCTGCAACCAGCTAGCCCCTTGAGGCTTGGATGCCAGGCCAGTCTTCACCGCCAGCAAAACCCCCGCGAACACCCCGACTTGCTTGCCCAGCAGCAACCCCAGGGCAATCGCCAGCGGCAGCGGTGCCAGCGCATCGCTCAAGCTCAGGTTGGCGAACGACACCCCGGCATTGGCGAAGCCGAACACCGGCACGATGAGGAACCCGACCCACGGTGCGATCGCGTGCTCGAGGGTCAGCAGCGGGCTTTTTCTATCCCCGGCGGTGTAGGGGATCAGCAGCGCGGCCACGACACCGGCAATGGTCGCATGCACCCCGGACAGCAGGGTGAAGTACCACAGCGCGGCCGCAGCAATCAGGTACGGCCACAAGGTCACCACGCGCAGGCGGTTCATGCCCAGCATCAAGGCGACGATCGCGCCGGCGGCGCCGAGGGCGATGAGGTTGATCGAGGAGGTGTAGAACAGCGCGATGATCGCCACCGCGCCCATGTCATCGATGATCGCCACCGAGACCAGCATCACCTTCAGCGACAGCGGCGCGTGCCGCCCGAGCAGGGCCAGGGCGCCGACGGCAAAGGCGATGTCGGTGGCGGCGGGGATCGCCCAGCCGTGGGCCAGGCCGGGCTCGACACTGGACACCTTGAGGTAGATCAGCGCGGGCACGGCCATGCCCATCAACGCCGGCAGGGCGGGCAGGCGGCGTTGCTCCCACGTGGCGAGGCGGCCGTCGACCATCTCGCGCTTGATCTCCAGGCCGACCATGAGGAAGAACACCGCCATCAGGCCGTCGTTGATCCACTGGTGCACGGTCATCTCACCGAGCTTGTCGGTAAAGGTCGGGCCGATGGGCATGTGCAGCAGGTGCTGATAGGTGCTGGCCCAGGGGCTGTTGGCAATGACGATGGCCAGTGCGGCGGCGATCATCAGCAGCACGCCACTGGTGGCTTCGTTGGCCAGCAGGCGCTGCAGCAGCGGGCGCCGCGCCGTGGTAGGGAGGGAAACAGTCATGCAAAAAGGTCCTCGTTCATGGATTCGCCCTCGAAACCGCTAGCGTGCGCCAAATCACGGGCACGGCAAAGCACTGGCAACGGACGAACCGGGCCACTGCGGCGATGGGAGGGGCGAAGGGAAGCGACGTACGAAGACCGGCTGCGAGGAGCCGGAACGGAAAACGCCAGAGACAGAAGGTGGGCAGCTGCATGCAACATGGACGGACTCTCGGAAAACAAATGAATGTTCTCCGTATTCGGGGCAACCCCGGGCGCACGCAGCACACGCCGAGCGGCGATTCTACCGACTATTTGTGCCAATGCTCCAGTGTAATGCATCGAAATGTTGCGAAAAGCTGTGCCAAGGCTGTTCGGCTGGCGGTTGCTGGCGAGGTCGAGCTTCGGCGGTAGACAGGCTCAACAGGCGGGCTATGTTTGTTATTTTGCATATTAGGATATTCATAAAATCAATTTAATTAATCACGAATTGCTCTGTAGAGTCTTCTTCACCACGGCCTGGATCGGCCCAGTGACACTCTCAAGGAGCACCCTGCACATGCGTTCGCGTTTACTGCTTTTAGCTGCCGCCCTGCTCGCGGCCACCCAGGCGCTCGCCGCCGACCGCCTGACCCTGCGCATCGGTGACCAGAAGGGCAACATGCGCGCCCAGCTCGAAGCTGCCGACGCCCTGCGCGATGTGCCCTACGACATCCACTGGGCCGAATTCCCCGCTGCGGCGCCGTTGGCCGAAGCGCTCAATGCCGGTGCCATCGATGCGGGGATCATCGGCGATGCACCGCTGCTGTTCGTGCTGGCCTCGGGCGCGCCGGTCAAGGCGGTTGCCGTGGACAAGTCCGACCCGTATGGCACGGCGCTGCTGGTGCGTCCGGACGCCGCGTTGCACAGCGCCGCCGATCTCAAAGGCAAGCGTATCGCCACCGGCCGTGGCTCGATCGGCCATCACCTGGCCCTCAAGGCGCTGGACCAGGTTGGCTTGAGCGAAAAGGACGTGGAGTTCCGTTTCCTTGGCCCGGTCGACGCGAAGATTGCCCTGGCCAATGGCTCGGTGGATGCGTGGTCGACCTGGGAGCCCTACACCGCCCTGGCGGAGTTGAGCGGGGAGGGTCGGGTGCTGGTCAACGGTCGCGGCCTGTCCAGCGGCAACAGCTTCCTCGCGGCGACTGAAAAAGCCCTGGAGGACCCAGCCCGCAAGGCGGCGCTCGAGGATTACCTCAAGCGCCTGGCCGGTGCGCAGGTCTGGGCCAACCAGCACCTGGACAGCTACTCCACCACCTTGGCGAAAATCATCGGTTTCCCCAAGGAGGCCGCCCGCTTGCAGTTCGAGCGCCGTCAGCTGCGCTGGCAGGGCATCGATGCCAAGACCATCAGCGAGCAGCAGGAAACCGCCGATTTCTACCACGCTCACGGTTTGATGAGTGAGCGCCTGGATGTCGCCCCTACCTTCGCCAAGGGGTTCAGCGTGCCTGGCCCTGCCACTGTCGCCGCCCAAAACTGATCGGGAGCACTGCCCATGCTGCACTTCAAACGCCTGCGCCATCTGGCCGTCGGCCTGCTCATCGGTGGCCTGCTGCCAGGGTTGGCCAGCGCCGAGCAGACCTTGCGTATCGGCTATCAGAAATCCTCAACCCTGCTGACCTTGCTCAAGGCCCGCGGCACCCTCGAGCAACGCTTGCAGGCCGAAGGCATTCGCGTCAGCTGGCATGAGTTTCCGAGCGGTTTGCCGCTGCTCGAAGCCCTCAACCTGGGCAACGTCGATCTCTCGGCCGACGTCGCCGACACGGTACCGGTGTTCACCCAGGCGGCGGGCGCGCAGTTGACCTACTTCGCCCGTGAGACGCCTTCGCCGACCGCGCAGGCGATCCTGGTGCCGGCCGACTCGCCGCTCAAGACCCTCGCTGACCTGAAGGGCAAGCGGGTCGCGGTGACTAAGGCCGCCGGCAGCCATTACCTGCTGATCCAGGCGCTGGCCAAGGCGGGCTTGAGCTTCAAGGACATCAACCCCGCCTACCTGATCCCCGCCGATGGGCGCGCGGCCTTCGAGAACCGCAAGGTCGATGCGTGGGTCACCTGGGACCCGTACGTGGCCAGCGCTCAACGTCAGCAGAATGCGCGGATCCTCGCCGATGGCAGCGGCCTTGCCAGTTACCAGCGCTATTACCTGGCTGGCAGCGACTACGCCAAGGCCCATCCGAAGGTACTCCAGCAGGTATACCTGGCGTTGCGCGAGATCGGCCAATGGACCAAGGCCAACCCGCAAGCGGCCGCGCGTGTACTCGGCCCGCTGTGGGGCAACCTGGACAGCGCCACGGTGCAGCAGGCCAACGCCCGTCGCAGCTACGACGTACAGCCGGTCAGCGTCGATGACCTGGGCGAGCAGCAGCGCATCGCCGATGCATTCCTGCGCGAAGGGCTGCTGCCCAAGCCAGTGGATGCGCGCGCAGTCACCCTGTATGCCCCCGCCACTCCCCAGTGAGGGCGGGCGCCGGCGTCACAGCCCGACGCTGGCTCGCACCATCGCGTAGGCCTGGCGGATCAGCGGGTTGACCGTGTTGGCCCGCACCCACAGGTAGTAGGTGACGTCCGGCAGCGGCGGCAGGCCGTCGCTCTGGCCGAGCACGCGCATGTCCGGCGCGACCATCTCCTGGCTGCGCGCGGTAATCCCCAACCCCGCGCGCACCGCGGCCTTGATCCCGATCAGGTTGGACGCCAGGTACGCCTGGCGCCAGGCGATGCCGGCCTGTTCCAGGGCCTCGATGGCCACCCTGCGGTACAGGCTCGGTTCGTCCACCAGCACCAGCGGCAATGGCTCGCCGGGCACATGCTGGTACTGCGCGGCGCATATCCACCACACCGGCGAGGTGCGCAGGGCGAAGCCCTCGAGCCCGGGCGCGGTGCGGGTGGAAATCACCATGTCGACCTTGCCGCGCTGCAGGTCCTCCATCAGGAAGGGGCTGCGGCCGACGTCGATCTCCAGGCGCAGGTTGGGCGCGGAGCGGGCGATATGGCCGAGGATCGGCGGCAGGATGGTGTCGGCGATGTCGTGCGGCGAGCCGATCCGCAGGACGCCACTGAGGCCCTCGTCGCGCAGGCCGGCGAGGGCCTCGTCGTTCAGTGCGAGCATTTGCCGGGCGTGGCGGAGCAGTTGCCGGCCGCCATCGGTGAGCGCCTTGTGGCGGCCCTGCTTGCGCAGCAGCGGCACGCCGACCAGTTGTTCCAGGCGTTGCATGTGCTGGGTGACCGAGGCCTGGGTGCGGGCCAGGTGACGACCGGCTTCGGCATAGCTGGCGTGGTCGGCAATCGCGACGAAGGTGCGCAGCAGGTCAAGGTCGAGGGTGGGCATTCGGGCCGCCGTTGGGTTGGCAATTATCGGGGTTGGGGCCGCTTCGCAGCCCATCGCGGGCAAGCCCGCTCCTACAAGGGCTGTAGGAGCGGGCTTGCCCGCGATGGGCTGCGAAGCGGCCCCGGGATCGGCAAGATCACATCACTAAAGCGTCGAAAAAGATAACGAAGCTTTATCGATTGGTCGATACCCCATATGGGCTTTATCGGCGAAAGCCAATGATTACGGGCTTATTCCTTTTTGCCCTGAAGTTGCGACACGCAGAGTTATAACAATAGGCGATATTTGCATTTCCGTTGCCGCCGGTGACTCCCTAGCATGCGCGCTCATTGGCCGGGTATTCCGGCTGCCGGGATGAGGAGCCCACCATGTCGCTGACCTTCACCACCGCTCGCCGCGGCCTGCTCGCCGCGCTGATTGCCAGCGCCACCCTGGCCGGCAGCGTTGCCGCACAGGCGGATGCCACCCTGGACAAGATCGAACAACGCCAGCGCCTGTCGGTCGGCGTGGTGCTCTCCGGCGGCCCGTTCGGCGCCATCGACCCGGCCACCCGCGAGCCGATCGGCTTCAGCGTCGACCTTGCCCGCGACCTGGCTCGCCAGCTCAACGTCAAGCTCGAGCTGGTCGCGGTGCAGCCGGCCAACCGCGTGCAGTTCCTGCAGCAGGGCAAGGTCGACCTGTTGATCGCCAACATGGAGTGGACTCCCGAGCGCGACAAGCTGCTCGGCCACGTGCCAACCCCGTTCTACCGGGTCGGCGGCAGCGCCGCGCTGGCCAAGGACAGCCCAGTGCACACGTGGGCCGAGCTCAAGGGCCAGCCGGTGTGCACCTCCCAGGGCAGCAGCTACACCCAGGCGCTGATCGGCCTCGGTGCCGAGCTCAAGGCCTTCAAGACCTCCGCCGAATCGCTGCTGGCGCTGCGCGGCAACAATTGCGTGGCCGCCGTGCACGACGCCACCCTGATCAACCCGCTGCTGGCCAAGGGCGGCGAGTGGAGCGGCTACCGCGCGCTGAGCCCGGAGCTCAACCCGGCGCCTTCGGTGATCTGGACCCGGCTGGGCGAGGGCGACATTCAGGCGCGCCTCGACCCGTTCGTCAAACAGTGGCACCGCAGCGGCTGGCTGATCGAGCGCGAGCAGGCCAACCACATCACCCCGGCCTCGCCGGCGCTGGTCGAACTGCGGCAGAAACTGCAGGGCGATGGCGCCTGAAATGAGCGCCTTCTTGCACTGGCTGGTCGAGCAGGCCGCACGGCTCGGGCTGGATTACCACTTCCTGCTGGACGCCTACAGCCGTGGCAACCTGCTCGAGGGCGCCGTTACCACGCTGTGGCTGTGCCTGCTCAGCGGCGTCGGCAGCCTGTTGGTCGGCGTGCTGCTCGCCGGGGCGCTGACCAGCGGCCGGCGCTGGCTGGCCTGGCCGGCGCGGGCGTTTGTCGAAGTCACCCGCAACACCCCGACCCTGGTCCAGCTGTACTGCGCCTTCCTGGTGCTGAACATGCTGCTCAACCAGAGCCTGGGCGGCGCCAACCCGATGACCCCGTTCGCCTGGGTGGTGATCGTGATCGCCCTGCACAAAGGCGTGTTTCATGCCGAAGCCCTGCGCGCCGGCATCGAAAGCGTGCCGGCGGTGACCCTCGAGGCCGCCAGCTCGCTGGCCTTCAGCCGCCGCCAGCAATTGTTGCAGGTGCAGTTGCCGCTGGCCCTGCGCTTTGCCTTGCCGGCCCTGGTCAACAACCTGATCGACCTGGTGAAGATGACCGCGGTCGCCTCGGCCATCGCCGTCAATGACCTGACCTACGCCTCGATCATGATCTGGACCCAGAGCGACAGCGTGATCGAACTGATGATCCTGATCCTGGCCTTCTTCGGCCTGCTCAGCTTTGCTGTCAACTGTATCGGCCGCGCCCTCGAAGCGCGCCTGAGGATGCCCGGCTATGGCCACTGATACCTTGAGTACCCTGTGGCAATGGTCGCCGTCGCTGGCCGCCGGGCTGTGGCAGAACATCCAGATCAGCCTGGTTGCCATCGGCCTCGGCACGCTGCTCGGGCTGCTGATCGGCGTACTCGCGCTGTCCCCCCTGGCGCCGGTACGCACCCTGGCGCGGCTGTGGGTGCAGGTGTTTCGCAATGCGCCGTGGCTGGTGCTGATCTACTTCACTTCCTATGTGTTCCCCTTCGAGATCCAGGTCGGCAGCACCTGGCTGGCGTTCCCCGACTGGCTCAAGGTCACCGTCGGCCTGGCCCTGCCGGCCAGCGCCAACGTCGCCGAGATCTTCCGTGGCGCGGTCGGCTCGATCCCGGTCACGCAGTGGGAGGCCGCCCGTTCGCTGGCGTTCAGCCGGGCGCAGATCTTCCGCTCGATCATCCTCCCGCAGTGCCTCAAGCGCATGTTGCCGCCGTGGATGAACCTCTATGCGGTGGTCACCATGGGCACCGCGCTGGCCTCGCTGGTGGGCGTGCACGACCTGCTCGACAGCGCGCAGATCGCCGCCAACACGGTCAACAGCAGCAGCTTTACCGTGCTGGTGTACTTCAGCGTGCTGGCGCTGTTCTTCCTCTATTGCTACCCGATTTCGTGCCTGACCCAACGCCTGGAGCGCCGCTATGCCTTCTGAACCCCTGATCCAGCTCAGCGACGTGCACCTGGCGTTCGGCGACACGCCGGTGCTGCAGGGCATCGACCTTACCGTGCAGGCCGGCCAGGCGGTGTCGATCATCGGCCCCTCGGGCTCGGGCAAGTCGACCATCCTGCGCTGCATCACCGGTTTGCTGCGTCCGCAACGTGGGCAGATCCGCATCGGCGACACCCAGGTGCATGCGCTGCAGCGCGAGGCCGAGCTGATTGCCTTGCGCAAGCAGGTCGGCTTCGTGTTCCAGCAGTACAACCTGTTCCCGCACCTGAGCGTGCTCGACAACCTGATGATCGCGCCGATCCAGGTGCTTGGCCGCTCGCGCGCCGAAGCCCGCCAGGACGCCCTGGCGCTGCTCGACAAAGTGCGCCTGGGGCACAAGGCCGAGGCGTTTCCCGGTCAGCTCTCCGGTGGCCAGCAGCAGCGCGTGGCAATTGCTCGCGCATTGGCCATGCGCCCGCGCCTGATCCTCTTCGATGAAGTGACCTCGGCGCTCGACCCGGAGACCGTCGGTGAGGTGCTGGCGGTGATCCGCGCGCTGACCGAGGAGGGCATGACCTGCGTGCTGGTGACCCATGAAATGCGCTTCGCCGAGGAGATCAGCGACCAGGTGTACTTCACCGAAAACGGTCGCATCGTCGAGCACGGCAGCGCCGAGCAGCTGTTCCGCGCGCCGCGCCACGAACGCACCCAGGCGTTCCTGCAACACGCCTTGGGCGAGGGCGGCCAGCGCCCCAGTCGCCCAGGCCCCGACCTGTTGAGCAACCTGGGGCGCTACAGCCTCAGCGTATAGACCTGACCTGCCCAGAAAGAGAGACGCCATGTCCAGTCAATCCGTGATCCAGCCGTTCCTCCAGCACGTACGCGCCATCCATGCCCGCGGTGTCGACCGCGCCGCCTTGCAGGAGATCGTCAGCCTGCTCGAAGCGCTGACCGCGCAGCGCGAGCTGTTCAACTTTGCGCGCTTCCCCGCGCCTGCCGCCGACAGCGGCGAAACCCAGTTCCGCTATCGCCTGAACGACGACGGCGAGTCGCCGACCCTGTATGTCAACTCGCTGCTGCCCGGCAAGGCGACCCTGCCGCACAACCACGAGACCTGGGCGATCATCGTCGCCGTCGAAGGCCAGGAGCTCAACCGCGTGTACCGCCGCGCCGACGATGGCAGCGACCCGGCCCGCGCCGAGCTGGTGCTCGAGCGCGAAGTGGTGGTCCAGCCTGGCACCTCGGTGGCGTTTCTCGGCGACGACCTGCACGGCATCCGCGTCGAAGGCGATTCGCCGACGCTGCACTTCCACCTGTACGGCCGCCCGCTGGAATCGCTCGAACACCGCTACGGGGTCAAGGACGACGGCAGCGTGGTGAACTACAACAAATCCCAGATGACCCCTTCCATCGAGGCCTATGGCCTCTGATCGACCACGACCACGGACCGCGTCCCATGAGCCCACGCATCACCCCCGCGCACCTGCATGACTGGCTGTTCGACGGCCAGGAGATCGCCCTGTTCGACGTGCGCGAGCACGGTCAGTACGGCGAAGCCCACCTGTTCCATGGCGTCAACCTGCCGTACAGCCGGCTGGAAATCGACGCCCCGCGCCTGGCGCCCAATCGCGCGGTGCGCGTGGTGGTCTACGACGAGGACGGCGGTGCGCTCGCCGTGCGTGCGCTGCAGCGTTTGCAGGCGCTGGGCTACAGCGCCGTGCATTGGCTCGAAGGCGGTGCGCGCGGCTGGCAGGCTGCGGGCCATGAGCTGTTCGCCGGCGTGCACCTGCCATCCAAGGCGTTCGGCGAGCTGGTCGAGCATGCCTGCCACACTCCGCGCGTGAGCGCCGAGCAGCTGGCCATCTGGCAACGCCAGGGCAAGCCGCTGGTGGTACTCGATGGGCGGCCGCTGGACGAGTTCGCCAAGATGAGCATCCCCGGTGCCACCTGTTGCCCCAATGGCGAGCTCGGCTACCGCTTCGAAGACCTGGTCGCCGATCCGCAGACACCGGTGGTGATCAACTGCGCGGGCCGCACCCGCAGCATCATCGGCGCGCAGACGCTGATCAACCTGGGGGTTGAAAACCCGGTCTATGCGTTGGAAAACGGTACCCAGGGCTGGTACCTGGTCGACCTGCCGCTCGACCACGGCAGCCTGCAGGGTTACCCCGCACACAGCGGGCGCGCGCTCGACCAGCAGCGCAACCGCGCCGAGCGCCTCGCCCGGCAAGCCGGCGTGCAGTGGGTCGACGCCCAGCAGGTCATCGATTGGAACAACGCCACGGAGGGTCAGCCGCGCAGCCTCTACCTCTGCGACGTGCGCACCCCCGAAGAATTCGCCAGTGGTAGCCTCGCGGGCGCCCAGCACTGCCCCGGCGGCCAATTGGTCCAGGGTACCGACCTGTACATTGGCGTGCGGCATGCCCGTGTGGTCCTGTTCGACAACGATGGCGTGCGCGCCCCGGTCGTGGCCAGCTGGCTGCGGCAGATGGGCCACCAGGCTTACGTGCTCAAGGATGCGCTGGCCAGCGGCGTGGGCCTGGCGCCGCCGCAACCGGTAGCGGTGACCCTCGCCGAGGCACAGTCGAGCGAACTCGACGGCGCCCAGCTGATCGACCTGCGCGCGAGCAGCGCGTACCGCAAGCGCCACCTGCGCGGCGCGAAGTGGTCGAGCCGGGTGCGGCTGGCCGAGCAGGTCAGCGGCAGCCGGCAGCGCCTGGTGTTCATCGCCGATGATCCCCAGGTCGCTGAGCTGGCGGTCAGCGAACTGCCAAGCCAGCAGCGTGAGTCAGCCCGGCTGTTCCCACAGGCCGCGCTCGGCGACTGGCCGCAGGTCGACAACGATTTCAGCCTGGCCGATGCCGACTGCATCGACTTCCTGTTCTTCGTCCACGACCGTCATGCGGGCAACAAGGACGCCGCCCGCCAGTACCTCGCCTGGGAGACCGGCCTGATCGCCCAGATGAGCGACGCCGAGATCAACAGCTTCAGCCCCCTGAGCGCCGACCAAGGCCTGGCCACGCGGCTGCTGCATGCCGGCCGCAATCCAGCGGGGCAGGGCGCCCAGGGCGTCAATGTGCCGGTCAGCCGCCTGAGCACGGTGCTGTTCGACAGTGTCGAGCAGATGCGCGACGCCCGCAGCCGCCGCGACCACGAGCGGGTGCTGAGCTATGGCGCGCGGGGCAACCCCACCGCGTTCGCCCTCGAAGACCTGGTCAGCGAACTCGAAGGTGGCTACCGCAGCAAGCTGTACGCCACCGGCCTGCAGGCCATTGCCCAGACCTTCCTGGCCTACCTGCGCCCCGGCGATCACCTGCTGGTCAGTGATGGCGTGTATGGCCCGGTGCGGCGCCTGGCGCGAGACCTGTTGCAGCCGTTTGGCGTGCAGGTCGAGTACTTTGCCGCGGATGGCCAAGGCCTGGCGCAAGCCTTCAAGCCCAACACCCGCATGGTCTACAGCGAAAGCCCAAGCTCTTTGCTCTACGAACTCAACGACCTGCCCGCCATGGCGGCCTTGTGCAAAGCGCGGGGCGTGTTGCTCGCGGTCGACAATACCTGGGGTTCGGGTTACCTGTACCAGCCGCTGGCGCTGGGCGCGGACATCTCGGTGATGGCACTGACCAAGTACCTCGGCGGGCACAGCGACGTGATGATGGGCAGCGTCTGCACCACCCGCGAGGTGTTCCCGGCGTTGTCGCGGATGAGCGACACCTTTGGTTGTACCGTCAGTGCCGATGACGCCTGGCTGGTGTTGCGCGGCGCGCGCACGCTGGCTAGCCGGATGGCTGTGCATGAGCGTCAGGGGCTGGAAATCGCCCAGTGGCTGCAGCGCCGTGAAGAGGTGGCGCGGGTGTTCCATCCGGCCTTGCCGGGGCACCCCGGGCATGACCTCTGGCGGCGGGATTTCAGCGGCAGCAACGGCCTGCTCAGCTTCGAGTTCGCAGCGCCGGGCGCCGCGCGGGCGGAGGCCTTCGTCAATGCCTTGCGCCTGTTCGGCATTGGCGCGTCGTGGGGCGGTTACGAAAGCCTGGTGACCCTCGCCGATGTCCGCGAGCGCACCTTTGCGCCCCAGCACGCAGGTGCCTTGGTGCGCTTGCATGTGGGGTTGGAGGATGTGCGTGCGTTGCAACGGGATCTGGACCAGGCGCTGCGCATTGAAGTTTGAGTAGCAGGCTTTCAGGGTGTTTTGACATTGCACTTGGCTTGAGATCGCTGGGGCTGCTGCGCAGCCCTTTCGCGACACAAGGCCGCTCCCACAGTTACTGAGCAGGGCTCGCAACCGTGTGGGAGCGGCCTTGTGTCGCGAAAGGGGCGCGCAGCGGCCCCAGCTTTACTGAAAACCAAGCGCAAATTGCAGGTTATCGGCGGAGCCAGTTCTGGGATCACCAACGGTTGGGTAAAGCGCACGCTGAGAAGTACAGCGTGCGACCTTTGCCCGGTGGTGACTCAGTGCAGCGTGGCCTCAGCGGGCGATGTCCGCCGGGTTGGACTGCAACTGCCAGCGGCTGCGCAGCCCCTGCAGGGTTTCATCGAGGATCGAGGCATCGTTTGCCTGGCGGGCCAGGCGCTCGTCGCGGAAGGCATCGGTGAGCAGGTTGAGCAGGTCATGGGTCTCGGTCGCCGAGGTCGGCGTGGTCACGTCATCGACGAGGTCGGCATTGACGTAGGTGCGCACGCGCTCGCTCTGGCTGGCCTGCTGGGTGGCACTGGCCTGGACCAGGCGGTTGTTCTCATAGGCCAGACGGGTGCTGCTGCTCGATTGATCGTTGATCTCGTGATAACGGTAATTTTGCGACTCTTTGTCGAGGCCCAACTGCATGTTGGTCAACGGGTTGAGGCCTTGGTGGTAAGCCGCTTTCAGCCCTGCCTGTTGCTCCTGCTGCACCGAGCGGTTCACGCCGCCAGCGTTCTTGATCGTGGTCGACTGCGAGGCCTGGTACTCGAAGCGGTCCGACTCCTCCAGGCGCATCGGGTTGCTGTGCTGGGTCGGCTGGCTGATCGACGCATTGAAGTCGGCCAGGCCGCTGAGCAGGGCGCGGTCGGTGGCGCTGAGCAGCGAGACGCGCTCGCTGACCGCCTGCTTGCGCTCATCGACGGCATTGAGCTGGGTGAAGGCGTCCTTGAACAGGCCCATCAGGTTGGCGTCGCCCTTGCCGCGTTTCAGCGCGGCGTCGAACTGGCTCAGGTAGCTGTCGATCGCCGCCTGGCGCTGCGCGGTGCTGCCGAGCAAGGCCGCACTCGGCGTGTCGAGGTTCATCTCTACACGGCCGGACGGGCCATTCAGGGCCAGCTTGCGGGCGCTGTCGTCGAGGCTCAGGTCAAAGGTCTGCAGTTCGCCGCTGACCACCAGGCTGGCGTTCAGTTGCAGCGAGCTGAACAGCGACGAGTCGAGCTTGACCAGGTTGCCCAGCTGCAGGCGCGGTGGTACCTGGGTCAGGCCGTCGATGGCCGACTGGAAGTCGTCGGCCATGGCCGCCAGGCCCTCGAGTTCTTCGCTGCTCAGCTCGCCATTGTGCACGTCGGCGATGACCGACAGCCCCTTCTCGCCGCTCGCCAGGGACAAGCTGATGGTGGCACCGGAGGCCGTGGTGAGGTTGAACGAGAGGCTGCTGGCCGGGTGCGCGCGCAGGTGCTCCAGTTGCAGCTTGAGCACCCCGGCGTCGGCTTGCTCGGTGCCCACGGTCAGCACCGATTGCGAGATCGATTTCCCGCCGTTGGCCGCCAACTGGGCGAGCAAGGCTGCGCCGAGGCCTTTGAAGCGCCCGCCGGCGCTGGCCGATGCCTGGATGTTGTCGAGCAGGGTCGAGCTCAGCTTGTCGGTGCTTTCGTGTTCAAAGGCGTAGCGGACCTGCGCGCCACCCAGGGTGCCGTTGGCGGTGTAGATCGGCGGCGGCGCCGTGACGGCCTCGCCCAGGGTGACTGAGGTGCTCGGCGAGGTCTGGGTGGTGCTGACCGCCTGCTCGATGGCCTTCACCTGGACCGACACCGCAGGGGTGTAAACCGGTGGCAGGGATTGGGCAGCTGTGATCGCGTTCATTGTCGGCTTCCGTGCAGATCCTGGACTGTAACCCTTGATATCGGCCTGCCATCAGAAAACCTGAGCGGTGATTGTCCAGGCATTGACATAAGTACTGCCCGCCCCGGGCTGCTTGCTGGTCTGCTGAGGTTTTTCCAGCAAGGATCCACGCGCCATGAACGCAGACCTGTTCCACCCCGATAGCGTCGATGCGCTGATCGCCAGTCGCTTGCCGGCCTGGCTGACCGGCGCGTCCACCGAGCGCCTGGGCAAGCTGCAGCAGAGCCTGCAGCGGCAACAACACAGCCAGCATGAGCTGGCGCAGGTGTTTGCGCGAATCACCCCGCTGCACAGCTTCGCCGCGGCGTTGCTGAACCGGGCTTTGCTCGAGCGGCACCAACTGACCCTCGACGTGCGCCAGGTCAGGCTGCGTCGGACCACGGTCATTGCCAGTGCACCGGTGGTGCCCGGAGGGCTGGGTAACACGCTGGAGGAGCATGACGAGGTCACGCTGTTGGCCGCCGCACTGCACAACTTCACAGGCAGCGAGCTGGCGCCGAGCACTGCCCTGAGCAGTGCCGTGCTGGTCAATGCGCGGGGTGAGGTGCAACCGCTGTCGGCGCAGGCGTTCATCACGACCTGCCGCGCCCTGGACATTGGCAGGTTGTACCAGGAGCACCTGCAAGGCGTGTTGTCGCCGCCTGGCGAGGCGGGCAGGGCGGTCGAGGTAGTGCTTGAGCGGAGTGCGCGCACCGGCCTGGAAGCGGCGGTACGCGTGGCCACGCTGAAGGGCGAGCTGGATGAAGCCAGTTACTTCCAGTTTCTGCCTCTGCTGGCGACAGCGCCTGTGGTGCCCTCGGATTCCGCGGCCCTGCGGCCCTGCGGCTTTCGCCTGCTGGGCAAGCAGGTGCGTGGCGCGGTCGGCTTCGAAGTGCGCCGTGGTACCACCCTCGAAGGCGTGATCCTGTGGATGCCCGACGACCCGCAGGCTGCGCTCAGCCGTCACGATTCCTGGGCGGCGGTGTTCCAGGCGCTTGGCCGGCGTTTTCAGGTGCCCGGCTATGCGGCGTATTTCCAGCGTTTTATCAGTGAGCGTGACCGTAACGCGTTCAGTGAGGCGCTGGCGGGCCTGTTGAATAGCGCCAGCGGCGTTGCCCCGATCGAACTCGACGGCCGTCAGCAGGCCTTTACCGCGGCGCTGTTTACCCAGCTGCGCACGACCCGCCTCGACACCCTGCGCGACGATGCTCGGGTGCTGGCCACGCCCACTGCCGATGCAGACCGCCAGGCGCGTGAACAACGCCTGGCTGGCTACCAGCGCCTGGGCCTGAACCTGTTGGCACTCGCCAGCGTGTTCGTGCCCGGGTTGGGCTTGCCGCTGATGGGCATCGCTGCCGCGCAGATCGCCGAGGAGGTCTACGAAGGCTATGCCGATTGGCAACTGGGCGATCGCCAGGGCGCGCTGGATCATCTGTTCGGCGTCGCCGAAAACCTCGGTCTGACGGCCGCGGTGGCGGCGGTCGGGGTGGTTGCGGGCCGCTTGGTCGCACGTTCGTCGTTCGTCGACGGGCTGGTGCCGGTGCTCAAGGACGACGACCAGCTGAAGCTGATCAGTGCCGAGCTGCCAGGCTATGCCCTGCCTGACCGCGCGCTGGCGATCGGCGAGCGGGTCAGCGGGGCGGACGGCATGTACCTGCGCACGCATCAGGCGACCTACCGGGTGAGCGAAGACGCCGCCAGTGGCGAGCTGCGTATGCACCATCCACGGCGTGCCGAAGCCTATGCGCCGCTGCTCGAGGACAACGGCGAGGGGGGCTGGCGGCATGAGTTCGAGACGCCGCGGCACTGGCAGGGGCCTGGTGTGTTGATCCGCCGCCTGGCCAGCGACCTGGCCGGCCTCGATGATCAAGGCGCCGAGCGCGTGATGCAGAGTATCGGCTTTGACGAAGATCGCCTGCGCCGCCTGCACCTGGAGCAGGCGCCGGCGCCGGCACGCTTGCGCGATGCGGCGCAACGCTATGGCTTGCATGGGCAGCAGCCAGCCCTGAGCGGCACGGCCTTCGAGCAGCAGCTCGCTGCGCTGCAGGCAACGGACGGGGCCGCCGAGCAGGTGCTCCGGCGCGATTTCCAGAGCCTTTCGGCAGGTGGCGCGCGGGAGATCGTGGAGCATGCCGCGCCCGCGCAGGTCGAACAGATGATCGCAACCCAGCGGGTACCGCTGGCGCTGGCCACTGACGCGCGCTGGTTCATCCGCGACAGCCGTGTGGACCGCGCCTGTGCCGGTTTCTATCAGCCGAGCGCAGTCAATCCTGACACTGAACGGCTCGCCCTGGGCTTGATCGACGGCTGGGCGCCATGGCCTGCGACCGTGCGCGTCGAACTGCGTGACCAGGTCGGTAGCGGTGAGCTGCTCGCCCAGGCTGGCCCAGCCGATGCCACCGAGGTGGTGAGCATCGTCAAGGGCGCCACCGGCTACCAGGCACTGGCGGCGTCAGGCCAGGCACTGCCGCTGGCGGCGGGAGATGACAGCCTGTTCCAGGCCCTGTGGCTGCACCTGGGCACCGCGCAGAAGCGCCTGATGCTCGGCGACGGTGACGCCGCCCAAGCACTGGCCGAAGCCTTGGGCCGGCGCGCCGCTGGCCAGCGCGAGGGTGCCGAGGGGTTGCTCGGCATGGCGCCGCAGCCAGGCAGCGTGCGCCCACCGGTGCGGTTCGCTGATGGGCGGCTGGGCTATCGGCTGAGCGGCGGCGAGCCTGAGCGGGTGATCAACGGCCAGGTACTCAGTGCCGATGATCGTCGGGCGCGCCAGTCGGTGCGCGCCGGCGTGCGGCAGTTGTTTCCGCATTGGGACGAAGAAGACCTGGCCTGGCTCGCTTATGAGCTGACCCGCAGGCCCGGCCGGACCCTGTGGACGGCCTACAGTGAGCTGGCCCGCCAAGTGCGCAGCCTCAGGTTGAGCCTGCGCCTCTGGCGCGGCGAGCCGACAGCCCCAGGCTATACCCGCCGGCTGCGCGCTGGCTTGGTGATCCGTCAGGCCTGGCAGCCGACCTATGGCGCAACGGCCAACATCACCCTGGCCCTCAGCGGCGAGCGGATCGGCAGCCTGCCCGATCTGCCGCCCGGGCTGGGTTTCGGCCATATTCGCCACCTGATCCTGCGCGACCTGGGCTTGACCGCCGTGGCGGACACGTTCCTGCAGCGTTTCGCCAATCTGCGCACCCTTCAGCTGGGTGGCAATCAGCTCACGGCCTTGACCGGCCTTGAGCGGTTTACCGGGTTGACCCGGCTGAACCTGGAGAACAATCGCCTGGCCACCGTTGCCGGCCTGGCGCAGTTGCCGCTGTTGACCCAGCTCAGGCTCAATGGCAACCGCCTCAGTGAACTGCCAGGGCTCGGCCAGTTGCCCCAGTTGACGGTATTGGCACTGGAGGACAACAGGCTTGCCGCGCTGCCCGGGTTAGGCCAGCTGACCTTGTTGACCGAGCTTGATCTTGCAGGCAATCGGTTTGCCACGGTGCCGGCGGGGCTCGAGCGCTTGATCAGGTTGCAGTACCTGGGCCTGAACGGCAACGCGCTGACCGCCGTCCCGGCCGAGATCGGCCAGCTGGCCCAGCTGACTCAGCTCAACCTGCGCGGTAACCGGCTTGGTGCGTTACCGGACGCCCTGGCGAACCTGACGGGGCTGGTGCACCTGCACCTGGCGGACAACCGGTTCACTACCCTGCCGACGCTGCTCGGCAGCCTTACCGAACTGCGCATCCTCAACCTCAGTGCCAATCAGTTGAGCGCGATTCCGCCAGGCCTGGAACGCCTGCGCAACCTCACCGAGCTGTACCTGGGCAACAACCAGATCGTGGTGGATGTGCTGGGCGGCCAGCGCCTGGAGGCCTTCAGCCACCTGCAGACGCTGAGCCTGAACGGTAACCCGATCGGTATGTTGCCGCCCTTGCGCAACCTCGACCAGTTGCGCCACCTGACGTTGCGCGCGACCGGGCTTGATGTGCTGCCGCTGGCGTTTCTGCAGCGTCATCCCGAGTTGTACGTCGACCTTGCCGACAATGCGATCGGCCAATTGAGCGAGGAGGCGCTGCTGTGGATCCGCCAGCACCCGAGGCGGGTCGAGCTGCGGAACAATCCGCTGGATGCCGACTCCCTGGCACGCTTGCAGGCGGTGCAGGCGCAGTGGGACACCTTGAGCAGGCAAGGCTAGGGCGGGGGATTTTGCTGGAGGGTGTTGGACAGTATTGCACCGAGCCGCAGGGCGGCCCGGTGCAACCTGGGGTCAGCGACGACGGAACAGCGGCAGCGGTTCGTCAGTGGCGGCCTGGTAGGTCACCGAGAAGTCCTTGAGGCCTTCGAGGGCGTCGGCCGGGTCTTTGTCGGCGCGGATGGCGAAGGCATCGAAACCGCAACGGGCCAGGTAGAACAGCTGGTCGCGGAGGATGTCGCCGATCGCGCGCAGTTCACCCTTGAACTGGTAGCGGTCACGCAGCAGGCGCGCATTGGAGTAGTTGCGCCCGTCGGTGAAGGCCGGGAAGTTCAGGGCGATGACCTGGAAGTGGCCGACGTCGTCACCGATTTCTTCGGCTTCTTCGTCGCTGTCCAGCCACACCCCGAGGCCGCCGTCGCGGGCCTTGAGGGCGTGGGCGTGCTCGCGCCACAGGTGCAGCGGCACGATGTAGTCGTCGCAGTTGCTCAGCTCGTCAAGGGTGACTTCCTTGGGCAGCAGGTGCCAGGTTTCGTCGACGAGCTGGTTGTTCTTAATGATTCGCTGCATAGACGCGCTCCTTGAAGGGGTCGATGCCGATACGCTGGTAGGTGTCGATGAACCGCTCGTCCTCGGTACGTTTTTCAACGTAGACGTTGATCAGCT
The DNA here is from genome assembly GCF_900536025.1 of Pseudomonas reidholzensis. GTDB lineage: Bacteria > Pseudomonadota > Gammaproteobacteria > Pseudomonadales > Pseudomonadaceae > Aquipseudomonas > Aquipseudomonas reidholzensis. The sequence continues at coordinate 769,388 of NZ_UNOZ01000013.1, forward strand.
TCTCGATCACATCGGCCATTTGCTCATAGGCGAACGACGGGCCGAGGATCTTGCCCAGGCTGGCGTCGCGCGCGGCGTTGCCGCCCAACGAGACCTGGTAGAACTCCTCACCCTTCTTGTCGACACCCAGGATGCCGATGTGGCCGACGTGGTGGTGACCACAGGCGTTCATGCAGCCGGAGATGTTCAGGTCCAGCTCGCCGATGTCGAACAGGTAGTCGAGGTCATCGAAGCGGCGCTGGATGGACTCGGCGATCGGGATCGACTTGGCGTTGGCCAGCGAGCAGTAATCGCCACCCGGGCAGCAGATGATGTCGGTCAGCAGGCCGATGTTCGGCGTGGCGAAGCCTTGGTCGCGCAGTTCCTGCCACAGCGCGTGCAACTGACGCTGCTCGATGTCGGCGAGGATGATGTTCTGCTCGTGCGAGGTCCGCAGGAAGCCGAAGCTGTAGCGGTCGGCGAGGTCGGCGACGGCGTCCAGCTGCTTGTCGGTGAGGTCGCCAGGGGCGACACCGGTGGGCTTCAGCGACAGGGTCACGGCCACATACCCAGGGCGCTTGTGGGCGCGGGTGTTGCGCGAACGCCAGCGGGCGAAACCGGGGAATTCCTGGTCCAGCTCGGTGTAGTCGACGTTGTCCAGGGCCAGGTAGGCCGGGTCGACGAAGTGGCGCGAGACACGCTCGATTTCCGCTTCGGTCAGGGTCGTGTTGCCGCCACGCAGGTGGGCCATCTCGGCCTCGACCTTCTCGGCGAACACTTGCGGGGTCAGGGCCTTGACCAGGATCTTGATCCGCGCCTTGTACTTGTTGTCACGGCGACCGTAACGGTTGTACACGCGCAGGATGGCGTCGAGGTAGCTGATCAGGTCCTGCCACGGCAGGAACTCGTTGATGAACGCGCCGACCACCGGGGTACGCCCCAGGCCACCACCGACCAGCACCCGGAAGCCCAGTTCGCCGGCTTCGTTGCGCACCGGCTCGAGGCCGATATCGTGCACTTCGATGGCGGCGCGGTCTTGCTCGGAGCCGTTGATGGCGATCTTGAACTTGCGCGGCAGGTAGGCGAATTCCGGGTGGAAGGTGGTCCACTGGCGGACGATCTCGCACCACGGGCGCGGGTCGATCAGCTCATCGGCGGCGACGCCGGCGAACTGGTCGGTGGTGGTGTTGCGCAGGCAGTTGCCGCTGGTCTGGATCGCGTGCATCTGCACGGTGGCCAGTTCAGCCAGAATCTCTGGGATGTCTTCCAGCGCCGGCCAGTTGTACTGCACGTTCTGGCGGGTACTGATGTGCGCGTAACCCTTGTCGTAGTCGCGGGCGATCTTCGCCAGCAGGCGGACCTGAGTCGAGTTGAGCTGGCCGTAAGGCACGGCGACGCGCAGCATCGGTGCGAAACGTTGGATATAAAGGCCGTTCTGCAGGCGCAGAGGGCGGAATTCTTCTTCGCTCAGCTCACCGGCCAGGTAGCGGCGGGTCTGATCACGGAACTGCTTGACGCGGTCCTCGATGATCCGCTGATCGTACTCGTCGTATACGTACATAAAAGTCCTGTCTCAGGCTGCATGCAGCTAATCGCGCGCACGGCCGCGCACTCCCGTTCGGAGCCGGGGAACGATATCAGGTTGTATTTATGCGCTAAAGTGATGTTTTTGCATATGAAAAGAACCAAATGGACTAAGTGAGACTGACTGGCATTTATTCGCCTTATGGGGCGTGCGGTTATACTCGGTGGTTTGCCTTGGCGAGATCGACTCGATGCTCAACGTGCTGTTGCGAACCCTGGGCCAGGGCTTGTGCCTGAGCCTGTCGCTGGTTGCCGGTGCGCAGGCGGCGTCGGTGGTGTTTCTCAACCCGGGCTCGGCCAGCGAAAACTTCTGGGCCAACTATTCGCGGGTCATGCAGGCGGCGGCAACGGACCTGGGCCTGGACTTGCGCGTCGAGTACAGCGAGCGCAGCGCCGAACGCGCCCTGCGTCAGGCGCGTGCGGTGCTCGACGGCCCGCAGCGGCCAGACTACCTGGTGCTGGTCAACGAGCAGTACGTGGCCCCCGAGATCATCCGCCTGTCGCGGGGCAAGGGGGTCAAGCTGTTCATGGTCAACAACGGCCTGACTCCGGCGCAGACCAGCAGTATCCAGGCGCAACCCGGCAAGTACGCGCCCGTGCTGGGCACCCTGACCGCCAACGACGAGGAGGCCGGTTACCGCATGCTGCGCGAGATGGCCGCCTTGCTGCCACGCTCGAACGAGCCGGTCGACCTGGTGGCGTTTGCCGGGGTCAGGATCACGCCGTCCTCGCAGCTGCGCGAAAACGGCATGCGCCGCGCGCTTGCCGATCTGCCGCAGGTGCGTTTGCGCCAGGTGGTGTACGGCGGCTGGAGTCGCGAGCGCGCGTATGAGCAGGCGCAGCTGCTGCTGGAGCGCTACCCGCAGGTGCAGCTGGTCTGGTCGGCCAACGACGAAATGGCCTTTGGCGCCATGCAGGCGTTCGAGGAGGCCGGGCGCAAGCCCGGTGTCGATGCCATTTTCAGCGCGGTCAACAGCTCACCCGAGGCGCTGCGTGCGCGCATCGAGGGGCGCCTGGGGGTGTTGATGGGCGGTCACTTCACGGTTGCGGGGTGGGCCATGGTGATGCTCCGCGACGATGCCCGGGGCTTGCCGATCAACCCGGACGGTCGCAGCGAGTACAGCCTGCCGGTGCTGAAGTCGGTCGACCCGGCCATGGCACGGCGCTGGCTCAAGCTGCAGCCGAAGGGCGGCTATGGCATCGACTTCAAGCGTTACAGTGCCGAGGGGCGCGCAGCCGATTACCGATACCCGTTTCTGACGTCACCGGTCGACTATTGAAAGACCCTGCTTGAGGGAAGGGCATTGCTGGACTTAACTGCTGGTGGTGAAGTGCATTCCCATAATCACTACAAGAGGCAATGCAATGGGTAATTCCACCAAGCTCCGCAAGCCTGACAGCAGTGTCGATGCCTGGGCGATCCTGTGCCTGATCGTGCTGGTCGTAGTCACCGCCGTGTATTGGGTCAGCCACCAGTAACGCATTAAAAAATTCAGACCGTGAATGAAACCTGAGCCGCCCGTGGAAGGGGACTTCCATGGGCGGCGTGCGTTTCAGCGGGCAGTGAGGTGCACGGCCAGCTGCACCAGGCCGATCAGCACGAAGATGAAGATCAGGGTGAACAGCGCGCCCAGGGCGATGAAGTGGCTGGCCTTGCCATGGTTGAAGTCGCGCGCGCGGTTCTTGCCGCTCTGCACGCCCAAGGCCGCGGCGAGGATGCTGTGCAGCATTTGCCAGAAGGTCGGCGGTTTGCCTTCGCTGGGGTCGTCCATGAGGGGCTCCTGAAAAGGTTCAGAGGCAATCAGGGACAGTGTAGACCTTCAGGTTTTGGGGCTGCTTTGCAGCCCATCGCAGGCAAGCCAGCTCCTACCGCGTTCGCGCGGAACCTGTAGGAGCGGCGGTGCGGCGATCCGACTTGCCCGCGATGGGCCGCGCAACGCGGCCCCAATTCCACTCAGTTGTCGTAGCCGAGGTTCGGCGCCAGCCAACGCTCGGTGACGTTCAGGTCCTGCCCTTTACGGGCGCTGTAACGCTCGACCTGGTCCTTGTCGACCTTGCCCACGGCAAAGTACTGCGCCTGCGGATGGGCGAAGTACCAGCCGCTGACCGCCGCCGCCGGGAACATGGCGAAGTGCTCGGTGAGGAACACGCCGCTCTGGCCGGTCTCGCCGATCGCCGTGCCATCGAGCAGGCGGAACAGGGTTTCCTTCTCGGTGTGGTCCGGGCAGGCCGGGTAGCCTGGCGCCGGACGGATCCCGCTGTACTGCTCCTTGATCAGCGCGTCGTTGTCCAGCTGCTCGTCGCGGGCATAGCCCCAGTGCTCTTTACGCACTTGCGCGTGGAGCCACTCGGCGCAGGCCTCGGCCAACCGGTCGGCCAGCGCCTTGACCATGATCGAGCTGTAGTCGTCGCCCTTGTCCTGGTACGCCTTGGCCACTTCCTCGGCACCGATGCCGGCGGTGGTGATGAAGCCACCCACGTAGTCGGTGACGCCGCTGCCCTTGGGCGCGACGAAGTCGGCCAGCGACAGGTTCGGCTTGCCATCGGGCTTGATCGTCTGCTGGCGCAGGTGGTGCAGGGTGGCCAGCGGCTGGCCGTCGTCGCCATACACCTCGATGTCGTCATCCTCGACCTGGTTGGCCGGCCAGAAGCCGAACACCGCACGGGCGCTGATCAGCTGCTCGTCGATCAGTTTGTCGAGCATCTCGCGGGCATCCTGGTACAACGCCGTGGCCGCCTCGCCGACCACTTCGTCGGTGAGGATGCGCGGGAACTTGCCGGCCAGGTCCCAGGAAATGAAGAACGGCGTCCAGTCGATGTATTCGGCCAGGACCCGCAGGTCGATGTTGTCCAGCACCTTGACGCCGGTGAAGGAGGGCACCGCCGGGGTGTAGTTGGCCCAGTCGTATTGCGGCTTGGCGGCAATCGACTTGGCATAGCTCAGGCGCTCGGTGCGGGCGCTGCGGTTGGCCGTGCGCTCACGGACGTCGACGTATTCCAGGCGGGTCTTCTCGACGAAGCCGGGCTTCAGCTCCTTGGACAGCAGCTGGGTGGCCACGCCCACCGCGCGCGAGGCGTCGGTCACGTAGATCACCGCATCGTTGGAGTACTTGGGCTCGATCTTGACCGCGGTGTGCGCCTTGGAGGTGGTCGCGCCACCGATCATCAGCGGCAGGTGGAAGCCCTGGCGCTGCATTTCACGGGCGACGTGGACCATCTCGTCGAGCGACGGGGTGATCAGGCCAGACAGACCGATGATGTCGCACTTCTGCTCGCGGGCGGTCTGCAGGATCTTCTCGGCCGGCACCATCACGCCCATGTCGACGATGTCGTAGCCGTTACAGCCCAGCACCACGCCGACGATGTTCTTGCCGATGTCGTGCACGTCGCCCTTGACCGTGGCCATGAGGATCTTGCCCTTGGCCTCCGGCTTGTCGCCTTTCTCGGCTTCGATGAACGGGATCAGGTGCGCCACCGCCTGCTTCATCACGCGGGCCGACTTGACCACCTGGGGCAGGAACATCTTGCCCGCGCCGAACAGGTCGCCGACCACGTTCATGCCGCTCATCAGCGGCCCTTCGATGACCTCGATCGGGCGCGCGGCCTGCTGGCGGCACTCCTCGGTGTCTTCGACGATAAAGGCGGTGATGCCTTTGACCAGCGCATGTTCGAGACGCTTGCCGACCGGCAGCGAGCGCCACTCTTCGTTTTCCACTTCCTTGACGGCGCCGCCACCCTTGTAGTCATCGGCGATCGCCAGCAGGGCGTCGGTGCCTTCCGGGGTGCGGTTGAGCACCACGTCCTCGACCCGCTCACGCAGGGCCGGCGGGATCTCGTCGTAGATCTCCAGCTGGCCGGCGTTGACGATACCCATGGTCAGGCCGTTCTGGATCGCGTGGTACAGGAACACCGAGTGGATCGCTTCACGCACCGGGTTGTTGCCGCGGAACGAGAACGACACGTTGGACACGCCGCCCGAGGTCAGTGCGTGCGGCAGGTGATCGCGGATGTAGGCGCAGGCTTCGATGAAGTCCACGGCATAGTTGTTGTGCTCTTCGATGCCGGTGGCGACGGCGAAGATGTTCGGGTCGAAGATGATGTCTTCGGCCGGGAAGCCGACTTCGTTGACCAGGATGTCGTAGCTGCGTTTGCAGATCTCGCGCTTGCGCGCGGCGGTGTCGGCCTGGCCGACCTCGTCGAACGCCATCACCACCACCGCGGCGCCATAGCGCTTGCACAGGCGGGCGTGATGCTTGAAGGCTTCGACGCCTTCCTTCATCGAGATCGAGTTGACGATGCCCTTGCCCTGGATGCACTTGAGGCCCGCCTCGATCACTTCCCACTTGGAGGAGTCGATCATGATCGGCACGCGGGAGATGTCCGGCTCGCCAGCGATCAGGTTGAGGAAGCGGACCATGGCGGCCTGGGAGTCGAGCATCCCTTCGTCCATGTTGATGTCGATCACCTGGGCGCCGGCCTCGACCTGCTGCAGGGCGACTTCCAGCGCTTCGGTGTAGTTCTCTTCGCGGATCAGCCGGGCGAACTTGGCGGAGCCGGTGATGTTGGTCCGCTCGCCGACGTTGACGAACAGCGACTGGCGATCGATGGTGAACGGTTCCAGGCCCGACAGGCGACAGGCCTTGGCGATCTCGGGGATCTCGCGCGGTTTGTACTTGGCCACGGCCTCGGCAATCGCCTGGATGTGCCCCGGGGTGGTGCCACAGCAACCGCCGATGATATTGAGGAAGCCGCTGGCGGCGAACTCTTCGACCACTTCGGCCATTTCTGCCGGGGTCTCGTCGTATTCACCAAAGGCGTTCGGCAGGCCGGCGTTGGGGTGCGCCGAGACGTGCGTGTCGGCCTTGGTCGACAGCTCTTCGAGGTACGGGCGCAGGTCCTTGGCGCCCAGCGCGCAGTTGAGGCCGACGGAGATCGGGTTGGCGTGGCGCACCGAGTTCCAGAACGCTTCGGTGGTCTGCCCGGACAGCGTCCGCCCGGAGGCGTCGGTGATGGTCCCGGAAATCATGATCGGCAACTCGACGCCGTCGTCCTCGAACACTTGCTGCACGGCAAAGATCGCCGCCTTGGCGTTCAAGGTGTCGAAGATCGTCTCGATCAGGATCAGGTCGGCGCCGCCGGCGATCAGGCCGCGGGTCGACTCGATGTAGTTTTCCACCAGCTCGTCGAAGGTGACGTTGCGGTAGCCGGGGTCGTTGACGTCGGGCGAAATCGAGCAGGTGCGGCTGGTCGGCCCGAGCACGCCGGCGACGAAGCGCGGCTTGTCTGGCGTCTCCAGGGTCTTGGCGTCGGCCACCCGGCGGGCGACGCGCGCGCCCTCGAGGTTCATCTCGTAGGCCAGTGCCTCCATGCCGTAGTCGGCCTGGGAAATCTGCGTGGCGTTGAAGGTGTTGGTCTCGAGGATGTCGGCGCCAGCGTCCAGGTAGGCCTTCTCGATGGCGGCGATGATATCCGGCTGGGTCAGCAGCAACAGGTCGTTGTTGCCTTTGATGTCGCTTGGCCAATCGGCAAAGCGCGTGCCACGATAGTCGTGTTCCTCGAGGCGGTAACTTTGGATCATAGTGCCCATGCCACCGTCGAGGATCAGTATGCGCTCCTTGAGTGCGTGCTGGAGTGCTTGGAGACGAGCGCTACGGTCGGACATAGGACTACCTGGTCGGGCGAATAACAGAAGGTGCGGAATAATAGCAAAGCTGCGCGGATTTTAGGCATGCCCAGCTTTTGCATGAATTTCTCTCATGTTCACGCACCCCGCGACCCGGTAGTCAACCGTGATGGCAACCCTTCAATCCAGGACATTCTGCACATGCTGCATCGCTGTTTACTTGCCATGGCCGGCACCCTTGCCCTGATGATCAGTGGCATGGCACTGGGGCAAGCCGCGCAATCGAGCCCGGCCATTTCCTACACGCGGGACATCCAGCCGATCTTTACCGCCAAGTGCGTGGCCTGCCACGCCTGCAACGACGCGGCCTGCCAGCTCAACCTGGGCAGCGCCGAGGGCGCCCAGCGCGGCGCCTCCAAGGTGCCGGTGTACCAGGGCGACCGTAGCAAGGCAGTGCCTACCACGCGGCTGTTCTACGATGCCCACAGCGAGCAGGCCTGGCGCAAGCAGGGCTTCTATTCGGTGCTCGACGGCCAGGGCAGCCAGGCGGCCCTGATGGCGCGCATGCTCGAACTCGGCCACAAGACCCCGCTGACGCCCAATGCCAAGCTGCCGGATGACATCGTGCTGGGGCTCAACCGCAACAACATGTGCCCGCTGCCGCACGAGTTCGACGCCTATGCCGGCGCCCATCCCAAGGAGGGCATGCCGCTGGCGGTCACCGGCCTCACCGACCTGGAATACCAGACCCTGCAGCGCTGGCTGGCGGCTGGTGCCCCGGTCGAGGTGCAGCCGCTGCAGCCGAGCACGGCCGAAGCGCAGCAGATCGCCGAATGGGAAGCGCTGCTCAACCGCCCCGGCTCCAGCGAAGCGCTGATCGGCCGCTGGTTGTACGAGCACCTGTTCCTGGCCCATGTCCACTTCGTCGGCGGTGAGCCGGGGCACTTCTTCCAGTGGGTGCGCTCGCGCACGCCAAGCGGCCAGCCGGTCGACCTGATCGCCACGCGCCGGCCCAACGACCCGCCGGGCACCGACTTCTATTACCGGCTGATGCCGGTGCAGGGCGTGATCGTCCACAAGACCCACATCACCTACCCGATGGGGCCGCAGAAGCTCAAGCGGGTCAAGCAGCTGTTCTACAGCGGCGACTGGCATGCCACCTCGCTGCCCGGCTACGGCCCACGCCACCGGGCCAACCCGTTCGAGACCTTCGAGGCGATCCCGGCAGTGGCCCGTTACCAGTTCATGCTGGATAACGCCGAGTACTTCGTGCGCACCTTCATCCGTGGCCCGGTGTGCCGTGGGCAGATCGCCACCGATGTGATCCGCGACAACTTCTGGGCGCTGTTCCAGGAACCGGCCCATGACCGCTACGTCACCGACGCCACCTACCGCGGCGCGGCCACGCCGTTGCTGGCGATGCCGGGGCAGATCGACGACGTCGGCAGCGTGCTGAGCCTGTGGCACGCCTACCGCGACAAGCGCAACGCCTACGAGAAGCTGCGCCGCGAGGCCTATGCCGAGATGCCGGCGCCGAGCTGGTCGAGCCTGTGGGCGGGCAATGACAATGCCTTGCTGAGCATCTTCCGCCACTTCGACAGCGCCACGGTGAGCAAGGGCCTGATCGGCGATGTACCGCTGACCACCTGGCTGTTCGACTACCCCTTGCTGGAGCGCACCTACTACCAGCTGGCGGTCAACTTCGATGTGTTCGGCAACGTCTCGCACCAGTTGCAGACGCGCCTGTACTTCGACCTGATCCGCAATGGTGCCGAGGTCAACTTCCTCCGGCTGATGCCCGCCGACCAGCGCGGTGAGATCCTCAGCGACTGGTACCAGAACAGCGGCAAGGTGAAGATGTGGCTCGACTACGAAGACATCGACACCGATACCCCGAGCGGGCTCACGCTGGACGAGCGCGACCCCAAGCGCGACTTCGGCTTGAAGCTGCTGCAGCGCACTGCCAGCCTGAATGCCACGCCCGACCCGATCAACCGCTGCCGCGGCGCCTACTGCTCGCGGCCGCAGATGAGCGCCCAGTTCCGCGATGTCGAGCAGAGCCTCAGCCGCCTGGTCTCGCGTCCTGCGGCCGGCTTGAAGGTGATCGGCCAGCTGCCCGAGGCGACGATGCTGCGCATCGAAGGGCAGGGCGGCCAACGTCAGGTCTACAGCCTGCTGCGCAACCGCGCGCACAGCAACGTCGCGTTCCTCACCGGCGAGGCCTACCGCTACCAGCCGGGGCTGGACACCCTGACCCTGTACCCGGGCGTGCTCAGCAGTTACCCCAACTTCATCTTCAACATCCCGGCCAGCGATGTGCCGGAGTGGGTCGAGGACATGGAGGCGGCGCGGGATGACCCGGCGAAGTTCGAGCGCATCGTCATGCGCTGGGGCGTGCGCCGCAGCCACCCGGAGTTCTGGCGCTACTTCCATGACCTGACGAGCTTTATCCAGGAGACCGATCCGCTGGAGGCCGGCGTGCTCGACATGAACCGCTACGAGAACCTCTGAGATGACCGCCGGGAAGATCACCTGATCTTTCCTGGCATCCTGCGGTCCGACTGACTGAGTGGTCCCGGCTATCGCCATCGCGGTGTGTCGCCGGGGCCTGAATGCACCAGGACAAGCAGGGCATTGCATGCTGTATTCGCTTCAGGCACTTCGGGCGTTCGCCGCCTGGGTGGTGGTCTGCCACCACTTCATGCAGATTTTCTTCGACTTCCACGCCACCGGCCCGGTCGGCCAACTGCTCGCCGATCGCGGCGCGGTCGGGGTGGATATCTTCTTCGTCATCAGCGGGCTGGTGATCTACCTGTCGACCCGCGACAAAGACATCGTCCCCAGCCAGTTCCTGCTCAACCGCGCACTGCGGATCATCCCCGCGTACTGGTTCTACACCGTGCTGATGGCGCTGCTGCTGTTGGCGGCCAGCCGCTGGATGCCGCACCAGGTGTTCGACTGGCAGCACCTGCTGCTGTCGTTGTTGTTCATCCCGGCGGAAAACCCCGGTGGCTATGGTCTGTACCCGACGCTGAACGTCGGCTGGACACTCAACTTCGAGATGTTCTTCTACCTGCTGTTCGGCCTGGCCTTCCTGGTGCGTCAGCGCCACCACCTGCTGCTGGTGACCGCCGCATTGCTGCTGGTCAGCGAGGTGCTGGGCCGGCTCGGGCTGCTCAGCCGCTTCTACAACAACGACATCATCTACGAGTTCCTGCTGGGCATCGGCCTGGGCGTGCTGTACCACCGCGGCCTGGTGCGCGAAGGGCTGTGGCTGCCGCTGGCGCTGCTGGGCCTGGCGGGCTTTGCCCTGTATCACCTGGACGCCTCGCAGCGCCTGCTGCACTGGGGGCTGCCGAGTGCGCTGGTGGTGCTCGCGTTCATTTCGCTGGAGCCGTATTTCCGCGGCAACCAACTGCTCAAGTCGCTCGGCGACTGCTCGTATTCGGTGTACCTGATCCACGTGCTGGTGCTGTATGCCGGCTGGTTCGTCAGCCAGCGCTTCAACCTCAACCCGTACCTGGTGTTCGCCTTCTGCGTGCCGTCCATTGGACTTATGTCGTGGCTCAGCTACCAGTGGCTGGAACGCGGCCTGTACCAGCGCATGCAGGCCTGGTTCGCCGCACGTTCGGCGCAGGAAGCGCCGCTGGCGCTTTCCCGAGTCAAATGCTAGGACTTTGTTCAGGGCCTGGGTTGGCGTACACTTGCCGGCAAGTCTGTGAGGAACTTCCATGAGCGCTATAACCATTACCGACGCCGCCCATGATTACCTGGCCGATCTGCTCTCCAAGCAGAACACCCCGGGTATCGGCATCCGTGTTTTCATCACCCAGCCAGGCACCCAGTACGCAGAGACGTGCATTGCCTATTGCAAGCCGGGCGAAGAGAAGCCCGAGGACACTGCCCTCGGTCTGAAGAGCTTTACCGCGTACATCGATGCGGTCAGCGAGCCGTTTCTGGACGACGCGCTGGTCGACTACGCCACCGACCGCATGGGTGGCCAGCTGACCATCAAGGCGCCGAACGCCAAAGTGCCGATGGTCAACGAAGACAGCCCGGTCAACGAGCGGATCAACTACTACCTGCAGACCGAGATCAACCCCGGACTGGCTAGCCATGGCGGTCAGGTGAGCCTGGTCGACGTGGTCGAAGACGGCATTGCCGTGCTGCAGTTCGGTGGCGGCTGCCAGGGCTGTGGCCAGGCCGACGTGACCTTGAAGGACGGCATCGAGCGGACCTTGCTCGAGCGCATTCCAGAGCTCAAGGGCGTGCGTGACGTGACTGACCATACCCAGAAAGAGAACGCCTACTACTAACAGAGTAGGGTTCGATTCGGCCTCATCGCGGGCAAGCCCGCTCCTACCTGTAGGAGCGGGCTTGCCCGCGATGAGGCCCGCGTCTAGCAACAATCTGTTACTGATTCAACCCCCGCGACAACAGGTCGCAGCCGCGGAATTCAAGGCCTGCAGCCCCATCACCCGCTTCGTCGGGTAGAACACCATCAGGTGTCGTGCCAGAATGCCCCGGATTTTTTGACCGGCCCTGCCCAGGGGCTGGCACCTTTCCTGTAAAGGATGGTTCCATGAATGATCTGTTGACCCGGCGCGCGGTTGTCGCCGGGATGGGCGTACTCGGTCTTGGCTTGCTGGCAGGTTGCAACCCGGCCCGCGGGCTTGATTTCAAGTACGGCAAGAACATGAGCAACGAGATCCTCGGGCGTTCTTTCCGCCTCAAGGACACGCAAGGCAACGTGCGTACCCTGTCGAGCTTCTACGGCACGATGCCGATGATCTTCTTCGGTTTCACCCAGTGCCCGGCGGTCTGCCCGACCACCCTGGCGCGTGCGGCGCAGATCAAGAAGCTGATGGGCCGCGATGCCGGCTTCCTGCAGGTGGTGTTCATCACCCTGGACCCCCAGCGCGACACCCCCGAAGTGCTCGACGCCTACGTCAAGGCGTTCGACCCCTCGTTCACCGCGCTGACCGGCACCCCCGAGGAAATCGCCGCGGTGGCCAAGGAGTTCAAGGTGTTCTACGAGAAGGTGCCCGCGGGTGATACCTACACCATCTCGCACTCGTCCACCAGTTACGTCTACGACTCGCGCAGCACCCTGCGCCTGAGCCTGGGGCACTCCTTGAACGCCAAGGAATGCACAGAGGACCTGCTCACCCTGATGGAGATCTGCTAATGGCAATTTCGTTGCAACCGCTCAAGCGCGGCCTGGCCGCCGTGGCCCTGCTGGGCATGGCCCTGCCGGCCCTGGCCGACACCACCGTGAGCGACGCCTGGGTGCGCGCCAGCGTGCCGCACCAGCAGGCCACGGGTGCCTTCATGGTGCTGACCGCGAGCACCGACAGCAAGCTGGTCGGCGTTGCCTCGCCGGTGGCCAAGACCGTCCAGGTGCATGAAATGACCATGAACGGCGACGTCATGGGCATGCGTGAGGTCAACGCGGTCGAGTTGCCGGCGGGCAAGCCGGTGAGCCTGGATCCGAATGGCCTGCACGTCATGCTCATGGGGCTGCACGATCAGGTCAAGGAGGGCACCCAGGTGCCGCTGACCCTGACCATCGAAGACGCCAAGGGCGTCAAGCAGACCCTCGAGGTGCAGGCGCCGGTCAAGCCGCTGACGGCCGAAGCCGGTGCAGGGCATGACCACGCTCACATGCACTGACAGCCAGCGCTGAGCTGTACGCACAAGGCCGCGTCGGCAGGGACTGCACAGTCCTCTGCCGACGCGGCCTTGTGCCGTCGAGCGCCGGTGAAATCAGCCGCGAAAGCGCGGCAGAGGGCGATCGATGGTCAGCGACGTCAGGGTCTTGCGCACTTGCGCTTCTTCAGCCTCGATGGCTTTCAGGCTGTCGCGAATCTTGCCGGCTGCGGGCACATCGCCCTGCCGGTCGATCCATTCGGCGATTTCCTTGCACGCACTGGTCAAGCGGGTTTGGCGCTGGTTCATCAGCGTCAGAAGGGTGTTGAGCTCTTTTGCGGACATGACAGGATCCTCCGTTCAACCCTGTCAGTGTAGCAGCGCCTAGCGCACGTGGCGGTTGCCCGGGAGGGGCAGGCAGGCACTGCGATAGGCCCCCGGCGTCACCCCGTAGGCCTGCTTGAACTGCCGGTTCAAGTGGCTCTGATCAGCAAAGCCCAGGGCAAACGCCACCTCGGCGGCGCCCATGCCGCGCTTCAACAACTCCCTGGCCCGCGCCAGGCGTCGTTGCTTGAGCCAGGCGTGTGGCGGCAGGCCTGTGGCCTGGCGGAACACCCGGGCAAAATGGAACGGCGACAGGTTGACCGCCGCTGCCAGCACCTCCAGCGAGGGTGGGTCGGCCAGCTGGCTCTCCAGCAACTCGCGCGCGCGCGCCACGGCCACAGGCTCATTGCCCGGAGCGCGGGCCTCGGCACCGTGGCCGTGACGCTGCACCAACGCCAGCACGGCGTGGCGCCAGGCGGTCTGCTGTTCGAGGGCGCTGGCGCCGGCTTCGGACAGCTGATGCAGCTGGCTGAAGGCCGCGGCCAGGCCTGGGTCGTGAATCACGCTCTGCTGGAAGTGCGGCAGGCCATGGCGGCCCAGTTCCAGCTCGTCGAGCACGCCGGTGACCCGCGCGTGTTCCGGGTAGAAGCCGCGATAGCCCCAGCCCGCCTCATGCGCGGTGGCGCCGGTGTGCAACTCGTCGGGGTTGATCAGGACCATGCTGCCGACCGGCGCCAGGTGTTCGCTGCCGCGATGCCAGAAGCGCTGCGCGCCCGATTCGATCACGGTGAACACGTACCCCTCATGCACATGCGGGGCGAAGCGCTGCTGGTAATAGCGCGCGTGCAGCATCTCCACGTCGCCAAGTGCCGGCGCCTGCCAGAGGTGGGTGCGTTCGCGCAGGGGCGTGCTCATGCCAGCCAGCTGCGCAGCAGGAAGAAGATCAACATGCTCACCAGCATGCTCAGCAACACGCTGCGGGTCAACAGCACCAGGGCGATGGCCACCAGCGAGCCGAGCAGGTAGGGATTGCCCAGGCTGAGGTCGAGCTGGTGCCCCGGCAGGAAGATGATCGGCCCGCAGATCGCCGTGAGCATGCCGGGCACGGCAAAGCCGAGAAACTGCCGCGCGTTGGAACTCAGGCGCAGCGGCAGGCGCGGTTCGAGAAAGGCATAGCGGTTGAGGAACACCACCACGCCCATGGCGACGATCAGCAGCCAGATCATGCGCGTGCTCCCGCGAGTTTCTGGCAGGCGAAGCCCGCCGCCATGCCCAGCAGGCCGGCGGCGACCAGGGCGGTTTCCCACTGCCAGTAGCTGAACAGCACTGAACAGCCCAGCGAGACCGCCACGCAGACCACCGTCGGCAGGTTGCGCACCACGGGCGCGATCAGCGCGACAAAGGTCGCGACGATGGAAAAATCCAGCCCCAGCTGGTCGAGGTGAGGAATGTTCTGGCCGAGCACGATGCCGGCCAGGGTGAACAGGTTCCAGGCGACATAGAACGTCAGGCCTACGCCCAGCGCGTACCAGCGGTTGAACTGTTGCGGGTCGTAGTGGCTGGTCAGGGCAAAGAACTCGTCGGTCAGCAGGAAGCCCAGGCCCAACCGCCAGCGCAGTGGCTGGCCAGACAGCACGGGGCGCATGGACAAGCCGTAGAGCAGGTGCTGCGAGGTCAGCAGCAGGGTGGTGAGGAGGATCGACAGCAGGCTGGCGCCGCCCTTGAGCATGCCGATCGCCACCAGTTGGGCGGCGCCGGCAAAGACGATCGCCGACAGGCCCTGGCCTTGCCAGGGGCTGAGGTTGGCTTCGATCGCCATGGAGCCGGCCAGCAGCCCCCACGGGGCAACGGCCAGGGACAACGGCAGGATGGCGAGAGCGCCGTGGAGAAAGGCGGTACGGGCGATGGGCGGGCTGCTGGACATGGTGGCTGCAAGGGTCGACAGGGCAGAGCAGCATGGCAGAGGCGGGGGGTGGCTGGCTTGAACGATCTTGCTGGTTTGGCGCCTGCGCTGCCCGCATCGCGGGCAGCGCAGCTGTGTTCAGCGCTGGCTGGTCAAGCGCTGCTGGGCAGCGGCGCAGCCATTGATCTCCACGGCCTTTTGCAGCAACGAGCGTCGGTGCTGCGGGTCGAGATCGCCCAGCAAGCGGTACACCTCGGCCTGGTAGTCACGCTGGCGCCCCCACTGCATTTCCAGCCCCTGCGGCTGGCTGCGGTTGCAGGCCAGGCGCACCGCCGGTTGCGGGTAGTAGGCCGCATACAGGGTGGCCATGCTCGGGATCGCCTCCATGTCATCGCGGTAGGCGGGGCTGGCGTTGTACGGCGGGCACCAGGTGGAAATCGCCGGTGCGGGTGGCGCAAAGCCCTGTTTGAGGCTGGCCTCGAGCAGCGGGCAGGCGGCCTCCGGAATCTGCGCGGCCGGCAAGAAGGTCATGTAGTACAAGGCCAGCCGGTATTGCGCCACCGGATGACCGAGGGCCACCGATTTTTTCAGCAGCGCCACCGCGGTCGGCAGGGTGTGGGCCATGGCCTTGCCCTGGCGGCTGAGTTCAGGGTCGCTGTCGACCACCGGCCGCAGCGGGCTGCTGCTGTCGTCCAGGCTGTCGGCCTGCTCGAGCAAAGGCAGCGCCTGGCGGTAGAGCAGGTCGGCATGCGGGTCGATCTGGATCTCCAGCGCGTGTGCGGCCAGCGGCGCCAGCGCCAGGAGCAAGGGCGACAGCGCAGCAGCGCGACTCACGGCAGAGCCTCGCAGGCGGCCTGCGGGCGGGTGGCTTCGATGTTCATTGCGGATACGCATGTGCCTCGGGCAGATCAGAGCGACGACAGCGTATTCTAGCCACCCACAGGCCCATGCCGAAAGACCACACCTGCGTTTATCAGACGAGCTTGATCGGCGTCACCTTGCGCTGGGCGTATTTGTCCTGCGCCAGGCCCAGTTTCGCGGTGATCACCTTGGCCAGCGCATTGTTGCCCAAGTCATTGAAATGCAAGCGATCAACAAACAGCGACTCGGCAAATACCGGTGAGCTGCTGAGCATGCTGTTCATGTCATAGCAGGGCACAGTTTCGGCTTCGCTCTTGATCCGCCTGAAGAACGCCTGGTGCTGCTGGCTGTCGACCACATCCGCCAGCAGCCGGTCGAAGTTGCTCGGTTGCTGTTGCAGGGCGGTGAGCATGGCCTGCTCGGCGCTCGGCAGGCTGTCTCGGCACCACGGCAACAGCGGCTGGAGGATGAAGGTGAGGGTGGCATGGCTGTCGGCCAGCAGCCGCTCCCACTGCCGCAAGGTGCGGGCGATGCTGTCGGCGGCGCGCACCAGGCGTTTGTCCGGCGCAGCCAGCGACCAGTTGGCGGGCGGGCTGGCAGGGCGCGGCAGCAACGCCTGGCCAAGCCGTTGCCAGAGGGGTTCGCGCTGCGCCGGCGCAGCCACCTGGACCCCTTCATTGAAGCTGTTGAGGTAGGCCAGGTAGCTCGCGTTCTGCGGCGGTGCATAGCCCGCCGCGAGCACTTCACCCAGTGCCTCCCGGGCCAGCGTGTTCAAGCCGCTCAGCACCACCACGTGGCCGATCTTGCCGAAGCGGTGCTGGTGGGTCAGGAACAGCAGCAGCTCCTGGGTGGCATCCAGGCCGCACCCGGCCAGGTTCAGCCAGACCTCGCCGGTGATCATCGACAAGTACGAGGCCACCGTGTGTTCATCGCCGCTGGCGCCAATGCCCAATGCCGTCGAACCGCCCACCAGCAGGTTGATCCGTGGCGCGCTGCCGCGCTCGGCCGGCGAATGGCGCTTGCCCGCGCAGTGGCTGTAGCGCAACCCCAGGGCGTCGGTATTGAGGGTGGCCGAGCGGTAGCCGCGTTCGTGCAGGTGCGAGCCAGGCGCGTGCCTGCGCTCGCCCAGTTGCAGGAAGCGCTGGTAGTCCTGGTGCAGGGGGTGGACGTTGCCCTGGCCGTGCGCTGCACTGTCGATCGGTCTCATGGGCATTCCTTGTTCGGGCACGGGAGGCAGGCTGCGCCGGTCAGGCCGCCAGTTCCTTGAGGTTGTAGAGCAGCCCGACCGCCGCGATCAGCAGCAAGGCGACGCCGGAGGCCAGGCTGATCAGGCGGCTGCTGCGCTGCGAGGCAATCCGGCCGATGGCGAAGATGTAGAGGCTGAGCACGGCGAAGTCGATGGCGATCCACAGCAGCGACAGCACCACCATGCTCTTCTCGAACGACTCGGTGATCTGGATGAACTGCGGGAAGAAGGAGATGAAGAAGATGATGTCCTTGGGGTTGGAAATCCCCACCATGAAGCCTTGCAGCAAACCGCCGCGACCGGGTTTGCCAGGCTCGGCCAGGGGCGCGTCGGGCGCGGCGGCGGCGGGCGCCTGCAATGCCTCGCGCAGGGTGGCCACGGCGATGTAGCCGATGAACAGGCAGCCGAGCAGGCTCATGCCGTTCAGCCAGAGCTTGTCGATGGCCGCGCTGGTCATGATGATCCAGGCCGCGGCGCCGATCAGCACCAGCGACGCCCAGTTGGTGCCGATCGCGGTGAACAGGGCCTTTCGCGAGCCGGAAGCCGCAGCGGTGTTGACGATCAGCGCCACCACCGGGCCAGGCGTGGCGATCAGCAGCAGGACAGTCAGGGCGTAGGTGGCAGTCAGTGCGGTATTCACAGTCAGTTCTCGGTCAGTGTGTCGGGTGCCACGTGGGCGTGGAAGGGGCAGCGGGCCGGGTTCAGTGAGCCCTGCTCCTGCAGCTGGTACTGCTTCCATTCGTAGTTGTCGTCCTGGCCGAAATAGCCCAGGGAGTCGGGCACGACCCCGTCGTTGTAATGGCGCACCCGCTCGCGAATCCGCCCACGGATGCGCTGGCCGCTTTCGGTCAGGGCGCTGGCCACTTCCTCGAAGCTCTCCCGCGGGTTGATCACAAAGACCATGCTGTCGCCCAGGTTGCGGCTCTTCATGAGCCGATGGCCGGGGAAGTTCATGTTGATGAACAACGGCATGCCGGCGAAGCAGAACGACCACTGGCTGTCGTGCGGGTCGCCTGGGACGTCCTGCGGCCAGGGCTGCGGGTCGCGCGCGTGCACGCCCTGGAGCACCTTCCAGGCCAGTGCCTGCTGCTGCTCGAGGGTGGTGTCGGTGGCGGCTTCGAGAAACACCAGCAGCGGGGTGCCGATGCGTTGCTTGAGGGCGATCGGTTCGATCGTGCGCACATAGTCGCCCAGGCCCTTGGCCATGTCGTCGGCCATGTGCTCGGCCCTGGCGAAGACGATGTGGCAGGTCTTGGCAGCCACTGCCTTGCGTCCAAACAGGCAGGGAAATTCGGGGTTGGCGAGTATTTCGCGAAAGTGTTGCAGGGTCCTGTACGTCCAGTGGTGTGTGTTCTGGACATGTTCGTCGGCCAGCTCTAGCGCATCCAGGCGATAGCAATTTCCATAACCCGTAAACATGGTTTCCCCAGGAGTTCTAATAATCATTTCCGCACACTGATAGGCGGTTTCGCTCTATGGTTTTATTGTTTTCAAGCATTTTCTGAGAACGACTCGCAGTTGTAAAACGCCTGGAACTATGACCTACTATTAGTCTTACTCATGCTCGGGAAGCCCCTCGATGTCAGAACGGATTCAGGCCCTGCACGCCCTGCGCGCCTTCGAAGTGGCGTCGCGCTACGGCTCGTTCACCCGCGCCGCGCAAGAGCTGGCGCTGACCCAAGGCGCGGTCAGCCATCACATCAAGACCCTGGAGTCGCTATTTGGCTGCGACCTGTTCGAGCGGCGTGGGCCCAAGCTGCGCCTGACCGAGCACGGCCGGCTGCTGGCGCAGGAGCTGAAGGTGGGTTTCAAGATCATCGAGAACGCTTGCGCGCTGTTGCGCCAGGACCGCTACGGGCTACGCCTGAAAGCCCCGTCAACGCTGACCGTGCGCTGGTTGCTGCGGGCGCTGGATGGCTTCAAGAAGGCCGAAAACAGCTGCAGCGTGCAGCTCTCGAGCGTGTGGATGGACATCGACACCGTCGATTTCTACTCCGAGCCCTACGATTGCGCGATTCTCCTGGCCAACGGCCGCTTTCCGGCCGATGTAGAGAGCTTCAAGCTGTTCGACGAGTGGCTGATCCCGGTCTGCCACCCCGACTACCTGGCGGATGACGCACCGGAGCTGTCGGCACTCGCGCAGTGCGATTTCCTCCACCCCTCGACCGACCGGCGTGACTGGCGGCGTTGGCTGGCACGGATGGACGCACTGGACATCAGCATCGATCAGGGCCAGGTGTTCGACACCCTCGACCAGGGCATCTCGGCGGCGCAGCAGGGCCTGGGCATCTCGGTGGTCGACCTGGTCCTGGCCAGCGCCGACGTGGCGGCCGGGCGCCTGGTCATGCCGTTCAAGCATGCCGTGGCCACGGGTGACGGCTATTACATGACCTGGCTCAAGGCCAGCCCCAAGGACCGGCAGATGCACAAGCTGCGCGATTTCCTCCTGGCCCAGGTGCCACCGCTGGCCTCCAAGGAGATCAACTACCTGTACGGTTGAGCGGGTCGGCGCAGAACACCCGTTGCAGCATGAAGTCGATGAACACCCGCAGCTTGGGCGGCATCTGCCGCCCCGACGGCCACAGCAGGTAGAAGCTGCCACGCCGCTCCATGAAGTCCTCGAGCACGCTCACCAGGCTGCCACTGGCCAGTTCCTTGCGCACGCTGAAGTCTGGCAGGCAGGTGATGCCGCGGTGGTTGATGGCAAAGCAGATGCGCGTCTCGACGTGGTTGCAGATCATCGAAGTCGGGATGTCATAGGCCTGCTCGGGGTGCTCGCGGCGCAGCGGCCAGGCCTCCAGCTTGCCGCTGCTGGGGAAGCGGTAATGCAGGCAGGTGTGCTCGACCAGTTCACGCGGGTGGGCCGGGTTGCCGCTGGCGCGCAGGTACTCCGGCGAGGCCACCAGGCGGTGCTGGAAGTGCCCGAGAAACTTGGCATTGAGCCGCGAATCCAGCGGCTGACCGCCGCGCATCACCACGTCGAAGCCTTCGCCGACGATGTCCACCATGCGGTCGCTGAAGTCCAGGTCGAGCTCGACCTCTGGGTACAGCGCCATGAATTCGGCCAGTGCCGGCATCACCAGGCCGGTGACCTGCGGCAGGCTGACCCGCAAGCGTCCGCGCGGGGTTTCGCTGGCCTGGGACAGCTCCTGCTCGGTGGCTTCGATCTCCGCCAGGATGCGTCGGCTGCGCTCGAGAAACAGCGAGCCCTCGGCGGTCAGGGTGATGCTCCGGGTGCTGCGATGGAACAGCCGTACCCCCAGGCGGGCTTCAAGACGCGCGACCCGCTTGCCCACCGCTGAGGCGCTGATGCCCAGCGACTGGCCGGCGGCGACGAAACTGCGGCTTTCGGCGACGCGGTTGAACACCAGAAATCCGCTGAGGCTGTCCATCCACTGCTCCTGATTGCGGACATCGGTGTCCGTAGTGAACGGCATTCTACCCGTCTTTATCCGCAATGCCTGCGGGTCGCAAGATGCTCGCCTGTCGATTCATCTATCAGGAGGCTTCTCGCCATGCACCAGACTTGCCCATCGGCCCTCGCGGCACCGGCCGATTCCGTCCCCGTCGACCAGCGGCTCCCGTTCAGCGGCCTGCTGGCACTGGCCATGACCGGGTTTATCGCGATTCTCAGCGAGACCTTGCCGGCCGGGCTGCTCGGCCAGATCGCCGACGGCATGCACATCAGCCAGGCCATGGCCGGCCAGTGGGTCACCGCCTACGCGCTCGGCTCGCTGCTTACGGCGATCCCGTTGGTGACCCTGACCCAGGGCTGGTGGCGCCGGCGCACGCTGCTGCTGGCCATTGTCGGGTTCATCCTGTTCAACGGCCTCACTGCCGTTTCCCAGTCCAACGGCCTGACCCTGGTTGCGCGGTTTCTCACCGGTGCGGCCGCCGGCCTGGCCTGGGGCCTGATTGCCGGGCATGCCCGGCGCATGGTGCCGGTAGCTCGCCAGGGCAAGGCCATGGCGGTGGCGATGGTCGGCGCGCCGATTGCGCTGTCGCTCGGCGTGCCGCTGGGGACCTGGCTCGGTGAGTGGCTGGGCTGGCGCGCGACCTTCGTGCTGGTGATGCTGGCGTCAGTGCTGCTGGCGGTCTGGGTGCTGCGTGCGGTGCCGGATTTTCCCGGGCAGGTCGCGGGGCAGCGGCCGGGCGCCTGGCAGGTGCTGCGCACGCCGGGCGTGGCCGTGGTGTTGCTGGTGATCCTGGCCTGGGTGCTGGGGCACAACATCCTCTACACCTACATCGTGCCGTTGCTCGCGGCCGCGGGCATGGCGGCCGACACCGGGCTGGTACTGCTGACCTTTGGCCTGGCGGCGTTGGCGGGGATCGCGCTGGTCGGCTTGTGGGTCGATCGTCACCTGCGTTTGCTGGTATTGCTGAGCCTGGCGGGGTTTGCCGTGGCGACCCTGGTACTGGCCCAGGACGCCCCGTCGAGTTGGGCAGTGCACCTGAGTGTGGCGCTGTGGGGGCTGACCTACGGCGGCGCGCCGACCTTGTTGCAAACCGCCTGCGCCGATGCGGCGGGCGAGGGCGTGGATGTTGCCCAGTCGATGTTGGTGACCGTGTGGAACAGCGCCATCGCCCTGGGCGGTGTGGCGGGCGGGTTGTTGCTGACCGGCAGCGGGGTTTCGGCGTTTGGCAGTGTGGTGCTGGTGGCGATCGCCCTGGCCGGGATGCTGGCCTTGGCCGGGCGGCGTGCCGGGTTTGTCGCGGGAGGGCGATGATCGTCAGTGCGGGTATGGCCTCATCGCGGGCAAGCCCGCTCCTACAGGTTTCACCGCGACCCCTGTAGGAGCGGGCTTGCCCGCGATGAGGCCGGCGCCGACACAACAGGGTAGAATCGCCTTCTATCCAGGCACACAAGGTCGACGCGGTGGAGTTGCAGCAGGGGTTCGTCCTCACCCGGCACTGGCATGACACGCCCGAGGGCACATGCGTGGAGTTCTGGCTGGCCACCGACGATGGCCCTCGCCAGTTGCGCCTGGCCGCCCAGGAATCGGTGGCGTTCATCCCTGAAAGCTTCGCCGCGCACGCCCGCGCGCTGCTCAAGAACGAGCAGGGCGTCGAGCTCAAGCCGTTGCGCCTGCGCGACTTCGAGCAACGCCCGGTGCTCGGCCTGTACTGCCGCCAGCATCGCCAGCTGATGAACCTCGAGCAGCGCCTGCGCGCCGCTGGCATCGAGGTCTACGAGGCCGATATCCGCCCTCCGGAGCGCTACCTGATGGAGCGCTTCATCACCGCCCCGGTGCTCTTCGGCGGCCGCCCGGACGCCCACGGCGTGCTCTGCGACGCGCAGCTCAAGCCGCACAACGATTACCGCCCGCCGCTGCGCCTGGTCTCGCTGGACATCGAGACCACCGAGCGCGGCGAGCTCTACAGCATTGCCCTGGAAGGGTGCGGCCAGCGCCAGGTGTACATGCTCGGCCCGGCCAACGGCGACGCCAGCGCGGTCGACTTCGACCTGCACTACTGTGAAGACCGCGCGCAACTGCTGCACTGCCTGAACCAGTGGATGGCCGAGCACGACCCCGATGCGATCATCGGCTGGAACCTGGTGCAGTTCGACCTGCGCCTGCTCCACGAGCACGCCCAGCGCCTGCAGGTGCCGCTGGCGCTGGGGCGCAAGGGCGCGCCGATGACCCTGCGCGCTCATTCCGGCGGTAACCATGTGTTCGTCGATGCACCCGGCCGGTTGCTGATCGACGGCATCGAGGCGTTACGTTCTGCGACCTGGAGCTTCCCCTCGTTCAGCCTGGAAAACGTCGCCCAGACCCTGCTCGGCGAGGGCAAGGCGATCGACACGCCGTACCAGCGCATGGACGAAATCAACCGCATGTTCGCCGAGGACAAGCCGGCCCTGGCCCGCTACAACCTCAAGGACTGCGAGCTGGTGACGCGGATCTTCGCCCACACCCGGCTGCTCGAATTCCTCCTCGAACGCTCGACCGTCACCGGCCTGCCGGTGGACCGCAGTGGCGGGTCGGTCGCCGCCTTCTGCCACCTGTATATCCCGCACATGCACCGCCTGGGGTATGTCGCGCCCAACCTCGGCAGCCAGCCTGACGAGGCCAGCCCCGGCGGTTTCGTCATGGACTCGCGCCCCGGCCTGTACGACTCGGTGCTGGTGCTGGACTACAAGAGCCTGTACCCGTCGATCATCCGTACCTTTCTGATCGACCCGGTCGGCCTGGTCGAAGGGCTCAGCCAGCCAGACGACGCGCACTCGGTCGAGGGCTTTCGTGGCGGGCGCTTCTCGCGCAGCCGGCACTGCCTGCCGGCGATCGTCGAGCGGGTCTGGCAAGGCCGCGAGGCCGCCAAGCGCGCCGACAACGCGCCGCTGTCGCAGGCCCTGAAGATCATCATGAACGCCTTCTATGGGGTACTCGGCTCCAGCGGCTGTCGCTTCTTCGACCCGCGCCTGGCCTCGTCGATCACCATGCGCGGCCACCAGATCATGCGCCAGACCCGCACCCTGATCGAAGCCGAGGGCTTCGATGTGATCTACGGCGACACCGACTCGACCTTCGTCTGGCTCAAGAGCGCCCATGACGAGGAGGCCGCCGCGCGTATCGGCCGCGACCTGGTGGCCAAGGTCAACCACTGGTGGCGCGAGCACCTGCAGCAGAGCATGGGCCTGGCGTGCGCGCTGGAATTGCAGTTCGAAACCCATTACCGGCGCTTCCTGATGCCGACCATCCGGGGTGCCGAGGAGGGCAGCAAGAAACGCTATGCCGGGCTGGTGCGGCGCGCCGACGGTGATGAGCAGATGGTCTACAAGGGCCTCGAGTCGGTGCGCACCGACTGGTCGCCGCTGGCGCGTCAGTTCCAGCAGGCGCTGTATGAGCGGATCTTCCGTGGCCAGCCTTACCGCGACTACCTGCGCGACTATGTGCGGCGCACCCTGGCCGGCGAACAGGACGACTTGCTGATCTACCGCAAGCGCTTGCGCCGACCGCTCGCCGACTACCAGCGCAACGTGCCGCCGCATGTGCGCGCCGCGCGCCTGGCCGATGAATACAACCTGCGCCTGGGCCGTCCGCGGCAATACCAGCGCGGCGGCTGGATCAGCTACATCATCACCACGGCGGGCCCCGAGCCGCTGGAAAACCTGCAGTCGCCGATCGACTACGACCATTACCTGAGCCGCCAGCTGCAACCCGTGGCGGACGCCATCCTGCCGTTCGTGGGCGATGACTTCGCCGCACTGACCGACCGCCAGTTACTGCTGTTCTGACGAGGTGGTAACTATCTAGCGCTTGTCTTGCCTGGCGATCCCTAGGCTGCTGTTTTTCAGCGGACGGAGGCATCGACCATGAGCGGTGGCCACACACCAGCAGTGAACACGGGGGAGACGCCCGAGGGCGCTTCTGTAGCGGCGCTCGAGCAACTGGGCAGAACGTCTCGAGCGTTTCAGGACGCACTCATCGCCCGGCGACTGCCCGACTGGTTGAAGCAGGTCCCGGTCGAGGAGTGGGCACACCTGGCCCAGGCGATGAGCCTGAGCCTGAGCCATCAACAGCAGCTCAGGGGGCAGTTGGCGCGGCTCACAGGGTTAGAGGCGTTCGCCGCCGCGGCCCTCGACGATGCCTTCGCGCAACGCTTCGGCACCGGCTACAACGTACGCACGCTGAAGTTTCTCCAGGGCCGTCGTGCTGGCCCGATCATCAACCTGCTGCCGGTGGCGAGCCACCTGCATGAGCTGGTGTACGACGAAGTGACCTTGCTCGACGCCGCGCTGCAGAACTTCACGGCCGAGCAGGCCCAGGTCGGAGGGCAGTTTCCAGGCAATCGCTTGCTCGTCAATCGTCCCGGGCAGGGGCAGGTGCCGTCTGCCACCGCGTTTGCCGCGCTGTGCCGCGAACTGGACCTGGGTGAGCGTTATCAGCGGCACCTGGACAGCATCCTCACACCGCCCGATGACGCCGCCGGCGTGGCGCCGCTGCTGGCCGGTGGCTACCGCTACGGCATGCTGGTGGACGCCTACCGCGCCCGGCACACCGATGTACTGAGCGACAGTGAGCTGCGACTGGTCAAGCAGATGTGCCTCGAGGGCACGCTCGGGCGCCTGGCGGGGGACCTCGTGTTGCCCAGGCAACTGCGACTGCTGGGGTGTTGGCTCGAGCAGATCGTCGTGTTCGAGGTTGTCGAGAAAGGCGTCGTGTACGACACCACGCGCAAAGTGCTGCTGTACATCCCGGGTGATCCGCACGGCCCATGGAGCCAGTTCAGCAGCATGCGTTACCTGGTCAATGAAATCGGTCGCCGCCTGAGGGTGAAGGCCTATCAGCAGTTCTTCAGCCGCTTCGTGCGGCGACGTGACAGCCAGCGCTTCTTTGCCACCGTGATCCCGGCGTACGCAGACCTCCCTGTGTGGGCCAATATCAGCCTTGCAGAGCACCTTCGCGACTGTCCGCAACCGCTGTTCGACCGTCTGGCCGACGCCCGCATTGCGCAGATCAAGGACGACGCGGCGATGATCGCCATGCCGGTGGCAGCGCTCGATCGCGAGGTCCAGCGGGTCCATGACGAGCGCCTCGCCGCCGAAGGCTGGACCCTGCTCAACCTCGCCGGGCTGTTCGTGCCGGCGATCGGCCTGGCGCTCCTGGCGGTGACCGCCTGGGAGCTGCTCGACGAGGCCTACCAGGGCATCCAGGCCTGGCGTGACGAAGATTCAGGCGAAGCACTCGATCACCTGGTCAACGTTGCCACGGACCTGGCCGTGCTGGGTGCCATCGCCGCGGGCGCTACGCTCGCCAGCCGGCTGTGGCGGCGCTCGGCCGTCGTCGACCGGATGATGCCGGCGCAGCTGGAGGACGGCAGCAGCAAGCTCTGGCAGGAGGACCTGACCGGCTTTCGCAGCCCGCTACCGCCCGCCGAGTCGACGGTCGACGCAGGCGGCGTGCACCATTGGCAGGGCCGTGCGTGGATCGAGATGGACGGCCATCATTACCCGGTCGCTCAGCGCCCAGACGATGGCCAGTGGCACCTGCTCGCCCGGCACGGCCACGCCCCCGCCCTGCGCAGCAATGGCGCCGGGGCCTGGCGGCTGTGGAGCGAGCAGCCGGCGCAGTGGCAGGACCGCCACCGCATGTTCCGCCGCCTGGGCGGTCAGTTGCGTGAGCTCGACGACGACCAGATCGATGAGGTGATGGTGTGCCATGACCTGGGCGCAGATCAATTGCGCGCCCTGCATGTCTATGCGCGGGCGCCGCAGGCGGGCTTGCTCGACAGCGTGCAGCGCTGTGTGCTCGAACAGCGCATTCGCGCGGTGGTCAGCCGTTTGCGCTCGGGCCAGGCGGCCGGCGATGCCTTGGTGCTCGCGCACGCGCAGCGACTTGCAGGGGCGGCAGGCCTGTCCGATCAGGCCCTCGCCGAGCATTGCCGGGCGTTGCGCCGACCCTTGCTGGAGGGCCTGTACGATGCGCTGCAGGCGCCTGACAGCCGTGCCAGTGCAGCCCTGCGGCGGGTGTTTCCGAGCGTGCATCGGCGAGCCGCCGATGAGCTGTTGCGTGCCGCCAGCGCTGTCGATCGCCAGCGCCTGCTGGCCAGTGGGCGGGTACCCTTGCGCCTGGCCGAGGCGGCCCGGGCCAGCGCGCTGGAAATTCGCCTGGCCAGGGTCTATGAGGCGTTGCAGTTCGATATGCCGCAGAACGCGGACCTCGCGCGGGTTGCCCTGGGCATGCTCGACCACCTTCCAGGGGCCAGCGCGGGTGTGCGTTGGCAGTTGTTCGAGGGGCAGGTCGGTGGGCCGCTGTTGCTCTCGACCACGCAGGGCGCGCAGGCCTGCAGCCTGGTCCATGCGAACGGACAGTTCTTTCTGCACGACCCCCTCGGCCAGGCGGTGGGCGAGGGGGGCGAGCTGTTTGCAACGCTGGCGGCCGCCTATGGGCCTGCCCAGCGCGACGCGGTGGGGGTCGCAGAGCCGTTCGCGCACAACCTCAGGGTGCTGGTGACGCGCCAGGCCGTGCAGCGCCGCCCGGAGGTCGAGCGGTTGCTCAGCGCAACGCGCCGCGCGGGCAGCTTTCGCCCGCCGCTGCGCTTGGCCGAGGGTCGCCTGGGCTACCCGTTGGGGGGATGCTCGGCGAGCCGCTTCTGCCAGCGCGATCAGTCGCTGACGGCCATGCTGCGCGATCTCTACCCGACCTTCACCACGGAGCAGGTGAGCGCCTGGGTGCACCGGGTGCTGCAATCAGGGCGCGAGGTCGAGAGCGCACTGAACGCCTCACGCGGGGAGTTGGCCGCATTGCGGCGGGGGCTGAACGACTGGGCCGGGGCGGTTGATGGCAGCGTGCAGGATGAGCGGGTCAGCCTGGCCACGACGCTGATCGACTGCTGGCGACGGGTCACCGTCGATGGGCAGGCGCTGGGTGATGCAGCCGACAACTTTCGGGTGCTGGTGTACAACACCCGGCCTGAAGCGCTGCCGGAGATTGCGCCGCAGGTGAGTTTTGCGCACGTGTCCGAGCTGTCGCTGCTGAGGATGAACCTGGAGTCGATCCCCGAGAGCTTCCTGTTGGCGTTCTCGCGTCTGCGCATACTCGACCTTGGCGGCAACCGTTTGACCCGTCTGCCGCAACCCTTGCTACAGATGCCCGAGTTGCGCGAACTGACCCTGACCAACAACCTCATCGTGCTGGATTCGGGGCAGGCGGCGACCTTGGCCAGTTGCCAGGCGCTGCGCTACATCGACCTCTCGCACAACCCCTTGGGTCGCGGTTTTTCCTTGAGTGGCCTGCAGCAGTTGCGCTGGTTGAACCTGCGCGCTTCGAACATTCGCCACCTTCCCCATGCGGTGCTGGATAACCCGGACCTGCTCTACGTCGACCTGCGCTCCAACCGTATCGCGCTGTTGCCCGAGCGCTACTATCAGCTCCCGGTGGCAATCAGGCGGCGCATCAGGCTGGCGGGCAATCCGCTCTCCAACGCCGAGGTCTCGCGCCTGCAGCAGGCGCTGATGGGGCCTGTGGAAGCCTCGGACGACGAGCGCTTCGAAGCCTACTTCGACCGCGCCCGGCAGGTCTGGGGCGATGCTGTCGGCCCCCGCCATCGCGGGATGCTGATCGCGGCGTGGGAGGCGGTGGATGAAGGTGAGCGCTCCGAGCGGTTCTACCGGGTGCTCATGCAACTGACCCAGTCCGCCGACTTTCACATCAACGCCTATGCCCTGGCCCAGCGGGTGCTCGGCCTGCTGCAGGAGATGGCGGCCTCGCCCGAATTGCGTGAGCAGTTGCTGCTCATCGCCAATGATGAGTGGGGCTGCCAGGACGGCGCCACCTGGTGCTTGAGCAACCTTGAGGTGAACGTTCGGGTGTGGCGCGTGCAGAGTAACCCCGGGGGCAACTCCGAGCAGGAGCTGCTCAACCTGGGGCGACGCCTGTGGCGGCTGGATGAGGCGGATCGTCTCGCCGTGCAGGATATCCTCGAGCGCGGTGGCAACCCCGATCAGAGCGAAGTCGGGCTGGCCTACCGGCTGGGCCTGCGTGATCGCCTCGACCTGCCCATCGAAGTCGGCGACATGAGCTTTCGGCCCTTGGCGGGTGTCGACGAGCAGCGCATCACCCGGGTCGAGGCGCAGATCCGGCAGGCCGAGACCACCGAACGGCTGGCGCGATCGATGGTCGAGCGCAGCTTCTGGTGCCGGCACCTGGAGCGCCGCCACAGCGCGCTGTTCGCCGAGCTGGCGGAGCCCTTTCACACGCGTGTCGATGGTGTCTTGCAGGATCAGGGCCTGTCGGACCTGGCCAGAGATCAGCAGGCCAAGGCGATCCAGGAAGAACTGCGCGCCGCAGAGCGCGGCCTGATGCTCGAGCTGACCCTCAAGGCGCTGGAGACCGGCGCCGAAGACTCGCCGATCAACGTGCGCTGAAGGCCGCCGAAGACTCGGGCCAGGCGCCTTGCCCTCGGCGGGTTTGAACTATGCTCAGTGAGGATGTCGGCATTTTCCGGAGATGTCGACGTCCTGTACTGGAGCGGCGCTGGACATCGTTTGTTACCTTGCCCTGGCCACAGGCGTGGTCCGCGGGTTTAACCTCCAGCACGGATTTTTCTCCATGATCTGTAGTCACTGATTTATCGAGACATTAAGGAGATGCACATGCTTGTCCGGTCACTGACCCTCGCCACCTTGCTCGCGGTAGCGGGCCCCCTGTTCGCGGCCGACAGTGATGCGCCGTTGGCCAAGGAGCTGGGCAAGGCCAGGCCATTGGTCATCATCGCCCCCAGCTCTGCCGACCCCACCTTGCGCGGCATCAACGAAGCGCTCAAGGACCCCGACACGCAAAAGCAGTTCAGGGACCGCGGGCTGGTGGTCTACAGCGTTGCCAAGATGGTCGGCATGCGTGACGACAAGAACCTCGAGCAGCAGACCACCATGGCCCTGATCCGCGAGCTCAAGCTTGGCGCCAGCAAAGGCACCAAGGTGATCCTGGTGGGCAAGGATGGTGAACGTCACGTGCTCAAGGATGACGACAGCGGCAGCAAGCTCGACCCGCAGGTGATCTTCAAGGCGGTCGATGAGCTACCGGCCACCGAGCAAGCCGTGACGGCGCCAGAGCCGGTCGCCGCCGCCACGCCCGAACCCAAGGCCAAGGAAAGCAAACCGGCCAAACCGTCCAAGTCCTCAGCGCCGCCCAAGCCGCTCGAAGACTGACCGGCAGCAGGCGCGTGTGAGCACCTTTGCGTGGGGCGTGCTGGCCCCGCGTCAGGGGCCGCGTGGCCACCGCCAATCCCACTCCCACTCCCAGTCCTTGCAAACCCGTGAGCACGCAGCGATCCGCCGAGCGGCCCATCCCCTGGGCAGCTGATCCTGCGCATCAAGTGAGCGCCCAGGCGCGCCGCTGGTGCGGAAGATGCATGGCGTTGAGGCGCGACCTGAACCGTGCGTCAAGATGTCAGCGCAGGGCATCGATGTCCTGGTTTACAATCCGCCGTTTTTTCCTCACTTTGCTTACAGGCCCGTCATTCCATGGCGCTCGACCCACCTACGATGTTGACCATTTCTATCGCCCTTGCCGCCGCGGCGGCGCTGTACCTGGCGATCGAATGGCGCACCGTCCGCGAATCCTCCTTGCTGTACTGGAGCGCCGGATTCGCCACCATTACCGTCGGTTGCACGCTGGCTTTGCTGCGCGGCAACGGTCACCTGTTGATCGGCATCTGGTTCGCCAACGGCCTGCTGGTCACGGCCCACTGGTTTTTCCTGCTGGGCGTCGCGCGCTTTACCGAAACCCGCTTGTCACGCGCCTGGTACCTGATCTTCGTGGTCTGGCTGGCCATGCTGTTGTTGCCGGAGGGGCCGCAGTGGTCGAAGCTGATGTTTCTCGCCAACTCGCTGCTGGTGGCGCTGCCGACGCTTCGGGCCAGCTTCCTGCTGCGCCCGCACGGCATGTCGTTGAGCGTGGGCGCGGTGCAACTGCGCTTCGTCCTGCTGGCGCACGGGTTGTTCTACCTGATCAAGATGGTCCCGCCGCTGGTGCCGGGCAGCCTGATCGACCTGGCGGCGTTTCGCGGTGAGATCATCCAGGTGTCGCTGGTCGAAGGGGCGATGGCGATCATGCTGATCGCCTTGTCGATGACCGGCACCGAGCGCTACCGCCGCGAGCAGCAGATCGCCCGGCTCGCCGCGCGTGATCCACTGACCGCGCTGTATAACCGCCGGGCGCTGGAAGTGCGGGCGCCACGGCTGATCAACGCCGTCAGCGCGGCGCGGCCGGGGGCGTTGCTGTTGATCGACATCGACAACTTCAAGCTGGTCAACGACCTGTACGGGCACACTGCGGGTGATCGGCTGCTGGTCGCGCTCAGCGAGATGATCCGCGCGTTGCTCCCGCCCAGCGCGCTGGCAGCGCGGCTGGGCGGTGACGAGTTCGTGATCCTGCTCGGCCATGCCTCGCCGGAGCGCGTCCACCAGCTCGGCAGCAGCCTGCGAGATCAGTTCCAGCAACTCGCCGCGCAGTCCTATGCCACGCCAGCGGCGGTCACCTTGAGCATCGGCGCCAACCTGTTCGACCGCCCACCGGCGAGCTTGGCGGCCTTGATCGAGCAGGGCGACCAGGCGCTGTATGAGTCCAAGCGTGCCGGCCGCAACCGCATCCGCCTGGACGACCGGACCCTGGCCGCCCCGGCAGCGGATTGAGTTGCCGTCAGTGGCATGAACAAAGCAACCACTGTTCAGCCAACGCGCAACCAGATCGCCGAGGCGTCGTCACTGGCCTTGAACCTCGGGTAGCGCAGGCAGGCGGCGTCCTCGGTCTCGATGCGGCGCAGGGCCAGGGCCAGTTCAGCCAGCCCGCGTTCTAGCAGCAGGTCGACAAAACCGGCGGGGTCGTAGGCCTGGTAGGTGTCGAACAACGCGGCGAAACCGTCGCTCATGAGGATCACATCATCGCCTTGAGCGACGGTTGTGCGGACGTAGCGGGTATCGCCTCGGCACTGCGCTGGGTCGATGCTCAACACCGCCTTTGGCTGTGCGCGGGCGGCTCTGCGGTCGGCCACGATGGCCGGTGTGCGCACGCCGTAAGCACCGGTGCCCGGGCCCAGCGCGGCCGCTTCGGCGCGCTCGGCCTCGCGGTCGGGCGCGGGGGTGAGAAAGGCAATGCCCTCGGCGCTGCGATGCAGCACCACGCAGTCGGCCAGGTACGCGCAGGTCAGTGCATCGCCCTCCAGCGCGACTGCGGCAAACGACGCACGCGGCAGCTCCCATGCTGCCACCGGGGCACGCTGGCGCTCGCGCTCATAGGCGCCGGCCACCGCGTCGAACACCGTTTCACAGACGGCCTGCAAACCCCCGGACGCACCGCCGAACGCGCTATGCGCGGCAGCCGCCAGCCAAGCCGCACCGCCGCGTGCACCGAGCAGGCCGGGTGGGCCCAGGTCGGTCGCGCCGTCGATGACCCAGGCATGCTGGTCGGCGCTGCCGATGCGGTCGTCATTGGGGATTTCTGGCTTGCCGGCCAGGCTGAGGCTCTGGATCAGGTCGAAATGCATGGTCGATGGGTCTTCTCTCGCACACGGGAACGGGTTGGACCGCCGGCCCGCCAGCGGGTTCGTTGCCCGGCCAGGCTGCGGATGGGGCAGCGGTTAACGTGATGATAGCGGCGAATCTCAGCTCAATGGCTACTGCTGCCGCGCATAACTGAGTACCCTGACCGCCCTGTAGACTGCTAAGGAAAGCCTCTTGATTGTATTGCGCGCACTGTTGATCGCGACCCTCCTGGCCAGTGCCAGCTCGGCCTGGAGCATGGAAGGCAAGGGCAACCCGATCGATTACACCACGGTCGGCTTCAGCCTGGTCCTGACCGCCGTGGTCGGCAGCACCAGCCATCCGCTGCAGGTATTCGAGCTGGCCCACGGCGATGCACTGACCTTCATCGGCTCCGCCGGTCGCCATCGCGGCGCGCGCCTGGAGCAGGCGCTGCGGGCCTACCGTGAGGCCAATCCAGGCAGCGATGCAAGCGACGAGCAGGTGGCCCTGGCCATCGCCAGCCTGTAGTGAGCGGCTAGACTCAACGCTCTTAGCCGATCGCGGAGAGCAGCCATGACCCCCAAGAACACCGTCTGCCTGTGGTACGAGGGCGCAGCGCAGGAGGCCGCCGAGTTCTACGCCAACACCTTCCCCGACAGCCAGGTGCTGGCCGTGCACCAAGCCCCGGCGGATTACCCGTCAGGCAAGGCGGGGGATGTGATCACGGTCGAATTCACCGTGATGGGCATCCCCTGCATCGGCCTCAATGGCGGGCCGGTGTTCAAGCACAACGAGGCGTTCTCGTTCCAGGTGGCGACCGATGACCAGGCCGAGACCGATCGCTTGTGGCAGGCGATCGTCGCCAACGGCGGCGAAGAGAGCGTGTGTGGCTGGTGCAAGGACAAGTGGGGGATCTCCTGGCAGATCACCCCGCGAATCCTCACCCAGGCCATCGCCAACCCGGACCGGGCGGCAGCCAAGCGGGCGTTCGAGGCGATGATGCAGATGGGCAAGATCGACATCGCCGCCATCGAGGCTGCGCTGAAGGGGTGAACCAGGGCGCTTGGCGCGGGCCGTCAGTGGGCGACCCGCGCCACGCTTTCAAGGCGGATCAAACGGTCGGCGGCGAGCGCGCGCAGGCTGTTCACCAGCTCGGCGCGTTCGGCCTTCGGCGTAACGGGGTCGACCACTTGATACTGGCGATCGCACCATTGTTCCAGGCGAGCCAGCCAGTAGGCTTGCCCCCGCGGTTCCGCCGCCAGCCGTTGCAGGAGATACGCCAGCTGCTGCCAGGCGGGTCGCAGTTGCATCAGCGCAGCCAGGCGAGCGCTCGGTAGGGTATGCCAGTCGCGGTCCAGTCTGGCGTCCAGGGCGCCTCGCAGTGATGCCCAAGCATGTTTGTCCAGTTGGCCGATGGCGGCGAAAAACACCCGGTCCGCAGGGTCGTCGAGTGCTGCCAGGCATTCAGCGGTCTGCTCATCGCGCAGCAGCCGCACGGCCGCTTGGCGGACGGTCGCGTAGGGCGATTGCAGGGCGGCGGTGTGCCAAGGCTGGGCGAGTGCGACATCCAGCTCGCTGGCCAGGCCGAGCACGCCCAGCCACTCGCGCTTGCCGGTAGGTGGCGGCGTCGCCAGCCGCTCGCTGAGCACCGCCAGTGCATCGACGGCGTGCCGGGTCGCGGCCCAGCGCGCCAGGTTGCGGATCGCCGGCGACGCGTCGAGCAGCGCCATCCGCACTACCGGCTGCGGATCGGCAAGCATCGGCAGCAGTGCCCGCAACACGGTCACGCGAACCTTGGCCCCAGGGCGTGATAGCGCTTCGAGCAGCAACGGGCGTGCCTGCTCGGCTGGGCATGCCTGGCAGGCAGCCACGGCCAGCAAGCGTACCGTCAGCTCCCGATGGGCGAGGGCACTGCGTAGCAGCGACTGGGGCTCGGCATTGTCTTCCAGCAACAGCGCAAACAGGTAGCGGGCGACTTGCCCTTGCGCGTTCAGGAAGTGCTCATACACCTCCTGACGCACCCCGGGCGCCTGCAACACCGCCCGCGCGGCCAACAGGGTCGGGCCGTGATCGGTTCGGTGGCGCCCGGCCAATGCCATCAGCGGCTTCAATGCGAACAACAAGGCCTGCGCCTGTGCGGCTTGCAGGTAATGCTCCAAGCCCGCCGCAGCGACCTCGCGAACCTGTGGCGCCCAGTCGTTCAGGCGCTCCAGCAAGGCCGCCAGGGCTTCAGGCGAGGGCTGCCTGCACAGCTCGCGCACGGCGATTTCCCGAACGAAGCCGTTCTCGTGGGTGCTGAGCTCCAGCCATGTCTGGACACTGCTGACGCGGGCGAGTATCTCCAGGGCTTCGTTGCGCCGTCGATCCGCCCAGCTGAGGCTGGGCGCCTGCTCGCGCTTGTGGCGGTTGAGCCAGTCCTTTATCGAATTCACGCTGCAATCCTTTCTTCGCATTATTCCTGAATTTATCCTTGGCTCGAGCTCGCTGGGGCTGCTGCGCAGCCCTTTCGCGACACAAGGCCGCTCCCACAGGATGCGGTGTTCCGTACACGAAAGAGTCTGCACAGCGCCGTCCATGTGGGAGCGGCCCCAGCGAGCTCAAGCCAAGCGCAATTTCAAAAGTGCCCTGTCAGCGGCGACAAAGCCCCTTGAGCAGCAGCTCCATGGCCGCTAGCGCCTGCTCCAGCCGCGGGCTCTGGCCGTCGACGTTGGCAATCCACAAGGCGGTTTCGGTCAAGCCCCCTGAGATCAGCGAGGCCAGCGCCTGCGGGTCGGCGTCGGCAACGATGCCCTGCGCCATCAACGTTTCCAGCATCGACGTCAACGACGCCACGCAGTGCAGCTGCGCCTGCGGGGCAGGGGACCCGAGCACCGCAGGCGCGTCGCGCAGCACGATGCGCTGGATCTCCGGCTCGCTGGCCATCTGCAGGTACGCCCGGCAGCGATCGCTGAACCCCTGCCAGGGGTCACTGGCGCTGTCGGAGATGGCTTGCAGTCGCGCGTCCATTTCCGCGTCGATCTGTGCCACTACCGCCGCGAGCAAACCCTTCTTGTCACCAAAGTGATGGTACAGCGCGCCACGGGTGAGGCTGGCCTGGGCGGTCAGGTCATCCATCGAGGTTTCGCTATAGCCGCGTTCGCTGAACACCTGCCGTGCTGTCTGCAGGAGGGTGGCGCGGGTCTGTTCCATTTCGGCGCGGGTGCGTCTGGCCATGACGGAGTCCTGTTGGTAACGGGTTTACATTCACTGCGTATGATAATAGAGTTTTAATCATACGTTGTGTATGTATCTTTGCCTCGGGTATTCCGGGGCGGTTTCGATAAGGAGCGTCGAGCATGGCCAATCCCTACCGCGTGTTGTTTCGAGTGCCGGGCGCCTGGGGTTTTTCCCTGGCTGGCCTGGTGGCCAGGCTGGCGCTGCCAATGACCGGGATCGGTCTTATCATCCTGCTGTCCCAGGTGTACGGCAGCTATGCCCTGGCCGGGGCGGTTTCGGCCACCTTCGTGCTCACCTATGCCTTGCTCTCACCGCAGGTCTCGCGGCTGGTGGACCGTTATGGTCAACGTCGCGTGCTACCGGCGGCCGGCGCGTTGAGTGTGCTGGGCATCCTCTCGACACTGGCCTGCAGCTACTGGAGCGCGCCGCTGTGGACGCTGTTTGTCGGCGCCGCGCTGGCCGGCTGCATGCCGAGCCTGTCGGCCATGGTGCGTGCCCGCTGGACCGTGCTCTACCGTGGTACGGCCGAGCTGCAGAGTGCTTATGCGTTGGAGACGGTGCTCGACGAAGTCACGTTCATTGCCGGCCCGCCGCTGGCGGTCGGGCTCAGCGTGACCCTGTTCCCTCAAGCCGGGCCCCTGGTTGCCCAGACAAGCACCGAGCCGCCCGTGACGGCAGGTAGTCAATCAGCGGACAGCGGCGGCTCGGTGCTGCGCCTTGCCCAGGTGCGGCTGCTGGTGCTGCTGATGATTGCCATGGGCGTGATCGTTGGCACCGTCGACATCGTCAGCGTGGCCTTCGCCGGCCAGGTGGGTACGCCGGCCGCAGCCAGCCTGGTGCTCGCCTGCTATGCCATCGGCTCGTGCGGGGCCGGGCTGGTGTTTGGAGGGCTCAAGCTCAAGACAGCGCTGCACACGCTGCTGTTGCTTGGTGGGTTGGCCACGGCGGCGACAACCCTGCCACTGCTGATGGTCAGCAACCTGCTGGGCCTGTCGGCGGCGGTGCTGATTGCCGGGCTGTTCTTCGCCCCGACCATGATCGTGGCGATGGCCCTGGTCGAGCGCTGCGTGCCGGCCAGCCGGCTCACCGAAGGCATGACCTGGCTGCTGGCTGGCTTGAACGTGGGGGTCGCCCTGGGCGCGGCGCTGTCGGGCCAGATGGTCGATGTACAGGGCGCCAGGGCTGGGTTCCTGGTCGCCGTCGGCGCAGGTGTGGTGGTGATGCTGGTGGCGCTGTGGGGGTATCGGCGGCTGGCGCAGGCAACCTTGGTCGCGCACCACGCGTGAGGCCTCAGGGGTGCTCGATGACCATCACCGCCGTGGTATCCGCTTCGAGCGCTTCGAACACGTGCGGCACCGTGGCCAGGTAACTGATGTAGTCGCCCGCGTGCAGCACCACCGGCTCATCCGCCGGGCCGATCCTGGCACTGCCGCTGCACAGCACCACGTGTTCCACCGTGCCGGGCAGGTGGGCCTGGGACAGGCGCACCTCGCCGGGTTGTACCTTGAGCCGGTAGAGGTCGCGGCGCACGCCGGCGGGGCAGTCGGCGAGCAGCGTAGCGGCATAGTTGGCGGCCTCGGTGTAGGCCGTCATGCCCTCGTCGGCACGGATCACCCGCAGTTGCTGGCGGGGTTGTTCAAAGAACCGCGTCACCTGCAAACCCATGGCCATGGCCAGCGCCCAGAGGGTTTCGATGCTGGGGTTGCCGATGCCCGACTCCAGCTGGGACAAGGTCGACTTGGCAACCGCCGCGCGCTTTGCCAGCTCGGTCAGGGATAGCCCCGCCAGTTGCCGTTCGCGTTTGATCGCCAGTGCCAGCAGGTCGATCCGGCTTGGATTCAGGCTTGATGATTCGTTCGTTATGTCGGTCATTTGTTCGTTAAAAGATCCGTTTTTGGCTTGACGCTCTCGCCGGGCGTGTTCAGTATGGCGGCCGATTGTTCATTATATAGACCGTTTGGTCGGTGCATAGCCCTGCGCATGGCACCGAACCAACGTCCGCTGCAAGGAAGCCGATACTGATGCGTTCGCAAGCCCGTGGCTCGCTTGAAATGATTGCCGCCATGATGATTTCCGGCACGGTCGGCTGGTTTGTCGTGATGTCCGGCCAGGCCCCGGAGGCCGTGGTGTTCTGGCGCTGCCTGTTCGGCGCCCTGGCCATGCTGGTGGCGTGCCTGGCATTGGGCGTGCTGCGCCGGGTACGGGTCAGCCCCGGCCAATGGGCGCTGATGGGGCTCGGCGGGGTGTCGCTGATGCTCAACTGGCTGCTGCTGTTCAGCGCTTACCGGCATGCCTCGATCGCCATCGCCACGGTGGTCTATCACGTCCAGCCGTTCATGCTGGTCGGGCTCGGTGTGCTGCTGTTCGGCGAGCGACTGAGCAGCGCCAAGGTCGCGTGGCTGCTGCTGGCATTCGCCGGCCTGGTGCTGATCGTTTCGGCCAAGGGCAACGCAGCGGCACCCGGAGCGGAGTACCTGCTGGGCATCGGCCTGGCCCTGGCTTCGGCATTCTTCTACGCGGTGGCAGCGGCCATAACCAAGCGCCTCGCGGCGGTACCGGCGCACCTGATCGTGCTGGTGCAGATGCTGGTCGGGGTGCTGGTGCTGGCGCCCTTCGTGGAGGTCAGCGGGGCAGGTCCGGCTGACGCGGCCTGGGGCTACCTGGTGATCATCGGCGTGGTGCACACCGGCCTGATGTCGACCTTGCTCTACAGTGCCATTCAGAAAATCCCCACCGCGCTGGTGGGCGCGTTGTCGTTCATCTACCCGATCGTCGCCATCCTGGTCGACTGGATTGCCTTCGGCCATCCGCTCGGGGTGGTTCAGGTGGCCGGCACTGCGGCGATTCTGCTGGCGGCGGCCGGGATGAACTTCGGCTGGTCGCTGAGCCGGGCCAAGCATCGGCAAACGGCTTGAGGCGGCGCAACACGGCGTTTCACCTCAAACAGTGAGGGGGCGAGAAAAATGTACTGACCCGAACATTCTGGCATATGGATATGCTCATTGGTTCTTTGTTTCAGGCGCGTTTTTCCTCTCAACTAGCGCTTTTTTGCGTGAGTGAGAGTTGCGGGTGGAGCGATACGAAGCACTGGTCATCGGGCTCGGCGCCATGGGCGCCGCGACCGTCTATCAATTGGCGAAGGCGGGTGCCAAGGTGGTCGGTATCGACCGCCATCACCCGCCGCACACCTTCGGCTCCAGCCATGGTGATACGCGCATCACTCGCTTGTCGGTGGGCGAGGGCGCGCAGTATGTGCCGATCGTGCGCAACGCCCAGCGCATCTGGCGTGAGCTCGAGGCCCTGTCGGGCGAGGCGCTGTTCGATCAGTCCGGCTTGCTGGTGCTGACTTCGAGCCCCGACTTCGACCCGGCCGACAAGAGCGACTTCACCCTGCGCACCATTGGTCTGGCGCAAACCTACGGCATCGAGCACGAAGTGCTGGATGCCACGCAGATCCGCCAGCGCTTTCCGCAGTTCAAGCACGTGCTCGACAGCGCCATCGGCTACTTCGAGCCAGGCGGCGGTTTTGTCCGCCCCGAGCGCTGCATCGATGTGCAGCTGCGCCTGGCCGAACAACACGGCGCCACGCTGTACAAAGGCGAGACGGTGACCGACATCCTTGCCGATGAGCAGGGCGTTACCGTCACCACCGACCAGCGCACGCTGCGCGCCGACAAACTGGTGATCAGCACCGGCAACTGGGCGGGCGGGCTGCTCGGCGAACCGTTCGACAGCCTGCTCAAGGTCTACCGGCAAAAGCTGTTCTGGTTCGAGCTCGAGGCCGACGCCGAGCTGGTCGGTGCCTCGCCGACCTTCATCCTTACCCACGGTCGCGGTGACGACAAGATCAACTACGGCTTCCCGGCATTGGCCGGCGAGGGCAGCATGAAGATCGCCACGGCGCAGTACCACACCGCCGCGCAGCCCGACACCCTCGAGCGCAGCGTGTCCGTGGCGGAGGCACAGGACATGTACCAGCAGCAGGTGCACGGGCGCATCGCCGGAGTCACCGGCAAGGTCCTCAAATCGGCCGTCTGTGCCTACACCGTGACACCCGACCGCCACTTCATCATCGACAACCACCCCACGCTGCAGCACACCCTGGTGGTGTCGGCCTGTTCCGGCCATGGCTTCAAACATTCCGCCGCGTTGGGCGAGGCGTTCGCACAGTGGTGCCTGCGCGGCGCGAGCGACCTGGATCTGTCGTCTTTTTCCCTGAAACGCTTCGAAGGTAAATCATCGTGAAACGCGCTGTTCTCTCTGTTGCCTTGCTGGTCGCTGCCATGGGTTCGGCCTGCGCCGAAACGCTGAAAATCGCCGTGGTGCCGGTGCCCCACGCGGAGATCCTGGAGTTCCTCAAGCCTGAGCTGGCCAAGCAGGGCGTGACCCTGGACGTGAAGGTGTTCACCGACTACATCCAGCCCGATCGCCAGGTCGACGAAGGCCGCCTGGATGCCAACTACTTCCAGAGCAAGCCTTACTACGAAGCGTACAAGAAGGACCGCCCGAGCAGCGACCAGGTGCCGGTGGTGGCGGTGCACATCGAACCGTTCGGGGCCTACTCGAAGAAGATCAAGTCAGTCGCCGAGCTTGCCGATGGCGCCACCATCGCCATCCCCAACGACCCGACCAACTCCGGGCGTGCGCTGTTGCTGATCGCCAAGCAGGGCCTGATCACCCTCAAGGACCCGAGCAACATCATGGCCACCGCGGCCGATATCACCAGCAACCCCAAACACCTGAAGTTCAAGGAGCTGGAAGCGGCCATGCTGCCGCGCGTGCTGAACCAGGTCGACCTGGCGTTGATCAACGCCAACTATGCGCTGGAAGCCAAGCTGCAGCCGCACAAGGATGCGCTGTTCATCGAGAGCTCCGAGTCGCCGTACGCCAACTACCTGTATGTGCGCCGCGACAAGGCCAATGACCCGGCGGTGCAGAAGCTTGGGGCGTTGCTCAATTCGCCGCAGGTGAAGGCGTTCATCCTTGAGCGTTATCACGGCGATGTGGTGCCGGCGTTCTGAGGTTATCGGCTCAAGATCCTGGGGCTGCTTTGCAGCCCATCGCGGGCAAGCCCGCTCCTACAGTGGCGCGGCTGTTGTAGGAGCGGGCTTGCCCGCGATGGGACCGCCAAGGTCCCCAGCAGACGGCATCAATCAGAAGTCATAGCGCCCCGTCACCCCCAAGGTCCGCGGCGCACCCAATACCCCCGTATACGCCCCATTCGGCGAATTCCACAGCGTCGTGTAATAGGTCTTGTCCGCCGCATTGCGCAGCCACAGCGACACGTCCCACTGGCCATCGCCGACATCCCCGCGCACCCCCGCCGACAGATTGACCAGCGCATAGCTGGGCAACCGCGCATGCTGCGAGTCGTCCACCGTGCCCACCGCGTGCGAGCGGAACGCGTAGCTGGCGTTGACATATGGGCGCAGCGCGCCAGCCTCCCATTCGTAGGTGCCGTTGGCATTGAAGATCCACTTCGAAGCGCCGACCACGGCGTGCCCGCTCAAGTCGCAGGACGCCGGTGCACCAGGCTGCAGGG
Organism: Pseudomonas reidholzensis; assembly: GCF_900536025.1. Taxonomy (GTDB): domain Bacteria; phylum Pseudomonadota; class Gammaproteobacteria; order Pseudomonadales; family Pseudomonadaceae; genus Aquipseudomonas; species Aquipseudomonas reidholzensis. Next base: position 810,280 of record NZ_UNOZ01000013.1, read on the forward strand.
CCACTTCGGCCGGGCACGGGGCGTCGGCGTAGTCCTGATAACGCACGTCGTTCCAGGAGCCGTTGAGGTTCACGCTCAGCCCGCGCACCGGCAACAGGGTCGACTCGACCTCGACGCCGCGGCTGCGCACCGAGCCTGCGTTGGTCAGGTAGCTGGTCAGGTTGGCGTCGTCGTAGGCGTTGGTCTGGTAGCCATGTACCTCGGTCCAGAACAGGTTGGCGTTCAGCTGCACGCGCTGATCGAGCAGCGTGCTCTTGATCCCCAGCTCCGCATCGTTGGCCCGTTCGCTGCCGATCAGCAACGAGTCTGCGCCCGCCACCGGTGCGCTGGCGACACTCAGGTTGACCCCGCCGGACTTCTCGCCATGCGACAGCGAGGCATAGCCCATGACCTGGTCGTTGAAGCGATAGGCCAGGCTGACCAGCGCTGACGGGCTGAAGCTGTACAGGCTGAGGTCCCCCGAGTCGTAGGCGCCCAGCCGCGCGTTGCGCACGTTGGCCGCCGCGCCGGTCACTGCGGCACCGCCGCTGGGCGCATAGCGGCTGACCCGCGCCTGTTTCACTTCATAGGTGCCGCGCAGGCCGGCCGTCAGGTCGAGGCGCGGGGTCAGGTGCCAGGTGCCCTGGGCGAACAGGGCAAAGCTGTCGGTGTCGATGCGCCCCTTGCCCAGGCTGGAGACGTTGTTCAAGGCGCCCTGCGGGGTGCCGTTCCAGGTGTCGGCGAGCGGGCCGTAGTCAGTGAACACCTCGTTGCGCATTTCCTGGCGGAAGTAGTAGCCGCCCAGCACGTAGTCGAAGACCTCACCGGCCGGCGAGGCCAGGCGTATCTCCTGCGAGTACTGCTGGTCGCGCGCCGACTGGCCGACGTTGTACATCACCGGCACATTCAGCTCGTCGTCGTTGCGCGGGGTGAAATCCCACCAGCGCCAGGCGCTGATCGCGGTCAGGGTGTAGTCGCCAGGCAGGCTCCAGTTGGCCTCCAGCGAAGTACCGCCCTGGAACACCGTGACGCTCTGCTCGGCGTCGAGGTTGACCCGTCGGCCCTGCGCCAGGGTCGCGCCGACGGCGGCGGCGCGCTGTTCATAGCGGTTGACGCCGTTGATGGTCGGCCCGCTGCTGAACAGCGAGCGGGTGCCGGCACTGGAGTCCTCTTCGTTGTAGTCGGCGATCCAGCGCAGGTTGAAGCCGTCATTGGGCTCAAACAGCAGTTGCCCGCGAAAGCCCTGGCGCGTGCCGCCGCCGAGGGTATGGCCATCGAACTGGTTGTCGACATAGCCGTTCTCACGGGTACGGTAGGCCGACAAGCGTCCCGCCAGTTGGTCGTTCAGTGGCCCGCCGAGGCTGGCGTGGGTCTGCACGTAGCCGTCTTCGCCGAGCGACGTGGCAACGCTGCCCTCCGGGGTGAAGGTCGGCCGGCGGGTACTGATGTTGAGCACCCCAGCGGTGGTGTTCTTGCCGAACAGCGTGCCCTGCGGGCCGCGCAGCAGCTCGAGCTGGTCGATGTCCAGCAGGTCGAACACGGCCATCCCCGGGCGCCCGAGGTAGACGTTGTCGAGGTAGATCCCGGCGCTGCCTTCGAGGCCGTCGCTGGCCGGGTTGTTGCCCAGGCCACGGATCGACAGGCTCGACTGGCGGGCATGCATGAAGGCGACGTTGACGCTGGGCAGCGCCTGCTGCAGGTCCTGCACACGGTACAGGCGCTGGTTTTCCAGGGTCTGCGCCGAAAGCACGGACATCGCCGTGGGCACGGTCTGCGCGTCCTCGACGCGGCGTCGGGCATTGACCGTCACCGTCTTGAGGGTGGCATCGTCGGCCTCAGCGGCTTGCGCAGAGGGCGCCGCGTAACCCGGCGCGCAGGCCAGGGCCAGCAGCCCCGGCAGTAATCCGGGCCAGGCGCACGCGCGCGCGGGACGATGAAAAGGCTGGGTCATCATGAACTCCTTGATGAGGCACCTCTCGCTGCGCGTGGTCTGCGTAAGCGTGATGGGAAGGATGGTGGGGGTTGGGGTTGAGGCTCAGTCGCGCAGCCAGGGGATGTCCTGGGCCTGGTAGCGGTGGGCGCGGAAGATCGCGTTGTTCTCGCCCGGCAGGTAGGCGCGCGCGGCGGCGTCCGGGTAGGCGGCGAAATGCGGGTTGATGTACTCCCACACCACCTCGCCGGCGCGGGTCACTTCGAACAGCCGGCCGAAGTTGGCCTCGGTGATCAGCGTGTTGCCGTTGTGCAGGCGCTGGGCGCCGCCCATGAACGGGGTGAAGAAGGCGTAGCCGGGGGTGTCGGCGTATTGCCACTCGATGCGCTGGGCGTGCGGGTCGACCTCGATCACCCGCGAATGCGGCATCGACACGTGCGGGCGCGAGATGCCGTTGTCGAACACCAGGATGCGCCCGTCGTCGAGCTCGCTCGGGCAGTGCTGCTGGGCCACCAGGTCGTGGCCAAGGCGCCAGAGCACGCGGTCGCTGGCCTTGTCCACGGCGATCACCGACGACACGCTGCGCAGGCTGAGGATGACCTTGCCATCGCGGCCGGGGGTGACGGCGTTGGTCATCGGCCAGTGGTAACGCTCGAAGCAGGCGTGCAGCGGGTAGTCTTCCGGCGCCAGGTGCTCCCAGCTGCGCCATTGCCAGACCAGTGTGCCGCTGCGGTCGACCTCCTTGACCACGTCGCCGTAGATCACCCCACCCGGCGCTTCGCTGCCAGGAATGCCGCCCTGTACGCGCCGGGCGATCGCCTCGGGCAGGGGCTCGGCGGTGGTGTACAGCAGGTTGCCGTTGGCCAGCCACTGGGCGTCGTGATGGTGGGCCAGGTCGGTGTGTTGCCAGACCACCTCACCCTCGGGCGTGACCTCGCTGAACGCACCGCCATGCCACACCGCCCAGCCGGCGAACAGGTCTGGCGAGTCGGGGTGGTTGCCGTTGTAGCCGAGGTTGCCGTTGGCCAGGATCACCGCGTCGCGGCCGGGGCGCTGGGGCAGTTTCCAGTGATGCACCTGTTCACCGCGCAGGTTGATCAGGAACACGTTGCCGTCGGCGGTCTGCGGTGCGAACAGGGTATAGCCGCCCGCCGAACGCTCGGCGTCGACGGCGATCAGGCCGGTGGCATGGCGACGCAGGGTGGTGCTGTCGAGTGCAGGCATGGGTTTTCTCCAGGTGAGCGCCACCCTGCCGGCGAGTGCGGCATGGCGCGCGGGTTGCAATTCAGGGGTGTTGTGGCAGGAGGGCGTTGTAGCGGTCGTCGAAGGCCTCACTGACGTTCACTGGCCGAGGGATCAGCCGCGCTTCGGCGAAGCGGTCGGCCAGGCGTTGCTGCAGGCCGGCCACGCGGGCGTCCAGCGGCACGTAGCGCAGTTGCTGTTGGCCGAGCATTTCGCGCAGCAGTGGCAGCGGCAGGCGGGTGACCTGGCTCAGCTGTGCGGCCCACGCTTCAGGGTTGGCCGTGGCCCACGCCTGCGCCCGCGCCAGGCGCTGGATGAAGTCACCGAGCCACTCGGCCTTGTGCGGGTCCTGCAAGGCCGCGAGGCTGGCGACGGTGAAGTTGAGGCCGGTTTCCGGCCACTGGCTGCCGTCGAGCAGCTTGCGCGCGCCGCGCGAGGTGGCCTGGCCGACGAAGGGGTACCACACCGCCCAGGCATCCAGCTTGCCGCTGGCAAAGGCGTTTTGCGCGTCGATCGGGCTGGCGTAGATCAGCGTGACGTCGCGGGCCTGCAGCCCGGCGTCGGCGAGCGCGGCGAGCAACAGGTAATGGCCGCTGGTGCCTTTGGCGACGGCGATGCGCTTGCCCTTGAGGTCAGCCACGCGGGTGATCGGCGAGTCGCCCTGGACCAGCAGCGCATTGTTGTTCTGCGCGCCTTCGGCGCTGGCCACCACCCGCACATCGAAGCCACCGGCCTGGGCGAACACCGGCGGCGCATTGCCCACCACGCCAACATCGACGGCCGCGGCGCTGAGGGCTTCCATCAGCGCCGTGCCGGTGCCGAACGGGTGCCAGTCGAGCGTGTAGCCCTGCACCTGGTCCTCGCCGGCCGCCACCAGCAGCGCCTGGATCAGGCCGCTCTGATCGCCGACTTCCAGCTGCGCGGCAGGCGCGGCGTGGGCGGGCAGGGCGCCCAGCAGGGCACCGAGCAGCAGCAGGGGCGTCAGTCGGCGACGAAGGCGCTTGGCAGGGGCAGCGTTTGTGGGCATCGTCTGGGCTCTTCAATCGGAAAGTGCGCCCAGTATGTCCACGCAGCCTAGCCGTCACCATGTCAAACACCCCTCGTTTTCTGCCATCGCGGCGCCGCGCACGGTGCTGGTCCTGGCGTTTCCGGGGGCACTGCTGCTCAATGCCGCAGGCCCGCTGGAGGTGTTTGCCGCCGCCGCGCGGGTGTTGGGCGGCGAACTGGCGCAGACGCCGCCCTACCGAGTGGTGCTGGCCTCGCCCCTGGGCGGCGAGATCGAGACCATTTCCGGCATCGGCGTGATGACCCGCTCGTTGCAGCAGGTGGAGAGCGAGGCGCAGCTGGACACCCTGATCGTCATCGGCGGCCCAGGGGTGTCGAACCTGGAGCGCGATGCCCAGGTCAAGGCCTGGCTGCAGCGCCGCGCCCCCACGGCGCGGCGCCTGTGTTCGATTGGCACCGGCGCCTTTGCCCTGGCCGCCGCGGGCTTGCTCGACGGCCGGCGGGTGGTCACCCACTGGAGTTTCGCCGAGGCCCTGCAACAGGGCTACCCCGCGCTGCAGGTCGAGCGCGAGGCGCTGTACCTGCACGACGGCAACCTGTGGACCTGTGGCGGCGCCAGTGCCGGTATCGACCTCGGCCTGGCGCTGCTGGAACAGGACCTCGGCCCGCACGCGGCGCTGGCGCTGGCCCGCTATTTCACCTTGTTCCTGCGGCGCTCGGCCGAGCAGGCCCAGCTCAGCGCGCCGCTCAAGGCGCAGAGCGATGCCTTGCGCAGCGACCGTGACCAGCGTCTGGTGAGGCTGCATGCGTGGATCGCGGAAAACCTCGACGGCGACTTGCGGGTCGAGCGCCTCGCCGAGAAATTCGGCATGAGCCCGCGCCACTTCGCCCGCGCCTACACCGCGGCCACTGGCGGCACCCCGGCTCAGACCGTCGAGACCTTGCGCCTCGAAGCGGCGTGCCGCTTGCTCGAGACCAGCCAGGAGCCGATCAAGCGCATCGCCGAGAGCACCGGCTTCGGCAACGAAGAGCGCATGCGCCGCAGCTTCCAGCGCCAGTTGGGGGTTAGCCCGCTGGTGTATCGGTCGCGCGCGCGCCTGGCCTCGGCCAGCGCCGAGCACCCGCCTGCGGGGCAGACGGGCTTTCGCCACCCGGCAGGGTTGTCCATCGCCCTTGATCACCTGGCCAGCTAGCCTGCTGATCGGCAAACGCATCCTATACTGCAGTCCAACTCTCCTGATCGCCCGCGTTGAGGACTCTGGATGGACGTTGTCGACTATTTTGATCGCGCAAGAATCATCAATATCGCCTCACGCACGGACCGCCGTTCAGAAACGCTCGACGAGTTCGCGCGTAACGGCTTTCACCTCGATAACGACAAGGTCGGCTTTTTCGAAGCGGTCACCCCCAGCGAGGCCAACGGGTTTCCCAGCCTTGGCGTGAGAGGCTGCTTCCTGAGCCATCTGGGGATCATCGAAGAGGCCATCCGCCTGAACGTCGACAACCTGCTGATCCTGGAAGACGACATCCAGTTCTCCAAGCGCATTTCGCAATACGGCAAAGACGCCATCGCCTCGCTGGCGAACATGGACTGGGACATCGTGTTTTTCGGCCACCCCTTCGAAGGCAACGCCGGCTCACCGGCCTGGAAAGTGGTCGACCAGCCCATCCACCTGGCGCATTTTTACGCCGTGAACGGCACGTTCCTGGTCAGCTTGCGGGATTTTCTCTATCAAATCCTCGAACGACCGCCGGGGCATCCGGACGGGGGGCCGATGCACTATGACGCGGCGCTCAATACGCTGATTCACAGCAACGATCAGGTGCGGGCCTACTACTTCACCTGGAACCTCGGCTACCAACGGCCCTCGCGCACCGACCTGCATCAGCTGTCGTTGCTTGATCGGGTGCACGTGCTGCGACCGGTCATGACCCTGCTCAGGCGGTTCAAGGCGCACAAGCTCAGGCAGCTTCGCTAGGCGCGCGCGCTCACCACTCGACCGGCTGCCCATCCCACGCCCAGAACGTGCCGCTGTGCGCCGGGCCGTGCCTGGCCACTTGTTCGAGGATGCACTGCGCGGCGAATGCTGGGGTGAACAGGCGCTCGGCGGGCACGTTGGCCTGGAACGGTTGCGACAGCTGGGTGTCGGTGGTGCCGGGGTGCAGCAGCAACACCGTCGAGGCGGAGTTCAGGCGTTTGAGCTCGATGCTCGCGGTGTGCAGCAATTGGTTGAGTGCGGCCTTGCTCGCCCGGTAGCTGTACCAGCCGCCCAGGTGATTGTCGCCAATCGAGCCGACCCTGGCCGACAGTGCGGCGAAGGTCGCCGGTTGCTTGCGCAGCAGCGGTAGCAGGTGCTTGAGCAGCAGCACCGGAGCAAAGGTGTTGCTGGCGAAGCTCGCCTGCAGCCCCGCCAAGTCGAGCTGCGCCAGGCTTTTTTCTGCCTGTGCGCCGTCTTCCTGGAGGATACCCAGAGTGCTGATCACCAGGTGCAGGTGCTGCCACGTGGCGCTGATTTCGCGCGCCAACCCTGCCAGCGATTGCTCATGACGCGCATCGCAGTCGACCCGCAGCAGACGCCCCCCATATTGCTCGGCCAGCGCGGCCAGCCCGCTGCTGCCGGTCGCCTGGCGCGAGGCGGCCCACACCTGACGCACGTCATCGCGCGCGAGCAATGCTGCGCACAACGCCAGGCCAATGCCCTGGCTGGCGCCGCAGACCAAGACATTAGCCGGGTCGGGCAGATCGGGGATCAGGCTCATGCAGGTCACCTTGCCGGGGAGGGGTACAGGTGTGACGGGTGTCGTCGACCGACGTTCAGTTGCTCAGCTTCGCATGGGTGTGCAGTTCCTGCTCGATGAACGCGGCAATCATCGCTCTGTAGACCTGCTCGACGACGTCTGCCGAGGCGCCCGCATCGTTGGCCAGCGAACGCACCTTGGCGATCACTTGCTCGACCCTGGCGGGCGCACGGACATCATCCGTGGTCGTCTTGAAGGCCGCCGCCTGGGTGACCAGGTGACCGCGACGGGCGAGCAGGGCGACCACCTCGCGGTCGATGAGATCGATGCGCTGACGGACTTCTTCGATCGATGTGCAGGGGACGTCCATGTGCTTTCTCCTTGAGCATGGGTAGGCGGGTGTGCGGCTGAAACAGTAACCAGCGCCGGGGCGCCCGTCCATCTGCAGATGAGGTGTATCCTGTGCGCACCGCTAATGAATCGATAGGTCCCAGGGAGGGTTGTGGATGCGCATGAAGCGTCTTGTTGTACTGCTGATGTTGGCAGGTTCGGCGCAGGCCGAGCTGGACATCCAGTCAAGCAGTGATAACCCGCGGGGAGCTGAAAGAATCAGCAAGATGCAGGCAGCGATGCGCGAGCGACCGACGCAAACCTCCAGCTTCCCGACACTTGATCAGACCAATGCGGCGCTCAACAAGGCCAAGTTGATGGTGGGACTATCGGCGCAGTCGATCAAGTTCCACTCACCTTCTCGGGCAGCGATCGAAACGCTCGACTGCAGCCTTGCCAACGAGGCGCCATCGGGTGTTGAGCGCAAGGACGGCGGCCTGAATGGCGTCATGTCGGTGTACAGCTGCGGCGCTGCGTACGTCGTCACGTACGAGTACAACTACGAGGTGGCGCTCACGCAACGGGTGGGTGTGCTGGATGACGACTTCGCCAGGCACACCGACAAGCTCAACCCTTTGATAAAGACGACCGCGGTCAGCCGGGGTGGCACGCGTCTGACCATGCTGCGCTGGCTGAGCCCTGAAAACCAGATCAGTTACGAGGTCTACGCTGACCTTGCAACCTCTGTCGATGACGCCCTTGAACAGCGCCTGAGGACGGCACTGAGGGATACTGCGTTGAGGTTGAGCGAGGCGAAGCCATCCGCGCCTGAAGAGGCGCGCTGACGAGCGGCCGCTGTCGACCGGCCGCAACATACGGCTGGCCGACAAGCGTTGGCTTAGAGCGTGTGGGACAGCAACACTTCACCCGTTTGACCGTCTTGGATATCGATGCGCTGTGGCTGGATATAGACGTAGCGGTCTTTCTGGTCTGCACCGTTGATGCGGGTGCGTTGGACGCTTTGCACGAAACCGTAGATTTCGATTTTTGCGGTCGGCCGTGCGGCTTCGATCTTCCTCGCCAGTTGCTCGTCTTCTACCTTGATCAGGGTATCGTCGGTGGCATTGACGAAGCCGAAGTTGTAGTGCAACGGCAGGTTGGAGATGGTGGCTTTAGGCGGCGCGATCTTGGACTGGTTGCCGTAGGCCATGTTGCTCTTGTCCAGGTCGGTCAGGCCCACTTTGTCCGTGAAGAACTCTTCGCCGACCTTGAAGCCCTTGAGCGTGAAGTCATACGACTTGAGGCCGATGAAGTCGCTGGCCAGCGTCACCTTGACCCACTGGGTGTTCTTGAAGGGCTCGGAGATTTCACTGACGATGCCGGTGATTTCCTTGGCAATGTCGGCTTTCTCGAAACCGTCGGCAGTGCCTTTGCGTTTCTTCTCGAGGTCCAGCAGGCGTGGGTCTACGCCTTTGTAGTTGAGGATCACCGCACTGCTGTCGGCAACGTCGTCGGCGCTTTCTTGCCAATCGCGGCGCGCGTTGTAGATCTTGAAGGCAACCATGGTCTGACCGATATCGGTGTAGTCAGCGTCGCTGCCCATACCCGGATCGGTGAATTCGACCTTGTGAGGTTTGTCGGCGTCGATCCTGGCTTGGCGTTCGGCCGCTTGCTGGGCTTTTTGCTCAGGGGTGGGGTTGTAGACCTCGTCGGCTTTTTTCTGCGCGGCGGTGCGGGTATCCACCGCTGGGGCTTGTTTATCATCGCCGCAGCCGGAAACCGACAGTACGCCGAGGGTCAGTGCCACGGCGAGGGCCGTCCGCTGCAAAGGGTTTGAAGAGCAGAGCTTGGTCATTGCTGGAATCCTGAAGCGTGAGGGACGTGCGGTGCTGGCTAATTGCTAGCTAGCTGAATTCTATGAATTTTTTCAGCTTGTGTCACCTTTGGCAGGCCTCCCCGATCAATCCTCGCACGCTCTACGGCGCGTGTTTGCCAGCATCAGCAACAACAGCCACACCAGCACAGACGCTGCGAGGTTGTAGAGCATCCCCGCAACGAACGCAGACGCGTAGTTGCCCATCTGTGCTGTCGCTGCACCGTCACTGGCCAGTGCGGCGCCGAACAGCATGCCGACCACCGCCACCCCCAACGCGGCGCCGACTTGTTGCACGGTGGCGATCACCCCGGCGGCCATGCCGGCCTTGGCCTCGTCGACGAAGCCCAGCACCAGGTTGAGCAGTGGCGTCATGATCAGGCCCTGGCCGGCGCCGACCACGATCAGCAGGGGGATCAGTCGCTCGGGTCGCAGGTCCGCGCCGGCCAGTGCCACCTGCGCGATCAGCGCGGCGATCGCCACGGCGTACACCAGGGCACCGATGACGATGCCGCGTGTGCCCCAGCGTGCCACGAGCCGTGGCGCGGCCAGCGACGCTAGGACAAAGCCCGCGCTGCAAGGGGCGAAGATGCTGCCCGCCGCGAACGGGTCAAGCCCCATGCCGGTCTGTATCAGCAAGCTGAAACACAGGAAGAACGAGCTGGACGTCGAGTACACCAGCAGCACCAGCAGCGTGCCCAAGGCAAAGCGCCGCTGGCCGAGCAACTGCATGTCCACCAACGGTAACCCGCCGACCAGCCGGCGTTGTTCCTGCTGCCGATGGAACAGCACCAGCAGCACCAGTGCCGCGGCCAACGCGCACAGGCTCCAGGCTGGCCAGCCTTGGCTCGGCCCCTCGATCAGCGGCACCAACAACAACCCCAGCCCGGCACTGACCAGCGCCACGCCAGGCCAGTCCAGGGCAGGGCGCTGGGCCGCGCGCGACTCGGGGATAAAGCGCGCGACCGCGATGGCGAACAGGCCAATGGGCACGTTGATCAGGAAGATGCTGCGCCAGCCCAGCCCCAGCAGGTCGGCATGCACCAGCCAGCCCCCCAGCACCTGGCCGGCAATCGCGGCCAGGCCCAAGGTCATCCCCAGCAAGCCGAAGGCACGGCGGCTGTCGTCACCGCTGAAATGGACGCGGATCGAGGCATACACCTGCGGGAACAGCAGCGCGGCCGCCAACCCCTGCAACACCCGTGCGCCAATCAGCCATTGCGCACTGGGCGCCAATCCGCACAAGGCCGAGGCCAGGGTAAAACCGGCCATGCCGAGCACGAACAAGCGCCGCCGGCCGAACAGGTCACCCAGGCGCCCGCCGGTGATCAGCAGCACCCCGAACGCCAGCTCGTAGCCGGCGACGATGAAGCCGATCTGGGCGAAGCTGGCCGCCAGCCCGGTTTGCAGGCTGGGGATCGCCACGTTGACCACGAACAGGTCGAAGATCGTCACGAAGCCGGCCAGCAGCAGCACCGACAAACCGAGCCAAGGGGCCTTTTGCTGGGTGTTGGCACGCAGGCCAGAAGCAGAGAAGTGAGCGCTCATCTTGAGTCTCCGAACCAGGAAGCGCACATTCTCAAACCCTGGCCAAGCACTTACAATTTAACCCTTTATGCTGTTACTCAAAGTAATGAGATAACCGATGCGAACCATGGAACGAACCCGCACCGAGCTGGCGGCCTTTTTGCTGGCGCGCCGTGAGCGCCTGTCACCCGCTGATGTCGGCCTGCCCAGCGGTGGCCGGCGACGCACACCCGGCCTGCGCCGGGAGGAGGTCGCCGCGCTCGCCGGGGTGGGCCTGACCTGGTACACCTGGCTTGAACAAGGGCGCGAGATTGGCGTATCGGCTGCCTTTCTCGACAGCCTGGCGCGGGTGTTGAAGCTGGATGCCGGTGAGCGTCGGCATCTGTTCCTGCTGGCCCATGACCGCCCACCGGCGGAGCCGGGCAAGACCTGGTGCGTGGTGCCGCCGCTGGTCACCCGCCTGATGCACGACCTGGCGCCGCACGCGGCCTATGTGCTCAACCTGCGCTGGGATGTACTGGTGTTCAACGCGCCGGCCGACGGCCTGTTTGGTTTCAGCGGGCATCCCGCAGAGCGGCGCAACCTGTTGTGGATGCTGTTCACCGACCCGGCACTGCGCGAGCGCTTCGCTGATTGGGAGGAGCAGGCGGCGCAGATGCTCGCGAGTTTTCAGCGCGACTTTGCCCGGGCCAACCAGCAAAGCGATATCCAGGCGTTGGTGGGCGCGCTGCAAAAGGCCTCGCCGGAATTCAACCAGTGGTGGCGCCAGCATGACGTGCAGGCGCCGTGCAATGGCGTGCGTCAGCTGCGGGTGGACGGCAGGGCCGAGGCGTTCGAGCATACTACGCTGACCATCGATGCAGACCGGCACTTGCGGCTGGTGGTGTATGCACGTCGGCACGATGTGCCTGTATTGGGATAGTTGCCGGTGGGGGCGCGTTTCGATTGTTGAGCTTATCCGGTGGGTGTGGTGGCGCTGATGGCCCCTTCCGCCCTTACGGCGGGTCACTTTTTTTCTTGGAAAAAAGTAACCAAAAACCGCTTGCTCCTGCATCCGGCCCTTCGCTGCGCTACGGGTCCCCTCACTCCGGTCTTGCTCCCGTGAGGACCGCGCCGGACGGGCCTTCCTGGCCCGCGGCGCGGTCCTCGCGGGAGCAAGACCGGAGTGAGGGAACCCGCAGCGCAGCGGAGGGCCGTATGTGGGAGCCAGCGGTTTTTGGTTACTTTTTTCCAAGAAAAAAAGTGACCCGCCGTAAGGGCGGAAGGGGCCATCAGAGCCACAAAATGGAATGGATAAGCCCACAATCCCCAAGCCCAAGCCAAAGCCGCATTCAAAACCCCCCAGGCCCCTCGGAATCCCCCAGCGGCGCCACCGACAGCTTGATGCACACCCGCGCACCGAGGTTGTACAACGTCCACT
>NZ_UNOZ01000024.1 GCF_900536025.1 Pseudomonas reidholzensis
ACCCTGTTTCTTCCCCCCGCTTCCGACCCTCAGTTGCGTTACCGTTCCAGGGGTCCGCCTTCGCCCCGGGTGTTCCTTCCTATATCTACGCATTTCCCCCCTACCCAGGAAATTCCCCCACCCTCTACTGTACTCTAGCTTGCCAGTTTTGGATGCAGTTCCCAGGTTGAGCCCGGGGCTTTCACATCCAACTTAACAAACCACCTACGCGCGCTTTACGCCCAGTAATTCCGATTAACGCTTGCACCCTCTGTATTACCGCGGCTGCTGGCACAGAGTTAGCCGGTGCTTATTCTGTCGGTAACGTCAAAGCAGCAAGGTATTAACCAACTGCCCTTCCTCCCAACTTAAAGTGCTTTACAATCCGAAGACCTTCTTCACACACGCGGCATGGCTGGATCAGGCTTTCGCCCATTGTCCAATATTCCCCACTGCTGCCTCCCGTAGGAGTCTGGACCGTGTCTCAGTTCCAGTGTGACTGATCATCCTCTCAGACCAGTTACGGATCGTCGCCTTGGTGAGCCATTACCTCACCAACTAGCTAATCCGACCTAGGCTCATCTGATAGCGCAAGGCCCGAAGGTCCCCTGCTTTCTCCCGTAGGACGTATGCGGTATTAGCGTTCCTTTCGAAACGTTGTCCCCCACTACCAGGCAGATTCCTAGGCATTACTCACCCGTCCGCCGCTGAATCGAAGAGCAAGCTCTTCTCATCCGCTCGACTTGCATGTGTTAGGCCTGCCGCCAGCGTTCAATCTGAGCCATGATCAAACTCTTCAGTTCAATACTGCTTGGGTTTTTAAGAAACCCTAAACTTGGCTCAGCAATCTCAAATGACTACTATGATTTCTCATGTGGCCACTTGTGATGCTGATAATCTTGGCGACTATCAAACCATACTCACAAGCACCCACACGAATTGCTTGATTCAATTTGTTAAAGAGCGGTTGGTTACTTTTCGTCTCAACCGAGGCGCGCATTCTACGCTTTCCTCAGAGCCTGTCAAGCGTTTATTTTGAAGTTTTCTGCGAGAATCTCGTTCAACTTCAAACACTTGGCTCGCTGCGATCTCTCGTAGCGGGAGGCGAATTCTACAGCGTTACACGCTGTTGTCAACTGCCTTTTTCACCGCTGCCGATCAGACGATCGAAGCACTTCCATACTGCCTGAAACTTCTAACTCATTGAAACTCAAGGAGTTTTCCGTTCCAACTACGCTGGAAGTGGGGCGCATTATAAGGGGATCTGAGAGGGCGTCAACCGTTAATTTCAATAACCGTGCATATCAGTGAATAAAGGCCGCCTGCTTGCGGTACCCCACCCTCATTGCGCACTATAGTGCTCAACCGCATCACCCCCTCTAAGGATCGCCCCGCCCATGAGCACACCGCCGCGCAGCCTGGCCACCACCTTGTTCCCCATCGGCCTGCTGATGATTGCCATGGCCTCGATCCAGTCTGGCGCCTCGGTGGCCAAGAGCATGTTCCCCCTGGTCGGCGCGCAAGGCACCACCACGCTACGGCTGGTGTTCGCCAGCATCATCATGTTGCTGGTGCTGCGGCCATGGCGTGCGCGGATGAACAGCAGCACCTGGCGCAGCGTGATCATCTACGGCATGGCGCTGGGCGGGATGAACTTCCTCTTCTATATGTCACTGCGCAGTGTCCCGCTGGGTGTCGCAGTCGCGCTCGAATTCACCGGCCCCTTGGCTGTGGCGATCCTGGCCTCGCGACGGGCCATCGACTTCGTCTGGATCGCCCTGGCGATCGCCGGGCTGTTGCTGCTGATTCCGATCGGCCAGACCGGCAGCGCCATCGACCTGGTCGGCGCGGGCTATGCACTGGGTGCCGGGGTCTGCTGGGCGCTGTATATCCTTTATGGACAGAAGGCCGGGGCCGAGCACGGGATACAGAGCGCCGCCCTCGGGGTGATGGTCGCCGCCTTGTTTATCGCCCCCATCGGCATCGTGCATGCAGGCAGTGCGCTGCTCAACCCGGCCCTGATCCCTCTCGCGCTGGGCGTTGCCGTGCTCTCGACCGCCCTGCCCTACAGCCTCGAGATGATCGCCCTGACGCGCATGCCCGCACGCACCTTCGGCACCTTGATGAGCATCGAGCCGGCGTTCGGCGCATTGTCAGGGCTGCTGTTTCTCGGTGAGCGGTTGAGCATGGGCCAATGGCTGGCGATCGGCGCCATCATCACGGCCTCGGTGGGCGCCACGCTGTCCATGCGCAAGGAGACCGCCCCACCGTTGGCGGCCGACTGATATGAGAAATATTTTCATTTGAGACGGCTTTTAGCGGTTGTACCTACCCGCCTGGCTGATTAAGCTGTCACAAAATCATAATCTTTACGCTATCTACTGTGCCGATCACGGAAGCCAGAGACATTTCAGGAAGAAATCAAAGCGATGACGACGGGGGGCAGGCATGTGGTCGCTCCCTCATTTAAGGACAGGAATGAAACGTATTTTTCTCATCCTGGCCATCCTGGCAATCGCTGGGTGTGCCGCTACCGCGAAAACCGAAGTCAAGCGGGGGAAAAAGGGTCTGCACATCAATTGCTCCGGCCTCTCCTCTTCCTGGGAGAAGTGCACCGACAAGGCCGCCAGTTCCTGCGGCAGCCGAGGCTTCAAAGTCGTCGCCCGCTCCGGTGATGCCGACGAAGAGCCCGGCGACTATCTATTCGGCATCAACCCGGCCGGCTACACCAGCCGCAGCATGATCGTCATCTGCAAATAGCCGCGATACAAAAAAGCCGCCCACGGGCTAAGGCTGATCAGTCAAGCCTTCTCGCTTGACGCTTGGGCGCAAGCAATCAAAATCCGATGCCTGTACGGGCATCGGATTTTTTATGCGTCTCGCTCCGTCATTGGAGCTGGCCCACACCCCCGAAAAGAACAGAACTACGGCGCCAAAAAAGCCACACAAACGACAATCAAACACTCGTTTGAATATTCTTTGAATAACCCCATCCGCAGTGGTGGCAATTAGGCACCCGCTCAGGCTAGCATTTGGCCATCTCTGGTTAGTTGCTGCCTTCAATCGGCCCCACCGCAATTAACCATCACCTACAGAGCCCAAGGAAGGGGACGCTCATGCAAACGCGCACACGGATGCTGTGTAACGGCTGACCTCAGGGTCACTGCCTCTTAGCCCAAACGTCTTACTCGTTGCTCACTCTGGTGCCAGGGTGGGTCCTTGCGGGTGTCTGCAGTTCGTATCAATGGAGGTTTACCAAGATGAATGGCTATCTAGGCGAGATTCGCCTCTTTCCGTTTGCCTGGGCACCTGAAGGCTGGTTGCCCTGTAATGGAAGTGTGTTGCAGATTGCTCGCAATCCGGCGCTTTTTAGCCTGATTGGCACTGTGTATGGCGGCGATGGGAAAACAACATTCGCCCTCCCGGACCTGCGCGGTCGCGTCGCCGCCTGCCAAGGCAACCCTCAGGTAGAAGCCTTCCCCCTGAAACCGGGTGCCCAGAGCGGCAGCGAGACGGCAGCGATACCCCTATCGATCCTGCCTCAGCACAGCCACGCGGTAAACGTCAGCACGGCGCCGTCAAACAACACGGTCCCTCAGGGAGGCGTGCCAGCCATTTCTCGGCGCGCCGCGGGGCAGCAGGTGGCCGGCAATATCTATGTCACGGCACAGGCCGACAAGGCGGTAGTGATCAACGGTGCGACCGTGGCCCCGACACCCGGTGCACCGGTTGCCAACATGCAGCCCTCACTGGTGCTGAACTACTGCATCTTGGTGAATGGCTATTATCCAACACGTCCGTGATCACTAAAAACTATCATCAAGGGGGCCTGATATGGATCCGTACGTAGGGGAAATCCGTCTTTTTGCTGGCGACTTCGCGCCCGTGGGGTGGGCGCTGTGTGACGGATCGACGCTTTCGATCAATGAATACCAAGCGTTGTACTCGCTGCTGGGCAACTCCTACGGCGGCAATAGCACCACCGGCACGTTTGGCCTGCCGGACCTGCGCGGCCGTGCCGTGGTCGGCCAGGGCACTGGCGCCGGCCTGACCCCGCGTACCATCACACAGGCATTCGGCACAGAGACCACGACGCTCACCGCCCAAAACACGCCGGCGCACAGCCACTCCTTTTCGGTCAGCTCCGACGTGGCGACCGACACCGAACCCAGTGACGGCAGCAACAAAAGAACGTTCGGCGTGTTCACCGGAGCGACTCCCGCGGTAGGACTGTACAGCACCTCGACCGAAACAGCGGCGCCCATGACACTCAGCACTGCCGCGGTGAGCAGCACAGGATTCGATGGGCCGCAGCCTCACGCCAACATGATGGCGTCAGTGGCGATCAATTACATCATCTGCCTGAACGGTAATTACCCATCACAGCCCTAACAGCCTCTGTCGGAAGAACACACCATGGACTCATTTGTCGGTGAAATCAGTATTTTTCCTTACGGTTTCTTTCCAAGCGACTGGCTCCCATGCTGGGGGCAGACGCTGTCGGTCAAGCAATACCCGGCGCTGTTCAGCATCATCGGCAACAAATACGGCGGTGACGGCACTGCCAGCTTCATGCTGCCCAACCTGAGCAATAAAATCGCCATCGGCGCCGGTGCCGGGCCAGGGTTGACGCCACGCCCGCTCGCTCAAGCCGTGGGCAGCGACAGCGTGATGCTCTCACCGCTCAATCTTGCGCCGCACAGCCACATCATCAATGCACGCAGCACCGGCAGCGGGTCGACGGCACTCAATGCCCCGGACAACAACGTGTTTCTGTCACAACCGCGCACGCTGGCCAACTACAACCCGGCCGTAACCCAAGGCATGACCCTGGCACCCAGCACCATCGGCAACACCGGAAGCGTAAACCCCCAGCCAGCATCGCGCTCCACCGTACAGCCACGGCTTGCCCTGACCTACTGCATTTGCATTAACGGTAACTATCCAAACAAACCATGAATGTTTGCGACCTGATCGACAGTTTACTGTCGTACATGCCTGGAACCCGCCACCTCGGTCTGCGCCCGCAGACCGAGGCGGACTGGCCGTTCCTGCGCGCTCTGTTCGTCAGCCGTCGCTGGGCCGAGGCCTGCGCCGCGCCCGGCTGGGGCGATGCGCAGCGCCTGGCGTTCCTGCACAGTCAGGCCGAACTGCAACAGCGTCACTACGCCGAACATTTTCCCAGCGCCGCCTTTCTGCTCATCGAGCAGCAACAGGCGCCGATCGGCAGGCTGTGCATACAGCATGGGGCAGAGGCACTGCACCTGGTCGACATCGCCCTGCTGCCCGCCTGGCAAGGTCAAGGCATCGGCACAGCGCTGATCCAGGCGATGCTGCGCGAGGCCGGCGACCTGCCCTGCACGTTGCACGTAGAAGCATTCAGCCCGGCGCAACGGCTCTACCAGCGCCTGGGTTTCAGAAGCACGGGCGAACAGGGTTTCTACCTGAAGATGCAACACCCGCCCGACCCGCACAGCGCCAGCGCCGACAGCTAACCCACCGCGTCGACGTCAGAAACCCGTTGAACAACAGCCGATCAGCCCAAGACCGCGGAGCGGTAACTTGCAGGAAGCTCAATGAACATGTCGCGCACGCCCCTCGGTCACTGGCTGACCCGCTTTTTTACCCTGTTCGGCCTGCTGTGGCTGATGACCGCGCAGGCCTTTGCGGCGCCCATCCTCAGCCCGGCGAGCGGCTCTGTATTGCCAGACGCCACGGTTGGGCAGAGTTATAGCCAGACCATAAGCGCCTCGGGCGGCGCGCACCCCTACAAAGACTGGTACGACTGCAATTGGCTCGACGGTTCCTTGGATGGATGCCTGCCGGCTGCGCTGTCCGTTGATATGAATCCTGGACAAGCGTCCACAACCATACGCGGCACGCCACAGTCCCCTGGCACCTATACCGTCGTTATCTCGCTGTTCGATGAATCAGATCCCGACATAGCCGCCACCGCTGCTGTGTACACCCTGACCGTTCACCCGGCAGGCGGCGCGATGAGCATCACCGGCGTCACGCCAAGCAGTGGCTCGACCGCTGGCGGAACCAACGTTGTCTTGACCGGCAGCGGCTTTTCCGGCGCCGACGCCGTTCGCTTCGGCAGTACGTCGGCGGCGAGCTTCACCGTGAACAGTGACACCCAGATCACCGCAGTCACACCTGCCGGAACGGCGGGCGCAGCCAGTGTGGTGGTCAGCAAAGGCGGCGTATCAGCCACCGCACCCACTAGCTTTACCTATATAGCCCCCCCGATCGCCAATCCCGTATCGGTGACGGTGGACGCCAATAGCAGCGCCACCCCAGTCACCCTGGTCCTCAGCGGCGGCGCCGCAACCAGTCTGGCAGCGGGCCCGGCCAGCAATGGCACCGTATCGGTCACCGGCATGAGCATCACCTACACGCCCACTGCCGGCTACTCGGGCTCGGACAGTTTCACCTACACCGCCACCAACAGCAGCGGCACCTCGGCGCCCGCGACCGTCACCGTGACCGTCAGCCAGCCAACACTGGTGGTTAGCCCGACCACGATACCGAACGCCATCGCAGGCACCCCCTACACCCTCAGCCTGACCGCCAGCACCGGTACAGCGCCCTACACGTTCAGCACCATCAGCCCGCTGCCCAACGGCTTGACGCTGACGGGCAACACCCTGAGCGGCACGCCGACCAATAACGGCAACTTCACTTTCGTCGTTACCGCCACCGATACCCACGGCGCTACCGGCTCACGCACCTACAACCTCATAGTTGCCGCGCCCACCATCGGGATTGCACCAACAACCTTGAGCAATGGCACCGCAGGCACGGCCTACAGTGCCACCATCACGGCCAGCGGCAGCATGGCGTCGTACACCTACGTCCTCGCTAGCGGCAACCTGCCGAGCGGACTAAGCCTTTCATCCAGCGGTAACCTGAGCGGCACGCCAACGGCGTCCGGTACGTTCATCTTCGCCATCAGGGCCACCGACGCCAACGGCTTCGCTGCCACACGCGTCTATGCGATGGTCATTGCCCCAGCCCCACTGGCCATTACCACGACCACACTGAGCACCCCGACCATCGGTACGGCCTACAGCGACAGTATTGTCGCCAGCGGTGGTAGCGCACCCTACGCTTACAGCCTCACCGGCGGCACACTGCCGCCCGGCCTGAGCCTGTCGTCCGGCGGCGACCTGAGCGGTACGCCGATCGCTGCCGGTACGTTCACATTTACCGCCACCGTCACCGATGCCAACAGCAACACCGACTCGCAAAGCTTCACGATGACCCTCACGGCGCCAAGTGTGAACGTGGCCCCGACCACGCTGAGCAACCCGCAGATCTACACCGCGTACAGCCAGACCTTCAGCGCAAGCGGCGGCACCACGCCTTACACCTATGCCATCACCAGCGGCAGCCTGCCGACCGGCCTGAGCCTGTCGACGGGCTCCGACGTCATGAACGGCACCCCGACAGTCGCGGGCAGCTTCACGTTCACTGTCACCGCCACCGATGCCAACGGTTTCGACGGTGCGCGCAGCTACACCATCAACATCGCCGCGCCATCCCTGTCGATCACGCCTGCAACCCTGGTCAACGGCACGGCGGGCACGGCCTACAGCCAGAGTTTCAGCACCAGCGGCGGCAGTCCGTCCTATCTCTACACGATAAACGCAGGTAGCCTG
The DNA here is from genome assembly GCF_900536025.1 of Pseudomonas reidholzensis. Taxonomy (GTDB): domain Bacteria; phylum Pseudomonadota; class Gammaproteobacteria; order Pseudomonadales; family Pseudomonadaceae; genus Aquipseudomonas; species Aquipseudomonas reidholzensis. The sequence continues at coordinate 7,644 of NZ_UNOZ01000024.1, forward strand.
CCCGCCGGGATGAACCTGTCGACGTCCGGCACGCTCAGCGGCACCCCGACCGCCAGCGGCAGCTTCACCTTCGACGTGCGGTCCACCGATCCCGGCGGTTTCAACACGACGCAGAGCTACACCCTGGTCATTGACGCGCCCACGATTGACGTCTCGCCCACGGCCTTGAGCACCCCGCTGATCAACATGCCTTACAGCGACAGCATCAGTGCCAGTGGCGGTACACCGACTTACAGCTACGCCGTCACCGCCGGCAGCCTGCCCGCCGGCCTGAGCCTTTCGGCCAGCGGCGTCGTGAGCGGCACAGCGACCGTTGCCGGCGCGTTCAACATCACCGTTACCGCCACCGACGCCAACGGTTTCAGCGGTTCGCGAGCCTATAGCCTGAGCATCAGCGCCCCGACCCTGGGCATCACGCCAGCAACGCTGGGCAACGGCACCGCAGGCACCGCCTACAGCCAGAGTTTCAGCAGCGGCGGCGGCACTGCGCCTTATACCTACTTGGTAACCAGCGGCAGCCTGCCCGGCACCCTGAACCTGTCAACGTCCGGCACCCTGAGCGGTACACCCACCGCCAGCGGCAGCTACACCTTCACCGTCACGTCCACCGATGCGGGCGGTTTCACCGCGGCGCAGGCGTACACACTGGTCATCGACGCACCGACCGTGAGCCTGCCCGCAGGCTCGCTGAGCATTGCGCTGATCAACACGGCGTACAGCGACAGCGTCAGTGCCAGCGGCGGTGTGGGGCCTTATACCTACACCCTCACGGCCGGCAGCCTGCCGACCGGCCTGAGCCTTTCGGCCGACGGTACGGTGAGCGGCACGCCAAGCGCTGCCGGCCCGTTCAACTTCACCATCACTGCCACCGATGCCAACGGTTTCAGCGGCACACAGGCCTACACCTTCACCATCGCCGCACCGACCCTGACGATGACCCCCTCGACACTCGGCAACGGCATCGCAGGCACGGCCTACAGCCAAAGCTTCAGCAGCAGTGGCGGCAGCGCGCCCTACACTTATGCGGTGACCAGTGGCACCCTGCCGGGCAACCTGAGCCTGTCAGCGTCCGGCACCCTGAGCGGCACGCCGACCGCCAGCGGCAGCTTCGGCTTCACCGTAACCGCCACCGATGCGGGCGGCTTCAGCGTGGCGCAGCCGTATCTGCTGGTGATCACGGCGCCCACCGTGACCGTTGCACCGACGGTGCTGAACGCCCCGGTGGTCAATGCGGCCTACAGCGACAGCATCACTGCCAGTGGCGGTACCGCGCCTTACACCTACGCCATCACCGCCGGCACCGCGCCGACCGGCCTGAACCTGTCGACCAGCGGCACCCTGAGCGGTACGCCAAGCGCTGCCGGCAACTTCAGCTTCACCGTCACCGCCACCGATGCCAATGGCTTCACTGGCACGCACAGCTATACGCTGGTGGTGGCCCAGGCGGCACCTGTCGCCACCGGCAGCAGCCTCAGCGTTGTCGGCGGCAGCAGCGCCAACCCGGTCACGCTGGCCCTCAGCGGCGGCCCGGTGACCAGCGTCAGTGTGGTGGCCAATGCCAGTAATGGCAGCGCCAGCGCCAGCGGTACCAGCATCACCTACACGCCGAGCGCGGGTTTTGCCGGCAGCGACAGCTTCTCCTACCAGGCCACCGGCCCGGGCGGTACCTCGAACGTGGCGGTGGTCAACGTCACCGTGACCGCACCGAGCGTGGTGATCGGCACGCCCAGCCTGTCCAACGCCACCCAGGGCAGCGCCTACAGCGGCAGCCTGAGTGCCAGCGGCGGCACCGCGCCGTACACCTTCAGCATCACCTCGGGCAGCCTGCCGACAGGCATCAACCTGTCGACTGCCGGTGTCTTCAGCGGTACGCCAACGGTGTCCGGCACCTTCAACTTCACCATCACCACCACTGACGCCAACGGCTTCAGCGGCGCGCGCGCCTACAGCCTGGTGATTGCCGCCCAGGCACCGGTGGTCGGCGCCGTCACCGCTACGGTTGCGGCCAACAGCAGCAACAATGCCCTGACCTTGAACCTGGGCACGGCCCAGGTCACCAGCGTGGCCGTGGCCAGCGCGCCGCAGCATGGCAGCGCATCGGCCAACGGCAGCAACATCACCTACACGCCCAACAGCGGCTACTCCGGTGCGGACAGCTTCACCTATACCGCCAGCGGTCCCGGCGGCACCTCGGCACCGGCACAGGTCAGCCTGACCGTCAGCGCGCCGACCCTGGTGTTGAGCCCCGCCTCCGGCACGCTGGACCCCGGCACCGTTGGCAGCGCCTATCGCTTCAGCGTCGGCGTCACAGGCGGCATGGCGCCGTACAGCTACGCGATTGCAGCCGGTACCCTGCCCACTGGCTTGAGCCTGGAGGCCAGCACCGGCGAGATCAGCGGCACCCCGACCCAGGCGGCCAGCGGCAACCTGACCATCACCGTCACCGATGCCAATGGCGCGACCGCCAACCGCAGCTTCGCCCTGGCCATCGCCGCCCAGCCCGTCACCGTGGTGTCCTCCGACGAGGTCATACTGGCCGGCGGGCAAGCCTCGGTCGACCTGACTCGCGGCGCCAGCGGCGGGCCGTTCGTGCGCGCCAGCATGCTCTCGGTAAGCCCGGCTTCGGCCGGACGCTTCACCCTGTCGGGCTTCAACCTGCGCTTCGTCCCGGCAGCTGCCTTCGCCGGCACGGCGGTGGTGCGCTTCAGCCTGCACAGCGCCAGCGCCAGCGCCACGGGCACCGTGACCTTCTCCGTGCAGGCCCGCCCGGACCCGAGCAAAGACCCGGAAGTCATCGGTCTGCTCAATGCCCAGTCGCGGGCAGCCGATCGCTTTGCCAGCACCCAGATGGACAACTTCAACCGCCGCCTGGAGCAATTGCACAAGCCGACCTGTGACCGCAATTCGTTCAACGCCAGCGTCAAGGATGGCCGCGAAAACCTGAGCCTGGGCGCGCTGGGCAAGGCCCTGCGCGATGAAGTCGAAGGCAACGGCAAAGGCGCCGACAGCGACGACGATGCACGCCGCCGGGAGAAGGACAGCGCGCGCGCCAGCAGCGGCGAATGCCGTGAAGAAGCCGTGGCCTACTGGACCGATGGCTTTATCAACAGCGGTTCCACCCGTGCGCGCGGCGCCGACGACAACAGCTTCGTCACCTACGGCCTGAGTGCGGGCGTGGACTATCGCCTGTCGAGCCGTACCGTGGTCGGCGTGGGTATCGGTTACGGCAACGACCGCGCCGACATTGGCGACAATGACACCCGCAGCGACGCCGACGCGCTGGGCCTGGCGGCTTACCTGAGCGTCAACCCGTTGTCCGAGGTGTACATCGACGCCCTGCTCGGCTACAACCGCATTCGTTTCGACTCGCGCCGCTATGTCAGCGCCGACGCGTCGAACCCTTATGCGCATGGCTCGCGGGACGCCGATCAGTTGTTCGCCTCGTTGACCACCAGCTACGAGTACCGTCATGGCGCCCTGTCGCTGGCACCTTATGCCCGGGTCAACGCCAGCCTGACCAAGCTCGACGCGTTCAGCGAGCGGGGCGGCGGCATTTACGGGTTGTCGTACGAAGAGCAGCGCCAGCGCACCTTCACCTCGTTCGTCGGTGTACGCAGCGGTTACGACATCGTTACCGGTGTCGGCGTGCTGACGCCGCGCGTAGGCTTGGCGTGGGGTCACAACTTCAGCCACAGCGACGACTACCGCATGCGCTACACCGACCAAGGCAACGACGGCGTGCTGTATCGCCTGTCGCCAACCCCGATGGAGAGCAACTTCGCCGACCTGGACATGGGTGTGGACTTCAGCCTGAGCAACGGCTGGCGCGTGGGGCTGTCGTACAAGACGGCGCTGGGCACCGATGAGCGCAGTGAAATATTCCGCATTGGCCTGGACGGGCGCTTCTAAGCGTCCATGAAAAAAGGGCGGCCTTCGGGCCGCCCTTTTTGCTGACGCCGCCCGCTCAGAGCGGCGCGGTGCGTGTTTCCAGCCAGGCCAGCGCCTCACCCTTGAGCAGCGGCGCCAAGCGCGCACGCACCTGGGCGTGGTAGTCATTCAGCCAAGCCAGCTCCTCCTGGCTCAACAGTGCCGGTAGCAGGCAGCGGGTATCGATCGGGCACAGGGTCAAGGTCTCGAAGGCGAGAAAATCGCCGAATGCGCTCTTGCCCACTTCGCGGTTGACCACCAGGTTCTCGATGCGCACCCCCCACTCACCCGGGCGGTAGGTCCCAGGCTCGATCGAGCTGATCATGCCCGCCTGCATGGCGGTCTGCGGCGTCGTTGCCGCCTGGTAGGCGATGACCTGCGGCCCCTCGTGCACATTCATGAAGTAGCCGACGCCATGGCCGGTACCGTGACCGTAATCGACCTGGTCGGCCCAGATCGGCGCGCGGGCGATGGCATCCAGCAGTGGCGACAAGATGCCCCGCGGGAAGCTGGCCCGCGACAGTGCGATCATCCCTTTGAGCACCCGCGTGCAGTCCTGGCGCTGGGCCAGGGTCGGCTTACCGATCGGCACCATCCGGGTGATATCGGTGGTGCCGCCCAGGTACTGACCGCCGGAGTCGATCAACAACAGGCCATCGCCTTCGATGACCGCGTGGGACTGCTCGGTGGCGCGGTAGTGCGGCATCGCCCCGTTGCCGTTGAAGGCGGCGATGGTCGAGAAACTCAGCGACACGAAGTCAGGCCGACGCGCGCGCGCCGCGCTCAGTTGCTCGTCCACGCTCAGCTCGGTGATCACCTGTTCGCCCAGGTTCGCCTCGAACCAGGCAAAGAACTCACACAGCGCAGCGCCATCCTGCTCCATCGCCCGGCGGATATGCTTGAGCTCCGGCTCGCCCTTGCGCGACTTGCTCAGCGTGGTCGGGTTGATGCCCTCGAGCAGCGACACCTGCGGGTCGAGGTGCCCGAGCAGGCCACAGGTGACCCGCGCCGGGTCGATCAGCACCCGACTGCCTGCGCTGATCGCGCCCAGGGCGGGGGCAATCTCGGCGTAGTCACGGACTTCGATACCGTCCGCCGCCAACACGTGGCGCAGGTGCTGATCGAGCTTGTCGAGGCCAACGAACAGAATGGCCTGCTCCCGGCCAACCAAGGCAAAGGAGACGAACACCGGGTTGTAGGAAACATCACTGCCGCGCAGATTGAACAACCAGGCGATGTCGTCGAGGGTGGCGATGAAATGCCAGTCCGCGCCCTTGTCCTGCAAGGTCTGACGCAGGGCTTGCAGTTTTTCGGCACGGTTGACCGTGGCGTGCGGGGGCAGGTGCTGGTAGACCGGGTTGCCAGGCAGTAGCGGCCGCCCCTCCCAGACCTGGCCGAGCAGGTCGGTGTCACTGCGCAATTGCACACCCCGGGCCTGCAGGCTCTGGGTCAGTTGCCTGGAAGCGCCGAGGGCCAACACTGCGCCATCCACTGCAACGGTACCGCCCTCCCTGACGTTGTCACCCAGCCAGTCAAAGGCACCCGGGCGGCCCGGCATCAGCTTCATCAGCGCGATACCACTGCCCGCCAACTCGTTGTCGGCCTGCTCCCAGTAGCGGCTGTCTACCCACAAGCCGGCGAAATCGGCGGTCACCACCAGGGTACCGACCGAGCCGTGGAAGCCGGACAGCCACTGACGCCCCTGCCAATGGCCGGGGAGGTATTCGGACAGGTGCGGATCCGCGGAGGGCACCAGCAGGGCGTCCACCCCTTCCCTGGCCATCACGGCTCGCACACTGGCGAGGCGCGCTGGCACGCTTTGCTGAATCGGGGACTGACTGTTCATGCGCACTCCTGCGGTCACATCTTCGACTGTCGAAAGGTCGATAATGGAACAGCGACCGCCGTCCGGCAACCGCCGATCAACCGCGCTGAACTTCGCCGCCCAAGCGGCTTCACATTCCATACACTCCCAGCGGACGCGTAGCCATGCCCCGTTCCCGAGAGCCTCATGCCGCCGTGGTCCTGCTCGACACCCGCGAACACACACCGGACCATGAACACGCCACCCACCTCAAACTGGTCGAGCGCCTGGCCCACCTGCTCGGGATAGCCCATGTGCAGCCCGAGCAACCGCCGGTGGCCACCGACCACTACTATTATGTGCCCACCGAAACCTTGATCGAGCCCCAGCGCTACCAGCCGCTCGGCATCCAGGGCGAGCGCGACCTGTTCGGCGGGATGGTCAGCCACCCCTATATGGCGACCAAGGCGATCTCCCACCCGCTACTGGCCAATGGCAGTTTCCCACCGGGCTGGACCGACGCCTTCGCCCAGCAAGCCAGCGACGCCCTGCTCAAGGGCTACACCGTGTTCAGCAAGGACGACGCCCGCCGCGCCGCGCAACTGCTGCTGCCCGAGGGCGCGGTGCGGATCAAGCCGGTACAGGCCACTGCGGGGCGCGGCCAGCAGGTCATCGAACAGCTGGAGCAACTGGAGCCGCTGCTCGCCGACATGGACGAGCAGGCACTGGCGCTGTGGGGCCTGGTACTGGAAGAAAACCTCGAGGACGTCGAGACGTTCAGCGTCGGCCAGGTGCGGGTGGCCGGCCTGACCTGCAGCTACCACGGCAGCCAGCGCCTGACCCATGACCACCAGGGTACCGAGGTGTATGGCGGGTCTGACCTGGTGGTGGTACGTGGCGACTACCACGCGCTGCTGCAATTACCACTGGAAGACACCGTGCGCCTGGCGGTCAATCAGGCCATGGCTTACGAACACGCCGCCGAACAGCACTTCCCGGGGTTTTTCGCCTCGCGGCGCAACTACGACATTGCCCGCGGACTGGACCCGCACAACCATCTACGCAGCGGCGTGCTCGAGCAGTCCTGGCGCCTGGGTGGCGCCAGCAGCGCCGAAATTCTCGCGCTGCAGGCCTTTGCCGACGACCCTGCACTGCAACGGGTGAATGCCTCGAGCCATGAAGTCTTCGGCATGCCCGAGCTGCCCGCTGACGCCACACTCTTCTATCAGGGGAATGACAGTGAACTCGGACACTTCAGCAAATACGCACGGATCCGCGAGCATGACCATTCAGAGTGAAACCATCGAACTGCAGGTTCAGGGGGAAACCATTGCCGGCACCCTGGTCAGCCCCGGCAGCAAGATGCCAGGCATTCTCTTCGTCCACGGCTGGGGCGGTAGCCAGCAGCGCGACCTGGCGCGCGCCCGGCAGATCACCGGCCTCGGTTGCGTGTGCATGACCTTCGACCTGCGCGGCCATGAGAAGACCCAAAGCCAGCGCCTCACCGTCACCCGCGAGCAGAACCTCGACGATTTGCTGGTGGCCTATGATCGGCTGGTCAGCCACCCCGCGGTCGACCCGGGGGCCGTCGCGGTCATCGGCAGCAGCTACGGCGGCTACCTGGCGACCCTGCTGACCCTGCAGCGCCCGGTCAAATGGCTGGCCATGCGCGTGCCAGCGCTGTATTGGGATGAAGAATGGAACAGCCCCAAGCAGGCCCTCGATCGCCAACGCCTGAACGACTACCGCCGACGCAACCTGAGCCCGGCGGACAACCGCGCGCTGGCCGCCTGCGCGGAATTTACCGGTGACGTGCTGCTGGTCGAGTCAGAGCAGGACGACTATGTGCCGCACAGCACCCTGATGAGCTATCGCTCGGCGTTCGTCAGCGCCCACTCGCTGACCCACCGTACCGTCGATGGCGCCGACCACGCGCTGTCCAGCGAGGAAAGCCAGAAAGCCTACAGCGCGATCCTTGCCGCGTGGGTTGGCGAGATGGTCATCGGCGCGCGCCTAGACCGCTACCCGCACTATGCGCCCTGGTATGCCTGAGGCTCCGGGACCTGGCAGTGCAAACCGCCGTCGGCGGCGCGCACCAGGCTGCGCAAGGCCTGGTAGGCGGAGAAGTTGACGCCTCGGGCCTGGTGCTCGCGGAGCAGGTCGAGAAACGGCTCCTGGCCAAAGCTGGCACTTGCCGCCGCCCATTCCTGACGCGATTGCCATTGCAGGTACTGCAGCACCCGGCTGCCGTCGTCACTGGCCTGGACACTCACGCCGAGCAATGCCGCGCAACGCGAGGCCAGGTGCTCGCTGCGCAGGACCAACGCCTCGGCCAGCGCCGCCTGGCGGGCAGCCGGTACTTCGTACTCGATCATCTGGGTAAACCACAGGGCATGGGTGTTGACCGCCATGAGTCGTCTCCTGGTAGCGGATGCTTGCAGCATTCATGGCCGGCAGGGTAAAACCTCCAGTTAACTCAAGGTCAAGGACTATTTGCATGCCGCCCAAGCCCCCCACCCGCGAAGAGCGCCTGCTCAGCGTAGGCCAACTGGCCAGCCGCAGTGGGGTGGCGGTCACCGCCCTGCACTTCTATGAAACCAAGGGTTTGATCCGCAGCTCGCGCAACGCCGGCAACCAGCGCCGCTACCCGCGGGCGATGCTGCGCCGGATCGCGGTGATCAAGATGGCCCAGCGCCTGGGCATTCCCCTGGCCGACATCGCCCAGGCCCTGGCCCACCTGCCGCTGGACCACACCCCCAGCGCCGAGGACTGGCAGCGGCTGTCCGCTGGCTGGCGGGACGACCTCAGCCAGCGCATCGAAGCGCTGACACAGCTGCGCGACCAGCTCGATGGCTGCATCGGCTGTGGCTGCATGTCGTTGAAGGAGTGCCCGCTGCGCAATCACCATGATCGCCTGGCCGAAGCCGGACCCGGGCCACACCCAGCGGACTCAGCGACTACTCACTGAGCACGGCGAACCGGCGCCGGTAGTCGCTGGGCGTCTGCCCGGTGATGCGCTGGAACACCTTGCGGAACGCGCCGGGGTCCTGGTAACCCACGCCCCAGGCGATCTGATCGACACTGCGGCGGGTGAACTCCAGCAACCGACACGCCCGCCCTACCCGCACCTGCTGGCAGTACTCGGTCGGACGCAGCCCCGTGGCGGCGCGAAACCTGCGCAGAAACGTGCGTTGCTCCAACCCGGCGCAGAGCGCCATGGCCGGGAGGCTGACCGCCTGCGGCGCGCTGCTCTGGAGCCAGTGCTGAACCTTGAGCACGGCCTCGTCGCCGTGGTCCAGCCGAGGGCTGAACAGTGCCCCCGGCAGCGCACGCGTGACGGGCTCGACAGCCAGGTAGCGGGCGGTCTCTCGGGCCAGCGTGGCACCGAGAAAACGCTCCAGCAGGCGCAGGCCAAGCTCGGTCCAGGCCATCAGCCCCGCTGAAGTGACGATGTCGCCGTCGTCCAGCAGCGGCTGGCCGGCGTCGACCCGAACCTTGGGAAAGCGCTCGGCCAGTGCCTGGGCGTAATTCCAGTGGGTGCTCGCGGCACGCCCATCGAGCAGGCCACTGGCGGCAATGAAGAACACCCCGATGCACACCGAGGCGAGCACCGTGCCCTGGGCATGCCAGGCGCACAGTGCGTGACGGTGCTGCGCCAGCAGCTGCACCGACGGCGCAGCCTCCAGGCTTGGCGGGATGACCAGCACGCGCAGGGCATGCTGCGGCTGCGGCAGGCTGTCATGGAGGACCTGCAACGCGCCACTGCCGTCGACCTGCCAGTGGCTGATGCGCACCGGCGCCAGGCGGTTGTCGCCGAGCTCCGCCGCGACCTTGTTGGCCACCGCGAACAGGTCGGTCAAGCCATGCACCGCCGCGCTTTGCGCACCGGGGTAGACCAGTACGCCGATTTCCACGCCGCCAGGGTTGTCAGTTTTTGCCGTCATTGTGTCGATCGCGCCAATCCTCAAGCCGAGCATTCAAGCCTATAACTATCGTCATCCCACGACCACTGCCACAGGAGGCAGCATGAGCAAGCAGGCTTTGATTCTCATCGACATCCAGAACGATTACTTCCCGGGCGGCAAATGGACCCTCGACGGCGCCGATGCCGCCGCAGACAACGCCGCGCGCCTGCTGGCCGCAGCACGCCAACGCGGTGACCTGGTGGTGCATGTGCGGCATGAGTTCGCCGCAGCCGACGCGCCGTTCTTCACCCCAGGCTCGGCAGGCGCCGCCATTCACCCCAAGGTCGCGCCACAGGCCGGCGAACCGATCGTCCTCAAGCACCAGGTCAACTCGTTTCGCGACACCGAGCTCACCGCCTTGCTGGAGCAGCACGCTGTGCAGGCCTTGACCATTGTCGGCAGCATGAGCCACATGTGCATCGATGCCGTCACCCGCGCCGCGGCAGACCTGGGCCATGAGGTCACGGTGGCGCATGACGCCTGCGCCACCCGGGCGCTGGAGTTCAATGGGCTGACCGTACCCGCCGCGCAGGTGCACGCGGCGTTCATGGCCGCGCTGGCGTTCGCCTATGCCAAGGTCGAGAGCACCGAAGCGTGCCTGGCGAACTACCCGCGCTGAGGTCTAGATCACCACATTGCGCACGAAGCGCACCGGCTGGTCGCCGTCATTGCGGTAGCAATAGCGGCAATCACTGGGGAAGACATGGAAGTCGCCGGCGCCCAGGCTGTGCGGCTGATCCTCGATGATCAGGGTCAGGCGTCCCTCGGCGACATAGATCTGCTCGCTCCACCCCTCGGCGTCAGCCTCACTGGCGTAGCATTCGCCCGGCGCCAGGGTCCACGCCCACAGCTCGACTTCGCGTCGGGCCACACTGCTGCCAAGCAGCACGGCCTTGCTGCCGGGGTGCTCACCGGCCCAGGCGAGCTCGTCGATACGGCTGGGGTCGCGTTTGTCCGGCGCCTGGATCAGGGTGCTGAAGGCCACACCCAACGCCTCGGCAATCAGGTCGAGAGTGGTCAGGCTGACGTTTTTCTCCCCCGCCTCGATCGCCACCAGCATCCGCCGGCTGACACCTGAACGCTCGGCCAAGGCGGTCTGGCTCAAGCCGGCGAGGTGACGCAGCTGACGAACATTCTGGCTGACGTGCTGAAGCACCGAAGCACGGTGTGCGGAATCTTTGTGCACTATATTGCTCACTTGAGGCTGCTGCGCAGTATACTGCCCATTTTTGCGGCGATTGTGCGCCGCCTCCGCCGAGTGTGCAAGACCATGAACCGCGCCGCCCCCAGCAACCCAAATCCGTCCGTGTCGTTTCGCCTGAGCAAGGCCGAACTGGTGCTGGTGTTCATCACCATGCTGTGGGGCGGGACTTTTCTCATCGTGCACAACGTGATGAACGTCAGCGGCCCGATGTTCTTCGTCGGCCTGCGCTTTGCCGCTGCGGCGTTGTTTGTCGGCGTGGTCTCGGCCCGCGCGCTGCCCGGGCTGACGTTTACCGAGCTCAAGGCCGGCGTGCTGATCGGCGTGACCATCATGCTCGGCTACGGGCTGCAGACCATGGGCCTGCAGACGATCAGCAGCAGCCAGTCGGCATTTATCACCGCCCTCTATGTGCCGTTCGTGCCCCTGCTGCAGTGGCTGGTGCTCGGCCGCCGGCCCGGCTTGATGCCGAGCATTGGCATCTGCCTGGCCTTCATTGGCCTGATGCTGCTGGCCGGGCCGAACGCAACCGGCCTGCATTTCAGCGAGGGCGAGCTGGTGACGGTGATCAGCGCCGTGGCGATTGCCGGCGAAATCATCCTGATCAGCCGCTATGCCGGCCAGGTCGACGTGCGCCGGGTCACGGTCGTGCAGCTGGCCACCGCCTCGGCACTGTCCTTCCTGATGATCGTGCCGACCCAGGAGCAACTCCCTGACTTTTCCTGGCTGCTGCTGACCAGCGCGATTGGCCTGGGCCTGATGAGCGCGATCATTCAGGTAGCGATGAACTGGGCGCAGAAGTCGGTCTCGCCGACACGCGCCACCCTGATCTATGCCGGCGAACCGGTCTGGGCCGGGGTTGTCGGGCGTATCGCCGGCGAGCGGCTGCCCGGTGTGGCCTTGCTCGGCGCACTGCTGATCGTACTGGCGGTGGTGGTCAGCGAGCTGAAGATTCGCCGCAGCAACGACGCGCTCGAACAGGCAAATACCGCGCCACGCGAGGGCGAAACAGGGCACTGAAGCAGAAAACTGCAGCTATGCTTTGTAAAAAACTGTTATAAAAAAACTGCTTGTCACACCCCATTTGTAGGATTCTGCGACAGCTTGCGTGTTGGTGATCACCTGTCCGACACGTATCATCCTTGCCAAACTCCTCCAGATTAGGTCGCTATGTCTTTGATAGTGCTATTGCTTCTGCCCTTCCTGGGCAGTTGCCTGGCGGCCGTCCTGCCGCACAACGCGCGTAACGCCGAGTCCATCCTCGCCGGGCTCGTGGCCTTGGTCGGCACCGTCCAGGTGGCACTGATGTACCCGCAGATCGCCAATGGCGGGGTGATTCGCGAGGAATTCCTCTGGCTGCCCAGCCTCGGCTTGAACCTGGTCCTGCGCATGGACGGCTTCGCCTGGCTGTTCTCGCTGCTGGTCCTGGGCATCGGCACCCTGGTGTCGTTGTACGCCCGCTACTACATGTCCCCGCAAGACCCGGTACCGCGCTTCTTTGCCTTCTTCCTGGCGTTCATGGGGGCGATGCTCGGCCTGGTGATCTCCGGCAACCTGATCCAGCTGGTGTTCTTCTGGGAGCTGACCAGCCTCTTCTCGTTCCTGTTGATCGGCTACTGGCACCACCGCGCCGATGCCCGCCGCGGCGCCTACATGGCGCTGATGGTCACCGGTGCCGGCGGCCTGTGCCTGCTGGTCGGTGCCCTGCTGCTCGGCCACGTGGTCGGCAGCTATGACCTGGACAAGGTCCTGGCTTCTGGCGAGGCGGTGCGCCAGCACGCGCTGTATCCGGTGCTGCTGCCGCTGATCCTGATCGGCGCGCTGAGCAAGAGCGCGCAGTTCCCGTTCCAGTTCTGGCTGCCGCACGCCATGGCGGCGCCGACGCCGGTCTCGGCGTATCTGCACTCGGCGACCATGGTCAAGGCCGGGGTGTTTCTCATGGCCCGACTGTGGCCGACCTTGGCCGGCAGCGAAGAGTGGTTCTGGATCGTCGGCGGTGCCGGGGCCATCACCCTGCTGCTGGGCGCCTTTGCCGCGATGTTCCAGAACGACCTGAAAGGCTTGCTGGCCTACTCGACCATCAGCCACCTGGGCCTGATCACCCTGCTGCTGGGCCTCAACAGCCCGCTGGCGGCCGTCGCCGCGGTGTTCCATATCCTCAACCACGCGACGTTCAAGGCATCGCTGTTCATGGCCGCCGGGATCATCGACCACGAGAGTGGCACCCGTGACATCCGCCGCCTCAGCGGGCTGATCAAGCTGGTGCCGTACACCGCCACGCTGGCCATGGTCGCCAGCGCCTCGATGGCCGGGGTACCGCTGATGAACGGCTTCCTGTCCAAGGAGATGTTCTTCGCCGAAACCGTGTTCATCAGCTCCACCGCCTGGGTCGAAGCGGCCCTGCCGGTGATTGCCACCCTGGCCGGCACCTTCAGCGTGGCCTATGCCCTGCGCTTTACCGTCGACGTGTTCTTCGGCCCCACCGCCCAGGACCTGCCGCACACCCCGCACGAGCCGCCACGCTGGATGCGCGCACCGGTCGAACTGCTGGTACTGACCTGCCTGGTGGTCGGCATCTTCCCTGCCCAGTCGGTCGGCCCGCTGCTGGCCGCTGCCGCCCTGCCGGTGGTCGGCGGCACCCTGCCCGAGTACAGCCTGGCGATCTGGCATGGCTGGAACGCACCGTTGATCATGAGCCTGGTGGCGATGTGCGGCGGCGTGGTGCTCTACCTGCTGCTGCGCAAGCAACTGCGCCTGGGCCGCTTCCCCTACCCGCCGCTGATCGAGCGCTTCAATGGCAAGCGCCTGTTCGAGCACGGCCTGGTGCGCTTGATGCTGCTGGCCCGGCATGTCGAAGGCGCGCTGACCACCAAACGCCTGCAGAAGCAGCTGTTCATGCTGGTGCTGGCGGCCTTTGTCGCCGGCCTCACACCGTTGCTGTACAGCGGCCTGAGTTGGGGCGATCGACCGAAGATCCCGGGCTCCGGGGTGTTCGTCGCGCTCTGGCTGATCGCCATCGCCTGCGCCATCGGCGCCGCCTGGCAGGCCAAGTATCACCGGCTGGCGGCACTGATCATGGTCAGCGTCTGCGGCCTGATGACCTGCATCACCTTTGTCTGGTTCTCGGCGCCCGACCTGGCACTGACCCAGCTGGCCGTCGAGGTGGTCACCACGGTGTTGATCCTGCTGGGCCTGCGCTGGCTGCCACGGCGGATCGAAGGCGTTTCGCCATTGCCCGGCAGCCTGGAGCGCGCTCGCCTGCGGCGTCTGCGCGACCTGCTGCTGGCCGCGCTGGTCGGCGGCGGCATGGCGCTGCTGTCGTACGCCATGCTGACCCGCCCTACGCCCAACGACATCTCCTCGTTCTACCTGAGCCGGGCACTGCCGCAAGGCGGCGGGACCAATGTGGTCAATGTGATGCTGGTGGACTTCCGCGGCTTCGACACCCTGGGCGAAGTCACCGTGCTGGTGGCCGTGGCCCTGACCGTGTTCGCCCTGCTGCGCCGCTTCCGCCCACCGAAAGAAAGCATGCAGTTGCCCGCCCAGCAACGCCAACTGGCACCGGACGTGGTCACCGACCTGATCAACCCGCGGCATGCCACCGACACCGCCCTGGGCTTCATGATGGTCCCGGCTGTGCTGGTGCGCCTGCTGCTGCCGATCGCCCTGCTGGTCTCGATGTACCTGTTCATGCGCGGGCACAACCAGCCGGGCGGCGGGTTCGTCGCCGGGCTGGTGATGTCGGTGGCGTTCATCCTCCAGTACATGGTCGCCGGCACCCAGTGGGTCGAGGCGCAGATGAGCCTGCGGCCGCTGCGCTGGATGGGCACCGGCCTGCTCTGCGCGACCCTGACCGGAGCCGGGGCGTTGCTGCTTGGCTATCCGTTCCTGACCACCCACACCGCCCACCTGCACCTGCCGCTGCTGGGTGATGTGCACGTGGCCAGCGCGCTGTTCTTCGACATCGGCGTGTACACCGTGGTGGTCGGCTCGACCTTGCTGATCCTCACGGCCCTGGCGCACCAGTCGGTGCGTGCCTATCGCCCGAATGCGCCACAGCGCACCAGCCCGTCGAAAACCCGCCAAGCAGGAGCCGCCTGATGGAAGAAGTCATTGCAGTCGCCATCGGCGTCCTGGCCGCCTCCGGGGTGTGGTTGATACTGCGCCCCCGGACCTACCAGGTGATCATGGGCCTGTGCCTGCTGTCCTACGGCGTCAACCTGTTCATCTTCAGCATGGGCAGCCTGTTCATCGGCAAGGAGCCAATCATCAAGGACGGCGTCACTCAAGACCTGCTGCACTACACCGACCCGCTGCCGCAGGCGCTGGTCCTTACCGCGATCGTCATCAGCTTTGCCATGACCGCACTGTTCCTGGTGGTGCTGCTGGCCTCGCGCGGCCTGACCGGTACCGACCACGTCGATGGCCGGGAGCGTGACGAATGAGCTGGCTCAATCAACTGATCATCGCGCCGATCCTGCTGCCACTGGTGACCGCGTCGGTGATGCTGCTGCTGGGCGAAAAGCGTCGGCGCCTGAAGGGCCAGCTCAACCTGCTGTCGAGCATCGCCGGCCTGGCGATCGCCGTGACCCTGCTGTCCTGGGTACGCACCCAGGGCCAGGCCGAGTCCATTGGCGTCTACCTGCCCGGCAACTGGCCAGCGCCGTTTGGCATCGTGCTGGTGGTGGATCACCTGTCGGCCCTGATGCTGACCCTCACCGGCATTGTCGGCGTCTGTGCGCTGTTGTTCGCCCGGGCCCGCTGGGACGGTGCCGGGGCGAGCTTCCATGCGCTGTTCCAGATCCAGCTGATGGGCCTGTACGGGGCCTTCCTGACCGCCGACCTGTTCAACCTGTTCGTGTTCTTCGAGGTGCTCCTGGCGGCCTCCTACGGGCTGCTGCTGCACGGCTCGGGGCGCGCCCGGGTCAAGGCCGGGCTGCATTACATCGCAATCAACCTGTTCGCCTCGTCGCTGTTCCTGGTGGGCGCGGCCATGCTCTACGGCGTGACCGGCACGCTGAACATGGCCGACCTGGCCCTGAAGATCCCGCTGGTGCCCGAGGCCGACCGCGGCCTGCTGCACGCCGGGGCGGCGATCCTGGCGATGGCCTTCCTGGCCAAGGCCGGCATCTGGCCGCTGAACTTCTGGCTGGTGCCGGCCTATGCCTCGGCCAGTGCGCCGGTGGCGGCGCTGTTCGCGATCATGACCAAGGTGGGCCTGTACGCCGTGCTGCGCCTGTGGACGCTGCTGTTTTCCGGCCAGGCCGGGGCGTCGGCGCACTTCGGGGGTGAGTGGCTGGTGTACGGCGGGCTGGCGACCCTGGCAGTGGCGGCGGTGTCCATTCTCGCCGCCCAGCGCCTGGAGCGCATGGCGGCGCTGAGCATCCTGGTCTCGGCCGGCACGCTGATGGCCGCCGTCGGCTTTGGTCAGCCGATCCTCACCGGCAGCGCGCTGTTCTACCTGGTCAGCTCGACCCTGGCGCTGTGTGCGCTGTTCCTGTTGGCCGAACTGATCGAGCGTTCGCGCTCGGCCAACGAAGCCCCGCTGGATGACGACGAGGGCATGCCCTCGCCGCTGGAGACGCTGCACCCGCCCAAAGGCATCAACCTCGACGACGAGCAAAAGGCCGTGATCGGCCAGATCATCCCCTGGACCATGGCCTTCCTCGGCCTGAGCTTCATTGCCTGTGCCCTGCTGATCATCGGCATGCCGCCGCTGTCGGGGTTCATCGGCAAGCTCAGCCTGATCAGCGCATTGTTCAACCCGCTGGGCCTGGGCAATGCCCCG
Organism: Pseudomonas reidholzensis; assembly: GCF_900536025.1. Classification (GTDB taxonomy): domain Bacteria; phylum Pseudomonadota; class Gammaproteobacteria; order Pseudomonadales; family Pseudomonadaceae; genus Aquipseudomonas; species Aquipseudomonas reidholzensis. The sequence goes on from NZ_UNOZ01000024.1 coordinate 24,329, forward strand.
GAGCAACCGCTGTCGGCCGCGGGCTGGGGCCTGGTGACGCTGCTGGTGCTGTCGGGCATGGCCTCGCTGATCGCCTTTGGCCGGGTCGGTATCCAGCGTTTCTGGAAGCCGGAAGAACGCCCGTCACCACTGCTGCGGCGCTACGAATGCCTGCCGATCGTGATCCTGCTGGGCTTGTGCCTGATCCTCAGCGTGCAGGCCGAACCCCTGCTGCGCTACACCCAGGACACCGCCGCCAGCTTGCAGGCGCCCGAGGCCTACATCGAAGCGGTGATGGGTACCCGACCGGTGCCCGGCCCGACCACCTTTGACGTGCAGGTGCAGCCATGAGCCGACTCTTCCCCGCCCCGCTGCTGTCGCTGGCACTGTTTGCCCTGTGGCTGCTGCTGAACCTGTCGCTGAGCCCGGGCAACCTGCTGCTGGCCGCCTTGCTGGGCATCCTCGCGCCGATCCTGATGGCGCCCTTGCGCCCCCAGCACGCGCGCGTGGGGCGGCCCTGGGTGATCGCCAAGCTGATTGCCCGGGTCGGCCTGGACGTGATCGTCTCCAACCTGCAGGTGGCGCGTAGCGTGCTGCAGGCCGGACGGCGCCCGCCGCAGTCGGCGTTCGTGCACATCCCGCTGGCCCTGCGCGACGCGCATGGCCTGGCCGCCCTGTCGATGATCACCACGGTGGTCCCCGGCACGGTCTGGTCGGAGCTGGCGCTGGACCGCAGCGTACTGCTGCTGCATGTGTTCGACCTGCACGACGAAGCGCTGTTCATCGAGCACTTCAAGGACACCTACGAACGCCCGCTGATGGAGATCTTCGAATGACTGGCCTGCTTGCCAACGCCATTCTCGCCAGCCTGTTCATCTTTACCCTCGCCATGGCCCTGGCGCTGGTCAGGCTGTTTCGCGGCCCCTCCGCCCAGGACCGAGTCCTGGCGCTGGACTACCTGTACATCCTGGCCATGTTGATGATGTTGGTGCTGGGCATCCGTTATGCCAGTGACACCTATTTCGAGGGTGCCCTGCTGATCGCCCTGTTCGGCTTTGTCGGCTCCTTCGCCTTGGCCAAGTTCCTGTTGCGCGGTGAGGTGATCGAATGAGCGAAACGCTGGTACTGCCCTTCTGGCTTGAGCTGACCACCGCCGCCCTGCTGCTGCTGGCGAGCGTGTTCGCGCTGATCGGCGCCATCGGCCTGGTACGCCTGAAAAACTACTTCCAGCGCATGCACCCGCCCGCGCTGGCGTCGACCCTTGGCGCCTGGTGCGTCAGCCTGGCGTCGATCCTGTACTTTTCCTGGCTCAAGCAGGGGCCGATCCTGCATGCCTGGCTGATACCAATCCTGCTGTCGATCACCGTGCCGGTGACGACCCTGCTGTTGGCCCGGGCCGCGCTGTTTCGCAAGCGCGCCGCCGGCGACAAGGTGCCCGAAGAGGTCAGCAGTGGGGGTGATCGCGGCAACTGAGTGACCGCCCGCGCGAGGCGGGCGGTATTCAGGCGTTACTCACTGGCCTTGAACGTGGTCAGTTCGCCCTTGCGCCATTTGGCCACCTTGCCGGTCACCGCCTTGAGCAACTTGCCCAGGCCTTCCTGTACTTGCTGCTGGGCGGCGAACACCAGCATCACGCCCTGGCCATTGCGGAACACGATCCCCTCGCCTTCGGGCACCGCGACAAAGGCGTAGTCGCCCATGCCGTAGACATTCAACTTGATCTCGCGAAAGCGCAGTTCAAGCTTGCCCCCTTCGCGGCTCGGCAATACCGCCGCGCGAAAGTGATCGCCTACCTTGAGTTCCAGGCGCTGTTTATCATCGACCACCAACGAACTGTCGGTGTCGATTTCGGCCATGTACAGGCCTTCAGGGCTTTGCTCGGTGACATAGACGAAGCGTCCATGAAACAGCTGGGCCAACTTGCCGCGCAGATCGCCCAGGGCAAACAACGCGTGAGTATCCAGAGTACTGACTGCCAATGAAGAGTTCCTCAAACCGGTTACAGGCGCCCACAGCCGCTGTGCGGAGGGCGCGGTCATTTCAAGTGGATGTCTGAAAAGACTCAATAAAGTAGTGCACGAACGGCCTTGTGCCAGCTGGCGATGCGGCGGGCGGGAATGTTCAAACCCAGCGTGCCAGCCAACTGCGCAAAACACAATTCGGCAGTTTTCCCACTCGGGAAGCGTAATTTCTGACATCAGGAATGTCAGTAAAGATGCAATAGATAGCAACAGGCCCCTGGCATGTCGGGCCCTTGGTATTTCATCAGCGCGTTACAGAGGGAAATATGCACGAAAACACTGAAATCCGTCGAGTGCCGCAGAGCATTTCTTGCATCAATAAAGGCAACATCAGCCCACGTTACGTCGTGGTACCCGCGGGCATTGCGTTTTTTCACGTCACCGACAGCGCCACGGGCCGGGTCAAAGGCTTCAGGCGCCAGCTGCAGGACGCCTGCGCGCTGGCTCGGCAACTGGAACGTTAGCCCTCAGGCGTGTCGCTTCACGCTGCCTGCGCCTTGGCCAACTGCGCCACCCAGGCCGCCTGGCACTCAACCGCTTCGCCACGGCTCGCAAAGGCCGTACCGCGCCGCTCACCGTTGACCAGCACCACCCAACAGACTTTTCTACCCAGGGCCTGCAGGGTAGCAGGCACGCCGGAACCAATCATCACCGCCACATCGACTTGGCTATTCATCATCCCCTCCGGAATTTAATTAGCACCCTAACGATATGACCATGATACGCGGCGCGCCCGCTCGAAACCAGCGCGCAACGGTACAGCTGTGTTGCACCACGAGCAATAAATGCCAGTCAGTCCAGGCCGGGTTCGGGGCGGTAGCCCAGGCGCAGGCCACCCCAATGTCGGCCCTGCACGTAGACCGGCACCGACAGGTCATGCATCAGTTCGCCGGTGTCGCGGGTGTAGGTCTGCAACAGCAGGCGCTGCTGGTGGTTGCCACACCGCACCCCGGTGCGGTCATCGAACTTGCGCTTGCTGCGGTTGTGCGCGGTGTCGTGTGCCGGGTCGCCGGTCAGCGGCAGGTTGAACGCGGCGTTGTGGGTCGGCACATAACCGTGCTCGGTACAGGCGATGGCATAGACCATGCCTTCGTGCCGGGTCAGCAACGGCTCCTGGATCTGCGCCAGCACGGTGTCGGTGTACTGGTCGAAGCGGGTATGAAAGCGCGGCGGCTGCATGCCGGCAATCGGCTGGTAGCGGCGGTCGAACAACGCTTCGAGGCTGATCACGCCGCGCGCGACATCCTCCTCGAAGCGCTGGCCGATGGCGCGTGCGCCATCCTCGGCGAGGTCGAAGATGCGCTGGTGGTAGTCGTCCAGGCCGACTTCGGCCAGGCGCTCGCTGAGGCCCTCGGCCTGGCGCTCCATGTGCACCGCGGCCTCGGCCAGGCGACGGGTCTGCTGGTCGCTGAGCTGAAGGTCGCTGCGCACCTGGCCGACGGCCTCGAACAGGTTGTCCAGCTGCGCCTGGTTAACCTGCGTGCCCTCGGCGATCTCGCCCACCTGACGCTCGACGCTGGCCGCCAGCTGGGCGATGCGGGTCAACTGCTCGCCGGTTTCCTCGACCTGGCCCAACCCGCCGCTGAGGTCGCTGGCCAGGCTGCGGATCTGCTCGACCACCTGGGCGGTGCGCGCCTGAATGTCGGCGACCATCTGGCCGACCTCTTGGGTGGCCGCCGCGGTACGCCCGGCCAAGCCGCGCACTTCATCGGCGACCACGGCAAAGCCACGGCCATGCTCGCCGGCGCGGGCGGCCTCGATGGCCGCGTTCAGCGCCAGCAGGTTGGTCTGGCTGGCGATGGACTGGATCACCAGGGTGACCCGGGCGATGTCTTCGCTGCGCTGGTGCAGGGCCTCGATCAGTTCGCGGCTGGCGGTGGCCCGGGTACTCAGCTGGTGCATGTGCTGGATGGATTCGGCCAGCACCTCGCGACCCTCGGCGCTGCTGGCGTGGGCTGAGCGCGCCGCTTGCAGGGCCTGCTGGCTGAGCTGGGCGGTGGCCTGCTCGGTGTCGATCATGATCTGCGCGCTGCCGACGATCTGCTCGGCGGCGCCCAGCTGGGATTGCAGCCGGCTGGCGAGCTGCTGGACCGAAAAGGCCATGGCGGCAGCCGACAGTGCGTTGTGGGAGGTGTTGCGGGCCAGGGTCTGGGTCAGGTCGCTGCTGGCGCGCTGGGCGTGCTCGGGCGGCTCGGCAGCCGGCGGCGTGCGCCGCAGGTGGGGCAGCCAGAGCGCCAGCAAGGCCAGCGGCAGCGCGAGGTAGAACGCCAGGCTGGCGAAGGCCATGGCGGCCAGGATGGCAGCCAGGGCCACGCCCTGTAGCAGGGCAAGCGGTCGGCCAGTGGCTGGGCGCAGGGGTTGCGGGGCGGGCAGAGATCCTTCTCGCATCATCTTCGGGTCCATCCGTGTGTCGTTATTATGACGCTATTAAACGCCACTATTACGCCATTATCCATGACTGCGGGTGGGCAGTGGACGGGATGTTGATGCAAGGCAAGGATGGGGTAGGTAGGGGATCGGATCGCCGCTGCGCGGCCAGGCGCCTGCTTAAGGCAGCGTAAAAAGGTGATTCTTCACGGATTATTGGGATAGTTGCCGGTGGTGGCGCGTGTCGATTAGCGAGCTTATCCGTTCGCTGTGGTGCGGCCACTGGCCCCTTCCGCTTTTACAGCGGGTCACTTTTTTTCTTGGAAAAAAGTAACCAAAAACCGCTGGCTCCCACATACGGCCCTCCGCTGCGCTGCGGGCTCCCTCACTCCGGCCTTGCTCCCGCGAGGACCGCGCCGGACGGGCCTTCCTGGCCCGCGGCGCTTGCCGGTCATCCATGGCCGTCACCTCGCTCCGCAAGACCTCCGTTCGGCCTCCTGAGGTCGCCAAGTTACGGGTGGCGCCTGGGCGGGCGTTATCTTCGACAGTGGCATGGGTGGTGGATATTCGGGCCCTTTCGCGGGGCAAGCCCGCTCCCACAGGATAGCGTCGCTCTTTCGGTCAGCGGAGATCCTGTGGGAGCGGGCTTGCCCCGCGAAGAGGCCGGGACTGCCAATGCACATTCTGGCGCTGACGCGCTGTACCGCCCTTATAAACAAGCGAGAGCGAAGCGATTCGCCAGCCGTTGCCCTGGCCCTTGATCTGGCCGTTGATCTTGATCTAGCTTGTGATCTTGATCTACTGCGACTTCAGGAGGCCGAACGGAGGTCTTGCGGAGCGAGGTGACGGCCAGGAAGGCCGGCAAGGGCTGCGGGCCAGGAAGGCCCGTACAGCCCGGTCCTCGCGGGAGCAAGGCCGGAGTGAGGGAACCCGCAGCGCAGCGAAGGGCCG
>NZ_UNOZ01000016.1 GCF_900536025.1 Pseudomonas reidholzensis
CATGGGTACCTGGAACGTTCGGATTCAACGCTCCCTCTAGCAGATACCACGACAGGTCCGGGATCACCTCCCCAATCGGGCTGCTTGCACTTTTGTGCAGATCGTCCAAGGTGATCGGCCGGTAGGTCACGTGCACGGTGGTCTCGGTGATCCCGTACATGTTGATCAAGCGTGGCTGCTCGTCACCGAACACCTCGAACCAGGGCTTAAGGCTGCTTACATCCAGAGCTTCACCGCCGAATACCACGTGACGTAGCGCCAGGCGATTGCCGTCGCACGCGCCTTCGCAGGCGATCGGAACGAGCTGGCGGAACGCCGATGGCGTCTGGTTCAGCACCGTTACCTGCTCACGAATCAACAGCGCATGGAAGTCTTCCGGAGAACGCGCCACGTCCCTAGGCACCATCACCGCCTTGCCGCCATACACCAAAGCACCGAACAGCTCCCACACCGAGAAATCGAACGCGTAGGAATGGAACACCGTCCATACGTCGCTCGCGTCGAAGTGGAACCAGTCCTGGGTTGCCGCGAACAACCGGACCACGTTGTGGTGTGGCAGCAGCGTGCCCTTCGGCTTGCCAGTGGAGCCAGAGGTGTAGATCACGTAGGCGAGATTCTGCGGCGATATTTCGATGGCGGGGTTGGCTTCGCTGTAACCGGCCAGGCTCTGCTCGTCCAGTTCAAGGCAGTGAATGCCCGCAGGGATCGGCAGTGCATCACGCAGGTGCGCCTGGGTCAGCAGCAACTTGATACCGCTGTCTTCGAACATGTAAGCGAGGCGATCCTGCGGGTACTCCGGGTCCAACGGTACATAGGCGCCGCCAGCCTTGAGAATGCCCAACAGCCCAACGACCATCTCCAGACTTCGCTCCATGGCGATGCCGACCAGCACATCCGGCCCCACGCCCAGCTCAGCCAGCTTGTGCGCCAGTTGGTTCGCCCGGCGGTTCAACTCGCCATAGCTCAGCGCCTGTTCGCCAAACACCAGAGCCGTTGCATCGGGAGCCCCGGCTACCTGCGCCTCGATCAGTTGATGGATGCTGCGTGCGTCCGGGAAGCTCGTCCGGGTACGGTTCCAGTCCTGCAGAATCGAGTTCTGCTCGTCTTGGCTCAACAGCGGCAAGTCAGCCACGCGCTGCTCAGGCTGGCGAACAATACCTTCCAGCAAGTTCAGCCAATGCCGCACCATGCGTTCAATGGTTGAAGCATCGAACAGGTCAGTGGCATAGGTCAGCGCGGCACTAATGCCCTGCTCGTGTTCGAACGTGTCCAGGGTCAGATCGAACTTGGCGGTCTGGCTGTCCCATGCCAGCTCCTCAATCTCCAGACCCGGCAAGGTTCGGCGCTCGCCTATGGCCTGAGTTTGATGGTTGTACATTACTTGGAACAATGGACTGTGGCTGGGGTTACGCTCCACCTGCAGCGCCTCAACCAGTTGCTCGAATGGCAAGTCCTGATGGGCTTGCGAACCCAACACCCGCTGTTTGACCTGCTGCAACAGACCGCTGAAGGTCATCTGCGGATCGAACTCGGCGCGCAGCACCTGGGTGTTGACGAAGAAGCCGATCAGCCCTTCGGTTTCGACCCGGTTGCGGTTGGCGATCGGCACGCCGACACGGATATCCGCTTGCCCCGAGTAACGGTGCAGCAAGGCCTGGAAACTGGCCAGCAGGACCATGAACGGGGTCATGCCTTGTTGCTGGGCCAACTGTTTCAAAGCGCTGACCAGTTGCTCACCAAGGCTGATCGTCTGCCGGGTGCCACGATGGCTGGCCACTGCAGGGCGTGGACGGTCGATCGGTAGCTCAAGCACTGGCTGTTCGTCGCCCAGTTGCGCGGTCCAGTAAGCCAGTTGCCGCTCCTGCTCACCGGCCTCCATCCACCTGCGCTGCCAGATCGCGTAGTCGGCGTACTGGATCGGCAAGGGCGGGAGTCCAACCTCGAGCCCCTGGCTATAGCCTTCATAGAATCGCACCAGCTCATTGACCATTACCGGCATCGACCAACCGTCGGAGACGATGTGGTGCACGGTCAGTATCAGGACATGTTCATCTGCAGCCAGACGTAGCAAGCGGACCCGCAACATCGGGCCATTTTCCAGATCGAACGGAAGCTGTCCTTCAGCTTGAACACGTGCACGAAGACTGCCCTCCTCAACCTGTTCCGAAGCTTCCAATACCAACTCAAAGGGCAACTGCTGATGGACCACCTGGACCGCCTGCTCCCCTTCCATGCGGAAAGTGCTGCGCAACGTCTCATGACGGGCGATCAAAGCCTCGAAGCTTTGCTTCAGGGCCGCAATATTCAATTTCCCCTTGAGCAACAGCGCTGCAGGGATGTTGTAGATCGCGCTGGTCGGCTCCCATTGCCACAAGAACCATTGCCGCTGCTGGGCATAGGAAAGCGCCAGCGGCTGATCCCGTGAAATTCGCTCGATCAGTGTTTCCAGGGCCCGGGTAGCCAGCTCCGCGCACTTTGCGAATTCGGCCAGCGTGCGTGCCTCGAAGAGGCTGAGCAACTGCAGATCAATACTAAGCGTCCGACGAATCCGAGAGATCACCTGGACAGCCAGCAGAGAGTGACCACCCAACATGAAGAAGTTGTCGGTCAAACCGACTTTTTCCAGTTTGAGTACATCTGCCCAGATCACCGAAATCTGCTGTTCGAGTTCAGTCTGGGGGGCGATGTACTCAGTTAGTAACTCGTTGCCATCAGGCTGTGGCAACGCCTTGCGGTCGAGCTTGCCGTTCGGTGTCACCGGCAGCTTGCCGAGCAGCAGCAAGTGCGCCGGCACCATGTACTCAGGCAAGCCGGCCTTTAACGCTTCGCGTAGGTTATCGCGCAGTTGGGTTTGCGCATTAGCATGGTCGACCACGGTGGCATCGGCAGGCACCACATAACCCACAAGCTGCTTGCCACTCGGCACGTCAACAGCCAGTACCACGGCCTCCTGCACGCTTGGCAACTCCAGCAGTCGCGCCTCAATTTCACCCAACTCGATACGCAAGCCGCGGATCTTCACCTGGTGGTCGATACGCCCGGCGTAGTCGATCACGCCTTCGGCGCTGTAACGCGCCAGGTCACCTGTGCGGTACAGACGCCCGCCGTTTTCGCTAAACGGATCCGGCACGAAGCGCTCGGCGGTCAGAGACGGCCGCTGATGGTACCCGCGAGCAAGCCCCACCCCGCCCAGGTACAGCTCGCCAGCACTTCCGCGTATTACGGGTTGCAGGCCGCCTTCGAGGATATGGGTTTTGAGGTTGTCGATCGGCTGACCAATCGGCACGCTGATGCGCTCATCCGCACGGCAGGTCCAATGGGTCACGTCGATCGCCGCTTCGGTCGGCCCGTACAAGTTGTAAAGCCCCGCCGCCGGCAAACGCTCCAGGGTCTGACGCGCCAGCTCGGCCGGCAGCGCCTCACCGCTGCACACCACGCGCTTGAGGCTGCGGCACGTCTCGACCGCGTCGTGGGTCATGAACGCCTGCAGCATCGAGGGCACGAAGTGCAGCGTGCTGATGCCGTACTGGTTAATGGTGTCGACCAACAATTGCGGATCACGGTGCGCACCGGGCTGCGCTATGACCAGGCGAGCGCCAGTCAGCAGCGGCCAGAAGAACTCCCACACCGACACGTCAAAGCTGAACGGAGTCTTCTGCAGCACGCTGTCGGTGCCGTCTAGGCTATAGGCCTTCTGCATCCACCACAGACGGTTGACCAAAGCTTGATGGCTGTTGCCCGCGCCTTTCGGGCGGCCGGTGGAGCCAGAGGTGTAGATCACGTAGGCGAGGTTCAGCGGAGCCACGTCGACGCCTGGGTTGCTGTCGCTGTAGCCGGTCAGGTTCCCGGTATCCAGGTCCAGGGTGTGCAGGCCCGCCGGGATCGGCAGCGCGTCGCGCAGGTGGGACTGGGTCAGCAACAGGGCGATTCCGCTGTCTTCGAACATGTAGCTGAGGCGGTCTTGCGGGTACTCAGGGTCAAGCGGCACGTAGGCGCCGCCGGCCTTGAGAATGCCCAGCAGGCCAATGACCATCTCCAGGCTGCGCTCCATGGCGATGCCCACCAGCACATCCGGCCCCACGCCCAACTCACCCAGCTTGTGCGCCAATTGGTTGGCCCGGCGATTCAACTCGCCATAGCTGAGCGTCTGCTCGCCAAACACCAGCGCTGGCGCATCCGGGGACGCTTCGACCTGGGCTTCGATCAGTTGGTGAATGCTGCGCTCGCCGGGGAAATTCGCCTGCGTGCGGTTCCAATCCCGCACGATCAGATGTTGCTCGTCCTGGCTCAGCAGCGGCAAGTCAGCCACGCGCTGCTCAGGCTGACGAACAATCCCTTCCAGCAAATTCAACCAATGCCGCGCCATGCGCTCAATAGTCGAGGCGTCGAACAGGTCAGTGGCATAGGTCAGCGCGGCGCCGATCCCCTGTTCATTTTCAAACGTGTCCAGGGTCAGGTCGAACTTGGCAGTCTGGCTGTCCCACGCCAGCTCCTCCATCTCCAGCCCCGGCAGGCTGCCACGCTCGCCTTTGGCCTGGGTCTGGTGGTTGTACATCACCTGGAACAGCGGGCTGTGGCTCAGGTTACGCTCCACCTGCAACGCCTCGACCAGTTGCTCGAAGGGCAAGTCCTGGTGGGCCTGCGCGCCCAACGCCCGCGGCTTGACCTGCTGCAACAGGGCACTGAAGGTCATCAGCGGGTCGAGCTCGGCGCGCAGCACCTGGGTGTTGACGAAGAAGCCGATCAGCCCTTCGGTTTCGACTCGGTTGCGGTTGGCGATCGGCACGCCGACACGGATATCCGCCTGCCCCGAGTAACGGTGCAGCAAAGCCTGGAAACTGGCCAGCAGGACCATGAACGGGGTCACGCCTTGATGCTGGGCCAGCTGTTTCAAAGCGCTGACCAGTTGCTCTCCGAGGTCGATCGTCTGCCGTGCGCCTTGATGGCTCGGCACTGCGGGGTGTGGTCGGTCGATCGGCAGTTCCAGCACGGGGTGCTCATCGCTCAGTTGCGCGGTCCAGTAAGCCAGTTGCCGCTCCTGCTCACCGGCCTCCATCCAGTTGCGCTGCCAGATCGCGTAGTCGGCATACTGGATCGGTAAGGCCGGCAACTGAGTGTCAATACCGTGGGTGTGAGCTGCATAGAGCTGAACCAGCTCATTGATCATCACTGGCATCGACCAGCCATCGGTAACGATGTGGTGCAGGGTCAGCACCAGGACATGCTCGTCCGCCGCCAGACGCAGCAGGCGCGCGCGCAGCAGTGGGCCCAGCTCCAGGTCGAATGGCCGCTGGGCCTCGGCCTGCACACGGGCACGCAGACTGGCATCGTCAGTCTGCTCAAACGCCTCGACGGGCAACTCGAAAGAAATCTGTGGGTGGATCACCTGCACCGCTTGCTCCCCCTCCAGTCGGAAGGTGGTGCGCAGCGTTTCGTGGCGGGCAATCACTGCCTCGAAGCTGCCCTGCAGGGCAGCGATATCCAGGTGTCCCTTGAAGCGCAGGACTGAGGAGAGGCTGTAGGCCGAACCCACCTCCCCCAGCTGTGAAAGGATCCACAACCGTTGCTGCGCGTAGGAGAGCAGCAGCGGCTCTGCAGAATCCCGGGTGAAGATCGGCGTGACCCCGTAGAGGTTCACGCCTTGTTTCTTGAGCAAGGCTGCCAGTGCCTTACGTTTTGGGGTGGACAACGATACGACTGTATCGAGCAGCTCTTGCACAGGGACTCTCCTAAGAAATCAGGTCTTCAATTTCCTCCGTAGTAAGACGGTTGAGCACTGCCAAGGATTTAGCCAACTCGTCCTGAGCCGGATCGAAAGACTGTTTTTTGCCTGCAATTTCACGACTGAAGTCGCCCAGCGCCGGGAACTCGAAGAGGTCCTTGAGCGCCGCGGCTATCCCGAGCTGCTCTTGAATCCGGGCGATCACCGAGGTGGCCAACAACGAATGCCCACCCAGCGCGAAGAAGTTGTCCGTCAGCCCAACCTTCTCCAGCTTCAGCACATCGGCCCAGATCGCCGCAATCTGCTGTTCCAGTTCGCTCTGCGGCGCAACGTATTCACCCTGCAACAGGCTGGCATCCGGCGCCGGCAAGGCCTTGCGATCCAGCTTGCCATTCGGCGTAACCGGCAGTTTGTCGAGCAGCAGCAGGTGCGCCGGTACCATGTAGTCCGGCAGGCCGGCTTTCAGTGCTTCGCGCAGGTTTTCGCGCAGTTGGGTTGGCGCGTCGGCGATCTCTGCTGGCACTACATAAGCCACTAGCTGCTTGCCGCTTGGCCCGTCCAAAGCCAGCACCACCGCCTCCTGCACACTCGGCAGCTCCAGCAGCCGTGCCTCGATTTCGCCCAGTTCGATACGCAGACCGCGGATCTTCACCTGGTGGTCAATCCGCCCGGCGTAGTCGATCACGCCATCGGCGCTGTACCGCGCCAGGTCGCCCGTGCGATACAGACGACCGCCCTGGTCGTCGAACGGATCCGGCACGAACCGCTCGGCAGTCAACGACGGTCGCTGGTGATAGCCGCGAGCAAGCCCCACCCCACCCAAGTACAGCTCGCCAGCACTGCCAAGCACCGCCGGCTGCAAGCTACCCTCGAGGATATGGGTCTTGACGTTGTCGATCGGCTGGCCAATCGGCACGCTGATGCTCTCATCCGCTCGGCAGGTCCAATGGGTCACGTCGATCGCCGCTTCGGTCGGCCCGTACAGGTTGTACAGGCCCGCCGCTGGCAAGCGCTCCAAGGTCTGGCGTGCAAGCTCGGCCGGTAGCGCCTCACCGCTGCACACCACGCGTTTGAGGCTGCGGCACGTCTCGACCGCTTCATGGGTCATGAACGCCTGCAGCATCGAGGGTACGAAGTGCAGCGTGCTGATGCCGTACTGGTTGATGGTGTCGACCAGCAGTTGCGGATCACGGTGCGCACCCGGCAGGGCCATGACCAGGCGAGCACCGGTCAGCAGCGGCCAGAAGAACTCCCACACCGAGACATCAAAACTGAACGGGGTCTTCTGCAACACGCTGTCGCTGGCATCCAGGCCATAGGCTTTCTGCATCCACCACAGACGGTTGACCAAGGCCTGATGGCTGTTGCCCGCACCTTTCGGGCGGCCCGTGGAGCCGGAGGTGTAGATCACGTAAGCGAGGTTCAGCGGGGCCACGTCGACGCCTGGGTTGCTGTCGCTGTAGCCGGTCAGATCCTGGCTATCCAGGTCCAGGCTCTGCAGGCCCGCCGGGATCGGCAGGGCATCGCGCAGGTGGGACTGGGTCAGCAGCAGGGCGATGCCGCTGTCTTCGAACATGTAGCTCAGGCGGTCCTGCGGGTACTCAGGGTCCAGCGGCACATAGGCACCGCCGGCCTTCACGATGCCCAGCAGGCCAATGACCATCTCCAGGCTGCGCTCCATGGCGATGCCCACCAGCACATCCGGCCCGACACCCAACTCACCCAGCTTGTGCGCCAGCTGGTTGGCCCGACGATTCAACTCGCCATAGCTCAGCGTCTGCTCGCCAAACGCCAGCGCCGGTGCATCCGGCGCCGCGAACACCTGCGCCTCGATCAGCTGATGAATGCTGCGTTGGTCAGGGAAACTGGCCTGGGTACGGTTCCAGTCCTGCACGATCAGCTGCTGTTCAGCCTGCGCCAACAGCGGCAATTCACCCACCCGTGCATCCGCGTCCCGAACCAGCGCACCCAGCAGTTGGGCAAAGTGCCCCGCCAGTTGGCCAATAGACGCGTCGCTCCACACGCTGCGGTCGTGGCTGTACTGCATCGACAAGGTCGCGCCCAGCTCGACCACCAGCGTCAGCGGGTAGTTGGTCTGCTCCTGTACCGCGACGTCACCAAACCGCAGGCCCGCCGGTGCGCCTTGCTGCAGCGCATCGGAGATCGGGTAGTTCTCGAACACCAGCAGGCTGTCGAACAGCGCGTCGCCGCCCTGCCCCGCCCAGCGCTGCACGTCGTACAGCGGCGTGTGCTCGAACTCGCGCAGCGCCAGGTTGGTCGCCTGGACCTGGCCGATCCACTCGCCCACCGTCTGCTCGGCACGCGGGGCGCCGATCACCGGCAGGGTGTTGATGAACAGGCCGATCTGCTCTTCCACGCCCGGCAGGTCGACCGGGCGGCCGGCCACCGTGGCGCCGAAGCAGACGCTGGCCTGGCCGGTGCAGCGTTGCAGCAAGAGCAACCAGGCGGACTGGACCAGGGTGTTGACCGTGACCCGGTTGGCCCGGGCAAAGGCTTCGAGCTGGGCGGTCTGCTCGCGGTCGAAGGCCAGGCGCTGCTCGCCGTAGCCACTGCCGTGGTGCTCTGCGCCGCTGCGCAGGGCCTGGGCCAGGCGGGTCGGTTCCTCGAGGTGGGCCAACTGGCCCTTCCAGAAGGTTTCAGCGACGGCGCCGTCCTGGCTTTGCAACCAGCCGATGTAGTCGCTGTAGTGGCTGGCCGGGGCCGGGATGGCGACGCCGGCGTAGCGCTGCAGCACTTCACCGAGCAGGCGCGAGGTGCTCCAGCCGTCCATGAGGATGTGGTGGTTGGTGTAGATCAGGTGATGGCGGCTGTCGCCGGTGCGCACCAGTTGCAGGCGCAACAGCGGCGCCTCATCGAGCACGAAGCCGCGTTGCCGCTCGCCTTCGGCCAGGGTCTGCAGGGCCTGCTCGAGCGCCGGCTGGCCGCGCCAGTCATGCAGGCTCAGCGGCAGTTGCACGGTGCTGCGCACCACTTGTACTGCCTGTTCCAGGTCACCCTGCCAGACAAAGCCGCTGCGCAGGATGTCATGGGCATCGAGCGCGGTCTGCCAGGCCTGCTCGAAGCGCTGCACGTCCAGGCCGTCGACGTCCACCCGCAGCTGGTTGATGTAGTTGCCGGCCTGCTGCTCGTAGAGGGTGTGGAAGAGCATGCCTTGCTGCATCGGCGACAACGGGTAGAGGTTGTCGATCTGCCCGGCCGCCAGCGGCAGGCTGTCCAGCTGGGCTTGGGTGAGCCGTGCCAGGGGGAAGTCCGAAGGCGTGACGCCCTGGTGCTCGGCCTGGCAGCAATGCTCGACCACGTCGGCCAGGGCCTGCTCGAAGGCCTGGGCGAGGCCGTCGATAGTGGCGGGCTGGTAAACGTCTGCGCTGTAGGTCCATTCCAGGAACAGCTCACCGCCATACACCTGGCCGGTGATGCTCAGGTCGTTGCCCAGCGGCGCACCGGCGCACTGGGTGCGGCCGGCGCTCTCGCCGCTGGGGCTGAACAGCGCGCCCTCGGCGGTGCTGAAGCTGCCGTCGAACTGGCCCAGGTAGTTGAAGGTGACCTGGGCCTGGGCGCCACGGCCGAGCTGCTCGCGGATCGCCGGTGCGCCGCGGTAGCGCAACAGGCCGTAGCCGATGCCTTTGTCGGGCACGGCGCGCAGTTGCTCCTTGATCGCCTTGATCGACTGGCCGAGCTCTGCCTGGGGCGCCAGGCGCACCGGGATCAGGCTGGTGAACCAGCCCACGGTGCGGCTGAGGTCGATGTCGTCGAAGAGGTCTTCGCGGCCGTGGCCTTCGAGCTGGATCAGCACCTCGGGCTGCGCGCTCCACTGGCACAGGGTGCGTGCCAGGGCAGTCAGCAGCAGGTCGTTGATCTGCGTGCGGTAGGCGGCCGGGGCCTGTTTGAGCAGCTTGGCGGTGTGCTCGGCATTCAGTCGCGAGGCGGCGGTACGGGCATGCTGGTTGTCCAGGCTGCCTTGGGGGTTGTCACGCGGCAGCTGCGGGGCGCTGTGATCGACGGCCTGCAGCCAGTAGTCGGCCTGGGCCTCGAGCGCGGGGCGGGTGGCGTGGGCGACCAGGCGCTCGGCCCAGGTCTTGACAGAACTGGTCTTGGCCGGCAGCGCCACAGGCTTGCCCTGCACACGTTGCTGATAGGCCTCTTGCAGGTCTTCCAGCAGCACCCGCCAGGACACGCCATCGACCACCAGGTGATGGACCACCAGCAGCAGCCGTTGCTCGCCGCCGGCGATGTCGAACAGCTCGGCGCGCAGCAGCGGGCCCTGCTCGAGGTCGAGGCTGGCTTGCACCTGCTGGCCCGCGGCGTCCAGCTCGGCGAGGTCGGCCAGGGCGCGTTGACGCAGCAATGGCGTGCTGTCGGCGACCTGGAAGCGGGCCTGCCATTGCCCTTCGTGGTGGCTGAAGCGCAGGCGCAGGGCATCGTGCTGGGCGAGTACGGCGCGCAGCGCGGCCTCCAGGTGCTCGACCTGCAATGGCGCGGTCGACTTGAGCAGCACCGACTGGTTCCAGTGCTGGCGCTGGGCGATGTCCATTTCGAAGAAGCGTGCCTGAGCAGGCAACAGTACCGCTTCACCGAGGGTCGCGGCGTCCACCGGCGCGGCGGCCGGCGGCTTGGCTTCGACGCGCTTGGCGACCGCGGCCAACTGGGCAATGGTCTGCTGCTCGAACAGTTGCTTGGGGCTGAGCTTGATGCCCTGGCGCTTGGCCCGGGCAATGATCTGCAGGCTGAGGATCGAGTCGCCGCCCAGCTCGAAGAAGTTGTCACCGGTGCCGACCCGCTCCAGCTTGAGCACATCGGCCCAGACGGCGGCGAGCTTCTCTTCGATCTCGCCGACCGGCGCCACATAGCCCCGGCTGACGGCACCCGGGACTGGCAGGGCGCGCTTGTCGAGCTTGCCGTTGGCGGTCAATGGCAAGCGCTCGAGCAGAACGATCTGCGCGGGCACCATGTAGTCGGGCAGGCAGGCCTGCAGTTGCGCTTGCAGCGATGGGACGGTGACCCCGTCTGAAACCACGGCATACGCCACCAGTTGCAGGCGCTCGCTGTCACCTTCGAGCGGCAGCGCGAGGACCACGGCGTCGTTGACGTCGGCGAGGCTGGCGAGCACCCGGCCGACTTCGCCCGGCTCGACCCGGTAACCGCGAATCTTCACCTGGTCATCGGCGCGGCCGATGAATTCGACCAGGCCTTCGGCGCTGAGGCGGGCACGGTCGCCGGTACGGTACAGGCGAGCACCGTCCGCTGCCGGCACGAAGCGCTCGGCGGTCAGCGCTGGCTGCCCGAGATAACCCTGGGCGACGCCTTGGCCACCGAGGTAGAGCTCGCCGGCAACGTGCGGCGCGAGCGGGTTGAGGTAGGCATCCAGCACGCGGCTGCAGGCGTTGCCCAGCGGCCGACCGACCGGCACCGTGCGGCACCCGGCCAGGCGCTCATGCGGCTCGTGGGTCAACACGCCAACCGTCGTTTCGGTCGGCCCGTAATGGTTGATCACGCGGCACGCGGGGCGAAGCTGACGAACCTTGTCCAGCACACTCCAGGCGCACGCTTCGCCGCCCAGGATCAGCGCATGGGCGGGCAGCACATCGGCCGCACGCGCAGCTTGCAGCAGGCCCTGCAGATGGCTCGGCACCAGTTTCAGCACGCCGACCTGGTGCTGCGCCATGTACGCGGCGAAACCATCCGGATCGAATGCCAACTCGTGCGGCAGCAGGTGCAGCAGGCGCCCCGAGGCCAGGGCGCCGAACAGCACGGTATGGCCAAGGTCGGCCGCGGTGGTGGAGACCATGGCCATGCTCGCCTCGGCCGGCAACTGCAGGCGCTCCAGCACCGCCTGGACGTAGCTGGCCAAGGCGCCGTGGCTGACCACCACGCCTTTCGGCTGACCGGTCGAGCCGGAGGTGTAGATCAGGTAGGCGGGCTGCTCGGGGTGCAGCAACACGGCCACCGGGCTGGCGCTGCAGCCTGTCCAGGTGAGCGGGTCAAAGGCGATCACCTCGAGGCCGCGGGTGCCACTGAAACGGCTGTCGCCCGGCTCGTGCAGCAGCACCGCCGCGCCACTGTCGGCAATCAGCTGGTGCAGGCGCTCCTGCGGTTGCTGGGTGTCCAGCGGCAGGTAGGCGGCGCCGGTCTTGAGCACGGCCAGCAAGGCCGTGACCCACTCGATCGAACGCGTCTGACACAGCGCAACGATGCTGCCGACGCCTACCCCGCGCTGGCGCAGGTACGCGGCCAGGCGGTTGGACTCGGCTTCGAGCCCGGCCTGAGTCATGAAGCGCTCGCCGGCACGCACGCCACCCTGGGCCTGGCCCAGCGGCCTGGCCTGCTGCCAGAGGGCGAGGATATCGCTGTGCGGGTAGTGTTGCAGGCTGGCCTGCGCGCTGACGGGGGCTTCGAGGTGGGCCAGGATCGGTTGCTCGGGGGCCTGGGTCAGCACCTCCAGCACCTTGCGCAACGAGGCCGCCAGGCGCTCGATGGTGGCCGCTTCGAAGAGGTCGGTGGCGTAGGTGAAGTAGCCCTCGATGCCGTCCGCTTTGTCGGAGAAGTCGAAGGCCAGGTCGAAGCGGGCATCGCCGCCTTCACGGGCAAAGCTCTCCACTTCCAGCGAGCCCAGGCGTTTGCGCGCCGGTTGGCTGCCGGCCACATGCTGGTTGATCTTGAACTGGAACAGCGGGTTGTGCGCCAGGTTGCGCTCGGGCAGCAAGGCATCGACCAGGTGCTCGAACGGCAGCTCCTGATGCGACTGGGCGCCGCCGATGACCGCTTTGACCTGCTCCAGCAGCTCGGCGAAAGTCGCGCGTTCGTCGACCTGCACGCGCAGCACCTGGGTGTTGATGAAGAAGCCGATCAGGCCCTCCAGCTCCTGACGGTTGCGCCCGGCGTTCGGTGCGCCGATGCGGATATCGGACTGGCCGCTGTAGCGCGACAGCACCACGGCCATGGCCGCCAGCATCAGGCCGAACAAGGTCTGTCCGCCCTTGCGCGCCTGCGCCCGCAGCGCCTCGGCCTGTTCGGCGGCGATCTGCAGCTTGACCACGGCGCCGCGATAGCTCGGGGTGGCCGGCCGTTCATGGTCCAGCGGCAGGCTCAGCAGCGGCTGCTCGTCGCCCAGCTGGGCTTGCCAGTAGGCCAGTTGGCGCTCGGCTTCGCCGGCTTCCAGCCAGGCGCGCTGCCAGATCGCGTAGTCGGCATACTGGATCGGCAGCGCCGGCAACTCGGCAGTCTTGCCTTCGGCCAGGGCGCTGTACAGCTGGATGAACTCCTGCACCAGCAGGTCGCTCGACCAGCCATCGGAGATGATGTGGTGCATGCACAGGGTCAACAGGTACTGATCGGCGCCCAGACGCAACAGCTTGACCCGCAGCAAGGGCTCGGCGAGCAGGTCGAACGGGCGCGCCAGCTCGGCGTCGACGGCCGCGCTCAACGCGGCTGGGTCCTGCCCGTCCGCGAACTCGACCCGCTCCACCGGCAGTGTGTCGGCGTCGAGGATGACTTGATGGAACTCACCCTCCTCCGCCACCAGCCGCGTGCGCAGCGACTCGTGCCGGCTCACCAGGGCGTCGAGCGCCTGTTGCAGCAGGCTCAGGTCGAGCGCGCCGTTCAGGCGTACGGCCATCGGCACGTTGTAGAACGAGCTGTCCGGCTCCAGCTGCCAGAGAAACAGCAGGCGCTGCTGGGCGAACGACAACGGGATGCGCGTCAGGCCCTGGCGCGCGGGGACGATCGGCAGCAGGCGGAAGCTCTGCCCGGAGGCCTGCATCTTGTCGAGGATCTGCTTGCGCTGTTCGAGGGGAAGGCCGACGAAGCGTTGTGCAATGCGTTGTGCTGCAGTGAGTTCCATGTCAGGCCTCTGTGAATTCGTTCATCATTTTTTCGATATCGCTCAAGCCGTCGTCACTCAGTGACAGGCCCTGTTCGGCCAACGCCTGGGCGAACGCGCGCAGTTCGGGGTGGGCGAAGATCAGCCGCAGTGGCACGTCGAGGCCGAGCTCGACGTTGATCCGCGAGACCGCCTGCGCCGCCAGCAGGGAGTGACCGCCCAGCTCGAAGAAGTTGTCGGCGAGGCCGACCCGGGGTACGTCGAGCAGCTGCGCCCAGATCTGCGCCAACTGCTGTTGCAGCTCGCTCTCGGGCGCCTGGTAGGCGTGCTGCGGTTGGTTCGGGTCGGGCAGTGGCAAGGCCTTGCGGTCGAGCTTGCCGCTCGGTGTCAGGGGCATGCTCGCCAGGCTCACCAGGTAGGCCGGGATCATGTAGTCCGGCAGGCTGGCCTTGAGGTACTGCTTGAGCGCCCCGCGCAGGTCGTCGACGGCGCCCTCGGCGGGCACCACGTAGGCGCACAGTTGCTTGCCGCTGGGCAGGTCGATGGCGATCACCGCGGCTTCACGGACATCACCATGCGCCCGCAGGACCTGTTCGATCTCACCCAGCTCGATGCGGAAACCGCGCACCTTGACCTGATGGTCGGCCCGCCCGCGGTAAGCCAGTTGGCCCTGCTCGTCGTAGTAGCCGAGGTCGCCACTGCGGTACAACCGGCCGCCGCCGACCGGGTCGAACGGGTCAGGCACGAAGCGCTCGGCGGTCAGCGATGGGCGCTGGTGGTAACCCCGCGCCAGGCCGCCTGTGCCGCCGATGAACAGCTCTCCCGAGACGCCCACCGGGGTCGGCGCCAGGCCGTCGTCCAGGGCATACAGGGTGCGCCCCGGCAGCGCGCGACCGATAGGCACGCCGACCAGGCTGATCTGCTCGGCGGTCAGTTGCGAGCAGTCGTAGGTAGTCGCGACCACCGTGGCCTCGGTGGGGCCGTAGGTGTTAAGCAGGCGCACCGCGGGCGGGCCGTCGGCCAGCCAGGCGCGCAGCGCATCCTCGGGCACGGCTTCGCCGCCGACGTGGATCTGTTTCAGGCGGCCGTAGGCCTCGGGCGCCCGGCGCTCGAGTGCTAGCAGGCGCCAGTAGGCGGCCGGCAGGTCGGCCACGGTCACCCGATGGCGGACGATCTCGTCCAGCAAGGTGGCGGTGTCCCACAGGCGCAGGTCGCGCAAGACCACGCAGGCGCCTTGAGCCAGAGGTGGGAAGAACTGCTCGATGAAGCCGTCGAAGCTGAACGTGGCGAACTGCAGCACGCGGTCTTCGCAGCTTATGCGCGAGTAGTCGCTGGCCACCTGGCAGAACACCGACAGCGCATGGTGAGCGATGGCGACGCCCTTGGGCATGCCGGTCGAGCCCGAGGTGTAGATGACGTAGGCCAGGTTGTCCGGGCCGGCCAGGTTCTGCAGCGGCTCGGCCGACCAGCCCTGCAGCCACTGCGTGCCGGGCTCGACTTCGACGTACGGCAGCTGTTGCCCGGCCTGCAAGCGCTGGCGCGAGGCACGGTCGGCCAGCAGCAGGCCGATGCCGCTGTCTTCGACCATGTAGGCCAGGCGCTCTTGCGGATAGTCCGGGTCCAGCGGCACATAGGCGCCACCGGCCTTGTGGATGGCGATCAGCGCCAGCGCCATGCCCAGCCCGCGTTCGACGGCCACGCCGACCAGGCGATCAGGGCCAACGCCCAGCTCGCGCAGGCGGTGGGCCAGCTGGTTGCTGCGCTGGTCGAGCTCGGCGTAGGTCAGCTGCTCGTCGTTGAACACCAGCGCCACGGCATCCGGACGCAGGCGCGCCTGGCGCTCCATCAACTGGTGGGCGCACAAACCGCTGGAAGCCTGTGGTGCCGGGTTCCAGGCCTGCAGCAGTTGCTGGCGCTGGGCAGTGCCGAGCAAGTCGAGCTCGGCGATGCAGCGCTGCGGCGCGGCGCAGATGGCCTCGAGCAAGGCCTGCCAATGGCCGGCCATGCGCTCGATGCGCGCGGCGTCGAACAGATCAGTGGAGTAGTTGAACGACGCGGTGACGCCATCGGAGCGTTCCAACGTGTTCAGCGAGATGTCGAACTGGGCAGACTGCTCGAGCAGGTCCACCTCAAAGACCCGCAGCCCGTGCAGGGCATCGCTGGAGACCTGCTCGCCGAGGTCACGCAGGTGGTTGTAGAGCACCTGGAAGAACGGGTTCACCCCCTGGTCGCGGTCCGGGTACAGCGCCTCGGCGACCTCCAGGAACGGCACGTCCTTGTTGGCCTGGGCCTGCAGGGTGGTTTCCTTGAGGGCGGCCAGCAGCTGCGGGAACGGCTGGCTGGCGTCGACGCCGATGCGTGCCACCACCACGTTGATGAAGAAGCCGATCAGCCCCTCCAGCTCAAGCCGGTTGCGGTTGGTTACCGGCACGCCGATGTTGATCGTGTCCTTGCGGCTGTAGCGCGCCAGGACGATCGCGTAAGCCGCCAGGAACACGTGGAACAGCGTGGCGTTGGAGGCGACCGCGATGGCCCGCAGGCGTTCGGTGAGGGCCAGCGGCAGGCGCACGTCGAAGCGGCTGCCCTGGTAGCTCTTGACCTGTGGGCGAAGCCGGTCAGCGGGCAGTTCGAGCACCTCGAAGTCGTCTTCCAGGCGCCCTTTCCAGTAGTCGATCTGGGCCTGCATCTGGCCGCCTTCGAGCGATTTGCGCTGCCACGCGGCGAAGTCGGCGTACTGCACCGGCAACGGCTCGATGGCCTGCACCTGGCCGCTGGCGGCGGCGTTATAGGCGGCGGCGAACTCGCGCACCATCAGGCTCATCGACCAGCCGTCGGAGACGATGTGGTGCAGGGTCAGCGACAGCAGGTGCTCCTGCGCGTCGACCTTGAACAGGCGCGCGCGCAGCAGCGGCCCGTGCTCGAGATCGAACGGGGCGAAGGCCTGTGCTTCCAGCTTGCGCATCTGCGCGGCCTGGTCCTGGCCGCTGATGTCTTCGAAGCCGATCGGCACCGCTGCGGCCGGGAGGATGCGCTGCCACGGCAAGCCGTTGGCCTCGACGAACACCGTGCGCAGCGATTCGTGGCGGGCCACCAGCGCATCCAGCGCAGCCTGCAGCGCGCCACGGTCGAGGCTGCCGTGCATGCGCACCGCCATCGGCGTGTTGTAGGCGAGGCTCTCGGGGTTGAGCTTCCAGAACAGCCACTGGCGGTTCTGCGAACGCGACACCGGCAGCGGCTGCTGGCGGTCGAGGATTTCGATCTCCAGGCCCTGCCCTTGTTCACTGGCGCCCACCTCCTCGGCGAAGGCCTGCAGGTCGACGGTGTCGAACAGGCTGCGCAGCGGGATGTCCAGGCCCAGGCGCTTGCGCACCCGCGACACGGCCTGGGTCGCCAGCAGCGAGTGGCCGCCGAGGGCGAAGAAGTTGTCGCTCAGGCCGACCTGCTCGACCTGCAGCACCTCGGCCCAGATCTGCGCCAACTGTTGCTGCAGCGGTGTGACCGGCGCCTGGTAGGCGACGCTGCTGGCGACCGGCTCGGGCAATGCCTTGAGGTCGACCTTGCCGTTGGCGGTGACCGGCAGGCGCTCCAGGGCCAGCAGGTAGGTCGGCAGCATGTGCTCCGGCAGGCGCGCCTTGAGGATCGCGCGCTGGCTTTCCTGCCAGGCTTGCAGATCAGCCTGAGGCGCGCTCGGCACCAGGTAGGCCGCGAGTTGCAGCGCGGCGGCGTCGCCTTTGACACGGACCAGGGCATTGGCGACACCGGCCAGCACGCGCAGCTGGTTTTCGATCTCGGCCAGCTCGACCCGGTAACCGCGGATCTTCACCTGACCATCCATGCGCCCGGCGAAGCGCAGTTCGCCAGCGCCATCCAGGCGTACCCAGTCGCCCGTGCGGTACAGACGCTCGCCGTGGGCACTGGTCGGGTCCGGCACGAAGCGCTCGGCGGTCAGCGCCGCACGGCCCAGGTAGCCACGGGCCAGGCCGGCCCCACCGATGTACAGCTCGCCCTTGGCCTTGGCCGGTACCCGTTGCAGGCTCTGGTCGAGCACCCGCACGCGGCTGTTGGCCAGGGGTTGGCCGAGCGTGACGTGATAGTGCAGGTCGGCGACCAGCACACCGACCGTGGTTTCGGTCGGGCCGTAATGGTTGAACAGCGCCAGCTCCGGGGCCAGGCCGCGGATCCGCGCCAGCAGGCTGTCGCTGATGGCCTCACCGCCCAGCACCAGGCATTGACCCGGCAACGCTGCGCGGCCCGCGACCAGCATGGCCTCCAGGTGCGACGGCACCATCTTCAGGGCGTCTACCCGGTGCTCGCTGAGGTAGCCCGCGAAGCCTTCGGCATCGAGCACCTGCTCGCGCAGCAGCAGGTGCAGGGTCTTGCCGTTGCACAGGGCGCCGAACAGCATCGTGTGGCCAAGGTCGGCCGCTGGCGTCGACACCTGGGCCAGGCTGTCGATACGGGGCAACGGCAAGCGCGCGCCAATGCCATCGACGTAGTTGGCCAGCGCCGCATGGCTGACGGCCACGCCTTTCGGCTGGCCGGTGGTGCCCGAGGTGTAGATCACATAGGCCAGGTTGCCCGGCGCCACGGCGACAGGCGCCGGTGCACCAACTTCACCCGGCAGCTGATCCCAGTGCACACGGCGCACGCTGGCGGGCAACTCGACCGGCCAGGTGCTGGGCGCCAGCAGCAGCCGGGTGTCACTGTCGGCGAGCATGAACACCAGGCGCTCGTCAGGTTGTTCGGGCTCCAGAGGCAGGTAGCCGGCGCCGGCCTTGAGCACCCCGAGGATGCTCGCGAGCATGCCCACGCTGCGATCGGCGACCACGCCAACCAGGGTATCCGGCCGCACATCCGCAGCGAGCAGCGCCTGGGCGATGGCCTCGGCCTGGGCGTCGAGCTCGGCATAGCTGGCCGTTTGGCCTGCCGCAAAGACAGCAGCGCGCGCTGGGTAAGCGCGGGCAGCCTGTTCAAAGCGCTGATGCACCAGCAGGCTTTCGCCCGGCTGCTCGGCCTCCCCGGCCACAGCCTCGGCCAGGCCCGGCAACGCCACCTCGCCGAGCGGCTGGGCAGTGTCGGCCGCGAGCGCCTCGACCAAGGCAAGCCATTGCTCACTCAAGACCTCGACGGTCGCCGCGTCGAACACATCCAGGGCATAGGTGAAGGCGGCGTGCAGCTGCCCGCCGCGCTCATGGGTGTCCAGCGCCAGGTCGAAACGGGCGCTGTGTTTTTCCAGGGTGATCGGTGCCAGGCTCAGCCCTGAGCGGGTCTCGATGGCCTCGACGTCGGCGACCTGCGCCTGGTGATTGAACAGCACGCGGAACAACGGGCTCTGCACGTTGCGCGGCACGTCCAGGGCTTCCACCAGCTGCTCGAAGGGCAGGTCCTGGTGACTCTGCGCACCCAGGGCGGTTTCGCGCACGCGCTGCAGCAGCCCGGCGACATCCAGCAGTGGGTCGATCTCGGTGTGCAGCACCTGGGTGTTGATGAAGCAGCCGATCAGGCCCTGGCCTTCGGCGCGGTTGCGGTTGGCGATGGGCACGCCGACGCGGATCGCCGGCTGGCCGCTGTAACGCTGCAACAGCAGCTTGAAGGCGGCCAGCAGGACCATGAACAGGGTCACGTTATGACGCCTGGCCAGGCCCTTCAAGCGCTCGCCGAGCGCTGCCGGAATAGCCAACGCATGGCGCGCGCCGCGGTAGCTCGGGCGGCCTTCACGCGGCCGGTCCACGGGCAATTCCAGCGGCGAATGGTCATCGCCCAGCTTGTCCTGCCAGTACGCCAACTGGCGCTCCTGCTCGCCCGCTTCGAGCCAGCTGCGCTGCCACAAGGCATAGTCGCGGTACTGGATCGGCAGGTCCGGCAGCGCAGCCTCGGTGCCCGCCACGGCGGCGTCATAGAGGCTCAGAAACTCTTCGATGAGGACGTTCATCGACCAGCCGTCGGCGACGATATGGTGCAGGGTCAGCAGCAGCACGTGTTGCTGCTCGGCCAGCTTCAGCAGGCGCACGCGAAACAGCGGCCCGCTCGCCAGGTCGAACGGTGCCAGCGCTTCTTCTTCAGCAATCGCCTCCAGCGCCGCGTCGCGCTCACCGTCCGCAAGGTGATCGAGGGCGTCCTGGCGCAGTTGCAGCGGCGGCGCCACGGCCTCCACCTGCTGGCACACGTCATCGCCTTTGGCGACGAATCGCGTGCGCAGGGTTTCATGCCGCGCCACCAGGCCATCGAAGGCTTGGCGCAGGGCGTTCAGGTCCAGCTCACCTTGCAGGCGCACGGCCATCGGCAGGTTGTACGCCGCGCCCTGCGGGTCGAGCTGCCAGAGAAACCACATGCGCCGCTGCGCGTACGACAGGCCGTCGCGCGCCTCGACCGCGACCCCCGCCGGGATCGGCAGCACGGCAAAGTCCATGCCCTCGGCCTGCAACGCCTTGAGGAACAGGCGCCGCTTGTCGGGCGTCAGTTCGATGAAACGGCGGGCGAGCTTGAGCGTCTGTTCAGCATTCATGTCGAGCGGTGTCCTGGCAGTCGAGCGATAACTGTCAAACGAAGGCCCACAGAGCTGATTTAGTAAGGCGGCCAACGGCTACCCGGGTGCGGCACCGGGCAGCGGCAGGTAAAGCCGACGCGGCTCGCTTCGTTTGAAAGGGGTGCACCTCTTTTTCGTCCAGGATCCGTACATGACTCGCCAGCTCCTGCTCCTCGCCCTGCTCGCCACGGCCCCGACCTTCGCCTGGTCCGCAGCGCCTTGCGCCGTGGACATCCACGGCACCGACCAGATGACCTTCGACCAGACCACGATTGCCGTGCCCAAGGCCTGCAGCCGCTTCACCGTGAACCTCACCCACCCGGGTGAAATGCCCAGGAACGTCATGGGCCACAACTGGGTGCTGAGCACCACCGATGACATGCAAGGCGTCCTGGACGACGGCCTGAAAGCCGGCGAAACCCAGGACTACGTCAAGCCCGACGACCGCCGGGTGATCGCCCATACCCGCTTGATCGGCGGCGGCGAGCAGGCCAGCGTGACCTTCGAGACGGCAGCGCTGAAACCGGGCACCGGCTACAGCTTCTTCTGCTCCTACCCGTTCCACAGCACCTTGATGAAAGGCACCTTGACCCTCGCGGACTGACACCGCGCCATCCCGATGTCGCCACCCTCCACCCCTCAATCACCGAGATCGCGCTTCATGAAAACGTCATCCCCCGGGGCCATCCGCGAACTGCTGAGCCTGCTCAAACCCTACCGTCCGCTGGTCATCGTTTCGGTGCTGCTGGGCATCGTCGGCGGCCTCTCCGTCACTGCCCTGCTGGCCACCGTCAACCAGGGCCTGCACGCGCCGGACGGCATGGGCCGCGGGGTGATCCTGGCGTTCGCCGGCCTCTGCGTGCTGGCCTTGGTGAGCAGCGTGGCCGCCGACAGCGGCACCAACTTCGTCGGCCAGAAGGTCATCGCCCGGCTGCGCAAGGACCTCGGCGCCAAGGTGCTGGCCGCGCCGATCGAGCAGATCGAGCGCTACCGCACCCACCGCCTGATCCCGGTGCTGACCCGCGACGTCGACACCATCAGCGACTTCGCCTTCGCCTTCGCCCCGCTGGCGATCTCGATCACCACCGTCAGCGGCTGCCTGGCCTACCTGGCGTGGCTGTCGTGGCCGATCTTCCTCATCACCCTGGCGGCGATCGGCATCGGCAGCGTGGTGCAGTACATCGCGCGGCAAAAAGGCACGTCGGGCTTTCATGCCGCACGCGACGCCGAAGACAACCTGCAAAAGCACTATTCGGCGATCGCCGAGGGCGCCAAGGAACTGCGCATCAACCGCCGTCGCCGCCACGCCATGCTGACGCGCAATATCCAGGGCACCGCCGACTTCATTGCCGACACCCATATCCGCGCGATCAACATCTTCGTCATCGCCAAGAGCCTGGGCTCGATGCTGTTCTTCGTGGTGATCGGCCTGACCCTGGCCCTGCAATCGCTGTGGCCGAGCAACGACCCGGCGGTGATGAGCGGCTTCGTGCTGGTGCTGCTGTACATGAAGGGCCCGCTGGAAACCCTGATCGGCAACCTGCCGATCCTTGGCCGCGCGCAAATCGCCTTCCGGCGGATCGCCGACTTGTCCGAGCGCTTCTCCTCGCCCGAGCCGCACCTGCTACTCGAGCCAGCGGCAGAGCAGACCGTCCCGGCCAGCAGCGCCCACCTCGAGCTGCGCAATGTCGAGTTCGCCTACCCGGCGGTGGACGGCAGCGAGCCGTTCAAGGTCGGCCCGGTCAACCTCAGCATCGAGCCGGGCGAGATCCTTTTCATCGTCGGTGAAAACGGCTGCGGCAAGACCTCGCTGATCAAGCTGCTGCTAGGCCTGTACACCCCCCAGCAGGGCGAGATCCGCCTCAACGGCAAGGCGGTCGACGCCGAAGGGCTCGACGATTACCGCCAGTTGTTCACCACGGTGTTCGCCGACTACTACCTGTTCGATGACCTGCCCGAGCACGAGCACAACCTGCCCAGCGACGCCACCCGCTACCTCGAGCGCCTGGAGATCGCCCACAAGGTCAGCGTGCGCGACGGCGCCTTCACCACCACCGACCTGTCCACCGGCCAGCGCAAGCGCCTGGCACTGGTCAACGCCTGGCTCGACCGCCGCCCGGTGCTGGTGTTCGATGAGTGGGCCGCCGACCAGGACCCGACCTTCCGCCGGGTGTTCTATACCGAGCTGCTGCCCGACCTGAAGCGGCTGGGCAAGACCATCATCGTGATCTCGCATGATGATCGGTATTTCGACACGGCGGACAAGGTGGTGCACATGAGCAGGGGCAAGGTCAGCGAAGCGCTGGAACCGGCGTGAGGTGAGTTGGACGGGGGCCGGCGTCCGCGGCAAGCGCGCCGGGCAGGTCCGATCAGCAGGTTTTTCCTGAATCGGTCCTTGGCTTGAGGTCGCTGGGGCCGCTGCGCAGCCCTTTCCGACCGGTCCGGCGCCCCGGCAAGGCCGCTCCCACAGGATGGCGTGTTGTCCAATTTCTGTTCAATGCGCCGTCCATGTGGGAGCGGCCTTGTGTCGCGAAAGGGGCGCGCAGCGGCCCCAGCGAGCTCACGCCAAGCGCAATTTCAGAACCACTTGAAAGGGCGGCCGGACAATCAGAACATCCAGCGGTACAGCAAGTACGCAACCACCACCGCCAGCACCGGCCGCAGGATGCGGTAGGCCTTGGGGTTGGCCCGCTTGAACTGCTTGACCCGGCCACTGATGCGGTTGCTGAAGCGCTTGCTCCAGGCATACGCCTGGTTGATCCCGCCGACACGCTCGTCATCGGTGTTCTGCGGCGCTGTGGCGCGGCCGAGGAAGGCGCTGACCTTGCGGTTGAGGCGGGTCATCAGCGGGCTGTTGAGCGGGCGTTCGACGTCGCAGAAGAGGATTACGCGGGTCACGTCGGTTTCGTTCTTGACCCAGTGCACGAAGGTCTCGTCGAACATCACGTCTTCACCGTCGCGCCAGGCATACGGCTGGCCATCGACGTAGATGCGGCAGTTGTCCGAGTTCGGCGTCGACAGGCCCAGGTGATAACGCAGGGAGCCGGCGAACGGGTCGCGGTGCGGGTTCAGGTGGCTGCCACCGGGCAGCAGGGCGAACATCGCGCCCTTGACGTTGGGGATGCTGCTGACCAGTTCGACGGTCTTCGGGCACAGGGCCTCTGCCGACGGCAGCGGTTTGTCGTACCACTTCAGGTAGAAGCGCTTCCAGCCCTTCTTGAAGAAGGAGCCGAAGCCGGCGTCGTTGTCCTTCTCGGCGGCGCGGATGTAACCCTCGTCGAACAGGCGCATGGCCTCTTCCCGGATGACCTGCCAGTTGTCCTTGAGCACGTCCAGCTCAGGGAAGCGCTGGCGATCCAGGTAGGGCTTGGACGGCACGCCGGAGAACAGGTACATCAGGCTGTTGTAGGGGGCGAACAGCGCCGAGTGGTTGACGAACTGGCGCAGCACCGGCAGGCGCGCCTTGCCGCGCAAGTGAACGAACAGCACGCTGCCGAAAAATACCAGCAGGACTCCCGCCTTGGCGACGAAGGAAAAGGTCATGCAACACTCCTTGGAATAGGAAATCAGGCCATCACTTGCAGATAGCCGAACATCATAAACCCATCCGCCCCGGGTAAAAACAACTTGGGGCGGATAGCAATGTTGAAGATTTTGTAATAAAGCGCGCTGCCGGACATTGCGCCCGGTCAGCGCCGACACGCCTTACTGCTGGTTTTCCTGCTCGGTGAACAGGTCAGCGAAGAGCATGCTCGACAGGTAACGCTCGCCCGAGTCCGGCAGGATCACGACGATGGTCTTGCCTTGCATCTCCGGTTTCTCGGCCAGGCGCACGGCGGCGGCCATGGCTGCGCCACAGGAAATCCCGCAGAGGATGCCCTCCTCCTGCATCAGGCGCAGGGCCATGGCCTTGGATTCTTCATCGGTCACCGTTTCGACCTGGTCAACCACCGACAGGTCGAGGTTTTTCGGCACGAAACCGGCTCCGATGCCCTGGATCTTGTGCGGGCTGGGCTTGAGCTCTTCGCCCGCCAGGGTCTGGCTGATCAGCGGCGAGGACACCGGCTCGACCGCCACCGACAGGATCGGCTTGCCCTGGGTGTGCTTGATGTAGCGCGACACGCCAGTGATGGTGCCGCCGGTACCGACGCCCGCGACCACCACATCGACGGCGCCATCGGTGTCGTTCCAGATTTCCGGGCCGGTGGTCTTCTCGTGGATCGCCGGGTTGGCCGGGTTGTCGAACTGGCCGGGCTGGAAGTACGTGGCAGGGTCGGACTCGACGATCTCGTTGGCCTTCTCGATCGCGCCCTTCATGCCCTTGGCAGGGTCGGTGAGTACCAGCTCGGCGCCCAGCGCCTTGAGCACCTTGCGCCGCTCCAGGCTCATCGACGCCGGCATGGTCAGCAGCAGCTTGTAGCCGCGGGCGGCGGCGGCGAAGGCCAGGCCGATGCCGGTGTTGCCCGAGGTCGGCTCGACAATGGTCATGCCCGGCTTGAGCTTGCCGCTGCCCTCGGCGTCCCAGACCATGTTGGCGCCGATCCGGCACTTGACCGAGTAACCCGGGTTGCGCCCTTCGATCTTGGCCAGGATGGTCACCCCGCGCGGGGCGATGCGGTTGATCTGTACCAGCGGCGTGTTGCCGATGGAATGGGCATTGTCTGCGTAGATACGGCTCATGGCAGGGTCCTTAACCGAGCGGGGGAAAGCTTCAAGGGTAAGCCTGCCGGCCAGGAGCGTAAAGCCCGTTCGAACTCCCCGGCGGCGGCTGCGGTCAACCGGACAACCCGCATCGGAGAGCCGTTGATGAAAGCCCGCTACCGCTGGCCACTGGTCGCCCTGGCCAGCCTCGTCGTGCTCCTGCTGGCGCTGCACATCGCCCTGCCCTACCTGGTGCGCGACTACCTCAACGACAAGCTCGCCGACATGGGCGACTACCGCGGCCAGGTGACTGACGTCGACCTCGCCTGGTGGCGCGGCGCCTACCAGATCAATGGGCTGAAGATCGTCAAGACCACCGGCAAGGTGCCGGTGCCGTTCCTCGATGCACCGTTGATCGACCTGTCGGTGAGCTGGCATGCGCTGTGGCATGACCACGCCGTGGTCGCCGAGGTGCTGTTCGTGCGGCCGCAGCTGAACTTCGTCGACGGTGGCAACAAGCAGAACTCGCAGACCGGTCGCGGCACCGACTGGCGCCAGCAGTTGGGCAAACTGCTGCCGATCACCCTCAACGAAGTGCGCATCGACGACGGTACCCTGACCTTTCGCAACTTCAATTCCAAACCGCCGGTCGACCTCAAGGCGACCCGGCTAGAGGCGAGCATCCGCAATCTGACCAACGTGCGCGACGAAAAGGGCCGGCGAGACGCCAGCTTCGAAGGCACCGCCCTGCTGCTGGGCGACGCCAAGGTGGAAAGCCGCGCCACCTTCGATCCTTTCAGCGATTTCGACGACTTCGAGTTTCGCCTGCGCGCCACCGGCATCCAGCTGCGCCGCCTCAACGACTTCGCCAGCGCCTACGGCAAGTTCGACTTCAATGCCGGCCACGGCGACGTGGTGATCGAGGCCCAGGCCGAGAAGGGTCGGCTCAATGGCTATATCAAGCCGCTGCTGCGCGATGTCGACGTGTTCAACTGGCAACAGGACGTGCAAGCCAAGGACAAGGGGTTCTTCCGCTCGATCTGGGAGGCGGTGGTCGGGGCCAGCGAGACCGTGCTGAAAAACCAGCCGAAAAACCAGTTCGCCACCCGCGTCGAGCTCAGTGGCAGCGTGCACCAGCAGGACATCAGTGGCTTCGAGGCGTTTTTGCAGATACTGCGCAATGGCTTCGTCCAGGCGTTCAGTGCACGTTATGAGCAGCCTGCGCCTGATTCCGACTGAAGCCAAGTGCGACGCACCATTCAGAGACTGAATACCCGGTCTGCGTTTGCAGCTGCCCGGGGCCGGGTTATAGTCGGTTACAAGTTCAAACAACGTTGTCTGGGCCGGCCTCTTCGCGGGGCAAGCCCGCTCCCACAGGTCCTTCACCGCCCTCAAGGTGTGTGGAGAACCTGTGGGAGCGGGCTTGCCCGCGAAGAGGCCCTCAATGACACCCTGCAGAGGATCGGTTAATGAAGTTCGAAGGCACCCGCGACTACGTCGCCACAGATGACCTGAAGCTGGCGGTCAACGCCGCGGTGACCCTGGAGCGCCCCTTGCTGGTCAAGGGCGAACCCGGCACCGGCAAGACCATGCTGGCCGAGCAACTGGCGGAGTCGTTCGGCGCCAAACTGATCACCTGGCACATCAAGTCCACCACCAAGGCCCACCAGGGTCTCTACGAGTACGACGCGGTCAGCCGCCTGCGCGACTCGCAGCTGGGCGTGGACAAGGTCCACGATGTGCGCAATTACCTGAAAAAAGGCAAGCTGTGGGAGGCTTTCGAGTCCGAAGAGCGGGTGATCCTGCTGATCGACGAGATCGACAAGGCCGACATCGAGTTCCCCAACGACCTGCTGCAAGAGCTCGACAAGATGGAGTTCTACGTCTACGAGATCGACGAGACCATCAAGGCCAAGCAGCGGCCGATCATCATCATTACCTCGAACAACGAAAAAGAGCTGCCGGACGCCTTCCTGCGCCGCTGCTTCTTCCACTACATCGCCTTCCCCGACCGCGCCACCCTGCAGAAGATCGTCGACGTGCACTACCCGAACATCAAGCAGTCGCTGGTCAGCGAAGCGCTGGACGTGTTCTTCGACGTGCGCAAGGT
Organism: Pseudomonas reidholzensis; assembly: GCF_900536025.1. GTDB lineage: Bacteria > Pseudomonadota > Gammaproteobacteria > Pseudomonadales > Pseudomonadaceae > Aquipseudomonas > Aquipseudomonas reidholzensis. The sequence goes on from NZ_UNOZ01000016.1 coordinate 26,837, forward strand.
ACCGGGGCTGAAGAAAAAGCCGTCCACCTCCGAGCTGGTCGACTGGCTCAAGCTGCTGATGGCCGACAACATCGGCGAGGCGGTGCTGCGTGAGCGCGATCCGACCAAGGCCATCCCGCCGCTGGCCGGCGCCCTGGTGAAGAACGAGCAGGACGTGCAGTTGCTCGAGCGCCTGGCGTTCATGAGCCGCCGCGGCAATCGCTGACAGGAGCCGGTCATGCTGCTCAACCTGTTCAACGAAATGCGCGCGGCCAAGGTGCCGGTGTCGGTGCGCGAGTTGCTCGACCTGCTCAATGCCCTGCAGCAGCGGGTGGTGTTCGCCGACATGGACGAGTTCTACTTCCTGGCGCGGACCATCCTGGTCAAGGACGAGCGGCACTTCGACAAGTTCGACCGGGCCTTCTCGGCCTACTTCAATGGCCTGGAGAACCTCGACCGGCACCTCGAAGCGCTGATCCCGGAGGACTGGCTGCGCAAGGAGTTCGAACGCTCGCTGAGCGCTGAAGAGCGCGCGCAGATCCAGTCGCTGGGCGGCTTGGACAAGCTGATCGAAGAATTCAAGAAACGCCTCGAAGAGCAGAAGGAGCGCCACGCCGGCGGCAACAAGTGGATCGGCACCGGCGGCACCAGCCCGTTCGGCTCGGGCGGCTTCAACCCCGAGGGCATCCGCGTCGGCGAGGCCGGCCAGCGCCAGGGCAAGGCGGTCAAGGTGTGGGACCAGCGCGAGTACAAGAACCTCGACGACCAGGTCGAACTGGGCACGCGCAACATCAAGCTGGCCCTGCGCCGGCTGCGCAAGTTCGCCCGCCAGGGCGCGGCCGAGGAGCTGGACATCGACGGCACCATCGACCACACCGCGCGCGATGCCGGGTTGCTGAATATCCAGATGCGCCCCGAGCGGCGCAACACGGTCAAGTTGCTGCTGCTGTTCGATATCGGCGGCTCGATGGACGCCCATGTGCGGGTCTGCGAAGAGTTGTTCTCGGCCTGCAAGACCGAGTTCAAGCATCTGGAGTACTACTACTTCCACAACTGCGTGTACGAGTCGGTGTGGAAGAACAACCTGCGGCGCACGTCGGAGCGCTTCGCCACGTTCGACCTGCTGCACAAGTACGGCGATGACTACAAGGTGGTGTTCGTCGGCGATGCGGCGATGGCGCCGTACGAGATCACCCAGCCGGGGGGCAGCGTCGAGCACTGGAACGAAGAAGCCGGGTATGTGTGGATGCAGCGCTTCGTGGAGAAATTCAAGAAGGTCGTGTGGATCAACCCGTATCCCCGGCAGACCTGGGATTACACCGCGTCGACCCACCTGGTGCGGGACCTGGTCGAGGACAAGATGTATCCGCTGACCCTGCAGGGGCTCGAGGATGCGATGAAATACCTGTCCAAGTGATTTTTTAGTGTCTGTGCGGGCCTCATCGCGGGCAAGCCCGCTCCTACAGCGATCCCGCCGCTAGCCCTGTAGGAGCGGGCTTGCCCGCGATGAGGCCCGCTAGATCCCCCATCGCGTCAGATAATCCTAACCAGAATGTTCAACCGAGCAACCCCCACCTCACGCGCTCATTACGTTGGACAATCTTGTCCCGAAGCGGCCATAACCGTGGTTCCGGCCAAGTCATCAAGTGCAGGGGCATGACCTCACCTTGCTCAAAGTAACGAACATGCTCGGTCCAACTGGTCCAAACGATTTTCCAGTAGCCGCTTTCAGGGCAAGCCTCGCCACTCAAACAGGTCATGACCGGGAAGTTGG
>NZ_UNOZ01000028.1 GCF_900536025.1 Pseudomonas reidholzensis
GGGGGGGGGGGAATTAAATTTCGTGCAAAAACGGTTTACGCTTACACCATCAAACCTACAGAGCCTACACATGGACAAAGCCACCACTACCGCCGACACCCTCGAACTACTGCACCTCAACCAGCTAGCCATAAGGGCGGCTATTGAGGAAATCAGTACCTGGGTACGTCAACGCGGCTCTACCAACGTTCACGACAACGTGATGATTGCCCTACAAGCTCTCGATACGAACGCAGATGCCTTAAACACAGCGCTTGAGCGCCTTCGAGACTGATTAGCAATAGCGACGCACCAAACAAGCTGCTGCTGGTCGGGATTGAGAAACGAGAAGGATGGGAGATAAAATGACTTTATGGTGTACCACTTAGGTATGCCTAAGCACTGGTCCACTTCAAGATTTTTAGCGAAAAAAGCCCTTTAGAATTAAGGACTTACAGAATGGAGGCGGCCCCACCAGCCACACCCCGGCACACGATGTTCCCGCTGTGGCTGCTTCCTTCCGGATCTGACCAGGTTAACGGGTAATCGTTGCGGGGGGACCGATGGGGCCACCACTACGCTACTCGCCATGTGACGAGCCGCGCCATTGTACCGTTCTGAGACGAAGTTACAACCACCTCACGGAGAAAAAACCATCATTTCTCAATGACTTGTCCCGCAACCCCATCAAACGCTGATGCCCTGCTCGCCCAAAAAGACGATAAACGCATCCTCATCCAGCACCTTGACCCCGAGTTCACTGGCCTTGGCCAGCTTGGAACCCGCCCCCGGCCCGGCGACCACGCAGTGGGTCTTGCCCGACACCGAGCCGGCCACCTTGGCGCCCAGGCTCTCGAGCTTGTCCTTGGCGATGTCGCGGCTCATGCGCTCGAGGCTACCGGTCAGCACCCAGGTCTGGCCGGCCAGTGGCAAGCCTTCGACCACCTTCTTCTCGCTCTCCCAGTGCATGCCGAATTCGCGCAGCTGCGCTTCGATGGCGCGGGCCAGCTGCTGGTTGGCCTCGACCTTGAAGAACTCGCGCACGGCTTCGGCCTGCTTGGCCGCTAAGGCCTGGCGCAGGTCGATGCCGTCGGCGGCGATGATCTGCTCGAGGCTGCCGAGCTTGGCCACCAGCTTTTCAGCGCCAGTGGGGCCGACCGAGGCGATGTCGAGCTTGGCGATCATCCCGGCCAGGGTGGTGCTGGCGGCGAACTCGGGGGCCAGGTCGCCTTCGTCCTGCAACTGCATGCCGCTGTCGAGCAACTGCTGGATGACGTCGCGGTTGTGCGCGTCTTCGAAGAAGTTGTGGATCTCGTGGGCGACTTCCAGGCCGATGTCGGGCAGATACGTCAGGATCTGCGGCAGCGCCACCTGGACGCGCGCCAGGCTGCCCAGCGAGCGCGCCAGGACCTTGGCGGTCTCTTCGCCGACGTCAGGGATGCCTAAGGCGTAGATGAAGCGCGCCAGGCTCGGGCGCTTGCTGTCCTTGATCGCCTCCAGCAGCTTGTTGCTGGACACCTCGGCAAAGCCTTCGAGGTCGACGATCTGCTCGAACGTGAGGCTGTACAGGTCGGCTGGCGAGCGGATGAGGCCTTCGTCGACCAACTGCTCGACGCTCTTCTCGCCCAGGCCGTCGATGTCCATGGCGCGGCGCGACACGTAATGGATGATCGCCTGCTTGAGCTGGGCGGCGCAGGCCAGGCGGCCGACGCAGCGGTACACCGCACCTTCGCTGGTGGTTTCCTTGCCCTTGCTGCGCTTGATCAGCTGGGTGCGCTCGACCTGCGAACCGCACACCGGGCACGCCGTCGGCACCTGCACGGGGCGGGCATCGTCTGGGCGGCGCTCGAGCACCACTTGCATGACCTGCGGGATCACGTCACCGGCGCGGCGGATGATCACCGTGTCGCCAATGCGCAGGCCCAGGCGGGCGACCTCGTCCATGTTGTGCAGGGTCGCATTGGACACCGTCACGCCGGCCACTTTCACCGGCTTCAAGCGCGCCACCGGAGTCACCGCGCCGGTACGACCGACCTGGAACTCGACGTCGAGCACTTCGGTCAGCTCTTCCAGCGCCGGGAACTTGTGGGCGATGGCCCAGCGCGGCTCGCGTGCGCGGAAACCCAGCTCACGCTGCGAGGCCAGGCTGTTGACCTTGAACACCACGCCGTCGATCTCGTACGGCAGGTCGTTGCGCCGGGCGCCGATGTCTTGGTAATAGGCCAGGCACTCTTCGATGCCGGCCGCGTGCTTGAGCTCGCGGCTGATCGGCAGGCCCCAGGCCTTGAGCTGCTCGAGGATGCCGATGTGGCTGTCGGCGATGGTCTCGGACACCTGGCCAAGGCCGTAGCAGCAGAACTCCAGTGGGCGGCTGGCGGTGATCTTCGAGTCCAACTGGCGCAGGCTGCCGGCGGCGGCGTTACGCGGGTTGGCAAAGGTCTTGCCGCCACTTTCGGCCTGGGTAGCATTGAGCCGGTCGAAGCCGGCCTTGCTCATGTAGACCTCGCCACGCACTTCCAGCACCGCCGGCCAGCCGCTGCCCTGCAGCTTGAGCGGGATGTTGCGCACGGTGCGCACGTTGCTGCTGATGTCCTCGCCGGTGCTGCCGTCGCCACGGGTGGCGCCCTGCACCAGCTGGCCGTCACGGTACAGCAGGCTCACCGCCAGGCCGTCGAGCTTGGGCTCGCAGCTGTAGTCGACCGCGCCGGGCTGGTCGAGGCCTTCCACCACCCGCCGATCGAACTCGCGCAGGTCGTTTTCCTCGAAGGCGTTGCCCAGGCTGAGCATGGGCACTTCATGGCGCACCTGGCTGAACGCGGCCAGCGCGCTGCCACCGACCCGCTGGGTCGGCGAGTCGGGCGTCACCAGATGCGGGTGCTCGGCTTCCAGCGCCTTGAGCTCGTTGAACAGCCGGTCGTACTCGGCGTCGGGCACGCTGGGCTCGTCGAGCACGTAGTAGCGGTAGTTGTGCTGGTCGAGCTCGGCGCGCAGCTGATGGATTCGGGATTCGGCAGTCATGGTCGTCTTCTCTTGCAAAGCAAAAGAGCAGCCCCGGGGCTGCTCTTTTTGCTTGGATCATCACGGGCAGGATCGAGGCAGGATCCGCCCGGGCGGTTATCTCAACGCTTCTGGGTCAGCGCGCGGCGCTCGAACTCGACGATGCGCTGGCGGTAGTGCTCGATGGTCTGCGCGGTCAGTACGCTGCGCTGGTCATCCTTCAACTCGCCGTTGAGCTCATGGGCCAGCTTGCGGGCGGCGGCGACCATCACATCGAAGGCCTGCTTCGGATGACGCGGGCCCGGCAGGCCCAGGAAGAAGCTCACCGCACGGGTGCTGAAATGGTCGATGTCGTCCAGGTCGAACACGCCCGGCTTGACCGCATTGGCCATGGAGAACAGCACTTCGCCGTGACCGGCCATGCTTTCGTGACGGTGGAAGATGTCCATCTCACCGAAACGCAGGCCGCTTTCGAGAATGTTCTGCAGCAACGCAGGGCCCTTGAAGCCGGTTTCGTCGCGGGAGATGACGCTGATCACCAGCACTTCTTCGGCCGGCGGCAGGTCCTTGACGCTGCTGCTCGCGGTCGACGACGGGGCGAAACCGCTGCTGCGGTTGCTGTCGGTCTCGTAGGCATCGTCCGGCTCGGCGAACAGGTCGGCTTCACGCGGCTCGGCTGCCAGGCTCAGGTCGCCCTGCTGGGGCTCGCTGTTACTGCGCTTGCCGCGCTGCTTGGCCGCCTTGGACGGCTTGGCTTCACGCTCACGTTCACGCGTGGCGCTGACCGACGGCAAATCGGTTTCGTCCAGCGCCGGCTCTCGGTGCTGGTCGTCCATCACGCGCGCAGGGCCGAGCACTTCCGCGCCGCCTTCTTCTTCGGGCAGGTTGGAATAGCTGCGATCCAGACGGAATTTCAACTTGCCTTTGCCACCACGCATGCGACGCCAGCCGTCGAAAAGAATACCGGCGATGACAATGATGCCGATGACGATCAGCCACTCGCGCAGACCGATTTCCATGTAATCCCGTGCCTCTATCAAAAATATGCTTGAAAACAAAGGGTTCAAAGCCCTTTAACACGTGGCGCCAACTCTATGTTCTGACAGGCGTTTTACCCACGCAAAATACACGTGACATTAAGCTAGCACGACCTAACGCAACTTTACACCGTCTGTCGCACAAGACAGGCGGTTTTACCTGCGGAAAACGCCGTAACTTCGCTCATCAGGTGTCAACCATGGCCATTGCTTCCTCAACATCAACTGCTACAAGACGTGAACAGCCCGGTTCGTGCATCGTCACCCCCATCAGTTGATCGGCCATTTCCATGGCGATCTTGTTGTGGGTGATGTAGATGAACTGCACGGTCTCGCTCATCTCCTTGACCAACCGGGCGTAGCGCCCGACGTTGGCATCGTCGAGCGGTGCGTCGACCTCGTCGAGCATGCAGAACGGTGCCGGGTTGAGCTTGAAGATGGCAAATACCAGGGCCAGCGCGGTCAAGGCTTTTTCGCCGCCGGACAGCAGGTGGATCGTGCTGTTTTTCTTGCCCGGCGGACGCGCCATGATCGTCACCCCAGTATCGAGTAGATCTTCGCCCGTCAGTTCCAGGTAAGCGCTGCCACCACCGAAAACTTTTGGAAAAAGCGCCTGTAAACCGGCATTTATCTGATCAAAGGTATCTCGGAAGCGGTTGCGGGTTTCTTTGTCGATCTTGCGAATGACGTTTTCCAGGGTCTCCAGCGCTTCGACCAGGTCGGCGTCCTGGGCATCGAGGTAGCGCTTGCGCTCGGACTGCTGCTCGTACTCTTCGATGGCCGCCAGGTTGATCGCGCCGAGGCGCTGGATACGCGCTTCCATCTGCTCCAGCTCCTGCTCGGTGCCCTGCTCGCTGGCTTCAGGCTCGAGCGTGGCGAGCACGCCTTGCAGGTCGAAGCCATCGGCCAGCAGCTGCTCCTGCAGAGTCGTGCGGCGCAGCTCGAGGCCTTGCGATTCGAGGCGCGACTGCTCCAACTGGCCGCGCAGCAGCAACGCCTGCTGTTCAGCCTGGCTGCGGCGCTTCTCGACGTCGCGCAGTTCGCGGTCGGCTTCGTCCATGTGCAGGCGCGCCAGGCGCATCTCTTCGTCGACGCTCATGCGCCGCTCGAGCAGCTCTTCGAGTTTCAGGCGCAGCTCTTCTTGCGGGGCCTCGCCCTCCTCCAGGTTGAGGCTCAACTGCTCCTGGCGTTCGCTGAGGCGCGCGGCCTGTTGCTCGAGACGCTCCAGGGCCTGGCGGGTGGAGTCGTGCTGAGCGCGCAACGAGCCCAGGCGCACGGCCAATTGATGGGCGTGGTCCTTGTGCTGGCGGGCCTCCTGGCGGATCCGGTCGAGGCCTTCACGCAGGCTGTCGCGGCGCGCCAACAGTTGCTCGCGCTGCTCGGTGTCCTGGGCCATGAGGTCGAGCGCGTCCTGCAGGATCAGCCGCGCTTCGCCCAGCTGCTCGTGCTCGATGGCGCGTTGCTCTTGCAGCTCGGTCAGTTCTTCCTCAAGCCGGCGGCGGCGCAGCTCCAACTGCTCGGCGCGAGCACGGCCGGCAGACAGGCGTGCCTTGAGCTCGCCGTGCTGGCGGTTTTCGTCCTGGCTGCGACGGCGCAGTTGCTCGCGTTGCTCTTCGAGGTCGCGCTGTTGCTCACGGCGCGTCTCGAGTTGCTCCTGCTGTTGCTCCAGCAGCGCTTGCTGCTCACTTTGCTCCAGGGCCAGCCGTTCGATTTCCTGACCTCGGGCGAGCACCCCACCCTCGGCCTCGCCGCCGCGGCTAACGCGTAAAAAGTGCCGACCGACCCAATAGCCGTCACGGCTGACCAGGCTCTGCCCGGCAGTGAGGCTGGCACGCTGAGCCAGCGCCTGTTCGAGGCTTTCAACGGGACGCACCTGGCCCAGCCAGTGGCTGAGGTCGGTGCGCCCCTCGACCTTGTCGAGCAGGCTGCCAGGCAGTCGCGCACCTTCACCGTCGGCCAGCAGCAGGCGCAGCTCGCCTTGCTCCAGCGCGGTGAAATCGAGGTTGGCGAAGTCGTCGAGCAGCACGGCCTGCAGATCGGCGCCCAACACGGTTTCCACCGCCAGCTCCCAACCGGGCTCGACCCGCAGCCCCTCGGCCAGCTTTGGCCGCTGCTCCAGGCCCTGCGCACGCAGCCAGTCGACGGCACCGGCAGCAGGCTCGAGCGCAGCCTGCTGCAAGGCTTCGAGGGACGCCAGGCGACCGCCCAGGCGTTGATGGTCGCCCTGCAATTGCTGGTGGACCTGGGTCGCTTGCTGCAATTGCTCGCGCACGCCCTCGAGCCGCTCGACCACCTCCTGTTCGCTGAGGTGCAGCTCTTCGAGCAGCAGCTCGCTGCTGGCGACCTGCTCGGCCAGCTCCAGCATGGCCGCATCTTGCGGGTCGGCGCCCAACTGATCGCGCTCTTCGCCGAGCTTGCGCTGGCGTTCGGCCAGGCGCTCCAGGCCGGTTTCAAGCTGTTGCAGGCGTGACTGCTGGACCTCGGCCTGACGCCGCGGCTCGGCCGAACGGGTATTGAAGCCGTCCCACTGCTCCTGCCAGCCGTGCATGCCCAGCTCGGCCTCTTCGAGCGTAGCGGCCGCCTCTTCGGCAGCGGCCACGGTCATCTCCTGCTCGGGCTCGAGCATTGCCAGCTCTTCGCCGAGGGTCGCCAGCAAGGTGCGGTCGTGGCCCAGGTGCGATTCGGTTTCCAGGCGCGTGCGCTCGGCCTCCTTGAAGTCCTCCTGCAACTGGCGCAGGCGCTGCTGGCCGTGCTGGATACTCTGCTCGACCCGGGCGATGTCACCGGCAACCGAATAGAAGCGCCCTTGCACCTGGTTGAAACGCTCCGACAGCTCGTGATGGCCATCACGCAGGCGCTCGATACCGGCATCGGCGTTGCGCTGCTCGGCCACCAGCGCCTCGAAGGCCACTTCCTGGTCGCCGGTAACCGTTGCACGCTGCTGCACGCGCGCGTCCAGGTCGCGCCAGCGCAGGGCCGACAGGCGCGCCTTGAGCTGACGTTCGCCGGCCTTGTATTCGCGGTACTTCTCGGCCGCCTGGGCCTGGCGATGCAACCGCTCGAGCTGGCGCCCCAGCTCATCGCGCAGGTCGGTCAGGCGGGCCAAATTCTCCTGAGTGCGGCGGATGCGCGTCTCGGTCTCGCGGCGGCGCTCCTTGTACTTGGAGATGCCGGCGGCTTCTTCGATGAAATTGCGCAGTTCTTCAGGCTTGGCTTCGATCAGCTTGGAGATCATGCCCTGCTCGATGATCGAGTAGCTGCGCGGCCCCAGGCCGGTACCGAGGAAGATGTCGGTGATGTCGCGGCGCCGGCACTTGGTGCCGTTGAGGTAATAGGTGTTCTGCGCGTCGCGGGTGACCTTGCGGCGGATCGAGATCTCGGCGTAGGCGGCGTACTCGCCGACCAGGGTGTTGTCGCTGTTGTCAAACACCAGCTCGATGCTGGCCTGGCTGACCGGCTTGCGGCTAGTCGAGCCATTGAAGATGACGTCGGTCATCGACTCGCCACGCAGGTTTTTCGCCGAGCTTTCGCCCATCACCCAGCGCACCGCGTCGATGATGTTGGACTTGCCGCAGCCATTGGGCCCGACCACCGCCGCCATGTTGCTGGGGAAGTTGACCGTGGTCGGGTCGACGAACGACTTGAACCCGGCCAGGCGAATGCACTTGAGGCGCATCGGTCAGGTCCGCGCCAGCGCCGCCAGCACCAGCTCGCAACTGCGCTGGCAATAGGCAGTCAGGACTTCGCGGATGCGCGGCAGGTCGCGGGCGACGACCGCGGCGAGCAGGCGGTCGAACAGCTCGAGGTAGTCGAGCATGTTGGCCTGGCGTTGGTCCAGCGCCAGGTAATAGGCGCGGCTCATCGCTGGCTGCAGGTTTTCGACGGTTTCCTGCAGGTACGGGTTGTCGGCGAACGGGTAGGCCGCGCGCATCACCGCGAAGCTTTCGGCGACAAAGGTCTTGATATCGGTGCTGGCATGGGCCTCCTGCAAGCGCCGCTGAATGCCCATGAATGGCATCAGGTCGCTCTCGGTGCGCCATCGTTGGGCAACCGCGTTGCCGAGCAGGATGTAGAACTCGCCCATAAGAGCACACAGGCTGCGCACGCTGCGCTCGTCGAGCGTGGTCACGTGGGCGCCACGGCGCGGCAAGATGGCGATCAGATGGCGACGTTCAAGGATCAGCAACGCCTCGCGCACCGAGCCGCGGCTGACGTTCAGTGCCTGGGTGACCTTCTGCTCCTGGATCCGCTCGCCTGGTGCAAGCTCGCCGCGGATGATCCGCTCGGCCAGGTAATCGGCGATTTGCTCGGAGAGACTGTCCGGCGCCTTGAACGTCATGGTTTTCCTTCAAAATCATTGAACTGGACACAAGGGGCGGATTGTAGCGCACTTGCCTGGGCGTCGCGCAGAGGGGGATGGCGGTTTATTCGGCGTTTCAGCCACCGGCTACACGGCGCGATCTATGCTTGTAGTAAAGGCGCCCTGTGCGGTGCAGCGTCGGCGCGAATGATTTCTTGACCTTTGGGTCAGAAAAATATTGACCAACAGGACAAGCCTGCTTAGAGTCCGCCGGAACAACAATAAAACCATTGCGAGGCCTTCCCCGTGATCCAGTTTCTCGTCAACCAGGAGCTGCGTAATGAGCACGCCCTGGACCCGAACATGACGGTGCTGCAGTACCTGCGCGAGCACCTAGGCAAACCCGGCACCAAGGAAGGCTGCGCCAGTGGCGACTGCGGTGCCTGCACCGTGGTGGTCGGCGAGCTGACCCAGGACGACCAGGGCCAGGACAGCCTGCGCTACCGCAGCCTGAATTCGTGCCTGACCTTCGTCTCGTCGCTGCACGGCAAGCAATTGATCAGTGTCGAGGGCCTCAAGCACCAGGGCGAGCTGCACAGCGTGCAACGGGCCATGGCCGATTGCCACGGCTCGCAATGCGGCTTCTGCACCCCAGGCTTCGTCATGTCGCTGTTCGCCCTGCAGAAGAACAGCGACGGCCCTGACCTGCACCAGGCCCAGGAAGCCCTGGCCGGCAACCTGTGCCGCTGCACCGGCTACCGGCCGATCCTCGACGCGGCCAAACAGAGCTGCGCCACGCCCTGCCGCGATCAGTTCGATGCGCAGCAGGCGCAGACCATCGCCCGCCTCAAGGCCATCGCGCCGTCCGAGACCGGCGAGCTGAACAGCGGCGACAAACGCTGCCTGGTGCCGCTGACCGTCGCCGACCTGGCCGACCTCTACAGTTCGCACCCCGAGGCACGGCTGCTGGCCGGCGGTACCGACCTGGCGCTGGAAGTGACCCAGTTCCACAAGACCTTGCCGGTGATGATCTATGTCGGCGGCGTCGCCGAGCTCAAGCGCATCGACAAGAGCGCCACGCACCTGGAGATCGGCGCCGCCACCCCGCTGACCGACTGCTACGGCGCGCTGAGCGAGGAATACCCCGACTTCGGCGCCCTGCTGCACCGCTTTGCCTCGCTGCAGATTCGCAACCAGGGCACCCTCGGCGGCAACATCGGCAACGCCTCGCCGATCGGCGACTCGCCACCCCTGCTGATCGCCCTGGATGCCCAGGTGGTCCTGCGTCAAGGTCAGCGCCAGCGCACCCTGGCGCTGGAAGACTACTTCATCGACTACCGCATCACCGCACGCCAGGACAGCGAGTTCATCGAGAAGATCATCGTGCCGCGGGCGACCGACGACTGGACCTTCCGCGCGTACAAGGTTTCCAAGCGCCTCGACGACGACATCTCTGCGGTGTGCGCGGCGTTCAACCTGAGCATCGAAAACGGTGTGGTCAGCGGCGTGCGCGTCGCCTTTGGCGGCATGGCGGCGATCCCCAAACGCGCTCGCGCCTGCGAAGCCGCACTGCGCGGCAAGCCGTGGACCCAGGCCAGCATCGAGCGTGCCTGCCAGGCGCTGGCCGAAGACTTCAGCCCGCTCACGGATTTCCGGGCGAGCAAGGAGTACCGCCTGCTGACCGCGCAAAACCTGCTGCGCAAGTACTTCATCGAACTGCAATCGCCGCACATCGAAACCCGGGTGACCGCCTATGTCTAACCATCACGCCGTCAAGAGCCAGGCCGAGATGGCCGAGCTGTTCCGCCAGGACCTGACCACCGGGGTCGGCCGCAGCGTCAAGCATGACAGCGCCGACAAGCACGTGACCGGCGAGGCGGTGTACATCGACGACCGCCTGGAATTCCCCAACCAGTTGCACGTCTATGCGCGCACCGCCGACCGCGCCCATGCGCGCATCCTGCGCATCGACACCACGCCGTGCTACGCCTTCGAGGGCGTGCGCATCGCCATTACCCACGAAGACATCCCTGGCCTCAAGGACATCGGCCCGGTGGTCGCCGGTGACCCGCTGCTGGCCATCGACAAGGTCGAGTTCTTTGGCCAGCCGGTGCTCGCGGTCGCTGCCCGTGACCTGGAAACCGCACGCCGCGCAGCGATGGCGGCGATCGTCGAGTACGAGGACCTGGAGCCGGTGCTCGACGTGGTCGAAGCCTTGCGCAAGAAGCACTTCGTGCTCGACAGCCACACCCACCAGCGCGGTGACTCCGCCGCCGCCCTGGCCAGCGCCCCGCAGCGCCTGCAGGGCACCCTGCACATCGGTGGCCAGGAGCACTTCTACCTGGAAACCCAGATCTCCTCGGTGATGCCCACCGAAGACGGCGGCATGATCGTCTACTGCTCCACGCAGAACCCCACCGAAGTGCAGAAGCTGGTCGCCGAAGTGCTCGACGTGCCGATGCACAAGATCGTCCTCGACATGCGCCGCATGGGCGGTGGCTTTGGCGGCAAGGAAACCCAGGCGGCCAGCCCGGCCTGCCTGTGCGCGGTGATCGCGCGACTGACCGGCCAGCCGACCAAGATGCGCCTGCCGCGGGTCGAAGACATGACCATGACCGGCAAGCGTCACCCGTTCTACGTCGAGTACGACGTCGGCTTTGATGACGATGGCCGCCTGCATGGCATCCAGTTCGACCTGGCCGGCAACTGCGGCTACTCGCCGGACCTGTCCGGCTCGATCGTCGATCGGGCGATGTTCCACTCCGACAACGCCTACTACCTGGGCGATGCCACCGTGCACGGCCACCGCTGCAAGACCAACACCGCCTCCAACACCGCTTACCGCGGCTTTGGCGGCCCGCAGGGGATGGTCGCCATCGAGCAGGTGATGGACCACATCGCTCGCCAGCTCGGCCGCGACCCGCTGGCCGTGCGCAAGGCCAACTACTATGGCAAGACCGAGCGCAACGTCACCCACTACTACCAGACCGTCGAGCACAACCTGCTCGAGGAAATGACCGCCGACCTCGAGGCCAGCAGCGACTACGCCGAGCGGCGCGAGTCGATCCGCCGCTTCAACGAGCACAGCCCGGTCCTGAAGAAAGGCCTGGCGCTGACCCCGGTCAAGTTCGGCATCTCGTTCACCGCCACCTTCCTCAACCAGGCGGGGGCGCTGATCCACATCTACACCGACGGCAGCATCCACCTCAACCACGGCGGCACCGAGATGGGCCAGGGCCTCAACACCAAGGTGGCGCAGGTCGTCGCGCAGGTGTTCCAGGTCGATATCGAGCGCATCCAGATCACCGCCACCAACACCGACAAGGTGCCCAACACCTCGCCGACCGCCGCCTCCAGCGGCGCCGACCTGAACGGCAAGGCCGCCCAGAACGCCGCCGAGATTCTCAAGCAGCGCCTCACCGAGTTTGCCGCACGGCACTGGAAGGTCACCGAGGAGGACGTCGAGTTTCGTAATGGCCATGTGCGCATTCGCGAGGAGATCGTCAGCTTTGAGACGCTGGTCCAGCAGGCTTACTTTGGCCAGGTGTCGCTGTCGACCACCGGCTTCTACCGCACGCCGAAGATCTTCTACGACCGCAGCCAGGCCCGCGGCCGGCCGTTCTACTACTTTGCCTTTGGCGCGGCCTGCGTCGAGGTGATCGTCGACACGCTGACCGGCGAGTACAAGATGTTGCGCGCCGACATCCTGCACGACGTTGGCGACTCGCTGAACCCGGCGATCGACATCGGCCAGGTCGAGGGCGGCTTTATCCAGGGCATGGGCTGGCTGACCACCGAAGAGCTGGTGTGGAACGCCAAGGGCAAGCTGATGACCAACGGCCCGGCCAGCTACAAGATCCCGGCCGTGGCCGACATGCCGCTGGACCTGCGGGTCAAGCTGGTGGAAAACCGCAAGAACCCGGAAGACACCGTGTTCCACTCCAAGGCCGTCGGCGAGCCGCCGTTCATGCTCGGCATGGCCGCCTGGTGCGCGATCAAGGATGCGGTGGCGAGCATTGCCGGCTACCGCGTGCAGCCAGACATCGATGCCCCGGCCACGCCGGAGCGGGTGCTCTGGGGTTGCGAGCAGATGCGCAAGGCGGTGGCGGCGCAGCAGCCCGCTGAACAGGAAGTGGAAAGCGTAACGCACTAACGACGCCACCCTGTGGGAGCGGGTTTACCCGCTCCCACAGAGGCCGTGTAGATCTTCAGAGAGGTTCCGGATCATGCACCAATGGATCAACGCCCTCGCCGACCTGCAAGCACGGGGTGAACCCTGCGTGCTGGTGACCATCATCGAGGAGCGCGGCTCGACCCCGCGCAACGCCGGCTCGAAGATGGTCGTCAGCGCCCGCCAGCTGTTCGACACCATCGGCGGCGGCCACCTGGAATACAAGGCCCTGCACATCGCCCGGCAAATGCTCGAGGCGCAGCGCAGCACCCCGCACCTTGAGCGCTTCAGCCTGGGTGCGAGCCTGGGCCAATGCTGCGGCGGCGCCACCGTGCTGCTGTTCGAGCCGATGGCCGCGGTGCAGGCGCAGATCGCCGTGTTCGGCGCGGGCCATGTCGGCCGCGCTCTGGTACCCTTGCTCGCCGCCCTGCCCTGCCGGGTGCGCTGGATCGACTCGCGCGAGCAGGAATTCCCCGAGCAGATCCCCAATGGGGTCAGCCGGATCATCAGCGAGGAACCGGTCGACGAAGTCGCCGACCTGCCGCCTGGCAGCTACTGCATCGTCATGACCCACAACCATCAGCTCGACCTGGAGCTGACGGCGGCCATCCTCAAGCGCAATGACTTCACCTGGTTCGGCCTGATCGGCTCGAAGACCAAGCGCGTCAAGTTCGAGCACCGCCTGCGCGAGCGCGGCTACGACGACGCACTGCTGGCGCGCATGCGTTGCCCGATGGGCCTGGCCGAGGTCAAGGGCAAGCTGCCGATCGAGATCGCCGTGTCCATCGCCGGCGAGATCATTGCCACCTACAACGCCTGCTTCGGCCAGCACGACGCTGCCGTCAACGCCGGCCCCATCGCCCAACTGCTGCCGCCTTCCCGGCGCAGCCAAGCCATTTGACGAGCGTTTTATGAGCACAACCCGCAAAGCCTACCGTTCCGCCATCCTGCACAGCATCGCCGACCCGGCCGAGGTTGGCCTGGAGGCGTCCCATGCGTATTACGAAGACGGCCTGCTGGTGGTCGACGACGGCCGCATCAGCGCCCTCGGCCACGCCAGCGACCTGCTGCCGACCCTCGACGCCGACATCGAAGTGGTGCATTACCAGGATACCCTGATCACCCCGGGCTTCATCGACACGCACATCCACTTCCCGCAGACCGGCATGATCGGCTCTTACGGCGAGCAGCTGCTGGACTGGCTGAACACCTACACCTTCCCTTGCGAAAAGCAGTTCGCCGACAAGGACCACGCCGACAAGGTGGCGAAGATCTTCCTGCAGGAGTTGCTGCGCAACGGCACCACCACCGCGCTGGTGTTCGGCAGCGTGCACCCCGAGTCGGTCAACGCCCTGTTCGAAGAAGCCGAGCGCCTCGACCTGCGGCTGATCGCCGGCAAGGTGATGATGGACCGCAACGCGCCCGACTACCTGACCGACACCGCCGAGTCGTCCTACAGCGAAAGCAAGGCGCTGATCCAGCGCTGGCATGGCAAGGGCCGCCTGCACTACGCGGTGACCCCACGCTTCGCGCCGACCAGCACCCCGGAGCAGTTGGCCGTGGCCGGTCAATTGCTCAAGGAGCACCCAGGCGTGTACCTGCACACGCACCTGTCGGAAAACCTCAAAGAGATCGACTGGGTCAAGGACCTGTTCCCCGAGCGCAAGGGCTACCTGGACGTCTACGACCACTTCGAACTGCTCGGCGAGCGCTCGGTGTTCGCCCACGGCGTGCACTTGTGCGACGAGGAGTGCCAGCGCCTGGCCGAAACCGGCTCGGCGATTGCCTTCTGCCCGACCTCCAACCTGTTCCTCGGCAGCGGCCTGTTCAACCTGCCGCAGGCGGAGAAGTTCAAGGTCAACGTCGGCCTGGGCACCGACGTCGGCGCCGGCACCAGCTTCTCGCTGCTCAACACCCTCAACGAGGCGTACAAGGTCATGCAATTGCAGGGCGCTCGCCTGCACCCGTACAAGTCGCTGTACCTGGCGACCCTGGGTGGCGCCCGCGCGCTGCGCCTGGACGACCGCATCGGCAGCCTGCAGCCGGGCAACGACGCCGACTTCGTGGTGCTCGACTACAAGGCCACGCCGCTGCTGGACTACCGCATCCAGCAGTCCAACAGCATCGAAGAGACCTTGTTCGTACTGACCACCCTGGGCGACGACCGCACCGTGCGTGAAACCTACGCGGCCGGTCGCTGCGTGCACCAGCGCTAAGGCTGCTTGGCGAGGCCCCGGTACAAGGCGCCACCGATCGCCGCGCCGATCAGTGGCGCCAGCCAGAACAGCCACAGCTGCTGCAACGCCCAGCCGCCGACCAGCAGCGCCGGCCCGGTGCTGCGCGCCGGGTTCACCGAGGTATTGGTCACCGGAATGGAGATCAGGTGGATCAGCGTCAGCGCCAGGCCGATGGCGATCGGCGCGAAGCCCGCCGGGGCGCGGCTGTCGGTGGCGCCCATGATGATCACCAGGAACATCGCGGTCATCACCACCTCACTGACAAACCCCGCCGCCAAGCTATAACCCCCTGGCGAATGCTCGGCGTAGCCGTTCGAGGCCAGCCCTGCCGAAAGCTCGAAGCCGGCCTTGCCGCTGGCGATGAAGTAGATCACGGCGGCGGCAATGACAGCGCCGATCACCTGGACGATGACGTAGGGCAACAGCTCTTTGGCCGGAAACCGGCCACCGACCACCAGCCCCAGTGATACCGCGGGGTTGAGGTGACAACCGGAGATATGACCGATGGCGAAGGCCATGGTCAGGACGGTGAGGCCGAAGGCGAAGGCGACACCGAGGACGCCGATGCCGATTGGAGAGCTGGCGGCGATCACGGCGCTGCCGCAGCCGCCCAGAACCAGCCAGAAGGTGCCAATCAGCTCGGCACCCATTCGTACACCCAGAGAATGAGTCATGGACCGTTCCTCAAGTAGTTGGACGCAAGGGTTGCGCAAGCCCAACTACTTGATGAAGGTTTGCAGGGCTGAATCTAGCAGAGGTTTGGCCAAGGGCCAGTAACGACAAGGGCCGCATAGCGGCCCCTGTTCACCTGCGCAAACGATCAACCTTTGGCGGGTGCTCGTTTCTTGGTTTGCAACAAATGTGAAAATACTGCGTGCAGATCATCCGAAGCACTCTCCTCGTCGAGGTTGAGCTTGCTGTCGATATGGTCCATGTGGTGCATCATCAGGCTGACCGCCTGCGCCGCATCGCGTGCTTCGATGGCATCGATCAGCTGCATGTGCTCGTCGTACGAACAGTGCGAGCGGTTGCCGCTCTCGTACTGGGCGATGATCAACGAGGTCTGCGACACCAGGCTGCGCTGGAAGCTCACCAGCGGCGCATTGCCTGCGGCCTCGGCCAGCTTCAGGTGGAACTCGCCCGAAAGCCGAATCCCCGCGCCACGGTCGCCCCGCGAGAAGCTGTCACGCTCTTCGCGGACCATCTGGCGCAGCTCGTTGAGCTGCTCGGCGGTGGCATGCTGCACCGCAAGCTCAGTGATGGCACGCTCGACCATGCGCCGCGAGAAAAACACCTGACGCGCCTCTTCGACCGTCGGGCTGGCTACCACCGCACCGCGGTTCGGCCGCAACAGCACCACGCTTTCATGCGCCAGGCGCGACAGCGCACGGCGAATGATGGTGCGGCTGACGCCAAAGATCTCGCCCAGCGCTTCCTCGCTCAACTTGGTGCCCGGAGCCAGGCGCTGCTCGAGAATCGCCTCGAAAATATGCGCGTAGACGATGTCGTCCTGGGTACCACTGCGGCCGGCCTTGCCATTGCGCACAGGTTTCTTGAGGGGTTGCAGCTGTTCGTTCATGGGCACTCGAGCACGGGAATCCGCCAGTCGGACTTTGACTGTAATACCAGTCAGAGGGTGGATGGCAAGCCCTGGTTGATAAATAAGGGGAAAGGTATGCGTCCATTGTACACAGGCTGACCCGTTTCTGCAGGTGGCCTTTTCGCCATATAGCCACAGTGCAACGGATTGTGCGAACAAAAGATAAAACATTATTTGCATTCTTTGTACACAAAAGGATAATCCAGCGAGCAACTTCCTGACCCATGAGTCAACAAAACGGTCGGACGTCTGCCATCCCCCTCGCGGAGTCACCAAGTGCATGGCGCAGGTCACTGGCTCCGAACAACAAGAAAGACTTGAGGAGTACTCGCTGTGGAAAGCCGCAAATCCGAAGCCACTACGCTGGATCTCGCCCCGCCGCTCGAAAGGAGCTGGCTGGAGCGGATTTTCAAAATCAAACAGCACGGCAGCAGCGTCCGGACCGAAATGATCGCCGGGGTGACCACCTTCATCACCATGGCCTACATCATCTTCGTCAACCCCAACATCATGGCCGATGCCGGCATCGATCACGGTGCGGCGTTCGTCGCCACCTGCATCTCCGCGGCACTCGGCTGCATGCTGATGGGCCTCTATGCCAACTGGCCGGTGGGCCTGGCCCCGGGCATGGGCCTGAACGCCTTCTTCACCTACACCGTGGTCGGCACCATGGGCTACAACTGGGAAACGGCACTGGGCGCGGTATTCGTCTCGGGTGTGCTGTTCATGTTCCTGACCTTGTCGAAGGTGCGCGAGTGGCTGCTCAACAGCATTCCGCTGAGCCTGCGCCATGCGATGGGCGCCGGCGTCGGATTGTTTCTCGGACTGATCGGCCTGAAAACCGCGGGCATCATCGTCGACAGCCCGGCCACGCTGATCAAGCTGGGCTCGCTGCATGAGCCCGGCCCGCTGCTGGCGGCGGTGTGCTTCCTGTTGATCGCCATCCTCAGCTACAAGCGGGTATTCGGCGCAATCCTGATCAGCATCATCGGTGTCACCCTGGCCGGCTGGGGCCTGGGCCTGGTGGAATTTGGCGGGGTGATGTCGATGCCGCCGAGCCTGGCGCCTACCTGGATGGCGATGGATGTGGCGGGCGTGTTCAACGTCAGCATGATCAGCGTGGTGCTGGCGTTCCTCTTCGTGCACATGTTCGATACCGCCGGCACGCTGATGGGCGTGGCGCAACGGGCCAACCTGGTGGCGCCGGATGGGCGCATTGAAAACCTGTCGCAGGCGCTGAAGGCCGACAGTGCATCGAGCGTGTTCGGTGCCGTGGTCGGCGTACCGCCAGTGACCAGCTATGTGGAGAGTGCCGCCGGCGTGGCCGCGGGTGGCCGTACCGGCTTGACTGCCGTTGTAGTCGGCCTGTTGTTCGTCGCGGCGATGTTCTTCGCCCCGCTGGCGGGCATGATCCCGGCCTACGCGACCGCCGGTGCGCTGATCTACGTGGCGATGCTGATGATGGGCAGCATGGCGCACATCAACTGGGACGAAGCCACCGACAGCATTCCGGCGATCGTCACGGTGATCATGATGCCGCTGACCTTCTCGGTCGCCGACGGTATTGCGCTGGGCTTCATCAGCTATGTGGCCTTGAAGGCGGGGACCGGCAAGTACAAGGAAATTTCCGCCAGCCTGTGGGTGCTGTGCGTGATCTTCATTGCCAAGTTCGTGTTTCTCTAACCCTCACTCCACATCCCATCCGAGCCCGGGGACCTGGCATTTTTGCCAGGTCCCTTGTGGTTCGCCTTGGCTTAAGCTCCGGTTATTCGTACCGACAAACCGGGGCTGGCCATGACCGCACTATCCACCTACCGATTTTATCAAGGCGCCAGACTGGCAACAGAGATCCGCCCTGGCGGCGCCGTGACGCTACTGCTCCATGCCGACCTACCACTCGCTCAAATCGATGCCAGCGAGGTTAATGAAGGTCTTTTTTCAACGGATCAGCAGGGCTCCGTTCTGCGGGTTAGCTCAGCAAGCCTGCGAACCGTTATCAATTATGGCCCCTACGGCCAGATACCGCTGACGGCGAAACTCCACACCCTTCTAGGTTTCAATGGCGAGCCACGCGAGCATGTCACGGGGCAATACTTGCTCGGCAATGGCCATCGCTCGTTCAACCCGACACTGATGCGCTTCAATAGCGCGGATCGGCTAAGCCCCTTTGGAAAAGGTGGATTGAATTGCTACATGTACTGCGAGGGAGATCCCGTCAACTTCAGTGATTCAACCGGCAGGTTTCGCGGTGTCGCTGGAGTGATCAAGCGCGCCATCAAAGTGGCCGCAGGAGGAGGATCAGTTGCGATGATCAAAGACAAAAGTGAGCAGATCGCTGAATTTGGCCAGACGGCCAAACACTCGATAGTAGAGGGGCCCTGGGATACGTCAGACGCGTCGCCCGCCCGGCAGTACATCGACAAACATGTCGTGGATAATGGCCAGCCATTCCCGAGGGGATTGCGCATCACCAATAAGACACTGGCGTCGAATATCAATGGGAGCCTCGGATACAACCAAGCTCTCGTTTATGTCAGTGACAGCCGAATGGATTGGTCCAATAGTTATCAGTTCTTTCGCTCGGCTTTACGCTGG
Source organism: Pseudomonas reidholzensis (assembly GCF_900536025.1). Taxonomy (GTDB): domain Bacteria; phylum Pseudomonadota; class Gammaproteobacteria; order Pseudomonadales; family Pseudomonadaceae; genus Aquipseudomonas; species Aquipseudomonas reidholzensis. The sequence goes on from NZ_UNOZ01000028.1 coordinate 18,917, forward strand.
GGCAAAAAAGCCTGGCGTTATGGCCGTGCGGATGCAGCTGCAGGCATGGTCTTTAATGGCGCCAGCGCGTTCCTGGCTAGCGGTACCGACCACGCCAACCGCATATCTGGCAAGGCGCTGTACCTCACTGGCGATGCGGCTACCATCCGCCAATAAAAAAAGCCCGCCAGTGTGAGAGCGGGCCAAAGACCTACGAAGATTCTTCTAGCGACCAACTAGCTTCCACGATAGGTCGAGTAGCTGTAGGGCGAGATCAGCAGCGGCACGTGGTAGTGCTCCTGCTTCTCGTCGACCCCAAAGCGCAGCACGACAACATCCAGGAACGCCGCTTCTGGCAAAGCAACGCCCCGCGCCCGGTAGTAATCCCCGGCACTGAACTGCAACTGGTACACGCCCGTGCGGTAATCATCGCCGTGCAGCAGCGGCGCATCGACACGACCGTCGCTGTTGGTCAGCACGGTATTGATCAATTCAAGCTGCTGGCCTTCGACACGGTACAGCTCGACCTTGATCGAGCTGCCCGGGCAGCCATGCGCAGCGTCCAGTACGTGAGTAGTCAAACGTCCCATGTGCGTGTCGCCTCGTGTGCAAAGGGTGGGCAGAAAATACCCAGCAGGCACCATGAAAGGGCCTGCCGTGTGCGGGAACGACCTCATTAAGACACTTTCTCAAAAAATTGTACACAATTTTTTAGACCCTTCCCCGGCGCTCCGCCGGACGCCCCCGCAAACACGCTACGTGTCGCCAAATATAGGCTCTAAACACAGGCAGAGAGCATTAGCTGACCGAACAGGCAAGTTTCTTGCAACGCATTCTCAGGCGACAAAAGGGCAGAAATGCGGAAAAACAGGCTTACAAAAGATTTCAGAAGTTGTATACAATCAGCCCATCCGGTGAGTGCGACAACCCGACGCGGGCCCACCACCCCTCGCACAACGTACAAGAAGGAAGACTGCAGTGAGCGCTGACTACCCTCGCGACCTGATCGGTTACGGCAACAACCCACCGCACCCGCACTGGCCGGGCAATGCGCGCATCGCCTTGTCGTTCGTCCTCAACTACGAGGAAGGTGGCGAGCGCAACATCCTGCACGGCGACAAAGAGTCCGAAGCCTTCCTGTCTGAAATGGTTGCCGCCCAGCCCCTGCAGGGCCAACGCAACATGAGCATGGAGTCGCTCTACGAGTACGGCAGCCGTGCTGGCGTGTGGCGCCTGCTCAAGCTGTTCAAGGACACCGGCGTGCCGCTCACCGTGTTCGCCGTGGCCATGGCCGCGCAGCGCCACCCCGACGTCATCCGCGCCATGGTCGACGCCGGCCATGAGATCTGCAGCCACGGCTACCGCTGGATCGACTACCAGAACATGGACGAGGCCCAGGAGCGCGAGCACATGCTCGAAGCCATCCGCATCCTCACCGAACTCACCGGCGAGCGCCCAGTGGGCTGGTACACCGGCCGCACCGGCGCCAACACCCGCCGCCTGGTGATGGAAGAAGGCGGTTTCCTCTACGACAGCGACACCTACGACGACGACCTGCCCTACTGGGAAACCAACAACCCGACCGACAAGCCGCACCTGGTGATCCCCTACACCCTGGACACCAATGACATGCGCTTCACCCAGGTGCAGGGCTTCAACTGCGGCGAGCAGTTTTTCCAGTACCTCAAGGACGCCTTCGACGTGCTCTACGAAGAAGGTGCCGAGGCGCCGAAGATGCTCTCCATCGGCCTGCACTGCCGGCTGATCGGCCGCCCGGCGCGGCTGGCGGCACTGAAGCGCTTCGTCGAATACGCCAAAAGCCATGACCAGGTCTGGTTCGCCCGGCGCGCGGACATCGCCCGCCACTGGTACACCACCCACCCGTACAAGAAAGAGAACGCCTGATGACCGCCTTCAAGACCCTCACGCCATCGACCCTCGGCCGCGACGCGTTCGTCAGCACCTTCGCCGACATCTACGAGCACTCGCCGTGGGTGGCCGAGAAGGCCTATGACCTCGGCCAACTGAGCGAGCTGGATGAGATCGAGGTGCTGCACCAGCGCATGAGCGACATCCTCCTCAGCGCCAACCACGCCGACCAGCTGGCCCTGATCAATGCTCACCCGGACCTCGCCGGCAAGGCCGCGATCCAGGGCGAGCTGACCGAATCGAGCACCAACGAACAGGCCGGTGCCGGTATCCACCAGTGCACAGCCGAAGAGTTCGCACGCTTCACCGAACTCAACGACGCCTACAAGGCCAAGTTCCAGTTCCCGTTCATCATGGCGGTCAAGGGCAGCAACCGGCACCAGATCCTCGCCGCGTTCGAAAAGCGCATCCATAACGATGCCGCTGCCGAATTCAAGGAAGCCCTGGCGCAGATCAACCTGATCGCGCTGTTCCGCCTGCTGCAACTGTAAGGATCGACTGCCACGGCCTGGCCCGAGTACGCCACCTGATCGTACCCAGGGCCTGACACCGAGCACGCGTCCAACCCTAATTCAGAACATAGAAAAAGAGATAAAAAGCATGCGCACACTAGTGATCGAGCCCCTGACCAAAGAAGCCTTCGCCCCATTCGGTGACGTGATCGAAACCGACGGCAGCGACCACTTCATGATCAACAACGGCTCGACCATGCGCTTCCACAAGCTCGCCACGGTCGAAACCGCCGAGCCCGAGGACAAAGCGATCATCAGCATCTTCCGCGCCGACGCGCTGGAGATGCCCTTGACCGTACGCATGCTGGAACGCCATCCGCTGGGCAGCCAGGCTTTCATTCCGCTGCTCGGCAACCCCTTTCTGATCGTGGTCGCGCCGGTTGGCGATGCACCTGTATCAGGTCATGTCCGCGCCTTCCGCAGTAACGGCAGGCAGGGCATCAATTACCATCGCGGCGTTTGGCACCACCCGGTGCTTACGATCGAAAAGCGGGATGATTTCCTGGTGGTTGATCGCAGTGGTTCCGGCAACAACTGCGACGAGCATTACTTCAGCGAGGAACAGATGCTGATCCTCAATCCCCACCAATAAGAAAAGGTCAGTCATCCAGGGGCACTGCCTGAGATGGTGACTGGCAAGAGGTACATACTGTGGAAGCACACCTTCACGAATGGCTGAACCTGAGCATTCGCTGGGTTCACATGATCACCGGCGTGGCCTGGATCGGTGCATCGTTCTACTTCGTCTGGCTGGAGAACCACCTGAATCGAAGCAACCCGCGCGATGGGTTGTCAGGTGACCTCTGGGCCATCCACGGTGGCGGTATCTACCACCTGGAGAAGTACAAGCTCGCGCCGCCGAAAATGCCCGAGAACCTGCACTGGTTCAAATGGGAAGCCTACTTCACCTGGATGTCCGGGATCGCCCTGCTTTGCGTGGTGTTCTACTGGAACCCGACCCTGTACCTGCTGGCACCCGGCAGCACCCTCAGCGGTGCCGAAGGCGTGGCGATCGGTATCGGCTCGCTGGTGGCCGGCTGGTTCATCTACGACATCCTCTGCGACTCGCCACTGGGCAAGCGCCCGGCGCTGCTCGGCGGTGTCCTGTTCGTCCTGATCATCGCTGCCTGCTGGGGCTTCAGCCTGGTGTTCAGCGGCCGTGGTGCGTACCTGCACACCGGCGCGATCATCGGCACGATCATGGTCGGTAACGTGTTCCGCATCATCATGCCGGCCCAGCGCCAGCTGGTGGCGGCGATCGAGAACAACCAGACGCCTGACCCGCTGCTGCCGGCCAAGGGCCTGCTGCGCTCGCGCCACAACAACTACTTCACCCTGCCGGTGCTGTTCATCATGATCAGCAACCACTTCCCGAGCACCTATGGCAGCCAGTACAACTGGCTGATCCTGGCCGGGATCGCCGTGGCTGCGGTACTGATCCGTCACTACTTCAACACCCGCCACGACAGCAACAAGTACGCCTGGACCCTGCCCGTCGGCGCCCTGGCGATGATCTGCCTGGCTTATGTCACCGGCCCTAAACCGATGGCGGTAGCCCCGGAGCAGGCGGCGGCGAAGGTCGAGTACCAGCCACTGCCCGCCACTGCCGTGGGTGGCAAGACTGCCGCGCAGCTGCGCGCCGAGGAAGCCGCCAAGGCCGCCGAAGCACCTGCCGAGGCTCCGGCCCAGGCGACTGCCCAGGCTGCGGGTGGCACCTTCGACACGATCCACAATGTCATCCAGGAACGCTGCACCGTGTGCCACTCGTCCAAGCCGACCAGCCCACTGTTCAGCGCCGCCCCCGGTGGCGTGATGTTCGACACCCCGCAGCAGATCCAGGCCCAGGCCGCACGCATTCAAGCGCAAGCGGTCGCCAGCCAGATCATGCCGCTGGGCAACATCACCCAGATGACCGTCGAGGAACGCAAACTGGTCGGTGACTGGATCGCCAAAGGCGCCCCCGTCAACTGATCACAAGGGTGGTAACGACGTCACGCTGTAGGAGCGGGCTTGCCCGCGAATGCGATGGAACACGCACCATCGCCATCGCGGGCAAGTCGGATCGCCGCACCGCCACTCCTACAGACCGTGCCACCTCGCTACCCGAAGTACGCAACAAGCAAGCATCGAGCGCCAGGCCTCAAGCGGGAACCCCAAGCTTTCTAACCAGAGCTTGCCGTTTGAGACCCGACGCTTGGCTCCGAGAATAAGAACAAAACTCGAGGTGCTGCATGTCCGAGTCACGCAAGGCGTACATCCCCGTTGCGCCGCCACGACAGCCCCTGCCCCTGTTTCAGCTGATCCTGGTCGGTCTGCAACATGTGCTGCTGATGTACGGAGGCGCGATTGCCGTGCCGCTGATCATCGGCCAGGCCGCCGGCCTTTCACGCGAAGAAGTCGCGTTCCTGATCAACGCCGACCTGCTGGTCGCCGGCGTTGCCACCATCATCCAATCGTTCGGTATCGGCCCGGTCGGCATTCGCATGCCTGTCATGATGGGCGCCAGCTTTGCCGCTGTCGGCAGCATGGTGGCCATGGCCGGCATGCCTGGCGTCGGCCTGCAGGGGATTTTCGGGGCGACCATCGCCGCGGGCTTCTTCGGCATGCTGATCGCGCCGTTCATGTCCAAGGTGGTGCGGTTCTTCCCGCCGCTGGTCACCGGTACGGTGATTACTTCGATCGGCCTGTCGCTGTTCCCGGTCGCGGTCAACTGGGCCGGTGGCGGCGATCAGGCAGAAACCTTCGGCTCACCGGTCTACCTGATGGTGGCCAGCCTGGTGCTGGCGGTCATCCTGCTGATCAACCGCTTCATGCGCGGGTTCTGGGTCAACGTCTCGGTGCTGGTCGGCATGGGCCTGGGGTACATCCTGGCCGGTTCGATCGGCATGGTCGACCTGTCGGGCCTGGGCGCCGCGCCCTGGTTGCAGGTGGTCACCCCGCTGCACTTCGGCATGCCGACGTTCAGCCTGGCGCCGATCCTGTCGATGTGCCTGGTGGTGGTGATCATCTTCGTCGAGTCCACGGGCATGTTCCTCGCCCTGGGCAAGGTGACGGACCGCGAAGTCACCCCAGGGATGTTGCGCCGGGGCCTGTTGTGCGACGCCGGTGCGTCGTTCATCGCCGGCTTCTTCAACACCTTCACCCACTCCTCGTTCGCCCAGAACATCGGCCTGGTGCAGATGACCGGCGTGCGCTGCCGGTATGTCACGGTGATGGCTGGCGGGCTGCTGATCCTGCTCAGCCTGCTGCCCAAGGCGGCCTACCTGATCGCTTCGATCCCGCCGGCGGTACTCGGCGGGGCCTCGATCGCGATGTTCGGCATGGTCACCGCCACCGGCATCAAGATCCTCCAGGAGGCGGACATCGCCGACCGCCGCAACCAGCTGCTGGTGGCGGTGAGCATCGGCTTTGGCCTGATCCCGGTGGTCAAGCCGGAGTTCTTTGCACAGATGCCGCACTGGATGGAACCCATCACCCACAGCGGTATCGCCATGGCCACGCTCAGCGCGCTGGTCCTCAACGTGCTGTTCAACATCCTCGGTGGCGCTGACCGCGCGGCGCACAACGACGCCTGTCACCAGCACTGAGTCAGCCGGGTGGCGCTGTTGGCCACCCGCGCTTTTCACCCCAGGTAGCAACGCAACACCGTCGGCCCGCCGGAATGGGCCGTCCGGGGCGCCTGCGCGCCGAAAACACCCCAAAAAAAACAATAAGTCCGGGAATCACAACATGAAGCGCATCACCTCGTCCCTGTTGCTGGGCAGCAGCCTGCTGGCCGCCACCCTCCCCTCCCACGCCGGCGAATGGCTGCAGTGGCATGGCGAAAGCCTGAGCTACCTGTACGGTAAAGACTTCAAGGTCAACCCCGACATCCAGCAGACCATCACCTTCGAGCACGCCAACAAATGGAAGTACGGCGACACCTTCATGTTCGTCGACAAGATCTTCTACAACGGCAAGGCCGACCCGAGCAAAGGCGTGACCACCTATTACGGCGAGTTCAGCCCGCGCCTGTCGCTGGGCAAGATCACCGGCAAGAGCTTTGCCTTCGGCCCGGTCAAGGACGTGCTCCTGGCCATGACCTACGAGCGCGGCGAGGGCGACAACGAGGCCTACCTGATCGGCCCGGGCTTCGACCTGGGGATCCCCGGCTTCAACTACTTCACCCTCAACTTCTACCTGCGCAACACCGAGGGCAGCCGCCCGGGTGACAACGTCTGGCAGATCACCCCGGCCTGGTCCTACACCATTCCGGTGGGCCGCTCGGACATCCTCATCGATGGCTACATCGACTGGGTGGTGGACAACGACCAGACCCGCCGCGGCACCTACCACGCCAACCTGCAGTTCAACCCGCAGGTCAAATACGACCTCGGCAAGGCGCTCAACCTGGGCGCCAAGCAGCTCTATGTCGGCTTCGAATACAGCTACTGGAAAGACAAGTACGGCATCGATAGCCAAGGCAACGTCGACAGCAACCAAAGTGTCGCCAGCGCCCTGGTCAAAGTGCATTTCTGAGATATTTCAAAGAATCTGACCAAACGCCCAAGTTTGGTGAGTAGTGCGCCAGGACGGAGCACTTGAGGCGCGGCGCGCAAGTGAGTAATCTGCGCGCCCCCTCGCTCAGGGCAGAATGATTTCTGCCTGCGTTTACTGACCGCTCAGTCAATGAATTCGGGCGGTTGGCCAACGTGTTGCCAGCCTCACAACACCCTTTTCATCGTTCAGCAAGACGTCGAGCAGGACCGCTGTGACCAACCCGTAAAAGTTGGCACTGCGCTTGCCAAATAGCTGTGGCCAATCGAAAAAAACTGACTCAAAAGACAAGAACAGCGCCAACACCGAGCGCTGACACCCGATCCGACTCAAGGGAGCGACACACCCAATGCGTACCATCAATAGCCTGATCCTCGCCGCCGGCCTGCTGGCCTCCGGCGCCAGCGTCGCCGGTGACCTGCTGCAGTGGCAGAACAACAGCCTGACCTACCTCTGGGGCAAGAACTTCAAGGTCAACCCGGAGATCCAGCAGACCGTCACCTTCGAGCACGCCGACGGCTGGAAGTACGGCGACAACTTCGTGTTCGTCGACAAGATCTTCTACCAGGGCAAGAAAGACGCCGGCAACGGCCCGAACACCTACTACGGCGAAATCAGCCCGCGTCTGTCGTTCGGCAAGATCTTCGACCAGAAGCTGGCCTTCGGCCCGGTCAAGGACGTGCTCCTGGCGATGACCTACGAGTTTGGCGAGGGTGACACCGAGTCGTACCTGATCGGCCCGGGCTTCGACCTGGACATCCCGGGCTTCGACTACTTCCAGCTGAACTTCTACCAGCGCACCACCGATGGCAGCCGCGCCGGTGACAACGTCTGGCAGATTACCCCGGTGTGGTCGTACACCCTGCCGGTTGGGTCGTCCGACATTCTCATCGACGGCTTCATGGATTGGGTGGTGGACAACGACGAGAACCGTCGTGGCACCTACCAGGCCAACCTGCACTTCAACCCGCAGGTGAAGTACGACCTGGGCAAGGCGCTGCGCCTGGGTGAGAAGCAGCTGTACGTCGGTTTCGAGTACGACTACTGGAAGAACAAGTACGGGATCAAGGATTCCGACGGCTTCACCACCAACCAGAACACCGCCAGCTTCCTGGTCAAGGTGCACTTCTGATTTGAGTGCTGGGGCTGCTTTGCAGCCCATCGCGGCGGTCCGGCGTCCCGGCAAGCCCGCTCCTACAGCAATAGCGTCGGCGTGAATATGAACGCGGTCTCTGTAGGAGCGGGCTTGCCCGCGAACCGGGGCCCTGCCCCGGCCATCCACTGCGGTCAGTTGGCGGGTTTGAACACCCGCCACACCTTGCTCACCACACTGACCACCGCCAGCACCAGCGCACCGGCAATGACCCCGACCAGGCCATTGAGCAACGCGCCGGTCAGCGCCCCTCCCCGTCCCGCACTGAACGCCTCGATCGCATGATGCAGCGGCTCCACGCCGTGCACCAGAATCCCGCCCCCGACCAGAAACATCGCCGCAGTGCCGATCACCGACAGGCTCTTCATCATGTACGGCGCCGCGCGCAGGATGCCATTACCCACGCTCTGGGCAACGCTCGAGGCCTTCTGCGTCAGCCACAAGCCCAGGTCATCCAGCTTGACGATGCCGGCCACCAGCCCATACACGCCGATGGTCATGACGATCGCAATGCCCGACAGCACGATGATCTGCTGGGTCAGCGGCGCATCGGCCACGGTACCGAGGGTGATCGCGATGATCTCCGCCGAAAGAATGAAGTCGGTGCGCACCGCACCCTTGATCTTGTCCTTCTCGAACGCCACCAGGTCGACATTCGGGTCCGCCAGCGCCTCGGCCCGCGCACCGTGCTCGGCGTCATCCTCGGCCTTGCTGTGGAGGAACGAGTGCGCCAGCTTCTCGAAGCCCTCGAAGCACAGGTAGGCGCCCCCGACCATCAGCAGCGGGGTCACCGCCCACGGGATGAACGCACTGATCAACAGCGCCGCCGGGACCAGGATCAGCTTGTTCAGGAACGAGCCCTTGGCCACCGCCCAGACCACCGGGATCTCCCGTTCGGCGCGCACGCCGGAGACCTGCTGGGCGTTCAGCGCCAGGTCGTCACCGAGCACGCCGGCGGTCTTCTTTGCCGCGACCTTGGTCATCAGCGAGACATCGTCGAGTACCGTCGCGATGTCGTCGATCAGTACCAGTAGACTGCTTCCTGCCATGTTTGCCTGTTTCCCATTCAGTGAATCGCCGAATTCTAGCTCAAACACCCTGCCTTGAGCGCCCATCGGGGCCGGTGCTACCATGCCCGATCCCTCTTAGAGGCGACCATTCCGAGGAAGATCCCTGACAATGAGCACCATTCGCGAGCGCAACAAGGAACTGATCCTGCGCGCGGCCAGCGAGGAATTCGCCGACAAGGGCTTCGCCGCCACCAAGACCAGCGACATCGCGGCCAAGGCTGGCCTGCCCAAGCCGAACGTCTATTACTACTTCAAATCCAAGGACAACCTCTACCGCGAAGTCCTGGAGAGCATCATCGCACCGATCATGCAGGCCTCGACGCCGTTCAACGCCGACGGTGACCCCAAGGAAGTGCTGAGCGCCTACATTCGCTCGAAGATCCGCATTTCGCGCGACCTGCCGCATGCCTCCAAGGTGTTTGCCAGCGAGATCATGCACGGTGCGCCGCACCTGTCGCCGAGCCAGGTCGAGCAGCTCAACGAGCAGGCCCGGCACAACATCGAGTGCATCCAGCGCTGGATCGAGCGCAAGCAGATCGCCCCGGTCGATGCCCACCACCTGATGTTCAGCATCTGGGCGGCGACGCAGACCTATGCGGACTTCGATTGGCAGATTGCGGCAGTCACCGGTAAAGCCAAGCTGGCTGACAGTGACTATGAGGCGGCGGCGCAGACCATCATTCGCCTGGTATTGAAGGGATGTGAACCCGAGGCGGCCTGAGCCTCGGTGGCGCCTGCTTCGCGGGCAAGCCCGCTCCTACAAGGACAGCACAGCGCCATCCCTGTGGGAGCGGGTTTACCCGCGAAGAGGCCAGTACAAACAGCCGAGATCTAGGCAGCTACCCCAGCATCAGCAGTCAACCCCACTTCCTCGATCGCGCTGATCGCGCACTGCTCGTCGATGTCCGACGTATCCCCGCTGATCCCCACCGCACCCAGCACTTTGCCGTCCTGATCACGAATCAGCACGCCACCCGGCGCCGGCACCACCGAGCGCTCACCCAGCCCATTCAACGCGGCAAAAAACGCCGGCCGCTGCTGCGCATCCAGCGCCAGCAGGCGTGAGCCCTTGCCCAGGGCAATCGCACCCCACGCCTTGCCCGTCGCCACCTCCGGGCGCAACAGGCTGGCACCGTCCTCACGCTGCAGCGCCAGTACATAGCCACCGGCATCCAGCACCGCCACGGTCAGCGGCGCCGCGTTGATCTTGCGGCCTGCCGCCAGCGCGGCGTTGACCAGGCCGACAGCGACTTTCAGGGTCAAAGTAGTCATTGCAAAGGTCCTCTTCTTGTTGTGAGAAGCCCCAAGGGCAGTTAAAAATGGACCGAACAAATAGAACACAACGGCAGATCTTTTTGTATACAATATTTTTAGACGATCGTGCACGATCAGACGAAACGCCGTTTTCACGGGCATTCCGACGAAAGCTCAACGTCCCGATGAAAATGGATTGACCTGAGCCGCCGAGCGTGAATACACTTTGCCGCAGAGCAAGTTGTATACAATTACAAAATAGATGAGGCACAAGCCATGAGCAAAATGAGAGCAATTGATGCAGCCGTTCTGGTCATGCGCCGCGAAGGTGTAGATACCGCGTTCGGCATCCCTGGGGCTGCCATCAACCCGCTGTATTCGGCCCTGAAAAAAGTCGGCGGCATCGATCACGTCCTCGCTCGTCACGTCGAAGGCGCCTCGCACATGGCCGAGGGCTACACCCGCGCCAACCCGGGCAACATCGGCGTGTGCATCGGCACCTCCGGCCCTGCCGGCACCGACATGGTCACCGGCCTGTACAGTGCGGCCGCCGACTCCATCCCGATTCTCTGCATCACCGGCCAGGCGCCGCGTGCACGCCTGCACAAGGAAGACTTCCAGGCCGTCGACATCACCAGCATCGTCAAGCCGGTCACCAAGTGGGCAACCACCGTGCTCGAGCCAGGCCAGGTGCCGTACGCCTTCCAGAAGGCCTTCTATGAAATGCGCAGCGGCCGCCCAGGCCCGGTGCTGATCGACCTGCCGTTCGACGTACAGATGGCCGAGATCGAGTTCGACATCGAGGCCTACGAGCCGCTGCAAATCAACAAGCCTGCCGCCAGCCGCGTACAGGCTGAAAAAGCCCTGGCCATGCTCAATGACGCCGAGCGCCCACTGCTGGTCGCCGGTGGCGGCATCATCAACGCCGACGCCTGCGAGAAACTGGTCGAGTTCGCCGAACTGACCGGCGTACCGGTGATCCCGACCCTGATGGGCTGGGGCATCATCCCGGACGATCACCCACAGATGGTCGGCATGGTCGGCTTGCAGACCTCGCACCGCTACGGCAACGCCACCCTGCTCAAGTCCGACCTGGTGTTCGGCATCGGCAACCGCTGGGCCAACCGCCACACCGGCTCGGTCGACGTCTACACCGAAGGCCGCAAGTTCGTTCACGTCGACATCGAACCGACCCAGATCGGCCGTGTGTTCACCCCGGACCTGGGCATCGTCTCCGACGCTGGCAAGGCACTGGACGTGTTCCTCGAAGTGGCCCGCGAGTGGAAAGCCGCTGGCAAGCTCAAGGACCGTGGCGCCTGGCTGGAAGACTGCCAACAGCGCAAGTCGAGCCTGCAGCGCAAGACCCACTTCGACAACGTACCGGTCAAGCCGCAGCGCGTGTACCAAGAGATGAACCAGGTGTTCGGCAAGGACACCTGCTACGTCAGCACCATCGGCCTGTCGCAGATCGCTGGCGCGCAGTTCCTCCACGTCTACAAGCCGCGCCACTGGATCAACTGTGGCCAGGCCGGCCCGCTCGGCTGGACCATCCCTGCCGCCCTGGGCGTGGTCAAGGCCGACCCGAAACGCAAGGTGGTCGCGCTGTCCGGTGACTACGACTTCCAGTTCATGATCGAAGAGCTGGCGGTCGGCGCGCAGTTCAACCTGCCGTACGTCCACGTGCTGGTGAACAACGCCTACCTCGGCCTGATCCGCCAGGCCCAGCGTGGCTTCGACATGGATTACTGTGTACAACTGGCGTTCGAGAACATCAACTCGACCGAAGCCGGCAGCTACGGCGTCGACCACGTCGCGGTGGTCGAAGGCCTCGGCTGTAAAGCCCTGCGCGTGTTCGAGCCAGGCGACATCGCCCCTGCCCTGCTGAAGGCGCAGAAAATGGCCGAAGAGTTCCGCGTGCCCGTGGTGGTCGAAGTGATCCTCGAGCGTGTGACCAACATTTCGATGGGCACCGAGATCAACGCGGTCAACGAGTTCGAAGACCTCGCCCTGGTCGGCAACGACGCGCCTACCGCGATCTCGATGCTCGACTGACTGCCTGACGCCCCCGCGCCGGCTGTGCCGGGGGCCTTCTTCTGCAAGGAGACAACCATGCCTCGCTTCGCTGCCAACCTGTCCATGCTGTTTACCGAGCAGGACTTCCTGGCCCGCTTCAAGGCCGCCGCCGACGCTGGCTTCAGCGGTGTCGAATACCTCTTCCCGTACGATTTCAGCGCTGCCCAGATCAAGCAGCAGCTCGACGCCCATGGCCTGACCCAGGTGTTGTTCAACCTGCCGGCCGGCGACTGGGCCAAGGGTGAGCGCGGCATCGCCTGCCACCCCGACCGCGTAGAAGAATTCCGCGCTGGGGTCGACAAGGCCATCGAGTACGCCAAGGTGCTCGGCAATACCCAGATCAACTGCCTGGCCGGGATCCGTCCGCAGGGCCTGGAATGCGCCAACGTGCGCAAGACCTTTGTCGACAACCTGAAGTTCGCTGCCGACAAGCTGCAGGCCGCCGGGATTCGCCTGGTCATGGAAATGATCAACACCCGCGACATCCCTGGCTTCTACCTGAACACCACGAAACAGGCGCTGGAGATCCAGGCCGAGGTGGGCAGCGCCAACCTGTTCCTGCAGTACGACATCTACCACATGCAGATCATGGAAGGTGACCTGGCGCGCACCATCGAAGCCAACCTGAACCTGATCAACCATATCCAGCTGGCCGACAACCCCGGCCGCAACGAGCCAGGCACCGGTGAGATCAACTACCGCTTCCTGTTCGAGCACCTGGACCGCATCGGCTACCAGGGCTGGGTGGGCGCGGAGTACAAGCCGCTGACCACCACCGAGGCAGGCCTCGGCTGGCTGAAGACGCATAACGCAATCTAAGGCGAACACAGCCCCCTGTGGGAGCGGGTTTACCCGCGAACACCGGCGAAGCCGGTGCCATGCACCGCGGTGCCTGCTTCGCGGGTAAACCCGCTCCCACATGATCTGTGTCGCCCGTTCCAGCGAGATTCAACAATTACAACGAGGTAATCTCTCATGGCTAAAATCGGTTTTATCGGCACCGGCATCATGGGCAAGCCCATGGCCCAAAACCTGCAAAAAGCAGGTCACAGCCTGTTCGTTTCGACCCACCACGACGCCGCCCCGGCCGATCTGATCGCCGCAGGCGCCGTGGCCCTGGCCAACCCGAAGGAAGTGGCCCAGGAAGCTGAATTCATCATCGTCATGGTCCCCGACACCCCGCAGGTCGAGGCTGTCCTGTTCGGTGAAAACGGCGTCGCCGAAGGCGTTGGCCCGAACAAGATCGTCATCGACATGAGCTCGATCTCGCCGACCGCCACCAAGGCCTTCGCCGAGAAGATCAAGGCCACCGGCGCCGCCTACCTGGACGCTCCGGTGTCCGGCGGTGAAGTCGGCGCCAAGGCCGCGACCCTGAGCATCATGGTCGGTGGCTGCCCGAAAGCCTTCGAGCGCACCCTGCCGCTGTTCGAAGTGATGGGCAAGAACATCACCCGCGTCGGTGGCAACGGTGACGGCCAGACCGCCAAGGTCGCCAACCAGATCATCGTCGCCCTGAACATCCAGGCGGTCAGTGAAGCGCTGCTGTTCGCCGCCAAGAACGGCGCCGATCCGGCCAAGGTGCGTGAAGCACTGATGGGCGGCTTCGCCTCGTCGAAGATCCTCGAAGTGCATGCCGAGCGCATGATCAAAGGCACCTTCGACCCAGGCTTCCGCATCAACCTGCACCAGAAGGACCTGAACCTGGCCCTGCAAGGCGCCAAGGAGCTGGGCATCAACCTGCCCAACACCTCCAACGCCCAGCAAGTGTTCAACACCTGCCAGGCCTTGGGCGGCGGCAACTGGGACCACTCGGCGCTGATCAAGGGCCTGGAGCACATGGCCAACTTCTCGATCCGCGACGACAAGTAATTCGTAAGCCTTACCGGCCTCTTCGCGGGGCAAGCCCGCTCCCACAGGTACTGTGCAAGGCCTGTGGCCAGCGAAATGCCTGTAGGAGCGGGCTTGCCCCGCGAAGACGCCAACACCGCTGAACCTGCGACCACAGGTTCAGCGGTGGCACCGAGCAACACCGCCCCTGGTTCAGCCTGCACGGAGGCCGTTCCAGGGGCGTTTTTGATTCTGCAGAACAACAATAATCTGGGAGCCTGCCATGTCGGTCGATCCGCAACACTTACTCCGCGAGCTGTTCGACACAGCCATCGCCGCCGCCCACCCCAGCCAGGTCCTCGAACCCTACCTGCCCGCCGACCGTAGCGGCCGGGTGATCGTCATCGGTGCCGGCAAAGCCGCCGCCGCCATGGCCGAAGTGGTCGAAAAAAGCTGGCAGGGAGAGGTCTCCGGGCTGGTCGTGACCCGTTACGGGCACGGCGCCAACTGCCGCAAGATCGAGGTGGTCGAAGCCGCCCACCCGGTCCCCGACGCCGCCGGCCTGGCCGTGGCCAAGCGGGTGCTGGAACTGGTCGGCAACCTCACTGAAGACGACCGGGTGATCTTCCTGCTCTCCGGCGGTGGCTCGGCGTTGCTCGCCCTGCCGGCCGAAGGCCTGACCCTGGCCGACAAGCAACAGATCAACAAGGCGCTGCTCAAGTCCGGCGCGACCATCGGCGAGATGAACTGCGTGCGCAAGCACCTCTCGGCGATCAAGGGCGGCCGCCTGGCCAAGGCCTGCTGGCCGGCCACCGTCTACACCTACGCCATCTCCGACGTGCCGGGCGACCTCGCCACGGTGATCGCCTCCGGCCCGACCGTGGCCGACCCGAGCACCAGCGCCGAAGCCTTGGCGATCATCAAACGCTACAACATCGACGCCCCCAAGGCGGTCATCGACTGGCTCAACAACCCCGCCTCGGAAACCGTCAAGGCCGGCGACCCGGCCCTGGCCCGCAGCCACTTCCAGCTGATCGCCAAGCCCCAGCAGTCGCTCGAGGCCGCTGCGGTAAAAGCCCGCCAGGCCGGTTTCAGCCCGCTGATCCTCGGTGACCTGGAAGGCGAGTCGCGCGAAGTGGCCAAGGTGCATGCCGGCATCACCCGGCAGGTCGTCCTGCACGGCCAGCCCTTGAAGGCGCCCTGCGTGATCCTCTCCGGTGGCGAAACCACGGTGACCGTGCGCGGCAACGGCCGTGGCGGGCGCAACGCCGAGTTCCTCCTCAGCCTCACCGAAAGCCTCAAGGGCCTGCCGGGCGTGTATGCCCTGGCCGGCGACACCGACGGCATCGACGGCTCGGAAGAAAACGCCGGCGCCCTGATGACCCCCGACAGCTATGCCCGCGCCGCCGCGCTTGGCCTGTCGGCCAGCGATGAGCTGGACAACAACAACGGCTACGGCTATTTCGCCGCGCTGGATGCGCTGATCGTCACCGAGCCGACCCGCACCAACGTCAACGACTTCCGCGCCATCCTGATCCTCGAGACTGCCCAATCATGACGCCTGATAAAAAAGTCAAAATCCTCGCCACCCTCGGCCCTGCCATCAACGGCATCGATGACGTGCGCCAGCTGGTCGAAGCGGGGGTGAACATCTTCCGCCTCAACTTCAGCCACGGCGAGCACGCCGACCATGCCCTGCGCTACCAGTGGATCCGCGACGTCGAGCAGCAGCTCAACTACCCGCTGGGCATCCTCATGGACCTGCAAGGGCCAAAGCTGCGCGTCGGCCGCTTCGCCGAAGGCAAGGTCCAGCTGCAACGCGGCCAGGCCCTGCGCCTGGACCTGGACAGCACCCCGGGCGACAGCCGCCGGGTCAACCTGCCGCACCCGGAGATCATCGCCGCACTCGAACCCGGCATGGACCTGCTGCTCGACGACGGCAAGCTGCGCCTGCGGGTGACCGCCAAGCACAACGATGCGATCGACACTGAAGTGCTGGCCGGCGGCGAGCTGTCCGACCGCAAGGGCGTCAACGTGCCGCAAGCGGTGCTGGAGCTCAGCCCGCTCACCGAAAAAGACCGCCGCGACCTGGCCTTCGGCCTCGAGCTGGGGGTGGACTGGGTGGCACTGTCGTTCGTCCAGCGCCCTGAAGACATCATCGAAGCACGCCAGCTGATCGGCGACCGCGCCTACCTGATGGCCAAGATCGAGAAGCCGTCGGCGGTCGATCAGTTGCAAGCCATCGCCGAGCTGTCCGACGCGATCATGGTCGCCCGCGGTGACCTGGGCGTTGAAGTACCGGCTGAAAGCGTGCCGCAGATCCAGAAGCACATCATCAATACCTGCCGCCAACTGGGCCGGCCGGTGGTGGTGGCGACGCAGATGCTCGAGTCGATGCGCTTCTCGCCTGCGCCGACCCGCGCCGAGGTCACTGACGTGGCCAACGCCGTGGCCGAAGGTGCGGACGCGGTGATGCTCTCGGCCGAGACCGCTTCGGGCGATTACCCGCTGGAAGCCGTGCAGATGATGAGCAAGATCATCCGCCAGGTCGAGAACGGCCCGGATTACCAGGCCCAGCTGGACGTTGGCCGGCCAAAGGCCGAAGCCACCGTGTCGGATGCGATCAGCTGTGCGATCCGCCGGATCAGCGGGATCCTGCCGCTGGCGGTGCTGGTCAACTACAGCGAGTCGGGTGCCTCGACGCTGCGTGCCGCGCGTGAGCGACCACGGGCGCCGATCCTCAACCTGACGCCGAACCTGGTCACCGCGCGCCGCTTGAGCGTGACCTGGGGCGTGCATTCGGTGGTCAACGACCGTCTGCGCCAGGTCGACGAGATCTGCTCGACGGCGTTGGAGATTGCCCAGGCGCAAGGCATGGCCAGCCGTGGCGACACGCTGCTGATCACGGCCGGTGTGCCTTTCGGTAAACCCGGAACGACTAACACGCTGCGGATCGAGACATTGGTCTAAGCCCGCCGGGGGCGCTTTGCGCCCCCTGTGGGAGCGGCCTTGTGTCGCGAAAGGAGGGCAACGCCCTCCCTGGTCCAGGCAACACCCTTACTGCGGAAAACCGAGGCCCAAAGAGGCCCACCGCCCACCTCAACCCTACTGACTGCCCATGTACACCAAAAATTTCGTCAACCCGTGCCCCGACTGGGCCACGGCGCTGCTCAATGGCTTCAGCCAGGTGCTGCTGCAGTGCAACCCGCTGTGCGGCCTGTGCTGCCTGCTGGCCATCCTCCTGACCGCTCCCAACCTGGTCGGCGGCGCCCTGCTCGGCGCCCTGGCCGGCCTGCTCACCGCACAACGCCGCGGCTATGCCCGCGCCGACCGCCAGGCCGGGCTGTACAGCTACAACGGCGTGCTGATCGGCATCCTGATCAGCGCGGTGCTGCCGTGGTCGGCGATCATGCCGCCCTTGATCATCGCGGCAGGTGGGCTCTCGAGCATCATCACCCATGAGTGGCGCAAGCGCGGTGGCACGCTGCTGCCCGCCTATACCGCGCCGTTCGTGCTGCTCGGCTGGGGCACCCTGCTGCTGGCCGAACCTGGCGGCGCCAGCGCTCCCGTAGAGGCCGATCTGCTCCATGCCCTGCTGCGTGGGTTGGGCCAGATCTTTCTGCTCGACAATCCGCTGGCGGGGTTGCTGATTGCTATCGGCCTGTTTGTCGCCAATCGCTATGCGGCATTCTGGGCGCTGCTCGGTTCCGCCATCGGCGGCAGCGTGGCCTTGCTGGCAGGCGAGCCGCAGGCGGCGTTCATGGGGCTGTTCGGCTTCAATGCTGCGTTGGGCGGGCTGGCCTTCAGCCACGAACGCCAGCGACCCTGGTTGCCCATGCTGGCTATCGCGCTGGCGATTGCACTGCTCCCCATCGTCTCGATATTCACGGTGACAGTCCTGACGGCCCCATTCGTTATGGCGTGCTGGCTGGTTTGCAGTATCGGGTACGCTAGAACACGACGGCCCGATTTCAAGACTCAACGCCGAAGTGGTTTCCCGGGCGGAGAGCTTTAATTTTTCTGGCGACGGATTCTACTGGCGACGGGGCCTTCGGAAGGTTTTTTCACAGGCTGTTCTGAACTGCCGCCAGGGCGAGATAGGCCCTCCCGGTAAGCTTGGTCGAGTTCTGCCAAAAATTTCTTTTCTTCCTTCCGTGAAAGGGCTTTTTCGGAGGAACCCAGCGTTTTTTTGGCGGGCGTTCCACTGATCACTACATAATCGCGGTTTTCCTCCATGTGGTTTGGATCCCCCCCAACAGTGTAAGTGTCGGTAACAACCGCTACCGTAGCTTTACTCGCCGCCTTGGTAAGCCCGGTTTTTTGTTTAAGGCCAAAAAATTTCAGAATTCCCGACCAACTCTTTCCCGAGGGATCAAGCCTGTTAACCGGATCGCCCGCACAATATCCGTACGCGTTCGGACCTCCCTCGCCAAACGGGCTCAAGCTATCCGGGCTGTAGAAACGCATCAGGCGCGGGCTGTACAACCGGTGTCCATTACCCAGCAAATACCCTCTGGCCCCAGGCTCACGCCACTGGCCATTGAAGCCAAGCAATGCCGCCCTCTCATCGTCCACGCGATGTCCGTAGGGTGTATAGGCCATGCCATGCACCAGCGCCAGGCGCTGCATACCCAGCACCGAACCAGGCTGATCGACCTGAAGTAACTGGGCGCCCTCTGCGGATTGCTGCGCAAGTGCAGCCTCCTGCGCCCACAACACGCTGGTACTGTCGCCTTGGTTAAGCATCTGGGTAGCCAACCGCTCCCCCTGATAAAAATGGCGGACCGAACGGCCAAGCGTGATCGAGTTGAGACTGTGCATGGGCTGTGCTTCCAGGGTCAGGTAACGTCACCCAGTTTCAAGCGAACGCCTACCGCGCCTCAACTAGCAGAAATATCAGGTGGCCCTTTCAGGATGCGGCAGTTGCACAATCATCAGCGAGGCTCCTAGGCTGTAGGCTTGACTCTAGGAACCACCTCCCTCATGCACACCCCGCAAAGCTGGCGCGAACGGCTCTACATCATCGTCTTCCAGACCGACACCGTCGCCGGCCGCCGCTTCGACAAGACGCTCCTGCTGATCATCCTGGCCAGCCTGGTCACGGTGATCCTCGACAGCATCGACCAGGTCCATCAAAGCTATGCCGGGGTGCTCGCCGCGATCGAGTGGGGCTTCACGGCGATCTTCCTTGCCGAATACCTGACACGCCTGTACTGCTCGCCCAAGCCGCTGCGCTATGCCTTCAGCTTCTACGGCCTGGTCGACCTGCTGGCGATCGTCCCTGGGGTCATCGCGATCTACTACAGCGACGCCCAGTACCTGCTGATCATCCGCGTGATCCGCATGCTGCGGATCTTCCGCGTGCTCAAGCTCGGCCAGTACCTCAAGCAGGCCAACTACCTGATGGCGGCGCTGCGCGGCAGCAAGCAGAAGATCATCGTATTCCTGGTCACGGTCTCCACCCTGGTGACCGTGTTCGGTACCTTGATGTACGTGATCGAAGGCCCCGAGCATGGCTTCACCAGCATCCCCAAGGGCATCTACTGGGCCATCGTCACCCTCACGACGGTGGGCTTCGGCGATATCGTGCCCAAGACCCCGCTGGGCCAGGTGCTGTCGTCACTGGTGATGATCACCGGTTACTCGATCATCGCCGTGCCCACCGGCATCTTCACCGCCGAACTGGCCAACGCCATGCGTGGCGAACAGCTGCAGCACGACTGCCCCACCTGCCGCAAGAACAGCCACGAACACGGCGCCGCGTTCTGCTCACGGTGTGGCAGCGCCCTGTTTAAAAAAACCGTTTAACGACCTTGTATTGACGTGAGCAACGCGCAAATTATATCTGGCGTAGAGCAGAACGGATGTTGCTCGCCTTCTGAAGTAAAACCGCTTTGGCAACGCCCTTGCCGATACTTGCAACCTGACTCAAAGGGAGCGTGACGGTGGGCGTAGCCACTTCGCTTCGGACATGCGCTGCGATGTTCAGCGGCACCACCGCTTGAATACCACCGACAGTCTCAGGAGGGCCTAAAGGCGAGGAGTTGATGAGCACCTTGCCTACGTCCCCCACCGGAACTGACATTGAAAAGCCCCGGTGATCCAGCGTTACCTTCGATTGCTCCAGGCCCTCGATAGCACTGAAGGAGAAACTGATCGACGGACCGTTCTCTCCCGTGCTAACGGTTGCGCTCTTGGCTACCGTGACAATGTCCGCTGGCAGCAGATCCAACTTGATGCCTTGAGGCGAGACGACCACTGTGGACTTCTCCGGCTGCATAGGCCGCATGCCCGCGACTCTCTGGAACAACGTATGCCTGACCCTCCCAGTAGGGTCGACATGGTTCACCGGATCGCCAGAACAATAGCAATAACCATTCACTCCACCGTCGCCAAACGGGCTATGACGATCAGGGCTGTAAAAGCGCATGAGCCCCGGTTGATAGAGTCGATAACCATTGCCCAGCAAGTAGCCCTCTAAGGTCGGCTCACGCCACTGCCCATTGAACCCCAGCGATGTCACAGCGGCATCTTCGGCGAGATGGCCATAGGGCCCATAGGCCATGGCGTGTCGCGACGCTTGATTGCGTGCCACCAGCGTAGAGCCCGCTGGATCTGTCTGAACCAACAAGGCAGAGGCCTGTGCTGCGCATCCGGACCTTTGTGCCAGCACCCGCCCTTGCGCGCGCATCAGGCGCTGGCAATCTCCTGGGCGGACCAAGGCAGCAAGCGTGCCGTTCTGGTAAAACAGCAGAGCCCTCGGCGATCCCCGCTGTTCGCTTTGACCCAATCCCGGAAATCGCCCCGACGTAACGTTCATCCGCATTGCCTCGCCTCAATTAAGTAGAGCCTAAACCTCGCCCCAACGGGAGAGATCGACAACTGGCAGAAATGTCAGTTGCCCGGCTCTCATCCAGGAATAACCAAAGCGTTTTTTGTTCTTTAAACAGCTGCGAGCCACCCGCTATAGTCGCTGGCACTCTGCCCATAACTGTTCAAGAACAAGGAATGCGTCGTGAAAAAACTGTTCACTGCCTCGCTGCTCGCCGCGGGCCTGACCCTCGGCAACTTGGCCCAGGCCGCACCGACCCTGCTTAACGTGTCCTACGACGTGATGCGCGACTTCTACAAGGACTACAACGCCGCGTTCCAGAAGCACTGGGAGGCCGAGCACAAGGAAAAGGTCGCCTTGCAGATGTCCTTCGGCGGCTCGAGCAAGCAGGCGCGGGCAGTGATCGACGGCCTGCCGGCGGATGTCATCACCATGAACATGGCCACCGACATCAACGCCCTGGTCGACAATGGCAAGCTGGTCCCGGACAACTGGGTCACCCGCCTGCCGAACAACAGCGCGCCGTTCACCTCGGCCACCGTGTTCATCGTCCGCAAGGGCAACCCGAAAGCCCTGAAAGACTGGCCCGACCTGCTCAAGGACGGCGTCCAGGTGATCGTGCCCAACCCCAAGACGTCGGGTAACGGCCGCTACACTTACCTCTCCGCCTGGGGCTACGTGCTGAAGAACGGCGGCGACGAAAACAAAGCCAAGGACTTCGTCGGCAAGCTGTTCAAGCAGGCGCCAGTGCTCGACACCGGTGGCCGTGCGGCGACCACCACGTTCATGACCAACCAGATCGGCGACGTGCTGGTGACCTTCGAGAACGAAGCCGAGATGATCGCCCGTGAGTTTGGCCGCGATCAGTTCGAAGTGGTCTACCCGAGCGTGTCGGCCGAAGCCGAGCCGCCGGTGAGCGTGGTCGACAAGGTGGTCGACAAGAAAGGCACCCGCGCCGTGGCCGAGGAATACCTGAAGTACCTGTGGTCGCCAGCGGCCCAGGAGATCGCTGCGCAGAACTACCTGCGTCCGCGTGATGCGACCGTGCTGGCGAAGTACACCGACCGCTTCCCGAAAGTCGATTTCCTCTCGGTCGAGAAGACCTTTGGTGACTGGCGCACCGTGCAGAAGACCCACTTCAATGACGGTGGCGTGTTCGACCAGATCTACACCGGCCAATAAGGCGGCCCCCATCGCGGGGCAAGCCCCCTCCCACGCCTGTTGCGCTCCAGATGCCGGATACCCTCCCATCCTCCGGGGCGCAGCTCAAACAGGCGTGGGAGCGGGCTTGCCCCGCGATGACATTTTCACTTCCCATCGAACTTTCTCCTCCCTTGTGCCATCAGTTCCTTGAGTAACCCTTCCCCGCTCGCCCCGGCCCAAGGAGTACTCCAGTGCTGCGTTTTCTGACCCCGCTCCTGCTCAGCTTGCTGCTGAGCACCCCGCTGTATGCCGCCGACCCCGCCCCCACCGAGGAAACCCCCGAGGAACCTGCCCCGGTGCTCCAGGGTGGCCTGCTCGGCGCCTTGGCCGACGGCTTCGACAGCGCCGCCCAGGAACTCGACCTCGACGCCCACCTGGTCGACGCCTGGCGCCTGCGCACCGACCGCGCCGCCAAGGAAGTCGGGCGCCTGGTCGACCGTCACTCGGCCAGTGACTCGCTGCAACTGACGGGCGACTTCCTGCTGTTGACCCTGGCCTGGGCAGCCAGCTTCGCCCTGCTCACCACCCTCGGCCGCTGGCTGGCCAACCGCTGTGCGCAGACCCGCCTGGTGCGCCAGCGCAAACGCCTGCGCAGCCTGCTCGGCTACCTGCTGCCCTATACCCTGCCAGCGCTCGCCAGCCTGCCGCTGACGCTCTACGCCAGCCGCTTCCTGGACCCCTCGGTTGCCCGCGCGCTGGGCCTGAGCCTGGCCTATGCGACCAGCAGCGGGCTGTTCTCGAGCTCGATCATCCTCTGCCTGATCACCCTGTTCGACGCCGGCCACAAGCGCCCGGCGGTGGCGCTGATCCGCCGCATGGCACCGCGCCCGCTGTTCCTGATCGGCTTTCTGGCAGCCTGGAGTGACGCCCTGACCAGCGCGCAGATCGCCCGCCAACTGGGCGGCAACATTACCGCCAGTGTGGCGGTGGTGACGGGCCTGCTGGCCACCTTCATCTTCGCCAGCCTGGTCGTGCGCCTGCGCCGGCCCGTGGCGCACCTGATCCGCAACCGCGCCCTCAAGGACCGCCTGCAGCACCGCGCGGTGCAGGAAACCCTGCGGATCTTCTCCAACCTCTGGTACCTGCCGATCCTGATGATGATCCTGGTCTCGGCGGTCCACCTGATCGGCGCGGGCGAAGAAAGCCAGAAAGCCCTGCGCAACGCCCTGTTGACCACCGTGCTGCTGGTCGGCACGGTATTCCTCAGCACCCTCCTGCAACACTTGCTGACGCCTCGTCAAAGCGATGCGCAACAACGTGTGCGGCCCTACCATGAACTGCTGCGCAGCCTGGCCCACGCCTTGCTGCGGATCGCCATGGCGGTCACCTTCATCGAGCTGCTGGGGCGGATCTGGGGCTTCTCGGTGATCGACTTCGCCCTCAGCAACAGCCTCGGCCAGGCAATCAGCAACTCGCTGTCGAGCATTGGCCTGATCCTGCTGGTGACCTGGCTGCTGTGGGTGGTGCTCGACACGGCGATACAAGAGGCGCTCAAGCCCGCCGTCGGCAAACGCGCGTCGCGCCAGCCGAGTACCCGCACGCGGACCATCCTGCCGATGCTGCGCAACGCGATCAAAGTGGTGCTGATCGTCATCTGCACCATCACCACCATGGCCAACCTGGGGATCAACGTCGCGCCGCTGCTGGCCGGTGCCGGGGTGATCGGCCTGGCGATCGGTTTCGGCTCGCAGCAGCTGGTGCAGGATGTGATCACCGGCCTGTTCATCCTCATCGAAGACACCATCTCGATCGGCGACTGGGTGGTGCTCGACTCCGGCCATGCCGGCACCGTCGAGAGCCTGACCATCCGCACCTTGCGCCTGCGCGATGGCAAGGGCTTCGTGCATTCGGTGCCATTCGGCCAGATCAAGGCGGTTACCAACCAGTCGCGCCAGTTCGCCTACGCGTTCTTCTCGGTGCAGTTCACCTACGACAGCGACGTCGACCAGTCGCTGGCGTTGATTCATGAGGTGGGCAAGTCGATCAGCGAAGACCCGCTGCTGCGGATCAACCTGCAGGGGCCGTTGCAGGTGTTCGGGGTGGACCGGATGGACTTGAACGGGTTTGTCCTCACCGCGCAGTTCCGGACCATTTCCGGGGGGCAGTATGCGGTGAGCCGGGCATTCAACGAGCGGCTGAAAAAGCGCGTGGACCAGACCGACAATGTGGCGTTTGCCCAGGTCTATCCCATGCCCGCGCAGGCGCGGGCGGTGTCAGCCTGAAAATGGTGCCCCGCGAAGAGGCCTGGACAGCGGGCATCACTCTCCTTGGCGGAACACCAGGGCCTTCAAGCCACCCTCAGGATCGGCATCAGGAAACTCCGGCGGATTGGCCAACCGCTCGACGAACTTCAACCCAGGCGCCTGCTCGGCCATGCCCTGAATCAGGAAGTCCGAGCCAATCCCCGGATCATTGACACACGCCAGCACCGTGCCGCCCTCGGTCAGCAACTCCGGCAAGCGCCGCAGAATCTTCGCGTAATCCTGGGTCAGCACGAAGCTGCCGCGCTGGAAGCTCGGCGGGTCGATGATGATCAGGTCATACGGCCCGTACTTGCGCACCTTGCCCCACGACTTGAACAACTCATGGCCCAGGTAGGCGACGCGCGATGCGTCATGGCCATTGAGCCGATGATTGTCCCGCCCACGCGACAGCGCCGATTTGGCCATATCAAGGTTGACCACCTGTTCAGCGCCACCGGCAATCGCCGTCACCGAGAAGCCGCAGGTATAGGCGAACAGGTTCAACACCCGATTGCCTGCGGCCTGCTCGCGCACCCAGCGCCGGCCATAGCGCATGTCGAGGAACAGGCCGTTGTTCTGCCGCACGCCCAGGTCGAGCAAATAGGTCAGGCCATCTTCGACCACTTCACGTTGCTGAACCGGCTCGCCCACCAGCCACTGGCCGGGGCTGTCGGGCAAATAGCGGTGCTGGATCAGAATCGCCTGGCCGGTCCATTGCGGGCGCGCGGCGAGTGCCTGGAGCATGGCCTCCAGCTCAGCCAACTGGCCCTCCGGTGGCTCGCGGAACAGCGCAACCGACAACACACCCTGCAGCCAGTCGACGGTGATCTGCTCGAGCCCCGCCCAGCAACGGCCACGGCCGTGAAACAAGCGGCGGGTTTCGGCCGGCGCAGGGTCGAGGGCGGTGAGCAGATGCTGTTCGAGGGTGTCGATCACGGAGGTCATGGGCAAGTCGCAGGGCTTGAAAAAGGGGGCATTCTACCCCCTTGCGCGGCCTCAGTCGCTTGAAGCTGCAACCTCAGCCTTGGCCGTACGGAACCACCAGCCCTGTTGCATGCCTGCCGCCGCCAGCAGAATCAACGCCACACCGAGCCACTGCAACGGCGCCAGGCGATGGCCGAAGGCGATCCAGTCGACCAGGATCGCCGCGATCGGGTAGATGAACGACAGAGCGCCGGTCAGCGCCGTCGGCAGGCGCTGGATGGCGCTGTACAGCAGCACGTACATCACGCCGGTGTGGACGATGCCCAGGGTGATCAGGCTGGCCAGCGCCGGCACTTCGCCCGGCAAGCCGCCCAATTTGACCCAAGGCGCCAGCAGCAGGGTGCCGGTGCTCACCTGGATCAGCGCTATAAGGTGCGGCGGGGTGCCGCTCAGGCGCTTGATGATCAGCGCCGCCACCGCGTACAGAAACGCCGCGCCTAACGCCAGGGCGATCCCTAGCAGGTACTCGCCACCACTGCCCTGCCCCGCGCCATGTGCGCTGACGATCGCCAACATGCCGAGGAACGCCACGCTCAGCCAGGTCAGCTTGGCGGCGGTGATCTTCTCGCCGAGGAACAGTGCCGCCAAGCCCACCAGCATGAACGGCTGGACGTTGTACACCGCAGTACCGATGGCGATCGAGGCGCGCGAGTAGGAGGCGAACAACAGCACCCAGTTACCGACGATGGCCACCCCGCTGGCAATCGCCAGGAGGAACGCCGTACGGCTGATCACCCCAGGCTTGAGGAAGCCAAAGCCGGCGCAGATCAACAGCAGGGTGCCGGCCCCGAACACGCAACGCCAGAACACCACCTCGAGCACCGGCTGCCCGGACACCAGCACGAACCAGCCGATGGTCCCGGAAATCAGCATGGCCACCACCATCTCTACTGAGCCACGGCGAACTGAACTGTCCATCTCACACCTCCGGTTGTCGATGGGCATAGTTTGCCAAAGGCCCGGGATCGCCATCCAGCGGATAACCAAGGCAGATTTCGTAATCTGCCTTTACTATCAAGGCAAACATACCAATTTGCCTGACGAGGTGAACAATGACCGACGCCATCGACCAACTGTTGATCAATGCCTTGATGGAAGACTCCCGTCGCTCGCTCAAGGCGCTGGCGCAGATCAGCGGGCTCTCCGCACCCAGCGTCAGCGAGCGCCTGCGCCGCCTCGAAGAGCGTGGCGTGCTACGCGGTTACACGGTGGAGGTCGACCCGCGCTGCTTTGGTTACCAGTTGCAGGCGATCGTGCGGATTCGCCCATTGCCTGGGCAGTTGCAGGAGGTGGAGCGGCAGATCGTGGCCATCCCCGAGTTCACCGAGTGCGACAAGGTGACCGGCGAAGACTGCTTCATCGCGCGCCTGCATGTGCGCTCGATGGAGCAGCTCGACACCTTGCTCGACCGCATCAATGTGCTGGCCGAGACCAACACCGCGATCATCAAGAAGAGCCCGGTGAAACGGCGGCTGCCGCCGATGGAGTGATCCGGCTGAATCTGCGCTGTCCTTTTCGCGGGCAAGCCCGCTCCCACAGGGACCGCGCCGCACTCATGCTCGGTGAATATCCCTGTGGGAGCGGGTTTATCCGCGAAAAGGGCAACCCGGTACCGGGCCAGGCACCGGCAACTTTATGTACACAAGAATGTCACCTTAAGTGCCATTTTTGTGTGCACTTTTGAGAAGTAACGCACCACTACGTTACACGCACCGCGTTTTTAAATTTGACCAATTGATCAACTAATTGAACAACTTAAAAATAAAAGCTGTTCAATTGGTCAATTTATAATGCCTTTATTTCATTAACTTATAGTTTTCAAACCAATATTCGAAATAAAGACCACTTCGAAGTTGCATCCTCCCTGGCATGAAACTGGCTTTTGTGTGTTCGTGTTTTGTATACAACTCAAACAAAACATAAATACACAATAACGCGCAGCGCCTGTTCCCAACGGGCCGCCGCCTCCAGAACCCAGTGATGCCAATGCCTGTACCCATGAGAGGGCGAGCCCCGTGCACGCTCCCCCGCTCAGTGCAGTCAACG
Source organism: Pseudomonas reidholzensis (assembly GCF_900536025.1). Lineage (GTDB taxonomy): Bacteria > Pseudomonadota > Gammaproteobacteria > Pseudomonadales > Pseudomonadaceae > Aquipseudomonas > Aquipseudomonas reidholzensis. The sequence goes on from NZ_UNOZ01000028.1 coordinate 46,558, forward strand.
TGCATCAGGAGCCGCCGGAATGAGTAGCAGCCTCGACCTTGCCCCTGAACTATCCGTCGCCAGCACCAGCCCCGCGTCGACCCTGGCCGGCCTCTCGCCGGACCTCGAGCTCAGCCCGCGGCTGCACAACCGCGACCTCGCCCCCACGCGCATGGAAGGCCGCCGCTGGGGTGGCTACAGCATCTTCGCGCTGTGGACCAACGATGTGCACAACATCGCCAACTACTCGTTCGCCATGGGCCTGTTCGCGCTCGGCCTGGGCGGCTGGCAGATCCTCCTGTCACTGGCGATCGGCGCGGTGCTGGTGTATTTCTTCATGAACCTGTCCGGCTACATGGGGCACAAGACCGGCGTGCCGTTTCCGGTGATCAGCCGCATCGCCTTCGGCATCCATGGCGCGCAGATCCCGGCGCTGATCCGCGCGGTGATCGCCATCGCCTGGTTCGGCATCCAGACCTACCTCGCCTCGGTGGTCCTGCGGGTGCTGCTGACGGCCGTCTGGCCGCAGCTGGCCAGCTATGACCAGGACAGCATCCTTGGCCTGTCGAGCCTGGGCTGGCTGTGCTTCGTGGCGATCTGGCTGGTGCAACTGGTGATCCTCGCCTACGGCATGGAAATGGTCCGCCGCTACGAGGCGTTCGCCGGGCCGGTGATCCTGCTGACCGTGGCCAGCCTGGCCGGATGGATGTACTTCCAGGCCGATACGCGCATTGCCTGGTCGGTGGCAGAGCCGCTCAGCGGCTACGAGATGTGGCGCAACATCTTCGCCGGCGGCGCCCTGTGGCTGGCGATCTACGGCACCCTGGTGCTGAATTTCTGCGACTTCGCCCGCTCCTCGCCGTGCCGCAAGACCATTCGCGTCGGCAACTTCTGGGGCCTGCCAGTGAACATCGTGGTGTTTGCGGTGATCACCGTGGTGCTCTGCGGGGCGCAGTTCCAGATCAACGGCCAGGTGATCGACAGCCCGACCCAGATCGTCGCCAGCATCCCCAGCACGCCGTTCCTGGTCCTAGGCTGCCTGGCGTTCCTGATCGTCACCGTGGCGGTGAACATCATGGCCAACTTCGTCGCCCCGGCGTTCGTGCTCAGCAACCTGGCGCCCAAGCACCTGAACTTCCGCCGCGCCGGCCTGATCAGCGCCACCCTGGCGGTGCTGATCCTGCCGTGGAACCTCTACAACAGCCCGCTGGTGATCGTCTACTTCCTGTCCGGCCTGGGCGCCCTGCTCGGCCCGCTGTACGGGGTGATCATGGCCGACTACTGGTTGCTGCGCAAAGGCTGCATCAACGTGCCGGAGCTGTACAGCGAGAACCCTGCCGGCGCCTATCACTACAGCCGCGGGATCAACCTGCGCGCCGTCGCGGCGTTCATCCCCGCGGCGTTGCTGGCGATCGTCCTGGCGCTGGTGCCCAACTTCCAGAGTGTCGCGCCGTTCTCCTGGCTGATCGGTGCCGGCATCGCCGCCGCGCTGTACCTGCTGATCGCCCCGCGCAACCGCCACTACCCCGACGTCAGCGGCGAATGCATCGCCGTCGACCACAGCAGCCACTGATCAAGGAGCCGATCGCATGCGTATTCTGATCGTCAACGTCAACACCACCCAGGCCATCACCGAGGCCATCGCCGAGCAGGCCCGCAGCGTGGCCTCGCCCGGCACTGAAATCGTCGGCCTGACGCCCTGGTTCGGCGCCGAGTCGGTGGAAGGCAACTTCGAGAGCTACCTGGCCGCCATCGCGGTGATGGACCGCGTGCTGTCCTACGACCAGCCTTATGACGCGGTGATCCAGGCCGGGTACGGCGAGCATGGGCGCGAGGGCCTGCAGGAGCTGCTCGAAGTGCCGGTGGTGGACATCACCGACGCGGCCGCCAGCACGGCCATGTACCTGGGGCATGCCTATTCGGTGGTGACCACCCTGGACCGCACCGTGCCGCTGATCGAGGACCGCTTGAAGCTCTCGGGGCTGTATGACCGCTGCGCCTCGGTGCGCGCCAGCGGCCTGGCCGTGCTGGAGCTGGAGGCCGACCCGCAGCGTGCGGTCGAGGCGATTGTCGAGCAGGCCGAACGCGCCGTGCGCGATGACAAGGCGGAGGTCATCTGCCTTGGCTGCGGCGGCATGGCCGGGCTGGATGAGCAGATCCGCCAGCGTACCGGGGTTCCGGTGGTGGATGGGGTGAGTGCCGCGGTGACCATTGCCGAGTCACTGGTGCGCTTGGGCCTGAGCACGTCCAAGGTGCGCACCTATGCGACGCCGCGGGTGAAGAAGGTGATTGGCTGGCCGATGCAGTTCGGCCGCTGATCGAGCGGTTGCCTGGCCTGGCCTTTTCAGGTCGGGCAGGTCTTGTTACCGCCATCCAGCCCCTGACGGACGTTTCGGCTGAGCATGCTGGCCTTGCCGTCATGCCAGGTCAGGGTGATCACGTAGAGGCTGTCGAAATCTTCGTTGGCCCAGTCTTCGGTCAGTACGTGCTCATCACCCATCGCCTTGCCCGCCACTGCGTTGATCAGGTCAGGCAGGTAGCCATGCGACCAGGCGGTATACACGGTCGCATTGCGGTACTTGTTGCTGGTCAGCTCGTCAGCCAGCTCGTCGTAGTCATTGGCGCCGTACTCGATGTTCACCGGCAGGCCCAGCCGAATAGCGCTCGGTGTGATGGTCATCAACGGCCGAATGTAGCTGTAGCTGAGGTCCTGGCTGCCCTCTTCGACATGCCGTGAAGGGTTGGCGGCGAATACATAGTCGGCGTCACCAAAACGCTCCGGGAGCACGGTCGCCAGGTCCAGCGCGCGGTTCAGGCCCTGGCAGTTCAGCTGGCCCAGGCCCTCGCCCGGTTTTTCGGCGTGGCGCAGGAAGACCAGGGTCTGGGTACCGTCGACTGGCCGCTCATGGCTTTCGACCACACCCAAGGTGACAGGTACGAGGATCGCGGCGAGGGCCGCAGCGATCAACAGGGGTCGGCGGCGAAAGGCAAGCGGCAGCTTCATGGCAGGGCTCATCCGGCAGAAATAAGGGAGGCGTCCGTGCCCGCATTCCATGCTCGTTGACGGGCTGGTTTGCACAGCAAACGCCCGATACGGCTTATCCTTGACCGCCTTGTGTGAGCAAAATTCACTTTATCGGGGAATCTTTGCCAAATGATGTCGTTCGCGGGACATTGGGGTTTCAGTGACCATCAGCCTTCGCGCAGCCGCGCGAAAGCGGTTTCAAATGCTGCCTTGAGCTCGGATTGACTCTTCTTGGTACTGGAAATCACACACGCCAGCTCTCTGGGAAGCGTGATATCCATCAGTGCCCCAGCCGCTGAAAGCCGGGAGTTGGCTTCCCTCACAATCCGCGATGAAAAATGTGATTTCGTCGACATTGATGACACTCCGGGGGGAACTGCGCCTCATACCGTTATACACCCGAATGACCTGACAGCCGCTGCGATAAAGTGCGACTAATTACTCGTGCGCCCATGGCGGCAGTTCGATGCTCTGCAGGTCAATCGTCGCGGGTCAGGACCTCGAACAATTCGATCTCGAAGGTCAGGTCCGAGTGGGGAGGAATGGCGCCCACCGTGCGCTCGCCGTAGCCCAGATGCGCCGGTACCAGCAGCTTGCGCTTGCCGCCAACGCGCATGCCCATCAGGCCCTGGTCCCAGCCTTTGATCACCCGGCCGCTGCCGATCACGCACTGGAACGGCTTGCCGCGCGACCAGGACGAGTCGAACTCGCTGCCGTCGGCCAGCCAGCCGGTGTACTGGGTAGTGATCAGTGCGCCCTTGACCACGACCTTGCCGTCGCCTTCATGCATATCGATGACTTGCAGTTCGCTGCTCATGCGTCTTCCTTTGAAGCGGATAACCAAAGGCGCCGTTTTCTCAGGTCTGCAGCGGTTTGGCAAGCGCGGGTGGGCTACCGCTCGGTTCGGCGACACGCATAGGATGCTCGGCCTAGCTGAGTTCGTCGAAGGCTTGCTGGCCGGTGAGCTCGCGGGTCTGGTTGGCGAAGCAGTACCAGGCGGGCTTCTGCTCGACGAAGATTTGCAGCTCGAAGTCCCAGGCTTCATCACCGTCGAGCAGGCCGACCGGGATGGCGTAGAAGTCGTTGGCCTTGAGGCGGTAGTACAGGTGGGTACCGCACTGGCCGCAGAAACCGCGCTGGGCCCAGTCGGAGGAGTCGTAGACGCTGGGCGCGCGGCCGGCGATCTGCGGCGGCTGGCTGCAGTGGACGACCAACAGTGGGCCACCGGTCCATTTGCGACACATGCTGCAGTGGCAGGCGCTGATCTGGGTGTTGTCGATGAGGGCGGTCAGCTGGGTGGCGCCGCAGAGGCAGGTGCCTTGTTTTTCCAGGGGCATGAGGGGGGGGGCTCCTTTGGCGTGAGCGGGAGCTGGGAAGTATAGGCGTTGGGTTGGCTGTCGGCCGTTCTGGCCTCATCGCGGAGCAAGTCGCATCGGCGCACCGCCGCTCCCACAGCTTCCGTGCAAGGCCCAGAATTCGGGCATCAACGGGATCCTGTGGGAGCGGGTTTACCCGCGAAGGGGCCTGAACTGACAGCCCAACACTGCAAGCGGATCAGATAAACACAGTGCCACGCAGGTACAACGCTCCACGCCCACTGATGATCACCCGGCCATTACCCTGCACGTCGCACTGCAACTGGCCCTTGCGCGCCCCGCCCTGCTCGCAGCGCAGGCTGCTCTTGTCCAGGCGCTCGGCCCAGTACGGCGCCAGCGAGGTGTGCGCCGAGCCGGTCACCGGGTCTTCATTGACCCCGACCCGCGGGCCAAACCAGCGCGTGACGAAATCAAACCCGCGCCCCGGCGCCGTCACGGCGATGCCGCGCACATCGAACGCCGCCAGCGCGACAAAGTCCGGCGCCAGCGGCTCGATCAGCGCCGCATCGTCGATCACCACCAGGTAGTCGTCAGTGCGGTACACGCCCTGCGCACTGCTCAGGCCCAGCGCTTCGAGCAAACCGGCGGGGGTCTCGACCGCAACCGGTTGCTTGGCCGGGAAGTCCATCGCCAGCAGGCCGTCGGCCGCGCGGCTCACGCGCAGTTCGCCACTGCGGGTATTGAAGCGCAACACCTCGGCTTGTTCACCCAGTTGCTCGAACAACACCCAGGCGGCGGCCAGCGTGGCATGGCCACACAGATCGACTTCGACCGCCGGGGTGAACCAGCGCAGGTCATAGCCCTCGCCGTTCTTGACGAAGTAGGCGGTCTCCGACAGGTTGTTCTCTTCGGCAATGCGCTGCAGCAGGTCATCCGCCAGCCAGCGCTCCAGCGGGATCACCGCCGCTGGATTACCACCGAAGGGTTGGGCGGAAAACGCGTCTACCTGGAAGATCTCGAGTTGCATGCAAACACTCCACTGTCCATGAAAGGGTGAATCACAAGGTGTGCAGGCGGACCGGCGTCAGCACCGGTTCGCCGGCAAAGAATGCCTGCAGGTTACGCAGCACCAGGCTCACCGTATCGCGCGCGGCCTCAGGCGACTGCCCGGCGACATGCGGGGTGAGCACGGTATTGCCCAGCGCCTTGAGCGCGTCGGGCACCGCCGGTTCGTCGTCGAACACATCCAGCGCCGCGCCGGCCAGCGAGCCGCGCTGCAAGGCGGCGACCAGCGCCTCGGTGTCGACCACACTGGCCCGGGCGATATTGACCAGGTAGCCCTCGGCGCCCAGCGCCGCGAGCACCTCGGCGTCCACCAAGTGCTGGGTACCGGCACCTCCCGGAGTGGCGATCACCAGGATGTCGACAGCGTCGGCCAGGTGCAGCGGGCTGTCATACCAGGTGAAGGCGACGTCCGTGCGCGGTGTACGGCTGTGATAACTGATGTGCATGTCGAACCCCAGCGCCGCACGCTTGGCGATCGCCAGGCCGACGGCACCCAGGCCGAGAATGCCCAGGCGCTTGCCCGACACGGACGGGCTGATGACCCGGTTCCATTCGCCACGGCGGGTACTGGCATCGCCGCGCGGGATGTCGCGCAGCAGCGCCAGGAGCAAGGCCAGGGTATGGTCGGCGACTGCCGCGGCATTGGCGCCCGCGCCGTTGGTGACGGTGATGCCACGTGCGGCCGCGGCAGCCAGGTCGACCTGCTCGTAGCCGGCGCCGATCACGCAGATGATCTGCAGCTTGGGCATGGCGTCGATTTCGCTGGAGGTCAGGCCCAGCGGGCCACGGGTCAGGACGGCGTCGATCTCGTGCGCGTGGCGGGCGATGGCGTCGCTGCGCATCTGCGGCGACGGGGCGCGAATCAGGCGATAACCGGCCTCTTCCAGCAATGGCAGGTAATCGTCGACGGTTTCAACCAGTACCAGGACTGTCTTGCTCATGCACCCTCCGGCTCTATGCGAGAGGGGATTATGCGGGGTCAGGGGCAAGTACAGTCAATCGGAAAATTGACGCTTAATTGTACTGTACTGCTTGAGCCTCACTGGGCGAAGGCGCGCCCCAGGCCACCCGGCACACCGCTGCTGTCGGTTTCCTGCCACGGGCCCTCGGGGCTCAGCGACCAGCTCCAGCCGCCGTCGTAACGGTAATAGGTGCGCTGGCGATAGAAGGTATTGGGCTTTTTCTCGAGCACATACACCCCAAGCTTGGGGTCCCAATGGCTGGCCCCGCCAGGCGGCGGTGCGAAGCTGGCCGAGGTGCGCGGCATCGGTTTGGGGATCGCCGCCGGCTTGCTTGGCTGGGTGCCCGGTTGGCTACCCGGCAGCGGCTTGACCACCGGCCCCTGGCGCGGTGGCACGCTTTCAATCGGCGGCAAGGGCTGCTCGACCGGCTCACGCACCGTACACGCGGACAGACCCAAGGCCAGGGTGATCAGGGTCAAGCGGACAGTGTTGTTCATGAGCTGAGTCTCTTAGCGGTCGGGGCTGTCAATGGTCAGGTGCTGGGTCGCCTGGGTGCGGCTGCTCAACGGCTTGCCCTGGCCGATCCATTCACCCTGGGTCGGCTGGCCTGCGCGTGAGACCCGTGCAACCAGTTGGACTTCACTGAAATCGGACAGTTTCATCTGCGCCATCATCGCATCGGCATCGGACAACTCGACTTCGATCGGCAACTGGCCGGCCGTCACCCGCTTGGCCGCCAGCGGCATTGGCGGGCCACTGCTGGCGCGGGCGAAAATGAACACCGTGTCACCGGGCTGGACCTTGTCCTTGAGCGCTGCGGCAAGCTCTACCCGAACCTTCAGGCGGACCGCCAGCGGCGTGCTCTGCGGCGTGCTGCCCGCTGCCCCTTGAAGCTTCTCGGCAGCGCGGTCGATACCGCCCTGCAGCGCCGCGCGCGAGGCATCACCTTCGGGCAACTGGGCCAGCAGCCGCTGCCAGTAGTCGATCGCCTCCTGGTAACGCTCGCCCTCGAACGCCGCGATGCCGCGCAGGCCCAGGCTGGTGACCTCGTTCGGATCGGCCTTGAGCGCCTCGTCGGTGAGCCCCTGGACCTGCCCGTTCCACTGTTTGTCGGCGGCAAAGTACAAGGCCTGGGCCCACTGGCCGAGCAGCTCGGGTTGACGCCCGGCCAGGGCCACGGCGCGCTCGAAGATCTTGGCCGCATCTGCCGGGCGCTGGTCGGCCATGTAGGCGCGGCCGAGGAAGTACAGGCCCTCGGCAGAATCCGGCTGAGCCTGCACGGCACGCTCCAGGCGCGCGGTCATCTCTTGCATGGACTTCGGTGCCTCGGCGAACTCACGGGTCAGCTCGACCTTGTCGGCGGCGCCAAAATGCAGGTACATGCCCAGCCCCAGCACCGGCACCAACAGCGCCGCCAGCAGCGGCAAGGCCTTGCCCAGGTGGCCCTGACGCGGCGCCTCGGCACCTTCGGTATCGGCCAGCAGTTCGCGCGCCGCTTCATCGCGGCCGTTGGCCAACTGCCCGGCATCGAGCACACCGGCGGCCTGTTGCGCCGCCAGCTCGGCGACACGCTCCTGATACAGCGCGACGTTGAGGGCGGTACGGTCTTCTTCCTGCTGGCGGCCACGGCCGCGCAGGATCGGGATCAGCAGAAAGCCGAGGGCGGCGAGCAGCAGCAGGCCCGCGCCAAGCCAGAATTCAGTCATGGGTGTGTTCTTTATCCAGCAGTTTGGCGAGACGCTCGCGTTGTTCGGCGGTCAGCTCCTCGGAGCCACCCGCCACCGGGCCGCGCCGCCGACGGACGATCACCGCCAGCACCACGAAGCCGCCCACCAGGAGGATCCCCGGGCCAAACCAGAGCAGCCAGGTACGCCCGCTCAACGCAGGCTTGTAGCGCACGAAGTCGCCGTAGCGATCGACCATGAAATCGACGATCTGCTGATTGTTCTTGCCCTCGCCGAGCATGCGGAAGATCTCTCGGCGCAAGTCTGCGGCAATCGGCGCGTTGGAATCGGCGATGTCCTGGTTCTGGCACTTCGGGCAGCGCAGTTCCTTGGTCAGTTGCTGATAGCGCTCGCGCTCGGCGTCATCGCGAAACTGATAGGTGTCGATCGCCGCCTGGGCCACGCCCGCCACGCTCAGGCCGAGCACCGCCGCCGCCAACCAGCGCCTCATGGCCTGGCCTCGTCGACCAGGCCCTGGTACAGCGGCGCCAACTGCTCGCGCCAGACGCTGGCGTCGACGATGCCCACGTGCTTGTAGCGGATGATGCCTTGGGCATCGATCAGGAAGGTTTCCGGCGCGCCATACACGCCCAGGTCCAGGCCCAGGGTGCCCTGCTCGTCGCGGATGTCCAGCTGATAGGGGTTGTGGAACTCGGCCAGCCATTTCAGCGCGGCGGCGTTGTCGTCCTTGTAGTTGATGCCGTGGATCACCACGCCCTGCTCGGCCAGCTGGTTCAGGTAGGGGTGCTCGACCTTGCACGAGGGGCACCAGGTGGCCCATACGTTGACCAACGCCGGGCGACCCAGCAAATCGGCCTGGGTCAGGCTTCTATCACCCTGCACCGAGGCCAGGGCGAACGCCGGGAACGGCTTGCCGATCATTGCCGAAGGCAGTTCCTCGGGCTTGAGGAACAGGCCCTTGTAGAGAAACACCGCCATCAGCAGAAACACCGCCAGTGGCAGCACCATGATCCAACGCTTCATGCAGTTGCTCCAGACACGCCCAGGACATCACGCACCCGGGTCTTGACCTTGACGCGGTAGCGCCGGTCGAACGCCGCCAGCAACCCGCCCAGGCCGGTCAGCAGACCGCCCAGCCAGATCCAGCGAACATACGGCTTGATGTGCACACGCACCGCCCAGGCACCGTTCTCCAGCGGTTCGCCAAGGGCGACATAGAGGTCACGGGTGAACCCGGCATCGATGCCGGCCTCGGTCATCATCGACTGCTGCACGGTGTACAGGCGCTTCTCGGGGTGCAGCACGCTGACTTCGCGGCCCTCCCGCGAGACGCGCACGGTGCCCTTGTCGGAAATGAAGTTCGGCCCCTCGAAGTGCTTGGCGCCCTCGAACAGGAAGTGATAACCGCCCAGCTCGACGGTTTCGCCCGGCGCCATGCGCAGGTCGCGCTCACTGCTGTTGTTGCTCGACAGCACCACGCCCAGGGCGCAGACCGCCAGCCCCAGGTGCGCCAATTGCATGCCCCAGTAGCTGCGTGAAAGCCCGCGCAGGCCCTTGCCCAGGCCTTTGTGGCGGGTCTTGTCGAGGATGTCGCGCACCCCCGCCAAGACCACCCAGGCGGCCAGGGCGAAGGTCGCCAGGGCCGGCCAGTCGAAGTCGTCGGCGATCAGCCCGGCGACCGGCGCGAGGATCGCGCTGCCGATCAGCACCGGGGTCAGCATGCCGGCCAGCCATTTGCCGGGGGTGTCTTTCCAGCGCACCAGCACGCCGACCCCGAGCACCACCATCAGCAGCGCCATCAACGGCAGGAACAACGCATCGAAGTACGGTGGGCCGACCGACAGCTTGGCCCCGGTGAGGGCATCGAGCACCAGCGGGTACAGCGTGCCGAGAAGGATCATCGACGCCGCCACCACCAGCACCAGGTTATTCGCCAGCAGCAAGGTTTCCCGCGACCACAGGGCAAAGCCGACGTGGCTCTTGACCACCGGGGCACGCAAGGCGAACAGGGTCAGCGAGCCGCCGACCACGAACAGCAGGAAGATCAGGATGAACACACCGCGCGACGGGTCGGCGGCAAACGCGTGCACCGAGGTCAGCACCCCGGAACGAACCAGGAAGGTGCCCAGCAGGCTCAGCGAGAACGCCGCGATCGCCAGCAGCACGGTCCAGCTCTTGAACACCCCACGTTTCTCGGTGACGGCCAGCGAATGGATCAGCGCGGTGCCGACCAGCCACGGCATGAACGAGGCGTTCTCGACCGGGTCCCAGAACCACCAGCCACCCCAGCCGAGCTCGTAATAGGCCCACCACGAGCCGAGGGTGATACCGACGCCGAGGAACGCCCAGGCGACGATCGTCCACGGCCGCGACCAGCGCGCCCAGGCAGCGTCCAGGCGGCCGCCGAGCAAGGCCGCGATGGCGAAGGCGAAGGCCACCGAGAAGCCCACGTAACCCATGTAGAGCATCGGCGGGTGGACGATCAGGCCGAAATCCTGGAGCAACGGATTGAGGTCGCGGCCATCGGTCGGCACCTGCGGCAGCAGGCGCTGGAACGGGTTGGAGGTGACGATCAGGAACGACAGGAAGCCGACACTGATCATGCCCATCACCGCCAGCACACGCGCCAGCATGACCTGCGGCAGTTGCCGGGAGAACACCGACACGGCGAAGGTCCAGCCACCGAGGATCAGCGCCCAGAGCAGCAGCGAGCCTTCATGGGCGCCCCACACGGCGCTGAACTTGTAGTACCAGGGCAAGGCGCTGTTGGAGTTGCTGGCGACGTAGGCGACCGAGAAGTTGTCGGTCATGAAGGCATGCGCCAGGCAACCGAAGGCAAACGCCAGGAAGGCGAACTGGCCCCACGCGGCCGGGCGCGCCAGGCTCATCCACAGGCTGTCGCCGCGCCAGGCGCCGAGCAGCGGCACGCTGGCCTGCACGGCGGCAAAGCAGATCGCCAGGATCATCGCCAACTGGCCCAGTTCGGGCACCATCAGGGCGGCATTCATGGCGCTTTCCCCGCTTCAGTGGCCGCAGCGGCCTGGCCGCTCTCCTTGAGGGCCTTGGTCACTTCGGGTGGCATGTACTTCTCGTCGTGCTTGGCCAGCACTTCGTCGGCCACCACCACACCCTCGGCGTTGACCTTGCCCAGCGCGACGATGCCCTGCCCTTCGCGGAACAGGTCCGGGAGGATGCCGCGGTAGGTGATCGGCACCGACTTGTTGAAGTCGGTCACCACGAAGCGCACGTCGAGCGAGTCGGACGAGCGCTGCACCGAGCCCTTCTCGACCATGCCACCGGCGCGGATGCGGGTGTCCAGCGGCGCCTCGCCGTTGGCGATCTGGGTCGGTGTGTAGAACAGGTTGATGTTCTGCTGCAGGGCGCTCAGGGCGAAGCCGACGGCGACGGCGACACCGACCAGCAGGCCGACGATGAGCAACAGGCGTTTCTTGCGCTGCGGATTCACTGGTTGTTCTCCCGGCGCAGACGGCGCGCCTCTTCTTGCAGGTAGCGACGTCGGGCCAGCAAGGGCGACGCGACGTTGAGGGCGAGCACCGCCAGGCAGATGCCATAGGCCGACCACACGTACAGGCCGTGATGGCCCATGGCGAGAAACTCGCTGAACGAGGCGAAACTCATGGCGCGGCCCTCCGCCCCAGGCGGTTCAACACTTCTTCGCGGACCCAACTGGCGCGCGCTTCGCGCTTGAGCACTTCAAGGCGCATGCGCAGGAGCAGCACCGCGCCAAAGAAGCAATAGAAGCCCAGCGCGGTGAGCAGCAGCGGCAGCCACATCTCGGCGGGCATCGCCGGCTTTTCGGTCAAGGTGAAGGTGGCGCCCTGGTGCAGGGTGTTCCACCACTCCACCGAGTACTTGATGATTGGAATGTTGATCACGCCGACGATCGCCAGCACCGCGCAGGCCTTGGCCGAACTGTCGCGATTACTGATGGCCCGGCCCAGGGCAATGATCCCGAAGTACAGGAACAGCAGGATCAGCATCGACGTCAGGCGAGCATCCCAGACCCACCAGCTGCCCCAGGTCGGCTTGCCCCAGATGGCCCCGGTCACCAGCGCCACCGCGGTCATCCAGGCACCGATGGGCGCCGCGCACTGCAGCGCGACATCGGCGATCTTCATCTTCCACACCAGGCCGACCACCCCGGCCACCGCCAGCAGCACGTAGCACGACTGCGCCAGCATGGCCGCCGGCACGTGGATATAGATGATGCGGAAGCTGTTGCCCTGCTGGTAGTCCTCCGGCGCGAAGGCCAGGCCCCAGGTGATACCGACCGCCAGCAGAAGCACGGCGGCGACGGTCAGCCACGGCAGCAGGCGGCCGCTGATGGCATAGAACCATTTCGGCGAGCCGAGCTTGTGAAACCACGTCCAGCTTATTTTCATCAGGGTGCATCCGGTATTGTCTGGGCTTTGGGCGGTTGCGCCGCAGGCCCAGATCTCGTTATTCGCCGACGCTGATCTTCAGGCCGGCCGCTATCGCAAAGGGTGCCAAGGTCACCGCCAGGGCGGCCAGGCTGGCCAGCCACAGCAAGTGGCCGGTCGCCGGCATATTCTGCAACGCCGCTTGCAAGGCGCCACTGCCCAGGATCAATACTGGGATATACAGCGGCAGGATCAGTAACGCCAGCAGCAAGCCACCGCGCTTGAGGCCGACCGTGAGCGCCGCACCGACCGCACCGAGCAGGCTCAACACGGGTGTACCGAGCAGCAGCGAGGCCAGCAGCACCGGCAGGCAGCTGCTCGGCAGGCCAAGCATCAGCGCCAACAGAGGCGCCAACAATACCAGCGCCAGCCCGGAAAAGATCCAGTGCGCCAGCACCTTGGCCAACACCAGCAGCGCCAGCGGATGCGGCGACAGGACCCACTGTTCCAGCGAGCCATCCTCGAAATCACTGCGAAACAGCCCTTCCAGTGACAACAGTACCGCCAGCAACGCAGCCACCCACACCAGGCCAGGCGACAAGGTTTGCAACAATTGGCTCTCGGGACCGACCGCCAGCGGGAACAGCGCAACGACGATGGCGAAGAACACCAGCGGGTTGGCCAGCTCGGCTGGGCGGCGGAACAGCAAGCGAGCCTCACGGCGCAACAACAGGACGAATACGCTCATGCCGCCCATTGCCCCACGTTCAGCTCACGGTAACCGGACGGTTTGCACGCGAGGCTGTGGTGGGTGGTCAGCACCACCGTACCGCCGGCTTCGCAGTGCGCGGCGAGGTGCGCCTCGAGCTGCGCCACGCCCTGCTTGTCGAGGGCGGTGAACGGTTCGTCGAGGATCCACAGCGGCGGGCTGTCCAGGTACAGCCGGGCCAGGGCGACGCGGCGCTGCTGGCCGGCCGACAGGGTATGGCAAGGAACGTCTTCGAAACCGCGCAGGCCGACCGCTGCCAGCGCCTGCCAGATCGCCTCCGGGGTGGCTGGCCGGTGCAGGGCGCAGAGCCAGGCGAGGTTCTCTTCAGCACTGAGCAGGTCCTTGATGCCGGCGGCATGGCCGATCCACAACAGGATGCTGGCCAGGGCGTGGCGCTGCTCGCCGAGCGGCTGGCCATTGAGGAGGATCTGCCCGGCGGTGGGCTGCATCAGCCCCGCCAGCAGGCGCAACAGGCTGGTCTTGCCGCTGCCATTGGGGCCGCTGACCTGCAGCATGTCGCCGGGGCGCAGCTGAAAGTCCAGGTGCTCGAAGAGCAGCCGCCAGTCGCGTTCGCAGGCCAGGCCAGTGGCTTGAAGGTCGAGGGTCACGGTTTCGCCTTATGCTGTGTGAAGCCCGAGCTCGCTGTCGCGCTCGGCCATGTGTCTCAAGTCGCCCCCTGCCCTGCCGTTATACTGACCAGTGGCGGGCGGCGTGGCCGGCATTATTACACGCGGCGACTCGCTGCCAAGAGGGCTGGCCTCACAGGTTGTATACAATCATGACTGAAATCAATAGTCTCGGCGCACAAACAGTGTTGCCGGCCCAAGCGGCCAAGGCGGCGATGACCGGCGAACTGCTGCGTCTGCTGCAACCGCAGCCCGGTTTGGTGGCGCCCGGCGAGGCCGTTCGCGCCGAAGTCGTGTCGCTCAAACAGCTCGGCCAGGACTTCCAGATGCTGCTGCGCCTGACCCTGGCCAACGGCAGCCAGACCCAGGTGCAGACCAGCGCCAGCCAGCCCTTTGCCCAAGGCAGCCAGCTGCTGGTCAGCCAGACCGACGGCAACCGCCTGGCGGTGATGGTCCAGCAGGCCAATGCCAGCAACGTCAGCACCCTGACCCGCCTCGACACCACCCAGATACCCCTCGGCACCCTGCTGCAAGGCAAGGTGCTGACCAGCCAGGCGCTGCCGCTCAACCCCGGCGAGGCGGCCAGCTTCCGCTCGCTGGTGAGCCTGCTCAACAGCAGCCAGGCCGGTGCGACCTTGAGCATCGACAGCCCACGCCCGTTGCCGGTCGGCAGCCTGCTCAGCGCCCTGGTGCAGGGCGATCAGTCACTGCGCTTCGTGCCGCTGAGCGGTCGCCAGGAGCAATTGCTGGTTGGCCAGCAACTGGCGAGCCAGCAGGCCCGCCAAGCCTCCCTGCCCGGCGTGCTGAGCGCGCTGCAGCAACTGGCCAGCGCGCCCGAGGGCAACCGCGAGCTGCGCGCCAGCGCCGAACGCTTGCTCGCCAGCCTGCCGGATGCGCGCCAGCTCGGCGACCCCAAGACCGTGGCGTCGGCGCTGAACAACAGTGGCGTATTCCTCGAGGCGAAACTGCTCGGTGGGCTGGGCGCAGCCGTTGCACCAGATATCAAGGCGCAACTGCTCAGGCTGGTCGCCCAGGCGCTGCCGGGCGTGCCCGGCAATCCGCAGCTGAGCCCGGCGATCGCCGCCAATACCCTCGCCCAGGTGCTGCCGGGGATGGCGCGCAGTGCCTTGGGCATGCTCGAGCGGGTCAGCCCACGCCTGCAACCGGGGACGTTCCCGCTGCCCTCGCGGTTGCTGCAGAGCCTGGAGCAGGAAGGCGACCTGCAGCAACTGCTGCGCCTGGCCGCAGCGGCGGTTTCGCGGTTGCAGAGCCATGCCCTGTCGAGCCTGCAACAGACCGGCACGCTGGAGAACGGCAACCTGCAGACCACCTGGCAGACCGAGATACCGGTGCGCCACGGCCAGGAGTTCATCCCGCTACAGGCCAAGTTGCAACGCGAAGACACTCCACAGCAGCAAGCCGACCCGCAGCGCGAGCAGCGTGATCCGCTGGAGTCGCTGTGGCGCATCGAGCTGGCCTTCGACCTGCCGCCGCTGGGGCCGTTGCAGGTTCAGGCGCAACTGATCCAGGGCCGTCTGTCTGGCCAGTTGTGGGCAGAGATACCAGAGACTGCGCGGCTGATCGACAGCCAACTGGGCAGCCTGCGCGCACGCTTGCTCGACCGCGGCCTGGACGTGGGTGACCTGGAGTGCCACCCGGGCACCCCGCCGCAGGGCCCGAGAACCCGACTGGAGCAACGCTGGGTGGATGAGACCGCATGAGCAGCAAGCAACCGCGTCAGGCCATTGCCCTGAGCTACGACGGCCAGCAGGCGCCGACCTTGAGTGCCAAGGGTGATGATGAACTGGCCGAGGCGATCCTTGCGCTGGCGCGCGAGCATGAAGTGCCGATCTACGAGAATGCCGAACTGGTGAGCCTGCTGGCGCGCCTGGAGCTTGGGGAGCAGATCCCCGAGGCGTTGTACCTGACCATTGCCGAGATCATCGCCTTTGCCTGGCAGTTGCGCGGCAAGGCGCCGGTGGGGTTCAACGATGAACCCGCCCCGGCGCGGGACATCACGCCTGAGGCGTTGCGGCTGCCGCGAGGGGGCTAGAGGCAGCCAAGCAATGAGTCGCCTGTGCTGACGCCTTCGCGGGGCAAGCCCGCTCCCACAGGATCTCTGCACGGCTCGAATCTCGGGCCTGCCGCAGAACCTGTGGGAGCGGGCTTGCCCCGCGAAGGCGCCGGCCCAGGCAACCGATTCCGTAAGCCGTTATCCGCGATGCAACTTGGTCATCAACTGCGCCTCGGCCTGGGTCAACCCACACGTCTGCGTCAGCTCATCGACACTCGCCCCCATCCCCACCAGCTTCGCCGCCTGGGAAAAGGTCACATCGTTCGGATCGCGCTGCTCAAGCTGCTGCAGCTTGTCCGGCAATGGCGCCACCACCGCACGCAGCTCGTGCAGCGCCTCACCCATGCGCACCGTGCCGTTCTGGTAATCGTCCAGACGCTTGGCCAGGTCCTTGATGCGTTGATCACGCACGGCATCGCCCTGAGCCTGCTGAGCCGCCAGCTCACGCTGGCGCTTGCTGTAGTTGAGAAACAACCACAGGCTCAGCGCCCAGAGCAGCGCCAGGAAGATGACAGCAACCTCGAAAATCAACTCAGATGTTCTCCAGCTCGGACCACTCTTCCTCGGTCATCATCTTGTCCAGCTCGACCAGGATCAACAGCT
This sequence comes from Pseudomonas reidholzensis, assembly GCF_900536025.1. GTDB lineage: Bacteria > Pseudomonadota > Gammaproteobacteria > Pseudomonadales > Pseudomonadaceae > Aquipseudomonas > Aquipseudomonas reidholzensis. The sequence goes on from NZ_UNOZ01000028.1 coordinate 63,044, forward strand.
CGCCGTTCTTGTTGCACACGCCCTGGATGAACTTGGCCGACTCTTCGTTGCCCACGTTCGGCGCGGTCTCGATCTCCGACTGACGCAGGTAGACCACTTCGGCCACGCTGTCGACCAGGATGCCGACCACTTGCTTGTCGGCCTCGATGATGACGATACGGGTGTTGTCGGTAACCTCGGTCGGCACCAGGCCAAAACGCTGGCGGGTGTCGATCACGGTCACCACGTTACCGCGCAGGTTGATGATGCCCAGCACGTAGCTCGGCGCACCCGGAACCGGAGCGATCTCGGTGTAACGCAGGACTTCCTGCACCTGCATGACGTTGATGCCGTAGGACTCGTTGTCCAGACGGAAGGTTACCCATTGCAGGATCGGATCTTCGGAACCTTGTGCGGACGACTTTTTCATTCCCCTACCCCTCAAAATCCGCCATCGGCGGTGTGCTCGGTCTGGCCGCCGCAGCAGCGGCCTGAATTATTGGTGTTTGCCGTGCATCTGCTTGACGGCGCCACTGGCGATCAACTCGGCCAGTTCGGCGACATCGAGCAAGGCACACATGTGTTCGATCACCGTGCCGGCCAGCCACGGGCGTTGCCCACGCTGGCTGCGCCACTTGATCTCGTTAGGGTCCAGGCGCAGCGAACGGCTGACCTGGTGCACCGCCAGCCCCCACTCATAGCCCTGGACGGAAATCACGTACTGCAGGCCCTGGCGAAAATCTTCGCGGTAGCGGTCGGGCATCACCCAGCGTGCGGTGTCGAGCACCTTGAGGTTGCCCGCCTGGCAGGTGAGGATGCCGAGGAACCAGTCCGGCTGGCCAAACAGCGGTGTCAGCTCCTGGCCGGCCAGGCTGTAGATCGAGCCCAGGCACACCAGCGGCACCGCCAGGGTCAGCCCGGCGACGTCGAACAGCAGGCATTCGAAGGGCTCGGCGGCCCAGTGCGGGCGGCCGTCGACAGTCGCCGGGGGCACCGGCAGGTGGCTCGACGGCAGGTGCACTTCGACCAGCGGCTCGACCCACTCCGGGGCCTGGACCTCGGTCAGCACCGGAATACTGGCCTCGGCCAGCACCTCGCTGTCGACCACCGTGACCACCGGTTCAGCCGCCGGCGTGGCAGGCGCCAGCACCGTAGCCAGGACCTTGGGTTGCGGCTCGGCGAACGGACGTAAGCTCGGCGTCGGCGGCGCCACGGGCGCAGGCTCAGCCTGACGCTGGGCGTCACGCGCCTGCTCCTCACGGACCGCCGCCTCGAAGTCTTCGCTGGGCGAGGTCACGAGCAGCGGCGCTTCGACCGGCAGCTCTACGGTTTCCGTGGCCTCCTGCAGCAGGCCATCGAGGTAGGACTGCAAGGCCAGTTGAGGCTTGCTGGCGATCTGCCGCGCTTGATTCATCAGGCCACCTGCAGGGCGGATTTGTAGGTGAGCATGTGCTTGAGCAGCGCGCGGTAGGCAATCACCCCGCGGCTCTTGCCGTCGAACTGCGAAGGCGTGACACCCGCCCGGCTGGCATCGCGCAAGCGCGTGTCGACCGGGATATAACCCTGCCAGACACTCTCGGCGTAGGTATCGCGCAGCACCTTGAGGGTGCCCAGCGAGGCCTGGGTACGGCGGTCGAACAGGGTCGGCACGATCTGGTACGGCAGCGCCTGCTTGCGCGAGCGGTTGATCATGGCCAGGGTGCCAACCATGCGCTCCAGGCCCTTGACCGCGAGAAACTCGGTCTGCACCGGGATCACCAGCTGCTGGCTGGCAGCCAGGGCGTTGACCATCAGCACGCCGAGCAGTGGCGGGCTGTCGATGAGGGCAAAGTCGAAATCCTGCCACAGCTGCGCCAGACTCTTGGCGATCACCAGGCCCAGGCCACTCTGCCCCGGCGACTGACGCTCGAGGACCGCCAGCGCGGTGCTCGACGGCAGCAAGGAGATACGCTGGTCGCTGGTCGGCAGCAGCAGTTGCCCCGGCAGCCCTTCGGGCACCGTGCCCTTGTGCAGGAACAGGTCATAGCAACTGTGCTCCAGCGCGTCCGGGTTGTGCCCGAAATAGCTGGTCATGGAGCCGTGCGGGTCGAGATCGACGACGACCACGCGCTTGCCCGCATCGGCCAGCAAGCCGGCCAGGGCGATGGTGGTGGTGGTCTTGCCGACGCCACCTTTTTGATTGGCTACTGCCCAGACTCTCATGGTGCGCTGCTTCCTCCCGGTATGGCCGCCTGCCCTGCCGGGAACGGTATGAAATTCAGTGACGGGGATTTGACGGGGTTAGCCCCCTCCCGCCGGTGCTGTCGATGCAGGTGCACTTTGTGTGCCAGCCCGCCGCAACGCCGCGTCCGGGGTGGCATTGGCCGTGCCGGTACCGGTCAGGCTGCGGCGCACTTCGAGGTTGCGCGAGATCACCAGCACCACCCGGCGGTTGCGCGCGCGGCCCTCGGCGTTGTCGTTGCTGGCCACCGGCTGGTACTCGCCGTAGCCGACCGAGGCCATGCGGCCCGGGTTGACGCCGTTCATCGCCAGCAAGCGGACGATGCTCGCCGCCCGCGAGGCCGACAGCTCCCAGTTGGTCGGGTACTGGGCGGTGCGGATCGGCAAATTGTCGGTAAAGCCTTCGACGTGCACCGGGTTGGCGAACGGCTTGAGGATGTTCGCCACCTTCTCGACGATGCTGAAGGCGGTGTCGCTGGGCATCGCGTCACCGCTGCCGAACAGCAGCGCCGAGTTGAGCTCGATCTCGACCCACAGCTCATTGCCGCGCACGGTCATCTGCTTGGAGTCGATCAGGTCGCCGAAAGCATTGCGCACATCGTCGCTGATGCTCTTCAACGGATCGACGCTGGCCGACGCCAGGCCGGCATCGGTCTGCTCGCTGTCCTTGATCAGCGGCTCGGCGGGCTTGACGCTGAGCGGTTGTTCATCGCCGATGGGGATCGGCTTCATGCTCCGCTCGGGGTCGTTGAACACCCCCAGCAGGGCCTGGGAAATGACCTTGTACTTGCCCTCGTTGATCGACGAGATCGAATACATGACCACGAAAAAGGCGAACAGCAGCGTGATGAAGTCGGCGTACGACACCAACCAGCGCTCGTGATTCTCGTGTTCCTCGGTATGACGACGGCGACGCATGGCTTACTCCATGAAGCCTTGCAGCTTCAGCTCGATCGAGCGTGGGTTTTCGCCTTCGGCGATCGACAAGAGGCCTTCGAGGAGCATCTCGCGGTAGCGCGACTGACGCATGACGATGGCTTTCAGCTTGTTGGCGATCGGCAGCAGGATCAGGTTGGCACTGGCCACGCCATAGATGGTGGCGACGAAGGCCACGGCGATGCCGTTACCCAGTTGCGACGGGTCGGCCAGGTTGCCCATGACGTGGATCAGGCCCATCACCGCACCGATGATGCCGATGGTCGGCGCATAGCCGCCCATGCTTTCGAACACTTTCGCGGCCTGGATATCGCGGCTTTCCTGGGTCAGGAAGTCCACTTCGAGGATGCTCCGTACCGCCTCCGGCTCAGCGCCGTCGACCAACAACTGCAGGCCTTTGCGGGCGTAAGGATCGGGCTCGGCGTCAGCCACCCCTTCCAGGCCGAGCAGGCCTTCCTTGCGCGCCGTCAGGCTCCAGTTGACCACCCGATCGATGCCACCCGCGAGGTCGACCCGCGGCGGGAAGATGATCCAGCGGACGATCTGCAAGGCGCGCTTGAACGATGGCAGCGGCGCCTGCAGCAAGGCCGCGCCGAGGGTGCCGCCCAGCACGATCAAGGCCGCTGGCGCATTGAGCAGCGCACCGACGTGGCCGCCCTCGAGGAAGTTGCCACCGACAATGGCGACGAAGGCGAGGATCAGGCCGATCAGGCTCAGGACATCCATCAGACGCACGCCTCGACCAGGTGCCGGCCAATGTCGTCCAGGCTGTATACCGCGTCGGCCAGGTTGGCCTTGACGATGGCCATGGGCATGCCATAGATCACGCAGCTGGCTTCATCCTGGGCCCACACGGTGCTGCCACCCTGCTTGAGCAGGCGCGCACCTTCGCGGCCATCGGCGCCCATGCCGGTGAGCACCACCGACAGCACCTTGTCGCCATACGACTTGGCCGCCGAGCCAAAGGTGATGTCCACGCACGGCTTGTAGTTGAGGCGCTCGTCGCCTGGCAGGATCTTCACCGTGCCGCGGCCATCGACCATCATCTGCTTGCCACCGGGGGCCAGCAGGGCCAGGCCCGGGCGCAGCACGTCGCCGTCCTCGGCTTCCTTGACGCTGATCTTGCACAGCTTGTCGAGGCGCTCGGCAAACGCCTTGGTGAACGCCGCCGGCATGTGCTGGATGAGCACGATCGGCGCCGGGAAATTGGCCGGCAACTGGGTCAGCACCCGCTGCAGCGCGACCGGACCACCGGTCGAGGTGCCAATCGCCACCAGCTTGTACGGCTTGCGCTTGGGCGCCGGTGAGTGGCTGCTGGCGGCGGCCGGTGCAGGGCTGCGCACAGGCGCGGCAGTGCGCAGCGGCGCCGGGCTGGCGAAGCTGCTGGTCGGCGCAGGGCTGCTGGCCGCCGGGCTCGGGGCCGCGACCGCAGCCGGGGCTGGCGCGGCGTAGCTGCCCAGGCGACGGTTGCTGCGCGAAATGCTGTGGACCTTTTCGCAGAGCATCTGCTTGACCTTGTCAGGGTTGCGCGAGATGTCTTCGAAGTTTTTCGGCAGGTAATCCACCGCCCCGGCGTCCAGCGCATCGAGGGTCACCCGCGCGCCTTCATGGGTCAGCGAAGAGAACATCAACACCGGCGTCGGGCAGCGCTGCATGATGTGCCGCACTGCGGTGATGCCATCCATCATGGGCATTTCATAGTCCATGGTGATGACATCGGGCTTGAGCGACAGCGCCTGGTCGATTGCTTCCTTGCCATTGGTCGCGGTGCCCACGACCTGGATCGTCGGGTCCGCCGAGAGAATTTCCGAAACGCGCCGGCGGAAGAAACCGGAATCGTCCACCACCAGGACCTTGACTGCCATAAACACTCCATTAGGCGGCGCACCCGTCAGGCTGCGCCGCCGAAAATCAATAACGCTTGGCCGCGTAGCGCTTGAGCATGCTCGGCACGTCGAGGATCAGCGCGATACGGCCGTCGCCGGTGATGGTGGCGCCAGACATGCCCGGCGTGCCCTGGAGCATCTTGCCCAGCGGCTTGATCACCACCTCTTCCTGGCCGACCAGCTGATCGACGACGAAGCCGATGCGCTGGGTGCCGACCGAAAGGATCACCACATGGCCCTCACGCTGCTCCTCGTGCACCTGGTCCTGGACCAGCCAGCGCTTGAGGTAGAACAGCGGCAAGGCCTTGTCGCGGACGATCACCACTTCCTGGCCGTCGACCACGTTGGTGCGCGACAGGTCGAGGTGGAAGATCTCGTTGACGTTGACCAGCGGGAAGGCGAACGCCTGGTTGGCGAGCATGACCATCAGGGTCGGCATGATCGCCAGGGTCAACGGCACCTTGATGACGATCTTCGAACCCTGGCCCTTGGCCGAGTAGATGTTGATCGAGCCGTTGAGCTGGGAGATCTTGGTTTTCACCACGTCCATGCCGACACCGCGGCCAGACACGTCGGAGATCTCGGTCTTGGTCGAGAAGCCGGGGGCGAAGATCAGGTTGTAGCAGTCCGATTCGCTCAGGCGCTCGGCCGCGTCCTTGTCCATCAGGCCCTTTTCCACGGCCTTGGCGCGCAGGACGTTGGGGTCCATGCCCTTGCCGTCGTCAGAGATCGACAAGAGGATGTGGTCGCCTTCCTGCTCGGCCGACAACACCACCTTGCCGGTGCGCGCCTTGCCGGAGGCCTCGCGCTCTTCGGGCATCTCGACGCCATGGTCGACGGCGTTGCGCACCAAGTGCACCAACGGGTCGGCCAGGGCCTCGACGAGGTTCTTGTCGAGGTCGGTTTCTTCACCGACCAGCTCCAGGTTGATTTCCTTCTTGAGCTGGCGCGCCAGGTCACGAACCAGCCGCGGGAAGCGCCCGAAGACCTTCTTGATCGGCTGCATGCGGGTCTTCATGACCGCGGTCTGCAGGTCGGCGGTGACTACGTCGAGGTTCGACACGGCCTTGGACATGGCCTCGTCACCGCTGTTCAGGCCCAGGCGCACCAGGCGGTTACGCACCAGCACCAGCTCGCCGACCATGTTCATGATCTCGTCCAGCCGCGCGGTATCGACGCGCACGGTGGTTTCCGCTTCGCTGGCGTGTTTTTCCGGCGCGGGCGCTGGAGCACGGGCAGGCGCAGCCGGCCGGGCAGCGACCGCAGGGGCGGCGCTGGGGCCGGGTGCAGGCTTGGCCACCGGGCTGGCTTCAGCCTTGGCGGCAACGGCCGCTACGGCTGGCGCTTCGACGGTCGCCGCGTCGGCAGAGAACTTGCCCTTGCCGTGCAACTCGTCGAGCAACGCTTCGAATTCATGCTCGCTGATTTCATCCGTGCTGGCAGCGGCTACTGCACTCGCCACAGGGGCGGCGGCAGGGGCCGGCAGCGCATCGGCGGCAAAGGTGCCCTTGCCATGCAGCTGATCGAGCAGCGCTTCGAATTCGTCGTCGGTGATCTCGTCGCTGGCCACGGCCGCAACCGGCGCCTCGGCGGTGGCTGGCGCCGCGTCGGGGGAAAACTGGCCTTTGCCATGCAACTGATCGAGCAGCGACTCGAACTCGGCGTCGGTGATCTCGTCACCCTCGCCTGCCACCGCCTGGGCCGCTGGCTGCTCGGCAGCCTCGGCCTGGGCCTTGACCGCGTCGAGCGAGTCGAGCAGCTGTTCGAATTCGGTGTCGGTGATGTCCGCTTCGGCGGCCGCCAGCGGCGCCTCTTCGATCACCGGCGCAACCGGCGCGGCGCTGCCCGGCTCAGCCAGGCGCGACAAGGCCGCGAGCAACTCCGGCGTCGCCGGGGTCACTTCAGTGCGCTCACGGACCTGGCCGAACATGCTGTTGACCGTGTCCAGTGCTTCGAGGACCACGTCCATCAGTTCGGCGTCGACCCGGCGCTCACCTTTACGCAGGATGTCGAAGACGTTCTCCGCGATATGGCAGCACTCCACCAGCTCATTGAGCTGGAGGAAGCCGGCGCCCCCTTTTACAGTGTGAAAACCGCGAAAAATGGCGTTGAGCAGGTCCGCATCATCAGGTCGGCTTTCCAGCTCGACCAGTTGTTCGGACAATAGCTCAAGAATTTCGCCGGCTTCTACCAGGAAATCCTGAAGGATTTCTTCATCGGCGCCGAAGCTCATTAAACGTGCTCCCTAAAAACCCAGGCTGGACAGCAGATCGTCGACATCGTCCTGACCGGACACGACGTCTTCACGCTTATCGGCATGAATCTGCGGACCTTCACCCCGAGTCGGATGTTTTTCTTGATCTTTTTCAGCACGCAGCTGCTGGTGGTCATGTTCGATACCGGCAAAACGGTCGACCTGACTGGCCATCAGCACGAGCTTGAGCAGATTGCTTTCTACTTCGGTGACCAACGCGGTGACCCGTTTGATCACCTGGCCGGTCAGGTCTTGGTAGTCCTGAGCCAGCAGAATGTCATTGAGATGACCGGAGACCTTGCGGTTGCCTTCAGCGCTGTGCGTCAGGAAACTGTCGACCCGCTTGACCAGGTCGCGGAATTCCGGCGCTGCCACTTCGCGGCGCATGAAGCGCTGCCAGTCGGTGCTCAGGGCCTGCGCCTCCGCGGCCAGGTCGTTGAGCACGGGCGTACCGGCCTCGACCAGGTCCATGGTGCGGTTGGCCGCGCCCTCGGTCAGCTTGACCACATAGGACAGCCGTTCGGTGGCATCGGTGATCTGCGAGACTTCCTCGGCCTGCGGCATCGCCGGGTCGATCTGGAAGCTGACAATGGCACTGTGCAGCTCGCGGGTCAGCTTGCCGACTTCCTGGTACAGGCCGCGGTCGCGCGTCTGGTTGAGCTGATGAATCAGCTGCACCGCGTCGCCAAACTGGCCGCGCTCGAGGCTCTCGACCAGTTCCTGGGCATGCTTCTTCAGGGTCGACTCGAACTCACCCTGCGATGTGTTGTTAGACTCCATGGTGCCCCCCGGCGTGACTCAAGCGTTCACGCGTTCGAAGATCTTTTCGATCTTCTCTTTGAGCACCTGGGCAGTGAAAGGCTTGACCACGTAGCCGTTGACCCCGGCCTGGGCCGCTTCGATGATCTGCTCGCGCTTGGCCTCGGCGGTCACCATCAGCACCGGCAGGTGCTTGAGGCGCTCGTCGGCACGGACCTTGCGCAGCAGGTCGATACCGGACATGCCCGGCATGTTCCAGTCCGTCACCAGGAAGTCGAAGTGGCCGCTTTCGAGCATCGGCAATGCCGTGGTGCCGTCATCGGCTTCCGAGGTATTGGTGAAGCCCAGATCGCGCAACAGGTTCTTGATGATCCGCCGCATCGTCGAGAAGTCGTCAACGATGAGGATTTTCATGTCTTTGTTCAATTAGACCTCCAAGCAGTCTTAAACGCGCTCGGCCCCGAGCGCGCATTCAATCAATTCGGTACAACGTCAAACGACTGCAGCGAACCTGGGTTCAACGCGCTCGCCATTCGCCCAGACGGCTGCGCAGACGCGCTGCGCACTGGCTGTGCAACTGGCTGACACGCGATTCGCTGACCCCCAGTACCTCACCGATTTCCTTGAGGTTCAGCTCTTCGTCGTAGTACAGCGCCAGCACCAGGCGCTCGCGTTCCGGCAGGTTGGCGATGGCGTCGGTCAGGGCGGCCTGGAAGCGCTCGTCTTCCAGGTCGCGCGACGGCTCGACCTGGCCGCTGGCGCCGTCCTCGTGCAGCCCTTCGTGTTCGCCGTCCTGCAACAGGTCGTCGAAACTGAACAGGCGGCTGCCCAGGGTATCGTTCAGAATCCCGTAATAATCATCGAGACCCAATTGGAGTTCGGCAGCAACCTCGTGATCTTTAGCGTCGCGACCGGTTCTTGCTTCAACGGCGCGCATCGCGTCGCTGACCATACGGGTATTGCGGTGCACCGAACGCGGTGCCCAATCGCCCTTGCGCACCTCGTCGAGCATGGCGCCGCGGATACGAATACCGGCGTAGGTCTCGAAACTGGCGCCCTTGCTGGCGTCGTATTTATTGGCCACTTCGAGCAGGCCGATCATCCCGGCCTGGATCAGGTCCTCGACCTGCACGTTGGCCGGCAGGCGCGCCAGCAAGTGGTAGGCGATGCGCTTGACCAGCGGCGCGTAGCGTTCTACCAGCTCGTACTGGGCGTCCTTGGAGGCCTTGCTGTACATCTTGAAGCCGCTGGCACTCATAGCACGGGTCCCGCACTGGTGGGCTGCACCAGGCGCTCGACGAAGAACTCCAGGTGCCCGCGCGGGTTGGCCGGCAACGGCCAGCTGTCGACCTTCTGGGCGATGGCCTTGAACGCCAACGCACACTTGGACCGAGGGAAGGCCTCGTACACCGCACGCTGCTTCTGCACCGCCTTGCGCACGCACTCGTCGTACGGTACGGCGCCGACGTATTGTAGGGCGACGTCGAGGAAGCGGTCCGTGACCTTGGTCAACTTGGCAAACAGGTTGCGCCCTTCCTGCGGGCTCTGGGCCATGTTCGCCAGCACGCGGAATCGATTCATCCCGTAGTCGCGGTTGAGCAGTTTGATCAGTGCGTAGGCGTCGGTGATCGAGGTCGGCTCGTCGCACACCACCAGCAGCACTTCCTGGGCGGCGCGCACAAAGCTCACCACCGAGTCACCGATGCCGGCGGCGGTGTCGATCACCAGCACGTCGAGGTTGTCGCCAATTTCACTGAAGGCCTGGATCAGGCCGGCGTGTTGCGCCGGCTGCAGGTGGACCATGGTCTGCGTGCCGGAGGCCGCCGGGACGATGCGCACACCGCCCGGCCCCTGCAACAGCACGTCGCGCAGCTCGCAGCGGCCTTCGATGACGTCAGCCAGGGTGCGCTTGGGCGTCAGGCCCAGCAGCACGTCGACATTGGCCAGGCCCAGGTCGGCGTCCAGCAACATGACCCGGCGGCCCAGCTCGGCCAACGCCAGAGACAGGTTTACCGAAACGTTAGTTTTGCCGACGCCACCTTTGCCACCGGTCACGGCGATCACCTGTACGGGATGCATGCTACCCATATTCGTTCTTTACCTTGTCTCGCTTGGACCGAGGCCACATGTGGGGCTGTGCTCAAAGCCCTTGATGTAGGTACTGTGCATTACGTTCATCCTCAACCCGCGCGCTTGCCAGAGTTGTGGTAGAGATCAGCGAACATGTCGGCCATGGCCTCCTCGCTGGGGTCTTCCTGCATTTGCACACTGACCGCGCGGCTGACCAACTGGTGCTTGCGCGGCAGGTGCAGGTCGTCAGGAATGCGCGGGCCATCGGTGAGATAAGCCACGGGCAGTTCATGACTGATGGCCAGGCTCAGCACTTCGCCGAGACAAGCCGTTTCATCAAGTTTAGTCAGGATGCAACCGGCCAGGCCGCAGCGCTTGTAGCTGTGGTAGGCGGCGGTCAGCACCTGTTTCTGGCTGGTGGTGGCCAGTACCAGATAATTCTTCGAGGCAATCCCGCGACCGGCGAGGGTCTCGAGTTGCATGCGCAGGGCCGGGTCGCTGGCCTGCAGGCCAGCGGTGTCGATCAGTACCACGCGCTTGCGCAGCAACGGCTCGAGGGCCTGGGCCAACGACTCGCCCGGGTCGACGTAGGTGACCGAGACATTGAGGATCCGGCCCAGGGTCTTGAGTTGCTCCTGGGCGCCGATGCGAAAGCTGTCCATGCTCACCAGGGCCAGGTTGCTGGCGCCATACTTGAGCACGTAGCGCGCTGCCAGCTTGGCCAGGGTGGTGGTCTTGCCCATGCCGGCCGGGCCGACCATGGCGATCACACCGCCCTCCTCGATCGGCTCGATTTCCGGTACGTCGATCATCCGCGCCAGGTGCGCAAGGATCATCCGCCAGGCGTGGCGTGGCTCGTCGATTTCCCCGACCAGGTCGAGCAGCTCGCGCGCCAACGGACCGGACAGGCCGACGCGTTGCAGGCGGCGCCAGAGGTTGGCTTGCAGCGGCTTGCTGCCCTGCAGCTGGTTCCAGGCCAGCGAACCGAGCTGCACTTCGAGCAGCTCGCGCAGCCCCGACAGCTCCGAGCGCATGGCATCGAACAGGCGCGGGTCGACCGGCGCCGCAGCCGGCGCGGCAGGCACCGGCGGCACCTCGAGGTGCGGTTCGATCAGCGGCTCGGAGGCGGTCAGCGACAGCCCGGCAAACAATTGGCGGTTGCCTTCGTCGGTATCGTTGCGGCTGCTCAGTTCGGCCTGGGCGGTGGCGATGCGCGAGTGGGTCTTGCGCAGCTCGTCTTCAAGCTCGGCATTCGGCACGCGCGGGGCCAGTGCGGACAGTTTGTAGTCCAGCGCGGCGGTCAGCTCGACACCGCCAGCAATGCGCCGGTTGCCGATGATCGCGGCATCGGCGCCCAGCTCATCGCGGACCAGCTTCATGGCCTGACGCATATCGGCGGCGAAAAATCGCTTAACTTGCATAACCCACTACCTCAGCCGTTCGGGCCCACGGTGGCAACGATGGTGACTTGCTTGTTGTCAGGTATTTCCTGATACGCCAAAACATGCAAATTCGGTACAGCCAGGCGGCCGAATCGCGACAGCATTGCCCGGATCGGGCCCGCTACCAGAAGGATAGCTGGCTGACCTTGCATCTCCTGACGCTGGGCCGCTTCGATAAGCGAACGCTGTAGCTTCTCGGCCATGCTCGGCTCCAGGAGAACACCATCTTCCTGACCTTGCCCGGCCCTTTGCAGACTATTGAGCAAAATCTGTTCCAACCTTGGTTCCAAGGTGATCACAGGCAGCTCGGACTCAACGCCGACAATGCTTTGGACGATAGCGCGACACAATCCGACGCGCACTGCCGCCACCAGCGCGGCGGTATCTTGACTCTTGCCGGCATTGTTTGCGATCGCTTCGGCGATGCTGCGAATGTCACGCACCGGCACCTGCTCCGAGAGCAGTGCCTGCAAGACCTTGAGCAGGCCCGACAAGGAAATGACACCCGGCACCAGCTCTTCGGCGAGCTTGGGCGAGGTCTTGGCCAGCACCTGGAGCAATTGCTGGACTTCTTCGTGGCCGATCAGCTCGTGGCAGTGCTTCTGCAGGATCTGGTTGAGGTGCGTCGCCACCACGGTACTGGCATCGACCACGGTATAGCCCAGCGACTGCGCCTGGGCGCGCTGGCCGACGTCGATCCACACTGCTTCCAGGCCAAATGCCGGGTCGCGCGCGGCGATACCATTGAGGGTACCGAACACCTGACCGGGGTTGATCGCGAGCTCGCGGTCCGGGTAGATCTCCGCCTCGGCCAGGATCACCCCCATCAGCGTCAGCCGATAGGCACTGGGCTGCAGGTCGAGGTTATCGCGAATGTGCACGGTGGGCATGAGGAAACCCAGGTCCTGGGAGAGCTTCTTGCGCACCCCCTTGATCCGCGCCAGCAACTGGCCGCCCTGGTTGCGGTCGACCAGCGGAATCAGCCGGTAACCGACCTCCAGGCCGATCATGTCGATCGGCGTGACGTCATCCCAGCCCAGCTCTTTGGTTTCCATGGCGCGTTGTGGCGACGGCAGCAGGTCCTGCTGACGCTGGACCTCCTCGACCGCCTTGACCTGGGCCGCCTGCTGCTTGCGCCAGACCAGGTAGGCGGCGCCGGCGGCCACCACGCCCAAGCTGATGAAGGCCACGTGCGGCATGCCGGGGACAATGCCCATGACGATCATGATACCGGCCGACACCGCCAGAGCTTTCGGCGAATCGAACATCTGCCGGTTGATCAGCTTGCCCATGTCCTCGGAGCCCGAGGCACGGGTGACCATGATGGCGGCCGCGGTCGACAGCAGCAGCGATGGCAGCTGCGCCACCAAACCGTCACCGATGGTCAGCAGGGCGTAGACCTTGCCGGCCTCGCTGAAGGGCATGCCGTGCGACAGGATGCCGATCAGGATGCCGCCGATCAGGTTGATGAAGAGGATCAACAGGCCGGCGATGGCGTCACCGCGGACGAATTTGCTGGCACCGTCCATCGAACCGTAGAACTCGGCTTCCTGAGCCACCTCGGCGCGCCGCGACTTGGCCTGCGCCTGATCGATCAGGCCGGCATTGAGGTCGGCGTCGATGGCCATCTGCTTGCCGGGCATGGCGTCGAGGGTGAAGCGCGCGCTGACCTCGGAGATCCGCCCGGCGCCCTTGGTGACCACCACGAAGTTGATGATCATGAGGATGGCGAACACCACGGCACCGACCACGTAGTTGCCACCGATCACCACCTCGCCAAAGGCCTGGATCACCTTGCCCGCCGACTCGTGGCCTTCGTGGCCGTGCAGCAGCACCACCCGCGTCGACGCGACGTTCAGCGCCAGGCGCAGCAGCGTCGCCACCAGCAGGATGGTCGGGAATGCGGCGAAGTCGAGCGGGCGCAGGGCGTACACGCAGACCAGCAGGACCACGATCGACAGGGCGATGTTGAAGGTGAAGAACACGTCGAGCAGGAACGGCGGGATCGGCAACATCATCATTGCCAACATCACCAGCAGCAACAGCGGCACACCCAGGTTGCCCCGGCTAAGGCCGGCCAGGTTGTTGCGGGCGTTGCTGATTAACTGAGTGCGATCCACCGAGAGTCCTCTTCAAGCAAAAACTTTGACGCCTTCAGGGCGCCTGGCGCTGTCTTTGCAAGAAGCTGTCCAACTTTGCTTTTGTGCTGTCTGTGCCGACCTCTTCGCGGGGCAAGCCCGCTCCCACAGGATATCTGCAGGTTCGAAGGTCGACGGTGAACCTGCGGGAGCGGGCTTGCCCCGCGAAGAGGCCGGCATAGACAGCCGAGAATTCCTCAGCTGTCGCGGCGCAGGTCTGGCGGGATCGGCAAATCGTCTTTGAGCGGATCTGGTCGCTTGCCCTTGCCCGCCCGGTGCTGGCGGATCTGGAACACGTAGGCCAGCACCTGAGCCACCGCCAGGTACAGCCCCGCAGGGATCTCCTGCTCGAGCTCGGTGGAGTAATAGATCGCCCGCGCCAGCTCCGGCGACTGGAGGATCTGCACCTTGTGCTCGGCGCCGATCTCGCGAATCTTCAGCGCGATGAAATCGGTACCCTTGGCCAGCAGCAGCGGCGCCGCGCCGGCGCCTTTTTCAGGGTCGTACTTCAAGGCCACCGCGTAATGCGTCGGGTTGGTGATGATCACGTCCGCCTCGGGGATCGCCGCCATCATGCGGCGCTGGGAAATCTCCCGCTGCAACTGACGGATACGTTGCTTGACCTCAGGCTTGCCATCGGAATCCTTGTGCTCGTCGCGCACTTCCTGCTTGGTCATCTTCAGCTTCTTGTGCGTCTGCCACAGCTGGAACGGCACATCCAGCGCGGCGATCAGCAGCAGGCCCGCCGACATCCACAGGGCGCTCCAGCCGACCACCACGGCGCTGTGGATGATCGCCTGCTCCAGAGGCTCATTGGCGATCGCCAGCAACGCCTCACGGTCCTTGGACAGCACGATCAGGCCCACCACCAAGATCATGATGAATTTCGCCAGCGCCTTGAGCAGCTCGGTCAGGGCATTGAGCGAAAACATCCGCTTGATCCCGGATAACGGGTTCATCCGACTGAATTTTGGCTGCAACAGGCTGCCGGAGAAGATGAACCCCCCCAGCGCGATCGGCGCCACGAACGACACCACGAACAACAGGATCAGCACCGGCTGGGTCGCCCACAGCGCCATCTTGCCCGAGGCCAGCAGGAACGCGCTCATCGAGCCCTCGTTGACCAGCACCTCGCGCGACAGGCTGAAGTTCATCCGCATGATGTCCATCAGCGACTGCGCCAGGTGCCCGCCAAACGCCAACAGCGCACCGGCCCCACCCAGCGTCACCGCCACGGTGTTGAGCTCTTTGGAGCGGGCGATTTCACCTTTTTCGCGCGAGTCCTTCACGCGCTTGTCGGTGGGTTCCTCTGTCTTGTCCTGACCGCTTTCGCTCTCTGCCATGCTCAGCGCGCCTGTGCCAGGTCACGTAGCCACTGCAAGGCTTCGGTGACCAATGCCTGATAGTGGGAATGAACGTCGGCGAGGCCGACCCAGAACATCCAGATGCCCAGCACCAGGGTCAACGGGAAGCCGATCGAGAAGATGTTCAGGCTCGGCGCGGCACGGGTCATCACGCCAAAGGCGATATTCACCACCAGCAACGCGGCCACCACCGGCAGGATCAGCAACAGCCCGGCACCGAACACCCAACTCATGCGCGCGACCATTTCCCAGTAGTGGCTGACCAGCAGCGCGCTGCCCACCGGCAAGGTGGTGAAGCTTTCAGTGAGGATCTCGAACGCCACCAGATGGCCGTTCATGAGCAGGAACAGAATACTCACCAGCATGGTCATGAACTGGCTGACAACGGCGACGTTGACGCCATTGGCCGGGTCGACCATCGACGCGAAGGCCATGCCCATCTGCACCGCGACGATCTGCCCGGCAATCACGAACACCTGGAACAGCAACTGCAAGGAAAACCCGAACAGCGCACCGATGATGATCTGCTCGCCGCACAGCATCAGGCCGCGCAGGCTCAGCGGGTCGAACTCCGGCAGCGGCGGCAGCGCCGGCACGATCACCACGGTGATCGCCAGCGCGGCGTACAGGCGCACCCGAGCCGGCAGCATCTTGGTGCCGAAGATCGGCATGGTCATCAGCAGCGCCGTGACGCGGAACATCGGCAGCATGAAGGTGGCCACCCAGGTGCCAATCTGCGCGTCGGTCAGCTCGAGCATGGCTGGCTCACCCGATCAACTGCGGGATGCTGTTGTACAGATTGAGGAAGTATTCCATGAACTTGGTCACCAGCCACGGCCCGACGACGATCAGGGTCACCAGCATCACCAGCAGGCGCGGCAGGAAGCTCAAGGTCTGTTCGTTGATCTGCGTGGCCGCCTGGAACATCGCCACCACCAGGCCAACCAGCAGGCTCGGCACCACCAGCACGGCGACCATCAGGGCGGTCAGCCAGAGCGCGTCACGGAACAGGTCAACGGCCACTTCAGGGGTCATGCAAGGCTCTCCATTGGCGGCGTCAGAGGCCGCCGAAACTGCCGGCCAGGGTGCCCATGATCAGCGCCCAGCCGTCGACCAGGACGAACAGCATGATCTTGAACGGCAAGGAAATGATCAGCGGCGACAGCATCATCATACCCATCGCCATCAGCACGCTGGCGACCACCATGTCGATGATCAGGAACGGGATGAAGATCATGAAGCCGATCTGGAACGCGGTCTTCAGCTCCGAGGTCACGAACGCCGGCACGATGATGGTCAGCGGCGCCTGGTCGGGGCTGGCGATGTCGGTGCGCTTGGACAGACGCATGAACATGTCCAGGTCGCTTTGCCGGGTCTGCGCCAGCATGAAGTCCTTGAGCGGCCCCTGGGCCTTGTCGATGGCCTGCTGGGCGGTCATCTGCTCGCTCAGGTACGGCTGCAGGGCGTCCTGGTTCACCTTGTCGAACACCGGCGCCATGATGAACAGGGTCAGGAACAGCGCCATGCCGGTCAGCACCTGGTTGGACGGCGTCTGTTGCAGGCCCAGTGCCTGACGCAGGATCGAGAAGACGATGATGATGCGGGTAAAGCTGGTCATGAGGATGACGAACGCTGGAATGAAGCTCAGCGCGGTCATGATCATCAGGATCTGCAGGCTGACCGAATACTCCTGCTGCCCGTCCGCACCACTGGACAGGGTAATCGCCGGAATCGACAGTGGGTCGGCGGCCAGGGCCAATGGCGCAGCCAGCAGCAGCGCCAGGGTCAACAGTAAGCGCAGGGCGCCGGTCATCACGTCTTGTCCTTCTGATCCTTGCCCATCAGCTCCATCAGCCGCTGGGCGAATTCCGGCGCGGCCGGGCGGGCGCCGCTCGGCACCTCGACCGGCTCCGCCAGCACATGCAGGGCCTCGATGCTGCCCGGGCTGTGCCCGATCAGGATCTGCTCCTTGCCCACCTGCACCAGCAACAAGCGGTCACGTGGGCCGATCGCGCGGCTGCCGACGATCTCGATCACTTGCCCGCCGCGCGGCGCAGCGCCCTGCGCGCGACGCAGCAGCCAGGCGAGGAAAAAGATCAGCCCGACCACCAGCAGCAAGCCCAGGACCATCTGCGTCAGTTGCCCACCCAGGCTGCCCGGCGGCGTGCTGACGCCAGCAACCGGCGCAGCGCCGACCTGGGCAGCACTCACCGCCGCACTGGCCAGCAGCGCGACGGCGGCCGTCACGGCACGTGTCAGCGGCTTCACTCAGCGCAGCTTCTTGATGCGTTCGCTCGGGCTGATCACGTCGGTCAGGCGAATGCCGAACTTCTCGTTGACCACCACCACCTCGCCATGCGCGATCAGGGTGCCGTTGACCAGCACGTCGAGCGGCTCGCCGGCCAGGCGGTCGAGCTCGATCACCGAGCCCTGGTTGAGCTGCAGCAGGTTGCGGATGTTGATTTCGGTGCTGCCGACTTCCATCGAGATGCTCACCGGGATGTCGAGGATGACGTCCAGGTTCGGCCCTTCGAGGCTGACATGCTCGTTGGGCTTGGGCGAGCTGGCGAACTCTTCCAGCGGCAGGCGGCCGTTCGAACCGCCATCGCCGGCCAGCAGCGCGTCGATATCGGACTGCCCGGCGTCGCCGGTTTCTTCCAGGGCCGCGGCCCACTCGTCGGCCAGGGCCTGATCCTCTGCAGAGGTAATCTCGTTTTCGTTAGCCATAAAGTCCTCGACAGGCATTCAATTCGGGGGTTGCGACCGGCGCGCCGTCAGCGGCGCTCGATCGGATCGATGATCTGCAGCGACAGGTTGCCCTTGTGCGAGCCCAGCCGCGCCTTGAACGACGGTACGCCGTTGGCGCGCACCACCAGGTGCTCTGGCAACTCCACGGGGATCACGTCGCCTGGCTGCATGTGGAGGACGTCACGCAGCTTCAGCTGGCGACGGGCCACGGTGGCCGTGAGCGGCACGCTGACGTCCAGCACGTCTTCGCGCAGGGCCTTGACCCAACGCTCGTCCTGGTCGTCCAGGTCGGACTGGAAACCGGCATCGAGCATCTCGCGCACCGGCTCGATCATCGAGTACGGCATGGTCACGTGCAGGTCGCCGCCACCGCCGTCCAGCTCGATGTGGAAGGTCGACACCACCACGGCCTCGCTCGGCCCGACAATGTTGGCCATGGCCGGGTTGACCTCGGAGTTTATGTACTCGAAGTTGACCGGCATGATCGCCTGCCAGGCTTCCTTGAGGTCGACGAAGCACTGGTCCAGCACCATGCGCACCACACGCAGCTCGGTGGGGGTGAACTCACGCCCTTCGATCTTGGCGTGACGGCCATCGCCACCAAAGAAGTTGTCCACCAGCTTGAACACCAGCTTGGCGTCGAGGATGAACAGCGAGGTACCGCGCAGCGGCTTGATCTTGACCAGGTTGAGGCTGGTCGGCACGTACAGCGAATGCACGTACTCGCCGAACTTCATCACCTGCACGCCACCGACCGCGACATCGGCGGAGCGGCGCAGCAGGTTGAACATGCTGATCCGGGTGTAGCGCGCAAAGCGCTCGTTGATCATCTCCAGGGTCGGCATGCGTCCACGGACGATGCGGTCCTGACTGGTCAGGTCATAGCTCTTGATGCTGCCAGGCTCGGCAGCGTTCTCGGTCTGTACCAGCCCATCGTCGACGCCATGCAACAGGGCGTCGATCTCATCCTGGGACAGCAGGTCCTGTACGGCCATTGCGGACTCCTACTGCAATACGAAATTGGTGAACAGCAACTGATCGATGACCGGCTTGCCGACTTCCTTCTGCGCCACTTCCTGGACCACCACGGTGGCCTTCTGGCGCAGCATTTCCTGCCCGACCGAGCTGCTCGCCAAGGTGTCGAAACCTTGCCCGGAGAACATCATCACCAGGTTGTTGCGGATCACCGGCATGTGCACCTTGAGCGCATCGAGGTCGGCCTGGCTGCGGCCCTGCAGGGTAATGCTCACCTGCATGTAGCGCTGGCGGCCATTCTGGTTGAAGTTGACCACGAAGGCCGGCGTCAGCGGCTCGTAGAGCGCTGCCGGCTTGACGTTGGCCAGGGCTGGATCCACTGCCGGAGCCGCCTCACCCTTGTGCATGATGAACCAGGTCGCGCCCACCGACAGGCCGATGGCCAGCAGCAAGGCCACGACCAGCAGCAGGATCAGCTTGAGTTTGCCTTTTGCGGCGGGGTCTTTCACTGCGTCGCTCTTCGCCATGCCAATAATCCGTCGTCCAGCTGAGTTTCAAAGGAGGATGACGTGGCTTGAGCAAGTGTTATGCCAGAAAGGCTGAAGGACAAAAATCGCGGACCCACATCAATGCCGGTCAGTTAAGAAATTTATCGCCTGAGCTGACGCCTTCGCGGGGCAAGCCCGCTCCCACAGGGTTCTGGGAAAGCCCCAGAACCCTGGCTTTACAAAGATCCTGTGGGAGCGGGCTTGCCCCGCGAAGGCGTAGGCTGCACCCACACTGAATCAGGCGTAATAGTCGACCGCGCTGTCGCCGATCACCACCTGCTGGGCCACCGAACGGGCAGCCTCGGCCGGCTCGCCCTGCTCGCCCGCTGCCGCTTCTGCACGGCGCGCCGCTACGCCGGACAGCTGCGATGCCTCCTGCTGTTGCTGGGCCTGCTGTTGCTGGCCACGCGACTGGTCGGCAACGCTCACATCAGGCTGCGCCAGGCCCTGCTGGGCGAACAGCTCGCGCAACCGGTGCAACTGGCTGTCGAGGGAGTCGCGCACGCCCGCATGACCACTGACGAAGGTGATCTGGGTCGCCTGATCCGTCGCTACATTGACGCGGATATCCAAGCGACCGAGTTCGGCCGGCTCGAGCTGGATGTCGGCAGACTTGAGGTTCTGGCTCGAGAGGTACATGACGCGGTTGACCAGGCCCTCGGTCCAGGCGCCCTGGTTCATCGACAGCGGCTGGTTCAGCGGGCTCGGGCTGACCGGCACGGCATTGGCGGTCTTGGCCGTGGCCGCTTGGGTCAGGCTGGCCAGGCGATCGGCAAAATCGTCGACACGGGTATCACTGCCGGCGCTCTTGAGGTCTTTCAAGCCGTCTTCGATCAGGCTGCCGAAGGCCTTGTCACCGGGCTCGGACTGGCCATCCTGGGTCTGGGCCTTGCCCACCAGGTTCGCCAAGGTATTGACGGCCGCCTGGTTATCGTCGCTCGCCTGCTGAGCGCTGTCGGTCAGGTTGCTGGCATGCGCAGAGGTTGTGCCCTTGGCCTGGGCGCTGTGCTCGAGCGCCAGGCGCAGGGTGGGCAGGTCGGCCAGCGCGTCAGCCGCGGGATCGAAGTCCTGATTGGCGGCCTCATCGGCATCGCTCTGCAGCGCCGCTGGCTGCGGGGTCACCGCCTGCAGCACCGGCGCAACGGCTTCGGCCTGGGCCTGGATGAGCTGGGCGCCCGGTTGAGCGTCGGTGACCTGGCCGGCGACCAGGCTGGCGTCTAGCGAAGCGGCACTGTCGGCCTCGGCGGCGCTGGCGTCGGCAACCTGTTGCGCCTCATCGGCGACTGGCAATTTGTTGCCGTCAGCGGCAACCGCCGGCTTGTCGGCGGCGTCCTTGTTGCCGCCAGGCGCTACGTCCTGCTTGTCCTTGGACTTGGCCGGGGCAACCTTGTCGTCACTCACCGCAGCCTTGTCGCGCGCCTGCTTGGCGAGCATCTGGTCAAAGCCCTGGCCTCGGCCGCCCGCCGTCTGCTGGGTCTTGTCCGGCGTGTTGGCGGCAACACGCGACGACGCGCCGCTGACGTTGGCTTGCAACAAAGGGTTGGTTGCGACAGGCATTGAATCAGTCTCCGCGCCAAGGGCGTAAAAATCACTTGAGCAGAGACAGGCAAAACTCGCGCCAGGTTTCTCAGGTCGCGGAAACACGCTCGCATTCGCTACGGTAGAAACACTGCACCTCGCGGTATTCCTGATCGATCCGGGTGACCAGGTCTTCGATCCCGTACAACGATGACTGACGCACCCGCTCTTCAAGCTGCTGACACAGCGCGGCGAGGCTGACAGCGCCCATGTTGCTGCTGCTGCCCTTGAAGCTGTGCGCGGCCATGCCCAGCTCGGCGGCGTTGCGCGCCCCGTGCAACTGGCTCAAGCGTCGCTCGGAGTCATCCAGAAAGGTTTCCAGCAGCTGCCGATAGCCACCCTCCATGACCTCCTGCAAGTCACTGAGCACCTTGTGATCAATGTGCATGTCCATCCTGTGTTCACTCCCTGTAGGTGCGCCCGTGCGCTGCGAAGGGCTCACCAGAGCACCTCGACCCGTGCGCAGCGACCGCCTTCCGTCCATTGTGCATGCTGGCTCAGGCGGCGTACCAGATTCACCCCGCGACCACTGAACCCTTGTTCCTGCAACGGCTGCGCCAGCACCTGCTGGACATCGAAGCCGGCGCCACTGTCGCGGATCTCGATGATCAGACGCCCGCCGTCCGCCTGCGGTTCCACCTTCAAGTCTATCCGGATATGTCCGTCGATCTGCTGCGCGAGGCGCTCGCCACGCTCACGATAATACTCGGCAAACCCCGGCGCATCACGCTTGAGGCGCGAATCCAGGCCCAGTACGCCATGCTCCAGGGCATTCGAATACAGCTCGCTGAGCACGCTGTGCAGCAGCCCACTGCTGGGCCGCAGGCCGTGGATTTCCTGCAGCAGTTGCAGCAGGTAGGGTACCGGATTGAAGCGCTTCAGGCTGGCACCGCGCAATTCGAAGCCGAGCGACCAGTCCAGCGGGCTGGAGCGGCCGCTGTCGGAATAGACCATCGCCGTCGGCAGCTCAGCACCGGGCTCGACCATGCGGATGTCGCACAGGCTGATGTCATCCCGCGCGCGACCGCCAAAACGCTCCACGGCCGCCAGCACCTCATCGAACAGTTGCTCAGGCTCGCGGTTATCCGCCACCACCGCCTGCAGCCGCTCGACGCCAAACAGCCGCTCCTGGTCGTCGCTGGTGTCGATCACGCCATCGGAAAGCAACAACAGCCGCTCGCCCACGCCCAGCGCCAGCACCTCGGTACGGTCATCGAAGGCCTCCGGTGCCAGCACCCCCAGCGGCAGATGCCTGGAGGCAAGGGTCGCCAGCACCTCGCCGCTCGCCGCCAGGCGGTAGCCGTCCGGCATGCCGCCATTCCACACCTCTACCGTGCCGCGCTGAAAGCTCAGGTTGAGCAGCAGTGCGCAACAGAACATGTCCACCGGCAGGATGCGCTTGAGCTTGGCGTTCATCTCGCGCAGGGTCTGCGCCAACCCGTAGCCCTTGGCGGTCATGCCGTAGAACACTTCGGCCAGGGGCATGGCACCGACGGCGGCGGGCAAGCCGTGGCCGGTGAAGTCACCCAGCAACACGTGCATGTCGCCCGAGGGGGTGAACGCCGCCAGCAACAGGTCGCCGTTGAACAGCGCATAAGGCGATTGCAGGTAACGAATATTGGGCGCCCGCAGGCAGCCGGTGTGGGCCACCTTGTCGAACACGGCCTTGGCCACGCGCTGCTCGTTGAGCAGGTGATGGTGGTGCCGGGCGATCTCGTCGCGCTGCGCGAGCACGGTCGCCTGCAAGCGACGCAGGCGGTCCATGGCGCGGATCTTGGCGCCGAGGATCACCGCGCTGTAGGGCTTGGCGACAAAGTCGTCGCCACCGGCCTCGAGGCAGCGCACCAGCGCGTCCTCTTCGCTCAATGAGGTCAGAAAGATGATCGGCACCAGCGCTTCGCCGGCCATGGCCTTGATCTGCCGCGCGGCCTCGAAGCCGTCCATCACCGGCATCAGGGCGTCGAGCAGGACCAGCTGGGGGCGTTGTTCGGCAAACAGCGCGACCGCCTGCTGGCCGTTTTCGGCGGTGAACACCTCATGCCCGTGGCGCCGGACGATCTGCGCCAGCAACAGCCGATCCGCCGCGCCGTCTTCGGCGATCAGTACGCGCAGCGCCTGCTCGGCCGGCATGGGGGCACTCAACTGATGTCGAACAGTTTGTCGAAGTTGGAAATCGCCAGGATCTTGCGCACATCCGGGCTGGCGTGGACCACCCGCACGTCCGAGTCATCGCCGCCGACATGGTCACGCAACAGCAGCAGCATGCCGAGCGCCGAGCTGTCGAGGTAGGTGGCATCCTTGAGGTCGACCACCACCAGGTCGGGCTTGTGGTGATGCCGCTCGTAGGCTTCCCTGAATTCCTGGTGTTTGCCGAAATCGAAACGACCTTTGACTGCGATCGTGAGCTGGGTGCCGTCTGCGGAGAGCGTGGGTTCGACTGCCATGCTAGCGATTCCTTCGATGATGGCGAATGCGATTTCAGAAGGTTTAGCAGGCAAGGCGTGGAGGTGCAAGCCTGGGTGGCGCTGGCGGCCCCAGTAACCTCAAGCCTAGGCTAAATTCAGGTTCTTCAGCATGGGCTTGGGCTTGCCGATTGGGGGCTTATCCGTTCGATGTGGTGGCGCTCATGGCCCCTTCCGCCCTTACGGCGGATCACTTTGTTTCTTGGAAAAAAGTAACCAAAAACCGCCGGCTCCCACATACGGCCCTCCGCTGCGCTGCGGGTCCCCTCACTCCGGTCTTGCTCCCGCGTGGACCGGGCTGTAGGGGCCTTCCTGGCCCCCAGCCCTTGCCGGCCTTCCTGGCCGTCACCCCGCTCCGCAAGACCTCCGTTCGGCCTCCTGAGGTCGCCAAGTTAGGGGTGGCGCCTGGGCTGGCGTTATCTTCGATAGTGGCAATGGTGGTGGATAGCTTGTGGCCTCTTCGCGGGTAAACCCGCTCCCACAGGGACCGCAGCGGCCTTACGGTCAGCAGAGAACCTGTGGGAGCGGGCTTGCCCCGCGAAGAGGCCGGGACTGCCAATGCACATTCTGGCGCTGACGCGCTGTACCGCCATTATAAACCCGCGAGAGCGCAGCGATTCGCCAGCCGTTGCCCTGGCCCTTGATCTTGATCTGGCCCTTGATCTGGCTTGTGATCTTGATCTACCGCGACTTCAGGAGGCCGAACGGAGGTCTTGCGGAGTGAGGTGACGGCCAGGAAGGCCGGCAAGGGCTGCGGGCCAGGAAGGCCCGTACAGCCCGGTCCTCGCGGGAGCAAGGCCGGAGTGAGGGAATCCCGCTTCGAGCGGGACTGATGTAGGAGCAAGCGGTTTTTGGTTACTTTTTTCCAAGAAAAAAAGTGACCCGCCGTAAGGGCGGAAGGGGCCAGCAGCAGCCCCCCATCAACCGGATAAGCCCACCAATCGAAACCCGCCCCCACCAGCAACCATCCCAATAATCCGTGAAGAACCCAGATCCAGAAGGCTACATGAAGCTCTGGCGCGGCAACCGCTGGGACAGTTCATCCAGCAACTTCTGCTCGCGCTTGTCCTCGATCCGCCGCGCTTCATCCAGGTACCGCTGGACCAGCTTGCGCAGCCCCTCGACTCGCGCATAAGCCTGCTGCCAGGCAGTGCGTGCATTGTTCAGGTTGGTCTGGTGCCACGTCAGGCTCTGCCGCTGCTGGGTCATGGCCGTTTCCAGCTGAGCCAGGAAGCGCTGATAGTTCAGCAGCCAACTGCCGTTGACCCCCTGCCCGCCGCGGTTGATCCACTGCAGCTGGTAATCCTCGCGAAAGCGCTCGAGCTCGGCCAGCTTGGCCTGCGCCTGCACCACCTGCTGCTGGAAGTGACCCAGCCGCTGGACAGCCTTGCGCTCGGCCTCCTCGGCGATGTCCACCACCGGCGCCAGACGCGCGGCGCGACTCGGCACGGCCATGCCTGGTTACCCGCCCGCCGGCGCGGCGAATACCGCGCCCAGCTGCTCGCGGCTCTGCGCCATGCCGACGTTCTCGTCCAGCCCTTGACGCAGAAAGCCCACCAGCTTGGCCTGCAAGGCGATGGCAAGGTCGGTTTCCGGATCGCCACCCGCCACGTAGGCGCCGACGCTGATCAAGTCGCGGCTCTGCGACAGGCGCGACCACAACTGCTTGAATTTCTGCGCCTGGCGCAGGTGATCGACGTCGACCACCTGCGGCATCACCCGGCTGATCGAGGCCTCGATATCGATGGCCGGGTAGTGACCCTCCTCGGCCAGGCGCCGCGACAACACGAAGTGGCCGTCGAGCACGCCCCGCGCCGCATCGGCGATCGGGTCCTGCTGGTCGTCACCCTCCGACAACACCGTGTAGAACGCCGTGATCGAGCCACCACCGGCCTCTCCGTTACCGGCACGCTCGACCAGCTTGGGCAGCTTGGCGAACACCGAAGGCGGATAACCACGGGTCGCCGGTGGCTCACCGATGGCCAATGCAATCTCACGCTGGGCCTGGGCAAAACGGGTCAGCGAGTCCATCAGCAACAGGACGTTCTTGCCCTTGTCACGGAAGTATTCGGCGATGCGCGTGCAGTACATCGCTGCGCGCAGGCGCATCAACGGCGCATCGTCCGCCGGCGAGGCGACCACCACCGAGCGCTTCAGGCCCTCTTCACCGAGGATGTGCTCGATGAACTCCTTGACCTCGCGACCCCGCTCGCCGATCAGCCCGACGACGATGATTTCGGCTTCGGTAAACCGCGTCATCATCCCCAGGAGCACCGACTTACCCACACCGGTACCGGCGAACAGGCCCAGACGCTGGCCACGCCCTACCGTCAGCAGGCCGTTGATACTGCGAATGCCGACGTCCAGCGGCTGGCTGATCGGGTCACGGTTGAGCGGGTTGATGATCGGGCCGTCGATCGGCACCCAATCCTCGGCGCGCATGCCGCCCTTGCCATCCAGCGCACGTCCGGCGCCGTCAAGCACCCGCCCGAGCATGCTCATGCCCATCGGCAGCCGACCACTGTCGTCCAGCGGCACCACGCGCGCGCCCGGGGCGATACCGGCGATGCTGCCGACCGGCATGAGGAACACCTTGGTGCCAGAAAAGCCCATCACCTCGGCTTCCACCTGGACCGGGTGGTAGCTGTCGTCGTTGATCACCAGGCAGCGGCTGCCGACCGCACCGCGCAGGCCCTCGGCCTCCAGGGTCAGGCCGACCATGCGCAACAGGCGGCCCTCGACCACCGGCTGCGCGGGCAAATTGATGGCCTCGGCGTAGCCGCCCAGGCGCTTGCCGAAGCTGGTGCGATCAAGGCGCATCGACGGTGCCCAGCTCGAGCGAAAGGTCGGCCGCGGCCGGGTGCAGGGCCTGGTCGTGCAACTGATCGAACAGTTGCGCCACGGCTTTTTCCATGCGGGTTTCCATGGTCGCGTCGATCCGGCTGTGGGCGGTCTCGATGCGGCAGCCGCCCGGCAGCAGTGCTTCGTCTTCGAGCAGCTTCCAGTTTTCCTCGTGACGTTCGCGCAGGGCCTTGGCCAGCTCAAAGTCCTGAGGGTTGAGGTGAATGCGGATATTCTCGGCGCCCATCGGCAGCAGCTTGAGGGCCTCGCGCAGGACGTGGGTGATCTGGCTGGAATCGGTCCGCAGCTCGCGGCCGATCACCTGGCGCGCCATATGGGCGACCAGGTGCACCAGCGAACGCTCGATCTGCGTGTCCTGCTCGGCGATCGGATCGAGCAGATGCCCCATCAATTGCTCGACGTCGGCCAGCCTGGCCGCCAGGGCCACTTCCGCCTCCTGCCGAACCTTCAGCTGAGTGCTGTGAAAGCCCTCGCGCTCGCCCGTGGCGAAGCCTTCGTTGTAGGCCTCCTGGCGAATCGCCTCGAGCTCTTCGAGGGTCAGCGGCTGGACTTCTTCGAGCGGCACTTCCTCGACTTCAGCGGGGACTTCGGGCTCGGGCTCTGGCTCAGGTTCTGGCTCAGGATCGAAGCTGGGCAACGCCCACACGTCTACGCCCTCGAGGTCACGGGCGCGGATCAGGTCGCTGGGGTGTTCGCTTTTGGACATTTCAGTGTCTCGGAGAAATCAGGGGCAAGGGGCAGCTTCAAGTGGCAAGCCTCAGCTGCAAGAAAAAGCAGCCTGACGCGCGCCCGCTTTCTCTTGTAGCTCGCAGCTTGCAGCTTGCCGCTTGTTAAATCATTTCCTCGCCGCCTTTGCCGCCGAGCACGATCTCGCCAGCATCGGCCATGCGCCGGGCGATGGTGAGGATTTCCTTCTGCGCCGTCTCGACGTCGCTGACCCGTACCGGCCCTTTGGCCTCGAGGTCGTCGCGCAGCAGCTCGGAGGCACGCTTGGACATGTTCTTGAAGATCTTGTCCTTGACCCGCTCGTCGGCGCCCTTGAGGGACACCACCAGCACGTCCGAAGCCACTTCGCGCAGCAGCGCCTGGATACCCCGGTCGTCGACATCGGCGAGGTTGTTGAAGACGAACATCAGGTCTTCGATCTGCTCCGACAGGTCGTTGTCGATCTCGCGGATCGAGTCCATCAGCTGGCCTTCGACCGAACTGTCGAGGAAGTTCATGATGTCGGCGGCACGCTTGATACCACCCAGGGTGGTGCGCGCGGCATTGGAGTTGCCCGAGAACTGCTTCTCGAGGATCTGGTTCAGCTCCTTCAGCGCCGCCGGCTGCACGGTGTTCAACGACGACACCCGGAGGATGATGTCGAGGCGCACCTTGTGGTCGAAGTTGCCCAGCACTTCACCGGCCTGGTCAGGGTCGAGGTAAGCGACCACGATGGCCTGGATCTGTGGGTGCTCGAAACGGATGACGTCGGCCACCGCACGCGGCTCCATCCACTTCAGGCTGTCCAGGCCGCTGGTGTTGCCACCGAGCAGGATGCGGTCGATCAGGCCGTTGGCCTTGTCTTCGCCAAGCGCCTGGTTGAGCATCTTGCGGATGTAGCCGTCGGAACCCACGCCCAGGCTGGTCTGCTCGCCGACGATCTCGACGAACTCGCTCATCACCTGCTGAACCTGGTCGCGGTGGATATTACCCACCTGCGCCATCGCCACACCGACCCGCTGCACTTCCTTGGGGCCCATGTGCCGCAAGACCTGCGCGGCGTCAGTCTCGCCCAGGGACAGCAGGAGGATCGCCGCCTTGTCGGTGCGGCTCAGCTTGGCGGTAACGGCTCGGTTATCACTCATCGGCGTTGATCCACTCTTTTACGACCTGGGCCACACGGCCCGGGTCTTCGGCCACCAGGCCCTTGATTGCGTTCAGCTGTGCCTCGTAACCCTCACTCGGGCTCGGCAACAGAATGCTTTGCGGGCCACCCAGGCTGACACGGTCGTTGGCCAGCTCGCCGCCATCCAGACCGATCATCCCGCCCAGTTCCATGTCGCCGTCTGCAGAGGCGCGCTTGCCCCCGCCGGTAATGTTGTTGAGCACCGGGCGCAGTACGCCGAACACCAGCACCAGGATGAAGATCACCCCCAGCACCTGCTTCATGATGTCCCAGAACCACGGCTGCGTGTAGAACGCCGCCTCGGCGATTTCCACGCTGCGATCAGGCGCGAACGGCACGTTGATCACCGTCACGCTGTCGCCACGGCTGGCGTCGAAGCCGACCGCGTCCTGCACCAGGCGGGTGAACCGCGCCAGGTCCTCGGCGCCCCAGGGCGCGCGAGTGGTCTCGCCGGTGGCGGCATCGATCTTGGCCTGGTCGTCGACCACCACGGCCACCGACAGGCGGCTCAGGCGGCCTTGCTGCTGGCGGGTGTGGCTGATCGAGCGGTCCAGCTCGAAGTTCTTGGTCGACTGCTTGCGCTTGTCGGCCGGGTACGGCGCGAGCATCGGCTGGCCGGTGGCCGGGTCCATGATCTGCGCGCCATTGGCGTCCAGCAGCGGCTGGCCAGGCTGAATCGCACCTGCGGGCGTGGCCGCGGCGGTGGCGTTCTGCGGCGCTGCAGCGGCGGCCGGAGGCTGATTGCTCAGGGCGCCCGGGACCCCTCCCGGACCTTGGCTGCTGGTGCGCTGCTCATCGACCGACTGTTCACTGCGCAGGGCTGGCTGGTCAGGGTTGAACTGCTCGGACGTCGACTCGACGGCACTGAAGTCGACATCGGCGGACACTTCAGCCTTGTAGCGGTCATTGCCCAGCACCGGCTGGAGAATGTTGTGCACACGCTGGGTGAGCATGCCTTCCATGCGGCGGCTGTAGTCGAACTGCTTGCCGGCCATGGTCAGCTCGGTGTCCTGCAGCTGATCCGAGAGCAGGTTGCCTTTCTGGTCGACCACGGTGACCTGGGTCTTGTCGAGCTCAGGCACACTGGTCGCCACCAGATTGACGATCGCCATGACCTGGCCCGCCTCGAGGGCACGACCCGGGTACAGCTCGACCAGCACCGAAGCGCTGGGCTTGCGCTCGTCGCGCACGAATACCGAGCTCTTCGGGATCGCCAGGTGCACGCGGGCGGCCTTGACGTTGTTCAGGCTCGACACGGTACGCGCCAGCTCGCCTTCCAGGCTGCGCCGGTAGCGAGTGGTTTCCATGAACTGGCTGGTGCCCAGGCCCTGCTCCTTGTCGAGCAGCTCGAAGCCGACGTTGCCATCGCTCGGCGCAACGCCTGCGGCCGCCAGCTTCAGGCGCGCACGGGAGAGGTCGTCGGCCTTGACCAGCAGAGCGCCGGAATTGGGCTCCACGTTATAGGGGATGTCGGCCGCACCCAGCACGTCCATGACCTGCTTGGTGTCCATGCCGGCCAGGCTGCCGTAGAGCGGCCGGTAGTCTGGCTGCTGCGACCAGAGCACCACGGCAAAGCCGATGGCCACGCTGGCGGCCAGACCGACCAGCAGGCCGACCTGACGCAACACGGGCATCTGCGAGATGTTTTCCAGGAACGACATGCCGAACAGCGGCGGCTTGGCCACTGGCGGACCACTCTTGGTGGGGACGTTATCGACGACTGCTTCGGCCATGACTCAATCTGTCCTCAAACCGGCATCTGCATGATGTCCTGGTACGCCTGGACCAGCTTGTTGCGTACCTGGGTCAACGCCTGGAACGACACGGAGGCCTTCTGCGAGGCGACCATCACGTCGGTCAGGTCGACGCCGCTCTTGCCAATCTCGAAGGCGTTGGCCAGGTTGGACGACGCCTGCTGGGTGTCATGCACCTTGCCAATGGCCTGGCCAAGCATGTCGGCAAAGCTGCTCTGCCCGGGCGCCAGCTCAGGCGCGGCAGCGACCTTGGGCAGCGACATGGCATCGGCCTGCATGGACCGCATGTCCAACATCAGACGATTGAATTCAACACCTTGGCTCATGACCTTCTCTCTCCGGCGGCCGCATTTTTTTGACACTCATGCAGCGGATAGGCTGGAGCTAGCAAGAGCAATGCCAGCCCACCTCAGAATCACGTAAAAGCTTGTTTCAGCCGAACAGGCTGGCTTCGACATCGAGCCCGGCGTCGCGCATCTGGGCCAGCTTGTAGCGCAGCGTGCGCGGGCTGATACCCAGGCGATCAGCGGCCTCCTTGCGTCGACCGCGCTCGGCCCGCAGGGTGTCGATGATCATCTGGAACTCATGCCGGCGCAGGTCGTCGCCGAGGCCGCCGCACTCTTCGGCCGCCGCCACCGCGAGCGGCAGGGCAATGGCCGCTGGCGGCGTCGGCAGCGCGACCGCGCCACCCAGACAAAAATCCGCCGCCTCGATCAGCCCACCCTGCTGGAGGATCAAGGCCCGCTGCAAGGCGTTGTCCAGCTCACGCACATTGCCCGGCCAGGCATGCCCCTGCAGGCAACTGCGCGCCGCGGCAGAGAGACGCACGGGGGCGTGCTTCATCTTGGCCACGTGGCGCGCCAGCAGGCGCTCGGCCAGCGGCAGGATATCGCCGCTGCGCTCGCGCAGCGGGCTCCAGGCCAAGGGGAATACCGACAGGCGATAGAACAGGTCTTCACGGAAGCGCCCCGCCGCCACTTCACCGGCGAGGTCGCGGTTGGTGGTCGCCAGCACGCGAATATCCAGGGCGATCGGCTTGCGCCCTCCCACCCGTTCGACCTCCCGCTCCTGCAATACGCGCAACAGCTTGGCCTGCAAACCGAGCGGCATCTCGGAGATCTCATCGAGCAGCAAGGTACCGCCATCAGCCTGCTCGAACTTGCCCGCCTGGGCGGCAATGGCTCCGGTAAAGGCACCTTTCTCATGCCCGAACAGGGTCGCCTCGAGCATGTTGTCAGGGATCGCCGCGCAGTTGATCGCGACAAACGCCTGCGCCGCCCGCGAAGAATGCTGATGGATGTACCGCGCCAGCACTTCCTTGCCGGTGCCCGACTCGCCAGAAATCAGCACGGTCGAATCGCTGCGCGCGACCCGCGCCGCCAGGTCCAGCAATTGTCGACTGGCAGGCTCGCAGGCGACCGGCCCCTCTTCATCAGCGCCACCGACGCGACCGCCGGCATGGCGCTCGATCAGGCTGAGCAGGGCCTTGGGCTCGAAGGGCTTGACCAGGTAATCGACCGCGCCCTGGCGCATGGCGTGCACCGCACGCTCGACCGCGGCGTGGGCCGTCATCAGCAGCACCGGCAATTGCGGATGCTCGCTGCGCAACTGCGCGAGCAACTGATGGCCATCCATCCCCGGCATGTTCACGTCGCTGAGGACCAGGCTGAACGACTCGCGAGCAACGGCCTCGAGCGCCTCTTCTGCGCTGCCCACCGCCAGGTAAGCGAAGCCGCCGATTTCCAGGGTATCGCCCAGGGCCTGCCGCAGGACCCGGTCATCTTCGACCAGCAGCACCTTCACACCCATCAGAAAGCCTCCGCCGGCAGCTCGCCGATCAGCGGCAGGACGACACGCACCACGGTTCCGCGACCGACCTTCGAGCGCAGTTGCAAGGTGCCCTGGTGCGCACGCACCACCGCCTGCACTACCGCCAGGCCAAGGCCGGTGCCGGTGGCCTTGGTGGTCAGGAACGGCTCGCCAAGGCGCGCCAGCAGCGGCGCGTCGATGCCGCAGCCGGCATCACTGACACACAGGTGCAGGGCCTGATCGCGACGGAACAGGTGAACCTTCACCCGCGCCGGGCCGGTACTGGCCTGCAAGGCGTTTTCCAAGAGGTTGAGCAAGGCGCCGACCAGGGTGTCGCGGTTGCACAGCAATTCACCCAGGTGGATATCGCACTGCCAGCGCACCGCATGCCCCTGCACATGGGCCTGGGCGGCCTGCTGCAATGCCTGGAACAAGCCCTTGGGGGTGATTCGGTCAGCCAGCGGCAGCTCGCCGCGGGCAAACACCAGCATGTCGCGGACCTGATGCTCGAGCTCGTGCAGGCGCTCCTTGAGGTTGTCGGCGAAACGCTGACGGGTGTCCTTGGGCAGGTCCTGTTGCGGGTCGGCCAGGTGACCGGCATAGAGCATCGCCGCCGACAGCGGTGTGCGGATCTGGTGGGCCAGCGACGCCACCATGCGCCCCAGCGACGACAGCCGCTCATGCCGGGCGAGCTGGTCCTGCAGGCGACGGGTTTCGGTCAGGTCAGTGAGCAGCACCAGTTGGCCGGGCTCGGCATCCAGCGAACGGGTGGCGATCGACAGGCGCCGACCGTCGCGCAGCGACACCTCGTGGCCGTCGTCCTTGCGCGGAGCGAAGCTGCGGGCAATGACCTGGCGCCACAGCTGGCCGATCAGCGGCTCGCCGAGCAGCTCGCAGGCGGCCGGGTTGGCCTCGCTGACCAAGCCTTGCGCGTCGATCACGATGACCCCGCCAGGCAGCAGGTCGAGGAGGTTCTGCAGGCGGTTGGCCAGACGTTCCTTTTCATCCAGCTCGGCCATGCGCTGGGCGCTGACCACGGCGAGTTCGCCCTTGAGCTCACGCACCCGCGCCTCGAGCATGCCGTACGACGCGTTCAACTGGCTGGAGACCTGACTGAACAGGGCGAACGCCTGCTCGAGGCCTTGTCGGCTTTCCTGCTCGACCGGGCGCTGCGGATCAGGGGCTCGGGACATCGGGGCGGCCTGGGGCATCGTGCTCTCTCGCGTGGCTGACCGTCATAAAAACGGTGTGTTGCCAGCGGTGTAGCAATAGCCGTGCCGGAGCTAAGGGTAATCAGCTGCCGCCTGACCCTGATGCGTTTCACTCAAGAATGCCGGGGCCGCTTTGCGGCCCATCGCGACGCAAGGCCGCACCCACAGTGTCCGCGCATGCCCTGTAAATGTGGGCATAGCACGGTCGGCGTGGGAGCGGCCTTGTGTCGCGATGGGCCGCGGAGCGGCCCCAATGCAGGCGATGGATAACTTAATGGGTCGAGACAGGCGTCAATCCTCCGCCTGGTCCTCGCCGCCCTGCCGGCTCATGCCGTACTTGCGCATCTTCTCGACCAAGGTGGTCCGGCGAATCCGCAGACGCTCCGCCGCACGCGCCACGATGCCATTGGCATCATCCAGCGCCTGCTGGATCAGGCCTTGCTCCAGGTTACCCAGGTAGTCCTTGAGGTCCAGCCCTTCAGGCGGCAGCATGGCATGCCCAGGGAAGCTCGGCGCATGGCCGTTGATCGCCACGCGCTCTTCGAGATCGCTGCGCAGGCTGTCGACCAATTGCTCGTCTTCGTCGTCGACATAGCGGAATTTCTTCGGCAGCTCCGAGACACCGATCACGCCATAGGGATGCATGATCGCCATGCGCTCGACCAGGTTCGCCAGCTCGCGCACGTTGCCCGGCCAGCCGTGCCGGCAGAGCGACATGATCGACGCCGAATTGAAGCGGATCGAGCCACGCTTCTCGTGCTCCATGCGCGAGATCAGCTCGTTCATCAGCAACGGGATGTCCTCGACGCGCTCGCGCAGCGGGGCCATCTCGATGGGGAACACATTCAGCCGATAGTAGAGGTCTTCGCGGAAGGTCCCCTCTTCGATCATGTTCTCGAGGTTCTTGTGCGTTGCGGCGATGATCCGCACATCGATGCTCTGGGTCTTGTTGCTGCCGACCCGCTCGAAGGTACGCTCTTGCAGCACGCGCAGCAGCTTGACCTGCATCGGCAGCGGCATGTCGCCGATCTCGTCGAGGAACAGGGTACCGCCGTTGGCCAGCTCGAAGCGCCCGGCACGGCTGGTGATCGCCCCGGTAAAGGCGCCCTTCTCATGACCGAACAGCTCGCTCTCGAGCAGCTCCGCCGGGATCGCACCGCAGTTGACCGGCACGAACGGTGCCTCGCGACGCTTGGAGTGGTAGTGCAGGTTGCGCGCCACGACTTCCTTGCCGGTACCCGACTCACCCAGGATCAGCACGCTGGCATCGGTGTCCGCGACCTGCTGCATCATCTGCCGCACATGCTGGATCGCCCGACTGGTGCCGACCAGGCTGCGGAACAGGTTGGTTTCGCGCTGGCGGCCGCGCTCGCGCGCCTGGTCGTACATCTCGCGATAAACCTGGGCACGGTGCAGCGAGTCGAGCAACTGGCTGTAGCTCGGCGGCATCTCGAGATTGGACAGGACCCGCCGGCGCAGCTCTTCCGGGAACTCCGCAGAAGAATTGTCACCCAACAGCAGCACCGGAAGGAACTCATCCCAGGCAGCCACTGTCTTAAGCACCCCTAGCACCGTGGCCGGTGCACTGACGGCGCCGATAAGGACACAGAGCACTTCACGACTCGAAGACAAAGACTCTACCGACTGCTGCCAGTCCTGGCTCGAGCAGGGCAGGTTTTCTTCGCCGAGAAAGTTCAGCACCACCGCGAGATCGCGGCGGCGGGCGCTGTCGTCATCGATCAGGAGAATCTTGGTTTCACGCCACATGCAATAGCAACTTCCCTAGTCATATCGGCGCCCGATAGGGCGTGCTCGACATCATTCCGACTGAATGGTCAGTGTTCGGACGTCTGAAATTCGAATACAGCCACTAGTAAAGTCAAAAAAAACCACACAGTCAAATTTATGGCGCGCAGCTCTTTGTATCTCATCAGTGTCAGCTGAACAGATGGTATACCTTAGCCGCGTTTTTCGCCTGACGGATTTGCATCATCTCGTCGACTATTGTCTGACGTTCGCCGCTTGCAACTTCGATCAGGTGCCGGTAGACCTCGAGCAACTGCTCAAGGCTCTCCCGCACCGCCCCTTCGTTGTGCGACGCTTCGGCCAGCACGTCCTCGACGCACAGCCGACACTCGAGGTCGAGTTCGCCCACTGCATCCCAGTCGCGGCCGGCCAATGCCGTCAGCAGCGCTTGCCGGGTCTGCTCGATACGCTCGATCACCTCGCTCATGACACGCTCCTTGAATCAGCCTTCAGGCTGTTGGTCGGCGATCGCATCCCAGCCTTCCTTGACCGTGATCAGCAGGCGCGCGACTTCGTCGATGATCGCCGGGTCGGTCTTCAGGTTGGCTTCGACCAGGCGGCGGCTCATGTAGGTGTAGAGGTTGTCCAGTTCAGCCAGGCTCTCGGCGTGGTTTTCCAGGTCAAGACCTTCACGCAGGCCGCCGATGATATCGATGGCCTTGCCCAACAGGATGCCCTTCTGGGCAATATCATTGCGCGCAATCGCGCCCTTGGCCTGAGCCAGGCGATCAAGACCACCTTGCATGAGCATTTGCACCAGGCGATGCGGGCTGGCCTCAGAGGTCTGCGCCGCGCCGTTTACTTTCTGGTACTGCCGAAGGGCCAACATCGGGTTCATGGATCTACCTCGTTGCAGCGAAAAAGGTTGCGTATACCCTGTATATCGCCGCCGCGTCAAAAAACTTTAGCGGCAAAACAAAAAGCCCGGTGCGTCTAACGGACGCTACCGGGCTTGTTGTTCAGCAATGACAGGTCAGGATTTCTTGGCCTGCGCGTTGAGCGCTTCGAAGATCGAGGTGATCTGATCAGCCTGGGCTTTCATCTTGCCCAAAGCGGTATCCAGAGCAACGTACTTCTTGGTCAGCGCCTCGGTCAGCGACTCGGTGCGACGATCCAGCGCAGCCTGCTGATCGGCCAGGCTCTTGGCAACCTTGTCCAGGTTGGCTTTGCGCGTGGCCAGGCTACCGTCGGTGGCGTTGTACGGTTCGATGGCCTTGTTCATGCGCTCGAAGATGCCATTGGTGCCGGTGAACAGTGCCTGCACCTCATTACCCAGCTTCTTGTCGTTCATGGCCGAAGTGAACTTGGTACTGTTGAACTCCAGGGTACCGTCTTTCTGGGTGTTGATACCCAGCTGGCTGAGGGTGGTCAGGCGATCACCTCCCCCCATCTCGGACATCACACCGCGCACATCGGAGAGCAACGAACGCGTGGTCGGGTCGTTGGTCAGCGAACCCAGCACCAGGTTGCCATCTTCATCGGTGCTGGTCTTGGTCAGGGCGGTGACAGCTTTCTGCAGGGTGTTGTAAGCGTCGACAAAGGCCTGCACCGAGGTCTTCAGACCATCGTTGTTGGCCGCCACAGTGACCTTGGTAGCCACGCCGGCAACGCTGGCGCCGTTCAGCTCGAGGCTGATACCACTGACTGCATCCTGGATGGTGTTGGAGGCGCTTTTCACCTCCAGACCATCAATCAGCACCACCGCATCCTTGGCCGCCTCGGTAATGTAGCCGGCGCCTTCGGTTTTCATCGACTTGGTGCCGTCGATTTCCAGCTTGGTGATACCGCTGACCGAAATGTCACTTCCAGCACCAGTGGTGGCTGAGCCAAGCACCAGACGTGCACCATCTTCACCGGTGATGATGTTGGCGGAGAAACCCGAAGTGCCCAGCTCTTTGTTGATCTGATCGCGAACGGTCTGCAGGGTAGCGTCGTCGCCGACGGTGACCTTGTAGGTCTTGCCGCCCTGCTCGATGATCAGGTCGCCTGGAGGAATCGACTCACTGGCGCCGCCACTGAAGGCCTGGCTGGCCACCTTGGAGCTGGTGGCAAGGTTTTTCACTTCGATAGCGTAGCTACCGGCCACTGCAGTGTTGCCGGCGGTAGCCTTGACCACACTGTCGCTGGCCGACGTCGCGGCAAACGCATTGAAAGACGGCGCCGCCTTGTCGTTGAGCTTGCCCATGGCGGTGGTAAAAGCAGTAAGGGCACTGCGCAAGGCTCCAACGCCAGAGATGTAGGCGGTGTTGTAGCTGGACTGCCGGGCCAACTGCGCAGTCTTGGCAGCCGTGTCGGACTCCACCAGCACCTTGACGATGTTGGTGATGTTCAGCCCGGAGCCAATACCCAAGTCGGAAACGATCGAGCTTGCCATGGTAGTGTCCCTCTCTACTTGTGCGGCCGCCCCGCTGGTGCAGGGCCGCCTCTATTCACTGCTGCAACACTCGGCGCCAATTATGCCTTGGCGTCGAACAGCAGACTATTGACATCGCTCAGACTGCTGGCGATGCGCAGCGCCTCTTCCGAGGGCAACTGACGAATCAGCTCACCAGTCTCGCTGGCGATGACCTTGACCACTATCTTGCCGGAATCTTCATCAGTGGAGAATTCCAGATTGCGTCGAGAGGTGCTCAAGAATTTTTCGATTTCCGATACCGCGTTGCGTACCTGTTCGGCATCAATCACCGACGAAGGTTCTTTCGCATCAGCGACTCGATGGGTATCCGCCGCACGGGTCACCGCTGTATCGGTAACGGGCTTGTCGGCGACCTGCTCGGCCGAACGCACGGCCGGGTAAGACAGGTTCAGCTTGACGCTCATGTCCATGCCTACCACCTCGTAACGAAAAGGCGGGGGAGCGCCTCAATGTGCACTCCCCCGCCGATGACCATCAGCGATTACTGAAGCAGTTTCAGTACAGCGGATGGCAGCTGGTTGGCCTGAGCCAGAACCGAAGTCGACGCTTGCTGCAGAGTCTGCTGCTTGGTCAGCTGAGCGGTCTCAGAAGCGAAGTCGGTGTCCTGTACACGGCCACGAGCGGCTTCGGCGTTTTCGTTGATGTTTTGCAGGTTGTTGATGGTGCTGGTCAGACGGTTCTGCGAAGCACCCAGGTCAGCACGGTTGCTGTTGATGATTGCCAGAGCGTCGTCGATTGCACCTACAGCGGCGCTGAAGTTGGTTTCAGCCAGGGTGGAGCTGGAACCCTGAATGTTGATGCCCGAGGTAACACCCAGCGAGGTGGCGTCGAACTTCTGGCTCAGGTTGATGGTGATCTGGTTGACGCCGCCGGTGTTCGAGCCGACCTGGAAGGTCATGGTCGAAGCCGAACCGTCCAGCAGGTTCTTGCCGTTCAGCTGGGTGCTGTCAGCGATACGGGTCAGCTCGGAAGCCATCGACTGGAACTCTTTGTCCAGAGCTTCACGGTCTTCAGCGCTGTTGGTGTCGTTTCGCGACTGGATAGCCAGTTCACGCATACGCTGCAGAATGTTGGTCTGCTCTTGCATCGCGCCTTCAGCGGTCTGGGCGATGGAGATACCGTCGTTGGCGTTTTTGATTGCCATGGTCTGACCGCGGATCTGCGAGGTCATTTTGTTAGCGATCTGCAGGCCAGCAGCGTCATCTTTAGCGCTGTTGATTTTCAGGCCGGAAGACAGACGAGTCATCGAAGTGCTGAGCGCGTCGGTAGCACGGTTCAGGTTCTTCTGAACGTTCAGGGAAGTAGTGTTGGTGTTAACGGTCAAAGCCATGACGAATTCCTCGTTAATTGGGTACTACGGCTTCCGGCCTTGGCAATTCGCCCGGTGCGGCACAGAGAACCTTCGTAATAGTTATCGTCGTCACAGCTCATTGCTTTAGCGGATTTTCAACAATTTTTGGTGGCATCCGGCCAGCCCAATGAAATCAAGGAGTTGACGCCAAGTTTCAGACGTCGGCACAGCCAATAAAAACGCCGCCTGAAAAGGCGGCGTTTGTTCACCCGCTCGGCGGGTCCCGTCAGTCGCGGCGCTCGATGATCGCCGAACCCCATGACAGGCCAACACCAAAGCCGCTCAAGGCGACGCGTCGATGCTGCGAGCCCAGCACGTGCTTCTCCAGCAACAGCGGAATGCTCGACGAGACCGTATTGCCGGTCTCGACCATATCCTTGACGAAGCGCTGCTTGTGCTCGCCCTCCTTGAAACGCAACGACACCGCATCGACGATCGCTGCACTGCCCTGATGCAGGCAATACAGATCGATGTCAGTGGCCTGCAACGCGCTGGCATCGAGCAGTTGCTGCAGATGCGCGGGGATCTTCACCAAGGCGAAGTTATACACCTGACGCCCGTTCATGAAGAACTTGCCGTCGGTGGTGCGCAAATGCTCGGCCCCGGCGCCGTCACTGCCAAACAGTGCCTTGCCCAACTGCCAGCGGGCATCCTCGCCCATCCAGGTAGCGGTCGCGGCATCGCCAAACAGCATGGTGGTGTTGCGATCTTCCGGATCAACGATTTTCGAATACGGATCGGCCGTGATCAGCAGGCCATTCTTCAGGCCTGCGGCTTCCATGAAGCCCTTCATGGCGTACAGACCGTAGACGTAGCCCGAGCAGCCTAAAGAAATGTCGAAAGCAGCGACGTGGGTTGCCAGGCCGAGCTTGTGCTGAACGATGGCAGCGGTGTGCGGCAGTCCTTCGGCGTCACCGTTCTGGGTGACGACAATCACTGCATCTATCGACGCCGGGTCCAGCGCCGGGTTGCCCGCGAACAGGGCCTTGGCGGCCTCGACACAGAGGTCGGAGGTTTCCTGTTCCCGAGCCTTGCGCGGCAAGAACGTCGAACCAATCTTGCCGAAGATGAAATCCTGATCCTTACCGAACTTCGCACCCTGAGCGTAATTGTCAACGCCCTCGACAGGTACGTAGCTGGCGATGCTTTTGATGCCAATCATTGTGGCTTCCCGATGGAAATGGCAAAAATAGGCGGGCGTGGGGCCGTGGCCGCTAGTCGTGCATGCCGCGCCAGCATGGCTACCCGCTGACTCTATAGAG
Source organism: Pseudomonas reidholzensis (assembly GCF_900536025.1). Taxonomy (GTDB): domain Bacteria; phylum Pseudomonadota; class Gammaproteobacteria; order Pseudomonadales; family Pseudomonadaceae; genus Aquipseudomonas; species Aquipseudomonas reidholzensis. The sequence continues at coordinate 102,765 of NZ_UNOZ01000028.1, forward strand.
TAGAGATGCGCGTTCCGACTGCCAAGTCACGGTTGTGACAAATACGTCACGCGCAACGCCGGCCTGCAGTCAGTTGCAGGCCGGCGTTGCGCGCCGCACGTCAATCAGCCAGCCAGGCCTTGCGCCAGCGCTGCAGGTTGTCACCCTCAAGCATGCAATGTTGCAGTACCTGAGCGCGCAGTGCATCCCCCAGCCGCCCAGTGGCGTCAAGGTCGTGCAGATGCATGCGCACAGCGTCCAGCCAATCACCCAGACGCTCGTCCACCAGGGTCACGGGCAACTCGCCGCGGTCGCAGGCATGGGCGCTGCTGATCACCGGCACGCCACACGCGCCCAGCTCGAGCAGACGCAAGCTGCTCTGGCTGTTGCGCAACAGCCCTGGTCGCAGCGGCGCCAGCGCCAGGTCGAGATCAAGCCGAGCCAACTGCTGCGCATAGTCAGCCTGCCGCAGGCCCGTATGGCGCTCCGTCAGATACGGCCGCAATACGTCCGAGCAGTTGCCAAGCAACACCCACTCGACTTCGCCGGCCAGGCTCATGACCAACGCCTCGACAACCGCCAGGTCACTGCCATCAGCTGCGTCGCCAATCAAACCGACGCGCGGCTTGGCGCCGATCCGGCGACGTCCGCCGAGGTTGCTCCAATGCTGCGGATCGAGCATATCGGGCACGACCACAATGGACGAGTGGCTAGCGGCCAGGGCATCTGCCAGGGCCTCATTGGCCACCACCAGCCGGTCGGCAAAGGCAAGCTGCAGGCCGCGCAGCTGATCGTGCGCCAGGCCGCTCTCGCCACCAAGCGCCAGCACTGGCTCGAGCACCTTGAATGCCCGCGAGAACGCCGACAAACGCTGCAGACGCTCGATCTGCGGGTGGCCAAGCGGGCTTTGCAGCACAACGCTGTCCGGCGCATAGCGCTCCAGCTCGGCTACCGAGAGCTGGGTCTGGATCGTTGCACCGTCGGCCAGGCCAGCCCGTCGCAACGCTTGCAGTGGCTCGTCAGTGCGCTGCACAGTTTCGCCTTCAACGGCGCAGGCAAGGACCTTCGGCAGCGGCCGCCACGACGACAACGGGTCCCAGCTCAGGCGGCTCGGGGCAACCTGAAACGCCTTGCCTGCGTTTAGCGCGAAGTGCGTGCTGTACGCCGGATCGCGTGCCAGCAGCGGCAACCAGCGGGTGTACAGCGCCTGCTCCTGCTCGCGGGTGATGGCAGGTTCGGGGGTCTCGCTGATCAACAGCGCAGCGCGCGGCGTCCACACATTCAGATAACCCGCAGCATGCAGCCGCAGGCACAAGTCGACGTCAGCCCAGGCGGCCAGCTCGGGGCTTTCGTCGAAACCACCGGACTCCATGAACAACGCCTTGCCCATCATCATGCAGTGACCGCTGACCGCGGCGTGGTTCTGATCGACCAGCAGCCGCTGCAGATAGCCCGCCCCCGCCATCGGCAGGTCTCGGAACACGCGCCCCACCGGGCCATCCAGGCCCAGTACCAGGCCACCATGGCGCACGGTACAGTCACTGGCCAGCAACTTGGCACCGACCACCCCGACTTCCTGACGACATGCATGGTTGACCAGTTGCTGCAGCCAATCGGTCTCCAGCACCGCGATACCCGCGTGCAGCCACAGCAGCAACTCACCCTGCGCCTGCTGGGCGGCGACATTGCGCACCTGCACCGACGACAAGTCAGCGGGCAGGCGCACCACCTTGATCAGCTGCCCACCCAATTGCTCGACACCGTCAAGCCAGGCTTGCAGGTCCGGGTCGTCAGCGCCCTGATCCAACAGCACTACCTCGAAGGTGCGGTAGGTGGTTTTGTCGAGGAGGGTATCCAGGCAACGGCGGACGCGCTCCAGACCATACTCGGTCGAAACCAGAATACTCACCAGCGCACTTTCGCCGACGCCGTAGTTGAGCTCGTAGTGACCCGGCACTCGCCCTGCCACTGCCGCCCCCTCGAAGCCTCGGGCAAGCAGATGACGCTCGATAGTCGCGCGCTGGTCCGGGCAATCGAGCAGTGCTCGACTGTCACTGATCAGCAGCGGCTCGCTGACGTGGCCCAGGCCCTCCAGGCCCTGGTCCTCGATCAGGCGCAAGATCAGGTCAAGTTCGACCGCCGCCCCCGCCTCGGCATTGAAGCCACCCAACTGCAGCCAGGCATCCCGGCTGAACAGCCAGTGCCGAGCCATCACACCGGGCAGGCTGAGCAGCATGTCCAGGTTCAACCCCGGGCGCATCGCCAACTGCTCGCCGAGACCCGGCACACGCAGCACCTCGTCGCCATAAACAGCACGCAGACCGGGCGCACCGAGCATATCCAGAGCGGCCACCAGCAGGCCGCTGGCGGTGAACTCGCTGCCCGCCTCGACCAGCATGAACCAGTCAAAACCTGCCTCGCGAACCGCCTGATCGATCAGCGGATGGAGCGGCTCGCTGCCAATGCGCAGGATATGCAGCTTGTCCTGAGCGCTGGTTGCTGCGCCAAGCTCCAGGGCCGACAAGACCACGATGCTCAGGCCCGGATAGCGGTTGTGCTCGGGGCTCAAGCTGCGCAAGGTCAGGTCGAGGCGATCGGCATCGCCTTCGCGATCCAGCACCAGCACGCCGATCCTGGGCATGCCATTAGCCAGACGCTCATCGATCAGCACCTGCTGCGCCGCGGTCGGCGTGCGCTCGGCAAGCCAGGCCGGCACGTCCAGCGCTGCCGGCAGCAGCGGGAACTGACGCATGGCCGCCTGGAGCTGCTCGGTCGCGGTTGCGACCTGGCCGCCATTGGCGATGATCTCGGCGATCGGTTGCGCGTAGATCTCACAGAACACTTGCTCGCGCAGCTGCAGGTAAGCCTGACGCCCTTCGGCGGTGTCTGCTTCGCGCAGGCGGCTCTTCAACTGGTCGAGTTCGATCAGCTGCGGGGTGAACCCGCCATCGGATGCGCTCGGCAGCATGGCGGCATTGACGTGTACGCGCCATTGCGAATCGGTCGCCAGCAGCAACGACAGCAGGCGCTCCATGACAAACACCTTGCACTCGTAGCCCTGCGTGCCGCGATGCAGGGTTGGCATGTTCAGCGCCTGGCCGTAAGGCGTAGACCACTGCCCGTCACGGGCCAGCTCAGCCGCCTGGAAGATGCTCTCTGCCTTGCTGAACCAATGCCGCCAGAAGCGCGGTTTGGCAATGAAGTAATTGCAGAACTGCGCTTGCTTCGAGTCCATCACCAGGGTCTCGAGATCGACACCTGGGGCCACCTGACGGGCCATCTCGACGCAGACCGGCCAAATATTGGGGTGATGCACCAGCGCCTGGATAAAGATGTTTTCGTAACGCGCGCCGTCCGGGAAGAACACCGGGAACAGCAACACGTCAGCGTCATCTGGCGCCGACTCGACGAAGCGCAACACGTGCTCGGCGTCGAGCCCGGTCTTCTGCTTGAAGCGCGGCGACAGCACACCATAGAAGGCATTCTCGTCCAGCGGCTTGTCCATCAGCAGATTGCGCATTGGCCAGTATTCAGCCCAGTCCGGACGCTGACCGACGTTGTCCAGCGGCGTGTAACCTGGCTCAAGCAACGCGCGGGTTTCGTCCGAATAGAAGATCTGGTGAATATGCGCCCGCGCAGGTGCCGCCACCGCTGCCGGACCAACGAACGCTAGCTGCAACGACAGCGGCCCGGCCAGCCCGGACATCCCCGGGAAGGCGCCACTGCTGCGCAGTTCGATATCGGTCACGCCGTACTCGTTGGGCTGGTACGGCAGCAGCAGGCGCTGCGCGCCGTCGTTGCCAAGGGTGACCTCGGTCAGGTAACGGCCGTTGACCCAGACCTGGGTGGTGAACGGGAACACGTCATATTGCTGGCCCGGCAAGGCACCGAGCAGCACTTCCACGGCTGCCGTCGACGGCGCCTGGCCGATGACCGCTGGGGTCAACTGCAACGCTGCGTTCGGCCCTACAAAGTAGCGGCCTGCCGTACCGCCGACGATGCGCAGGATCCACCCACGCAAAACGACATTGAGCTTGTCGCTTTGCCACTGGGCTTGTTGCCCGCCAGCATTCAGGGTTTGCCACAGGGTGCTGAAGACCTCGTCGTCGACTGCCGACGGCAACTGCTCGAAACTGCGGTGCAAGGTATGCGCAGGCAGCAATTGCCAAGCCTGTTGCCCTTGCCATTGCTGCAAAGCCGCACGCAGGCGCTCACGCACCCAGGCCTGGCTGTCGGTTGCAGGCGCCTCGACCGGCAAGACACCCGAGTGATTCAGCACCAACCCATCCAGCGCACCGCTGGCCAGCGCGGCCAGGCCGTCGCTGATCTGATGGGCGCTGCCAGGGATACCGGCAAAGTCGCCATCGACCAGCAGGTAGCTATGGTCTGCGCCGGGGTTGGCGGCGCGTGCCGTCAACCACTGCTGGGCCTCGGCCTGGCTGCCGAGCAGGCTGATGTGCTTGAACGCCAGGGTCTGCTCAAATGCCTGGTACAACTGCGCTGCGTCAGCGCCGTGGCGACCATCGATGACCACATGCAGGCGTGGCGCCTGAGCGATGGCAGACGCCACCCGCTCAGCACTGCGGCCGTCGGCAAAGTCGCCATACAACTGCTGCACGCGCTCGCGCTGGGCTGCCCGGCAATGGGTCTGGTGCAGGTTGAACGCGTCGCCCAGCAGTTCGAGGAACGCCTGATCGTCGCCAAACTCCATGCCGATATCACGCCAGGCATTGCCCGGCGCGTCAGGGTTGTACTCCCAATGGCCGACCCGCGCTTCGCTGGAATAGAGCAGGATCGGGCGATCCAGCGCCATGAATTCAAACAGCAAGGACGAGCGGTCGGCCACCAGAATGTCGGCCTCGGCGAAGCTGTCGGCAATGCTCGCTTCAGGGTCGTCGACCAACTCCAGCAACGGGTCGGCAGCGACCTGCAGGCGCCACTTGCCCATCAAGTCACGGAACAGCGCCTTGTCGACCACAAAGCTGTGTTCATGCTGGACGATGGCCGGGTGCGGCTTGATGATGATTCGCGCACGGGGATAGACCGAACGGATCAGCGGCACGATGCGCTCGCCGAAGTACACCGCTGCGCTGATTTCCGGGTTGTAGGTCGGCGCAAACAGAATGGTCGGCTGAGCATCGCTGAGTGGCCGTGCTGGCAGCCTGAACACCTGATCGACCCAGGCGTTGCCGGTCAACAGAAAACCGTGGCGCGGGTGCACGTTGGAGAGCAGCGTGTCTTCGATATCCCAGACACTGCCACACAGATAATCGGCATGGTTGTACTGCTGCTCGGCAAAGCCGTAACGGGTCACCGAACCATGGCGCATACCGATCAGCAACACCTGATGGGCATCGCAGTAATCGCGCCAGAATTCCACCGACCAGCCATCGGCAACCACGATCACCTGCGGCTGCCACTGCATCACCTCTTCGATCGACAGGCTCAGCAGGCTCGTTTCAAAACAGGCAGCCAGCGGCCGCAGCGAGCGGAAGTGGAACGGCATGCTGCCGTAGCAGGCCACGCGCAGCCCGGCGATGGGCAGCGCGGCGGACTCACTGAGCACTGGCTGGAACACATACAGCACACTGGTCTGGCCACAGTTGTGCATGGTCAGCAGCGGATGCCGCGCCACCTCGCGCAGGCCGAGTGAACGGATCAGCGCCAGGTAGCGCGACTCTGGGCGATACTTGGCTTCGTACTGATCGTTGAGCAAGGTCCGCGCTTCACTGCCTTGCAGCAGCACCGAGTCCTTGAGGATCAGTTGCCCGCCCGGTTTGAGCAGCGCCAGCGCACGCAACACCACCCGGGCGGCTGCAGTATCGTCACTGATGGTGGTCAATACACCCATCAGGCTGACCGCATCGAAACGCTCTTCGCAAGAGAACTGGAAAACGTCGGCAACGTGGAATTCGACGTTGTCGATCTGTTGCTCGCGGGCTTTCTGCCGCGCCTGGTCGATCAGCTTTTCACCCACATCGAACGCCACCACCCGTGCCGCGATCTGGGCAAAGAGCAAGCTGAACTCACCATCCGCGCAGCCAATGTCGAGCACCTGGGCATCTGCCGGCAGCGACGGCAAAACGTGCGTCAGCAGGCAATCGCGCTGGCGTTCATAGAGCTGCGCCGGGCCGATCTGGCCGCGCTCGGTCTGGCTCCAGAACTGCCGCGCTACCTGACCCTGTTGGTTATTACTCATTGTCGCCCCACTGATTCGCAAAGACTTTACGTGCCATATCCAGATCTGCTGTGGTGTCGATGTCGAACGCCTTCAACTGGAAGGCGGGCAACGGCAGGCAGGCTTCCAGCGCTTGATAAACGAAGATCGGCTGATCAACCACGATCTGCGGCTTGATCACGGCAATGCCGGTCCACTCCACCGCATAATGCGGCTCGCGGGTGAAGCCGAGCACCTGCGTGCCGCTGTCGTCCAGCTGCACGCGCACGCCATCGCTGGTCAGGTAGGGCGAAACACCGATCAGCTGTTCGTTGTCGTTGGCCGCCTGCAGGAACGCCTCGAAACTGCGCGAATCCATGACGGTATCGGCGTCGAGCACCAGCAGGCGCTCATCGAGATGGCGGGATACGCGGTAGATGCTCTGCAGCGTGTTGGTGCGGGCGTAGTCGGGGTTGCGCACGACGATCAGGTCGGGGCGCAAGGCGATGGCGTGGGCGATCACCTCTTCTTCCTGAAAGCCGACCACCAGCCAGACGCTTTCGGCCCATTGCAGACGCTCAAGATGCCAGTCAAGCAACGAGCGCCCGGCCACTTCGACCAGGCATTTGGGCTTGTTAAGCCCCAACCGCGAGCCAATCCCGGCGGCGCAGATTACAGCGTGCTTAACAGGCGACATAGAGCCTTCCCATCGTAGGTAACGAAATCACTCAGTTTGACCAGCTCTTTGTTCGGCTGATGAACACCGCCAAAGGCGATGCGCCAGTCAGCGGCTTCGAACATCGGCACATCGTTCATGCCCTCGCCCACCGCGACGATGCGGTCAAAACGCGAACGCAGGCTGCTGACCGCATCGCCCTTGTGCAGAATGTGCTCGACCCCATCCAGCTGGCCGTGCCCGTCGAGGCGCGCAGTCGAGCTGAAGCTGTGGATGCCGAGCTTGTCGAGCACAGGCTTTACCCACAGGTCGAGGTTGCCGGTCACCACGAACGCCTGCTCAGGGTGGCGACGGATGAAGTCGAGAATGGCCGGATCGAACTCGACGTGTTGATCGAGCGCAGCGTGAATCCAGTCCAGGCGCGCATCGCGCAGCAGCCTGACGCGCAGCTTGAACGACTTGTCGAACGGCAGCAGGCCGGCGATGGTGGCCTGGGTCAGGGCGCTGATCTCGTCTTCCAGACCCACCGAGGTGGCAATCAGCGGCAACAGCTCCTGACGGGTCAGGGTGCCATCGAGATCGAAGCAGTACGCGGTGGTCATAGCTCGGTTCCTTGACGGCGCAGGACGAAAAAGTACTGCCGAGTCTCTGCGCGTTTTTCCAGGCCTTCAGGGAACAGAAAGCCTTCGTGCTCGACGAATATGCCCAGGCCCTCGAAGGCCTGCGCCATCAGCTTGCGAAGCTCGTCGGCGGTGCGATAGATCGCAGAGTATTCGTCGGCGAGTTCTTCGGAGTAGAACCGGTCAAGGGTGAAGCGCTCGCTGACACCCACCGGCTCACGCAGGTAGATGCCGCCGCCGGCAACGATCAGTTGCGCAGCATCACGCAGCACCTTGATGCAGTCGGCATCGTTCAGATAGATCAACAGCCCGGAGATCAACGCCAGGTCAAAAGGCGCTTGCAGCAGCAGCGCCTGAGGCTGGATATCAGTCGCCGACATGACCTGAAAATGCAGGCCCGCCAACTGCCGCTTGACGCTCTCTTGCTGAGCTTTTTCGATCAGGCTGGCGCTGAAGTCCAGGCCCAGATACTCAAGCCCCTGACAGTTGCTGGCCAGATACCAGCCCCAGCGCCCGGTGCCGCAACCGATGTCCAGAATCCGCCGTACCTGGCCCAGGCCGAGGATGTCGGCCATCGCGGCTTTTTCGGCCTGATCGCGCTTTTCCACCAGCTCAGCATTGTGATCCTGGTACATGGTCGCGCTCAGCACGTTGGCGTACTCGCGCTTGCCCCGTGATTCGAAGAAGGCGCGGGTAGCGTCGTAATCGATGGCTACATGCTTGCCCTTGATACGTCGAGAATCGTTCAAGATGTCTCCTGCTAATTGACGTCATGACGGATTTGCTGAAAGCGCTGGCGCGTACACCGATGCGGGCTCGGCCATGGCTTGGCCTAGTCAGAAATCCAACACTTGCTTGTATTCACGGGCACGAAGCAAGATGTCTGCCAACGCGCACAAAAAAGCCGGGCAGCGCCCGGCTTGGTTGATTGCCGTCAATCAGGCCAGCTCGTGCAACCAGCGTGGCCCGGATGAAGTTGCCGGCTGAGCGATACCCGCGCTGCCATCGGTAGCGACGGCACGGGTGAACGCCCAGGGCATCTGCGCCGTCAGTGCCTGCAGCGAGGCCTCGGCCACTACCGGCAGTGCCGGGTTGAACAACTGCGCCTGGGGCGCCATCAGTACCAGCAGACCTGCCTGCGCGACCTGCAGGCACAGGGCGATATCCAGCGGTTGCTCCAGGCTCAGTCCGCCCAACGCATCGAGCACCTGCCTGCGCACCATCAAGCCATCAGCGCAAACCGCCTGACAGCCGCGCACCACGTCCAGCCCCAGCGCCTCGGCGCTGTCGTCACAACCCAGCCAGCTGGCATGGACCTGTTGGCTTGCGAGCAGTTCGTAACCGGCGTGGCTGACATGGCCCGCGCCGTCATGCATCTGACAGCCCACCACCCCGACCTCAGGGCGCTGCGCCTGATTGAGCAGTGCCTCGATCCAACCCGGAGTGGCAACCTGGCTGCGGTCGCTGAGCAGCACCAGGTACTCGCCGCGGGCTTCTTTGGCCGCCATGTTGAGCCGGCTTGCAAGTGACTCGGAAGGACAGGCGAGCATTCGCGCGCGGCCGCCTAGATTGGCTTCAAGGCGCTGCTCACCTTGAGTCACGACCAGCACTTCATAACGCGGATAACGGGTCCGCTGCTGAATGCTGGCCAGGCTACTCGCCAATTGCTGCATGTCATCGCCGGCGGCGAGCAGAATACTCACCAGTGGCGTGCCTGGATGGCGGAAATCGATCTGCAGTCGACCCTGCGGCCCTTGCGCGACCTGGCCGCGATAACCCAGTTGGAGCAGGTGCCGGTCAAGCGTGAGCAGTGCATCGGGGAGCATCGCCTCACCGTTGTTGCGGCCGACTACCAGGTACTCCTCGACATGCGCCAAACCGCCCATGCCGTGGGTTTCAACCAGGCGCAACAACACATCGAAATCAAGCGCCTGACGGCTGGCATCGCGGTAGCCGCCGATCTCCAGCAATACGTCACGGCGGATCAGCCAGTGCGGCGCCATCAGGTCGGGACGGCTGCGCAGCAGGTCGAAATCAGCCCCCGGGCGCTGGATCGCGATCAACCGACCCTCACTGTCGCGTTGCACTTCATTGCCACAGACCGCCTTGCAGTCAGGCGCTTGCGCCAATTCGACCTGTAGCCGCAGCAAGCCACTACCGGCCAACTCGTCGCCGGCCTGCAACAGCATCAGCCAGTCGCTTGGCAGTTGCCGGGTGACCTGGTTGAGGTGGGAAACGACACTCTCGGCAGTGACCTTGACGAAGTGCAAGGTGTCGCGCGCAGTGGTGATCGCCGGCAGGTTGCCGGCCTTCAGCACGACGATGCGAAAATCGCGCAGACCGCTGCCAGCGATGCTGTCGAAGGTGCGCTGCAAGGCCTCGTTATCGTCCTCAAGATCAACCACCAACAATGCCAGCGGCACCGCCTTGGTGGCAGCCAGATGGGCCTGTACGCGCTTGCGGCCTGACGCATCGAGGGTGGCCTCGGCAAGTGCCTGCAGAACGCCGCCGGATGGCGTGCGCGCCAGACGCTGCGACAACTGCGGGGCGCCGACCTGCTCCAGCAGGGCCAGCCAGCACTCGAGCTCGCGGCGCTCCTGGTCGTCGTCCTCGGTCAATGCATCGAGCAGCAACTGACAGACCCGAGGCGCGAACATGTTGACCGAGAGTGCCTGCCAGTATCGCCCACGCAGCGTGCCAAGGTTGTCACTGGGGTGCTGTTGCAGCAGGTCGCGCTGACGTACCCAGGCGCCCTCTACTGCCCGCACATGGGCTTTGCCGACCGGCCAGGCGTGAAGCAGGAACTCCAGTGCCGACAGTTGCTTGAACAACTTGGCATTGTAGTAAGGCAGTTCAACGTATTGCCGTGCTTCAAAACTGCGTACCGGCTCGTGGACAACGCTGGTCCAGGGTGAGACGAACAGCAAGGGCGCAGCGCCGATCGAGCCGGTGGTCAGGACAAACTGGCGCAAGATGGCAAAGCCGTCCTCATCAGCGAAAACACCGCCCTGCTGCTCATCCCACTGACGCAGCACACGCACCGCAGGCGCCAGCGCATCGGCATCGAGCGGCTGCTCGAAGCACTCACTGACCACCATGGTCTGTTCGAGCACGTGGATCTCGCCCTGGCCAAGCAGGGCAAAGGACAGACCCAGCAACCAGTCGTCGCCCTCAAGATTGTTCGGCGCCTCGGCCAGCGCAGCACGCAAGGCATCCACCCGCAGTACCGCGCGCCAGGGCTGCAACCCGCTCAGGGCGTGTTGCAACAAGCGTTCGCGGACATCGCCCGGCACCTGCTGATGGGCAGTTTCGCCCAGACGGTGATAGCTGACCGTGCTGTTACCTGGGCGCATGCCCAGTGCATAGCCCTGCGCGCCCTGCACCTGTGGATGCGCCGACAGCCATTGCTGCGCCTCGCGCAAGGCATCGAGCAAAAGGAATTCGCTGTCTCTGGCCAGCACGACGAAGGGCGTCGTGAGCTGCTCGAGCGCCTGCGCAAGGGCCGCCCGCAGATGCTCGACACTGTTGCCGTCGACCACCCGTGGCTGGCAGCCGTGACCCACCAGGTAGGCAGTGGCGCGCGCGCGATAATCGTGATCGGCGCTGCCCAGCAGCAGCACACTGATATCGAGGGCCGGCGAGGTGTTCACAGTGGATTGTTCAGTCATGGGGTACCCGATGCTCAAAATTCAGTGTTGTCACGAAGCGCCGTGGTGGCGCTTCAGTCAGCCAGCCAGGCGTTGGCCCAATGCTGCAGATGGCGCTCGGTAAGCACGTAATCGCGCAGCACCGCTTCACGCAAGGCATCGCCCTGGCGATAGCTGGCATCCGGATCGGCCAGATGCATGCGAATCGCCTCAAGCCAGGCCTGCGGGCTGTTGCCGGCGACGCGTGTGCAGGGCAGATACCCGGCATAAGCCTTGGTATCCGAGCAGATCACCGGGAAGCCGCAGGCGCCGTATTCGAGCAGGCGCAGATTGCTCTTGCAGTCGTTGAACAGGTTCTGCTCCAGCGGCGCCAGCGCAAGGTCCAGGTTGAGGCTGGCCAGTTTCTGCGGATACAGCGCCATCGGGATGCCTTGATGGAATTCCTTGACGTAGGGCCGCAGGGACTCCGGGCACATGCCGAAGAACACCCAGTCGACCTCATCAGCCAGGGTTTTGACCACCTCCAGCAACAACTCCAGATCGCCGCGGTGGCTGGTACCGCCCGCCCAGCCCACGCGCGGGCGGGCTGTGGTCTGGCGAGCGCTGGACAACCCCGACCAGATGCGTGCGGCCAGCATGTTGGGCACCACCCGGATGTCGTTGTGCATGCTCGACAGGGCATCCGCCAACGGCTCGGTGGACACCACCAGGCGATCGCAGAGGCCGATGCTCCGTTGGATCAGTTCGCGGATATCCCCAGGAATGTTGCGCGAGTGGTCGTTGCGCTTGGGGACATCGATGATGTAGTCGTCGATCTCGTAGACATACCGTGCATTGGAGGACGGCAGCAGTTGCTGCAGGTGGGCAACCGAACTCGCCTTGCTGCGGTACTGAACGATCACCACGTCGGGCTTTTCCCGCTCCAGCTCGATCAGGCTCGGCAGGCTGTAGTCCAGGCGCCCCTGGATCCAGCCAGCATTCTCCAGCTCCTGGAAAGGATGCGACATGCGGTAGTGGCCGACCGCAGAGGAGTTCACCGGCAATGCCAGCACCGATGGCAGCACCCGTTTGATGAACGGGTCCCAGCCCTGACGCCGACCTGGCTCGAGCGTGAAGCTGGCCATCTTCAGGCTGAGATTGCGATTGTAGGCCGGGTCGCGGGCGATCTTGCTCAGCCAGCGCTGATAGAAGACAGCACTGTCGCTGGCCTTGCACGCGCTGGCCACGGGCAGCGGCGCAGGCCCGGACAACCTTGCCAGCAAAGCAGCCGGGGTCCATACCAGCAGGTACCCCGCCTCACTGACGCGCAGACACAGGTCGGCCTCGTGCAAGCCACCTTGCAGGGACTCGACATCGAAGCCGCCGACGCTCTCGAACACTTCACGGCGCACCAGCATGCAGTCAAGCGACAGCGCACTCAGATTCTGTGCAGATACCAGTCGGTACAGGTAGCCGCTGGCATCTGCCGGCATCCCGACAAACGGGCCGCCGACTTCACCATGCAGGCCCAGGATCAGACCCGCACTGAACACGCCGCCGGCGGCGTTGCAGAGCTTGGGACCGACCACCCCGACCTCAGGCCGGCGGGCCTGGGCCATCAGTTGCGCCAGCCAGCGTGCATCGAAGGCCACACAGGCGCTGTCGAGCATCAGCAGGTAGTCGCCACGGGCACTCGCGGTGGCTTGATTGAGGCGGGCCACGCGGCTGTCGCTGGCGACGCTGATCACGCGCAGTTGGTCGCTGCCCAAACCCTGCATGGCTTCGAGCCAGTGGCGCAGCTCCGGTAACGGCTCGGACGGAGCGACCAGCAGCACTTCAAAATTGCTGTACGCGGTGTGCTCGAACAGCGACTCAAGACACCGTCGGGCGCCGTTCAAGTCAGTACCGACATCGAGCAGGATCGACACCCCGGCCAGCCCTTCGTGCAGGTAGCTGACCTGACACAGAGCCCGATCGGGGGCGCAGGTCACTTCGGCCTCTACCCCAAGGCGGCGCAGGTGCGCCTGAACCACACGCGGCGCCTGGGCGATGCAACGCGGGTCGCCAAGCCACTGGTTGAAACTGCACTGGCTGTGCACCAGCAGTTCATCGATGTGTTCGATGACGTGCAAACCACGACTTTCGACCAGACGCCACAGCACGTCATGCGGGGCCAACACACCAAAGTCGGCATCGAACCCGCCGGTTTCACGCAGCGCCTTGCACTCAAAGGCCAGCAGGCGACCGACGTAAGGCAGGCTGCGCATCAGGTCGAGATTGAAGTCAGGCTTGAAGATCGGCACGCTGGCGCTGACGCCGTCGTGGCTGTCCTCGTCGAGATACAGGCAAGCACGATCGCGCAGGACCATGCGCTCGGCCATGATCGCCAGTGCATGCGGGACTACCCGGTCGCCAGCCTGCAACAGGAAGACCCAGTCAGCGTCGTCCGCGTGCTCCAGGCGGCGCTGCAATTGCGCCAGGCCGTCATCCTGCAACGGCAGGTGTTCAAGGTTGGCAGCCGGGGCCAACTTCATCTGCGCCGGCGCCAGCACCCAGCAAGCAGTCACTGGATAGGACTGCAGCGCCAGACTGTCGAGCGTCGTGCGCAGCGCGTGTTCCTGCCCGGGCTCGGCCCAGATCACGGCGACGATGCGCGGTTGCGCAGGCCACTGCTGAATACGCTTGGGCAGCAACTTGAGCTGGGCCGGCGTCAGCGTGCGGCACTCCAGCCACTGCGCGTAGACCTCCTCGAAGGACATGCAGTCGCTGCCGACCTGCTGCTGGGTCCGCGCGTTCTGCAAGGCACCGAGACCGTTGAGGTCATATTCCTGCCACAGCGTGCTTTGCTCATCGACATAGTCGAGCAGCGGCACATAACGCACCCAACCCTTGGCAGGCGCTGCCTCACTGCTGCGGGCAAGCAGCATCGCCTTGATCCAGTCACTCTCGACCGGATACAGCAAAGTGATGCTGCTCTGATGACTCAGCCGGCGCGGATGCAGGCGCTCGAGACACAGGAAGCGATCCAGATGGCCGAGGTTGCCGCGGCGCAGCATGCAGATGTACAGCGCAAGGTCCAGGCGTGCGACAAAGCCTTGGCCCTCCTGCACCAGTTGCGGCAGGAATTCTTCGACCAGACCTCGCCGCAGCAGCGCACTGCTCAGGCCACCGAACAGGTTGGGCGTCGCATGCTCCAACGCCTCGAGCAGGTCGGTGCCTTTGACCACAGCGTCATCCGGGCACATCACCATGTTGAGCATGCGTGAGGGCAGCAATGAGTCGTCCGCAGCGCAGAGCATGCGCTGGCAGATGGTCATGCTGACATCGGCGCGCTCGGTCATCACCGCGGCCTGCAAGCTCACGCAGTCGGTGAACAACAGGTCGTCATCGCACAGAAACTTGACCAGGTCGCCGCGCGCCTGCGCCAGGCAGACCAGCAGATTGCGGCTGAACCCCAGCGTTTGCGCGTTGCGCAGATAGCGGACGGGCTTACCGGTCTGGCCGCTGACCTCGTCGACGATACGTTGAATGTCCTCGCCCTGACTGTCGTCGCAGACCACCACTTCCAGGTGCGGATAGTCCTGGTTGAGCGCACTCATCAACGCGTTCTGAAAAAACTCGGGGTTGAATGCCGGAATGACGATGCTGACGAGAGCCGAATGATTCACGATGGGGAACCTGGGAGAAGGTTCGCGCAGCGCCCGTTACCAGGCACCGCGCGACCGCTGACACGAGAGGGGATCAGATGTAGTTGAGCAGCGACAGCCCGGCCACCTTGGCGTAGGCCTGCAGCGAAGCTTGCAGCATGTTGCTCTGCATTTGCAGACGGATCATCACTTCGGCCGGATCGCTTTCGCGGATCGAGCTTTGCGTCTTGGTGTTCTCGGTACTCAGCGATTCGTTGGTCTCGGCTTGCACATCCAGCGCCTGACCGCGACCACCAATCGAGCTGATCGACGAGCTGACCTGGTTGATGCCACTGGCGACGTTGCCGATGGCCGAATCCAGCGAAGCGAGGAAGTTCTGCCTGGCCACCGGGTCGTTGTCGATCGGCGTGGTCAGCGCGGTGCGCAGTTGGCTGATGGTGTCGAGCACGTTCTGGGTCTGATGGGTGTCGGCCTTGATCGCGAACGAGTCACCGGCATCCGGCTCTGTGGAGAACTTGAAGGTCAAGCCGGCCACGGTGGCCGTGGTGTTGGCGCCAGAGCCAGACAACGTGCCGCTGCCGATCGGGCGGCTGTCGGGGCTGTAAGGCGCGGCGTACAGGTCGAACTGGGTCGGATCGGTTTCGGAGAACTTGAGCACCGCGCCGCCCGCCGGGAAGGCGGCCTTGTACTTGTCCTGGTCCGAGATGCTGGCACCGGTCAGCTGGCTGCCGCTGACACCGTTGCCCGCACTGCGCGTGCCGCTGACAGTGTCTTCCTTGGCACCCAGGGTGAAGGTGTGGCCACTGATGGCGGCATCCGGATCGGCGCTGTCACCGTCCTTGAAGCTGATCTCCAGGCGCAGGTCGACACCGCGGAAGTTGATCATGGTGTTAGTACCATTTGGATCGAACTTGCCGCCTTGGGTCGCTTCGCTGGTGACGTCGTCGCCATTGGCTGCGGTGATCTTGATCTGCGTGCTGCTGACGAACTCGACAGTGTAGGGTTCGCCGCCACGGAAGCGATCATTGAACACCACACTGCCGGTGACCTGACCATTGGACAGGTTGACGCGACCGTCATCCGGGCTCGGCGCAGTCTGCCGGGCCTCGGTACGGCTGGTATTGAGCGCCTGTTCAAAGGCACTGTAGCCGGTCTCGTTGGCGGCCAGGCTGAGCATGTCGCCGACCTGCAGGACCAGGCTGCTCTGGTCACCCTGGTAGCTGAAGGTGCCGTCGGCATTCTTCACATACGGCGGGGTATCGCCTTTGGAGCCCGAGAACAGGTACTTGCCGTTCTCGTCCTTGCTGTTCATCAGCGAGAACAGCTGATCTTCCAGCGACGACAACTCGTCGGCGTTGGCCTTGCGGTCAGCATCGGTGAAGCCGGCGTTGCCGGAACTGATCGCCAGTTCGTTGACCCGCTGCAGGATACTGCCGATCGCGTTCAGGGTGCTCTCGGTGCTACCCAGCGCATTGCGCACGTTGGTGATGTTGCCACTGTATTGCTTGAGCATGTTCTGCTGCTGCTCAAGCTGCAGCAAGCGCGCGGCGCCAACCGGATCATCAGCAGCGCTGCGAATGCGCAGACCGTCGGAAGCCTCTTGCCGAGTCCTGTCCAGGTTGGCGAAGTTGCGCTGATAATTGGCGCTGTTGGTGTTGTAGAACTGCGAAGTGGAAATGCGCACGGTCTACGGCTCCTTAAAGGCTGTTGATCAAGGTGGCGAAGGTTTCCTGGGCCGCCTTGATGATCTGCGACGACGCGGTGTAGTACTGCTGGAACTTGATCAGGTTGCCGGTCTCTTCATCGACCGAAACGCCCGACAACGAGTTGCGGCTGTCCAGGGCAGACTTCTGCAGCGCGCCCGTGGCGTCGCTGTCCATCTGCGCCTGGCCGGCCTTGCCGCCGACATTGGAGACAAGCTTGGCATAGGCGTCGGTGATGCTGATGCCCTTGCCGTTGGTGCCAACATCCACGGTCGACTTGGTTTGCAGGTCGATCACCGACTGGGCATTGCGGTTATCCGCCGAGCCCGCACCGGTCAACGCCACGCTGTAGCTGTCGCCGTTCTTGGGCGCGCCGTTGACGTTCATCTCGAAGGTGAAGTTGCCGCCGAGCGCGTTGCCATTGGCATCGGTCAGGGGCACCGACAATTGCAGCTTGTTGTCCTGGCCGGGGATGATGGTGCCGGTACCGATCGAATCACCCGTGGAGTTGTACAGGGTGTAGCTCTGCGGCGAGGCGCCGTCATCGCCGAACACCAGCTTGACCGGGGTGGAGTACTTGAGGCCGGTCTGCAGCTTGTTCAGCTCGGCGGCGTCATAGATATCCAGCTCGCTGGTCAGATTTGGCTGGGTGATGACCCCGGTGCCTTTGTTGCCCGAACCGCTGGTCGCGGTCAGCGGCGAGGCCAGTGCCAGGCGCTTGGGGTCGGTCAGCACCGACTCGATAGTGGCCGCAGCGTTGCGCGTCGGAGTGATCTTGAAGCTGTCGCCGGCAGCGAACGTGCCGCCGTTGCCCGCCAGGGTGAAGCCGTCGAAGACCGGCGCCGGGTCGTCATCGAGGTTGTGCGTGCCCATATCGGTGCCTTCCGGCAACTTGCGCACGGTGTACTCTTTCAGGTTCAGCGGGTTGTTGAAGGTTACCTGGTAGTCACTGGTGCCGAGCTTGCCGGTGTCGGCAATGGTCACGTTCAAGTTGCCGGTGCCGGTATTGCCCTGCTTGGCAATGCTGCGCTCGCCGATGGCCTTGGCACTGTTGATGTCGCCGAACAGGCTGGCACCGAAGTTGCCGTCCTTGTCGATGCCCTGGGCCAACTGGCTGTTGATCGCATCAGCCACTACCAGCGCCACGCGGCCGAGCTCGTTGAGCGCCGGGTCGAGGGTCTCTTTGCGGTAACGGATCAGGCCGCCGAGCTCACCACCGGTGGTGCTGTTGGTGATGTCCATCTTGGTCGAGCCACGATTGAGGATCAGGCTCATGCGGGTCGGATCGGTGGCGGTCGGCTCGACGCCGAGGGTCTGGGTGGTGTTGCCCAGTACCAGCGCCTGACCGTTTTTCAGGTAGATGTCGTAGTTGCCGTTTTTCTGCTCGACCACGTCCGCGCCGATCAGCGACGTCAGCTCGCGCACTGCGCCGTCACGCTGGTCGAGCAGATCGTTGGGCTGGCCGGTGACCACGCCGACTTTGGAGATCTGTTCGTTGAGATCGGCGATGGTCTTGGTCAGGTTGTTCACCTGATTGGCCAGCGAGGTCATATTGCTGTTGGTGTTGCTGTTCTGCTGGTTGAGCTGGGCGGACAGCGTATTGAAACGCTTGGCCAGGGTCTGCGCGCTGCTCAGCAGCAGCTGGCGCGAGGCGTCTTCGGTCGGCTTGGCCGAGGCGTCCTGCATGGCGCTGAAAAAGCTCTGCAAGGCAGCGGTGATACCGGTGTCGGCGCTCGACAGGGCAGTGTCCAGCGGCGTGATCTGATTGAGGTAGGTCGTGGCATCGCTGGACAGCGACGTGGTGGTACGCAACTGGTTCTCGAGGAACGCGTTGTACACCCGGCGCACGTCGGCCAAGGTGGTGCCGGTACCGATGAAGACCTGGCCAACCTGCTGCCCGCCGCTGGTCTTCTGCACGTTCTGCTGGCGCGAATAGCTTTCGACATCGGCGTTGGCGATGTTGTTGCCCAGGGTATACATCCCAGACTGAGCGGCGCCAAGGCCGGACATGCCAATATTGAGCAAACTCGCCATGGGGCTGGATCCTTAAAGTTGCGTGGTAGTACCGAGCGACGCGTAGCTCTCGTACGACTTCATCTGTTTTGCGATCTGCGAGATCTTGCTGGCGTAGTTCGGGTCGGTTGCGTACCCGGCCTTTTGCAGCTCTCGCACGAACTGTTCTGGGTTATCGGCTGACTTCACCGCATCTTGATAGCGGGAATTGTTCTGCAGCAGGCTGACCAGGTCGTGGAAGCTGTCCTGGTAAGAGTCGTAGGCACGGAACGCCGCCGTCTCCTTGACGAATGCGCCGTCGCGAAACTCGCTGGTGATCGCCCGCGCTTCGCCGCCCTGCCAATTGCCGGTAGCCTTGATGCCGAACAGGTTGTGGCTGCTGCTGCCATCTGTGGTGCGCATCACCGATTTGCCCCAGCCGGTTTCCAGCGCCGCCTGGGCGACCAGATAACGGGGGTCGATGCCGATGCGCTTGGCGGCTTGTTCCGCCATTGGCAGCATGGTCGCTACAAATTCGTCACTGTTGCCGAAGGCCTTTTTCGGCGCCAGCGGTGGCTGCGCCATGGCCCGCCCGAGGATGCGCGTACCGCCGTCTGCGGCAGCAAAGGCTTGCGCTGGCTCCCAGTCACCCTTGATCACGCCATTGACCAACTGGCCGTCACGCGCCGGCAGCGCCGCGGCGTTAGTGGTGGACGCCGGGTTGCCGGCTGACGGCACGATGCCGGCCAGCAGGCGATCGGTGAGCTTGCCCGGCAACGACAGACGCCGGGCGTTGAGCGCCGCGACATCGTTGCGCGTACTGGTGCTGGCGGTTGCGCCGCTGGCCGCGGTATCGCTCACCTTGGTGCCCCACAGCGCCGGGCCAGTGCCCTCGCCGCGCAGGAACGGGTTGACCGAGGTGACCGGGTTCTTCTGCTTGGACAACTGGCGCACCAGCACGTCCTGCAAACCGATACCGCCGCCTTCGCGGGACATGCTCACGGCCAGCTGCTGGTCGTACATGTCGCGGTACTGCTTGACCGTCTCGGTGTTCATCGGGTTGTCGGCGGCCAGCACATCGCTGGCCTTGCGCGACGCCTTGAGCATCTCGCTGATGAACAGCGACTCGAACTCCTGGGCGACCTTGCGCACGTTGGCTTCGCTGTCGCGATCACCGTGCTTGAGCGAGCTCAGGCGATTGAGGTCGGTGTAGGCACCGCTGTCGGCTTGGGTCGAGACCAGGCTCTTGGATTCCATGCGTCAGCCCCTCAGATGACGATCAGGTCGGCTTGCAAGGCGCCGGCCTGTTTCAGCGCTTCAAGGATGGCCATCAAGTCGCTGGGCGCCGCCCCGACCTGATTCACCGCCCGGACGATCTCATCCAGGGTGGTGCCCGGGCCGAACTTGAACATCGGCTTGGCTTCCTGCTCGGCATTGACCCGCGAGCGTGGCACCACGGCCGTCTCGCCGTTGGAGAACGGCCCCGGCTGGCTGACGATCGGGTCTTCGGTAATGGTCACGGTCAGGCTGCCGTGGGTCACCGCTGCCGGCGACACCTTGACGTTCTGGCCGATGACGATGGTGCCGGTGCGCGAGTTGATGATGACCTTGGCCACCGCCTGCCCCGGATCGATCTCGAGGTTCTCGAGGATCGACAGGTAGTCGACCCGCTGGCTCGGATCCATCGGCGCGCTGACACGGACCGAACCACCGTCCAGGGCCTGGGCAACGCCTGGGCCGAGCAGCTCGTTGACCTTGTCGACGATGCGCTTGGCAGTGGTGAAGTCCGGCCGATTGAGGTTCAAGGTCAGGCTGTTGCCCTGGTTGAAACCGCTCGGCACGGCGCGTTCGACGCTGGCGCCACCGGGGATACGGCCGGCCGACGGCACGTTGACGGTGATCTTCGAGCCGTCGCGGCCCTCGGCGTCGAAGCCGCCGACCACCAGGTTGCCCTGGGCAATCGCGTAGACGTTGCCGTCGATACCCTTGAGCGGGGTCATCAGCAGGCTGCCGCCGCGCAGGCTCTTGGAGTTACCGATAGAGGAGACGGTGATGTCCACCACCTGGCCGGGCTTGGCGAAGGCCGGCAGGTCGGCATGCACCGACACGGCGGCAACGTTCTTCAGCTGCACGTTGCCGGAACCGGCCGGCACCTTGATGCCGAACTGCGACAGCATGTTGTTGAAGGTCTGCAGGGTGAACGGGGTCTGGGTGGTCTGGTCACCCGTGCCGTTCAGACCCACCACCAGGCCATAACCAATCAGCTGGTTGGTGCGCACGCCAGAAATACTGGCGATGTCCTTGAGGCGTTCGGCGTGAGCGGCGAACGCACAGGACATGAGCAGGGTTGCGGCAATCAGCTGCCTGAAGTTGAACATGGGCATCCGCACTCAGAAAGGCCACAGCGGGCTGATGAAGAAGCGGTCCAGCCAACCCGGCTGGCTGGCATCGGCAAACGAGCCGGTGCCCGAATAGGTGATGCGCGCATCGGCGATCCGCGTGGACGGCACGGTGTTGTCGGTGGCGATGTCGTCGGCACGGATCAGGCCGGCGATACGCACCAGCTCGTCACCGGTATTGAGGGTCATCCACTTCTCGCCGCGCACGGCGATGATGCCGTTGGGCAGCACCTCGGCGACGGTGACCGTGATCGAACCGGTCAGGGTATTGCCCTGGGCCGCCTTGCTTTCACCCTTGGTCGCACGGCTGCCGCTGTAGCCGGCATCGAGCGTCAGGTCACCGCTGCCCAACGGGTTGTTGGTGTTGGGGATCGCGCCGAACAACGAGGTCAGGCCGAGGTTGGCGGTGCTGTCCTTGTCGATCTGCGAGTTGGCGTTCTTGCTCGCCGAGGTCCGCTCGTTCAGGGTGATGGTGATGATGTCACCGACCCGGAACGCCTTGCGGTCGCCGTACATGTCCTGTTCGAAACCGGCCTGGTAGATCGAACCGTTGTTGGCCGACGCCGGCAACGGGGTGCGCGGCAACACCGGCGCGTAGTACGGGTCGTTGGGTTTGGGCGTCGGACCGACGCAACCGGCCAACAACACCGCCCCCCCCAGGGCGAATACGGACAACAGACGCTTCATGACACTTACCTCATGGTGGAACAGACGCTGCAACAGCGACCTGGGGTTTACAGCTGCTGGGTAACGAACGACAGCATCTGGTCGGCGGTGGAGATGACCTTGGAGTTCATCTCGTAGGCACGCTGGGTGGTGATCATGTTCACCAACTCTTCGACGGTGCTGACGTTGGAGTTTTCCAGGGTCTGCTGCAGGGTCGTGCCAAAGCCGTTCAGGCCTGGGGTACCGACCTGTGGCGCGCCGCTGGCAGCGGTTTCCAGGAACAGGTTGTTGCCCATCGCCTGCAAGCCGGCCGGGTTGATGAAGTCGGCGGTCTGCAGGTTGCCGATGATCTGCGCGGCCGCGTTGCCGGCGGTGGTGATCGACACGGTGCCGTCCTGGCCGACGGTGAAGGTCTGCGCATCGTTAGGCACGACGATCGCTGGCTCCAGGGCGAAGCCGTTGGCGGTGACGACCTGGCCGTCGGAGTTCAGGTGGAAGGTGCCGTCGCGGGTATACGAAACGGTACCGTCCGGTTGCAGCACCTGGAAGAAGCCACGGCCATTGACGGCCAGGTCCAACGGGTTTTCGGTGGTCTGCAGGCTGCCGGTCTGGAAGTTCTTCTGGGTGCCGACGATGCGCACACCGGTACCCACTTGCAGGCCCGACGGCAGTTCGCTGTCCTGGGTCGACTGGGCGCCCGGCTGGCGTTTGATCTGGTAGAGCAGGTCCTGGAATTCGGCACGATCACGTTTGAAACCGGTGGTCGAGACGTTGGCCAGGTTGTTGGAAATGACCGTCAGGTTGGTGTCCTGAGCGGACAGGCCGGTTTTAGCGACCCAAAGAGCCGGAAGCATAGTGTTCTCCTCGTGCGCCTGTTTTACGGCACCCGTTCAAATGTGATTAGCCGATTTGCAAAACACGCGCCATGGCTTCGTCGCCTTCCTTGGCCGTGTTCATCATCTTGACGTGCAGTTCGAATTGACGGGACAGCGCCAGCACCGAGGTCATTTCCTCGACGGCATTGACGTTGCTCGACTCGAGGAAGCCCGACACCACCTTGACGTTGATGTCGGCATCGGCCGGCTGGCCGCTGGCGGTGCGGATCATGCCGTCCTGGCCCTTGGTCAGGCCCTTGGTGTCCGGGTTGACCAGTTTGATCCGGTCGACTTCGGCCATCACTCGCGGGTCCTCGCCCATGGCTCGGATGCTGATGGTGCCGTCCTGGCCCACTTCGACCTTCTGCTCCGGCGGAATGGCGATCGGGCCGCCGTTGCCGATCACCGGCATGCCGTTACCGGCGCGCAGTACGCCGAGGGCGTCGACATTGAGGCTGCCGGTGCGCACATAGGCTTCGCTGCCATCCGGCGCCTGCACGGCGATAAAGCCTTCGCCAGCGACGGCGACGTCCAGCTCGCGCCCGGTCTCGACCATGGCGCCCGCACTGAAGTCAGTGGCCGGACGCTCGCTCAGGGCGAAGGCGCGCGACGGAAAGCTGTCACCGAATACCGGGATCGAGCGCGCCTGCTCCAGGTCGCGCTGGAAACCGTTGGTGGAAATGTTCGCCAGGTTGTTGGCATGGGCCTTCTGCGCAAGCGCGTTCTGGCTGGCGCCGGTCATGGCCACGTATAGCATCTTGTCCACAGTCATCCTCCGCTGCACTGGCGATTGCTTGCCGCTCGCCGTTGCTGTGCAGGCAATAAAGCAAGTTCCGAACCAACTTTCAAAAAACATGAAAAAGCCCGTGAATACGGGCCTTTGCGGGAGATCGGGGAAATACCGACGTCGGATATCCGGCGCCAGCTTGCCGGTCGCGGCAACGCTACTGCAGCTCGCGGCAGCCCGCGTTGTTGAATGGCCCGGCAAAGCGTTTCCAGCCCTTGCCGGGCGACCACTGGGAGCAGACCAGCCGGCCATCGACCTGACTTTCCCAGCGCCACCACGGCGCCGTGCCAGCGTGTGCCTGCAGCAGGCAGAACGCGGCAACGCAGGCGACGATCAGTGCTTTCATGAGCCTTCCCTCAAAACGACGAACCCCTTCCGAAAAAGGGGTTCGACTACCCGCGAGCCTCAGCGGCCCATCACGTCATCTGGATGATGGTCTGCATGATGGTGCTTTCGGTGGAGATGGTCTTGGCGTTGGCCTGGTAGTTGCTCTGCGCCTTGATCAGCTCGACCAGCTCCTGGGTCAGGTTGACGTTGGACGCCTCCAGCGAGTTGGACTCGACGCTGCCCAGGGTACCGGTGGTTGGCGCATCGATGCCGGGGATGCCCGAGG
The DNA here is from genome assembly GCF_900536025.1 of Pseudomonas reidholzensis. GTDB lineage: Bacteria > Pseudomonadota > Gammaproteobacteria > Pseudomonadales > Pseudomonadaceae > Aquipseudomonas > Aquipseudomonas reidholzensis. Next base: position 126,505 of record NZ_UNOZ01000028.1, read on the forward strand.
AGTAGGTCTCGGTCCAGCGGGTGCCACCGATCTGCTGCAGGCCCTGCTCGTTGGCGAAGCTGGCGATTGCCACCTGGCCGATGGCACGCGACTGCTGGTTGCTGAAGCTGGCGAACATCACACCGGTGGAGTCGATCGACAGGCTCGACAGGATACCGGTGGCATAGCCGTCCTGGGATTGCGACCCGCGCGCGGTATCGGTGTTGTACGAGGTGGTGCTGTTCATTGCCAGGCGGATACCGTCGGCGTTGCCCACCGAACCGTTGGATGCCCAGTTACCGGCAGCATCCTTCTCTGCCGGGATCCAGCCCTTCATGGTGAAGGTGCTGTTGGTCACATCCCACTCGGCACCTGCCGGCACGTTGGTCTGATCGGTGGCCATGGTCTTGACCGAGCCATCGCTGTTGAAGCTGATGGTGCCGGTCAGCGGCTCGGTGCTGCTCGGGTCGAACGGGTTACGGCCGTCGACCAGGGTGTACATGGTCCACTCGTTCGTATCGGTCTTGCGATAGAACTGCTCCATGGTGTGCTCGTTGCCCTGACTGTCGTAAACCTTTGTCGGGAAGGACTTGGTGTACGAGGTCTCGTCGGCCGGGTCGAAGACGATGTCGCCGGCCGCTGGCGGGGTGGCCGGCAGGGCGATCGAGTCAGCCGAGGAGTTCAGGTTGATGCCCTGGTCGATCAGCGTGGTGGCCTTGGGCTGCAACGCCGAGGTGTCGATCTTCAGGTCGGTGAGCATACCGGTCTGGATCTTGCCGTTGGCGTCGGCGGCATAACCCTGCAGCTTGAGGCCGTCGGAGGTGACGACGTAGCTGTCCTTGTTGGTCTGGAACGCACCGGCACGGGTGTAGACTTGCGCGCCATTGTTGGACAGGACGAAGTAGCCCTGGCCCTGGATACCCATGTCCAGCACGTTGCCGGTGTTGTTGATGTCACCCTGGCTGAACTGCTGGGAAACGGCGGCCAGACGCACACCGTTGCCGATCTGGTTCTTGCCCACGCCGAGGCGGTTGGCGCCCGCGTAGACGTCGGCGAACTCGGCGCGCGACGACTTGAAGCCGGTGGTGCTGACGTTGGCAATGTTGTTGCCGGTGACGTCCAGTTGCTTGTTGGCCGCGTACAGACCGCTAAGGCCGATATTGAAAGACATGTTGTTGCTCCTTGTGCCGTTCTGGCCTTAGATACCGATGGTTTGTACGTCGGACAGGGAAACCTTCCCTACCCCTGCCAGGTTCAGCACCATTTCGCCGGCGGCGCTGAAGCTGACGCTGGTGACCTTGGCCGGCAGCAGCGTGTTCATCTGCACCGACTGGCCCTCCACGGTGGTGGTGGCGGTAAAGGTGTAGGTGCCTGGGTCGACCTTGGCGCCGCTGGAGTTGGTGCCATCCCAGATGAAGTCGGCATAACCGGCTGCCTGCGCGCCCATCTCGATGGTCTTGACGGTGTTGCCGTCCTTGTCCTTGACGATGATCTTGCCTTCGCTGATGGCCTGCGGCACGACGACCTGGGCATTGAAGCTGTCGGCGGTATCGACCACCGCCTTGTCGTTCTGCACGATCACCGAACGACCGACCAGCGACGAGGCCTGCAGGGCCTGGGACGAACCCAGCGAACTGGTGATGGTGTTGACCGAGTCGTTCAGCGAGGTGATCCCCTCGAGGCTGCTGAACTGCGCCAGCTGCGCCACGAACTCGCCGTTGTCCTGCGGGTCGAGCGGGTTCTGGTGCTGCATCTGGGTGACCAGCAACTGCAGGAACGCGTCCTTGCCCAGGGTGCTGGTGCCGGTCTGCGCGGCGGTGTCGACGGTGGTCTTCTTGGTACCGCTGCTGACGCCCGATGCTGCAAGGACATCATTGAGATTGACACCACTGGTGCTATCGATAGCCATGGTCCGAATTCCTTATCACTGACCCAAGGTCAGTACTTTCTGCATCATGGTCTTGGCCGTGTTCATCAGCTCGGCGTTGGTCTGGAACGAGCGGTTGGCAGAGATCATGTCAGCCATCTCCTCAACCACGTTGACGTTCGGGTAATAGACGTAGCCGTCTTTGTTCGCCGCCGGATGATTGGGCTGGTAGCGCGCTTCCAGGTTGCTCTGGTCTTCGATGATGCCGGTGACCTGCACGCCCTGGCCGGCCTCGCCCTGGTCTTCGAACAGCGACTGACCGGTGCCGCCCTGGGCCTGTTGGAAGGTGGTGGCGAACACCGGGTGGCGCGCACGGTAGGTCTGGTCGATGCTCGACGAGACGGTCTCGGCGTTGGCGATGTTCGAGGCGACGGTGTTGAGGCGGGTGTTCTGCGCACTCATGCCGCTACCGGCAATATTGAAAACGTTGGCAAGGGACATGGTCACTCTCCGCGCAGGGCCGATACCAGCCCTTTGAATTTACTGTTGAGCAAAGTGAAGCTGGCCTGGAAATCGATCGCATTCTGCGTGTAGTTGGACTGCTCGATCTGCGCGTCCACGGTGTTCTGGTCGATCGAAGGCTGGGTAGGCGTGCGGTACTGCAGGCTGTCATCAGCCATCGCCAGGCCTTGGGCCTCGATATGCCGGGTGTTGGTCCGGTCCAGAGCGATACGGCCCTTCTGCTGCTTGTCGGCCTCGGCGGCGAGCACCGACGAGAAGTCCATGTCGCGCGCCTTGTAGTTGGGCGTATCGGCGTTGGCGATGTTGTTGGCCAGCACTTCGGCGCGTTGTGCGCGGAAGCCCAGGGCCTTTTCATGAATGCCAAGCGCCTTGTCGAAACTGATGCTCATGTCTGAAAACCTTCGACGGTTGACCGGAGTGTCGTTGACCAAGCTATAGCAAGGCCTGTGCCAACCCAGCCAAGCCCCACTGTTGCGGGGCTTTAGCCGCCTCACGCTGCGCGGGCATGCCAGAAAAGCGGCAAAGTGCTTCCGCTTGAGGAGGGGCAAGCGGCAATGGAATAGCCGCAAAAGCGGCAAACCAAAAAATTGACGCCAGGCAATCGTGTCAATTTGCCAGCGTTTGCGCTACGATTTCGCCCCCGCGCTGATATGTGGCATGACGCCACTATCTTCAGGATAAAAGGTTTCAGCCAAAGCATGGATGCGCGCCGCTCTTCCCCAACGATTTCCAAGGAAAGAACCCGTGGCTCCGCTGACCTTCCGCAAGACCCTGCTGGCCCTCGCCATCACCGCGAGCGCCCTCCCCGCTTTCGCTGAAACCGTGCAACTGACCAACGCTGGCTATGTCAGCGAACACCAGACGCATAACGGCAACCTCGAATTCACCGGCAGCTACAGCGGCGGAGGCGAAGAAGACGCCATCGAACTGAATGGCTCGACCATCAACGGTGACTTGATCCTCAACGCCAACATTGCCAGCACCGGCGACTTCGCTGGCGGCGTCGACATGGACCAGTGGGACGAGGCAGAGGTGTTCACGCCGAACGTCATCACCGGCAGCGTGATCAACAAAGGCAGCATCCAGGCCAACGGCGGCGGCGCCAACGCCCTGATGATCGACCCTGCGCGCATCGGCGGCAGCGTGATCAACGAAGGCCTGCTGTCGGCCATCGGCGAACCGCTGACCGACGAAGGCGGCACCGACGTGGCCCGCGCTCTGGACTTCTCCGGCAGCTCGGTGATCGCGGGTGACCTGGTCAACGCGGCCAGCGGTCAGATCTATGCACGCGGCGAAGATGCCCGCGGCATCAACCTCGAAGGCGGCACCATCGAGGGCAAAGTGATCAACTATGGTCGCATCGAGGTGGTCGGTGAAGGCGCCACTGCCATCGACGCCACCACCAGCGAGAACGGCTTCTACACCGACATGGTCGACCTGGCCGGCATCGAGAACCACGGCACCATCATTGCCACCGGCGAAGACGCCAACGGCATCGTCCTCGACGGCGCCAGCCTGACCACCGCCAACGGCATGCACGTGCTCAACACCGGCACGATCATCGCCCAGGACGCAGGCATCCTGATCGGCAACACCGACTTCGACACCCCAGGCCAGACCGACAACTACGCGCAATACGGCGACCTGAACATCTTCAACAGCGGCTCCATCATTTCCCAGGATGAAGCAATCGACGCCTCTGAGTCGAACCGCCCAGTGGAGCTGATCCTGCGCAAGGGCAGCGTCATCGTCGGCAACCTGATCGACCTGTCGAACATCGAAGTCGAAGCCGACAGCTCGTTCACCGGCACCGACATCAGCGGCGATGGCTACAATATCCGCCTGAAAGATGCCAAAGAGGGCTGGATCGATGTCGGCTCGGTCAGCGGCGGCAACTCGGCCACCCTGTCGCTGGAGTCGGCGCACACCTCGATCGACGGCAACCTGTACATCGCCGGCAACTCGGCCCTGGGCCTGACCCTGGGCAACGACACCAACGCCAGCAAGCCTGTCCTGAGCGTCACCGGTACCGCCGAATTCGGCCAGGGCGCACAGGTCAAGCTGTCTGCCCGCGGCAACGACTTCAGCGCCAACGGCAGCAGCTACACGCTGATCGACGCCGGCACCCTGCAGGTACTCGACGCCAGCGGCGAAAACGTCAACCCGCAAGGCACCCTCGCGGTCACCAGCACCTCGGTGCTGCTCAACGTCGATACCAGCACCATCGTCGACAACAAGCTGGTGGCCGTGGTCACCACCAAGAACCAGCAAGGCATCGACCAGATCCTTGATCAACACGGTGGCTCGGACAACCACAAGCGCTCGCTGGGCGCCCTGGTGCAGGACGGTATCATCAGCCAATTGGGCGACAACGACCCACTGCGCGCAATCGCGCTCAATGGCAGCAGCGCCGAAGTGGCCAAACTCGCCGAGCAGCTGACCCCGGAAACCAACGGTGCAGCCACCCAGGCCGCCACCACCAGCCAGAGCCTGGTCAACGGCGTGACCAGCGGCCGCACCAGCAGCCTGCGCGGCGCCTCGTCGGGTGAAGGTTTCAAGGACACCGGCGTATGGGTCCAGTCGCTGTACAGCGACGCCACCCAAGGCCAGCGTGACGGCATTGCCGGCTACAACGCCTACAGCCGCGGCATCGCGGTCGGCGCCGACGGCAAGCTCAACGACCAGCTGACCCTGGGCCTGGCGTACAGCTTCATCAACACCGACGTCAATTCCAAGGGCGGCAACAAGACCGAAGTCGACAGCCACGCATTCACCCTGTACGGCGGCTTCGAGCAAGGCAACTACTTCGTCGATGCCAGCATGACCTACGGCATCAACGACAACGAAGGCAAGCGCGAAATCGCCGGCACCAAAGCCAAGGCCGACTATGACAGCAACCTGTTCGGCCTGAACGTGGTGGGTGGCTACACCTACCGCATCAGCCCGCAGCTGCTGGTCGAGCCACGCCTGGCCGCCCGTTACAGCCGTGTAGACATCGACGGCTACCGCGAGAAGGGTTCGTCTGCCGCACTGAAAGTCGAAGACCAGCGTTACGAGGCCATCGAGCTGGGCGCCGGCGTGCGCGTGGCGGGCAGCTTCAACCTGGGTGCCGGCACCCTGGAGCCGCAGTTCAAGCTGATGGCCTACCACGACTTCGCCGCTGACGAAGCCGCCAGCACCTCGACCTTCCTGCTCGGCAGCACGCCGTTCGTGACCCATGGCGCAAACGCCGTGCGTGACAGCTATGAAGCCGGCGTGGGCGCTGACTACAAGCTGGGCGCAGTCACCCTGGGCGTGAACTATGACTACATTGGCAAGTCGGGCTTTGATGCCGATGTGTTCTCGGCCAAGGTGCGTTACGACTTCTGATCGAGTCTGATGTAATGAAAAAGGCCAGTGTCTCGCGACACTGGCCTTTTTTTGCATTTGGGGATTGGCAAGCTGCAACGGAGGCTACGCCTGGGCTGGCGTTATCTTCGAAGGTGGCATCGGTGTTGGATAGCTTGGCCTCTTCGCGGGTAAACCCGCTCCCACAGGGACCGTGGTGGCCTTACGGTCAGCAGAGAACCTGTTGGAGCGGGTTTACCCGCGAAGAGGCCGGGACTGCCAATGCACATTCTGGCGCTGACGCGCTGTACCGCCCTTATAAACCCGCGAGAGCGCAGCGATTCGCCAGCCGTTGCCCTGGCCCTTGATCTGGCCTTTGATCTAGCTTGTGATCTTGATCTACCGCGACTTCAGGAGGCCGAACGGAGGTCTTGCGAAGCGAGGTGACGGCCAGGAAGGCCGGCAAGGGCTGCGGGCCAGGAAGGCCCGTACAGCCCGGTCCTCGCGGGAGCAAGGCCGGAGTGAGGGAACCCGTAGCGCAGCGAAGGGCCGGATGTAGGAGCAAGCGGTTTTTGGTTACTTTTTTCCAAGAAAAAAAGTGACCCGCCGTAAGGGCGGAAGGGGCCAGTGGCCACGCCACATCAACCGGATAAGCCCCAAATCCAAAACCCACCACCCCAATCCCAACAGATTTTCCCGACACCCCAGCTGCGGTTATGATGGCCGCCGACCTGGCACACAACAAGCTACATACCACGCCGCAGCCCAGTACCCACACGTTATCCAAGGGTGAAGCATGAAAGCTCCCCCCTGCTCACTCAAGGAAGTCCCGGTGCTCACCAAACATCCCCTCCGCCCCCTGCCCATCGCCCTGCTGTGCCTGCTGACCCTGGCCGGCTGCAAAACCTCTGAGCCCGCCGCCACGGACACCGCCGAAGCGATCGACCCGAAGGTCATGCAGCAGTTCGTCGGCGACATGCAGAAGACCCTGCAAACCAACATCGCCAACGCCGTGCGCGGCACGCTGGTCGGCGCGGTAAAACTCTCCATCAAACTGGACCAGACCTACGCCCCGGTGGCCTGCAAAGCCCAGGAACCCGGCCCCAAGCTGGCCAGCCTGCTGCCCGCAGACGCGAATCGCTCAGACTTCAAAAGCCTCGCCGCAGCAGTCGAAGCGCAATGCTGGAAGACCGTCTACCCACCCGTGCCCGCCGGGGCCTACGACGAGGACGGCACGGTGGAAATCGTCGCGCCGCTGATCCTCATGCCCTCGGCCAACCAGCAGCCGCCCAACCCGGCCTGGGTAGCGCGCCAGCAACAACGCGAGTTCTTCTGGCAGCAACTGCTGCGTGAACAACCGGTGGACAGCATCGGCGTCGCCATCATCCGCTACCAGGCCAACAGCCAAGGCAAGGTGCAAGGCTGTTTGATCGAGTTGCGCCCCTCGGCCGCGCGGGCGGATGCCTTCCGCATGGACGGAGGCTTGCAGTCGCGCCTGAGCAGCGCCTGCATGGCCCTCGACCTGCAACGCATGCCGGGCTTCGCGCCAGACCCGCAAGGCAAGATGGAAGGCTTTGCCCTGGTCGAATACGCGCCCTGGAAAGTTGGCCGCCCGTAATGCCGTGAGCGGCGCTAGGCCTGGGCCACCGCACCAATGAAGTTGGCCAGTTCAGGGGTTTGCGGCGCCGCGAACACGTCGCGCGGGTTACCCATTTCATGCACCTTGCCCTGGTGCATGAACACCAGCTTGTCGCCCACTTCACGGGCAAAACGCATCTCGTGGGTCACCATGATCAGGGTCATGCCTTCCTTGGCCAACTGACGCACCACGCCGAGCACCTCGTTGACCAGCTCCGGGTCGAGCGCCGAGGTGATCTCGTCGCACAGCAACACCTTGGGCGACATCGCCAGCGCGCGGGCGATCGCCACGCGCTGCTGCTGACCGCCCGAGAGGCGGTCCGGGTAGGCATCGAACTTCTCCCCCAGGCCAACCCGCGCGAGCATCTGCTGGGCCAGTTCGCGGGCCTCGGCCTTGCTGGTCTTCTTCACCACCTGCGGCGCGAGCATGACATTTTCGCCGACGGTCAGGTGCGGGAACAGGTTGAACTGCTGGAACACCATGCCGACCTTCTGGCGCAAGCTGCGCAGGTCGGCGCGCGCGGCATCGAGGTACTCGCCGTCGACTTCGATGACGCCGTCGCTGATCGACTCCAGGCCATTGAGGGTGCGCAGCAAGGTGCTCTTGCCCGAGCCGCTACGGCCGATGATGGCGACCACCTCGCCCTCCTCGATGCTCAGGTCGACGCCCTTGAGCACATGGTTGTCGCCGTAGTACTTGTGCAACGCGGACACTCTAAGCAGGGGCATGCAGCCTCCTTTCCAGGTAACGGGCGCTCAGCGAGAGCGGGTAGCAAAGGATGAAGTAACCGACGGCCACCAGGCCGTAGGTCAGAAACGGTTCGAAGGTGGCGTTGGCGAGCATCCCGCCGGTCTTGGTCAGCTCGGTGAAGCCGATGATCGACGTCACCGCCGTGCCCTTGACCACCTGTACCGAAAAGCCCACCGTCGGCGCGATGGCGATGCGCATGGCCTGCGGCAGGATCACATGCCGCAGCTGCTCCAGCGGGCTCAGAGCGAGGCTGCCGGAGGCTTCCCACTGACCCGTGGGGATCGACTCGACGCAGCCGCGCCAGATCTCAGCGAGAAACGCACTGGTGAACAGCGTCAGGGCGATCGCCGCCGCCATCCAGGCCGACACGTCGAGGCCGAACAAGGCAATGCCGAAAAACACCATGAACAGCTGCATGAGCAACGGCGTGCCCTGGAACAGCTCGATGTAACCCCGGCTCAAGCCCCGCAGGTACGGGTTGGCGGAGATCCGCCCGAGCAACAGCAGCAGCCCGGCAAGGCCGCCACAGACAAACGCCACCAGCGACAGCAGCAAGGTCCATTGCAACCCGATCAGCAGGTTGCGGACGATATCCCACAAGGTGAAATCCATCAGCGGCGTCCCATCAAGAAGCGCTGGCCGAGCCATGCCAGCAACTGCCGTACGACAATCGCCATGACCAGGTACAGCACGGTTGTCAGCAGGTAGGTTTCAAAGGCGCGGAAGTTGCGCGACTGGATGAAGTTGGCAGCGAACGACAGCTCTTCGGTGGCGATCTGCGAACACACCGCCGAGCCCAGCATGACGATCACGATCTGGCTGGTCAGCGCCGGCCAGACCTTGGCCAGCGCCGGCTGCAGGACCACATGGCGGAACGCTTCGACGCGGCTCATGGCCAGCGCCGCAGCGGCTTCCAGCTGCCCCTTGGGGATCGCCATGATGCCGGCGCGAATGATCTCGGTGGAATACGCGCCCAGGTTGATCACCATCGCCAGCACCGCCGCCTGCCATTCCGTCAGGCGCACGCCCAACGCCGGCAGGCCGAAGAAGATGAAGAACAGCTGGACGATGAACGGGGTGTTGCGGATCAGCTCCACGTACACGCCGAACAGCGCATCGAACGGCCGCAGCCGCCAGGCACGCACCACCGCGCCGAGCACGCCGATGGCCAGGCCCAGCACTGTGCCCACGACTGTCAGTTGCAGGGTGAACAGCGCCCCTTTGAGCAGCAGGTCAGCCTGCCCCAGCACCGGTGCGAAATCGAATTGATAGGCCATCGCTCAGCGACTCCAGGCGCTGGTCAAAGGTCGGCCGGGAGTGGCTGCTTGAGCCATTTCTCGGCGTTGCGGTTGAGGCTGCCATCGGCCTTGGCCGCTTCCAGGGTGGCGTTGACCTTGTCCAGCAGCGCCGGCTCCTGCTTGGCCAGGCCGACGTAGACCGGCGAGTCCTTGAGCTTGACCTTCATCACCGGCACCTTGGCCGGGTTCTTCTCGGCGATGGCAGCCATCACCACGCTGCCACTGGCGATCAGCTCGACCTGGCCGGCGAGGTAGGCGGCGATGGTCGAGTTGTTGTCTTCGAAGCGCTTGATGGTCGCCCCCTTGGGCGCCACGGCAGACAGCTCCATGTCTTCGATCGAGCCGCGGGTGACGCTGATGGTCTTGCCGGCGATGGCCTCGATGCCGTCGATGTTCGCATCGGCCGGGCCGAACACGGCCAGGTAGAACGGCGCGTACGGCCGCGAGAAGTCGATGACGGCCGCGCGCTCGGGGTTCTTGCCGAGGCTGGAGATCACCAGGTCGACCTTGCCGGTGGTGAGGAACGGGATGCGGTTGGTGCTGTTGACCGGCGTCAGCGCCAGCTTGACCCCGAGCTTGTCGGCCAGCAGCTGCGCGGTGTCGATGTCCAGGCCGCGTGGCTTGAGGTCGGGGCCGACCGAACCGAACGGCGGGAAATCCTGTGGCACGGCCACTTTCAACACGCCACGGGCGCTGATGTCGGCCAGGGCATCAGCCTGGGCCTGAGGCAGGCTCAGGGCCGTACCGCAGAACAGGGTGGCCAGGAACAGCGAGCGGAATTTAGTCATGCACGAGCCTCGTGGGAGTGTGAGTCATCAGTGCCGATTGCCAGTGCACGGGGCATGCCAGAATGCCCCGGATGCGCTTGCAGGCCCTCTGCCACAAGGTCTTACTGGTCTGAACAGTTGCCTGCGGGTTTGATGGGCTGGAGCCGCCAGCGCCCCGCATTCGTGCAATCAATGATGGGCCTGCGCCAGCACGGGGCAAGGCTTGCCAGCTCGGCGCTTTGCCCGTAAAAGGATCGGACAACGCCCTCTGACCGGTCTGAACTGCATGCTCGACACCCTGCCCCGCGCCGTCCCGGAAATTGCCCTGCAGGCGATCCGCAAACTGATCGAGGACGGCGGCTATGTGCCCGGCGACGCCCTGCCCTCACAGCGCGACCTGGCCGAGCAGCTCGGCGTCAGCCGGGCCTCCCTGCGCGAGGCGCTGTCGTCGTTGAGTGCGCTGGGGCTGGTCAGCGTGCAGCCGGGCAAGGGCGTGTTCGTCCAGGCCCCTGTGGCAGCGGCGCCAGTGGGTTTCAGCTGGCCGTATGCCGAGCAGGTGTCTGCGGTCGACACCTTCCAGCTGCGCTATGTGCTGGAGGGCTTTGCCGCCGGGCAGGCGGCGCTGAACCTGACCGCCGATGACCTCGATCGCCTCGCCGCGAACGTCGAGGCGATGCGCCATGAGTTGCGCGCGGGCAACTTCGAGGCGGCGGCGCGGCTGGATTTCGCCTTTCACCAGGACTTGCTTCAGGCCAGTGGCAACCGGGCCATGCTGCACGTGATCACGGCCAGCCAGGATATTTTCCTCGAGAGCCAGAAGCTGCCGTTCATTCGCCCCGAGCGCGCGATGGAGACCTGGCAGGAGCACAACAAGATCCTGCGGGCCCTGGGCCGGCGCTCGCAGCTGGGGGCGCAACGGGCGATGCAGGAGCACATTCGCAATGCGGCGTCGCGCACGGGCGTGGTGTTTTCCGTCTAGTTGATAGCATTTGCCAGCACCGGCCCTTTCGCGGGGCAAGCCCGCTCCCACAGGGTCCTCGCAAATCTCCAGAACAGCGAAATTCCTGTGGGAGCGGGCTTGCCCCGCGAAGAGGCCGGTACTGCCACAACACATCCCGATGGTTGAAACAGGTATCCCGATGTCGCCCACGAGGATGCGCGGCGTACCCCCGGTCGGTCTACTGGAAGCACAACAACGATGACGCGGCCCGACCGCGGCACTTCCTCCCAGGCTGCCAATGGAAATCGGAGCGTCTGCGCATGTCCACACCCCATGAGGTATCCCCCGCCACCCTGCGCCGGGTGATCGCGGCCTCGGCCATCGGCAATTTCGTCGAATGGTTCGACTTTGCCGTGTATGGTTTTCTCGCCACCTTGATCGCCAGCCAGTTCTTCGCCAGTTCAGACCCCAGCGCCGGCCTGCTCAAGACCTTTGCCGTGTTCGCCGTGGCCTTCGCCCTGCGACCGCTCGGCGGGATCGTGTTCGGCGCGCTGGGTGACCGCCTCGGGCGCAAGCGCATCCTGTCGATGACCATCTTGCTGATGGCTGGCTCCACCACCTTGATCGGCCTGCTGCCGACCTATGCCAGTATTGGCCTGGCGGCACCGATCCTGCTGACCCTGGCGCGCTGCCTGCAGGGCTTCTCGGCCGGCGGTGAATACGCCGGTGCCTGCGCCTACCTGATGGAGCATGCACCTCAGGACAAACGCGCCTTCTATGGCAGCTTCGTGCCGGTCTCGACCTTTTCTGCGTTCGCGTGCGCGGCGGTGATCGCCTACGGCCTCGAAGCCAGCCTGAGCGCAGACGCGATGAACAGCTGGGGCTGGCGTGTGCCGTTCCTGATCGCCGCACCGCTGGGCCTGGTCGGGCTCTACCTGCGCTGGCGGATGGAAGAAACCCCGGCCTTCCGCGCGGCCTTGGCCGAGGGCAAGGAGCACGCCCATTCGCCGCTCAAGGAGACCCTGCGCAACCATGGCCGGGCGATCCGCAACCTGGGCGCGTTCATCTCGCTGACGGCGTTGTCGTTCTATATGTTCACCACCTACTTCGCCACCTACCTGCAGATGGTCGGCAACCTGACCCGCGCCCAGTCGTTGCTGGTTACCACCGTGGCGCTGCTGTTCGCGGCGGCCGGTTGCCCGCTGGCCGGGGCGCTGTCCGACCGTATCGGGCGGCGCCGGACCATCGGCTTTACCTGCCTGTGGGTGATGGTGGCGGTGTTCCCGACGTATTGGCTGGCCAGTTCGGGGTCGATGTCGGGGGCGTTGCTCGGGGTGATCCTGCTGGCGGTTGGCGCGCTGGCCAGTGGCGTGGTCACCGCCGCGCTGCTGTCGGAAAGCTTCCCGACCCGGACCCGTTACACCGCGTCGGCGATTACCTACAACGTCGCGTATACGTTGTTTGGCGGCACCGCGCCGCTGGTCGCGACCTGGCTCATCGGGCAGACCGGCAGCAGCCTGGCCCCGGCGTTCTACCTGGTGGTGATTGCCCTGGTGGCGTTGATCGGCGGACTGGCGCTGCCGGAGACGTCACGGATTTCGTTGCATGAAGAAGGGCCGGCTGGGCAGCCAAGCCCGGTGCTTTGATCCAATAAACTGGGGCTGCGTTGCAGCCCCATGCGCTATTCCTCGCGACGATGCGCCCACTGATACAGCGCCGGCAAGACCAGCAAGGTCAGTACGGTCGACGACAGGATCCCGCCGATCACCACCGTCGCCAGTGGCCGCTGCACCTCGGCCCCGGTACCGGTGGCCAGCGCCATCGGGATGAACCCCAGCGACGCCACCAGGGCGGTCATCAACACTGGCCGCAGCCGAGTCAAGGCGCCCTCTTCGATCGCCATCGATAACGGCCGCCCTTCCTCGCGCAGGTTGCGAATGAAGGCGATCATCACCAGGCCGTTGAGCACCGCCACCCCGGACAAGGCGATAAACCCGACCCCCGCCGAGATCGACAACGGGATATCACGCAGCCACAGCGCCAGCACACCCCCGGTCAGGGCGAACGGGATGCCGGTGAACACCAGCAAACCGTCCTTGAGGTTGTTGAACATCATCAGCAACAAGGCCATCACCAGCAGCAGCGCCACCGGCACCACCACCTGCAGGCGCTGCGCCGCCGATTGCAGCTGCTCGAACTGGCCGCCCCAGCGGGTCCAATAGCCCGCTGGCACCTGCACCTTGTCGATCAGGGCCTGCTCGGCGTCTGCCACGAACGAGCCCAGGTCACGCCCCCGTACGTTGGCGCTGACCACCACCACCCGCTTGCCATCCTCGCGGCTGATCTGGTTCGGCCCCAGTGCCAGGTTCAGGCTGGCCACCTGCGACAGGGTGATAAAGCCGATCTGCCCTGCGGCACTCGCCGGTACCGGAATCAACAGGCCGTGCAAGCCCTCGACGTCAGTGCGCATCGCCTCGGGCAAGCGCACCACCATGTCGAAACGGCGGTCGCCTTCATACAGCGTACCGGCCGTGCGCCCACCCACGGCGATGGCAATCGCGTCCTGCACATCGCCGACGTTCAAGCCATGCCGGGCGGCCTTGTCGCGGTCGATATCGATGGTCAGTACCGGCAATCCGGTGGTTTGTTCGGTCTTCACCTCGGAGGCACCCGGCACCTGCTGCAAGGTCGCGGCGATCTGCGCGGCGGTGCGGTTGAGGGTGTCCATGTCATCGCCGAAGACTTTCACCGCGACATCGCTGCGCACCCCGGAGATCAACTCGTTGAAGCGCAACTGGATCGGCTGGGACATTTCATAGTTGCTGCCCGGCACGCCCGCGGCGGCGCGCTGCACTTCGCTGATCAATGCGTCACGCGGCTTGTCGGGGTCGGCCCACTGCTCACGCGGCTTGAGCATGACGTAGGCGTCGGAGATGTTCGGCGGCATCGGATCGGAGGCGATTTCGGCGGTGCCGGTGCGGGCGAACACCCGCTCGACCTCCGGTACCTGGGCGATGATCGCCTGCTCCAGGCGCTGCTGCATCTGCACCGACTCACTGAGGCTGGTGCCTGGCACGCGCAAGGCCTGCAGGGCGAAGTCGCCCTCGCTGAGGCTGGGGATGAACTCGCTGCCCATGCGGCTGGCCATCACCCCCGACAACAGCACCAGCGCGGCGGCGCCGGCAAAGGCCAGCTTGCGCCTGCCCAGCACCCAGCTCAGCACCGGGGCATAGCGCCGGCGCGCGCTGCGCATCAGCACGCCCTCTTCTTCCTTGACCTTGCCGGTGACGAACAAGGCGATTGCCGCCGGCACGAAGGTGACCGAGAGGATCATCGCGCCGAGCAACGCCAGCACCACGGTAAAGGCCATCGGGTGGAACATCTTGCCCTCGACCCCGGTCAGGGCAAAGATCGGCAGGTACACCACCATGATGATCAGTTGGCCGAAGATCAGCGGCCGCCGGGCCTCGCGGGCGGCGGCGAAGACCTCGTGGAAGCGCTCGCTGCGGCTCAGCATCCGCCCATGGCGCTGCTGGGCATGGGCCAGGCGGCGAATGGCGTTTTCGACGATCACCACCGCGCCATCTACGATGATGCCGAAGTCCAGGGCACCCAGGCTCATCAGGTTGGCGCTGACCTTGTTGCTGTACATGCCGGTAAAGGTGAACAGCATCGACAAAGGAATGACCATGGCGGTAATCAGCGCGGCGCGGATGTTGCCCAGGAACAGGAACAGTACGGCAATCACCAGGATCGCCCCTTCGACCAGGTTCTGCTTGACCGTGGCAATGGCCTTTTCGACCAGGTTGGTGCGGTCGTAGACGGTGACCGCATGCACGCCCTTGGGCAGGTTGCGGTTGATTTCGACCAGCTTGGCGGCGACTGCCTGGGACACCGTGCGGCTGTTCTCGCCGATCAGCATGAACACCGTGCCGAGCACCACTTCGCGGCCGTTTTCAGTGGCGGCGCCGGAGCGCAGTTCCTGGCCCAAGCCAACCTCGGCGACGTCCCTGACGCGGATCGGCGTGCCTGCGGCGCTGACGATCACCACGTTGGCGATGTCGTCGAGCGCGGCCACCTGGCCCGGTGCGCGGATCAGCAACTGCTCGCCGTTGCGCTCGATGTAGCCCGCGCCGACGTTGGCGTTGTTGCGCTCGAGGGCGCCGACCAGGTCAGTGAGGGTCAGCTTGTAGGCGGCCAGGCGCTTGAGGTCCGGGGCGATCAGGTACTGCTTGGCGTGACCGCCGATGCTGTTGACCTCGGCCACGCCGGGCACGTTGCGCAACTGTGGCTTGATGATCCAGTCCTGGATCACCCGCAGGTCAGTGGCGTCATAGGCGCTGCCATCGTCCTTGCGCGCACCGTCCTCGGCTTCGACCGTCCACAGGAAGATCTCGCCCAGGCCGGTGGAAATCGGCCCCATGACCGCCTCGATGCCCTCGGGCAGCTGTGCGCGGGCCACCTGCAGGCGCTCGTTGACCAGTTGCCGGGCAAAGAACAGGTCGCTGCCGTCGGCGAAAATCACCGTCACCTGCGACAAGCCCGAGCGCGACATCGAGCGGGTCTGCTTGAGCCCGGGCAGCCCAGCCATGGCCGTCTCGATGGCAAAGGTGATGCGCTGCTCGGTTTCCAACGGCGAATAGCCCGGCGCGGCGGTGTTGATCTGCACTTGCACGTTGGTGATGTCGGGCACGGCGTCGATCGGCAGCTGCCGGTAGCTGTGGATGCCAACGGCGGCCATCAGCAGCACCGCGAGCATGACTACAAGGCGTTGCTCGATGGCGAATTGGATGATGCGTTCAAACATGGAGGCGTCCCCGGATCAGTGGCTGTGCTCGGCAGAACCCTTGCCGAGCTCGGACTTGAGGACAAAGCTGCCCGCGGCAGCGACCTGGCTGCCGGCGCTCAGGCCCTGGATGATTTCGACCTGGCCGGCGTCGCGCCGGCCGGTTTGTACCGGGCGCGCTTCGAAGCCCTCGGCGGTGCGGGCGAAGACCACGGTTTGCCCCTCCCAGGTCTGCAGGGCGCTGTCGGGCACCACCACGGCGGCGTCGAAGCGTGCCACGCTGACCGCGATGTCGACGAACAAGCCCGGGCGCCAGGCGCCGTTGGGGTTGCTCAGGCTGGCGCGCACGGTGGCGGCGCGGTTCTGCTCGCCGAGCAGGCTGCCGACGTAGTTGACCTGGCCCTCGACCTGCACGCCGAGGTCTGGCGCACTGACGGTGACGCTGCGGCCATGGGTGACCTTGCCCAGGTCACGCGGGGCCACCGCGAAGGTGGCCCAGACCCGGCTCAGGTCGGACAGGGTAAAGGCATTGCTGGTCTCGTCGACGACTTCGCCGAGGCTCAGGTGCTTTTCCACCACCACGGCATCGAACGGCGCGCGCAGCTCGTAGCGGTTGCCGGCACCTGCCGGGGCGACCGCAGCGACCTTCTGCCGGGCATTGGCCAGGGCGATTTCGGCCTCTTGCAGGGCTTGGCGCGCTTGCTGGAAGTCCTGCTCGGCGCTGATGCGCTCCTGCCACAGTTGCTGTTCGCGCCCGAAGGTCAGCCGGGCCAGTTCGAGGCGGCGCTGGGCGGCTTGCTGCTCGCTGCGCAGCTCGGAGATCTGCTGGCTGGCGATCACCGCCAGGACCTGACCGCGCTTGACCGTCTGGCCGAGATTGGCGTGGACCGACTCGACCACCCCGGGCACCCGCGGCACGACGTGGGCGGTGCGGTCCTCGTCGAAGCGGATTTCGCCAGGGAAGCTGATCGAGGTGCCCAGCGACTGCGGGCCGGCGTTGGCCAGCTGAATGCCTGCGGCGACTATTTGCTCGGCGGACAGGTGCAGTTGGCCTTCTTCCTCGTGAGCGTCGGCTTGCGGCGCATGGCCGTGGCCGTCTTGCGCTTCGTGGGCATGGCCCTGCTCGCCATGGTCGGCGTGTTCGGCGTGTTCGGCCTGGGTGGCAGTGGCCGGGCTGAGGGTGCCGGTCCAGGCCAGGCCTGCCACGCCCAGTACCGCGACCGTGGCCGCCAGGAGGGCGATCTTGCGTGAAGTGTTCATGGTTACTCCCAAGAAATCATTGCGTTCGGTTGGGGCCACTCGGCGGCCCTACAGGGCGTCACGGATTCGCCTGCGGCATGAGCTCGCCATAGATCCGCTCGACCTGCGCCCGCGCATCGGTGGCCGAGGCCAATGCCTCGAGGTACGCGCCGCGGGCATCGATCAGCGTGCGCTGGGCGTCGAGCACGTCGACAAAGGCGAACTTGCCCATTTCAAAGCCACGGGTCGCGGTGTCCACCGCCTGCTGGGCCGAAGGCAGGATGGCCTGGTCGTAGGCCTGCACCTCCTGCATCGCCGTGGCCCACTGACTGACCGC
The DNA here is from genome assembly GCF_900536025.1 of Pseudomonas reidholzensis. Classification (GTDB taxonomy): domain Bacteria; phylum Pseudomonadota; class Gammaproteobacteria; order Pseudomonadales; family Pseudomonadaceae; genus Aquipseudomonas; species Aquipseudomonas reidholzensis. Next base: position 143,956 of record NZ_UNOZ01000028.1, read on the forward strand.
GCTGCGGGTGTCGCTGCGCAAGCGCAGCTCGACCCCGTTGCGCAGGTCGCGGGCCTGGTCGGCGCGGCGCGCGGCGGCCAGCACATTGCCCTGGTTGCGGTCGAACAACGGCAGCGGCATCGACAACCCGACCACGTTGACCCGCTCGCGGTCTTCACGGCTGTACTGGCTGCCGAGGCTGACGGTGAGGTTGGGGATACGCTGGGCCTGTTGCGCGCCGAGCGCCGCGTCGCCCTGGCTGATCTGCGCCTGTGCCAGGCGCCACTCGGGGGTTTGCTCGAGCTTGCCGAGCAAGGCCTCGGCCTGCGGCGCGGGGCCCGGCGAAAGGCTCGCGGCGTCGAGCCGGTCGAAACCGGCCTGGGGGCTGCCGGTCAACCGCGCCAGGGCGTGGTAGGCCACCACTCGGTCCGATTCGGCACGCCGCCGCTGGGCCTTGGCCTGGGCCAGCTGGACCTCGGCGCGAGTGGCCTCGACGGGCGACGACTGGCCCGCCTTGACCCGCCCGTCGACCACCCGCAGGCCACGTTCGGTCAAGGCTTGCGATTGCTCCGCGAGTGCCAGCGCCGCGTCTGCGTGCAGGGCGGCGTGAAAGGCCTGGACCACCTCGGCGCGCAAGCTGTTGCGGTGCTGTTCAAGGGTTAGTTGGGCGAGCGCCTGGCCGGCGCTGGCCAGCTCGATCCGCGCGCCGCGCTGGCCGCCCAGCTCCAGCGGCTGGCTGAGGGTGACCGTGGTGGTGCTGGTGTTGCGCCGGGTGTCTTCGACCTCCCAGGACAGCTCCGGGTTGGGCAGCAGCCCGGCCTGGCGGCGCTCGCCTTCGGCAATGCCGATTTCTCGGCCGGCGGCGGCCAGTTCGGGGTTTTGCCCGAACGCGGCGTCGAGCGCCTGCGCCAGGCTCAGGCGCTGGGCCTGCACGCCGGGCGCGGCGAGTAGGCTGAGCAGCAGGCAGAGCATGGCGCTCTTGGGGGGGATGGCACGATGGCGCGGCACGTTACAGGTCCTCGTCGGCTGGCTTGGCCGGGGGACTGTAGAAAGGCGCGGTTATCCGGGGGGTGGCGGCAACATTACAATCCTGTAATGCCTGGCGATCAGGCGGATCAAGTTCGGTAATCGCACATTTTCATCAACATGAGGCCCAAGTTAATTGACGAATTAACCAGATAGTACAAAGATCGGCGTAACCAACAACAACAAAGCGATCCCTGCCATGACGCCCCGAATCCTCGTGCTCAACGGCCCTAATCTGAACATGCTCGGTACCCGCGAGCCGGAACAATACGGCCGCGAAACCCTTGCCGACGTTGCCAACGGCTGCGCTGAAACCGCCCGCGAACTGGGCCTGGAACTCGAATTCCGCCAAACCAACCATGAAGGTGAGCTGATCGACTGGATCCACGCTGCGCGCGGCCGCTGCGCCGGTATCCTGATCAACCCCGGTGCCTGGACCCACACCTCGGTGGCCATTCGCGACGCCCTGGTGGCCTGCGAACTGCCGGTCATCGAAGTGCACCTGTCCAACGTGCACAAGCGCGAACCGTTCCGCCATATCTCGTTCGTCTCGTCGATTGCCGTCGGCGTGATCTGCGGCCTCGGCAGCCACGGCTATCGCCTGGGCCTGGCCCACTTCGGGCAACTGCTCGGGGAGCGCAAGGCATGAGCCAAGGTATCCTCGCCGGCCTGATCGGCCGTGGCATCCAGGCCTCGCGCACGCCAGCCCTGCACGAACGCGAAGGCGACGCGCAGTCGCTGCGCTACCTCTACCGGCTGATCGACGCCGACCAGCTGGGCCTTGACGACAGCGCCCTGCCCGGCCTGCTCGACGCGGCTCAGCGCACCGGCTTCACCGGGCTGAACATCACCTACCCGTTCAAGCAGTCGATCCTGCCGCTGCTCGACGAACTGTCGGACGAAGCGCGCGGTATCGGCGCCGTCAACACCGTGGTGCTCAAGGACGGCAAGCGCGTCGGCCACAACACCGACTGCCTGGGTTTCGCCGAAGGTTTCCGCCGCGGCCTGGGTGATGTCGCGCGCCGTCAGGTGGTGCAGATGGGCGCCGGGGGTGCGGGTGCCGCCGTGGCCCACGCGCTGCTCGGTGAAGGCGTCGAACAGTTGGTGCTGTTCGAGGTCGATGCGGCCCGTGGCCAGGCGCTGGTCGACAACCTCAATGGCCACTTCGGCGCCGGTCGGGCCGTGCTCGGCAGCGACCTGGCCAGCGTACTGGCCGAGGCCGACGGCTTGGTCAATACCACCCCCGTGGGGATGGCCAAGCTGCCCGGTACCCCCCTGCCGGTAGAGCTGCTGCATGCCCGCCTGTGGGTCGCCGAGATCATCTACTTCCCGCTCGAGACCGCCTTGCTGCGCCACGCCCGTGCACTGGGCTGCCGCACCCTGGACGGCGGCAACATGGCCGTGTTCCAGGCGGTCAAAGCCTTCGAGCTGTTCAGTGGGCAAACGGCGGACGCCGGGCGGATGCAAGCCCACTTCGCCAGCTTTCCCTGACCTCGAAGCGAGCCGGCAGCAGGCCTTGTCGCGACGCCAACGCGCCGCGATGAGGCCGCCGATCAGTTGTCATGGCAACCGTCGGTGGCGTAACTGCGGTACGCCACGCTCTGCGGCTGGCCGTGCGAGTCGAGGTAATCCATCCGTGCGTTGACCACGCCGCAGGCAGTGGTTTGGTCATCGCTCACCGACAGCACTTTTTTCACGTCCAGCTTATCGCCATAGCGGTATTGCATCACGCTGCTGTCGGCCATCGGCATGCTGCTGGCCTGGGCGGCAAGCGCGCCGAAGCCGAGCAGGGCAAACAGGCTGGCGCTGGCGAAGGTCTTGAAGGTCATGGCGTCTCTCCGGTGCGGGGTTTGCGTAGGGAGCAGGTTGTCTCCCCGGTCACAGCCATTTCACCCCCGCCAGGTATCTGCCGTGTGTCCGCAGCCGCCCGCTGTGCCTCCTGCTGTATCCATCCCGCCAGCAGATACACTGCAATACAAAGCCCTACAGGCAAGCGCGGGGACGCTCGGTACACTGCGGCCACGCTCACCGAGACAGGACACACACGATGGAACACGTCGATCACATCCTGATCGTCGACGACGACCGCGAAATTCGCGAGCTGGTCGGCAATTACCTGAAAAAGAATGGCCTGCGCACGAGCATCGTCGCCGACGGCCGACAGATGCGCGCCTTTCTCGAGGCGAACACGGTCGACCTGATCGTCCTCGACATCATGATGCCCGGCGACGACGGCCTGCTGCTGTGCCGCGAGCTGCGCGCGGGCAAGCAGCGCAACACGCCGGTGCTGATGCTCACCGCCCGCAACGACGAAACCGACCGCATCATCGGCCTCGAGATGGGCGCCGACGACTACCTGACCAAGCCGTTCTCGGCCCGTGAGCTGCTGGCCCGGATCAACGCTGTGCTGCGCCGTACGCGGATGCTGCCGCCCAACCTGACCCTCAGTGAGGGCAGCCGCCTGCTGGCCTTCGGCCCATGGCGGCTGGACACCACCGCGCGCCACCTGCTCGACACGCACGGCACCCTGGTCGCGCTCAGCGGCGCCGAGTACCGGCTGCTGCGGGTATTCCTCGATCACCCGCAGCGGGTGCTCAGCCGCGAGCAACTGCTCAACCTCACCCAGGGCCGCGAAGCGGACATCTTCGACCGCTCCATCGACCTGCTGGTCAGCCGCCTGCGCCAGCGTCTGGGTGACGATGCCCGCGAGCCGACCTGCATCAAGACCGTGCGCAGCGAGGGCTATGTCTTCTCGCTGCCGGTGCAGTTGCTCGAGTCGCCGGCATGAAGTGGCCGCGCACCCTCGCCTCGCGCCTGGCGCTGATCTTCTTCACCGGGCTGGTGCTGGCCTACGGCCTGTCGTTTGGCCTGCAGGCGTACGAGCGCTATATCAGCAGCCGCTCGATGATGCTCAGCAACCTCGAGCTGGACGTGGCCACCTCGGTGGCCATTCTCGATCGCCTGCCGGCCGCCGAACGCGCCGCCTGGCTGCCACGGCTGGAGCGGCGCCTCTATCGCTACCGCCTCGACGCCGGCCTGCCCGGCCAGGCCATGCCCAGCGAGAACCCGCCGATGGCGGCTGAGTCGATCGTCAAGGCGATCGGCCAGGACTACCCGCTGACCTTTCTCGAGATCCCCGGCCCGAACGCTCACTTCCAGGTGCACCTGCGCCTGGCCGACGGCGCCCCGCTGACCCTCGATGTCACCCCCGCGTCGATGCCTGTGGCCAGCTGGCTGCCGGTGGTGCTGCTGATCCAGTTGCTGGTACTGCTGCTGTGTACCTGGCTCGCGGTGCGCGTGGCGATCAGCCCGCTGACCCGCCTGGTGCAGGCGCTGGACGACCTCGACCCGAACAGCCCCGGCCCCGCGCTGGACGAACGCGGGCCCCGCGAAGTGCGCTATGCCGCAGTCGCGTTCAACGCCCTGCAAGCGCGCATCGCGGCCTACCTCAAGGAGCGCATGCAACTGCTGGCGGCCATCTCGCATGACCTGCAAACGCCCATCACGCGGATGAAGCTGCGCGTCGAGGTGATGGACGACAGCGTGGAAAAAGACAAGCTGTGGAGCGACCTGAGCGCCATGGAGCACCTGGTGCGCGAGGGCGTGGCCTATGCCCGCAGCATGGACGGCGGCACCGAGGCGCCGTGCCGGGTCGACCTCGATGCATTGCTCGACAGCGTGGTGTTCGACTACCAGGACAGCGGCGCGCAGGTCGAGCGGCTGGGCAGTACCCAGGCCATCCTGCAGATCCGCCCGCACGCCTTGCGCCGGGTGCTGGTCAACTTGCTCGACAACGCCTTGAAGTTTGCCGGCGCGGCGCAGCTGGAGGTCAGCCAGCACGGGGCGAGCACGGTGATTCGCGTGCTCGATGACGGCCCGGGTATTGCGCCCGAAGAGCTGGCGGAGGTGCTCAAGCCGTTCTACCGGGTCGAAGGCTCACGCAACCGCAGCACCGGCGGCACCGGGCTGGGCCTGGCGATTGCCGAGCAGCTGACCCTGGCCATGGGCGGCACGCTGACCCTGAGCAACCGCGAAGGGGGCGGGCTGTGCGCGCAGGTCGAGTTACGCTGAGAACCTGCCGCCGCGTCGCGATACATTTTGCGTGTGTTCGGTGTAGATGCGTTGGGCGTTGGGGGGCTTATCCGTTACCTGTTGTGGCGCTAATGGCCCCTTCCGCCCTTACGGCGGGTCACTTAATGAGATGGTCACCCCGGCACTCTGCGCAGGCTAGGCTTGCGCAGGGTGTTTTTATCTCCGGAGATCATCACCATGAGCGAAGTGGCATTAGTCGGCATCGACATCGGCAAGCACACCTTCCACCTGCATGCTCAGGATAGGTCCGGCCGGGAAGTGCTACGCAAGAAGTGCTCACGACAGCAATTAATGCGCTTTTTCTCCAACCATCCGGTATGCACCGTGGTGATGGAAGCCTGCGCTGGAGCGCATTACCTGGCGCGTGAACTGAAAGCTGCGGGGCACGATGCCAAGCTGATTTCCCCTCAGTTCGTGCGACCTTTCGTCAAAAGTAACAAGAACGATTTTGTCGACGCTCAAGCGATCTGCGAAGCCGCTTCTCGGCCAACGATGCGTTTCGTCGCGGCCAAGACTGTGGAGCAGCAGACGCTTTCAGTCTCACACCGGATTCGTGAATCGCTGATCCGCGACCGCACCAAGACGGTGAACCAGATGCATGGATTCTTGCTCGAGTTCGGCATCAGCCTGCCGACCGGGCTGGCAGTCGTCAAACGGCTAGCCTCGATCCTTGAGGAACACGACCTGCCTGTGCGCCTCATCGCTTTGCTGCAGCGCCAGCACGACCATTTCGTCTATCTGGAAGAGCAAATCAAGGTGTTGGACAAGGAGCTGGAAAGCCAGCTGGCTGACGATGATCTCGGAAGCCGTTTGTTGAGCATCCCGTGTGTTGGCCCGATCACCGCCAGCCTGCTGGCCGTACAGATGGGCGACGGTCAGCAATACAGCTGTAGTCGGGATTTTGCGGCATCCGTCGGTTTGGTACCCAAACAGTTCAGTACCGGCGGCAAGCCCAACCTGCTAGGAATCAGCAAGCGCGGCGACAAGAATCTACGGCGCTTGTTGGTGCAATGCGCCCGGGTGTACATGCTGCGCCTGGAGCACCAAAAAGGTCCCTTGGCCGAATGGGTGAGGTCGCTGTCAATGCGGCGACACTCCAATGTGGTGGCCTGTGCGTTGGCCAACAAACTCGCACGTATCGCGTGGGCAATCACCACTCGGCACACGCAATATGAAGCGGAGCCAGACGTCACCAACGCCTGACCCCGCAGTACAGCACCGTTTTGCAAGTGTTTTACCACCAGGTTTTGCGATAGCTGACAACAGATGAAATAAACGGCCGATCGGCCTGACGGTGATCCTGGAAGAAAATTTGGCTCACAGAAGCCGCTCACTTTTTTAGGATCGTCAGGTGCGAATACTCATCGTGGCGCGGGATTAGAGCCCAATAGACGCCGGATAGATTTAAGCAAGCCACCCATTTCATCCGTTAATCAGTATTGCAAAAAATGGGGTGACCATAGATTTTTTCTTGGAAAAAAGTAACCAAATGTATGGTCAGCCCACCTTCTGCAACTCCGAAAAGACGGGCGGTAAATCAGGCTTGCTCTAATGTATCCGGGCACTGATAGGCGGTGCAGCTGCCTGGCCCCTGATGAATAGTCGCTCCTGTCTGTCCTTACCAAACCGACAGCTTCGAAAGCTCTTTTGGTTACCAGGTTTTCAGTCAGGATTTGGGCTGATTATCGTCATCATCTCGTCGTCGCAAAAGCTGGTAGTGATCGGGTTGTCACACAGGTTCAAGCGTTGAGTAGCTACCGCCGCGAGCTAGTACCGCCCAGATAATTCTGGCGATTTTGTTCGCCAGGGCGCAGGCGACCTTATTAGGGTGTTTACGCGTCAGCAGATCTCTCACCCACGCGCCCAGAGGGTCCTTGCGCTTGCCGATTCGTATCATCATGGCTCGCGCGCCCTGTAGCAGTAACGTTCGTATGTGCTTGTCACCGCGCTTACTGATGCCAAGCAAGTTGTTCCTGCCTCCGGTCGAGTACTGCCTGGGCACAAGACCTAGGGATGCGGCGAAATCACGGCCACAATGAAAACTCGAAGCGTCGCCGACATCGGCCACCAGCGCGCTAGCGGTGATGGGGCCGATGCCGGGGATGCTCAACAGTCGGGTCCCAACATCACTCGCCGCTAGCTCCTCGCGCAGGTGCATTTCGAGGGTTTTGATCTCTGCACTCAACCGCTGGATGTCTTTAAGCAAGTATTCAATGACGATCTTGAAGCGAACCGGTAGGTCAGTCGCCGGGTCATCCAAGTACTCATGAGCGTGTGCGATGGCTGCTTTCGTAGGTGCCAGACTGATGCCGAACTCCAGGAGAAATCCATGAATACGGTTGATCGCCTGAGTTCGCTGGTGAACCAATGCTTCCCGCAGTCGGTGCTCAGTTGACAGTACTTGCTGCTCAACTGTCTTGATCGTTACGTATCGGGTTCTGGGGCGGGAAGCTGCTTCGCAGATTGCTTCTGCGTCAATGAAGTCATTCTTGTTGCCCGACACATAGGGCTTCACATGCTGGGGAGCGATGAGCCTTACCGTATGACCGAATGAAGCTAGTTTTCGGGCCAAGCAGTGCGAGCCGCCGCAAGACTCCATGGCAATCGTGCAGGCCGGGAGCTTAGCTGCGAACTCCAGTAGTCGGCTTCGATTGAATTGCTTTTGCAGAGTCCGATGGCCGCTCCTATCATGGCCAATGAGGTGATGCCTATTTTTGCCTTGGTCGATCCCCAAGAGCGAAACAGTGTTCATGGCAGATCCTCGTCGTTAAGAGGGGCACCCGGTAAGTCTAGACTTTCCGGGTGTCCCGCTGCGGGCTGACCATGTCATTAAACCGCTTGCTCCTGCATCCGGCCCTTCGCTGCGCTACGGGTTCCCTCACTCCGGCCTTGCTCCCGCGAGGACCGGGCTGTACGGGCCTTCCTGGCCCGCAGCCCTTGCCGGCCTTCCTGGCCGTCACCTCGCTTCGCAAGACCTCCGTTCGGCCTCCTGAAGTCGCAGTAGATCAAGATCACAAGCCAGATCAAGGGCCAGATCAAGATCAAGGGCCAGGGCAACGGCTGGCGAATCGCTGCGCTCTCGCTAATTTATAAGGGCGGTACAGCGCGGCAGCGCCAGAATGTGCATTGGCAGTTCCGGCCTCTTCGCGGGTAAACCCGCTCCCACAGGTTCTCTGCTGACCGTAAGGCCGCTGCGGTCCCTGTGGGAGCGGGTTTACCCGCGAAGAGGCCAAGCTATCCACCACCATTGCCACTATCGAAGATAACGCCAGCCCAGGCACCACCCCTAACTTGGCGACCTCAGGAGGCCGAACGGAGGTCTTGCGGAGCGGGGTGACGGCCAGGAAGGCCGGCAAGGGCTGCGGGCCAGGAAGGCCCGTACAGCCCGGTCCACGCGGGAGCAAGACCGGAGTGAGGGAACCCGCAGCGCAGCGGAGGGCCGTATGTGGGAGCCAGCGGTTTTTGGTTACTTTTTTCCAAGAAAAAAAGTGACCCGCCGTAAGGGCGGAAGGGGCCATAAGCGCCACCCCATCGAACGGATAAGCCCACAATCTGCAAGCCCAAGCCCAAGCCCAAAACGAAAAAAAGCGCCCGAAGGCGCTTTTTTCAGATCAAGGCAAAGCGTCTCAGCTGATCGCCTTGGTCGCCAGCCAGAACAGCCCCGCTGCCAACCCCATGGTCGCCGGCAGGGTCAACACCCAGGCCAGCAGGATGGTCTTGACGGTGCCGCCTTGCAGGCCACTCTTGTTGGCAACCATGGTACCGGCCACGCCCGAAGACAACACATGGGTGGTCGATACCGGCAGGCTGAACACGTTGGCCATGCCGATCGCACACGCCGCAGTGATCTGCGCCGACATGCCCTGCGCATAGGTCATGCCCTGCTTGCCGATCTTCTCGCCAACGGTCAGCACCACACGCTTCCAGCCCACCATCGTGCCCAGGCCCAAGGCCAGGGCAACAGCGACGATCACCCAGAACGGGGCGTACTCGGTGGTCGCGGTCAGGTCTTTGCGCAGTTTTTCCAGGTCAGCCTTTTCACGCGGCTCCAGGCCCGGCAGCTTGCCGACCTTTTTCGCCGTGTCGTCCAGGCAGAGCAGGTAACGACGTACTTCAACACGCTTCTCCGAGTCGAGCGCGCGGTAGTCGGTCACACCCTGGAGCGAGGTCTGCAGGGCTGCGATGGTCGGCTCGGTCTGCTGCGGGTTGCAACTGAACTGCTCCGGCAGATCACCCGCGGCGGCCTTGCCCAGCGCCAGGTATTCACCCAGGGTCGCGGCATTGCGCTCGTAGAACTGGCTCAGGTGCAGGGTCGCGTCGCGGGTCCGCTCGATCTGGTAGGTGGTGCTGTTCAGGTCGAGGACGAACTTGGCCGGGACGATACCGATCAACACCAGCATGATCAGGCCGATGCCTTTCTGGCCATCGTTGGAGCCGTGCACGAAGCTCACGCCCATGGCCGAGATGACCAGCACCAGACGGTTCCAGAACGGCGGGTGCTTCTTGTCGTCGAGCTTGCGGCGTTGCTCCGGGGTCTTGTGCATCTTCGACAGCGGACGCCACCACTTCAGGCCCAGCAGCACCAGCGCGGCAACGGCAAAGCCGGCCATCGGCGAGAGCACCAGCGACATGCCGATGTCGATCGCCTTCTGCCAGTTGACGCCGTCACCCAGCGGAATGTCGCTGATCAGCGCATTGGCCAGACCCACGCCGAGGATCGAACCGATCAGCGTGTGCGAACTCGAGGCGGGGATACCGAAGTACCAGGTGCCCAGGTTCCAGGTGATGGCCGCAGCCAGCAGCGAGAAGACCATGGCCAGGCCGTGACCGGTGTTCACGTTGATCAGCAGTTCGACCGGGAGCAGGTGGACGATGGCGTAAGCCACGCCGACGCCGCCGAGCAGAACCCCGAGGAAGTTGAACACGCCGGAGAAGAACACGGCGAGGTGCGGCGGCATGGCTTTGGTATAGATGACGGTGGCTACCGCGTTAGCGGTGTCATGAAAGCCATTGATGAACTCGAATGCGAGCACGAAGGTCAGTGCGAGCACCAAGCTCACCACTACCCAGGCATCCAGTCCGCTGAATAAATCGATCATGAAGGTTTTCTGGCGGTCGTAGGGGGGCCGGATTATGCCAGAAAAGCGTGGCAGTCGATGCACCCCTGACAGACCGATGGCGCCCCAAAGTGCCGCACACGCAGCCGTCAAGGGGCGGCATCGAGCAGGCTAAATGCCGATAAAAATCGCTAATTGCTGCAATTGTTCGCGAATGCTCGCGAATTATCAGGCTGGGGCGCTATTCAAACGTTTGTATGAAATTTGTGTAATTCCATTTCACGCAGGCGTTCCGCGCGACGTCTCGACCACGCTCGCCTGGCGCTGGAGAGACCGGCCAGGCGCAACGGCTTCAGGATTCGTCGGTGCGCAGATCCTTTTCCATCTTTTCCAGCTCCTGGGCGAACACCTGGTCCTGGACCGTTGCACGTTTGCGCCACGGTTTGCGTTCCGGTTCGGGTTGCGCCGCATAGGTGGTGACTTCACCGCCGTAAACATCCTTGTAACGTTCAGCCTGGCGCTCGAGTTCTGCGCGCAGTTCATCTTTCGTCACAGTAGTACCTGAATAGTTTGAGAGTTGGCCCTGGCCTCGGCATGCGAAGTTGAGCATGCGGCTACGCAACCAGAGCGAATTCGCTGTCGCAGCAACAGTATCCAAAGGTGCGATGGCACGGGGTCAAACGGCTGCGCCGCAGTGCCTTGCACCGGGCTGGGAGCGTGTGACAGGGGAGGCTAGTTGCAACCACCGTCGAAGTATCGATCACGCCCAGCTGAGTCGATTATAGCAATCGCTCACGCATTGATCATCGCGCTTTATGGGTAACTGACACAAGTCCGGAAAGTTATCCAAGTAACAAGTGATTACGCCATCGCCGCTGTCAGAAGTTTGAGCGGGTGTTGCGCAGAAAGTTCGGGGGCGGCGGGGGAATGTAAAACGGCCTCGCGGTGACGAGGCCGTGCCTGGGGATTTCTTCGGTGGGTACCTGACCAGTCTCTCCAAAGAAGCCACATGTGGCATGAGAAAGGTATAAGCAAAAGTGTCAGCGGTCAATTGCGATTATCGGCCGTTCGTTCGATAATCGCACGAACGACGGATTTTTTTAGAGGTCTGCCATGAGCGACGAAAACCTGCCCAAGGATGCTCCGAACCCCGAACGGGCCACGTCCCCTGCGATGGCGCCGCCGATCGTGGCTTCGCCGGCCAAGCGCATCCAGGCGTTTACCGGCGATCCGGATTTCATGACCTCGCTGGCCCGAGGCCTCGCGGTGATCCAGGCGTTCCAGGAGCGCAAGCGCCACCTGACCATCGCCCAGATCAGCCACCGTACCGAGATCCCCCGGGCGGCGGTGCGCCGTTGCCTGCATACGTTGATGAAGCTTGGCTATGCCACCACCAACGGGCGTACCTATTCGTTGCTGCCCAAGGTGCTGACACTGGGCCACGCCTACCTGTCGTCGACGCCGCTGGCGATGTCGGCGCAGCCCTACCTGGACCGCATCAGCGACCAATTGCACGAGGCCGCCAACATGGCCACCCTCGAGGGTGACGACATTCTTTATATAGCCCGCTCGGCGACGGTCGAGCGGCTTATTTCGGTCGACCTGTCGGTGGGCGGCCGGCTGCCGGCCTATTGCACCTCGATGGGGCGCATCCTGCTGGCGGCGCTGGATGACGCCAGCCTGCGCGAGTACCTCGAACGTGCCGACCTGAAGGCCCGTACCAGCAGGACCCTGAATGACCCGGAGTCGCTGTTCGCCTGCATCCAGCAGGTGCGCGCGCAGGGCTGGTGCGTGGTCGATCAGGAGCTGGAGCAGGGCCTGCGGTCGATTGCGGTGCCGATCTATGACGCTTCGGGGCAGGTACTGGCGGCGCTCAATGTCAGTACCCATGTCGGCCGGGTGACCCGCAGCGAGCTGGAGCAGCGCTTCCTGCCGATCCTGTTGGCCTCCAGCCGGGACCTGTGTACCCAGTTGTTTGGTTAAGCCCGCGACAGGGCAATGATTGTAGTGCACCGTACAGGTGAGCTACATCTACTGTTCGATAAACGCACAATGTCGCTCTGGCTGAATTGCACACTCAGCGCCCGCTGATTAATGTCTCTCGCAACGGTCGGCTTAAGCCGACCGAACAAGAACAACATGCGAGAGGCATCACCCATGACCACTGTCCTTTCTGTGCTGCGGCCGCACCCGCACGCAGTACCGTTGTATCCAGGCTGACGCTCGGCCGTTTTTCCGATCCTCGCTACCTGCGCAACCCCTTGCGCCAGGGTCCTGCCTGCGCCGATTTTCTGGATTACAACCATGAACAAACCACAAACCACCGTCGGGAACTGCCTCGACGTCCAGTCGTTCATCAATGAGCAGCCGCTTTCGCGCTTTCAATGGCGGGTAGTGATCCTGTGCTTCCTGATTGTCTTCCTCGATGGCCTGGACACCGCCGCGATGGGCTTCATCGCCCCGGCGCTGTCCCAGGAATGGGGTATCGACCGCGCCAGCCTCGGCCCGGTGATGAGCGCCGCGCTGATCGGCATGGTCTTCGGCGCCCTTGGCTCCGGCCCCCTGGCCGACCGCTTCGGTCGTAGAGGCGTGCTGATTGGCGCGGTCCTGGTGTTCGGCGGCTTCAGCCTGGCCTCGGCCTACGCGACCAATGTCGACCAACTGCTGATCCTGCGCTTCCTCACTGGCCTGGGCCTGGGTGCCGGCATGCCCAATGCCACCACCTTGCTGTCCGAGTACACCCCAGAGCGGCTCAAGTCGCTGTTGGTGACCAGCATGTTCTGCGGCTTCAACCTCGGCATGGCCGGCGGGGGCTTCATCTCCGCGAAGATGATCCCGGCGTACGGCTGGCACAGCCTGCTGGTGGTCGGCGGGGTGCTGCCGCTGCTGCTGGCCGTGGTATTGCTGGTGTGGCTGCCGGAGTCGGCGCGCTTCCTGGTGGTGCGCAACCGCGGCACCGACAAGGTGCGCAAGACACTGTTGCCGATTGCGCCCGCCGTGGTCGCCCAGGCGTCCAGTTTCAGCGTTCCTGAACAGAAGGTCGTGTCCAAGCGCAACGTCTTTGCAGTGATCTTCTCGGGTACCTACGGCCTGGGCACCGTGCTGCTGTGGCTGACCTACTTCATGGGCCTGGTGATCGTTTATCTGCTGACCAGCTGGCTGCCGACGCTGATGCGTGACAGCGGCGCGAGCATGGAGGAGGCCGCGTTCATCGGTGCGCTGTTCCAGTTCGGCGGCGTGCTCAGCGCGGTGTTCGTGGGCTGGGCGATGGACCGGTTCAACCCGCACAAGGTCATCGGCATCTTCTACCTGCTGGCCGGGGTGTTTGCCTACGCAGTCGGCCAGAGCCTGGGCAACATCACCTTGCTGGCGACCCTGGTGCTGATCGCCGGCATGTGCGTCAACGGTGCGCAGTCGGCCATGCCGTCGCTGGCGGCCCGCTTCTACCCGACCCAAGGGCGCGCCACGGGCGTGTCGTGGATGCTCGGTATCGGCCGCTTCGGGGCGATTCTCGGTGCCTGGAGTGGCGCCACCCTGCTGGGCCTGGGCTGGAGCTTCGAGCAGGTGCTGACGGCGCTGCTGGTGCCGGCTGCCCTGGCGGCCGTGGGCGTGATCATCAAAGGCCTGGTCAGCCACGCCGACGCAACCTGACCGCCATTCGGGCGCGGGTAAAACCGCGCCTCGAAGACGCGTGTGGCGATGGATAGCACAACAACAAGTTGTTCGATAATCGCACCAATAGTCGATTATCGGATTGTGCGCGACCCGCCCGCGTCCTTAATCTGAGCCCCATCCGACCTCGAGCAGCGCACCGCTGCCGCCCACGGCCAGAAACCAGGAGAAGCCTGATGCGTGACGTATTCATCTGCGACGCTATTCGTACCCCGATCGGCCGCTTCGGCGGCGCCCTTGCCAGCGTACGCGCCGACGACCTGGCGGCTGTGCCGCTCAAGGCGCTGATCGAGCGTAACCCGTCGGTGCAGTGGGACCAGGTCGACGAAGTGTTCTTCGGCTGCGCCAACCAGGCCGGCGAAGACAACCGCAACGTCGCGCGCATGGCCTTGCTGCTGGCCGGCCTGCCGGAGAGCATCCCCGGCGTGACCCTCAACCGCCTGTGCGCCTCCGGCATGGACGCCATCGGCACGGCGTTCCGGGCGATCGCCAGCGGCGAGATGGAGCTGGCGATCGCCGGCGGCGTCGAGTCGATGTCGCGTGCGCCGTTCGTCATGGGCAAGGCCGAGAGCGGCTACTCGCGCAACATGAAGCTCGAGGACACGACCATCGGCTGGCGCTTCGTCAACCCGTTGATGAAGAGCCAGTACGGCGTCGACTCGATGCCCGAGACCGCCGACAACGTCGCCGACGACTACCAGGTATCGCGTGCCGACCAGGACGCCTTTGCCCTGCGCAGCCAGCAGAAGGCCGCGGCGGCCCAGGCAGCCGGTTTCTTCGCTGAAGAGATCGTGCCGGTCCGCATCGCCCACAAGAAGGGCGAAACCGTGGTCGAGCACGACGAGCACCTGCGTGCGGACACCACCCTGGAAGCGCTGACCCGTCTCAAGCCGGTCAACGGCGCGGACAAGACCGTTACCGCCGGCAACGCCTCGGGCGTCAACGACGGTGCCGCCGCGCTGATCCTGGCGTCGGCCGAAGCCGTCAAGAAGCACGGCCTGACCCCGCGTGCACGGGTGCTGGGCATGGCCAGCGGCGGCGTCGCCCCACGGGTCATGGGCATCGGCCCGGTACCGGCGGTGCGCAAGCTGACCGAGCGCCTGGGCGTTGCGGTAGCCGATTTCGACGTCATCGAGCTCAACGAAGCCTTTGCCAGCCAAGGCCTGGCGGTGCTGCGCGAGCTGGGTGTGGCCGACGATGCGCCACAGGTCAACCCGAATGGCGGGGCGATCGCCCTCGGCCACCCGCTGGGCATGAGCGGCGCGCGGCTGGTCCTGACGGCGCTTCACCAGTTGGAGAAGAGCGGTGGGCGTAAAGGCCTGGCGACCATGTGCGTGGGTGTTGGCCAAGGGCTGGCACTGGCCATCGAGCGGGTCTGATCCACTGCTTTGAGCAGGTCTGGCCTTATCGCGGGCAAGCCCGCTCCTACAGGGTCCACGAAAATCCTGTGGGGGCGGGTTAGCCTGCGATAGGGCCTGCTTCAACACGGCTGTACTCGACCATGGCCGGGTAGCGGAACGAGAGTGTTACTGGGTATGTCTAGACTCTCAGTGACCCTCAGGAGTAACACCACCATGACCTCAAGCTATTACACCGGCGAAGAACGCAGCAAGCGCATCTTCGCCATCGTCGGTGCTTCATCAGGCAACCTGGTGGAATGGTTCGACTTTTATGTCTACGCCTTCTGCGCCATCTATTTCGCCCCTGCCTTCTTCCCCTCCGACGATCCGACCGTACAGCTGCTGAATACCGCCGGGGTGTTCGCCGCGGGCTTCCTCATGCGACCGATCGGTGGCTGGATCTTCGGCCGTCTGGCCGACCGCCATGGGCGCAAGAATTCCCTGATGATCTCGGTGTTGATGATGTGCTTCGGCTCACTGATCATCGCCTGCCTGCCGACCTACGCCAGCATCGGCGCCTGGGCACCGGCGCTGCTGCTGATGGCGCGCCTGATCCAGGGCCTGTCGGTGGGCGGTGAGTACGGCACCACCGCCACCTACATGAGCGAAGTGGCCCTGCGCGGCCAGCGCGGGTTCTATGCCTCGTTCCAGTACGTCACCCTGATCGGCGGCCAGTTGCTGGCGGTGCTGGTGGTGGTGATCCTGCAACAGCTGCTCAGCGAAGACGAACTGCGCGCCTGGGGCTGGCGGATTCCCTTCGTGGTCGGTGCGATTGCCGCGGTGATCTCGCTGATGCTGCGCCGCTCGCTGGAAGAGACCAGCAGCGCCGAAACCCGCCAGGACAAGGACGCCGGCAGCATCAAGGGGCTGTTCCGCAACCACACCGCGGCGTTCATCACCGTGCTCGGCTACACCGCCGGCGGCTCGCTGATCTTCTACACCTTCACCACCTACATGCAGAAGTACCTGGTCAACACCGCCGGGATGAACGCCAAGAACGCCAGTTTCGTGATGACCGGCGCGCTGTTCCTGTTCATGATCCTGCAGCCGCTGTTCGGTATGCTTTCCGACCGCATCGGCCGACGGACTTCGATGCTCCTGTTCGGCGCCTTGGGCACGCTGTTCACGGTACCGCTGCTGATGGCGCTGAAGACCGTGACCAGCCCGTTCATGGCCTTCGTGCTGATTACCCTGGCACTGTGTATCGTCAGCTTGTACACCTCCATCAGCGGCCTGGTGAAGGCCGAGATGTTCCCGCCGCAAGTCCGCGCCCTGGGTGTCGGCCTGGCCTACGCGGTGGCCAACGCGATGTTTGGCGGTTCGGCCGAATACGTCGCACTGGGCCTGAAAACCCTGGGGATGGAAAACACCTTCTACTGGTATGTGACCGCGATGATGGCGGTGGCCTTCCTGTTCAGCCTGCGCCTGCCGAAACAGGCGGCGTACCTGCACCATGATCACTAAGGATTGACGATGACGCACCGAGCGGACAACCAGCTGTTCGACGCCTACTTCACCGCCCCGGCGATGCGCGAGGTGTTCTCCGACCATGGCCGCCTGCAGGGCATGCTCGACTTCGAAGCCGCCCTGGCGCGGGCCGAAGCCTCCGTCGGGCTGGTGCCGCACACGGCGGTGCCGGCCATCGAGGCGGCGTGCAAGGCCGAGCGCTACGATACCCGTGCCCTGGCCGAGGCCATCGCCACGGCGGGCAACTCGGCGATCCCGCTGGTCAAGGCGCTGGGCAAGGTGGTGGCCAGCGGCGTGCCGGAAGCCGAGCGCTATGTGCACCTTGGCGCGACCAGCCAGGACGCTATGGACACCGGGCTGGTGCTGCAGCTGCGCGATGCCCTCGACCTGGTCGAAGCCGACCTGGTCAAGCTGGCCGATACCCTGGCCCGTCAGGCCTTGCAGCATGCCGACACGCCGATGGTCGGGCGCACCTGGCTGCAGCACGCCACGCCGGTGACCCTGGGCATGAAGCTGGCCGGTGTGCTCGGCGCATTGACCCGCCATCGCCAACGCCTCAAGGAGCTGCGCCCGCGCTTGCTCTGCCTGCAGTTCGGCGGTGCCTCGGGCAGCCTGGCGGCGCTCGGCAGCAAAGCCTTGCCGGTGGCCGAGGCGTTGGCCGAGCAGCTCAAGCTGAGCCTGCCCGAGCAACCGTGGCACACCCACCGCGATCGGCTGGTGGAATTCGCCTCGGTACTCGGGCTGGTGGCCGGCAGCCTGGGCAAGTTCGGCCGGGACGTCAGCCTGCTGATGCAGACCGAGGCCGGCGAACTGTTCGAGCCTTCGGCGCCGGGCAAGGGCGGCTCGTCGACCATGCCACACAAGCGCAACCCGGTCGGCGCCGCCGTGCTGATCGGCGCCGCCACTCGCGTGCCGGGCCTGATCGCCACGCTGTTCTCGGCCATGCCCCAGGAGCACGAGCGCAGCCTCGGCCTGTGGCACGCCGAATGGGAAACCCTGCCGGATATCTGCTGCCTGGTCTCGGGCGCCCTGCGCCAGGCCCAGGTAATCGCCGAGGGCATGCAGGTGGATGCCGAGCGCATGCGCCGCAACCTCGACCTGACCCAGGGCCTGGTGCTGGCCGAGGCGGTGAGTATCGTCCTCGCCCAGCGCCTGGGCCGTGACCGCGCGCACCACCTGCTCGAGCAGTGCTGCCAGCGTGCCGTGGCCG
Organism: Pseudomonas reidholzensis; assembly: GCF_900536025.1. Taxonomy (GTDB): domain Bacteria; phylum Pseudomonadota; class Gammaproteobacteria; order Pseudomonadales; family Pseudomonadaceae; genus Aquipseudomonas; species Aquipseudomonas reidholzensis. Next base: position 161,859 of record NZ_UNOZ01000028.1, read on the forward strand.
AGCAGCGTCACCTGCGCGCAGTGCTCGGTGACGAGCCGCAGGTCAGCGCCGAACTGTCCGCTGAAGAACTCGACCGCCTGCTCGACCCTGCTCATTACCTCGGCCAGGCCCGCGTCTGGGTGGCGCGCGCCGTGGCTGACCATCAACGTTTGACTGCCTGAAGGAGACCGCTGTGGCACATTTGCAACTGGCCGATGGCGTACTGAACTACCAACTCGATGGCCCCGAGGATGCACCGGTGCTGGTGTTGTCCAACTCGCTGGGGACCGACCTGGGCATGTGGGACACGCAGATCCCGGCCTGGGCCGAGCACTTCCGCGTCCTGCGTTACGACACCCGCGGCCATGGTGGCTCGCTGGTCAGCGACGGCCCCTACAGCATCGAGCAGCTGGGCAATGACGTGCTGGCCCTGCTCGACGGCCTGGACATCGCCCAGGCGCATTTCGTCGGCCTGTCGATGGGTGGCCTGATCGGCCAGTGGCTGGGCATCAATGCCGGCCAGCGCCTGCTCAGCCTGACCCTGTGCAACACCGCCGCCAAGATCGGCAGCGACGAGGTGTGGAACCCGCGCATCGAAACCGTGCTCGCGCGTGGCCAGCAGGCCATGATCGACCTGCGCGATGCGTCCATCGCCCGCTGGTTCACCCCGGCCTTTGCCGAGGCTCAGCCAGCTCAGGCGCAGCGCATCACCGAGATGCTCGCGCAGACCTCGCCGCAAGGCTACGCGGCCAACTGCGCTGCCGTGCGCGATGCCGACTACCGCGAGCAACTGGGCGCGGTGCAGGTGCGCAGCCTGATCGTCGCCGGTACTGCGGACGTGGTGACCACGCCGGAGCATGGGCGCTTCATGCAAGCGGCCATCGCCGGTGCGCAGTACGTCGAATTCCACGCCGCACACCTTTCCAATGTCGAGATCGGAGCGCCGTTCACCGCGCGTGTCCTCGATTTCCTGCTGGCTCGCTGAGGACCCTCCCATGGACGAAAAACAACGTTACGACGCCGGCATGCAAGTGCGCCGCGCAGTGCTCGGCGACGCCCACGTCGACCGCAGCCTGGAGAAGCTCACCGACTTCAATGGCGAGTTCCAGGAAATGATCACCCGCCACGCCTGGGGTGATATCTGGACCCGCCCCGGCCTGCCACGGCACACCCGCAGCCTGATCACCATTGCCATGCTGATCGGCATGAACCGCAATGACGAGCTCAAGCTGCACCTGCGTGCGGCCGCCAACAATGGCGTGACCCGTGACGAGATCAAGGAAGTGCTGATGCAGAGCGCGATCTATTGCGGCATCCCGGCGGCCAACGCCACCTTCCACATGGCTGAGTCGGTGTGGGACGAGTTGGGCGTGGAGTCGCGGCAGCAGGACTGATCCGTTGTGAATGTTCCGCCCTCATCGCGGGTAAATCGCATCGGCGCACCGCCGCTCCCACAGGGATAGCGCCTACCTGCAGAGCGGCGCGGACCCTGTGGGAGCGGGTTTACCCGCGAAGAGGGCGTGACTGTCACACCGCCGCGTTCTTGTGCCTGATCGCCACCGGTCCGGCATTCGCCTCCACGGCCTTCTTCAAGGCCGGGCACAGCCCCAGCATGAAGGCCGCCTCGGCCACCACGAACAGCGGCCCGATGATCAGCCCACTCAGGTCATCGACAAACGCCGGCTTGCGCCCCTCGTAGTAGTGCCCGACAAACTGGATGACCCAGCCCAGCACGAATGTCCCCAGGCCGACGCTCAGCCACAGCCCGGTGGCCTGCACCGCCAGCATCTGCCCAAGCCACAGGCACAGCCCCAGCAGCAGCCCCATCACCAGCCCGAAGCGCAGGTCTAGGCGCAGGTAGAACCACACCGATGCCGCAGCGGCCAGCAACGCCGGTGACAGCCACATGCCGCCCCAGTCCCATCCGGGACGCGACAGCAGAATGGCCACAGCCAGCACGATCAGTGGAATGCCGACGAAATGGGTCGCGATATTGCGTGGGTCGCGGTGGTAGTTGGCGTACTGGCTCAAGTGTTCGACGAGGCTTTTCATTGTTGTTCCTCCTTGGCTGCCCCTGCTGACAGTGGATCACTGTGTTTCAGCATAGCCCCTGGACCCAGGCGCCGGAACCGCGTGCGGCTGATGCCGGCTTATCAGCGTGGCGAATAGCCACGCCTGGCCACAGGCCTTAGCGAGGGCTCGCTGTTCGCGTTCTGGGCGTCGAGGCTGACCAGCGTCTCGATCATCGCCCGCGCTGCGGGTGACAAACGGTAACCGCTGCGGCTGACGATCCCGCAGCGCACGCTCAACACTTCAAGCCCCGGCGGCAGGTTGCGCCAGTGCAGGCGTACCAGGTGGCCGGCGGCGAGGTCGTCGGCGACCGCTTCTTCGCTGGCGGTTCCGATCGCATCGCTGGCCAGCACCACGCTGCGCAGCACCGCCAGGTGTTCGGTCTGCAGGTGCGGGGTGAAGTCATTGCGCCCACTGAGGTTGGCCAGGCGCTTGCGCACGCCAGGGGCGAGCAGGGCGCTGGCCAGCGGGTAGGCGAACAGGTCGTTGGTCGACAGGCTGTCCTTGCCCAGCAACGGATGCCCAGGGCGGCAGAAAAACAGCCCGGGGCGCGGGTTGAGCGGTTCGGTATGGAAGTTCGGGTCGGCCTCGAACGGGCGGATATCGTCGACGAAGAACTCGATCTGCTCGCGGCGCAGGGCCTGGCCGAGGCGTTCGGCATTGTCCACCAGCAGCGCGCTGCGGATACCCGGGTGGGTCGCCAGAAAGTGCTGCAGGGCGTCCGGTACCAGGCGCACGGCAAGCGCCGGGCCGCTGCCGAAGTGCAGTTCGCCGGCGTCGAGCTTGGTCATCTGCAGGACCTCGGTGCTCAGTTGCGCAGCACCCTGCACCAAGCGACGGGCGTGCTGGAGGACCACCAGGCCTTCCGGGGTCGGGTGCAGGGCCTTGCTGGCGCGGTCGACCAGCGAGCAGCCAAAGGTCTGTTCCAGGCCTTGGATGGCGCGGCTGAAGGCGGGTTGGGTAATGCCCATGGCCTCGGCGGCACGGACAAAGCTGCGGTACTCGGTCAGGGCGATGAAGTAGCGCAGTTGGCGAAGGTCCATGTCGAGCTCTGCGGGGGCGGAGTGACGTTTTTAGCCTTTGTTACATATTCCGTCAATGATGGTTATTGATGGATGTTAGATCTTTATTGCATATCTATAGAGGGGGTGAATGTGCCGGCCTCTTCGCGGGCAAGCCCGCTCCTACAGGGTTTACGGTGCACGCTGATCCTGTAGGAGCGGGCTTGCCCGCGAAGGGGCCGGTACTGATTACAGCAGGTTCAGCGGATAGCTGACGATCACCCGGTTCTCGTCGAACGAGTTGGTGCTGTAGTCACGGCGCATGGTCGAGTTGCGCCATTTCAGCGTCAGGTCCTTGAACGTGCCCGACTGCACCACGTATGCCAGCTCGGTCTCGCGCGCCCACTCCTTGCCATCGTCGACCACGGCGGTGTGCACGTTGTCGCCCTTGATGTAGCGGTTCATCAGGGTCAGGCCTGGCACGCCGACGGTGGTGAAGTTGAAGTCGTGGCGCACCTGCCAGGAGCGCTCCTTGGCGTTGTCGAAGCTTGAGTTGTAGCTGTCGTTGGCCAGGGTCCCGCCGCTGGTGCCGTTGACCCGGAACCAGGCGTCATCGCCGCTGACCTTCTGCAGGCCAACGTACAGGGTATGGCCTTTGTAGCGGGCCGAGAGCAGCGCCGAGGCGGTGCGGTTGTCGAGCTTGCCGGCGCGTTCGGCACCGTCTTCCTTGCCGGTGAAGTAGCCCAGGTTGGCACCCAGGGTCCAGTCACCCAGCGGCTGGCTGTGCGTCAGGTTGAGGTACTGCTGGCGGTAGATGTCCTTCAGCTGGGCACCCCACAGGCCAATCATGGTGCGCTTTTCGTTGAAGGTGTATTCACCGCCGGCGAAGTTGAAGCGGTCGGAGGTGAACGCCGCGCGACCGTTCAGCGACATGTCTTCCATGCTCGCGTCGTTGCGCGGGCTGTTGCCGCGGAACTGGCCGCCGTACACGGTCAGGCCGTCGATCTCCTTGGAGGTGACCTGGCCACCGCGGAAGGTCTGTGGCAGCGAGCGGCCATCGTCCGAACGCAGGATCGGCAGCACCGGCATCCATTCGCCGACCTTCAGTTCGGTCTGCGACACCTTGGCCTTGAGCGCCACGCCCAGGCGGCCGAAGTCGTCGGCCGGACGGCCGTCGTCATGCACCGGCAGCAGGTGGGTACCGGCGGTGCCTCTGCCGCCGTCGAGCTTGACCGAGTACATGCCGAGGATGTCGACACCAAAGCCGACGGTGCCCTGGGTGAAGCCGGAGCGGGCATCGAGGATAAAGCTCTGGGTCCATTCCTCGCCTTTGGCCTGGGCGTTGGCGGGGTCGACGAAATTGCGGTTGATGTAGAAGTTGCGCAGGTTGAGCGTGGCCTTGGCGTCCTCCATGAAACCGCTTTCGGCGGCGAAGGCGGGCAGGGCGCAGGACATGGCCAACAGGCTGGGCAGCAGCTGGCGTGCGGATTTCGAAGTGCTCATCTGTCGTGGATCTCTTGTTTTTATTGGCGAGCCGGGGCTGCGGGTGCGGGCCTGCAGGTGCGGCGGGGCGTTGGATGAACGTGTTGCTGAGCGGATGGTGCGGCGGAGGATGGGGGCGGGGCAATTCGTCGCAGGCGGTTCTGGGCGATAATCGAACGGAATGTTCCAGTTAGTTAATTACGTGTTAATGCGACTGACCCGGGGGGCGCGTTTCGATTGTTGGGCTTATCCGGTTGATGGAGTGCGGCTACTGGCCCCTTCCGCCCTTACGGCGGGTCACTTTTTTCAGTCGAAAAAAAAGTAACCAAAAATTCTTTGCTCCTGCATCCGGCCCTCCGCTGCGCTGCGGGTTCCCTCACTCCGGTCTTGCTTCCGTGAGGACCGCGCCGGACGGGCCTTCCTGGCCCGCGGCGCTTGCCGGCCATCCATGGCCGTCACCTCACTCCGCAAGACCTCCGTTCGGCCTCCTGAAGTCGCGGTAGATCAAGATCACAAGCCAGATCAAGGGCCAGATCAAGATCAAGGGCCAGGGCAACGGCTGGCGAATCGCTGCGCTCTCGCGGGTTTATAAGGGCGGTACAGCGCGTCAGTGCCAGAATTTGCAGTGGCAGTCCCGGCCTCTTCGCGGGTAAACCCGCTCCCACAGGTTATCTGCTGACTGTAAGGCCACTGCGGTCCCTGTGGGAGCGGGTTTACCCGCGAAGAGGCCAAACTATCCACCACCAATGCCACTGTCGAAGATAACGCCAGCCCAGACGCCACCCCTAACTTGGCGACCTCAGGTTCCCTCACTCCGGTCTTGCTCCCGTGAGGACCGCGCGGGACGGGCCTTCCTGGCCCGCGGCGCTTGCCGGCCATCCATGGCCGTCACCTCACTCCGCAAGACCTCCGTTCGGCCTCCTGAAGTCGCGGTAGATCAAGATCACAAGCCAGATCAAAGGCCAGATCAAGGGCCAGGGCAACGGCTGGCGAATCGCTTCGCTTTCGCTTGTTTATAAGGGCGGTACAGCGCGTCAGCGCCAGAATTCACACTGGCAGTTCCGGCCCCATCGCGGGCAAGCCCGCTCCTACAGGTGTCTGCGATCCTTGTAGGAGCGGGCTTGCCCGCGATGAGGCCCGAATATCCACCACCATTGCCACTATCGAAGATACCGCCAGCCCAGGCACCACCCCTAACTTGGCGACCTCAGGAGGCCGAACGGAGGTCTTGCGGAGCGGGGTGACGGCCAGGAAGGCCGGCAAGGGCTGCGGGCCAGGAAGGCCCGTACAGCCCGGTCCACGCGGGAGCAAGGCCGGAGTGAGGGAACCCGCAGCGCAGCGGAGGGCCGTATGTGGGAGCCGGCGGTTTTTGGTTACTTTTTTCCAAGAAAAAAAGTGACCCGCCGTAAGGGCGGAAGGGGCCATAAGCGTCACCAAATCAAATGGATAAGCCCCCCAGCGCCCAACGCATCTACACCAAACGCACGCAAAAAAATTCGCGCGGCGCAGCTGTCACAGGTCGCTGATGGTACGCACCTGATCCTTGTTGATGCGCGTCCGCTTGCCATCCAGCTGCTCGAACTCATAGAAGCCCGAATCGCGGTCGTACTGCGGCTGGTCGATCGCCTGGATCTCACGGCCATCGTTGAGGGTGATCAGGCTCGGCGTGGAGCAGCCGGCCAGGGTCGCGCAGACGCCGATCAGCAGCGCGGGCAGCAGGGTCTTGTTCATGGGGTGTTTCCTGGATCAGGGGAGGAGGGCGGGCGCACACTGCGCGCCCGCCGGGTGCGGCTTAGTCGATGTATTCGAACAGCTTGACGATCTTCTGTACGCCCGAGACGCCCTGCACCACGCTGGTGGCCGCGTTGGCTTCGCGCTGCGTGACCAGGCCCAGCAGGTAGACGATACCGTTCTCGGTGATCACCTTGATGCGCGAACCCGGCACATTGGCGTCGCCGAGCATCTGCGTCTTGATCTTGGTGGTCAGCCACGCGTCGTTGTTGCGCGCAAGGATCGACGACGGCTGGATCACCTGGATCTCGTTGTGCACCTTCTTGACCCGCTGCACCTGGCCGGCGGTCTGCTCGGCGAGGCTCTTGAGGTCGGCGCGCGGCGTTTGCCCGGCCAGCAGGACCACGCCGTTGTAGCTGCTCACGACGATGTGCGAGCCCTTGTCCAGGTCCGGGTTGGCCTTGGCGATGTTGACCGAGACCTTGGTCTCGATCAGCGAGTCGTCGATCTTGCTGCCAATGGTGCGGGTGCCGCGGTCATCCTCGATGGGGTTGTCGCGGGCCGAGGTCAATACCGAGCTGCAGCCCGAAAGGCTCAGGCACAGGGTCAGGGCCATCAGGCCGAAACGCTTGGGGATCATTCTTCACTCCCGAACAGTTGGCTGTCGATCAGATCGCACAGGCAATGGATCGCCAGCAGGTGGACTTCCTGGATACGTGCAGTGACCGTGGAAGGCACGCGGATCTCGACGTCTTCAGGCAGCAGCAGCGAGGCCATGCCTCCGCCGTCGCGCCCGGTCATAGCTACGACAATCATTTCGCGGTCATGTGCGGCCTGAATGGCTTGTATCACGTTGGCCGAGTTGCCGCTGGTGGAAATCGCCAGCAGCACGTCGCCGGGCTGGCCCAGCGCGCGGATCTGCTTGGAGAAGACCTCGTTGTAGCTGTAGTCGTTGGCGATCGAGGTGATCGTCGAGCTGTCGGTGGTCAAGGCGATCGCCGGCAGGCTCGGGCGCTCGCGCTCGAAGCGGTTGAGCAACTCCGAAGAGAAATGCTGGGCGTCGCCGGCCGAGCCGCCGTTGCCACAGGCGAGCATCTTGCCCTCGTTGAGCAGTGCATTGACCATGACCAGGCTGGCCTGCTCGATGTGCGGTGCCAGGATGTCCATTGCCTGTTGCTTGGTGTCGATGCTGGCCTGGAACAGCCGGCGAATTCGGGATTGCATGTCCATCTGGTGTGACCTTAAGAGGGGCGGTGGCCCGCGCAACGCGCAACAGGGACCAGCCCGCGAAACATAGAGCAAAAAATTCGGAATGGGTTCAGCATTCGAAGGCGTTTTTCAGCCATTGCAGCGGTTGGCCAGCATGGCCAGCGCCTTGCAGGGCGACTACGTCGAAGCGGCAGGGATGGTTGGCCCAGCGGGACTCCTTGAGCAGGAACAGATTGGCGGCAAGCGCCAGTCGTTTCTGCTTGCGCCCGTCGATGCTGCCGAGGGCGCCGCCGAAGTCCGCGTGCAGCCGGTAGCGGACTTCGACGAATACTACTGTATCGGTGTCGAGCATGACCAGATCAAGCTCGCCTCCCTTGCATCGCCAATTGCGCGTGAGGAGCTCAAGACCTTGCCCACGAAGGTATTCGAGGGCTTGGTTTTCAGCTGCCTGGCCGGCGCGGGTGGTCGATGCGTCGGGCATCAGCGCGGGGTGTCCGGCAGGCGCTTGACCTGGCCACCGCTGAACTCTGCCCACGGCAGCTGGCGTTCGACGCGTTGGTTGGGGTTCATGCTCAGGCTCCCGGAAAGGCCTTCGACGCGGTTGTCAGGCAGCGCCTTCAGCTGGCCCAGGCGCGGCGCCAGGCTGTAGGCGTCGACGCCCATCGCGTACAGGCGGCCAAGGCTGCCGGCCGCTTGTGGCCACTGCTGGACCACTTGCTGGCGGAGGTTGTTGCTGGTGTCGAGCAGCCACGGCGTTTCGCAGAAGCGGATGCCGTTCATGTCGTTGTACTGGTTGACGTCACCGCTGGCGCTGTACAGGTTCGAGGTGGCGTAGACCGGCACGTCGCCAGCGTACTGGAAGTTCAGCGTCGGCTTGATCTGTTGCGCTTGCTGCGGGGTCGCGGCGAGGAAGATGAAGTCGATGTCCTGGCGGCGCGACGGCTGCGCGGCGATGTTGCCGCCCACGGTGCTCTGCAGGCTCTTGGCGCGGCCTTCGCTCTGGCGCAGCTGGAACAGCTCGGCGATCTGTTGTGCCAGGGCGACCGGCTGGGCGATGCGCTCGGCGGCGAGCAGGGTGCCGCCGTTGCTTTCCCAGTCCTTGCGGAAGGCGGCCAGCACGCGGTCACCCCATTCACCGCTCGGCACCAGGGCCACGGCGCGGACCTTGCCATCGGCACGGGCGCGGCGTGACACCTCGCGGGCTTCGTCTTCAGCGGCGAGGCCGAACTGGAACAGTTGCGGCGGGGCGGTCTGGCCGGCGTCGGCGTAGTTCAGGGCCAGCGTGGTGATCGGCAGTTGCGGGTAGGCGGCGAGTTTCTTCACCAGCGGTTTTTCCAGCGGGCCGATGACCAGTTGCACGCCGGCGGCCTGGGCCTGGCGGTAGAAGTCATCCAGCGAGCTGATGCGCGAGCTGTCGAACACCTGCACGGCGGGTGCCGCCTGGCCGGCTTGCTGGGCCTGGAAGTGGGCCGCCATGAAGCCGTCACGCAGGGCGCGGGCAACACCGGCGAGCTGGCCTTCCTGGGGCAGCAGCAGGGCGATCTTGGTCAGTGGCTGGCTGGCCAGCTCCTTGAGCTTGACCAGGGCCGTCGGCAGTTGCTGGGCGGCAGGGTGGTCGGGGTGCTGTTGGCGCCAGGTTTCGATGGCGGCCTGCTGTTGCTCGAGGGTGCCGGCGCTTTTTACCGCCAGGGCCAGGCTGGTCCAGCCGGCCAGGGCGTCGTTGCCAGGGGCTTGCAGTTGTTCGGCCGGGAGTGCCGCAACCAGCGCCCAGATGGCGTCGTTGTTGGCGCTGGCGGCCTGGCCGCTGAGCAGCGGCGCGAGCAATACCCGTTGCTGGGCGGCGGGCAGGGTCTGGCCATCGGCCTCGAGCGCGGCAGCGTGAACGCTGTAGGTGCGGACCTGCTGCTCGGCCGGCAACTCGCCCAGGCGCTGCAGGCTCGGGTGGGCGAGGGCGGTGAGGGCGGCCTTGGGCTGGTTGCGGCTCATGGCCAGCTCGGCGCCAAGGGTGCTGGCGAAGACCTGCTGCGCAGGCTTGAGCGGCTCCAGTGGCACCTGCTCGAGGATGCGTGCGGCGCGTGGGTAGTCCTTCTGCTTGTAGGCCAGGTCGGCGGCGCTCAGGCGCAGCAGGGCAGCGTCTTCCGGCGACTTGCTGGTCGCGGCCTTGTCGAGCAGCTGCTCGATGCTGGCGTCCGGGGTGCGTGGCAGTTCGCCCAGGCTGGATGAGGGCGAGCTGGCGCAAGCCGCCAGCAAGGCAGCGAGGCAGAGGGCTGTGAGCAGCCGCAGGCAAGCGATCATGTAAAAGTCCTGTTACTCGATCAAGTTGGCCGACAATTGTACCCAACCGCTGGCCGGGGCGCGATGTTGCTGACGCGCAACCTTCACTATAGGTCGCCTGCAGCCGCTCGCCGGTGAAGTTCATTGCGCCCTATTGCGGATGCTCGGGCTACAATGGCGCCTTTGATCCGAAAGACAGGTGCGCGCAGTGACAGATGTAGCAGGGGCTTCGAAATCCACCACCGGTACGCTGTACGTGGTCGCAACGCCCATCGGCAACCTCGACGACATCAGTGCGCGGGCCCTCAAGGTGTTGGCCGATGTGGCCCTGATCGCTGCCGAAGACACCCGTCACTCGGTGCGCCTGATGCAGCACTTCGGTATCGATACGCCGCTGGCGGCCTGCCATGAGCACAACGAGCGTGAAGAAGGCAGTCGCTTCATCACCCGGCTGCTGGCCGGTGACGATGTGGCGCTGGTCTCCGATGCCGGCACGCCGCTGATCTCCGACCCGGGCTATCACCTGGTGCGCCAGGCGCGTGCGGCGGGGATCAAGGTGGCGCCTGTGCCTGGCGCCTGTGCCTTGATTGCCGCGCTGTCGGCGGCCGGCCTGCCGTCTGACCGGTTCATCTTCGAAGGCTTCTTGCCGGCCAAGACGGCCGGGCGCCGCGCGCGCCTGGAGCAGGTCAAGGAAGAGCCGCGCACGCTGATCTTCTACGAAGCGCCGCATCGCATCCTCGAGTGCCTCGAGGATATGCACGCGGTGCTGGGTGCCGAGCGCCCGGCGCTGCTCGGGCGTGAGCTGACAAAAACCTTCGAGACCCTCAAGGGCTTGCCGCTGGCTGAGCTGCACGCGTTCGTCGCCGCCGACAGTAATCAGCAGCGTGGCGAGTGCGTGGTGGTAGTCGGTGGCTGGAGTGCGCCGGAAGACGACCAGGCCATCAGCAGCGAAGCGCAGCGGGTGCTGGACCTGTTGCTCGCCGAACTGCCGCTCAAGCGCGCGGCGGCGTTGGCGGCGGAAATTACCGGTGTGCGCAAGAACCTGCTGTACCAGGCGGCCCTGGAAAAACAGAAAACCCAGTAAGATCAGGCGATGCAGACGATATAGTGGGTGATATCGCTTGTTCTTGAGCGCGCCTGCCGTTAACCTTGTCGGCGGAGAGTCGATTGGACAGTCGCTGCCTTCTTTTGTTCCGCAAAAGAGGGGGGAGGAAAGTCCGGGCTCCATAGGGCAGAGTGCCAGGTAACCCCTGGGAGGCGCGAGCCTACGGAAAGTGCCACAGAAAATAACCGCCTAAGCACTTCGGTGCCGGTAAGGGTGAAAAGGTGCGGTAAGAGCGCACCGCACGTCTGGCAACAGTTCGTGGCTAGGTAAACCCCACTCGGAGCAAGACCAAATAGGGTTCCATTAGGCGTGGCCCGCGTCGGAACCGGGTAGGTTGCTAGAGGCGTCCAGTGATGGCCGTCGTAGAGGAATGACTGTCCTCGACAAAACCCGGCTTATAGATCGACTCTCCACCTCTCCCTCCCTCCCTGCTTGAATCGATAGCAGGATCGCGTTGGTAATACCGAAAAAATCTTACTCTTAATAAATTACATTAACTTCACACTCTATCCGTTTGAGTGCGTACGGTTTTTCCCCTCCGTTTTACCCGCCAATAATCACTTCTCATCGCTTTGTTGCGCTAAATCGCCGCTGTGTAAGGGATTTCCCTACGAGCGTGCCTTGACGGTGTGGCGGGCGGATTCCTATAGTGTGCGCAAGTGGCAGAAAGTGGGATGAAGTGGGTTTTCTGACACAAAAACGCTAATATTGTGGGGATCACAGCCGTGTTCCGCGGAGCCAACGCCGTCAGCCTTGATGCAAAGGGCAGACTCGCCATGCCGAGTCGGTACCGTGACGAGCTGGATTCGCGCTGCGACAGCCAGCTGATCGTGACTATTGATGCGGTAGATCCCTGCTTATGTGTATACCCGCTCGATGAGTGGGAACAGATAGAAGCCAAGTTGCGTGCCTTGCCGTCGTTGCGTGAGGAAAACCGCCGCCTGCAGCGTTTGCTGATTGGCAATGCGGTTGACCTGGAGCTCGATGGCAGTGGTCGTTTCCTGGTCCCGCCCCGCCTGCGCGAATACGCCAAGCTCGACAAGAAGGCGATGCTGGTGGGGCAACTGAACAAATTCCAGCTGTGGGATGAAGATGCCTGGAACGCGGTTTCGGCAGCCGATCTCGCAGCTATTCAACAACCGGGCGCCATGCCTGATGAATTGCGTGACCTGATCCTGTGACCATAGATAGCGGCTTCAACCACATCACCGTGCTGCTCGACGAAGCTGTCGAGGCACTGGCCCTGCGCGCCGACGGCTGCTACGTCGACGGCACTTTCGGCCGTGGTGGGCACAGTCGCCTGATCCTCAGCAAGCTGGGGCCGGATGGGCGGCTGCTGGGCTTCGACAAAGATCCACAAGCGATTGCCACGGGGCAAGCGCTGGCGGCCGAAGACGGCCGCTTCGTCATTGTGCAGCGCAGCTTTGCCGAGATGGGCCATGAGTTCGCCGAGCGCGGGCTGGCCGGCAAGGTCAGCGGCGTGCTGCTCGACCTCGGCGTGTCGTCGCCGCAGCTGGACGACCCCGAGCGCGGCTTCAGCTTCCTCAACGATGGCCCGCTGGACATGCGCATGAACCCCGATCAGGGCATCAGCGCCGCCGAGTTCATCGCCACCGCCCCCGCAGAAGAAATCGCCCGTGTGTTCAAGCAGTACGGCGAAGAGCGTTTTTCCGGGCGGATGGCCCGTGCGGTGGTCGAGCGTCGTGTGATCAAGCCGTTCGAGCGCACTGCGGACCTTGCCGAAGTGCTCAAGGTCGCCAACCCGGCCTGGGAAAAGGGCAAGAACCCGGCCACCCGTGCCTTCCAGGGCCTGCGTATTCACGTCAACAACGAGCTGGGTGATCTCGAGGCGGGCCTCGAGGCCGCCCTCGAGTCGCTGGAGATCGGCGGTCGCCTGGTGGTGATCAGCTTCCACTCGCTGGAAGACCGCATCGTCAAGCTGTTCATGCGCAAGCTGGTCAAGGGCGAGGCGGACAACCTGCCGCGCAACCTGCCGGTCCAGCACACCGTGTTCGAACCCAAGGTCCGCCTGATCGGCAAGGCGCAGTTCGCCTCCGACGCAGAACTCAAGGCCAACCCGCGGGCGCGCAGCGCCGTCATGCGGGTGGCGGAGAAGTTGCGGTGAGTCGGCTCTTCGCCAAACCTCTGCCAGGCGGAAGCTTCCTGATGCTTGTGCTGTTCGTCGCCGTGCTGGTTTCGGCGATCGCCGTGTCCTATAGCGCGCACTGGAACCGTCAGCTGCTCAACAGCCTGTTCGGTGAGCTGAGCGAGCGCGACAAGGCCCAGGCCGAATGGGGCCGGCTGATTCTCGAGCAAAGCACCTGGACCGCCCACAGCCGCATCGAGAGCCTGGCCACCGAGCAGTTGAAGATGCGCGTGCCGGCCGCCGATGAAGTGCGGATGGTGGCGCCATGATGAAACTCGAGGGGGCACTGTATCCCTGGCGGTTCCGGGTGGTGATCGGCCTGCTGGCGCTGATGGTCGGCGCGATCTGCTGGCGGATCATCGACCTGCAGGTGGTCGACCGTGCCTTCCTCAAGGGCCAGGGCGATGCCCGCAGCCTGCGCCATATCACCATTCCGGCGCACCGCGGGTTGATCACCGACCGTAACGGCGAGCCGCTGGCGGTCAGTACCCCGGTCACCACGCTGTGGGCCAACCCCAAGGAAATGCAGCCGTACAAGGACCGCTGGGCGCAACTCGCCGCCGTGCTCGGGCAGAACCCGCAGCAGCTGACCGAGCGCCTGACCCAGCAGGCCAACAAAGAATTCATCTACCTGGTCCGTGGCCTGACCCCGGAGCAGGGCCAGCAGGTGCTCGACCTGAAAGTCCCGGGCGTGTACGGCATGGAAGAGTTCCGCCGCTTCTACCCGGCCGGCGATGTGACCGCGCACATGGTCGGCTTCACCGACCTCGACGACCACGGTCGCGAAGGGGTCGAGCTGGCCTACGACGAATGGCTCGCCGGGGTGCCCGGCAAGCGCCAGGTGATCAAGGACCGGCGTGGCCGGCTGATCAAGGACATCCAGGTCACCAAAAACGCCAAGGCCGGTTCGACCTTGGCGTTGTCGATAGACCTGCGCCTGCAGTACCTGGCCACCCGCGAGCTGCGCAACGCGATTGCCGAGCAGGAAGCCAAGGCCGGCAGCCTGGTGATCATGGACGTCAAGACCGGCGAAGTGCTGGCGATGGTCAACCAGCCGACCTACAACCCCAACAACCGCCGCAGCATGTTCCCCGCGGCCATGCGTAACCGGGCGATCATCGACGTGTTCGAGCCCGGTTCCACGGTCAAGCCGCTGTCGATGAGCGCCGCCCTGCAAAGCGGCCGCTGGAAGCCCACCGACAAGGTCGAGGTCTACCCCGGCAGCCTGCAGATCGGCCGCTACACCATCAAGGACGTGTCGCGCAGCGAAGGGCCGGTGCTCGACCTGACCGGCATCCTGATCAACTCCAGTAACGTCGGCATGAGCAAGATCGCCTTCGATATCGGCGGTGAGGCGATCTACCGGGTGATGTCACAACTGGGCCTGGGCCAATACACCGGCCTGGGCTTCCCGGGTGAGCGCGTCGGCAACCTGCCCAACCACCGCGAGTGGCGCAAGGCCGAGACCGCGACCCTGTCGTACGGCTACGGCCTGTCGGTCACCGCGCTGCAGCTGGTGCACGCCTACGCGGCGCTGGCCAACGACGGCAAGATGGTGCCGCTGAGCATCGTCAAGGTCGACAAGACGCCCGAGTCCACCCAGGTGCTGCCGAAAGAAACCGCCGAAACCATTCAAGGCATGCTCCAGCAGGTGATCGAAGCGCCGCGCGGCGTCTACCGCGCGCAGGTGCCGTTCTACCACGTGGGTGGCAAGTCGGGGACCGCGCGTAAAGCCACCGTGGGCGCCAAGGGCTACACCGAAAACGCCTACCGCTCGCTGTTCGCCGGTTTCGGCCCGATGAGCGACCCGCGTTACGCCATCGTCGTGGTCATCGACGAGCCCAGCAAGGGCGGCTACTTCGGTGGCCTGGTGTCTGCACCGGTATTCAGCAAGGTCATGTCCGGCACCCTGCGCCTGATGAACGTACCGCCCGATAACCTGCCGCCGCCTGCACCTGTCGCCCCTGTTGCGCCGCAGCAGGTGAATGCTGCCGCCGCCAAAGGAGGGCGTGGTTGATGACGATGCCACTGAGCAAGCTGTTCGCCCATGCCAGCCGCGATCCGCTGATCCGCGAATTGACCCTAGACAGCCGTGCCGTGCGCCCGGGTGACCTGTTCCTGGCCGTGCCAGGGGCCAAGGTCGATGGCCGCGACCACATTGCCGATGCCTTGGCCCGTGGCGCTGCCGCGGTCGCCTATGAAGAGCAGGGCGCCACCGTGCTGCCGCTGACCGACGTCGCGCTGATCCCGGTCAAGGGCCTGATCGCGCAGCTGTCGGAAATCGCCGGGCGCTTCTATGGCGAGCCGAGCCGCCAGCTCAACCTGATCGGCGTGACCGGTACCAACGGCAAGACCAGCGTCACCCAACTGCTGGCCCAGGCGCTCGATAAGCTCGGCCAGCATTGCGGGCTGATCGGCACCCTGGGCACCGGGTTCTTCGGCGAGCTGCAGAGCGGCCGGCTGACCACGCCCGACCCGATCGCCGTGCAGGCGACCCTGTATGACCTGAAGAAAAGCGGCGCCAAGGCCGTGGCCATGGAAGTCTCCTCGCACGCCCTCGAGCAGGGCCGGGTCGCGGCGCTGGCGTTCGACATCGCGGTGATGACCAACCTGTCGCGTGATCACCTCGATTACCACGGCAGCATGCAGGCCTACGAAGCGGCCAAGGCCAAGCTGTTCGCCTGGCCCAACCTGCACAGCCAGGTGGTCAACCTGGACGATGAGTTCGGTCGTCGCCTGGCGGCTGACTTCGCCCGCCAGCCAATGGCCGACCATGTCGAGACCCGGCTGCTCAGCTACAGCCTCGAGAACCCGGAAGCTTCGCTGTACTGCCGCGAAGCGACGTTCGACGACGATGGCGTGCGCGCCATCCTGGTCACCGCGCAAGGCGAACGCACTCTGCGCAGCCAGCTGCTGGGTCGCTTCAACCTGAGCAACATGCTCGCCGCCGTCGCCACCCTGATGGCCCTGGATTATCCGCTGGACGAGATCCTCAAGGTGACGGCCAAGCTCGAAGGGCCGGTCGGCCGCATGCAGCGCCTGGGGGGTGGTCACACGCCGCTGGTGGTGGTCGATTACGCCCACACGCCTGACGCTTTGGAAAAAGTCCTCGAAGCCTTGCGCCCGCACGCACACGGCAAGCTGCTGTGCCTGTTCGGCTGTGGCGGCGACCGTGATAGCGGCAAGCGTCCGTTGATGGCCGAGGTCGCCGAACGCCTGGCGGATCGCGTGCTGGTGACCGACGACAACCCGCGCAGTGAAGACCCCGCGCGGATCTTCGATGATATTCGCCCTGGCTTCGCCCAGCCCGACGCCGTCGAGTTCGTCGCCGGCCGTGGTGCCGCCATCGCGCACCTGATCGCCACCGCGGCGGCCGACGATGTCATCGTCCTGGCCGGCAAGGGGCACGAGGACTACCAGGAAATCAACGGCGAACGCCACGATTTCTCCGACTTGGTCGAAGCCCAGAAGGCGCTTACAGCCTGGGGGCTGCACATGCTTAAGCCATTCAAACTCAGTGAAGTGAGCGCTGCGCTCAACGCCCGCCTGCTGGGCGCCGATGTCAGCTTCGGTGGCGTCAGCATCGACAGCCGTTCGGTCACCGACGGCCAGTTGTTCGTCGCGCTCAAGGGCCCGAACTTCGATGGCCATGACTACCTGGCCGACGTCAAGGCCAAGGGTGCCGTGGCGGCGCTGGTCGAGCGTGAAGTCGCCGACGTCGGCCTGCCGCAGCTGGTCGTCGCCGACTGCCGCCTGGCCCTCGGCCAGCTCGGCGCGCTCAACCGCGCGCTGTTCGACAAGCCCGTCGCGGCCATCACCGGCTCCAGCGGCAAGACTACGGTCAAGGAGATGCTCGCCTGCATCCTGCGTACCCGTGGCCCGGTGCTGGCGACGCGCGGCAACCTCAACAACGACCTCGGTGCGCCGCTGACCCTGCTGGAAATCGCCGGCGAGCACAGCGCCGCGGTGATCGAGCTGGGTGCTTCACGCATCGGCGAAATCCGTTACACCGTCGGCCTGACCCGGCCGCAAGTCGTGATCATCAACAACGCCGGGACCGCCCACGTCGGCGAGTTCGGCGGGCCGGAAAAAATCGTCGAAGCCAAGGGCGAGATCCTCGAAGGCCTGGGTGAGGGCGGCACGGCCATCCTCAACCTGGACGACAAGGCGTTCGCGATCTGGCAGAAGCGCGCGGGCAACCAGCGCATCCTCAGTTTCGCCTTGAGCAACAGCCAGGCCGACTTCCACGCCAGCGACATCGGTCGCGACGCGCGCGGCTGCCCATCGTTCACCTTGCACGGCCCGGACGGTTCGGTGCCGGTGCAGCTGAACCTGCTCGGCACGCACAACGTCAGCAACGCCCTGGCCGCCGCCGCCGCCGCGCATGCCCTGGGCGTCAGCCTGCCGGGCATCGCCGCCGGCCTGAACGCCGTGCAGCCGGTCAAGGGCCGCACCGTGGTGCACATGGCGCCGGGTGGCGCACGGGTCATCGACGACAGCTACAACGCAAATCCCACCTCCATGTGCGCCGCCATTGATATACTCGCCGGCTTTTCCGGTCGCACCGTTCTGGTGCTCGGGGATATCGGCGAACTGGGGCAGTGGGCGCAGGAAGGTCACCGGCAGGTGGGCGACTACGCACGTGGCAAGGTCAACGCCTTGTACGCGGTGGGTACCAACATGACTCATGCGGTCGCGGCGTTCGGCGCCGATGGCCGTCATTTCGCGACTCAGGCTGAGCTGATCGACGCTGTTAGCGCCGAGAATTCCAGCAACACCACTATCTTGATCAAGGGCTCGCGCAGCGCTGCGATGGAACACGTCGTGGCGGCATTGTGCGGTGCCAGCGGGGAGAAACATTAATGCTTTTGCTGTTGGCTGAGTATCTACAGCAGTTCTACAAAGGCTTCGCGGTCTTCCAGTACCTGTCCCTGCGCGGGATCCTCGGTGTACTGACCGCGTTGTCGTTGTCGCTGTGGCTGGGCCCCTGGATGATCCGTACCCTGCAGATCCGCCAGATCGGCCAGGCGGTGCGCAACGACGGCCCGCAATCGCACCTGTCCAAGTCCGGTACGCCGACCATGGGCGGCGCCTTGATCCTGTCCGCGATCGCCATCAGCACCTTGCTCTGGGCTGACCTGAGCAACCGCTATGTGTGGGTCGTGCTGATCGTCACCCTGCTGTTCGGGGCCATCGGCTGGGTCGATGACTACCGCAAGGTGATCGAAAAGAACTCGCGTGGCCTGCCGAGCCGCTGGAAGTACTTCTGGCAGTCGGTGTTCGGCCTCGGCGCTGCGGTGTTCCTCTACATGACCGCACCGACCAGCGTCGAAACCACGCTGATCGTACCGTTCGCCAAGGACGTCACGATTGCCCTGGGCATCGGCTTCGTGGT
The DNA here is from genome assembly GCF_900536025.1 of Pseudomonas reidholzensis. Lineage (GTDB taxonomy): Bacteria > Pseudomonadota > Gammaproteobacteria > Pseudomonadales > Pseudomonadaceae > Aquipseudomonas > Aquipseudomonas reidholzensis. Next base: position 180,251 of record NZ_UNOZ01000028.1, read on the forward strand.
GCTGACCTACTTCGTCATCGTCGGCTCGAGCAACGCGGTCAACCTGACCGACGGGCTCGATGGCCTGGCGATCATGCCGACAGTGATGGTCGGCGGCGCGCTGGGCATCTTCTGCTACCTGTCGGGTAACGTGAAGTTCGCCGAGTACCTGCTGATCCCTTACGTGCCGGGTGCCGGCGAGCTGATCGTGTTCTGCGGCGCGCTGATCGGTGCCGGGCTGGGCTTCCTGTGGTTCAACACGTATCCGGCTCAGGTGTTCATGGGCGACGTCGGCGCACTGGCGCTGGGCGCCGCGCTGGGCACCATCGCGGTGATCGTGCGCCAGGAAATCGTCCTGTTCATCATGGGCGGCGTGTTCGTCATGGAAACCCTGTCGGTGGTGATCCAGGTCGCCTCCTTCAAACTGACCGGCAAGCGGGTGTTCCGCATGGCGCCGATCCACCACCACTTTGAACTCAAGGGTTGGCCCGAGCCACGGGTGATCGTCCGCTTCTGGATCATCACCGTGATCCTGGTGCTTATCGGCCTTGCAACCCTGAAACTGAGGTAGACGCGCGTGTCACTGATCGCTTCCGACCAATTCCGCATCGTTGTCGGCCTCGGCAAGAGCGGCATGTCCCTGGTTCGCTTCCTGGCGAGCCGGGGCATTGCCTTTGCGGTCGCCGACACCCGCGAGCAACCGCCGGAACTGGACACCCTGCGCCGTGACTACCCGCAGGTGGAAGTACGCTGTGGCGAGCTGGACGTGGACTTCCTCTGCCGCGCCAACGAGCTCTACGTCAGCCCGGGCCTGGCCCTGGCCACGCCGGCCCTGCAGCAGGCGGCCGCGCGTGGCGTGAAGCTGTCCGGCGACATCGAGCTGTTCGCGCGCAACGCCAAGGCGCCGATCATCGCCATCAGCGGCTCGAACGCCAAGAGCACGGTGACCACCCTGGTCGGCGAGATGGCGGCCAAGGCCGGCAAGCGCGTGGCGGTCGGCGGCAACCTGGGTACCCCGGCGCTGGACCTGCTCGACGACAGGGTCGAGCTGTACGTGATGGAGCTGTCCAGCTTCCAGCTGGAAACCACCGATCAGCTGAACGCCGAAGTGGCCACCGTGCTCAATATCAGCGAAGACCACATGGACCGCTACAGCGGCCTGCCGGCCTATCACCTGGCCAAGCACCGGATCTTCCGCGGTGCCAACCAGGTGGTGGTGAACCGCCAGGACGCCCTCAGCCGGCCGTTGCCGGTCGAAGGCCGCCCGTGCTGGAGCTTTGGCTTGAATGCGCCGGACTTCAAGGCCTTTGGCCTGCGTGAAGTCGACGGCGAAAAATGGCTGGCGTTCGAGTTCGACAACCTGATGCCAGCGCGCGAGCTGAAAGTGCGGGGCGCGCATAACCAGAGCAACGCCCTGGCCGCCCTGGCCCTCGGCCACGCGGTCGGCCTGCCGTTCGCGCCGATGCTCGAAGCCCTGCGCGAGTTCGCGGGCCTGGCCCACCGTTGCCAATGGGTGCGCGAGCGCAACGGCGCCCACTGGTACGACGACTCCAAGGCGACCAACGTCGGTGCCGCGCTGGCGGCCATCGAAGGCCTGGGCGCCGACATCGAAGGCAAGCTGGTGCTGATCGCCGGCGGTGACGGCAAGGGTGCCGACTTCGCCGCCCTGCGTGAGCCCGTCGCGCGCTACTGCCGCGCCGTGGTGCTGCTCGGCCGCGATGCCGAACGCCTCGGCCAGGCGCTGGGCGAGCAGGTGCAGCAGGTGCGCGTGCAGACCCTGGACGAGGCCGTGCAGCAATGCGCTGCACTGGCCCAGCCCGGCGACGCCGTGCTGCTCTCGCCCGCCTGCGCCAGCCTCGACATGTTCAAGAACTTCGAAGAGCGTGGGCGCCTGTTCGCCCAGGCGGCGGAGGGGCTGGCATGATCTTCGGCATCCTCAAGCCGTACCCGTCGCCACTGATCAGTGGCCGTGGCATCGACCTCGATTTCGCTTTCCTCGCCGGCTGCCTGGCGCTGCTCGGCCTGGGCCTGGTGATGATCACCTCGGCGTCCTCGGAAGTGGCCGCGGTGCAGTCGGGCAATCCGCTCTACCACATGTTCCGCCACCTGATTTACGTGGCCATCGGCCTGGTTGCCTGCGGCATGACCATGCTGGTACCGATCGCCACCTGGCAGCGCATGGGCTTCCTGATGCTGCTGGGCGCCTTCGGCCTGCTGTTCCTGGTACTGGTGCCGGGCATCGGCCGTGAAGTGAACGGTTCGATGCGCTGGATCGGTTTCAGCTTCTTCAACGTGCAGCCGTCGGAGATCGCCAAGGTCTTCGTGGTCATCTACCTGGCCGGCTACCTGGTGCGTCGCCAGCAGGAAGTGCGCGAGAGCTGGATGGGCTTCTTCAAGCCGTTCATCGTGCTGCTGCCGATGGCGGGCCTGCTGCTGATGGAGCCAGACTTCGGCGCCACCGTGGTGATGATGGGCGCGGCGGCGGCGATGCTGTTCCTCGGCGGGGTGGGGCTGTTCCGCTTCTCGCTGATGGTGGTGCTGGCGGTGGTCGCGGTGTTTGTCCTGGTGCAGGCGCAGCCCTACCGGATGGCGCGGCTGATCACCTTTACCGACCCCTGGTCGGATCAGTTCGGCTCCGGCTACCAGCTGACCCAGGCACTGATTGCCTTTGGCCGCGGCGAGTGGCTCGGCGTCGGCCTGGGCAACAGTGTGCAGAAGCAGTTCTACCTGCCTGAAGCGCACACCGACTTCGTCTTCTCGGTGCTTGCCGAAGAGCTCGGCGTGGTCGGCACCCTGTGCACCGTGGCGCTGTTCGTGTTCGTCACCGTGCGCGCCCTGTACATCGGCCTGTGGGCCGAAAAAGCCAAGCAGTTCTTTGCCGCCTACATGGCCTTTGGCCTGGCGTTCCTGTGGATCGGCCAGTTCCTGATCAACATCGGGGTGAACGTCGGCCTGCTGCCGACCAAGGGCTTGACCTTGCCGTTCCTCAGTTACGGCGGCAGCTCGCTGGTGATCTGCTGCGCCTGTGTCGGGCTGTTGCTGAGGATCGAGTGGGAGAGTCGCACGCACCTGGGCAGCGAAGAGCACGAATTCAACGAGAGCGATTTTGCCGAGGAGAGCCCACATGGCCGCTGACGGCAAGAACGTACTGATCATGGCGGGCGGCACCGGCGGGCATGTGTTCCCGGCGCTGGCCTGCGCGCGCGAGTTCCAGGCGCGTGGCTACAGCGTGCACTGGCTGGGCACCCCGCGCGGCATCGAGAACGAGCTGGTGCCGCAGGCCGGCTTGCCGCTGCACCTGATCCAGGTCACGGGCCTGCGCGGCAAGGGCAAGCTGTCGCTGCTCAAGGCGCCGTTCACCCTGATCAAGGCCGTGCTCCAGGCGCGCAAGATCATCGCCCGTTTGCAGCCGGTCTGCGTGATCGGTTTCGGCGGTTACGTCACCGGCCCAGGCGGCGTGGCGGCCAAGCTGTGCGGCGTACCGCTGGTGATCCACGAGCAGAACGCCCGCGCCGGTACCGCCAATCGCCTGCTGGTGCCACTGGCGGCGCGCGTCTGCGAAGCGTTTCCGGACACCTTCCCGGCCAGCGACAAACGTCGCACCACCGGCAACCCGGTGCGCCCGGAACTGTTCCTCGAGGGCCTGCGCGCGCCGCTGGCCGAGCGCCGCGCACGGCTATTGGTGCTCGGTGGCAGCCTGGGTGCGGAACCATTGAACAAATTGCTACCTAAGGCCCTGTCAGAGGTGTCTGCGGCGCTGCGGCCAGAGGTGTTCCACCAAGCTGGCAAGCAGCACGCGCCGATCACCGCCGAGCGTTATCGCGAGGCCGGGGTCGAGGCTCAGGTCGAGCCGTTCATCAAGGACATGGCCCATGCCTATGGCTGGGCTGACATGGTGGTGTGCCGGGCCGGTGCCCTGACCGTCAGCGAACTCGCGGCGGCAGGCCTGCCTTCGATGCTGGTGCCCTTGCCCCACGCGATCGACGACCACCAGACCCACAACGCCCATTATCTGGCTCGGGAAGGCGCTGCCTTCCTCATGCCACAAGCGACAACTGGCGCAGCGCAGCTCGCTGAACGCCTGAACGAGGTGCTGATGCAACCCGAGAAACTCAACACCATGGCTGGCACCGCACGGCGCCTGGCCAAGCCTGCCGCAACCAGCACCGTGGTCGATATCTGCCTGGAGGTGGCCCATGGTTGAAACCCAGAAAGCCATGCCACAGCCAAAAATGGGCCGTATCCGCCGTATCCACTTCGTCGGTATCGGCGGCGTGGGCATGTGCGGCATCGCCGAAGTGCTGCTCAACCTGGGCTATGAAGTCTCCGGCTCCGACCTCAAGGCGTCGCCGGTGACCGAGCGCCTGAAGTCGTTTGGCGCCGAAATCTTCGTCGGCCACCGCGCCGAGAACGCCGCCAACGCCGATGTGCTGGTGGTGTCCAGCGCGATCAACCCGGCCAACCCGGAAGTCGCCACCGCACTCGAGCGGCGCATTCCGGTGGTGCCGCGTGCCGAGATGCTCGCCGAGCTGATGCGCTATCGCCACGGCATCGCGGTGGCCGGTACCCACGGCAAGACCACCACCACCAGCCTGCTGGCCTCGGTGTTCGCGGCCGGTGGCCTGGACCCGACGTTCGTCATCGGCGGCCGCCTGACCGCTGCCGGCACCAACGCTCAGCTGGGCGCCAGCCGCTACCTGATCGCCGAAGCCGACGAGAGCGACGCGAGCTTCCTGCACCTGCAGCCAATGGTTGCCGTGGTCACCAATATCGACGCCGACCACATGGCCACCTACGAAGGCGACTTCAACAAGCTGAAGAAGACCTTTGTCGAGTTCCTGCACAACCTGCCGTTCTATGGGCTGGCGGTGATGTGCCTGGACGACCCGGTGGTGCGCGAGATCCTGCCGCAGGTCAAACGCCCGACGGTCACCTATGGCTTCAGCGAAGAGGCCGACATCCGCGCCATCAACGTGCGCCAGCAGGGCATGCAGACCCACTTCACGGTGCTGCGTCGCGACTGCGAGCCGCTCGACGTGTCGGTCAACATGCCGGGCAACCACAACGTGCTCAACGCCTTGGCGACCATCGCCATCGCCACTGACGAGGGCATCACCGATGCCGCCATCGTCCAGGGGCTGTCGGGCTTCCAGGGCGTCGGTCGACGCTTCCAGGTCTACGGCGAGCTGCCGGTCGACGGCGGCAGCGTGATGCTGGTCGACGACTACGGCCACCACCCGACCGAAGTCGCCGCGGTGATCAAGGCCGTGCGTGGCGGCTGGCCGAGCCGGCGCCTGGTGATGGTCTACCAGCCGCACCGCTACAGCCGCACCCGCGACCTCTACGACGATTTCGTCCAGGTCCTGGCCGACGCCAACGTGCTGCTGCTGATGGAAGTCTACCCGGCCGGCGAAGAGCCGATCCCCGGTGCCGACAGCCGTCAGCTGTGCCACAGCATCCGCCAGCGCGGTCAGCTCGACCCGATCTACATCGAGCGCGGCGTCGAGCTGGCGCCGCTGGTCAAGCCGCTGCTGCGCGCCGGCGACATCCTGCTGTGCCAGGGTGCCGGTGATATCGGCGGCCTCGCCCCACAACTGATGAAAAGCCCACTGTTCGCCGGCGCCGTCGCCCAGCAGGAGAAGTCCAAATGACCACCGCCTACGACACATTGCACTCGACCCTGGACGCCAAGGCGTTCGGCCGCGTCGCCGTGCTCTATGGCGGCAAGAGCGCCGAGCGTGAGGTGTCGCTGAAATCCGGCGCCGCGGTGCTCGAGGCACTGACCAGCGCCGGTGTCGACGTGGTCGGCATCGATGTCGGCGACGACCTGCTGGCGCGCCTGCAGAGCGAGAAGATCGACCGCGCCTTCATCATCCTCCACGGTCGTGGCGGTGAAGACGGCAGCATGCAAGGCCTGCTGGAGTGCCTGGGCATTCCCTACACCGGCAGCGGCATCCTCGCCTCGGCGCTGGCGATGGACAAACTGCGCACCAAGCAGGTGTGGCAGAGCCTGGGTATTCCGACCCCGCGCCACGCCGTGCTGGCCAGCGAGCAGGACTGTGTGTTGGCCAGTACGGAACTGGGCTTCCCGCTGATCGTCAAACCTGCCCATGAAGGCTCTAGCATCGGCATGGCCAAGGTGAATAGCGAGCAGGAGCTGATCGCTGCCTGGAAGGACGCTGCCCACTACGATTCGCAAGTGCTGGTCGAGCAATGGGTTCACGGCCCGGAGTTCACCATCGCGGTGCTGCGTGGCCAGGTGCTGCCGCCGATCGCGCTGGGCACCCCGCACGTGTTCTACGACTACGACGCCAAGTACATCGCCAATGACACCCAGTACCGCATCCCGTGCGGCCTGGACGCTGTCAAGGAACAGGAACTGATCGACCTGACCGCGCGCGCCTGCGATGCCATCGGCATCGAAGGCTGGGGCCGGCTGGACGTGATGCAGGACGAGCAAGGCCGTTTCTGGCTGCTCGAAGTCAACACCGCACCGGGCATGACGGATCATAGCCTGGTGCCCATGGCGGCCCGCGCGGCCGGCCTGGACTTCCAGCAACTGGTGCTGGCGATCCTGGCCGACAGCGTAGCGACGCGAGGTTAACCATCATGCAAGGCGCGATGCTCCGTCAGCAGCCACCCGTACCCGGCCGTCACAAGCCGGTGCCGCGTGGTGCCAGCCGAATGGTCGCTCAGGAGCCGATGTCGGCGCGCCTGCCGAAGGCCAACTTCAGCGTCTTCAAGCGCTTGCTGTGGCCGGTGCTACTGGTCGCTGCGGGCTTTGCCGCCTACGAAGGCGCGGTGCGCCTGATGCCGTATGCCGACCGGCCGATCACCAAGATCGCCGTGCAGGGCGACCTCAGCTACATCAGCCAGCAGGCGGTGCAGCAGCGTATTGCACCGTTCACGGCGGCGAGCTTCTTCAGTGTCGACCTCAGCGCCATGCGCGCCGAGCTCGAGCAGATGCCATGGATCGCCCATGCCGAAGTACGGCGGGTGTGGCCGGACGAAGTGGTGATCCGCCTCGAAGAACAGCTGCCCGTGGCGCGCTGGGGCGCGGAGGCCTTGCTCAACAACCAGGGCCAGGCGTTCACCCCGCGCGAGCTGGCCAACTATGAGCACCTGCCGCAGCTGTTCGGGCCGCAGCGGGCTCAGCAACAAGTCATGCAGCAGTATCAGGTATTGAGCCAGATGCTCCGCCCCATGGGCTTTTCCATCGCTCGCCTGGAGTTGCGCGAGCGTGGCAGCTGGTTCCTGACCACCGGCGCAGGCAGCGCCGGGCCGGGCATCGAGCTGCTGTTGGGGCGCGACCATCTGGTGGAGAAGATGCGCCGTTTCATTGCCATTTACGACAAGACACTCAAAGAGCAGATCACCAACATCGCCCGCGTTGATCTGCGCTACGCCAACGGATTGGCTGTTGGCTGGCGGGAACCGATTGCACCGACGACGGCCCAACCCGCCGTTGCGAAGAATTAGAGAGAGGCAGGACCATGGCAAACGCGCATAGCGGCAAAATGATCGTCGGGCTGGACATCGGCACCTCCAAGGTGGTGGCGCTGGTGGGTGAAGTCGGCGAAGACGGTACCCTGGAGATCGTCGGTATCGGCACCCACCCGTCCCGCGGCCTGAAGAAGGGCGTGGTGGTCAACATCGAGTCGACCGTGCAGTCGATCCAGCGCGCCGTCGAAGAGGCCCAGCTGATGGCGGGCTGCCGTATCCACTCGGCCTTCGTCGGTGTTGCCGGTAACCACATCCGCAGCCTCAACTCCCACGGCATCGTCGCCATCCGCGACCGCGAAGTCAGCGCCGCCGACCTCGAGCGCGTGCTCGACGCCGCCCAGGCCGTGGCCATCCCGGCTGACCAGCGGGTGCTGCACACCCTGCCGCAGGACTACGTGATCGACAACCAGGAAGGCGTCCGTGAGCCGCTGGGCATGTCCGGCGTGCGCCTGGAAGCCAAGGTCCACGTGGTCACCTGCGCCGTCAACGCCGCGCAGAACATCGAGAAGTGCGTGCGCCGCTGCGGCCTGGAAATCGACGACATCATCCTCGAGCAGCTGGCTTCGGCCTACTCGGTGCTCACCGATGACGAAAAAGAGCTGGGCGTGTGCCTGGTCGACATCGGTGGCGGTACCACCGACATCGCCATCTTCACCGAAGGCGCGATCCGTCACACCGCGGTGATCCCGATCGCCGGCGACCAGGTCACCAACGACATCGCCATGGCCCTGCGGACACCCACCCAGTACGCCGAAGAAATCAAGATTCGCTACGCCTGCGCGCTGGCCAAGCTGGCCGGTGCCGGCGAAACCATCAAGGTGCCGAGCGTCGGCGACCGTCCGCCGCGCGAGCTGTCGCGTCAGGCCTTGGCCGAAGTGGTCGAGCCGCGTTACGACGAGCTGTTCACCCTGATCCAGGCTGAGCTGCGCCGCAGCGGTTATGAAGACCTGGTGCCTGCGGGCATCGTCCTCACCGGCGGCACCTCGAAGATGGAAGGGGCCGTGGAACTGGCCGAGGAAATCTTCCACATGCCGGTACGCCTGGGCGTACCGCACAGCGTTCGGGGGCTGAGCGACGTGGTGCGCAACCCGATCTATTCCACCGGCGTGGGTCTGCTCACCTACGGCCTGCTCAAGCAGTCCGAGGACCTGATCCTGACCGGTCACAGCAACAGCAGCAGCAACAGCTATGGCGATGAACCGAAGGCCCCAGTGCTCGAGCGATTCAAGCGTTGGGTCCAGGGCAATTTCTAAGTTTCAAAGCAGTAGTGGTAGGCGCAACAACTAGAGAACTGTAAGGAGAGGGAAAATGTTCGAGCTCGTAGACAACGTCCCGCAAAGTCCGGTCATCAAAGTGATCGGCGTCGGCGGTGGCGGCGGCAACGCCGTCAACCACATGGTCAAGAGCAGCATCGAAGGCGTGGAATTCATCTGCGCCAACACTGATGCTCAAGCGCTGAAAAACATCGGTGCGCGTACCATCCTGCAACTGGGTACCGGGGTCACCCGCGGTCTGGGTGCCGGTGCCAACCCGGAAGTCGGCCGTCAGGCCGCGCTGGAAGACCGTGAGCGCATCGCTGAAGTGCTGCAAGGCACCAACATGGTCTTCATCACCACCGGCATGGGTGGCGGTACCGGTACCGGTGCGGCGCCGATCATCGCCGAAGTGGCGAAGGAAATGGGCATCCTCACCGTTGCCGTGGTGACCCGTCCGTTCCCGTTCGAAGGCCGCAAGCGCATGCAGATCGCCGATGAAGGCATCCGCATGCTGGCCGAGAGCGTCGACTCGCTGATCACCATCCCCAACGAGAAGCTGCTGACCATTCTCGGCAAGGACGCCAGCCTGCTGTCTGCCTTCGCCAAGGCGGACGACGTGCTCGCCGGTGCGGTGCGCGGTATCTCCGACATCATCAAACGTCCGGGCATGATCAACGTCGACTTCGCCGACGTGCGTACCGTGATGAGCGAGATGGGCATGGCGATGATGGGTACTGGCTGCGCCAGCGGCCCGAACCGTGCGCGCGAGGCCACCGAGGCTGCGATCCGCAACCCGCTGCTCGAAGACGTCAACCTGCAGGGTGCACGCGGTATCCTGGTGAACATCACCGCCGGTCCCGACCTGTCCCTGGGCGAGTACTCCGACGTCGGTAGCATCATCGAGGCCTTCGCCTCCGACCACGCGATGGTCAAGGTGGGTACCGTGATCGACCCGGACATGCGCGACGAGCTGCACGTCACCGTGGTCGCCACTGGCCTGGGTGCGCGCATCGAGAAGCCGGTCAAGGTCGTCGACAACACCCTGCAGACCGCGCACGCGGCCTACGAGGCGTCCAACCCGGCCCCGGCCCGTCAAGAGCAGCCAGCGGTCAACTACCGCGACCTGGAGCGTCCTACCGTGATGCGCAACCAGGCGCATGCAGGTGCCGCCGCAGCAGCTAAACTGAACCCTCAGGATGACTTGGACTACCTGGATATCCCGGCTTTCCTGCGTCGCCAGGCTGATTGATGGAATTTATCAGGGGTATAAAGGTGATTGGTATTCAGCAAAGGTCGGGTCTGTTATCATCCCCAGCCTTTGTTGATACCAGTTCGCAATTTGCGCTGAAGCGGCCAATGCCATGATTAAACAACGCACCCTGAAGAATATTATCCGTGCCACAGGCGTCGGCCTGCACTCCGGTGAGAAGGTCTACCTGACCCTCAAGCCTGCGCCTGTGGATACCGGCATCGTCTTCCGCCGCGCCGACCTTGACCCTGTGGTCGAGATCCCGGCTCGCGCGGCCAACGTCGGCGAGACAACCATGTCGACGACGTTGGTCAACGGTGACGTCAAGGTCGATACGGTCGAGCACTTGCTCTCCGCCATGGCGGGTCTGGGCATCGATAACGCCTACGTCGAGCTCTCCGCCTCGGAAGTGCCGATCATGGATGGCAGCGCCGGACCTTTCGTATTCCTGATTCAGTCTGCCGGCCTGGAAGAGCAGGACGCAGCCAAGAAATTCATCCGCATCCTGCGTGAAGTGACAGTGGAGGACGGCGACAAGCGCGCTACCTTCCTGCCTTTCGAAGGGTTCAAGGTGAGCTTCGAGATCGACTTCGATCACCCGGTCGTCAGCGGCCGGACCCAGAGCGCCAGTGTCGACTTCTCCAGCACCTCGTTCGTGAAGGAAGTCAGCCGCGCACGGACCTTCGGGTTCATGCGTGACATCGAGTACCTGCGCAAGCACAACCTTGCGTTGGGCGGCAGTGTCGAGAACGCCATCGTCGTCGACGAGACCGGCGTGCTCAACGAAGACGGCCTTCGTTACGAAGACGAATTCGTCAAACACAAGATCCTCGACGCCATCGGCGACCTGTATCTGCTGGGCAACAGCCTGATCGGCGAGTTCAAGGGCTTCAAGTCCGGGCACGCGCTGAACAACCAACTGTTGCGCAAGCTGATCGCCGAGACCGATGCCTGGGAAGTGGTCACTTTCGAAGATGCCAGTACGGCACCGATCTCTTATATGCGCCCTGTTGCGGCCGTGTAAGTTCGAACACTCTCTAGTTCATTGAGGCCACCTTCGGGTGGCCTTTTTATTGGGTTTTTGTGGGGGGGGCTGGGGCTGGGGCTGGTGAGCATATCCGTTCGTTGTGGTGCGGTTACTGGCCCCTTCCGCCCTTACGGCGGGTCACTTTTTTTCTTGGAAAAAAGTAACCAAAAACCGCTTGCTCCTACATACGGCCCTCCGCTGCGCTGCGGGTTCCCTCACTCCGGCCTTGCTCCCGCGAGGACCGGGCTGTACGCGCCTTCCTGGCCCGCAGCCCTTGCCGGCCTTCCTGGCCGTCACCTCGCTTCGCAAGACCTGCGTTCGGCCTCCTGAAGTCGCGGTAGATCAAGATCACAAGCCAGATCAAGGGCCAGGGCAACGGCTGGCGAATCGCTGCGCTCTCGCTTGTTTATAAGGGCGGTACAGCGCGTCAGCGCCAGAATTTGCATTGGCAGTTCCGGCCTCTTTCGCGGGGCAAGCCCGCTCCCACAGGATAGCGTCGCTCTTTCGGTCAACGGAGATCCTGTGGGAGCCCGCTTGCCCCGTGAAGAGGCCCGAATATCCACCGACCATGCCACTATCGAAGATGACGCCAGCCCAGGCGCCGTAAAGGGGAGGGGGCTATCGCCCACAATTCACGATCCCGATCAGCGCGGCTCTTTAGGCTTGGCATGCCCAGCCAAACGCTCCAGCGCTGCCCGCAGCTTGGGATCACTGATCCCCTCGGCGGTATCGCGAATGCTCTCGGCGGCTTCGCTGGACAGCTCCGGCGCGTGGCCCGCGCGTTTGGCCGGGGTCATCGGCGGCTGTACCTTGAACAGGATCCGGCGCAAATTGCCGAACACCTCCAGCTCCAGCAACTGGCGCTGCAAGCGCTTCTGTTGATAGCGCAGGCGCGTCGCCCAGTGCCCATCGGTGACCACCAGCAGCAACACGCCATCGCGCCACGACGCCACATGGCAATGGGCGCGGGCGGCCGGCTGCAGCTGGCTTTCCAGCAGGCGCTGCAGATGCACCAGGCGTTCGGCCTGGTTGAGCAGCAGGCGCAAGGGCCGGGCGCCACGCAGGAGCGCGGCCGGTGGCCGGGCGGGCGAAGGTTTGTAGGCCATGGGGGTACGCAGGAAGTTACAGAATCGTCATGGTAACAGAACACTGAATTTGTACTGACAGTGCCGGCCTCATCGCCGGGCGAGCCCACCCCCACGTGGGCAGCGGGCAGCGGGATGTTCAGGGGCGAGAGTCATTCTCAATAGCTTTCATCTTCGCTACACCTTGAACTTGGAAAAAAAGTCCTTATGTTAGAGACGTCCCCACCCTAGCGCTGTGCCAGCATCGTGGAAATCCACCACTTTCCTCACCATCGTTTCCGGGTAGAATGCTCGTTCGCATGCGGCCCAAGGGCTGCTCGGGCGACTCATGGGGCCGCCCTCCATCCCTAAGTGTGGAAGATCCTGCCGATATGTTTGCGCCTTTGTTAAAAAAACTTTTTGGAAGCAAGAACGAGCGTGAAATCAAACGCCTGCTCAAGACGGTAACCACCGTCAATGCCTTCGAAGAGAAGATGTTGGCCCTCTCCGACGAGCAGCTGCGGGGCAAGACCGCAGAGTTCAAAGAGCGCCTGGCCAAAGGCGAAACGCTCGACCAACTGCTGCCTGAAGCCTTTGCCGTGGCCCGTGAGGCCGGCAAGCGCGTGATGGGCATGCGCCACTTCGATGTGCAGCTGATCGGCGGCATGACCCTGCACGAGGGCATGATCGCAGAAATGCGTACCGGTGAAGGCAAGACCTTGGTCGGTACCCTGGCCGTGTACCTCAACGCATTGTCCGGCAAGGGCGTGCACGTGGTCACGGTCAACGACTACCTGGCCCGCCGTGACGCCAACTGGATGCGCCCGCTGTACGAGTTCCTCGGCCTGTCCGTGGGCATCGTCTCGGCCTTCCAGCCGCCGGAAGAGAAGCGCGCCGCCTATGCCGCCGACATCACCTACGGCACCAACAACGAATTCGGTTTCGACTACCTGCGCGACAACATGGCGTTCAGCGTCGAAGAGAAGTTCCAGCGTGAGCTGAACTTCGCCGTGATCGACGAAGTCGACTCGATCCTCATCGACGAAGCGCGGACCCCGTTGATCATCTCCGGCCAGGCCGAAGACAGCTCCAAGCTGTACATCGAGATCAACCGCCTGATCCCGCGCCTGACCCAGCACATCGAAGAAGTCGAAGGCCAGGTCACCCAGGAAGGCCACTACTCGATCGACGAGAAGACCCGCCAGGTCGAACTCAACGAATCCGGCCACCAGTTCATCGAAGAGATGCTCACCCAGGCCGGCCTGCTGGCCGAGGGCGAGAGCCTCTATTCGGCGCACAACCTGGGCCTGCTGACCCACGTCTACGCCGGCCTGCGCGCGCACAAGCTGTTCAACCGCAACGTCGAGTACATCGTCCAGGACGGCCAGGTCCTGCTGATCGACGAACACACCGGCCGGACCATGCCGGGTCGTCGCCTGTCCGAAGGCCTGCACCAGGCCATCGAGGCGAAAGAGAACCTGAATATCCAGGCCGAGAGCCAGACCCTGGCCTCGACCACCTTCCAGAACTACTTCCGCCTCTACAACAAGCTGTCCGGCATGACCGGTACCGCTGACACCGAAGCGTTCGAGTTCGCCCAGATCTACGCCCTCAACGTGATGGTCATCCCGCCGAACAAGCCGTTGGCGCGTAAAGACTTCAACGACCTGGTGTACCTGACCGCCGAAGAGAAGTACCTGGCGATCATCGCGGACATCAAAGAGAGCATGGCCACCGGTCGCCCGGTGCTGGTCGGTACCGCGACCATCGAGACCTCCGAGCACATGTCCGCCCTGCTCAAGCAGGAAGGCATCGAGCACAAGGTCCTCAACGCCAAGTACCACGAAAAAGAAGCCGAGATCATTGCCCAGGCAGGCGCACCGGGTGCCCTGACCATCGCCACCAACATGGCCGGCCGTGGTACCGACATCCTCCTGGGCGGTAACTGGGAATCGGAAGTCGCCGCGCTGGAAAGCCCGACCGCCGAGCAGATCGCCCAGATCAAGGCCGACTGGCAGAAGCGTCACCAGCAGGTGATCGAGGCCGGTGGCCTGCACGTGATCGCCTCCGAGCGTCACGAATCGCGCCGGATCGACAACCAGCTGCGCGGCCGTTCCGGTCGTCAGGGTGACCCGGGCTCCAGCCGCTTCTACCTGTCGCTGGAAGACAGCCTGATGCGTATCTTCGCCTCTGACCGGGTGAAGAACTTCATGAAGGCGCTGGGCATGCAGTCCGGCGAGGCCATCGAGCACCGCATGGTCACCAACGCCATCGAAAAAGCCCAGCGCAAGGTCGAAGGGCGCAACTTCGACATCCGCAAGCAGCTGCTCGAATACGATGACGTGGCCAACGAACAGCGTAAGGTGATCTACCACATGCGCAACAGCCTGCTGGCTGCGCAGAACATTGGTGACACCATTGCCGAGTTCCGCCAGGAAGTGCTCGACAGCACCATCAGCCAGCACATCCCGCCGCAATCGCTGCCAGAGCAGTGGGACGTGGCCGGTCTCGAGGCTTCGCTGTCGAGCGACTTCGGGATCAAGCTGCCGATCCAGCAGTGGCTCGACGAGGACGATCACCTCTACGAAGAGACCCTGCGCGAGAAGCTCCTGAACGAGATCACCAGCGCCTACAACGAGAAGGAAGACCAGGCTGGCGAAGAGGCCTTGCGCACCTTCGAGAAGCAGATCCTCCTGCGCGTACTCGACGACCTGTGGAAAGACCACCTGTCGACCATGGACCACCTGCGTCACGGTATCCACCTGCGCGGTTATGCGCAGAAGAACCCGAAGCAGGAGTACAAGCGCGAATCCTTCACCCTGTTCCAGGAGCTGCTCGAGTCGATCAAGCGCGATGCCATCCGTGTGCTCTCGCACGTCCAGGTCCGCCGCGAAGACCCGATCGAAGAAGAAGCCCGCCTGCGTCGCGATGCCGAAGAACTGGCCCAGCGCATGCAGTTCCAGCACGCCCCGGCACCGGGCCTGGAAAGCGAGCTGAACGAACTGAACGAGGAGGGCGCTGAAGTGGCAGTGGCCGCCGCGCCGGTGCGCAATGACCTGAAGCTGGGCCGCAACGAGCCGTGCTGGTGTGGTTCGGGCAAGAAGTTCAAGCATTGCCACGGCCAGATCGAGTGATCGAGCCGTTCCTGCTGCACCCTGACAACTGAACTACTGCGCCGCGAAGGGCTTCGACCTTCGCGGCGTTGTTCCATCTCAAGCTTGGCCGTATCTTGTGCGGCACATATTTTCTAGGAGCGCATTCATGGCTGTTGGTCTTGGTCCTTTGCCCACCCTGCACCCGGTTCCCGGTTTCGAACTCGGCATCGCTTCGGCGGGCATCAAGCGCCCTGGGCGCAAGGACGTCGTGGTAATGCGCTGCGCCGAAGGCTCCAGCGTTGCCGGCGTGTTCACCCTCAATGCCTTCTGCGCCGCGCCGGTGATCCTCGCCAAGCAACGGGTGCAGGGCAGCGTGCGTTACCTGCTGACCAACACCGGCAATGCCAACGCCGGTACCGGCGCGCCAGGCCTGGCCGCCGCCGAGCGCACCTGCGCCAAGCTGGCTGAGCTGACCGGTGTCGCTGCCGAGGCGGTGCTGCCGTTCTCCACGGGCGTGATCGGCGAGCCGCTGCCGGTCGAGAAGATCGAAGGCGCGCTGCAGGCCGCCCTCGACAACCTCTCGGAAAACCACTGGGCCGAAGCCGCCACCGGCATCATGACCACCGACACCCTGCCCAAGGGTGCCAGCCGGCAATTCCAGTTCGACGGCCAGACCATCACCGTGACCGGCATCAGCAAAGGCGCCGGGATGATCCGCCCGAACATGGCCACCATGCTCGGCTACATCGCCACCGACGCCAAGGTCGCCCCAGCGGTGCTCAAGGACCTGATCCTCGACGGTGCCAACAAGTCGTTCAACCGCATCACCATCGATGGCGATACCTCGACCAACGACTGCTGCATGCTGATCGCCACCGGCAAGGCCAATGTCGCCGAAGTCACCGAGCCTCGCGGCGAGCTGTTCGACGCCCTGAAACAGGCGGTGTTCGAAGTCTGCATGGAAGTCGCCCAGGCCATCGTCCGTGACGGCGAAGGCGCGACCAAGTTCGTGACCGTGCAGGTCAACGGCGGTGGCAACCATCAGGAATGCCTGGACGTCGGTTACGCCGTCGCCCACTCGCCGCTGATCAAGACTGCGCTGTTCGCCTCCGACCCGAACTGGGGCCGCATCCTCGCTGCCGTCGGCCGTGCCGGCGTACCGCAGCTCGACGTCAGCCTGATCGACGTCTACCTCGGTGACGTGTGCATCGCCAGCCAAGGCGGTCGCAGCCCGAGCTACACCGAAGAGCAGGGCTCCAAGGTCATGGCCCAGGAAGAGATCACCATTCGCATCGAGCTCGGCCGTGGCCAGTGCAGCGAGACCATCTGGACCACCGACCTGTCGCACGAGTACGTCAAGATCAACGCCGAATACCGCACCTGATCGACTGATCCCAAGGCCCCATCGCGGGGCCAGCCCGCTCCCACGCAGCAGGGGGCGGGGCTTGTTCCGCGAGGGGCTTCACACCTGATGGAGCTGCCCCCATGAGCTATCACCTGATCATCGGCGACAAGCTGTACTCCTCCTGGTCGCTGCGTGGCGCCCTGGCCCTTGAACTGGCCGGCGTCCCCTACGAAGAAACCCTGATCAAACTCAACCAGCCCGACACCCGCACCCGCGTGCTGGCGTTTTCGGCTACCGGTAAAGTCCCGCTGCTGCAGACCGAGCACGGCGTGATCGCCGATTCGCTGGCAATTGCCGAGTACCTCGCCGAGCAGCATCCTGACGCCCAGCTGTGGCCTGCCGACGTGGCGGCTCGCGCCCACGCGCGCTCGGCCTGCGCGCAGATGCACAGCGGCTTCTTTGCCCTGCGCGGTGCCATGCCGTTCGACCTGTCGCGTGATCAGGCGCTGGAGAACGTGCCGCTGGACGTGCAGGTCGACATCGACCGTATCGTCGCCCTGTGGTCCGAATGCCGCCTGGCGGCCAAGGACAGCGGCCCGTTCCTGTTCGGCAAGCCGAGCCTGGCCGACGCCTTCTTCGCCCCGGTGGCAGTGCGCCTGCGTACCTACCGGGTGCAGGTGCCGGCCGAAGCGGCCCGCTACATCGAAGCGATCTACCAGTGGCCTGCGTTCCAGGCCTGGCAGAGCGCCGGGCTGGCGGAGCGCGAAGGGTGAAGCGGATTCATGTAGTGGCCGCGGTGATCCGTGGCGGCGACGGGCGCATCCTGATTGCCCGGCGTGCCGACAGCCAGCACCAGGGCGGCCTGTGGGAGTTCCCGGGGGGCAAGCTGGAGGCGGGCGAGGGCGTCGAGGCGGCGTTGGCCCGTGAGCTGCGCGAGGAGCTCGGCATCGAGGTCACGCGTTCGCGGCCGCTGATCAAGATCAGCCACGACTACCCGGACAAGCAGGTACTGCTGGACGTGCGTGAAGTCGACGGGTTTACCGGCGAGCCTCATGGCGTCGAGGGTCAGCCCTTGGCCTGGGTCGCCCCGCGTGATCTGGACCAGTATGACTTCCCCGAGGCGAACAAGCCGATCGTCGCGGCGGCCCGTCTGCCGGATCAGTACCTGATCACCCCGGACGACCTGGAAGTCCCGCAATTGCTGCGGGGCATCCAGAAGGCCGTGGCCAATGGCATCAAGCTGATTCAGCTGCGCGCGCCGGACATGTACGACCCCAAGTACCGTGATGTCGCGGTGGATGCGGTGGGGCTGTGCGCGGGCAAGGCGCAGTTGATGCTCAAGGGGCCGCTGGAGTGGCTGGGCGACTTCCCGGCGGCGGGCTGGCACCTGACGGCGGCGCAGCTGCGCAAGTATGCTGCCAAGGGGCGGCCGTTCCCGGCGCACCGCTGGTTGGCGGCGTCTTGCCACAGTGCCGAAGAATTGGCCCTGGCTGAGCAGATGGGGGTGGATTTTTTCACCCTGTCGCCGGTGCAGGCGACCCAGACCCATCCCGAGGCGGTGCCACTGGGGTGGGAGGAGGCTGAGCGGTTGATCGAGACTGCGAGCCGGCCGGTGTTCCTGCTGGGCGGCGTGGGGGCTGACCACCGCGAGCGTGCCTGGCAGGTTGGGGCGCAGGGTGTGGCGGGGATTCGGGCGTTCTGGCCTGAGGTCTGAGCCGGCTGTGCCAGGGGCCGCCTTGCGGCCCTTCGCAGGCAAGCCAGCTCCCACAGGATTAGCGCTTATCTCCAGAGCGGCGCGGTCCCTGTGGGAGCGGGCTTGCCCGCGAAGGGCCGCGAAGCGGCCCCAGCACTCTCAGCCCTGCGGCTTGCTCGCAGGCTGCCACAAGACCTCAGCCACCCCTTGTCGCCGCCCAACGATCCGCGCTGCCACAAACAGCAGATCCGAAAGCCGGTTGATATACGCCAACCCAACCCCCTGCAACGGCTCCAGCGCATTCAACGCCTGACACCGCCGCTCGGCACTGCGCGCCAGGCTGCGGCACACGTGCGCCTGTGCCACCAGCATCGAGCCACTGGGCATGATGAAGTTCTCAAGCGGCCCCAGCTCCTCGTTCCACAGGTCGATCACGGCCTCCAGCCGCTCCACCTCCGCCAGCTTCAGCGCCTGGTAACTGGGCATCGCCAGCTCCCCGCCAAGGTCGAACAGCCGGTGCTGGCAGGGCGCCAACACCTCGATAAGCTCCTCCAGCCCCGCCTCGCTCAAGCCCGCCAGCAATACCCCCAGCTGACTGTTGAGGCTGTCGACCTCGCCAATCGCCTCGATGCGTGGATGGTCCTTGGGCACTCGGCGTCCATCGCCCAGGCCGGTTTCGCCTTTGTCGCCAGTACGGGTGTAGATCTTCGACAGGCGATAGCCCATGTCATGCCTCCGTTTTCGCCGGTGCCGCCGGCACGGGCGAGCCAAGGGGCAGGCGCAGGGTAAAGCAGGTCCCCTGGCCGGGGGTGGAGTGCACCTCCATCTGCCCCTTGTGGTTATTGGTAATGATGAAATACGAGACCGACAGGCCGAGCCCGGTGCCCTGGCCGATCTCCTTGGTGGTGAAGAACGGCTCGAAGGTGCGCTTGCGCACGGCCTCGGGCATGCCGATGCCGTTGTCCTCGACCTGGATCTCGGCCCACGGCGGGTTGAGCCGGGTGCGCAGGATGATCCGCCCCGGCTCGCTCGGCTGCGGGCGCAGGTGGATGGCCTGGGCGGCATTTTTCAGCAGGTTGAGCAGCACCTGTTCCAGCTCGTTGGCGGTACACGGCACCGGCCCCAGGCGCGGGTCGAACTGGCGGACGATGGCCTGGCCCTTGAAGTCGAAGCCGATCGCCAGGTCGAAGTCGTTGCCGGCGATCTCCACCGCCTGGTCGATCAACCCGGGCAAGTCGCAGGGCGCCAGCTGGCGGTTGCTCAAGCGGCTGAAACTGAGCATGTGGGTGACGATTTTTGCCGCCCGTGCCCCGGCCTGCTGAATGCCATCGAGCAGCTGCGGCACTTCGCGGCTCGCCAGGTAGCGATTGACCACGGCCAGGTCGATGTCCAGCTCGGCGGCCTGCTCCTGGTTGCGCGGCAGCTCCGGCGACAGCCGTCGGCGGATGTTCTGCACGTTGTGCAGGATCGCACCGAGCGGGTTGTTGATTTCGTGGGCCATGCCCGCCGCCAGGCCGCCGACCGAGAGCATCTTCTCCGACTGCACCATCATCTCTTCCAGCGACAGCCGCTGGGTGATGTCGTCGATACGGATCACCACGCCACGGCCGCCGCCGCCCATCAGCGGGTAGAACGTCAGGGCGTAGTGGCGGGACTCGTCGTCCTTGTGCCAGGTGACCCGTTCGATCTTCGCCACCCGGTGCTTCTCGACGCTCTCCTTGAGCTGCGGCAAGAACGGCTTGAGCGGCTCGAAGGCAATGAAGATCGGCTGGTTCAGCGCCTCGTCCAGCGGCGTCCCGGAGAGCACCGTGGCCTCGTGGTTCCACTGGGTCACGTAGAGCTGCTCGTCCAGCGCGATCAGCGCCGAGGGCATCGAGTCGATGATGCTGTTCAGGTAGTTCTGGAAGCCCGTGAGCTTTTTCTCGATCTTGCTGCGCACCTGGACTTCCAGCTCCAGCTTGCGGTTGGTGTGGCGGGTTTCCTCGGCCAGGCCCTGGGCCTGGTCGTAAGCGGTCTGGAACTCGTCGCGGGTGCGCTTGAGCTGCTGCTCGCGGGCTTCGATACGCGACAGCATGGTATTGAAGGCACTCGCCAGGCTGCCGATCTCGTCGTCGTTGCCGCGCTTGGCGCGCAGCGCGTAGCTCTCTTCACGGGTGACCTGGCGGCTGAGCTCTTCGAGCTGGTTGATCGGCTGGGTGATCAGGCGCTTGATCTGCCGGGCGACCACCAGCCAGAGCAGGATGCTGAACACCAGGATCGCCAGGCTGGCGGTCAGGGTGCCGGTATAGAACGCGGTCGGCAGCTCGCTGCTGGCGACCAGCAGCAGGTGTGCCGGCGGGCTGGCGGCGCGCGGCAGGCGGATCAGTTGGGTGCTGCGAAACTCCATCAGGCGCCAGCCATCGATGTTGCGGTAGCGCTTGGGCAACGCCAGCGGCTCGCCATGCTGCAGTTGCGCGAGCATGCGCCCGTCGCTGCCGTAGACGGCGGCGGCGCGCAGCGGCGAGTAACTGTCGAGCTCCTTGAGCAGGGCCTCGGCGGTTTCTGTCGAGTCACCGGCGCGGGCGGAGAGCTGCGGGTTGGACACCAGCCGGCCGATGGTCTGCAGGGCTTGCGGGGCCATGCTCTCCTGGGTGATCCAGTAGGCGGCGCTGATGAACGTCAGGTTGGCCACCAGCAGGATGGTCACCAGCAGCACCAGCAGGGCCGCCAGCAGTTTCTGCCCGACCGGCAGGTTGTCCAGGCGTTGGCGCAGGGTCATCGGCAAGGCAGTGTCCATTTCCGGTTGAGGGGGCGGCGTCAGTCGCTGGGCAGGCCGCGGGCCTGCAGGTTTTCGACCAGGCGCCGGCGCAGCTGTTCCAGCCGTGGCAGGGCCAGGCCATGACGGGCGGCGGCGCGGCAGGCGTGGCCGAGCAGGTAGTGCAGCTCGGTGCGGCGCGCGTGGCGCACGTCCTGGTACATCGAAGAGTAGTTGGCCGCCGTGGCGAGGATCACCCGTTGCACTTCCTCGCCGAGGTCTTCGGCCGCTTCGGGCTGGCCGCAACGGCGCAACAGTTCGGCAAGTTCCGCACACAGGGCGTCGACCTCGCCGAGGTGCTCGAGCAGGCCGCCATTGTGGCAGTCATGCAGCACGGTCAGCGGGTTGATCGCGCAATTGAGCGCCAGCTTGCGCCACAGCCGGGTGAGGATGTCCACCGTCCACTCGGCCGGGATACCCGCCTCGTGCAGGTCGTCGAACCAGTCGGGCAGGCCGCTGTTGAGCGGGTCGCCCAGCCAGTTGAAACCATGCCCGGCAAAGCGCACCCGCCAGTCGTCCTCGCGGAACGCGCCCTCGGTGCTGGAGGCAAAGATGCAGCGTGCGTGGGGCACTTGCTCGGCCACTTCGTCCTGGCTGCCCAGGCCGTTCTGCAGCAGCACCAGCTCGGCCCCGTCGGCCAGGCGCGGTGCCAGGCGGGCCAGGGCCGGCGCGGCGTCGTAGGCCTTGCAGGCCAGCAGCAGGCGATGGATCGGGCCGCCGCTTGCCGCCGTTTCCGCGGGGATGGCGAAGTGCGTCGCCTGGTCCTGTTCGAGCAGGGTCAGGCCGCCTGCGGCCTGGTAGGCCGCCAGGCGCTGCGGGTCGCGCAGG
The DNA here is from genome assembly GCF_900536025.1 of Pseudomonas reidholzensis. Taxonomy (GTDB): domain Bacteria; phylum Pseudomonadota; class Gammaproteobacteria; order Pseudomonadales; family Pseudomonadaceae; genus Aquipseudomonas; species Aquipseudomonas reidholzensis. The sequence goes on from NZ_UNOZ01000028.1 coordinate 202,084, forward strand.
ATCAGCCGGACCGCCTTGCCCGCGCGTGCCAGCCGGCACGCCCAGAGGCTGCCCAGGCTACCGGCGCCGAGAATATGCCAGGTGCTGCTCATCTGCGTTTCGCAACCCGTTATAATGTGTCCCGCATTTTAACCATCAAACCCGCCGCGCTCCATCTCCATGCCGAGCGCGCTTCTATTTTGGAGAATCACCATGCCTTCGTTCGACGTGGTATCGGAACTGGACAAGCACGAAGTGCAGAACGCTGTCGACAACGCCATCAAGGAGCTGGATCGTCGCTACGACCTCAAAGGTAAGGGTAGCTTCGAATTCAAGGACAAGGACCAGACCGTCCTGCTCACCGCCGAGGCCGAGTTCCAGCTCGAAGCCATGATCGACATCCTGCGCGGCGCGCTGGTCAAGCGCAAGATCGAGGTCAAGTGCCTCGAGGTCAAGGACGCCTATGCCTCGGGCAAGGAAATGAAGCAGGAAGCGACCTTCCGCGAGGGCATCGACAAGGAGCTGGCGAAAAAGATCGTCGCCCACATCAAGGACGCCAAGCTCAAGGTCCAGGCCGCCATCCAGGGCGAGCAAGTGCGCGTTACCGGCAAGAAGCGCGACGACCTGCAAGAGGCCATCGCCGCCTTGCGCGCCAAGGAATTCGACATGCCGCTGCAGTTCAACAACTTCCGCGACTGATCAGGCAGCGGTCAGGAACATCGCTGGCCCGATGAGGTCCATCGCTTCCAGTGGCCGCTGAAACCCTGCGGCTTGCCTGTTTGTGTTATGTGCCGCTAGGCATCAGGAGATGACAATGGATTTGAACGCTGAGGTCGATCAGCTGGTCCGCCAATCGCAGACCTGGGTCCCCTTGATAATGGAATACGGCAGCCGTGTGCTGCTGGCGCTGCTGACCCTGGCTGTCGGCTGGTGGATCACCAACAAGCTCAGCGCTCGCCTGGGCAAGCTGGTGGGCCTGCGTAACTCGGACCTGGCCCTGCAGGGCTTTATCAGCACCTTGGCCAATATCGTGCTGAAGGTCCTGTTGATGGTCAGCGTGGCGTCGATGATCGGCATCGAGACCACCTCGTTCGTTGCCGCCATCGGTGCCGCGGGCTTGGCCATCGGCCTGGCCTTGCAGGGCAGCCTGGCGAACTTCGCCGGTGGCGTGCTGATCCTGCTGTTCCGGCCGTTCCGTATCGGTGACTGGATCGAGGCGCAGGGTGTCAGTGGCACCGTCGACAGCATCCAGATCTTCCACACGGTGCTGCGTACCGGCGACAACAAGACGGTGATCATGCCCAACGGCAGCCTGTCCAACGGCATCATCACCAACACCAACCGTCAGCCGACGCGCAAGGTGGTGTTCGATGTCGGCGTCGATTACGAAGCCGACCTGCAGAAGGCGCGCAACGTGCTGCTGGAGCTGGGGCAGGATCCGCGGGTGCTGGCCGAGCCAGCGCCACAGGCGGTGATCTCGACCCTGGGCGACAGCTCGATTACCGTGTCCTTGCGGCTGTGGGTGAAGACTGCCGATTACTGGGATGTGATGTTCATGCTCAACGAGCATGCGCGTGACCGGCTCAAGGCCGAGGGCATCGACATTCCGTTTCCGCAGCGGGTGATTCGCGTGGTGCAGGAAACCGCCGCGTAACAGCCGAACCGCGCAAGCCCCTGTAGGAGCGGGCTTGCCCGCGATGACGTTCGACCGAGCAACCCTGTTGCTGCGTCTGACGCCATCGCGGGCAAGCCCGCTCCTACATTTTTTTGTCCCTCCTTACACTTGTTCACAGCCAGTAACGCCCACTTCTGGCATATAACCTGACCCTTTTCGTACCCCAACGACGTTCACCATGAAACCATTGCTGCACATCACCCCTCGGCAAGCCTTGTTGTTCGGCCTGACCCTGGCCCTGTTCGAGCTGCTCACCTATCTGGCCAGCGACGCGGTCATGCCGGCGATGCCGGTGGTGGTCGGCGAGCTCAACGCCAGCCCTGAGTTCATCCCGCACGCCCTGAACCTGTACCTGCTCGGCGGGGTGGTCCTGCAATGGCTGATCGGCCCGCTGGCCGACCGTTATGGGCGGCGGCCGTTGCTGCTGTCCGGCTGCATCCTCTTCGGCCTGGCCTGCCTGGCCACCTACTGGGTGCATGACATCGGCCTGTTCAACCTGCTGCGCCTGCTGCAGGGCATCGGCCTGGGCTTTGTCGTCACGGTCAGCTACCCGGCGCTCAACGAAGCGTTCAGCGAGGCCGATGCGGTGCGCATGATGGCCTTGCTGGCGAACATCGCCTTGCTCTCGCCGCTGCTCGGGCCGCTGGTCGGTACCCTGATGCTGCAATGGCTGGATTGGCGCTGGCTGTTCGTGGCGTTCGCCGTGGGTGCCGTGTTGACCTGGGGGCTGCTCTACCGGTTGATGCCGGAAACCCTCGGCGTCGAGCGCCGGGACGGCTCGACCCTGCCGTTCACGCCGATCCACCTGCTGCCGTTGCTAGCCGGTTACGGCCAGTTGCTGGGCAACCGCCGCTTTGTCGCCGGCAGCGCGGCGCTGGGCCTGGTCGGCCTGCCGCTGATTGGCTGGATCGGCCTGTCGCCGGTGCTGCTGATCCATGACGAAGGGCTGAGCACGATGGCCTACGCACTGTGGCAGCTGCCGGTGTTCGGCGGGTTGATCATGGGCAACCTGATCATCAACCGGATCGCCGACCGCTACCCGCTGGCGACGCTCGTGCGCGGTGCGCTGGTGCCTTACCTGGCGGGCTTGTGCCTGATGCTCGTGGCGACCTGGCTGTGGCCATCGGTGACCAGCGTGGTGGCGGGGATGTCGCTGTATGCCCTGGGCCTGGGCGTGGCCAACGCGGTGCTGTACCGCATGACGCTGTTCTCCAGCGAGCAGAGCAAGGGCCTGGTCTCGGCGATGCTGGGGATGATCACCATCGCCTTGCTGGGGTTGGGCGGCGCCTTGCTGGCGATGATCGGCGCGGGCGCGAGCCTGCTGCACTTCGCCCTGGCGGCGAGCGTGGCCGGTGCGTTGGCGCTATGGCCGTTGTGGTTCGTGGTCGGCGCACGGCCGGATGCGGGCGCTGTGGCTGAATGAATCGGGGGTGCCAGGCACCCCCCGTTCACGGCTGTTCGGTGGCGGTAGGCTGGACTTCTGCGGGCTTGCCGCGCCCAGCCTCCTGACGCCACTGCAGGGCGATCAGGATCAACGTCGGGACCCCCAGCAGCGCGGTAATCAGGAAGAAGTCGTGGTAGCCGAACTTCTCCACCATCACCCCTGAGTAACCGCCGATCAGCCGCGGCAACAGCAGCATGATCGAGCTGAGCAGCGCGTACTGGGTGGCCGAGAACTTCAGGTTGGTCAGGCTCGACAGGTAGGCGACGAACGCCGAGGTGGCCATGCCGGAGCTCAGGTTGTCCAGCGAGATGGTCACCACCAGCATCTCCAGGTTCGGCCCCATGTCGGCCAGCATCAGGAACAGGATGTTGGTGCCCGCCGAGGCCACGCCGCCGATGAACAGGATCGGCATGATGCCGAAGCGCACGATCAGCAGGCCGCCGGCACCGGCGCCGAGCAGGGTCATGATCAGCCCGAAGATCTTGCTGACGCTGGCGATCTGGTCCTTGGTGAAGCCCATGTCGATGTAGAACACGTTGGCCATCACGCCCATCACCGTGTCCGACATGCGGTAGGTGGCGATCAGCCCGAGCAGCAGCAGCGCCTGCCAGCGGTAGCGCGCGATGAAGTCGTTGACCGGCGTCAGCACCGGCGCCAGGCCGCGGCGGCCGAGCGACGAGAGGCAGGCCCAGCTCAGCAGCACATAGAGGATCAGGCGCAGGAACGCGCGGTCTTCGAGCAGCAGGTCGAGCACGCTGGCGTCGCCGAACAGCACGCTGGCCCAGCCGGTGTTGTACAGCTGGGTGAAGCTGGCCGGCACCGACACCAGCAGGATGATCAGCACGAACACCGAGGCCAGCTGATGGCCCAGGCCATAGCGCGCGGCAGACAACTGGGTGCGCAGCGGCACGGGCGGTTCGCGCATCACCAGGGTGGTGAACACGGCGGGCAGCATGATGATCCCGAACAGCACATAGGTGCCGGTCCAGGCCTGGTGCAGGTAACTGAAGCCGGTCGAACCGAACCACTCGGCGAAGAACAGCGCGCCCGCAGTGGCGAGCAGCGCCGCGACCCGGTAGCCGGCCATGTAGCTGGCGGCGAGGGCGGCCTGGCGCTGGTCTTCGGCGATTTCCAGGCGGTAGGCGTCGACGGCGATGTCCTGGGTGGCCGAGGCGAACGCCACCAGCACGGCCAGGGCAATCAGCCAGGACAAGTGCTTTTGCGGGTCGCACAGGCCCATGCCGACCAGGCCGATCACCACCAGCACCTGTGACAGCAACAGCCACGAGCGGCGTCGGCCGAGGCCGCCGAGCAGCGGCAGGCGCCATTGGTCGAGCAGCGGTGACCAGACCCACTTGAAGGCATAGGCCAGGCCGATCAGGCTGGCATAGCCAATGGTCTCGCGCGCCACACCGGCTTCGCGCAGCCACACCGACAGGGTTGAAAACACCAGCATGTACGGCAGGCCGGCGGCGAAGCCAAGCAGCAAAAGCACCAAGGTTGACGGGCTGGCATAGGCAGCGAGCGCAGCGCGCCAGGTTTTACGGGGCATGGGCCAACATCTGCCTCAAGTTTACGAAAACAAAGCGCGCACTCTAACCGCTGTGCTCCATTGGACGCCAGCCATGGCGCGTCATATCCACACGATTATTGGTTACATTGACGCCTTCCGCGCGCAGCCGGGCACGCTGTTCGTCGCCTGATGGCGTACCTGGCACCAGGCTCAGCCGACCGCCGGCCGCCAACACCCGGTGCCAGGGCAGGCGGGTGTCGCTCGGCAACTGCCCGAGGGTGCGCCCGACCCAGCGCGCGGCGCGCCCCAGGCCGGCCAGCTCGGCCAGTTGGCCATAGCTCACCACCTTGCCGGCAGGGACCTGCCCGAGCACCAGGTAGAGTGCCATTCGTCGGGCCTCGGCAGCTTCCGCCGAAAGGTGCAAAGCGCCGGGCATCAGGCGATGCCCGGCCGTAGACGGCGGCGGCCCGAGGCATTTGCACAAATGCGAGTTGAACTCATTGGCATGGGCTGGGTCTGTCCTTGCTCTAGTCGCGCGTATCTGGATAATGCCCGGCTTTTTTCGTCAAACCGAGCGCGTAGTCAGCTTATGTATTCTAGAACCTTGCTCTGCCTTATCGCCGCGTCGCTGTGCAGCCCCGTTTTCGCCGACACCGTGTGGATGAAGAACGGTGACAAGCTCAGTGGCAAGATCAAGGTCTTCGACGGCGGCAAGCTGCTGCTCGAGACGCCCTATGGTGGCTCCATCGCCCTCGACTGGAAACAGGTCCAGACGCTCGAGAGCGACCAGGAGATGCTGGTCAAGCAGGACGCCTACAACGGCGAGAAGGCCAAGTCGCTGAAAGCCGCCGAGCCGGGCAAGGTGACCTTGGCCAATGGCGACGCGCCGAAGACCGTCGACCTGGCCAGCATCGAGCAGATCATGAAGCCGCGGCCGCTGGTCGAGGACTTCCTGTGGAAGGGCAACGTCGACGTGGCGATGGACTACAAGCGCGCCGAGAACGACACCGACGACTACGACGTCGGCTTCAAGACCACCGCGCGCCATGGTCGCTGGCGGCATAACGCCGAAGGCGAATACAACCGCGAGACCAAGGACGACGTCACCACCACCAACAACTGGAGCGCCGAGTACGCGCTGGACCGCTTCATTACCGAAAAGTGGTTCTGGCAGGGGCGCCTGGAGTACAAACGCGACCATATCGAAGACCTGGCGCGCCAGCGCACCGTCGGTACCGGCCCGGGCTATCAGTTCTGGGATGACGAGCTGGGCGCGTTCTCGCTCGGCGCGCTGATCAACCGCACCGACTACCAGTACCGCGATGGCGGCAAGGACAACTTCTATGCCGCAGCGGTCAAGTGGGACTACACCCGCTACCTGATCGGCAAGAACGTCCAGCTGTTCACCAACGGTGAACTCGGCAAGCCGCTGGGCGGCGTGGCGGACTACTCGCTGGATGCCGAGATCGGCCTGCGCTACAAGGTTACCGAGTGGGCCTCGCTCAACCTCAAGGCCGAGAAGGACATGATCCAGGGCACCAGCGACAGCGACCTGGACAAGACGCGTTACACCGCAGGCTTCGGCGTCACCTGGTAAGGCATCAGGGCCGCGTTGCGGCCCATTGGCAGACGGCGCTGATAATGCTTATCTTGTCAGCCACCCAGTCTGCCGCCAGGAGCCTCATTCGTGAGTACCAATGCCCTTCGTCCCGCCCGCGAACTGCTGCTCAAGGAGTATCGCGGGGTCCTCTCGACCCATTCCAAGTCGATGCCCGGTTACCCGTTCGGCTCGGTGGTCCCGTACTGCCTGGACGCCGAAGGGCACCCGCTGATCCTGATCAGCCGCATCGCCCAGCACACCCACAACCTGCAACAGGACGCCAAGTGCTCGCTGCTGGTGGGTGAGCGTGAGGCCGAGGACGTGCAGGCGGTGGGCCGCCTGACGGTGATGGCCGAGGCGCACAAGCTGACCGACCCCGCCGCGATCGAGGCGGCCGCCGAGCGCTACTACCGCTACTTCCCCGACGCCGCCAATTATCACAAGGCCCATGATTTCGACTTCTGGGTGCTGCAGCCGGTGCGCCACCGCTACATCGGTGGCTTTGGCGCGATCCACTGGCTCGACCAGGTGACCCTGGCCAATGCCTTCGCCGGCACGGCCGAGGCGAGCATGATCGCGCACATGAACAGCGACCACGCCAACGCCATCGCCCACTACGTCGCGCTCAGCGACCTGCCGCGTACCGCGCCCGCCGAGCTGGTCGGCCTCGACACTGAAGGCATGCACCTGCGCATTGGCCAAGGCGTGTACTGGCTGCCGTTCCCCAGCACTTGCAATACGCCGACACAAGTCCGCGAAGCGCTGGTTTTGCTGGCGCGCGCCGACAAATGGCCGGATGCGAGTGCAGCCGGGGGTTGAAAAACCGAGCGTACGCATCCATTTGTGGTCTTAGTGGAAGGTTGTCTTCCGTCGAGGAACCCTTGATGCGTGTTTTCCTATTGCTGTTTCTGCTGTTTCCGGTGCTGGAGCTGTTCGTCTTCGTCAAAGTCAGCGCCGCCATTGGCTTCTTCCCGGCGCTGCTGCTGATCATCGCCGGCTCCGCCCTGGGTGTGCTGGTGCTGCGCGTGGCCGGCCTGGCCACCGCCCTGCGTGCCCGCGAGAGCCTGCAGCGTGGCGAACTGCCCGCTGAGGACATGTTCCACGGCCTGATGCTGGCGGTCGGTGGCGTCCTGCTGCTGATCCCGGGCTTCATCGGTGACGTGCTGGGCCTGATCTTCCTGCTGCCGTTCAGCCGCAAGCTGGCCGCGCGCAAGATGCGTCAGCGCGCCGAAGCCCAGGCCATGCGCCAGCGGGCGTTCCAGGATGATCCATTCGACGCTCGGCCGGCGCAGGGCGCTCAGCAGCCGAACGTCATCGAGGGCGAATACCAGCGCCGCGACAAGTGAATGTTTCCAGAGTTTACCCAGCGGCCCCGAGAGGGGCCGTTGTTGCTTATGCGGTAAAGCGATGAAATATTTTCGTGGGCAAGCCTTGTAATTGGTTCTACCGACCTCATGTATGTGGTCACCGCAAGGTTTCTGGTGGCGACACCAGACAAACACAGGGGTTCGCCGAATGCGGGCCCCTACCGGCAACGCCGGAATGCCTCAACCCGCCGGTGTCGACACCGGCCGATGAAAACCACAATTTGGGAGAGATCGACAATGAAGCTTCGTCCTCTGCATGACCGCGTAGTCATCCGTCGCAGCGAAGAAGAATCGAAAACCGCTGGCGGTATCGTCCTGCCGGGTTCGGCCGCTGAAAAACCAAACCGCGGTGAAGTCGTCGCCGTCGGCACCGGTCGCATCCTGGACAACGGCGAAGTTCGCGCGCTGGCCGTGAAAGTGGGTGACAAAGTGGTTTTCGGCCCGTACTCGGGCAGCAACACCGTGAAAGTCGACGGCGAAGATCTGCTGGTGATGGCCGAGAACGAGATTCTCGCTGTCGTCGAAGGCTGATTTCCCCGACTTCCCGTTACTCCAAAGAATTCCAAGGATTAAACGATCATGGCTGCTAAAGACGTAAAATTCGGCGATTCCGCCCGCAAGAAAATGCTCGTTGGTGTCAACGTTCTGGCTGACGCAGTAAAAGCCACCCTGGGCCCGAAAGGCCGTAACGTTGTCCTGGCCAAGAGCTTCGGCGCGCCAACCATCACTAAAGACGGTGTTTCGGTTGCCAAAGAAATCGAGCTGAAAGACGCTTTCGAAAACATGGGCGCCCAGCTGGTCAAGGAAGTCGCTTCCAAGGCCAACGATGCTGCCGGTGACGGCACCACCACCGCCACCGTTCTGGCTCAAGCCATCGTCAACGAAGGCCTGAAAGCCGTCGCTGCCGGCATGAACCCGATGGACCTGAAGCGCGGCATCGACAAGGCCACCATCGCCATTGTCAACGAGCTGAAGAACCTGTCCAAGCCGTGCTCCGACTCCAAGGCCATCGCCCAGGTCGGCACCATCTCCGCCAACTCCGACAGCTCCATCGGTGAAATCATCGCCGAAGCCATGGAAAAAGTCGGTAAAGAAGGCGTGATCACCGTTGAAGAAGGCTCGGGCCTGGAAAACGAACTGTCTGTCGTAGAAGGCATGCAGTTCGACCGTGGCTACCTGTCGCCGTACTTCGTCAACAAGCCGGACACCATGGTTGCCGAGCTGGATGGCCCGCTGCTGCTGCTGGTCGACAAGAAGATCTCCAACATCCGCGAGCTGCTGCCAGTTCTGGAAGCCGTTGCCAAGGCCGGCCGTCCGCTGCTGATCGTTGCCGAAGACGTTGAAGGCGAAGCGCTGGCTACCCTGGTAGTCAACAACATGCGCGGCATCGTCAAGGTTGCTGCGGTCAAGGCACCAGGCTTCGGCGACCGCCGCAAGGCCATGCTGCAGGACATCGCTGTCCTGACCGGCGGCCAGGTCATCTCCGAAGAAATCGGCCTGTCGCTGGAATCGGCTACCCTGGAGCACCTGGGTAACGCCAAGCGCGTCATCCTGTCGAAAGAAAACACCACCATCATCGATGGCGCTGGTGTTGAAGACGACATCCAGGCACGCGTCAAGCAGATCCGCGCCCAGATCGAAGAGACTTCGTCGGACTACGACCGTGAGAAGCTGCAAGAGCGTCTGGCCAAGCTGGCTGGCGGTGTTGCCGTGATCAAGGTCGGTGCTGGCACCGAAGTTGAAATGAAAGAGAAGAAAGCCCGCGTTGAAGACGCCCTGCACGCTACCCGTGCAGCCGTTGAAGAAGGCGTGGTACCTGGCGGTGGTGTTGCCCTGGTACGTGCCCTGTCGGCCATCGTTGACCTGAAGGGTGACAACGAAGACCAGAACGTCGGTATCGCACTGCTGCGCCGCGCTGTTGAATCGCCGCTGCGTCAGATCACTGCCAACGCCGGCGACGAGCCAAGCGTTGTGGCCGACAAGGTCAAGCAGGGTTCGGGCAACTACGGTTACAACGCTGCTACCGGTGAGTACGGCGACATGATCGAGATGGGCATCCTCGACCCAGCTAAAGTTACCCGTTCGGCACTGCAAGCTGCAGCTTCGATTGGCGGTCTGATGATCACCACCGAAGCGATGATTGCTGATGCTCCGGAAGACAAGGCAGCTGGCGGCGGTATGCCAGACATGGGCGGCATGGGTGGCATGGGCGGCATGATGTAAGCCAGCCTTACCCCCTCGCTGTATAAAAAAGCCCCGCCTAGTGCGGGGCTTTTTTTTGCTTCGGGGGGGCTTGGATGGGGGGCTTATCCATTTGGTGGGGTGGGGCTGATGGCCCCTTCCGCCCTTACGGCGGGTCACTTTTTTTCTTGGAAAAAAGTAACCAAAAACCGCTTGCTCCTACATCCGGCCCTTCGCTGCGCTACGGGTTCCCTCACTCCGGCCTTGCTCCCGCGAGGACCGGGCTGTACGGGCCTTCCTGGCCCGCAGCCCTTGCCGGCCTTCCTGGCCGTCACCTCGCTCCGCAAGACCTCTGTTCGGCCTCCTGAAGTCGCGGTAGATCAAGATCACAAGCCAGATCAAGGGCCAGATCAAGGGCCGGGGCAACGGCTGGCGAATCGCTGCGCTCTCGCTTGTTTATAAGGGCGGTACAGCGCGTCAGCGCAAGAATTTGCATTGGCAGTTCCGGCCCTATCGCGGGCAAGCCCGCTCCTACGGGTGTATGTGGTCCTTGTAGGAGCGGGCTTGCCCGCGATGAGGCCCGAATATCCACCACCCATGCCGCTGTCGAAGACAACGCCAGCACAAGCGCCGCCCCTAACCTGGCAGCCTCAGGACGCCGTAAGGGCCAGCCCTTTCAACTCGCCGGGTCCGCTGCGCGCACACGCGAAAATTACTGCACGGCGCGGTCCATGTGGGAGCGGCCTTGTGTCGCGAAAGGGCTGCGCAGCGGCCCCGGCGAGCTCACGCCAAGCGCAATTTCAGAACACCTTGCAAGGGCTGGCCGGAAAGGCGAAAGGGGCCATAAGCGCTAACGCATCGAATGGGTAGACCCACAATCATTCAGGCAATGCTGCTCTGGCCAGCAGGCGCCAACGCCACCCCCCGGCGGTACAGCACCAGGTAGTAACAGCCCAACCCGATCAGCCAGCAGAACACCGCCGTCCATACGTTGTGCGAAAAGAAGTGCGCGCCCTGCAGCATCCGCCCGATCGACAGCACCACCCCCGTCGTCGCCGCCACCCCGAAGGCCACCCGGGCCAAGCGCGGGCGTCGGTCGCGCAACATGAAGAACAATGCAAACAGGCTGAACCCCGTCGCCGCATGCCCGCCAGGCCAGCACAGCCCAGGCTTGTCGGTGGCCGGGCGCGCCTCGAGCAGCTTGCTGTAGGTCTCCTGGCCGCCAAACTCGCTCAGGCTCCAGGGGCACTGCACCTGGGTGACTTGCTTGAGCGGCGTGACAAACGCGGTGGAGATCGCCAGCGACAGCACCAGGCAGCCCAGCTCCCGGCGCCAGGTAAACAGACGCTGCCAGAACAGACTGGCAATGAACGCCAGAATCGCCAGCAGGCCCAGGCCGATCACCGCCTGCTTCACCCCGTCGTGCAGGACGTTCTCCAGCAGGTAACTGTGACGGCCGATGAACTGCCCGGCGGCCGGGTCGAAGGCCAGCTTGGCCAGGTCCATGTCCAGCGAGGTCCACTCCAGTGACAGCAGGCCCGCCGCCGTTGCCAGGGGGATGCCCAGATAAAGCCAAGGATTGATCGGACGCGGACGAACGGCTGGGTACATGACGGCTCCTGGAGCGTGAGGGATCGGCCATTGTCTGCTCGGCGCAATCGGCAACAGGTGAAGCTTGGGTGAAAAAAACGTCAGGCTCGACGATAGTGGGCAGAGGCTGGCGCCGCGCCAGCGATGCCCGTAAGCTGCGCCTGCCGCGCACTGCGAAAGCGCCGCACAGGAGACCTCGATGCGCATTCTACTGGTTGAAGACAACCGCGATATCCTCGCCAACCTCGCCGACTACCTCGGCATGAAGGGCTACACCGTCGATTGTGCCCAGGACGGATTGTCCGGCCTGCACCTGGCCGCCACCGAGCACTACGACCTCATCGTGCTCGACATCATGCTGCCCGGCATCGATGGCTACACCCTGTGCAAGCGCCTGCGCGAAGATGCCCGCCGCGACACCCCGGTGATCATGCTCACCGCCCGTGACCAGCTCGATGACCGCCTGCAAGGCTTCCGTTCGGGGGCCGACGACTACCTGCTCAAGCCGTTCGCCCTGTCCGAGCTGGCCGCGCGCATCGAAGCCGTGCTGCGCCGCAGCCAGGGCGGCGGTCGGCGCACCCTGCAGGTCGCCGAGCTCAGCTACGACCTCGACACCCTCGAAGTCACCCGCCAGGGCCGCTTGCTCAAGCTCAACCCGGTCGGCCTCAAGCTGCTCGCGGTACTCATGCAGAAGAGCCCGCACGTGCTGCGCCGCGAGGTCCTCGAAGAGGCCCTGTGGGGCGATGATTGCCCGGACAGCGACAGCCTGCGCAGCCATGTCCATCAGCTTCGCCAGGTGATCGACAAACCTTTCGACAAACCCTTGCTGCATACCGTCCATGGCGTCGGCTACCGCCTCGCCGAGGGTCGCGATGGAGTTTAAGCAGAGCCTTGCCCAGCGCATCATCATCGCCTTCGCGTTGATGAGCGCCCTGGTCGCCGGGGCCTTCGCCTTCGGCATCGTGGCCACCGTGCACCTGGTCGAAGAACGGCTGATCTCGGCGGTCCTTGGCGGCGACCTGCAGCGCCTGCTGCGCATGGACAGCGTCAGCGACTGGAGCCATCGGCCGCGCCCCGACCAGCTGTTCTACTTCAGCGGCGGGCGTGACGACTTCGAACTGCCCAAGGACCTGCGCCACCTCACCCCGGGCTTCCACGAGGTGTTCCGCGACCAGCTGTCCTACCACGCGATGGTCGAAGTGGTCGATGGCCGGCACTACGTGCTGCTGCAGGACCAGAGCGATTTCGAAGAGCGCGAGCGGGTGCTGTTTGCCGTGGTGGTGGTCGGCTTCCTGCTCAGCCTGGTGCTGGCGGTGTTCCTCGGCTGGCTGCTGGCGCGGCGGGTGATGGCACCGGTGATTCGCCTGGCGCGCCAGGTGCGCCACCGCGATCAGTTGCTCGGCCTGGCGCCACCGCTGGCGCCGGACTACGCCGCCGACGAGGTTGGCCAGCTGGCGGTGGCCTTCGACGACACCTTGGGCCGGCTGCGCGATGCACTGACCCGTGAACGGTTGTTCACCAGCGACGTCAGCCATGAGCTGCGCACGCCGCTGATGGTGCTCGCCACCTCCTGCGAACTGCTGATCGAGAACCCCGGCCTGGACAGCCGCGCGCGCAGCCAGGTGGAGCGTATCGCGCGGGCCACCGAAGAGATGCGCGAGCTGGTCAAGACCTTCCTCATGCTCGCCCGGGCCCAGCGCGACGAAGGCGCTGTGGCCTCGCGTGCTTCCCTGCGTGAGGTGGCCGACGACCTCATCGGGGTCTGGCGCGACACCATCGAGCAGAAGGGCCTGGCGCTCTACTACGACGGCCGGGTCAGTGCCAGCCCGCTGGTGCACAACGCCACGTTCCTGCAGTCGGTGATGGGCAACCTGCTGCGCAACGCTGCGCATTACACCGACAGCGGTTACATCCGCCTGAGCCTGGAGCCTAACGGTTTCAGCGTCGAAGACAGTGGCGTGGGCATCCCCGAAGAGCAGCGCGAGGCGATGTTCCAGCCCTTCGTGCGCGGCGACGAGCGTCGCGGTGAGGGGCTGGGCCTGGGGTTGTCGCTGGTGCAGCGGATCTGTGACGACCAGGGGTGGCGAGTGACCCTGACCGCCACCTCGCCGCACGGCTGCCGCTTCCAGGTGGATCTGTGCCAGAGCGCCGCGTTGCTGGAGGATGATCGGGCAGGCGAGTGAACGCGTCTGCCTCGGTAATCTTCTGCAACGTGTCGGCGGCGCGCTGACAGATTTTTCACATCTGCATGACCTGACGCCAACGTGCGCTTGCCTAAGGTGAGCGCATTGAGTCAGGAGATGCCCAATGCGTAGCCCCATCAAACTCGAATTTTCCGAGAAGTACGATCAGCAGCACGCCCAGGCGTACTTCCACAAGCATCAGGATGGCTTGGCGCGTCGCTTGTCCCACCAACGCGATGAACAGCTGGCGCGGCGTGCCCTGGCGTTGGCGGGCGACCCTGGGCTGGTCCTCGACCTGCCGTGTGGCGCCGGGCGTTTCTGGCCGCTGCTAGCGGAAAAAGCCAACCGCGTGATCATCGGCGCCGACAATTCGCAGGCGATGATCGAGACAGCCTGTGCCGCGCAAGCGCCAGAGGTGGTCGCGCGGGTACGACCCTTGCAGACATCAGCCTTTGCCATCGACTTGCCCGACAACGCCGTGGACAGCATCTTCTGCATGCGCCTGTTCCACCACATCGGCGAGGCCGCCCATCGCAAGACTATTCTCTCTGAGTTTCAGCGGGTTAGCCGCGACAGTGTGATTCTGTCGCTGTGGGTGGATGGCAACTTCAAGGCTTGGCGGCGCAAGAAACTCGAACAGCGACGCAGCGCCAAAACGGAGCAGGGCAGTTACCAGAACCGTTTTGTGTTACCTGCCGATACAGTCGAGCAAGAGTTTGTCGCTGCCGGTTTCCGTATTCAGGAGCGTCTGGACTTCCTGCCGTTCTACGCCATGTGGCGGGTTTACGTACTACGCAAGGGGTAGGCATTCATGGCAACAGCCCAGCATCGCGGTTCGCAGTTCGATTACTACTGGCAACAGCAGGGCGAATGGGTCGAGGCACCCAATCAGCGGCGCGGCGGCGAAAGCGGCGTGCAGCGGCTGAACGACGCGAGCGGGCAGTTGCTGTATGCCAAGCGTCAGATCGGCCATACCTACCGCAGCCTGCTGCACCCGTTCGGGCGGCCGACGGTGCTGCGCGAGCAGGATGCCCTGCACAGTTTCGAAGAACTCGGTGTACGAGTCCCGCGGATCGTCTATTGCGGCGCTGAGCGCGATGGCGATCACCAGTGGCGTGCGCTGCTGGTGAGCGAGGCGCTGGATGGCTTCGTCGATCTCGACTCCTGGCACGCCGAGGGCGCGCGCGAGACCTACCCGCCGGTGCTCCACGAACGCATGCTCAAGGACCTCGCCGACAACCTGTCGCGCATGCACCTGGGCCATTGGCAGCATGGCTGCCTGTATGGCAAGCATGTGTTCATCAAGGTCAGCGGGGAAGGCGAGCAGGCCCGCGCCGAAGTCGCCTTGCTCGACCTGGAGAAGTGCCGCCGGCGCATCAGCCGCCACCGCGCAGCGCTCAACGACCTGGGCCAGTTGCGCCGCCATTCGTCACTCAACGACGCGGAATGGCAGACATTGCTCTACTTTTACCAGATGGCGTTTGGCAGCGCTGTCAAAGGGTTAGAGTAATGAAACTAGAAATAGCTCGAGCTTTGTTCCTGGTGGCGGCTCTGGCCGTGACCACCGCAGCGGTGGCCGCGTGGGAAGAACCGCGGCCCACCGTCTTCAGCAAGGCCGACCTGGGTGGCCAATGTGCCTTGCCCCGTGTGGCCAAGGCGCAGGGTACGGTGCAACCGGATCACGACCTGCTGTTGTTGCTGTTTGGCCTGCGCCAAGGCTTGCGGCCGTTCAGCTGAAGGCCACCCCCCGCTCGCAGGGTGGTTTCACGCCACCTGTTCAAGCCAGTCATTGAGGTTGTGGTAGTTGCTCACCCGGGCAATCTTGCCGAAGTGAATGTAGAAGAACGCCCCCGCCGAGAGCACATAGGTCTGGCCGCTGGCCGCCGGCAAGCCTTCGTCGTCGGCCAGGTACTCACCGTGTACGGTGAACTCGGCGGCGGCGCGCTTGCCCTCGGCGTCCTGCATCACCACGATGTCGGCCAGGCGTTCGCGGTAGCAGCGGTTGCTCTTGTCCATGAAAGCGGCGAAGGCGGCCTTGCCCATCTGTCGTTCACCCTGGTTGATGTCATGGATCACGTCCGCGCTGAGCAGGTCGAGCAAGGCCGGCATGTCCTTGGCATTCAAGGCGGCATAGTAGGCAGTGACGAGTTCAGTAGCGGTCATGGCAATGTTCCTGTCGTGTACGGGAAAGGAGAGGGCATGCAGCGGATGATAGGGTTTCCCCTCAGGCCCGGCTTAGCCGAGCGCGTCATCCACATCGACAAAACGACCGCCAAGCATGGAAATCCGCCTGTTGCACGGCGCCGCCATCGCGCCTTACATCGATGACCTCGTTCGCCTGCGCCTGACGGTGTTCCGCGAGTTTCCCTATCTGTATGACGGTACCCCTGAATACCAGGCCGACTACCTGGCGGCCTACGCCGCGTCGCCCCGCAGCCTGGTGGTCCTGGCCTTGGATAACGGCGAGGTGGTCGGTGCATCGACCGGCTTGCCCCTGGCCGACGAGACGGACGCGTTCCAGCAGCCGTTCCTGGCCAACGGCCGTGATCCTGCCAGGGTCTTCTATTTTGGCGAGTCGGTATTGCTGCCGGGCTACCGTGGCCAAGGCCTGGGCGTGCGCTTCTTCATCGAGCGCGAGTCGTATGCGCACAAGCTGGGCGGGTTCGACTACTGCGCGTTCTGTGCGGTCGAGCGCCCGGCCGGGCACCCGCGACGGCCGGCAGACTACAAGCCGTTGCAGGGTTTCTGGCGCAATCGCGGGTTTCTCCACGAACCGTCACTGCGCACCCGCCATGCCTGGCGCGACCTGGACCAGCAGGAGCAGTCGGCCAAGATCATGTCGTTCTGGCTCAAGGCATTGCCGATGTAACCTGGCTGGCAGCCCGGCGGTGCTCGACAGGGCAGTGCCTGGGTACCGTGAAAATGAAAACGCCCGGCCTAGGCCGGGCGTTTCTGTCAGCGCAGGAGGTGAATCACTTCACTTCAACTGCCAGGCTTTGGGCGATCTTGCTCTGCCACAGCGCTGGGCCGGTGATGTGCACCGACTCACCGTTGCTGTCCACCGCGACGGTGACCGGCATGTCCTTGACCTCGAACTCGTAGATCGCTTCCATGCCCAGTTCGGCAAAGGCCAGCACCTGCGACTTGCGGATCGCCTGGGCGACCAGGTAGGCGGCGCCGCCGACGGCCATCAGGTACACGGCTTTGTTGTCCTTGATCGCTTCGATGGCGGTCGGGCCGCGCTCGGACTTGCCGATCATGCCGAGCAGACCGGTCTGCTCGAGGATCTGCCGGGTGAACTTGTCCATCCGCGTAGCGGTGGTCGGGCCGGCAGGGCCTACCACTTCGTCACCGACCGGGTCGACCGGGCCGACGTAGTAGATGAAGCGGCCCTTGAGGTCGACCGGCAGCTGTTCGCCGCGGTTGAGCATCTCGACCATGCGCTTGTGCGCCGCATCGCGGCCGGTGAGCATCTTGCCGTTGAGCAGGATGGTCTCGCCCGGTTTCCAGCTGGCGACTTCTTCTGGGGTGATGCTGTCCAGGTTGACCCGACGCGCGCTCGGGCCGGCTTCCCAGACGATTTCCGGGTAGGCGTCGAGCGACGGCGCTTCGAGCTCGGCCGGGCCGGAGCCGTCGAGGACGAAGTGCGCGTGGCGGGTGGCCGCGCAGTTGGGGATCATGCACACCGGCAGCGAAGCGGCGTGGGTCGGGTAGTCCATGATCTTGACGTCGAGCACGGTGGTCAGGCCGCCCAGGCCCTGGGCGCCGATGCCCAGCTGGTTGACCTTGTCGAACAGCTCCAGGCGGATCTCTTCGATGCGGTTCTGCGGGCCGCGGGCCTTGAGCTCATGGATGTCGATGGATTCCATCAGGACTTCCTTGGCCATCACCGCGGCTTTCTCGGCGGTGCCGCCGATGCCGATGCCGAGCATGCCCGGTGGGCACCAGCCAGCGCCCATGGTCGGGACGGTCTTGAGCACCCAGTCGACGATCGAGTCGGACGGGTTGAGCATGGCCATCTTCGACTTGTTTTCCGAACCGCCGCCCTTGGCTGCGACATCCACTTCGAGCTTGTCGCCAGGCACGACCGAGTAGTGGATGACCGCCGGGGTGTTGTCCTTGGTGTTCTTGCGAGCACCGGCCGGGTCGGCCAGGATCGACGCACGCAGGACGTTCTCGGGCAGGTTGTAGGCGCGACGTACGCCCTCGTTGATCATGTCGTCCAGGCTCATGGTCGCGCCGTCCCAGCGCACGTCCATGCCGACGCGGACAAACACGGTAACGATACCGGTGTCCTGGCAGATCGGGCGGTGGCCGGTCGCGCACATGCGCGAGTTGATCAGGATCTGGGCGATGGAATCGCGCGCAGCGGGCGACTCTTCACGCAGGTAGGCTTCGTGCATCGCCTGGATGAAGTCGACGGGGTGGTAGTACGAGATGAATTGCAGGGCGTCGGCGACGCTCTGAATCAGGTCGTCTTGCTTGATCACGGTCATGCAGCGCGCTCCTCTTTAAGACGGGAACATTCGTAAAGGCCTTCCGACGGCGCCGACCAGCGTGTCGAAACGACCTTGCAAGGTGCATCGGCAGGTCAGGCCGACGCAAAAAAGGCGCGGCAGTATAGCGCGCATCCGGGGCCGGTACACCAGCGCGCGGTCTGGACCTTTGTCGGCAGCCACTGGGCATCGTTTTTGCTGTCGATCCCGGCTTGCCTTACAGTGGCCCTGTGATACCTGGAGATTCGATGACCATGCCTGAACTCTGCGTCGGCGAGCGCCGCTGGCCGGTGCCGGCCGGCAGCAACCTGCTCGATGCCCTCAATGCGGCGGGCCTGGCCGTGCCCTACAGCTGCCGGGCGGGCAGTTGTCATGCCTGCCTGGTGCGCTGTGAAGCAGGGCAGCCGGCCGATGCCTTGCCCGAGGCCTTGGCCCTGGAGCAATACGCGTTGGGCTGGCGGCTGGCCTGCCAGTGCCGGGTGGTCGACGATCTGCGCGTGGCCTTGTTCGACCCGCTCAGCGATGGCCTGCCGGCGTTGGTCTGCGGGCTAGACTGGTTCGCCGAGGTGCTGCGCCTGCGCGTGCGCGCGCAGCGGCCAATGCGCTATCGGGCCGGGCAGCATGTGCTGCTGTGGCACGGCGAGGTCGCGCGGCCGTATTCCCTGGCGAGCCTGCCGGGTGAGGATGATTTTCTCGAGTTTCATATCGACTGCCGACGGCCGGGGGCGTTTTGCGACCTGGCGCGGGGATTGCGGCTGGGCGATGAGCTGCGCCTCGGCGAGTTGCGCGGCGGTGCGCTGCACTACGACCCGGACTGGCAGGCGCGGCCGCTCTGGTTGCTGGCGGCGGGCACCGGGCTGGCGCCGTTATGGGGCATTTTGCGTGAGGCGTTGCGCGAGGGGCATGAAGGTGAAATCAAAGTGCTGCATGTCGCGCACGAGCACTACCTGGCGGAGGCGCTGCATGAGCTGGCTCGGGTGTATCCGCAGTTGACGGTGGAGTTGCATGCGCTGGAGGACTTCCAGCAAGCGCTGGCAGGATTGCGCCTGGCGTCGCGGCAGACAGTGGCGTTGGCGTGCGGGTCGCCGGGGAGTGTCGAGCAGTTTGCGCGGCGCTTGTTCATTGCCGGGCTGCCGAGGAATCAGCTGTTTGCCGATGTGTTCACCGAGCACGTTTAAGGTGATGGCGGCGCTGATGCGGGCCTCTTCGCGGGGCAACCCCGCTCCTACAGGCTCTGTGGAGGGCTCAGCATTCGAGCCTTGCAGGGGTCCGGTGGGAGCGGGCTTGCCCCGCGAAGGGCCGCAAAGCGGCCCGGATTGATCAGCCGACCAGCGGATCACCGACATGCAGGATCTTCATGCCGTTGGTGCCACCGATGGTGTGGTAGCTGTCGCCCTTGGTCAGGATGACCCAGTCACCTTGCGCGACCAGGCCGCGCTGCAGCAGCTCGTCCACTGCCGCTTGGCTGACCTTGTCGGCCGGCAGCGAGGCCGGGTCGAAGGCGATCGGGTAGACGCCGCGGAACATCGCCGCACGGGCCTGGGTCGCGCGGTGCGGAGACAGCGCGTAGATCGGCACGTGCGAACGCAGGCGCGACATGATCAGCGGGGTGTAGCCACTCTCGGTGAGGGCGATGATCGCCTTGACGCCGGGGAAGTGGTTGGCGGTGTACATCGCCGCCAGGGCGATGCTCTCGTCGCAGCGCTCGAAGGTGGTGTGCAGGCGATGGCTGGACTTCTGGTTGGTCGGGTGCTTCTCGGCACCCTGGCAGATCCGCGCCATGGCCTGGACCGCTTCGATCGGGTAGAGACCGGCGGCGCTTTCGGCCGACAGCATCACCGCGTCGGTGTTGTCGAGCACGGCGTTGGCCACGTCGGACACTTCGGCACGGGTCGGCATCGGGTTCTGGATCATCGACTCCATCATCTGGGTCGCGACGATCACCGCCTTGTTGTTGCGGCGGGCGTGCTGGATGATCTTCTTCTGGATACCGATCAGCTCGGCGTCGCCGATTTCCACACCCAGGTCACCACGGGCGACCATCACCGCGTCGGAGGCGGCGATCAGGGCGTCGAGGGTCTCGTCGTCGGCGACCGCTTCGGCGCGTTCGATCTTGGCCACCAGCCAGGCGCTGCCGCCGGACTCGTCACGCAGCTTGCGCGCGTATTCCATGTCCTTGGCGTCACGCGGGAACGACACGGCCAGGTAGTCCAGGTCCATTTCCGCGGCCAGCTTGATGTCGGCCTTGTCTTTTTCGGTCAGTGCCGGGGCGGTCAGGCCGCCACCTTTGCGGTTGATGCCTTTGTGGTCGGACAGCGGGCCGCCGACCAGCACCACGCAGTGCAGGGCGTCTGCAGTGGCGGTCTCGACGCGCATGACCACGCGGCCATCATCGAGCAGCAGCTCGTCGTTCACGCCGCAGTCCTTGACCAGGTCGGGATAGTCGATCCCGACGATATCCTGGTTGCCTTCGGTCAGCGGGTGGACGGTGGAGAAGGTGAATTTGTCACCGATCTTCAGTTCGATGCGCTTGTTGCTGAACTTGGCGATGCGGATCTTCGGACCCTGCAGGTCGCCCAGCAGCGCGACGTGGCGGCCGTTCTTGGCGGCGATCTCGCGGATCAGGCGGGCCCGGGCCTTGTGCTCGTCCGGGGTGCCGTGGGAGAAGTTCAGACGTGCCACGTCCAGGCCGGCGAGGATCAGTTGTTCGATCACTTCCGGCGAATTGCTGGCGGGGCCAAGGGTGGCGACGATTTTGGTACGGCGGATGGTCATGCACAGACTCCTATAGTGAAGCGCAGCGAAAGGCTACTCCTTCGTTGCGCTGTAGTCATTGTTCCGTTGCACTACCTGGCATCCTGCGAGGGGGGCGTTTGAACGGTCGGGGTATCCTTGCAAAAGCCTGTGAAGATTTGCCGTGCCAAGCCGATATACTGCGTAGCAAAGGAGATCCCCATGCGAGCCCTGATCGTTTTAGCTGTCGCGGCCAGTGTCGTCGGCTGCACCCGTTGGTCGATGGACCATCACCTGAACAACGCCTACCGCGCCTATGACCGCGGCGACTGCCAGCGGGTCATGCTCGAGCTGTCGCAGGTCGACCGCACCAGCCGTGCGCGACCGTTCATCCATCCGGAAGTGGCGTTGCTGCGTGGCCAGTGCCTGGAGCGCCAGAACCTCTTCGTCGATGCCGCGCAGACTTACCAGTACCTGATCCAGCGCTACCCACAGAACGAGTACGCCTACCGCGCCCGTGCGCGCTTGCAGACCCTGGAAAAACTCGGCCACTACCGCAGCGGTGAGCCCGCGGTGGCCAGCCCGGCGAAGGCTACCCCTTGGCGTTAACACCAAGGTGTCGTTGATTTCACGAGATTTGCCACGGCGGCTGGACTAACCTGTATCTTAGCTGTAACAGCAACCGCCAGTACCGTGCATTCCTGGCTTCGGGTACGGGACATCACTTGCGATCATGTTTATCCAGCGCCACATCCAACGTCACCAGTTACCTTGTGTGCTCAAGGTCTACAACCGTTTCACCGACCAGCAGATCGGATACCTGGGTAATGCCTCCGAAGACGGCCTGATGCTGATCAGTACCTTGCCGGTACTGGTCGGGCCGGATTTCGAACTGCAGCTGCGTGTGCCATTGGCCAGCGGCGGGCATCAGTTCATCAACCTCACGGCCAGTTGCCTGTGGTGCCGGGAAGACCAGACGCCCGGGCACTACGACTCGGGCTTCATGCTGCTGCAGGCGCCGCGCGAGTACGACGACTTCGTCCGTTCGCTGCGCGATTTCTTCAGTTTCCGCCCGGCCAACGCCTCGGCCTGAGCGCCGGCGACACACCTTGCCCGCATTGGGGATTCGATTTGGCCGCCCAGGCCGCTAGACTCACGGTCGACCTAGTGACAGGAACACCCCGTGAGCTCCAGCATCTTCTGGCACGACTACGAAACCACCGGCATCAACCCGCGCTGCGACCGCCCGTTGCAGATGGCGGGTGTGCGTACCGACCTCGACCTCAACGAGATCGAAGCGCCGGTCAACCTCTATTGCCGCCCCTCGGACGATATCCTGCCGCACCCGGCGGCGTGCCTGGTGACCGGTATCACCCCTGAGCAGTTGGCCAGCAAGGGCCTGTGCGAAGCCGAGTTCATGACCCGGGTGCACCAGCAACTGGTTCGCCCCGGCACCTGCGGTGCGGGCTACAACACCCTGCGCTTCGATGACGAGGTGACCCGCTACAGCCTCTACCGCAATTTTTTCGACCCGTATGCGCGCGAGTGGCAAGGCGGCAACAGCCGCTGGGACCTGATCGACGTGGTGCGCACCGCCTACGCGCTGCGCCCGGATGGCATCGTCTGGCCGCAACAGGACGGGCGCACCAGCCTTCGCCTGGAGTTGCTCAGCAAGGCCAACGGGATCGACCATGGGCATGCCCACGAAGCGCTTTCCGACGTGCGGGCGACGATTGCCCTGGCGCGGTTGATCCGCGAAAAACAGCCGCGCTTGTATGACTGGTTATTTCAGTTGCGCAGCAAGCACAAGGTGATGGAACAGATTCGCCTGTTACAGCCGCTGGTGCATATTTCCGGGCGGTTCTCCGCCGAGCGCAGTTATATCGGCGTGGTACTGCCGTTGGCGTGGCACCCGCGTAATCGTAATGCATTGATTGTCTGCGACCTGCAGCAGGACGCGTCACCGTTAATAAATGAAACCGCTGAAACATTGCGTGACCGTTTGTACACCCGCCGTGACCAACTCGCTGTAGGACAATTACCGGTACCGTTGAAGTTGGTACAGATCAACCGTTGCCCGGTGCTGGCGCCTTTGAACGTATTGCGCCCGGCGGATCAACAGCGTCTGGGCATCGACATCGGCGTGCTGCAATCGCGCGCGGAAGAGTTGGCGCGCCAGCAGGCAGAGTGGCAGGACAAATTGCCGGCTGTTTATAGTGCAGAAGAATTTGCCCCCTGCGAAGATCCCGAACAGCAGTTGTACGGTGGTTTCCTCGGTGATCGAGATCGCCGCCTGTGCGAGCAGGTACGTGAGGCAGACCCTCATCAATTAGCGCAGTCGCCGTGGATGTTCGATGACCCGCGTATGCCTGAGCTGCTCTTTCGCTACCGTGCGCGCAACTTCTACGACACCCTCGATGAACAGGAACGGCAGCGTTGGCAGCAATTCTGCCAGCAGCGCCTGGCTGATCCGCAGCTGGGCGCACCGATTACCCTGGGTGATTTCCAGCAGGCATGGCAGAGCAGTTGGCAAAGCGCCGATGCGGCGGGGCGGCAGGTACTGGAGGCGTGGCAGGCGCATGTCGGGCAGTTGCAGGCCCAGTTGCAGCTGTGAGTGTTAAAAGCCCATAAAAAAACGCCGGCAATTGCCGGCGTTTTTGCAGGGGTACTGCAGTGGAACTATCAGTCCAGCAGGGTTGCCCAGCCTTCAACCACATCGCCACCCCATTTGGCTTTCCATTCTTTCAGGGTCTTGTGGTTGCCGCCTTTGGTTTCGATGACTTCACCGTTGTGCGGGTTTTTGTATTGCTTGACCTTGCGCGCACGCTTGGTGGCGGTGGTCTTCACGGCGCCACGTGGGGCTTTGCTCAGTTTCGACTCTGGGTCGAGCAGGGCAATCACGTCGCGCAGCGACTTGGAGTATTCGCCCATCAGGGTGCGCAGCTTGCCTTCGAATTCCAGCTCTTTCTTCAGCTTGTCATCTTGCGACAGGTTGGCCAGACGCGCTTGAAGTTCTTTGATGGCTTCTTCGGTCGCGCGGTATTCGTTGATCAGGGACATGGCGTGTTCCTTAAATGCATGTACAGGGAGACAGTGTGGGCCAATAATAGACAGGCGATACTCTCAAGTAAACAATTAATAAAGGCATCAATTGTCATGCCGCTGCTAATAACTAGTGCGCCAGGTTAAGAAAAATTTACATATGTCGGAGACGCGACCGGGTTATCGCGCTGTTCATGGCTAATTGTCGTGGCTCCACGCGCCGCCGGCCGGGCGCTCGCCGGGGGTAACGATGACTACTGCGTTTTTCCTGACAGGCCGCTAGACTATGCGCCTTTGCGAAGTTCTTGGAGTCTCACTCATGCGCACCTATCGTCTGGTGATCGCTTGCCCCGACCGTGTCGGTATCGTGGCGAAAGTCAGTAATTTCCTGGCGCTGTACAACGGCTGGATCAACGAAGCGAGCCACCACTCCGACGTGCAGAGTGGCTGGTTCTTCATGCGTCATGAAATTCGCGCCGAGTCGCTGCCGTTCGGTATCGAGGCGTTCCGTGAAGCGTTCGCGCCGATTGCCGACGAGTTCTCCATGATCTGGCGGGTCACCGACTCGGCGCAGAAGAAGCGCGTGGTGCTGATGGCCAGCCGCGAGTCGCACTGCCTGGCCGACCTGCTGCACCGCTGGCACACCGATGAACTGGATTGCGACATTCCGTGCGTGATCTCCAACCATGACGACCTGCGCAGCATGGTCGAGTGGCATGGCATTCCGTTCTTCCACGTCCCGGTCGACCCGAAAGACAAGCAACCGGCCTTTGCCGAAGTGTCGCGTCTGGTCGAGGAGCACGCGGCCGACGTCGTTGTGCTGGCGCGTTACATGCAAATCCTGCCGCCGCAGCTGTGCCAGCAGTACGCCGAAAAAGTGATCAACATCCATCACAGCTTCCTGCCGTCGTTTGTCGGTGCCAAGCCGTATCACCAGGCAGCGCTGCGCGGCGTCAAACTGATCGGCGCGACCTGCCACTACGTCACCGAAGAGCTCGACGCCGGCCCGATCATCGAGCAGGACGTGGTTCGTGTCAGCCATGCCGACAGCATCGAAGACATGGTCCGCTTCGGCCGCGACGTCGAGAAGATGGTGCTCGCCCGTGGCCTGCGTCATCACCTTGAAGACCGCGTGCTGGTGCACGGTAATAAGACCGTGGTGTTCGACTGAGACGAGGCCGGGGCGATGGCTGATCCACGCGACAAGGCGGCTGCCAAGGCGCCGCCGACGCTGGGCGAGGGCTGCCTGGCGCGTTTCGATCCCGACGCCTTGAGCGAGCAGGACGGTACCGAGTTTGCCGGTGCCGCCGAGCTCTGGCGTCAGCTCAACCCGCCTGATGACGACGCCAGCGCTCCAGCAGCGGACGCGCCAGCAGGCAGACGAACACCGGTCCGCCCGCCAGCAGATAGAAGTAGTAGGTAACGGCGCGCCACAGGAGGATCGCCGCGGCCGCGGTCGAGCTGCCCACCAGGGGCGTCAACAGGCTCGCCGAGGTCAGTTCTGCAGCGCCTGCGCCGCCCGGCAGCAGGCTGAACTGGCCGGCACTCAGCGAGAGCATCTGCACCAGGAAGCTGGGGATCCACGCCAGCTCCACGCCCAACCCGCGCAACACCAGGTACAGCACGCTGTAGCGCAGGCTCCAGTGCACGCACGTGAGGCCGAACACCAGCACCAGGGTGCGCTTGGGCAGGCGCCAGGTGTCGGCCAGCGCCTGCACGAAGCGCAGCAGCTTGCGCGCCCAGCGGCGCTGGCGCTGGGCGGCCAGGCCCAGCCGGCGCAGCAGTCGGCCGTTGGCGCGCATCAGCGGGCGGCGGTAGCGCAGCAGGGCGATGACCCCGGCGAGTGCTGTGCAGAGCATCAGCGCGCTGCCCAGCAGCATGCTCTCCTGGCTGCGCCCGAGGCTGTGGAACAAGGCGTAGCCGGCGATCGCCAGCATCGCGCAGAAGAAGAACAGCAGGTCATTCAGCTGGTCCATGGCGAACACCGCGCCACTGCGCGCGGGGCCGATCCGGTCGCGGGCCAGCAGGGCCATCAGGGTCAACGGCCCGCCGCTGCCGCCGGGCGTGGTGCAGATGGCGAATTCGGTGGCCATTACTACGCCCAGGCTGCGTACCCGGCCCAGCTTCGCGCCTTGCTCGCCGAGCAACAGCCGCAGGCGCAACGCGTTGATCACCCAGCACAGCAGGATCATCCCCAGCAGCGTCAGCATGAGGCCGGGGTCGAACGTGCGCAGCCTTGGCAGCAGCTCGCTGCCGCCGAGCACGGCCGGTACCAGCAAGGCCAGCAGCAAGGCCAGGGCGAGCCAGCCCAGGCGGTTCATGCGGCGACCTGGCGGTCCAGCCAGGCGGACTTGGTCAAGGGTTGGCGGCCTTGCTCCAGCAGCGTCTGTAGCGTCCGCAGCCAATACTCGCGCGAGGCCCGGTGGCGCATGTCGACGGGGTGCAGGCCCAGGCGCAAGGTCGGCGCCTCGCGCCAGCGCCGGCACTGCCAGTCGCAGACCACCCGCGATAGCCCCCGACGCCAGGCGCTGCGTGCGCTCCAGACCAACCCCGGGGCGTCGATGGCGGTGAACTCGGGCAGGCGATAAAGGTGCTGTGGGGTGCTGGTGTAGCGCAGCGGCAGTTGGCGCAGGGCCTGGCGCGTGCCTTCGCTCATCAGCCAGGCGGGGGCGACGAAGCCGGCCACTGGCCAACCGTGCCGATCGAACAGCGCCAGGCCGTCGTGCAGGCGCTGCAGGGCCTGCGCCTGGTCGAGCGCGTAGAACTCACCCTCGTGGGTGTAGATCCGGCGCATGAAGTAGTCGCGCGTGCTGCGCGGCGCAGGGCCATCGTCGGCATGGTAGTAACCGTGCAGGGCCAGCTCGTCGCCCTGCTGCAGGCGCCGCTCGAGCAGTTGGCAGAAGCCCGGCGCGCGGCTGAGGGCGTTGCGGTGATGAAAGTCCGGCACCACCAGCCAGGTCATCGGCACCTCGCCGAGTCGGTCGACGGCTTCGACGAAGGGCTGGTAGTCGGGCCAGGTCTCGGGCGCGACATCGTGCAGCACCAGCATCAGGCTGCGTGGCTGGGGCGTGGGCTCAGGCATGCGCGCGCGCCTGTGACGGGTGGCCGAGCACGGCCTGGTAGTGCTGCAGCAGGCCGTTGACCACGTTATCCCACGAGTAGTGCTGCTCGACGTGACGGCGCGCCTGCAGGCCGAGCTTGCGCACGCCTTGCTCGAAGATCTCGCGCACCGCCGTGGCCATCGCCCGGCCATCGTTCGGCGCGCACAGGCGGCCGCACTGCTCGTTGACGATTTCGCCGAAGGCACCGGCGCGCACGGCCACCACCGGGGTGGCGCTGGCCATGGCTTCGAGTATCACCAGGCCGAAGGTTTCCTGGTCGCCGGCGTGTACCAGCAGGTCGGCGCTGGCGATCAGCCGGGCGACCTCCGGCAGGGGGCAGAACTGGTTGATCACACTGACGTTGTCGGGCACGTTGGTCGGCATCCCCGAGCCCACCAACAGCAGGTGGTAGTGCCGGCCGAGGTGGCCCATGCACTCGAGCAGCACGGGCAGGTTCTTCTCCCGCGAGCCGCGCCCGGCGAACACCAGCAGGCGGGTGGTGTCGGCGATGCCCAGCTGCGCGCGCAGGCCAGCGTCGCGGTGGTCGGGGTGGAAGGTCGCGAGGTCGACGCCCAGGCGTTGCACATGCACCTCACGCACGCCCAGGCGGCGCAGCTTGTCGGCCATCACCTGGCTGGGCGCCAACACCCGGTCGAAGTTGCCGTAGAGCTTGCTGACATAGGCTTCGACATTGGGCGTGAACCAGTTGCCCATGCGGTTGCCGACCAGCAGCGGCAGGTCGGAGTGGTAGAAGCCGATCACCGGCACATCGAGCTTGCGCCGCGCTTCGAGAGCCGCCCAGGCGGTCAGGTAGGGGTCGCCGACTTCGATCAGGTCCGGCTGCAGTTCGCGCAGCACGTTGCACCAGGGCGCCAGGCGGACCGGAAAGCGATAGCCTTTGCCGAAGGGCAGGGGAGGCGCGGGAACCCGGTACACGCCGTCGGTGTGGGTGGCGCTGGCGCCGGGGATCAACAGGCTGTGGCGCACCCCGGGCATGGCATCGAGGCGGCGGTGTTTGGCATCAAGATAGGTACGTACGCCGCCGCTGGCCGGGGCGTAGAACATGGTGATGTCAGCAATGTGCACGATCAGCATCCCTCCGGGATCGTCTTCGGGTCTGTCATCCGGCCGTGATGAGCTGGTGATGACGCGCCTAAAGGTTGACCTCTCAGAAGAATAGTTTGTTCGATCGGGGTTGGGAGCCTGGCAGAGCCATGAAACCGCGTTGTCATTTTCGCGGGTAAACCCGCTCCCACAGATACCTGTGGGAGCGGGTTTACCCGCGAAGAGGGCGCCGCGGTCTATTGGGTCAGATGCGGAAACTGCCCACCAGCTGCTTGAGGCGGCTGGCCTGCTGCTCAAGGTCCGAGCAGGCGCGCAGGGTGGCCTGCAGGTTCTCGACGCCTTCCTGGTTGAGCATGTTGATTTCGCTGATGTCCATGTTGATCGAGTCGACCACGGCGGTCTGCTCTTCGGTGGCGGTCGCCACCGACTGGTTCATGCCGTCGATCTCGCCGATGCGCACGGTGACGCTCTCCAGGCGCTCACCGGCCTGGTTGGCGATCTGCACGCTGTCCTGGCTGTGACGCTGGCTCTGGCCCATGGTGTCAACCGACTCACGGGCGCCGACCTGCAGCTCTTCGATCATGGTCTGCACCTGCTGCGCCGACTCCTGGGTGCGGTGCGCGAGGTTGCGCACCTCATCGGCGACCACCGCGAAACCACGGCCCGCTTCACCGGCACGCGCCGCTTCGATCGCTGCGTTGAGTGCCAGCAGGTTGGTCTGCTGGGAGATGCTGGTGATCACTTCGAGAATCTGGCCGATGTTCACCGTCTTGCTGTTGAGCGTCTCGATGTGCGCGCTGGAGGTAACGATCAGGTCAGACAGGCGATTCATCGCCTGGATGTTGCGGTCGACCACCTGCTGGCCTTCTTCGGCCAGCAGGCGTGCGGAGGTCGCGTGTTGCGAGGCTTGTGCCGCGTTGCCGGCGATTTCCTGCGCCGCCGCACCCAGCTCGTTGATAGCCGCCGCGACACTGTTGGTGCGGTTGGACTGCTCGTCGGAGTTGGTCATCGACGAGTTGGAGGCGCTGATCACCCGCAAGGCCACTTCGTTGACCTGTTCGGTGGCCGAGGACACTTCGCGGATCGAGCCGTGGATGCGCTCGACGAAGCGGTTGAAGGCACTGCCCAGGGTACCGAACTCGTCATGGTTGTGGATGGTCAGGCGCTTGGTCAGGTCGCCTTCGCCCTGGGCGATGTCTTCCATGGCGCGGGTCATGGTCAGCAAGGGCTGCATCAGCACGCGGATCAACAGGCCGAGCAGGCCGATGATGATCACCACCGCGACCACCGTGGCGATCACCGCCGAGGTGCGGAAGGTGCTGAGCATGGCAAAGGCCTTGTCTTTGTCGATCGACAGGCCGATGTACCAGTTGGCCGACGGCAGGCCCTGGATCGGGGTAAAGGTGAGCAGGCGGTCCTGGCCCTCGGCGCGGACTTCGGTCAGCTCGCCGGACAGTTTCGGGGTGTTCTGCGGGAACAGTTCCGACAGCGACTTCATCACCAGCGCTTTGTCCGGATGGACCAGGATCTTGCCCTGGTCATTGACCAGGAAGGCATAACCCATGCCGCCGAAGTTCAGCGAATTGATGATGTCCACCAGGCCGTCGAGCGCCAGGTCGCCACCGACCACGCCAACGCTGCTGGAAACCTTGCTGAGGATGCCGATGACCATCTTGTTGGTGGTCATGTCGATGTAGGGTTCGGTAAGGATCGCCCCGCTGGCGTTCATGCCGTCCTTGTACCAGGGGCGGGTGCGCGGGTCGTAACCGTCGGGCATCTTCGCCTCGGGGCGCACGCTGAAGCCTCCGTCGACCTTGCCCAGGTACACCGTGAGGAAGCTCGAGATCAGCGCGTTCTGGCCCATCAGGGTCTCGGCGCTGGTCGGGTTCTGGTTGATGTTCTGCGCCAGGTTCTCGACCAGCTTGATGCGCCCATCGAACAGGTTGCGCACGTTGGTCGAAGTCGACTTGCCCATTTCAGCCAGATAATTCTCCAGGTTCTGGCGAATCGCATTACGCTGGAGGTAATCGTTGTAGAGGGTGAACAGACTAAAGGCGAGCATCACGATCAGTGAGGCGGCCAAGAGGATCTTGTGGCTGAAACGTAGGCTTTTATTCATGGCGTAATCGGGTCCGCTAAGGTGATTATCGGGTCGTTCGCGCAACGGGTTAAGGCAACCGTGCAAATGAGTCCCGCAGGTCCTTTGGGGGATGATCCTGTTCTAAGGTGAATATCACTAGTCGATATCGGCCGTTATCCGGCAAAGCTTGAGAAGAGGATGAAACAGCATGTCTGAGTCTTCACAAATTGTTCTAGGTGCGGGTGCTGACGGTCAGCCAGTGGGCCAGTCCATGCGCCTGGCCAACCGCCATGGCCTGGTGGCCGGTGCCACCGGTACCGGCAAGACGGTGACCTTGCAGCACCTGGCCGAAGTCTTCAGTGATGCGGGCGTGGCGGTGTTTGCGGCGGATGTGAAGGGCGACTTGTGTGGGCTGGGTGCGGCAGCGACGCCACAAGGCAAGGTCGCCGAGCGGATCGCCGGCATGCCGTGGCTGGGCCATACGCCCAAGGCCTACCCGCTGACCCTGTGGGACATCGCCGGTGAGTCTGGCCATCCGTTGCGCACCACGCTCAGCGAGATGGGGCCGTTGCTGCTGGGCAACCTGCTGGAGCTGACCGACAGCCAGCAGGCGGCGCTGTACGCGGCGTTCAAGGTGGCCGACCGCGACGGCCTGTTGCTGCTCGACCTGAAAGACCTGAAGGCGCTGCTCAATCACCTCAAGGACAACCCGCAGGTCCTCGGCGAGGACAGTGCGTTGATGACCAGCGGCTCTACCCAGGCCTTGCTGCGGCGGCTGGCGACGCTCGAGCAGCAGGGCGCCGAGGCGCTGCTCGGTGAGCCGGCGTTGCAGCTCGAAGACCTCCTGCAGCCCAGTGCGGACGGGCGCGGGCGCATTCACCTGCTGGACGCCAGCCGCCTGGTGCACGAGGCGCCCAAGGTCTATGCGACGTTCTTGCTGTGGTTGCTGGCGGAGTTGTTCGAGCAACTGCCGGAGCGCGGCGATGCCGACAAGCCGGTGCTGGCGCTGTTTTTCGACGAGGCGCACCTGTTGTTCAACGGTACGCCGAAGGCGCTGCAGGATCGCCTGGAGCAGGTGGTGCGGTTGATTCGCTCGAAAGGCGTGGGGGTGTATTTCGTCACCCAATCACCGGGGGATCTGCCGGATGCGGTGCTGGCCCAGTTGGGGCTGCGTATTCAGCATGGCCTGCGGGCGTTCACGGCCAAGGAGCAGAAGTCGCTGAGGGCGGTGGCCGAGGGTTTCCGGCCCAACCCGGCGTTCGACACGCTGGCGGTGTTGACCGAGGTCGGGATTGGCGAGGCGTTGGTTGGCACGCTGGAGGACAAGGGCACGCCGGCGATGGTCCAGCGGGTGCTGATTGCGCCGCCGCAGTCGCGGATCGGGCCGTTGAGCGCGGCTGAGCGGAGTGCGCTGGTGGCGGCTTCGCCGTTGATTGGGCGTTATGACAAGCCGATCGACCGTGAGTCGGCGTATGAAATGCTTACCCAGCGCAAGGGTGAACCGGTGGAGCCGGCGCCGCAGCCGAAGGTCGAGGAGGACAGTTTTGCCGACAAGGCGGGGGAATTC
>NZ_UNOZ01000007.1 GCF_900536025.1 Pseudomonas reidholzensis
GTCGTGCTGGCGCTGCAGCAAAGCGATGAGGCGCACAGGCAGGTCGTGTTCCTCAAGGATCGAGGCTAGCCGTTTGACGACTGCCAGCCCGGTCGGCAGGCTGATGCCGAACTCGAGCAAGAATCCATGCATCTGGTTCACCGTCTTGGTGCGGTCGCGGATCAGCGATTCACGAATCCGGTGTGAGACTGAAAGCGTCTGCTGCTCCACAGTCTTGGCCGCGACGAAACGCATCGTTGGCCGAGAAGCGGCTTCGCAGATCGCTTGAGCGTCGACAAAATCGTTCTTGTTACTTTTGACGAAAGGTCGCACGAACTGAGGGGAAATCAGCTTGGCATCGTGCCCCGCAGCTTTCAGTTCACGCGCCAGGTAATGCGCTCCAGCGCAGGCTTCCATCACCACGGTGCATACCGGATGGTTGGAGAAAAAGCGCATTAATTGCTGTCGTGAGCACTTCTTGCGTAGCACTTCCCGGCCGGACCTATCCTGAGCATGCAGGTGGAAGGTGTGCTTGCCGATGTCGATGCCGACTAATGCCACTTCGCTCATGGTGATGATCTCCGGAGATAAAAACACCCTGCGCAAGCCTAGCCTGCGCAGAGTGCCGGGGTGACCATCTCATTAAGTGACCCGCCGTTGGGCGGAAGGGGCCAGTGGCCGCACCACACCCACCGGATAAGCCCGACACCCGAAACGCGCCACCCCCGGCAACTATCCCAATAATCCCTGAAGAACCTCTTTTTACCCCGCCAGTGGACAATGCAAGACCAACCTGGCCCCGCCCAGCTCACTCTCGCCAATATCCAAACCAAACCCATGCAGGTCGACGATCGCCGCAACGATCGACAGCCCCAGGCCAAACCCCGGGTGGCGATGACCTTCGTCACTGCGATAGAAGCGCTTGAGCACTGCGGTGCGCTCCTGCTCGGGGATCCCCGGCCCGCTGTCCTCGATCGCCACGTGCACCCCTGCGCCATCCTGGCTCGCAACGATCCTCACCCGGCCACCCTCAGGGGTGAACTTGATCGCGTTGCCTACCAGATTCGCCAGTGCCTCGAACAACAGCTCACGGTCGCCATGCAGCGCCGCCAGTTGTGCGGGCTGCTTGAGCTCCAGGTGAATGCTGCCGTCCTCTGCCAATGGCAGGTAGAAATCATGCAACTCCACCAGCAACGCCTGCGGGTCGAGCTGGACGAACCCGGCACGCCGCTGGCGATCTTCCAGTTCGCTGATCCGCAGCAACCCCCGAAAACGCGCCATCAACGTGTCGGTTTCGCCAATCGCTTGGTCGAGCGCCTCGGCCTGCGCCGAATCATCACCGCTCTGCTGACGGATCCGGTACAGCTGCGCGCGCAAGCGGGTCAGCGGCGTGCGCAGGTCATGGGCAATATTGTCGCAGACGCCCTTGACCTCATGCATCAGCCGCTCGATCCGGTCGAGCATGGCATTGACGATGGCCGCGAGCATGTCCAGCTCATCGCGGCGGGCCGACAGCGGCAGGCGGTGGGTAAGGTCGCCGGCGACGATCAGCTCGGCGCTGGCCTGCACCGCGCGAATACGCTTGAGCGGGCGCCGACGCAGCAGGTACCAGCCGGCAAAGCCAGGGATCAGGGTCAGGGAAATGCCCCACAGCAAGGCATCGAGAATGATCCGCGTGACCACGAACAGCGAGCCGTTGTCGCGCAGCAACACCAGCCAGCGACCGTCCTGGACCTTGATCGCCACCGCATCGCAGCTGTCGCTGAGCATGCGCGGGTCTTCACTGTCGAGGCAGTGCTTGAGCTCATGCACCTTGCCGTCCAGGCCGAGCTCCGGCGGGATCGCGCGGATACGCCCACCCAGCGGGTTGAGCTGGGCATCGAACAGGCCGTAGGCATCGAAACTGCGCTCTTCGAAGGCCTGGCTGGCGATCAGGGCGTCATCCAGCTGCTTGCCGCTCATGTGCGCGAACAGGTGCTGGCGTTGCAGCATGGAGTGGCGGGTGAGCTTGTTCAGGTAGCTGGAGACCTCGAAGTACAACACCCCCATGAGGATGCTGCTCCAGGCCACGAAGAGAAAGCTGTACAGTGCCAGCAGGCGGCTGGTCGACGAGCTCCAGCCCTTAGACGGGTTCAGCAATGGCATAGCCCGAGCCCCGTACGGTACGGATCAGCGGCGACTGGCCGGGCGAGTCGATCTTCTTGCGCAGGCGGCCGATGTGCACATCGATCAGGTTGGTGCCCGGGTCGAAGTGATAACCCCAGACTTCCTCGAAGATCATCATCCGGGTGATCACCTGGCCGGCGTGGCGCATCAGGTATTCGAGCAGCTTGTATTCGGTGGGCAGCAGGTTGAGGGTCTGCTCGCCGCGGCGGGCTTCGTGGCTGATCAGGTCCAGCTCGAGGTCGGCGACCTGCAGGCGGGTCTGGGTCATCGGCACGCTGTTGCGGCGTAACAATACCTCGACGCGGGCGGCCATCTCGTCCGAGGCAAACGGCTTGGTCAGGTAGTCGTCACCGCCGGCGCGCAGGCCGCGGACCCGCTCGTCGACATCCGACAGGGCGCTGATCATCAGGATCGGCGTGGCGATCTTGAGGTTGCGCAGGGTGGTGACGATGGTCAGGCCATCGACCTCCGGCAGCATGCGGTCCAGGGTGATCAGGTCATAACCCCCGGCAATCGCCTTGGACAGGCCTTCACGGCCGTTGTCGGCCCACTCCACCTCAAGACCGTGGCTGGACAGTTCGGCGACGATTTCCTGGGCGGTGACGGCGTCGTCTTCGATGGTCAGTACGCGGGTCATGCTGGTTCCTGGGCGGCGAATGGAGGCTTGATTGTGCCAAAGAATAGACAAACGGCGATTTAAGAAAAATTCATCTGCGCGCAAATGCAGCGCGGGGCAAGCCCGCTGCCCACGTGCATCCTGTTGTAACAGGCGTGGGAGAAGGCTTGCCCCGCGAGGGGTGAAGCGCGATCAGGCGACCTTGACGATCCAGCCTGCCGGCGCTTCGACGTCACCGCTCTGGATGCCGGTCAGCTCGTTGTAGAGCTTCTGGGTCACCGGGCCGACTTCGCTCTCGCTGTGGAACACGTGCAGCTTGCCGTTGTACTGGATGCCACCGATCGGGGTGATCACCGCGGCAGTGCCGCAGGCGCCCGCTTCGATGAAGCGCTCGAGGTTGTTGATCTCGACGTCGCCTTCGATGACCTTCATGCCCAGGCGCGATTCGGCCAGTTCCATCAGCGACAGGCGGGTGATGCCCGGCAGCACCGAGGCCGACTTCGGCGTGACGAACTCGTTGTTGGCGGTAATGCCGAAGAAGTTCGCCGAACCGACTTCCTCGATTTTCTGGTGGGTCAGCGGGTCGAGGTAGATGCAGTCGGCAAAGCCGGCTTTCTTCGCCTCGTAGCCTGGCTGCAGGCTGGCCGCGTAGTTGCCACCGACCTTGGCGGCGCCCGTGCCCTGTGGGGCGGCGCGGTCGTAGTCGGAGATCAGGAACTTGTGCGGGGTCATGCCGCCCTTGAAGTACGAGCCAACCGGGATGGCGAAGATCGAGAAGATGAACTCCGGTGCGGTGCGCACGCCGATGTTGTCACCCACGCCGATCACGAACGGACGCAGGTACAGCGCACCCTTGCCGTGCGGCGGGACGAAGCGCTCGTTGGCCTTGACCACTTGTTTGCAGGCTTCGATGAACTGTTCGGTCGGCACGCGCGGCATCAGCAGACGGTCGCAGCTGCGCTGCATGCGCAGGGCGTTCTGGTCGGGGCGGAACAGGTTGATGCTGCCGTCCTTGCAACGGTAGGCCTTCATGCCTTCGAAGCATTGCTGGCCGTAGTGCAGAGCGGTCGAGCCTTCGCTGATGTGCAGCACGTTGTCTTCGGTCAGGGTGCCCTTGTCCCACTCGCCGTCGCGAAACACGGACAGGTAGCGCTTGTCGGTCTTGATGTAGTCGAAGCCAAGCTTGTCCCAGTTAATCTCGTTACTCATGACACCCTCGTTTGTCTTGCAGATGCCCGATCGCTCAGGCTGCTGTTAATTGCGCACCTCGCCACGATAATACATCCGTCGCGGATCGGAAACGCCCAGTCATAGATTCCGCCCCCTGCAGCAACAGCGATTGCCGAGAGTGCCCGCCTCGGTTAAATTGCGACTGATTCTCAAACGCGTATAAGTTCATGACTCTTCCACTCGCATCGCTGGCCCCTGCGCCTCTCGTCGGCACGCTTTATGGCGATCACCACCGGTGGTTGGTCGGCTGGCTGCGCGCGCGCCTGGGCTGTTCGCACCAGGCCGCAGACCTTGCCCAGGACACCTTCGTCAGGTTGCTCCAGGCCGAGCGCGCGCAGCGCCTGAACGCTCCGCTCGACCAGCCCAGGCACTTTCTGGTGACCATTGCCCGGCGGGTAATGGTCGACAGCTTCCGCCGGCGTGCGGTGGAGCAGGCCTATCTGCGGGAACTGGCCGAATGGCCCGAGGCTGAAGTGCCATCCCCTCAAGAGCGGTTGATTCTGATCGAGACCTTGCAGGCCATCGACCGCATGCTCGATGGCCTGGGCGAGAAAGCCAAGCGAGCGTTTCTGATGGCGCAGCTGCAGGGCCTGGGCTACAAGCTGATCGCCGCAGAGCTGGGTGTGAGCGTCAGTTCGGTGACCAAGTACATCGCCCGGGCCACCGAGCACTGCCTGCTGTTCGCCTTGGAACAGGAGCTGTGATCAGTGCCGAGCAGCGTCAGGCGCTGAGTGAGGCGGCTGACTGGCTAGCGCGTCGCCAGGCGAGTGACGACGAGCCGCAGTCATACCGGCAATGGCAGGCCTGGCGGCAGCACAGTGCAGTGAATGCCTGGGCTTGGCAGCGGGTGGAGCTGTTGCAGGCCCAGCTTGGCGGTGTCGATGGGCAGATGGCCGGGCGTGTGCTGACCCGTGCCGGAGGCGCTCGGGTGGACCGCAGGCAACTGCTCGGCCTGCTGTTGCTCGGTGTCGGCGGCAGCGCCCTGGCCTGGAGCGGTTATCGTCAGGCGCCGGTCTGGCTGGCCGACCAGCGCACTGCCAGCGGCGAGCGCAGACGGCTGGAACTGCCAGACGGCAGTCAGCTGACCCTCAACAGCGACAGTGCGGTCAACCTCGGTTTTGATGCCAGCCAGCGTGGCCTGGTGTTGCTCGCCGGCGAGATCATGATCGAAACCGCAGCCGATCCGCGGCCGTTCTTCGTCACTACCGGCCAGGCCCGGTTGCAGGCGCTGGGCACGCGTTTCGTGGTCCGGCAGCATCTGGGGATTACCCAACTGAGCGTGCTTGAGCACGCCGTAGCGGTCCAGCCGCAACTGGCCGGGCAGGCGGTGCGCATCGAGGCGGGGCAGGGCATGCGCTGCAACAGCCGTGAAGTGCTGGAGCAACACAAACTCGCGCTAGGGGAGGGCGAATGGGCCAACGGACGGCTGGTCATCGATGGCTGGCCGCTGGAACGGGTGCTGGCCGAGCTGGGCCGCTACCGCCCCGGCTATCTGGGGTGTGCGCCGCAGGTGGCAGGGTTGCGGGTCTCGGGCAGTTTTCCGCTGGATGACCCAGAGCAGGCCCTGGTTGCATTGGCCCGGGCATTGCCGATCGAGGTGCGTCGGCATACCCGGTACTGGGTCCGCGTGGTCGCGCGCCCCTGATCCTGCCTGGCGTTGCCCCAGCGAGCGCCTTGCATCAGGCGACTGCCATCGGCCTGAAAAAATCTCAACAGCCATTGTCGATTTGCCCAGGCTTGCGCGACTCCTTTGCACACGCGCACTTTCGGTTCTGCCACAAGGAGTCAGCATGCACCGTTTCACCCGTCTCAGCCCTCGCTTGCAACGCACGCCACTTTCAGCCCTGCTCAGCGCCAGCCTGTTGATGCCTGGTGGGCTGCTGGCAGTTCTGCCGAGCCAGGCCCTGGCCGCCCAGGAGCAGCATTTCTATCAGATCCCCGGCGGCCCGCTGGGCGAGGTGCTGAGCCGCTTCGCCGCCGATTCCGGGGTCGTGGTGTCGTTCGACAGCCGCCTCACCGACGGCCTGCAAAGCACTGGCTTGCAGGGCAGCTATGACCTTGAGCAGGGCTTTGCGCTGCTGTTGTCTGGCAACGGCCTGCACGCGGTGAACGTCGCCGCCAACAACTACCTGCTGGAGGTCAGCACGCCAGCGCAGGGCCTTGAACTCAGTGCCACGAGCATCTCTGGCAAGGCTCCCGGCTCGACCACCGAAGGCACCGGCCTGTATACCACCTACGCCTCGAGCAGTTCGACCCGGCTCAACCTGTCGCCCAAGGAAACCCCCCAGTCGCTGAGCGTGATCACCCGTCAGCGCATGGATGACCAGAAGCTGACCGGCCTGACCGAGGTGATGGAAGCCACCACCGGCGTCTGGGTTTCCCGGGTTGGTGTGGGCGCGGAAAACGACACCTACTGGTCGCGCGGTTTCCAGATCAACAACTTCGAAATCGATGGCATGCCCACCGCCTCGCGGCTGGACGTGACGACCCAGAACACCGCGATGTACGACCGGGTCGAAGTCGTGCGCGGCGCCACCGGCCTGATCAGCGGCTCGGGTACGCCGTCGGCGACGGTCAACCTGATCCGCAAGCGGCCCACCTATGAACCGCAGCTCAGCGCTACCAGCGAAGCCGGCAGTTGGGATCGCTACGGCCTGGGCATGGACGTCTCGGGGCCGCTGACCGACAGCGGCAATGTGCGCGGGCGCCTGGTGCTCGATTACAAGCAACAGCACGCGTGGATCGACCACCTCGAGAGCCAGAGCCAACTGATCTATGGCATTACCGAGTTCGACCTGAGCGAGTCGACCCTGTTGACCGTTGGCATGAGCTATGTCGACAACCAGGTCGACCGCCCATTGCGCACCGGCTTCCAGTCGCGCTTCAGCGATGGCAGTGACACCCACTTCAGTCGCTCGGCCAACAGCGCACCAGAGTGGGCCTACAACAACCGCGCCCTGAGCAACCTGTTCGCCTCGCTGGAGCATCAGTTCGACAATGGCTGGAGCGGCAAGCTGGAGGTCGGCCACTCGCAGAACGACTATGACGAACTGATCAACTACATGAACGGTGAGATCGATCGCCAGAGCGGCGCCGGGGCCTACCTGTACCCCAATCGCTGGTCTGGCAAACCCCGCCAGGACAACCTCGATGCCTACCTGACAGGGCCCCTCAGCCTGTTTGGCCGCGAGCACGAGCTGATCGCGGGGGTAAGCCTGTCTCATTACCGTGAAAACACCCCGAACCATGGCGGCTGGTTCGGCCCCTGGACCGGCTATGTCGGCACCATCGACAACATCTTCGCCTGGGATGGCGCGGGCACACGCCCCGACACCAGCACCATCGGCAAGACCTACATCGAAGAAAAACAGTACGCCGCTTACCTGACCGGTCGCTTCCAGCTCAGCGATGCGACCCACCTCATCCTCGGTGGCCGGGTGACCGACTGGAAGCGTACCAACGAGGTGCTCTACTACGACGACCCGGACAGCAACAGCCAAGACCAGGAGAGCCGCAACGGGGTATTCCTGCCATACACCGGCCTGGTCTACGACCTGGACCGCAACTGGTCGCTGTACGCCAGCTACACCAAGATCTTCAACCCGCAGGCCTATGGCATCGAGGATGAAGGCGGCAAGCCGCTCGAGCCGCAAGAGGGCACCGGCTACGAGGTAGGCGTCAAGGGCAGCTTCAACGACGACAAGCTCAACGCCAGCCTGGCGCTGTTCAGGCTCGAGCAAGACAACCTGGCGGTGTATGTGCAAGACAACTACTACCGCGCCGAGCAAGGCACTACCACCCAGGGCGTCGAGATGGAGCTCAGCGGCCAGCTGGCGGAAGGGTGGCAGGCGTCGCTGGGGTATGCGTACAGCGTCAGTACCGATGAAGATGACGAACGTATCGTCACCCAAGTGCCCCGACACAGCCTGAAGACCTTCACCAGCTACCGCTTGCCCGGTGCGCTGGAGCGCATGACGGTGGGCGGTGGGGTCAACTGGCAGAGCAAGAACGGCCAGGACCTGCATGGCGTGACGCAAGGCAGCTATGCGGTCGCCAGCCTGATGGCACGCTACCAGATCGACGATCACCTCAGCGCCTCAGTGAACGTCAACAACCTGTTCGACAAGCACTATTACAGCTATGTCGACAACTGGAGCGTTTACGCCGCGCCACGCAACTTCATGGCCAGCGTGCAGTATCAGTATTGAGCCAGGCGGGGTCGCTACGTCCCGCTACAGGGCTGGCGGCCTTGCGTCGCCAGAGGGCTGCAAAGCAGCCTCAAGGCCTCAGCCCAGACGCAGATAACCGCTCAGCTGCAAGCGTCCAAGAAAAACCACATCATGCGACACCACCAGCAGCCCGCCGCGAAACGCCCCGAGCATGCGCTCCAGGGCGTCGAGCGAGGGCAGGTCAAGGTGATTGCTGGGTTCGTCGAGCAATAGCAGGTCAACCGCCCGCTCGCGGTACAACACTGCCGCCAGCGCGGCCTTCAACCGTTCGCCGCCGCTGAGCATCGCACTGGGCAACTCGATCCGCAGGGCATCCAGCCCCAGTTGCGCAAGCCGGGTACGCAGAATGCTCTGCTCCAGGCCTGGGTTGGCCTGGCGCAGGTGGGCGAGGGTGCTTTGCTCGGCCGGCAGCGCGCTGCAGTGCTGGTCGAGCAACACCGCTTCACCGGTCAGCGTGAAGCTGCCAGCCGCTGGCGGCTGTGCGCCGCAGAGCACCTGCAGCAAGGTCGACTTGCCCGCACCGTTGGCGCCGGTCAGGGCCACCCGCTCGCCGCTGCACAGGCGCAGGTTCAGCGGTGCAGGCTCGCCTCGGGGCAGTTGCAGGTCATGCAGTGCCAGCACCTCGCGACCCGGGTGGCGCTGTGAGGTGGGCGCGTGGAGGATGACCGGGCTGGCCTGCTCGACCTGGCTGGCCGCCTGACGCAACTGATCAGACAGCGCCTCCCGTGCCGCGCCTTGGTCGCGCCGCTGTTTGCCCGCCGTGGCCTGGCTGCGTTGCTGCTGGCGGTCCAGCAGGATCTTTGCCTGGTTGGCCTGCTTGGCGTGGCGCCCGGCGCGGGCGTGATGGCGCTCCAGGTTTTCCCGCTGCTGCTGCAGGTCACGCTGCTGGCGTTGACGTTCGAGCTGCAGGCGCGACAGGTCGTGCTGCGCGCGCTGTTGCTGCTCGGCCTTGGCTTGCGCGTAGAAGGCATAGTCGCCGCCATAGCTGTGCAGGCCTTGCGGCGTCAGTTCGACAATGCGCTGCAGGTGCCCGAGCAGGTCGCGGTCATGGCTGATCACCAGCAGGCCTTTGTCCCATTCATCGAGCAGCGCCACCAGCTGGCGCCTGGCGTCGAGGTCGAGGTGGTTGCTGGGTTCGTCGAGAATCAGGTAGTCGGCCTGGCTGAGCAGGGCGCCGATCAAGGCCACCCGCATCGCCTGGCCGCCACTTAGGCTGGCGGCCGGGCGTTGCAGGTCGATCTGTGCCAGGCCATGGCGATCGAGTTGCGTGCGCAGTTGCTCGCGGATATCCCAGCGCTCGCCGACCGCCTCGAAGTCCTCAGGGTCGGCGCTGCCTGCCTCGATGCGCTGCAGGGCCGTGAGCACTTCGCTCACCTGGGCGAGGGCTGCCAGGGTGGTGTCACGGTTGAACAGTTGTTGCGGCAGGTAGTGCACGCGGCCGTGGCTCAGGCAACGGCCGCTGCTCGGCTCGCGCAGCCCCGCCAGGATTTGCGCGAGCAGGCTCTTGCCCACGCCATTGCGCCCGACCAGGCCGGTGCGGCGCAGGTCGAAAGAGCCGGTGATATCGGTAAACAGCTGGCGGCCATCGGGCAAGGCCAGGGCGACGCTGTCCAGCGTCAGGATCGACGTATTCGTCATGCACAACTCCACTCATGCCGCGACATCCCCAGGGTGAAGCTGGGGGCTGAAGACTGGCCGTCGAGGTGACGGCGGCATCAATGGCGCATTGGACGAATACCTCGTGAAAGGAGAGGGGCCAGCCTAGCGGACGCAGCCAGGCGGGTAAAGCCCGCTCGGCTCAACGGCCCTGCAGGCGCTTGCCCCAGTCGCCACCGTGGCTGCGGTTGCAGGCCTCTTCACTGTCGAAGCGCACATGCCACGCCGTGTGATCCAGGCGCACCCCGGCTTCATCGAGGGCCTGTGCGCTGAGGGCGAGCATGCGCGCCTTAGCCGCGCTGGCGACGGCGGCGTGTTTTTCCGCTTCGCGCTCGAAGACCCAGGTGATTCGCAGGCTGGCGGGGAAGTTATCCGGGTCCAGCCGGTGGGTCAGCCAACTGAAACCGACGATTTCGGCCTTGGCGGTTTCGCAGGCTTCGGTCAGGCACACCACCAGTTCGCGCTCCAGGCGGGCGAGGTCGCGCCGGCTCAAGGCTGTCACTGGGCGGCCTCGTCGTCGATCTGCTGGCAGAAGCGCAACAGGTTGCCGAACGGGTCACGGATCTGCATCTGCAGGCCCCAGTCGACGCGTTCGGCCTGGGGGCGGGCGTAGCCGTACTGTTTGTCCAGCAGTTCGCGCTCCAGCGCCAGCAAGTCTGCGGTGCGGGCGAACACGGTCGAGCCTGGGCAGGCGTCGCCGTGGTGCTCGGAGAGGTGCAGGATCAGCCCGTCGCGGTGGATCTGCGCATACAGCGGCAGGTCCGGCGAAAAACGGTGCTCCCAGTCGAGCGTGAAGCCGAGGAAGTCCAGGTAGAACTCTTTGGCTTTGTCCACCGAGAAGATGCGCAGGATCGGAATGGCAGGGGCGAGGTGCATGGGGCTTCCTTGGCCTGAATAAAAGAAGCTGCACTTTAGCGCATCTGGGCCGGCGCGTTCTCGCCGGTGTCGCAAGCACTGAAACGGGGCTCGGGGCCGCCCCCTGGTTGTGCGTGTGCAGCGTGTGTGCCCCTTGCCAGAGCGGTTTCATCATCGTTCACCTGCCCAGTTGGCCCACAACCTGCAATATCCAGTCAGCAGATATTGATCAAGTGGTCAGGCCGCCCGGCTGCAAGCAGGGCGGCGCGACCACCAGACGGCCGTCAGGCCACGGATTTCAGGGGCCTCAGGATGTCTTTGGCGCAACAACTCGAACAGCAGGACGACGACGCGGGGTGGAGTGCCCACCTGCAATTGCGCTTCGTCCAGCGCGACGGCGTGACCCGCCTTGGTGCGCGCCGGCATTTCGGACCTCTTTTGGTGCAGCGGCCGTTCTACCCGGAAGGCGCGCCGTGCCATGTCTACATCCTGCACCCGCCGGGAGGCATCGTCGCCGGTGACCGTCTTGAGCTGGACATTCACCTGGAGCCGGGCAGCCATGCGCTGCTGACCATGCCCGGTGCCAGCAAGTTCTACCGCAGCATCGGCCCGACCGCGCGCCTGCAGCAGCGCTTTCACCTGGCCGCCGGCAGCACCCTGGAGTGGCTGCCGCAAGACAGCATCTTCTTTTCCGGTGCGCGGGCCAGCCTCGACAGCCGCTTCAGCCTCGAGCCGGGCGCTCGGCTGCTGGCCTGGGAGACGCTGTGCCTGGGCCGGCCGGTGATGAACGAGCGCTTCAGCCAAGGCGCCCTCGACAGCCGCCTGCGCATCGAGCTGCCGAACGACCCGGGCCTTCACGAGCGCCTGCGCATCGAAGGCGGGCGCCTGGACAAGCTGGGCGGTCACCCGCTGCTGGCGACCTTCTGCGCCGCCCCCGCCGACCCGGCCCTGCTCGAGCAGGTGCGTGGCCTGCTGGACGAACTGCGCAACCCTGCCGGCGCGACCCTGCTCGGTGAATTGCTGGTGATCCGCCTGCTCGATCATGACAACCAACACCTTCAACACACCTTGCAGCGCCTCTGGCATGTGCTGCGCCCGGCCGTGCTCGGCCTGGCGCCCTGCCCGCCGCGCATCTGGGCCACCTGAGAGAGACGCCGTGGAGCTGACCCCGAGAGAGAAAGACAAACTGCTGCTGTTCACCGCTGCGCTGCTCGCCGAGCGCCGCCTGGGCCGTGGCCTCAAGCTCAACTACCCGGAAGCGGTGGCGCTGATCAGTGCCACGGTGATGGAGGGCGCCCGCGACGGTCGCAGCGTGGCCGAGCTGATGAGCCTGGGCCGCGAAGTGCTCAGCCGCGAGCAGGTGATGGACGGCGTGCCGGAGATGATCCATGACGTCCAGGTCGAAGCGACCTTTCCCGATGGCACCAAGCTGGTGACCGTCCATGACCCTATCGTCTGAGGAGCCCCGCATGATCCCCGGAGAAATCCAGGTCGCCGCCGGCGATATCGAACTCAACGTCGGCCGCGCGACCGTCAGCGTCACCGTGGCCAATCATGGCGATCGACCGGTGCAGGTCGGCTCGCATTACCACTTCTATGAAGTCAACGATGCGCTGGTGTTCGAGCGCGAGCCGGCCCTCGGCTTTCGCCTGGACATCCCCGCCGGCACCGCCGTGCGCTTCGAGCCCGGTCAGTCGCGCACCGTGCACCTGGTGGCCTACGCCGGCAAGCGTGAGGTGTATGGCTTCCAGGGCAAGGTGATGGGTCCGCTGGAGGCCAGGCTATGAGCCGGATTTCGCGTCGGGCCTACGCCGACATGTTCGGCCCCACCGTCGGCGACCGCGTACGCCTGGCCGACACGGCCCTGTGGGTCGCGGTGGAAAAGGACTTCACGGTCTACGGTGAAGAGGTCAAGTTCGGCGGCGGCAAGGTGATCCGCGATGGCATGGGCCAGGGCCAGATGCTCGCGGA
Organism: Pseudomonas reidholzensis; assembly: GCF_900536025.1. Lineage (GTDB taxonomy): Bacteria > Pseudomonadota > Gammaproteobacteria > Pseudomonadales > Pseudomonadaceae > Aquipseudomonas > Aquipseudomonas reidholzensis. The sequence continues at coordinate 12,703 of NZ_UNOZ01000007.1, forward strand.
CGAGGCCATGGACCTGGTCCTGACCAATGCCCTGATCATCGACCACTGGGGCATCGTCAAGGCCGACATCGGCGTCAAGCACGGGCGCATCGCCGCCATCGGCAAGGCCGGCAACCCCGACGTCCAGCCGGGCGTGACCGTACCGGTCGGGCCAGGTACCGAAGTGATCGCCGCCGAGGGCAAGATCGTCACCGCCGGCGGGGTCGACTCGCACATCCACTTCATCTGCCCGCAGCAGGTCGAAGAAGCGCTGACCAGCGGCGTCACCACCTTTATCGGTGGCGGCACCGGCCCGGCCACCGGCACCAACGCCACCACTTGCACGCCCGGCCCCTGGTACCTGGCGCGCATGCTCCAGGCGGCCGACAGCCTGCCGATCAACATCGGCCTGCTGGGCAAGGGCAATGCCTCGCGCCCGGAAGCGCTGCGCGAGCAGATCGCCGCCGGCGCGGTCGGCCTCAAGCTGCATGAGGACTGGGGTTCGACCCCGGCGGCGATCGACTGCTGCCTGGGCGTGGCCGAGGAGATGGACATCCAGGTGGCGATCCACACCGACACCCTCAACGAGTCGGGCTGCATCGAAGACACCCTGGCGGCGATCGGCGACCGGACCATCCACACCTTCCACACCGAAGGGGCGGGTGGCGGCCACGCGCCGGACATCATCCGTGCGGCTGGCCAGGCCAACGTGCTGCCGTCGTCGACCAACCCGACCCTGCCGTACACCATCAACACCGTCGACGAGCACCTCGACATGCTCATGGTCTGCCACCACCTGGACCCGAGCATCGCCGAGGACGTCGCCTTTGCCGAGTCGCGCATCCGTCGCGAGACGATCGCCGCCGAAGACATCCTCCACGACATGGGCGCCTTCGCCATGACCTCGTCCGACTCGCAGGCCATGGGCCGGGTCGGTGAAGTGGTGCTGCGCACCTGGCAAGTGGCTCACCAGATGAAGCTGCGCCGCGGCCCGCTGGCGCCGGACACCGACTACAGCGACAACTTCCGGGTCAAGCGCTACATCGCCAAGTACACCCTCAACCCGGCACTGACCCACGGCATCGCCCATGAAGTGGGCTCGGTCGAGGTCGGCAAGCTGGCCGACCTGGTGCTCTGGGCGCCGGCGTTCTTTGCCGTCAAGCCGGCACTGGTGATCAAGGGCGGGATGATCGTCACCGCACCGATGGGCGACATCAACGGCTCGATTCCGACCCCGCAACCGGTCCACTACCGGCCGATGTTCGGCGCGCTGGGCGCCGCCCGGCATGCCACGCGGATGACTTTCCTGTCGCAGGCGGCCATGGACCGCGGCCTGGCCGAGCAACTCAACCTGCGCAGCCTGATCGGCGTCGCCCATGGCTGTCGCCAGGTGCGCAAGGCCGACATGGTCCACAACACCCTGCAGCCGCAGATCGAGGTCGACGCGCAAACCTACCAGGTGCGTGCCGACGGCGAACTGCTGGTCTGCGAACCGGCCCGCGAACTGCCGCTGGCCCAGCGTTATTTCCTGTTCTGAAGGAGCAAGCATGATTGTCCTGACCCGCCGCGTCACCGAGGCCGAAGCCGTCGACGGCGCTGTCACCGGCACTGTCACCCTGGATGTCGACAGCCGTATCAAGAGCCGCCTGCGGGTGACCCTCGACGACGGCCGTGACGCCGGCCTGATGCTCGAACGCGGTCACCTGCTGCGCGGGGGCGAACTGCTCGCCGACGCCCAAGGCACTCAGCTGGTGCGCGTGCTGGCTGCACCGGAGAAGGTGTCCACGGTGCGTTGCGCCGACCCGCTGCTGCTGGCGCGTGCCGCTTACCACCTGGGCAACCGCCACGTCCCGTTGCAGATCGAAGCCGGCCTGCTGCGCTACCAGCACGACTATGTGCTGGACGACATGCTGCGCGGCCTGGGCCTCACGGTGGACACCGAGCAGGCGCCGTTCGAGCCCGAAGCGGGCGCCTACCAGAGCGCCCCGCATAGCCATAGCCACAGCCATAGCCACGGCAACGACCATCCGTTCGTGCGTTTGCCCGCCCATTCCTGAGGAAGCCTTGATGAAAAAGACCCTTGCCCTGGTCCTGCTGCTGGTCGCGTTACCGGCTTTCGCCCACCCCGGCCACGACGCCAACCCGCTGCACGATGGCCTGTTGCACCCGCTGACCGGGCTCGATCACTTGCTGATGCTGCTCGGCACCGGCGTGCTCGCGGCCCTGACCGGTCGCACCCTGGCCTTGCCGTTGGCGACCCTGGCGGCGATGTTCGGCGGTGCCGTGCTGGGCCATCTGTTCGGTGATGTGCTGGGCATGGAAGCCATGATCCTCGGCTCGCTGCTGGTCGCTGCCGCCGCCTTGCTGGTCCCGGGCCGTCAGCTGTTGCTGGCGCTGGCCATGCCGGTGTTCGCGCTGTTCCATGGCTGGGCGCATGGCGTGGAGGCCACGCCAAGCGCGTTCTGGCTGTTCAGCGCCGGCTTCGTCACGGTCAGCGGCCTGCTGCTGGCGGCGGGCTTTGCCGTGGGCTGCCTGCTGCGTCGCCACAGCGGCCTGCAAAAAGCCTTCGGTGGCGGCCTGCTGGCCGGCGCCGCTGTCGTGCTGGTCGGCTGATGAGCAGCGACCTGGCGCTGCTGCGCGTGCTGCAGCTGGCGAGCCCGGGCTTGCCAGTCGGCGGCTTCACCTATTCGCAAGGCCTGGAATGGGCGGTCGAAGCCGGCTGGGTGACCACCACCGCAGGGTTCTGCGAGTGGCAGCGCGAGCAGTTGCACGACACCCTCGGTTACCTCGACTGGCCCGTGCTGGCGCGGCTGTACCGCGCTTGCCAGGCCAACGATGCCGAAGCGTTCGAGCGCTGGAGCAGGTTTCTCCTGGCCAACCGCGAGACCGCCGAGCTGCGCCTTGAAGAGCGCCAGCGCGGCTATGCCCTGGCACGCATCCTTGACGGCTGGCAGCTGGGGCAGGACCCGGCCTGGCGGCCGAACCTGGAGCTCAGCCAGCTGGGCGGTATGGCCTGGCTTGGCGCGCACTGGTCGATCCCGTTGCGCCAGCTCGCCCTGGGCCTCGGTTTTGCCTGGCTCGAGGGCGCGGTGATGGCCGGGGTCAAGCTGGTGCCGTTCGGCCAGCAGGCGGCCCAGACCGTGCTGCGCGACCTCGGCGAGGCATTGCCGGCGGTACTCGATCACGCCTTGAATCTGGACGATGAGCAACTCGGTGGCGGCCTGCCGCTGCTGGCGATTGCCTCGTCGCGTCACGAAACCCAATACACCCGTTTGTTCCGTTCTTGAGGACTGCCAACATGCAAAGCTATCAGCAACCCCTGCGCGTCGGTGTCGGCGGCCCGGTCGGCTCCGGCAAGACCGCGCTGCTCGAAGCCCTGTGCAAGGCCATGCGCGATCACTATGAAATCGCCGTGGTGACCAACGACATCTATACCAAGGAAGACCAGCGCATCCTCACCGAGGCAGGCGCCCTGGAACCCGACCGGATCGTCGGCGTGGAAACCGGCGGCTGCCCGCACACGGCGATCCGCGAGGATGCTTCGATGAACCTCGCGGCGGTCGAAGGCCTGGCGCGCAAGTTCGGCAACCTCGAGGTGATCTTCGTCGAGAGCGGTGGCGACAACCTCAGTGCCACGTTCAGCCCGGAGTTGGCCGACCTGACCATCTACGTGATCGACGTGGCCGAGGGCGAGAAGATCCCGCGCAAGGGTGGCCCGGGCATTACCAAGTCGGACTTCCTGGTGATCAACAAGACCGACCTGGCGCCGTACGTGGGAGCCTCGCTCGAGGTGATGGAGCGGGATACCCAGCGTATGCGTCCGGAGCGGCCGTGGACCTTCAGCAACCTGAAGAAGGGCGATGGCTTGCAGGCGGTGATCGACTTTATCGTCGAGCGTGGGATGTTGGGGGTTCGTGGTTAAGGGCTGAGTGATCGGCTGTTGCTGCAGGCCCTATCGCGGGTAAACCCGCTCCTACAGGGATAGCGCTGTTCTGAGGATTTGCGCTATCCCTGTAGGCGCGGGTTTACCCGCGATGAGGGCGTGACTGTTCAAAGCAGGCTATTGGCGCTGGCACAAGAAGCAATTAGAATCACTCTCATTCATATCGCCAGCCCCAGCGTGCCTCCGAATGCCTGACTCCGCCGCGGCACCCGAAGCCTGCCTCAGCACCCTCTACCGTGACCACCGCAGCTGGCTTGAAAGCTGGCTCAGCCGTCGCCTGGGCGACCGCTGGGAGGCCGCCGACCTGGCCCAGGACACCTTCGTCCGCGTACTCGCTGCCCAGCAGACGCACAGCTTGCCCAGTCTGCGCGAACCGCGCGCCTACCTGCTGACGGTGGGCAAACGCCTGCTGATCAACCACTACCAACGCCGCAGCCTCGAACGTGCCTACCTGGACGCCTTGGCTAATCTGCCCGAGCAGGTCGCGCCATCGCCCGAGCAACGCTGGCTGCTGCTGGAAACCCTGTACGCGCTGGATGAGTTGCTCGACGGCCTGCCACGGCCGGTGCGCCAGGCGTTTCTCTGGTCGCAGCTGGAAGGCATCGACTACGCCACCATCGGCGCACGCCTGAACGTGAGCGAGCGCACCGTCAAACGCTACATGGCCAAGGCCTACGAACACTGCCTGCTGGTGGAACTGTGAGCGCCCAGGTCGATCGCCAGGCGCGCCAGCTTGCCCGTGAGGCCGCGCAGTGGCTGGCGCTGCAGGACGCCGGCGAGCTGGATGCTGAACGCGCTGCGGCACTGGCCAGTTGGCGTGCCCGCAGCAGTGCCCATGAAGCGCTGTGGCAAAAGGCCGAAACACTGCGCCAGCGCTTTGCCGGTGTCCCCGCGCCGTTGGCCGTGGCCTGCCTCGACCGGCCCGATCCGCAGCGGCGCAAGCTGCTTGGCCAGGCGCTGGCGCTGGGCACCCTGGCGCCGCTCGCCTGGCTCGGCTATCAGCAACTGCCCATGCAACGCTGGCGCGCCGACTTGCGCACCGCCACCGGCGAGCGCCGGGCGATCCAGCTGGCCGATGGCAGTCGCCTGCAACTCAACACCGCCAGCGCGGTAGACCTCGACATCCGCGAAGGGCGCCACCAGGTGCGATTGCTCGAGGGCGAGATCGCCCTCGACAGCGTTGCGCCGCTGCAGGTGCAGACCTCGCAAGGCCGGGTGCTGGCAACGCGTGCGAGCTTCTGTGTGCGCACGCTGGCGCAGGGCTGCCTGGTTTCCGTCACGGAAGGCGAGGTCAGCCTGCGCCCGCTGCAGGGCGGTGCATTGACCTTGCAGGCGGGCCAGCGCGTATTGATCTCGGCTGGCGCAAGCGGCGCGCTGCAACGCTTCGATGCGCAGCTGCCGGGCTGGCGGCAGGGCCTGCTGATCGTCGACAACCAACCCTTGGGCGACTTCCTTCGTGAACTCGACCGCTACCGCCCCGGGCTGGTGCGCTGGGACCCGGCGCTGGAACGGCTGGCGGTGACCGGCACCTTCCAGCTCGACGACAGTGACCGGATCCTCGCGCTGCTGGCCGCCAGCCTGCCGTTGCAGGTGCACTACCGCACGCGCTACTGGGTCGCCCTGACGCCGCGCAAAAATATTGCCTGAGTGCTGTCCCCTTTGTCCGGCTCGCTTGTCATTCGTTGCATTCCTACCCAAAACAAGAGTGCTGCGGATGTCGTCCACCCCCAAGCTTCGCCCCCTTTCGGTCCAACTGCTGCGCGCCGGCCTGCTGCTGGCGCTGGGGCTGCCCGGCACCGGCTGGGCCGAGGACGCGCCACGGCGCAGCTATCAGGTCCCGGCCGGCAGCCTGAGCGCCGCCTTGACCCGCTTTGCCGGCGAGGCCGGGGTCAGCCTGTCGCTGGACCCGCAGTTGGTGGCCGGCCGCAGCAGCGCCGGGCTGAGCGGCGAGTTCGCCGTCGAGGAGGGCTTCAATGCCTTGCTCCGCGGCTCCGGGCTGGTGCTGCAGCCTGCGGGGCGCGGCAGCTACACGCTGTTGCGCGAAGCCGAGCAGGATGACCCGGCACATGTGCTGCCGAGCACCACCATCAATGGCCAGGGCGCAGGGGGCGGCAGCGACGTCTATGCCGGCGGGCAAGTGGCGCGGCGTGGCAAGCTGGGCATGCTGGGTGAGCGCGACTACATGGAAACGCCGTTCAACATGACTTCGTACACCCGCGAGGTGCTGCAGAACCAGCAGGCCAGGACCTTGGCCGACGCCGTGGCCAACGACCCCTCAGTGCGCACCACCAACCCCTCCGGCGGGCGCTTCGAGCAGTTTTCGGTGCGCGGTTTCAGCCTGTACAACAGCGACGTCGCCTACGGCGGCCTGTATGGCGTGCTGCCGACCTATTCGATCGACATGGAGATGGTCGAGCGGGTCGATATCCTCAAGGGGCCGGGCGCCTTGCTCGGCGGCCTGGCCCCCAACGGCAGCGTCGGCGGCGGGGTGAACATCGAGCCCAAGCGCGCCACCGATGCGCCGATCACCGAGTTCACCGCGCTGTATGCCTCGGCCGGGCAGGGCGGTGGGCATGTCGACATTGGCCGCAGGTTTGGCCCTGAGCAGCGCTTTGGCCTGCGCTTCAACGGCGTGCGCCAGGCTGGCGATACCGAGTGGGACCACCAGCGTGTAGAGCGCGAGGCCTCGGTGCTGGGCCTGGACCTGCGCGGCGAGCGTACCCGGCTGTCGCTGGATGTCGGCCATCAGGCGCGCGATGTCGATGCGCCCATGGAGCGGGTGGGGCTTGCGGCGGGCGTAAAAGTGCCGGACGCAGAAGATGTGCAGCACAACTTTGCCCAGCCCTGGACCTATTCCCGGGCCAAGGACACCTTTGGCGCCTTGCGCGGCGAATACGACCTGAGTGACAGCTGGATGGTCTACGGCGCGGTCGGTGCGCGCAAGGGCGACTATGACTTCCTCCGGCACGCGGTGGTGGTGGCCAACGACAGCGGGCGTTTCACCGTCAGCCCGCGTGCCTTCCAGCGCGAGGAGGAGGTGCGCACGGCTACCATTGGTGCCCGCAGCTGGTTCAGCACCGGCGCGGTGGGGCACACCCTCAACGTCAGCCTCAACCGCTTCGACATGACCTTCGACAACAGCGGCGCGCGCTACGCCAACGGCATCAGCAACCTCTACGATCCGCTGGCGCTGGCGCCGCCGGGTACGCCGACCCAGCCCGACACCCCCACCCACACCGAGAGCGTGCTCTCCAGCCTGGCCGTGGCCGACACCTTGAGCTTTGCCGACGACAGCGTGCTGTTGACGCTCGGCGCGCGGTTGCAGCGGGTCGAGGTCGACAGTTCGGCGCCGGGCGAGGCCGACCAGGTCTACGACGAGCGCGCCACCTCGCCAGCACTGGGCCTGGTCTGGCGCACCAGCGAGCGGCTGTCGCTGTACTTCAACTACATGGAAGGCCTGACCCAGGGCCAGGTCGCGCCAGAAACCGCGGCCAACGCCAACAAGGTGTTTGCGCCGTATCGCAGCAAACAGGTCGAGGCCGGCGCCAAGTACGACCTGGGCAGCTTCAGTGCCACGCTCAGCGTGTTCCGCATCGACAAACCGTCGTACTACACCGACGCCCAGAACAACCTGCGCGCCGACGGTGAGCAGCGCAACCAGGGCGTGGAGCTGAACCTGTTCGGCGAACCGCTGGCAGGCGTGCGGGTGCTTGGCGGGGCGATGTTGCTGGACGCCGAACAGACGCGCACCGCGGACGGGCGCTTTGATGGCAATCGTGCCATCGGTGCGCCGATCGTCAACGCCAACCTGGGGGTGGAGTGGGACCTGCCTGTGGTTCAAGGGCTGACCCTGAGCGCCCGGGCGATCCATACCGGTAGCCAGTACCTGGACGCGGCCAACCAGCAGAAGGCCGATGCCTGGCAGCGCTATGACCTGGGTGCACGCTATGCGCTGAAGCTGGGTGGCAAGGACGTGACCCTGCGTGCCAGCGTCGAGAACGTGCTGGACACCGCGTATTGGGCTTCGGCCAATGTGCCAGAGGGCACGGCGACCGGCCTGACCTTGTCCACGCCAAGGACCTGGCTGGTGTCGGCGACTGTGGGGTTCTGACCCACCGGTAGTGCGAGGACCGCAGGCAGCTGTTCCAGCCGCTTTCCAGCCTGGACAGTGGGTAGTGTGGGTCGGGCTCTATCGAAGGCGGATTGAGCAGCCGCCACTCAAGGGAGACACAACCATGAAAACCATCCTGCTAGCTGCACTGTTTGCCTTCGCTGGCCTGGCACAAGCCCAGCAATCGGACACCATGAGGCCCATGCAACGCGATGCCGCGGAGCCGGCTATGGAGGCTGACACCAGTGCGCCTGCGGCACCGCCGCGCTTCCAGACACGGGGCATTGTCCCCATCGTGGGGATGCCCTGTGTGTCTGGCTACAAGCATGTGGGAGACGACTGTATCATGGCCAATATCGAGTTTGAGTAAGCCCTGAACGGTGTGCGGGTGCTACCCCCGCCCTGGGTGTGCGCACGTGAGGTATCGGGGCTGCATGGCCGCCCCGATACACACCGGCCTGGCCGTGACAGGCGCGGCGCAGCGCCTGCTCAGCCTTGCAGGACCCGGAACCCGTGGGTGCCATCGCGCTCCAGCTGGGCAATCAGACCGAACTCCCAGTCCAGGTAGCCCTGCATCGCTTCGCGCGGGTTATCGGTGCCTTCGTACGGCCGACGGTAACGGTCGGTACGCGGCGCGGCAAGGTGCGTTTCGCCGCTCTCCAGCGGCAGGTCCGCGGCGATCCAGCGTGCGGTGCCGCCTTCGAGCAGGTACACCGGCTTGCGCGTCAGCGCCTGCAGGTCGACCGCGGCAAAGCGTGCCAACAGGCTGCTGCCACAGGTCAGCACATAGCGCTCGGCCACCGGCAGGTGTTCCAGCGCGGCCGGCAACTGTGCACGAATCGCCCAGTGCGCGCCGGGGATGTGGCGCTTGACGTAGTTGGCACTGGCGGTGAAGTCGAGCACCACCGTGCCGGCTTCGTCGAGCCAGGCCTGCAGTTGCTGTACGCCGATTTCGGTGACCTGCGGCAGGGCAGGCAAGGGCGCCTGCCACTCGCCGTGCTCACTGAAGTCGCTCGCCGATACGCCGTCCAACACGGCCACCTGCCAGCCCAGCTGGGCCAGCCAGGACGCGCTCATATTGGCGCGCACGCCGTCGTCATCGACCAGGACGATCCGCGCCCCGCGCACACTGGCGACATGGTCGGTTTCCTGCACCAGCTGACCGCCAGGCACCGAGCGGCTACCCGGCAGGTGGCCTGCGAGGTATTCCTCGGGCGTGCGTACATCGAACAGGTAGGTGGTGCGGGCGGTTTCCGCCTGCCAGGCACCCAGGCCCTCGCGGTCCAGGCGCAGCACGCCGGCCTGGTCAGCCACTTGGCGGGCCTGCTGTGCGGCGTTTTCACGGGTGCTGTCAGACACTTCGGCAAAGCGCTGCTGCTGGCCGTGAGCAAGCTGCTGGCCGGCCAGGGTCCAGCCGATGGTGCCATTGCGCAGCGCCGCCACCGGGTTCTTGATGCCGGCGTTGACCAGCGATTGGGTGCCGATGATGCTGCGGGTGCGGCCGGCACAGTTGACGATGACCTGGGTGCTCGGGTCGGGCGCCAGTTCGGCCACGCGCAGCACCAGTTCTGCGCCCGGTACGCTGATCCCGCCGGGGATGCTCATGGTCTGGTATTCATCGAAGCGGCGCGCATCGAGCACCACCACATCGGCCTTGGCATCGAGCAGCGCCTGGACCTCTTCGGCTGCCAGCGACGGCGTGTGGCGCACGCTTTCGACCAGTTCGCCAAAGGCCTTGCTCGGTACGTTGACGTCGCGGAACAGCTCGCCGCCGGCCTCGCGCCAACCGGCCAGGCCACCTTCAAGCAACGCCACATCGCTGTACCCCAGCGCCAGCAGGCGCTCGGCGGCGACACTGGCCAGGCCTTCACCGTCATCGTAGACCGTGACGCGGGTGTCGCGGCGCGGTACGCGGGCGAAGATTTCCAGCTCCAGCTTCGACAGCGGGATATTCGCGGCGAACAGCGGGTGGGCCTGGGCGAACGGGTCTTCCTCGCGCACATCGATCAGGGCCAGCTCTTCCTGGGCGAGCAAGGCACTGCGGATATCCTGAAAACGACGGGTAGTGACTGTGCTCATGGGGCAGGATTCTCTTTGGACAAGTCCCAGATATTGGGCAGAAGGGTATTGGAGTAGCCGGAAATGAACGGCTTTTCGGTGCCATCTTCGGTAAACACGGCGCGCTTGACCGCACCGATGTTGGCGCCGTAGACGTGAATGCTGATCGACACCTGGTCGTCGAAGGCGTTGCTGACCTGGTGCACATCGCCAATGCGCGGTGACACCGCTTCCACATGGCCTGGCTCGAGGCGCACCGGCTCGCCGGCGGGCAGCAGAACACCCTCGGCATTGCGCTCGAAGCCCTGTGAGTACTCGGCGCCGCGCAACATGCCGATCAGGCCCCAGACCCGGTGGTCGTGGATCGGTGTGCGCTGGCCGGGGCCCCAGACAAAGCTGACCACCGAGAAGCGCTGCTGCGAGTCGCAGTGCAGCAGGTACTGCTGGTAGCGGTTGGGGTCGGGCTGGGCGAGCACGTCGGGCAACCAGTCATCGTGGGCGACCAGGCTGCGCAGCAGGCCCTGGCCACGGTCGAGCAGGGTGGCTTCGTCGGGGTGTTGCTCGACCAGGTCGGACAGCGCGCCGATGAAGTGGCGCAGGCGCTCCAGGCGTAAAGGTTGGCTCATGGTTCAGGCTCGGGCTAACGGTTGATGACCACCCTAGCAACTGCTTGTATATTCTCAAAATGCAAAATCAGCATAAGCTAATATGCAAATAATGCATTTACACGGATCTCGTTCTGTTTTCAAATCGACGCCCGTCGTAGGCATTAGGTTATGCCTAAAACGAATTTCACAGGCCTTGCTCAAATCGTTAGCTTATAAGCATTGATTTATTTAGATTCAAAAGGCATGAGCAATGCCGCGAACTGATCCCGTTGACCGCGCCCAAGTCGTCGCGTGCAACCCCTGAGCTTCAACCCCTTTTTTGCGACGAGACCGCACGTGCGGATCGGCCTGATGTGCCCCAAGTGGGCATCTGGAGACGAACGTGCGCTACATCAAACAATTGGCCGCCGGCGTGCTGGCCGGCTCCCTGAGCTTTGCCGCCGCTGCGGCGCAGACCCTGGTGGTCGGTGACCAGAGCTTCAATACCCGTGCAGTGATGGAAGCCGCCGGGGTCCTCGACGACCTGCCTTATACTCTCGAGTGGAAGCAATTCACCGCCGGCTCCCCGGTCGCCGAGGCGCTCAACGTCGGCAGCCTCGACATCGGCCTGCTCGGCGATGCGCCGCCGCTGTTTCTCGGCGCCCTCGGCGCGCCGATCAAGGTGATTGCGGTCACCCGGCAGAACCTTGGCGGGGTGGCCATCCTGGCGCGCAAGGACTCCGACATTCATAGCCTCGAAGACCTGCGCGGCAAGCGCGCGGCGATCTGGAAGGGCTCGTGGAGCCAGCAGTTGCTGTTCGCCGCGCTGGACAAAGCCAAGGTGCCGCGTGACGCGCTGGAGCTGCGTTACCTCAGCGCACTGGACGCCTCGCATGCACTGGATGGCGGCTCGGTGGACGTGATCGCCACCTGGGAGCCCTATGTCACCCAGCAAGAGCGCCAGGGTGCGCGGGTGCTGGCCACGGCAGAGGGGCTGATCCCGGCGCAGAGTTTCGTGGTGGCCAACAGCAAGGCGGTGGACGACAAGCGCGCGCAGATCAACGACTTTCTCCAGCGCCTGAAAAAGGCCCGTGACTGGACCCTCAACGATCCGGCCAACACCGAGGCCTACGCTGACGCCTGGGCCAAGCGCACCCGCGCCGACGCCGACATTGCCCGCGTCTGGTTCGCCCGCGCGCGCACCGATGTCGCCGCGCTCAACCCGCAGGTGATCGCCGATGCACAGAAGACCGTGGACTTCTTCGCCGGCCTCGGCCTGATCAAGTCCTATCCTGCCGCCAGCCTGTTCGACACCTCGTTCGCCGCCGCGCTGCAGCCGGCAACGGCCCAGGTCACGCCGTGAGCGCATTGCGCCCGGGCACATCGAAGCACATTGCAGGAGCCGTTCGCACATGAACAACCGACAGATCAAACTGGGCGCCCTGACCATGGGTTGTGGCGGCCCAGGCCGGCACAACCTGTGGCTCGACCCGCAGCTGCCGGCCGACGCCAGCGTCAATATCGACTGGTACCTCGACATCGCCCGGCAGGCCGAGGCGGCGCTGTTCGACCTGATGTTCATCGTCGACAGCCAGTTCATCACCCCCGGTTCGCCGTCGCATTACCTCAACCGGCTGGAGCCGCTGACCCTGCTCTCGGCGCTGGCCGTGAGCACGCGTCATATCGGCCTGGTCGGCACCCTGACCACCTCGTATAACGAACCCTACAACGTCGCCCGGCGGCTGGCTTCGCTGGACCTGATCAGCAAGGGCCGCGCCGGCTGGAACGTGGTCACCAGCGGCGACGCCGGCACGGCCGGTAACTACGGGCGTGACGAGCACTACGACTACGACACCCGCTACGCCCGCGCCGAGGAGCACGTGAAGGTGGTGCAGGGGTTGTGGCACTCCTACGAGGCCGATGCGTTCCCGCGGGACCGCGCCACGGGCCGCTTCCTCGACCCGGCCAAGCTGCATGCGCTGGAGCACAAGGGCGAGCATTTTTCGGTGGTCGGGCCGCTGAACATCCAGCGCTCACCGCAGGGCCAGCCGGTGATCTTCCAGGCCGGCGACTCCGAACAGGGCCGTGCGCTGGGTGCGGCCACGGCCGACGTGATCTTCACCCATGCCGCGAGCATCGAGCAGGGCCAGGCGTTCTACCGCGACGTCAAAGGCCGCGCCGAGCGGCTGGGGCGCGACCCCGAGCAGTTGCTGGTGTTGCCGGGGGCGGAAATCTACGTCGGCGATACCGACGAGCAGGCGCGCGAGATCGAGCGGCATTACCACCAGCTCGACCACAGCTTCGAGCTGGCGCTGAAGGAGTTCGGGCGCAATTTCGGCTGGCATGACTTCAGCCAGTACGACCTCGATGCGCCATTCCCGCAGGAGAGCCTGGAGGCTGCGCGCAGCAGCTTCTTCACCAATGCCAAACGGATTGCCGACCAGGCACGGGAGCAGGGCTTCAGCTTGCGCCAGGCGGTCGAGTTCGGCCGTCAGCTGCGTCCGGGCGCGTTTGTCGGCTCGGCTGAAACGGTGGCGGCGAAGATGACCGAGTGGTTCGAGGCGCGGGCGCTGGATGGCTACAACATCTACCTGGGCCATCCCGAGCAGTTCAAGCGCTTCACCACAGAAGTGGTGCCCCTGTTGCAGGCGCGTGGGGTCTACCGGACGGCCTATGAAGGCACCACCCTGCGTGAGAGCCTGGGGCTGGAGATCGAACGCTAGCGTTCGCCGGCGGCGTTCTATGGATGGAACAAACAGTGCCATTTACCCCCTCTACCGCAACATTGACACCATAGGTAAGGTGATACCCAGCCAAGAGAGGAGACTTCTCATGAAAAAGATCCTGGGTATCCACCAGAACCCCAATGCGCACTGGGTAGGCGACGGCTTCCCGGTGCGTAGCCTGTTCACCTATGACCACCTGGCCAAGCACATCAGCCCGTTCCTGCTGCTGGACTACGCCGGGCCACATGAATTCACCCCGACCGGCGCCCGCCGTGGCGTCGGCCAGCACCCGCACCGCGGCTTCGAGACCGTCACCATCGTCTACCAGGGCGAGCTGGAACACCGCGACTCCACGGGCGCGGGCGGGCTGATCGGCCCCGGTGACGTGCAGTGGATGACTGCAGCCAATGGCATCATCCATGAAGAGTTTCATTCGCCGGCCTTCGCCCGCAGCGGTGGGACGCTGGAGATGGTCCAGCTGTGGGTGAACCTGCCGGCCCGTGACAAACGTGCCGCCGCCGGTTATCAGACCTTGCTGGCGAACGACATCCCGGTGCTGCCGCTGGCCGATGAGGCTGGGACCCTGCGGGTGATCGCGGGCTCCTACCAGGGCCACGCTGGCCCCGCGCGGACCTTTACCGCGATGGACGTCTGGGACCTGAAATTGAACGCCGGCGCCAACCTGCAACTGCCGGTCGCCGAGGGCCGTAACGCCGCGTTGGTGGTGCTGCAGGGCAACGTGCGGGTCAACGCTGAGCGTGACGCCGGGCCCGCCAGCCTGGTGCTGCTCGACCGCGCGGGTGAGCAGGTGCAGGTGGAGGCGCTGGACGATGCCGTGCTGCTGGTGCTCAGTGGCGAACCGATCGACGAGCCTATCGTCGGTTATGGCCCGTTCGTGATGAACAGCCAGGCTGAAATCGCCGAGTCGTTCGACGATTTCCATGCCGGCCGCTTCGGCCAGATGACTGGCAGCGAGGAGGGCGCACGTCACTGACGTGCAGGCGCTCCCGGCTTGCCAGCCTGTAGTTCGGACCGCCTGTCGCATCAGTCCGGGCGCCGACCGAACGGTCGGGGCATGCCCATGATCTTCCACTAAGGTGCTAGAGGACTGTTTGCGCGTAGATTGCCTTGGCGAATGGGCCAGCGCTGCGGCATGCGCAATATCAATTGGCTTCTCGCCCCAGACGGCGGTATCACACATAACAGGCCATCCTGACAAGAGAGGGTCGTACCATGTCGTTGATTGGTGTTTCGATGCTGGAAATGCGGCAGATCATCGAACAGGCCTGCCTGCCTGATCGGTGCGAGGTGAGTTGCCCAGATGGCGCCAACCTGACGATTCGTCTGGGCGAAGGGCAAAGCCTGATGGATTGCGTGACCCTGACCGATGTGCCGATCGACAGCCTGAACAGCTGCCGTGACCTGGTCGGGCTGGTCGCTCAGTTGCGCGCAGAGCAGCGCCTGGCGCATCACGTCAGCGCAGCAAGGGCGATCGCCTGATCGCCGGTGCCTTGCTTGCCTTAGCGGTGCCCGGTTAGCCAAGGCTGGCCGGGCGCACGTATTCCGGCATCAAACCGTTCGACCAGAACAGGATCATCGACACCAGGATGGTCACCATCAGCAGCAGGCCCACGCCCCACACGCAGGTCGCGAACAACATCGCCTGCTCCTTGCGCAGGCGCAGGAAGGTCTGCAGCCCGCCGTACAGCAGCACCGTCGCATAGGCTGAGGCGACCCCCAGCGCGCAGACGGCCAGCCAGCGCATCGGTACCAGGCCCACGACGCCGGCGACGAACCAGGGTGTGGCGCAATAGGCGGCAAAGCCGATGGACTGGCTAAGCGTGGGTTGCGCATCGAAGCCGCGCGACATCCAGCGAATCATCACCCCCATGAGCATGACCCCTGCCACCGTGGTCGCATACAGCAGGCCGGACAGTTGCGCTGCGCTGGCCAGGCTCAGGCGCACGCGTTCTTCCCCTGCCAGGCTCCAGCCGAACTGGGTGGTGCCGACGAACAGGCACAGCGCCGGGATCAACGCCATCGCCAGCAGGCGCGGCAGGTAGTGTTGTGGGTGGGCTTCTTCGGCATGGCGGATATCCAGCCAGGCGTCGGCAGGGTGGATGAAAAGCTTGAGCAAGGGGCTGTTCATGGCGTTCTCCTCGAGGCCGAAGGCCTCTTTTCAATGGAGAAGCGCGGTTGGCGGTGGGTTCAGCTTATTTCGCCGCCATCGATCGCTTCATTGCAGCTCGAGCAGCAGGTTGAGCCCGCCATCGCCGCAGGTGCCGTGGTCGCGGACCACACCGCGATAACTGCGGCCATCCCAGGTAAACGCGACACTGTGGGCGCGCTCGAGCTTGGCCGGCAGCGGCGGGGACACGTGCAGGCGCAGTGCAGGGCAGCCGCGCAGCGTGATGGCAGCGAGCTGGACATGGCATTCGACGCGCTGGGCCACTGGCCCGAGAAACGTGTCGCGGACGAAATCCAGCTCGAGGCAGGCGCTGGACGCCTTGTAGCGGCTCTTCATGGCTGCTGGCGCAAACCTGCGCAATGCGGCGGGTCCATCGGCGGCTCCTGTTAAAGGGGGCGGATATCACCTGTTTGAAGCTTGCCGATGGCCATTGTTCAAAAAATCGTTGCTGCGGCTAGCGTCTTGGCGTTGCGCCCACGCGGGCAGGCCTCTAGTCTCGGTGCCTCGTTGAACATGACCTGCGCTCAGTCTTCGATGCACGGGTCAATGCGCTGGTTTTCACGAGTGACGCGTGCCTATGGATGCCACTACCAACAACAAACCTGGCTACACCTACCAGGCCGTCTACCGTTACCTGCTCGACCGTATCGAGGCAGCGCCTGGCGACGTGGAGCAGCGCTTGCCTTCGTTGCGCCAGCTTGCCCAGCGGTTGGGCGTCTCCGTATCGAGCACCAAGTACGCGTATTCGCTGCTCGAAGACCAAGGACGGGTGTATGCGCGCCCCAAGCTTGGCTATTTCACCCGCGTCAGCGCCCATTCTCCACCCGCAGAGCGCTTGTCGAGCTTGCTCGACACGGTGTTCGCCAGTGCTCGCCAGCCTGGCATGCTGGCCTTGAGCAGTGACGCCCCGGCGATGCTGCTGTCACTGGAGCAACCCTTGCTGATGATCGAGCGCGAGCTGGCGCGCCAATACCCGCGTTCCCCCACGCCGCTCTACCAGCCCTTTGGCGAACCCGAACTGCGCAGTGTGCTGGCCGACCGTTACACCCGCCCGGCGCAGCGTTACTGGCAGGCCGAGCATGTGTTCATCGGCGCGGACCTGCGCAGTGTGCTCGAGCTGTCGCTTCGCGCCCTTGGCCTGGAAGGCGAGGTGGCGTTGGTCGAGTCCCCTTGCAACTGGGCGGTGCTCAGGCAGCTGCAGGCCGCACGCATGACCATCATCGAAATGCCCCTGGGCGAGGACGGCCGTTTCGACCTGCCACAGCTTCAGCAGGTGCTGAGCACCGCGCCCGTGCGTTTGGCGGTGCTGTCGTCGGCGACCAACGTGCCGCAGGGCGGTGTGATGCCGGCCGCTGACAAGCAGCAGATCTGCGCCTGGCTGGCTGAAGGTGATGTGTGGTTGTTCGAGAACGATGGCTACGGCGAGCTCTGTTTCGACGACTCGGTGCCGCGCTATCGTGACTATGCCGACCCTGATCGGCTGCTGGTGTTCGCGACGTTCGACAAGGTGATGGGCGCGGAAGCGCCGTATGGCTACCTGCTCTGCCAGCGGCACACCGAGCCGTTGCAGCGATTGTTTCTGGAGCGCGCCTTTCGCCTGTCGCCGATCCGCCAGAAGGCCATCGCCAAGTTGTTCACCTCGCGGCGGGTCGAGCAGCATGTGCGCAAGCTGCGGGCCACATTGCACGCGCGTATGCAGCACCTGCAGGCGCTGCTGGAGGCCCATGGCCAGGGCTGCCTGCGCATCGTCGCGGCGCAGGGTGGGGCAGGGTTATGGCTGGAAGCGACCCGGCCGGTAGACATGCGCCGGGTCTTCGAGCGCCTGCTGGCCCAGCGCATCGTGATTGCCCCCGGGGAGATCTTCAGCCTGCGTGGCCTTTGGCGCAGCCACTTGCGTCTGAGCTATACGCTGGACTGGAGAAAGGACATCCCCCAGGCGTTGCAACAGTTGGTCAAGGCGATCCAGGCCGAAGCTCAAACCCCGTAACAGTGGCGCATCTCGGGGAAGGTGCCATCGCGTACCTCCTCGCCAAAGCGTGCGCAGGCCTCGCTGATAACCTGTGCGACATCGGCATATTGCTTGACGAAGCGCGGCACGTGCTCCCCTCCAAGCCCCAGCACGTCCTCGGTGACCAGTATCTGGCCATCGCAGGCCGGCGAGGCGCCGATACCGATGGTGGGCTTGTCGGTGGCCTCGGTGATGGCCCGGGCCACCGGCTCGGCCACCCCTTCGAGCAACAGGCCAAAGGCGCCCGCCTGCAAGGTGGCGCGGGCATCGGCGCGCAGCGCAGCGCTGCTCTCGGCACACAGCCCTTGAGCCTTGTAGCCGCCCATGACATTGACGAATTGCGGCATCAGGCCGATATGCGCCATCACCGGTATACCCCGTGCAACGAGGAACTCCACAGTACTGGCCAGCGCCTGGTTAGCCTCCAGCTTGACGGCGTCACAGCCGGTGAGCGCAAGCACCTGGGCGCAATTGCGAAACGCCTGCTCATGGGATTCCTGGTAGCTACCAAACGGCATGTCGGCAATCACGCAGGCCAGCCGCGTGCTGTCGACCACCGCGCGGGTATGGGCGATGGTCTCGTCCAGGCGCATGCCAAGGGTGGATGCCCGACCGTAGCCCACCATCGCGGTCGAGTCACCGACGAGAATGAAGTCGACCAAAGGGTCGATCACCCTGGCGATCGCGCTGGAGTACGCCGTCAGCGAAACGATCTTCTGCCGCCCCTTCATGGCCACCAACTGCGGTACCGTCAGTCGTCGGTTGCGGATGTGGGTACTCATGGGTGGCTCCAACGAGGTGAAGCGCCCAGCACGCCCTCCACATGACTATTCCCGAGCGCGCGTATCGAGCAGTTAACGTCTTCCATAATGCGTTCATCATCCAGGCAAAGAAGCCCTGATTATTAGACTTCCCGCCCAAAGCTCAATGCACAGATCCCCACCAAAAAGCGACCCAGATACGTAGAAAACTCGGCCCCCATCGCGGGCAAGCCCGCTCCTACAGGCCGTCTATGCCCCCGCGCTCGATCTTGATCCGTCAGTTGATCCGCAGTTGATCCGTACTTGATCCAGATGTTGATCTGGCTGTTGATCTGGCTGGTGATCTTGATCTACTGCGACTTCAGGAGGCCGAACGGAGGTCTTGCGAAGCGAGGTGACGGCCATGGATGGCCGGCAAGCGCCGCGGGCCAGGAAGGCCCGTCCGGCGCGGTCCTCGCGGGAGCAAGACCGGAGTGAGGGAACCCGTAGCGCAGCGAAGGGCCGTATGTAGGAGCAAACGGTTTTTGGTTACTTTTTTCCAAGAAAAAAAGTGACCCGCCGTAAGGGCGGAAGGGGCCAGTGGCCGCCCCACATCAATCGGATAAGCTCGCGAACCCAACCCAACCTCAAGGCTGCCGCTCAGCCACCGCCCGCAAGGTCTTCAGCGTCACCACCGGCGCATCCACCACAAACCGATTAGCCAACCACCCCGGCACATCCCCCGCCGGATCAGCCTGCAGCTCATAGGTCACCTCAGTCTCCCGCTCCCCCAGCGGCCGCATGACCCACTGCCCCTGCAACCGCCTGACCCGAATCAACCCCGGCACCACCGCCAGCCTCCCCGGCTCGGCACTCAGATGACGCACCAGCGTGCCATCGCCCAGCCGCTCACTGCGCACCCTCAGCACCATGTCACGCGCCTGCGCAGGCCACGGCAGATCGGTAGTCAGGTACACCCAGGTACTGTCGCCCTCGACCTCCAGCAGCCGCATCTCGGCACACGCGTACAGCCATTTGCACGCCACCCGCAGGTTCTCCTGCAAGTCCACCAGCGTCCGCACGCTGGCCTTGATCCGAGTCACCCCACGAAACCGCTGGTACGCCGAACGCTCGACCCCGCTCAGGTAGACATCGATGCCGTCCTCCTTATGCGCCAGACGCCAGTCACCGTCCGCGCGCACGCTCAGCGGCAGCAGCAACAGCAAGGCAACCAGCAGGCGGGCAGGGGGCATGGGCAGGGTCGCTGAACGAGGAGATCAATCCAGTATGGCCAGAAACGCAAAGCCCGCCATCAAGGCGGGCTCGCGAACATCAGCCTGGGCTCAACGCTTAGGGTTGAGGGTCAGGTGCACGTGGCGGTTGACGTCCTTGTACAGCAGGTAGCTGAACGGGCCCGGGCCGCCGGAGTAGCAAGCCTGTGGGCAGAACGCGCGCAGCCACATGAAGTCGCCGGCCTCGACCTCGACCCAGTCCTGGTTGAGGCGGTACACCGCCTTGCCTTCCAGCACATACAGGCCGTGTTCCATGACGTGGGTTTCAGCGAACGGGATCACGCCGCCCGGCTGGAAGGTGACGATGTTGACGTGCATGTCGTGGCGCATGTCGGCCATGTCGACGAAGCGGGTGGTCTTCCAGGCGCCGTCGGTGCCCGGCATCTCGATGACCTGAGCCTTGTCGCGGTGGGTGACGAACGATTGCGGCAGGTCCAGGCCTTCGACCTTCTGGTAGTGCTTGCGCAGCCAGTGGAAGGTGACGTTGGCCTGGCTGCGGTTGCGCAGGCTCCAGTCGGCGCCCGGGGCAATAAAGGCATAGCCGCCTGGGCTCAGGGTGTGGTTGTTGCCTTCCAGGGTGATGTCGAGTTCACCCTCGACCACGAACAGCACGGCTTCGGCGTTGGCGTCCATCTCAGGACGCTCGCTGCCGCCTTCCGGGGCGACTTCGACGATGTACTGCGAGAAGGTCTCGGCGAAACCGGTCAGCGGGCGGGCGATGACCCACATGCGCATCTTGTCCCAGAACGGCAGGTGGCTGGTGACGATGTCACGCATCACGCCCTTGGGGATGACGGCATAGGCTTCGGTGAACATGGCACGGTCAGTCAGCAGCTCGGTTTGAGCCGGGTGCCCACCGTGGGGGGCGAAGTAGGAATGATTCGACATGGACAGTCTCGACTTGTTGTTCTCTCCCCGTGCCGGAAACCGCACCGGCCGGTGCGCCGCAGGGGATGCACGGACAGGATAGGGTCCGTGCACGGCCATCCACAAATTAAATGTTGAAATACCCGGTATTTACTTACTGAATGCGAACCTGGCGCCCGGCGTGCTGCTCGGGCAAGCGATCGCCCTGGCCGAACAACTTGTGGCGCAAGGTGCCGTCCTCATAGGCCTGGGGATAGCGGCCACGCCGTTGCAGCTCGGGCACCAGCAGCTCGACGACGTTGCGCAGGTCGTCCGGTTGCACGGCGTAGGTCAGGTTGAAACCGTCGATGCCGGTCTGGTCGAGCCATACCTCCAACTGGTCGGCGATGTCACTCGCCGAGCCCACCAGTACCGGCCCACGCCCGCCCAGGCCGACGAACTCGGCGGCCTCGCGCACGCTCCAGCGACGGTTCGGGTCGGCGGCGGTAAAGGCTGCCAGCGCCGCGCGGCCGGCGTCGTTCTCGACGTATTCGATCGGCGCCTCCGGGTCGAGGCCGGCAAAGTCGATGCCGGTCCAGCCAGAGAGCAGGGCCAGCGCCGCGTCGAGGTCGGCATAGCGGCGGTATTCGGCAAACCGTGCTTCGGCCTCCTCGCTTGTGTCACCGACGATCAGCAGCGCCTGGGCGTAGATCAACACCTCGTCGCGGCCACGTCCGGCTGCCTCGCTGGCCTGGCGCACGCCGTCGGCATAGCGGCGCAGCACCGCAGGCGACGGGCCGCTGATGAACACGCACTCGGCGTGTTGCGCGGCAAACGCTTGGCCCCGCGCCGAGGCGCCGGCCTGGAACAGCACCGGGGTGCGCTGCGGTGACGGTTGGCACAGGTGCATGCCGGGCACCTGGAAGTGCTTGCCGGCATGCTTGATCGGGTGCACCCGCGACGGCTCGATGTAGCGCCCGCTGTCACGTTCGAGCAGCACCGCGTCGTCGTCCCAGCTTTTTTCCCAGAGCTTGTAGAGCACCTCGAGGTACTCGTCGGCCAGGTCATAACGCTGGTCGTGGCCGAGCTGGTGGTCCAGGCCGAGGTTGCGCGCGGCGCTGTCCAGGTAGCCGGTGACGATGTTCCAGCCGACCCGCCCGTTGCTCAGGTGGTCGAGGGTCGACATGCGCCGGGCGAACGGATACGGGTGTTCATAGGTGAGTGAAAAGGTCACGCCAAAGCCCAGGTGCTCGGTTACCCCGGCCATCGCCGGGACCAGCAGCAGCGGGTCGTTGACCGGCACCTGCACGCCGCCGCGCAGGGCTGCGTCAGGGCCGCCCTGGTAGACGTCGTAGATGCCCAGCACGTCGGCGATGAACAGGGCGTCGAACAGGCCGCGTTCGAGCAGGCGCGCCAGGTCGGTCCAGTAGTCCAGGCGATTGAACGCCACGCTGGTGTTGCGCGGGTGGCGCCAGAGGCCGGGGGACTGGTGGCTGGCGGCGTTCATGCTGAAGGCGTTGAAGCGGATCGGGCGCGGCATGCGGGGCATCCTTGGGCTCAGGGCGTGGGTCAGGGCAGCACGGCGGTCGGGTAGACGGCGTCAGCCACGCTGAGCTTGTGCGGGATCAGCCCAAGGCCCTGGAAGGTGTCGGCCAGCTTCTGCTGCTCGGCGACGATCTGCGGGGTGATGGCCACGGCGTTGTAGTTGCGGCGTTCGCTGGCCACTTCCAGCACGCTGGCGTTGATGCCCAGTTGCGGCGCGAGCAGGCTGGCCACTTCGGCCGGCTTCGCGTTGGCCCACTGGCTGACCTTGGACAGCTCGCTGAAGAAGGTCTTGAGCCACTCGCGGTGCTGGTCGGCAAAGCTGGCGGTAGAGAGGTAGAAGGTGCGGTTGTTGGTCAGGCCGCTGCCATCGCGCAGGTTTTTCAGGCCTGGCTGGGCTTCGGCGGCGGCGAGGAACGGGTCCCACAGGGTCGAGGCCTGGACGCTGCCCGACTGCAGTGCGGCCACCGCGTCGGCGGCATTGTTGACGTAGGCGGGGGTGATGTCCTGATAGCTCAGGCCGGCTTGCTGCAGCGCCACGGCCAGCAGGTACTGGGCGTTCCAGCCACGTCCGGTGGCGACGCGCTTGCCCTTGAGGTCCTGCACGCTGGCGATGTGGTCCTGCTCGCGCACCACCAGGCCGATGCCGCGTGGGTAGGGTTGTTCGGCGGCCAGGTAGACCACCGGCTTGCCGGCGGCCTGGGCGAACACCGACGGCGCGTCGGCGGCGTGGCCGAGGTCGATGGCGCCGGTGCTCAGGGCTTCGAGCAACTGCGGGCCGGCGGCAAACTCGTGCCAGCTGACTTTCACCCCTTGCTGGGCGAGGGCTTTCTCCAGCGCGCCGCTGCCCTTGAGGATGTTCACACTGTTGAACTTCTGGTAACCGATGCGCAGGGTCTTGGCATCCTCGGCAATGGCGTTCGACCACGGCAGCAGGGCGCTGGCAACGCTGGCCAGGAGGCCGCCGAGGAGCAGGCGACGAAGGGGGGAGAAGGCACGTTTAGGCACGGGGAGCGCTCCTGGAGCAGGACTGGAATGGTGGGATCCAGCGTAAGGAGATGGCGCAGTGCTTTCAATTTTTTAATTCCATTTGGTTAGAATGTTTTGTTCTTTTTATATCCTTTTGTGTGATTGCCGCGTGATGGCCGACAGCCATCCACGACATTTTTTTCACATCCTCTTGCTAGGATCGCCGCCACTCAGAGGAGTCATTGGATGGTGCAGGTTTTACGCATGCGGGGTGTCCGAATCCTGTTGGGCACGACCGCCGCGGTGGTGGTCGGCGCGCTGGGCTTTTTCGCCTGGCAGAGCTTCTATCCCGTCCAGGCCAGCCAGGGCTGGCAGGTCAAGGTGTTGCACACGTCGATCGCCAAGGCCGCCTCGCTGCTGCCGCTGGCCGACGGCAGCCTGCTGGTCAGTCGCGAGCTGGACGACGGCCGCGGCAGCATTCTCAAGATCACCGCGCAAGGCGACCGGGTGGTGCTGGTCGAGGGCTTGTCCAAGCCTGATGGCATGGTCGCCGTCGAGGGCGGCTGGGTCTTCAGCCAGGAGGGCGGCCGGGCGCCGGTCAGCCTGCAGCGCGATGGCCAGGTCACGCCGCTGTTCGAGGGGGAGAGCGTGCAAGGCCTGTGGAATGACGGCGACTACCTGTATGCCATCGAAGACCGCCGCGGCAATGGCCGCCTGATGCGGTACCACTGGCACACCGGCCAGCTCGATGTGTTGCGCTCAGGCCTCAGCGAAACCGAAGGCCTGACCCGCTGCAACGATGGCCGTCTGCTCTACACCGAGAAAGCCGAGGGGCGCATCCGCGCGCTCAGCGATGACGGCCAGGACCCGATCGTGGTCGACAACCTGCGCAACCCGACCTTTCTGATGTGCGATCAGCGCGGCCTGTGGATCAGCGAAGACTCTACCCATCGTGCGCGTTTGCTGCGCATCGACGGGGAGGGCCAGCGGCATACCATGCTGACCTTCCTCAAGGCCCCGCAGGCAATCGTCGCCGATGGCAAGGGCGGGTATCTGCTGGCCGAAGGCGGCCGTAATCGGGTCTTGCAACTGACCCCGCCTGCCGAGCCGCAGACGGCCCAGGTCGAGCCGCGCTAGCCTGCTGATCAGCTCGGCAGACGCCGCGAGCGGCCTGGCAGCAGGCCCAGGCCGAGCATGCAGCCAACCAGGATCACCAGGCCGCCGAGTACCTGCAAGGTGCTCAGCGTCTCCCCGAGAAACAGCGCCCCCACCAGCACCGCCACCAGCGTCACCACGAACTCGACGCTGATCGCGCGGGTCGCGCCAATCCGCGCCACCAGGCCGAAATACAGCACGTAGGTGGTGGCGCTCATCACCGCGCCGCTGAGCAGCAGGTAAAGCCAGTCGCTCAGGAGCGGCAGGCTCGGCACCGGCACCACCCAGAGCAGGGGCAAAGTCAGCAGGCCACCGGCGAGAAACGCGCCGCCGGTCACCGTCCAAGGGTCCTGCCCGCGCAGGTGCAGGCTGGCGTAATTGCTGCCAAAGGCCGCGCACAGGCAGCCAAACAGCGCCGCGAGGCAGCCGTGGACAAACCCCTCGGTAACCGCCTGGGCCGGAAAGCCGATCAGCATGATGATGCCGACGAAGCCCAGCAACAGGCCCACTAGCCCTGTCAGGGTGATCTTCTCCAGGCCCCAGACGCGTCCGATGATCATCGAGAACAACGGGATGCTGGCGACGAAGATCGCCGCCATGGCCGTGCCGATGCGCGGCGTCGAGTAGGACAGGCCGATCAACTGGCCCGCCACCGTGGTCGCGCCGACGATCACCAGCGGTTTCAGCAGGGGCCGCAGGCGCAGACGGCGGCCCAGCGCGGCGGCGAGCAGCGCCAAGGTGCCCCCGGCGATCAGCGCGCGCAGGCTGACGGCGCCGACCCAGCCGAACGCGTGGACCACCTTGAGCACCACCAGGAAGGAAAAGCCCCAGGCGATGGCCAGGAATGAATAGGCGGTGACGTCGCGCGGTTGCATGGGGGCAGGGTCCGTCTGCTGCAGGAGGGTACGCAGGCTAGCGGCAAGCGGGGCGTCAGAGCAACCGCTCGGGGCGTCTTTCCAGCGCTGACGTTGTAACGCTCAAACCTGCGCTTCGGCGATCATCAGCAAGGACTGGGGTACGGCGCTTTGCGGGTGCTGTGGCTCTTGCAGGCTGGTCAGCCTGAACCCGGCCATGTCCAGCGCGGTGAGCCAACTGGACAAGGTGCGGAAGTACCACGGCATCGGCTGCCATTGCCCGGCAAAACCGGCAAAGGTTTCTTCCCGCCAGCCATCCTGGTAGTCGCCATCGGCCGTGCTCCAGGGGTGCAAGGTCTGGAGCAGCAGCGCACCGCCCGGGGCCAGCAGCCCGTGCAGGGCGCCGAGCAGGGGGATGATGTCCTGGTGGAGCAGAGCGAAGTTGGCGCAGATCAGGTCATAGCCCTTGCCAATATTCACCTGGGCCGCTGCCAGTTGCGCGTAGCTGGCCAGCTGGACCTGGCGCGAACCTGCTGCCCGGGCGGCCTCCACCAGCGTTGCATCGCCGTCCACGCCGGTGGCCTCGATGCCACGGTCTTCCAGGGCGCGCAACAGCCAGCCCTCGCCGCAACCGAGGTCCAGGACGCGGTCCGGTTGGCGGCCGAGGATCGCCAGCAGGATCGCCTGGTCGGTGACCTGACGTCGGCTTTCGATGGCCCCCGTGCGGACGGCCTCGATCCAGGCCTCGGCGTTGTGCTGCCAGCTGTGCAACAGGGTGGTTTCGGGGGAGGACATGGTTGGGCTCCGGGAACGGGTGTATGCAAGCATAGGCGTACCACGGGCCGGATGAAGGCTGGGTGGGACCCTGTAGAAGCGGCCCGGCCCGCTTCTGGAGGGCTCGCGCGATGCACGAGTTAATCTCTAAATAAAATTCAATTAGTTTGATAACTGACTGTTATTAAAGTATTTATCGCTTGGCTGCAGCATGCTGCACACACTGCTCGTAGTAGGTCTGCTTGATCGCTGCGGGCTTCAGCCGCGAGCGGCTGTTGTAGGTCTGTTCGGTGATCCCGAAGGCGGTCATGCGCATCCACGGCTTGGCGAACTTGCGTGCCTGCAGGCGCTTGCGCGTGGCGTACAGGTTGACCCCGGAGAGCTTGGCCTGCTGCGCCTCGGCGGCAATCTGCGCGCCCCAGCCACAGACATGGCGATCGTTCTGGCTCAGTGCCCGGGCCTGGGCGCCAACGGCGAGCGTGGCCAGCAGGCAGCCGGCCATGGTTGCTAGAAAAACCCGCATGATGCTGTCCTAAGCTTATGAAGGGAAACGAAGTTTGCCTTCGCGCAAAAGACTTGGGGGCCAGCAATTTGCCGTCAAAGCGTGTTACAGGCGAATGCCAGGCTACGCCCGGGCTCGGGTGGGCTCACCGACCGCGGCGCTTTGACAAAAACCGTAGCGGATGTATGTGATCGTACAACTGCTTGCGCTATCATGACGCTTGTCTTTCAAGGTGAAACACAAGGCAATGACAGAGCAGCAGGTACAGCCAAAGGCGCGGCGCAAGCCGCGCAGTCTGGCCCAGGAACTGGTCGCGGTGCTGACCGAACGGATCCGTAGCGGTCAGCTCAAGCCGGGCGACAAGTTGCCGACCGAGTCGCAGATCATGGGCGAGGAAGGCGTCAGCCGCACCGTGGTGCGTGAGGCGATCTCCCGGCTGCAGGCGGCCGGCCAGGTAGAGACCCGTCACGGCATCGGCACGTTTGTGCTGGATGCGCCGGCGGGCGGTGGTTTCCGCATCGATCCGGCGACCGTGGTGACCCTGCGCGAGGTGCTCTCGGTACTGGAGTTGCGCATCGCGCTGGAAATCGAGTCGGCGGGGCTTGCCGCGCAGCGACGTGATGATGAGCAGCTGGCGGGCATGCGTGCGGCGCTGGACGAGCTCAACGAGGGCGTTGCGCATGCGTCCGATGCGGTGTCGGCGGACTTCCAGTTCCACCTGCGCATCGCTCAGGCCAGTGGCAACCACTACTTTGCCGACATCATCAACCACCTGGGGACCAGCATCATCCCGCGCACGCGGTTGAATTCGGCGCGGTTGGCGCATGATGACCAGGCGCATTACATGAGCCGGTTGAGCCATGAGCATGAGGCGATCTACGAGGCGATTGCGCGGCGGGATAGCGAAGGGGCGAAGATGGCCATGCGCATGCACCTGGCCAACAGCCGTGAGCGCCTGCGTCAGGCGCATGAGGCTGCTGAGGCGCAGGGGGCCTGATATTTCTTGGTTGTGGGTGCTGGCGTTGGTGCGTTTCGATTATCGAGCATATCCGATCGTTGTGACGCGGCTGCCGGCCCCTTCCGCCTTTACGGCGGGTCACTTTTGGCAAACGCCCGGTGTGCCGGCCCAGCCAAAAGTAACCAAAAGGTCTTGGCTCCTACATCCGGCCCTTCGCTGCGCTGCGGGTTCCCTCACTCCGGTCTTGCTCCCGCGAGGACCGGGCTGTACGGGCCTTCCTGGCCCGCAGCCCTTGCCGGCCTTCCTGGCCGTCACCTCGCTTCGCAAGACCTCCGTTCGGCCTCCTGAAGTCGCGGTAGATCAAGATCACGAGCCAGATCAAAGGCCAGATCAAGGGCCAGGGCAACGGCTGGCGAATCGCTGCGCTCTCGCTTGTTTATAAGGGCGGTACAGCGCGTCAGCGCCAGAATTTGTATTGGCAGTGCCGGCCTCTTCGCGGGTAAACCCGCGAAGAGGCCAAGCTATCCACCACCATTGCCACTATCGAAGATAAAGCCAGCCCAGGCGCCACCCCTAACTTGGCGACCTCAGGAGGCCGAACGGAGGTCTTGCGGAGCGAGGTGACGGCCATGGATGGCCGGCAAGGGCTGCGGGCCAGGAAGGCCCGTCCAGCCCGGTCCTCGCGGGAGCAAGGCCGGAGTGAGGGAACCCGCAGCGCAGCGGAGGGCCGGATGTGGGAGCCGGCGGTTTTTGGTTACTTTTTTCCAAGAAAAAAAGTGACCCGCCGTAAGGGCGGAAGGGGCCATCAGCACCACCACATCGAATGGATAAGCCCCAAAAAGCCCAACGCCTCTACACCGAACACACGTAAAAACATGGGCATCACGCGGTCGGCGTGGAAGCGGCCTTGCCGGGGCGCCGGACCGGTCGGAGAGGGCGGCATGAGCAACACGTCGCTTCAGGCCGCCTCTACGTGCACCGGCACCCCATTCAACGCCGCATTGCCCGACACGGCATCGCGCAGGTGCTCATCGGTGAGGTCATTGGCACTCACCCCAGGCTGGGCATCGGCGATCTGCAAGCGCGCGCCCTGGCGCCCATGCCCATAGCCATGCGGCAGGCTGACCACGCCGGGCATCATGTCTTCGCTGGCCTGCACCTGCACCTCGACTACCCCGGTGCGCGAGCGGATCCGGACCCATTGGCCATCGGTCAGCTGACGCTGCTGCAGGTCCGCCGGGTGCATCAGCAACTGGTGCCGTGGCTTGCCCTTCACCAACCGATGGAAGTTGTGCATCCAGGAGTTGTTGCTGCGCACATGCCGGCGGCCGATCAAGAGTAATTCCCCGGCAATCGGCGGTGCCTGTTCGGCCAGCCGGCGCAGGTCATCGAGGAGCACCTGCGGCGCCGCTTCGATTGCCTGGCCAGGGGTGCGCAGGCGTGCGGCCAGGTTGGGCCGCAACGGGCCGAGGTCCAGCCCGTGGGGATGCCCGTCGAGCGTCTCCAGCGACAACCGCCAGGGCGACGCCTGGCCATAAGCGCCGTTGCGCAAGGCCAGGTCGATCATCTGCGCGGGCGCCACGGTGGGCTTCAGCTCCAGCTGCGCGCGCTGGGCAAAGGCGTGCGCCAAGCCGACGAAAATCTCCCAGTCATGCAGCGCGCCCTTGGGCTTGGCCAGGATCGCCCGGTTGAAGCGCGTGACATTGCGCACCGCCAGCAAATTGAACGTGGTGTCGTAGTGATCGTTTTCCAGGGCCGAGGTGGACGGCAGGATCAGGTCGGCATGGCGGGTGGTTTCATTGATGTACAGGTCGATGCTGAGCATGAACTCCAGCCCCTGCAGGCCCTGCTCCAGCTGCCGGCCATTGGGCGTCGACAGCACCGGGTTACCCGCCACGGTCACCAGCGCCCGCACCTGCCCTTGCCCCGGCTGCAGCAGCTCTTCGGCCAGGGCCGCCACCGGCAGCTCGCCGGCGTACTCCGGCAAGCCCGACACGCGGCTCTGCCAGGCATTGAAATGCCCACCCGAGGTCGTTGCCACCAGGTCGACGGCAGGCTCGGTGCACAGCGCCCCGCCCTCGCGGTCGAGGTTGCCGGTGACCAGGTTGAGCAGTTGCACCAGCCAATGGCAGAGGCTGCCGAAGGCCTGGGTCGAGACGCCCATGCGCCCGTAGCAGACGGCGCGCTCGGCGGCGGCAAACTGCCGGGCCAGCTGGCGGATGTCTTCTGCCGCTACGCCACACTGCGGGCTCATGCGTTCGGCGCTGAACGGCGCGATGGCGGCCCGCACCTGCTCCAGGCCATTCACCGGCAGGTGCGAGCCCTTGGCCAGGCCCTCGTCGAACAGGGTGTTGAGCATGGCGCAGAGCAACGCAGCATCGCCGCCCGGGCGGATGAACAGGTGCTGGTCGGCCATGGCGGCGGTTTCACTGCGCCGCGGGTCGATCACCACCAGCCGCCCGCCCCGCGCGCGCAGGGCCTTGAGGCGCTTTTCGACGTCTGGCACGGTCATGATGCTGCCGTTCGAGGCGAGCGGATTGCCACCCAGGATCAGCATGAAGTCGGTGTGGTCGATGTCCGGGATCGGCAACAGCAGGCCGTGGCCGTACATCAGGTAGCTGGTCAGGTGCTGGGGCAGCTGGTCCACCGAGGTGGCGGAAAAGCGGTTGCGGGTCTTGAGCAGGCCAAGGAAATAGTTGCTGTGGGTCATCAGCCCATAGTTGTGCACGCTGGGGTTGCCCTGGTACACCGCCACCGCATTGCGCCCGTGGGCCTGCTGGACGCTCCAGAGCTTGTCCGCCGCCAGGGCGAACGCCTCGTCCCAGCCAATCGGCTGCCACTGCTCGCCGACCCGCCGGTGCGGCTGGCGCAGCCGATCGGGGTCGTCCTGGATGTCCTGCAGCGCGACCGCCTTGGGGCAGACATGGCCACGGCTGAACGGGTCTTGCGGGTCGCCCTTGATCGAGGCGATGCGTGCCCGGCCGTCGGCTTCATGGACCACTTCGATGTTCAGGCCGCAGATGGCCTCGCACAGGTGACAGGCTCGGTGATGCAGGGTCGTGGACATGGCCGCCTCTGCCAGGTGTTCGGGAGCTTCGACTATGCGCCAGCCCCCAGGCACAGGCCACTGGGCTTCGCGCCATGAATTACCCGACATCAGGCGGACGATTCGCGACCGGGGGTTTGCCAACGCCCCTGCGAGCCGTGTACAACCGCTGTAGTAAATAAAAAACAGTACAAGACCAGTGGCTTACGACACCCGTTGATACAGAGACGTGGTTTGCCCTCTTGGTTTCAGGCGACATTTAATTATAGTATTGCGCCTTTCCCCTATTTCGTCCGCCCCGTGCGGCTTACGCCGCAGGTCACTCCCGTTGTCAATTAAACCCTACGGTCGACCTGCAAACCGTTGCAGATAAGGTAGTCACTCATGAGCGCTAGGCACTTTCTCTCCCTGATGGATTTCACTGCTGACGAATTGCTCGGCGTGATCCGTCGCGGCATCGAGCTGAAGGACCTGCGTAGTCGCGGCGTGCTGTTCGAGCCGCTGAAGAACCGCGTACTCGGGATGATCTTCGAAAAGTCCTCGACCCGTACCCGCCTGTCGTTCGAAGCCGGCATGATCCAGCTCGGCGGCCAGGCCATCTTCCTCTCGCCACGCGACACCCAACTGGGCCGCGGCGAGCCGATTGCCGACAGCGCCATCGTCATGTCGCGCATGCTCGATGCGGTGATGATCCGTACCCATCACCACAGCATCCTCACCGAGTTTGCCGCGCATTCGCGGGTACCGGTGATCAACGGCCTGTCCGACGAGTCGCACCCGTGCCAGTTGCTGGCCGACATGCAGACCTTCCTCGAGCACCGTGGCTCGATCCAGGGCAAGACCGTGGCCTGGATCGGCGATGGCTACAACATGTGCAACTCCTACATCGAGGCGGCCCAGCAGTTCGACTTCCAGCTGCGCATCGCCTGCCCCGAGGGCTACGAGCCTGATCCACGCTTCCTGGCCCTGGCCGGCGAGCGCGTGCAGATCGTGCGTGATCCCAAGCAGGCCGTTGCCGGCGCGCACCTGGTGACCACCGATGTCTGGACTTCCATGGGTCAAGAAGAGGAAACTGCACGGCGCCTAGCGCATTTCGCGCCTTACCAGGTCACCCGCGAATTGCTCGACCTGGCGGCACCCGACGCCCTGTTCATGCACTGCCTGCCCGCCCACCGTGGCGAGGAAATCAGCCAGGACCTGCTCGACGACCCCCGTTCGGTCGCCTGGGACCAGGCTGAAAACCGCTTGCATGCGCAGAAGGCCCTTCTCGAATTCCTTGTCGAACCGGCTTACCACCACGCATGAGTCAACCGCTACTGCTCAACCTGCGCAACCTGGCCTGCGGCTACGGTGACCAGCGCATCGTCCAGAACCTCAATCTGCACCTCAATGCAGGCGACATCGGTTGCCTGCTGGGGTCCTCGGGTTGCGGCAAGACCACCACCCTGCGTGCCATCGCCGGCTTCGAGCCGGTGCATGACGGCGAGATCCAGCTGGCGGGCGAGGTCATCTCGCGCGCCGGCTTCACCCTGTCGCCGGAAAAACGCCGGATCGGCATGGTGTTCCAGGACTATGCGCTGTTCCCGCACCTGACCGTGGCGCAGAACATCGCCTTCGGCATCAGCAAGCACCCGCGCCAGGCCGAAGTGGTCGACGAGATGCTCGAGCTGGTCAAGCTCGGCGGCCTCGGCGGGCGCTACCCGCACGAGCTGTCCGGTGGCCAGCAGCAACGCGTTGCCCTGGCCCGTGCGCTGGCCCCCGAGCCGCAATTGCTGCTGCTCGACGAGCCGTTCTCCAACCTCGACGTCGAGCTGCGCCGACGCCTCAGCCATGAGGTGCGCGACATCCTCAAGAGCCGTGGCACCAGCGCCATCCTGGTCACCCATGACCAGGAAGAAGCGTTTGCCGTCAGCGACCATGTCGGGGTGTTCAAGGAAGGCCGCCTGGAGCAGTGGGACACCCCCTACAACCTCTACCACGAGCCGCAGACGCCGTTCGTGGCGAGCTTCATCGGCCAGGGTTATTTCATCCGCGGGCAGATGAGCAGCCACGAAGCGGTCAATACCGAGCTGGGTGAGTTGCGCGGTGATCGGGCCTATATCATGGCCCCTGGCAGTTCGGTGGACGTGCTGTTGCGCCCGGACGACATCATCCACGCGCCGGACAGCGAGCTGCGCGCGACCATCGTCGGCAAGAGCTTCCTGGGGGCTTCGACCCTCTATCGCCTGCAGCTGGCGACCGGTAGCCAGCTTGAGGCGATCTTCGCCAGTCATATCGACCATCAGGTCGGCCAGGATGTCGGGATTGCGGTAAAGGCCGATCACCTGGTGCTGTTCGCGGTGCCAGGCAGTGTCGCGGCGCAACTGCCGCGTCAAGAGAATGGGGTTCGCCGCTACAGCTCGGCGACCTGATGATTGCCGGGGCTGCTTTGCGGCCCCAGCAGTCTAACTAGCCCCGCCCAATCTCGGCGAACTGGCCTTGGGTATGCTCCGCCAGCACCGCCGCCGCCAGCTCCACCTCCAAGCCCCGCCGCCCTGCGCTCACATGAATCGTTTCGAACTGTTGCGCTGACTGATCGATAAAGGTGCGCAAGCGCTTCTTCTGGCCCAGCGGGCTGATGCCCCCGACCAGGTAGCCCGTGGCCCGCTGCGCCGCCGCCGGGTCGGCCATCTCGCACTTCTTGACCGCCGCCGCTTGCGCCAGCGCCTTCAGGTCCAGCGTGCCGACCACCGGCACCACCGCCACCAGCAATTCACCCTTTTCAGTGCTGGCGAGCAGCGTCTTGAACACGCGCATTGGCTCAAGCCCAAGCTTCTCGGCCGCTTCCAGGCCGTAAGAGGCCGACTTGGGGTCGTGTTCGTAGCTGAGCACGCGGTGTTCGGCGCGGGCCTTCTTCAGCAGATCGAGAGCGGGGGTCATGCGGGGGCTCCGAGCAGGGACGGGTCGCCGGCTACTTTAGGTCAAAACCCGCGCGCCAGCCAGCCTGCCTCAGGATCCGCCGTACCTGTCCGAGTGGTCAAAGTCGAAGTTGCTGGTCAGATTATGGCTGACCGTTCACTTTCGACCTTTGACATGAGCGTTTCTTGCCTATATTTTTTCGTTTCTGAATAAATGGTGCACTTTTAAAGTGCGCTTTCGCTTATCTGCCCGGGGCCAATGCGGACGACCCTGGGCCTTGCTGTCGAGCGCCCCGCGCCTCACAACAACAAGAATCGAGGTCATAATGACGACTGCACTACGCGAACCCACGCTTTCTGGGCAATGCATGGCCGAGTTTCTCGGCACGGCATTGCTGATCTTTTTCGGTACCGGCTGTGTCGCCGCGCTCAAGGTCGCAGGCGCCAGCTTTGGCCTGTGGGAAATCAGCATCATCTGGGGGGTCGGCGTGAGCATGGCGATCTACCTCACAGCCGGCGTGTCCGGCGCGCACCTGAACCCGGCCGTGAGCATTGCCCTGAGCCTGTTCGCCGGCTTCGACAAGCGCAAGCTGCCGTTCTACATCCTCGCCCAGGTCTGCGGTGCGTTCTGCGGCGCGGCGCTGGTCTACACCCTGTACAGCAACCTGTTCTTCGATTTCGAACAGGCCCACGCCCTGCTGCGGGGCAGCGAAGCCAGCCTGGAGCTGGCCTCGGTGTTCTCCACCTACCCCCACCCGGCGATCTCGATCGGCCAGGCGTTTCTCGTCGAGCTGATCATCACCGCGATCCTCATGGCGGTGATCATGGCCTTGACCGACGACAACAATGGCCTGCCGCGCGGGGCCATGGCGCCGCTGCTGATCGGCCTGCTGATCGCCGTGATCGGCAGCGCCATGGGCCCGCTCACCGCGTTTGCGATGAACCCTGCCCGCGACTTCGGGCCCAAGCTGATGACCTTTTTGGCCGGCTGGGGCGAGATCGCCTTCACCGGCGGGCGCGACATTCCGTATTTCCTGGTGCCGATAGTCGCCCCGATCCTCGGCGCCTGCCTGGGCGCGGCGGTGTATCGCGGGCTGATCGCGCGCAACCTGCCAACGGTGCCTGCGGCGAACCTGCAAACAGACGATAATCCTCAGCGCGATGTTCAGGTTTCCTGAATCGGTTGACTGACGCCGATGCCGGGCCCAGCGCCCGGCCAGCCCTGACCTCTCCCCTATTTTGTGCAAGGCCACCGACATGACAGACACCCAGGACAAGAACTACATCATCGCCCTGGACCAGGGCACCACGAGCTCGCGGGCCATCATCTTCGACCGCGACGCCAACGTGGTCGGCACCTCCCAGCGCGAGTTCGCCCAGCACTACCCGCAGGCCGGCTGGGTCGAACACGACCCGATGGAAATCTTCGCCACGCAGAGCGCGACCATGGTCGAGGCGCTGGCCCAGGCAGGCATCAGCCATGCCCAGGTGGCCGCGATCGGCATCACCAACCAGCGCGAAACCACCGTGGTGTGGGACAAGGAAACCGGCCGCCCGGTTTACAACGCCGTGGTCTGGCAGTGCCGCCGCAGCACCGAGATCTGCGCCCAGCTCAAGCGCGATGGCCACGAGGCCTACATTCGCGAAACCACCGGCCTGGTCACCGACCCGTACTTCTCCGGCACCAAGCTCAAGTGGATCCTCGACAACGTCGAAGGTCTGCGTGAGCGTGCCGAGCGTGGCGAACTGCTGTTCGGCACCGTCGATACCTGGCTGATCTGGAAGTTCTCCGGCGGCAAGGTGCATGTCACCGACTACACCAACGCTTCGCGCACCCTGATGTTCAACATCCACACCCTGGAGTGGGACGAAAAACTCCTGCAACTGCTCGGTGTGCCGCGCCAGATGCTGCCGCAGGTGCGCTCCTCGTCCGAGGTCTACGGCCATACCAAGAGCGGTATCGCCATCGCCGGTATCGCCGGCGACCAGCAGTCGGCGCTGTTCGGCCAGATGTGCGTCGAGCCGGGCCAGGCCAAGAACACCTACGGCACCGGCTGCTTCCTGCTGATGAACACCGGCGACAAGGCGGTGACCTCCTCCCATGGCCTGCTCACCACCATCGCCTGCGGCCCGCGCGGCGAAGTCGCGTATGCCCTGGAAGGCGCCGTGTTCAACGGCGGCTCGACCGTGCAGTGGCTGCGCGATGAACTCAAGATCGTCAACGACGCCCTCGACACCGAATACTTCGCCAGCAAGGTCAAGGACAGCAACGGCGTGTACCTGGTGCCGGCCTTCACCGGCCTTGGCGCGCCGTACTGGGACCCGTACGCACGCGGTGCGCTGTTCGGCCTGACCCGTGGGGTCAAGGTCGACCACATCATCCGCGCGGCGCTGGAGTCGATCGCCTACCAGACCCGTGACGTGCTCGACGCCATGCAGCAAGACTGCGGCCAGCGCCTCAGCGAGCTGCGGGTGGACGGCGGTGCGGTGGCCAACAACTTCCTCATGCAGTTCCAGGCCGACATCCTCGGCACCTGCGTCGAGCGGCCGAAGATGCGCGAAACCACGGCGTTGGGCGCGGCCTACCTGGCAGGCCTGGCGTGCGGCTTCTGGAGCAGCCTGGACGAACTGCGCGACAAGGCGATCATCGAGCGCGAGTTCAGCCCGCAGCTGGACGATGTGCAGAAAGAGAAGTTGTACGCCGGCTGGAAGAAAGCGGTCGAGCGCACCCGTGACTGGGAAGACCACGACGCCTGAGTGAGCCCTCACGGCCTTATCGCGGGGCAACCCCGCGATAAGGCCGCATGCTTGCTGTACTGGTGGTCACACCCGTCCTGCGGCATCATTGCAGCATTTGTCCGGCAGCCCCAAAGGACCGCCCATGAATCTGCCCCCCCGCCAACAACAAATCCTCGAACTGGTGCGCGAACGCGGCTACGTCAGTATCGAAGAAATGGCGCAGTTGTTCGTCGTCACCCCGCAAACCATCCGCCGCGACATCAACCAGCTCGCCGAGATCAACCTGCTCCGTCGCTACCACGGTGGTGCGGCCTACGACTCGAGCATCGAGAACACCGCCTACGCCATGCGCGCCGACCAGATGCGCGATGAAAAGCAGCGCATCGCCGAAGGCGTGGCGCGGCAGATCCCCGACCACGCGTCGGTGTTCATCAACATCGGTACCACCACCGAATCCATCGCCCGCGCGCTGCTCAACCACAACCACCTCAAGGTCATCACCAACAACCTGCACGTGGCCTCGATCCTCAGCGCCAAGGATGACTTCGAAGTGCTGGTGGCCGGTGGCACCGTGCGCCGCGACGGCGGCGTGGTCGGCCAGGCCAGCGTCGACTTCATCAACCAGTTCAAGGTCGACTTTGCCCTGGTCGGCATCAGCGGCATCGATGAAGACGGCAGCCTGCTCGACTTCGACTACCAGGAAGTCCGCGTTTCCCAGGCGATCATCGCCAATGCCCGCCAGGTGATCCTCGCCGCCGACTCGAGCAAGTACGGCCGCAACGCCATGGTCCGGCTGGGCTCGATCAACCTGGTCGACTGCCTGGTGACCGACCTGGCGCCCACGCCTGAACTGAGCCAACTGCTGGCCCAGCACAAGGTGCGGCTCGAAGTGGTGTAAAGCCGATCGCAGGTGCCGTCTTGCCTTGGGGCTGCCACGCAGCCCCTACGTTCGTCGCAAATGTTCACTAATGTTCACTTTAGGGTCATCTGATCAGTTTTTTCTATAAGGACTGACTGGCGATGGGCGTTCTGTTGCGCTAGTATTTTCGGAAACGAACATTGATGTTCATATTCGATGTGAACAGCCTTCAGGAGGCCTTGCCCGTGTCCCAGCCCGTTTCGTCCCAGCCCACCCTCGCCGACTGCTACGACCTCGCCGTGATCGGCGGTGGTATCAACGGTGTGGGCATTGCCGCTGACGCTGCCGGGCGTGGCCTGAAGGTGTTCCTTTGCGAAAAGGACGACTTGGCCCAGCACACCTCCTCGGCCAGCAGCAAGCTGATCCACGGCGGCCTGCGCTACCTCGAGCACTACGAATTCCGCCTGGTGCGCGAGGCCCTGGCCGAACGCGAAGTGTTGCTGGCCAAGGCGCCGCATATCGTCAAGCCGATGCGCTTCGTGCTGCCGCACCGCCCGCACCTGCGCCCGGCGTGGATGATCCGCGCGGGCCTGTTCCTCTACGATCACCTGGGCAAGCGCAAGCGCCTCGGGGCGTCGCGCAGCCTGCGCTTTGGCTCGGGCAATCCGCTCCAGGCCAGCATCACCCGCGGCTTCGAATACGCCGACTGCGCCGTCGATGACGCGCGCCTGGTGGTACTCAACGCAATGGCCGCCCGTGAACTCGGTGCCGATATCCTCACCCGCACCCGCTGCCTGCGCGCCGAACGCGTCGACGGCCTGTGGCAGGTCGAGTTGCAGCAGGCCGACGGCAGCGTGCGCAGCATCCGCGCACGGGCACTGGTCAACGCCGCCGGCCCGTGGGTGGCCAGCTTCATCAAGGACGACCTCAAGCTCGAGGCGCCGTACGGCATCCGCCTGATCCAGGGCAGCCACCTGATCGTGCCGCGGCTGTACGAAGGCGAGCACGCCTACATCCTGCAGAACGAAGACCAGCGCATCGTCTTCGCCATCCCCTACCTGGAGCGCTTCACCCTGATCGGCACCACCGACCGGGAATACAGCGGCGACCCGGCCAAGGTGGCGATCACTGACACCGAGACCGACTACCTGCTCAAGGTGGTCAATGCCCACTTCAAGCAGCAACTGAGCCGCGCCGACATCCTGCACACCTACTCCGGTGTGCG
Organism: Pseudomonas reidholzensis; assembly: GCF_900536025.1. Lineage (GTDB taxonomy): Bacteria > Pseudomonadota > Gammaproteobacteria > Pseudomonadales > Pseudomonadaceae > Aquipseudomonas > Aquipseudomonas reidholzensis. The sequence continues at coordinate 50,701 of NZ_UNOZ01000007.1, forward strand.
CCCGCTGTGCAACGACGAGTCCGACAACCCCTCCGCGGTGACCCGCGACTACACCCTGGCGTTGTCGGCCGGCGACGCCCAGGCTCCGCTGCTGTCGGTGTTCGGCGGCAAGCTGACCACCTACCGCAAGCTGGCCGAGTCGGCGATGGCCGAACTCAAGCCGTACTTCACCCAGATGCGCGGCAGCTGGACCGCCAGTGCGCCACTGCCCGGCGGCGAAGACATGAGCACCGCGCAGGCCCTGGTCGATACGCTGCTGGCCCGTCACGGCTGGCTCGCGGGGGATATCGCCAAACGCTGGGCGCTGACCTATGGCACCCGTGTCTGGCGCCTGCTGGAAGGCGTGCAAGGCCCGGACGACCTCGGCCAGGCCATCGGCGGAGGTCTGTTCACCCGTGAAGTCGACTACCTGCGCAGTGAAGAATGGGCCCACGGCGCCGACGATATCCTCTGGCGCCGGACCAAGCTTGGGCTGTTCACCAGCGCTGCCGAACAGCAGGCCCTGAAGGACTACCTGGAGCAGGCCGAGCCGACCCGCAAAGGCGTCGAGGCGGCCTGATGCTGCCGAGCGGACGGCGACGCTGACGCGCCGCCGTCCTCTGCAGGCTCAGACCGGCCAACGCGTGTAGGCTTCGTCCGTCAGCGACCGGATCAGCGCGCGCTCCTGCTCATGGAGCTGACTGGCCAGCTCCGCGCAGCCTTGCAGGTAGGCCTGCTCGGTGATCTCGCCAGCCTCCACTTGCGCTTCATAGCGCTCCAGGGCGGCCCGCTGGACGTCCACCAGGGCGGTAAAGCGGCGGTTGTAACTCACCCGCAGGTGCTCCTGCCAAAACTCCTGAGCGGCCAACGCCTGGGCCAGGCTGTCATTGCTCTCGGCCCTGAGCACTTCGATGCGGGCGTTGTTGTAATCGGCAGGCGTCAGCCCGGAAAACGCCTCGAAGTGCAGGTTGACGGGCTGTGCGGGCAGCCTCAGTTGCCCGGCCAGGCGAACCCTGAAGGCCAGGTAGACCTCGATATCGTCGACATCCCGATGCGCTGCACGGATCGCCTGGATCCGCCGGGCGGCGATCTGGTCCAGCCGGTCCAGGCGGAACAGCGAACGTCCCAGGCCCATCAGCACCACCTCACTGTGCACCTGGGAGACACTGGCGGTCTGCCGGTGAATCAGCACGCGCAATTCCATCTGGCTGAACAGCCACAGCAAGCGGTCCTCGCAACTCGCAGTGCCGCCTAGCAGTTCGAACAGCTGGGCGCGCAACTCGGTGTTCTGTTCACAGGCCTCGATGATGCTCCAGACCCGTTCGCGGTAATACAGCGGCCGGGCGATGAAGTCCGGTGAATGGGCAAGGTCCCGCAGGAACCGGAAGAACACATTCACGTTGGGCTCAAATGACAGGTTGCGCCATTGTGTCTCGCGTTCGACCCGCTGAGCCCCCTGCGAGCCTGCCAGCCAGTGCGAGCGCTCAGCTTCCTGCAGCGCCGCGTGGCGGTAGGACGACGTGCCCTGCAGGGGATGCCCGGTCGCCGAAGACTGCCGCGGGTGGTCATCCAGGTAGCGCTGGCTGGCCGCATCCAGAGGATTGTCATGCAGCGACACGCGGTTCAGGCGCAGCCGCAACCCTTCTATGTCACGGTTGACCTGGCGGATCTGATTGTCCCGCAGGTCGGCGATCCCCCGCCAAGGCAGTTGCTGGACCCGTGCCGGCAAGCGTTCGAGGCCTGTCGCACGCAACCCCACGCTGCGCAGGTGGATCAGCCGACTGACGTCGGGGGCGGCACGCAAGGGGTTGTCGTTGAGTTCGAGCCGTTGCAGGCTGACCAGCGCCCGCAGCCGGCGATTGTCGGCCGCGGTCAGGATGATCTGGTTGTTGTCCAGGCGCAAAACCCGCAGCGCGGTCAATCGCTCCAAGCCTTCCGGCAGCGCCATCAGCCGATTGTCACGCAGGTCGAGCTCGGTCAGTTGCGGGAAGCGGGCAAGGAAATGCGCGTCGATCTCGGACAGGTCCATATCGCGCAAGGTCAACTGCGTCACGTGGCCAAAGCTCAGGTCATCCGGGATCCTCGGCAGGCTGCCAACCGCCTCGCCGCGGATCTCCAGCGCATGGCTGCCATCGTCGAGCAGGCCCGTTTTACGCCGCCAGCAGCGGCGAATCGCGGTCGCCACGCGGCCCCGCCTGATCAGATCGAGCACCCCGGCCTGTTCCACGCGCCAGTTGCGCAGCACCCGGCGCAGGCTGCGCAACTGACCGTCGAGTTCCAGGTAATGCGCCCATGGATCAACCCTGCGGTTGATCAGGTCGAGCAGGTACTGCTGCAACTGCGCAGCGTCCAGGGTCGGGAAGATCTGCCCGATCCCGCGACGGCTGGCCTGGCCATGGCTCTCGCCGCGCCCGCTGAGCGGATAACCCAGGCGCCCATCGCCCAGGCGTACCGGAGGGCGTACCCCGCCGGCAATCGGTGCCTGGCCGATCAACCTGGCCGCCAGCTCTCGGTCATCCCGGGCCTGGCTGGCCAGGACGTCACTGAGTTGCTGTTCGCTGAGTTCGGCGTCGCCCAGCAGCTGTTTCTGGCCATCGCGCAGGCTCAGCAGGAGCGCCCGGACCAGGCTGTCGTGCGCGGTGGCGCCCGCCAGCAACTGCCCTGAAGCAGTGTGCACGGTATAACCCGCAGTGCCCCTGACGATCCGCACCACCTCGTCTGCGGCGGGCGCACCGATCTGCATCTGCAGCGGACCTTGCGGGCTGTCAGCGCGAAGCTCGATGCGCAGCGACTCGGCCCAGGGCGCCACATGATCGACCAGGCCCAGGGCCAACCGCTCGGTGTCGGCGTTGGCGGCAGGCGCTTGGCGCAAGCCGGCGCACGCGCGATCGAGCCGGCTGTCGCGCAAGTGCCAGCGGGCACGTTCCGCCAACGCCAGGGGTACCCGCTGACTGGCCAGCATGCGCTCGACCTGGCGGCTGTCGACGTGCTCGACAAGGGCTTGTGCGGCGCGTACCGACAACCCCGGAAAGTCGCGCCTGAGCAGCGCATCAGCCACCTCCTCGGCGGGCTGCGAAGCCGCCAGCAGCGCTTCGAACGCCTCACCGCGCAGGTCGGCAAACTGCCCGTGGAGCCGGCAACGGTCCACCGCATCCAGCAGCCGAGCAGGGGCCGGGGCGTTTTCCAGATGCAGCCGACGCAGGCGCAGTGCGTCGAACCCCGTGCAGTCGAGGACGATCTGGACCTGCTCCTCGGTCAAGTCGGCCAGGCCCGAACCCAAGCGGCGTAACAACAGGGCACGCCCTTGCCACTCCTGCGGGCGCTCCAGGGCATGCCGCCAGCCGCCTTGGCCGTTATGCTCGAGCATCGGCTGATAGGCCTCGCCACGGCGGGGATGGCTGATATGCAGATTGTCGCCTTCCTTGTAACCCGCCAGGACGAAACTGCCCTCGTGCAGGCGCAACTGCCAAAGGCCCTGATGCTGAACGCGCTCGCCGATGGCGGCATCCTGGTGCGCGACCCGATAGGCCGCCAGGTCGGCCGAACACAGCTTGAGCTGGCCCGCTTCGGTAACCATGGGCGTCAGCTCATCGACGAAGGCAAGCCGTTCCAGTACATGCCCCGCCCCCGCCGCCGCGCCGCCGACGGCGGCACCCAGCAGCAGGCTCTCGGCGACGCCGAAGAGATGGCCGAGCGCCGCATGCCGATCACCCAACTGCCAATCTTCATAGCCCTCATAGACTTCATTGGCGAGTTGACCGGCAGCCACTGCCAGCATCACCTCACCCAGCACCGGCACGAACAGACCGGCCAGGTTGAGCAGCGTCAGGCCGGCGCTCTGGTAGCCCTCGAGCCGCGCGCGGCGTGTCTTGGCATCTTCATCCCCGGTCGGGACTGCGAGGACCCTGGCGTCATCGAGCATCTTGTCGATGCGCAACCCGCGCAGATACGCGAACAGCGGCCCGCCGAGGGTACGGTCGCGGCCATCCAGCGTGAGCGCTGCCCCGGGGGCGGTGTCCGCGTGCAACTGGCGCCAGGCCGCGAAGAAGGCCGCGCGATCACGCTCAGCGATAAACCGCTCGAAGAAGCGTGCGTAGTGCGGGTCACGCAGGCGCAAGCCGAGTGCCTGATAGAACGCCCACCAGGACGGGTATTCCTGAAGGGGCTGCTGCGGGTCGCCGGGTATCCAGACGATCAGGCCTTGCAGGTAGGCCTCACCGGGTTCGCGCGTTTCGATGACCACGACCCCGTGGATGCGCTTGCCCAGCAGGTACAGCTGGCGATAGGTCAGCACCGAGGTATCCGCAGGCACAATCGGTTTCAGCGAAATCACCCGGAGCATCTGCAGGTAGCTGCGTTCGTCGATCTCACCGCGCAGCTGTGCCAGCCGCACCGCGCTCTCCAGTTCCGAACGCAGCGCCTGCTCCATCAGCCGCTCGATCTCGCGGCGCTGCTGGCTGTCAGCCGGCAGCAGCTGGGCGCGCAGGCCTGCCTGGTAACGGCCACCGATGTCGAGGTTGCGGCACAGCGCGGCAAACTCCTCGAACGACAGGGCCTGCGTGTCACCTGCAGCGTCCTCCACCGACCACTGGGTGAAATACCCTGGCCGCGTTTCGTCCAGGGTCAAATTGTGCAGCGCGGTCGCCAGCAGAGACTGGGTCGATACCCGCGTGATGTTGGGTGACGGGGTATGGGGCACGGGCAGCGACAGAATCACCTGGTCTACCCTGCGCAGGCGCGCCTTGCGCACATCGAAGGTCAGCCGGTAGTCGCGCAACAGGGCGTGTTGCAGCTGTTCGCTGGCAAAATCCTGCGGGGCAGGGATCGGCGCGAGCAATTGACGTACCCGCTCGGCATCCTCCTGCTGTTTTCGCAAGGCAAGGTGCAGCGCACGCAGGCGGTCGAGCGAGGCGGCGGTCAGCCAGTCGGGCAAGCGCCTGGCGATCAGGGCATCGATGGAGTCCGGCGGGGTGCCGGTCGTTACAGCGGTGGTCATGGGTACGTCCTGTCGAAGAAAACCCGAAAAGACCACGCCGCGCCTCGCCATCGGCGGTAATTACGTCTGCCCCCTGCAGGCAACGCCAGGGCCATTCATTCGGATTTCCGAACAGTGCAATCACACGCGTTCGGAACCACGAACGAATCATTCGTGCGGGCAACCGTAAAAAAAGGTTAATCCCCAGCAAATTCGCGCCGTTATGATCATTGTCAGGGCTTGGCACGAGTCATGCTCTACACTTGGAAGCCGAATGCACAGCGCTCGTAGCTGAATTCGTTGAACGAAAGAGTCCGCCAACGGCTCCATAAAAAAAACAAACATGTCGAGGAAAATTTGATGCGTATCGTTCGTCAATTGCTGGGCGCCGCCATCGCGGCCGCTGTGATCGCTTCGCCAGTCATGGCCGAAGAGCTGACCGGCACCCTGAAGAAGATCAAGGAGTCGGGCACCATCACCCTGGGCCACCGCGACTCCTCCATTCCGTTTTCCTACTTCGCTGACGGCTCGGGTAAACCGGTCGGTTACTCCCATGACATTCAAGTCGCCATCGTCGAGGCCCTGAAAAAGGACCTGGCGCTGCCGAACCTCAACGTCAAGTACAACCTGGTCACCTCGCAGACCCGTATTCCGCTGGTGCAGAACGGCACCGTCGACGTCGAATGCGGCTCCACCACCAACAACGTCGAGCGCCAGCAGCAGGTCAGCTTCTCGGTCGGCATCTTCGAAGTGGGTACCCGCCTGCTGACCAAGGCCAAGGACGGTCAGCCGGCCTACAAAGACTTCGCCGACCTCAAGGGCAAGAACGTGGTGACCACCGCCGGCACCACCTCCGAGCGCATCCTCAAGGCAATGAACGCCGACAAGCAGATGGGCATGAACGTGATTTCCGCCAAGGACCACGGTGAAGCCTTCAACATGCTCGAAGGCAACCGCGCCGTCGCGTTCATGATGGACGACGCCCTGCTCGCCGGCGAAATGGCCAAGGCCAAGAAGCCGACCGACTGGGTCATCACCGGCACCCCGCAGTCCTACGAGATCTACGGCTGCATGGTGCGCAAGGACGACCCGGTCTTCAAGAAGGCCGTCGATGACGCCATCGTCGCGCTGTACAAGTCGGGCGAGATCAACAAGATCTACGACAAATGGTTCTCCCAGCCGATCCCACCGAAAGGCCTGAACCTGGCGTTCCCGATGAGCGACGAGCTCAAGGCACTGTTCGCCAACCCAACCGACAAAGCCGCGGACGACAAGAAGTCCTGACGCCGCAAATCGTGGCCTGGTGCTCAACCCGAGCATGAATTAACCCTGCAGGCCACCCGTTAGTGTCTAACCTTTCATCCGAGGGCGGCTACCGCCCCCGGATGTTCGAAGGTGCCCGTGAAACAACCGTCTGAGGGGAAATCCCGATGAATTACAACTGGGACTGGGGCGTATTCTTCAAGTCCACCGGCGTCGGTAGCGAAACCTACCTGGACTGGTACATCACCGGTCTGGGCTGGACCATCGCCATCGCCATCACCGCCTGGATCATCGCCTTGCTGCTGGGCTCGCTGCTCGGCGTCATGCGCACCGTGCCGAACCGCCTGGTGTCGGGCATCGCCACCGCTTACGTAGAGCTGTTCCGCAACGTACCGCTGCTGGTGCAGCTGTTCATCTGGTACTTCCTGGTCCCCGACCTGCTGCCCGAAGGCCTGCAGGAGTGGTTCAAGCAAGACCTCAACCCGACCACCTCGGCGCTGATCAGCGTGGTCATCTGCCTGGGCCTGTTTACCGCGGCGCGGGTCTGCGAACAGGTGCGTACCGGTATCCAGGCGCTGCCGCGCGGCCAGGAAGCCGCCGCCCGGGCCATGGGCTTCAGCCTGGCGCAGATCTACAACAACGTGCTGCTGCCGCAAGCCTACCGGATCATCATCCCGCCGCTCACTTCCGAGTTCCTCAACGTCTTCAAGAACTCCTCGGTAGCGTCGCTGATCGGCCTCATGGAACTGCTCGCGCAGACCAAGCAGACCGCCGAATTTTCCGCCAACCTGTTCGAAGCCTTTACCCTGGCCACGCTGATCTACTTCACCCTGAACATGGGCCTGATGCTGCTGATGCGCATGGTCGAGAAGAAAGTCGCCGTACCGGGCCTGATTTCCGTGGGAGGTAAGTAATGGAATGGGACTTCTCCGGGATCATCCCGGCCCTGCCAGGCCTGTGGAACGGCATGGTCATGACCCTGCAACTGATGGTCATGGGCGTCGTCGGCGGCATTGCCCTGGGCACCATCCTGGCGCTCATGCGGCTGTCGTCGAACAAGCTGATGTCGAACGTGGCCGGTGCCTACGTCAACTACTTCCGCTCGATCCCGCTGCTGCTGGTGATCACCTGGTTCTACCTGGCGGTGCCGTTCGTGCTGCGCTGGATCACCGGCGAAGACACGCCGATCGGCGCGTTCACCTCGTGCGTGGTCGCGTTCATGATGTTCGAGGCGGCGTACTTCTGCGAGATCGTGCGGGCCGGCGTGCAGTCGATCGCCAAGGGCCAGATGGGCGCTGCGCAAGCGCTGGGCATGACCTATGGCCAGACCATGCGCCTGATCATCCTGCCCCAGGCGTTTCGCAAGATGACCCCGTTGCTGCTGCAACAGAGCATCATCCTGTTCCAGGACACGTCATTGGTGTACACCGTGGGCCTGGTCGACTTCCTCAACTCGGCACGCGCCAACGGCGATATCATCGGACGCTCGCACGAGTTCCTGGTCTTCGCCGGTCTCGTCTACTTCCTCGTCAGCTTCTCCGCTTCATGGCTGGTCAAGCGCCTGCAAAAAAGGATCACCGTATGATTTCCATCAAGAACGTCAACAAGTGGTACGGCGACTTCCAGGTGCTCACCGACTGCACCACCGATGTCAAAAAGGGTGAAGTGGTGGTGGTCTGCGGCCCGTCCGGCTCGGGCAAATCGACCCTGATCAAATGCGTCAACGCCCTCGAGCCGTTCCAGAAAGGCGACATCGTGGTCGACGGCACGTCGATCTCCGACCCGAAGACCAACCTGCCCAAGCTGCGTTCGCGGGTGGGCATGGTGTTCCAGCACTTCGAGCTGTTCCCGCACCTGACCATTACCGAGAACCTGACCATCGCGCAGATCAAGGTACTGGGCCGGAGCAAGGAAGAAGCCACCAAGAAGGGCCTCGCCCTGCTTGAGCGGGTTGGCCTGTCGGCCCATGCGCACAAGCACCCTGGCCAGCTTTCCGGCGGCCAGCAGCAGCGTGTGGCCATCGCCCGTGCGCTGTCGATGGACCCGATCGTGATGCTGTTCGACGAACCGACCTCGGCGCTCGACCCGGAAATGGTCAGCGAGGTCCTCGACGTGATGGTCCAGCTGGCCCACGAAGGCATGACCATGATGTGCGTGACCCACGAGATGGGCTTCGCCCGCAAAGTGGCCAACCGGGTGATCTTCATGGACAAGGGCAACATCATCGAAGACTGCACCAAGGAAGAGTTCTTCGGCGACCAGACCGCCCGCGACCAACGCACCCAGCACTTCCTCAGCAAGATCCTGCAACACTAAGTCGGCCGCAGCAGCCGTTGTCCGGTACCCCACCGGGCAGCGGGTGCTGGTCGTGACAAGGCCACTGTGATGAAATGCGACTCCTCGCTCCTGCGTCCTGCCCAGCCCGCCGTGAAATCCCGCCTGATCCGCCAATTGCTGCTGCCGCCCCTGATCATCCTGCTGATGGTCGGCCTGGGCCTGGTCGGCTTTCTGATCAGCGACAGCAACGGCGTCCGCGCCCTCAGCGAGAACGGTGAACGCCAACTCGAGCTGCATGCGCGCACGGTCGAGAGCGAAATCAGCAAGTACACCTACCTGCCGAGCCTGCTCGAGCTGGAAGACAGCGTCTCGCACCTGCTGACCGACTCCGACGGCGGCGCCCGGCAGACCGTCAATGAATACCTCGAAGGCCTGAACCGCCGCAGCCGCAGCCGGGCGATCTTCGTGCTCGACACCAGCGGCCGGGTGCAGGCCACCAGCAACTGGCGCGATGCCGACTCGTTCCTCGGTGAAGACCTGTCGTTCCGCGCCTACTTCCAGGATGCCGTGCGCGGTCAGCCGGGGCGCTTCTACGGCATCGGGAGCACCACCGGTGAAGCCGGCTATTACCTCGCCCATGGCCTGGAAGAGCACGGCAAGATCATTGGCGTGGCGGTGATCAAGGTGCGCCTCGACACCCTCGAAGAGCGCTGGCAACGGGCCCGCCTGGAGGCCTTCGTCAGTGACGAGAATGGCATCATCATCCTCTCCAGCGACCCGGCCCGGCGGCTCAAGGCCGTTCGCCCACTCAGCCCGCAGACCAAGGAACGCCTGGCGCGCAGCCTGCAGTACTACTGGTGGCCGCTGAACGAGCTGCAACCCTTGGCACGCGAAACCCTCACCGAAGGCGTCGAGAAGCTGACCTTCCCGGCCAACAGCGAGACCGCCCAGGGCAAGCCACATGAAGTGGCCTACCTGGCGCAGACCCGCCGCCTGGCCGACACGCCCTGGCATTTCACCCTGCTCACCCCACTGCAGGACCTGCGCCGCGAGGCCATGGTGCAGGGTGTGCTGGTCGCCGTGGCGTTCGCCTTGCTGGCGATTCTGGGGATCGCCTGGAACGAGCGGCGCAAGGTGATCGCCACCCGCCTGGCGGCCCGTGAAGCGCTGGAAGAAGCCAACAGCCACCTCGAACGGCGCATTGGCGAGCGTACCGCCGACCTGCGCGCCAGCAACGAACGCCTCAAGGGCCAGATCCGCGAGCGCCGGCATGCCGAGCAGACCCTGCGCCATGCCCAGGACGAGCTGGTCCAGGCCGGCAAGCTGGCGGCCATCGGCCAGATGTCGACGAGCATCGCGCATGAGCTCAATCAACCGCTGGCGGCGCTGCGCACCTTGTCGGGCAACACCGTGCGCTTCCTCGAACGCGGCGCGCTGGACACCGCCAGCACCAACCTGCGCACCATGAACGAGCTGATCGACCGCATGGGCCGCATCACCGCCAGCCTGCGCTCGTTCGCCCGACGCGGCGACGACCGCGGCCAGGCCTCGCTGGCCAAGGCAGTGGAGGCCAGCCTGCAGGTACTCGGCAACCGTATTGCCGGCTGCCACCTGCAGTTGCACAATCACTATGACGACCAGCACCTGGCCATCGACCAGACGCGCCTGGAGCAGATCCTGGTCAACCTGATCGGCAATGCCCTCGACGCCATGGCCAACCTGCCATCGCCACAGCTGTGGCTGGAAGGTGAGCTGCACGGTGACAAATACCGCCTGCGGGTCCGCGACAATGGCCACGGCATCGATGCCGAGACGCGCAAGCACCTGTTCGAACCGTTTTTCACCACCAAACCGGGCGAGCATGGCCTGGGCCTGGGCCTGACCCTGTCGGCGAGCCTGGCCGCCGCCGCCAAAGGCTCACTGAGCGTCGAGCACCCCGCCAGCGGCGGCACGGCCTTCGTTCTGGCCTTGCCGCTGCTCGACGCACCCACCGAATCGGCAGAGCTGCCATGAGCAAAGGGTACCTATGAACCCAGCACCCTTAACCGTCCTGATCGTCGAGGACGACCCCCATGTGTTGCTCGGCTGCCAACAGGCACTGGCCCTGGAAGACATCGCCTGCGAGGGCGTGGGCAGTGCCGAGCTGGCCCTGGAGCGCATCGGCGATGACTTTGCCGGTATCGTCGTCAGCGATATCCGCCTGCCAGGCATCGACGGCCTGGAGCTGCTCAGCCGCCTCAAGGCCCGCGACCGCAGCCTGCCGGTGGTATTGATCACCGGCCACGGCGACATCGACATGGCGGTCGGGGCGATGCGTAACGGCGCCTACGACTTCATGGAGAAGCCGTTTTCGCCCGAGCGCCTGGTGGAGGTAGTGCGCCGCGCGCTCGAGCAGCGCGGCCTGGCCCGCGAGGTGTTCACCCTGCGCCGCCAGCTGGCCAGCCAGAGCACCCTCGAGGGGCGCATCATCGGCCGCTCGCCGGCCATGCATAACCTGCGCGAGCTGATCGCCAACGTCGCCGATACCTCGGCCAATGTGCTCATCGAAGGCGAGACCGGCACCGGCAAGGAGCTGGTCGCGCGCTGCCTGCACGACTTCAGCCGGCGCCAGGGTCAGCCGTTCGTGGCACTCAACTGCGGCGGCCTGCCCGAGAACCTGTTCGAAAGCGAGATCTTTGGCCATGAAGCCAACGCCTTTACCGGCGCCGGCAAACGCCGCATCGGCAAGATCGAGCACGCCAATGGCGGCACGCTGTTCCTCGACGAAGTCGAGAGCATGCCGCTGAACCTGCAGATCAAGCTGCTGCGCGTGCTGCAGGAGCGCACCCTGGAGCGGCTCGGCTCGAACCAGAGCATCCCGGTCGACTGCCGGGTGATCGCCGCGACCAAGTCCGACCTCGACGCCATGGGCCAGAGCGGCCAGTTCCGCAGCGACCTGTATTACCGGCTGAACGTGGTGACCCTGGAACTGCCGCCGTTGCGTGAGCGCCGCGAAGACATCCTTCAGCTGTTCGAGCATTTCCTGCAGCAGTCGGCGCTGCGCTTCGACCGCGAAGTGCCAGAGCTGGACAGCCAGACCCTGTCGCGCCTGATGGCCCACGACTGGCCGGGCAACGTGCGCGAGCTGCGCAACGTCGCTGAGCGTCACGCGCTCGGCTTGCCGGCGTTCAAGAAAGCCGGCAGCAGTGGTGCCAGCCAAGGGTTGGGCTTTGCCGAAGCGGTCGAGGCGTTCGAGCGCAACCTGCTCAGCGATGCCCTGCAGCGCACCGGCGGCAACCTCAGCCAGGCCAGCCTGGAGCTGGGCATGGCCAAGACCACGCTGTTCGACAAAGTGAAGAAATACGGCCTCGGCTGACGTCAACCTCAACCTGGATGAACACTGTGGACCTGGTATTCAAAGCCGCCCTGGGTGCGGGCGTGGTGGTACTCCTGGCGATGCTGTCGAAGACCCGCAATTACTACATTGCCGGGCTGGTGCCGCTGTTTCCGACCTTTGCCCTGATCGCCCATTACATCGTCGGCAAGGGGCGCTCGCTGGAGGACCTGAAGACCACGATCCTGTTCGGCATGTGGTCGATCATCCCGTATTTCGTCTACCTGGCGACGTTGTACGTGCTGGTCGACCGGATGCGCCTGGAGGCCTCGCTGGCCCTGGCCACGGTGGCCTGGCTGATGGCGGCGACGGTGCTCGTGAGCGTCTGGGTGCGGCTGCACTGAGCAGCACCGCGTCGCCCTTTTCGCGGGCAAGCCCGCTCCCACAGGGACCGCGTGAACCATGAGGTCAGCGTCAATCCTGTGGGAGCGGGTTCACCCGCGAAAAGAGCGACGCAGGATCAAAGCCGAGCCAAATGACTCAGGTCTTGCCGGCGCGCCTTCAGGTAGGGCAACACCGCCCCCAGCAACGGCGCCTTGAACGGCTCCTGAAAGCGATGCGCCAACCCCGGAATCAGCCGTAACTGGCTGCCCTGGATATGCGCCGCCAGGTGCACCCCGTGCATCACCGGCAACAACGGATCAGCCGTGCCATGCACCACCAGCGTCGGCACCCGCAACTGGTTCAGCAACTCGACCCGGCTAGGTTCGGCCAGGATCGCCATGATCTGCCGCTTGGCCCCCTCCGGATTGAACGCCCGGTCATAGGCCAACGCCGCCTGCTGCAACAACACCGCACGCTCATCGTGCACCCGCGGGCTGCCCAGTGCCGCCAGCAGGTCGGCCTGCTGCTCGATCGCCACTTCGCGGTTCGGCGCACTGCGCCGCGCCAGCAACTGGATCAGCGCCGGGCTCGGCGCCGGCAGCCCAGCAGCACCGGAACTGGACATCACCAAGGTCAGGCTGCGCACCCGCTCAGGCGCAATAGCCGCCAGGTGCTGGGCGATCATCCCGCCCATGCTCACCCCCAGCACATGAAACTGCTCGACCTTGAGCGCATCCATCAGGCGCAGGCCATCGTCGGCCATGTCGGTCAAGGTATACGGCGCCGCCACCGTCAGCCCGAGCTTGTAGCGCAACAGCTCGAGGGTCAGGTTGGCCGACGGCGGCAGCTGGTTCCAGCGCGACAGGCCAACATCGCGGTTGTCGTAGCGAATCACCCGGAAGCCTTGTCGGCACAGCGCCTCGACCACATCGTCGGGCCAATGGATCAGTTGCCCGCCAATGCCCATCACCAGCAACAGGGCCGGGTCGGTCGGTGAGCCGACACTCTGGTAAACCAGGCTGACCTGACCCAGCTCGGCCCGTTGCACCGGCACCTGCGCGTCGCAGCGCTGGGTCGCCAGGGCACCCGGCACGTTCAATAACAAGAAGAAAAAAAGCAGCAAAGCCCGCATGACAGAAACACCAGAATGCAGATCCCCAGTAGAGCGCGAGTCTGATGAAATTCATTCAAGCGCGCTGCCACAGTTCAGTGACAGTTTGATGAACACTGCCCAGTGGTCACGCAGGCTGAAGTCGACAGGGACCGCCAACATGAGCGAAACTCAACACATCCTGTTCCCTGGCTTGTCTCTCCCCCGGAGTTCGTTGTGCTGGAAATCCGCCACCTGAAAACCCTTCATGCCCTGCGCGAGTCCGACAGCCTGGTCGAGGCCGCCGAGCGCCTGCACCTGACCCAGTCGGCACTGTCTCACCAGTTCAAGGAGCTTGAAGAGCGCCTCGGCCTGCCGCTGTTCGTGCGCAAGACCAAGCCGATCCGCTTCACCAGCGCGGGCCTGCGCCTGTTGCAACTGGCCGACGCCACCCTGCCACTGCTGCGCGGCGCCGAGCGTGACATCGCCCGCCTGGCCGGCGGTACCGCGGGCCGCCTGCACATGGCCATCGAGTGCCACAGCTGCTTCCAGTGGCTGATGCCGACCATCGACCAGTTCCGCGATGCCTGGCCAGAAGTCGAGCTGGACCTGGCCTCGGGCTTCGCCTTCGCCCCGTTGCCGGCACTGGCCCGCGGCGACCTGGACCTGGTGGTGACCTCCGACCCGCTGGACCTGTCCGGCATCACCTACGTGCCGCTGTTCACCTACGAGGCGATGCTGGCCGTGGCCAACCAGCACGCGCTGGCGAGCAAGCCCTACGTCGTGCCGCAGGACCTGCTCGACCAGACCCTGATCACCTACCCGGTCGAGCGTGATCGCCTGGATATCTTCACCCGCTTCCTGGAGCCAGCCGACATCGAGCCGGCCGCCGTGCGCACCTCGGAGCTGACGGTGATGATGATGCAGCTGGTGGCCAGCGGCCGTGGCGTCTGCGGCATGCCGCACTGGGCGCTGCACGAGTACAGCTCGCGCGGCTATGTGAAGGGCAAGCGCCTGGGCGAGAAAGGGCTGTTTGCCACGCTCTATGCGGCGGTGCGCACCGACATGCTCGATGCGCCGTACATGCGCGACTTCCTGCTGACCGCCAAGGACACCTCGTTCGCGACCCTCGACGGGGTCAGCGCGGTGCGTTGATCAGCTCGCGGTAGAGCGGCAGGATCAGGTCACGGGTGAGCGGTGCCAGCTCCAGCGTTGGCGTCTGGTCAGCACTGAGCCAGTGCACTTCTTCGATTTCCGCCGCCGGTGCCACGGTGTCGGCGGTGTCGATGCGAAACAGCTCGGCGTGCACTTCAAAGCCGGGCTCGTTGGCGGCCGGGGCGCTGAACTGACCGAGGTACTCGGCCTGGCTCGGGTCGAGCCGCAGGCCCAGTTCTTCTTCCAGCTCACGCACCAGCGCCTGCTGCGGCGACTCGCCGGCGTCGATCTTGCCGCCGGGCTGCATGAAGGCCTGGGTACCGCGCTTGCGTACCAGCAGGGTGCGACCCTGAGGGTCGATCAGCAGGGCGGCGGCGATGCGGATGGTCTTGGTCATGGGGGGCTCTCGGGCACGCAAAGGTGGCGAGGATACCTGATGTTCGCGATGGCCGGGCCGGCCCTGTCGCGGGGCAAGCCAGCTCCCACGCAGATCAACCTCCACCGCGACCGTGGGCTTGCCCCGCGATAGGCCGGCACTGGCAGACGAACGGCCCCTTGCCAACCTCGCCTACGCACGCCATAACCAGTGCATGAACCTCCCTGCCCTGCACCACCCGGCATTGGACCTGTTCCACCCCGCTGTCGGCCGCTGGTTCCGCCAGCATTTCGCCACGGTGACCGATGCCCAAGCCCGCGCCTGGCCGCTGATCCATGCGGGGCAGTCGATGCTGCTGGCCGCGCCGACCGGCTCGGGCAAGACCTTGAGCGCCTTCCTGGCGGTGCTCGACGAACTGTTCCGCCAGGGCCTGGAGGGCAACGGCGAGCTGCCCGCGCAGACCCAGGTGATCTACGTTTCTCCGCTCAAAGCGCTGTCCAACGATATCCGCCTGAACCTGCAGGCACCGCTCGAAGGCATCCGCCAGGCCCTCGAAGACCAAGGCCTGAAGGCGCCCCACATCACCACCGCCGTGCGCACCGGCGATACCCCGCAAAAAGACCGCGCAGCGATGCGCAAGCTGGCCCCGCACATCCTCGTCACCACCCCGGAATCGCTCTATGTGCTGCTCGGTTCCGCCTCTGGCCGCGCTGGCCTGGCCCAGGTGCACACGGTCATCGTCGACGAGATCCACGCCGTCGCCGGCAACAAGCGCGGCTGCCACCTGGCGCTGACCCTCGAACGCCTGCAAGCGTTGTGCGCCAGGCCGCTGCGGCGGATCGGCCTGTCCGCCACCCAGCGCCCGGTGGCCCGCGTCGCACAGTTCCTGGTGGGCACTCAGCGCCCCTGTGCGATCGTCGATGTCGGCCACGCGCGGGAGCGTGACCTGGCCATCGAAGTACCGCCGGTGCCGCTCGGCGCGGTGATGGCCACCGATGTCTGGGGCCTGGTCTACGACCGCCTGGCCGAGCTGGCCCGCCAGCACCGCACCACGCTGGTGTTCGTCAACACCCGGCGGCTGGCCGAACGCCTCACTCGCCACCTCGGCGATCGCCTGGGCAAGGAGGGCGTGGCCGCGCACCACGGCAGCCTGGCCAAGGAACATCGGTTGCTCGCCGAACAACGCCTGAAGGGCGGCGAATTGCAGGTGCTGGTGGCCACTGCTTCGCTGGAGCTGGGCATCGACATCGGCGACGTCGAGCTGGTCTGCCAGATCGAGTCACCCGGTTCGATCGCGGCGTTCCTGCAACGCGTCGGCCGCTCTGGCCACCAGGTCGACGGCATCCCCAAGGGCCGCCTGTTCGCCACCTCGCGCGACGACCTGATCGAGTGCGTGGCGCTGCTCGACTGCGTACGCCGAGGCGAGCTCGATGAGCTGCATATCCCCAAGGCGCCGCTGGATGTGGTCGCCCAGCAGATCGTCGCCGAGGTCAGCAACCAGCCGTGGTCCGAGCAGGCCTTGTTCGCGTGCCTGCGCCAGGCCACGCCGTTCGCCGACCTCGACCAGGGCCATTACCAGGCGCTGCTGCGGCTGCTCGCCGAGGGCTACAACGGCCGCCTGGGCGTGCGCGGCGCCTATGTCCACCGCGACGCCGTCAGCGGCATGTTGCGCGGGCGTCGAGGCAGCCAGCTGACCGCGCTGACCAGCGGCGGCACGATCCCGGAGAACGCCGACTATGCGGTGCTGCTCGAACCCCAGGCGCTGAACATCGGCAGCGTCAACGAAGACTTCGCAGTAGAGAGCATCGCTGGCGACATCTTCCAGTTGGGCAATGCCTCCTACCGCATCGTGCGGGTCGAGCCCGGTCGGGTGCGGGTCGAGGATGCCCAGGGCCTGCCGCCGACCATTCCGTTCTGGCTCGGTGAAGCGCCCGGGCGCAGCGATGAACTGTCCGCTGCGGTCGCCCGGCTGCAATCGCGCATCGACCAGCAACTGCAGGCCAGCGACGGTGACCCCGAGCCGGTGCGGCAATGGCTGCAAGACGCCTATCAGTTGAGCGAGGACTGCGTCAGCCAACTACTCGATTACCTGACCCGCACCTGGCAGGTGCTCGGTGCCCTGCCCTCGCAACAGACCCTGGTGCTGGAGCGCTTTTTCGACGAGTCCGGCGGCACCCAACTGGTCATCCACTCGCCCTACGGCAGCCGCATCAACCGCGCCTGGGGCCTGGCCCTGCGCAAGCGCTTCTGCCGCACCTTCAACTTCGAGCTGCAAGCGGCAGCCAGCGAGGACGCGATCGTCCTGTCGCTGTCGACCAGCCACAGCTTCGAACTCGACGAGGTGTGGCGTTACCTGTCGAGCAAGACGGCCGAGCCGATCCTCATCCAGGCCGTGCTCGACGCGCCGCTGTTCGGCGTGCGCTGGCGCTGGAACGCCGCCGTGGCCCTGGCATTGCCGCGCTTTGTCGGCGGGCGCAAGGTCGCCCCGCAGATCCAGCGAATGAAAAGCGAAGACCTGGTGGCCGCGGTGTTCCCCGACCAGATCGCCTGCCTGGAGAACATCGTCGGCGAGCGGCAGATCCCCGATCACCCGCTGGTCGAGCAGACCCTCGAAGACTGCCTGCATGAGGCCATGGACAGCGACGGCTGGCTGGCGCTGCTGCGGCGCATGGAAAGCGGCGAGGTGCGTCTGCTCAGCCGCGACCTGCCGGCGCCTTCACCGCTGGCCGCGGCCATCCTCAACGCCCGCCCGTATGCCTTTCTCGACGATGCACCACTGGAAGAACGGCGTACCCAGGCCGTGCTCAGCCGGCGCTGGAACGAGGTGCACAGTGGCGATGACCTCGGTGCACTGGACCTCGAGGCCATCGCCGCGGTGCAGGACGAGGCCTGGCCACAGCCGACCAGCAGTGACGAAATGCATGAAGCGCTGATGAGCCTGGGGGTCATCAGCCAGGCCGAAGTGCAACACAACCCAGGCTGGGAGGAGCTGCTGCAAGCGCTGGCCAAGGCCGGGCGCAGCACCTGCCTGGATTCGCCCGGCGAGCCGCTGTGGCTGGCCCGCGAGCGGCTCAACCTGTTGCAGGCGCTGTATCCCCAGGCCCGCCTCGCTCCCGCGCTGACCGTACTGCCTGGCTTTGACCAAGCGCTCGGCCCCGAGGCCGCGCTGACCGAGTTGCTGCGCAGCCGCCTCAGCGGCTTTGGCCCGCAGACCCTGGCGCAGATTGCCGCACCGCTCGGTTTGCCCCACGCCGAGATCGAGCAGGCACTGGCCCGTCTGGAACAGCAAGGCTATGTGCTGCGCGGGCACTTCACCCCCGGCGCAGCGGCGCTGCAGTGGTGCGAACGGCACCTGCTCGCACGCATTCACCGCTACACGGTCAAGCGTTTGCGGCGCGAGATCGAGCCGGTCAGCCTGCAGGATTTCATGCGTTTTCTGTTTGACTGGCAGCATCTGGCGCACGCCGAGCGGCTGCGCGGGCCGGAGGCGATCAACGCCGTGCTGGGCCAGTTGCAGGGGTTCCCGAGTGCCGCAGGTGCGTGGGAAGCGGACGTGCTACCGGCGCGGATCAACGACTACAGCCCGCACTGGCTGGACGACGCCTGCCGCAGCGGGCAGTGGGCCTGGAGCCGGCTGGCCTCGACGGTATCGAGCAGTACCCTGGCGAGCACACCGCTGGTGCTGCTACCGCGTGAGCAATTGGCGATCTGGCGCAGCCTGACGGCCACGCCCGAACCGAGCGAGCTGGGGCCGCGGGCGCAACGCGTGCATGACGCCTTGAAGGCGCACGGCGCGCTGTTTTTCGATGAGCTGGGCCATGAAGCACACCTGCTGCCCAGCGAACTGGAAACGGCTTTGCAG
The DNA here is from genome assembly GCF_900536025.1 of Pseudomonas reidholzensis. Lineage (GTDB taxonomy): Bacteria > Pseudomonadota > Gammaproteobacteria > Pseudomonadales > Pseudomonadaceae > Aquipseudomonas > Aquipseudomonas reidholzensis. Next base: position 69,375 of record NZ_UNOZ01000007.1, read on the forward strand.
GCGCTGGTCGGTTCGGGGCTGGTCGGCGCCGACAGCTTTACCGGCTTGCGCAGCCTGATCACGCCGGCGGCGAAGCGCTCAGTGCGCGGCAGCCGCCGGGGGCACCCGCCGATGTCGACCAGCATGGCCCATGCCGGGCGCTGGGCATTGCTCAGGCGCAGCGATGTCGAGCCTGACAGTGACCAACGCCTGGAACAGATTGCCCGGACATTGCTGCGCCGCTATGGGGTTATCTGCTGGCGCTTGCTGGAGCGCGAAAGCGATGCCTTGCCCCCTTGGCGAGAGTTGTTGCGCTGCTATCACCGGCTGGAAGCGCGCGGGGAGATCCGCGGCGGGCGGTTTATCGCCGGGCTGGCGGGCGAGCAGTTTGCCTTGCCGGAGGCGGTGGGGCTGTTGCGTCAGGTCAGGCGCAGGGCGCTGGACGGGGAACTGGTGATGGTCAGTGCCAGTGATCCGCTGAACCTGGTCGGCACCCTGCTGCCGGGGGCCAAGGTGCCTGCGGTGAGTGGTAACCGGGTGCTGTACCGGGATGGCGTGGCGGTGGCGGCGCGGGTGGCCGGGAAGTATGTGTTCCTGGTTGAGGCGGCGGCCGAGCAGGCTGCCTGGCGGCAGAAACTGCTGCGCGGCTGATGGCCTCATCGCGGGGACCGCCGCAATGCTGTTCACTCAAGAATGCCGGGGCCGCTGCGCAGCCCTTTCGCGACACAAGGCCGCTCCCACGCCGACCGCGTCATGCCCATATTCACAGGGCATGCGCGGACACTGTGGGAGCGGCCTTGTGTCGCGAAAGGGTCGCGTAGCGGCCCCGGCGAGCTCACGCCAAGCGCAATTTAAGCCACCTGGAAAAAGCTGATGAGACCACTTGAACCAGGCCTATTTCCCAGCCTTGCCCGCAAACCCGGCAAAGCGCTTGTTGAACCCAGCGACCCGCCCTTCGACGGTCGTCTTGCGCTGCTGGCCGGTATACACCGGGTGCGACGCACTCGACACATCCAGGGCCACATACGGGTAGCTCTGACCGTCGCTGTGCTGCTGGGTACGGTCGGTCTCCACCGTCGAACCGATCAGGAAGTACACATCGGCCGCCGTGTCATGGAACAGCACCGTACGGTAGGCAGGATGAATATCAGGTTTCATGGCAAAGACCTCGCTCGCTAAGTGATACTTTATAACATACTAAAAGCGAATGGTTTTTGATACCCCATTTTTCATTTTCCGCGAGCCGCTCAAGGCTGGCCATGCGCCGCCCGATGAGGCTATGGTCGGGGTTTGCCCCAGGCCCTGAGCCTGACCGAGCCATCGCAAGGATTCCGTATGAGCCTGTCACTTCTCAGTCGCTATGCCTTTTTTGCCGCATGCGTCCTGTTCACCCTGGCCAGCCTGCCACTGCTGCACCACGAATGGCTCTGGCCGTTTACCCTGACCACTGCCGTGCTCAGCCTGATCGGCCTGTTCGACCTGCTGCAGAAACGCCACGCAGTGCGGCGCAACTACCCGATCCTGGGCAACATCCGCTACCTGGTCGAGGCGATCCGCCCGGAGATCCGCCAGTACCTGCTGGAAGCCGACAGCGATGCCCTGCCCTTCTCCCGCGCACAACGTTCGCTGGTCTACGCCCGGGCCAAGAACGAAGCGGCAGACAAACCCTTCGGCACCCTGATCGATGTGTATCAGTCGGGCTTCGAGTTCATCGGCCACTCCATGCGCCCGGCACCACTGGCCGACCCGGCAAGCTTCCGGGTGATCGTCGGCGGCCCGCAGTGCAGCCAGCCCTATTCGGCGTCGATCTTCAACATCTCGGCGATGAGCTTCGGCTCGCTCAGCGCCAACGCCATCCGCGCCCTCAACCAGGGTGCCAAGCTCGGCAACTTTGCCCACGACACCGGCGAGGGCAGCATCAGCCCGTACCACCGCGAACACGGCGGCGACCTCACCTGGGAACTGGGCAGCGGCTATTTTGGCTGCCGCACCGCGGACGGGCGCTTCGACCCGCAGCGCTTCGCCGAACAGGCGCGCAACCCGCAGGTACGGATGATCGAGATCAAGATGAGCCAGGGCGCCAAGCCCGGCCATGGCGGCATCCTGCCCAAGCACAAGGTGACCGAGGAGATCGCCGAAACACGCGGCATCCTGATGGGCGAGGACTGCATCTCGCCGTCGCGCCACAGCGCGTTTTCCACGCCGATCGAAATGATGCAGTTCATTGCCCAACTGCGCGAGTTGTCTGGCGGCAAGCCGGTCGGTTTCAAGTTCTGCCTCGGGCATCCGTGGGAGTTCATGGGCATCGCCAAGGCCATGCTCGAGACCGGCATCCTGCCTGACTTCATCGTCGTCGACGGCAAGGAAGGCGGCACCGGCGCAGCGCCGGTGGAGTTCACCGACCATATCGGCGTGCCGCTGCGCGAAGGCTTGCTGTTCGTGCACAACACCCTGGTCGGGCTGAACCTGCGCGACAAGATCAAGCTCGGCGCCAGCGGCAAGATCGTCAGTGCGTTCGACATTGCCAGCGTGCTGGCGATTGGCGCCGACTGGGCCAACTCGGCGCGCGGGTTCATGTTTGCCATTGGTTGCATTCAGTCGCAGAGCTGCCACACCAACAAGTGCCCGACCGGCGTGGCGACCCAGGACCCCCTGCGCCAGCGTGCGCTGGTGGTGCCGGACAAAGCTCAGCGCGTACTGCATTTCCACCACAACACCTTGCGAGCGCTGGCTGAAATGCTGGCTGCGGCCGGGCTGGATCACCCTGCGCAGCTGGATGCCAAGCACCTGGTGCGGCGGATTTCGGCGACCGAGATCAAGTTGTTCTCGCAGATGCATGTGTTTCTCAAGCCAGGGGAGTTGTTGACTGGAGAGGTCGATGGGCAATTCTATTCGCGGATGTGGCAGCTGGCCCGAGCGGATAGCTTTGAACCGCATAGTGAGGTTGCGGCTTGAGGACGGGCTGGCGCATGGCGTGAGTCTGGCTGGGCTCAAACGCCAGCCCACTCCATCCCCTCACCAAATTTTCCGACTCTTCCCACAAATTTTTCACCAAATCCGGTCAACGTCTAAGCTTCAGACAAGCAACACGAAATTACTTGGCCGGATTGAAGACTATGGGCGCACTGTGGCAATCGGAACCCACAAGAAAGGAAGCACCTGAAGAAAATCTGGCTGATGCTCCGGCGCCCAAAACCCCTCGCCAGCGCCGGCTTTGGTGGCGGTTGATCTTTCTCATCGTGCTGGTGGCGATCATCGCCATCGGCTTTGCCGTGTATGACGAGATGCAGACGTCCAACCTGCAATCCCGCGAATTCAGCCGCCTCGCCAGCACCCTCAGCTATACCCTCGAAGCCGGCCCGAGCGACGCCATCGTCTACCCCGGCGAAGGCCCGTTCGACAAACGCCTGGGCTACAGCGCCATTGGCGAATTCCTCCCGCGGCTGCTCAAGCGCGACTACCTGATCAGCCAGCAGGTGCAGTTCTCGCCGGCGCTGATGAACTACGTCGATCACGGCCTTTCCGTGCCCTATGTGGAGAAAATCCAGGCCGGCCTGTCGATCACCGACTGCCGTGGCGACATGCTCTACCAGTACAACTACCCGCAACACTTGTATCCGAACTTTGCGGCGATCCCGCCGGTGATCGTCAACAGCCTGCTGTTCATCGAGAACCGTGACCTGCTCGACCCCCACGACCCGCGCAACAACCCGGCGGTGGACTGGCCGCGCTTCGCCAAGGCGGCCTATAGCCAGGTGGCCAAGTACTTCGCCCTGCCCGGCCAGTCGGCGGGCGGCAGCACCCTGGCCACGCAGCTGGAAAAATACCGGCACTCGCCGGACGGCCTGACCGTGTCCGGCGCAGAGAAACTGCGCCAGATGTTCGCCGCCAGCGTGCGCGCCTACCAGGGCGGGCCCGACACCACCGAGTCGCGCCAGCGCATCGTGCGTGACTACCTCAACAGCGTGCCGCTGTCGGCGGTGCCCGGGCACGGCGAAGTGCACGGCATGGCCGAAGGCCTGCGGGTCTGGTACGGCGCCGACTTCGACCAGGTCAACCAGGCACTGACCTCGACCGCCAGCGATGAGCAGAGCATGGCGACCCGTGGCCTGGCCCTGCGCCAGGTGCTGTCGTTGATGATCGCCCAGCGACGGCCCTCGCATTACCTGTCCAAGGGCCGCGTCGAGCTGGCCGAACTGACTGACTCGCACATCCGCGTGCTTGCCGCCGCCAACATCATCGCCCGGCCACTGGCCGACGCGGCGCTGGCGAGCAAGGCCATCTACCGCGACTGGGTGGCGCAGCCGACCATCGTCCCGATCGTCACCAACAAAGGCATCAGCCTGGCGCGTAACCGTCTGGCGGGGATGCTCAACCGCCCGCTGTACGACCTCGACCGCCTTGACCTGTCGGCCACCAGCACCTTGCAGGCCGACTTGCAGACCCAGGTCAGCCAGTACCTGAAAAACCTCTCCGACCCGGCCTTCGCCGCGCAGATCGGCCTGATCGGCGAGCGCCTGCTGACCACCAAGACCACCGACCAGGTGCGCTACAGCTTTACCCTGTTCGAGCGCACCGAAGACGGCTCGCGGGTGCGGGTGCAGACCGATAGCACCGACCAGGCGTTCGACATCAACGAGGGGAGCAAGCTGGAGCTGGGCTCGACCGCCAAGTTGCGGGTGCTCACCACCTACCTGGAAATCATCGCCGAGCTGCACGACAAGTACGCCGGCAAACCGGCGGCAGAGCTGAAGAAAGAGCCAGTCGCCGAGCTCGACCGGATCACCCAGTGGTCGCTCGAGTGGCTGATGCTCAACAGCAAGAACCAGAGCCTGGACGCCATGCTCGACGCCGCTCTGGAGCGCAAGTACTCGGCCAACACCGGCGAGGCGTTTTTCACCGGCGGTGGCATGCATGTGTTCAACAACTTCCGCAAGGAAGACAACAGCCGCAACCCGACCCTCAAGGACGCCCTGCGCGAGTCGATCAACCTGCCGTTCATTCGCCTGATGCGCGACATTGTCCGCTACGTCACCTACCAGCAGCCGTTCAACCGCGCCATGCTGCTCAAGGACGACGGCGACCCGCGCCGCCAGGAGTACCTGGCGCGCTTCGCCGACCGCGAAGGCACCAACTACCTGATGCGCTTCTGGAAGAAGTACCAGCGCAAGACCTCGCAGCAGCGCCTCGACACCTTCCTCGACAGCATGCGCGTGACCCCGCAGCGGCTCGCCGCGGTGCACCGCTACCTGTTCCCCGAGGCCGGCCAGGAAACCTTCAACGCCTTTGTGCGTGCGCACAGCAAGGGCGACAAGCAAGCCATGGCCAAGCTCACTGATGGGCGCCTGTCGGAGATGTACGACGGCTACGGCCCAGGCAAGTACGACCTGCCCGACCAGGGCTATATCGCCAAGGTCCACCCCCTCGACCTGTGGCTGCTCGGCTACCTGCTGAAACACCCCGGCGCGACCCTCACCGAGATGGTCAACGCCAGCCGCTTCGAGCGCCAGGAGGTGTATGGCTGGCTGTTCAAGAGCCGCCACCAGGGCGCGCGCGACAGCCGCATCCGGACCATGGTCGAGATCGAGGCGTTTCTCGATATTCATCAGCGCTGGAAGCGTGTCGGCTACCCGTTCGACCATCTGGTGCCGTCGCTGGCCACCGCCATCGGCAGCTCCGGAGACCGCCCTGCGGCGCTCTCGGAGCTGGTCGGGATCATCCAGAACGATGGCGTGCGCCTGCCGACCCTGCGCATCGATACCCTGCACTTTGCGGCCAACACGCCGTACGAAACCCAGCTGATCAGCGACCCCGACCGCGGCCAGCGGATCCTCCCGGTGGAAGTCGCGCGGGCGCTCAAGGGCGCGATGTCGCAGGTGGTCGACGCCGGTACCGCGCGGCGCATCTCGGGCAGTTTCAAGCTGCACGACGGCACCCCGCTGGTGATGGGCGGCAAGACCGGCACCGGCGACAACCGCATCGAGAGTTTCGGTGCCGGCGGGCGGTTGATCGGCTCGCGCTCGCTGAACCGCACCGCAACCTTCGTGTTCTTCCTTGGCGACAACCACTTCGGCACCCTGACGGCGTTCGTCCCAGGGCGCACGGCGGAGGCGTTCACCTTTACTTCGGCGCTGCCGGTACAGGTGCTCAAGGGCATGGCGCCGATTCTCATGCCGTATCTTGAGCCGGGCAGTTCGACCGAATGCAAGGCGCCGGGGCTGGCACAGGTGAGCGATTCGGCGTCATCATCGAAAATGTAGATGATAATCATCACTATCCAAGGCTTGTCTTAAGATATATCTTGAGTAATATCTAACGATATATCGTCAAAGACGGAGCCCTCCCATGCGAGACCACGACCCTTTCGAACGCCGACCCGGCCGCGGTGAACGCGGCCCTCGGGTGTTCGCCCCCGGCGACCTGAAATTGCTGCTGCTGGCCATGCTCGCCGAACAGCCCGGCCACGGCTACGACCTGATCCGCCAGATCGAAAGCCTGTTCGACGGCAGCTACAGCCCAAGCCCTGGGGTCATCTACCCGACCCTCAACTTCCTCGAGGAAGCCGAGCTGATCAGCGGCCAGATCCAGGGCAGCAAGCGCCTCTACCTGATCACCGACGCCGGCCGCGACGCCTTGCGCGAACAGGCCGTCGCCCTCGATGGCGTACGCATGCGCATCGAAGTCAGCAAGCGCGCCCTGCGCGGCCACGACCGCCCGCCTGAAATCCATGAAGCCGTGGGCAACCTGCGCCACGCCCTGCACATGCACAGCGGGCGCTGGAGCCCTGAAGAAATCGAGCGGGTGCGCAACCTGCTCAACGACACCGCCAAGGCCATCGCCACCGGCCCGGCCGATCGCGTTACGGAGACCACCCCATGAGCGACACCATCCACCGCGTCAACCATGAAATCAAACAGCGCCGCCTGCAGGTCGTGCGGGTCACCGAGCTGACCCCGCGCATGCGCCGCATCACCCTCGGTGGGCCTGAGCTGGAAGGCTTTGTCAGCCTGGGCAGCGATGACCACATCAAGTTGCTGTTTGGCGTCACGCCGCAGCAGCAGGCCGCCATCGATGCGCGCAACCTGGGCCGCGACGGCGGCGTACGGCCGACCATGCGCGAGTACACGCCACGGCGTTTCGACCTGGCGGCGGGCGAGCTGGACATCGACTTCGTCCTGCACGGTGACGGCCCGGCCTCGACCTGGGCGGCGCAGGCCACGCCGGGGCATACCCTGAACATCGCCGGGCCGCGCGCGTCGCTGGTGGTGCCGGACATTTTCGACAGCTACCTGCTGATCGGTGACGAGACCGCGATCCCGGCCATCGCCCGCCGCCTCGACGAGTTGCCGGCGGGTCGCCAGGTGCTGGCGATCATCCAGGTCGAAGACGAACAGGAGCGCCAGCCACTGCCGAGCAAGGCCCAGGTGGAAGTGATCTGGGTGCGCCGCCAGGACGAAGACCTGCTGGCCCTGGTCAAGCGTCTGAGCCTGCCGGCTGGCAAGCTCTACAGCTGGGTCGCGCTGGAGAAAGCGCTGACCCGCCAGGCCAAGGCACTGTTGCTGGAGAAGGGCGTGCAGGAGGATGCGCTGAAGGCTGCGGCTTACTGGCGTGAAGACGGTAGCGCTGACGACGAGTAATGTGCCGAGCCGGTGCTGGCCTCATCGCGGGCAAGCCCGCTCCCACAGGTTTTTGAGTCGATCAAAAAATGGTGTGAACCTCACCAACCCTGTGGGAGCGGGTTTACCCGCGAAGAGGCCGTGGCTGACACACCTCAGTTACCCCACCTACCCTGCCAGCGATCCAGCATCAGCAACACCAGGCCGATCACCCAGAACCCGACCAGCACTGCCAGGGCATTGAGCATCACCTGCCCATACCCCAGGCTGGCCACGTCGATGAACGGGTACGGGTACACGCCAATCTCATGCCCGCGCCACAGGGCATAGGCAAAATACCCCGCCGGGTACAGGCTCCACAGCCCCAGGTGATGGACGCGCAGGCTGCCCTTGGGCACCACCCGCCACCAGTACAGGACGAACAGCAGCGGCATCACGTCGTGGAGCAACTCGTCCGCCAGCCACTGCCACCCCTGCGGGTGCCACAAGTGGCGCAGCAGCAGGCTGTAGGCCACCGCCACCAAGGCGATGCTGGCCGCTATCCCGCCACTGACCGCCGGCGACAGAAACCAGCGCCTGGCCGCCGACTCACGGCCGAACGCCGCCTGGCTCAACACCGTGGCGACCAGGGTGTTGGTCAACACCGTGAAAAAACCGAAGACGTTGATCAGGCCGCCGACCAGGCTGGCCTGCTCCTGCCAGCGCGCAATCAGCACCAGGTAGACCTGCACGGTCAGCCCGGCCCAGCCGAGCACTGCCGCCAGGGTCAGCCAGGGATGGCGTGGCATTCAGCCTTTGCGCTGCAGCTTGATGTAGAGAAACTCGACTTTTTCCCGCGCCCACGGGGTCTTGCGCAGAAACGCCAGGCTCGACTTGATCGACGGATCACTCTTGAAGCAACGGATGTCGATGCGCTCGGCCAGGCCCTGCCATTGGTAGTGCGCGACCAGCTCGGTGAGGATCTGCTCCAGGGTCTTGCCGTGCAGCGCGTTGTGGTTGGCCGTGCTCATGCCAGTGCTCCCGCGATGAAAAGATGCGCACATTACACGAGTGTAGAGGGCCTTGCGGTCGATTCGATGCCTTTGTCAGCAGGGCCGGCCTCTTCGCGGGGCAAGCCCGCTCCCACAGGGGTCCTGCAATGCTCGAATTCTGGGGTCAGCGCAAATCCTGTGGGAGCGGCGGTGCGCCGATGCGACTTGCCCCGCGAAGAGGCCAGCAGCACCACCAAAAATCCTCTGGCCAGAAGCCATACTAGTAATGTTATATTGTAACCATACTAATACCTTGCCAAGGAACGTCACCTTCCCATGCTGTCCTCACCCCTGCGCCTCTCCCCCCTCGCCGCCGCGCTGTGGCTCGCCTCCGCCCCCAGCCACGCCGTTGAACTGCAACCTCAGGTGATCACCGCCAACCCGCTCGGCAACACCCAACTGGCCGCGCCGAGCACCGTGCTCGAAGGCGACGCCCTGCTGCAACAGCAGCACGGCAGCCTCGGCGAGACCCTCAACAAGCAGCCCGGCGTCGCCTCCACCTGGTTCGGCCCCGGCGCCAGCCGCCCGGTGATTCGAGGCCTGGACGGCGACCGCATTCGCATTCTGCGCAACGGCGTCGGTGCACTGGACGCCTCGTCGCTGTCCTATGACCACGCGGTACCGCTGGATCCGGTCACGGTCGAACGGGTCGAGATCGTCCGTGGCCCGGCGGCGCTCCTATACGGCGGCAACGCCATCGGTGGGGTGGTCAATACCTTCGACAACCGCATCCCCGACACGCCGATCGAGGGGATCCAGGGCGCCGGCGAACTGCGCTACGGCGGCGCCGACACCACCCGCAGCAGCGCCGGCAAGCTGGAAGCGGGCAATGGCGTCTTCGCCCTCCACCTGGACGCCAACAGCCGCCAGTTCAACGACCTGCGCATCCCCGGCTACGCGCGCAGTTCAAAGGTGCGCGACGCCGACGCGCCGGGCAGCCGCCACCGCCTGGAAAACAGTGACGGGCGCCAGGACGGCGGTGCCGTCGGCGGTTCCTACCACTGGGATCATGGCTACGCCGGCCTGTCTTACAGCCGCTACGACAGCAACTACGGCTCGGTGGCCGAATCCGGCGTGCGCCTCGACATGCAGCAGGACCACTACGCCTTCGCCTCGGAGCTGCGCGACCTCGAGGGGCCGTTCAGCTCGGTCAAGGTCGACGCCGGCTACACCGACTACCAGCACCGCGAGATCGAAAGCGGCGAGGTCCACACCACCTTCAAGAACAAGGGCTATGAGGCGCGCATCGAGGCCCGCCACCAGCCGATCGGGCCGCTGGAGGGGGTGATCGGCGCTCAGGTCAGCCGTAACGAATTCTCCGCCCTGGGCGAAGAAGCCTTCGTCCCGCACACCGATACCGACAGCCTGGCGCTGTTCATGCTCGAGCAGTGGCAGGCCACCGAGCGCCTCAACCTGAGCTTCGGCGCACGCCTCGAGCACACCCGGGTAGACCCGGACGCCAAGGGCAACGAAGACTTTGCCGGCGCCGACAGCGCCAGCAGCTTCAACGCCGCCAGCCTGTCGTCCGGCGCGGTGTACCAGCTCGATCCGGTCTGGTCGCTGGCCGCCAACCTCGGCTACACCGAGCGGGCCCCGACCTTCTACGAGCTGTATGCCAACGGCGCGCACGTGGCTACCGGCGCGTACGAGGTGGGCGACCCGAACCTGAACAAGGAAAAGGCCATCTCCGGCGACCTGGCGCTGCGCTTCGACAACGGCACGCACAAGGGCAGTGTCGGGGTGTTCTACAGCCACTTCCGTAACTACATCGGCCTGATCGGCAGCGGTAACCTGCGCGAGGGGCATGACCATGACCACGAGGAAGAAGATCACGACCATGACCACGATCATGGCGAGATCCCTGAATACGTTTACCAGGGCGTGCGTGCGCGCTTCTATGGCATCGAAGCCCAGGACCGCTGGCAGCTGCTGAAGAACCGCTACGGCAGCTTTGCCCTGGAGCTGTCGGGTGACTACACCCGCGCCAAGAACCTCGACAGTGGCGAGCCACTGCCACGCATCGCCCCGCTGCGCCTGAACAGTGGCTTGCTGTGGGAGCTGGAGCGCTGGCAGGCGCGGGTGGACGTGCAGCATGCGGCGTCGCAGCGACGGACCGCGTCGAACGAGAGCGGCACCGATGGCTACACCACCCTGGGCGCGAGCGTGGGCTATCGCTTCGAGGTGGGTCAGAGCCAGTGGCTGGCGTTTGTCCGGGGTGAGAACCTGACCGACCAGACCGTGCGCTATGCCAGCTCGATCCTGCGCGACATCGCACCCGCCCCGGGGCGCAGTGTCGAGGTGGGGCTGCGGACCACATTCTGAGGACCGCTGGGGGCGTTCTTGCGCCCCTTTCATCGTCATTGTTACAACACCGACAACAATGCCCTGCGACAATTTGTCTTTTTTTCTTACAACTTCCCCTATATCCTCCCGCCGCAAGCTGAATCGCTTCATTCGCACCTAACGTTGCCATCTCCGTTGAAGAGCCCGCTCTTCGATGCGCTTGCGTTTTTTTCAATAATTCAAAGATAGCGCTATCTCATGCTCCTGCTGCCGAATACCCGTTACTCAAGCCTTGCCTTGGCCGCCCTGATTGGCGGCCTGTCGCCCATCACCGGGGCCAGCGAGCTGTTCGCCGCCGACTCGCCGTGGATGCTCGGCGACTGGGGCGGCACCCGCACCGAACTGCTGGAAAAAGGCTACGACTTCACCCTTGGCTACACCGGCGAGATGGGCAGCAACCTGCACGGCGGCTACGACCACGACCGCACCGCGCGCTACAGCGACCAGTTCACCTTTGGCAGCCACCTGGACCTGGAAAAGATCCTTGGCTGGAACGCCACCGAAGTGCAGCTGACGGTCACCGAACGCCACGGCCAGAACATCAGCAACGACCGGATCAACGACCCGCGGGTCGGCGGCTTCACCTCGGCCCAGGAAGTCTGGGGCCGCGGCCAGACCTGGCGGCTGACCCAGCTGTGGATCAAGCAGAAGTACTTCGACGGCGCCCTGGACGTCAAAGTCGGCCGCTTCGGCGAGGGCGAAGACTTCAACAGCTTCCCCTGCGACTTCCAGAACCTGGCGTTCTGCGGCTCCCAGGTGGGCAACTGGGTCGGCGGCATCTGGTACAACTGGCCGGTCAGCCAATGGGCCCTGCGCGTGCGCTACAACCTCAGCGACAGCCTCTACGCCCAGGTCGGCGCCTACGAGCAGAACCCCTCCAACCTCGAGACGGGCAACGGCTTCAAGCTCAGCGGCAGCGGCACCCAGGGCGCGGTGATGCCGATCGAACTGGTCTGGAGCCCACGGGTCAATGGCCTTGCAGGGGAATATCGGGCCGGCTACTACTACAGTAATGCCAAGGCACAGGACGTGTTGAAGGACAGCCACGGCCAGCCGGCCGCCCTCAGTGGCGCCGCCTACCGCAGCAGCGCCAGCAAGCACGGCTTCTGGCTCGGTGCCCAGCAGCAGGTGACCGCGCTGGCGTCCGACCAGTCGCGCGGCCTCAGCCTGTTCGCCAACGCCACGTTGCACGACAAGAAGACCAATGCCATCGACAACTATGTTCAGGCAGGTGTGGTTTACAAGGGGCCGTTCGATGCCCGCGCCAAGGACGACATCGGTTTCGCCCTCGCTCGCGTGCACGTCAACCCCGGCTACCGCAAGAACGCCCGCCTGGCCAACCAGGCGGCGGGCCTCGACGACTACGCAAACCCAGGCTTCCTGCCCGTGCAGGACACCGAGTACAGCGCCGAACTCTATTACGGCATCCACCTGGCCGACTGGCTCACCGTGCGCCCCAACCTGCAGTACATCCGCCATCCGGGCGGGGTGTCGCAGGTCGACGACGCGTTGATCGGCGGCCTGAAGATCCAAAGCACTTTCTGACCCCAACCTTTGACCTAACGGAGTACCTACGATGAGCACTGACGGTGCCAAGAACGGAACCCGCTGGCTACCGCGCCTTCTGGGCGTGCTGCTGTTGCTGATGGGCCTGGCCCTCTTGGCGGGCGGCATCAAGCTGAGCCAGCTGGGTGGATCGCTGTATTACCTGATCGCCGGCCTGGGCTTTGCCGTGTCCGGCGGCCTGCTGCTGGCCAAGCGGCGCATCGCCCTCGGTCTGTACGGCCTGGTGCTGCTCGCCAGCACCGCCTGGGCGCTGTGGGAAGTCGGCCTGGACTGGTGGCAACTGGTGCCACGCCTGGCCATCTGGTTCGCCATCGGCGTGGTCCTGCTGCTGCCATGGGCGCGACGCCCGCTGATCGGCCCGGCCACTACGCTCAACACCGCCCTGCTCAGCGTCGCCGTGGTCGCCTCGGGCGCCACCGCCATCGCCAGCCAGTTCACCCACCCGGGCGAGATCCGCGGCGAACTGAACCGCGACAGCAGCGAAATGGGCAGCGCCGCACCGTCCATGCCGGACGGCGAATGGCAGGCCTACGGGCGTACCGAGCACGGTGATCGCTACTCGCCGCTGCGCGAGATCACCCCGCAGAACGCTTATCGCCTGGAAGAAGCCTGGCGCATCCGCACCGGTGACCTGCCGACCGACAACGACCCGGTCGAGCTGACCAACCAGAACACCCCGTTGAAGGTCAACGGCATGCTCTATGCGTGCACCGCGCACAGCAAGCTGCTGGCCCTCGACCCGGACACCGGCGCCGAGATCTGGCGCTTCGATCCGCAGGTGAAGAGCCCGGTCGGCACGTTCAAGGGCTTTGCCCACATGACCTGCCGCGGCGTTTCCTACTATGACGAAAATCGCTATGTCAGCCGTGACGGCAGCCCTGCGCCGAAAGTCTCCGACGCAGGCCAAGTGGTTGCCCAGGCCTGCCCGCGGCGCCTCTACCTGCCGACCGCCGACGCCCGCCTGATCGCCATCAACGCCGACAACGGCAAAGTCTGTGAGGGCTTCGCCAACCAGGGCGTGATCGACCTCACTACCGGCATCGGGCCGTTCACCGCCGGTGGCTACTACTCCACCTCGCCGGCAGCGATCACCCGTGACCTGGTGATCATCGGCGGCCATGTCACCGACAACGAGTCGACCAACGAGCCGTCCGGGGTGATCCGCGCCTATGACGTGCACGACGGCCGCCTGGTGTGGAACTGGGACAGCAACAACCCGGACGACACCAAGCCGCTGGCACCCGGCAAGACCTACAGCCGCAACTCGGCCAACATGTGGTCGATCGCCAGCGTCGATGAAGACCTCGGCATGATCTACCTGCCGCTGGGCAACCAGACCCCGGACCAGTGGGGCGCTGACCGCACCCCGGGCGCCGAGAAGTACAGCGCCGGCATCGTCGCGCTGGACCTGGCCACCGGCAAGGCGCGCTGGAACTACCAGTTCACCCACCACGACCTGTGGGACATGGACGTCGGCAGCCAGCCAACCCTGATGCACCTGAAGACCGATGACGGCATCAAGCCTGCGGTCATCGTGCCGACCAAGCAGGGCAGCCTGTACGTGCTCGACCGCCGCGACGGCACCCCGATCGTGCCGATCCGCGAGATCCCGACCCCGCAGGGCGCGGTCAAGGGTGACCGGACCGCGCCGACCCAGGCCCGCTCGGACCTCAACCTGCTTGGCCCGGACCTGACCGAACAGGCCATGTGGGGCGCCACGCCGTTCGACCAGATGCTCTGCCGCATCCAGTTCCGCGAGTTGCGCTATGAAGGCCAGTACACCCCGCCGTCGGAACAGGGCAGCCTGATCTACCCGGGTAACGTCGGCGTGTTCAACTGGGGCAGTGTGTCGATCGACCCGGTGCGCCAACTGATGTTCACCTCGCCGAACTACATGGCCTTCGTGTCGAAGATGGTGCCGCGCGAGCAGGTTGCCGCCGGCAGCAAGCGCGAAAGCGAGACCAGCGGCGTGCAGCCGAACACCGGCGCACCGTACGCGGTGACCATGCACCCGTTCATGTCGCCGCTGGGCGTGCCGTGCCAGGCGCCGGCCTGGGGCTATGTGGCGGCCATCGACCTGTTCACCAACAAGGTCGTGTGGAAACACAAGAACGGCACCACCCGCGACAGCACGCCGATACCGATCGGCCTGCCGGTGGGTGTGCCGAGCATGGGCGGTTCGATGGTGACGGCCGGTGGCGTGGGCTTCCTCAGTGGCACCCTCGACCAATACCTGCGTGCCTATGACGTGCACAACGGCGCCGAGCTGTGGAAGGCCCGCCTGCCTGCGGGCGGCCAGGCCACGCCGATGACCTACACCGGCAAGGACGGCAAGCAGTATGTGCTGGTGACCGCCGGCGGGCATGGCTCGCTGGGCACCAAGATGGGTGACTACATCATCGCTTACAAACTCGCTCAATAAGCGTCAAGCGGTAAGCTGCAAGCGACAAGAAGAAGCGGGGCCCTTGCGGTTCCGCTTTTTTGTGTGTGTTCGGTGTAGATACGTTGGGTTTTTTGGGGCTTATCCGTTTGATGTGGTGGCGCATATGGCCCCTTCCGCCCTTACGGCGGGTCACTTAATGAGATGGTCACCCCGGCACTCTGCGCAGGCTAGGCTTGCGCAGGGTGTTTTTATCTCCGGAGATCATCACCATGAGCGAAGTGGCATTAGTCGGCATCGACATCGGCAAGCACACCTTCCACCTGCATGCTCAGGATAGGTCCGGCCGGGAAGTGCTACGCAAGAAGTGCTCACGACAGCAATTAATGCGCTTTTTCTCCAACCATCCGGTATGCACCGTGGTGATGGAAGCCTGCGCTGGAGCGCATTACCTGGCGCGTGAACTGAAAGCTGCGGGGCACGATGCCAAGCTGATTTCCCCTCAGTTCGTGCGACCTTTCGTCAAAAGTAACAAGAACGATTTTGTCGACGCTCGAGCGATCTGCGAAGCCGCTTCTCGGCCAACGATGCGTTTCGTCGCGGCCAAGACTGTGGAGCAGCAGACGCTTTCAGTCTCACACCGGATTCGTGAATCGCTGATCCGCGACCGCACCAAGACGGTGAACCAGATGCATGGATTCTTGCTCGAGTTCGGCATCAGCCTGCCGACCGGGCTGGCAGTCGTCAAACGGCTAGCCTCGATCCTTGAGGAACACGACCTGCCTGTGCGCCTCATCGCTTTGCTGCAGCGCCAGCACGACCATTTCGTCTATCTGGAAGAGCAAATCAAGGTGTTGGACAAGGAGCTGGAAAGCCAGCTGGCTGACGATGATCTCGGAAGCCGTTTGTTGAGCATCCCGTGTGTTGGCCCGATCACCGCCAGCCTGCTGGCCGTACAGATGGGCGACGGTCAGCAATACAGCTGTAGTCGGGATTTTGCGGCATCCGTCGGTTTGGTACCCAAACAGTTCAGTACCGGCGGCAAGCCCAACCTGCTAGGAATCAGCAAGCGCGGCGACAAGAATCTACGGCGCTTGTTGGTGCAATGCGCCCGGGTGTACATGCTGCGCCTGGAGCACCAAAAAGGTCCCTTGGCCGAATGGGTGAGGTCGCTGTCAATGCGGCGACACTCCAATGTGGTGGCCTGTGCGTTGGCCAACAAACTCGCACGTATCGCGTGGGCAATCACCACTCGGCACACGCAATATGAAGCGGAGCCAGACGTCACCAACGCCTGACCCCGCAGTACAGCACCGTTTTGCAAGTGTTTTACCACCAGGTTTTGCGATAGCTGACAACAGATGAAATAAACGGCCGATCGGCCTGACGGTGATCCTGGAAGAAAATTTGGCTCACAGAAGCCGCTCACTTTTTTAGGATCGTCAGGTGCGAATACTCATCGTGGCGCGGGATTAGAGCCCAATAGACGCCGGATAGATTTAAGCAAGCCACCCATTTCATCCGTTAATCAGTATTGCAAAAAATGGGGTGACCATAGATTTTTCTTGGAAAAAAGTAACCAAAAACCGCCGGCTCCCACATACGGCCCTCCGCTGCGCTGCGGGTTCCCTCACTCCGGCCTTGCTCCCGCGAGGACCTCCGTTCGGCCTCCTGAGGTCGCCAAGTTAGGGGTGGTGCCTGCGCTGGCGTTATCTTCGATAGTGACATTTGTGGTGGATATATGATCATCGCGGGCAAGCCCGCTCCTACAACGACCGCGCCGACCTGTAGGAGCGGGCTTGCCCGCGATGGGGCCGGGACTGCCAATGCACATTCTGGCGCTGACGCGCTGTACTGCCCTTATAAACCCGCGAGAGCGCAGCGATTCGCCAGCCATTGCCCTGGCCCTTGATCTGGCCTTTGATCTGGCTTGTGATATTGATCTACCGCGACTTCAGGAGGCCGAACGGAGGTCTTGCGGAGTGAGGTGACGGCCATGGATGGCCGGCAAGCGCCGCGGGCCAGGAAGGCCCGTCCGGCGCGGTCCTCACGGGAGCAAGACCGGAGTGAGGGAACCCGCAGCGCAGCGGAGGGCCGGATGCAGGAGCAAGCGGTTTTTGGTTACTTTTTTCCAAGAAAAAAAGTGACCCGCCGTAAGGGCGGAAGGGGCCAGTGGCCGCACCACACAAAACGGATAAGCCCCCAAGCCCGAAAGCCCGAAATCCCAGCAAAAAATATTTCTCCCTCCCTGCATCCAAACCACAACCTGGCGTGTAGTACCTGTAGCAGCCACTCGCTGCCACCGCGCTACTCACCAGGAGAACCACCATGAATGGCAAACCCACCCTGCGCCTGATCACCGCCACCCTGGCCATCGGCACCCTGTCACTGGCCCTGCAGACCGCCCACGCCCAGTCGACCCTGCCCGACGCCGTCAAGGTCCCCGATGGCAACAAAGTCATGATGGAAGCCGTCGGCGTCGGCGAGATCACCTATGAATGCCGCGACAAAGCCGACGCCGCCGGCCAGACCGAGTGGTTCTTCGTCGGGCCCAAGGCCGTGCTCAACGACCGCAGCGGCAAAGCAGTCGGCAGCTACTTCGGCCCACCCGCCACCTGGCAGGCCAAGGACGGCTCCAAGGTCAGCGGTACCCAGCTGGCAGTCGCCCCCGCCAACAAAGGCGACCTGCCCTATCAGCTGGTCAAGGCCAACCCCGCCGACGGCCAGGGCGCCATGCAAGGCGTGAGCTACATCCAACGGGTCGCCACCAAAGGCGGCGTCGCCCCGAGCAGCCAGTGCGCCGCCTCGAACAAAGGCGAAAAACAGATCGTCAAATACCAGGCCGACTACATCTTCTGGTCCGCCAAATAACCCGGCGTTCAGGCCTGTGACGGCGGGCAAAGTCGTCTACGCTGTTCGACAAACCCCGGCCAGCCGGCCGGGGAATGACCCCTTGCCGACGGCTGAACAGACTTTGTCATTGCCCGAAATCGCCTTTGATTACCAACGATGCCTGGAGGCCTGCGCCCAGGGCGACCGGCAAGCCTTGCGCGACCTGTACCACCAGGAAAGCGCGCGACTGCTCGGCGTCGCCTGGCGCATCGCCCGCGAACGGGCGGTGGCTGAAGATATCGTGCATGACGCCTTTGTGCGGATCTGGACCCGGGCCGGCAGCTTCGACCCGACCAGGGGCTCGGCGCGTGGCTGGATCTACAGCATTACCCGCCACCTGGCGTTGAATTTTGTCCGCGATGGTGCGCGCGAAGTGGCGATCAGCGAGCAGGACGAATCCCATCTGCAGGACGCGCATCACGCCCACGACCCCGAGCACGCCATGCACAGCTTCGATCTGCACGCCCATTCAGCCCGGGTCTACCTGTGCCTCGAACAGTTGGAGCCGGCCCGGCGCAATTGCATCCTGCACGCCTACGTCGACGGCTGCAGCCACGCCGAAATAGCCCGCAAACTGGACACCCCGCTGGGCACCGTGAAGGCCTGGATCAAGCGCAGCCTGGCCGCCTTGCGGGAGTGCATGGGATGAACAATGACCAAGACGATGACCTGGACAGCTTGGCCAGCGAATACGTGCTGGGCACGCTGCCGGCCGAACAACGCAGCGCAGTCGAACAGCGCCTGGCCCACGATGCCGCGCTGCGTGGCGCCGTGGATGCCTGGGAGCAGCGGCTGCTGGAGCTGACCGCGCTGGCCGAACCGCAGCAACCCTCTACGTACTTGTGGCAACGCATCGGGCGCAGCCTGGACCACCTCGAAGCCCCCGCACCGGCCCCGACGCGCACCCCCTCCCGTTCCTGGTGGGACCTGCTGCCCCTGTGGCGCGGGCTGGCAGGCGCCGGGCTGGCGGCCAGCCTGGTGATGGCGCTGGCCTTGCTGACAGGCACCGGTGCGCCCACCGAGACTAGCTACCTGGTGGTGCTGGTGGCGCCGCAGGACCGCGCGCCTGGCTGGGTGATCCAGGCCAGCAGCCCACGCGAGGTCGAGCTGATACCCCTCGGCCAGTCGAGCATTCCAGACGACAAGGCCCTGCAGTTCTGGACCAAGGCCGACGACTGGCAGGGCCCGGTCTCACTCGGCCTGGTCGAGCCGGGGCAGAAGATCTCCGTGCCACTGGACAAACTGCCGCCGCTGCAACCCAACCAGCTGTTCGAGCTGACGCTGGAAAACCCAGGCGGTTCGTCGACCGGCAAACCGACGGGGCCTATCCAGTTCATCGGCCGGGCGGTAAAAGTCATCTGATTGCTCATGGACAGCGCACCGCGCGCGCAGCATGCTAGAAGCCTCCACCCAGCAAGGAAGCGTCCATGAGTATTCGCGGTAACGACCGTCAGATCGACAATATCGAATTCAACGTCAGCGACATCGCGCGCAGCAAAGCCTTCTACGGAAGCGCATTCGGCTGGAGCTTCGTCGACTATGGCCCGAGCTACACCGAGTTCAGCGATGGTCGCCTGACCGGCGGCTTCACCACCGGCGAAGCGGTGCGCCCGGGCGGACCGTTGGTGATCCTCTATGCCCACGACCTCGATGAAACCCAGCGCCGGCTCAAGGCCGCCGGCGCGACCATCAGCCGCGAGACCTTTACCTTCCCCGGCGGCAGCCGCTTCCACTTCATCGACCCCGATGGCTACGAACTGGCGGTGTGGACCGCTCAAGCCTGAGCCGACCCGCGCACCGATCAATCCTCGCGCAAGAAGCTGCGGCCCTTTTTCTGCAGCAGCTCGACCATGGCCGCGGCCGCTGGCGGCAAATACCCCTCGGCCCGAATGGACACCGCCACCGTGCGGCTCATGGTGGTTTCCGCCAGCGGTACCTCGCGCAGGCGTGACATGCCGTGGCCATGCTCGAGGGTCTCGCGGGCGACGAAACTCAACAGCCCGGTACGGGCAATCAGGCGCGGCAGCATCGGGATGCTGTTGGTCTCGATCTGCACCTGCGGCGCCGGCAAGTGGCGCGCGATGAACACGTTGTCGATCCAGCGCCTGGACGTCACGCTGGTCGCGGGCAACACCCAGCGGTACTGGCAAAGGCCCTTCAAGGTGACCGGCGAGGCGAACAGCGGGTGGTCGGCACTGGCGACCACCACCGCCTCGTCCTCGAGGATCGGGTAGCTGCGAAAGCGTGGGTCATCGACGATCAAGGGGCAGATGATCGCATCCAGGCGCCCCGAGCGCAGCGACTCGCGCAGCACATCGTCCTGGGCAATCGACAACTGCAAGGTCAGCTGCGGCGCACGCGCCAGCAACGCTTCGGTGAGCTGCGGCAGCAGGTACTCGGCCATGCTCGCGGCGCAGCCCAGGCGGATGTTGCCGATCAGGCCCCCGGCGAAGTCGCGCACTTCGCGTTCAGTCTCGGCAATGCTCAGCTGCAGTTGCCGGCCACGTTCGAGCAGCAGCTCGCCGACGTCGGTCAGTTTGATCCGCCGGCCATCACGCTGGAACAACCGCGTGCCGAGCGACTCTTCCAGGCGCTGGATGCTTTTACTCAGGGCCGGCTGGCTGCGATTGAGCTTCTCGGCGGCGCGCCCAAGGTGGCCGAGCTCGGCGATGGTTTCAAAGTAGTTGAGGTCGCGAAGGTCCATGATTCATGAATTTCAGTTATAGATTCATCGAAAGTAGAAAATAGACTTGATCGATTGCGCCGTCGATAATTTTCTCCGTCCACTGATGTTCAGTGGGTTTCAGGAGATTGATCACCTTGCAGATGCCCGGCTCACCTATGCCCTCACCCTCGCAACTCGGCCGCTGGTTGGCGCTGATCGCCTGTGCTGGCGGCGCAGGTCAGCTGTTGCACGCCTTGGCAGTGCCTGCGGGGTTGTTCCTCGGGCCGATGCTGGTGGCGATTGCCTTTGGCGTCTGCGGCGCTGGCTTGCAACTGCCCAAGCCGGTGTTCCGCTTCGGCCAGGGGTGTGTCGGGTTGATGGTGGCCCATTCGGTGACCTGGAGCGTGCTGGCCGCGCTTGGCCAGTCATGGCACGTGATGCTGCTGGCGACCGCACTGACGGTCGCGCTGAGCGCGATCGTCGGCCTGGCCACGGTGCGCTTTGGCGGCATTGCTGCCACCACTGCCGCCTGGGGCACCGCGCCAGGCGCGGCGTCGGCGATGGTGTCGATGGCCGAAGAGCACGGCGCCGATGCGCGTGTCGTGGCCACCATGCAGTACGTGCGGGTGGTTTGCGTGGTGATGATCGGCGCCCTGGTCAGCCACCTGCTCGGTGCCACCGGCACAGGCGGCGCGGCGGCCAGCGCGGCCGCCGGCCCGCAGGGTATGCAGCTGGGCCAGCTGCTGCTGAGCCTGGCGGTGGTGCTGCTCGGGGTGATCCTCGGCAGCAAGCTCCCGGCCGGTGCCCTGCTGGTACCACTGATGCTCGGCGCCGTGCTGCAACTGGGCGGTGTGCTGGTGATCACCCTGCCCGCCTGGCTGCTGGCCTTCGCCTATGGCGCGATTGGCTGCTACATCGGCTTGCGTTTCGACCGGCCGACCGTGCGCTATGTGTGGCGCCGGCTGCCGACCATGATCATTGGCGCCGTGGCGCTGATCGTGTTGTGCGCGGGGTGTGCCTGGCTGTTGGCGCGGGCGACCGGCAGCGACTTCCTGTCGATGTACCTGGCAACCAGCCCGGGTGGGCTGGACGCGATGGCGATCATTGCGGTGGAGACCCATGCCGATGTCGGGCTGGTACTGGCGATGCAGACGTTGCGGTTGTTCGGGGTGATCCTGACGGGCGCCTACTGCGCGCGGCAGATCATTCGACTGACGCGCGCCTGACACCTCACGCCTGCGCTCACCACAAGGCGATGTCATAGGTCAGGTACAACCGGTTGCTGTCGCGCCCACGGGCATAGTCCGCTCGGTAGACATAGTTGCGCGCTTTCACCCCCAAGCCCTTGAACGTCCCCGACTGCACCACGTAAGCCAGCTCGACATCGCGCTCCCACTCGCTCAACCCGGCACTCCCCGAACGCCCGTTGTCGCCACTCAGGTAGCGTGTCATGAACGTCAGCCCCGGCACCCCGGCCGCGGCGAAGTTGTAGGCGTAGCTGGCCATCCAGGTCTTCTCTTCCTCCTCGATGAACTTGCCGATGCCGACGTTGCTGAACGAATACACGCTCGCCCCACTGACGTAGGGCAACCCCGCCTCACCGTTGAGCACCTGGTAGCCGGCGCCGACGGTGTGGCCGCTATGGGCGTAGGCCACCTGCCCGCTGAGCATGTGGTTGTCGATCCGCCCGGCGTAGGCCGAGCCGCTGTCGTGGCTGCGGAAATAACGCACGTCGCTGCTCAGCACCCCACCCGCCCACGGCAAGTCATGCTGGATACCGGCGAAATCCTGCCGGTAGAAGTGCTCCAGCTGGCCATGGAAGTAGCTCAGGCGCAGCTGCTTGCTGAGCCCATATTCGGCGCCCGCATAGCTGAAATCATCCGATTCGTTGCCGCTATAGCCGTCCAGGTACAGGCCGCTGCTGTCAGTGGAGTCGCGTTGCTTGAAGCGATCCAGGTGCCCGGCGCTGAGGGTCAGGCCGTCGATGTCACTGCTCACCAGCTGGGTGCCTTGGTAGGTCTGCGGCAGCAACCGCGCGTCGTTGTAGACCAGCACCGGGTTCTTTGGCAGCAAGCTGCCATGCTTGACCACGGTCCGCCCCAGACGAGCCTTGGCGGTCACCCCGGCACTGGCGAACTGATCCGCCGCGCGCCCGTCATCATGCACCGGCATCAGGCCGGTACCGCTGCGGCCACGGCCAGAATCGAGCTTGACCCCGACCAGCCCCAGGGCGTCCACGCCAAGCCCGAGGGTGCCCTGGGTAAAGCCCGACTGGTAGTCGAGCAGAAACCCCTGCGCCCATTCGGTCCGCTCGCTCTTGGCGGTGGCCGCAGCGCGGGCGCTCATGCCCTGCTCGTCGCGAAAGTTCTCGTTGAAGTAGACGTTGCGCAGTTGCAGCTTGAGCGTGCTGTCGTCGATGAAACCGGCAGCGCCGGCCACCGGCAGGCCGCCGCAGAGCAGGCCGCAAGCGGCCGCACGCAGAGAGACTGGAGGCATGTGGGTAGACTCTTTTATTGTTTTTGAGGAGTAGCGCGGGCGCCAGGCAGCGGCCCGCCAGCCGGGGTCAGACGAAGAACGACAGGGCGCCGGTGGCGAGTGCCAGGGCAGTGATCACCAGTGACGTAAGCACTGCCCACTTCACCGTGGCTTTCTGGAAGTCGCCGATATCGCGGTCGACCATGCCCACCAGCAGTAGGGTCGAGGCCACCAGCGGGCTCATCAGGTGCACCGGCTGGCCAAGCACCGACGCGCGGGCGATTTCCACCGGGTCGATGCCATAGGCCGCCGCTGCGTTGGCCAGGATCGGCACCACGCCGAAGTAGTAGGCGTCATTGGACAGGACGAACGTCAGCGGCATGCTGGTGATCGCCACCACCAGCGGGAACCAGTGCCCCCAGGACGGCGGAATCCAGTCGACCAGGGCCTGCGCCAGCGCATCGACCATCTTCGTGCCAGAGAAGATGCCGGCGAAGATCCCCGCGGCAAATACCAGCAGTACCACGGTCATGGCGTTGCCGGAGTGGGCCAGGATGCGCTCTTTCTGCACGTCCAGCTGCGGGTAGTTGATCATCAGAGCAGCGACGAAGCCGATCATGAACAGGATCGCCGCATGCATCACGCCCATGACCAGCGCGACCATCACCGCGATCACCAGCAGCAGGTTGACGTAGGCCAGGCGCGGGCGCTTGTGCGGCGTGTCTTCAAGGATCGCCTTGATGTAGCAGTTGCCGCCGCCGGACTCGAGCTTGATGTTGCCGATCCGCTTGCGCTCGGCACGGCCCAGCAAGAACGCCGTGAACACCACCCAGGCGGCACCGCCGATCATCGTCGGCAGCATCGGGATGAAGTAGTGGCTGGCGTCCAGGCCCAGCGCGGCGATGGCTCGGGTGGCCGGTCCGCCCCACGGGCTGAGGCCGCTCATGATGCTCAGCGAGAGCATCGACACGGTCGCCAGGATCATCGGGTTCATGCCGATGCGCTTGTAAAGCGGCAGCATCGCCGCGCAGGTGATCATGTAGGTGGTGGTGCCATCGCCATCGAGCGCCACCAGCAACGACAGCAGCGCGGTGCCGATGGCGATCTTGATCGGGTCGCCGTTGACCCGTTTGAGGATCTTGCGGATCAACGGGTCGAACAGCCCGGCATCGATCATCAGGCCGAAGAAAAGGATGGCGAAGAGCAACAGGGCGGCGGACGGCGCAACCATTTTCAGGCCGTCGAGCATCATCTTGCCGGTGTCCGGGGCAAACCCGCCAATGACGGCAAAGACGATTGGCACCACGGTCAGGGCGACGATCGGCGACAGGCGTTTACTCATGATCAGGTAGGTGAACGTCACCACCATGATCAGGCCGAGGAGTGCGAGCATGATCTGGGTCTCTTGTTTTTATTGTGAGTGGGAGTGTACGTCGGCCCTGGCTAGGCCGCCGAGCCCGTCAACCGGCGCGCCGGCGCACGGTGGGCGCGTAGACGAAACCTGAGAACAGCCGGCGCGCGGTGCGTACCACCGAGGCCTGCAGGGTCTTGCCGTCGGCGCCGCTGCGGGTCAGTGCCACCTCGATGCCGCCGCTGGGGTGTTCCAGGCGCACTTCAGTCAAGCCCTGCGCACCTTCGCCCAGCAGGTCCATGGCCACGGTGCCGGGGCTGACGCAGGCGGTTGCCAGGCCGATGGCACCGGTGATCGCCAGCGCCCGGTGGCAGCTGTGCGGCATGAAATAGCGCACCTGCAGGGTGCCGTCGAAGCGCGGCGGCGAGATCAGTACCGGCTTGGGGATGACCATGCCGCTGACATCGCCCAGCCCCATGGCCTGGCCGGCCTTGATCCGCAGGGCTTCGAGACGCTGCAGCAAGCGGCTGTCGGCATCCAGTTCAGCAGGGCTTTCGCTGCCGCTGACGCCCAGTTGGCTGGCCTCGACGATCATCATCGGCATGGCCATGTCGATGCAGGTCAGCGCGACGCCATCGATCACATCGCGCGCCTGGCCGGTGGGGAACAACTTGCCGGTCTTGCTGCCCACGGCATCGAGAAAGGTCAGGTGCACCGGCGCCGCGATGCCAGGCACCCCGTCGATCGCGGTGCGGCCTTCGTAGCGGACGATGCCGCCTGGGGTCTCGACCAGCGAATTGACGAAGGTGTTGGTGTTGAGATTGCGGATGCGCACCAGGGTCTTGCCGTCGCTGGCCTTGACCAGGCCCTGCTCGATGGCGAACGGGCCCACCGCGCAGAGCATGTTGCCGCAGTTGGGCGCGGTGTCGACCCGGCGCTGGGCGACCATGACCTGGACGAACAGGTAGTCGACGTCGGCGTCGGCGTCCAGCGAGGGGCTGATGATCGCCACCTTGCTGGTTTGCGGGCTGCCGCCACCGATACCGTCGATTTCCAGCTCATGGCCGGAGCCCATCAGGTTGATCAGCATCTCATCGCGTTCGACCACATTGGAAGGCAGGTCCCAGGCATGGAAGAACGGGCCTTTGGAGGTACCGCCGCGCATCAGCACACAAGGAATACGTTGCATGACTACTGACTCTTGTTGATCAATTGGAGTAATTGATGTGTTGAAAACAAGAGTGACAGGCGCGGATAAATCAATCCAATGCAAAGATCGTAGCTATTATTGCGTTCAACACATGAATATCCTAGCGGCTTGCTGAAAGAGAATCGTCATGGAATATGAGCTTCAAGACATCAGATCTTTCGTGAAAATCGCCGAACTTGGCAGCTTCCACGAAGCTGCCGACGTGCTGCACCTGTCGCAACCGGCATTGAGCAGGCGCATCAAGAAGCTCGAAGAGGGCTTGGGCACGCCGCTGCTCGAACGCACCACCCGACGGGTCAGCCTGACCAGTGTCGGCCGCGACTTCCTGCCCAAGGCGCGGCGCCTGCTGGATGACTTCGAGGACTCGATCCTGAGCATCCGCGAGCTGGCCGAACGCCAGACCGGCCAGGTCACCCTCGCCTGCATTCCGACGGCGGCGTTCTATTTCCTGCCGTCGGTGATCCGCCTGTACAACGAGCAGTACCCGAAGATCCGCATCCGCCTGCTCGACCTCAGCGCCAACGACGGGCTCGAAGCCGTGCTGCGGGGCGAAGCGGATTTCGGCATCAACATGATGAGCGGCCAACACCCGGACATCGAGTTCGTGCCGTTGGTGCAGGAGAAGTTCGTCCTGGCCTGTCGCCGCGACCACGAGCTGGCCAGCCGCGCCTCGGTGACCTGGACCGAGCTTGCCGAATACCGGCTGATCGGCGTGGGCCGCCTGAGCGGTAATCGCATGCTCCTCGACCATGCCCTGTCGGGGCTCAGCTGGCGACCCAAGTGGTTCTACGAGGTGCAGCACCTGTCGACCTCGCTGGGCATGGTCGAAGCGGGCCTGGGGGTGTCGGCGATGCCCAGCCTGGCGATGCCGGGCGCCGATCACCCGACCCTGGTCAGCGTGCCGTTGAGCGAGCCGGAGGTGACCCGCACGCTGGGGCTGGTGTATCGACGCGGTGCATCGTTGTCGCCGGCCGCGGAAAAATTTGTATCCATCCTGCTCGAGAAGTGGCCAAACAGCTAAGCTGCACAACTTTTTCAGCGTCCCCGTATCGAATGTTCAGGTGCGCCTTCAGCGCGCCCTTCCAGGAGGTTTGCCATGCTCATGCGTACCACGTTGCTGCTTTCGTGCCTCACCCTGGCACTGGTCGGTTGTGCCAGCTCCAACGACGATCAGAAACCGCCCACCACCATGCAGGTCGACCTGCAGCGCTACCAGGGCACCTGGTACGAGCTGGCCCGGCTGCCGATGTTCTTCCAGCGCAACTGCGTGCAGTCCGAGGCCCGTTACACCTTGCGCGACGACGGCCGGATCGACGTCGACAACCGCTGCCAGGAAAAGGACGGCCAGCTCAATCAGGCCCAAGGCATTGCCGAAGCCCAGCAGCCGGGCAAGACCGACAAGCTGTGGGTGCGCTTCGACAACTGGTTCAGCCGCCTGGCGCCGGACATGACCAAGGGCGAGTACTGGGTGCTGTACCACGACCAGGACTACAGCGTGGCGCTGGTCGGGCACCCGAACCGCGAGTACCTGTGGATGCTGTCGCGCACGCCGGAGGTCAGCCAGGAGACACGCGACAAGCTGCTGACCATCGCCCGCGAGCAAGGCTATGACACCAAGGAGCTGGTGTGGCGGGGGGCTGACAAGCCTTAAGGATTGCAGACAGCCATCGAGGGGCGTGTCGATTATCGAGCTTATCCGGTTGATGTGGGGCGGCCACTGGCCCCTTCCGCCCTTACGGCGGGTCACTTTTTTTCTTGGAAAAAAGTAACCAAAAACCGCTTGCTCCTACATCCGGCCCTTCGCTGCGCTACGGGTTCCCTCACTCCGGCCTTGCTCCCGTGAGGACCGCGCCGGACGGGCCTTCCTGGCCCGCGGCGCTTGCCGGCCATCCATGGCCGTCACCTCACTTCGCAAGACCTCCGTTCGGCCTCCTGAAGTCGCAGTAGATCAAGATCACAAGCCAGATCAAGGGCCAGATCAAGATCAAGGGCCAGGGCAACGGCTGGCGAATCGCTGCGCTCTCGCGGGTTTATAAGGGCGTACAGCGCGTCAGCGCCAGAATTTGCATTGGCAGTCCCGGCCTCTTCGCGGGGCAAGTCCGCTCCCACAGGATAGAGTCGCTCGTTCGGTCATCGGAGATCCTGTGGGAGCGGGCTTGCCCCGCGAAAGGGCCCGAATATCCACCACAAATGCCACTGTCGAAGATAACGCCAGCGCAGGCGCCACCCCTAACTTGGCGACCTCAGGAGGCCGAACGGAGGTCTTGCGGAGCGAGGTGACGGCCAGGAAGGCCGGCAAGGGCTGCGGGCCAGGAAGGCCCGTACAGCCCGGTCCACGCGGGAGCAAGACCGGAGTGAGGGAACCCGCAGCGAAGCGGAGGGCCGTATGTGGGAGCCGGCGGTTTTTGGTTACTTTTTTCCAAGAAAAAAAGTGACCCGCCGTAAGGGCGGAAGGGGCCATAAGCGTCACCAAATCAAATGGATAAGCCCCCAAAGCCCAACGCATCTACACCGAACACACTCCAAAAACATGGGCATCACACTGTCGGCGCGGGAGCGGCCTTGCCGAGGCGCCGGACCGGTCGGAAAGGCCTGCGTAGCGGCCCCAGCTTCTTGACTGACTGGCATCAGGGCAAGCCCCGCGATGGTACGACGATGGCATAAAAACCTTCCTATACTGCACGTGGCGTCCATGCAGTGCCGAACGCACATCCCCCGCAAAACCTCGATAACAACAATGTGAGGTGGCAGATGGTTTGGCAGCAGATCTACGACCCGTTCGGGAGCCCCTGGCTCTCCACCCTCCTCGCCGCAGTCCCCGTCGTGGTGATGCTCGCGGCGCTGGCGTTCTTCCATATCAAAGCGCACATCGCCGCCCTGCTCGCCCTGGCGTCGGCCTTGCTGATCTCGGTGCTGGCCTTCGACATGCCGGCCGGCATGGCCGGGTCTGCGGCGCTGTACGGCGCGGCCAACGGCCTGCTGCCCATCGGCTGGATCGTCCTCAACATCATCTTCCTGCATCGGCTGACCACCGAAAACGGCTCGTTCAAGGTGCTGCAGGACTCGCTCGCGCGCATCACCGACGACCGCCGCCTGCAACTGTTGCTGATCGCCTTCTGCTTTGGCGCGTTCTTCGAGGGTGCGGCGGGCTTTGGCACACCCGTGGCGGTGACCGGGGCGATCCTCATCGGCCTGGGCTTCTCGCCACTGGCCGCCTCGGGCCTGGCGCTGATCGCCAACACCGCGCCCGTCGCCTTTGGCGCGCTGGGCACGCCGATCATCACCCTGGCCAAGGTCACCGGCCTGGACGAGATGGAGCTGTCGATGATGGTCGGCCGGCAGCTGCCGTTCTTCTCGGTGATCGTGCCCTTCTGGTTGATCTGGGCGTTCGCCGGCTGGCGCAAGATGCTCGAAGTGTGGCCGGCGATCCTGGTCGCCGGGGTCAGCTTTGCCATACCGCAGTTCCTGGTGTCGAACTTCCACGGGCCAATGCTGGTGGACGTGATCGCCGCGCTGATCTCGATGGCCTGCCTGACGGGCTTCCTGCGCGTCTGGAAGCCCGCCACGGTGCACACCTCGGCGGCGCTCAGCGGGCGGGTCGACAACTCCAAGGTCGACGCCGACCCGAATGCGCCCGCCGCCGATACCCTGGCGTTCGGCCAGGCCGACCGGCGCACGGTACGGCGCGCCTGGATGCCGTGGATCATCCTCACCGTGTTCGTCTTCGCCTGGGGCACCGCCAGCTTCAAGAACCTGTTCGACACCCGCCAGGCACTCGACCCGGCCACCGGCGCGGTGATGCTCGACCCGCAGGGCAAGCCCCTGCGCGAGGCCAACCCGATCTTCGCCCCGGCGATCACCTTCGACACCATTCACCAACAGATCGAGAAAGTGCCGCCGGTAGTGCCGGCGCCGAAAAAAGAAGACGCGGTGTACAAGTTCACCTGGCTGACTTCCACCGGCAGCGGCATCCTCCTCGCGGCGGTGCTCGGCGGGCTGCTGATGGGCTATTCGCCGCTGGCCCTGGCCAGGCAGTACCTGCGCACGATCTGGGTGGTGCGCTACTCGCTGATCACCATCGTCGCGATGCTCGCGCTGGGCTTTCTCACGCGGTACTCGGGGCTGGACGCGACCATGGGCCTGGCGTTCGCCGCGACCGGCATCTTCTACCCGATGTTTGGCACCCTGCTCGGCTGGCTGGGGGTGGCGCTGACCGGCTCCGACACGGCCTCCAACGTCCTGTTCGGCGGGCTGCAGCGGGTGACCGCCGAGCAACTGGGCCTGAGCCCGGTGCTGATGGCCGCCGCCAATAGTTCAGGTGGGGTGATGGGCAAGATGGTCGATGCCCAGTCGATCGTGGTGGCGTCGACGGCCACCCGCTGGTACGGGCATGAGGGCGAGATCCTGCGCTATGTGTTCTTCCACTCGGTGATCCTGGCGATTCTGGTCGGTTGCCTGGTGACCCTGCAGGCCTACGTCGCACCGTTTACCTCGATGGTGGTCGGCGGCGGTTGAGCGAGCAGGTAACATGGCGCTTTCAGCGTAGAGGATCCTGCAATGGACCTGCAGTTTCTGGGCACCTCTTCCGGGGTGCCCACCAAGGCCCGCAATGTCAGCGCCACCGCCGTGATCGAAGCCTCTGGCAAAGGCTGGTACCTGGTCGATTGCGGCGAAGGCACACAACATCAACTGCTGCGCACCCCGCTGTCGATGCGCGACCTGCGCGCGATCTTCATCACCCATGTGCACGGCGACCACTGTTATGGCTTGCCGGGCTTGCTGGCCAGCGCCGGCATGTCCGGGCGCAGCGAGCCGCTCGAGCTGGTCATGCCGCTGGCCCTGCACGACTGGGTCCGCCAGACCCTCGCCGTCAGCCAGACCTACCTGCCCTTCGCGCTGCACCTGCACGCGGTGGAAACGCTCACGCACTGGCGCAGTGGCCAGGTCGAGGTGAGTACCCGCGAGCTATCGCACCGGGTGCCCAGTTATGCCTTCGTGTTTGCCGAGCTCAACCCTGAGCCACGGCTGGACATCGACAAGCTGCAGGCCGACGGCATACCCCGTGGGCCGCTGTGGGGCGAACTGGCCCACGGGCAGGCGGTAGAGCATGGCGGGCGGCGAATCGAAGCGCGGGAGTACCTGCGGCCTTCGCGGCCGGCGCGGCGGATTATCGTCTGTGGCGACAACGACTCACCGCAGTTGCTCGCGGACGTGGCCAAGGGGGCCGATGTGCTGGTGCACGAGGCGACCTATACCGAGGCGGTGCTGGCGCGCAGCCAGTCGAGCTTCGGCCACAGCACGGCGGCGGCGGTAGCGCGGTTCGCCGAGGCGGCGGGGGTACCGAACCTGGTGTTGACGCATTTCAGTGCGCGCTATCAGGACAACCCGCAGCGCAGTCCGTCGATCAGCGACGTGCGTGAGGAAGCTATGGCGCATTACAGCGGGCAGTTGACCCTGGCGCGCGACCTGCAGCGCTATCACCTCGATCGCGAAGGGGTGCTGGTACCTGTGTAGCTGCCGCGGGCCCTGGGGCTGCTGTGCAGCCCTTTCGCGACACAAGGCCGCTCCCACAGGTACAGCGCATGCCTCAAGGTAGGTGCAACATGTGGGAGCGGCCTTGTGTCGCGATAGGGGCGCAAAGCGGCCCCAGCGCTAGTCCAGTCACCCACAGGGCAGGCTAATACCCGGTCATCTCCAGATACCCCTTACCCGCCACACTGCCACTGACCCGCACCGGCCCCTCCCAGTACGGAAACCGCGTCGCCATCCACGCCTTGCTCTCCAGCGCCTCGACCTGCACATCCACCCCCTGCCCCGGCAACCGCACCCGCCAGCGCGTCGGCACCTGCTTGCCATTCGCCTGGCGGGTCGTCGCCAGCACCTGGAGCGCAATCTGCGCCCCCTGCAACGCCTGCACCTGCCCCTGGGCGCTAATCCAGGTGCCCGCCCGATACGGCGCCCCCTCGGCCTCGCGCACCTGGAACAACATCACCTTGGCGCCACCCTCCAGGTGCAACGAAAACCAGTCCCAGCCCGACTGCCCCGCCGCCAACGGCTGGCTGCTCCACTCACGGTCCAGCCACGCCTGGCCACTGACCGCCACCCGCTGCCCGTCCCGCTCGACCTCACCGCTGACCCGATAGAACGGCTGGCTGTAGTAATAGGACGCCTGCCCCTTGCCAGACTTTTCGCTGTAGCCCTGGGCCCCGTGCAGCACCAGCGGCCCCTGGCTGACCAGTTGCAGGTCATAGGCAAACCCCTTCCCCTTCGCCGTCATCTGCAACTGGCCGATGCCGTCGCGCCCGCGCAGCGACCAGTCATCGATCCAGGCATGAAACGGCTCGGCCTCGACCCCCGCTTGGCCGACACCCCCACGGGCCAGGGTCTCACTCACCTGATGGCCACCCGGGCCGGTCAACGCCGCGTGCCCCATCCACAGGTTCGGGCTGCTCCAGCCGGGGGTTTCCGGCCCAGGGCGCAACGCCGAGCGGAACAGCGTCCACTGCGCGCCCCAGTCGCGGCCCTGGGCATCCTGCAAGTTGGCGGTGACGTACCACCACTCGATGCGAAAACCATCGTGCGCGCCGTGATCACGCGGAAACACCAGCACCGGGCCGGGCGTGACCTGCCTGAAGGCCGCGGCCTCCTGGCCCAAGCCGGCAAAGCTCTTGGGCTCGGGCTTGGGCGCGTCACAGCCGACCAGCCACAGACAGCCGAGCAACATCCACCGTTCAGGTTTCATCGGCAAACTGCCTCAGTAAGTCGCTTGGCTGGCGACGCGCCAACTGCCACAACGGCCAGGCGCTGGCGAGCACGCTGGTCAGCAGGCCGAGCACGGCCAACCGCAGCAGCTGGTCGGGGAAGACATACAGCGGCAAGCGCCAGCCAAACGCCTGCACGTTGACCACCGCCACCAGGCACCAGGCCAGCAGCAGCCCCAACGGGATCGCCAGCAGCACCGTGAACGTGCTCAGCAGCAAGGTTTGCCCGAGCGACAGCCAGATCAACCGCCGGCGCGCTACACCCAGGGCCCACAGCGGTGCCAGTTGGCCCAGCCGGCTCTGGCCCAGGGTCAGCAGGCTGATGAACAGCGCCACGCCAGCGACGCCCAGGGTCAGGCTGTTGAGTGCGGCGGTGGCGGCAAACGTGCGGCTGAAGACTTCGTTCGACCACCCTTTCAAGGTCGCCTGCTCGACCACCCGGCTGTCCTCCAGGTCGAAGCGCTGCTGCACCGCCTGCTTCAGCGCGGCAAGCCGTTCAGGGGCGACGTTCAGGCCGAGATTGCCGAGTGTCGCCTGCGGCCAGTGAGCGCGCAGCCAGTCGGCATTGACCAGCACATGGCCCTTGGGGTTGCCGTAATCGGCGTAGATACCGACCACCTTCATCTGCTGGGTGGACGGTGCGGGCAGTGGCAGGCTGTCGCCCAGCGTCAGCCGCAGGCGCCGTGCCAGTTGTTCACTGAGCATCAGCGCGCCGCCGCTGGCCAGTTGCGCCCAGGCATCCGGGCTCTGCTGCAGGAGCGGCCAGTGCACGTGGTAATAGGGATGATCGTCGATCCCTTGTACTTGCGCCGGCCACTGCTGCAAGCGCCACTCCGTGCGCCAGCTCGGCAGCACGGCGACTACACCCGGCTGGCGTGCCAACCAGTCGCTGATCTGCAGGGCCTGCGCGGTGTCGCGTGGGGTCAGGTAGAGGTCGGCCGACAGGCGTTGGTCGAGCCAGCCGGTGAAGGTCCGGCGAAAGCCCTCGGTCATGCTGCCGACGCCGACACTGGCCGCCAGCGCGAGCAACAGCGCCATCAGCGCCAGGCTCAGCGCCGGCAACTGCTGGCGACTGTCGGCGATGAACCATTGCGCCAACGGCCGCCGGCACCGCCGCGCCAGCCCCGCAAGCGCTGCGTCGAGTAACGCCGGCAACAGCAACGCCGCCGCCAGCAGCAGCGCCGCGAGCAGGGCAAAGGCGCTCGGCAGGCTGCTGCCCCAACGCCAGCAGCCCAGCGCGACCAGTGTCAGCACGCCGGCGGCAATCGCCTGCCGGCGTAACCAAGGGCCCTGCGCCAGGCGCCAGGCCTGCGCTTGCGCCAGGGCCAGCAACGGCAGGCGCGCGGCGCGCAACACGCTGCTGACGCCCGCCAGCGCTGCACCGAGCAGACTGACGCCGACGCCTGCCAGCCACCACTGCGGCGCCAGGCTCAACTGCCCGGCGACCTGCGCGCCGTACAAGCCGCGCACGCTCGCGGCAAAATCGGGCAGCAGCAGGCTGGCCAGCAGGTAGCCGCTGGCGACACCCGCCAGCCCGCCGACGATGGCGAACACCCCCAACTCCAGCGCCAGGCCGGCGAGCAGCACGTGCAAGCTGACACCACAGGCGCGCAGGGTGCGGATCAGGCCACGGCGTTGCTCCAGGGCCAGGCCGATGGCAGCGTGGGCGATGAACAGGCCGACGACGAACGCCAGCAGGCCCAGTGCCGTCAGGTTGAGGTGAAAACTCTCGGTGAGGCGCTGCAGGTCACCGTCGTCGCTGGCCGCTTGCAGCCTTACCTGCTGGGCGATCGCGGCGGGCAACGGCTTGCTGGCATCGCCCAGGAGCAGCCGTGACAGTTGCCCGGGCGCCTGCAGCAAGCGTTGTGCCTGGCCGATATCGACCACCACCACGCCGGGCGCAAGCTCTGCTTGGAGGGCCAGCGGCGGGAGGGCCTGGCCATCACTGCCGTGCGCCTGCTGGCCAGCCTGCAAACCCAGCTGGCGCAAGGTGTCGGGGCCCACCCAGGTTTGCCCCGGATTGCCGATGAACGCCCCCAGGTCGAACGCCTCGCTGGCGACGCCGGCCACGGAGGTCGACGCCGGCAGGCTCAACGGCTCGATGCCGATCAGGCGCACCGTCAGCGGCTGCGCAGCGGCCAGCCGCAGGCGCCCTTCGAGCACCGGCGTGACCTGCCAACCCAGCCGCCGCAACTGCAGGTAAACCGACTGATCGAAGCGCTCGCCGACCTGCGCCACCAGTTGCGCCTGCGCCGGGCCTGCAAGCACCGCGCTAGCCCGTGCATAGTCACTGCGCGCCTGGCTATTCAGGGCCTGTACGCCGGTCCACAGCGCGGTGGCCAGCCACAACCCGGTGAACACGCTGAAGCACTGCAGGCGGTGTCGGCACCAATGGCTGAGCAGCGCCTGCAAGGTCCTCGACAACACGCCCATCAGCCCTGCTCGACCAGCACGCGACCGCCGCGCAAAAAGCAGCGCTGTTGCAGGCGCTCGGCCAGCCGCCGGCTGTGGGTCACCATCAACAGGCTGCTGCCCGCCTCGCTGACCAGTTGCAGCATCAGGCGCAACACTTCATCGCTGCTGGCTTCATCGAGGCTGCCGGTGGGCTCGTCGGCCAGCACCAG
Organism: Pseudomonas reidholzensis; assembly: GCF_900536025.1. GTDB lineage: Bacteria > Pseudomonadota > Gammaproteobacteria > Pseudomonadales > Pseudomonadaceae > Aquipseudomonas > Aquipseudomonas reidholzensis. Next base: position 104,268 of record NZ_UNOZ01000007.1, read on the forward strand.
CGCCGGCCGCCCTGCCAGCGCCCGGCCGATCGCCACGCGTTGCTGCTGCCCGCCGGAGAGCTGCTCGGGGTAGCGCTGCAACAAGGGCGTCAGCCCCAGCCGTTCGGCCAGGTGCGCACACCAGGCGGCGTCGTGGCGCCCGGCCAGGTGTGCCTGGAAGGCCAGGTTGGCGGCGACGTCGAGGCTGCTGATGAGGTTGTACTGCTGGAACACCAGGCCGATGCCCTCACGGCGCCAGCGGGCCAGGGCGGCTTCGGAGCGGCCATCGAGCGCCTGGCCGTCGATCAGGATGTGGCCGCTGTCGGCGCCATCGAGGCCGGCGACCAGGTGCAGCAAGGTACTCTTGCCGCTGCCGGACTCACCCATCAACGCCAGGCTGGCGCCGCGGGCGAGGCGCAAGTCGACACCCTGCAAAACCGGCAGTGGGCCCTGGGCAGTGGTGAATGACTTGTGCAATTGCTCGACGACCAGCATGTACGGCTATTCCCTCGAAGGTTTGCGGTGTCGGGGCCGGCCTCTTCGCGGGGCAAGCCCGCTCCCACCGGGATGGCGCTGTTCTGCAGATTTGCGCGGTCCCTGTGGGAGCGGGCTTGCCCCGCGAAGAGGCCAGGCCTGACAGCACACGACTCTTGCCCGGCAGCGTTTCGGATCAGCCGTAACGGGCTAGACTTAAATGAGAACCACGTCACAGACGAGACAGGGGCACCGGTATGACCCGCAGCACATGGCTCCTCCCGACCCTGCTCGCCGGCTGCCTGGCACTCACTGCCGGCTGCGCAGGCAAAACCTCCAGCACCCGCCACGCCACGCCTGTCACCAGTGGCTCGAACTGCTTCGCCAAGGCGGTGCCGAGCAGCGGTGAAGGCGGCCTGGCCTGGGGCGATACCCTGAGCATAGCGCGCAAAAAATCCATGGAGGGGTGCATACGTTACGCCGGCCGCTCCGGCGGTACGCCCGCCAGCTGCCAGGTGGTGATGGCCAAGTGCAAGGATTGAGGGCGCGCTCGCCGCGCGCGGGTCAGCTGCAGTTGCGCGGGAAGACCACGCTGAAGGTCGTGCCGGCGCGCCACGAGGAGTGCACCGTGACCTCGCCATGATGCGCCCTGGCGATCTGCCGAACGATGAACAAACCCAACCCGACGCTGCGTAAGGCGACGTTCTGGCTGTAGCCGCGGACCATCGGCTCGAACAGCTCGCTGATGTGCGCGTGGGTAATCGGCATGCCCAGGTTGTGCACCGACACGCTGGCGCTGGCGACCCCGATGTGCGCAGTGACCGTCACCGGCGCGCCGGGGTGGCCATAGGCGACAGCGTTGCCGACCAGGTTGCCGATCAGTTGGCAAAGCCGATCATGGTCGAAGGCCACCCGCCCCTCACCGAGGCGGACATGCCGCAGGGTGACGTTGGCAAAGCTCAGCCTGAGTTCGTCCAGGCAGCTCGCCACCGCCTGCTGAAAGTCGCCCGGCACCGGCAGGATGGCCAGGCCGCGGCCGCCGCGCACCTGGCAGAAGTCCTGCAGGTCAGCCGCCAACCGCTCGGCGCGTTGGGTCGACTGAATGATCTGGGCGAGCAATTGCGTGGTGCGGGGCTCCTGCGCCCGACGCGCGAGAATTCCGGCGGCCATCCTGATCGCCAACAGCGGGTTGCGCAGGTCATGGCTGACGATGCCGAGCATCTGCTCGGCCAGCAACGCCCGGTGCTCAGCGCCCGCCTCGCCGAGCCGGTAGCCAGCGCTCGACACGCAGGGGTCTTGCTGTAGATGTGCCATGAGCTACCTCGGGAGCCGGCGACGGCCTGTCAGAAAACGTCTAGTCAGGGTGGGCGCGATGGCCTGGCGGGTCTGTTCGCTACCGAACAGACCCCACACCCGCAACGCGTGAAAATCAGCGCTAGCGACTGAACCTGTATCAGCAAGGACCCCCATGGATAATCCCTGGCTTGGCGCGATCAGCATGCTCCGACGCTTGCCCTCGACCCTGCGTCGATGGGCCGCTGCGCCGCGTGCGTTCAGCTACGAGAGCCTGTTGCGCTCGGAGCTGTTCAGCAGCGAGCAGATGGCCGAATACGGCACAATCCTCGCCCGACAGCACCGACTGAGCAAACTGCCCGCCGACGATGCCTTGCTCGCCCGCCTGACCGCCAACGAGCAGACCCTCTCCAGCAGCTGCGCGGCCCTCGCCGGGACGCTCGCCTCGTCACGCCGGGACATGCCCGCCGCGCAGTGGCTGCTGGACAACTTCTACCTGGTCGAAGCGCATATCCGCCTCGCCAACAGTCACTTGCCGCGCGGCTACAGCCGGCAGTTGCCGCGCCTCGACAACGGCCCCTCGAGCGGCCTGCCACGGGTCTACGATATTGCCCTGGAGACCATCTCCCATGGCGACGGGCGGGTCGACAGCGACAGCCTCAGCCGCTTTGTCGAAGCCTACCAGCGGGTCACCCCGCTGACCCTCGGCGAGCTGTGGGCGATCCCCATCATGCTGCGCCTGGCGCTGATCGAAAACCTGCGCCGGGTGGCCGCCCGGGTCATGGCCAACTGGGCCGACCGTGACCTGGCCAACAGCTGGGCCGACCGCCTCAGCGAGATGGCCGAGCGCGATACCAAGAGCGTGGTGCTGGTGGTGGCCGACATGGTCCGCTCAGGGCCGCCGCTCAGCCCGGCGTTCGTCGCCGAGCTGGCGCGCCGGCTGCACGGCCAGAGCGCCACGCTGACCCAGCCGTTGGCGTGGATCGAACAGATGCTCAGCGAGTCGGCCCTGACCATCGAGCGCCATGTGCAACTGGATGCCCAGCAGCAGGCCATCGACCAGGTCTCGATCAGCAACAGCATTGGCAGCCTGCGCCTGCTGTCGACCACCGACTGGCGTGCGTTCGTCGAGCAGCTGAGCCACGTCGAACGGATCCTCGGCGAGGACCCGGCCGGGGTCTACCCGGCGATGGATTTTGCCAGCCGTGACCATTACCGCCACGTCATCGAACGCCTGGCGCGGCACAGCCTGTTCAGCGAAGACGCGGTGGCGCGCATGGCCATCGACCTGGCGCAGGCACCTGCAACCCGCGCCGGCGAGCCCAGCGAGCACGTCGGCTTTTATCTGCTGGGCCCAGGCCTGGCGCTGCTGGAGCAGCGGCTGGCGGCGCGCATCGGCCTTGGCGAACGCTGGCAGCGGCTGCTGCACCGGGCACCCCTGGCGTTCTACCTGGTGCCCTCGGCGCTGCTCACCGGGCTGTTTGCCTGGGTGTTCCTGGACGCCATTCACCACCAGGGTTGGCCGTACTGGGTACTGGCGTTGCTCGCCGCGCCGATCCTGCTGATGACCAGCCGCCTGGCCATCGGCCTGATCAACTGGCTGGTGACACTCACCGTCAAACCGTCCTTTCTGCCCCGGCTGGACTACAAGCACGGCATCCCGGCCGAGGCCCGTACCCTGGTAGTAGTGCCGAGCCTGCTGGCCAGCACCGACGATGTCGAGGAGCTGGTCGAAGGCCTGGAAGTGCGGTTTCTGGCCAACCGCGACGCGCACCTGCACTTCGCCTTGCTGACCGACTTTCTCGATGCTCAGCAGCAGACCCTGCCGCAGGATGAGGCCTTGCTGGCGCTGGCCACTGAGGCCATCGAAGGCTTGAACTGCAAGTACCCGACGCCGGGCGGCGAGCGCTTCTTTCTGTTGCATCGGCCGAGGTCGTGGAATGCCAACGACCGCCTGTGGATGGGCTATGAGCGCAAACGCGGCAAGCTGATGGCCCTCAACGCCTTGCTGCGTGGCCACGGCCGCGAGCACTTCCTGCTGATCGTCGGCGATGTCGCCCAACTCGCCAGCGTGCGCTACGTCATTACCCTGGACACCGACACCCAGCTGCCGCGCAACGCGGCCAGCCAGTTTATCGGCGCGATGCAGCACCCGCTCAACCAGCCGCGCTTCGATGCCCACAGCGGGCGCATCCGCGCGGGCTACGCGATCCTCCAGCCGCGGGTGGGCATCAGCCTGCCCAGCGCCGCGCGCTCGGCCTACGCCCGGCTGTTTGGCAGCGATGCCGGGGTGGACCCGTATACCCAGGCGGTGTCCGATGTGTACCAGGACCTGTTCCTGAGTGGCTCGTTCATCGGCAAGGGTATCTATGCCGTGGACGCCTTCGAGCAGGCCCTGGACGGCTGCTTTGCCGACAACCGCGTGCTCAGCCATGACTTGATCGAGGGCTGCTACGCGCACGCCGGCCTGCTCAGCGATGTCCAGCTGTACGAGGAGTACCCGCGCCACTACAGCGCCGACGTCAAGCGCCGGCACCGCTGGATCCGCGGTGATTGGCAACTGCTGCCGTGGCTGCTGCCATGGACCCGCACCGGCAACGCCACGCGCCATAGCCTCAGCGCGCTGTCACGCTGGAAGGTCGCCGATAACCTGCGCCGCAGCCTGGAACCGGCGGCGTTTCTCAGCGTCTTGCTGTGGGGCTGGCTCGCCTCTTCGGCGCCGGCCTTGTGGACCCTGGCGGTGCTGGTCCTGCTGCTGACCCGACCGCTGCTGGACACCCTCCTGGAGCTGCTGCGCAACACCCCGGACGTGCCCCTCGGGCAACACCTGCAGGCCGCCATGCGCGCCTCGTCCGGGCACTTCGTACGCTGCGCCCTGGGCTTGGCCTGGCTGCCGTTCGAGGCCTTCTACAGCCTCGATGCCATCACCCGCACGCTCTGGCGGCTAGCGGTCAGCCGCCGTCGACTGCTGCAATGGAACCCGTCGCGGGAGGACGCCCGGGCCAGCGTCAACACGCTCTACGGCCTCTACCGGGAGCAATGGATCGCGCCCGTCCTCAGCCTGCTGCTGGCGGCGGCCTTGCTGCTGCAACCGCAGGCGCTGCTGGTCGCCGCGCCGATCCTTGCGCTGTGGCTGCTTGGCCCGGGGCTGGCCTGGTGGCTCAGCCGCAGCCGCAGCCGCACCGTGTTCGTCCCCACCCCCGAAGAGCGTGCGTTCTTGCAGCGTCTGGCCCGCAGCAACTGGGCGTTCTTCGACCAGTACGTCAGCGCGCAGGACAACTGGCTGCCGCCGGACAATGTCCAGGAGCCGCCCTACCCCAATGTCGCCCACCGCACCTCGCCGACCAACATCGGCATGGCCCTGCTCGCGCACCTGGCGGCCCACGACTTTGGCTACCTGAGCGGCGCGCGCCTGCTCGAGCGGCTGACGCTGATGCTCGACAGCCTGAGCCGCCTGGAGCGCTATAAAGGCCACTTCTACAACTGGTACGACACCCGCACCCTGCAGCCGTTGGCGCCGCTGTATGTATCGACCGTCGACAGTGGCAACCTGGCAGGCCTGTTGTTGACCTTGCGCCCCGGCCTGCTGGGGCTGCCCGATGCGCCGCTGCTCGACCGCCGTGTGAGCCATGGCCTGCTGGACACCCTCGACCTGCTGATTGCCGCGTTCGACAGCGCAGGCCGCAGCACCGACGCGCTGCGCGCCGTGCGTGAACAGGCCCCTGCGCTCGACCTGCACGCCCAGCTGGCGCAGGTGCTGCACGGCCTGGCCGACCCTGCGACGGCGCTGCCCGCGAGCGAAGCCGACAGTGACTGTGGCTTCTGGCTGGCGGCGCTGCAGGCGCAGTGCCTGGACATGGCCGCCGAGCTGCAACGCTTCGCCCTGCCGGCAGGCCACGACCCTGCCGTGCCGGCGCCGAGCAGCTGGCGCGCGCTGGCCGACCTCGAACTCGCCGATTGGCCGCCCGCCGCCCAGCCTGCCGTCGCCGCCGTGCAGGCCCTGGCACGACAGCGGATCGCCATGGCAGCGCAGCTGGCCAAGCACATCAGCGGCCTGGCGAACATGGATTTCAGCTTTCTCTACGACCGCCAGCGTGACCTCTTCACGATCGGCTACAACGCCACCGAGCACCGCCCTGACGCATCGTTCTACGACCTGCTGGCCTCGGAGATGCGCCTGACCAACTTCGTCGCCATCGCCCAGGGCCAGGCCCCGCAGGAAAGCTGGCTGGCCTTGGGCCGCCTGCTGACCAGCAATGCCGGGGTGCCGGTGCTGCTGTCGTGGTCCGGCTCGATGTTCGAGTACCTGATGCCGATGCTGGTGATGCCCAGCTATGAAGGCACCCTGCTCGACCAGACCTGCCAGGCCGCCGTCACCCGGCAGATCGACCATGGCAAGCATGCGGGCCTGCCGTGGGGCGTCTCGGAGTCGGCGTACAACGCCCTCGACAGCCACTTCAACTACCAATACCGGGCCTTTGGCGTGCCGGGCCTGGGGCTCAAACGTGGCCTGGGCGAGGATCGCGTGGTGGCGCCCTATGCCAGTACCCTGGCACTGATGGTCGCCCCTGCCGCCGTCTGCCGCAACCTGCAACGGCTGGCCCAGGCGGGGTTGGCCGGGCGCTTCGGCCTGTACGAAGCGGTCGACTACACCGAGGCCCGCCTGCCACCGGGGCAAGCCGCCGTGGTCATCCGCTCGTTCATGGCGCACCACCAGGGCATGAGCTTTCTCGCCCTGACCTCACTGCTGCTGGACAAACCCATGCAGCGCCGCTTTGCCGCCGACCCACAGTTTCAGGCGAGCATGCTGCTATTGCAGGAGCGCGTGCCGAAAACCGCCGCGCAATACCTGCACACCTCGCAAACCCCCGACCTGGACGACACCGGCAGCGCCAGCGGATCGCGCCTGCGGGTGTTCAGCGACCCGAACCGCCGCTACCCCGCCGTGCAACTGCTGTCCAACGGCCGTTACCATGTCATGGTCAACAGCGCCGGCAGTGGCTACAGCCGCTGCAACGACCTGGCCATGACCCGCTGGAGCGAAGACATCAGTGGCGACAGCCTGGGCAGTTATTGCTACCTGCGGGATGTCGACAGCGGCCGTTTCTGGTCCACCAGCTACCAGCCGACCCTGCACCTGCCGCACAGCCAGGAGGTGATCTTCAGCGATGGCCGGGCCGAGTTTCGCGTGCGCGAACTGGAGTTCGACTGCCACAGCGAAATCGCCGTGTCGCCCGAGGACGACATCGAACTGCGGCGCTTGCACCTGACCAACCATGCACCGCAGCGGCGCAGCCTGGAGCTGACCAGCTACGCCGAGGTGGTGCTGGCACCGGCCATCAGCGACGCGCTGCACCCGGCGTTCAGCAAGCTGTTCGTGCAGACCGAGCTGATCCGCCCGCTGCAGGCCATCGTCTGCACACGCAGGCCGCGCTCACAACAGGAAGCCGCGCCGTGGCTGTGCCACGTGCTGGCCGTGCACGGGGTGGATGTCGAGGCGATTTCCTACGAGACCGACCGCGCCCGCTTCATCGGCCGCGGCCGCAGCCTGCGCGATCCGGCAGCCTTGCAGGCCGATGTAGCAGCGTTGTCCGGCAGCGCGGGGGCGGTGCTCGACCCGATCGTCGCGATTCGCTGCCGGATCAGCCTGGAGCCTGGCCAGAGTGCGACCATCGACCTGGCCACCGGCATGGCGGGCAGCCGCGAAGCCTGCCTGCAACTGATCACCAAGTACCGCGACCGCCACCTGGCCGATCGGGTCTTCGACCTGGCCTGGCCGCACAGCCAGGTGTTGTTGCGCCAGCTCAATGGCTCACTGGCCGATGCCCGGCTGTTCGAGCAGATGGCCGCCTCGGTGATTTATGCCCACGCGACACTGCGCGCCAGCAGCGCGCTGCTGGTCAGCAACCGGCGTAACCAGTCCGGGCTATGGGGCCAGGGCATCTCCGGCGACCTGCCGATCGTGCTGGTGCAGATCGCCGACCCGGCCAATATCCAGCTGGTCAAACAGATGGTCCACGCGCATGCCTATTGGCGGCAGAAGGGCCTGGCGCTGGACCTGGTGATCTGGAACGAGGACCAGGCCGGTTATCGCCAGCAGCTGCAGGACCTGATCATGGGCATCGTCGCCTCCGGCAGCGAGGCCGCCTTGCTCGACCGCTCTGGCGGGATCTTCGTGCGCCCGGCGCAGCAACTCAGTGAAGAAGACCGCACCCTGCTGCTGGCGGTGGCCCGGCTGGTGCTCAGCGACAGCCATGGCAGCCTCGCCGAACAGCTGCACCGGCGGCGCGGGCCGCCTGCTCCGGCGGTCTTCGTCGCCACGCCGGTGGTGCCGACCAGCCTGCCCCACCCCGCTGCGCCGCCGGCCCAGGCGGCGTTGCTGCTGGACAATCGCTATGGCGGTTTCAGCGCCGACGGCTGCGAGTACGTCATGCCCATCCTGCCCGGCCAGGCGACCCCGGCGCCCTGGGTCAACGTGTTGGCCAATGCGCAGTTCGGCACGGTCATCTCGGAATCCGGCAGCGCCTACACCTGGCGCGACAACGCCCATGAGTATCGCCTGACGCCGTGGCACAACGACCCGGTCCGCGACCCTGGCGGCGAGGCCCTGTACCTGCGCGACGAAGACAGCGGCGACGTCTGGTCGCCCACCCCGCAACCCTGTCCCGGCCCGGGCAGTTACCGCACCCGCCATGGCTTTGGCTACAGCGTCTTCGAGTATGTCGAAGAGGACTTCAGCAGCGAGCTCTGGGTGTATGTCGCGCTGGACGCCGCGGTCAAATTCTCCCGGCTCACCCTGCACAACACCTCGGACCGGCCGCGGCGCCTGAGCGCCACCGCGTTCGTCGAATGGGTGCTGGGTGACCTGCGCAGCAAAACGGCGATGCACGTGGTCAGCGAGACCGACCCGATCAGTGGTGCGCTGTTTGCTCGCAATGCCTTTTCGATCGAGTTTTCCGGGCATGTGGCCTACCTCGATTGCGACGTACCCGCCCTCAGCCTCACCTGTGACCGCAGTGAGTTTCTCGGCCGCAACGGGCACCTGCAAGCGCCTGCCGGGCTGCGTCAGGCACGCTTGTCGGGGAGGACCGGCGGCGGCCTGGACCCGTGCGCAGCGCTGCAGGTCAGCCTGCTGCTGGCCCCGGGCGAAAGCCGCGAGCTGGTGTTCCGCCTGGGTGCTGAGGCCGACGCTGCGGCGGCGACCCAGCGGGTCTTGCACTACCGGGGGCTGCGCGCCGCCCTGGGCGAACTGGACAAGGTGCAGACCTACTGGCGCCAGACCTTGGGCAGCGTGCGCATCGAAACGCCGGAGCCGGCGCTCGATGTGCTGGCCAACGGCTGGTTGATGTACCAGGTCATCGCCTGTCGCTTCTGGGCCCGCAGCGGCTTCTATCAGTCGGGCGGCGCCTTTGGTTTTCGCGATCAGTTGCAAGACAGCATGGCCATGCTGCATGCCGCCCCGGCGGCGGCGCGCCAGCACCTGCTGACCTGCGCCGCCCATCAATACCTGGAGGGCGACGTGCAGCACTGGTGGCACCCACCGTTGCAACGCGGCGTGCGGACCCGTTGCTCCGACGACCTGCTGTGGCTGCCACTGGCGACTGCCCGTTACCTCGAGGTATGCGCCGACCTGAGCGTACTGGACGAGCCGGTGGGCTATCTCGAAGGCCGCCCACTGAACGCCGGCGAAGAGTCCTACTACGACCTGCCGGCCCGAGCCACGCGGGTCGAGAGCCTCTACCAGCATTGTCAGCGCGCCCTGGAGCGGGCCTTGCCGTGCGGCGTGCACGGCTTGCCGCTGATGGGCAGCGGCGACTGGAACGACGGCATGAACCGCGTCGGCGAGCATGGCCTGGGCGAGAGCGTGTGGCTGGGATTTTTCGGCCACCAGGTCCTGCAAGCCTTCGCCCGCGTCGCCCAGCGCCGGGGCGACAGCGCCTTCGCCGAGCAGTGCGCCACGCGCGCCGCCGCCCTGGAACGCAACCTCGAGGCCCACGCGTGGGACGGTGGCTGGTACCGCCGCGCCTGGTTCGACGATGGCCAGGTGCTGGGCTCGGCAAGCAATCAGGAGTGCCGCATCGACTCGCTGGCGCAGAGCTGGGCGGTACTCTCCGGGGTCGGCTCGCCAGAGCGCGTGCGCACCGCCATGGGCGCCGTCGACCGGCTGCTGGTGCGCCGCGACATCGGCATCGTGCAATTGCTCGACCCGGCCTTTGACCAGGGCAGCCTCGACCCTGGCTACATCAAAGGCTACGTGCCCGGCGTGCGTGAAAACGGCGGCCAGTACACCCACGCCGCGATCTGGGCGAGCATGGCCTTCGCCCAGCTGGGCGACCGGGCCAGGGCCTGGGAGCTGCTGCACCTGATCAACCCGGTGCGCCAAGGCTGCAACGCCCTGATCGACACCTACAAGGTCGAGCCGTATGTGATGGCCGCCGATGTCTACGCCGTGGCGCCGCATGCCGGCCGGGGTGGCTGGAGCTGGTACACCGGGTCCGCCGGCTGGATGTACCGCCTGATCGTCGAGAGCCTGCTGGGCCTGCAACGCACCGGCGACACCTTGCGCATCAAGCCGCTGCTGCCCGCTGACTGGCCGGGCTACACCCTGTTTTATCGCGTTGGCAGCAGCCAGTACCGGATCGAAGTGCGCAGCGACAGCGAGGCTGGCGAGCTGCACCTGAGCCTGGATGGCCAGCCGCTGGCCGGCGGCGTCCTGCACCTGGTCGATGATGGCCAGGTGCACCAGGTGCTTGCCCAGTGCCACCGGTCCACCCTGCCCGTGGAACCGTAGCGCCGGCCGAGCCGCTTGAGCTAGGCTTGTTCAACCTAGCCAATGCACCCGTCAGGGTGGGAGAACCATGCCATTGACGCCGCGCCACAATCATCTGCTGGCCGCGTTGCCCGAGCAGGCGTTCGAGCGCCTGAAGGGCGACCTCGAGCTGGTGACCCTGCCCTTGGGCAAAGCGCTGTATGAGTCCGGCGATGCCCTGCGCCATGTCTACTTCCCGACCGACTCGATCATTTCACTGCTGTACGTGATGGAAAACGGCGCGTCGGCCGAGATCTCGGTGGTGGGCAACGAAGGCCTGGTCGGCATTGCCGTGTTCATGGGCGGTGAAAGCACACCCAGCCGGGCCATCGTGCAAAGCGCCGGGCATGCCTATCGCCTGCCCGGGCAGCGTTTGAAGGACGAGTTCAATCGCCATGGCGAACTGTTGGTATTGATGCTGCGCTACACCCAGGCGCTGATTACCCAGATGGCCCAGACCGCGGTGTGCAATCGCCATCACTCGATCGACCAGCAACTCTGTCGCTGGCTGCTGCTGTCGCTCGACCGGCTGCAGAGCGACCACGTGCGCATGACCCAGGAGCTGATCGCCAACATGCTCGGGGTACGTCGCGAGGGGGTTACCGATGCGGCAGGCAAGCTGCAGCGGCTGGGGATCATCGAGTACAGCCGTGGGCACATCAAGGTGCTCGACAGGAAGCGGCTCGAGGCGCTCAGTTGTGAGTGCTATGAAGTGGTGAGGAGGGAGACCGAGCGGTTGCTGCCTTACTTGCCGCTGCGTACGCCGACCGGCCAGCAAGAGGACTGATCCCGCGCGTCAGAAAGCGCCTCTTGGCAGGCTGGCCAGCCCCTGCGGGGCCCCTGTCGGGCACATCAACTGTACCCGACACACACCCCGCAGGAGCGGGCCAGCCTGCCAAGAGGTCTCATCCAGTCGAGTCGACCGGAGCGCGCAGCGCCCCGGTCGATGCCTTGGCAGATTAACGCTCGTCGTCTTTTCGCATGTTGCGGTCGGCAGTGCCGTGCTGGCCCGCATCGCGATCACGCTGGGTGGTTTGCGCAGGGTCGTCGGCCATACCGCCGCCTGCCCCTTGGCCTTGGCCACCTTGACGACCGGCTTCGCCAGCACGATCGGTGTCCTTGGCCCAGTCACCACCAGACTTCTGCCCGCCTTGCTTGTCCATGTCGGGCTTGCGCTGCGGATCATTGGCCATGCCACCTTCGGACATCTGGCCACCTTGGCGTCCAGCCTGGGACGCCTTGTCCTGGTCCTGGGCGTGATCGCCTTGATTGCCTTGGGCGCCTTTGCCCATGTCGCCACCTTTATTGCCTTGATTACCAGCCATGATGGTCTACCTCGTTGAGTGACACAGATGAATCTGTGTGTACATCTGAGACTCACCCACGATCGAGCTAATCCTATTTATATTCATCCGCGCAGACGAAAGGCCGCAAATGCCGCCGCGCCCGGCCTCTTGCGTACGAAATACTGGCTCGATGGGCAAGCGCGCCAGTCAGCTCCTGGGATGTGACACGAGGGTGACTGCGCCGGCGTACAGGCCGCTGCAGTCACCCGTCAGCCGTCATGCCTCAGGCAATCTGAAAGCCATGCGCCAGCGGATCACGGTCATCGACGATGATCGTGTTGTAGCCGATCACCCGCGCCCAGCCCGCCACACTCGGCCGCACCGCCGGGTAGCGGCCGACCTGGGTGGCCTCCTCCGCCCGGCAGTTGAAGGTGGTGCCGGTGATGCTTTCATGGATGAAGGTCTCGCCAATCGCCAACCGCCCACGCGCCACCAACTGGGCCACCCGCGCCGATGAGCCGGTGCCGCACGGCGAACGGTCGATGGCCTTGTCGCCGTAGAACACCGCGTTACGCGCACTGGCGCCCGGCGACTTGGGCTTGTCGCACCACATCACATGCTTGACCCCACGGATCCGCTCGTCTTCGGGATGCACCGGGTTGAGCTTCTTCTGCGCCGCCTCGCGCACCGCGTGGCTCATGCGCACCAGGTCATCGGCCTTGAGCCCGTCCAGGCCGGGGTAGTTGTCCTGCGGCTCGACGATGATGTAGTAGTTGCCGCCGTACGACAGGTCGACGGTCAGTGTGCCGATGCCAGGCACCTCGAGTTCGATGTCCTGGTCATGCAGGTAGCTGTTGACGTTGAACAGGCGCACTTCCTCGACGAACGCGCCGTTCTTCTTGTACTCGATATCGACCCGCCCAGCCGGCGTCTCCAGGGCCAGGCGGCCCTCCACCTTGGGCACCACCAGCCCTTCTTCGATGGCCACGGTGACCGTGCCGACCGTGCCCGCGCCACACATCGGCAGGCAGCCGCTGACCTCGATGAACAGCACGCCGACATCGCAGTCCTCGCGGTGCGACGGGTACAGGATGGAGCCGGACATGGCGTCATGGCCACGCGGTTCGAACATCAGCGCATGGCGCACCCAATCGTGTTTCTCAAGAAACAGCATGCGCTTTTCGGCCATGGGCACGTTGGGCAACAGCGGGCCACCCCCGGCGACGACGCGAACCGGGTTGGCGCAAGCATGGGAATCGATGCAGAAGAAGACATTGCGAGCCATGGGTTTTCAGTCCTTTTGCGGTGTGTACAGGGCGGTGGGTGACTTACTTGATCAGGCGCGGTTCGCCGGTGTCGGCGCCGCTGGCGGCCAAACCGTTGCTCTGCAGGATCTCGGCGATCTTGCCTTCGGCATGCAGCTGCCTGATTGCCGCGTCCAGGGCGGCGCCGAGCTCGGGCTTGTTCATGTGGTAGAGCAAGGCGATCTGCGCGGGCTCGACCGACACCGGCACCCGTGCGTCAGGCTTGGCGATCTCGATCTGGATGCCCTGGTAGGCGCCCTTGCTCTGGGCGTACTTGCCCGTGCCGTAGCTGTCCACGGCAACGTCGAGACGGCCTGCGGCGAGGTCCTGGGCCAGGCCGACCGGATTGGGGTAGAGCACCACCTGGCTGTCCAGGCTGGCCTGGATCTGCCCGGCATAGAGAAAGCCCGAGACCGCGCCGACGCGCTTGCCGTTGAGCTGGCCGACTTCGCTGAAGCCCTCACGCGAGTAGAACGCCATCTGGTCGACGTACAGCGGCCACGACATGCCCAGCACCTTGGCCCGCTCGGCGGTGCGGAACCAGTCACCGATGCCCAGGTCGACCTTCTGGCTGAGCACGTTCTGGATCACCGCCGAGGGGTCGACGATCACCGGCACCACGGTCAGGCAATTGCGCCGGGCGATCTCGCGCACCACGTCGGTGTCGACGCCGCCGATGTCGTTGGGGCCGGCCACGGTAGTGAACGGCGGGTAGTTGTAGACGGCAACGGTGAGGCTGCCGGGCTTGATGGTCTTGAACTGCGCGCTCGGCGTGCAGCTTTCGGCGCCAAGGGCATGGCCTGCGAGCAGGCACGCGGTGCTGAACAGGGCGAGACGAAACTGGCTGATGATACGCATGGGTGTCACTCCGTTCGTGGGATCAGAAATGGCGGCTGAGGCGCCGCTCGAGGTGCCCCACCACAACGGTGGCGGGGATGCAGATGGCGGCGAACATCAAGGCGACCAGGATGAAGATCGGCATGTACTGGAAGGTGTTGGAGCCCACCAGTTGGGCCTTGCTCATCACCTCTGGCAGCGCCACCACGAAGGCCAGTGACGAGGCCTGGAGCATCAGGATGGCGAAGCCGAGCAATGCCGGAATCGAGATCGGCAGGCCCTGCGGCAGGATGATCAGGCGCAGCGTGTCGAGGCCATTCAGGCGCAGTGCCTGGGCGGCCTCACGCTGGCCTTGCGGTACCGCTTCCATCCCCGCGCGGAGGATCTCGCTGGTGTAGGCCGCCGTGCACCAGGTAAAGGCGATGGTCACCGAGACGAAGGCGCTGAAGGTGAACCCGGCCGTCGGCATGCCGAAGTAGACGAACTGCAGCAGGACGATCACCGAGGCACCCCGGCCGACTTCGATCAACGCCAGCAACGGCGCCCTCAACAGCAGTTGCCGGCTGCGCAACCCCAGGGCCAGCAGCAGACCCAGCGGGATGCCCAGCAGCAGCGATGCGCCGGTGACCTGCAACGACAGATAGAAGCCATCCAACAGTGACGGCAGCGTCTGCTGCCAGAAGGCAAAGGTCTCGTTCATCGTGCCACCCTCGAGCGCATGCGTTGATCGGCCCAGCGGCTGGCCCAGGCCACCGGAATGCTCAGGGCGATGTACAGGCAGCCGGCAAAAGCGAAGGTCGCCAGGCCCTGGAAGGTCATCTGCGAGACGTGGGTCGCCTGGAAGGCGATCTCCGGCACGCCGAGGGTCGAGGCGATCGCGGTGTCCTTGAGCAGGCCGATGGCGTAGCTGGCGATCGACGGCAAGGACACCCGCAGCAACTGCGGGGCGATGACGTCGAGCATCCGCCAACGCGCCGGCAGGCTCAGCGCCCGGGCCGCTTCCCATTGACCGCGATGCACCGCCGCCAGCGCGCCACGGAAGATCTCGGCCATGTTCGCCGCTGTGATCAGCCCCAGCCCGACAGCGGCTGCCTGGAATGCGCTGACCTGGACGATGCCGCTGCCGACACCGAAGAAGATCAGGAACAGCCAGACGATCGGCGGCACCGCACGCAAGCCGAGGATCAGCCCACAGGCGGTCAGGTCGAGCAGGCGGATGCCCGAGGTGCGCATGGCACACAGCCCGGCGCCGAGCAGCACGCCGATCGCCAGCGAGGTCAGGGTGAGCAGCACCGTCCACTGGATGCCGCCAAGGATGGCGAGGAGCATGTCGCCGGTCATCGGTTCATCACCGCGCTGAGGAAACGTTGCGCGCGTTCGCTCTGCGGCTTGCGCATGACTTGCTGGCTGCGGCCCTCTTCGATGACCCGGCCATCGGCCATGATCAGCACCCGGTCGGAGACGCTCTCGGCGAAGTGCATCTCATGGGTCACGACGATCATCGTCATGCCTTGGGTGGCCAACTCCTGCATGACGTTGAGCACTTCCAGGCCGAGCTCCGGGTCGAGTGCCGAGGTCGGCTCGTCGAACAGCATCAGGCTCGGTTCCAGGGCCAGTGCACGGGCGATGGCGATACGTTGCTGCTGCCCACCGGAACAGCGCGAGGGGTACTGGTCGGCCTTGTTCAGCAGGCCGACACGGTCGAGCAACTGACGCGAGACTTCATCGGCCTGCTTGCGATCGCGTTTGAGCACCCGCTCCTGGGCGATGCTCACGTTGCGCAGCACCGACAGGTGCGGGAACAGGTTGAATGACTGGAACACCATGCCGATCGGCCGGCGCAGTTCCAGGGTCTGCCGGCTGCTGATGACCTGGCTGGCATCGATGCAGGTGTCGCCGACGCGCAAGGTGCCGCGGGTGGGTGGATCAAGGAGGTTGACGCAACGCAGCAAGGTGCTCTTGCCCGAGCCGCTGGGGCCGATGATGGCGATTACTTCGCCTTTGTTGACGCTGAGGTTGATGTCGTTGAGAACGGTGGTGTCACCGTAGTCTTTGCCCAGGCCCTGGATATCCACCAGGACATTGTTGCGCTGACGCTCGGGGAGGCCGTCAGTGACCACACTTTTCAGTATTGTTTGCACCATGTGCTACACCCTTTGTATTTTTAGAGGCAGGTGTTCGATACTGCAACCTATTGTTTTTATTAGATTTACTTGAATCTGTTGACGTGAGTGGGTGACGTTGTACGCGCTGGATCTGCCTTTGCGACAGAGCCACTCTAGTGACAAATGACAGCGTGCGATTGTAGGATTCGGTCAAAACGCGGTACGAAAATACCCGACGGAGTGACCCGCCCCATGCGTGCCGATTATTCGTTTCTCGAACCCCTGAAACCGCCACCGGATGCCGTCACTCCGCTCAAGGTGGGCATCGTCGCGACGCCCGACTTCACCTTTCTGTCGCTCGGCTGCTTCGTCGACTGCTTGCGGCTGGCGGCGGACGAGCGCGATTTCAGCCGCAAGATCTACTGCGCCTGGGAATTGCTGTCGCATGACGATGCGCCGATCATCTCCAGCTGCGGTTTTCCGGTACTGCCCACCCGCCAGTTCGGCGACCCGACCGAGTACGACTACATCGTCGTGCACGGCGGCATCGTGCAGACCCAGCGGCCGTTTCCGCCCGAGCTGTACGACTACATTCGCCAGGCGGTGCGCGCCGATGTGCCGGTGATCGGGCTGTGCACCGGGACATTCGTCCTGGCCGAGCTGGGGCTGCTCGACGGCCGCCGCTGCGCGGTGCAGTTTTCCATGGAGGCCGCGTTCAAGCAGGTGCACCCGAAGGTCATCACCGTCACGGATGTACCGGTGGTCACCGACGGTGGCTTCATTACCTGCCCGGGGGGCCTGGCCGCGATCAACCTGGCGACCCACCTGGTGGCCGAGCATTGCGGCCGCTCACGGGCGGACAAGGTGCTGCACTATGTGCTGTCGAACCGCGGCCTGGACCAGATGCAGGCGCTGCGCGACGACTCCGGCAACGCCCTGCGCTGCCTGGATGCGCGGGTGGTGAATGCGGTGGGTTTGATGCGCCAGCGACTGTTCGAGACCTGCACCATCGCGGTCCTGGCCAGCCAGGTCGGGGCCACCGAGCGTGAGCTGACCCGGCTGTTCAAGAAACACCTGCGCGCCACCCCCGCCGACTACTGGCGCCGGCTGCGGCTGAAGGCGGCGCATTGGATGGTGCTCAACAGCAGCCGCTCGATCACCCAGATCGCCTATGAGTGCGGCTTTACCGACAGCTCGCACATGATCCACTGGTTCAAGCGCGAGTTCGACGTGACCCCGGCGCGGCTGCGCGAGACCCATGTGCAGTTGGGCATGCTCTGAGGGTCAGCAGGGTCAGCTTGCGGAAGCAGGTTCTTGATGTGGCTGTCGACCGTGCGGTCTGCGACCACCCGGGGTCCTGGTAGTTGACCGTTGTAACAGTGGCGACTTCGCGATTGTTGGGGGCGCTTTGCGCCCCTTTCGCGACACAAGGCCGCTTCCACAGGCTTAGGCGGCGTTGCTAAATCCTGTCCTAAGCCGCGGCCTTGAATGCTGGGCTATCTCCCCCAGACACCCCGCCGTACTTGTGGGAGCGGCCTTGTGTCGCGAAAGGGCCGCGAAGCGGCCCCAGGATGTCAAGCGAACATCGGCAGAAGCCTTACTGCATCCAAGGCGGAGGCGGCTCTTCGCCTTTGACCGGGCCACGCTCCAGATCATCACGCGCCGCACGCCGACGTTCATCGTCGATACGCGCCGCTTCGATCTCGCGCAACACCCCGCCAACATCGGCGTCGTGGTCGTCATCCATGAACTCGCCGGTCAACGGCGTATCCGGCAACAGCTCACCGGCCTCGAACAGCGACCACATCTCCCGCGCATAGCGGGTCTCCCTGAGCTCAGGGGCAAAGCGGCCGAAATACCCGCTCATGTTCGCCACGTCGCGATCGAGCATGCTGAACGCATGGTTGTTCGCCGCCGCATCCACCGCCTGCGGCAGGTCGATGATTACCGGGCCGTCCGGGCCGAGCAGCACGTTGAACTCCGACAGGTCGCCATGCACCAGGCCGGCGCAGAGCATCAGCACGATCTGGCGAATCACGAACGCGTGGTACTCGCGCGCCTGCTCCGGCTCCAGGTGGACGTCGTTCAGGCGCGGCGCGGCGTTGCCGTCCTCGTCCACGACCAGTTCCATCAGCAGCACACCGTCCTGGAAGTCGAACGGCTTGGGCACCCTCACGCCCGCGCCGGCCAGGCGGAACAACGCCGCCACTTCGGCGTTCTGCCAGGCATCCTCGGCTTCCTTGCGGCCGTACTTGGAGCCCTTGGCCATGGCCCGGGCCTGACGGCTGTTGCGCACCTTGCGCCCTTCCTGGTACTCGGCAGCCTGGCGGAAACTGCGTTTGTTGGCCTCTTTGTAGACCTTGGCGCAGCGCACCTGGGTACCGCAGCGCACCACGTAGACCGCTGCTTCCTTACCGCTCATCAGGGGCCGTAGCACTTCGTCGACGAGCCCGTCTTCAATCAGCGGTTCTATCCGTTTTGGAGTCTTCATCAGGTTTAATTCTGGGTCCTGTTCTGCCAGACACATGGTTTGCCGCCCATCCTCTCACAGCCTGATCCGACTTGCTCGCTCGGGCGCTAATCGATGCGCGGATGTTGTTGTACCAAATGCTGACGTTTGGCTTCCAGCTCGGCGATCTGCTGGTCGATATCCTCGATCTTGTGCTCGATATTGTCATGGTGCTCCTGCAGCAGCTCGCGCGCCTCTTCCAGGTCCGACGCTGCCGGGGCCGCGCCGCGCAGGGGCTGGTTGGCGGTTTCCTTCATGGTCACGCCGGTTACCAGGCCGATCAGGGCGATGACCATCAGGTAGTAGGCCGGCATGTACAGGTCATTGGTGCTTTCCACCAGCCAGGCGGCGATGGTCGGGGTCAGGCCGGCGATCAGCACGGAAATGTTGAAGGCACTGGCCAGCGCGCTGTAGCGGATATGGGTCGGGAACATCGCCGGCAGCGTCGAGGCCATCACGCCGATGAAGAAGTTGAGCAGGATCGCCAGTACCAGCAGGCCGGCAAAGATCACCCCGAGCACGCCACTGTTGATCATCATGAAGGCCGGTATGGCCATGATCAGCAGGCCGACGCTGCCGCAGATGATGAATGGCCGGCGGCCGAACTTGTCGCTCAACAATCCGATGACCGGTTGCACGAAGAGCATGCCGACCATGATCGCGATGATGATCAGCACGCCGCGGCTTTCGCTGTAGTGCAGGTTGTGCGAGAGGTAGCTGGGCATGTAGGTGAGCAGCATGTAATAGGTGACGTTGGTCGCGATGACCACGCCGATGCAGGTCAGCAGGCTGCGCCAGTGCTGGGTGGCGACTTCCTTGAAGGACACCTTGGGGCCCGACGCCAGGCCTTCGCGATCACCCTGTTCGAGCTTTTCGACATGCTGCTGGAAGGCAGGCGTCTCTTCCAGCGCGTGGCGCAGGTAGAGGCCGATGATGCCCAGCGGCAAGGCCAGCAGGAACGGCAGGCGCCAGCCCCACTCGAGGAACTTCTCCTCGCCGACGGTGGCCGAGATGCACACCACCAGGCCCGCGCCGAAGACGAAACCGGCAATCGAGCCGAAGTCCAGCCAGCTGCCGAGGAAGCCGCGCTTGCGGTCTGGCGCGTACTCGGCGACGAAGATCGAGGCGCCGGTGTATTCGCCACCGACCGAGAAGCCCTGGGCCATCTTGCACAGCAACAGCAGGATGGGTGCCCAGATGCCGATCGAGGCATAGGACGGGATCAGGCCGATGGCAAAGGTGCTCAGCGACATGATGACGATGGTGGCGGCGAGCACCTTCTGGCGCCCGTAACGGTCACCGAGGGCGCCGAAGAACAGCCCGCCCAGCGGCCGGATCAGGAACGGCACAGAGAACGTGCCCAGCGCGGCGATCATCTGCACGCTGGGGTCGGCGCCGGGGAAGAACACCTTGCCCAGTACATAGGCGACGAAGCCGTAGACGCCAAAGTCGAACCATTCCATGGCATTGCCCAGCGCCGCCGCGGTGATCGCCTTGCGCATCTTGGCATCGTCGACGATGGTGATGTCTTTCAGGCCGATCGGCTTGACGCTTTTCTTGCGTGATTTCATAGCTGTCACTCGGTATCTGACGTGTCCTCGACCTGGCTGCCATCGTTTTGGTGGCCAGGGTTCTAAGGGATCAGATACAAAGGGATACGAAAAAATTCACCACTAAATGAAATTTGCGTGGTGGGGGTGCGCTGGGCACAGGATTTGGCGGGGCTTTGGGGATTCGCGCGGCGCATCGCGAAGTGCTAGCCACAGGCTTCTCGGGCGCCCTCAAGATCGAGCGCCGCGCGGGCGGCGCTCGATCTTGAGGGCGCCCGAGAAGCCTGTGGCTAGCGCCTGGCGGCCATGATACGGTCCAAAGCTAACACCTTCAGCCCTCTTTCATGGACGACATCGAGATCGCCCGGAACAGGTTGCACTAACCGCAGGGCCTTATCGCGAGGCGACGTGCCCCGCGATAAGGCCCAGTAGCTCTACCGATTGCGCGTCACCCGCCACACGGTATTGGCCAGGTCATCGGCAATGATCAACGCCCCACGCGGATCCACCGTAACCCCCACCGGCCGCCCCCGAGTCTTGCCGTCGTCACCCCGGAAGCCCGTGGCAAAATCAATCGGCTCGCCCGCCGGTCTCCCCCCGCTGAACGGCACGAAGACGACCTTGTAGCCCACCGGATCAGGCCGATTCCAACTGCCGTGCTCGCCCACGAAAACCCCATTGGCAAACTGCTCCCCCATCGCCGCGACCGAAAAGTCGACGCCCAACGCCGCCACATGCGAGCCAAGGCTGTAATCCGGCTTGATCGCGCTGGCCACCTTCTGCGGGTTCTGCGGCTGTGCCCGTGAATCGACGTTCTGGCCCCAATAGCTGTATGGCCAGCCATAGAACCCGCCCTCCTTCACCGACGTCAGGTAATCAGGGACCAGGTCTGGCCCAAGCTCGTCGCGTTCGTTGACCACCGCCCACAACTGCCCGGTCTCCGGCTGCACGGTCAACGCCGTGGGGTTGCGCAGGCCGGTCGCATAGGGCTTGTGCGCGCCGGTCTGGGCATCGATCTGCCAGACCATGGCGCGGTCGATCTCGGCCTCCATGCCGCGCTCGGTGATGTTGCTGTTGGAGCCAATGCCGACATACAGGAAGCGCCCATCGGCGCTCAGCGTCAGCGACTTGGTCCAGTGATGGTTGATCTCGGCGGGCAGGTCAGTGAGCTTGACCGGCGCGCCGCTGGCCTTGGTCTGGCCCTCGGCGTAGTCGAAACGCACCAGCGCATCCTGGTTGGCCACGTACAGCTTGCCGTCAGCGAAGGCCAGGCCGTAGGGCGCATTGAGGTTTTCGGCAAACACCGTCTTCAGCTCGTACTGGCCGTCGCCATCGGCGTCGCGCAGCAAGGTCAGGCGATTGCCACCCTTGACCTGGGTGTTGCCCTTGGCCTTGATCGAACTGGCGATGACGTCCTTGGGCTTGAGCTTGGCGGCGCTCCCCCCTCGGCCTTCGGCAACGATGATGTCGCCGTTGGGCAAGACCAGGGTCTGCCGCGGGATCCGCAGATCAGTCGCAATCGCCGTGACGCTGTAGCCCTGCGGCACGGTGGGTTTCTGCTCGCCCCAGGCCGACGGCTCGGCGATCTTCATGCTTGGCAGCAGCCCGCGTTGCGGGTCGGGCAGTTTCGGCTCGGCGCCGTAGGTTTGCTTGGCATCGCCTTCGCCACCGCAAGCGCTCAACAACAGTGCCATGCTCAAGACGCTCAGTGCGGGTAGCCGGCTCATTGCACACCTCCCGATCGCAGGTTGGTCAGGCCGACCCAGGTCGCGATCATGGCCAGCAGGGTGACGATCACCGACAGCACCAGGCCGGACGGCATCACCGCCCAGGCGTCCTTGGCGTGTTCGAAGGCGTTGACCAGGCCGAGCCCCCAGGTCACCAGCAGCAGCCCGAAATACAGCAGCGGGTGCCCGCGCTTGCGCTCGGCGCGGATCAGGTTGACCAGCGCAAACAGCAGCGCCAGCCCACAGAACAGCAGGCCGCCGGCGATCAGCCACGCGGCGAAGTTGCTCCACTGGATCTGGTAGCTCTTGAAGTAGGCGATGTCGCTCAGCAAGCCGCCGAGAAACAGTGGCACGGTACCCGCCAGCAAGGTCGCATGCAGCGGCCCTGGCGTGCAGCGGTAGAGGGTTGGATGGTTAACGGTCACGGCGGCTCCTTTTCATTCAACGATCCGGGAGGGTGCGCTGCGCGGCTCCTTGCGCGCAGGGTGTGCAAGACAAGGAGCCTGGGGCGCGCCGGTTAGTTCACTCGGATCAGCGCGCCACCTTGCTGCGAAAGGGCCGCACCGCGGCCCCTTACCCTGAAGGCAGGCCTAGAACTTCATCTGCCACTGCCCCATCAGCGCATGGTTGCGGCTGTTGCTGCCCAGCTCTGCGCTGTACCCCAGCCCCACCGACTGCCGCGCGCTGAGGCCCAGGTCCAGCCCTGCCTCGACCAGCAGGCTGTCGCGGTCCAGGGCACTGCCCTCGACGCTGAAGGCATCGCCGCCGGCCAGAAACGCCTGGCGTGTCTGGGTATCCAGCGTGCCATAGGTGTGGCGCCAGCCCAGGCTTGCGCGTGGGGTCAGGCTCATGCCATTGCCCAGTTGGCCCAGGTACGCCAGGCGCGTGCCGAAGGTGCTGGAAAAATTGTCCTGGGTATCGGCGTCCACGGCCAGGGCAGCATCACCGCCGCTTTCGCGGTAGCTGTCGCGGTGGTAGCGCTGGTAACCGAGGTTGGCGAACGGCTCGGCGCTCAAGCGGCCACTGCCCAGCGCATAACCCAGCTCGACGAACGCCTGCTGGCTGTCGGCATCGTAGGTGCCCTTGAGGCGCTCGTTGAAGGTGTCGAAGCTGACCCGCCGGGTGCTGTCGCCGTCATGGCGGCTGTACGCCGCACCGAGGCGCACGGCCAATGGGCCGCTTTGGCGCAGGGCGTACACGCCGGCATGCCAGCTGCCGACCTTGCCGTCCAGGCCGCTGGCGTCCAGGCGGGTGCGCGAGTAGCCACCCAATACCCCGAGGCGCCACTCCCCCGGCAACGCCCAGTCCAGCCCCAGCACCGCGCCGCCGGTGCGCTGCTCGAGGCTGTCGCTGGCGTGGCTGGCGTCGACCTTGCCGTAGCTGCCGAGCGCCTGCAGCCACAACCGCCCCTGTGCGTCCGGGTCGTTGAGGTTGCGCGCCGCCGGCGGTACCCCGGTGGCGGCCAACACAGGCCCTTCGGCCCCCTCCAGGCCCACCAACAGGCCCGCTGTGCTGCCCATCGACTGCATGGCACCGAGCATGGTCGCGCCGACCTGGGCGCTGGCGCTCAACGTGGCGGCTGCAAGGTTGGCGCTGCTGCTACCCGCCAACTGTTCGATGGCCTGGCCTGCGGTGGCGCTGGAGGTGCCGAGTAGCGCGTTGTACAGCGTGCCGCTCTGGCCCAGGCTGGCCAGGCTGCGGGCCACGGCACTGCCATTGCCGCTGCGCGCGTAGTCGCCGAAGGCCACGTCGTTGCGGTCGTAGCCCAAGGCCACCGAGGTATCCGCGTAGGTCAGTGTCGGGGTAAGGAAGGCATAGTCACTGCTGACCTGGGCGAAGCTGCCGGTCACCGCGCCCGCCGTCAACACGGTGTAGCGGCTCTGCCAGGGGTATTCGCCTGGCGTAGGCTGCACGCGCAAGGTGGCGCCGTTGAGGTTGGCACTGCCGGTGACGCTGATAGGCGCACTGCTGCCATCGGCGTTGACGCCATAGACCAGCGTTGCGCCGCTGGCGAGATTGAGATCGCCATTGACCGTGGCCACGCCCAGCCCGGTATTGGTCAGCAACGTGCCCTCGACGTCCAGGCCGCCGACCATGCCGCCGCCGGCGTAGGTGCCGCCCTGCGCCACCCGCAAGGCGCCGAGGATGCTGCCCTGGTTGATCAGGGTGGCGCCGTCGCTGACCTCTCCGCCTTGGCTGAAGTCGCCGTTGCTGGTCAGCGTCCAGTGGCCTGCGGCCACCTGCAGGGTCTCGAAGTTGGCGCTGTTGCCGAAGCTGCCGACGCCCTCGAGGACCACCCGGTCGACGCCATCGCCGCCGTCGACCAGCCCGTTGAACACCCCGCCGGTGGCGACCACAAGGGTGTCATCGCCGCCGCCCATGCTCAGCGCCAAACCATTGCCCCCGGCGATCAGCCCGCGGTTGATCACGCTGTCGGCATAGTCGCCGATCAGCTTGATACCGAACCCACCCTCGCCTTCGATGCGCCCGGCGTTGTCGATGCTGGTCGCCGCCACCCCGGCGCCTTCGGCCCCGTCGTCGACCAGGATGGCATTGTCGACGCTGCGGATCACCCCGCTCGCGGTGTTGACCACAGTGCCACCGCCCATGGCGATGCCTTCGCTGTTGTTCGGCCGGCCGCCACTGTCTACGCCCTTGGCGCCCAGCCCCTGGATGGTGCCGCTGTTGTAGATATGCCCGATCAGGTCGATATCGACACCGTCGCCATCACCGTTGAGCTTGCCGTCGGCGATCGCCCCGGTAATGACGCCGTCGTTGTACACGGTACCGCTGCCGTCGGAACCGAAGCCCGAGCCGTTACGGCCGGTGATGGTCCCGCCGGCGTAGTTGTAGAGCGTGGCATCGGTCTTCAGGTCGATGCCGTGGCGGTCGGCGCTGATGGTGCCGTGGTTGTACACGGTGACGCCGGTGGACTCGCCAATCTTGATGCCGTCGTATTTCTGGTCCAGGCCGTCGGCATCCTGCGGGGCGGTGTCGGTGTAGATCAGCCCGTAGTTGGTAACGGTCGCGTTGGAGCCGGTCTTGATCGCGTCGTTGCCAACCGCGTGGATCACCCCGCTGGCCTGGTTGACCAGGGTGGTGGTGAACAGCGGGTTGTCGAGGGTCTCGAGGTCGATGGCTTGGCCGTCGACACTGGACTCGAGGGTGCCGGCGTTGTCGATCAGCAGCGTGCCGCCTGCGCTGGGGTTGGTCTGCAAGCGCAGGCCGTCGTTGCTGCCCTGGATCAGCGCACCCTGGCGGTTGGTGATCCGGTAGTGACTGATGTCTTCGCCGTCATCCTTGCTGTCGATGCCACGGCCAGCGGTGGAGCGCAGCGTGCCGGCGTTGTCGACGCTGAGCGTGGCAGCGCTGGTGTGCTTGGGCAGGATCACTGCGTCGTCAGCCGTGGCGACGATGCTGCCTGCGGCGGTCACTTGGAGGGTGTCGGTTTTTTTCAGCTCGAGGGTGTCGCCGGTGGCGCTGTCGATCAGGTAGTTCTTGGCCAGTGCGGCAGGTGCCAGGGCGGCGCTGGCAAGCGCGACGCAGAGGGCCAGGCGATGGGGAGTGAAGAGCATGTGGGCGACCAGGGTGGTTAATCAAAGTCGCCCAATATGGCCAGCTGATATTACGGTTTGAGGGCGCCAACCTTGCAATACCGGCACAACATCGCCACCATTGAGAATACGTGTCATTCACCAAGGCCCCGCGTCGTGATGGTCAGTCACCCCTCCACTCCCGAATCCCGTCGCCAGGTCTTGCACCGCCTGTTCGGCGACCATCACGGCTGGCTGCTCGAACGCCTGCGGCTGCGCCTGAGTTGCCGCGAAGACGCCGCCGACCTGGCGGCCGAGACCTTCGCCCAGGTCGTGGCGATGCCCGACCCGCAGAGCATTCGTGAACCGCGGGCGCTGTTGAGCACCATCGGCAAGCGCCTGATCTTCGCCCGCTGGCGGCGCAGCGATATCGAGCGGGCCTACCTGGAGGCACTGGCCGCCGAACCCGAGCCCTGCGCGCCCTCGCCGCAGGAGCACTGGCTGGTAATGGAAGCACTGATGGAAATCGACCGACTGCTCGACGGCCTCTCCTCCAAGGCCCGCGCCGCGTTTCTCTACAGCCAGCTCGACGGCCTGACCTATGCACAGATCGCCAACGAGCTGGGGGTTTCCGTCACGCGGGTCCACCAGTATGTAGTGCAAGGGCTCACCGCCTGCTACCGGGCGGCGTCTTGAGCCGTTTGCCTACGGCGGTGGCCGAGGCCATCGAGTGGCACGCGCGCAAAGCCTCGGGCAGCTTCGACGCCACGGCGCAGCAGCAGCTGCAAGCCTGGCTCGAGGCCGATGGCAGCCACCGCGAAGCCTGGCTGTCACTGCAACAGCACTTGCACCGGACCTTCGCCCCGCTCGCCCACAAGCAGGCGACCACGCACGCCTTGCGCAGTGTCGAGCACAGCCGTCGGCGCTTGCTGCGCGGCGCCCTGGGCCTGGGCGCACTGGCCGTCGGCGGGCAACTGCTGACGCTGCCCGGCGGCCCGCTGCACACGCGCTGGGGCGCCGACCTGCGCACCACCACGGCACAACGCCGAACATTCCGGCTCGACGACGGCTCGCGCCTGCTGCTCAACGCCGAGAGCGCGGTGGACATGACCTTTGGTAGCCAGCAGCGGCGCGTGCAACTGCTGCGTGGCGCGGTGCTGGCCGAGGTGCACCGCGAGCCGCAGCGACTGTTCGTGCTCAGCTGCCCGTGGGGTGAAGCCTGGCTCGAGGGCGGCACGTGCCTGATGGCGCGCCAGGGCAACCAGGCCCAGCTGTGGGCCCTGCACGGTGAGCTGGAGTTGCGCACCCCGCAGCATCGCCAGACCCTCGCCGCCGGCCAGGGGCTGGCCTTCGACGGCAATGCCTGGCAGGCGATTGCGCCCCGGCACACCAACGAGCGGAGCTGGACCCAAGGCCTGCTCGAAGTGCATGACCAGACGCTGGGGGATGTCATCGACCACCTCAGGCCCTACCACCACGGCGTTTTGCGCGTTTCGCCGAGGGCTGCGCAGCTGCGTATTTCCGGAGTGTTCAGCCTGGATGACAGCCTCGCCGCGCTGGCGGCGCTGAAGGATGTGCTGCCGCTGCGCGTCGATCACTACCTGGGCCTGTGGACCCGCATCGACCTCGCTTGATTATTTTTTCAGGCGCCCCTGAAAAAAAACCGGGCTCGCGTCACATACCAGGCAGAACCGCGCATTACGCGCGCCCCGCTGAGCACCTTGTCGAGTTCTTCATGCATCCAAATACCCTGTTCCCGCTGATGGTCAGTGCGTGCCTGGCCAGCGTTTCGGCCGTGGCGGCCGAGTCCGTGCACGACTACAACCTGGCCGCCGGCCCGCTGGCCGATAGTTTGATTGCCATCGGCCAGGTGAGCGGCCGCCAGGTGCTGTTCATTCCGGCCGACGTCGAAGGCCGTCGAGCGCCCGCCGTGCAGGGCCGGCTCAGTGCGCGCGAGGCCTTGCGCCAGAGCCTGGAGGGCACTGGCCTGAGCCTGCTGGTGACCGCCAGCGGCGCGCTGAGTGTGCAAGCGGCGGCCAGTGGCGCGGGCCTGACCCTGGACGCCACCAGCATCGACGCCAACCGCCAGCTGGCGCAGGATCAGCAGGACGGCTACCTGGCCCGCAGCAGCAGCGCCGGGACCAAGACCCGTACCGAACTGGTAAAGATCCCGCAGTCGATCTCTGTCGTGACCCGTGACGAACTGAATGACCGCAAGAGCGACAACCTCTCCGACGCGCTCAAGTACACCCCGGGGTTCACCAGCCAACCGAACAGTTTCAGCCGCGCCGCCGACGACTACACGTTGCGGGGCTTCAATGTCGGCGCAGGCACCGGAGGCATCCTGCGCGATGGCATGAAACTGCAGTCCAACCCGTATGACGGCAGTGTCGAGGCGTACGGCCTTGAGCGCGTGGAGGTGCTCAAGGGGGCGTCTTCGGTGCTGTACGGCCAACTCTCGCCAGGCGGCCTGATCAACACCGTGAGCAAGCGCCCCACGGCCACCCCGTTGCACGAAATCGGCGTCGAAGTGGGCAACTATGATCGCCGCCAGTACACCTTCGACCTCGCTGGCCCGCTCGACGACCAGGGCCAGTTCAGCTACCGCCTCACCGGCCTGTGGCGCGACAGCAGCACCCAGGTCGATCATGTCGATGACGACCGTCGCTACATCGCCCCGGCCGTGACCTGGCGCCCCGACGACGACACCTCGCTGACGCTGCTGGCCAGCCACCAGGACACCTACACCGGGTTTTCCCCGCCGATGAGCTACCAGCTGAGCAGCTACGGCAGCGGCGCTGGCTACAAGATCGGCCGCAACCAGTTCGTCGGCGAGCCGGGCTACGATCACTTCAACAACCGCATGGACACCCTGGGTTATCTGTTCGAGCACCGCTTCAACGACCAGTTGAGCCTGCACAACAGCCTGCGCTACTTCCAGGCCAACACCGACTGGAACTACCTGATCCCGGTGTCGCTGAGCGGCAGCCAACTGTTGCGCCGTTACAGCGCCCGTGAAGAACGCTCGACCGGCTGGACCAGCGACACCAACCTCAACCTGACCTTCGACCAGGGCCGGGTGCAGCATGACCTGCTGCTGGGCGTGGATTACTACCACAAGACCTACGACTCGCACCGCTACATCAGTGCAACCTTCGCCCAGCTGGCGCCACCACTGGACCTGGCCAACCCGCAGCACACCGGGGTCGGCGCCAACACCGCGGCAGACTCAGGCTCCGACCTGCACAGCCGGCAGATGGGGGTCTACCTGCAGGACCAGATCACCTTCGACGACACATGGGTACTGTTGCTCGGCGGCCGTCAGGACTGGGCAGACAGCGTCACCACCACCTTTGCCAGCGGCGCCCGCGCCACCCGCAGCGACAAGAAAGCCACCGGCCGCATCGGCCTGGTCTACCTCGCCGACAACGGCCTGGCGCCGTATGTCAGCTACAGCCAATCGTTCCAGCCGGCCAGCGTCAGCAACCCGGCCTTTGGCAATGCCTTTGCGCCGCTCGAAGGCGAGCAGTATGAAATCGGCCTGCGCTACCAGCCGCCGGGCACCGAAGCGCTGTTCAGTGCTGCGGTCTACCAGTTGGACCAGGACAACTCGCTGAGCCTCGACACCCTGACCAACACCTACGTGCAGTACGGCAAGACTCGCTCCAAGGGCCTTGAGCTGGAAGCCAAGGGCAACCTCACGGACGCGCTCGAGTTGAGCCTGGGCTATGCCTATACCGACACCCACGTGCTCGAGGACCAGACCGCGAGCAATGTCGGCAAGCGCATCGAAGGCGTGCCGTATCACAGCGCCAGCCTGTGGGCCAGCTACCGGCTGAGCGCGCTGGGCCTGGACCAGGTACGCCTTGGCGCGGGCGCCCGCTATACCGGCACCACGCGCACCACGCCAAGCGCGTACGACGGCAAGATCCCCGCCTACACCCTGGTGGACGCGCTGGTCAGCTACGACGTCGATGCCCATTGGCAGGTGCAGGCCAAGGCGCAGAACCTGTTCGACCGCAAGTACCTGTTCTGCAACACCACCTGCCGCTACGGCGATGAGCGCAGTGTGATCGGTTCGGTCACCTACCGCTGGTAGGTCGGGCACTGAAAAACCTGGGGCCGGCGGCGGCCCCAGGCGATCAAGCCTGACCAACGGTACCCCCCAAACCGACCGAGGCAGGTATCCTCTAGCGCTCTAGAGCGGGCTTTCCAGGACGGTGATCATGATCAGGCCGCTATTGCTGTTGGGGGCAGCCAGCCTCTTCAGCCCCCTGCTGTCGGCCCAGCAGATACAGCGCCAACTCGGCGATTTCGACTTCAAGCTCGGCACTACGCCTTCGCGCAGCATGGCCCAGGGGCTGATCTCGCCGAGCGCGGTCGGCTCGTTTCATGGCGGCCTCGACCTCAGCCATTCCAGTGGCTGGTACGTCGGTCAATACGCGCCAAGCATGGGCCTGTCGCCCGATTCGACGCTGCGCCTGGACAACTACCTGGGCTACAAGCAACGCTTCGACAACAGCCTCGGCTACGAGGTGGGGATGATCCACTACAGCTACCCCAACCTCGCCGGCAACGACAGCTACGCCCTGTACGGCGGCCTGTCGCTGCTCGGCAGTCGCCTGGGCGGCGCCTTCAACGACAACCCCGACAACCGCACCGGTACCCTGTTCGCCAACCTCGGCCAACTGCCGCTGCTCGAGGCCGAGCTGACCGTCAAGGTCGCCCACCACCGCTTGGGCACGCCCTACACCATCGGCGACGGCAGCCAGGTCGACAGCTTCAACGACTGGTCGCTGGAGCTGTCACGCCCTTGGCTTGGCATGGACCTCAACCTCATCTACAGCAATTCCGACCTCAGCGGCGGCGGCTGCGATGCCTACGCCGGGATCAACAGCAATTGCGAAAGCATGGTCACCCTCAAGGCCCAGCGCAGCTTCTTCTGAGCCAACAGGCGCCGTGATCAGCCGGCGAACCTGGCCCGCGCCGCGTGCAGCTTCTTGTAGCTGTCGACCAGCCGCTGGTGGCGGTCCAGGCCTTCGAGCTTCATGCTGGTCGGCGTCAAGCCATGGAAGCGCACGCTACCCTCCACCGAGCCCAGCACCGCATCCATCCGCGGGTTGCCGAACATGCGGCGGAAGTTGACCTCGTAGTCTTCCATCTCCAGCTCGTCGTCCAGCACCACTTCCAGCACCACGTTCAAGGCCTGGTAGAACAAGCCACGCTCGACCGTGTTGTCGTTGAACTGGAGGAACGCCTCGACCAGCTCCTTGGCCTCTTCGAAGCGCTTCAAGGCCAGCTTGACCAGCAGCTTGAGCTCGAGGATGGTCAACTGGCCCCAGGCCGTGTTGTCATCGAACTCGACGCCGATCAGGGTGGTGATGGTGGTGTATTCGTCGACCTCACAGTTGTCCAGGCGCTTGACCAACGCCCTGAGGCTGCGGTCGTCGAGGCGGTGCAGGTTGAGGATGTCTTCGCGGAACAGCAGGGCCTTGTTGGTGTTGTCCCAGATCAGGTCCTCGACCGGGTAGATCTCGGAGTAATCCGGCACCAGGATACGGCAGGCGTTGGCGCCCAGCTGGTCGTAGACCGCCATGTACACTTCCTTGCCGAGGTCCTCGAGGATGCCGAACAAGGTGGCGGCTTCGGCTTCGTTGGCGTCCGCGCCGTCGTGGGTGAAGTCCCACTCGACGAATTCGAAGTCGGCCTTGGCACTGAAGAAGCGCCACGAGACCACACCGCTGGAGTCGATGAAGTGCTCGACGAAGTTGTTCGGCTCGGTCACCGCGTGGCTTTCGAAGGTCGGCTGGGGCAAGTCGTTGAGGCCTTCGAAGCTGCGACCCTGGAGCAGCTCGGTAAGGCTGCGCTCCAGCGCCACCTCAAAGCTTGGGTGGGCGCCGAACGAGGCGAACACGCCCCCGGTGCGCGGGTTCATCAAGGTCACGCACATCACCGGGAACTCACCGCCGAGCGACGCGTCCTTGACCAGCACCGGGAAGCCCTGCGCTTCCAGGCCCTCGATGCCGGCAACAATGGCCGGGTACTTGGCCAGCACCTCCTGCGGGACATCCGGCAGGGCCAGCTCGCCTTCGAGGATTTCGCGCTTGACCGCACGCTCGAAGATTTCCGACAGGCACTGTACCTGGGCTTCGGCCAGGGTGTTGCCGGCGCTCATGCCGTTGCTCAGGTAGAGGTTCTCGATCAGGTTGGAGGGGAAGTACACCACCTCGCCGTCCGACTGGCGAACGAACGGCAGCGCGCAGATGCCGCGCTTCACATTGCCCGAGTTGGTGTCGTACAGGTGCGAGCCGCGCAGTTCGCCGTCCGGGTTGTAGATCTCCAGGCAGTATTCGTCGAGGATCTCGGCCGGCAGCGCGTCCTTGGGGCCTGGCTTGAACCAGCGCTCGTTCGGGTAGTGGACGAACTCGGCATTGGCGATGTCCTCGCCCCAGAACTGGTCGTTGTAGAAGAAGTTGCAATTGAGCCGCTCGATGAACTCGCCCAGCGCCGACGCCAGTGCGCCTTCCTTGGTCGCGCCCTTGCCGTTGGTGAAGCACATCGGCGAGTGCGCGTCGCGCACATGCAGCGACCACACGTTAGGCACGATGTTGCGCCACGAGGCGATCTCGATCTTCATGCCCAGGCCGGCGAGGATGCCGGACATGTTGGCGATGGTCTGCTCCAGCGGCAGGTCCTTGCCGGCAATGTAGGTGCTGGCCTGGGTGTCGCTGTCGAGCATGAGCAAGGCCTGGGCGTCGGCATCGAGGTTTTCCACCTCTTCGATGACGAACTCCGGCCCGGTCTGCACGACCTTCTTCACCGTGCAGCGGTCGATCGAACGCAGGATGCCCTGGCGGTCCTTGGCCGAGATGTCCGCCGGCAACTCGACCTGGATCTTGAAAATCTGGTTGTAGCGGTTTTCCGGGTCGACGATGTTGTTCTGCGACAGGCGAATATTGTCGGTGGGGATATTGCGTGTTTCGCAGTACAACTTTACGAAGTAAGCCGCACACAGCGCCGACGAAGCCAGGAAGTAATCGAACGGGCCCGGGGCCGAACCATCGCCTTTGTAGCGGATGGGTTGATCGGCCACCACCGTGAAATCATCGAACTTGGCCTCAAGCCGAAGGTTGTCGAGAAAATTAACCTTGATTTCCATGCGGGATTACCATGCCAAGTAGCAAAACGAAATGGCGGCCATTATCCGGACTTTTCCGTTGGAAGTCTTGGCCGATCTGCCCTGGCCACGTGATCCGCCGATGAGCCGACAGCACGGGCAACGCCGTGCTGTCGACGCTTGACACGAAGTTCAAGCAGGCTCGCTGCCTCAGGCTTCGATGCCAGCCTTGGCCTGACCGGTGCGCAAGGTGAAGTTGACGCCGATCGACAGCATTGGCTGCGGCGGATTCCAGCTTGGCTTGGGCGCGGCCAGCAGGTAGTCGGTGAGGTTCTCGCGCTTGCCCGCCAGCAGGTTGGCCAGCAGCGTGCCGGTCGCGGTGCCACGCACGGTGCCCAGGCCGTTACAGCCCAGCGCCCCGTAGACGTTTTCGCGCAGCTCACCGAAGAAGCCGGCGCCATTGCGGGTCATGGCCAGGCCACCGCCCCAGGTGTGCTCGAACGGCACGTTGGCCAGCTCCGGGAAGCGCCGTTCGAACGACAGGCGATGCGCCGGGCGAACCTTCTCGGGGTAGTTCTGCTTGGCCCGGCCGTCCGGGTTGAAGCTGAAGCTGTTGCGCACCAGGATGCGGTTGTCGTGGGTGCGGCGCAGGGTGGTGCCGAACGGGTCGGCGGGGATCACACCCCAGAAGTCCTTGCCGCCGATGCTCGCCTGTTCGGCGGCGGTCAGCGGGCGGGTCAGGCTGCCGTAGGTGAAGATCGGCAGCATGCGGCCCTGGAGGAAGCCGAAGTACGAGCCGAAGGCGTTGTTGGCGAGGATCAGCTTGTCGGCGGTGATGCGCCCGGTAGCGTGGTGCAGCACGGTCTTGACGCCGTAATCGACCGCGGTGATCGGGGTGTCTTCGTACAGCTTGACGTTTTCTGGCAGCGAATCGGCCAGGCCTTTCACCAGCGCCGACGGTTGCACCAGGATGGTGTTCGGGGTGTACAGCGCCTTGCGGTAGAACGATGTGCCGAGGTGGTCGCGCAGCTCCGAACCTTCGATCAGGTGGCACGGCTGGCCGAGTTTTTCCAGGCCGCCGCGGTAGGCGTTGAGCACCGCAATGCCTTTGTCCTCGACTGCCGCCTGGTACTTGCCCGAGTGGCGCAGTTGCGCGTCGACGATGTTGTGCTGCTCGACCAGGTCACGAAGGATGCCTTGGCCGCGCTGGTTCAGCGCCAGCACGTTACGCGCGTTGGCCTGGTCGCCGATGTAGTCCGGTGCGCCGATGTCATGCGGCACATCGATGAGGAAGCCGGCGTTACGGCCCGAAGTGCCGAAACCGACCTGCTGCGCCTCGACCAGGATGACCTTGTCATTGGGGAAGTTCAGCGCCAGTTGGCGTGCGGCCGCCAAGCCGGTGAAGCCTGCACCGACCACGACCCAAGGGGCCTGCTCATCGCCGATCAACGGTGCCTTGGGCTGACGCACGCGGCTGGTGTGGAACCAGCCCGGTGAGGCGTCGTCGGCAGGCAGGGAGCCGATGCGCAGCAACGAAGCTGGATCTTTCGGGGTGCCATCGGAGAGCAATGCGGCAGAGCCACCGGCGGCGACTACGCCGGCGGTCACGCCGGCGCCGATGAGGACATTTCTTCTTGAAACTGCCATTTGAATCAACTCATTCCAGAGAGTGGGACGGATCAGCGCAGCCAGTCATCCTGACTTCACATTGAATTATGTGTGTATACACAATGTATTCTTGATGAGCTGTTGCGTCAATCCGTCGCGGCGATCCGCGCGCAGAAGAAAAACTGCACAACGATCACACCGCGTCATGAACTGATAATGAATCCGAGCATTTTTGAGCCGCGCCATGCCGAGCAGGCGCTGAGCGCGACCTTGCCGGTGCGGGTGGTGAGGGCTACCCGCTATCGGGTGTCTGTCGTGCGGCGTTGAGGGTGCCTTGCACTGGCGCCGCTAGCGGCCCTCGCCATCAGCGTATTGCGCCAGCGCCTGCTGCAACACACCCCGTACGTGCGCCCTCAACTGCGGCGGGGCAAGCACCTGGATATCGCCCGCATTGCTCAGCAGGAACAAGCGCAACCCCTGGGTATCGGCGATCTGGCACCTGAGCAACCAGCCTTCGGGCTGCTGGATGATCACCTGCCCCTGCGCCAGAGGGTTTTCGCTCAGGCGATTGTGCAGGTTGTCACTCAGGCGCAGCTCGAGGTCTATCGGCCCGTCACTGTGAATGGTCATGAGGTCTTTCTGCACGCCTTGCGCATGCACGTCGTAGCCAACCGGCTCGGCAATCGTCTGCCAGCACGTCTGCACATCGAGCATCCGGTGCAGCATCAACACACAGGTCTGCCCCGGTCCATTGCTGGAGTACTTGCCACGGGGCGCGTCAGCAGGCGGCTGTAGCCCATCGGGCCAGTGCTCTTCGGTGACCAGCGCGCTGAGGTAGATATTCGAATCCTGGTAGGACAGCGCAAGCGGCTTGAGCCGATAGCCACAGGTTTCAGCGGCACCTGCGTCACGTGGCCGGTACAAGACGTCGAGGCTGCTGTTGCCATCGATCAGCGCTTGCTGAATCAGGCGCAGGTGCGCCTCGTCATAGGCACCGGGGCGCAGCACGGTGAAGCGGGTGCCGGTGGTGATTCGCCCCTCGGCGACCAGGTCGCGTCGGGCGTGCTTGTACAACTCCGACGCCACATAGCCGCGCAGCCTGGTCAGGTCCTCGGTGTCAGCACGAAAGCCAAACCGGTCGGCATGCTGGAAGATCGCCGTCAGCGTCAGGCACTCAATGGGCGACAACGACAGGTCGATACTGCCCTGCCCGCCTTCCCACAGCAGCGACTTGGCATGCTCGGGCTTTTCAACCGATTTGACCAGCCTGGGGCGTTTGGACATGGCGACAAGGTCGCGCCGAGTGGTTCTGATCGAAAACCCGCCGAACTGTCGCTCGAGCTCCTGATGAAGCTGCTCAGTGCGCTGCGGCGTGGCAGCGTCCTGGAGGAGCATGCGCAAGGCTTTGCGGCGCCGCTCGCGGTCGGGTGCGGTGTATTTGGAGCCGGCCAAGGTAAAAAACTCCCGTACGATTTCGATAAGGACAAAAAGTGGCTCTACCAGTAGATACCCTTTGCTCGTTGGCACGCAATCTTCCCCTACAGCGCCAACCTACTGGAGCATCCGATGACCACTCAACACGCCTATGCAAGCCTTCCGCACGTTTCTACTTTCGTCACCTGGCTGGCCGCCGAGCTCGATTCGCAGACCTTGTTCAAGCACGCGTATGTCGACCGCCGCAGCGGCGTCGAGTGGTCGTGCGACGGCCTGTTCGATGCCTATCAGTCCTACCACTGGAACTTCCCGGGCAACCCCCGCCTGGGCTACAACCCAGGCGCCTGTGCCGCCGCCAACGCAACCGCGCTCGGCGCGTTGCGCCAAGACCTCATCGCCGCAGGTAGCGATGACCGTTTGCTGCTGCGCGCCTGCATCGATGTCATGGCCTGGGGCGGTGTCACCGCGCACAACGTGGATTGGCTCAAGGCCAACCAGCGCGGCCTTGGCGGCACGCTTCACGCGGTCAAGTCGGCACTCCTGGCGGGTGACGAAAACGCCCCGGTGCTGCGCTCGAAAAACCTGCGCTTCAACTCGGGGATGACCAAGGTCTATGCACTGCTCTGCCCTGGCATCTGCATCTATGACAGCCGGGTCGCGGCAGGCCTGGGTGCATTGGTGGTCGAGTACTGCAAAGCACATCGCCTGACGGCAGTGCCCGCAGGTTTGTGTTTCCCCTGGGCGGCGGCGAAGGAAGGCCAGGGCGCCGTGGCCCCCAAGCGCCGCAACCCGAGCACGGGCAGCCTGCACTTCAAGCGCCTGCGAGCCGGCACCCACCACGCACGCTGGAACCTGCGCGCCAGTTGGGTGCTGAACCAGGTGGCGGAGCTGGCGCGAAGCACTGACAGCCCGTTGCGCCTGGTCGAGCCGCCGATGGACATCCGCCTGGCCCTGGAGAACAGCCTGTTCATGCGTGGCTACGACCTGGGCGCCTGAGCGCTTATCGGCTTGCAGCCCCTTCGACGCCTTTGCACATGAGCATCCCATGACCGATCTGACCGCACTCGACAACCTGGTCCTGCAGCTGGCCACAGGTGGCATTGCTGCACCGGCAATGCGCCGCGAGGTAACGCTCGCGTATCCCTGGCTCACCGACAGCCAGTTCTTTTCCACACTGCTGTCGCTGCAGAACAAAGGCCTGCTCGCAGGCCAGGAAATCACCGGGGTCTGGGTGCTGACGGCACTCACCGAGCAGCCCACGGAGTGCAGCCCCGCGTTCGCCGAGATGATCATCGCGGCGGACTGCGGTGAATGGCACGCACTTGACGCTGATGAACTGATCGCAGAGCTGGATCGGATGATCCGCAAGGCCCGGGCGCGAAAGCGGCGATGAGCCTGGTCGCTACTCGAGCAGTTCGACGTAGCTGGACTCTCCCCCGCCCGTCGCACCCGACAACCAGCCCCAGACGAACGCCAGCGTGGTGCGTCCGTGGTCATCGACCCCGACCGTGCCACGCGACCAGCCGGCGAGCATCTCGCCCTCGGTGGTCAGGCATTGATACAGGAGTTCGAGGGTGTCCGGACCGGTCACCCGACCGACTTGGCTGCCGATGCGGATCCGCCCGCCCTGGTAGGTGCCTGAAATCGCATCGCCCTCAACACGATAGTGAAACACCGTGCCTGTCCCGGACAGGCCCTGGGCGTTGTTGGCTACGGTGAAGCGGCGATCGTGCAAGCGCTCGCTCAGGCTGGAAGTGGACAGTTGCATGGATGTCGCATCCTTGAGTTGAAGGTATTCGTTGCGTACGCGTTCTGGCTCAGTGGTGGGTCAGAACGCGTATTTCAACGACAACACGGCATTCCTTGGCTCGCCATAAACGCCGTTTTCAGTGATCGAGGCATAATACTTCTTGTCCAACAGGTTACTCACATTGAGCGTCGCCGACAGCTGTTTGCTGAAGTCATAGCGGGTCATGGCGCTGACCAGCATGAAGCTGCCCTGCATGGGATACCCGTCGCCTTCGTAGCCATACCGGCTCTTCCAGTTGAAGCCTGCGCCAACAGTTACCTTGTCCAGCGCCCCGGACAGTCGGTAGGTGGTGAAGCCTTTGACGTTGTGCCGGGGGATACGACTCATTGCCCGGTCGTGCTGGGCGTCTTCACTGACGCTGTAGGCATAGCCGCCAGCAATGTTCCAGCCTTCACTCAGTTCACCGTTGAGCTCGAGTTCGACGCCGTTGGTGGTGATGCCCTGCAGCATGCGATAGGCACTGATGGTGCCGTCGTATTCGGCCACATTGTCCTGCTCGATCCTGAACAGCGCCATGCTGGCGTTGAGTCGCCCCTCATCGAAACCGGCTTTGACCCCCAGTTCGTAGGCATTGCCCTCCTCGGGATCGAGCGGCTGGTTATTGATGTCGCGCGCCGTCGCGCTTTGCGGGTTGAAAATCTGGGTGTAGCTGCCATACACCGACCACGTCTCGTCGAGGTCATAGACCAGGCCCGCAAAGGGCACCACCACGCCGTTTTCCTTGCGCTCCTGCGTGCTGCGCACGCCGGCCGACGAGGTGGACTCGGCTGTGCGCTTCCAGTCGATCACCCGCGAGCCGGTAATCAGATGCGTTGAATCGGTCAGGTTGAAACGCGACGTCAGGTAGGCGCTGTACTGGGTTTCTTCAGTGTCGGTCTTGCCTGTTCGGTCAAACACCGGGCGGTTGGCGCCACTGCCGTCCCAGGTCCAGATGTTGCCGAGCGTGCCGTCGTAGCTGCTGTTCCACGCGTACAGCCAGTTGTAGTTGTTCGACTTGCTGTCGATGCGTGACAGCGCCACGCCCGCGACCAGCTCATGCTCACGGCCCAGCAGTTCAAAGGGGCCGGTCAGAGAGGCATCCAGGCTGTTCTGTTTGTCGGTTTGTTGCCACTTTGCAGGCGCGATGCTGCTCCCCAACCCGGTCTGCGCGTCGATGGCCCCGTACTGGTAGTAGGAGATTGCGTCCTGCTCGGAGCGTGAATGGCTAAGCTCGACCTTGGCGTTCCAACCACCGTCGAAACGATGCTCCAATGCCGTGAAAACGCTGCTTTGCTGGGTGTCGTAGTAGCTCCAGTCCGGGGCATTATTGTAAGAACGTGGCAGGTTGATCCTTGCCCCGCTGCGGTAGTTGTCCTGGTAAAACAGCGGCACTCCGCTGCGCATCGGTGCTTCGTTGTCGTTGCGCTGATGGGTAAAGCCGACGCTCAACAAGGTCTGCTCGTCAAGGTCGAACTCGGTCACGCTGTAGGCGACGCTGGAGTGGTTCTGGTAACGGTCCAACCAACTGTTGCTGTCCTGATGATCAACCACCAGCCTGCTGCGAAGGGTCCCCGACTCATTCAGCGGCCCAGAGAGGTCTGCGCCGAAACCATAGTGATCCCAACTCCCCGCCTGGGCAGTGAGGCTGGCCTGTGCCTGGGCGGTAGGCCGCTTGCGGATCAGGTTTATCGCCGCACCCGGGCTGCCCATGCCGCTCATCAGTCCGGTGGCCCCGCGTACCACCTCGACCCGGTCGTACAACGCCGTGGATGAGTTGAGGCTGTACATCTTCGATGAGGTACGCGGCAGGCCATCGACCAGGTAGTTGGAGATCAGAAAACCTCGCGCGTAGGGCTGGTCGAGGTCCGTGCCGATACCCTGGTTGAACGTGCTGACGCCGACCGTCGCTTCCAGCACTTCGGAAACCGTGGAGAGCTTCTGATCATCCATCCGTTGGCGGGTAATGACGCTGACCGACTGCGGGATTTGCTTGACGCTCAAGCCCAGCTTGGTCGCGGTGCTGGTGCGTTGGGAGGTGGTATACGAGCCCGTCCCCTCCGTGCGATCACCGTCCAGCCGCGAGTTGATCGACGTCGCGTCCAGCTCCAGCGCGCCACTCTCCTCGGCAGCCGGTATCAGCAGGTAGTTGCCGGTGTCTGTGCGGGCCACGCGCAAACCGGTACCCGCCAGCACCTGTGCAAGCCCTTGCTCCATCGCAAAGCTGCCCTGCACGCCCTGGCTGGACTTGCCGGCGGTCAGGCTGGCATCGATCGACAGGGGAATACCCGATTGCCGGCCGAACTGGCTCAGGGCCTGGTCCAGCGGGCCGGCGGCGACGTCGAAACGGATGATGCTGGCGCGAGCGACGCTCGCGTCCTGCGCCTGCGCGGCGCCGCCAGCGACGAGGCTGCCGAAGGTCAGGCCGGTGGCGAACGCCAGGTGAATGGCTCGCGCCAGCGGGGTCATACGGTGGGTCATGGCAAACTTCCGAAAGGGCCAAGGGCCCGCGTGATGAGCGGGGTATGTCCAGGGGCCAATCGAGAAATGAAAATCTGCGACCGGGCTGAAAATATTTTTCAACCCATGGATCGAGGTACCAGCGTCACCCAGTAACGCGTCCGCCGCTGGATGCTGAGCGGCAGGCTGCCTTCGAGCAACGCGAGGATGCGTTCGTTGTCCGTCAGTGGGTACGAGCCGGTCACGCGCAAGTCGGCGATGCGTGGATCGCAGCGCAGAATGCCCGGGCGGTAGCGCGCCAGTTGGGTCACCAGTTCGCCCAGCCGCGTGGCTTGCGCGATGACCAGGCCGTCGACCCAGGCATCGTCCAGCGGCGCGCGAGGGTCAACCGAAAGTGAACCGGGTTCGAGCAGCGCCTGCTGACCGGCTTCGACCACATGCGCAGCAGGGCCTTGGCGCAGCCTCGCAGCCACGCGGCCACTGCTGACCGACACCCGCGTGCCCACGCAGCCGTCGCCACAGCGCACGGTGAAGCGCGTGCCCAGTGGGCGCAGGTCGGCGTCGGTGGTTTGCACCAGCAGCGGCCGCCTGGCCGAATCGGCGGCGGTCAGCACGTTGATTTCACCGTAGCGCAGGGAGATCCGCCGTTCGCCGGCGGTGAACGCGATGTCCACTGCCGTGGCCGTGTTGAGCCACAGCTGAGTGCCATCGGCGAGCACCTCTCGGCGCCGCTCGCCGGTCGCGGTGCGCAGGTCTGCCAGGCTGCCTTGCAACCATTGGCTGTCCCTGCCCTGCCAGCCGACCGCACCGAGCACGCTCACGCCCGCCAGCAGCTTCAACAGTTGCCGGCGATCGCCGCTGACATACCGCGTCTGCTGCAAGGCGGCCCTGGCCAGCGGGTCGCGCAACAGCGCGGCGTTGCTGTGGATCAGCTCCGGCAAGCCGGCCATGCGCTGCCAGGCGCGCTCGTGCTCGCTGTCGGCCTGGCGCCAGCGTTCCAGCTGCTGCAGTTGCTCGGCGGTGATGTCGCCGGACAGGGTCAACGAATACCAGGCGAGCGCCTGCTGGCGGATGGCGGGATGAACAGGTTCGGCCGGGGCGGCTCCAGGTGGCATGGGCATTACTCGAACTGGCTGGCGTAGCAGCGGTCGAGCGCCTTGAGCATGGCACGCTGGACCTGATCGACACTCAGCGACAGCTGCGCGGCAATCTGTTTGTAGGTCAGGCCATCGAGCTGCGACAGCAGGAAGATCTCCCGCACCCGCGGCGACAGCGCATGCAGCAGCTCGTCCAGCTGGGTCAGGGTTTCGATCAGCAGGTGCCGGGCCTCGGCGGAAATCTCGTACTGCTCCGGCTGCGCTGCCAGCACCTCGGCATACGCGCGCTCGACCGCCAGGCGTCGCCAGCGGTTGACCAGCAGGCTGTTGGCGATGGTCGCGAGGTAGGCCAACGGGCGGTGCAGGTCGTTGACCGGACGCCTCGCGCGGAGGATCCGCACGAAGGTGTCCTGGGCCAGGTCATCGGCATCCGCCGCCTCGCCCAGACGCTTGTGCAACCACCGCTTCAACCAGCTGTGATGCCGGGTGTAGAGGGTTTCGACATCCAGGTCGAAAGAGCTTGAGGGTCCCATGGGCGACTGGCCTGCGTCTGCGGCTTGATAATCAGCTTATGATAATCATTCACAATTAGCAGGCGCAAGCTGCCTTCAACTGCCGCAACGGCTCAGCTCACAGTGGGTCGATCTCGACGATGCGCCCGGTGCGCGCCGCTTCGGCGATCGCTTCGGTGATGATCAGGTTGAGCAGGCCATCGCGAACGGTCACCCGCGGGGCCTCCTTGCCCTGGATCAGGTTGCAGAAATGCACCAGCTGAAGCGCCAGCGGGTCTTGCCGAACGACCTCTGCGGTGGCGGTTCGAAACGGCTTCCACCACGAACGCTGGCTGGCGTCGGGGTAGCTCTTCAGGCGCAGGGTCGGCACCGACAACGTGCCGTTCTTGCCGGAGATCACGTAGCAGTCTTCGTCGTCATACCAGGGATAGTCGGCGTTCTCCTGT
The DNA here is from genome assembly GCF_900536025.1 of Pseudomonas reidholzensis. Lineage (GTDB taxonomy): Bacteria > Pseudomonadota > Gammaproteobacteria > Pseudomonadales > Pseudomonadaceae > Aquipseudomonas > Aquipseudomonas reidholzensis. Next base: position 146,134 of record NZ_UNOZ01000007.1, read on the forward strand.
GAGGTCTGCTCCCAACTGCGCGCACAGCCCGCGGTGTCGGAGAGCAGGAATGAACCCAAGGCGCCGTTTGCAAAGCGCAGCCCGATGCACACCGTGTCCTCGACCGCGAAGCCCCGCGCCGCGTTGGACTGCATGGCCTGCACCGCGACGATCTCGCCGCACAGAGCACGCAGGTTGCCGATTTCGTGAATCATGTTGATCAGGATCGGCCCACCGCCCGCCTGCCGTCGCCAGAGTGCGCCATCAAAATAGTCATCCGGCTTGTAGAACAACGCACTGCCCTGCACCGCCACCAGATCACCCAGCACGCCTTCACTGACCAGCTCCCGGGCCTTGGCCAGGATCGGGCTGTGCGCGCGGTGATGGCCTACCAGCAGCTTGGCGTTGGCCGCCTCGGCAATGGCCAGCAGGCGCTTGCCCGCTTCGACGCTGTGCGCGACCGGTTTCTCGATCAGCGCGGCAACGCCTGCCTCGATGCATTGCAGGGTCTGTTCGACGTGCAGCGCATTGGGTGTCGCGAGGATGATGCCGTCGGGCCGGTGCTCGGCGAAATAGCGCTGGAGGTCGGGATACTGCGTTACGCCCAGCCCAGCCAGGTAGTCGGCCGGCACCAGCAGCGGGTCGATGATGGCGGCGAGCTCGCACGCGGGGTTGGCTTGCAGGAGTTCGATGTGACGCCGGCCGATAAGTCCGGCGCCGGCCACGGCAATGCTGATTTTTCGCATGGTCTGATCTTCGCGAGCGTTGTTTTTATGTGCGGGTCGAGCCATCGACGGCACGACACGATCTGCTAGGATCCAGCCTACTATCAACGCGAAAGACCATAATCAGCCAGCATGGAAAATCAGAATTCTCCCGTAGTGAACAATGACCCGTTCTTGCGCGACTTGCTGCTGTTCTCGACCATCGCCAAACGCGCCAGCTTCATTGCCGCAGGTGCCGAGCTGGGGATCTCCCCCGCCCACGTCAGCAAGCGCGTTGCGGCACTGGAAGAGACTCTGGGCTGCAAGCTGTTCAACCGCACCACCCGCCGCGTCTCGATCACCTCCGAGGGCGAGGCGATGCTGGTCTGGGCCAAGACCATCCTCGACAACGTCAACGGCATGCTGGAAACCTCGCTGGGTGATCGGCTCGAGCCCCGCGGCACCTTGCGGATCAGCGCCAGCCATCGTCTGGGGCGCTTTCACATCGCGCCGATCCTGGCCTTGCTGCGCAAGCGCTACCCCAAGCTCGAAGTCTGGCTGGAGCTGCTCGACCGCCGCACCGACCTGATCGCCGAGAACTTCGACATCGACATCCGCGTCGGTGAGGTCAACGAGCAGAACCTGATCGCCCGGCGCATCGCCGACAGCCAGCGGATCCTCTGCGCTGCCCCGAGCTACCTGGCCGAACGCGGGCAGCCGGCCACCCTGGCCGAGCTGACCCTGCACGACTGCCTGCTGTTTCGTGAACGCGAGCAGCGTTTCGGCGTGTGGCGGCTGCACGGCGGCAATGGCCTGGAAACCGTCAAGGTGACCGGGCCCATGGCGTCCAATCACAGTGAGGTGGTGCACGGCTGGGCGCATGAGGGCTTCGGCATCATCATGGCCTCCACCTGGGACGTCGCCACGAGCATCGCCGAGGGCAAGCTGGTGCGGGTGCTGCCGGCCTATCAGCAACCGGCGAACGTCTCGGCGGTGACCAGCGTACGCGCCGCGGGCTCGGTGAAAATCAATGTGTGCCTGGAGTTTCTGACTGCCCAGCTGAATGCGGGGGCTTATGCACTGAAGGGCCTGTAGCCAGCGCCCGCCTTGGCGCTCAGTCGACCGATGGCAGCCGGGTGGTTAAGCTGTGGGCTTTTCACGGATGGAGCGGCGTGTGACAGAGACGTATCAAGGGAGCTGCCTGTGTGCGGCCGTCAGGTACGAGCTGCTGAGCAGCCCCAAGGCAGTCAGCCACTGCCACTGCAGCCATTGCCGCAAAGGCCATGGCGCACTCTTCGCCTCTTATGCCAGCGTCCCACGCAGCGCTCTGCGGATAGTTGACGGCCGCTCTGAGATCAAGGCGTACCGGTCTTCCGAGTCGGTGCTGCGCGAGTTCTGCCAGCACTGCGGCGCAACCCTGTTCTGGTCGCGCAGCGAAGGCGAATTTGCCGACTGGATTTCAGTGGCACTGGGCACCCTGGACACGCCGTTCGTGCCCCTCAAGCAAAAACACCTGCACGTTGCGGGCATGGCGCCGTGGCTTGAACTCGCCGAAAAATAACGGCCGGATCACGACGCCGCAATGAACAAGCCCGACACTCCAACGCGCCTAGCGGTGCAACTCGGAGTTCGCCGTCAGGGTGAACAGCCTCAAGGTCCGGGCCATCGGATGCTCGATCGACGCGGGGAACGTCTGGAGCAGCATCGCGTTGTTGAAACGGTCCAGGCTGGTGGTGGGAATGAATTTGCCCATCTCTGGATGATCGTTGGTCCGCAGCCGCAACGGCTCGTGGCGGTCGCTCAAGGTGTAGGTCAAGCGTTTGCTGGTGCCGGCCTGGTCCATCAGCAGCGTCCCGCTGGACGGGTCATAGCTGGAGTTCTCGGCCTCGTGCGTCAGCAGGATCTTGTTGGTTTGCGGGTCGTACCAGAGGATATCAACCCGCCCACCATGCAGGTAGACGAATTGCAGGACATCGGTCTTGCGGTCCACGACACCGCGGCTCAGGTACAGGCCGTCGACGGGCGTGAACAGTTCGATTTCCAGAAAATCCGTGGCGGCGCCGGTGTCCTGGCCGAATTTCGCATAGAGGTCTGCCATGATCGACTTGAGTGGCACCCACACGGACGTTGGTAACGTTTCGGCATCGAGTTTGACGATCCCATCCTGGGCGGTTGAGAGGTCGATCAAATAGGTCAGGGCTTCGCGTGGGGGAACGGATGAGCAACTGTCGCGGTGTTCGACAATGAAGTCGTCGGCTGCCTCGTAGCCGCCCTGCGTCCATGCTTGAGCCAACAGTTTGGCCGATGCCGGGGTTGCGCAGTTCATCAATCCTTCGACCTGCTCGATGTCTTCGACGGTGGTCAGCTTGGCCGCCAGCACGTTCGTCGACAGCAGGGCGAGCAGGCTCAGCAGCACTACATACGTTTCATCACCTTTAGTTCCTGGAGGGGTCGATGGTTTGATATCGGCGCCCCCCTCTCGCGCTTTAATGGTTGGCCGCGCATTCGAAACGCCAACCGGCGCAGTGCTGCCACGAGGCCAGCACGGGGCGCTTGTGTTCGGTGATCGCACGTTAGCCCCACTCTCGAATTGACGGTCCGTGATTGACTGCGCACCATTCACGGCGCTTGCGGAGCCTGACTGCCTTGGGCATTGACCGCGACCTTGCAACACCCGCAGTTCACGACAATTTCAAGAAATGAATTCGATATGACCGATCCCACGCGCAACACCGCGTCACCCCGTATTGCTCACAGCTCCATCGGCGACAAAGTGCGCGGCGCCTTCGCCGTCGGCAAGACCCGCTGGGGCATGCTCGCCCTGGTGTTCTTTGCCACCACCCTGAACTACATCGACCGCGCCGCCCTTGGCATCATGCAGCCGATGCTGGCCAAGGAGATGAGCTGGACGGCGATGGACTACGCCAACATCAACTTCTGGTTCCAGGTCGGCTACGCCATCGGCTTCCTGTTGCAAGGCCGGTTGATCGACCGGGTGGGCGTCAAACGCGCGTTCTTCGTCGCGGTGCTGCTCTGGAGCCTGGCCACCGGTGCCCACGGCCTGGCCACGTCGGCGGCCGGGTTCATGGTCTGCCGGTTCATCCTCGGCCTGACCGAGGCGGCCAACTACCCGGCGTGCGTGAAGACCACGCGGCTGTGGTTCCCAGCCGGCGAACGGGCGATCGCCACCGGTTTGTTCAATGCCGGCACCAACGTCGGCGCGATGCTCACGCCGGCACTGCTGCCGATGATCCTGGCGGCCTGGGGCTGGCAGGCAGCGTTCATCGCCATGGGTAGCCTGGGCCTGGTCTGGGTAATCTTCTGGGGCCTGACGTACTTCAACCCTGAAGACCACCCGCGGGTCCGCCAGAGCGAGCTCGACTACATCCAGCAAGACGTTGAGCCGGAGGCCACCCGCGTGCCCTTCAGCCGCATCCTGCGCAGGCGCGGGACCTGGGCCTTCGCGGTGGCGTACTCGATCACCGCGCCGGTGTTCTGGTTCTACCTGTACTGGCTGCCGCCGTTTCTCAACCAGCAGTACGACCTGGGTATCAGCGTGACCCAGATGGGCATCCCGCTGATGCTGATCTGGCTGACCGCGGACTTCGGCAGCATCGGCGGCGGCATCCTGTCGTCCTGGCTGATCGGCCGTGGCGTGCGCGCTACCACCGCGCGGCTGGTGTCGATGCTGATCTTTGCCTGCACCATGCTCAGCGTGATTTTCGCCGCGCATGCGAGCGGCCTGTGGGTCGCGGTGCTGGCCATCGCCGTGGCGGTTGGCGCGCACCAGGCCTGGACGGCGAACATCTGGAGTCTGGTGATGGACTACACGCCCAAGCACCTGGTGAGTACGGTGTTTGGCTTCGGCAGCATGTGCGCGGCGATTGGCGGGATGTTCATGACGCAGATCGTCGGCAGCGTGCTGACGGCGACCCATAACAACTATGCGGTGTTGTTCACCATGATCCCGATGATGTACTTCATCGCGCTGGTCTGGATGTACTTCATGGCCCCGCGCAAGATCGAGACGGCGTAAGCGCGGGTTCAGGTTTCCTCGTGGAGGCTCTTCGGGGCCTCTTTTTTTTGGTTGTTCACTGATTGGCGGGCAGATGGTTTTGGGCTTGGGCTGGCAGATTGTGGGCTTATCCATTCGATTTGCTGGCGCTTATGGCCCCTTCCGCCCTTACGGCGGGTCACTTTTTTTCTTGGAAAAAAGTAACCAAAAACCGCCGGCTCCCACATACGGCCCTCCGCTGCGCTGCGGGTTCCCTCACTCCGGCCTCCTGAGGTCGCCAAGTTACGGGTGGTGCCTGGACTGGCGTTATCTTCGACAGTGACATTTGTGGTGGATAGCTTGGCCTCTTCGCGGGTAAACCCGCTCCCACAGGGACCGCAGTGGCCTTACAGTCAGCAGATAACCTGTGGGAGCGGGTTTACCCGCGAAGAGGCCGGCACTGCCAATGCACATTCTGGCGCTGACGCGCTGTGCCGCCCTTATAAACCCGCGAGAGCGCAGCGATTCGCCAGCCGTTGCCCTGGCCCTTGATCTTGATCTGGCCCTTGACCTGGCGGTTGATCTTGATCTACCGCGACTTCAGGAGGCCGAACGGAGGTCCTCGCGGGAGCAAGGCCGGAGTGAGGGAATCCCGCTTCGAGCGGGACTGATGTAGGAGCAAGCGGTTTTTGGTTACTTTTTTCCAAGAAAAAAAGTGACCCGCTGTAAAAGCGGAAGGGGTCAGTGGCCGCACTACAGCGAACGGATAAGCCCAACAATCGAAACGCGCCACCACCGGCGACTATCCCAACAACCCACGAAGCCCCCCAAAAAACCCCGCCCTACCCGCTCAGAACTTCGCGCGCAACGCCAGGTTGAAGTTGCGCGGCTCACCATAGAAGCTCCAGTAGTTGGGGTTACCCAAGGTCTGGTAGTACTTCTTGTCGAACACGTTTTCCAGGTTGTACTGCACCTCGAGGTTCTTGTTGATCTCATAGATCGCGTGCAGGTTGGTCAGGTGGTAGGCGTCCTGCTGGATCTTGTAGTCCTTGCCGTACTCGGTCTGGACCATGGTGCTCTGGGCATAAAAGCTGCCCCCCACCCGCAAGTGATTCAGACTACCCGGCAAGCGGTAATCGGTGGCGAGCTTGAACATGTGCCGGGGCGATGCGCTGTTGAAGTTCTCACCCTTCTGCACACCCCCGGCGTACTTGGACTGGTTGTAGGTGTAGCCGGCCGAGAGGTTCCAGTCTGGGGTGAGCTCACCGTTGAGCTCCAACTCGAAACCGCGGTTGCGCACTTTGTCGGAAGCGCGGTAGCACGACCACGCCTGGGCGCAGGCGATCTGCTCCGGGCGACCGGTCTGGTCTGCCTGGTACACGGCGACCGAGCCCTGCAGACGCTTGTCGAAGAACTCGCCCTTGAGGCCGATCTCGTAGTTGCTGCCGGTCATCGGCGCGAGCGTCGAGCCATCAAGGGCCTGGTTGCTCTGCGGCTTGAAGATCTCGGTGTAGCTGGCGTACGCGGTGAAGTGCTCGTTCAGGTCCTGGACCAGGCCCGCGTAAGGCGTGACCTCGCCGCTCTTGGAATAGTGCGGCTTGAGGGCGCTGGTGACGAAGTTCAGGTCGTCATAGCTGACCCAGCTCAGCCGGCTGCCGAGGATCACCTTGGTCGAGTCGGTCAGGCTGAAGCGGCCCGCGACGTACACGCCCTTCTGCTCCTGGGTGCGGTTGTACTTCCACTGGTTGACGTTCAGGCCGGTCGGCTTGGGTGGGTCGAACGCCCCCAGGTTGTTCATGTCGACGACGTAGCGGTAACCGGCGTCGCGCCCGCCATGGTAGTCGAAGTCATCCTTGCGCCAGTTGCCGCCGAGGATCAGCTCGTGCTGGCGACCGAACAGTTGCATCGGGCCAGAGGCGTAGCCGTCGATGCTGGTCTGGGTGTCGTCGTAGCGAAAGTGCCGCGGGTTCAGGGTGAACTGGTCGGTGGCCCCCGCCGGCCAGGTGTAGTTGCCTAGGAAGTCCGCCTTGGACCACATCTGGTTGACCGCCACCACGGACTTCCAGTCATTGGCGAAGGTGTGCTGGATGTCGCCGAACACGCTGGTGTTGCGTTTGTCCAGGTGGTTCCAGTCGCCGGTCAGCGAGGTCGACCGCGACAGTGGGTAGAACTCGCCGTTGGTGTGGATCGGCAGGCCGGACCAGTCGTAGCCGGAGTTGCGCTCCTTCTGGTAGCTGAAGCCGAAGGTCGCCAGGGTCGACTCGCTCAGGTCAGCCTCGAGAATGCCGTAGAATAGCTGGTTTTCCTTTTGCGCGGTGTCCAGGTAACTGTTGGCATTGTTGTAGGCGATCACCGAGCGGCCGCGCAGGGTGCCGGCCTCGTTCAGCGGCGACGACAGGTCGACCATGGTCTTGTAGTCGTCCCACGAGCCGACCGAGGTCTCGATCAACGCCTGCGGCTCGGCGGTCGGGCGCTTGCGGATCAGGTTGATCGACGCCGAAGGGGTGCCGGCGCCTTCCATCAGGCCGGTGGCGCCACGCACGATCTCGACCCGGTCATAAATGTCGGTAGTGGGCTTGGAGATGGCATCCATCGAGTAGGCGTTGCTGATGTTGGTCGGCACGCCGTCGATCTGCAGGGTGTCGACCAGCTGCCCACGCGCCTGGTACAGCGAGCGCTCGCCGCCGTTCTTCACCACCATCACGCCGGTGGCGTTGTTCATCACGTCGTCGAGGTTCTTGAGGTTCTGGTCGTCCATGCGCTGGCGGGTGACGACGGTCACCGATTGCGGCGTTTCACGCAGGGTCATGGGCAGCTTGGTAGCGGTGGACGAGCGCCCCGTCGCGTACGAATGCGTACCCTCGCTCACGTCGGCCAGGCCTTGTCCGCTGATGGTGGTGCTGCCCAGGGTGAGAGCGCTGGCCGAGGCGTCGGCCTGCGCGATCAGCTGGAATTCTCGCTCGCCGGTGCGCACCGCCTCGACGCCCGTGCCGGCGAGCATCTGCGCCAACGCCTGCTCGACGCTCGAGGCATGCACCGCCTGGCCTTGCTTGTTGGCCGTCAGCGCAGCATCGCCGCCAATGAGAATGCCGGCCTGACTGGCCAGCAGGTTCAACTGACGGGCCAGCGGCCCCGCCGCAACCTCCAGGGTCTGTTGCTGGGCGGCGACAGCGGCGCTGTCTGCCTGGGCAAGCGTAGCCTGGCTGGCGAGGGCCACTACGATGGCCAGGGCGAGGGGGTGGCGGCGCGAGAAAGCGCGATCGCGAACGAGCATGAATGAATCCTTTCCGAGGGCGGATGAAGTAGCGTCATCCCACCCAGCGAACGAGCGCGGCAAAACCGGAAGCCTGTGTGCAGATTTTTTTCAGCGGGCCTCGATCGTCACCCACCACGGCAAGGTGCGCACCACCCGGATCGGCAGTGCGCGCTCGAGCATCGCCAGGGTGCGCTCAGTGTCGAGCAGCGGGTAGGTGCCGACTGCGCGCAAGCTGGCCACTGCGGGGTCGATGCCCAGGTGACCACGGCGGTAGTCACCGAGCACCTCCACCAGTTGCCCCAGCGGCATGTCCTCGGCCACCAGCACGCCGCGGCTCCAGTCCTGGCGCTGGGCTTGGGCGGGCTGCACGGGCGCACTGTGCCGGGCGTCGAAACGCATCGCCTGCCCCGCCTCTACCCGCACCCGCCGGCCACTGTCAGCGCAGGTGGCCTGCACCGCCCCGGCAAACACGCTCAAGGTGGTCTGCAACCCCTGGTCACGCACGCTGAAGCGCGTGCCCAGTGGCTGCATGCGGCCGGCACGGGTCACCACCTGCAGTGGCCGCGCATCGGCGCCGGTCTCGATCAGCAGCTCGCCGCGGTACAAGCGCAACGCGCGCAGGCGGTCGTCGAACTGCACGTCCAGCGCCGTCCCGCCGTTCAGCCACAGCCGGCTGCCATCGGCCAGGGTCAGCGGCCGGACCTCGCCCAGGCCGGTGCGATAGGTGGCGAACCAGGCCTGCGGCGAGGCCACCCAGCCCTGGCGCCAGCCGGCCCAGGCCAACAGGCTGCCAACACCGGCCACGCCCAGGCTGCCAAGCAGGGCTCTGCGCGACTGCTGATCGCGACGCAGGCTGCTCAACACCTGATGCGCCTGGTCAGCGTCACGGTCGAGGTTGCCGAACCGCTGGTTGATCCCCTCGACATAGCGCCAGGCCAGCCGATGCTGGGCGTCCGCTGCCAGCCAGGCCGTCCACTTGGCCTGGGTTGCGGCGTCATCCGGCGCGGCATGCAGGCGCGCAAACCAGCTGGCGGCCGCCTGCAACACGCGGTGGTCGAGGGGCGCCTTGCTCATGTCAGCGACACATCCAGCTCGACTTCCAGCAGCAGGCACTGGTACATCGCCTGGGCCAGGTACTTGTTGACGCTGCGCTCGCTGACGCCCAGTTGCTCGGCGATCTCGCGCTGCTTCATGCCCTGCAGTTGCGCCAGGCAAAACGCCTCCGCCACGCGCTTGGGCATGCGTTCGAGCATCGCCTGCAACTGGCCGAGGGTTTCCAGGATGATCGCCTGATGCTCGAGCGACGGCACCTGGTGCTCGGGCTGCGCGGCCAGCACCTCGAGGTAGGCCTGCTCGATCCGCCGGCGGCGCCAGAAGTCCACGCAGGCACTGCGCGACATCCGCCCCAGGTAGGCACGTGCATGCTCGGCATCGTTGAACACCCGTGGCGTGCTCAGCAGGCTGACGAAAACGTCCTGGGCCAGCTCCGCAGCGTCGCTGGCATTGCCCAGCTTGCGCTGCAGCCATCGCTGCATCCAGCCGTGGTTGGCACGGTACAGGTCCTCCAGGGTAGAACCCGGAACAGGAGCGCTGGGAGGAGCATTCATGGAGAGCGTAGCCCTGCTTGCTAATAGGAATTATTAGCAAGTGTAACGTCGATGCCGGGCGCCGAGCAATTGGAGACTGCCGACAACACTGGTATCTTGGCGGATCGGGTGAAGGTTGCTGTTGTTCGCGCCGACTGGACCTTTGCAAGCGGAGAGAAACGTGAATCGTCGTAAGAAAATCAATCAGTTGCTGAAAGCCAACGCCAAAAAGGCCAGCGCCAAGCTGGCGCCCAAGAGCAAGCCCAAGTACATCTGCAAGGCGGATCGCGAGAAGCTCGCCGCCGAGTCCGCACAGGACACGACGGGCACTGCCGAGCAGTGATGCAGGTCGCTTGAGCAACCGCTCCATGGGCATTACAAGGACGTCGATGAAACCGCATTTTCTGTTCTGGCCACTGCTGGCCATGAGCGCGCTTGGCCACGCCCAGGTGCCTGACGAGGGCTTGCAGTTCTCGCACAAGGACTGGGACCTGGCCTGCAACAAGACCGATGAATGCCTGGCCATGGGCTACTCGCCGGGCGACGGCATCGATGGCGTCAGCCTGGCCTTGCAACGCGAGGCGGGCCCCGATGCGCCGATCAGTGGCTATCTGCTGTACGCCGACATCAAGGCCGAGCCGCCGGTGGTGCCGGTCAGGCTGATGATCGACGGCGCCGACCTGGGCGAGCTGAACCAAGATGGCGACACCAGCTTCTCGCTCTCCGAGGACCAGGTCGAGGCACTGATGGGCAGGTTGTCCGGCAGCGCCGAGATCACCTTTGTCGATCGCCAGGGCAGCTCACGGACCTTGTCCGATGCGGGCGCCGCCGCCGTACTGATCAAGATGGACGAACTGCAGGAGCGCCTCGGCACGCCGGGGGCGGCGATCAGAAAGGGCGACGAGAATGAGGAGTGGGTCCCCCGGCCCCGCCCTCGTCCACCGGCGGTCGAGCATCCGCCCTTGGTGGAAAACCGCCCGGGCGATGCCCAGTTGGCGGATGACCCAGCGTTGCGCCAGGCGCTGGCCAAAACCGTCAATACCCTGCACCCCTGCCCTGATCTTGAGGCAGGGAACAGCGCCAAGCCCTTGACGATCGAGCGGCTCGACGAACATCGGCTGGTGGTCAGTACGCAGTGCTCGGCCAACAGCTTCAACACCGCCACGGGGTTCTGGGTGGTCGAGGACCGGCCGCCGTACCTGGCGCAACTGGTGACCGAGGCCGGCACCCAGTTCGACCGGCGCTACGCGCAGATCAGCTCATGGCAGCTGCGGCGGGCGCTGGGGGATTGCCAGCTGCATTCTTACTGGGTGTGGGACGGGATGCGTTTCGTGCTGAGCTACCGCAATGGCTACAACCGCTGCCGCGGGTTCAGGTACGGGGCATGGAGCATGCCGACCTACCTGCGCTGATGGCGCCCCTCACTCCCCCGTCTGGCGCTTGGCGTTCTTCTTGACGATGGCTTTCATCCGCGTTGCCGCGCGCTGCACGGTGGCCATCTTTTCCGGCCGCTTCATGCCCCGCCATTTGCGGATTTCCTCGCGGGTGCGGCCACAGCTCACGCACAGCTCGCTGTTGAGCTGGCACAGCGAGACGCAGGGGTTGTCGATGTCTTTGGCCATGGGGCTCCTCCTTCACGGGCGCGGATCATAACGCAGCGCCCGACACGCGCATATTGCAGGCATACCCGGCCTGTATATATGATAAGTATTATCGTTTGCGATATCGACTCATCTGGCGCCCTCCCACCATGCTCCCATCCCCTGACAGCAGCTTCTGTGATGTGGCCCTGCTCTACCGCCAGCAGCACGGCTGGCTGAAGACCTGGCTCCGGCACCGGCTCAACTGCTCGCAGAGCGCAGCGGACCTGGCGCAGGACACCTTCATGCGGCTGCTGGCCAAGGAGCAGGTGCCGCACCTGCATGCGCCGCGGACCTTTCTGGCCAAGGTGGCGCAGAGCGTACTGTGCAACCACTACCGCCGGCAGAAACTCGAGCGTGCCTACCTCGAGGCACTCGCGGCAATGCCCGAGCAGGTCGCGCCCAGCCTGGAAACCCAGGCCATCCTGCTGGAAACCCTGATCGCCCTCGACACGATCCTCGAAGGCCTCGAGCGGCCGGTGCGCGAGGCGTTTCTGCTGTCGCAGCTGGAGGGTCTGGGGCATGGGGAAATCGCCGAGCGGCTCAACGTGTCGATCACCACGGTGAAGCGCTACATCGGCAAGGCCGGAGCTCTGTGCATCATGCTCGATGACAGCCTGGACCTGGCATGACCGCCGCCAGCCCCGCTTCGATCTCCGCCGAGGTAGCCGAACAGGCCATGCACTGGCTGCTCGAACTGCAAGAGCAGGATGTCAGCGACGCCACGTTTGCCGCCTGGATGAGCTGGCGCCAGGCCCACCCGATGCACGAACACGCCTGGCGACGCGCCGAGGTCTTCGCCCAGCGCATGGGTGAAATGCGCGGCCCCGGCCAGCGCACCCTCGCCCGCGCGGCGCTGCACCCAGGCGCGTCGCGGCGCACCGCACTTAAGCAGTTGAGCGTGTTGCTGGCGGCGGGTGCCGGCGCCTGGTACCTCAAAGACAGCGCGCTGGTGCAGGACTGGAGCGCCGACTACCACAGCCGCGTCGGTGAGCAGCGGCGCTTGGCGCTGGCCGCCGATATCCAGGTCGAGCTCAACACCGACAGCGCCATCAACGTCGCCTTCGCGCGTGACAGCCGACGCATCACGCTGCTGCGGGGCGAGATACTGGTCACCCGCGACACCCTCGCCGATGGCCGTTTGCTGTCGGTCGAAACGGCCCAGGGCCGGCTCGAATCGGCCTTGGCGCAGTTCAGCGTGCGGCAGCGGGCCGGGCTTACCCAGGTGAGCGTCTACCAGGGTGAGCTGATGATCAGCCCTGCCCTGTTCGCCCATCAGCCCGTCACCTTGAACGCTGGCGAGCAAGCCAGCTTCAGCCGCCAGCAGATCACCGCCCGGCAGCCCGTGGCACTTGCGCCGCCAGCCTGGAGCCAGGGCATGCTGGTTGCCCAGGGCCAGCGCCTGGCGGAGTTCCTCGATGAGCTGGGCCGCTACCGCCGCGGTCACCTGGCCTGCGACCCGGCCGTGGCCGACCTGCGCGTGTCGGGCACCTTCCCCTTGGACAATACCGAAAAAATCCTTCTTGCTGTCGCCGACACCTTGCAGCTCGATGTGCAGCACTTCACCCGCTACTGGGTGACCCTGAAACCGCGGCTGGCCTGACGCTGAAAAAAAGTTGCGCATGGGTGGTCCGATTTGGTTTCTCGCGAGACTTAACCCCCAGACACTTACTGCAATGGGGAAAAACGCGTGAATCTCACCGCTCGCAAACGCCAGGGCTGGCACCTTTCGGTCAAGCACAAACTCGCCGTCGCCGTGGTGCAAGGCATCGCCTGCATGGGCGCGGGTGCGCCGCTGCTGATGCTGCCGACCTGGGCCACCGCCGCCGAGCAGGCCCAGCAGGACTTCGACATCCCTGCCGGGCCGCTGGCGCCTGCCCTGACCCGCTTCGGCCAGGCCGCACATATCCTCTTGTCTTACCCCACGTCGCTGACCGAAGGGCGCAGCACCTCGGGCCTGCAGGGTCACTTCGACGTCGACCAGGGCCTGGCCATCCTGCTCGCCGGCACCGGCCTGCAAGCCAGCCGCAGCGCCAACGGCAACTACTCGTTGCAGGCCAGCAACAGCACGGCCATGGAGCTGGGCGCGGTGTCGATTTCCGGCAAGGCGCCGGGCTCGACCACCGAAGGCACCGGGCTCTACACCACCTATTCGTCGAGCAGCTCGACGCGCCTGAACCTGACGCCCCAAGAAACCCCGCAGTCGATGACGGTGATGACCCGCCAGCGCCTGGATGACCAGCGCCTGACCACCCTCACCGACGCGCTCGAAGCCACCCCCGGCATCATCGTCATCCGCGATGGCCTCGGCGCGGAGACCGATGCCTACTGGTCGCGCGGCTTCGCCATCCAGAACTACGAGGTCGACGGCGTGCCGACCAGCACCCGCCTCGACAACTACTCGCAGAGCATGGCCATGTACGACCGGGTCGAAGTGGTGCGCGGCGCCACCGGCCTGATCAGCGGCATGGGTAACCCGTCGGCGACCATCAACCTGATCCGCAAACGCCCCACCGCCGAAGCGCAGGCCAGCATCACCGGCGAAGCAGGCACCTGGGACCGCTACGGCACGGGCTTTGACGTGTCCGGGCCGCTGACCGAGTCCGGTAACGTGCGCGGGCGTTTCGTCGCCGACTACAAGACCGAAAAAGCCTGGATCGACCGCTACAACCAGCAGTCGCAGCTGATCTACGGCATCACCGAATTCGACCTCAGCGAAGACACCCTGCTGACCATGGGCTTCAGCTACCTGCGCAGCGATGTCGACTCGCCGCTGCGCTCCGGCCTGCCCACGCGCTTCAGCACTGGCCAGCGCACCAACCTCAGCCGCTCCCTGAACGCCGCGCCAGACTGGTCGTACAACGACCACGAGCAGACCAGCTTCTTCACCTCGATCGAGCAGCAACTGGGCAACGGCTGGAGCGGCAAGGTCGAGCTGACCCACGCCGAAAACAAGTTCGACGAAGTGTTCAACTTTGCCATGGGCGATCTCAACCCCGATGGCAGCGGCCTGACCCAGCTGCCAGTGCGCTTCTCCGGCACTCCGCGCCAGGACAATCTCGATGTGTACGTCACTGGCCCGTTCGGCCTGTTCGGGCGCGAGCATGAGCTGATCACCGGTGTGACCCTGTCGCAGTACCAGGAGAGCACCCCGAGCTGGGGCGGTTGGCGCTACGACTACGCAGGCTCGCCGGCGGGCGCCATCGACAACCTGTTCGACTGGGATGGCGACTCGGCCAAGGCGGCCTTCACCGAGAGCGGCAAGTCGTCGATCGACGAAGACCAGTACGCGGCCTACCTGACCTCGCGCTTCAGCGTCACCGACGACCTCAGCCTTATTCTCGGCAGCCGCGTCATCGACTGGAAACGCGACACCTCGGACCGCCCTTACGGTGGCGCAGAAACCCAGGTCAAGCGTAAAGAGAGCGGTGTGTTCATCCCCTACGCCGGGGTGGTCTACGACCTCGACCAGACCTGGTCGGTGTACGCGAGCTACACCAAGATCTTCAACCCGCAAGCGTCGTGGGTCACCGACGAAGCCAACCAACCGCTCGACCCGATGCAAGGCGTCGGCTACGAGATCGGCCTCAAGGGCAGCCACCTCGACGGCAAGCTCAACTCGAGCCTGGCGGTGTTCAAGCTCGAGCAGGACAACCTGGCGATCTGGCAACACGACAACGTCTACAGCGCCGAACAGGACACCACCTCCAAGGGTATCGAGCTGGAGCTCAACGGCGAGCTCGCCGAAGGCTGGCAGGCTTCGGCCGGTTATGCGTATTCGGTGACCACAGATGCCGACGACCAGCGCATCAACACCAACCTGCCGCGCAACAGCTTCAAGACCTTCACCAGCTACCGCCTGCACGGGCCGCTGGACAAGCTCACCGTGGGCGGCGGGGTGAACTGGCAGAGCAAAGTCGGCGCCGACCTGCACACGTTCAGCCAGGGCAGCTATGCGGTCACCAACCTGATGGCCCGCTATGACATCAACCAGCACCTCAGTGCCTCGGTCAACCTTAATAACGTGTTCGATCGCGAGTACTACAGCCAGTCGGGGCTGTATGGCGTGTACGGCGCACCGCGCAATGTGATGACCAGCTTCAAGTACAGCTTCTGACCGTACCTGTAGTGGGTGCCTGAGAGGCTGGGGCCGCTTTGCGACCCTTCGCGGGTAAACCCGCTCCCACAGGGAAAGCGCTTACCTCTAGAACGGCGCGGGGCCCTGTGGGAGCGGGTTTACCGGGACGCCGGACCGCCGCGAAGGGCTGCAAAGCAGCCCCAGGCCAGGCGGTGAAGCCTTAACTGCCTGGCATTGGGGCTTGTCCCGCGATGGCGTCAGTCTTGCCGGCTGGCCACAGCGGCGCTGAGCAGCGCATTGACCTGCAACGCCAGCGACTCCAGGGCAAACGGCTTGGTCAGCATCGCCGTCGACGGCGGCAGCGGTTCGTGCGGCAGCGGCTGCGCATAGCCGGTCATGAACACTACCGGCAGCCCCGGCCGCGACAGGCGCCCCGCCTCGGCCATCTGTCGGCCATCCATCGGACCCGGCAGGCCGATGTCGGTGACCAGCAGGTCGATACGTGTATCCGAGCGCAGCAGTTGCAGCCCGGCCAGGCTGTCCGCCGCCTCGACCACGACATAGCCCAGGCAGCTCAGCGTCTCGCTGACGAACATGCGCACCGACGACTCGTCATCGACCACCAGCACGGTCTCGCCCGACGCCGCCAACGGCACCTCGGCCTTCGCCAGCTGTTGCCCGGGCGCTGGCGCCGCGACAGCATGGCTGGGTAACTGCAGGTACACGCGGGTGCCGTCGCCGGGCGAGGACTGGAGCTTCACCTGGCCGCCCGACTGCTTGGCAAAACCGTAGATCATCGACAAGCCCAGCCCGGTACCGGCGCCTACCGGCTTGGTGGTGAAAAACGGCTCAAAGGCCTTGCCCACGGTCTCAGCGCTCATGCCCACGCCGTTATCCGCGACGCAGATGGTCAGGTACGCCCCTGGGCTCAGCTCTGGATCAAGCTCGGGCCCAGGCTCGAGCTGATGATTGGACGTCGTGATCAGGATCCTGCCACCCCCCGGTAACGCGTCACGGGCATTGATGGACAGATTGAGCAGGGCATTCTCCAACTGTGCGGGGTCGATCAGGCAGGTGCTGGAACCACCGGTGAGCTCGACCTGCACATCGATCGACGGCCCTACCGAACGCTGGATCAGCTCTTCCATGCCACTGATCAAGGCATTCACATCGGTGGCCACCGGCACCAGCGTCTGCCGGCGCGAAAACGCCAGCAGGCGGTGGGTCAAGGCGGCGGCACGCTGGGCCGCGCTATGGGCAACCGCCAGGTAGCGCTCGATGTCGGCCACGCGCCCCTGGTTCAAGCGCAGCCTGATCAGATCAAGGCTGCCGGTGATCCCCGCCAGCAGGTTGTTGAAGTCATGCGCGATGCCGCCGGTCAACTGCCCCACGGCTTCCATCTTCTGGGCCTGGCGCAGCGCCGCCTCGGCCGCTTCACGCTCGGCAATGGCGTCGCTGATGCGCGCCTCCAGGGTGTGGTTGAACTCGACCAGCGCCGATTCGGCGTTTTTCCGTGCCGTTACATCGATGGACGAGCCAATCAGCCCCATGACCTCCCCGCTGTCACTGAGCAGCGGCGCCTTCACCGACAGCCAGATGGTCGCCGAGCCATCCGGCATGTCGACCTGCTCTTCGATCTGCTCGGCCTTGCCGCCATGCATGATCCGCTGATCGGTGGCCATGACCTGGCGCGCCTGGGCCTTGTCCTCGAGAAACTCCAGGTCCGTCTTGCCCAGGTAGAATTCGGGGGGCTTGCCGATCAGTTGCGTGGTGCCCTGGTTGGCCACCAGCATCCGCCCCTCGAGGTCCTTGGCATACACCACCCCGGGCACGGCGGCGGCAAAGGTGCGCAGCAAGGCCGACATGCGGTCGCGCTCGGCTTCGGCAACGCGGCGCGACTCGATGTCCATCAGCACACCGGGGAAGCGCACGGCGCGGCCTTCGCTGTTCAGCTCGGCACGGCCGTTGGCCTCGACCCAGCGGTAGCCGCCGTCGTCCTGCCGCACCCGGTACTCACAGCGGAAGGCCCCACCGCGCGCCATGGCCTGGGCAATGTCGCCAGCGACCCGCTCGCGGTCTTGCGGATAGATCGACGAGAACGCCCGCTCCAGGCTGATACCCGCCATGCACTGATCGGCCGGCAGCCCGAACGAGCGGGCAAACCGCGCGTCGGCCCTGACGCAGTCGTTGGGGATGTCCCAGACCCAGGTACCGATGATGGCCCCGGCGTCCAGCGCCAACTGCAAGCGCTCGGCCGCGTCGGTGGGGAACGCCTCGGGCTCCTGCTGCGCGCTGGCGGCCTGGCTGCCGGAGGGATAGTGCGGGGTGTCTTGACTCATCAATGGCCTCAGCATCGTCAGGCAATTGGCACGGTTAACGCCTGGCGCTAGAGAATACCGCGTCGCACGCCGGCGTGCTGCTTTGGCGCACAACACTGCAACCCGTAGTTGAGAATCAATATCGACTTCTATACAGTTCGGCGCACTTCCCAAGCGACCGTCCAGTTCCGATCATGGCCCCCCGCGAACGTCTTCCGCTGACTCGACTCGTCGAGACTCACTACGAAGAGATCAAAAGCTACCTGCAGCGCAAGACCGGCTCCGCCTCCACGGCGGCGGACCTCGTCCAGGAAACCTGGCTGCGGGTCGCCCGACATGCCGCCAAGCTGCCGGACAACCCGCTGGGTTATATCTACCGCACCGCCAGCAACCTGTTGCTCGACAAGCAGCGCCACGAACAGATGCATGGCCGTTACTTCAGCGACGACGCCGACCTAGAGGCCAGCCAGTGCCCACTGACCACGCCGGACGAGGCAGCCGTCGTGCAGCAAGAGATGCAACTGTTGGCGGATGCCGTGCGCGACCTGCCGGAAAAGTGCCGGGCGGTGTTTCTGCTCTACCGCGGTGAAGAGCTGAGCGCCCGGGAGATCGCCGAGCGCCTGAACATCAGCGTCAGCACCGTCGAGAAGCACATCGCCAAGGCGATGCAGCATTGCCGCCAGCGCCTGACCGATGCGCGAGGAGCGCCATGATGCCTTGCCCATCGTCACCCAGAGGCCGCCTATGAATCAGCGCGCCGAAATCCCCGAAGCCCTCTACGAACAAGCCTCACTGTGGCATGTGCGGCTGCGCGAAGCCGACGCCGATGACGCGCTGCGTGATGCCCATCGCCGCTGGCTCGCCGCCGACCCTCTACACGCCCACGCCTGGGCCGAGACGCTGCAGTTATGGGGGCAACTGGCGATGCCGGTGGCCCGTGTGCGCGCCGAACAACAGGCCCGCTGGCACAGCCGCCATGGCGCACACCGGCGCTTCAAGCAACTGGCGCTGGCCGCCTGCCTGGTTGCGAGCGTGACCCTCGGTGCGCTCTGGCAGCAAGACGCACTGGACGGTCTGGGCAGCGACTATCACACCGCCGTGGGCGAACGTCGCAGCGTCGAGCTGGCCGATGGCAGCCGCGTCGAACTCAACACCCACAGCGCCATCGATGTGGACTTCAGTGAGGGTCGGCGCACGGTTCGGTTGATCCGCGGCGAAGCCTGGTTCGCGGTGCACAAAGATCCGAACCGGCCCTTCATCGTCAGCGTGCCGTTTGGCCAGGTGAAAGTCACCGGCACCCGCTTCAACGTTCGCCTGCAAGCGCAACAGGCCACCGTGAGCCTGCTCGAAGGGCGCGTCGAGCTGAGCGGCGCCGGCCAGGTCGCGGTACTCGAACCTGGGCAGCAGAGCAGACTGCTGGCCGATGGCCTGACGCCGCCTGACGCGTTCGATGCGCAGACGGTGGACGCCTGGCGCCAGGGCCAACTGGTGTTCTACCGCACGCCGCTCAAGGCGGTTATTAGCGAGCTGGAACGCTATCACCCCGGGTACATTTTCATTCGTAACCCGGCATTGGCCGAGCTGCCGGTTTCCGGGGTGTTCAGCACCCGCGAACGCGGCGCGGCGTTGCGGGCGTTGCATGACACCTTGGGTGTGGAGGTGCAGGAAATCGGCTTGGGTGTGGTGCTGCTGCGCTGAGGCACAAACAGCCCTGGCTACTCCAGATCCTGGGGCCGGTTTGCGGCCCTTCGCGGGCAAGCCCGCTCCTACAGGAAGCGCGCCGCTCTCAGGGTCAGCGCAATACTTGTAGGAGCGGGCTTGCCCGCGAAGGGCTGCAAAGCAGGCCCAGAACAGCCAATACGAATTCAAAGCGAAAAATATTTGCTCAGCCACTGGGGGTAACCCCAACCATGCTTCGTTATCCATGCGAACGTGAATGAATTGCATTTGCGCACGACACGATGGAAAGGGAGTACCGGGGAATGGGTGTTATTGCCACTGAACGGCTGTCGACAGACCGCTACGTGAAGGCTGCGGCCATCAGCTATGTGTTTCTGCTGGGAGCACCGCTCTTCGCGCACGCAGCCGAGCCGGCGGCGAGTGCGGTCACCAGCAATCAACGGCAGTACTCACTCGACCTGCCTGCCAGTGCATTGCCCCGAAGCCTGACGGCGCTGTCGATCGCCACCGGCCAGCAGTTGCTATACACCAACGACCAGGTCTTCGAGCACCACTCGGCCCCCGCTTTGCGAGGTCGCTACACCCTGCCCCAGGCGCTTGACCAATTGCTGCAAGGCACAGGCATCGTCTGGCGCCGCACCGGCCCAGGCGTGCTGACCCTGGAAAGCGCACCGCGTGGCGAGGCCCTCGCCCTCGACGCGACCCGCGTCGATGCCCACGGCCTGGGAGCGACCACCGAAGGCACCGGTTCCTACACCACCGGCGTGACCAGTACTGCAACCCGCATGAACCTTTCGGTTCGCGAAACGCCACAGAGCATCAGTGTCATCACCCGTCAGCAGATGGACGACCAGCACCTCGCAAGCGTGACCGATGTGCTCAAGCAGAACCCGGGTATCACCATGTCCCAGGACGGCGGCGAGCGCTTTCATATCTACTCGCGTGGCTCTGAGATCAGCACCTACCAACTCGACGGCGTCAACACCACCCAGGAATACCTGACCCGCAACATGCCCAGCACCCTGCTCGACATGGCCCTGTTCGACCGCGTGGAAATCGTCCGCGGCGCCACCGGCCTGATGACCGGCGCGGGTGAGCCCAATGGCGTGGTCAACCTGGTGCGCAAGCGGCCGACGCGCGAGTTCCAGTCCTACGTTCAGGCTGGGATCGGCTCCTGGGACTACTACCGCGCCGAGGCGGACGTCTCCGGCCCACTGATCGACAGCGGCAAACTGCGTGGCCGAATGGTCGCCGCCAAACAGACCAACCACAGCTTCATGGACTGGTACAAACAGGAGCGCGACCTGCTGTATGGGGTACTCGAAGCAGACCTGAGCGACACCACTACCCTGCGCCTTGGCGTCGACTACCAGACGTACGATGCCGATGGCGCGCCCGGTGTTCCGCTGTTTTTCAGCAACGGCGCGGCCACCGATTTTTCCCGTTCGACCAGTTCCGGCCCGCGCTGGATGTATGAAGACCTGACCACCAAGAACTACTCGCTGGGCCTGGACCAGGAACTCGCAAACGGCTGGCAACTGAAGCTGGCCGCTAACTACATGGACGTCGACCGGGACTCGCTGTCGGCGTTTTACCGGACCGGCGCCGGCGTTTCCACCCTCGACCAGGCGACTGGCAGCGCGATGGCTGACTTGCTGCAGGTGTCTGCCCACCAAGTGCAGAAAGGCCTCAACGTTACCTTGCAGGGGCCGTTCGAGCTGCTTGGTCAGTCGCACGAGGTCATCGCCGGGTTCGACTATCTGGACTACGAAAACAACCACTTCACCGGTACCGCCGGCCCCGCCAATTTCAATTTCTATACCTGGGACAACCGCATCAGCGAGCCCAGCAGCTACTCGCCCCTGCTGGACTACGACGTGTTCATTCGCCAGACCGGTTACTTCCTGGCTACCCGGCTCAACTTCACCGACGATCTGCACCTGATCCTCGGGGCTCGCGGTACCAACTACCGGTATGACTCCATCCAGGTAGTACTCACCCCCGGCGGCAGGAGCAGCCCGTCGGCCCTGCACGAGCGCGGCGAAGTCACGCCTTATGCCGGCCTGGTGTATGACCTGACAGCGGAACAATCGATCTACGCCAGCTACACCGACATCTTCAAACCGCAGACTGCTCGCGATCGCACCGGCAAGGTACTCGACCCGGTCGTGGGCCTGAACTACGAGATGGGCTGGAAGGGTGAGTTCCTGGAAGGCCGCCTGAACAGCAGCGCGGCGGTCTACCTGATCAAACGGGACAACCTGGCGGAACGGGATGGACTTTTCCTGGTGTCCGGCAGCACCGACAATGCCTACCGCGCGGTCAGCGGTGCCAAAACCAAAGGTATCGATCTCGAGCTGGCGGGCGAAGTACTGCCGGGCTGGAACGTGCATACCGGTTACAGCCATTCGCGCACCGAAGATGCCAGCGGCACGCGTCTGACCCCACAATTGCCGCTGGACACCTTCCGCCTGTGGACGACCTATCGCCTGCCCGCCGAGTGGGACCGCCTGACCGTCGGCGGCGGGGTCAACTGGAACGCGCAGCAGTCGATGAAGACCAGCTACAACACCCGCATCGTTCAGGACGACTACGCCGTCGCCAGCCTCATGGCGCGCTATAAGCTCAACGCAAATCTCGCGGCGACGCTGAATCTTGAAAATCTCTTCGACAAGCATTACTACGCGGGCCTGGCGGGCAACTATGGGCACTATGGGGCGCCTAGAAACGCAACGCTCAATCTGCGCTATGACTTTTAAATCCGAGCTTCTTTGCGCCAGGTAAGACAAAGGAACGCGTCAAGGTTGCCGAGAGTCTGAATCTAAGACCCACAACCGTATGATTCAGAGGCGGCCGCACATGAGCTTCATCGTCTGGGTCGCCATGCTCGGTGCCGTCTTGCTGCTGCTGGCGCTGACCTCGTCCTACCTGCGCTGGATACCGGTCACCACCTCGGTGGTCTGCCTGGGCCTGGGAGTTGCGCTTGGCCCTGCAGGGTTGGGGCTGCTGCAACTGGACCTGGCCCAGGCGAGCGGCTGGATGGAGCACCTCACCGAAGTCGCCGTGCTGTTTTCGCTGTTTGTCAGCGGCCTCAAGCTGCGCCTGCCGCTGAGCAGCCACAGCTGGCGGGTGGCGTTCTGCCTGGCCGGGCCGGTGATGCTGCTGTGCATCGGCGGGGTCAGCCTGCTGCTGCACTACGGCCTGAACATGGGCTGGGGCGTGTCGGTGCTGATCGGGGCCATTCTGGCGCCCACCGATCCGGTGCTGGCCACCCTGGTGCAGGTCAGCGACGCCCAGGACTATGACCGGGTGCGCTTCAGCCTGTCGGGGGAAGCGGGCCTGAACGATGGCGTGGCCTTCCCTTTCGTGATCCTCGGCCTGTTGCTGCAGAATCAGGCCAGCGGCACCCCGTGGTTCACTGACTGGCTGTTGCAGGACGTGCTCTGGGCGGTGCCGGCGGGCCTGCTGTGCGGCTACTGGATGGGCCGCGGCCTGGGCAAGTTGACCCTGTACCTGCGTATCCAGCACGACGACAGCACCGTCTCGCCCAACGACTACCTGACCCTGGCCCTGATCGCCATGGCCTACGTGGTGGCCGAGCTGATCCATGGCTATGGGTTTCTCGCGGTATTTGCCGCAGGCCTGGGTTTGCGGCAAGCCGAAGTGCACACCAGTACCCGCTCGCATAAACCCGCCGAACACCTGGTGCAGCCGGTGGTCGGCCACCAGCACGTGGCGCCCGAGCATGCCGTCAAAGGCGATGTGACAACGCTGGAAGACACCCAGGTCGCGGCGGGCATCATGCTCGGCGACATGCTGTCGTTTGGCGGCCTGGTGGAGCGGGCGATGGAAGTGTTTCTGGTGACCCTGCTAGGCGTGGTGCTGCTCGAGCACTGGGACTGGCGCGCACTGATCGTGGCCGGGGCGCTGTTTGTGTTCATTCGTCCGCTGAGCATCCTCATGGTGCCCTGGCGACGGCTGCTGGACATGCGCCAGCGCGGCTTGCTGGGCTGGTTCGGGATCCGTGGCATCGGCAGCCTGTACTACCTGTTCTACTCGCTCAACCACGACCTGATGCCGGCGGTCGCGGCCTCGAGTACCAACCTGACGTTATCGGTGGTGGCGTTGAGCATTGTCGTGCATGGCCTGAGCGTTCAACCGCTGCTCGAGCGCTACGCGTCCGGCAAGCGGCCAAGCTGATGCGGCTGCGGCTGGCGTGAGCCGGCTGGGGCTGTCTCGCCGCCCCAGCCGATTCAGGCTATATGCCGCGCTTACCTACGACGGCAACACCAACCCCGCAGAAGGATCACTCTCCCCTGCCCGGTGCGTCCCCTCCGGCGCCGGCTTTGCAGTCGACTGCCGAACAGTCTCGGTGATCGCCTGCTTGGCCTCCTCACCCTTGGCCTTCAAGGTGTCGGTCAAGCGGTCACTGCTGGCCCCGAGCAACTCATCTTCCTTCTGCGTGCCGGGCAACGCCGCGCCCAGCGCTGCGCCCAGTGCGATGCCCAATGCGGCGAGGACCAGCGGTTGCTCTTTGAGCAGATGATCGAACTGCCCTTTCAGCGCCGAGGCCTGAGCGCCGATCTGCCGGGCGCCGCCGCGCAGGCTGTCAGCAGAGCCCTCCAGCGAGTCACGGGCACCGTGCCCGAGCTCGCCGGCCCGCTCACGCAGGTCATGCGCCTGGGTGCGCACGCTGTGGCCAGCATCGTGCAGCGCTTCGCCAGCATGGGCGAAGGCGCCTTTGACGCTGTCCACCGCCTCGCCGAGTTTTTCCCCGATGCCAGGCCCAGCGGTTGCCGGCCCTGGGTTGAACGGCCGATTCTGGTTGAGGCCCAGCCAGGCCAGGCCTAGCACCGTCAAGGTCGCGGGCACAGGATTGTTTTTCAGGGTGGTGCCCAGGTTATGCAGGAACTCGCCCCCATTGCCCTTGCTGTAGGCCAGCAGCTGATCCATCAGCTGGCCCGGGCTCAGGCGTTGCTCCAAGGCATCGACCAGGTCACTGATGTGTTCACGCTTGGCGTTGATCTCCTGCTCGAGCAGGTCGGGGTCCTTGTGGGTGTCATGTTCAAAGGAGGTACTCATGGCAGTTTCCTCTTCAACGCGTCCTTGTCCTGCTGCATGGCATGCAGCGTGCGATCGGGTGTCAGCTGCGCAGGGTCGAACTGCTTCTTGCCGGACTGCAGCATGATCATGCCGATGACCACCGTTACCCCGCCGACGATCACTGCCGCCAGCCAGGGCTCGACGAACATCGACAGGCCATACACCGCCGCCAGCAGCAAGATGATGAACCCCGCCAGCAGCACGATGGCGCCCGCCGCCACGGCGGCAGTGCCGGCCTTCAAGGCCGTGAGGTTGTGCTGCAATTCCGCCTTGGCCAGCGCCAGCTCCTTGCTGAACAGCTCGGGCACTTCTCGCATCAATTGGCGCAGCAGGCCGCCGACGCCGACCGGATCTTCAGCCGGTGTGTGCAGCGCAGGCGTCACTTGGAGAGGGTCCTTGTTCATCACTCACCTCCTTTGAGCGGGTCACGCTCGAATGGGCTGCCGCCAACCGGCGTGCCGCCGCCCATGCCGACCGAGTCGACCGGGGTGTAGGGCTTGTGGGTCGACACGTCACTGGCGCGGTCGGGGCTGGGCGGTGTGCTCTGGTAGGGCGCGCTGGCACCGAACTCCGGCGTGGGGGCCGCTGACGCCGAAGCGGCCGGCGCGTGGTTGGCGCTGGCCCGCAGGAAGCGCGACAAGGCGAAACCGATCGCCACACTCCCCGCCAGGAACAACCCGGGGTTGTCCTGTGCCAGCCGCGAGCCGCGCCGCAACAGGTCTTCGGCGCTCTCGTGGCGCATGCGCTCGGCAAAGCTGCCGATGTGCTCGGCCGCCTCGCTCAGGTAGTGGGACACCCCCAGGGTATCGTTGCCCTGCAACGCCGACGCGGCGGAGCGAGCCCCTTCCTTCAACGAGTCGAGCTGGTCGGCTGCGGTGTCGCGGTAGTGCTCAAAGTGCTCGGTGCCTTGGGTCTTGGCCTCCCCCAGCAGGGCACCGGCTTCGTCGGTAAGGGCGTGCAGATGATCCTGGGTGCTGTTCGGCGCCGAACCCTGGCTTTGATCGCGCTGTTCCATGGTCGTGTTCCTCGATGATGAAGACCCGGCAGGTGCCGAATCGTGTGTCATTCATTCGGGGGACGTAGCGCAGATGCCGGGAGTTCAGTCAGCTGGATCGGTGACCGATAGGCCCCGCACCAATGGCTTGCGCGGGGTATACAGGGGGCGCCAGGCAACGGGGCACGACGCATGGGCGCGGCGGGTGGATCACAGCTTGAAACGGACCCGGATCGTGCTTTTTTCGACCTGGCGATCGACGGTAATGGCCGTGCTGCCGTAGCCGGAATAGCTCTTGACCAGGCGCATGCCCAGCCCGGTGCCACTGGGCGTGGGATAGGTCTCGGGGAAGCCGTCACCTTCATCGGTCACGGTGATCAGCGCGTGGTCCAACGCGTCTTTGACGCTGACGCCAATGGTCCCCTTGCCATACTTGAGGGCGTTGGTGATCAGCTCGGAGATGACCAGGCCCAGCGGGGCCATGCGCTCGGGCGGCAGGATGAAGGGGTCTGCGTCGAGGAGGATGGTGCGGTCGGCCAACGCTTTACCGAGGTCGCCCAACAGGGCGGCGAGATAATCACAGGCGCGGACCTCCTGGGTAGCGGCATTCTGGTAAAGCCGCTCGTGCACGCTGGCGATGGTCACTACCCGCCCGGCGGCCGTCTCGAGCTGCAGCTTGACCGCCTCATCCGCCGCCAGGTTGGCCTGCAGCAACAGCAGGGTATTGACCAGGTGCAGGCTGTTCTTGACCCGGTGGTGGATTTCTTCGAGGTGGAAATCACTTTCGCTGAGTTTGCTGTGCTGCGCATCGATCAGCGAGCGCAACTGCGCTTCATGATGATGCCGCTCGGTGATGTCCCGAGAAACCGCGATGATCTTCTCGACACTGCCGTCGGCGGCGAAGATCGGCGCCACGGTGACGTCCCACCACTTCGGCTCACCTTGCGCGGTCGGGCACAACGCTTCGAAGCGGGTGGATTCACCGCACCCAACCTTGTCGATGGCCTCCGTCACCACCGCCGTGGACACCTCGGGCCAGAGCCGCGACCAGCGTTTGCCTTGCACCAGCGCCAGGTCGCCGATGTGCATCAGGCACATCCCGGCTTCGTTCATGAACTCGATGTCGCCGCTGGCCGAGAGGATCTTGACGCAATCCGGACTGGCGTTGAGCACGCTCTCTGAGTAGGGATTGGGCTTGTGCGCATCAGCGCCGGCCGCCAGACGCTCGACCGACATGGAAATGACGTTGGCGATTCCTTCCATGAATACCAGGTCGCTCTCGATGAAGTCATCACCGTCGCTACTGTCGGCTTCGAGCACGCCGAAGGGTATTGACGCCCCCCGAATGGGCACGTTGATCGCCCGCTCGATGCCGTACTTCTTGAGCAGCGAGGGGGTTCTGAAGCGGTGCTCCTGGCCCAGGTGATTGGACAGCACCGGCCGGTAAGTAGAAATAGCAAAACCCGCCGGGCTGGCCTCATCGCCGCCCACCCGGGCGCTGCCAATGTCGGAGTCATCCCAGCCCACGCCATGCGACAAGAGGAAGTCGCCCTCATCGACAACGGGGGTCAGCACCTTGGCGAAGCGGGTCTGCATACCGCTGGCCACGGTTGAGCAGGCCAGGGTCAGCAGCTCATCGAGATCGGACAGCTTGAGCGACCGCACGCCGAACTCGACCACCAGTTCATGCTGCTTGCGCAGCCTGGCATGGGACTTCTGCAGCGCCGCGCGGATGGTTTCGTCTGGAGGTGACTGTTGCATGGGATAACCCGGGCTGACCCTGGACGGGAGATGCGTCATCTTAGCCGGGCGGCAGGTGAAAGAGCCACTATGGCAGCTTGGAGCTGTTTGCTATTTATCCGGGCGCCGATAGAACTTTTGCCTATTAACCGGTCTATCTGGATACGCAGGGAGGACCTGTCAGGCGCGTCCTGAAACCTACCCCAGCGCATGTCCAATCGTTGACCAGGAGATGTCTTCGCTCATGAATTTCAATGTCCAACGCAGCCTCCTGCTGGGCCTGTTCGCGTTCATGGCCATGGGCGCGGCATCCGCCGCACAGATGAAGCCTGTCAGTGCAACCCAGGCAGCGCCCGCGCCGGCGGCGGCCGAGGTTGCCGAGAGTCCATGGCCGAGCCTGGCCAGCAGCGGTGTACCGTCCGGGCCATTGCTTGCCCATGACGACCGCGACGACCGCCATTGGCACGATCGCCGAGACGACTGGCGGCGTGACAACTGGCGCCGTGAACAATGGCGCCGTGAACAGCACCATCGCGAAATGGAACGCCGTCGGGACTGGGAACGCCGGCATGATCGCGCCATGCGCCACCGCTATGAAGCCGACCACCGGTACTATCGCCGCTGACGGCACACTATGCGCTTAGCGCATTCAGAAAAGCGCAATAAATATACAAATCACATAATTAGCTTAGAACCATAAAGCCTTTCACAAGCCCTCTTCATAACGCTAAGTTCACTAGCAACCGACCCCATTCCTGGCGGAGGCCGTCAACCACGACCTCTCCAGGAGTACCTCCATGCCCCAGCGATCCATCCTCGCCCTGGTCCTTGGCAGCAACCTGCTGTTCGCCGGCCTCGCCAGTGCCGCGCCACTCGAGCCGCTTCGCGTCGCCAATCAGAAGTCCGGCATCAAGCTGCTGCTGCAAGCCGCCGGCGAGCTGACTGACGTCCCTTACACCCTCGACTTTTCGGAATTCCCTGCTGCCGCCCCCTTGGGCGAAGCACTAAACGCCGGCGCAGTGGACGTCGGTGGCCTGGGCGATGCCCCGTATGTGTTCGCCCTGGGTGCCGGTGCGCCGCTCAAGGTGATCAGTATTACCCACGCCGACGGCCGCTTCTCGACGTCGATTCTGGTGCCCAAGGACTCCCCGCTGCACAGCGCCGCCGACCTCAAGGGCAAGCGCATCGTCACCAACCGCGGCTCGATCGGCCACTTTCTGGTGATCAAGGCCCTGCGCGATGTCGGCCTGCGCACCTCGGACGTGACCTTCGTCAACCTGCTGCCCACCGATGCGCGCAGCGCCCTGGAAAGCGGCAATGCCGACGCCTGGTCGACCTGGGACCCGTACACCACCATCGCCATCACCCAGAACGGCGCCCGCGTGCTGCGCCGGGGTGACGACCTGCTGACCAACAACCTGTACCTCGCCGCGACGGCCCAGGCGATAGAGGCCAAACGGCCGCAACTGGAAGACTTCGTCAAGCGCATCGAGCGCGCCTATCGCTGGGCCAACGGCCACCCGCGCGAGTATGCGCAAGCGCAGGCCAAGGTCACCGGGCTGCCGCTGGAGGTGCACCTGACCTCGGCCAGCAACACTGACTTCCAGCGCGTGGACATCACCGACGCGGTGATCGCCAACCTGCAGGAGACCGCCGATATCTACCGTGAAGAAGGCGTGCTCAGCCGCCCGGTAGACGTCTCCAACGGCTTCGACAAAAGCTTCAACGCCGCCCGTGCCCAAGGCGCCGCCAGCACCCCTTCGCAGGCCTCACGATGAGCCTGCACGTTGATCAGCCCCGAGGAGTCCACCGATGAGCGAGCACCCGCAGCCACACCCAGAATCCCTCAACCAACTGCTCGCCGACCTGCACGCGGAACGCCTGCGCAGCTGGGACCCGGCCGCCCTGCAAGTCAATATCGACCAGCGCCAGCGCTTGGTCGACGAGGCCCCGCAGCGCCACTTCGTCAAGGTCGGCGACCTGCTGCCGGCGTTCGAACTGAAGACCGTCGAAGGCGGCCTGCTCGGCCTTGATGAGCTGATCGACAACGGCCCGGCCGTGCTGGTGTTCTTCCGCTTCGCCGGCTGCCCGGCCTGCAACATCGCCCTGCCCTACTACGAGCGCAACCTGCAACCGGCCCTGCGCAAGCGCGGCGTGCCGCTGGTGGCGCTGAGCCCGCAGGTGGCCGGGCGGCTGGTGGAGATCCGAGACCGTCACCAGCTGACGTTGCAAGTGGCCAGTGACCGCAACAATGCCCTCGGCCGCCACCTGGGCATCCTCTACAGCTTCGACGACGCCTCGCGCCAGGCCTCACTGGCCAAAGGCCCGGGCATTGGCGAGGTCACCGGTACCGGCACCTGGGAGCTGCCGCAGCCGACCGTGCTGGTGATTGGCCGCGATCGCCGGGTGCACTACGCCCAGGTCAGCCCCGACTGGCTGGTACGGACCGAAGCGCAGCCGATCATCGACGCCGTCGATGCGCTGCTGGCCGCCAGCGGTGACATCCCCCATCGCGTGCGTTCAGGGCGGGTTGGCTGATGCCGCGGCAACTGCACCTTGCGCTGTTCGTCAGCCATGCCGGATCGCACCTGGCCGGGTGGCGTCACCCTCTGACGCAGGGTGGCAATGCGCTGGACATCCGCTATTACCAGCGCCTGGCCGAGCATGCCGAGGCGGCCAAGCTGGATATGCTGTTTGTCGCCGACAAGCTGGCCCTGGACGATATCCACGGTGGCAACTTCGATACGGCGGTGACCTGGCGCCCTACCGGCTCGCCCGAGCCGTTGGCGTTGCTCTCGGCATTGAGCGTCCTGACCCAGCGCATCGGCTTGGGCGCGACGGTCTCGACCAGCTATCACCAGCCGTACCATGTCGCCCGGCAGCTGGCCACGCTCGATCACTTCAGCGCAGGACGCGCGGCCTGGAACGCCGTGACCTCGGTGAATGACGGCGAGGCGCGCAACTTTGGCTTCGACCAGCACCTGGGGCATGCCGAGCGCTACACCAAGGCGGCGGAGTTTCTCGATGTGGTGCGCGGCTTGTGGGACACCTGGGAGGACGACGCGGTGCTGGCGGACAAGGCCTCGGGGCGCTATGTCGACGCCAGCCGGTTGCACTACGCGGACCATCAAGGCGACTGGTTCAAGGTGCGCGGGCCGCTCAACCTGCCGCGCCCGCCGCAGGGGCATCCGGTGCTGATCCAGGCTGGGGTGTCGGACGCATTTCAGTCGCTGGCAGCGCGCAATGCAGAGGTGATTTTCCCCGTGCAGTCGACGCTGGCAAAGGCCCAGGCGTTCTACAAGCAGTTCAAGGGCCAGGTGGTCGCGGCTGGGCGGCCGGCAGATGCCGTGAAGGTGTTGCCGGGGCTATATCCGATCGTGGCTGACAGTGATCAGCAGGCGCAGGACCTGGCGGCTGAGCTGGACGAACTGATCTTGCCGGTCAGTGGCTTGGCGTTCATGTCGGCGAGCATGAACTATGACCTTTCACAGCATGACCCCAACGCGCGGGTGCCGGATATCCGGGCGCAGATTCGCGGGAGCAAGGGCCGCTTCGACGTAGTGATCGGCAATGCCATCGAGGCGGGCTGGACGCTCGAGCAACTGGGGCGTTGGTATGCATCGAGCCTGGCGTTTGCCAAGATGATCGGCTCGCCGAAGACGGTCGCGGACCAGATCGAGCAATGGTTCGAGGAGCAAGGCGCGGATGGCTTCGTGATCATGCCGCCGTACATGCCGGGCGGTGCCGAGCGGTTTCTCGACAAGGTGGTGCCGGAGCTGCAGCGCCGTGGTTTGTTCAGGCGGGAGTATGCGGGGAGTACCTTGCGCGAGCATCTTGGGCTGAGCAAACCCGTGTCTCGCTATCAGTGACCGGCTTGATCACAAGGCTGATCGCCTCGGCTGGGGTCGATCAGCCTACGCCATCAGAACGCCCAGTCCTTGGCTTCAACGAGCCGGCAGAACGGGCCTGCCAAGGTCGCATTGTGATGGGCCACGACCGCCCCGGCATCGAGTAGCGGGGTATCCGAGGTGGTGTGGCCGTCGGCGATCAACACCGTCTCGAAGCCTGCGTCGCGCGCTGCGCGGGTGGTGCTGTCGACGCAGTACTGGGTCTTCATGCCGGTGATGACCACGCCCTCGCAACCGCGATCGCGTAGCTGCGCTGCAAGGCTGGTCTGGGCGAAGGCATTGGGTCGGGTCTTTTCGAAGATCACTTCCTCGCCGTTGAGCTTCAGCTCTTCGATCAACGCGGTCAGCGGGCTGCCGGGCTCGATGGGCGAGCCGACGGGGCCAAAGTGACGCGCCAGAAAAATCGGCGCGCCGGCCTCGCGAGCGTTAGCCATCAGGCCATTCAAGGTGTCGATCAGTGCTTCACCGCGCCAGGGTTTTTCCGGGCCGTGGACAAGGCCGACCTGCATGTCGAGGATCAGTAGTGCGTACATGGCGTGTTTCCTTACGTATTAGCCAGCGGTGCAGAGGCAGGCAGGTTTATCACGGCCGTCATGAAGATGACTAACGATTTTGCGAAATCAATTCATTAGGGTCCACGAAAGGGCGCGCCCTAGAATGCCTGCCAATAACAGCGCAAACACGGATACATCGAGCACTCGACAATCACATGACGCTGTAAACTATCAGGCATTAGGGCACCTCATCACAATGAGCACTGAATTTACATTTGCCATCAAGCGCATACGTTTCGATGAACACTATCGCCCCTCGGAAAACACCCGCACCACCACCAACTTTGCCAACTTGGCGAGGGGCAGCAGCCGCCAAGAGAATTTGCGCAACACCTTGAGCATGATCGACAACCGCTTCAATGCGTTGGCGCACTGGGACAATCCCCGCGGCGACCGTTACTCGGTTCAGCTCGACATCATCACGGCCGAGATGACGCTAGAGGGGGAACACAGCGGTACGCCCCTGCCGTTGATTGAAATATTGAAAACCACGGTGATCGACCAACATACCCATGAACGCATTGATGGCATGGTCGGAAACAACTTTTCTTCCTACGTTCGCGATTATGACTTCAGCGTGCTGCTGCTCGGGCACAACCAGCACCAGCCGGCATTCAGCACGCCAGAGGGCTTTGGCGAGCTGCACGGAAAGCTGTTCAAGTGTTTCGTCAACTCAAGCGCCTACCAGCAGCACTTCAACAAGCCGCCGGTCATCTGCCTCAGCGTGTCGAGCAGCAAGACCTACCACCGGACAGAAAACCAGCACCCGGTATTGGGCATCGAGTACCAGCAAAATGAATACTCGCTGACGGACGCCTACTTCAACAAGATGGGCTTGAAGGTGCGTTATTTCATGCCGCCGAACAGCGCGGCGCCGTTGGCGTTTTATTTCACCGGTGATTTGTTGGCTGACTACACCAACCTTGAGCTGATCAGCACCGTCAGCACCATGGACACCTTCCAGAAGATCTACCGCCCTGAAATCTACAATGCCAACTCTGCCGCAGGAAGATCCTATCAGCCCAGTTTGAAGCACCAGGACTATTCATTGACACGCATTGTGTATGACCGCGAAGAACGGAGTCGCCTGGCCATTGAACAAGGACGATTTGCCGAAGAGCATTTCATCAAGCCCTATCACGCCAAGCTTGAACAGTGGTCGTCCAACCACGCGCGCTGATCTTCCTAATACACAAGGCCATCCCCCATGAAAAAACTGCTACCCACTTCAACTGCCGGCAGCTTGCCCAAACCCGCCTGGCTTGCTCAGCCCGAAACACTTTGGTCGCCCTGGAAGTTGCACGGTGATGAATTGATCGAAGGCAAGCACGATGCATTACGGCTGGCACTGCAGGAACAACAGCACGCCGGCATCGATATCGTCAGCGATGGTGAACAAACCCGCCAACACTTCGTCACCACGTTTATCGAGCACCTCAGCGGCGTTGATTTCGAGAAGCGTGAGACCGTCCGAATTCGTGATCGCTATGAGGCGAGCGTACCGACGGTGGTGGGCGCTGTCAGCCGGCAAAAGCCGGTGTTCGTCGAAGACGCCAGGTTCTTGCGCCAGCAGACCACGCAACCCATCAAATGGGCGCTGCCTGGCCCGATGACGATGATCGATACGCTGTACGACAGCCACTATAAAAGCCGCGAAAAACTGGCATGGGAATTCGCCAGGATCCTCAATCAGGAAGCCCGCGAACTCGAAGCTGCCGGTGTCGACATCATCCAGTTCGACGAACCGGCCTTCAATGTCTTCTTCGACGAGGTAAACGATTGGGGGGTAGCCACCCTGGAGCGGGCCATTGAAGGGCTCAAGTGCGAAACGGCCGTGCATATCTGCTATGGCTACGGCATCAAGGCCAATACCGATTGGAAAAAGACCTTGGGGTCAGAGTGGCGGCAGTATGAAGAGGCGTTCCCCAAGCTGCAGCAATCCAGTATCGATATCGTCTCGCTGGAATGTCACAACTCGCACGTCCCCATGGACCTCATCGAACTCATCCGCGGCAAGAAGGTGATGGTCGGGGCCATCGACGTGGCCACCCACACTATCGAAACCCCCGAGGAAGTGGCCAACACCCTGCGAAAAGCCCTGCAATTCGTAGAGGCCGACAAGCTCTACCCGTGCACCAACTGCGGCATGGCGCCCTTACCGCGTGAGGTAGCCAGAGGCAAGCTTAGCGCCCTGAGTGCAGGCGCAGATATCGTCCGCAGAGAACTCTCGGCCCGTTAACGGCCGGCAAACGTCAGGATTTTTCATGTCACTTCCCAGTTACCGCTGTCGAGCCTTCGCGCTTGTCGCCGCGCATCGCGCGGCTTGAGCGTTGGCCGACTTCTCATGATCGACTTGAGACACCTACGTACACTCCATGCCCTGCGCGAAACGGACAGCCTGCCCGACGCCGCCGAGTCCCTGCACCTGACCCAGTCGGCGCTGTCGCACCAGTTTCGCGAGCTGGAACATCGCGTGGGCATGCCCGTGTTCGTGCGCAAGTCCAAGCCAGTGCGCTTCACCACTGCTGGCCTCAAGCTGCTGCAGTTGGCCGACCAGGTGCTGCCGCTGATCCGCACCACGGAGCGCAACCTGAGCAAACTGGCGGGCGGCACGGCCGATCGGCTGCACATCGCCATCGAGTGCCACAGCTGTTACCAGTGGTTGATGCCTTCGGTGGATGAGTTCCGCAGCAACTGGCCGGAGGTGGAACTGGACCTGGCGTCCGGGTTGTCGTTCGCCCCACTGCCCGCCCTGGAGCGCGGCGACCTCGACCTGGTGGTGACCTCCGACCCGGTAAGCCTGCCGGGGATCACCTACGTGCCGCTGTTCGGTTACGAGGCCCTGCTGGCCATCGACAAGCATCATACGCTGCGTGACAAGCCGTTTATGGAACCCGCCGACCTCGCCAGTCAGACCCTGATCACTTACCCGATCGAACGAAACCGCCTGGATATCTTCACCCGCTTCCTCGATCCGGCCGACATCGAGCCGGCTCAGGTGCGCACCTCGGAAATGACCGTCATGATGATGCAGCTCGTGGCCAGCGGTCGCGGTGTTTGCTGCCTGCCCAACTGGGCCGTGCATGAGTACACCTCGCGTGGCTATGTCATCGCCAAGCGCCTGGGGGAGAACGGGTTGCAGGCTACGCTGTTCGCGGCGGTTCGCAGCGACATGCTCGAAGTGCCTTACATGATTGATTTTCTGCTCACGGCAAAAGACATTTCATTTGCGACGCTAGAGGGCGTCAATGCTGCGCCGGGGCTCTGCATTTGACTGCCAGCCGCAAGCACTGCGGCTAAGCCTCTTGATCTGTGGTCTTGTTTCACGCAGGTAGTGGGATCCCTTCAGAGGTGTGATCCGGTCAGCGTTGGGTCGAAGGCCCATCCCTTTCAAGGTGTTCTGAAATTGCGCGTGGCGTGAGCTCGCTGGGGCCGCTGCGCGCCCCTTTCGCGACACAAGGCCGCTCCCACAGGAGGGCGTGGTGCCAATTTTTTGCTCAACACGCGACAAATTACTGCAAGGCGCCGTCCAAGTGGGAGCGGCCTTGCCGGGGCGCCGGACCGGTCGGAAAGGGCTGCGCAGCGGCCCCGGCGAGCTCAAGCCAAGGACAGATTCAGGAAAATACAAAGACCTTGAAAGGGCTGGGTCTAAGCCCGAGTTACGGGCAAAAGAAAGCCCGCTGCTAGGCGGGCCAAGGTCTATCACGTAGGGATGGCTTCAGTCTCTACAGGGCAGCGTGAAAATTGAGTGAAAGAAACGTCCTCACAGCGTGATTGCGATGTATTTGTAATGGATTTGGCCACTTCCGGCGCTCGAGCCCACTCAACCAGAACGCGGTAGCCATCAAACCCGCCAAACCATCGTTTGCACCCTGATATGCGGATGACTCTGCAGGTTTTCCCATTCATCCAAGAACGAAAACCCATGCTTCTGGTAGAGCCTCACAGCGTCCACATTCTCGGGTGAGACATCCAGGAAAACGCGGTCATGGCCACTCTCCAGCGCGCGTGCCTTGACCGACTCGACCAGGCCAGCCGCCGCACCGCAGCCTCGTGCCGCGGGCTCGACCCACAGGCCGATCAGATTGAAGCGCCCCGCGTCGCTGACTGCAGCCCCGATCATCCCAACCGCTTGGCCATCGAGGATTGCCAGCCAGAATGCCGTGCCCGTCGATGAGGCGCGCACTTTCCACGCCTCGTCGGTGTAACCAGAGGCCGCCTCGTAACTCACGCCAAAGGCTGTTGGTGAGTCCCTGAGTGCGGCAAGCCGGACGTGCTTCAAGCGCAGCCAGTCGTCTGCTGTCGTCAGTCGAATCTCCATGCACACGGTCATCTGGTTACCCGACGTTTTTCAAATCGCGCATCACGATCATCGACCGCTCCGGCCCATGCCCACCCATGACGCCGATAGAAGCCGACCGCGCGCATGGCCTCATCGGCATCGGTGGTCAGGTGAATGGTCTCATGCCGCTGGAACAGAGATTCCTCTGCCTGCTGCAAGAGCAACCGCCCTACCCCTTTCCCCTCGAGGTGCGGACGCACGAACAGCGCAAAGAGCTCGCCGTCGTCGATGTCGACCATGGCAAACCCGGCGGCTTCACCCTGCAGTTCGGCGATCCACACGCAGGGCGCTGCGCGGATGGCGTCGCCGATGGCGGCTGGAGTGATCCCCATCGCCTGCATCTGCTCACGCGAAAGATGGTTTTGCTGAACGCTGGTGCGGATGTCGAACAGCAGATCGATATCGCTGGGCGAGGCCAGGCGTAGGGTTGCGGTCATGATGAAGTCCTTGTCCATTGCGCGTACAGGGCGTGTTTGCTGACGTCATGCATACCACCAGATTTCATCAGCATTGCACAACCCTGTGGGAGGCCAGCGCCGCGATTTGAAAATCACAGCTGCGTCGTTACCAGGATGCCGCTTTCAAAGCGCGCGTCCAGCATTGCGCAGAACGTGTCAAAGTCGTGCGCGGACTCTGGCGCAACATACATCAGGCTCTGGAAGTGGTCGGCGTAGTCTTGAAGGTACAGCCCATCCTTCCCGTAGTACTGCTGCGCGAACACGTTCCCTTCATCGCTCAGGTCATCGTCCGTGAGTTTGCCATCGCAATAGCTGAATAAAAACTCGGTGGCGGAGAGCTCGCCACTGATCACGCGCGCGAGGGCTTCAGGCTCTTCCTCGATGTAAAACTCGCCCGCCCAGCCTTTGATAAAGCACCATCTAAGAAAAAGCGCGATGTGGGTTCCGCCATTTTCCTGTGGCTGACCCGCTGGAAAGTCGTTGCCATAGTGCCAACTTGCATCGTCGTATTTCATAGGTGTCCTTGGGGTGTGCTGACTCAGTCTATGCTGCTACAGAAGATCGCAGTGTATCCAGGGCCGTACAAGGGCTTGCCAGGATAAGTTCCTCGCCTTTCTTGCAATGGTCACCCGCCTTGCCACGGTCGGTGAGCAGCATTGCTTGGCGTCCGTAATGTCTAGAGCTCTTCAGCGAGAGCATCCCACTCGGGGCAATTTGGAGTCAGACCCAACGATGAGCCGGCCATGACCGTATCCGATCGCCTCAGGTTTCTGCGCGTCGTTCTGGTTGCGGCTGGCCTCGCGTGCCTTGCCCTCTACCCACTTATGTTGTACTGGCCGTCTGGCTGGGCCTGGCACGCCGGTCACTCGGACTACCCGATGATGATCGTGGGCATCTACGCCACACTTGGGGTTTTTCTGATCCTGGCCGCGCGTGATCCATTGGCCAATCTGAGCCTGATCTGGTTCACCGTGTGGTCTAGTGCCGTACATGGAGGAATCATGGCCCTCCAGGCAATCACCCAGCCGGGGCAGATGGGTCACTTGGCAGGGGACGTGCCAGCGCTCTTCATCGTGGCGGTCGCCCTGGCCATCTTGACGCCCCGCTCCAAATGGGCCGCTCGGCGCCGGACACACCGTGGGGCCTAAGACCCAGTCTGACTGTCACGAATGACCGGTTGCTTTTGTGACATCAGCAATCCCTGCATCAAGCTCATCCTCCAATTCGGGAGGTGCTTCTTCGCCTTCCAGCGTCGTACATTCTCATTCAACGCTCCAGTTCGGGTGCTGAGGTAGATAGCGCCATCCCCGCTTAGACCGCTGCGTAATTCAAACCTGCTCAGGGTTTCATGGGTGGCATTTTGATGCTATTTTTTGCCGTTTTTACCTCAAACGCCCTGCTACCGCGCTGTCCGTAGCCTTGCTCTACGGGCTGCTCCGGTTGAAATGTCAGCTTCTTTTGAAAACGGATTTTTATGCTCAAGCTTCGCCCGTGTGCAACGTCACTGATCAGCGTGTCGGTGTTGGCCCTCTCTTCTCCTGCACTGGCGGACTTCAGCTTTGGTCGAAGTGAAGCCGCCATGCGCGGGCTCATCCGCAGCTACGGTTATCTGCTCGGTCAAGACTACGCACTGGAACGCATAGCCCAGCTGTACCCCGCGTTACAGGCACCCATCAGAGACGCACAGCTTAATTTCGCCAGCGCCTACGGTGCGACGATCATGGATCAACTGAGCGGGGAGTTGACCGCCGGCGTGGGCGGCGACACGTTTCGGCAGGTGGCCGCTAAAATTAAGTCCAGCACGCACGACCAGATCATGTCCGCCTCCATGCCCTATGACGAGGCTGTCGAATTTATCGCCGAAGTGAACAACCGAGCGAAAGGCAAGCTAGACGGCACTATCCTCCCGTACTTGCTGGCGACCACCTACAAGGGTCAGCCCGCCGCTGAGTTCTCGGCTGACCGGCTTCAACGGTTCAATACCCAGGGGCACCCCAAAGCCCTCGGCTTGAACCTGGCCGTGGCGCTCCCCGCCTCGTGGGGCGCGGCTGAAGTCGAGCCTGCACATATCGTCCAGAAATGGCAAAGCATGGCGGGCTACGGGCAGCAGATGATTACCCTCGAAGTCCACAACGCCGAGGCCAAGGTTACGCAGGAGGAGATCAAGGGGATGATCGACGCGGGCCAACTCGGCACGGTAGCCCCGTCTGGAAGCGTAGTCACCGCTGGCGGCGTGCAATCGGTCGAGTCGCTGCCAGGCTACTGGCTGGACTATACGACCAGCACTGAACGGGGTGGCAAGACGTTCTATCACGCTGGCCGTCTCAATGCATTTTATACGTCTGACAAGGCCTTCCTGATCAGTTGCATGACAACGGCTGACGGGAGCCAGAAAGCGCAAGCGCAGGAAGACTTCAAGAAGATCCAGGCACTGTGCCCCCTGGTGGTGAACAGTGTCGCGTTGAAAAAATGACTCCGAAAGTGCGCTAAGCATATACGGCTCAACCGGCGTTGCGTTGAGCTGACGCGCGCACTGAATGGGTGGCAAGATCGAGAAACCGGGCGGTTATCGAACGCACCCAGCGCGTCAGCTCCGATGCCCAGCAGCCTGATGACGGCCACCCTGGACGCACAGCATGGAAGGTTTGTGCTGTCCGCCACGCGCACGCCATCGCACCGCTTATCGCTACCCTGCGAGCGGTTTCAGTCTCTCGAAAAATCAGCGCCTAGAGCGCGGTATCGCTACGTTTACGGGATTTCAGGCGGGGCCGAGCCAGTGCTCCGCCAGGTGTCAAAACCCTGAAATGAAGCGCTCATTTGCGCCACATTTGACGCTTCATCAAGTCTGCGCGCTAGCTGATTACTTCATCAAAAACCACCCACCTTAAGTCTAACGCCGCTCCATAAAACCGCTCTAAATCGGTACTTTCAGCCGACGAAAAAGTTAACTACACATTTAGTTACATGTGTTACGGTGCCGCCGCCCAGCGGGGGGGACCTGTGCCTGTTCCAGCTGGGCAGCTTCCCATTCACTGGAACTTTCCATGCTTAGTAGACGAGAATTTTTTGTCTCCAGCGGCGCTGGCGTGATGCTGCTGACGTTGGGCGCACCCACACTTCTGCCCAAGGCCCTGGCGGCCAGCGGCGCTCTCGAAGTGCCTGTTGCCCCGGCACCATTCATAGCCCTGGCTGACCAACTCTCCGGCCAGATCGGTGTAGATCGCGAACTGGTCAACATCGTGCATCAGAAACTTCAGCTGACGCTGCCAGGCCTCGACACGCTGGTCGAGCAGTTGCTGGCAGCGCTGCCTGAAGTGTCCGCCGTGAATGCCCCGGCCGACCGACTGCAATTGCTGGCCAGCAAAGCGCCGGATCTCAAAAGCCTGTTCCTGCGGGTGAACACCGCGCTGTACCTGGGCACCGTCGAGGACGCTGAAGGCGTGCGCGAGTGCGTGGCCTTCGAAAGCGTGGCGGCCTACCAGGCCGTGTCGGACTTCGT
The DNA here is from genome assembly GCF_900536025.1 of Pseudomonas reidholzensis. GTDB lineage: Bacteria > Pseudomonadota > Gammaproteobacteria > Pseudomonadales > Pseudomonadaceae > Aquipseudomonas > Aquipseudomonas reidholzensis. Next base: position 185,967 of record NZ_UNOZ01000007.1, read on the forward strand.
CGAGCCCCCGAGCTATTGCACCGGAAGCCCGAATTTCTGGGTCAACCCTCCTGCCTACGCCCTGCAAGAAGATACCGAACGCCATGCCTGATTCGAATTCCACCCCCCTGTCGGCCGACGTGGTCATCATCGGCGCCGGTGCCGCTGGCGGCGCCGCTGCCGTCAAGCTGCTGCGCAAGGGCCTGTCGGTACTGATGCTCGAGGCCGGCGCACCGCTGGACCAAGGCATGCTGGTCTCCAACTACCGCAACGGCGCGTACAAGAACAACCACATGGCGCCGTACCCGACGATGCCCTGGGCGCCTCAGCCGAACTTCGTCCCCCACGACAACGGTTACCTCATCCAGAAGGGCCCTGCCCCGTATACCGCGCAGTACATCCGCGGCGTGGGCGGCACCACCTGGCACTGGGCGGGCCAGGCGTGGCGGCTGATCCCCAACGACTTCCGCATGCAGACCCTGTATGGCCAATCGGTCGACTGGCCGATCAGCTACGACGAACTCGAGCCCTACTACTGCGAAGCGGAGATCGAGATGGGCGTCTCCGGCGGCGGTGCGCTGGCGGGTGACTACGGCTCGCCGCGCTCGATGCCGTACCCCATGGACGTCCTGCCGCTGCCCTACGGCTTCGAGCGCCTGCGCCAGCGCTACGAGTCGGTCGGCCTGGAGCTGCTGCCAGGCCCGCAAGCGCGCAATAGCACCGCCTACGACGATCGTCCGGCCTGCTGCGGCAACAACAACTGCATGCCCATCTGCCCGATCGGCGCTCAGTACAACGGCAGCATGTCGGTGCGCCGAGCCCAAGGGCTGGGCCTGAACCTGATCAGCAACGCCGTGGTGTTCAAGCTCGAGACCGGCGAAGGCAACCGCATCGTCGCCGCCCACTTCATCGACCAGAACAAGGAAGTCCACCGGGTCACCGGCAAGCACTTCCTGCTCACCGCCAATGCCATGGAAAGCGTCAAGATCCTGCTGATGTCCAAGGATGAGCGCAACCCCAATGGCGTGGCCAACGCCACCGACCAGGTCGGCCGCCGCCTGATGGACCACCCGGCCAGCGCCGTCGAGTACCTGGCCGACGAGCCGCTGTACATCGGCCGTGGCCCGATGTGCCCGGGCAGCATCAACAATACCCGCGACGGGGCTTTCCGCAGCGAGCGCTCTGCCCTGCGCATCGATGTGCACAACGACAACCCGACCCGTTACCTGACCGAAAAGTACCTGGCCCAGGGTTACTACGGCAAAGAACTGAACGAGAAGATCAAGCGCGATGGCGAACGCTTCGTGCTGCTCAAGTCGATGTTCGAAATGCTCCCGGACCCGGAAAACCGCATCGTCCTGAGCGACCAGAAGGACGCCTGGGGCATCCCCAAGATGGAGATCCACTACCGCTTCCCCGAGTACGTGCACCGTGGCTACGACACCTGCCGCGAACTGTTCGCCGACTGCGTGAAGGCCTCCGGCGGCAGCGAAGTGAAGTACTCCGACCGCGGCCAGTACACCAACAGCCAGCACATCACCGGCACCTTGAGCATGGGCAGCGACCCGCACACCTCGGTGTGCAACAAGCTGGCCCAGGCCCACGACCACGCGAACCTGTACTTCGGCGGCACCGGCGTGATGCCCACCGCTGCGCTGGTCAACTCGACGCTGACCGGGGTGGCGCTGTCGCTGCTGGCCGCCGACAGCATCATCCAGGCTTCGCTGTGAGGGGCTACGCATGTTGATGAAAACAGGATCGACAAAGGCGCGCGCTCGCTTGAAGGCGCTGGTCTGGTGCGGCGTTGCCGTGGCGGTCGCCGCGGCGATCGGCGCCGGCAGCGTGATCTGGAAGCAAGCAAAGATCGACATGCCGGTGGCCAAGCCTGGGCAGGACAGCGCGGCGTTGATCGAACGCGGCCGCGCCGTGGCCCTGGCCTCGGACTGCGTGGCCTGCCACACCTCCGAGGCGAGCAAACCCTATGCGGGCGGCATGGCCTTCGACACACCGTTCGGCAGGCTGTACTCGACCAACATCACCCAGGACCCGGTCAACGGCATCGGCACCTTTACCGACGCCGAGATCGTCGGTTCGGTGCGCAACGGGATCTCCCAGCACGGCAGGCGCCTGTACCCGGCCATGCCGTACACCTCGTACACCGGCATGTCCGACGACGACACCCTGGCACTGGTCGCCTACCTGCGCACGATCAAGCCGATCGACAGCAAGCCGCCAGAAAACACCATGGGCTTCCCGTTCAACCAGCGCTGGGCCATGGCCTTCTGGAACGTCATGAACTTCCAGTCCGGGCGCCAGCTGCCAGTGGCCGGCAAGAGCGATGAATGGAACCGCGGCGCGTACCTGGTGCAGAGCCTGGAGCACTGTGGCGAATGCCACACCCCGCGCAACTTCATCCAGGGCTTTAGCCATCCGAACCTGGGCGGTGGCAACCTGGTGACCTGGAGGGCCTACGACATCACCAGTGGCCAGAGCGGTATCGGCACCTGGAGTGATCCCGAGCTGTTCACCTACCTCAAGACCGGTGCCGTGCATGGCAAGGCCAACGCCGCAGGGCCCATGGCCGAGGCGGTGGAGAACAGCCTGAACCACCTGCCCGATGCCGACCTGCACGCCATGGTGGCCTACCTGCGCGACTTGCCCGTCACCGGCACGCCGAGCCTTGTACCCGCCCGCACCGGCCAGGGCCAGGCGTACACCGGCACCACGGCGCTGCGCGCCAGCCATCCGCAGTACGACCCGGACAGCGACGCGCTGGGCGCCGAAGTGATGTTCAACGCCAACTGCGCCACCTGCCATGCGGTCACCGGCAAGGGCGTGGGCGAATACCCGCGGCTGTTCGGCAACAGCGTGCTGGGCGCCGTCGAGCCGACCAACCTGGTGTCGGTACTGCTGCGCGGCGTGCACCGCAAGGTCGATGGCCAGGAGGTGTTCATGCCTGGCTTCGCCAACCTGAGCGATGCCCAGTTGGCGACCTTGAGCACCTTCCTGTTCAAGCAGTTTGGTAATTCGCAGGTACAGGTCACCGCAGCGGAAGTCGCCAAGCTGCGCTGACACCCTTCACTCACGCACCCGGCTTGCCGGGTGCTTTCGCTAAATCGTCAGGAGAACTTCATGTCCGTACGATTCCTGCTGTCCGCCGTGCTCGCCCTGGGCGTCGCCGGTGCCGCCCAGGCCGCCGATTCGGTTGCCCTGCCTTCGATCAAACAACTGGACCTGGCCGCCGCCGAGCGCATCGCTCAGGCCGCCGATCAGTACGCCAAGCAACAAGGCTGGGTGGGTTCGATCGCCGTGGTCGACAACGCCGGCTACCCCATCGTGGTCCGCCGCATGGACGGCGCCACCGCCATCAGCGCCGACCTTGCCATCCGTAAGGCCAAGGCCTCGGCCCTGTTCGGCGCCCCCAGCGTGAACTTTGAAAACCGGGTCAACGATGGCCATCCGGCGTTGCTGGCACTGGACGTCACCACCCTGGCCGGCGGCCAGCCGATCCTGGTGGAGGGCAAGGTGATTGGTGCGGTGGGCGTGAGCACGCCGGTGGGTGCCCACGATGATCCGATTGCGGTGGCTGGCGCACACGCGGTTGACGGCGCACACTGACGGCAAGGGTGCGCTGAGCCAAAGCGCACGCCTTCAGTCTCTGAGCAATTAAGCCTGCAAGCCGGCCTTGAACAGGTCGATCAGCTCCCGAAGCCCGGGGGGCATTTGCCTGCGCCCCGGGTAATAAATATGGAATGCCGGCTCCATGGGCGCCCAGTCAGGCAAAACCTCCTGCAACTCACCTCGATCCAGATAACCCCTTACACGGTCTTCCAGGCAATATGTGATTCCGCAATCCGCCAGCGCCATTTCGATGCCAAAGGTGGTTTCGTTCACACATAGCTGCCCTGGCACATCAATGCATTGATGATCGCCGTCTTTCTCAAAATCCCAGCGGTAGACAGTTCCGTTTCCTGTGCGGATCTGGATGCACTGCTGGCTTTTGAGGTCTTCAGGAACCAGAATTCTGGCGTTCGCGTTGAGGTATTTAGGCGACGCCACTGCCACCCATCGCAACGCTTCGCTGATGCGTACGGCGATGTAGTCTTCCGCAATGGTGTCACCAAAACGTATGCCAGCATCAAAGCCGGCTGAGACGATGTCTACCATTTTGTCGTCGACCGCCACCTCCACCGATACCTCGGGATACGCTTCCAGGTACCGGGGCAAATACTGAGTGAACAGCAGCCGCGCAGCATCACTCAGTACGTTCAACCGAAGTCGTCCGGAGGGACGGTCGCGGTGCCTGTCGAGTGCCGTCAACGCGCCACTGATTTCGCTAAAGCCTACGGTCAGTCGTTTGGCGAGCGCTGCACCCGCGTCGGTTGGCGAGACTGTACGACTGGTGCGGTTGAGCAATCGCACACCCAATCTTGCCTCGAGATTGCGCATCGAGTGGCTAAGTGCGGAGGTGGTAATCCCTAGTTCGACCGCTGCTCGGGTAAAGCTGCGAAGCCGCTCTACCGCAAGAAACGCGTTCAGATCCGCGAGATCAGCGCGGGACAGCCGGGTCGTAGGAAGTGCAGGCATGGGGGCTTCCAATGGTTGAGCCTAATTCAACAGTGTATGGGATAAAGCTAATCAATCTCGGGCTTGTGCGCGTGTAACATCGATTTAATTCAACAATCGGTGTGGCTGTCCACTGCCGCGAGAGAGAGTTTCTGGTGTTCCATACGTATCTTGCCGTCGCCTACCTTTATGTCCTGTGGCGCTTTGTCATGCCTCTGCCGCTCAGTGGCTGGAGCCGAGCGGCGCTAGCAGTCGTTCTGCTGTTGGTGTCCAAGTACCACCTGATCCTGATCGGCGTGTACGGGACAATGTTCTCGCCGGAGTTCCCACGACCGCTAGTGCTCGTTGCCGGTTGGCTGTTCTGCACGTTCGTGTTCATCCTGGTGTTCACGCCAATCGTCGACCTGGCATCGGTGATGCTTTCACTGCTGTGCAGGTCCCCGGTCAGGCGCATGTTCGGTGTCCGTGCGCGGACCATGATCGCGTCGCTGTCAATGGCCCTGGCTGCGATCGGGGTCCACCAGGCAGTCCAAGTGCCAGCCGTGCGGCAGGTGGAGTTCACGATCAAGGATCTGCCGCCTTCACTGGACGGCCTGAAGATCGTTCATCTCACCGATCTGCACATCAGTCGTCTGTTCCAGGCCGGCTGGGTGAGCGAGGTGGTCGCTCGCACCAATGCGTTGAGCCCCGATGTTGTTCTGATCACTGGAGACCTGATTGACGGGACAGTGGAGGCCAGAAGCAAGGATGTGGCACCGCTGAGCGGCCTCCGTGCACCGATGGGCGTTATCGCTGTACCGGGAAACCACGAGTACTACTTCGACGGCCGAGCGTGGGCTGCCGAACTCCGAAAACTTGGGATGCGCGTACTGACAAATCAGCATGCCGTGCTGACCAAAGGCTCGGGCTCATTAGTGGTCGCAGGTACCACAGACGAGTCAGCACCCACCTACGGCCAAGAGGGACCCAACCTTTCCAGGGCACTCGAAGGTGTCTCCCCAGGTGCCCCAGTTGTGCTCCTCAAACATCGGCCCATGGGCGCCCATCAAGCGGCTCAAGCCGGAGTCAGCCTGCAGCTTTCCGGGCATACCCACGGCGGCATGATTTCCGGCCTCGGCCAAGTCGCTAAATTTGCCAACCAAGGCTTTGTCTCCGGGCGCTATGAGGTGGGAGACATGCATCTCTATGTGAGCAACGGTACCGCGCTCTGGAACGGATTTCCGATTCGCTTGGGCGTGCCTTCGGAAATCACGGAGATCGTGCTGCGCGCTGGGAGTGCTTTTTGATCGCGGACAAGTCAGCCCTCGATGCAGCGTCAAAAGCGCTGCCTGACGAGTTTCCAACCGTGGTTCTTTATCAATTGAGACGGGGCTGCGCTCGCAAGCCTGTAAGGGATGTATGAAATGACGAGTCATTCAACAGCAGATACCTCTGCAACTGCGTACGATGCCAAGCACATTCACGCACCTCATGGCGTCGCAACGGCGATCACTGTTCTCGGATTCGGCGGGCTCTTCATCGGGACGGGCGAGTTCGCCTCGATGAGCTTGCTGCCTGGTCTTGCAGCGAGCACTGATGTGTCGATCCCGATTGCCGGCGGCTACATCACCGCCTATGCGCTCGGTGTGGTGACAGGGGCGCCGCTCATTGCGATCCTGGCCGCCAGGTGGCCGCGAAAATCGTTGTTGATCGCTCTGCTCGCACTGTTCTGTATTGGCTACGGCGCGAGTGCGGTGGCGTGGGATCACACGACACTGTTGGCCGCACGCTTCCTGGCTGGACTGCCCCACGGTGCTTACTACGGGGTCGCTTGCCTGGTTGCGGCGACCCTGGTGGCTGAGCACCGCAAGGCGCAAGCAGCCGGGTATGTCATGGCGGGGCTCGCAGCCGCAAACGTCATCGGGGTGCCCGCTGCCACGTGGATTGGGCAGCTTTTCGGATGGCGCGGGGCCTTCGCAACCCTCGCCATTGGAGGCTTGCTGGTCATGGCGCTGTTCTGGTTGCTCATTCCGGCGATGCCCAAGGATGAATCGGCGAGCCCTGCAGCGGAAATGAGCGGGCTGAAAAAACCCCAGTTGTGGTTGACCCTCGCCACTGCATCAATCGGGTTTGGCGGCATGTTCTCGGTGTACAGCTACATCACACCCACATTGACTGAAGCCACGGGGCTTGCGCCCGGCCAGGTCCCCATGGTGTTGGCACTTTGGGGCGTGGGCATGATCGTGGGCAACCTGGTCGGCGGTTGGCTTGCAGACCGAGCGTTGGTGCCCGCCATCTTCTCCATCATGATCTGGAACGTGATCTTCCTGTCGCTCTTCTCGATCTTCGCGTCTTCGACGATCGGGATGTTGGTGGTGTTATTCATGGTGGGCTGTGGGTTCGCGCTGGTACCTGCGCTTCAGGTTCGATTGATGAATGTCGCAGGTGAGGCTCAGACCCTCGCAGCGGCACTGAATCACAGCGCTTTCAATATCTCCAATGCCGTGGGTGCCACGCTGGGCGGCCTGTCCATCGCCAGCGGGCTTGGCTGGGCCTCCACTGGCTGGGTAGGCGCCGGCTTGGCAGTGCTTGGCATCCTCTTTTTTGGCGTATCGATCGGTTTCGAGAGGCGCAAGCTGGCCACCGCCAGCAATGGCGGTAGCACCCTCAGCCACACGCCCAGTCCAGTTTCATCTCGACCAGGTCCAACTGCGCATTGCCGCTGCCGAAATTGAACCCGCCAAAATGCTCCTCGAACTCCAGGTAGAACGGGCCGAACGCTGGATAGTTCTGTATCGGGAACATCGTGCCGCCCAGATGATTGCGGCCATCAAACTGCGTCAGCGCCTCACTCTGCTCACCGCTGAAGGCGGGTACGTAGCCGCTGTCCTTGCAGTCTTCCTCATACTCCCGGGGTGGCTTGCCGACGTTTGGATCGCCTTCGCGAACCTGCGTGCGGATTGCGAACGCTGTGTCGAGACCCGCTGCCGGGCCATCACCGGGCAGCCAGTCAAAGGCGGGGCTCGCCGGGTTGCGGACTTTGTCGTAGGCCAGGTACTGGGCATAGCTCTGGTCAAACCAAGCAGGGGCCTGGCCCAGCAAGGGGTTGCCCTCCAGCCTGGGCACCGGGCAGATAGCCCCTTCGAACTCCGCCTGGGTCAGCCATATCGCTGCGTACTGCGTACCCAGGAGGTCAGTGAGGTCAAACCGCATCGGGTGGCGCGCCCGCCGATGCTCCCAAAAGGGCAGAAACGCTTCATCGCCTGGCGGCTGATCCGACAGCTCGCTGGCGAAGTACGCCTCGATCGCGGCGCTGGATGGCAATTCCTCGAATTGATCGTCCACGAACACGCTGAGTGCCACGTACTCGTCGCCTTGAGTGCGGTATTCGCGCGGCAGTTGCAGCGTGAACGCATGGCGCAGCGGGTAGCCGAGGCGCTCGCTCAGCGGCCACTGGTGCGGGGTGATACCTGGCGGCAGGCCCAGGCTCCAGCCGCCCGACCAATGCTCGCCGCGACCGGTCTTGGGTAGCAGGCATTGCGGGGCGCGGAGCAAGTCGTAGGCGGTTTTCAGGTGAGGGTCGGCCAGTAGTTTTTCTGGCTCGGGGTAAAGGGCGTTCGGCTGGCTGATCTCCAGCGCGCCGATGTGCTGGTCGAGGATCCGCACCAAGAGCACGAACCCTTCGCGCGTTGCCTCAGTGTACTCGGACCATTCGCCGAGTTCGGGGGTGTGGGGCAACGGATGCAGGCCAGGGCGTGTAGCCAGGGCATCAGCCAGCGACATGCCGATGTGCAGGCCTTCAATCATCTCCGTTGCTGGGAAGTTCCGATAGAAACTCACCCTCCCAAGCCTGCCGGCGGCATCGATCTGCGCGCCAAAGCCTCGGGTGTGCGTACCGGGTACGCGGCCGTAGCCGTCAGGTGATGACCACTTCTTGCCCATCACGCTGGCAAGTGATTCGACGGGCATCATGGGCCGTAGTGTGGCGATCCGGGCTGCTTTCATGCTTCTGGGTCCATGGTGCTCAGGCAACGGGCATGCCTGATGTGCTTCATCCCTGGGTAGTTTCTCAGTCGGTGCGACGGGGCGAGGTTGTGTGCCTGGCCCCGATGTTCTCTGCGCACCGTGCGCCGCCAATAGGCGGACAGCACGGCAGAGCGGGACTGAAATCAGTCCGCGGTCTGCTCCGCAGTGGTATCGGCGGCCGGGGCCGGGACAGCCGCTTTCGCCTTCGCGCGGTTGCGGCGGTCTTGGCCGCGTTGCCGTGCGGCTTGTTGCTTGGCATGAATCGCCTGGGCGGCGGTCACAATGCCAGCTGGCTGACCAGTCAAGTCAAGGCGCGGCGCGTCTTCCACCATGCTTGCCCAGTAGCGAGCGCCCCGGCACCAGGTAGAGATGCCCAGCTTGAGCTGTTCACGGGTAAGCCCGAGCAGCTCAAGGTGTTGCTCGGCATCCTTGAAGATGCCCTCTTTGAGCGGCACCTTGGGGGCCGGGTTGACCGGGAAGGCCAATGGAAAATGCTTCTGCAATGGCCAGATCGCATCCACCGCCGGATCCTTGTCCCGCGGCTTCGCCTGCGGGGCGGATTTACGCTTCAGGGGTTTGGCGCTTTCGGCCTTTACCTGCTCTTTTTCCGCCCGTAGACGGTCACGTAGCTCAGCTAGTTGTTCAAAACCCATCGTTAAATTCACTGCTTCGACATTGATTGCGTGGTGCAAGGATATGCCATACCGCGCTCGAGATCAGCTGAAACAGGATGAATCGCTGTTTTTCCCGTGAACACGCCGTGACGGCTCTGGCCGAAAGCACCTGTCGCGCTCGTCCGCTTGGGCCAAAAGTGGCATCCCTTTCGAGGCCTCGGTTGGTCCTGAATGTATCTTTGGCTTGAGCTCGCTGGGGCCGCTGCGCGCCCCTTTCCGACCGGTCCGGCGCCCCGGCAAGGCCGCTCCCACAAGTTACGGCGTCGGCTTCACGGCTTGCGCGGTCCTGTGGGAGCGGCCTTGTGTCGCGAAAGGGCTGCGCAGCGGCCCCGGCGAGCTCACGCCAAGCGCAATTTCAAATCACCTTGAAGGGGCTGACCCTAAGCGGCCATCATTTGCACTGCATATAATCCTAAGTTGCTGTACCCCTGACTCAAGGACCGAGCCGTGACGACTTCCCCCGAAAAGATTCTTTTCCTTCCCGGTGCGTCCGGCAACACCCAGTTCTGGCACCCGGTCGCCGAAGCCCTCGAAACGTCAGTGGCTGTGCAACACATGGGCTGGCCCGGTTTTGGCAATACGCCAGCCGATCCGAATGTCACCCGCCTGGAGCATCTAGCCGCTCTCGCGATTGCAGAAATCGACAGGCCCGTGGCGTTGGTGGCGCAATCGATGGGCGGCGTTGTCGCAGTACACATTGCACTTGAGCGCCCCGACCTGGTCACCCACCTGGTCCTCGCCGTCACCTCGGGCGGCTTGAACCTCCCGGCGTTGGGCGCCATGGACTGGCGCGCGGCGTTCGAATCAGAGAACCCGAACCTCCCACGCTGGTTCCTGGACGATCGCACCGACCTTTCTGCGCGCTTGCACGAACTGCAACTGCCGGTCCTGCTGTTGTGGGGAGGCACGGACCCGATCAGCCCGATCTCGGTGGGTCAGCGGCTGGCGCAACTGATACCCGATACCCGGCTGGAGGTGTTTGCCGAGGCCGGCCATGACCTCGGCAGTACTCATGCCAAAGCTGTCGCGCAACTCATCGACAACCACCTTGGCCGTGTGACGGTGTTGGAGCAGGGTTGATTGCCCCGGATCACGACACCTTGATGACCACCTTGCCAAACGCGCCACGGGCCAAGTGCTGGAAGGCCAGCTGCGCATCTTCGAACGCATAGGCCTGCTCGATCACCGGGCTAATCTGGTGCTCGTTCAAGAAGGCATTCATGCGATCGAACGACGAGCGAGGCGCTACCGCGATGCCACGGATCGTGGTCTGGCGGAAGATCAGCGGCATCAAGCCCAGCGTTGTCACTTGCCCGGTCAGAAAACCGATCTGGGCGATCTTGCCGGCCGCTTTGGTCGCCAGGATCGACTGGTTCAAGCCCTCCCCTCCGGCCACATCCAGCAGCAGGTCTACACCCTTGCCGTCGGTAAGCTTGAGCACTTCTTCTTCCCAGCGCGGGAAGGTTCGGTAGTTCACCCCAGCCACTGCCCCGAGCTTTTTCACCGCCTCCAGGTTGGCATCGCTGCTGGAGGTGACGATCACCTTGGCGCCTAGGGCGGTTGCAAGCTGCACGGCGAAAATCGAGACACCCCCCGTACCTTGCACCAGCACCGTCTGACCGGGTTGGATCTGGCCGTAATCGACCAGCGAGTACCACGCTGTCAGCGCGGCGATCGGCAAGGTCGAGGCTTCTTCGTCAGACATCTTGTCTGGCGTACGCACCGCGCTGTCTTCATGGATGATCATGTATTCGGCCAAGCCACCCGGCAGCGGCATGCCGAAGCAGTACGCAGGCTCGTCCGGGCCCGGCTCGCCGTCGATCCAGCGCGAGTACAAATGCGAGCTGACGCGGTCACCCAGCTTGTACCGGCTTACGCCATCACCCACTGCCACCACGGTGCCCGACGCATCGCTGACCGGGATCAGTGGCTTTGGCACGAGGTGCGGTTCGTAGAACCCCTCGACGATGGCTTTGTCGCGGAAGTTAAGCGATACCGCGCCGATCTTGACCAGCAGTTCGCCTGCCTTGGGTACCGGGGTGGGTGTTTCTCCGAGTGCCAGATTGTCGAGACCGAAATCGTGCAGAAGCCATGCTTTCATGTGCCTATCTCCAGGGGGGTAGCAAATCAACTGGCGACAGTTTTGCTCAAGGACAGGACACGATAAATGCCCGACCAGGCACAGGATTGTTATGCTAGAAAGCAACAATAAAACAACTCAATGCCCAGCAGACTGAAACAAACCAGCGTAGAAAGGGAGCGCTATGGAGCTACTCCAATCCATGCAAGTGTTCGCCCGCGTGGCCGATCTCGGCAGCTTCACGCGTGCCGCGGACGCCCTGCAGATAGGCCGCCCGCAGGTGACCCGAGCCATCCAGGCGCTGGAAGCCTCACTCGGTGTTCGGCTGTTCCAGCGCACCACGCGCACGGTTCGGCTGACGTCCGAGGGCGAACGTTTCTACCAGCGTGTGAGTGCAATTCTGGGTGATGTCGCTGAGGCCACGTCGATGTTTGGTGTCGCTGGCTCGACACTGCGTGGGCGTTTACGCGTCGACATCCCGACCGCATTTTCGCAGCCTGGGCTCATCCAGGGCCTGAAGGATTTTACCGCGCGCTATCCGGCCGTCGAACTCGCACTCGGCGTCACGGACAGAACGGTTGATCTGGTTGCCGAGGGTGTCGATTGCGTACTGCGCATTGGTGAGCTGCCCGACTCCAGCCTGATCGCTCGGCGTATCGGTCAGGCCACGATGGTGACATGCGCAGCCCCCCGCTACCTTCAAGAGCACGGTGAACCGAAAACGCTGGAGGACTTGAATACGCACCCCGGCATCACGTTCTTGTCCGGTCAAAACCAACGCCCGCTGCCGTGGCAGTTCATGCAGGGCGGTAGCGAACAAAGCTACATCAGTCGACAGGGCATCACGGTCAACGAATCCAACGCCTACGTGGAATGCGGGGTTGCCGGATTCGGCATTCTTCAGGCGCCGGGGATTACCCTCGATCGCTTTTTGGCGGAGGGCTCACTGGTCGAAATTCTGCAGCCGTTCCGCCCTCAGGCTCGCCCCGTCTCGGTCCTGTACCCGAGTAAGTCTCACCTGGCACCCCAGGTGGCGGTGTTTGTCGACTGGGTGCGTGAACAGCTCCCGCTGATCTATGACCGCTGGTTGGAGCACTAGCGGTGCTTGCGGCCCGCCTGCCGAGCTGCAGGATCGAACCAGAGCGTGTGCTTTGTCTAAGAGGCTGGCAGCAGATTGACGACCCGGAGGGCGGCCCGGCATCACGTAATGCCAAGCACCAGAACTCCTGGAGCGCAGATTTAGCGTCGGGATTGATACCCACGCACCTGCCAGCTTTATCAGGAATAACCGACCTTCTCACATCTCCTCGATTTGCCGGTGTATAGCGATTAGATCCGGCAGAAACTTCAGGCAATGAGCGGTAAAAAACTCTCGGGATTTATTGATCCGGTACCTATCGAGCAAGCAGTGCAAGGCCTGCTCCAGCTTTGAATAGTTTGTAGTTTCCAGCTGACTGACGACCGTGAAGCGAAATGGCACCCCGGTCGTATAGAGCTGGGTGATGCGCTTGTCTACGGGGCCGGTGGTGATCCCAATCTTGACTATCTCGACCTGGTCAGCGGTATAGAGACCGGTAGAGAGTACGTATAACGTGCCAATCCGCCTCCAACTTGGCAAGGTCTTCCCCCTCGATGAATTCATCGTCCTTGATCTCGACTGAGGCCGCGTCCGCCAAGAGCGTCATTAAGTGAGGTTTACGACTCTTATCTGCAGCGATGTCTGATGCGCCTCTGCAAGCCAGATAAATTCGAGCCAGAACCGCATGGTCCACGTCCTTGTAGTTTCCTGCCGCGACATTCTTGAGATGGCTTGCGGTGCCGACGTGCTGGGGGTATTCAACCTTCACGATCTCTCGGATCTGCTGGGGTGTTAGTCCCTCCGGGCGCTGGCGAAGAATCTCGCGCACTACATCGGTGAAGCTGAGTTCGTTCTGCATCTTCAGTCCTGGAAAAATGCTGCGTTACGTTAGGATCCCGAGCGCGTCGGGGACAAGAAGCTCATGTGCGCTGTAGCACGGCGCGGTCCGCAGCAGCAACCGATTGAGCGCCAATCCGCCAACGATGGACACTTTTCTTTGCGGGCTGCCAGCCCTCTCAGCCATTGAGCCGTCGCCACTCACCGGGCGACACCTTCTCGTACTGCCGAAAAGCCCGGTGATAAGAGGTGACGTCCTGGTAGCCGAGCAGATACGCCACCTCTTTGAGTTCAAGGGACTGATCAGCCAGCAGCTGAAAACCCACTTCGCGCCTGGCCTCGTTGAGCAGTTCGCTGAACGTTGTACCGTGCGACGCCAAGCGACGTTGCAACGTCCGCTCGCTCTGCAACAGCGTCCGTGCGAGCTGTTGCACACTCGGCCGCCCGCCTGCCAGCGCGCGCTTCAATACGCCGATGACCTGCTCCCGGAACCCCACGGGCGCTTCGATCTCTTGTACGGCGGCTGTCAGGCCGGGGGTCATGAAGTGCAGCACTTCCGGATTGTGGCCATTGAACGGCAGGTCGATGTCGGCCGTGCTCAGTATCAACTGGTCATGGGCTGCGCCGTAGCGAATCGCGCAGCCGAAATAACCCGCATGGGTATCCAGTGTCTGCCGCGGGCGTCTCAAGCGCAGCGCCAGGGGCACCAGGTGTTTGCCGGTGCCTCGGCGGCCTAGCTCGAGTATCAAGGCAAAACAGGCCTCCACCGAAAGATACGGTTCCGGGCCGGTGCCGGCGGGCCACTGGATGGTCAATGACACCGTGCCGTTGCGCTCGTCCACGCAAAGGCGGTCGGGACTGCACAGGCGCTTGAAGCGCGACAACCTCGCCAGCCCATCGCGAAAGTCGGCTGCATATAACGCCGCCAGGAACGCCAGTTTGTGTTTGGCAGTGGGCGTGTCGCGGACCATCTTGATGGCGAACGCCGGGTCTGCAGACAGCGCCTCGATGGCGTTCCAGACGGCGAACAGCTCACCCGTACTGACCATGGCTGCTTCGTTGAGATGAAGGTCGCGGGGCAGTCGAGCGTGTTGTTGAATCGACGAAGGACTGAGCCCCAGTTGCTCGACCGCCTGCCAGAATGCTCGGGGTAACTTGCACCGCTCGGTGCCGGTCTGGGGGTGGGGCATGTCGATACTCCGCGCCGCCGGTGCGCGGCAGTGCCTGATGCAGCGCCGCGTTGGTGGCGCACTTCGCTAGTGTTTTGGCGTAAACCGCCCACGGCCGGATGCCGCTTCGCGCTTACCCTTGTCGGCACCGAATTGAGCTCAAAGGTGCTCCCGATGACGATGACGTTCTATACCAACCCCAACTCTCGCGGCCGCATGGTGCGCTGGATGCTTGAAGAAATCGGCTGCCCGTATGACACGGTCATTCTGGATTACCAGCCCAGCAGCGAGGCTGACCGCTGGGGGGGTGCGGCCCTGGCTGTGCCGGCGATGGACGACCCTGCTGATCCACGGGTTGGCTTTTTCCGCGATGTGAACCCGATGGCAAAGGTCCCTGCGCTGGTGCACAACGGGCAAACCATAACAGAAACCGCCGCCATCTGTGCGTACCTGGCGGAGGCGTTTCCCCACGCTGGGTTGGCGCCTGAGGCCGCGGAACGGGCAGCCTATTACCGTTGCCTGTTTTTTGCCGCGGGGCCTCTGGAGCAGGCGGTGACAAACCACCGCGCCGGTTTCCAGCCGACGGCGGATCAGGAGTTTTTCTTGGGTTACGGAAGCTACGCGCGTACCGTGGATCAACTCGA
This sequence comes from Pseudomonas reidholzensis, assembly GCF_900536025.1. Lineage (GTDB taxonomy): Bacteria > Pseudomonadota > Gammaproteobacteria > Pseudomonadales > Pseudomonadaceae > Aquipseudomonas > Aquipseudomonas reidholzensis. Next base: position 200,999 of record NZ_UNOZ01000007.1, read on the forward strand.
ACGCGCCGTGCTGGCGCATCCGTACGTTGCCGGTGAGCGCTTCACCGCTGCCGACGTCTATGTCGGCTCGCACATCGGCTGGGGGCTTGGCCTGCAAACCTTGCCGCCCAGGCCGGCGTTTCTCGCCTACGCGGAAAAGTTGATGAGCCGCGACGCCTTTAAACGTGCGGTGACAAAGGATGAGATGCTGCTCAATGAGGCTGTGTAATGTCGAACACGATACCGGATGTCACCACCCGTTTGCTCACCGACGCGGGGATCGTACCAGGGATGCGCGTCCTGGACGTGGGCTGCGGTTCGGGTGAGGTTTCTTTGCTGTTGTGCGGCCTGGTGGGGAGGGACGGAGAGGTCGTCGGGGTCGATCATGACGCCCGCGCCATTGCCCTCGCCCGCCAGCGCAGTGCAACGCAAGACCACCCTGCCCTGACCTTTGCGCAGTGCGATCTGCTAGAGCTGCCGGACACTCTCGGTACGTTTGACGCCATCGTCGGTCGGCGCGTCCTCATGTATCAGCAGGATGCGGTAGCAACGGTCCGTGCGCTGTCGAAGTCTTTGCGGCCCCGTGGCATCGTTGCCTTTCAGGAACACGACACGACGATGGCACCCGCCTGCCTCGACCCCTTCCCTCTGCATCAGAAAGCGCAGGCCTGGATACAAGCAATGATTGCGCGTGAAGGGGCCGACCTGCACATCGGTTTCAACCTGCACCGCATTTTTACCCGAGCAGGCCTCGCCGTTGAAACCGTGCGGGCCGACTGCCTGGTACAAACCCCTGATACGCCTTCAGGGCTGGGCAGCATTGTTCGAGCCTGCTTGCCGCGGATCATTGCACTGGGGGTAGCGAGTGCAGATGATGTCGAAATCGAAACACTGCAAGCGCGCCTGGACCTGGAGCGATCAAGCTCTCCTGGCATCTATATCGGCGACGTGATCTTTACCAGCTGGGCGCGAAAAGCCTGACCCACAATGGGCGTCGCGCTCCGCCGCTGGCTAATGCCAGCGGGTGATGGACCAGGTCTCAGGGCGTGCGGGCGTCCGAGACCCGTGCGGTGCGAATGAAAAGCGCGTGGATCTTTTCCCAAAAATTCCCCCCGAGCACGAAGAAACTGCCAATCAACATGACATCACCCAGCACTTGAACTTGCCAGAGGTTTGGCCTCAGACCGGGCCAAAAGGTATCGATGTACGGCTCGAGAAAAGCAGAGAGCAAGGGCAAGCAGAACATGACGATGCCAATCCGATGCCGAACCGGGCCCACGTCGTTGTCCAGCGCCGGCACAAGCCCCGACACGTAACCGAAAACGCTGCGCTTGAGCTGCTGGAAACCTGCCTTGCCCATGACCGCGATGACGAGAATCAGCAGGACTTTGTTGCTGATAAACAACACCCCGGTGAGCGCAGCGATCTTTGAACCCGGCACGTCGAGCGCCGCCGCGACCGGTACCATCAGCCAGGAGCCCAGCATCAGGCCTATAATCGCGATGCCCAGTTTGAAGCGCCAACTCGCGGTGTGCGGTGCATTCATGGCGTTGTCCCTTTATGACGGGTCGTAGCACGTGCGAAGGTGCCTGAGAGCTTAGCAGTCTGTGGCCGATCAGGGCGTCTATGCTGCTGTGATATTGCTTGATGGGACCCCCCCATGCACCTGACGCGCTCGGGCCAACTGTTGGTGTTTGGGCTGCTCGGCTTGAGCGGCTGCGTGCGCCTGGGGCCGGACTTTCAATCACCGCGGCAAGCCTGGCCCGAGCACTGGACCACCCCTGCCCTCGAGCACGCCAGCCAGCGCGCCCAAACCCCGGATTTTGCTCAATGGTGGCAAGTGTTCGACGATCGGCTGCTCGAGCGTCTGATCGCCCTGGCCGATGCCAACAATGCCGACCTGAAGATTGCCGGTCTGCGCGTAATCGAGGCACGCGCCCAACTGGGTATCGCCCAAAGCGGGCGCTACCCGCAAGTGCAGCAAGCCAGCGCCGACAGCGTGTACTTCGACCGAAGGCAATACGGCGGCAGTAATCCGCAGAATCGCCATTTCTGGCAATACAGTGCCGGCTTTGACATTGGCTGGGAGCTGGACTTCTGGGGGCGTTTCAGTCGCGCCATCGAATCAGCCGATGCCCGATACTTCGCCACCCAGGCCAATTACCAGGACGTGCTGGTGCTGCTGCACGCTCAACTGGCTGAAACCTACTTTGCACTGCGGACCAGCGAAGCCCGTTTGCGCGTGGCCCAGCAAAACGCCCAACAGCAAAAGCGCAACTTCGAGATCACCGAGAAGCTGTTCAACAGTGGCCAGCAGGCAGAGCTCGACCTGCAGCAAGCCAAAACCCAATACCTGGGCACCCTCAGTACCCTTCCTGATTTTGAAGATCAGGTCCTGCGGACCCGCAATGCACTGGCGGCGTTGATCGGGCAGCCGCCCGGTGCGCTGCCGCCGCTGGCCGAAAACCAAGGGATGATCCCGCTGGTGCAGCGCACGGTGCTGCAGGACATACCGGCCAACCTGCTGCTGCGCAGGCCCGATGTGCGCGCGGCTGAACTCGAGGTCGCGTCCCAGTCGGCACTGATCGGAGTCGCCGAATCCGATTTCTACCCCTCGCTGAGCTTGCTCGGCAGCATCGTCTGGTCGACCGACACGCTCAGTGGCACGCCCAGGAGCCTGGACCTGGTCGGTGGCCCGAGCCTGCGCTGGAACCTGTTCGACCACGGCCAGATCCGTAACAACGTGCGCGTCCAGGACGTGCGGTTGCAACAGTTGATCGAAGCGTACCGGGACAAGGTTCGCCAAGCGGCACGCGAAGCCGATGACGCCGCCAATGGGCTGCTCAAATCCCTCGAGCGCGAGGCCATCCTGGGAGAGGCGGAGGTCGCTGCCAAGCGCGCACTGGTGCTGGCCAGCGCTCAGTATCGTGAAGGCTACTCGGACTTCCAGCGGGTGCTCGACGCGCAACGCGCATTGCTCCAGCAACAGGACAATTACCTGGTCAGCCGGAGCAACGCCGTGAGTAATCTGATCGCCCTGTACAAAGCGCTGGGCGGCGGTTGGTACAGCACCCGAGCGACCGTCGACCGAGCCACTCGCCAGCAAATGGAACAACGCACGGATTGGGGCGAGTCGCTGGATGATCCCGCCGCAGCGACACCCGAGAAAAGGTGATCAATCATGAGTGAAGCCTCGCAACCCGCCGCCCCGCCTCCCGAGCCACCCGCGGCGACTGCGGACCCCGCCGCAAAAGGCATCAAGTGGGTGTTGCTGGCCATTGCCCTGAGCCTGCTCTGGTACCTGTTGGCCGACCGTTTCACGCCTTATACGCAACAGGCTCGGGTCGGCGCCTTCGTCATCCCGGTGGCGGCGGAAGTGGCCGGTCGGGTCATCCGCGTCAACGTGCGTAACAACCAGGACGTGAAAGCGGGTGACGTGCTCTTCGAAGTGGACCCGCAGCCCTACCAGATCGCCGTCGACCGCGCGCGGGCAGACCTTGAATCCACCCGCCGGCAGATCGGCGCCAGCACCGCCGGCATCGCCGCGGCACAAGCCAATTTGCGCGCGGCGCAGGCCAACCAGCTCAAGGCGCGGCAGGATAACCAGCGCCTCGAAGGCTTGTACCGTGACGACCCCGGGACGATTTCCGTACGCCTGCTGGAAATTTCCCGCGCCAACCATCAACAGGCGCTGAGCCAGGTCGCCGCTGCCCGTGCCGAAGTCCAGCGGGCGCGCGAGCAAGAGGGCGGCAGCGCGGAAAACAACGCCTTGCTGCGCAGCGCTGCCACCGCCCTGTCGAAAGCTGAACTGGATCAGGCGAATACGCAGATCCGCGCCCGTTCGGCGGGTTTGATCACTGATCTGCGCACCGATGCAGGGCAGTTCGCGGCCGTTGGCAGCCCGGTCATGACCCTGATCGCCCTCCACGATGTGTGGATCAGTGCGGACATGACCGAAAACAACCTCGGCCGGATCGAGCTCGATACGCCGGTCTCGATCGTCCTGGATGCAGTCCCCGGCGAAGTGTTCGAAGGGCGCGTACGCAGTGTCGGCTACGGCGTCAGCGTGGGCCAGACAGCCGCGCCGGGCACCTTGCCAACGGTGCAGAACAGCCGGGATTGGCTGCGTCCAGCCCAGCGGTTTCCGGTGATCATCGAGTTCTCCGCTGACTCGATGGCGCGGCTGCGCGACAGCCGCGCCATCCGTGCCGGCGGCCAGGCCGAGGTCATGGCCTTCCCGACGCAAGGCAACCCGCTGAATCTGCTGGGCCACCTGTTTGTCAGGCTGATGAGTTGGCTGTCGTATGTCTATTGAGCGCAGCCCCCGGGTGCAGCGGGCGCTGCGCCTGGCGACGGGCACCGCCTTGTGCGTGGCCGCCAGTTTCGCGCTGGCGTTGCCGATCGCTTTTTTTGCGCCGGTGTTTGCGGTGTTACTGATTGCCGCGCTCAATCGCCCGCTGAACGTGAAGGCCGGCTTGACCTTGGCCGTGGCCGCCATGCTCACCACCGCGACGGGCCTGTTGCTGGTGCCCCTCCTGCATTACTACCCGCTCAGCGCCATCGGGCTGATCGGCGTGTGTCTGTTCCTCGTGTTTCGCTCGGGCCTGCGCGGCAGCAGCAACCTGATCGTGACGTTTCTGGTGATCGGCCTGACCATGATTTCTTCGGCCGGCTTGGCTGATTTTGACGTGGCGATGATGATCATCGTGGCCTTGATCAAAGGCTTGCTTCTCGCCGTCATCGTGCTGGCGGTCAGTCATTGGCTGTTTCCCGAGCCTGCCAACGTGCCGCCCCACACCGCGGCCCCGCGCCTGCCTGCAGCGGCAATCGACAGGGTTGCGCTGCGAGCAGCGCTGATCGTGTTGCCGGCGTTTGTGCTGGCGCTGATCGATCCGGCAGGTTACCTGCCGATCATCTTGAAAGCCGCCAGCCTGGGTCAGCAGAGTTGCACCACCACGTCACGCCATGCAGCGCGTGAATTGCTCGGCTCGACGCTGTCAGGCGGTCTGCTGGCGGTGTTGTTCTGGTGTGCACTGAGCCTCTTTGTGCACCTGTGGATGTTCTTCCTGTGGATGCTGCTGTTCGCGCTGGTGCTGGCACGCAAACTCTATGGCCTGAGCCCGACGCGGTTAAGCCCGGGGTTCTGGCTCAACAGCCTGATCACGTTGATCATTCTGCTGGGCCAGTCAGTCCAGGACAGCAGTGCCGGCAAGGACGTCTATACGGCATTTGCCGTGCGCATGGGGCTGTTCATCTGCGTGACGCTGTATGCCTGCCTGATGGTTCGGCTGCTGGATCAGCGACACCCTGACAACGCGTCAATGCCGGCGAGGTGAACGGCTGACGCAGTGCCTCGGCCGGCGCCCGCGCAAACCGTGCAGACTACCCAGCAACGTGCGTGTGGTAGATCTTGCTGACCACCGTCCACTGGTTTTCAACTTTCAGCAGGTTGAAAAAGTCGGTGAAACAGAAGCCCGAGATATCGTTGGTATCGACACGCGCGCTGGCGGCGGTGCCGACGATATCGATGCTGACGATGACCCCCTGGGCCTCAGGAGAAGGACGGAAAAGTGGACCGTCGATGGTGTCGAACAGGCCTTGGATCGCGCCGCCTACCAGCTTGGCGTCAGCGTCGACACCAAAAATGGTCGCCTGCTCGCTGAACGCCGGTTTCATGATGCTGCTGTTGGCCTGTTTGCCGCCTTCGTTGTACTGGTTCAGCACGTCGACGATGGCGGTGTATTCCTGCACATAAGTAGGTTTGGTCATTGGTGGTTTCCTGTTGTGAGCATGGAGAAGCGTGGTTGGGGGTGAGTCAGCCGTACGGTGTTCAGTAGTTGCCCTGCGGCCAGTCGAGGTAGCCTTTGGCGCCACCGCCGTAGTAAGTCTCTCTTTCAGCGACCGTCAGGTCGGCGCCATGGCGCAGGCGCGCGACCAGGTCGGGGTTGGCGATGAACAGGCGGCCGAAAGCCACGGCGTCGATCTTGTTTTGCCCACGCCGCTCGATGGCCATTTCCAGGTCGTAGTTGTTGTTACCGATGTAGGGCCCTGTGAACAGCCCGCTCAGGGCATCCATATCAACCCCGGCAGGCACCTCGCGGCTGGTCGCCGTGGCGCCTTCGACGAAATGCAGATACGCCAGGTCGAGCTTGTTCAGCTCCGGCACCAGGTAGCCGAACAGGCCCATGACGTTGCTGTCGGGTGGCGTGTTGCCGGCGTCCGGGGTCACCGGCGAGAGGCGTATGCCCACCCGCTCGCTGCCCCAGATCTCGATCACCGCGCGGGTGACCTCCAGGGTCAGGCGGGCGCGGTTTTCGATCGAGCCGCCGTAGGCGTCGCTACGCTGATTGGTCGAGTCGCGCAGGAACTGGTCGAGCAGGTAGCTGTTCGCAGAGTGCACTTCAACACCGTCGAACCCTGCCCGCTTGGCGTTGCGTGCGGCCACCCGGTATTGCTCGATGATGCACGGGATTTCCGCCGTTTCCAGCGCGCGCGGGGTGGACACGGGGACGAAACCGTCGGCGGTGTAGGTGCTGCCCTCGGCCTTGATCGCCGACGGCGCGACCGGGGCCTGCCCGTCCGGCTGCAGCAAGACACTGGAGAAGCGCCCGACATGCCACAGTTGCAGGACGATCTTGCCGCCTTTGGCGTGCACGGCGTCGGTGACGGTCTTCCACCCCGCCGTCTGCTGCTCGTTCCAGATACCGGGCGTCGCCGCATAGCCGCGGCCCTGAGCGGAGATGTTGGTGGCTTCGGCGATGATCAGGCCGGCGGATGCGCGCTGGGCGTAGTAGGTCGCGTGCAACTCGTTGGGGATACCGTCTTCGGCGTAACGGCTGCGGGTCACCGGCGCCATGACGATGCGATTGCTGAGTTCGATCGCACCCAGGCGGGTGGGCTCGAACAGGTCGGTACGGGTGCTGTTGTCGATCATGAGAACCTCAGATAAGTAGACCGGTCGTCTAGTAATCAGGTAAAAAAAAGCCGCTCAACCGAGCAGGCTTTTAGTGATGGCGAATGCCGATGCAAAGGGCTGGGTGGAGCGGTTCACTTTCGCCATCAACGAGGCGCCGAGCCACAGTTGATAGAGCGATTCGGCCAGCGCCCGGCTGTCTTGGGTCACGATGCTGCCATCGCTGACACCGCGTTCGATGCTATCGCTGATCAGCGTGATGATCCGCGTGGTGCCAGTTTCAAGCACCTGCCGCATGACTTCAGAGAGATCGCACACCTCAGCGCCGAGCTTCACTACCAGGCATTTGTTGTCGACGGCGTCGTCATGCTGGGTTTCGCTCCAGTACTGAAAATACTTCAGCAGGCTCTGCGCGCCATTGGCCTGCAGCTTGAGGATCGGTTCGATGCGTGACAGGTACTCGTCGAAGTACACATCGAGCAATGCCTGGCCAAATTCTTCTTTGGATTTGAAGTAATGGTAGAACGACCCTTTGGGCACATTGGCCGTGCTCAAGACTTCATTGAGGCCGACCGCGGTGTAGCCCTTATGGGTCATCAGCGCCCTGGCGACATCGAGGATGTGCTCGCGCATTTCGTTGGCTGGTTTCTTCATAGTGGGCGTAGCCTAGAGCAAATTAGACCAGTCGTCTAGGCCGGTCGACGAATGACAGGTTTGTCCTCCGGCCCAACAGCCCCTGGCATTCAGTTGTCTCATAAAATCCGGACTTTAGGTATCGGCCCCATTCTGGCAGCCGCAGTTATGCGCCACTGGTCTCTGCTGAATTGATCGCGCTGAGGAAAATTTCGGTGCGGCCTCCTAACGCAGCGGTCGCCTGCGACGCTTTTTGCAACACTGTGGCGCGCACGCGCTTGATTTGTTCCGCGTTGAATCGATCCGCTGGCCCGGACAATGTCAATGCGCCAACCAGTACGTTTCCTGCGCTGAAGACGGGCACGGAAATTGCTGCGGTATCTGGGTCGCGCTCGCCGAATGAGGCGGCCCAGCACTGCTCGCGCACCGATTGCAGGGACGGCTCTTGCGCTGCGCCAAACGCTCGAAGCACTTTGCCCGACGCACCTGCATTGATGGGGAATCTGTCGCCTTCATGAATGGACACCCGTACCGAGCGTTTAGGCTCGACTCGCAGCAAGACCACCCGGCTCGCCCCTTCCGGAACATAAAACGATGAGGTTTCCGCGCACTCCTGGGACAACGCCTCAAGGATTGGCATCAGCGCATCGCGCAGGTTGAATGCGCCCTGGTAGAGCTGGGCGAGCCGGAGGGGCTCGTGGCCGACAGCAAACTGACCATCCGCCAGACGACGGACGAAGCCTGCACGCTCCAGCGACGTCATCAGGCGCAGGATCGTGCTTTTATACAACCCCGTGCGCCTTGACAGCTCTGCCAGGGGCAGGCTCGGTCGGCTAGCGTCGAAGGCCGCGAGAATCGCAAATGCGCGGTCTACAGCGGCAACACCCCCTGCTGCTTCCTGCGGGCCGTCATCAGTGGATTGTGTGCTGTTGATTGGCATAGCGTCACTTCTGTTGCGTGAAAAAGGCCTGCTCGAAAGCAGGCCAACCAGAGCTACTTGCCTGCAAAAATAAAGAGTCCTGGCTATTCGCGCAACAGAACAGTGTTCTGATCAAGCTTCTCGCATGAACAATTTCAGCACCAGCGCCATGGCGGCCGCGAAGAACAGGACACAGCCCATTACCATGAGCCCGGCGGTAAACGAGTGGGTGGTTTCCTTCAGGTAGCCCATCAGGTAAGGCCCTACGAAACCGCCGAACGCACCAATCGAGTTGATCAGGGCAATCCCCCCCGCAGCTGCCTGGCCGCTGAGGAATTTGGCAGGCAGCGTATAGAAGATGGTTTTCGCCGAAATGGTGCCGACCAGCGCCAGGGTGATACCGATCATGGCGGGCACCAAGGTACTCATCTGCAGTGCGAACAGCAGCGCCAGGCCGGCCAGGAGCAAGGCAATCACGAGGTTCAGAATGCCTTTGCCGGTCCGGTCCACATGCCTGGCCCAGAACAGCAGGCCAATCGTCGAGAAGAAGTAAGGGACGGCTGCAACCCACCCGATCATGCCCAACTCAACGCCCTGCGCCTTGAGCATCTGCGGCAGCCAGATACCGATCCCGTAGGTACCGATGGTGAAGCTGAAGGTAATGGAGCTGAGCACCCAGACGCGAGGGTCTTTCAGCGCGGCCTTGAAGGCATGGCTCTTCTGGGCTTTGCCCTGCTCTGAGGCCAGCAGATCGTCCAGGGCACTGCGCTCATCAGCACTGAGCCACTTGGCCTCACTGGGGCGGTTGGCAAGTACCTTCAAGGTGATCAGGCCGAGCACGCATGCCGGAAGCCCCTCGATGACGAACATCCACTGCCAACCGGCCAGGCCAAGCGTACCGTGCATCTGCAGCAGCCAGATGGACAGTGGGCCACCGACCAGAAACGAAATCGGCGTCGCTACGGTGAACCAGGCCAGCACCCGGGTGCGGTACTGCAGCGGGAACCAGAGCGTCAGGAAGAAGATGACCCCCGGGAAGAAGCCCGCCTCGGCAACGCCGAGAATGAAGCGAATGACATAGAAGCTGTACGGGCCGACGACAAACGCCGTGGCGGCTGCCGCCAGGCCCCAGGTGATCATGATCCGAGCCATCCAGAGCCTGGCACCAAACCGGTACATGGCGAGGTTGCTGGGCACTTCGCACAGGCAATAGCCGACGAACATGATCCCCGCACCGAGCCCGAACTGCGCCGCGGTCAGGCCCAACTGATCGGTCATCTGCAGCGCAGCGTAGCCAACGCTGGTACGGTCCAGGTAGTTGAAAAAGTAGGCCAGAGCCAGCAGCGGGATCAGCCGCCAGGCCGCTTTGCGCAGCGCGCGTTGTTGCAACTCGGACAGCGCAAGGGGTTGCGCCAGCGGGGCAGTACTTGCTGGAGTCGTGACGTTAGCCATGACAGGTTCCTCGATGTTGTTCTTATTTGTGGCCAGACGGTGTCGTCAAAGTCGATGCTTGGCCAACGCCCAGGGGCGCCGGCTACCCACATTCATGTGCGGCATCCTTGCGCGCAGCGCTCAGGTTCGAATCACCCCGGCGGATGCCAAGGCGTCGATTGCAGCACCCTCGTAGCCCAGCTCGCACAGCAGCTCGCGCGAATGACTGCCTAGGTCCGGCGCGGGCAGTCGGGCACCAAAGCGCTGCCCGTCCATCTCGAATGGCAGCATCGGGACCTTGGTGGTCTCACCGTTACTGAGCAGCAGTTCAGTCAGCCCACCGGAATCGTTCAGGTGTCGATCATCGAACAGGTCTTCTGGACGCTGAATGGGCGAGAACGGCAGCCCGGCCGCTTCGCACAGCGCCATCACGGCTTGCTTGCTCATGGACAGGAGGCGTTCACGCACGATAGGCATGATCCGTTCACGTGCCTGCACACGCTGGTTGTTGCGCGCCAGGGCTTGATCGTGGGCGAACTCGGGAAAATCGAAGGTTGTGCAGAACGCGACCCACTGGCTGTCACTGACCACGCCCATGAACACCTGCTGGCCCTCTTCAGCCGTTTCGAACACGTCATAGATCGCCCAGGCAGAGAGTCGGCTCGGCATCGGTGCGGCGGCGGCACCGGTGACGACCTTCTGCATCATGTGCTGGGCAACCAGGAACGCGGAGTTCTCGAACAGGCCGGTCTGGACGAACTGGCCCTTGCCGCTGTCTTTGCGTTGGAGCAATGCAGCCAGTACCGAAAACGCACTGAACATACCGCCCATGACGTCGTTGACGGAGGCTCCTGCACGCAGCGGACGGCCAACCGGGCCGGTCATGTAGGCAAGCCCGGTCATCATTTGCACCACTTCATCGAGCGCGGTGCGTTGTTCGTAAGGACCGGGCAAAAAGCCTTTCATCGAGCTGTAGATGATGTCGGGTTTGATCGCTTTGACCTGGTCGTAGCCCAGCCCCAGTTTTTCCATGGCACCTGGGCGAAAATTCTCGGTGACCACATCGGCGGTTGCGATCAGCTGCTTGACCGCTGCCATGCCTTGTTCTGATTTGATGTCGACCGCGAAGCTCTTCTTGTTACGGTTGTAGGTGAGCCAATAACCGGCGCCCGACCCCATCAGACGGCGTGTGTTGTCGCCTTCGGCAACGGGTTCTACCTTGATCACTTCGGCGCCCAGATCGGCAAGCAGCAGGCCGCAGGTAGGTCCCATGACCATGTGCACGAACTCGATCACTCGGATGCCGGCAAGCGGCAGGGCTTTTTCCGCGGGCTGGCTCATACTGCCTCCTTCGCGTAGGTGAAGTTCTTACCGACGCCGGCATCGGGAATGAAGCCATACAAGGCCTCGCCCGGAAGGCCCTGACGCAACCACTCGCGCGCAGCCACCAGGCGATCGATGTCGACGCCGGTGCGCAGGCCCATGGATTCGAGGAGATACACCAGATCTTCGGTGACGATGTTGCCTGATGCCCCCGGCGCGTAGGGGCAGCCGCCAATGCCGCCCTGCGAAGCGTCGAAGGTAGTCACACCTGCCTCGAGCGCGGCGACGACGTTGGCCAAGCCCTGCCCGCGCGTATTGTGAAAGTGGGCACTCCCGGCCAGCGCTCCGAGCTCATTGCGCAGCCGAGTGAATACCCGACGCACCTGCGCAGGGTTGGCGTAACCGACCGTATCGGCCAGCCCGACTTCGTCGACGCCCAGCTCTGCCATTTTCACGGCCATCGCCAGGCTCTGGTCATCAGTGACCACGCCCTGGAGGGTGCAGCCGAAGACCGTGGAAAGGCCGGCCTCGATCTCGACACCCGGGAATCGCTCATTGCGCAGTGCCACGACCGCCTGGACCTCTTCAAAGACCTGGGCGTGGGTCTTGCGGATATTGGCAAGGGAGTGCGGCTCGCTGACAGAGATCGGCAGGGTGATCTTCTGCACGCCAGCCTCGAACGCTGCCTGGGCACCTCTGAGGTTTGGCACCAACGCGGTGACGAACAGGCCGGAAATCTGCCGTGCGTGAGCAACCAGCTCAGCGCAATCGGCCATCTGTGGCAGCAGCTTGGCCGGTACGAATGATCCCACTTCGATCTCACGCAGGCCGGCATCGGCCAGGGCGGAGATCCAGCGCAGTTTCAGTGGGGTCGGCATCGTCGCCTTGATGCTTTGCAGGCCATCGCGGGGGGCGACTTCACTGACTAACACATCGATATCTTGACCGTGGTGCATTGGAGGTTCTCCTCATCGGCTGGAGAGCCTTTGGAACATTCACGCGGCAGGCCATCAGGTGGCACAGATCCGTATTCTTATGATTGTTCTGTCAGGCAGAATGTCGTTCTGTTAATAGTATTCGCGCCGATTTCTCATGCTGTCAATCCCCGCACGTCTGCGATCACATTCCTTGCCGCGAGCGATGCCTGTGGGCGAATACGGCTTGACATCAGCCAATGAACTTTGAAAAAGTGTTTCGCACAAAGCAACACTGTTCTATCAGATGGAACGGTGATTACAAGAAATCGTGTCTTGCATGGTCAGCCGTCACCTAAGATGGTTGCAGTGCTACACCCCTTGCTGGAGCAGCCAATGAGCCTGTACGCCCCTCCCCAGGACCTGCAAACCGAAGTGTTCAGCCGCATGCCGGAGAAATTCTGGCGCGAGGGTGACTCAGATTGGGTGCGGGCCAACAAACCTGGCCAGCGCATCAGTTGCTTCCTGGAAGGCCCGTCGTTCGACAACGCCGGAAATCTCTACGTGACTGATATCCCGTACGGTCGGATCTTCCGCATTTCCCCAGCGGGACACTGGGAGCTGGTGGTCGAGTACGACGGCTGGCCAAACGGGTTGAAAATCCATGCGGATGGCCGAGTCTTTGTCGCCGACTACAAACGCGGCATTCTCGTGCTCGACCCTCGGAGCAAGACTATCGAGCCGTTCCTGACCCATCGCCGCAGCGAGGGCTTCAAGGGGGTTAACGACCTGTTCTTCGATCAGGCTGGGCATCTGTACTTCACGGATCAGGGCCAGACAGGCATGCATGACCCGTCCGGTCGGGTGTTCCGCTACGATCTGCAACAGCAGCGGTTGGACTGCCTGATCGATAACGGACCAAGCCCGAACGGCCTGGTGATGGATCTGCACGAGAACGCCCTGCTGGTAGCGATGACGCGCGGCAATGCGGTCTGGAGGCTGCCGATCCAGCAGGACGGCGCCACCACCAAGGTCGGTGTATTCACCGCCCTGGCAGGCGGGGTCAGCGGCGCGGATGGCATGGCGCTCGATGATGAGGGCAATCTGTATGTCTGCGATGCCGGCAATGGCTGCGTCTGGGTCTTTGATCCGCATGCCGTGCCGCTGTACCGGATCCGTGCCTGCACTGCCGGCAAGACCGTTACCAACCTCGCCTTCGGCGGCGAAAACAACCGCACACTGTTTATCACCGAATCGGCCACTGGCCACATCCTGAAAGTGACCCTGCCTCACGCAGGCAAAACGCTCTTCTCACACACCTGAACTGAACCCGTCAGCACACCTATGCGCAACCGCGTAGGCGTTCGCTCGTCGAGAGGTTGAGGGCGCAAAAGTCTTCACTATAAAACAGATAAAACGAGGGACTTGATGATCACGATCCTGAGCTACACGATGATCGTTTGCTTCATGTACTTGATCATGTCGAAGCGGCTCTCACCGCTGGTGGCATTGATCGTCGTACCCATTGCGTTTGCCTGTGTCGCCGGTCATGCAGGCGAGCTCGGCCCGATGATGTTTGATGGCCTCAAGATGCTCGCGCCAACGGGCATCATGTTGACGTTCGCGATCCTCTATTTCTGCATGATGACCGACGCCGGGCTGTTCAACCCACTCATCGAAGCCGTCCTTCGGATGGTCAAAGGGGACCCGCTGAAGATCGTCCTGGGCACTGCGGTACTGGGCATTTGCGTTGGCCTGGATGGCGACGGCGCCACCACCTACATCATCACCACCGCCGCCCTATTGCCGCTCTACCGGCGCACCGGGATCCGTCCACAAGTGATGGCGACAGTGCTGTTGCTGACGATCGGCGTCATGAACATCCTGCCTTGGGCAGGCCCGTTCTCGCGCGCTGCCAGCGCCATGCATGTGGACATCACCGAGCTGTTCGTGGAGATGCTGCCCATCATGCTGGCGGGGCTGGCTTGGGTCCTGGTGGCAGCGACTGTGCTGGGCCGCCAGGAGCGTAAACGGCTCGGCGTAGCGCAGATCGATCTGCATCAGTTGCTGGCAGAACTGGAGCAGTCCAAGCTCACCGGTTGGCGCTTTGGCTTCAGTGCGCTGCTGACCGTCGCCTTGATTGCCTTGATGATGCTGAACATCATGCCGCTGCCGATCCTGTTCATGGTCGCCTTCGGCCTCGGGCTGCTAATCAACTACCCCACCTTGCAGGCGCAGAAGGAGGTCATCGACAAATATGCGGGGAGCGTCCTGTCGGTCACCTTGCTGATCTTTGCAGCGGGCATCTTTGTCGGGGTGATGTCAGGCACCGGGATGGTCAAGGCTGTTTCCGACAGCCTGGTGCAGATCATTCCTCAGTCTACCGGCCATTACATGTCGGTCTTCACCGCCTTCATCAGCATGCCATTCACCTATATCCTGACCAATGATGCTTTCTATTTCGGCATCCTGCCGATTCTGGCAGAGACTGCCGCGCACTACGGGATTGATGGAAAAGAGATGGCCATCGCAGGGTTGATTGGCCAGCCGGTGCACCTGCTGAGCCCGTTGGTTGCATCGACCTACCTACTGTGCGGCCTGCTCAACGTGGACTACGGGGATAACCAACGCGCCTCGATTGGGTGGAGTATTGGTACCTGCCTGGTCATGTTCGTCGCGGCCGTAGTCTTCGGCTCGATAACGGTTTTTGCCTAGGGATGGTCTGAAATAGCCGGAGGCTCTCCTGCTATCGAGCGGTCAGCGCTTCACGAAAACGACGCGCTCCGAAAAATGTGCATCGAGCAGCAAAGCGGAAGGCCGACTCGGCAAGCAGTACTTCATCTACCTGGCTGCATCGGACGAATATCGATGCCCTGCGGGCCAGTTGCTGGCTCGGTTCTCTCAGTCATCCAGCAAACGAATAACGCATGTGCAGACATGTGATTTCCATAGCCACTGTGGATTAGAGACTATTTGCCTATCGAAATCAGTCATCTCCAAAGGGGAATGCCATGTTCAGTAAGGCAGTAGCGCTCGCACTTGTCCCGGTGGGGACCGCATTGCTGGCAGGCGCAATCCTGCCCTTCCAGGCCGCCAGTAACGCAGCAGTGGGCCGGGCCTTGGGGCACCCGCTTTGGGGGGCGTTGACCTCGTTGATGGTCAGCGCCGTCGTGGTGGTGATTGCCCTGTTGGTCCTGCGGGTATCCGCGCCTGATGTGCACAAGGCCTTGCAGGGATCCTGGTGGTTATGGATCGGCGGCATTCTGGGCGCCGTGTATGTCGGCAGCGCAACGGCAATCACGCCCCAGCTGGGGGCTAGCGGATTCCTGATGCTGGTTGTCGCGGGACAGATCGTGGCGTCTGTCCTGGTTGACCATTTCGGGTTGATGGGGCTGTCCAACAAACCGATCACGTTCACGCGACTGGCAGGTGTGGTGCTCATCTTTGCGGGTGTGTGGCTGGTTCAGGGCCTTGGCACGCCAACAGTTGCGAGCAGCGCTAGCCAGATCAGTCAGTAATACGCCCTACCCGCTCATGAAGAACTGGAACGGTTCAGACTCAAGGCAGGCGATACAAGATGAACTTCGTAAAACTTCAGCGTGATGTCAGCTGAGCTGAGCGCACTCGAACACGGCTTCCCGCAGCCAGCGGTGCGCGGCATCACCCGCTTTCCTGGCGTGCCAGGCTTGTCGATAGGCGAACCGCGGGAGATCAATGGGCGGTTGGAACTGGCGCAGCGATTTATGCTTACGCATCGGGCCTACTGCGCGGCTGGCAACCGTGAGAATCAGATCGGTACCCGCAAGCACTTCAACCGCCGCACTCCAGTGCGGCAATGCCAGGGCAATGTGACGCTTCAACCCCCGACTGGCCAACGCCTGCTCGATCTCATCGTTCGCATCGGGGCGCAGCGCGAGCATCACATGCGGGCGCGACAACCAATCGTCCAGTGACAGACCACCCTGCGCTGGCAGTACCTGTTTATCAGCAAGGCTGATGAAGCCCTCTGAAAATAGATCCTGAAGCGCAATGGCAGGCGGAACCTCGGGAAAGAGGCCCAGCGCCAGGTCGACTTCACCGTCCAACAGCTGAGAAATCATCATTTCTCGACTGGCCTGGCTGATAGCCAGATCAATACCCGGTGCCTCGTTGCGGATCTTGCGGGTCAGCGCGGGCAAAAGGATTTTTGCTGCATAGTCCGAGAGCGACAATCGAAAACGGCCCTTCGCCGTCGCTGGCTCGAATGCCGGGGCGCCCAGCAGCGAGTTCAGATGGCCCAAGGCATCCTCGAGCGGCCGAGCCAGCGCTTGCGCCCTCGCCGTCAAAACCATCGCCCCGTTTCGCCGAATGAGCAATGGATCGTCGAAATGGGCTCTGAGCAACCCGAGTGCATGGCTGACGGCAGGCTGGCTTTTATGCAGCCGGACAGAGGCTCGCGTGACGTGTTTCTCAGCCAATAACGCATGAAGCGTTACCAGCATGTTGAGGTCGATTCTGCGCAGCTCATCCATGCAATGAATACTCGAGTCGCTAGCCAGTGAGTTCAATCAAAATAACACATGAACAGGCACCTACGCCGTCACGGCCAAGCCATTGCAAAGACGTCTGAAGGTGCCATAGGCTGCTTACTTTCGACCGATGCTACTGACGCTGGAGAAACGATGAGCGAATCACAAGGATGTGTAGGGTTTTCCGGTCTGGAGTGTCGGCCTGTTGGGCCTTCGGACGCAGAAATGATCAGCGCGCATCGCCAGGAAATGTTCCTTGAGGCGGGTGGGGATCCTGAAAACCTGCAGCTCATGACTCAGCACTTTCGCCCCTGGCTGGAGGAGCGGCTCGGTGATGGTCGGTATTACGGATTCAAACTCCTGGACGGCGATCAACCGGTCGCAGCCATTGGCCTGATGAGCATTGATTGGCCTCCCCATCCATCGCACCCAACCCTGGACAAGCGTGGGTACGTGTTGAATGTGTTCGTCCAGCCGGCCTACCGCCGCCGAGGCCTGGCGTCGGCCTTGATGCAAGCTGCTGACGCCGAGTTCGCTCGCCGAGGCATCACCTTCGCAGTCTTGCACGCCACCGAGACGGGCAAACCGGTGTATGAGCAAAGCGGTTGGGCGGGGACATCGGAAATGGCCAAATTCATTAGTTGATGGTGACCGCTTTCGACCCAAAGCTGCCCTTCGAAAAATACGCGGCGCATTCACACCCCCCCCTAGGCTTATGGAACCTGCAAAGCTTGCATGGCCTGGCTCAGCGGATGAAAGGCCGCGCGGGTCCCTTCCCCGTCGGCGTAGCCAAACACCCCCGCCGGGCAGTAACGGCCGTCATCCCAGCCTGGATAATCCAAAAAGGGGTACCAGCAGAGCCCATGCACTGCAATGCCCCGCGCCCGGGCAAAGGCCAGCTGCTCGGCCACATAGGCCAGCCACGGCACCCGCTGATCACCCTCCGCCCCGGTTTCGGCCAGTAGCAGCGGGCGCTTGTAACGCCACCAGACCTCGGCCAGCATGCCCACCAGCGGCCGATAGCCCGGTTCGCCGCGACACACTCGCTCGCCATCGAGGAACCACTGGTTCTGTGGGTAGTAATTGACGCCCAGAATGTCCAGGTACTCTTCCCTTCCGCCCAGCCCCGGCCATTGTCGCCCTGCCAGCAGGTCCCAGGCTTCGAATTGGGACAGCCTGTAGGCCTCGGCTGCTTTGATTTCGTCTGCCCTGCTCGTAGCCGCGAGCACATTGATCAACGGATCGCACTGGACGAACCGCGCCTGAGGCGCATGCCGGCGTACGGCGTCGATGGCGGCGATGCTGGCCCGCACCAATTGATGCTTGAGCTCTTGCCCGCGCCCGTGGGCACCAGGGTTGAAGTAGCCGACCTGGCCGCCCGCCCAGCTCCAGAACGATATCTCATTGATCGGCGACAAAAACGGCACCGCCACGCCTTCCGACACCATCACTTGGGCCACGGCCCCCGCAAACCGCGCGAAGCGTTCGACGAAGCTCGGGCTCCAGACGTCGACACCGTCCGGGTAGCCGTAATGCGCCAGGTCCCAGATCACCTGCAGATTGCACGCCCGGGCCGCCCGTAACATCGGCAGGAAACTGCTCCAGTCGTAATGCCCGGGACGGGGTTCGATCAGGTGCCAGCGCAAACCGTCACGGGCGCAGCCGATACCCAAGGCCGCCAGGCCCTGGTAATCCTGTAGGGCCCAGCGAGCGTGCCCGGTGCTGGCGAGCACATCGACCCGCTGGCCGTCACCGCGGCGCTGGCTGGCGCATTCGTAACCAGCCATCAAAAACGAGCGGAATGGGCTCTCGGCGGTCATTTGCCGGCGGCCACGCTGACCTGCTCCTCAGCCAGCGTCGCCTGCTCGATGCGCTGGTAGAGCGCCAGCGCCTGCCCCACCACCTGGTCCATGTTGTAGTACTTGTAAGTGCCCAGCCGGCCCAGAAACGTGACTCCTGGCGTGGCATCGGCCAGCGCCTTGTAGCGCTGATACAGCTCGGCGTTGGCCTTGCGTGGGATGGGGTAGTACGGATCGCCCTCGGCGCAGGGGAACTCGTAGCTGATGCTGGTCATGGGATGGACCTGACCGGTCAGGTGTTTGTACTCGGTAATCCGCGTGTAGGGCACTGTGGGGTCCGGGTAATTGACCACCGCCACCGGCTGGAACTGTGACTGCGGCAGGGTCTCATGGGCGAACCGCAATGATCGGTAGGGCAAGCGCCCCAGGCAGAAGCCGAAGTACTCGTCGATGGGACCGCAGAAGATGACGTGGCGAAAGCGCGAGCGCTCACGCACCGTGGTGAAATCAACCCCCAGCAGCACCTCGATGCCCGGTTGGTCGAGCATCCGCTCGAACAGCGCCGTGTAACCGTGCAGCGGCATCATCTGCAGGCTATCGGTAAAGTACCGGTCATCACGGTTGGTTCGCGTGGGCACCCTGGCGGTCACCGACTTGTCCAGTTGTGAAGGGTCCAGGCCCCATTGCTTGCGGGTATAACCCTGAAAGAACTTTTCGTACAGCTCGCGGCCGATCTGGTTGATTACCACGTCCTCGGAGGTGCGGATCATGCTCACCGGCTCCGCGCGCTGGGCCAGAAACGTCTCGGCCTCGGCTTCGTTCATCGACAGGCCGAACAGCCCGTTGAGCGTGTCCAGGTTGATCGGGATCGGCAACAGATGCCCGTCCACCTGGGCCAGCACGCGATGCTCATAGACACGCCACTGGGTGAAGCGCGACAGGTAATCGACAATCCGTTGGGCATTGGTGTGGAAGATATGGGGGCCATAGCGATGCACCATCACCCCCGCCGCGTCGAGGTGGTCGTAGGCGTTGCCCCCGACGTGATCGCGACGGTCGATCAACAGCACGCGCTTGCCGGCCCCGGCGGCCAGCCGCTCGGCTATGACGCTGCCGGCAAAACCGGCGCCGACGATCAGATAGTCATAGGGCTCGCAGGCTGTGGTTTGCAGACGCTCTAGCGTGATCTGAAACATTCGACCTGCTCCTTCATGGCATTGCAGGTGGCGTCCCATGACATGCCCTTCAGCGCCGCGTCGGCGTGCGCCGCCACGTGGCCGTCGGCCTTGGCGGCCAGGGCGCACTCCACGGCCTCGATAAACGCCGGTGCGTCCTCGGCGATGGTGACCACTGCACAGTCGCCGTAGCGGCTCACCACGTCACGGATGGGCGTGGACACCACCGGGCACCCGCCGGCCAGGTACTCCGGGGTCTTGGTCGGGCTGATGTAACGGGTGGACGCGTTGAGGGCAAAGGGCATCAACGCCACCTCCCAACCAGACAGGTAGGCAGGCAACTGCGCGTATGACTTCGCCCCCAAGTAGTGAATGTTGGCGTAGCGGGGCAAGCTCGCCGGGTCGATCTTGACCACCGGCCCGATCAGCACGACCTGCCATTGCGGCTGCTGCCGCGCCAGCTCGGCCACCAGTTCGATGTCGAAACGCTCATCGATCACCCCGAAGAAACCCAGCCGCGGGTGGCCGATCGAGGCCTGGTCAGCCGGCTCCGGCAGACCCTCGCGCGCCGCGGCGAAGTGCTCGATATCGACACTGCTGGGCATCGCGTGGGCATTGCCGTGCTGGCGTCGCTTGGCTTCCCACAGGCTATAGCCCCCGGTGAACACCACATCCGCCCGGGCCATCAGGCGTCGCTCGTTGTCGATCAGTTCCGGCGGTGCGCCAAGAAAGGCCGACAGCTCATCCATGCAATCGAAGACGGTCACCTGCGCCTGCAGGTGGTCGGTGAACACCAGGCTCATGGGCGTGAGGTACCACAGCAGCAATTCGCTCAAGGGTTGGCGGGCCAGGTATCCATCGAGCAGTTCGCGCTGGGCCGCTGTGATCTGCTGCGGGCTCAGCCCGTGTGGCAAATGCGGGACCAGCACGTGGACACCGCGGACCGGTGAAGACACGTCCAGGTGCAGGGCCACGCTACCGAACACCGGCTCCTCGAAAAACACGACATCGTAGCTGTGGCGCAACCGCGACATCACATGCTGCGGTCGCTGGTAGACAAAGCCCCAGCGTAGGTGGGACAGGCACAACAGTGTCGGACGAGCCGCCGCCGTGCGCGGACGAGCATTGGCCAAGGGAGATGAAGAAATCGATTGAGGCTGCGCCTGAATATTCATTGGGCTGTCCGCCTTGGAGGAGTGTTGCCAGTGGCACTGGAGGATCGCGAAGGCTCGGGCAAGTCGTTGGCAAGCAATGTCCCGACCCCGAAAACGGTCAATGCGGCTCTTACCCGCAATGCCCTGCACGCCAGGCGCGACTCCATTTCAAAATCCGCCAGGGCCTCGCACAACACCTGTTCGAGGCCCTGTTTGGCTTTGTCACGCTTTACCGGAGTGGGCATGGTGGGCTACTCGCTGTCGCGGCCTTGCACCAGCCCCGAACCCAGGTCGGCACCGGTAATCGGGTTGCTGTCTGGCTGAGACGTGGTACGCCGTTTCATCGCCTCCACGGCTTCGGACTCCATCCGGGACAGGGTCACCGAGGCGCTGCCATCACCTCCGTCCACCGCTGGGGCGGGATCCTCGACATAGTCCCACTCGCTGCCTTCGTTCCACGGGCCGCGCACGTTGGGCTCACCGGACATGTTGTAATACTTGTTGGTGAACTCGGGCACGCCGGGCAGCTTGCCCTGCGGGAAGTTTGGCTGGATGGCGTGCAGCGCTTTTTCGAATGACAGCTGGTGGGCGATCTCACGGGTCATGAGAAAGCCCAAGGCCTCTCTGACGCCGGCATCATCGGTCACATTCATCAACCGCTCGTAGACGATCTTGGCCCGCGCTTCAGCAGCGATGTTCGAACGGAAGTCGGCAGTAGGCTCGCCGATGGTATCGATATAGGCCGCGCTCCAAGGCACCCCGGCCGAGTTGGTCAGCGGCGCGCCGGCACCATAAAGAATGCTGGTGATGTGCGAGTCGTTGCCCGCGCCGTTGATGGCACGGTAGAGCTCGCCCTCTTCTTCGACCCCTTCAGCCAGGCGGCCCTTGGCCCCCTTGTTGAGCATGACGATGATCGAACCGACGATCTCGAGATGGCTCAACTCCTCCGTGGCGATATCCATGAGCAGGTCTTTACGTCCCGGGTCATCTTCGGCCAAGGCTTGGGTGAAATATCGACCTGCGGCAGCCAGTTCTCCTTGAGCGCCGCCAAACTGTTCCAGCAGCAGGTTGGCCAAGCCTGGATTGGGCTGGGCCACGCGAACGGTATATTGCAAGCGTTTGTTATGAATAAACATAGTTGCCTCCACGACAAATACAGCGCGGTAAATACTATTATCTGCCGTGCGTTATTGTGGGAGCGAAGCGATGATGAGATCGTGCCGAGTGGCAGACGAAAGGCGAAATTAAATTAATCCCGTAATAACGCGCCCCATTAATTAGCGCACCCTGATCAATTAAGCGGCGTTACTACGAAAACAAGCGGCGGGCGTGTGATTTATCAACGCACGCGGGGTCGATAATCCTCCCCGGCGACTGCGCGCAAATAAGCGGCGTCTGCACGGATACGTAAATCACGCCACTCTTGCCAAGTGATGATGCCTTGCCGGTCCATTTCATCCGCTTGGCGAAGAAGATCCTCGTGATATTCATCCGGCGCATTCATGCGCAATTTTCTGTTGTCTAAAATGCCGTACCAAACGGCCAACGCATTGAGTTTGAGGCGTTGTGAATCGGTAAGGACGTCTTGAAAAGTTCGCATGGCGGCATCTCGCGCGTAGATGCGCGGTTAAGTGGCCCTGCTAAAAGAAGTTCATCAGAGTGGGCTGAGCGGAATATGTGCCGCTTGGCTGAACGTATGGCTACGCCCAACAGACGGCTGAAAAATCAGATTTCCCCCCTTCCTTGTAGTCCATTTCCCAAACATACTTCTGCCGCCTTTTTTCCGTTGCGGTCGCTCTGGCTGGGTTCTAGTCTCGGCGGGTCGTTGCTCATCAACGATACAGCTTTGACAGGCTGTGACGGTAAATCGTGTGCGGCTCGCCTTTATGGCGGCTGTACGTGCGGGCACGCTTGCGTGCGCCGGAACTTTACGATTTCCGCCGGTCTGTCAACCCACGTACAGCTGCCACCCTTCTGTTTGACAGCAGGCAGGTGATTGCACCTTAAAGGTAAATCGTCATGCTGAAGATCGTTCCCGATCCGCCCCACAGTCCTCACTCCCTCGAAGACACAATCCTCCAGGCCACCGAGTACGCGCTGTGCGCGCAGACCGTCGCCCATCAGGCAATCATGCTGCAGCCCAGATCACCCGTTTCGGTGCTGATGATGGCGGTGACGCATGAGCTTGAGACGCTGCGCATGCTGCTCGAGTCGGCGTTGATCCAGGTGCAGGTGCCGGCAGCGCCGCGGCCGGTGCACTGAGGCCCACGTGATGTGTCGTCTGTTCGGGCCCAATCGCGGGCAAGCCCGCTCCTACAGGGGCAGCGCAAGCATTGGCATCGCGCGCGCGCTGTAGGAGCGGGCTTGCCCGCGATAGGGCCCGGTCAGGCACTGATGATTTCAGGGAGAGTGCCCCATGAGCACAGAAGAAAACACACCCAACACCACCGTCGGCAAAACCCGGTTCTACCAGGGCGAAGGCATGACCCAACCGTTGTTCTGCATCGAGCCCGGCATCCCTTGCCAACATGCCCGTGAGCAAGCCTCGGAACTGCTCGGCGTTGTCCGGGAGTTGACCATCACCGGCGTGATGGAAGACAACCCGCAACTGGTGTGGGCATCGCACTACCTGAGCGCACTGGCCAAGGCGCTGTTGGATGATGCCGAGTTGGGCATGGCGCACTAAGCGGCAGGCCACCCTTCACGCGTCGTCAGGGTGGCCTTTTCAGCGCTGTTTCAAGTTGCATTCGGGCTGAGTTCGATCGTGAATATTTATTGGCTCAGTCTATGCTGCTAGAGAAGATCGCAGTGTATCCGGGGCCGTTCAAT
This sequence comes from Pseudomonas reidholzensis, assembly GCF_900536025.1. GTDB lineage: Bacteria > Pseudomonadota > Gammaproteobacteria > Pseudomonadales > Pseudomonadaceae > Aquipseudomonas > Aquipseudomonas reidholzensis. The sequence continues at coordinate 224,576 of NZ_UNOZ01000007.1, forward strand.
GGCTTACCAGGATACGTGCCTTGGATTGCTTGAAATGTACCCCCCGAAAAGCGGACAGAGCACCGGAAAGCCTGAGCGCGGAACCGGCGCCAAACCCTGCCCGGGGAAGCGCAGCCATTAACCCAGCAACCACTCTCCCGTCCCTACAGGAATCACACATGCGCAAAACTGCGACGATCATGGCCCTGCTGGCGCTTTCCGGCTGCTCCACCCACACCGGGCAGACCGGCGAGATGATCGCCGACTCCGCCAAGGACGGTGATGTCATAGGCGTGGGGCTCATGACTGCCACCCTGCCCTTCATGCTTGTCATGGACGTCTTCACCTTGGGCAACACCTTGGACGATGACGACATGGAAAGTCTCGCCACAGCCGTGGAGGCATCGGCCGACACCTACTCCGCGAGCCCTGCAGTGGCCAGTGAGGAAACGGCAGTTGCTACCCATCAATCCTATGCGGCGAGCGATACCCAAGAATCTGCCTCGATGCGTTCCGGGCAATCCTCCGAGCCAGCCCGTGCCGGGAGCCAGGATGAGCTGATTGCGTCACTCAAGGCCCATGCCTTGCCGAACTGCGTGGTGTATCGCGATAGCCGTTTCTACAACGTCTGCGATTTCGATATCGAGCTCAGCTTCTGTATCAATAGCCCCGCGCCGTTCGATAAGGCGCCGCTGACCGATGCGGGTGCGGCCTATGATTGTGCAAAGGACCAGTACGGCTTGTGGACGATTGATGCAGGCAACGCGATGGCTGGCACGTTCACGGGAGAGGGGGCTACGTTCGGCGCATGCAAACGCCCGTATTCGCCAGTGAGAATAAAAGGGATAGTGGGCGGCGCCGACCACTTTGGGTGCAAATAGCAGACACTGATCTCCTTGTCCCAAGGCTCTGCTGTGAACGATGGTGATCAGAATGATGAGCGGACTCGCAGCCATTCCTCCCAGCACTTTTCTGGAACGATGTCTTCATAACCCCGCTCTTTTTCCATCGCAAAGGCGGCACTGAAGGGCACTGCCATCGCGGTGGCATTATCTCGAATCTCGAGCACCTCCGCTTCGCTGAGCGGGGAGCCTTTGCGATCTTCCGCCGCCTTGAGCAGGGTGACGAGCGCAGGTATGAAAATCAGACATAGCGGGTCTGTAGACAAAGGTTTCCCTCATGCGAAGCGTGATCTGGATTAGCTGATCCGGATTATAGAACCGAGCAAAGGCAAAGCGCGCACCCATCATGGCTGCCATGTTTAAAGGTCACGGCGGACCGCTATGGCTCGATAGCAGCCCTCAACGACCGGCTGCTATCAACCCATAGCTGCCACTGCGACAGTACTGCGCTTGCTCATTTTCCGAGGCCGGCGAAAATCCTGTGGGAGCGGGTTTACCCGCGAAGCAGGCAACGCGGAGGATGGCACGGGCTTCGCCCGTGTTCGCGGGTAAACCCGCTCCCACAGAGATCACCTCAGACACGACTGGCAGCTATGGATCGAATGCCGCCAGATGTGAATAACTGCTATTGACCCATAGCGGACAGCCCCAGCCGCGCTGCAGCCAAGAGGAGGCCTTAGTTCACTATCACTTCGTCCAATGCCTGTTCAAGGGTGCTGACCGTGCGCTCGATATTGTGCAGTTTTTCGAGCCCGAACAGACCGATACGGAAGGTCTGGAAGTCGGCCGGTTCGTCACATTGCAACGGCACTCCGGCGGCTATCTGCAGGCCGTGTTCTGCAAATTTCTTACCGTTCTTGATGTCGGCATCATCGGTATAGCTCACCACGACGCCGGGGGCCTGAAAGCCGGCTGCGGCCACGCTTTTGATGCCTTTGCCGGTCAACAGGGCGCGCACCCGATCGCCCAGGGCCTGTTGTTCACCGCGGAGCTTGTCGAAACCGTAGGCGTGCATCTCGTTCATCACGTCGTTGAATCGCGCCAGAGCATCGCTGGGCATGGTCGCATGGTAAGCATGCCCGCCCTGTTCGTAGGCCTGCATGATCTGCAGCCACTTTTTCAGGTCGCAGGCAAAGCTGCTGCTCTGCGTCTGCTCGATGCGCTCGAGTGCCAAGGCACTGAGCATCACCAGCGCGCAGCAAGGGGAGGCGCTCCAGCCTTTTTGCGGTGCGCTGATCAGCAGGTCGACTGCGCACTTTTGCATATCAACCCACAGCGTGCCTGAGGCGATGCAGTCCAGCACGAACAGCCCACCCACTGCATGCACGGCGTCGCCAATGGCCCGCAAGTAATCGTCGGGCAGGATAATCCCGGATGAGGTTTCAACGTGGGGGGCAAAGACAATCTGCGGCCTGTGCGCCTCAATGGCGGCCAGCACTTCGTCCAGAGGCGGGGGCGCGTAGGCTGCCTGGCGAGCCGTGTCGACCGGTCGGGCTTTCAGCACCGTGGTGGCCGCCGGGATGTTGCCCATCTCAAGGATCTGGCTCCAGCGATAACTGAACCAACCGTTGCGGACCACCAGGCACTGCTGGCCGGTGGCAAACTGTCGCGCTACCGATTCCATGCCGAATGTACCGCTGCCCGGCACGACTGCAACAGCCTGGGCGTTATAGACCTGTTTAAGGGTCCTGGAAATGTTCTTCATCACGCCTTGAAATGTCTGCGACATGTGATTGAGCGAGCGGTCGGTGTAGACCACCGAGTACTCGACCAGCCCCTCAGGATCAATACTTGGATAGAGCTTTGACATGGGGTGATTCCTTTGGCGGAGATGTCATTGGTATGGACCCTGTCCTAAGCCTTGGCAAATGAGAGGTTGGCGTTCAAGTTAGCAGATTCAAATCGTCACGCAGCGTGCTTTGAGCATGGGGCAGCGTCGCACGCCGTGCCGAAGGTGTTCGCCCAGAGCATGATGGCAACCGTTCAACCCGCCTACCCTGCCCCCTGTCAAAGGCGTAATCCTTGAAAACTAACCCCCCGATCCCATGGGAGCACTGTACATGCCTGTCGACTTCAGACCCGCTCAAGCCTCGGACGCGCACGATATTGCGCGCTTCTTTCAACTGACATCGGAGGGCATGGCCGATTACATATGGAGCAAGCTTGCCGCGCCTGGCGAGGCATTGCTGAGCGTCGGTGCGTCTCGCTATGCCAGGGAACAGGGCGACTTTTCCTACAAGAACTGCCTGATGGCCACTTTCGAAGGGCGCGTCATCGGCATGATGCACAGCTATACCTTGCGCGAGACCCCTGACAGGCCTGTCGAGACAGACACGGTCCTCGCGCCCTATTCCGACATGGAAATACCCGACACCTTGTACATATCCAGCCTGGCCCTGGATGAGGCCTGGCGCAGCCAGGGGCTGGGCGTCCAGTTTCTTCGCCACGCCCAGCAGCGCGCTGAGGACGCTGGCCTGGATGGGCTATGCCTGATCGATTATGCAGAAAACCACGGTGCACGCCGCTTCTACGAACGTCACGGTTTTCAGATTGTTAAAACCTGCCAGATCGTTGCGCACCCGATGCTGGGCGTAACCGGTGAAGCCTATTTGATGTATCGCCCTACCCACAACGTGCTCGAGAAAAAACCATGAACAATAAACTGACCGTGTTCCGCGAACTGGATATCCAACCGGTGCGCGACCTTCCCTTTTTTGAAGAGGTCCTGGAAGGCACCCCTCATACGCTGACGTCCAAGTACTATCACGATGAACAGCAAGGTCGCATTTCCGGAGAGTGGGAAGCCAGCACCGGAGCGTGGCGCATCGACTACAAAGTCTGGGAGTTCTGCCATGTTCTGAGTGGATGCTGCGTCATCGAGCTTGAGGGGTGCGCCCCCATCAGACTGGCCGCTGGCGACACGTTCATTCTCGAACCGGGCGCCAAGGGCAAGTGGACCGTGCTGGAAGACATGAAAAAGAACTTCGTGATCCTCTTGCCCGCGAGCTAGGCACCGGGTCGCGTTTCATCGAGCGCCGCGCAAGGACAGGCCACAACAGCCCTCTACCTCATGGCTGCGCTGTCACGCCTACAACTGAGCCTTTGTGGGAGCACCCGAACCCGCTGATAGGGAAAGGTCTATCCCCAGAATGCCAAAGGCCCAGCAGATGCCGGGCCTCAGGTGTTTACCGCAATGTGCGCGTGGGTTGCGCTAGAGTGATCAGGATTTCTCCAGGAACGCCCGTCGAATGCCGGTTGTGTTTTCCTCCTGAAGCATCAGCCTCATCATCTTCTCACCCCAGTGAATCCCCGCCGCCTTGTACCGAATGATCGCAATCGTGAGGGAGAGCAAATAGATCTGAGGGGTAATCACCACGAACCACGCGAACACCTGGCCCATATTCAGGTGAAAGGTCGGGATCAACGATGAGAACTGCAGTGGAACGAACTGGGAGGGATGCAGCGCCATGAACATCTGCACAACCGCCATGCTCGGCACTGCAAGAATCAACGCCTTCAGGAACGAACCGGTAGTCCAGTTCCACAGCCTCGGCGCAAGCAGAGGGAGGGTGAAGCGGTTGAACAGCAGGGCGGCAAGCATCCAGCACGCGATAAGCAGGTAGTCGATGTCGTACCTGAACCGGTCAAAGAAATACTGCATTGGGCTCATGAATGCGTCCGAAACCCCTTTGGGGTCCACCAGCACCGCAAGAAGCCCAAGACACCACTCGGCCTTGCTGTGCTCGTTGGTTGCGTCCATGTGCAGGATGCTCATCAGCCCGTAGAGGACGAACAGCACCCCGAACAACGCGTTGGCCAACCCAAACACTGCGCTCCAGCGAAACTGCTTGAACGAGGTCAGAATATGGAGCGTGGAGAGGTTGCGGGCCATGGAAAACGCCATGGCATCACTCGAGGTGATGATCCCCTTGCGAACCGGCGAGCATTCATCCAGGCCTTTGCCCTTGGCCTGCTCGCTGACCAGCTCACGCGCGATCTTGCTGCTCGATGCCTGGAACACCTGCTTGAGGTTCTTGTGATCCTGCACGCCCTCCAATGTCTTCTTGAAACCCCCGCTGAGGATATTGTCCAGGAACACAGGGACCAGCGCCGGCCCAATGAACTGGCAGGTGCCGTTCATGCCCTGGAAGCCAACCTGCGCCTGCGCAGCCACGACGTGCCCGGTACCAACGAACACATTCGGGTTCTCATTGGCGCGCTCGTAGCGGTCGACACTGAAGACGGTGCTGCACTCGGGGGCGTTCATCATCTCCTTCAGGGCTGGCGCAAGCCATGGCGCAGTGAGGTTCTTCCAGCCGTACGAAACCTTGGTCTGGGCATAGACGTTCAGGTTGTATTCGTAGGTCAGCTGGCACGCGCCCCTGCAGCTGCTGCATTGGACTTCGCCCTGGTGGCATTGCTGGCAGTTCTGCCTGCCTGCCCCGTTGCACCCGTTACAGGTCATGGTGCCTGTCGCATGGCAGCGATAGCAGGGGCTACCTGTTTTGCCGGTACCGTAGCACTGGTTGCAGCGGTCGCCCATTCTCGCGCCAGAGCCACCGCATCCAGTGCAATAACGACTGTGCGAGGTGTTCCCGGTGCCGCTGCAGTTAGTGCAATGCATCCGGGGATGGCCATTACATTCGCGGCAGGTGTGGTACATCGTGCCGTTACAGGTGGAGCAATCATGCTTGCCCCGTCCGTTGCACCCCCGACAGTCCTCTACGGTATAGCAGTATGCGTCATCGCTGAGGATCAGATGCTTGGTGACAGGCTCCCGGTAGAGCTCTGCATTCCCCTTGAGGTGACCTTGCATGAGGTCGCGCATGTAGGTCGCATCACTGAAGATCTGTTCGTGGCGCTGAGCCAGAACCTCACCAATGTACTCCCGACTATAAGACGGGCCTGCCGCGTACTGAACCTGACGGCTCACGGGTTCGCTTGTGTAGGAAGCGGTCACCGTATAGGTGATGTCAGCCCTGTGATTTTCGATTTCCTTGACCGCAAATGGGTCTGTGACTGCTACGCCAAAGGCATGCTCCGCTTTTGACTTGAGCGAATGCGCGATGTCACTTGGTTTGAATCCATCTGTTGCTGCTGCCATTACCGACCCTGGACCTTGAATACTTTTACGTGGTGCATGCCATTCTGCCACCAACGCTGATGCTCTGGCACCCAATTGAGCGCCTCCAATCACCTGTGCTAGAGGGCTTGATCCTTGATTCACGCGTGAAAATGCCCAGCGATGCCGGGCATGCTTCGGGCGAGTATCGAAGCAGTTGCGGCTGCGTTCGAGCCGCCATGCAGGTCTGATGGGTCGAGGTTTTCAAGTAACGGGCAACCATTGAGATAGCTCCCCCTCCAACTCTCCGCTAAGGGTCGATAGCGGTCATCCGCGACTGGCTGCTTCCGACCCATAGCTGTCATTCGCTGAGGTCAGCTATTGGCCGATAGCAGTCGGTCACAGATGTTGGCCATCGGCTGCATCATGCGTTATTTCTCTCTGCCTGCTGTTGTGCACGTTAGTCTGCGATATATAGCCTGCCCGCTTGCCGAGTTCGGCAACAGCAGTTTCAGCGGCGTCAGATTTGGATCGTCTATCTCACTACGGTCACAGTCGAATTTCATATCCTGCTGCTTTTGCAATTTCCTGCGCGGTTGCTCTGGCGCCTGCTTGCGTGGGATGGAAAGCCGCGCCATGTTGCGGGCTTAGGCCATTTGTCCAAGGCTCACGCGCGCAAGCATCATGACCTTTACCGATCGTCGCCATATCGACCAGCTTCGCGCCACCTGCCAATGCCGCTGCCCGAGTGGCGTTCGCTAGTTGATCGGCCACAGGCCTCATAAGGGCAACCTGCTCCTCAGTGAGATTCAGAGCCTCGCACGTACCTTGTTCCGGTAGAACAGCTACGTAGGTAGCCACCACTATCCGGGCCGACGGGGCGCGTTCTCGTATGCCGGTAATGGCTGCTCGAATGTCAGCTTCAACTTTGGCGATATTGCGCTCAGATAGAAGGTGCGGGGCGGGCATTAATAGCCCTACGACCTTGCCTATAAACCCTCCGCGATTGTGATACCCCATTGCAACGAGATCACCAATGTAAGAGATGTCATTGCCCCCTGATGTCAGTGTCACCAATTGGGTCGACGATGTGACGGCATCAAGCTGAGGCCCTTGGAAGAACTGTCCGCCGTTCAGTACGTGTTCCGCTGTGGAGCCGGAGCAAGTCATGTCGACCAGTGACAACCCGGTGGCGCGTGCCAGTTGTTGCGGATAGCCATTCACGCTGCGTTGGCAGGCGAACGGGCTCCCGAGTGCTCGATCACCGAGTCCCAGGCCAGCCGCATATGAACTGCCGAGCGCGACGTACTGGGGATCACCAGAGGGCTTGAGCCGTCCTTGATAAATTAGAGTAGCCACAATGGCGAGGGTGCAGGCTGCCACCACAGCTGCTACGCCCAGTGAAATACGTTTAACACTGCGGTTCATTACATATCCTGTTGCAAGCGCTTATATTGGATCAGCTCAGCCCCTTGGCGTTAGAAGCTGGGGGTATGGCCTTTACATCAGTACGTGGTCAGCCTGTTCAGATTTACTCAGTCTCGCACTTTTCCCCGAGCACAGACGTGATGAACCGTCGTACTTCTTGGTCGATTTCTTGCCCTTCCGGTGAGCCGGGGAAGCCCGTGTGTGGGCCTGCCTCTTGCACGTGAAGTTCCGCATTTACCTTGGCTGCGCGCAATGCGCGATGCATGCGCACAGTATTGGAGAGATAAAGGTCTCGCGTGCCAGTTGTTGTCGTTGATGGCCTCGACCAGTTGCCTTTCGCCGCTGGCATGGACTGGACTGACATATAGAGGGAACAACGCAATGAGGCAAATCGAGAAAAAGGGTGAGCAGCGGGCAGCTTTGCGCATGGGGCGGACAGCTCTGAGGGGATGACGGCGGAGCCCACGAAAGGGCTCGGCTAAGACTGCCCTCCGCCACACAAGTTTCACCCCCAGCGGGTACAAATTTCTCGCTGGAACAATGCCTTAGTTAAAGGCTCACTCCTTCATTTCAAACCGACAAAGCAAGGTCCACGCAGGTGACGTGGCAAGTTGCACTTCGCCGCCTCAGCAATCGTTGCTCAACGTCTCTGTCATCTTCCGCGCCTGCGTACGCAACGCCTCGCAGAACAGATCCACCGCCGCCGATCCTGGCCTGTGGTCTGGGCGTATCAACATCACCTTGTAAGGCACGCAGACATTCAACTTACGAATCGACAGCCCACGTTGCGCAGCTTCGAGGCCACTCAGCGGGTTGATGACCGCCACCCCCAGCCCCTGCCGCACCATCGCGCACACCGACGCCGCATTACAGGTCTCGATGACCGTGCGCCTATTCACGCCAGCCGCTCGAAAACACTGGTCCAACTGCTGCCGATAAGTGTCCAGGCTGGAGAGGTTGATGAAGTCCACTTCGTGAAAATCACTGAGATCAAGCCGGGGCTTGCGGAGCAAAGGATGTTGATCCGGCAATACGCAGACCATGCTCGCACTGAACAGCAGTTCAGCAGATGTGCCGCGTGGGGTCTGGTCGACTTCGGTCAGCCCCAGGTCATGTTGTTGCGCGACCAAGGACTCTTCCAGCAAGGGAGACTCCTGCGCCGTAATCATCACGCTCACACCCGGATGATCGCGATGAAACCGTTGACACACCTCGGGCAGCAACGTCTGCGAGAACAGTGGCAAGCAGGTGATGGCCAGCCTCCCATGCTCGAAGTTGCGAATGGCCTGGGCGTAGCGATCGATCCGCTCCAAGGCGATGTAGGAACGCTCGACCTCCTCGATCAACAACAACGCCTGGGCTGTCGGCTTCAAGCGTCCGCCTTCGCGCTCGAACAGGCACAGCCCGACCAACTGCTCCAGTCTCGCCAGCTCACGGCTGATGGTGGGTTGAGAGGTGAACAGCAGGCGTGCGGCACCTGTCACGCTGCCGGCGGACATGATGGCTCTGAAAATCTCGATATGGCGAAAGGTAAGCTTCACGGCAGGCCCACAACAGAACGTAATACCCATATCAGATATGAATAGCATCGCGATAAAAAGCTATTTTTGTAAATTGCTTGATGGGTTCAACCTCGTAGCACTTCTGGACGAGGACCTCCCATGACTGAAAACGCCCCCTTCGCGCTGCTGGCTAATGCCGCGCGCGATCACGGAACGCCCCTTTGGGCATACGACGCCAAGATCATCACCGACAAGATCGACGCCCTGCGCGGCTTCGACACGGTGCGCTACGCGCAGAAGGCCAACCCCAACCTGCATATCCTGCGCCTGATGCGCGAACGCGGCCTGATGCTGGATGCGGTATCCCTGGGTGAACTCGAGCGGGCCTTGGCTGTTGGCGCCCCGGTGGATAGCCAGCCGGCGGGCGTTGTGCTGACCTGCGATGTGCTGGACCAGGTGACCCTGGCGCGGGTGGTCGAGTTGGGGATCGAGGTCAACGCAGGCTCCATCGACATGCTCCGGCAGTTGGGTGAACGCTCGCCGGGGCACCGGGTGTGGATTCGCATCAACCCTGGGTTCGGCCATGGCCATAGCCGCAAGACCAACACAGGCGGTGAAAACAGCAAACATGGTATTTGGCACGAGCAGCTCGGCGAGGCGCTGGACTGTGTCCGGGCCTACGGGCTGAACCTGGTAGGCGTGCACATGCACATCGGCTCAGGGGTGGATTACGCGCACCTGGAGCAGGTCGCTCGCGCGATGATCAGCCTGGTGGGGCAACTGGGCATGGATATCGAGGCGTTCTCGATCGGCGGGGGACTGTCGGTGCCTTACCGTGTCACCGACACGCCGGTCGATATTCAGCGCTATGCCCGCACCTGGGCTGCGGCCAAGGCGGAAATCGAGGCAATGCTTGGCCACGCTGTGCGGATGGAAATCGAGCCGGGTCGGTTCCTGGTCGCAGAGTCTGGCTACCTGGTGACCGAGGTCCGCGCGGTGAAGCAAATGGGCGGCAACACCTTCATCCTGGTCGACGCTGGCTTCAACGACCTGATGCGGCCAGCGTTGTATGGCAGTTACCACCGCATGACCTTGCTCGACGCACACGGCAACCCGGTGTCCCGGCCGTTGCGGCCCACCCAGGTGGCCGGGCCGCTGTGCGAGTCGGGCGATGTGTTCACCCAGGACGAACACACCTTGGTTGCCCAGGACCTGCCGCAGGCCTGTGTCGGTGATCTTCTGGTGATCCATGACACGGGCGCCTACGGGGCATCGATGTCATCGAACTACAACAGCCGGCCGTTGTTGCCTGAGGTGTTGATCGAGGATGGGCGGGTTCGGCTGATCAGGCGGCGGCAAACCATTCAGGACCTGCTGGATCTGGAGCAGATCTGATTGGCATGACCCACCTGCCAGGCGCTGGCCTTCATGAGGCCAGCCGCTTCTCCATCGGCTGGTAGACCAGCCCGGCGAACTCGCCCACTTCACCCGCCAGGACGAACCCGTAGCGCTCATACGCCGGCACTGAGGATAAGGATGCCTTGACCGTCACCACCTCAGCCCTCGCCTGCTCCAGCGCCGCCTGCATCAGGCGCGTGCCGACCCCTCGGCGCTGCCAGTCCGGTGCGACAAACATCATCGCCACGTGACGCCCTTCCTTGAGTTCGATCACCCCTTTCACAGCACCCTCCGCCACGCAGACCAGCATCAGGTTGTCGCCCTCCATGCGCGCTGCAAAGGCTTGCGCCGATGCCACCGCGCCAAAGGTTGCCACCCCTTGCGCCGAGAGCGAGGGCGCAACCGCCTGGGTGAACGCGTCCAGGCACAGGGCGCTGGCGCTGGGTAAGTCGTCTGGGGTCAGTCTGCGAATGTTCATGGTCGTCGTCCGTGTTTCAGGGCTGCCAGAGGAGCTTCACGCTGGTGGAGTTGGTGGCCAGGAACGTAGGGTGTTTGCGCGCATTTTCTTCCGCTTCGAGGAACGTGTTCGCGTTGCCGATGCCCTGGCTGCAGATGCCGAACGCCTCCTTGACCGTCGCGGGATTCACGCCCTGGCTCAGCAGGTACTGCTTGAACTGCTGACCGACCACTTTTCCGCGCTCGGCGGCATTGCTGGCCGTTGCGCCCGGCAAGGCGAATGGCGTGCTCAACCAGTAGCTGCCGCCGCCAGGGATGAGTGTGCCTGGCATCGCCGAGGCAAAGCAGTAGATGTGCGAACCCGTCGCCGCGTAGATCGGCGGCGGCTGGGTGCCCGACAAGGTCGCGACCAGACTGACGCTGCTGCGGTTGCGCCATAGTTTCAGGGTCACCGGACTGCCCGCCTTGGTCGAGGCAAGGTAGGCGACCAACTGGGTGGTCTGATCGAAGACCTGACCATCGATGGACTGGATCACGTCAGCGGCCTTGATCCCCGCTTGGGCCGCGGCGCTTCCCGGGATAACGCCGGTTACCAGCACGCCGTGGCCGTCGGGCAATCCCAGGTCACGGACCAGCACGTCGTGCAGCTTGTCAGCCGGAAGCAACGAGGCGCCCAACCAGCCCCGGCCGGACGTTGGCGGAGCGACATTGGCGCTGAGCGGTGCCGCGTTTGCAGTTGGCGCCGTGCTGGCGGCAGGCGCTGTATTTACAGCCGGCGCCGTGGTCGGTGCCACCGTGGCGGCGACCTCAGCCCCGGCCGGGCAGCCTTTTTCCGCCTTGACCTGGCGAATAGCTTCCAGCGCCGTCGGCACGACAGCGTGCTCGCCGGGCTGGGCCAGGGTGGTTCTCAGCACCCCGTCAGTGCGCGCCAACTGCGGGCAATCCTGCCCCCGATACATGTCCTTGAGCGGGGTCAGATGGTCGATAGGCTCCGGATCATCCGGCGTATAAGCAGCCTGGGCCAGGGTCAGGCCGATGCCAGCCGGATCGAGCATGCAGCCCTGCAGGCTGGACACTGCCGCCCCAACGACCAGTAGCCGAGCTCCTTTTACCAGCAGATTCGCCATGTTCCTTCCCCGCACGCGATGATTGTCACAGAACGATAATGGCAAGATGCCTTATGTCAATCCGTTCGCGGTGAAATACACCCATAACTGCGGTGCTTACGACATCTCTTTTCGTATAGAACCTGGAGCGCCCGGTCCTGGTCGGCATCCGCAGAAGGCGCTGGAGTTGCACCCAGCACCTGCGTCGGACAGTATCGAACCACCCGCAACCTGAGTGACCGATATGATCCGCCTGGCCGAAGCGAGTGATGAAGCCAATATCAGGACGTGCGCCAAACTCGCCTATGCGCGCTATGTGCCAGCGATCGGCCGTAAGCCCGCCCCCATGGTCGCCGATTTCGCCACGCAGATAGCGGCAGGCGCGGTCTATGTGGCGACGGATGAGCACGACTGCGTCCAAGGTTTCATTGTGTTCTACCGCAACGAGGAGCATGTCCTGCTGGAAAATATCGCCGTCCTGCCCCGTGCAGCCGGGCGCGGCGTGGGCCGCTCGCTGATCAGCTTCTGTGAAGAGGCCGCTCGGCAACTCGGTATCAACGCAGTGCATCTCTATACCAACGAGAAGATGACCGAAAACCTATCGGTCTATCCAAGACTCGGGTACACAGAGGTGGCGCGGCGGACAGAAGACGGCTTCCAGCGCGTTTACTTCGAGAAGCACCTCACCTGACCGATGACAGGCCCTCCAAGCGAGGGTTCTTCATCAAGTGGCACGCGCTGAACCTTCAGGCGGATGTGCAAGGGCGCGACGTCAAGCATTGCCGACAGGCAGACTGATCCGTACCACCTCGGCAAAATACCGTGCCCCTGTGGCCAGGATCTCATCGTTGAAGTCGTAACCCGCATTGTGCAGCGGTATCGCCCCCTCCAGCCCCTGCGCCCCATTGCCGATGAATACGAAGTTGCCTGGCACCTGTTGAAGGAATGCGCCGAAGTCCTCCGAAATCATCATCGGCGACACCCCGCCGTCGACAGCCTGTTCTCCCACGACATTACGCGCGGCAGCAATCGCAATCTCGGTGTTTTTCGCCCAGTTCACCGTAGGCGCAAATTCATGGGTGTAGGCAAACTCGCACGTCGCTCCGTGCATGTGGCAAATGCCCTCACTGATCTCGCGCATGCGCTTCTCGAGCAAGCGCTGCACGTCAGGGCTGTAGCTGCGGGTATCGCCCTTGATGATGACGTGCGTGGGGATCGCGTTGCGTATACCGTCGGTGATGAACTCGGTGCAGGAAACCACCGCCGACAGGCTCGGATCGACATTACGCGACACAATGGTCTGCAACGCCAGAACGATCTCGGCGCCGATCACCAGAGGGTCGATCCCCATGTGCGGGCGCGCCGCGTGCGTGCCGCGTCCGTGGAGTTGGATGACGAAGTTATCCTCGCTCGCCATGATCCCGCCGGCCCGTGTGGCGATATGACCTGCGGGCATGCCTGGCATGTTGTGCGCCCCGTAGATCGCGTCTACCGCAAACCGCTCGAACAACCCGTCGGCCATCATCGCCTTGGCACCCTGGCCATGCTCCTCCGCCGGCTGGAAAATGAACCTGACGGTGCCGTTGAAGTTTCGCTCACGGCACAGCAGCTCGGCCGCCCCCAGCACCATCGCCATATGACCGTCATGGCCACACGCGTGCATCTTGCCGTGGTTGCACGACGCATGCGCGCGCCCGTGCGCCTGTTCGGTGATGTTCAAGGCATCCATGTCGGCGCGCAGGCCGATCACGCCAGTGCCCTCGCCCACCGTAAGGCTTGCAACCAGGCCGGTTCCGCCGATGCCCCGGTGCACCTCCAGGCCCAGCTCGGTGAGGACGCTGGCGACCTCGTCGGACGTGCTGAATTCTTCAAAGCCAGTCTCCGGGTACCGGTGAAAGGTGTGCCGCCATTGTTTCAGGCGTTGCTCGAACGCTTGGTCATTGCTCATGTTTGAACGCTCCGATTATTTGACCAGCGCAGGGCTTGGATCAGATGGCTGGGCAGCAAGCTCGGCATTTGCCGGCTGGCAGCTCTGCCAGAGGCTGCTTTCACGCAGATAAGGGGTGCGATAGCCACTGCTCACCCCCAGTCGGTAGAAGGCGTAAGCGACAGCAGCGACGACGGCCATGTCCACGCCCTCGGGCAGGATGCCGATACCGCCGAAGGCTTCACTGCCGATGTAGGACACCAGCGCAATCGCCGGCAGATAGCCGATCAACCAGAGCGCCGCGCGCAGCTCACGCCTGAAATCCGTCCAGCCGCTTTTGCGCTGGTAGTAGAAGTAGAGGGGCAGCGCACCGACCACCAGCAGGATGACCTGGCCGGTCAGCGGCCAACGCGCCCAGTACAGCACCAGCGACGCACAGATGAAGGCGAACGGGGCGATGATGTGCAGCCCCTTCAACCGCAGCGGGCGCTCGACATCCGCGGCATGCACACGCAACGCCATCGCGCTGATAGGCCCGGTCAGGAACGAGATCACCACCGCTACCGAGATCACCGCCGCCAGCGTGCCCCAGCCACGGAAGAAGAACAGGAAGATGAAACTCACCGCCAGGTTCAGCCACATCGCCTGACGCGGCACGCCGTAGAGTGGATGGAGGTTGCCAAACACCTTCGGCAGCGTGTTGTTCTTCTCCATCGCATAGATCATCCGCGCGGTGGTCGCGGTATAGATCGACCCCGTGCCCGAGGGGCTGACGAACGCATCCAGGTAGAGCAGCATCGCCAGCCAGTTGAGGTTCAGTGCCAAGGCCAGTTGCGCCAAGGGCGAGTCGAAGTTCAGGCTGTGCCAGCCCGAGACGATGCTCTCAGGGCTTACTGCACCGATGAAGGCGACCTGCAGCCCGACGTAGATGACCAGGGCGATCAGCACCGAGCCGATCAACGCAAATGGGATGCTCCGTCCAGGGTTACGGGCCTCCCCTGCAAGGCTCACCGGGCTCTGGAAGCCGTTGTAGCTGAACACGATCCCGCTCGCGGCCACGGCAGTGAACACAGCGGACCAGCCGTAAGGTGCGAAGCTCGAGAGCGACCCGTCGCCAAAGTTTTCAGTGTTGAAACTGGTGGTAACCAGCACTACCGCAGTCAATGCCGGGACCACCAGCTTGAACACCGTGATGGCTGTATTGGTCTTGACGAACAGCTTCACGCCCCAGTAATTCAGGCCGAAGTACACCAGCACCAGGGCTGAACTGGCGATCAGGCCGGTGCTGGTCAACTCGCCTTGGTGCATCAATCCCTTCGCCCAAGGGAATGACCACGAGGCCATGTACTGGATCGAGGCAATCGCCTCGATGGGTATGACCGAGACGATGGAAATCCAGTTGGCCCAAGCGGCCATGAAGCCCACCAAGGATCCGTGGGAGTAACGCGCATAGCGCACCATGCCTCCGGACTCGGGGAACATCGCCCCCATTTCCGCATAGGTCAGGGCAATTGCCAGCACCACCACGGCTCCAATGATCCACGCCAGGATTGCCGCCGGCCCGGCGATTGCCGAGGCATGCCAGGCGCCGAACAGCCAGCCTGAGCCAATGATCGAGCCGAGACCGGTCAACAGCAGCGACCACGGGCTGATGTCGCGTTTTATCGTGTTCATGCAATCTCCGATTATTTTTTTTGTGTGGAGCGACCAAGGGCTCGTCGCAAGCCCTTGGTTGTGGCCTGCCTGGCCGATCAGGCGGCGGGTGCCCAGGCGCTTTGCCGGGCCAGCACGGACACAGCACTCTCGCCCAGCAACTCGGTGTAGACACCCGGGGCCGTCGCACCCTCGGTGCTGATCAACAGCACCCGCGAGTCAGCGTTGAGACCCAGGTCAGCCGCACGGCCTGCGTCTTTGGCCAAAAGACCCAGGGCGGCCAGCCCGGCGACACTCGACTCGCCCGCCACCAGCGGTATGTCCCGCGCACTGCCCGCGGCCAGCCGGCGCATCGCAGCAATGGCCTGGTCATCCTCGATGGTCATGAAGAAGTCGACGCTGGATTCAAGAAAACGCCAGGCCAGAGGCGAGGTTTCGCCACACGCCAGGCCGGCCATCACCGAGTCCACCGAGCCGGTCGCCCTGGCTGGTTTGCCGGCAAGCGCGCTCTGGTACAAGCAGTCAGCCTGCACCGGCTCGACCATGACGAAGGTCGGCCGCGCTTCGCCGTACTGCTCCCACAGGTAGCTGACGATGCCGGCGGCCAGGCCACCTACCCCGCCTTGCAGAAACACGTGGCTGAACGCAGGTTGTGCCACGTGGGCTGCGGTCGCTTCGATGATTTCCGCGGCGATGGTGCCGTAGCCCTGCATGACATCGCGGGGGATCACTTCGTAGCCTTCGTAGGAGGTATCGGAGACGACGATCCAGTCGTTGCTGGCGGCCAGCACCGCCGCGTGCTCGACGGACTGGTCGTAGTTGCCGGTGATGCGCACGATCTGCGCGCCGTAGGCGGCGATGGCCTGCTCGCGCTCGATACTGACCTGTGCATGCAGCACGATCACGCAGCGGCAACCCATGCTCTGCGCAGCGGCGGCCAGGCCTTTGCCGTGGTTGCCGTCAGTGGCGCTGATCACGGTGAACGCCCCTAGCCGCTCGGCGTACTTGCCTTCGAGCAGCGCACGCGGGTCGAACTGCTGCTCAGGGAAGGTCCGCAGGATCAGCCGGACCAGCGCGATCGGTGCCCCCAGCGCCTTGAAGCTGCCCAGCACCGAGCGTACCGATTCGTCCTTGACCAGGACCTGCGCCACGCCGAGTTCATCGGCCAGGTCGGGCAGTGAATACAGCGGAGTCGCTCCGGCGTTTAGCCGTGACCATTGGCACAACCACTGACGGCTTTCATCGGCCTTGGCGATGCTCATGACCGCTTGCAGCGATTGCGGGTACGGCTGGCGGCTGGCCTTGGGATTGGCGATAAACATGCAGCACTCCTTTCAACAGGCAACAGGAAGCCCGTGCCGCTGAAGTCAGGCCTCAGCGGGTCGGGATATAAAAGGGGTAATCAGGCGGTGGTAATACGGCGACTCACGACATCGAGCAGTACCCGTGCACCCTGGATCAACTGGTCATCGTCAGTATGCTCACGAGGGTTGTGGCTGATCCCACCACGGCTGGGCACGAAGATCATCGCGGCCGGCGCGATGCGCGCGACCATCTGCGCATCATGCCCCGCGCCCGAGGTCATTCGCCGATGGCTGAAGCCAAAGCGCTTGGCAGAGGCTTCGATGTCGTCGGCAAGCTCGGCGTTGAACTTCACCGGCTCGAACCGCACCAGGCGCTCGGTAGTGATGCTGACCCCTTCATGCTCGGCCAGCGCGTCGAGGTACTGGTTCAGGCGCCTCTCGGCCGTCGCCAATCGGTCCTCATCGGGATCGCGCAGGTCGACCGTGAAGGTGGCCTTGCGCGGGATGACGTTGATCACGTTGGGCTCGAACCTCATGCAGCCCACCGTCGCCAACGTGGAGCCCGCCTCCAGCGCCATCGCGCGAAGCTCGGCAACGATGGCGCTGGCGACGAAACCCGCGTCATGACGCAGGCGCGTCGGCGTAGTGCCGGCATGGTTGGCATTGCCCTTCACCTCCACCTGCTGCCAGGAAATCCCCTGCAGGTTCTCGACAACGCCGATCAAGGTGTTCTCGGCCTCGAGTACAGGCCCCTGCTCGATGTGCAGCTCGATGTACTCATGCGCAACGATGGCACCGGGCTCAAGCGAACCGGCGTAGCCGATACGCGCCAGCTCATCGCCAAGGCGGGTACCGTCGGTGCCCAGCGTGTCCAGCGTGTCCAGCGCCGCTTGCACCGCCAGGCCACCTGCGTAAACCAACGAGCCCATCATATCGGGCTGATAACGCACACCTTCCTCGTTGGTGAAGGCGGCGACGGTGATGGAGCGCTGCGGCAGCACGCGCGCATCACGGTAGGCACGAATGACCGCCAACCCGGCGAGCACGCCGTAACAGCCATCCAGCGCACCGGCGTTGGTCACGGTATCGATGTGCGAACCCATCATCAGCGGGCGTTGATCACCCGCATCGCTGGACGCACGCAAGGTGCCGAAGATATTGCCGATGCGGTCCACCTGCACCTCCAGGTCAAGCTCGCGCATCCAGCCAACCAGCAGGTCGCGTCCGGCTTTTTCAGTATCGGTCAGGGCGATACGGGTTCTGCCGCCCTGTTCGACGTCTTCGCCGACTTGCCCCAGGGCGTGGATCTGCTGCAGCAGCCGCGCGCCGTTCAGCTGCAGTTGTGTAGTTGCGGTCATCCGACTCTCTCCTCCAGTGCCGCGGCGCCTTGTGGCACTCACGCCCTGTTCGTGTTCATTGGAGGAATTTTATTCGGTTGCGGCGTATGAAAATCTTGATTTACAGCGAGGATATGAATTTCTATTACGCTTTTACGGGCTTTTGCCCCCTTCGATTACGGACTGCTCTCAATGACCCTCGATCACTTCGACCTGGCCTTGCTCGATGCGGTACAGCGCGATGCAGGGACGTCTCAGCTCGACCTTGGCGCCAAGGTCAATCTCTCTTCGGCCGCTGTAAACAGACGCCTGAAGAAAATGACCGCCGATGGGGTCATCCGCGGCACTGTCGCGCAAGTGGATGCGCAGAGCCTGGGTTATACCCTCACCGTCATTACCGAGGTGGAGGTGGAGAATGAGCGGCTGGATCTGCTCGATGACATGAAGCGAACGTTCCTGGCCTGTCCGCAGGTGCAGCAATGCTTTTATGTCGCGGGCGAATGCGACTTCGTGCTGATCCTGCTGGTGAGGAACATGGAGCAGTACACCCAACTCACCCGCGAGCTGTTCTTTGAAAGCAACAACGTGAAGCGCTTCAAGACCCTGGTGTCGATGAGTAACGTAAAGACGGGGTTGTTCGTACCTACTGCGGACTAAAATGGAGCCTGCCTAGCGAAGGATGGTCAGAATGAAATGCGCGGGAGCCTCTCCAGGATTGACGAACCAATGCTCGCAGTCCGCTCTTACCGTTGCGGTATCGCCGCCCTCCAGTTGAATAACCTGGTCAGGCGCGTGCACCTCCAGCCTCCCCGCAACCATGTGAAAGATCTCCTTCGTGCCTCGCTTGTGCGCGCCGAAACGTGCTGATGAGGCCCCGGCAGGCACGCAGTACGAGAGCAACTCCACCTCAGGGCTGGGCCTGGCGAGCGTCAGACGCACGATGCCCGTTCTTTCGTCTTCGAATCGAAGGTTCTCGCCAGCACGCACAACCTCCGCGCTTTCCTGCTGAACAAGCTCAGACAGATCGCAACCCAGCCCCTTGGCAATGGCGAGCGCGTTACGCAGGCTCGGATTCAGGATGCCGCGCTCCAGGCGCGAAAGCGCAGCGCTGGACACCCCGCTGCTTTCCGCCAGCTGGTCCAGGGTGATGCCCAGCTCCTGCCGCCGCTGCCGCACGCCACTGCCAAATTGATCCGACTCAGCGTGTCCGATGTCTTCTTTCATCATGTACCTATAGTGTTGCGACTTGCATATGTGCAAATATAATTGCCTATACGCAAGCAGCGAGCAAAAAATGAACGCACTTCTAGCCGCTTCACCCGTTTTCTCTTCCGTCCTGGCCTTGGGGCTCGGCATACGGGCTCTGCACGCCGCACTCCTGGGGGTGATCGCCGCCGTTCTCGCGGCGATTATCGCCTTTCCGATCGGCGCTGCGGAAATAACTGCTGCGGTGATCCGCTGGGTGCCGTTGGTTGCCGAGGTCGTGCTGATCATTGGCGGTGGCTTGCTGATGTCCGAGGTCCTGCGCCACGCGGGGGCCCAGGCCGCGCTTGCGAACTGGATCAAGAACAGGGTGGGCACGGGGGTAGGCGCTGTCCTGCTGGTGGTACACGGCATCACGCCCTTCGCTGAATCGGTGACCGGCTTCGGCATTGGTGTGACGATCGGGATCCCCCTGCTGGTGTTCATGGGGGTGCCCGCACGGTTGGCGGCCTTGATCGGACTGCTCGGCCTGTGCGCGGTGCCGTGGGGCTCCATGGGGCCCGGTACGATGATTGCGGCAGGGCTCGCCGGGATTCGCTTCGACGACCTGGGCGTGGCATCGGCGATGTTCAGCTTGCTGCCCTTCACGGTAAACGGGGTAGTGGCGGCCTGGCTGGTCAGCGCGCCGCAAAACAGGCCTCGTGCACTCGCGTTGGCTGTGTTGTCAGCCGTTGTGCTGACTGCAGCGATAGCGCTTTCGAACATCGCCTTCGGTACCGCCCCGGCCGGTGCGCTGGGCACTGTCGTGATCATCTGTCTCCACCTACTCTGGGGCGCGAGAAGCAAGATCGCCAGCGAACCCCTCAGCCCTATCGGTCGACGGGCGCTGCACGCGTACGGCGTACTGCTGGGTGGCGTGTTGATCGTCGGCACCCTGCTGAAGCTGTCGCAGCTTCCCGAGTATTGGCGTTACCTGGCTTCGCCTGCGCTGTGGCTGTTCATTGCAGCGCTGTGGTTCTCGTCAGGTCGTCCGCCCGCCGAGCCGCTTTCACGGGCGCGAAAGTCGTGGCTGCAAGTGGCGCCGGTCACCGTCCTGTTTATCGTCATGGGTATCGTCATGTCCGTGACCGGCACGGCTGCGTTCATGGCGCGGGTGCTGTCCGAAATCGGCTCGGGCTACCTGGCGATCGCCCCGTTCGTGGGCGCGATGGGCGGGTTCGTGACAGGGTCCAGTAGCGGGTCCAATGCGATGTTCGCCGCGACTCAGGCAGAGATTTCGCGTTCGCTGGGCATGAATGTATTGATGTTCATGGCGATCAACAACGTCGCGGCGGCCTTTGCAACGCTGGCTTCACCGGGGCGCATCGAGATGGCTATTCAACTGGCTGGCGAGGACGCGGCTTTCGAGCGGCGCTGGATTCAGCGGATGGCGATCGGGGTGGTGGTGCTTGTTGCGGGGCTGCTGGCGGTTATCAATGTGCTGCTGGGGTTCTACCTGTCCACGTGATGAACACGTGAAAGGTGCGCTGGGCAGCGCCAGCAAGCGAACGGGAGTTCCAGAGGCTGCCGCAGCCCGGGCATCGCTTGCCCAAGCTGCGGCCAGGTCTCAGCGTTACGGACGAACCGCAGTCACTTCGATCTCTACGCGCCAGGCCGGATCAGCCAGGCCTGCGATCTGGAACGCGGAGCGCGAAGGCAGGTTAGGCTGCTTGGCGGTTGGCCCGAAGAACTGGGTGTAACCGGCCATGAAGCCGTCGAAGTCCATCTTGCCGCCGTTCTCTGGGCCGCCGACCAGGAAGACCTGCATCTTCACCACGTCCTTGAGGCCGAGACCCAGCGATTCCAGCTGCTTCTGGATGTTCTCCAGCACATTGACGGTTTGCGCCTTGGTATCGCCATAGGATTCCAGCGAACCCTTGGCAGCCTTGGCATTGATCACCGATGGCACGCTACCGCTGAGGTAGACGACCGTCTTGCCTGCCGGGATCTCCACTGCGGACGAGATCGGGAAGCTACCTGCACCGTGACGCACGACATCCTGTGCGTAAACGGCGCCGGTACCGGCCAGGGTCAAGGCCAATGCAGCAGCGGTCTTCAGAGCAAATTTCATGGTTCTTCCTTAAATGATTGCCAAGAATCAGACGGTTAGAATCTGTACAGGCTGAAAGCGGTCGGGTCCAGTACGGGCGCCTTGCCCAGCAGCAGGTCGGCGGTCAGCTCGGACGACACTGGGCTCTCGGTCATACCCCAACCCGTCGCGGTATTGATGACCAGGCCTGGGTACTCTTTGACGGTCGAAATGATCGGGTTTTCATCCGGTGCGATCGCCATGGCGCCGCTCCACTGATCGATCAGCTTCGACTCGCCGAAGGCCGGGAACTCGACCTTGAGTTTGGCCAGCGAGGCGTTCAGCTCTGGCAGGTCTGGCGCCGCGGTCATCAGGCGGTTCTTCTCGAACGGCGACACCTCATCCAGCTTCCAGTGGGTCGGCTGCAGGAACGAGTCGATCAGCTGCTTGTTCAGTGCGATGTGCACCGGGAAGTCAGGGATGGCCAGCAGCGGCATGTACTTGTAGCCATACAGGAACGACTCCTTGACCACCGGCGCCACGACCACGCGTGGCGAGGTTGCATAGGTGCCGTCGGCCTGCTGGCGGAAGTAGATGTTGCCAGGCAACGCGACGTTGCCGCCGGGTGCACGAGGCGCCGCGGAGATGATCTGCTGCGACTGGTAGGCAGGCAGGGTCGGGACATCGACGCCCAGGTTCTGCATGAACAAGCGCGACCACGCACCGCCAGCAACGACCACGCGGGAGGTCTTGATGGCGCCCTTCTCGGTCACCACGTCGGAGATCGCACCGGCCTGGGTTTCCAGACCCCTTGCAGCGCATTGGGTGTAGATCTTGACGCCGATTTTCTTGGCGTACTCTGCAACCACATAGGAAGCGATCTCGGCGTCCAGGCTGCCCGAGTCTTCTTCGAAGCCCGCGATCGTCCAGCGTGAAGCCGCGCCGTCGAGTCGCTTCTCGAGCTCACGGCCTTCGATGATGCGCGTCTTGAACGGGATGTCGGCGCCGACTTCCTTGTGCTTGAGGTCGATCCACTTGCGCACGCCTTCCAGGTCTTCTTCATCGAAAGGCACTTCGACGCGACCCTGGGTGCGGTAGCTGGTATCGGCACCGAGCTTGGCATTCATTTCGCGCCAGCGTTGCTTCGCCATGTGGTGCAACTGGAAGGTCGCATCGGGCATCTTGTAGGTCATGACCTGACCATAGAAGCGGCAGGACTGCTCGCCAGCGATCTCGCCTTTGTCGACGGCAACCACCGACAGGCCACGCTCAGCGAGGTTGATCGCGGTCATCAGCCCCAGAATACCGGCACCCACGACAACCACGTCGGCTTCCTTGGGAAGCGGCCCTTCGGTGCCTTGTACGAAACCAAACCTCGGTTTGCCGGGGATCAATCTACCTTCACGCGTTAGCATTGGGGTAAGTATCCCCGCGCCACCAACAACGGCCACGGCTGCGCCACCGATCAACAATTTCCGCCTGGTGATACCCAAAACACTTTCCTTTTTCAATGGGTTATCGACATGATAGGCGGCTATTCTGGTGACGCCCCGGTGCCGGACAAATCGCTGGGGGCAAAAACTTAGTTCATCTTTTTCTAAACTATCGATCAACCGTGCACTTTTTTAGAGCAGATTTACGGATTGTTCGAGGCCGCACCCACCAACCCCGCCAGCGCCTGGCGCAGGCTGGCCAGGTCGTTGAAACGCCGCTCGCGCACCACCGCGCCCTCCTCCATCTCCAGCCACTGCACGCTGTCCCGGTCGCCGGCATAGCGCTCGGCGACCTGGCCGTCGCGGTCCAGCAGAATCCGGTACTGCGCCGAGCGCATGGACGGCACCAGAACCGCCTGGACCATGCTCGGCAGCTTTTCGATATCGGCCACGAAGACCACCCCACGGGCGTCCAGATAACCCGCCGGCGTATGCTCCACCGCACTGTTGACCAGCCGGGCGCTGGACATGCTGCGGGCGATCATCAGCACGCGGGTCTGGCGGTCGAGGGTGTAGGTCTTGTCGAACTGGTCACTGAGTGTCCAGGGCAAGGTGTCCTGGGCCACGACGTTGCCGCAGGTCAGGGCCAGGAACAGCAAGAGGTAGGTCCGCATCGGGCAATGCTCGGTAATGGCTTGCCCTTTACCCTAGTAGTGCCCCGCGGCCATGGCAATCGGCGAGGCACTTGGGAGAGTCACTTGCGCCACGTCGTCAACGTATCGCCACGCCCATCCGCATGGCGTCGAAAGAAGTCGCGCAGGTGCTCGATGAAGAATGACACCTTGGCGGACAGATTAAGCCGCTCCAGGTACACCGCGTAGATATCAGCCGAGGGGGTTTGGTAGTCCGCAAGCACTTCGACCAGCCTGCCGCTTCGCAAGTGTTCGGCCAGGTTCCATTCGGCACGCATCAGCACCCCATGGCCATCCAACGCCCAGTTCAACGCCACCTCCCCATCGTTGGTACTCAAGCCACCCCGTACCTTTACGGTTTCTACCTGCTTACCCTTGCTCAGCCGCCAGTTGCCGAACGCTGCATCGTTCTGGCGCAGCACAATGCAATTGTGCTGCGCGAGCTCCTTGGGGGTTTGTGGGCAGCCGAAGGTACTCAGATAGGCCGGAGCCGCGCACAACAGTCGACGGTTCACTGCAATCTTGCGGGCTATCAACCGCGAGTCTGGTAATTCACCGAAGCGAATGGCCACATCAATTGCGTCATCCGGCAGGTTGATCGGGCGGTCGCTCAGTTGCAGCTGTACCTCGACTTCAGGATATCGCTGCACAAACGAAGAGACTGCTGGCCCGACGTGGGTTCGGCCAAAACCGAGCGGGGCGTTGACCCGCAGCAGGCCCTTGGGCTCAGCCCGACTGCTGGACACCTGCCGCTCCATCTCCTCGATCTCGCCCAGGATGCGCTGTGCGTTCACCAGGTAGGTCTCGCCCTCGGCAGTAAGGCTGATGCTGCGCGTCGTGCGGTTGAGCAGACGAACGCCGAGCCGCTGCTCCATCTGCGCGAGCCGCTTGGAAACGGCAGGCGGGGTCAGGTTCATCTCACGAGCGGTCGCAGCCAAGCTGCCCACCCTCACCAGTTGCGTGAAAAACGACAGCTCGGACACAGGGCTCATAATTAGCTTCAGGTTAATAATGAAGTGAATTCCATTGTATTACAGGCTTTTAAAAAGTCGATTATCGTTGCCTCCGTGATTAACCACAAAAACAGTCTGTGCTTTTTCTACCCCGTGGGTGTGCCACCCACGAGGGTTCAGCCAGCGCAGTAGCCAAATCAATCCGACTCATAAAAATAAAGCGGAGAAGGCTATGGTCAAGCGACTCATAGGAAAGCTGTACGTCCAGGTACTCATCGGCGTTGCTGTCGGCATCAGTGTGGGTGTGTTCTGGCCCGACATCGGCGTCGACCTGAAGCCACTGGGCGACGCTTTCATCAAACTGATCAAGATGGTGTTCGCCCCTATCATCTTCGCCACCGTTGTTCTTGGCATCGCCAAGATGGAGAACATGAAGGAGCTCGGCCGTGTCGGTGCGCGAGCACTGATCTACTTCGAAGTCCTGTCTACGTTCGCGCTGGTGCTGGGCCTGCTGGTGGTCAACTTCGTCAAGCCCGGCGCTGGCATGAACGTCGACGTTGCGACGCTGGACACGGCAAGCATCGCCTCTTACACCGCGGCTGCAGAGGCCGGCGGCGGTTTCATGGATTTTCTGATGCAGATCATCCCGTCGAGCGTGACTGAGGCGTTTGCCAAGAATCAGATTCTGCCGATCCTGCTGTTCTCTACCCTGTTCGGTATCGCACTGGCGCATCTGGGGCCTCGCGGCAAACCCATGGTGGATGTGCTGGAGTCGTTCTCCCACGGCATGTTCCACATTGTCGGCATGATCATGCGCGTTGCGCCGCTGGCTGCGTGCGGTGCCATGGCCTTCACCGTTGGCAAGTACGGGCTGGACTCGATCGTGTCGCTCGGCAAGCTGGTGGCGACCATGTACCTCACCTGCTTCATGTTCGTGGTGATCGTGCTGGGCTTCATCGCTCGCTTGTCCGGCTTCAGCTTGTGGAAGTTCCTCAAGTACCTCAAGGAAGAGCTTTTCACCGTGCTGGGGACCAGCTCCTCGGAGTCGGTGGTACCGCAACTGATGACCAAGCTGGAAAAGGTCGGCGTGTCCAAGCCGGTGGTGGGCCTGGTCATTCCGTCTGGCCTGACCTTCAACCCTGATGGCCAGTGCATCTACTACACCATGGCGGCGATCTTCATCGCCCAGGCCACCAATACCCCGCTATCGCTGATGGACCAGTTGCTGGTGTTGGGCGTGTTGTTGCTGACCTCCAAAGGCTCGGCCGGCGTGACCGGCTCTGGCTTCATCACGCTCGCAGCAACGTTAGCCACGATGGACAAGATTCCGGTCGCCGGCATGGTGCTGCTGCTAGGTGTAGACCGCTTCATGTCCGAAGCCCGCGCCATTACCAACACGATCGGCAACGCCGTCGGCACCCTCGCCATCGCCAAGTGGGTGGGTGCTCTCGACCCACAACAAATGAACCGTGTACTCGACGGCCATCCGCTGCCTGAGCCTGCACCGCCACCACACGCTGTAACCCTGAACCCAACCGTGAAAACACCCGTTGCCGGCGTATGACTGCCCTGTCATCAGCCCCGCACTAGCCTTGTGATGCTGTAAGGAGAATAACGTGGATAAACAATCAGCAGTATTGGAACTCACCGACACGATGGCGAAGTTCACCGCGTACATCGGTAAACGCCTGCCTACCGACGTGAAGAAGAAAACCGCGCAATTGCGTGCGGCGGAAACCAACCCGCTGGCGATTGCCGTGTACGACTCAATGGCAGAGAACCAGGATTACGCCGACAAGCTTGACCGGCCCAGCTGCCAGGACACTGGGGTGATCCAGTACTTCATCTCGGCTGGGGCGCGCTTCCCGCTGCTCGGTGAGCTGGAAGGCATCCTGGAAAATGCCACCAAGGAAGCCACCATCAAAGGCCCGCTGCGGCACAACGCCGTGGAAACGTTCATCGAGAAAAACACCGGCACCAATACCGGCTCGAAGATTCCATGGCTGGACTGGGAAATCATCCCCGACGGCGACCACGCGATCATCGATGTGTACATGGCCGGCGGTGGCTGCACCCTGCCAGGTTCAGCCAAGGTACTGATGCCTGGGCAGGGCTACGAAGGCGTGACCGAGTTCGTCTTCGACGTGATCACCTCCCGCGGTATCAATGCCTGTCCGCCATTGCTGGTGGGGGTCGGCGTGTCGACGTCGGTGGAAACCGCAGCACGTCTTTCGAAGCGGGCGATCCTGCGTGAGGTGGATTCCAGCCACCCCAACGAAAGCGCCGCCTTGATGGAAAAGCTGCTGGAAGAAGGCCTCAACGAAATTGGCATCGGCCCGCAAGGGCTGACCGGTAACAGCAGCGTCATGGGCGTCAACATCGAGTCTTCGGCGCGCCACCCCTCGACCATTGGCGTTGCCGTGTCGACCGGCTGCTGGGCCCACCGCCGCGGCAAGATCCGGATCAACGCCGACCTGTCCTATGACATCCTCTCGCATGAAGGAGTAGTTCTGTGAAAAAGATCCTCAGCACCCCGATCAAGGACGAGGACCTGGCCGACCTCAACGTCGGTGACGTGATTTACCTCACCGGGCAGTTGGTCACCTGCCGCGACGTTGCCCACCGCCGCCTGATCGAGCTCAAGCGTGAATTGCCGGTGGATCTGCGCGGTGGCGCGATCTTCCACGCCGGGCCGATCGTGCGCAAGAAAGACGATGGCAGCTTCGAGATGGTCTCGATTGGCCCGACAACCAGTATGCGTATGGAGAAGTTCGAGAAGGAGTTCATCGAGCAAACTGGCGTCAAGCTGATCGTTGGCAAGGGGGGCATGGGGCCGGAGACCACCACGGGCTGCCTCGAAAACAAGGCGGTGCATGCGGTGTTTCCCGGCGGTTGCGCGGTCTTGGCGGCTACCCAGGTCGAAGAGATCGAGCGCGCTGAGTGGCAAGATCTCGGCATGCCGGAGACCCTGTGGGTGAACCGCGTGCGTGAGTTCGGCCCACTGATCATTTCGATCGACACCAAGGGCAACAACCTGTTCGAGCAGAACAAGCTGCGCTTCAATGAGCGCAAGGGTTCGGTCATCGAGAAAATCAACGCTCAGGTGCGTTTCATCAAGTGATCTGAGGCCGCGGCCACGGCAACAATGCCGTGGCCCTTTATTCGCGGCGTGCACATCGCGCTCAGCCCTTCACGGCAACCAGGGTGTAGCACATCGGCACCTGCACCCCGCCCTCTTCGTAGACATCGTAGAGGTCCTCCCGATTGGAATGCGGGTACTCGGTAAAGTCGCGCAGTTGCAGCCCGGCCCTGAGCACCCCGCCGACAATGTCGCTCAACCGATGGATATGCCAGTAAGACGTCACCCCGTTCGCCTCGCCCTCGCCCACGTAGACAATCGCCTTGTCTTCGACCACCGGCTCGGTTTGGAAGTACGAACCGCTGATCCGCCACGGGTCGGCGGCGCCAGGCTCGAGCATCTCCAGAAACGGATGCGTTTCATAGATCACCAACACCCCACCCGGCTTCAAGGTGGAGGCGACATGCGCGAAAAACGCCTGCATGTCCGGCATCCAGTTGAGCACGCCGATGGTGATCAAGGCGACATCGAAGCGCGCGTTCAGCGAAGCGGGCAACGCGTGGATATCGGCTTCGACAAACGCGGGCGCATGCGGCGACCTGGCGCTGAGCTCATGTGCCTGCTCAAGAAACGCCGAAGACTGATCTACCCCGACCACACTGCGTGCGCCCAGTGAAAACAGCGAAAGCGACTCGCGTCCGTTGTTGCAGCCTAACTGCACCACGTCCTTGCCGCGCAGATCAACCTGCTCGAGCAAGCCCGTGAGGGTCGCATCGAGGCAGGAGAAATCCGCACGATCAACCGCTGCGATCAGCGTGGTCCAGGCTTCACTGGCGCGGTGCTGGGACGCGGAGGCATTCCAGGCTTCGCGGTTACTGGCGATGACATTTTCTATAGAGGACATGCGCTGCTTCACTCCCTGAAGTGCTATTGATATTTACCCTATGAGCGACCCATTATCATCGCGGGCGACTATCGCCACCAGCCAAGGATGAACACATGCTACGGGTATTGGGCAGAGCGGCTTCCATCAACGTGCGCAAAGTGCTGTGGACCTGCGCCGAGATCGAACTCGATTTCGAACGAGAGGACTGGGGCGCGGGTTTCAAACCCACCGATGCACCTGAATTCCTGGCGCTGAACCCCAATGCCATGGTCCCGGTCATCCAGGACGGTGACTTCACGCTGTGGGAGTCCAACAGCATCATCCGCTACCTGGCGACGCGCTATGGCCAGGCCGCGTTGTACCCGACGCAAGCGCACGCCAGGGCGCGCGTCGATCAGTGGATCGACTGGCAGGCCTCGGACCTCAACCGTGCGTGGAGTTACGCGTTCATGTCGCTGGTCAGGCAGTCGCCCGCACACCAGGACGCTCAGGCGCTGCGCGCCGGTTGCGCGGAGTGGTCCAGGTACATGCAGATCCTCGAGCGCCAGCTCGCCGCCACCGGCGCTTACGTGGCCGGTGACACCTTTACGCTGGCAGACATCCCGATCGGTCTCTCGGTGCACCGCTGGTTCGAGACGCCCTTCGAGCACCCTCACCTGCCGGCGGTGAGCGACTACTATGAGCGCCTGAGCGAGCGCCCGGGTTTCCGCCTGCACGGCAGAAACGGCACGCCCTGAGTCGGCATCACATCTCGACCTGGGTACCCAGTTCGATGACCCGGTTCAGCGGCAGCTGGAAGTACCGTAGGTTGCTGTTGGCGTTCTTCAGCAGGAACGCGAACAGGTGCTCACGCCAGCGCGCCATGCCCATGCGCCGGGTGGCGATGACGGTCTCGCGGCTGAGGAAGTAGGTGGTGCGCATCGGGCTGAAATCCAGGTCGTCGCGGTGGCACAGGCTCAGCGCCTGGGGCACGTCGGGTTCCTCGATAAAACCGAAATGCAGGGTGACGCGGAAGAAGCCGCCGCCGAATGCCTCGATCTCGAAGCGTTGGTCGGCGCTGACCCGGGGTTGGTCTTCGGCGATCACCGTCAGCAGCACCACCTGTTCGTGCAGCACCTGGTTATGCAGCAGGTTGTGCAGCAAGGCATGCGGCACCGCATCGGTGCGGGCGGTGAGGAACACCGCCGTGCCTTGGGCGCGGAACGGTGGCTGCGCCTGGATGCTGGCGATGAACAAGTCCAGCGGCAATGCCGCTTCGTCGAGCCGTTCGACGATGATCTTGCGGCCACGCTTCCAGGTGGTCATCAGAATGAACAGCGCAACCCCTGCAATGACCGGGAAGGCGCCGCCCTGCAGGATCTTCGGCGCATTGGCCGCGAAGTACAGGCTGTCGACCAGGAGAAACCCGAGCAGCATGGGGATCGCCAGCCAGCGCGGGGTCTTCCACAACAGCAGCACCACCGCCGAGGACAGCAGCGTGGTGATCAGCATGGTCCCGGTCACGGCGACGCCGTAGGCGGCGGCCAGCGCACTGGAGGATTCGAAGCCGATCACCAGCAGCACCACGCCGACCATCAGCGCCCAGTTCACCGTGCCGATGTAGATCTGCCCCTGCTCCTGGCTCGAGGTGTGCTGGATGAACATCCGCGGCACGTAGCCCAGCTGAATCGCCTGGCGGGTCAGCGAGAAGGCGCCGGAAATTACCGCCTGCGAAGCGATGATGGTCGCCAGTGTCGACAGCGCCACCATCGGCAGCAGCGCCCAGCTGGGCGCCAGCAGGTAGAACGGGTTGCGCACCGCTTCGGGGTTGCCGAGGATCAGCGCGCCCTGGCCAAAATAGTTCAGCACCAGGCCCGGCAACACCAGCATGAACCAGGCGCGGGCGATCGGCTTGCGGCCAAAATGGCCCATGTCGGCATACAGCGCCTCGGCGCCGGTCAACGCGAGCACAACCGCGCCGAGGATGGCCACGCCCATGCCCGGATGCAGCACGAAGAACTGCACCGCCCACACCGGGTTGAGCGCGTGCAGCACCTCTGGCCGCTGCACGATGCCATGGATGCCCAGTGCGCCGAGCACCACGAACCACAGCGCCATCACTGGCCCGAACAGGATACCCAGGCGCGCGGTGCCGTGCTTCTGGATCAGGAACAAGGCCACCAGCACCAGCACCGACAGCGGCACCACCCAATGGTCGATGCCGTCGAACGCCAGTTGCAGCCCTTCGACCGCCGACAGCACGGAAATCGCCGGGGTGATCATGCTGTCGCCGTAGAACAGCGCGGCGCCGAACAGGCCGAGCAGCACCAGCACCTTGCTCAGGTGTGGAAACGGCGCGGCGGCGCGGCGTGCCAGCGCGGTCAGGGCCATGATGCCGCCTTCGCCCTGGTTGTCGGCGCGCAGGATGAACAGCACGTACTTGATCGACACTACCCAGACCAGCGACCAGAACACCAGTGACAGGATGCCCAGCACGCCGTCGTGGCTGGGCTGCACGCCGTAGTGGCCGGAGAACACTTCTTTGAGGGTGTACAGCGGGCTGGTGCCGATATCGCCATAGACCACGCCGACGGCGGCGACGAGCATGCCGATGGCGGAGGTACGCGGGGGGTGGGGTTGGTCGGCGACGGTCGCGGTTGCGCTCACGAATGACTTCTCTGCACGGGGGGAGATAACGCGGTCAGTCCTTGAGCTTTAAGGCTCCCCGGGTCTTTTGGGGCGGCCCGGTACAACGGGCGAATGACGAGCGTGCAGTATCGGTTTCAGCGGGCTGAGGTGCTGTAAAAAAAGCGTAAAAAAAGGGGGTTCGGGGGCGATGCCAGGGGGCTGCTGTGCAGCCCTTCGCGGGTAAACCCGCTCCCACAGGGATATGAGCTGCTCTGAAAGTTTGCGCGGTACCTGTGGGAGCGGGTTTACCCGCGAAGGGCCGCAAAGCGGCCCCGGCTTTTTAAATGACTGGCATTGGGGCTTGCCCTGCGATGAGGCCAGTGGCGACCACACTTGGGGCTTGCTTGGAATCAGCCGGTAGCCGCCTGCGCGGCGCTCAACGCGCGGTGCAGCGCATTGGTCAGGTGCAAGCGCATCGCCGCCCGCGCCACGTCGGCATCCTTGCACAGCAGCGCCGCGTAGACCTGCTCGCGCTCACGCACCAGCCGCGCACGCTGTGGCTCGGTCAGCGCCGGTTGCCCACCCTGCATGACGGTGTTGCCCAGGTGCCTCATCGCATCGATGAAAAAGCTGTTACCCGTGCACAAGGCGATCTGCAGGTGGAACTCGAACTCGATGCGGCCGCTGTCCTTGTGCAACGGGCCCACGGCGTTGGCCTCGTCCAGCGCGGCGCGGATGGCCTGCAGCTGCTCGGGCGTGGCCCGCTGCGCAGCAATCGCGGCAGCGTCGACTTCCAGGCTCAAGCGCAGTTCGCAGATCGCCACCGCATCATCGGCGGTGCCCTTCTCTGGCTGATTGTCGAGCACATCACCCGGCCGCGGGGTGTCGACGACGAAGGTACCGATGCCGCGACGCGTCTCGACCAGGCCCTCGGCCTGCAGCCGCGACATGGCTTCGCGGACCACGGTGCGGCTCACGCCACGCGCTTCGGTAAAGGCTTGCTCGGTCGGCAACTTGGTGCCCGCCGGCAGCTCGCCAGCGGCAATCTGGCGCGACAGGTCGAGCACCAGTTGCTGGGCCAGACTCACACGCCGATCAGAGGCAATACGCTCCATGGGAAGATTCCACTCGCACCAGAAGATACTGGATTATACCCGCGGCTTTGCGCTAAAAAGCACTACACTGGCCGCTGATCACTTTAGAGCACGACAATGTCGGACCCCACCTCTACTGCCCACATCAAACCCCGCCGCCTCGCCGAAACCCTCGTCGAACGCTTCGCCCAGCGCATGCGCGAGGGCACCCTCAAGCGCGGCGAAAAACTCCCGACCGAAGCGCAGATCATGGCGGCCGAACGCGTCAGCCGCTCGGTGGTGCGCGATGCCCTGTCGCGGATGCAGGCGGCCGGGCTGGTCGAAACGCACCACGGCGTCGGCACCTTCGTGCGCGACATGCCAGCGCCGGAAGGCTTCAACGTCGGGCCGGCGACCATCGTGCAGTTGTCAGACGTGCTCGACCTGCTGGAGTTCCGCCTGAGCCTCGAAGTGCAGGCCGCCGGCATGGCCGCCGAACGCGCCACGCCGCAGGCCCTCGAAGAGCTCGAGCAGGCCCTGGAAGCCTTGCTGCAAGGCCCGGAAAAATCCGGCAGCACCACCAACGCCGATTTCCAGTTTCACCTGAAGATCGCCAAGGCGGCCGGCAACCATTACCTGATCGACATCATGAAACACCTGGGCACCAAGCTCATCCCGCGTACGCGGATGAACTCCGCGTACACCGGGCAAAGCAACCGCACCACCTACCTGGCGGGCATCAACAGCGAACACCAGCAGATCTTCGACGCTATCGCCAGCCGCCAGGTCGATGCGGCGCGTGCGGCCATGTTCCTGCACTTGAGCAACAGCCGCCTGCGCCTGCGTGAGGCGCAGAAACATCAGGCGTTCTACAGCGAGTGAGCCGGCTCGGGGGCGGGCTGCACATCCTCGAACGCCAGCCCGTCACTGCCACTGACCTGCCACGGGTTGGCCCCGCCGGTCTCGCTGAAGCGGATCGCGTCGAAGCGTGAATCCTTCAAGCCATCGATCTTCACCTTGGCCGGCCCACTGAAGCGTACCCGCTCGAACGCCAGGCCCTCGTGATAGGCGCCGTGCTGGCTATCGCCCTTGACCTCGATCGCCGCCATCTGCGCGTTCTCGACACTCACGTCACTCACCCGGATATCGCGGAACTGGCCCGCGATGGTCGAGCGCTTGTAGTCCAGCTTGGCATTCGGGTCGTTGTAATCGAGGGTGAAGATAAACGCCTGCTTGACCGTGTTGCGGATCGCCGAGTCACGGAAGGTCACGTTGCGTGCGCCACCGCCCATGAAGTTGGTGCTCTTCATGCGCAGCCCGGCGTCGGTGCCGTCAGACACGTTGTCTTCGGCAAGGATGTTCTGGATCCACGCACCGGTATGGCTGCCGGCGACGACCATGCCATGGCCTTTGCGGAAATAGTTGTTGAAGATCCAGGCGTCTTCCTGGGTCTTCTGCTTGACCGCTTCGGCGCCCGTGCCGGCGGCAAAGTTGACGCAGTCGTCACCGGTGTCGAAGAAGTTGTTGAACACCAGCGCGCCGCGGCTGTTGGCGAACTCGATGCCGTCGCCGTTGTTGGCGTCGTAGGTCTTGTGGGTGGTGTTGGCCAGCACCACGTTCTCGGTCTCCAGGTTCATGATGCCGTGGTAGGCCGGGTTGAGCACGGTGAAGCCGCCATAGAAGACGTTCTTGACGTCGCGCACGGTGATCAGTGACGAACGCATCTGGCCGTAGGCGTCCTTGACGTTCATGCCCTCGGCCACGGCCCGTTCGACCTGGGCCTTGGCCAGCAGGCCATCGTGCATGTAGCGGGTGTTGTCGCTGGCCAGGTAGACCGGCAGCGGTTGGCCACGCTCGTCCTTGACGTCGGCGCTGCGCTTCCAGCCGTTGCCGTCGATGGTGCCCTTGCCGACGATGCGGATGTTCTCGAAGGCCTGGTGCTTGCGCGGGTCACGTGGCAAGGCGTTGATCAGCGAGGCCGGGCGCACGGTGGTCGAATACGGGTACTGGATATAGCCGTCGCGCGGGTAGTCTTCGGCGCGCTCGGAGCCGAGCAGGGTCGCGCCCTCGGCGATTTCCAGGGTCATGTTGCTTTTCAGGTACAGGGCACCGCTCTTGTAGGTGCCGGCTGGCAAGCGCACCTTGCAGCCGACGCTGCAGGCGTCGATGGCGCGCTGGATCGCGGCGGTGTCGAGGGTGTGGCCGTCGCCCTTGGCGCCGTAGGCTTTCACGTCGAACAGCGCGGGCACGGCGGTGGTCCGTTGCACGATCACCGGGCTGTCGGCCGACTCCTTGCCATCGCGGCCGACCGAACGCACGGTGAAGCGGTATTCGGTGTCAGGTTTCAGGCCCAGGGCGGTGAAGCTGTGGATGGCGATGCGGTGGTGGAAGTTTTGCGTGTCCTGCTGGTAGAAGTGGTCGATGTAAGGCTTGGCCGGTGAGACCTGGTCGTTGTTGGCGTTGCTGCCACCGAGCAGCTTGCCGTTGGCATAGACATGGTAATCGACGATCTCGGCGTGGTCGGCCGGTTTCTCCCAGACCAGGATGATCTGTTGCTCATCGTAGGCCAGGGTCGGCACCTGAAGTTTGGCGGGCGCGTCCAGCGCCCAGAGCGGCAGGCTGCAGCCCATGGCCAGGGCGCTCAGCAGTGCGCGTGCCAAGGGGTGTTTGCGTGCAGCGACAGCAGGGTGTGCATACGGCATGGTTTTTATCTTCCTTGTTTTTGCCATTGGTA
Source organism: Pseudomonas reidholzensis (assembly GCF_900536025.1). Lineage (GTDB taxonomy): Bacteria > Pseudomonadota > Gammaproteobacteria > Pseudomonadales > Pseudomonadaceae > Aquipseudomonas > Aquipseudomonas reidholzensis. The sequence continues at coordinate 259,358 of NZ_UNOZ01000007.1, forward strand.
ACGCCACGCTTGATGGGCCGGGCCTCGTGGCTCAGACCGTCGACGCGGCTTGCTCGAGGTACTGGCTGCGGTTGACGAAAGTCTCCCGGGCCATTTCCCTCACATCCATGGAGAGCGCCTCGACCTCGGGCAGCAAGCCGACCAGCGCCCCCACCACCGCCGACGCGAGGCTGCGGCGCTGCTCGGCGCTGCGCCCGGCGAACAGGTACAGCGCGACATGCACGAAATCATCCTGGCCGGCGCCGCAGCGGTAATGACTGAAGGTGTTCAGCCGCGCCTTGATGTCGCCGGGTTTGAACAGCCCGCTGGCGTCGATGGCGTCGTGCACGGCGGCCAGCAGCGTCTGCTCGCCAACCCGCTCGGCCAGGCTGGCCGGGCAGTCGATAATGCAATGAGGCATGGTGGAGTCCTTGATCGGCAGCCCTGTGCGCCCTGCCCCGCGGGCTCAGGCGCACAGGCTTGGGAGAGGTTCAGGCAGAGGCGGCGCGCGGCGATTCGGCGCTGAAGTCGCGGCTGGCCTGGACCAGCATGCGGGTGTAGTCATGGCGGGCGAGGTCCTGGCTCAACGCCTGGCTGTCGAGGCGCTCGACGATGCGCCCTTGCTGCATCACCGCCACCTTGTCGCACAGGTGGCTGACCACGCCCAGGTCGTGGGTCACCATCAGGTAGGTGAGCTTCTCGCGCTGGCGCAGGTCCGCCAGCAGGTTGAGGATCTCCGCCTGCACCGAGACGTCCAGCGCCGAGGTCGGCTCATCCAGCAGCAACACGCGCGGCTCGAGAATCAGCGCCCGGGCAATCGCCACGCGCTGGCGCTGGCCGCCCGACAACTGGTGCGGATAGCGGTAGCGGAAGCTGTCATTGAGGCCGACCTTGACCAGGATGTCGTTGATCCGGTCATCGCGATCAGCCATGCCATGGATGGTCAGCGGCTCGCGCAAGGCGGTGTCGATGGTGTGCCGTGGGTGCAACGAGCCGTAGGGGTCCTGGAAGACCATCTGCACCTTGCGGAAATGCTCCTTGGGCAGCTTGTGCTGCAACGCGCCGCCGGCGATGCTCAGCGCCCCGCTCCAGTGCCGGTACTGGCCGGCCAGGCAGCGCAGCACGGTGGTCTTGCCGGAGCCCGACTCGCCGACCAGGCCAAACGACTCGCCGTCTTCGACGGTCAGGTCGACGTCGTGCAGCACCTGGTTGAGGGTCGAGCCAATGCCGAAGCTCAGGTTCAGCGATTGTGCTTGGATCATGGACATGTCAGTTACCTCAGCAGGTGAGCCAGAGCGGGTCGCGTTGCAGCACCGGCAAGCGCGGGCGGCGGTTGTCCATGCTCGGCAAGGCCGCCAGCAGGCCACGGGTATACGGGTGTTCGGCGTACTGCAGGTCGCAGGCGGCGAGCGACTCGACCACCCGCCCGGCGTACATCACCAGCACCCGGTCACAGTAGTTGCGCACCAGGTTGAGGTCGTGGCTGACGAAGATCAGCCCCATCTGCTGCTCGACCACCAGTTCTTCGAGCACGTTGAGCACCTGCTGGCGCACCGACACGTCGAGCGCCGAGGTCGGCTCGTCGGCGATGATCACCTCCGGGTTGGTGATGACCATCATGGCGATCATGATGCGCTGGCCCATGCCGCCGCTGACTTCATGCGGGTACAGGTTGTAGACGCGTTTGGGGTCGCGGATATGGACCTTTTCCAGCATCAGCATGACCCGCTCGCGGGCCTCGCTGCGGCTGGCCTTGTGGTGCGCCAGGTACGCCTCGGCGATCTGGTCGCCAACCTTGACCACCGGGTTGAGCGAGTACTTGGGGTCTTGCATGATCATCGAGATGCGCTGGCCGCGGATCTTCTGCATGGCCTTTTCGCTGGCGCTGAGCAGGTCGACATCGCCGAACTGCAGGGCCTTGGCGGTGATCTGCGTGCTGCCTGGGTGCAGCTTGAGCAAGCTGCGCCCGACCGTCGACTTGCCCGAGCCGGACTCGCCGACGATGGCCAGTTTTTCTCGGCCCAGGGTGAACGACACATCGCGCACCGCGTGCATTTCTTTCTTGCCGTTGACGAAGCGCACATTGAGCGCTTCGACGTTGAGTTTGAGCGACGACATAAAGCCTCCAGTTACTCGCTACGCGGGTCGAGAATGTCCCGCAGGCCATCGCCCAACAGGTTGAACGCCAGGCTCACCAGCATGATCGCCGCACCCGGTACTGCCACCAGCCACCAGCATTCGAGCATGTAGCGTCGGCCGGTGGAGATCATCGCGCCCCACTCCGGCAGCGGCGCCTGTGCGCCCAGGCCGAGGAAGCCCAGCGCCGCGGCGGTGAGGATGATCCCGGCCATGTTCATGGTCAGGCGGATGATCACCGACGACAGGCACATCGGCACGATGTGACGCAGGATGATGCGCGTCGACGAGGCGCCCTGCAGCTCGACCGCGACAACGAAGTCGGCCTTGCGCAGCGACAGGGTTTCAGCCCGCGCCAAACGCGCGATCGGTGGCCACGAGGTCAGCGCGATAGCGACCACGGCATGCTCCAGGCCAGGGCCGAGGGCGGCGATGAACGCCAGTGCCAGGACCAGGCTGGGGAACGAGATGAAGATGTCGGTGATGCGCATGAACACGGTGTCGACGATGCCACCGTAGTAGCCCGACACGGTGCCGATGAACAGCCCGATCGGGCCGACGATCACCGTCACCAGGGTAATGATGTAGAGGGTGATGCGTGAGCCGTAGACCAACCGGCTGAAGATGTCGCGGCCGTATTCGTCGGTGCCGAACCAGTGCGCGGCACCGGGGGCCTGCAGGGCGTTGGCGAGGTTCTGCACCACCGGGTCATGGGTGGCGATCCACGGGGCGAAGGTGGCGACCACGATCAGCAGCACGGCCACCAGCAGCCCGGCCAGGGTCATCGGGTTGCGCAACAGGTGGCGCAGCACCCGCAGGCTGCTTTTGTAAAAGGCGTCGAGGCTGGAAGCCGGCGTGGTGTCGGCCTGCGGCTTGGCGCTTGCTTGGGTAGAAGACATGTTGGCAATCATCGGCATGTTCTCGGTGTGAAATCATGGCCGCCCGGAGCGCCCGCAGGCGCCCCCGGACAGGTTCAGCGTTGCTTGTAGACGCCCAGGTAACGGGTCGCCTCGGCGTCATCGCCGGTAAAGCCCTTGACGTCCACCGCGCTCACCGCGGTGTCGGTCATCTGCGACAGCATCATGATCGGCCCGACCTGCTGGTCGTAGCGCTGCTGGGCCTGGTGGTACAGGCTCACGCGCTTGCTGGCATCACGCTCGACGCCGGCCTGGTCGATCAGCGCATTGAGCTGTTGGTCGAAGAACGACGCGCGCCAGCCCTGGAAGTTGGGCAGGCCGGCGCTGTCGCTGTTGTCCGGGTTGTAGACAAAGGTGCGCAGGCTGAAGTACGGGTGCGGGTAGCGCTCGGCACCGCGCGCGACGATCATCTCGAAGTTGCGTGCGCGCATCGCGCCGTACACCTGGTTGCCGGTGCCGGTAACGATGCTGGCCTTGATCCCGCCTTCGGCGAGGGTCGACTGCATGCGCGCGGCGATGTCGATGAACGGCGGCTCGGACAAGGTCCGGATGGTGGTGGTGAAGCCTTGCGGGTAGCCGGCTTCGGCGAGCAGCGCCTTGGCCCTGGCGACATCCATCTTGTAGCCAGGGTCCGGCAGGCGGGCGTCGAGGCCAAGCTGCATCGGCTGCTGGTTGAGCGTGCCGTAATGCGGCATGACCTGCTCATCGATGCCCTTGTAGTCGATCAGGTTGCGCACCGCTTCGCGGACTTTCTGATTGGCGAATTCAGGCTGCTTCATGCTCATCGCCACGTAGTACATGGTGCCGCGTTGCAGCGGTTGCACCTGCAGCTTGGGCGAGCTCTCGATGGCCTTGATGTCTGGCGCGGCCATGCCGTAGACCAGGTCGAGGTCACCGCGCTCGAGCATCAGGCGCAGCGACTGCGACTCGGTCATGTGCCGTACCAGCACCCGCTTCATTTTGGCCGGGCCGGCCCAGTAGCCGTCGAAGCGGGTCATCACCAGCGAGTCGTTGGCGCTCCACTTGGTCAGGGTGAACGGGCCGCTGCCGGCTTCGTTGGTGACCAGCCAGGCGGCGCCGAGGTCGCCGTTCTTCTCGTGCTTCATGGCCTCCTGGCGATCGACGATGACCGCGCTGGGCGAGATCGCCAGCGAGTCGATCAGCAGCAGCGGGTCGGCGGGCTGTGGCAGCTCGACCACCAGGGTGTGCGGGTCAGTGGCGCGGATCAGCGCCTGAATGTTGTCGACGCTGTAACCGTAGGCCTTCCAGGTGGTGGCCAGGCCGAAGTTGAGCTTCATCACGCGGTACAGCGACCAGGCCACGTCTTCGGCGGTCAGCGGGTTGCCGGAATGGAACTTGACGTCGTTGCGCAGGTGAAAGGTGACCTGCTTGCCGTCTTCGCTGATCTCCCAGCGTTCGGCCAACTGTGGCAGGTGTTTTTCCGGGTTGCCCTGGTCGCGCTTGATCAGCGTGTCATACAGGTTGGCGTTGACCCCGGAGGCATCCAGGCCCGGGGCGTTGGCCGGGTCGATGGAGAACAGGTTGACCATGCTCATGCCGACGATCAGTTGGTCGGCGGGGGTCTTGGCCTGCACGGCGGCCATCGGCCCCAGTGCCAGCATCGCACCCAGCAGGCTCAGGCGCAGGATCGGAAATACAGTTTTCATGTGGCTGTCCTTGTTTTTATAGTCATGCACTGTGTTCGCGCTGGCCGCGCGGGGCTTAGCGGGTCCTTGGGTCGAACACCTTGTACAGGGCGTCGCTGATCAGGTTGAGGGCGACGAAGATCAGCCCGATCACCAGCACACAGCCCATCACCGCGTTCATGTCACCGAGCATCAGGCTGCTGGTCAGGTACTGGCCGAAACCGGGCCAGGCAAACACGGTTTCGATCAGCACTGCGCCTTCGAGCAGCGAGCCGTAGGCCAGCGCGACTACCGTCAGCAGCTGCACGAGGATGTTGCGAAACGCATGGCCCCAGACCACCTGGCGGCGCGACAGGCCCTTGACCCGGGCGGTGATGATGTACTCCTGGGACAGCTGTTCGAGCATGAAGCTGCGGGTCATGCGGCTGATGTAGGCGACCGAGTTGAGGCCCAGGATCAGCCCCGGCAGGACGATGTGCCGCAGCGCGCTGGTGAAGGCTTCCCAATCGCCGGCCAGGGCCGTGTCGATCAGCAGCAGGCCGGTGATGTCCGGCACCATGCCGTCGTAGGCGAGGTCGATGCGCCCTGCTCCGCCGGCCCAGCCGAGCCAGGCGTAGAACACCAGCAGGCCCATCATGCCGACCCAGAAGATCGGCGTGGAGTAACCGAACAGGGTGATCACCCGCGCCACATGGTCGCCCACGCGGCCCTGGTTGCTGGCCGCGACCACGCCCAGTGGCAGGCCGATGACGATGCCGAAAAGGATCGCCAGGGTGGCGAGTTCGATGGTCGCCGGGAACACCCGTTTGATGTCGTCCAGCACCGGGTGGCCGGTCAGCAGGGCGTTGCCGAAATCACCGTGGAGCAGGTCGTTGAGGTACAGCCCGAACTGCACCCAGATCGGCTGGTCCAGGCCCATCGCCCGGTACACCTGGTCGTAGGTGGAGCTGTCGGCGTCCGGACCGACCACGGCCAGCACCGGGTCCAGCGGCATCACCCGACCAATGAAGAAGGTCAGCGCCAACAGACCGAGCAGGGTCACCAGGACCGTGCTGGCCCGGCGGGCAGTGCCAGACACGCGCGTGCCCAGCACAGAGGCAGTCGAAACTAACATAACAGGCTCCTGAAAATGCGTTCAGCCAACACCGAGGCGTTCGGGGCGCGCACGCCCCGCTCCCGCTCATCGCGACTTGTAGACGTCTTTGTAGCGGGTGGTGGCCGCACTGTGGGTCTGGTAATCCTGAACATCGTGGTAGACGACCACGGTGTCGGTCATCTGCGACACCGGCAGGATCGCCCCGACCTGCGCGTCCAGGGTTTTCTGGATCTGCTGGTACTGGGCCAGTTGCCTGGTCTTGTCGGGCTCGACTTCGGCCTGCTCGATCAGCGCGTTCAGCTCAGGGCTGTAGAACGACGTGCGCCAGCCCTGGAAGTTGCTCAGCTTGGCTTCGTCGCGGTTGTCCGGGTTGTACACCAGGGTGCGCAGGCTCGAATGCGGATGGCGCTCGGCCCCGCCACCGCCGCGGCCGACCAGGATGTCGAAGCTGCGATCGCGCATGGCGCCGTAGATCTGGTTACCGGTGCCGGTGACGATGGTCGCCTGAATGCCGGCCTGGGCCAGGGTCGCCTGCAAGCTGGAGGCGATGTTGATGAACGGCGGCTCGGTGAGCACGCGGATGGTGGTCTTGAAGCCGTTCGGGTAGCCGGCTTCGTTCAGCAGTTTTTTCGCCTCGGCGACGTTCAGGGTGTAGCCCGGATCGTCCAGCCGTGCCGGCAGGCCGAGCGGCAGTGGGCGCTGGTTGAGCTGGCCGTAGTGCGGCATGACGGTCTGGTTGATGCCTTGGTAGTCGATCAGCGAACGCACCGCACGGCGCACCCGGGCGTCATCGTAGGGCTTGTTCTTGACGCTCAGGGCGACGTAGTAGAGGGTCCCGCGCTGCACGGTCTGGGTGCGCACCTTGTCGGACTTCTCCAGGGCTTCGATGTCGGGTGCGGACATGCCCTTGGCCAGGTCCAGGTCACCGCGCTCGACCATCAGGCGCAGCGACTGCGACTCGGTCATGTTGCGCATGACGATGCGCTTGAGCTTGGCCGGGCCACCCCAGTAACCGTCGTAACGGCTCATCAGGATCACATCGTTGGCGCGCCAGTCATTGAGGATGAACGGGCCGCTGCCGGCGGCGTGGGTGGTCAGCCAGGCGCCGCCCATGTCGTCGCCTTTCTGGTGCTGCTGGACCACTTTGCGGTCGAGGATAAAGGCGCTGGGCGAGGTCGCCAGGGTGTTGAGCACCAGCATCGGGTCGGTTGGCCGCGGCAGTTCGAGGACAAAGGTGTGCTCGTCGGTCGCGCGCAGGTACTGGGCGGCGTTGCCGGCGGTGAAGCCGTAGGCCTTCCAGGTCGAGGCCAGGGCCAGGTTGAGCTTGAGCACACGCTGCAACGACCAGGCGACGTCTTCGGCAGTCAGCGGGTTGCCCGACTGGAAGGTCACGCCGGGGCGCAGGGTGAAGGTCAGGGTCTTGCGGTCATCGCTGACCTGCCAGCTTTGCGCCAGGGCCGGCACCAGCTGGTCCGGTTGCTTGACGTCCTGCACCAGCAGCATGTCGTAGAGGTTGGCATTGACCTCGGAGACATCCAGGCCGGTGGCGGCGGCCGGGTCAAGCGACAGCAGGTTGATCATGCTCATGCCGACGATCAACTGGTCGGCGGGGGTCTTGGCGAATGCGGCAGGTACCGACGTCATCGCCAGCGATGCGGCCAGGACCCCCGCCCAGAATTTGGGGAGAACGCTCATGTGAGATAGCCTTTTTATAGTTATTGGACTCTCGGGCGGCACGCATCGAGGCGTGCCGCCATGCACGAATCAGAAGCTCTGTAGCGTGTTGGTCTCGACGTAGTCGAAGTCGATCTCCTCCCCCAGGCCAGGCAGGTCGGAGAGGTGCACGAAGCCGTCTTCGTCCATCGGGTCGACCAGGCGCTTGAGGTAGGCCGGCACTTCGTCATAGTTGAGGAACGGGTGCAGCAGGCCGCGCTCGTACCAGGTGCAGTTCTTGATCGCGCCGACCACCGCCAGGTTGGCCGCGCCGTTGCCGTGGATCTCGCAATCCATGCCGAACGCTTCGGCCATGTGCGCGACCTTCAGGCACGGGGCGATACCGCCGACTCCGGCAACGCCGGCGCGCAGGATGTCACAGACATCGTTCTTGACCCAACTGGCGCGGCTCAGGTGTTTGCCACCGAGGCTTTCCGGGCCCAGCACGGGGATGTCCAACTGGCCGGCCAGCCACGCGTAGGACTCGGCCGAATCTTCCATCATCGGCTCTTCGAACCAGGCGAAATTCAGCTTCTCGAGGGCGCGGCCGACGGTCAGCGCTTCGGTGCGGCTGTACCAGTGATAGCCGTCGATCATCAGCGCGATGTCCGGGCCGACGGCTTCACGCACGGCGGCGCAGGCCTTGATGTCCATGCTCACGCTCGGGGCGAACGACACCGGCGGCATCCAGGTGTGCAGTTTGATCGCCTTGTAGCCGCGCTTGACCAGGGTCTCGGCGAAGCGGCCGTACTCTTCAGGGGTCGACAGGCCGCCCGGCAGCTCGTCACCGCACATGGTCGAACCGTACGCCGGGACCTTGTCGCGGTAGCCACCGATCAGCTTGTGCACCGGCACCTTGAGCTTGCGCCCGGCCCAGTCCCACAGCGCCTGCTCGACCAGTGCCAGGGCGCGGTCGGTGAGCTGGCTGGCGCTGCCGCGCTGCCAGTGGGCGAGGTCGTGCCAGATCTTTTCGCGGTCGAAGGCATTGGCGCCGACCAGCACCTTGCGCACGAAGCCATCCAGCACATACGGGCGGATCAGCTCGGGCGCGCCGAAGGCGAAGCCTTCGTTGCCGCATTCAGTCTTGATTCGCAGCAAGGCCATCTTGGCCTGCGTCACGTCGCCCGGATGGGCATGGCCGGCACTGTCGACAGCGCGGCGTGTGGGGTAGGAAAAAACCTGGACGTTTACAGCAGTAATGATCATGGACGTCTGAGCCTTCTTATTGGATTTGTGGCGGGTGAGTCACGCTCTGGGGACGATCCTACGTCATCATACAACTTTTGAAAAGCACCCCTTGAAAACTTTCCAAACCCACCTCTAAACCGCTGTTTTCCGGGCTATGCGGCCACCCTGCGTGTCCATGCATTCATATGAACTCCTCTGTAATGCGCTATCTAGAGGCTTCTCGCTGAGTCGTCCGACAACATCTTAAAAAATCGTAGACAACCCAAAAGTCGTACGATAACTTTAGCCGCAACTGAACACGGAGGCTTGCCCCCTACCGCATCAGCTGCTTGCAACACCCCGCGTCAAAAACGACCTCAACAAAAACAAAAAAAGAAGATCGCATGAAGACCACACTCCGCACGCTCATTGCTGTCAGTACGCTTGGCCTGTCCTTCTACGCCTGCGCAGACTCGGCCAGCATCAACTACCGCCACGGCTTCACCGAAGACGACAGCATCCATTCCGACCGGATCAAGCTCAATTACCGCATGGACAGCGGTCTGGGGTTCGGCGCTGAAATCAAGTACAAGACGGCCGGCGACCGCGAAGACGTCGCGTACGACAACATGGTCAACAACGGCCATGAGTTCACCGTGGACTACAACTACAAGTTGAGCCCCAAGTCGACGCTGACCCCCGCGTTCCAGATGGACAGCTCCAAGGACGCCACCGCCTACAAGTTCGGCCTGAAGTACAACTACAAGATCAGCGACACCTGGTACGTCGCCACCCGCGTGCGCCACGATGCACGCAGCCTCGACCGCGACCAGATCGACCACTCCAAGGCCGACCGCGCCAAGGACAACCAGAACACCACCCGCCTCGAAGGCTGGCTCGGCTACACCCCCAAAGGCCCGTGGGCCTTCGAGTACCAGTACATCTACTTCGACACCGACTACATCCGCTACGACAACAAGAAGAGCGACTACGAGCAGAACCTGATCATCAAGTACAAGCTCAACAAGCAGTGGGCGCCGTTCATGGAAGTGGGTGACATCAAGGTCAACTCCACCACCGACGACCGCCAGGCCCGCTGGCGTCTGGGCGTGCAGTACAACTTCATGTAATGCCTCACGGCCGGGCCCCCTGACGGGTGGCCCGGTGTCGTCAGCCGACGACGTTCTATGGACTTTCAATCAAAGGCGCACGCCATGAGCACACCCTCCTCCCCACAAAAACCCTTCAACCGCCTGCTGCTGACCGGCGCCGCCGGTGGCCTGGGGCAGATCCTGCGCGAAGCACTGCAGGCACACGCCACCGTCGTGCGCGCCTCGGACATCAGCGCGATGGCGCCGGCGGCGGGCGAGCATGAAGAGGTGATCAGCTGCAACCTTGCCTACAAGGACGGCGTGCTGGCACTCGCCGCGGACGTGGATGCCATCGTCCACCTCGGCGGGATCTCCACCGAGCGTGCGTTCGAAGAGATTCTCGACGCCAACATCCGTGGCACCTTTCACATCTATGAAGCCGCGCGCAAACACGGCATCAAGCGAGTGGTATTCGCCAGCTCCAACCACGTCACCGGTTTCTACCCGCAGGACGAGCAGCTCGACGCGCACTCGCCGCGCCGCCCGGACTGCTACTACGGGTTGTCCAAGTCGTACGGCGAAGACCTCGCGACCTTCTACTACCACCGCTACGGCATCGAGACCGTGAGCCTGCGCATCGGCTCGTCGTTCCCTGAGCCGCGCAACCTGCGCATGCTCTCGACCTGGCTGAGCTACGCCGACCTGGCGCACCTGGTGGAGCGCGCGCTGCTCGCCGAAAACGTCGGCCACACCGTGGTCTACGGCGTGTCGGACAACCGCGACCTGTGGTGGAACAACCGCTTCGCGGCGCACCTGGGTTTCAACCCGCAAGACAGCTCCGAGCGCTTCCGCGCGCAGATGGAGCAACTGCCCAAGCCTGCCGCCAACGACCCTAACGCCCGCCTGCAAGGTGGCGCGTTCACCGCAGCCGGCCCTTTTGGCGACTGACCCGGAAACCTGCCCATGACTGCCGAACTGATCATCGACGCGCGCAATGCCACCGGCGAAAGCCCGGTCTGGCAACCTCAGGAAAACGCCCTGTACTGGGTCGACATCCCCGCCGGGCGGCTGCACCGCTGGCAGCTGGATGGCCAGACGACCTCCTGGCAAGCGGACGAAATGCTCGCCTGTATCGCCCGCAGCCCGCAGGGCCACTGGCTGGGTGCGCAAGAGAGCGGCATGTTCCGCCTCACGCCACAGGCTGACGGCCGCCTGCACGCAGTGAAATGCGCCAGCGTCGAACACCCGCGTGCAAACATGCGTTTCAACGACGGCCGCTGCGACCGCCAGGGACGCTTCTGGGCTGGCACGATGCAGACCAACATGGGCGCCGACCCGCTCGGCGCGCTGTACCGCTACGACCCGCAAGCCGGCGACGCGGTGCAACCGTTGCATCCTCAGCTGCAAGGCCTGACCGTGCCCAATGGCCTGGCCTTCAGCCCCGATGGCAAGACCCTCTACCTCTCGGACTCGCACCCCAGCGTGCAGTTGATCTGGGCGTTCGACTACGACATCGACACGGGCACCCCGCACAACCGCCGGGTGTTCGTCGACATGAACCAGCACCCGGGCCGCCCCGATGGCGCGACCGTGGACGCCGAAGGCTGCTATTGGATCTGTGCGATCGATGCGGGGCTGGTGCTGCGTTTCACACCCGAAGGCAAGCTGGACCGCACGCTGGAATTACCCGTGAAGAAGCCGACCATGTGCGCCTTTGGCGGCCCAGGCCTGGACACCTTGTTCGTGACCTCGATCCGCCCACAGGGCATCGACCTGAGCGACCAGCCGCTGGCCGGCGGCGTGTTCGCCCTGAACCCGGGTGTCAAAGGCCTGCCGGAACCGTTGGCCCAGGTTTGATGGACACGTAGTTGTTGGTCTGATCCAGCGCAATCGCGGGGCAAGTCGCATCGGCGCACCGCCGCTCCCACGCCGACTGCGTGATGCCTATGTTTGTTGCGTGTGTTCGCTGTAGATGCGTTGGGCGGTGGGGGCTTATCCGTTCGATGTGGTGGCGCTGATGGCCCCTTCCGCCCTTACGGCGGGTCACTTTTTTTCTTGGAAAAAAGTAACCAAAAACCGCTGGCTCCCACATACGGCCCTCCGCTGCGCTGCGGGTTCCCTCACTCCGGTCTTGCTCCCGCGAGGACCGCGCCGGACGGGCCTTCCTGGCCCGCGGCGCTTGCCGGCCATCCATGGCCGTCACCTCGCTCCGCAAAACCTCCGTTCGGCCTCCTGAGGTCGCCAAGTTAGGGGTGGCGCCTGGGCTGGCGTTATCTTCGTCAGTGGCAATAATGGTGGATATTCGGGCCTCATCGCGTTCAAGCCCGCTCCTACAAGGACCGCGCCGACCTGTAGGAGCGGGCTTGCCCGCGATGGCCGGAAGGTCAATGCACATTCTGGCGCTGACGCGCTGTACCGCCCTTATAAACCAGCGAGAGCGCAGCGATTCGCCAGCCGTTGCCGTGGCACTTGATCTGGCCTTTGATCTGGCTCTTGATCTACTGCGACTTCAGGAGGCCGAACGGAGGTCTTGCGGAGTGAGGTGACGGCCATGGATGGCCGGCAAGCGCCGCGGGCCAGGAAGGCCCGTCCGGCGCGGTCCTCACGGGAGCAAGACCGGAGTGAGGGGACCCGTAGCGCAGCGAAGGGCCGGATGCAGGAGCAAGCGGTTTTTGGTTACTTTTTTCCAAGAAAAAAAGTGACCCGCCGTAAGGGCGGAAGGGGCCATCAGCGCCACCACACCCACCGGATAAGCTCA
>NZ_UNOZ01000012.1 GCF_900536025.1 Pseudomonas reidholzensis
AGTAACCAAAAACCGCTTGCTCCTGCATCCGGCCCTTCGCTGCGCTGCGGGTTCCCTCACTCCGGTCTTGCTCCCGTGAGGACCGCGCCGGACGGGCCTTCCTGGCCCGCGGCGCTTGCCGGCCATCCATGGCCGTCACCTCACTCCGCAAGACCTCCGTTCGGCCTCCTGAAGTCGCGGTAGATCAAGATCACAAGCCAGATCAAAGGCCAGATCAAGGTCCAGATCAAGGGCCAGGGCAACGGCTGGCGAATCGCTGCGCTCTCGCTTGTTTATAAGGGCGGTACAGCGCGTCAGCGCCAGAATGTGCATTGGCAGTCCCGGCCCTATCGCGGGCAAGCCCGCTCCTACAGGTCGGCGCGGTCCTTGTAGGAGCGGGCTTGCCCGCGATGAGGCCCGAATATCCACCACTCATGCCACTATCGAAGATAACGCCAGCCCAGGCGCCACCCCTAACTTGGCGACCTCAGGAGGCCGAACGGAGGTCTTGCGGAGCGGGGTGACGGCCAGGAAGGCCGGCAAGGGCTGCGGGCCAGGAAGGCCCGTACAGCCCGGTCCTCGCGGGAGCAAGGCCGGAGTGAGGGAACCCGCAGCGCAGCGGAGGGCCGTATGTGGGAGCCAGCGGTTTTTGGTTACTTTTTTCCAAGAAAAAAAGTGACCCGCCGTAAGGGCGGAAGGGGCCATAAGCGCCACCACCCCGAATGGATAAGCCCACAATCTGCAAGCCCAAGCCCAGCCCTCTCAGCCAAGCATCTCGTGCATGGCAATGATCTGCTCGGCCACCTGGACCAGCTTCTGCTGCTTGCTCATGGCCTGCCGGCGCATCAGGGTGTAGGCCTGCTCTTCGTTGCAGTCCTTCATCTTCATCAGCAAGCCCTTGGCCTGCTCGATGCGCTTGCGCTCGGCCAACTGCTGGTCACGCGCCAGCAACTGCGCCTTGAGCGCCTGGTCGCTCTCGAAACGGGCCATGGCCACGTCGAGGATCGGCTGCAGGCGGGTCGTCTGGATACCCTCGACGATGTAGGCACTGACCCCCGCATGGATCGCCTGACGCATCACGTCCGGGTCGTGCTCGTCGGTGAACAGCACGATCGGCCGCGGCCGGTCACGGCTGACCAGCACCACCTGTTCCATCACATCACGCCCCGGTGACTCGGTATCGATCAGCACCACGTCCGGGCGCACCGTTTCGACGCAGGCCGGCAGGTCGATGGTCAGGCCGCCCGCTTCGATCACCTCGAAGCCCGCCTCGATCAGCGCAGCCTTGAGGCGGCCGACTTTTTTCTCGGTGTCGTCGATCAGCAGGATGCGTAGCATGTTCGTCCCCCTCACAGACCGATACGGGCGCTGGGCGCCTCTGCCATGGCGTGCAGGCGGAAGCTGCGGGCATAGCCGTGCGGGTCGCTGCCGTCCCAGCGAATGCCGTCGATCAACAGGCTGCTGCGCATCGGCAGGTCGGTGCAGGGCACGCCGAGCGCCGTGGCGGCCTCGCGGTACAGCGCGAGTTGCTGGACCTGGCGGGCGACCTCGAGGTAATCCGGGTCTTCGCGCAGCAGGCCCCAGCGGCGGAACTGGGTCATGAACCACATGCCGTCGGAGAGGTACGGCAGGTTGGCCCGGCCCTGGTCGAAGACGCGCAGGGCGTGGCCGTCCTGCCAGCGGTTGCCGAGGCCATCCTGGTAGTCGCCGAGCAGGCGCGCTTCGATGGTTGCCAGCGGGGTGTCGAGATACGCCTTGCCGCTTAGCAGCTGCGCGGTGCTGCGGCGGTTTTCCTGGCTTTGCTCGATGAACCGGCTGGCGGCAAGAATCGCCTTGATCAGCGCCCGCGCGCTGTTGGGGTATTGCTCGGCAAAGGCCCGGGCGCAGCCAAGGACCTTTTCCGGGTGGTCGGGCCAGATCGACTGGCTGGTGGCCAGGGTGAAGCCCTGGCCCTGGGCCACGGCATCGGCCGACCAGGGCTCGCCGACGCAGAAACCATCGATTCGGCCAGCCTGGATGTGCGCGACCATCTGCGCCGGTGGCACCACCACGCTGTCGACATCGTGCAGTGGGTGGATGCCCTGGCTGGCGAGCCAGTAATACAGCCACATGGCGTGGGTGCCGGTCGGAAAGGTCTGGGCAAAGGTCAGGCGTGAACCTTTTTGGTGCGCCAGCGCCGCCAGTGCCTCAGGGCTGGTCACGCCTTTGCGTTGCAAGGCCGGGGACAGGTTGATGGCCTGGGCGTTCTGGTTCAGGCCCATGAGCACCGCCATGCTGCTGGCCGGCACGCCACCGATGCCCAGGTGCACCGCGTAGATCAGCCCATACAGGCAGTGGGCGGCATCCAGTTCGCCACTCACCAGCTTGTCGCGCAGCCCCGCCCAGGACGCCTGGCGCTTGAGATTGAGGGTCAGGCCATGCTGCTGGGCGAAGCCTTGAGTGGCGGCGACCACGACCGAGGCGCAGTCGGTCAGGGCCATGAAGCCGATGTCCAGGCTGGGCTTTTCCGGTGCGTCGCTGCCGTTGACCCAGGCCAGGGGTGTTGCGCGGGGTGGGGTGTTCACAACTGTCTTCACGAAGATCCTCGCCCATACCGAATAGGCTCTGTGCCCTGAACGAAGCAAGCCATATGCCAGAGGACGTGCAAAGACCTGTCGCGGCGGCGACGCGCTGGCTATAATCGCCCCCTCACTCACCCCCGAGTCTTGCCCGCCCATGTATAACCTGGCCCGCCAGCTGCTGTTCAAGCTTTCTCCGGAAACCTCCCACGACCTGTCCCTCGACCTGATCGGCGCCGGTGGCCGGCTGGGGCTCAATGGCCTGCTGTGCAAGCAGCCGGCGGTGTCGCCGGTGACGGTCATGGGCTTGAACTTCGCCAACCCGGTGGGCCTGGCGGCCGGCCTGGACAAGAACGGTGCGGCCATCGACGGTTTCGCCCAGCTGGGCTTCGGTTTCGTCGAGATCGGCACCGTGACCCCGCGCCCGCAGCCGGGCAACCCCAAGCCGAGGCTGTTCCGCCTGCCAGAGGCGACCGCGATCATCAACCGCATGGGCTTCAATAACCTCGGCGTTGATCACCTGCTGGCGCGGGTGCGGGCATCGCGCTTCGACGGCGTGCTGGGGATCAACATCGGCAAGAACTTCGACACCCCGGTCGAGCGTGCGGTCGACGACTACCTGATCGGCCTGGAAAAGGTCTACAACGACGCCAGCTACATCACCGTCAACGTCAGCTCGCCGAACACCCCGGGCCTGCGGTCGTTGCAGTTCGGTGACTCGCTCAAGCAATTGCTGGATGCCCTGGCCGTGCGCCGTGAGCAACTGGCGCTCGAGCATGGCAAGCGCATCCCGCTGGCCATCAAGATTGCCCCGGACATGACCGACGAAGAAACCGCCCTGGTCGCTGCGGCGCTGCTCGAGTCGGGCATGGATGCGGTGATCGCCACCAACACCACGCTGTCCCGCGAGGGCGTCGAAGGGCTGCCGTTTGGCGGCGAGGCAGGCGGGTTGTCGGGTGCGCCGGTGCTGGAGAAGAGCACCCACACGGTCAAGGTGCTGGCCGGCGAGCTGTCCGGGCGGATGCCGATCATCGCTGCGGGCGGGATCACCGAAGGCCGCCACGCCGCTGAGAAGATCGCGGCCGGGGCCAGCCTGGTGCAGATTTATTCGGGCTTCATCTACAAGGGCCCGGCGCTGATTCGTGAAGCGGTCGACGCCATTGCGGCGATGCCCCGGCACTGATCGCAGGGCATAAAAAAGGGCCCCTTGAAGGGGCCCCTGGGCCGCAGCCCGCCGCCCGGATGGGGCGTGCATGGTGACTCGGAATTCAGTGTCCTCGTTCAGCCAACGGCGTGATTTTCGTTGAGTCTGTGGATGCCAGCAGTGCCGGTCATGCCGTCCCAGTTATCTCCGCGACCTTCGCGCCAGCCGTTGATCCAGGCCTGGCGAACAGAGGGAAGGGTGAAAGGGCAAAGTTCGCGAGATTTGCCGGTGACCCCATACTGGTAGCCACGTGAAAATGCTCTTTCCAACGGATCACGCTTAAGTCTTCTCATAGGGTGTTGCCCTCACTTGTTGACTGTAATGTCCCGTCGGCCTCTCAGAGGCCGGGCAGAATCTTTCTGCCGGTTTGTGCTCGCTGCCGGCGTGGCGAGCAGAAATGTCGTCCCGTTGCGAAACGACCTGAGTCCAGTTCTAACGAATGCGGCTCACAGTGGGAATGATCGTTTTGTCATAAGGACGTAACGTTTCTGATGGTGAAAGGATAAGTAAATAAATGCGTCGCAACGCCATTTGGGCTTTGGCCCGCTATGATCAGGGTTTAGTCGCGATTGACGTCAATTAGCCATCGTTGACCAAGCCTTCAAAGAAATAAGTGGTAATGCGACGAAGGGTCATTTCTTCATGTGACCCGCACGAAATTTTCACACTGCCAGACGATCAAAGCCTCTTTCGCCACCCGGTGAAGGCGGACCTGTCGGGCGGCCTGGTCCTTCCACAGTCTGGAAGGCCACCCGAGCGCCTGTGAAAAGGGCGCTCGGGCAAAAACTCGGCGGGACGATGCGTCGACCCGTCACTCAAATAGCCAAAGGCGCTGGATACCTCATGTCGGACCGTTTCGAACTTTATCTCACCTGCCCCAAGGGCCTCGAAGGCCTGCTTGCCGAAGAGGCCCGTGGCCTCGGCCTGGAGGATGTGCGTGAGCACACCTCGGCCATTCGTGGCGAGGCCGACATGGAAACCGCCTACCGCCTGTGCCTGTGGTCGCGCCTGGGCAACCGCGTGCTGCTGGTGCTCAAGCGTTTCTCGATGAAAAACGCCGATGACCTGTACGACGGCGTCAATGCCGTCGAATGGCAGGACCACCTGACCGCCGACGGCACCCTGGCGGTGGAGTTCAGCGGCCACGGCTCGGGTATCGACAACACCCACTTCGGCGCGCTCAAGGTCAAGGATGCGATCGTCGACAAACTGCGCAACCGTGAAGGCCTGCGCCCGTCGGTAGACAAGCTCAACCCGGACCTGCGCGTGCACCTGCGCCTGGACCGTGGTGAGGCGATCCTCTCCCTCGACCTCTCCGGCCACAGCCTGCACCAGCGCGGTTACCGCCTGCAGCAGGGCGCCGCGCCGTTGAAGGAAAACCTCGCCGCGGCGGTGCTGATCCGCTCCGGCTGGCCGCGTATCGCCGCCGAAGGTGGCGCGCTGGCCGACCCGATGTGCGGTGTCGGTACCTTCCTGGTCGAAGCGGCGATGATCGCCGCCGATATCGCGCCCAACCTCAAGCGCGAACGCTGGGGCTTCAGCGCCTGGCTCGGCCATGTGCCGGCGCTGTGGCGCAAGGTGCATGACGAAGCGTCTGCCCGTGCCGAAGCCGGCCTGGCCAAGCCGCCGCTGTGGATCCGTGGCTACGAGGCCGACCCACGGCTGATCCAGCCGGGGCGCAACAACGTCGAGCGCGCGGGCTTGAGCGACTGGATCAAGATCTACCAGGGCGAGGTCGGCAGCTTCGAGCCGCGCCCTGACCAGAACCAGAAAGGCCTGGTCATCAGCAACCCGCCGTACGGCGAGCGTCTGGGCGACGAAGCCAGCCTGCTCTACCTCTACCAGAACCTGGGCGAACGCCTGCGCCAGGCCTGCCTGGGCTGGGAAGCGGCGGTGTTTACCGGCGCCCCTGAGCTGGGCAAGCGCATGGGCATCCGCAGCCACAAGCAGTACGCCTTCTGGAACGGCGCGCTGCCGTGCAAGCTGCTGCTGTTCAAGGTTCAGCCTGATCAGTTCGTCACCGGTGAGCGCCGTCAGGCCGACGCCCAGGACGGCGACAGCCCGCGTCCGTTGCCGGTGGCCAACGAGCCGGCGCGCCTTTCCGAAGGCGCGCAGATGTTCGCCAACCGCCTGCAGAAAAACCTCAAGCTGCTGGGCAAGTGGGCCCGCCGCGAGCAGGTCGACTGCTACCGCCTGTATGACGCCGACATGCCCGAGTACGCCCTGGCGGTCGACCTCTACCAGGACTGGGTTCACGTCCAGGAGTACGCGGCGCCGCGTACCATCGACCCGGAGAAGGCCCAGGGCCGTCTGCTCGATGCCCTGGCGGCGATCCCCCAGGCACTCAACATCGATCCGCAACGTGTGGTCCTCAAGCGTCGCGAGCGCCAGAGCGGCACGCGCCAGTACGAGCGCCAGGCGACCGAAGGGCGCTTCCAGGAAGTCAACGAGGGTGGCGTCAAGCTGCTGGTCAACCTCACCGACTACCTCGACACCGGGCTGTTCCTCGATCACCGGCCAATGCGCATGCGCATCCAGCGCGAGGCTGCCGGCAAGCGCTTCCTCAACCTGTTCTGCTACACCGCCACGGCCACTGTGCATGCGGCCAAGGGCGGCGCGCGCGACACCACCAGCGTCGACCTGTCGAAGACCTACCTGGACTGGGCGCGGCGCAACCTGTCGCTCAACGGCTACTCCGACCGTCACCGCCTGGAGCAGGGTGACGTGATGGCCTGGCTGGAGAACTGCCGCGAGAGCTACGACCTGATCTTCATCGATCCGCCGACCTTCTCCAACTCCAAGCGCATGGAAGGCGTGTTCGACGTGCAGCGCGACCATGTGCAGCTGCTCGACCTGGCGCTGGCACGCCTGGCCCCGGGCGGGGTGTTGTACTTCTCCAACAACTTCCGCAAGTTCCAGCTCGACGAGAGCGTCAGCGCCCGCTACGCGGTGGAGGAGATCAGCGCGCAGACGGTGGACCCGGACTTCGCCCGCAACAGCAAGATTCATCGGGCATGGCGTTTGCAACTGCGATAAGCCGACGAGGTACGTTGCGTCGCTGATGGCCAATAGCTATAAATAGCTAGGGCCGGACAATTCGCAGGACGCTGACGTGATGAGAATGCTCTATGTCGAAGTATGGCGTGCGTGCGAAGGTGTTCGGCCTGTTCAGCGAGGCGCTGTCGGCCTGGGCGGTGGCGCTGGTGGCCCTGGTTGCCGGCGCGCTGTTGACGGCGGCCCTGGCCATCGCCGCGCAGACCTTCTACAAGCAGCAGTTGCGCCAGCGCTTCGAGCTGCTGGCCAGCGAACGCTACAGCCGCATCGCCGAGCGCTTCGATGACCAGGAGCAGCGCCTGGATGGGCTGCGGCGGTTTTTCAGCTACTCCACCGAAATCACCGGGCGTGAGTTCGATGGCTACGTCAAACCGCTGCTGCACCGCACCCAGGCCTACTCCTGGGCGCCACGGGTAACCGCGGCGCAGCGCGAGGCATTCGAACGCCAGGCCAGTGGCGTGCTTGGCCAGCCCTACCAGATTCGCGACCAGGACATGCAAGGTGTCTTGCAGCCGGCCACGCCGCGCGATCACTACTACCCCGTGCTGTATTCCCAGGCTGCCAGCCAGCCAGGCCAGCCCTATGGCCTGGACATGCTTGGCCAGGCCCTGCGGCAAACCACCCTGCAACGCGCCGGGGCGCCGGGCAGCATGGCGGTGTCTGCGCCGCTGGACATGCTCAACGTCGAGCCGGCCTATGCGCGCGGGCTGCTGATGGTCGCGCCGGTGTTTGCCGAAGGCGCCGGGCACGCTGCGCCGAGCGGCTTCGTCATGGCCTTGCTGAGCATGCGTCAGTTGATCGCCGAAGGCCTGCCTGCGGCGGTCGATGACAACCTGTCGGTGCGGATCCTCGATACCTCGGGCAGCAACGGCCAGGAGGTGCTGTACGACTCGCAGAGCCCGATCGCGCCGATCCCGATGGTCAGCAATCACCTGCTGCACCTGGCCGATCATCACTATCAGCTGGCGATTCGGCCCAGCCAGGCGTTCCTCCAGGCCAACCGCTCATCGGCTGCCCAGGGGGTGGTGTGGCTGGGCGGGCTGCTGAGCTTGCTGCTCAGCGCCTTGCTCTACAGCCTGTTCAGCCAGCGTCAGCGTGCGCTGAAGCTGGTCGAGCAGCGCACGGCCGAGCTGCGGGTCAGTGAACAGTCCCTGCGCGGCACCCACAACCAGCTGCGCAGCGTGCTCGATGCGGCGACCCAGGTGGCGATCATTGCCACCAGCCTCAAGGGGGTGATCAGCACCTTCAATGCCGGCGCCGAGCGCATGCTCGGCTACTCGGCCAGCGAAGTGATGGGCTGCCTCGACCTTGCCGAGCTGGTGCAGACCGACGAGCTGAGCCAGCGTGCGCATGCCCTCAGTGTGCGCTATGGGCGTGACATTGCCGGTGGCCAGGCGCTGTTCGCCGAGACGGTTCGGGAGGCCGGCGGCGAGCCGGGAGAGTGGACCCTGGTGCGCAAGGACGGCAGCCAGCTGTTTGCCAACATGCTGGTCACGGCCGTGCTCGACGAGCAGGGGCTGTGGGTCGGCTACCTGGCGATCTGCATCGATGTGACCGAGCGGCGCAGGGTGCATGAGGCGCTGGCGGCGCGTGACCAACTGCTGGAAAAACTCAGTGCCGAGGTGCCGGGCGGGATCTATCAGTACTGCCTGTACGCCGATGGTCGCTCCTGCTTCCCCTACGCCAGCCAGGGGCTGTACGAAATCTACGAAGTCGACCTGCAGCTGTTGCGCGAGGATGCCACGCGGGTGTTCGAGCGGATCCACCCGGATGACCTGGAGCGGGTGCGGCGCTCGGTGCGCTACTCGGCCGAGCATCTGTCGCCGTGGCGCGAGGAGTATCGGGTGATCTTGCCGCGGGCCGGGTTGCGTTGGGTGCGCGGTGAGGCCACGCCGGAAATCGGTGAGGATGGCTGTACCTTGTGGCACGGCTACCTGACCGATGTTTCCGATCCGAAAAGCGTCGAGGAAGAGCTGCGCACGTTGTCGATCACCGATGTGCTGACGGGGATTCACAACCGGCGCTATTTTCAGGAGCGGCTCAAGAGCGAGCTGGAGCGGGCGCAGCGTGATGGCCTGGAGCTGGCGGTGATCATGCTCGACATCGACCATTTCAAGCGGATCAACGATGAGTTTGGGCATGCGGTGGGGGATCATGTGCTGCGTAGCCTGTGTCAGCACATCGGCCAGCGGTTGCGCCGTTCGGATGTGTTTTGCCGGCTGGGTGGGGAGGAGTTCATGGTGCTGTGCCCGGGGAGTGATGCCGAGCAGGCGCGCTCGTTGGCGCTGGAGTTGTGGCAGGGGGTGCGGGGGCTGAGCATTGCTGGGGTTGGCCGGGTGACTGCGAGTTTTGGGGTGGCGGGGTGGCGGCCGGGGGAGGGGGCGGATTCGTTGTTGTTGCGGGCGGATGCTGGGGTGTATGCGGCGAAGCAGGCTGGGCGGGATCGGGTTGAGGTGGAGTTGCCTTGAGGGGGGTTGTGGTGGGTTGGTGGGTTTGTGTGTTTATCCGTTTTGGTTGGCGCGGCTGCCGCCCCCTTCCGCCTTTACGGCGGGTCACTTTTGGCAAACGCCCCAAAAGTAACCAAAAGGTCTTGGCTCCTACATCCGGCCCTTCGCTGCGCTGCGGGTTCCCTCACTCCGGCCTTGCTCCCGCGAGGACCGGGCTGTACGGGCCTTCCTGGCCCGCAGCCCGGTCCACGCGGGAGCAAGGCCGGAGTGAGGGAACCCGCAGCGCAGCGGAGGGCCGGATGTGGGAGCCAGCGGTTTTTGGTTACTTTTTTCCAAGAAAAAAAGTGACCCGCCGTAAGGGCGGAAGGGGCCATAAGCGCCACCACATCAAACG
>NZ_UNOZ01000014.1 GCF_900536025.1 Pseudomonas reidholzensis
GGAGCTGCTGCAGCACGCGTTCAGCCGGCTCTATGAGGAGCAGCCTGGGGCATTGTACGAGAAGGTCGAGAATGCGCTGTTGCGTTCGGCTTATCAGTTCTGCCATTACAACCAGGTGCATACCGCGCAGCTGCTCGGCTTGTCGCGCAATGTCACGCGCACCCGGCTGATCGCGATCGGTGAGCTGGTGGTCAACAAGCGCCGGGGGCCGGAGCAGCCGCTCGACAATCGGGTGCTGCGGTTGTCGATTTAGGGGGCTGGCCGTGCAGGCCACAGGCTTTTGCGGCGCGCTCACTATCGAGCGCCGCCCGCGCGGCGCTCGATAGTGAGGGCGCCCGAGAAGCCTGTGGCTAGCACCCGCTATGCACTCCTCACAATCAATTCGCCAACCGCCTGAACACCCACGCCGACACCCCGCACATCAGCGCACACACCAGCATCACCGTGGCGATATCCGCCACCGAGGTCTCGGCCCGCCCATCCACCCCGGCCAACACCCCAAGCATCACCCCTGCCAGGCTCACCGACATGGCCATGCTCAACTGCACCGACATCGCCGACAGCGAGCTGGCCGCCGCCGAGCGCTCGCCCGGTACATCCTGATAACTCGCCGCACCCAAGGTCGAAAACTGCAACGAACGCACCACCCCCGCGACAAACAGCACCAGCGCCATCAACCACACCGCCGTGTCCCGGTCGAATGTCGCACACAGGGCAATACCCAGGCCGCACAGCAGGGCATTGCAACTGAGCACCCGCCGATAGCCGAAGCGGCGCACCAGCGGCACCGCCAGGAGCTTCATCAGCAGCGCACCGACACCGCCACTGACCACCAGGCACCCGGCGGCCAAGGGGCTCATGCCCAGGCAGTTCTGCAACAGCAGGATCAGCAGGAACGGCTGCGCCGCCGAGCCCAACCGAAACAGCCCGCCACCCGCGTGGGCGACGCCGAAACTGCGCAAGCGCAACAACGACAGATCGACCAGCGGGCTGGGATGGCGCCGCGCGTGCAGCCAATAGCCCAATCCGCAGAGCACGCCGCCCGCGATCAAGCCCAACGCCCACGCGCGCGGCAGTTGCCCGAGCCCCAGCGACTCCAGGCCGAACACCAGCATCGCCAGCGCCCCGCCGCTGAGCAGCAGGCCACGGTAGTCCAGCGCAGGCACCGCGCGCGGTGGAAAGTCCGGCACATGCTTGAGGATCAGCACGCAGCCCACCAGGCAGATCGGCAGGTTGATCAGGAAGATCCAGTGCCACGACAACAGCGTCACCAGCACACCACCGAGCAACGGCCCCAGCAGCGGCCCGACCAACGCGGGCAACGCCAGCCAGGACATCGACTGCAGCAGCTGGTCGCGGCTCGACCAGCGCAGGATGATCACCTGCCCCACCGGGGTCATCAGCGCGCCCGCCGCGCCCTGCAGCATGCGCCCCAGGCACAGTTGCCAGAGCGACTCGGCAAAGGCGCAGGCCAGTGACGCGGTGGTGAACAGCCCCATCGCCAGCAGCATCACCTGGCGCGGCCTGAACCGCTCGGCGGCCCAGCCACTGAGCGGCACGCACAGGGCCAGCGCGAGCATGTACACCGACACCACCAGGTTCATGCGCAAGCCAGGCTCGCCGAAGTCGGCGGCCATGCTGGGCAGCGCGGTCATCACCGCCGTACTGTCGAGCAACTCCATGAACAATGCGGCGCCGATGATCACCGGCACCTTGGGGCTTTGCAGATGGCCGACCAGGGGGGCCGGCTGGGCCGTCAAAACCGCCCCGAGACGGCGGGCCGGGCGGGGAAACGTTGGGGGGCGATCATGAGCGGTCCTTGGCTGGCAATGTTCCTGAGGGCAGGCGTGGCGCGCCTGCACGGCCCAGGAGACGCCGTCGACCATTGCAGGAGTTATGCCGGGTCTGCACTGCCCGTTTTTACTGGGGCGCAGCTTGCTGGAAGTGAACGCTCGCCAACACATTGTTGGGTGGCTGTTGCCCAGGCAACACCTGATGGCCCTGAGCAAATCGCCCGGCCCGCCTCTCAAGGGAACAGCAGCAGGCCAGCGGGGTCGGACAAAAAGGACAGGAGCGTGTTCCGATCACAACCCTGCAGGCCATGCACACGGATGACCGATGGACAGCGACTCGGCACGGCTTCCAGATGAGGTTAGGAATTATTACCGAGCCGCCGCACTTTCCCGACACGCCGTGGTCTACTGCCTCTTTTGCCGCTGATGACTCACCGCCGGCCGTTTATTCGCACTGCATGACGCCGGGCCAAACGCCCCGTGCTTGTGTAGGATGAGCAGCGCAAACCAAGGCGCTGCCAGAGAGGGAGAACTACATGCGCGTCCTGTCATCCGTTGCCTGCCTGGCCCTGCTTTCGGTGGGCCTGGGCGTTTCTGCCGGGGCCCAGGCCTTTACCGGCGAAGAGGGGCAACTGATCGAGTCGATCAACGTCTACCGCAGCCAGGCCCAGCGCTGTGGCGACCAAGGCTCGCTGGAACTGCCACCGCTGAGCAGCGACACACGCCTGGCGCTGTCGCCCGAGGGCACCCGCGACCTGCAGCAGGCGATGACCCGCGCGGCCTACCCGATGGTCAATGTCCAGGCCATCAGCCTGTCTGGCCCGCGCGACGCCAAGTCGGCGATGAACGCCATTGCCGAAAGCTTCTGCCAGGTGGTGCTGGATCCGCAGTTCGTCGACATCGGCGTCAGCCAGGAAGGCCGCGACTGGCGCATCGTCCTCGCCCGACCGTTGCTGACCGGGCGCCTGGGCGACTGGCAAGCCGAGGGGCAAAAGCTCCTGCAAGAGATCAACGCCGCGCGCAAGGTACCGCGTCAGTGTGGCGGTCAGCCGTTCGCCGGCGCGCCCGCCTTGAGCTGGAGCACGACCTTGGCCGGGGTGGCCGCGACCCATACGCGGGCCATGGCCAACCAGAACTTCTTCGACCACATCGACCGCGACGGACGCACCCCAGGTGACCGCGCCGAGCTGGCCGGCTACCTGTACCAGCAGATCGGCGAAAACATCGCGGCAGGGCGTGATACCCCGCGCAAGGTGGTCGACGGCTGGCTGGCCAGCCCTGGGCATTGTGCGACATTGATGAACCCGGACTACCGCGAGTTAGGCGCTGCGTATGCGGTGGACCCGAAGAGCGATGCCGGCATCTACTGGACCGGGCTGTTCGGCACGCCACAGTAATCTCAGCTGTTGTGGCTGCGCCGCCCTTCAGGCTTGGCGTAGACTGGCGTCCACCCACAGAAGGAAGGACCGCCCATGGCCCTGGACACCTGGCTCATCTACCTGCTCGCCAGCATCGGCCTGTCGTTGACCCCAGGTCCGAACAGCCTGCTGGCGCTGACCCATGGCGCACTGTATGGCGCGCGCCGCACGCTGTTCACCATTGCGGGTGGGGTGTTCGGCTTCAGTGCGCTGATCGCCCTCACCATGTTTGGCCTGAGCGCCCTGCTGCAAACCTCGGCGGGCGTGTTGCAGGTGCTGAAATGGGTCGGCGGGGCGTACCTGGTGTGGCTGGGGATCCAGCTCTGGCGCAGCCCGGCGATGCACCTTGAGCTGTCGCAAGGCGCGGCGCGCCTGAGCAATGTCGGCCTGCTCCGCCAAGGGTTTCTTTCGGCCATGGCCAACCCCAAGGTGCTGCTGTTCTACGGGGCCTTCCTGCCACAGTTCATCGACCCACAGCGGGGGTTGCTGGTGCAGTTCGTGGTGATGGCCGCGACCTTTGCCACTGTCGAGTGCGGTGTTGAATACCTGCTGGCACGCCTGGCGTTTCGGATTCGCCCTTGGCTGGCCAAGGGCGGCACCGGGTTCAATCGCTGCTGTGGTGGGCTGTTCGCCCTGATCGGTGTAGCGCTGCCACTGGGGCGGTGACTGGCCGATTCGCGGGGCAAGTCGCATCGGCGCACCGCCGCTCCCACAGGATAGCGTCGCTCCTCTGGTCAGCGGAGATCCTGTGGGAGCGGGCTTGCCCCGCGAAGAGGCCGGGACTGCCAATCAAATTCTGGCGCTGACGCGCTGTACCGCCCTTATAAACAAGCGAGAGCGCAGCGATTCGCCAGCCGTTGCCCTGGCCCTTGATCTGGCCCTTGATCTGGCTTGTGATCTTGATCTACTGCGACTTCAGGAGGCCGAACGGAGGTCTTGCGGAGTGAGGTGACGGCCATGGATGGCCGGCAAGCGCCGCGGGCCAGGAAGGCCCGTCCGGCGCGGTCCTCACGGGAGCAAGACCGGAGTGAGGGAACCCGTAGCGCAGCGAAGGGCCGGATGCAGGAGCAAGCGGTTTTTGGTTACTTTTTTCCAAGAAAAAAAGTGACCCGCCGTAAGGGCGGAAGGGGCCAGCAGCAGCACCCCATCAACCGGACAAGCTCAACAATCGAAACGCGCCCCCACCGGCAACTATCCCAATAATCCGTGAAGAACCCTATTCACGGGACAAGCGCTGATACTGTGGGAGCGGCCTTGCCGGGGCGCCGGACCGGTCGGAAAGGGCTGCGGAGCGGCCCCTCTCAGCCCCGCCGCGATACCATCAGGAACATCACCAGCGCCAGCACGGGCAGCCCGGCACCGACCATCGCCACCCCGTGCCAGCCAAACTGCGCATACAAGGGGCTGGCGACCGCCGAGCCCGCCGCCCCGCCGAGAAAGATACTGGTCATGTACAGCGCATTCAGCCGGCCACGGCTGGCAGGGTCCAGCGCATACACTTCACGCTGGCCGATGACCATGTTCATCTGCACCGCAAAGTCCAGCAGCACCCCGGTCAGACCCAAGCCGATCACCGTATAACCTGGCGCGCTCAGGCCAAGCAGCAAGGCCAGCGGTGCCAGCAGCAGCGCCAGCAACGACCCGCGCCGCGCATGCCCTGCATCCGCCAGGCGTCCCGCCAGCGGTGCGGCAATCGCCCCCACCGCGCCGACCAGGGCGAACAGCGCGATCTGGCTCTGCGACAAGCCATGCTCACCCGCCAGCGCCATCGGCACCGCCGTCCAGTACAGGCTGAACGCACCGAACATCAACGCCTGGTACACCGAGCGCTGGCGCAACAGCGGGTAGCGTCGCAGCAGGCTGACCAGCGACGCCATCAGCTGGGCATAACTGGCCTGGTGATCCGGCACCCGCCGCGGCAAGGTCATGGCCAGCAGCAGGATGATCGCCAGCATCACCCCGGCAGCGCCGATGAACACCGTGCGCCAGCCGAAGTGATCAGCGACCAGGCTCGACAACGGGCGGGCCAGGAGAATCCCCAACAACAAGCCGCCCATGATGTTGCCCACGACGCGGCCACGCTGCTGCTCTGGCGCCAGGTGCGCCGCCAGCGGGATGAGCATCTGCACCGACACCGAGCTGAAGCCGATCAGCAAGGCATAGCCGAGAAACAGCGCGCCCTGGCCATTGCCGCTGGTACCCGCCAACACCAGGCTGGCGCAGGCCATGACTGCCGTAGCGATCATCAGTCGGCGGTTTTCCACCAGGTCAGCCAGCGGCACCAGCAACAACAGCCCCAAGGCATAGCCGAGCTGGGTCAGCGAGACGATCAGGCTGGCGTGTTCGCTGGACAGGCCCAGCTCCGGTGCGATCAGGCCGACGATGGGCTGGGCATAGTAGATGTTGGCGACGATGGCGCCGCAGCAGAACGCCAGCAGGGTCACCAGGGCCCGGCTGAGGCCTGCGGTTGACGGCTGGGGAACAGCGAGGGAGGGGTTCATTGCAAGTGCCTCGGCAATTGACGGGATATGCCGGGCACCTTACCGAGGCGTCACGGCCGAGAGAATCCAGGGCCTGCGCAATGCGCCTTTGCGCCTGGCGCAACGCGACGGCTCAGGGCGTCAGCAACGCCTCGCAGAAACCGATGAACGCTTGCACCCGGCGCGAACCGCGATGGTTGGGCAGGTACAGGGCGTTTATGCCACAGCTGGCGGTACCGGGGCTGATCTGCCAATCGTCGAACAACCGCTGCAAGCGCCCGGCCTCGACGTCTTCGCCCACCAGCCAGTCGGCCAGCAGGGCAATCCCGCTGCCCGCCAGCGCCGCCTCGCGCAGCAGGTCGGCATTGGCGCTGCGCAACGGACCACTGACCTCCAGCTGCAGCGCCTCCTCGCCCCGGCGCAGGCGCCAGGCGCGCCCAGACTGGCCATAGCGAAAGCGCAGGCAGGCCTGCTCCAGCAGTTGCCCAGGGTGAATAAGCGGCGCGCGTTCGCCCAGGTAACCGGGGCTGGCAACCAGCCAACGCTCGAACCGCCCGAGGCGACGGCACACCAGCTCATCACTCGGCGCCGGTTCGCCGAGACGGATCGACAGGTCATAGCGGCCGTCGAGCAAGTCATCGAAGCGGTCACTCAGGTCGATGTCCAGCTCCAGCCCCGGGTGCTCGGCGAGAAACCGCCCCAGGTGCGGCGCGATCACCCGCCGGCCGAACTCCACCGGCAGGCACAGGCGCAGCACCCCGACCGGCTCCTCGCCGCGGTCGGCGACACTGGCATCGGCCTCGGCCAGGGCTTCGAGGATCTCCCGCGCGCGGGCGTAGTAACCGGTGCCCGCCTCGGTCAGGCTGACCTGGCGGGTCGAACGGTTGAGCAAGGTGGCGCCGAGTTCGGCCTCCAGCGCATCCACCAGGCGCGTCACCGACGAGGTGGCGACCCCGAGCTTGCGCGCGGCCGCTGAGAACCCGCGGGCCTCGACGGTGGCCATGAACGTCTTGATCGCCAGCAGCTTGTCCATCGGCTTTTTCTGTCTGCCTAAACCCGGAACCTTCCTACAATCAGGGTCCGGAATCAAGAAACCGCGAGATGCCCATGCCTGACAATCTGTTTGCCGCCCTTCCCCACCTCGATGCGCAAGCCGCCGAGCAGGTCGATGACTTGCTGAGCCGGCCGGGGCTGCGCATCGAACGCATCGTTTCCAGCGGCCAGGCCAGCCCCGAAGGGTTCTGGTACGACCAGGAAGAGGCGGAATGGGTGCTGCTGCTCAGCGGCAGCGCAGGATTACGGCTCGAGCACGAAGCAGACACGCGCGTACTGCGTGCCGGGGACCATCTCGAGATACCGGCGCATTGCCGGCATCGGGTGGAATGGACCGAGCCAGGGGTGAGGACCGTGTGGCTGGCAATCTTCTATCCCCCGTGACCATACCGCCCAGCGCGATACGACTACGACCAACGTCGCATTTGCGAAATTTTCACAACTCGAAAAACAGCTTGTTTAGTGACAAATTCGCCGCGTGATCTAGTCTTTTCCGGGCATGTTGCCAAGTTCAACCCTGCGACAATCGGCCCTATTCAAGAATGTACTAACTTGTTAATTAGCTTGCTAAGGGCTTAAACTGTGCGCATTCCACCTGCGAGATTCCTGGCATGAACGAAACACCGCGCGCCTCTGGCGCCTCGACATTCATTCTGGTCGGTTTGGGCGTCGTGATCGCCCTGCTTGGCCTCCTCCTGGCTGCTGGCGGCATCAAGCTGGCCGGTCTGGGCGGTTCCTGGTACTTCCTGATCGGCGGCCTGGCCATGGCCATCGCCGGTATCCTGATCGCCCGCCGCAAGGTCGCTGGCGCCTGGCTGTTCGCGGCATTCCTGATCGGCACCGCCATCTGGGCCGTGGTTGACACCGGCCTGGTGTTCTGGCCGCTGTTCTCGCGGCTGTTCATGTTCGCCGCGATCGGCGTGGTCGTGGCCCTGGTCTACCCGACCCTGGTCCGCGCCAACGGCCGCAGCACTGGCCGTGCTGCCTACGGCGTAGCCGCCGTGCTCGGCGTGGCGGTGGTGATCGCTGCGGGCAACATGTTCGTTGCTCACCCAAGCGTCGCCCCGACCGGCAACGGCCCGGGCATGACCCCGGTCGAGCCAGCCAAAGCCCAGAAAGACTGGGCTCACTACGGCAATACCGAAGGTGGCAGCCGCTTTGCCGCGCTTGACCAGATCAACCGCGACAACGTCGACAAGCTCAAGGTCGCCTGGACCTACCACACCGGTGACGTCGCCATCAGCGATGGCAACGGCGCGGAAGACCAGCTGACCCCGCTGCAGGTTGGCAACAAGGTGTTCATCTGCACCCCGCACAACAACCTGATCGCACTTGACGCCGACACCGGCAAAGAGCTGTGGAAAAACGCCATCAACGCCCAGTCCAAGGTCTGGCAGCGTTGCCGTGGCATGGCCTACTTCGACGCGACCGCGCCGCTGGCCCAACCGACCCAGCCAAACAGCTCGCCGATCGCTGCGGCCAGCGTCGCCGCCGGTGCCAACTGCCAGCGTCGCCTGCTGACCAACACCATCGACGGTCGCCTGATCGCGGTCGACGCCGACACTGGCGAGTTCTGCCAGGGCTTTGGTGACAACGGCCAGGTCAACCTGATGGCCGGCCTGGGCAACGTCCCGGACTCCTACTACCAGCTGTCGTCCGCGCCGCTGATGGCCGGCACCACCGTGGTGGTTGGCGGGCGTATCGCCGACAACGTCCAGACCGACATGCCAGGCGGCGTGATCCGTGGTTTCGACGTGATCACCGGGCAAATGCGCTGGGCCTTCGACCCGGGCAACCCTGAAGACCGCAACGCGCCGGCCGACGGCAGCACTTATGTGCGCAGCACGCCGAACAGCTGGGCGCCGATGTCCTACGACCCGGCGATGAACACCGTGTTCCTGCCGATGGGCTCCTCGTCCACCGACATCTATGGTGTCGAGCGCAGCAAGCTGGACCACACCTACGGTGCTTCGGTCCTGGCCCTGGACGCCACCACCGGTAACGAGAAGTGGGTCTACCAGACGGTCCACAACGACCTGTGGGACTTCGACCTGCCGATGCAGCCGAGCCTGATCGACTTCACCAAGGACGACGGCCAGACCGTGCCTGCGGTGGTGATCGGCACCAAGGCCGGGCAGATCTACGTGCTCGACCGCGCCACCGGCAAGCCGCTAACCCAGGTTGACGAAGTACCGGTCAAGCCAAGCAACATCCCTAACGAGCCGTACTCGCCGACCCAGCCCAAGTCTGTCGGCATGCCGCAGATCGGCGCGCAGACCCTGACCGAGTCGGACATGTGGGGTGCTACCCCGTATGACCAGCTGCTGTGCCGCATCGACTTCAAGAAGATGCGCTACGACGGCCTGTACACCGCGCCGGGCACCGACCTGTCGCTGAGCTTCCCTGGTTCGCTGGGTGGCATGAACTGGGGCAGCATCTCGACGGATCCGGTGAATGGCTTCATCTTCGTCAACGACATGCGCCTGGGCCTGTGGATCCAGATGATCCCGTCGCAGAACCAGGGCAAGGCCGCTGGCGGTGGCGAAGCACTGAACACCGGCATGGGCGCCGTGCCGCTCAAGGGCACTCCATACGCGGTGAACAAGAACCGCTTCCTGTCGATCGCCGGTATCCCGTGCCAGGCCCCGCCGTTCGGCACCCTGACCGCCATCGACATGAAGACCCGCCAGGTTGCCTGGCAGGTGCCAGTCGGCACCGTCGAAGACACCGGCCCGCTGGGCATCCGCATGCACCTGCCGATCAAGGTCGGCCTGCCAACCCTGGGCGGCACCCTGTCGACCCAAGGCGGCCTGATCTTCATCGCCGGTACCCAGGACTTCTACCTGCGCGCCTACAACAGCGCCAACGGTGAAGAAGTCTGGAAAGCCCGCCTGCCCGTCGGCAGCCAGGGTGGCCCGATGACCTACGTTTCGCCGAAGACTGGCAAGCAGTACGTGGTCATCACCGCCGGTGGCGCGCGTCAGTCGACCGACCGTGGCGATTACGTGATTTCTTACGCCCTGCCGTAAACCACGTCGCCTGCTTCGCCGGCAGGCCCGCTCCCCACGTGGGGGCGGGCCTGCTCCGCGAAGCGGCCCTTACAGATACCCTGAATGTCCCAGGAAAGCGCCGCAATGTACTCCGCGTTTCAGTTCACCCCTACCCGTCTCACCGCCGGCCTGCTGATGGCCCTGGCCAGCACCAGCGCCCTGGCTGAAGCCGACCTGATGAACCGCAGCACCCTGACCGGGGACTGGGGCGGCCTGCGTCACCAGCTCGAAGACGACGGCGTCAAGTTCACCGCCGACTACAGTGGCGAGACGGCCTACAACGCCCACGGCGGCCTGCACCGTTCGGCGCGTTACTCGCAGAACATCAAGCTCGGCGTGCAGTTCGACCTGTCCAAGCTGTACGGCCTGGAAAACGGCGGCAAGGTTCAGTTGAGCGTCAACGACCGTCGCGGCAACAGCGCCTCCGAAGACCTGGTCGGCAACCGCTTGCCGATCCAGGAAAACTACGGTGGCCTGTACACCCGCCTGACCGAGCTGAGCTACGAGCGCAACTTCACCCCGGCGCTGAACGTCAAGCTTGGCTACATGGCCATGGGCAATGACATTGGCGTGCTGGACACCGGCATCCTCTGCAACTTCATGAACGCCGGCTTCTGCGGTCACCCGCTGAACATGTCCGGTGGCAGCGGCTGGACCAACTACCCCAACGCCCACCTCGGTGCGCGGGTCAAGTACGACCTGTCGTCGGCCTGGCAGCTGCGCGTGGCGGCGTTCAACGTCGACCCCGAGAGCAACGGCAACTCCAGCCGCGCCTGGCACCTTGGCCCCAAGCACACCACAGGTACCGTGGTGCCGGTGGAGCTGGTGTACAAGCTGCAGGCCGAGCTGCCGGGTGAGTACAAGCTGGGTTACTACTACGACAGCTCCAACGTAAAACGCATCGGTAGCAGCGATGAAGTCGCCGGCCGTGGCGGTCACTACCTGGTGTTCGACCAGGCGGTGTGGAACGACCCGAGCTCGCCGGGCCGCAGCCTGCATGCGTTTGGTCAGTACTCGGCGTCGAGCAAGGCCGCCTCGCCGTTCACCAAGTGGTACGGCGCCGGCGTGGTGCTGTACAAGCCGTTCGAAGGGCGTCCTCGCGACACCCTGGCGCTGGGCTATGGGCGCGCCGTGCCTAACCCGCGCAGCCGTGAGGTGCTGGAAGACGCGGCCCTGGCCAGCGGCCAGGGCTTCCCGGACATCGACAGCGCCGAGCAGTTGATCGAGCTGAGCTATGGCTACCAGGCGACGCCTTGGCTGAACCTGCGTCCGGACGTGCAGTACATCATCGAGCCGGGGGCGTTCTCCGGGGCCAACATCGACAATGCGTTGGTGGTAGGTCTGCAGGTCAAGGCCAGCTTCTGACCTGAGTTGATGTGCCGTCTGTTGCACCCTCATCGCGGGCAAGCCCGCTCCTACGGGAGCGGGCTTGCCCGCGATGAGGCGCTACGCGGTCAACCCGCCCTGAGATACTCGACCAGCCTCAGCAACATCGCATCACACCCCGCCAACTGCTCGACACTGACGAACTCGTCCGGCTTGTGCCCCTGCTCCATGCTCCCCGGCCCGCACACCACGGTCGGTATCCCCGCCTGATCGAACAGCCCGCCTTCGGTACCAAACGCCACGGTACCAAACTCCGTAGAGCCACTGAGCAATGCCACCAACCGCGCCGC
Organism: Pseudomonas reidholzensis; assembly: GCF_900536025.1. Classification (GTDB taxonomy): domain Bacteria; phylum Pseudomonadota; class Gammaproteobacteria; order Pseudomonadales; family Pseudomonadaceae; genus Aquipseudomonas; species Aquipseudomonas reidholzensis. Next base: position 11,471 of record NZ_UNOZ01000014.1, read on the forward strand.
ATCGCTGTCCGCCGGCGTGGCCAACCCGGGATAGGCACTCAACGGCTGTAGCCGAATATCACTCCCGGCATTCACCGCCCGCATGCGCGGCAACAGTTCTGCCTCGGCGTAGGTCTGCAACTGATCGGCGACCCCTTGC
>NZ_UNOZ01000020.1 GCF_900536025.1 Pseudomonas reidholzensis
TGCTTCGGGGGGGCTTGGATGGGGGGCTTATCCATTTGGTGGGGTGGGGCTGATGGCCCCTTCCGCCCTTACGGCGGGTCACTTTTTTTCTTGGAAAAAAGTAACCAAAAACCGCTTGCTCCTACATCCGGCCCTTCGCTGCGCTACGGGTTCCCTCACTCCGGCCTTGCTCCCGCGAGGACCGGGCTGTACGGGCCTTCCTGGCCCGCAGCCCTTGCCGGCCTTCCTGGCCGTCACCCCGCTCCGCAAGACCTCCGTTCGGCCTCCTGAGGTCGCCAAGTTACGGGTGGCGCCTGGGCTGGCGTTATCTTCGACAGTGGCAATGGTGGTGGATATTCGGGCCTCATCGCGGGCAAGCCCGCTCCCACAGGATAGTGTCGCTCTTTCGGTCAGCGGAGATCCTGTGGGAGCGGGCTTGCCCCGCGAATAGGCCGGAACTGCCAATGCAAATTCTGGCGCTGACGCGCTGTACCGCCCTTATAAACAAGCGAGAGCGAAGCGATTCGCCAGCCGTCGCCCTGGCACTTGATCTGGCCCTTGATCTGGCTTGTGATCTTGATCTACCGCGACTTCAGGAGGCCGAACGCAGGTCTTGCGGAGCGAGGTGACGGCCAGGAAGGCCGGCAAGGGCTGCGGGCCAGGAAGGCCCGTACAGCCCGGTCCTCGCGGGAGCAAGACCGGAGTGAGGGAACCCGTAGCGCAGCGAAGGGCCGGATGCAGGAGCAAGCGGTTTTTGGTTACTTTTTTCCAAGAAAAAAAGTGACCCGCCGTAAGGGCGGAAGGGGCCAGTGGCCGCACCACAACATCTGGATAAGCCCCCAGTCAACAAGCCCCCCCCACCCTCAAAGCCACCAAGCCAGCACCACCGGCAACCACACAAACGACAGCATCGTAGAACACATCACCAGGTTAGCCACCAACTCCGGCGAGCGATTCGCCCGCACCGCCAGCAGGTAGTTGAACACCGCCACCGGCATCGACGACTGCAGCACCAACACCGCCTTCTCCAGCGTCTCCAGCCCCAGCACCTCCCCCACGCCCCACCCCACCGCGCCCCCCAGCACAATCCGCAGCCCACCGAGCAGCAGCCCGCTGCCCAGATGCTGCAGGCGAATGCTCGCCAACGACACACCCAGCGTCAGCAACATCAGCGGGATGGTCATCCCCCCAAGCAGGTCAGCCGTGTTCGCCAGCCAGGTAGGCAGCTCCCACTGCAGGAAAATGATCGGCATCGACCCCGCCAGGCTGATCACGATCGGGTTGCGCACCAGCCCCTTGAGCGAAGTGGCACCGCCCGACACCGCAATCCCAAGGGTGAACTGAAAGATCGACAGCGCCAGGAAAAACGCCACGGCCAGCGCCAGCCCCTGTTCGCCGAAGGCATACAGGCTGATCGGCAGGCCCATGTTGCCCGTGTTGGGGTACATGAACGCCGGCAACAGCACCCGCCAGTCCAGGCCCGACAGCCGGCTGACGATGAACCCCAGCAAGGCCATGCCCAGCATGCACAGCACACAGGCCAGCGCCATGCTGGTAAACGCGGCCTGGTCCAGCCGGGTCCGGCTCAAGGTCGACAGCACCAGCGCCGGGGTGCCCACGGTCATCACCAGCCGGGCGATGAACTCGGTGGGGTAGTCGATCCCGCTGCGGGCCCAGGCGTAACCGATGCCTGCGACGATGAACACGGGCGCCAGAACGGCGAACAGCGAAGCCAGCATGTACCTTGCCCTCCCTGGCGATCAGGGGCTGATCGACCTAAGGCGGGCATTATGCCGCACCACCGCCAGGGAACAGAAACGGATCGGCGCAAATGCCTCACCCCGTCATGCCGGCAAACTTCATGGCCACCCGTGTCGCCAGTGCAACCGCGCCCAGCGCCATCACGCTGGCCGCCCAGATCGTCACCAGCCACAGCAGCCGTTTGCCCAGCCCCGGCGCCTTGCCGGTGGATGCATGCAGGCTCAATGGAACACCTCGCCGACCTTCACCTTGCCGCGGAACACGTAATACGACCACGCCGAATAGCCGAGGATGAACGGGATGATCAACAGCGCCCCGACCAGTGCAAAGCCCAGGCTCTGCGGCGGCCCGGCCGCTTCCCAAATGGTCAGGCTGGGCGGCAGTACGTACGGCCAGATGCTGATCAGCAAACCGGTGTAGCCCAGGAAGATCAGCCCCAGCGACCAGACGAAAGGCCCGGCATGCGGCTCGCCTCGCAGCGACCTGAGGATCGCCCAGGTCGCCACCAGCACCAGCACGGGCACCGGCAGGAAGAACCAGAAGTTCGGCAGGCTGAACCAGCGGTCGAAGATCGCTGGATGGGTCAGCGGCGTCCAGATGCTCACCACCAGCATCGACAGCACCGTCGCCAGGGTGATCGGCCCGGTGGCGCGGATGATCCGTGCCTGCAGCGGGCCTTCGGTCTTGAGCACCAGCCAGGTCGCGCCGAGCAGTGCATAGGCAATCACCACGCCGAACCCGCAGAACACATTGAACGCCGTCAGCCAGCTCATCACGCCGTCCGTGGCCACCCCGTCGACGATCTCGTGACCCTCGATGAACGCCCCCAGGATCACCCCCTGGAAGAACGCCGCGACAAACGAGCCGGACATGAACGCGCGGTCCCAGAACGGCTTGTGCGCCTCGTCGGCCTTGAACCGGAACTCGAACGACACGCCTCGCCAGACCAGCCCCAACAACAGCCCCAGCGCCGGCAGGTAGAGTGCGCTGAGCAAGATCGCATAGACCTTGGGAAACGCCGCCATCAGCCCTGCCCCGCCCAGCACCAGCCAGGTCTCGTTGCCGTCCCAGACCGGCGCCACGGTGTTGACCATGGTGTCGCGGTGGTCGCGCTCCGGGATGAACGGAAAGAGGATGCCGATGCCCAGGTCGAAACCGTCGGTGATCACATACATCATCACGCCGAAGCCGATCACCAGAAACCAGATCAGTGGTAGATCAATACCCATTTTCCAACACTCCCGTCAGTGCTTGTTCACGAGGCTTGAATACAGCGAGCCATCGACCGCCGACAGCGGTCGGGCCGGTCGCTGGTTGTCCGTCAGCGGTGCGCCGAGCGCTTCGTGCTCATGCGCCTGCGGCCCCTTGCCGACCAGGCGCAGCATGTACACCACGCCCGTGCCGAAAATGCCCAGGTACATCACCACCAGCACCACCAGGCCGACCGTCAGGGTCATCGCCGAATGATTGGAGACGGCATCCTCGGTGCGCATCAGCCCGTACACCACCCACGGCTGACGGCCGATTTCGGTGACGTACCAGCCGGCCAGCAACGCCACCAGGCCGGACGGCCCCATCCACAGGGCGAAACGCGCCAGTGCTGTGGACCGGTACAAGCGCCGGCGCCAACGCAGCCACAGGCCGTAGACGCCGAGCAGGACCATCAGCAGGCCAAGGCCAACCATGACCCGGAACGACCAGAAGACGATGGTCGCGTTGGGCCGGTCCTCGCGGACGAAGTCCTTCAGGGCCGGGATATGGCCGTCCCAGCTGTGGGTCAGGATCAGGCTGGCCAGGTTGGGGATCTCGACCTTGTAGCGGGTGGTTTCGGCGTCCATGTCGGGGATCCCGAACAGGATCAGCGGCACGCCCTGGCCCGGGGTATTGCTCCAGTGGCCCTCCATCGCGGCGATCTTCGCCGGTTGGTGCTTGAGGGTGTTGAGGCCGTGCAGGTCGCCGATCAGCACCTGCAACGGTGCGGTGAACAGCAGCATCCACATGGCCATCGAGAACATCCGCGTGACCGCCGTGCTGCGGTTGCCACGCAGCATGTGCCAGGCCGCCGAAGCGCCGACGAACAACGCCGTCGAGAGCATGGCCGCCGTCACCATGTGCGCCAGGCGATAGGGGAATGACGGGTTGAAGATGATCGCCAGCCAGTCCACCGGCACCACGATGCCGTTGATCACTTCATGGCCTTGCGGCGTCTGCATCCAGCTGTTGGAAGCGAGGATCCAGGTCGCCGAGATCATCGTGCCGACCGCCACCATGGCCGTGGCGAAGAAGTGCAGGCCGCGCCCGACCTTGTTCCAGCCGAACAGCATGACGCCAAGGAAGCCAGCCTCGAGGAAGAACGCCGTCAACACCTCATAGGTCAGCAGCGGGCCGGTGATGCTGCCGGCGAACTGCGAATAGAAGCTCCAGTTGGTGCCGAACTGATAGGCCATGACCAGCCCGGAGACCACCCCCATGGCGAAGTTGACCGCGAAGATCTTCGACCAGAAGTGGTACAGGTCGAGGTAGGCGTTGTCCTTCTTGTACAGCCACAAGCCCTCCAGCACCGCGAGGAACGAGGCCAGGCCGATGGTGATGGCCGGAAAGATGATGTGGAAGGTAATGGTGAAACCGAACTGAATACGTGCCAGCTCCAAGGCTGTCAGGCTGAACATGGTTATGCCTCATGACGATGGGAAAGGCGCTCGAGCAGCGTGCGTGGCCGGGCCTGCGCCTGCAGGCGGGCGTCTGCCGCCTGCTGCCAGCGCACCACGGGCACCGTCGGCGGTGCGAGCAGGCTGGTGAAACCGCACTGCAGCAGCATCGCGAACTGGTCGGGCAGCATCGGCCCGGCGGCGCGCAGGTCGCCGGCGAACGCATAGCGCTCGCGCAGCAGCCGCGCCAGGGTGAAACCGCGGCCGTCGCGTGACTTGGGGAAGTCGATGACCAGCAGCTCGAGCTCGGCCAGCAGCCCCAGCAACGCTTCGGGCTGCTGGTCGGCATCGACCCACAGGCCTTTGGCCGGCACGCCGAACTGTTGCTGGAACGCCTCCCACTGGCTCAACGCGACGACGCTGCGTTCGCTGGCCACCAGCGGCGTTTCTGGCTCCTGGTACAGCCAAGGGTCCGGGCTGGGCAGGCCGTTAAGATCAATGAGCGTCACGCAGCACCTCCTTGAACACGTCGATGCCGATGCGCCGGTAGGTGTCGAGGAAGCGCTCGTGCGCAACGCGCTCGCGCAGGTAGATCGCGACAATCGCGTCGACCACCTCCGGGACCGCCTCGTAGCTCACCGAACGGCCCAGGATGGTGCCGACCGCCGCGTCTTCGCCCGCGCTGCCGCCCAGGGTGATCTGGTAGTTTTCATGGCCCGCCTTGTCCAGGCCGAGAATGCCGATGTGCGCGACATGGTGATGGGCGCAGGCATTGATACAGCCGGACACGTTGAGCTTGAGTTCGCCGATCTCGCGCTGCCGCGCCTCGTCGAAGCGCAACGCGATGCGCTGGGCGACCGGCACCGAACGGGCCGTCGCCAGGCTGCAGTAGTCCATGCCGGGGCAGGCGATCGAGTCGGAGATCAGGTTGACGTTGGCCGTCCCCAGCCCCGCCTCGCGCAATGTCTGCCACAGCGGGTACAGGGTACTCAGGCGGACATGCGGTAACACCAGGTTCTGCTCGTGCGACACGCGGATCTCGTTGAGCGAATGGACCTCGGCCAGGTCGGCGATCAGGCGCATTTCCTCGGCGCTGACGTCGCCGGGGATCCCGCCCTTGGGCTTGAGCGAGATGACCACGCTGATGTAGCCGCGCTTCTTGTGCGGGTGAGTGTTGCTGCGCACCCAGTGGGCGAACGCGACATCGCTGTTGCGAGCCTCGAGGTAAGGCTCACAGATCCCTGGGAGTTGTTCGAACGCCGGTTTGACGAAACGCGCGTCAATCGCCTCGACGATGCCCGGCTCGAGGTACTGACGGTCAGCCGGGAGGCTGGCGAACTCGGCCTCGATCATCTCGATGAAGCGTGCCGGCTTGAGTTCGCGGACGAGGATCTTGATCCGCGCCTTGTACAGGTTGTCGCGCCGGCCGAGCGTGTTGTACACCCGCAGGATCGCCTCGACATACCGCAGCAGCTCGCGCTCCGGCAGCCACTCACGCACCAGCGTACCGACGATGGGCGTACGCCCCAGCCCTCCCCCGGCATAGATCTGCAGGCCCACCTGGCCGTGCTCATTGCGCCGGGCAAGGATGCCGATGTCGTGAAAACGCACCGCGGCCCGGTCGATCGGGCTGCCGGTGATGGCGATCTTGAACTTGCGTGGCAGGTAGGTGAACTCGGGGTGGTCGGTGGACCACTGACGGAGGACCTCGGCATGCACGCGCGGGTCGATCACTTCGTCCTCGGCGGCGCCGGCAAAATGGTCGGTGGTGACGTTGCGAATGCAGTTGCCGCTGGTCTGGATACAGTGCAAGTCGGCGTCGGCAAGGGCCGAAAGGATCTCGGGCGTGTCACTCAGGTGCGGCCAGTTGAACTGGATGTTCTGCCGCGTGGTGAGGTGGCCGTAGCCTTTGTCGTAGGTACTGGCGACGTGCGCCAGCCGGCGCAACTGAAGGGCGCTGAGGGTGCCGTAGGGGATGGCCACGCGCAGCATGTAACCGTGCAGTTGCAGGTACAGGCCGTTCATCAGCCGGTAGACCTTGAACGCCTCTTCGTCGAGCTCGCCACTGAGGCGGCGCGCCACTTGCTGCTGAAACGCGTCGGCACGCGCCCTGAGGAACTCGCGCTCGAAGGGGTCGTAGCGGTACACGCCAGCGTTGGCGGGTAGCTCAGCCTCAACGGGGCGGGCCCGTTCGCGCCGCTCGGCCGCCGCCACAACGGGCATGGCCTGCTTGCCGAGGTCGGTGCGTACCGAAGGGCCCCGGGCCCGCAAACGCTCGCGCAGGGCGATCGGCTCGATCACCCCGGCCACCTGCCGCGCAGCGCAAGGTACAGGGCCAACCACCTGGTTGGCCTTGACCGACTGCTCGGCCGCCAGCGTAGCCGCCTCGAGCTGTAGCGCGTCGAAGCCACTCGCCTGTTCCAGGCGCTCGACCCACTCATGCCCTGCGTTCAACCAGACGACAGCGCCATCGCCGAGGCGATTGGCGCAGATCAGATGGCAGTCATTCATCAAACATCTCCATGACTGGCAGCCCAGAAGCGCTTATCGTTGCAACCCTGCCGCGCCTCGCTGGTGCCTGACAATAATTTCCATACAGAGTCCGTTTGTATGGATTTATTACTTAACCGTATGCCATGTTATGCTTGAGTGTATGGATTTACAACCTGGGGAATTCGCATGCCTCTCGCCGAAGAGTCGAAGAAAACGGCTCAAGCCCAATGGATTAGGCCCTTCAAGGCGAAGGGCGGAGCCAGATACATACAGATCGCAGATATGATCGCAGAATCCATACAATCGGGTTCTTTGCAGGCCGGTGATCAGGTTCCACCGCAACGGACCCTGGCCGCTGAGCTGGGCGTCGACCTGACGACCGTGACCCGCGCCTATGCCGAAGCGCGCAACCGCGGCTTGATCGCCTCGTACGGCGGCCGCGGTTCGTTCGTCATGGGTGCCAGCGCGCCCGGCGCTCAGGCACGTATCGACCTGACCATGAACATCCCGCCGCAGCCGGCCAATGGCTCGATGGCCGAGCGGGTCGGCAAGGGCCTCGAGGAGGTGTTGCGCCGCCAGCGCATCGAAGCCCTGTCGACCTACCAGGACGAGCCGGGCACGCGCAGCGCGGTGCAGGCCGGCCAAGCCTGGCTGCAGCCTGCCCTGGGCGACCTGGACCTGCGCGGGCTGAGCGTGTGTGCCGGCTCGCAGGCGGCGATCTTCGCCATCCTGTCGTCGACCACCCGGCCCGGTGACAGCGTGCTCTGCGACCCCCTGACCTACCCCGGCTTGCTGCTGGCGGCGCGCCAGCTGGGCCTGCGCGTGGTGGCGGTCGAGGGCGATGCCGACGGCATGCGCCCGGATGCCCTGGAGCGCGCCCAGCAGCAGAGCGGCGCGCGCCTGCTGTACCTCAACCCGACGTTCAACAACCCGACGGCGCAGACCATGCCTGCCGGGCGCCGCGCGCAGATCGCCGCGACCCTGCTGCGCCTGCAGCTGACGCTGATCGAGGACGACCCCTACCGCTACCTGCTGGACGACGCACCCGCACCGATCGCCACCTTGACCGGCGGCGCCAACACCTACTACCTCGCCTCGCTGTCGAAATGCCTGTGGCCGAGCCTGCGCACCTCGTTCGTGCTGCCGCCGCGGGACGACGATGGCGACCGCCTGCACGCCGGCCTGCGGGCGGCGAGCATGGGCTGCTCGGGGTTGCTGCTGGGCCTGGTCGAGCACTGGATCCGCAGTGGTACCGCCAAGGCCCTGGTCGAGGAGATCCAGCGTGAGGCGCGGGCGCGCCAACAGCTGGCGCGCAGCCTCTTGAGCCACGAGGTGCAGACCCACCCCAGCGGCCTGCACCTGTGGCTGCCGCTGCCAGCGCACTGGAACCAGAGCCTGTTCACCCACGCCCTCGACGAGGTCGGGGTGAATGTCGCCGGCGCCGACTCGTTCAGTGTGTCGGCGCAGGCCCAGGATGCCGTGCGGGTGTCGCTCGGCGGCGCCGCCGACCAGGCCAGCCTGGGCCTGGCGCTGCGCAAGATCGAGGCCTTGCTCAAGGAAGACCGCCGGCGCAACTCGCGCGCGTTCGTCTGAAAACACCCCTGCGGCCTCTGGTCGCAGGGGTAGCCCCCTTGGCAAATTCTGCGCAGGGCTTAGAATCGCGCCTCCTTTTCGCCAGTCACCTCGCAAGGTGGCCTGCCCCCGATGCCGTCAATGAGGTCGTGTCGGGCAGTTCTGGCCTATTCGCGAGCAAGCCTGCGCTTGCAGGTTTCTGTCGAAGCCTGCCAGGCGCGGGCCTGCTTGCGATGTGCGCCGGCACTGCCCCTGAAGATCGCAACGACCTCCATTGGCCAAGCCGTCGACTCTTGCCCAGGTACCTCGTGCCGCCCCCCGGTCCGCAATGACCGGCGTCAGCGTGCACGCCCGAAAAGGCGTTCATTCCGCCGACTTTCAACTTGAGGTACGTATGTCTCCGCGTTTGCTGGCCCAGGCGCTGGCACCCCTGCTCGGGCTGTTCATCATTGCGCTGGGCAATGGTTTCATGTCTTCCCTGACCACCCTGCAACTGGGCACCGCCGGCGAATCGGCGACGATGATCGGTATCGTCTCTTCGGCCTATTTCATCGGCCTGACCCTGGGTGCGCTGTTCAACGACCGGCTGATCCTGCGCATCGGCCATATCCGCGCCTACACCAGCTTCGCTTCGCTGATCGCCGCGACCATTCTCCTGCAAGGCCTGTGCTACGACACCACCTGGTGGTCGGTGCTGCGCCTGATCAACGGCTGGGCCGCGGTCGGGGTGTTCCTGGTGATCGAGAGCTGGCTGCTGATGGCCGGTGACGCGAAGATCCGCGGGCGCCTGCTGGCGCTCTACATGATCGCCTTCTATGGCGCCGGGGTCATTGCCCAGGCCGCGCTGGGCGAGATCTCCGGCTGGGGCGGGACATCGCCGTTCATGGTCGCCGGCATGCTCGCCACGCTGTCGGTACTGCCGGTGGTGATCCTGCCGCAGGTGTCGCCACGGCTCGACCAGGTCGAGCCACTCAAGCCACGCCAACTGCTCGGCATTGCGCCGACCGGGCTGGTCGGCTGCTTCGGCTCGGGGGTGGCGATTGCCGGGATCTACGCGCTGTTGCCGCTGTACCTGCAACGCATCGGCCTGGATGTCGGGGAAGTCGGCACGATGATGGCCTGGGTGATTCTGGGCGCGATGCTCCTGCAATACCCGGTCGGGCGCTGGTCGGACCGCAAGGACCGCCAGGATGTGCTGATCACCCTGGCCGCGCTGTGCACCGTGCTGTCGGTGGTGATCGCCTTCCTGCCGTCCGACTCGGTGGCGCTGCCGGCGATGTTGTTCCTGCTCGGTGGCGGCGTCTTCGCGCTGTATCCGGTCGCGGTCAGCAGTGCCGCCGACCGGGCACCGTCCGATGCGCTGGTGCCGATGATCCAGGGCCTGCTGCTGATCAACTCGCTGGGCTCGGCGATGGCGCCGCTGGCGATCTCGCCGGTGATGACCTCGTATGGCGAGATCGGGCTGTTCTGGGCCTTTGCGGTGATCAACCTGGCGATGGTCAGCTTCTTCCTCTGGCGTCGCGGCAAGCGCCCGGCGCCGGAGCATCCGGCACCCTTTGCGCCGACCGCGACGTTCTCGCCCAGCGGCGCCGAGCTGCGCGTGACCGAAGAGCTGATGCACGCCGTCGAAGAGCATCCGTCGATGGCAGAAACCCAGGCGCCTGCGGCCCCGGCCGAACGCGCCTGACCCCTCGCGGGGCACGACCGCCCGTCGCCTGACGGGCACCCTGCCCCGCCTGCCACGGCCGAACGCATGACGATCATCCTTACAGGAGAATCACCATGGTCCGCATTCGTCCGCTTCCCCTGCTGCTCGCCCTGAGCCTGGGCCTCGCCTCCACCACCAGCATCGCCGCCACCGACATGACCACCACCAAGCCCAGCGCCGAACAGGCCAACGGCGATCATCCCAAAGGTGAAACCGCGGGTGAAGGCAGCAGCGTCAACAGCCCTGGCGGCAAGGACAACGACAGCAGCGACACCGGCACCGACTCGGATGCCGCCGACGGCAGCACCACGGGCGGTGCGAGCAGCGCTGACAGCCACAGCGATGATCAGGACGACGACCAATAAGCCTGGTTGTCTACGCTGAGCTGACCTGGATATCCCTGCCTGGAGGCATGCCATGACGATCCGAGCCTGCGTGCTTGGCACAGCGCTGTCGCTGTTTACCCTCGCCAGCCACGCCGAGAGCAGTGGCGCCTTGGCGGTCGCGTCCGCCTCGTTCACCGACGGCGGGGTTATCGCCCTGGAGCAGGTCGGCCCGGACCCTGGGTGCGGCAGTGGCGGCGAGCGCACGCCGCAGGTGAGCTGGAGTAACCTGCCGGAAGGGACCCGCTCGGTGGCACTGGTGATGTTCGACCCGGATGGCGGCAAGGGCCTCGGGGTGGTGCACTGGGTCGCTTACAACATCGACTCGGAGCACGGCAGCCTGGAAGAAGGCATTGCCGGGCAGACGACCCAGGCGGTCACGGTGGGGCGTAATTCACGCGGGATGATGACGTATCGCGGACCTTGCCCTCCGGCGGGGGATAATCCGCATCATTATGCGTTGACCTTGATTGCCACGGACCTGGCGCCGGGTAGCTTGGTGGAGGGGCTGGATCGGCAGGGCCTGATGGATGCACTGAAGGACCATGCCTTGGGTGGTCAGAGCATCGTCGGGCGTTATGGGCATTGATTGATCGGGTACCAGATCCGGCCTCTTCGCGGGTAAACCCGCTCCCACAGGTTCTGTTGATAACCCTGTGGGAGCGGGTTTACCCGCGAAGAGGCCGGATCTGGCGCCACAAGGCACTCAGCGCGAATACCGCGGGTCGTCCACCACCTGCTCATGCGCCGCAAACATCACCGGCAGCTGCTCCTTGAGCAGGTCCAGCCAGGTGCGCACCTTGGCGTCCAGGTAATGCCGCGACGGGTAGATCGCATAGATCTCCCGCTGCCGCAGCCGATGCGGCGCCAGCAACCGGCACAGCCGCCCTTCGGCAATCGCCTTGCTCGCCGAATAATACGGAATCAGCCCAATGCCCATGCCCAGCTCGGTGGCGTGCAGCATGGCGTCGGCCACATTGGTCAGAAAGGTGTCCTGCGGCAGGATCACGCACTTGTCCGCCGACTGCTCGAACGCCCAGTCCTCCTCGAACAGCGGGTCGCCCATGCGCAGGCAGACATGCTCGTGCAGGTCTTGCGGCCGCTGCGGCACGCCGTGCCGGGCCAGATACTCCGGTGAAGCGCAGAGAATGCTGTAGATGCTACCCAGCGGAATCGCGATCAACTGCGAATCCGGCAAGCCGCGGCCGACGGTGATCACCACGTCGTGGCCCTCGTCCAGCGGGTCCGGGTTGCGCTGGGACAAGGTCAGCTCCATCACCACCTCGGGGCACGCTGCCTTGTACGCCGCCACCAGCGGCATCATCAACATGCCCAGGCCGTGGGTCGAATGAAAACGCAGGCGGCCACGCGGGGTCAGGTGCGCGCCGCGCGCTTCGTCCACCGCTTCTTCGGTCAACAGCATGATCTGCCGGCAGCGTTCGAGAAAACGCTCACCCGCCTCGCTCATCCGCAGACGGCGGGTGGTGCGGTGCAGCAGGCGGGTCTGCAGCTGGTTTTCGAGCTCTGCAACGATCCGTGATACCTGCGCCGCCGAAATGTCCAGGGCGTTGGCGGCGGCGGCGAAACTGCCGCACTCCACCACCCGGGCAAAGGTTCGCATGGCATGCAGCATGTCCATGAAGGTCCGCTCCTTTCAGTCTTATTCGTACGTCCCAGGCAGGAATCTATCACGGGTTAGCCCCTTTATTGTGAATCACCAATGAATACATCATGGGTAAACCTCACAAGGAGCCTGACATGAAAGCCTCAATCGCCTTTTTCGCCCTGTTCGCATCGCTGGCCTCGGTCGGTGCCTATGCCGACCAGGCGACCACGCCTGCCTCAGAAACCTACGAATACGGCATGCCGCTGGACGTCGCCAAGGTCATCTCGATCACCCCGGCCAGCAACATCGCCGATTGCCAGGTGGGCACGGCGCACATGGTCTATGTCGATCATCAAGGCCAGCAACACGACGTCAACTTCCGCGAAATGGGCGACTGCTCGCAGATGTAAGCCGCGTTACCCGAACGCCGCTGGTTTCAGCCCAGCACCTGATTGATCCACTCGACCTGCCGGGCAAACTCACGGGCCTTGTCCTGAGGGACTTCCTGGGCATGCTCGAAATGCGCCAAGGTCTGCTGCCGTTGCCGCAGCACACGCCGCCACTTGGCCAGAAACGGCTCGCTGCGCGCCTCTAGCAGCCGCGGACCGAAGAACAGTTCCTGCTCGGTGTACTGAATGCCCGCGCCAGGGACTGCGACGATGATCTCGTAATCGAAGCGATTCTCCCGCAGCAACTCCTCATGGACGATCTGGTAGCCGTTATCCATCAGCCAGGTGCGCAGTTCACGCTCGCCGCCGTTAGGCTGCAGGATCAGCCGCTGCTGGCCATTCAGGTACGGCTGGCCGCGCTGGAAGATCTCGCACATGGTCTCGCCACCCATGCCGCACAGGCTGATCGTATCGATCCGGTCGGCCGGCGTGATCGCCGCCAGGCCATCGGCCAGGCGCACGGTGACCCGCTCATCGAGGCCGTTCTTGCGCACGTTGCGCTGCGCCGAGTGGAACGGTGTCTGCGCCACCTCACCCGCCACCGCATAGTCGATCTGCCCGCGCAGCATCAACGCCACCGGCAGGTAGCCGTGGTCAGAGCCGATATCGGCCAGCCGCGCGCCGGCGGGCACGTGCGCCGCCACGCGCTCCAGGCGCCGGGACAAAGTCTGTTCGTTCAACCTGTGTTCCTTCTGCACGACCGGCGCAGCGCGCGCGGCCAAATGGGGCGCGATTCTGACCGTCAACGCCGGCTATTTCAATTCTCCTGGCCGAGCGGGCACGGCCTGGCGGCTCGACCGACCCGGCCAGCTCACGTACGCTTGCGGCTTTCCTTCCGTTGCAAGGCACGCATTCCCATGGCAAATGCAGATATCACCTTTATTCCCGACCCGGACCCCGAGTCGATTTCGTCGGACGTGACCGGCTTCGGCAACCTGCTGGTCAGCACCCAGATCCCCACCCGCGCCGATGGCAGCCTGGAGCTGGGCGGCATCGTCGAGCAGAGCGAATGCACCCTGCAGGCGCTCAAGGTCGCCCTGGAGCGCGCCGGCAGCTCGATGGACCGCGTGCTGCACCTGACCATCTACCTCACCGACATGGCCGACCGCCCGGCCTTCAACGAGGTCTACCAGCGCTTCTTCAGCCAGCCATGGCCAGTGCGTGCGGCGGTCGGCGTGGCCTCGCTGGCAGTCGAAGGCATGCGCGTCGAAGTGACCGCGATGGCGGCCAAGGCCTGAGTCATCCGTTGCCGGTGATGGCCCCTTCGCGGGGCATCACCGGCAACCAGGATCTACACCGTTACACAGCAGGAAGCCTTAAATGCGCCGCCACTTCACCGTTCTACTGCCCACCCTTGGCCTGTGCACCCTGGCCCACGCCGAATCGCCCGCCCCGTTCCAGTTGCTCGAACCGCTGGTCGTCACCGGCACCTACGCGCCTAACGCCAGCTTCGACCTGCCCTACTCCATCGACACCGTCGACCGCGCGCAGATCAGCGACGGCCAGCTCGGCGTCAACCTCTCCGAAGCGCTCAACCGCGTCCCCGGCCTGGTGGTGCAGAACCGCCAGAACTACGCCCAGGACCTGCAGATCTCCTCGCGCGGCTATGGCGCCCGCTCGGCCTTCGGCATTCGCGGCATCAAGCTGCTGAGCGACGGTATCCCGGCCAGCACCCCCGACGGCCAGGGCCAGGCGGCGTCGCTGAACCTGGACGTCGCCGAGCGCATCGAGGTCCTGCGCGGGCCCGCTTCGGCGATCTACGGCAGCAACGCGGGCGGGGTCATCCAGATGTTTACCCGCGACGGCGCCGGGCCGCCCAAGGTGGGCGTCGAAACCACCTTTGGCAGCGACGGCTTCAACAAGAACCATGTGTATGGCGAAGGTGGCAACGACCAGGCCGGGTTTGTCCTCGACGCCTCGCGCCTGGACACCGACGGCTACCGCGACCACAGCGCTGCGCGCCGCGACCAGACGTTTGCCAAGGTGCATGTACGCCCGGATGACGACAGCCGCCTGGCGGTGATCTTCAGCAGCCTGGAGCAGAACGGGACGCAGGATCCGCTGGGGCAGACCTGGGAAGGTTACAAGGATGATCCGCGCTCGGTGAGCCCGCGGGCCGAGGAGTACAACACCCGCAAGAGCATCCACCACCAACAGGTGGGGGTGAATTACGAACGGTATTTTGGTGATGCGACGTTGCAGGCCAATGTGTATGCCGGGCGGCGTAGCGTGATTCAGTATCTGTCGATACCTAAGGACACCGTACCGAACGAGCTCGGCGGCGGCGGCGTGGTCGACTTTGACCGCGAGTTTCACGGTGGCACCCTGCGCTGGATCCAGCCGGTGGAGGTAGCCTACGGCGCCCTGACAGTTACCGCCGGTGCAGATTACGACCGCAGCCGCGATGACCGACGTGGTTTCAAGAACTACAGCGGCACCACGCTCGGCGTCAAAGGCGACCTGCGCCGGGACGAGAAGGACACTGCCACCAGCCTCGACCCGTATCTGCAAGCGCATTGGGAAATAGACCGCTGGACCGTGGACGCTGGCGTGCGTCACAGCAGCATGGAGATGGAGGTGAACGATCACTTCCTCTCCAACGGCGATTCCAGCGGTTCGAAGAAGTACCAGCGGACGACACCGACGCTGTCGGTGATGTATGCCTTTACCCCGAATTTGCATGGTTACATCAGTGCCGGCAAGGCGTTTGAGACGCCGACGCAGGCCGAGATGGCCTATGCGCCAGGGGGTGTGGAAGGCTTCAACTTTGGCCTCAAGCCTTCGACCAGTACTCAATACGAACTGGGTATCAAGGCACGGCCAGACGAGCGCACGCGGATCAACGCCGCCGTGTTCGAGATCCGGACCGAGGACGAGGTCGTAATCAATGGTTCCAAGGATGGTCGTACCAGCTACAACAACGCCGGCAAGACGCTGCGCCGCGGCCTGGAGTTGAGCGTACAGCGCGAACTGAACGCGCAATGGCAGTTCAACCTTGCCTATACCTGGCTCAAAGCTACATATGACGAGGACTTTGTTCAGAACTCATCGCTTATCGAGAAGGGCAACTACCTGCCTGGCGTGCCAAGCAGCAGCCTGTTCGGGGAATTGATCTGGAAGCCTCGTCAAGGCATCAGCATGGGCCTTGAAGGCCAATACCGCAGCAAGGTCTATGTCGAGGACAGCAATCAGTACAAGGCCGCCCCAAGCTACACGGTGTTTAACTGGCGCACGCGCTTCGAGCAGCAGTACGGGCCTTGGACGTTCCACCAAGTCGTTCGCTTGGAGAATATCCTCGACCGCCAGTACGTTGGATCGGTGATCATAGGCGACACAGCGAATAAGCGTTTCTATGAAGCCGCGCCGGGCCGCTCCTGGTATGCCGGAGCCGGCCTGGAGTATCAGTTCTAGGTAGTTTTTTGTCGCCTGCACCGGCTTCTTCGCGGGGCAAGCCCGCTCCCACAGGGATCGCGCTGTTCTGGAGATTTGCGCGGTCCCTGTGGGAGCGGGCTTGCCCCGCGAAGAGGCCGCAGCAGGCGATCTACAGGTGTATTGCCTCCACCGGGCAGCCCAAAGGTGCCCCCAGGCCATTTCACCGCTACAATGCCCGCCTAACCGTGACAGCCCGAAAAAATAACGACATGTCCCTTCCAAAGAATCACCTGGAACTGCTCAGCCCTGCCCGCGACGTGGCGATTGCCCGCGAAGCCATCCTGCACGGCGCTGATGCCATCTACATCGGCGGCCCGAGCTTCGGCGCGCGGCACAACGCCTGCAACGAAGTCGGCGAAATCGCCGAACTGGTCGAGTTCGCCCGGCGCTACCACGCCCGCGTGTTCACCACCATCAACACCATCCTCCACGACAATGAACTGGAGCCGGCACGCAAGCTGATCCACCAGTTGTACGACGCCGGCGTCGACGCCCTGATCGTGCAGGACCTCGGGGTGATGGAGCTGGACATCCCGCCGATCGAGCTGCACGCCAGCACCCAGACCGACATCCGCACCCTGGCCCGGGCCAAGTTCCTCGACCAGGCCGGCTTCTCCCAGCTGGTCCTGGCGCGCGAGCTGAACCTGCAGGAAATCCGCGCGATCGCCAGCGAGACCGATGCCGCCATCGAGTTCTTCATCCATGGCGCGCTGTGCGTGGCCTTCTCCGGCCAGTGCAACATCTCCCACGCGCAGACCGGGCGCAGCGCCAACCGCGGCGACTGCTCGCAGGCCTGCCGCCTGCCTTACACGCTCAAGGATGACCAGGGCCGCGTGGTCGCCTTCGAGAAGCACCTGCTGTCGATGAAGGACAACAACCAGACCGCCAACCTGCGCGACCTGGTCGACGCCGGCGTGCGCTCGTTCAAGATCGAAGGCCGCTACAAGGACATGGGCTATGTGAAGAACATCACCGCCCACTACCGCCAGGAGCTCGACGCGATCCTCGAAGACCGCCCGGCCAAGGCCCGCGCCTCCAGCGGCCGCACTGCGCACTTCTTCGTCCCCGATCCGGACAAGACCTTCCACCGCGGCAGCACCGACTACTTCGTCAGCGACCGCAAGATCGACATCGGTGCCTTCGACTCGCCAACCTTTACCGGCCTGCCGGTCGGCGTGGTGGAAAAAGTCGCCAAGCGCGACCTGATGGTGGTCACCGAAGTGCCGCTGAGCAACGGTGACGGCCTCAACGTGCTGGTCAAGCGTGAAGTCGTGGGCTTTCGTGCCAACATCGCCGAGCTCAAGGGCGAGTTCGAGGAAGACGGCCAGACGCGTTACCGCTACCGTGTCGAGCCCAACGAAATGCCGGCCGGCATGTACCAGTTGCGGCCCAACCATCCGCTCTCGCGCAACCTCGACCACAACTGGCAACAGGCCCTGCAGCGCACCTCCGCCGAGCGTCGCGTGGGTGTGGCCTGGCAGGCCGAGCTGCGTGAGCAGCGCCTGCAACTGACCGCCACCAGCGAAGAAGGCGTGTCGGTCAGCGTCGGCCTGGACGGGCCGTTTGGCGAGGCCAACAAGCCGCAGCAGGCGCTCGACCAGTTGCACGACCTGCTCGGCCAGCTGGGCACCACCCAGTACCACGCCAGTGCCATCGAGCTGGATGCACCGCAGGCGTTCTTCATCCCCAACTCGCAGCTCAAGGCCCTGCGCCGCGAGGCGATCGAGGCACTGACCGAGGCGCGGGTCCAGGCGCATCCGCGTGGCGGGCGCAAGGCCGAGACCGACCCGGCACCGGTGTACCCGGAGTCGCACCTGTCGTTCCTGGCCAACGTCTACAACCAGAAGGCCCGCGACTTCTATCACCGCCATGGCGTGCAGTTGATCGACGCGGCCTACGAGGCCCACGAAGAGCACGGCGAAGTGCCGGTGATGATCACCAAGCACTGCCTGCGCTTCTCGTTCAACCTGTGTCCCAAGCAGGCCAAGGGGGTTACCGGTGTGCGCACCAAGGTCGCGCCGATGCAGTTGATTCAGGGCGATGAGGTGCTGACCCTGAAGTTCGACTGCAAGCCGTGCGAGATGCATGTGGTGGGCAAGATGAAGTCGCACATCATCGACCTGCCGACCCCGGGCAGTGGCGTGGCGCAAGTGGTTGGGCATATCAGCCCGGAAGATCTGCTCAAGACCATTCATCGCGCACCGCATTGATCGACTGATCGGCCGTAAAGCCCCCTCCACGGGCAATTCAGCGACTGCATGCTGTGCAGGCGCCGGGTTGTTCGGGAGGGGGCTTTTTTGCGCCCGCACAGGCCAAAAATACGCCAATGGATATTGGTACGGCGGTACACCAAATACAGCTGTAAATGATAATCCTTACCAGATATGATCCGCGGACTTTTTCCATCCCCCTCCAAGGATCGTACCGTCCATGCGCCGTGCGTTCGTTTCATTCTGCCTTGTCAACGCTATCTCCCCGTCCGTGCTGGCTGACGCGCAAGCGCCCGAGCCGCTCGAGCTGCAAGCCGTCAATATCGATGCTGCCACTGATCGCGAACGCGCCGACGGGCCGGTGGTTGGCTACAAGGCCACGCGCTCGGCCAGTGCCACACGCACTGACACCGCGCTGCACGAGACCCCGCAGTCGATCAGCGTGGTGCCCAAGGACGTCCTCGAAGACACCGGCGCCACCCGTTTGCAGGACGCGCTGGACTACGCCGGCGGCGTCGGGCGTGCGAATAACTTTGGCGGCCAGGGGCTGACCACGGTCACCGTGCGCGGCTTCACCACGGGTGAGTACTACCGCAATGGCTTCCCGATCAACCGCGGTTACCCGAACGCGCCCGACGCCAACACCGTCGAACGCCTCGAAGTGATCCGTGGCCCGGCCACCAGCCTGTACGGCCGTGGCGACCCGGGCGGGACCTTCAACGTGGTCAGCAAGCAGCCGATGAGCGAGGCCAAGGTCACCCTCGGCAGCCAGTTCGACGACCAGGGCATGCACCGCGCGACCTTGGATGCCACTGGGCCGCTTAGCGAAGATGGGCGTCTGGCCTACCGCCTGAACGTGCTTGGCGAGGGCGGCGAGAGCTTCCGCGACGACGTCGAGAGCGAGCGCTATGACGTCGCGCCCGTGCTCAGCTGGCAAGCCACGGACAGCACGAAGATCGTCTTCGAAGGCGACTTCATGCGCAACAACCACCCGCTCGACCGTGGCCTGACCCGCTACGCAACCCAGCGCGGCAGCGCCTCGCGTGACACCAACGTGTGGGAGAAAGGCAGCGACAACCTGCTGCACAACGACAACAACATGGCCCAGCTGCGTTTCGAGCACCTGCTCAACGACAACTGGACCCTGGCCGGTGGCATGCAGTGGCTGGATGGCTCGCTCAAGGGCAATGCCGTCGAAGCCAACGGCGCGCCAACTGACGGTCGCACCCTGCAGCGCAACTTCAACTACCGCAAGCTGGAGTGGACTGATCGCGATTATCAGCTCAACCTCACCGGCCACTTCGATACCGCAGGGTTTGCGCATACCTTGCTGACCGGTATCGAGTACGAGGATTACGACTACAACTCGATCATCCAGCGTTCGTCGGCAGCCTACTCGATCGACATCTACGACCCCGTATTGGGCCAGCCTCGCCCTGCGCTGACTGATACCACCACCCATGACAAGGAAAATCTCAAGACCTGGGCCGTTTTTGTCCAGGATCAGGTGGCATTGACAGAGCGTCTTAAAGCGCTCGCCGGTGTACGCTTTGAGCGCTTCGAACATCAGTACGATAATTACCTGCCTAACACTACAGACTGGGATGCGGCAGACAACGCGGTAACCCCGCGCTTTGGGCTGATCTATGACCTGACCGAAACTATTGCGATCTACGCAAACACTGCGCGCTCGTTCAAACCGAACAGCGGTGCATCACGTGGTGGGGACGGTTTCGATCCTGAGAAAGGCAAATCCTACGAACTGGGGGTGAAGTGGGAAGCACTGGACCGTCAGCTCAGCGTCGACGCTGCGATCTATCAAATCGTCAAAGAAAACGTATTGACCGTGGACCCCGTGAACACGGCCTACAGGGTATCGGCAGGCGAAGTGCGCAGCCGTGGCCTGGACATCAACGTCGCCGGCAACATCACCCCGCAATGGCGCGTGATCGGTGGCTACGCCTACGTCGACGCCGAGGTGACCAAGGACAACACCCTGGCCAAGGGCACCCACCTGGCGAACATCCCCCGCAACAGCTTCAGCCTGCTCAACACCTACGAGTTCCAGGACGGCCTGGCCAAGGGCCTCGGCCTGGGTGTAGGGGTCAAGCACGTGGATGATCGCGCCGGCCAGACCGCCGCGACCACCTACACCATGGCGCAGTACACCGTGGTCGACCTGCTGAGCTTCTACCAGCTCAACGAGCACGTGAGGCTGAACCTGGACGTGAAGAACGTCTTCAACAAAGAGTATGACGAAGGCGCGTTCAACCTTTACGCCTACCCAGGCGCCCCTCGCACGGTGCAGGCCGGTATCGCCTACACCTTCTAAGCTCGGGCTTGGCGGTGGTCAGCTACGTGCGGCCACCGCCGGGTTCAGCGCAACAGTGCCGGGCTCGCTCGCCGGCCGAGACAGCATGGCGGCGATCGCCGCGACCAGCGCCAGGCCGCCGATCAGGTAGCCCACCGGCAGCCAGCCACCCCCTTCCTCGAGCAGCGCGTAACACAGGCTCGGGGAAAACCCGGCGACGATAAAGCTCAATTGCGTCGCCAGGCCGACCCCGGTGTAACGCACGCGAATGCTGAACATCTCCGCATAGAACGACGGCCACAAGGCGTTCGGCGCGCTGTACAACACCCCCTTGAGCAACACCGTACTGGCGACGATCAGGGCGATGTTGCCGGTGGTGATCGACCACATGAACACAAACACCCCGACACAGCTGGCCAGCGAGCCGGCGACGAAAATGCGCTTCTTGCCGATGCGATCGGCGAGCAGGCCGAACAACGGCTGGCAGATCAGCGCACCGACCTGGCTGGCGGCAATCGCCATGAGCATCGAGGCGCGGTCGACGTGCTGGTTGTTGGTGGCCCACGACAAGCCGAAGATCATCACCAGCGACGACACCGAACAGATCAGCGCGCAGCAGAACACCGTGATGAACGCGCGGCCTTCCTTGCTGAACATTTCCAGCACTGGAGCCTGGGCAGCAGCGGCCTTCTTGTTGGCAAACTCGGGGCTTTCATCCACGCCCTGACGAATGATCAAGGTGACCGCGACCATCACCCCGCTGATCAGGAACGGGATCCGCCAGCCCCAGGTCAGCAATTGCTCCTCGCTCAACATCGACAACGGAATGAACACCGAGGTCGCCAGGATCGAGCCCATCGACGCGCCGTTGATCATCCAGCTGGTGTAGAACGCGCGCTTCTTGCCGGGCGCGTGCTCCATGGTCAGCAGGCTCGCACCGACCTGCTCGCCACCTGCCGACAAACCTTGCAGCAGCCGACAGGCCACCAGCAGCCCGGGCGCCCAGGCGCCAATACTGGCGTGGGTGGGCAACAGGCCAATGGCGGTGGTGGCGATGCCCATCAGCAGCAGCGTCATCATCAACACCTGCTTGCGGCCGATGCGGTCGCCCAGGTGGCCGAACAACAGCGCACCGACGGGGCGGGCGATGTAGCCGACGCCAAAGGTGGCCAGCGCGGCGAGGGTCCCGGCCATGGGATCGGAGGACGGAAAGAACAACGTGCTGAACACCAGCGCCGCCGCCGACCCGTAGATGAAGAAGTCGTAGTACTCGACCACGCTGCCGAGGAAACTGCCGAACGCGGCTTTGCGCGCCATGCGCGGATCATGTGTGTTCATGGGCAACCTTTCGTTATTGTGATTGTGTGGGTTGAAGGTCGAAGTGGTGGCCTCAGGCGCGGCCAAACGGTGCCAGTTGGCTGCCTCCGCAGACGTGGATGACCTCGGCAGTGATGAAGGCGGCATCGCTGGAGGCCAGAAACGCCGTGGTGTTGGCGATGTCCTCAGGGGTGGTCAGGCGCTTCAGCGGGGTGTTGCCGATCGAGCCTTCGGCCATCAGTTCGAAGCTTTCCCGGTCGCGCCCGTCGAGGGTGAAGGCCGACGGCAGCAGGCCGGGCGCAATCGCGTTGACGGTGACCTGCCAGGGCGCCAGTTCGCGCGCCATCGAGCGGGTCAGGCCGACCAGGCCGGCCTTGCAGGCGACATAGGCCGGTGGCCCCCCGGCGACCCAGCAGCGCGACACCATGTTGATCACCCGGCCACTGCCCTGGGCTTTCCAGTACGGTGCGACCTTCTGGCACAACAACGCCGGCCCGCGCAGGTTCACCGCCATCATGTGGTCCCACTGGACGGGATCGAAGTCGAACAGCGAACCACGGTGGTTGACCGCGGCATTGTTGACGACCACGTCGATGCGGCCAAACGCGGCGCCTGCACGATCGACCATGGCCTCGATCGAGGCCTGATCGCCCAGGTCGGCATGCAGCGCCAGGGCCCGTTGCCCAGGCTGGCAGTCGAGGTCGCGCACCAGGGCCTGCGCGGCCTCCAGGTTGAGGTCGACAGCGACGACATGCAGGCCGTCGCGGCACAGGCGCGCGCAGATCGCCCGCCCCAGTTCGCCGGCAGCGCCGGTCACAAGCGCAACAGCGCGGTCAGTGGCAGGGTTCATCGGGCGATGGCCTCGTGGTGGTGGTTGAGTTCAGGGGCCGCAGCGAGCCCCATGTAGTCGCGAACCAGGTCGCGGTTGCGTGCCAGCTTGTGCAGGTCGGGGTAGTCACTGGAGAAGTCTTCGATCGACACCCAACCCGCGTAGCCGCTCTGGCGCAAGGTGCCAAGCATGCTGCGCAGCGGCAGCACGCCCTGGTCGGGGGCGCTCCAGTGCCAGCCCCAGCCCTCGCCCGCCGCCTGCGGCCGATAGGCGACGTTCTTGACCTGGACATGCGCCAGGTGCGCGCCCATCAGGTCGAGCGACAGCTGCACGTCCTCGCGCCCTTCGATGGCCAGGTTGCCGATGTCGTAGATGATCCCCAGCGCCTGCGCCGGGTAGTGCTCGGCAATGCGCATGGCCAGCGACGGGCTGGAACAGATGGTGCGCTGATGCACCTCCAGGGCCAGTTGCACGCCCTGGTCTTGCGCGTACGGCAGGATCTGCTCGAGAAACCGCCGCATCCGCGCATAGGCCGGGGCATAGCGTTCGTTTTCATAGCTCGGTGCCCACAGCCGCAGGCGACATTGGCCGGCCAGTGCCGCCAGGTCGATCAGGCGCTGCGCCTGCTCGATGTCGCCCACCGCCAGGTACGGGCTGAGGCCGAAGATGGTCAGCCCCAGTGCCTGGCAATGGCGCTGGATGCGGGCGATCGCCGTGGCGTTCGGGGCGACCGTGCAGCGGTTGTTGCAGCGGGCGTCCCAAGGCTGGGTGGGGTCGAGCTGGCCAACGTCGGCGACCCGCCATTCGACGCCCTGGTAGCCCAGGCGCGCCAGCTCATCGGCCAGCGCCTCGGGGGTAAGGCTGGGCAAGGATGCACTGGAGGCGCCGAGCCGGGGGATGGGGAGCATGATCAGGGTGTCCTTGTATTTGCCAAGCGTGGGACGATGCTAAGTCATACCTGCGGTTGATTAAATTGATAAAAAATCCTCAGTTACTTAACCTGTAGGTTGACCATTGCCGCCGTGATTACCCATGAGCACCTCCACCATCACCCTTCGCCACCTGCGGGTATTCCTCGCCATCGCCAGTGCCGGCAGCCTGGCGATGGCGGCGCAGTTGCTGCATATCACCCTGTCGGCGGTGTCCAAGAGCCTCAAGGAGCTCGAGCAGGAGCTCGGCGTGCAATTGCTGGTGCGCGGGCGCAAGGGTGTGCGCCTGACCGACGCCGGCGAGCACTTTCTCAAGCACGCCCGCCAGACCCTGGCCAGCTTCAACCAGGCCATCGACCAGGCTCAGGTCGCCCCTCAAGCACCCGAGCTGTTGCGCATCGGCGCGCTGCCGACTGCCGCCGGGTTTCTCCTGGCACCGGTGATCGCGCAGATGCGCGAGCACCATCCGCAGGTGCGGGTGCAGGTGTTGTCCGGCGTGTATGACTATTTGGTGGGCAAGCTGCGCACCCACGACCTCGACCTGATCGTCGGCCGGCTGATCGGTCGCGACATGCTTGGCGTGGTGTTCGAGGCCTTGTACGAAGAGGACCTGCTGATGGTGGTGCGCAAGGACCATCCGCTGGCAGGCCGCGAACACCTGTCACTCGAGGACCTGCGTCCGTATGTGGTGATCACCTCGCCGCAGGGCACGCTGGTGCGCATCAGTGTCGATAATTACCTGTTGTCCAGCGGGGCGGCCGATCGCCTGCAGATCTTCGAATCGCTGAGCGAGACGTTTTCGCGGGTGTATGTGCAGGATCACGATGCGATCTGGTGTGTACAGCGCGGCGTGGTCGACCTCGACCTGCGCTTGGGGATCGTCTGCCCGCTGCCGTTTTCCAGCCCTTTGTTGCGGGCGCCGGTGGGGCTGACCACACCGACCGACCGGCCGCTGGCCAATGCCGCCGAGCAATTCGCCCGCTTGTTGCGCCAGCACGCGGCGAGCCTGCGCGGATAACCGAGTGGAGCCGCTGCCTCAACGCCTGCGCAGGTAACTTTCCAGCGGGTCCTTGCTCAGGCCTTCCTGGGCCTGGGCCAGGGAGTCGATGAACAGCGAAAACAGCTCGGCCTGCTTGGCGATGTCGAGCTTGCTGTAGAGGTTCTTGCGGTGGCTCTTGACCGTGTCCTCGCTGATGCCCAGGCGTTCGGCCAGCGAGCGCGTCGAGTGGCCGCGCAGCAGGTACTGGGCAACGCGGCACTCGCGCTCGGTGAGCAGCGACGAACCGAAATTGTTCAGCGCCGCGTTGATCTGCCGCCCCAGCGCGCTCTCGAAGCGCCCGCCGATCGCCTCGGCGTTCAAATGCGCCCACTGCCGCCGCACCACCGCCTGCACCCACGGGGCGACCCGCTTGAGGTCGGCGACCTGCTGGCTGGCCAGGCGGCGGGTGCTGGCCAAGGCCACGGCAATGGTCAGGTGCGGGTCGAGGGGGATGATGTAGTTGAGTTCGTCCTCCAGGTGCGCGTGCTGATAGAACGCCAGGTAGTACTCGCTGCGCTTGAAATGGTCGGGCGCGACATCGCTCAGGCGATAGCAACCGGGGGCGATGCCTTCCATGCAGGCGCGGTAGAAGGGGCACAGCAGGTAGTAGCCTTCGAGGTACTTGTGCACGTTGCCCTCAGGCAGCCAAGGGCCCTCTTCGTCCTTCTCGAACAGCGCCGAGGGCAGGCCTTTGTGCGGGTAGAGAAACACCGTGATGGCCTGCGACGGGGCCAGGCAGGTGAGCGCGGCAAACAGCGCGTCGACAAAACCCGGCGTGCCGATGGCGTCGATGGCGAGGGCCATCCGCTCATACCAGCCAGGCGATTGCAGCCGGTCTTTGCTCATCGGTCGGGGCCCTGTGCGGGGTTGTGGTTAGCTACGCTGGCGGGATTGTTTCATGCCTTGGGCACAGCCACCATCACCCTTCAGGGTGAGTCGAGGCGCCTCAACAACGCCCCGTTTCAACACAGCCAAACACCCGGCGCACCAGGCTAGCCAGCGCCTGCTCGCCGAGAAACGCCTGCTCCAGGCAATGCTCGGCACTGTCGAGGTGCCCCAGCAAACGCTCCCGCGTGCGCGCTTCGCCACACAGCGCGACCAGCGTCGACTTGCCGGCATCCTTGCCCGGGTCCTTGCCCGTGGCAGGGTCGTGGTCACGCAGATCGTCGTACAGCTGAAACGCCTGGCCCAGCTCCCCGGCAAACCGCGACAAGGCATCGCGCACCGTCGCCGGGGCATCGGCCAGCGCGCAGGCCATGTCCATGATCGCGCCGAACAGCACGGCGGTCTTCAGCCGGTTGGTCTCGGCGATCTGCTCGGCGCTGCGGGCCTGGCCGCCCTCGCGCAAGTCCTGTAACTGCCCTTTGACCAGCCCCTGGGCACCAATCGCCTCGGCCAGAATCGCCACCAAACGGCTGCGCGTGGTGGCCGGGAGGGTGTCGAGCGAGGCCAGCAGGCCGAACGCGCGCGACAGCAAGGCGATGGCCGCAAGAATCGCCACGTCTTCGCCAAACGCCCGGTGCAAGGTCGCCCGGCCGCGCCGCAGCGCCGCATCGTCCATGCACGGCAGGTCGTCGAGGACCAGCGACGCGGCATGCACCATCTCCACCGCGCAGCCCAGCTCCAACGCGGCACGCGGGCAGGCGCCGAGGCCTTCGGCGGTCAACATCAACATCAACGGGCGCAGGCGTTTACCGGGCGCCAGAGTACTCTCACGCATGGCGGCGGCCAGCAGGTCGCGCTCCTGGCCGAGCGGCAGCAGCGCATCCAGTCGCGCCTCCAGGCTGCCTTGCAAATGCGCGAGATGATCAGTGAGGCCTGCATCGGCGGCCGCGAGCGGTTGGGCTATGGTCGTCACATTCTTGCCTCTGCTGATGGACGCGGCGTCATCGCCGCTGGGTTGAGGGAACGACTGACGCAGAGCCGTTGCCTGACGAGGTGCTGTTTTTGAGCTTAGCTGTACAAAGCGAGTAGCGTTGTACAACTCGCATACCAGGAATGACCCCGCTTGCCCTTCGATGATTCCCTGGCACTGGAGCCGGCATGAAGAAAAGCTTCCTGAGTCAACGCAAGGACGATCACCTGGACATCGTCCTGGCCCCCGCCGAGGCGTTGCAGCGACAAGACCCGGGCTGGTCGCAGATCCGCTTCGAGCACTGCGCCTTGCCCGAGCTGGCGCTGGAGCAGATCGACCTGAGCGCTTCGCTGCTGGGCATCGGCCTGCGCGCGCCGTTGCTGATCAGCTCGATGACCGGCGGCGCCGAGCGCGCCAGCCGCATTAACCACCACCTGGCCGAAGCCGCCCAGGCGCTGAGCATTGCCATGGGCGTGGGCTCGCAGCGGGTCAGCCTGCGCACCGGCAACGATCAGGGGCTGACCGGGGAACTGCGGCGCCTGGCGCCCGATATTCCGTTGCTGGCCAACCTTGGCGCCGCCCAGTTGCGCGAGGCCGATGGCCTGGACCTGGCCCGCCGCGCGGTCGACAGCCTGCAGGCCAACGCCTTGATCATCCACCTCAACCCGTTGCAGGAGGCCGTGCAGCCGGAGGGCGACCGCGACTGGCGCGGGGTGCTGGAGCGGATCGCCGCGCTCTGCGCGGCACTGCCGGTACCGGTGATCATCAAGGAGGTCGGGGCCGGCATTTCGCCCACGGTGGCCCGCCGCCTGGTCGAGGCCGGCGTGCGCATGATTGACGTGGCCGGGGCCGGCGGGACCAGCTGGGCGGCGGTGGAGGCGCAGCGCGCCCGCAGCGACGTCGACCACAAGGTCGCCATGGCCTTCGCCGACTGGGGCATCCCCACCGCACAGTGCCTGCTGGCCCTGCGCCGGGCGCTGCCGAACCTGCCGTTGATTGCCTCGGGAGGGATTGCCGACGGCATCGACGCGGCCAAGGCCATCCGCCTCGGCGCCGACCTGGTCGGCCAGGCCGCCGGGGTGCTGCAGGCGGCCACCGAGTCTACCGAGGCGGTGCTGGAA
This sequence comes from Pseudomonas reidholzensis, assembly GCF_900536025.1. GTDB lineage: Bacteria > Pseudomonadota > Gammaproteobacteria > Pseudomonadales > Pseudomonadaceae > Aquipseudomonas > Aquipseudomonas reidholzensis. Next base: position 27,643 of record NZ_UNOZ01000020.1, read on the forward strand.
CACTTCGAGATCGTCCTGCGTCAGCTGCGCATCGTCTGTTTCTGCACCGGTTCACGCAATCTGGCCGAGCTGCGCCGTGCGCGCCTGCTGGGCAATCGACTGGACCCGGCATGAGCCACTTTGCGGTGGTCGCCCCGCCCTACCCCAGTCACGTCCAGGCCCTGCAGGCAGTCGCCGCCACGCTGCTGGATCGCGGCCACCAGGTGACCTTCCTGCAGCAGAGCGACGGCCAGCGCTGGCTCGACGACCCGCGCATCGGTTTTCAGCCGCTGGGCCTCGACAGTCATCCGCCGGGCAGCCTCGATCAGGCGCTGCGCCTCGCCGCCCACCCGGCAGGGCCCTGGCGCCTACGCCGGCTGATTCGCCAGTTGGCCGAGACCAGCGCCATGCTCGCAGCGCAGTTGCCCGCGGCGCTGGCCGAGCTGCGTGTCGATGCCGTGCTGGCTGACCAGATGGAGCCCGCCGGCGCGCTGGCGGCCGAGGCCCTCGAACTGCCCCTGGTGTCGATCGCCTGTGCCTTGCCGGTCAATCGCGAAGACGGCGTGCCGCTGCCCGTGACGCCCTTCGCGTTCGGCAACGACGCGCGCAACCTGAAGCTCTACCGCGGCAGTTGCCAGGTGCATGACTGGCTGATGGCGCCGCTGGCCGAGGTCCTGCAACGCGCCGCTACGCACCTGCGCCTGCCGCCGCGCACCGGCCTGCACGACTGCCTGTCGCCGCTGGCGCAGATCAGCCAGACCGTGCCTGGCTTCGACTTCCCCCGCCAGGCGCTGCCTGCGCATTTCCATGCCGTCGGCCCGTTGCGCGGTGCCCGACTGCACGCCGATGGCGCCTGGCTGTTCGATGTACACAAACCGTTGGTGTTCGCCACCCTGGGGACCTTGCAGGGGCACCGCTTCGGCCTGTTCGCGCGGATCGCCCAGGCCTGCCGGCTGCTCGACGTGCAATTGCTCCTGGCCCACTGTGGCGGCCTCGCTGCCCATCAACAGGCGCGCCTGCTGCAACTGGGCGCGACGGTCGTCACCGACTTTGCCCCGCAGCACTGGGCGGTACGCCGCGCCGACGTGGTGATCAGCCATGGCGGGCTGAACACCGTGCTGGACGCGGTCGCCGCGGCAACCCCGCTGCTGGTCATGCCGATCGCCTTCGACCAGCCCGGCGTGGCCGCCCGGGTGGTCTATCACCGGCTTGGCCTGGCCCTGTCGCGCCGCGCCGGGGTGGCCGCAATCGCCCAGGCGTTGGCGCGCCTGCTCGCCGAGCCAATGCCGGGGCTGGGCCCGCTGCAGGCCGAGCTGGCCCACGCGGGTGGCGTGAGCAAGGCCGCCGATATCATCGAGCAAGCGCTGCGTAGCGGGCAGCCCGTGCTGACGGAGGGTCACCATGGCGCATGACCTGATCCTCGCCGGTGGCGGCCTGGCCAACGGCCTGATCGCCTGGCGCTTGCGCCAGTTGCGGCCCGAGCTGGAGGTGCTGTGCCTGGAGCGCGACGCCACCCTGGGCGGCAACCATACCTGGTCGTTCCATGAGCAGGATCTCGACCACCACCAGCAGCAATGGCTGGCGCCGCTGGTGGTCAAGCGCTGGCCGGCCTATCACGTGCACTTTCCGCAGCTGTCGCGGCGGCTCGACAGCGGCTACGCGAGTATTACCAGCGAGCGCTTCGCCGAGGTCATCACGCCAGCGTTGGGCGCAGCCCTGCGCACCGGCTGCAATGTGCAGTCCCTCGGGCCGGGCCAGGTCAGCCTGGACAGCGGTGAGCAGTTGCAGGCGCGCCTGGTGATCGATGGCCGTGGTGCACAGGCGAGCCCGCACCGCGTGCTCGGCCAGCAGGCATTTCTCGGCCAGCTGCTGCGCCTGCGTGAGCCGCACGGCCTGGCGGCGCCGATCCTGATGGATGCGCGCGTGCCGCAGGGCGACGGCTACCGGTTCGTCTACCTGTTGCCGTTCAGCGACGACACCCTGCTGGTCGAAGACACGCACTACGTCGAGCGCGACGCACCCACCGCCGAGGCGCTGCGCGCCAACCTCGACGCGTACCTGGCGGCGCGGGGCTGGCACGTGGCGCAGCTGCTGCGTGAAGAACAGGGCGTGCTGCCGATCACCCTGGCAGGCGACTTCCCGGCCTGGTCGGCGGACCAGGCCGGGCAGCCACTGTCTGGCTTGCGTGCGGGGCTGTTCCATTGCACCACCGGCTATTCGTTACCCGAAGCCGTGCGCCTGGCCGACTGGCTGGCCGGGCAACCGCTGGACGACGCGGCGCAGTTTTCTGACGATTTGCAGCGTTACCTGGAGCAACGCTGGCAGCAACAAGGCTTCTATCGCCTGCTCAACCGCATGTTGTTCCTGGCCGGCCGACCGGACCAGCGCTGGCAGGTCATGCAGCGTTTCTATCGGCTGCCAGAGGCGCTGATCGCGCGGTTTTATGCCGGGCAAAGCACCGGCCTGGATCGCCTGCGGATCCTCAGCGGCAAACCGCCAGTGCCCATCGACCAAGCCCTGCGCGCCGCATTACGGCATTCACCCCGACATTTTTCGATCAGGCCCGACGAGGACCTTTCATGACTCAAGGCAAATCTGCGCTGGTGGTCGGCGCCGGGCTCGGTGGCCTGGCCCTGGCCATCCGCCTGCAAGCGGGCGGCGTGCGCACCACCCTGCTGGAAAAACGCGACCAGGCAGGCGGGCGCGCCTACGTCTATCGCGACCAGGGCTTTACCTTCGATGCCGGCCCCACGGTGATCACCGACCCGACCGCGATCGAGGCGCTGTTCACCCTGGCCGGCAAACCGATGGCGGACTACCTCGAGCTGCTGCCGGTCAAACCGTTCTACCGGCTGTGCTGGGAAGACGGCAGCTACTTCGAGTACGGCAACGACCAGGCGCACCTGGAGCGGCAGATTCACGCCCTGGAGCCTGCCGACGTGGACGGCTACCGGCGCTTTCTGGCCTACTCGCGGGCGGTGCTCGACGAGGGCTACGTCAAGCTCGGCGCGGTGCCCTTCCTGTCGTTTCGCGACATGCTCCAGGCCGGCCCGCAACTGGCCCGGCTGCAGGCCTGGCGCAGCGTCTACAGCATGGTGTCGCGGTTTATCCGTCATCCACGGCTGCGTCAGGTGTTCTCGTTTCATGCCTTGCTGGTCGGCGGCAACCCGTTCGCCACCTCCTCGATCTACAGCCTGATCCATGCCCTGGAGCGCGAGTGGGGCGTATGGTTTGCGCGCGGTGGCACCGGCGCACTGGTGCAGGGCCTGGCCAAGTTGTTTGTGGACCTCGGCGGGACCTTGGAGCTGAACGCCGAAGTGGCCACCTTCGACACCCAGGCCGGGCGTCTGACGGGTGCCCGCAGCCATGACGGCAGGCACTGGCAGGCGGATGCCGTGGCGTCCAACGCCGACGTGGTGCACACCTACGCCACGCTGCTCGGCCAGCACCCGCGCGGGCAGCAAGAGGGCCAGCGGCTCAAGGGCAAGCGCTTCAGCAACTCGCTGTTCGTCGTGCACTTCGGCCTGAGCCGGCCGCAACCTCAGCTGCGTCACCATACGGTATGCTTCGGGCCGCGCTACCGGGCGTTGATCGACGAGATCTTCAAGGGGCCGACGCTGCCCGAGGACTTCTCGCTGTACCTGCACGCGCCCTGCGCCACCGACCCCAGTCTCGCCCCGCCGGGCTGCTCGAGCCACTACGTCCTGGCGCCGGTGCCGCACCTGGGCAATGCGTCGGTCGACTGGACCGTGCAGGCACCGCTCTACCGCGACCGCATCCTCGATTACCTGGAGCGTCATTACATCCCTGGCCTGCGCGAGGACCTGGTGACCTGCCGCACCTTCAGCCCACTGGATTTTCGCGAGCAGCTCAATGCCCACCTCGGCTCGGCGTTTTCGCTGGAGCCGACCCTCACCCAGAGTGCCTGGTTCCGCCCGCACAACCGCGACGCCCAGCTGGCCAACCTGTACCTGGTCGGCGCCGGCACCCATCCCGGCGCCGGCGTACCGGGGGTGATCGCCTCGGCCAAGGCCACCGCGAAGCTGATGCTCGAGGACCTGCAGCCATGACCGACACCGCGCCCGATCCGCTACTGGCCCACGCTGAACGCAGCATTGCCGTGGGTTCGAAGAGTTTCGCCGCCGCCGCGCGGCTGTTCGCGCCGTCGACCCGGCGCAGCGCGATGCTGCTGTATGCCTGGTGCCGGCATTGCGACGACGTGATCGACGGCCAGCAGGCCGGCCACGCCGCCGTCGCCCTCGCGCCGCACCAGGCCCGGCAACGCCTGCTCGAGCTGCAGGCGCAGACCGACGCTGCCTGCCGGGGCGCCGAGGTCAGCGAGCCGGTCTTCGCCGCCTTGCGCGAGGTCGCCCGCCAGCACGCCATCCCGCGCCAGGAGGCGTTCGACCTGCTCGAAGGCTTTGCCCAGGACGTCTCCGGCCAGCGTTACCACACGCTGGAGGACACCTTGGGCTACTGCTACCCGGTGGCCGGCGTGGTGGGTTTGATGATGGCGCGGATCATGGGCGTGCGCGACGCCGCCGTGCTGGACCGTGCCTGCGACCTGGGGCTGGCGATGCAACTGACCAACATCGCCCGCGACATCGTCGACGACGCCAAGGTTGGCCGCTGCTACCTGCCAGAGACCTGGCTGGCGGAGCTGCACATCCCGGGCGACGCCCTGACCGCCGCCGAACATCGCCCCGCCCTGGCGCACCTGGCGCGGCGCCTGGTCGAGCATGCCGAACCGTATTACGCCAGTGCTCAGGCAGGCCTGGGCGCACTGCCCTGGCGCTCGGCCTGGGCGGTGGCAACCGCGGGGCTGGTGTATCGGCAGATTGGCCTCAAGGTGCGCAAGGCCGGCGGGCAGGCATGGGATGGACGCCTGTCGACCTCCAAGGCAGAAAAACTCGTCGCGCTGGCGGGTGGGCTATGGCGCGCCCTCACCCGCCGGTTGCATCGCTATCCACCACGCGACCCTCGGTTGTGGCAGCGTCCGCGCTCGGCGGGCGCAGCGGCCCACCATGGCGCGCCCGCAACTGAGCGCGCAGGCGCTCCACCGTCGGCGCATAGAGAAAGCCGAACGACACACAGCCCTGCCGACCCTGCACCGCATGGTGCATCAGGTGGGCCTGGTACAGACGCTTGAGGTAACCGCGCCGCGGCACCACCCGCAGCGGCCAGCGGTGGTGCACCAGGCCGTCGTGGGCAATGAAGTACAGCGCGCCGTAGGCGGTCATGCCGGCACCGATCCATTGCAGCGGGTACCAGCCCGCGGTGCCCAGGGCGATCAGCACGATGGCCAGCCCGGCGAACACCACCGCGTACAGGTCGTTCTTCTCGAACCAGCCCGGGCGCGGCTCATGGTGCGAGCGATGCCAGGCCCAGCCGAAGCCATGCATGATGTACTTGTGGGCGAGGTAGGCCACCCCCTCCATGGCGGCGAGGGTGAGCAGGAAGATCAGCAAGCTGGTGAGCATGGTAGGGCTTCCGAAGCGGGTCAGGTCGAAGATACCGCAGTTGCCAGCAGTGGAGTGCATTGGCGACGACATGTTCCGTTGATGAAACTCATGCGCCTGGTTAGCCCGGGAACTAAACCCCCGCTGCGGCAGGTCACACGGCTAATGCGGCATACACCGTCCGGACCGCGCGCGCCCTTATGGCTATGGCAAAAATGCAGCCAAGCCGTGCAGAATTACCGATTGTGCACGGCATATTCGCATGACAGGATCGCCTGAGCCCTCAGCGCCCTCCAGACTTCACTTGGAAAATCAATAACAAAGCAGGGAGAACGCGAATGACCGCGCATGCTCATACCTCGGCCACGGACCATGTCCTGGGCGACGTCCGCAACCAGATCGGCCACCTCACCCTCAACCGCCCCGCCGGGCTCAATGCACTGACCCTGGACATGGTCCGCAGCCTGCAACGCCACCTCGATGCCTGGGCCGATGACCCGCAGGTGCAGGCGGTGGTGCTGCGCGGCGAAGGCCCCAAGGGCTTCTGCGCCGGTGGTGATATCCGCTCGCTGTACGACAGCTACACGGCCGGCAGCACGCTGCATGAAGACTTCTTCGTCGAGGAATACGCCCTCGACCAGTGCATCCACCACTACCGCAAGCCGGTGCTGGTGCTGATGGACGGTTTCACCCTCGGCGGCGGCATGGGCCTGGCGCAAGGCGCCGACCTGCGCATCGTCACCGAGCGCAGTCGGCTGGGCATGCCCGAGACGGCGATCGGCTACTTCCCCGACGTGGGCGGCAGCTACTTCCTGTCGCGCATCCCCGGCGAGCTGGGGACCTACCTGGGCGTCAGCGGCAGCCAGATCCAGGCCGCCGATGCGCTGTACTGCGGGCTGGCCGACTGGTACCTGGCCAGTGACCAGCTGGCCGCGCTGGACAGCGGCCTGGCGCAGCTGCGCTTTGGCGAGCATCCACTGAAGGACCTGCAGGGCCTGCTGGCCACGCTGGGTACCCAGGTGCTCGACGACGCGCCGCTGGCCCGACTGCGCCCTGTGATCGATCACTTCTTCGCCCTGCCCGACCTGCCGAGCATCATCGAGCAACTGCGCGCGGTGACCATCGGCGACAGCCACGCCTGGGCGCTGGCCACCGCCGACCAGCTGGAAAGCCGCTCGCCGCTGGCCATGGCGGTTACCCTGGAGATGCTGCGCCGCGGCCGCCACCTGAGCCTGGAAGACTGCTTTGCCATGGAGTTGCACCTGGACCGCCAGTGGTTCGCCCATGGCGACATCATCGAGGGCGTGCGCGCGCTGATCATCGACAAGGACAAGCAGCCCCGCTGGAACCCGCCGAGCCTCGCTGCGCTGCAGCAGGCACGGGTCGAGCAATTCTTCGAAGGGCTGTGAGCCTGGGAGTACACCGATGCAAGACCTGGAACTGAGCGAAGAACAGATCATGATCCGCGACATGGCCCGGGACTTTGCCCGCGGCGAGATCGCGCCGCATGCCCAAGCCTGGGAAAAGGCCGCCTGGATCGACGACGGCGTGGTGCGCAAGATGGGCGAGCTGGGGCTGCTCGGCATGGTCGTGCCGGAGGCCTTTGGCGGCAGCTACACCGACTACGTCGCCTATGCCCTGGCGGTTGAGGAGATCGCTGCCGGCGACGGCGCCACCGGTGCCTTGATGAGCATCCACAACTCCGTCGGCTGCGGCCCGCTGCTGGCCTATGGCACGCCCGAGCAACAGCAGGCCTGGCTGCCGCGCCTGGCCAGCGGCGAGGTGATTGGCTGCTTCTGCCTGACCGAGCCGCAAGCCGGCTCCGAGGCGCATAACTTGCGCACCCGCGCCGAGCGGGTGGACGGCGAGTGGGTGCTCAACGGCGCCAAGCAGTTCGTCAGCAACGCCCGCCGCGCCGGCCTGGCGATCGTCTTTGCGGTGACCGACCCGGAGCTCGGCAAGAAAGGCCTCTCGGCGTTTCTGGTGCCAACCGACAACCCGGGCTTCAAGGTCGATCGCAGCGAGCACAAGATGGGCATCCGCGCCTCCGACACCTGCGCGGTGAGCCTGGACAACTGCCGCATCCCGGCGGCGAATATCCTCGGCGAGCGCGGCAAGGGCCTGGCGATCGCGCTGTCCAACCTCGAAGGCGGGCGCATCGGCATCGCCGCCCAGGCACTGGGTATCGCCCGCGCCGCGTTCGAGGCGGCGCTGCTGTACTCGCGCGAGCGCATCCAGTTTGGCAAACCGATCAACGAGCACCAGAGCATCGCCAACCTGCTGGCCGACATGCAGGTCCAGGTCAACGCCACGCGCTTGCTGATCCTGCATGCCGCGCGGTTGCGCAGTGCCGGCAAGCCGTGCCTGTCGGAGGCGTCGCAGGCCAAGCTGTTCGCCTCGGAAATGGCCGAACGGGTGTGCTCGATGGCGATTCAGGTGCACGGCGGCTATGGCTACCTGGAGGACTACCCGGTGGAGCGGTATTACCGCGATGCGCGGATCACCCAGATCTACGAAGGCTCGAGCGAGATCCAGCGCATGCTGATCGCCCGGGAGCTCAAGCACTATTCGTTGTAAATGGCTGCATTTACCCATTGAACAACGTGTTACAGGTGCAGTAAGCTCGGGCTCATTCACTGGAGAGCAACATGACTCAACGCATCCACAACATCGCCAATCACACCGGTCGCACCGCGCGCCCTGTGCTGGCCGTTGTCGACTGCGCACCCGCTCCAGGCTTTTATTTTGGGTATTGGTTTAGCCACTAGGCGCCGCTGATACCCCAACGGCGCCCACTCTTCGAGGGGCCGCCGAATACGAGAATACTCAACCCCCGGTCGGCTCCCCGACCGGGGGTTTTGCTTTTCCAGGCCTTCATAAACACACCGATTCAGCTTTTGAGGACAGATCCATGAACTACGCCACCTATTACTACGCAGACACCTATACCTGGCGATTTAGCCAATCCCGTTCGGGCCAGCCTGCCGCCTCCGTTCGGTCGATTTCCGGTGGCGATGCCGCAAAAGAACCCAATTTGACGATCTGTCGAACACCTCGATAGGGCCGACCACGCGGGCCTGAACCCGCTGTCCGCCCAGGGAAAAAACGCCATGCACGCCTCCAACCTCGCCCTGCCCCTGACCCAACCGCTCGCCGCCAACAGTGCCGTCAGCCAGCGCCTGCCCAGCCCGCACCTGCTCAAGCAGCAGATGCCACTGAGCAGCGAGCTCGCCCAGCACGTCCAGCAACACCGCCAAGCCATCCGCACTATTCTCGAAGGCCGCGACCCACGCCTGCTGGTCGTCGTCGGCCCGTGCTCGATCCATGACCCGCGCTCCGCCCTGGAATACGCCGACCGCCTGGCGGCACTCAGCCGTGAGGTCGACGGGCAACTGCTGCTGGTGATGCGCGCCTACGTGGAAAAACCGCGCACCACGGTCGGCTGGAAAGGCCTGGCCTACGACCCGCACCTCGACGGCAGCGACGACATGCATGCCGGTATCGCCCTGTCCCGGGGCTTGATGCTGAGCATGCTCGAGCGCGGCCTGCCGATCTCCACCGAGCTGCTGCAGCCGATGGTCGCGGGCTACTTCGACGACCTGCTGGGCTGGGCGGCGATTGGCGCGCGTACCACCGAGTCGCAGATCCACCGCGAGATGGTCAGCGGCCTCGAGCTGCCGGTGGGCTTCAAGAACGGCACCGACGGCGGTATCGGCATTGCCTGCGACGCCATGCGCAGCGCTGCCCATGCCCACCGCCACTTCGGCATGGACGCCCAGGGCTACCCGGCGATCATCGAGACCCTGGGCAACCCGGACACCCACCTGGTGCTGCGTGGTGGCCACAAGGGCCCGAACTACGATGCCGACAGCGTTGCCCAGGCGCGCATGGGCCTGGCCAAGGTCGGCCTGGCGCCGCGGATCATGGTCGACTGCAGCCATGCCAACAGCGGCAAGGACCCGGCCCGGCAACCGGCGGTGTTCGAGGACGTGCTCGAGCAGCGCCTGGCAGGCGACAGCTCGCTGGTCGGGGTGATGCTCGAGGGGCACCTGTTCGACGGCAGTCAGGCACTGGGCAAGGGTGCCTTGAAGTACGGCGTGTCGATCACCGACGGTTGCCTGGGCTGGAGCGCGACCGAGGCGATGCTGCGCCAGGCCGCAGCGCGGCTGGCGCAAGCGCCGGGCGAGACAACCCAGCGCCAAGTGCGCTAGGCTTGCATTTTTCACTCAAGGAGTAGTTTTCATGGCCCGTGCCACCGCCCGCCACATCCTGGTCAGCAGCGAAGACAAGTGCAACGAACTCAAGTCGCAGATCGAAGCTGGTGCTGACTTCGCCGACGTCGCCAAGGCCAATTCGACCTGCCCATCCAGCCGCCAAGGCGGTGACCTGGGCTCGTTCGGCCCAGGCCAGATGGTCAAGGAGTTCGACACCGTGGTCTTCAGCGCGCCGATCAACGTCGTGCAAGGCCCGGTCAAGACTCAGTTCGGCTATCACCTGCTCGAAGTGACCAGCCGCCAGGACTGATCAGTCCTTGCGCGTCTCCCTTGTAGGGGCGAACGTGCCCGCGAACGAGCCAAGGTCGGTAACCCCGTTGCCAGACCGGACGCCATCGCGGGCAAGCCCGCTCCTACAGGGGTTGCTGCTGTTATGCATGAGCTTCGGCGTGCAGGCAGCCTCTAGCCACGCCCTGACCGTCTACGGCGAAGCACCCCGCTACGCTGAATCCTTCCGCCATTTCGACTACGTCAACCCGGATGCCCCCAAGGGCGGCAGCCTGCGCCGTTCGGCGCTCGAAATCGGCCAGTTCGACCATATCCTGCCGTACATCGACAAAGGCATCGGCGTGTCCGAAGTCGACGGTTGGCTGTACGCGCCCCTGGCGGTACGTTCATTCGATGAGCCCTACACGGTCTATGGCCTGATCGCCCAGCGCATGGAGCGCGGGCCTGACGATGCCTGGCTGCGCTTCGAGATCGACCCGCGGGCGACCTTCGCCGATGGCGCGCCGGTGCGTGCCGAGGACGTGCGCTTTACCTTCGAGCTGCTGATGAGCAAGGGCAGCCTGAAGTTTCGCACGCAGTTCGCCGACGTGCTCAAGGTCACGGTGGAGGGCCCGCAGCGGGTGCGCTTCGACTTCAAGCCAGACCACGGCCGTACCCTGCCGCTGGACCTGGCCAGCCTGCCGGTGCTGCCCGAACATGACTGGCAGACACGCGACTTCGCCAACGGCGCCGGCTTCAGCAAGCCGGTCGGCAGCGGCCCGTACCGTATCGGCCGGATCGACAATGGCCGCAGCATCACCTTCGAACGCGACCCCAACTGGTGGGCCAGGGACCTGCCGGTCAGCCGTGGCCGCTACAACTTCGAACGGCTGCGCATCGAATTCTTCGGCGATACCGAGGTGGCGCGCCAGGTGCTGCGTGGCGGCGGCTACGACTACAACCGTGAGTTCTCCGCCACCGCCTACACCATTGGCTACAGCGGCGAGCCACTGGATGACGGCCGCCTGCAACGCGCCCACCTCGGCCCGGCCAAACCGCAGACAGCACAAGGCTTCGTGTTCAATCTGGACAGGCCGATGTTCGCCGAACGCCGCACGCGCCAGGCGCTGGCCATGCTCTGGGACTTCGAGTGGAGCAACCGGCAGATGATGCGCGGTATGTACATCCGCCAGCAGAGCGTGTTCTCCAACACGCCACTGGCCGCGCGCGAATTGCCCGATGCCGAAGAGCTCAAGCTGCTCGAGCCGCTACGCGGGCAAGTGCCGGACGAAGTGTTCAGCCAGGTCTTCACGGCCCCCGTCACCGACGCCACGGGGATCATTCGGCCGCAACAACTGAAGGCCCTGGAGCTCCTGAAAGCGGCCGGTTGGCGGCCTGACGGCGATCGCCTGGTCAACCGCCAGGGCGAGCCGCTCGAGTTCACCTTCCTCAATGGCCAAGCGGGCCTGGAGCGCCTGCTGCTGCCGTGGAAACGCAACCTCGCGCAGATCGGCATCACCCTGAATATCCGCAACGTCGACTCGGCGCAGTACGTCAACCGCTTGATGGCGCGTGACTACGACATGATCGTCACCGGCTACCCGGTGACCCTGTCGCCCGGCGCCGAGCAGTACAACTACTTTGGCTCGGCCGCCGCCAACGACCCCGGCTCGAACAACCTCATGGTGCTCAAGGACCCGGCCGTCGACCGCCTGCTCGACGGCCTGGTGCGGGCCGACAGCCAGGCCGACATGCTCCGCCATGCGCACGCCCTGGACCGAGTGCTGCAATGGAACTACTACTGGATCCCCAACTACTATCCGCCTGGCAGCTCGACCCTGTGGTGGAACCGCTTCGGCCTGCCAGAGGTGCCGGCGGCCTATGACGAGGGCCTGGACACCTGGTGGGAGCTCAGCCCCACTGCGCTGACCAACGAACAGATGGCCGAACGCCGGAAGACCGCGCCATGACCGCCTATATCCTGCGCCGCCTGTTGCTGATCATCCCGACCCTGCTGGCGATCCTGCTGGTCAACTTCGCCATCGTCCAGGCCGCGCCGGGTGGCCCGGTGGAACAGGCGGTGGCGCGCTTACAGGGCATCGGCGGTGGCGGCGCACCCGGCGCCAAGACAGAAACGGTGCATGCCGAATCGCGGGCGACGCGCGGCCTGGACCCCAAGCTGATCGAAGAAATCAAACGCCAGTACGGCTTCGACAAGACCGCGCCGGAGCGCCTGTGGCTGATGCTCGGGCAATACGCCCGCTTCGACTTCGGCAGCAGTTTTTTCCGCGGCGCGAAGGTCACCGACCTGATCCTCGAGAAACTCCCGGTGACCTTGTCGCTGGGCTTCTGGGCCACGCTGATCACCTACCTGGTGTCGATCCCGCTGGGCATCCGCAAGGCGGTGCGCCACGGCAGCCGCTTTGATGCCTGGAGCAGCGCACTGATCGTGATCGGCTATGCCCTGCCCTCGTTCCTGTTCGCGCTGCTGCTGATCGTGCTGTTCGCCGGCGGCACGTCGCTGAACTGGTTCCCGGTGCGCGGGCTGATTTCGGAGAACTTCGACCAGCTCAGCCTGCTGGGCAAGGTCGCCGACTATTTCTGGCACCTGGTGCTGCCGGTCGGCGCCCTGGTGATCGGCGGCTTCGCCACGTTGACCCTGCTGACCAAGAACGCCTTTCTCGAAGAAATCTCCCGCCAGTACGTGGTCACCGCCCGGGCCAAGGGCCTGAGCGAGCGCCGGGTGCTGTACGGGCATGTGCTGCGCAACGCCATGCTGCTGGTCGTGGCGGGCATCCCGCAGGCGCTGATCACGGTGTTTTTCGCAGGGTCGCTGCTGATCGAGGTGATCTTCTCGCTGGATGGCCTGGGGCGCATGAGCTACGAGGCGGCGGTGTCGCGGGACTACCCGGTGGTGTTCGGCACCCTGTTCATCTTTACCCTCGCCGGGCTGCTGATCCGCCTGATCGGTGACCTCTGCTACACCGCGCTCGACCCGCGCATCGACTTCGACACGAGGGCCCACTGATGCTCTCGCCGGTCTCGCGTCGTCGCCTGCAACGCTTTCGCGGCAACCGTCGCGGCTGGATTTCGCTGTGGCTGTTCACCGGCCTGTTAGTGCTGACGCTGGGCGCCGAGCTGGTGGCCAACGACAAGCCGCTGCTGCTGTCGTACAAGGGCGATTGGTATGTGCCAGCGCTCAAGCGCTACAGCGAGCAGCAGTTTGGCGGCGAGCTGCCGTTTCAACCGGACTACCGCAGCCAGTACGTGCGTCAGCTGATCGCCGACCAGGGCGGCTGGATGCTCTTCGCGCCGATCCCGTTCAGCGCCGACACGCCCAACTACGACCTGCAGGTGCCGACCCCCAGCCCACCCTCGGCGAGCAACTGGCTGGGTACCGATGACCAGGGCCGCGACGTGCTCGCGCGGGTGCTGTACGGCACCCGGGTATCGCTGCTGTTTGCCTTTGCCCTGACCGTGGTCAGCGTGTTCATCGGCGTGGTCGCCGGGGCCCTGCAGGGCTACCACGGCGGCTGGGTCGACCTGCTCGGCCAGCGCCTGCTGGAGGTCTGGTCGGGGCTGCCGGTGCTGTACCTGCTGATCATTCTCAGCGGCTTCGTCGAGCCGGACTTCTGGTGGCTGCTGGGGATCATGGCGCTGTTCTCATGGCTGACGCTGGTGGACGTGGTGCGCGCCGAGTTTCTCCGTGGGCGCAACCTGGAATACGTCAAGGCGGCGCGCGCGCTGGGCTTGCCGGACACCCAGGTGATGCTCCGGCATATCCTGCCCAACGCCATGAACGCCACGCTGACGTACATCCCGTTCATGCTCACGGGGGCGATCACCACCCTCACCGCCCTGGATTTTCTCGGTTTTGGCATGCCGGCCGGCAGCGCCTCGCTGGGCGAGCTGGTGACCCAGGGCAAGCAACACCTGGAAGCGCCCTGGCTGGGCTTCACGGCGTTTTTCGCCTTGGCCGTGATCCTCTCGCTGCTGGTGTTCATCGGCGATGCCCTGCGTGAGGCATTCGATCCACGGCGTTGAATCGTTCACACCCAACAAGAGGGGCTTTGGCATGACGCTCAAAGGCAAGACTGCACTGGTTACCGGGTCCACCAGCGGCATCGGCCTGGGCATTGCCCAGGTACTGGCCGCTGCGGGGGCGAACATCATCCTCAATGGCTTCGGCGATCCGCAGCCGGCCTTGGCCGAGATTGCCCGGCACGGCGTCAAGGTCAGCCACTCTGCGGCCGACCTCGCTGACGTCGCGCAGCTCGAGGCGCTGTTTGCCCTGGCCGAGCGCGAGTTCGGCGGGGTCGACATCCTCGTCAACAATGCCGGCATCCAGCACGTGGCGCCGCTGGAGGCGTTTCCCGTCGAGGCCTGGGACAAGATCATCGCGCTCAACCTGTCGGCGGTGTTCCATGGCTCGCGCCTGGCCCTGCCAGGCATGCGCTCACGCGGTTGGGGGCGGATCATCAACATCGCCTCGGTCCACGGCCTGGTCGGCTCGACCGGCAAGGCCGCCTATGTCGCCGCCAAGCATGGGGTGATCGGCCTGACCAAGGTGGTCGGCCTGGAAACCGCCACCAGCAACGTCACCTGCAACGCCATCTGCCCCGGCTGGGTGCTGACCCCGCTGGTGCAGAAGCAGATCGACGCGCGTGTGGCCGCCGGTGCCGAGCCTGCGCAGGCGCAGGCCGACTTGCTGGCCGAGAAACAGCCGTCGCTGGCCTTCGTCACGCCCCAGCACCTGGGTGAACTGGTATTGTTCCTGTGCAGCGAGGCCGGCAGCCAGGTCCGCGGCGCCGCCTGGAACGTCGATGGCGGCTGGCTGGCCCAGTGAGGGCCGGCCTGGAGCCTGGCCCGGTCGCGCATTCACACATTTGCAAGGAGGCCTTATGCGCCCACTCCCACTGACCGCGATGTTTACCCTGGCCCTGGCCGCCGCTACCCCGGCGCTGGCTGCCACGCTGAAGGACGTCGCGCCGTATCCCGACGCGGAAAAAGGCTTTACCCGGCAGGTGATCCACTTGCCGGAGGAGGCTGACGAGTCTGCCTTCAAGCTGGAAATCCTGGCGGGCAAGACCCTGCAGGTCGACTGCAACCGCCAGCGCCTGGCGGGTAGCCTGGAAGAGCAGACCCTGGATGGCTGGGGTTATACCTACTACCGCCTGGGCAAGGTCGGTGGCCCGGCGACGACCCTGATGGCCTGCCCCGATGGCAAGAAGACCGAGGCTTTCGTGCCGGTGGTCGGCGAAGGGTTCATGCTGCGCTACAACAGCAAGCTGCCGGTGGTGGTGTATGTGCCGGAGGGCGTCGAGGTGCGCTATCGCGTGTGGTCGGCGTCCAAGGATGTACAAAAGGCTAAAGTAGAGTAATTCAGGGCCGGCCTCATCGCGGGCAAGCCCGCTCCTACAGGGACTGCGCTGTTCCGAAGATTTGCGCGGTTCTTGTGGGAGCGGGTTTACCCGCGAAGAGGCCGGTTCATGCACTGCACACCTCGGAGATGACGGCATGAACGATGTGCTCTGGCGCCCTTCCACGGCGCGGATCGAGGCCAGTCGGATGGATGCCTTCCGCCGTCGGGTCAACCTGCGTTTCAATCTCCAGCTCAACGACTACGCCGCCCTGCACCGCTGGAGCATCGAGCACCGCGCGGCCTTCTGGCAGACCCTTGCCGAGTACTTCCACGTGCGCTGGCACACCCCCGCCAGCCAGGTCCTCGAAGAAGGCCCGCAGATGCCCGACGCCCGCTGGTTCAGCGGCGCCACCCTGAACTACGCCGAACATCTGCTGTACCGCCGCGACGACCGCCCTGCCCTGGTCGCGATCCGTGAGGATGGCCAGCGCGAGACGTTCACCCACGCCCAGCTGGCCGCCCATGTCGCCGGCTTCCAGCGTGCCCTGCAAGCCCTTGGCATCGAGCCCGGCGACCGCGTTGCCGCCGTGATGCCCAACAGCTGGCAGACGCTGGTGGCCCTGCTCGCCTGCGCCAGTATCGGCGCGGTGTGGTCCAGCTCGTCACCCGACTTTGGCGTGCACGGCATCATCGACCGCTTCGGCCAGATCGAACCCAAGCTGCTGATCGCCTGCGCCGGCTACCACTACGCCGGCAAGCGCATCGACCAGGTCGACAAGATCAACCAGGTCGCCAGCCAGTTGCCGGGGCTGGAGCACCTGCTGATCGTGCCCTACACCCACGACGAGGCCCGCAGCGAAGCGTTCACCGCGGCGCAGGTGAGCCTGTGGGACGACTTCTATCAACCCACCGGCGAGCCGCAGTTCACCCCGCTGCCGTTCGACCACCCGCTGTACATCCTGTATTCCAGCGGCACCACCGGCGTGCCCAAGTGCATCGTCCATCGCGCCGGCGGGGTGCTCTTGCAGCACCTCAAGGAACACGGTCTGCACAACGACCTCAAGGCCGACGACGTGCTGTTCTACTACACCACCTGCGGCTGGATGATGTGGAACTGGCTGGTCAGCGGCCTGGCCGTAGGCGCCACCCTGGTGCTGTACGACGGCTCGCCGTTTCACCCCGGCCCCGAGCGCCTGCTCGATTTGATCGATGGCGAGGCGATCAGCGCCTTCGGCACCAGTGCCAAGTACCTCGCCGCGCTGGAGCAGGCCGGCCTGCACCCGGCCAGCAGCCATCGCCTGGACAGCTTGCGGCTGATCCTTTCGACCGGCTCGCCGCTGTCGCCGCACAGCTACGATTACGTCTACCGCAAGATCAAGCCCGACCTGTGCCTGGCCTCGATGTCCGGTGGCACCGACATCGTCTCCTGCTTCGTGCTGGGCAACCCGCTGTTGCCGGTGCGCCGCGGCGAGATCCAGTGCAAGGGGCTGGGCATGGCGGTCGACGTCTGGGACGAACACGGCCAGACGCTGACCGGCGAAAAAGGCGAGCTGGTGTGCACGCGCCACTTCCCCAGCATGCCGTTGGGGTTCTGGGGCGACGCCGATGGCAGCCGCTACCAGGCCGCCTACTTCAGCCAGTTTGCCGGGGTCTGGGCACAAGGCGACTATGCCGAGCAGAACGCCGACGGTGGCCTGGTGATCCACGGCCGCTCGGACGCGGTGCTCAACCCGGGCGGCGTGCGCATCGGCACGGCCGAGATCTACCGCCAGGTGGAAAAGGTCGAAGAGGTGCTCGAGAGCGTTGCGATCGGCCAGCAGTGGCGCGACGATGTGCGCGTGGTGCTGTTCGTCCGGCTGCGCGACGGCGTGCAGCTGGATGATGCCCTGCGCCAGCACATCCGTCAGGTGATCCGCCAGTACACCACGCCACGGCATGTGCCGGCGGTGATCGCCCAGGTCACGGATATCCCCCGCACCCTCAGCGGCAAGCTGGTCGAGCTGGCGATCCGCAACGTGGTCCACGGCCTGCCGGTGAAGAACACCGACGCCCTCGCCAACCCCGAAGCGCTGGCGCAATTTCGCGACCGCGCAGAGCTGCGCGATCAGGCATAATGGCGCCCTTTTTTGCCCGATACACAGGTGTCCCATGAAAGCTCAAGCCCGCCACATCCTGGTCAAGACCGCTGCCGAGGCCGAACAGCTCAAGCAACGCATCGCCAAGGGCGAGGCCTTCGATGTGCTGGCCAAGAAGTTTTCCACCTGCCCCTCGGCCAAGCGCGGCGGCGACCTCGGCGAAGTGCGCCCGGGGCAGTTGGTGGGTTCGATCGACCAGGTGATCTTCAAGAAGGCCCTGCGCGAGATCCACGGGCCGATCAAGTCCAAGTTCGGCTACCACCTGGTGCAGGTGTTCTACCGCGATTGACCGATGCTGGCGCTTGGCCACCAGTCAATTCTGTCAGTTGTCAATACCCCGCTAACCTCTATACAACTCGGCCCACACCGAGAGTATTGGAGGTCACATGGTTCACGTCCGCACCCTGCTTGCCGTCGCCACCCTGCCCCTGCTCAACCTGGTGACGCCGGGGGCCCTGGCCGCCTGCGTCTTCAGCCCCGGCCCGGGCAACGACAACCACCTCTGCGACAGCGGCTCCGCGGCATCGCTCAACGACAGCGCGGGCAACAACAGCCTGAGCCTGCCCACCGGCGGCACCGGCGAGATCACCGGCAACGTGACCTTCGGCGGTGGCCGCGACAGCATCGACATGGCCTCTGGCGTGATCGGCGGTGACGTTCACCAAGGCGCCGGCATCGACGCCTTCACCATGAGTGGCGGGGTCATCCGCGGCGGCCTGAACCAGGGCGATGGCCTGGACACCTTCCGCATGACCGGCGGCTGGATTGTCGGCACCTTCGACAGCGGTGACTACGCCGAGATGGACGCCGGGCGCATCGGCAACGTCAACATGCGCCTGGACGAGAACACCTTCATCATGCGCGGCGGCAGCATCGACCGAAACCTCATCACGGCCTTCGACAAGGACTACGTGGAGATTTTTGCCGGCAGCATTGGCGGCAACATCTCGGTCAGCGGCGGTGACGATCGGGTGCTGGTGCACGGCGGCAGCGTGGGTGGCAACATCCTGCTCAGTGTCGGCAATGACCAGTTCACCTGGAACGGCGGCAGCATTGGCGGCACGGTCGAGCTTGGCGCTGGTGATGACACGGCGCTGATCAGCGGGCTGGGGGGTGACGTGCTGACCACCGCCATCAACGGCGGCGAGGGCAATGACCGCCTGACATTCGTCGCCAGCCAGCCCAACGGCGGGGCGTTGTACAGCCTGTTCGAGCGCATCGAACTGACCCAGGCCAGCCGCCTGACCCTGGACGACGCGCTGCTGCTCGGCGACTCGGTCAGCGGCAGCGGCGTGCTGGAGATCGACGCCAGCAGCAGCCTGGTAGCCCGCCAGGGCAGTGTCAGCGCCTTTACCAGCGGCCAGCGGGTGACCGTCAACAATGCCGGCACGATCGACCTTGCCAGTGGCAACGACGCCCAGGGCCGCCTGCTGATCCAGGGGGATTACCATGGCGACAACGGTACCCTCAAACTGAACAGCGTGCTGGCGGGTGACGGCGCCGCGTCGGATCGGTTGGTGATCAGCCAGGGCGCGATCAGCGGTTCCACACAACTGCTGGTGAACAACCTCGGTGGCGCCGGGGCAGTGACCAGCAGCGATGGCATCCAGGTGGTCGAAGCCCGCGACGGTGCCACCAGCAGCGCCACCGCCTTTGTCCAGACCCAAGTGCTGTCGGCCGGTGCCTTCGACTACCGCCTGTTCAAGGGCGGCGTGACCGCCGGCAGCGAAAACAGCTGGTACCTGCGTTCGACCCTGGTGGCCGCACCCGCCCCGCCAGCCGTGGCGCCGGGGCAACCGGCCGAGCCGGCCATCGCGCCGCCGATCGCGGCGCCAGCCCCCGGCCAGCCCGACCTGCCGACACCCGTTGCCGGCCAGAGCGTGCCGCTGTACCGGCCGGAGGTCGCGGTGTACGCGGTGGCGCCACGCGGTGCGGCAATCATCGCCCGGCAAGCCCTCGGCACCTTCCACCAGCGCCAGGGCGACCAGGCATTGCTCGGCGGCCAGGGCATGGTGTCCGCCAGTTGGGGCCAGGCCTACGGCGGCACCCTGCGCCAACAATGGACCGGTACCGTCAGCCCGAGCCTGGACGGCGACCTGTATGGGTTCAAGGTGGGCCAGGACCTGTTCGTGCACGTCAACGACAGCGGCTACCGCCAGCACGTCGGCCTGTACGTCAGCCATAGCCGGCTCGAGGCCGACGTCAAAGGTTTCGCCCTGGCGCGGCAGGACTTCAGTGTCGGTGACCTCAAGCTCGATGGCGACAGTGTCGGCGCCTACTGGACGCTGGTAGGCCCGCAAGGCGGCTATGTGGATGCGGTGCTGCAATACACCGACCTCGATGGCCGCGCCCGCTCCACCCGCGACACCACGCTCAAGCTTGACGGAGATGCCTGGACCGCCTCGCTGGAGGGCGGCAAGCCGTTCGCCTTGTCGAAGCACTGGAGCCTGGAGCCGCAGGCGCAGCTGATCGCCCAGAACGTGTCACTGGACACCGCCAGTGACGGCGTTTCGCAGGTGCGCCATGAAGCGCAGGTCGAGCTGACGGCGCGGCTGGGTGCGCGGCTGCAGGGCGACTTCAGCACGACCGGCAAGCACCTGCTGCAGCCGTACGCACAACTCAACCTGTGGCATGGCGACGGTGGCCGCGATAGCCTGGTCTTCGATGACGTGGACACCGTCAAGACCGACTACCGCTACACCGCCCTGCAGCTGGAAAGCGGCGTGGTCGCCCAGCTCAGCCAGGCCCTGAGCCTGCACGCCGGGGTGCAATACACACAAAACCTCGACAGCCGCCAGCAAGAGAGCAGCGGCGTCAACCTCGGGGCGCGCTGGCAGTTCTAGCGGCGCACCGCCAGCAGGCCGAGGCCGGCACAACCGAGCAGCGAGGCGCTGACCCGGTTGAACACCCGGCGCGGCCCAGGCTGGTTGAACCAGCGTTGCAGATACGCGCCGAGCCCGGCATAGATCGCGATCGCGGCCCACTCCAGCAGCAGGAACAGTACGCCCAGCCAGAGGAACTGCTCGCTCACCGGCGTGGCGCTGTCCATCGACACGAACTGCGGCAGAAAGGCGGTGAACAGCAGAATCGCCTTGGGATTCCCTGCGGCCACCCAGAACTCCTGCCGCGCCAGCCGCCACACGCCACCGGGCTGGTCGCTGCCGACCGCGGCTTCGCCCACCGGTGCGCGCCACAACTGCCAGGCGATGTAGAACAGGTACCCGGCGCCGACCAGCTTGATAGTCAGGAACAGGTATTCGCTGGTGTGCAGCACCACCGCCAGGCCCATCGCCGCGAGGGCGATCATGCCGCTGAAGGCGATGATCCGCCCGCCGCCCGCCACACAGGCAGTGCGCAGGCCGTAGCGGCTGGCGTTGTGCAGCGACAGCAGGTTGTTGGGGCCCGGCGCCATGTTCAGGGCGAAACAGGCGGGGATAAACAGCAGCAGGCTCGACAGGTCCATTGTTATTCTCCTTCAGAACCCCGGCAGCCTCGCTGCTGGCCAGCGCCGGCGTCAAGCACAGTGGTACGGCAATTGGCCGGAACAGTGCCCGGGCGGTAGACTGCGGCTCCAGCTCTCTATGGCCAGCACACGGCCCGGCAGGCGATCGATGGACCCCGCGAGCAGCGAAATCTGGCACGACCCGGCCCTGCCCTTCATCGAGAGCCGGCGTGCCTGCCACAGCCGCGCCTGCTACAAGGCGCACAGCCATCCGACCTTCTCCATTGGTGCGGTCGATGCTGGTTTCAGCCGTTTTACCGGCGCCGGCGAGGGTGAGGAGCGGCTGACGCCCGGCACCTTGGTGCTGGTGCCGGCGCAGCGGGTACACGCCTGCAACCCCGAAGCGGGCCAGGCCTGGAGCTATCAGATGCTGCATATCGACGCGCAGTGGTTGCAGCGCCTGCGGCTGGAGTCGGGCAGCGAGGCCGGGGCCCGCGGCGAACCGGCGCGCATCAGCCGCTCGAGTGGGCTGTATCAGCTGTTCTGCGCGCTGAACGCGCTGTTGTTTTCGGCGGCCAGTGCAGTGGAGAAAGAGGCGGCGCTGATCGAGTTCATTGGCGACCATGATTTTTCTGCGTGTGCGACCGCCGCGGCGGCGCCGGCTCCCGCACTCAGCGGGGTGGCCCTGCGCGGCTTGATCGAACATATCGAGCAGGCCGAACTGGCCGAGCTGAGCCTGGATACGCTGGCACGCAGCGCAGGCATGGGCCGCTACCAACTGATTCGCGCGTTTCGCACGGCAACCGGGCTGACGCCGCATGCGTACCTGGTGAACGCGCGCATCAACCAGGCGCGGCAGTTGTTGCGCGAAGGGCTTGAGTTGGCCGAGGTTGCCTACCGGCTGGGGTTTGCCGACCAGAGTCATTTCCAGCGGGTGTTCAAGGCGCATGCCGGGGTAACCCCGGGGCAGTATCGAGGCGCAAGCCCCCCACTGTCAGCCAGTTAAGCTTGGGTCGCCTGGTTTGGGGCCCTTCGCGGGTAAACCCGCTCCCACAGGTACAGCGCAAACCTCCAGAATACTCACATGCCTATTGTAGGAGCGGGTTTACCCGCGATGAGGTCGGCAGCCACGCCACGCAATAATCTTCAATACCTCACGCCTGCTCAGGCAACAGACTGCGACTTCCCCGCTTGGAGTAGTCGTTGCCCATGGAGCAGTTCCTGATCGTCGCCACCGCCCATTTTCTCGCCCTGCTATCGCCCGGGCCGGACTTCTTCCTGGTCGCCCGCACCTCGGTCAACGCCGGTTGGCGGGTGGCCAGCGGCGCCTGCCTGGGTATCGCACTGGCCAATGGCGTGTTCATCGCTGCGGCATTCGCCGGGGTGTCGATCCTCAAGGAAGGCAGTGCCCTGTTCATCGCCCTGCAACTGGCCGGGTGTGTCTACCTGCTGTACATCGGCGGTTTGTTCCTGCGCCATGCGGGCCACACCCCACTGGCGACCCTCGACGGCGGCAAGCCCACTCACGGCTGGGTCGCGAGCCTCGGCATGGGCTTCGCTTCCGGCATCCTCAACCCCAAGAACGCTCTGTTCTACGCCAGCCTGGCAAGCATGCTGGCCACCAGCAGTACAGGCTGGAAGCTCGCCTATGCCAGCTGGATGTTCGCCATCGTGCTGCTCTGGGACCTGCTGGTGGCCGCGGCGATCGGCAATCGCCATGTGCTGCGCCGCTTCACCCGGGCGCTGCCTTGGCTGGAACGCGCCTCAGGCGTGATGCTGATCCTGCTGGCCAGCGCCGTGCTCATGCACCTGGCATGGGGCTGACCACGGCCAGCCGGTCGAGGTCCAGCAGGCTGAAATGGCCGCTGCTCCAGCCGGCGGTGTCCAGGTGCCAGACGTTGCCCAGCTGCTTTACCTGGAGGACCGGCGTATGCCCGACCAGCAAGGCGTGCAACCCGGCCACCGCGTGCGTATCACCCTCGCGCAGGCGCCGCCGCGACCACTGGCAGACCTCACGCACCTCGGCGTCGTCCCTGGCCTCGAGGCTGTCACGCAGGGTCGGCCAGTCGGCGAACGGGCTGTCGGCATGCAACAGGCCGACCAGGCCATTGCGGGTGACCACCTCCATGCCGATCGGCAGGGTGAGGAAGATGTCGACGAAGCGCAGCTGCTCGGCGCTGGGCAGGTCCAGGAACCAACCGCCGCCCGCGGCGCGGTACATGTCCAGGTCCAGTCGCCCGCCGTGCAGGTAGGTCACCGCCAGCGCCTCGTGGTTGCCTTGCACGGCATGGAACCACGGCCGGGCCAGCCACTCCAGCGCCTGCTCGCTGTACGGCCCCCGGTCCACCAGGTCGCCGACGCTGAACAGGCGGTCCACTTCAGGGTCGAAACCGACCTGGTCGAGGCACGCCTGCAGGCGCAGGAAGTGCCCATGGATATCCCCCACGGCAAGGTCGCGGCCCTTGCGATTGGCGGCTACCCGCTGAAAACGGTTCATTGCAACGGCCCTCTGCTACTGCGCCGGTCCCAGGCGTAGAATGGAACGGTAAGCCGTCCGCACCCGGAGGTGCATCATGCGTACCGCACTCGCCTGTGCCGCAGTGATGGTGCTGGCATCCAACAGCATGGCACATGGCATCTCGACCGCGCGGGTCGAGGTCCGTTTCGAT
The DNA here is from genome assembly GCF_900536025.1 of Pseudomonas reidholzensis. Taxonomy (GTDB): domain Bacteria; phylum Pseudomonadota; class Gammaproteobacteria; order Pseudomonadales; family Pseudomonadaceae; genus Aquipseudomonas; species Aquipseudomonas reidholzensis. The sequence continues at coordinate 51,170 of NZ_UNOZ01000020.1, forward strand.
CACCCGGAAAAATTTCGCGACGCCAGCCTGAACAGCCAGGGCTACGAGCGCGGCGCCGACGCCGAAGTGATCAAGGCGCTCACCCAGCACCTGCAAACCCTCGGCCAGCGCTACCTGCAGCCTGGCCAGCAGCTGCGCATCGACATCCGCGACGTTGACCTGGCCGGGCGTTTCGAGCCTTGGAACAGCTACGCCTACGACGTGCGCTTCATGCGCGAAATCACCTGGCCGACCATCGACCTCAGCTACACCCTCAGCCAACCCGGGCGCCCCGACCAGCAAGCCGAGGAACGGGTCAGCGACAAGATGTACCTCAGCCGGCCGGGCCGGCAGGTCAGCAGCAGCGACCGCCTGTACGCCGAAAAGGCCATGCTCAACGACTGGTTCCGTCAGCGCTTCGCGGCCAAACCGACGTCCTGACGCGGCTCAGTCGCGCAACCGGCGCAAGGCAATCGGCGTGATCAGCCGGTGAAACGGCGCCACCGGCAGCATGTACAGCCTGCCCAGCAGGTTGTGCGTGCGCACCACGGTAGTGACCAGCACCTGGCACTGACCCGGCTGCGGCCCGGGGCGGCGCATCAGGGCGATATGCACATCCAGGTGGCGGTCGCTGTCGACCAGCAGCACTTCGTCGTCGGTGTTAGTCACCAGGGTGAAGATCCCTACCCGCTCGCCCGGCTGGTAGCTGTCGGGGCTGCGCGCCGCGTCCACGCCGGTCAGCCGCCCCAGGTCCTTCAGCCCGAGCAGGTTGACCAGGCGATTGCGCAGCACCATCAGGCTGTCGATCCAGCCAGGCATGCGCCGCATCAGCCGGAGAAAGTGCGCCATCGCCGGCAGCCCCCGGTCATCCAGGGTAATCACCTGGCAGTGGCGAAACCCCGCCCGTGCGGCGTAGGGCTGAATCAGCGAATGGGCGGGTATGGTGGCAGCTTGAATCACGTTGATCATCCTTGGGTGAAATCGGCCAGATCGCGCTGGTGTGCGTGATCTGGCCGATAGTATCCTCGACCCTCAACCATCGCCAAGGAAGGATCCTCCATGAAGCTCTGTGCCGTGCAACTGGCCTCACGCAAAGGCGACCTGGCGGGCAACCTGCGCCGTCATCTGTTCTGCATCGAACGGGCGGCGCAGTTGGGCGCTGAACTGGTGGTGTTTCCCGAGCTGTCGCTCAGTGGCTATGAACCAAGCCTGGCGCGTGAACTGGCTCAGCCCGCTGACGCGTCGCTGCTAGACCCTTTGCAGGCGCTGTGCGATCGCCACGGCATCAGTGTCGCACTCGGCCTGCCCTTGGCAGCGGCCGAAGGTGTACGCATCGGCATGCCCATCTTGCGCCCAGGCGCAGCGCGACTGAACTACGCCAAGCAGCGCCTGCACGCCGATGAACTGCCGTTTTTCGTTGCGGGCGATCAACCGCTGCTGTTCGATGCTGGTGGCCTGCGGATCGCACCGGCTATCTGCTATGAGTCGATGTTTCTGGAACACGCCGAAGCGGCCCACCAGCTGGGTGCCGAGGTGTATCTGGTGAGCGTGGCCAAGACGGCCAAGGGCATCACGGAAGGCTACGAGCACTACCCTCACGTCGCCCAGCGCCTGGGCCTACCGGTGTTGCTGTGCAACTGCGTTGGCGCTGCGGACACCTTCGTCGGCGCGGGCGGCTCCGCCTGCTGGGACAGCCAAGGTCGGCTGCTGGCGTGCCTTGACGAGCACAGCGAGGGGCTGGTGTTGCTCGACACGGCCCATGCCAGCGCCGAAGCGATCACGCTGACCGGGCTGCCGGCATGAAGTATCTGCTGCTGGCCCTGTCCAGCTATGGCTGCACCTGGTACCTGGTTGGCCTGTTGATCCGCGGCCGCCTTGCCGATCTCGCCGACGGGCTGCGCCATCGGCCTGAAGCGCCGTCGCCGGGTGAGTATCTGCGAGCGGTGGAGCAGCATGCGCGGCGCGCGCATCACCAGTACACCCTGCTGGCAGGCAGCGTTGTAGCACTGGCGCTTTGCCTGGTGGCGTTCTGGCTCAGTTGAGGGCAGTGGGTCAGAAGGCGAGCGCCAGGCTCTCACGGCCTTCCAGCGCCAGCAGAAACTGCTTGGCCTGCAGCCCCCCGGCAAAGCCCGTCAGGCTCCCCGAAGCGCCGATCACCCGGTGACACGGCGCGATGATCGAAATCGGGTTACGCCCGTTGGCCGCCCCCACCGCGCGCACGGCGCTGGGGTTGCCGATCTGCCGGGCAATATCGCCGTAGCTGCGCGTTTCGCCAAACGGTATGGTCAATAACGCGGCCCAGACCTGGCGCTGAAAGTCGCTACCGGCGAAGTCCAGTTCCAGCTCGAAACGTTGCCGCTGCCCGGCAAAGTACTCACCCAGTTGCCGCGCGGTCTGGCGTAACACCGGGTGCTCGTCATCACGGTGAAGCACGCCCAGGCGCACCCGGTTTTCCCGCTCCTGCTCCCAGAGCACCGCGGCCAGCCGGTCGCCGCGGGCGACCAGTGTCAGGGTGCCAACCGGCGATTGCATGAGGGTGAAGGCACTGGACATGAAGGGTTCCCGAGGAAGTGCGGATGCTGCTGAAACTCTACCCACTCGGTCCGACACACGCATCCGTTTTCTTGCTGACCTTATTCAGCGGGGCTGCATGTAGAACCCTGACGCAGTGAGCACCACGGAATAGTCGTAGGTAATCCCCATGCTGCCCCGGCTCGATTTGTAGACATTGCACAACAGGCGCCCTTCGCCCTCCGGCGGAATGATCGTGATCGGCCGGCCGCGGTTGACGTTCAGGTCCAAGGGCGCAGATTTCAGCGCGCCGCTGCGTATTTCGGTGATCACCGCGCTTTTGGCACGTGCTCGGCTCCTGGTAAGCTCGCGCTTGACCTGAAACTTCAGGCTCGCCAGCGAGGCGCCAATCACGCTCAGGCACTCCTCGTCCGTGACGCTGCTCAAGCCTCTGGCCTCGCGCTCGGCACTCCAGCGCACCGCTCCGCCATGCCGCGTCGACATGTCCAACGCGATAAACCGATCACCTTTGCCGCCAGTGGCGGGCGCATTGGCCGCGTAGTGGTAGGCGATACTGGGGTGGAACACATTGCCGTACTGCGCCGCGCTGACCTTCGCCAGGTGCTGGCGGACGTACGCTTCGGTGTACCAACGCTTGGCCACCAGCACGCGGGTCTTGTCATCGCCGGCCAGGGCGGGTTGCGCTGCTGCCAGGCACAGGCAGGCCAGGACGCTGGCCTTGAGGGTCATGGGGATTCCTTTCAACACGCGCGCCTTCCTTGAACGAAGCAGAGAGTGGGGATACTACTGGAATCGCGGGGCAGTTTGTCGCCGGACTAGTTGGGCGAGCTGGGTGGGACTGACTCTATATAAGCCTTCACGCACGTGCCCCTGGCCATATTGATGAAGTCTTGCAGGTCCTTGTTCTTTTCTGCCTCGGTGTCTCGTACGGGATAGGCAAGGACGAGCTTGGAGAGGCTGTCGCGCAAGCTCAGTGTTGAAGCAGTAGGCGGGTGATAGGCATCGCGTTCGTAGTGAGGCGGTTCGTTGTTTTGCCGGCCGTACATGATCGCGGCGGCCTCCACGGCGAGTGCAGAGCAGTGATCTACCTCCCCACCATGAAAGACCAGCGTCTCGCCTTCCTTGGTCCAGCCCAGAGCGGACGCGCAGGTGAGCAGGCAGATGCAGGAAAGTGTGGCGGACAGCAGTTTGGTAGTCATAGTGGTCCTTCACTAAAAAGCGCAAGGCTAGCACTCGGGTGTGCGGGCATCTAGCGTGCGGGACAAGCGCCCAACCGAATCCGATTGAATTCTGCGCGTACCTGCCCGGTCGACACCTATGAGCACGGTAATCTGAAGAGGTAACAGTGATGACTATCGAAGCAGAGACACTCACCCAGCTCACCGAAGCCTTGGCCAAGCGCGGCCTGACTCGGCTGGTCCAGGTACGGTTTACCCGGACGCCTTATCGCTGTAATCACAAGTGGACGTGTGAGGTGCGGTAGCTCGCTTTCGGCAGTTCGAACGGGCTTTGCTCTATGTCGGCTGAAATCTGTGTACGACTCAGGCCTGCCGGCGGTTGCGCCAGGCGCCCGCGATCAGCAAGAGGGCACCGGGGATCAGCAGCCCTGCGGCTATCCAGCCGAACGCAGTCTGGCCTGAAGCGCCAACTGCAGCGAAGGCCGCGCCGATTGACAGCAGGGGGATGCCGGTGAAGTAAAACGGGGTGTTGGTGGTCCTGCTCATGGTCGATCCTTCGGTTGAACAATCCGGAGCAGATACCCTACCCCATCCTGTGGCTGATGCGCAGCTAAACTCGCTCGCTATCGCTTGAGCCTAGGCTGATCCAGGAATATTGGAATTTCTTCTGCTCGCTGCGGTCGGTTCTTCGCCTGTAGCTGCCCCACTCAGGGCCTGCGCAATAGGTGCAGACTTGGGAGGTTTGTATCTGGGCGGAGTTAATGCCGGCTGCCCCCAACAGGTAACGGCAGTAACATGATAGATCTAGCCAAGCCTCGCCGTGGCTCGCAGTCGCACGATCAGCATGCGGCACCTGCCCTGCTTGCTTGCGAGATGTTGACCAAGGCCTGGGCCTTGCGCGCCATAAGTGCCCATGGGTGTCCTCAATCGTGTCGACCAGGGGAGTACTTACTTCATAGCAACATGAGTGTATGGCGGGACCCAAGGCGATCTGTAAATCGTCCACAGAAACACCGGCTGAACGGAAAGTATCGAAAGCGGTTTCGATTATCCCCGCCGCTAATCCCTGCCAGCCACCATGTATGGCGGCAACGAACGGCTCGGTTTCAGAGCCTATGAAGATGGGTAAGCAATCAGCCGTAACAATTCCTATAGGGCGTGAGGTGCGCGTGTAGACCGCATCACCAGCGATTACGCCTGCTTCATGCTCCTGACCGACTTCGATGATCGTGGCCCCGTGGTTTTGGGCGCAATAGAAAAGATCGTGTGGTTTATCAACGTCATCTGCGCAAGCGAATGCGTGCGAGAGGCCAGGTAGCGCGGCCAGATTTTCAGAAAGAAAAGGCATGCAGATCTCCCAACTGAAAAGCATCTGCGGAGCGGTCATCAGTCAGAACAGGACCTTGAATGCTAGCCAGCTCACCGTAAGCGCGAACACTGCGCCGGCGGCGGCCGAAAGGAGCATGCTGCGAGTTTCGTGCTGAGGGCCGTTGCGAACCTCGTTGCCCAATCGAGTCAGGTCTTCCCGCATCTGCTTGATAACTTGCTCGTGACTCATGGTCTACCTCACTTGGGGTCTCGCGTGACGTCTATCGCAAGCCCCTGTATCGACGATGTCGCCCGAACCGGGGCAAGGCTCAAGCCCGCTGGCGCAAGCCCTGATTTCCAGGGTCTTGACGTTAGAACTTGTGGAGGAAGGCGGCTGCGGTGACGATCACAGTAACTGCCCCTCCTACCGCTACAAACGGGTAGAACATGGTTTCCCGCTTCATTTTGCTGGACTCGGCGATCAGCTTTCTGGCCTCGGCGGTGAGTTTGTGAACTTCCGCTTGCAGTTTCTCAAGCTCAAGTTCTTCTATCTCGTTCATCCGTCCTCCTTGGCAGGCTTCAGGCTTCACGCTTCGTGATCGGCGTATCGCCACGAGAAGCACCCTGTACCCTTAAGGTTCTTAGCGCAACACTACATACGTTACGATGAGCGACAGCCGCAATCGTCACGGATTGCAAACCTCCCTCTCTCGCTTATAATTGCGATCAATTCTTATCCGCACCTTTTAATCAGGAAGATCCAGGTGTCCCACCCTCTGCCGCCCGCAGCATCCCCTCAAGATGACATGCACGCGCTGTATCGCGATCACAGCCAGTGGCTCAGAGGCTGGATCCGTCGGCGCCTGGGTGATGCAGATCGAGCGGCCGATATCACCCAGGACACCTTCCTGCGCCTGATCAGCAGCGCTCTGCGCCAGCCATTGACTGAGCCCCGAAGCTTTCTGGCTACGGTCGCGCGGCGGGTGATGATCGACCAGTTGCGTCGACGTAACCTGGAGCATGCGTACCTGGAATACCTCGCCAGTCAGCCGCTCCTCGAGGAGTGTTCGCCGGAACAGCGCCTGCTGATGCTGGAAACCCTGATGCAACTGAACACCATGCTCGACGGGCTGGGCCAGAACGTTCGTGACACCTTCATCTACGTTCAACTCGATGGCTTGACCTACCCACAGATTGCTCAGCGCCTCGGTGTATCGGTCAGCTCAGTGACCAAGTACATGGCCAAGGCGACGGAGCACTGCCTGCTGTTTGCCTTCGACGCGCAGCTGTGAACCCGTCGGAGCAACGCCAGGCCCTGCGCGAAGCGGCGCAGTGGCATGCCCGGCTGCATGCAGCCCCTGACTGCGCAGAACGCCGTGCGCAGTGGCAAGCCTGGCTCGACCAGTCCCCTCTGCACGGGTGGGCCTGGGGGCGCCTGGGGCAACTGCAGGCGGGTCTTGTCGGCATACCCGGCCCGCTGGCACGACACACCCTCGCCGCAGGGCAGGTCGAACCTGGACGGCGTACGCTGCTCAAGGGGCTGGTACTCGGCCTTGGGGTTACAGGCGTCGCCTTGACGGGATACCGCAACGCGCCCACCTGGTTGGCCGATCAGCGCACGGCGACGGGCGAGCGCCGCAGCCTGACCCTGCAAGACGGCACGCGACTGACGCTCAATACCGCGTCTGCCGTGGATATCCGCTACAGCGCAGGTCAGCGCCTGATCGTGCTGATCGAAGGTGAGATCGTCGTGCAGACCGCCACTGACCCACGCCCCCTGCACGTGCGCACCGTGCATGGCGACATGCGCGCCTTGGGCACCCGGTTCAATGTGCGGTTGCATGCCGATTGCACCGAACTGATCGTCATCGAACACGCCGTCGCGGTGCAGACCGCCACCCGCGAGCGCGAGGTGCGGGTAGACGCCGGCATGGCCCTGGCCTTCGACACTGGCACCCTACCTGAGCCACGCCTGGCCGACCTCACCCGCACCGAGTGGCGCCAAGGCCAACTGGTGCTCGACGGCTGGCCGCTGCGCCGCGCCCTGGCCGAACTCCAGCGTTACCGTACCGGGAGGCTGAGCTGCAGTGACGAGGTGGCCGGGTTGCAGCTGGCCGGCGTGTATCCATTGGACGATACCGATCGCGCCCTGGTCGCGATCGCCGAGGCGCTCAAGCTGGAAATCAACACCTACGCGCGCTTCTGGACCCGGCTTACCCCGATGAGTTGAAGACTCAGGTGAAAAATATTCGCAATCGCATTGTCGGATTGGACACGCTCATACGAGCTCTCCTGCAAACCGCCCAAACAGGCATTTGAAGGAGCTGTCATGCCCAGAAATACAACCTGCCCATTCCCGCAGCGCAAACACCTTACGTCGTTGATACTTGGCGGCGCGATCGCGCTACATACCGGGCTGCTGGCCCCACTGCTGTCGCCGGATGCCCAGGCCCATGCCGATCAGGCCAGCCGCGCCTACGACATACCCCCAGGGCCTCTGGTGACCACCTTGAACCGCTTCGCCCGTGAGGCCGGTGTGCTGCTGTCGTTCGATGCCGCGCTGACCCAGGGCCGGCATAGCGGCGGCCTGCAGGGGCGCTTCAGCATCGAGCAGGGGTTTGCCCAACTGCTGGCCGGTAGCGGGCTGCAGGCTCTGCTAGTCGGGAACAACTGGGGGCTTGCGCCCCAGCAACAAGCGGGCACGGCGCTGCAACTGGGAGCGACCAACATCACCGGGCAAGGCCTGGGCCTGACCACGGAAGGTAGCGGTTCATACACCACCGGCGCGACCGCCGCCGCCACCCGCCTGGACCTGAGCCTGCGCAAGACCCCGCAGTCAATCAGCGTGGTCACCCGCCAGCAGATGGACGACCAGAACCTGCAAAGTGTTTCCGAGGTGCTGAAACAAACGCCCGGCATCACCGTCAACCAGGAAAGCTCCGAGGCGTTCACCTTCTATTCGCGTGGTTTCAAGCTGGAGAACTACCAGTTCGATGGCGTCCCCAGCCTGTCTTCCGACGGCGGCTCGTTGCGTGACAACTACAGCATCGGCAACAGCCTGATCTACGACCGGGTCGAAGTACTCAAAGGCGCGACCGGTCTGGTCAACGGCTCTGGCAATCCTTCGGGGGTCATCAACCTGGTGCGCAAACGCCCGACCAGTGAGCTGCAAGGCCAGATCGGTGCAGGTGCAGGCTCCTGGGACAAGTACCAGGCCGACCTCGACCTTGCCGGGCCGCTGACCGACAGCGGTAACATCCGAGGCCGAATGGTCGCTGGCACACAATCCCAGCATAGTTACATCGACTACCTCACCGGCGAGCAAAACACGTTCTACGGTGTGCTGGAGGCCGACCTGAGCGAAAACACGCTCATCACGGTCGGCTACGACGTGCAGAAAAACTATGACAACGGCAGCACTACAGGCGCCTTGCCCGCGTTCTTCCTCGACGGCCGTACCGTCAAGTTCGACCGTGACAGCAACGCAGCAGACCGCTGGACCTGGCGCAATCAGGAAACCCAGCGGGCCTTCGTGGAACTGGCACACAGCTTTGACAACGACTGGGTCATGAAGGGTGTGGTCAGCAGCCGTGACTACCGCTAGCGCGAGTTGATCTCGGGGATCAGCAGCGAGGCCATCCAGGCCGATGGCAGCATTTCCCATGGTTTCATCGGCGGTAATATCGACCCCGCCACCGGCACCGTGAACAACGAAGGCACCGCGAGCAAGTTCAACACCACCAGCAAGGAAAAAGGCCTTGACCTGTATGCCCGCGGCCCGTTTGCCCTAGGTGGCCGCACCCACGAAGCGGTGTTCGGCTACAGCATCGCCCACACCGAATCCACCTCCAACCGCGAGGATGGGGTAACCAATGGCGTCATCGGCGATGTGTTCCAGTGGGACGGCTATGGCGATAGACCCCGAAACTTCGAATGGTGGTCGACCTTCGATATCGAGGCACGGCAGAAGGTCGGCTTCGCGGCCACCATTCTCAAGCCGACCGATGCGCTGGCAGTCATCCTCGGGGCACGGGTCGTCGACTATAAGTGGGACATCGACACCATCAACGCCAGGGGTCGCCGCCTTCCGGCCAGCGCCACCAACTCAAGCGAAATCGTGCCCTACGCCGGCGTTACCTACGACCTGGACGCCTACCACACGGTCTATGCCAGCTACACCGACATTTTCAAGCCGCAAGCCTACAGCCTCGGCGCGGATGGCAAGCCCATCGACCCGCTCACCGGGCAAAGCTTTGAACTCGGCATCAAGGGCGCCTACTTCGACAATCGTCTGAACGCCAGCCTGGCGCTCTTCGAACTCAAACAGGACAACTTGCCGTGCTCACCGGCGGTACCACCCCGAGTGGCAGCAGCGCGTATCGGGCTGCGCAAGGCGTAACGACCCGCGGCGTCGAATTGGAAATGAACGGCGAACTGCTGAAAGACCTGCAGGTGATGGCAGGCTACACCTTTGCCGAATCCCATGACGCCGATGACCAGCGGGTCGCAACCAACCAGCCGCAGCATCTGCTCAAGCTGGCCACCCACTACCGCCTGCAGGGCGATTGGCACAAGTTCACCGTGGGCGGTAATGCCTACTGGCAAAGTGCGACTTTCTTCAAGCCCAGCGATGAAGACTGGTACGAGATCAACGACCCGACTGCCAAATTCGAGCAGAAGTCCTACGCGCTGGTGGGGCTGGTGGGCGGCTATGACTTCACCCGCGACCTGAAGGCCAGCGTCAACGTCAACAACCTGTTCGACAAGCATTACTACAGTGGTATCGGCAACTGCGGCACAGTGTTCTGGGGGGCGCCGCGCAACCTGATGTTCAATGTGAAGTACAGCTTCTAGGGCATCAGCAACCCAGCAAAGCCCCTGCGCCAGCGCGCCGGGGAGCGGCTGCACCGGCCGTTGGCGGCGTCTTGCCAACAGCCGCTTTGGGTCCCAAGGCAGACAGTGAATATTTCGTGATCACCTGCTTACGTGGCTGCGAGTACTGAGACATTGATTTCATCCATCGACCGATTCACTCTGATGACCAGACTGGATGAACGGAAAAACGGCTGCAAATTCCGTACGCACACTCGGGTGGTTCTGCAATGCCTGTAACGCTCGGGCCTTATCTACGGCTTCATATACCTTGCGGTCACGGAGGTATGCAATGCCATGAATAGCATCGCTTTCCTCGGCTGAAAATGTTCGGCCAGGGCTAAAGCCCAAGGCTTCATATACGTGGAAGCGCGGAGCATCAAACGTAGTCAGATCCAGTAAGTAATCGGGATACGCTATGCCTGATCCTGCAACATCAGCCGCCCACGTTTGTAGTTCCAGCGTACTGATCGCGTTGCTCAAGTAGCAATTCAGTACGAAGGCAATGGTCTTCGGGTTTTCTCGCGTTAGTCCAGTCATGAGCTTCTTCCCAATCTTCTTCACGTCCATTCATCATGATGCACGGCTCGGCATTCACCATGACAGCACACCTTGGCAGCTACTAGTGCGAAGGCCAGAGACAATCGGGGGCCGATTGGCGATACTATTACGCCATCATTCACGAAAAGGAATTCGCTCTTGAAGCGTTTTTTTGCACTTTCTCTTTTAGCGCTCACCCTCACCGCTTGCGACAAACCGGCAGAAAATACCAGCCAAGCCTCCGTGGCTGTCACACAGTGCGCCAAAGACACCGACTGCAAAGGTGATCGTATCTGCGAGAGCGGCCAGTGCACCAGCCCCAATGCTCAGGCAAGTCTCGCGGCCAATCCAAAGCCCGTGGTGAATCTGGCGCCGACCGCCCCCAGCGTCGCTTATCAGCCGTTACTGATCTCGGGTGAGGAAGCTGGCCCGTTCACGCTCGACGGTCTGCACATCAACTACCAGTCCCGCGCTGGCGTCATGGATGTCATGGAGCAGGTGCTCGAAGAGCCCGAGTACGCGACGTACGTAGTGATCGAAAAGGCCTACGCATTCGGACCCGACAAGTTCGTCCTGGTCATTTCCACAGGCGAAAGCGGCAACAGCTGCCCTGCCACGACTTACGCGGTGAGCTTCGACACCAAGACAGAATCCGTCGACGGCAAGGCATCGGTTGACGGCTGCTCGGAGAATGTTGAATCGCTGGCGGACGGGAACAAGCTGATCGTCAAGAAAGAAGGTGCAGCTACAGCGGTGTACAACGGGTCGGTTCAGTAAGGACCATCCCTTTCAAGGTGTTCTGAAATTGCGCTTGGCGTGAGCTCGCCGGGGCCGCTACGCAGCCCTTTCGCGACACAAGGCCGCTCCCACATGGACGGCGCCTTGCAGTATTTTTGGCGTATTGAGCAAAAAATGGGCACCACGCACTCCTGTGGGAGCGGCCTTGTGTCGCGAAAGGGGCGCGCAGCGGCCCCAGCGGGCTCGAGCCAAGGACAGATTCAGGAAAAATACAAAGACCTTGAAAGGGATGGCAGTAAGGACGAAATCAGATCAAGAGCCCGGCATACAAGGACGGGTTGCCGGCACCGTAGCCCATCGAGACCGCACCGCAGTCAATGGCCCATTCTGTGCGCCAACACGGGTGACTGCCTTATTTTCTGGGCCCTTGGTGGCGGCTACACCACCAACCTCGACAAGGCCGAGATGTTCACCCAGGAACAGGCCTGCGACCACTGGGAAACAGACATTCCATGGCCGAAGGACTACGTCGACGCCCGCGCACACCTCGGCGTAGACCACCAGTACATCAGCCTGGACGAAGCCCGCGGCCTGCTTAGCCCCGGATGCTCTGTTGTCCTGCAAATCCCTGGGCACTGGAACGGGAACGACATTGCCTTGGCCCATTGGCCAATCGGCCATACCTACCGATTCGAGAAGGCCCACCGCCTCACACTTGAGGCCGCCCAGGCGATCGGCAATACGCCCGAGGAGGCAGTGATCTGGCCAGTGGCTTACCTCGAGGCAAAGGCCCGGCGCCTGGTGCACAAGCGAGACATGAATATCAAAGAGGCCCTGCAAGGAACCGGCATTGAGCTTGTGAGGCCCAGGAAGCAGCGCAAAGCCTGGGAGCGCCCGCTTAATTGCCACGGCTGCGGACGCTTCATCAGCTGGGACGGCCGATTCCTCAACGACTGCCAGAACTGCGGCGCTAACAACTGCCCATGACCCTCCCGCGCTGACCGCCAGCGCCTTCCCCTATTCAACGATAACGCCTCCCCGGCGCGCATGGCGGAAGTAATCGGTAAAAACTACCTGTGAAGGTATGGCTTGACAATCGAGCTCACAGATTAATCATCCGTAGCTGAAGAGTTTTGATCTCGGTCAGGGGACTGTATCCCATACTTTTGTGCAACGATATCGAACAGCTGCTCTCTGGTAATTTCCTCGCCATCTGCATAAGCGATATCTTGATACAATGCTTTAACCTTATCATCCCTGTACGGATCAGGTAACTGAGCCCCCTTGAGCATTGAATATTTCTCTACAAAATACTTTAACCCACTTCCCTTTTCGCTGAGGCAATTAATAAAAATGCAACACATCTCGTCATTGCTTAATTGCGCTCTGAGAATGCTTGCATACACACGTTGATCTGAGTAATTTCTAACACTTTTGCGAATACGCATACCTGGAAGAGCACTTTCTCGCAGCCCACTAGTAGCGCCGTAGCTTTCAATAAACTTTAAAAGCTGATGTAGATTTCTAAAGTAGCTAGACATTCCTATGGAGTAGTTTTCGGAGTAAGTCTCAACGTTTACCTTGATAAGATCGACCTCATTCTTCCCATGCGTAGCCCTTGGGAGAAACGAATTTTTAACCCAAGCAAAGCATTTCTCACCAGTTATTACTTCGTTGGTATTACGCACCTGCACCCTAACCAATAAAGCCTGCTGACGATGGGTATCCAAAAGTCGGAAAAAAGTAGATTCGAAATTTTGCCTCTCTACTGCGGAATTCTGCTTCTCGAATATCCTACTTTGCAACCGCTGATTTTTATTTGCTTCCCGTGCCTCTTCTCGTGCGAGTGCCAAGTCCTGCCTCTGCAGCACCAAGTTAATTAAAACCGCCAAAAACGCCACAAAACTCAGGAGCGGATTTAATATACCACCAACAAAATCCCCAATCTGCCCCCAGTAAGCGGCCGACTCATAGTTTCGTATTTTAAACCAAGGTATATCAGCACCAAACTGGAAGTGATAGAGAGCAGCCCCAACGATAAAAGCAATAACGAAAATAGCTCCCGCCGCCAATAAGTATACATATTTACTCTTCAGCCAATACCAGGCACCGACAGCCTTTGATTTCATGCTGTCTAAATCCTCCCGAGACAACACCCCCCATAAATCTTCTAAATTCTCAAATTCATCTCTTTTCTTGGCAGGTGCCATAGGTATCCGAATTCTCATTTCTTCCCCTCCCAGAAAAAAGGCGGATGGTAGCAAAAAAACATCACCAAGCGTCGAGGGTATGATCCGGGATGTTTTCCCCGTTCCCCCACGCGAACTGAATGGATCAGAGCGTCGGCAGCGACACCTACATCGCAATGAGCAAGGGCCATCACGACCTCGATGTGTTCATGGCTGAAGCCGTGAAGGAATGCCCAGGCTGGTTCCTGGGCGGCCCGCAGCACAAATGGTGCAAGACGGTGCCGGACCGATCGGGCGAGTTTGCGCACCGATACGTATTCGTCGAGGAAGGCACGCCAGGCGCATGGCCGGCGACCTACTGCTGGGAGTTCGGCGAGGACTACAAGCGTTACAACGACGAGGTGCAGCCATGACCCGCCTCGCCCTCTGCCTCCTGCTGCTGGCCACCTTGGCCGGCTGCCAAGGGGAAGCCGAATCAACCACGCGCGCCGGTTCCGACTTCAAGGTTGACCGGCTCTTCAAGGTCGATGGCTGCACCGTCTACCGCTTCCACGACGGTGGCCGGGCCAGGTACTTCACCAACTGCGCAGGCTCGACCCAGTGGGAAGAGAGCTGCGGGAAGAACTGCTCGCAACAGAATGGCGTGGCCGGAAGCACTCACCAGGCCGGCAACGAGCGCCAGCTCTCCCCGCACGAACAGCAGGACAACGGAGCTACACCCGCACTGGCGCCTGGGCGCTGGAATCAACTGAGGTATTCGATGTGAGTGAAATGGTTGAAGTCAGAGCCAGGGAATTGACCGGGCATGCGCTCGACTACTGCACCCTGGTGGCGAGCGGTAAACAGGCTCGGATGACTGAATCCGGGGTTCGACTGGCAATTGGCGGAAGCGTTTTCAAGCACTTTAGCCCCACATCGGACAGCCGATTGGCCAGCGAACAAATACTAACCCATAGGGTGCGCTTCGATGAGCTGCTTCCCGGATATGCGTTCTCGGCAAGAGTCGGTGACGTGGTCTGCGGAGGAGAAACAATCGACATAGCCGCCTGCCGCGCAATCGTCGTTGCATCGCTTGGTGAGGCATTTGCCTTGCCTCGCCATGTGGCGCCTGGGCGCTGGATTGATGAGAGGGATGAGCTGTGAGCGAGTTCACTGATACGCAGCGCTTGGACTTCATGCTGAGCAAATTCCGAAAGGTGGTGGTTGAGGTCTTGCCATTCGGCGGAAGGGACATCTATGTCGAAGAAGGATTCATGGGCAACAAGACGTACGGAGCAGTCAGGCTGACCAACCCGAGTGTCCAAGAAGAGGATCAGGCAAAAAGAATGGCGATCGATATCGCGCTGCAGGTTCAGCGATGACCAACCTGATCAACGTGAAGACGAAAGACCTGGTCGGCGAGGCGCTGGGGTGGGCAGTCGGCAAGGCTGAAGGGCTGGATCTGCACCTGGCCGAGCCCGGCTACAACGGCGTGCCCTGGCGAGTGTTCGCCCGGTACCGCGCCACGGTGACCGAGCGCACTGAGCGGTACAACCCGTGGGAGGACTGGGCGCTGGGTGGCCTGCTGGTCGAGAAGCACAACGTCAGCCTGCACTGCCCGCAGCACGACGGTGACTTCTGGGCGGCCTGGATCACTCATGACGGCAAAGACGTTGCCCAAGGTTCGGAGCTGGCACTGCCAGCAGCATGCCGCGCCATCGTAGCCCACAAGCTCGGCGATACCGTCCAGGTGCCGAAGGAGCTGATACAAGCATTTTAAGACTCAACCCTACCTCGGGAAGAGCTTAATCAATAGGCTTTACCCTGTTGGGGCATCAATCTCCTGAACACCTTGCTTTGACTCCAGAAAAAACCAAACACTAAACAACGCGCTTGGATTCCTTTTAAAAAACCAGAAATGGAATAACTCCAATAACGCCCCTTGAATGGTACAAAAAAATACGACCCAAACAAGGCCAGAAACCGACAAGTCAAACAGCCAACCTATAAACACAACCGTATACATGTTTATGGCGTTATTGAATGCATGCCGCAGGTACCAGTCAACCGGCGCACCCCAAAGCGAAACCAGCTCGGGATGGTCATGACTAATAATTCTGTGGAACAAACCAGAAAATCCGAAAGGAAGTAAAAACGCAGGTAAGCATATCCCAACAGACAATACAAAAAGCTTCCAGAAATCGAGCCTTTCGAACAATGCTCCATCCCATAGAAACACAATTAAGAATCCAGGGATGACGAGCCCAAACAGACCCGCACCAATATTAGCAGCAACTGAAAGTTTCATCTTTTCTAAGTTTTGTATGTCCATTCCTTCCCCTTTAGATCTTTTCACTTCCTGTCGAAACAAGGAATCGCTTTTATGATCATCGATAACGTGATGACCGACAAGATCACTCTTCACGACCTGGGCTTCGTTCAGGTCCAGCTGCAGGGCGAGCAGCGCTTGCATGTTTGGCATCCTGACCTGCCGCGACGCAGCTGCTTCGAGCATTCGGCCATCCACGATCACCGCTTCAACTTCATTTCCCGGGTGCTGGTCGGCACGCAGATCAACCACTGCTACTGGATGATGAGCAACCCCGATGGTGAGTTTGTTCTGTACCTGCACGAAGGCAAGCGCACCGCCAGCGGCGGTCGGCCATGGACACCGGACGGACGCGCAGACCTGGTGCACGAAACCACCTTCAAGATCGAGGCCGGCAACGACTACAACACCCAGGCCTACGAATTCCACCGCACCGAGCCTGGCGGAGATGGCCGTGTGGCCACGATCATGCAGAAGCGCGGCGACTACCGGCGAGGCGCCCACTCCACCTGCCGCTACGGCATCCAGCCGGACACAGACTTTGATCGCTACCAGTGGCCCGCCGCGCGACTCTGGGAAGTCGTGCGCGAAGTGCTGCTGGCCTGACCACCAAACTGCCGCCACCGGCGGCGTGGAGACCATCCCATGAAAGCCCAAGAAACCGCTGAGGTCGACAAGGTCACTGAAAAGCTGATGGCCGAGCTGATCGGCTGCACCAAACGCGCCCTTGAAGGCCGGCGCCTGCGGGGGGCAATCCCCTAAGGCGTCTGGATGAAACACGGCGGCCGGATCATCTACAGCAAAAAGAGGTATGACGAATGGCTGGAAAGCCAATGGATTTACCCCCAGGCATTGACGTCCACTATGGCTCGCTCAGGCTCCGGTTCATGTGGGAAGGTTCTCGCCGAAGTGAGACCCTTCCCTACCCCCCGACACAAAAAGGCATCAAGGCTGCATCCCAGCTTCGCGATCAAGTAACCAGCCTGATCAAGTTTAACCTCCTCGATCACGACAAATACGCGGAGCTATTTCCAAGCTCCGCCGCGGTTGTGGGCGGCGTCCCGACCTTCGGCGAATACGCGCAGCTATGGCTGGACAGTCGGGAAATCACCGCCGGCACCCGCCTCAACTACAAAGGCACCCCGAACTTGTACTGGGTCCCTCACCTCGCCCTGGTTCGAATCGATCTGATCACCACAACCCTGCTTCGCCGAATCGTCGCGGCGATGGACTGGACATCTTCTTCGGTCAAGCGCAACGCGATGGTGAAGCTGTCGACCATTCTCCGTGCTGCTGTCTTGGACGGGCTCATCACGCGGAATCCTGCGGAGGCCATTCAACTGCCGGCGCGTGCGGCGGACGATCGCGCTGGGGATAGTTGAGGAGCGGACTAAAACCGGCAGGGATAGGTTCGTGTTGCTGAACGAGAGAGCGCTGCACGCCCTAGAATTCGCGAGGGAGTACGCCGAGCGACGGAAGCTAGGTAAGGGGCAATTCACTGAATCTCCATTCGTCTTCCCACCAGGGAAGAACGGCGATTATGTCAAGCAGACCTCAGATCTGCACCACCAATGGCGGCCGGTCATCAAAGGGTTGGGGATCAGGTACCGTCCACCGTATAACTGCCGCCACACCTATGCGACAATATGCTTAATGTCTGGTCTCAACCCCGCATTCATCGCCCAACAGCTCGGGCATAGCGTGCAGATGCTCTTATCGACGTATGCGCGCTGGATTAACTCGTCCAACGACTGGCAGGAGCTGGAAAAGCTTCAGATTGGTCCGAAATTGGTCCGAAGCTGCGACGAAGCCACGTAAGTTATTGATAGGTAAGCCCTTTGATCTCCACCGCTAACATCACCATGCAATTCGGCGCCAAGCCGCTGTTCGAGAACGTCTCGGTCAAATTCAACAACGGCAACCGCTACGGCCTGATCGGCGCCAACGGCTGCGGCAAGTCGACCTTCATGAAGATCCTCGGCGGCGACCTGGAGTCGTCCGGCGGCCAAGTGATGCTCGAGCCGAACACCCGCCTGGGCAAGCTGCGCCAGGACCAGTTCGCCTACGAGGACTTCACCGTGATCGACACGGTGATCATGGGCCACGAGCAACTGTTCAAGGTCAAGGCCGAGCGTGACCGCATCTACTCGCTGCCAGAAATGAGCGAAGAAGACGGCATGGCCGTCGCCGAGCTCGAGACCGAGTTCGCCGAAATGGACGGCTACACCGCCGATTCGCGCGCCGGTGAGCTGCTGCTGGGCCTGGGTATTCCGCTGGAACAGCACAACGGCCCGATGAGCGAAGTCGCTCCAGGCTGGAAACTGCGTGTGCTGCTGGCCCAGGCGCTGTTCTCGGATCCGGACGTGCTGCTGCTCGACGAACCGACCAACCACCTGGACATCAACACCATTCGCTGGCTGGAAACCATTCTCACGGCGCGTAACAGCACCATGATCATCATTTCCCACGACCGGCACTTCCTCAACAGCGTCTGCACCCACATGGCCGATCTGGACTACGGCGAGCTGCGCCTGTTCCCGGGCAACTATGACGAGTACATGACCGCGGCCACCCAGTCGCGCGAGCAGCTGCTGTCGGACAACGCCAAGAAAAAGGCCCAGATCGCCGAACTGCAGACCTTCGTCAGCCGCTTCTCGGCCAACGCGTCCAAGGCCAAGCAGGCCACCTCGCGTGCCAAGCAGATCGACAAGATCCAGCTGGCCGAGGTCAAGCCGTCGAGCCGGGTCAGCCCGTTCATTCGCTTCGAGCAGAACAAGAAGCTGCACCGTCAGGCCGTGACCGTCGAGAAGATGGCCAAGGCGTTCGACGCAAAAGTCCTGTTCAAGGACTTCAGCTTCACCGTAGAAGCCGGCGAGCGCGTCGCGATCATCGGCCCCAACGGTATCGGCAAGACCACCCTGCTGCGCACCATGGTCGGTGAAATGAAGCCGGACGCCGGTGCGGTCAAGTGGACCGACAGCGCCGAAGTCGGCTACTACGCGCAGGACCATGCGCACGACTTCGAAGACGACGCCACCCTGTTCGAGTGGATGGGCCAGTGGACCCAGGGCGAGCAGATGATCCGTGGCACCCTGGGCCGGATGCTGTTCTCCAACGACGAGATCCTCAAGTCGGTCAAGGTGATTTCCGGTGGTGAGCAAGGCCGTATGCTGTTCGGCAAGCTGATCCTGCAAAAGCCCAACGTACTGGTGATGGACGAACCGACCAACCACCTGGACATGGAGTCGATCGAGGCGCTCAACCTGGCGCTGGAAAACTACCCGGGCACCCTGCTGTTCGTCAGCCACGACCGTGAGTTCGTGTCGTCGCTGGCCACCCGCATCATCGAGCTGACGCCCGAAGGTGTGGTGGACTTCAGCGGTACCTACGACGATTACCTGCGCAGCCAGGGTGTCGTGGTCTAAGACCGATGCTTCTGGGGCCGCTTTTGCGGCCCCAGCTTCAAGCGGGTCCCGGATGTGGGTACCGCTCACGAAAAACTAGTTAGCCTGCTTTCTTTTCCCCCGTACAATGGCCATCATGGTTTCACGCCCAACCGCCCTCCCGCGAACGAGCCCATGACTGCGCAAGCACCCTCCCCCAGCAATAACGTCAGCGTTACTCGGCAGATCCTGTCGATCGTCTTCTTCACCTTTATTGCCTTCCTCTGCATCGGCTTGCCGATCGCGGTGCTGCCCAGCTATGTGCATGACCAGCTGGGCTTTGGCGCAGTGGTGGCCGGGGTGACCATCGGCCTGCAATACCTGGCGACCCTGCTCAGCCGGCCGTTCGCCGCGCGGGTGGCGGACAGCCTGGGGGGCAAGCGGGCGATTGGCTATGGGTTGATCGGCATCGTCAGCTGCGGGCTGCTGACCTTGCTGTCGGCCTGGACCCTGAGCCTGCCGGCGCTGAGCCTGGGCTTGCTGCTGGTCGGCCGCCTGCTGCTGGGGATTTCGCAAGGGCTGATCGGTGTCGCCACCTCGAGCTGGGGCATCAGCCAGGTCGGCGCCGAGCACACCGCGCGGGTGATTTCCTGGAACGGCATCGCCTCCTACGGCGCGATCGCCATCGGCGCGCCGGTCGGGGTGCTGCTGGTGGACAGCCTGGACTTCAGCGTACTCGGGCCGCTGCTGGTGATCATGGCGGGCATCGGCCTGCTGGCCCTGCGCACACGCCCCGACGTGATCGTGGTGCGCGGGGAGCGCCTGCCGTTCTGGTCGGCGTTCGCGCGCGTGGCGCCGTGCGGGATGGGCTTGATGCTGGCGTCGATCGGCTACGGCACGCTCACCACCTTCATCACCCTCTATTACCTGGAGCGCGGCTGGACCGGCGCGGCCTTGTGCCTGAGCGCCTTCGGCGTGTGCTTCATCATTTCGCGGTTGTTGTTCGTCAACGCGGTCAACCGCTTTGGCGGCTATGCGGTAGCGGTCAGCTGCATGGCCACCGAAGTGATCGGGCTTTGCCTGCTCTGGCTGGCACCTGCACCGTCGTGGGCGCTGGTGGGGGCTGGCCTGACCGGGTTTGGCCTGTCGCTGGTGTATCCGGCGCTGGGCGTCGAGGCGATCAAGCAGGTGCCGCCCAGTAGCCGAGGCGCGGGGCTGGGCGCCTATGCGGTGTTCTTCGACCTGTCGCTGGCCATCGCTGGACCGGTGATGGGCGCCATCGCGGTGTACTTGGGCTACACCTCGATCTTCTGCGTCGCAGCCCTGCTCGCCCTGTCAGGGGTGGGCCTGGTGCTCCTGCTGAGCCGGCGCAGCCGCCGCAGCTGAGCGCTCGGCCGGCTCCGGCGCGCCCAGCGCCTGGGTGAAGAAGTCGGCGGTTTCACGCTGCAACGAGCGATGGATCTGACGCCGGTCGACGCCTTCGGCATCGTTGCACAGCGCCGGCATGTGCGCGTGCTGCTCGCTATCGCACGGCGCCATGAACACGAAGTGCCCGGCACCGGCCAGCAGTCGATAATCCGGGGTCACCGGCAGCTTGCGGGCCAGGGCATCGGCATTGTGCTCCAGCGCCAGCAGTTGGTCGTTGTCGCCGCTGTAGATCAGCGCCGGGACATGCACGCTGCTCAGGGCGTGGCGGCCGAACATCAGGCTTAGCGGCGCCATCAACACCACCGCGCCCACCCGAGGGTCGGCCTGGGGGGTGAGTTCGCTGCGGTCGGAGATCAGCACGCCGTGGGTCTTGCAGGCATCGGCATCGTTGGGACGCTCCTGGCAGTAACGCTGCAGGCGGTCCAGGTCGGGTTGCGCGCCCGACAGGATCAAGGCCGTCTCGCCGCCGGCGGAGTAGCCGATAACGCCCACCTTGCCGTCGTTCAGGTAGGGGCCGAGCAAGGTGTCTGCGCGCGCCGCCGTGATTGCCGCACTGACTTGCAGCGGGCGCCCGTAGAGGTTGCTCAGCGTGCCCAGACGGCTGTGGTCGAGAGCGTTGTCACCGGGGTGGGTCAGGGCAATCACCACGAAACCCTGACGGGCCAACGCCGTGGCCAGGTCGTGCAAGGCCAGCGGGCTTCCGGTGTTGCCATGGGAGACCACCAGCAATGGGAACTGCCCCAAGGCAACGGGCGCCTCTTCGGCCACGCGCAGTGGGTAACCGTCGATGCGCAGGCTGTGGGTGTCGGCGTTAGTGGGATAGAACGCCAGCGCCTGCATCGGCCGGGCATCCACAGGGTCGGCCAGCTGCAAGCGGTGCAGCCCCGCCACCCAGGGCGCGGCGTCGGCGTGGGCCTGCAGGCTGCCGAGCAGCAGCAAGGCCAGGAGCACACGGATACGGGTCATGGCGGCGTCTCCCCGCGCGTGCGGTAGGTTAGCGCCAGCATAGAGCCCCTGCGTGCCACGGCAGATGAAAACTGGATGAAAAAAGCCGGCTGGCGCACGAGGCGACAGCCGGCTTTGGTGCACGCGGGGATCAAGCGGCGGCGAACAGCTCACCGGCAATCTGCGCCTGTGCGGCCTCGATGGCGGCGCTGCGGTGCTCCGGACCATAGGCCAGGCCCTGGGCGCGGACGATGTCCAGCTGGGTCACGCCGATGAAGCCGAGGAACACCTTGAGGAAGTCTTCATGGCCGGCACCGGTCGGCTGGTCAGCGTGCAGGCCGCCCGCGGTGGACACCAGCACCACTTTCTTGTCACCGCACAGGCCTTCAGGGCCGGCTTCGGTGTAGCGGAAGGTCTGGCCGGCAACGGCCACGCGGTCGATCCACGCCTTGAGCTGGGTCGGTACGCCGAAGTTGTACATCGGGGCGCCGATCACTACAGCGTCGGCCGAGAGAAACTCTGCGAGGGTTTCCTGGCTCAGCTTGGCTTCGAAGGCCTGGGCGGCATCGCGCATGTCTTCTGGGGTGCCAGCGGCAACCAGGGTGGCGGCGGAGAAGTGGCTGATGGCGTCAGCAGCCAGGTCACGGTAGACCACTTCGATGCTCGAGTCGGCGGCCTTCCAGGCCTCGACCACTTCGCGGCTGAGCTGACGGGAGGCGGAATTGTCGCCGAGGATGCTCGAATCGATGTGCAGCAGTTTCATGGGACTCTCCTGTAATGAAGACCGCAGCAGTAGGCGATCACGATGGAGAGAATCCTATAGAACCATCGAATAGCTGATAAGTCGGCAAAAATGCATTAGTTTGTCCTACTGATGGAACGATGAGACGGCCCCATGCAAGACCTCAATGACCTGTTCTACTTTGCCCGCGTCGTCGAAGCCGGCGGGTTCGCCGCGGCCGGGCGTTTGCTGGGCATCCCCAAGTCACGCCTGTCGCGGCGCATTGCCGAGCTCGAGGAGCGCCTGGGCACACGCCTGCTGCAGCGCACGACCCGGCAACTGAAGCTGACCGCCGTCGGCGAGCGTTACCTGCACCATTGCCAGGCCATGCTGCTGGAAGCGGAAATGGCCGACGAAGCCGTGGCCAGCATGACCAGCGAGCCGCGCGGCCGGTTGCGGGTGTCGTGCCCGGTGGCGCTGGCCCACGCCTACTTGCCGAAAGTGATCAGCCGTTTCCTCGAGCTGCACCCGCTGGTGCAGTTGGACATGGTCCTGATCAATCGCCGCGTCGACCTGATCTCCGAAGGGGTCGACGTCGCCCTGCGCGTGCGCGACCTGGGTGATGAGGACCCGGCGCTGGTCACCCGCCGCCTGCGCCAGGCGCAAATGCACCTGGTGGCGGCGCCGGGCTTTGCTGAGGGCCTCAATGATCCGTCACAGCTGTCCGGGTTGCCGGTGCTCGGCGCGGCGGAGGCCGATCGCTTGGTGCACCTGCGCCTGATAGGCCCAGACGGGCGTCAGCAGGAGCTGGCCCTGGAGCCACGGCTGGCGATCGACGACTTTGTCGTGCGCAAGGCGGCCGTGCTCGACGGGCTGGGCTTTACCGCGCTGCCGAGCATGTATTGCGAGGAAGAGCTGGCGCGGGGCGAGCTGGTGCGGCTGTTGCCGGAGTGGTCGCTGCCGGGCGGCTGGCTGCAAGCGGTGTACCCGCATCGGCGTGGCGTATTGCCGGCGGTACGGGTGTGGATCGATCATCTGGCGGCTTCGTTCGAAGCCTGTGGGGAGCGTTATGTCTGAGCGGAAGATGACCGAAGAGCAGGTCGCGGCATTTTGCCTGGGCCTGCCGGGGGCACGCGAGGATTACAAGTGGGGCGGGATCCGGGTGTTCTCGGTGGCGGAGAACAAGATGTTCGCGGTGATGGACCTGGCCGGGGCGGGATTGTCGTTCAAGGTCGACGATGCGCTGTTTCTCGGTTATGTCGATCGGCCGGGCGTGCGGCCTGCGCCGTATTTGGCGCGGGCGCGCTGGATCAGCGTGGCACCGCCGTATGCGATGGGGCGCGAGGAGCTGACAGAGTTGCTGCAGCGCTCGCACCAGTTGGTGGTCAGGCGCTTGCCCAAGCGGTTGCAGGTGGGGTTGCTGATCTGATTGGTGTGCTGGCCGGCCGGGCCTCATCGCGGGCAAGCCCGCTCCTAGAGATGATGGGCGGTTTCCAACATCTGGGGCGCCCCTGTAGGAGCGGGCTTGCCCGCGATGAGCTGACGCCTAGAAGATCGCGCCCAGCCAGCGACCACCCAACAGCAGGTGGTCGACCCAGAACAGCTGATGCAACGCGACAATCCCCCAAAACGTCAGCTGAAACGACACCTTGCGGGTCTTGTGCCGAAACAACTGCTGGGCCAACAACGCCCCCGGCCAGCCGCCGCACAGCTCGCTGGCATGCAGCACCTTTTCAGGGGTGCGCCACGCCTGGGCGCGGGCCTGCTGTTTGTCCTGCCAGTACAACAGCAGGCTGATCAGGCTGAGCAACGGATAGGCCGCCAGCGGCACCCACGACTCACCCTGCCAGGCCATCTGCGCGGCGCCCAGCCCTGGCAACAGGCACAGCGCCGCGAGCGCGACCAGCTTCAGGCGCACATTGCGGATGCCCTCCTCGCGCCCACGGTCACGCCGTGGCGCCGCTTGCGCCTTGGCCATGTCAGCCTTGCGCCGTCGCCCAGTCGACCCAGCCGAACTGCCAGGTCGCCAGGATCAGCAGGCCGAAGACGATGCGGTACCAGGCGAACACCGCGTAGCTATGGTTGGCGATGAACTTGAGCAACGCGCGCACCGCGATCATGGCGAAGATGAACGAGACCACGAAGCCGATGGCGAACACCGGCAGGTCCGCCGGCTGGAACAGGTCACGGTACTTGTAGCCCGAGTACACCGCCGCGCCGACCATGGTCGGCATCGCCAGGAAGAACGAAAACTCGGTAGCCGCCTTGCGCGACAGGCCGAACAGCAGGCCGCCAATGATCGTCGAGCCGGAGCGCGAAGTCCCCGGGATCATCGCCAGGCACTGCACCAGGCCGATCTTCAGGGCATGGGTCCAGTGCATCTCATCGACATGGTCGACCTCGATCCGATGCTCGCGGCGCTCGGCCCAGAGCATGATCACCCCGCCCACCACCAGGGCCGCGGCCACGGTGATCGGGTTGAACAGGTGATGGTGGATGAAGTCGGCAAACAGCACGCCGAGCACCACCGCCGGCATGAACGCCACCAGCAGGTTGCCGGTGAAGCGCCGTGCGCTCGGCTGGCTGGACAGGCCCAGCACCACGTCGAAGATCTTCCGGCGGAACTCCCACACCACCGCCAGGATCGCCCCCAGCTGGATGATGATGTTGAACGCCATGGCCCGCTCGCCGCCAAAGCCGATCAGGTCGGCGACGATGATCTGGTGGCCGGTGCTCGAGATCGGCAAGAACTCGGTCAGCCCTTCGACGACGCCTAAGATGATTGCCTGAATGGCACTCCAAAAATCCATCATTCCCCCGATGGGACGCTGCTGCTTGCAGGCCCCTTGTACTTGATTTGCTGATAGTTGCCGCACGCGGCGCGGCTGTTTTACAGCGCCTGCTGGTGCTAAGGCCAGCGGAAAAGCGCGCGCCGGCTAAAGGTTTCATCTTGTGCGGCCGAGATGCTATCAGAGCAACCTGATTTAGGCATGCGCGCAAACTTCATGGAATGTCGCGCCAGGCACTTAGCCGTTGGTCGGGTGTGGGGCGGCGACAAAGCATGCTTGGATGCACCTCAATAACAAGAATTATCCGGGAGTGCCCTATTAATGAAGACCTTGAGGTCGATGTCGATCAGCCGCCGCCTGTGGCTGATCCTGCTGGTGGCCGTGGCCATGCTGGTGGTGCTGGGCCTGCTGATGCTGCGCCAGATCCATGGCGACCTGTACCGGGCCAAGGCAGAAAAGACCCAGCACGTGGTCGAGACCGCCGCCGGGGTGCTCGGCTACTATCAGGGCCTGGAAGCCGCCGGCACGCTCAGCCGTGAAGCGGCGCAGCAACAAGCCCTGCAGGTGGTGCGCGGGCTGCGCTACGACGCCAACGACTACTTCTGGATCAACGACCTGACGCCGCGGATGATCATGCACCCGGCCAACCCCAAGCTCGATGGCCAGGACCTGGCGGCGATCCGCGACCCCGACGGCTTTGCCGTATTCAACGAAATGGTCAGCCTGGCGCGCAGCCAGGGTGCCGGCCCGGTCGATTACCGCTGGCCCAAGCCCGGCGCCAGCGAGCCGGTGGCCAAGACCTCCTACATTCAGTTGTTCAAGCCGTGGGGCTGGATCATCGGCTCGGGCGTGTACATCGACGACGTCCAGGCCGAATTCGCCCGGCAAGTGCGCGATGCCTGCTTGTTGGGCCTGGGCATTGCCCTGTTGATGGCCCTGCTGGTGATGCTCATCGCCCGCAGCATCGCCCAGCCCTTGCGCGAGGCGGTGCAGGCCATGGGCACTATCGCCAGCGGTGAAAGCGACCTGACCCATCGCCTGGACACCCACGGCAAGGACGAAATCAGCCATCTGGGCGAGCACTTCAACCGCTTCAACGGCAAGTTGCAGGGTGTGGTCGGCCAATTGCAGGGCGCCGCGCATGCCCTCGCCCAGTCCGCCGGCCACGTCGGCGACAACGCCGGCCAGGCGCAACAACGTAGCACCCAGCAGTCGCTGCAGATGGACCAGGTGGCCACCGCGGTCAACGAAGTCACCTATGCCGTGCAGGACGTGGCAAAAAACGCCGAGCAGGCGGCGAGCGAGATGCGCGCGGCGCAAGTGCAGGTCAGCCATGGCCAGCAGGCGATTCATGGCAGCCTGCAGCAGATCGACCGGCTCTCGGCCACGATCGACCAGGCCGTGCAGGTGATTCGCGAGCTGGCCGGGCACAGCAACAAGATCGGCGGCGTGCTCGAGGTGATCCGTTCGATTGCCGAGCAGACCAACCTGCTCGCCTTGAATGCCGCCATCGAAGCCGCGCGGGCCGGTGAACAGGGCCGCGGGTTTGCCGTGGTCGCCGACGAAGTGCGACTGCTAGCGCAGCGTACGGCGCAGTCCACCGCCGAAATCCAGACCATGATCGAGCACCTGCAGGGCCAGTCCGAAGCCGCCGTGCGGGCCATCGACACCAGCAGTGAAGCCTCACGCCAGACAGTCGAGCAGGCCCGCGAGGCCGGCACCAGCCTGGATGCCATCAGCCAGGTGCTGCACAACCTCACCGCGCTCAATGCCTCGATCGCCAGCGCCACCCTGCAGCAGTCGCATGTGGTCGAAGAGATCAACCGCAATGTCACCGAGACGGCCGGGTTGTCGCTGGAAACCGCCGAGGCGGCCCGCCAGTCGAGCGATGCCGGGGTGGCATTGACGCAATTGAGTGAGGAGCTGGAACAGCTGTTGCGCCAGTTCAGGGTGTAGACACCAGGGTCTGTCGGCGCAAGCCTCATCGCGGGCAAGCCCGCTCCTACAGGTTGGGCGTGATCCCTGTAGGAGCGGGTTCACCCGCGATGAGGCCAGCACTGACACAGCACGCCTGCCCCTTACACCACCTCCCCCCGCACGCTACAATCGCGCCCTTTCCCTGCCCAAGGATCGCCGATGTCCGGCCTCGAACTCAGCGCCGCCATCCTCGGCGTCATTGCCGTCTGGCTTACCGTCAAACAGAACGCCTGGTGCTGGCCGATCGGCCTGGTGATGGTGCTGATCTATGGCTGGCTGTTCTACGAGGTGAAGCTGTATTCGGGCATGCTCCTGCAACTCGCCTACGCGGTGCTGCAGGTGTACGGCTGGTGGCAGTGGAAGCGTCCGGGACGGGTCGAGGACGCCCGCCAGGTCTCACGCCTGGCGACCCCCGCGGTGGTCGCCGGGCTGGCCGGCGGCCTGCTGCTGAGCATCGCCCTCGGCTCGGCCATGGCCTTCTGGACCGACGCCGTCCTGCCCTGGCTGGACGCCACGCTCACCGGTTTCAGCCTGGTCGCGCAACTGTGGATGGCGCAAAAACGCCTGCAGTGCTGGCTGCTGTGGATGGTGGTCGACGTGGTTTACATCGGCCAATACCTGCACCAGCAACTGTATTTCACTGCCGGCCTGTTCGCCGTGCTGACCCTGATCGCCGTGCGCGGCTGGCTGGAGTGGCGGCGCGACCCGGCACTGGTGCAGGCATGAAGGTCCTGGTGCTGTGCGGCCCGGAGTCCAGCGGCAAGAGCTGGCTCAGCGGGGAGATCCAGGCGCACTTCGGCGGCGAACTGGTCGGCGAATACGTGCGTCATTTTATCGACGAACACGCCCGCGACACCTGCTATGCGGATATCCCCGCGATCGCCCGTGGGCAACTGGCCTGGGAAGACAGCGCCCGTGCCCGCCGGCCTGAACTGCTGATCCTCGACACCCACCTGCTCAGCAACATCCTCTGGAGCCAGGCGCTGTTCGGCGACTGCCCGGCCTGGATCGAGCAGGCGCTGCTGGCGCGCACCTACGACCTGCACCTGCTACTCGACCCGGTCGGCGTGTGCTGGGTGGGTGATGGCCAACGCTGCCAACCGGCATTGCCCCAGCGCCAGGCTTTTTTCGCCGACAGCCTCGCCTGGCTGCAACGCCATCAGCAACCGCTGCAGGTGATTGGTGGCGATTGGCAGCAACGCAGCGCGGCGGTACTGACTGCGGTCGAGCGGCTCCTCGAGGGGAAAACGCCGATTTGCCCCACCGAGTGTTAAGCCACTGACACACACACGCGGGCCATAGTCCCCGGATTTGCGCCTTACCCCGCAGATTCGGGGCCACTGTTAACCGCGTGAAACACACCGGCAAAATCCCCCCCAGGCAGCCCCACTGCCGGGCCAGGCAGCAGTTTGCGGAAAAACTGTCTCAGCGCTGATACAGAAAAATCCCGGCGCCCGCCTGCAAATCCCCCAACCCCTTGAAAACCAAGCAATAGTCAAAACCGGCACGCCTTCTGCTCTCTTGTTCACAACGCTGAACAGGCCAGCCCTCAGAAAGAAGGAATTGCCATCGTGGGGAAATTCGACAAAGGCATTTATCGCCTCCTGCTGGTCGGTTGTGCACTCGGGTCAAGCGTAAGCCTGCCTGTTCAGGCTGAACAAGACGGCCGTATCGTGATCATTCGCGACGTGCAAACGCGCAACGCCGTCCGTGGCCCGCTGATCCCCGACCCTAATCCGGTCACCGTCAATACCAACCCCTCCGAGCATGTACTCCGGCAAACCAACGAGCTGAGCGATGGCGATTTCGCCAGCATCAGCAGCGGCGCCGGTATCAGTTCGTTGATCACCCAGCAGACCAACAACCTCGGCGGCAACATCGGCAACCAGACCCAGTTGCCCAATCTCGCCGGCGGCCGTGGCCCAGGCTCCGGCAACGGCATTTCCAACATGGTCAACTCCAGCGTCCAGAAGGGCCTGGGTGCCCTCAATGTCTTGAACGGGGGCAAATGAGATGAAGCACACGCTGCTGATCCTGGCCACGCTGTGCAGCGCACCGGCCTTCGCTCAATCTCCCGTCAGCAACACCGCGACCATCGACAATTCCGGTGCTCGCTACCAGGGCAATCTCACGGTCAACCAGGCCGCCGGCGATCAACAGCAACAGGCCAACGCTCGCGCCATCGCGGTCGGCCCCGACGCCACCGCCACCACCCAGATCCGTCAGCAACTGCGCAGCCCTCAGAACCCCAACATGGATGCCCGCTCGAGCATCCAGGGCGATGCCTTCAGCGGCGGCAACGGCGTGGTGGGTGTCAACCAGAGCGCCGGCGCCGGCAACCAGCAAGCCAACGCCTTGCGGATCAGCATCAGCAACCAGCCGCAAAGTATCGACGACAGCGTCCTCATGCAACAGAACGTGGCGCTGCTCAACAACTCCGATGCAACTGACTCTGCACCTGGCTATCGCCAGATCACTACCAGTGATCAGGCCTTCACCGGTAGCCGTGGGGTGATTCAGTTGAATCAGAGCGCCGGGGTGGGAAACCAAACGGCCAACACCCTCAGCGTACGGGTCGCGGATTGACCCCAACAGTAAATAACAACACTTAACCTAAAACAGAGTACGGAGAATCACCATGAAACCCTCGATGGCAATCAAGCCTCTGGTTTTCGCAATTGCTGCGGTCATGGCTGTTGCTGTACAAGCTGATCAAAACGATCGTCGTGGTAACCACCACAACGGCAACAACAATCCTCCACCAACACGCTTCAATATCGATGCACAAGCCCGGGCGGTCGACAGCCAAAGCAGCACTGGCAACACGATCAGCAACCAGGGCACCATCAACTCGGCCGAGATGAGCAGCTCCGGCGGCGGCGCCAACGGCAACGTCGGCATCAACGTGGCGGCCGGTAACGGCAACCAGCAGGACAACGCCGCAGCGATCGCCAACGCAGCCGCCGAGTCCAGCCTGGACAACAGCTTCGTCTTCGGCAATGCCACCGCCACTGCGCGCGTTGACCAACACAGCGCCCGCAACACCGTCAACAACTGGTCAGCGCAGAACACTGCGTTGATGAGCGGTTCGGCCAACGGCGGCAACGGCAACATGGGCATCAACGTGGCCAGCGGCGATCTGAACCAGCAGAAAAACACCATGGCCATCGCCAACGCCAACGCTGGGCTGGGCAATGCCACCGCCACCGCCAGTGCCGATCAGACTGGCCCTACGCTGACCGTCAACAACAACGCTGACCGCACCACCCGCCTCGACACGATCACGCTCACTACCACCAAGAGCGGTTCGTCCTCGGCCAGCGGGACCTTTGATGCCAGCATCGACAAGAGCTCTTCGTCGAGCCTGAACGTCAGCGGCTCTCACAGCTACGACGCCAGCGGTTCGAACAGCTGGAACGCCAGCGGCTCCAGCAGCCACGACGCCAGCGGTTCGTTCGCCGCCAACGCCAGTGGTTCCAACAGCGCGGATGCCAGCGGCTCGCACAGCGCCAGCTCGAGCGCCAGCAGCAGTGGTTCTCTGACTGCGTCCTTGACCGCATCGGCTGAAGCCGCCCGGTCGAGCACCGTCAACTTCGGTCGTGGCGACCGTACCCGTAGCGAGAGCTCCAGTGCCTCGGTCGGTGCAGACCTCGATGCTTCGTACAACGCTGAGCACGCCAACGCCTACGACTCGTCGTTCGAGAAGTCCTATGACTCCTCCTACGCCAACTCGAAAGACGGCTCGTACACCAAGTCGAGCGACTCCTCGTACGAGAAAGCGCACGACTCGGCGTACACCAAGTCGGCCGACTCTTCGTTCGAAAAAGCCATCGAGAAGTCCTCCGAATCGTCGGACTCCATCTCGAAAAGCTACAGCGAAGCCAACGCGTATGAGTTGAGCAACAGCATCTCGTTCCAAGTGCTGACTCCTACCGGCTGGGCCAACCCTGTGACCAACACCGCCACCCTGAGTGGTTCGGTGAATGGCGGCAGCGGCAACCTGGGCGTCAACGTCGCCTCGGGCGTCGGCAACCAGCAAAGCAACTCGCTGGCCATCTCCAACCAATCGTTCTGATTGGTCTGGCCTGGAGGCCCCCTTCGGGGGGCCTTTTTTCAACCGAACAAGGAAGGCGTCCGATCATGCGTATTATCGCCTTGGCGTGTTTGCTGTGCATGGCCAGCCTGAGCGAAGCCGCTCAAATGCCACTTTCGGTACTGCCGGGAGGGGGCGTGGTGTTCAAGCCGATCCAGAGTGTGCGCGAGCGCAAGTTTGCCGACCTGGTCCAGCAGAAAACCGACTTCAGTTGTGGTGCCGCCGCGCTGGGGACCATCCTGCGCCAAGCCTACTGGCTCGACGTCGACGAACACCAGATCATCGAAGGCATGCTGGCACACGCCGACCAGGACCTGGTCCGCACCCAGGGTTTCTCGATGCTCGACATGAAACGCTACGTCGAAAGCCTCGGCATGCGCGCGCGGGGTTACAAGGTAGCGCCAGAAAGCCTCAACGATGTACGCATTCCCGTGGTGGTCCTCATGGACATCCGCGGCTACAAGCACTTCGTGGTCCTGCAGAAAGTCGACAAAGGCTGGGTGTATATCGGTGATCCGGTACTCGGCCACAAACGCTTCAAGACCGAAGACTTCGTCAAAGGCTGGAACGGCATCATCTTTGCCGTGATCGGCCAAGGGTACGACAAGGGCAACGCCTTGCTCGACCCACCGCTACCCCTTACCGCCAAGAACCGCATCAACAACTTCACCCCGGTGCAAGACGCAGAGTTGATGGATTTCGGATTCATCCAAAGCGACTTCTTCTAATGATAAGGGAGCATGACGCTCCGGGAGCCTGCAATGAAGACTTCAATCTGGGTAGCCATGCTTTGCCTGGCCGCCAGCCTGCCGACCCAGGCGCAGACATTAAAACCGATTGAATTGAAAGATCAGGAGTTGGCCAACTTGCGCGGCCGGTATGTCATGCCGGGGCGAATCGTCAGTTTTGGCGTGGTCATGACCAGTACCTGGCAAAACGCCAAGGGCGATGTGATCGGCGCCAGCTCCTCGATGCAAGTACAGCAATCGACCATCAAGCCGCAATTCTATGTGTCGATGATCAATGAAAAAGGCACCGGCTCGGCAAGTTCGCCAAACACCAGCACCCCACCCAGCACAGGCACTGGCAGCGTCACCGGCGGCAGCGGCCTGAACAGCACCCAAGGGGTCACTCAGGTGGTACGGGCGGCCGGCGACAACAACAGCGCCTACAACAACGTCGATATCAATGTCAGCAAGGGCAATGCCGCCCCTGCGACGCCGCCGCAGGGCCAGGTCCTGGCGGCAGGTTCGACCTTGACCGGCGCCAATGACGCGGGGGCCTTGAGTGTTTCTTCCAGCGGAGCCGGCGTTCAGCTCAACATCGTTGCCAACAACAACCAAGGCACGACCATGCAACGCCTGGCACAAGGCGGGCTGATGCAGAACACCACCTTGATTGGCGGTGGCAACCAGGTCCGCAACATCACCTCGTTGAATGTGGTGATGCGCGAAAACGTCCCCACCGCCGCTTCGTTGAACGGCAATCTTGACCAGCTCAAAGGTCTTCGCGCGCTAGGATATTGATCTACGCTCAGTCTCATCATATGTAGTCAGAAGGGACGGCTAACCCATGCACCGATCGTTAACGTTCAGAGCTATCGTCTGTTTGACTAGCCTGACCCCGGCGACAATGCTCTACGCAGCAGCGGATCCTCAGGTCGAATTATTAAAACAAGAACTCATGGAGTTGAAAGAGCGTTACCAAGCCCAACAGAACGCGCTGATGGTACTCGAACAGCGCGTTCGCCAAGTTGAAGAGACACCCGCCCCACCCCAGCCCAAACGCTTGACCCGATCCCCCGCCGAGCCCGTCAAGGGCGCTACGGTGGCCTCCGGTGCCCCGGGCACTACGGGCGGCAGCGGTTATGGCCAGTCGCTGAAGGACGATTCGGAGCCCGCACAGAGCGTCTCCAACCTGTATGACGAGGCCAGTGGCTTCTTCGGTGGCGGCAAGTTCAGTGTCGAGACCGGCATTACCTATACCCATTACGACACGCGT
The DNA here is from genome assembly GCF_900536025.1 of Pseudomonas reidholzensis. Lineage (GTDB taxonomy): Bacteria > Pseudomonadota > Gammaproteobacteria > Pseudomonadales > Pseudomonadaceae > Aquipseudomonas > Aquipseudomonas reidholzensis. Next base: position 84,151 of record NZ_UNOZ01000020.1, read on the forward strand.
GCGCTGACCCTCAACGGGTTTCTCGCACTGGACTCGATCTTCCTCGGCCAGATCAACCTCGACCGGATCAAGGCGGACAACTGGACCCTGGACCTGACGGCCCGCTATAACCTCGATCAACGCTGGCAGTTCGACATAAACGTGCCGGTGGTCTACCGCGAATCTACCTATTCCTCGGGTGGTGCAGGCGGCGCAGGCCCCGTGACATCGGATGCGACCGTCACCCGCGACCCGACCATCGGCGACGTCAACTTCGGGGTTGCCTACAAGTTCCTCGACGAGTCCGAGAACTGGCCGGATTCGGTGGTCACGCTGCGCGTCAAGGCACCGACCGGCAAAGACCCTTACGGTATCAAGCTGATCGAGGACCCCACCAACGACAACCTCGCAGTCCCCGAGAGCCTGCCCACCGGCAATGGTGTGTGGTCGATTACACCGGGTATCTCGCTGGTCAAGACTTTCGACCCGGCGGTGCTGTTCGGCAGCCTGTCCTATACCTACAACCTGGAGGATTCGTTCAGCGACATCAGCGCGGCGGAGGGCAGCAAGGTCCCCGGCGACGTGAAACTCGGCAACTCCTGGCAGATCGGTGCCGGTATCGCGTTTGCCCTGAACGAGAAGATGAGCATGTCGTTCTCGGTCACCGACCAGTTCGCCACCAAGAGCAAGATCAGGCCCGATGGCGGCGACTGGCAAAAGCTGTCCAACAGCGACTACAACGCGGCCAACTTCAACGTCGGCCTGACCCTGGCCGCGACCGACAACCTGACCATCGTGCCAAACCTGTCGATCGGCCTCACCGACGACGCCCCGGACTTCACCTTCAGCCTGAAATTCCCCTACTACTTCTGACCGCCAACACCACGCCGGCCCGCTCTCTGGGCCGGCGTTTTTGGTTACCGGCATTGTCTGCGTCCGCCTTCGCGCCCCACCCCTGTTATCATTGAGCAGGTTTTTGTGACGGCTTGATGGCAAGAAGGACGCTTTTGTGAAGAACATGCTCGGCCACCCCCGCGCCAGGCTTTTCAGCCTGGCCGCGCTGGTGCTGTTGATTCCACTCGGCGTGCGCGCCGTGCTGGGCTGGTCCAACCCGCTCGGCTACCTCTCCGACCTGGCGATCGGCAGCCTGCTGATCCTGCTGCTGCAACGGCGCGCCTGGTGGTTGGCGTTGCCGGTATTGCTGGCGTGGGGCGCACTGCTGATCGCCTCGGCCGAGCTGGTCAGTGCAGTCGGCCGGTTGCCGACCAGTGCCGACCTCGGCTACCTGGTCGACCCTCAGTTCATGGAAAACTCCACCGGCGGCGCCCTCGCCCACCCCTGGCTGCCCTGGACCCTCGTCGCCGGCCTGCTGGCCTGGCTGCTGACGCGCAAGCAGGCGCCGCGCCAGCCCGTCGCCGCGCTGCCGCGCAAGGCCTGGGCGCTGCCCGTGCTGCTGCTCGGCGCGCATTGGGCCAGCCAACACCTGCTGCCTTCGGACGCCGATCAATGGCGCCAGTACAACCTGCCGCACCAGCTGCTCTCGGCGGCGGTCGGCAACGTGCAACGCCAGGCCCATAGCTGGCTGGGCGATGACCTGCCGGTGCCGCCGCTGGCCAGCAACGGCCTGACCCAGTCCGACCTCAACGGGGTAAAGATGCTCGACGGCCCAGGCCGCGCGCGCAACCTGCTGGTGATTACCCTCGAAGGCATCCCCGGCGCCTACGTGCGGGCCAACCGCGAAGCCCTGCACAGCCGCTTCGACCAGGAGCTGATGCCCAACCTCAGCCGCTGGGCCGAGCGCGGCATGAACACCCCCGACTACGTCCTGCACACCCATCAGACCATCCGTGGCCTGTACGCCATGCTCTGTGGCGATTACGACAAACTCGCCAACGGCACGCCCAAGGGCGTCGAGCTGCTGACCCAGGAGGTGCGCAACCAGGCCTGCCTGCCTGCGCAACTGCAGCAGGCCGGGTTTGCCACCCACTACCTGCAGGGCGCCGGCCTGCGCTTCATGGCCAAGGACCGGATCATGCCGCACATCGGCTTCGGCTCGGTACATGGCCTGGAGTGGTTCAGCAACGACAACTACCTCGAGTTCCCCTGGGGCAAGGATGACCGGGCGTTCTTCGAAGGCGCGCAGGACTACGTCAGCCAGCTGCGCAAGAGCAAACAGCCGTGGATGCTGACCCTGCTGACCGTGGGCACCCACCAGCCCTACTCGGCGCCCGACGATTACCTGCAACGCTACGACACGCCCAAGCAGGCGGCCGTGGCCTACCTCGACGACGCGCTGGGCAAGTTCCTCGACAACCTCGAGCGCCAGGGCGTGCTCAAGGACACCCTGGTGGTGATCACCTCCGACGAGTCGCATGGCATCGACGGCGTGCGCCTGGCGTCCTCATGGGGCTTCAACCTGATGCTCGCACCGGAGCAGGCCCAGTTGCCCCGCATCAACAAGGGCACTTACGGCCACGTCGACCTGGCCACCTCGCTGCTCGACTACTTCACCCTGCCGATCCCGGCGGCGCTGGCGGGCCGCTCGCTGCTGCGCAACTATGACAGCGGCCGCGAGATGATCGCCTTCACCAACGGCATGCTGCGTTATCACGACGGCCTGGGCGTGCTGACCGAGTGCGATTTCCAGCAGCGCTGCCGACGCTATGCCAGCCAGGGGTTCATTGCCGACAAGGCCGAGTACCTGGGCCGTGGCGAGGGCATGCTCGGCCAGCAGGTCACCGACCTTGCGGCCACCCTCGACCAGTCGCTGCTGCAGACGCCCCTCAACCTGCGCTACCAGTTCGGCGGCCCGACGGCGATTGCCCTGCACCCGAGCATCCGCGACGACTGGGCCGACAACCTGATCGGCGCGCAATACCTGGAAATGCCCGAGGGCTCGCACACCCGCGTCCGGGTCAAGGTGCGTGCGCTGGACCCACAGCACACCGCCTACATTCAGCTCAAGGCCAAGGAGCTTGAACAGGACGTGCCGCTGGGCTTGCCGGACGAAATCGCCGTCACCGCGGGTGAGCCGCTGGAGCTGGAGTTCAGCTTTGACAACCCGTCGCTGCGCAAGGCGTTCTCGTTCCACCTGCTGGGTTACGGCGACGGCGAGGTCGAAGTCAGCGATTTCAGCGTGATCACTGCCATGCCGGGCGAAGATGAGCCGGCCAACGACCTGCAGGATGGCCATATCGCCCATTCCAGCTGAAAGCGTGGCCCAGGCTGGTGAACTGGGCCAGAGCGTCTTTACTTGAATAAAAACAACAGCCGTCACAGAGGGAAGTGCCCCATGAAGATTGTGGTCACCAGTATTCTTGTCGACGATCAGGCCAAGGCATTGGCGTTCTACCACTACGTACTCGGCTTCGAGCCCAAGCAGGATGTGCCAATGGGCAGGCACCGCTGGCTCACCCTCACCTCCCCCAACGACCCGCACGGCGTCGAGCTGCTCCTCGAGCCCGACGCACACCCGGCGGCCAGGGCCTTCAAGAGCGCGATCAAGCAGGACGGGATACCCGCCACCTCGTTTGGCGTGCGCGACATCCAGGCCGAGTACACCCGTTTGTGCAAAGCCGGCGTCGAATTCACCCAGCCGCCGACCGACCTCGGCCCGGTCATCGTCGCCGTGTTCGACGACACCTGCGGTAACCTGATCCAGATCGCCCAACGCCATTGACCCCGCCCGCGCGGTGCCTGCGGGCACCGCGACAGCAAGGTTCGATACGCCGTCCTGGCGTTCCGCTACAGTGCTCGAAGCCCTCCCCAGCGCAGCCACAACAAGGATAAATTCCATGCGCTACGAATTCAGCGAAGTGCTCAACGACCTGATCGACTATTTCCTCCTCGGCGACATCCAGTTGCTGGCCCGCTTCAAGCAGGAAAACGACCTGCCCGACGATCTCGCCCACGAGTTCACCCACACCGACAGCGGCGACCGCGCAGTGCTCGAGGGCGTGGTGGTGCCGCTGGCCGGCATCGAGAACCTGCCTTACACGATCATCTTCAGCCTCGACGAGCCAACCCCGGCCCTGCTCGAGCCCGGCAGCCGCCTGCAGCACCGCCGCGGCGGCTATGTGCTGAAGGTGGAAAACCGCGCAGTGATGCTGTTTACCTGGCGGATCCTGCAGCATTTCACCAACAAGACCCTGGGCGACCTGCTGGCGCGTTACCAGATGCCCAACCGGCCGATCATCGAACTGGACAACGGCTGGTACAACGTCGAAGTGCTGGCGGGCGCGGTCAAGCGTGACGGCCTTTTCGAGCCGACCTTCGAGTTCGTCCTGAAAAAGAGCTGGAGCCGGGGCGACGCTTCGACAGTAGACACCAGCTACGCCTTCACCCTGCGCGGCGACTTTGCCTGATCATTCACCAAGCCATTGGCCCTACTGAGGCCTTCGCGGGGCAAGCCGCGAAGGCGCAGCAGCAGGCCTGCACCTCAGGTGATATCGCGGTCCTTGGTTTCCGGCAGGAACAAGATACCCAGAACCGCCGTCATCAGCGCAATCACGATCGGGTACCACAGCCCGTAGTAGATATCCCCGGTGGCCGCCACCATGGCGAACGCCACGGTCGGCAGGAAGCCGCCGAACCAGCCGTTGCCGATATGGTACGGCAGCGACATCGAGGTGTAGCGGATGCGCGCCGGGAACAGCTCCACCAGCCAGGCGGCGATCGGCCCGTAGACCATGGTCACGTAGATCACCAGGATGGTCAGCAGCAACAGCACCATCGGGTAGTTGATCTTGTCGGGGTCGGCCTTCTCGGGGTAACCCGCTTGCTTGAGGGCACCGCCAAGCGTGGCGGTAAACGCATCGTTTTGCGCCTTGAAGTCGGCGGCCGCCAGGCTCGAGCCATCGAAGCTGGGGATGACCCGCTCGCCGATGCGGATCTGGGTCACGCTGCCGGGCTCGGCGCGCTCGTTCTGATAGGGGATCGCACGCTTGGCCAGCAGCGTCTTCGCCAGGTCACACGAACTGGTGAATCTGGCCTTGCCCACCGGGTCGAACTGGAACGAGCACTGGTCCGGGTCGGCGACCACCACCACCGGGTTCTGCGCCTGGGCGACGAACACGTCCGGGTTGCCGTACTCGGTCAGCGCCTTGAAGATCGGGAAGTAGGTCAAGGCCGCCAGAATGCACCCCGCCATGATGATCTTCTTGCGCCCGATACGGTCAGACAGGCTGCCAAACACGATAAAGAACGGCGTGCCGATCAACAGCGAGCCGGCGATCAGCAGGTTGGCCGTCTGCGGGTCGATCTTGAGCGTCTGCAGCAGGAAGAACAGCGCATAGAACTGCCCCGTGTACCACACCACCGCTTGCCCGGCGGTGCCACCGAGCAGCGACATGATCACCACCTTGAGGTTGTCCCAGCGCGCAAACGACTCGGTCAGTGGCGCCTTCGAGGCCTTGCCCTCCTCCTTCATCTTGAGGAACACCGGCGACTCGCTCAGTTGCAGGCGGATGTACACCGAGATCGCCAGCAGCACGATCGACAGCAGGAACGGGATCCGCCAGCCCCAGGCTTCGAACGCCTCGGTGCCCAGCGCGGTACGGCACGCCAGGATCACCAGCAGCGAGAGGAACAGGCCCAGGGTCGCGGTGGTCTGGATCCACGCGGTGAAGAAGCCACGCTTGCCCTTCGGCGCGTGCTCCGCCACATAGGTCGCCGCACCGCCGTACTCACCGCCCAGCGCCAGCCCTTGCAACAGGCGCAGGCTGATCAGGATGACGGGGGCGGCGACACCGATGGTCGTGTAGCTGGGCAACAGCCCGACCAGCGCGGTGGACACGCCCATGATGACGATGGTGATGAGAAAGGTGTGCTTGCGGCCGATCATGTCACCCAGCCGGCCAAACACGATCGCGCCGAACGGCCGCACGGCAAAGCCTGCGGCAAACGCCAGCAAGGCGAAGATGAACGCGGTGGTTTCGTTGACGCCGGCGAAGAAGTGCTTGGCGATGATCGCCGCCAGTGAGCCGTAGAGGTAGAAGTCGTACCATTCGAACACCGTGCCCAGGGACGAGGCGAAGATGACCTTGCGCTCCTCCCGGGTGATACCGCGCTTGGGCGCGCTGCCTGTCGATGTGCTGTCGATGACCGCCATGGGTTGCCTCCGTGTTGTTCTTGTAGGCCGGAGTACCTCATAGACAACACACCGCACCCTGGCCCTTGGGCTTGTTTGGATCACGGTTGCGCGAAGCACGACGAAGCGAACCGCTTCGGATCGCAGCAAGGTAAGCTGAAGCATAATCGGCTTTGTCGGGATATCCACTCGCCAGCATGCCAGGGCCGCACAAGGACACAGGCGCATGACCGTAAGCAACCGCCAGGCGTGGCAGGGACAGATCTGGCTGGGCGATGACCACGGCCTGCTGGTCGGCCGACCGGGCCACACCGACCGCCACGCGCACTATGCGCACCAGGTGCTGATCGGCCTCGACGCGCCCGTGTGGGTCGAGGTCGACGGCCAACGGCTGAGCGGCCCGCTGCTGTTGGTCGAGTCGGGCCAGGAGCATGCCATCCTCAGCCAGGACGATCCCTGTATCACCGTGTTCGCCGAGCCGCTGGCGTTCAGCAGCGCGGCGCTGCTGGCGGCCTGCGACCAGGGCGCTGGCGACCCGCAGCGGCTGGCGCGGCTGCTGCGCGACTGGCCACGACCGCCGCTCGATGCGCGCCTGGGCAAGGCCCTGGCACGTATCCGCGGCGTGGATGAGCATGCCCTGCCCGCCGAAGAGCTGGCCCGCGCCGCCACCCTGTCGATCAGCCAGCTCGAGCGCCTGTTCAGCGGCAGCCTGGGCTTGTCGGTACGCCGCCTGGTGCTCTGGCAACGCTTGCGCCAGGCATTGCAGCTGGCCCTGGCCGGGCACCGCCTGACCGACGCCGCGCTGGCGGCGGGCTTCGCCGACTCGGCGCATTTTTCCCGGAGCGTGCGCAGCCAGTTCGGCATCCGCGCCGGCGCGGCGTTGCGTCATCTGCGCCTAGGCACGCTCGCCTAGCGCCTCGCGCAGCGCCTGCGGCAGCGGCGCGGCCGGTTGGGCGCCTTGCCCAGGGCGCAGCGGCTCGCGCAACTGGGCCAGGTAGCCACGGGGGTAGTCCGGGCGGTCGCCAATACCCAGGTCATCCTCACCCAGGGCGTAACGCGGCAGATACAGTGCAGTGCCCAGCAGGCGGTCCCATAGCGGGAAGAACAAGGCGAAATTGACGTCGCCCGCCGTGCCGTACTTCATGTGATGCAGGCGGTGCACCGGGGCCCAGGCAAACAGGTGACGCAGGCAACCGATGCGCATGTCGACATTGCTGTGCTGCAGCAGCAGCTGGATCGAGATGCTGAACGCCAGGAGGATCGCCACCTCCTGGCCCAACCCGCACACCAGCAACGGCAGCGTGCCGCCGAGTGCTTCGAGGAGCAGGTGCAAGGGGTGCTTCATCAGGCCGTTGAAGCCATACAGGCGGGTGACGCTGTGGTGCACGGCGTGCAGGCGCCAGAGCAGCGCGCTACGGTGGCTGGCGTAGTGCATCAGGGTGATGCCCAGGTCGGTCAGCGGCAACGCCAGCAGCAGTTGTTGCCACAACGGCCAATGGCTGGGCCACAGGTCCACCGAGGGGATGTGCAGGGCCAACAGCGGGATGATCGCCAGCGCGGCGATATTCAGGCCTTCGTTGACCACCGCATGCAGCAGATCGCGGTGGCCGTCGCCATGGGGCGTGTTCCAGGCAGGCCTGTAGGGCCACACGGCTTCACAAACAAACGACAGGAGCACTGCGCTTGCCAATAGCGCCAGCAACCACCGCGCACTGAAACCGCTGCCTAGCAGGTACAGCGCGGTGGCAATGAATCCCAGCAGGAACAGCGGCGCATACACGTAACGCATGAGGGTGTCTCCAAAGCGGCAGGAGTCACCAGTCTTGCGTGGTCGGCATCACCCCGCTTGAACGAACGGCGCAAGTGCAGGCCGCCCTCACTCGTTGACCAGGCGCTGCAACGTGCCCTGCTCATGCCGGGCGAGCACCCGCAGGATTTGGTCGACCAGCGCCCGATCGGGCCCTTCCAGGTGCAGGTGGTGCCCGCCCGGGTGCCAGGACACCTTGGCCTGGCGCGGTAAGGCCGCCTCGCGCCGGGCGAAGCCGTCACCGGCAAACGCACCCTGGCGGCCGAGCATCAGGTACAGCGGGCAGCTGACCTGGCTCAGCAGGTCGCAGGCCTCACGCTCGGTCAGCGGCATCGGCTCGGGCAGTACCAGCCGCGGATCGTGCCGCCAGCAATAGCCCTCGCCTACCTGCAGCAGGTCGCGCATCGCCAACAACCGCGCAGCCTCCGCCGACAGGCCACCGTCCAGCCGACTGCGGCGTTGCAGCAGCGCGTCTTCGAGGTTGTCGAACTGGCTGCCGTCCTTGTCACTGAAGCCCTGCAGGCGGCTACGCCGGACCAGGCGCTTGAGCCGATAGGCCTTGGCCAGGTGCTGCACCCGCTCATCCTCGGCCACGGTGAACGGCGCCCCCATGCCGTCGAGCAGGATCATGCTGGCGATGCCACTGGTCAACGCCGCCAGCAGCGTGGCGACGCCGCTGCCCATGCCATGGGCAAGCACGTGAAACTGGCCGAGGCCGAGGCTGTCGACCACCGCCAGCATGTCTTCGGCGTGCTCCCAGAGGTAATAACCGCTGTCGTGGCGACGGTGGTCGGAGCGGCCGTGGCCGACCAGGTCCGGGGCCACCACGAAACAGCCGTCGAGCAACGGCGCGAGCCGCTCGAACGAGGCGGCGTTGTCCAACCAGCCGTGCAGGGCCAGGACCGGAATGCCGTCTTCCGGCCCCCAACTGCGCACGGCGATCTCGATACCGTCGAGGTCGAGCAGGTGGTCCTTGGGACTGAACTGCGAACGCATGGGCTCTCTCCCTGGCTGATGCCTGGCGCCTGCGAGTCAGGCCGGCACCCCACCATGGCCCAGCCAGGCCGAGCGTGCTGCACCGTGACCGACGACCACATGCGCGACACCGACCTCTGCCCGGGCGCTAGTTATGTAACACCTGTGCGCCCGCGCGATGGCGCCTGATAGCCGCACTATCAGAGCGGAGCCCGCATATGCCCAGCACCACGCCCTACCACTACGCCCAGATCAGCAAAAGCCTGCCCGATTGGAGCAAGCAACTGCATCCCACCCAGGTCCGCGAGGTGCTGCAGCGTCAGCGCAAGGAGTACCTGGACGCCGCCGGCGTTGCCCTCCCCTGGTACGCCGATGCCGCCGCGCTCGACCAGGCGGCGCTGCGCCGCGCGATCGAGCTGCGCGACACCAGCCTCAGCGCCCTGCAGGCCCAACTGCAGGGCCTCAAAGGCATCAGCGAGTTCTGCGCGCCGCTGCTCCAGCAGCGCCTGGCAATCGACGTACCCGTGCTCCAGGCCCAGTACCGCTTTCAGCCGACTCAGGTACAGCGACCCACCACTCCGCCCTCGGGCCCGAGCACGCCTACCGACCTCTTGCCCATCATCGCCAAGGGCGAACCGCAGCTTCGCAGCCTGCTCGAAGCTGCGCTGCACAACTTCGAAGGCCCCGCCGACACCACCCGCCTGAGCGGCCTACAAACCAGCCGCGATGATTTCACAGCCCCCCGCGGCCTGAGCGTGAACCAGTTTATCGAGGCGTGCCGCGCGCTGGACCTCGGGCAGCGCTATCAGGCACACCTGGCCAGCCTCTATGACGGCCCCCAGGCGGAGCGGATCCGCGCGCTGTCGATCCGGGCACGCCAGGACGAATTCCGTGTGCAGACCCGTGTCGCCAGGCTCAAGGGCGTGCTGTCCGCGCTGGGCCACGCGGCGCTGCACGACCTGTGCGGCGAGACGCCTGTGCCAGGCTATGACCGGCGCCCCCTGCGCACCTGGCAGATCAATCTGTTTGGCGTGCCAATCCACGAGATGCTGCTGATGGCGCCCGCCGAAAACGGCAAGGACGACCCGGTCATCCTCTACCTGCCAGGCGATGATGACCCGATCAGGGAGTTCAGCTCACTGGCCGAGGTGTTCCGGCACATGCGCAGCAAGCTGTTGCAGGAGGGCTTCCGGCAACGCTTCGTGGCCCTGGCGCCCCGCCCCCTGCAACCGGAGCTGATGCGCCGGCTGAAGCGCGCCTTGTTCGAGAACGCCGACGACGCCAGCCATCCGCCGCTGATCACCCGCACCAGCGTGCACCTGCAGACCGGCGACAACCTGCTGCCCAGCCAGCCGTGGCAGGACCTGGAGCGCCGCCATGTGGCCCGGCTCAAAGGTGACGCCCGGGCCATCGCGGTACCGACTGCCGATGTCGACGCCAAGGTGCGCCTCGAGCGCCTGGACCACTGGCTGGACGTCGGCCTGACCGTGCTCAATGTGGCCGCCATGTGCATCCCGGGGCTCAACCCGCTGATGCTCGCCATCGGCGCCGCGCAGATCGGCGGCAGCGTGTTCCATGGCATCCAGGCCTGGGAAGACGGTGACAACGCCGAGGCGCTGGCGCAGCTGGAGTCGGTGCTGGTGAATGCGGCGGTGGTTGGCGCTGTCGGGGCCGGTGCGGTGGCGCTCAAGGCCTCAGGCTTTGTCGACGCGATGCACAGCGTGCGCGTCGGCGACCAGGACCTGCTCTGGAGTCCGTCCCTGTCGGGCTATGCCAGCCCGGTCGAGATCCCCTCCGCCCTGGAGGCCGATAAGAGGGGCCAGTACCACCTGGACGGCCGTACCTATGCACGCCTGGACGGCACGCTGTATGAACAGTTTCAGGACGCCGACGGCACCTGGCGCATTCGCCATCCGCAGGATGCCGAGGCGTATGCACCCTCACTCGCCGAAAACGGCACTGGCGCCTGGCGGCTGACCCACGAATCGCCGCTGAGCTGGGACAGCGGGACCCTGCAGCGGCGCCTGGGCAGGCTGGACGACAACCTGAACGCGCAGGACTTGAGCAACGCCTGGCGCAGCACCGGCCTGGATGAGGGCGTACTGCAACGGCTGCATGTGGCTGGAACCCAGCTGCCCGCACCGTTCGAGGACACCCTGGTACGCCTGAGAGCCGACCGACAGGCGAGCGTCATCATCGACAACGTGCGCCACGCCCGACCGCTGGCGGCCTACAAGAACTTCGCCCTGCCGGCCCTGGTCGAGCTGCCGCGCTGGCCGCAGGACCATATCATTCAGGTTTTCCAGGGCAGCGAGCGCTTCGGCGAGTCGACTTTCTATGGGCGCCTACCTCGGCAGATCGGCGATGTGCTGATCCAGATCAGCCACAGTGAGCTGGATGCCGGACAACTGGCCGAGGTCGTCCTGGGGCAACTGCACGACGCCGATGTCCTGACGCCGCAAGCCGTGCCGGGCGAGGGGCGCAGCCAAGCACTGCAGAGCCAGCTGGCAGACTATCTTCAAGCGCGTCGCCAGGCGCTTTTCGACAGCCTGTACAGCAACGCTCAACCGACGCTTTCACCCGCTGCGGCGCGGCTACGCGGCCAATTCACCGGCCTTCCGGGGTTATTCGCCGAGGAGCTCATGGCCAACGCCAGCGGCCTTGAACGCGCGCGACTGATCGCGCCGAACGGCCGCCCCTCGCTGCGCCTCCTCGAGGAGGCCCGCTGCCTGCAAGCCCAGGCGCGCCTGGACCGGGCGATCATCGGCCTGTATCGGCCGACACTGGCGAACCGCGACACGGCCCGGCTGATCGACGGGCTGCAGGCACAGCACCCAGGGCTCAGTGGCGAAGCCCTGTTCCATGCCGCAGCCGACGACCGCGCACAGGCCGCCCGCCTGATCGGCCAGCAACCGATCAAGCCTGGCTATCGCTCGCCGTTGCGCCTGGCCCACGGCCGCCTGGGCTATCCGCTGAGTGGCCGCGGTGTGCCCAGGCGCGCCGCGACGACCGCCGCGCGGCGCCTGCAGGCGCTCTATCCCGAGCTCAGCGACAGCCAGCTGAATGCGCTGCAGGCCGAGCTTGCGCACCCCAACGGCATCGCCGATGCCATACGGGCACTGGAAGCCGAGTGCTTTACCCTCAACCGCGAACTGACCAGTTGGGTGGACGCCTCAGCGGACATCCTCGAACGCGAGGAGCGCCAAGCCTGCGCCGAGGCGTTGAAAACCGCCTGGCGCCGTGAAGGCGGCGCCGATCGCACGCACCTGACCCTGCAGCGCATGCGCCTCGCGCAGTTGCCGACGCTGAGCGCGCGCTTTGCGCACATCCGCTCACTGAAGATCGATAGCCTCGAGTTGCAGCGGATCGACGCTGGGTTCCTCGGCGGCTTCAGCCGGCTCGAACAGCTCGAACTGATCGGCAACCCTGACATCGACCCCGCGTCGTTGTTCGCGGCACTGAAGTCGACGCCCCACCTGGTCGAGCTGAGTCTGCCCGGCAATGCGCTGACCGAGCTGACGCGCACGGCGCAAGAGGCGCTGGGCGCCATGCCGCGGCTGCGCGTGCTCGACCTGAGCCGTAACCGCCTGCAGTTGAACGCCGCGGACATCACCTTTCTGGGGCGCCTTCGCCTCGATGCGCTCAGCCTCTTGCGCAACAACATCACCCTCGACCACGCCTTGGCCGAGCGCTTCCAGGACATGGTCCATCTGAGAACCCTGCGCCTGAACTTCAACCCGCTGCAGGTGGCCCCAGACGTGCGCTACATGGCCCGGCTCAGTCACCTGGCCATGAGCAATTGCAGCCTGCAGGCCTGGCCACAAGGCTTGACCACCCTGATGAGCCAGGCGCAATACCAGCTGCGCTCGCTCGACCTGTCGTTCAACCAAATCCGCACCGTCCCCGGCCTGCCTGAAGTGCTGAGCACACCCTATGTCCGCGACGTCGGAGCGCGCCTGCCCGACCGCGTCTGGCGCTTCAATTACAACGGCATGGAGCCCGGCACCCGATCGCGCTTGCTCGCCAACCGCGTCAGCGTGTTCGAGCAAGAGGTCGACATGCCCCACTGGCAGACCGTCTGGCGCGCCAATGCCGGCCCGGCGCGCGAGCAGCTGTGGGCCGACCTGTTCGACCACGGCGAGAACACCGAGCTCGCCGGGGTACTGGAACGTCTGACCCAGTCGGCCGAGGCCCAGCGTCAACCCGATGGCCTGAACACGCGGGTCTGGGGCCTGCTGGCAAAAGCGGCCGAGGACCAGGCCCTGCGCCAGGACCTGAACGACCTGGCACAGGCCTTCCCGCCCACCTGTGGCGATGCCGGGGCCGATGCCTTCAGTGCGTTGGAGATCCGCGTGCTGACCTACGATGCGAGCATCGGCGACAGCCCCCTCGCGGCTCAGTGGGCGCTGTACCGCAAGCTGTTTCGCCGCGCGCAGGTCGATACCTTGGCCGACCGCATCGCCTTGCGGCGCACGCTGCGCAAGGCCGCACTGCAGCAAGCGGTGATCAGCGGTGATGAGTCCAACCTGCCGCCCCTGGACCCGCTCGATGACGTCCGGGCGGTGCCCGATACCGATCTCTACGATGCACTGGTGGACGATATCGAGATTCGCCTGGCGTTGCGTCAGCACCTGGCCACCCGGCTGGACTACCCGGAGCCTAGCGCCGGCATGCGCTATGAGCATGTCGCCCAGCTCACCCCGCGCATCCTGGCCAATGTCGCCGAGCAGGTCCGCCACCTCGACCTGGACCTTGCCGCCCGGCGCACCTGGCTGCTCGAACAACCCAGCTGGCAGCAAACCTTGCGCAGCCAGTATGCGGCGCAGTTCGAGGCGCTGACCGACTACTGGCGATCGGGCCTGGACTACCTCGACTACTGCCTGAGTGAGGAGGCCGAGCCCGTCACCCGCCTGTCTCGGTCGCTGATCGATGCGCTGGAAAAGGTCCTTGGCCAGCCGTTGCTCGATGCCCAAGGCGGGCTGCGCAGGGTTGCGCTGAACTCCGGCCAGTACCAGACCGCCATCGACGCGCTGCTGCAAGCGCAGCGGGAGGTCGAGCGAGGCCTGCTCGACAGCCTCACCCGCGGCCTGGAAAGCACCTTGGCCTGACGCCGCTACACGCCGCGCAGGTCTTCGAAGAAGGCCTGCCGGCCGTCCACCTGGCTGGACGCGCGTGGCAGCTTGGCCTGCTCGCCGCTGGCCGGCTCCACATGCCAGTAACAGTGGCTGACCGCACGGGTCACGGCCACATAGGCCAGCCGCTGGACTTCCTCCTTCTGCGCAGTGTCGAACGCCTGGGCATCCCCGGGGCGCCCCAGGCCCGCCAGGCGATAGACCTGGTTCTTGTAGGGCGAGCTGGTCAGGTACTGGCAATCGCCCAGCATGAATACCGCATCAGCCTGTAGCCCCTTGGCGCTGTGGTAGGTCAGCTGGCGCAGCCTGCGCTGATCGGGTGGCAAGCTAGAATCCACATTAACTACAGATTTAATATGCTCTGAAATCAATAGCTTATCGCTACCTTTTCGAAACAACATCATCACTGTTTCGCCGCGTTGATAGTGCTCGACGAGCGTCTGGCCGAGGGCTGCCTCGTCACGGTCGAAGACCTTCACCGGCGACCCAGGCAGTTGCGCGGCAGGTCCACTGGCCTTGGCCTTCTTGCCGGGAATGGCCGGCGCGCCCTTGACCAGATGCTCGGCGGCATCGATCACCTGCTGCTGGCTGCGGTAGTTTTCGACCAGCATCACCCGGGTATTGGCCGGCGACGGGAACGCCTTGGTGAACTCCATGAAGTACTTCGGCGAGCTGCCCCGCCAGCCGTAGATCGACTGCCAGTCGTCGCCCACGCAGAGCAGCGAGGCATGCTGGGCGTTACGGCCGACGTGCATGGCCGGGCCACGCCGACGAATTTCCGCCAGGCTGGCGCGCAGCCAGCTGACGATCTGTGGCGAGACGTCCTGGAATTCGTCGATCATCAGGTGCGCCAGCGGCCGCAGCAGCGGGTCTGGCAACAGCTTGAGGTTCTCTGGGTTGTTCTCGCCGAACAGGGCGAACATGCGGTTGTAGCTCATCACTGGAGGGGACTGGGCCAGCAGGTGAGCTTCCAGGGCCTTCCAGTACAGCGCCAGGGCCTCGAAGAACAGCGCGTCGCTGTCGCCCGGCGGGAAGCTCATGGCCGCCACCGCGCGATTGACCTCGAGGCCGAGGTTCTCGATAAAGCCCGCAGCGGCCACGAACGCATCCAGCAGCGGCGCAGGCGCGAGCTCGCCCTTGACCTTGTACTCAAAGCCAGGACCCGCCACGGCATCGCCCGCCAAGGACGCTGCCAGGCGCTTTGCCGAGGCGTAATTATCCAGCCAAATCAGTGGCTTATCGCAGAAAGCTTGAAACAGGGTGCGCTTTACCGCCCACTCCGCGCGCACCGCCAGCTTGGCGCCGGGGCGCTGGTACTGGGCGCTCTCGGAAGGGTCGAAGCCGAGCACCACCCAAGCATCCAGCCCTTCCAGCCGGCCCTGCACATGGAAGCGGCTGCCGCGGATCTCAACGGTCTCGCGGCACGGCTCGATACCCTTGATCGGCCAGGCACCGGCAGCGAACCACAGGTCCTCGATCACATCGCACAGCTCTTCATCGCGTTGAGCGGCCAACTGGGTCACCTGAACGCGCTTCTGCACGTCGGGGTGATCCGGGTCCAGCGGCTTGAGCTGCAAGGCGTCGCGGCGCAGGGTGGCGATCAGTTCGGCAAAGCGCGGGCTGTCGGCCAGCACGTCGCGGTAACACAGGTTGAGCTGTTGGCGCTGGGCATCGTTAAGGCGCAGGTCGAACGGGTTAGTGTCGGCATCGGCCTCACCGCCCGCGGGCATGTCATTGCCCAGGGTCTCGAACGCCCGCAGCTGGCCGAACCCCGGCAGGCTGCGCACCAGCGGCAGGATCCGCGAATGGAAGGTGCGCACCAGTTCGCGCGCGCCGGCGGCCGGCAGGTTGATCTGCCACAGCGCAAACACCTGCATCAGGCGCTTGATGAAGTCCTTGCGTGACTCGCGGGTAAAGGTCACCACGGTCATGGCGTCCAGCTCAAAGCCCAGGTAATGGCGCAACAGCAGGATCCGCAGCACCAGCGAGGTGGACTTGCCGGCACCGGCACCGGCCACCACGCAGGTCGACGGCGTGTCGCTGAAAATCAGCTTCCATTGCGCCGCGCTGGGCTGCTGCTCGGCCGGCAGGCGCTGGGCGACATCGGCCTTGAAGCGTTTTTTCAGCTCCGCGGTCAGCGGCAGGCGCCAGTCGTCGAACAGCTTGTCGTCCTCGCCCGGCACGCTGGCGTGCTCTGGGCGGGTGTCGCGGATCACCAGGACCTGGCGCCCGGCATCAAAGCCTTCGATGCGGCCCTGCTCGAAGCCCTCACGCACGCCATCGGCATGCCCGGTGCGCTGGCCCGTGGCATGGCCGAGAAACCACGAGTCGCGGTGTTGCGCCTGCAGGCGGGTCAGGCCACGGCCCAACAGACGTGCGGCCAGGCGACGAAACCAGGGCAATTGGGCAGGTGGGGTCAGTAGGGCTGGGCCTGGGGGAAGCTCGTGCGACACAGTCACTCCGTTGAAGATTGAAACAGCGGCTCATGTTCGCCGCATCCGCAAGAAATCGCCAGCTAATGCTTGCGGATCAAGCTATTAGGCGATGAAGCGGATAAATCATCACCGTTAAAACATCGATAGGCTCGATCATTTTTAGCCGATATTTACGCTTATTTTCGATCTTTGCAACAGGCATCATGGCCCCATTCCACCCACTCATGGAGCACGATCATGCTGCAACTGCGACCCTTCAACAGCCTCGGCCATGCCAACCATGGTTGGCTCGACGCCCATCACCACTTCTCGTTTGCCGAGTACTACGACCCGGCCCGCATGCACTGGGGCAACCTGCGGGTATGGAACGACGACCTGATCGCGGCTGGCAGCGGCTTCCCGCCGCACCCGCACCGCGACATGGAAATCATCACCTATGTCCGTGAAGGGGCGATTACCCACGAAGACAGCCTGGGCAACAAGGGCCGTACCGAAGTTGGCGACGTGCAGGTGATGAGCGCCGGGAGCGGCATCGTGCACAGTGAGTACAACCTGGAGAAGGTCGATACGCGGATCTTCCAGATCTGGATCGTCCCGGAGCGCGTCGGCGAGGCGCCATCCTGGGGTACCCGGCCGTTCCCTAAAGGCGAGCGCGGCGAAGGCTTCGTGACCTTGGCCAGTGGCCGTGCCGGTGATGAAGAAAGCCTGCGGATTCGCACCGATGCACGCCTGGTCGCCGCCACCCTGCGTACCGGTGAAACCGCTGAATATCGCTTCGATGCGGGGCGCCGCGGTTACCTGGTGCCGGCCAAGGGCGCGATCGAGGTCAACGGCGTGCGGGTCGACGCTCGCGACGGCTTGGCCATCGAGCAGGAAGCCGTGCTGAGCGTGACCGCGATCGAAGACAGCGAGATCGTCCTGGTCGATGTCGCGTGATATCAGCGCCATCCCCATCGCGGGGCAAGCCCCCATGCCAGTCAGTTAAGACTTGGTCGCGTGTTTTGGGGGCAAATAGGGTTCTTCACGGGTTATTGGGACAGTTGTCGGTGGGGGCGCGTTTCGATTGTTGAGCTTATCCGGTGGATGGGGTGGCGCTGACGGCCCCTTCCGCCCTTACGGCGGGTCACTTTTTTTCTTGGAAAAAAGTAACCAAAAACCGCTTGCTCCTACATACGGCCCTTCGCTGCGCTACGGGTTCCCTCACTCCGGCCTCCTGAAGTCGCAGTAGATCAAGATCACGAGCCAGATCAAACGCCAAACCGCTTGCTCCTACATACGGCCCTTCGCTGCGCTACGGGTTCCCTCACTCCGGCCTCCTGAAGTCGCAGTAGATCAAGATCACGAGCCAGATCAAACGCCAGATCAAGGGCCAGGGCAACGGCTGGCGAATCGCTTCGCTCTCGCGGGTTTATAAGGGCGGTACAGCGCGGCAGAGCCAGAATTTGTATTGGCAGTCCCGGCCTATTCGCGGGGCAAGCCCGCTCCCACAGGATAGCGTTCCACTTTCGGTCAACGGAGATCCTGTGGGAGCGGGCTTGCCCCGCGAAAGGGCCCGAATATCCACCACCATTGCCACTATCGAAGATAACGCCAGCCCAGGCACCACCCTAACTTGGCGACCTCAGGAGGCCGAACGGAGGTCTTGCGAAGCGAGGTGACGGCCATGGATGGCCGGCAAGGGCTGCGGGCCAGGAAGGCCCGTACAGCGCGGTCCTCGCGGGAGCAAGGCCGGAGTGAGGGAACCCGCAGCGCAGCGGAGGGCCGTATGTGGGAGCCGGCGGTTTTTGGTTACTTTTTTCCAAGAAAAAAAGTGACCCGCCGTAAGGGCGGAAGGGGCCATAAGCGCCACCACATCGAATGGATAAGCCCATAACTTGCAAGCCAAGCCCAAGCCCAAGCCCAAGCCCAAGCCCAACAAAATCTACCCGGCAATCCGTGAACAACCAATGATCGCTCTAAAGAGACCGCGTGATACCCATAATTACAGGACAAGCATTGATACTGTGAGAGCGGCCTTGCCGGGGCGCCGGACCGGTCGGAAAGGGCCGCAAAGCGGCCCCAGAACAGGCGACCAAGTCTTGACTGACTGGCTTGGGGCTTGCCCCGCGAAAGGGCCAGCAGCCGCACCATCACTGGCTGCTTTCAACCACCTTATTCAGCGCCGCGCCATCGATACTCAATGTAGCGGTGTCGAACATCCCGTCCACGTAAGCCTTGGCCATCTGCTCCTGACGCTGCGCACGCAGCACCTCGCGCAAACGCGGCGCCACCTCTGCAAAGGTCGCAGCACGCGCCGGCTCCTGCCCGACCAGCTTGATGATGTGATACCCCGCCGCGCTCTGCACCGGCTCGCTGACCGCTCCGACCTTGAGCTTGGGCACCACCCCACGCACCTCCGGCAACAACCCCGCCAAGGGCTGCAAGCCGGTGTCACCGCCTTGTGCGGCAGTGCCTGGATCTTGTGAATGGTCACGCGCCAGGGCCGCGAAATCGGCCTCGCTGGCCTGGGCCTGCTTGGCCAGTGCCTGGGCCTGCTTGTGCACCGCCTCATCGTCCTGGGGGTTGGCCACCCGCAGGAAAATCTGGCTCAGGCGGTAACGCACCGGCAGCTGCAGCTCGGCCTTGCTGTTGTCGTAGGCCTGCTGCAACTCGGCCTCGCTGGGGTAGTCATCCGCCACCTTGCTGACCGAAGTCAGGTAGTCACGCAGCACGATCTGCTCGGTAGCGGCGCGGGTCTGGGTCTGGATCTCGGGGCGCTGCAGCCAGCCCTTGGTCTCAGCCTGCTGGTACAGGGCTTTCTCGGCCAGGCGGGCGCGGATCCACGCCTCCAGCGCTGGGCGGTCATCGCGCAGGCGGCTGCGAGCCTCCTCCGGGAGCAACGCCAACAACGCCTTGAGCTCGTCGCTGGCGACCTGCTGATCGCCCAAGCGGGCCAGGGTCGGCCCGCTCTCGGCGGTGCTCGACGCCAGCCGCGCCGCGGCTACCGGCTCGTCGCCCGGGCGCAAGGCCAGGGCAACCGCCACTGCAATGACGGCCAGCGCACCGGCGCTGGCCCAGAGTGTACGCCCCGTCAAGAGGCGCGCGCCGCGTCAGTGCCCGCCTCGGCGGGGACCCCATCGGCCAGGTTGCGGCTGTAATCGCGCAGGTAGACGATGAACTCCTGCAGCAGGCGATCCCACAGCAGCAGGCTGCCCAGCAGGTGCTTCTCGCTGACGCCATCGGCCACTACCACGTCCTTCTCCATCACCAGGAACTCACCTTGTACCGACAGACGAGCGAACCGGCGCGAGGCGTTCCAGCGCTCTACCAGGCCCGCAGGCAATTCGCCCTGGATGCGCAAGGCACAGCTGAAGGTGAAATCGAGGAACTCGCCCTCCTTGCCCGGCACCTGATTACCAAACCGTACTGCATAACCCACGCCCTGGCTGGCGCTGAGCAACTGCACCACCGCATTCTGCTCGTTGCGGTTGACCCGGCAACCGGCATCTTGCAACAGCTTGGTGAGGGAGTCGGCGCTAACGGTTTCGATGAGGGTGACTTCGGTCATGTGTCGTCTTCCTTGTGATAATGCTGAGAGGTACCCAACGCTCGCCGGTTACCCGGCGATTGGCTCTAGCGTAGACCTTCCACGTCAGTGTGCCGCTAATACCTTGGGGTTAATCCCTCATTGCTGCTGGTACTGGCTCAGGTACTTGTCCACGGTCGCCTTGTCGCCGCTCCCCTCTACCTGCCACAGGCGCCGCTCGATGCCCTGTGCCAGCAGGTGGCCGACCGCCGCTTCGATCGCCGACAGTACGCACAGCTGCGCCGGTTCGTTGGTGGTGTAGCCGACCTCGGCCTCGAGCAGCTTCTTGAACTCGATGAACTTGAACACCCCGGCACTGCGCCCGACCGAGTAGATGGTCTTGCTGGTCATGACGTTGGTCAGCACCTGGCCGGTGCGCACGTCCACCGCGCGCAGGTTGACCGTGACCTGGTCGACCCGGTACTCGCGGGAGATGTCGATACCCAGGTAACGGGCACCTTCGCCGCCGCTGCGCACGTTGGTGTCATAGGCGATGATGCCGCCTTCGAGCATCAGGTTGGCGGCCTGCAGCGGCGGCAGTTCGCCGACGATGTTTTCCGCCACGTCGGGTTTTTTCTGCGAGGCGCGGATGATCTTGCGCTCGGTCAGCAGGTTCTGCAGGCCTTCGCGTTCGAGCACCACGAACCAGCCACTGGCGCTGAGCGCGTCCATCAGCATGCTTGCCGCACCCTGGGTGACACTGGTCGAGAACGAGCTGGCCGGGGTCGGCTTGTACTGCCCGGTCTGGTCGCGGAAGCCGTACACCACCGCCATCAGCCGGCCCTTGGGCCGCGGCATGTTGATCAGGTCATAGTAGGTCGAGGCGCGCGGGGTCAGGGTCGGTGACTCCGTATCCTGCTCGGCCGACATCGGTTCACGCAGGCTGCACCCTTGCAAGGTGGCGAGGATCAGCAGTGTGCTCAGCAGACGTTTCATGGTGGTTCTCCCCTAATGCTGGTCCCTTCCCTGTCAGGGGTTCAGGCCGCTGACCTCGATGAGCGAGACTTCGCCGGTGGCGCGGTCGGTGACGCGGATGCTCAAGGCTCCGGAGTCGTCGATCACGTCGATGAGAAAGGCGTCGGTGGACATGCTGCCGGTGCTGCCGTTACTGATGTTGTCGAGCAGTTGCGAGAGCATCCGCGACTCGAGCTGGTTGCTGAACCGCTCCAGGGCCGAGGTGCCGGCGTACGCGGTGCGGTCCTTGAGGTCCGGGTCGTCGTAGTCGTTCTGCGACTGGGCGTTGTTGAGCAGCCAGGTGCCATTCAGCGGGTTGCCGCCGAAGGCCGGGTTGACCGGGGTGTACACCAGCTCGGTGGCCTCGGCCTGACTGGCCAGGGCCGCCGTCAGCAGGCAGGCGGCGATACAACGTGGCATGTGCGTGTTCATAGCTCGTCCCTCTCCAGATCGGTGGTGTCCTGCAGCAGGCGTTGCAATTTGCGCTGGATGATCTGCTGCTTGACCAGGTCGGCGGCCGCGACGGCCTCATCGGTGAGTTGGGTGGTGTTGGGGGGCAGGAAGCGCCGGTACAGCACGTCGCTTTCGAACTCCACCGTGACCAGGCTGCCCCAGCGGGCATCCGGGCGTTCGCGCACCACCAGGTTGAAATCCAGGCGACTGGTGGCGCGCAGCCGGTCGCTGAAGGCGTTGTAGAAGTCGTGGCCGATGTGCGAGATGGTGTTGTCGACGATAAAGCCCATCATCTCGTCCTCGGGGCCGGCATTGGCCGCGCCGTGGTTGATCAGCAGGCACAGGGCAAAGGCGAAGATCCGGCGGTTCATGGCGCATCTCCCTGGCTGCCCTGGCGCCGCGCACCGTTGCCACTCTCGGCAAACGCCTGCTCGGCGACGAACTGCCAATCGCTGTAGTGCTCGAGGCCTTCGAAGGCCACCCACTGCGCGTCGAAACCACTGCGCTTGAGCGGGGCCTCGGTGGCGCGGCTGTACACGCCGGTGATCCGTCCGTCGATCGAGCGCAGCAGGCCCCAGGGCTCGTCGCGGGCGATCGGGTCGGGGTAGAGCCTGCGGATATGCCGCCTGGGCGCCGGGAAGCGGTTGTCTTCGAGCAGCTCGTTAAGGTCCTGCGGGTACTGGGCCAGGCCGGGGGATGCGCGGTAGTAGCTGCGCAGTGCCTGGGCATACTGGCCACCGATCCAGAGCAACTGGCGTTCACGTTCGCGCAGGGCGCTGGTCGACCACAACGTCGCGCTGGCGGCCAGGGCCATGCTGCTGACCGCGATCAGCCACAGCACGCCGATGAAGGTGAAGCCGGCGCAGGCCTTACCACTCTGCATAGAGGCTGCCATCACGCGCCCTCCCGGTTGCACCGCTCTTGATATCGGCAACACCGCCGGCCACGCCTTCTGGCGGTGGCAGCAGTTGCCAGGCGTCGCTGCGCTCGGTGATCGGGTCGACCGGGGTGTTGCGCAGGTAGCGATGTTCGACCAGTTGCTCCAGCGAATCGGGGTAGTGGCCGGTGTCGCCGTAGTAGTGATCGAGCGACTCGCGCAGCACCGCCAGGCTCTGGCGCAAGGTCGCTTCGCGCGAGGCGTCCAGGCTGTTGAAGTAGCGCGGCATGGCGATGGTCATCAGGGTGGCGATGATCGCCATCACCACCAGCAACTCGATCAGGGTGAAACCTCTGCTGCGTTTCATGACCGTCACCATTGCCCGTAAGGGACGCTGTTGAGGCCTTTGCCACGGGCCTTGGAGTACACGTCGAAGACGTCTTCGCCTTCGCGTGGGTTGTCGGCGCTGCTGTCGTAGGCGCGCAGGCCCCAGCCACCGAGGTCGTCGTCCTTGGCCGCCACCAGCGGGTCATGCGGGATGCGCCGCAGGAAGTAGAACTTGGCACCCTTGGCGCTGCGCACGTCGCGCACGCCGTCGACCAGCACCTGCAAATTGGGCGGGTAGCCGCTGGCGTTCAGGCGCTTTTCGATGTAGCCGGCGTCGAACGCACGCTTGTAGGCATCGATGGCGTCGCGCACCTGGTACAGCGCCTCGCGCAGTTGCTGCTCCTTGCCGCGGCGGACCACGGTTTCGGTCAGCGGCGCGGCCATGGCGGCGAGCATGCCGAGCAGCGCCAGGGTCAGCACCACCTCGATCAGGCTGAACCCACCGGATAGGCGTTTCATGGCTGCGCGGTCCGGGTGACGGTCGATTGCACGGCCGGCACGGCGGCCATCTGGCCATTGACCAGCGGCGCCTCGGCCGGTGCATCGCCGGGCACGTCGGTGGGCAAGGCCTCGGCCGGCAACGGCTGGGCCAGCTGGCGCACCTGCAGGGCCGACTCGGTGCCGGTGGCGAACTCCATGTCCGACGGGCTCTGGTACGGCAGGTTGCGCACGATCCGCGGGGTGATCGCCAAGACCAGCTCGGACTTGGTCATGTCGTCCTTGTTGCTGCCGAACAGCCGGCCCAGGCCAGGGATGTCACCCAGCCCCGGGATCTTGTTGCCGCTGGCGTTGTGGTCGTTGCGCACCAGGCCGGCCAGCACCTGGGTCTCGCCGTCGTGCAGGCGCAGGCTGGTCTGCGCGTTGCGGGTGTCGACCTGGACCGGGATGGTGCCCTGGCGGGTGGCCTCCAGCGGGGTGGCGTTGCTGACTTCGAGGGCGATCTTGATCGCCACTTCGTTGTTCAGATGCACGGTCGGCTGGACCTCGAGCTTGAGGCCGACGTCCAGGTAGGTGATGCTTTCGGTGATCACCGGGCCTTGGGTCGACGGCACCGAGGTGGCGCTGATGATCGGCACCCGCTGGCCGATGTGGATGCGCGCCTGCTCACGGTTGCTGACGCGGATCACCGGGCTGGCCAGGGTGTTGATGTCCTTGTCCTGGGCGTTGATCTTGGCCTGCGGGCCGGGGGCGATGCTGATGCGGCTGGAGTTGATCCCGCGCAGCTGGTCGAGCACGCTGACCGACTGGCCTTCGCTGTTGAGCACGCCAAAGGTGTTCGGCCATTGCAGGCCGAGGTCGAGGATCCGCGAACGGGCCACTTCCATGACTTCCACTTCCAGGACCACCTCGGGGTTGGACTGGTCTTGCGACTGCAAGAGCTTCTCGGCCATGCGCACGGCGTCCGGGGTGTCGCGCATGGTCAGCGTATTGAGGCGTTCGTCGACGAACACGTCGCGGGTCTTGAGCATGGTCTTGACCATGTTCAGCGCGGTGTTGGCCTCGATGCTGGTCAGGTAGAAGGTGCGCATGACCAGTTCCTGGTAGTCCTTGGTCTTCTGCGGCGAGTCGGGGTAGATCAGCAGGGTGTTGTCGTTGACGATCTTCTGGTGCAGCTGGTTCTGCTCCAGCAGCAGCGCCACGGCGTCCTCGATGCGCACGTCACGCACGAAGATGGTCGCTTTCATCTCGGGACGCAGGTCCTTGTCGAAGATGAAGTTGATCCCGGCGACCTGCGCCAGCACCTCGAAGATGGTCTTCAGGTTGGCGTCGCGAAACTCCAGGGTCACCGGCCGTTCGAGCTTGCTGCGCAGCTGCGGGAACGGCGTGGCGGTGCGTGCCTGGACGTTCTCGATGTCGCTGCGCAGCATGATGCCCTTCTGGTTCTGCGGGTCGAGCCGCAGCACTTCGCGCATGTAGCGTTCGGCGCCGAACAGGTCGCCCTGGCGCAGCGCAGCCTGGCCGAGGGCGACCCGCTCGTCGAGGGTGCGGATCAGCTCGATCTGGCGGATGCCTTCCTGGGCGCGGCGGTTGTTCGGTTCGAGGGTCAGCACCCGGCCGTAGCCGATGCGCGCGCCGGCGAAGTCGTGGCGGCTGCGGTCGCTGTCGGCCTGGGTCAGCAGGCTTTCGACCGCGGCCTGGCGGCCATGCACCAGGGCGATGTTCAGTTCGGTGTCACGCGGGTCGTCGCGCAGGGCCTCTTCGAGGCGGGAGATGCCGGCTTCGTACTGGCCCTCCTTCATCAACTCCTGGCTGTCCTTGCGCACGCCACTGGAGCCGCACCCGGCGATCGCCACGCACAGCGCGAGGAGCATGAACGGAGCAGACTTGCACGACTTCGAAGGCTTCATGGTGCGCTCCCGACAGACAGGGTCTGTGGCTGGTGCAGTGGCAGGTAGACCAGGCTCAGCTCGGTGGCCGAGACATGGTCGAGGCGGTAGGTATCGTCGATCACGTCGCCTTGGCGCACGACGTAGAGCTTTTCGCCGCTCTGCAGGAAGATCTGCAAGTCGTCGCGGTCGCCCATGCGGCCGATGAACTGGAACGGCAGCGTCGGCGCGGCGGGCGCGGCGACGGCGGCGGGTGCTGCAACCGCGGGTTGTTCGGTGACGGTGGCCAGGGCTTGGGGTTTGCTCCAGCGTTGGGCGGGGAACAGATCGCGTTGAGCCTGTGCCGGCCTCTTCGCGGGCAAGCCCGCTCCTACAGGATCGGCGGCGGCCACGGTGCGGGTGGGCTTGCCTGCGACTGGCGCCACTGTGTCTTCCTGGCCGAACCAATGCCCCGGCGCCCACGCGACCACGGCGCTGACGCCCAGAAACCCGATCCACATCACTGCACGCGCGCTGTTCATGACGACCTCGACAGGTAAAGGGTCATCCGCAGGCGACCGTTCAGTTCGCTGTCACCGATGCGCTTGCGTTGCAGCTCCAGGTCCTCGAGCACCAGGGTCGGCAGTTGGCCGAGCAGTGCCTGGAGAAAACCGCGAATCTGCGGGTAGCTGCCACGCAACGGCAGGACGATCTGGTAACGCGCCAGCTGGGTCTTGGGGTCGACGCCCAGGGCGTACTCGCCGCGGGCCAGGCTGATCCGCTCGGCACTGGCCAGGCGGTACAGCCGTTCGATCAGCTCGCTCGCCTCAGGCTGCCCGGGCAACTGCTGGCGCAGGGTATCCAGCGCCTGCTGCTCGGGCTTGACGGCGATTTTCAGTTCACCGCGCTGTACGCGCTGGACCTGCACGCTGGCATCGGCTTCAGCGGCGCGCAGCTCGCGCACCGCTTGCCACTGCGGCAGCACACTGGCTACCCCAAGCACCAGCGCCAGGCCGCTGAGCAGCACGGCACCCAGGCCGGCGCGACCGAGCCGGCGCGCCTGTTCGTGAAGGATCAGGCTAGGGACGCGCATGGCCGGTCTCCCAGGTAGCCGTGAGGTTGAAGCGCACCGGATGCTCTGGCTGGCCCATCACGACCTCGTGGCTGAGCAGCGACACATCGCGCAGTTCGGCACTGCGTTCCAGGCGCTTGTGGTACTGCAGCATCGCCTCCAGGTCTCGCCCCTCGGCGGCGATGCGCACCTGGCCCTTGCGGGCGTCGGGGGTGATGGTCAGCAGCGCGACGTCCTCCTGGGGCATCGCTTCGAGCATCGCGAACAGCTGCTCCCAGGGCCGCTGCAGCTGTTGCGAGACGCTGCGCATCTGCGCCAGCTGCTCGGCCTGCTCGCGGCTCGCGGCGCTGCTCTGCGGTGCGGCGGTGGCCGGGCGCCGGCCGAGTTTCAGTTCCAGGCTGTGGACCCGCGCCTCGAGGTCGACCTGCTCGCTTTGCAGGTCTTGCTGGAGCAGCACCAGCACGGCCACCACGGCGCCGGCCAGGGCCAGCAGCGACCAGGCCAGCGCGCTGCTGCGTTGGGGTTGGAATTCCAGGTCGAGGCGGCGCATGTCAGGCCACCGCTCGCCACATGGCGCACAGCGGATCGCTGTCACCTGCGGCTTGGCACAGTTGGATAGCCGCCAGTTGCGGCACCTCGGCGCGCCCTGGGGCGTGCAGGTAGACTCGCGGCAGCTGCTCGCCATACAGCTCGCAGGTGCGCTCGATCAAGGCTTGCAGGGCCTGGTCAGTGTCGGCGCAGCCCTGCGCCAGGACCTGCTGCCAGGCGCCGCCTGCCGCCAGCAGCAGCACGCTGCGACGAGGCTCGGCGAGCACGAAGAGGAAGTCGCCCTGGGCCAGTTGCGCGCTGCAGCGGTTGTACGCCGCCATCAGGTACGGTTGCACCGAGCGCAGGCTCAGGCGGTGCTCGCGGCCCACCCCCTGCAGGCCCTGCAGCAATGCCTCGGGCAGCGCCGTGGCAATCCGCGCGGTGCCGGCTGGCTCCGCCGAGAGGACGATGCGCCAGTCGGCCAGCGACTGCCCGTAGAGATTCTCGAAGCAGCCCTGGGCATAGGCTTGCAGCTCGCGTGGATGGCCGATGGCGTCACTCCACGGCACCAGGCAGAAGCGGCTGAAGCGCGCCGACAGCAGCACCCGCAGCTGGCCGCCACGCGGCGCGTGCTCTGCCAGCAGCGCCGACAGCGCCTCGAGGGCAGCGCCCCAGGCCGGTTGGGCGGCGTCACAGGTAAAGGCACGGGTGCCCAGCCATTGATGGTGGTGTGCGTGCCAGCGACCCAGGCCGACACCCTCGGCGCCGAGCACGGCGCAATAGCGATCAGGCGATAAATGTGACACGGTTGATCTCCTCAAGCGTGGTACGGCCCTCGCGGACCAGGTCCAGGGCGCTGGCGCGCAGCAGGCGCAGGCCGCGCTGGCAAGCCAGGGTCTTGATCTGCGCCAGGGGGCGGCGCTCGACGATCATCTGCCGCAGGTCGTCGTCCAAATGCAGCAGTTCGGCGATGGCGTTGCGCCCGCGGTAGCCACTGCCGCGGCACTGGCCGCAGCCCTGGGCGCGGACAAACTGCCAGCCGGCCACGGCTTCGCGGCTCAAGCCAGACGCCGCGAGCAGCTCGTCGTCGGGTTCGCAAGGCAGCGCGCAGTGGCTGCAGGCCAGGCGGATCAGGCGTTGTGCGAGCACGGCGTTGAGCGCCGAGACAAAGCTGTAGGGGTCGACCTGCATCTGGCTGAAGCGGCCGATCACATCGAAGACGTTGTTGGCGTGGATGGTGGTGAACACCAGGTGGCCGGTGAGCGCCGACTGCACGGCGATCTGCGCGGTGTCCGGGTCGCGGATCTCGCCGACGAGGATCTTGTCCGGGTCGTGGCGCAGGATCGAGCGCAGGCCGCGGGCAAAGGTCAGGCCCTTCTTCTCGTTGACCGGGATCTGCAGCACGCCCGGCAGCTGATACTCGACCGGGTCTTCGATGGTGATGATCTTGTCCACGCCATGGTTGATCTCGCTGATCATGGCGTAGAGGGTGGTGGTCTTGCCGCTGCCGGTCGGGCCGGTCACCAGGATCATCCCGTAGGGCTCGCTGGCCAGCCGGCGCAGGGCGCGCAGGGTCTCTTCCTGGAAGCCCAGGGCCTGCAGCTGCACGCCGCTGACCTTGTCCGACAGGTCCTGCTTGTCGAGCACCCGCAGCACGGCGTCTTCGCCAAAGATGCTGGGCATGATCGACACCCGGAAGTCGATCTGGCGTTCGCCCACGGCGACCTTGAAGCGGCCGTCCTGGGGCACGCGTTTTTCGCCGATGTCGAGTTCGGCCATGACCTTGATCCGCGAGATCACCTGCTCGGCGAAGGCGCTGCCGCTGGCCTTGCCGGCGCCATTGAGCACGCCGTCGATACGGTACTTGATGGTCAGGCCCTGGCCGGTCATGCCCAGGTGGATATCGCTGGCATGCTGCTTGAGGGCGTCGTAGAGGGTCGAGTTGACCAGCTTGACCACCCGGCTCTGGTCTTCGCTGATGCTGGTCAGCGACAGGCGTTGCAGCGGGTCGGCCTCGGTGCCGGGCTCGGCGTCCTGATCGAGCGCGTCGACCGCGTGGAAGCTTTCTTCGTGGCGGGCCAGGTAGGCGGCCAGGTCACCGGCATGGGCGAGGAACAGCGGTGCGTCGTGCAGGTTGTCGTCGATCCAGGCCAGGCGGGCCGAGTCGAACGGGTCGGCGAACACGCCGATGAGTTCGCTGGCGCATTGCACCAGGACGAACTCGTGCTTGATGCACTGCGCCAGGCTGACCTCTTCGAACACCGGGGTCGACGCAAACAGGCTGGCGCTGTCGAGTGCGCGGTAATGAAGGGTGTTGGCCAGGCGCTGGGTGAAGATCGCCGGGGTGTCGCTGGAGAGGCGCTCCAGGCAGTTGAGCAGGCGCTCGTCACCGGCTTCGAGACGGGCCTTGGCGAGGAGTTCGCGCGGATAGGCGATGATCTGCTGCGACTGTGCCGACGCAGTGGCGGGCACACCCACAGGGTCGGTGATGCTGGTGCTGCGGGTGGATTGATCCATGGCCTGCGACTCCGCTCAGGGGCGCGTCGCAGGTGGCTCGGTAGAGGCCGGGGTGGCTGCGGGCGCCGTTATTCCCCGGTGAGCAGTTGGTCGTCGTCGGGTCCGGGAGGCCTGGCGCCATTACGGCGGCGGTCGGCCAACACCCAGCTTCCATCGAACAACTGCATGGGGAACATATCGTTCCTGTTCTGGCGTCGTTCGACGAAACCCTCGGCCGGGTTGTCAGTGGCCCTGCGCTGACGCTCGATGCCCGTCAGGTCGGCTACCGCGCGGGCCAGTTCCACCAGTGGGAACGGCTTGAACAGGACGTGGGTGACGCCAAGTTCGGCGGCCCGCTCACGGACCTCGGCGGTCGGGTGGGCGGTAATCAGCACGAAATGGCACTGCCTGTTCCTGCGCACGGTCTCCAGGACCTGAAACCCCTCCATGTCGGGCAAGCGATAATCCAGCACGATCACGTCCGGTTTGAGCTGCTCAGCCAGCTCGATGCCGCTGAAACCGTCGTGGGCAACACCGACTTCCAGGCCTTGCGCTTGCAGGTAAGCCTGCAGGTTCAGCGCCAGGGTCTGCTCGTCATCGACTACCAATACTCTGTTCACCAAGGTCGACTCCTAAGAACTGCCCGGTTTCCCGGTCTGCGAAGTGCGGCCTTGTAGAGGCTTGAGCAGGCTTCGTGCCAGGCATGAAAGGTCATGTTGCACCACTTTAAGTCATTGATTTTTATAGGCCATATTCGGGCCTTGCGAACAGGCATACCGCCAGTTCCCCACAAGCGGGGAGCTTGATGGCATTTTGCCTAGCTGGCTTTCCCCACACTTGGGGACTCTACGCCACCGCGTCTCAGTCTGCGCGCTCGACCTGGGCGGCGTCACGCAAACGTTGGCGTACCGATTGGCGCGCCTGCGCCTCACGCTGCTCGGCGAGCGCAACCGCAGCCATGGCCAGGCCCTGTTCCCGTATGACAGAAGTGTTATCACTTTGGTTCTGCGCTCCTTGCAGTCTTTCTCGGTTGGCCTGGTAGAACGCTTCGACCTCGGCCGCCGTGGGTGGGTCGATGGCGCTCAATTGCGCGTAGGCGCGCTGCGCGGCCATTTCGTGACGAGTGTAGTCGGCAAACGCTGCCCGATTGAAGCCCGCCTCTTCAAGCCGCCGGTCAAACACCACGGGGCTGCCAAAGGCGCTTTGCAGTTGGCCGACCTGGGCCGCCACCTCCTCATCGCTGACGACGATGCCGCGCCGTTGCGCCTCCTGCCAGAGCAGCTCCTTGTCGATGAGCTCGTCCAGCGCCTGGTCGCGCAGGCGCTTGTACAGGTTCGGGTTGCGGATGCTGGTGACCGCCCGCCCCTGGTCCTGCAGGTATTCGCTGAAGTACCGTTCGAGGCGCATGACACTGATGTCGACGCCATTGACCCGCGCCGCGGGCAGGTCGGCCCAACTCAGCGGGGCCACAGCCAACATCAGGCAGAGCAACAGGATACGCATGGCAACCTCCGTTCAAGGGCTGTCCGGCAACGGCCGGTACGGGGCAACTTCGGCAAAGCGTGGGCCAGGCAGGGCCACCGCGACCACATGGGCGCCGGCCATGCCCTGGCGCCGACCCGGTCCAAAACTCAGCGCCGGGGTGAGGCCGGTTTCAACGTCATGCAAACCTTCCAGGGCGCTGACCAGCCGCTCGCGGCTGGCATCGCGACCGACCTGCTTGAGCGCCTCGCCGAGCAGCCGCAGCGCGCACAGGGTGTTGACCTGCAACGCGGCATGGCGTGCGTCCAGGCCCTGGCGCTGCTGCACCCCGGCCAGCTCGACACGGCCTCGCTCGGTCCAGTCGCCAGGCACCACCGGATACGCCAGGAACAGCCGCTGCGACCAGGCCTGGGCAAGCTGCGGCAGGGCACCGGCGACCTGGCCGGACGCGGCGAACAGGTAAGGCGACTGGCCGGCGGCGCTCAACCGCTGGCTGAGGTCGACAAACGCCTGGGGCCGACCGAGAAAGACAATCCCCTGCCCGTCCACGACCTGGCCACTGAACGCCTGTACCGGCGGCAGGCTCCAGCCGGCGCGCTGCAGGCGTTGCTGCACGGCTTCGGCCAAGGCGGCCTGGTCCGCCCCCGCATACACCACGCGCAGGCCATCCGCCGTCACGCCCAGGCCTTCGCGGGCATGTGTCGCCACGCTGAGCAATTGCTCGACCAGCCCCGGCATCGGGTCGAATATCTGCGGGCTGCCGCCGCCACGCGGGGCGCTGCCGATCAAAGGCACGCCGCGCCGTTCCAGTTCAGCGGCCAGGCGCGTGTCGAGCATGGGTGCCAGCGGCGCGAGCAGGGCAAACACGCCCTCCTCGTCCAACAGCCGCCGCAGCGCCTGACCCGCGCTGTCTGCGTCGGCGCCCGGGTCGAGCACCACCAGCTGCAGGTGCCGGCCATGGATGCCGCCTTGCTGGTTGAGCTGCGCGAGGCCGTCTTCGAGCACCGCACGCACCACCCTGCCCGCCTCGGCCAGCGGCCCGGAGGCCGGCAATAGCGTGCCCAGGCGCAACACCTGCGGCTCGATGCCAGGGTCGCGGTCCTCGGCCAGGCGCTTGAGGTAAGCCGTCAGGTTGCGCTGGTCGGCCAGGCTCATGTCGAAGCGCGGCATGGCCGGGTCGAGGCGATTGCCCGCCGGATCGAGCCCCTGTTGCACCGCCCGCGCCAGGCTCGCATCGGTGTAGCCAGGGTAACTGCGGCCATTGGCCTGGCGCTGCCCCTGACCGCCGCTCAGGCGCTGCCAGTCCAGGCTTGGCGGGCGCACGCCGCCCTCGGCGCGTCCCTGGCCATCGCGGCCATGGCAACTGGCGCAGGGCAGCACGCTGCCCGGGACGCTCATGTCATTGACGCCGACCCGCGCCAGCACCTGGCCGTCGGCACTGGCCAGGCCCTCGCGGTACAGGCGTTGGCCCGCCTGCTCCTGGGGGCTAAGGTCGAGGGCCAGGGCTGCGCCGCACAGCGACAGCCCGATGCACAGTGCCAGTAGCCGGCGCATGGCGTTCAGCGCCCCGCCAGGGGTTGGGTCAGCAGTTGCATGCGTTGGGCGATCGCCGCAGGCGGCGCGTCAGGGCGAATCTTGCTCCAGCGTTTGCTCGCCACGTCACCGGCGATCAGCTGCGTGGAATGTTGCTCGGGGCTCGGCAAGAACTGCCCCAGACGCCCCAACACCAGGTCGACGCTGGCCTTGTCGCCCGTCAGGAACAGCCAGTTGGGGCCGTCCACGCCCTGTTTCTCGGCAAACGCCTTGAGCACCGCCGGGGTGTCGTTGAGCGGGTCGCTGCTGATCGAGATAAAGGTCACCTGGCTGGCCAGTTCGCTGCCCATCGCCTCGCGCACTTCACGCAGCTTGCGGGTGATCAGCGGGCAGGCGTCGGTGCAGTGGGTGAAGATCACGTTGAGCATCACCACCTTGTCCTTGAGGGCGTCGCTGTAAAAGCGCACCTCGCGGCCATTCTGGTCCGTGAGCACGGTGTCGGTGAACCAGGTCTGGGCGTCGCGAGTACCGCCACCGCTGCTGATCGCCGGCGGCGCCGGTTGCGGCTCAGGCGCGCTTGGGGCATGGCCTTCATGGGCGAAGGCGACGTTGCAGAGGATCCACAGGCAACCGATCAGGGTCAGCCAGTCGATGCCACGCATGCCGGTAGTACGGGTGGTGAGGCTGCTCATGGCTGGATCTCCTGTGCGGCGGGTTGCTGTTCAGGGTTTATCGCGATCGCAGTGCTCTTGGCGTGCACCCGGCGGGCGCTGAGGCGGTTGAGCTCGGCCACCAGCACGGCCGGGTCGGTGAAGCCGTAGTACCGGGTCCAGTGGCCGCTGCGACCATCGCCGACGATGATCAGCGGCGGGTGCTGGGTAAGGTCGGCGCTGAAGCTGCCCAGGCCTTTCAGGGTTTCGCTGATGGCATACGGCGAGCCGGTCAGCCAGCTCCAGCCGGGGCCGTGCTGGAAGGCCTTGGCGTAGTCGGCCAGGCGCTTGGCGTCATCGCGCTGCGGGTCGACGCTGATCGACACCAGCTGGATCTCCTCGCCGACCCGCCCGCCCAGTTGCGCCTGGACCTTGCCCATGATCGACGACACCACCGGACACACCGTGGTGCAGCTGGTGTAGATGAAGCCCATCACCACCAGGTGTTCACCGACCAGGTCCTGCTCCAGGCGCACCGGCATGCCGTCCTGGTTCTGCAGGGCGACATCGGCGAAGCGTACGCTGGCTTTCTCCTGGTGCGCGGCCGGCGGTTGCGGGGCATGCCCGCTGTGGTCATGGCCGGCATGCGCCCAGGTCAGGTTGCTGGCCAGCAGCAGGCTCAGGGCAAACAGTTTGCTTGGGCTGTTCATCGCACACTCCTGATATCCCCGTGGGAGGCGGTAGGCGCTGCGGCCGGCAGGACGCGCAGGCTGGTGTAGTTTTCTTCGGCGAACTTGCGACCCAGCGACGGCGACTGCACATGCAGGTACCAGGCGCCGGCCTCGGCCAGTTGCAGCGAGGCCTGGTAGACACCCTCGCCGACCTCGACCAGCGGCAGGCTGCGCGGCAGCGACGACGGTGCCAGGAAGTAACGCAGGCTCAGGTCATCCAGGCCCAGGCGCGGCTGGCCGTCGTCACCGAGGATGCGCACCTGGGCCAGGTACGGGTTGTGCTGCAAGGCCGGCTGGTCGTTGCCGATGAACTCGGCACGCGCGCCTTTGTGCTTGGCGGCATCCGGCGCAGCGGCGATCTCGGTGCTGAAGCAGTGGATGATCTGCGGCTGGTTGAGCAGAAACGCCACGTCGAAGGTGCCGGCCGCCGGCAGTTTCACCGTCGAGCCATACACCCCGGGGGCCAGCTCGCGCAGGCTGCGGTCGATGACGATGGCAGCGCGGGCCTGGTGGCCACGGTTGTTGTAGCCGGACATCGGCGCGTTCATGCCCTCGGCATAGAAGTAGGTGGTGTTGTCGACCGGGTTGACCACGAACACCGAGTTGTCGTCACGGGCCACCGACAACCCCTGGGCCAGCGGCAGGTCACCGGCCTGGCGCGGCGCAGCGGGGCCGGCCTCGAAGCCCTGGACGATCGGCGTGCGGCCCTCGCCGAGGCTTCCCAGGTTGATCATGCTGACCTTGGAGGAGGCCAGGCCGCGCACGTAGGCATAACCCTTGGTGAAGGTCAGCTGGTAGGGCTCGGCTGAAACCGGGATGCGGTGGAGCAGCGTGTCGGTACTGGCATCGATCACCAGCGCCTGGTTTTCCAGGGTATTGAGCACGATGCCGTAGCGGCCATCGCCGCTGAAGCGCATCGGCCCCAGGCCCTGCTCGGCCTTGACCGTGTGCCGCAGCTGGTGGCTTTGGGCATCGATCACGCGCACCGTCCCTTCCTGCCCATCGGCGACGTAGACCGCCTGGGACAACGCCGAGTACGCCACCGACAACGGGTGCGGACCGACCTTGACGGTCTGCACCAGGCGCATCTGGGCAATGTCGATGACGCTCAGGGTGCCGCCATCGCGGTTGCTGACGAAGGCATAGCGCGAATCACTGCTGAAGGCGATTTCGTGATGCCCGGAACCGGTGGCGAAGGTTTTCAGCGTGCTCCGGCTGGGCACGTCGATCACCGTCACCCCGCCGGTGGCCGGGTCGTCGCTGTTGTTGCCGACCCACAGCCGGCGCTGGTCCGGCTGCAAGGCGACGCGCAACGGCATGATCCCGGCGTCGAGGGTGGCCACCCGGCGGAAGGTCTCGGTGTCGATCACCGCCACCTGGCCGCGCTCCGGGATAGACACGAACACCTGTTTGTCGTCGCTGGTGGCCGCCCAGTCCATCGGCCGGCCAGGCAGGTCGATGCGCGCCAGGGTGCTGGTGACGCCACCCACCGACACCGTCGGGTCGATCACGGTCAGGCTCGGGTCCTTGTTCAGCACCAGCAGGAAGTAGCTGTTCAGGTCGAGCAGCGGGCGAGCGCCGATGCTGCTCTTGAGAAACAGCGCCACGCGCGCCTTGCAGCTGCTGTCACGGTCACCGGCCGGCGCCGACTGCGCCGGGTCGAGCCAGGCGCCGGGGGCCATCCCGGACAGCGGCTGGCCGCTGTTCTGGTCGCTGACCTTGAAGCGCACGTTGGCAAAGCCGCCTTCGCGCAGGTCACCGCCGTCCATGGCCTTGGCCTCGAACTCGACGGTCACCCCGTCGCGGCTGAGGCGGTGCAGGCCCTGGGCGTCAGCAGCCTCCTGGAGCAGCTCGCGCGGGTCGCACCAGAGCTTCTCGTAAGCGACGCCCAGACCGATCAGCGCCACCCCCAACAGTACCCCCATGTAAGCAGGGCGAGTCTTTTTGTTCATGCTCGCGTCCCCTTCCGTTATTGCGCCGGGGCGGTTGCCGGTGGCGCTTCATTGGTCACCCGCAGGATCCCCCACAGCCCCGAGGTATTGCCGTAGGCGGCGTAGTCGCGGAACAGGTAGTCGCCTGGTACCCCGTTGGCGCCGCCGGCACTGGGCAGCATGAAGCTGAAGTGCGCGGCCGGCAGGACGCTTTCCTGGGCGCCGATGTAGATCGACATCGGGTTGTAGCCGAAGCGCACCGAACCAATACCCGGCAGGCTCATCGGGTAGCCGTCGAGGTCGTTCTTCTCGGCCTGGTAGGCGTGCAGTGGCCACAGGTGACCGTCCAGCTGGTAGGTGATGCCGCGGCTGCCGCCACTGGGCATCAGCACGTGGCTGCGCGCCGGTTGCCCAGGCTTGGCCCAGAGCACCGGGGTCTGCGGATCGCCGCCGACCAGGGCATTGCTGTAGGCCATGTGGGCATTCGGTACATCGCCGAAGCCCACGCCATCGGCGTGGCCGAACGGTGCGTCCGGGGCCAGGCCGAAGCGCAGCCACAGCGGCTCGGTCTTGTAGTTCATGGCCATGTTGCCGTTGTCCTTCGGATCACCGGGTACGCCATTGCCCTCGGTGGCGATGCCTTCGACCGGACGGCCGTCAGCCCAGCGCATGTTCAGCGAGCGCTGCCACATGGTGACGAAGTCGCGGTAGTCGGGCTGGCCATTGACCTTGACCGTGGCCTGGGCGCGACTGGCGGTGTCTTCGGTCCAGGTGGCGCTCTGCGGCAAGATGCTCATGCCACCGACCAGGCCTTTCTGCGGCTGCTTGATGACATCCGCCGGGGTCAGGTTGAGGCCACCGAACTCGATCGCCGTGGTGTTGATGTTGTCCACCGTGCGGCCCAGTTGCAGCACCGGTTTGCCTTCACGCTCCAGGTGCCCGGCGTAGTACTGGTACACCTTGGTTGGGTAGGCGCCGCTGCTGCCGCTGCGTGGCGGTACGGTCTGCACCGGGTTGAGGCCGACGTTGACGCCGTCCGACTTGGTGATGTCGTAGCTGAGCAGTTGCGCATGCAGGCCGACGTGGCTGGACGGGCGCATCAGGTTGTTGTTGAACGCCGTCGAGCCTTCGCTGCCGTTGCGGTCACGCTTGACCACGTTTTGCATCACGGCGGTGCTGGGCAGGTCGGGCATCATCAGCGGCAGGCGGTTCTCCAGGGTGATGCTGATGCAGTCGCCGGCGTTGGCACGCAGGACCAGCGGCTCGACCGGGATACCCGCCTTGAGCTTGCCGGTGCTGGTGTCGAGGTCGGCCTTGCGCACATAGAGCACGGCGGTCGGGTCATGCAGCGGCGCGCTGTGGCCACCGATGGTAAAGGTCGTGCCGTCCTCCTCGTCGACCACGGTGACCTGCGGGATGCTGGTCTTGCGGCTGTTGAACACCAGGGTGCCGCCGTTGGCCTTGAGCGGGCCGCCGACGTGCTGGCCGATCCCGGCGGGGTCGGTGATGCTCACGCCGTGGCGGTTCTCGAGGATGTCGTTGGCCAGCACCGCGACGATCTCGTAGCTGCGCTTGACCGTGGTGCGGGTGCCGATGCCATTGGCATTGGCCGTGGTTTTCGGGCAGATGCCGTCGAACGCCACGGTGTTGCGCATGGCCACCGGCTGCGGGTTGTTGGGCAGCGGGAAGAGGTCGGCGCGCTGCGCGGTGTAGTTGCGCATGATGCCCCAGATACCGTTCCAGTAGCCTTCCAAGGCGGCGTCGAGCGAGTACAGGTAGTCGCCGTTGGTGGCCGCGGAGCTGGAGATCATCGACACCGGCGCCATGAAGCCGAGCTGCTCGGAGATCCCGATCATCTGCGAGGCTTTCCAGCCCGAGTTGGAGCTCATGCCGAAGCCCGAGCCGTTCTGCAGCCATTTGACGCCGTGCAGGGTGACGTTGTGCTCCTCTTCGTGACCGCCAGCGTGCATGCGCAGCCGCACGTTGTCGCCCGAGTAGGTGCGCAGCAGCGGCGTGAACGGGTCACCTGGCTCGGCGCCCTTGTTGATGTGCGGCGGGAACAGCGTGGTGCCGCCGGTAGGGCCGACCGCCGAGGTGATCGCCGAAGGCGCCAGGTTCATCGCCGGGATGGCGCGGTCGGTGCGGGTCTGCAGGGCATAGCCAAGGTCACCGGCCAGGCCGTCGGCCTGCATGCCACGCTTGCCGTCCGGGCCGACCTTGTTCGGGTCGAACACGCGCAGGGCCAGCGGTTCGTTGCGGTAGTTGACGACGAACATGCCGGGGTCATCCACCGAGATCGCCTGCGGGCACGGCCGGGTCGGGCAGCCTGGGCTGAGCCCGCCGCGCGACTCGACCACCGACTCGAGCAGGCTCGAGGCCTTC
The DNA here is from genome assembly GCF_900536025.1 of Pseudomonas reidholzensis. Lineage (GTDB taxonomy): Bacteria > Pseudomonadota > Gammaproteobacteria > Pseudomonadales > Pseudomonadaceae > Aquipseudomonas > Aquipseudomonas reidholzensis. The sequence goes on from NZ_UNOZ01000020.1 coordinate 121,914, forward strand.
TGCCGTACAGGCGGGTTGATGGCGAAGCGGAAGCTGTCGCCGGTCGCCGGATACGCCTGGCCATTGGGCACGCCATCCGGGCCTGCACCAACGTACACACCGGCTTCATAGGCGTGCTGGAAGTCGCTGTACTCGAGGAAGAACTCGCGGTAGCTGTCGTTGCGCCCGTCACCGTCGTGGTCGCCGGTCTGGATCACCGCCTGCCACGAGGTCGGCCCGCCGTCCTGGCGGGTGGCCGGGTTGTAGAGCTTCTCGCCGGTTTCGGCGTGGTACCAGGTGGAGCCGGCCGGTTCAGCCAGCACGGTGGCGTACAGGCCCAGTTGCTGGTGGGTCGATGGGCCAAGGTGGTCGTGGGTGAAGATGGTGCCCAGGCCACGGTCGACGTTGTGCACGTTGACCAGCGGGTCGGCGAACCAGCGCTGCATGGCCGTCCGCGCGCCGAGCCAGTCGGCCCTGCCGAAGCGGCCGAAGTACGGGTGCTGCTTGGCTTTCGGGCAGGCCGCGGTGCCGTCGCGGGCATCACCTTCGCTGCAGCCGTTGAAGCTGCGGATGGCATGGATGCGCTCGACCACGCTGCCGGGCGAGAGGATGCCGTCTTCGTAGTTCCAGCCATTGGCCGAGCCGTCGGCGGCGGTCAGGTCCCATTTAGGCAGGTGGATGTGCTGGCCGATCACGTCGGTCGGGGTACGCACCTGGTAGTCGTCCATTTCATAGAACGACGGGATCAGGTTGGTGTGCTGGTACATGGTGCAGTCGAAGGTGTTCATGCGCATCACCAGCGGCTCTGGTGGGCGCTGCTTGGTGATCACCGGCCAGGCGTCTTCCCAGAGGGCGATGATGCGCGCCTGCGGGAAGTGGTAGCCGACCTTGTTGTAGACCGCGTCGAACTGGATGTTGGCACCTTTGTAGATGCGCGGGCGGTCGGCCGTGAAGGTCGAGGTGCCCTTGAAGTTGAGGCCGACGAGGCTTTCGCCGCTGAAGAACTCACCCACCCCCGAAGACTGGGTCAGGCGCTTGCCACGGTCGTCCATGCACGGCTCGTAGAACGGCGCGCCGGCGGTGGGCAAGGCGCCATTGGTGCGGAAGTTGCGCGCCACCGGCTGGCTGCCAGGGATCAGCGCATAGCTCGCGTGCTCGGCCTTGGCGTGGAACTGCATGGCCGCCTGCTCGACGTCGGTGCCCTCCTCCGGCATGTAGATCGGCTTGGCCTTGTGCACCACCTTGGAGAAGTCCAGCTTGGTGGTGGTCGCAACGGCCTCGCCGCCGGCGGAGACACCGTCCAGGGTATGCCGGCCGAGGCCACCGTCCCAACCGTCGACCTGTACGGCGTCGAGGTTGGCCCAGAGCGCGTTGCCGCTGTTTTTCAGCTGTTGCGCGAGCGCAGGGTCGAGCATGTCCAGGGGTGGGGTTGGCGGACGTTGGCCCACGCTGCTTTCCATGCCGCCGATCCAGAACGGATAGCCTGGGTTTTTCAGGCTGCCGTCGGCATTTCGGTTGCTCTCGCTGCGGTCGACCAGGGCCAGCGAACCGGTAGCGCGCGGCGCGGCGGCGTCATGGCCGTGGTCGTCGTCGCCCTCTTCCTCGTCGTGCTCCTCATCGTCATCCTGTTCGGCGACCAGTTGCTCGGACAGTTTGGGCACCACCACGACCTTGCCCGGCATCGGCGCCATGGCCTTGCCTGGCAGCGGCACGATGGCCGGAATCGGCGTACCGGCGATGATCTCGCCGTCCGGCAAGGCTCGCGCACCCGAGGCGGGCTTGCCGTTGCGCAGGGCAAACGGCGTGCTGTGGTAGCCGTTCTGGGCCTCGCCGCTGACTTCCAGGCGGGTGCCTTCTTCGAACACGTCGTGCACCCGCCACATGGCCCACATGCCCTGGGCGAAGTGCGGGTAGAAGTGGCAGTGGTAGATGGCGTCGCCGGCCACCCGGTTGCGGTTGCCCGAGCCGCCGTTGGCGATCTCGTAGGTGTAGCCGATGCCGGGGCCGATGCCCTGGGCGTCGATGTAGTCGGAGTTGTCGTCGTTGGGGTTGAACAGCCACTGATGCCCGTGCAGGTGGAAGATGTGCTGCTCGTGGCCATTGTGGGTGTTGCGGAACTTGGTGAAGTCACCGATATAGCTGTGGTGCACGTTGGCAGGTTCGGCCGGGTACAGGGCCATGCTCGCCTTGACCCCGATCGCATTGGCCGGTGGCGTCTCGCCCGGGCGGATGTGCTCGAGGCCAACGTTGGCCGGCACGTCGACCAGGGTGCCGATGTCACCGACGGTGTGCGAGCTGAGGAAGAACTCCTCGTAAGCACACGACAGGCAATCGTGCATCGGGCCCACGCCCAGGCGGTTGGCCACCACCTCGGCGCCCATGCCGCCGGAGCCGTAGTTGATCATGAACGCGTCGCGTGCTGGCTCCAGCACATGGCCCATGATCGGGTCGGCCCAGTAGCCGGGGAAGGCCTGGGTGCCGGCCACTTCGTCGGCGAACTGCGAGCCGAAGTCGCGGAACGCTTCGAGCCGGTTGGGCAGTGCCGGGTTGCGTTTGTTAATGCTTTCCAGCGGGTAGGTCGAGCGCGGGAAGCTGCCGTCCGGGTTGGGGCCCATGACGATGGCGTCGGTTTCGCTGCTGAGGATCTCGTTGCCGTCGATCATCGCGATGATCGGCTTGCCGGCTTTGCCCTCGGTGATCCACGGTTCGGCCTGCGGGTAGCGGGCGTCGTAATTGACCACCGGCTGGCCGGTCGGTGCGCGGCCGGTGCTGGCCAGGCGCATTTCCTCTTCGGTGAGGGTGTTGCGGTAGGTACGGCCGCCCTTGGGCACGACCACCACCTGGCCGAACAGGCCGTTGGCGACGTTGCCGGCGTTGCCCTCCCCACCAAACGTGGCGCCCTGGCTGGTGGCCGCGAACGCGCCTTCACGCTCGGCATACAGGGTGTAGCTGCGAGTGCCACCAGGGGAAACCAGGAAGTTGCCGTTGCGCCCGGTGTTGGCGGCGATGTCGCTGATGCCGTTGACCGCCTGCATGCCATTGACCTGGAAGCCGACATGGCGGTCGGCGACCTGCTCGTCGGCGATGAAGTGCTCGCCGCCCTCGTTGCCGATCTCGGCGGCTTCGTTTTCGTTCTCTTCGCCTTCTTCTTCGCCTTCGACTTCGTTGTCTTCAGGGTCGATGCCGTGCTTGTTGGGGTTGGCCTGGTAGGCCAGCAGGTTGGTCAGGTTGACCGTCAGGCAATCACCGGCGGCGACCCGCAGGACGATCGGCCGTGGCCGTTTGTCCGGGCGCAGGGTGACCTTGCCGGGGACCGCAGCGCCGCCTTTGTTCAGCGGCACATGGTTTTCGTCGACGACGTCCTGACGCAGGGCGAACATCATGCCGTTGGCATTTTGCGCGCCGAGGCGGTTGAACATCAGCGGTTGGTCGAGCGCGACGACGTTGGCCACCAGGTTGCGCTGGCATTGCACCGCCGCCTCACTGGTCGCCTGCCAGCCGATGAGGGCTAGCACGAGTGTTGTCAGGGCTGGGCCGTTGAGCGGGGTCTTCATGCTGCACCTCCGGGGGACACAGGGACTCTGCGAGGAGATGGAGCAAGGTGCATGCCAGATATTATTGTGTTGCTTTTCAGATGGTTAGGGGATCAATCGCAACGGATTGGGGAGGATTCCCCAGTGCTGTCCCCCGGTTTGGGGGGAACAAGGCGCCAGGCTTGGTTGCACCGCCGCCGTTGAGATTCGGTGTAGATACGTTGGGCTTTTTGGGGCTTATCCGTTCCCTGTGGTGGCGCTGATGGCCCCTTCCGCCCTTACGGCGGGTCACTTTTTTTCTTGGAAAAAAGTAACCAAAAACCGCCGGCTCCCACATACGGCCCTCCGCTGCGCTGCGGGTTCCCTCACTCCGGCCTTGCTCCCGCGAGGACCGGGCTGTACGGGCCTTCCTGGCCCGCAGCCCTTGCCGGCCATCCATGGCCGTCACCTCGCTCCGCAAGACCTCCGTTCGGCCTCCTGAGGTCGCCAAGTTAGGGGTGGCGCCTGGGCTGGCGTTATCTTCGATAGTGGCATTTTTGGTGGATATCTGATCATCGCGGGCAAGCCCGCTCCTACAAGGACCGCGCCGACCTGTAGGAGCGGGCCCGCGATGGCCGGAAGGTCAATGCACATTCTGGCGCTGCCGCGCTG
>NZ_UNOZ01000019.1 GCF_900536025.1 Pseudomonas reidholzensis
GAGCCTGGCAGGGGTGATGCTTGGGGTGTCGGCCGGGGTGGATGGGCGGGCCGAGACCTCGGTGGCGGATATCGCCACGGTGATGCTGGTGTGTGCGCTGATGTGCGGGGTGTCGGCGTGGGTGTTCAGGCGGTTGGCGAATTGATTGTGAGGAGTGCATAGCGGGTGCTAGCCACAGGCTTCTCGGGCGCCCTCACTATCGAGCGCCGCCCGCGCGGCGCTTCGCGAGTAAACTCGCTCCCACATTTGTTGCAACGTACCATGGCCTGTGAGAGAGGGGTTGCCAGCCTCGGTGCAAGGCGAAAGGTTGCAGGGAGGCCATTTGGGTCGGCTCAAGATTCTCGCCGTTCAAACAAGGGCTAAGGCTGAGGTCTTTCCGGCCATGGCACGATGCAACAAAATGTGGGAGCGAGTTTACTCGCGAAGCGCCGCGCGGGCGGCGCTCGATAGTGAGCGCGCCGCAAAAGCCTGTGGCCTGCACGGCCAGCCCCCTAAATCGACAACCGCAGCACCCGATTGTCGAGCGGCTGCTCCGGCCCCCGGCGCTTGTTGACCACCAGCTCACCGATCGCGATCAGCCGGGTGCGCGTGACATTGCGCGACAAGCCGAGCAGCTGCGCGGTATGCACCTGGTTGTAATGGCAGAACTGATAAGCCGAACGCAACAGCGCATTCTCGACCTTCTCGTACAATGCCCCAGGCTGCTCCTCATAGAGCCGGCTGAACGCGTGCTGCAGCAGCTCCTCAACGGTGCCGCCCCGTCTGTCACCCGCCGGCCCGTCCTCCTGACGCGCCAGTCGCAGGCTGGACAAGCGCAGATCCTGCGCCTGGATCTGCCCGTCGCCACACGTCAGCAGGCTGTGATGAATGACATTCTCCAACTCACGAATGTTGCCCGGCCAGCTGTACTCGACCAGCTTGGCCTGCGCCGGCGGGCTCAGTTCCACCGGCCCGTAACCGAGCCGCTCGCTGTAGGTGCGGATGAAATGCCAGGCCAGCGGCAGGATATCCCCAGGCCGGTCGCGCAACGGGTGCAGTGATAAGGTGACGACGTTCAGCCGGTAGTACAGGTCTTCGCGAAAATGCCCGGCATTGATGGCCCTTTCCAGTTGCACGTTGGTCGCTGCGAGCACCCGCACGTTGATCGGGATGCTCTTGCGCGAGCCCAGCCTGACCACCTCACGCTCCTGCAGCACGCGCAGCAGCTTGACCTGGATCGGCAGCGGCAGGTCGCCGATCTCGTCGAGAAACAACGTGCCGCCGTTGGCCTCCTCGAACCAGCCCGCCTTCGACGACAGCGCGCCGGTAAAGGCGCCTTTGTCGTGGCCGAACAATTCGGCCTCGACCAGTGACTCGGAGAAGGCCCCACAGTTGACCGCCACGAACGGCCCGTTGCGCCGGCCACTGAGGTTGTGCAGGTGGCGCGCGACCAGCTCCTTGCCGGTGCCGGTCTCGCCAGTGATCAGGACGCTGGCCTCACTGGGGGCGACCTGTTGCAGGTGGGCGAGCAGCGCCTGCGACCTGGGGTCTTCGAAGACCTGGGCGGTCGCCCTGATCGAGGTGGCCAGTGACGGGGACGGAGGGAGGGTCAGCAGCTGCATGGGAGGGCCTTTCAGGAATAGAACGACGGGGTCGGACGCTTGCCACTGAGGGCCCATTCGCCGAGCTCGTGGATGCGGTAGTCCACGGGGTCGTGCAGGGTTTGCGTCCTCAGGTTGCGCCAGTGGCGGTCGAAACGCAGCGAGGCATGGGTGGCGCGGGCACCGGTCACCTCGAACACGCGGTTGCAGATGTCCAGGCCCTGGCGGGTGGCCGCGACCTTGGCCGTGCCGATCGCCAGGGCCAGGTCACCGCGCTCTTCGGCGGTCAGCGCATGCTCCTTGGCCCAGGCGCTGTCGAGCTGGTCGGCGGCGCGCTCGATCAACAGGCGCATGCTCTCCAGGCCGACCCAGAACTCGCCGTAGTGGCGCAACACATAAGGGTCTTCGCTGACCTGCGCGGCGCTGGAGCGGAACCACGGCCGGCTCTCCTTGAGGCTGTACTGGCGGGCTTCGGCAAAGGCACCCTCGGCAATCCCGAGGAACAGGTTGGCGAAGTGCAGTTGCGCGATCAGCGGGCGCAGGGCGGCAAACGGCGTGCTCAGCGGGCCGGGGTCGAGCAGCAGTTCGTCACGCTCGACGCGCACACGCTCGAAGGTGGCGCTGCCGCTGTCGGTCTGCCGTTGGCCGATGTTGTTCCAGTCGTTGTGCAGGGTGATGCCGGTGCGGGCACTGGGGATGGCCGCGATCAGCAGCTTGCCGCCGGCGCGTTCATCGACGGCCGACGCGATGAGCATCTCCGAGTCGCTGGCACCGGAACAGAAACTCTTCTGCCCCGAGAATTCACACCAGCCGTCGAAGTGCTTGACCTGCGTGCGGGTGTCCAGCGGGTTCAGGGCATTGCCCCAGAACCACTGCTTGCGGGCGGTCTGCTCGAACCACGGCTGCCACTGATCGGGGCGCGCGAACAGCCGCACGGTGGCCAGCATCAGGTGATGAAAGCCGAACACGTGGGCGAGCGAACTGTCGACGCGGGCGAATTCGCGGACCACCTCGAAGGTCTCGCGCCAGCTGGCGCCCTGGCCGCCATAGGCGGTCGGGATGGTCAGCGACAACAGGCCGCTGTTGCGCAGGGCATCGCGCTCGGCCTTCGGTGTACCGCCGCGTTCGTCACGCTCCACGGCGGTCAGGGCAAATTCGCCGGCCAGTTCGCGGGCGATGGCCAGGGCAGGGTGCTGGGTTGGCTTCACAGGGGTAGTCATGGGCGCGCTCCTCAGGCGCTTTTGCGCAGCACGTGGTGCGCGGCGAACAGCGGCACGGCGCGCTCGGCGGCCAGGCGAATGCGCGCCGCAAGGGCCTCGCTGGTCACCCGGTAGTCGGCCAGTTCCGCTTGGCTGGCATAGACGCCGATGGGCAGGGTCAGGGCCTGGAGGAAGCTGAACAGCGGGCGCAACTGATGGTCGAGGACCAGCGCGTGGCGTTCGCTGCCACCGGTGGCCGCCAGCAGCACCGGGGTGTCGATCAGGGCGTCCTGGCCGATCAGGTCGAACAGGTGCTTGAAGTGGCCTGGGAAGCTGCCCCGGTAGACCGGGGTGGTCACCACTAGCAGGTCGGCTTTTTCTATCAGGCGTAATTGCTGCTCGACACTGTCGGGCAGTTCGCTGCGCCACAGTGCGCCGCCGAGGGGCCGAGCGATGTCGCCCAGTTCGATCAGTTGCGCCTTGATGTGCAGGTGGTGGCCCAGCTCAGCCAGGATGGCTTCGGTCAGGGCGAGCGTGCGGGAAGGGCGGCCAGTGCCACCAGACAAGGCTACGACGTTCAGCGGGGTGCTCATGGCGGGTCTCCAGTTCAGTGTGAGCGGGGGACTTTGCTTGAGCAATCGTCGTGCCGTGTATGAATTTCCTTATAGATCAACAGGCTGTGCTCAGGCCCGGTGTGCGACCGGTGTTGCCTGGTAGGCCTGTGTGTTGATCCGCTGTTGCGCTGCAGACAGTTGGCCAAGTGTTGGCGGCTGTACAGTGAGAGGAGTTATAGAGGATTTGCTGGCGGATAAAAAAGACTAAGAACTTATATTCTTATGCGATAGAGGGTTATTGCGTTTCCCTCGAATGTCCGCCTGCCAAGAACGGTCCTAACCCGTTGTAGGACCGGTCCCAAGCGCAACCCGAGTCACTTCACTGTGGCCTCTCGATCTGTAGTGTGACCTGACACATCCACCGCGACGCTCAAAGAGGGACCCGTAGTGACTGAATATGCGTTCACGCTCAGATATCAATTAGATGACCAGGCTGACATCGATGAATTGCTCGAGCGGTTAGGCGAGGCAGGCTGTGATGACGCGGTGATTGGTGTCGGGCAGCCAGGCCGACTGGCGCTGGAGTTCGTGCGTGAGTCCGAGTCTGTTCATGAGGCCATCGAGAGCGCGCTGGCGGACGTCTGTAAAGTTGTGCCTCGAGCCAGTCTCATCGACATTACCACCTGACCTTGTTCGCAGCGCTTGGGAATACCCTCGGCACCTGATCTAACGCATTCGCGGGGCAAGCCCGCTCCCCAGGGATGGCGCTGTGCTGGAGATTTGCGCGATCCCTGTGGGAGCGGGCTTGCCCCGCGAATGCGGCGGTACAGCCTCCCATCCCCTCAGCTATGCGGCGAGGCATGATCCCCGCCGGCATATTGCGCCTTGAGATGCCCCTGCTCATCGAGCAACCAGGCATCCATCACCTCACGCACCACAGGCCCGGCCACTCGGCCACCGGCCTCACCGTTCTCGATCATCACCGCGACCACGATCGACGGATGATCCGCCGGGGCAAAGCCTACGAACAAGGCATTGTCGCGATGGCGCTCGAGGGTCTTGTTGCGGTTGTAGCGCTCGCCCTGGCGGATCGCGACCACCTGCGCCGTGCCGCTCTTGCCGGCAATCCGGTACTGCGCGCCAGCGGCAGAGGCTCGGGCAATACCGCGCGGGTCGTGCATGACCATCTGCATGCCCTGGCTGACCTGGTCCCACGCCCGCTTGTCGTGCAGGACGATGTCCGGCATCGGGTTGGGGTCGACCGGCTGCTCGCCACCGACGGTCATCGCCAGGTGCGGGCGGTGCCACACGCCCTTGCTGGCCAGCAGGCTGGTGGCCTGGGCCAGTTGCAGTGGGGTGACCTGCATGTAGCCCTGGCCGATGCCGAGGATCAGCGTCTCGCCGGGGAACCAGGCCTGGCGCCGGGTGGCACGCTTCCACTGGGCCGATGGCATCAACCCGGCCGCCTCCTCGAACATGTCCAGCGAGACCTTCTGACCCAGGCCGAACTCGGCCATGTAGTCATGCAACCGGTCGATCCCCAGCTTGTGCGCAAGGTCATAGAAATAGGTGTCGTTGGAACGCATGATCGCGCTGTACATGTCCACCCAGCCATCGCCGCTGCGGTTCCAGTTGCGGTATTTGTGCGCGTAGTTGGGCAGCTCGTAGTAGCCCGGATCGAATACGCGGCTGGCGGGGGTAATGACGCCACTGTCGAGGCCGGCGATCGCCACTTCCGGTTTGACCGTCGAGCCCGGCGCGTAGAGCCCGCGCAGCACGCGGTTGAACAGTGGCCGGTCGATCGAGTCACGCAGCGCGGCGTACTGCTTGAAGCTGATGCCCTTGACGAACAGGTTGGGGTCGAAGCTGGGGTTGCTGACCATGGCCAGCACGTCGCCGGTCGCAGGGTCGAGCGCGACCACCGAACCACGACGGTCGCCGAGGGCTTTTTCCGCAGCCTGCTGCAGCTGCGCATCGAGGCTAAGGACAATGTTCTTGCCCGGGGTCGGGTCCTGGTGGCGGAGCACGCGCATGACCCGCCCCTGGGCATTGGTCTCGACCTCTTCATAGCCGACATGGCCGTGCAACTGGCTTTCGTAGAAACGCTCGATGCCCGTCTTGCCGATCGACTGGGTGCCCCGGTATTCGGTGCTGTCGAGGGTCTTGGCTTCTTTTTCGTTGATCCGCCCAACGTACCCGACCGAGTGGGCGAAGTGCTCGTTCATGGGGTATTCGCGGATGAACTGCGCTTCGACGTCGAGCCCCGGCAGGCGGAACTGATTGACGGCGATCAGGGCGATCTGTTCTTCGCTCAGGCCAACCATCAAGGTCACCGGCTCGAACGGCTTGCGGCCGCGGCGCAGGTCCTTGTCGAACTGACGGCGGTCATCCTCGCCGAGGCCGAGGATCTGCGCCAGGCTGTCGAGCACTGTGGCCGAGTCGCCCGCGCGCTCGCGGGTCATGGTCAGGTTGAAGCTGGGCTTGTTGTCGGCCAGCACCACGCCATTGCGGTCGTAGATCAGCCCGCGCTCGGGGGCGATCGGCAACACATGCACGCGGTTGTTTTCCGAGACGGCGCTCTGCTGGTCGTGCTGCAGCACCTGCAATACATACAGCCGGCCGACCAGCACCGCCACCAGGCCGATCGTCAGCGCCGCGCACACCAGCAGGCGGCGGTTGACCAGGTGTTTTTCCTTCTCGTGGTCTTTGAGGGGGATGGGTTGGGGCATGCGCGCTCTTCAGGGGGTACGCCAGGGCCGCGCTGGGCGGGAGGCGTGCGTTGACCGGGGCGGCGATGCTACGCAAGCGCCCTCGGAGGCTCAAGCCGCGGTGCCGGGCGGGAAGGCGAGGGGCACCGGGATAGCCCCGGTATTACTATGCTCGCACCCTCCATGAAGATTCGTTCATGTTGCGCTGGCCGCCAGACGCAGGTGCAACCCGACGATCGCGATGATCAACGACTGCCCCTGCCGATGACGAGGCGAACGGGGTCGGTTTTTTTGCATTTGCCCCGCACGCTGGCAATAATCCCGCCTTTTCAGGAGAAACGCCGTATGCAAACACGTAGCCTGGTGGCCGAGATTTTCTTCAGCATTCCCTCCCAACTGTGGGTCTTGCTGGTGGCCGGCCTGATTGCGTTCGGCGGCATCTGGCTGGCGCAACGGTTCGATCGCGAGCGCGCAGGGCGCATGGCGACCTATGCCGCGCTGCTGGCGTTGGCCATCATCCCCAACGGCGTGTACGTGCTGTTTCCACCCACCCCGGACATGCCCGAGCTGCTGGCGCGGGGGATGGCGCTGCCGAACTATGAAGGCCTGTTCTACCTCGATGCGTTCTACACCTTCGCCGGCTGGATGCTCAGCTGGGTGATCCGCAGCCGGATGGAGTAAAGCGGCTAGGCAGTTTTTTCATATAGCCGAAGCATATTTATCCTCGTTTTCCTCAACCCGAGAGTGGCGCACCATCCCCCCACATCAATAACAACTGACCGGCTCACGGTCGATGTGGGAGTACAGCGTGTTCGATCTCAACTACTGGCAACAGCGGGCTGCCCGCCAAACCTTCATCGACCAGGCCGTGATCGGCGGCCAGTCGGTGGGCAGCGCTTCAGGGGCGACCTTCGACGCCATCAACCCGGCCACTCACCAGCTGCTCGCGCGTGTTGCGGCGTGCGGCGAGGCAGACGTCGACCTGGCGGTGCGCAGCGCCCGGCGGGCGTTCAATGACGGACCGTGGAAGCGGATGGCACCGGCGGAGCGCAAGAAGATCCTGGTCAAGCTCGCCGAGCTGCTGTTGGCGCACCGCGAAGAGCTGGCGCTGCTCGATTCCTTGAACATGGGCAAGCCGGTCATGGATGCCTACAACATCGACGTGCCGGGCGCCGCCCACGTGTTCGCCTGGTATGGCGAAGCCCTCGACAAGGTCTACGACCAGGTTGCGCCCACGGCGGCCAATGCCCTGGCGACCATTACCCGCGAGGCCTTGGGCGTGGTGGCTGCGGTGGTGCCGTGGAACTTCCCCCTGGACATGGCCGCGTGGAAGCTCGCCCCGGCCCTGGCTGCGGGCAATAGCGTGGTGCTGAAACCCGCCGAACAGTCGCCGTTCTCTGCCTTGCGCCTGGCCCAGCTGGCGCTGGAGGCCGGGATCCCCGAGGGCGTGCTCAACGTGGTGCCGGGCCTGGGCGAAAGCGCCGGCAAGGCGCTGGGGCTGCACCCGGACGTCGATTGCCTGGTGTTCACCGGCTCGACCCAGGTCGGCAAGTACTTCATGCAGTACTCGGCGCAGTCCAACCTCAAGCAGGTCTGGCTGGAATGTGGCGGCAAGAGCCCGAACCTGGTGTTCGCCGATTGCCAGGACCTGGACCTCGCCGCCGAGAAAGCCGCCTTCGGCATCTTCTTCAACCAGGGCGAAGTGTGCTCGGCCAACTCGCGGCTGTACGTGCAGCGTTCGATCCATGATGAGTTCGTCGAGCGGCTGATCGCCAAGGCCCGCACCTGGATGCCCGGTGATCCGCTCGACCCTGCCAGCCGCGCCGGAGCGATCGTCGACAGCGAGCAGACCACGCGCATCATGCGCGCGATCGAGCAGGCCGGTAACGACGGCGCCAGGCTGTTGTGTGGCGGCGAGCAGTTGACGATCAATGGTTCGTCGAACTTCATCCAGCCGACGATCTTCGGCGATGTCGCCAGTACCAGTAGCCTGGCTCGGGACGAGGTGTTTGGCCCGGTACTCGCGGTCAGTGCCTTCGACACCGAAGAGCAGGCTGTGGAGCAAGCCAACGACAGCATCTACGGCCTGGCCGCCTCGGTCTGGAGCGATGACCTGAACCGCGCGCATCGGGTCGCGCGTGCGCTCAATGCCGGGACCGTGTCGGTCAACACCCTGGACGCGCTGGACGTTTCGGTGCCCTTCGGCGGCGGCAAGCAGTCCGGGTTTGGCCGTGACCTGTCACTGCACTCGTTCGACAAGTACACCCAGCTGAAAACCACCTGGTTCCAGCTGCGCTGAGGGCGACCCCTTTCAGCGTGTTCTGAGCTTGCGTCTGGCTTGAGCCTGCTGGGGCTGCTCTGCAGCCCTTTCGCGACGCAAGGCCGCTCCCACAGGTGGTGCGCATGCCTCGAATGCAGCGCTGGCCCTGTGGGAGCGGCCTTGTGTCGCGAAAGGGGTGCGAAGCGCCCCCCAGCGGGCCTTCGTCGTGCGCAAACTAAAACCCCGCAAGGCCTTTAGATTGGGCATCACAGGCCTTTGGTCAACTCACCCCAACGGGTGATTTCGGGGTGGCTCGGCGCGTGGGAGCATGACCTCGTCCCTTGCTTTGCAAGACCCACAACAAAGAGAACACCACCATGAACGCACCCTTCGCCCCGCAGCGCCAGACCCAGGACTACCAGAAGGCCGACGCCGCTCACCACATCCACGCATTCCTCGATCAGAAGGCGCTCAACGCCGAAGGCCCCCGCGTGATGGTCGGCGGCGAGCGCCTGCACCTGTGGGACAACGACGGCAACCGTTACCTGGACGGCATGTCCGGCCTGTGGTGCACCCAGCTGGGCTACGGGCGCAAGGACCTGACCGCCGCCGCCGCCGCGCAGATGGATCAGCTGGCGTACTACAACATGTTCTTCCACACCACCCACCCGGCGGTGATCGAGTTGTCCGAGCTGCTGTTCAGCCTGCTGCCCGGCCACTACAGCCACGTCATCTACACCAACTCCGGCTCCGAGGCCAACGAAGTGCTGATCCGCACCGTGCGCCGTTACTGGCAAGTGGTCGGCCAGCCGCAGAAGAAGATCATGATCGGCCGCTGGAACGGCTACCACGGCTCGACCCTGGCGGCCACGGCGCTGGGCGGCATGAAGTTCATGCACGAGATGGGCGGGATGATCCCGGATGTCGCACACATCGACGAACCCTACTGGTACGCCGCCGGTGGCGAGCTGAGCCCGGCCGAATTCGGTCGCCGTTGCGCCTTGCAGCTGGAAGAAAAGATCCTCGAACTGGGGGCAGAAAACGTCGCCGGCTTCATCGCCGAGCCGTTCCAGGGCGCGGGCGGGATGATCTTCCCGCCAGAAAGCTACTGGCCGGAAATCCAGCGGATCTGCCGTCAGTACGATGTGCTGTTGTGCGCCGATGAAGTGATCGGTGGCTTTGGCCGCACCGGCGAGTGGTTCGCCCACGAGTACTTCGGCTTCGAGCCAGACACCCTGTCCATCGCCAAGGGCCTGACCTCCGGCTACGTGCCCATGGGCGGCCTGGTGCTGGGCAAGCGTATCGCCGATGCGCTGGTGGAGCAGGGCGGGGTATTCGCCCACGGCCTGACCTACTCCGGCCACCCGGTGGCGGCGGCGGTGGCCCTGGCCAACCTCAAGGCGCTGCGCGACGAAGGCATCGTCCGCCAGGTGAAAGAGGACACCGGCCCGTACTTGCAGCAGCTCCTGCGCGAAGTGTTCAACGACCACCCGCTGATCGGTGAAGTGCAGGGCACGGGCCTGGTCGCCGCCTTGCAGTTTGCCGAGGACAAGGCCACGCGCAAGCGCTTCGCCAATGAAAACGACCTGGCCTGGCAGTGCCGCACCTTCGGCTTCGAGGCCGGGCTGATCATCCGCTCGACCCTGGGCCGGATGATCATGGCGCCGGCGCTGATCGCCACACGTGCGGAGCTTGACGAACTGGTCGAGAAAACCCGCATCGCCGTCGACCGCACCGCGCGGCTGGTCGGCAAGCTCTGAAGTGAAGGGTGCCACCCGGCTCGACGGGCGGCACCCCGTTTGACAGGGGGCTGCCGGTTGCGGCAGCCCAGCTTCCACTGAAGCTTCTTCAACGGTCTCGCGCGTGCTCGAGATTGCAGGCGTCCTGCTTCAAATTTTCAGGAGTTGGCAATGCATACAACAATAAACACAGTCGACACTCCCACCCACCAATCCTCCTCACAGGCCCCCGCGTCGGGGCGCTTTCGCAAATCCATGGGGCTTACCGCGCTGGTGCTGTTCGGCCTTGCCTACATGGTGCCGCTGGCGGTGTTCACCACCTATGGCCTGGTCACCCAGATGACCAAGGGGCACCTGCCCACGGCCTACCTGCTGACCCTCGCCGCGATGCTGCTGACCGCCTACAGCTACGGCCGCATGGTCCAGGCGCACCCGTACTCGGGGTCGGTCTACACCTACACGCGCAAGGCGTTTGGCAGTTACTTCGGCTTCATGGCCGGCTGGACCCTGTTGCTCGACTACATCTTCCTGCCGCTGCTCAGTTACCTGCTGATCGGCATCTACATGTCCGAGTACTTCCCGACGATTCACGCCTGGGTGTGGGTGCTCGGTTCGATCGCACTGGTGACCTTCCTCAACCTTATCGGCATCGAGTCAGTGACCCGGGTCAACTGGATCCTGGTGGTCGTGCAACTGGTGTTCATCGTGGTCTTCGTCGCCTTGTCGATCAGCAACCTGAGCGCCCAGGCGGAACCCGTCTCGTTGTTCAAGCCGTTTCATCATGAAGGCTTCAGCGTGCCGCTGATCATGACCGGGGCGGCGGTGCTGTGCCTGTCGTTTCTGGGGTTCGACGCGGTGTCGACCCTGGCCGAGGAAACCACCAACCCGAAGTCGCGCATTCCCCTGGCGATCATGGTGGTGTCGCTGGTCGGCGGACTGCTGTTCTTGCTGGTGTCGTATTTTGCCCAGATGGTCTTTCCGGAGTGGAGCACCTTCGCCGACCCTGACTCGGCGTCCGTGGACGTCATGCGCCGGGTGGGCGGTGAGTTGTTGGTGACGGCGTTCACCGCCACCTACGTGGCGGGCTGCTTCGCCTCGGCGATGGTCTCCCAGGCCAGTGTCTCGCGGGTGCTGTTCGCCATGGGCCGGG
Organism: Pseudomonas reidholzensis; assembly: GCF_900536025.1. GTDB lineage: Bacteria > Pseudomonadota > Gammaproteobacteria > Pseudomonadales > Pseudomonadaceae > Aquipseudomonas > Aquipseudomonas reidholzensis. Next base: position 11,191 of record NZ_UNOZ01000019.1, read on the forward strand.
ACGGTGCACTGCCGCGCGTGTTCGGCCGGCTGGTGACCCGCAAGCGGGTGCCGGCGACGGCGATCGTGCTGGTCAGCGTGCTGTCGCTGATCGCCTTGTTCATCACCCTCGACACGGTGGCCAACATGATCAGCTTTGGCGCGTTGTTCGCCTTCTCGGCGGTTAACCTGGCGGTGGTCAAGCACTACCTGGTCGACCAGAAGCTGAGCGGGGTACGCAACTACCTGCTGTTCGGGGGCATACCGGGGTTGGGCTTCCTCAGCACCATCTGGTTGTGGACCAGCCTGTCGAGCATGTCGTTCATGATTGGCCTGGGGTGGATGGCGGCGGGGCTGGCGTGCCTGCTGGTGACGACCCGGGCGTTCAGGGTGAAGCTGCCAGAGTTGCAGATGGCCGATTGAGGAGGAGTCCTGCAGGGCCTCTTCGCGGGGCAAGCCCGCTCCCACAGGGATAGCGCTGTTCTGGAGATTCGCGCGGTCCTGTGGGAGCGGGCTTGCCCCGCGAAGAGGGCGGTACGGCTGGCACCGTTGCCATCTGCGCAACAGCTCTCCATACTCCGACCTATCAAGCCAACTGCACGATCCTCTGACGCCGCTCAGGCCCCTGCACAAAGTTGGCAGCCTTACCGTGAACCTAGCCGTTTCCTCTGACGTGAAGTGGAAGTGACGGATGTTCGATACTGCCAAGCCCTGTACCCTGCTGATACGCCTCGCCAGCACGCTGCTCGGCGTGCTCCTGCTCGCCTCGCCTGCGGGCGCCGCGGAAAAATTCAAGGTGGTCACCACCTTCACCATCATTGCCGACATGGCGCGCAACGTCGCCGGTGACGCCGCGGTGGTCGAGTCGATCACCAAGCCCGGCGCTGAAATCCACAACTATTCGCCGACCCCCGGTGACCTGCGCCGCGCCCAGGGCGCCCAGCTGATCCTGTGGAACGGCCTGAACCTCGAGCTGTGGTTCGAGAAGTTTTTCGAGCGCCTGCAGCAAGTACCCGGGGTGGTCATCTCCGACGGTATCGAGCCCATGGGCATCGTCGCCGGCCCCTACACCGGCAAGCCCAACCCGCACGCCTGGATGTCGCCGCGCAACGCATTGATCTACGTCGACAACATCCGTGACGCACTGGTGCGCTACGACCCGGCCAACGCCGCGGTCTACCAGCACAATGCCGAGGCCTACAAGGCACGCATCGAGGCAACCATTGCGCCGTTGCGTGCGCGGATCGAGCAGATCCCACCGGCCAAGCGCTGGCTGGTCAGCAGCGAAGGGGCGTTTTCTTACCTGGCGCGTGACTTCGACCTCAAGGAGCTGTACCTCTGGCCGATCAACGCCGACCAGCAGGGCACGCCCAATCAGGTGCGCAAGGTCATCGACGGCGTGCGCGCCAATGCCATTGCGGCGGTGTTCAGTGAGAGCACCGTCTCCGACAAGCCCGCGCGTCAGGTTGCCCGCGAGACCGGCGCGCGCTATGGCGGTGTGCTCTATGTGGATTCGCTGAGCGCAGGCGATGGGCCGGTGCCGACCTATCTCGATTTGCTGCGGGTCACCACCGACACCGTCATCCAGGGGCTGAGCGAGGGACCCGGGCAATGAACCAGTTCCGCGAACCGCCGCCCGCCGCGACGACGCTCGAAGCGGGCATTGTCGTCCAGGGCGCTACGGTCACCTACCGCAACGGCCACACCGCGCTGCACGATGCCAGCTTCGAGCTGCCGATGGGCACCATCACCGCCTTGGTGGGGATCAACGGCTCGGGCAAATCCACCCTGTTCAAGGCGATCATGGGCCTGGTACGCCTGGCCGCCGGGCACATCAGCGTGCTCGGCATGCCCGCCGAGCGCGCCCTGCGGCAGAAATTCACGGCCTATGTGCCGCAGGCCGAGGAGGTCGACTGGGACTTTCCGGTGCTGGTCGAGGACGTGGTGATGATGGGCCGTTATGGCCACATGGGCCCGCTGCGTATCGCCCGGCGCGCCGACCACCAGGCGGTGGACGCGGCGTTGCAGCGGGTCGACATGGCTGACTTGCGCAAACGGCAGATCGGCGAGCTGTCGGGCGGGCAGCGCAAACGGGTGTTCCTCGCCCGTGCGTTGGCCCAGGACAGCCGGATCATCCTGCTCGACGAGCCGTTCACCGGCGTCGATGTAAAGACCGAAGACCAGATCATCCAGTTGCTGCGGGAGCTGCGCGAAGAAGGCCGGATCATGCTGGTCTCGACCCACAACCTCGGGTCGGTACCGGAGTTCTGCGACCGCGTGGTGCTGATCAAGGGCACCGTGCTGGCCCACGGGCCGACCGACGAGGTCTATACCCGCGACAACCTCGAGCGGGCCTTCGGCGGGGTCTTGCGCCACTTCGCCCTGATGCCGGGTGATCAACCGCTGCAGCCGCTGGTGAGCGTGTTCAGTGACGATGAGCGCCCGCTGATCCTGCGCAACGGCTTCCCGGCACGCCGCGAACGCGACAGCGACACCGAGGCCGACTCATGATCGAACTGCTGCTCGAGCCGTTCGCCTACGGCTACATGCGCAATGCCCTGTGGGTGTCGACGCTGGTCGGCGGGGTGTGCGCGTTTCTCTCCTGTTACCTGATGCTCAAGGGCTGGTCGCTGATTGGCGATGCGCTGTCGCATTCGATCGTGCCGGGCGTAGCGGGGGCCTACATGATCGGCTTGCCGTTCTCGCTCGGCGCCTTTTTCGCCGGCGGCCTGGCGTCCGCTGCCTTGCTGTTCCTGCAGCGGCGCACGCGGCTCAAGGAAGACGTGGTGATCGGCATGATCTTCACCTCGTTCTTCGGCCTGGGCCTGTTCATGGTGTCGCTGTCGCCGACCTCGGTGAACATCCAGACCATCGTGCTCGGCAACATCCTCGCGATCACCCCGAGTGACACGCTGCAGTTGGCCATTATCGGCGTGGTCACGCTGGTGGTCCTGCTGGCCAAGTGGCGCGACCTGATGCTGACGTTCTTCGACGAAAACCAGGCCCGCGCGGTCGGTATCCACCCCGGGCGGCTGAAACTGTTGTTCTTCGCCTTGCTGTCGGCCTCGACCGTCGCGGCATTGCAGACGGTGGGCGCCTTCCTGGTCATCTGCATGGTGATCACCCCCGGCGCGACCGCCTACCTGCTCAGCGACCGTTTCCCACGCCTGCTGGTGATTGCCGTGTGCATCGGCGCCCTGACCAGCCTGACCGGTACCTACCTGAGCTATTACCTCGATGGGGCCACCGGGGGTGTCATCGTCGTGCTGCAAACGGTGATCTTCCTGCTGGTCTTCGTGTTTGCCCGCAAACACGGCCTGCTGGCTGCCCGCCGCCGTCGCCGGCAAGCGCTGGAGGTGCAGCCATGAGCTGGGTCGAGGTCGTGCTGGAGCCGTTTCGGTTCGACTTCATGGTCAGCGCCTTGAGCATTGCCGTGCTCATCGCCATCCCCATGGCATTGTTGTCGTGCTTCCTGGTACTCAAAGGCTGGGCCTTGCTGGGCGATGCCATCGCCCACGCGGTGTTCCCCGGCGTGGTGATTGCCTACATCCTGCACATTCCCTACGCCATCGGTGCATTCGTCGCCGGCATGTTCTGCGCCATCGCCACGGGCTTTCTCAAGGAGAACAGCCGGATCAAGCAAGACACGGTCATGGGCATCGTCTATTCGGGGATGTTCGGCCTTGGGCTGGTGCTGTACCTGAAGATCGAGTCCGACGTGCACCTGGACCACATCCTCTTCGGCGACATTCTTGGCGCCAATAGCCAGGACCTGTGGATGTGCGGCGGCATCGCGCTGCTGACCAGCGTGGTCATCGCGATCAAGTGGAAAGACCTGATGTTGCACACCTTCGATGCCATCCAGGCGCACACCGTCGGCTTGCGCACGGGCTGGCTGCATTACGGCTTGCTGTGCCTGATCTCGCTGGCGGTGGTGGGGGCGCTCAAGGCGTCAGGGGTGATCCTGGCCATTGCGCTGCTGATCGCGCCTGGCGCGATTGCCGCGCTGTTGACCCGCCAGCTCAAGTACATGCTGTGGCTTGCGCTGATCGTCGCGGTGGCCTGCGCGTTTCTCGGTGTGTACCTGTCGTTCTACCTCGACAGTGCGCCAGCGCCGACCATCGTCCTGGTGTTCGCCATCGTGTTCATGCTGACCCTGGGCTATCAGGCGGTTGGCCCTGCGGCCTTGAAAGGCGTCAATGGCTCGCAGAGCTTGTGAGCCGCAGCGACCGTTTCGATCAGCAGTGCGCGGATCCAGCGGTGCGCCGGATCGCGCTCGGTGCGTTCATGCCAGGCCAGCGTCTTGCTGAACCCGGGGATTTCGATCGGTGGCTGCAGCACGCGCAAACCGTCCCGCTGCTGCGCGAGGCGGCTGGGCACCACTGCGATCAGGTCGCTGGTCATGAGGATCTGTGGCAAGACCAGAAAACTGCTCAGCGACAGGGTCACGCGCCGTGTTCTGCCGATACGCGCCAGCGCATCATCGGTCACCCCCCGAAACGCGCCGCCTGAGGGCGACACCAGGGCGTGGTCCAGCGCGCAAAAGCGCTCAAGGCTGATGGCCTGGCCACTGGCATCGGCGTGGTCGGCACGCAGCAGGCAGACGTACGCCTCGTCGAACAGAAACGCACTCTGCAACCCTGCGGCCACGGTCTGCGGGGTGAGCAGCGCCAGGTCGACATCGCCGCGCTCCATCTGCGCCGGCAGCGCCTGCTCGTCGACCGGCAGCACGCACACCCGCACGTTCGGCGCGCGCAGCCGCAAGGCCGCGAGGAAGGGCGCGACCACGGCCTGCAGGGCGTAATCGGTGGACGCCAGGGTGACCGTCAGCTGGGCGGTGCTGGGGTCGAACTCGCTGGGCTTGAGCAAGCCTTCGATGTCGGCCAGCAAGCGCTTGACCGGTATCGCCAGCTGTTCTGCGCGCAGGGTCGGGGTGATCCCGCGTTGCCCGCGGACGAACAACGGGTCATCGAAGCTTTCCCGCAGCCGGTTCAACATGCCGCTCACGGCCGGCTGAGTCAGCGCCAGGCGCTGGGCCGCGCGGGTGACGCTGCGCTCATCGAGCAGTGCGTCGAGCGCTTTGAGCAGGTTGAGGTCCAGGTGTCTGATATCAGTATTCATGATGAGGTGGATAAATTATCGCGATTGGTGTTATTTCACGCTATCACCCATGCTCGCTGCAGTCCAATTCAGCGAGGCACGCACATGAACGCAATCCACTGGCCCGAAGGCTACCTGCCGGGTTTTACCGAGAATTTCGTTTCCAATGAAGTGATCGTTCGCGGCCTGACCGCCGCGCAGGTCTGGCCGCTGCTGGCCGAGCCGCAACGCTGGCCGACGTACTATGCCAACTCGGCCAATGTGCGCTTCCATGCGCATGACGGCCCGCCACTGGCAGACGGCGTGTGCTTCTTCTTCGAGACCTTCGGTTTCCCGGTTGAAGCGCAGTGCAACGAGTTCGTGCCGCCAGCGGCGGGTGCGCCTGCGCGCATTGCCTGGCATGGCTGGGCGGGTGAGGGTGATACCCGGCTCGATGTGCATCACGCCTGGTTGATCGAAGACTTGCCCGGCGGGCGGGTGCGTATCCTCACCCAGGAAACCCAGAAGGGTAAGCCGGCCGAGGCGCTGGCCAAGCAGAAGCCAAACCCGATGATCAACGGCCATCAGGAGTGGCTGGATGGCCTGGTCGACGCGGCGCAGGCCGGCAACGCACGCTGAGCGTTGCGGGCCTGCGCGTCGATCACACTGGCCGGGGTTGCGGCAGCAGCAGCCTGGCCAGCGCGGGAGTCAATATCAGCGCGCCGAGCATGTTCCAGATGAACATGAACGCCAGCAGGATGCCCATGTCGGCCTGGAACTTGATCGGCGACAGCACCCAGGTGGCCACCGCCACGCCGAGCGTCACGCCGGTCAGCACCACCACCTTGCCGGTGGACAGCAGCGCCGTGTAGTAGGCGGTGGACAGGCTCGCGCCTTGGCGCAGGTTGGCCAGGGTGATGCTGAGGATGTACAGCGAGTAGTCCACGCCGATCCCCACGCCAAGCGCGATCACCGGCAAGGTGGCGACCTTGAGGCCGATGTCCAGGCCGACCATCAGCGCCTCGCACAGCACCGAGGTGAGCATCAGCGGCAGCACCGTGCAGACCACCGCCCGCCATGAGCGGAAGGTGATCAGGCACAGCACGATCACGGCGGCATAGACCATCAGCAGCATCTGCAGGTTGGCCCGTTTGACCACGATGTTGGTCGCCGCCTCGATGCCGGCGTTGCCCGCGGCCGACATGAACTGCAGGTCGGCGGTGTTGTGCTGCGCCGCGAACTGCTCGACGGTCTGCGCCACGCGGGTCAGGGTGTCGGCCTTGTGGTCGCTGAGAAACACGTTGACGGTCAGCAGGTCGCAGTTCTGGTTGAACAGCTCACGCGGCGCACGGGTGATGATGGCGTTCAGCAGGCCCTGGTTCTTGGGTATTTCATACCAGCGCAGGCTGCCTTCGTTCATGCCGGCGGCGGCCTGTTTGCTCAAGGCCGCCAGGGAGCTGGTGGAGACCACACCAGGCAACTGCTGCAAGCGCGCCTCGAGCGCATCGACGCTGACCAGCGTGTCGTAGTTGGCGCAGTAGAACGCCGGCGTCTTCACCATGACCACATACTTGTCGCTGCTGGCGGCATAGTTGCCAACCATGAACGCGTTGTCCTGGTTGTAGCGCGAGTCGGCGCGCAGTTCCGGCGCGCCGGGGTTGAGGTCACCGACCTTGACCTGCAGGCTGATGGCAAACCCGACCGCCCCCAGCAGCGCGGCCACCGCAATGGCCAGGCGCGCCCACTTGAGCTCGGTGAAGCGGTCCAGAAACGCCCACAGCGCATGGCGGCGATGTTGCAGGTCACCCAGCGCCAGGCGCTCGGCCTCGGCTTCGCGGCGGGCGGCGCGCAGGCTCACACCGGTGTACGAGAGCAGGATCGGCAACAGCACCAGGTTGGTCAGGACCAGCACCATGACGCCCACCGTGGCGGTCACGGCAAGGTCCTGGATCACCGGAATATTGATGATCATCAACACCGCGAAGCCCACGGCATCGGCCATCAGCGCCATCAGGCCGGTGAGGAACAGGCGGCGGAAGGTGAAGCGCGCGGCAATCAGCTTGTCGGCACCGCGGCCGATGTCCTGCATGATGCCGTTCATCTTTTGCGCGCCATGGCTGAGGCCGATGGCGAACACCAGAAACGGCACCAGGATCGAGTACGGGTCCAGCTGGTAGCCCAGCGTTGGCAGCAGGCCGAGCAGCCAGACCACGGCGATCAGTGAGCAGGCCAACACCAGCAAGGTGCTGCGCAGGCAGCGGGTGTACCAGAACAGCACCAGCGCGCAGATCACCAGGGTAGCGGCGAAGAACACCTGCATCAGCAGCAGGCCGTCCATCAGGTCGCCGACCACCTTGGCAAAGCCGGTGATGACGATCTGGTACTGGTCGCCTTCGTATTGCTGGCGCAGTTGCTCCAGGCGTTGCGACAGCGCGTGGTAGTCCAGCGGTTGCGCCCCCTCGGCGCTGGTGTCCTGCAGCGGCAGGAGGATCACGCTCGAGCGCATGTTGGCGGCGACCAGGCGGCCGATCTCGCCGGAGCGTTCGAGGTTCTGCCTCACCTGGTCGATGCTCGCGCTGGAGCCGTCGTAGTCGTCGGGGATCACCGGGCCGCCGTCGAAGCCCTCTTCGGTCACGCCGATCCAGCGGGTGGCTGGGGTCCACAACGACTTCATGTACGGACGGTCGACGCCGTCGAGCAGAAACAGCGCGTCGTTGATCTGCTTGAGGGTGTCCAGGTACTCGGCGTCGTAGATCGTGCCGTGCTTGCTGCTCAGGGCGATGCGCAGGGTGTTGCCGCCCTCGCCGAGCTGGCCGCGGTACTTGAAGTAGTTCTCGATGTACGGGTGGCCGACCGGGATCATCTTTTCGAAGGCCGCGCTCAGGCGCAGGTCGGTCGCTTGCCAGCCGAGCAGGGCACTGATCAGCAGGCACAGCGCGACGACCAGGCCGCGGTGGTTGAACAGCAGGCGTTCGACCAGGCTGCCGGACTGCTTGTCGAAGGTTTTCAGGTCGAGCAGGGTGGTGTCGTCGGGCGCGGTCACTTTACTGTTCACGGGCGCTGCTCCGTTGGCCATCTTGCAGGGAGAACGCACTCAGCCCGCGCACACCGGCGAGCATGAAGCGGCCGTCAGCGGTTTCACTGAGGCTGGTCAGCGAGCTGGCCTGGGTGGGCGCGGCAGTGAAGTGCCGGCCTTGGTCCTGGCTGGTGAGGACGCGGCCGGTCTCGTCGACCAGCAGCAGCGTACCGTCGCTGGCGCGGGCGCCGGCGGTGAGGGTTACCGGCTGGTCATTGGCGATGGTCTGCCAGCTGTCGCCCAGGTCGTCCGAACGCAGGATCTTGCCGCGCAAGCCAAACGCGAGCAGGCTCTTTTCGCGCCCGGCGAGCAGGCCGAACAGCGTGCCGGTGGCCGGCGTATCGAGGGCGGTGAAGTGCGCGCCGTGGTCACTGGAGCGCAACAGCAGGCCTTGCTCGGCAGCGATGAAGACGTTGCCATCGAGTTCGAGAATGTCGTACAGGTGCAGCGCCGAAGGGTTGTCTAGCTGCTGGCTGATCGAGCGCCAGTGCGCACCGCCGTCGGCCGTGGCGAAGGCCAGCCCGTAGGCGCCGACCACCAGCCCGCGCTGGGCGTCGAAGAAGTGCACCGCGAGAAACGGCTTGTCGGCACCGTCGTCCAGCAATTGCCGTGCGTCATCGAGCTGGCGTTGGGTGTCGGCGTCGGGGCGTGCTGCATGTGCGGCGGTTGCCGCGTCGACGGCCAGTTGCGCCGCCTGGTTGCCATCGAGCTGCTTGACCCAGCTGCGGCCACCGTCGCTGCTGTGCAGGATCACCCCGGCGTGGCCGACCGCCCAGCCTTGCTCGGGGCTGGCGAAGGTGACCTGGGTCAGCGTCACGCTGACCGGAGAGGGGACCTGCTGCCAGCGCTGGCCGTTGTCTTGCGAGCGCAGAATGAAACCGCGTTCGCCCACTGCCAGCAACTGATCGCCGGCACGGGTGACATCCAGCATCAGGGCCCGCGCCGCCAGTTCGCTGTGCAACGCAGGCCGCTCATACAGGGGCGCGTCAAGGGTTGCGGCGCTGGCGGGCAGGGCGCCCAGGCCAAGACTGGCCAAGGCCAAGGACAACAGTGTGGGTACTGCACAGGCATGGAGCTTTGTTTTTATGGCCATCACTACCTCGACAATCGGCGGGTGAGGCGGGCGCGGGGCCCGTCTCAGGTGTTACCTGGTCGGGCTTAACGCACTGAGCCCGAGGCCACCGCGTTGCCGGTAAAGAAATTCTCCGGCTTGCGTGCGACCACCTTGTAGGTTTCGCCGTTGAGGCCCTGCACCACGCTGTAGGTCTTGGCCTGGAGGTTGTAGATGACCACCGGCTTGACCACCACGGCAGGGATCGCCGGCACCACGAACGGCAGCGCCTGGGTCACGCGCCAGAGCTTGCCCTGGGCGTCGTAGCCGTCGACCAGCGACACGGTCCAGCTGTCTTCGTCGATGTAGAAGCGGCGTTTCGGCACGGCGTGGCGCTTGCCCGGTGCCACCGTGGCTTCGACTTCCCAGACGCGGTGCAGCTCCCAGCGCATCTTGTCCGAGTTGAGGGTTTTTTCGGTGTACACCTCGTCCGGCTTGGCCGCATGGAAGGCGTTGAGGTTGTAGGGGATGTACATCTCCTTCTTGCCGATCAGCTTCCACTGGTAGCGGTCAGGGTGGCCGATGAAACCGTGCACCTCGTCGAAGTAGTTGGCCCCCGAGGCGACGAAGTCGGGCGTGTCGTAGCCCACGGTCGGCGCACGCCGCACGCGGCGTTGGCCGACCAGGTACTGCCAGGCCTGGCGCGGGCTGGCGGCATCGATGCTGTCGTGGGTGACCAGCGATTCACCGGCCTTGAACGGCGGCTCGCTGGTGAGGAAGCGCAACAGCACGTACTGGCCTGGCCAGCTCTGCGCGTTGCCGCCTTTGTAGTAGTACGGGTATTGCCAGTTCTCGACGCCGCGGCTGGCCAGGGTGCGGCTGCCATCGGAGTTGCCGATCATGTTGCGGTAGCCATGCTCGATGGACTCGGCTTCGGTGCGCAGGAGGAAGTTCCAGATCACTTCGCTGCCGTTGGCCGGGATCGGGAACGGCACGCCGCCGTAGCAGCCTTGCACCGACAGGCCGTTCTCGGTCAGCTGGCAGTCGCTGGCGTTCTTCAGGGTGTTGGCGTAGGTCCAGTCTGGTGCCGCGGCGCTGCGGTGAGTGGGGTACACGTCCAGGTGGAAGCTGTCGGGGTATTGCTGGAGCAGCGCGCGGGTCCCTTCGCTGAGCTTGTCGGCATACTGCGCGGCGTTCTTGGCGGTAATCTGCAACAGCGGGCGTTCGCCCGGGAACGGGTCGGCCGGCACGTCACCGAACTTGGCGCCGGGCACGTCCCGGGTCAGGCCGCCGGTCCAGGCTGGGATGCTGCCGTCGGCGTTGCCGGCTTTTTCTGCGCCCATCGGCGTCAGGGTGGTTTTCAGGGTGTTGGCCTGTTCGGCGCTGACCGCGGCAATGGCCTGGCCGCAGACCAGGCTGAGCACGCTCAGCAGGGATACCAAAGGCGTGTGCTGTTTCATGGTGATTCTCCGGGGCAGGGCGGGCATCAGAACGTGCGCTGGATCGAGAAGGCGACGAAGTCACGATCCTTGAGGGTCTGCTGGAACGTGTAGGCATTGTTCTCGTCGATGATCGGGCCGCCATCACCAAAGAAGTTGGTGTAGCTGAGCGAGGCGTACCAGGCCTTCTGGTAGTCGGCCTTGAGCGCCACGGTGAAGTCACCGCCATGCTCGGGGGAGAACGCCTGCGGGGTGACCGACGAGCGCCCGTACGGGGTGTAGCCGACGGTAATGGGGATCTGCAGGTCGACCCCCGGCAGCACCTGGAAGTACTGCGGCTCGAAGGTGAAGCGCAGCGAATAGGCGTCGCGGGTGGTGTTGGGGTCGAGCAGTTCGGCGTTCTTCTTCACGCTCAGGCGCCGGTTGAAGGCCAGTTCGCCGACCAGCGAGGCGCCATCCCACAGGCTGTTGCCGGCGTAGATGTTGATCATCGAGACCTGCGCATGCAGCGAGTTGCCCAGCGGATAGGCCGCGTGCTGGTCGTTGTCGGCGCCCATGCCGGCGATCACCACGCCGCCGGTGGGGGCCAGCGGGGTGTCGACGCGCATCGACAGTTCACCGGCGACGTTGGCCTCGCCCACCAGGGTGCTGAAGCTGGCGCCGAAGACCTTGACGTCTTCGGCGTAGACGTTGACGTAGCTGTCGTCGTTGCCGGGGATCAGGGCCGCCGGGCGGAAGTAGAAAATCGGCGTCTTCTCGTGGTACTTGGCGGCATACAGGCCGAACTCCCAATCGTCCAGGCTGAACTTCACCTGCCCACCGAACTGCCCGGAGTCCCTGGCGTTGATGCTCGCGCCGCGGGTCAGGCGGCCGGTCGGGAAGTACACGCTTTCGGCGCCGTCACCGACAAAGTCGCCGCCGCTGAAGTAGCTGCCGGAGCCGGGCAGGCGGGTCTTGTTCCACTCGAACTGGTAGTAGGCGCCGACGCTGATGGTGTCGGTCAGTTGCCAGTTGCCGGAGACCTGCTGGGTCGGCAGGAGGATTTCCTTGAACTGCGAGCCGGGCACCGATTGCAGCTTGACCAGGTCGACCGTGGACTGCGCGTTGGCGATGCCGTTGGCACCGAAGAACAGGCTCTCGCCGTAGATCTGGGTGAACTGCCCAAGGCGTCCCGAGAGCCGCGTGCTGCCGATGTCGCGTGAGCCATAGACGAAGGCATCGAGCAGCTCGCCCTTGCGCCCGTGCAGCTTGCGCGTGTCGTCGGTAAAGCGGTCGTTGCGCACGCTCAAGGCGTTGGCGGTGCCGGGCGAATCGTTGTCGTTGCTGTCGTTGTACACCGAGTCGTACCAGGCCGCGCCGCTCAGGCGGGCGCCGACCTCCTCGTAGCGGATGTCCAGTTCGGAGAGCAGGTCGACGCGGTTGGAGATCAGGCCGCTGCTGAAGTTGCGGTCGCCGTCGTCCATGTTCGGGTTGGGCACCGAGGTGCCTGGGCCGGCGGCGACGTTGTCTTCGCGGCCCTTGAGGCGAAAGGCGTTGCTGTACTTGAGGGTGTTGTCCCAGCTGGTGGTGAGCTCGGGGATGCCGGTGTCAAACTGGAACGCGGCAGCATTGACCGAGCTGCACAAGGCGATGGCGGCGCCAAGGACGCTGGTCAGACGGGGCAGGCGCTCGGCCGGGCCGGAGCGGTTTTGCGGCATTTTCATGGAAACCTCTTCTGCTTTTTTATTGTTGTTGAAGCGAATCGATTTACGTCTGCGGCAAGGGTCGACAGCGGGTTCGGCAGGTTCCGAAGCGCATGCCTGATTGTGCATTATTGGTTTTAATTTGCCCTAAGGATGACTTTGTGCACAAAAAGTAAATCCATGCTTTTTTAAAGTCAAGAAAAAGCGTGTGTGGATCGAGGAGGTTTTTGGCGGGGGGTGAAGGCGACGATTGGCGACGCATAAAATTGCACAAAGAGTTTTTTGCGCATAAAATTGCCATCAGTGCAATATTTATCGGATGACACCCATGCTCAGCAATCACAGCGGATCGTTGATTGAAGTCGCGCTAGCGCAGATGAAGAAATCCATCATCTGCTGCGAGTTGCCCCCCGGTGAAAAGCTCAAGGTGGCAGAGCTGTCAAAAGCCTATGGGCTGAGCAGTTCGCCCATCCGCGAGGCGCTCAATCGCCTGGCCCAGGAAGGCATCGTCGAAGCCAGCGAGAACAAGGGCTTTCGCGTTGCCGGCTTGTCGGTCAAGGATTTCCAGGAGATCACCCACCTGCGCATCCTGCTCGAGCGTGAAGCCCTGGCGGACGCCATTGCCCACGGTGATGACGCCTGGGAGGCCGATATCCTCGGCGCGTTCCACCGCCTCGGGGTCGCCGAGAAGAAGCTCGGCGGCCTGCCGGTCGCGCTCGATGACGATTGGTCGGAGCGGCACAAGGCGTTCCACTTTGCCTTGTTCGGCGGCTGTCGTTCGGCCTTGCTGCTGCGCACCATCGACTCGTTGTTCGACCGCGCCGAACGCTACCGGCGCTTCTCGGCGCTGAGGCGCAAGGTCGAGCGGCACAAGAACGACGAGCACAAGCAGTTGATGAACGCCGTGCTGGCGCGTGACAGCCAGCGTGCCCTGGACTTGTTGGGCGGGCACATCGGCGAAACCCTGAGTCGGGTTACCGATGCGGTGCTGGGGCAGCATTCGACGCTGCAGTAACCAATACCTGGCTGGCGGGCGTGGGCAGGTTTTGCCGCGTCCGCTGGTACGTTCGTGCCTTCAATTTCCCCCTCCTGCACGCTGTCACGCGTTGTCGAAGTGCATGTCCAGGCGGTATATTGCCGCCCGCTTGATGGCTGAGTGCCACTACCGTTTTCGTACCCCTCCTTTCTTCCAGGCCTGCACCTGTGTTTGTCCAGCGGTGTTCAGGCTCTGCGTACGTTTGCGTTTGTATTCATGTCCCATCGATAACGCTCGGATCCGCCACGTGGCTGCCGCTTTCCAGGTGCACGTCGGCGTATTGCTGGCGCGCCCTGCGTGCGGATCCGTTCGATCATAAAACTATTACTAAACGATCAAAAAATAAGGGCTGTACATGTTCGATGCACTTGCGAAGGGATTGGCAGACATCAGTGTCAGGGCCAAACTGACCTTGGGTTTCACCCTGGTTCTGTTGCTTACGGTGGTCATCGCCGGGATCGGCTGGGGCGGCTTGCAGGGCCTGGGGGAACGTAGCGCCAAGCTCAGTGCGATTGCCACCATCAACGAGCTTGCGCGGGACATGCGCATTGCTCGCTTGAGCTACACGCTGACAACGGATACCGCGCACGCCGAGGTGGTGGTCAAGGTGATTGGCAACGTCAACCAGACCATCGAGCAACTGTCGCAACAACTCACCAGCGCCACGGACCTGCGCCTGATCGCGCAGGCCAATACCGCGGTGGACAACTACGCCCGCCACTTCCAGGACTTCAGCCGCGCCCTGCAAGCGGGCAACGACGCCGCTGTGAAGCAAGCCCAGGCGGGCCTGGATGTCGAGATCAAAAGCCTGCTGGCCGCCTGCGAGCAGTTGTCTGACAGCCAGTCGACCAAGCGTGACAATGAAGTCGCATCGTCCATCGAGCGGCTGCTGGTGGCCACGCTGATGGCATTGATGTTCGGCGTCGTCGCCGCGTGGCTGATTACCCGGTTGATTTTCTTGCCGCTGAAACAGGCGCTGCAGAGCGCAGAGCGGGTCGCCGATGGCGATCTGAGCCATGACCTGCACGTCTCGCGACGTGATGAACTGGGCATGTTGCAGGCCAGCATGCAGCGCATGACCATGAACCTGCGTGAGTTGATCGGCGGGCTGCGTGACGGCGTCGTGCAGATCGCCAGCGCGGCGCACCAGTTGTCTGCGGTCACCGAGCAGACCAGCAACGGCGTGAACGGCCAGAAGGTCGAGACCGACCAGGTGGCCACGGCCATGAACGAGATGGTCAGCACCGTCCAGGAAGTCGCCCGCAGCGCCGAAGAGGCCTCCAACGCGGCCGCCGATGCCGCCCAGCAAGCGCGTGAGAGCGACAGTGTGGTGACCCAGGCCATTGCCCAGATCACCCACCTGGATGTCGAAGTGGGCCACTCGACCCAGGCCATGGCCGAACTCAAGCGCGAGAGCGACAAGATCGGCTCGGTGCTCGACGTGATCAAGTCGGTGGCCCAGCAGACCAACTTGCTCGCCTTGAATGCCGCGATCGAGGCGGCACGCGCCGGTGAGGCCGGACGTGGCTTTGCCGTGGTGGCCGATGAAGTGCGCAGCCTGGCGCAACGCACGCAGGTGTCGACCGAAGAGATCGAGGGGCTGATCGGTGGTTTGCACCGTGGCACTCAAGAGGTGGCGGACAGCCTGGAGAAAAGCCGCAGCCTGACCACTGACAGCGTCGAGCTGACCCGCCGTGCTGGCACGTCGCTGATGAGCATCAGCCGCTCGGTGGCCACCATCGAGTCGATGAACGTGCAGATTGCCACGGCGTCGGAGGAGCAGAGCGCAGTGGCCGAAGAGATCAACCGCAGTGTGCTGAACGTGCGCGAAGTGTCCGAACAGACGGCCGCGGCCAGCGAACAGACCGCCGCCTCGAGCGTCGAGCTGGCGCGCCTGGGTGGCCATCTGCAGACGCTGGTCGGCAAGTTCAAGCTCTGACCCACGCCCCGCACGGCCCGCGCCGGCGTTCGCCGTACGCGGGTCGTGTGCTTCAGCTGTCGAGCGCCGCCAGCAGGCGGTGCACCAGCGCCAGGGTCTGCACGCTGCTGACCGCCGTGCCATACACATAGTGATCAGGGCGCGCCAGCACGGCCTTGCAGTCGTATTGGTGCATCCAGGCCGCCATGACCCCGTCCTGCTCCTGGTAGTCGTCTGCCGAGTCACTGACCGACGGCGCCGCCTCCACCAGTTGGACGATGCGCAGCGGCAGCTGGGCGCAGACGCCGCGCACGTGTTCGAGCAGGTCCGGGTCGACCAGGTCGGCCGCCAGCACCAGGCGCAGGCTTTGCCCGGTGAAGCGGTCGAGCAGCTCGGTGGCGCCGCTGTGGTTGCGCACCCGCGGCTGCGGCAGCAGTTCCCCGGCGCCTGGCGAGGTGTCGATGAACCCGCTGTCGAGGCCGGGGATCAGCGCCTGGCGGGTCATGATGCCGTCCGGGCGTGCCAACAGTTGCTGCTCCAGGCGCGCGTCGCGCTCAGCCGCGCGCTGCACATCGCGTTCGCAAATGGTCTGGCCGAAGGTCTTGGCCACCTCGGTGGTACGCCGCACGTGCGGCGCGCGCTCGCGTTGGTAGCTGTCGAGCAGCGCCGGTTGGGCGAGCTGCCGGCGCACCAGGGCGATCTTCCAGATCAGGTTCATCGCATCGCGGATGCCCTGGCACATGCCCTGGGCCAGGAACGGCGGCGTCATGTGCGCAGCGTCGCCGAGGAAGAACGTCTGCTCGTGCCGCCAGCGCTGCAGGATCAGCGCATGGAAGCGGTAGCTCGAGGCGCGCCAGATGGTGTAGCTGTCGGCCGGCAGCCAGCGCGAGATCAGGCGCTGGATCGACTCGGGGCGGGCGATCTCGGCCGGCGACTCGCCCGGGTTGATCATGAACTCCCAGCGGCGATGGCGGCCGGGGCCGACCACGAAGGTGCACGGTCGCTCGACCTCGCAGTACTGCACATTGGTGCTTGGCAACTGCTCGCCGGCGCCGTCCTTGAGCATCACATCCACCACCAGCCACGGCTCGTTGAAGGCCAGGTCGTCCATCGGCAGTTGCAGGCGGGTGCGGATCGGGCTGGTGCCGCCGTCGCAGGCCAGCACGTAATGGCTGCTATGGGTGTGCTCGACGCCGTGCCGGTCACGCACCTGGACCTTGCTCAGCCCGTGCGCCTGCTCGATGCCGAGCACCTCGCAGCCCAGCTCGACCTTGACCGTGGCAAAGTCGTCGATGCGCTTGCGCAGGGCACGCTCCACCGGCGGTTGGGAGAATACGTAGTTGGGCGACCAGCCCAGCAGGTAGGGTGGTTTGGCCGTTTCGATGCGCTTGATCAGGCGGGCGTTGCCACCCAGGTAGAGCGATGCGCGATAGGGCATGACATGGCTGGCAATCGCATCGGCCAGGCCAATATTGTCGAAGCTGCGCATGACCTCGTGGTCCAGGCCCATCGCCCGAGGGTTTTCATAGATGTCCTCGGCCTTGTCCAGGGCCAGCGCATTGAGCCCCCACAGGCCAGCCAGGTTGGCCGCCGTCGCGCCCACCGGGCCCATGCCGACGATGATCAGATCGTAAACCATTGTGTTGTCCTTCTTGTTGTTGTGCACGTCAGGCCTCGCTGCGGGCGTCGACGGCCTGCCAGGGCAGGCCGCAATCGCTGGGCTAGGCGCGCACGCGCTGCTCGACGATGCGCTGGGCGATCGTCTCCATCCATTGCTCGCGGGTCTGGAAGCCCGGGCGGCGCTGACACATGGCAAGGGTCTGGGCCTTGATCTGCTCGCTGCTCTGCTCCAGGTCCAGCGGCTCGCGGCACGGCTGGTTGGTGTAGTAGGGCGCATCGACATACATTTCGATCGGGTTGCCTTCCGGGTCCTTGAAGTACATCGACCAGGCGTTGCCGTGGTCGACCTGGTCGATCGGGCCGATGCCATTGGCCTTGGCGAACTGGTAGTAGCGTTGCAGGTCTTCCAGCGAGTCGAGCAGGAACGACAACTGGTTGATCGGGTTGAACGGCAGGTCCACCGGTTTGCCGTCGAACAGCACCAGCTGGTGGTGCACCTCGGGGTTCTGGGTCATGAAGAACAGGCGGTGGCCGGTGGAGGCGACCCCTTTGTCACTGACGATGAAGCCCAGCTTGCTGCAGTAGAATTCGACCATGGTGTCCAGGTCGGCGCAGAAGGTGCCGGTGTGGGTGAAGTTGATGCGCGGTAAGGTGCTCATGCGGGGTGCCCTCGATTCTTGTAATTGTCGGCGCGAAGGTGCTTCAGGCTTCGTCTGCCACCGGATTGGACAGGGTACCGATCTGCGAAATGACCACCTCGAACACATCGCCCGGGCGCAGGAAAATCGGTGGGTTGCGTTTGAAGCCGATGCCGCTTGGGGTGCCTGTGGCGAGCACATCGCCGGGGTTCCAGGTCAGCGCCTTGGACACATAGGCGATCAACGTGGGGATGTCGAACGCCAGCTCGGCGAGCGAGCCTTCCTGCATCTGTTCACCGTTGAGAATGCCGTGAACCTGGAGCTGACGATAGTCGCTGATTTCATCCGCGGTCACCAGCCACGGGCCCAGCGCGCCGGTGCTGCGGAAGGTCTTGCCCATGCCGTACTGGTGGGTGTGGAACTGCCAGTCGCGTACGCTGGCGTCGTTGAAGCAGGTGTAGCCGGCGACGTGGTCCATGGCGTCTTCGGGGGCGATGTGCGCGCCACCCTTGCCGATCACCACCGCCAGTTCGGCCTCGAAGTCGAACTCCTCGGACACCCGGGGGCGCAGCAGCGGCTGGCCATGCGCGAGCAGGGTTTCGGCGAAGCGCTGGAAGATCACCGGGTGCTCGCCGACCTTGCGTCCGGCTTCTTCGGCGTGGGCGACATAGTTGATGCCCACGCAGATGATCTTGCCCGGCGCCGGGATCACCGGCTCCAGCTCCACGCTGGCCAGCGGGTAGTCTGGCGTGGCGCTGGCGACGTGGGCGCGGGCCTGGTCGAGCAGCTGCTCATCGGCCAGCAACGTGGCCAGGTCATGAATGCCTCGGAACTGCGCCGTCAGCTCTACCACGTGCTCGCCCAGCACGGCACCGAAGTGCGCCTGCTGGTTGTGCTTGTACGAGATCAGTTTCATCGGTTGCCTCTCCTTGTTTTGTGCATAAAACCTAACTTCTTGCACCATACAATACAAAATGCATATTATGGAAGCCCGCCAAGCAACTTCTTACAGGCGGACCTCTGTCGGAGATCGAGCATGCCGTTGGTCAAGATCCGCAAGATCAAACTGGATATAGAAGAAGTGCACCACGAGGGCGGCGCCGCCGTCGCTCAACCACTGCTGGTGGCCGTGGCCGTCGCCGTGGTAGACAACCCCTATGCAGGCCAGCACGTCGACGACCTGTTGCCGTTCATGAATGAGCTGCGCGCCCTCGGCAGCGAGCTGTCCCAGCGGCTGATCAGCGCGCTGGGCGGGGCAGGGCGGGTGCAGGCCTACGGCAAGGGCGCGATCGTCGGCGAAGACGGCGAGCTCGAACACGGCGCCTTGTGGCATGAGGCCGGTGGCTGGGCCATGCGTGAAGCGCTGGGCAACCCCAAGGCGATCGTGCCGGCGGCCAAGAGCGTCGCTGGGCTTGGCTCGCGGATCATGATCCCGCTGGGGCATACCCAGGCCGCCTATGTGCGCAGCCATTTCGGGGTGGCCGAGATGACCGTGTGGGACGGCCCGCGGCGTAACGAGATCGCCTTTGGCCTGGCCATGGCCACGGGCGGGCGCATCCATGCGCGCATCGGAGGCCTGGCGGCTGCCGAGGTCAAGGGCGAAGACGGTTTACGCTGACAGTCAACTGTCAGCGGGTGCTCCACGGATCCAGAACACGACAAAAACAATATGTGTTGGAGAACATCATGACTGCAAAAACCATGCGTGCCGCGCGCCTCTACGAAGGCGGTAAACCAATGGTCATCGAGCAGCTGCCGGTGCCGCAGATTCGCCCCACCGAAGTGCTGGTGAAGATCAAGGCCTGCGGCATCGTGCCCAACCTGCACAACATTCTCACTAACTGGGTGAACTGGTTCCCGCATAACCCGCTGCCGAAACTGCCGGCGATCTTTGGCCTCGACCCCACCGGCGTGGTCGAGGCGGTCGGTGCCCAGGTGTATGACTTCAAGGTCGGTGACCGGGTCTACGTCAACCCGGGCCGCCACTGCGGCTCCTGCCGTGCGTGCCGAGCCGGCAATACGATTGCCTGCTCGGCGTACACCTTCAACGGCTATTTCGGCTTCACCCCGAAGAGCCCGCGGATGTTCGAAGACTACCCGTATGGCGGCCTGTGCGAGTACATCCCGGCGCCGCAGTACAGCCTGGTGAAACTGCCCGACAACCTCAGCTTCGAAACCGCCGCACGGCTGGGTTATCTGGGCACCGCCTACAAGGCCTTGCTGCGGGCCAACGTCGGCCCGGGCTCGACCGTGCTGATCAACGGCATCAGCGGCACGCTAGGCCTGGGTGCAGTGGCCCTGGCCCTGGCGATGGGTGCGCGCAAGATCCTCGGCACCGCCCGCAACCAGGCGCTGTTCCAGCGAGTCAAGGACCTGGCTGCACCGGGGCGCATCGAAATCCATACCCTGGGCAGCGTGCCGACCCAGCAGTGGGTGGCCGAGGTGACCCAGGGCGAAGGGGTCGATGTCGCCATCGATGCGCTGGGGCCGGGTGCACCGCACGAGAGCCTGGTCCAGGCCTTGAAGTCGGTGCGCCGTGGCGGGCACCTGGTGAACATCGGCGCCATCGCCGGCGAAGTGCCGATCGACCTGCACTGGATCATGGACAACGACATCCATATCAGCGGTTCTGCCTGGTTCACCACCGGTCAAGGCCAGGCCATGGCCGACATGGTCGAGTCGGGTGTGCTCGACCTGTCGTTCTTCGAGCACAGCGTGTTCGCCCTGGAGGACGTTAACCAGGCCATCAGCGGTATCGAGAGCCGCAATGGCGGCTTTGGCAACTTCGTCATTCGGCCCTGAACCGCCGCGGGGGCCATGCGGCCCCCGCTTGCCTGGAGGAAGCACGATGCACATCCGCAGAGTCGTCACCGGTCACGATGCCCAGGGCCGTTCGCTGTTCGTCAGCGATGCCCCGGCACCGCGGGCCAAGGACTTTATCGACATGCCGGGCTACGCCATTGCCCAGCTCTGGTGCAGCGATGCACAGCCGCCGCAGGGCAGCGCCGAGGACCCTACCCTGGAGCACGCCTCGCTGATCCCGCTGCCGGGCGGGGTGTCGATGCTGATGATCAGCCTGCCGCCGGACAGTGTCATGGCGGCGCCGTTGGACCCGCCCCGCGCGCTGGGCGAGATGGTCGCGGCGATGCCGGGGCTGATCGAGTGTTTCGAAGCACAAGACCCGGCCATGCACCGCACGCCTACCGTGGACTACGTGGTCATCACCGAAGGTGAATTGTGGCTGGAGCTGGATGACGGTCAGCGGCGGCGGGTGAGCGCGGGTGACGTGGTGATCCAGAACGCAACCCGCCACGCGTGGCGCAACACCTCGCAGCAGGTGGCCAAGGCCGTGGTGTTCATGCACGGCCTGGCGCGTTGAAACGGGCCAGCCGAGGAGGCACGACGATGAGCAGAACGGTTCGACTACTGGGCTTGTCCGGCAGCCTGCGCAAGCAGTCGGCACACACCGCGGTGTTGTGCTCGGTGGCCGAGAGCCTGCCCGAGACGGCGCGTCTGGACGTCCATGGGCTTGAGGCCATTCCGCCGTACAACGAGGACTGTGATGGCGCCAATACGCCGCTTGCGGTGCTGGCGTTGCGCGAGGCCGTGGCCCGTGCCGACGGCCTGTTGATCGGTTCGCCGGAGTATAACCACGGCATGTCCGGGGTGTTGAAGAACGCCCTCGACTGGCTGTCCCGACCGCACGGCCAGTCGGTGCTGAGCGGGCGCGCGGTGCTGACTTTTACCGCGTCGCCGGCGTTCACCGGCGGCGTGCGCGCGCACCAGCAGCTCAACGAAACGCTCTGGGCGATCCAGGCCGTGCTGGTGGCGTATCCGCAGATCGTGATTGGCGGCGTGGGCGGCAAGATCCGTGATGGCCAACTGGTCGACGAGGCGACGCGCAGCTTTCTGCTAGGTGGGGTAGAGCGGCTGATCGAGTGTGCGTTGGGCGGGCGTGCGCACTCTGCCTAGCGCGACGGGGGCCTCAAGATAATCGCTTGGCGCCCCAGTGGGCGCCTTTGCGAGCGCTAGTGATAACGCTACCAGCTTCGTATTTTCAGTTTTATATTCATATTCCCCTTGTCCTGATCTGCATGATGGGCTAGTTTTTTCGTCGAAATGGTAACGATACCATTTCGTCTGAATGGACTTAGGACAAGAATAATGACGACAGTTGCCCCGCTACCCACCTGCCACCCGCTACCCACCGCCTTCCTACGCCGGCTACTGCCTGCGTTGCTGGCAATGACCATCGCCCCCGTATGCGTGGCCGCCGACCCCGCCGGCGCGCTGCATTCAAGCGCCAACCTGTCACTGGGTGGCGCCACTGCGCTGCTCGACAGCGCTGTCAGCAGGGCCGCAGCCGACGGCGTACACCCGTGCATCGCGGTGACCGATGCCAGCGGCTACCTGCTGGCCTTCAAACGCATGGATGGCGCGGCCCCTGGCTGCGTCGATGCGGCCATCAAGAAAGCCAACTCGGCGGCCATCAACGACGTCGACACCGTGGTGTTCTACGACCTGGCGCGCAAAGACAACCTTCAGCTGGGCAGCATCCCCGGCATCCTGCCGGCCGTTGCCGGAGTGGTGATCCGCCAGCAGGGGCAGCGGGTGGGCGCCATCGGTATCGCCGGCGGCGCCGGTGACGCGCAAGAGCAGCGCTTTGCCACTGAACTGGCGCGCGCCTTCGAGAAAACCCTCCCAGCCCCACAACCTTGAGCGAGCACCTGCCCATGAACAGCCCTGTACTTCACCGTGAAGTCGTCGACGGTGCATTTGCCAGCGACTATCACGTCCTCAAACCCTCGCGCACGCCGCACTGGTTGAGCATGACAGCCCTCTTGGCCACCTTTGTCGCGGCCGTTTATTGCGGTTGGGTCGACCATTCGCTGCCGGATTTCGCGGCCTGGTCCGGTGCGGGATGGATGGCGGTCGCGCTGCTGTCGGCCGTGCTGATCACCCCGCGGGTATTCGCGCCGGGTTTTCTGCTGTCGTTGCTGCCGTTTCTGCTCGCCTGGCGGGTTGCGGCCATGAACGATGCAACTGTCATGGTCTGGGTCGCCAGCGTTGCCGCGCTGCCGTTGCTCGTGCAGTTCATCGACTGTGTGGTCAGCGACCTGCGCCGCGATCGCGGCAAGCCAGGCGCCTGGCTCGGCACCCTGTTGTGGCAGGCGACGCTGGTTCGCCTGTGTTTCGGCCTTAACGAGCTGTGCCATTCGGCGGAGAAGATCTTCGCCGGGACGGGGTGGTTCAACAAACTCGAAATCGGTTTCCAGAACCTCGGTTTCGGTGAAGCGGCAGCGGCGTTCGTGGTCCTCGGCGGCCTGATCGAGTTCGCCAGCGCTGTCAGTGTCGGCCTGGGCCTGTTCGCCAGGCTCGGTGCCTTCGTCAGCCTGATCTACTTCCTGGTGGCGACCGTCGGCTTTGGTGGCGAGTGGACCCGCGGTTATGCGTGGGCCATGGCCGGCGGTGGCGGCTGGGAGTACGTGATGCTGCTGATGGTGGTGTTCATCGGCGTGATGATCAGCGGCGCAGGTAAATTCTCGCTGGATGGCTGGTTGCTCCAGCGCGGCCTGATGCCGCGCCTGCTGACCCCGCTGGCCGTGAACGCACAAGGCGTGCGCCAACCCTGAAGAGGCCAGCAGCGGGCAAGACCAGCGGGGCGCCGCAAGGGCGCTCCGCTGGTCTTGCCAGAAGGTCTATTTGACCGAGACAGGCTCCGGAACCGCGAGCTTCTGGTGTGCTCCCAACTCCCCGCGCAGTGCAGCCACCTGCTCGGGTTTCACTTCCACTGCTGCGTTGCCCCAGCTGTTGCGCACGTAGTTGAGAATCTCAGCGACCTGCTGATCGTTCATCTTCCAGGCAAACGATGGCATCCCCGCTGCGGTTTGCCGTGCTTCGGTATGCGGCGCGCGCGCCCCCATCAGCATGGCGTGCAGCAGGTTGGTCGGGTCATCCGTGAGCATCCTCCGGTTGCCCGCAAACGCAGTGACCATGCCCTGGATGCCTTCGCCCTCGAGCCCATGACAGGCCGAGCAGTTGACTTCATACGTCAGCGCCGCTGCCTTCATGCGCTGCGCGTTCGGGGTCATCGGCTGGCCAGGCTGTGCAGCCGAGGCGGGCAGCGACTTGAGGTAACTGCCGATCGCATCGAGGTCGTCCACCTGGTAGTACTGGAACGAGTGCTCGACAGCCTCGGCCATCGGGCCCGCAGCGACGGCGACGTCATCCGAGCCGGTCTTGAGGTAAGTGGTGAGGGTGTCGACCGACCAGTGGCCAATGCCGGTCAGCGGGTTGGGGGTGATGTCGGGCGCATACCAGGCGCCGAGTCGCCCGCCCTGCAGGTAGGCACTGCTGCGCTCGCCACCGAGCAGGTTGCGTGGTGTATGGCAGGTGCCGCAGTGCGCCGGGCCGTCGGTGAGGTACTTGCCGCGGTTCCAGTCCTTGCCCTGGGTGACGTCGGCGATGAACGGGGTGTTGTCGAAGAACAGCATGTCCCAGCCGGCCATGGCCAGGCGCACGTTGTACGGGAAGTGCATGCCGGCATTCTCGTCGATGGGCTTGTTCACCGGTGCGATGGTCGACAGGTAGGCCCACAGGTCATGCATGTCGCGGTCGTTGAACTTGGTGTAGGCGGTGTAGGGCATGGCCGGGTACAGCAGGCCATGCGAACCGATGCCCTGGCGCACGGCATTGAAGAAGTCGCGCTCGGTCATCGCGCCGATCCCGGTCTGGGTATCGGGGGTGATGTTCGAGGTGAGCAACGAGCCGAACGGTGTGTCGATCTTGTAGCCACCGGCAAAGTCGGCCTTGTGGCAGGCCGCGCAGTCGCCCAGGCGCATCACGTATTCGCCCCGCACGATGGCCGCCTGGTCGGTGCTGCGAAACTGCGCCAGGGGCACCGTGTCATCGGCCACTGCGGAGCGCGAGGTGTCGAAGGTCTTCACGGCCATCCAGGCTGCGCCAACGGCCGCCAGGCCAGCCACCAGCGCGGTCCCGGTGGCGATTTTTTTCCAGTTTTTCATTGCTCGTTCAACCCTTGACCAGTGCGCCTGGATTGTTGAAATAGGTCTCGTGGATCGCCCGGGCCGCCCGAATGGCCAGCGCGCCGACCGTCACGGTCGGGTTGTAGCCACCGTTGTTGGGGAACGCCGACGCACCGACCACGAACAGGTTGTGCGCATCCCAGCTCTGCAGGTACGGGTTGATCGCCGAGGTGGTCGGGTCAGCGCCCATCACCGCGCCGCCAATGGTGTGCGAGCTGTGCTGCATGTACGGGTTCCAGCTCTGCTCGCCCTGGTTGTCGACGATGATGTCGCGCCCGCCGGCCTCTTTCATGATGCGCACGGCACGCTCGGTGACATAGTCGAGCATGTTGGTGTCGTTGCGGTTCCAGTCGAAGGTCAGGCGCAGCAGCGGCTGGCCGTGGCGGTCCTTGTAGGTCGGGTCGAGGTCCAGGTAGGCCTCGCGCACCGGCATCGAGGTGCCTTGGCAGAAGATCCCGCCGGACTGCTGGTAGTCGCGCGCATAGGCCTTTTTCCACTCGCTGCCCCAGCGCTTGGTGCCAGGGCGCACGGTGTTGGCGTTCTGGATCGGCCGGCCATTGGTGGAGTAGCCCATGATCCCGGCGCCACCGATGAAGTCCAGGTTGGAGTGGTCGAAGTTGTCGCCGTTGAAGTCGTCGATCTGCACGGCCAGCGCGCCGCCGCCGATGAACGGGTTCATGTAGCTGTCATCGAAGAAGCCGGTGACGGTGGAGCAGGTCTGGTAGTTGTAGTTGCGCCCGACCGTGCCGCGACCGGTGCGCGGGTCGTACTGCTCGCCGACCCGCGACAGCAGCATCAGGCGCACGTTGTCCATCTGGTAGGCGGTGATGCACACGACATCGGCCGGCTGGAAGCCTTCGACGCCTTCCTTGGTGATGAACTTCACGCCTTTGACGGTCTTGCCGTCGTCGTGCTTCACCGCGTGCAGCACTTCGGTTTCGCTGAGCAGGGTGAAGTTCGGACGGCGCATCAGCGCGGGCAGGATGCAGGCTTGTGGTGACGACTTGGAGAAGTTGCCGCAGCCGTGGAAATCGCAGAAGCCGCAGTAGGTGCACGGGCCCATGGTTACGCCCAGCGGGTTGACGAAGGCTTGTGAGATGTTGCCGGCCGGAATGGTGAACGGATGGTGGCCGAGGCGCGTGGAGGCGTCGCGGAAGGTGCGCATCCAGTGCGTGTCTTTCAGTGGTGGGGTCGGGTATTCACGCGAGCGCGGCCCCTCGAACGGGTTGCCGCCCGGGTGGATCTGGCCATTGATGTTGCCGGCAATCCCCGAGGTCCCGGCGATGCGCTCGAAGCGGTCGTAGTAGGGGGCCATTTCGTCGTAGGTCACGCCCCAGTCCTGCAGCTGCAGGCCTTTCATCTTTGCCGCGCCATAGCGCTCGCGGGTCTGCGTGGCGACCTCGAAGTCCCACGGCGAGAAGCGCCACGACATGCCGGCCCAGTGCGCACCGGCGCCGCCGACGTTCCAGCCATACTGGAACGCCGACCAGTTACGCACCGGGGCGGCCTGTTGGTCCAGGCGATTGCGGAAGGTGGTGGTTTCCACGCTCATCGGCTGCAGCAGCTCGCGGCGGGTGGTCCAGCGCAGTTCGTCCGGGTCCACCGCGGGGGGGAAGTCGGTCGAGGTGTCGCGCCAGGCGCCGCGTTCGATGGCGACCACTTCGAGCCCGGCGCGGGTGAGTTCTTCGGCCATTACCGAACCGGCCCAGCCCAGGCCGCAAATGACCACGTCGGCGCGTTTTCGTACATTACTCATGGGGTACTCCTTACAGCTCAGTCGGCCGGAATCAGGCTTACAGGGATCAGTCGCAGGTTTTCCCCGCGACGGTCGATGTAGGGGCGGTAGTCATAGCGCGCACCGGGGAAGCCGATCATTTTCCAGCCCGCCATGTTGCGGTTGCCGCCATACATCGGGTCGGCGAGGTAGCCTTCGCGAACGTTCTGCAGCAGCAGTTCGAACAGGCCTTTGCTGTTGATGGCCTGGCCCAGGTCGAGGCGGCCGGCTTCCATTTCGCCCAGCAGGGCGTCGATCCGTTCGGCTGGCAGGTCGGCCAGGTGTTGCCCGTCTACGCGCTGGGCATACGCCTCCAGCGCCGCCAGGCCTGAGCGATAACGCTCCAGCGGCGAGGCGAGGAACTGCGCGGTGCCCATCAGTTGCAATTCGCTTTCAGGGCGGATCGGCCCTTCCAGGTACAGCGCCTTGCCGGCCCCGTAATGCCCGGCCAGCTGGCTGTCGATGAACTCCAGGCACCCTGCCTCGGTGGCCGATGGGCCGTACTCGTCGGCGGGCAACAGTCGGTCATACAGCGCGCCGAGGGTTCTGCGCTCGGCTTCGCTGAGGACCAGAAAGCCACCGCTGCGTATGGCGGGTTGTGGCATGTGGTCGTCACTGAGCTGGGTGTCGTGTGGCACCCCTTTGAGCTCTACGGCGCCGAGGCCGGGTGCTACAGCCAGCGAGGCTGCGATGGTGCCCAGGGAAAAAAGGGCTTCTCTTCGGTTCATTCACGGGTCCTGTGCAAGGCACTGCGGGGTGCTTTTTTAGAATTGACTCTGTACTTGAACGCCGGCCACCCAGGTGTTGGCGACTTCGCGTTGGCCGTCAGGGTTCTTGAGGAACTGCAGGTTGGGCATCACGCTCAGCCAGCCGGTCAGTTGCGCCCGGTAGTTCAGCTCGGCCACGTACAGGGTGTGTTGTTCCGGCACGTAGCCGGCATCGTTGAAGGTGGCGCCGCTGAGGTCGTTGGCGGTCTTGGCGTTACGCAGGAAGCGCGAGCTGCCATGCACGCGGGCCATGCCGAAGCCAACGGTGTCGGCGGGGCGGGCATCGAACAGGCCTTTGTAGAGCAGCGCGGCTTTCTGGTAGCTGTCGACCGGGGTGCTGGCGCGGTCCATGAAGGTTGCGCTGGCCACTACCGAGAGGCCGCGGCTGCTGTCGCCGTTGACGCTGGTCAGCTGCTGCTTGGCGACGATCCACGAACCGTGGCGGCTGCCGTTGATGCGGTAGTCGTCGCCGCTGAGGGCAGCCGGTTGGCCATGGGCATCCTTGTACACATCGGCGGCTTCGGCGCTGCTGTGGTAGTAGCCGATGCGGTATTCACCGGGCAGCTGATTGACCCGCGGGGTCCACACCAGCTCGACCGGTACCAGGGTGCCGGTGGTGCCTTGCACGTGCAGCTTGAGGCCGTTGTCGTTGTCGAGGTTGGACGGGTTGACGTTGTACGCGCCGACCTGGGCATACACCTCGGGGGTGATCCGGTAGCGCAGGCGCGCCGCCCACTGGCTGATCGGGCCGTTGTGGATGCTGTCGACATAGTTGCCCGGCTGCGAGCCGCAGAACGCCAGGTTCTGGAACACGCAGTCTTCAACGGCAAACTCGTCGCTCACCGCGAAGCGACCGGCCTTGAGGTTGATCCGGTCGTCCAGCCAGCCTTTGCTCAACCACAGGCCGCCGAGGCGGGTGACACTGCCACGCCCGTTGATTTCCTGGGTGGCGCCAAAGCTCTTGGCGCGGGGGTCGCTGATGACCTCGTCGAGCTCTTTGCCATTGCGGTTGGTGAAGGAAATGCTGAACACGGCGTCTTGCCAGCCGAGGGCTTTTTCCAGGTCCGCTTCAACGCCGACGTTGAACTGGTCGGAGTAGCGCGTGGCATGGTTGTGGCGATCATAGCCACCGCGCAGGCCAGAGGCCGACTCGCCGACATAGCCCAGTTTGATGTTGATGCCCTGTTCGAGCAGCTCGGTGCGCAAGCCACCCCAGTCGCCGGTCATCCAGCGCGAGTCGATGGCAAACGCCTGGTCGGCGTTGGCCGCAGCGCTGCACAGTGAAGCGGCAAGCGCGGTCAGCATGAAGCCGGCAGTGCGCGGGAAGGCAGTAGCGGTGAAGATCCTTTTGACCATGATCGGTTTCTTGTCCAGTGTGGGTGACTGCCCTTGTTGGTGTTATGTGCAGTCAGTTGCGGGTGGGTGCTGCGTTATCGATGCGGGCGCGGGCGCAGCGCGCGAGGCAATGCCTCACGCGCTGGCCGTCGGTGTCGCGGTGCTTGCGGCTAATGGCGGGGGTTAACGCATCAGCCAGGCCTCGGCGCCCAGCGCGGTGCGTGCCCGGCTGACGTCTGCGGCGCTGACCCGGGCTGCGCTGTTGCCCCAGCTGTTGCGGATGTAGGTCAAGGCGGCGGCGATATCTTCATCGGCCATCTTCCAGTCGAAGCGCGGCATGCCGGCGCCGGTGGGGTTGCCTGCGGTGACCGGGCCTTCGGCGCCGCGCAGGACGATGTTGATCAGGCTCGCGGCATCGCGGGCGTTGACCTGGGCGTTGTCGCGCAATGCCGGGATCATGTTGCGCACCCCGTGGCCATCCCTGCGGTGGCAGGCCTCGCATTGGCTTTCGACCACGCGCTTGCCGGTGACCATCTGTGGGTCGTCGGCGGCAATCGCCGGGCCCGGCTGTTCGGCGCTTGCCGGCAGCTGCTGCAGGTACGCGGCGATGGCATACAGGTCGGCGTCGGTCAGGTGCTGGGTGGAGTTTTCCACGGCTTCCAGCATCGGCCCGGAGGCCGCCGCCTGGTGGTTGCTGCCGGTCTTCAGGTAGCGCACCAGGTCGTCGCTGGCCCACTTGCCCAGGCCGACATGCGGGTTGGGCGTCAGGTCTGGCGCGTGCCAGCCCTGCAGCGTGCCACCGTGCAGGGCGCCGGCCAGGTCGCCGCCGAGCAGGTTCTTGCCGGTGTGGCAGGCAGCGCAGTGGCCGGGGCCATTGACCAGGTAATCGCCGCGGTTGACCTGCGCACTGACGCCGGCTTGCGGCGTGAACGGCTGGTCCTTGAAGAACAGCAGGTTCCACCCGGCCAGCAGGAAGCGCTGGTTGTAGGGGAACGGTAACTGGTTTTCGACGACCGTCTGGTGGACCGGCTCGACCGTCTTGATATACGCCCACAGGTCGGTGATATCGGCATCGCTCATCTTCGCGTAGGCCGGGTAGGGCATCGCCGGGTACAGGTAGCCGTGGCGGCCGATGCCGTGGCGTACCGCCTTGTCGAACTGCTCGAGGGACCAACTGCCGATGCCGGTCTCCGGGTCCTGGGTAATGTTCGAGGCCTGGATGCTGCCAAACGGCGTCTGCAAACTGTAGCCACCGGCGTATTCGGGCTTGCCGGGGACCGTATGGCACGCGGCGCAATCGGCCATGGCGGCGACATAGCGGCCGCGCTCGATCTGCGCAACGGACTCGCCGAGCAACGCCGGTGGGATCGCGGCAAAGCGCTGGCTTTCGCCGTGCTTGGCCCACGCCGCGAAACCGGCAAAGCCGATCAGGCCGCAGCCAAGGGCGACGGCCGCGAGGGTTCTGAACTGGGTCACGGTCATCTCCTCAGCGGGTCAGCAGGCCAGGTTGGCGCAGGTAGTCGTTGATGATCGCCTTGGCGGTCCAGAGGGTCAGGGCGCTGAGCGTGCCGGTCGGGTTGTAGCCGGCGTTGTTGGGGAACGACGAGGCGCCGATGACGAACAGGTTGTGCGCGTCCCAGCTCTGCTGGTAGCGGTTGAGCGCCGAGGTGGCCGGGTCCAGGCCCATGGCCGTGCCGCCGATGGTGTGGCCGCTGTCGTAAGCGCGGGTCGGCGAGAACGGCTGATCGGGGAAGGCCATCGCCTCCCAGGTCTTGGCCCCGGACTGGCGGCAGATGTCGGCGATCCGGTCGCGCACGAAGCGCGCCATGCGCCGATCGTTCTCGTTGAACTCGAAGGTCATGCGCAACAGCGGTTGGCCGTTGTCATCGGTGTAGTTCGGGTCCAGCGAGAGGTAACTCTCGGCATGTGCGTAGGAGGTGCCCTGGCCCTGGATCTTGGCGTAGTTCTGGTAGCTGTGCTGGAAGGCCTTTTTCCACTCCGACCCCCACAGCTTGGTGCCTGCCGGCACGCGGTCGGTCATGCCCATCGGGGTCGCCTGGTCAGACAGCGCGAGGATGCCCGCGCCGCCGATGAAGCCCAGGTCGCTGTGGTCGAAGTTGTCGCCGTTGTAGTCGTCTACCTGGGTGGCCAGCGCGCCGGTGGAGATGAACGGGTTCATGTACTCGTTCTCGAAGTACAGGAAGCCATACGACATGGTCTGGAAGTTGTACGCCCGGCCAATGGTGCCGGTGCGGGTGGCCGGGTCGTAGGGCGTGCCGATCTGCGACAGCAGCATCAGGCGCACATTGTCGAACTGGAAGGCGGCGAAGATGACGATGTCGGCCGGTTGGAAGCCGATGTTGCGGTCGGAGTCGATGAAGGTCACCCCGGTGACGGTCTTGCCATCGGCGGCCTTCTCGGCCTTGAGCACCGTGCACTCGGTCAGCAGGGTGAAGTTCTTGCGGGTCATCAGCGCCGGGATCACGCAGGCATTGGGCGAGGATTTCGACCAGTTGCCGCAGCCGTAGAAACCACAGAAGCCGCAGTACGTGCAGGGCGCCAGGTTGATCCCGAGCGGGTTGGTGTAGGCTGCGCCCAGGGTGCCGGCGGGGATCGGGAAGGGGTGCAGGCCCATCTTTTCAGTGGTGGCATGGAACAGGTCGTTCCAGCGTGAGCGCTCCAGCGGCGGCGTCGGGTACTCGGCGCTGCGCGAGCCTTCGAAAGGGTTGCCGCCGGGCTGCAGGGCGCCGTTGAGGACGCCGGCCTTGCCGGAAATACCGGCGATCTTCTCCCAGCGATCGTAGTGCGGCTCGAGTTCGTCGTAGGTCACCCCCCAGTCCTGCACGATCAGCCCTTCGGGCAGTTGCATGTGGGGGTAACGCTCCTTGACCCGGGTGGCCATGGTGAAGTCCGCCGGGGTAAACCGCCAGGCGTTGGCCGACCAGTGCTTGCCGGCGCCGCCGACGCTGTAGCCCACCACCCAGTTGCTCAGGTCGCGGCCGGGCAGGGCGGTCTGCGAGCGGTGGTTGCGGAAGGTCAGGGTTTGCACGCTCGGCGGGCGCAGGGCCTCACGGCGGGCACCGTAGCGCAGCTCATCGGCGGCAACGCTGGGCGGGAAGTTGCGGTGGGTCACCTCGTAGGGGCCCCGTTCGATCACCACTACATCGAGCCCAGCGCGGGTCAGTTCTTCGGCCATGAGCGAACCCGCCCAGCCCAATCCGACGATCACGGCGTCGGCCTTCGGTCGTTTGTAAGTCATCAGTCACATCCAGATCAGGCAAGCGCCTTTGCGGCGTCATACGTTATGAAGGGCTTCAGATCCGCCCGATGAGGCTGACTGGAATGATCTCCAGCTTGTGGCCTTTCTGCGCCAGGAAGTCGCGGTAGTCGTAGCGGGCCCCCGGGAAGCCGATCATCTTCCAGCCGACCATGCCCTGGTTGCCGCCGTAGACAGGGTCGGCGAAGAACCCTTCGTGGACGTTGGCCAGGCACTGCTTGAACAGCACCTCGCTGGGCAGGCGGCCCAACTGCACCGAGCCGCTTTCCAGCTGCGCCAGCAGGGCATCCTGTTGCTCGGCGCCGAGCGCTTCGAAGCTGCTGCCGAAGGCCTGCTGGCAGTGGCCTTCGAGCTCGGCGAGGCCGATGCGGTAGACCTGCGCCGGGTTGCGCAGCGACTGGTCGCCCTGGCTAGGCGTACCGGCCTGTTCAGGGCCTTTCAGGTAGCGGTTGCTGCCTTGCCCGTACGGCCCGGCCAGTTGGTGGTCGAGAAACACTACGCAGCCGGCTTGCGAGGCACTGACACTGAGCGCGTCTGCCGGGATCAGCCGGTCGAAGATGGCCGTGACCTGGGCGTATTCCTTGTCGCTGAGAAACATCCGCACAGCAGGGTCGACCGGGGTCGGTGGCAGGGTTTCTTTCGCGTGCCAGCGGTTACCGCCCGACAGGACCCGCAGGGCGGCACCTGCAGGTCGGTAGATCGAGGCTGCGACGCTGGTGGCAATCAGCACCATGCCGGCTTTGATGACGCTTCGGCGGTCCATTTCAACTCCCTCTGGTAACAGCCGCCGCGTACGCGGCGCTGCCTGGCCCAGGTCCTGCCCCGTGATGATGCGGGGTGATTATTTTGAGAGAGCGCTCTCATTCGTGCGGTGAAAAAATGCCCATTCAGGGCGATTGTTGGAGAGCGCTCTCATTTGCAATGAAAAAAACGGCCGCATGGGCCGACACCGGCAGATCATAGGCGCGACATTTTGTCTCGTCAATGATCTGCCGTCAGCTGAAGCACTCAGGTTTTCTTTGGCGCGGCGGACGAGGTGCGCAAGATCAGTTCGACCGGCATCACGTGGCGTTTGATCCGCTTCGGGGTGCCGGCGATGATGTCCTGCAGCGCAGCGACGGCCGTCTGTGCTTGAGCCTGCGGGTCCTGGCGCACAGTCGAGAGGGCGAACACCGAGTTGGAGGCGCTGGGGATGTCGTCGAAACCGACCACCGAAACATCGTGCGGAACCGACAGCCCCATCCCTCTCAAGCGGTCGAGGATGCCCAGCGCGAGGTAGTCGTTGGAGGCCAGGATCGCCGTAGGCGGCTCAGGGTCCGCGAACAGCGTGTCGACGCCCCTGCGCCCCGACGCTGCATCGTGGGTGCCGCGCAGGTAGAACGGCGTCAGGCCGGCCTCGGTCATGACGTCGCAATAGGCCTTGGTGCGTTCGCGCGCCGAGGCCTCGGTACCGCCGCCCAGGTGGGCGATGCGCCGGTGGCCGAGGGCGAGCAGGTGCTCCATGGCCTTGCGGATGCCGCCGTGGTCGTCGACGGTGATCACCGTCACCCGAGGGTGCTTGATCTGCAGGCTGCCGAGGTACACGCACGGCAGGCTGTCGGCGATGCTGTTGATGGCCTTGGCCGACAGCGAGTTGGCAATCAGGATCACCCCGGCCGCACGCAGGCGCAACAGCCGCTCGACCGCGCTGGTCGCGCAGTCGTCGTCACTCGCCCTGAGGGTGGTTATGGGCTCGAAGCCGGCTTTCACCAAGGCGTGGTCGATGGCCTGGGCCAATTCGATATGAAAGGGGTTGTTCGGGTCGCCAATCAGCAACCCGACCATGGAAGAATGCGCCGACATGAGGCTGCGCGCAGCCAGATTTGGCCGGTAGCCCAGCTCTGCGGCGATCTTGGCGATGCGCTCACGGGTTTCTGCGCGAACGCCCGGGTCACCCCGCAGGGCACGCGAGGTTTGCGCGCGAGACATGCCCGCTGCGAGGGCGACATCGTCGAGGGTAGTGAATGGTTTGTTCATAGGCGGGCAAGAATATACGTCTTGCCCGCCGTGCAGTACAACCTTCGCGGCGGCGGTCAGTGGCTGGCAGCGGTGCTCAGCGTCCTGAACGACATCGACTTGCCGATCTTGATGCCGTCAACCGAGTCTGGCAGGGGCAGCGAGTAGACATGGAACTTGCCCGAGGTGCCGTTCTTGCCTTTATTGAAGTTGGCCATCAGCTCGCCCTGGGTCGCAGGGATCAACAGGCGGCGGTTGGCGTCGATGAACAGCGCATCCGGGCCGATCAGGCGATCGTCCTGGATCAGGGTGGCGCGCCGGCCATCCGGTGCGACCACTTCGATGCTGCGGCTTTCGACCAGGCCCAGGTAGACGTTGCCCAGCGAGTCGATGCAGGTGCCGTTGATCGTGCCTTTGTCGAAGGCCAGGACGATGTGCTTGGCAAGCTCGGCGTCGCTCACGCTCGGGTCGTCGAGCAGTTGCCGGCGGATCTTGTACATCGGGCTGCTTGGGGTCGAGAACAGCACCCACTCACCGTCCGGGGTGACCTCGAGCATGTCTGCATGGACCGCTGGGCGCTTGCCGTTCTCGTCTTCATAAGGCCGGCCAGCGGTGGCCAGGATCGGACGGTCGAGCGGCTGGCGCAGCAGCGGCTGGTTGTGCAGGCGGCGCAGGGTCTTGCCGGTCTTCAGGTCATGGATGATCAGTGCGCCAACACCGGCATCGGTGATGTAGACGCGGTTGTCGAATACCCGCAGGTCGTTCATTACGGCGCCGGGCGGCAGGATGCTCTCGTCGAAGCGCAGCACGCGCAGGATTTTGCCGGTCTTGCTGTCGAGCTGGACGACCTTGGCCGCGCCGGGCAGGGTTTTGATGTTGTCCGGCGCGCCCTGGTCGACCAGCCACACCGTGTCGTCATCGAACACGTGCACCGAGTTGACCTGCACAAAGGCATTCGCGGCATCGCCGCCCGGTGCCCAGCCGTTCCAGCTGCCCCCGGGGAACGGGGTGTACTGGGTCGGCCCCTGCACGCGCATCAACGACGGGGTCTTCAAGGTCGCGTGCCAGCGGGGCAGGCCGATGAACAGCGTGCCATCGCTCGTCGCGGTGACCGCGTTGGCGATCGTGTCGATCTCGACTTCGGTCTTGAGCTCGGGGCTTGCGGCGAAGCTCAGAGAGGGCAGTAGGGCGGCGAGCGCGAAGGTCTTGATCCATGTCTTGTGTTGCATGTGGCTACATCTCCTGATTGTCATCGTTATTGCGGTGATGTGGCGCCTCGATCAGAGAGCGCTCTCATTAATGATGGTATCGTTACCATTCTAATGTCAATGATTGGCTAGTCGAGGATCCGATCCTGCAGTACCAGCACTTCCGGAGCACCTGCCTGCAGTTGGCCAAGTACCCGGTCAAACGCTCTGCCGGCCAATTGGGCGTGGAACTGCTGATAGGCAGCGGCGTCTTGCCAGCGCTCGTAGATGACGAAGGCGTTGTCGTCATCGCGCACGCCGTAGACGTTGAACACCCGGTTGCCCGGCTGTTGCCGAGCCTGCTCGATGGCCGAGCGGGCCTGGCTCAGAAACGCATCGCGCTGCTCAGGCTTGACCGAAAAACGGGCGACCACGTTCTTGCTCGCAGTGGGGGCCTCGATTTCGGTTCGGGCCGGGGCCGGCAGGGCTTGCAGGTCGCGCAGCACGTATTTGCGCTCCGGCTTGGCGAACGCCGAGGGCACCAGGGCGAGGACCGGCGCGACGTGGGCCGAGGCTTCGTGCTGCTGATAACCGTCGGCATCGCGCCAGCTTTCGAAGAGCACCAGGGTCGGGTCGTTGCCGCCAATGTCGGCAACATCGAAGACCCGGTTGGCGGCCTCGCTGCGGCTTTGCGTGGCGTTGTTGCGCATGGCCTTGATGAAGCCTTCGCGGGCTTCGGGGTTGATCGTCTGAATGTTCAGGTAGTGCACCGGCTCTGCCTGGGCAGTGCCGAAAACGCCGAGCGCGGCGGCGCTGAGCAGTGCGAGCAGGGCAGTGCGGCTGCGTGTGCGGGGATGATGCATGATGACCTCCAGTCTTTATTGTTGTGCGGCGCCAGGCATCCGGGGGGGCATGCAGCTGGCCGCCGTGGAGCAACCTATCAGGAAAATGAGAGCGCTCTCAAGGCTTTTCACGCAACCGCCCGATCGTTGCGCATTTCAGCCAGCCTCGCCCTTGGGCTGATCAGCCTGATAGCATCGGGGTTCTTTCATTCGCCCGCATGGATATCGATACCCCCATGGCCGACACTCCGACCGGCACGCCTGGTAAACCGTCCGGTGCCGTTACATTGAGCGACGTTGCCCGTCTGGCCGCCGTGGCGCCGATGACCGTCTCGCGTTATCTGAACAACCCCGAGGCGGTCAAGGCCGCGACCCGCCTGCGGGTGCAGCGGGCCATCGAGCAGACCGGCTATGTGCACAACCGCCTGGCCGGTGCCTTGCGCTCCAACCGCACCCGGCTGGTCGCGGTGGTGCTGCCGATGGTCACCAACCCGTTGTTCTCCGACACCTTCCAGGCCATCAGCACGCGCCTGAGCCAGTCCGGCTACCAGGTGCTGCTGGGGGTTTCCGGGCATCAGCGCGAGCAGGAGCAGGAGTTGCTCGAGGTGATCCTCAGCCGCCGCCCCGATGGCATCATCCTCACTGGCACCCTGCACACGCCGGCGTGCCGCAATCGGCTGCGAGTGTGCGGAGTACCCGTGGTCGAGACCTGGGACCTGAGTGCCGAGCCGATCGACATGCTCGTCGGCTTTTCTCACGAGCAGGCGGGCAGGGCGGTGGCGCGGCGCCTGCTCGAGCTGGGCTACCGGCAGTTCGGCCTGCTGGCGGTCGATGACCCGCGTGGCCTGCGCCGGGCCGACAGCTTTCTTGCCGCCTTGGCAGAGCAGGGCGTGGGCCCGGTACCGCGGCTGATCTATCCCGGGGTGCCGTCGCTTGCGCAAGGGCGCGAAGGCCTCAGTGCCTTGCTCGAGGGTGTGCAGGTGGGCGCGGCGCAACCGCTGGCGGTGGTCTGTACCTCCGACACCATCGCCCACGGCGTGCTCACCGAGGCAGCGGCCCGCGGCATTCGGGTGCCCGAGCAGCTGGCGGTGATGGGCTTTGGCGACATGAATTTCGCCGCCCATACCTTCCCGTCGTTATCCACGGTAAAGGTCGACGGCAGCCTGATCGGCGATACCGCCGCGCAGATGCTCCTGGCCCGCCTCAAGGGGCCGCAGCAAGGGCAGCAGGGCGTGCAGGACGTCGGCTTCGAGCTGATCGAGCGCGACAGCACGGCGCGCGTGGCAACGGCGACTCCTACCGACGACTGATCGACACGAAATAGGCCTTGGCGGAACCAGCACGCTTGTCGGGCGTGCTTTTCTGGGGTAGGGTTTTGCCTATCAATGGTAACGATACCATTTTTGCTTCAGCTGCCTTGGATTACAAAAATGTCAAAAATCACCTGCGTCAGAACCTTCCGCCTGCCCCAACGCCCCAAGCTGATCTGGGTAGAAATCGAGACCGACGAGGGCTTGATCGGTCTGGGTGAAACCTTTCGCGGCGCCGCCACCGTCGAGGCCGCTATCCATGAACTGATCGCGCCTGGCCTGATCGGCAGGGATTCACGCCAGATCGAAGCCATTGCCCTGGAGCTGTCGACGCCCTACGTGGGCTTTCACAGTGCCAGCGCCGAGATCCGTGCCGCCAGTGCGATCGACATCGCCCTGTGGGACCTCAAAGGGCAGCGCCATGGCGTGCCGATCCACGAGGCACTGGGCGGCGCCAGCCGTGACCGGGTGCGCGTGTACAACACCTGCGCCGGCTACGAATTCAACACCCAGCAAGGCGCGCGCCGGGAGATCTCCGAGGCCGACAGCCGCCAGGGCCCGTATGACGATCAGTTGGCGTTTGCCCGCGACCCGGCGGCCCTGGCGATCAGCCTGGTCGAAGAGGGCTACACGGCGATGAAGATCTGGCCGTTCGACCAATTCGCGCGTCAGCCTGGGGCCAACACGATCAGCCTGGCCGAGGTCGAGCAGGGCGTGGAGACCTTCCGCAAGATCCGCGACGCGGTCGGCAACAAGATCGAAATCATGTGCGAGCTGCACAGCCTCTGGGACACCAGCGCGGCGCTGCGCATCTGCCAGGCGCTGGAGCCGTTCGACATCTACTGGGTCGAGGACCCGCTGTGCAAGATGGATGACGCCCAAGCGCTGGCCGACCTGCGCCGGCGCACCCGTGTGCCGATCTGCGCCAGCGAGACCCTGGGCGGCAGCGCGGCCTACCGCGAGCTGCTCAAGGCCGACAGCCTCGACTACCTCATGCTCGACCTGGTCTGGTGTGGCGGGTTCACCGAGGGGCGCAAGGTCGCCGCGCTGGCGCAGGCCTTCAACAAGCCGCTGGCACCGCACGACTGCACCGGTCCGGTTGCGCTGTTCGCCGGGCTGCAGCTGGCCATCCATGCGCCCACGGCGGTGCTGCAGGAAGTCGTGCGGGCGTCGCTGTCGACCTGGTATGGCGACCTGGTCGATGAGCTGCCGCAGATCGAATCGGGTTTTGCCCTGGCACCGACCCGGCCCGGCTTGGGCACGGCACTGCGCCCAGCGTTCAAGCAGCGCGCTGACATGATCATCCGTCAAACCTCCCGTTAAGCGGAAAGAGGAGGGCAGCTGCGTGCCGCCTTCCCGCCCTCCGGCATCGAGAAAACAATGAAAAAAACAGGTTCTCTTCGTCGCTTCTTCGCCGAGCATCGCCGCTACGAGGTGATTGCTCTGCTGTTCATCATGATGATCGTCAACCAGGGCGATCGCGCCACCTTGTCGATCGCCGGCGCCAGCATCTCGCAGGAGCTAGGCCTGGGGCATGCGCAGATGGGCTGGCTGTTTTCGGCCTTTGGCTGGGCCTACATGCTCTTGCAATTGCCCGGTGGCCTGGCGATCGACCGCTTCGGCAGTATCCGCGTGCT
This sequence comes from Pseudomonas reidholzensis, assembly GCF_900536025.1. Taxonomy (GTDB): domain Bacteria; phylum Pseudomonadota; class Gammaproteobacteria; order Pseudomonadales; family Pseudomonadaceae; genus Aquipseudomonas; species Aquipseudomonas reidholzensis. Next base: position 49,878 of record NZ_UNOZ01000019.1, read on the forward strand.
GGGCTTGGCGATCGTCGCCTGGTCGCTGTTTACCGCAGCGATCGGCACGGTTGCGTTGATGCCGGTGGGCCTGGCGTTTCTCGCGGTGTTCGTCTTCCGGTTTCTGGTCGGCGTTGCCGAGGCCCCGTGTTTTCCGGCCAACAGCAAGATCGTCTCGATGTGGTTCCCGTCGTCCGAACGCGGCACGGCGACAGCGATCTTCAATTCATCGCAGTATTTCGCCGCCGTGGTGTTCACGCCGCTGCTGGCGTGGATCTCCACGCGCTGGGGCTGGCCGTGGATCTTCTACGTGATGGGCGCAGCAGGGGTGTTGATCGGGGTGGTGTTCATCCTGCGCATCAAGGCGCCTGCGGATCACCCGAGCATCGAGGCGCAAGAGCTCGAGCACATCCGCCTGGGCGGCGCCAGCCTGACCGAACGCCCCACGGCTGTGGTGCGCAAAGCCACGCTGGGTGAAACCTGGAAAGACGCCCGCGCGCTGCTCGGTCAGCGGATGTACCTGGGCATCTACATTGCGCAGTTCTGCATCAGCACGATGACGTTCTTCTTCCTTACGTGGTTCCCGGTGTACTTGGTGCAGCAGCGCGGGTTGTCGCTGCTCGACGCCGGCCTGATGGCAGCGGTGCCGGCGATCTGCGGCTTTATCGGCGGCATCAGTGGCGGCGTGATCAGTGACTGGATGCTGCGCCGCGGGGTGTCCTTGACCCTGGCCCGCAAGCTGCCGATCTTCATCGGCATGCTGCTGTCGATGAGCATGATCCTCTGCAACTACGTCGACAGCGACTGGCTGGTCGTGCTGTTCATGGCACTGGCGTTTTTCGGCAAGGGTGTCGGCGCATTGGGCTGGGCGATCATCGCCGACGTCTCGCCGAAGAACAGCGCCGGCTTGAACGGGGCGATCTTCAATACCTTTGGCAGCACCGCCGGTATCGTCACGCCGATCGTCATCGGCTATCTGGTGCAGTCGATGGGCTCGTTCAACGGCGCGTTGATCTATGTCGGCCTGAATGCCGCCGGGGCGTTCGTCAGCTACCTGCTGATCGTCGGCCCGCTGCGCCGTCCGGATGACAAGCTGCAAGCCGACAGCGGCCAGCAACCGACGGCGGTGACGGCGGCCTGAGCCTTGAGCCGGCCTGGCATGTCGCTGCCTGAGTGACTCGCCAGGCCGTGTGCCCGGTCTAGAAATTGACCGTATAGCGCACGATGAAGCGGTTTTCGTTGGCGCTGTCGGCATACGTGGAGCGGTTGGTCGAGTTGCGCCACTGCACTGCCAGGTTTTTTAGCGGGCCGCTCTGAATCACATAGGCGATGTCGCTGACCCGCTCCCATTCCTTGCCCTGTCGATCGTCCGCGCGCAGGCCGGCCGCCTGGCGCGTGGTCAGCAGTGTAGGGTCGACATCATCGCCTTTGACGTACCTCAGGGTCAGCGTCAGCCCGGGTACACCCAAGGCGGCGAAATCGTAGTCGTAGCGGGCGAACCAGACGCGTTCGTTGGGCGCGGTGAAGGTACTCACCAGCGACTCGCCAAACAGATAGGTGTCGGCGCCGTTGACGACCGCGAACGGTGTATCGCCCCAGGCTTTCTGGTAGCCACCACCCAGGGTGTGGCCCTTCAGGCTATAGGCGAAATAGCTGCTCAAGGTGCGGTTGTCCACCTCTCCCAACGCTTCGTCGCCTGTCTCGCTGGCATCGAACAGGCGCACATCGGCAAGCAGCGCACCGCTCGACAGCGGTTGATTGAGCTTCAGGCCGGCGTAGTGGGTGCGGTACAGGTCGGCGAGCTGGGCAACGTGGTAACTCACGGTAAGGGTCGGCAGTAGCTTGTAGTCGAACGCCAGGTAGTCGAAATGATCGGCTTCGACCGCGCGATAGCCAAAGGTCGTCAGCGATTCGAAATCGGTCGAGTTGCGCTGTTTCACCGCGTTGACCCGCAGTGCCGAAACGCTCAGTGAATCGACATCGTTGGACACCAGCGAACCGCCGCGGAACACTTGCGGCAGCAAGCGGCTGTTGTTGCTCCACAACAACGGCATCAAGGGGCTGATGCCACCCAGGCGAAGTTCGCTCTTGCCCAGGCGCGCCTTGGCGGTGAGGGTGAACTTGCCGTACTGGTCCTCGACGTTACGCTCGGAGTCGAACGCCAGCAGGCCAGAGCCTGTGCGGTCAGGGCTCGAGTCGAGCTTGACCCCCAGCAGGCCCTGCGCATCGACGCCAAAGCCCAGCGTGCCCTCGGTAAAACCCGACTGCAGGTTGAGAATGAAACCCTGCGCCCATTCGTCCCGCTTCGACTGGGCGGCACCCTCGTTTCGGAAGTCGCGGTTGTAGTAGAAGTTCCTCAATTCCAGGCTCGCCTTGGCATCAGCGACAAAGTCTGCGCAGGCGTAGGGGGCTGAAGTCAGTGCCGCCAGTGGCAGCAGGAGGCGGGCGGGATAGTTCGTCATTGCAAGCACCTTTTGTTATTTTTAATGTGCAAGAACGCCTGCTGCCGCAAGGGGCAACATCAGCGGTAACGCTTTGGGGGTCACTGGTACGTGGCGGTGGCTCAGCCGCTCGAAGCCAGGCGCATGATCGCCTCACGGCTGCCGGCGCGCTGGCGCAGCAGGAACTTCTGGATCTTGCCGGTGGCCGTCTTCGGCAGTTCGTCGAAGATCACCCGTTGCGGGCACTTGAAGCGGGCCAGGCGTTGTTGGCAGAAGGCGATCAGTTGCGCCTGCGACGGCGCCTCCACGCCAGGTTTCAGTTCAATGAAGGCACACGGCACTTCACCCCATTTGTCGTCCGGCTGCGCCACCACGGCGGCGTGCAGCACCGCGGGATGGGCATGCAGCGCTTCTTCGATTTCGATCGAGGAGATGTTCTCGCCGCCAGAAATGATCACGTCCTTGGTGCGGTCGGTGATCTGGATATAGCCGTTGGGGTGAACCACGGCCACATCGCCGGTGTGAAACCAGCCCCCGGCAAAAGCCTGTTCGGTGGCAGACGGGTTTTTCAGGTAACCCATCATCACGGTGTTGCCGCGCAGCAACAGCTCGCCGGTGGTCTGGCCATCGTGGACTACCGGTTGCAGGGTCTCGGGGTCGGCGACCATCAGGCCTTCGAAGACCGCCCCGCGGGCACCCTGGCGAACCCGCAGCGCGCACTGCTCGGCCTCCGGCAGGGTGTCCCAGGCGTCTTGCCAGACGCAACTGAGCGGGGTGCCGCAGACTTCGGTGATGCCGTATACATGGTCGACATCGAAGCCCTGTGCGAGTACGGCCTGCAGTACCGCGGCCGGCGGTGGGGAGCCTGCGGTCAGCACCCGCACGGGCTTCGCCAGTGCGGCGCGGCCGGTACTGTTGGCGATCATCGCCATGACGATCGGCGCGGCGCAGAAGTGGTCGACAGCCTGCGTGTCGATGGCCTCGAACACCGTTTCAGCAGACACCTTGCGCAGGCACACGTGGGTGCCGGCGGCCGCGGTGATCGCCCAGGTGAAGCACCAGCCGTTGGCATGGAACATCGGCAGGGTCCACAAGTAGCGCGGCGCGCGGGGCAGCGGCCAGTTGGTCATCTGCAGCAGGCTCATCAGGTAGGTACTGCGATGGCTGGCGACCACGCCCTTGGGGTCACCGGTGGTCCCCGAGGTGTAGTTCAGCGCGATCGGCTGCCACTCGCTGGCCGGCCAGACGCCGGCAAACTCGGGGTCACCACTCGCCAGCAAGCTTTCGTAATCGGTTTCGCCAATGGCCGGGCCCATCGGCGCCAGGTGGTCATCGATATCGATCACCACAGGGCGCTGCTCAAGCAGCTCCAGCGCAGCCGCCGCCAGCTTGGCGAACTCGCGATCGACCAACAGCAGCTTGCATTCGCCATGGCGCAGGATGAAGGCCACACCTTCGGCATCCAGGCGATAGTTGACGCAGTTCAATACCGCGCCAGACAGCGGCACACCGTAGTGCGCTTCGAGCATCGCCGGCGTGTTGGGCGAGAGGATCGACACGGTGTCGCCATTGCCCAGACCTCTGCTGGCCAGTGCCGAGGCCAGGCGGTAGCAGCGCTCACGGGTTTCGACCCAGCTTCGGCGCAGCTCACCGTGCACCACGGCCTCGCGCTGCGGGTGGACCAGGGCGGCACGGTCCAGGAAGCCGAGCGGCGTCAGCGCGAGGTGGTTGGCCGGGCTGCGCTCGAGCCCGCTGTCATAGGCACCAGGGTTCATGGGGTTGTCTCCTTGTTATTGTGATGAAAAATGGTGAATGCGCTGACCGGTTCGCGGTCGGTGACCAGGCTGTTCTCGATGCGGCTTTCGTCGGCGTAGCCCAGGCTCATGCCACACACCAGCATCTGCTCGGGGGGGATCTCCAGCACTTCGGTGATCACCTCGTGGTACTTGAGGAACGCCGCCTGCGGGCAGGTGTGCAAGCCTCTGCCGCGCGCCGCCACCATCACGCTCTGCAAGAACATGCCGTAATCGAGCAGGCTGCCTTCCTGGAGGACCCGATCGATGGTGAAGATCAGGCCGACCGGCGCATCGAAAAAGCGGTAGTTGCGCGCGTGCTGCCGATGCATCCGCTGCTTGTCGCCCTTGCTGATGCCGAGCAGGCTGTAGAGCTCCCAGCCGACTTGCCGGCGGCGGTCGACGTACGGCGCCACCCACTCGCGCGGGTAGTACTCGTATGGGTCGGCGAGGTGTTCATTGAGCAGCGGATCGTCGTCGATCGCGGCGATCGCGCTGGACAACCTGGCTTTCGCGGCACCACTGATGACATGAACGCGCCACGGCTGCATGTTCACGCCGGTCGCACAGAAGCGTGCGACCTCGAGGATCGACTCGATTTCCTCGCGCGGCACGGCGGTCGGCAGGAACGCGCGGATGCTGCGGCGTGAGGCGATCGCCCAGTCGACCGTCTGCTCCAGTAGAGGCGCCGAGAGGGGTGGTTGCGATAGGCGGTTCATAGTCATCTCTTGCAGGTTCGTGGGTGAGTGGCATGCGCAGGCAGGCTGCGGCTGCAGGCTCAACGCGCGGCCATTGCAGCCTTTGCCTGGGCGGAGTCGGAGCGCGATTGGTTGATCAGGGTGACGGCCGCGGCGCCGATCAGGCCGGCCAGGCTGATGGCCATGAAGTTCTGCTCCAGTGGCAGGCTCAAGGACACCAGCCAGCCGATCAGCACCGGTGCGACGATCGCGCCGATCCGGCCAACCCCGGAGGCAAAGCCGACGCCCGCTGAGCGCAGGGTCGAGGGGTAGAAGTCGCCGGCGTAGGCATAGGCCAGCAGTTGCGTGCCCAGGGTCGAGGCGCCGACCACGAACACCACCGCGAACAGCAAGCTGGTCGAGCGCGTGTAGCCGAGCAGCGTCAGGGCGATGGCACCGACCAGGTAGAAGCACACCAGCACATGCTTGATGTTGAACTTGTCACTCAACCAGCCACCGCCGAGGGCGCCGACGATGGCCCCGACGTTGAACACGATGACGAAGTTGAGTGCCGAGCCCAGGCTGAACCCGGCCATCGCCATCAGCTTGGTCAGCCAGGAATTGAGCGCATAGACCATGAACAGGCCGGTCATGAAGGCCGCCCAGATCATCACCGTGCTGAAGCCACGCCCGTCCTTGAACAGGTTGCGCACCGGCGTGTCCTGTTTGCCGAGGACCGCAGGGTTGCCGACCATGGTGCTCTGCTCGCTGATGGCCAGGTCCGGCTGAAGTTGCCGGGCGATGTCGCGCAGTTGGTCCTGGCGGCCATTTTTCAGCAGGTAGCCAATCGAGTCGGGCATGCTCTTGAGGATGAACGGAATCAGCAGCACCGGCAGCGCGGCGATATAGAACACCCACTGCCAGCCGTGGCTTTCGATCAGTTGCTTGGCCGTCAGGGCAACCAGGATGCCCCCCACCGAGTAGCCGGCAAACACTAGGGTCACCAGGCGGGTGCGCAGTTTCAGCGGGGCGAACTCACCCATCTGCGCGGTGCACACCGGCAGTACACCGCCAATCCCCAGGCCGGCGATGAAGCGCATGATGCTGAAACTCACCGGGTCGTTGGTCAGCCCCGCCGCGGCGGTAAACAGGCTGAACAGCGCAACACAGATCGCGATCATTTTCGGCCGACCGATACGGTCTGCCAGGGTGCCGAGGAAAATCGCCCCGAGCATCGTCCCGAACAGCGCGGAGCCTGCCATGATGCCGGCGCTGGTCGGGTCGATGTTCATGTCTTTCATGATGGCCGGCAGGGCCGCGCCGACCACCGCCAGGTCGTAGCCGTCGATCACCAGGATCAGCACGCACCAGAACAGAATCAGCCTGTGGAAGCGGTTGAAGCGTGACTCGGCTGCCAACGCATAGACGTTCACCGGTTGCATAGCGTGTCTCCTTCGATCTTGTTTTTGTTTGTGAAGTGCACTGTGCTCGCCAGGCTGTGCTGGCTGGGCCAATCATAGGAGCAGGCAACGGCGCAGCCCATGCCCGCAGGCATCGTTGTGCGTGACCGATCTGGGCAGTCTCGAGGCGAGGGGGCAGGGCTGTGCGGGGGCGCGGGGAGAGGAGGGCTTGCCGTCAGAGATCGGCGTCTTCACCCTGGGAACGGCGGTAGGCGCCGGGGCTTACCCCGGTCCATTTCTTGAAGGCACGGTGAAACGCGCTGGTCTCCTGGAAGCCCGTCTGGGCCGCTACGTCGGTGACCGTCAGGCCGGGCTGGCTGAGCAGGTTGATGGCGATATCGCGACGCAGGTTGTCTTTGAGGCGCTGGTAGCTGAGGCCTTCGGCCTGCAGACGGCGTTGCAGGGTCGAGTACGACATGCGCAGCGCTGTTGCCAGCGTCTCGAGCTCTGGCCAGGCTTCCGGGCTTTGCCCGCGCAGGCGCTGGCGGATCCTGGCGCTGATGCTCTCGTCGTTGCGGTACTTGACGAGGATGCTCGCCGGCGACTCTTTCAGGAACGCCGCCAGGGCAAGGGGCGTCTGGGCCACTTTCAGCTGAAGCACATCACGTGTGAAAAACACCTGCGACAGCGGAGCGTCAAAGCGGATGTTTTCACAAAAGCGCATGCGGTAGTCGCTGTCATCGTCGGGCTGTGGCGCACGCAGGTCGAGCCGTTGAATCGGGATGCGCCGATTGCCCAGCCAGCACAGCAGGCCATGCACCAGGATCAGCCAGGTGCCGTAGCAGAACAGCCGGCGCTGCACGCCATGATCATGCAGGACGATGACCGCCGAATCAGCGTCGACCACCAGTTCACCGTAGACGTCATCCAGCGTGCTGCGAAGAAACGCCAGCATGCGCCGCAGGGCGTGCTCGAGGGTGTCGCAGCCGATCGTCAGCTGGCACATCAGCTTGAAGCTGCCGCGCCGCATCGGGTGGCTGTCGATGGCAAAGAACTCGTCGTCGAGGGCGTCCGACAGGGCGACCCACAAGCGCGAAAACCCCGCCGCCGACACCCGTGCCTGCGGTGACGCCAACAGCGCCGGGTCGATGCGCGCCTGGCGCAGTGCCGATGACACATCGACGCCCTTGTGCCGCGCACCCAGCAACGCCTCATGGACCAGCCCGATCGAAGTGGTGCCCTTGTCTGGTGGCAGTGCCATGCATGCTCCATCTTCTGCCTGGGCCCTACGGCACTGGCAACACCAGTGGATTGCGACGGGTGATGCAACAGCCGACCCGCTGGATCCAGATCGGCTGGTAGTCGACGGCCCTAGGCGATCTCATTCGCTTTTAATTTGCTGGAATGTCGACGGTAGGTAAATCCTAACAGGATAAACCAGATCGGCATGACCAGAAGTCCGTTGCGCGTGTCGGCCTCAAGCGACAAAAGTACGATCGCAAAGGCGAAAAATGCAAGCGTCGCTAAAACGAGGGGAGTACCACCTGACATCTTGTACCGCGAAGCTGCATGAAGGTGTGGGGCCCGCGTCCTGTAAGACAGGTAGGAAAGCAGGATCATGGCCCAAACAAAAATGAACAGAATCGCTGACATCGTCGAGACCAGGATGAATGCAGTCATGACGTCGGGCACAACAAACAGTGTTGCAAGCCCCAGGCTGATGCACAGCACCGTGAAGGCCAGGCTCCTCATAGGAGTTGAGCGTTTACTGAGCTGGGTAAAATAAACCGGGGCATTCTTGTCAGTGGCCAGGCCGTACAGGATTCTGCTCGTGCAGAACAAACCACTGTTGGCGGAGGACATGGCGGCCACCAGCACAATCAGGTTGATCACACCGGCCGCCATGGGTAAGCCCGCGAGGACAAAAAACTGAACAAACGGGCTGGAATCCGGGGTGATTTGCGACCACGACGATACGGCGACAATGCAACTCAAGGACAGCAGGTAGAAGACCATAATGCGAACCGGCACGGCGTTAATCGCTTTGGGCAGATTCTTCTCCGGGTCTTTGGTCTCAGCAGCCGTGGTACCGATCAGTTCAATGCCCGCAAATGAAAACACGGCAATCTGGAAACCAGCGAAAAATCCCATCAGCCCGTGCGGCATGAAGACTTCAGTGTCAGTGATGTTACTGAGTGCAGCGGTTACGCCGGTAGAGGATACGTAGGCGATCGAAATCAGGTAAACGCCTACGGCCAGCAGGGCGACAATCGCCAGAATTTTAGTGAGTGCAAACCAGAACTCCATCTCACCGAATATTTTTACCGAGACGGCGTTCATCAGAAACAGCAGCCCCAGCATGCCAAAGGCTGGAAGCCAGGGAGAAAGCCCAGGAAACCAGAACTTGGCATACCCGGCCACGACAATACATTCACCGACGACCACCACCACCCAGGCGAGCCAGTACGACCAGCCGACGTAGTAACCCGCCACCGGGCCAAGGTAATAAGAGCAAAAGTCGGCAAACGATTTATAGTTTAGATTCGAGAGCAGCAGTTCACCCATCGCCCTCATTGTAACGAAAACAAAGAAGCCGATAATGGCATACACCAAAATGATCGAGGTGCCTGCGGCGCTCAAGGTTTTACCGCTTCCCATGAACAGGCCTACACCAATGGCACCGCCGATCGATATGAGCTGAATGTGCCGGTTGCTGAGTGTTCTCTGGAGGTTTTTTTCTCCTCCAATGTGTGTATTTTTCCCGTCGGTAATGTCTGGTTCTTTTATCATTTTTGGACACCTTTAACCATGTGGTGGAACACCGTCCCTGGCTGAAAATCCATCGCGGGTGGCTGTTTGGCCAGTGGCTAAGGTACGTCGCAATGCGTGGTATGGGATTGCGTATCGGTTTCAAAATCGAACGCGTATGGTATGGATGTCCAAGAATCAGGGTATTGTTGGTATTGCAAACTACTACTTGTGGAGTGGCTATGAAGGCGCTTGACCAGATTGATCGCAGAATATTGCGAGTATTACAACGCGATGGACGCATCCAGAATGTTGAGTTGGCGGAAATGGTCGGGCTGTCAAATTCCCCGTGCTTGCGCCGTGTCAAACTTCTGGAGGATGCGGGGGTCATCGAAAAATACGTCGCGCTGCTGGATCCGCAAAAGTTGGGCGTGGGATTTACCGTATTTGTGCGAATCTGGCTGACCAGTCAAGATGCCGATACGGTGGACAACTTCACCGCGGCAATCCAGAATCTACCGGAAGTGGTGGAGTGTCATTTGATGGCGGGAGACTGCGATTTTATTCTGAGGGTAGTGGTTGCTGATCTTGCCAGCTACCGAAAGTTCCAAGGCGTGCATTTAGCACGCATCAAGGGCGTGCAGAGCGTGAAGACTGAAATTCCCATGCAAAAGATAAAATTGACGTCTGAGTTGCCCATTTGAGTTTACGTGTCTGTGAACGCAAGCGCTTCCTGTGATGGGGAAGCACTTGCGTGAACAACGCATCAGCGTGGGTGATTACACGTCAGGCTTGAGAAACCCGGTTACGGCGTTGGAATTACTCTTCGATCTCTGCGCCGAACTGTCGCAAGTGCTGGCGGAATGAAAGCTCAGGGTCCTGCTCCCTGGCAGACAAGAAGCTGTCAAATCCTGCTTGCTGCCTGAATGACTGACCCAGCAGCATACGCGACGCTTGATACCGCTCGGTATCACGTATCTTGGTCGCGACCTCCGCAACCTCCTGGGCGCGTTCGAACGGGATGAAGATCACGCCGTCGTCATCTGCCAGAACGAAATCAGCCGCTGTCACGGTGATATCGCCACACGACGCGCTCAGCAGTGCATCTTCATCCCTGCGTTTCAGTTGCTGGGGCCCGACGGGCAGGCTGCCCAGGCTGAAAACAGGCAATCGAATCGTTCGCAATTCTCGGGTATCCCGGTGTAGGCCCCAGATCACAATTCCGGCAATACCCGCCAGCTTTGCTTCGAGCGTGACCAGGTCGCCAATACAGGCTTCGTCCAGGCGGCCCTCATTGTCGACGATCAGCACATCACCTTTTTCACTCTCAGCGATGGCTTCAAGGAAAACGTCAACGCTGCCAGAGTGGCGGACAGGGCGAACGCGCCCGACAAAGTGGGTTTCGCTCCACAGCGAACGTAGCTCAGTCGGGGCAAGGCGCACTGGGAGGCCCAGGCGCATGATCGCGTCGGCGACATGCGGCGTCGTCAAGTCCAGGTACGTGCGTTTAAGCGTGAGGGTATTCATAGAGGCTCCGCAACGTTTTACTGGGCTGCGTCGAGATTTCGAAGATCACGAAGCAGATAATTGTTCTTGTTCGTCATGGCCAGCGAGTAGCGCCAGCCGCGTCCAACACGCTGGGGTTTAAGGTGGCTCAGCACCTCGGTGGCGGAGTCAAAGATTTCAAGGTGTCCATCGCCTTGCCACACCGGACTGGCGGTTACGTTTTCGCCTTGTAGGCGCACAAGCTCATAGACTGCGGGCTTGTCCTCTTCCCCCTCGAACATCGACGGGAAGTGGCGAAGGGCGACAATCGGCTTGCTGCCGAAGGTCACAGCCGAAGCGTCAGCCGGCCCAGTGATCTTGACGTGGCCGTCCGCCAGACGCCGATCTTTTACTGACACCGTCCCGGCAAATACGGAGCCGGCCTCGAGCAGGGGCGAAGCGATCGAACTGACACCCAGGGTCCGCGTGACCCACACAGAACCGATTTTTTTCGGGTAGCCAAGCGCCCAACCACGGGCCAACGAAGTATCTTGGTCGACGATGATGTAGGGGCAGTAGTGCATCGGCGTGCCCTCAAACAGAACGCTGGCGAGGATGATGCACTCTCTGTACTGAGCTCGGATCGGATCCAGCAACTCTTCGGCGCCGTTGGTGCAGGCTTGCCAATCCACGAATGAAACCGATACCACGCCACGCTCTTGCGGATTCAGGGTCAGGCCGGGCGGTAACAGTTTTTCCAGTGTCTCTGGATCAACCGTGCACTCGACAGTGATGAAGTCGGCGGCGTAGTGCCACGGCGGCGAGGGCGCGATACTGGATTTGCCATCGAACGAAAAAGGCCCCATGAAGGCTTCAGCGGATTTTATTTTAGTCATGATCAGTTCCTCAGGAGGGTTCAGTTAATCGGCTCTACCCAGCCGAACGGGTCGGGACGACGCCCGTTTTGCATCTGAGTCAGTTTTTCTTTCAGCATCAATGTGGTCGAGCCGGGTCGCCCATCGCCAATGACGAACTCATGCTGGCGTCCTTTAACGTTGCCGATGGGTGTAATCACCGCAGCTGTTCCACACGCAAAGGCCTCCACCCCCTCTCCGCTGAGTGCATCCTGCTGCCAGGCATCAATGGAATAAGGTTCTTCTCGAACGCTAATGCCTTCTCTTGTGGCGAGCTCGATCAGTGAGGCGCGGGTAATGCCTGGCAGAATGGTGCCGGTCAACGGCGGGGTCTGAATGGAACCGTCTTTGAAGACGAAGAAGATATTCATCGCGCCCAGCTCTTCAATCCAGGTCCGCTCGACGGCGTCAAGAAATACCACTTGATCGCAGTTATGCTGGGTCGCTTCCGCATGAGCGGCCAGGCTGGCGGCATAGTTGCCGCCGCATTTGGCGTCGCCGGTGCCCCCTACGGCAGCGCGAATGTAGGTGTCGGAGACCCACACGGAAACGCCATCGTCGCCCCCTTTGAAGTAGGAGCCGACCGGGTTCGCGATGACGCAGAACAAGTATTCAGTCGAGGGTTTTACACCCAGAACTGCCTCGGTTGCGATCATGAAAGGACGCAGGTAAAGCGCGCTCCCTTCTTCTGTTGGGATCCACTTGTCTTCCTGTTTGACCAGGCGACGAACGGCTTCTGTGAAGAACGCTTCCGGGAGCTCTGGCATCGCCAGGCGCCTTGCTGAATTGCGAAAGCGTTTGGCATTTTCATTCGGCCGGAATAGCGCCGCGCGCCCATCAGGCAGCCGGTAGGCTTTCATGCCCTCGAAAATCTCCTGGGCGTAATGCAAGACCAGTGTGGCGGGATCCAGGCTGAGCGCTGTTCGAGGTTCGATTTTTGCGTCATGCCAGCCGGCGTCCGGTGAATACTTGATGGTCGCCATGTAGTCGGTAAACACCCGACCAAAGCCAGGTGCTTGCAGCCTCTGCGAGCGCTGCGCGTCGTTGAGCGCTGCGGGGTTCTTTATATACTGGAAAGAAATAGCGGTTGTTGTGTTCACCTGAGTCTCCATCAACTGAGCCAATGATGCTTAGCACTGAGGAGATAAATTAATCGCTGTTCGCTGGTACAGGATTGCTTATGCTGATAGGCGAACGACGGACGTTGGTACGCAGTGCCACAAAGGCCTGAGTCTTGCGTCCAGGTGACCCCGAGTTGCTGAGTGGATGATCACCTAGCCGCGTGGTGCGGGCGGCCAGCACATCGGTGAATGCTTTTATTGCAGAAACCGCCAGGGTCCCTGACAGTGGCATGCCCCGTGCGCTTAGCGTTAGAAGGTGTGCTCCGGCCCTGGGAAGGTTCCCTCCGCGACGTCTGCCGCAAACGCCTGTGCCGCGTCGCCAAGCACCTTGCGCAGGTCGGCGTACTGTTTGACGAACCTTGGCAGCGGGCCGCTGCGCAGCCCCGCCATGTCCTGCCAGACCAGCACCTGGGCATCGCACGCGTTGCCGGCGCCGATCCCTACGGTGGGGATCGAGACCGCCTCGGTGATGCGCCCAGCCACTTCCCCCGGGACCATTTCGATCAACAAGGCGAAGGCGCCGGCGCCTTCGAAGGCCTTGGCCACCTCCACCAGGCGATCGCCGTCGTCGCCCTTGCCCTGGACCCGGTATCCGCCCAACTGGTGTTCGGCCTGGGGGGTGAAACCGATATGCGCCATGACCGGTATGCCCGCCGCGACGAGTTTTTCGACCTGTGCCAGCATCTCGATGCCGCCTTCCAGCTTCACCGCGTGCGCACCACCTTCCTTCATGAAGCGCACGGCAGTGTGGAAGCACTGCTCGGCAGACCCCTGGTATGACCCGAACGGCAAGTCGGCGATCACCAGTGCCCGTTCGGTGACGCGCGACACCGAACGCACCAAGGGCACCAGCTCATCGACCGTCACCGCCAGGGTCGAGTCGTAGCCATAGACGTTGTTGGCGGCGGAATCACCGACCAGCAGCACCGGAATCCCAGCGTCTTCGAAGACCGCGGCGCTGTACATGTCGTAGGCCGTGAGCATGGCCCACTTTTCGCCACGCACTTTCATGTCCCGCAGGTGGGGGATACGTACCCGTGCGGTAGGGCGCGTCACATAGGGGGCGTTTGATTGATCCGACATCGTTGTTCCTCTATCAAGCAATCCGAAAGCATCCCTGCGTCAATGACCAGGCTGGCGCCTGGTTCAGCTCAGCGCCTGCTCGATCAGCAGTACCAGCGCAATGATGATCATCGCCACCCCTGACACACGGCTGACCCATTGTGCCGCTGCAGGCCGGGTATGCAGGACCGCTCGCGAGCCATAGCCGACCAGCAGGTAGACCACGCCACAGCTGAAGGTGTGCACCAGGCCCAGGGCGATAATCTGCAGCGGCATCGGCCAGCTGGCCGCAGGCGAGGTGAATTGTGGCAGCAGCGCGAGAAACAGCAGGAACACCTTGGGGTTGAGCCCGCTGACGCACAGCCCTTTGAGCGCCCAGCGGGCGGCCGAGTCGGAATGCTGGTCCTCGCCGGCCTGAGGTATCGAAGGGTGAGCGAACATGTTGAAACCCAGCCACAGCAGATACGCCGCGCCCGCCACCGTCAGGACGGTCAGCGCGAAGGGCGTGCTGGCGACGATCCCGCCGACACCCGCGGCGACTACCAGCGTTGCGATCAGATGCCCCATCAGCAGCCCGACGACTGCCGGGATAACTACCCGGCCGTGCAAGCCAGCGGAGATGGCGTACGCCCAGTCCGCGCCCGGGGTTATGACGAACAGCAACGACACCGCCCAGAAGGCGGCAAACATACTCAAGGTCATTGGGTACTACCTTTTACGTCGAATGTATTGGCCTGTTGCAGCAGGCGATCAGCCACCGAAAAACGCCCGCCACGCAGTGCAATTGGGTGTAAGGGACAATGTTCAGTGCCAATAGAATAATGGATATGCTGCGGTGTATATTGTCTAATATTCTATGTTTGCCTATTGTCTAGGGGAGAATATTCCAGTTGGATCATATCGATAGAAAGATTCTTGCTGAGCTGCAACTGGACGGTCGATTGTCGGTCACCGAGTTGGCGGATCGCGTGGGGCTCAGTTTGTCGCCCTGCCATCGACGCGTGCGGGCACTGGAGCAGGCGGGGGTGATCTTGAGTTACCGGGCGCAGTTGGCGCCGCGGGCACTCAACCTGAATTTTTCCGCGATGGTGTTCGTGACGCTTCGCGAGGGCGACAGTAAAGCGGTCGAGGCTTTTGAAAACGCGCTCATCGATATCGCCCAGATCGTCGATGCGCAACGGCTGTTCGGCGAGCCCGACTACCTGCTGCACGTCATCACGGTCGACCTGCCGGCTTTTCAGAAGCTCTACGATGAACGCTTGTCGACACTGCCCAATGTGCAGCGGTTGACCTCGACCCTGGTGATGAAGCGTGTGGTGCATGACCGTGCGTTGCCGCTTTGAGGGCGGCCAGGTGGAGCGCCAAGCGGCGCTCCACCTGGCAGGGGCTCAATGCTGAACGGCTTTATCGGCGCCCCAACCGGTTTGCGCACGGATGCATTGCGGCTCGAAGGCCGCACGTTCGACGACGCTGCGATTGCTCCGGTCAAGGCATGAGACGGCCCAGGCCGTTACGAATGCCAGCGGCATCGAGAACAGGGCAGGGTAATCATAGGGGAACAACGCCTGCGGCTGGCCCAGCACTTTGACCCATACCCCAGGTGACAGCAGTACCAACACCAGCGCACTGATCAGCCCGATCAGGCCGCCGGAAATCGCGCCTCTGCTGGTCAGCCCTTTCCAGTACATCGCCAGCAGCAGAATGGGAAAGTTGGATGACGCTGCGATGCCAAAGGCCAGGGCGACTAGGAACGCCACGTTCTGCCCCTTGAAGGCAATCCCCAGGAGCACGGCGACGACGCCCAGGCCCACGGTCGCCCAGCGGCTGACGCGCATTTCGGTCTTCGGGCATGGCGTGCCCTTGCACAAGACATTGGCGTACAGGTCGTGGGAAATCGCCGACGCGCCCGCAAGCGCCAGGCCCGCTACCACCGCGAGGATGGTGGCAAAGGCCACGGCGGCGAGGAAACCGAACATGAGGTCGCCGCCCAGCGCTTGCGCCAGATGCATGATGGCCATGTTCACACCGCCCAGCAGCGGGCCGCCGATCACACCTTGTTCGAAGAACTGCGGCTGTTGCCCGACGATGCTGATTGCCGCCGTGCCCAGCACGCACACCAGAATGAAGAACAGGCCGATCAGCCCATAGGCGACCAGGACCGATTTACGCGCCGCCTTGGCGTCGGGCACGGTGAAGAAGCGCATCATGATGTGCGGCAGGCCGGCAATCCCGAATACCAGGCCCAACGACAGGGAAATCATCGACAGCGGATCACTGGCGATCTTCAGCGGCCCGAGAATCTTCACGCCGCTCTGGTGGCTGGCCACCGCGGTATCGAGCATCTTCGTCACGCTGAAGCCGAAGTGCTGAAGCGCCAGGATTGTCAGCAGGATGCCACCGCTGAGCAACAAGACTGCCTTGATGATCTGCACCCAGGTGGTCGCGACCATGCCGCCGAAGGTAACGTACACGACCATCAGCACGCCGACGCAGACCACCGCGATTTCGTAGTCCAGGCCGAACAGCAAGTTGATCAGTTGCCCCGCGCCGACCATCTGCACGATCAGGTAGAAACACACTACGACGAAGGAACTGAACGCGGAAAACAGCCGGGTGCCCACGGGGTCGAGGCGGTAGGCGATGATGTCTGCGAGGGTAAAACGGCCGAGATTGCGCAAACGCTCGGCAATCAGGAACATGATCAGCGGCCAGCCCAGGATGGCGCTGACGGAATAGATCATGCCGTCGAAACCGCTGGCAAAGACCATGCTGGAGACCCCCAGCAGCACGGCTGCCGACATGTAGTCGCCGGCAATCGCAAAGCCGTTCTGCATGCCGCTGATACCGCCCCCGGCCGAGTAGAAGTCCGCTGCCGAGCGGGTCTTGCCGGCGGCCCAGTAGGTGATCGCGATGGTCGACAGGACAAACGCCAGGAAGATAGTGATCGCCGTGTAGTTTGGCTGCTGGGCATGCCCGGTGACAGCGTCGGCCACGGCCATGGCGCTCCCGGAGCACAGGCCCAGCGCTGCGCCTGCTTGCAAGAGCCGTTTCATACATTCACCTCGGTCAGGAGCGCGTGAGTCATCGAGTCGAAGGCGCCGTTGGCGCGTACGACATACAGGGCGGTGAGTAGCCAAGAGCCGACGATCAGCAGCAGTGCTGACCAGATCCCGGTGGTCAGGCCGAATACCGGGGGTTCTATCAACAGCAGGTCAGGCCGCCAGGACACTGCACTGACAAACAGCGAGTAGCACCCCAGGACGATAAACGTCAGGCTGAACGCCAGACGATTTCTGCGCTGCACAAGTGTTTGGTAACCGGGATGTTTGCGAAGCATGTTGAGCGCATCGGAAGATGTCATTAAAAGCTCCTTATTACCTTTATATGTGGTTGGAGTTTTTTGTTATGGATACAGTTATTGCGTGGCGCGGGTGCAGCAGAACTCCCCGGGCCGACCAGGCGGCACGCAGAAGTTGGGGGATATATTGATACCGGATGGCGTTAGCTTAATGAGTCGAGGGGGACAACTGAATAACCCGACCCGCCGATTGATTTGCATATTCCGCCAGCGTGTTGAGCCGGCTTGGCATTACGCTTTGCGCAGGTTGCACCAGCGTGAGGGGGACAGTCCGAAGGCTTTCTTGAAGTGTCTGGACATATGGCTCTGATCAAAGAAACCGGCTTCGGGTGCAGCCTCCGCCAGTGCCTTGCCGGACAGCGCCAGTTGTTTGACCCGGTCCAGCCGGCGCAAGGTGAGGTAGCGGTGAGGGCTGGTGCCAAAGAAGGTCCGAAAGTCCTGTGACAGGTTCCAGCGGTCGCGGCCGGCGCAGGCGGCGAGGTCATCCAGCGTTATCGGTTGATCGAGGTTGTCGTCCATGTACTCGCGCGCGAGCCCCGCGCTGGCAAAGTGCGCGGCGGCCTTGTCGATGGGCGCTCCACTGAGTTCTGCCATGAGGGTCATGAAGACCTGCAGCGCATCATCTTCGGCAAGCGGATCAAATGGCTCATCGAGCGCGCTGAGTAACGAGTCGGTGGCCTTGGCTATCCGCGAATCAGCGGTGACGCTCGCTGCGAAGAATGGCAATGGCTTGCCGCGCATGATCTCCTGTGCAAGCGCAGGGGGGATGTAGATACCTCGGTAGCGCAGTCCCAAGTCCGAGCCGGCACAGCCATCATGCTGTTCATCGGGGTGAATGATCATGGTTTCGCCCGCCAGGCATACCTTCGACTCGCCCCGGTAGCGAAAACGGTGTACGCCCGAAACGGTCCTGCCAATCGCGTAGGTATCATGGCGGTGAGGATCAAACGCGTGCGAGCCGAAGAATGCCTCGAAGCGCTCCACGCGTGCGTTCGGGTTCGCCAGTTTCACCCAGTCCTGCTTCGCTTGGTTGTCGTGCATGATGAGCGCTCCAACGCGTGATCGACTGATAAGGGCACCGCGCGGCCTTATCCCTTTGCAAGTCTAAGGCTGCGATTCTGCGGATGGATAGTACGTTTGTGGTTCGCCAGCCGATAAACGGGCCTGGCCTTAAAGCCGTTCGATCACCATGGCGATGCCCTGACCACCGCCGATGCACAGGGTCACCAGGCCGTAGCGCCCACCCGTGCGGCGCAGCTCATGGATCGCCTTGATGGTGATGATCGCCCCTGTGGCACCCACCGGGTGGCCCAGCGAGATGCCAGAGCCGTTCGGGTTGACCTTGAGCGGGTCGAGCTCGAGTTGCTGGATCACCGCGCAGGCCTGGGCGGCAAACGCTTCGTTGGACTCGATGACGTCGATGTCGGCGATGGCCAGGCCCGCGTGCTTGAGGGCAAGCCGCGTTGCCGGTACCGGCCCCATGCCCATGTAGGCGGGGTCAACCCCTGCATGGCCGTAGGCGACCAAGCGTGCCAGCGGCTGCAAGCCATGCTGGCGCACCGCATCAGCGCCCGCAATGACCACGGCAGCGGCGCCATCGTTGAGGCTCGAGGCATTGCCAGCGGTAACCGAACCGCCGTCCTGAAACACCGCAGGCATGCTGGCCAGACGTTGCCGGTCGACCTGAGCACGAACATTTTCGTCAGTGTCAAACACGCTAGGGCCTTTGCGTGAGCGCAGCTCAATCGGGACGATCTGCTCACGAAAACGCCCTTCGGCGATCGCCAGCGCGGCCCGCTGCTGACTCAGCGCTGCCAGTTCATCCTGCATCTCACGCGAGATATTGAAGCGCGCGGCCACGTTCTCGGCGGTCACGCCCATGTGAAACTGCTGCCACGGGTCGAGCAGGATCCCGTTCATGTAGTCGATGACCTGGGCGTCGCCCAACCGCGCGCCCCAGCGCATCGCTGGCAGCAGGTACGGACCGCGACTCATCGACTCGGCGCCGCCGGCAACGGCCAGCGTATAGTCACCGAGCTGGATGCCCTGGGCCGCCGAGACAATCGCCTGCAGGCCGGAACCACACAGGCGGTTCACGTTGAACGCCGGTACTGCCTGGGGGAGGCCGGCATTGATGGCGGCAACGCGGGAGAGGTAGGCATCGCGTGGCTCCGTCGGTACCACGTTGCCCATCACCACATGGCCAATGGCGTCGGGCGCGACACCGGCGTGCGCCACCGCGCCGCGCATGACAGTGGTGGCAAGGTCGACCAAGGGGATGTCCTTCAGCGAACCGCCAAAACTGCCGATGGCGGTCCTCGCCGTGCCTACGAAAAACACGTCGTTCATGTGCAATTGTCCTTGTTGTCATGGGGCGCTGAATGGCCCGCAGCCGGGGGTTAGAAGGCGTAGTTGGCCAGTGCTCGGGCTATCACCAGGCGCTGGATTTCGCTTGAGCCTTCGTAGATCTGGGTGATGCGCGCGTCGCGGTAAAAACGCTCGACCGGGTAGTCCTCCAGATAGCCGTAGCCTCCGTGGACCTGGATGGCCTTGGAGCACACCCGCTCTGCCATTTCCGACGCAAACAGCTTGGCTTGGGACGCCTCGGACAGGCAGGGCAGGCCGGCGCTCTTCAGCCGCGCAGCGTGCAACACCAGCAGTCGGCTCGCGTTGATCTGGGTGTGCATGTCGGCCAGCATGTTGGCAATGCTTTGGTGCTCGGCGATCGGTTTGCCAAACTGGATACGTTCACGGGCGTAGACCAGTGCCGCTTCAAAGGCCGCCCGGGCGATGCCCAGCGCCTGGGCCGCTATGCCAATGCGACCGCCTTCCAGGTTCGACAGGGCGATGGCCAGGCCTTTACCGCGCTCGCCTAGCAGGTTGCTTTCAGGGATTCGACAGTCACGCAGGGTCACCGCGCAGGTGTCGGACGCGCGTATGCCCATCTTGTGTTCGCTACGATCTACCGCAAAGCCTGGGGTCTCGGTCGGCACCAGGAAGGCTGACAGGCCCTTCTTGCCAAGCGCTGGGTCGGTCACGGCGAAGACGATCGCCAGCTTGGCCCGCTGGCCATTGCTGACGAACTGCTTCGCACCATTGAGTACCCATTCGCCGTTGTCGAGATGGGCCCGGGTCTTCAAGTTATCGGCCTGAGAACCGGCCTGCGGCTCGGTCAGGCAGAAACAGCCGATGCTTTCGCCGCTGGCCAAGCTGCTCAGCCAGGTGTCCTTCTGGGCCTGGCTGCCGTAGTTCAGCACCGGGCCGCAGCCGACCGAGTTATGAATGCTCATCAAGGCGCCCACTGCGGCATCGCCCGCCGAAACCTCTTCGACCGCCAGTGCATAGGCGACATAGTCGATGTAGGTGCCGCCCCATTCCTCGGGGACGACCATGCCTAGCAGGCCCAACTGGCCCATCTGGGCGACCAGCGTGTCGTCGATCCAGCCGGCTTTTTCCATGGCTGCCGCGCGCGGGGCGATTTCGCCGCGGGCGAAGTCTCGCGCCATGTCACGGATCATCCGTTGTTCTTCGTTCAGTTCGAGGTCTTGCATAGAGGTCACCTTTTTACTCAGGCCGTACGCTGTTGGCTGACACCGTGCAGTGTTGCGTTGAACAGCGCCCGCACGTGTGCGGGTTCAAGCCCAGAAACGTGCGCAATGCGCCAGCGCGGCTGCTTGTCCTTGTCGATGATCAGGGCGCGGATGCCTTCAATCAGGTCGCCCTCGGCAAACCAGGCCGGGGCCAGCGCGAGCTCCTGCTGGAAACACGCGTGCAGCTCGAGCTGGCGACCTCTGCGCAACAGTTCGAGCGTGGTGGCCATGGCCAGCGGCGAACGGCTGTCGAGCAGCTCGGCGGTTTCCTCGGCCCAATCGGCATGCGCGGGGCCGGTTTCGCCGCGCAGCGAGCGGCAGATTGCGTGCAGTTCGCCCGCGGCAAAATGTCCATCGATGGCGGCGCGCTGGGCTTTCAGTTCGGAGCCGGGCAGCTTGCGCACGCCGAGCGTGGCCAGCAGGGCCTGCAGCTCCTCGAGCGGACTGTCGCTCCAGCTCATGTTGTTCAGGCAGTGATCGAGCTCGGCGACCTGCGAACTGCCGATGCACCAGTCCGCCAGGCCGGCATACAGCGCATCCGCGGCTCGCACCTGGATCCCGCTGAGGCCAAGGTAGGTGCCCAGCTCGCCGGGTAGTCGGGACAGGAAGTAGCTGCCGCCGACGTCCGGGAAGAAGCCGATCGCCACTTCCGGCATGCCCATGCGCGTGCGTTCGGTGATCACCCGCAGGGCAGCCCCTTGGACCAGGCCCATGCCACCGCCAAGGACCAGGCCGTCGACCAGGGCGAGGATGGGTTTGCTGTAGGTATGGATGTGCTCGTCGAGCGCATACTCTTCTTCCAGGAACAGCAGGTGCTGGTCGCTGCCCGAGGTATGACTGTCGTAGAGCATGCGAATGTCGCCCCCGGCGCAGAAGGCTTTTTCGCCTTCGGCGCGCAGCACTACAGCGACCACCTCGGCGTCTGCTTCCCAGGCGCGCAGTTGCTGCTGAAGCAGACGCACCATCTGCAGGTTGAGCGCGTTCAGGCCTTCGGGGCGGTTCAGGGTGAGGTGGCCGATGCGGTTGCGCACGTTGGCCAGCACCAGCGCTGGGCGGCTGCTCATAGGCTGGCCTTGCGGCGATACGTGTTGATGATCGCGGAGAAGTCCATGGCGCCGTTACCCTGGGTGCTGAAGCTCTGGTAGAGCTGCTGCGCCAGGCCGCCGAGCAGCACCGGCTGACCGATCTGCCGGGCCGCTTCAGTGGCCAGGCCCAGGTCCTTGAGCATCAGGTCGCTGCCGAACCCGCCGCTGTAGCCGCGCGCGGCGGGCGCCGTGGCGACTACGCCAGGGAACGGGTTGTAGACCTCCGAGCTCCAGCAGCGGCCACTGGAGGTGTTGATCACGCCGGCCAGCACGCTGGCATCCATGCCCAAGGCAACGCCCAAGGCCATGGCCTCCGAGACGCCGGCCATGGAAATCCCCAGCAGCATGTTGTTGGCGATCTTGGCCACCTGGCCGTTGCCGACAGCGCCGCAGTGGACGATGTTCTTGCCCATGGCTTCGAGCACCGGGCGGGCGTGCTCGAAGTCGCTCGGCGTGCCGCCCACCATGAACGTCAAGGTGCCGGCAGTGGCGCCACCGGTGCCGCCGGATACCGGTGCATCGAGCATCGGGTTGCCGTGGCTGGCGGCGGCTTTTGCCACTTCGCGGGCGGTCAGCGGGTCGATGGTCGAGCAGTCAAGCAGTACTACGCCGGGGCGCACATGGTTCAGCAGGCCTTCACTTGCCAGGTACACCGACTTCACGTGGGCGGCCGCCGGCAGCATCGTCACGATCATGTCCGGGTTGCCTTTGGCGATGGCCGCGGGGGAGGCGGCTGGCGTGGCGCCGGCGTCAACCAGCGTCGCCAGGGCAGCGGCCGAGAGGTCGAACACAGTCAATTGATGGCCGGCGTTGAGCAGGTTCAACGCCATTGGCGCACCCATGTTGCCCAGCCCGATAAATCCGATATTCATGGTCTGTCCTTTTGTTCAGAGGGCGTTACTGGTGGGTGAACTGCGCAGCGCGCTTTTCCACGAATGCGGCCATGCCTTCTTTCTGGTCGGCCGTGGCAAACAGCGAATGGAACACCCGGCGCTCGAAGCGCACCCCTTCACTGAGGCTCGATTCGAATGCGCGGTTGACGCTTTCCTTGAGCAGCATGGTGGCCGGCAGGGAGCGCTCGGCGATGGCATTGGCGACTTTCAAGGTTTCTTCGAGCAGCGTCTCCAGCGGCAGCACGCGCGCCACCACGCCGGCCCGTTCCGCCTCGTGGGCGTCCATCTGGCGGCCACTGAGGCACATTTCCATGGCCTTGGCCTTGCCCACCGCCCGCGCCAGGCGTTGGGTGCCGCCAATGCCGGGTATCACCCCGAGGGAGATCTCCGGCAGGCCGAAGCGGGCGTTGTCGGCGGCATAGATGAAGTCGCACATCAGGGCGACCTCACAACCACCACCCAGTGCATAGCCGGCGACGGCGGCAACAAGCGGTTTGCGTCGATTGGCGATGCGGTCGGCGGCAGAGAAGAAATCATCGAGGAACACCTGCGGATAGGTGAACTCGGCCATTTCCTTGATATCGGCACCGGCGGCGAACGCCTTGTTCGAGCCCGTGATGACCATGCAGCCGATCTGGGGATCGCTTTCCAGGCGATCCAGCGCCAGGTTCACTTCATCGATCACTTGGCTGTTGATGGCATTCAGCGCCTTGGGCCGGTTGAGTGTGATCAGTCCGACGCGCTCATGGATTTCCAGCAGGATGGTTTCAAATTGCATGACAACGGCTCCGAGTCAGGCGCTTACCCCGTGGTGAGCGCCTGCGCTGTTCAGGTCACTTCAGGGTGATCGTGGTGTTGACGCTGCCAACCACTTCGTCTTCGTCGAACCAGCGCTCGGTGACGGTCTTGGTCTGGGTATAGAACTGCACCACCTGCTTGCCGTAAGGCCCCAGGTCGCCGAGTTTTGAAGCGCGTGAGCCGCTGAAGGAGAACAGTGGCACCGGCACCGGAATCGGTACGTTGATGCCGACCTGACCGATGTCGATTTCTTCCTGGAAGTGCCGTGCGGCGGCGCCTGAGCGGGTGAACAACGCGGTGCCGTTGCCGTTCGGGTTGGCGTTGATCAGCGCGATGGCTTCGGCAAACGTGTCCGCGGTGATCACGCACAGGACCGGGCCGAAGATCTCTTCGCGGTAGATGCTCATGTCGGTGGTCACGCCGGAGAAGATAGTCGGGCCGATGAAGTTGCCTTGCGGGTACCCAGGCACCTCGGGGTTGCGGCCGTCGAGCTCCAGTGTCGCGCCCTGCTCGATGCCGCTGGCGATATAGCCACTGATGCGGTCCAGCGCTGCGCGGGATACCACGGGGCCGACGTCGGTGCCGGCTTCAACGCCGGCGTTGATACTCAGGCTTCGGGATTTTTCGATCAGCTCAGGTACCCAGCTTTGCGCCTCACCGACCAGGACCACTACCGGCAGCGCCATGCAACGTTGGCCAGCGGCACCGAAGGCGGCGCCGAGCAGGCTGTTGATAGTCTGTTGCTTGTTGGCGTCGGGCAGCACGATGGCGTGGTTCTTGGCGCCCATCATGCATTGCGCGCGCTTGCCGTTCTGGGTGGCACGGTTGTACACGTGGGTGCCGACCGCGGTGGAGCCGACGAATGAAACAGCCTTGATATCTGGGTGATCACAGATCAGGTTGACTGCCTCCACACCACCATGAATCACGTTCAGCACGCCGGCTGGCACCCCGGCCTGCAGCGCCAGCTCGGCCAGGCGCATGGTGACCATCGGATCCTGCTCGGAAGGTTTGAGGACAAACGTGTTGCCGGTGGCGATCGCCATCGGGAACATCCACAGCGGGATCATTGCCGGGAAGTTGAATGGGGTGATGCCCGCGCACACGCCAAGTGGTTGCAGCAGGGTAAAGGTGTCGACGCCGCCTGCTACGTTGTTGGCCAACTCGCCCAGTTGCAGGTTGCCGATGCTCGCGGCGTGTTCGACCACTTCGAGCCCGCGGAACACATCGCCCTCTGCATCAGGCAGGGTCTTGCCCTGTTCGGCGGTGAGGATGGCGGCCAGATCCTTGATGTTCTCGCGGATCAGCTGCTGGTACTTGAGGAAGATGCGTGCGCGGGCACCGATTGGCGTTTTACGCCAGGTCTTGAACGCCTGCTTGGCACTGGCCACGGCCGCGTTCATTTCTTCGGCGGTGGCGAACGGAACCCGCGCGAGCACTTCCTGAGTCGCTGGGTTGACCACATCACGCCATTGAGTCGTGCGTGACTCCACCAGTTTGCCGTCGATCAGCAGCTTGATGTTCGGAACGGAGCTAACGGTCATGTTCTTGTCCTCGTATACCGTTTAGGAAAATTGTTTTTGTTTTCAGTTGTTTGTGAAAATTCATGGCGGTGCCAGCGGGCCCGACGTCGGCGCTGCCAGCCTCTCGGGTTTGTGCCCGCGAGAAGTTGCATTTGTGGCCACGTCCTAGCGTGCTGGCTGAGCGGAGCAGGGCTAGTGCTTGCGCCGGTGGCCTTGGTTGACCTAGCTTAGCGATCGCGGGCATGGCTTTTAAATCACTCGATCCGCCGAATGATTTGCATATCGCGCCAGTCAAGATAGATGCGAGGGGGTATTGCCAGTGGATCACTCAGTGGACAACACCTTGCCGATGACCTTTGTCCAGGGGTTGTTGCAAGGGGCGCAGAACATCTGCAGCGCGGCCGATATTCATCGGTTCGTCAGCGCGGCGGGTATTGCCGAGCACTTGCTCGATGCCCCTGGCGCGCGGGTGACGTACGACCAGTTCGTGCGCCTGTACCAGGAGGTTGCGCTGGGCAGCGACGACGAGATGATGGGCCAGTGCTCGCGGCGGATCCGCAGCGGTACGCTCAAGTACCTGTGCGCCAGCCTGCTCGACGCCAAGTCGCTGACCATCGCGATGTACCGCTTCACGCGCTTCTGGAACCTGTTGCTCGACGACTATCGGTTCGACTGCGCCGAACAGTCGGGGCTGGTGGTGATCGCTTTGATACCCCGCGACGGCAGCGCCGACATGCAGCGCTTTGGCCATGAGCTGATGATGAAACTGGCCCATGGCATTGCGTCGTGGTTGATTGGCCAGGAGATCCCTCTGCACGCGGTGACGTTCTCCTTTGCTCGCCCGCAGTACGCTTCGGAGTACATGCACATGTTTCCGGCACCGGTGAGCTTCGAGCAGCCGCATACCGCGTTGAGCTTCGACGCGCACTGGGGGGCGATGAAGTTCAGTCGGAGCAAGGCCGAGTTGTTGCCGTTTCTCCAGGCGGCGCCGCGTTATTGGCTGTTTACCACCCTCAAGGAGCGCCTGGTGGCGCAACAGGTCCGTCAGCACGTGCTGCTCAACCCCAAGCAGGACTGCTGTATTCAGGATGCCGCCAATGCCTTGTTGCTCTCGACCCGAACGCTCACCCGCCGGCTCAAGGAGGAGGGCACCAGTTACCAGTTGGTCAAGGATGCCCTGCGCCGCGACATCGCTGTCCAGCAACTGATCCACACCGACCTGTCGATTGCGCACATTGCCCAGGGGTTGGGTTTTGATTCGACGGCGGTGTTCCATCGGGCCTTTCGTGGCTGGACCGGCAGTACCCCGGGCGCCTATCGCCGGCGAGAGATCAATGGCTGCTGAGGCGCCTGCGCGACGCCAATCGGTTTTACCTACAAACGTACAAGCCGAGTGACACGGGTGACACGTAGAGTCGTTGTATTGCCCGTATTCGTTAATAAGGAAACCGACGTGTTTGAATTCGTCAGCAACTTCATTCGGCCAGACTATGAAAAGAGTGATCGCTGTTTTCTAGTGCTGGCACTTATCGTCGGTTGCGGCTTCGGCACTGTACTCGGCCACAAGATCTCCCTGAGTGTCGGGTTGCCCTTCAGCGTCGTTGCCTCGTTGGCGCTGTACTACCTCTGGCGCCGTCCTGGACGGTGAGCTAGCTGTATTGCCGAACATGAAAATACTCGCCTCCATGAACTAGGAAGGGTCGAAGCGTGCTCGACCCTGCGGCGTTAAAACAACAATAACGTGCTGTTTTTTGTAAGGGGTGCTTCCCCGTACAACGTCCTGCCACCTGTAACTCGACCGTTCCCTTGGTTACCCGAGCGGCTGCCTGCCGTCTCGAGAAAAGGTCACGGCCGAGACCGTTGGATTCATCCTGAGAGGAACTCTACACATGCAAGCGCACGCAATGCCCCTTAGCCGTCGCCAGGTGCTGCACTGGATTGGCGCCACTGCCGGTGCGGCGGCGATGTATCAGGCCATGGGTGCCCTGGCCTTTGCCGGGGAGACCCAGCATGACCGAAATTTTGCCCTGAGCGGCGCCCCGAAGGGGGCACGTATCCTGATCCTCGGCGCCGGCTTGGCCGGCATGACCGCCGCCTACGAACTGCGCAAGGCCGGGTACCAGGTCAAGCTGCTGGAATACAACGCCAAACCGGGTGGCCGCTGCTGGACCCTGCGCGGCGGTGACCGCTTTGTCGAACTGGGCGGGGCAACGCAGGACTGCAAGTTCGATCCGGGGCTGTACCTGAACCCGGGACCCTGGCGGATTCCCTACCACCACCATGCGGTGCTCGATTATTGCCACCGCTTCGGGGTCGCTCTGGAGCCGTTCATTCAAGTCAACTACAACGCCATGGTTCACTCGACCCAGGCGTTCGGCGGCAAGCCTGTGCGCTATCGCGCGGTGCAGGCTGATTTCCAGGGGCATATCGCCGAGCTGCTGAGCAAAGCGATCAACCAGAATGCGCTCGACCAGGCGCTCACCGCCGAAGACCGCCAGCGCCTGCTCGAGGCGATGCGCAGCTGGGGCGCGCTGGACGCCAGCGGGAGTTACAAAAAGTCACTGGAGACCAGCTTGCGCCGCGGCTTCGCGGTCGATGCCGGTGGCGGCCTGATGAGTCAGCCGGCGCCCTCTGACCTGCTCGACCGCAAGGCTTTGCTCGACTCCAACCTCTGGCAGAGCATTGCCGTTGGGCAGGACTACGAGTTCCAGACCAGCCTGTTCCAGCCGGTCGGCGGCATGGACAAGATTGCCCAGGCGTTCGAGCGGCAGGTGGGTGACCTGATCCAGTACAACGCCAAGGTCACCGCGATCGAACAGAGCGACAACGGCGTGACGGTCACCTACCAGTCCAGTACTGGTGGGGCGTCGGCGCAAGAAACCGCGGACTGGTGTGTCTGCACACTGCCGTTGTCGATCCTCGGGCAGCTCCCGGTGCAGGTCAGTGCGCCAATGATGAGCGCTATCCGTGCGGTGCCCTACGAAGCCGCGGTCAAGGTCGGCTTGCAATTCAAGCGGCGTTTCTGGGAGCAGGACGAGCGCATCTACGGTGGCATCAGCTACACCGACACGCCCATCGGCAAGATCAGCTACCCCAGCACCGACTACGGCAAGCCCGGTAAAGGGGTGTTGCTGGGTGGTTATCTGTTCGGCCCCAACGCCTACGAATTCACCGCGATGGCGCCAGAGGCACGGGTGCGCAAGGCCGTCGAGTACGGCGCCCTGGTGCACCCGCAGTACCACGATGAGTTCGACAACGGCATCGCCGTCGGCTGGCACCGTGTGCCATGGACCAACGGCTGCTACGGCCTGTGGACGGAAACCCTGCGTGAGCAGCACTACCAGACCCTGTGCCAGATCGACGGACGCATCGTCCTGGCCGGCGAGCACGCTTCACGTATCCCCGCGTGGATGGAGGGGGCGATCCTGTCGTCGCTCGACGCCATCAAGCGGCTGCACACCCATATCGTCGCCAGCCACCAGGCGGCCTGAATCCGGAGCTCATCATGCACAAGCACTCATGGCTGGCACTGCTCATCGGCGCTCTCGGCAATGCTGGCGCCTGGGCCGCCGATGGCGATCTGTCGACGTCCGGCAAATTCGATGAACGCACCGGCGAAGCCTTGTTTCACCAGGTCTGCCAAGGCTGCCACATGCCTCAGGCACAAGGCGCCAGCGGTGCCGGTGCGTATCCAGCGCTGGCCGCCAACGCAAAACTGGCCGCCAAGGTCTACCCGGTGTTCATGGTCAGCTCGGGGCAAGGCGGCATGCCTGGCTTCAAGGACTCGATGTCCGACCAGCAGATCGCCGATGTCGTGAACTACGTCAGGAGCCACTTTGGCAACGCCTTTGCTGACAGCGTCACGCTCGAGGATGTTCGCTCGGTGACGCAGCGCTAGCGCCGTGGATTGGCCGCAAGGCCCTCATTGGAGAAAGGAATGGTCATGCTGAAAAACATCGTACGCCCGCTGATGCTCTCGTCCATGGCGCTGCTGGCAGTGCCCGCAGTGCAGGCGGCCGAAGTCATCCGCCACAAGATCCCCAACTCGGACTTTCCCATCTCGCTGGCGATTGAAATCCCCGCTGGCGCCACCCTGGTCAACCTCAGTGGCGCGGTGCCGCCGGCCATCGATGCCAAGGCCGATGCACGAAGCCTTGCCGCGTATGGCGATACCGAAACCCAGACGGTCAGTGTGCTGAAAAGCATACAGGGCACGCTCGAGCACCTGGGGTTGAGCCTGGCGGATGTGGTGAAGATGCAGGTCTACCTGGTCGGCTCGGCTGAAGCGGGCGGCAAGATGGATTACGCCGGTTTCATGCGGGGCTACACGCAGTTCTTCGGCACCGCCCAGCAGCCCAACTTGCCGACCCGTTCGGTGTTCCAGGTCGCGGGCCTGGCCAACCCCGGTTACCGGGTCGAGATCGAAGTGTCTGCCGTTCGCCGCTGACCGATGTGTCGCAGCCGGGGGCGACCCGGTTGCGCATCCGCCTACAAATACAAGAATAAGTTTCCCCTTAGCCAGGGGCGGAGTTGAATCATGACGCTGAAAAAAGTCCAGCTGGACGACAAGTACCTGCTCGACGAAGGACGCATTTTCATTACCGGGACGCAGGCGCTGGTACGCCTTTCGATGAGCCAGCATCTGCGCGATCAACAAGCGGGCCACAACACTGCGGGGTTCATTTCCGGCTATCGCGGTTCGCCGCTGGGCGGGTTGGATGATCAGCTCGGCAAGGCCAAGCAGTACCTGTCGGCACACAATGTGTTGTTCCAGCCCGGCATCAATGAAGACCTCGCGGCGACCACCCTCTGGGGAGCGCAACAGGCCCACCTGAGCGGTGAAGGCAAGTTCGACGGGGTGTTCGGCATGTGGTACGGCAAAGGCCCGGGTGTTGACCGTACCGGCGATGCCTTCCGCCATGCCAACCTGGCGGGCACGGCCGCGCTGGGCGGGGTGCTGGTACTGATGGGCGATGACCACACCTGTGAATCGTCCAGTACCTGCCACCAGAGCGAGTTCGCCATGGTCGATGCGATGATCCCGGTGCTCAGCCCGGCGGGGGTCCAGGAGATCCTCGACTTCGGCCTGATCGGCTGGGGCCTGTCGCGTTACAGCGGCTGCTGGGTGGGCATCAAGTGCGTGAAGGACACTGTCGAAGCTACTGCCACCATCGACGTCGATATCAATCGCGTGCAGATCGTCCAGCCCGTCGACTTCGTCCTGCCCGCAGAGGGTCTTAATATCCGCCAGCCCGATACGCCCCATGCGCAGGAAGCGCGCCTGCATCGGTTCAAACTCGGTGCCGCACGGGCGTTTGCTCGGGTCAATGGGCTGGACAAGTGTGTGGTCGATTCGCCTCAGGCCCGGCTGGGTGTGATGACCCACGGCAAGAGCTATCTGGATGTCCTGCAGGCCTTGCAAGACCTGCAGCTGAGCGAGGCCGACGCAGCCGCACTGGGGCTGCGCCTGTACAAGGTCGGCATGGTCTGGCCGCTCGAACCGGCGGGTGCTGCGCAGTTCTGCGAGGGGCTCGACAAGGTGCTGGTGGTCGAGGAAAAACGCAGCCTGCTGGAACTGCAGCTCAAGGAGCAGTTGTATGGCCGGTCAAGTGCACCGGTCATCGTCGGCAAACTCGATGAGCACGCCCAGGTGTTGTTCCAATCGGAGATGGCGCTGGACTCCAACCAGGTGGCCATCGCGTTGGGCGAGCGCCTGCTCGAGCTCCAGGACAATGCGCCGCTGCGTGCGCGTGTCGAGCGCCTGCGAGCCTATCAGCCGAGCAAAGGCAATGCCGATCTGCTCTCGCGCAGCTATTACTTCTGCAGCGGCTGCCCGCACAGTTCATCCACCGTGGTGCCCGAGGGCAGCAAAGCGTATGCCGGCATTGGCTGCCATTGGATGTCGCAGTCGATGGACCGCTCGACCCAGGGTTATACCCACATGGGTGGCGAGGGGATGGTCTGGGTCGGCGAGGCGCCTTTTTCCAAGCGCACGCACATGTTCCAGAACATCGGTGACGGCACCTATTTCCATTCAGGCTTTCTGGGTATCCGCGCGGCAGTTGCCGCGGGCACCAACATCACCTTCAAGATCCTCTTCAACGATGCCGTGGCCATGACCGGCGGGCAAAAACACGACGGTACCTTGAACGTGCCGGCGATTGCCCATCAAGTCCATGCCGAGGGGGTCAAGCGCATCGTCGTGGTCACCGACGAACCGCTCAAATACCCCAGTGATACACGTTGGCCCGAAGGTTTGACGATCCATCACCGCGATGTGCTGGACAAGGTCCAGCGTGAACTGCGCGAAGTCACTGGCACCTCGATCCTGATCTATGACCAGACCTGTGCAGCCGAAAAGCGCCGCCGCCGCAAGCGTGGGACCTTCCCAGACCCCGCCAAGCGGGTGGTCATCAATGACCTGGTCTGCGAGGGCTGTGGCGATTGTGGTGTGCAGTCCAACTGTGTCTCGGTACAACCGCTGGAAACCGAGTTCGGTCGCAAGCGGGCCATCGACCAGTCTTCTTGCAACAAGGACTTCTCGTGTGTCAAAGGCTTCTGCCCCAGCTTCGTCACGGTATTGGGCGGTACGCTCAGGAAGCCTGGCCAGGTTGTCCAGGAGCACGTGCCGCTGTTGCCAGAACCGACCCGACCCAGCATCGACACCCAGGTCTACAGCATCCTGGTGGCCGGCATGGGCGGCACGGGCGTGGTGACCATTGGCGCCATTCTGGGCATGGCCGCGCACTTGGAAGGCCGTGGTTGCGGTTTGCTCGACATGGCAGGGCTGGCGCAGAAGGGCGGTTCGGTGTGGAGCCACCTGCGCTTCGGGCCTGACCCGCAGTCGATCAAGACCATCCGCATCGCTGCCGGTGGCGCCGACCTGGTGCTCGGTTGCGACCTGATCGTGGCGGGCAACGCGAAAACCCTCGCGGCCACGCGTCATGGCAATACCCACGTGCTCGCCAACACCCAGGAGACCATGCCCGGGGCCTTTACCCGCAACGCCGACATGCAATACCCGACGCAAGGGCTGCGCAGCAACATCATCGAAGCGGTCGGTCAGGACCATGCCGAATTCGTCGACGCCGGGAGGATTGCCACGGCGCTGCTCGGCGACAGCATCGCCAGCAACATGTTCATGCTCGGCTTTGCCTATCAGCGCGGGCTGATCCCGTTGACGGCGGTGTCCATCGAAGCCGCCATCGAGCTCAACGGTACGGCCAGGAAAATGAACACCGATGCCTTCCGCTGGGGGCGCCAGGCGGCGCTCGATCCACAGGCGGTGGAGCAGCGTCTGGCGGCCAGGTCAAATGCGCAGCTGGCCGGGGTGTCGCCTGCACCGGTCATTACCCTCGATGAGCAGATCAGTACGCGTCAGGCCTACCTGTCGGCGTACCAGAACGACGCCTATGCACAGCGCTACGTCAGCCTGGTGCAACGGGTTCGAAACCTGGAGCAGTCGCTGTCGGGGCAGCACGATGACCTGACCCGCGCGGTGGCCAAGTACTACTTCAAGTTGCTGGCGATCAAGGATGAGTACGAAGTCGCTCGCCTGCACACCGAAAGTGGTTTCCTGCAGCGGATCTCCGAGCAGTTCGAAGGTGATTACAAGCTGGTCTTCAATCTTGCGCCGCCGATGCTCTCCAAGCGTGACGGCGATACCGGCCTGGCGAAGAAGTCGGAGTTCGGCGCTTGGGTCCTTCCCGCCTTCCGGGTCTTGGCCAAGCTGCGCTTTCTGCGCGGCAGCCTGTTCGATCCGTTTGGCTACACCCATGAGCGGCGCCAGGAGCGTGCGCTGATCGAACGCTATGAAACGGTGGTCGAGGAAGTCCTTGGCACCCTGACCCAGCAGGGGGGGGATTCGCACCATCAAACGGCCGTGAAGCTCGCCTCGTTGCCCGAGCAGATTCGTGGCTATGGCCATGTCAAAGCGCGCGCGATGGAGGCCGCCTTCGCTCAGGAGGCGGTCTTGCTGGATATCTTGCGTGGGCGTGTGATTGCGCTGAAGAAGGTCGCCTGACGGCGGTGTGATCACCCAGGGGATCGGCTGTCAGCGGCCGGTCGCCCTGCGTGCACACAGTATCTCTAACCTCGCGGCATGCTCGCGAAGCGATTTCGATACGCCGCCGGTGTAGCCCCCACATGCTGGCGGAACAGGCGTGTGAAGGAACTGGCGTTCTGGTAGCCGACCTGGTTGGCAATCTCCTCGATGCTCAGGTCACCGCTTTCGAGCAGCTTCATGGAAATTTCGATGCGCAGGTTCTGCAGGTAGGCCAGCGGCGTCGTCCCCAGCACATCGTTGAAATGGCGAATCAGCGTGCGCACGCTGACCGACAGCGCGGCGGCCAGTTGCGGCATGCTGACGTCTTCAGCGAAGTGCTTGAGCAACCAGTGTTGCGCCTTGGCCACCATGGTATCGCTGTGCACCGACCCCATCTGCAACGGCAGGTAGGGCAACTGGGTGGTCTGGCTGGTGTCGATGAGCATGGTCTTGGCGGTCAGCGTGGCGGTGTTGGCCCCGCAGAAGTGCTCGACCATGCGCACCGCCTGGAGCAGGTAGGAGGCCGACGCGCCCGCGCACCAGAGCCGATCCTGCTCGGTCACCATCGAGCGCAATTGCAGGTCGACATTGGGGTTGCGCTCGCGGAACAGTTTTTCCAGCCACCAGGTGGTAGTGGCCTGGCGACCATCCAGCAAACGGGTTTCTGCCAGCAGGAAGGTGCCGGTGCAGTTGGCCGCCACTACCGCGCCCTTGCGCCACTGCGCCTCCAGCCATTCACGCTGAGGCCGTGCGTTGTCCAGGCTACGCAGAAACGCATCGTGCCCTGAGTAGTAAAGCCCCGGTATGAAGATGATGTCGTACGGCTCGCTGGACAGTGCCACGGTGCTGTTCACCGTCAGCCCATTGCAGGCCGTGACGGGCTTGCCTTGATGGGAGACGAACTCCCAGCTGAACGGGCGCGACATGGCGCCACCGGTCTTGTGTTGCTGGCGGCTCAAGTGCGCATTGGTGACATGCAGGACATCGCCAAAGCCGGCCAGACTGGACGCGTAACAGCCGTCGATGGCGAGAATCGCGGCGCGAAGGGGCAGTGTTTTCATGTTGGCAAAAAACGCATAAAAATAGTCAATATTGCCAATGTAGCAGCGCCTTGGCACTCCGTACAGTGGAGCCATCACTGACCCAGGGAGCTGTTATGAACGTACTGATT
Source organism: Pseudomonas reidholzensis (assembly GCF_900536025.1). Classification (GTDB taxonomy): domain Bacteria; phylum Pseudomonadota; class Gammaproteobacteria; order Pseudomonadales; family Pseudomonadaceae; genus Aquipseudomonas; species Aquipseudomonas reidholzensis. Next base: position 83,960 of record NZ_UNOZ01000019.1, read on the forward strand.
GTCCACGCGCACCATGAGCCGCAATCCTTCAACACGGCCATGCTGAACCTGGCCGTCGAGGTTCTCGAAGGGCAGGGGCACGCTGTAGTGGTGTCTGACCTGTATGCGATGAACTTCAACCCGGTCGCCACTGCCGATGACTTCCATCAGCGGGCCAACAGCGAGCACTTGATCTACGCCCTCGAACAACGCAACGGCTACAACACCGGCACGCTGGCAGCTGACATCACCCAGGAGCTGGAAAAGCTCAAGTGGGCTGACCTGATCATCCTCAACTTCCCCATCTACTGGTTCAGCATGCCCGCGATCCTCAAGGGCTGGATCGACCGCGTGTTCATTTCCGGCTTCTGCTATGGCGGCGTGCGCATCTACGACCGGGGTGGCCTCAAGGGCAAGAAGGCCATGCTCGCGTTCTCCCTGGGTGGGCAGGACCACATGTTTGGCCCAGAGGCCATCCACGGCGAGCTGGATACCTTGCTGCGGCCCATCCAGCGCGGCGTGCTGGGCTACGTCGGGCTTTCGGTATTGCCACCGTTTGTCGCCTTCCATGTGCCTTACATCAGCGTCGAAGCGCGCCGTGACTACCTCGAGCAATACCGCCAGCACCTGTTGACGCTGGATGATCGTCCGTCGCTGACGTTCCCCTCGCTGGATGACTACGACGACATGTTGCACCCCAAGACGACGCTGGCGACGGCGTGACGCGCGCCTTGCAGCACACGACGAACGCGCCTGATCTGGAGGTTTTTGGTGATTGAACTCTACAGTTGGCCAGCCCCGAACGGGCAGAAGATACACCTGTTGCTCGAAGAGCTCGGGGTCTCCTACCGCACCCTGCCGATCGACATCACGCGCGGCGCTCAGCACCAGCCCCGGTATCGCGCGATCAACCCGAACGGCAAGATCCCGGCGATCATCGACCATGCCCCGCTTGGCGGCGGGGCACCGATCACGCTGTTCGAGAGCGGCGCGATCATGGTCTATCTGGCAGAAAAAACCGGCATGTTCCTGCCCGGCGACCTGCGCGGTCGGACGGAAACACTGCAGTGGCTGTTCTGGCAGGTGGGCGGGCTGGGTCCGATGATGGGCCAGGCGCAGCATTTTTTCCGCTACGCCGCAGCACCGGTGCCCTACGCGATCGAGCGCTATCAGACGGAAACGCGGCGACTGCTGAAGCTGCTCGACGAGCGTCTGGCAGGCCGCAAATACATCTGCGGCGACTACGGCATCGTCGACATGGCGTGCTTCCCGTGGATCCGCGTGCACAAGATGACCGGTGTCACCCTGGACGACTATCCGCAGCTCAAAGCCTGGTACGCACGGGTGCGTGGCCGGCCGGCAGTGGGCCGGGCGTTGGACCTGTTGCGCGATCAGTGGGTGGATGTCGCCAGCTCCGCGCAAGCCAAACACAACCTGTTCCAGGTGCAGGAGTAGCCCATGAGCCTTGCTGATGGCGTGGTCATAGACGCCTTTATCGACCTGCGCAGCCCGTATTCCTACCTGGCCATCGAGCCGGCGCGTGAGCTGGCCCGGCGCAGCGGCGTGCGGATCGACTGGTGGCCGTACATCACGGACTTCCGCTCGGCCTATGGCGGGGAGGTTGAACAACGGCCACCGCGTGAAGTGGCCAAGCTCAAGTACCTGTACATGGATTGTCGCCGCCTGGCCGAACGGCAAGGGCGTACGATCCGGGCCACGCAAAAACTCTGGGACGCCGAACTGGCAAGCCAGGCCCTGCTGTTTGCCAAGACGCAGAACACCCTGTGGGATTTTTGCCTGCCGTTGCTCGAACGCTTCTGGAACCAGGACTTCGACCTCGAAAGCCCTCAGGCCATCGAGGCGCTACTGGCCCAGGTCGGCCTGGCCCCTGCGCTGTGGCAGGCGTACCGAGCCAAGCACGCAGAGGCCGCACTGAGCGCCAGCCTGGCGCGTGCCGAGCGTCTGGGGGTGTTCGGCGCGCCCACCTTCATTTATCGCGGCGAGCTGTTCTGGGGCGGTGATCGGCTTGAGCTGCTCGCTCAGCGCTTGGGCCGCGACACGCCCACAGCGTGCAAGGAGATGCCATGAATAACCGGCTGCTCAACCCGGCGCAGGCTGCCGGTATCCATGTGCAATACCAGCAGGGTATCGCCTTTATAAACCTCGACCGTCCTGCCACCCGAAACAGCTTCGACCTGTCCATGGGGGTGGCGCTGCGCGACTGTGTGCGCAGCCTGGTCGCCCGGCCGCCACGCGTGGTCGTGCTGCGCAGCACCGGTGAGCATTTCATGGTGGGAGGCGATGTCCGTCACTTCCAGACCTTGCTTGACGAATCGAAGGCGGCCTGCGCCGAGGAGCTTGAGTTACTGATCGACGCGGTCAATGAAGCGGTTATCGGCCTGACCGAGCTGCCGTGCCCGGTACTCGGCCTGATCAATGGCTCGGTCGCCGGCTTCGGCCTGTCGCTGGCGCTGGCGTGCGACATCCTGGTCGCCGCCGAAGACGCGCAGTTGCTGTTGGCCTATGGCGCGATTGGCGCGACTCCTGACGGCGGCGCTAGCTGGCATCTGCCGCGTCATCTGGGCTTGCACCGCGCGTTGGCCATGGCCCTGTTGCACACAAAACTGGATGCGCATCAGGCGCACGCGCTCGGCCTGGTGGTTCAGGTGGTGCCACCGGCTGGCCTGCCGGCCGCTGGGCTGGCGATTGCCACGCGTTTGGCGAACGGTGCGGCCGCCGCCCAGGCAGGCGTCAAACGCCTGCTGCGCGAAGGTTTGCAGACGGATCTGACGGGCACGCTGGAGGCAGAGAAAGCCCAGTTTGTCGCGCTGTCTTCAACCGACGATTTCGCCGAGGGCGTCAATGCCTTCTGTCAGCGGCGGTCCGCCAACTTCACTGCAACGCATTAACACGGATGGAGGTTTTTAATGAAGATCGAAGGGTGTGTATTTCTGATTACCGGTGGTGCCTCCGGCCTCGGCGCAGCTACCGCGCGGCACTTGCTCAAGGCCGGTGCAAGCGTGGTCCTGGCGGACCTCAACGCCGCCAGCGGCGAAGCGTTGGCAGACCAATTGGGGCCCAAGGCGGCGTTCATCCGCACGGATGTGGTGGATGAAGGCTCGATGCAGGCGGCCGTGGACCTGGCGGTGGTTCGCTTTGGTGCAGTGCATGGGCTGATCTGCTGTGCCGGCATTGCCCCAGGCGAAAAAGTCCTCGGCAAAGCGGGGCCGCACGCCCTCGACAGCTTTACCCGCGGGGTGATGATCAACCTGGTCGGGACCTTCAACGCCATTCGCCTGGCTGTCGAAGCGATCAACCTCAATGCCCCCAACGTCGACGGTGAGCGGGGCGTGGTGGTGACGACCGCATCGGTGGCGGCGTTCGATGGCCAGATCGGCCAGGCAGCGTATGCCGCATCCAAAGCCGGCGTGGTTGGCATGACCCTGCCGATTGCCCGCGAGTTGGCACGCTTCGGCATCCGGGTCATGAGCATCGCCCCGGGCATTTTCGAAACGCCCATGCTGCTTGGCCTGCCGCAGGATGTTCAGGACTCGCTGGGCAAGACCGTACCGTTCCCACCCCGGCTGGGGCGCGGCTGCGAGTTTTCTCAACTGGTCCAGTCGATTGTCGAGAACCCGATGCTCAACGGTGAAGTCATCCGGCTCGACGGCGCGCTGCGGATGACCGCCAAGTAAACGATCAGCAAGCGTCGCCGTCGTGCAGTGAACAGTGAACGACTCGGTAGTGTGCCACCTGCTCGGCAGAGCGGGCGGCGCGGGTGTGTGTGCAAGTCCGTCGTAAAACAACAATAACCGCGACAACAATAATAATAGGAAGACTGCGAATGCCGATTAACGCGAAAGTGTCTGTTCATCTACTTTGCCTGGCACCTGTGCTGGGCTTGGCCACCGGCGCCCAGGCGGCGTTCCTTGACGACAGCAAGGGCAGCCTGGACTTACGAAACTTCTACATGAACCGTGACTTTCGCCAAGGCAACGCGACCCAGGCGAAAGCGGAGGAGTGGGGCCAGGGTTTCCAGTTGCGCTTCGAATCCGGCTTCACGCCGGGGGCGCTGGGGTTTGGCCTGGATGCCACCGGCCTGCTCGGGCTCAAGCTTGACTCCAGCCCGGACCGGGTTGGCACCGGCTTGCTCAAGAGCGACAAGGAGGCGCCGCGCCGTGCGCAGGATGAATACGGCGAACTCGCCGTGACGGCGAAGGTGCGGCTGGCCAAGAGCACCCTGAAGGTGGGCACGCTGCAGCCCATCTTACCGCCCTTGATGCGCAATGATTCTCGCCTGCTGCCGCAGACCTACCGCGGCGCCTGGTTGACCAGCAACGATGTGGACAACCTGACCCTCGACGTTGCCAAGCTCGACCGGGTGAACCAGCGGGACTCTTCAGACAATGAAGAACTCACCGTCTATAACGCTGGCAAGCGCAACATCGTCCTCGGCAGAGCGACCACCAGCGATGACTTCCTCTTCGCCGGTGGCAAGTATCAATGGTCGCCCGAGCTTTCGGGCAGCTATTACTACGGCGCGCTGGACGGGATCTACCAGCAGCACCTGGTCAACCTGGTGCACCTGTTGCCGCTGGGCCCAGGCCAGAGCTTCAAGTCGGACATCCGCTTCGCGCGCTCAGTCGACGATGGCGGCAGCAATGTCGACAACGATGCGATTGGCGCGCTGTTCACCTACCGAACCGGTGCCCATGCGTTCAGCGCCGGCTACCAGTACCTGGCGGGTGATACCGGCTTTGCCTTCGTCAACGGTGCGGATAACGCTTTGCTCAATCAGGTGCAGATCAACGACTTCGGCAACAAGGACGAGCAGTCGTGGCAGATTCGCTATGACTACGACTTCGTTGCCTGGGGCATCCCCGGGCTGACCCTGATGACCCGCTACCTTTCGGGTGACAACGTTGACCGCGGCCCTGGCCTGGACGACGGCAAGACCTGGGAGCGCAACACGGACCTCGGCTATGTGATCCAGAGCGGGCCCCTGAAGAACCTCGCAATCAAGTGGCGCAACGCGACTACGCGAAGCAATTTTCTGGGTGATCTGGATGAGAACCGGCTGTTCTTCACCTACACCCTGCCGCTCTGGTAAGTCGCATCGACTCTAGCCGGCGTTTGGTGGCCACTGGGCACTGCGGCAGGGTGGGGGGATTGGCGAAAGCGGCACAGTTATCGTCAAAATTGCCAATATCCCCTCCGCCCACTTGCTCGTAGAGTGGAGGGGTCGATCAAACGCCGTTATCGATACTTGGAGTCAATGTTGACGGACGAGCGCAGGCAACAACGCTCGGCTTCGTAGCGACCCTGCGATGCCAAAACTGTGAACCAAGGTTGAGACAATAATAATGAATACCGACAACGCGAGTTACGCGCGGGGTGCCACTGACACCCCCTTGATCGAATCTACCGTAGGTGCGTGGTTCGACCACATTGCGGCGCAGTACCCCGACAATGAAGCGGTGGTGTCCTGCCATCAGGGGGTGCGCTTGAGTTACCGGCAACTGCAGGGCCAGTGCGATGTGTTGGCCAGTGCCTTGCTCGCGCTTGGGCTGCAGCCGCATGACCGACTCGGCCTGTGCCTCAACAACAGTGCCGAGTGGCTGATGATCCAGATCGCTGCCGCCAAGATCGGTGTGGTGCTGGTCAATCTGAACCCGGCGTATCGCTCGGCCGAGCTTGAGTACGCCTTGCACAAATCGGGGTGTAAAGCCCTGATCAGCATGGCCCGCTTCAAGACCACCGACTATCTGGACTTGCTCAGGGCGGTGTTGCCCGAGCTCGACCGGTCGACCCCCGGTGCGCTGCAGGCCAAGCGCCTACCCGAGCTGAAGACGGTGATCCAGGTCAGCCACGAAGACGTGCCTGGGTGCCTCAGCTTCGTCGACCTGATGGCCCGGGGCAGCACCTGCGATCCGGCGCTCAAGGCCGTGAGCGGGTCGCTTGCGGCCAACGATGTGATGAACATCCAGTTCACCAGTGGCACCACCGGTTTGCCCAAGGGCGCCGCACTGACCCATCGCGGGGTGTTGAACAATGGCTTCTTCCTGGGCAAGGCGATCACGCTGAGCGCACAGGACCGTCTGTGCATCCCGGTGCCGCTGTTCCATTGTTTCGGCATGGTGGTGGGTAACCTGGCCGCGCTTTCGCATGGCGCCACCATTGTCTACCCGAATGATTCTTTCGACCCGGTCGCGGTGCTGCAAGCTGTTCAGGAAGAACGTTGTACCGCCTTGCACGGCGTGCCGACGATGTTCATCACCGAGCTGGACGATCCGCGATTCCACGAGTTCGACCTGACCACGCTGCGTACCGGCATCATGGCCGGCACCGCCTGCCCGATCGAGGTGATGAAGCGCGTGGAGCGTGAGATGCACATGCGCGAGGTGACAATCGCCTACGGCATGACCGAAACCAGCCCGGCGAGTTATCAAAGCACGACCGATACGCCGCTTGAAAAGCGCGTGTCGACGATCGGCAGGGTTCATCCTCATCTGGAGTCCAAGATCATCGATCCGCTGACCGCAAGCATCGTCCCGTTGGGTACCGTGGGCGAACTGTGTATCCGTGGCTACTCGTTGATGCAAGGCTATTGGGACGAGCCGGAAAAGACCGCTGAAACGATCGATGGCGAGGGCTGGATCCACAGTGGCGACCTGGCGACGATGGACGCCGAGGGCTATGTGAGCATCACCGGACGGATCAAGGACATGGTCATACGCGGTGGCGAAAACATCTCCCCGCGCGAAATCGAGGAGTTCCTCTACCGCCATCCGGCCATCCAGGACGCTCAAGTGATTGGCGTGCCCGATCCGGTCTATGGCGAAGAGTTGTGCGTGTGGATCATTACCCGTGCGGGCAAAAGCCTCTGCGAAGAGGACGTCAGGCAGTTCTGCGAGGGCCAGATCGCCCGCTACAAGATCCCTCGGTACATCCGCTTTGTGACGTGCTACCCCATGACCCTCTCGGGGAAAGTACAGAAGTTCAAGATGCGCGAGATGATGAGCGAAGAGATCAACCTCATTGCGTGCTGACCCACCTTCCAACTGACAGTGATTGCCGCAGTGTCGGCAGGCGAGAACAGGAGTAGTCACATGGCTTGGCAAATTGACGTGATCGATGGTTGCGCCGTTGTGCGCATGAACAGCAACAAGGTCAACGTGCAGAACGCGACCTTCTTCAAGGACCTGCATGATGCGTTCGACCGACTGGAGGAAGAGTTCAGTGAACTGCCGGTCATCCTCACCGGGCAGGGCAACGTATTCTCGGCCGGTATCGACTTCAAATACAGTTTCGAGGTGTTTGGCAGCCTCGACCAGGAACGTATCCGCCAGTGGTACGCCGAGTACCGTGCCACCAACCTGCGGATCTTCCAGTACCCACGGCCGACCGTCGCGGCGATCAATGGCCACGCCATTGCGGGCGGGCTGATTACCGCGCTGGATTGTGATTTCCGGATTGCCGCGCGCAAGCCGGCCAAGTTCGGCCTCAACGAGGTGCCGATTGGTATTCCGATGCCCGCTGCCTACGTGGAGATCATCAAGTATGCGCTGGGCACCCAGGTGGGCGCGCTGACCACCCTCAAGGGCGAGTTGTATTCCTTGGAGGAGGCGCAAAAGCTCGGCTTCTTCCATGAGGTGGTCGAGGAGGCCGAACTGCTGTCACGGGCGATCGCCTACGCCCGCTGCATTACCCCGGATTGCAACGTTGCCTATGCGATGTCGAAAAAAGCCCTGCAGGACGCTGTCATTCAACAGATCGAACAGCGCACCACGCTGCTCGATGCCGAACTTCCAGCCGGCATGAGTGATGCAGGCAACCGCCGCGCGCAGGACCTGCGGCGTAAGGAAATCATGGGCGCCTGAGGCCTCATGGCGAGTCCCGCGACGCAGGTGTGGCGTCGCGGGTGGCAGCGAGGGAAGTAGATGACTGAAATTATCGATGCCTGGATGCAGATTCCTTCCAGGTCGTTTCTGCGCGACCCGCTGTTCGCGTCGCTCAGACGTTGGCCAACGGCCTGGCAAGGCCTGGCCGAGAAAGACCGCGACCTCGAGTGTGATGAAGTGCTGCAGGGTTTCAGCGAACAGGGGGTATCCAAGGTGTTTGCCAGCGCTTGGGTCGGACCACGCGGTGAGCTGATTTCCAATGAAAGTGTCGCACTGGCGGTACAGCGGCGACCTGAGCAGGTGTTCGGCATCGCATCGGTCGATATTCGCCAGCCGATGGCCGCGGTCAGGGTGTTGAGGCAATACGTGAAAAACCACGGTTTCAAGGGTTTGCGCATCTTGCCTTGGCTGTGGGGGCTACCGCCCGACGATCGCCGGTTCTACCCACTCTATGCGGAATGCATCGAACTGGATGTCACCCTTTGTGTGCAGGTCGGGCACGCGGGGCCCTTGATGCCCTCGGAGCCGGGCCGGCCTATTCCGTACCTGGATTATGTGGCCCATGAGTTTCCGGAATTGCGCATTGTCGCGGGGCATATCGGGTTCCCCTGGGTCTGCGAAATGATCTCGCTGATGATGAAGTACCCCAATGTCTATGTGGATACTTCAGCCTACAAAGCCAGCCGTTATCCCGATGAACTGGTCAAGTACCTGCGTGGGGCAGGGGGCGGCAAGGTCTTGTTCGGTACCAACTATCCGATGTTGACTGCGGCCGACTGCCTGCAGGACCTGGCCTCACTCGAGCTCGGCGACGAGGTAGCGCGGCTGTTTCTGGCAGGCAATGCGCGGCGAGCCTTCAAACTGCCCGATTGATGGCCGGCTGACAGCTGCACGCCAGACAATCCCTTCTGACGAACGACCCTTCGTGATCAACTGAAAGCGGCCTTGCAGCGCAGGCTGCTTTCACGTTCATGCGCACTGCGCTGACGGGTATTTGCCCCGTCAACGTCCTCACGCTTTGCCCCAGGATTCAATCACAGGTCGATCTTGACAGGGCTTCGCCTGCGCCCTATAAAGAACATGTTCATAAATGATCAACAACAAAAAAGGCTATGATCATATGCGTCGCATCGACCTTCATTGCTACCCCAACACCCAACGTTGGATCGACTGCCAAGGCCCGTACGTAGACGCGTTGGCCAAGTACTGGCACCGCGAGTGGAAAGCCAAGACCGAGGAAGAGGTGGTGGACGAGTTCCAGAGCGCGGGCATCGAAGCCGTGCTGGTGGCGCTGGACCTGCGCGCCACGATCAACACCGTCCCGTGCGACAACGACTATGTCGCGGCAATGCGCGATCGCCACGACTGCATCATCCAGGCCTGGGGCGCGGTCGAGCCGGCCATGGGCCAGGTCGCCATCGACGAAGCCAAGCACGCGATCCGCGACCTGAACATGCTCGGCTTCCACTTCCACCCGATCATGCAGCACTTCAGTGTCGACGATCAGCGCTACTACCCGCTGTGGGAGGAGATCAACGCGCTGAAGGTGCCGGTGATGATCGATGTCGGCATGACCGGCATGGGCGCGGGCATGCCCGGCGGCATGGGCGCCAAGACCCGCCATGCGCACCCGTCCTCGATCGACAACCTGGCGGCAGACTTCCCTGACCTGACGATCATCATGGCGCACCCGGGTTACCCCTGGATCGACGAGACCACGGTGTGCGCGCTGCACAAAGGCAACGTGTTCTGGGAGATGTCGGGCTGGGCACCCAAGTACCTGCCCGAAGCACTCAAGCGCGACATCCGCGGGCGTCTCAAGCACAAGGTGATGTTTGGCAGCGACTACCCGAGCATCCCCCACGAGCGGCTGTTCAAGGAGTGGAATGAGCTGGGCTACTCCGACGAAGTGCTCGAGCTGTTCTTCCACAAGAACGCCGAACGCGTGCTGGGGCTCTGACATGGACGGCGCGCTGCAGCCTGTGCTGACCGAGCGGCGAGGGCATGTCCTCTATATACGCATCAACCGCCCCGAGGTGCGCAATGCCCTCGACCCACTGACCTACCACCAACTGAGCCTGGCCTGCGATGAACTCGAAGCCGACCCCGACTTGTGGCTGGGGGTGCTGACCGGGGAGGGCGAACAGGCCTTCAGCGCCGGCCGCGACCTCAAGCAACTGGCGGCGATGGCGGTAGCCCCGCAGGCGGACGTGGAGGCCGAAGCGGCGTTATGGCAACGCACCACGCGCCTCACCGACCGCTTCACCTTCTCCAAGCCGCTGATCGCCCGGCTCAACGGTTCGGCCTACGGCGGCGGGCTGGAGCTGGCCCTGGCGTGCGACATCATCGTCGCGGCCGAGCACGCCCAGCTGAGCTTGCCCGAGCCTCGGCGCGGGCTGATCGCTACCGCGGGCGGGGTGCACCGGCTGCCGCGGCAGATCGGCCTGAAGACCGCCATGGGCTATCTGCTGACGGGGCGTGCCATGAGCGCGGAGCGCGGTTACCAACTGGGCCTGATCAACGAGGTCGTGCCGGCGCATTTGCTGGACGAGGCCGTCGAGCAGTGGGTGGCGGACATCCTCCGTTGCGCGCCGCTGGCGGTGCGTGCGACCAAGGCCTGCGCCATGCAAGGCCTCGACCTGCCGTTGGCCGAGGCGGTCAGCCAACGCTACGAGGCCGAGGAGCGCCGCAAGGTCAGCGCCGACAGCCTCGAAGGCCCGCGCGCGTTCGCCGAAAAACGACAGCCGCACTGGCGCGGCTGCTGAATCACTGCACCGGTTTTCACCCGATACGGTACCCTCATACGGCGGTACCGCTACCTGAATAACAATAATCACAGGTAACAGGCAATGAATACGTCGCGCATGTTTTATGGCTGGTGGGTCGTGATTGCGTCGATCATCGGCATGATCGTCAGCCAGGGCCCGGTACTGGTCTTTACCTTCGGCATCTTCATGAAGCCCCTGAGCGCCGAGTTCGGCTGGAGCCGCTCGCAGGTGTCGCTGGGGCTGACCATTGCGATTCTCTCGGCCGCCTTGTGCACGCCCTGGATCGGTCGCCTGATCGACCGCAAGGGCGCACGCCAGGTGGCGATTCCGGCCTTGCTGCTGTTTGGCGTCGGGGTCATGGCGCTGGGCTTTCTGCCCGGCAACCTGGTGCTGTTCTACCTGGCGTTCTGTGTGATCGGCCTGCTGTCCACCGGCGGCACGCCGACGGCGTACGCGATGGCGGTCAGTTGCTGGTTCGTGCGCCGGCGGGGCTTGGCGCTGGGCTTGAGCATGGCCGGGATCGGCGTCGGCGCGGCGTTGATGCCGATGCTCGCCCAGCATGCCGTGGCGGCGCTGGGCTGGCGCCTGGCGTATGCGGTGATGGGCGTGGTGATCGTGCTGGGCGCCGTTGGCGTGGCCTGGCGGCTGGTCAACAAACCCGCTGACCTTGGCCTGTTCCCGGACAACCAGCCGACCGCCGATGGCTTGCCGCACGCACCGGACAAACTCGGCCTGAGCGTCGGCGAGGCGGTGCGCAGCCGTGCGTTCTGGCTGATCGGCAGTGCGTTCTTCCTCGCGGCCCTGGCCATCAATGGCTGCTCGGTGCACTTCGTGCCGCTGCTCACCGACCGTGGCGTGCCCGCTGCCGAAGCGGCAGGGATTGCCTCGATCATCGGCATTGCCCTGATCGTCGGCCGGGTCGGCGCGGGTTACCTGCTCGACTACCTGTTCGCGCCCTTCGTCACGGTGTTCTTCTTCATTGGCCCGGTGATCGGCATTCTCTTGCTGTACAGCGGCGCCACCGGCACCACGGCGATGTTCTGCGCCGCGCTGATTGGCCTGGGGGTCGGCGCCGAGGTCGACCTGATCGCCTACCTGATCGCCCGCTACTTCGGCTTGCGCGCCTTCGGTGAAATCTACGGCTACCTGTTCGGCCTGTTCTGCCTGGGCACCGCCTTCGGGCCGCTGCTGATGGGCGTGGGCCAGACCCTGCAGGGCAGCTACGACAGCGTGCTGCTGCTGTTCGCCGGGTGCATGGTGGTGGCCTGCGTGCTGATGCTCTGCGTGGGGCGTTATCCAAACCTGCAGACGCTGGGCCAGGCGTCTGCGGTCAGCCCGCCTGCAGGCCGTGCATTATCAGGCTCAGGCGCTTCATCAGCTCATTGAGGCCGTCTTCCGGCGCCTGTGAGTCGTCGGCCAGCCACATGCGGATCTCCGCTGCCAGCAGGTAGAACATGGTCTTGGCGATCATGCCGTCATCCTCCCGGCAGCGCACCTCACCCTGGGCCCGGGCGTGGCCGAGCAGGGTGGCGATGGAGTCGATGGTGCGGGCCCGGGTGGCCTGGAAGCGTTCGCTCTGCATCCCCGTCGTATAGAAGGTGATCTCGCGGGTCAGGTCGCGCGAGATCACTTTGTCTTGCCCGTAGAACTCGAAGAAATGCCGCAAGGCGTTGCGCAGGTTGTCCAGCAGCGGCGCGTCGGCGCGGCAGTCGGCGAAGGCGCGGGTGGTCAGCGCGTCGAGGTCATCGTTGAACACCAGGAACAGCAGGTCGCGCTTGTCGGTGGCGTAGAGAAACAGGGTCGACAGGCCGACATCTGCTTCCTGGGCAATCTGCCGCGTGGTGGTCGGCTCGAAGCCGTTTTCGGTGAAGAGTTTTTTCGATGCGGCACGGATCCGCAAGAATTTGTCGAGTTTGTTGCGTTCACGCAAACCCAACGGCGCAGGCGCTTTCTCGGTCATGTCAGGCCTTTGATTGTTCTGGTTTTGTCGAAGTTCGAAGGCTTCATGTTAAGTGATGGACCAGGCGTTGACAAACATTATGATCACGTCTAAAAATGAACATGTTCACTTAAAAACAACAACGAGGTAGAACATGTCCACAGCTCAAAAGGTCGCACTGGTCACCGGCTCCGCCTCCGGCATCGGCGCGACGGTCGCCGTGGCACTGGCCACCGCCGGTTACGACGTGATCGTCAACTACAGCCGTAGCGAAGCCTCGGCCCGCGCCACCGTCGAGGCCTGCGAGGCCGCCGGTGCGCGGACCATGCTGCTGCAATGCGACGTGTCGGACGAAACCAGCGTCAAGGCCATGGTCGCCGCCATCAGCGAGCGCTACAGCCACCTCGACGTAGTCTGCAGCAACGCTGGCGTATCGATCGACACCCCGCCGAAGCAGTTCGACCTGATCGACGTGGAAGACTGGGACCGGGTGTTCGCGGTCAACGTGCGCGGGCTGTTCCTGATTGCCAAGCACACCAAGGCACTGCTGTTCGAAGCGCCGCGCCCGTGCATGGTCAACACCGCCTCGATCGTCGGCATGCGCCCCGGCGCGCAGCCGTTGCCGTACTCCGCGTCCAAGGCGGCGGTGATCAGCATGACCCAGACCCTGGCCAACGCCCTGGGTCCCAAGGTGCGGGTCAACGCCATCGCACCGGGCTGGATGGAGGGCGAGTGGATGGAATGGATGCTCGGCGACAACTACGACAAGCTGATGACCCGCCGCGCCCGCGCCACGCCGCTGCAGCGCTGCGTGACCATGCCGGACGTGGCCGAAGTGGTGCTGACCCTGATCGAGCACATGCACTTCGTCACCGGCGAAACCATCGTCATCGACGGCGGTTTCGCCAAGACCACCTGAGCCACGGCTGAGCCCGCTTTGCGGGCCGGCGCTGGGCGTCGGCCCGACCTGATCCTTCCAACAATAACGACAACATCGAGGACATTTCCATGATGGGATTCGTGCCGTTTCCAGAAAACTTCACCGCCCACTACCGCGCCAAGGGTTACTGGCAAGACCAGACCCTGGCCAACACCTTCAGCGCCGTGTGCCGGCAGTACGCCGAGCGCATTGCCGTGTGCGATGCCCACCGCGAAGTCAGCTACGCCGAGCTCGACCAGATCGCCACGCGCCTGGGCCTGAACCTGCTGGACGCCGGGCTGGTGCCGGGCGACATCGTCGTGCTGCAGCTGGGCAATGTGCTGGAGTTCGTGTTCGTCTACCTGGCCCTGCAGAAGATCGGGGTGCGCCCGATCATGGCGCTGCATACCCATCGCTACCGCGAGCTGAGCCAGTTCGTCGAGCTGTCGGGCGCCACCGCGACGATTACCGCCGACCGCTCCAAGGACTGCGACTTCATCGACATCGTCAACCGCGTGCAGGCCAACACCGGCAGTATCCGCCGCAAGTTCGTACTCGGCGCCCCGGCCCAAGGCTTCGTCTCGCTGGCTGACCTGCTGGAGCGCGAATCTGCGCGTGACCCCAGTGAAATCGACGCGATCCAGGCGGCCATCGACCCCTGCAGCCCGGCGTTGTTCCTGCTGTCGGGCGGCACCACCGGCATCCCCAAGATGATCCCGCGTTCGCACAACGACTACGCCTGCAATTCGCGGCTGGCGGCGCGCTACACCGGTATCGACGAGCACTCGGTGCTGCTCGATATCTTGCCGATCGCCCACAACCTGCCGCTGGCCTGCCCGGGTCTGCAAGGCTTCATGCTCTGCGGGGCCAAGGTGGTGCTGCACGCCAGCACCCGCGCCGAAGAGGTGTTCGCCCTGATCGAGCGGTTCAAGGTCACGCATATCCATGTGGTGCCGGCGCTGCTGATCATGTGGATGAACGACCCCCAGGTCGGCGCCTTCAACCTGGACAGCGTGCGGGTGATCCAGTCGGGTGGCCAGTGCCTGCAACCGGAAACCCGCGCACTCACCGAGCAGGTGCTGCGCAACTGCACCGTGCAGGAAAACTTCGGCATGGCCGAGGGCCTGCTGATGTTCGTGCGCCTCGACGACCCGCTGGACGTGCGCCGCGAGTCGGTGGGGCGGCCGGTGTGCGAGGACGACGAGATCATGCTCCTGGGGGAAGACGACCAGCCGGTGCCGCTGGGCATGCCCGGTGAGTTGTGCTGCCGCGGGCCGTACACCTTGCGCGGCTACTTCAATGCGCCCGAGCACAACGCCCGGGCCTTCACCCCCGAGGGCTTCTACCGCTCCGGCGACATGATGCGCAAGCTGCCGTCGGGCAACTACGTGGTCGAAGGGCGCAAGAAAGACCTGATCAACCGCGGCGGTGAAAAGATCTCCGCTGAAGAAATCGAAAACCTGGTGCTGGCGCACCCTGCGGTGACCAATGTCGCCTGCGTGGCCATGCCCGACCCGGTGCTGGGCGAGAAGATGTGTGCCTTCGTCATCCTCAAACCAGCGGCGCAACTGAGCCTGGAAGAGCTGGTCGGCTACCTGCAGCACCAGGAAATCGCCCGCTTCAAGCTTCCCGAGCGCCTGGAACTGGTGGACAGCTTCCCGTTGTCGACCTTTGGCAAGGTGTCGAAGAAGGACCTGGTCGAGCGGGTCAGTGCCAAGCTCAAGGAAGAGGCCGCCTGAGATGAGTGACTTTATCCAGTACGCCTTCGATGAGGGCATCGTCACCCTGACCCTGAACGCCCCCGAACAACACAACGCGCTGAGCGAGCAGGCGCACTTCGATGCCTTCGCCGCGGTGTGTGCGCGCATCAACCGCGACCCGAGCGTGTCGGTGGTGATCCTCACCGGCGCCGGCAAGTCGTTCTGTGCCGGGGGCAACGTCAAGGACATGAAAGCCCGCACCGGGCTGTTCGCCGGCAGCCCGTATGAGCTGCGCGACGGCTATCGGCACGGTATCCAGCAGATTCCGCTGGCGGTCTACCACCTCGAAGTGCCGACCATCGCCGCCGTCAATGGCGCTGCGATTGGCGCCGGCTGCGACCTGGCGCTGATGTGCGACATCCGCATCGCCTCGCAACAGGCGCGCTTCGCCGAAAGCTTCGTGCGCCTGGGCATCGTGCCCGGTGACGGCGGCGCCTGGCTGCTGCCGCGCGCACTGAACAACCTGTCACGCGCCTATGAGCTGTCGTTCACCGGCGAAACCGTGTCGGCGCAACAGGCGCTCGAGTACGGCCTGGTGTCGCGGGTGGTCGAGCCGCAGGACTTGTTGGCGACCGCCCAGGACCTCGCCCGGCGCATTGCGGCCAACCCCGGGCATGCCCTGCGCTTGACCAAGAAGCTGCTGCGCGAGGGCCAGCATACGCGTCTTGAGCCGCTGCTTGAGCTGTCTGCGGCCTACCAGGCGCTGTCCCATCACACCGAAGCCCACCAGGCCATCGTCCAGGCGCTTTGATCGCAGCCGGGCGCTGCTTGCAGCGTTCGGCCGGAGGTTTTCATGCACGACGCAGTCATCGTTGCTTACGCGCGGTCCGCCATTGGCAAGGCGTACCGCGGCGCGTTCAACCACACGCCGATGCCCAGCCTGGCGGCGCCGATCATCCAGGCGGGGCTCGCCCGGGCCGACCTGGCGGGCGCCGAGGTCGACGAGCTGGTGTTCGGCTGCGGCCGTCCCGAGGGCACCCAGGGCAAGAACGTCGCCCGGCTCAGCGCCTTGCGTGCCGGCCTGCCCGACAGTGTCGCCGCGCAGACGGTCAGCCGCCATTGCGCGTCGGGGCTGCAGGCCATCGCCAGCGCTGCGCAGCGCATTCAACTGGGCGAGTGTGGGGTGATGCTGGCGGTGGGCGGCGAGTCCATCAGCCTGGTGCAGAACGCCCAGACCAACGAGCACTATGGCCAGGACCCATGGCTGTTGCAGCAGCGCCCGGATGCCTACATCAGCATGCTTGAAACAGCGGAACGGGTGGCCTTGCGCTACGGCGTCAGCCGCGCCGACCAGGACGACTACGCCCTGACCAGCCAGCAGCGCGTGGCCCAGGCACAGCGTGATGGCCTGTTCGATGCCGAGATCGTGCCGCTGGAAGTGGTCTCGCGGGCCTTGGACAAGGCCTGCTACGAGTACTACGACAAGGCCGTGCGGCTGGACCGTGACGAATGCAACCGGCCCGGCACCCAGGCCACGCAACTGGCCGCGCTGGCGCCGGTGCTCGAAGGCGCGCAGCACACGGTCACCGCCGGCAACGCCTCGCAGCTCAGCGACGGCGTCGCGGCGTGCGTGCTGATGAGCGCCGAGCAGGCCCGCGCGCGTGGGCTCAAGCCGCTGGGCGTGTTCAAGGGCTTTGCCAGCGCCGGCTGTGCCCCGGATGAAATGGGCATCGGCCCGGTCCTGGCGGTGCCTCAGCTGTTAGCTCGGTACGGCCTGGGCATCGGCGATATCGACTTGTGGGAACTCAACGAAGCCTTCGCTTCGCAGGTGCTGTATTGCCAGCGCCAGTTGGGGATTTCGCTGCAGCGCCTCAACGTCAATGGCGGTGCCATCGCCCTGGGCCATCCGTACGGCATGTCCGGCGCGCGCATGGCCGGGCACGTGCTGCTCGAAGGGCGTCGGCGCGGCGCACGGTTCGTCGTGGTCACCATGTGCGTAGGGGGCGGGCAGGGCGCCGCGGCGTTGTTCGAGGTGTGCCATGACTGACGGCTGAAGCGCTGGGCCGCTGGATCGCTGTGTCTCTACAACAACAAAAAGAGGGACGTTCAATGAAGGCTGTTCACGTTCGTGTACTGCAAGCCGCCGCTGTGCTGATCTGCCTGCAAGGCACTGCCAGCGCTACCGAGGGCAATGGCAACTCGTACCCGCTGGGTGTCGAGACCAACATGTCCGGGATGATGATGCCCGAGGGCCTCACCGCCCTGTTGTACTACACCCATTACGAAGCCACCCACGTCAAGGGCAACGACGGCCGCGACAACCCCAATATCGCCCGCTATCGCCTCAAGTCCGACACTGTCTCACTGCGCCTGAGCTACGTGTGGCCCGGGGTCAAATGGCTGGGGGCGAACGTCGAGACCCGCGCCGCCCTCGCGGTGCCGACCCTCGACCTGACCCTCGACGTTGCCCGGCCTGCGCCGCTGGCACCCTTGGACAAAGGCGGCACCTCGACCAACCTCGGCGACCTCAGTTTTGCCCCGGTGCTGCTCGGCTGGCATGGCCGCACCCTGCACCAGACCGCCGGCATCGAGACCTTCCTGCCCACGGGGGATTACGACAAGGACGAGCCGGTGAACACCGGTCGCAACTATTACCAGATCGCGCCGTTCTACGCGCTGACCTGGCTGCCCTCGGAGCAGTGGGAGGCCAGCGCCAAGCTGCGCTATGGCATGAACACCCGCAACGAGAAGACCGATTACCGTTCGGGCGATGAGCTGACCCTGGAGTTCAGTGGGGGTTACCGTTTCAACCAGGCGCTGAGTGCGGGGATCAACGGCTATGTGTACCGCCAGACCACGGATGACCGGCTCAATGGCGACGCGGTGAACGGCAATGGCAACCGCGGCTCGGTGAATGCCGCCGGGCCTTATGTCATGTACCGGTTCAGCAAGGACTTCGCCGTGGTGGCCAAGCTGCAGGAAGAGTTTGGCGCGAAGAACAAGGCTGAAGGGACGCGGTTGTGGTTGCAGGCGCGTTTGCCGTTTTGAGTTCGAGCGCTTCAAGGTGGGCTGCGATCACCTCCGGCTTTGGGTAGCTGGAGGCACAGCCTCTCGGGCCTTGATTCGCATTCTTCGAAGGCGGAGTGCACGGCCTCCACAACACAGTGCGCGAGGCGGGGAAACGCTATTACGTACTGTAATTTGATAACAAATAGGGCATTCCGGTGTAAAACGCTAACGAAGATGTCGTAATGATGGCCAGCTGTCCGATTACCCCCGCATTGTCCCCATCCTGGCGTTGCATCCGCTGCGCCGAGAGCTATGGTGGAATGACAATGTACTAAGACTAAAGTCGTAGGGGGCGGGCATGCGGATTCGCGGTGAGGTGTTTTGGCGTTGGGCTGATCCGGCGCTTGATCATCGGACTCACGACGAGACCCTGGATGACGGCACGCGCATCGATGTGCAGGTCAGGTTGTCGCGAACAGGACAGACGCAAATGTTCGTCGGCGTCTACGCGCCAGGCGGCATGCTGCTGCATGAGCAGGCCTTTGATTCAAGGCCAGGCGAATCGATGAGCCGGGCATTGGCGTGGGGAGTGGGGCTGGCCAGGCGCAAGGCCACGGAAGGCATGCAACCACGGGATCGGCTGACTGCAGTAGCGTTGAAAGGCTAGGCAGCATCGTGACTAGTGGGTTGCTTGAGTGACTGGGACCTCAGCTTGTAAGCCTTGGGAGGGCACCGCAGTCTGGATTATCCTGCGCGGTCTGTAGCGAGGCTCACAAGGACGTCCATGATCCCTATCGACCCGCTGGCCATGATGGTCGGTTACCTGATCTACCTGTTTTCCCAAGTATTCCTCTGGCTACTGATTGCAGGCCTGCTGGCCTTGCTGTTTACCCGTTGCAGGCGCTATATGCTGGCGCGGCGTTGGCGGTTCGCCCTGCTGGCCGTTGGCCTGGCGATAGGGAGTGTGCCGTTTGCCAAGATAGAATTCGCTCAGCGGGCTGACCAACGCGCGCATCAACCGCGTCTGGAGCATGAAGAAGTGCTGGGCGACCTGGTGCTGCCGGCGGGCACGCAGGTTCGTCTGGACAGGCTCGAGCCCATGAACGACCTCAGTGGCAATCCCGTGCCCTATGGCTTGCAGAGCCTGAAACATGCCGATTTCGACCGCACGCTCGGCGACATCATGGGCATGCGCGTGCGCAGCCTCGCGCTGTGGCAAGGGCATGGGTCGGCGACGGTGGAGTCGCTGACGGCGAGCGAGGTTCAAGGCTGGAGCTGTTTGCCGGGAGAGATCGAATTCCGCTTTCCGTTCGGGGCGCATTTCAATTTCTCCGAGTGGCGGCTGGAGCGTTGTACGCTGGCATCGGGCGTTGAGGTCGGGGGTGTCGCCTGGCCGCCAGGGAGCCAGGTGCGGGCTATTGAGCTTGGGCGTTGGCGGGTGACTGGCGACGGGACGCCCATGCGCTTCGAGACAGTGGACTTGAGCAATCTAGACCTGACGCTGAGTGACAAGGACCGCACGGTGTTCAGCTGGGAAGGCCAGCTGCACCAGCCACTTGAACGGGGTCCTATGCAGTACCTCGCCGGGACCCTGGTGTCTGGCTATCGTGACAACCTGCTGTTCACACCCACTGAGGCTGCACCAGCGCATGACCTGCGTACCGGGCAGCCTGTCGAACCGGGCTTTTCGGTTGAGCAGAGCCGGGCAGGGGAGGTGCTGGGCATGCATAGCGCTCGCGATGTCAGGTGCTATTACTGGAAAAGATGGTGGCCTGGGGATGAGCACCCTGCGGTGTGTGAATAGTGGTTTGCCACAGAACGTCTTCTTTGCTCTCGACCTATCCTCAAAGCCGCGGGCTCAGCAAATGAGCCTCAAGATGCCGAAGGCGATAATGCAGACGAACGCCCATCAGCACAGTAATCGCGCAGAATCCAATGGCGAGCCCTGTCCAGATTCCGGCTATGCCGAAACCTAGAATAAATCCGAAAACGTATCCACATCCTAGCCCCACGATCCAGTACCCGAAGAACGCGATCAGCACCGGGATGTACTCATCGCGCGTTGCCCGAATGGCATGATAGAGAACAGTTTGGGTTGCATCAAAAAGCAGCGACAAGCTAGCGGCGACAACGAAGGTGGCGAGCACGGCACGCACGTCATCTTCAGAGGGGCTGTTATCGCCCGATAGAAATAGGGCAGAAATCAAGCCTGGCGAGAGCACTAGGGCGCTTGACATTATCGCTGCAATCACAATGCTGAATACAAGGGCTATTCCGCAAACCCGGTAAGCCATGACATAGTTGTTGATCCCTATGCTATTTGCGACGCGAATCATAGTGCCTTCGCCAAAGCCAAGCACGATAAGGATGCACAGTTCCAATACCGCATACACCATGTTGTGAGCTGCCAATGCCTCCACGGACAGCGACCCTACCAGCACCGCAACAACGGCAAACATGCCGTTCTCAAGTAGTGTAATCACACCTTGGCCGCCACCCACGTGCAAGAGGTGTTTTAGTATCTTATGCTCCACCTTCAAGAAGTTGGCCTTCAGGGCGCTATACATAGTTGGCATTTGTCTGCGCAGATAGATTGACAACGCGACAAACATCGCCAAGTTTACGAGTGCAGTCGCGTAGCCCGCACCTGCAACGCCATAGCCTGGTAACGGACCCATCCCAAAAACAAGCATCATACTGAGCGCCACGTTAGTCGGCACCGCTATGATTGCTATCAGGGTGATTGGGGTCAATATTTCGATCCCTGTAAAAATGCTTCTTAGCCACGCGAAAAGAAGTGCTGGCGCAAGCGCCCAAACGACAGCGTGGGTGTAGGCTTCGATGTGGGGGAGCAGTTCACGTTGTAATCCGGTAAGCGTCAGGAAATCTGACATAAACCCTATTGCCGGTGCGAGGATTACGATCATCAGGATGCACACCCAAAGACCGTGCGCTCCGTAAAGGCCGGTCTCATCCTCTTGCACGGCAAATGCGCATTTTTCAGCAATGAGAACGCCGATTACCGAGATAACAGATATCCCAACCACTACGAATGTCCAAAAGAACGTGATCGCCAGTCCCACCGCTGCAAACTCCAGTGCGCCGAGTCTGCCAACGATAATGAGATCGGTCAGGACGAGAAGGTGGCCTACGGCTTCAATCATCCCAATGGGAATGGCAATGTTAAGTAGTTTTCTGGTCTGATCGAACGGTCGTGTGTGCAGCATTTCATGTCCGCCAACTGTTCTGTCAAAAAACTACTCTGCAGGTGTGTTCCATGCAAACGACGACTGTTGCAGCATATTGGTTTCGGTACGCGCGCGGGGGCGGCCTAGAACCTGCGCGCGATTATAGGCCGGGTAGGAGTGGGCGGTTATTAAACATATTGCTAAATGCCACTACCCATAGTGCAGTTCCTGATTTCTACGCCTGAACTCGGCCACGCTCACTCGGCACTTTCATGCTCAGCGGGCATCGCTGTCGGTGGCTTTGTACATGCCCGAGAGCCTCATCGGGTCCAGGCAGTCAGGCGTCAGGGCCTGCACCTTCTTGAAATAGCCGCGCGCTGCCTCACCGTCGACTTCGCCCTTGAACGCCAGCAAGTAGTAGCCGTCCGCACGAAACTGGTCAAAATCGAGCACCGTCGGTGTATAGGCATCCGCCAGGGTCGACAGCGGTCGTTCACCATTGATTACGGGTACCTTCAGTTCTTTGAAACACAGTGAGTTCAGTGCAGGCAGCGGGTAGTGGTCCGCGAACGCATCGGGTTGTTGCAGCGCCTTGAGCAGTTGGCGCTGCAGCCGTAGCAACTCAGGGTCGTCGAACTTGAAGCGCCGTGACGCGGTTTCACATTCACGCAGCAGCGTCACCGCCCCGGCCAGCAAACCTTGATCCGTGGCCGTCTGGTACAGCGCGCAGGCTTGCGCATGGCTGGCGGTCGCGTCTTTTGCGGCGAAGTGTTTACGGCTTTCCTGCAGGTTGCCCAGCAGGTAAGTGGCGACTGCATGCCCGCCGTCGCTGGCTTTGCGCAGTTCAGCCTCGTAGGCCTGGATGCTCTGCGTGAGGACTGCCATGGTATCGAGCAGAACCTGTTTATCGAGGTGCCCTTGTTGCTCCTGGTCGATCAACTGCTCCAGCCGTTGCTGGTTGGCGTCGGCCATACGCAGCGCATTGTCGAAGGCTGTTTCGGCCTCGGCGGTGACAGCGGCCTGTGCGGTACCGCATAGAGCAAGGCTGAGCAAAAGGGCTGAAAGGCTGCGCATCAATGGTGTTTCCTCCTTGAATAACCGCGTGGGCGTTTGCACGGTCTGGGTCGCCGGCATGATAACCCGCAAAGGGGCCACCCTCGCGGCCACTGCGTTGGTCGCCCGGCTGAAACCTCGCCTTCAAAGCCGGCTCACAAGGGAATGACAACCAGAAGAGGGTGTGACTCATGTCGCACACCGACGTGATCGACGGATCAGGCGCCCCCGCACAGACCCTGCGCTTCGAGGACGATGGCGCGACGCCCAACAGTGTATTGCCGGTGCTGTTGTATCGGCTGAAGCTGGACCGTTCGGTCGATAAGGCCGAGGCGTTCGAAGCGCTGTTCGCCGCGCATGGCTGGACTCCGCTGTGGCGTGACGGGATCTTCGACTATCACCACTTCCACCCCAATGCGCACGAGGCACTGGGCGTCGCCCGCGGGCAGGCACGCGTGACGCTGGGCGGTGAAGCGGGCCAGACGCTGACCGTAAAGGCTGGCGATGTGCTGGTGTTGCCGGCCGGCACCGGCCATCGCTGCGTGCACTGCAGCGACGATTTTCTGGTGGTCGGTGCCTATCCGCAGGGTCAGGAGGATTACGACATCCAGCGGCCTGATGCGCGTTTGCACAAGGCGGCGCTGGCGCGCATTGCCCGAGTGGCAAAGCCGCAACAGGATCCGGTCGCCGGCGAGCGAGGCGCGCTGCTCACTGAGTGGCGCCTGGACGGCTGATCCTGCCGGCCAGGCGTGCGCTGGATATTAGCGATGTTGGTTGTGCTGGGCCTGAACATGATGGCGCTGTTGTTCACGACGGCGCTCGGCGTCCTTGCGGGCCTGCTCTTTGCGCAGCTTGGCCCGGCGCAGGTCTTCCTTGTGCGAGTGCCAGCGGCCGTCGCGCCAGTAGCGGTCATTCTGGGCCAGCTGTGGGCCGGCTTGCCGGGCGTCCTGGCTGGCCAGGCTTGGCCAAGGGGAGTCGCTGGTGTGGGGCGTGACCCGCGCAGCCGAGCGCTCGGTCGATGCGGCTGCCTGGGACGGTTTCATCTGGGCTGCCGATGCGCTGCCCACTGCAACCAGGGCGAACAGACCAGCGAGGAGGAGGGCATGGGATTTCATCGTGAAGGACCTCGGTAAGTGGACACAGGGCTGTTCGGCTGAGAGGCACCACGCGGGTGCGTTTCTCAGCCAGCCTGTCCCAATAGACCCGAGGACGCTCGAAAGTTCGTCGGTTTATGGAAAAATCCTAATACAAATCAGTAATTTACAATTAACTGACATTGATCTGACTGTTCCTTGAACAACGGCGCATGGCGCGTTGCGCGAGCATCTCCAAACAGGCGCGCTCCAGCGACGCAATGTCGAGTGTGCCAACGGCCGATCAGGCGAAGCCTCCGTTGGCGCGCACCACTTGGGCGTTGACCCAGCCACCCTCAGCGCCAACCAGAAACGCCACCACGCGGGCGATATCGTCGGGCTCGCCAAGGCGCTCGAGGGGTGGCACCTTGCTGAGCTGGGCAATCTGCTGGTCGGTCTTGCCTTCGAGAAACAGCTCGGTAGCGACAGGCCCCGGCGCGACCGCATTGACGGTGATAGCGCGCCCGCGCAATTCGTTGGCGAGCACCCGCACCAGGCCCTCGACGCCGGCCTTGGCCGCGATGTACGGGCCGTACTCGGGGAAGGACTTGGCGATCACGCTGGTGGACAGCGCCACGATACGGCCGCCGGCGTGCACGTGCTGGGCTGCCTGCGCCATTACCAGGAAGGCCCCGCGCAGGTTGGTCTGAACCACACGGTCGAAGACCTCGATACTGTCAGGTGTGATCGCGGCCAGGTGCATCACCGCGGCGCTGTGCACAACGGCACTGACAGCGCCGAAGGCCTCCTGGGTCGTGGCGAACAGCCGCTGCACGTCTGCGGCGTCAGATACATCCGCCTGCACGCTGATCGCCTCGCCGCCCGCCGCCTGGATAGCCGCGACTACCTCCTGGGCCTTGGCCGCGTTACCCGAGTAGTGGACGGCGACCTTCAGGCCGTCTGCGGCCAGGCGCAGCGCAATGGCTCGGCCGATACCTCCGGAGGCGCCGGTGATGATGGCGGTTTGCACGGGCGCGGATGCGCTGCATGAGTCGTGAGCAGTCATGATGATTTCCTTGAAGTGGCAAAGTGGACCTCGGGGGCTAGGATGTCGGTTGACCGCCTATGGATAAAGCAGGTGAAATTGGCTAGTCAATTCAACAAACCACAACAATAGGAGGTTCATGGACCGCTTCGATGCATTGCAACTGTTCACCCGGATCGTAGAGCTCGGCAGCTTTACCCAAGCCGCGGGCGCGCTGAACATCCCGCGCGCCACCGCAACCCACGCGATCAAGGCGCTTGAGCAGCGGCTTGGGGCGCGCCTGCTCGATCGCACCACGCGCCAGGTCACGCCCACCCTCGACGGGCAGGCCTTCTATGCGCGGAGCAAGCGCGTCCTGGCCGAGCTGGAAGACGCCGAAACCTGCCTCAGCACCCAGGTCGCCAACCCCCACGGCACGCTGCGGCTAGACCTGCACGGGGTGCACGCGACCCTGATCATCCTGCCGCGGATTGGCGAGTTCAGGGCGCGTTACCCGCAGATCGAGGTGGTCATCAGCAGCGGTGACAGGCTGGTGGACCTGGTCAAGGAAGGCATCGATTGCGTGGTCCGTGCCGGTCAGCCCCGCGACTCGTCGCTGGTGGTCAGGCGGTTGGCAGACATGCCTGAGATCATCTGCGCCAGCCCGGACTACCTGGCGCGACATGGCACGCCCAGCCACCCGCGCGAATTGGCGCACCATCAAGCGGTCGGCTTTTTCGCCCGCGGCAATGACAGCCGCTATCCGTTCACCGTCATCGTTGACGGCAAGGTCATGGAGGTAGAAGCGAGCGGCTGGATTTCAGTGAGCGATGCTGAGTGCTACACCAGCGCCGCGCTCGCCGGGTGCGGGCTGATCCAGGTGCCGCGTTTTCGCCTGGAGGCGCATCTGCAGGCCGGGCGACTGGTCCAGGTGCTGCCTGAATGGACCTGCCCGGACCTGCCGGTCTGTGCGCTGTACCCGTTCCATCGGCAACTGTCGCCCCGGGTGCGGGTATTCATCGATTGGGCGCGCGAGTTGTACGAGGAAAAATTCGGCGGCCGGGAGCCACGGCGCGTCGCTCAGTTGGACGACGGCCGACCGACCCGCCAGTAGAGATAGGCGAGCCCCAGGGGTGCGATGAAGATGGCCAGGAACCAGCACATCAACATGGTCACGGCCTTGACCACCAGCATGAGCAGCGCGTTCACGAAGAACACGTTGTTGCCCATGATGAAGCCCACGACGCTTTCATACACGAAGCGCGCATAGGGGTAGAGCAGGGTGCTGATCAGCGCCAGGCAGATTTCGCCGTACGGCACACCGGTTGGGGCACTGAGTTTCGCGCTGATGAACAGTGCGCCGATGACCGCACCGAACACCAGATGGCGCACGTAGTAGCCTGTTTTCATACTGCCAAAGATCGCGGCTTTGAGCCTGTCCATAAGATCCCTCTTAGACGTGTGGGTTGATAACGCGCGCACGTTACCAAGATGTAACGCGTCAAACAATGTGGTTGTGGCCACCGCAACGTGCTCGCGCTGAGGTGAGCTAGACGCCGCTCGACAGCGCCGAGCCCTGCACAGCGCAGGGCTTTCTTTTGCGTGCCGTACAGCCGTGACGGTTCACTCGACCGGTATCCGCGTCTCGGCTTTGACTTCCCTCAACGCCAGGCTCGACTGGATCGACACGATTCCAGGCTGGCGTCTCAGCACGTCTTCGACGAATTGCCCATAACTGTCGAGGTCCTGCGCCAGCACCGTCAGCACGTAGTCCGCCTCGCCGGTGACCTTGTGGCAGGACAGCACCTCGGGCAGCGCAAGAATCACCCGCTCGAACTTCTCAGGCGCATCGGCCGAGTGGTTGTCGAAACGGATCTGGGCGAACGCCATGACATTGAAACCCAGCTTGCGACGGTCAAGATTGGCCTGGTAATCGCGGATCACCCCCAGGTCTTCAAGGCGCTTTCTGCGCCGCCAGCACGGTGTCACCGTCAGTGCCAGATGCTCCCCGAGTGCAGCACTGGAGAGGCTGCCATCGCGCTGCAACAGCGTCAGCAATTGCTTGTCTACCGCGTCCAGCTCAACCGTTTGGTCAGTCTTTCTCATAAAGTCGAGTTCCTTCGAATACCTTTGCTGTCCAGCGAGTGTTTCGTGAGTCTAAAGCAAAGAAATTTCCCGTGCTTGAAGCGAAAATCTTCCATCGACAACGTCCACGGAGGATTCATTCGCATGCTGACCGTCTTCAGTCACAATCACCGCCTGCACCATGGCTCGGAATTGAAGGATGGCGCCGTCAAGCCCTCGTTCGAAAACCCGCAGAGGGCCGACACCGTGCTCGCCCGGATCACCCGCGAAAGGCTCGGTGAGGTCATTGCCGAGCAGCGCTTCGACCGCGCCTGTTACGTGGCGGCGCACAGTGAGCGCTACGTGAGTTTCCTGGAGAACGCCTGGACCGAATGGGCCGCGACCGGCAAGACCCATGATGCGTTGCCGCTGGTATGGCCGGTGCGTGACCTGGCCATCGACCAGGAACCCGGCTTCATCGACGGCAAGCTCGGCTTTTACGCCATGGACGCCGGCGCACCGATTACCGCGGGCACCTGGCAAGCCGTGCGCAGCAGTGCGGATGTGGCGCTGACCGGCATGGAGCAGATCATTGCCGGCGCGCGCGGCGCGTTCGCGCTGTGCCGCCCGCCTGGCCACCACGCCGCGCGGGAGTACATGGGCGGCTACTGCTACCTGAACAACGCGGCGATCGCTGCGCAACACTGCCTGGCCCGTGGCGCAAAGCGGGTGGCGATCCTCGATGTGGACTTCCATCACGGCAACGGTACGCAAAACATCTTCTACGATCGCGACGACGTCCTGTTTGTGTCGATCCACGGCGATCCGTTTACCGCCTACCCGTATTTTTCCGGATTCGCCAACGAGCAAGGTGTTGGCCGGGGTCTGGGGTACAACGTCAACTACCCGCTGGCGAAGGGTACCGATTGGGCCAGCTACCAGGTTGCACTGGGCGAGGCACTGAAACGGGTCGAGGGTTACCAGCCAGATGCGCTGGTCATCTCCTTGGGGGTGGACACGTTCGAGCACGACCCGATCAGCCACTTCCGCCTGACCAGCACTGACTTCATCCGGCTGGGTGAGTCGATCGCCGGTGTGGGCGTGCCGACGCTGTTCGTCATGGAAGGTGGCTACATGGTCGACGAGATCGGCATCAACGCGGTCAACACCTTGCAGGGTTACGACGGTGTCACCCGCTAGCGCTGACGAAAACGCCCCGCCTGTATTGGGCGGGGCGTTTGCTTGTGCGTCGGCTGCGGGTTTATCGCCTCGGCGAGAGATGGATCCCGGCAATCATGCAACGCACCGAGCCACCCGCCATTTCGATGGTGGGTACATCGAGTGGCACCAACCGGGCGGAGCGTTCGATGCGCTGGCGTTGCGCCTCGTCAAGGCTGTTGAATGCCCGACGCGAGAGGGCAAGGATTCGTCCATCGTGACCCGACAGCTCAATGGCGTTGCCGGCGAACTGGTTGATCTGCTGGTTGCTCAGGTCGATCACATCGCGCCCCGACTCCATCAGCCGCACCCGCACGTCTTCGGCACGTGCCTTGTTGGTGAACGTGCCGAAGCCAACCAGGGCGAACTCGGTGGCGACGCACATCAGCACGTTGGTGTGGTAGATCGGCGTGCCTTGCTCATCGGCCGTGTCGAACACCATCGGCTCAAAGTTGAAGTGCGTGCTGAAGCGCTCCAGGGCGATTGGATCAGCGCGGTTGGAACGTGCGGTGTAGGCGACCCGGGACAGGTGGTCGAAGACCATCGCGCCCGTGCCTTCGAGAAACAGCTCATCCTGCTCCAGGCCCGAGTAGTCGATCACGTCCTGCACGCGGTACTCGTGCTTGAGCATCTCGATGACATCCGCACGGCGCTCGCGTCGGCGGTTTTGCGAGTACATCGAGTAAATCGCCACATGGCCACCGGGGTGGGTGGAGAACCAGTTGTTGGGGAACACCGAGTCGGGCGTGTTGTGCTCACCAAAGTCATCGAACAGGTGCACGCGCACACCTTCGGCTTCAAGCCGGCCTACGGCCTGGGTCACCTCGTCACGGGCCACCTCAGCGAGTGCCTGGGCCGCGAGGTCAGGGTTGGAGCTCTGGAACGAATTGTCTGCGGCTGTTTCCGGGTTGGGCGTAAACGCATGGGGCCTGACCATCACCACCGCAGCGGGAGCTTGAATCGAACGCGTTGGAAGTCGCATCTGGGAATACCGGTCTGTGAGCTGGGGCAAACGTCAGGCGACGCGTCGGATGTGGCGCTTGGCTGCGCGGCCACGGGTGTGGCTGAACAGGTCCTTGGGGTCGTCTTCTACCCAGGGCACCAGGTCGATCTTGGTCCCCATGCCGCGTTTTTGCGCTTGATCGAGCACGTAGCGCAGTACGGTGTAGTCTTCCAGGGCAAAGCCTACCGAGTCGAACACGGTCACCTGGCTGTCGCTTTGCCGGCCGTCCACTTCGCCGCAGAGCACGCGCCACAGGTCAACCACCGGGAAGTCGGCGGGCAACTGCTGAATGTCGCCCTCGATGCGCGTTTGCGGTTCGTATTCAACGAAGACCCTGGCCTTGCGCAGCACATCGGCGTGCAGTTCGGTCTTGCCTGGGCAGTCACCGCCCACGGCGTTCAAGTGCATGCCGGGCTCGAGCATCTCTGGGGTGATGATGGTGGCGTAGGCTTTGTCGGCAGTGACGGTGGTGATGATGTCGACACCTTTGACGGCCTCGGCCACCGAGCCGGCCTTGCGGATCGTCAGCCCTGGGTAGTCCTGCAGGTTGCGGATCAGCTTGGCCGTGGCGAGCGGGTCGGTGTCATAGGCGACGATCTCTTCGATGCCCAGGTGCTTGTGGAATGCCAGCGCCTGGAACTCGCTCTGGGCACCGTTGCCAATCAGGGCCATCTTGCGCGAGTTGGGGCGTGCCAGGGCTTGGGCCGCCATCAAGGAGGTCGCGGCAGTGCGCAGCGCCGTGGCGATGGTCAGTTCAGACAACAGTACGGGATACCCACTGTCGACATCGGCCAATACCCCAAATGCCATCACGGTGTGCAGGTCACGCGCGGTATTAGCAGGATGACCATTAACATACTTGAAGGCATAGCGGTGGGTGTCTGCCACCGGCATCAGTTCAATAACACCTAATTGCGAATGGCTAGCCACCCGCGCCGACTTGTCGAACTCCGGCCAGCGTTTGAAGTCTTCGCGCAGGGCGGCGGCCATTTCGCCAATGAAGGGCGCTACGCCGATATCGTGAACAAGATCGGACATAGTGGGGACATCGATAAAGTAAGTCATGACTGTGCACCTGGTGAGTGCGTTTTCGCAGCTGAGGGGCCGCGTATACGCTTGAGATTATTGGGTGTTCTCCGCTGTGAAAATTCTGATGAAAGATTGAGTCAATATGAACCCTACAGGTTGCCATTTTTGCTGTCTTTCTAGACAATCTGTTCACTAATAATAGCAATATGAGCGGTTGAGTCGTCATCATGGATAATGTGGATCGGGAGCTTATCGCTCTGCTGCGGGACAATGCCCGCACCCCCGTCTTGACCTTGGCCAAGAAACTGAAGGTCGCCAGGGCCACGGTGCAAAACCGCATCACCAAGCTCGAAGAGCAGGGCATCATCATCGGCTACACCGTCCGCCTGCGCTCCGACGCGCTGGACCAGGGCGTCCGCGCGATCACCAGCATCGGCATCAGCGGCCATCATGCCGCCGAGGTCAAGCATTCGCTGCGGGGGCACCCTAATGTCGTCGCCATCCATACCACCAACGGCCGCTGGGACCTGATGGCAGAGTTGCGTGCAGATACCCTCGAGGCCTTTGATCGGGCGTTGAACACCATTCGCTCGATACCGCACATCGAGAACACCGAAACGAGCATTCTGCTCTCGACGATCAAAATGTAAGGGCTTTGCCACACGCGTTTGAAGGGTGTTGTAGAACACACTGTCAGGTGCACCTATCACTTTGTAAGCATATTGAATGCCCATGAGCACTTTGTAGCGTTCCGATTGACCCCTGTGGCTGGCAAAATGAGTCGCGCTGTTAGTGGCGTCTTGTTTTTAAATGGGTGGGCTACGGATTAACGATCAGAACATGTGACGCCTACACGGTGTGCCTTCAATGTGCATAGTTGCCGAGGCCTTGAAGTTCGCGAGAGTGGCGAATATCTGCACTAACGTCCCGATAAAGACGGCGGTGCAGGAAGTGCCGAGGTGTTTCAGAAAAAGAATAAGAGGTCAGTTATGCATCAGACGTGCAACTCGCAAGACGCTACAGCCCATGATGGCCGGGTATTGAAGCGACGGCTCGAAAACCGACACATTCAACTTATATCAATCAGCGGCGCGATCGGTACCGGCCTGTTCATGGGCTCGGGCAAGATTATCGCGCTGTCCGGGACCTCGATCATCCTGGTCTACGCGATCATCGGTTTCTTCGTTTTCTGCATCATGCGTGCGATGGGCGAGATGCTCCTTGCCGACTTGAACATGGGCTCGTTTGCCGACCTCGTCCACCATTACCTGGGGCCACGCGCCGGGTATATCCTCAGTTGGTCATACTGGCTCAGTTGGGTGGTGGCGGCCGTTGGCGATGTGGTGGTCGTTGCGGGTTTTCTGCAGTACTGGTACCCCGACGTACCGACCTGGCTGCCGGCATTTGCCACCATGTTCATCCTGTTGGCGCTCAACATGCTCGCGGTGAAGGCATTCGGTGAGGTCGAGTTCTGGTTTGGCCTGATCAAGGTGGTCGCCATCGTGCTCCTGGTGATGACGGGGTTGGTCATGGTCGCGACGTCCTATACCTCGCCTGGCGGGGTGACGGCGTCGTTCAGCCACCTGGTGGCGCCGGGGGTGATGATGCCGCACGGTATCGTCGGCTTCCTGGCGGGTTTCCAGATCGCCATCTTCTCGTTTGTCGGGACCGAGCTCATCGGCACGGCGGCAGCCGAGGCCAAGGACCCGGAAAAGACCCTGCCCAAGGCGATCAACACGATCCCTGTGCGCATCCTGCTGTTCTACATCGCATCGCTGGTGTGCATCATCAGTGTGATTTCCTGGGCCAACGTGCCGGCCAATCGCAGCCCGTTCGTGGAGCTGTTCCTGCTGGGCGGCTTGCCGGCGGCGGCGGGCATCATCAACTTCGTGGTGCTGACGTCGGCGGCATCGTCGGCCAACAGCGGCGTCTATTCGGGCTCGCGGATGCTCTACGGCCTGTCGCATCAAAGCCAGGCGCATCCCGCGTTCGGCCGCCTTTCGGGCTCGGGTACTCCGGTGCGCGCGCTGATGTTCTCGGGCGCGTGCATGGCCATCGCGCTGACGTTGCTGTTCGTGATCCCTGATGTGATGACTGTGTTCACCCTGGTCTCGACCATTTCGGCGGTGATGATCATCGTCACCTGGTCGCTGATCCTGATGTCGTACTTCGCCTACCGTCGGGAAAATGCCCAGGCTCACCAGCGCAGCACGTTCAAGCTGCCCGGGGGCAAGGTCACCGCAGCGTTGTCGCAGCTGTTCCTGATCTTCGTCCTGTGCCTGCTGGCGCTGGAGCCTGATACCCGTTCGGCGCTGTATGTGATGCCGCTGTGGTACATCGGCTTGCTGCTGGCGTATCAACGCCGGGCGAAAGTGACTGCTCGCCAGCTGGCGGCAGGTGCTGCTGCGAGCTGACGGGAACAGAGCCCCGCCGAGCGCGGGGCTTGTTTGTCTAGCGGGGCGCTCAAAATCGGCATTAGGGCCTATAATCGCTTGTGGCGTCGGTCGCATTTAGCTTGATTTTGAGCCGCCGCCCTGTATAACGTGATTCGTATGAATCAGCGAATTTGGGTGATCCAAGATGACAGTCAAAGAAGCTGCTCAACGCCGCTCCAACGTAGCCCACGTCCAGGCCACCAATAACCTCGAGGGCGCCCGCTTGAGCGCCTACATGTCTTCCAAGATGGCCGACTACGAGAAAGGACGGATCAACTCGGCAGAGCTCGTAGCCGCCGCGAAGGCCCGCTACGGCATCAATGGCTGAACCTAGTGATCCGCCTCACGGACCGGGCGTAGACGATCACTACTACGTCGCAGGCTATACCGTTGAAGACGATCCTTTCGTCGACGCAAACGGCGTACTCCTCAATAACCTTGGGCTCACCGACACTGCTTCGTTAAGTGTCGCGGAAGCTGACCTTTCCTCCGCTCGCTTGATCGAGTTGCTTGAGAACCCCATTAAAGGGGAGTTCTCGCTGGCGCACCTTTGCGCTATCCATGGTCACATCTTTCAGGATGTGTATCCCTGGGCGGGTCAACCTCGGCTGGTTGATACCGGAAAAGGCGATACCATGTTTCTCCCTCACCAGCTGATTGAAGAGCGATTCCGTGGGGTGACTGAAAGGCTCTCACGCACGAGGTTTCTGAGTGACCTCCATGGCGACCTGGAGGCGTTCAGTAATGAAGCGGGGACAGTCTTTGCCGAGATCAACCATATCCATACCTTTCGTGAAGGGAATGGCCGCACCCAGCGGGAGTTCCTGGCGTTATTGGCAGCTCGAGCTGGCTTTGAGATTAGCTGGGCAGGTGTCTCAGATCGCGCGATGATTGAGGCCTGCGCTGAAGCTCGGCAACTGCATGAGCCATCCTGTCGGAAGCTGATCCGCCTCATCAAGTTGAACGCTACGCGACTCGTAACTTATTGATGCTTCGATACGGTCTTGCGAATTCTCCAGGTTAACGCTTAGCCCCGGCCGTCCTTGTTTTCTATGTGACGACACGGGGGGAGGGGGCAGAGCGAATCTGCCCCCCATTATCAGAAGTCTACCGTCGCCGACAATTCGTAAGTCCGCGGCGCTCCCAGCCCCAGGGTCTGCGTCAGCGGTACGCCCCAATAGTCCTTGTCGCCCAGGTTCGAGATGTTCGCGCGCAAGGTGACTGGCCGGCTGGCAACGTGCGTGGCGAACCGGGCGCCAACGTCGAAGATCGTGTACCCGGGAATCGACAGGCTGTTGTCGGCACTGATGTACTGCTTGGACTGCGAGGTGGCGTTACCGGTCAGGGTCAGCCCGTCCACGGCCGGAATGTCCCATTCCACGCCCAGCTTGCCTTGCAGTTTCGGGTAGGCGGTGGCGGTCTTGCCTTCGTTGACGCCGCCTTCGGTCTTGGTCAACGTCGGGTCGACATAGGCTACGCCACCCATCAGGCGTACATCGGCCCGGGGCGCGCCGAAGAAGCTCCACTCCACGCCGCGGTTACGCTGCTCGCCGCCAAACGAAAAGACATTGGTGACCGGGTCGGTATAGCTGCTCGGCCGCTCGATCTGGTACAGCGCCAGGGTGTGGCTGAACGTGCCCAGGTCGAGCTTCAGGCCGACCTCCTTCTGCTTGGATTTGTAGGGCGCGAACACCTCGCCGTAGTTGGCGGCTGTGATCGGTGCGGAGGCGCCCTTGCTCAGGCCTTCGATGTAGTTGGCGTACAGCGACAACTCATCGGTCAGCTTGAACAGGATCGCACCGGCGGGCGTGGTGGCGTGGGTGTCGTAGCCGGGCTTGTTGCGCGCGCCGGTGGCGACGTTGAAGGTGTCGGTGATGACTTCCTGACGACGTACGCCCAGGGTCAGTTGCACACGCTCGTCCAGCACCGACAAGGTGTCGGCAATGCCGTAGCTCTTCAGGTCGTTTTCGGTGTGGGCGATCTGCGGCCAGGCCTCGGAGACTTTCGGGCCCCAGACCGGCGCATAGATGTTGGTCGTCCAGTTGGAGCCCGTAGCGCGGCGGCCGAAGTCCTTTTGCGTGTCGCTGTACTGGGTGGCGTTGAGCGACCACTGATGGCCGATGCCGACGGTGTCGAAGTGGCCACGCAGCCCTACCTCGGCGGAGGTCTTGTGGATCTGCATCTGCAACTGCCCCATGGCAGTTGTGAAGTCGCCCGCGTTGTTGTTCACCGTGGCGGTCAGCGCGCCGCTGTACTGGTAATCGGTCTTGCTGGTACCGACCGCGCCGTAGGCCAGCAACTGGTCGGTCAGTTCGTACTCGCCGCGCAGGATGACGCCTTTGTCCTGTGTTTCGACGTAGGCCCAGTCCGGGTTGAGTAGCGCGGTGTTCTTGGGCGGCTTGGGTACTGCGACACCACTCGCCAGGCCCATGCCGCGGTTCTGCCCGCGGATATGGTCGTCGGTGTCGAACAGGTCGAGCGACAACCGCGCGCGCTCGCCACGCCAGTCCAGGGCCAGGGACGACAGCACGTTGCGCTGGCCCTGGTGGTCAATGGCGGTGTCACCGTCGCGGTACATGCCGTTGAAGCGCACGCCGAACTGATTGCCCTCACCGAAGCGCCGGCCGACGTCCACATGCCCGCCGAACTGCGCGTCGGAGGCGTAGGTGGCGGTCAGCCGGGTCAGTGGCGTGTCACCGGCGCGCTTGGGGATGAGGTTGACGATACCGCCCACCGAGCCGCCGGGTGGCATGCCGTTGAGCAGGGCCGAAGGGCCTTTGAGCACTTCGATGCGTTCGTACATCTCCGGCGAGGCGCGGTAGTAGGGGGCCATGCCGAACAGGCCGTCGACGGTCATGTCGCTGACGCTGGTCTGGAAGCCGCGGATCGAGTAGTTCTCGCTGTAGGTACCGGTCAGCCCGTTGCTGAACACGGCCGGGTCGGTGGCGGCGATGACGTCGGTGATGTCCTTGGCCTGCAGGTCCTGGATGTAGGTGTCGGTGTAACTGACGGTGCTGAACGGCGTTTCCATGAAGTCCTTGTTGCCCAGCAGACCGACACGGCCGCCGGTGGCCACCTGGCCGCCAGCGTATACCGGTGGCAGTGGGTCGGCGGCGGGGGCTTGGGCGTCGATCAGCGTCGCGGCCAGTTCTGCCGCTGCGGGTTTTTCGGCAGCGGCCAGGGGCGCTTCTGGGCGGCTGTGAGCGGGTGTTTCGGCGCGTGCGGGCTTCGCCGACAGCGCGCAGGCCGTCAGTGTCAGGCCCACCAGCACGGCGTGTGCCAGTGGCGTGCGGTGCAGGGACAGGGCAGGGGTTGGGCGGGTGTGGA
Source organism: Pseudomonas reidholzensis (assembly GCF_900536025.1). Lineage (GTDB taxonomy): Bacteria > Pseudomonadota > Gammaproteobacteria > Pseudomonadales > Pseudomonadaceae > Aquipseudomonas > Aquipseudomonas reidholzensis. The sequence goes on from NZ_UNOZ01000019.1 coordinate 119,589, forward strand.
AGGAACGGTGAGACACGCTGTAGCTCCAGGGATGGCAGGGGTGATTTTTGGTTTTAGTAAGCGAAGAGGTAAGGCTGTTGAGAATCATCCGCTGACGTGACTAATGGCTTCCGTGCCGGCTGCGGCTTAGGGCTGATAACCCTTGATGACGTCGTCGACGATCAATGCCAGCGACGTCGGGCTGGCGCCGGTGACGTACCAGGCCTCGGGGTCGACGAACACCACGCGGCTGTTTTTCCAGGCGTTGGTCTGGCGCAGTAGCGGGTTGCCGAGGGTGTCTGCGGTCATCAGCGGGCGGTGCTCCATCACCGCCGTGCGGTCCACCACGTAGAGGATGTCGGGGTTGGCCTGCTGGATGAATTCGCTGGAGATCGGCTGGCCATGCAGGCCGGTGTCCTGGGTGGCGGTGGCCGGTTTGACGCCCAGGTCGTTGAAGATGAAGCCGTAGCGCGAGTGCACGCCAAAGGCGCTGAAGGCGCCGTTGTTGTGCAGGACCACCAGGGCCCGCTCGGGGCGGTCGCGGGTAACGTTGCGCGCCTGCGCGAGCTTGGCCTCCAGTGCCGCGACTTTCTGCCGGGCCAGGTCCTGCTTGCCGAACACCTCGCCCAGGCTGGCCAGGTGCTGCTTGACCAGCGCAACGTGCCCGGCCTCGCTGTCGCGGTAGTCGACATCGAAGTGCAGGGTCGGCGCCATGTCGCTCAGTTCGGCGAAGTGGTTGGCCTGCAGGGAGGTGATCAGGATCAGGTCGGGGCGGGCGGCATGCACCCGCTCCAGGTTGGGCTGCACGATCGAGCCGACATCGGCGGTTTGCCCGGCGTCCTTGTAGCGCGCCAGAAAGTGCGGCACGAAGTCCTTGGGCATGCCAGCCACCGCGACGTTCAGCTGGTCGAGGAAGTCGACCTCGTTCATGTCCAGGGCCACGGCGCGCTGTGGGCGCTGGCTGATCACCGTGGTGCCTAGTTTGTGCTGCACCGTGACGGCTGCGTAGGGGCTGTCGCCCGCCGTTTTTACCGGCGTTGCGGTTGCCGTCGAGGGCTCGTTGCAGCCGTGCAGTGCCAAGGTTGCGCCTAGCAGCAGCACCAACGGCCAGCGGCCGGCGGGGAGGGTGTGGTTCATCGTTGTTGTCCCGGTGGGTTGAAGTAGTTGCACAGCCGGCCACGCGCGCCGTGGGTGATTTCGAAGTCCAGCCCGTACAGCGCTTGCAGCCGTTGTTCGGTGACCACCTCGGCGACGCTGCCGGCGTACTGCACCTGGCCGCCTTGCAGGGCGACGATGCGGTCCGAGTAGCTGGCGGCGAAGTTGATGTCGTGCACCACCAGGATCACCGTGCGCCCGTGTTCGTCGCAGAGCTGGCGCAGCGCGCGCATGATCTGCACCGCATGGCGCATGTCGAGGTTGTTCAGCGGCTCGTCGAGCAGCAGGTAATCGGTCTGCTGGGCGATGGTCATGGCCAGGAACGCCATTTGCCGTTGGCCACCGCTGAGCTCGTCGAGGTAGGCCTGGCGCAGCGGCTCGAGGCCCAGGAAGGCGATCGCCTCGTCGATCGCCCGCCGGTCATCCCGGGTGAGCGCGCCGCGGCTGTAGGGGAAGCGGCCAAACGCGACCAGCTCGTCGACGGTCAGCCGCAGGTTGAAATCGACCGACTGGCGCAGGGTGGCAACCCGTCGCGCGTAGTCGCCGATGGCCATGCCGCCGATGCTGTGCCCGTCCAGGCGGATGTCACCGCTGTCGGGCTCCAGCAGCCGCGCGAGCATCATCAGCAAGGTGGTCTTGCCCGCGCCGTTGGGGCCGATCAGCGAGGTCAGGCGCTGGCGCGGGAAGCTCGCGTCGACGCCGGCTAGCACCGGCTTGCCGGCGTAGGACTTGTGCAGGTTGTGGACGCTGATCATGCGGCTCCCCGGGTACGTACCATCAAGGCAAGGAAGTAAGTGCCACACACCAGGTTCACGAGGATGCCGACGGTGGTCCTGTAGTTGAAGACATGCTCGACCAGCAACTGGGCGGCAATGAACACGGCGATGGCCACGGCACTGCCCAGCGCCAGGGTGACCCGGTGCCTGAACGTGCCGGCCACGGCGTAGGTGATGTTGGCGACGAACACGCCCATGAACGCCGTGGGCCCGAGCAGGCTGGTCGACACCGCGACCAGTGCCGCGATCACCGCCAGGTGCAGGCGCACGCTGCGCCGCTGGTCCACGCCCAGGGAGATCGCCTGGTCACGCCCCAGCGCCAGCACATCGAGCACCGCCGTGGCCCTGGCCAGCACCGCGCACAGCGCCGCGACCAGCAAGGCCGAACCAAGCAGCAGCGGCGCCGAAACCCGGTTGAAGGAGGCCTGGGTGTAGGCCTGCAGCATCGAGAATTCGCCAGGGCTGACCTTCAGCTGGACGAACTGGGTGAGGGTGCCCATGACCATCGTCAGCACCAGCCCCACCAGCAGCAGGAAGTACAGGTTGTGGCTGCCGTCCGCCAACAGCCAGCGGTGCAGCGCCCACGAATAGCCGAGCATCAGCAGCATCGACAGCAGGAAATTGCCCTCGCCGCCGAGCAGCAGCTGCCCTTGCACCCCCATGGCCAGCACCAGTAATGCCTGCAGCAGCAGGTACACCGCCTCGTAGCCCATGATCGCCGGCGTCAGGATGCGGTTGCCCGAGAGGGTCTGGAAGGCGATGGCGGAGCAGGCCACGCAGACGCCGCCGATGACCATGGCGGCCAGGCGTGCGAGGCGCTTGGGGATCACGTAGTCGAAGTCCATCCCGGCGTTGGCGAACAGGAACACCAAGGCCAGGGCGATAACCACCACCCACACCACACGTGGGCCTCTCATCGCTGCCTCCAGACAATCAGCCCGAGGAAGATCAGCCCACCCAGGCCGCCGGCGGTCAGGCCAATCGGCACTTCGAACGGGTGGATCACCAGCCTCCCGACCAGGTCGCAGACCAGCAGCAGGGTTGCGCCTCCCAGCGCCACGAGGGGCAGGGTGCGACGCAGGTTGTCGCCGTATCGCAGGGCAACCAGGTGAGGCACCACCAGGCCGACAAAGGGGATCGAACCGACGGCGATGACGCTGGCAGACACCGTGACCGCCACCAGCATCAGGCCCAGTGCCACGTTGGCGGTGTAGTTCAGGCCGAGGCTGGTGGCCATGCCTTCACCCATGCCGAGCACCGTGAAGCGCTGCGCGTACAGGTAGGTGAGCAGGATGATCGGCAGGATCACGTAGAGGATTTCGTAGTGGCCTTGCACCACCTTGGAAAAGTCGCCCAGCAACCAGCCCTGCATGCTTTGAAGCAGGTTGAAGCGGTAGGCGTAGAACTCCGCCAGCGCGCTCAGGACGCCGCCGTACATCAGGCCGATCACCGGCACCAGCACCGCATTGCGGGCGCGGATATGGCGAATGATGGCGACGAACAGCAGGCTGGCGGCAAAGCATACAGCCAGGGCGAACAGCAGGCGCAGCAGCGTGCCAGCCTGGGGCAGCAGGCCCAGTGACAGCAGGATGCCAAGCTTGGCCGCGTCCAGTCCGCCAGAGGTCGCGGGCTCGACGAAGCGGTTGCGCACGATCTGCTGCAGGATTACCCCGCACACCGCCAGCCCGATGCCGACCAGGATCAACGCCGCCAGGCGTGGCAAGCGGCTGGCGGTGAGCGTCAGCCAGGTGTCGCCGTCCAGCCTGATCAGTTGGGACCACGCCAGCTCGCGGGCGCCGACCGCGAGCGAGGCCAGGCATAACAGGATGAACAGCAGCCACGACACACGCATCAGGGCTGTTCCACTTTCGCCGCGGCGATCCGCCAGCCACTGGCGGCGTGACGCTGCTGTACGAAGCGTGCGTAGCGCCCGCCGCTGGCCAGCAATGCCGCGGGCGAGCCTTGCTCGACGATGTGGCCGGCCTCGAGCACCACGATCTGGTCGGCCATGGCCACGGTGCTGAGTTGGTGCGCAATCACCACCTGCGTGCAGCGCCCGCGCAGGCTGTGCAGGGTGGCGGCGATCACAGCCTGGTTCTCGGCATCGAGGGCGGCGGTGGCTTCGTCCACCAGCAGGATCGGGGCTTGCTTGATCAGCGCGCGGGCAATGGTCACGCGCTGGCGCTCGCCGCCGGAGAGCCGGGCACCGCCTTCACCTACTGGGGTATCGAGGCCACGCGGCAGGCGCTGCATGACTTCTATGAGGCCGGCCAGCTCGGCGGCCTGGAGAATATCGGCGTCGCTGGCTTCGGGTTTGCCGATGCGGATGTTGTCGGCAATGCTGCCTTGGAACAGCCACGTGTCCTGGAGGATCTGGCTGACCGTGTGGGTCAGGGTTGCGCGGGGGATCTGCCGTACATCCACGCCGCCAATGCGTACGCTGCCCCCGCTAGCCTCGAAGCTGCGGGCGATGAGGCGCACCAGCGACGATTTGCCGGAGCCCGAAGCACCGATGATGGCAGTGATGCCGCCTGCCGGAATCTGTAAATCGACGCCACGCAGCACGTCGGGGCCGCCGCTGGAGTAGCGCAGGCTGACACCGCGCAGCTCGATTGAAGCGTCCTGGGGGACCTGTGGCGCAACGGCTTCCGGCAGGGGCTCGGCACTGAGGATTCGCTCGACCTCCTGCAGCTGCCCCTGCGCACCCCGCAGGATCTCGACATGGCTGGCCACGTCCTGCAGCGGGTCGATGAAGCGACAGGCCAACGCCAGTGCCACGATCACCGCCATCACCTCCTGCGGCTGACGTTCAGCCTGGCCGGCGAACCACAGCCCTGCGGCCACCAGCAGGGCGGCGAACGTCGCCTGCACGGCCCAGCTGTTGAGCAGTGCCGACAGCGTAGAGCGCAGGATAAGGCCCATGCCGCTGCTGCGCTGGCGCTCCAGGCTGTGCTCCAGCAGTCGCGTGCCGCTGCCCGCGCCGTTGAACGCGCGCAGCACCGATTGGGCCTGGGCGAACTCGAGCATGCGCTGGCTGGATTCGGCAAAGTGCTGGTGATAGGTCTGGTCGGCCCGGCGCCCCAGGCGTGCGCTGAGCAGCATCAGCGCGGCCAGGGCCGGCAGTGCCAGCAGCGCGATCAGGCCCAGCGGCGGGTGCAGGGCGAACAGCGCGAGCACGACCACCAACGGCGTCACTGCGCCGCTGATCAGCGGGGTGAGTACATGCGCCGGCAACTGCGCCACGGCCATCATCCCCTGAGTGATCACATGCCCCAGGCGGGCGGTGTTGCCAGGGGTGAACCAGCCCAGCGGCAGTTGCGCCACGTGCGCACCGATGTGCTGGCGACCGGTCTGCAGCACGGCCACCGCCAGGGCGATGCCCGCCTGCTCGACAGGCCGGCGCCATGCCCAGCACAGGGCCGTGCCGGCTGCCAGCGCGCCCAGCCAGAGGCAGGCACCGCGCGTATCACCGCTCAGCAGGCGCAGCATGATCGGCGCAAGGGTGCTGATCGTCAGGCCGCTGAGCACGCCGTACACCACGGTCATCAGCAGGTAGCGGCGCCAGACCGGGGCACTGTCGCCCAGCAGTCGAATGAAGGTGTTCAGCATACTGGCAGCGCCTTTTTCACGGTGTCCGGGTAATGCCCTTGCGCCCACAGCTGGGCATACACCCCTTGCCGTGCGAGCAACTCGGCATGGCGGCCCTGCTCGCACACACGGCCTTGGTCGAGCACCAGGATCTGCTCGGCATGCATCACCGTATCCAGCCGGTGGGCGATGACCAGCAAGGTGCGGCCCTGGGCAAACCGTGCCAGGGCATCCTGGATCGCGGCTTCGCTTTCGGCGTCGGCGGCGGCGGTGGCCTCATCGAGCACCAGCACTGGCGGGTCGAGCAACACGGCCCGGGCGATACTCAGGCGCTGCTGCTCACCCCCGGACAGCTGCGCGTCCTCGCCGATGACCGAGTCATAGCCGCGTGGCAGTTGCAGGATGCGCGTGTGGATGTTGGCCAGGCGGGCAGCGGCTTCGATCTGCTCGCGGGTCGCCGTTGGCCGGCCCAGGGCAATGTTCTCGGCGACGCTGGCGTGGATCAGCCGCACCTCTTGCAGCACGAAGCCGATGCGCCGGTACAGCTCGCGGCTCTCGATCTGGCGCAGGTCGACGCCGCCGAGGCTGATGCGCCCGCTGTCTGGGTCGAAGAAGCGCAGCAGCAGCCGGGCCAGGGTCGACTTGCCCGCGCCAGACGGGCCGACGATGGCCGTGGTGGTGCCGGGTGCCAGGGTGAAGCTGACGTCGCTGATGACGTTGTGGCCGGGCGTGTAGGCATGGCTGAGCTGTTCCGCACGCACTTCGCAGCCGTTTGGCCAGCCCCCTGGAGTGGGCTGCGGCAATACCGGGGTGTCCAGCAGCGCCAACACCCGCTGGGCTGCGCCGACCGCGTTGTTGAGGTCGTGGGTGATGTAGTGCAACAGCTGCAACGGGGCACACAGGCCTGGCGTCACCAGTGCGAAGGGCAGGATCGCCAGTGGCTCGGCCCAGCCCAGGGCAACGAACAGCGTACCGGCCAGCAGTACCAGGCCGAGCACCGACACTGGCGCGATCAGGGCATTGGCCCTGGCCATCGACGCTACCAGCGGGCGAGTGAAGCCGGTGAAGGTGCCCGCGAAGGCATCGACCGCCTCACGGTAGCGGTCCTGGGCGTTGCCCTGGTCGCCAAAGGCTTTGACCAAGGGCATGCCGTTGACGAATTCGACCACCGCCTCATCGATGCGGGCCATGCCGGCGACCACCTCGTCCATATGCCGGGCGCTGGCCTGCATGGCCCGGCGCAGAAACAGGAAAAAGGCGGGGAAGGGCAGCAGGCAGATCACGGCCAGGCGCCAGTCCATGGCGAACAGGTAGAGCACCGCGATCAGCACCGCGCCCACTGCGCGGCCCAGCGTGGTGTAGAAGTGCGCGGTCAGGCTGTGCAGGGTGCCGATGTCGTCCTGCATCGCGCGCTTGACCTCGCTCGAGGCGTGCTCGCTGAACCAGCCCAGCGGCACCTGCATCAGGCGCTGGCCGATGGCGACGCGCAGGTGGTGGGTGATGCGGTTGTCGGCCTGGTGCGCCAGCAGTTCCGCGACGCTGAGCAGGGCCATGCCGGTGAACAGGCTGGCCACGCTGGCGAACACCGTCCAGCCAATGGCGGCGGGTGCGCCTGCCTCGCTCAACGCCAGGTGCGCGATATGGGCGATCCCGGCCAGCGGCACGAGGGTCAGCATCGAGCCCGCGGCTGCGAGCAATGCAGCGGCAATCAACTGACCGCGGATGGGTGCCAGCACGCGGCTGATGGGGCTGCGCAGCTTGGTCTTGACGGGGGCGTGGTGCTGAGGGGAGGACGATGAATCGGACATGAAGCGGGCCTGGACAGCTGCGGATTAATTAGTTGCATGAATATAAACTAATTTGCGAAATCCAGACAAGACGGCTACAAGACTGTCTTCACCGATCCTGGAGCACCTGATGCAACCACCACAACGAACCGGACGCGGACGCCCTCGCACCATCACCCGTGAACGGATTGCCGACGTGAGCATCGCCATTGGCTTGCCCAGCCTCACGTTCGTGGGTGTGGCCGCTGCGCTGGGGGTCAGCCACATGGCCCTGTACAAGCACGTGGCGAACATCGAAGCGCTCAAGTGCCTGGTGGCCGAGGAGATGTTCCAGCGCTGGCAGATCCCCCAGGCGCAGGGCGATGCAACGCAAGATTTGCGGGCGTACCTGGTGCGCTTTGCGGGGGCGGTGCAGGCGTTCGTCAAGGCGCACCCGGGGCTGACGCCCTACGTCATACGCAGGCTGGCCACGACCGAAGCGATGATGGGCAAGATCCACGACCACCAGGCGCATATCGCCGAGGCCTTCGCGTTGACCCTGGAGCAGGCGCGCTGGCTGCTGTCGACGGTGGCATTCCACGGGTTTGCGGTGGCGGATACGGTGTACACCGCGTCTGGGCGTGAACCGTTGCTGGACGCTGATCGCGCGCAGGAAGAGCAGGAGATGGAGGAGGAGTTGTCTGAAGGGATGCAGGCGCTGATTGTCGGCGCGCTGGTGATGCTCGGCCGGCCGACTGGCGTAAGCCCGCAGTAAGGGCCACCCGGGAATTCATCGGGATTTGCGTGGTCTGTTGCGGCATCTCAGTCAAGGATGCCAACACATGAGAATCGCCACTGCCCTCTGGCTACTTGGGCTGCCGCTGCTAGGTGGCTGCCAGTACCTGCCCCACAGCACCTTCTTCAAAGCCCCTGAAAACGAGCCCAACCCTTCCTGGGTGCGCATCATCAACTTCACCCAGCATGCCGCGATCTACCAGGAAGAGAACGGGGTAAAGACCGGTGGGGTGATTCGCCGTGGCGAGCTGCCCTTCGTCCACACCCAGGACATGAACATGCCCAAGGCTGGGCAGGACCTGACCTTCGACTTCTATGAAACCCCGGTGCGGCCGGGGGTCAAGACCAAGATCTGGATGTCGTGGGAGGGCAGTCGTACCGAGTACTGTTACAACAGCGCAGAGTTCATGCCCAAGCCCGGGCACTTCTACGAGTTCTGGTTGAGCTCTGGCCGATCAGGCACCTGCAAGATGCACGCGAGCTTGGTCGAGCGTGACGCACAAGGAGAGGGCTGGCACCTGACGCCCAATCCCGATGTCACGTATGCCGACGGCAGCGACGTGCATGACGTGGTCTATGGCAATGAGCAGTTCCGCGACTCGAACTACAAGCCGAACTACCCACTGCCGTAGGCTGCGCAGGTCTGTGCCGGTTTAGCCCGGCTGCGGCGCCAGGCGATTGCTGACATTACGCCCCAGCACCAGCACCGTGGCAAACCCGCAGCCCACCAGCGCCGTGGCCAGGCTCAGCAGCACCGAGGTGCCGAGCTGGTCGACGATCTGCCCGCCAAAGAACGAGCCCAAGGCAATGATCACCTGGAACATCGCGACGAACAGCGGCATGCCGCGTTCGACATCCTTGGGCGCCACGACGAACATCCAGATGCTGGCGCAGGCCGGGAAGGCGCCGAAGGCGAAGCCCCAGAGTGCGACCAGCATCGCCGCGCCGGTCATGCCGGTGGCGAAGTAGGGGAACAGGGCAGTGCTGGTGCCGATCATCACGGCGACCAGCAACAAGGTGTTACGCACGCTTCGGTTGGCGGCGAAGCCCGCGAAGATATTGCCCATCACACCGGCCACGCCGTACAGAAGCAGCAGCGAGCCAATGGTCGGCCCGTCGAAGCCGGCACTCTGCTTGAAGAAGGGCGCGACATAGGTGTACGCGGCAAAGTGCGCCAGGCCAATCAGCAGTACCGCGATCAAGCCAACCCGCGCTTGCGGATTGATGAACAACGCCGGCAGGTCACTGATGCGAATCGCCTTGTCCGGGGTCAGCCGCGGCAGCAGGAAGATCTGCGCCAACAACACCGGTACGCCCACCAGCGCGGTGACCAGGAAGGTCATGCGCCAGCCCATCAGGCCACTCAGCCAGGTGCCCACCGGCACGCCCAGCACGGTGGCCAGGGTCACCCCGACCATGATGATCGAGGTGGCCTGCGCCACGCCGACGCCCTTGGGCGCCAGGCGGCCGCTGAGGGCAATGGCGGTCGCCCAGAAGCCGCCGATACTGATGCCCAGCAGCACGCGGCCGAACAGCAGCAGGTTGAAGTCGCTGGCGTAGGCCACCACCGCGTTGGCGATGATCATGATCAGCGTCAGGCTGATCAGCAGGTAGCGACGGTCCATGGCGCCGATGAACACCGACAGCAACGGCGCGGCGAGGGCGGCCATGATGCCGGGCAGGGTGACCATCAGGCCGGCGTGGCCCGCGCTGATGCCGAGGTCGCTGGCGACATCGTTGAGCACGCCCACTGGCAGAAACTCACTGGTGACCAAGGCGAAGGCACCGACGGCGACCGAGAGAATCGCCAGCCACTGCTGCTTGACGCTCTGTTGATTATGTTCGGGGATGCCTTGAGAGGCCTGAGGGGTGCTTGGCATGGGTGCGGGGTTCCGAGGTAAAGATGTCGCCTGCAGCAGGCGCGGAGAGGGGAGAAACTGGAGGCCATTATAGAAGTGGGTCTTGGCAACCCTATAGGCAGCCCGTTCGATAGTAATCATCAGCGCAATCGATAAGACCCGCCGGGGAGAGCGCCCGCTGCTGGCCGACAGCGGGCGGTCGAGCTTACATCAATGCGCCATGCCCAGCTCGGCATCGTCCATCAAGGCCTTGGCCAGCGCGCTTAGGTAGTGCGAGGCCCAGATCAGCTGTGGGTTGTCTTCCATCACGCCGGTGATGGTCAACTCGCGGACAACGCCGATCAGTTCCGAGGCCTGCTCGCGGGCGTGCTGGCAAGGGATGCCGGGCTCGATGCAGAACAACGCCTGGGTCATGCCTTCGCCCTGGTAGAAGCGGGTCTTGCCGACGGTGGTGTTGGGTGGAGTCTTGTCTGTGCTCATGGGTCGTTCTCCCTGAAATCATCAGTGTCTGGCCGGGCCCCATCGCGGGCAAGCCCGCTCCTACAAGGGCGCGCGATGCCCATGCTTGCGCCTATCCCTGTAGGCGCGGGCGCGCGATGCCCTCGTTGCGCCTAACCCTGTAGGAGCGGGCTTGCCCGCGATAGGGCCCGAACAGACAACACATAACGTGCGCCTCAGTGCACCGGCCGCGGCTCAGCCGGCGTCTGCACCTGGATCAACCAGAGGGCGTACTCGGTGGCTTGGATGATGGTGTCTTCGAGGGATTGGTGGTTCTGGGTGGATCGGGAACGATCTTCAGCATTGCCGGTATTCCTTCCAGTAGGGGCGGCCGCATGTCTGCTGTCAAACAGAAGGGTGGCAGCTGTACGTGGGTTGACAGACCGGCGGAATAGGCAAGTTCCGGCGCACGCAAGCGTGCCCGCACGTACAGCCGCCATTGAAGACGAACCGTATGCCTAATACCGCAACAGCCTGTCAAAGCCGTATCGTTGATGAGCAACGACCCGCCGAGACTAGAACCCAGCCAGAGCGACCGCAACGGAAAAAAGGCGGCAGCAGTATGTTTGGGAAATGGACTACACGGTAGCGGTTAAATCTGATTGTTCAGCCAATCACGATGTAATCGCTGTGCTGAAAAATACCCTGATGCTCACCCTCGACCAGGTGAACATAGCGCCCAGCGACCAGGTCGATCGGCAGGCAATCGTCGATATCCAGTACCGCGTCGGTATGTGGCTTCAACCAATTCGCCGCCATGCGCTTCTTGCCCAGTTGCTTGGCTGCGGCCTTGTCGGCGGCCGCCACCAGCAGGTAGCGGTGCGCCTCGCCGAACACGTTTCGCTCGTAGCCCCCGAGGTTCAAGAAGAACAGGCGCATGGCCCCCGGCTGCGGCGCGGCCTGGCTGAACTCGACGCGATAGCCCTCCACCCCGTGAACCTCGAGCCAGGAGTCGATGTGCAATCCCTTCGGGCTACCGAACCAGGCGTTGCGCAGTTGCGGGTAGGTGTGTTCAAGCGCGTCGGCCTGGGCGAAGACCACATCGTGGACCTCGATGCTGGCGCGAGGGTGGCGGCCTCCGAGCATGACAACGTAGAGCATGGGTGATCCTTGGGGCTGTAACAGCGTGATGCCATGTCGGCACAGGTATTGGGTCAGGACTGAAACCTGGGCGCAGTGCGAAGTCAGAATGCGCCAGGTCCGGGAATAATACCTTGATGTTCTGCCGGCGCGGACATCGGCCACCTGACGGGTCCACGCTACTCGTTATTGTCTTACCGCCCGGGCTAACGCTAGGCGTGGGATCAAAAGAAGCTCTCGTCAAACGGATAATGGGTCAGCAACTCGTAACCCGTTTCGGTCACCAGCAGCTGGTTCTCCAGTTTGATGCCATCGCGGCCGCCGACCTCACCGATATAGGCTTCGACACACAGGGCCATGCCGGGCTGCAGCACGCCTTCATAGCCATAGGCCTCGAGATCTTCGGGGTAGCGGATGCAGGGGTATTCGTCGCACAGCCCGACCCCATGGAACAGCACCCCGTAACGCTGAGCGCGGCACGACTCGGGAAGGCGATGGGCGAGGGCGGTCAATTCGGTGAAGCTCACGCCGGGTTTGACCAGCTCGGTGTTATGGCTGATGTGCGCATGGGCAATCTGGTAGAGCCGTTTCTGTTCGGCGGTTGGCTCCAGCCCGCCACAGATCCAGCTGCGCGACATGTCGACACACATGCCGTAGACGCCAACCAGGTCAGTGTCGAAGGACAGCAGGTCACCGTCGCTGAGCATCCGCGGCCCTGACTCCTGGAACCACGGATTGGTCCGTGGCCCGGAACTCAGAATACGTGTCTCGATCCACTCACCGCCGCGGCGGATATTGCCCGCGTGCAGCGCTGACCAGACATCGTTTTCGGTGGCGCCTGCGCGCATGGCCTGGCGCATTTCGTGGATCGAAGCTTCACAGGACGCGACGGCGCAGCGCATGGCCTTGATTTCGTCAGGGCCTTTGATCACCCGGGCGAACTCCGTGACCTCCTGGCCACTGTGCAGTTGCACGCCGAGTGCATCGAGCGCACGCACGCCTGACAGCTCGATACGGTCCACGGCCAGTCGACGATTGGCCCCGCCATGCTGGCGCAGCAGGTCATCCACCTGCTGGGCAAAGCGGCGGGCGTGTTCATCGGTGCGGTCACCCGTCTCGAAATAGAAGAACGACGCGCCGCTGCGCAATTCACTCACCAGCGGAAGGTGGGCGCTGAGGTGCTCGCACCCGTGAAAATCCCACAGCACGACGTGCCCGCTGGCGGCGACGAAACAGGCGCGCGCAGGGTTGTGGGTGGTCCACAGTTGCATGTTGGTGGTGTCGGTGGCATAGCGAATGTTCAACGGGTCGAACAGCAGGATGCCGGCCAGGTCGCGCGCCACCAGTTGCTCTTGGATGCGCTTCAGCCGGTACTCGCGCAGGGTCGGCAAGTGCGGCGGCGGCAACCCCAGCGCTGACCATTCCGCGAACGCCAGCGGGGTCGGGCCGATCTCCGTGCGGTCGTTGTCATCAGGCGAGCCATCGGCTTTCAGCGCTCCGGCCCGGCGCCTGGCCGGATCGATACGGCGGTTATCCGGGGTAATGGAAAAAGGTGAGGTCATCAGCGGCTCCGGTGATCTGGTTGTTGTTCTGATTTAGCGTCCGCGCCGATTGCGCGATCGGCCTCAGCCTACCGAGCGGAGCGGGATCGGACCTTGCAAACGCTTGAGCAGCGTCTCGCAGTACCAGTCGTCGAACTGGCACACTCCGTTTTCAGCATTTTCGGAGAACGGGCCTGGCTCATAAGACGGTGAGCTGACGCCGGCGTGGGTGCCCTCGACCAATTGGCGGTCCTGGTCATTGGTGGCCAGCCATACCTTGGTGAGCCGGTCGAGGTCGTAGTCGACCCCTTCTACCGCCGCCTTCGGTACCAGCCACTTGGTGGTGACCAAGGTTTCTCCAGGCCCCATGGGCAGTACACGGAAACTCAAGGCGTGGTCGCCGAGGAAGTGGTTCCACGTCGAGGGGTAATTGAAGTACAGCAAGGCGCCGATGTCGTCCTCACCGCTTTGGTCCAGTCGCCCAGCCACGGCTGGCTGACCGTCCATGGTGTAGCTGACGGCACCCGCCGACAGGGGAATACGCGTCATGCGGAAGCGGCCATCAGGGTCCATCAGCAGCCGACTTGGCATACCTGCCGCTTCACAGCGGTGCCAGTGAGCCACGAGTTCCGGATCATCGTCGCCTCCCACCCCGGCAACCGACAGGTTTTCAACGAACGAATTCATCAGTTCCGGGTGCGTACCATCGCAGTGGTAGCATTCGCGGTTGTTTTCGAAGACCAGTTTCCAATTGCCTTTTTCGACAAGGTTGGACTCGAAGGCAACTTTGCAGTTTTCCAGGAAGTGCGGCGCAATGAACGGGCTTACCGATTGACGGAAGCCCTCGAAATCGGGTGCCTTTTGCGCGACGCACACGTAGATGTAAGTATGGACGATTTCACAGTGCACGGTCTTCAGGCCGTACTGCGACTTGTCGAAGTCGGCCCCCATGTTGCCGGCGAACAGCAGGTTGCCATCCAGCTCATAGGTCCACTTGTGGTAGGGGCAGACCATTTTTGCGACCTTGCCTTTGCCGTGTTCGCACACCTTGGCGCCCCGGTGTCGGCAGGCGTTATGGAACGCACGGACTTGACCGTCCTTGCCCATGACCACGGCCACCGGGTAGTCGCCAATCTGCAGGGTGAAGTATTGCCCAGGCTTTTCAATCTCAAAGGTGTGCCCGGCAAACACCCAGTCCTTGTGCCAGATCTGATCGAGGTCGTGGCGGTATACCTCAGGTTCTATATACAGTTCTCGTGGAAGCGCATGCTTGGCCTTCCTTTGTTGAATCAGGCTAATGACGGAATCTTTGCTATTCATTATTAGGCTCCCTCGATCAGTGACTGTGATTTTCGGGCTCGTCTGGCGGGGCTGACAAACGAGATTTGCGCGGTGCTCACTTAACTTTTAGTTAAGGGTCATTTTTCACCCGGGCGGGGCTAGGACAGGCTGAGGCCGGCGCGTAAGCTAGCGAATCATCACCGCAGTGAGTCACCATGAGTTTCGTCAAGCACCTTCCTCCGTTGAACGCCTTGAAAACGTTCGAAGCCGCTGCTCGCCACCTCAGTTTCAAGCGCGCGGCCGAGGAGCTGTTCGTCACCCAGGCAGCGGTGAGTCGGCAAATCCAGGTGCTTGAAGAGTTCTACGGGCTGAAGCTGTTCGAGCGTCGCAACCGCCAGGTGGTGTTGACCCCTGAGGGGCGGGCGTTGTACGACGCGGCATCGTCGGCTTTCTTGAGCCTGAGCACGGCCTCGCACACGTTGTTGAACAGCACCGCCACGGATTACCTGTCGTTGTCGACCACGGGTGGGTTTGCCCAGTTATGGTTGATGCCGCGCTTGGGCGCCCTGCGCCAGGCCTGCCCAGAGCTCAAGCTGCAACTGGTCAGCAGTGAGAGCAACCCCGATTACCGCGAGCGTTTTCAGGCGGCCATCACCCTCGGGCTGGAGGATCACGCCCACTACGTGGCGACGTACCTGTTCTCGGAGGAGATCTTTCCGGTGTGCAGCCCCGACTTCCTCGCTCGGCACCCGGGCATCAGCGGGCTTGCAGCGTTGAGCCAGGTGCCCCTGCTTGACCTGGATGCACAGCACTGGGGCGCCAGGCTGTGGGAGCCTATGGACTGGGCCTATTGGTTCAAGCAGTTCGGCGTAGCACCTACCGGCAATACACAGTCGATGAGTTTCAGCCATTTTTCGGTGCTGCTCGACGCCGTACTGCAAGGGCAAGGGGTTGGCCTGGCCTGGCGGCACCTGGTGCAGCACCAGCTCGACACCGGGGTGCTGGTGCGGCCGCTTCCCGAACGGTTGCTCGCGCATGATAGAAAGCACTACTTCGTGTACAACCGCGACCCGGCGATGGAGCCGCGGATGCTGTGCATGCGTGATTGGTTGCTGGCACAAACGGAGTATCTCAGGCGCGATGACCCCCGCTGACGGGGCCCGCTCAACGAAAACTACCGCCTTCCCCCTAAGTGGTCATCTAACCGACACACGTGACGGCTAGAGTCGAGACAGGAGCGATGTACAGGCTCCAGTCCAGCCAATTACTCGGGATCACCTATGAAGGCAATGGACCCTGCTACCGCCAAGCGCAAGGGCATCAAGCTTCGTGCCACGGTGATCTACCGCAAGGACGGGGAGGTCCTGTTCGTGCGCAAGCGCAATTCGAAGTGGAACCTGCCCGGCGGAAGAGTCGAGCGAGACGAGACTCCTCTGCAGGCGGCGATGCGAGAGATGGCGGAAGAAACGGGGCTGGCCTTCGATGAGCTTCGTTATCTCACGGAGTATCGGGAGGAGAAGGTCATACACTACCTCTTCGAAGCCAGAAACTCGGATGACAAACCTCGGCCTCGCAACGAGATCGATGCGTGCCGCTGGATAAAGCCGAGGGACGTTGCCAAGCGCCGGGTGAGGCGGCCCATCAGGACCCTGCTGAAATGCTGCGCCTGATCAGAGTAAGCGTGATAAACAGCCCTTGTCCCCCCCTGCGCCCGTTATCCCTCTGCCTCAGTACACCGGCGGCACCATGAGTTCCACTGGCGTCGGGCTGCGGGTGTAATCCTCCTTTCTGACCCGCTGCGGCAGTTCAATTCTCGGCACCTCGACCTCTTCGTAAGGCATTTGCCCGAGCAGGTGATGAATGCAGTTGAGCCGTGCCTTCTTCTTGTCGTCGGCTTGCACCACCCACCAAGGGGCCTCGGCGATGTGCGTGCGTTCGATCATGATTTCCTTGGCCTTGGTATAGGCCTCCCAGCGCCGACGGGATTCCAGGTCCATCGGGCTGAGCTTCCACTGCTTGAGAGGATCATGCAGGCGGCTGAGAAAGCGCAGGTGCTGTTCCTGGTCGGAAATGGAGAACCAGTACTTGATCAGCTGGATACCCGAGCGCGCCAGCATGCGTTCGAACTCTGGCACGGTACGGAAAAACTCCTCGTACTGGTCGTCGTTGCAGAACCCCATGACTTTTTCGACGCCCGCGCGGTTGTACCAACTGCGGTCGAACAGCACGATCTCGCCCGCTGCCGGCAAATGGGAGACGTAACGCTGGAAATACCATTGGGTGCGTTCGCGGTCATTCGGGGCGGGCAGGGCCGCCACTCGGCAGACCCTGGGATTGAGGCGTTGGGTAATGCGCTTGATCACACCCCCTTTGCCGGCGGCATCACGCCCCTCGAAGAGGATCACGACTTTGTGCCCCGTCTTGACTACCCAGCTTTGCAGCTTCACCAATTCGCCCTGAAGTCGGAACAATTCGCTGAAATACAGCCTTCGCGCCGCCTTTTCGCTACCGTCCTCGACGTGCTCATCAAACAAAGCGTTTAGGTCATGGCCGTCTTCACACAGCTCCAGTTCCAGCTCTTCATCACTGTGATCGCGCAACTCGCGGTGGATGCGCGTTATCAAACTGTGTTCGGTCAAGGACATCGGGGAGCACTCGGGTCGCAGAGGATGCCAAAGTGTTAGTCGCATTTGGTTACCAACGAGTGACAAACAACCCGTTCACAATCGGCACGCCGCCCGTGTTGCCACTCAATGGTCATAAAGCTGTAACACAGCTGCTGCAAAGTGTGGACGCCATCACAAGGAGCGCTGTTCGATGATACGCCTGATGAAGTCTGCTGCACTCGCCGTTGCGGTTTCGCTTTGTGCCACTTCGGCCACCTTCGCTGCAGAAAACGTCCGCCTGACCGGTTCTGGCGCGAGCTTCCCTGCACCGATCTACCTCACCTGGTTCAAGGACTTCAGCAAGAATACCGCTGGCGTCACGGTTGACTACCAGTCCAAGGGGAGCGGGGCGGGTGTTCAGGACTTCCTGAACAAGACCGTCGACTTCGCCGCCAGTGACTCGGCGATGAAAGCCGAAGAAATCGCCAAGGTCGGCGAGGGCGTGCAGTTGCTGCCGATGACCGCCGGTGAAATCGTCCTGGCGTACAACCTGCCGGGCAACCCCAAGGGTCTGAAGCTGTCCCGCGAAGTGTATTCCAACATCTTCCTGGGCAAGATCACCCAGTGGAACGATCCCAAGATCGTCGCCGCCAACCCTGATCTGAAACTGCCGGCAACCCCGATCACCGTGGTCGTGCGTGCCGACTCGAGCGGTACCACCGCCGTTTACACCAAGCACCTGTCGGCCATCAACCCTGAGTTCAAGGCAGCGCTGGGTGAAGGCAACACGGTCAACTGGCCGGCCACCGACAAGTTCATCAAGTCGCCGAAGAACGATGGCGTAACCGCCACCGTGCGCCAGACCCCAGGTTCCATTGGCTACATCGAGTACGGCTTCGCCAAGCTGGCCAAGGTCGACTTCGCCCAGTTGGAAAACAAGGCTGGCCAGTACGTCGTGCCAAATGCCGAAAGCGGTGCCGAAGCGCTGGCTGCGGTGAGCATGCCGGAGAACCTGGTGGCCTGGCTGCCTGATCCGGACGGTGCCAAGTCCTACCCGATCACCTCCTACACCTGGATGATCTTCCGTAAGGACAACGGTAACCCGGCCAAGGCCAAGGCCATGCGTGAAATGGTCGAGTACAGCTTGACCGAAGGCCAGAAGATCGCTGATTCGATGGGCTACATCCCCCTGCCACAGTCGGTTGTCGATCAGGTACGCAAAGCCTCCGCCAACATCCAGTAAGACTTGCCAGGACGCTCTCGGCGTGACGCCGAGAGCGTTTGCCTCTGTCCCGGGACTCACCCATGAACACACCTTTTGCCATACCGGACAACCCCGACTCTGCTTGCCGGCCACCTTCCACCAAAGACTTCCTGGTCGACCGTACCTTCCGTGCGCTCGCGCGCATCGGTGTGGTGCTGGTGTTGGCGCTGGTCTTCGCGCTGATCTACGAAGTAGGCCGCAAGGCCCTTCCAGGCATGGAAAAGCATGGCTTTGACGTGGTGTTCGGCAGCGTCTGGGACGTCAACCAAGGCAAATACGGGATTCTCCCAGCGATTTGGGGCACGCTGTACAGCGCCTTTATCGCACTGCTGATTGCCGGGGTTTTCGGCGTCAGCATGGCCATCTTTCTTACCCAGGATTTCTTGCCGGCCAAGCTCGCAGCGGTGTTTCGCACCATCGTCGAACTGCTCGCGGCCATCCCCAGCGTCGTTTATGGCCTGTGGGGCATCTATGTGGTGATCCCGGCGATTCGGCCGTTGACCACCTGGTTGAACAGCGAACTGGGCTGGATTCCCTTTTTCAGCACCTCCTTGAGCGGCCCTGGCTTGCTCCCGGCAGCTTTGGTGCTCGCCATCATGATCCTGCCGACCATCGCCGCCGTCTCGCAGGATGCGTTGACCAGTGTGCCGATGAAGACCAAGCAGGCGGCCTACGGCATGGGCACCACGCATTGGGAAGCGATCCTCAAGGTCATGGTGCCCTCTGCGGCCACCGGTATCTTCGGCTCGCTGGTACTCGGCCTGGGCCGCGCACTGGGTGAAACCATGGCCCTGGCCATGTTGGTCGGCAACGCCAACACCATTTCCCTTTCCGTGTTTGCTCCGGCCAACACCCTGGCGGCGCTGCTGGCCCTGAACTTCCCTGAAGCCGGGCCGAACGAGATCGAGGTCCTGATGTACGCCGCACTGGTCCTGATGTTCATCACGTTGCTGGTCAACGTCCTCGGCTCGATGATCATGCTCTACGCCCAGCGGGGGAACCGATAATGACCGACCTGACAACGCCTGTTTCGGCATTGCCCAGCCTGCAACGCAGGTTCGAAGGGCGTGCCTTGCGCAGCCTGGTGCTGACCACGCTGGTGTGGCTCGCGGCCCTGGTGGCCAGCGTGCCGCTGATTTCCGTGTTGTGGATGTTGATCACCCGCGGTGGTGCACGCCTGAGCCTGGAAGTGTTCACCGAGCTGCCGCCGACCGGCTTCGAGATGGGCGGCGGTTTTGGTAACGCGATGGCGGGTACCTTCGTCATGGTCGGCATTGCTGCAGCCATCGCCGTGCCGGTCGGTATCCTGGCGGCGGTCTTCCTCGCCGAACTGGGCCCGGACAGCAAGCTGGCGAACGCTTCGCGCTTCGCCGCCAAGATGCTCACCGGCTTGCCGTCGATTCTGGCCGGCGTGTTCGCCTACGCATTGGTGGTGATGACCACGGGCACCTACTCGGCGCCGGCAGGGGGTGTCGCATTGGCGGTACTGATGCTGCCGATCGTCGTGCTGACCGCCGAAGAGGCGATGAAGATGGTGCCCAAGATCATGAAAGATGCCGCTTATGGCATGGGCTGCACCCGTGCCCAGGTGATCTGGAAAATCGTCTTGCCTACCGGCATGCCGGCCATCCTCACCGGCGTCATGCTGGCCGTGGCGCGCGCCGCAGGCGAAACAGCGCCGCTGCTGTTCACCGCGCTGTTCAGCAACTACTGGATCTACCACGACGGCGACCTGGCGGTAATGAACCCCACGGCATCGCTGGCCGTACTGATTTACAACTTCTCCGGCATGCCGTTCGACAACCAGCTCGAGCTCGCCTGGGCGGCCTCGCTGGTACTGGTCATGATCGTGCTGGTAGTCAACATTTTGAGCCGGATCTTCGGCAAGCCCAAGTATTGAGAGCGGGAGCACCTGAACGTGAACACCTCAACAGCGCAAAGAACCGCTCCCTTGGTGAGCCCGTCACCAGTGGTCATGGACTGCAAGCTGGACAAGATCTTCTACGGTAACTTCATGGCGGTACGCGACAGCCATGTCCCGATCGAGAAGAACAAGATCACCGGTTTCATCGGGCCTTCCGGCTGCGGCAAGAGTACCGTGCTGCGCAGCCTCAACCGCATGAACGACCTGGTGAAAGGGTTCCGCTTCGAAGGGCATGTGCACTTCCTGGGGCAGGATGTCTACGGCAAAGGCGTAGACCCGGTGGTCGTGCGTCGTTACATCGGTATGGTATTCCAGCAGCCGAACCCGTTCTCGATGAGCATTTTCGACAACGTCGCGTTCGGCCTGCGCCTCAATCGCTACAAGGGCGACCTGGGCGATCGCGTCAAGCACGCACTGCAGGGCGCCGCACTGTGGGATGAGGTCAAAGACAAGCTCAAGGTCAGCGGCCTGTCCCTCTCCGGCGGTCAGCAGCAGCGGCTGTGCATCGCCCGCGCTATCGCCACCGAGCCAGAAGTGCTGCTGCTGGATGAGCCGTGCTCGGCACTCGACCCGATCGCCACGCGGCGGGTAGAAGAGCTGATGGTCGAGCTGAAGAAGGATTACACCATCGCGCTGGTCACCCACAACATGCAGCAGGCGATTCGTGTGGCAGACACCACCGCGTTCTTCTCGGTCGACATCTCTCAGGGCAGCCGTACCGGCTACCTGGTCGAAATGGGCCCGACCGCGCAGATCTTCCAGAACCCGCGCGAACAGCTGACGAACGACTACATCAGCGGCAAGTTCAGCTGATTGCCGTGCCTGCCCAGAGCAGCCGGACGCTTGCCCCCAGAGGCACAAGCGTCCGGCTGCTTTACCTTATTTTCAATGCTTATCAGGATTCCAATGCGTTCGACGCGTCGTCTTGACCTGCCAGCGGTAGAACGTGCACTGCGCGAGGTGCAGGCCCGTTTTTGCGAACTCAGCCAGCACTTCACCGAGCCGCGCGACCCGTTCACCGACGAGGTGCTGCTCAATGTCGTTGAAGGCTATGCGCTGATTGACGACTATGTCGCACAGGGTGTCGACCTGCTCGATCTTCAGCAACTGAACCTGATGCTGGAAATTAATGCCACCGTGCTGTGTGGCACTGACCCGGCGCGCCGCCGCGAGTTTGCCCAGCACCTGGCCGCGACCGAGGAGCACTTCTTCAACAATGTCGAAGGTGGCATCAAGGATCTGTACAACTGGTATTGGGCGTACCGCAGTGACTCGGTCTGGAAACGCGCGGCCGGCGTTTACGTGCGAATCCTCAGCAAGCCGCAACTGTTCATCGAAGGCAATAACCGCACCGGGTCGCTGATCGTCAGTTACCTGCTGATGCGCGCGGGGCTGCCCCCGTTCGTGCTCACACTGGATAACGCCGAAGGTTACTTCAACCCGTCCTCGGTCATCCGCAACTCCGCTAAACATGGTGTCAAGGCATTGTACGAACTGCCCAAGATCAAGAAGAAATACGCGGCCTTCCTCGAAGCGAAGGCCCCTGATCCCAGCGCGTTTTTCCTGAGTGGCAGCTACACGCGTGTCTGTCAGGAGGGTCGCTGATGGGCCGGTCTACAGTGCTCGAAACCACCCGAACGCACGTTCTCCGGGCGTGGCACGCCATCGAACGCATGTGCAGGCGGCCACAGGTTCGCATTTCATTCGATGTCGATGACACGCTGGCCTGCCTGCCTCACCATAGCGCCGCCGAGCACAGCCGGCTGCCGATGTTTATCCATCGCTGGCTGGGCGAGCCCCTGCGCATCGGCACGCGTTCGCTGATCCGTGACTTGCGCCGCCAGGGCTACAGCGTCTGGATCTATACCTCCTCCGGGCGCACACCGTCCTATATCCGGCGCTGGCTCATGCTGTACGGCATCCGCGTCGACGGGGTGGTCAACAGTGACCGGCACCAGCATGTGCTGAACCTGCACGGGGTCGTCAAACCCCCTTCGAAATACCCGCCGGCATTCGATATCGATCTGCACGTCGATGACTCCGACGGCGTGCGGCTTGAAGGTCGCCAGCACGGTTTTCGAGTGGTGGTGGTCGATCCGCAAGACGAGGGTTGGGCTAAGAAGGTCCTGGATGCCGCAATGGATGTCCAGGTACAGCTGGCGTGGCAGCAGCCGCAGAAACATCAGCTGCCATCGCTGAAGCGCTCGTCGGTGCTTACGTCCTAGCATTTCTGCAGCCGTGTTGCTCAGTGCAGAGGATCCCCGTCATCAGCCCGATGGCAGGATCCTCATGAGCAGTGTCCGCGCGGCTGACGGGGCCTTCTTCGGCCCGCAGCAATCTTTTCAAATTGTATCTCCTCGAAGTGCTCTCAGAGCCCCGTCCCCGCAATACCGCCGGCTTGGCGCTATTGATGAATCCCCCTCACAGCCATATGTCGTTTGCGCGGTGTAGTCGCCTTTCTTGTGTGTCGCTAGATTCGCGCCATGTCGAACAGCGGGGTCGAGTCATGACGTATCGAACTTAGCCTAAAAAGAAACCGGAGGCGTCAGTGCTGATACGTACCGTGATGGTGGCCTTGCGTCGCCCCTATACTTTTGTCGTGATGGCCTTGCTGGTGTTGATCGTGGGCCCGCTGACGGCGTTGCGCACACCGACCGACATCTTCCCTGAAATCCGCATCCCGGTGATCGCCGTGGCCTGGCAGTACACGGGTCTGCCGCCTGATCAAATGGCCGGGCGCATCTCCACGGTGTTCCAGCGCCTGCTGACGGCGTCGGTCAACGACATCGAACACATCGAGTCCAACACCTACCCTGGTGTTGGCGTGGTCAAGATCTTCTTCCAGCCCGGCGTCGACATTGCGGTGGCCAATGCGCAGATCACTGCGGCATCGCAGGTCGCCCTGCGGCAGATGCCGGCGGGTATTCAGCCCCCGGTGATCCTCAACTACAACGCCGCCACCGTGCCGATCCTGCAGTTGGCGCTGTCTGGCGAGGGGCTGTCCGAGCAGCAACTGTTCGACCTCGGCATGAACACCGTGCGCACCCCGGCGATACCCGAGTGCTGCTCGGCGATGTGATGCCACTGCCTTACGGGGGCAAGCAGCGTCAGGTGCAGATCGACGTCAACCCGCAAGCGCTGCAAGCGCGGGGTTTGTCAGCCCAGGACGTGTCCGCGGCGCTGGCTGCGCACAACATCCTGGTGCCGATAGGTACCCAGAAAATGGGCGAGCTGGAATACACCCTGCAGCTGAACGGCGCGCCTTCGGCCATCGAGGAGCTCGAGATGCTGCCGGTCAAGGTGGTCGATGGCAGCACCCTTTACCTTCGCGATGTGGCTGATGTCCACGATGGCAACGCCCCGCAAACCAACATCGTCCATGTCGATGGCAGTCGCTCGGTGCTGATGTCTGTGCTGAAAAATGGTTCGGCCTCCACGCTGGCGATTGTCGATGGCATCCGTCAACAGATCGAGACCCTCAAACCCGGCTGGCCGGAAGCATTGAACGTTCAGCCGATCAACGACCAGTCGCTGTTCGTCCGGGCAGCGATCAAAGGGGTGGTGCTTGAAGGCGCCATTGCCGCGGCGCTGACCAGCGTGATGATCTTGCTGTTCTTGGGGAGCTGGCGGTCGACCGTGATCATCGCGGTCTCGATCCCTCTGGCCATCCTTGGCTCTCTGACCCTCCTGGCAGCGCTAGGCGAAACCCTCAACCTGATGACCCTGGGCGGCTTGGCACTGGCCATCGGCATTCTGGTCGACGATGCAACCGTGACCATCGAGAACGTCAACTGGCACCTTGAACAGGGCAAGGACGTGGAGACGTCGATCCTCGACGGTGCTCGGCAGATCGTGACGCCGGCCTTCGTGTCCCTCCTGTGCATCTGTATTGCCTTCGTCCCGATGTTCTTCCTCGACGGGGTGTCGCGGTACCTGTTCGTGCCGATGGCGCTGGCCGTGATCTTCGCCATGGTCTGCTCGTTCATTCTGTCGCGCACGCTGGTGCCGACGATGGCCAAGTACCTGCTCAAGCCACACCCGGCACAGGGCGCGCCTCAAGGCCCATCGCGCAACCCGTTGGTGCGCTTTCAGCAGGGTTTCGAGGCCCGCTTCGAGCGCTTTCGCCAGCGCTATCAGCGCGTGCTGGAGGCCGCATTGCGTCGACGCAAGGCCTTCCTGCTGGGGTTCATGGCGGTCGTGATGTTGTCGTTCGGGCTGGTGCCGTTCATTGGTAGCAACTTCTTCCCGTCCGTGGATTCTGGCCAGGTGCTGATGCACGTCAGGGTGCCGGTGGGCACGCGCGTCGAGGAAACCGCCTCGCGCTTCGCCGAGATCGAAGAAGCGATTCGCAGCGTCATCCCCGCTGAAGAAATCACCACCCTGGTGGACAACATCGGCCTGCCTCCCAGCAACATCAACCTGACCTACAACAACACAGGGGTCATGGGCTCGCAGGACGGCGACTTCCAGATTGCCTTGCGCCCGGGTCATCAACCCACCGAGGACTACGTCAGAACGCTCAGGGAGGTGTTGCCCGAGCGCTTCCCGGACACCACGTTCTCGTTCCCGCCAGCGGATATCGTCAGCCAGATCCTCAACTTCGGTGCGCCGGCGCCGATCGATATCCAGATCCGCGGTAACGACGTAGACGCGAACTTCGCGTACGCCCAGCAATTGCTCAAGAGGATTCGCAACGTGCCAGGGCTGGCCGATGCGCGCATCCTGCAGTCCAACAAGGCGCCGGTGTTCAACGTCGTCCTGGATCGCACTCAAGCCCAGCTGCTGGGCCTGACCACCCGTGATGTGACCAACAGCCTGGTGGTGAACCTGGCCGGCAGCAGCCAGGTGGCCCCCACGTACTGGCTCAACCCGGCGAATGGCGTGAGCTACCCGATCGTGCTGCAGACGCCACAGCCCCGCCTGGACGCGTTGTCTGCCCTGGCGAACCTGCCCGTGGGCAATGGCAGCACCGCCACGGTCACGACCCTGGGCGCGGTTGCTGATTTTGAGCGCACAACCGGCAGCGGGATGGTCAGCCAATACAACGTGCAGCCCATGGTGCAGATCCACGCGGCGACCCAGGACCGTGATCTTGGTGCGGTCGCCAAGGACATCCGCTCGATCATCGCAGCGATGGCTGGGGACGTGCCGCGTGGCAGCACCGTCAACCTGCTGGGCCAGGTCCAGACCATGGAGCGTGCGTTTTCGGGGTTGGTGTACGGCCTGCTGGGCGCCGTCGTGCTGATCTACCTGCTGATCGTGATCAACTTCCAGTCGTGGCGCGATCCGGCGGTCATCGTGTCGGCGCTGTCTGCGGCACTCGCCGGCATCGTCTGGATGCTCTTCGCCACAGGCACCACGTTGTCTGTGCCAGCCCTTACCGGGGCAATCATGTGCATGGGCGTGGCCACGGCCAACAGCGTGCTGGTCATCAGCTTCGCCCGCGAGCGACTCGAAGCCCTCAGAGACTCGACCGCAGCCGCCCTGGAGGCCGGCATCGCACGCCTGCGGCCGGTGTTGATGACGGCCCTGGCGATGATCCTGGGCATGCTCCCGATGGCCTTGGGCATGGGCGAGGGCGGTGAGCAGAATGCCCCGCTGGGGCGCGCCGTGATCGGCGGCCTGCTGTTCGCTACGGTAGCGACCCTGCTGTTCGTGCCCGTGTTGTTCAGCCTCGTTCACCGCCACGATTTCCGTACTGCACCTGTGCAGCACCCCGTTCCTGGAGCGATCTGATATGTCTGTGAAAGCCACTGCAAGTACCCGCGGGCTTGGCCGAACCTGGTTCATTCTGGGTGGGCTGGCGACTGCGGGGGCCATCGTCGTGTTCGGCCTCATGAGTCGCCATTCCCAGGCCGTACAGCTTGACCAGGTGTCGGAGCGCAAGCGCATCGCGACCGTAGCCCTGGTCGCGCCCAGCGTGGTGACGCCGGCCTCTCTGCAGCTTCCAGGGCGTATCGAGGCCTGGTCGCGTGCGCCGCTGTATGCGCGCGTGAGTGGTTACCTCAAACGCTGGGACAAGGACATCGGGTCACCGGTCAAGGCGGGTGAGCTGTTGGGAGAAATCGATGCGCCGGAGCTCGATCAGCAACTGCGTCAGGCCCGTGCGCAGCTGGCGACTGCTCGCAGCGAAATGACGCTGGCCAGCTCCACTGCAAAACGGTGGCAGCAGCTCAGCGAAAGCCAGGCCGTGTCGCGCCAGGAGGTGGAAGAGCGCCTGGGTGACCTCGCCACCAAGCGCTCGCAAGTGAACGAAGCGCAAGCGAACGTCGACCGGCTCCAGGCACTTCAGGGTTATACCCGCATCATCGCGCCGTTCGAGGGGGTGGTGACGGCCCGCAACACCGATGTCGGGGCGTTGATCAATGTTGGCATGACGGCGGGCAGTGAACTGTTCGTGGTGTCCGACATCAGCAAACTGCGGGTTTACGTGAGTGTGCCGCAACGTCAGCTGGCGTGGGTGCAGGCTGGCGCCCGCGCCACGCTCAGAGTGCCTGAGCACCCCGCAAAGACCTTCGATGCAACGGTGCAATCGCTGGCTCGGGCGGTGGATGCGGGAACAGGCGCGATGCGTGTTCAGTTGAGCGTGGACAACGCCCAGGGTGAGCTGCTGCCGGGCTCGTTCGCGACCGTTCAGTTCGAAGGCACCCTGGCTCCGTCGACGGTCAGCTTGCCACCCAGTGCGTTGATCGTCGGCAAGCACGGCATGCAGATAGCCACCGTGGACGGGGAGGGCATCGTGCAACTCAAGCCGGTGAAGGTGAACCGCGACCACGGCACCTACCTGGAGTTTGCGGATGGCATCAGCCTGGCCGACCAGGTGATTGCCAACCCACCGGATGGCCTGAGCAGCGGTGACCAGGTCCGCATCGCCCAGGTTGACGCAACGAGCACGAAATAGTCACCCACGTTAGCGTTTACAGGAACAGCAGCGAGACTGCCGAACCCGCCAGAACGGCTGCCATGGTGCGATTGAAATTGCGAATCCGGCGTGTACTGGTCAGAAAGCGGCGCAGGTACGCACCCGCAAACAGCCAGCTGGCCACCGACACATAACAGACGATGGAACAGATCAGGCAGAGCATCCATACGGTGCTGGCTTCGCCATCGGCGGCAAAGGCGCCGATGCCCGCGGCGGCAACCATCCAGCCCTTGGGGTTCAACCACTGGAGGGTGGCGGCGCGCCAGAACGCGGGGCGCTCGGCTGGCTTGGCCGATGACAGTTGGCCATTGTCAGCGGCCAACTTCCAGGCCAGATACAGCAAGAATGCAGTCCCGGCCCAGCGGATGAAATCCGTTAATACGGGCCAGCGCTCCAGCACCTCGTGCAGGCCAAACCCGGTCAGCACCATGATCAGGGTAAAGCCCAGCGCCGAGCCCAGCGCGTGACGCTGGCTGCGGGCCACGCCAAACTGGGACCCATAGCTCAGAGCGACAATGTTCGAAGCCCCTGGAGTGATACACGCGGCGAGGGCAAATGCCGCCATGGAGATCACGACGCTTGGTTGCGACTGAATGGCCATCATGAATAGTTGAACTCTATAAAAACGACTACTTGCCAGTGCCGGACAGGTCCACCACCGCTTCGACTTCTACCAGGGCGCCTAGAGGGAGCCAAACGACGCCAACGGCGGTGCGCGCCGGAAAAGGCTTGGTGAACAACTCAGCCATTACCTGATTCACCATGCTCCAGTCATCACGGGATACAAGGTAAACGGTCAATTTCGAGATATGTTCCAGTGAGGCGCCGGCCGCTGCGCAGATACCCGCGATGTTGGCAAAGGTCTGGCGGATTTGCGCCTCGACACCGTCAACCAGCTCAAGTGTCGTGGGGTCCAGTCCGACCTGGCCGGAGGTGTAGAGGCGTGATTTGTCCGCGTTGATGATGCCTTGCGAATAGCTGCCCAAGGCCGAGGGCGCATCGTCAGTCACAATGACGCTTTTGCGATTGGTGCCAGGTTCCATTACGTCACTCCACTGTTCCGGATGAGGGTTTGAAGGCTGCCCGAAGGGGTGTTACACGGTAGCGTCGAGCTGTGCTCGGCACCATTGGCCTACGCCTATAGCAGATATTAGTCTTGCCAATATCTGGACGGTTGTTTGTGCAAAGGGTGGGGGCAAGGCTGCGGTTCAGGCGCGTTGTGAGGGTCTCACTGAGCGAACAGCTCGACGATGGATGTCTGCAGCCACTGCACGCCATGGTCCTCATGGCTGCGTTCATGCCAGTGAACACGGATATCGAAGGTTGGTAGATCAAGCGGCGTGGGCGTGATGTGGAAGGCCGCGGGCGAGCTGAACGCTGAAACCGCCACGTGTGGCACCGTGAGGATATAGTTGCTTTTCGCGAGCACTGACTCGACCGCCAGATAATGAGGGACCGTCAGGCCGATCCTTCGTTTGATACCGCTCGCACGCAATACCTCTTCGACCAGGCCATGCCCGCTACTCGTGGAGTCGATGACGAGGTGCTCAGCGGCGCCGTACGCTGTCAGGTCCAATGGCGCTTTGGCCAAGTGGTGTTTTTTCCGCATGACCGTCACGTAGTGCTCTCGGCGGAGGGTCCGAGCGTGCACGCGCCCCTTGATCATCGGCAACGACCCGATGGCCGCGTCCAGCGCGCCGGAGGCGAGCGCCTCTTCGACGACATTCCACGGCAGGTTCTCGACCCGCAAGCGAACCTGCGGCGCCACCCGATTGAGAAAGGCGTTCAGCTCCGTCAGAAAGACCAGCTGGCCAATGTCTGACATATGAATGCTGAACACCCGATCCGATTTCGCCGGGATGAACCCGGTCGGCTCGGCAATGGCCAGTTTTATTTCGTGGACAAGGGGCTGGATCTTCACATGCAGGTTTGCCGCTGCCTCTGTCGGCGTTACCCCATAGCGCGCCCTGACGAAGAGCGGGTCGCCGACGATCTCCCGCCAGCGCTGAACCAGCTGGGATACCGAGGACTGGCTGATCCCCATCACCAGCGCGACCTGGCTCAGGTTGCGCAATTCGCAGATCAGGCAAAAGGCCCGCAGCTCGCGGAGCGTGAGTGTTTCCACCAATTCAGCGTTAGCAGTCTGCATCTGATATTCCAGCGAGGGCCTAGCCGTTCATTATTGGCCATAACCGCTGGCTGGCAAAGTCAGGCGGTTGTGCGCTGCTGATCACACGCGCAGGACGATTGATTGCGCTGTTTTCCTGGACTCCAGTAACGCATGCGCTTGGTGAGCATCTTTCAGGGCAAACGTGATCGGTGGTTCCACGCGTAGATCCCCGTCCAGCAGCGCTTGGAACAGCAGCCCGCTGAGTTCCTCGAGGTCCGCTCGCCGCGTCAGGTAATGGAAAATGATCGGCCTCGACAAGGTCAGGGATTTGGCCGCCAACGTCGAGACGTCCACAGGCGCAATAGCACCTGAGGCCTGCCCAAAGTTGATCAGCGAACCGCGCAAGGTCAGAACCTCCAGCGATCCCGCGAACGTGTCTTTGCCCACGCTATCAAAAACGATGTCGACCCCGCGCTGCTCGGTGATCGAGTGGACGGCTTCGACGAAATCCACTTCCCGGTAGAGGATGGTGTGTTTGCATCCCATCTTGCGCAGCAGGTCGGCTTTTTCCGGCGATCCAACCGTGCCAATGACATTGGCCCCGAGCTTCAGCGCGCCTTGCACAAGCAACTGACCGACCCCGCCAGCAGCTGCATGAATCAGCACCCACGAGCCGGGTCGAACAGGGCTCAGCTTGTGCAGCAGCATCTGCACGGTGAGGCCTTTCAAATAGCACGCGGCGGCATCAGCTTCACTGATGCCTGACGGTAGCGGGATCGCCACCTCAGCGCTAACAAGCCGTGACGTGGCATAAGCACCGTATTTGGATGAGAGGTAGATCACGCGATCACCTACCTGAAAACCCGTTACACCGGCGCCGATCTGCTCGACGTAGCCAACCCCTTCGAGGCCGGGAATGCCGGGCAATGAAAGCGTGCGGTATGAGCCTGATCTTACATAGACATCATGAAAGTTCACGCCGACGAAGGTCTGGCGCAGCTTGAGCTCACCCGGTCCAGGAGCCCCCACGTCAACAGGCTCGTAAGTGAGGACTTCTGGCCCCCCGTAGGCATGAATGCGTGTCGCGTGTTCCATAGCTGCTCTTCCTTGTAAGACGCTCAGCCCACTGGCATTGAGTACAGATCAGCCAAGGAGATCCCGTGAGTCTGGGTTTTCTTCTACTGGCGTCGTGAACGAGCAGCATACGCAGATGCCCGCACGGTTGGGCGTGCATGTACTTCTATTGGATATTAGCGAGATCAATAACTGAGCGCATGAAACTTACAGCTGATGGAAGATGTAATCGGCACTGGCTGTTGTTTGCAGGGCAAACGAGCGATCTTCGAGCGCTTCGTGTAGCGCGACATCGTCTGCTCTGATCCGCCAGGGCTGCGTCGTCTGGCCCTCAGAAGCCAGGCCCTCGAGGGCCGCCAACATACGCTCGACCGTGGGCATGTAGACGGTGAAACCATTGCCTTTCCACGCCGCGGTGGTCAGCCCCAGTGCCTCGCATAGTTGTACCTTGCGCTGGGCATCATCTCGATCTGCCTGGCGTGACTGCAGGATCTGATGGGTTAGTTCGCGGTCCGAACCGAGCAGGTTTCCTTGCTCCCAGCTTTCCGGTGGGCAGTCTTTGGAAGACGGTGCGAGCGCGATGAACGGGTTGATTTCCATGGGGTAGATGCGGCACACCAAAGGCCGCTCGGTATAGATCGCACAGAGATCGTCTGCCCCCAGGTTAGGGCATTGCGGGATCACGTTGGCGGCGAAGATTGCCGTCACCTGAAGTGAACCTGCTCCGCAGGCCACAGGCGCCGACCGCAACAGGTTGTAGTCAAACTCAGGGGCCCCTGAGGGCCATGCCGACTCATCGAAGCCCTCCAGCAAGACTGCAACCGAATGACCCCGACGAAGCCAGGCAAGGGTCTCCGCCAAGGTCAGTGGAACGAAGCGTCCTCGACAACAAGCGCCACATCCGACGCAGGCAAAACGGCTGGTGTTATCGTGGCTGTTGGAATCAGTCACTGCTTGCTCACAGTCTAAGGCACTGGATTCCTGGATCCAGGTGCAGGCTAGGTATTGGCGTTGCGCCTGACGAAGAGTGCCGGGGCTCGCCGGTGTATCGGCGAGTCCGAGCTGCGCTTCGCAGCGTTCGATTGCCAAGCATTCGGGGCGTCCATAATATCGCGGATCACTACTGACGATCATTGCGAAAGTTTTACCAGGTTTTATGACTGGCCTACCCAGTAGCCGCTGTGCAACGGGGAGGCCTTAGCGGTTGACGTTTTTCTGCAGGTGCGCGGGGTAGCGGTCGCCAACAATCTCGATCTGCTCAAGCGCGATCGCGATGGACGCCAGGTCGCTCGTGCTCAGACTGAGGCTGGCGGCCGCCGTGTTCTCTTCGAGCCGATGCAGTTTGGTCGTGCCCGGGATCGGCACGATCCAGGGTTTTTGTGCCAGCAGCCAAGCCAACGCTACCTGAGCGCGGGTAGCGCCTTTGGCCTCGGCGATGTCGCCGAGCACGTCGACCAATCTGGCGTTTGCAGCGCGGCTTTCTTCGGTAAAGCGCGGCACGACGTTACGGAAGTCGCCCTCTGCAAATCGGGTGTTGGCGTCGATGGCCCCGGTGAGGAACCCTTTGCCCAGCGGGCTGAAAGGCACGAAGCCGATACCCAGCGCTTCCAGGGCGGGCAGGATGTCTTGCTCCGGCTCACGCCACCACAGCGAATACTCGCTCTGCAGGGCTGCAACCGGCTGCACGGCATGGGCTTTGCGGATCGCATCGACCCCGGCTTCGGACATCCCGAAATGCAGGACTTTGCCTTGCTCGATCAAGTCTTTGACCGTACCCGCAACGTCTTCCACGGGCACTTGAGGATCGACACGGTGCTGGTAGAGCAGCTCGATACGGTCGGTGTTCAGACGCTGCAGGGAGTGTTCCACCACCTTCCTGATCGTCTCGGGACGGCTGTCCAAGCCTTCAGCAGGCAAGCCATGCTTGAAGCCGAACTTGGTGGCGATGACGACCTGGTCGCGCATCGGTGCAAGGGCTTCGCCGAGCAGCGCTTCATTGCTGAACGGCCCATAGGCCTCTGCGGTATCGAAAAAATTCACACCTTTGTCGAAGGCGTCGCGGATCAAGGCAATCGCGGCCTGCTTCTCCAGCGCTGGGCCGTAGGCGAAGCTGATGCCCATGCATCCCAGGCCCAGGGCCGACACTTCCAAGCCGCTTTTGCCGAGCTGACGTTTCAGCATGTTTCGTCTCCTTCGCAAAGAGGTAGAGGGGATGTAAACTCTAAACTCGTGTGACATGTTCAACAATTGGCATTTCACTTAATGGGTAGCTGAGGGATATTCACTAATGAACCGCACGGGTGTTCCTGAGCTAACCGCCTTTGTCGCGATTGCCGAGCAAAAAAGCTTTACCGGTGCGGCCAAGACGCTAGGTGTTTCTCCCTCCGCGCTGAGCCATTCGATGAGAGGCCTGGAGGCTCGCCTGGAGTTGCGCTTGTTCAACCGCACAACCCGTTCGGTGGCACTGACCGAGGCCGGGGAGGCTCTGTTTCTGCGGGTGCAACCGCTTCTGACAGACCTGGAATGCGCGGTGAATGACGTCACGTCCGAGCGCAGCACGCCGTCCGGATCCATCCGCCTGAGCGCCTCGGAATCGTCCTTCAAGCCGCTGATACGCCACGTCATGCCAGATTTTCTGCGGGACAATCCCAAGATCCATATCGAATGCGTGGCCGACAGTCGCTTGGTCGACATCGTCGCCGACGGTTTCGATGCCGGCATTCGGCTGTATGACGATGTGCCCCGAGACATGATCGCCGTGCGGTTTGGCCCGGATATCCGATTCGCTGCCGTGGCGTCGCCCGAATATCTGACGCGCCACCCGGCCCCGAAGGTGCCTCACGACCTCAAGTCGCATCGCTGCATCAGGTTTCGCTTCGCCAGCGGCACGCTGTTCCGCTGGGATCTCGATCACCTGGGCAAATCGGCCAGCATCGATGTCGATGGGCCGATGACGATGGACAACATCAACTTGATGATCGAGGCCGCAGTCTCTGGTATCGGTATTGCCTGGGTGCCTGAAAACCAGGTGGACGCGCACCTGCAGGCGGGGACGCTGGTCCATCTGCTGCCCGAATGGGGGCCGTCCTATGGCGGGGCCTGTCTGTATTACCCGGCTAACCGACACCCGCCGATGGCGTTGCGGATGTTCGCGGAAGCCGTGCGCGAATGGGCGCGCCAGCAGGCCTGACCGGCCGCCAGCTGTCTACCCGCGTTATTGACCCTCGCCCCACCAGTACTGGGCCGTCACACCACCGTCCATGAGGAAGTCACTGCCCGTGATGAACGTCCCTTCGGGGCCCATCAACAGCGCGGCGACGGCGCCTACTTCATCCGGCGTGCCGCCACGCTTGGCAGCGCAGGACTCGATCATGCTGCGGTATCCCGCGCCGCGCGGTCCGTTGAGCTCATCGCGTGCCAGCGGGGTGAAGATGATGCCGGGGCTGATCGTGTTGACCCGCGCGCCACGCTTGCCCCAACGGACGGCCTCGGCGGCCACGCGCAGCGAGTTGCCCCGTTTGGAGAGCTGATAGGCATGCAAAGGGTCGGTCACGGTCTCTGGCTGCAGCATCGGCAGCGCCAGAAGCGCCTCGACGGGCGTCAGCGCCAAGGCTTTGTTCTGCTCGGCGGTGAGTGCCTGCAAGCGGTGGCCGGACTGCGACGCGATGACGATGGCAGCGCCACCCTTGGCAATGACGTTACCGAACAGCTCCAGCAACAGGGCCGTGCCGTACAAATCCACTCGCAAGATGGTGGCGGGGGGTGCCTGGGAGGGGGAGACACCGGCGGCGTGGATCACCCCGGTGATGGCACCGATGGCAGAGGCCGTCTCAACCAAGGCTTGAACCGAGTCTCGGGAGGCGACATCGACCACGGCCGTACTGACCTCGAATCCGGCGTCGTTGAGCACCTTGGCGGCGGCTTCGGCGGTCTCTTGGCGGATATCCGCGAGCAGCACATGCTTGCCTGCGCTGACCCTGCGAGCGATTGCCTGGCCGATCGATCCGGCGCCGATCACCACTGTTACGTCTGTCATCATCTGCTCCCTTGAGTTAGCTGGGAGCCTCAGCTTAGGGCAGTTTTTGCCGGTTGATTAGCCGAATGGAACTGAGCGGGCTTGTGAGGCGAGTTCATTAATGCCGATCGCCGATCGAACACGGCATATCAACCTCTGTAAACAAGCGCGCGGTCCGCTGGCTGACTGAAATGCTCGGAGGAATCCTTGGAATAGGCACTGATGCCGACAAAACGGGCAAATGATCCCGGCAAGTGCGCCGCATACTGAAACCGAGATTAACCCGGAGTGTCGACGGGGTTAAACAACGTCTATCCCATGCCAGCAAGTTACAGGTAGGACGCGATCATGCAGCAGTATCTTAGTGGCACATCAGAAAACACATCCCAGGATCACCCAGGCTTTAGTCGCCGGGAGGTTTTGATTGGCGGTGCGGTGGTTGGGACCGGTTTGAGCATTGCACCGCTGTCTTGGGCGGCTTCACGGGAAAGCGCAAAAGGCGCTGGCGGCTCAGTAAGCGGAGCACGGGTCACAAATACGCGCAAGCTGGGCTCGCTGGAAGTCTCCGAACTCGGTGTCGGGTGCATGAGCATCAGCGCCAATTATGGTGCGCCTGCGAGCAAAGAGCAGGGTATCAAGGTCATTCGCTCGGCCCATGAGCAGGGCGTCACTTTTTTCGATACGGCCGAAGTGTATGGGCCCTATACCAACGAAGCATTGGTGGGTGAGGCGCTTTCGCCGTTTCGCAATGCTGTTGTCATCGCCTCGAAATTCGGTTTCGACATGGATGCTGGCGGCGCACTCAATAGTCGCCCGGAACATATCCGCAAGGTGCTTGAAGGCTCGCTGAAGCGGCTGCGCACCGACCGTATCGATCTCTATTATCAACACCGAGTCGATCCGAACGTACCGATCGAGGATGTCGCGGGCACTGTCCAGGACCTTGTAAAAGAGGGCAAGGTGTTGCACTTCGGTCTCTCGGAGGCCAGTGCAAGCACCCTCCGCCGAGCGCATGCCGTTTATCCCGTGGCGGCGGTCCAAACCGAATACTCCGTCATGGAGAGAAGCGTCGAGCACAACGGAGTCCTGGATACCTGTGAACAGTTGGGTATCGGTTTTGTGTGCTGGGGCCCGCTGGGCATGGGCTATTTACCCGGTACGCTGACTGGCAGTTCGAGGTTCGACGCCAACACCGACCTGCGCTCGGGGTTTGAGCGATTCACGCCTGAGAACCTGGCTGCGAACGAGCCGATCATTGCTTTGCTCAGGCAGTTCGCACTGGAAAAGCATGCCACTCCCGCCCAGATAGCGCTGGCATGGTTGCTTGCGCAAAAGCCTTGGATCGTTCCGATTCCGGGCACGCGCAAGCTCGATCACCTGCAGGATAACCTGGCATCCGTCAACGTGAAGCTGACGTCCGCCGAGCTGTTGGAAATGGATGCAGCTCTGGCAAAGCTCACCGTGCACGGTGGTCGAATGAGCCCAATGCACAGGCGTGCCGTCGACGTCACCCAGTGACTGTCAGGACGTGAAGCCGCTGAAGGCATTCAATTGCGATCCTCCTCCATTCGGCGCGTATTGACGCTGGGTTGAGAAGGGCGCGTTCAACCCGTTTTTTTGGGTACTCAAATGAATCAGGTTATGCGTAAGGTGTTCGAACCGTTTGTGTTCGACAACGGCATCGAGTTGCGTAATCGCGTAGCGATGGCCCCCATGACGACGTGGGCCGGCAACGCGGACGGTACAGTCTCCGACGAGGAAATTGCGTATTACCAGCGTCGGGTAAACGGTGTCGGTCTGGTGATCACCGGTTGCACGCATGTGCTCGCAAACGGGATTGGCTTCACCGACGAGTTTGCGGCTTTCGACGACACCTTCGTTCCCAGTCTCAAGCGCTTGGCCACGGCCGCGAAGCGCGGGGGTGCAACGGCAGTGCTGCAGTTGTTCCATGCGGGTAACAAGGCCGTTTCGGAGTTGGTGCCGGATGTTGTCAGTGCCAGTGCAGTGAGCACCGACGCAGGGCCGTTCAATGTTTCCGCCACCCCGCGGGCAATGACCAAGCAAGAAATCCACGACGTTATTCAGGCGTTTGGTGACGCGGCACGTCGTGCCATCGAGGCAGGATTTGATGGTATAGAGCTGCATGGCGCCCACGGATTTCTGATCCAGAATTTCTTCTCACCACAGTTCAACCAGCGCGATGACGAGTGGGGCGGCTCACTCGAGAACCGTCTGCGTTTTCCATTGGCGGTTGTGCATGAGGTTCATCGCGTCATCAAGGCGCACGCTGATCGGCCGTTCCTGTTCGGCTTTCGCATTTCGCCAGATGAGCCTGGCGAAAATGGATTGCGCATCGACGACACCTGCGTGCTTGTCGATGCACTGATCGAAAGCGCTATCGACTATGTCCACGTCTCCTTGGGAAGCATCCTGGAAACGGTGCCCGTCGATGGGCAGGGCGCCCAGACTACGGCAAAGGTGATTCTGGACCATGTCGACGGACGCATTCCAGTGATTGCCGCCGGGCAGATCAAGACGCCTCGCCAAGCCGAGGAAGCGCTTGAACTCGGGATGTCGCTTGTTGCGGTTGGGCAGGGCCTTGTCATCAATCCTGAGTGGGTGGAGCTGGCAGAAAAAGGCCACGACGATCAGATTCAAACGGTGCTGAACCCGGCACGCGTTTCGCAGATCGCAATCCCGCCGAAACTGTGGGGCGTCATCGAGGCCACCACGGGTTGGTTCACGCTCCACGGCCCGCCGTAAAGCTCGCCTAGGCTCACGTCACCCCGCTGCGGTGGATCCCGCCGCGCACCACTTTTACGTACTTGAGATCGATTGAATCAAGCAAAGATGCCACTCGATCGAGCAAACGCACCCGCTATGCATTTCACATACTCCCGAGAAGCACCAAGGCCTGCCTGCGCTGTAGGTGGGCACTTCCGTGGAAAGTCGAACATACGGGCGAGTAGCGATATGCAAAACAACAGCATCCGGTTTGCGTGCAGTGGCTGCGGGATCTGCTGCAAGGGGCGTTTAGTTCCACTGACGTTGAACGAGACAAGGCAGTGGTTGGATAGAGGGCATGAGGTCGCGATCATGCTGGAGGCGTTCGAGCAATCGATCTGGACTGCTGGGCCGCAACAGTTTGCCCACGCCGCAGGACGCGCAGTCGAGGTGCGTTGCGGTAACTCCCTCGTGCGAGTCGTTGCAGTGTTTGCGGGCAATGCGCTGGTGCAATGCCAAAACCTGGGCGATGACGGTCGTTGCGGTATCTATGAAGAGCGGCCGCTGGTGTGCCGTATATACCCGGCGGAGGTCAGTCCGTTCATTACGCTTGATCCGCAACACAAGATTTGCCCGCCAGAAGTCTGGGAGGAGGGCGAGGTACTGTTTACAGATCGGATCGTTGATCCGGTTCTTGCTGATCAGATCGAACGCTCCCGCCACGCTGACAGAGAGGATGCGCAGGCAAAAATCGCGCTGTGTGAAACGTTGGGGCTGAACGTGGCTGCATGGAAGGGAAATGCGCTAGCGGTGTACCTACCCGATCGCCTGCAGCTCGACGAGGCGATTGCTCGTTATGATGCTGGAAACGTGCAACCTGGTCGTTCCAACTGGAAGGTCCGCGCCGATGCTCCCGCATTGCGCCAGCAGCTTCACCGGGTTGGCTTGGCGCTCGATGAGCAGCGGCCAACTGATTACATTTTTCATGTGCTGTAGGTGTGGGGCGTTCTGATTGATTCGGGCAGCCTTTACATACGGTTACAGGCGCTGGCCTCAAATCTTAAATCGAAATGGGCAATAGTGTCGTTTGATCAGGCAATCATCGCCAGGTTCAAAGACCCATACTGAGTCGATGTGCCGTCTGCCTATCAGGCAGTGGTCCTCGGTTGAAGTATCGGTTTGAGACCCTCCATGCAAAATCTTGACGTGCAGGTCATTCAGCAAGCCCTCAAGTGGATCGAGCACGGCCATCGAGTGTGGCTGTGTACGGTCTTGGCAACCTTTGGCTCTGCACCGCGTGGCCCTGGGTCAATGTTGGTCGCGTTGTCGTCCGGTGCGTGCTGTGGCTCGCTGTCCGGTGGCTGCGTGGAAGACGACTTTCTGCAACGGCTGGGTCGACATGAGTTCGACGACTGCAACCAGATTGTTCGTTATGGTGAGAGTGGATTGGCCCCGTCGCGGGCGTTGCCCTGCGGCGGGGTCCTGGATGTTCTGGTAGAAAAATTCGAACCTGATTGCGCCGCCCAGGAACACTTCGCGGTGTTGCTGAGCGCGCTTGAGGGGCAGCATCTGTTGGTTCGCCATATTGCCCTCGGAACGCGCAGTCGACGCATTGAGGTCGGAGTGAGTGTCGACGCCACTGTCGCTGTAGACGCTGACCACGTACGAATTCGCGTGGGGGCGGCCCGGCGCCTGCTGGTTGCAGGCCTCTCACCGGTGGCCGAGTTCTGTGCCAGTTTTGCATGCTCGCTGGGCTATGAAGTGATCGTATGTGACCCACGCGAAGAACTGACTGCAACCTTTGCCATGCCACACGTGAAGCTGATGAAGATGATGCCCGCCAGCTATATTTCTCAAGGCGGATGCCATGCAGCGACGGCGATTGTCGCCTTGACCCATGATCCTCGATTTGACGACCTGACCTTGCTCGAAGCCGTCAGGACACCCGCATTTTATATCGGCGCCATGGGCTCCCGGCGTACCAGTGAAAAGCGCCTGGAAAGGGTCAGACGAATCGGCGGGCTGGACGACGAAGCGCTTGATCGCATCCATGCGCCGATCGGACTCAGACTGGGCAGCAAGACCCCGGCAGAAATCGCACTTGCGGTCATGGCCGACATTGTTCGGGTGAGTAACGGCGTGAGCCTTGCCCATCTCTGAATCGGGCTGTAGTGGGAGTTGAATGTGAATAGCGATCTGGCAAATGGCCACCTCATGACGGATATCACGCGGCTCGCCAGATCGGTTAGCCAACTGGTGCCAGGTGATGCTGACCGCATCACCGACATTCCCGGTCTGAGCCTGCACCGGCGTAAAGCGCTTACGGCGCCCATGCACTGTATCTACGGCCTGGGCATTGGCGTGACCTTGCAAGGTGGCAAGCAGGTGATCGTCGGCAGTGAGGTCCTCCCCTATGCGCCCGGCGAGTCGATGGTGACCAGTGTCGATCTCCCGGTCACTTCCCACGTCACTCAAGCCAGCGTACACAAGCCATTCCTCGGCATGATGCTGGCACTCGACAGCACCACCGTGATGCAGGTCGCCGAGCGCATGCGGTTATCACAGCGCATGCGCGATGACGCGTTTCGTCCCGTGACCGTACAGCCTTTGGATGCCGGGGTGCTGGATGCGCTGCGACGCTTGGTGGACTTGCTCAAGGAGCCCCACTGGATTGAAACCCTGGCTCCGCTGATCAAGGAAGAGATCATTGCCCGGCTGTTGAACGGCGCGCATGGCCCGCAGTTGCTGCATGTGATTGCCGCGGGTTCTCCGAGCCAGCAAATTGCCAAGACACTCGCCTGGCTCAAGGTGAACTTCCGTCAGGCATTGCGCATGGATGATCTGGCGGCACAAGCGCACATGAGTCCTTCCACGTTTCGCCAACACTTCCGGGCCGTGACCGGGATGAGCCCGCTGCAGTATCAGAAACAATTACGGCTACAAGCGGCTCGCCAGTTGATGCTCATCCAGAATATCGATGCAGGCAGTGCGGGTGGGCTGGTGGGGTATGAAAGCTCATCGCAGTTCAGCCGCGAATACAGCCGGCTGTTCGGCGAACCCCCTCAGCGTGACATCAAGCGGATTCGCCTGTGACAGGCTCAGTGCCGTGTGAGGGGAGCCTCTAGCCAGCCGCTTCGTCGTTCTATGCCAGCTTGAACGGCAGTTCGCGTATGGGCTTACCCGTCAGGCTGGCAATGGCGTTTGCAAAAGCGGGGGCCAGTGCCGGCAGGCCCGGCTCGCCCATGCCGGTGGGCGGTTCGGCGCTTGGGACTACATGGACCGCGAACTCGGGCATGTCGGTGATGCGCGGCACGCTGAAGTCGGCAAAGTTGCTTTGCTGTACCACGCCGTCTTTCAGGGTGATGGCATTGCCTGGCAGGCACATCGACAAACCCATCAGCGCCGCGCCTTGCACTTGGGCCTCGACGCTGCGCGGGTTGACCACCAGGTTGCAATGCACACCGGCGGTCACGTGGTGCAGTACCGGGCGACCGTTCTGCACTGAGGCTTGCACCACATAAGCCACTACCGAACTGAAACACTCATGGACCGCAACGCCCCACGCGTGCCCGGCAGGCAGTTGACGTTTGCCATACCCGCTCTTGTCCACCGCTAATTGCAGCGCTTGGCGATGACGCGGGCTCTGCTCGCCAAACAGCTTCATTCGGTAAGCCACCGGGTCTTGCTTTGTCGCGCGCGCAATCTCGTCGAGCAGCGTCTCCATCACGAACGCCGTGTGGGTAGAGCCCACGCTGCGCCACCACAGCACGGGGATGTTGAGCGTGGGATGGTGGACTGTCAGCCGCATCGGCAGGGGATAAGGGTCACGCATGCCTTCTGTCGCAGTCGGGTCGATGCCGTTCTTGACCCGACCGCCGAACACTGTGCCGGTGATGATCGATTGCCCGACCAGGACGTGGTCCCACGCCAAGACCTTGCCGCTGTCATCAAAGCCTATACGCGCCCGATGCAGGTGCATGGGGCGGTAATAGCCGCCCTTGATATCGTCCTCGCGGCTCCAGAGCGTCCGTATAGGGGCATTCAGCCCAACTGACTGCGCGGCTTTAGCGACTTCACACGCCTGCACGACGAAATCACTGGTGGGCACGCCACGCCGGCCAAAGCCACCGCCAGCCGTCTGCACGTGGATTTGAATCTGCTCGGGTTTTAGATTCAGTACCTTGGCCGCTGCGGCACTGTCGCCCCCGGGGAACTGAGTGCCAACCCACAGTTGAGCGCTCTTGCCGGAAATCTGCACGGTGCAGTTCAGCGGCTCCATCGGGGCGTGAGCCAGGTAGGGGAAGACGAACTCGGCCTCCACTACATGCTTGGCTGTTGCAAGCGGTGCCATGTCGGCGTCGAAGTGGGTCAAGCCCGGTTGATCCGCTAACGCCTGGTACTGGATCAGTTGCTGTTGGCTGTCGACCTTCTCGACGCTGGCCAGGTCCCATTGCAGCTTCAATGCGTCGCGTCCAAGCTTCGCCTGCCAGTAGCCATCGGCAATCACCGCGACACCTTCGGCGCCGCCGTCCAGCGGTACGCGCAGCACGGCTTTCACCCCCTTGGTTGTGCGTGCGGCGCTGTCATCCAGAGAGGCGATTCTTGCCCCGAACACCGGTGGGCGTGCGATGACGGCAGTGAGCTGTCCAGGCAAGTGCATGTCGATACCGAAATCCTGCTGGCCACTGCTCTTGGCCTTGGCATCGATGCGCGTAGTGGCCTGGCCAATGATGCGAAAATCCTTGGGATCCTTGAGCGTGACCTCGTCTGGCACGGGCAAGGCCATCGCCGCCTCTGCCAGTTCGCCGTAGCTCGCTTCGAGGCCGGCGGGGCCACGCACCTTGCCCGCGTGAGTACTGAGGCGCGTGACCTCCACGTTCCAGCGTGCGGCCGCTGCCG
This sequence comes from Pseudomonas reidholzensis, assembly GCF_900536025.1. Taxonomy (GTDB): domain Bacteria; phylum Pseudomonadota; class Gammaproteobacteria; order Pseudomonadales; family Pseudomonadaceae; genus Aquipseudomonas; species Aquipseudomonas reidholzensis. The sequence continues at coordinate 161,445 of NZ_UNOZ01000019.1, forward strand.
CGAGCAGCATGGCCCGAGCGCGCGCACCCAGTTCGCGGTACTGGGTGTAGCTGTTTTTGATCGAGTTGGAGCCGCCGGTAAGGTGCATACCGAAAATCGGATCCTGGTAGGCACTGTCGTTACTGCCGTTGCGGCTGCGCACAAGGCTCCAGTCGGCATCGAGCTCCTCGGCAAGAATCATCGGCAGCCCGGTCTGAACGCCCTGGCCGAACTCCAGCCGGTTGATGGTTACGGTGACCTGTCCGCTGGAGTCGATCTGCACGAATGCAGCGGGTTGCTGACTCGGTTTGAGCAGCGCGGCATCACCGCCAGTGGCCTCTTGCGCCAGCGCCAGGTGCGGAAAGGCACCCAGCGCCAGGCCGCCAATCCCGACGATTTTGAGGAAACTGCGGCGTGGAAGTGTGAGGGCGCCGTCGTCTTGATCGCGTTCGAGCAGGTGTTGCAAGGCACGCGGGAGCTCGGGAGTGAAGAGGTCGTTCAGCATGGTGAGCTCCGATCAGGCAAGGACTTTGGCGGCATCCGCCACGGCTGCGCGAATACGCGCATAGGTACCACAGCGGCAGATATTGCCCGCCATGGCCGAATCGATCTCGGCAGCGGTGGGTTGCTTGCCTTTGGGCTGCGCCTGTAAAAACGCCGTGGCGCTCATGATCTGCCCGCTCTGACAGTACCCGCACTGCGCCACATCGTGCTTGACCCACGCCTCATGAACCGCCGCACCGACCGGGTCGCTGCCATCTGTTGCCGCTTCGATGGTGGTGATCTTGCGACCCTCGGCCGCGGCTATTGGCGTCACACAGGATCGAATGGCCTGACCATCCAGGTGAACGGTGCAGGCGCCGCACAGCGCCGCGCCGCAGCCGAACTTGGTGCCGGTCATCCCCAGGGTGTCACGCAGGGTCCAGAGAATGGGGGTGCTGGGATCTACGTCAACCGTGTATTCACGGCCATTGATGGTGAGGACGCTCATGATGGGACAGCTCTCCGGAATGTGTGTGCGCAGCAGCTTGCACTCATTAACGGCTAACTATAGAGCGGTGCCTGCGGGGCTGATTGCACAATCCGAGCAAATGATTGCCCGATCATTGACCTTGCTGTGCGCTGAGTTGCACCGGGTCGAGCAGGGCATGGCCATTGACCACGATCCGCACATTGGCTGCACTGAGCTTCTCGATATCGCTCAGCGCCGGATTGCCGTAGTTGATGAGCATGATCGGCACGCAAAGGTGTGAGGTGAGTGCCTGCAAGTGCTGCAGGTCCTTGACGCCGACAAGGCAAATCGCATCGGCCCCGGCTTTTTGATAGGCGGCGGTGCGGGCAATGGAATCCTCCAGCGTGGTCACCGCCACATTCGTACGGGCGATAATACTGAGTGCGTCATCTGAACGGGCAAACCGCGCAGCGTAGATCTTGCTGGTGGCTTCTTCCAGTTCGATAAGAACGTGCGTCTGCTCGTCGTACTTGGCCGGTATTTGGGTGTCTTCAAGCGTCAGCGCGGCCACACCGGCTTTCTGCAGCTCGGTCACTGTTCGCATGACATTGAGCGTATTTCCAGACCCAAGATCAGCGTCGCCAATGATCGGGATTTGGCTGGCCCTCCCAACTCGACACACCTGCTCGACGTAATCCTCGAGCGTGAGCAATGCAATGTCCGGTGCCCCGAGCACTTGCAGCGAGGCGACCGAACCACCTTGGATGGCAACCTCAAAACCAAGGTCGGACGCCATGCGGACCGAGAGGGGATCGAAAACGGACGCGGCAAATTTACAGGCGGTGCCCTGAAGCAACTCAGCAAATGCCAAGCGCAGTCGATGATGTGATCGCTCGATCATTGTTGTCTCCCTCACCTCGTTCGGGTAGTTGCCTGGTCTCGTTCACGCGGAGCGAGACCCGCAAAGCACTGCCGGTCATCGCCGTTTTCGACGGGCGATGACCGGATGGTGGTGCGGGTTATTTTTGTGCCAGCAATGCCTTCCTCTGCGCCTTTTCGTGTTTCATGGCGGCGATTTCACGCTCGCAGGCCTCGGCATCGAACGAGTTGTCCCACTTGGCAATGGCGAGGGTGCCGATGCCATTGCCGATCAGGTTGGTCACGGCCCGCGCTTCGTTGAGGAAGCGGTCGATGCCCAGGAGCAGGACCAGGCCTACCAGAGGAATGGAGTGGATGGTCGTGAGCGTTGCAGCCAGCGTCACGAATCCGGCGCCCGCCACGCCAGCCGAGCCTTTCGAGGTCAGCAGGAATACGCCCAGCAGAATCATCTGATCCATGAACGTGAGTGGGGTATTGGTCGCCTGGGCGATAAAGATGGCCGCCATGGTGAGGTAGATGCAGGTGCCGTCCGCATTGAAGGTGTACCCCGTTGGCAGCACCATGCCCACCACCGATTTCTTGCAGCCAAGCTTTTCCAGCTTCACCATCATTCGTGGTAACACGGCTTCGGTGGAACAGGTGCCCAGCGTGATGAGAATTTCATCCTTGAAGTAACGCAGAAACTGCATCAGCGGCATGCCCGACCATCTGGCCACGGCACCCAGCACGACCACGATGAAGATCAAGGTGGTGATGTACAGCGCCACCAGCAACTGCCCGAGAGACAGCAGGGTGCCAATCCCGTATTTGCCAATCGTGAACGCCATTCCGGCACCCGCACCGATCGGCGCCAGGCGCATCACCATGGCGACGATCTTGAACAGGCCTTGCAGGAACAGGTCGATGGTGTTGATCAGCGGTTTGCTGGTTTCGCCCATTTGAACCAGGGCAACCCCCATCAGTACCGAAAGCAGAATGACCTGAAGCATGATGCCGTTCGAGAATGCGCCAATGAACGTATGCGGAATGATATTGAGGAAGAATTCAATGGTGCCGCCTTGTTCGCTTGCGGCTTGGCTGTATTTGCTGATAGCACTGGCGTCGAGTGCACTGGCGTTGATGTTCATGCCTTCGCCAGGCTTCACGATGTTGACTACGATGAGGCCGACGACCAACGCGATGGTTGAAAGAATCTCGAAGTAGATCAGCGCTTTTACGCCAATCCGCCCGACCTCCTTGATACTGCCCATCTTCGCGATACCCACGACGACGGTACCGAAAATAATGGGCGCCAAGAGCATTTTGATCAGTTTGATGAAACCATCGGCAAAGGGTTGAAGCTTGGCGCCAATGTCAGGGACGAAGTAACCGATTGCGGCACCGATCACGATGCCGATCAGCACTTGCACGTACAGCTGGCTGTACCAGCGGGAACTGGAAATTTCCACGGAAGCACCTCATTTTATTGTTGTGATGGGCATGTGGCGCGGCGTCGGTGGGGTGACGCCGAAGACTGCGGCCTCTTTGCAGAGGCCGCAGAGCGAGGGTGATCAGCCTTCGCCCAACTCGCGCATGACGGCGTACAAGGCAGACTTGGCTTCGAATCCGACCCCTGGGATATCCGGCAGGCCGACATAGCCGTTCTCGACGCGGATACCATCAGCGAAACCGCCGAAAGGCTGGAACACGTCCGGGTACGATTCATTGCCGCCCAGGTGCAGGCCGGCCGCGATGTTCAGGGACATCTGGTGGCCACCGTGCGGCACCACGCGGCGGGAGGACCAGCCCATTTCTTCCATCACCTTGAGGGTGCGCATGTACTCCACCAGGCCATAGGACAGCGCACAGTCGAACTGCAGGTAGTCACGATCCGGGCGCATGCCGCCATGGCGCAGCAGGTTGCGGGCGTCTTGATGGGAGAACAGGTTTTCACCGGTGGCCATGGGCAGTTCGTAATGGTTGGCCAGCTCGGCCTGCAGTGCGTAGTCGAGGGGGTCGCCGATCTCTTCGTACCAGAACAGGTTGTACGGCTTGATGGCTTCGGCGTAGGCGATGGCGGTCTTCAGGTCGAAGCGGCCGTTGGCATCGACGGCCAGGCGGCGGCCGTCACCCACCACTTCGAGCACGGCTTCGATGCGGCGGATATCTTCGTCCAGCGGGACCGCGCCGATCTTCATCTTGACCACGTCGTAGCCGCGGTCCAGGTAGCTCTGCATCTCGGCCTTGAGTTTGGTTTGATCTTTGCCGGGGTAGTAGTAGCCGCCCGCTGCATAGACCCAGACCTTGTCATCCGCCACGCCGTCCCGATAGCGGTCGGCCAGCAGGCGATAGAGCGGTTTGCCTTCGATCTTGGCGACAGCATCCCACACCGCCATGTCGATGGTGCCGACGGCGACCGAGCGCTCACCGTGCCCCCCTGGCTTTTCGTTGGTCATCAGGGTCTTCCAGATGGCGAACGGGTCCAGGTTGTTGTTTTCGTGGTCGATCAGCGTGTCGGGATCAGCTTCAGTGATGCGTGCCAGGAAGCGATCACGCATCAGTGCGCCTTGACCGTAGCGGCCGTTGGAATTGAAGCCGTAGCCGATGACGGGTTTGCCGTCGCGAATCACATCCGTGACGACAGCGACGACCGAGCAGGTCATTTTGGAGAAGTCGATGTAGGCGTTGGCAATGGGCGAGGCGATAGAAACAGTTTTTTCACGGATGTCTACGATGCGCATGACGGGTTCCTCTTGTTGTTTGTGGCCCCACGTTATGCTTTGCGATGTGACCCGCCCAATGCTATTAATGCCGGACCCTATGCACAGGAGGCATGGCCCTTGGAACTCGTCTGGCTCGAAGATCTTTCAGCGCTTGCCGAATACGGCAGCTTCGTTCGGGCTGCAGAAGCGCGGCATGTTACCCAGCCGGCATTTAGCCGCAGGGTCCGATCATTCGAGAACTGGATGGGGGTTGAATTGCTGGTGCGCACACCACAAGGCGCCACCCTGACCGAGGCAGGCAGACAAATTTTGCCCAGTGCCCAAGAGGCTGCCAGGCAGTTGTACAGGATGCGCAATGAGGCACAAGAGGTCGCAGGAATGGCCGCCAGGTCGCTGCAATTCGCGGCCACTCACTCACTGTCGTTTACATTTTTCCCCAAGTGGCTGCGAAGCTCGGAAAACGGCGCCCCCATCGAGGCAGTGAAGCTGCACTCGGACAGCATGGCTGTCTGTGAGCAGATGCTGATACATGGCCAGGTTCAGTTCATGCTCTGCCACCGCCACCCCGACGTGCCGCCTTTACTGGCGCCTGATCAGTTCATCAGCAAGAAGGTTGGTGAGGACGTTCTGGTTCCGCTTGCGAGTGCATCCGCCAACTTCGGCACCTCACCCTCAGCGTTGCCCTACCTGGCTTATACCCATGAGTCGGGATTGGGGCGTATCGTCGCTCACAGACTGCGTGGCAAAGAAGATTACCTGCACCTCAAGCCACTGTTCAGCAGCCACCTTGCAGCGGTACTCATGTCCATGGCTCTGGAAAGCAAAGGCGTAGCATGGCTGCCCAAGAGCCTCACCGAGCAGGAGATCCTGGAGGGGCGCCTGGTCAGAGCGCTCGATGAAAGCTGGGATATACCCCTGGAAATTCATCTGACCCGCCCAAAAGGATTGCTCAGTCAGTCTGCCGAAGCGTTTTGGGGCAAGGCCGGTAATGACCCGCAGCCGGTAGACAGTCATTGAGCGCTGCGCCGGCTTGATTCAAAGGCTGTCCGGATTCCCGAAGAACATCTGGATAGAGCGCTAGCTCGGACTTTGCGCTCGGTTTCAAGTAACAGCGGGCTGGCTCACCTTACGACTCAATCCAGGTGTTTTTCCCGTAATACGCTTGAATGCACGGCTGAAAGCGGCCTGCGAGGTATAGCCCAAACGCTGCGCTACCTCTTCGATCGGTAGCCTTTCGAGGGTCAGCCACTGGCTCGCAAGCCGCATTCGCAGTTCGGTGACATAGCGCAGCGGGGCCATGCCAATCGTGACCTGGAAGCGCTCCGCGAAGACCGAGCGTGAGGTATTGCAGTGCTCGGCCAACTGCGCCACGGTCCAGTCGCGGCCCGGTTGCTGATGGAGCGCAAGCAGTGCACCGGCCAAGCGTGGATCACGCAAGGCGGCGACCAGGCCTGAGGCATTGCCGCAGGCGCACTCCACCCAGCCGCGAACGACCATGGCCGCCACCACGTCGGCCAGACGCGCGAGGATACCGGCGAAGCCGACACGTGCGGCGCTAACCTCGCGTTCCATGGTTGTCAGGATCGGTACCAGGCCGGGGTAACGCTGGCCGCCGGCATCAATCAGCATCAGGCCCGGCATCAACTTGCCAAGGCCATGGATACTGCCCAGTTCAAACTCCATACAGGCACTGAACAAAATAGTGCTCGGCGTGGGGCTGGCATCGGCTCCGGTCTCCACTGCGCTGATGGTGTCACCCAGCGGGGCGCCATCCAGACGGTCGATATCCAGTACAGGCGCGTCTGGATGTGAAAGCACTTGATGGGCCGCGCCATGGGAGATGAACACGGCGTTGCCGGCAGACAGCGCGTAGGTAGTGCCATCCTCCATTCGCAGCAGCGCATTGCCGACGGCGATGAAGTGGAACCAGGCGTGCCCAGGTTTTTCCGCGAAGCCCAAACCGAAGGTAGGGCCTGCCTGGATACGCCGGTATTCGACACCCCGCAGGCGCATGCCGCGCAATAGCTCGTTGATGAGGTCCGAGGAGAGAGCAAACTGGTCAGCGGGCATGGTTCAGGTGTTTTAGTCAAAAATTAGGGATTTACAATCATAGATCGTCCGGCTGCCCGCGCCTAGACTTCGGTTCGGAATGAAGTTCAGGAGATCCGTACCATGACCGACTGTGTATTTACTGCCGTATCCGACCGCCATCCTGGCGTCGGCTTGGATGAAGCGCCTGCGACCCCCGCGTGGATGGCCGTGTTTTCGTTGGCAATGGGGGTGTTCGGGTTACTGACCGCTGAGTACCTTCCGGCCAGTTTGTTGACGCTGATGGCGACTGACCTGAGCGTGTCCGAGGCGCTGGCTGGCCAGGCGGTAACGGTGACAGCCGTAGTAGCGCTGTTCGCCGGCTTGTTGGTGCCAGGCCTGACCCGTGGCATCGACCGGCGTTGGGTGTTGCTGGGGTTTTCCACGTTGATGGTCGCTTCCAATCTGTTGGTCGCCATTTCCTCCAGCTTCGCGGTGCTGTTGTTGATGCGCATCTTGCTGGGTATTGCCCTTGGCGGGTTCTGGAGCATGGCGGCGGCGGTAGCGATGCGCTTGGTGCCGAATGCTCTGTTGCCCCGGGCGCTGTCGATCATTTTCAGCGGCATTGCCATCGGGACGGTCGTTGCAGTGCCGCTGGGCAGCTATCTGGGCGGGCTGTATGGCTGGCGCAGCGCGTTCTTTGCAGCGGCGGCGGTAGGCATGCTGACCCTGGCTTTCCAGTCGTTCACGTTGCCGCGCCTCGCGCCGCGTCGGCCGGCAAGGCTACGCACTGTTCTAGAGGTGCTGCTGCGCCCAGGCATAGCCATGGGGATGTTCGGGTGTGTGCTGGTGCACAGCGGGCACTTCGCGATGTTCACCTATGTTCGGCCATTCCTTGAAGGGACCATCGGCATTGGCGCGCAAGGGCTGTCACTGATGTTGCTGGGGTTCGGTGTGGCCAACTTCGTCGGCACGCTGTTGGCCGGGAGGCTGCTGGAGCGCTATCCGCTGGCCACGCTGGTGTTGATGCCCGCACTGGTCGGCGTTGCAGCACTGGCGTTGGTGCTGTTGCCGGCGTCGTTGCCGGGGCAGGCGATACTCCTGGCGCTCTGGGGCTTGGCCTTTGGCGGTGTGCCGGTGGCGTGGTCGAACTGGGTTGCCAGTGCGGTACCTGATCAGGCGGAAAGCGCCGGAGGCATGGTGGTGGCCTCTGTGCAGTCCGCCATCGCAACAGGCGCCGCCGCTGGCGGTGCAGTGTTCAGCTTGGGTGGTAGCGCCGGCGTGTTCGTCGCAGCGGCCGTGGTGATGCTGCTGGCCGCGCTGTTGATTGCGCTGCGGGTTCGCGTCCCTTCTGGCCATGGCGTTCGCCAGTCCGAGGGGGCGTTGCACCTTTGAGAAACTCTCACCCAGTCGCGCAACCTATGCTTTGGGCTCGTCCCAGTCGCTACGCGTCGCAGCAGTCAGCGCATCCCAGTCATCAGGAGGGTTGCCGCGGCCCAGCATCTTCTCGAATACGGCGTAGGGATCGGATTTGCTGCCTGCGGACCGTAGGGTATTTTCGTCGTTGACCCATGCATAGACGATAACCTTTGACCTTGAGTCGTAGCGAAAGAACAGCCGAAAGCGCCTGCCGATTTTTGCGCGGCGCCAATGTCGGTACGCGGTGCCCAGCGTGTTGCCTTGGCGGAAATCATCACGGCCGGGGTCGGCAGGCACAGCCTCCATGATCAGATGGCTCAATGCCCGAAACAGTTTGACGTTGGCGTTGCTCTCAAAACCTTGAGGATCGTTCTGCTCGGCTCGGGCGGCGGCTTCTTGCAATTTGCTTAGCTGTAAAGTCACACCTTCATGGAACAGCAGTGTCCAGCCATGTCGCACCATCAGATCGCGACCTCACCGTCGATATCTTCGTCCAGGTTTACAGAGTGATTTGCGTTGGCGAGCAGGGTTTGCGCCAAGTCTTCCGGCAGGGTGGTGAGGTTGCGTCCGCCTCGGATATCAGCCTCTAGTAAACCCAGGAACGCACCGATGGCAGGGTCTTCATGGATGGTGTTTACGCTGCTGACCACAATTTCGCCCCCGCGGACGTCGAATGCGATCTTGCCACCGGTATCAACCCCCAGTAGCTGGCGAACTGATTTAGGGAGGGTGACTTGGCCTTTTGAGGTCAGCGTGGCGATTTCGTGGATGGCAGGCATGAGCATTCTCCCGGATGTTTTGACTGAATGGTAAGGAATAATCCTTACGCGGTCAATCTTGGCTTGCTGCTGATCAAACATCGGCGGGGAGGGCGCCAGTAGCACCGCAGGATGAGTTACACCACTTCTTGGGACACGATCACAAAAACGCAGCATGGGAAATCCACGGCTTTCTGTTGCCGCTCGCTGCGCAGTTGGACAGCGCGCCAGCCCTCATAGCGCTTTTGAATGAAATGGCCTTGTGCCATTATGGCAACTTGTAGTCTCCTCTCAAGGGGGCGCTGGCCGCCGGACCCAGTACAAGGACTGTCCTATGAATCAAGCCGTGAGTGAACGGTCGCTCGCCCCGCAATTGCCATTGGACGTTGAGGGCATCGCTGTCGCCTCCACGAGCCTCGACAACGTGTTCAACGGCAAGCGCATCCCCTCCAGCGACGGCGGGGTCATCTTCGGCCGGCTGCATCTGCCGGAGTATCAGCGGCCCTACCGCTGGAGCGAGGATCAACTAGGGCGGCTGCTCGACGACTTGCGCAGCTTCTTTAGCAGCGATGCACCGGCCCATGATTTCTACCTGGGCAGCATCATCTTGCACCAGGAGGGGGGCGACGGGCGCCAGCGTGGTCTGCTCAACATCATCGACGGACAGCAGCGAATTACCAGTCTGGCCTTGTTGCATTACCTCCAGCACGGCGAGAAAGGCGCGCCCGAACTGAAGTTCAACGCGCCGGAGAGCCATCGACGCATCCAGCTGAATCTTCGCTGGCTGGAGCAGCAACGGCTGCCGCGGATCGACTTCACCCGTATCAACGTGACCCTGGTCGTCACTCGGCGTGAAGACGACGCCTACCGTTTCTTCGAAACCCAGAACACCTCGGGCGTGCGCTTGAGCGGCGCCGACATCGTCAAGGCCTATCATCTGCGCAGTATTGCCGCCGCGGTGCAAGACGATTTCGCCCGAACCTGGGAGGGGCTCGGCGAGCTCAAACCGTTGGTCGCGGCCCTCATGAAGTCCCGGCACTGGCAAACTTTGCGCTGGCGCAACGTCGCCAGCGATCGGGATCCGCTGCAGGAGCGCAAGCAGATCGTCACGGAGCTCGCTGAGTGCACGCTTTCCGACACCGGCGACATCGCTTATCGGTCTCTGCAACTGCACCGCGATGCCTCGGGCGGGGAAACACAGATCATCCAGCCGGGTTACGCCATGCGCCAGCCGCTGGGTACCGGGGTCAATACCATGCGTGTAGTTGCCTACTTCCAAGGCTTGCGCAAGACCTTGCTTGAGGTCGACAAGACGGCCAAAGAACCCACGTTCGCCTTCTACTACAAGCGCTTGGCCCATGACGCATGCGGAAGCGTGTTTCTCAGCCGTGCTTTTGATTGCGCGTTGCTGATGTACGCCAGCCAGTTCGGTACTTCCCGTCTGCTTGAAGCCAGCCTGTGGATGTTCCGGATGATCTTCTCCTATCGCCTGATCAAGGATGTCAGCGTCCGGGAAGATGGCGTGCAGGCGCACCTCAAGGACAATTTGTTGCTGGACTGGATCGCAAATGCCCACACCCACCAAGAGCTGTTGAATTACTTGCGTGCCTACACCTACACGGCCAGTGCTGAGCATCTGGACAAGAACAGCATCAAGAAGCGCTTCGTGGAGTCGGTAGGTTTGACGCTGAACCTACATCTGCCCTGGCCTGAAACGCAGCGGGTGGCCGGTGAATATGACGCAGAGTTGCGCAGTGCCATCGAACGCATCAGCCGCGATGACCTCGTCTGCCAAGGAGGCAAATGATGAACGCCCAAGTCCAGTCCCATGTCCAGTCCGCCGCCACGCTGTGCGTCCAAGGCATATCGTTGACCATTCCCTGCTACCAGCGCCCCTACGTCTGGCCCGGCGATGCGGTGGAGGAACTCCTTGAGCAAATCATCCAGGCCAGCGAACCGGACGCGGACGGCCAACCGGTGCAAGCCCATTACTTCATCGGGACTGTGCTGAGCAGCGTGGTGCCATCCAGCGCCAATCCTGCCGCGAGCACGACCTACGAACTCATCGATGGTCAGCAGCGAATGACGACCCTTATGATCCTGGCGCTTGCCTTCTGCGCGTTGAAAACCGGCTCGCCGCTACGCTCGCTGGTGGTGCTGGGCAATGTTCCCCGCCTCACCTTCAATATCCGCGACGAAGTCCAGGCCCGGTTGAGTACCTGGGCGGGCTTGGCCGAAGAAAAGCCGCTGGACAAGGAGGATGCTGCCAATCCTTATCTGGTTCATCTGAGCGCCGCGCGCAAGGTCGCCTGCGATCGCCTCAAACGGTTGCGCGCCACGGGAGGTGAGCAGGCCCTGGAGCGGGTGGGCGACTACCTGTTTAACCAGGTCACGTGGGTCAACAATGTCATGCCGGCGGGCATGGACCTGAACAAGCTGTTCGCTACGCTCAACACCAGCGGCGTTCAGCTTGAGCAGACGGATATCCTCAAGGCTCGCTTGATGTCGCGGATCAAGCATCACCGCACGACGTATGAAGGGATCTGGCAGGCCTGCGAGGACATGGGCAACTACTTCGAAAGGAACCTGCGTGATGTTTTCGCCGGTGTCAGCTGGAACATGGTGGGCATCAATGACCTGCTGAGCCATTCCTTCGATCTCTTCTCCCTGGATCGTCCTGCTGCCGGTCACGCCCTAGGCCGGTCTATCGATCAAATCTCGTCGATGAGAATCCAGGGCGAGCAGGTGGGCGAAACCGAGAACAAGGATGAGGCTCGCTATCAATCGATCGTCAGTTTTGGCCTGTTGCTGATGCATGCCTACCGAATCTACCGCCATGCCCAGGGGGCTAAAGACATCGGTTTCCGTGTGAACGACGGTAACCTCAACGCCTGCTTCTCGAGTTTTGTTGAAACAGCCAGCGCAGCACAAGCCAAGGCATTCATGGAATGCCTGTGGAGCGTGCGCTTCCAGTTCGACCGCTGGGTAGTCAAGTGGGTCCGTCTGGGCGAGGACGATGAGCGGACCTTGCGCCTGAGTTCGCTCAGTCCCCGCAAGCGCATCATTTCGGAATGGCGCACGCATCTCGAGACTTCCGACCTGAGCCAGTTGCAAAGCGTGCGCTACCTCACCGGCGAGCGCAGCGCTCAGTACTGGCTGACCCCCTTTTTGGGCAAGCTGATCGAAACGCCCGGCATGGGCGAGCAGCAGGTATTGAAGCTGTTGGAAAGCATCGACAACCAGCTTTCCCTCACGGAAATGACTCAGAAGGAGGCGAGTTATCAACTGCTCTCCAGCGGCACAGCCGAATCCTTGCCGATCAAGGACAAGATCGCCTATCTGAAGGAGCACCACGGCACGAGCTTCGAGCACTACTGGTTCCAGAAGCTGGAATATATTCTTTGGCGGGAGCGACGCTCGTTCGGTTGGTTGCACTCGGCACGGCTGCAGTCGTACCGGATCACATCGAAGAACTCGGTCGAACACGTGCACCCTCAGAACGAAGAGTTTGGCAGCACACTCAGTGACCACCTGCTGCACGGCTTTGGCAATCTGGTACTGCTCAGCCCGGGAGAGAACTCGTCGTATAGCAACCTGGCGGTGATCAAGAAGCAGGCGGCCTTCCGCGCCAAGCCGAAGTACGACTCCTTGAAACTGGCGCACATGTTCCATGTGCTGGGCAATGGGGACGACTGGGGTCGCACCCAGATCGATAACCATGTTGACGAGATGCTGGCGCTTATCGAGGCGCATTACCGCCGCTGAGCCCGAAGTAGCCGATGCCGGTCACGAGGAAAGTTTTTAGAGGTTGCAAACGGATGGGCCGCAACGGATTTCTTGCGCAGATGGATTTACCGGGTTTTATTGCCCGGTTGCAAGCCGAGCTGCCAAGGCTTGATTTACATCCGTAGTGCTTGCCGAGCAGGCTCGTCGAGGGCGGATGGCACCGGCGGGTGGCGGGTATTGCGCACGTGCATGCGTCCTACCGTTGGGGTAACGCCTGGCATGACCGGGTTTGTCTTTGAATAGTTTTTCGGCGGTTTCAGGCACCTTCAAAGACTCTCAGGGTCGCCGAAGAACATCTGAATCCTGGACCGCAACCACCGCTCCGCCGGATCATTATCCTGCGCCCCACGCCACGCCATGTGCAGCTCGAAGCTACGCACTTCAATCGGCAGATCCTCGGCCCGGACCCCGCCACCCGCCGTCAGCACCTCGGCCGTGTAATCCGGCACCGTTGCGACGATATCCGTCCCCGTCAGCAAGCTGCTCAGCCCGTTGAACTGCGGCACCGCGAGCACCACGTGGCGCTTGCGGCCGATCTCGTCGAGGGCTTCATCGATAAACCCGGACAGGTCCCCGGCAAACGACACCAGCGCATGCGGCCGGGCGCAGAAATCATCCAGGGTGATGCTCCCCGGCATGCTGTCGGCGCGCAGCAGCTTGGGTTTGCTGCGCCGCAGTACCTTGCGCTTGGCGTTGGCCGGCAGGTCGCTGGTGTAGCTGACGCCCACCGAGATCTCGCCCGAGGCGAGCAGGGTGGGCATCAGCAGGTAATTGACCCGGCGCACCACCAGGACGATGCCCGGGGCCTCGGCGCGGATGCGCTTGAGCAACTGCGGCAGCAGGGCGAATTCGGCGTCGTCCGACAGGCCGATGCGAAACACCGAGGTGCTGGTGGCCGGGTCGAACTCGGCGGCGCGGCTGACCGCGGTGGAAATCGAGTCGAGCGCCGGCGAGAGCAGGGCGAAGATTTCGTTGGCCCGGGCCGAGGGCTCCATGCTGCGCCCGGTACGCACGAACAGGGGGTCATCGAACAGGTTGCGCAGGCGCGACAGCGCGGCGCTGATGGCCGGCTGGCCGAGGAACAGCTTCTCGGCGGCGCGGGTTACGCTGCGCTCGTGCATCAGGGTTTCGAACACGATCAGCAGGTTGAGGTCTACGCGACGCAGGTCGTTACGGTTCATCGATGCGCTTAGCCTATTCGCCAAAGGTGGGGCAGGGGTGAATCTTAAGGCCAAAGGCTGTTACCCTGCACCGATTTCCGGGTGCCAATGCGCGAATTTGCGCGGGGCCCAATCAATGGCAGACATGTCGACTATTAATAGCCACTGATGGTCTAACGGCCAAAGCCCGGATAAAGTTCGTGGTAATACAAGGTTCACACTGGCGAGGTTTGCGATGTCCCGCATGATCCGATTCCATACCTTCGGCGCCGCCGATGTGCTGCGCTGCGAGGAGCAGGGCGAGCGCTCGCCCGCCGCTGGCGAGCTGCAGATTCGCGTCGAGGCGATCGGCGTCAGCTGGTACGACGTGCTCTGGCGGCAGAACCTGGCGCCGTCCAAGGCGCGCCTGCCGTCGGGCATCGGCCATGAGATGGCCGGCACCGTGACGGCCGTCGGCGAAGGCGTCGAGGACATTGCCGTGGGTGACCGGGTGGCCAGCTTCCCGGCGACCAGCGCCAACGAGCATCCGGTGTACGGCGATGTCATCGTCCTGCCGCGCACGGCGATTACCCGCTACCCCGAGCTGCTCACGCCGATCGAGGCCAGCGTGCATTACACGCCGCTGCTGATCGCCTATTTCGCCTATGTCGACCTGGCGCGTGCCAAGGCCGGCCAGACCGCGCTGGTGACCGACGCCAGCCACTGCGCAGGGCCTGCCTTCGTGCAACTGGGCAAGGCGTTGGGGCTCAAGGTGTTCGCCGCCACCAAGGACGCCGAGCAGCGTGAGTACCTGCTCAGCCTGGGCGCCGACAAGGTGATCGTCACCGAAGAGCAGGACCTGCTCATGCAGATCGGCAAGTACACCGATGGGCGTGGCGTCGACATGGTCCTCGATGGCCTGGGCGGGCCGCAGATGTCGCTGCTCGGCGATGTCCTGGCGCCGCGCGGTAGCCTGGTGCTGTACGGCTTGCAGGGCGGCAACCAGACGCCGTTTCCGGCGTGTGCGGCGTTCCAGAAGAATATTCAGTTCTTCGTTCACTGTATCGGCAACTTCATCGGCAAGCCGGAGTTGGGTATCAGCCAGGACCAGGTCGCACTGCAGCGCGCGCTGCGCGATATCAACCAGTTTACGGCCGACAAGCTGCTGACCCCGCAGATCATCAAGGTGTATCCGTTCGATCAGGTGGTGGCCGCGCATCGCTACATGGACGAGTGCCCGTGCGGTGGCCGTGTGGTGCTGGACATGGGCTTGACCTAAGTTTTTTGCCTGTGCACTGAAGTATATGCTGTAACGACTTGGGGCCGCGCTGCGGCCCCAAGTCGTTCTGTGAGCGTAATGACTACCCTCCGCCAGAATTGCGTCAGAAACTTCCTACGCAGTTTAAATAACTTTCCTACAAGTTATGCTCTTCACGAAATATCCTTGTTCAAATTACGATTACCCCTCTTTCATTGTGGTGCTTGCCACTTGGCTATTTTCCGGATAAATCTTGGCTGAACGGTTTAGTTGGGAACTTGCAGAAAGCTCGGGAACAGTACTCAGGAACAGGGAGTGCCTTATGACTAATACCCATGAACAAGCGATGCACCATATCTACCGGCAAGTGCTCGAACGATTGCTCGAGCACATGACCCAAGGGCAGCGGGCCGCGCTGCAACTGTTGATCCAGCGGTTGGTGGTGTCGGCGGGTGGCATTGAGTATGTCGGCCAGTTCCAGTTGGTGGTGGTGCACGGCACTGATCGCGACAGCGCGTTGTTAATGGCCTGCCTGCGCGCCGCGCAATTAAGTATCGCCCAGCGTGCGCCGGCTACGTTTCGCTTGCGCGTGTTGGTCACCTCGCTACCGGCGAGCAGCGCCGACAGCCTGAAGTTTCATGAGCGCTGCTTCAGTACCTTGTTCCTGCAGGATGATCCGCGGGTCGAGCTGCTGATGATCGAAGGCCACGAAGTGGTGCCGTTCAACAGTAGGCCCGTGGTGTCGGTCCGAGCGTGGGCGCGCCCCCGCGAGTCGCTGTTGCTGTTCGGGCATCTCAACGGCGGCCGGCCGGACGCCTTGTTCGGCAGTCGCCTGCACCTGCAACTGGCTCAGGCGTTTGCCCACACGCTGGAGTGCCATGACGGCGCGCTGGCCCTGCTGACGCTGATCCCCGAGCGCCAACGCCGGCGCTACCTGGCTTGGTGCCGACGGTGCCTGCGGCTGGCGGGCGAGCCAGGGCTCAATGCCAGTGCGGTGGACATCGCCCGGTTGGCCGAGGCCATCGCCAGGCTGCAAGGCGTGGCAGGGGCACCGTTCGAGACGAGCAGCGGTGCAACGCGCCAAGCCAGTGGGCAAAGCGCTTTTAGGGTGATTGGGGTGGATGACCTGATCCGCCATGAAGGCCCGAGCGAACAGCTCGAGCGGATGCTGAACACCCGCTTCGCCGACGCGGTCAGCGAAGCCCCCCTGGCGGCGTATTTCGAGATCGATGCCTTGGCCCAGCTGCGGTACGTGCGAGCGCGCATGCTGCTGCGCCGCCGGCAGGGTAAAAGCCAGCCGCTGGGGCTCAACCGGCACGGTGCCGGGCCGCTGGCACTGATCAGCGATCACGGCCGGGCCCGCGTATTGCCCATCCTGCACCTGCATCAACAGCAGCTGATCTGCCTGTTGTACGCGCCCTTCGCCGATTACGGGCGACGGCTGCTGGGGTTCGTCGAGTGCTTTCATCCGCGGATGCTGGTGGCACTGCCCTATCTGCACCGGGCGTTGCGCGGTGACGCCTGCCCTGAAGGGGTGAAACAGTGGCTGCGCGAGGTCAGCGGGTTGAGCCTGGCGCAGTTGAAGGCGGTCTATGCCCGGAGGGTAGGGCAGCCGGCCATGCGCCTGCTGGCGAACCTGGCCAAGCGCGACCTGGCGCTGCGCTTGCTGGAGAAACCGGTGCAGCGCAGTGAAAAATCCCCTTAGGCAGCTCGTCCAGGGTTGCGTCAACACACAAGGACGCAGCCCCTGACCACTGATCTGGAGCACTTGCCAGACATCCCTGTCTGTATGTATAACCAGTGCTTGTCCCCTCTGCCTGACCCGTGCCGTGATTGCCCATTCCGTCGATGATCCGTTCTATTACCTGCACAACTTCCGCCAGGTGCTGAGCTGGGTAGCACAGCGCTACAGCGACCTGCTCGACGCGCCCGAGCAGGCCTTCGTCGATACGTTCGAGCGCCTGGAGCTGCCTGCGCAGGCCCTGTTGGTGCGCATGGTCATGCGCAAGGGCGAGCTGTTTCGCAGTGACAAGCTGGTGTACGCCGAGATCGGCGAGCCGCACGCCGCCTTGCAACCGTTGCTGGCGCTGGGCTGGATCTGTGATCGCGCGCCGCTGTCGCTGGAGCAGCTGTTCGGTCTGCTGCGCAAAGAAGAGTTGGCCCTGTGCTTCGCCGCCCAACTGAGCCGGCCGCGCGCGGCCAAGGCCGACCTGCTGGCCCAGTTGCAACCCCTGCAACTGGCGCCCCGGCCACTGGCCGAGTGGTTCGCTGACTGCCCGCTGCAGATCGTCCACTGGCGGCTGCAAACCGTGTGCGACCGCCTGCGGCTGTTGTTCTTCGGCAACCTGTACCAAGACTGGTCGGAGTTCGTGCTGGCCGACCTCGGCGTGCTGCGGTTCGAAACCGTGCCATTCAGCGATGATTCCCGCGCCCTGCGCCGGCGGGCCGAGGTCGACCTGGCCATGGCCTTGCACCAGTGTGCCGAGCGCCTCGAGCAAGGCGTGGCGCCGAGCCTGCTGCTGGCGGTGCTCGACGGCCTGCACAGTGACAACCCCTGGCTGGCGCGGCGCCGCTCACGGCTGCTGTTCAGCATCGGCCAGCACTGCGAACGGCTGGGCGAGTGGGACCTGGCGTTGACGGTGTATGAACAGAGCAGCCACCCCGAGGCGCGCATCCGCCAGGTCCGCGTGTTCGAGCGCAGCGAGCAGTGGGCACCTGCCCAGGCGCTGGCCGAGCAGATGGCCCGGGCGCCGGGCAACCCGCTCGAGGTGCAGGCGCTGGAGCGCATGCTGCCGCGCCTGGCGCGCAAGCTCGGCGGGCCACCAACGCCGCGTCGGCGGGCTGCGGTGGTCACCCCGATCGAGCTGGAGCTGCCGACGCAGCTGGCGGCGCTCGGCGTCGAGGAGGCGGTGCGGGTGCACCTGGAGCAGGACGGTGGGCAAGTGCACTACGTCGAGAACACGCTGTTCAACAGCCTGTTCGGCCTGTTGTGCTGGGACGCGATCTTCGCGCCCGTGCCAGGGGCGTTTTTCCACCCGTTCCAGGCGGCCCCGCAGGACCTGCACGACGCCGACTTCCGTCAGCGCCGCAGTGCGCTGTTCGACGCCTGCCTGGGGCGGCTCGACGACGGTACCCATGCCGCGGCCATTCGCGCCTGCTTCGAAGCCAAGCACGGCTTGCAGTCGCCGTTCGTGTTCTGGTCGATGCTTAGCACCGAGCTGCTCGACCTGGCGCTGGCCTGCCTGCCGCCGGCGCACCTCAAGCAGTGCTTCCTGCGCCTTATGCAGGACATCCGCAACAACCGTGCGGGCATGCCCGACCTGATCCAGTTCTGGCCGGAGCAGGGCACCTACCGCATGGTCGAGGTCAAGGGGCCTGGCGACCGGCTGCAGGACAACCAGGTACGCTGGCTCGAGTTCTGCCGCGAGCACGGCCTGCCGGTCGCGGTCTGCCATGTGCGCTGGCGTGAGCAGGCGGCATGAGTTACAGCGTGGCGGTGCGCGCCCTGTGTGAGTTCAGCGCCAAGGTCGGTGACCTGGACCTGCGCTTCACGCCTTCGCCCACCGCCCAGGAGGGCATCGCCGGCCATCGGCGGGTCACGGCCCGCCGCGATGCCGACTATGAGGCCGAGGTGGCGCTGCAGGGGCAGTATCAGAGCCTGCAGGTGCGCGGCCGTGCCGATGGCTACGACCCGGCGCGCAATCGCCTGGAAGAGATCAAGACCCACCGCGGCGACCTGGCCCGCCAGCCAGCCAACCACCGCCAGCTGCACTGGGCCCAGGCCAAGGTCTACGCCTGGCTGCTGTGCCAGGCGCGGCAACTGCCGACCATCGAGGTGGCGCTGGTGTACCTGGATGTCGACAGTGATCGGCAGACGCTGATCAGCGAGCAACACAGCGCCGACGACCTGCAACGCTTCTTCGAAACCCAGTGCCAGTGCTTTCTGGCCTGGGCGCAGGCCCAGGAGCAGCGGTTGGCCGAGCGTGACCGTGGCCTGCAGGCCATGGGCTTTCCTTACGGGCAGTTTCGCCAAGGCCAGCGGCAACTGGCGGAGACCCTGTACAAGGCGGTCAGCACCGGCCGCTGCCTGATGGCACAGGCCAGCACCGGCATCGGCAAGACACTCGGCACGCTGTTCCCGTTGCTCAAGGCGATGGTCCCGCAGCAGCTCGACAAATTGTATTTTCTCACCGCCAAGACCCCCGGCCGCGCACTGGCCCTCGATGCGCTCGCGCAGCTCACTGCGGCCGCTGCCCAACCGGCCTTGCGCAGCCTTGAGCTGATCGCCCGCGACAAGGCCTGCGAGTACCCCGGCAGTGCCTGCCATGGCGAGTCCTGTGTCTTGGCCAAGGGTTTCTACGACCGCCTGCCCGCCGCGCGCGAGGCGGCGGCAGCACTGCCGATGCTCAACCGCGAGGCGCTGCGCGAGGTGGCGCTGGCGCACCAGGTCTGCCCCTATTACCTGGGCCAGGAAATGGCCCGCTGGGTCGACGTGGTGGTGGCCGACTACAACTACTATTTCGACGCCCATGCCTTGCTGTTCGGCCTTGCCCAGGCCAACCAGTGGCGCGTCGCCGTGCTGGTGGACGAGGCGCATAACCTGGTCGATCGGGGGCGCGGCATGTACAGCGCCAGCCTCGACCAGGGCCAGCTGATGGCGCTGCGCCAGAGCAAGCCAGAGGGCCTGGGCAGCGCGCTCGAGCGGCTCAACCGGCAATGGAACGCGCTGTACAAGGACCAGCGTGCGCCATACCAGGCCGGCGAGCGTTTGCCAGACGCCTTCGCCCAGGCCCTGCAGCAGTGCATCGGGCTGATCCAGGAGCGCCTCAACCAGACGCCGGCCGGGATCGACCCGCAGGTCTTGCAGTTCTTCTATCAAGCCCTGCAGTTCAGCCGGGTGGCGGAGCTGTTCGACGAGCACTACCTGTTCGATGTCAGCGTGCGCGACGGCCCGCGCAAACGTCGCCTGGCCACCCTGTGCCTGCGCAATGTGGTGCCGGCACGCCTGCTCGGGCCACGCATGCGTGCGGCGCGCAGCGTCACCTTGTTTTCCGCCACCTTGAGCCCGCGGCAGTATTACGCCGACCTGCTGGGGATGCCCGCCGACACCGCCTGGCTGGACGTCGCGGCGCCGTTTCGGGCCGAGCAGCTGGACGTGCGCATCATCAGCCAGATCTCCACCCGGTATCAGCAGCGCCAGGCATCGCTGGCACCGATCGTCGAGCTGATCGCCGAGCAATACCAGCGTCAGCCGGGCAACTACCTGGCGTTTTTCAGCAGCTTCGAATACCTGCGACAGGTCGCCGGGCTGTTGGCCGAGCGCTATCCCGCGTTGCCGCGCTGGGAGCAGGCGGCGGGCATGGACGAAGCGGCGCGCCAGGGCTTTCTCCAGCGCTTCGTGCCCGACGGCCAGGGCATCGGCTTTGCCGTGCTGGGTGGCGCCTTCGGTGAAGGCGTCGATCTGCCGGGCACGCGCTTGATCGGGGCGTTCGTCGCGACCTTGGGCCTGCCCCAGGTCAACCCGGTCAATGAGCAGTTCAAGCAGCGCCTCGGCCGGCAGTTCGGCGCCGGCTTCGACTATGCCTACCTGTACCCCGGCGTGCGCAAGGTGATCCAGGCGGCAGGGCGGGTGATCCGCGGTGACCAGGACCGCGGCGTGCTGCTGCTGATCGACGAACGCTTCGCCGAACCGCGGGTGCAACAGATGTTCCCCAACTGGTGGCAGACGGCCTGCGAATAATCCCTGGGCGCCCCATCGCACGGCATTGCAACTCCCAGTACACTGCGCGTTCCAACACCTACATTCGTTGAACTCGAGGTTCTTGCATGACGCTCAGTCCTTTGGCAGGCAAGCCGGCTCCGGCCAGCGTGCTGGTCGATATCCCCCGCCTGCTGACCGCCTACTACACCGGCCGCCCCGATGCGTCCGTCGCAGCCCAGCGCGTGGCCTTTGGCACGTCGGGGCACCGGGGTACGTCCCTGGAGCTGAGTTTCAACCAAGACCATGTCCTGGCCATCACCCAGGCCATCTGCCTGTACCGCCAGGCCCAGGGCTACGATGGCCCGCTGTTCATCGGTGCCGACACCCACGCGCTGTCCGCGCCGGCGGCGGCCAGTGCGCTCGAGGTGCTGGCGGCCAACGGCGTGCAGGTGATGGTGTCCAAGGACGACGAGTACACCCCGACCCCGGCGGTGTCGCACGCGATTCTCTGCCATAACCGTGGCCGCCAGAACGGCCTGGCCGACGGCATCGTGATTACCCCGTCGCACAACCCGCCACAGAGCGGCGGCTTCAAGTACAACCCGCCCAACGGTGGCCCGGCCGACAGCGACGTGACCAAGTGGGTCGAGGCCAAGGCCAACGAACTGCTGGCCGCCGGCCTCGCTGGCGTCAAGCGTATGGATTACGCCGAGGCGCTCAAGGCGCCGACCACCCAGCGCCATGACTACATCGCGCACTATGTCGCCGACTTGGAAAACGTCATCGACTTCGACGTGATCCGCGCGGCCAACCTGCGCCTGGGCGTCGATCCGCTGGGCGGGGCAGGGGTGCGCTACTGGCAGGCGATCGCCGACCACTACCGCTTGAACCTGGAAGTGGTCAACAGCGAGGTCGACCCGACCTTCCGCTTCATGACCGTCGACTGGGATGGCCAGATCCGCATGGACCCGTCCTCGCCGTACGCCATGCAGGGCCTGATCGGCCTGCGCGATCGCTTCGATGTGGCCTTCGCCTGCGACCCGGACCATGACCGCCATGGCATTGTCACGGCAGATGGCCTGTTGGCGCCGAACAACTACCTGGCAGTGACCATCGACTACCTGTTCCGTAACCGCCCGCAATGGCGCAGCGACGCCGCGGTGGGCAAGACCGTGGTCAGCAGCGGCCTGATCGACCGGGTGACCGCGCGCCTGGGGCGTGAGCTGTTCGAGGTGCCGGTCGGCTTCAAGTACTTCGCCCAAGGGCTGTACGACGGCTCGCTGGGCTTTGGCGGCGAGGAGAGTGCCGGGGCGTCGTTCCTGCGGCGTGACGGCTCGGTCTGGGCGACCGACAAGGACGGGCTGATCCCGGCGTTGCTGGCGGCCGAGATGACCGCGCGTACCGGGCGTAATCCGAGCCAGGCCTATAACGACCTGACCGATGCCCTGGGCAAGCCGTTCGCCACCCGTGTCGAGGCCAAGGCGGATGTGCGCCAGAAGGCCTTGCTGAGCAAGCTGGCGCCAGAGCAGGTGAAGTCCACCGAGTTGGCCGGCGAGCCGATCGTGCAGGTGTTGAGCCATGCGCCGGGCAATGGCCAGGCGATTGGCGGGCTCAAGGTGATGACCGCCAACGGCTGGTTCGCCGCGCGGCCTTCCGGGACCGAAGACATCTACAAGATCTACGCCGAGAGCTTTATCGACGAGGCGCATTTGCAGCGCCTGGTGCAAGAGGCTCAGGCCTTGGTCGATGCGGCGATTGCCTGAAGCTGACAACACCTAGTTAGACATTTGGCGCTTGCGCCAATGCAACCGCGGGGCAAGCCCGCTCCCACGTCGGCTTTCGTGGGAGCGGGCTTGCCCCGCGATGGCTTTAGCCCAGTCAAAGACATTCCCTCCCCAAAAAACCACTATTTACATAGCCTGCTAATCAAGGCTTTGACATTCACTGCCTAGGCAGTAATATTTATACACATCTACCCGAGCCGCCCCGATGTCCCATTTCACTCCGGATAATTTCCAGACCTGCGCCATCGGCATGCTGCTGGGTCGCGCCGCGA
The DNA here is from genome assembly GCF_900536025.1 of Pseudomonas reidholzensis. GTDB lineage: Bacteria > Pseudomonadota > Gammaproteobacteria > Pseudomonadales > Pseudomonadaceae > Aquipseudomonas > Aquipseudomonas reidholzensis. The sequence continues at coordinate 184,102 of NZ_UNOZ01000019.1, forward strand.
TCCTCAAGGACCGCATCCTCGACTGGCACCTGGAAAGCGAAGGCGTCACCGCCGCGCAGTTCAAGGTGCTGATCATCGTCACCCAGTACCAGGTCGACACCCCCGCTGAGCTGTGTCGCTACCTGGGCCTGGACAGCGGTTCGATGACCCGCATGCTCGACCGCCTCGAGCTCAAGGGTCTGATCCTGCGCACGCGCTGCCCAGAAGACCGGCGCCAGGTGCGCCTGGCGCTGACCGCCGACGGCCAGCGCCTGGCCGACCGCTTGCCGGAGATCGGCGCGGCGGCGATGAACGAACTGGTCGGCGTGCTCCAGGCCGAGGAGCTGAAAACCCTCGAAAGCCTGCTGGCCAAGGTGCTCCTGAACGCTGGCGACCCCCTGACGATCCGCCGCTTCGGCGATCGTTGATCCCTGTTACGACATTTTTCAAGGTACTGCCATGGCTACTCCCGCGGACACATCCCAACCCACGCCGGCGCCCGAGGCCTCGGCCAAGCGCAAGACCTGGCTGCTCGCCCTGCTGGTCCTGGTGATCCTCGGCGGTGCCGGCATCTGGGCCTGGCACAGCCTGGTCGGGCGCTGGCACGAGAGCACCGATGACGCCTACGTCAACGGCAACGTGGTGGAAATCACCCCGCTGGTGACCGGCACCGTCATCAGCATTGGCGCCGACGATGGCGACCTGGTGCATGCCGGCCAGGTGCTGCTGCAGTTCGACCCCGCCGACAGCGAAGTCGCGGTGCAGGCCGCCGAGGCCAAGCTGGCGCGCACCGTGCGTGAAACACGCGGTCTGTACAGCAATGTCGACGCGCTCAAGGCGCAACTGCAAAGCCGCGCGGCCGAACTCAAGAAGGCCCGTGACAACTACAACCGGCGCAAGGTGCTGGCCGACAGCGGGGCGATCGCCGCCGAAGAAATCTCCCACGCCCACGATGACCTGACCTCGGCCCAGAGCGCCCTGGACAACGCCCGTCAGCAGCTCAACACCAGCACCGCGCTGGTCGACGACACCGTTGTGGCGTCGCACCCTGAGGTCATGGCGGCCGCCGCCGACCTGCGCCAGGCCTACCTCGACCATGCCCGCACCACCCTGGTGGCACCGGTCACCGGTTACGTCGCCAAGCGCACCGTGCAGCTCGGTCAGCGCCTGCAGCCCGGCACCGCGACCATGGCGGTGATCCCGCTGGAGCAGGTGTGGATCGACGCCAACTTCAAGGAAACCCAGCTGCGCGACATGCGCATCGGCCAGCCGGTGGAAATCAGTGCCGACCTGTATGGCAGCGAGGTGAAGTACACCGGCACCATCGACAGCCTCGGCGCGGGCACCGGCAGCGCGTTTGCCTTGCTGCCGGCACAGAACGCCACCGGCAACTGGATCAAGATCGTCCAGCGGGTACCGGTACGCATCCACCTGAGCCCCGAGCAGCTCAAAAACCATCCATTGCGCATCGGCCTGTCGACCGTGGTCGAGGTCGACCTACATGACCAGAGCGGCCCGACCCTGGCCCAGCAACCGCCGCAGCAGGCCAGCTACACCACCCAGGTGTATGACCGGCAGCTGGTCGAGGCCGACCAGATGATCGCGCGGCTGATCCACGCCAACAGTGCCTCGGGCAAGACGGCGCTGCGATGAGCAACACCGCCGCCGCGCAGTTCACCCCGCCGAGCCTGCTGCTGACCACCATCGGCCTGTCGCTGGCGACGTTCATGCAGGTGCTCGACACCACCATTGCCAACGTCGCCTTGCCGACCATTTCCGGCAACCTGGGGGTCAGCTACGAGCAGGGCACCTGGGTCATCACCTCGTTTGCCGTGAGCAACGCCATCGCCTTGCCGCTGACCGGCTGGCTGAGCCGGCGCTTCGGCGAGGTCAAGCTGTTCATCTGGGCCACGCTGCTGTTCGTGATGGCGTCGTTTCTCTGCGGTATCGCCCAGTCGATGCCGGAGCTGGTGGGTTTTCGGGTCCTCCAGGGCGTGGTCGCCGGGCCCTTGTACCCGATGACCCAGACGTTGCTGATCGCGGTCTACCCGCCGGCCAAACGGGGGATGGCGCTGGCCTTGCTGGCGATGGTCACGGTGGTCGCACCGATTGCCGGGCCAATCCTGGGCGGCTGGATCACCGACAGTTACAGCTGGCCGTGGATCTTCTTCATCAACGTGCCGATCGGCCTGTTCGCCGCCGCCGTGGTCCGCCAGCAGATGCGCACGCGGCCGGTGGTGACCAGCCGCCAGCCGATGGACTATATCGGCCTGATCACCTTGATCATCGGCGTCGGCGCCTTGCAGGTAGTGCTCGACAAGGGCAACGACCTGGACTGGTTCGAGTCGTCGTTCATCATTGTCGGCAGCCTGATTTCAGTGGTGTTCCTGGCCATTTTCGTGATCTGGGAGCTGACCGATCGCCACCCGGTGGTCAACCTGCGGCTGTTCGCCCACCGCAATTTTCGCATCGGCACCATCGTGCTGGTGGGCGGGTATGCGGGCTTCTTCGGCATCAACCTGATCCTGCCCCAGTGGCTGCAGACGCAGATGGGCTACACCGCCACCTGGGCTGGCCTGGCCGTGGCGCCGATCGGCCTGTTGCCGGTGATCATGTCGCCGTTCGTGGGCAAGTACGCGCACCGCTTCGACCTGCGCGTGCTGGCGGGCCTGGCGTTCCTGGCGATTGGTGCCAGCTGCTACATGCGCGCCGGCTTCACCAGTGAGGTGGACTTCCAGCACATCGCCCTGGTGCAGCTGTTCATGGGCATCGGTGTGGCGCTGTTCTTCATGCCGACCCTGAGCATCCTGCTCTCCGACCTGCCGCCGCAGCAGATCGCCGATGGCTCGGGCCTGGCGACCTTCCTGCGGACCTTGGGCGGCAGCTTTGCCGCGTCGCTGACCACCTGGATCTGGATCCGCCGCGCCGACCAGCACCATGCCTACCTCAGCGAGCACATCAGCCAGTACGACCCGGCCACCCGGCACACCCTGGAGCAGCTCGGCGGGGCCGGCCCACAGAGCTACGCGCAGCTGGAGCAGATCCTCAACGGCCAGGCGTACATGATGTCGACGGTGGACTATTTCACCCTGATGACCTGGGTGTTTGCCGGGCTGATCCTGCTGGTGTGGTTCGCCAAGCCGCCGTTTACCGCCAAGGCCGGGCCTGCTTCGGCCGGGCATTGAAGTATAGGGTCACCGACGGTGGGCGTGGCGGCGGCAGTCATGCACTGTGCCGTTTGCCCCGACCATCGTCGGTGATGGCTGCCAGCCTTGAACGCCCCAACTCGGCGATTACTGGGATAGTTGCCGGGGGTGGGGCATTTCGATTGTTGGGCTTATCCGTTCGGTGTGGTGCGGCCACTGGCCCCTTCCGCCCTTACGGCGGGTCACTTTTTTTCTTGGAAAAAAGTAACCAAAAACCGCTTGCTCCTGCATCCGGCCCTTCGCTGCGCTACGGGTTCCCTCACTCCGGCCTTGCTCCCGTGAGGACCGCGCCGGACGGGCCTTCCTGGCCCGCGGCGCTTGCCGGCCATCCATGGCCGTCACCTCACTCCGCAAGACCTCCGTTCGGCCTCCTGAAGTCGCGGTAGATCAAGATCACAAGCCAGATCAAGGGCCAGATCAAGTGCCAGGGCAACGGCTGGCGAATCGCTGCGCTCTCGCTTGTTTATAAGGGCGGTACAGCGCGTCAGCGCCAGAATTTGTATTGGCAGTGCCGGCCTCTTCGCGGGTAAACCCGCTCCCACAGGTTATCTGCTGACTGTAAGGCCACTGCGGTCCCTGTGGGAGCGGGTTTACCCGCGAAGAGGCCAAGCTATCCGCCACCATTGCCACTGTCGAAGATAACGCCAGCCCAGGCGCCACCCCTAACTTGGCGACCTCAGAAGGCCGGAGTGAGGGAACCCGCGGTTTTGGTGGGCCTGTTCCGTGACAACGGACGCCAAGAAGCGTCACCAAATCAAATGGATAAGCCCCAAACATGATATTCGTGCGAGCAAACACATCAACAAACTGGCGTTCTTGCGCACGATTTCAATACTTTCGCCGGAAACCCTCAGAAGAACACTATGCGTGTGCCGATGCTGGGATCTTGTCAATCCTCGGAGCCAGGCGTTAGCCTTGTGCCATCAGTTTCCAAGGGGGAATGGATGGACAAGGTCATCATCATCACCGGTGCCAGCCGTGGCATCGGTGCAGCCACCGCGCGGCTTGCGGCGCAACAGGGCTACCGGATCTGCATCAACTACCATGCCGACGACCAGGCTGCCGAGCGCATCCTCGCCGAAGTGCGCGCGCTGGGGGCCGAGGCGATTGCCGTGCGCGCCGACGCCAGCGTCGAGGACGAGGTGGTGCAGCTGTTTCAGCGGGTCGATGCCGAGCTCGGGCCGGTCACCGCGCTGGTCAACAATGCCGGCACCATCGGCCAGCAGAGCCGGGTGGACGCGATGTCCGAGTTCCGCCTGCTCAAGGTGATGAAAAACAACGTGGTCGGGCCGATGCTCTGCGCCAAGCATGCCCTGCTGCGCATGTCGCGCCGCCATGGCGGGCAGGGCGGGGCGATCGTCAATGTCTCGTCGGTGGCCGCGCGCCTGGGGTCCCCCAACGAATACGTCGACTATGCGGCCTCCAAGGGCGCCCTGGACACCTTCACCGTGGGCCTGGCCAAGGAAGTGGCGGGCGAGGGCGTACGCGTCAATGGCGTGCGCCCGGGCTACATCCATACCGGTTTCCATGCCTTGAGCGGCGACCCGGACCGGGTCAGCAAGCTTGAACCCGGCTTGCCGATGGGCCGCGGCGGGCAGCCCGAAGAAGTCGCCGAAGCGATCCTCTGGCTGCTGTCGGACAAGGCCTCCTACTCCACCGGTACCTTCATCGACCTCAGCGGCGGGCGCTGAGGCCCCGCCCGTTCAGCCAGCGAGCATCTGGCCGACCCGCTCGGCCAGGGCTTCGAGGGTGAACGGCTTGGTCAGCACGCTCATGCCGGGTTCGAGTCGGCCATCGCTGAGCACGGCGGTTTCGTCGTAGCCGGTGACGAACAGCACTTTCAAGCCGGGGTGGCGTTCGCGCAGGGCGTCCGCCACCTGGCGGCCATTGAGCCCGCCGGGCAAGCCGACATCGCTGACCAGCAGGTCGGGGCGGGGGCTGTCGCGCAGGCCCTCCAGTGCCACCGGGCCGTCCTCGAACATCTGCACCTGGTGGCCCAGCTCCTCCAGCACCTCGCCGATCACCAGGCGCATGGCGGCTTCATCTTCGACCACCACTACCCGACAGCCTGCCGGCGTAAGCGGCGCGCTACTGGCGGGCGGCAGCCGCTCGGGCGCGGTCTGGTGGGCGGCCGGCCGATAACGCGGCAAGAACATACGCACCAGGGTGCCCTGATCCGGCTGTGATTCGATGGCCAACTGGCCGCCGGACTGGCGCACGAACCCGTACACCATCGACAGCCCCAAGCCGGTGCCGCGCCCCAGTGGCTTGGTGGTGAAGAACGGGTCGATAGCGCGCGCAACGATCTCCGCCGACATGCCTTTGCCGGTGTCCTGCACACTCAGGCAGAGGTAGTCACCGACGGGCAGGTCGAGCCGCTGGGCCAGGCCCGCATCGAGCTCGACATTGTCGCAGCGGATGCTGATCTCACCGCCCAGGGGCATCGCGTCGCGGGCATTGATGCACAGGTTGAGCAAGGCGCTTTCCAGTTGCGGAGGGTCGATGCGCACCGGCCACAGGTCAGGCGCACAGCGGCTGTCCAGGCGGATGTGCGGGCCCACGCTGCGGCCGATCAGCTCGTGCATGCCGGCCACCAGCCCGGCTGCCGAGGTCGGCTGCGGGAGCAGGGTCTGCCGGCGCGAAAACGCCAGCAGCCGGTGCACCAGCGCTGCGGCGCGTTGGGCGGCGGCATGGGCACTGCGCAGCAGTTCGGGCAACGCCGCGTGGCGCTGTTCGGCGAGCCGCGCCTCGGCCAGTTCGAGGGCGCCGAGGATGCCGCCCAGCAGGTTGTTGAAGTCATGCGCCACGCCGCCGGTCAACTGGCCCACGGCTTCCATCTTCTGTGCCTGGCGCAGGGCTTCCTCGGCCTTGCTGCGTTCGGCCAGGGCCTGCTCGACGCGCTGCTCCAACTGCTCGTTGAGCGCCTGCAGGGCGTTTTCCGCGCGTTTGCGGTCAGTCACGTCGCGGAAGATCACCGCCACCAGGTGCTGATCGGCAGGCTCGATGCGCTGTGCGCTCAGCCCCAGGCAGCGATCGGTCGCGTACAGCGGGTGCTCGAAGTACATCGGCGTGCCACTGCGGGCGACATCACCGAAGTGTTTCAGCCACACCTCGGCCTCGTCGGGGATGACCTGGCGCAGCGTGCGCCCGACCACGTCGGGCAGGCCGGCGTGGCGCAGATAGGCCGGGTTGGCCATCAGGTGCAGGTAGTCGCTCATCGGTCCGCCGGGGCCGTCGATGAACTGGATGATGCAGAACCCTTCTTCCATGCTTTCGAACAGGTAGCGGTAGCGGTCCAGCTCGAGCATGCGCCCGGTGGCCTGCGCCAGTTCCGCGGTGAGCCGCGCATTGTCGCCTTGCAGGGCTGCCAGTTGCTGGCGTAACTGCAGCAGTTCGGCGGGTGGGTGATTCGACATCCGTGTCTCCATTCAGGGTGGCACTGCCGGAGCGCGCCTTGATCAATCCGCTAGCATCAGGTCGACGCGTTCGACCAGGGTGGCGAGTTCAAAGGGCTTCAGCAGCAGCTGGGCCGCTTCAGGGAAGCAGCCCTCCATCAGTGTATTGGGGTCGTAGCCGGTGATGTAGAGGACCGACGCGTGCGGGGTCGTCTGCAGGCAGGCCTTGGCCACCTGGTAGCCGTCGAGGCCGCCCGGCAGGCCGATATCGCTGATCAGCAGGTCTGGGCGCAGCCCCGCGTGCAGGGCGGCGACCGCGGCAGTGCCGGTGTCGAAGGCGTGGACCCGGTGCCCGAGCTCTTCGAGGACCTCGCAGATCACCATGCACATGGTCGGCTGGTCTTCGACCAGCATGATGATCCGTTGCGTCTGGCGCGGCGCCTGCAACCGCTCAGCGCTGCTCGGCGGCAGCGGCGAGTCGAGCGCTTGCAGGTGCCGCGGCAGGTACAGGCGCACACGGGTGCCGAGCTCAGCTTCGCTGACGATGTGCAGTTGGCCGCCGGACTGGCGCACGAACCCATACACCATCGACAGCCCCAGCCCCGAGCCCTGACCCAGCGGTTTGGTGGTGAAGAACGGGTCGATGGCCCGCTGCGAGACCTCGGCCGACATGCCTTGGCCATTGTCGCCGACCGCCAGGCACATATAGTCGCCCGGCGAAAGGTCGAGCGCGCCGGCCTGGGCGTCATCGAGCACGATGTTGGCCCCGTCGATGCGGATCGTGCCGCCCCTGGGCATGGCATCCCGGGCATTGATGCACAGGTTGAGCAGGGCGCTTTCCAGCTGCGGCGGGTCGATGAAGGTCGGCCAGATGCCAGGCGAAAAATGGCTGTGCAACGCGATGGTCGGGCCGATACTGCGGCGGATCAGGTCTTCCATGCCGTTGATCAGCGCGCCGACCTGGGTCGGTTGCGGTTGCAAGGTCTGCTTGCGTGAGAACGCCAGCAGTCGATGGACCAGCGCCGAGGCGCGTTGCGCGGAACCGTTGGCGGTGTCCAGCAGGCGCCCGAGGTCTGCGTGGCGGCCCTGTTCCAGGCGTTGCTGCATCAGCTCATGGGCGCCGAGAATGCCGCCGAGCAAATTGTTGAAGTCGTGAGCGATACCGCCGCTGAGCTGGCCGACGGCTTCCATCTTCTGCGCCTGGCGCAACGCCTGTTCGGCCTCCAGCAGGCGCTGCTGGTGTTCAACCCGCTCGCTGATGTCGTAGGCGAACAGGTAGGCACCCTGAACGGTCCCCGCCGGGTCTAGCAGGGCATGGAAGCGCAACTCGAAGTGGCGCCGCTGTGGCGCGTCGCCGAATGCCTCGATGATGGTGAAGTGCTCTCCCGCCAGCGCCCGCTGCCACAGGGGCATGATCATGTCTCGGTCGAGGGGGTTGCGGGCCATCAACGCCGGCATGTAGTCGCCGACCTGAGGCAGCTGCCCGTACAGCTGGCAGAACTCATGCCTGGCCTGGCGGTTGATCGCCAACCAGCGCAAGTCGCTGTTGATCACATGCACGTTGGCGATGCTGTGGTCGACCAGTTCGGCAAACAGCCGGCGCTCGGCCAGGGCAGTGCTGGAGCGGTGCTCGAGCTGTTGATTGAGCGTCAGCAGCGCAAGATCGGCACGGCGGCGTTCGGTGACATCCTTGAACAGCACCGCGACCTGGCGTTTGTCGGCGGGCTCGATGCGAAAGCAGGTGACCGCCAGCACCCTGCCGGTGCTGAGCAGCTCCTGCTCGAACTGCAACGGCTCGCCGCTGCGCAGGACCGTGCTGTAACGCTCGATCCAGAAATCCGCCTCGTCGGGGACCAGCTCGCGGGCGGTATAACCGGTGGGGTCGGCAATACCCGCGTGCTGCAGGCAGGCGGCATTGGCCAGCACGTGCAGGTAGTCGCTCAGCGGGCCTGATGGGCCGTCGAAGAATTCGATGATGCAGCAGCCGACGTCCATGCTGTTGAAGACGAAACGGTACAGGCCGTCTTCAGGCAGCGCAGTGCGCAGCAATTGCACCTCGAGCTCGCGATTGCGCTGTTGCAGGGCAACCAGTTGCTGGCGCAGGGCGTGCATTTCGTCAGTGGGCATGCGTGCATCCAGCGAGGGCTCGAGGCGCAGACTCTAGCGTGCCCGGCGGCTGGCGGCTAGAACGATCGTACGATCCGCCCGAGGGTTTCCATGGCCTGCTCTGCGGCCTCGCTCCACGGGCTGCCGTAGTTCAGCCGAATACAGTTGCCGAACCGCCGGGTCGGCGAAAAGATCGGCCCCGGGGCGATGCTGATGCCTTGCGCCAGGGCCATGTGGAACAGCTTCAGCGCGTCCATCTGCTCGGGCAGCTCCAACCACAGGAAGTAACCGCCAGACGGCTGGCTGACCCGGGTTTGCGCCGGGAAGTAGCGGGCAATCGCCGCCAGCATGCTCGCCTGCTGACCCTCCAGTGCGTAGCGCAGCCTGCGCAGGTGGCGGTCGTAGCCGCCATGCTGGAGGTAATCGGCGATGGCCGCCTGCGCCGGCATCGACGCGCACAGCGAGGTCATCAGCTTGAGCCGTTCAACCTTTTGCGCGAAGCGCCCGGCCGCCACCCAGCCGATCCGGTAGCCCGGCGCGAGGCTTTTGGCGAACGAGCCGCAGTGCATCACCAGGCCCTCGGTGTCATAGGCCTTGGCCGGCTTGGGCGCCTGCTGGGCGTAGTACAGCTCGGCGTAGACATCGTCTTCGATCAAGGGCACCTGGTGGCCGCGCAGCAGCTCGACCAGCGCCTGCTTCTTGGCGTCGGGCATGCTCGCGCCGACCGGGTTCTGGAAGTTGGTCATGCACCACACGGCCTTGACCGGGTGCTTGTCCAGGGTTTGCGCCAACACCTCCAGGTCCATGCCTTCACGGGGGTGCACGGGAATTTCCACGGCCTTCAGCTTGAGGCGCTCGAGCACCTGCAGGCAGGCATAGAACGCCGGCGCTTCGATGGCCACCAGGTCGCCCGGCTCGGTCACCGCCTGCAGGCACAGGTTCAGTGCCTCGAGGGCGCCGTTGGTGATCAGCAGCTCTTCCATCGGCAGCATCAGCCCACCGACCATGTAGCGCAGGGCGATCTGCCGGCGCAGCTGCGGGTTGCCCGGTGACAGGTCGCTGACCACCATGCGCGGGTCCATCGCGCGGCTGGCGCTGGCCAGCGAGCGGGCCAGGCGCTGCAGGGGGAACAGCGTGGGGCTGGGGAAGGCCGAGCCGAACGGCACGGTGTTCGGGTCCTTGATCGAATCGAGAATGGAAAACACCAGCCCACTGACATCCACGTTGGTCGACTCGCTGACCGGCGCCAGCGCCTGCGGCTCGCAGAACTGCCGCGGTGCGTTGGCATTGACGAAGTACCCCGAGCGCGGCCGGGCGCGGATCAGGCCGCGCCGTTCCAGCAGGTAGTAGGCCTGGAACACCGTGGACGGGCTGACCCCGTGAGTCTGGCTGGCGTAGCGTACCGAGGGCACGCGCTGGCCTGGGCCGAGCACCCCGGAGCGGATCAGTTCGGCAATGTCATCGGCAAAGCGTTCGTAGCGTTTCATGGGCGCTCGGCAGGCAAGGTCAAGGGTCAGTGTAAGGGATCAGCGATTCAACGGCGCGACGAAACGGCTGCGCGCGCTGCTGGCAATGGCGGGGTCGTCGCTGTCGCGCACTTCGAAGGTGATCTCCTGGCTGCTGCTGGCCGGGCGCTCCGCGAGCAGGGCGACCGACACCGGCAGTTCGTTCATCTCGCCGGCCGGGATGGAGAGTTCGCGCCTGCCGTGCAGTTCGAAGCCCTCGGCATCCACCAGGCGCAGCTGGTAGCGCTGGGGCTGCTGGGTCTTGTTGATGACCTTGAGCAGGTAGATGTTCTCGATCTGCCCCTGGGCGTTCTCGCGGAACAGCCCGCGGTCCTTGATCACGTCCAGCGACACCATCGGCCGCGCTTGCAGGGCAAGCACCAGTGCACCGACCATCACCACCAGCGCCGTGGCGTAGCCGAGCAGGCGGGGGCGCAGCCAGTGGGTACTGCCGCCTTGCAGGCTGTGCTCGGACTTGTAGCCGACCAGGCCACGCGGGTAACCCATCTTGTCCATCACCCCGTCACAGGCATCGATGCAGGCGGCGCAGCCGATGCAGGCCATTTGCAGGCCGTCGCGGATATCGATGCCGGTCGGGCAGACCTGCACGCACAGGGTACAGTCGATGCAGTCGCCCAGCTTTTGCGCGCGCGGGTCGCTGCCTTTCTTGCGCGGCCCGCGCTGTTCGCCACGCCGGGGGTCGTAGGCCACGGCCAGGGTATCGGTGTCGAACATCACGGCCTGGAAGCGTGCGTACGGGCACATGTGCAGGCACACCGCCTCGCGCAGGAAGCCGGCATTGAGGTAGGTGGCGCCGGCGAAGAACACCACCCAGAACAGGGCGACCCCACCCAGCTGCAACGTCAGCAGTTCAGCCGCCAGCGGCCGGATCGGCGTGAAATAGCCGACGAAGGTCAGCCCGGTCAGCAGCGCAATGGCAAGCCACAGGGTGTGCTTGAGCGTACGCCGGGCCACCTTGTTCAGGCTCCATGGCCCGGCTGCGAGCTTGATCCGTTGGTTGCGGTCGCCTTCGCTGATCTTTTCGCACCACATGTACAACCAGGTCCAGGTGCTTTGCGGGCAGCTGTAGCCGCACCAGACCCGGCCGGCGAACACGGTGACGGCGAACAGGCCAAAGGCGCAGATGATCAGCAGTGCCGACAGCAGGATGAAGTCCTGCGGCCAGAAGGTGGTGGCGAACACGTGGAACTTGCTCTCGGACAAGTCCCAGAGCACGGCTTGGCGGCCGTTCCAGTTCAGCCAGGCGGTGCCGAAGAACAGCACGAACAACACGCCCACGAAGCCGATCCGCAGGTTGCGGTACAGGCCTTTGAAACTGCGGGTGTGCACCACGCCATCCCCCAGGCCTTTGTGGCTGGAGGCAGCGGGCGGGGCAATTTCGATCACTTGATACGGGATTCTATCGCTCATGTCGTGTGGCTCATCAGGCTCGATCAGACCCGGGGACTATGGCCCTGGATCTGTTTGTAGCACAGACTCAGCTACAGCGATAAAAACCGTATCAGATTTACCTCGACGGTGCGTCAGGCCTCTAGATTACTGAGCCTGGCTCACTGGTCTTCAGATGCCTGCGGCTATCCACCGCACCGATGACCGTCAGCGCATCGGCTTCGGCTTCGGTGATCGGAATGCGCTCGCCCGAGAGCACCGCCACGGACATGCGCAGTTGCTCGTCGGTGAAGATCTCGACTTCCGGGCCGGTGCCCTGGATGCGTACCTGGTCGCCGATCAGGGTGCAGTGGCGGGTGCTCTCGTCAATTTCAATGGGCATGGTGGGAGGCTCCTTGGGGCTCATTGACTGTGACCGCGCGCCGGGGAAGGTTGCTGCATTGGCGGTTCTGCCTTTATCGCGGCGCAGCACGGCACTCGCGCAGCCGATACGCGGTCAACCCTTTACTAGCCCAAGAGGAGCGGCCCGATGGACACCTGGTGGAATACCGTCTGGCGCACTGTGCAAGCCGAGTTTGCCGATGTCACCAATGAACAAGAAGTCACCCGGATCCTGGTGCGCCTGTTGATGGCCGCGGTGTTGGGTGCCGTGCTGGGCTTCGAGCGGGAACACAAGGGCAAGTCGGCGGGCGTGCGCACGCACATGCTGGTCTCGCTCGGCGCGGCGTTGTTCGTTCTCGCACCGAGCATGGCCGGTGCCGATGAGCAGGCGCTGAGCCGGGTCATCCAGGGCATCGTCGCCGGGATCGGGTTTCTCGGTGCGGGCACCATCCTCAAGGGGAACGGCAAGGACCCTAGCCACGTCAAGGGGCTGACCACTGCGGCTGGGCTGTGGATGACCGCGGCCATCGGCACGGCAGCCGGCATGGGACGCGAGGCGACGGCGCTGATCAGCACGGTGATGGCGCTGCTGGTGCTGGCCACGATGCCGATGCTGGTGGACAAGGTCGAAGGGGAGAATGAACAGAAGACGCGGGAGGAGGGGAGCGAGAAGCACTGAGGGGAGCCGAAGCTCCCCTCAAATCGTTGCTGCCTGCTCTTTTTTTATTATTGGAGACTGGCCTTTTGTTGTTTTTGTAGGCTTGCCTCAGGTGTCGCGAGCAACCCCCATCCGGGGTCAAGAGCAACCGTATTTTTTTGAGCGCTTACCTGCATTCATCATTGCTGATCCGACGCTGACTGTGGCTACCTGAAGGTAGTTTTGTTGTTCTGTGTCAGGCCGCGGGGGTAGTCCCCCAGGAAGGCATGTCTACTCCAAAAAAATCTGCTTGCTACGCCTCTGCCGTGTTGTTCTTGTTATGTCAGAGCCGCTATCTGTTGTTCTTATTGGGTATCACGTTTTTGTTCTTGTTATGCCAGAGATAAAGCAGATGCCGTGCCAACTTTTTAAAAGCCTTATAAATCAAGGCTTTGACGTTTTTGCAGGGAAATCCCAGACCGGAGAATCTGTCGAAATGTTTCCGTGTTACCCGATTTATCGCTGGTAACTGTGGGGGCGGTAACACCAGCCCCACACATTGATGACATTAGTGTGACTCATTGTGCGCTGCGTGCCCGGGCGACCCGCGAGCCATTGGCCCGGCCCAGCACCTGGCTGATGCGCTGGCCGGCGGCGATCAGCCGGTCGAGGTCGATGCCGGTCTCGATACCCAGGCCCTGCAGCAGGTAGAGCACGTCCTCGGTGGCGATATTGCCGGTCGCGCCCTTGGCGTACGGGCAGCCACCCAGGCCGGCCACCGAACTGTCGAACACCTGGATACCCTCGAGCAGGCTGGCGTAGACGTTGGCCAGGGCCTGGCCGTAGGTGTCATGGAAGTGCCCCGCCAACTGTGCGCGCGGCACCTGCTGCGCGACCACTTCGAACAGCCGGCGGGTGTCACCCGCGGTACCTGTGCCGATCGTGTCACCCAGTGACACCTCGTAGCAGCCCATGTCGTGCAGCGCCTTGGCCACGGGAGCCACCTGCTCGGCGCGGACTGCGCCCTCATACGGGCAGCCGAGCACGCAGGAGACGTAACCGCGTACCTGCACGCCCTGGCTGCGCGCGGCCTCCATGATCGGCTCGAAGCGCTTGAGGCTGTCGCTGACCGAGCAATTGATGTTGCGCTGGGAGAAGGCCTCGGTCGCCGCGGCGAACACCGCAACTTCCTTGACCCCGGCCGCCAGGGCGTCCTCGAAGCCGCGCAGGTTGGGCGCCAGGGCCGCATAGGTAACACCCGGGCGCTGGCCAATGGCGCTGAACACCTCGGCCGAGCCCGCCATCTGCGGGACCCATTTGGGTGAGACGAAGCTGCCCACTTCGATGTACGAAAGGCCGGCCTCGGTGAGGTCGTCGACCAGCCGCACCTTGTCGGCGACACTGATCGGCTGGGCTTCATTCTGCAGGCCGTCGCGCGGGCCGACTTCGACCAGGCGGACGTGGTGGGGTAGGGACATGGCGCGGTTCCTGTGGCGGATCAAGGGGTGGCGTTGGGCGAATCCTGGGTGGCGGCCAGGGCGTGCTCGCAGCGCTCCTGGGCGGTGTCCAGCTCCAGGTGCATCTGCTGGATGTCGAGCATCTGCTGTTCGAGCTGGGCGCGGCGCTCGGCGATCTTCGCGAGCATGCTGTTGAGCTGCTTGAAATTGCCCCCGCTGGGGTCGTACAGGCCGATCAGCTCGCGGCACTCGGCCAGCGAGAAGCCAATCCGCTTGCCGCGCAGGATGAGCTTGAGGGTCACCTTGTCGCGCGCCGTATAGATGCGCTCCAGGCCACGCCGCTCGGGGCTGAGCAAACCCTGCTCCTCATAGAAGCGGATGGCGCGGGTGGTGATGTCCAACTCGCGGGACAGGTCGGAGATGCTGTAGGTCTGGCTGCTCATGCTCGGGCTCGGGCTCGGGGACAGGAATAGCGCTAACCTAAAGCCGGCTTGACGTATACGTCAAGCAGTCTCTTGGTGCCGACGCTACTCCTCAGGGCTGCGCCGAGGAGCGCCGGTAGCCATTGGCGGTCTGCCCGGTCAGGCGCTTGAAGAACCTGGCGAAATACGTCGGGTCGCTGAAGCCCAGGCTGTCCGACAACTGGCTGATGCTCATGCGCGTGTAGATCAGGTTGCGCCGCGCCTCGAGCAGCAGGCGCTGGTGTACCACCTGTAACGCCGTCTGCCCGGCGAGTTCGCGGCACAGTTGATTGAGCTGCAGGCTGGAAATACCGAGGCGGCTGGCAAAGGTGTCGACTGACAGGTGCTCGCGGTAATGCGCCTCGACCAGCCGCAGGTACTGGCCGAGCAGTTGCCGGTCACGCTCGTCGCGGTTGCGTGGGGGCTGGCCCAGCTGCTGGCGGCTGATCCACACCATCAGGGCGGTGACCAGGGCCTGGAGCATGGCTGAGCGCGCCGGGGCGTGGCCCTGGTATTCCTGCTGCAGGGTATCGATCAGGCCGTGCAAGCGCTGGCGGTCCTTGCCCAGCGGGTAGCACGCGGCCGAGGCCAGCACCGCCAGTGGCGCACCGAGGCGCTGTTCGAGGTCGGCCACCAGGGCCGGGCCAAAGGTCAGCACATGGCCCTGGATGTCGGCGCTGAAGCGAAAGCCGTGCACCGTCAACGGCGGGACCACCTGCAGCGCGGCTTGGCCAATCTCCGTGCGCGTCCCCTCGATTTCCACCAGCGCCTGGCCGCGCTGCACATACAGCAACTGGAACAGGTCGGCATGCCGGTGCGGCTTGATTTCCCAATGGTGCAGGCGGCTGCGCGCAGGGATCGACTCGCAGTGCAGCAGATCGGTGCCGGGCCACGCCTGGTTTTCGCCGTAGAGCTGGAACAGCGGCACGCCGGAAAGCGTGGATTTCATCGGTGCGTCCCTGTTCGGTAATCGAACGAAATTTGCAAAAGTGCAGTTTATCTATTGGATATCACACTTTCTGCGCGGTTTTTGCCAGTAAAAATGCAAGGGCAAACCCTAATAGCAGATGCACGAGCGCTGCCAGTAGCGGCTCGGCATCGACATAAAGAGATAACAACAATGAACACTCAGGTTGCCATCATCGGCGCAGGTCCGTCTGGCCTGCTGCTCGGTCAGTTGCTGCACAACGCGGGTATCCAGACGCTGATCGTCGAGCGCCAGACCCCGGAATACGTACTCGGGCGCATCCGTGCCGGGGTCCTCGAGCAGGGCACCGTCGACCTGCTGCGCGAGGCCGGTGTCGGCGCGCGCATGGACCGCGAAGGCTTGGTCCACGAGGGCGTCGAGCTGGTGCTCGGCGGCCGCCGCCAGCGCCTCGACCTCAAGGCACTGACCGGTGGCAAAACGGTCATGGTCTACGGCCAGACCGAAGTCACCCGCGACCTCATGCAGGCGCGTGAGGCCGCCGGTGCGCCGATCATCTACTCGGCCAGCAACGTTCAGCCGCACGAACTCAAGGGCGAGCGCCCGTACCTCACGTTCGAGAAAGACGGCCAGCTGCACCGGGTCGACTGCGACTACATTGCCGGTTGCGATGGTTTTCACGGGGTCTCGCGCCAGAGCATTCCAGAGGGTGTGCTCAAGGAGTACGAGCGGGTCTATCCCTTCGGCTGGCTCGGCCTGCTGTCCGACACGCCGCCGGTCAACCATGAGCTGATCTACGCCAACCACGCGCGTGGCTTTGCCCTGTGCAGCCAGCGCTCCGAGACCCGCAGCCGCTACTACGTGCAAGTGCCGCTGGAAGATCGGGTCGAAGCCTGGAGTGACGAGCGTTTCTGGACGGAGCTGAAGGCGCGTCTGCCTGAAGCGGTGGCGCGCGACCTGGTCACCGGCCCGTCCCTGGAAAAAAGCATTGCGCCGCTGCGCAGCCTGGTCGTCGAACCGATGCAGTACGGCCACCTGTTCCTGGTCGGCGATGCCGCCCATATCGTCCCACCGACCGGCGCCAAAGGCCTCAACCTGGCAGCCTCGGACGTCAATTACCTGTACCGCATCCTGCTCAAGGTCTACCGCGAGGGGCGCACCGACCTGCTCGAGCAGTATTCGCCGCTGGCCTTGCGCAGGGTCTGGAAGGGCGAGCGCTTCAGCTGGTTCATGACCCAGCTGCTGCACGACTTCGGTGACCAGATGGACGACTGGGACCGCAAGATGCAAGAGGCCGATCGGGAGTACTTCCTGACCTCGCCAGCGGGCCTGTTGAACATTGCCGAAAACTACGTGGGCCTGCCGTACGAGGCCGTCGAGTAGTTTCGCCCTGGCTGCCACGCCGAGGTCGTGCTAGAAGGGACATTGGTTATTTAGAAGTTGAATATAACGATGTCCATCAGCGTTAAATCGAATAGGGCCCTGTTCGACCTTGATCTGTTGCGGGCCATCGTCGTGGTGGCCGATTGCGGCAGCTTCACCACGGCGGCGGCCCGCCTGCATTCGACCCAGTCGACCATCAGCCAGAAGGTCCGCCGGCTGGAAGACATGGTCGGCCACCGCCTGCTGGTGCGCGGCAACCGCGATGTGCTGCCGACCGACGCCGGGCAGACCCTGCTCGGCTATGCCCGGCACATGCTGGCCCTCAACGACCAGATGCTCGAAGCCCTCGCGGGTGCCATGGTCGGCACCACGGTGAGGCTCGGCGTGCCCGAGGATTTCGTCGGTGGGCGCACCACCAATGCCTTGTCGGACTTCAGTCGGCGGCACCCGCAGGTAAAGCTCGAAGTGACCAGCGGCCTGTGCCGTGACCTCAGCCAGGCCTACGACAATGGCGAGCTCGACCTGGTGTTGCTCAAGCAGCGGCGGAACAGCCGCGAAGGGGTCGCCTGCTGGCCTGAGCGCTTGCAGTGGATCGACAGCGCGCGGCTGCCGGCGTTCGAGCTCGACCCGATCCCGCTGGTGACCTTTCCGCCACGCGGCTTGTACCGCGACGACATGATCAGCGCCATCGAGGGCATGGGCCGGCGCTGGCGCATCAGCTTTACCAGCTCCAGCCTCAGCGGCATCCAGGCCGCCGTGGCCGATGGCATGGGCATCAGCCTGCTGCCGCCGCGCGCGGCCACCGGCGAGCACCGCGTGCTGGGCATTCAGCAAGGCCTGCCCGAGGTGGACAGCTACGAGATCGTGATCGTCCACCGGCCTACGGCGGATGTGATGGTCAAGTCGCTGGCCGAGGTGCTGACCGAGTTGCTGGTGGTGCACGCGATCTAAGACTCTTTTGAGAAATAACACCTAACTTATTGATTTATCGAAACTGCAAATCCTGTAGGAGCGGGTTTACCCGCGAACGAGGGCAAAGCCCTCGCCGTACAAGGGAGGTAGTGCTGCCGGCCTCTTCGCGGGTAAACCCGCTCCCACAAGGCTAGGCGGCGGTGCCAAGAACCTGTTTCAGACACCCCGGCGCAGGCCTCAGTGAATACTGGACGCCAACTCGAAGATCGGCATGTACATGAGGATCACGATCAAGCCGATCAACAGCCCGATAAACGTCATCAGCAACGGCTCGAACAAGCGCACAAACCACTCCACCCAGCGGCCGATCTCCTGGTCATGGAAGTCCGCGCAGCGCTCCAGCATCTCGCCCAGGTTGCCCGACTGCTCGCCAGCGCGGATCAAGCGCAGCGACACCGGCGTCACCAGTGCTCCAGCCTCCAGCGCATCGGACAACGGCAGCCCTTCACCCACCCGCCGGCTCGCCTGCTCCAGGCCTTGCGCTGCGGTGCTGCCGAGCAGCCCGCGGGCCATGCCCATGGCCGTGAGGATCGGAATGCCGCCTTGCAGCAAGATCCCCAGCGACCGGTAGAAGCGCGCCAGTTCATACATCAGCAGCCGCTGGTGCAGCGCGGGCCAGCGCCGGGTCTGGCGCCCGGCCCAGCGGTGCACGGCGGGGTGCTTGCGCAACAGCACCAGCGCGGTCACCGCGCCGACACTGCCCAGCCCCAGGGCCAACTGCTGCGCATGCAGGAACAGGCCGATCTGCATCAGCACCTGGGACAACCACGGCAGCTCCGTGCCCATGCCCTCGAACACCAGGCTGAACCGCGGCACCACATAGCCCAGCAGAAACAGCACCACGCCGCCGCCGACCAGCAACAGCAGCAGCGGGTACACCGACGCCCCCACCAGCTTCTGCCTGACCAGGTCGAGCCGCTGGCGGTAGCCGATGTAGCGGGCGAGGGCATCGCCGAGCGCGCCGGTGCGCTCGCTGGACTGCACCAGTGCCACGTACAGGGTCGGGAACACCCGCGGTTGCAGGGCCAGCGCCTGGGACAGCGAGCGGCCCTCATAAAGTTGCCTCACCAAATGCTCGAGGACCTTGCGCGAGGGGCCGCTGGGCGCTTTCTCGGCCAGGCTTTCGAGGGCATCGATCAGCGGCAGGCCGGCATTGAGCAGGGTGCCCAGCTCCTGGCTGAACAGCACCAGGTCGAACGTCGGCGCGCGGCGCCAGGGCAGGCCCGACAGGCGGCCGGCATGGGCGCGGATGCTGACCACGCGCAAGCCCTGCGCCTCGACCTGGCGGCGCGCCTGGTCGGTGTCCTGGGCATCCACCTGGAGTTGCACGATGCCTTGGCGGCCAAGCACCTTGAGGCTATAGCGCATCGCCGTTCTCCTCACTGCCAGCTGTTGATTTCAGCGTTTTCACCATCGCCACCGGGCTGGCCGTCCTTGCCCATCGACAGCAGGTCGTACTCGCCGCCGTTCTCGCCCGGTTGCCGGTAGATATAGGCCCGCCCCCAAGGGTCCTGGGGCACGGCTTTCTGCAGGTAGGGGCCGGTCCAGCGCTGCTCGCCGCTCGGCGCGCTGACCAGCGCCTGCAGGCCCTGCTCGCTGTTGGGGTAATGGCCGACCTCGAGTCGGTACAGGTCCAGGGCCTTGCCCAGGCCTTCGATCTGCGCCCGGGCGACCTTCGCCTCGGAGCGGCCGAGCTGGCTGAAGTACTTCGGCGCGACGATGCCGGCCAACAGGCCGAGCACCACCAGCACCACCAACAGTTCGAGCAGGGTAAAGCCACGTTGGCTGAAGGATCTGCGCTGCATGATAAAGCCCTCCGGTGCATGTGAGCAGGTCTGCAGCACTGCCATGCAACTGCCGTGCACGTCTGCCTCGGGGCCTTGCGCCATGCGGCATGGCAAGCGGCACAGTGCTTGCGTCATGAGGTAAAACCCGGGGTTTCCGGGGCATTTCCCCCATATCGGGGGGCGCGACGGGGAGGCAGCCGACATGCGTGGAATGATCCTGGGACTGATCGGATTGGTGGCGACCGCCGCCCAGGCCGATGTGTACATCTCCATCGATGCCAAGGGCGGCTACGTGCTCTCCAACGTGCACCGACCGGGTCGGCAGTACGAGCGGGTGATCAGCGAGGTGTCGGTGGCCGTGGGTCCGGTCAACGCGCAGTTGATCACCGGCCGCCCCTACGCCGACGAAGTGGCCCTGGCCGCCCGCCTGCATGGCGTGCCCCCGGCCTTGCTGCATGCGCTGATCAAGGCCGAGTCCGGCTACAACCCCAAGGCGCGTTCGCCCAAGGGCGCCATCGGCCTGATGCAACTGATGCCGGGCACAGCCAAGGAAATGGGGGTCAAGGATGCCCTCGACCCGTCCGCCAACGTGCAGGGTGGGGCGCGCTACCTCAAGCGCATGCTCAAGCTTTTCGACAACGACATCACCCTGGCGGTGGCCGCCTACAACGCCGGCCCCGATGCCGTGCGCAGTCGCGGGGGTGTGGTGCCGCCGTTCGCCGAAACCCGCCGCTATGTGCCGACCGTACTGCGCGATTACCGCAAGTTGCAGGGGCTGGCGGACGATTCGCCGCTGTGAGCTGAGGCTGGAAGCGAATTCTGGGGACTGTCACGCAGGTTTCCCCAACTCTGGGCTATAACCTCTAGAGGTGCCCAGTGGAGTCCGCCATGGACGTCGCCCCCCGTTCCGACACACCTGCAGTACCCAGCGTCGGTGATGCGGGCGCCGCGCGCCGGCCCTTCAACCTGTTGCGCTGGTACGCCTGGGTCAGCCTGGCGATCATCGTCTCGGTGGCCGTTGGCCTGGGGCTGATCTCCAGCCGCTTCATCATCGACGAGAGCGTCGAGCGCGATGCGCTGCTGACTGCCCAGTTCATCCAGTCGATCGCCGATGCCGAAGTGCGCCACGTGGCGATCCCCAACGTGCGCAGCATGGGCGAGCTGCTCGACCCACGCACCGACCAGGCCATGCCCGACGTCGACCCGGACGCCCGGCGCAAGGCGCGCGGCGAGTTTCTTGATCACATCGCCCATTTGCCAGACGTGCTGCTGGCCAATATCTATGCCCCGGACCGCACGGTGATCTGGTCGAGCAACCCCGCGCTGACCGGCAAGATGATCGAGTCGGACGACGACCTGGAGCGGGCCTTCGAGTACAAGATGCGCGTCTCGGCCAGTTACCACGACATCGACGATGCGCGCACCGAGCAGAAGTTCGTCACCCCGCCGCAGCAGCTGTTCATCGAAAACTACATCCCGTTGTTCGACGCCGATGCCGAGCGGGTCACCGCCATGGTCGAAATCTACAAGGAGCCGCACGACCTGATCGTGCGCATCGAACATGGCCTGATGCTGATCTGGATGGCCATCGCGGTCGGCGCCGGGCTGGTCTATGGCGGCCTGTACTGGATCATGCGGCGGGCCTCGAAGGTGATGGCGGTGCAGCAGAAGCGCCTGATCAGCAACGAGACCTACGTGGCCCTCGGCGAAATGTCCTCGGCGGTGGCGCACAGCCTGCGCAACCCGCTGGCCAGCATCCGTTCCAGCGCCGAGCTGGCCCAGGTGTTCGATGAGGGCCCGGCGCAGAAGAACATCAACGAAATCATCAGCCAGGTCGACCGCATGTCGCACTGGGTGCGCCAGCTGCTGCAATCGCTGCGCCCGCTGAACGATGACGCGGTGCCGGTGGACCTGCCACAGGCCCTGCAGGAGAGCTTGCAGGCGTTCGCCGCGCCGTTGCAGCGCGCCGGCGTGAGCCTGGAGCTCAAACCGCTGCCAGCGGTGAGGGTGCTGGGGCAGCCGGCGCTGCTCGGGCAGATCTTTCACAGCCTGATCGCCAACGCGCTGGAGTCGATGGAGCAGGGCGGGGAACTGCGCGTGGAGGTGGTACGCAAGGACCGTCGCAACCTGGTCTTGCGAGTGTCCGACACGGGCAAAGGCATGACCGAGCAACAGCAGCGCATGGCCTTCCAGCCTTTTTTCACCACCAAGCAAGGGGGCTTGGGCGTTGGCCTGGTGTTGGTCAAACGGATCATGGAGCGCTTTGGCGGCTCTGTGCGGTTGAGCAGTTACAAGGGCAGGGGCACACGCGTTTCGCTTAGTTTCCGGGTAGTCAGGGAGTGAGTAACAGCTTTAGGTACTTTACCTAAGCCCTTGTTATTAAATGATTTGGCTATTTTTGGGGAGTGTTACCCGCATGTGGGGACTAAACACAGAAACTACTTCATGTATGAATCTTAACCATATGAAAAATAAACGCTTATTGGCTTACGGTGGTGTTGGCTGAGTTCTTGCTGCGTACAGTCAACGATGACGGCCACAGCCACCGTTCACCAAGCCTGATATCACTTTGCTACTGGTGGTAACAGCTCGGACCTCCAGGCGGGAACCACGCCATGCAGACGCTGGAAAGCAATGCGCCAGACAAGCCTTCTGCGCCCACCAGCGAACTGGCGGTGCCGTTGCGCGAGTTCAACCTGCTGCGCTGGTTTTCGCTGATCAGCCTGCTGATCATCACCTCGGTGGCCGGCAGCCTGGGCTATGTGTCCACGCGCTTCGTGGTCCGTGACAGCGTCGAGCGCGACGCCATGCTCACCGCCCAGTTCATCCAGGCCATGGCCCAGGCCGAAGTGCGCCATTCGCAGTTGCCTCCGGGCACGACCCTCGGCGAGCTGCTCGACCCGCGCCTGGACGACCAGCACCTGCAGGTCTCTGCGGCGCTGGCCAAGTCGACCCGGGAAGAATTCCTCGACCACGTCGAGCATTTGCCCGACACCTTGCTGGCCAATGTCTATGCCCGTGACCGGACCATCGTCTGGTCAACCAACCCCAGCCTGATCGGCAAGCGCATCGCCGCCGACGGCGACCTGGACCGCGCCTTCCACTCGCGCAAGCCGGTGTCGGCCAGCTACCACAAGGCCGATGAGAACCGCGAGGAGCAGCAATTCCAGCGCGAGGCCAAGTACCTGTTCATCGAAAACTACATCCCGCTGTTCGACAGCCAGGGCGAACAGGTGCTGTCGATGGTCGAGATCTACAAGGAGCCGATCGACCTGATCCGCCGTATTCAGCGCGGCTACGTGCTGATCTGGGCTTCGACCCTGGTCGGCGGGGCGCTGATCTACTTCGGCCTGTTCTGGATCGTGCGCCGCGCCGCCGGGCTGTTGCAGCACCAGCAGGAGCGCCTGGTGGCCAGCGAGACCTACGTCGCCCTGGGCGAAATGTCCTCGGCGGTGGCCCACAGCCTGCGCAACCCGCTGGCGAACATCCGCTCCAGTGCCGAACTCGCCCAGGAGATCGCCAACGACCCGGCGCGCAAGAACATCGCCGACATCATCAGCCAGGTCGATCGCATGTCGCGCTGGGTGCGCGAGTTGCTGGTGTCGCTGCGCCCGACCAGCGACGAGGCCGAGTCGGTCGAGCTGGTGGCGGTGATCGAAGACACCCGGCTGGCCTTTGCCCAGCAGATCGAGCGCAATGGCGTGCAGTTCAGCTACGAGGGGCCGAGCCAGCTGTGGGTCGCCAGCCAGGCGCTGCAACTGACGCAGATCCTCAACAGCCTGTTTGCCAATGCCGTGGAGGCCATGCCCAAGGGCGGCCGGCTCTGCGCACAGGTCAGCGAACTGGAAGGGCTGCAGGTACGCCTGCTGCTCAGCGACACCGGTAAAGGCATGAGCCAGCAACAGGAGCGGATGGTCTTCAAGCCGTTCTTCACCACCAAGCAGGGCGGGCTGGGCGTGGGCCTGGTCCTGGTCAAGCGCATCATGGAACGATTTGGCGGCTCGGTCAGCCTGAGCAGCCGCGAAGAGGAAGGAACCCAGGTCAGCCTGATCTTCAATATTGCAGTGGGAGAGCACCATGGAGCACAGCATCCTGGTAGTCGAGGATGACGAGATCCTCGCCGACAATATCCGCACCTACCTTAACCTGAAGGGTTTCGAGGTGACGGTCTGCCACAGCGCCGAACAGGCCCTGGAGCAGATCGGCCGGGCCCAGCCGGACGCGGTGCTGACCGACAACTCGCTGCCGGGCATGAGCGGTCATGACCTGCTGCGCCGGTTGGTGGCGCAGGCCCCGGAACTCAAGGTGATCATGATGACCGGCTACGGCAACGTCGAAGACGCCGTGCTGGCCATGAAGGAGGGCGCGTTTCACTACCTGACCAAACCAGTGGTGCTGGCCGAGCTCAAGTTGATGCTGGAAAAGGCCCTGGCCACCGAGCGCATGGAACGCACGCTGTCGTTCTACCAGGAGCGCGAGGCGCAAAAGTCCGGGCTGCAGGCGTTGATCGGCGAATCGGCGGCGATGCACAACCTCAAGCACACCTTGCGTCAGTTGCTCGACGCCGAACGGCGAATGGCCAGCGATGACCTGCCGCCGGTGCTGGTGGAGGGCGAGACCGGCACCGGCAAGGAGCTGGTGGCGCGCGCCCTGCATTTCGACGGCTTGCGCAGCAAGGGGCCGTTCATCGAATTCAACTGCGCGTCGATCCCGGCCAACCTGCTCGAGGCGGAGCTGTTCGGGCATGAGAAGGGCGCCTTCACCGATGCCAAGGAGCGCCGCGTTGGCCTGGTCGAGGCAGCGGACGGCGGTACCTTGTTCCTCGACGAAATCGGCGAGATGGACCTGGTGCTCCAGGCCAAGCTGCTCAAGCTGCTGGAAGACCGCAGCATCCGCCGGATTGGCGCGGTGAAGGAGCGCAAGGTCGACTTGCGGGTGATCAGCGCGACCAACTGCAACCTCGAGCAGATGGTGCAACAGGGCAAGTTTCGCCGCGACCTGTTCTTCCGCCTGCGCATCATCGCCCTCAAGGTGCCCAGGCTGTATGCCCGCGGCCAGGACATCCTGCTGCTGGCGCGGCATTTTCTCGCCCATCATGGCCGCCGCTATGGCAAACCCCACCTGCGCTTTTCGGCCGAGGCCGAGTCATTGATGCTCGGTTACAGCTGGCCGGGTAACGTGCGCGAATTGCGCAACATGCTTGAGCAGACGGTGTTGCTGGCCCCTTCCGAGGTGATTGGCGCGCACCAGCTCAACCTGTGCCTGACGCTGGTCGACGAGCCGCAAACGTACCCCGTGCAGCCGCTGCCGAGCGCTTATGAGCCGCCGCGTCATCATGAACCCGAGGCCGGTACCAGCCTGCCGGACATGGAGCGCGACCTGGTCTGCAAGACGCTCGACCGCACCGACTGGAACGTGACCAAGTCGGCGCGGATGCTGGGGCTGTCGCGCGACATGCTGCGCTACAAGATCGAGAAACTCGGGCTGACCCGGCCTGACAAGCGTCAGTGGTAATCATCAAGGCTTGCTGGTGCTACCGTTGCCCTGGGTCGTAGAACCTTCCGAGCCAGAGCTGTCGAGGCCTGGCAGGTCACGGTTGTCGTTCTGCTCCGCCGGCGGGCTGTCCGGGTCATTGCCTTCGATACGCGGGTCGGTATCTCGCGGCACTGGCGTCTCGATAGGGTTGAGGGTGCTGTCGACGCCAGGTTGCGGCGCCGGGTTGTGCGGGTCATCGGGGTGGGTGGTGCCGGTCCCTACCGCCATCGCCAGGGGCGAGGCGAGCAGGGCGGCGAGCAGGAGGACGCGTTTCATGGGCAGGCTCCATTTGCTTTGAGGTGAAGGTTGCCTGGTCTGCCGCTATCGCGGGGCAAGCCCGTTCGAACCGCCGCCCCTACGTCTCGGGCTGCACACGGTTAACGTAGGAGCGGGCTTGCCCGCGATAGCGTACATAAGGCCATTACCTCAGTTGGGCCATGCCCCCTTGATCAAGGTGCCATCACCCCGATCAACGGTCACACCACCTGCGCCAACAGCATGATGAAGATGATCCCCACCACCGAGAGGATGGTTTCCATCATGCTCCAGGTCTTGAACGTCTCGGCCACGGTCATGTTGAAGTACTGCTTGACCAGCCAGAAACCGGCATCGTTGACGTGCGACAGGATCAACGAACCGGCGCCGGTGGCCAGCACCAGCAGTTCGCGGTTGACCCCCGGCACCATGTCGATCACCGGCGCGACGATGCCGGCGCCGGTGATCGTCGCCACCGTCGCCGAGCCCGTGGCGATACGGATCACCGCTGCCACCAGCCAGGCCAGCATGATCGGCGAGATCTCGGCCTGCACCGCCATCTGCCCGATCACGTTACCCACCCCGGTATCCACCAGCATCTGCTTGAAGCCGCCACCGGCGCCGACGATCAGCACGATCGCGGCGGTCGGTGCCAGGCTCTGGTCGAGCATCTTCATGATCTGCTGGCGGGTGAAGCCGCGGGCCGAGCCAAAGGTGTAGAAGGCCAGCAGCAGCGCGGCCAGCAGGGCGGTGATCGGGTGGCCGATCAGGTCCATCCACTGGCGCACGATGTGCTCGGCCGGCAGCACCACGTCGGCGAAGGTCTTCAGCAGCATCAGCACCACCGGCAGCAGCACGGTGATCAAGGTCACGCTGAAGCTCGGCAGGTTGCGCTGGTCGGACTCGCGGGCGATCTGGTCCATCAACTCCTGCGACGGGTTGCCGGGGATGTAGCGCGAGATGAAGTTACCGAACAGCGGGCCGGCGATCACCGCCGTGGGCAGGGCCACCAGCAGGCCGTAGAAGATGGTCTTGCCGATGTCGGCGTGGAAGATGCCGATTGCCAGCAGCGGCCCGGGGTGCGGCGGCACCAGGCCATGCACCACCGACAGCCCGGCCAGCAGCGGGATACCGATCTTCACCAGCGACACGCCGGTGCGCCGGGCGACGATGAACACCAGCGGGATCAGCAGCACGAAGCCGATTTCGAAGAACAGCGGAATGCCCACCAGGAAGGCGGCGAACATCATGGCCCAGTGCACTTTCTGTTTGCCGAAGGCGCGGATCAGGGTCTGGGCGATCTGGTCGGCACCGCCGGAGTCGGCCATCAGCTTGCCGAGCATGGTGCCCAGGGCGAGGACGATGCCGACAAAGCCGAGCACCCCGCCAAAGCCGTCCTGGAACGACTTCATGACCTTGGCCACCGGCATGCCGGAGGTCAGGCCAAGAAAGCCCGCGGCGAGGGTCAGGGCGACGAACGGGTGAACCTTGAAGTGGGTGATGAGCAGGATCAGCCCGATGATGGTCACCAGGGCATCGAGGAGCAGGAAAGTATCAGTTGCGAGTCCGAACATGGTGCTTGAGCCTCGGTCTTGTCTTTGTTTTTAGGCGGAGCTTTTTTGAACTTTGAACGTTTACAGGCGTCGGGGTAGCGCTGTCTTTGGTGAGCCGAAAAAACCGCCCGCTCAGGCGGTTTGCGCCAGGCTCCGCTCACCGCAAGGCTTTAGCCAGTCATTGACCGTTTCTGCCAGGGCCTTGACCGGGCGCGTGGCGTCCAGCGCCAAGGTCAGCGGTTCACCGTGCGGCGGTTCGAGGGCGGCAAACTGGCTTTCGATCAGGCTCGCCGGCATGAAGTGCCCAGGGCGGGCCAGCACGCGTTTTTCGGCTTCGGCGGGGGTGAGCTCGAGAAACACGAAGCCCAGGTCTGGCACGGCATGGCGCAAGGCGTCGCGGTAGCGGCGCTTGAGGGCCGAGCAGGTAAGGATCGGGCGTTCGCCGGACGTGAGCGTGGCCTGCAGCTCTTTGCCCAGGAGGATCAGCCAGCCGGCGCGATCATCATCGTCAAGGGGGATGCCAGCGCTCATCTTCTCGATGTTGGCGGCGGGGTGAAAGGCATCGCCTTCGATCAGCCGGCCGCCGCTTCGCGCAGCAATGGCGGCGCCGATGCTGCTCTTACCGCAGCCAGCCACGCCCATTACCACAATCGCGGACAGGGGAGAGTTCATCAGTACCTCCTGCGGGGTAAGGTAGCGCTGTCTTGGCGCTGGCAAAAAGCGCCGCTGGCGTTACCTTCCCGGGTGTTATTGGTTTTGTCTAACGCAGTATGGCCGCTAGGCACAGGCTTGCTACAAAGATTACGTTGCCTGTGTCCTGGGACAGCGCTACCTTAGTGGCCGTTCCCCTTTCTTGGCAAGTAGTAAAATTACAACATTCATGTCCCGCTCAGGCTCGCGCACCACTGGTCGTCCCACCCTGGCTGAAGTCGCCAGGCTCTCCGGCGTATCCCCCATCACCGCCTCGCGCGCCTTGCGCGGGGTCAGCACGGTTGCCCCCGAATTGGTCGAAAAGGTCCTCGCGGCCGCAGCGACCCTTGGCTACATCGCCAACCCGGCGGCACGCGCGCTGGCTTCGGGCGGCAGCCACTCGGTGGTGGTGTTGATCCCTTCGTTGTCCAACCAGTTGTTCATCGACACCCTGGAAGCCATCCATGAGGTGATGCGCCCGCGCGGCCTCGAGGTGCTGATCGGCAACTACCACTACGATGTCGCCGAAGAAGAAAACCTCATCCGCAACTACCTGGCCTACCAGCCGTGCGGGGTGTTGCTCACAGGGTTCGAGCGCAGCGAGGCGTCCCGCCAGTTGCTGACCGCCAGCCGGGTGCCGTGCGTGCACATGATGGAGCTGGGCGGTGACGCCGAGGCCGTGTCGGTGGGCTTCTCCCAGCACCAGGCCGGGCATGCCGCCGCGCGCCACCTGATCGACCGCGGCCGGCGTCGCCTGGCGTTCATTGCCGCGCAGCTCGACCCACGGGTCATGCAGCGCGCGCAAGGCTTCCGCCAGGCATTGGCCGAGGCGGGCCTGCAGGCGCCGGAGCTGGAAATCCTGGCGCCGCAGCCATCCTCCATCGGCCTCGGTGGCGAACTGTTCAGCCAGTTGATGGCGCAGTCGCCGCAGGTCGACGGGATCTTCTTCTGCAACGACGACCTGGCCCAGGGCGCGGTATTGCAGGCCTTGCGCCAAGGTATCGAGGTGCCGCGCCAGGTGGCAATGGTCGGCTTCAACGACCTGCCGGCCTCGGCGCACATGGTGCCGCCGCTTACGTCTATCCGCACCCCGCGTGCCGCCGTCGGTCGCGCCGCAGCGCAGGCGCTGCTGGCGATGCTCGATGGCAAGCGGGTCGCCGCCGGGCAACAGGACCTGGGGTTCGAGCTGGTGGTCCGGCAAAGTTCATGACGCCCACCCGGCCTGACGCGCCGGGTATAAGCCGTGCTGGCCTAATTCGAAAGTGATATCAGATGGCTTGCATGGCGTCAGCGGCCATCTATGCTCTGGGCATCCCGTGCATAAAGGAGCTCGGCGTCATGTTCGATTACCATCGCAAGTCCGACCTCGTCGAGATCCAGCGCTGCCGTCAGGCCCTGGCGGGCATGGAGGCGAAGTTGGCGGCGATCAGCCGCTCCATGGCGATGATCGAATTCGCCCCCGATGGCACCATCCTCGGTGCCAACGACAACTTCTGCAAGGCCATGGGTTACGCCACTGCGGACGAGATCCGCGGCAAGCACCATCGACTGTTCTGCGAGCCGGCCTACACCAAGACGCCCGAGTACCAACAACTGTGGCGAGAGCTGGGCCAGGGCAAGCCGATCAGCGGCACCTTCGAGCGGGTCGACAAGGCCGGTCGTGAGGTCTGGCTGGAGGCTAGCTACATGCCGGTGCTGAACGAGCAGCAGCAGGTCACCAGCGTGATCAAGGTCGCCTCGGACATCAGCCAGCGGGTCAAGGACGAACACGAAAGCGAAAGCCTGCTCAACGCCATCGGGCGTTCCATGGCGGTCGTCGAATTCACCCCGCAGGGCCGGGTGATCAAGGCCAACCAGAACTTCCTGGCGACCATGGGCTACCGGCTGGAGGAGGTGGTCGGGCGCCACCATGGCCTGTTCTGCGTGGCGCATGAGCGCGAGTCGGCCGAGTACCGGGAGTTCTGGGCCTCACTCAACCGTGGCGAGTACCACTCGCACCGCTTCGAGCGGATCAACAAACAGGGGCAGCTGGTGTACCTGGAGGCCTCCTACAACCCCATCTTCGACAGCAAGGGCCGGTTGTACAAGGTGGTCAAGTTCGCCAGTGACATCACCGCCCAGGTCAGCACCCAGCAAAGCGCCGCCGACGCCGCCCACGCCAGCTCGGTGCAGACCGACGCCTGTGCCCGCAAAGGCAGCGAGGTGGTGCAGCAGACCGTGCAGGTGATCGAGCAGATTTCCCAGGAGCTGAACGACGCCGCGCGCAACATCGATGCGGTGAGCAAGCAGTCGGAGATCATCGGCCAGATCGTCCTGACCATCCGTGGCATTGCCGACCAGACCAACCTGCTGGCCCTCAATGCGGCCATCGAAGCCGCGCGTGCCGGCGATCATGGCCGAGGTTTCGCGGTGGTTGCCGATGAGGTGCGCAACCTGGCCGCGCGCACCAGCAAGGCCACCCTGGAAATCGTCGATGTGGTTCGCCAGAACCATGACCTGTCGCTGACCGCAGTGGCCAGCATGCAGTCGAGCCTGTCGCACACTGGCCGTGGCGTCGAGCTGGCCAACGAGGCGGGCACGGTGATCATGGAAATCCAGCAGGGCTCGCGGCACGTGGTCAACGCGATCAGCCAGATTAGCTCGACCCTGCAATTGCACTGAGGCCAGCGCG
Source organism: Pseudomonas reidholzensis (assembly GCF_900536025.1). Taxonomy (GTDB): domain Bacteria; phylum Pseudomonadota; class Gammaproteobacteria; order Pseudomonadales; family Pseudomonadaceae; genus Aquipseudomonas; species Aquipseudomonas reidholzensis. The sequence goes on from NZ_UNOZ01000019.1 coordinate 214,410, forward strand.
CAGTTCGCGCTGCAGGGTCTGCAGGCTCGCCTCCAGGCCCTGAAGCGCGGCGACGCTGGAGCGCTGCTCGGCGAGCGCCTGCTCGACCGCCTCGCAGTCACGCACCACGCCCCTGACCTTGAGCATCTTGGCCCCGCCCTTGATCCGGTGGGCGAGGGCGCGCACGGCGTTGTCTTCGGGGCTGCGGCCCAGGGCGCGGAGGGCGTCGAGGTCTTCAGAGGCGCTTTGCGCCAGTTGTTCGAGCAGGCGCTTGATCAGCTTCTCGTCATCCTGGGTCAAGTGGCGCAGCTCGTTGAGGTCGAAACCACTCGGGGCAACGTCTGGCGGCGCATCGCTGAGCGCTGCCTGGGGCAGGTGCGCTTGCAGCGTGCGCAGGCCGATGGGCTTGAACAGGCAGTCGTCCATGCCGCTGGCCAGGCAACGCTCGCGTTCTTCCGCCTGTGCATTGGCGGTGACGCCGAGGATCCGGCAGCGCGCGCGTCCGCTGGCCTGCTCGATCGCGCGGATGCGCTGGCTGAGCTCGTGGCCGTCCATCAGCGGCATGCTGCAGTCGGTAATCAGCAGGTCGAACTGGCCGGCCTGCCAGAGGGTCAGGGCGACCTGGCCATTGGCAGCCAGGGTGACCCGGTGGCCGAGGGTGCCGAGCTGCTTTTCCAGCAGCAGCAGGTTGGCCGGATAGTCGTCGACGGCGAGGATGTTCAGTGGGCCGCCCGTGCCGAGCTGCACTGATGGCGCCGGCTCGCGGCGACTCGGCGGGGCGCTCGGCGGCAGTGCCAGGGTGATGGCGACCTTGGTGCCGACGCCTTCGACACTGTGCAGCTGCAACTCGCCGCCCATCAACTCGGCCAGGGTGCGGCTGATCACCAGCCCGAGCCCCGCGCCCTGGCGTGCGCGTGGGCCATCGACCTGGGCAAAGGCACTGAACAGCTGCGCCTGGTTGGCCGGGCTGATGCCAATGCCGGTGTCCTGCACGCACAGCCTGATTTCGACCGTACCCGCGGGCGGCTGCGGCGTCAGCGCCAGGCTGACGAGCACTTCGCCGCGCTCGGTGAACTTGAGCGCGTTGCTCAGCAGGTTGGACAGCACCTGCTTGAGCCGCAGCGGGTCGGCCATCGCCCACAACGACCCCTCGGGCAGCTCGGCGTGCAATTGCAGGCCCTTGATCCGGGCGTTGCCCTGGAACACCCGCACCGTCGCCCGCACCAGCTCGAGCAGGTCGGTGGGCACGGGTTGCAGGGTCATGTGGCCCGACTCGATGCGTGAGATGTCGAGGATGTCACCGATCAGCTCGAGCAGGCCGATGGCCGAGTCGTGCGCCGTCTGCAGGGTGCGGGGGTCGCTGAGGCCACGGCCGCCATCCTCGAGGGCCAGTTCGAGCAGGCCGATCACGGCGTTCATGGGCGTGCGGATCTCGTGGCTCATGGTCGCCAGGAAGGTGCTCTTGGCCTGGCTGGCGTATTCGGCGTCGTCCTTGGCCAGGCGCAGCTGCTCGAGCAGGCTGCGGCTCAACATCAGTTGTGCCTGCAGGGCGCGTTGCGCTTCGGTGCGCTGCTGGATCAACTTGCGCAGGTAGCTGTTCCAGAACACCACGCCGGCCAACAGCAGCCCGGCCAGGATCAACACCTGCAAGGCCAGGCTGCGGTAGTCACGCCAGGGGCTGGCACTGACCAGCGTGCTGCTGCGCCAGCGGTTGACCAACTGGTCCAACTCTTCGGGGGGGATGCTCAGCAACGCCTTGTCGAGGATGCTGCGCAGTTCGGGCTGGTCGGGCGCCGTGGCGAACGCGGCCATGGCCGGCTCCTCGCCATACAGGCCGGCGATGCGCAGCGTGTTGGGGAAGACATGATTGATGTAGTAGCTGGCATTGATATGGCTGCTCAAGGCGACGTCGGCCTCGCCGTTGGCCAAGGCTTCCATCAAGCCCAGCGGCGATGCCACTTCGACCAGCCTGGCCTGCGGGTGCTGGCGCAGCAGCGCGGCGCGCTGTGGCGAGCCGCGAATCACCGCCACCTTGCGGCCATCGAGCAGCGCCCCGCTGGGCGTGGGCGGGGCATCGGCGCGGGTCACCATGACCCGCGGGCTGACCAGGTAGGGGCGGCTGTAGTGCAAGCGCTCGGCACGTTCGGCGCCGTAGCCGATGGCGCCGATCATCTGCGCCTCACCGCGGCTCAGTTGCTCGACCATCGCCTGCACCGCCTCGACCTCGTGGACCTGGAACTCGAGCCCGGTGCGCAGGCTGATCTGCTTGAGCAGGTCGAGGGTCAGGCCCCTTGGGCGTTGCTGGGCATCGTTGAAGGTCAGCGGCGCGAGCGAGGGGGTGATCAGCACCCGGACCTTGGGGTGACGCTCGATCCACTGCTGCTCCGTCGGGGTCAGCGCGCTGACCCGGCGCTCCAGCAGCAGGCTGGTGTTGCCGCTGGTCCAGCGGCGCAGGATGTTCAGCCGTTCGCTGTCGCTGATGCGCGCCAGGGCCTGGTTCAGAAGGCGCAGCAGGGTCGGGTTGTCGCGTGCCAGGGCGAAGGTGAAGGTCCCGCTGGCCACCGATGAAAAATGATCGATCTTGACCATGCCCTGGTAGCTCTTGCCAATCAGGTAGTCGGTGCTGATCGCATCGCCCAGGTAGGCATCGGCTTCGCCCAGGGCGACGGCCGACAGCCCGCCGAGGGTGGAGCGATACAGGCGCAGTTGCGCCTTCGGGTAGTGGGCCCGGACCATGTCGCCGGGCAGGTAGTGATCGACCATGGCCAGGCGCAGGCCCGCCAGGTCGTCGTTCTGGCGCAGGCTTTGCCCCTGGCGGCTGACGATCACCGGCAGGTCATCGGCATAGGGTTGGCTGAGGGTCAGTTCGGCGTCGGCGGCCTCGAAGGCATTGGAGCTGCCGAGCAGGTCGATGCGCCCCTCATGCAGGGCAGCCAGCGCCTCTGCACGGCTGGCAAAACGCTGGACCTGAATCGGCACGCCGAGCTGTTCGGCAATCAGCCCGGCATAATCAGCGCTCAGGCCTTCGTAGTCGGCCTGGCTGATATTGATCTCGAACGGCGGGTAATCGGGGCGCGAACTGCCCAGGCGCAGGACCTTGCGCTGGTCAAGCCACTGCCGGTCGCTGTGGGCGAGGCGCAACGGCGCGGCGGCACTGGCCGAGCGCGCCAGCAGCTGGCGTGGCTCGCTGTCGGCGAGGATCGGCATGGGCGCGCCAAGCAGCGCCATCACCAGCAGGGTCGAGAGTGCGCCTTTCATGGCCGCCGGGCGCTCAATTGACGTTGTTGCGCTTGGCCAGGTCGACCATTTCCACCAGCGACTCGGATTTGAGTTTGTCCATGATCCGCCCGCGGTAGGTGCTGATGGTCTTGGCGCTGAGGTTCATCCGTTCGCCGATCAACTTGTTCGCCTCGCCCCGGGCCAGCCGGCGCAGCACTTCCATCTCGCGGTTGGACAAGCTGCCCAGGCGGACATTCTCGTGCTCCAGCGAGCTGCTGTTGACCGACATCTGCGGGAACGTCGAGTACCCCTTGACCAAGGCCTTGAGGGCGAACACCACGGCGTCGAGGTCTTCGTCCTTGTTGACGAATGCGGCGATCCCGGCGTCCAGGCAGCGGCGCACATAGAGGTCGGCGGGCTGCCCGGTGAGCACCATGATCTTCGGCGCCGGTTCCAGCAGTTGCAGGCGCTTGATCACTTCCATGCCGTCCAGGCCTGGCAGGCCGATGTCGAGGATGACCACCTGGGGGGACAGCTTGCGGGCCATCTGCACTGCTTCGATACCGTTGCCGGCTTCACCGATCACCTGAAAACGTTCACGTTCGAGCAGCATGCGTACGGCCATGCGCACGGTGGGGTGGTCGTCGACCATCAGCACGGTTGTCATTGGGTAACTCCTGTCGGAAATAGGGTCCGTTTCCTGAATCACCCAAGAACGCGTCTGTAGGGATTACCGGACAGCGCGCAAGATACGTCGATTCTCGACCTTTGGTAATGGCGAGTATAAACCTGTTGATTAAACGAGGCGGTTCTGTTGAAAAGTCCTACAAAAGAACCGGTCATCAAGTAGGACGCGGCAGGCCACGCGGCCTGCCGTGGCGCGGCTTCAGGCGCAGGCGGCGTGGTCTTTGACCTTGCGCTGGGTGGCGGCAGGGTTGTTGACCAAGGCCGTGCCGACGCGGGTCGGCCTGGGCTGCAATTGCCCGGCGCAATTCGGGCAGCGGCCCTGCAACCGCTGCTCGGCGCAGGCGCGACAGAAGGTGCATTCGAACGAGCAGATCACTGCGTCGGGGCTATCGGCGGGCAGGTCGGTGTCGCAGCATTCGCAATTGGGGCGTAGTTCCAGCATGGGTATGACTCCGGTTCGCGAGAAGGTGTCCGGAGTCTGCTCTGGGTTGGCTGAGCTGGCAATCCTCAGTCGGCTGGGCGATACAGGTGAGCATGGCCAGCGCGGTACAGCGCCGACTCGCTGAAGGGTGCGTCACCGAGTACATGGCCGACGAGAATCAACGCGGTACGCCGGAAGTCCTTGGCCGCGACCTGTTCGACGATGTCCTGCAGGGTGCCCTTGACCCACGCCTGGTCCGGCCAGGTGGCGCGATGGACCACGGCGATCGGGCAGTCGCCGCCGTAGTGCGGGAGCAACTCGGCGACGATCCGCGGCAGGTGCTTGACCCCCAGGTGGATGGCCAGCGTGCTGCCATGCCGGGCAAGGTCGGCCAGTTGTTCGCCGGCCGGCATCGGCGAGCTGTCGCCGTAACGCGTGAGGATCACCGTCTGGGCGATCCCGGGCAGGGTCAGCTCGCAACCGAGCAGCGCCGCACTGGCGGCGGTGGCGGTTACCCCGGGGATGATCTGGTAGTCGATACCCAGTGCGCGCAGGTGGCGGATCTGCTCGCCGATGGCGCCGTACAGGCTGGGGTCGCCGCTGTGCACCCGGGCCACGTCCTGGCCTTTGTCATGCGCGCTGCGGATGGCCGCGATGATCTGTTCCAGGTGCAGTTCGGCGCTGTTGATCACGGTCTCGGCGCTGTGCCCTTCGAGCACGGCGGCGGGCACCAGGGAGCCGGCATAGATGATCACTGGGCACTGGCGGATCAGGCGCTGGCCCTTGACTGTGATCAGTTCCGGGTCGCCGGGGCCGGCACCGATGAAGTAGACCGTCATGGGGGAATCCTTGCAAAAAATATAGAGGTGATTATCGGCTACAGGCCAGCGCGAGTGTAGCCGGGCCGAGCGTCAGGCGCGGGAGCAGCAGCAGCGCCGTGCCCTGCGCCTGGTAGGCCAGGGCCAGCGCCGTGCTCTCGGCCACGCCCCAGCACCCGCTGTGGGCAAAGGCGGTGGCAGAGCGGTGGCTGAGCAGGGGCTCGAAGGGCTGCAACTGGGCGGGGCTGAACAGCTGTAGAGGCCGCGCGAGTCGGTCGGCCAGCTCATGCAGGCCCGCCTCGTCGGCTTTCAGTTCGATGCTGGCGATGCCGGCAATGGCGCTCAGCGGCAGGCCGAGGGTATCCAGGGCTTGGCGCAGCAGCGCCTCCAGGGTGTCGGCGGGACAACCCCGGCGGCAGCCAAAGCCGGCATACAGCGCCGGCAGGGCAGCTCCTGGCTGCATCAGGCCTGGCGCGAGCGGCGGAACAGCCAGGCGCTGAGCAGGCCGAGGGCCACCCAGAACGCCGCGTTGGTCAGCCACGAGGCGATCTTGAACTGGGTTTCCAGCGCCTCGGGAGCCAGGCTTTCATGGACCTGCGGTTGCGGCGCGCCGATCACGTGGGGCAGTACCAGCAGCGCCACGCCGAGCACTTTGAGCAGCCAGTGCTGGGCGAACACCAGCAGTGCCAGGCCGGTGGCGGTGGCGGCAGCGGTGCCGATCCACCAGGTCTGGCGCTGGCCGAGGTCGGCCGCGGCCGTCCCTGGCAACTCAGGTGGCAGGCCCAGCGTGGGTGCCAGGCAGAACACCGCGAAACCGCCGAGGCCCCACAGTGCGCCGGTGCTGACCCGGCTCGGCTCACGCAGGCTGTACAGTGCGGCGAGGATCAGGGCGAAGCCGACCGCCACCACCAGGTTGCCGCCGGTGGTCGACAGCACACGCTGCCAGCCGTCTTCCGGGGCCCAGGCTTCGGCGCTGTGCTCATGGGCGACGCCTGCGGCGTGTTCATGCTGCTCGGCCGGGGCTGCGCTTTCGAAGGTTTCTGCCTGGAGGATCAACGGGCTGATCCAGAAGCTTTGCAGCAGGGTCAGCAGAAGAGCGGCCAGCAGGCCGCTGAAGCCCGCGGTGCGGGCAATGCGCTTGATCATGCGGGCGTACTCAGTGGCAGGGGAAGGCGGCGCTGTGGCGGGTATCGTGGGCGGCGTTGTGCACGGCCTCGATGTGCGAGAAACCGGCGAAGTAGATCAGGCACAGGCCGAGCAGGCTGGCGCCGGCGGCGATGACCAGGCGCTGACTGAGGGTGGCCGGGGTGGCGATGCTGTGCTTGGCGCTGGTGATAGGCATGACGCTTTCCTCTGCTTGTTGTAGGCAACGGGCAAGCGCGGCAGCCCCGGGCAGCTTGGGCCCAGGGGAATGCGACAGCGCCCGCCCACCGCGGGGTGTTGATCAGGCGTCAGGCCGGTCTCCGGGCTTACGAGGAGGAGCAGGGCTCCTTGTTAAAGCATCACCTTCCCATGCCATACGACGCGGCACAGTGGTCTAGACGCTTCGCTCGCTTACCGTTGCGGGGGCAGCACCGGGATTGTCGGGCCTTTATAGGAAGGCCTGCGACGCACCGGTTTCCCGTTTCACCCCGTGTGGGGCACCTGAACGCAGGGCGCTAGCAAATCACGGGGGGGATTTCCAGTCAATGACAGGCGAGATGTTTGCTGGTTGCGTCGGGTTTGTGCGGTGCTGCAGGGTGCTAGCCACAGGCTTCTCGGGCGCCTTCAAGAACGAGCGCCGCCCGCGCGGCGCATCGCGGGTGCATGTCACAGCTTCTCTAGCGCCCTCACTATCGAGCGCCGCCCGCGCGGCGCTTCGCGGGGCAAGCCCGCTCCCACATTTGTTGCAACGCGCCATGGCCTGTGAGAGAGAGGTTGCCAGCCTTGGTGCTAGGCGAAAGGCTGGTGGTGGGCCATTTGAGGCGACCCAAGATTTTCGCCGGACAAACAAGGGCTAAGAATCCAATCTTTCAGGCCATGGCACGATGCAACAAATGTGGGAGCGGGCTTGCCCCGCGAAGCGCCGCGCGGGCGGCGCTCGATCTTGAGGGCGCTAGAGAAGCCTGTGGCTAGCACTTCGCGATGCGCCGCGCGGGTCTCGCTCAATCCGAGGGGCGCCAGAAAAGCTGCACTAGCACCTGCAAGCACCCCATAGATCCCGAGTGTGCCTCAACATCCCACGCCACAGTTGACCACCCGCCAAGCACTGCGTAGCCTTGCCGATTCGAGGTTCTCCGGCGTTGGCCGGAGCTAAGACGGGAACGCG
>NZ_UNOZ01000015.1 GCF_900536025.1 Pseudomonas reidholzensis
TTGCCATCCCCCACCGCCAGCAGGCTCTGGAGGTTCAGGCCACCATTGAACTCGCCGTTGTAGGACGAACGCTGAACATAGGCATCGCCATGCATGACGCGGGTTTATAAGGGCGGTACAGCGCGGCAGCGCCAGAATGTGCATTGACCTTCCGGCCATCGCGGGCCCGCTCCTACAGGTCGGCGCGGTCCTTGTAGGAGCGGGCTTGCCCGCGATGATCAGATATCCACCAAAAATGCCACTATCGAAGATAACGCCAGCCCAGGCGCCACCCCTAACTTGGCGACCTCAGGAGGCCGAACGGAGGTCTTGCGGAGCGAGGTGACGGCCATGGATGGCCGGCAAGGGCTGCGGGCCAGGAAGGCCCGTACAGCCCGGTCCACGCGGGAGCAAGACCGGAGTGAGGGAACCCGCAGCGCAGCGGAGGGCCGTATGTGGGAGCCGGCGGTTTTTGGTTACTTTTTTCCAAGAAAAAAAGTGACCCGCCGTAAGGGCGGAAGGGGCCATAAGCGCCAATAAATCAAATGGATAAGCTCACGACCTACAAGCCCAAGCCCCAGCCCCCACAAATCCCGAGCAGTTAAAGGTTGTAAGCCCGCTCGTTATGCTCAGCCAGATCAAGCCCCTGCTCTTCCTCTTCACGCGTGGCCCGCAAGCCGATCACCAGCTTGATCGCACCAAGGATCGCCCAACTGACCACAAAGCAGTAGACAAAGGTAAACGCCACGCCCTTGAGCTGCACCAGCAACTGCGCCAACGGCGTCACCCCTTCCACATAGCCGCCCAGCGAAGGCGCCGCGAACACCCCGGTGAGCAGTGCACCGACCATCCCGCCGACCCCGTGCAGGCCAAACACATCCAGGCTGTCGTCATACCCCAGCGCCTGCTTCAGGCGGGTCACGGCAAAGAAGCAGATGGCCCCGGTCAACAGGCCGATCACCAGCGCACCCAACGGCCCCACATACGCACACGCCGGCGTGATACCCACCAACCCCGCCAACGCCCCGGACGCCGCGCCCAACGCCGTCGGCCGGCCATGGGCGACTTTCTCGGTCAGCAGCCAGCCGACGATCCCGGCACAGGCGGCGATCATGGTCGCCAGCATCACCACCCCCGCGCCTTCGTTGGCGGCCAGCCCGGAGCCGACGTTGAAGCCGAACCAACCCACCCACAACAGCCCCGCACCAATCAGGGTAAAGCCCATGTTGTGCGGCGGCATCGCCACCTGCGGATAGCCCTTGCGCTTGCCCAGCATGATCGCCGCCGCCAGCGCCGCGACTCCGGAGTTGATGTGCACGGCAGTACCGCCGGCGAAGTCCAGCACGCCCCAGTTGACCATCAACGCACCCGGGCCACCCCAGACCATGTGCGCGATCGGCGCATACACCAGGGTGAACCAGGCCGCCATGAACAACAGCGACGCGTTGAACTTCATGCGCTCGGCAAAACCGCCGGCGATCAAGGCCGGGGTAATGATGGCAAAGGTCAGTTGAAACACCGCGAATACCCCTTCGGGGATCGTGCCGACCAGGCTGTCATGGCCGATGTCCAGCATCAGTGCCTTGCCCAGGCCGCCAACGAAACTGTTCAGGGTCAGCTCGCCTTCGACCATGCCCGTGGTATCGACCACCAGGCTGTAGCCATACAGCACCCAGAGAATGCCGATCACCCCGGCCACGGCGAACAACTGGGTGAACACCGATAACAGGTTCTTGGCCCGCACCATGCCGCCATAGAACAAGGCCAGGCCCGGAATGCACATCAACAGCACGAACATCGCCGCACAGATCATCCAGGCGGTATTGCCGGTATCCAGCACCGGCTCGGCGGCGTTGGCCAACGGCGACAGCATCAACAGCGGCAGAACAAGGCTTAGCGGCTTCATGGGTTCACTCCTGTGCCAATGAAAACCGCCGGCACAAGGCCGGCGGTAGGTGGGGGATCAGTACTGGGCCTGCCCCGGCACCCACTGGGTGCCCGCCAGCGGTACCCGGGCCATGGCCGCGGCTTCGACGGTGAGCGCCACCAGGTCCTCGGGGTCGAGGTTGTGCAGGTGCGACTTGCCGCAGGCGCGGGCCATGGTCTGCGCCTCCAGCACCAGCACCCGCAGGTAGTTGGCCAGGCGCCGGCCGGCTTCCTCCGGGTCCAAGCGCTTGGCCAGCTCGGGGTCCTGGGTGGTGATGCCGGCCGGGTCGCGGCCGTTCTGCCAGTCGTCGTAGAAGCCGGCGGCGGAGCCGATCTGCTTCAGTTCGGCATCCAGCCGCGGGTGGTTGTCGCCCAGGGCGATCAGCGCGGCGGTACCGATGGCCACCGCGTCGGCGCCCAGGGCCATGGCCTTGGCCACGTCGGCGCCGTTGCGGATGCCGCCGGAGACGATCAACTGCACCTTGCGGTGCATGCCCATCTCCTGCAGCGCCTGCACGGCCTGGGGAATGGCGGGCAGGATGGGGATGCCGACGTGTTCGATGAACACTTCCTGGGTCGCCGCGGTGCCGCCCTGCATGCCGTCGAGGACGATCACATCGGCACCGGCCTTGACCGCCAGCTTGACGTCGTAATACGGCCGGCTGGCACCGATCTTGACGTAGATCGGCTTCTCCCAGTCGGTGATCTCGCGCAGCTCGGCGATCTTGATCGCCAGGTCATCCGGGCCGGTCCAGTCGGGGTGGCGGCAGGCGCTGCGCTGGTCGACGCCGATCGGCAAAGTTCGCATGCCGGCCACCCGCTCGGTGACTTTCATGCCCAGCAGCATGCCGCCACCGCCCGGCTTGGCGCCCTGCCCCAGGACGATTTCGATGGCATCGGCCTTGCGCAGGTCGTCCGGGTTCATGCCATAGCGCGACGGCAGGTACTGATACACCAGGTGCCGCGACTGGCCGCGTTCTTCCGGGGTCATGCCACCGTCGCCGGTGGTGGTACTGGTGCCAGCGATGGTCGCGCCACGGCCCAGGGCCTCCTTGGCATTGGCCGACAACGCGCCGAAGCTCATGCCGGCGATGGTCACCGGGATCTGCAGGTGGATCGGCTTCTTGGCGAAGCGAGTGCCGAGCACCACGTCGGTGCCGCACTTCTCGCGGTAGCCTTCGAGCGGGTAGCGCGAGACGCTGGCGCCGAGCAGCAACAGGTCGTCGAAGTGCGGCACGCGGCGCTTGGTGCCGCCGCCGCGGATGTCGTAGATGCCGGTCTCGGCGGCGCGCTGGATCTCCTGGATGGTCAGGCGATCGAAGGTGGCCGACTCACGCAGTACCGGTTGGGATGTATCGCTCATGGAAATGCTCCTGGATCAGTACGCGGAGGCGTTGTCGACTTTGAAGTTGTACAGCTGGCGCGCCGAGCCATAGCGCTTGAAGGCGCTTGGGTCCTGGTCGAAGCCGGCGCGGTTGAGCAGCTCCTTGAGCTCTTCGAGGTGCTCGGCGCGCATCTCCTTCTCGATGCAGTCCGAGCCCAGCGAGCTGACCGTGCCCTTGACGTAGATGCGCACCTCGTAAAGCGAATCGCCCAGCGCGTCACCGGCATCGCCACACACCACCAGGCGCCCGGCCTGGCCCATGAAGCAGCTCATGTGGCCGATGCTGCCGCCGACCACGATGTCCACGCCTTTCATGGAAATCCCACAGCGCGCACCGGCGTCGCCCTCGATCACCAGCAGCCCGCCATGGGCCGTGGCACCGGCGGCCTGGGAGGCACTGCCTTTGACCCGGACCGAGCCGGACATCATGTTTTCGGCCACGCCCACGCCGACGTTGCCGTGCACGGTGACGCTGGCCTTCTGGTTCATGCCGGCGCAGTAGTAGCCGGCGTGCCCTTCGATATCCACGGCCACCGCCGTGTCGATGCCCACGGCCAGGTTGTGCTTGCCGTCCGGGCGGGTCACCCGCCATTCGCGGTCCTGCACGTCGCCGTGCAGGGCCTGGTTGAGTACGCGCACCGAGGCGCTGGAAAGGTCGATGGTCTTCATGCAGGTCTCCCGTAATTCGCTTCGGTGATCAGGCGCTTTCGCGTTCCCAGACGTAGAGGGTGGCCGGAGCCGGTTCCCAGACCCTGGCCTTGTCGATGCCGGGCAGGCTGGCCAGCGCCTGGTATTCCGAGGCCATGGCGACGTAGTCGTCGGTCTCGGCGAGCACCGCCGGCTTGCAGGCGATCGGGTCGCGGATCACGGCAAAGCCGTTGCGGGTGCCGATGGCAAAGGTGAAGAAGCCGTCCAGGCCCTGCAGCGCGCCGTCCAGCGCCTGGGCCAGGGTGTCGCCTTGCTGCAGGCGCCAGGTCAGGTAGCCGGCGGCCACCTCGGTGTCGTTGTCGGTCTCGAAGGTGATGCCTTCGCGCTTGAGCTCCTGGCGCAGGCGGAAGTGGTTGCTCAGCGAGCCGTTGTGCACCAGGCACAGGTCGGCGCCGGTGGAGAACGGATGGCTGCCCTCCAGGGTCACCGCGCTTTCGGTGGCCATGCGGGTGTGGCCGATGATGTGGCTGCCCTTCATGCCGGCCAGGCCGAAGCGGCTGGAGATTTCCTCCGGCAGGCCCATGCCCTTGAGGATCTCGATGCTCTGGCCGGCGCTCATGATGCGCACCCCGGGTGCCAGCTCGGCCAGCGCGGCACGTGCGGCGGCTTCGCCGGTGTGCAGCTTGACGACCGCGGCGCTGGCGTTCTGGAACCAGTCCAGGGAACAGCCCAAGTGGCCTTCGAGCTGGCTCATCAGCTCGGCCCAGGCGTAGCCGGTGTCGGTCGCTTGCAAGGTCAGCTTGACCCAGCCATCGGCCACTTCATCGCCATAGATGGCAAAGCCGGCGCTGTCCGGGCCACGGTCGGTCATGGCGTGCAGCATGGGTTCGAAGAGCTTGCCGAGCTGGGCTTCCAGCTCCGGTTTCTTCAGATAAAGGCCTACGATTCCACACATGTTGATGCTCCTTCTAGGCAGTGGGCGTACGCCGTTTCTCACGGACGCCCAGGGGATCAGGGGGTCAGAAGAATTCGGTGTAGCGCTGGATTTCCCAGTCGGAGACATGCCGGCTGTACTCGACCCACTCCATGCGCTTGAGCTTGATGAACTCGTCGACGATCTCGGCGCCGAGCACCTCGCGGAACAGCGGGTCGGCCTCCAGCGCATCGGCGGCTTCCTTGAGCGACTGGGGCAGGGTCTGGATGCCACGCGCGGCGATCTCTTCCAGGCTCAGGGTGTAGAGGTTCTCGTTGCACATCGGCCCCGGGTCGAGCTGACGGTCGATGCCATCGAGGCCGGCGGCGATGATCGCGGCCGTGACCAGGTAGGGGTTGCAGCCGGCGTCCGGCAGGCGGAATTCCAGGCGGCCGTAGGGGATGCGCACCATCGCCGAGCGGTTGTTGGCGCCCCAGGCGACAAAGGCCGGGGCCCAGGTCGAGCCGGACAGCGAGCGGCCCACCACCAGGCGTTTGTAGGAGTTGACCGTGGGTGCAGCGAAGGCACACAGCGCAGCACCATGGGCCATCAGGCCGGCGGCGAAGTGATAGGCCAGTTTCGACAGGCCCATGCCGCTGCTGTCGCTGGTGTCATGGAACAGGTTCTTGTTGCTCGCGCTGGCCAGCGACAGGTGAAAGTGCATGCCATTGCCCGCACGCTTGGGGTCGGGCTTGGGCATGAACGAGCAGATCATCCCCAGGTCGTTGGCGATCTCGCCGGCGGCCATGCGGAAGAAGGTGAAGCGGTCGGCCGACTCGAGCGCGTCGCTGTAGGTGTAGTTGATCTCGAACTGACCGTTGGCGTCTTCGTGGTCGATCTGGTAGATGTCGAAGCCCACCGGCTGCAAGGCCTCGGTCAGGCGCTCGAGAAACAACCGCGAGCGCGACAGGCCCTTGTAGTCATAGCAAGGCTTGTCGAGGTTGTCGGAGGCATCGACCAGTTGCAGCCGCCCGCCTTCGTCACGGCGAAACAGGCTGAACTCGGGCTCCAGGCCGGTGTTCAGGGTCCAGCCCTTGTCGGCCAGGCGCTGCACCTGCTGCTGCAGGACATGGCGGCTGTCGTAGGCCCACGGCTGGCCGTTGACGTGGCCGACGCAGACCACCCGGCCATAACCCGGCTGCCAGGGCACCGGGATCAGCGTCGAGAGGTCGCCACGGGCCATGAAGTCCGGCCCGTGCGGCTCCATGCCCATGCCGCAGATGGCGAACCCGGCGAACCCGGCGCCCTCCTCGGCCACCGCCTTGAGGCCGTTGACCGGTACCGATTTGGTCTTCGCCGCCCCGTGGATATCGACGAACTGCGCCAACACGTACTTGATACCGTGCTGGTCGAGGAGGCGCTGGGTTTCTGCTGGCAACATGGATGATCACTCCTGGATAAGGGGCAAGGCATGATTGGACCTGCAAGTAATTCCGCAGGGGAATTTTACTTTCATCACAGGAATGCAACAGCCTTGCCAACTTTCCAGTGCCCGTGATCAAGCGGGGAAAATGGCGTTCACTTCTGTATATATGGGAAACTTGCTTTCACCTGAGGAAAGTCAGCGGCCAGCGAAGCCGCGCGCGCACTTTCGCAGTGCGAAATCTTTATTCTTGAACTGAAACCGTGCAGGAGCCTTGATGTCGACCGAGACCGAACCGCGCCTTCGCCTGGAGCAATACCTGGGCTTGCAGATCAAGCGCCAGCGCCAGGCCCAGGCCTTGAAGCTGGCTGATGTGGCGCGTATCGCCGGGATCAGCCAGGGCATGCTGAGCAAGATCGAGAACGCCCAGGTCTCGACCAGCCTGGACACCCTGAGCCGGCTCTGCGATGTACTGGGCATGCCGATGTCCAAGCTGTTCGCCCAGTATGACCAGCCCGATGGCAACGCCCTGCTGGTAAAGGCTGGCGAAGGGCTGGAGGTGGTCCGCCGGGGCACCGAGAAAGGCCATACCTACCATTTGCTCAACCATGCCCGTGGCCCGAAGAAGCATTTCGAGGCGTACATGGTCAGCATGGATGACGCCAGTGAGGAGTTTCCGACCTTCTCGCACCCGGGCACCGAGTTCCTGCACCTGCTCGAGGGGGAGCTGGTGTACCGGCATGGCAATCAGCTGTACCGGATGCAGGCCGGGGACAGCCTGACCTTTGATGGCGACACGCCGCATGGGCCGGAAGAACTGGTGCAGGTGCCGATCCGGTTGTTGTCGATCATGAACTACGGCAGCGACTGACCCTCGCGATCAACGGTGCGGCCCCCTGAGCGCGGGGCGGCACCTGGCAAAAAATTCCTGAGAAGATAAAAAATTTCCCACGGGGTATAGACCTCGCCCTTCACTTCGCCTATAAAAACGCCAAAGGAAATTAATATTCCTACCAAGAAATAAACCCAGCTGTCCGCTACGCCCTTTTCGCCCTTGTGCCCGACCTGCCCCACTCCACCACGAGGACCCGACCATGCACCCCGCTCCCGACCACTTCATCCTGCGCATCAGTTGCCCGGCGGTATCCGGCATCGTTGCCGCGGTGACCACTTACCTGGCCGAGCAAGGTTGCTACATCAGCGAGATGGCGCAGTTCGACGACGAGGACAATGGCCGTTTCTTCATGCGCGCCGTGTTCCGCTACAACGCCGGGCTCAGCGGCGACACGCCACAGCTCGAAGCCGGATTCGACGATGTCGCGCAACGCTTCGCCATGGACTGGAGCCTGCACAGCAGCGCCCGCCCGCTGCGCGTGCTGCTGATGGTGAGCAAGTTCGACCACTGCCTGGCCGACCTGCTCTACCGCCACGCCAAGGGCGAGCTGGACATGCACATCACCGCGATCGTCTCCAACCACCTCGACCTGCGGGCAATGGCCGAGCGCCAGGGCATCCGCTTCATCTACCTGCCGGTGAGCAAGGAGACCAAGGCCGAGCAGGAAGCGGCGCTGATGCGCCTCGTCGAAGACACCGCCACCGAGCTGGTGGTGCTGGCGCGCTACATGCAAATCCTCTCCGACGACCTGTGCAAGCAACTGTCGGGCCGCGCGATCAACATCCACCACTCGTTCCTGCCGGGCTTCAAAGGCGCCAAGCCGTATCACCAGGCCTACCAGCGCGGGGTCAAGCTGATCGGTGCGACCGCCCACTACGTGACGAGCGACCTCGACGAAGGGCCGATCATCGAGCAGGAAGTGCAGCGCGTCGATCATGCCTACAACCCTGAAGACCTGGTGGCCATCGGCCGTGACACCGAGACCATCGCCCTCTCCCGCGCGGTCAAGTACCACCTCGAGCACCGGGTTTTTCTCAACCACGACCGCACGGTGATCTTCAAATGAACGCCATCCCCAGCGTCAAGCTGATCGACGGCAAGGCCACCGCAGCGCGGGTACTGGCCGAGGTCCGCGAACAGGTCGATACCCTGCGCCGCGGGGGCGTGCAACCGGGCCTGGCCGTGGTGCTGGTAGGCCTGGATGCGGCCAGCCAGGTGTACGTGCGCAACAAAGTGCTGCGCGCCGATGAAGTCGGCATCCGCTCGCTCGAGCAGCGCCTGCCCAGTGACACCAGCCAGGCCGCACTGCTCGACGTGATCGACCGGCTCAACCGCGACCCGCGGGTCAACGGCATACTCGTCCAGCTGCCGCTGCCGGACCATATCGACGAACACCAGGTGTTGCAGGCGATCAGCCCACTGAAGGACGTCGACGGTTTCCACAGCGAAAACGTCGGCGGCCTGGCCCAGGGCCGCGACGTGCTCACGCCCTGCACGCCAAGCGGCTGCATGCGCCTGCTGCGCGATGCCTGCGGCGACCTGCGCGGCAAGCATGCGGTGGTCATCGGCCGCTCGAACATCGTCGGCAAGCCCATGGCCGCACTGCTGTTGCAGGCCGACTGCACGGTGACCGTGGTGCACTCGCGCAGCCACGACCTGCCGGCCCTGTGCCGTCAGGCCGACATCCTCGTCAGCGCGGTCGGCAAGCCGCGCCTGATCGGCGCCGACTGGCTCAAGCCCGGGGCGGTGGTGATCGATGTGGGCATCAACCGCATCGACGAAGACGGCCGCAGCCGGCTGGTCGGCGACGTCGACTTAGCGGCGGCCCTGCCCTACGCGTCGGCCATCACCCCAGTGCCTGGCGGCGTCGGTCCGATGACCATCGCCTACCTGATGAAAAACACTTTGCTGGCCCTCGACCTGCAACAGCAGGCCGCCCAACGGGAGCGCACTGCATGCCCTTCGCCCTGCTGAAACATGGCCTGAGCGCCGACTACCCGGTGGAAGTCGACCTGCCGCCGCCGTGCGAACTCAAGCCGCGCTACGACGTGGTGATCATCGGTGGCGGCGGCCACGGGGTGGCAATCGCCTATTACCTGGCCAAGTACCACGGCATCACCAACGTGGCGATACTCGAAAAAGCCTACCTGGGGGGCGGCAATACCGCGCGCAACACGGCGGTGATCCGCTCCAACTACCTCACCTCCGAAGGCGTGCGCTTCTACGCAGAGTCGGTGCGGATGTTCCAGAACCTGTCGAACGAGTTCGACTTCAACATCATGTATTCCGAGCGTGGCCAGCTGACCCTGGCCCACACCGACGCCACCGTGCGTGCGTTCCGCCAGCGCGCCGAGGTCAACAAGCACTTCGGCGGGCGCACCGAGATGATCGACCGCCAGCAGATCCGCGAGCTGGTACCGAGCCTCAACCTCGACCCCGGTCACCTGCCGGTGCTCGCCGGGCTCTGGCACATCGACGGCGCCACCGCGCGCCATGATGCGGTGGCCTGGGGCTACGCCAAGCAGGCGGCCAAGCGCGGCGTGGAGATCCATCAGCTCACTGAAGTGCAGGACCTGGTAATCCGCGCCGGGCGTATCGAAGCGGTCAAGACCAACCGCGGCACCGTGCAGTGCGGCTGCGTGGTGCAGGCAGTGGCCGGCGCCAGCTCACTGCTGATGGCCAAGGCCGGTATTCGCGCACCGATCCACACCTACCCGCTGCAAGCGATGGTGACGCAGCCGTTCAAGCCGTTTCTCGATCCATTGGTCAGCTCGTCGGCCCTGCACTGCTACGTGCAGCAGACCAGCCGCGGCGAAATCGTCTTCGGCGGCGGCTCCGACCCCTACCCGCTGTACAACACCCGCTCGACCCTCGACCTCAAGGAAAGCCTGCTGGCCCACGCCATCGAGATGTTCCCGTTCATGGCCAACGCCAAGCTGATGCGCCAGTGGGCCGGGATCACCGACATGACCCCCGACTACAGCCCGATCATGGGCCTGTCGCCGGTCGACAACTACTACCTCGACGCCGGCTGGGGCACCTGGGGCTTCAAGGCCACGCCGATCTGCGGCAAGACCATGGCCGAGTTGGTCGCCAGTGGCGGCAAGGTGCCCGCGCTGATCGCGCCCTTCGCCCTGGAGCGCTTCAGCCGCTTCCAGCAGGTCAACGAAATGGGCGCCACGGCGGCCAGCCACTGAGAGGAACACGCGATGAAGATCCTCACCTGCCCTTTGAACGGCCCGCGCAACATCAGCGAGTTCAGCTATGGCGGCGAGTTCAAGCCGATGCCGGACCCGGCCCGTTGCAGCGACGCCGACTGGGCCGACTACGTATTCAACAGCGACAACCAGGCCGGTGTCGTCCTCGAGTGGTGGCTGCACAACGCCTCCAGCTACTGGTTCCTGGCCGAGCGGCACACCGTCAGCGACCAGGTACTGCGCACCTTCGACCCGAAAGAGCGGTTTGCTCAGCGCATCGACTTCGCCCCCGCCATCAGCACCCCGGAGATCGCCGGATGAACAGCCCTACCCGCCTACCCGCCCCGATGGGCCTGCTGATCGACCGTGAGCGGCCGCTGCGTTTCAGCTTCGACGGCCAGGATTACCCAGGTTTCAGCGGCGACAGCATCGCCAGCGCCCTGCTCGGCAACGGCCGCTGGCTGCTGTCGCGCTCGTTCAAGTACCACCGCCCGCGCGGCCCGTTGAGCCTCGCCGGGCAAGACGCCAATACCCTGGTGCAACTGCCCGACGAGCCCAATGTGCTGGCGGACCTGCACCCGGCCACTGATGGCCTGGTGGTCGCCGGGCAGAACTTCTCCGGCAGCCTGGACAACGACCGCGACGCTTACCTGGGTAAGTTTTCGCGCTTCATGCCGGTGGGCTTCTACTACCGCTCGTTCTACAAACCCAAGGGCATGTGGAAGGTCTGGGAGCCGCTGATCCGCAAGAAGGCCGGGCTCGGCGTGCTCGACCTGGGCTTCAAGCCGCAGTACCACGACAAGGCCTACCTGTTCGTCGATGTCGCGATCATCGGCGGCGGCCCGGCCGGCCTGCGCGCTGCACTCGACGCCGCTAACGCCGGCGCCAAGGTGCTGTTGATCGAGCAACAGCCGGTGCTCGGTGGCTCGCTCAACTACGCCCGTTTCGACATCGCCGGCAGCCGCGCCACAGCCTTGCGCAGCGAGCTGCTGGCAGCGGTCGAGGGCCATCCGAACATCCAGGTGCTGCTCGACGCGACCTGCAACGGCTGGTTCACCGACAACTACCTGCCGGTGATCCAGCACCGGCGCATGGACAAGGTGCGCGCCACCCGCTGCGTGGTGGCCGCGGGCTCGTTCGACCAGCCGGTGGTGTTTCGCAACAACGATTTGCCCGGGGTGATGCTGACCAGCGCCGCCCAGCGCCTGATGAAGCTCTACGCGGTCAAGCCGGGCCAGCGCGCCGTGCTGCTGACCGGCCACGACGACGGCTACCTGGCCGCGCTCGACCTGCAAGAGCAAGGCGTCACCGTGGCGGCCGTGGTCGACCTGCGCGCAGCGCCCGCCGACCCGGCGCTGGCCGCAGAACTCAAGCGCCGCGACATTCCCCTGCAGCTGGGCAGCACCGTCTACGAGGCGCTGCACGAAGCCGGCATGCGCCATGTCAGCGGCGTCGACATTCGGCCGATCACTGGCCAAGGCAAGGTGGCCGCGCGCGGTGTCACCCTGGCCTGCGACCTGCTGTGCATGTCGGCCGGCTACATGCCGGTCTATCAACTGCTGTGCCAGGCCGGCGGCAAGCTCGCCTATGAGCCGGCACGCGACGAGTTCGCCATCAGCCAGCTGCCGGCGGGCCTGGACATCGCCGGTTCAGTGAACGGCCGCCACGTGCTGGCCAATGTCCTCGCCGACGCCACCCGTGCGGCGGGCGAGGCGCTGGCGGCGCTCGGCCTGGAAGTCCCTGCGCAGACTCATTTCGTCGCCGAGGCCAAGGTCAACCACCCGTGGCCGATCTTCGCCCACCCGAAAGGCAAGGATTTCGTCGACTTCGACGAGGACCTGCAAGTGCGTGACATCGTCAATGCCACCCGCAGCGGCTACCGCGACGTGCAACTGGTCAAACGCTTTTCCACGGTCGGCATGGGCCCCTCGCAGGGCCGCCATTCAGCCTTGCCGACGGCGCGCCTGGTCGCCCAGGCGACCGGCCGCAGCATCAGCGAGACCGGTGTGACCACCGCTCGACCGCCGTTCCAGGCCGAAAAACTCGCGCACGTGGCCGGCCGCGCCTTCGACCCCTATCGGCAAACACCGATGCACCGCCGGCATGTCCAGGCCGGGGCGAAAATGATGCCCGCCGGCAGCTGGCAGCGCCCTGCCTACTATGGCAAGCCCGAAGACCGTGAACGCTGCATGCAGGAAGAGGCCCGGCATGTGCGCGAGAAGGTCGGCCTGATCGACGTCTCGACCCTGGGCGGCCTGGACGTGCGCGGCCCGGATGCCGCCGAGCTGCTCGAGCGGCTGTACACCTTCGGCTTCGCCAAGCTGGCGATCGGCCGTACCCGCTATGCCCTGATGACCAACGAGCACGGCGTGGTGATCGATGACGGCGTCTGTGCGCGGCTTGGCGAGCGGCATTTCTATGTCAGCGCCACCACCAGCGGCGTCGACCGGATCTACCAGCAGATGCTCAAGTGGAACGCGCAATGGCGGCTGGACGTCGACATCACCAACGTCACCGCGGCGCTGGCGGCCGTCAACCTCGCTGGGCCGTTGTCGCGCCAGGTCCTGGCCAGGGTCTGCGACGACGTCGACTTGAGCCCTGAAGCCTTCCCTTACCTGGGCGTGCGCCTGGGCAGCGTGGCAGGCATCCCGGCGCGCATCCTGCGGGTCGGATTCGTCGGTGAGCTGGGGTATGAGATCCACGTGCCCGCGCGGCACGCCGAGCGGCTGTGGGATGTGTTGATGGAGGCCGGCGCGCCACTGGGCATCCGCCCCTTCGGCGTGGAGACCCAGCGCCTGCTGCGCCTGGAAAAAGGCCACGTGATCATCAGCCAGGACACCGACGGCATGACCCACCCGGCCGAGATCGACATGCACTGGGCGATTGGCCGCAAGAAACCGTTCTTCGTCGGCCAACGCACGATCCAGATCCTCGAGGCGCAACCGCTCAAGCGCAAGCTGGTCGGTTTCACCCTGCCCAAGGGCAGCCGTCAGCCGCTCGAAGGCCACCTGGTGCTGGACGGCCCGGACATCAGTGGCAACGTCACCTCCTGCGAGTACTCGCAGACCCTCGGCCGGATCATCGGCCTGGCCTACGCCGGCGCCCACCAGGCGAGCCCGGGCATGCACATCCCGATTCGCGTCGAGGGCGGTGCGATCGTCCAGGCCGAGGTGGTTCAACTGCCGTTCTACGACCCACAATCCCAGCGCCAGGAGCTCTGAGCCATGACCAGCCTGAAAGCCGAAGTTTTCCTTGCGCCGAGCCCGACGCCGTTTCAGCCGTGCCTGTTGACCGACCTCAGTGAACTGCCCCGCGTGGGCTTCAGGGGGGCGGACAGCGCCGCGTATTTACAAGCGCGCGGCTATCGCCTGCCAGAGCGGCCCAACCAGGCGCTGCGCCAGGGCGATGGCAGCTGGGTGGCGCGCTTGTCGCAGACCGAGTATTTGCTGTTGGCAAGCTTCGCCGACCGCGGTGTGCGGGTCGCCAGCGAGGAGGCGCGCTGGGTGCAGGATGAACAGCGCAACTATTTGCTGCCGCGCCAGGACAGCCATGCCTGGGTGCAGTTGTCCGGGGACGAGTGCAGCGCGGTGATGGCCAAGCTGTGTGGGGTCGACCTGCGCGCGCAGGCGTTTGCGCTGGGGGCGGTCGCGCAGACGTCGGTGGCGCGGATCAATGTGATCGTGGTGAATGTCGGTAGCGCTGAGGTGCCGGTGTTGTGGATCCTGTTTGACCGGGCTTCGCGTGAGTACTTCAGCGGTGCGATGCTCGATGCCATGGGTGAGTTTGGCGGGCGCATCGTGGAGGTTGATGACCTGATGGCGTGACTCGGAAACGCCGCCGCCTGTACCGGCCTCTTCGCGGGGCAAGCCCGCTCCCACAGGATTTGTGCTGGACCCAGAATTCGCGCATTGCAGGGACTCCCACAGGATTTGTGCTGGGCCCAGAATTCGGGCATTGCAGGGACCCTGTGGGAGCGGGCTTGCCCCGCGAAGAGGCCGGTACAGGCGACACAAGAGGCTCTACAGCCGCTCGCGCAAGAACTCCACAAACCCCTGCACCGGCCGCGCCACCTGCCGGTGCTGCGGGTACACCGCCGACAGCTGCAACGCCGGCGGCGTCCACGCCTCAAGCAGCGGCACCAGGCGCCCGTCGGCCAGCGCCTGCTCGACAATGAACGCCGGGAGATACGTCACCCCCATCCCGGCAATCGCCGCATCCCTCAACAGCTCACCGTTGTTGGCGCGCATGCGCCCACTGACGGCAATAGACTGTGTCTTGCCCTGCCCGCTGAACTGCCACTGCACCTGCCGCGAATGGCCGTACGGCAGGCAGTCATGCTCGCGCAATTGCTCAGGCACCTGCGGCGTACCGCGCGCCGCCAGGTACGCCGGGCTGGCGCAATACACCCGCTCGACACTGGCGATCCGCCGCGCCACCAGGCTGGAATCCTCCAGCGAGCCAATCCGCAAGGCCAGGTCATAGCCCTCGCCGATCAGGTCCACCGCACGGTCACTCAGGTCGACCTCGACGATCAGCTGCGGGTGCAACTGCAGGAACTCGGTCAGCAAGCAGCCCAGGTGGCTGATGGCAAACGACAGCGGCGCACTCAGGCGCAAGGTGCCGCGCAGCGATGGAGTCTGGCCGCTGATGTCCTGCTCGACCTGCTGCACTTCACCGAGCAGGCGCAACGCCGACTCGTAGTACTGCTGCCCCAGCGGCGTGGCATCCAGGCGCCGCGTCGAGCGGTTGAGCAGGCGCACGCCGAGGCGCTCTTCGAGCTGCATCAAGCGCCGGCTGACGAACTGCTTTGACAACCCCAGGCGGTCGGCGGCCGCCGTGAAGCTGCCAGCTTCCATGACCTGGGCAAAGATCCGCATGTCTTCATAAGGGTTCATTGTCGCGTTCCAGTTGACAGTCAAACGCCTTATACCGGCTTTTTCCCCTGAAGGCATCTGCTTAATCTACGCACATCTTGCAGCGACGGCCTGAAGGCCAGGCAAGCAGCCCACTCAAAGCATTCGCGTAGAAAAGGATTCGCCATGAACATTGTCCGCAAAGCCCTCACCGCCAGCCTCCTCGCCGTCTCGGTCGGCCAAGCCTTCGCCGCCGGCAGCCCAGGGGTCGAACAGCACACCCAAGCCTTCCTCGAGGCCCTGGCGCAAGGCGGTGGCAAACCGCTCGAGCAGCTCAGCCCGAAGGACGCCCGTGCCGTACTGACCGGCGCCCAGGCTTCGGTGAAGGTCGACCTGTCCGGCATCGAAGTCAGCCAGCGGACCCTTCAGGTCGACGGCCAGCCGCTGCAACTGACCATCGTGCGCCCGGCCAAGGTCAAGGGTGACTTGCCCGTGTTCATGTACTTCCATGGCGGCGGCTGGGTGCTGGGCGACTACCCGACCCACCAGCGGCTGATCCGCGACCTGGTGGTCGGCTCCGGCGCCGTCGCGGTGTATGTCGACTACACGCCATCCCCCGAGGCGCACTACCCAACCGCGATCAACCAGGCCTACGCCGCCACCCGCTGGGTTGCCGAGCACGGCAAAGAAATCAAGGTCGACAGCAGCCGCCTGGCGGTAGCCGGCAACAGCGTCGGCGGCAACATGGCGGCGGTGGTCGCACTCAAGGCCAAAGAGGCCGGCACACCGAAACTGCGCTTCCAGCTGCTGCTGTGGCCGGTCACCGATGCCAGCTTCGAGACCGCTTCGTACCAACAGTTCGCCGAGGGCCACTTCCTCACCACAGGGATGATGAAGTGGTTCTGGGACAGCTACACCACCGATGCCGCGGCACGGGCACAGATCTACGCATCGCCGCTGCGCGCCAGCAGCGAGCAGCTCAAGGGCCTGCCGCCGGCACTGGTGCAGACCGCCGAGTTCGACGTCTTGCGTGATGAGGGCGAGGCCTATGCCCGGCACCTGAACGCCGCCGGCGTGACCGTTACCGCGGTGCGCTACAACGGCATGATCCATGACTTCGGCCTGCTCAACCCGCTGCACCAGGTGCCGGCGGTACAAGCCTCGCTGCGCCAGGCGGCCGGCGAACTGAAAGTCCACCTTCAATAACGTCAATCAACGACACGGCGGGGCCCATCGCCCCGCCTGTCAAGGAGATCCGTCATGCTTACCGTACGCAATGCAAAAGACCGCGGCCTGGCCTTCCATGGTTGGCTGAAATCGTTCCATACCTTCTCTTTCGGCGGTTATCGCAACCCCGACGAGCAGGGCTTTTCCGACCTGCTGGTGATCAACGACGACCGGGTCATCGCCGGCAAGGGCTTCGGCCAGCACCCGCACCGCGACATGGAGATCTTCTCCTATGTGCTCGAAGGCGCGCTGGAGCACAAGGACACCCTCGGCACCGGGTCGGTGATCCGCCCGGGCGATGTGCAACTGATGAGTGCCGGGCACGGCGTGGCCCACAGCGAGTACAACCATAGCCAGGACGAGTCGGTGCACTTCCTGCAGATCTGGATCGTGCCCAACGTCAACGGCGCCGAGCCACGCTACCAGCAGCGGCACTTCAGCCCTGAAGAAAAACGCGGACGGCTGCGCCTGATCATCTCGCCGGATGGCGCCCAGGGCTCGTTGCAGGTTCGCCAGAACGCCAAGGTCTATGCCGGGTTGTTCGACGGTGACGACCAGGCCACGCTGACCTTGCCGGACAACCGCCATGCCTATGTGCATGTGGCACGCGGCAGTGTCGAGCTCAATGGCCAGTTGCTCGGTGAAGGTGATGGCGTGCGCTTGCGCCATGAGCAGGTCGTGAGCCTGGCCAATGGCACCGATGCGGAAGTGCTGGTGTTCGACCTGCGGCCGCACGAGTTGCCTGGCATGCCTTGATTGGCAGGGCGTCAGCACCGACCTCATCGCGGGTAAACCCGCTCCTACCCTTGTAGGAGCGGGTTCACCCGCGATGAGGCCATCAGCATCACCTCAGGGCTCGAACCCTTCGACAATGATCACCTCAGCCTTCGCCACCCCCTGGCGATGACTACAGGCCTCCTGATACTCAGCCGAGCGATAGCAGGCCACTGCCTGTTCATACGACTCGAACTCGATCACCACGCTGCGCTGCGGCGTCGGCCGCCCTTCCATCGCCTCGCTGCGCCCGCCCCTGGCCAGGAACCGGCCACCATAAGCCTTGAACGCCGCCGGCGCACGCTGGGTGTACTGCTGGTACTGCTCGGGGTCGGTGACATCGACGTGGGCGATCCAGTAGGCCTTCATCCGCTGCTCTCCTGTTTTCGGGATATTTGTGTATGATGGTATACCATAAAAACCACCCGACCACAGCGAGCGTGCAGCATGCCTTTCAACAGCATCGAAGAACTTCTCGAGGACTACCGGCAAGGCAAGATGGTCCTGCTGGTGGACGACGAAGACCGTGAAAACGAGGGTGACCTGCTGATCGCCGCCGAACGCTGCGACGCCCCGGCGATCAACTTCATGGCCCGCGAAGCGCGCGGCCTGATCTGCCTCACCCTGACCGACGAGCACTGCCAGCGGCTGGGCCTGGAACAGATGGTGCCGAGCAATGGCAGCGCGTTCAGCACCGCCTTTACCGTCTCCATCGAAGCCGCGACCGGCGTCACCACCGGCATTTCCGCCGCTGACCGGGCGCGCACCGTGGCCGCGGCCATGGCGCCGAATGCACGCCCCGACGACTTGGTCCAACCTGGCCATATCTTCCCCCTGCGCGCCCGTGAAGGCGGCGTGCTGACCCGCGCCGGCCACACCGAAGCCGGGTGCGACCTGGCCCGCCTGGCCGGCTTCAGCCCGGCTTCGGTGATCGTCGAGGTGCTCAACGATGACGGCACCATGGCCCGCCGGCCGGACCTCGAGGTATTCGCCGCCCAGCATGGCATCAAGATCGGCACCATCGCCGACCTGATCCACTACCGCCTGAGCACCGAGCAGACCATCAAGCGCATCGGCGAGCGCGAGCTGCCGACCGTGCACGGCAACTTCCGCCTGGTGACCTACGAAGACCGCATCGAAGGCGGCGTGCACATGGCCATGGTGATGGGCGATATCCGCCGTGAACAGCCAACCCTGGTGCGCGTGCACGTGATCGACCCGCTGCGCGACCTGGTCGGCGCCGAGTACGCCGGCCCCGCCAACTGGACGCTGTGGGCCGCCCTGCAGCGGGTCGCCGAAGAAGGCGCCGGGGTGGTGGTGGTACTGGCCAACCATGAGTCCTCGCAGGCCCTGCTCGAACGCGTGCCGCACCTCACTCAGCCGGTGCGGCCGTACCAGCGCGGGCAGTCCAAGGTGTATTCGGAAGTCGGCACCGGCGCGCAGATCCTCCAGGATCTTGGCGTCGGCAAGCTGCGCCACCTGGGCCCACCGCTGAAGTATGCGGGGCTGGCCGGGTATGAACTGGAAGTGGTGCAGAGCATTCCGTTCGAGCCGGGTTTGGCGGGCACAACCGCGGGTGAATGACCCGCGACGTTTGATGAAGGTTGCCTCGCGATTGCATCGGGACAGATTGGGCGTCCGCTCATTCTGATGTGATCCCAAGGCGCGCTTGGTCACTCAGGGCACGATTGAGGCTCCGACAGCTGCAGCGGGGTCTTGATCGGGTATTCGGGGCTGCCGTAGGCGTAGCAGGACGTGGTTACCTGGATGTCGTCGCAGGGCAGGAAGTGTACGGTAATGCCGCAGACCTTTTGGCCGGTGTAATCGGGCACGGTGGCGACCTTGCTGTGCTGAAGCTTCTGACTATTAACCCTTCGCTTCCAATCCAGATATTTTTCTCGATCCGCAAACCCAGGAAAATCGTCGGAGAACGCCACACCCGTTTCCCAGTCCACCCGCACCGTCATCCCGGGCATCCAGCGCTGGGGAGCGATATAGCAACACCCTCCTCCGCCCCCTTGGTACGGTCCGATGATGTCGACGCCCGAACGCCCGTCGACACTGAACCGGTTGATCGCCCAGTGGGTATGATTGACCGCTTCGATGGTGCTCGCGTAAACGGCCGCACTAGGCCAAGCGATTGAGATCAAAACTAGCAAAGCGGCCAACCGGCATGAGCGCACGAACCTGTGCCTGATCAACTGGTCTCGCGTGTGACAATGGTCAATTTGAGAGATCAAAGTGTCGCTTATCGTACGCATGACTGCGGCTCCGGCAGGTGTAGCGGGGTCTTGATCGGGTATTCAGGGCTGCCGTAGGCGTAGCAGGAGGTGCTGACCTGTATGTCGTCGCAGGGCAGGAAGTGCACGGTGATGCCGCAGACCTTTTGGCCGGTGTAGTCGGGAACGGAGACGAACTTGGTCTGCCTGCGGGTCTGCGCATCGATGCTATCGACCCAAGCTAAGTATTTAGGCCAATCAGCGTAGCCAGGGAATTCATCTGAATAGGCGACCCCTCGTTCCCATTCCACGCGGAGACTCATGCCAGGTACCCACCGCTCGGGAGCGTTATAGCAACAACCTCCTCCGCCCCCTTGGTACGGCCCGATGATGTCGACGCCCGAACGTCCGTCGACACTGAACCGGTTGATCGCCCAGTGGGTATGATTGACGGCTTCGATGGTGCTCGCCTGGACGACCGGCAAAGACCCGACCGCCACGAGAAAGCCGAGCGCAGCCGCCAGGTAGCATGTGTACACGGCCATTGGTCTGACTAGCGGACCTCGTGAGTGATGAGGGCTAACCAGATCAACTCTTGGCATTTTTCACCTCGGTGCCCTGGGTGTGCTCTGCGCCCCACAGCTCAGCGATGTCTTTCTGGATTTGCGCCCGACGCTCGGTATCCGTCAACGGCAGATTCGGGGCTTCGCCATACGCTAGGGCACTGAGAGCGTCCGGGTTTGTCAGGCCGTCGGGGTCAAGCAGCCCCAGATCTCGTCTGTTAGCCTCGCCGAAGAAGACCATGCGCTCGCTGAAGTAGCTGCCCCAGGGTTCGCGCCCAGCGGCCACGGTTTTATTGCTGTAGGTCGTGTTGAGGAAGGCATGCAGGAACCAGGCGCGAGAGTCGTGCACCTGATCGTCGAACAGTGCCCGCAGCAGACCCTCGGGCTGCTCGCGGTTGCGGCTCTCGTCCACCGGACCCCGCTGGGTTTCGCTGGAGTGGTTCCTGCGGCCGAGTGGTGGGGGGAACAACTGACTGACCTTGGCTTGCCCGCCTGCCTTCATGCGCTCGCGCTCGGCAATCGTCTCGGCGCTGTTCCAGAAGACAATCAATGCGAGCGTGTTTTTCAAGCTGTTACGACGGAAGAACGCCAGGTAAGGGTCGCTGTTGAGGTCGCGATAGATCCTGCCGAACTCTTCGGCGGCTTCGCGCAGCTGGGTTCTCGACTTGTCAGGATCGAAATCCTTGATGCCAGGTTCCAGCGGAGTTTTCGGAGCCCCGCGGCGTTCGAGGTCGCGCTGGTAGTCGCGGCGCTTCACCACGGCCGCTTGGTTTTTATTGCGCTCGGTTTCGGCGCTTAAGCGGGCTTCATCGGTTGCATGCCCGTCACTGGCCAGGCGGTAGAAATCGGTATCTTTGAGACTGCCGAATGCGTAGCGATCGATACGCCAGGCGGTTAGCCAATCCATCTGCGTACGCAAAGCATCTTCCAGGTTGGAAGTGGCGGACAGTGGTTGATATTTTTCAACCTGCTCGGGCGACGATATAGGCAACAGTCCCAGAGTCACCTGACGCCAGGCATTGAACCGACTTATAAGTTGAGGCGCAATTGCAAAGGCCTTTTCCACATCCGCCTCCATAGTCCGCCAGAACTCATGGCGTAAACCTATGGGCAAAGCACCTGTTGACACCTTCAGCGGAGCACCTTGGGCGAATGCATCAGAATACAAATCCTGCAGCGCAATCTGTGAGAGCAAGAGGCCATCGCCTGTGCGACTGTCGTGACTATAAGCCTTCCCTTGATCCCCCGGCGGATACCCTCCCCCTTGATCGCTATGTACTCCTGGATAGATCACCTCCTCGCTGTTGCGCGGATACGTGCCATCCTCCCGCCTGATTGACTCCGCAGGAAAACTCAAGCGCTGCTCATGACTGGCGACGATATGCAGGCAGCGCTTGAGCAGTGCCCCCTTGGGCAATGTTTGGCTGCCATCTCCCCAGCCCATGTGACCATTCGCCCCAGGGGCGATGTCGGCAAGCCCCACCGAGACCACCGTGTCCAGCAGCCCCAGGTACTCCACACTGACCGGTAGCTTCAGGTCATTGATTTTGAGCGTCGGTGTCGGCTCGTTCGGCGACAACAACAGGTTCAACCAGCTGACAAAGGCCCGCGCCGCTGCGGCGCCTCGCGAGAACCCATACACATACAACTTCAGGCCCAGCAGCTTCGGCTGACCGGGCGATGGCGCATCCAGCGCGATCCGCAAGGGCCGTTCGAGCGCCTTGAGCTGCTTGCGGAACTCCCTGCTGCGGTTGGCCCGGCCCATGATCCATTCGGTGCCCCGCCAGGTACCCATGGCCTCGACAGCGGTTTGCAGCGCCGCGTTGTCCAATCGCGGCTTGCCCAAGGCACGGCGCAGGGCGTCGATGATCATCAGCAGCGCCCAGTTGATCCGCTCTTCCCCGCGCCGAGCGAAGGCCAGGCCGTCGCCGCTGTAGTCGAGGTCGCCCACCTCCGGAAACGGTGTACCGACTCCCGGCATGTAGTACTTGAAGTACTGGCCGTTGCCGGTACCGGGCGCATCGGTCAAGCGCCGGGCCTTGCTGCCGCCATAGGCAGTGCCGCCGGCATGGCCATCACCGATGCTCGCGCGAAATAACCGGGCGATATTGGTCGGATGGGGCACGGCTGACGCGTACAGGTCATTGTTCAGGTTGTTGCCGGTGCCATCGAAGAACAGGCTGACATGCAAGGTCTTGCAGCACGGTGGCATGACCCGGAAACCGGCCGCAAGGCACAACGCGTCATGGTAGCCACGCTCCAGGTTGCACTGGCGCGCAAGGTTCTGATGAACTTGCAGTTCTCGCTGGGGCAGGCGCCCCTGTATAGGAAACTGCGGTGGATAGCAGACCGAGGCCTTGCTTATTTTGGACATGACTGGGGCTCCGGCAAATGCAGAGGGGTTTTGATCGGGTACTCGGGGCTGCCATAGGCGTAGCAGGAGGTGGTGACCTGGATGTCGTCGCAGGGCAAGAAGTGCACGGTAATCCCACAGACTTTTTGTCCGGTGTAGTCAGGGATAAGGACTACCTTGCCGTGCTGTTGGTTATCAGCGCGCGCAGCATCTCTCCAAGCCACGTATTTTTGCTCGTCCGCAAAGCCAGGAAATCCATCGGGATAGGCGGCGCCTCGTACCCAATCAACCTTTACGCTCATACCCGGTTGCCAGTGCGCCGGGGCTATGTAGCAACACCCTCCCCCGCCCCCTTGATACGGCCCGATAATGTCGATGCCAGACCGCCCATCGACACTGAACCGGTTGATCGCCCAGTGCGTATGGTTTACGGCTTCGATAGTGCTGGCGCGCGTTTCAGCCATTGCTGAACACACGGCAAGACCGCAGATCCCCCTAAAGAGGGCATGCCGGGGCCGAAAAGCAGCCTTGAGCCGACTCAGGCACACCCCGAACCAATTGCTGATATCGGCGAAGAAGGACGAACGAAGGTCCATGTCGTGCTCCCTGCAGGTTCATGACGATGACCCGGCTATAGCAGGTCAGAAATGATCGCAAAGGAGCGAACCTGGAGCACTGGCACCACCGCTGGCAAGCTCATATTGACGCCCTACAACCTATTCAGAAACGTCCTACGGCCAGCGCTCACACCTCCATGAACAGCCGGAACAGCCCCGCCCCCCCTCGTCCCCAAGCCGCCCGCACCTCCCCCTACACACCCGGCGCCAAGCCGAGTGATGGTCGGTCGCCTCAACCCCCTTGCCAAATTCTTGGAATACCATAATATGATATCCCGTAGACCTTAATTTGCAGGCCGGCACCTACAATCAAAAACGGCCACACGACATTTTTGCAAAAGCTGCTCCCCGAACACATGGCGGGTGACAGAACCCGCCTCAAATAACAAAAGCAACGAGGGCGTAACCATGCTGTTGAGCAAACGTGTAACCGCAGTGCTGTCCGCCAGCCTGCTGACCCTGGCTTGTCAGGCCACCCAGGCCGCCGACAGCCTGAACTTCGTCAGCTGGGGCGGTACGACCCAGGACGCCCAGAAACAGGCATGGGCCGAGCCCTTCTCCAAAGAGAGCAACATCAAGGTCGTACAGGACGGCCCGACCGACTATGGCAAGCTCAAGGCCATGGTCGAGAGCGGCAACGTGCAGTGGGACGTGGTCGATGTCGAAGCCGACTTCGCCCTGCGCGCCGCCGCCGAAGGCCTGCTCGAGCCGCTGGATTTCAATACCGTCAAGCGCGACCGGATCGACCCGCGCTTCGTCTCCGACCACGGCGTCGGCTCGTTCTTCTTCTCCTTTGTGCTCGGCTACAACGAAGGCAAGCTCGGTGCCAACAAGCCGGTCGACTGGTCGGCGCTGTTCGACACCAAGACCTTCCCCGGCAAGCGCGCGCTGTACAAATGGCCAAGCCCAGGCGTGCTCGAACTCGCCCTGCTGGCCGACGGCGTGGCCGCCGACAAGCTCTACCCGCTGGACCTCGACCGCGCCTTCAAGAAGCTCGACACCATCAAGAAAGACATCGTCTGGTGGGGCGGCGGCGCTCAGTCGCAGCAACTGCTGGCCTCCGGTGAAGTGTCGCTGGGGCAGTTCTGGAACGGTCGCGTCTACGCCCTGCAACAAGATGGCGCACCGGTCGGCGTGAGCTGGAAGCAGAACCTGGTCATGGCCGACTTCCTGGTCATCCCTAAAGGCGCGAAGAACAAGGACGCGGCCATGAAGTTCCTGGCCAACGCCAGCAGCGCCAAGGGCCAGGCCGAGTTCGCCAACCTCACCGCCTACGCCCCGGTCAACCTCGACAGCGTCAGCCAGCTCAAGCCTGAGCTCGCCTCCAACCTGCCGACCGCCTACGCGCAGGATCAGGTGACCCTGGACTTCGCCTACTGGGCGAAGAACGGCCAGGCCATCGCTGCCCGCTGGAATGAGTGGCTGGTCAAATGAAAGTCGCCATCAACGCCCTGCAAAACGCCCAAGGTGCCCCTAGCGGCACCGGCGCTCCGGGAGCGGCCGCGCACCGTCCCAGCCTGAGCCAACGCTGGCGTGGCAGCCGCAACCTGCTGCCGGCCCTGCTGTTCCTTGGCCTGTTCTTCTTCGCCCCGCTGATCAGCCTGCTGCTGCGCGGTGTGCTGGAGCCGGTGCCGGGGCTGGGCAACTACGAGCAGCTGTTCGCCAACTCGGCCTATGCGCGGGTGCTGTTCAACACCTTCTCGGTGGCCGGCCTGGTGACCCTGATCAGCGTGCTGCTGGGCTTCCCGCTGGCCTGGGCGATCACCCTGGTGCCCAAGGGCTGGGGCCGTTGGCTGCTGAACATCGTGCTGCTGTCGATGTGGACCAGCCTGCTCGCCCGCACCTATTCGTGGCTGGTGCTGCTGCAAGCCTCGGGGGTGATCAACAAGGCGTTGATGGCCATGGGCATCATCGATGCCCCGCTGGAAATGGTGCACAACCTCACCGGCGTGGTGATCGGCATGAGCTACATCATGATCCCGTTCATCGTCCTGCCGCTGCAGGCGACCATGCACGCGATCGACCCGATGGTGCTGCAGGCCGGCTCGATCTGTGGCGCCAGCCCGTGGACCAACTTCTGGAAGGTGTTCCTGCCGCTGTGCCGCTCGGGGCTGTTCTCCGGCGCCTTGATGGTGTTCGTCATGTCGCTCGGCTACTACGTCACCCCGGCCCTGCTGGGTGGCGCGCAGAACATGATGCTGCCTGAGTTCATCGTCCAGCAGGTGCAGTCGTTCCTCAACTGGGGCCTGGCCAGTGCCGCCGCCGCACTGCTGGTGCTGATCACCCTGGTGCTCTTCTACTTGTACCTGAAGCTGCAACCGGAATCCCCGGTCGGCAACGCGAGGTAAGCCGCCATGCTCCTGACCCCCAATGCCATGGGCCGCCCGCTACGGGTCGGCCTGTACCTGACCACCGGGATCATCGCGGCCTTCCTGCTGCTGCCGATCCTGTTCATCGTGCTGCTGTCGTTCGGCTCTTCGCAGTGGCTGGTGTTCCCGCCGCCGGGCTGGACCTTCAAATGGTACGGCCAGTTCTTCTCCAACCCGGAGTGGATGGAAGCCGCCCTGGCCAGCCTCAAGGTCGCCGTGCTGACCACCGTGGCCGCCGTTGCGCTCGGCCTGCCGACGGCGTTTGCCCTGGTGCGCGGGCGCTTCCCCGGCCGGGAGATGCTCTACGGGCTGTTCACCCTGCCAATGATCGTGCCGCTGGTGATCATCGCCGTGGCGGTCTACGCACTGTTCCTCAAGCTCGGTTACACCGGCACGCTGTTCGCCTTCGTGGTCAGCCACGTGATCGTCGCGCTGCCGTTCACCATCATCTCGATCATCAACTCGCTGAAGCTGTTCGACCAGTCGATCGAGGATGCCGCGGTGATCTGTGGCGCCTCGCGCTTGCAGGCGATCTTCAAGGTGACCTTCCCGGCGATTCGCCCGGGGATGATCGCCGGCGGCCTGTTCGCGTTTCTGGTGTCGTGGGACGAGGTGGTGCTCAGCGTGATGATGGCCAGCCCCAACCTGCAGACCCTGCCGGTGAAGATGTGGACCACCCTGCGCCAGGACTTGACCCCGGTGATCGCCGTCGCCTCGACGCTGCTGATCGGCCTGTCGGTGCTTGTCATGCTCATCGCCGCCGCCCTGCGCCGGCGCAACCCAGTCAGCGCCTGAGCGCCCGGAGACAATAACAATGAGTGCAGTGATGAAAGACGACGCGCCGAACAAGACCCTGGTCAGCCTGCGCAACCTGAACAAGCACTACGGTGACTTCACCGCGGTCGACAATATCAACCTGGAGATCCAGGACGGCGAGTTCCTCACCTTTCTCGGCTCCAGCGGTTCGGGCAAGTCCACCACCCTGTCGATGCTGGCCGGTTTCGAAACCCCGAGCAGCGGCGAGATCCTGGTTGCCGACGAGTCGCTGGTCAATGTGCCGCCGCACAAGCGCGACATCGGCATGGTGTTCCAGCGGTACTCGCTGTTCCCGCACCTGAGCGTGCGCGACAACATCGCCTTCCCGCTGACGATCCGCAAGCTGAGTGCCGCCGAGACCGCCAAGCGGGTCGACGCGATGCTCAAGCTGGTGCAACTGGAGTCGTTCGCCCACCGCCGCCCGGCGCAGCTTTCCGGTGGCCAGCAACAACGCGTGGCGATTGCCCGGGCGCTGGTCTACGAGCCGCGCATCCTGTTGATGGACGAACCGCTGGGGGCGCTCGACAAGAAGCTGCGCGAAGACCTGCAGGACGAACTGCGCCAGCTGCATCGGCGCCTGGGCATCACCATTGTCTACGTGACCCACGACCAGGAAGAGGCCATGCGCCTGTCGCAGCGCATCGCGATTTTCAGCCACGGCAAGATCGTCGGCCTGGGCAGTGGTTACGACCTCTACCAGAACCCGCCGAATGCCTTTGTGGCGTCGTTCCTGGGTAATTCCAACTTCCTCCGGATCAAGGCCAGCAGCAACGGCGCCGGCAGCTTCGAGGGGCAATCGCTGGCGATCCGCCTGACCCCGGGGCTGGTAGCCGAGCAGGACGCGCTGATCATGGTGCGGCCGGAGAAGGCCCTGGCGCTGAGCGCCGAGCAAGCCGCCCGCGAGCCGTTGCCGGCGGGTTGGAATGAAGTCAGCGCAAACGTCACCGAGGTGCTGTTCCTGGGTGAGAGCCAGACTTGCCATGTGATCACCGCCGCCGGCACCGAGATGACCGTCAAGGCGCTGTCGGCGGCGGGGATGCCGATGCAACCGGGCGAGACCGTGAAGGTGCGCTGGGCGGTGGCGGATGCCTGTATCTACACCCAGTGGGCCGAGAGTGATTTGAGCAAGGCAGCCGGCGCGCATTGAGCCCAGCAATGGGGTGATGGTGCTGGCCTCTTCGCGGGTAAACCCGCTCCCACAAGGATGGCGCTGTCCTGAAGACTTGCGCGTTCCCTGTGGGAGCGGGTTTACCCGCGAAGAGGCCTTGGAGAACGGCGCGACTCAACCTGCAGTCGCCTGCCCCAAGGTCCGCCGCACTTTATCCAGCAACTCGCCAATCTGGAACGGCTTGATCAGCATGTCCATCCCGCTGCCGAGAAACGCCTGGCGATCCAGGGCAGTCTCGGCATAACCGGTCATGAACAGCACCGGCAACCCCGGCCGGTAGATCCGCGCCATGTCCGCCAGTTCGCGCCCACTGATCCCGGGCAAACCGACATCGGTCAGCAACAGCTCGATACCAGCATCCTCACGCAGGTGATCCAGCGCCTGTTCGATGGTTTCGGCCAGCGTGCAGCGATACCCCGCGTCAGCCAAAGCCTCGGCCACCGACAGCCGCACCGAGGCCATGTCCTCGACCACCAGCACATGCTCGCCGGTGCCCTTCTGCTCCAGCTGCGGCGCACGTGCCTCACGGGTGGCCTCGCGCGCACTGGCCGGTAGCATCAGGGTCACCTCGGTGCCCTGCCCCGGCACGCTGTGGATCGCCACATGCCCGCCCGACTGCCGGGCAAAACCATAGATGGTCGACAACCCGAGCCCTGTGCCTTGGCCCACCGGCTTGGTGGTGAAAAACGGATCGAAGACTTTTTCCAGCAACTCCGGGGGGATCCCCGCACCGTCATCGCGCACGGTCACCGCGACATACGGGCCGTTCTGCAGGTTGGGGTCGCCATGCGACCAGGTTGCCGCGGTATTGACCCAGATGTGCCCGCCCTTGGCCAGCGCATCGCGGGCGTTGATCACCAGGTTGAGCACGGCGCTTTCCAGCTGGATCGGGTCGACCATGGCCACCGCCGGGCGGCTGGACAGCTGCAGTTTCAGCGCGATGCGCTCGCCAATGGTGCGGGTGATCAGCTCCTCCAGCGAGCCCACCCGTTCATTGATGTCGACCGGCCGGGTATCCAGCGGCTGCTGGCGGGCGAACGCCAGCAGGCGGTGGGTCAGCGAGGCGGCGCTCATCGCTGAGCTGAGGGCGGCGTCCGCATAGCTGGGGACCTTCTCGACGCGGTTTTCCGCGACCCGTTTGCGGATCAGCTCCAGGCTGGTGATGATCCCGGTCAGCAGGTTGTTGAAATCATGGGCGATGCCGCCCGTGAGGCTGCCCAGGGCGTCCATCTTCTGCAACTGCAGCAGTTGCGCTTCGGTGCTCGCTCGCTGGGCCACTTCGCGGGCCAGCTGGCTGTTGGCGTCGTCGAGCCGGGCCAGGTGCGAGCGTTCGCGGTGGCGGTGCTCGGTGACG
Organism: Pseudomonas reidholzensis; assembly: GCF_900536025.1. Lineage (GTDB taxonomy): Bacteria > Pseudomonadota > Gammaproteobacteria > Pseudomonadales > Pseudomonadaceae > Aquipseudomonas > Aquipseudomonas reidholzensis. The sequence goes on from NZ_UNOZ01000015.1 coordinate 28,679, forward strand.
TCCTCGACGAACACCAGGCACAGCCCCGGCGTGCGATACGGCGAAAGCTGCCACTCGGTGTCGCGTGGCTGGCCCTGCACGGTCATGCGCAAAGTGCCGCGCCAGCGCTCGCCATCGGCCAGGTGCTGGCGCAACCCGGCCAAGGCCGACGGCTGGTCTTCGGCAAAGCACTCGAGCAGGGTTTCGGGGTCGCGGTTGTCCTGGGTCAGCTGGGCGAACGCCTGGTTGCACTCGTGCACCTTGAACTGCGCATCGAGCACGGCGATCGGCGCCGAAACGTTGCTGAAGATCTCGCGAAACCGCGCCTCGCTCTCGCGCAGCGCCCGCTCGGTGTCGCGCACCCGCAGCAGGGTGCCGAGGGTCGCCAACAGTACATCCGGGTCGACCGGGTGCACCAGGTAGGCGTCCGCACCGGCCTCAAGGCCCGTGATGATGTCGCCGGTCTGGATCGACGCCGCCGACACGTGGATCACCGGCAACAGCGCGGTGGCCGGGTCTGCGCGGAGCAGGCGGACGATATCGAAGCCGCTCATGTCCGGCAGGTTGACGTCGAGGATCAGCGCGTCGAAATGGGCGTCGCGGAGCATGGCCAGGCCGTCGCCGCCGGTGCCGGCCTCGAGCACCTGATAGCCGTGCAGCGCCAACCGCCGGCGCAGCGCGTAACGCGTGGCGGCGTTGTCGTCGACGATCAGCAGGCGAATTTCAGGGTTCATCGACGCTCTCCTGGGCGATGGCCAACGGGATGATCACAAAGAATGACGAGCCCACCCCTGGCACACTCTCCACGCCCACCTCGCCACCCAACAGGGCCGCAAAGCGTTTGCACAGCGACAGGCCCAGGCCGGTACCCCGCAGGCGCTTCTGCAAGGGGGAGTCGACCTGGGCGAAATCCTCGAACAACCCTTCCAGCAACTCCGGGGCAATGCCGATGCCGGTGTCGCTGACGGCAAAGCGCACCTGCTGGCTGCCGTGCAACTGCGCCGACACCCGGACTTCGCCACGGGTGGTGAACTTGAGCGCGTTGGAGATGAAGTTGCGCAGTATCTGCGACAGCTTCTTGTCGTCGGTATAGAGCTGCGGCAGGCCCTCGGGCTGCTCGAAGATCAGGTCGACCGCGCCGGTGTCGACGATCGGCCGGAACATCCCGCGCAGCGCCGCGAACAGGTCGAGCATGTCGAACCAGGCCGGCGAAATGGTGATGCGCCCGGCTTCGATCTTGGCAAGGTCGAGCAGGTCATCGACCATGTCGCTGAGCTCGCGGGCGGCGGTACTGACAAACGCCACTTGCAGCTGTTGCTCCTGGCTCAGCGGCCCGTCGACCTCGTCGGCGAGCAGGCTGGTAATGCTCAGGATCGAGCCCAGCGGGGTACGGAACTCGTGGCTCATGTACGACAGGAAGCGGCTCTTGAGGTCTGATGCCTGGCGCAGTTGCTCGGCCTGGATGTCCAGCTCGGCATACAGCGCCAGCACGCCCTGGTTGGTTTCTTCCAGCTCGCCGCGCAGGGCCTGGTTTTCGGCCTGCAACCGGGCGGCCAGCGCGGCCTGCTCGGCGGCAGTGCTTGGCAATGGCTCAGGCATGCGCGCTCTCCAGATCAATGACCAGCACCGTCACATCGTCGCGGCCACGACAAAAATCACGGTGCAGCACCGTGGCGATGATGGCCGGGTGGCGCAAAGCCAGGCCGGGATAGGTTTGCAGGCTCCAGCGCGATTGCAGGCCGTCGCTGAACAGGATCAACAGATTGCCCTTCACGTGAGCGTAGTCGAACACCTGGCCCTTGCGGTATTGCCCCCCGACGATGCCGGGGTGCGAGGCCAGGCCGCGCGGCCGTTCGCCGCCGACCAGGGTGGCGCCGATATTGCCGATGCCGATGAACGCCAGGCGATCGGCGTCAGCGTCGTACTGGGCAATAGCCGCCGCCCCGCCACGGGTGCCGGACATCGCGTAGTGCAGTTCGCCGAGCAGGCTGGCCGGCTCGCTGAACGGGCTCAGGGCAAAGGCCTGGGCACCGGCCTTGGCGGCCCGCTCGGCCTCTTCGCCATGGCCCAGGCCGTCGACCACCAGCGCGCTCAGGCGTCGCTCGCCGAGTGCTACGTGCCAGGTGTCGCCGCAGGCCGGGTCGTCATGCAATGAATGCTGGCTGACGCCGATGCGCAGGTCTGGCGCCGTGGCGCCCTCGCGGTACAGCCGCGCCAGCACCACGGCACCCCGCTCGTCGGCGTGCACGTCGAACACCTGCGCCAGCCGGCTGACCGCGCCCAGGCCAATGCCCTGGGTGCCGCCCGTGGAAAATCCGTCGGCGAGGCAGGCATGCACGTCGAAACCCTGGGCCCGATCCACGGCGAGCAGCTCGAGGCCATGGCCCGCCCCGTGCGGCCAGACCCGCAAGTGCAGTTCGCCACGTTCGGCATGCTTGAGCAGATTGCTCGCAAGCTCGGTGGCGACGAGCGCCGCGCGGCCAGCGTCGGCTGGGTTGAAGCCGTGTTGCTCGGCGAGCTTCTGCACGACCCGGCGGGCGTAGCCGACCTGGCTGATATCGTCGATGGCCAGGACCTGGGTCAGGCTCGCAGCAAGGTTCAGGCCCATCGGGTGATCGTTACCCGGGTACCTTGCCCGGGAGCGGTGTCCAGTTCGAACTCGTCGACCAGGCGCCGCGCACCGGTCAACCCCAGACCCAGGCCGCCGCCCGAGGTCCAGCCATCGGTCAGCGCCAGCTTGATGTCGGCGATGCCTGGCCCTTCGTCGCGAAACACCAGCCGTAGCCCGACCCGCCCGGCCTCCTCGAGCACTGCCCAGTCCATGTCGCCGCCACCGCCGTACACCACGGTATTGCGCGCCAGCTCGCTGACCGCCGTGACCAGCTTGGTCAGGTCGACCAGGCGCATGCCGCACTCGGTGGCGACCTTGCGCGCCAACTGGCGGGCGAGCACCACGTCCTGCTCCAGGCGCACCGGTTGGCTGCCACTGTCGCGAATGCTCATGATCGGCCTACCCGTTGACGCAGCAGGTGCATGCCACGGTCGACGTTGAGCGCGGTGCTCACGCCGGGCAGGGTCAGGCCGAGCTCGACCAGGGTGATCGCCACGGCTGGCTGCATGCCGACCAGCACGGTCTCGGCGTCCATGATCCGCGACAGCCCGGAGATACTGGCGATCATCCGGCCAATGAACGAGTCGACCATGTCCAGCGCGGAGATGTCGATCAGCACCCCGCGCGCCGAGGTCTGGTCGATGCGCTCGGTGAGGTCGTCCTGCAGGCGCAAGGCCAGCTGGTCATGCATGTCGACCTGGATGGTCACCAGGAGAAAGTCGCCCATCTGCAGGATCGGGATACGCTCCATCGGCTCAGGCCCGCTCGCCGAGGCCGGTGCCCAGGCGGGTCAGGGCCAGCCTCAGGGCGTCGGCGAGGTTGGATTTGGTGGTCAGCGTGCCGAGGTCCAGGCCGAGGTGGACGATGGTCTGGGCGATCTGCGGGCGCACCCCGCTGATGATGCAGTCGGCGCCCATCAGGCGGATCGCGGTCACGGTCTTGAGCAAGTGCTGGGCCACCAGGGTGTCAACGGTCGGCACGCCGGTGATGTCGATGATGGCGATCTCCGAGCCGGTGTCGACGATGCGCTGCAACAGCGACTCCATGACGGTCTGGCTGCGCTGCGAATCGAGGGTGCCGATCAGCGGCAGGGCGAGCACGCCGTCCCACAACTTGACCACGGGCGTGGACAGTTCGAGCAGTTCTTCCTGCTGGCGCTTGATCACCCCTTCGCGGGCCTTCTGGTAGGTACGGATGGTGTGCAGGCCGAAGCCGTCGAGCAGTTGCGAGACCTCCCACAGTTGCTCGGCCAGCAGCGCCGGCTGTTCGCGGTAATGCTGTTGCAGCAGGGTGAACAAGGGGCCCTTCAGGGCAAAGATGAAGTACGCCGTCTGGTGCGACTCCTGGCCGATCTGGGCGCGGCTGGCGGAGAGCTTGTCGAGGAAGCGGCGGGCCTCTTCCCAACCGGCGGCGGTGATGTTGTCGCCGCTTTCGCTGCGCAGGCCATCGATGACCAGCTGGAGGAACTCGCGGGTTTCCTGACGCAGGTCCTGCTCTTTGATATTGCGCGTCGCGCCATTGGCTTCCAGCCCGGCGAGCCAGTCCCCCAGCAGTTGTGCCTGATTGCTGGCAATCGCTTCCAACGTACTGTTCTGCAGTGCTGCCATGTGCCGTGCTCTCCTGAAAAGTGCCTGCCGGGGTTTCTAGGGTTGATTCCGGCCCGCAAAGATCGACATCTGCCGATGGCAATAGTAAGGCGAAGAGATAAACAATCGCGTTGCGCCAGCGGCCGTGCTGCTAACTCTAGGTCAAGATCGGCGCTTGAGTGGCCGGGTTCGCGCGCATACCGGCGAACCCGGGCCATGCATGAGATGCATTTGCCCCGCGCCGCGAACCCGTGGCATAGATGCAGGTCAACGTTCCATGTGATCGCTTCGCGCCCTTCAGGAGAGCCCGTGCATGAGCAAGACCGCCTACGTCCCGCCCAAGGTGTGGCGCAACGACGCCGCCTCCGGCGGCCAGTTCGCCAGCATCAACCGCCCTGTCGCCGGGCCTACCCATGACAAGGACCTGCCCGTCGGCAAGCAACCGCTGCAGCTGTATTCCCTGGCAACGCCCAACGGCGTCAAGGCGACCATCCTGCTTGAGGAGCTGCTGGCCCTGGGGCACATCGGCGCCGAATACGACGCCTGGCTGATCCGCATCGGCGAGGGCGAGCAGTTTTCCAGCGGCTTCGTCGAGGTCAACCCCAACTCGAAGATCCCCGCCCTGCTCGACCGCAGTGTCGAGCCGGCGATCCGGGTGTTCGAGTCTGGCTCGATCCTGCTGTATCTGGCGGAGAAGTTCGGTGCATTCCTGCCCAAGGCTGCGCACGCACGCACCGAAACCCTCAACTGGCTGTTCTGGCAGATGGGCGCGGCGCCGTACCTGGGGGGCGGCTTCGGCCACTTCTATGCGTATGCGCCGGAGAAGATCGAGTACGCGATCAACCGCTTCAGCATGGAAGCCAAGCGTCAGCTGGATGTGCTCGAGCGGCGCCTGGCCGAGAGCCGCTACCTGGCAGGGGATGACTACAGCATCGCCGACATCGCCGTGTGGCCCTGGTATGGCCAACTGGTGCGCGGCAACCTGTACGACGCCGCCGAGTTCCTCGCCGTGGAGGAATACCCCCACGTGCAGCGCTGGGCCGAAGAAATCGCCCAGCGGCCAGCCGTGCAGCGCGGCACCCGGGTCAACCGTACCTGGGGCGATGAGCCGACGCAGGTACCGGAGCGCCATAGCGCGGCGGACCTGGAGTAAACCCGCGGGGGTACCTGCTATGTGCAGATACCCCCGGCACTTCACCCCACCAGATGAAGAAAATGCATGTGCCGCTCGAAGTGGTCGAGGATATCGCCGATCACCTCGTCTTTTGACCAGCCCATCACGTCATGGTCCTGGCCGCCTTCACGCAGGTGCACTTCAGCCCGGAAATACTTGCGCTCCTCACCTGTCGTATCGCTCATCACGAAACTGGGCATGGCGTAGGCCTGGGGCTTGATCTGATAGACGAAGGGGTCGTCGCTGGGCCCCACCTTGAGCGTCACGCTGCCCTCCTCGCCTTCCTCCACGCTGCACTCGTAACCCTGCCGGCGCCATTCCTCGCTCACCGAATGGCAGGCGGGCAGGCCCACTTCACTGATGAAGCGCTGCACATGCGTGCGCCGCGGGAACATCGCCAGGGTCCGCAGGCGGCGCTGCCAGTTGCCAGCGCCCCGCGAGGCGGTGGGCGAGATGGCCAAGGCCTGATGGCGCAGGCCGCGCTTGGTGGCGTCCAGCTTGAGCGCCTTGAGCAGCCCGCGCATGCTGCACAGCAAGGCGATGGTGAACGGCAGTGCGCTGGCGATGGTGGCGGTCTGCAGGGCCTTGAGGCCGTCGGCCAGCAGCAGTGCGATGGCCACCAGGCCCATGCTCGACGCCCAGAAGATGCGTTGGCGGATCGGCGTGTTCTCCTGCCCGCCGGAGGCGAGCATGTCGACCACCATCGCGCCGGAGTCGGCCGAGGTCACGAAGAACACCACCACCATCACCACCGCCAGGGTGCTGATGGCCGTGCTGAACGGGAAGTGCTCGAGAAACGCGAACAGCGCCAGCGAGGTGTCCTGGTCCACCGCCTGGGCCAGGTCGCGCAAGCCCTGGTCGAGGATCATGTGGATCGCGGTGTTGCCGAACACGGTCATCCACAGCAGGGTAAACGCGGTCGGCACCAGCAGCACGCCCATGACGAACTCGCGGATCGTCCGGCCGCGGGAAATCCGCGCGATGAACAGCCCCACGAAAGGCGACCAGGCCAGCCACCAGCCCCAGTAGAACAAAGTCCAGCCGCCAATCCAGTCGGTGGGCTGATACGCGTAGAGATTCAGTGTGCGGCTGACGATTTCGCTGAGGTAGCCGCCGGTGTTCTGTACGAAGGTCTGCAGGATGAGCACGGTCGGCCCCAGCAGCACCACCATCAACAGCAGCAAGACGGCCAGGCCGAGGTTGAGTTCGGAGAGCCGGCGGATGCCCTTGTCCAGGCCCGAGACCACCGACAGCGTGGCGAGCAAGGTGGTGCCGATGATCAAGCCGATCTGCACCGGGGTCGACACCGGTACACCGAACAGCGCATTCAGCCCGGTGTTGATCTGCGACACGCCAAAACCGAGCGAGGTGGCCACGCCAAACACCGTGCCGATGATCGCGAAGATGTCTACCGCATGGCCGATCGGCCCGTAGATGCGTTCGCCAATCAACGGGTACAACGCTGAACGCAAGGTCAGCGGCAGGCCGTGGCGATAACTGAAGTAGGCCAGGATCAGCGCGACGATGGCGTAGATCGCCCAGGCATGCAGGCCCCAGTGAAAGAAGGTGATGCGCATCGCCTCGCCGGCCGCCAGCACCGTCCCGCCTTCGCCGAGCGGTGGCTTGAGAAAGTGCATCACCGGCTCGGCGACACCGAAGAACATCAGGCCGATGCCCATGCCGGCAGAGAACAGCATGGCGAACCAGGTGGTGCTGCTGTAGTCCGGCGTGCTGTGGTCGGGGCCGAGCTTGATGTCGCCGTAGCGGCTGATGCCGAGGAACACCACGGTGCCGAGGATGATCGCCACGGCGAGGATATAGAACCAGCTGACGTTGCCGATGATCCAGCCCTGGACCTCGGCGAACAGGTTTTGCGCGTGCGACTGGAACACACTGGCGTAGATCACCAGCAGCAACAGGAGGACGGCGGAAATCCAGAAAACAGGCGGGTTGATGCTGCTGTGCTGCTCAGGGGGTGACGAATGGGACATGCGAAAATAGCTCCGATCGGCGTCATGCATGGATCTGCCCCGGGAGACGGGGATGGCCAGTTTTCTGGCCGGTAACCAGACTGCGACCCGTCAGTCGCGCCCCGTGTTCCCGCGCCAACGTGCCGTCCTGCAACAAACCATTTCAACGCTGCAAGCCTGCCCCGGCATAGGCTTCTTGCTACACTCGCGGCCATGATTTTCCACCTGCACAGTTGGTGACAGCATGATCGAGGTAACCGAGGTTTCCATTGCCGAGCTGCGCGACGCGCTCCAGACCGGCCGCACGACGGCGGTCGAGCTGGTCAAGGCCTACCTGGCCCGCATCGACGCCTATGATGGAGCCGACACTGCCACTGCCCTCAACGCCGTAGTGGTGCGCAATCCTGAGGCCCTCAAGGAGGCCGAGGCCTCCGACGCCCGTCGCGCGCGTGGCGCCAGCCTCGGCCCGCTGGACGGCATCCCCTACACGGCCAAGGACAGCTACCTGGTCAAGGGCCTGACCGCCGCGTCCGGCAGCCCGGCCTTCGCCAAGCTGGTTGCCCAGCGCGACGCCTTCACCATCGAGCGCCTGCGCGCCGCCGGTGCGGTGTGCCTGGGCAAGACCAACATGCCGCCCATGGCCAACGGTGGCATGCAGCGCGGCGTCTATGGCCGCGCCGAAAGCCCGTACAACGCCGCTTACCTGACCGCGCCGTTCGCCTCCGGCTCGTCCAACGGTGCCGGTACCGCCACCGCAGCGAGCTTCTGCGCCTTTGGCGTGGCCGAAGAGACCTGGTCCAGCGGCCGTGGCCCGGCCTCCAACAATGGCCTGTGCGCCTACACCCCGTCGCGGGGGGTGATCTCGGTGCGCGGCAACTGGCCGCTGACGCCGACCATGGACGTGGTGGTGCCGTACGCACGGACCATGCACGACCTGCTGGAAATCCTCGACGTGGTGGTCGCCGATGACGCCGACACACGTGGCGACCTCTGGCGCCTGCAACCGTGGGTACCGATCCCCGCGGCATCGACCGTGCGCCCGGCCTGCTACCTTGACCTGGCGCTGGATGCCAGTTCGCTGAAGGGCAAGCGTTTCGGCGTGCCGCGCATGTACATCAATGCCGACGACCTCGCCGGCACGTCGGAAAAACCGGGTATCGGCGGCCCCACCGGCCAACGCATCAACACCCGTGCAAGCGTCATCGACCTGTGGCAGCAGGCACGTCAGGCGCTCGAGGCGGCAGGCGCCGAGGTGCTGGAAGTGGACTTCCCGCTGGTCTCCAATTGCGAAGGCGACCGCCCGGGCGCACCGACCGTGTACAACCGCGGCATCGTCTCCAGCGAGTTCCTCCATGACGAACTGTGGGAGCTGTCAGGCTGGGCGTTCGATGACTTCCTGCGGGCCAACGACGACCCCGCCCTCAATCGCCTGGCCGACGTCGACGGGCCGCTGATCTTCCCGCACGACCCCGGCACCCTGCCCAACCGTGAGGATGACCTCGCGGCCGGCATGGACGAGTACGTCAACATGGCCAAGCGCGGCCTGAAGACCTGGGACCAGATCGCCACCGTCGCGGACGGCCTGCGCGGCCTCGAGCAGACGCGCAAGCTCGACCTCGAAGACTGGATGGACGACCTCGGCCTGGACGCGGTGCTGTTCCCCACCGTGGCCGATGTCGGCCCGGCGGATGCCGACGTCAACCCGGCCTCGGCCGACATCGCCTGGAGCAATGGCGTGTGGGTGGCCAACGGCAACCTGGCGATCCGTCACCTGGGCGTACCGACCGTGACCGTCCCGATGGGTGTGATGGCCGATATCGGCATGCCGGTGGGGCTGACCTTCGCCGGTCGGGCCTACGACGACTCGGCGCTGCTGAGCTTTGCCGCCGCGTTCGAGTCGACCGGTAAAAAACGCATGATCCCTCCGCGCACACCGGCCCTGGGCTGATCCACCGGGCAGCCGCTCCTGCTCCAGCCGAGGAGCGGAGTTGCCCGGGCGCCCGCCTGGCATTGACGCCGGCGCGACAATTCAACAGAATGTTAAAAAATGACATTCTGTTGAATTAATTCATGACCGCACCCCATCTCCTGCGTGAACGCCAGTTGGTGCTCTCCACGCTCAAAGCCGCGATTGCCGCCATCGGCAGCGTCGCCGGCCGCAACATGGAAATCCTCCTGCACGACCTCGAGCAGCCCGAGCGCTCGGTGGTGGCCATCGTCAACGGCCAGCTCTCTGGCCGGGTCGTCGGCAGCCCGATCCTCGCCGCCCCCGAACAGGACCAAGGCTTCAAGGCGCTGATGCGCGCCGCGCGAAGCGATGGCTGCGCACCGGTGGTGTTGCCCGACTACCCGACCACCCTCAAGGGCCGCACCCTGCGCAGCGCCACGGCGATCCTGCGCGACAGCGAGGGCACGCCGTTCGCCAGCCTGTGCGTGAACGTCGACAACAGCGGGCTGGACGCGGCGCTGAGCTTCCTTCAGCACCTGCAACCGCTGGGCGTCGAGCAGGTCGCCAGCGCCCCTGACGAGCCCGCTGAGATGACCGTGCTGATGGCCGAGATCATCGACAACGCCCTGCGCGCCTCCGGCCATGGCCGGATGAACAAACAGGCCAAGGTCGAAGCCGTGCGGGTCATGCAGGAGCGTGGCCTGTTCATCGTCAAGGGTGGCGTGGAGAAAGCCGCAACGGCGCTCGGCGTCACCCGCTTCACCGTTTACAACTACCTTGAGCAGCTGCGTGGCGAAACCGCCCCAGCCGCTCGTGATGACTGACTTCGCGGAGCCCGCCATGCCCTTGCATATCCACACCCCGCTGATCGAATCGCGCCCACTGTCGGTGGCTGCCGGCCGCTCGATCTGGCTCAAGCTCGATGCCCTGCAGCCCTGCGGCTCGTTCAAGTTGCGCGGGGTCGGCCACGCATGCGAGGTGCACCATGCCCGCGGCGCCCGGCATTTCGTGTCGTCGTCGGGCGGCAACGCCGGGCTCGCCGTGGCCTATGCCGGGCGTTGCCTCGGCGTGCGGGTCACCGTAGTGGTGCCGCAGACCACCACCGAGCGGGCCAAGCAGCTGCTGCGCCTGGAAGACGCAGAAGTGGTGGTGCACGGCGCCTCCTGGCAGGAGGCCAACGAACTGGCGCAGACCTTGGTCGGGCCGGACGATGCGTTCATCCATCCATTCGATGACCCGCTGCTGTGGGCTGGCCATGCCAGCATGATCGACGAAGTGGCCCAGGCTGGGGTCAAGCCGGATGCGGTGGTGCTGTCGGTGGGCGGTGGCGGCCTGCTCAGTGGTGTGGTCGAGGGCCTCAAACGCAATGGCTGGGGGGATGTACCGGTGCTGGCGGTGGAAACCGAGGGCGCCGCGTCGCTGCATGCCGCCTCCCTGGCGGGGCATACGGTGGAGCTGGAGCGCCTGGCGTCGGTGGCCACTTCGCTGGGGGCCAAGCGTGTGGCCGAACGGGCGATGGCGTGCTTGCGCACCCACCCGGTGCAGAGCCATCTGGTCAGTGACCGGCAGGCGCTGGAGGCGTGTGAACGCTTCCTGCTGGATCATCGCCTGCTGGTAGAGCCGGCGTGTGGGGCGGCGCTGGCCTTGGCGTACCAGGCCGAGGCGTTGACCCGATACAGCACTGTACTGGTAGTGGTGTGCGGGGGAGCGACGGCTACGCTGGAGCAGATCCAGGCATGGCTTGGCGCGCTCGACGGGGTATCTGAGTAAGTTCAGGTTGGGCGTAACGGGGTTTGGGCTGGGCTGGCCTTATCTTCGATAGTGACATCGGTGGTGGATAGTCGGGCCTCATCGCGGGCAAGCCCGCTCCTACAAGGACCACGCCGCCCTCCGGCTATGGAACACCTGTAGGAGCGGGCTTGCCCGCGATGGGGCCGGAACTGCCAATGCAAATTCTGGCGCTGACGCGCTGTACCGCCCTTATAAACCCGCGAGAGCGAAGCGATTCGCCAGCCGTTGCCCTGGCCCTTGATCTGGCCGTTGATCTTGATCTGGCTTGTGATCTTGATCTACTGCGACTTCAGGAGGCCGAACGGAGGTCTTGCGAAGCGAGGTGACGGCCAGGAAGGCCGGCAAGGGCTGCGGGCCAGGAAGGCCCGTACAGCCCGGTCCTCGCGGGAGCAAGACCGGAGTGAGGGAACCCGTAGCGCAGCGAAGGGCCGTATGTAGGAGCAAGCGGTTTTTGGTTACTTTTTTCCACGAAAAAAACTGACCCGCCGTACGGGCGGAAGGGGCCATACGCGCCACCCCAGCCAAC
>NZ_UNOZ01000017.1 GCF_900536025.1 Pseudomonas reidholzensis
TGCGTGGGTTCGGTGTAGATGCGTTGGGCGTTGGCCTTTTTGGGGCTTATCCGTTTGATGTGGAGGCGCTTATGGCCCCTTCCGCCCTTACGGCGGGTCCCTTTTTTTCTTTGAAAAAAAGTAACAAAAAACCGCTTGCTCCTGCATCCGGCCCGTCGCTGCGCTACGGGTTCCCTCACTCCGGCCTTGCTCCCGCGAGGACCGGGCTGTACGGGCCTTCCTGGCCCGCAGCCCTTGCCGGCCTTCCTGGCCGTCACCTCGCTTCGCAAGACCTCCGTTCGGCCTCCTGAAGTCGCGGTAGATCAAGATCACAAGCCAGATCAAGGGCCAGATCAAGGGCCAGATCAAGGGCCAGATCAAGGGCCAGATCAAGGGCCAGATCAAGGGCCAGATCAAGGGCCAGATCAAGGGCCAGATCAAGGGCCAGGGCACCGGCTGGCGAATCGCTGCGCTCTCGCTTGTTTATAAGGGCGGTACAGCGCGTCAGCGCCAGAATTTGCATTGGCAGTCCCGGCCTCTTCGCGGGTAAACCCGCTCCCACAGGTTCTCTGCTGACCGTAAGGCCACCACGGCCCCTGTGGGAGCGGGTTTACCCGCGAAGAGGCCAAGCTATCCACCACCATTGCCACTATCGAAGATAACGCCAGCCCAGGCGCCACCCCTAACTTGGCGACCTCAGGAGGCCGAACGGAGGTCTTGCGGAGCGAGGTGACGGCCATGGATGGCCGGCAAGGGCTGCGGGCCAGGAAGGCCCGTACAGCCCGGTCCACGCGGGAGCAAGGCCGGAGTGAGGGAACCCGCAGCGCAGCGGAGGGCCGGATGTGGGAGCCAGCGGTTTTTGGTTACTTTTTTCCAAGAAAAAAAGTGACCCGCCGTAAGGGCGGAAGGGGCCATAAGCGCCACCACATCAAACGGATAAGCACCCAAAAAACCCGACGCATCTACACCGAACAACGGCCCCAGCTTCTAGACTGACCCGGCATCAAGGCCTGCCCGACACCTTGCAATCTGCACGATCCGAGCAGAAACCCGACGAAAAATCGCGCATCTGATAGTCATTCGCCATTATCTCGGTTCTCGGCAGCCCCTTGGCAGGGGTAGAATGCGCAAAACCGGGAGCCGCAATGAACCACGACCGTCTCACCCCCACTGAAGAAGATGCCATCACCGACGCCGCGGCGCACTGGTGCATGCGCCTGCACGCCGATGACTGCACGGCGGCTGAGCGCGAGGCCTTCGACCAGTGGCTGGCGGCCGATCCCCGGCACCTCGACGAATACCGGGCGATGCGCGACATCTGGCAAACCGCCGACCTGCTGCCGCGCAACGCCGACGTTATCGCCTTCACGCCTCAACCGCAGCACCAGCCGGTCCGGCGCAACTGGCAACCGCTGGCGTCGGCCGCGGCGATCGCCCTGCTGGTGCTGCCGCTGGCCGGCTGGATCGGCTGGGAACAAGCCTGGTTGCCCAACCACTACCAGCATTTCGAGGCCAGCGACCAGGTGCGCCAGGTGCAACTGAGCGACGGCAGCGTGGTCGAGCTCAACCTCCACACCGACCTGCGCTTTCTCAACTACAAGGACCAGCGCCAGGTCACCCTGAGCAAGGGCGAGGCGTTTTTCAAGGTCACCCACGACAGCAGCCACCCGTTCATCGTCCGCGCAGGCCTGGGCCAGACCCGGGTCACCGGCACTCAGTTCAACGTCTGGAAGTACAACGACCAGGTCAAGGTGACCTTGGTCGAAGGCTCGGTGCTGGTCAGCAGCCATGGCAGCGACGGCGGCTATCGCCTTGGCCCAGGCATGCAGGCGGCCTACCACAGCGGCGATTTCGAGCCGACCCTGCGCCAGAGCGACGACACCGACAACAGCCTGGCCTGGCGCGATGGCAGGCTGGTACTGGACAACCTCAGCCTGTCGCAGGCGCTGCCGGTGATCAACCGCTACCTGGACAAGCCACTGTTGCTGGCCGATGAAAGCACCGGCGCGATCCGCGTCAGCGGCGTGTACAACACCCGTGAGGTGCGGCGCATGATCGACAACCTGCCCAAGGTGCTGCCGATCTACCTGACCCGCAGCAAGGACGGCAGCACCGTCCTCAACCGCATCACCCCGCTCACCCACAAGGGCTGACGCCTCAGAGCACCATCGCCGCGACCCAACCGAACGCCAGCAGCGGCAGGTTGTAGTGGATGAAGGTCGGCACCACGGTGTCCCAGATATGGTGATGCTGGCCATCCACATTGAGCCCCGACGTCGGCCCGAGGGTCGAGTCCGACGCCGGCGAGCCGGCATCGCCCAACGCGCCGGCGGTGCCGACGATGCACACGGTGGCCAGAGGGTCGAAGCCCAGCTGCACGCACAGCGGCACGAAGATCGCCGCGAGGATCGGCACCGTCGAGAACGACGAGCCGATGCCCATGGTCACCAGCAAACCTACCAGCAACATCAGCAAGGCACCGATGCCCTTGCTGTGGTCGATCCACTGCGCCGAGGTTTCGACCAGGCTGTTGACCTCGCCGGTGGCCTTCATCACGTCGGCAAAGCCGGACGCGGCAATCATGATGAAGCCGATCATGGCCATCATCTTCATGCCTTCGGTGAACAGGTCGTCGGTGTCTTTCCAGCGGACGATGCCTGACAGCGAGAAGATCAGAAAGCCGACCATGGCGCCGATGATCATCGAGTCCAGCCACAGCTGGACGATGAACGCGGCGCCGATCGCCAGCCCGGCCACCAGCAGCGTCAGCGGGTTGTAGCTGACGCTCACCTGCTCGACCTGCTCGATGCGCGCCAGGTCGTAGTCACGCTTCTTGCGGTAGCTGAAGAACACCGCCACCAGCAAACCGGCAAGCATGCCCGCCGCTGGCAGGGCCATGGCGTGGGTGACGTTGACGGCACTGACATCGACCCCGGCGCGGCTGACGTTGGCCAGCAGGATCTGGTTGAGGAAGATGTTGCCGAAACCGACAGGCAGGAAGATGTACGGCGTGATCAGGCCAAAGGTGATCACACAGGCGATCAGCCGGCGGTCGATACGCAGGCGCGTCAGCACATATAACAGGGGCGGCACCAGCAGCGGGATAAAGGCGATATGGATCGGCAGGATGTTCTGCGACGACACCGCCACCACCAGCATCAGGCCGATCAGCAGCCACTTGAGCTTGCCGCCGTCGGCGTGCCCTTGCCGGTCGATCATCGCCAGGGCGCGATCGGCCAGCGCGTGGGCCAGGCCGGATTTGGCGATGGCCACGGCAAAGGCGCCGAGCAGCGCGTACGACAGTGCCACGGTGGCGCCGCCGCCAAGGCCGCCATTGAAGGCCTTCAGTGTGCCTTCGATGCCCAAGCCGCCGACCAGGCCGCCGGTCAGGGCGCCAACGATCAGGGCGATCACCACATGCACGCGGGACAAGCTCAATATCAGCATGATGCCGACCGCGGCAATGACTGCATTCATGGTCTGGTTTACCTCGTTACGACAGACAAAAAGCGACGGTGCCGGCGACAGGCTGCGCGGTGGCAGTGGCCGGACCCAGGGGTGTTGTTATGAAGGGCGCACACTCTGAAGGGCGGGTAGGCAGATGTCAAATTGGCCAGACTAGGCTGGAACGCGGGATGCACGCCCGTCAGCCGGCCGATGTTAGCGCAAAAAGCCCAGCGCTTTAAATTGAACGTTTGAATAAAGAAAAATCGTACAACGCCGATACAGGCTGCAGACCTATTACAACGGATGCTCCCCAATGCCTCTGCGCCAACTGTCCATCCAGTGGAAGATCACCCTGCTCGCCGGCTTGTGCCTGGCCAGCATCGTCACCTTGCTGGTCGGCCTTTCGCTGTACCGCATGGACCACAGCTCCGACCTGGTCAAGGCGAGCAGCATGAAGATGCTCTCCGATTCGGCCCAGGCACGCATCGAGTCGCAAGGTGAAGTCCAGGCGCTGAACATCCGCCGCCAGTTCATGGACGCTTATCAGTACGGCGCCGGCTTTGCCCGCCAGGTGCTGTTCCTGCGCGAGCAGGCAGAAAAGCGCTTTCTGGATGCCTATGATCTGCGCGAAGACATGACCCAGCAGGTGCGCAGCGCGCTGCAGGCCAACCCCGACCTGCTGGGCCTGTCGCTGGTGTTCGAGCCTGACGCCCTGGACGGCAAGGACAGCCTGTTCGACGGCCAGGAGGCACTGGGCAGCAACGAAAAAGGTCGCTTCGCCTTGTACTGGTCCCAGCCGCGGGCCGGCCAGCTGACCGCCATGGCCCTGCCCGAGCACGACATGGCCAACACCGAACTCGGCCCCAGCGGCCAGCCCGCCAACACCTGGTGGGTGTGCCCGCGCAGCACCGGCAAGGTCTGCGTGGTCGAGCCGTACTTCTATGCCATCGACGGCCAGCAGGTCCTGATGACCAGCATCGTCTTCCCGCTGTCGGTCAAGGGCAAGGTGATCGCCACCCTGTCCATCGACATCAACCTCAACAGCCTGCAGGCGCTCAGCCAGGACGCCAGCCGCAGCCTCTACGAAGGCCGCACCACGGTCGGCATCATCAGCCCGGTGGGCCTGCTCGCCGGCTACAGCGCCGATCCGAGCAAGCTGGCCGAGCGCCTGGAGCGGGTCGACCCGGCCCAGGGCGCGGAGCTGGTGCGCACGCTGGCCGAGGGCAAGCTGCAGGTGGTGCACGCCGAGCAACGCCTGAAAGTGCTCGCCGCCTTTACCCCGATCCCCGATGCCAAGCCGTGGGGCGTGCTGCTCGACGTGCCGGAAAACGCCCTGACCGGCCCGGCCGAAGCACTCAAGGTCGAGCTCGACGCGCTCAACACCAGCGGCACCCTGCTCGAACTCGGCCTGGGCCTGGCGGCGGCCATCGCCGGGCTGCTGCTGGTCTGGCTGATGGCGCGCGGCGTGACCCGGCCGATCCTTGGCGTGGCTGCCATGCTGCAGGACATCGCCAGCGGCGAAGGCGACTTGACCCGCCGCCTGCAGTACGACAAGCGCGATGAGCTGGGCGAGCTGGCCGGCTGGTTCAACCGCTTCCTGGACAAGCTGCAGCCAACCATCGCCGAGGTCAAACGCTCGGTGCAGGCCGCGCGCGGCACCGCCGACCAGTCTGCCGCGATCGCCAGCCAGACCAGCGCCGGCATGGAGCAGCAGTACCGTCAGGTCGATCAGGTGGCCACCGCCTCGCACGAGATGAGCGCCACCGCCCAGGACGTCGCACGCAGCGCCGCGCAAGCCGCACACGCCGCGCGCGAGGCTGACCAGGCCACCCGCGAGGGCCTGGCGGTGATCAGCCGCACCACCGACAGCATCGACGCCCTGGCCGCCAACATGAGCGACACCATGGCCCAGGTCGAAGGCCTGGCGCAGAACAGCGAGAAGATTGGCTCGGTGCTCGAAGTGATCCGCTCGATCGCCGAACAGACCAACCTCTTGGCGCTTAACGCTGCCATTGAAGCGGCGCGTGCCGGCGAGGCCGGGCGCGGTTTTGCGGTGGTCGCCGATGAAGTGCGCAACCTCGCGCGGCGCACCCAGGAGTCGGTGGAAGAAACCCGTCAGGTGATCGAGTCACTGCAGGCCGGCACCCGCGAAGTAGTCGGCGCCATGGACAGCAGCCACCGCCAGGCCCAAGGCGGCGTCGAACAGGTCGGCCAGGCCGTCACCGCTCTGCAGCGGATCGGCCAGGCGGTGACGGTGATCAGCGACATGAACCTGCAGATCGCCTCGGCGGCCGAAGAGCAGAGCGCCGTGGCCGAGGAGATCAACAGCAACGTCGCGACCATTCGCGATGTCACCGAGTCGTTGTCCGGCCAGGCCACCGAGTCGGCGCGGGTCAGCCAGTCGCTCAACAGTTTGGCCAACCAGCAGCAGGGGCTGATGGACCAGTTCCGCGTCTGAATCAGGGTTGCCAGGGCGGCCTCACGGGGCGGCGGTGGGCGCAGGGAAGCGCCCACGGGGCTTGCCGCGCAAGCGCCCGGCGCAGAGAATGCCAGGCATAATCCTGCCGCCGCCCCGGAGCTCGCCCGCGTGTCCCTCAAAGCCCTGCGCACCCTGGTGACCATTGCCCGCCATGGCACCTTTGCCCGCGCCGCCGACCTGCTCAGCCTCACCCCTTCGGCCGTCAGCCTGCACATCAAGACGCTGGAACGCGAGCTTCAGGTCGAGCTGTTCGATCGCAGCCGGCGCCAGGTGGTATTGAGCGAGGCCGGGCAACTGGCGGTGGCCCGTGCCGAGAGCATTCTCAGTGCCTATGACGAACTGGCCGACACCTTGGCCAGCGGCCCGAGCCTGCGCGGCCGCCTGCGCATCGGCGCGATCCATACGGTGCTGGCCCGGCGCCTGCCCAAAGCGCTGCTGTGGATCAAGACGCACCACCCGCACCTGCACATCAGCGTTGTTTCGGGGATGTCGGCAGAGCTCGCCCGACGGGTCGAGGACGGCGAGCTGGATGCGGCGATCACCACCGAACCCGTGAGCCCCTATCCGCAGTGCCTGAGCTATAGCGCACTGTTCGAGGACCGTTTCTGGGCCATCGCCAGCCCCGAACTGGCCGGACAGAGCGTGGCGCAATTGCTCGCCAGCCAGCCGTTCCTGCGCTTCGACAAGCGCGCCTGGGCGGGCCGGCAGATCGAACAGGAGCTGCGCCGCCAGCATTTGCACGTCACCGAGCAGATGGAGCTGGACAGCCAGGAGGCATTGGCGCGGATGGCGGCGATGGGCTTGGGCGTGGCGATCATTCCGATTGCCGACGATGACCTGGAGCGCCTGCCGCCGGCCACCCGCTTGCCGTTCGGCGAGCCACAGCTGCGGCGCACGATGGTGCTGCTGGAGCATGAGAAGAGCCAGCGTCGGCACCTGAGTGCGGTGCTCAAGACCGCACTGGATGCTTCGCACTGAGTAGCAGCCCTTCGAGGTCCTCGCATTTTCCCTGGCTTTATTCTTGCCTCGAGCTCGCCGGGGCCGCTGCGCGCCCCTTTCGCGACACAAGGCCGCTCCCACAGGGATTGCGTCAACTGTCAGAAATTGGGCCAGACAGTTTCTGTTCCAAGCGCGACAGTGGCTGCCTGGCGCCGTCCATGTGGGAGCGGCCTTGTGTCGCGAAAGGGGCGCGCAGCGGCCCCGGCGAGCTCACGCCAAGCGCAATTTCAAAACACCTTGAAAAAGGATGGCCCCGCATCAATGCAGTTTTTCTCAACGGTGAATGCAGAAAACAACGTTTTTTTCTGCTGAATCGCCGCTGTAGTCTGCACCGGTACCCGACCACGGAACCTCTCCCATGCTTGACTTGCTGCTGACCACGCTGGTGCCGATCATCCTGTTGATTGCCCTCGGTACCTGGCTACGGGTCCGCGGCTTTCTGGCTGAAAGCTTCTGGCCTGGCGCCGAGCGCCTGAGCTACTACGTGCTGCTGCCGTCGCTGTTCCTGCACGGCCTGGCCACGGCCAACCTCGACGGTGTACCCGTGCTCGGGATGGTCGCGGTGCTGATGCTCTCGACCCTGCTCGGCGCGGTGCTGCTGGTGCTCTATCAGGGCGCGGTGAACCACGACGGCGCGGACTTCACCTCGGTGTTCCAGGGCGGCGTGCGCTTCAACAACTACATTGGCGCGACCTTGGCCGCCGGCCTCTATGGCAGTGCCGGGATCGCCTTGGCGGCGGTGGCCAACGCCGCCATCGTGCCGCTGGTGAACCTGCTCTGCGTGCTGGTGTTCGCCCGCTTCAGCGCCCGTCACAGTTCGCCATTGACCGTCCTCAAGGCGATCTTCGCCAACCCGTTGATCATCGGCTGCGCCGGCGGGCTGTTGCTGCGGGTCAGCGGCCTCGGCTTGCCGGCGGGGCTGGAGCCGACGATCAAGGCGCTCGGCCAGGCCGCCCTGCCCCTTGGCCTGTTGTGCGTGGGCGCGGCCCTGGGGGGTGCGCGTCTCGGCCAGCAGGTACGGCCGTTGCTGGCGGCGTCGCTGTTCAAGTTCCTGGTCATGCCGGTGGCGGCCTGGGGCCTGTGCCGGCTGCTCGGTTTGAGTGGCCAGGCGGCGGTGGTGGCGGTGTTGTTCCAGGCCCTGCCCACGGCCTCCTCGTCGTATGTCATGGCCCGGCAGATGGGCGGCAATGCGCCTTTGATGGCCACGATCATCGCCTTGCAGACCGTCGCCGCGGCGTTGACCCTGCCCTTGATGCTGAGCCTGACGCTGAGTTGAATTCCGCCAGCTAGACTGAGCTTCAGCTCACATTTCGGAAGCTCGACCATGCGCCTATCGTGGATGGTGTTCTGCTTGGCCCTGACCCTGCTCGCAGGCCCCCTCCATGCCGCCGACAGCGCCCAGGCCGCCGTCGCCGAAGACAAGGCCGAAGCCCTCGAGGAAAAGGTCGTCGACGAGGCGCCGCCGCCGAAAAAGAGCGAGACGCTCACCCCCAGCGAGGTCAAGGCCGTCGACCCGGCGGGCCAATCGCCGATGGACGACAGCATCACCTGCCTGGCGCGGACCATCTACTGGGAGGCCAAGCAGGCCGACGCCCAGGACATGAGCGCGGTGGCCAGCGTGGTGATCAACCGGCTGGGTAACGACGGCTTCCCCGACACGATTTGTGGGGTGGTCAAGCAAGGCGTCGAGAGCAAGAGCTGCCAGTTTTCCTGGTGGTGTGACGGGCGCTCCGACCAGGTCGAGGAAAAGGACCGCTACGACGTTGCCAAGGAAATCGCCCGCAAGGCGCTCAACCAGCAGCTCAAGGACCCTACCCACGGTGCGCTGTACTTTCACGACCGCACGGTGCACCCGGATTGGGCCAAGGCCTATCGCAAGACGGCGGAAACCAGGCTGTTCCTGTTCTACAAGCCTAACCAGGCACTGGCGCGCTGAATGGGTATCCGCTCACTCAGGCCGCCGGACCTCTGGGCATCAACTCGTAGGGATGCTTCCACCCCGGCGTAGCCTGGATTCGCGCTTTCCACGCCTCGATGTGGGTGAAGTCGGCCAGTTGCATGCCCGTGTCCTCCGGCATGAACACATAGCCGGCCAACGACAGGTCGGCAATGGTCAACCGCCCGCCGATCATGAACGGTGTCTGGCTCAAGTGCTGGTCGACTACCCGGTACGCCGCCGTAGCACGCTCACGGAAGAACGTGGTGACGTCGGTCTCGCCGGTTTTCTTCAGGCCGTAGAGAAACCGCAGGGTCGCGTAGTAGCTGGTGAACTTGTGGTTATCAAACAGCATCCAGCGCCAGCTCTCGCGGCGCTCTGCTTCGCTCTGCGGGCCGAACTGGCCGGTCTGCTGGGCGAGGTATTCGAGGATCAATGCCGACTGGGTGAGCGTATTGCCGCCATGCTCCAGCACAGGGACTTCGCCTTGCTCGTTGACCTCGCTGCGCCAGGCGTCGCCGCGGGTCTGGCCATGGAAGAAATCGACGAACAGCGGCTGCCAGTCCTGCCCGGTCAGTTCGAGCATCAGCGCGACCTTGTAGGCGTTTCCGGATTCGGCGAAGCAGTGCAGCTTGTATTCAGACATGGTTGACCTTCATATTCCGTTGAATGACCACGGGCCAGTAGATCACGAGCCCGATCGCGTCGCCAACCACCCCGAGCAAGGAGGCTCCATGCCCGTGTTAACGCCCTACCCTGAATTGCCCGAGACCCTTGATAGCGCCCGCCTGCGTGTGACCCGCCCCGATGCTGCGCTGGCACCTCAGGTGCACCAGGCGTTGTCGAGCAGCTACGCTTTGCACCAGCCTTTTCTGGTCTGGGCCAAGCCCGACTGGACACTGGATGACATCCGCCAAAGCCTGGACAAGAGCCAGATCGACTTCCTCGCGCCCACCGGGGAAAAGCGCTTTTTCGTGCTGACCCCGCAAGGGGATGCGGTGATCGGCTGTGTCGGCCTGACCCCGAGGGATGGCGAGTATGAGGTCGGCTATTGGGTCAGCCAGGGGTTCGCCGGGCAAGGCCTGATGCGCGAGGCTTTGGAGATGTTGCTCGATGCGCTGGAGGTGCCGGTTTGGCTCACCACTGCCTTGGACAACAGCGCCAGCCAGCGGCTGGCAGAGCGTGTGGGGTTCAGCAAGGTTGGCGAGACCCCCAGAGAGATTGATCCGACCACGCCGGGGCTGCTGTACCGGCGCGCGCCTGTGCAGAGGGGCTAAAGGCATCGAGGCGCATGTCACAGGCTTCTCTAGCGCCCTCGAGATCGAGCGCCGCCCGCGCGGCGCTCGATCGCAAGGGCGCTAGAGAAGCCGGTGACATGCGCATTCCAGCCCCAACACAGTCCAGTCCCCGCCCCCACACCGCCAAAACCTCCCACTCCCCGTCCCGCCCGTTATATCTCCAGCCTCACACCAATGCGATAGTGAGCAAAACAACACGGACAACCTCCCCATGTACAGAAACACCTCTACCCCCGCGGACGACAACGGTTGCGGCTGGTTCCACCTCAGCCCGAAGCGCCAGCCAGGCGCTGCGCACCGGGGGCGGAGCGAGGCGCGCTGGGTGGTGCTCGGCGCGGGGTTCACCGGGCTTGCCGCCGCCCGCCAACTGGCCTTGCATCACCCCAACGACGAGGTGATCCTGGTCGAGGCACAGCAGGTCGGCTTTGGCGCCTCGGGGCGCAACTCGGGGTTTGCCATCGACCTGCCCCATGACATCGGCGCTGCCGACTATATCGGCGACCTGCCCACCGCGCGGATGAACCTCAAGCTCAATCTGCGCGCCCAGGCAATCCTCACGCGGTTGATCGCCGAGCACAACATCGACTGCCAACTGCGCGCCGATGGCAAGTACCAGGCGGCGGTCGAAGACAAAGGCCTGGCAGTGCTGGAGGCGTACCGCGCCGGCCTGGAAAAACTCGACCAGCCGTACCAGATGATCGACACCCGTGACCTGCCGGCGAACGTCGGCACCGGCTTCTACCGCAAGGCGCTGTACACCCCCGGCACCCTGCTGCTGCAACCGGCCGCCTTGGCCAAGGGCCTGGCCGAAAGCCTGCCGAGCAACGTCACCTTGTATGAGAACACAGTGATCACCGCGCTCGAACAAGGCGCCAAGGTCACCCTCAAGCACGCCGCAGGCGAGATCGTCGCCGACCAGTTGCTGCTGACCAACAACGCCTTCGCCTCGTACTTCGGGTTCCTGACCGGCCGGCTGCTGCCGATCTTCACCTACGCCAGCATGACCCGCCCGCTAAGCGAGGACGAACAGGCGCGCCTGGGCGGCAAGTCGACCTGGGGCATCATCCCCGCCGACCCGTTCGGCAGCACCCTGCGGCGCACGCCCGACCAGCGCCTGCTGGTGCGCAACAGCTTCAGCTTCAACGCCAATGGCCAGGCCAGCCAGCGCCACCTGCAGCGCGCCGGGCGCCAGCACCGCGAGGCGTTCGAGCGGCGCTTTCCGATGCTGGCCGGCACGCCCTTTGCGTACACCTGGGGTGGCTCGATGTGCCTGTCGCGCAATCACCAGTCGCACTTCGGCAGCCTGGCGCCGAACATCCATGCAGCGCTGTGCTGCAATGGCCTGGGCATCACCCGCGGCACCGCCACCGGCACCCTGCTGGCCGACTGGCTGGTCGGTGAGCGGGACGAACTGATCGACTTCCTGCTCGGCGCTGATGGGCCGAACCGCAACCCGCCGGAGCCGCTGCTGAGCCTGGGGGTCAACCTGAACCTGCACTGGGGCCAGCGTCGCGCTGGCCTCGAAAGCTGAAGGAGGCGCCATGCACAGCCTGGGTATCCTCGGGGTCGGCGAGCTGACCGAAAAAGTCGTGCAGGGTTTGCGCCGCAGTGGCTTCAGCGGCGCCATCCTGCTCTCTCCACGTAATGCCGAGCGCGCCGAACGGCTCGCCCGGGAACATGCCTGCCAGGTCATGGCCGACAACCAGGCGGTGGTCGACGGCGCCGATCTGGTGCTGCTCGGGGTGCGCCCCGCGTCGCTCGGCGAACTGGCCGCCCAGGTGCAGCTGCGCCCCGGCCAGCATCTGCTGTCGCTGGCCGCCGGCATCAACCTCGAGCAACTGGCCGGCGCGTTTGCCGGGGCGCAGTGTGTACGGGTGATGCTGTCGTATGCCGCGCAGTACAACCAGTCCACCGTGGTGGTCTGCCCGTCCGACCCGCTCACCGAGCAAGCGCTCGGCGCGCTGGGCAACCTGGTGGTGATCGAGGACGAAGCGGCGTTCGAACTGGCGACCGTGGCCGCCTGCATGAACGGCTGGTTCTACTTCCTGCTGCATGACCTGCAACAATGGCTCAGCGACAAAGGCCTGCCCGCCGACCAGGCCCGAGCACTGGTGCTGGGCAACCTGCAGGACTGCCTGAGCAGCGCCCGCGAGCAGCCCGAACACACCCTCAAGGCACTCGGCGAGGCGATTGCCACCCCCGGCACGTTCACCGCCGATGGCTTGGCCGTGCTCACGCACCAGCCGGTCAGCGCCACCTGGGGCGCAGCCTGCGAAGTCGTGCTGGATGGGCTGCTGACGCGCTCCCGCTGACCCCACGCTGCGCCCTCTTACAAGGCCGCTGCCATACGCGCAGGTACCGCGCGTGTGGCAGCGGCCTTGTGCCGCAACAGGGCTGCACCCCTGCCCCGACAACCTCCAACCATACGTCCCATGACTCGTCCCAGCCGTTATATGGCCGCTCTCGGAGCCGGTGCGATAGTGCCGGCCAGACACGCCCGACGCGTGCGCAATAACAACAACAGGAGTCTCTAATGTCCGTATCCCGACGCTCCGTCGAAGATGCACCGCTCAATGCCTTCCACCGCAAACTGACGGTGTATTCCGCTGGCGGCCCCTTCCTCGACGGCTATGTGCTGAGCATCATCGGTGTGGTGATGATGCAGATCAGCGGTGCCCTGCAGCTGTCCGCCCTGTGGGAAGGCCTGATCGCTGCCTCGGCGCTGATCGGCGTGTTTCTCGGTGGTTTTCTCGGTGGCTGGTTCACCGACAAGTACGGGCGCAAGGTGCTCTACCTGGTCGACCTGATCGCGATCATCGGCTTTTCCGTGGCGCAGTTCTGGGTCGAGTCGGCCTGGCTGCTGTTTGTCTGGCGCTTGCTGATCGGCATCGCGGTCGGCGCCGACTACCCCATCGCCACTTCGCTGCTGGCCGAGTTCCTCCCGCGCAAGCAGCGTGGGCCACTGCTGGCGGCAATGGTGCTGATGTGGTTTGCCGGTGCGGCGATCGCCTACCTGGTCGGCGAGATACTCCTGCGGGTGGCGGGTGACGACGGCTGGCGCTGGGTGCTGGCGAGTGCGGTGGTGCCGGGGGCGTTGTTCCTGATTGCCCGCAGCGGCACCCCGGAGTCACCTCGCTGGTTGCTCAGCAAAGGTCGACGTGCCGAAGCCGACGCGGTGATCAAGAAGGTCTACGGGCCGGACTACTCGATTGCCGACCTGCCCGAGCCGAGCAGCGACCAGCACGTGTCGGTGTGGTCGCTGTTCCACTCCGGCTATGGCAAGCGCATGGCCTTCGTCACGCTGTTCTGGACCTGCGCCATCGTGCCGCTGTTCGCCATCTACGCCTTCGCGCCGAAAGTGCTGACCGCGCTCAAGCTGACCGGCGACTGGGCCAGCTATGGCTCGATCGCGATCACCTTCCTGTTCACCCTGGGCTGCCTCTTCGCGACCAAGCTGATCAACCGCATGGGCCGGCGCAAGATGCTCATCCACAGCTTCCTCTGGTCAGGCCTGGCGCTGGTGCTGCTGGGCCTCAACCCAGACGCCTCGCCGACCACGGTGCTGTTGCTGTTCGGCGCCTATGCGGTGTTCATCGGCGGAGCCCAGGTACTGGAATACGTCTACCCCAACGAGCTGTTCCCGACTGAAATCCGCGCTTCGGCGGTCGGCCTGGCGACCTCGCTGTCGCGTATCGGGGCGGCAGTGGGGACCTACCTGGTGCCGATTTCGCTGGTGTCGCTGGGCACCGCCAACACCATGTTCGCCGCCGCGTTGATTTCGCTGTTCGGCGCGCTGATCTCCTGGTGGCTGGCACCTGAAACCAGCCAGCTCGACCTGCAGCAGGCTGCCTCGCTGGGCAACGCCCCGGCGCGTACCGAGCGTAGCCCTGCAGCCCCCTCCACTGCTCGCAAAGCCTGAAGGAAACCATTCATGAGCCAAGTACTGACCGTTGTCCGTAATGCTGCCGCATCGCCCTTGGGCGCGGCAGCCCCCGCCAAGCTGCCGCTCGGTGAGCCGATTGCCCAGGCCGCCACGGCCCAGGACCAGACCGATGAGGCCGTCGGTGCCAGCATCGGCGTCTGGGAAAGCAGTCCGGGCGTGTTCCGTCGCCACCTGAAGAACCGCGAGTTCAGCCATATCGTCAGTGGCTGGTGCATCTTCACCCCGGAGGGCGGTGAGCCGGTTGAACTGCGCGCGGGTGATGCGGTGCTGTTTCCGGAGAATTGCGAGGGGGTGTGGGATATCCGCGAAACCCTGCGCAAGACTTACGTACTGTTCTAGGGAGTGGCGTGATGATCGAACGGATCAATCCGGGGGCCCGGGCCAGCCAGATGGTGCTGGTTGGCGGGCGCCTCGAAACCTCAGGGATCGTGGCGTTGGCGCCGTACGGGGATATCGCCGCGCAGACGCGCTGTGTGCTGGCACAGCTGGAAAGCTGGCTGGCGCAGGTCGGTGCGGGCAAGGAGAACATTACCCGGGTGCAGATCTGGCTGGCTGACATGGGCGAGTTTGCCGCGATGAATGCGGTGTATGACGCCTGGGTGGGTGCGCAGCCGCCGGTGCGGGCGTGTGTCGGGGCGGCGTTGGCGGCGCCTGAGTACCTCATCGAGATCCAGGCCTTCGGGCAAATTTGAGACTGCTGGGGCTGCTTTGCAGCCCTTTCCGACCGGTCCGGCGCCCCGGCAAGGCCGCTCCCACAGGATGGCATCGCTTTCAAGGCATGCGCTGTACTTGTGGGAGCGGCCTCGCCGGGGCGCCGGACCGGTCGGA
The DNA here is from genome assembly GCF_900536025.1 of Pseudomonas reidholzensis. Classification (GTDB taxonomy): domain Bacteria; phylum Pseudomonadota; class Gammaproteobacteria; order Pseudomonadales; family Pseudomonadaceae; genus Aquipseudomonas; species Aquipseudomonas reidholzensis. The sequence continues at coordinate 14,910 of NZ_UNOZ01000017.1, forward strand.
AAGGGCTGCGGAGCGGCCCCAAAAATAGTGGCTACAACTCGGGATCGAGCCCCACCCGATCCCCATGCCAATCAAAACGCTCCACCTCATGCCGACGTTTGCGGAAGCTGTACGGCGTCTCGCCATACTGCTTGCGAAACCACAGAATGAAGTGCGACGCATCGGAAAACCCACACGCCAAGGCAATCGTGGTGATGTTCTGGCTGGTGTTCACCAGCAACCGCCGCGCATGGTCCAGGCGCAACTTGCGCCAGTAGTTGGCCGGCGGCTCCTGGGTGTTGGCGACAAACTCCCGGTGCAATTGCCGAGGGTGGGTGCCCACCGCTTCCGCCACCGCCTTGAGCGTCAACGACGCATCGAGGTTGGCCCGCATGAAGGCGATCGCCCGCTGCACGCGGTCATTCTGATACACGCTGTCGCTGGCCGCCGCCTGGCCGGCCTCCTCCTCCGGCTCATCCACCAGCAGGTACTCCAGGCCCTTCTGCGCCCGCACCGCGCCGCAATGGCGGCGGATCAGGTTGGCCGCGAGGTCGATCGCGGTGCCGCCCGGGCAGGTGATGATGCCGCGGTCATCGACGTAGCTCTTGTCGATGACCATGGTGGCCTGGGCGAAGCGCTCCTTGAACTCGTCGCGCAAGGTGAAGTGCACCGCGCACCGCCGACCATCGAGCAGGCCCGCCTTGCCCAGCACGAACGAGGCCGAACACAGGGCGATGATCGGGATATTCGCCGCATGCACGTCGCGCAGCCCTTCGAGCAACCAGTCGGGCGGGTTGCGCGTCTCGCTCAGCAGGCCGCCGGCCAGCACGATGTAATCGTACTGCGCCCACAGGTTGAGCGGCTTGGTCGGCGAGATCGGCATGCCGCAACTGGCGGTGATCGGCAGGTCGTCGAGGGTCATCCAGTCCCATTGGCAAAGCACTTGCTGGCTGCGAAACGATTTGTCGGCGGCGAAGCGCAGCGAGTCGACCAGGCCGGCGACCGGCACCAGGGTGAACTGGTTCATCAGGACAAAGCCGACGCGCAGTTCGGGTTTGACGGGGGCTGCCACAGGGGCAATGGGCGATGCCTCTATTGTTGTTATCGAGACCATGAACGCATCCACTCGGGGAACGGGACAGCCCCATTGTAAGGCGCCGGCTACGTCCGAAATATCATAGTAATCACATGAAATAGCAGATTCTGGACAAAGATAAGCCAACGGCTGCGCAATAGTCAGCCCAGGCAACAACGTCGAGGGAACTACCCGCCCTGCGCAGCGCTCTTACCATCATGCAGACTTTCCCCCTGGGCTTCACCCTCTTGGAGGTTTCGCCATGCGTCGTTTGCTTATCGTTTCTTCGCTGATGCTCATGATACCTGCCGGCTCTGCCTTGGCCCGTGTCGATGCGGGTGATGTCGCCACCTCGGCCGGTGTCTCCGCCTCGCTGTACTCGACCTTCAAGGATGACAAACGGATCATCCCTGCCCGTGACGAGTTGTCCGCGTTCGTCGCCAGCGGCGGTGCTATCCGTGGGGCTTACGTGGAGTCCGCGCTCGAGCAGGCACGCAAGGGCAATCCTGGCCTGCAGGTAAGTGATGAAGAGCTGGCCCGGGCGATTCTGTCGCAGGATGACCCGCTGGCAGACAACTAATTGCGTCCGTCGGCCCCATCGCGGGCAAGCCCGCTCCTACAGGGTTCTTACGCGTCAACCTTGTAGGAGCGGGCTTGCCCGCGATGGGGCCATCACTGTCACACCCTCAATCGGCGGTCATCCCCGCAAACCGCTCGAGCAGAAACGCCCGCAACTGCTGCACCACCGGCGTCAACGATTGCCGATGCGCGCACACCAGTTGCAACGGCGTCGGCTGCCCCCACGCCCTGGGGAACAACTCGACCAGACGCCCCGCCCGCAGGTCATCGCGCACATCCAGCTGCGACTTGTACACCACCCCCAGCCCCGCCACGCCCCAGCGCCGCACTACGTCGGCATCGTCACTGGTGCGGTCCCCCGCCACCACCACCGCCTTGACCCCCTGCGGGGTATGGAAGGTCCAGCGCTCGTGGGTCAATTCGCCCATCACATAGCGCAGGCAATTGTGCCGTACCAGCTCCTCCGGCGTGCTCGGCGCGCCATGCAGCGCGATGTAGGCCGGTGCGGCGCAGAGGATGCGGCGGTTGTCCGGTACCAGCGGCAGTGACACCAGGCTCGAGTCGGCCAGTTGCCCGTAACGGATACCGGCATCCAGGCGATCACTGAAAAAATCGGCGATCTGGTCACTCAGGCGCAGTTGCAGTTCGATCCGCGGGTGAGCGGCCTGGAACTCGATCAGCCACGGCAGCAGCAAGTTGCGGCCCAGGTCGGAGGGCATCGACAGGCACAGCGGCCCGGCTATTTCTTCACGCCCTTGCGCCAGGGCCATTTCACCCTCGCTGAGCGCATCCAGCACCTGCCGTGCATGCGGCAGGTAGCGCTGGCCATCCTCCGACAGCCGCAGCTTGCGCGTCGAACGCACGAACAAGCGGATACTCAGGCTGGCTTCCAAGCGCAGTACAGCGCCACTGGCCAACGCCGGGGAAATGTCCAGTTGCCGGGCCGCCGCAGAAAAACTGCCGGCCTCGACCGTGGCGACGAACACCTCCAGATCGTCCATGCGCACCCGTTTTTTCATCAAGCAGTCTTCCTCATCGGTTCAAACAACGCTGCAGGAAGCTGAAGCGCTCAACCGCTGCCAGGCCTCGGTCATGACCTGCCAGGTGTGCGCATCAGCAGGGATCAGGTGCTCGATGCGCAGCGAGGCGACGGTGATGTCGAGCGGCATGCCAAAGGTGGTGAAGGTCGACATGAAGCTCAGCTCACCCTGCGCCGAGGCGATACGGGTCAAGAGCAACGGCGGCATGCCGGTGGTGGGCGCGGCCGGGTCCGATAGTGGTGGCAGCGCACCCAGCCGCTCGGCCAGGCCAGGATTGCCCAGCGCCTCCTGACTAGCCCGGCGCCAGGCCACGGCCCTGACTTCGCCGGCATTGACCAGGTGCTCGCCCAACCCGCCGGGCTCGAGCAGGGTGTCCAGCAGGTTAAGCCCCGCAAGGCCATTGACGGGCAACCCTATCAACGCAAACAACGCCGCCGTCGCGCCGTTTGCCGCGCGTACATCCCACTGCCCATCGATGACGATGGCCGGTGCCGGGTTGTTGGCCTGCAGCAAGTGATCGATGGCCAGGCGCACCGCTTCCAGCGCCGGCGCGTCGAGGTCCGTCGCCGCGTAGCGCGGCGCCAGGCCGGCCGCCAGAAAGACCTCGTTGCACTGCTCCAGCGGGGTCTCCAACACCATCAGCAAGGCATGCAGGGTGCCCGGCCCAGGCTTGGCCCGGCCGGTCTCGATGCAGCTCAGGTGGCGCTGGGAGATGCCGGCCAGCATCGCCAGCTGCAATTGGCTGAGCCCCGCCTGGCGGCGCAATTGGCGCAACGGCAAGCCGGCCGAGGTGTGCGGGGTGGTGCGATGGAAATGTGGGGTGTGCATGAGGCGAGCCTGGCAGTCCGTGCGAGGGGCGTCGATGACCTGGGAGGTCATTGCACGCGCGCCGACCATAGCATTAATTTGCCTCGACCGATCATCCCTGGAGGCCCCGATGAACAAACCTTGGCTCGCCCTCGCCTGCCTGCTGGCATTCACCGCCTATACCGTCTGGAGCATGACCATCGCGTCGCAGTCGCTGCTCATGTTCGGCCTGGAACTGGCCTCGCGCCCAGACACCCTGCAGGTGCTGATCGACCTGTACCTGATGGCCCTGCTGGCGTGCGTCTGGATGTACCGCGATGCCCGGCGCAAGGGCCGATCAGCCTACTCGGTCGTGCCGTACTGGGCGCTTACGGCGCTGTTCGTGTCGCTGGGCCCGCTGCTCTACCTGGTGGTCGAGGGCTTTGCCAGGCGGCGGGCATGAACAGCGTGCTGGTCGCCTATGCCAGTTGCGTGCTGGTGCTGTTCGTGAAGATGCTCGCGCTGTCGTGCTACCAGGGCTTTTACCGCCTGCGCCAGCTGGCCTTCGTCAACCCTGAGGATGCGGCGGTGTTCGGCCGCCAGGCGGGTGTGCAGGAGTTGCCCCAGGTGCAGCGCGCGGCGCAGGCGTGGGCCAATGATCTGGAGAACATTCCGCTGTTCTTCGCTTTGGGCGGGCTGTGCGTGGCGGTGCAGACGCCGGGGGCGGCGACGGTGTGGCTGTGCGGCGGCTTCACCCTGGCGCGGGTGCTGCACAGTGTGGCGTATCTGCGTGCTTGGCAGCCGTGGAGGACACTGGCGTATGCGGCGGGGCTTGCTTGCCTGCTCGGCATGGCGGGGCTGCTGACTGGCGGGATACTGCAGGGGGTTGGGGGGTGAAACGTCCGGCCCTTCGCGGGTAAACCCGCGCCTACAAAGATCGTGATTGAGCGTTGGGCTGGACTCGGGCGGGTTTCGCGACCAGTCTGAAGGGGTGAACGGTTTGCCGGAATCGGGCCCTCGCCGGCCCGGACAACAACGACAATGATTCCCGCGAGTGAGCCTGATGAACATCCTCTACGACGAACGCGTCGACGGCCCGCTGCCCGCCATTGACCAGGCCGAGCTGCTGGTGGCGCTGCGCACGGCCCTGCCGGACCTCGAGATCCTGCACCGCGACGAAGACCTCAGGCCCTATGAATGCGATGGCCTCTCGGCCTACCGCACCGTGCCGCTGCTGGTGGTGCTGCCCGAGCGCCTGGAGCAGGTCCAGGGGTTGCTCAAGCTCTGCCACCAGCGTGGCGTGCCGGTGGTCGCGCGGGGCGCCGGCACTGGCCTGTCCGGCGGCGCGCTGCCCCTGAGCAAGGGCATCCTGCTGGTGATGGCGCGCTTCAACCAGATCCTCGAGGTCAACCCGCAGGGGCGCTATGCCCGCGTCCAGCCCGGCGTGCGCAACCTGGCGATCTCCCAGGCCGCCGCCCCGTACGGCATGTACTACGCACCCGACCCGTCGTCGCAGATCGCCTGCACGATCGGCGGCAATGTCGCCGAAAACGCCGGGGGCGTGCACTGCCTGAAGTACGGCCTGACCGTGCACAACCTGCTCAAGGTGGAGATCCTCACCGTCGAAGGTGAACGCCTGACCCTGGGCAGCGACGCGCTGGACAGCCCAGGCTTCGACCTGCTGGCACTGTTTACCGGCTCCGAGGGCATGCTCGGCATCATCACCGAAGTCACCGTCAAGCTGCTGCCCAAGCCGCAGGTGGCACGGGTGCTGCTGGCCAGCTTCGACAGCGTCGAGGACGCCGGCCGGGCAGTGGCCGAGATCATCGCGGCGGGGATTATCCCCGGTGGCCTGGAGATGATGGACAACCTCGCCATCCGCGCCGCTGAGGACTTCATCCATGCCGGATACCCAGTGGAAGCGGCGGCGATCCTGCTGTGCGAGCTGGATGGCGTCGAGGCCGATGTGCAGGATGACTGCGAGCGGGTCCAGGCGGTGCTCGAGCAGGCTGGCGCCAGCGAAGTGCGGCTGGCCTGCGACGAGGCCGAGCGCGTGCGCTTCTGGGCCGGGCGCAAGAATGCCTTCCCGGCCGTGGGGCGAATCTCGCCGGACTACTACTGCATGGACGGCACCATCCCCCGCCGCGAGCTGCCGCGGGTGCTCAAGGGCATCGCCGCGTTGTCTGCCGAGCACGGGTTGCGGGTGGCCAACGTGTTTCATGCCGGTGACGGCAACATGCACCCGCTGATCCTGTTCGACGCCAACCTGCCCGGCGAGCTGGAGCGCGCCGAGCTGATCGGCGGCAAGATCCTCGAACTGTGCGTGGCGGTCGGCGGCAGCATCACCGGCGAGCACGGCGTCGGCCGCGAGAAGATCAACCAGATGTGCGCGCAGTTCAACAGCGACGAAATCACCCTGTTCCATGCCATCAAGGCCGCCTTCGACCCGCAAGGCCTGCTCAACCCTGGCAAGAACATCCCCACCCTGCACCGCTGCGCCGAATTCGGCGCGCTGCACGTGCACCACGGCCAACTGCCGTTTCCTGACCTGGAGCGTTTCTGATGAGCATGGACCGCGACATCGCCCAGGACCTGCTCGCGCAGGTCAATCAGGCGCTCGCTTCGGGCACCGCGCTGCGTATTCAAGGCGGCGACAGCAAGCGCATGCTTGGCCGTCCGGTGATCGGCGAGATCGTCGACACCCGCGGCCATTGCGGCATTGTCAGCTACGACCCGACCGAGCTGGTCATCACCGCACGCGCCGGCACCCCGCTGGCGACCCTGGAGGCGGTGTTGCACGAAGCGGGGCAGATGCTGCCCTGCGAACCGCCGCACCTGGGCCCGCAGGCCACCCTCGGCGGCATGGTCGCCGCCGGGTTGTCCGGGCCGCGCCGCCCATGGGCCGGTTCGGTGCGCGACTATGTGCTCGGCACCCGGCTGATCACCGGCCACGGCAAGCTGTTGCGGTTCGGCGGCGAGGTGATGAAAAACGTCGCCGGCTATGACCTCTCGCGGCTGATGGCAGGCAGCTTTGGCTGCCTCGGGCTGCTCACCGAAGTGTCGCTGAAGGTCCTGCCACGGCCGCGCCAGTGCCTGAGCCTGCGGCTGCCGATGAGCGCTCGGCAGGCCTTGGCCGAGTTGGCCGAATGGGGCCAGCAGCCGCTGCCGATCAGCGCCGCGTGCCACGACGGCGAGGCACTTCATCTGCGCCTGGAAGGTGGCGAAGGCTCGGTGCAGTCGGCCCGCCAGCGCCTCGGCGGCGAACCGCTGGACAGCCAGTTCTGGCACGACCTGCGCGAGCAGCGCCTGGCCTTTTTTGAAGGTCAAGCGCCGCTGTGGCGGCTGTCCGTACCCAACGCCTGCGGCGAACTGGACCTGCCCGGGCACCAGCTGATCGACTGGGGCGGCGCCCAGCGCTGGTTGAAGTCGTCGGCACCGGCGGCACAGATCCGCGCACGGCTGGCCGAGGTCGGCGGCCATGCCACCGGCTATGCACTGGGCGATGACAGCACCGCGCCGCTGCCATCGGCACTGTTGCGCTATCACCAGGCGCTCAAGCGCCAGCTCGACCCCCAGGGCATCTTCAACCCTGGCCGCCTGTACCCGGACGTGTGAGGCCATGCCATGCAAACCCACCTGAGCGAATCCGCACGACACCTGGCCCGCGCCGAAGAGGCCGAAAGCATCCTGCGCTCCTGCGTGCACTGCGGCTTCTGCACCGCCACCTGCCCCACCTATCAACTGCTCGGCGACGAACTCGACGGGCCGCGCGGGCGCATCTACCTGATCAAGCAGGTGCTCGAAGGCGAGCCCGTGACCGCCAGCACCCAGCTGCACCTGGACCGCTGCCTGACCTGCCGCAACTGCGAAACGACCTGCCCCTCGGGGGTCAAGTACCACGACCTGCTGGACATCGGCCGCGCCGTGGTCGATCAGCAGGTACCGCGCCCGCTCGGCCAGCGCTTGCTGCGTGAGGGGCTGCGCGCGGTGGTCCCGCATCCGGCCCTGTTCAAGGCCCTGACCCGCACCGGCCAGGTGTTGCGGCCGCTGCTGCCCGCCGGCCTCAAGGCCAAGCTGCCAGCGCGGGTCGCCGACCCCGGCCAGCGCCCGGCACCGCGCCATACCCGCCGGGTGTTGCTGCTCGAAGGCTGCGTGCAACCGGCGCTGTCGCCCAACACCAACGCCGCCGCCGCGCGCCTGCTCGACCGCCTGGGGATCAGCGTCGAGGCGGTGCGCCAGGCGGGCTGCTGCGGTGCGGTGGACTACCACCTGAACGCCCAGGAGCAGGGTTTGCAGCGCGCCCGACACAATATCGACGCCTGGTGGCCGGCGATCGAGGCCGGTGCCGAGGCGCTGGTCGTGACCGCCAGCGGCTGTGGCGCCTTCGTCCACGAGTACGGCCACCTGCTGGAAAAAGACCCGAGCTATGCCGCCAAGGCGGCGCGGGTCAGCGCCCTCGCCCGCGACCTGGTCGAAGTCCTGCGCGACGAACCGGTGGAACAGCTCGGCCTGTGCGCCGAGCAGCGCCTGGCCTTTCATTGCCCGTGCACCTTGCAGCACGCGCTGAAGCTGGGCGGCGCGGTCGAAGCGCTGCTGGTTCGGCTAGGCTTCACCCTGACGCCGGTGCCGGACGGCCATCTGTGCTGCGGCTCGGCCGGTACCTATTCACTGACCCAGCCGGCACTGTCGCGGCAACTGCGCGACAATCGCCTGAATGCCCTGGAGAGCGGCAAGCCGCAGGTCATCGCCACCGCCAATATCGGCTGCCAGACCCACCTCGACGGCGCCGGACGCACCCCGGTGCGGCACTGGATCGAGATCGTCGACGCGGCCCTCAATCAGGAGCTCTGAACATGCACAGCAAACCGGTACTGGGCCAGGCTGAAGTCGCCCGCCTGATCGCCGCCGCCCGCCAGGAAGCCCAGGCGCAGCAATGGAACGTGACCATCGCGGTGGTCGACGACGGCGGCCACCCGCTGGCCCTGGAGCGCATGGACGGCTGCGCCCCGGCCAGTGCCTACATCGCCGTGGAAAAGGCCCGCAGCGCGGCGCTGGGCCGACGCGAAACCCGCGACTACGAGCAGATGGTCAATGGCGGGCGCACCGCGTTCGTCACCGCGCCCTTGCTGACCAGCCTGGAGGGCGGCGTGCCAGTGCGGGTGGACGGGCACGTGGTGGCGGCGATTGGGGTGTCCGGGGTAAAGCCCGAACAGGATGCGCAGGTGGCCAAGGCCGGGGCCGCCGCGTTGTGACATGAACCCTGGGGCCGGCTTGCGGCCCCAGGGCAGACAGAGAAACGCGACTGACAGGTTTCTCGTCGCCGTTCGACTTATTCGGTAAGGGCGGCCGCACGCGCTGACGTTGCATCCCCCACACCCGCCGCGTGCAGCCCGGCGATGTAGCCGAAGGTCATGGCCGGCCCGAGGTTGATGCCGCCTGAGGGGTACAAGCCGCCCATCACGCTGGCCATGTCGGTGCCCACCGCATACAGCCCGGCGATGGCCGCACCGCGCGCATCCAGCACCTGCGCGTGGCCGTTGGTCTTGAGGCCGGCGAAGGTGCCGAAGCTGCCCGGGCGCACCTTGACCGCATAGAACGGCCCGTGCTCGATCGGTGCGACGTTGGGGTTGCCCTCAGTAATGAGCGGGTCACCCTGCTTGCGGTTGTAGGGCGTCGAGCCGCGGCCGAACTCAGGGTCTTCCCCCAGCCGCGCATGCGTATTGAAGTTGCGCACGGTCTCCACCAGCCCCTGCGGATCAATGCCGCACGCCTGGGCCAATGCTTCGATCGAGTCGGCACGCTGCAGGTAGCCGCTGCGCACCGCCGGCCCCACCGGCAAGGGGAACGGCCGCGAATAGCCGAGGCCGAAGCGCCGCTGGAAACGGTGATCGCAGATCAGCCAGGAGGCGACTTCCTCACCTTCAGGCGCCGCGGCGACCATCGCGGCGGTGTAGTCGTAATAGCCGTCGGCTTCGTTGACGAAACGCTTGCCGGTGGAGAGCACGCCGATCAGGCCCGGCTTGGCCCGGTCGATGATGTGCGGGAAGTGCCCCGTGCTGCCGTCGGCATGCCGCACCAACGAGACCGGCGCCCAGGCGGCGGGCGATGCCACCTGCACATCGAGCACGCCGCCGGCCGATTCGCCGAGCGAAATGCCGTCACCCGAGCATTCCACCGGCGGCAAGGCCAGGTGGTCATTGTCGCCCGGCGTACGTGGGAACAGCGCCTTGCGCCGCTGCAGGTCATTGGGGAAGCCGCCCGCTGCCAGCACCACGCCCTTGCGCGCATGGATCTCGGTGATGCCGTCGGGGCTATCGACCCGCGCCCCGAGCACCCTGCCCTGGTCGATGATCAGCGCGCGCGCCGGCGCCGACTCGATCAGCGTCACGCCCAGATCGACCGCCGACTTGGCCAGCCGCGCCACCAGCGCCACACCGTTGACCAGGTGCATCGCCCGGCCATGCAGCGCCAGGTCGCGCAGGTGACGCAGGAAGCGCTTGCTGACATGGATGAACGACTTCAGCGAGCGGGTCATGCTGAGGAACGCGCCAAGGTCGGCGCCGGCCATGATCGGCATCCCCAGGAACGAGGTCTCGCGCATCGTCTTGCGCATACGGTGGATCAGCGCGCCCATCTGTCGCGCGTCATAGGGCGCGGCGATCACCTGGTGGCCTTGGGTAGCAGCGCCAGGGACATTGCCGTGGATGTCGGGGATACCGTTGCCGTCGAGCCATTGCAGCGTGGTGTGCTGCTCGAAGAATGCCACCATGTGTGGCGCGTTCTGCAAAAACGCTTCTACCCGCTCCGGGTCGTAGCGATCGCCCAGTTCGTGCTTGAGGTAGGTGCGCGGCTGCTGCGGGTCTTCATCGATGCCCGCCCGTTTGGCCAACGGGTTGCCGGGTACCCAGAGCCAGCCACCCGACCAGGCCGTGGCACCGCCGAAGGTCGGGTGTTTTTCCACCACGATCACTTTCAGGCCCTGGGAGGCCGCGGTGACCGCTGCGGCCAGGCCGGATGCGCCAGAGCCGATGACCAGCAGATCACACTCGAGACGCCGTGCAGGGGTTTGATTGTGGTTACTCACGCGCGCTCACCCTGACCTGCGTTGACTACCGCGAGCCCCGGGCTCATGAGCGCTGGAGAGCCGGGGATCAGTTGTTGAATGTGCGCGGCCGCCGCGATCAGCGCCGGGGCGATCTGCTGCAAGCGCGCTTCGGACAGGCGGAACACCGGGCCGGCGACGCTGACCACGCCGATCACCTTGCCACTGAGCGGATGCACCACCGGGACGGCGATGGCCGCCATCCAGTCGGCAAAGGTCTGGATGGCCACCGCGTAGCCCACGCTTCGCGCCGCCTCGATACGCGGCAACAAGGCCTCGATGCTTTGCGGCGCCTGGGGGCCGTAGTCCTCGACGCTACCCAGGCCCTGCTGCGCCACCAGGGCCAACGCCCGCGCGTTGTCCATGGTCGATAGCCAGGCATAACCACTCGCCGAGCACGACAGCCTGGCCTCCTTGCCCATGTCCGGGTCATAGCGCAACCCGGCCCGGGCCCCTTGGGCACGGGCTACCCAGGTCAGCCGATCGTCGTCGACTACCGACAGGCGCACCAGCTCACCGACCTCGGCGGCCAGGCGGTTGAGCACCGGCTGGACCGCGTCGAGGGTGCCGTCAGCGCCCAGGTGGGTGAATGCCAGCACTTGTAGTTTCGAGGTCAGCACGTAGGTGCCGCGCTCCTGCTCCTGACGGGCATAGCCGTTTTCACAGAGGATGTTCAGCAACCGGTGGGTCGCGCTGCGAGGGATCTGCAACGCCTCGGAGATCTCGGTCAGCGGCACGCCTTCGGCACTGCTGGCGAGCAGTTCGAGGATGGCCAGGCCACGCTCCAACAACCCTGTGACGGTGGCTTCGGTAGTACTCACTGCGCTTGGCATAACGGTCTCCAGCGTGGCACGCAAGGCGCCCTCGGCATTTGGATTTTGCGGATGACTGGAAAACTATTCCAGTTTTGCCACCAGTGTCAAACACCCCGTGTTTGCTGGGTGAAAATGCCATTGGTCAATCTGCGAAACCGGGTTGGGGGCGGTTATCGAACGCTAAAAAGGCCGGAAAATCGGTTTCATTCGACGGGTCTGTTTTTCGCTTGATTTAAAACTGGAACTCAGTTCTAACTAAAAAGACAGCCGCTCCCGGCCTCCGTTGTCGGAACCAGGACGCGCCTTTTTTTGATTGGAGAACGAGCGTCGAGCATGAGCGATCAAGTATTTTCCCTGGCTGCCCTGACCGTACTGGAACTCTCGCCGCCCGACATGGTGGACGTCGCGGCGCGTGCCGGGTACAGCCACGTCGGCTTGCGCCTCGAACCGGCAACGCCGGAAGAACACCACTTCCCGCTGGTGGCGGATGCGCAACTGCGCCGGCAGACGCGCCAGCGCCTCAGCGACACCGGGATCAAGGTGCTGGACATCGAGATCCTGCGTCTCAAGCCGCAGACCCAGGTCATGGAGTTTCGGCAGATTCTGGAGGTCGGCGCCGAGTTTGGCGCAAGCGAGCTACTGGTCGCCGGTAACGACCCCGATGAGGCGCGGCTCAGCGATAACTTCGCCGCCCTGTGTGACCTGGCCGGCCCTTACGGGATCTACCCGCACCTGGAGTTCATGCCGTGGACCGACGCACGCGACCTGACCCAGGCGCTGCGCATCGTCGAGCAGGCCGGGCGGCGCAATGCCAGCGTGCTGATCGACGCCTTTCACTTCAACCGCTCCGGCTCCTCGCTCGCCGAGCTGGCAGCGGCCACGGCCGAGGCGCCGCAGCGCTTTCGCTATGCGCAGCTGTGCGACGTGGCCGGCCCGCGCCCGGACGACATGGCGGAAACCCTCCGTCAGGCGCGCAACGAACGGCGCTTCCCCGGCGATGGCGACTGTGACCTGCACGGCCTGCTGAACGCCCTGCCCGCGCAGATTCCGCTCAGCCTCGAGATCCCCACCCGGCAGTTGCTGGAGCAAGGCGTCAGCGCCTACGACCGCGCCAAGCTGGCGCTCGACAAGGCCCGCCAGGTCTTGCACAACCGCTGAGCGATGTTGCTGACGCAGTAAGACTTGCACTGGCAGCCCCGGCCTCTTCGCGGGTAAACCCGCTCCCACAGGTATCCGCGCAAAGCTCCAGAACAGCGCGGTCCCTGTGGGAGCGGGTTTACCCGCGAAGAGGCCCGGGCTGCCAGCACACTTCTAGCGCGCCAACACCTGCTCGCCAGCATTCGCCGGCAGCTTCAGGGCATCGACCAACGCGACCACGCCAGTCAGCGCAATACCGACGAACGCCCAGTGAAAATCACTGACCTGCACCGCCCCCATATGCCCCTGAACCTTCATCGACAGCTGCAGCAGCAACGCAGAGACCGCTACCCCCAACGCCATCGCCAGCTGGAAAAACATGCTGAACAGCGTCGACGCCTGGCTCATGCGGTCCTTGGGCACTTCGCTAAAGCCAAGGGCGTTGTAGCAAGTGAACTGCATTGAGCGCGACAGCCCACTGATGAACAACACCAGGGCCATCCACCACCACGGCGTATCGGCCTCGAACGTCAGGCAGCCCAACACCGCCACCACGCCGATCAGGCCATTGCCCAGCAGCACCTGGCGCATGCCGAAGCGGCGCATCAACGGCGTGGTGAACGGCTTCATCGCCAGGTTGCCGGCAAAGATCGCCAACACCAGCAACCCCGCATCGACCGCCGACAGACCAAAGCTCACCTGCAGCAACAAGGGCAGCAGAAACGGCAGCGCACTGATCGACGCACGAAACAGCGTGCCGCCAAAGATGCTCGCCCGGAAGGTCGCGATGGCCGCCGCGTCCAGCGGCAGCAACGGCGTCGGGTGCCGTTGGCAGTGCCGAATCGAGGCAAACGTCAGCGCCAGCCCGAGCACCACCAGCCCGGCACCCTTGGCCAGCTGGCCCGGCTCAGGCGTGCCGAGCCACTCCAGCCCAGTGAACAACGCCGCGCACGCACCGGCCAGGAGCACAAAGCCGACCACGTCGAAAGGCCGGGACTCGACCGCTCGCGTGCTCGGTATCAAGCGCAACGCCGCCCAGCCGGCCACGATGCCCAAGGGCACATTGAGGTAGAAGATCCACGGCCAGGAAAAATGGGTCACCAGAAACCCGCCAATCGGCGGCCCCAGCACCGGCGCCGCCAGGCCTGGCCAGGTAATGATCGCCAACATCCGCACCAGGTCCTTTTTCTCGGTGATGCGCAGCACCACCAGCCTGCCCACCGGCACCATCAAGGCCCCGCCGATGCCCTGCAGCACCCGCGCCAGGACAAACCACTCAAGGCTCGACGCGGCGCCACAGAGGATCGACGCCACGGTAAACAGGCAGATCGCCGCGGCAAACACCCCGCGTGCGCCCAGCCGATCCGCCAGCCAACTGCTCAGCGGAATGAAGATCGCTACCGCCAGCAGGTACGCACTGATACCGACGTTGAGGCTGACGGCCGACTCGCCGAAATCCTTGGCCATCTGCGGTAACGCCGTGGTGATCACCGTCGCGTCGAGGTTTTCCATGAAGAAGGTGACCGCCACCAGCAAGGCGATCCCCATCGCCTGGCGGGCGCTGGGAACGGTATCGGCGGTAGGGGTTTGCAAGGTTGCTGAGCGGGCCACGTACGCGTCCTGGTTGCCTGAGGTGTGCGGCTACCTGCCGCCGTCCAACCTTCTAACAGCGGCCGGGTGCAGGGCAAGCCCAAGACGATGAAATCTTTCCCTGACTATCAGGCGACCCGCTCGAGCGTTTCTTGCGGGCGCTTTTGCCTGCGTTTGTTCCAGCGCAGCAGGGCCACCCGCGCCAGGGTGTTCCAGCAATAGCCGACGACCACGCCACCGACGATGGCGAGCAGCACCGCGACGGCCGGCTCATCACTGATGCGCCGGGCCACGGACTGGAACTGGAAATGCGTCAGGTAGATGAACAGGGTCGACGACGCGATCACCGCGCCTGCCCGCGCCACCGTGCCAGGCACCACCACCGAGCGCAGCCAGATCAACGCAAGCACCGCCGGCAAGGCGACATCGATGTGCTTCATGCTCGCCAGCGCCTGCCAGCCGTACTGCGCCAGGGCGGGGAAGTCCAGCACGCCGATCAGCAGGATCGCCACCACGCTGGCGGCGCACTTCTGCGCCGCCGACTGGGCGAAATGCACGGCCATGCCCAGCACCATGATCGCCAGGTAGTGCTGCGGCACCCGGTTGAACAACGGGGCCGCGTCGAAGACGAACAGGCTGAGCAGGATATCGGTTGCCAACAGCGCGCAGGAGGCCACCACCAGGCAACGGAACGGGTTGGCCATGATGATCATGCGCACGCGCTTGACCGACAGCACCAGGCCGATGATCAACAGCATCTGCACCAGCACTTCGATGTACCAGTAATGAAAATGACCGACCTGCTGCGGGGTGTACCAATTGGAAATCATCAACAGCGATTGCCAGTGCACCCGGTCGAACAGCACCTGGGTCAGCACGGTGTAGAGCACCGTCGGCACCGCGATGCTGGCCACCGAGCGTGCCAGCATGCGGGCGTCGCCGCGCTCTTCGATGGCCTTGAACTGGAACCTGGCCAGGCTGATGCCGGAAATCAGGAACAGCACCGTCGTCTCGCCACCGATGCTCCAGGTCGAAAACAGGTGCAGGTGGCCGATGACGATCAGGATGATCGAGACCATCCGCACGAACACCGGCAGCTCCATGGTCCGCAGCAATGGCCTGGCGGCCTGGGGTCGGCTGGCCAGCTCGGCCAGTTGCCGCACCGGGGTCAGCTCCCAGCGCGGCGGCAGGTGGCCGAGCCGCTCTTCGAGCACGCGCGAGGCCTGGACGAACGACAGCGAGTCGCCGCCCAGTTCGACGAAGTTCAGCTCGGCATCGAGGTGCGGCACCTGGAGGATCTGCGCCCAGGCCTCGCTCAGTTGGGCGGCCTGCGGTGACAGCGCCTGGCGGGTGCTGGTCGCGCGGGTAGCCGCGCTGTCGAAGGCTGCAGGCAGTGCGCGCCGGTCGATCTTGCCATTGGGTGTCAGCGGCATCGCGTCGATGAACATGAATGCCGCCGGGACCATGTAGTCGGGCAGTTGCGCCGTCAGCGCCTCGCGTAATTGCGCGGCCGACACCGGCTGTTGCGCCACGCAATACGCCACCAGGCGCACACTCGAACTGTCGTGATTGGCCTGCACGACACACTGCTTGATCAACGGATGGCGGGCGATGGCATTCTCGATTTCAGCCAGTTCGATACGATGGCCGCGGATCTTCACCTGGCTGTCCGCACGCCCCAGAAAGCTGACGCTGCCGTCGCCAAGGTAGCTGCCAAGGTCACCGGTGCGGTAACAGATATCGCCATCGGCCCCGGTAAACGGGTTGACCACGAATTTCTCCCCGGTCATCGCCGTGTCACCCCAGTAACCCAGCGACAGGTAGGGGCTGCGAATCAGAATCTCGCCGACCTCGCCTTCAGCGACCAGTCGATTGGCGTCGTTGACGACTAGCAGTTGTGCGCCGTCGATGCCTTTGCCCAATGGAATACGGTGATGATCGGCGTGCGGGTCGACTTGATGAAAGGCCATCGCCTGGGGGGTTTCAGTCGTCCCGTAGAAATTCACGCTGACGGCGTTGGGGGCGATCACCCGCATCTGTGCGAACAGCGCAGGGCTGAGCGCATCGCCGCCCCAGAACAGATAGCGCAGGCGCTCGAAGGTCAACGCCTCGAGCCGGGCACCGGTTTCGATCAGCCGGCCCAGCGGCGGCGTGAGGTGCATCACCGACACGCCATGCTGGTCAATCCATGCCGCCAGGGCCGCCGGGTCGATCAGGGTCGCCTGGGCGGGGCAGATGATCTTCGCGCCGATCGACAGCGGCGTGAACACGTCCCGGTACACCGGGTCATGGCCTAGCCCCGATACCAGGGAAAAACAGTCATCGGCCGTGAAGCCATGTCGCCCCACATGCCATTCGATGAAGTGCACCAGCGGCGCGTGATGGGTGACGATGCCTTTGGGTTCGCCGGTGCTGCCCGAGGTAAAGGTGATGTAGGCCGGCTGCGTCGGGTCGACCTCGGGCAGCCGCGTCTGCTGATCACAGGCGAACTGGTCGAACGCTTCAGTCGGGGCTTCCGGCACGCTGACCCGTTGCGGTAATGCAGGGCCTGCCGCGAAGCCGACCTCGGCGTCGCCACAGAGCAAGACAAAGGCGGGCTCGAGGGTGCGCACGATCTGCTCGACCCGCGCGGCGGGGTAAGCGACGTCGGCGACGGTAAAGGTCAGGCCCGCCCGCGAGGCGCCGAGCATCGCGTAGACCAGGCCGGCACAGCGGCTGGCGACAATCACCACCCGGTCACCTTCACGGGCGCCGCGTTCCAGCAGGTACGCCGCAATGCCCTGGCTGATCCGCTCCAGCTGGCGATAGCTGCAGGTAGCGTGTGCAGCGATGATCGCCGTGGCCTCGGGCGTGCGCCTGGCCTGTTGCAGGAAACCGTGAAATATCGACTGCTCGGCACGATAATCCAGGCGCAGCATCGGATTTGGGCGCAGGTCGGGCATGCTGGGACTCCGCAATAGATCGCTGCTCGGGTCCCTGCCGGGCGAATGGGATAGTTAGCTGAACGCTAGTGCACACTGGCCGTCAACGCCACTGCCGGGCGGTGGGCACTGACGAAAAAGCACCGGCCGACGTGGAACTCGACCCACGACCCTGGGTCAATGGCAAGCCGCGGGAATTGGATCCCGTCTGTTGCCATGGAGCTGTTCAATGAATTACCTCAGTAAAGTCGTCGTCGCCGGCGTGTTCGGCCTGGTACTCGCCGGGTGCACCGGCGCGCCGATCAAGTCCACCCAGTACGACAGCAGCCAATACACCGTGCTGGGCCACAGCGAGGCCAGCGCCACCGGCCTGATGCTGTTCGGGATCATCCCGATCCGCCAGAACAGCCGCTTCGTGCGCGCGCAAAACGCGGCCATCAAGGCCAAGGGCGGCGACGCGCTGATCAACACCCAAGTGCAGGAAAACTGGTTCTGGGCGTGGGTCCTGAGTGGCTACACCACCACCATTTCCGGTGATGTGATCAAGCTGAACAACGTCCAGTAAGCCTGCGCCCAGATATCCCGCCGCGTTGCGCCTGCGCTTGCCGATGAGTGACCGGCGGGCGAGGTAGTGGCGCGGGTACGATCCTGTGTATGCTGTCGCGGCGTGGCGACCGCCAACTGACTTCACCGCCCCGAGGGCAAGCCTGCCGGGCGATTCGCTGCCGCCATTTCCGCCAGGATCACGATCGAGCTATCTGTACCGGACGTCGTATGCCCGTTGACCTGCAAGCGCTCTACCCGAAGCTGATCCACTTGATGCTGGACACCGTGTTCGTCGTCGACCCGGACAATACCATCGTATTCGTCAGCGCCGCCTGTGAGGCGCTGCTGGGCTACCGTGCGGACGAGCTGACGGGCACCCCGATCACTCGCTACATGCACCCCGACGACCTCGAGGCGACCCGGGCGTCGATCGTGCGGGTAATGAACGGCACGCCCCACTTCGACTTTCGCAACCGCTATGTGCGCAAGGACGGCGGCGTCGTGCATATCCTCTGGGCGGCCTTCTGGTCTGACGAAGTCGGCGCCCGCATCGGTGTCGCACGCAACGTCACGGCCCTCACCCAGGCCGAGGACGAGCTGCGCTTCCTCGCCCACCATGACCCGCTGACCAAGCTCAACAACCGCTCGCTGTTCAATGAGCGGCTGGCGTCGGCCCTGCACGCAGCAGAGCGTGACCAGCAGCGGCTGGCGTTGCTGTTTCTGGATATCAACGATTTCAAGGGCATCAATGATGGCCATGGCCATGCGGCGGGCGACCAGGTGCTGTGCATGATTGCCCGGCGCCTGGAGCGCTGCGTGGGTGCAACCGATACCGTGGCGCGGATGGGCGGTGATGAATTCATCGTGCTGTTGACCGATGTCGCTTCCGAGGACGCGGTCTTGGCCAAGGTCGAGCAGATCGCCCGGGTCATGGCCGAGCCACTGGACGCTGACTTCGGCCCGATCAAACTGCCCTCCTGCAGTATCGGTGTCGCCTGTTACCCCACCGACGGCAAAGACGCCGATACCCTGCTCAGCCATGCCGATGGCGACATGTACCGGCGCAAGAAGCACCGGGCCTTGGCACGCCAGCAAGCGCAAAGCGCGCAAGCTCCCCTCTGGTCAGACCCTTGTGACGCCTCGCCCGTACTGACGGGCTAGCGCTTCACCAGCGCAACACGCGCGGCGCCAGGGCAGCCCCAAGCAGCGTCGGCAGGAGCATCCCCAGCAGGTACCACACGCCCCAGAACGGCACCGCCATCTCCGGGCAGTGCAGGCAGTACACCAGTGTCGCGGTGGCACCGGCGAGCAAACCTCCCGCAGCGCCGGCCTGGCGCAGACGGGTCGGTGCCAGGCCGCGCAAGGCCCAGAAGATGCCCAGCAGGACTGGCAGCGAGAGCAGCGTGATGTTCAGCGCGCAGGTGCGCCAGGTGCGTCCGAAGACCAGCTCGGCACGGGCTTCGACCGGCGACCCGAGCAGGCTGATCGACGCCCCCAGCCAGACCAGCAGCAACGGCAGGCCGAGCAAGCCCCACAGTGCACCGCCCCTCATCCCCGGCCTGGCCAACCGCTGGGTCAAGCCCAGGCCGAGCAGCGCCAGGCTGGCCGGCAGTGCCACTTTGGCCCAGAACAACGGCGTGCGCGCGACCTCGGCGAGGTCGCTGCGCACGCCGTAAATCGCCACCACCAGCACCAGCGCTGCCAGCAGGCCTGCGAGCACGGCCACTGCCAGGCGCCGAACCAGGGCATGCCGGTCAATCGGCGCCTCGGCGGTGGCCAGCAGGGCAATCAAGTCATCGGTCTTCATCGTCGTTCCTACGTTGGATCAGCTTGGCCAGGGCCCTCAAGCCGCGGTGGATGCCCACTTTTACCGCCGAGCTGGAAAGCCCGGTGATCCGTGCGGCCTGCTCTACCGACAAGCCCTCGAGCTTGACGTGGACGATGGGCAGGCGCTGGCGTGGCGGCAAGTATTCGAGCAGCTTGAGCAGGTCCCGGCTGGCGTCGCTCTGCGCTTCATCGCTGCAGGCGAGCAGCTCGTCATCGTCTTCCAGGGGTGCATGCCGTGCCTCGCGGCGGCCATAGCCACGCAGGTAGTCAGCCAGCTTGTAGCGGGCAATCGCCTGCACCCAGGCGGTCAGTGGCTGCTGCGCCTGGTAGGTATGCCGGGCATTGTGCACCGCCAGCAGCACCTCCTGCAGCAGGTCTTCGACCTCGCTCGGTCGCGCGGCCAGACGCCGTCGGAGAAAACCGCGCACATGCAGCGCCAGCGCCGCGAGAAACTCGCGATAGGCCACGGCGTCCCCGGCCAGCCCTCGCAGCAACAGGGCCTGCAACTCCAGCTCGCGGGTCATCAGCAGGTCATGTGGGTTAGTTCGTTGCATCGGCCGCCAGGGTTACAGCATCAGTGGATTTATTCACGCGATGGGCGCGCGCGCGTCCGGTCGAACGTCGCACGTCCCTTCATAAGGTAGGTGCTGCGCAGGCGGGCGCAAAAATATTTTGCGGCGGCTGTAACCCGATCGCGGTAGCCCACGAATTACTCAGTGAGCCGCCGGTAACTCGCCACGGCCCCATCCTCTGGAGACATCACCATGAAAACCCTCGCCCTCGCCACCGCCGCCCTCGCCCTCGCTTCACTGGCAGGCGTCGCCATGGCCGCCGGTGACAGCACCGCTCAACCCAGCAATGGCGCAGCCATGGAGAAGTGCTACGGCGTCGCCATGGCCGGCAAGAATGACTGCAAGGCCGGCGCCGGCACCAGTTGCGCAGGCAGCGCGAAGAAAGACTACGACGCCATGCACTGGAAAAACGTCCCTGCTGGCACCTGCACGTCGATCAAGACCCCGCATGGCATGGGTTCGCTGACCCCGATGAAATCCTGAGCACAGGCGAGCGACCATGAACGCAGTTACGCCAATCGGCGCCGGGCTCTCGCTCAAGGCCGAACACTATGCCCAGGCCTTGGCGTGCTGCGCGCAGGGTCTGTGGTTTGAAGTGCATGCGGAAAACTACCTGTGCGGTGGCCCGCGGCTGGCTTGGCTCCGGCGCATCGCCGAGCAGCATCCGCTGTCACTGCATGGCGTTGCGCTGTCACTGGCGGCCGACGCCGAACCGGATGCGCTGCACCTGCAGCGCTTGCGCAGGTTGATCGACGCGGTGCAGCCGGTGCTGGTGTCGGAGCACCTGGCGTGGTCGACCTGGCGCGGTCAATACCTCCCCGACTTGCTGCCCTTCCCGCGCAGCGCCGAGGCACTGGCGCGCATCAGCGACAATATCCAGCGCACCCAGGATGCCTTGGGCCGCCGCATCTCCATCGAAAACCCCAGTCACTACCTGCGCCTTGAGGGGCACGACTGGGACGAAACCGGCTTTCTTGCCGAGTTGGTGCGGCGTACAGGCTGCGGCCTGCTGCTGGACGTCAACAATGTCCATGTCAGTGCCCACAACCTCGGTTACAGCGCGGCCGATTACCTCGGCTGCTTCCCGGTACAGGCCGTCACCGAAGTGCACCTGGCCGGGTACAGCGATGACGCCCAGGGCGCACTGCTGATCGACTCGCATGACGCGACCGTCGCCGAGCCGGTCTGGGCGCTGTACCGGGCGTTGATCCAGCGCATAGGCCCTCGCCCGACCTTGATCGAACGCGACGGTAACCTGCCTGCGTTCAGCGAGCTGCTGGCTGAACGCGACCTGGCCCAAGGGCTGCTCGATCGTGCTGGAGGCTTGTCATGAACCTCACCCTCGGCCAGTTTCAGCAGGCGTTTGTCGACGCGCTGCAGCGGCGCGGCGGGCCGCCATTGGCGGGGCTGACTGAACAGCCGGCATTCGCGGTGTACCGCAACACGGTACTGGCGGGCTGTGTCGATGCGCTGTGCGCCAACTTCCCCAGTGTGCAAACCCTGGTGGGGCCTGAATGGATGCACAGCGCAGCGCGCCATTATGCGCAGCAGTCGCCCCCCAGCGACGTGCGGCTGATCTGCTACGGCGAGACCTTTGCGGCGTTTCTCGACGACCTGCAAGGGCATCACCAGCTGCCATACCTGGCGGATGTTGCGCGGGTCGACTGGGCCTGGTGCGCAGCCTTCAGCGCCGCCGACGATCCGCGCCTGGCGCTGGCCGACCTGGCCGGGATGACCGCCGCCGACCTGGCCCGCAGTCACCTTACCCCACGCAGCAGCGTGCGCTGGCACTGGTGCGCCGAGCACCCGCTCTACAGCCTCTGGCGCGCTAGCCGCGACGGCTTGGCCCTGCCTGCCGGGCAACCCTGGGTCGGTGAAGGCGTGTTGCTGTGCGGCGATGACCAGGGTGTGAGCGACCAATCGCTGGAGCGAGGCGGCTGCGCCTTTCTCGATGCCTGCGCGGCCGGCCATTCACTGGAAACCGCCTCGCTGCTTGCCGAGCAGTGCCAACCCGACCTGGACTTCACCGACCTGCTCGGTCGGTTGCTGCAGGCCCAGGTCTTTCGTCCGCTCTCGTTCAAGTGAAGGAACCGCCATGCACACCCACCTCTCCAGCACCCTGCCTCACGGCCTGCGCCAGCACTGGAACCAGTCTGCCGAGCACCTGCAACGGCTGCTCAGCGATAACCTGTTGTGCCTGATCGCACGCTGGGGCATCGCCTCGGTGTTTTTCCTTTCCGGCCGGACCAAGGTCGAAGGTTGGCTGAGCATCACCCCCAGCACCTATGAGCTGTTCCAGACCGACTATGCCCTGCCGCTGGTCTCGCCCTGGCTGGCGGCCCACCTGGCGACCTACGCCGAGCATCTGTTCCCGCTGTTGCTGGTGCTGGGCCTGTGCACCCGGCTCTCCGCGCTGGCCCTGCTGGCCATGACCACAGTGATCGAGGTGTTCGTCTATCCCGATGCCTGGCCCACCCACCTGTGCTGGGCCGGCCTGCTCCTGCTGCTGGTCAGCCGCGGCGCGGGGGCGTTGTCCCTGGACCGGCTGCTGGGGCTGCGCTAGGCCGTGGCAGCCCCGGCGCGGCAATCGTTGGCAGTGGAGAACGGGCGTCGAAACGCTGCATAGCAAGGCTTTTTTCACATTTGCTTCACCCTCCTCCAACACCCCGCCACCTAAGGTGCAGCCACCTGGGAGGCGGAGTGTCGACTGGGCTCCCCCCGCGCCTACCCCGTGTTCCTGGAGACACCGTGCTGCAGACCACCGAAACACGACGAGCCGTCAAATGAAGATATTAGTTGTCGAGGACCACCGTGACATTCATGACAACCTGATGGAGTTTCTCGAACTCAGAGGGCACGACGTCGACGGCGCCCTCGACGGCCTCACCGGCTTGCACCTGGCGGCGTCGAACCGCTATGACGCGATCATCCTCGACGTCATGCTGCCGGGCATCGACGGCAACCAGATCTGCCGTAGCCTGCGCGAGCATTCGAAGTCGGACGTGGCGATCGTCATGCTCAGTGCGCGGGACGAGCTGGACGACCGCCTGACCGGCTTCAAGGCCGGTGCCGACGACTACATCGTCAAGCCGTTCGCCATGTCCGAGGTGCTGGCCAGGGTCCAGGCCGTGGCGGCGCGGCGGCAGCCGAAAACCAGCCATCTGCTGGTGGTGGCCGACCTGCGCTTCGACCTGGACACGCTTGAGGTGTCCAGGGCCGACAAAGCGCTGAAGCTGAAACCGACGACGCGCAAACTGCTCGAACTGCTCATGCGCAACAGCCCGAACATCGTCCGGCGGGCAGAGCTGGAGGCATACCTGTGGGGCAAGGACAGCCCGCGGACCGAGAACCTGCGCACCAACATTCACCTGTTGCGGGTGATCGTCGACAAGCACTTCGATTGCCCGCTGATCCATACCGTCCATGGCGTCGGCTACAAGCTGTGCAAGCAGGCGCTGTAGGCTGCGCGCGTCAGGTGCGCGGTAAGCCCCGCTGCAGCACCACTACTGCACCAGAATGGCTTCCTCAAGGTCGATATTTGGGATCGGCATCACACCGCGGCGCATCTCGAGCCAGAGGCGCATCTTGCGCGCATCGAAAATCTGCCCTTCCTCCATCATGGTCAGGATGAGCGTTTGTGACATCCGGTAACATCCACAGTCAGCACACTCACGCTGTTCCCACCCTTGAGCGCACTCGATGGAGTCGGCGTGGCCTGCACAGATCAGACAACTCATACAGCACCCCGCTTGTTTTTGTTGGTCGGGACTGAAAGGTGAACGTCACCCCATAACGACAGAGTCCGGGGATGCAATGAAAGTTTCGTGCCAACACTGAGGTTTCGCTCGCAGCGAGGCGCTTTGGATGAGTGGCTACAACACGCTTGCGGCTTGGCCCGAACATCAATAATAATGCGATCAATTACCATTTGAGACTCAGGCCATGTCGGCTGACTCCTCCGCCCTTCACGGCGCCGTCAACAAACTCTACCTCGAGCACAACACCTGGCTTCGCGGCTGGCTGCGGCGACGTGTCGACAGCCCGTGCGACGCGGCCGACCTGGTGCAGGATACGTTCGTCAAAGTGCTCAAGGCGCGGAATGCACCGGAGATTCGCGAGCCGCGGCAATTTCTCTCGACGGTCGCCAAAGGGCTGATGATCGACCTGTTCCGGCGGCGCTCGCTCGAACAGGCCTACCTCGACACCCTGAGCCATCTGCCGTGCAACGAAGTGCCGGACGTCGAGACCCAGGCGATCCTGTTCGAAGCGCTGGTCGAGGTCGACCAGATGCTCGCCGGCCTCGGCGCGCGGGTTCGCCAGGTGTTCATCCTGTCGCAGCTCGATGGCTGCACCTATGCGCAGATCGCCCAGCAGTTGGGCGTCTCCCTGCGCACCGTGAACAACGACATGGCCAAGGCCATGGAGCATTGCTGCCTGCTGCAATGGCAGCAAAGCCTGTGAGCCAGCCGCCTACCCTCGCCCAGAAAGACGCTGTGCGCGAAGCCGCGCGCTGGTTCGCCTGCTTGTCGTCCGGCAGTGCCACGGCCGCAGACCACGCACGCTGGCAGTGCTGGTACCAGGCCAGCGCGCTGAACCAAGAGGTCTGGCAGCGCATGCAGGCGGTCACCCAGCACATCGATGGCCTGCCCGCCAGGCTGGCGTCCGCCACCCTGCTCGGCGCGGGCACGGCACGCCGGCACGTGCTGCTGGGCATGGCGACGCTGTTCGGCGGCGCCACGCTCGGCGCGATCGCCTGGCGCAGCGACGGGCCAAGGCTGTGGACCGCCGACTACCGCAGCGGAGTCGGCGAACGCCGCGAGATCAGCCTGGCGGATGGCAGCCAGCTGCTGCTGGACACCGACAGCGAGGTCGATACGCACTTCGACGGCCAGCAGCGCCTGCTGCTGTTGCGCCGCGGTCGGGCACTGATCTCCACCGCGCCAGACGCC
Source organism: Pseudomonas reidholzensis (assembly GCF_900536025.1). Classification (GTDB taxonomy): domain Bacteria; phylum Pseudomonadota; class Gammaproteobacteria; order Pseudomonadales; family Pseudomonadaceae; genus Aquipseudomonas; species Aquipseudomonas reidholzensis. The sequence continues at coordinate 39,828 of NZ_UNOZ01000017.1, forward strand.
GCCGGCAGGCCGTTCATGATCGATACCCGCGATGGCCGCGTGTTGGCGCTGGGTACGCGCTTCAGTGTTTCTACCGACGAGCACGGCAGCGAGGTGGCGGTGCTGGAAAAAGCCGTGCAGCTCAGCGTCGGCGCCAGCCCCGGGCTGCGCCTGGAAGCCGGTGAACGTGCCGCGTTCGGCCCCTCGGGGATCGGCCCGGTGCGTAACAACGATGCGTCGGTGGGGTCCTGGCAGGACGGCAGCCTGATCGCCATCGACCAGCCACTGGGCCAGCTGATCGACGCGCTGTCGCGTTATCGCCCCGGCTTCTTGCGCTGCGCACCTGAAGTTGCGGCCTTGAAAGTCTCCGGTACCTTCCCGATCACCGACACCGACCTCGCCTTGGCGGCGCTGCAGAGCTCCTTCCCGGTAAAAATCGTTCGCCGCACCCGCTACTGGGTGACCGTAGAAGCCAAGGCTTGACCCTCGTGCGAATCGCCCTCCTGAGGTCGCCAAGTTAGAAGTGGCGCCTGGGCTGGCGTTATCTTCGATAGTGACATTTGTGGTGGGTATCTGATCATCGCGGGCAAGCCCGCTCCTACAAGGACCGCGCCCACCTGTAGGAGCGGGCTTGCCCGCGATAGGGCCGGAACTGCCAATGCAAATTCTGGCGCTGACGCGCTGTACTGCTCTTATAAACCAGCGAGAGCGCAGCGATTCGCCAGCCGTTGCCTTGGTACTTGATCTGGCCCTTGATCTGGCTTGTGATCTTGATTTACTGCGACTTCAGGAGGCCGAACGGAGGTCTTGCGAAGTGAGGTGACGGCCATGGATGGCCGGCAAGCGCCGCGGGCCAGGAAGGCCCGTCCGGCGCGGTCCTCACGGGAGCAAGACCGGAGTGAGGGAACCCGTAGCGCAGCGAAGGGCCGCATGCAGGAGCAAGCGGTTTTTGGTTACTTTTTTCCAAGAAAAAAAGTGACCCGCCGTAAGGGCGGAAGGCGTCAGTGGCCGCCCCACATCAAACGGATATGCTCGATAATCGAAACGCGCCCCCCAACAATCCCGAAAACCAAAAAATATCCCAAACCATTGCACTTTTCCCACCCCCCGTTCGGCCCTCCAACACATTCGATTCAAATCGCCGATTCTTGGACAGGGAACCACAACCCCCATGCACCGACCGCACGCCGTTCTGGCAATCCTTATCCCACTGGCCTCAGTAGCCGGTATCTCATGGTCGACGACCACCCTCGCCGCTGAGACCCGCATCGGCCAGACCCGCGCCTACAACGTAGCCCCAGGCACGCTGGCCGAAACCCTGAGCCGATTCGCCAGCGTCTCCGGCCTCGCCCTGTCGTTCGATGCCGCCCGAGTCAAGGGCCTGAACTCGCCCGGCCTGGTCGGCCAGTACACCGTCGACAGCGGCTTCGCCACCTTGCTCGCCGGCAGCGGATTGCAAGCCGCGCGCCAGGCCAACGGCGCCTACGTGCTGATCGGTGCAGGCAAGGACGGCAACGCGCTCGAGCTCGGTGCCACCAACGTCGATGCCCTCGGCCTGGGCCAGACCACCGAGGCCACCGGCTCCTACACCACCGGCATCACCGCCTCGGCCACCAAGCTGCCGCTGACCCTGCGCGAAACCCCACAGTCGGTCACCGTGGTCACCCGCCAGCAAATGGACGACCAAGGCTCGCAGGACATCGGCGACGTGCTGCGCAACACCCCCGGGATCACCCAGCAGGCCTACGACAGCGAGCGCATGGAGTACTCCGCGCGCGGCTTCGCCATCACCAACTACCAGTATGACGGCGTCAACAGCATCTACGACGGCGTCTACGACGAGGGCACCACCCATGTCGACATGGCCACCTACGACCGCGTCGAAGTGATCAAGGGCGCCACCGGCCTGATGACCGGCTCGGGCGACCCGTCGGCCACCGTCAACCTGGTGCGCAAGAAGCCCACCGCCACCTTCAAGGGCTCGATCAGCGCCAGTGCCGGCTCGTGGGACGACTACCGCACCGAGGCCGACCTCTCCGGCCCGCTCAACGACAGTGGCAGCGTGCGCGGCCGGGTGGTCGGCGCGTATCAGGACCGCAAGTCGTACCAGGATCATTACCAGCAGAAAAAGGACGTGTTCTACGGCATCCTCGAAGCCGATGTCACACCAGACACCCTGCTCACCTTCGGCCTCGACAAGCAGAGCGTGACCCCACGCGGCTCGAGCTGGACCGGCAACCCGGTGTACTTCGCCGACGGCAGCCGCACCGACTTCTCGCGCAGCTTCAACCCGGGTGCCGACTGGAGCCGCCGCGACTTCGACTCCACCACCTACTTCGCCAGCCTCGAGCAAGGCCTGGCCAACGACTGGAAGCTCAAGTTCAGCCTCGACCAGAAGACCACCGACCACGACACCCGCCTGGCCTCGGCCAGCGGCGGCAATCCGGACCCTGTCACCGGCGAAGGGATGTTCCTGTACTGGGGGCGCTGGGAAGGTCATCGGGTGCAGAACACCGCCGACATCAACGTCACCGGGCCCTTCAGCCTGGGCGGCCGGCAGCACGAACTGGTGGCCGGCGTGATGGCCTCGCACTCGCGCCAGACCGGCGCCACGTTCGACACCAGCGCGTTCAGCCTGGTCCCGGGGAGCATCTTCGACTGGGATGGCGAGCTCGCCGAGCAGCAGTTCCCGAAAAACGGCAAGTACGAGCGCACGCAAAGCCAGAACGGCGTCTACCTGGCCACCCGCCTGCGCCCCACCGATGACCTGTCGGTGATCCTCGGCAGCCGTCTCAGCACCTTCAAGTACAACGAAGACTACCGCTACTCTGCCGGCGATGGCGCCAACGACACCCACGCCAGTTATCAGCAACACGGCGTGGTCACGCCCTATGCGGGTGTGGTCTACGACCTCGACGAGGTGTACTCGGTGTACGCCAGCTACACCGCGATCTATCAGCCGCAGATCTACAAGGACAGCAACGGCGCCACCCTCGAGCCGGTGGAAGGCGACAGTTACGAGACCGGCCTCAAGGCGGCCTACCTGGACGGCAAGCTCAACGCCAGCCTGGCGTTGTTCCGCATCGAGCAAGACAACGTCGCCCAGTCGATCGGCACCAACCCGCAGACCAACGAGGGCATCTATAAAGCCATCGATGGCGCGACCACTCAAGGTATCGAGCTGGAACTGGCGGGTGAGCTGACGCCCGGCTGGAACCTCTCGGCGGGCTATACCTACGCACGCACCCGCGACAAGGAGCAACAGCGTATCTATGGCTACCCGTTGAGCACCACCAAGCCGGAACACGTGGTGCGGCTGTTCACCAGCTACCGCCTGCCGGGCGCGCTCGACCAAGTCACCGTGGGCGGCGGCATGAGCTACCAGAGCAGCTTCTACGGGCAGATCTACAGCGCCCCCGCCGGCGACTACACGCGTATCAAGCAAGGCGGCTACAGCCAGTTCGATTTGATGACCCGCTACCAGTACAACCAGCACCTGAGCTTTACCGTCAACGCCAACAACGTGACCGACAAACGCTACCTGAGCGGGCTGGGCAACTTTGACACCACGTATTATGGCGAGCCACGTAATGTGATGCTGACCAGCAAGTGGGAGTTCTGATGGTGATGCTGTTCACTTGAGAATGCCGGGGCCGCTGCGCGACCCTTTCGCGACACAAGGCCGCTCCCACACCGACCGCGTTATGCCCATATTCCCAGGACATGCGCGGACACTGTGGGAGCGGCCTTGTGTCGCGAAAGGGCCGCAAAGCGGCCCCAATACGCCTATACCTCAGACTGGATAGCCTGCCACTGGCAACGCATCCGGGTTGGCCACGTTCTTCGGCTCTCCCGCAAAAAACGCCAGCACATTGTCGAACGCATCGCCAAAGTACAACTCGTAGCCATTCCTCTCCACGTACCCCAGGTGCGGGGTACACAGCACGCGCGGGTGATGCAGCAAGGGGTCGGCGCGGTCGAGCACCGGCTCCTGCTCGTAGACATCCACCGCGGCATAGCCCGGCCGCCCTGCGTCGAGCGCCTGGAGCAACGCACCCGGTGCGATCAGCTCGGCGCGGCTGACGTTCACCAGCAGGCTATCGGGTTTCATCCTGGACAAATCATCGAAGCCAACCCCATGCCGGGTCTGTTCGGACAGCCGCAGATTAAGGCTGACGATGTCCGCTTCAGCGAAAAACGCTTCGCGCGAAACGGCGGCGCGGTGGCCATCGGCTGCGGCAGCGGCGCGGCTGCTGTCGCTGCCCCAGACCAGCACCGGCATGTCGAACGCCTGGGCATAGCGCGCCAGGCGCTGGCCGATCTTGCCGTAGCCCCAGATGCCAAGCGTCTGACCGGCCACGGCCTGGCCGAGGTTGACCTGCCACTGGCCTTGCTGGAAGGCTTCGATGGCTGGCACCAGTTGCCGGCGGGCAGTGAGGATGAGCGTCCAGGCCAGTTCGGCGGGCGCCACGGGCGAGCCACGGCCTTCGGTCACGACGATGCCGCGTGCGGTACAGGCGTCGAGGTCCAGGTGGCTGGAAACCTTGCCGGTCTGGCTGATCAGCTTGAGGTTCGGCAGGCGGTCGAGCAACGCGGCGTCGATGCGCGTGCGTTCGCGGGTGAGGACCAGTGCGTCGGCTTCGGCGAAGCGCGTTGCCAGCTCATCCAGCGTGGCCGGTTGCACCTGATGGAGGACGCTGACCTCGTGCCCGGCCAGTCGGCGGTAGCAGTCGAGGGTGCGGATCACGTCCTGATAGTCGTCGGGAATGACAATGCGCATGTGCTTGGCCCCTGGCGATGCCGTGAAAGATCCGGAGGCACGGTTATACCACCCTCCGGAACAATCGCTAGGCCAGGTTGCCTTCGATGATGATCAGCTCACGGCGTGAAGCGCGCAGGGCGAAGTGCTTCGCTTCGGTGTAGGCCGGGTCGTTGTAGCAGGCCTTGGCCTGCGCGTAGCTGGCAAACTCGACGGCCAGCACGCGAGTGGTAGTGTGCAGCTCCAGCAAGGCACCCGGCTCCAGCACCTTGAGTTTGGCGCTGTAGCGCTCGCCGATGGGCGCCCAGAGGCGGCCGTATTCCTGCAGTGCTTCAGCGTCGACGACGTCGGAGCTCAAAATGATCCAATAGCCCTTCACCCGATTTCTCCATTGCGGTCTGAGAGTCTCGCAGGCGCTGCGCCGCGAGGCGTGATTATCCTCCCCTGCCCAGCGCCTCGCAAATCATCTGTTCTGCCACTACCGAATAGAAAAACTACGCCATCTAGGGTTGCCCTGCACAGGCGGCTTCGTACTCCGCTTTCAACAAACGCTTCATCAGCTTGCCGGTAGGCTCACGCGGCAGCTCAGCCCGAAAGTCGAACTGCTGCGGGCATTTCACCCCACCCAACTGCGCGCGGACGAAGCCGCGCAAGCGCTCGCCGAACGCGGTATCGCCGACCACGCCACGCCGAGGCTGGACAATCGCCACCACCCGCTCGCCCATCTCTTCATCCGGCGCGCCGATCACCGCGGCATCTTCAATGTCCGGGTGGGTGATCAGCAGGTTTTCGATTTCCTGCGGGTAGATGTTCACCCCACCGGAAATGATCATGAAGCTCTTGCGGTCGGTCAGGTACAGGTAGCCCTCTTCATCCACCCAGCCGATGTCGTTGAGGGTCGCCCAACCACGGTCATTGTGGGCGCTGCGGGTTTTTTCCGGGTCGTTGTGGTATTCGAACTTCGGCCCGTCGGCGAAGTACACATCACCCTGGGTGCCGGACGGCACTTCCTCGCCGTCCGGCCCGAGGATTTTCACCTTGCCGAGCACCGCACGGCCGACCGAACCCGGTTTGCGCAGCCATTCGTTGGCGTCGAGTGCGGTGATGCCGCAGGTTTCAGTGCCCGAATAGTACTCATGCACGATCGGCCCCCACCAGGCGATCATCGCCTGCTTGACCGGGATCGGGCACGGCGCGGCGGCATGCACCACGGCGCGCAACGAGGCGAAGTCGTAGCGCGAGCGTACCTCGTCGGCCAGTTTGAGCATGCGCACGAAGTGAGTCGGCACAAAGGTCGCGTGGCTGATGCGGTGCTGCTCGATCAGCGCCAGCGATTGCTCTGCGTCAAAGCGGTTCATGATCACCACGGTGCCGCCAAAGCGCTGGATGACCATCGCCCAGCGCAGCGGCGCGGCGTGGTACAGCGGCGAGGTGGACAAGTACTGGCTGTCGCTGCCCATGCCGTAGAGGGTCTGGCCCATGTTCATCAAGGGCGTCATCGCCTCGATCGGGCCGGTAGGCAGCTGCGGTTTGACGCCCTTGGGGCGGCCGGTCATGCCGGAGGAATAGAGCATGTCGATCCCCGCGCTGGGGTCGCTGATCAGGGTGGTCGGCAGGTCTGAGCAAGCTTCAGCGAACGGAGTGCGGCCGGGTGCGTGGCTGAACACTCGAAGCGTTGTCGAGCCGAGCTCGGCACTGGCCTGCTCGGCCACCTCGGAGTACGCCGCGCCGGCGATCAGTACCTTGGCCCCGGAGTTGTCCAGCACGTAGGCAAGATCGGCTGCCGAGGTCTTGGTCGAGACGGCAGTCAGGTACAGGCCGCAGCGCTGGGCAGCCCAGGCAACGATGAAGATGTCGAAGTCATTGCCCAGTACCACGGCGAGGGTATCACCGCGTGCCAGGCCCAGCGTGCGGAACAGGTGGGCGCCTTGGTTGGCGCGGGCGTCGAGCTCTGCATAGGTCATCACGGCGTTGCTGTCGGCCAGGATGCAGGCCGGTGTGTCGGGGCAGGTGCTGGCGTGTATCAGGGGGTGCATGGCTTGTCCTCTTGTTGTGATTGTTGGCCGCACGCGTCGAATCAGTAGCCGAGCCAGTTGGGCGGGCGTTTTTCGGCGAAGGCCCTGGGCCCCTCGATCGCATCCTGCGAGGCCAGCATCGCCTGCACCTGCGGGTAGTCCCACTGCTCGTGCAGGGCCTGGGCGACGGGTACATCGACGCCACGCATCACCGCCTGCTTGGTCGCACGCACCGACAACGGGCTGCACGCGAGGATTTCGGCCGCCCAGCGGCGCGCGGCCAGCAGCACGTCGCCGTCGACCACTTCGTTGACGAAGCCCAGGCTCAGCCCTTCGCTGGCGGTCACCCGGCGGCCGGTGAGGAGCATGCCCATGCTGCGTTTCAGGCCGATCAGCGCGGGCAGGCGCTGCATACCGCCCGCCAGTGCGGCCAGCCCGACCTTGGCCTCGGGCAGGGCGAACTGGGCATTGGACGAAGCAACGATGATGTCGCAGGCCAACGCCAGCTCGAAGCCGCCGCCCATGGCCACGCCGTTCACCGCGGCGATCACCGGCTTGTGCAGATCAAAGCGCGCGCTCAGCCCGCCAAAGCCTGACGGCGGCGTGGTCAGGCTGCCATCGCTGGCCTGCTGCTTGAGGTCGTGGCCGGCACAGAACGCCTTGGCGCCGCTGCCGGTGAGAATCGCCAGCCATTGCTGGTCGTCGGCGGCGAAGGCATCGAAGGCATGCTCCAGCTCTTCATGGGCGCGGTAGTTGAGCGCGTTGTGCGCCTCGGGGCGCTGCAGCGTGATCAGGGTCAGATGCCCTTCGCGCTCGACGCTGATATGTCGGTAGTCCATTTATGCCATCTCCTGCCGTTGCACCAGCATGCGACCGAGTCGCTGTTGAATGATCTCGCTGGCCTCGCGGACCATGCGTTCGAGCAGCACCTGGCAGCTCGGAATGTCGTGGATCAGCCCCTGGATCTGACCGGCCCAGATCAACCCCGCATCCAGGTTGCCGGTGGCCAGTGCCTCGCGCCCGCGGGCGCCCGACACATAGCTGCGCACGTCCTCGAAAGTGGCCTCGGCCGCCTGCGACAGGCTCACAACCTTGTCCGACACGCTGTTGCGCGCGACTCGGCCGGTGTTGTGGAACTTGCGGAAGATCAGGTGCGTGGCGCGCTCGTCATTGTCGACCAGAAACTGCTTGATCGCCTCATGGATCGGCGCCTCTCGGGTGGCACAGAAGCGCGTGCCCATGTTCACCCCTTCCGCACCAAGGGCCATGGCCGCGGCCAGCCCGCGACCGTCGCCAATACCGCCGCTGGCGATGATCGGGATGGTTACCTGGTCGGCCGTCGCAGGGATCAGCACCAGGCCGGGAATGTCATCCTCACCCGGGTGGCCGGCGCACTCGAAACCGTCGATGGAAATGATGTCGACGCCCATGCGCTGCGCCGACACGGCATGGCGCACGGCGGTGCACTTGTGGATCACGGTCAGGCCATGGGCCTTGAACGCTTCGACATGCTCCTGCGGTTTGTTGCCGGCGGTTTCGACGATGCGCACGCCCGACTCGATGATCGCCCTGCGGTACTCGGCATAGGGCGGCGGGTTGACCGACGGCAGGATGGTCAGGTTCACCGCGAAGGGCTTGTCGGTCATGCTCCGGCAACGCTCGATTTCGCGGCGCAGGTCGTCCGGCGTCGGTTGGGTCAAGGCGGTCAGGGTGCCGAGCCCGCCGGCGTTGGAGACGGCGCTGGCCAGCTCGGCCCGGCCGACCCACATCATGCCGCCCTGGACGATCGGATGGCGGATGCCCAGCAGCTCGGTGACGCGGTTACGAAACGCCATATCAGAGCACCTCCAGAATGGTCACGTTGGCGATACCGCCGCCTTCACACATGGTCTGCAGGCCATAACGCTTGCCGCTGGCCTTGAGCGCGTGAATCAGGGTGGTCATCAGCTTGGTCCCGGAAGCACCCAGCGGATGGCCCAGGGCAATCGCTCCGCCATTGACATTGAGCCGCGCCGGGTCGGCCTCGAGGGCGTCGAGCCAGGCCAGCGGTACCGAGGCAAAGGCCTCGTTGACTTCATACAGGTCGATGTCGGCGATGCTCATGCCGGCGCGTTTCAGCGCCTTGCGGGTGGCAAAGATCGGCTCTTCGAGCATGATCAGCGGGTCACCGGCGGTGACGGTCATGTCGACGATCCGCGCGATCGGTGTCAGGCCGTATTGCTTGAGGGCGCGCTCACTCACCACCAGCACCCCGGACGCACCGTCACACACCTGGCTGGCATTGGCCGCGCTGATCACCCCGCCCTCCTCCAGCAGCTTGACCGCGCCGATGCCTTCCAGCAAGGCATCGAAGCGGATCCCCTCATCGACCAGGTGCATGCCATCGCCGCTGGCCAGGCCGATGATTTCGCCGGCAAACGCGCCGCTGTGGGTGGCCTGCGCCGCCCGCTGGTGGCTCTGCAGGGCAAAGCGGTCGAGGGTCAGGCGGTCGTAGCCATACTTGTCGGCGATCATCTGCGCGCCGGCAAACTGGCTGAAGCTCTTGACCCCGAAGCGCGCCTGAATCCGTTCGCTGAACGGGCCGACGCCGATGCCTTCCTTCGCATGCAGCGACAGGTTGGAGAACATCGGCACGCGGCTCATGCTCTCCGCGCCACCGGCGATGACCACGTCCTGGAACCCAGACATGACCGCCTGGGCGGCGAACTGCACGGCCTGCTGCGAGCTGCCGCACTGGCGGTCGATGGTCACGGCCGGTACCGACTGCGGCAGTTTCGAAGCCAGTACGACGTTGCGGGCGAAGGCAAAGGCCTGCTCGCCGGCCTGGGTGACGCAACCGAAAATCACGTCATCCACGGCAGCGGGGTCGATGCCCGCACGGTCGACCAGCGCGTTGAGCACCTCGGCGCCCAGGTCGGCGGGATGCCAGTGGGCGAGTTTGCCGTTACGCCGGCCACCGGCGGTGCGCACTGCTGCGACGATATAAGCATCAGCCATGAGTCGATTCCTTGTTGTTGTTCTTGGGGGTGCGCTGGGCAACGAACGCAGCGACTTTTTCACGGACGTAGGGTGCCGAGGCCAAACCGGCGATGCTGCGCGCTTCCTGCTCGAGCTGGGCCTCCAGCGCGCTGCCATGGCTGGCCAACAACAGTTGGCGGATACGGCCAAGGGCTGGGCGGTGCATGGCCGCCAGGGTCTGCGCAACCGTGCGGCCCTCGGCTTCGAGCTGACCGTCGTCGACCACCCGGGTGATCAACCCCAGGTGCTCGGCCTGGGTGGCACTCACGCGCTGGTTGAGCAAGGTGATTTCCTGCGCGCGGCGCAGCCCGACCAGGCGCGGCAACAGCCAGCTGAGCCCGCCATCCGGGCTCAGGCCGATGGCACCGTAGGCCGGGGTGAACGAGGCGGTGCGCGGCGCCAGGACGATGTCGCCGATCAGCGCCAGGCTCATGCCGGCACCGGCGGCGGCGCCATTGACCAGCACCACCAGCGGTTTGTCCATGCGCATCAGCCGGGAGATCGCCAGGTGCAGTGTACCGGCAAGCTCGCTGAGAAACCCCGAGATGCCGTCACCGGCCGCCACGAACGCCTCCAGGTCGCCGCCGGCGGAGAACAACTTGCCGCTGCCGGTGAGCACCACGCAGCGCACCGCGCCGTCCTGGTCACAGGCAATGGCAGCCTGCAGCAAGGCTTTGGCCAGGTCTAGGTCGATGGCATTGCCTTGCCCGGGCCGGTTCAAGGTCAGGGTGGCGATGCCGTCTTGCACGTCAAGCAGTAGCGGGCTGTTCATCGGCAACGCTCCATGGCCTTGCGCGCCAGTTCAGCCAGCACCGGGAAGCTGCGCGCACGCTCTTGGGCATGCACCGAGGCGGCCGTACCACGGATCACCCGGCCTTTGATGCCGTGGAAGATCGCGGCCAGGCGGAACAGGTTGAAGGCGATGTAGAACTCCCACGACGCAATCGAATCGCGCCCGGTGCGCTCGCAGTAGGCCTCCACGTACGCTTCCTGGGTGGGAATGTTGAGGCTGGCCAGGTCGGCACCCGCCAGCCCCGCGACGATATCCGGGGGCATCTGGTACATCATCGCGTGGTTGGCGAAGTCGGCCAAGGGATGGCCCAGGGTCGACAGCTCCCAGTCGAGCACCGCGACCACGCGCGGCTCGACCGGGTGGAAGATCATGTTGTCGCAGCGAAAATCGCCGTGCACGATGCGCGTTTCGTCGCCCAGCGGAATGTGCTCGGGCAACCAGCGCAACAGCAGGTCCATGTTGGCATCGCGCCCTGCTGCCTCGTCTTCGAGGTACTGGCGCGACCAGCGATTGATCTGCCGGGCAAAATAGTTGCCCGACTTGCCGTAGTCGCCCAGGCCGACGTCGGCCGGCTCGATCCGGTGCAGGCTGGCCAGGGTTGCATTCATCGCGTCGAAATAGCGCGGGCGCTCCTCGACGCCGACTTGAGAGAAACGCGCATCCCAGAAAATCCGGCCCTCGACGCGCTCCATGACATAGAACGGCGTGCCGATCACCGACGCGTCGGTGCACAGGCCGAAGATCTTCGGCACGCTGAAGCCCACCTGCCCCAGCGCCTGCTGTACCTGTGCTTCGCGCTCTACCGAGTGGGCGCCCTTGAGCAACAGCCCTGACGGCTTGCGCCGCAGCACATAGCTCGCCGTGGGCGTCGTCAGCTGATAGGTCGGGATCGACTGGCCGCCCCTGAACTGGCTAACCGTCATCGGCCCGCTGAAACCGTCGACGTTGGCCCGCATCCAGCGGCTCAGGGCCTGCTCGTCGAAGCCCATGTCCGGGCGCACCGCGCCGGCGCCTGCGTTTGCCTGCTGCTGCAATACCGTCATGCCTGCGCCCTCGTCCAGTCCCGCTTGATCTTCTTCGCCAACGACCATTTGTGCACCTCGGTCGGGCCGTCATAGATGCGAAACGCGCGGATCTCGCGGTACACCTGCTCGACGATGGAGTCCTCGGTCAGGCCGCTGCCGCCCATCACCTGGACACAGCGATCAGCCACCTTCATCAAGGTTTCGCTGACGGCCACCTTGGCCATCGAGCTCTCCGCGCCGCCGGGCGCGCCGCTGTCGAGCACACCGGCGCACCAGTCGATCATCAACTCGACCTGCTTGAGGTCGATGAGGTTCTCGGCGAGGCTGAAGCCGGTGCCTTCGTGGTCGATCAGCAGCTTGCCGAAGGCCATGCGCCGGTTGGCGTACGCGGTGGCGATCTCGTTGGCCCGCAGGCACGCGCCATACCAGCGCATGCAGTGCGACAAGCGCGCCGGCGCCAGCCGCACCTGGGCATAGCCGAAGCCTTCACCGGCGTTGCCGAGCATCTGCCGCGACGGCACCCGCAGGTTGTCCAGGGTGACGATGGCATGCCCGCCGGGCATCGAGCTGTCGAGGGTGCGCGGCACCCGCTCGATGCGGATGGCCGGGTCGGGCAGGTCGACCAGGAACATGCAGGCACCTTCCTGTGCCTTGGCCATGACGATGCCGATCTGCGCGCCCTCGGCGCCGGTGATAAATGCCTTGCGGCCGTTGATCAGCCAATCGTCGCCGTCACGCTGGCAGGTGGTCTGCATCATAGAAGGGTCAGAGCCGGCACCGCCGTCTTCGGCCGGTTCGGTCATGAAGAACGCCGAACGCGCCTTGCCCGCCAGCAACGGCGCGAGAAAACGCTCCTTGAGGAACGCGCTGCCGACCTTGCCGAGCAGGTACATATTGCCTTCGTCCGGCGCGCAGGTGTTGCAGGCCAGCGGCCCCAGCGGCGACAAGCCGGTGCGCGCCAGCACCAGGGCGGTACCGCGCTGGCTCAGGTGGCGGCCATCGGCAAGGATGTGTGGCGTCAGCACGCCCGCTTCGCGGGCCCGTTCGCGCAGCTCCAGGACCAGCGCGTCGGTCGGGCAGTCGTGGTGATCGCGGCGCGGGTCCTTTTCATACGGCACCACCACCTCGCGGACGAACTGCTCGACCCGCTCGGCGATGGCCATGGCTGTTTGCAGATCGTCGACGTTCATCGCGCGGCCATCCGGATAGCGCCATCGAGGCGGATGACTTCGCCATTGAGCATGGGGTTCTCGACGATGGACTGCACCAGCTGAGCGAACTCGTCGGGCTGGCCCAGGCGGCTGGGGAACGGCACCTGCTGGCCGAGCGAGCGCTGGGCTTCTTCTGGCAGCGTGGCCAGCAACGGGGTGAGGAAGATGCCCGGCGCGATGGTCATCACGCGGATGCCATAACGGGCGAACTCGCGCGCCAGCGGCAGCGTCATGCCGACGATGGCGGCCTTGGACGCGGCATAGGCCGGTTGGCCGATTTGCCCATCGAACGCGGCGACACTGGCGGTGTTGATGATCACGCCACGCTCTTCTGCGTCCAGCTCGCTGGCATGCAGGCGCGCGGCAAACTTGGAAAGCACGTTGAAGCTGCCGTTCAGGTTGATGTTGACGATGCGGGCGAAGTCGGCCAGCGGCAAGGCCTTGCCGTCGCGACCGATGGCCTTGGCAGGTGGCCCGATGCCGGCGCAGTTGACCAGGATCCGCGCCTTGCCATGCACGCCTTCTGCGGTTTCCAGTGCGTGCTCGATGGCCTGCTCGTCGGTCACATCCGCCTTGATGAAATAGCCACCGATGGCCTTGGCATGCGCTTCGCCCAGCGCCTCGTTGAGGTCGATGATGGTGACCTTGGCCCCGGCGCCGGCCAGGCGCGCGGAGACCGCGCCACCCAGGCCCGAGGCTCCGCCCGTTACCACCGCTGCTGACGCTTGAATCTTCATCGGGCACTTCCTCTCTTTAATTGTTCTTGTTCACGAAAACAGAGGGCCTGGAGGGGCGATCGATCCTCAAAAAAGACCAGCCAGTAGACCATCTACTCGTCAGTAGGCTAGAATCCGCTACGTTGCTCTGTCAAGCACTGCGTACAGAAAATAATCGCCCCTCACCCCCACAGTGAGCGGCGTCATAACAAATGCGCAAGAGGACACGCCCCATGAGCTCGAACAGTCTGCCCCCCGTATCGCTCGACGCGGATGTGCTGTTCCCCTGCCCTGCCTCGGCCGCCGTGCAGGTAGTGCGCGCGCCGCTGCTGTCGATCATCGCGCGCTCGCCCGGCACCCTGACCTTGCTCACCGCGCCTGCCGGCTTCGGCAAGACAACGCTGATGGCGCAGGCGTTTGCCCAGTTCGAGGCGGCGGGCGTGGCCGCCGCCTGGATCAACGCCAGTGCCGCCGACAATGACCTGCCGCGGTTTCTCAGCCGGCTGGGCAAACTGGTCGCCTACCTGGGCATCGCCCGGCCGGGCCAGGATGCGATCACCTGCCTGAGCACGCACCCGCAGCCCTTTGCGCTGTTCATCGATGAGCTGGAAAACATCCAGGAGCGCTCGGTGCTGGCGCTGGTGCAGGAGATCGCCCAGCACCTGCCGCGCCGTGCCCACCTGGTGATCGCCACGCGCTGCACGCCGGCCCTGGGGCTGTCGCGGCTGCGGGTCGGCGGCAGGCTGAGCGAAATCGACGCCTTGCAGCTGCGCTTCGACCTGGCCGACAGCCAGGCGCTGTTCGCCCCCCAGCTCGCCAGCGGGGCCTTGTCGCTGGCCGAACTGCAGCACCTGCAGGCCAAGACCGAGGGCTGGATCGCAGCGCTGTGGCTGGCGTCGATAGCTTTGCAGCGGGCGAAGACCCGCCCCGACTTCGTCGCTCAGTTTTCCGGCTCGACCGGCACCGTCGCGCAGTACCTGGCGGAGGTGGTGTTCGCCGAGCAACCTGCCGAGGTGCGCGACTTCCTGCTGCGGGTGAGCCTGCTCAAACAGTTCGATCGGTCGGTCTGCCAAGCGCTCAACCCGCACGCGGATGGCCAGCGGATGATCGACCACCTGCGCCAGCAAGGCCTGCTCATCGCCATCGAAGCCAAGGCCGGCCACTGGCGCCTGCACGGGCTGTTCGCCGAGTACCTGCGCAACCAGCTGGCCAGCGAGCTGCCGGGCGCCGTGGCGGGCCTGCAACTGGCCGCCTCGCAGTGGTTCGCCGACCACGCGCAGCCGGTGCTGGCGATCGAGCACGCGGTCAAGGGCCAGCAGTTCGAGCAAGCGCTGAACCTGCTCGAAGCGCACGCCGAAGCGCTCCTCGAGCAAGGCCGCATGCGCCTCCTGAGCCGCTGGTTCGCGGCCGTCCCGCAGGCTCTCGGCCGCGCACGGCCGGTGCTGTACATGGTGTCGATCTGGGCGACGGCGTTCACCGAAGGCGCCCACCAGGCCCTGCACAGGCTCAACGGCATCGACTGGCGCAGCAGTGCCGACCCGCGCGTGCGCCATCATGGCGGCGCGCTCTACCCGACCCTGCTGGGGATGCAGGACCGCTGTGAAGAAGCCCTGCGCGAAGGCATGAACACGCTGGAAGGCATGCAGGCCGGGCACGGTTTTGCCAGCGCCACCCTGCTCAACGCCATCGCCCACCAGACCCTGATCATCGGCCATGCCCGCGATGCCCAGCGCATGGTCGATGCGGCGCGGCGCCTGCATGGCGGCGAAAGCCTGTTCAACCGGATGTACTCGGAGACCACCGAAGGCCTGATCGACATGCTGCACGGCCGCCTGCGCCACGCCGCCGCGCGCTTTCGTTTGGCGCTCGACACGCTGCAGGCGGACCACAACCGGCACACCCACGGCAATGCCTGGGCCGGCGTGCTGTACACGGCGACGCTGTATGAAACCAACCAGCTGCCGCAGGCCGGTCACCTGATCAACGTCTACCTGCCGCTGGCGCGCGAGGTCGGCATCCCTGATCACCTGATCCTGATCTACCTGCTCAAGTGCCGCATCGCCCTGATCGAAAGCGACATCGATACCGCGCTACAGGCCCTGACCGACCTCGAATACCTCGGCCACAGCCGCCTGCTGCCCAGGGCGGTGGCGGCGGCGCAACTGGAGCGGGCGAAGATCCTGCTGATCCAGGGCCATGCGATGGCCGCGCAAGACGAGCTGGCGCGCGCAGAAGACCCCGCCGTGTGGGCCCGCGAGTGCCGCCAGCGCCTGCTCGCGCATGACATCCACTACTTGCGCCTGGCCACCTTGCGCTGGGACATCCACTTCGCCGAACCGTTGCCCGCACTGCGCCAGCTGGATGTCGACCTCAAGGCGGCGCGCAGCAGCGGCCGCCTGCACCGGGCCCTGGTGCTTCAATTGCTCCGCGCCCTGGCTTTGTACCGCTGCGACAGCGCGGCGGC
Organism: Pseudomonas reidholzensis; assembly: GCF_900536025.1. Taxonomy (GTDB): domain Bacteria; phylum Pseudomonadota; class Gammaproteobacteria; order Pseudomonadales; family Pseudomonadaceae; genus Aquipseudomonas; species Aquipseudomonas reidholzensis. The sequence goes on from NZ_UNOZ01000017.1 coordinate 55,808, forward strand.
GGCGCACAAGGAGCTCGAGGAAGCGCTGGCGTTCGCTGCCAGGGAGGGCTACGTGCGCACCGTGCTGGACGAGGGGCCGGCGCTGGGCCGGTTGGTCGTCGAGTTCAAGCAGCTGTATGAAGCGCGCAGCGAGCGCGACTCGCTGCTGCTCGACTACCTGCGCAACCTGGCCCTGGCCTTCGGCCCGCTGGGCCACGCCCTTGGCGGCAAGGGCGCGACCACGACGCCGCTGGCCGAGCCGCTGACACGCAAGGAGGTGGTGGTCTTGCAGTTGCTCACCGAGGGCTGCTCGAACCTCGACCTGGCCGACCGCCTGCATGTCTCCAACAGCACCGTGCGCACCCACCTGCGCAACATCAACGCCAAGCTCAACACCAACAGCCGAACCCAGGCCCTGGCCGTGGCGCGCAGCCTTGGGCTGCTCGCCTGAGGGCACCGGCAAAATCGTCTTTTACGACGATTTGGCGCGCATCCCCGACGCATAGACTGGCTGCGCACACAGCGATTGCCGTAGCGCAGATCCAACAACAAGAATTAAAGGGATGATGCAATGAGCGAACAGACTTCACCGCTGACCTATGTCGACAGCAAGACGCACCCAGGGCGCTGGTACGCCGTGGGCTGCCTCATCGTGTTCTACGCCGTTTCGATGCTCGACCGCTTCATCTTGTCTGCCGTGGCCCAGCCCGTCAGCCAGAGCCTGGGCCTGTCCAATACCCAGATGGGCCTGCTGCTCGGCGCAGGCTTTGCCGTGCTCTACTCGGTGGCGGGGATCCCGGTCGCCTACCTGATCGACAAGGGCAACCGCACCCGGGTGATCGTCGCCGGTGTGCTGCTGTGGTCGTTGATGACCGCCGCCTCGGCGTTCACCGTCGACTTCACCACCTTGATCATCTGCCGCGCGGGCGTGGCGATTGGCGAGGCGGTGCTGACCCCGGCGGCGATGTCGCTGATCGGCGACATGTTCAGCCGCCGCGAGCGGGCCTTGCCGACCAGCTTCTACATGGCCACCGGCAACGTCATGGCCACCGGCGCGTTCCTGATCGGCGGTGCGGTCTACCAATACGCCGGCAGCCAAGCCTTGTTGCCGGGCATGGAGCCCTGGCGCTTCACCCTGCTCGCGGTCAGCCTGCCGGGCCTGGTGATGATGCTGATCTTCGCTCTGACCGTGCGTGAGCCGGCGCGGGTCGAGTCGACGACCCCCGAGCAGGCTGGGGCGAGTGTTGCCGCACTGCTGCCGTTTCTCAGCGGCAACAAGGCGATGTTCATCCCCTTCTTCATCGCCACCGGGCTGATCTCGTCGCTGACCCTGGGCGTGGTGTCGTGGGCGCCGACCCTGCTGGTCAGGCTGCACGACCTGACGGCGGCCAATGCCAGCTTCGTGTTCGGCTCGGTCGGCCTGCCCGCCTCGGTCTGCGGCACCCTGGCACTGCCGTGGCTGGCCAACCGGCTGCAGAAGGCCGGCCGGCCCGACGGCATCATCCTGGTGTTGCTGCTGTGCGCGGTGATCCCGGTGCCGGCGCTGATCGCCGGGCTGCTGGCCGGCAGCTACTGGCTGCTGGTGGTCGCCCTGGGCGCCTGCATGATGTTCCTGCCGAGCATCTCGGTGATGACCTGCCTGGGCATGCAGATGATCAGCCCATCACGGCTGAGAGCCCGTACGGTCGCGGTCAACCTGCTGGTGATCAACCTGTTCGGCTACACCCTTGGCCCCTTCCTCAGTGGTTTTCTCGCCGACCGGGTGTTCAGCGGCCCAGGCGCGATCGCGATGGCACTGGCGACCATGGCGGCCGTCATCGGCCCCTGCGTGGTGATCGGTTTTGTCCTGGCCCGCACCGAGTTCGGCCGGGTGATGAGCCAGCAACACGACTGACCGCACGCCAGCTTCGAGGGCGGCTGGCACCGCCCTCACCCCAAAAAAACAACAACAAACGACACCTGACATTGGAGTTTTCGTATGAAAACCCGCAACGCGGCCTTTCTCATGCTGGCGCTCTCGACGCCCCTCATGGCAGCCCCCAGCAGCCCGTTCTTCACCGACAGCGGCGCCTCGATCCTGCTGCACAACTACTACTTCGACCGCGACTACAAAGACCCGTACAACCCTGCGCTCAAGCAGGAGCTGCGCGAGTGGGCGCAGGGCGTCACCTTCGATTTCAAGTCGGGCTACACCGAAGGCCCGGTCGGCTTCGGCCTGGACCTGCACAGCATGACCGGGCTCAAGCTGGACTCCTCGCCAGACCGCGCCGGCACACAACTGCTGCCGCTCGACTCAAAGGGCCGCGCCGAAGACAACTTCACCACCTTTGGCGGCGTCGCCAAGGCGCGCTTTGCCCAGACCAAGCTGAATACCGGGCGCATGGTGCTGACCCTGCCGGTGGCCTATTCGAGCCCGGGCCGCCTGCTGCCGCAGACTTTCCAGGGCACTACCCTGCAGTCGCAGGACATCCAGGACCTGACGCTGATGGCCGGCTACCTCGACCGGATCAAGTTCCGCGACTCGAGCAACTACGAAAACATCCGCGTGACGCCGCAGAACGGGCGCTTCATCGACGCCGATTCCAGCGGCTTCAGCTACCTGGGCGGCAAGTACCAGGTCGCGCCCAACTTCAACGCCAGCTACTACCACGCCACCCTCAACGACATCTACCGCCAGGACTACCTGTGGCTGGTGCATGACCTGCCGATCGGCCCGGGCAGCCTGAAAACCGATTTCCGCTGGGTACGCTCCGGCGAAGACGGTGCGGCCAACGGCGGCAAGGTCGACAACGACAACCTTGGCGTGGTGTTCCGCTACTCGCTCGGCGGGCACACCTTCAGCACCGGCTACATGGCGCTGTACGGCGACACCGCGCAGCCGTACATGGGCCGCAGCGAGCCTTCGCCCACCGTCGAAGGGGCTATCGCCACCGACTTTCTCAACGCCAAGGAACGCACCTGGCAAGTGCGCTGGGACTACAACTTCGCCGTCCAGGGCATCCCCGGCCTGACCGCCATGCTCTGGCACATGCGTGGCGACAACATCGAACTGCCCGAGCGCATGGGCGGCAGCGGCCTGTACGAGCGCGAAAGCCAGGCGCAGGTGGCCTATGTGATCCAGTCCGGCGCGCTGCAAGGGCTGGGGATCAAGGTACGGCATGCCTGGTACCGCAACGATTTCACCCAGGCGGCCACCTTCCGCGACAACAACGACCTGCGGGTGAACATCGTGTATTCCTGGAAGCTCTGGTGAATACCGGCGTCAGCCCTGCGGACCGTACCTCGTCAGACAGGAGTCTTTATGCAACGCCCAGGATTTGACAGCGAACACCTGATGTTCCGTGAAAGCTACCGCGCCTTTCTGCAACAGGAGGTCCAGCCCTATAAACAGGCATGGCGCAAGGCAGGCATCGTGCCGCGAGAGATGTTCCAGAAGATGGGCGCCCTGGGCTTCCTGCTGGTCTGGGCCGACGAGGCCCACGGTGGCCTGGGGCTGTGGGACTTTCGCTACCAGCAGATCATGATCGAGGAAGACAACCGCCTCGGCGAGGTCGGCTTCTACCACACCCTGCACAGTCGCCTGGTGGCCCCGTACCTCCAGCATTTCGGCAGCGCCCAGCAGCAGGCGCGTTACCTGCCGGCTTGTGCCCGCGGCGACAGCATCCTGGCCATCGCGATGACCGAGCCCGACGCCGGCAGTGACCTCGCCGGCATGAAGACCCGCGCCGTCGAGCACGCCGACCATTGGCTGCTGAACGGCGCCAAGACCTACATTTCCAACGGTATCAACGCCGATGTGCTGCTGGTGGCGGCCAAGACCAGCGCCGACAACCCACGGCAGATCGGCCTGTTCCTGCTCGAGCGCGGCATGCCCGGCTTCGAGCGCGGCCGCCAATTGGAAAAGATGGGGCTGCATGCACAGGACACCTGCGAGCTGTTTTTCACTGATGTGCGGGTGCCCAAGGACAACGTCCTCGGCGATGTCACGCAAGGCCTCAACTACCTTAAAACGTCGCTGGTCGAAGAGCGGCTGATCTCGGCGGTCGGTTCGCTGGCCAACGCCCAGGGCGGTTTTGAACTGACCCGCGACTATGTGCGCCAGCGCAAGGCGTTCGGCAGGCCGATTGCCGAGTTCCAGAACACCCGCTTCAAGCTGGCTGAGCTGGCGGCGGAGCTGGAGGTGGCCCAGGTCTATGTGGACCACTGCGTGACCCAGCACAATGCCGGTGAGCTCAGCGCGCAGTCGGCGGCCAAGGCCAAGCTGGTGACCAGTGAGCTCGAGTCGCGGGTCATGGACACCGGCGTGCAGCTGCATGGCGGCGCGGGCTACATGCAGGAGTACGAGATCTGCCAGCGTTTTCTCGATGCGCGGGTGTCGCGGATCTTTGCCGGCAGCTCGGAAATCATGAAAGAGATCATCGCCCGTGCCGTGCTGGGCCATGCCTGAACAGAGAGGAAACGCCATGGGGCCGTTACAAGGGATCAAGGTGGTCGAGCTGGCCGGGATCGGCCCGGCGCCGTTCTGTGCAATGGTGCTGGCGGACCTGGGGGCCGAGGTGGTGCGCATCGTCCGACCCGGGACCGCCGTCGCCCCCAGCGACGTGTTGAGCAGAAGCCGGCCGAGCGTCGAGGTCGACATCAGCACGGCCCAGGGCCAGGCCACAGTCTTGGCACTGGTGGACAAGGCCGACATCCTCATCGAGGGGTTTCGCCCCGGCGTGATGGAGAAGCACGGCCTCGGCCCTGAGCCTTGCCTGGCGCGTAACCCGCGCCTGCTGTACGGGCGCATGACTGGCTGGGGGCAGTTCGGGCCGCTGGCCCAGGCGGCGGGGCACGACATCAATTACATCGCCATCACCGGCGCCCTCAACAGCATCGGCCGCAGCGATCAGCCCCCGCCTCCGCCGATCAACCTGGTGGGGGATTTTGGCGGTGGCGGGATGCTCTTGCTGGTCGGGCTGCTGGCGGCGTTGCACGAGGTGCACACGACCGGCCTGGGGCAGGTCATCGATGCGGCGATGAGCGACGGTACCGCGTTGTTGAGCAGCTTTATCCATGGGCTGAAGGCGCAGGGGCAATGGGGCAATGCGCGGGCGGGCAACCTGCTGGATGGCGCCGCGCCGTTCTACGACACCTACCGCTGCGCCGATGGGCGCTTTGTCGCGTTGGGTGCGATCGAGCCCCGGTTCTATCAGCTGCTGCGCGAGCGTTGCGGGCTGGAGGGCAGCTTGTTCGACGAGCAGATGAACACGGCCTGCTGGGCCTCGCAGAAGCAGGCGCTTGCAGGGGTCATGGCGTCGCGGACACAGGCCGAGTGGTGCGAGCTGCTCGAAGGCAGCGACGCCTGTTTTGCGCCGGTACTGGATTGGGATGAGGCGCCGCTGCATCCGCATAACCGGGCGCGGGAGACGTTCGTGACGGTGGCGGATGTGGTGCAGCCGGCGCCGGCGCCGAGGTTTTCGCGCACGGTGCCTAGGGGGCCGCAGGCGGCGTATGCGATATCGCTGGCGGAGCTTGGGCGCCGCTGGGGTGCGGCGCTCGATCAGCACTAGCTGTATGGCCTCAAGACCCTGGGGGCGCTGCGCGCCCCATTCGCGACACAAGGCCGCTCCCACAGGGGACCGCGCCGCTCGGAGGGACAGCGCGCACCCCTGTGGGAGCGGCCTTGTGTCGCGAATGGGCTGCAAAGCAGCCCCAGTGCATCAACTCCGCTGACTGATCTGGATAACGGTCTTGCCCAGCCCCGCCCCCGTCAACGCAAACTCCAACGCTGGAATAAACTGTTCAAAGCCAAACACCTTGCCAATCGGCGGCACTAACTGGCCCTGGGCGACCCACTGCAACAGCTCGCGCAAATGCCTGCCCCCCTTGTCCGGCTCGTAGAGCAAGAACTGCCGCACATCGACACCAGTCAGTGACGCCCCTTTGAGCAGCGGCAAATTGGCCCGCAGCGCAGGGATCTCACCCCCCGCAAAGCCCACCACCAAATGCCGCCCACCCCAGGTCAACGCGCGAAACGCGGGCTCGAACAGCACGCCGCAAACCGGATCGAACACCACATCGGGCCCCTTCTGCCCACACAGCTCGCGCAACTGCTGACGAAAATCCCCCGCCGTCGGGTCAACCCCATGGTCAGCCCCCAACGCCTGGGCAAACGCCCGTTTGGCTGCCGTCGACGCCACGGCGATGACCTTCGCGCCCAGGCATTTGCCCACCTGCACCGCCGCCGAGCCAACCCCACCGGCCGCGCCGATCACCAGCAGCGTTTCGCCAGGCTGCAACTGCCCGCGGTCACGCAAGGCATGCAACGCGGTGAGGTAGTTGATCTTGAACCCGGCCGCCTGGGTAAACGCCATGCCGTCAGGGATCGCCACCAGCACATCAGCCGGCGCCACGGTCAGCTCGGCAAAGCCGCCGTGCACCTGCGTCATCACCCGGTCGCCCGGCGCAAACCCGCTAACGCCGGGGCCGAGCGCTTCTACCCAGCCGCTGACCTCCTGGCCTGGCACATGCGGCAATGCCGGCTTGACCTGATAGCGCCCCAACGCCTCGAGCGCATCGACATAGCCAACGCCACACGCAGCAATCCGGATCAGCACCTCACCCGGCGCCGGACAAGGGTCGGGCGCAACCGTCATCCGATAATGCTCAATCGACTCGAGGTTATCGGTTTCTACTCGCTTCATAGGTGTCTCCCGTGCATACCATTCGGTTACTGAGCAAAGCCCCTGAAATCCGCCACCTCACTCAGCGCTTCACGCTGGGTGCGCAAGCCGTTGATCGGCTGATCAGGGTCGGCATAGCCCAGCGCAACCCCGCAAAACACCATCCACTCCGGCCCCAACGCCAACTGCCGCTCGACCGTGCGGTGCACCAGGGTCCAGCAGGCCTGGGCACAGGTGGCCAGGCCGCGCTCGTGGGCGAGCAGCATCAACGTTTGCAGAAACCCGCCAAGGTCTGCCCATTGCCCGACCTCGAGGCTGCGGTCGATGGCCAGGATCATCCCGACCGGCGCGTCGAAGAACCTGAAGTTGCGGACGAACTGCTGACCACGCCCCAGGCGATCATCGCGAGCCACGCCAAGGGTCGCGTACAGGTCTTCGGCGCACTGGCTGCGGCGCGCCTGATAGGCCGCCTGGAGATGCTCCGGGTAGATCGGATAGCCCATGCCTTCACCGCGGGGCGCTTGGGCAAGGGTGTGGCTGACCGCGGCCTTGAGCCGCTCGAGGGGCGCCCCAGTCAGCACCACCAGCTTCCAGGGTTGCAGGTTGCCACTTGAAGGCGCGTACCTGGCCACGTCGACAATCTCACGCAGCACACCCTCCTCGACCGCACGCGGCACGAACGCCCGGGTGGAATGCCGCGCCGTGACTGCTTCGCTGACTGTCGCCATACCGCCTCGCCATGTCTTCAGGGGAATGGAGGCATGCTATCGTTGCGATTTACGCATTAGAATAGAAAATCCCCGATATCACTCATGCGCAAACTCGATGAAAATTACATCCCTTTCAGAGGTTGAGGCGTTTCTCGCCGTCGCAGAGTTGAACAGCTTCGGCAAAGCGGCCCAGGAGCTGGGCATCGCCCAGTCGACCGTGAGCCGGCGTATCACCAACCTGGAAACCCGCCTGGGCCACCCGCTGGTGCTGAGAACCACGCGCAAGGTGGCGCTGACCGATGCCGGGGTGACCTACGCGGCGGACCTGCGCGATGTCGTCAGCCGCCTGGAAACCGCAGACAACCGCCTGCAGAGCGGCCTGCTGAGCGTCGAGGGTGTACTGCGGGTGACCATGCCCACCGCGTTTGGCCGGGCCTTCGTGCTGCCGCGCATCGCTCAGTTGACCGAGCACTACCCGCGCCTGCGCTTCGAGGTGGACTTGTCGGATCGCTACGTCGACCTGCTCGACGGCGAGTTCGACGTGGCGATTCGCCTCGCCTCACCGGCCCAGTCCGGCGTGCGCTACGAGACGATTCATACCTTCAGCCCGGTCCTCTGCGCCTCGCCCGACTATCTCCAGGCGCATGGCCCGGTGCAGGGGCTTGCCGACCTTGCCGAGCACACCTGGCTGGCCCAACGGGTCTACGCGCCGGCCCTGAGCTTCGCGGTCACCTGGCAGGGCAAGCAGACCCAGCTGCAGATCAACCCCCGCATCAGCGTCAGTGACTCCACCTCGCTGCGTACGCTGACCCTGCTTGGCGCAGGGCTGGCAGTCCTGCCGCGCTACCTGGTCGACGACGCGCTGCGCAGCGGGCAGTTGGTCGAGGTCTTGCCCGGGCTGGAGTTCGCCGAGTACGAGGTGTTTGCAGCCTATCTGAGGCACCGAGGTGAATCGGCCAAAGTCAGGGCGTTTCTGCAGTCGCTCCGGCCTGAACCGCACTAAAATGGTGCCGTCTGTCGCACTTCCATGAGCCGTCTTGCAGGCTTGCATGTCCGAAGCTAATAGTTAAAGCATTGGCCTGGGGAGGCGCTTGATATGCGACCGCGTTTCGTAATCGTTCCGGCTGTGCCAACGGATAAACGCAGCCCCGTCAGAGGGGTACATTGCGCGGTGGAGGCCATCTTCATCGGCTTCGACCTCTACGACACCGTTGAAAAGCTCAGACTCGCACCGACCTTCAACCGGCGGGCAGACGCCGAGGCGGAGTGTTTACGAAGGAATCAAACGGGTATTGGTTGAGGCCGTCGGCCTCACCGTCAAGGCTCTGCAGCAAGCCCCTGCTGACTATTCCACAGCTCAAGGTTGTGCTTGACCCACTGCTCTGGCAGCTCGCCGGAAACGACCTCTTTCATCTTTTCTTCTAGCTGTGCCCGCAGTGCAGGCTGGTTGCAGGCCGCGTCGTGCGACAACGCCAGGTACAAGCCTTCGCTGGAGACCGGCGGTTGCAGCACCTGCAGCCCCTTCTCCACGCCCAAGGTGCGCGCCAGCGCCATGCCCGGGTACCGCTCGAAGATCACGTAGTCGTTGCGCTTGTGCAGCAGCTTCTGAAACGCCTGGCTCGCACTGGGCACCGCCTCCAGGTTGAGGTGGGTCTTGGCGAAGTCGTCGAACGCCTGGCCGTGGCTGTTGCTGACCAGCGTGCCGCCGTTACGCCCCTTCAGGTCGTCCCAACCGTGATAGGCAAACGCCCCCTCCTTACGCACCCAGACGACACTCGCAGTCGTCAGGAAGGCGGGTTTGACGAAATCCATCGCCTGCTGGCGCGCGTCGGTGATGAAGTAGCCGGCGAGCATGTCGATACGCCCCGTGCGCACCTCCTCCTGCGCCCGTGACCAAGGGCCGCTGTAGAGCACCTGGACCTCGAGGCCGAGCTGCCTGGCGACGTGCTTGAGCAGATCGGCATTGGCACCGATCAGTTGCTGGGGGTTCTGCGGGTCACGCCAGAGATAAGGCGGGTATTCGGGATTACCGGTAGCGGTGAGGTGCTGGCAGTCATCGGCTGCTGGCGCCAATCCAGGCAGCAGCGCCAAGCTGAGTGACAACCATAGGCCGCGCCTGATCATGGGTACTCTCTGGCCTGTGGGTTGATCAACAGCAGAACGCGCGGCGCGTGCCGGGCGACCTGCCCAACAACCTGAACCGACTCGATCAACACAGGAATGGCCGCTAAGAACCGGCATGAATTCGACAGACTGCTCCCTCCTTGGACGACAACGAACGCAACAACAACGAGGCTCGAACAGTGTGGACCAAAAAGCCCAGCCGAGGCTAGGTTCTAGTGTCAGACGACCCAACGCTGCACTGCGGCCACTTTCGCGCATGGAGCAGCCACTGGGCAACACCGTATCCTGTGGGAGCGGCCTTGTGTCGCGAAAGGGCTGCGCAGCGGCCCCAGCGAACTCACGCCAAGCGCAATGTCAGACCTTAGAATAGGTGCACTGTCCCCTGCAAAGTGGCCCACGTCCAGACCGTTTGCTGGCGAGAGCAATTCTCGATAGCCTTCTGCCTTGGAATGCACTCGCCCACTAGGAAACGTCTATGAAGACATCGATGGAACGACTCGAAAAATGGTTGCAAGCCCATCTTCCAGAGGTCTACGACGACCTGTCTCCCGGCTGCTCGGAAGCCGACCTTGCCGCGTTCGAACAGGACATCGGCACGCCCCTCCCCGAAGGTTTCAAAACCCTCTACCGACTGCACGATGGGCAACGAGGGGCTGTTAATACTGGGCCCTTCTTCGGCTTGGAATTCCTGTCAATCGCGCAGGCCAGACAGAACTGGCAGTCGTGGAAGGACGTGGTCGCTGAGTCCTCACCCGAAGACATGGAAGGTGCGAGCATGTTCTCCAAGTCGGCGAAGCCCGGCGCGGTGCAGGCGATCTATGCCAACACGCTGTGGATTCCGTTTGCCTATGACCACGGCGGCAACCACCTTGGGGTGGACCTGGACCCGGGCGCGCGCGGCACCCTGGGCCAAGTGATCAACTTTGGCCGGGACGAAGACGAGAAGTTCGTGGTGGCCAGTTCGATAGAGGCATTTCTCGCGTGGCTGGTCGACCAACTCGAGTCGGGCAACGCTGCGATACGCGAGGAAGACGACGGCGGACGAAGCTTGAATACCAAGGTGCCGGGCAAGTCTCACTTCCTGGACTCGGTACAAATCCTCTTTGCGTCACAGCGCAGTGAATGAGCCCCGCTGAATCGCCAAGGGCTGCAACAGCAGCCCTTGGCGAATGACGATGTCGCTTGAAGCGGTGCCTCAGCGCAAGTCTGCCTCTTCGAGGGTCAGAATGATTTTGCCGACATTCTCGGCAGACTCCATTCTGCGATGGGCATCCGCCGCACGCGACAACGGGAAGCTGCTATCCACCACCGGTTCCAGACTGCCCCCGCCTTCGAAGCGGCCCAGCCAATGTTCGCGAAAGCGGCTGATCATTGCGTGCTTCTCAGGCTGGGTGCGGGACTTCATCACCGTGCCCATGATCTGCAGGTGCCGGTAGAGGATGTCCTCCAGCTTCAAGGCCACCTCCCCGCCACCGCCGAGGATGCCGACCTGGATCAACCGGCCACCGTTGGCCAGGGATTTGAGATTGCGGGCGAAATAGGGTTCGCCGACAAAGTCGATGATCACATCCACCCCTCGCCCCTCGGTACGCCGCGCAATGACTTCGGCGAAATCTTCGGTTTTGTAGTCGATGGCGACGTCTGCCCCCAGGTGCTCGACGCGGGCGACCTTGCTGCCATCGGTGGTCGCGTAGACCGTGGCACCCGTGGCGTAAGCGAGCTGAACGGCCGCGGAGCCCACCCCGCCTGCAGCGGCGTGGATCAGTACCGAATCGCCGCGCTGGAGCCGCCCCAGGTGCATCATCGCCTCATGCGCGGTGACGAAGACTTCCGGGATCGCCGCAGCGTGCACGTAGTCCAGCTGGGCGGGAATCGGCATGGCCATCCGGTAGTCGATGCGCGCCTGTTCGGCATACGCGCCCCCACCGACCACCCCCATCACCCGGTCGCCGACCTGGTAGCCGACGACCGCACTGCCTGTTTCGATGACCTCGCCGGCGATCTCCAGGCCGATGATCAATGAGTCGCCGAAGTTCGGCCGCCCATAGCCGCCGGTGCGATGGGTCAGGTCTGCACGGTTGACGCCGGCGGCATAAACCCGCACGAGCAAGTCGGTGGGGCGCACGTGCGGGGTGGCTACATCGCTCAGTTGCAACACGTCGGGGCCGCCGAACGTGTCAAAGGTAATGGCTTTCATCAGGGTGATATCTCCGAGGGTACGCGCGTGGTCGCTGAAGTCGAGGCTGGGCACGAACGCCTCAGGCCTGACTGATGAATTTGTTCGTGAGGTAGTGTTCGATGCCTTCGGTGCCGCCCTCCGAGCCATGGCCGCTGTCCTTCAGGCCACCAAAGGGCAGCTCGGTGGCGACGATGCGGTATTGGTTGATGCCGATCATGCCCGCCTCCAGCCGCTCGCCGACCTCCATCGCGGTCCGCGCGCTGCGGGTGAAGGCATAGGCCGAGAGCCCGTAGGGCAAGCGGTTGGCCTCGCTCAGCGCGTCTTCCAGCTCGTCGAAGGGGCGCAGGATGGCGATCGGGCCGAAGGGCTCTTCATGCATCACCCGAGCGTCCATCGGCACATTGGCCAGCACCGTCGGCGCGAAGAAAAACCCGGGGCCTGGCAAGCTTTCACCGCCGGCCAACACCTGCGCGCCCTTGGCGACGGCGTCAGCGACCAGTTCCTCCATCTTGGCCAGCTGCCTGAGGTTGGCGAGGGGCCCGACCTGCGTGTGCGGGTGCAGGCCGTTGCCGACGCGCAAGGCGCGGGCCGCGCTGACGAAATGGTCGACGAACTGCGGGTAGACGCCGCGCTGGATCAAGAACCGGGTCGAGGAGATGCACACCTGGCCGGTGCCGCGAAACCGGTTGGCCACGCCTTCGACCGCCGCACGCTCAACGTCGGCATCATCAAACACCAGCACCGGGCCATGGCCGCCGAGTTCGAGGGTGATCGGCTTGACGCCCTCGGCGGCTCGCTTGGACAGCAGCCGGCCGATCGGAACGGACCCGGTGAAGGTCACCTTGCGGATGATCGGTGACGCAATCAGCTGGCTGGAGACCTCATCCGGCACCCCGAACACCACTTGCAGCACGCCCTTGGGCAGACCTGCATCGTCCAGGGCACGTGCCAGCGCCAGCGCGGTGGCGGGGCTTTCTTCGCCCGGTTTGAGGATCACGCTACAGCCCGCGGCAAGTGCGGCAGACAGCTTGCGGGCGGGGGTAATGGCCGGGAAGTTCCAGGGCGTGAACGCGGCCACCGGGCCAATCGCCTGCCGCGTGACGATTTGCAGCACACCAGGACGGTTGGCCGGCACCACACGGCCATCGATGCGCCGGGCGCTTTCGGCAAACCATTCGAAGTACTCGGCCGCGCGGGTGACTTCGTCCATGGCTTCGGCAATCGGCTTGCCCTCCTCCAGCGTCATCTGCGCGGCGATGTGCGAGGCACGCTGGAGGATCAGGTCGGCGGCACGCTTGAGGATGCTTGCCCGCTCGGCGGGCACGGTCCTGCGCCAGAGCTCGAAGCTTTGCCCGGCCACTTCGAGTGCACGGTCGAGGTCGCCTGAGGTGGCGAGGGGCACCTGGCCGATCAGGGATTCCGTCGCCGGGTTGACGACAGTGGCCGTCGCGCGCCCCTCAGTGCCGATCCATTTACCATCGATAAACAAGTACAGCGTGTCGTAGGGGGTATTCATAGCTGTGGCCTTCATAACGTTCTCGGGAATTGCGCCGTGGAGACTCACGGCACGTGCAGGGCTTCGGGGCGTTGCGGCGGGAGCCGGCCCGTGCAATCGAGTCTATGGAGGGCAGCGGCTTTGATTTAGCCCGGCTGAAGGGAATGATTGTTGTACCCAGCGGTAAAATCGCTTTTAAATGGGCGCGGATTTTGCCGATTCGGGCGTTGAATACAGGCCAGGGGAAGGGATCGATGGACAAGCTTTCGAACATGTCCGTGTACGTCAAGGTCGTGGAAATGGGCAGCTTCACAGCCGTGGCAAACCACCTCGACTCCACCGTCGGCAACGTCTCGCGTGCGGTCTCGGCACTCGAGCAGATGCTCGACACCCGCCTGCTGCAACGCTCTACCCGACGCTTGTCGGTGACCGATGCGGGGCGGCGCTTCTACGACCGTTGCACGGCGATCCTGGCGGACCTGGAGAACGCCGAAGCGGAAGCGCGCAACGCCCTGCTGGAGCCTCGCGGCACCCTGCGGGTGCATTGCGTGCCCGGCCTTGCGCGCCAGCTGGTGACCGCTGCGGTACTCGAGTATCGCCAGGCATTTGCCGACGTCAGCGTCGACTTGCTGCTGTCTCAGCGCATGCCCAACCTGCTCGAAGACCAGTTGGACGTATCGATCCAGATCGCCCGGGTGCTGCCGGATTCGGCGTATGTCAGCCAGAAGATCGGCGTCAGCCATTGCGTGCTGGTGGCCTCGCCGGACTACCTGGCGCAACACACGCCGCCATCGGCGCCGGAGGACCTGCGCGATCATCAGTGCCTGCTGCTTGGGACCGTTGATTATGCGCGTGACGAATGGCAGCTCAAGAGCGCCCGAGGCGACGCGACGTTCGTCCACACCGGGCCGCATTTCAGCGTGAATGACATGGAGGCCATGTCCACGGCGGTCAAACGCGGCGCCGGGATCGGCCTGCTGGCGGGGTTCTCGGCCATCGACGACCTGCGCTCAGGGGCACTGGTGCGTGTGCTGCCCGACTACTACAGCGAAGAGCGCAATGTGTATGCGGTGTACACCTCGCGTCAGTTCGTGGACGCGAAAATCAGCCGCTTCATCGAGGCATTGAAAACCCATGTCGGTAACCAGTTGGCCGCCACGGCGGCAGCCTTGGTCGGTCAGTAATCAGGGCTGCACCAGACGCTCGGCCACTACAATGGCATAATCGACAACCGTTCATACCCGGAGCGCATCAATGCCCCTCGAAAGCTACGACCAGCTGGCCATGTTCGCGGCCGTGGCCAAAGAGCGGAGCTTTACCCGCGCCGCCGCCAGGCTGGGGATGTCGCAGCCGGCCTTGAGCCGGGCCATGCGGCAGTTGGAAGAGCGCTTAGGGGTCCGGCTGTTGTCGCGCACCACGCGCAGTGTGTTGCCGACCGAAGCGGGCGAACGCCTGCTGCAGGTGATCGCCCCACGCTTTGAAGAAATCGACACCGAGCTGGCGTTGCTCAGCGAGTATCGCGATAAACCGGCCGGCAAACTGCGCATCACCGCCGGGGAGCATTCGGCGATCACGATCCTGCACCCGGTGCTGGCGAAACTGCTGCCCGACCACCCTGACCTGAATATCGAGATCATCGTCGACTACGGCCTCACCGACATCGTCGCCGAAGGCTTCGACGCCGGGGTGCGATTGGGCGAGCAAGTGGCCAAGGACATGATTGCCATGCGCATCGGGCCTGACATGCGCATGGCGGTGGTGGGCTCACCGGCGTACTTTGCGCGCTATCCGCAGCCGGTTACGCCCAGCGAGCTGATGGCACACAACTGCATCACCCTGCGCATGCCGACCCACGGCAGCCTGCTGGTCTGGGAGTTCGAAAAAGCCGGCCAGGCCGTCAACGTGCGCATCGAAGGCCAGCTGGTGTTCAACAACATCGCCATGCGCCTGCAGGCCGCCCTGCAGGGACTGGGGCTGGCCTACATGCCGGAAGACCTGGTGCAGGAACACGTCGCCCAGGGCCGGCTGATTCGCGTGCTGGAAGACTGGTGCGAGCCCTTTTCCGGCTACCACCTCTATTACCCGAGCCGGCGCCAGAGCTCCCCGGCCTTCACCTTGCTGCGCGAGACCTTGCGCTACCCGGGTTGATTGGCCAGGAGCGTGTCCAACGCTGCAGCGGCGCGCTGGGCGGCAGCGGCCTCGCCGTGGGCGGCCAGCAGCTGGATCAGTTGCCGCAGTTGCGCAGTGGTCAGGCCGACGCGCTGGCTGGCGGCCAGGTGCGAACGCAGTTGTGACTCGACCCCAGGCGTGACGGCCAGGGCGGCGACGGTGGCCAGCTCGCGGCTTTGCCAATCGAGGTTATCGCGCTCGAAGATGTCGCCGAACAGGTGCGTCTGCAGGTACTGATTGATCACCGGGACAAAGTCGAACAACGGCCCCTCGACGGGCGCGCCGGCGATGTGCGTCTGGTTGGCCTTGCCCGCCGCGAGCAACGCACCGGCCACCGGGATGGCACGACCGGGCTCACGCCCTGGCTGGTCCTCGAGGCCACGTTGCTTGCGGGCCTCGACCACCTTCATCAGCTCGCCGAGTGCATTCAGGCTGCGTGGGAAACCGCTGTAGGCGTAAAGCTGGACCAGCACCTCCTTCGCCTCGCTGACCGTCAGCCCCGCATCCAGGCCGCGATTCAGTGCCGCGTTGAGCCCGGCCATGTCGCTGGTCGCCATGGCCGCCGCAATCAGCGGGATGGCCTGCTGCCGGGCGGACAGCGTTTGCGAAACGGGCGGCTGCACAGGCGGCGTGGAGGGGCTCAAGTTACCGTGGGCGTGGTATTGCTCATCGCTCACCTTCTCCAGCCAATCGACGTTCTTGCCGTCCACCGAGCCGGTCACGGCCAGGTGGGTCATGCCGCTGGCCGGCGCAGCGCCATGCCAGTGTTTGACGCCCGGCGGGCAGACGACCACGTCACCGGGATGAATCTCCTGGATCGGTTTGCCCCACTCCTGGACCAGACCGACGCCGGCGGTCACCAGCAACCGCTGCCCGGCGGGATGGGTATGCCAGGCGGAGCGTGCGCCGGGCTCGAAGGTCACGTAGGCGCCAGACGCATTGAGTTCACCGGAGCCGGCGAACAGCGGATCGACCCGCACCCGCCCGGTGAAGTAATCCGCAG
This sequence comes from Pseudomonas reidholzensis, assembly GCF_900536025.1. Lineage (GTDB taxonomy): Bacteria > Pseudomonadota > Gammaproteobacteria > Pseudomonadales > Pseudomonadaceae > Aquipseudomonas > Aquipseudomonas reidholzensis. The sequence goes on from NZ_UNOZ01000017.1 coordinate 72,132, forward strand.
GGCCAGCCATTGACGCCTGGCTGCCTGCGCGACTGATCTGCTGCTCGGCGCGTGGCTCCTCGCTGCGTTCTGCCGCCGCGGCGCCGGTAAACGGCGCGGCGGCGCACACCGCGATGCCTATCAGGGTGTTTTTCATCAGCATGTGCTCCTTGAATCAGAGGGTTCGGGCGTAGAAGGCGGTCAACTGGCCCATGGCGACGTCCACATAGGCGGGCACCCAGTACGTGTCGATATGGGTCGCGCCATCGATTGTGAACAGCTGTTTGTCCTGGGTGCCGGTGGCCTTGGCCAGGGCTTGCTGCGACATGTACAGGCTGTCGGCCTGGCTGCCCGCGAGCAGCAGCAAGGGCTTGTCGATCAGCTCGAGTTGGTCGGTGGCATCAAAGCTCATCAGGTCGATCAGGCTGCTCTGGGTGTAGCGGAAGGTCGAATTGGGGTGAGCGTGGGTCTTGCCGTAGTACTCGAAGCCCTGGCGATACAGATCGAACGGCAACTGGGCGATCTGCTCATCCGTCAGCTTGGCGTCGCCGACGTAGGCCACCTCGCCGCCCGCCGCTTCCTGGGCGCGGGCCGCCGAAGCCTGGCGCAAACGCTCCTGGATGCTCGACACCTGCGAATCCTGATAGCCATTGCGACGAACCAGGCCGGAGTTGAACAGGCTCAAGGTGGCGATCGACTGGAAGCGCTTGTCGGTCTGCGCCGCGGCCAAGGCATAGCCACCGCCGCCGCAGATACCCAGAAGGCCCAGGCGTGCGCTGTCGACCCCGGCATAAGTGGCGATGAAGTCGGCCATGCCGCGGATGTCCTCGATGCGATTCGCCGGCTTGTCGACATTGCGCGGTTCGCCGCCGCTGGCCCCCTGGTAGGCCGCATCGGCGGTGATGGTTATATAGCCCTGGTCCGCCAACCGCTGGGCGTACAGGCCTGCGACCTGCTCTTTGACGCCGCCATTGGGGTGCGCCACGACGACTGCCGGGTACTTCTTGCTGCGGTCATAGTTCGCCGGGGTGTAGACGTTGGCCGCGATGTTCAGGCCATTGAGCGTGTAGGTCACTGGATGGATGTTGACCTTGCCCGGCGCGTTGTTGGTCAGCGCGCCGTCGTAGGTCAAGGTGTAGGGATTGTGCCGGTAGTCGGCGGCTTCGGCGCCCGCCATGCCGACCATGGCCGCCATCAAGGTGGCCTTTAACGTGCTTCGCATCATGCAGGACTCCTGACATTCAAGCGTGATGGCGGGCGGACTGATTGTTCAGCCGTAAACCGCCAAACCCGATCTGAGGAGCACGTTACCGCTCAGGCATTAATCGATAAATATGGCCAATTACATAGCACTCATAACGCTCATGCATAAACCGGTGCTTGGGAGGGCTGCGCGGCATCAGCCATTGACTCTCCTGTTAAGGGCAGACCTTAGCCTGAGGGTTCGATATTCAGGGTGCAGTGATGATGAGCAAGCGTGTACTGGTGATACTGGGTCACCCTTCAGCCGAGAGTTTCTGTGGTGCGTTGACCGATGATTATGTGCAGGCGGCCGTGAGCGCGGGTCATGAGGTGCGGGTCCTACGACTGGATGCGCTGGACTTCGACCCGGTGCTGCGGGACGGCTACAAACAGGTTCAGCCACTGGAGCCTGACTTGCTCCAGGCCCAGGCCGATATCACCTGGGCCGAGCACCTGGCATTCGTCTACCCGATCTGGTGGGGCGGTGTGCCGGCGTTGCTGAAGGGTTTTCTCGACCGCACCTTCCTGCCCGGGTTTGCCTTCAAGTACCGCGAGGGCAAGGCCTTCCCCGACAAACTGCTCAAGGGCAGGACGGCCCACCTGCTGGTGACCATGGACACGCCGCCGTGGTACTTCAGGTGGTTCTATCGCATGCCCGGCCTGCACCAGATGCGCAAGACCACGCTGCAGTTCTGCGGCATCGAACCGTCGAAGACCCTCATGTGCGGACCGCTGCTGGGCTCCAGCGCGGATCAGCGCGGCGCCTGGCTCAAGCAGGCCCGGGCTATCGCCCGCCACTGATCGCCAGGGGCTGCAGCAGCGGCTTGCCCTCGCCCGGTTCCCGACGCCATGGCGCTGTGCAAAGATGCGCGCCGGAGCACGCCCAATCCCCTGCTGAAAAGGATCTTCATGTATATCGGCAAAGCCGCCCAGTTGTCGGGCACGACGGTCAAGACCATCCGCCACTATGAAGACATCGGCCTGCTGCCGCCGCCCCAACGTGAGGGCAAGTACCGCGTCTACAGCCAGCAGAGCGTCGAGCTACTGACGTTCATCAAGTGCGCTCAGCAGCTGGGTTTCAAGCTCAAGGAAATGCAGGCGATCCTCCAGGACCACCGAGGGCAGGCGCTGCCTTGGGCGCTGGCGAACCAGGCGATCGCCGACAAGAAGCTGGAGGTGATGACGCAGATCCAAGGCCTGCAGAAGGTGTACGGCGAGCTCGAGGCATTTGAAGCCAGCCTCAAGGACGCCAGCTATCAATGCCACGTAGAGTCGTGAAGGCCGGCTTTAGAGCCAGCCCTTTCAAGGTCTGAATTTATCTTTGGCTTGAGCCCGCTGGGGCCGCTGCGCGCCCCTTTCGCGACACAAGGCCGCTCCCACAGGAGGGAGTGCTGCCCAATTTTTGTTCAATACGCAAAACCACTGCACGGCGCTGTCCATGTGGGAGCGGCCTTGTGTCGCGAAAGGGCTGCGCAGCGGCCCCGGCGAGCTCAAGCCAAGCGCAATTTCAGAACATCTTGAAAGGGATGGGCTTTAGAGCGACAACACAGGCCTACTCCACCGCTTCAGACACCCCTTGGTCCTCACCCAGGAACCCACCACTCTGGTGCTGCCACAGCCGCGCATAGACGCCGTTCTTCTCGAGCAGTTCGCTGTGGCTGCCTTGCTCGATGATGCGCCCCTGATCCATGACGATGAGTCGATCCATCGCCGCGATGGTCGACAACCGATGGGCGATGGCGATCACGGTCTTGCCCTCCATCATCTCATCGAGGCTCTCTTGAATGGCGACTTCGACTTCCGAGTCCAAGGCGCTGGTGGCTTCGTCGAGCAACAGGATCGGGGCGTTCTTGAGCATCACCCGGGCGATGGCAACCCGTTGCCGCTGGCCACCCGAGAGTTTGATGCCGCGCTCGCCCACCAGGGTGTCGTAGCCGGTATGGCCTTGGCGGTCGCTCAGTTGCTGGATGAAACCATCGGCCTGGGCGTTGGCGGCGGCACTGCGGATCTGTGCGTCGGTGGCATCGGGGCGGCCGTAGGCGATGTTGTCGCGGATCGAGCGGTGCAGCAGCGAGGTGTCCTGGGTGACCATGCCGATCGCACTGCGCAGGCTGTCCTGAGTGACCTTGGCCACGTTCTGCCCATCGATGCGAATCTCACCACTGTCGACGTCGTAGAAGCGCAGCAGCAGGTTGATCAGGGTCGATTTACCCGCACCGGAGCGGCCCACCAGGCCGATCTTTTCCCCCGGGCGAATGTGCAGGCTCAGGCCATCGAGCACCTGCCGCTCACCGTTGTAGTTGAAGCCGACGTTGTCGAACGTGACGGCCCCGCCGCGGGTCTGTAGCACGCCCGCGTCCGGCGCGTCCTGCACCTTGGGGCCGCGGGTCAGGGTGGCCATGCCGTCCTGCACGGTGCCGATGTTTTCGAACAGCGAGGTCATCTGCCACATGATCCAGTGCGACATGCCGTTGATACGCAACGCCATCGCGGTGATTGCCGCGACGGCCCCTGCCCCGACGGCGCCCTCGTGCCAGAGCCACAGGGCATAGCCGCCCGCCGCCATGATCAGCGCCACCACCAGCGCCTGGTTGACGATCTCGAACTGGCTGACCAGGCGCATCTGGCGAAAGCCGGTCTGCTTGAAATCCTCCATCGCCGCGCGCGCGAAGTGCGCTTCACGCTTGGAGTGGGAGAACAGTTTGACGGTGGTGATGTTGGTGTAGGCGTCGGAGATTCGCCCGGTCATCGACGAGCGCGCATGGGCCTGCTCCTGCCCCACCTTGCCCAGGCGTGGTACGAAGTAGCGCATGGCGAGCCCGAACAACGCGAGCCAGGCGATAAAGGGCAGCATCAGCTTCCAGGCAAAGCCGCCGGCGAGCGCGATGATCGCAATGAAGTACACGCCGATCCCGGGGACGATTTCGATGACCGTGAACAGCACCTCGCGCACCGCCAGGGCCGTCTGCATCACCTTGGTGGTGACCCGGCCGGAGAACTCATCGGAGAAGAACGACAGGCTCTGGCGCAGCATCAGCCGATGGAAGTCCCAGCGCAGCCGCAGCGGCAGGTTGATCGCCAACACCTGATGCTGCACCACGGTGCGCAGCGCCACCAGGCCGATGCTGGTGAGCAGCACGATGCCGATCCCCCACAGGACTGGGGCTTCCTGGCCGTCGGTAACGCCGCCGGCCTTCCACGTCGACAGCAGGTCGACGACTTGGCCGAGAAAGGAAAACAACCAGGCTTCGTAAATCGACACGCCGGCACTGAGCAGCGCAAGCGCGAGGATGTAGCCCCGGGCGCCACGCGTGCACGCCCACAAGAACCGCACCAGCCCGTCAGGGGGCGGTGGCGCCTCGTCGGGCGGGAAAGGGTCTAGCCTGCGTTCAAACGCACCAAGCATGAAGGTCTCCGGAGTGGTCAGATGTGAGGGGATTCTGCCATTTAATGAGAGCTTTGAGTCGTGTCTGTGGCTGTCCGTTCCGGGGCAAGTGCATGAGCCCTGACGGACACAGGCCCAGCGTCTTGATACCCTGCGACCTCATCTTCCGAGGCCACCCCATGGACATACCGCATCGGTTCATCATCCAGGAGTTCCAGTACTGGGTGCTCAACCATCGCATGGACAGCGCGCTGCCGGGCTACGTGATGCTGAGTGCAAAGGCAATGACCAACTCCCTGTCAACGCTACCGGCCGAAGCTCATGCGGAGTTAGGTGTGCTGCTGGCCAGAATTCAGCAGACCCTCGAAGACCATCTAAAACCCAAACGCCTGTATATCGGCCGATACGGACACGATGCGGGCTACTCGATCCACTTCCACTTCATCCCGGTGTACCCGTGGGTTGAGGCACTGTTCTGGGCAGATGACAGATACCGGCTGCTGCAACAGTTCGGGTCGCGGGAAAATAGCCTTTCGCAAACGGATGGCGCAGAGCTGACGCTTTACGTATGGCGGGAGTTTTGTGAGCGCCCTGAGCCGCCAGCGATTGAAGGCCCTGCTGTCGAGCAGGTGATTGCGACCCTGCGTGACGCATTCGAGGGGCAGAACGTTGACTGAGTTGGAACGTCCTGGTCAATCTACAGACGCATGAGACCAAAGCCAAACCGCGGCTTTTTCCAGCCGATCTGCATCGGTTATACTTGTTAACGATTCATTACTACCCTTTTTCCTTGGCCGACGAGATCGCATGAGCACATCCCCTGCATTCCAATCCGGTGCCGATGGCAGCGAGAGCGCTCCCCCGAGCAACCTCGATGACTTGGTCGGCTATGCGTTGCGCCGCGTGCAGATGAAGGTGTTCCAGCACTTGGTCGAGTGCCTGGCGCCCTACGACTTGCGACCTGCGCAATTTTCCGCCCTGGCGATCATCGCCAACAGCCCTGGCCCGACCCAGGCCGAGCTGGCCAAGGCGTTGAACATCGAGCCGCCGCAAGTCGTACCGCTGCTCAACAAACTGGAAGAAGCCGGACTGGCGCTGCGCATACGCAACAAGGTCGACAAGCGCTCTTACGGTTTGTACCTGAGCAAGGCGGGCGAGAAATTGCTGAAGACCCTGTACGCAATCGCCGAAGAAAGCGACCGGGCGGCGACCGCAAACCTGAACGACGAAGAGCGCCAGCAACTGCTCAGCCTGCTGCGCAAGGTTTACTAACGCGCCGGAAGCCCCAGGCCTTTCAAGGTGTTCTGAAATTGTGCTTGGCGTGAGCTCGCCGGGGCCGCTGCGCAGCCCTTTCGCGACACAAGGCCGCTCCCACATGGACGGCGCCTTGCAGTAATTTTCGTCTTTTGAACAAAAATAAGGGAAACCCGCCATCCTGTGGGAGCGGCCTAGTGTCGCGAAAGGGGCGCGCAGCGGCCCCGGCGAGCTCACGCCTGAAGCGTCTTTGTCAGGCGACTGGGTGCGGATTTTCCAACAGCAGCGCCATGCCCTGCCCGCCACCGACGCACGCCGAGGCCACGCCGTAGCGCTGGCCACTGGCGCGCAGTTGCCGCGCCACGCTGAGGGCCAGGCGCACACCGGTGGCGGCCAACGGATGGCCGAGGGCGATAGCACCGCCTCGGGCGTTCAAGCGGTCAGGGTCGATGCCCAGCGCTTGCTGCACTGCCAGGATCTGCGCGCCCTGGGCTTCGTTGATTTCGAAGTGGGCGATGTCTGCCAGCGCAAGCCCTGTGCGCTCCAGCAGCAGGCGGATCGCCGGCACCGGGCCGAGCCCCATCACCTCGGGCGCAACGCCCACCACGCTGCTCGCACGCAACCACGCCAGGGGCCGACGCCCCGCCAACTGCTCGGCAGAGCACATCAGCACTGCGGCCGCGCCATCGACCACTGCGCAACTGTTACCCGCGGTTTGCACGCCGTCCGGGTACACCGGCGACAGTTGCGCCAGGCGCTCCAGCGAGGTGGGGCGCGGGTGGCTGTCTTCACTGACGGCGTCGACGCCGCGCGGCAGGCGAATGCCACGCGGGCGCAGGCCCGGCGCTTCGAACACTTCGCTGACCACGCTGACGCACTCGTCGCTGAACCAGCCCTGCGCCCGCGCCGTCAGGGTGCGGGCGAAGCTCTGGGCCGCCCAGGCGTCCACCGCCGGCCGCGAGATGTGGTATTGCCGGGCGATGTTCTCGGCGGTCTCGATCATGCTGATGCCCACCGCCGGATCGAACAGCGCCTCCCAGAGAAAATCCTTGAAGCCCACTTCGCTGCCCAAGCGAAAGCCGCCTCGGTGGGTGTAGGCAACGATCGGGTTGCGCGACATCGACTCGGCCGCCACGCACAGCACAGTGCCCGCCTCCCCCGCCTCGATCTGCTCGCCGGCCTGGCGCAGCAGTTCGAAACCGGTCGCGCAGATCCGCTGCACCATCAGGGCCGGCACCGCCTGGTCGACGCCGCAATAGAGGCCGATATGCCGGGGCAACATGTAGGCATCGAAGTCTGCCTGGGCCATCGAGCCCGCCAGCACGCTGTCCACCTCACGGCCCTCGACCCCCGCCCGTTGCAACACCGCCCGCCCGGCCTTGATGCCCAGGTCCGTGGGCGACAGCAGCGCGAGCGGGCCGTTGAGATCGACCCAGGGGGTGCGTACCCCATCCAGCAACGCGGTGGCTGCGAACGCCCGGTACTGCCCTCGCCCGCTCATGGCGCGTCGACCCGCAGCGCACCAGGCCCTGCATACAGGCTTTCGATCAGGTCGTGGCGCAGTTGCAGCACCGTGCGCTGGTTGATCGAGCCCTTGTCGGTGACCTCGCCAAGGTCAATGGACGGCGCCTCGCCGGCCAGGCTGGCGAACTGGATGTGGCTGGCGTTGCCGGTGGCGTCGCGGTTGAGCGTGGCCAGCAGGCTGGCCAGCCAGTCACGCAGCGCGGGCGAGGCCAGCACTTCGCTGTCGCTGGCCTGCGCGCCGAGCCCGGACAGTTGCCGGCACTCGGGCATGCGCGGGAAGATCAGCACGCCCAGGCAGGGGCGATCCGGCCCCAGCACCACCACGTCCAGCACATAGGGTGCGCCCTGCAGAATGACCTTGGTGCGCATCGGGCCGACGCTGATGAACACCCCCGAAGACAGCTTGAAATCCTCGGCGATGCGCCCGTCGAACATCAGGCCCAGCTGCGGGTTGTCCGGCGCGCACAGGCGCACGGCGTCGCCGCTGCGGTAGAAGCCCTCGTCGTCGAATGCCTGCTGGGTTTGCTCGGGCGCGCGCCAGTAGCCCGGCATCACGTGCGGTCCGCGAAAGCGGGCCTCGAGCTTGCCGTCCACCGGCACCAGCTTGACCTCGCAACCGGGGGCCGGCAGGCCGATATAGCCCGCCACCGACAGTGGCCCGGTGGTAAAGGTGCAGGACGGCGAGGTTTCGGTCATGCCCAGGCCGGCCATCATGCGGATACGCTCGCCGCAGTGGGCCACGGCGACCGCATCGAGGCGGTCCCAGATGGCCTGGGACAAGCCGGCGCCCGCAAAGAAGAACAGCTTCATGCGGCTGAAAAAGCGCTCGCAGAGGGTGCTGTCCTGCTCCAGTGCCTTGACCAGCTCTTCCCAGCCCTTGGGCACGGTGAGGTAGGCCGTGGGGGAAATGTCCTTGAGGTTGTGCAGCGTCTGGGCAAAGCCCTGCGGGGTCGGCTTGCCGTCGTCGATGTACAGCGAGCCGCCGTTGTAGAGCACGATGCCGACGTTATGGCTGCCGCCGAAGGTGTGGTTCCAGGGCAGCCAGTCGACCAGCACCGGCGGTGTTTCGGCAAACTCGGGGAAGGTCTGCAAGAGCATCTGCTGGTTGGCGCAGAGCATGCCTTGGGTGGTGATCACGCCCTTGGGCAGCTTGGTCGAGCCGGAGGTGAACAGGAACTTGGCCAGGCTTTGCGGACGCAGCGCGGCAAACGCCTGATCGGCGCGAGGCTCGGCGACGGTGGCGAGCACGTCGTCGAATGCCGTACTCGCGCGCCCTGGCACCTGCCCCTGCCCCATGACCAGGCTCACCGAGGCCGGGAACACCGCCTCGATGGCCCGGGCATAGGTGGCATCGGCGGCGAACACCAGGCCCGGCTGCAAGGTCTCGGCAATGTGGCGCAACTTGCCGAAGTCCTGCGACAGCAACGAGTAGGCAGGCGATACCGGGCAATAGGGAATGCCGGCATACAGCGCGGCACTGGCCAGCTGCACGTGTTCAAGGTCATTGCCGGAGAGAATCAGCAACGGCCGCTCGGCACTCAGGCCCTGGTCCAGCAGCCAGGTGGCGATGCGGCGCACGCGCTGGAGCATGTCGGCGTAGCTGATGTGCTGCCACTGCCCGTCCTCGCCGCGGCGGGCGACGAAGGTCTGCTCGCCGCGCAGTTCGGCCCAGTGCAGCAGGCGCTCCATCAACCGTTGCGGGTAGGCGCGCAGGGTTTCCACAGGGTTGAGGTAGAGGATGTCGCCCTGCTGGCGCACCTCCACCTGAGGCTGTCCGATCTTCACCGCACGCAAGGGCGCACGCTGGGCAACCGAGAGAGTGTCGCAGTCCATAACCATCCTACCTCTGCCTGCTGCGCCCCCGGCCCATGAGGCCCGAGGGTGCATTCGCTATTGTTGTTGTGAGGAGCGTGCTTCAAATCGGGTAATGGCGCGGGCCGTGTTGCACGGTGACCCAACGCAGCTGGGTAAAGGCGTCGATCGCCGAGGTGCTGCCGAAGCTGCCGTAGCCACTGGCCTTGACGCCACCGAAGGGCATCTGCGCTTCGTCGTGCACGGTCGGGCCGTTGATGTGGCAGATGCCTGACTCCAGGCGCTGGGCCAAGGCCAGGGCGCGCTGGGTATCGCGGCTGAAAATAGCAGCGCTGAGGCCGAATTCGGAGTCGTTGGCGAGCGCCAGCAGTGCCTCGTCGCCACTGGCGCGCAGTACGACGGCAACGGGGCCGAAGGACTCTTCGCGGTACAGCTGCATACTGCTGTCGACGTGATCGAGCAGGACCGGCTGCATGACACTGCCGGCCCGCTCGCCACCCGCGACCCGCGTCGCACCCTTGCCGACCGCGTCATCCACCAGGGCCTGGATGCGCTCGCCGGCACCGGCATCAATCAGCGAGCCGAGCGGCGCGCTGTCATCCGCCGGATGCGCCGCGCGCAGGCTGCGCACCTTGGCACCGAGCTTGGCGACGAACACATCGGCCACGGCCTCGTCGACGATCAGGCGTTCGGTCGACATGCAGATCTGCCCCTGGTTGAAGTAGGCGCCAAACGCGGCTGCGTCCACCGCCGCGTCCAGGTCGGCGTCGGCCAGCACCAGAAACGGCGCCTTGCCGCCCAGCTCGAGCACCGCCGGCTTGAGATGACGGGCAGCCAGTTGACCGACGATGCGCCCGACGTGGGTCGAGCCGGTGAAGTTCACACGCCGCACCGCCGGGTGGGCAATCAGCCGTTCCACCAGCGCCGGTGCGTCTTCTGCCGCGTTGCTGATCACGTTGACCACGCCGTCGCCAAGCCCGGCTTCCTGCAACACCTGGCCGATCAGGCCATGCACTGCCGGGCTGGCTTCGGAGGCCTTGAGCACGACGGTATTGCCGCAAGCCAGCGGCATGGCGATGGCCCGCGTGGCGAGGATCACCGGGGCGTTCCACGGCGCGATGCCGAGCACCACGCCGCACGGCTGACGCAGAGCCATGGCAAAGCTGCCCGGCACGTCGGAGGGGATCACGCCGCCCTGGATCTGGGTGGTCATCGACGCCGCTTCGCGCAGGATATTGGCCGCCAGCATGACGTTGAAGCCGTACCAGTTGGCCTTGGCGCCCGTCTCTGCGGCCATCGCCAGGAATTCGCCACTGCGCGCTTCCAGAGCATCAGCCGCCCTGAGCAGGCGCCGCCGGCGCTCGCCCGGGCCCAGCGCAGCCCACGCCGGGAAGGCCGCCTGCGCAGCGTCGACCGCCGCGTCGGCATCGGCCAGGGTGGCCGCAGCGACTATCGACACCACCTCGCCACTGACCGGATGGCGGCGCTCGAACGTGGCGCCGTTGCTGGCCGCACGCGTCTTACCGCCGATTAACAAGGGCACCTCGAACATCGGGCATTCCTCTTTTCTGATTATTCGGGAATGAAGTGGCAACCGTTCAACGCTTGTAGGCTTGCAGGCCTGGCTTGATGCTCTTGTCATCGAGGAACTGCTTCAAGCCCTGCTCGCGGCCATGTTCAGGGTCGCGCAATTGCGCCTGGTCGAGCTTGGCGTACAGGTAGTCTTCGTTCTGCTCCCAGGTCAGTTCGCGGCAGCGCTTGAAGCCGTTCTTGGCGGCGCGCAGCACCACCGGGTTCTTGTCCAGCAGGTCCTGGGCGAGCAGCACCACTTCATCACGCAGTTGCGCCAGCGGCACGCTTTTGTTGACCAGGCCCATCTGTGCGGCTTTCGGCCCCTCGAAGGTCTTGCCGGTCATGATGTAGTACAGCGATTCGCGGTGGCCAACGGTGTCGGCCATGGCCTTGCTGACCAGGTTGCCGGGCGGGATGCCCCAGTTGATTTCCGACAGGCCAAAGGTCGCTTCGTCGGCGCAGATGGCCAGGTCACAGGCTACCAGCGGGCTGAAGCCGCCACCGAAGCACCAGCCGTTGACCATGGCGATGGTCGGCTTGCTGTAGAAGCGCAGCAGCTTCCATTGCCATTCCGAGGCATCACGGCGGATGCGCTCCTGGAGGATCTCCGGCCCGGCGTCGACTTCGCGGAAGTACTCCTTGAGGTCCATGCCGGCGGTCCAGGCGCTGCCTTCACCGGTCAGTACCAGCACACGGGCCTCGGCGTCCTGCTCGACGGTTTCGAGCACGTCGCGCATTTCCCGGTTGAGGGTCGGGCTCATCGCGTTGCGTTTGTCCGGACGATTGAAGCTGACCCAGGCGATGCCTTGCTCGACGGTGACTTTCACGGTCTGCCAGCGGTTGTCGTATTGGCCCATTTCACACCTCTTGTTCTGGTTGTTCGTTGTGGTTGACCAGACGTTATCCCGGCCAACTGGTTAAGTCAATTAATCGTTAATATTATTAACTACTTTAATTCGAACGCCTCGTAGACCACCGCGTTACCCAGGCGCATGGCGCTGCCCACACCCACGGTGCGGTTGAGCCAGGCGTATTGGGGCGCCGACGTTTCGAAGCGCAGCGTGAGGCGAAACTGATAGAGGCTGGGGTCGACCTCCTCGCCGGCGGCCACCCGCTTCATGACCTCGGCCGGACCGAAGCGGTACCCCTCGGTGCGCAGGTAGATCAAGGCGCCGTCGTCGGTCTGCAGCAGGTAACGGGTGTCGATGATGGCGACGCCATCTGCCGTCACCACTTGCCAGTCCGCGCCGTTGTTGAGGATGGTGCCCTTGAGCCGGGCGCCCTCGAAGTGGCCGCCGGTAATCGGGATGATCCGGCGCTTGCCCTGCCCGCTGGTCTCGCCCAGCTCCCAGATCGGCGCCACCAGGTCGACGCTGAAGCGCGCCAGCGGCTCGAGTTTAAGCGGTGCCGGCGCGTAGCTCGCCGCCTGGGCCAGCCAGGCGCAGCTGCCGAGCAGGATGATGGCCAAACCTCTGAACGGCCTCATGACGCCACCTCTTGCGAGGCGTTGGCCTCAGGCTTGGGCGCGCGTCGGCCGAGCAATGCCATGGCGGCCGCGGCCGCGACCACCAGCCCCGGCGAGGCGGCCAGCAGCAGCCCGCCGACCCCTGCCCCCGCCGCCAGGATCTGCCCTGCCGCCAATGGCCCGGCCATCGACCCCAGGCGACCTACCGCCACCGACGCGCCGACCCCCGTGGCACGCACTTGGGTTGGGTACAGCGTCGGGGCCAGGGCGTAAAGCACCAGTTGGCCGCCAATGGCGCAGTAACCGGCGACAAACCCGGCCAGCACCAGCAAGCCGAAGCTCGGCGACAGGCCCAGGCCGGCCAGGGCCACCAGCATGCCGGCGTAGGCGATGCACACCGCACGGCCCGCATGGCCACGGTCCATCATGCGCCCGGTGAGGAACGACCCGGCAGCGCCGCCCAGGTTGAACAGGATCTGCACCGTGCCCGCCTGCGGACGGGTGAAGCCCTTGCCCATCAGCAGCGACGGCAGCCAGTTGAGCAGCATGTACAGCACCGTCAGGGTGAAGAAGCACGCCAGCCATAGCAGCAAGGTGCGGCTCGCCTGGCCGGGGCCGAACAGCTGCGCCACGGTGCTGTTGCCCGCCGTCACCGCGGTGCCGCGGGTGCGGTAGGCCTGGGATTCAGGTAGCCAGGCCACCAGGGCAAAGGCCACTGCGATCGGCGCGATGCCGCCGACGTAGAACACCGCCCGCCAGCCTTCGCCCAGGCCGGACATGCCGATCAGCGAGGCCAGCGCCCCGCCCAGCGGAACGCCGCAATAGGTCAGGCTCACCGCCGTGCTGCGCAGGCGCTCGGGCGCCGCTTCGCTGGTCAGCGCAATCAGGATCGGCAATGCCGCGCCAAGGCCCAGCCCGGTCATCAGTCGCGCGACCAGCAAGGACGAGTAATCCCAGGCATGTGCGGTGCCCAGGGAAAACAGGCCGAACAACACGACTGCCACGGTGAGGATCCACTTGCGCCCCATACGGTCAGCCAGGTAGCCACCGATAAAGGCGCCGGGCAGCAGCCCGATCAGGCCGGCGCTGAACACCCAGCCGAGCATCGCGGCGTTCAAGCCGAAGTCCTTGGCCATGTGCGGTGCCGCGATCCCCGTGGCTTGCAGGTCGAGCCCTTCGAGCAAGGCGACGATAAAGCACAGCCCGATGGTCAGCACCGGTCGCTGCAGAGGGTTGGTCATCAGAATATCCTTTGTTGTTTTTAGATAGATAACTCTATTAACGATTATTTTTGTTAACCATGCTCCTGTCAAGCCGCTTCATGCCGGCGAGCGATCAGTCCGCGACGCATCCGGTCGATCACCGAACGTTTAATGGGCATACCCTGGGTTCAACCGGCCATCCAGCCGGAATGACCCGATGAAAAGCGTTCGATAGTCGAACGATTAATAAAAATAACTGTTATGCATCTTAACTATATAAGCATACTCCAGCGTAGCCGTGCCCCACGGCGCTCTACCAAAAACAATAACTGGAGCTACCTATGCACCCTCCGTCACTTCCTCTGCGCCTGTCTGCCGTGTGCCTGGGGCTCAGCCCCTGTATCAGCCCCGCTGTCTTCGCCGAAGGTTTCGCAGACGACGCCCGCCTCACCCTCAATACGCGCAATGTGTACTTCGCCCGTGACTACAAAGGCAGCGACGCCAAGGTCGCCAAGCGTGCCGAGTGGGCGCAGGGCTTCATCCTGCAAGGCGGCAGCGGCTACACCCCCGGGCCGATTGGCGTCGGCGTCGATGTACTCGGCCAGTTCGGCATCAAGCTCGACAGTGGCAAGGGCCGCGCGGGCACCGGGCTGATCCCCAACAACGACAGTGGCCCGGCGGACAACTTCGGCCGGCTGGGTGGGGTGATCAAGGTTCGTGGCTTCAACAGCGAGCTGAAGTACGGCGAGCAGGTGCTCAACCTGCCCATTCTGCGCAGCAACGACGGCCGCTTGCTGCCACAAACCCAGGTGGGCACCACCCTCACCGTTGCCCCGAGTAAAGCGCTGAACCTGCAGGCGGGCCGGATCGACTCGTTCAGCGGGCGCGACTCGACCGATCAGGAGAAGCTGCACATGCACGGCAGCACGGTGACCGGCGAGCGCTTCGACTACGTCGGTGGCGACTGGCAGACCGCCGACGCGCGTCTGCAGATGGGCTACTGGCATGCCGAGCTCAAGGACATCTATCGACAGGACTTCTACCGCCTCGCCCTTCAGCAACCTTGGGGCACTGCGCTGCTGCGTTTCGACGGCGGCGTGTATGTGAGCGCCGAGCAAGGCCGGGCCAAGGCCGGCGAGCTGGACAACCGCGCGCTGTACCTGGGCCTGCGCTGGAACCAGGCTGGGCATGGGCTGCTGCTGGGGTATCAGCGCCAGTTCGGCGACGACGACTTCGTCGCCTTGCAGGACAGCGGCACCCTGATGACCAACCACGCCAACAACATCTTCGCCTATGCGCGCGAGCGCTCCTGGCAGGTGCGCTACGACTATGATTTCGCGGCGATGGGGGTGCCGGGGTTGAGCGTCATGACGCGCTATATCCGGGGTGATCATGTGCAACGCAGGAATGGCGACGGCGGCCACGAATGGGAGCGTGATGCGTCGGTGCGCTATGTGGTGCAATCGGGCCAGTGGCGCGACCTCGGGGTAGCGCTGAACCTGTCGACGTTGCGCTCGACCTTTCAGAGCAGCTTCGACGAGGTGCGGGTGATGATCAGCTACCCGATCAGCTTGCTTTAGGCCTGCTGTCAGTCAGTTGCATCCTGGGGCTGCTGCGCAGCCCTTTCGCGGCGGTCCGGCGTCCCGGCAAGCCCGCTCCTACAGGGACCGCGCCGCACTGAAGATCGGCGCTTTCCCCTGTAGGAGCGGGCTTGCCGGGACGCCGGACCGCCGCGAAAGGGCCGCGGAGCGGCCCCAAGGCAGGCAACTTGGCCTAGCGGCAGACAAACGACTCCGCCTGCTCGGCATCACCTTGGCCGCGATAGTGCGCTTCTTGCGGGTACGGACACAGCGGACGGCTACGCCCTGGGAATGCCGTACCCCGCGCCAGCAACTGCGCCGGGGCCTTGCTTTCGGTTTGCCATTGCTCCAGGGCAGTCAACGGATCGATGTCATCCAGCCCGGGGCCGTCACCGCAATGGGTCATGCCCGGCACAATAAACAGCTTGGCCCAGCCTCCCAGCTTGGCCGCGCCGCCGTTGTCGGCACTCAACCGATCCCAGTAGCGGCGCAGGTCGTTGGCCGAAAATACCGGGTCGCTGTTGCCCTGGATCACGATCAGCTTGCCACCGCCACCGATGAAACTGGACATCTGGGTGGCCACCGCATCGTTGATCGCCGCAGTCTGCGCAGTGGCCTGAGCGGCTTCATCGAACTCCACTGCATCGAGCTTGAGGTCTGGATTGGCAGGGGTCATGAAGTAATACCCCAGCGACCCCGGTGTCAGCGTGGCATTGCGCGCGTCCGGCTCGCCGCTGGTCGAGCTGCCCAGCTTCCACGCCCGCCAGCCGTTCGAGGCGATCCCGGCATCCCACGGCCAGTCGCTGTACAGCGCATTGCCACGGCTGTCGCGGGCGCCCTCGAAGACGCTGCGCAGTGCCGTGACCTTGGCCGCGCTGAGGCACTGATCCGCTTGCCCAGCCTTGCACTGCAGCACGCTGGGGTCGAAGTGACACTGGCTCATGGCATCGATAGAACCATCCTTGGCCCCATCCAGCGCGTCGCACTGCGCCAGCACGCGGTTGGCGATCAGCGTCTGGTCGGCCTGGGTCAGGGCTTGCGCGAGGATCGGGCGACCGTCTTGCGCACGCGGCGCCGCGGCATTCAGTGCGCGGGTATCCCAGGCCTGCGCCACGGCCGCGCGGCTCAGGCGCAACCCAGGGTTGCCAGCGATCACCCCGTCGAATGCCGTGGGGAAACGCTGCGCGGCCATCAGCGCCGATCGCCCGCCGTTGGAGCAGCCCATGAACACACTGTGGTCCGGCTGCTGCCCGTAGTAGTCGCCGATCAGCCGCTTGGCCTGGGCGGTCACCGTGCCAATCGCGGCATAGGCGTAATCCAGCCGCGCCTGCTGATCGAGGCCGAACTGCGCATCGCTGCTGTTGCGGCCGGTATGCCCCGAATCGGTGGAGACCACCGCATAGCCACGGTTGAGCGCAGGCTGCGCGGTCGCCCCGCGAAACGGGATCGCCCCCAGTGCCTGGCCCAGCACCCCATCCATCCCGCCACCGCCCTGAAACAGGAAGCGGCCGTTCCAGGGTGACGGCAGGCGCAACTCGAAGTGGGTGGCGTAAGGTGTGCCGCCCTGGCCCGTGCGCTCGCCGATCGCACCGATGATCAGGCAATGCCCCGGCATCGCGAGCTTGCTCAAGGCCTCGCCGGTCAGCGCCGCACGCCCCGGGTTGGCCTGCGGCCGCTCACCCGCCGGGATAAAGCGCTGCTCGACGAATCGCACTGAAGGGTCGGCGCTGGTCAACGCCAGGCATTGCGCAGCCTCGTCGGCATTGGCCAACGAGATGAGCGGCAGGCTGCAGCTCAACGCCAGCAGGGTGCGCGAGGTGCGCGGCAGGTCGAATGGAGTCACTGAGGCATTCCTTTGTTGTGATTGTGGGAGAAAGCACCGGTTTGACAGATTGAATCAATGGTTAATAATATTAACTATATCGACTGTTACCGATCCGTGGCAATGCCACAACCACAACGATAATAAGGTCTGTCATGTTCAAAAAATCCATGATCGCGTCGCTGACGGCTGCCGTGCTGGCCGCCTCCTCTGCCGTGCACGCTGAAACCCCACCCAAGCTGGTGCCCGTGTATCAGGCCATCGTCGACATCGCCCCTAGCCAGGCGTTGGGCAAGGGGCCGTTGGGAGAGCGCTTTATCGTGCCGATCACCGGCGGTGAGTTCGAAGGGCCAGGCTTGCACGGCAAAGTGCTTGCAGGGGGCGCCGACCGGCAGCTGCTGCGCGAAGATGGGGTCAAGCAACTGGACGCGCTGTATGAGCTGCAGACCAGCGACGGGGCAGTGTTGACGGTGCGCAACCAGGTGCTGGTGCACAACCTCGATCCGGCCAAACGCTATGCGTTTTCGCACATCAGCATCGACGCCCCGCAAGGCCCATATGCCTGGCTGAGCCAAGCGGTCCTGGTCGGCAGCCTGACCAGCCTGAAACCAGCGCGCAATGCGGTTTCGATTCAGGTTTATCGGGTCGAGTGAGTGATCTATCGACTGATGACGGCCACTGACCCCAGCGCCTGAAGTGGCGCAGACTCAGACGCGTTGGTGGTCAGGGTAAACAAGATCTTGCGCTTCGCGTCGGGTACCGACCATTCGTAGGCAACCGTGTGAGTTGCGCCGTTTGCGCCGGCCTCCCCCTGCTCGTCCTTGACCCGCACTGCGGAGAACGGCGCGGGTGGGTTGGACACCAGTCCAGTGAACAGTTTTATGGCCTTCTCTGGACTCGCCCTGCGGGCATGCACTGCGCAAAGGTTCTTGTTGCTGGGTAGGGCGAGTACGAACGTCCCCTGCTTGTCCGGAACAGGCCACGCGTCGCCAGGATTACCTGCCAGGAACACCGCCGCTTTTTCAGGCGGCAGACTGGGGACTGCGCTCAGTTTGTCTCTCAGCGCTGGCAGATCTGCAACGTTCTGCACGCAAAGCGCGGCGTAGATCTTGGCGAACGCGGTGGCCTGGTCCTCTGCCTCACTGGCGAGGCACACATTTGCACTCACGGCGATCATCGACAACGTGACGAAAAACTTGAACATACGAGCCTCTCCCTGGCATCCCCGAATCAAGCTAAGCAGGCTTTTCTATCGTTCGCGGATCCAGGTAGCGCAAACGAGCCTGTCCAGAACCACCCTGTCGACTGGCCTGGACCAAGGCGCAGCAGTATATTTAACGCTTCAGGGATGACGCAGGCAACCCGATGGGACTTTTCGATCGTTTGTTCGGCGGCCGCTTCACGCAACCGCCACCGGATGAGACACCGGTCAGCGACGCCGCGATCATGCGCGAGCTGCACCCGTACCGGCCTGGGCTCAAGGCTTTTACCCAGGCGTTGTTGGCGCGTATGTCCGAGGCCGAACGCGCGCGCCTGGTGCGACGAGTGATGCGCTGTTACGGGCACGGCGATGAGCCGACCAGCGCCTTGGCCGAAGGGGTGCTGTCGACAGAAAAAGGACAATCGCTCGATCAGCTCGCCTTGCTGGCTGTCGACTGGAGAGGTTTTGACGGCTTCGAGTACCTGGCACCGTTCCTGGTCAAGGCCAGTGGCATAGACGAGCGCTACGTCTATCAGCATGACGGTACTCAGACGATGGCACAGGTACTGGCAGGCTTTGATCGTTGGCTTTCAGGCTTGGGCCGGCGCTTTTTGCACCTGGATACCGGCGGTGATGAATACGTCGGCTGTATCGTTGAGAGCACTCAGGTCGACAACATGATCGTACTCGCGCAACTGGCGGGTATCGAGGCTGGGCTAGAGGCTTTTTGATGCGCTAACGCCGCCCGGCTATCTCTGCTTCAAGCATCTGCAGAAACACCTTCACCCGCGCCGGCACATAGCGGCGCGTTGGGGTGACTGCCCAGACTGACAGCGCTTCCATGCCTGCATCCGACAGTTCGATCGCGATCAGAGAGCCATCGCGCAACTGATTGACGACATCCAGATAGGTCAACATCGCAATACCCAGGCCTTGGACCGCCGCGCCTCTCACCGCATCGACACTGCTCGTGCTGACTCGGCCGTTCATACGCCGTCGAACAATGTCGCCATCAACCACAAAGGGCCATCTGGGGACTGCCTGCAGCGTGATGCACTGATGCGCTTCGAGCTCGGCCAGCGTGGCAGGCTGGCCGTACTGATCCAGGTAGGCTGGCGCGGCACACAGCACCCGGGGGTTTGCGGCAATGCTTCTGGCGACCAGCTCAGAGTCAGCCAGTGGCGCCACGCGCAGCGCCAGGTCAAAGCCACGGGCGACCAGATCCACCTGGGCGTCGCTGAGGTCCAGCTCCACGCGCAAGTCCGGGTACGACGCCAAGAGTCGCGGCAGCATCTCCAGCACGATGGACTGGCCAAAAACACTCGGCGCTGTCACCCGCAGCACACCCGAAACCCGGCTTGACGATGGTCGCAGCTCGCCCAGCGCGCTCTCCTGCGCTTCGACCATGGTATGGGCGTAAGGCAGCAGCGCTTCACCTTCGGCGGTGAGCGAGACCGAACGGGTGGTGCGATGAAACAGCCGCACACCCAGCTCTTTTTCCAACGCCGCGATACGCCGAGAAACCTGCATGGGCGCCCTGTCCAGTTGCCGAGAAGCCGCCGACAGACTGCCGGTGCTCACTACCGCAAGGAAGACGCGCAGATCAGCCACCTGCATGATTATATCCTTATGAGTTATACCGGCTTCACCGCCAGACGGCTTGGCCCGGCCCGCCAACGCTCCATATTCTATGCCGTATAGGGCAATCAGATGCCGACGACACTGAACGACGAGGTGAAGCCACGATGGACACGAACCGAGATATTTTATCTGCCCATGATATTAACGGGTTCTCACTGCGGAATCGCCTTGCCGTTGCGCCAATGACCCGCGTAAGTGCCACCGAGACAGGCCTGGCAACCGCTGAAATGGCCCAGTATTACCAGCGCTTCGCCCAGGGCGGGTTCGGGCTGGTGATTACCGAGGGGCTCTACACCGACCAGCGCTACGCGCAAGGTTACCCCTGCCAGCCGGGGATCACTGACGCGCGACAGTCCCTGGCCTGGCGCGCCGTCACCGATCGCATCCATGCGCATGACAGTGCCGTGTTCGCCCAGCTGATGCATGCCGGCGCATTGAGCCAGGGCAACCGCTTCAGCGACCACAGCGCTGCGCCCTCGGCGATTCGTGCCAAAGGGGAGCAGATGCGTTTCTACTTTGGTGACGGCCCCTACCCGCTGCCCAAAGCCATGAGCGACGAAGATATTGCCGACGCCATCAGCGGCTTTGCTCAGGCCGCCAAGCGCTCGATCGACGAGGCGGGCTTTGACGGTATTGAAATCCACGGGGCCAACGGTTACCTCCTCGATCAATTCCTCACGGACTACACCAATCAGCGTGCTGATCGCTGGGGGGGCGATGTTCAGCAGCGGGTCGGGCTGACCCTCGAGGTGATCAAGGCGGTCAGGCAGGCAGTGGGCGCTGTGCCGGTCGGCGTGCGGATTTCCCAGGGTAAGGTGAATGACTTCGGGCACAAATGGGCGGGCGGTGAACGGGATGCCGAAGTCATATTTGGCTCGCTGAACGATGCGGGCGTGGACTTCATCCACGTGACGGAGTTCGAAGCCTGGAAACCGGCCTTTCCCTCCAACAGTGCGAGCCTGGTCGCGCTGGCGCGTCGCTACGCACCTGCCGCCTCGCTGATCGCCAATGGTGGGCTGCATGACAGCGAAGGCGCAGAGGCTGTGTTGGCCGCTGGCGCTGACATGATCGCCCTGGGCAAAAGCGCATTGGCCAACCCGGACTTGCCGACCCGTTTAGCTGGCGGCAAGCCCTTGGCGGCGTTCGACGCGTCGCTGCTTGGCCCTATTGCCAACATCAAGGAGAGCGAGTTGGCGTTGTAGCGCCGGCTTTTGATGGCGGCGGACATTCAACCCGATCGGTCTGCAAGCACCTACGAGCTTGATAGCCACCATGCCCACCGGTTCAGTGCGCCGGTAAGGTTTCTGGGCGTTTCCGACGGAGCTTAGGGCAAAAAACCTGGTAGCCTCAGTCATTGCTGCTGTCGCCTAGAGCCAACTGAAATGACCTTTGAAATTAGAGAAGGGGCGGCTCGGTCAGGCCGCTTTCTCCTTCACTGTAAAATCGATCTCCAAGTCCGCGCTGGCCAGCATGTTCACTAGGGCATCCAGCGAAAACTTGTCGATTTTTCCGTTCAGCAATTCGCTCAACCGCGGCTGAGTCAGGCGCAGTTTTCGAGCCGCGTCCTTCTGTGGCAGTTCCCAAGACAGAACGGTCTTGGTCAACACACGCATCAGCTTGGAACGCAGTCGAAGGTTCTCGGCGTCCTCTGGCGAGTCAACCAACGCATCCCACACGGAGGTAGAGCGTTCGTTTGCCATCTTCAATACCTCTGTTTGCATTCACGTCATTTAGGAAAGGTGCATCGAGTAAGACCGGGGGGAGAATGTCGCCCATTGCCGCAAGCCAATGGGGCGTAAATTTTCCCTCAGCGCTATTGCACCTGGCTCAGTCCAGCGACTTGTACCTGTCTTTTGCCAGGTCAATGTCGCGCTTTTCGGTCTTTTCTGTAGTCTTGCGGAATGCGTGCAGGACGTAAATCGCTTCCGGCCGGCTCACCACATAAAATACGCGAAAAGCCCCGTCTCTACACTTGATGCGGATTTCTCGCACTCCCTGACCAATGCTTTCCATCGGTTTCCAGTCGGAGGGTTCTTCCCCGTACTGGATCAGCTCAAGCTGATACCCAGCCCGCTGCTTTGCAATCGTTGGGAAATCTCGAAGATCCGCTCTACTGCTGCCCAGCCATTCGATTGGTTTGGGATGTTCTAGCATGCCCAGACTTCCTTCTAACTGGCTGGTGCGGGTGTTTCCCACCGGCAGAGAAATTAGATTATATCGATTTCGAGATAACCTCAAGACCACCCTTCCGATTATCTCGAATTCGATATAACTGGATCCCGCCGAGCCCTCTTGAGCGCGAGCGTCTACCGCCCGCCGACCCGATCACTCCTTGCTGTGCAGCCCCATGTGCGCGTCATCCATCAGCGCCTTGGCCATCTCGCTGAGAAAATGCGAAGCCCAAACCAGTACCGGCTCGTCGTCCATCACGCCAATGAAAGAGGCACGGCGAGCGCTGTCGAGGAGGACTGAGGCTTGCTCGAGGGCATGGTCGCAGCAGTTGCCGGCTTCTACGCGGAACAGCTGTTTACCTTCGACTACGCCGTCCAGGCAGGATGCTATGCCTACGGTGTAGCCCAGCTTGCCGATTTCTTGTGGGGTGTCATCGTCCATGGGAAATCCTCCGCTGGTGCTGGGCCAAGGCGACTGATTGGGTTGTGTCAGCACTGGCCTTCGCGGGGCAAGCCCGCTCCCACGTAGCGAGGGGATTCAGGGAAGGATTTGGATGGGGTGGATCGGGAACGATCTTGAGCATGGTCACACCTCGATGTTCATGTGCGTTCAACCCCACACCCACCACTTGCAGAGTGATAGGTGGCGGCTACGTACGGGCCTGCAAGACCGGAGAGCATCGAGGTCAAAACCCGGCTGACCCGAAGGTCACCCGTACGCAGCCACCATTGAGCACAACCACTGAAAAACCGTCAGCGGCTCGAGGGTGAGCACGAAACTCGATGTCACTCAGGCTTGCAGACCCGGCCGTTGATTTGGCAACGACCCACCGAGACTAGGGTGCTCAGATACCCATCGCAATGGCGCAAAGGCGGTAAAAGGATGATTAGGAAACGCCCTACATGGAATAGGGAAAATCTGATTCATCCACGTAGGACGCAGCAGGAAACCAGCTCAAAAACCGCTCAACCCCGCACGATCAATCCAGGCACGAGTAGCCGAATACGCCGCCTTCAAGCGCGCTTCCCCGTGCAACTGCGACGATGGCGTTTCCACGCTCAACCCCACATCATCGGGCAACGCACCGAGCAGCTCCGCCAACGGCAACTCACCTTGCCCCGGCAACAACCGCCCTTCCCTTGCCTCTGCAATGATCAACGCCTCAGCCGGCGCCAGCCGCGGTGCATCACACACCTGCACCGCCCGAAACCATCGCGGATCCGCCGCTGCAATGGCCGCCGCGTCACCGCCCGAGCGATACAGGTGCAGCGCATCGACCAGCACGCTGCTGTTCGCCTGCCCTGCCGCCTCCAGCACGTCGAGCGCCTGGTGCAGGTTGCCCACCTGCCGCCAGCGCATGAACTCCAGGTCCACCCGCAGCCCATAGCGACTGGCCAACACGCACAAGGCACCGAAGTTGTCCGCAAGTCGCGCAGCATCGGCGTCATCACCGGAAACGGTCAAACTGACCGCCCCCAGTTCCGCGCCCGCCGCCAGCAGTGGCTCAAGCCCGGCCACCACCCGCTCCGGGGTCAGCGACACGAACTCGATATCGCTGACCGCAACCCCTTCCCACTCCATCACCGCCTTGAGGTCGCGCAACGCCTGGCTGCCCACGGCCATGGGGTACGCAAGCGCGCCGGCCATCACCGGGTGCAAACGCAGCCCGACGGAGGCGAACCCTGCCCGGCCCGCCTCCCGCACCAGTGCCACGGGCTCGAGGTCGAGCGCCGTCAGGTGGGCGACTGCCAAGCCCCTCAATAGGTCGCCCTCCCCCCACTGAGGTCGAACACGAAGCCGGTAGTGAAGCTGCACTCCGGTCCGGCGATCCAGGTCACCATGTTGGCCACCTCTTCAGCCTTGAGGAAGCGCCCCATGGGGATCTTGGCCTTGCTCGCGTCGATGTGCGCCTGGGTCATCTCGGCCATCAACGGCGTCTCGACCATGGCCGGCGCCACGCAGTTGAGCAGCACGCCATCCTGGGCCAGCTCCTTGGCGGCCGCCTTGGTAAAGGCGATGACTCCGGCCTTGGCCGCGGAGTAGGCCGAGATGTACTGCACGCCGTCCTTGCCGGCCATCGAGGCGATGTTGACGATGCGCCCGTAGCCGCGTTCTCGCATGTGCGGGATGGCGGTGCGGCAGCAATAGAACACGCCGTTGAGGTCGATGGCGATGACCTTGTCCCAGGCCTCGGTCGGGTACTCCCAGGACGACACCACCGGGCCATTGATGCCGGCGTTGTTGACCAGGATCTCGACGTGGCCGACACGCTCCAACACTTCGGCAAAGGCGGCTTCGACCGAGGCCAGCGACGACACGTCGACCGACTGGCGCAGCACCGGCTCGAAGCCGTTTTCAGCACTGTCCCAGCCATCCACGGCAAGGTCCCAGATGACGATCTGAGCGCCTTCGGCGTGCAGCCGGCGGGCGATCGCCAGGCCGATGCCACGCATGCCGCCGGTGATGATCGCGATCTGCCCTTCCAGGTTCTGGCTCATTGTTTTGCTCCTTCTTCGACGCAGGGAATATCCGGCAGGCGACGCAGGTCGCTCACCATGAACAGGTAGCACAGCGCGCCAAGCGCGGTGATGGTAGACACGAACGCCAGGGCCCAGACGAACGAGCCGGTGGCGGTGACGATGATGCCGATGGTCAGCGGCGTGACGATGCCGGCCGCATTGGCGAACAGGTTGAACAGGCCGCCGCTCAGGCCCAAGAGGCCTTTGGGGGCGATGTCGGAGACGATCATCCAGGCCAGCGCCGACATGCCCTGGGCAAAGTAGGCGACGCAGAGGATGGCGATCACCAGCACGTCGGACTCGACATAGTTGGCCAGGACGATCACCGAGGCGGTCAGCAGGCCGGCGATCACCGGCAGCTTGCGGGCGACGTTCAGCGAGTAGCCGCGGCGCAGCAAGGCATCCGACAGCCAGCCGCCGACCAGCGTGCCCAGCGACGCGGCAATGAACGGCAGCACCGCCACCCAGCCGACTTTCAGCCAGGGCATGTGGCGCTCGGTGACCAGGTAGGTCGGGAACCAGGTCAGGAAGAACACGTTGGTCGAGTTGCAGGCAAACTGCCCCAGGCAGATGCCGAGCATGTTGCGGTGCTTGAGCAGCGCGGGGATCTGCGACCACTGGAACACGGTGGCTTTCTGGCCACCATCGACCACCCCGCCGCCTTCGGCGATGTAGTCCAGCTCAGCCTGGTTGGCCGTGGTGGACTGGTGCGGCTCGTGGTATTTGCGCCACCAGACCAGGCCATAGAGGATGCCCATCAAACCGACCGCCATCAACAGGAAGCGCCAGCCGTAGGCGTGCAGCACCCAGAACAGCAGCGGCGTGAGAAAAGCCAGGCCGATGTACTCGGCAAAGGTATAGATGCTGGTGGCCCGGGCGCGCTCGCTCTGCGGGAACCAGGTGGCGACCACGCGGCTGTTGGTCGGGAAGCACGGCGCCTCGGTGATGCCCACCAGGAAGCGGAAGCCGAGCAGCGACAGGAAGCCCTGGGCCAGGCCCTGCAGGCCGGTGAACAGCGACCACAGGGTCAGCGCCAGCCAGTAGGTGAACTTGGTGCCGAGCCGGTCGATGAGGATCCCGCCGGGGATCTGCGCGGCGGCGTAGGTCCAGGAGAATGCCGAGAAGATGATGCCCATCATGGCCGCGTTGAGGCCCAGGTCGGCGCTGATGCTGGGCGCGGCGATGCCCATCACGCTGCGGTCGAGGTAGTTGATCATGGTGCCGCCGGAAATCAGCGCGAGGATCATGAAGCGGGTGCGGGTTCTGGCGGTTTGCTGCGCGGGGGTGTCGTACACCCCCAGGCTGATCTTGTGCTCAGAGTTCATGACGTCGGTCTCTTATTATTGGAATGTCATCGCGGGTGCAACGCAGTCAGGCAAAACCGAACAGGCGGCGTGGGGTGTCCCACATGATCTTGCGGCGCAGGTGCGGGTCGGGCATCAGCCGCTCGGCCAGCTTGAGCAGCGGGCCGTAGTCGACCCGCGAGCGCTGGCGAATGAACGGCCAGTCCGAGCCCCATACGCAGGCATCCGGGCCAAACGCATTGATCAGTGCATGCACATAGGCATAGCTCTGGCCGTGCAGGTCTTCGGCCGCGGCGAACTTCTGCATGCCGGACAGCTTGACGCTGGCCCGCCCGGAACGCGCCAGCTTGAGCAGCGCCTGGAAGCCCGCCTGTTGAACGCCGGCACTCACGTCCGGTCGGCCGCAGTGGTCGACCAGCACGCGCACCGGGTTGCGTTCGAGCAGCCCGTGCAGGTGCAGCAACTGGTCTTCGCAGACCTGGATCTGGGCGAACATGCCGAGCTCGGCGAGCTTGCCGAAGTTGGCCTCGGCGGTGTCCATGTGCTCGATGCCGTACAGCGCCGGGTTGAAGGCCACGCCGACCACGCCCTGCTCCTTCAGTGCCGCCAGGCGGTCGATGGGGATATCGCGCTCGACCACGGCGATGCCGCGAAAACGCCCCTGGCCCACGGCCAGTGCGTGCAGCAGGCAGCGGTTGTCGGTGTGATAGCCGCTGTTGGGGCCGACCAGCAGGGCCTGGCGCACGCCGTAGGTGTCCATCACCTCGCTGAACTGCTCGAGCGTGGCGATTTCCTGGCCAGACGGTGCGTAGGGCGCGTCGGGGTGATAGGGGAATCGCGCGGGGTCAAACAAATGGTTATGGCAATCGATCTTCGGTTCGTCAAAGATGTTCACGCAGTTCTCCTCGAGAGTATCCACCCACTGCCCTGCCGCAGCCCCTGTGGGAGCGGGTTTACCCGCGAACAAGGGCGCAGCCCTTGCCATGCACAGAGTCGTCTGCGCCGGCCTCTTCGCGGGTAAACCCGCTCCCACAGGGGGCGCGGTGTTATTGTTTGCCGCAGGGGGATTTGGTTGTGCTGAAGATACTTGTAGGCCGCCGCCGATGCTCATACACAGATGTCCAACACCATAACCAAAGGTAATACCAATGCTGCCCAGCCAAGAAGCCTGCGAATCCACCGCGATGGTGTTCAAGCTGCGGCATATGGAAGTGTTTCGCGCGGTCATGCTGACCGGCTCGATCAGCGCCGCGGCAAAGATGCTCTACGTCTCGCAGCCGGCCGTGAGCAAGCTGATCGCCTACATCGAGGGCCGCCTGACCTACCGGCTGTTCGAGCGCATCAACAATCGTCTGGTGCCGACCGCCGAGGCGCAGGTGCTGTTTCGCGAGGTCGAGCGCGTTTACCAGGCGGCACTGGTGGTCAACGAGTGCGCGCTGTCGCTGGCCTCGGGTTCGCAACGCAACCTGCGCATCTCCTGCAGTGCGTCGCTGTCGACGGTGGTCATCCCGATCGCCCTGGCGCAGCTCAAGCGCGAATCGCCGTCACTGAACATCGAGTGGCAGACCTCGTTGATGAACGAGATGCCCAACCAGATCCTGTCGAAAAAGGTCGACCTGTCGATCGCCGCCCTGCCGCTGGTGCATGACCATCTGCATTCGCAGGCGTTCATGCGTGGGCGCATGGTGGTGGTGCTGCCGCCCGAGCACCCGCTCGCCCAGCAGCCCCAGCTGTCGCTGCGCCAGCTCGAAGGGCAAGCGCTGCTGCTGTTCAGGCCGGACATGCCGTTTGGCAAGCTGCTCGCGCAGGAGATCGAGCGCGATGGCGCGCAGCTGGAGTCGCTGCTGTCGTTCACCAATGCCAACGAGGCGGTGGCCCTGGTCAAGCAAGGGATGGGCATTACCATCATCGATGAGTTCGTGGCGCAGGGCAGCGGGCTGGCGGTGGTGCCGCTGGCAGAGGAAATTCACTTCGACATCAGCTTTGTCTATTCGCGTTTCGAGCCGCCGTCGCAGGCGTCGTTGCAGCTGATGCGGGTGTTGCATGCCCACGCGGTCAAGCTGGGGCGGGAGATTGCCGGGTTTGCCATGCCGACGGCCTGAGTGGGTAACGTCAGGCCGGCCGTCACCGCTCTCCACCCCGCGATGGGAGCAGGCCTACTCTTTCGCTTGCCCGTCGATCACCACGGGCTCGCCGATCGCATAAAAGTGCCCGCCCGCCACATAGTGCAGGCTACGCAACGCCGGATCGGCCTGCTCGAAGTGCCAGTGCCCCGCCTGGAACACCCGCGTGTCCGCCCAGGCCGCCACCACCTCGGCAATGAACAGATCATAGGTAGTCTGGTTGTGCGGCTCCTCGATCACCCGGCACATCAGCCAGGCCGAGCAGTCACTGACCAAGGGCGCTGGATACCCCTCGACCCGGAACAACTGCACCCCGCTGTGCGCCAGCTTGTCGGGCTGATCAGCCAGGCTCTGGGTGCCGACCTGATGGGTCAGCCGCGCCTGCGCCACCGTCGGCAACTGAATCACCAACCAGCCACTGCCCTCGACCAACTGCCGGGTGTGCGCGCTCTTGTCGAGCACCACGGTGAGCTTGGGCGGGTCGAAGTCGAGGGCGCAGGCCCAGGCGGCCGCCATGACGTTGTCGACGCCCGCATGGCTGGCCGAGACCAGCACCGTAGGCCCGTGGTTGAGCAGGCGATAGGCTTTGTTCAGTGCAACGGGCTGGAAATAGGTGTTCATCGATAACCTCTGCAAGTGCTGCCCGAACCTCGAGCCTGGCAGTCAGGGGGGAATTCTGCCGCAAGCTGGCGAAGCTGACCATCGAACGGTGCGCCGCGGTCGAAGGCGGCCATAACGGTTTAGGAAATTTCCCACATCAAGCAAGGAATCTCCTTACTTGTTAGCCCGGCCCGGCGAAAACATGATCAGCACTGGATGACATCACCGCCTCCCGCCAGCGGGAGGCCGGCACCCCTGCGCTCCCGAGGAGGCTTTGCCATGTGCTCGCCGCATCATCACTCCACTACCGAGCTGCGCCGCACCCTGCGCCAGCTGCTTGACCACGACGTGTGCAACCCCGACGACGACCCGCACCTGTCCGGGGTGCTGTTTTTCTGCGCCACCGACGAACAGACGCGGCAGTTGATCGAACGCATCGAGCTGCTCGCCAGCGAAGCCTTCTTCGACCCCACTGGCCGGGCCATCCGCGACCACATGCGCGCCGCGGCGGTGGACGGTGTGCGGATCAGGCAGAAGCACAAGCGCGAGGATGACCAGACGGTGATTCGCATCGCCGTGCCCGACAAGGGCTACATCACCGTGAGCACGGCGCGGTTGTGACACCGGGTGCCGGGATGGAACAGCCATTGTTGCCTGCGGGTCAAAGCACAAGTGCCGCAACAGGGCTGTTTCACGCAGGCCCACGCCGGCCATACTGCCCCCCTCACCCGTTCCCACCCAGGAGTCCTCCAATGATCGTTCCCGCCCTCGGCCTCGGCACCTTTCGTCTCAAGGACCAGGTGGTCATCGACTCGGTCCGCACCGGCCTCGAGCTCGGCTACCGGGCCATAGACACCGCACAGATCTACGGCAACGAAGCCGAGATCGGCCAGGCCATCGCCGACAGTGGCGTGCCGCGCGCCGAGCTGTTTCTGACCAGCAAGATCTGGACCGACAACTTCGCCGCCGACAAGCTCATCCCCAGCCTCCAGGAAAGCCTGCGCAAGCTGCGCACCGATCACCTCGACCTGACCCTGATCCACTGGCCATCGCCCAACGGCGCGGTGCCGGTGAGCGAGTTCATGACGGCACTGGCCGAAGCCCAACGCCAAGGCCTGACCCGCCATATCGGTGTGTCCAACTTCACCATCGCGCTGCTCGAAGAAGCGATCGCCGCGGTTGGCCCTGGCGTTATCGCCACCAACCAGATCGAGCTGCACCCTTACCTGCAAAACCGCAAGCTGGTTGGCTTCATGCAGCAGCACGGGATCGACGTGACCTCCTACATGACCCTGGGCTATGGCAAGGTCCTGCAGGACCCACTGATCCAGGCCATCGCCCAGCGCCATGCCGTCAGCCCGGCCCAGGTGACCCTGGCGTGGGCACTGCAGCTGGGCTACGCGGTGATCCCGTCGTCGACCAAGCGGGAAAACCTCGCGAGCAACCTCAAGGCCGGCGCGTTGCGCTTGAGCGACGCCGAGATGGCCGAGATCGCCACCCTGGAACGTGGCGAGCGGATGATCAGCCCGGCCAGCCTGGCGCCCGCCTGGGACTGACCCTCGATCAGTCAGAAAATGGGTCGCCTGGTCCATAGCTTTCGCGGGGCAAGTCGCATCGGCGCACCGCCGCTCCCACGGAGCCCGCGCCGAACCAAGAACTCGTGCTTTACAGAGACCTCGTGGGAGCGGGCTTGCCCCGCGAAAGCGTCAGCCTAGTCACCGCGCGAGCCTCGGGCGAGACGTCACAAAACCAGGCCATGCGGGTATGCTGGGCGCCCGCCCCGCCCGGACCCGTCCATGGAACTGCACATCCGCCTCGAAGGCCGCAAAGGCCTGGCCGACCAGCTCTACCAGCAACTGCGTGCCGGCATCGACAGCGGCCACCTCGCCGCCGGTACCCAGTTGCCGCCCACCCGCCTGCTGGCCGAGCAACTGGGGGTTTCGCGCAAGACCGTGGCCGAAGCCTATTCGCGCCTGACCTACGACAACCTGCTCAGCGCCGTGGTCGGCCGTGGCACCTTCATCAGCCCACGGCACGCCCGCCAACCGGCCCCGGCCGAGGCCCTGCCGCTGGCCGCCGCGGACTCGCTCAAGCGCTGGCAGCAGCGCGCCACCGTGCTGACCCAGCGTGCCCTCGATGCGCCGTCGCGCTATGACTTCATCGGCGGTGCCTCGATCAAGGCGCAGTTCCCCTTCGACCAGTGGCGCAGTTGCCTGCAGTACGCCCTGCGCCGCAGCCAGCGCCACCCCGACCGGCACTTCTTCGCCCAGGGCCTGCCCGAACTGCGCGACGCCATCGCCCACCACATCGCCTATGCCCGCGGGGTGCACTGCAGCGCGGCCGACATCCTGGTGTGCAACGGCGCCCAGCAGGCGCTCGACCTGATCGCCCGGGTGCTGATCGAGCCCGGTTGCCCGGTGGCCATGGAAGACCCAGGCTACTCGCCGGCGCGCCAGCTGTTCCTGGCGCTCGGTGCGCGCCTGCAAGCGGTACCCGTGGACGCCGAGGGACTGTGCGTCGAGCAGATCGCCGACGGCACGCGGCTGATCTACGTGACCCCCTCGCACCAGTTTCCACTGGGCATGCCGATGAGCGAGCGGCGCCGCGAAGCCTTGCTGGCCAGGGCCGCGGAGCTGGGTGCGCTGATCATCGAAGACGACTACGACTGCGAGTTCCGCTACCAGGGCCCGAACAGCGATGCCTTGCAGCGGCTCGACCGCCACGGCCTGGTGGCGTATGTCGGCACCTTCTCCAAGACCTTGCTGCCCGAGCTGCGCCTGGGTTACGCAGTGCTGCCTGAGGCGGTGCTGCAGGCCGCCTGCGTGGCCAAGCACCTGAGCGACCTGCACAGCCCGACCTTGCAGCAATGGGCCTTGGCGCGGTTTATCAGCGAGGGCCACCTGAGCAAGCATATCCGCCGCTGCCACGAGATCTACAGCGCGCGCCGCGGGCGCATCCTGGCCCGCCTGGAAGGTGACCTGGCGCCCTGGCTGAGCGCGGTACCGGCCAACGCCGGCTTCCACCTGAGCGCACTGGCAAGCCCAGGGGTCGACGTCGAGTTGCTGACCAACCTGGCGCGCAAGGTCGAGGTCGGGTTGTATTCACTGGCGCCTTTCTACTGCGAGGCGCCGGTGCGCCCCGGCCTGCTGATGGGCTTCGGCGCCATTGAGCTGCTGGACATCGACCCGGCGCTGGACCGGGTCCGCGATACCCTCCAGCGGATCAGCTGAGCGCCTGTTGCGCAGGCCCCGGGCGAGCGATGGCGGCGGCGTAACCCTGCGGCACGAAGCGTGCGGTCACCAGCAGCATGGCCAGGATAGTTACCGTAAGCAGGGCCCAGGACGCCTGGAAGTCACCGCTGACATCCCGTAGCCAGCCGGTGATATAGGGCACGATGCCGGTGACGATGAAGCCGATGCCCTGGACGAAGGACGCCAGGCTGCCGGCTTCGGCAGGCGTTTTCAGGTGCTCCAGGGTCAAGGTCAGGCTGAAGCTGAAACACGACCCGAGGCCAAGGCCGATCAGCGCTACCCAAAGCCCCATCGCCACGGTCGGCGCCAGCAACAAACCGAGAAAACCGCACAGCTGGATAGCCAAGGCCAGCCATAGCCCCGGGCGGCGATCGGCCAGACGACGTAGCAGCAGCGGCAGGCCCAGCGCACCGAGAACCTGGAACACCGTCATCAGGCCCACCAGGTCACCGCCACCCTGGGCCGTACCGCCGTGCTCCAGGTGGTAGGCCGGCAGCCACGCCACCATGCTGGTGTAGCCACCATTGATCAGGCCGAAATACAACGCCAGCAACCACGCCCGGCGATTGCCGAACCAATGCCCTTCAGCCGCGCCAGCGCGTTTTGGCGTGCCTTGCCGTGGCCGCAGCAGCACCCAGGCGATGACCGCCAGCACCGCAGGCACGGCCCAGAAGCCGAGGCCCACCTGCCACCGCTGGAAGTACCCGCTGAGGTGCGGCCCGAGCACCGCCGCCAGCCCGCCCCCGGTCATCAGCGCCGCGCTGTACAGGCCCATGGTCGGCGCCAGCCGGCTGGGGAACCAGCGGTTGACCAGCCCCGGCATCATGCCCTGGACCAGCGCCACGCCAAGCCCGGCCAGCACCGCGCTGGCGATCAGCGCCCAGGCCGTCTCCAGTTGCAGCCGCCACAGGCAGGCCAAGGCAATCGCCGAAAGGCCCATGAGCATGCCGCCGTGCTCGCTCAACCAGCGCCGCAGCCAAGGCTGCGCCAATGGCACCAGCCCCATGCACAACACCGGCAACGCGGTCAGCAGCGCCGCTTGTTGATAGCCCAGGCCGGTGCTCGCGCGCATCGGCTCGAGCAACGGGCCAATGCTGGTGAGGATCGGCCGCAGGTTGAGCGCCAGCAACATCACCAGCAGCAGGTTGAACGCAGCTCTCATGCCGAGTGGGCCTGCTGCCACTCGCGGTACAGGTCGGCTTCACCGTCCGGTTTCAGCGCCCGCAGTGGCAGGCTCTGCTGTTGCGGTGGCAGGGCCATTTGCGCATACACCTGGGCTGTCGACAGGCCAAACGGCTCGCCCTCGCTGTTGTCGTAGGCGAACCATGCGCGGGTGATGCCGCACAGGTGCATGGCCGCCAGGCACATCGGGCACGGATGGCCGCTGGCGTAGATTTCGGCGCCGTCCAGGCGCGCCTGGCCAAGCGTCTGGGCGGCCTTGCGGATGGCCTGCATTTCGGCGTGGCTGGTCGGGTCCTGGGTGCTGTGGATCTCGTTGACGGCGCGGGCGAGCACTTGCCCCTGATACACCAGCACGGCGCCAAAGGGCCGGCCACCGGCCTGGATATTCGCGCGGGCCAGGTCGAGGGCTTCACGCATGAACTGTGGGTTGGACATTGATCGAAACTCCTGTTGCAGAGCCGCCATTATCCCGGCTCGCGGGCCAAGGCTGAAATGAAGAGATTGGATGCAGGTCAGTGGCCCCCTGAATGGCCGCATTGGCCTCCTGGCAAAGCAGCGCATTGGCTATCGGGCCTGGCGCGCAGTGACGTTAGGCTTGCGCTCAATGACTACGGTAGCGCGCTCAGGCGCTCATCAACCTTGCTGGAGAACTGCAATGCACACCCGTATCGAATGGGCCAAGCACGCCCCGGACGCCTACAAGGCAATGGCTGGCCTGGAGCAGGCGCTGGCCAAGAGCGGCCTGGAGCACTCGCTGCTCGAACTGGTGCGCCTGCGCGCCTCGCAGATCAACGGCTGCGCCTACTGCGTCAACCTGCACGCCAATGACGCGCGCAAGGCCGGCGAAACCGAAGCGCGCCTGCAGACGCTGGTGGCCTGGCAGGACACTCAGTACTTCACCCCGCGCGAGCGTGCGGCGCTGGCCTGGGTCGAAAGCCTGACGCGGATGCCTGAACGCGGCGCGCCTCAGGATCAGTATGAGGCGCTGCAACAGCACTTCGAGCCGGCCGAGGTGGTCAACCTGACCTTGGCGATCGCTACCATCAATGCCTGGAATCGTTTTGGCGTAGGGTTTGCGATGGTTCCGGCCTGATGTGCTGGCAGGGCTGGCCTCTTCGCGGGGCAAGCCCTAATGCTGTGCACTTGAGTCATTCATCGCCTGTATTGGGGCCGCTCTGCGGCCCATCGCGACACAAGGCCGCTCCCACAGTGTCCGCGCATGCCCCGTTAAGATGGGCATGACGCGGTCGGTGTGGGAGCGGCCTTGTGTCGCGAAAGGGCCGCAAAGCGGCCCCAGCTTCCTAACTGACTGGCATTGGGGCGCGTCACCGACCACTCAACCGAGCCCGATAACTCCCCGGGCTGTGCCCCGTCCACTTCTTGAACGCCCGGTGAAACGCACTGGGTTCCTGAAAACCGGTCTGCTCGGCGATCTCGGCAATGCTCAAGGTGCCTTCGCGCAGCCGTTCGAAGGCCATCGCCCGGCGCACCTCGTCCTTGATCTGCTGATACGAGCGCCCTTCCCGCTCCAGCTGCCGGCGAAAACTGCTGGCACTCAACCCCAGCCGCTCGGCCAGCACCGTCAACGTCGGCCACTGCCCATACCCCCGCGCCCGCAGGTGCCGATACACCTCGGCGACCACCCCGTTCTGGTTCCGAAAACGGATCACCAGCCCTTGCGGCGCCGTGCGCAAAAAGGTCTTCAAGGCGGCCAGGTCCTGCACCACCGGCAGGCGCAGGTAGGCACTGTCGAACTCCACCTCGGTACGCCCGCTGCCCAACCGCAGGTCAGCCCCCCACAGCAGCGTGTCGTCCTCCTGGGCGGCCCGCGCCACGGCCAGCTCGGTGCGGTCGATGACGATGCGCCGGCCGGCCAGCCAGCACAGCAGGCCAATCACCAGCACCAGGTAGGTTTCTTCGGCATACACCCGCGTCAGCGGGTCGTCGATGCCCGATTGCACGCTGATCACCGCACGCCCGCCACGCACGCTCAAGGCGCCCCGCAGGTCGCGCAGGAACAAGGCGAAATTGCCCAGGCACTGGCGCAGGGCTTTTTCCAGGGTGGGCTCCTGGATCAGCCCCCGGCAGATCAGCGCAAAGCTGCCCAGTGGCATGCCGTGCCGGTCGAGGCAAAAGAACTCGTCGTCGAGCACCTGGATCATCTCCAGCCACAGCTGGGTGAACGCCTTGGCCGGCACGCGGGCGTCGGCCTGGTCGAGCAGCGCCGGGTCGATACCGACCCCACGCAATT
Source organism: Pseudomonas reidholzensis (assembly GCF_900536025.1). GTDB lineage: Bacteria > Pseudomonadota > Gammaproteobacteria > Pseudomonadales > Pseudomonadaceae > Aquipseudomonas > Aquipseudomonas reidholzensis. The sequence continues at coordinate 107,213 of NZ_UNOZ01000017.1, forward strand.
GCGCGTCACGCCGCTGCGGCTGGTCACGCCACGCATGCAGCATGGCATTCAGGAAGTACACCGCGACTGAGTCGCTATCGCGCATGGCTGAGGGCTCGCTGTCTGTGCTGAGTGGCAAAAAATGCCAGTGTGAGTGAGCAGATCCGACATAGGCCGGGACGCGGGCTTTGCCTAGACTCGTGCCATCCGGACACGCCGGCCATTCTCGCAGAGCCTGGCCCCGTCCCGCCATGCCTTCGCACTTGGAGCCCCACATGAGCAGCCCAGAAATCTACGTTGTCAGTGCCGTACGTTCCGCCATCGGTGGCTTCGGCGGTGCGCTCAAGGACCTGCCCCTGGCCGACCTCGCCAGCGCCATCACCCGCGCCGCCGTCGAGCGCTCTGGCGCACCGGCCGACGCCATCGGCCACGTGGTGATGGCCAACGTCATACCCACCGAAGCGCGTGACGCCTACCTCAGCCGCGTGGCGGCAATGAACGCTGGGATCCCCAAGGAAACCCCCGCCTTCAACGTCAACCGCCTGTGCGGCTCCGGCCTGCAGGCGATCGTGTCTGCCGCGCAAGGCCTGCTGCTGGGTGACTGCGACGTGGCCCTGGCCGCCGGTGCCGAGTCGATGAGCCGCGGCCCGTACCTGCTGCCGCAGGCCCGCTGGGGCGCGCGCATGGGCGATATGCAGGCGATCGACTACACGACCGGCGTGCTGCACGACCCGTTCGAGCACTTCCACATGGGCATCACCGCCGAAAACGTCGCAGCCCAGCATGGCATCACTCGCCAGATGCAGGATGAGCTGGCCCTGACCAGCCAGCAACGCGCCGCCCGCGCCATCGCCGAAGGCCGCTTCGCCAGCCAGATCGTCCCGCTCGAGCTGAAGACCCGCAAAGGCAGCGTGCAGTTTGCGGTCGATGAGCACGTGCGCGCCGAGGTCACCGCCGAACAGCTCGCCGCCATGAAGCCGGTGTTCAAGAAGGACGGCAGCGTCACCGCCGGCAATGCCAGCGGCATCAACGACGGCGCCGCCGGCCTGGTCCTAGCCACCGGTGACGCGGTCCGCCGCCTGGGCCTCAAGCCGCTGGCACGCCTGGTCGCCTACGCCCACGCCGGGGTCGAGCCGGCGCTGATGGGCCTGGGCCCGATCCCCGCCACGCAGAAGGTCCTGGCCAAGGCCGGCCTGTCGGTCAGCGACCTCGACGTGATCGAGTCCAACGAAGCCTTCGCCGCCCAGGCCTGCGCGGTCGCCCGCGCGCTGGACTTCGACCCCGAGAAGGTCAACCCGAACGGCTCCGGCATCTCGCTCGGCCACCCGGTCGGCGCCACCGGGGCGATCATCGCCACCAAGGCGATCCATGAGCTGCAACGCATCCAGGGCCGCTACGCGCTGGCGACCATGTGCATCGGCGGCGGCCAAGGCATCGCCGTCGTCTTCGAACGCGTATAAGGAGCCCGCATCGTGAGCATTGAACAGATCGCCGTGATCGGCGCCGGGACCATGGGCAACGGTATCGCCCAGGTGTGCGCGGTGGCCGGCTACCAGGTGTTGCTGATCGACGTCGCCGACGCCGCCCTGCAACGCGGCGTGGCGACCCTGGCGAAAAACCTCGAACGCCAGGTCAGCAAAGGCACGCTGGACGCCGCCAAGGCCGAAGCCGCCAAGACGCGCATCCGCACCAGCACCGATTACGCGGCGCTGGCCAGCGTGCAGCTGGTGATCGAGGCCGCGACGGAAAACCTCGAGCTCAAGCTGCGCATCCTCAAGCAGGTCGCCGCCAACGTCAGCGCCGAGTGCCTGATCGCCACCAACACCTCGTCGCTGTCGGTCACCCAGCTGGCCGCCAGCATCGAGCGGCCCGAGCGGTTCATCGGCGTGCACTTCTTCAACCCGGTGCCGATGATGGCGCTGGTCGAGATCATCCGCGGCCTGCAGACCAGCGACAGCACCTACGCCCAGGCCCTGCTGGTGACCGAGAAGCTCGGCAAGACGCCGATCACCGCCGGCAACCGCCCAGGCTTCGTGGTCAACCGCATCCTGGTGCCGATGATCAACGAAGCGATCTTCGTCCGCCAGGAAGGCCTGGCCAGCGCCGAGGACATCGACACCGGCATGCGCCTGGGCTGCAACCAGCCGATCGGCCCGTTGGCGCTGGCCGACCTGATCGGCCTGGACACCCTGCTGGCGATCATGGAGGCCTTCCACGAGGGCTTCAGCGACAGCAAGTACCGCCCCGCGCCGCTGCTCAAGGAGATGGTGGCCGCCGGCTACCTGGGGCGCAAGAGCGGCCGCGGCTTCTTCACCTACTGAGGCACGAGCGCCATGTCGGTCAACGCTGCCCTACGCTGTGCCAACTTCGAGGAGCGTCGCGACAAGGCCCTGGCGCTGTTCGCCGAAAAGGGCTTTGGCCAGGTCAGCATGCGCGAGCTGGCGGCGCATGTCGGCCTGACCGCAGGCTCGCTGTACCACCATTTCGCGAGCAAGCAGGACCTGCTCTACGACCTGATCGAGGAGCTCTACGAAGAGCTTCAGGCGACCCTGGAGCAAGGCCGGCGGGCCCTGGCGCGAGGCAAGCCGGTGCTGCCCTGCCTGATTGCCGCGCACTGGCAGTTGCATGCCGAGCGGCCCTTGCAGTTTCGCCTGGCCGAACGCGACCTGTGCTGCCTGAACGAGGACCAACAGGCGCATCTGGCCGCGCTGCGCAGACGCTATGAGGCCGGCTTGCTGCACCTGGTCGCGCCGCAGTCGCGGCTCTCGGGCGAAGCGCTGGCGGCGACCGGGCAAGTCCTCGCGACCTTGCTCAACCAGCTGCCGGGCTGGCTGCAAGTGCGCGGCTTGCCTGACGAGCAAGGGCTGGGCTTGATGGAGAGTCTGCTGCTGGGTGGGATCGAGCGTACCTTGGGTCAGTCGATGACCGCCCTCAGGCCCCCGCCCCCTCGGGCAACAGGCTGCGCTCGAACATGAACACCCGCTGCGTTTGCGGCGTATGCCGGAACAACTGCTGCGGCCGCCCCAGCCGCGGTTGATTGCGCTCGCCCGTGTCCTCTACCCAGCCCAACGCCTTCATGCGCTCCAGGCGCTTGCGCAGCGAGGTGTTGTTGACCGGCTGGCCGAGGCAGGCCTGCACCGCCGTGAGCGCGTCCAGCACGGTAAATTTCTCCGGTACCAGGTACAGCGGCAGGTTGCTGTAGACCGTCTTCGCCGCCAGGCGATCGCGTGCGCGCTCGATCAGCAGGGCATGATCGAACGGCAGCAAGACCTTGCGCCCCAGCACACTGTCCAGGTCGAAAAACGCCAGTTGCGGCGCTTCGATCGGCTGTAGAGGGTCCAGCAACGCCAGGTAGTAGGTGCTCAACGACCAGCCACGCGGGTCGCGAAAGGCATTGCCCTCGGTCCCGACCTGCTCCATGTGCCGCGGCGTGACTTTGGCCTTTTCGCTCAACACCCGCTCGGCGGCCGCATCCAGGCTGTTGTCCGGCGTGCGGCCATTGACGATCACCCCCGGCAAGGCCCACTGCCCCGCATGCGGTTCACGCTCGCGGCGATTCAACAAGACCTGCAACACCTGCGTGTCCGGCGCCAGGCGCAGGGCAATGATGTCTACGCTGGCCAGTACTTCGACTGCACTCACTTCGATACTCCACCGCTTGATCCGCCCATATTCCACCAGAGCATCTAAATTCGGCAAGCAGAAAAACGCCCTGCGCTAGCGCTTGACAGACTTACTTCACCAGGTGGAATATATAGCCATTCCAGCGAGGAGCCTCCCGATGAACATCGCCAGTTTCGACGTCGACGCCCAGAACGGCTTCACCGCCAACGCCCCAGACGAACTGCCGGTCCCCGGCGGCCACCAGATCGCCCCCGCGCTGAATGCCATGGCCCGCCGCGCCAGCCTGCGCCTGGGCAGCAAAGACGCCCACCCGGCCAACGCTGCTTGGGTAGTCGCCGAGGCCAGCGAGATGCTGCAACCGTTGAGCCTGGCCAATGCCGACCTGACCTGGGTGCGCCACTGCGTGCCGGGCACCCCAGGCTTCGAGCTGCTGGCAGGGCTGCCCGCCCCGATCGACTACGCCTACTTCGTCTGGAAAGGCGTCGAGCCCGACCTGCACCCCTACGGCGCCTGCTACCACGACCTGGCCGAGCGCCGCTCCACCGGCGTCATCGAATACCTCACAGTGCGCCAGGTAGACGCGGTGATCGTCGGCGGCCTGGCCCTGGACTACTGCGTGTTGACCACCGCCCGGCAACTGCACCAGGCCGGCTTCACCGTGCTGCTGTACCTGCCGGCCTGCCGTGCACTGACCGCCGCAGGCGCTGACGCCGCCTGTGCCGAACTGGCCAGCGCCGGAGTCATCCTGTGCGCCGATGAAGCCGCGCTGGACCAGCAGATCGCCCAACTCAAGGAACAACGCCCATGAGCGACAGCGTGTTCGGCCCACGGATCGTCCAGAACCTGCTGGACACCGACTTCTACAAGATCACCATGATGCAGGCGGTGCTGCACAACTACCCCAACGCCGAGGTGGAATGGGAGTTTCGCTGCCGCAACAGCGAGGACCTGTCGCCCTACCTCGCCGAGATCCGTTACCAGGTCGAACAGTTGGCCGAGGTTTCGGTGACCCCGGACCAGCTCGCCTACCTGGAGAAGATCCCCTTCATCAAGCCCGACTTCATCCGCTTTCTCAGCCTGTTCCGCTTCAACCTGCGCTACGTGCAGATCGGCCTGGACTCGGCCGGGCAACTGGCGATCCGCGTGCGTGGGCCGTGGCTGCACGTGATCCTCTACGAGATCCCGTTGCTGGCGATCATCAGCGAAGTGCGCAACCGCTATCGCTACCGCGAAGTGCTGATCGAGCAGGTCGGCGAGCGTCTTTATCAGAAGCTCGACTGGCTCAAGGCCGAGGCCAGCCCCGCTGAACTGGCGGGCCTGCAACTGGCCGACTTCGGCACCCGCCGGCGCTTCTCGTACCGAGTGCAGGAAGAGGTCGTGCACATCCTCAAGCGCGATTTCCCCGGGCGCTTCGTCGGCACCAGCAACGTGCACCTGGCGCGTGAATACGACTTGAAGCCGATCGGCACCATGGCCCACGAATGGTTCATGGCGCACCAGCAGCTGGGGCCACGGCTGGTCGACAGCCAGGCCGCCGCGCTGGAATGCTGGGTGCGCGAGTACCGCGGGCAGTTGGGGATCGCCCTGACCGACTGCATCGGCATGGATGCGTTCGTGCGCGATTTCGACCTGTATTTCGCCAAACTGTTCGACGGCTTGCGCCACGACTCGGGGGATCCGCTGATGTGGGCGGAAAAGGCCATCGCTCACTATGAGCGGCTGGGGATCGACCCGCGGAGCAAGACGCTGATCTTCTCTGACGGGCTGGACTTCGCCAAGGCGCTGGAGCTTTATCGCGCGCTGCATGAGCGGATTCAGGTGAGCTTTGGTATCGGCACCCATCTCACCTGCGATATCCCGGGGGTGCAGCCGATGAACATGGTGATCAAGATGACCGAGTGCAATGGCGCGCCGGTGGCGAAAATCTCCGACAGCCCGGGGAAGACGCAGTGTCGGGATGAGAATTTTGTGGCGTATCTGCGGCATGTGTTTCGGTTGGGGTGAGAGGAACCAGAGCAGGTCCACCGACGACTAATGCGTTCCGTCGAACAGTAGACACGGTCGAAGCGGACTGAGTGGCGTAACTGAAATTTCAGCGTGGGTCTTGGGCTGAGATCTGGCAAATACACAGCAGCCGTGTGCGCGCCCGCCCATCATTTCGTGAGGCAAAAAAGAGGGCGTTCTAGAAGAAAGCCCTCAAAAACAGCGCCTAACGCTGTCTGGTGAGATCAGCAGGATTAAACCCAGTTAGCACCCGTCACTTTCTGGATGGAGAACGTGAGAATGTCGATCAGGGTGTCGACGTCAGCTTTGCTGTAATTCAGCGACGGTGCGAACCCAAGGATGTCGTCGGCAAATGCGCGAAATACCAGTCCTTCGGCAAAGGCATGAGCCAGGATTTTTTGGCCCAACTTCAAATTGGCGTCCGGTTTGGCTCTTGTATGCTTGTCCGCGACCAGCTCCACGCCAGCCAGCATGCCCCGCCCTCGAACCTGACCAACGATGTCGAGGTTTTCGAGGTTGCGCAGTCTGGACTGGAAATACTCCCCAACGTCCGTGCCGTTCTTCAAAAGGCCGTTTTCGTACAGATCCAGCGTGGCGTTGGCGATCGCGGCGCTGACTGGGTGGCCTGCGTAGGTCTGCCCATGACCGAATGGCGTGCCGTCGGAGCCAGCCTCGGCGATCGCCGCATAGATCTGCTCGGAGATGAGTGTTGCCCCCATCGGCGCATAACCCGAGGTCAGACCTTTCGCCAGCGTCATGAGGTCAGGACTGACCCCTTCGTGCTCGCAAGCAAACATCGGCCCGGTACGACCAAAGCCAGTGATGACTTCGTCCACGATAAGCAGGATGCCCAGCCGGTCGCATGTCGCACGTATCGCCTTTAAATAACCGGCAGGGGGGACAATCACACCACCAGATCCGATGATCGGTTCGCAGATGAATGCAGCAACTTTTTCAGGCCCGATTTCGAGCACCTTGCTTTCCAGCGCAGCAACCGTAGCCTGCAAGATGGCCGCCTCGTCCGGCCCCGCACTATGACGGTAGGGATAAGGGGCCTCGATGTGATGCTGAGTAGGCGTCGGCACATCAAAGTAACGGTGGAAGACCGCAAGCGCGGTTAGACCGCTACCAATGGCTGACGAGCCGTGATAGCCCCGCTGCACGGCAATGAAATGTTTCTTGTCTGGTCGACCAATGGCATTGAAGTAGTAGCGGACAGTGCGGATGGCAGTGTCGACCGCGTCAGAACCACCCTGGCCGAAAATGACATGATTCAATCCCCGAGGAGCCAGCCTTGCCAACCGGTCAGCAAGCTCAATGGCAGGCTCACTACCGAAACCAAAATATCCGGTGGCATAAGGCAATTCTTCGAGCTGCTTTCTCGCCGCGTCTACGATGGTTTTTTGTCCGTATCCGGCGTTTACACACCACAGACCGGAAAAAGCATCTTGAACTCGATGCCCATTGACATCGACCAGGTGAATTCCGTCTGCACGCTTCCAGGCGCATACGCCCTTCGCCTGATGATCCAGCAGCGCCGTCACAGGGTGAACCCAGTGTTGGTCTTTTTCTTGAAGGTTGCTCATACGACCTCTGATCTACCTGTCGGGTCGACCCTGCACCTCAATTTCGAGAGGCGCAGAGCGCGAAGCCAGCAAAGGTGAAGCGATTATTCCAGACCGCCTTGGCAGACGTATTTGATGTGCATGTACTCTTCGAGCCCGTGAACAGAACCCTCACGGCCATAGCCAGAATCCTTCACGCCACCGAATGGAGCCGCTTCGGCTGCCAGCGCCCCTTCGTTCACGCCGACAATGCCGCACTCCAGGGCGTCGGTGACACGGTGCACCCGACGCATGTCGTTGGTGTAGAAGTAGGAGGCCAAGCCGAACGGAGAGTCATTGGCCATCTCGATGACCTCGGCCTCGGTTTCAAACGAAGTGATAGGTGCAACAGGGCCGAAGGTCTCTTCGTGGAAGCAACGAGCGGCACGGTCAACATCTGCCAAAACAGTGGGGGCGTAGTAGGTGGACTCTGCACGCTGCTCAGTGAAGAGACGCTGGCCACCCGTCAGCACGCGCGCGCCTCGAGCGACCGCGTCGTTCACATGCTCCTCGATCTTGCTGATGGCCTTGGCGTTGATCATGGGGCCAATCTGCGACGCGCTATTGCTAGCCGGGCCTACAACCAGAGCCGACACACGTGCGGTCAGCTTCTCCAGGAAGGTGCCATAAACCTTGGATTGCACATAAACACGGTTAGGGCAAACGCAGGTCTGGCCGCCGTTGCGGAATTTCGCAACCATCAAGCCCTCGACCGCAGCATCGATATCCGCATCATCGAACACGATGAACGGAGCATTACCACCCAGCTCCAGCGCCAGCTTCTTCAAGGTGCGGGAAGACTCATGAGCCAGGTGCTTACCGACTGGAGTCGAACCGGTGAAGGTGATTTTGCGAACGCGCGCATCGTCGAGCCACACGTCCGCAACTTCCTTCGAGGAAGCGGTGATGACGATGTTCAATACACCTGCCGGCACCCCAGCCTCCTCGGCCAGCTTCACCAGGGCCAGAGCAGTCAGTGGCGTTTCCGCCGCAGGCTTGCAGACAACGGTGCAACCGGCAGCCAGCGCAGGCGCGATCTTCCTGGCAATCATGGCGGCGGGGAAGTTCCAAGGGGTGATGGCGGCAACGATACCCACGGGCTCTCTGTAAGCCGACATTTTACGGCCACGAACCGCCTGGGGAATGATATCGCCATTGGCACGAGTGGCCTCTTCAGCGAACCACTCGACGTAGCTCGCAGCGTAGGCAATTTCACCTACGGCTTCAGAGAGCGGCTTACCCTGCTCAGAGGAGATGATCTTACCCAGATCGTCAGCGCAAGCCATGATCAGGTCATTCCAGCGCTTGAGAATTACAGCACGCTGCTTGGCGGGCGTGGTGCGCCAGGCTTCGAATGCATGAGCAGCTGCATCGACGGCGGCCTTGGCATCCTTGGCGTCACTATTGGGCACCAAGGCAACACGTTCGCCAGTGGCAGGGTTGTTCACCGAAAGGGTCTCCCCCGCCACCGCGTCCTGCCATACACCGGCGATAAAGTTTTTGGTTGCCATCAGTTCTTTGCGCTGCAATTCGAAGCTCATAAAACCCTCACACAAATCTAATAGAAGCTACCCACGCCCCAAAACCTTGGAGTTCACTCACTCGCCATGAGGTTGACGCGGTGCAACTTCAGCCATTGTTCTGATGACCATCGTATTCAACGCCCCGCTTGCCATCCACCTACCTGGAATAGGAGGAATCGGGTCAAATTAAGCACCCGAACTAGCAAATCAAGAATCCGTGAACTGCAGCGAAGATGCTTACCCGCTTTGCTCGAGTAGCGGGTAGGCTGGGAGGATGCGGCGCGGTCAGCCCACCTTGCGCAGAGCGTTTTATCACTCGACCGTTTTTCCAGGGGGCCACGGGGGAATTACCCGCTGATGTTCTTGGCCCATAAAAAAGCCCCCAGTGTGAGGGGGCAACATACAACGACGGTAGAGACCAGAATCGAGTGACCATTTCAATTCATCTACCGGCTGAGCGAAACTACCATCGAGAGCGCTGACTATGCCTTCCTGGACATGACCATCGAGCACACTACCAGGGCTGCCCCCACCCAGATGTACCATTGCATGCCGACCTGAAGGTAGAGCGCCAGGAACGCAGTAGAAAGAACAGGCGTGGCGTAGCTGAGAACCGCAACTCGCTCATGGCACGCTTTCTTCATTGCATGATCCCAGACATAGAACGCTCCTCCCATAGGCCCAATCCCCATGTACAGGATCGCCCAGAGCTCGCTTGTCGTGAGCGACGGCCAATCGGCACTTGCACGATACAACGCCAGGCACACGGCTCCCGACACAATGCAGAAAAGACCAACAGACGCACTTTTGACGTTCGGATACTGCTTGGCCAGCAACGAATAAACAGCCCAGAGAATTGCCGACACGAAGGCGAGGAAGTAACCCAACCAGCTCCCTGCACCTACCGCGTGATCGGGGTTGCAACTAATGATGGCACCCGCAAAGCCAATGGCACCCGCCAGCAATGACTTAACGGTCAGCGTCCCATTGGCAACAAACAGCGGCGCCATTACAACAATCAGCACCGGCCACAGGTAGTGCAACAGGCTGACGCCGATAGGATCTGCCAGCTGAAGCGCATAGAAATAAATAACGTGATAGGCCAGCATGCAAAACGTGCCCAGCACGAAAAGCCGCCGCGGCATACGCCAAAGCTTGATCCACGGCAAGCCAATGAGCCCGCCAATAAACAGGGCGGCGCCCGTAATAAACATCGGAGAGACGTCGCTGCAAAATGTCACACTGACAGCAAGCGTACTCCATATGATCACAGCCAAAGCAGCAGGGATCATCGCGGAATTCGACTTGGCGGTTAACGTCTCGACAGTACTCATAACACTCAGCTTCCGCATAACGGGTAAAAAACCGGCAGCCGCTAGGCTGCCGGCACTGACTCAGCCCTTGAGCGCCTGCTTATGCGCTTCGGCCATTTCGCCCATGCTGTTGAAGCGGAAGTCTACATGCGGCATGCGCGACGGTACGTGGGTAGCGCCGTAGCCTTCTTTACCGTGGCGACGGTAGATCCAGGCCGAAACCAGGCCAGCGTCGTTGGCAGGAATGTGGTCGTGGTACAGGCTTTCTGCGGTGTGCAGAATTGCCTGCTGCTCGATGCCGACTTTGGCCAAGGCGTCGATCATGTAGGTGAAGTTGTTCGGGTTCGGCTTGTACGAACCGACGTCCTGCGCGGTGATGATGTGGTCGAATTCGACACCCAGCTTGGCATTGCTCAGCTTGAACTCGTTGCGGTCGATGTTCGACAGAATGACCAGCTTGTAGTGCTTTTTCAGGTACTGCAGCGCTTCGACGGTGTCAGGGAAGGCTGGCCAGTTCTTGACCGAGGTACCGAACTCTTCACGCTCGGCAGCGTCGGCTTCCAGGCCCCACTCTTTGGCGATGCGGTCATACACTGCACGCAGGATGTCCTGGTACAGAGCGCCCGGGGTTTCGGTTTGCTGAGGCGACTCGTTGCGACCGAACACTTCCAGCAGTTCGTCGGAGGTAAAGGTCTTGCCAGTGCGCTTGGCCAGAGGTTGCAGTGCGTTGACGATGCCGGTTTCCCAGTCGATCAGGGTGCCGTAGCAGTCGAAGGTCAGCGCTTTGAAGTCGGTCAGTTGCATCTTGGTATCCTACTTTTAGGTTTACTTGTTTTGGGTCAACCGCCGCACTGAAGCACGGCGACCAGGGGTTAAAAAATCTTGCTTCCGAGTGCTACCGGACGCTCAGTGGTCAGGTAAACGACTTCACCTGGCGCACGATCCACTCCCAGCATCAACACCTCGGAGGTGAAGCCTGCAATCTTCCTTGAGCCCAGATTGACGGCGCAAACGACCTGCTGACCGACAAGTTCTTCGGGGCTGTAGAGCTTGGTGTACTGAGCGCTGGTGGTCTTCTCACCCAGCTCACCAAAATTGATCCAGAACTTATAAGCTGGCTTGTTTGCTTTTTCGTTGAGCTCTACTCGCACGACTTCGCCGATGCGAATATCAACCTCATTGAATGCTTCAAACGGGGTCATAACCACTCCAGAATAATTGCGGTGCTAAAACGATAGACCGTCACACTCAGGCTTTCGCGGCAACCAGTGCACGCTCGAACATACCCAGCGCCTCAGCAACATCCTGCTCGGAAATCACCAGCGGGCAGATGAAACGAACGACGTTGCGATAGACGCCACACTTGATGAGCAACAGGCCTTCTTCACGGGCAGCATCAATCACGCGCTGGGCGGTGGCTGCATCCGGCTCTTTGGTCTCGCGATCGGTAACGAACTCTACGGCGGCCATGGCGCCGGTAGCACGTACATGGCCAATGCCCTTGAAACGACCTTCCAGCGGTTTGAAGCCTTCCAGAAGCTGAGCACCAATGGCGCGGCTACGCTCGGTCAGGTTCTCGGACTCGAAGATCTTGATCACTTCCAGTGCCGCAGCGCAGCCCAGCGGGTTACCGCCGTAGGTACCACCCAGGCCGCCAGGCTGAGGTGCATCCATGATTGCTGCACGACCTACAACACCCGAGATTGGCAGACCACCGGCCAGGCTCTTGGCAACAGTTACGAGGTCGGGCTGGATGCCCGAGTGCTCGAAACCAAACATTTTGCCGGTACGACCGAAGCCGGTCTGGATCTCGTCGCAGATCAGAACGATGCCCAGCGCTTCGGTTTTCTTGCGCAGAGCACGCATGAATTCAACCGGTGCTTGAATGAAACCGCCGTCACCCTGAACAGGCTCAATGATGATGGCTGCAACACGGTCAGCAGCACACTGGGTGTCAAAGACCTCTTGCAAAGCAGCCAGTGCCTTCTCGGTGGTAATGCCGCGGTACTCGTTCGGGTACGGAGTGTGGTAAATGTCCGGCGCGTAAGGGCCAAAGTTCTGGCGATACGGCTGGCTCATACCGGTCAGGGTCATCCCCATCAGGGTGCGACCATGGAAGCCACCGCGGAATGCAATCACGCCTGGGCGGTTGGTATGGGCACGAGCGATCTTGATGGCGTTCTCAACAGCTTCAGCGCCCGTGGTCAAGAACACTGATTTGTAGTGTTCAGGGCCGCCAACCAGGTTATTCAGCTTGGCAGCCAGATCGGTGTACTGATCGTAGGCGGCAACCTGGAAGCAGATGTGCGAGAAGGTCTCCAACTGTTTGCGTACCGCTTCAACCACGCGTGGGTGGTTGTGACCGACGTTCAACACGCCGATACCACCCACGAAGTCCAGGTATTTCTTACCTTGGTCATCCCACAGGTAGGCACCTGCCGCACGGCTCACGGTGATCGGGTGAGCGACTGCAACACCGCTGGAAACGTGTTGGGTGCGGGGCGATACAGACAGTTTTTGTTGAGAAGACATGGCATTCACCTTTGTGTGTCAGTGTGGCAATGCTATCCAGCCAGCCGCGCATGAACTACGCAGATTAAATAGGAAGATTGCGCCAGCTATTCCTACTCAATGTAGGATTTATGAAGTTAGGGATTGGAGCGAGCCGGAGGGCTGCATCAGTTCGGCGACCCAGCGCGCTGAGAGCGCCGGCAGCCGCAAAGAGGTGGCACCTCCGGTTGCCACCTCTTTTCTCACGTCAAACCGGTGACGTATTACCGCTCGGTCACAACGGTATCTTGCGACCAAGCCACACGCTTGGAGCGACGCTGGGTGTAGATGCCCGTTGCCACGATCACAATCGCGAGAACCGCTGTAGAAGCCACCTCCCCTGTGTGCTTGGGAAGCGTGAGCATCAACGCCAGTGCGCCGGTGATGAAAATGATCACCAGCCAGGTCAACCAAGGGTAAAGCCACATTTTGAAGCCCAGCTCATGACCACCTGCAATCAATAGCTTGCGCATGCGCAACTGCGACACGGCAATCACGAGGTACACCAGCAGCGCGACGGCGCCCGAGGTAGCCAACAAGAATGCAAATACATTCTCAGGGGCGAAGTAGTTGATGCCGGTCGTCAGGAAGCCGATTGCTGTACTCGCGAGAACAGCCTTACGGGGAACATTCGAAACGGTAGTAGCCTTCAGCCCCTTCGGTGCATCACCACGTTTGGCCAGGGAGAAGAGCATCCGAGAGGCAGTGTAGATAGCCGAGTTCAGGCAGCTTGCCACTGCCACCAGCACGACGATGTCGACGATCATTTTTGCGTAAGGGATCTGCAGGAGCTCAAGCGCGCGCTGGTAAGAACCGACCACAGACAGTTGCGCATCATTCCACGGCACGATGGACACCACCATGAAGATGGAGACGATGTAGAAAATGCCGATCCGCCAGATCACCGAATTGGTTGCTCGCGCAATCTGCTGAGCAGGGTTTTTGGACTCTGCAGCAGCGATGGTGACAATTTCAGTGCCCATGAAGCTGAACATCGTGGTCAACAGTGCGCCTAGAACCGGGCCGTATCCATTGGGCGCGAAACCGCCATTGGTATTCATCGTGGCAATGAAGCCCTGCACCTCTCGACCTGGAAGACCTCCAACCAACGCGACGGCAGCCAAAACGATGAACGCCATGATCGCGATCACCTTCGATAGCGCGAACCAGAACTCGAATTCACCGTACTTGGCAACACTGAACAGGTTGGACACTGTTAGCAGGGCCGTGATGGCCAGCGCGAACACCCACGTTTCAATGCCGGGGAACCAGGTATTGAGGATTGCCGCAGCCGCAATAGCCTCAAGCGGAATGACCAGTACCCAAAACCACCAGTAAAGCCAGCCAATTGAAAAACCCGCCCATTGACCAATGGCTCTGTTTGCATAGGTCGAGAATGAGCCTGTATCGGGTGACGCGACGGCCATTTCACCCAGCATGCGCATTACCAGTACAACGAGCGTGCCAGCAGCGATATAGGAAAGAATTACAGCGGGGCCGGCGGCAGCGATCGCATGACCAGAACCCACAAAGAGGCCAGCACCAATCACACCCGCAATCGAGAGCATGGTGACATGGCGTTGTTTTAATCCAGGGGCAAGGTGTGAGCCTTCAGCATTGGCTGATTGGGCGGGAGGGGGGGTATGGGACATATAAACAAGCCTCGAGTTATTATTAGGCAGGCAAACATATTCTGTAACTGACTAATCGGCTGTTGCACGACCGGCAGGCCCTATCCGTGGGACTTATGGTCGGGCATTGAACCGGATCGGCAGCCGCAAGAACTACCTACTCGAGGAACGTATTGATGACGCTTTTTTCCTCCTGGCCCTATCGGGTGGCCGCACCTGCTCAGACCCACTTGGCAGATTCAGACAGCCGCCTTGGCGCGTGCTGTAACGGGCGGCTTATCCAGTAAACCGAGCAGGAAGGTATCGAGAAGTGAGCTTCCGACACCTCGCCCAGCGGCGCTGAGCCCCACGATCGGAATCACGCCCATATCGGTCAGTTCGGTGAGGACATCTGCCAGTTGCTGCGCTCGGTGCTTGTTATGAAAAATCACCGCATCGACCAAGACCTGAGCGGCCAACTCACTGCAACTGTCAAAACAGTTCTTCCACTCCGACATGAGTTTGGTCTGTGAAACGACCATCGATGCATACCCCGCTCGGTAAACCTGATCACCTGGGTAATCACCCCTCGCATTTGGAGGCTCGCCCACCGCCACCACCACGCGATGGCCTGCACGCTTCAGGGTAATCGCGGTCCTGGCAAGATCCATCAGCGCCTGCTGAATAACCTTGCCCTTCGGATCAATCAAGCTGCTTTCCATCTGCGACACCAGATGCACACCACATGAAGTCTTCAACACTCGCCCAGTCACACTACGTTCCTTCTGCCAAAAAAACGCAGCCCCTCTTGAAGGCGCGTCTCAATTGACAAGCCAATTATTATTTATCGTCAGCCGCCAACACATACATCTGCGCAGCCACCTGCAACTTGAACTTATCGTCCGGATTGTCCAACGAGATGCCTAGCATCGATTCGATACGCTCTACCCGATAGCGAAGCGTACTGATATGGATTTCAAGGGCCTTGGCAGTGTTGAGTAACTGGAAACCTTCTCGGGCCAGCGTCAGCACCGTGTCAATCAAGGCGTTGCCACGCTTAGGGTTACCCAGCGGTTCAATGAGCTTCTCCATCAACAAGCGCCGGGCATCCGAATCACCCATGAGCGCCCTCGGGAAAAGCACCTCGTCAAAATCATGCAGCTTGCCGGGCTTGAGCAGAGGCAGAAGCGCCAATACGTCTTCCGCCCCTTGAGCCATTCCCGTTACGCCCTGATGCACACGACTGACAGCCATGGCACTGCCTTCGGTGCGCACCGACCGCCAGACAGCGTCAGGTGAGTTTTCTGCGGGCAGCAGGAAACTAACCTGATTGAGCGAGACCGACACGAGTGGAGCGATGCCCATGCCCTGCATCGTCTGAGCAATCTTGTCGGCAATCTTGATTCGCCGATTGAAACCCTCCACCGACAGTGGGATAGGCTCATTCAGCAGAACCAGGCACACACGATAGTTCCGATTCTCCCCCCACCCGGAGGCTTGTGCGCGCTCGATTGCGCTCGGCGTGGCCGAAAATTTCCCCTCCAACAGACCCGCGACGAAGGCATAACCCAGTCGAGTTTCCTGATCAGACAACTGCCGCTGGTAGGTGAGATGCAAAGCCGCGATGACTGCCGCATGCTCGAGCGCACGCGAATCCAATTCCTCAAAGCCCGCTTGCTCACTGTGCAACCAGACAATGCCCATCACTTCGCCGCGAAGTCTGATGGCCCCCCCCAGCCTCGGACGCTCCACACCCTCGCTCACAACTTTTGGCGCGTTGGACTCAAAAAAATCCGAAAGCGACTCAAGCTCCGTGAGCTTTTTGACCAGCGCCCGCTCGACCGTTTCATCGATTGCAGGGTCTGAGGCCCCTAGAACGGTGCCATCAATCGATACAACCGTTGCATTCTTGTCTAGAGCCGAATACAAGGCCTTCGCCAGCCCCTCGAGGTTGTTTCCCTCCAGGGCAGCCTCGGTCAAGGTACGATGGATATGGTCTGAACGACGGATGGTCTCGGCCTGGATATTGATGATCCGAGCCAACACGTCATGCATGATCTCGCTGAACTGAATTTCCCACGGTAACTCGAGCAATGGCAGGTGACAGCGGTTCGCTTCATCGATAGCAGCTTGGGTGAAGTGTTCTCGAAAATGCGGCACAGCGAGCACTACACCCGCCAAACCGATTTCGCTCAGCCGGCGCACCATGACCCGGCATTACTCGTCATCAACCGGCCAGTTGTAGCCCGTCGTCAACAGAAGTTCGCCGGGCTTCAACCAATTGGTGATCTCAGGGTGATCGACGATGTGAACCCAGGTGATTTCGCGATCCATGGCGGCTTCACCTGCCACCACCGTAGCCTCGCGTAACACTGTGTTTTCTATCGCTGCATCGAGTTTCATGGCCTACCTATCCCACTCAAAAATAACAACACGACGGCATTCAATGGCTGCCAGGCCCGATCGACCATAGCAGCCAGAAGGCTGAGGATGCCGCGCCTGGCACCACTAGCCCAGAATTTTGGCAAGATACTCAGCCAGGTGCAGCGGTTCCCTGCCACTCACGCTCCGAATTTGTCCGCGGCAACTGAACCCATCCGCCACGACAGTCGCTTCCTGAGGAATTTTATCGAGATGAGGCTTGAACTCTTTCTCACCGATAATTTTCGCAATCGGAGCGGTCTTGCTGTGGTAAGCGTAAGCGCCTGCCACCCCGCAGCAACCTGCAGCAATCACCCGCCCCTTGCCGCCCAGTTTTTCCAGAACGCCCTGCTCTCCTCCCATGCCGCCACACGACTTCTGGTGGCAGTGGCCGTGGATGCGTATGTCCTCATCAATCGAAGGCAACTCAAGCCCACGCCCCTTGATGAACTCACTCAAGGTCATGATCGATTTCTCAAGCTTCTTGGCGCGCTGATCTGTCGGGAACAGGCCCGGCATCTCATCTCGGAATACCGACAAACAGCTCGGCTCAAGCACGATGACTGGCAGGCCCTCGT
The DNA here is from genome assembly GCF_900536025.1 of Pseudomonas reidholzensis. GTDB lineage: Bacteria > Pseudomonadota > Gammaproteobacteria > Pseudomonadales > Pseudomonadaceae > Aquipseudomonas > Aquipseudomonas reidholzensis. The sequence continues at coordinate 124,419 of NZ_UNOZ01000017.1, forward strand.
CGAGCACCGGCTCCAGCTGATCAAGAATCTGCTCAAGGTTGGACTTGGCCTGATCAATCATCCCGACGTCGTAGTACGGCCGGCCGCAGCACACATGGCGCTTCATCAACTTCACGGTAAAGCCCAGCGCTTCGAGCACCGTCACGCCGGCCTCAAGCACCTTGGGCGTGAATCCGTTGTTGAAGCTGTCGACCCACAGCAGCACCTCGGTGCCAGCGCTTGACCCTTCATTCTTCAAGATGCGCTTGGCCGTGGCGCCACTGCGGAAGCTCTTGGCGGCAATCTTCGGAAACTTGGCCTCACGCGCCAGACCGAAGTAGGCGCCTGCCGTACGCACCAATGGATTCCCCATGGCGTAGTTGAGCACGGGCGAGAGCTTGGTTGCGTGAGGCAACCACTCACCGATACGACCGATCATGGCGTCCATCAGCGGACGACGCTTTTCGCTGTAGTAGCGATTGAGGAACTCCGTTTTGTACCTGGCGATGTTCACGTTGGTGGGGCAATCGGTCTTGCAGCCTTTGCAGCTCAAGCACAGATCAAGGGAGTCTTTGACCTCTTCGTTCTGCCACGCATCCTCGATGACATCGCCCTTCAACAGCTCGAAGAACAACCGAGCACGACCGCGGGTGGAGTACTTCTCTTCTCGCGTAGCCCTGAAGCTGGGGCACATTGTGCCGCCATCCAGCGAGCGGCACTTACCCATCCCGATGCAGCGCTCGGTCTCGCGGGCGAGGCCCTTGTCACCCAGACGGGCGTCATAGGTGAATTGGCTCGGGATATCACGGCGCTCATAGTCCGGGCCCAGTCGCAGGTTGGCATCCACAGGCATGGCGTGGATGAGCTTGCCCGGGTTCATCTTGTTCAACGGATCCCAGATAGCCTTGAATTCTGCAAAGGCATTCATGATCTCGTCGGAGTACATGATGCGAAGGTATTCGCCCTTCGCCTGGCCATCACCATGCTCGCCAGAGAGCGAACCGCCATAGCGCACAACCAGGTGAGCGGCCTCATCCAGGAAGGCGCGCCAGTTATCCAGGCCATCCTGCGATTTCAGGTCGAAGGTAATGCGTGAATGAATGCAGCCGTCACCGAAGTGGCCGTAAAGGTTTGTCTTGTAACCGTAGCTGCTGACAAGGGCCTTGAATTCGCGAAGGTATTTGCCGAGGTGTTCAGGCTCCACCGCGGCATCCTCCCAGCCGACAACAGGATCAGGCTCATTGGGATCCAGACCGAGCGAGGTCGCCGATGCCCCCGTCTCACGAATTGTCCAGATCCGATTCATCAGCCCCGCATCAGTCACCAAGCGCACACTTGGACGCCCCGGCAACTGTGGCGCAATGGCGACAGCGTTCTGCGCGAACGCAACCGCTTCCTCAGTCGACAGGGCACCAAACTCGATCATCAACCAAGCGTTGCCAGCCGGCAGCTCTTCAATATCAGCGAGCTTCATGCCACGGACTTTGAGACCGTCAATGATGCCGTCATCCAATCCTTCCATCGCGATAGGATTGAGGGGCAGCAGTTGAGGCACCGAGTCAGCGGCGTAGTAAATGTCTTCGTACCCCAGCACGACCAGCACGCGATGCGTTGGGTTTTTCACCAGGATTGTTTCGGCCTGCAGGACGGTGACACAGGTGCCTTCAACACCTACCAGCGCACGGGCAATGTTGAAACCGTTTTCCGGCAGAAGCTGATCGAGGTTGTAGCCCGAGACACGACGCTTGAGCTTCGGGAATCCTTCACGAATCTGCTCTTCGTTGCGGTCGACCAGCTGTTTAAGCCCACGGACGATTTCTGCGCGCCGACCACCCGCCTTGATGTGCTCCTGGTAGGTTGCTTCATCAGTGGGCCCTACCCAGAACCGCTCGCCATCATAGGTGAGGATTTCCAGACGCTCGACGTTCTCGACCGTTTTACCCGCCATGACCGAATGCGCGCCGCAGGAGTTGTTGCCAATCATCCCACCCAACGTGCAACGGCTGTGGGTAGCCGGATCCGGGCCGAACGTCAGCCCCACCTTGGCCGCTTCACCCTTCAACTGGTCGCAGATCACACCTGGCTCAACCCTGGCCAGACGCCTTGCTGGGTCAATTTCATGGATGGCATGCAGGTACTTGGAAGCATCGATCACGACAGCGGCGTTCACCGCCTGGCCGCACATGGAGGTGCCAGCGCCTCGCGGCAAGATCGGAATGCCAGCCTCCATACAGAGGCGCACCGTAGTCACGATATCGTCGACGTTCCTGGGAATCACGATCCCGATGGGCAACTGACGATAGTTCGAGGCTTCAGAGGCATAGATTGCGCGCGTGGCGGCATCGAATCGAACCTCTGCCGACGTTTGAGCCTCGAGCTTGGAGCGCAGGTTCAACAAGAGGTTGAGGTCGAACGGGATAGGATTATTTTTTGTCATTGGGAGAAGCCTGGTCTCGATCATCAGCACGGGAACGCGACGGCTCTACTGGAAGCAAACAAGGTAGAGCGACGGACGTTAGTTACTGTAAGCCGAGAGCCCATCCGGCTCTACCCACTCAGAATAGGAAGAATTTGCCAATTTATCCTTCTCTGAGAAGGAATAGCAGGCAACCTGGATCAGCGCCCTGCCCGACAACGCAAAAGCCCCAGATCGCCTGCTAGCGACCTGGGGCCTCTTGGTAATCAGCGTCGACCCGGCTGCCTGTAGCCAAGCAGGACACCCATCAGACTGAACGCAGCAGCAATCATCACGTAGAAGGCAGGTGCAGTAACCGTGCCCGTCACACTGATCAGCCAAGTCAGAATCAGCGAGGCGAACCCGCCGAACGTCATCACCGCCAGGTTGTAGGCCAGCGACAGTCCGGTGGAAAGCACCTTGGCCGGGAAGGTTTCAGACAGCGCAGCCAGGATAGGGCCGGTGTAGACCGCAATCAGCACACCAAATACAGCTTGGAACACGCACAGCGTATACAACGACGGCGCGCTAGCGATCATGTTGAACATCGGCCAAGCCAACAGCAACATCGCCGCGGACGCCCCCACCAACAGATACTTGCGACCGATCTTGTCCGAGACCCACCCGGTAATTGGCGAGCAGAAGGTGATCACCCCACCTCCCACCATTGCTGCAATGAACGATGCCGACTGCGGAAGCTTGAGCACCTTCACCGAATAGGTGGGCATGTAGAAAAGGATCACGTAAATGCACACCGTCCACAGCACGATCATGGAGAAGCTGGCGACCGCTTGCCACGGATAATCACGAAGCACATCGCGCAACGGCGTCTCTGTCAGATCCGAAGACTCCTCGAACACAGGCGACTCATGCAGGTTGCGGCGAATGAAGTAGCCGATCGGGCCGATCAAGATGCCAAACAGGAAAGGAATCCGCCACCCCCAGCTCTCGACCTCTTCAGGGCTCAGACCCAAGGTGATACCGGTACCGAAGCAGGCACCTAACAGCACGGCAAAGCCGATACTGGTTTGAATCCAGCTGGAGTAGTACGCCTTCTTCCCTTCTGGAGCCTGTTCAGTGAGATAGGCAGTCGCCGCACCCATTTCACCACCTGCGGAAATGCCCTGCAGCAGCCTGGCAAAGACAATGATGCAAGGAGCCAGCATGCCCGCCTGCTCGTAGGTTGGCGCCAGACCAATCATGGCGGTACCGATCCCCATCAAGATGATGGTGAGCGACAGCGCCCCCTTGCGACCATAGCGATCTGAATAGATACCAATCAGAACACCACCCACAGGCCGAACCAAGAAGCCGACACCAAAGGTCGCCGCCGAGAGCATCAATGACGTCAAGTCATCTCCGGTAGGGAAAAACAGCTTGCCGATGATGATGGCGAAGAAGCCATACACCATGAAGTCAAACCACTCGAATCCATTCCCTAGAACAGTAGCGATGATGGCTTTTCGCCGCATCGCGTTCGCACCCACTCCATGACCAACATCTAAACTTACTGCACTCATTTTCGGATCCCCTGAGCCTTCTGTGAAAGCCGCGCTTTTGTCGTTGTATTAGGGTTCGTCCATTGAGCGCCCGCGAAAGGCGACTGACTACCACACCAAAATAGGAATTCGAGCCAATGGATTCCTATTTTTCGCGCGCCTACCTACCTGGAGATGGAATTCTGGCCACCCTGATCGCATTTCGAGCATTAAGAAACATCAGCGCTTCACGGATACGATTGACTGCAAGGGGCACTGCATCCAGCTGGGAATTTCAGCCGCGCTAACGGGCCAGCTGAGCTACCCCTTCTCGAGCCCGAACAACGGTGACTTCTTACTCACCACAACAGATTCAGGCCAATTTGCTTACTGCCCATCTGCCTGGGGCTGCTGACCATCAGCACCCACCGAGAGCGACCCCGCATCAGTATCTAGACTGCTGCGTGAGCCAGCATTCGCTCCCACAGACGCCGCAAAAGCCGTGCGGCTACCCATTACAACAACAGGAGGCAATGTGAAGACGAGCCCCGCTACACCCATCGAGGTCGGTGAGGAGATGGTTGCCGGCTTTGCCAAGAAAGGCCTTGGTCAGGTGACGCCCGCCACAAGCAATGAGCGAGGCTCCGGGCCATATCATCGCTTGGTGCTTCGCGGCATTACCGTTATCGACGGTACAGGGGCACCGCCGTGGGGGCCTGCCGATATCGTCATCGAAAACGGCCTCATCGCTGAGATCGCCGCAGTCGGAGTGCCTGGCCTTCCTATCCATCCAGCTCGCCGCCCGGCCAAAGGCGTACGAGAGATTGACTGTCACGGCAAGTTCGCCACACCGGGCTTCATCGACTGTCATGCCCATATCGGTACCCCGTTCCATGCCGAGAGTGGAGAGATGCTGCCTGCCGACTACGTGTACAAGCTATGGCTGGCGCATGGCGTCACTTCGGTCAGAGAAGCCGGATGCATGAATGGCCTCGCCTGGACGTGCGAGCAGCAGCAGGCCGCCGCAGAAAACGCGATCAGTGCACCCAACCTGTACCCTTATGTCTACTTTCCTGCGGTTAACGATTACCTGAAGGTGATTTACAGCCCGGAACAAGGGCGCGAATGGCTGCGCCAGGTTCGAGACAAGGGCGCCTGCGGGGTGAAGTTCTTCGGATCTCCTCCCGCAATCATGGAAGCGGCGCTAGATGAGTGCAAAACGCTCGGCCTGAAGACGTGCTGTCACCATGCCCAGCTCTCCGTCGGGCGAATGAACGCACTCAAGACTGCCAAATGGGGCCTGACCAGCACCGAGCACGCTTATGGCCTTCCTGAGGCCCTGATGGAAGGCAGCACGCTGCAATTCATCGATGACGACTACAACTACAACGACGAGTACATCCGTTTCGCTACCGCGGGCAGAACTTTTCTACAGGCCACCCAGCCAGGAAGCCCAAAATGGAATGAGGTACTCGAAGCATTCCTGGCCGCTGGCCACACGTTCGTTCCCACCATGAACGTGTACGACAGCAACCGAGATGTCATGCGGGCGCGCCGTGCAGACTGGCACGAGGCGTACACCGACAGCACTTCCTGGAACTACTTCCAGCCTCAGCGCGGAGGCCATGGCGCCTACTTTTTCCGCTGGTCGACCAAGAACGAGCTGGAGTGGAAAGAAAGTTTCAGGATCTGGATGCAATTCCTCAACGAGTACAAGAACCGCGGTGGTCGCGTATGCCCCGGCAGCGACTCCGGCTTCATGTTCCAAATCTACGGCTTCGGCTATGTGCGCGAACTTGAGCTACTGCAGGAGGCGGGCTTTACCCCTCAAGAGGTGCTCCGGGCAGCAACGCTGCAAGGCGCTGAACTCCTAGGCATCGAACATAAGACTGGCACCCTGGAGGTTGGAAAGGAAGCAGACATCCTCATCCACAATCAGAACCCGATGGCCGATTTCAAACTGCTCTACGGTACCGGCGCAATCCGTCTCAACGATGATACCAACGTCGCAGAGCGCAGGCGCTGCCTGGACTACACCATCAAAGGTGGCGTGGTTTTCGACACCGAAGAGCTACTCTCCGATGTTCGCCAGATGGTGGGTGAAACGTGGAGCGGCGAACAGAAACCCACCGCCTAGGAGGACTAGATGATTCCCCCATCCCGCGGTATCGACTTCGTCATTCTGACCGGCCCGCTAGGCAGCGGCAAAACCACCCTGCTGGAGCATCTCCTCCATCAGGACGACACAGGATCAGGGACTGCGGTGATCGTCAACGAAGCCGGGGCCGTCAATATCGACGGTGCCGTACTTGTCGAATCTGCAAACGGACTGGTCATTGAGACACTGAGCAATGGCTGCGTGTGCTGCAGCCTCGGGAATGACCTTGTTGCAACCGTCCAAGATCTCGTTGAGACCAGGGCACGGATGGATCTTCCTCCGTTTGAGCGCATCATCCTCGAATGCAGTGGCTTGTCCATGCCAGGAGAGGTAGTGCGCTCATTGGCGGGGTTGGCACATATGCAGATGGTGGTGTCAATCATCTGCATGTACGACTGCAGCCGCCCTCCGCTAGCCGGAGCGCAATTTGATGCAGTCGCCGCGCAACTCAGTGCGGCCAATTCCGTGGTGCTCACCAAGGTTGATACTGTTGATAAAGATGCACTGGACATTGCTCGCGTCACGGTAGAGCGCATCAATCCGTTTGCGACCATCATCGACGAGCAATCGCAACACATTCGGAGCCACAAAGCATTTCTGAATGCCTCACAGCGCCCGCTGGGCACCTCTTTACCCCAGCGCAAACTGGTGCTTGCCTCCGCCCATCCACGCATCCACGTCTACCAGGCCCAACTGGCAGAGCCCGATCCAGGTGATGCTATCGACTGGCTGGAGAACGTCACAGGCAGCCTGGGAGAAAAGCTCCTACGGTGCAAAGCTCTGATTTCCACCGCTGAGCGCGACCTGCTGATGCAAACCGTCGGAACAGCGTTCTCGGCCCCCCGACTACTTCGCACCCCACCTTCAGGCCGCTCCGTAGCCATTTTCATTACGCAAGATTGCGCCCTGGAAGCGCTGTCGCAGATTCCTTCCCCCTTTACGATCAACTGGTGCATATCAACGCGGGAGAAAGAACTGCTGGGTAACCAAGAAGTGCGAGACGCATACTTGGGCGGCCACTAAAACGACGAAGGAGGCTCATCAGGGCCTCCCTCTCTCGACCTCGAAATTGCCTTCAATAGCCTTTGCTGCGATCCACGGTGTTCATCAACGGCAGCCCTTTACACGCTCGATCGAGATTTCGCACCACCACATCAACTGCACCTTTGACCTGGACATTGCTGGCGATATGAGGTGTCAGGAGCACACGGGGGTGCCGCCAGAAAGGATGCTCAGGTTGAGGAGGTTCTTGATCGAGAACATCCAACACCGCCCCTCCTACCCTGCCAGTATCGAGTGCCGTCAAAAGATCCTTCTCGACGACATGAGCCCCACGACCGACATTCACGATCCCTGCCCCCTCGGGTAGCGCAGCGAAAGTGCTGGCGTTCAAGATTCCAGTGGTTTCGGGCGTAAGTGGCAACAGGTTTATCAGGATGTCGCATTGGCCGAGAAACGCATGCAATTGGTCAACGCCGACGAAGCAGCGGCTCCCAGGCACCTCTTTAGGGGAGCGGTTCCATGCGCTGATTTGAAAGCCCAGTGGCTGCAAACGCTCAAGGGCTAGCTGGCCCAGGTTTCCAAGCCCCATGACACCCACTCGGCGCTCGTAAGCTGGGATGATGGGCAAAGGCGCCCACACGCGATCGCGCTGGCTGATTTGGTAGTCAAGGATGTCACGATGCAAGGCAAGCACGGCAAAAATCACGTACTCGGCCATGATCTCAGCCATGGCGCCGTCGACAAGCCTGACCAGCGAAACGTGGTCGGGCAGATCTGACAGGTCGAACTGATCGACGCCTGCCCCCGCTGAGTACAGCACCTTCAAATTGGGAAACTGCTCCATCAGTTGCGGCATCGGCTTCCAGGCAATGAGGTACTGCACCTCACGAGCATCACCCACCTCGGGCCACTCGCGAAACTGAAGCTCGGGGGCACGTTCCAGAAAAGCCTGACGCCATTCAGCTGCACTGCTGGGCTCGGCCATGTAGAGAATACACATGTCTAGCTCCTGATTTTCAGAGCTGACAGGGTGCCCCCGTACTGGCTGGATTCCTTCGCATGAACGCACGAGAAAAACCTGTTTTCCTCGTACTCCGGATCGGTAGTTCCACCTCGCCAGTACCGGCAACCTGTGAGCAATTCCAACCCCCGTGTAACAAATAAAGAGGGTACGTAAGATGGAGGGTTCAGCATGACGGCAGACGGTTAACCGAAAAACAAATAAACCAGCCACAGTCAATAACTGCGACTGGCTCCCGCTATTTTACTGGCGACTTGACCAGGCAATGAAACGCTCCTCCAGCGCTTCCCCGTGATCTAACCAGAATGCCACGTCCATTTGAAGGCCGCTCTTCATGTTGGCAGGCGTGGTGGGTAAATCGGCAACCAGATCCTTGTCCAACATCGCAACTGCGGCCGTGTTCGACGGGCCGTAGGCCATCTTCTCGGTATACAGCTTCTGCTGTTCGGGGCGCATGGCAAAGGAAATGAATTGATAGGCCGCATCCATACTGGGCGTCCCCTTCGGAATGGCCCAAGCATCGAACTGGTACAGATTTCCATCCCAGACGACCCTGAGGTTGGCGCCGCTGGTTTTGGCGGCATGGATGCGTCCGTTGTACGCTGAACTCATCACAACATCGCCCGCCATCAGGTATTGCGGCGGTTGAGCACCCGCTTCCCACCATTGAATACTGGATTTGATTTCATCAAGCTTGGCGAACGCACGGTCTACACCCGCCGGCGTTGATAGCACCTTGTAGACGTCAGAAGGCGCGACGCCATCGGCCATCAGCGCAAACTCCAAAGCGCCACGGGCAGACTTTCTAAGGCTGCGCTTTCCAGGAAATTTCTTCAGGTCCCAAAAGTCCTTCCAACCCTGCGGGGCCGTTTTTAACTTATCTGCGTTGTAAGCCAGCACATTTGACCAGACGAAGATACCTACACCGCAATCACTTTTAGCCCCCTCAACCAGCGGTTCCTTGATGCCCAGTCGCTCATAGTCGAGCTGTTCGAACAGGCCATCAGTGTCTTGAGCTAAATGCTCTATGTCCTACCCTGCGTAGGGAAGATTTCAACCTAACCCCGTGCAGCCGGTAACTGATAGCGCTCGGCGAAATACTGACGGAAGAACTCCACCGCGACACGCACCTTCGCAGAACCTTCCAGGCGGGAGGTGTAGACCGCCCAGATATCAGCATCCTGCTGATAGCTTTCAAGTACCTGAACCAATTGCCCGCTGGCCAGACAATCATGAACATCCCACCAGGAACGCAGCAAAATGCCGCGACCGTCGAGGCACCACTGGTGGGCCACCTCTCCGTGGTTGGTCGAGAGTCCGCCTCTCACCCTCACCGTTTCCTCACCCTCCGGCCCCCGCAGGTGCCACAGGCCAAAGGGATGATCCCGCTCCTTGATCACAAGGCAATCATGGCTGGCCAGATCCGCCAGAGCACGGGGCTTGCCACGGCGCTCCAGGTACTCAGGAGATGCGCACAGTACACGACGGTTGCGAGCCAGGGGCTTGGCGATCAGGTTGGGCGCAATGGCATTTCCCACCCGAATATCCAGATCGACACCCTCGGCAACCAGGTCGACCAGGCGGTCGTGCACGTCCAGACGAATATCCAATCGCGGATACCGAGCGGCAAGTTCGGACAGGGCCGGCGCAACGTAGCGGCGCCCAAGGCCCAGGCTACTAGCGATGCGGAGCTGGCCGGCAGGTTCCCGTTTGCTCGCGCTGAGTTGATCACCCATCTGCTGCAGCGTTTCGAGGATTTGCAGCGCCCACAGGTAAACCCTTTCACCCTCTTCACTGATGGTTACCCGCCGAGTGGTTCGGTGAAACAGGCGTACTCCCAGATCCTCCTCCAGCGCTCGGATGCGTTTGCTGACAAATGCGGCAGACATCCCGAGTTCTTCGGCCACGGCGCTGAAACTGGCGCGCTTGGCCACTTGGAGGAAAATATTGAGGTCGTCGAGGCTAGGAAGATTATTCACGTTTTGCTTAAAAAGAATAAACGAGACAGGGGATTATCACCGCGCACCTAGCTTATAGCATGGCCTCACCAGCGTGTTAACCAAGTGAGGTTTCCAATGAGCAAGCCATTCAAGATCGCCGCCATTCCCGGTGATGGTATCGGTAACGAAGTGCTCCCAGAGGGCATTCGGGTCGTACAAGCTGCGGCCCGCAAGCACGGTCTTGACCTGCAAATCGAGTTCTTTGAATGGGCCAGCTGCGACTACTACCTGGCCCATGGATCCATGATGCCGGAGGACTGGTTCCAACAGCTCCAAGGATTTGATGCGATCTACTTCGGTGCAGTAGGTTGGCCCGACAAGGTACCCGACCACATCTCCCTCTGGGGCTCGCTGCTGAAATTCCGTCGCGATTTCGACCAGTACGTGAACATCCGCCCGGTGCGCCTGTTCCCTGGCGTGCCCTGCCCGCTCGCCAACAAGAAGCCTGGTGATATCGACTTCGTCGTGATCCGCGAAAACACCGAAGGCGAGTACTCCTCCCTTGGCGGACGCATGTTCGAAGGCAGCGAAAACGAGTTTGTGCTGCAGGAATCGGTGTTTACCCGTCGGGGCGTTGATCGGATTCTGAAATATGCGTTTGAAGTCGCCCAGACCCGGGACCGCAAACACGTCACCTCGGCTACCAAGTCCAACGGGATGGCAGTGAGCATGCCTTATTGGGACGAGCGCACCGCCGCCATGGCCTCGCAGTATCCGCAAATCAGCTGGGACAAGCAGCACATCGATATCCTCTGCGCTCGCTTCGTGTTGCAGCCAGAACGCTTCGATGTGGTGGTTGCTTCCAACCTGTTTGGCGACATCTTGTCCGACCTGGGGCCCGCCTGCGCTGGCACCATCGGTATCGCACCGTCAGCCAACCTCAATCCGCAGCGCAACTTCCCATCGTTGTTCGAACCCGTGCACGGTTCGGCACCGGATATCTTTGGCAAGAACATCGCCAACCCGATCGCCATGATCTGGTCGGGCGCTCTGATGCTCGAGTTCCTGGGCAAGCGTGATGAAGACGCTCGCTACCAAGCCGCTCACGATGACATCCTCAAAGCGATCGAGACGGTTATCGCTCAGGGCAACACCACGCGAGACATGGGCGGCAGCCGGTCGACCCAGGAGGTGGGCCAAGCGATCCTGGAGCTTGTGCAACGCTCTGCGTAGAAAACGCCTTGGCGCCAAGGCAGTGCAGTTCGACAGGAAGTGGCTGCACTGCTCCGAGGAGCTGATATCAACGTGTCAGAGGTGTTGGTGACTGCATTGGCATGGATGCGTTCGTGCGCGATTGTCACCGACTGCCGGAACGCTCCACCACCCGTACTAGAAATCCACCTTGCCCCGACCCGCCTTGACAGTGCCCCGCCTGGCTTTTCCATCGAGGCGGCGGGTCTTCGAGCCAAGGGTCGGCTTGGTGGGGCGGCGTTTCTTCTCGGTCTTGCCGGCGGCGATGATCAGCTCGGCAAGACGCGCCAGTGCGTCAGTACGGTTCTGCTCCTGGGTGCGGTACTGCTGCGCCTTGATGATCAATACGCCGTCGCCGGTGATGCGACTGTCCCGCAGCGCCAGCAGCCGCTCCTTGTAGAACTCGGGCAGCGACGAGGCCGGGATGTCGAAGCGCAGGTGCACGGCGCTGGACACCTTGTTGACATTCTGCCCACCCGCGCCTTGCGCGCGGATGTAGGTGAGTTCGATGTCGGCATCCGGCAGATGCACGTTGTTGGAGATGGTCAGCATGACGGCGCCCTTGTGATTGCGCCCATTATCACAGCGTTCGCCGCGCTCCCAAAGAACAACACGCAATTTCTTGAATCAGGGGGAAGATCCAGTCTCTCGGGATTCCCGCAATGCAGTGCTATTCGGATATGGACGCCTATCCAATGTAAGAGAACACAGCGTATTCAAAACCATTGAAAACAAAACCAGCGACCTCTTTCATGCCCATCTTCAGGTGCGCCCGAAGCGAAGGCTCATTGTCTTTACGAATGAACAACACCCCCTCCCGGCCAGGCTCAAGCCTGCGGAGGTCGGCGAACATCATCTGCGCCAGCCCCTTGCCACGCTCTTCTTCGCCGACACAGATCGGGCCATAGACATAGGCATCCGATGATCCATGATAAGCGCCGAACATCGCCTGTACGATCGGCAGATCGGCATTCATCTCCCGCGTGGTCGTCATCAGAAAACCGGTTACCCGTGCACCGCGACGCGCGACGATGATGGGCATTTCACGCATCATCGCGGCCACACGGGAGCGCGGCAGGCTTGCAGCGAGCGAGCCGCCCCGCGCTGCCTGATTCGCGGCCTGAAGCGCTAGAATCCCCTCCAGATCGGCCTCGTTGGCCCTGCTGACACGGGTCTCATCATTCGTCATTCGATACCTCTCCGGTGGTTATCAGGATGCTCTATTCGTTTGACTGCCCGCCCTTGCGAGGCAACCAGTAAGTCAGTGGGGGCGCAGTGGCTCCGTACGCCTACCTTCCCTGAGCCGCCACAACAATGCCTGTCGCGCGTGAGCGATCCTCGGTTGACGCAACGCGCTTGGCGTCCAGATCAGATGATAGTCACGGCTCGTATGGCCTACCGGCGCGGGAATCTCTCGCAGCTCGCCCCGCTCGATGCAGGGCCTGCACAGGTAGCCAGGCAGGGTAGTCCAGCCGAACCCATCGATCAGCAGCGTGCGCAACGTCCTCAGATCCTGCCCGACCATGGCGGGCATGGCGTTCTTCAATTCAATGCCGTTCAACGCTAACCAGTCGCTGATCAGTGGCAAGGTGAGGCTGTAGGCCAGGATCGGCTCAGCCTCCAGGGCCGAGGCGAAATCCTTGGCCGCGGCCAGTCGATCGGCGACCGCTGGGGCAGCCACGGCAATGACCTCGTCCGTGAACAGGAGCTCACCGCGAAGCCGAGGGTTGGCAGGGGCCGCGGCTGATATACCGAGGTCGCATTCGCCCTCCATGAGCGAGCGGCAAATCGTTTCGTGGTCACCACTTTGCATGCGGATGCGAATGCCTTCCTCCAGCAGCGGCCTGAGCTGCCTGGAAATGACTTCGGCCAGAAAGTCAGCGTGACCAATGACCTGCAGCGCACCCGCCAGCTCCATGGAGCGAGCCCTTGCTGAAGCCAGCGCGCTTTCCGCATCGTCCAGCTTGTCACCGATATCGGCCGCCAGTTCTTTCGCTGCCGACGTGGGTTCCACGCCCCGCGCCTGTCGCTCGAACAGGCTCCTGCCAATGGCCGCTTCAAGCCCGGCAATGTGCTGGGAAACCGCAGGTTGGGTGAGGTTAAGCGTGCGCGCAGCACCACTGATCGAGCGTTGCCGGTACACCTCGACAAAGGTCCTCAGTCGTATAAGTGACATGCCTTACCCATAAGATTATTTATGCAAGCCCCAAAATACGCTGTCTATTCGCTCCCCCGCTAGCCCTCTAGGATGGCTGCTTGATGTGAACGCAGCCGTAGCCTGCACTCACCCTTGCAACAGGCCGAGGAAAGGACATGAACTACCAGCCCAACGCTGAGGACTTACAGGCCATCTTGCGCACCCTCAAGCGTGCGCACCGGGCCGCCGCCCCTGCTGACGCCGCGCTGAGACAGGACAGGCTCCTTCGCGCGGCCAAGCTGATCCGGGAAAACCACACGGCTATCAGCGCCGCCATCAGCGCCGATTTCGGCAACCGCAGTGTCTACCAGTCGATGCTTGCCGACATGGCGACCACGGTGAAGATGCTTGAAGATTCTGCGGCGCAGGTAGCGCAGTGGATGAAGCCTGAAGCGGTGGAAAGCCCCGGCCCAGGCATGCAGGCCTGGATCGAGCAACAGCCGCTAGGCGTAGTCGGAATCATCAGCCCGTGGAATTTCCCGATCAACCTGGCCTTCGGCCCTCTGGCCGGGGTGTTTGCCGCTGGCAATACGGCCATGCTCAAACCCTCGGAGCTGACCCCTAAAACCTCTGAGCTGCTGGCTGAACTCATCGCTGGCTATTTCGACCCCTTGGAGCTCACTGTGATTTTGGGTGATGCGGGCGTCGGCGCTGCCTTTAGCGCACTGCCCTTCGATCATCTGGTGTTCACGGGCAGCACCAGCGTCGGTCGTCACGTCATGCGCGCCGCAGCGGAGAACCTGGTGCCGGTCACGCTCGAATTGGGCGGGAAATCTCCGGTGGTCGTGGCTGAAGGTTTTGATCTGCGCACGGCGGTCGAGCGCACCTTCACCATAAAAACCTTTAATGCCGGACAGATCTGCCTGTCGCCGGACTACCTGATGGTGGCTGAGGCGCAACAGGATCAGCTGGTGATGTTCAGCAAGCAGTTCATCGCCGATAGCTTCCCGAGCCTTATGTCTAACCCGGAATACACGTCGATCATCAATGAACGTCATTTCGAGCGTCTGCTCGGGCTGTTGGCGGACGCAGAACAGAAAGGCGCTACGCTGATCAATCTGGCACCGGCGGGCGAGCCGGCGTTTGAGCGAGACGCCCGCAAAATCGCACCCCATCTCCTGCTGGATGTGACCGATGAGATGGCGATCATGCAGGAAGAAATCTTCGGGCCGCTGCTCCCCGTGAAAACCTACCGCAGCGCCGGTGAGGCGATCGACTACATCAATGCGAACCCACGCCCGCTGGCCGCGTATTACTTTGGTAATGACGCCGACCGCCAACAGCAATTCATGCGCCAAACCACGTCTGGCGGCCTGGTGATCAACGATGTCATGACGCATGCGTCCATCGACACCTTGCCGTTTGGCGGTGTCGGTGCGTCCGGGATGGGGGCATACCATGGCATTCACGGTTTTCGGCGCTTTACCCATGCCAAACCGGTGGTCGTACAGAGTGAGGATGGCGCATCTAACCTGCGCTTGCGGGCACCCTATGCGGATAAAGCACAAGCGCTCCACGCCTTTTTCAATGGCTGATGACAACGCCCGTGGCTGACCCTGTCGCCGACGGCCAAACAGCAGAATCGAGGGATATGAAATGAAAGTTTTGATGGTACTGACGTCGCACGACCAACTGGGCGAGACTGGCTTGAAGACAGGCTTCTGGCTCGAAGAGTTCGCCGCGCCCTACTACGTCTTCAAAGACGCGGGAGCCGAGGTTGTCTTGGCGTCGCCGGCAGGTGGCCAGCCACCGCTTGATCCGAAGAGCGAACTGCCCGATTTCCAAACCGAGATGACCCACCGGTTCAACGCCGACGCCGCGGCGCAGAAGGCGTTGGCGAATACCGTCAAGCTCGACACCCTCAGTGAAAAAGACTTCGACACTGTGTTCTATCCCGGTGGCCACGGCCCGCTGTGGGATCTGGCCGAGTCGAGGACGTCCATCGCGCTGGTCGAGTCCTTCGACCGCGCCGGCAAGCCCATCGGCTTCGTGTGCCACGCCCCTGGCGCGCTGCGCCATGTCAAAGCTGCAGACGGCGCACCGCTGATCAAGGGCCGTCGAGTGACGGGCTTTACCAACGGTGAGGAAGCCGCCGTGGAATTGACCGATGTGGTGCCATTCCTGATCGAGGATGAGTTCCAGCAGCTGGGTGGCCACTATGAAAAAGGCCCTGACTGGGCGCCCTTCGTTATCGAGGACGGCAACCTGATCACCGGTCAGAACCCGGCGAGCTCTGAAGGTGTGGCGAAGGCACTGGTCGCCCGACTGAAATAACGTCTGCGCCTGCCTGGGCGCGCAAGGGCTCAGGCACGGCGACACAAGTACATCCTACAGAGGCCGTCCATGATCACACTTCACCACCTCAACGCATCTCGTTCGCTGCGTATCCTTTGGCTGCTGGAAGAAATGGGGGTGCCGTACGAGCTGGTTCGCTACCAGCGCGACCCCGTCACCCGCCTTGCACCGGACACCCTGAAGCACATCCACCCGCTGGGTAAATCACCGGTGATCGAGTTTGACGGTCAGGTCATGGTGGAGTCGGGTGCCATCGTCGAATACCTGATCCGCAGGTTCTCGTCCGACCTGGAGCCAGCGTTCAGCTCCCCCGAGTACATTCAGTACCTGCAATGGATTCACTTTGCCGAAAGCTCCGCGATGGTGCCGATCCTGCTCAAGGTCTTCACGCAGTTCGAAGCGAATGCAGGCACTCGACTGGCGTTCCTCGAGGGCTACACCCAGGCCGAATTCGACAAGGTCTTGGGCTTTCTCGACAGCGTGCTCGCGGGTAAGCGCTTCATCGTGGGCGACAAGCTGTCCGGCGCCGACTTCATGCTGGCGTTCGTCGCCATCACCGTCGTCGAGCAGCTCGGCGCAGGGCCGCAGTATCCGCACCTGACCGCCTACCTCCAGCGCCTTACCACACTGGACAGCTGGAACAGGGCGTTGAAATTGGAGCAGGCAGTGCCGGGAGAGGGTCAAGCCGTATAACCCGCATGGCGTTCCCTGTAGGATGGCGCTTCCTTCTGATCGATGGGCTGCAACCTGCACCCCACTCACGTCTATTGTCGTTAGCTGCTGGAAGCCCCAATGAATAAATTGATCCTACCTGTCGCCATCTTCCTTAGCGTGATCATCGCGGGCAAAGTCGCCGAGCACTTCGGGCTGGAAGGCAGCTGGAGAATCGGCGTGCTTTGCCTCGTGGCAGTCGCCGTGCAGTTCGCCGTGACGCGCTACCAGCGCATGCAGCGAGAAAAAACTCAGCCCTGATGCGGTGGCGGATGCTTTCACTTAATTTTCACGCCCGGTAGGGCAGTATTAGCTATCCCTACGTGTGATAGAAACTCCTTAGCCCGCCTCGGCGGGCTTTCTTTTGTCCGCAGGTCCATCACTGTCTACCCGTCAGCCCTGCCCCTCGCGCAAATGCCGCTCCTTCCTCTCCTGCCGTTCCTTCGCCTCCACCGACAACGAGGCCGTGGGCCGTAACAGCAAGCGACGCAATCCGATAGGCTCCCCCGTCTCGTCACACCACCCATAAGCCCCCTTGGCCAATCGCTCCAACGCTTCATCAATCTTGTCCAGCAACTTCTTTTCCCGCTCCAGCAGCCGTAACTGCCACAGCCGTTGCTCCTCGGCGCTGCCGATGTCGGCGGGATCCGAGTTGAGTTCATGATGCTTCAGTTGCTCGAACTCCTCGGAAATCCGCGCCTGCAGCGCCTGCCGCTGCGCGTGAAGCAGGCTGCGGAAATACGCCTGCTGCTGATCGTTCATGTACGCTTCGGGCGGCTGTTGCAACAATTCATCTTCAGTCATACCTGACCTCCTGTTAATGCTCCCCTGCACGCCGTCAGCGACTGAACGCCAACGGCAACCCTTGGCAGTCATTGAACACCCGGCCGTTGTGCCAGGCGATCTGGCCAGAGACCACGGTGGTGACAACCCGGTGTCGAAAGCTCTGGCCGTGAAAGGGTGTCCAGTTGCAGTGCGACAACAGCGGATCGACGCTGACGGGTCGGCTGTAGGGCAGACGCTCGATAAGGGTCAGGTCTGCCCAGTACCCCTCTCTCACGTAGCCGCGGTCGTTGATGGCAAACAGGTCGGCCACCGCGTGGCTGGTCTTCTGCACCAGGTGGGTAATCGGCATCACCCCCTGCGCGACAAGCTCCATCAGCGCAGGCAGCGCGTGCTGCACCAGAGGCAGGCCTGCGGGCGCCTGCGGGTAGGGCTTGGCCTTCTCTTCGAAGGTATGCGGCGCATGGTCGGTGCCGATCACGTCAAGCCGATCACACAGCAACGCCTGGCGCAGCGCATCGCGATCGGCCTGGGACTTGATGGCGGGATTGCACTTGATCAGATTCCCTAGCCGGGCGTAATCACGGTCATCGAACAACAGGTGATGCGCGCACACCTCCGCTGTGATGCGCTTGCCCGAAAGCGGCCCTGGCTCAAACAAGGCAAGCTCGCGCGCGGTGGTCAGATGCAGCACATGCAGGCGGGTGCCAAACTGCTTGGCGAGCGCGACGGCCAAGGACGATGAGCGATAGCAGGCGTCAGCGTCGCGGATGATCGGGTGCATGGACGGCTTGAGCGCTGCGCCGAACCGGGCGCGGACGCTGGCCTCGTTTTCGAGGATCGAGGGTGTGTGCTCACAGTGCGCCAGCAACACGGTCGGCACACAGGCGAACAGCGTCTCGAGGACGCGCGGGTCGTCCACCAACATGTCACCCGTGGACGCGCCCATGAACACTTTGACGCCCGCCACGTCGCGCGGATCGAGCGCAGCGACGACTTCGAGGTTGTCGTTGCTCACGCCAAAGTGAAAACCGTAATTGGCGACCGAGCTTCGCGACGCACGCTGCTTCTTGTCAGCCAAGGCCTCCAGCGACAATGTCGCGGGCTGGGTGTTGGGCATGTCCATGAAGCTGGTGATGCCACCGGCCACTGCAGCCCGTGACTCCGTGTAGATACTGCCTTTATGCGGCGCGCCAGGCTCCCTGAAGTGCACCTGGTCATCGATCATCCCTGGCAGTAACCACTGGCCTTGAGCGTCGATCTGGACCTCGGCGAAGTGGCCCTCGAGGCTGCCTGCTATCTTTTCGATGCGTCCGTGAGCCACCAACACGTCACGCTCGAGCGTCACGCCCTCATTCACCAACCGAGCGTTTCTGATCAGTACACGCGTCATGCCGCCCCCTGCCCTGCAATCATCACCCGGGTTCTCCACTTGAAGGAATGCCAAGGCGCTGTCGCCTCGAATGCCTAATGTTATGTTATAACACTTACATAACGCAAAGAATCACCCTTCCTTCACGCTCAAGACACAAGGGAACTCATGCACGATCGAACAGAGCTTCTGGCACAGGATCAGGCCTATGCGGATGCAGAAATTGCATGTCTGGCAGGCGCGAAGGCAGCGCTTCATCAATGGGCGAGCACGGTCGCAACGCGAGACGT
This sequence comes from Pseudomonas reidholzensis, assembly GCF_900536025.1. GTDB lineage: Bacteria > Pseudomonadota > Gammaproteobacteria > Pseudomonadales > Pseudomonadaceae > Aquipseudomonas > Aquipseudomonas reidholzensis. The sequence continues at coordinate 143,351 of NZ_UNOZ01000017.1, forward strand.
CGACAAGGTGCTGAGCTTGTACGCGGCCGACGCGATCCTGGTGCCGACCCTCTCCAATCAGGTACGCGACTGTGATGACAGCCGGCGCAGTTACTTCGAGAATTTTCTCGCCAACGAGGGCTTGGTCTGTGACATCCAGGTGTTCAAGAAGCGCGTCAGCCGCAAGCTGGGCACCGTGGTGGTGGGCGGGCTTTATACCTTCGTGTACCGGGAACAGGCACAGCGAAAAGTGGTGCCGGCGCGATTCCTGTTCACCTTCGAGGCGATCGAGGGTCGCTGGATGATCACGGGGCACCATTCATCCCTTGAAACATAGGCGCCGGCCTGGGCTCCCACATAAGGCCCTCCGCTGCGCCGCGGGTTCCCTCACTCCGGTCTTGCTTCTGAGGTCGCCAAGTTAGGGGCGGCGCCTGGGTTGGCGTTATCTTCGACAGTGGCATGGGCGGTGGATATTCGGGCCTCATCGCGGGCAAGCCCGCTCCTACAAAGACCGCGCCGACCTGTAGGAGCGGGCTTGCCCGCGATGGCCGGAAGGTCAATGCAAATTCTGGCGCTGCCGCGCTGTACCGCCCTTATAAACCCGCGAGAGCGCAGCGATTCGCCAGCCGTTGCCCTGGCCCTTGATCTGGCACTTGATCTTGATCTGGCTCGTGATCTTGATCTACCGCGACTTCAGGAGGCCGAACGGAGGTCTTGCGGAGCGAGGTGACGGCCAGGAAGGCCGGCAAGGGCTGCGGGCCAGGAAGGCCCGTACAGCCCGGTCCTCGCGGGAGCAAGACCGGAGTGAGGGAACCCGCAGCGCAGCGAAGGGCCGGATGTAGGAGCAAGCGGTTTTTGGTTACTTTTTTCCAAGAAAAAAAGTGACCCGCCGTAAGGGCGGAAGGGGCCATAAGTGCCACCACATCAACCGGATCAGCTCAACAATCGACACCGCCCCCACCGGCAACTATCCCAATAATCAGTGAAGAACTTTTTTGTGCTCACCCCGCCACAGCCGATTCGACACACAGCTGCAGAAACCGCGCCGCCACCCGCGAAGGCGTCGCAGCGTGCGGCATCAGGATCGAGAACCGCCGTGTCAGCGGCTCAGGCGCAATACGCAAGCGCCGCAGCGCACCGTCCTCATGGCGGATCGACATCGCCGAAACAAAGCCCACGCCCATCCCCGCGCGCACTGCCTCCTTGACCCCCTCCACGCCCGCAATCTCCAACCCCACGCGCATCGCCACACCGCTGCGGGCAAACGCCCGCTCGACCAGTTGACGCACCCCAGAACCGCCCTCGCGCAGCACCAACGGATACGCCCCCAGGGCCTGCAAGGTCTGATCGTCGCCAGCCTCGGCAAGCGGGTGCTCGCTCGGCGCGATGGCGACGATCTCGTCCTCACGCCAAGGCGTGACGCTGGTGCCCAGCGGCAAGGCCTGGCCAGGCGGACCTTCGATCAGGGCGATATCGAGCGAGCCGAGCGCGGCGACGATCTCGGCACTGTTACCGTTGGCCGTGGTGACCAGCACCTCGGGGTACCGCTGGCGAAAGTCGGCGATCAGGTAGGGCAGCAGGTAACTGGCCGGCGTGGTGCTGGCGCCGATGCGCAAGGTGCCGCGCTCGAGGCCGCGCAGCGCATCGCGCAATGCCTGGGCCTGGCGAAAGGTCTCGCGCAGGCGCTCGGCGTGGCCAAGCAACTGCTCGCCCGCCGCCGTCAGGCGCACGCCGCGGCCGGCGCGCTGGTAGAGGGGCTCGCCGAATTCTTCCTGCAGCAGCTTGAGCTGGCCAGACACGGCCGGCTGCGACAGATGCAGGGCAAGTGCCGCATGGCTGATGTTGCCGTGCTCGGCAACGGTGGCGAAGGTTATCAGCTGTTCCGGGGTCATGAATCCAAAGTATCAGCACAGCGGATACTTTGCATCATATATGACGATTTTTTATAAGCTTATAACCGGAATAACCTAGGGGCATCACGTACTGGAGGACACACCATGGCCACGGTCCCAGCCACCCCTAGCCTTGCACCTACCCGCGACACCCGCGGGCGGCTCAATGGCATCTTGTTCGTCGCCCTGTTCGCCGTCGCGGTCACCCAGCTGGCCGCCCTGCCCGCCTTTGCCAACCTGGGCATCAGCCCGCTGATCGTCGGCATCGTCGCCGGCGCGCTGTACACCAATGGCCTGCGCCAGGGTGTACCGGAAAGCTGGGCGGCGGGCATCAACTTCTCTGCGCGCGGCCTGCTGCGCATCGCCGTGGCGCTGTTCGGCCTGCGGGTCAGCCTGCAGGAGATCGCCGAGGTCGGCTGGGCCGGCCTGACGGTGTCTCTGGCGGTCGTCTCGAGCACCTTGCTGATCGGCCTCTGGGTGGGCATGCGGCTGTTCAAGCTGGACCGCGACACGGCCCTGCTGACCGCCGCCGGCAGCGCCATCTGTGGCGCCGCCGCAGTGCTGGCGTTCGAGTCGGCACTGCGCTCGCAGCCGCACAAGAGCGCCATGGCGGTGGGCAGCGTGGTGCTGTTCGGCACCCTGTCGATGCTGCTCTACCCGCTGCTGGTGAACACCGGCTGGGTGCCGCTGGATACCCTCGGCGTCGGCCTGTTTTTCGGCGGCACCCTGCATGAAGTGGCCCAGGTGGTCGGCGCGGCGAGCAATGTCAGCAGCGAAGCAACGCATGTCGCGACCATCGTCAAGATGACCCGGGTCATGCTGCTGGTGCCGGTGCTGCTGGTGGTGGGGCTGTGGATCAGCCGCGCGCGCCAGCCCGGCCTGGCGCCCGGCAAGGGCAAGATCGCCGTGCCATGGTTCGCCTTCGGCTTTGTCGCACTGGTAGTGGTCAATTCGCTGCAGGTGCTGCCGGCCAGCGTGGTCAGCGGCGTCAACCAGCTCGACACCTTTGCCCTGACCATGGCCATGACGGCGCTGGGCATGGAGACCCGCTTCAGCCAGATCCGCCAGGCCGGCCCACGGGCGCTGGCCACCGGGGCGATCCTCAACCTGTGGCTGGTGTTCGGCGGCCTGGCCATCACCCTTGGCGTACAGCGGTTGTTGGCCTGAGGCGCCGGGCGGTTTTTTCTGGCCGACCTTTTTTCCCCGCCCTCTCGTTGCGGCGCGTATTTCTCGGTATGGTGTTATCCAAGTAGGAGTTTTACATGCACAGGAAAGACTTAGATGCCCCAACGCAATGTAATCAATGCATCCGTCAGCCCCAAAGGCAGCCTTGAAACGCTGTCGCAACGTGAAGTCCAGCAACTGAGCGAAGTCGGTACCGGCAGCCTCTACACCCTGTTCCGCCAATGCGCCCTGGCCATCCTCAATACCGGCGCGCACGTCGACAACGCCAAGACCATCCTCGAAGCCTACAAGGACTTCGAGGTGCGTATTCACCAGCAAGACCGCGGCGTGCGCCTGGAGCTGCTGAATGCGCCGGCCGATGCCTTCGTCGATGGCGAGATGATCGCCAGCACCCGCGAGATGCTCTTCAGCGCCCTGCGCGACATCGTCTACACCGAAAGCGAACTGGCCAGCCAGCGCATCGACCTGGAAAGCTCCCAGGGCATCACCGACTACGTCTTCCACCTGCTGCGCAACGCGCGCACCCTGCGCCCAGGCGTGGAGCCGAAGATGGTCGTGTGCTGGGGCGGTCACTCGATCAGCACCGAGGAATACCAGTACACCAAAAAGGTCGGCCACGAGCTCGGCCTGCGCAAGCTGGATGTCTGCACCGGTTGCGGCCCGGGCGTGATGAAGGGGCCGATGAAGGGCGCCACCATCGCCCACGCCAAGCAGCGCATGCACGGCAGCCGCTACCTGGGCCTGACCGAGCCTGGGATCATCGCCGCCGAGGCGCCGAACCCGATCGTCAACGAGCTGGTGATCCTGCCCGACATCGAGAAGCGCCTCGAAGCCTTCGTGCGGGTCGGCCACGGCATCATCATCTTCCCCGGCGGCGCCGGTACGGCCGAGGAGTTCCTGTACCTGCTGGGCATCCTCATGCACCCGGACAACCAGGGCCTGCCCTTCCCGGTGGTGCTGACCGGCCCACGCAGCGCCGAGGCGTACCTGCAGCAGTTGCATGCGTTTGTCGGCGCGACCTTGGGTGACGAAGCCCAGCGTCACTACCAGATCATCATCGACGACCCGGCCGAAGTCTCCCGGCAGATGGTCGAGGGGCTCAAGGCGGTCAAGCAGTTCCGCCGTGAGCGCAATGACGCGTTCCACTTCAACTGGCTGCTGAAGATCGAAGAAAGCTTCCAGCGCCCGTTCGACCCGACCCACGAGAACATGGCCAATCTTGCCCTGCGTCGCGATTTGCCGGCGCATGAGCTGGCGGCCAATTTGCGCCGGGCGTTCTCGGGCATCGTCGCGGGCAACGTCAAGGACAATGGCATCCGCCTGATCGAGGAGCACGGGCCGTATCAGATTCGCGGCGACAGCGCCGTGCTCGATCCGCTGGGGCGGCTGCTGCAGGCGTTTGTCGATCAGCACCGGATGAAGTTGCCAGGTGGGGCGGCGTATGTGCCGTGCTACCAGGTTGTGACCTGATAGCTGCTGGGGCCGCTTTGCGGCCCATCGCGGGGCAAGCCCGCTCCCACGCTCATATTCCGCAGCAAGGAATGAGGTGCGTGGGAGCGGCCTTGCCCCGCGATTGCTTCGGTGGCTCGTGAACAATTCAGCAACACTCTGCAGACATTTCCCACACTGATCGGTGAACCTGCCTACAAAAAAACGGTCTTTCGCTGACGGTCAACTCACCGACCGGTACATCGGCCCAGCCACCGGGCCTAATTTTGTCCAGTTTCAGCGAAGACCCTCATGCCTGACTCCCGCCCGAACCAGCCCGCCCTGACTGCCCTGCGTGGCAGCCTGATCGCCGCCCTGATCGCCCTCGCCGCCCCGGTGCATGCCGAAGAACCCGCCAATGACGCACGCTGGGTCAGCGACAGCCTGAGCACCTATGTGCGCAGTGGCCCGACCAACGGTCACCGTATCGTCGGCAGCATCAAGGCCGGGCAAAAAGTCGCCCTGGTCGCCACTCAGGGCGACTACAGCCAGGTGCGCGGCCAGAGCGGCGACCTGGTGTGGATCCTCACCAGCGACCTGCAGGCCGTCCCCGGCCAGGCCGAGCGCCTGCCGCAGCTGGACAGTGAAGTGGCGCAGCTGTCCGAACAGTTGAAGACCATCGACGACAGCTGGAAGACCCGCGTGCAGGGCATGCAAGAGACCCTCGACTCACGCAAGGCGCTGATCGACGAGGTGCAGGCCCGCAACAAGGACCTCAACGAACAGCTCGACCAGGCCCAGTCGAACCTGCGCGACACCCAGGCGCGCCTGGGTGACGAGAACAAGCAGGTGATGATGCGCTACATGGTCTACGGCGGCAGCATCGCCGGCGCGGGCCTGCTGCTGGGGCTGATCCTGCCGGCGCTGACCCGCGGCCGCAAGCGCAACGACCGCTGGTTCTGAGGCTCAGACCGGCTGGTTGGTGACGCCAAACGGCACGTGCACCGAGGGCACCACGGTGCGCGTGCTGGTCAGGTGGCCTGACTGGTCGTCGAAGAAGCTGTGCGGCTTGAGCACCGACAGCACCCGACGCTTCTCGATGCCACCGAGGAAGAACGCATCGTTGGCCATCACCCCCCAGCTCTTCAGGGTGTTCAGCGCGCGCTCGTGCGACGGCGCATTGCGGGCGGTGACGATCGACACCCGCAGGCGGTTCTCGTAGCCGGGGTGCGCGAGCTTGTACTGCTCTTCGGCCGCCTGGATCCGCGCGATCCGCACGAAAAACTCCTTCAGCGGCCCAGGGTTGTGCGGCTGGGTGACGTTGGTCACCTCGTGGGCATGGAAACCGACCAGGCCATCACGCTGCATCACCGCCTCCGACTCATCCCCCGCCAGCACGCCATCGAAGTCGAAGGCAATGCGCAGGCCGTCGTCGCGCTCGTCATCGTCGAACTGCGAGTCGAGCACCTGGCCGGCCGGGTAGCCGGCCTTGATCGCCGCATCGACGTGTTGCTTGTCGGCGGAGAGAAACAGCGCGATGTTCAGCGCCGGGATGTATTCGTAGGGCGAGCGGCCCTGCATGAAGATCGCCCGGGTCATGTTGAGCCCGTAGTGCTCGATGGTCTTCATCACTCGCAGGCCAGTGTCGGGGTCGTTCTGCGACAGCAGCACCACCTCCACCAGCGGGTCTTCGGGGTCGTCACACAGGTCATTGAGCGCCAGCAGGCGCTTGATGAATGGGTAGGCCATGCCGCGTGGCAGCGGCACGTGCAGGTGCTGTTGCTGGTAGGTGCGGTACTGCGCCTCGCCTTCGCGGCGGAACACCGCGTCGGACTCGCTGAGGTCGAACACCGCGCTTGAGGCCACGCCGATCACCAGGCGATCGTCTATTTCGTAGGGCATGGGGGGTTCCTTCTGAGCGCTCTGCCGGCCAGCTTACCTGAGACCGGCGCGCCTGCCCCTGCCCCGACTCAGAAATCGACCGTCGCCGACAGCTGCAATGCCCGCGGGTAGCCGGGCGAAATGGCCCCGTACGAGGCCACGCCCGACCAATACTCGCGATCGAAGACGTTCTGCACCGTGGCCCTGAACGTGGTCGGGCGGCCGTCGATGCGGGTGGCGTAGCGCGCCCCGACATCGAAGCGGGTCCAGGCGTCCAGCGCCTGGGTATTGGCCTGGTTGATGTACTGGCTGGCGGTGTAGATCGCGCCGCCGGTGAGGGTCACGCCTTCGACCCAGGGGGTGTCCCACTCGGCCCACAGGTTGGCCTGCACATCCGGCACGCCGACCGGCTCGTTGCCACGGTTGGCGGCGGTCGCCGAATCGGTCAGCTTGCCATCGAGCAGCGTCACCCCGCCCAGCAGCCGGGTACCCGGGGCGACTTCACCGAACAGGCTCAGCTCGACACCGCGGTTGCGTTGCTCGGCCTGGACCGAAAACAGGTTGCCGGCGCCCAGCTCGCCACTGGGCTTCTCGATCTGGAACAGCGCCAGGGTGGTCATGAACGAGGCGTACTCATACTTCACCCCCAGCTCGTGCTGCCGAGTCTCGTAGGGCGCAAAGGCCTCGCCGGGATTGGCCGACGTGGCGGGTGCCACATCGCCTTTGCTCAAGCCTTCGACGTAGTTGTAGTAGAACGAGACGTTTTCCCACGGCTTCACCACCACGCCGACCACCGGCGTCGTGGCACTGTCGTCATAGCGCGGGTTGACCCCGTTGGCGGCGTTGTAGTTGCGCGACTCGATCATTTGCCGGCGCAGGCCCAGGGTCAACTGCAGCCGGTCATCGAGCACCGCCAGGGTGTCGGTGATCGCAACTCCCGACAGCTCACTTTCGGACACCCGCAGCACCTTCGGCGCCAGGATGTACTGCTGCGGTGCATCGACCGGGTGATAGATATTGGAGAACACCTCGGTGCCGTTGCGGATGCCCCTGGACAACTCGTCCTGGTAACGCGTGGCCATCACGGTCAGGGTGTGGTTGACCGGGCCGGTTTCGAACAGGCCGCGCAGGCCGATATCCGCCGTCGAGCGATCGACGTTGAATTTGTAGTAGCCGGGGATATTACTGGTATCGCCCGCCGCGTTGAGAATGCGCGGCACCTGGTCGGACAACCGCTCGACATCGGCCCTGCCGCCACCGGCGTGGGCGAACACGGTCAGCGAATCGTTGAGGTCATACTCACCCCCGAGCAACGCCGACTGTTCACGGGTGGTCGACCAGCCCCAGTCCTGTGGCAGGTTGGTCCGGCCTTTCGGTGCAGAGGGCACGTCGGTGCCGGCAGCAACGGTGAAGGGTCGCGAGGCGGCGTCCCATTGTTCTTTCTGGCTGATGAAGTCCAGGTTCAGGCGCAGCCGTTCGCCCTGGTAGTCCAGCGCGATGGCGCCGATGTCCAGGGCGCGCTGCTGGTTGTCGATGGCGGTGTCACCTTGTGCGAGGCTGCCGTTGAAGCGCACGCCCCACTGTTTTTCATCACCAAAACGACGGCTGATGTCGATATGGCCGCCGACCTGGGTGTCGGAGCCGTAGCTTGCGGTGAGCCGGGTGAGGTCTTCGGCCAGCGCCCGCTTGGGCACGATGTTGATCACCCCACCCACCCCGCTGTTCGGTGAGATGCCGTACATCAGTGCGCCCGGCCCCTTGAGCACTTCGACGCGCTCGGCATACTCGGTGAACACCCGGTAGTTGGGCGCCACGCCGTACACGCCGTCGAACGCCAGCTCACCGAGGTTGCCTTCGCCGACTGGAAAACCCCGAATGAAAAACGAGTCGACGATGCCGCCGGTCTGGCCGGTCGAGCGCACCGAAGGGTCGCGTTCGAGGGCATCGGCGACGGTCACGGTCTGCAGGTCGGCCAGGGTCTTGGCGGTGTAGCTGGTGACGCTGAACGGGGTGTCCCGCACATCCTGGTTGCCGAGCATGCCGAGCCGCCCGCCGCGCGCAACCTGGCCGCCCGCGTAGGCGTCCGGCAGGCCACCGCTGCGCAGGCTGCTGGCGTCGATGGTGGTCGCCGCCAAGGTCAGGCCATCGCCACTGGCAGCGCTCTGGCGCACCAGCATGAACGTGCCGTCAGCGAGCGCTGCCAGCTCGAGCCCGCTCCCAGCCAGCAACCGGGCGATGCCCTCACTTGGCGAATAGCTGCCGGACAGGCCTGGGCTGTGCAAGCCTTCGGTCAACGCGGGCTCGAACGACAGGGCGATGCCGGACTGCATGGCAAAACTGGACAAGGCACGGCCCAGAGCCCCTGCCGGGATGTCATAGGTGTGCACCGCGACGGCATCCAGCTGGGCCGGCGCAGCCGCACAGACGTTGGCACTGGCGGCGACCAGGGCAACACTCAGCACAGCGCTGCGCACGGCAAGGGCTAACGCACGTTCACCGCGAGGACGACTGGCAACAGGCATGACGGAGGGATCCTTTCTGACTGGGTAAAAAGTGGTTTTCACTCTTGTTGCCAGCCGAAACCGAAAAAAGTATCAGGACGCGACGATTATTTTTGCAGGCCAGGGCTCAACGGGCGGACAGCAGGGTCCAGTAGCCCTCCATGTGCTCCGTCACCGCAACGGGATAGGTCGCCACCAGCATGTTCACGGTGCGCCGCCAGTCACTGACCGGGAACGCCCCCGACACAGGCAGATCGGCAATCTGCGGGTCACATCGGATGAAGCCGCGGCGGTAGCGCGCCAGTTCGCTGACAAGCGCCTGCAAGCGCATCTTGTCCGCCAGCAGCATGCCTTGGGTCCAGGCGCTGACGCTGCCATCTACAGGCCGCAGCGCACCAAGTGTGTGGGCGTCGAAGTCGGTGCGCTCACCGGCCCTGACCACCTGCGGCTCGGCCTGCCGCGCATTGGCGGGCTCTACCCGCACAGCGCCTTCGAGCACTGCCAGGTAGGTGCGCCCGGCCACTTCACGGACGACGAAGCGCGTGCCCAGCGCCTGCAGCCGCCCTTCACCGGTGCCGACCCGCAGCGGTCGCGACGGTAGCTGAGTATCGACGGCGGTCTGCACCAGGATCTCCCCGCGCAGCAGGTGGATAAAGCGCTGGTTGGCGTCGAAGCGCACGTCGATGGCCGAGTCGGTGTTGAGAAACACCTGCGTGCCGTCCGCCAGGACCAGCTCGCGGCACTCGCCAATCGCCGAACGGTAGTCCGCCGCCCAGCCTTGCCGCTCGGTCAGGTGCCAGCCCGCCCAACTGGCCGGGCCGAGGGCCAGCAACAGCGCCAGGCGGCTGATCAGCGCACGTCGGCCAGGCTCGGCCGGGCGATCCAGGGCAGACATCGACAGCGTCGGCGGCAAGCCGGCGAGCTTGCCCATCAGCAGCTCGGCACGCTGCCAGGCCCGCTCGTGCTCGACGCTGCTGTTGCGCCAGCTCAGCCAAGCCGCCTGCTGCGCCTGGCTTACCTCGCCGGCGCTCATGTTCATCAGCCACTCGGCGGCCTCTTCGAGAGCCTGTGGCGCAATGTCGCCGGGGCGATTGGCTGCCATCTATTCAACCCACTTCAGGCACTGCAGGAACGCCTGTTTCATGTAGCGCTTGACGGTGATCAGCGACACGTCGAGCTGCTCGGCAATGGCTTCGTACTTCATCCCGGTCAGTTGCGACAGTAGAAATGCGCGACGGACCAACGGCGGCAGGCTGTCGAGCAGCGCGTCGATCTCATGCAGGGTTTCCAGGATCAGGTAGCGCGTCTCCGGCGACGGCGCCTCGGCCAACGGGGCCTGTTGCAAGGCGCTCAGGTAGGCACGCTCCAGCGACTTGCGCTGGCACCAGTTGGCGAGGATGCCGCCCGCCACGCAATTGAGGTAGGCGCGCGGCTCGTTGAACACGGCGACCTTGGAGGCGAGGATGCGCGCGAACGTGTCCTGGACCAGGTCGGCCGCGTCCAGGGCGTTGCCCAGTTTGCGGTACAGCCGGGCGTACAGCCAGCCCTGATGGCCGCTGTAAAGCGCTGCGACGTTGTCCAGGCGGCTATCGGAAGGAGGCAGGGCTTCGCTCATGGGGCGATTCGTTTTTTGTAATTGAGAATTATTTTCAAGCTTAAGGTAAAGCTGCGGGCAAATTCAATCCCGCGACAGCGTTGGGTGGGCCAGCAACTTCCTCAAGCCAGGCGTTCACTAGGCCAGCCCCTCCAAGGTCTTTGCATGCTTTCTGAACTTGTCTTTGGCTTGAGCTCGCCGGGGCCGCTACGCAGCCCTTTCGCGACGCAAGGCCGCTCCCACAGGATGGCGGCGTCCATGTGGGAGCGGCCTTGTGTCGCGAAAGGGGCGCGCAGCGGCCCCGGCGAGCTCAAGACACACGTAATTTCTGAACACTTTGAAAGGCTGATTCACTGGCGCAAACGCTCCAACGCCTCGAGCACATAGCCAACCCCCAGCTCCACCTCGCCCTCGCGGCAAGCGATCCCCAACTGCCGCCACAACCCCGGCCGCAGCGGTCGCCGGGCCACGCGCGGGTCCAGTTCGACCGCTTCGCCCTCCTGCGGCAGCAAGGTCGCGCCATAGCCCGCCGCCACCAGGCTCTTGATCGCATCGTTGAAGTTCAGCTCGATCCGCGCCTGGGGATACAAGCCCGCCGCGGCAAACCACTCCGAGGTCACCCGCGACAACTGGGTACCGCTGTCATTCAGGATCAACGCGCGCTGCGCCAACCACGCCGGGCTGACCCGCGCGGGCGGGCGCCAGTCGCTGGGCACATAGGCCATGATCGGGTCGCGCCGCCAGGGCGTGATGCGCACGCCCTTGCCTGCCACCTGCGGCAACGCCACCAGGCCGATGTCCAGGCTGCCGTCGCGCAGGCGCGCCAGTGAGGCCTGCGAGGTCAGCACCTGGACCTGCACGTCGATGCCCGGGTGCTCGACCCGCAACACCTGCAGTGCCTGCGGCAACAGATGGGCAATCGCCCCGGTCGAGGCGCCCAGGCGCACCCGGCCCGTCAGGCCTTCGACCTGGCGGCGCACTTCGTCCAGGGCCAGGTCGGCATCCGCCAGCAAGCGCCGGGCCCGCGCCAGCAAGGTCTCGCCCAGGGCCGTCGGGCGCACCTGGCCGCGGGTGCGGGTGAGCAATGCCGCGCCAACCCGGGCCTCCAGCTCGGCGACATGCAGGCTGATGGTCGGCGGGGCCAGGTTGAGCTGTCGGGCGGCTTCGGCAAACGAGCCGAGGTCGGCGATCACTACGAGAGTACGCAGGCGGTCGAGGCTGATTTCACGCATGGCTGTCGTTCAGTTTTTATGAAGACCAGCATCATGATATTCAAATTTTCTTTCGTCCAGCGACGCGCGAGCATAGGTCATCAGCCCTTCACGTGGACCCCGACCATGCATACCCCTGTTGTTTTCATCGATGGCGACCAAGGCACCACCGGCCTGCAGATCCACGCCCGCCTGCACGGGCGCGACGACCTGCGCCTGCTGACCTTGCCCAAAGCCGACCGCAAGCACCCAGAGCGCCGCGCCGAGGCGATCAACAGCGCCGACATCGCCCTGCTGTGCCTGCCCGACGCCGCCGCCATCGAGGCCGTGGCGGCGATCAGTAACCCGGCGGTACGGGTGATCGACGCCAGCTCCGCGCACCGCACCACGCCGGGCTGGGTGTATGGCCTGCCCGAGCTGGACGCCCAGCAACCCGAGCGCATCGCCCAGGCCAAGCGGGTGAGCAACCCCGGCTGCTACCCGACCGGCGCCATCGCCCTGCTGCGGCCGTTGATCCAGGCCGGGCTGCTGCCGGCGGACTACCCGCTCAGTGTGCACGCCATCTCGGGGTATTCCGGGGGTGGCCGCGCGGCGGTCGAGCGCCATGAGCAGCCGCACGAGGGCAGCTTGCCGACCCTGCAACTGTATGGCCTGGAGCTGGCCCACAAGCATGTGCCGGAGATCCAGCAGCATGCCGGCCTCAGCGCGCGGCCGGTATTCCTGCCAGGCTATGGCGCCTACCGCCAGGGCATCGTGTTGACCATCCCGCTGCAACTGCGCCTGCTGCCCGCCGGGGTGAGCGCCGAGCACCTGCAGGCGTGCCTCGAGCAGCACTACCAGGGCGCCCGCCATGTGCAACTGATGCCGCTGCATCGAGGCGGGCCGGCAGCCCCGCTCGACCCAGAAGTGCTGAACGACAGCAATGACCTGCGCCTGGCCCTGTTCGCCAACCCCGAACATGGCCAGGTAGTGCTCACCGCCGTGTTCGATAACCTCGGCAAGGGCGCCTCGGGCGCGGCCGTACAAAACCTCGACCTGATGCTCGCGGCGCTCGCCGCACGAGGCTGATCCGGCAAAACCGGGTAGACTGTCCACCCCGCGCTACACCCGGCGCGGGGTGTTTCTGCCCAGCCGGAGCTTTGCCAGCGATGTACATCCTCCGCCGCCTCGACAGCGTGCCGCCCGAATCCTTCCAGAACCAGATCCGCCAGTTGGTGATCGACCATGTCGGCGAACTGAGCAGCGTGGCCATCAGTGCCGACAACCCGCTGTACCCGCTGTATCAATACGGCGTCGGCCTGGAGGTGCACCAGTACCTGCAAGCGCTGGACGGCAGCCGTGGCCTGGCCGTGGAGCTGTTGCTCGCGCTCGACGCCGAAGCGCCGGACCAGTTGCTCGGTTTCGCCATCGCCTTGCCGGCCCAGGACAACCCGCAGGCCTGCGTGCTGGCGTTCATGGCCGTGCTCGCCAGCCACCGTCGCCAGGGCATCGGCCGCGGCCTGCTGGCGGATCTGCAGGCGCGTTACCCGAGCGTCGAGCTCAACGCCTTTGCCGCGGTGGTGCCGTGGTTCGAGGAGATGGGCATGCAAGTGGTCGCCGCCCGTGGCCCGCAGGTGCTGATGAGCAGTACCGGGCAGGCCAGCGGGGCGTTGGTCGGCAGGCTGGATATCGCACCGATTTACCAGACCCTGGAGGTCCGCCAGATCCACGCGTACCTGCTCAAGCAGCAGGGTGAAGAAGCGATGGTCGAGGCGGAGCGCTTGCGCGATGAGCGCCTGGACCAGTTGGGGCTGCAGGCCCAGGCCTGCGTGAAGCAGCGCAAGACCGTGCACTGAGGCCGAGCCCTTGAGGGGCAACGCATAACCCTGTGGGAGCGGGTTGACCCGCGAAGAGGCCGGCCCGGCCTAAAGCCTCAGACCTGGGTCAGCGGGATGTCCCCCGCGCTGCCCTTGCCCTCCCGCCGCTCGCCCATCCAGTCATTGACCTGCTGGCCAAACTCGGCGGGAGCCTTGCGCCCAAAGCGCCGCGCAAGGTCGAGGATGGTCTGCTGTGCCAGCGCCTCTTCCATGCGCTTCTGCGCACCCATCATCACCGCATGGATCGCACAGGTCCCTTCGGTCGCCCAGCCCGGCGGCGAGCCCTCGAACACCGCGCAGCGCTCGCGGATCTCGCGGCAATCAAAAATCTTCTTCGGCCCGTCGATCGCCGTGACGATGTCCAGCACGGTGATCTCGTCCGACGGCCGCGCCAGGCGAAATCCGCCCCGCACGCCTTCGGTCGCCGCCACCAGGCCGGCCCTGGCCAGCTTGGTGAAGACCTTGGCCAGGTATTCCTGCGGCACGCCCTGCAGTTCGGCCAGGTCGCGCACGCTGGATTCGCGGCTGTCGCCACGTTCATCGAGCAGAAACAGCAGGCAGTGGATGCCGTACTCAACGCCGGCACTGTAAAGCGACATGTCAATCTCCGACTAACTTTGTCGCAAATAATACGCTGCAAATACCCCCCAAAGCAAAACCCACCGATGCCATACGTCGCCTTTCGGCGCGCGCGCTGATCCTGACAAAGCCCATAAATCCGGTCATTTCAGAGGAATCGCCACGGGTTCACAGCGAGGGCAGCGGAAAAAAATGCTTGCCGCCGTTAACTACGATCAATACAGTCGTAGTTATTCGGCGGGCACAGAACGCCACCGAAGCCTCTTTCTCGTCCCGCTACGGAGCTCCCTCATGAACACCAACATCCTGATCATCGGTGCCGGTTTTGCTGGCGTCTGGAGTGCCCTCAGTGCTGCCCGCCTGCTTGACCAGGCACAGCGCGGCGACCTCAGCATCAGTGTGCTGGCCCCTCAGGCCGAACTGCGTATCCGCCCCCGTTTCTACGAAGCCGACGTGCACGCCATGCAGGCCCCACTGGCGGCCCTGTTCGAATCGGTGGGGGTGAAGTTCATCCAGGGCCACGCCGACAGCATCGACGCCGAGGCACGCCAGGTCGGCTACCGTGACAGCCAGGGCCAACAGCGCCAGATCAGCTACGACCGCCTAGTCCTCGCGGCCGGCAGCCAGGTCGCCCGCCCGGCGATCGCCGGCCTGGCCGAGCACACCTTCGATGTCGACCAGATGGAGTCGGCGGTACGCCTCGAGCAGCACCTGAACGGCCTCGCGGCCCTGCCCGCCTCACCTGCGCGCAACACTGTGGTGGTCTGCGGTGGCGGCTTCACCGGGATCGAAACCGCAACCGAAATGCCGGCACGCCTGCAGGCCATCCTCGGCGCCGCCACTGCGGTGCGCGTGGTCGTGGTCGACCGCGGGGCGAAGATTGGCGCAGCGCTCGGCGCCGGCATCACCCCGTCGATCGTCGCCGCCTGTGAGCAGGCCGGCGTCGAATGGCTGCCGGCCAGCGCAGTGGTGGCCGTCGATGCCGGCGGCGTGACCCTGGACAACGGCGAATACATCGCCAGCAAGACCGTGATCTGGACCGTCGGCGTCAAGGCCAGCCCACTGACCGCGCACGTCCCCGGCGAACGTGATGGCTTTGGCCGGCTGCGCGTCGACGACCACCTCAAGGTGATCGGCCAGCCGCACATCTATGCCACCGGCGATGTCGCCTGGGCTGCGGTCGACGAACTCGGCAACCACGCCCTGATGACCTGCCAGCACGCGATCCCCATGGGCCGCCACTCGGGCAACAACGCCGCCGCCGACCTGCTGGCCCTGACGCCGGTGGTCTACCGCCAGCCCAAGTACGTCACCTGCCTCGACCTCGGCGGCTGGGGCGCGGCCTTCAGCGAAGGCTGGCAGCGCGAACTCAAGCTGCAGGGCCAGGAAGGCAAGGACCTGAAACGCCAGATCAACTCGGTGTGGATTTACCCGCCGGCGGCTGATCGGGCCACTGCGCTGGCAGCCGCAGACCCCGCGATTACCATCGTCTGACCGCGAATAACCTGACAAGTCCGTCAAAAAATGACGGACTTGTTGCTACTTGTCGTTACATTGAATGACTGGTCAATAATAATGGCACTATGGCATCATCTAAGAAAAAACGATTCATGAAGGGTGAGGATCAACCACACATTTCGCAGTGCATCGAGAGCCCGGCGCCCCCCCGGTGACCCGGCTCCGCCGATCGAGCTCTTGACGCCTGCACGCCACCGTCAAGGAGCATTCCAATGCAGTTCCGGAATATGAAGATCGGCAAACGGGCAGCCAGCGTGTTCACGCTGCTGGGCGCCCTCGTCCTGGTCATGGGCCTACTCTCGCTGTACGAAACCCGCCAGATGGACAGCGCCACCGACGAGATCCGCGTCACCTGGATGCCCGCCGTGATCGCGCTGAACGATATCAGCAGCAACCTCGGCCGCGCCCGCGCAGTCACCCTGCGCACCGCCCTGGACGATGACCCTGCAGAGCGCCAACGCAACGTGGCCCTGCTCGACGGCATCAACCAGCAGCTGCACACCAGCCTCAAGGACTACCAGGACACGATCATTGCCGCGGACGACCGCGCCCTGTTCAACGCCTTCACCGCCGCGCACGAGCAATACGTGGGCTTGCAGAAACAGGTCCTGGCCAATCTCTTGAACGGCGACCTCAGCGCAGCCAAGGCGCAGATCAGCGGCCCGCTGACCGCACAGGCCGACGCCATGATGAAAGCCATGGGCGCACTGATCAGCTACAACGGCACCGGCGCCGAACGCGCGTCCCAGCGCAGCAGTGACGTCGCCGATGAAGCGTTCACGGTCATCGTGACCTCGCTGCTGGTGATCATGATCGCGCTGGTCACCATCGCCCTGCTGCTCACCCGCAGCATCGTCGTGCCGCTGGCCGACGCCGTGGCGGTTGCCGAGCGCGTGGCCACCGGCGACCTCACCCGCGAGATCCGAGTAGACGGCCGCGACGAGCCGGCCTTGTTGCTGCGCGCCCTGAGCCGTATGCAGGAGAGCCTGCGCGACACCCTGCGCAAGATCGCCGCGTCGTCCGACCAACTGGCCTCGGCCTCGGAAGAACTGCACACCGTCACCGAAGACACCAGCCGTGGCCTGCACCAGCAGAGCGCCGAGATCGACCAGGCAGCCACCGCGGTCAACCAGATGACTGCGGCCGTCGAGGAAGTGGCCAACAACGCGGTGAGCACCGCCGATGCGTCCAAGGGCGCCGACCGCACCACCCGCGATGGCCGTGACCAGGTCAACCAGGCGTTGACCTCGATCCAGCACCTGGTCGACGACGTCAGCGGCACCTCGGCCGAAATGGAACAGCTGGCCACCAGTGCCAACGAGATCAGCCGGGTGCTCGATGTGATCGGTTCGATTGCCGGGCAGACCAACCTGCTCGCGCTCAACGCAGCGATCGAAGCCGCGCGTGCCGGTGAAGCCGGGCGCGGCTTTGCCGTGGTCGCCGACGAGGTGCGCGCCCTCGCCCACCGCACCCAACAGTCCACGGCGGAAATCGAGCAGATGATCGCCGGTATCCAGAACGGTACCGAGCGTGCGGTGAGTGCCATGCACAGCAGCCGTGGGCGGGCCAACAGCACGCTGGAAGTGGCGCAGTCGGCGGGTCAGGCGCTGGAAGTGATTGCCGAGGCGATCACCTCGATCAACCAGCGCAACCTGGTCATCGCCAGCGCCTCGGAAGAGCAGGCGCAGGTGGCGCGGGAGGTGGACCGCAATCTGGTGAACATCCGCGACCTGGCGATGCAGACTTCGGCCGGGGCCAACCAGACCAGCGCGGCGGCGCAGGATCTGTCGCGCCTTGCGGTGGACCTGAACGGCATGGTGGCGCAGTTCAAGGTTTGATTCTGCCGTGAAACAGCTGGGGCTGCTTCGCCGCCCTTTCGCGACACAAGGCCGCTCCCACAATAGACCGCATTGCGCAGGTCCCTGTAGGAGCGGGCTTGCCGGGACGCCGGACCGCCGCGAAGGGCTGCGAAGCAGCCCCAGTACACCGAATCAGTCGTTTACGCCGACCGCGCGCCCAGCCTTCTCGGTCTTGCCCCGCGTCGCCAGGCAGTAATACAGCGGGCAGGTCACCAGCAGCCCGAACAGCCACGACAGGTCCGCCCCTTCCACCAGGTTCGAATACGGCCCTACATACAGCGCCGTGTTGGCGAACGGCAGCTGCACCAGGATCCCGCACGCATAGG
Organism: Pseudomonas reidholzensis; assembly: GCF_900536025.1. Lineage (GTDB taxonomy): Bacteria > Pseudomonadota > Gammaproteobacteria > Pseudomonadales > Pseudomonadaceae > Aquipseudomonas > Aquipseudomonas reidholzensis. The sequence goes on from NZ_UNOZ01000017.1 coordinate 161,160, forward strand.
CGATGATCGCGTGGTGGTTGAAGCGCCCATAGATCCCGCCATCGGCGCGGAAGATCGAGGCGATGTCATACACGCCCTTCTTGATCAGGTAGAAGTCGATCAGGTTGATCGAGGCCCACGGCACCAGCACCAGCAGCAGCGCCAGGATCAGCCCGATGAACTGGCCGATGAAATCCGCCGAGGCATTCAGCGCAACCATCCCACAGCCCGCCAGGATCACCGCGGCGAGGATCACCCGCACCTTGATGCTCGGCGTCCACTGCGCCACGAACGTCTGGATCGCCGTGACGATCGACAGCACCGCGCCATACAGGTTGAGCGCGTTGTGGCTGATGATGTTGAGCAAGAACAGCACCATCAGGATCGGCCCCAACCAGCCCGTGGCCTGTTCGACCGCCGCCATGGCATCAGTCCCTTCCGGCACGCAGAGCACCGCAATGGCACCAAAGCTGAAGCACAGGATGGTGCCCAGGGTGGCGCCGAAATAGGTGGCCCAGAACGGTTTGGCAATGCCCACCTCACGCGGCAGGTAGCGCGAGTAGTCGGAGGTGTACGGCGAGAAGCTGATCTGCCAGATGGTGCCCAGCGAGACCGTGGCGATAAAGCCCGACAGGTTGAAGCTGCCACGGCTGTAGAAGTCGGCCGGCAGGTCCTGAACGAACATCATGATGAAGCCTGCCAGCAGCGCCGACCCCATGACCCAGGTACCGATGCGGTTGAGGGTATGGATGAAGCGATAGCCGATCACGCCAATCGCGGTGGCGCTCAACGCACCGATGACGATCGCCGTGGGCATCGGCACGCTGGGGGCGATGCCGTGGATCGACTTGCCGGCCAGGACGATGTTGGAGATAAAGAAGCCGACGTAGATCAGCGCGGTGAAGAACACGATCAGCAAGGCGCCGTAGCGGCCAAACTGGCCACGGCTCTGGACCATCTGCGGAATGCCCAGCTGCGGCCCCTGGGCAGACGCCAAGGCAATCACCACACCGCCGAGCAGGTGACCGATGACGATGGCCAGCAGCCCCCAGACCAGGTTCAGGTGGAACACCTGGATGACCATGGCGCCGGTGACGATCGGCAATGGTGCGATGTTGGTGCTGAACCACAGGGTGAACAGGTCGCGCGCCTTCCCATGGCGCTCGGCAGGGGGAACATAATCGACCGTATGATTCTCGACAAACTGGTGTTGCGACGACGATTGGGACATAGGTTTTCAGCTCGAAAGGGGCATTTTTTATCGTTGTAGGAAACCGCTCTGGGCGGCCTCTCAGCTGCGGACCATATTATGGTATTCCAAACTTTTGACAACACTGCTCCGCTTGAAAAATCAGTAACTGATCCGGTTCAGCAATCGCCCTGGCTGGCATCCCTTAAGAGCAAAGCCCCGAATCCTGTGGCCTGGCGCCATTCATCGTGATTTTTCAGGGCGGTAAAATTCCGCTTGCAAATCGAGTATTACGGTATACCATCAGACACATCAACGATAAAAAAGCGGATCACCGCTGCCCCATCCGAGGAACACCTCATGATCGACGCAACCGTCTACAAGAACGTCCTGGGCTCCTTCCCGTCCGGCGTTACCGTCATCACCACCCTGGACGATGACGGCCAGATCGTAGGGCTGACCGCCAGCGCCTTCTCCTCGCTGTCGATGGACCCGCCGCTGGTGCTGTTCTGCCCCAACTACAGCTCCGACTCCTACCCCGTGCTGATCGCCAAGAAGCGCTTCGCCATTCACCTGCTCTCCGGTGACCAGCAAGCCGAAGCCTATGCCTTTGCCAAGAAAGGCAAGGACAAGGCCGCCGGCATCGAGTGGACCTTGAGCGCGCTGGGCAACCCGCTGCTGGCCAACGCCACCGCCATCATCGAATGCGAACTGTGGCGCGAGTATGAAGGGGGCGACCACGCCATCATGGTCGGCAAGGTGCAGAACCTGATCGTCCCCGAGCAAGCGCCACTGCCGATGATCTACTGCCGCGGCAAGATGGCCAGCCTGCCCGCCTTCGCCTGAGCGCACCTATTCTGTTGACGGGTGCCGGGCGCACCCGTCGAGATACCAGACGCCTGCCGCGGCCGGCGTGACCTTCAAGTTTCGAGGAAAGCCCCATGAAATTTTCGTTGTTCGTGCACATGGAACGTTGGGATGAACAGGTCAGCCACCGCCAGCTGTTCGAAGACCTCACCGAACTGACCCTGATGGCCGAAGACGGCGGTTTCAGCACCGTGTGGATCGGCGAACACCACGCCATGGAATACACCATCTCGCCGAGCCCGATGCCGCTGCTGGCCTACCTCGCCGCGCGCACCGAGAAGATCCGCCTGGGCGCCGGCACCATCATTGCGCCGTTCTGGAACCCGATCCGGGTGGCTGGCGAATGCGCCCTGCTCGACGTCATCAGCAACGGCCGCATGGAAGTCGGCCTGGCCCGCGGCGCCTACCAGTTCGAGTTCGACCGCATGGCCAACGGCATGCCCGCCACCGACGGTGGCAAGGCCCTGCGCGAAATGGTCCCGGTGGTGCGTGAGCTGTGGAAAGGCGACTACGCCTTTGAAGGCGAAGTGTACAAATTCCCGTTGTCGACGAGCGTGCCGAAGCCGGTACAAAACGGCATGCCGCCGATGTGGATCGCCGCCCGCGACCCTGACTCGCACAACTTCGCGGTGAAAAACGGCTGCAACGTCATGGTCACCCCGTTGATGAAGGGCGACGAGGAAGTGCTGGACCTGAGAAACAAGTTCCAGGCCGCCCTCGACAACAACCCCGACGTGCCGCGCCCGCAACTGATGGTGCTGCGCCACACCCACGTGCACAGCGCGGACGAGCCGGACGGCTGGAAGATCGGCGCGCAAGCCATTGCCCGCTTCTACCGCACCTTCGATGCCTGGTTCGGCAACAAGCAGGTCCCGGTCAATGGCTTCCTGGAGCCGAGCCCGGAGTCGAAGTTCGCCGAGGTGCCGGCCTTCGCGCTTGAGAACATCCGCAAGAACACCATGATCGGCACCCCTGCCGAGATCATCGCGCGCATCAAGTACTACCAGGAACTGGGCGTCGACGAGTTCAGCTTCTGGTGCGACAACAGCCTGCCGCACGCCGAGAAGAAGAAGTCGCTCGAGCTGTTCATCAAGGAAGTGGTGCCGGCCTTCAACTGAATTCCCATTGCCTGAGTCATTGCGGGATCAGCCCGCTCCTGCCTGCGCGGGAGCGGGTATTTTTTTGCCTGCATGGCTGCAAAGCGGCGCTGTTCTCTTCGCGGGTAAACCCGCTCCCACAGGGTTAGCGGTGCTCCTGAAGGCTGCGCTGTCCTTGTGGGAGCGGGTTTACCCGCGAAGAGGCCAGCCCCGACGAAACACCTTTCGTCCCCCCCAGCCGATAAATTTCAAGCGGCCTCTTGCACAACAAATATTATGGTATACCATCAGACAACAAGACCTGATAACCCTCCCCAGGAGCCGCTCATGAGTTTCGAAATCCGCAAGATCGTCACCTACTCCGAAGAGACCCGCATCGAAGGCGGCAAGGCCACCGACAAGCCGGTGACCATGGTCGGCCTGGCCGTGGTGATCAAGAACCCGTGGGCTGGCCGCGGTTTCGTCGACGACCTCAAGCCGGAAATCCGCGCCAACTGCTCCGAGCTGGGCGCACTGATGGTCGAGCGCCTGATCGCCGCCATCGGCGGTGCCGACAAGATCGAAGCCTATGGCAAAGCGGCCGTGGTCGGTGCCGACGGTGAGATCGAGCACGCCTCGGCGGTGATCCACACCCTGCGCTTCGGCAACCACTACCGCGAAGCGGTCCAGGCCAAGAGCTACCTGAGCTTCACCAACAAGCGCGGCGGCCCAGGCACCTCGATCCAGATCCCGATGATGCAGAAGGACGACGAAGGCCTGCGTTCGCACTACATCACCCTGGAAATGCAGATCGAAGACGCGCCACGTGCCGACGAGATCGTCGTGGTCCTCGGCGCGGCCGACGGCGGCCGCCTGCACCCGCGCATCGGCAACCGCTACATCGACCTCGAAGAACTGGCAGCCGAAAAAGCTCAATAACAATTAATAGATGGGCCTGGCGTGCCGCAGCCCTGCGCACGCCTGACGCTCAAGGAGCGCGCTCCATGATTCAGCCTGTTGCTGAACGCACACCCGCCGGCACCAGCTACCTGGTCACCGGCCAAGGCCAGCCGGTGGTGCTGATCCACGGCGTCGGCCTGAACAAGGAAATGTGGGGCGGGCAGATCGTCGGCCTGGCCAATGACTTCCGCGTCATCGCCTACGACATGCTTGGCCACGGCCAGAGCCACCTGCCTGCCGCCGACACCCCGCTGGAAGGCTACGCCGACCAGTTGGCCGAGCTGCTCGACCACCTGCAGATCCCCCAGGCGACCGTGATCGGTTTCTCCATGGGTGGCCTGGTCGCCCGCGCCTTTGCCCTCAACTACCCGCAACGGCTGAGCGCGCTGGTGGTGCTCAACAGCGTGTTCAACCGCAGCCCGGAGCAGAGCGCCGGGGTGATCGCGCGTGCCGCACAGGCGGCTGAGCAAGGCCCGGACGCCAACGTCGACGCCGCGCTGGACCGCTGGTTCAGCCGCGAATACAAGGCCGCCAACCCGGCCCAGGTCGCCGCCATTCGCCAGGTCCTGGCCAGCAACGACCCGCAGGGCTACCACACCACCTACTCGTTGTTCGCCACCCAGGACATGTACCGCGAAAGCGACCTGGGCAGCATTCAGGTGCCGACCTTGATCGCCACCGGTGAACTCGACCAGGGCTCGACCCCGGCCATGACCCGCCAGCTCGCCGCACGCATCCCCGGCGCGCAGAGTGTGGTCCTCGCCGAACAACGGCATATGATGCCGGTGGAAGCGCCGCGCGAAGTCAACAAGATGCTGCTGGACTTCCTGAGCCACGCCCGCACCCTCACCGAATCCGCCAAGGGGATAGTTGCATGACCCTCGTTCGTTTCCAGATGTGCATCGACGGCCAATGGCTGGATGCCCAGAGCGGCAAGACCTTCGACAGCCTCGACCCGGCCACCGCCCAGGTCTGGGCGCAACTGCCCGACGCCGATGAAGCCGACGTCGAGCTGGCCGTGCAGTCGGCCCAGCGCGCGTTCGACGGCAAGGCCTGGCGTGGCCTCACCGCCACCGCCCGGGGCAAGCTGCTGCGCCGCCTGGGCGACCTGATCGCCGAGAACAAAGAGCATCTGGCGCAGCTCGAGAGCCGCGACAACGGCAAGCTGATCCGCGAGACCCGCGGCCAGGTCGGCTATTTGCCGGAGTTCTTCCATTACACCGCAGGCCTGGCCGACAAGCTCGAAGGCGGCACCCTGCCGCTGGACAAGCCCGACCTGTTTGCCTACACCGTGCACGAGCCGATGGGCGTGGTCGCCGGGATCATCCCCTGGAACAGCCCGCTGTACCTGACCGCGATCAAGCTGGCACCAGCACTGGCCGCCGGTAACACCATCGTCCTCAAGCCGTCCGAGCACGCCTCGGCGACCATCCTCGAGCTGGCCCGCCTGGCCCTCGAAGCCGGCTTCCCGCCGGGCGTGGTCAACGTCGTCACCGGTTACGGCCCAAGCACCGGCGCGGCCCTCACCCGCCATCCGCTGATCCGCAAGATCGCCTTTACCGGCGGCGCCGCCACCGCCCGTCACGTGGTCCGCAGCAGCGCCGAAAACTTCGCCAAGCTGTCGCTGGAGCTGGGCGGCAAATCGCCGAACATCATCTTTGCCGACGCTGACCTGGACAGCGCCATCAATGGCGCCGTGGCCGGCATCTATGCCGCCTCCGGGCAGAGCTGCGTGGCCGGCTCGCGGCTGCTGGTGCAGGACGAGATCTTCGACGAGTTCGTCGAGCGCCTGATCGAGCGCGCCAAGCGCATCCGCATCGGCAACCCGCAGGACGAGCAGAGCGAAATGGGCCCGATGGCCACCGCCCAGCAACTGGCCGTGGTCGAAAGCCTGGTGGCCGCTGCCAACGCCGAAGGCGCCAAGCTGCGCCTGGGTGGCAAGCGGGCCGAGGTCGAGGGTGACGGCTGGTTCTACGAGCCGACCCTGTTCGAGTGCGACAGCAACTCGATGAAGATCATGCAGGAAGAAGTGTTCGGCCCGGTCGCCGCGGTCATTCGCTTCAAGACCGAAGAAGAGGCCCTGGCGATCGCCAACGACTCGCAGTTCGGCCTGGCCGCCGGCATCTGGACCCGCGACCTCGGCCGTGCCCACCGCCTGGCCCGTGACGTGCGCTCGGGGATCATCTGGGTCAACACCTACCGCGCAGTCTCGGCCATGGCGCCGATCGGCGGTTTCAAGAACAGCGGCTACGGCCGTGAGAGCGGCATCGATTCGGTGCTCGCCTATACCGAGCTGAAGACCGTGTGGATCAACCTGTCCACCGCGCCGATGCCCGACCCCTTCGTGATGCGCTAAGAGGTACTGCCGAGATGATCGAACCTGGCATCTACAAAGACGTGATGGGCTCGTTCCCCTCCGGGGTCACGGTGGTCACCACCCTGGACGCCGACGGCGGCATCGTCGGCATCACCGCCAGCGCCTTCAGCGCGCTGTCGATCGAGCCGGCGCTGGTGCTGTTCTGCCCCAACTATGCATCGGACACCTACCCGATCCTGCGTGACAGCAAGCAGTTCGCCATTCACTTGCTGTCTGCCGAGCAGACCGCCGAGGCCTACGCCTTCGCCGGCAAGGGCAAGGACAAGGCCAAGGGCATCGACTGGCACCTGAGCGAGCTGGGTAACCCGCTGCTGCCCAAGGCCACGGCGATCATCGAGTGCGAGCTGTGGCGCGAATACGACGGCGGCGACCACGCGATCATCGTCGGCGCAGTGAAGAACCTGGTGCTGCCGGCCGAGCCGGTGACGCCGATGCTCTATCACAAAGGCAAGCTCGGCGCCCTGCCGCCACTGGCCTGACTCTTTTAGGGGGCCGCGGCGAACCTCACCCTTGTTCGCGGCCCCTGTTTTAATTGCGGAGTACCGGCACATGAGCAACGAGAAATACCAGAAAGGCCTCGAGATCCGCACCCAGGTGCTCGGCGAGGACTACGTCAACCGCTCGATCCAGAATGCCGACGAGTTCACCAAGCCGCTCCAGGAGCTGGTCACCGAATACTGCTGGGGGCATGTCTGGGGCCGCGATGGCTTATCGCTGAAAGAGCGCAGCATGATAAACTTGGCCATGATTTCCGCGCTCAACCGGCCCCACGAGCTCAAGCTGCACATTCGCGGCGCATTGCGTAATGGCCTGAGCCGTGAACAGATTCGCGAGATCCTGCTCCAGGTCGGCATTTATTGCGGCGTACCCGCGGCGGTGGACAGTTTCCGCCTGGCCCGCGAAGCGTTCGCCGAAGCCGATGCGGAGTCAACCCGTTAACAGCGGGCTGTTCGAACCACTGCAAGGAGCGCCTCGGGTTCGTGGCGCCCCGGCGATATTGGTGCAGACAGCCTCATAAAGAGCGCACCTGATGAAACGCCAGCCACTCGACGACAGCTTCAAGGTCAACCGCAACCCCGTAACACTGCGCGAAATCGTGCTCGACAAGCTGCGCAGCGCCATCATGAACTTCCACCTGCTGCCCGGCGACCGCCTGGTCGAGCGTGACCTCTGCGACCGCCTCGGGGTGAGCCGTACCTCGGTCCGCGAAGCCCTGCGCCACCTCGAATCTGAAGGCCTGGTGGAGTTTGCCGATGCCAAGGGCCCGCGCGTGGCGATCATCACTCTGGAAGATGCCCGTGACATTTACGAGCTGCGCTGCGTGCTCGAGGGGCTGATCGTCCAGCTGTTCACCCTGAATGCCAAGGCCAAGGACATCCGCGCCCTGGAGCGTGCCCTCGAGGTCAACCGCGAGGCCCTCGAAGAAGGCGAGCTGCAGCAGGTGATCGACTCGGTGCAAGGCTTCTACGACGTGCTCCTGGAAGGCTCCGGCAACCAGGTCGCCGCCACCCAGCTGCGTCAGTTGCAGGCGCGCATCAGCTACCTGCGTGCCACCTCGGTGTCGCAGGAGAACCGCCGCGGCGCCAGCAACAAGGAAATGGAAAAGATCGTCGCGGCGATCAAGGGCGGCGATCCGCTGGTCGCTCACCAGGCCTCGGTCGACCACGTGCGCGCCGCCGCCAAGGTCGCCCTGGAGTACCTGCGCCAGAAGCAGGATGACAACACCAAGGTGCGCGACATCGTCGAGCCCCTGGCCCTGAAGGACCCTCGCATAGGCCGCTGACCATGCCCAACGCCCCGCGCTACTGCCCGCACTGCACCACAGAGCTTGCCCGGGGCGTTCCCACCGGTGACACCCACGAACGCCTGCATTGCACAGGCTGTGGCTACATCCACTACATCAACCCAAAGATCATCGCCGGCTGCATCATCGAGCGCGACGGCAAGTACCTGCTGTGCCAGCGCGCCATCCCGCCGCGCCCCGGCACCTGGACCCTGCCCGCAGGCTTCATGGAGGCCGGCGAGACCACCGAGCAGGCCGCCCTGCGCGAAGTCTGGGAAGAAACCGGCGTCCACGCCGAAATCGTCTCGCCGTATTCGATCTTCAGCGTGGCCAGGATCAGCGAGGTGTACATCGTCTTCCGCGCCATCGCCACCGAAGAGACCGGCCAGTTCGGGCCAGAAACGCTTGCCTACAAGTTCTTCGAACCTGAAGACATCCCCTGGGATGAGATCTATTACCCGGCGATCCGGCAGATCCTCGAGCGTTACATCCTCGAGCGCCAGGCCGGGGTCTACGGGATCTACATGGGCAACGACGACACCGGCAAGGTGCACTTCATTCGCTAGCCGCGCACGCGGATCCGCACACCTGGCGCACCACGATCGAGCAACTCGGTTGTGGCGATGGCGATCGAGGATTATTCTTGGGAGGTATGTTCCCCCGTCTCAATATGTGAGCGCCGAATATGAAAATCGATGACATGGACGCCTTCGTGGCGGTCATCCGTTGCCAGTCGACCAACCTTGCCGCCGAAGCCCTGCAACTGACCCAGCCCGCCATCACACGGCGCCTGCAGAACTTCGAGGAAGACCTGGGCGCCACCCTGCTCGACCGCAATACCAAACCGCTCAAGCCGACCCCGATGGGCTTGCGGGTGTACGACCAGTGCAAGGCCATCCTGCGCGAAATCGACGCCCTGCGTGAACTGGTGGCCAACGATGGCGCACCGTCCGGCACGCTGCGCCTGGGCGTGCCGCAGACCCTCGGCGACGTGATCCTGCTGGACGCCCTGGCGCAGATTCGCGCTACCTACCCCGACCTGCGCACCCAGGTCACCAGCGGCTGGGGCAGCAGCCTCATCGCGCGCATGGAGAACGGCGAGCTGGACGCCGCGGCGGCGTTGTTCCCACCCGGCAAGATCTTCCCCGAGGGCATCGCCAGCCAGTCCGTCGGGCGCATGCCACTGCGCGTGGTCGCGGCCAAGGGCAGTGCCAGCAAGCGCAGCTACAAGCTCAAGGACTGTTATACCCGCGGCTGGGTGCTCAACCCCGATGGCTGCGGCTTCCGCGCGGGGCTGCAACGGGCCTTGAGCGAGCAAGGGCTGTCGCTGTCGATCAACCTGGAGACCTTTGGTACCGACCTCCAGCTGGGCCTGGTGGCCAGTGGTCAGGGCCTGGGGCTGGTGCCCGAACCGTTGTTGCTGGCCAGCCGGCACAAGGACCAGCTGGACGTGGTCAACGTCAGCGACTTCAAGCCGCAGGTCGACCTGTGGCTGTTCCACCCGCGCTACCTGGGCAACCTGCAGGAGCCGGTGGAGCTGTTTGGCGAAATCGCCGGGGCGCGCTTGAAAGCTTGATTTGCGCGGCCTTTAGGGCCTCTTCGCGGGTAAACCCGCTCCCACAGAGTGCGATGATCCCTGTGGGAGCGGGTTTACCCGCGAAGAGGACAACACATTAAATAAATTTTTCTCATAACTATCTTACTTTTTAATTCTACAAACAAATAATTAGCATATAACCAAAAAGACTTTTACACCGGTCATCCATACGAATACGGTCTTAACAAATCTACCGTGTTCCAGGGATGAATGCCCATGAGTCACCCGCCATCCGATCGCGTCCTCGCCGAGCTTAGCCAAGCCCTGGCCGCCAACGCCGAACGCTATGACCGCAGCGGTCAGTTCCCCCACGACAACTTCACCCTGCTGCACCAGTACGGCCTGCTCGGCCTGACCGTGCCGCGCGCGCTGGGTGGCGGCGGTGCCGACCTTGCCACCGCGCGGCAGGTGATCGCCGCCGTCGGCAAGGGCGACCCTTCCACCGCACTGATCCTGGTGATGCAGTACCTGCAGCACTTCCGCCTGCAAGAGCAGAACCGCTGGCCTGAGCAGCTGCGCCTGCAAGTGGCCCGCGACGCCGTCGACAACGGTGCGCTGATCAACGCATTCCGCGTCGAACCAGAGCTCGGCACCCCCGCCCGCGGCGGCCTGCCGGCGACCCTGGCACGGCGCACCGCCGAGGGCTGGCGGTTGTCCGGGCGCAAGATCTACTCCACCGGCAGCCATGGCCTGACCTGGTACCTGGTGTGGGCCCGCAGCGACGACAGCGACCCGCTGGTGGGCGGCTTCCTGGTGCACAAGGACACCCCCGGCATCCGCATCGTCGACGACTGGGACCACCTCGGCATGCGCGCCACCTGCAGCCACGAAGTGCGCTTCGACGACGTGCTGATCCCACTCGAGCACGCGGTCAGCGTCAGCCCGGCCAGCGCGCCGCGGCCGGAGCTCGACGGCGAAGGCCTGCTGTGGATGTCGGTGCTGCTGCCGGCGCTGTACGACGGTGTGGCCCAGGCCGCCCGCGACTGGCTGGTGCAGTTCCTCAACACGCGCACGCCGAGCAACCTCGGCGCGCCGCTGGCCAGCCTGCCGCGCTTCCAGGACGTGGTCGGGCGCATCGACACCCTGCTGTTCGCCAACCGCAGCCTGCTCGACTCGGCCGTCGCCGGCCTGGTCGATGCGCGCCACGCCGGGCAGCTCAAGCACCTGGTCAGCAGCAATGCCATCAAGGCCGTCGAGCTGGCCATCGAGGCCGCCGGCAACCCCGGGCTGTCACGCCACAACCCACTGGAGCGGCATTACCGCGACGTGCTGTGCAGCCGTATCCATACCCCACAGGACGACGTGGTGCTCGGCCAGGTCGGCCGCGCCGCGCTCGCAGAGGTGCAACCATGAGCCATTCCATCATCGCCAGCCAGCTCGACCCACAGGTCAACCAGGCCTTGCGCGAGCAACTGGTCGACCACGAAGTGATCGACATCGCGCCCGGCCAACTGGCCCTCGAGGTGCCCGCCGACGTGTTCATCGTGCGCCCGATCAACGTCCGCGGTCACCGTGTCGATACCCCGCCACCCGGCTGGCCGTGGTCGCTGCGCTGGGTACAGCTGGTGTCGTCGGGCATCGACTTCTACCCCGACTGGGTGTTCCAGGGCGCGCCAGTGACCAGCGGCAAGGGCGCCAACGCCGAGCAAGTGGCCGAGTTCGCCCTGGCCCTGGTGTTCGCCGCCGCCAAGCAACTGCCCGAGCTGTGGGTCAAGGACGCCGACTGGCGCCTGACGCCGCTGGCGCAGTTACGTGGCCGCACGCTGGGCATCCTCGGTTTTGGCAGCATCGGCCAGAGCCTGGCGCGCAAGGCCAGCGCCCTCGGCATGCACGTCCTGGCCCTGAGCCGGCCCGGCCAGCCGATCGCCGAGGTGCCGGGCGTGCAGCGCGCCGAAGACCTGCAGCAGCTGTTCGCCGGCTCTGATCACCTGGTCATCGCCGCGCCGCTGACCGCCGCCACCCGCGGCCTGGTCGACCGCAAGGTGCTGGCCAGCGCCCGCCCCGGCCTGCACCTGATCAACATCGCGCGTGGCGGCCTGCTCGACCAGGAGGCCCTGCTCGAAGCGCTCGACAGTGGCCTGATCGGCCGCGCCAGCCTCGACGTCACCGAGCCGGAACCGCTGCCCGCGGGCCACCCGCTGTATCACCACCCACGCGTCTTCCTGTCGCCGCACACCTCGGCGATCTCCGAGGACGGCTACCCGGTGTTCCTTGAGCGCTTCCTGGAAAACTTCAGCCGTTATCGCGAACAACAACCTTTGCACAACCTGGTCGACGCCCAGCGCGGCTACTGATCCTGCCCCCTTTTTCGGAGATTGCCATGAGTTCACTGTCTGTCGTCAGCCCCGCCACCCACTCCGTCCGCCAACGGGTCAGCGCCGAAGAGTGGGAGGTGCGCGTCAAGCTCGCCGCCGCCTACCGCCTGGCCGCGCTGTTCCGCTGGACCGACCACATCTACACGCACTTCTCGGCACGCGTGCCAGGCCCGGACGAGCATTTCCTGATCAACGCCTTCGGCCTGCTGTTCGACGAGATCACCGCCTCCAACCTGGTCAAGGTCGACGTCGACGGGACCATCATCGATGACCCGCTGGGGCTGGGTATCAACCAGGCCGGCTACGTCATCCACAGCGCCATCCACCGCGCCCGCCACGACCTCAAGGCGGTGCTGCACACCCACACCCGCGACGGCGCGGCGGTGTCGGCCCAGCGCGACGGCTTGCTGCCGCTGTCGCAGCACGCCCTGGCCTATTACAGCCGCGTGGCGTACCACAACTACGAGGGGGTGGCGCTGGACCTCGAAGAGCAGGAGCGGCTGGTCGCCAACCTGGGCGAAAGCAATATCCTGATCCTGCGCAATCATGGCCTGCTGACCGGTGGGGTCAGCGTCGAGCATGCGTTCCGTGAGCTGCATGGCCTGGAGCGCGCGTGCAACATCCAGATCGCGGCACAGGCGGGCGGCAATGGCGACCTGCTGTACGCCCCGCCGGCGGCGATCGCCAAGGTGCATGAGCAGTCCAAGCGGTTTTCCGATGGGCTGGGGGAAGGTATCCAGCGGCATTGGGATGCGTTGATTCGTCAGCTGGATCGCGAGGGGCGTGATTACCAGGAGTGATTGTTGGTTGTCAGGGCCGACCTCTTCGCGGGTAAACCCGCTCCCACAGGGTTTTGCAGTGCCCACAGAAACCTGTGGGAGCGGGTTTACCCGCGAAGAGGCCGGTACTGACAGCAAAAAAACCTGATGCCCTGCCCTCTCGAGAATTCAAGGAATACCCCCATGACCCGACACCGCCTCGCCAAGGGCGTGCTGGCCGCCTGCGCGCTGACGCTCGGCCTCAGCGCCTGCTCGCCGTCCAGCGAAGACGCCAGCGCCAAGACCCTGAACATCGCCTTCTGGGGCGACAACACCACCCTGGTCAGCATCGACCCGTTCCAGGTCTACTGGCTCGAGCACCGCGTACTGCTGCGCAACGTCGCCGAATCACTCACCGATCAAGACCCCAGCAGCGGCAAGATCATCCCCTGGCTGGCAAAAAGCTGGGAGGTCAGCGACGACGCCCTGAGCTACACCTTCCACCTGCGCAACGACGTCACCTTCAGCAACGGCGAACGCTTCGACGCCCACGCCGTGAAGGCCGCCTTCGACAGCAACAACGCCTTCGCCAAGCAGCTGCCGGCGACCTTCGGCGCCACCTACCTGGCCGGCTACGACCACGCCGAAGCGGTCGACGACTTCACCGTGCGCCTGGTGCTGTCGCGCCCTAACGCCGGTTTCCTCCAGGCCACCTCGACCACCAACCTGGCGATCCTCGCGCCGGCCTCCTACAAGCTCAGCGCGCAGGAGCGCTCGCTGGGCAAGATCATCGGCACCGGGCCGTTCGTGCTCGAACACTACACCCCGGAAGTCGGCGCCCGGCTGGTCAAGCGCGCGGACTACGCCTGGGCCTCGGCCAACGTGAAAAACCAGGGCGCGGCGCACCTCGACGCGGTCGAGGTCAGCTACATCCCGGAAGAAAGCGTGCGCAACGGCCTGTTCCTGCAGGGCAAGGCCGACGTGCTGTGGCCACGCAACCCGTTCTCCGAAGTCGACCTCAAGCTGTTCCAGTCCAAGGGCGCGACTATTCAGAGCCGCTCGCTGCCCGGCCCGGCCCTCAACCTCTACCCCAACACCCGTGGCGAGCGCCTGCTGGCCGACCGCCAGGTGCGCCTGGCCCTGCAGAAGGCCATCGACCGCACCAGCTACGCGCACACCGTGTACAACGCCGAGTTCCCGGTGGTCAGCGGCGTCTACGACGTCACCACGCCGTACTTCAAGGCCCAGGCCGACAAGCTCAGCTATGACCCACAGGGCGCCGAACGCCTGCTCGACGCCGCCGGCTGGAGCAAGGGCGGCGACGGCTACCGCCACAAGGACGGCAAGCGCCTGACCCTGAGCTACAACCTGACCCCGGCCGAGAGCGCCGGCGACGTACTGATCCAGGACCAGCTGCGCAAGGTCGGCATCGACCTCAAGCTGAACGTGCTGACCCGCGCCGAATGGGTCGCCGGTAACTCGTCGGGCAACTACGACCTGACCTCCACCTACATGACCCGCGCCGACCCGATCATCCTGCAGACGATCCTCGACCCGCGCGCAGCCAACAGCGCCACCCTCGCCACCAACACCTACGAGGCGCCGGTGCTGGCCAAGGCCCAGGCGCTGTTCGACCACGGCATCACCGCCACCCAGGACGCCCAACGCGCCCAGGCCTACGGCCAGCTGCAGGACCTGCTGATCGACGAAGGCTCGGCCTTCCCGCTGTACGAGCGGGTCTGGCAGGCGGCGACCTCGACACGGGTCAAGGACTTCCGCTGGACGGCCGAGGGCTTCGCCTTCCTCAGTGACATCGAGGTCGGCCAGCCATGAGCCGCTACCTGATCGGGCGCATCGGCCAGGCGCTGCTGGTGTTGTGGGGCGCCTACACCATCACCTACTTCATCCTCTACCTGCTGCCGGGGGATACCCTGGCGATCATGCTCAGCGCCTCGGGGATGGAGGCCGATGGCCTGTCGCCGGCAGACCTGGCCCAGGCCAAGGCCTACTACGGCCTGGACAAGGGCCTCTTCGAGCAGTATTTCGACCTGCTCTGGCGCGCCCTGCACGGCGACCTCGGCCAGTCGCTGTCGCTCAACCGCCCGGTCAGCGCGCTGCTCGCCGAGCGCCTGCCGCAGACCTTGTCGCTGGCCGGGCTGGCGATCGTACTGTCGCTGGTGGGCGGGGTCGGCCTGGCCTACCTGGCCGCCTACCTGCAATGGCGGCCGCTGAAGGTCGCCCTGAGCCGGCTGCCTTCGCTGGGCTTTTCGGTGCCGGTGTTCTGGATGGGCCTGCTGCTGATCCAGGTGTTCGCCTTTGGCCTGGGCTGGTTCCCGGCTACCGGCAGCCGCGGTTTCGACAGCCTGGTGCTGCCCGCCGTGACCCTCGCCATCCCCAGTGCGGCGGTGTATGCGCAGGTGCTGATGCGCGGCTTCCAGGGCGTCTGGCAAGAGCCGTACATCGTCACCGCGTTCGCCAAGGGCCTGAGCCGGGCGCAGGTGCAGGCGCGTCACGGCCTGCGCAATGCGGCGCTGCCAATCCTCACCCTGATCGGCCTGCAGGTCGGCAACACGGTGTCTGGCGCGGTGCTGGTCGAGACCATCTTCTCGCGCAACGGCGTCGGTCGCCTGGCCCAGGAGGCCGTTCTGCGCCAGGACATCCCGGTGGTACTGGCGATCGTCGCGGTGTCGGCGGCGGCCTTCGTGCTGGTCAACCTGATCGTCGACCTGCTCTACCCGTACCTCGACCCGCGCATCACCCACTCGCCAAAGGTGTCGTAAGCCATGACCACCGATACCCGTCCGTACCCCGCTCAACGCGTCGCCGCCAGCAGCCCACCCGGCTGGCAACGGCGCACCCGCCTGCAACGGGTCAGCCAGAGCCTGGCGCCACTGTTGCGCCGCCCCGGCTTCAGCCTGGCCCTGCTGATCGTGCTGTTCGCTTTGCTGTCGGCGTTGGTGCCGCACTGGCTGACCAGCTTCGACCCTTACGCCACCTCGCCGATTGAAAAACTCAGCGCGCCGAGTGCCCTGCACTGGTTCGGCACCGACGAACTGGGCCGTGACCTGTACACGCGGGTGGTGTACGGCTCCAGCCTTTCGGTGCAGGCGGCGCTGCTGGCCGTCAGCATCGCGCTGATCGGCGGCCTCGGCCTGGGCGTGCTGTCGGGCTTTGCCGGCGGGCGCATCGACGCCGTGATCATGCGCATCGTCGACGTGCTGCTGGCCCTGCCCGGCCTGCTGCTGGCCTTGGCGATCGTCACCGCGATCGGCTTCGGCACGGTGCCGGTGGCGATTGCGGTCGGCGTCGGCATCATCCCCGGCTTCGCCCGCACCACCCGCGCCGAAGTGCTGCGGGTGAAGACCCTGCCCTATGTCGAGGCTGCGCGGTTGGGCGGCGCGAGCTGGGCGCGGACCTTGCTGCGGCACATCCTGCCCAACGCCTGGGGCCCGGTCGCGGTGCTGGCGACGCTGGACTTCGGCGCGGCGATCCTGGCCACCGCTGGCCTGAGCTTTCTCGGTTTTGGCGCCGCGCCACCGGCTGCCGAGTGGGGCACGCTGATCGCCAACGGCCGGCACTTTTTGATCACCGCCCCGTGGGTGTCGCTGCTGCCAGGGCTGTTCGTGGTGGCGGTGGTGTTCAGCCTCAATCACCTGGCGCGTACCTTCGAGGAGAATCAACGATGAGCAGCCACCCCTTGATCGAAGTCCGCGACCTGTCGGTCAGCTACCGCTTCGCCGGCCAGGTCACCCAGGCGGTCAAACAGTTGTCGTTCAGCCTCAGCCAGGGCGAGACGGTGGCCATCGTCGGCGAGTCGGGCTCGGGCAAGTCGACCCTGGCCAATGCCCTGCTCGGCCTGCTGCCGGGCAATGCGCAGATCGACGGCGGTCAGCTGCGGGTCGATGGCCATGACCTGACCCGCGCCAGCGAAGCGCAAAAACGCCAACTGCGAGGGCGCACTATTGGCCTGGTCCCGCAGGACCCGATGGTCAGCCTCAACCCCACGTTGCGCATCGGCCAGCAGATCGCCGAGGCGCTGATCCTCGCCCAGGGTCGACGCTACCCGGCGGTGGACGCCGACGTGCTCGAGCTGCTCGGCCAGGTCGGCCTGGACAACCCACTGCTGCGGGCCCGGCAGTACCCGCACGAGTTGTCCGGGGGCATGCGCCAGCGGGTGCTGATCGCCATCGCCCTGGCCGGTAACCCACGCCTGATCATCGCCGACGAGCCGACCAGTGCGCTGGATGTCACGGTGCAGCGCAAGATCCTCGACCACCTGCAACGGCTGGTGGCCGAGCGCGGCATCTCGCTGCTGATCATCACCCACGACCTGGGCGTCGCCACCGACCGCGCCGACCGTTTGCTGGTGATGAAACAGGGTGAACTGGTCGAGCAAGGGCCGCCCGGGCAGATCGTCTCGGCGCCCGCGCATCCCTATACCCGCGCGCTGCTCGCCGCCGCGCCGGCGTTCAGCGACAGGCGCCCGGCGCGGCCTGGGCGTAGCGTGCAGGGCACGCCGATCCTCAGCCTGGAGCAGGTCGGCAAGCGCTTCGCGCTACCACGGGTGAAGGGCCAGGACCCGCACTTCATTGCCCTCCAGGGGCTGAGCCTGGAGGTGTATCCGGGGCAGACGCTGGCGATTGTCGGCGAGTCCGGCTCGGGCAAGAGCACCGCGCTGCGCATTGCCCTGGGCCTGGAAGCGCCGAGCGAAGGCCGCGTGCGCTTTGCCGGCGACGACGTGACCGGCCTGGGATGGCGCGCCTTCCGGCCGCTGCGCCGGCGCATGCAGCTGGTCCAGCAGAACCCGTTTGCCGCGCTTGATCCGCGCTTCACCGTGTTCGACAGCATCGTCGAGCCGCTGGTCTCGTTCGGCCTGCTCAAGGGCGCCGCGCTGGAGCAGGCGGCGCGTGAGCTGATTACCCGGGTGCACTTGCCGCTGAGTTACCTGGACCGCCTGCCGCGCGAGCTGTCCGGTGGCCAGCGCCAGCGGGTGGCGATTGCCCGCGCACTGGCGTTGCAGCCGGAATTGCTGTTGCTCGATGAGCCGGTGAGTGCACTGGATGTGTCGGTGCAGGCGCAGATCCTCGAGTTGCTCGATGAGCTGCAGCGCGAGTTGGGGATTGCCTATGTGCTGGTGTCGCATGACCTGGCGGTGGTGGCGAGCATGGCTGATCACGTGCTGGTGTTGCGCCAGGGGCAGGTGGTGGAACAGGGGCCGGTTGGGCAGGTGTTTGATCGGCCGGAGAGTGACTATACGCGGGAGTTGATTGCGGCGATTCCCGGGCGGCGGGCGGCGGCGGCCTGAGTGTCGGCGTTCGCTTGAGATCCTTGGGGCCGCTTTGTGGCCCTTTCGCGGGCAAGCCCGCTCCTACAGGGAACCGCGCCGCTCTCAAAGTCAACGCAGAACCTGTAGGAGCGGGCTTGCCCGCGATGGGCCGCAGAGCGGCCCCAGGATCACCAAGCAAAATACGCGCATATTGAATAATATTTTCTATCAGCTATTTGCATAATTAGCTTAGAACCACAAAGCCTTTCACAACCCCCTGCCCCACCCGTTATGTTCAGTGCATGTCCGACCCCCCACCCGGCGGAGGCCTCTCTTACCTGCATTGAATCGCGGAGTCCTCCCATGAGCAAACGACAGATCAAACTCGGCGCCATGATCCACGGCGTCGGCCACGGCTGGGGCGAGTGGCGCCATCCGGACGCACTGGCCGATGCCAGCGTCAATTTCGGTTTCTACAAGCAGCAGGCGCTACTCGCCGAAGGCGCCAAGTTCGACTTCGCCTTCATCGCCGACAGCCTGCACATCCACGCCAAGTCCAGCCCGCACTACCTCAACCGCTTCGAGCCGCTGACCATCCTCTCGGCACTGGCCGCGGTCACCGAGCACATCGGCCTGGTCGCCACCGTCACCGTTAGCTACACCGAACCGTTCCAGGTCGCCCGCCAGTTCGCCTCGCTGGACCACATCAGCGGCGGCCGCGCTGGCTGGAACGTGGTCACCTCGTGGCTGTCGGGCACCGCCGACAACTTCGGCAAGGCCGAGCACCCACCGCATGCGGTGCGCTACCGCATCGCCCGCGAGCACGTCGACGTGGTCAAGGGCCTGTGGGACTCGTGGGAAGACGACGCCTTTACCCGCGACAAGCAAAGCGGTGAATTCTTCGACCCGGAGAAACTCCACAGCCTCAATCACCAGGGCGAGTTCTTCAAGGTCAAAGGGCCGCTGAACATCCAGCGCTCGCGCCAGGGCCAGCCGCTGATCTTCCAGGCCGGCACCTCCGAAGACGGGCGCAATTTTGCCGCGCAAAACGCCGACGCGATCTTCGTCAGCCCCGAGTCGTTCAGCGAGGCCCGCAGCTATTACCAGGACCTCAAGCAACGCGCCGCACGCCATGGCCGCAACCCGGATGAACTGTTCATCCTGCCGGGCATCCGGCCGATCGTCGGCCGTGACGCCGAGGAAGTCGAGCAGCGTTATCAGCAGGCGGTCGAGCTGGTCAGCATCGAGGACGCCATCGTCGCCCTTGGTCGGCCGTTCAACGACTACGACTTCAGCGGCCACGCGCTGGACGCGCCCTTCCCCGACCTCGGCGACCTGGGCAGCAACAGCCACAAAGGCTCCTCTGACCAGATCAAGCAACAGGCCCGCGAACACGGCCTGACCCTGCGCGAAGTCGCCCTGCGTTTCTCGCGCCCGCGCCGCGACTTCGTCGGCACCCCCGAGCAGGTCGCCAACGCCGTACAGGACTGGTTCGAGGACGGCGCCGCCGACGGCTTCATCATCAACTCGCTGCTGCCCGACGGCCTGCAGTACTTCACCGAGCGGGTGGTGCCGCTGCTGCAGGCGCGCGGCCTGGTCCGCGAGGACTACCAGGGGCAGACCCTGCGCGACAACTTCGGCCTGGCCGTACCGACCAACCGCAACACCCTGAATCGCAGCCAAGGCGCTGTGGCCTGAGGCCGCGCGACCTTCCCCAACAAGGAATCGTTTACCCATGAGTCTCGAATTCATCGGCCTTATCGGCCCCCAGGAAGGCAGCGAGTCACAGGCACCCCGCGGCCCACTGGTTGACCTGGAGTTCATCAAGGCCTTCGCCCAGGCCCAGGAATACGGCGGCTTCGACAAGGCCCTGCTGGCGGTCAACACCAGCGCGCCCGACTCGATGATCCTCGCCAGCTACGTCGCCGCGCTGACCGAGCGCATCGGCTTGCTGGTCGCCCACCGCCCGGGCTTCCAGGCACCGACCTTCGCCGCCCGCCAGTTCGCCACCCTCGACCAACTGAGCCGTGGCCGCGCCTCGATCAACGTCATCACCGGCGGTGACAGCGGCGATTTGCAGCGCGACGGCGACTACCTGGACAAGGACGCCCGCTACGCGCGCACCGACGAATACCTGCAGGTGCTGCGCCAGACCTGGACCCGCACCGAGCCCTTCGATCACCACGGCGAGCACTACCGGGTGGAAGACAACCTGACCCTGGTCAAGCCGGTGCAGCACCTGCCGATCTACTTCTCCGGAGCGTCCGACGCCGCCGTCGAAGTGGCCGCCAAGCACGCCGATGTCTACATGATGTGGGGCGAGCCGCTGGAGCAGGTGCGCGAGCGCATCGCCAAGGTGCGCAAGGCGGCGGCGCGTCATGGCCGCGAGCATCAGATCCGCTTCAGCCTGTCGCTGCGGCCGATCCTGGGTGCGACCGAAGAGCAGGCCTGGGACCGCGCCGAGCGGATTCTCGAGGATGCCCGAGTCAACATCGGCCAACGCCAGGGCAAGCGCCGCGACAAGAACTTCGGCACCAGCAACGCAGGCTCCGAACGGCTGGTCGAACTGGCCGGCCAGCGCAAGGTGCATGACACAAGGCTGTGGACCGAGATCGCCGCGTTGACGGGTGCGGCGGGTAACTCGACGGCGCTGGTGGGCACGCCTGACCAGGTGGCTGAAGCGGCGCTGGCGTACTACGACCTGGGCGTCACGACGTTCCTGTTCCGGGGCTTCGACCAGCTGCGTGATTCGGTCGAATATGGGCAGCAACTGCTGCCAAGGATTCGCGCACTGGTCGCCCAGCGTGAGGCTGAGCGGAGCGTTCGCAGCGCCTGATTATTTTCGCATCTGCTCTACCCATCGCGGGGCACGCCCGCTCCCACGCACCTCACTCCTGCATTGGAGTACTGCGTGGGAGCGGGCTTGCCCCGCGATTGCGTTGGCACGCACAAAATTACCATTTGAAATATTAGAAATAGATAACATTCCAAATAAACATAATTAACTTAGAACCAAAAAGCCTTTCACATACAGCTGAAATAGCATTAAGTTCTTTAAACCGACCCCCAACCTGGCGGAGGCAAATGGATTTCCGCCAACCGCAGTCGGGCTCTTGCCGTCTATCTCGACCCTTCCCGTGCCGTTGCGCGAATCCGATACCCTTTTTTTCGGAGCTCGTGACATGGGATTGTCCCGTAGAGATCTAATCGCCCGCCTCGCCGCCCTCGGCGGCTATTCGGCGGCCATGGGCGCGCTGGGGCAGAATGCCCTGGCCGCCACCTTCGAACCCCTGCAACTGGCCGCCAACGGCGGCAACGGCAAGCGCGTGGTGATCGTCGGCGCCGGTATCAGCGGCCTGGTCTCGGCCTATGAGCTGCGCAAGGCCGGTTTCTCGGTCAAGGTGCTGGAGGCCCGCGAGCGGGTCGGCGGCCGGGTCTGGACCCTGCGCGGCGGCGACCGCATCGAGCACAACGATGGCAGCAGCCAGACCGTCGAATTCGACCAGGGCCTGTTCTTCAACGCCGGCGCCGCGCGCCTGCCCAGCCACCACCTGACCATCCTCGGCTACTGCCGCGAACTGGGCGTCGAACTGCAAGTGCTGGTCAACAGCAGCCGCAACGCCCTCGCCCAGCCCGACCTCAGCCGCCCACCGCTGCTGCTGCGCCAGGCAGTCAACGACACCCGCGGGCACTTCAGCGAGCTGCTCGCCCGCAGCGTCAACCGCAACAGCCTCGACAAAGAACTCAGCGCCCCGCAGCGCAAGGCCTTGCTGGACTTCCTCAAGGTTTACGGCGACCTCGATGCCGAGCAGCAGTACCGTGGCTCGGTGCGTTCCGGCTACACGCGCTTTGCCGGCGCTGGCGACCAGACCCCGATCCAGCGCCAGCCCGTGCCGCTCGAGCAACTGCTGGACAACAACCTGCTGCTGCCACTGGTGTTCGACGAGATCCCGGAATTTTCCTCGACCATGTTCCAGCCGGTCGGCGGCATGGACCAGATCCCCAAGGCGTTCTACCGCCAGGTCAAGGACAGCGTGCAACTAGGCGCCGAAGTGATCAGCGTGCGCACCGGCGACAACAGCAGCCAGGTCACCTGGCGTGACCGGCGTACCGGCCGCACCCAGGTCGAGCAGGCCGACTACGCCATCGTCACCCTGCCGCTGCCACTGCTGGCTCGGCTGGACACCAACTTCAGCCCCGAGGTGCGCAAGGCACTCGGCCAGGCCGAAGGCGACAAGGCCAACAAAGTGGCGTGGCAGTCGCCGCGCTTCTGGGAGACCGACTTCCAGATCTACGGCGGGCTCTCTTACATCAACCACGAAGCGCGCACCCTGTGGTACCCCAGCGACCGCCTGAACAGCGCCCAGGGCGTGCTGGTGGCCACCTACAACACCGGCGCGGTCGCCGAGCAGTTCGCCGGCAAGGCGCTGAGCGCGCAGATCGCCTCCTCGCGCCAGGCGGTCGAGTCGCTGCACCCTGGGCACAGCCACAAGCTCGGCCGGCCGCTGGCGATCAACTGGTCGAAGATCCCCTTCAGCGAGAGCCCGTGGATCGTCCACGACGAGGTCGCCCAGCCGGCCTACGACATCCTCAACCAGGCCCAGGGCCGCACCTGGCTGGCCAGTGACGCACTCGCCCACGGCGGGGTTGGCATCTGGCAGAACAGCGCCGCCGAATCCGCACGCCGGGTGGTCGGCCAGATCGCCCAGCACGCTGCCCAATCCACCCGCGGCGCCGCCGCCTGATCGCCAAGGAATGCTGACCATGCCACGCCTGTCCCTGCTTGCCGGAGTCCTCATGAGCCTGACCCTGACCGCCCACGCCGACGGCATCCGCCGCATCGATCCGCCGGGCTCGAACTTCCCCATCTCGCAACTGGTCACGGTGCCCGCCGCCAGCCAGCTGACCTTTGTCAGCGGCACCCTGCCAGACGTCGCCGACCCCAAGGCCGCCAAAGGCAGCATCGCCGCCTATGGCAACACCGAAACCCAGACCCGCTCGGTGCTCAACAAGCTGCGCACCGCGTTGCGCAGCGAAGGCCTCGACCTCGGCGATATCGTCCAGCTGCGGGTGTTCCTGGTGGGTGACCCAGACAAAGGCAACCAGCTCGACTTCGCCGGCCTGCAAGCGGCCTACACGGAGTTTTTCGCCACCGCCGAACAGCCGCGCAAACCCACCCGCACGGCCCTCCAGGTGGTCGCCCTGCCGTTGCCCGGCGCACTGGTCGAAATCGAAGCGATCGCAGCCAAGGCGCCCTGAGTGCGCCACGCTGCCAGACAAGGAATGATCTGCATGAAGCACCCTTTGACCACTGCCTCGCGTCTCCCCGTACTGCTGCCGGTGGCCCTCGCCAGTTGCCTGCATGGCCAGGCCCTGCAGGCTGCCGAGCCGGCCGTCTCATCGCTGGACACGGTGATCGTCACCGGCAACCGCGGCGCCGAGAAACGCACCGTGACCACCAGCCCGGTGCCGATCGACGTGATCAGCGCCAAGCAACTGCAAGAAACCGGCAAGCCCGGCCTGATGGAAGCCCTCAGCGCCAGCGTGCCGTCACTGACCCTGCCCGAGAAGACCGGCTGGGACGCCAGCGGCATGGCCCGCGCGCCCAACCTGCGCGGGCTGAATGCCGCCCAGGTACTGGTGCTGGTCAACGGCAAGCGCCGGCACACCAGCGCTACCTTGAACATCAGCGGGATCAACGCCGGCGCCGCGCCGGCCGACCTCGACCTGATCCCGATCAGCGCCATCGACCATGTCGAAGTGCTGCGTGACGGCGCCGCCGCCCAGTACGGCTCGGACGCCATCGCCGGGGTGATCAACGTGATCCTCAAGGCCGACACCCGCGGCACTGCGGTGACCACGGCCGGGCAAGGCTATGACGGCAAGAAGCAGACCGTGCAGCAGAGCCTCAACAAGGGCTTCGAGATCGGCCGCGACGGCATCCTGCAACTGGCCCTCGACGCGCGCAGCCAGAACGACGACAACAAGGCCAGCGCCAACGGCTACAGCGCCGCCGAAGCCTTGGACAAGGCCGGCAAGTCGACCTATGGCGGCTACGGCACGCCGAAGATCAACCTGCTGACCCTCGGCTACAACGCCGAGCTGCCGGTGAGCGACGACCTCAGCCTGTACTCCTTCACCACCTGGTCGTACCGCAAGGCCGAGCAAGGCCAGAACTTCCGCCTGCCGACCATCGTCAACACCATTACCACCGGCCCCAACGGCTACCCGGCGGGCTACACGCCAACCTGGTACATCGAAGAGCACGACTTCCAGGCGGCGTTCGGCGCCAAGGGCCTGGTCGGCGAATGGGACTGGGACTTGTCCAGCACCTACGGGCGCAACGAAGCCGAGCAAGGCACCTGGAACAACCAGAACCCGTCGCTGGGCGAAGCCACGCCGAACGACTTCGAGTCGGGCACGTGGATCTCCGCGCAACTGACCAGCAACCTCGACCTGCGCCGCAGCTACGACATCGGCCTGGAAAAACCCCTGGACCTGTCCTGGGGCCTGGAGCAACGGCGCGACAGTTATCAGGTCAAGGCCGGCGACTGGGCCAGCTGGGCCGACGGCGGCTACTGCGTCAGCCCAGGCAACTGCGCGGCCTCCGGCGCGCAGGTGACCAACGGCATCTCCCCGGCCGAAGCCACCAGCGCCAGCCGCAACAGCTACGCCAGCTACGTCGACGTCGGCTTCAACCCCCTGCCTCAGTGGTACTGGGGCGCGGCCTTGCGTTACGAGCACTACGACCGCGGCATCGGCGCCACGCGCAGCGGCAAGCTGACCACCCGCTACGAGTTCACCCCGCAACTGGCCGTGCGCGCCACGGTGAGCAACGGCTTCCGCGCGCCGTCACTGGCCAACAGCCTGTTCAGCGCCCGCTCGACCACCTACGGCATCGTCAATGGCGTTTACCAGTCGATCAACTACGGCGTGCTGCCGGTGGATTCGGCGGCGGCGCAGGCACTGGGCGCCGAGTCGCTGAAGCCGGAGAAATCCACCAACTACAGCCTGGGCCTGACCTGGCAGCCGAGTGATCGCCTGGCCTTCACCGCCGATGCCTACGTGGTCAACGTGCGCGACCGCATCACCCTGACCGGCACCCTGCTCGGGACCGAGGTGACCCAGACCCTGCTCGACAACGGCATCGACTCGACCTCGGGCGGGCGCTACTTCACCAACGGCGCCAACACCCGCACCAAGGGCCTCGACCTGGTCAGCAGCTACGACCAGGACCTGGGCGGCGCCGGCGCGGTGAAGTGGACCGCCGCGTTCAACTGGAACGACACCGAGATCCTCGACTACAAAGAGAGCGTCAACATTCTCGGCACGCCGTATCAACTGCTGGACCGCGAGGCGCGCAACCTGCTGACCGACGTGCAGCCGCACACCAAGCTGATCCTCGGGGCCAACTGGCGCCTGGACAAGTACCGGGTGAACCTCGGGCTGACCCGCTATGGCTCGTGGAAGGAGGTCAACGCGGCCAGCGACCGCTCGCTGGACCGCGAGTACAAGGCGCGCTGGATCACCGACCTGGACGTGGGCTACCAGCTGACCAAGGACCTGGAGCTGGCGATTGGCGCACGCAACCTGTTCGACGTCTACCCAGAGCGGCAGGCGCCGAGCAGCAAGACCATGACCAAGGGGTATGGGGTGTACTCGCCGTACGGCTTTACCGGCGGCTATTACTTCGGGCGGGTGACCTACAACTTCTGACCTTGATGTATTGCCAGCGCTGACGCCTTCGCGGGGCAAGCCCGCTCCCACAGGGTTCTCGGTAAACCCCGAATTATGGGGGTTCCAGATAATCCTGTGGGAGCGGGCTTGCCCCGCGAAGGCGTCAACACTGGCACCGCACAACGAGCTACTTGACGGCTTGCTGCACCTCAGCCTCAACCTCGTCCTTGCGACTGGCATAGCGCTGCGCCAACACCGCGCAAACCATCAACTGAATCTGATGGAACAGCATCAACGGCAGGATCATCGCCCCGATGCCACTGCCGACGAACAACACCTGCGCCATCGGCACCCCGGTGGCCAGGCTCTTCTTCGACCCGGCGAACAGGATGGTGATGCGATCCTCCACGCTGAAGCCCAGTGCCCGCCCAAGCACACGCGTGCCCAGCAGCACCACCGCCAGCAGGATCCCGCACACCGCGAACAACCCCGCCAGGTGCTGCGCCGAAACCGTGTGCCACAAGCCGGTCACCACCGCTTCACTGAACGCGGTATAGACCACCAGCAGGATCGAGCCCTGGTCCACCACTTTCAGCCACCGCGCATTGCGCTTGACCCAGTCACCGATCCAGCGCCGGGCGATCTGCCCCGCCACGAACGGCACCAACAGCTGCAGGGTGATCTTCAGCACCGCGTCCAGCCCCGAGCCGGTATCGCCATCGGCGCCGAGCAGGAGCATCACCAGCAGTGGCGTGAGGAAGATCCCCAACAGGCTGGACGCCGCCGCGCTGCAGATCGCCGCTGGCACGTTGCCGCGCGCCAGCGAGGTGAAGGCAATGGCCGACTGCACGGTCGCCGGCAAGGCGCACAGGTACAACACGCCCAAGTACAGCTCGTTGCCCACCAGCGGCACGAACAGCGGCTTGAAGGCCAGGCCGAGCAGCGGGAACAGGACAAAGGTGCAGGAGAACACCACCAGGTGCAGGCGCCAGTGGCCGGCCCCGGCGATGATCGCCTCGCGCGACAGCTTGGCGCCGTGCAGGAAGAACAACAGGCCGATGGCCAGGTTGGTCAGCCAGCCGAACATCACCGCGCCCTCGCCGGAGCACGGCAGCAGCGTGGCGATCAGCACGACCCCGAGCAAGGCCAAGGTGAAATTGTCGAACAGCATGCGCAAATACTTCATCACAGGTTCCGTCTTGTCATTGTGCAAGGGCAGACGATAAGGTTTCGCGCTTATTGCCGCTAACGCTGGAACCCCCACCAGTGTCGCTCAACGGACACTGCGCGGGTTGCCACGACAGGAACCGCCATGCCCATCGCCCGTTTTCGCCCAGCCCTGCTCAGCCTCGCGCTCGCCGTAGTCGCCAGCCCTGCCCTGGCCGACGACCTGCAAACCCAGGTCGACCGCATCGTCCAACCGCTCATGCACAAGCACGCCATCCCCGGCATGGCCGTCGCGGTGTTTGCCGATGGCCAGGCGCACTATTTCACCTACGGCGTGGCCAGCAAGGCCGACCGCCAGCCGGTGAGCCACGACACCCTGTTCGAGGTCGGCTCGCTGAGCAAGACCTACACCGCCACCCTCGCCGCCTTGGCCAGCGCCGAGGGCACGCTCGACCTGAACGCGCCGGCCAGCCGCTACCAACCGGCCTTGGCCAACACGCCACTGGGCGCCGCCAGCGTGCTCGAACTGGGTGCCTACAGCGCCGATTGCCTGCCGTTGCAGTTTCCCGACGAGGTGACCAGCGACGCCCAGACGCTGGTCTTTTTCCAGCAGTGGCAAACACGCGCCGAGCGTGGCACCCAGCGTTGCTATTCAAACCCCAGCCTGGGCCTGTTTGGCGACCTGGCGGCACGCGCGCAGGGCAAGCCCTTTGCCGAACTGATGGGCGATTCGGTGTTACCGCGCCTGGGCCTGCAGCACACGTACCTCGAGGTCCCCGACGCGGCCCGCAGCGCCTACGCCCAGGGCTATGACGCGCAGAACCGCCCCGTGCGGGTCAACCCGGGGCCTTTCGCCAATGAGGCCTACGGGATCAAGACCAACGTGGTCGACGCGCTGCGGTTCGTGCGCCTGCAGCTGCAAGCAGACACCCTCGATGCGCCACTGCGCCAGGCCATCAGCCTCACCCATCAGGGCTACTTCGAGGTTGGCGCCATGCGCCAGGGCCTCGGTTGGGAGCGCTACGCCTACCCCGTCACCCTCGACACACTGCTCGCCGGCAACGGTGCAGACATGATCCGCACGCCGCAGCCCACCCGCCGCCTGGACCCGCCCAGCCCCGCCGAAGCCGCCGCCTGGTACAACAAGACCGGCTCCACCGCGGGCTTTGGCGCGTACGCCGCGTTCATCCCGGCAAAAGGCGCGGGCATCGTCCTGCTGGCCAACCGCAACTACCCCAACGAAGCCCGGGTGGAAGCTGCCTACCGCATTCTTTCGGGCCTGTGAGGGCGGGTGATTGAGGGGATTCTGGTGGATTGTCGGACAAGATGTAGTGAGCAAAAATATTCACTACAAAACGGTTGACGCCGTTTATCGCCCTTGTGCATGATGAGGCTGTCTCCCCGATCGGGAGCGGTGGCAAGGGTGTTCCAGACGGTCTGCGCGGTAACGCAGACCGTCCGTGGAGAGGGAACTGTCCAAAAGGCAGCGTGAGAAAGCCCCTGTTGCAATGCTGCTGTAGCAGCCTTGATAGCGCGCTACATGGTGTAGCGCCCAGTGTGAACTCACTAAACGACGGGTAATGGGGGCTTTAAAGATGAATGTAAACCTGAACGACAAACCGACCATCGACCAATTGGCCCAGCTGTTCGCCGCGCGCAAGGACAGCCTTGACGACCACCTGCTGTGGCTCAGCCAGTCGGGCGAAGTCCGCCTCGACCGCCTGCCGCCGAACAGCGTCGAAGAAGAATTCGAAGCAGACCTGCCAAGCATGCGTGCCCGCTTCAAGGTCTACCGCCGCGGCCAGGGCTTCGTCGGCAAGAAAGCCGCCGCCGACACCGAGTTCGTCGGTCGCGTGCTGCAGACCCTGCAGCAAGAATGGCCCGCCGCCCGTGAGCGCCAGGCGGTAAAGGTGATCGACCCGCTGAACTGAGTTGCACCGCACAGCAAGCCCGGCCCGCAAGGCCGGGCTTTTTCATGGTTGGTGATCCTGATCTAGCTATTGATCCTGATCTAGCTATTGATCCTGATCTAGCTGGTGATCCTGATCTAGCTATTGATCCTGATCTAGCTGGTGATCCTGATCTAGCTATTGATCCTGATCTAGCTGGTGATCTTGATCTAGCTTGTGATCTTGATCTAACGCGACTTCAGGAGGCCGAACGGAGGTCTTGCGGAGTGAGGTGACGGCCATGGATGGCCGGCAAGCGCCGCGGGCCAGGAAGGCCCGTCCGGCGCGGTCCTCACGGGAGCAAGACCGGAGTGAGGGAACCCGTAGCGCAGCGAAGGGCCGCATGCAGGAGCAAGCGGTTTTTGGTTACTTTTTTCCAAGAAAAAAAGTGACCCGCCGTAAGGGCGGAAGGGGCCAGTGGCCGCACCACCTCAAACGGATAAGCCCCCAACCCAACCCAACCCAACCTCAAGCCTGAAGCCGCCGCGGTTCCACCTCAGCAACCGCTAACGCTCCGGTAGCCAAAGCCCGCCCACGGTCCACCCCCCAAACCAGCGCCCGGGTCATGGTCTCCCCCGGCCGCGCCGGATAAAACTCCTCCAGCAACGCCTTCCCGCTCCTCGCATACACCCCGATAAACAACTGCGTAGCCCCGACCCGCGACAATCGCACCTGCACGTCGATGCTGGTGCCGTCACTGAGCTGTTCATCGTGGCTACGGCTGTGCAGCTGCGTATCGGCCCACTGCCAATAAGTCTCTTCCCTGATTCGCATTGCCCTCAATCCTCCATTGCTGAAATACCACACCAGAAAACCACAGCATCGCGGCCCGCGCGAGCGCTACCCGCCAATGCCATGCGCAAGATCAACAAAGGCAAAAAAAACCCTGCCGTCGGGCAGGGCCTTGTGTGCTGGCTCACTTCCTGGTCGGAACCCGCGGGGTAAAGCGACCTTTCTTGCTGCGCTGCAACGCGGCTGGCTGCAGTTGTTCCGATTCATCCAAGGTCATGTTGGCAAAGCCCAGGCGAAACGCCGCCTGGCCGCAACGTACCTGGCTGTTGATCGGGAATGCGTCATTCAAGTCTTCAAAAAAGGATTCGCTCATGCCCTGTCTCCCTCCAGATTGACCGCGTCGGCAAGCAGCTCGCTTGCCCATGAAACGACGGTCTGCTGAAGTCAGACTAGCCGGTCATTCCCGGACCGCCCGGACGAACTGCCCGGACCCGACCAGTGGCACTTAGCCTTACTTGAGCCGCACCGCCGTACCGGTAGCGAACACCACGACCATGCCGCCCTGCACCGACGGCATGCTGATCTCGAAGTCCACGCCCACCACTGCATCGGCGTGCAAGTCGCGTGCCCGGGCGATCAGCTCTGCGGTGGCCTGCTCGCGCGCCTGCTTCAGGGCGCTCTCCAGGGTCTGCGAGCGGCCGCCGAAGAAGTCGCGGAAACGTGCGAAGAAATCGCGCACGAAGTTGATCCCCTGCACCGACTCGGCGCTGACCACGCCCAGGTAGTCCGCGATCGGACGACCTTCGAGCTGGCTGGTGGTGGTAATGATCATGCAAGCGCTCCTCGTGCCGCCCCAGCCCAGATGGCCGGGGCAAAAGAGCGCGATCTTAGCAAATCGCGGCACGCAGCCGCTGGCCCAGGCGTGGGCCGAAGACGTTGACCAGCAGCCCGAGCATCACCAGCAGCGCGCCCCAGCCCTGCAGTGCACTGAGCCGCTCGTCCAGCAGCAGCGCCGAGGAACTCAGGCCCACCACCGGCACCAGCAGCGAAAAAGGCGCCACCTTGCCGGCCGGGTGCCGCGACAGCAGCGTGCTCCACAGGGTGTAGCCGAGCATGGTCGAGGCATACGCCAGGAAGCACAGCGCCGCCACCGTGCCCCAGCCGATGTGGCTCAGCGCGTGGCTGATCCGCTCTGGCCCCTCCAACCCCCAGGACAATGCCAGGAACGGTAGCGGCGGGATCAGCCCGCCCCAGACCACCAGGGCCATCAGGTTCACCGAACCAAAGCGCCGGGTGATGATGTTGCCCATGCCCCACATGGCGCCGCCGCACAGGGTCAGCAGCAGTGCGATCAGCGGCACATGGCTGCTGTGCTCGCTGCCGATCAGCGCCAGGCCAGCGGCGGCTACCAGCAAGCCGAGCAGGCTCGCCGGGCGCAGCCGTTCGCCCAGGAACAGCGCGGCGAAGCCCAGGGTGAAGAACGCCTGCGACTGCAGGATCAGCGATGCCAGGCCCGGCGGCATGCCGCTGGCCATGGCCTGGAAGAGAAAGGCGAACTGGCCCAGGGAGATGGTCGCGCCATAGGCGATCAGCCAGCGCCAGGGCAGGTTCGGCCGTTTGATCAGGAACACCGCCGGCAACGCCACCAGGATAAAGCGCAAGGCACCGAGCAACATCGGCGGCAGGTCGTCGAGGCCGACCTTGATCACCACGAAATTGACTCCCCAGACGGTGATCACCACCAGGGCGATCAGCAGGTCCTTGAGCGGCATTGCGACTTCCTTCTTCACGCTGTTATAGACATATTTCGTAACAGCATAAGGGCAATCGTCAGCGCCGCACCGGCACAGTTGGCGGACAGGGTTGCGGAACAGTTTCCAGCGCTCTGCGCGTTTTTGCGGACTGTGCTGTCAGTCGCGATAACCCGGGGCCACCTTGTCCAACAGGCGCAACAAGGCGCCCCAGGCCAGGGCCATGGCATCCGGATCGGTCCGGTCGCCCGCCTTGGCCGGCTGGGTCGGCGCATTGAACTGCCGTTCGGTATGCGCGCACACCGCGTGCGGCGGTAATACCAACTGGCCGGCGCTTTGCGCGGCCAGCTGGATCTCGCAGGCCTTCTCCAGGTAATACATGCGCAGAAACGCCTCGGCGACGCTGCGCCCGACGGTCAACAAACCATGGTTGCGCAGGATCATCACCGGCTGCTGGCCGAGGTCGGCGACCAGCCGCTGCTGCTCGTCCAGGTCCAGCGCCACGCCTTCATAGGCGTGGTACGCCACCCGCCCATAGAACTCCATGGAAATCTGGTTGACCGGCAGCAACCCGCACTCCAGCGCCGCCACCGCGCAGCCAGCGCGGGTGTGGGTGTGCAGGACGCATTGAGCGTCTTCGCGGGCACCATGAATGGCGCTGTGAATGACGAAACCGGCCGGGTTGACCGGGTATGGCGTGGGCTCCACCGGGTTGCCGTCGAGGTCGATCTTGACCAGGTTGGAGGCGCTGATCTCATCGAACATGAGGCCGTACGGGTTGATCAGAAAATGATGATCAGGCCCTGGGATGCGCAATGAGATGTGGGTGAAGATCAGGTCGGTCATGCGGAAATGGGCGATCAGCCGGTAGCAGGCGGCCAGCTCCTCGCGCAAGGTCTGTTCGGTGGCGGTCATTGTTGTAGTCCTTGTTCTCAGGCGTGTGGGGGCCGGTCGCCCAGCCCCGACAGAATCTACCTCACTTGGTCGCCCACGCGTTGAAACGCTGCTCGAGTTCTTCGCCGTGGTCGACCCAGAACGCCACGTTCATCGCCAGCGCGCCTTGCAGGTTCTGCGGCGAGGTCGGCACCCAGCTGGCCAGTTTCGGGTCGAGCCGGGCGGCGGCCTGGGTATTGGTTGGCCCATAGGGGATCTGCTCGACATAACGCACCTGGGTATCGGCCTGGTTGGCGTAGGCGATGAACCGGCGCGCCTGCTCGGTATGCCGTGAGCCCTTGATGATCGCCCAGTAGTCCATGCCATACAGGCTGCCCGGCCACACCAGCGCCAGCGGGCTGCCCTGCTGGGCGGCCACGGCAATGCGGCCGCTGTAGGTCGAGGTCATCACCACATCGCCGGCCGTCAGCCACTGGGCCGGCTGGGCACCGGCGTCCCACCACTGGATATACGGCTTGAGCTCACTGAGCTTGGCAAACGCCCGATCGACCCCGGCCGGGGTCGACAGCACCTGGTACACCTCCTCCACCTTGACCCCGTCGGCAAGCAGGGCGAACTCCAGGTTGTACACCGCACGCTTGCGCAGGCCGCGCTTGCCCGGGTACTTCTGCACATCCCAGAAATCCGCCCAGGAGGTCGGCGCCTGGGCCAGCCTGGCGCGGTCGTAGGCGATCGCCACGCTCCACACCAGCGCCGCCGAGCCGCACTCCTGGGCGGCATCGCCGATGAGCTCAGAGGCATGGCCGAGCTTCTGCCAGTCCAGCGGCTCGTAGATGCCCTCCTCGCAGCCGCGCAGCAGGTCCGGCCCTTCGATCTGCACCACGTCCCAGTCGACATTGCCGGTGTCGGCCATGACCTGGATGCGGGCCATCTCGCCGTTGTATTCGCTCTGGATCAGCTTGCTGCCATCGGCGGCGCTGAACGGCTGGAAGATCGCCACGTCCTGGGCCTTCTGGCCGGCGCCGCCATAGCCGACCACGACCATCTGCGGGGCCGCCTGCGCGCTGCTCAGGCCAAACGCCAGAAGCACGGCGCAGAGGCCGCTTGTGCGGGGGAATGCTTGCATCGGTGGTTCCTCCTGCCGGTGCCTGCGCAGGTGCGGCGCAGGCCCGATTTCTTGTTGTTGTGAGGGTGCCCCGGGGCCCGGGGTGAGTAAAAAGCTAGTCGGGCACCAGTAAAAAAACAAGTTGATTTTTTACTGACGCTACACTTTCATGAGGAAAACAAAAACGACAATGCACCGGAGCCTGCCCCTCATGCCGACCGCCTTCGCTCACTTGTTCGAACCGTTGCAGATCCGCGGCAAGCGCCTGAAAAACCGCATCATGTCCAGCGGGCACGACACCTGCCTGCCCAGCGACAACCAGGTCAACGAGCGGCTGATCGCCTACCAGCGCGCCCGGGCCGAAGGCGGCGTCGGCCTGATCGTGCTGCAGGTGGCCGGGGTGCATGACAGCGCGCGCTATACCTCGCATGTGCTGATGGCTACCGATGACAGCTGCATCGACGGCTACCGGCGCCTGGCCGAGGCGTGCCATGCGCATGACACGGTGGTGCTGTCGCAGCTGTTTCACCCGGGGCGAGAGATCATGGAGTCGGCCGATGGCCTGCTGGCCGTCGCCTACTCGGCATCGGCGGTGCCCAACGAGCGCTTCCGGGTGATGCCGCGTGCGCTCGACCAAGCGATGATCGATGCCATCGTCCAAGGCTACGCCAGCGCCGCGCGGCGCCTGCACCAGGCCGGGCTGGACGGCGTCGAAGTGGTCGCCAGCCACGGCTACCTGCCGGCACAGTTCCTCAACCCGCGGGTCAACCGGCGCAGCGATGGCTACAACGGCGGGCTCGAGCAGCGCCTGCGGTTCGTCCGCGAAGTGCTCGCGGCGGTCCGCGCCGCCACCGACGAGCAGTTCATCGTCGGCCTGCGCATCAGTGCCGACGAACGTGATATCGACGGCCTCGACGAAGACCAGTCGCTGGCGGCGGCCGAGGCCCTGCAAGACCAGCTCGACTATGTGCACATCGTTGCCGGCACGTCGGCGAGCCTTGGCGGCGCGGTGCACATCGTGCCGCCGATGGCCATCGAGCCGGCCTACCTGGCGCGCGAGGCGGGCACCTTCAAGCAGCGCTTGCAGGTGCCGCTGTTCGTCACCGGGCGCATCAACCAGCCGCAGGAGGCCGAGCTGATCCTCGCCCGTGGCCAGGCCGATGTCTGCGGCATGACCCGCGCGCTGATCTGCGACCCGCAGATGCCGCACAAGAGCGAACACGGCCAGCTCGACGACGTGCGCGCCTGTATCGCCTGCAACCAGGCCTGCATCGGCCACTTCCACCGCGGCCTGCCGATCTCCTGCATCCAGCATCCGGAAACCGGCCGTGAATTGCAGTACGGCGCGCCAACCCAGGCCGCCGTGCGCAAGCGGATCCTGGTCGCCGGCGGTGGCCCGGCGGGCATGAAGGCGGCCGCCGTGGCGGCGGCGCGGGGGCATGAGGTGACCCTGTACGAAGCCGGCCCGCAGCTCGGCGGCCAGGTGCTGCTGGCGCAGTTGCTGCCAAGGCGCAGCGAGTTCGGCGGGGCCAGCACCAACCTGCAGCGCGAGATGCAGCTGGCGGGCGTACGTGTAGTACGTAATACACGTGTCGACCGTGCGCTGGTCGAGCGCGAGCAACCCGACCTGGTCATCGCCGCCACCGGCGCCACGCCCTACTGGCCCGAGCTCGAGCGCAGCGGCGAGCTGCAGGTGGTCGATGCCTGGCAGGTCCTGCGCAACCAGGTCAGCCTGGGCCGCTCGGTGCTGGTGGTGGACTGGCGCAGTGACTGGATCGGCCCGGGCATTGCCGAACGCCTGGTGCGCGAAGGCCATCAGGTGCAGCTGGCGGTGAATGGCACCCACTGCGGCGAAAGCCTGCCGCTGTACGTACGCGACCAGATGGCCGGCGAACTGCACCGGCTGGGCATCCCCATCACGCCGTATGCCCGCCTGTACGGCTGTGATGACAACACGGTGTACCTGCTGCACACCGCCAGTGGCGAGCCGATGATCTTCGAAGGCATCGACAGCCTGGTGCTGTGCATGGGTCACCAGCCACAGGACAGCCTCGCCGATGAGCTGGCCGGCCTGGTGCCGGTGCAGCGCATCGGTGATTGCCTGGCCCCGCGCACGGCCGAGGAAGCGATCCACGATGGCCTGACGGTTGCCTGGTCGCTCTGAGGCTGGTCATACTGCCGGCTTTCCCGATGGACCGACGCCCCATGAGCCAGCAACCCCAGACGCCGCCGGCCGCCGCCGACGGCGGCGCGGCCCCGCACTTCCTCGGCACGCGCATCCGCGGCCTGCGCAAGCGGCGCGGGATGACCCTGGCGGATCTGGCCGAGCAGAGCGAGCTGACGGCAGGCTATATCAGCCAGCTGGAACGCAACCTGTCCTATCCGTCGATCCCGGCGCTGTTCAACATCGCCCGCAGCCTGGGCGTGACCATCCAGTGGTTCTTTGCCAGCGAGGCCAGCACCGCCCCCGAGGATCAGGGCTATGTGGTGCGGCGCAACAGCCGTTTGAGCGTGCATTACGAGGACGGCATCGTCGACCAGTTGCTCACCCCGCAACCCAACCGCGAGCTGGAGATGCTGCATTCGCGGTTTCCGCCGGGCACCTACAGCCAACAGAGCTACAGCCACGAGGGCGAGGAAGCCGGCTACGTGCTGTCGGGCATTTTCGAGCTGTGGGTGGGCGAGCGCCATTTTCAGCTCAATGAAGGCGACAGCTTCAGTTATTCGAGCCAGGAGCCGCACCGCTACGGCAACCCTGGGGACGTCGACGCGGTGGTGATCTGGGTGATCACGCCGCCGACGTTCTAGGCACCGAGCTGTCATCCAGCCGTCATCCAACTGTCGTAATCTGCGGCGCATCTCTGTGCCAAAGGTCCTCGGCATGCACCGTTTCTTACCCCTGCTGCTGTTGCTCCTGCCCGTGCTGGCCCTGGCCGAGCCGGCGCAGCTGCGCATCCAGGGCTCCAACACCATCGGCGCCTCGCTGGGCCCGGCGCTGATCCAGGGCATGCTCCAGGCGCAGGGCGCCACGGCCATCGCGCGCGTGCCCGGCGCAGTCGCCAACGAAACCGAGATCAGCGCACGCTCGCGCAACGGCCTGGCGCTCGACATCCGCATCGCCGCCCATGGTTCCAGTACCGGCTTCACCGCCCTGGGCAGTGGCGCGGCGGACCTGGCCGCCGCTTCGCGGCCGATCAGCGAGGCCGAGGCCCAGCGCTTGCAACGCCTCGGCGACCTGCGTAGCGCGGGTGCCGAACAGGTCATCGGGCTGGACGGCGTGGCCCTCATCGTCCACCCGGACAACCCCCTGAACAAGCTCACCACCGAGCAACTGGCGCAGGTCTTCTCTGGCCAGATCGCCCGCTGGGAACAGCTGGGCGTGCCGGGCGGGCCGATCCGCCTGTATGCGCGCGACGACCGCTCCGGCACCTTTGAGACCTTCAAGGCGCTGGTGCTGGACGCGCATCAACGCGAGCTGGCCGCCGACGCGCTGCGCTTCGAGTCCAGCGACGCGCTGGCCGAACAGGTCAGGGCCGACCGCCAGGCAATCGGCTTCAGCAGCCTGGCGGCGGTGCACGGGGCCAAGGTGCTGGCGATCGCCGAAGGCGACGCACCGGCGCTGCCACCGAGCCGGGCGCTGGTCGCCAGCGAGGACTACCCGCTGTCGCGCCGGCTGTATTTCTACCTGCCGGCCAACGCGCCACCCTTGGCCCGCGCCCTGGCCGACTTCGCCCAGAGCCCCGCCGGCCAGGCCATCGTTGCCGAGCAAGGCTTCGTCTCGCAGCAGGTCAAGGCACTGCCGGTGCCCAGCCAGGCCGACATGCCACCGCGCTACCGCAACCTGGCCGACGAGGCGCAACGCCTTACGGTCAATTTCCGTTTTCAGGAAGGCAGCGCCAGCCTCGATAACAAGGCCCTGCGGGACGTCCGGCGGGTGGCCGACTACCTGCGCCAGGCCGGTAAGTTGCAGAGCAAGGCGGTGCTGGTCGGCTTTGGCGACCCGAAGGAAACCCCAGGCCGGGCGGCCCTGCTGTCGCGGCTGCGGGCCATGGCGGTGCGCCGCGAACTGGCGCGTGATGGCGTGGAGGTCAAGGAGGTCACCGGCATGGGCGACGAGCTGCCGGTGGCCGACAACGACCAGCAGCAGGGGCGCTTGCGCAATCGCCGGGTCGAGGTCTGGGTGTACTGAACGCGTCAGCCCTGCCGGGCGGCTCGCAGCAAAGAAATGTAACAGCCTGCCATTCGCCGCCTCGGCGATCGGAGCTAGGCTGAAGCCCATGTGATACCGGGCCCCTCTGACGGCTGCCAAGCCGCCATGTCGGATCACTGTTGCCATGCAACGTCGACAATCAAGGAGGGGCTCATGACGGCTCTAGAGACATACCTCAGCACGCCTTTACTCGGCACCAGCACGTGGCTATGGCTGGTCTTCGTCACCATCGTGGTCGGCCTGCTGGTCCTCGACCTGGGCGTGCTGCACCGCCAGGACCGCGAAATCGAAATGCGCGAAAGCCTGCTGCTGTACGCGGGCTATTTCAGCGTGGGCGTGTTGTTCGGCGTATGGGTGTGGTTCGAGCTGGGCGCCCAGTCGGCCCTGGAGTTCTACACCGGGTTCCTGGTCGAGCAATCGCTGTCGATGGACAACGTGTTCGTCATGGCGATGATCTTCAGCTACTTCGCCATCCCCCGCCGCTACCAGCACCGGGTACTGTTCTGGGGCATCCTCGGGGTGGTGGTGCTGCGCGCGATCATGATCGGCGTGGGCGCGGCGCTGGTGCAGAACTTCGCCTGGGTGCTGTACCTGTTCGGCGCGTTCCTGCTGTTCACCGGGGTGAAGATGGCGTTGTCGAAGGAGGACAGCCATCCGGACCTGGCCAACAACCCCGTGCTGCGGTTCGTACGCCGGCACCTGCGGGTGACCGACGAGATCCATGGCGCGCACTTCTTCGTACGCCTGACCCCGCCTGGCGAGCGCCAGGCGCTGCGCTATGCCACGCCGTTGTTCCTGGCCCTGGTGCTGATCGAACTGGCCGACCTGGTGTTTGCCGTGGACAGCGTGCCGGCGATCTTTGCCATTACCCAGGACCCGTTCATCGTCTACACCTCGAACATCTTCGCCATCCTCGGGCTGCGCTCGCTGTACTTCGCGCTGGCGGCGTTGATGCACCGGTTCGTCTACCTGAAGTATGCGTTGGCGCTGGTGCTGATCTTCATCGGTTGCAAGATCTTCTACCACGGCATGGTGGGCAA
This sequence comes from Pseudomonas reidholzensis, assembly GCF_900536025.1. GTDB lineage: Bacteria > Pseudomonadota > Gammaproteobacteria > Pseudomonadales > Pseudomonadaceae > Aquipseudomonas > Aquipseudomonas reidholzensis. The sequence continues at coordinate 199,852 of NZ_UNOZ01000017.1, forward strand.
GGTGCCCGCACTGCTGTCGCTGGGGGTGACGTTCGGCTTGCTGTTCGGTGGCGTGGTGCTGTCGCTGTTGAAGACGCGAGGGAGCCCGCAGCCGCAGCCCCTCGAGGGGGCAGCCGTTACACATGAAGCAAGCCACGGCGAGTCGGCCGAGCCGCAGCAGAAGCCGGCCCGTGAAGAACGCAAAGACCCGCACACGCGGGTCTGAGGTGGGCAGCGCAGCGCCGGACCTGGCTGCGCTTCAATGGCCGCTTTGCAACAGCTCCTTGGGCACGTACTTGCCGATCTCGTACTTGCCGATGGCCGCCCGGTGCACTTCATCCGGGCCGTCCGCCAGGCGCAAGGTGCGCTGCATGGCGTACATGTAGGCCAGCGGGAAATCACCGCTGACCCCTGCCCCACCGTGCATCTGGATGGCCCGGTCGATCACCCGCAGGGCCACATTGGGCGCCACCACCTTGATCTGCGCGATCTCGCTGCGCGCCACCTTGTTGCCCACGGTGTCCATCATGTAGGCCGCCTTGAGGGTCAGCAGGCGCGCCATGTCGATCTCCATGCGCGAGTCGGCGATCTTGTCGACGTTGCCGCCCAGGCGCGCCAGCGGCCGGCCAAACGCGCTGCGCTCAACCGAGCGCTTGCACATCAACTCCAGCGCCCGCTCTGCCATGCCGACCGAACGCATGCAGTGGTGAATGCGCCCCGGGCCAAGCCGGCCCTGGGCGATCTCGAAGCCGCAGCCTTCGCCCAGCAGGACGTTCTCGTACGGCACCCGCACATTCTCGAACAGCACCTCGGCATGCCCATGCGGCGCGTCGTCGTAGCCGAACACCGGCAACGGCCGAACGATCTTCACCCCTGGCGTGTCGGTCGGCACCAGCACCATCGAGTGCTGCTGGTGGCGCGGCGCTTCGGGGTCGGACAGGCCCATGAAGATCATCACCTTGCAGCGCGGGTCGCAGGCGCCGGAGGTCCACCACTTGCGGCCATTGATCACCCACTCGTCGCCCTCGCGCACGGCGGTGGCGGCCATGTTGGTGGCGTCGGACGACGCTACGTCCGGCTCGGTCATGGCGAACGCCGAGCGGATCTCGCCGCGCAACAGCGGCTCGAGCCACTCACGCTTCTGCGCCTCGCTGCCATAACGCACCAGCACCTCCATGTTGCCGGTGTCGGGCGCCGAGCAGTTGAACGGCTCCGGGCCGAGCAGCGACCGGCCCATGATCTCGGCCAACGGCGCGTATTCAAGGTTGCTCAGGCCGGCGCCGTACGCCGACTCGGGCAGAAACAGGTTCCATAGCCCCTCGGCGCGCGCCTTGGCCTTGAGCTCTTCCATGATCGCCGTGGGCTGCCAGCGGTCGCCCTCGGCAACCTGGCGCTCGAACACCGGCTCGGCCGGGTAGACATAGGCGTCCATGAAGGCGCTGACGCGCTCACGCAGTGCCTGGACCTTGGGCGAATAGGCGAAATCCATCTGGGGCTACCTTCACGGGCTGAAGAACATGGGCCAGAGACTAGAGCACGGCTTGTCGATCCACCTAGTCTATTTTCCGCGTGTATTAACATTCATAACCGATATATGATCGGCCGATAATTCCAACAGCGAGCGGGCGTGCATGAACCTCAGCAAGGTTGACCTCAATCTGTTCATCGTCTTCGACGCCATCTATACCGAAGCCAACCTGACCCGTGCCGGGCAGATCGTCGGCATCACCCAGCCGGCGGTGTCCAACGCCCTGTCGCGGCTGCGCGAAACCTTCAACGATCCGCTGTTCGTGCGTACCGCGCAGGGTATGGTGCCGACACCGATGGCGCAGAACATCATCGGCCCGGTGCGCAACGCGCTGTCGCTGCTGCGCGTCTCGGTGCAAGAGAGCCGCATCTTCAACCCGCAGCAGGCCAACAAGACCTTTCGCATCAGCATGACCGACCTCACCGAGGCGGTGATCCTGCCGCCGCTGTTCCAGCGCCTGCGGCGCCTGGCGCCGGCGGTGATGATCGAGAGCTTCTTGTGCAAGCGCCGCGAGACCACCAAGGAACTGGCCGCGGGCCGCCTGGACTTCGCCGTCGACGCGCCGCTGAACACCGACCCGCAGGTGCGCCACGTCAAACTGATGCAGGACCGCTTCGTCTGTGCGCTGCGTCAGGGCCACCCGCTGGCCCAGAGCAAGCTGACCCTCGACAGCTACCTGGGCATGACCCACATCCATATCTCCAGCCGCCGCAACGGGCTGGGCTATGTCGACCTGGCGCTGGGCAAGATGGGCGTACAACGCAAGATCGCCTTGCGCTCGCAGCACTACCTGATGGCCTCGCAGGTGCTGCAGCAGACCGACATGGTCATGACCGTGCCTGAACGCTTCGCCCGCCGGCATCAGTTGCGTCACCTGCCGCTGCCGGTGGAGGTCGCGCCGCTGGAAACCCACTTGTATTGGCACGAGAGCACCGACCAGGACCCGGCCAACCGGTGGATGCGCGAGCAGATCATCGAGCTGAGTGAACGGGTAGTGGCCGAGGAAGAAAAAGCCCTGGACCCGACCTCGAACGCGAGTATTGCGTGAGGCTTGCAGGAATGATGGAAGCGCCAGCCTGCTGATAGCGACAAAAATATTCTCCACACAGTAAAAAATGGGGAATATTTTTCCCAGACGTCAGGCTGATGCTCAAGAGATAGAAAAAATATTCCGCGCGCCGCCGGGTAGCATGGCTGCAACGATCGCCCACCCACAGCGACACGCACGGACTCGCCCCAACATGCCCAGCGCCCCACTGTATTTCGATTACGCCGCCACCACCCCGGTCGATGACCGGGTGATCGAGGCCATGCTCGCCTGCCTCGGTCGCGAGGCACATTTCGGCAACCCCGCCTCCCGCGGTCACGTCTATGGCCAGGCAGCCCGTGAGCTGGTCGAGCAGGCCCGTCAGCAGGTGGCGCAACGCATTGGCGCGCAAGCGGACGACCTGGTGTGGACCTCCGGCGCCACCGAATCCAACAACCTGGCGCTCAAGGGCATCGCCCAGAGCTCGCCGCAACCGGGCCATCTGATCACCAGCCAACTGGAACACAAGGCAGTGCTCGACACCGTGACCGAGCTCGAGCGCCAAGGCTGGGCCGTCACTCGACTGCAGCCCGACCCGGCCGGCCTGATCCAGCCGGAGGCGGTGCGCCAGGCATTGCGCGCCGACACCCGCCTGGTGTCGCTGATGGCGGTGAACAATGAACTCGGCACGCTGACCGACTATGCCGCGATCGGTACGCTGGTGCGTGCCCATGGCGCGCTGCTGCATGTCGACGCCGCGCAGGCGGTGGGCAAGGTGGCGATCGACCTGGAGCTCCAGGCGGTCGACCTGATGTCGTTTTCCGCGCACAAGGTCTACGGCCCCAAAGGCATCGGCGCGCTGTACGTCGGCCCGCGCGCCCGCGCCCTCCTGCAACCGCAGATGCACGGCGGTGGGCATGAAGGCGGACTGCGCTCCGGCACCCTGGCCACCCACCAGATTGTTGGCATGGGCAGTGCCTTCGCCCTCGCCGGTCACCCAGGCGAAGGCGAACAGCAGGCGATCCATCGGTTGAGTGAGCGCCTGCGCACCGGCCTGCTGGCGCTGCCCGGCGTGGCGCTCAACGGCTGCCCGCTGCAGCGCATCCCCAACACGCTCAACCTGCGCATAGACGTCAACGGCTTCAACAGCGCGGCATTGGCTGGTGAGCTGGCGCTGTCGACCACCTCGGCGTGCAACTCCGCCAGCAATGCCGCCTCGCATGTGTTGCTGGCCTTGGGGCTGAGCGACCAGCAGGCGCGCAGCAGCGTGCGCATCAGCCTCGGGCGCTATACCCGCGAGGCGGAGGTCGACACGGCCATCGCCGTGTTCACCCGCGTGCTGGCAGCGGCAACCCCGGCACTCTGGTAAGCGGTCAGCCCTGGCGTTTGTCGCCTGCCATCAACAGCAGGGTCGCGACCACCGCCAGCGCCGCGATGCCACTCGCCACATAGCCCAGGGCCGCAGTGCCGAGCAGCTCGATGACCAGGCCACCCAGCGCGGCGCCGACGGCAATCCCGCCGTTGGCTGCCGACACGTTCAAGGTCCCGGCCAGCGCCTGCGCCCTGGCCCCGGCCTGCATCACCCGCACCTGGCACACCGGGAACAGCGCCGTATAGGCCACGCCCCACAGCGCCAAAGCGCCGAGCAGCAAGGTCGGGTTGGAGACCGCCGGTGTCACGGCGGCCATGCCCACGGCGAGAATCACCAACAGCAACACCGTCGCGCCCAACGGGCTGCGGTCGACAATGCGCCCGGCCAGGCTGTTGCCGAGCATGCCGACCACGCCAAAGCCCATCAGCCACCAGCCAACCTGCGCCGCGGGCACCGCAGCGACCTGTTCGAGGATCTCGGCCAGGTAGGTATAGGCGGTGAACATGGCGGTAAACACCAGCGCCGACAACAGCACATGGGCAACGAAGCGACGGTCCTGGAGGATCACCGTTTGCCGCACGCCCTGCTCCCGCGCCGGCACGGCCGGCAGCTTCGGCAACCAGGCCCACATCAGCAGCGCCACCAGCAGGCACAACCCGGCCAGCAGCCAGAAGCTGCCCCGCCAGCCCACCAGCCCAGCGGCCAGGGTGCCCAGCGGAATACCAAAGACGAACGCGGCGGTGATGCCCAGATAGACCTTGGCCACCGCCCAGCCTTCACGCCCCGGGCCGGCCAGTTGCCCGGCGCTCTCACTGGCCGTGCCCCAGTACACCGGCAGCGCCAGCGCGGCGACGAAGCGTGCCAGCGCCAGCACCCAGACGTTGGGGGCCATGGCGGCCAGCGCGTTGGACGCGGCGAACACCAGGACGATGGCGATGAACAGCTTCTTGCGCTCGAACGACGACAGCCAGGCCGTCAGAAACGGCCCGCAGAGCATCACCGTCACGGCAAACAAGGTGACCAGCTGCCCGGCGGCGGCGACCGACAACCCCAAGTCGCGGGACAGCCCCGGCAACAGGCCGAGGATGATGAACTCGGTGGTCAACAAGGCGAAGCCGCCCACGGCGAACAGCAGGATAGCCAGCCCGGTACGGGGGGCTGAGGCGGCAACCGCGGGTGCGGTCGGGGAACAGGTTTGCATCGGTATCTGGCTCTTGAACAGAAAGCCTGCCAGCTTACTCGGGAATCGTGTTCTCATTACGGGTGGTTTTTCCGCAATCAGATGAACCCTGTTCAGCAATCACGAGTGCGCCATGCCGGTATCCGAACACCTGAAAGACATCGACTTCTTCGTCAACGTGGCCAACGCCGGCAGTTTCGTTGCAGCCGCCGAGCGCATGCACCTGACCAGCTCGGCCGTGAGCAAGGGCGTGGCCCGCCTGGAAAAACGCCTGCAGGTGCGCTTGTTCGAACGCACCACCCGCCGCCTGCTGCTCAGCGATGCCGGCACGCGCTACTACCGCACCTGCACCCGCGTGCTGGCCGATATCGAAGAAGCGGAGCTGGCGCTGCACGATGAGCAGAAGGAGCCCTGCGGCAAGCTGCGCATCGACCTGCCGGCCAGCTTCGGCCGCCTGCACGCACTACCGGCGGTGCTGGCGTTTGCCCAGCGTCATCCGCGCCTGCAGCCGCACATTACCCTGTCCGACCGCTTCGTCGACCTGGCCGAAGACGCCATCGATATCGTCGTGCGCATCGGCGGGCCACACGGCTGGGCGCCGGGCATCGAACATCGCTACCTGGGCAGCCAGCGCCTGGTGTTCTGCGCGTCACCGGGCTACCTCGCCGCGCACGGCACGCCGGGCGACGAGCAGGCGTTGCGGGCGCTCGGTTGCGTGCTGTACGCCTGCGCCGACGGCAGCACCCCCGACCTGCACTTTGCCGGCAGCCGGCAAGGCGTCGATGAGATGAAGGCGATGCCCGGTCGGCTGGCGATTGGCGACGGTGAGGGCCAGGCCATGGCGATCATGGCCGGGCACGGTATCGCCCAACTGCCGACCTGGCTGGTGCAGCGCCAGCTCGACGAGGGCACGCTGGTGCAGGTGCTGCCAGGCTTCACCAGCGAAGGCCTGCCGATCCACCTGGCGTGGCGCCGCAGCCGCGGCCATCTGCCGAAGGTCAGCGCCTTGGTCGAGGCCTTGAGCGAACGCCTGACGCCGCTGCTCGACCCGACCTGCCAGCGCTGAGCGGCAACCTCAGAGGAAGGTGAACACGTTCGCGGCCGGCAGGCGCGACTTGCTCAGGCCGGCATTGAAGTCATCCGGGCTGCGGTAACCCAGGCTGAGCAGCACGACGCTGGTGAAGCCACGTTCGCGCAGGCCCAGCTCGGCATCCAGGGCCTTGCTGTCGAAGCCTTCGATCGGCGTGGCGTCGAGGTCCAGCGCGGCAGCGCCGAGCAGCGCGGTGCCAAGCGCCAGGTAGGTCTGCTTCTCCATCCAGTGCTGCAGGTCCTTCTGGTCGAAGCGGTGCAGGTCGACGTAGAAGCGGCGAGTCTGGTCCTGCGTCTGCTGGGCCTGCTCGTTGCGGTAACGGCCGTCGCTGGCTTCCTGCTCGAGCACCGCGTGCAGGTGGGCATCGGGCATCTCGGTACGTGCGGCAAACACGATCACATGCGACGCATTGAGGATTTTTGCGGTGTTGTAGGCGAAGGCTTCGGTGCTCTTGGCCAGGCGCGCCTTGCCTTCTTCGGTGTCGGCAACGATGAAATGCCAGGGCTGCGAGTTGACCGACGACGGGCTGTGGCGCAGTTGCTCGAGCAAGGTATCGACGGTCGCCTGGGGAATGCGCCGGCTGGCATCGTAGGCTTTGGTGGTGTAGCGGCGCTTGGCCAGGGCAACGGTGTCCATCGAAGAATTCCTTGGGAGTAGAGAGGTGACGCGCATCTTAACGCGCTTCAGCTGCGGGAAAACCGCCCAAATCCAGCAACACTTTCAAAGGAATGGCGAAAATCCCCGGAGACCCACTGCACATTCGTTCTAAACCTGACGGCCAGCCGTGCGCTACAGTAACCACCCTCCCCATGCGACCGTCGCCATGAGCAACTGGATCGACCTCTGCCAGGACGCCGACACCGGCATCGAGTCGGTGCGGGCGCATTTCACCGGCCATGCCTACGACCCGCATTGGCACGACAGCTACCTGGTGGGCGTCACCGAACAAGGCGTGCAGCAGTTTCACTGCCGGCGCGCGCGCCACCTCAGTACACCGGGTGAGGTGTTTCTGCTCGAGCCTGGCGAGCTCCACGATGGTCACGCGCCGACCGCGGACGGCTTTACCTACTCGACCCTGTACCTCGACCCGAACTGGCTGGAGGCTGAACTGCGCGCCCTGTTCGAGCAGGCACCGAGCGATGGCCTGCCCAGCTTCGCCGCCACCCTGAGCCGCGACGCCGGCCTCAGCGGCGCGACCTACCGAGCGTTTCAGGCGCTGCACGGCGAGCACCTGCGCATCGTCCGCCAGACCGCCCTGGACGACCTGCTGGCCTGCCTGACCCAGCACCTGCACTGGCGCAAACGGCTCAACCCCGACCCACGCCTGCCGCTGACAGCGCAGGTGGCGCGTGATTACCTGCATGCCCACCTGCACCAGGACATCGGCCTCAACGACCTGGCCCAGGCCTGCGGGGTCGACCGGTTCCGCCTCACGCGTGCCTTCAAGGCCGCCTTTGGCCTGGCCCCGCATGCTTACCTGATCCAACTGCGGGTGGCCCGTGCCCGGCAACGGCTGGCGCGCGGCGAGACCCCGGCCGAGGTCGCCGCCGCGCTCGGTTTTGCCGATCAGAGCCACCTGGGTCGCTGGTTCCGCCGGGCCTATCAATTGACCCCCGCCGATTACCGACGCCGTTGCTCAAAGCTTCCAGACTAGGCCGCCGCCAACGGCGAGCATGGGGCTCCGATCGAGTGGAGTCGTTTGCCATGCCGCAGTCCCTGTTGCCCTTTGTCCTGTTCGCCCTGGTGGCCAGTATCAGCCCCGGGCCGACCAACCTGTTGATCCTGGCGCATGGCGCCCGCCGTGGCCTGCGCGCCAGCGTGGCGCCGATCCTGGCAGCCTGCCTGGCCGCTGCGGCGATGGTCTGGGGGGTGGGTTTGGGGCTGGCCGAGGTACTGCTGCGCCACCCGCTGGCGCAACAGCTGATGAGCTGGCTGGGCGTGCTGTGGCTGAGCTGGCTGGGCTGGCAACTGCTGCGCGCGGCGGGCGAGCCGTTGCAGGCAGCCGAGCGACAGGGCTTCGGGCCGCTGAGCGCGGCGTCGTTGCAGATCATCAACCCCAAGGTGTGGTTGATGGCGGTGGCGGTGATCGGCGTGTTCGCCGCGCCAGGCCAGCCGGTGTGGCACCTGGCGCTGATCTTCTTGCTGATCGCCCTGCCGTGCATGACCGCCTGGGCGCTGCTCGGGGTGGGCAGCGCCCGCTGGTTGCAGTCGCCGCAACGGCTGCGGCGGTTCAATCAGGTGTTGGCGTGGCTGCTGATCGCGTCAGCCTGGTCAGCGCTGTTGCGCTGAGGCGATGGCGTCAGCGCCAGCAACTCAGACAGGCCCCGGTGCAGTCACCGCCGCTTCACGAAAGCGCCGGGTGCTGGCCACGGCGATCACCAGCCCCAGCACCGCGACCGCGCCGCCGACCAGGCCGATATTGGCCACGCCCGTCTGGCTGCTGACGATGCTGCCCAGCAGGGCCCCGCCGCCAATGCCGATGTTGTAGATCCCGGAGAACAGCGCCATGGCCACATCGGTCGCATCCGAGGCGAGCTTGAGGGTCTTGGATTGCAGCGCCAGGCTGAAGCTGAGGATCGCCACGCCCCAGAACATGCTCAGCACGGCAAACAGGCTGAAGGTGCCCGACAGCGGCAACAGCAACAACAGGCACGCCGCCAGGCAGCCGATCGAGCCGACCAGGAACACCTGCGGGAAGCGGTCGTTGTAGCGGCTGAACAGCACCGAGCCAAGCACCCCGGCGCCACCGAACAGCAGCAACAGCAAGGTGGTGCGCTCGCCGCCGATCTGCGCCACATGCAGGGCAAACGGCTCGATGTAGCTGTAGGCGGTGAACTGCGCGGTGATCACCAGCGTCACCAGCAGGTAGGTGATGACCAGCGCCGGGCGCTTGAACAGCACCGGCAGGCTGCGCAACGAGCCGGAGTTCTGGCTCGGCAACAGCGGCAACGACTTCATCAGGCAGAGCATGGTCGCCAGCGCCACGCCGCCGATGCACAGGAACGTCACCCGCCAGCCCAGCGCCTCACCCACCACGCGCCCCAGCGGGATGCCCAGGACCATCGCCAGGGTCGTGCCGGTGGCCAGCAGCCCCAGCGCCTTGGACTGCTGCCCAGGCGGCGCCACGCGCACCGCCAGCGACGCCGTGATCGACCAGAACACCGCATGCGACAAGGCGATGCCGATACGGCTGACCAGCAGCATGGCGAAGCTCTGCGCCATCCACGACAGCAGGTGGCTGACGACGAACACGATGAACACGAACATCAGCAGCCGCCGCCGCTCGACGTTGCGCGTCAGCAGCATCATCGGCAGCGATGCCAGCGCCACCACCCAGGCATAGATGGTCAGCATCAGGCCGACCTGGGCGGTGCTCATGTCGAAACTGTGGCCGATGTCGCTGAGCAGCGCCACCGGCACGAACTCGGTGGTATTGAAGATGAACGCCGCCAGGGCCAGCGCGATCACGCTCAGCCAACTGCCGCCGCCCACGGACGTGGGCATGGATGTAGGGATGGGACCATTCATGGATACGGGGTGCAACTCCAGAAAAAGGACGACGACGCACAAGCCGACCAGCGCGAGGGCGCTCTGGCGGGTGCGGACAGATATTATTGAAAGGATGCCGGCATGGTACGCGCCAAGCCCGGGCCTCACAACCGCGGTGCAAGCGGAGTACCATGCGCGTTCTTTATGACAGACCGCGGAACAAGGAGCCCGATCCGCCCATGGACAAGCAGCACGCCCAGCAACAGTGGCAGCAGGCCGTCAGCGCCTATGCACAGGCCATCAACCACTACGTCGCGCAAGGCCGCGCACACGGCTGGGACAACCTCGAGGAGCCTGCGGCGCCCACCACCGAACACCTGCTGCCGGCCTGGCAGGCCGCCCTGCAGGCCATCAATCAGCCGGGTATCGACGAGCCGCAATGCCAGGCCTTTCGTGCGGCCTGGCCGCCTGCGCACCAGCCACTGCTGCCACTGCTCGAGCAGCACGGGCAAGGCATTGCCAACGTCCTGCTGCTCGACGACGGCAGCCTGCTGGCACGCATCGGCATGCCCTACGACAAAGGCCAGGTGGTGCGCATCGAGGGTCGCAGCGTGACCCCGGTGATTGGCGTCGAGCATTTCGGCCGCTGCCCACAGCGCCGTTACTTCGCCTTGGCCAACGCCGAGTGCGTGCGCATCACCGATGGCTGGGGCGGCCCGCAGGTTGCCCGGCTGGCCTGGCCGCATGGCCTCGAAGGGCTGCCGCCGGGGTATCCGTTCGAACCGTTCGACCTGCCACCGACGCCCACCAGCCTGGTGCCGTTTCCGGATGGCCAGCGGGTGCTGCTGGTCAGCAGCGAAGGGATCTTCGTCCTGGCCAGCGACGGGGCGACGCGGCTGTTGCGTGACGAGCAGTCGATCCTCGAGGACCTGGTCGAAGGGATAGACCCGGACGACATTGCCCTGGGCCTGTCCATGGAGCATGGCGCGGTGTCTGCCGATGGCCGGCTGATCGCCGTTGGCGACCAGTGCACCCGCCATCTGGTCTTCGACGAACACCTGCAACGGGTGGCCGAGATCGGCCCGGGTGGCGAGTATCCGCACTTTGCCCTGTTCAACCGGCGTGGAGACCACCTGCTGCTCAACGCCTGCCACTTCTACAACGGCGGCACGCTCGGGGTAAAAACCGCGGACCTGCCTGGGCTGGACACCGAGTACTACAGCGACGATCCGCGCACTCCATTGGTGGAGGATGGCGCGCGGGTCTATGCCGGGGTGGCGCGTGAGGGTGAATACATCATTGGCGATGCCCATGGGTACCTGCGGGCGTTTGCCGAGGACGGCAGCGAGCACTGGCAGCATTACCTCGGCTCGACCATCAGCGCCATGGACATCAGCGCCGATGGCCGCACGTTGGTGGCGGCCAGCTATGCCGGGTTCATTTCGGTGATCGCCCTGGACAGTGGCCGGCCAGACTGGCAGATCGGTACCGGCGAGCATGGCGAAGTGCGCCGTTGGTTGTTCTGGAAAGGCTTGGACAAGCCACTGGCCTGGTAAGCGGCTAGCCAGTCATGAGCGTGAGGCCAGCACCGGCCTCTTCGCGGGGCAAGCCCGCTCCCACAGGGATAGCGCTGTTGTGGAGATTTGCGCGGTCCCTGTAGGAGCGGGCTTGCCCGCGAAGGGGGCGGTACGGCCCCCGCTGGACAGTGCTTCAGCCCTTCAGGGTGGCCATGTCGATCACGAAGCGGTACTTCACGTCACCCACGATCATCCGCTCATACGCCTGGTTGATATTGCGGATATCGAGCATCTCGATATCGCAAGTGATCCCATGCTCGGCGCAGAAATCCAGCACTTCCTGGGTCTCGGCGATGCCGCCGATCAGCGAGCCAGCGAGCACCCGACGTTTCATCACCAGGTTGGCCGCATGCACCGGTGGTTCGACCGGCTCGATCAGGCCTACCAGAATGTGCACACCGTCGAAGGTCAGGGTTTCCAGGTACGGATTCAGGTCGTGCTGCACCGGAATGGTGTCGAGCAGGAAGTCGAAGCGCCCCGCCGCCGCACGCATCTGCTCGGCATCGGTGGACACGATCACATGGTCGGCGCCCTGGCGACGGGCTTCTTCAGCCTTGGCCGCAGAGCGGGTGAACAGGGTCACTTCGGCGCCCAGCGCCTTGGCGAACTTGATGCCCATATGGCCCAGGCCGCCCATGCCGAGAATGCCCACCTTGTGGCCAGGGCCGACGCCGTGGTGCTTGAGCGGCGAGTAGGTGGTGATACCGGCGCAGAGGATCGGCGCGGCGCTGGCCGGGTCCAGGCCCTGGGGGATGCGCAGGACGAAGTGCTCGCTGACGACGATGCTGTTGGAGTAGCCGCCCATGGTGTTGCTGCCGTCGACGCGGTCGGGGGTAGCATAGGTCATGGTTGGGCCTTCGAGGCAGTACTGCTCCAGGTCCTTGGCGCAGGCTTCACAGTGGCGGCACGAGTCGACCATGCAGCCCACGCCCACCAGGTCACCGACCTTGTGCTGGCTGACCTTGGCACCGACCGCGGTCACCCGGCCGACGATCTCGTGGCCCGGCATCAGCGGGTACACGGCGATGCCCCACTCGTTACGCGCCTGGTGGATGTCGGAGTGGCAGACGCCGCAGTACAGGATCTCGATGGCGACGTCGTCGGCACGCGGGCTGCGGCGCTCGAAGGTCATGGGCACCAGCGGGCTGGTCGGGGTGTGGGCGGCGTAACCGATGGCGGTATACATGCGAGACCTCTCAGTAAAGTGAAACGATTCAGGCTGCGTATTTTCCAGATCCTCGCCTGTCGTCACCACCGTAGATTCTCCGGCATGCATGCCTGATTCTCCGAACCTGTGATCTTGCACCTGGCGCTGGACGTTCAATCTGCGAGAATGCCAGTGTCTGATTCTCTGCTCTGGTCCCTCATGCAGCTCACCCGCCACGTCGACGCCAATGCCCCGCTCTGCTCGCTGATCCGCAGCCTGGCCACGCGCCCTGGGTTCGTCCCCACGCACCTGGCGCAGGTGCAGGTGCTGAGCTGGGATCACTACGTGGCCAGCAGCCCACAGATCTACGAACCGAGCCTGATGATCCTTGCCCAGGGCAGCAAACTGGCGCGGCTGGGCCCGCGCACGCTGGAGTACGGCGCCGGCCATTACCTGGTGCAGGCACTGTCGGTGCCGTTCATGTGCGAGACCTTCGCCACCGCCGAGGCGCCGCTGCTGGGCGTGGCGGTGGACATCGACCGCACGGTGCTGAGCGAGCTGGTGCAGCACATGGCCCTGGCACCGGATGCCGAGGTGCAGGCGCAGACGCCGCAGTCGATGACCTCCGCGGCACTCGATGCGCCGATGCGCGAGAGCGTCGAGCGGCTGCTGCAGTGCCTGCAGGATCCGCTGGATGCCAAGGTGCTCGGCCCGGCGCGGGTGCGCGAGGTGCTCTACACCGCCCTGCGTGGGCCGCAGGCCGGGGTGTTGCGGGCGCTGGTCGAGCAGCAGGGGCACTTTGCCCGGATCGGCGCGGCGCTGGCGTACTTGCGCGAGCATTATGCCGAGCCGTTGAGCGTGGAGGCGCTGGCCAGTTGCGCGAACATGAGCGTGTCGACCTTCCACGAGCACTTCAAGCGCTGTACCGACATGGCGCCGATGCAATACCTCAAGCGCCTGCGCCTGCTCAAGGCACAGCAGATGCTGATCGGTGAAGGCCTGGGCGTGGCGCAGACGGCGCACCGGGTCGGGTACCAGAGCACCTCGCAGTTCAGCCGCGAATACAAGCGCCAGTTCGAGCACAGCCCGGGGGATGAGCAGCCTTACCAGAGCCTGCCGGTGTGAGGCCGGCGTGCCTGATTCAATGACGTCCGACCATCGCCACGATGGTCGCCTGCAACTCCTGCTTGGCCTCGATGGCGTCGAGCTCGCCACCTGCCGCGGCCAATGACAACGCCTCCGCCGCCCCCAGCAACACCCGCAACCCCGCCGCCCCGACATCACCACGCGCTGCGAACGGCGCCAGGGCCAGCCGGCACTTCTCCAGAAACGGCCCCTCATACGCCCGCTTGAGCGCCTCCATTTCCGGCGAGCCGGCCAACGCCGCGCTCACCCCAGGAATCTCCCGCCCCTGGGTCATGACGCAATCGACATAGGCCTCGGCAATCACCCTCGCACGGCTTTCAAGCGTGGCCTCGGCGCACGCCAAGGCCGTATCGAGCATGGCCGTCTGGCGCGCGTCGTACTCCTGATACAGCGCCACCAACAACCCCATGCGCGTCTCGAAATGGTCATAGACCACCGGCTTGGTGACCCCCGCCTGCTCGGCCAGACGCCCCAGGCTCAAGGCGTCGGTGCCTTCCTCGCGGACCATCTGCCAGGCCATGTCGAGCAACTGCCGGCGCCGCTCTTCACGCGACAGGCGTTTACGTGGGGGGGATTTGTCATCGCTTGACATCGACTACCTACCAAAAGTAACTTACCAACGGTAACTTACCTTGAGTATATAGCCCTCATGGCTATCCCGCACCCCTCCCTGGAGCGTCCCGCATGAAAGCCTTGATCGTCATCGGCCACCACGACCCCGACTCCCTCACCCATGCCCTAGCCCAGCAGGTCGCCGAAGGCTTGGCCAGCGCCGGCCACAGCAGCGAAATCGCCGACCTGGGCAAAGAAGCCTTCGACCCGCGCTTCAGCCTCGCCGACCATGCCGTGCACCGCCGCCTCGGCTCACCGCCCGCTGATGTCCTGGCCGAGCAAGCGCGTATCGAACGCGCCGACGCGCTGGTGCTGGTCTACCCGATCTACTGGTGGTCCTTGCCAGCGCTGCTCAAGGGCTGGGTCGAGCGGGTATTCAGCAACGGTTGGGCGTTCGACTACCACGCCGATGGCAAGCTGATCAAAAAGCTCGACGGCCTGCCGGTGCACCTGGTCGGTGTCGCCGGGGCCGACGCCGCTACCTTCGAACGGCACGGTTACGGCCACGCCATGGCGACCCAGATCGAACATGGCATCTTCGACTACTGCGGCGCGCGGGTGCTCGGCTCGACCCTGCTCGCCAACAGCGAAAGCCAAGACAACCAGGCCAACCTGGCCCAGGCTCGGCAAGTGGGCCAGCGCCTGTTTGCCCACGCCGAGGCCGTCGCCTGATAGCAACAGCTCACCGCCATCGCGGGGCCAGAGCGGCAAACACAAATCCTGGCGCTACCACGCGGTACTGCTCTCATAAACCAGCGAGAGCGCAGCGATTCGCCAGCCGTTGCCGTTGCCCTGGCCCTTGATCTCGATCTTGATCTGGCCCTTGATCTGGCGTGTGATCTTGATCTACCGCGACTTCAGGAGGCCGAACGGAGGTCTTGCGGAGCGAGGTGACGGCCAGGAAGGCCGGCAAGGGCTGCGGGCCAGGAAGGCCCGTACAGCCCGGTCCTCGCGGGAGCAAGGCCGGAGTGAGGGAACCCGTAGCGCAGCGGAGGGCCGGATGCAGGAGCCAAGACCTTTTGGTTACTTTTGGGGCGTTTGCCAAAAGTGACCCGCCGTAAGGGCGGAAGGGGCCAGTGGCCGCGCCACACCCAATGGATAAGCCCACCCATTCCACCGCACGGGGATGCCAGCCCAGTCCCCCCCCGCCCCCCCCACCGTACCCCACCAATTCATCCCCCCCATTGCGATACCCCAAACGACCCAGCTACCATTGAGAACGATTCACACTCACACCGGATACCAGGCGTTGGACAGCACCTCGACCCGCAAGCTGGGCTTCTTCTTCAGCGACCACCACCGCTGGCTGCTCCAACACATCCACAAACGCCTGCGCAACCGCGCCGATGCCGAAGACACCGCAGCCGAAGCGTTCTGCCAGATGCTCGGTGCCCGCGTCGACCCCGACAGCATCGAGCAACCCCGCGCCTACCTCTCGACCATCGCCCGCCGGCTGATCTTCGACCGCCACCGCCGCCGGCAACTCGAGCTCGCCTACCTCGAGCGCCTCGGCCACCTGCCGGAGCAGGTCGCCCCCTCGGCAGAAGAACAGCTGCTGCTGATCGAAGCTTTGGTGAGCATCGACCAGGTGCTCGACGGCTTGCCCGTGATCGTCAAGACCGCCTTCCTCTACAGCCAGCTCGACGGCATGAGCTACGTCGACATCGCCGCCAAGCTCGAGCTGTCCGAACGCACCGTCAGCCGCTACATGAAACAAGCCCTGCGCCAGTGCTACCTGAGCGAGCTGCAACCATGAGCAGCCACCCGCTGGACAGCGTCACCGAGCAGGCCATCGACTGGATGGTCGAACTCAACGCGCGCACCCCCGATGCCGCATTGCTGCGCCGCCTGGAGCACTGGCTGGGCCAGGACCCGCGCCACCAGCAGGCCTGGGATAGGCTGCAGCAGCGCCTCGGCCGCCCCTGCGCAGCCTTGCGCGCGCTCGACCAGCGCGCCCCCGGCCAGGCCGGCGAGGCCCGTCGGTTGTTGCTGCAACCAACCCGCTCGCGCCGCGACGTGCTGCGCAGCCTGGCCGGCCTCGGCCTGCTCGGTGGCGGCCTGTGGGCCGGCTGGCGCAGTGACAGCGCCCAGGCCTGGCTGGCCGACCTGCACACCGCCGCCGGCCAACGGCGCACCTACACCCTCGACGACGGCAGCCGCCTGAGCCTGAACAGCGCCAGTGCCGTCGACCTGCTGTTCGATAGCCAGCAACGCCTGGTGGTCCTGCGCCACGGTGAGCTGCTGATCCAGGTCGCCAGTGACCCGCGTCGGCCGTTGCGCGTGCGCACCGCGCAAGGCCAGGTCGAGGCCTTGGGTACGCGTTTTCTGGTCAGCCAGGAGCCCGCCGCAACGCGGGTCGTGGTGCTCGAGCACAGCGTGCGTGCGAGCCTTGTCGATGGCCGCCATCAGGACCTGCAACAAGGCCAGGCCGCGCTGTTGCGGCCCAGCGGCATCGAGCGCCTGGGCGGCGAACAGCAGCAACGCGCCGCCTGGCTCGACGGCAAGCTGGAGGTGCTCGATGAGCCACTGCACGCGGTCATCGACGCCCTGCGCCCTTATCAGCGCGGCTATATCCGCCTGGCACCGACGATCCGTGACCTGCGCGTACAAGGGGTATTCCCGCTCGACCAGCCGCAGCAGGCCCTGGCGGCACTGGCGGAGACGCTGCCGGTCGAGCTTGAAAGCTACGGCCCGTGGCTGACCTTGATCGGGCCGCGCCGTTCTAAGTGAAAATATTTTTGAAAATCATTAGCAAGCGTGTCCGGTTTTCATTTCTCGTCCCACCTATCTCCTGACAGCCAATTCGAAATCGGGAGAACACCGTGCACAACAACTGGCCCCGCGCCCTGCCCCTCGTCGTCGCCCTGAGCAGCCTCAGTGCCCTCGCCCAGGCGCAGACCTTGTCGTTCAACCTGCCGGCGGCAAGCCTGGCCACCACGCTCAACCGCATCGCCAGCCAGAGCGGCCACATCATCGCCCTGGAGCCCGAACTGGTGCGCGGCAAGCAGGCGCCCGCAGTGGTCGGCCAGATGAGTGCCGAACAGGCCATGCAGGCCGCCCTGGCCGGCAGCGGCCTGCAATTGCGGGTCACCGCCAGCGGCCACTTCAGCGTGGCCCCGGCCAGCCTCGGCGGCGACGTGATGGAGCTGGGCGCGACCAGCGTCACCGACAACTACCTGAATGCCACCAGCGAAGGCAGCGGCTCGTACGCCGCGCGCGCGGTAACCCTCGGCAAGGGCACCCACACGCTCAAGGAAATCCCCCAGTCGGTCACCGTGATCACCCGCAAGCAACTCGACGACCAGGGCATCACCGACCTCAAGGACGCGCTCAACCACACCACCGGTATCGTCGGCGCGCAAGGCATCGGCCCGGGCATGGTGATCACCTCGCGCGGGTTCCAGATCGACGACTGGCAGTACGACGGCGTGCCGATCCCGCGGAACAACTACTCGCTGGGCAACTGGGCCACCCAGGACCTGGTGTTCTTCGACCGCGTCGAGATCCTGCGGGGTTCCTCCGGCCTGCTGCAGGGCACCGGCAGCCCGGGCGGCGCGATCAACCTGGTGCGCAAGCGCGGCCAGGCCGCACCGACCGTGAGCATTACCGGCAAGGCCGGCTCGTGGGACCACTACGGCCTGCAACTGGACGCCGGCGGGCCGCTGACCAGCAGCGGCAACGTGCGCGGGCGGGTGGTGGTCGACGAAGACCAGAGCGACAGCTTCATCGACTACCAGTGGAGCAAGACCCACTCGCTGTACGGCGCACTGGACATCGACCTGAACGACTCGACGACGATTGGCGGCGGCATCAGCTACAGCCGTGAGCAGTCACGGCCGATGCTGCGCGGCATCCCCCGTTACACCACCGGCAAGGCCGTGGACCTGCCCCGCTCGACCTACACCGGTGCCCGCTGGAGCCGCGCCGAAACCGACGCCACCACCTACTACCTCGACCTGGAGCACCGCTTCAACGACGACTGGGCGTTCAAGGCTGCCGCCGTGCGCATGGACGAGACCAACACCTCCACCCACCAGCGCGTGCAGTCGAGCGGCCAGGGCGTGGCCGCCGATGGCAGCGGCTTGACCTACGCCGACTGGATCACCGACTTCCACAACACCAAGCTGGGCCTGGACATGAACGTGGTCGGTCACTTCGACACTGGCGCCCTGGCCCACGAAATCACCCTGGGCGGCAACTACTCGAAGCTGACCTCGGATGACGCCTACTGGCGCAAGTTCAGCCCCACCACCGACAACCTCTTCGACATCGACCACGACCGCCCGGAGCCGAGCCGCGACAGTTTGCTCGCCGGCCCAATCGGTCGCCACAACAAGGCCAGCTATGACATTCGGCAGAAGGGCCTGTACGGCGCCTGGCGCATCAAGCCAACCGAGGACCTGACCCTGGTCGTCGGCACCCGTGTCAGCTGGTTCGACTACAGCTGGGATTCGATCGACTTCAACAACCCGACCGACGCCGGCACCCGCTATCCGACCAGCCGCATGACCGAGTCGGGCGAAGTGACCCCGTACGCCGGCTTCGTCTACGACCTGACCCGCGAGTGGTCGTGGTACGCCAGCTACACCGACGTGTTCACCCCGCAGACCGAGCGTGCGGCCGGCGAAACAGCGCTCAAGCCGATCATCGGCAGCAACTACGAGACCGGCTTCAAAGGCGAACTGTTCGATGGCCGGGTCAACACCTCGATCGCGGTGTTCCGCTACGACCAGGAAAACCGCGCGGTCACCGACATGAACTCGGAGTGTGGCGACTATTTCTGCTCGATGGCCTCGGGCAAGGTGCGCAGCCAAGGTGTCGAAGCCGAGATCAGCGGTGAAGTGGTCAGCGGCCTGCAACTGTTCGCCGGCTACACCTACAACACCACCAAGTACCTCGACGATCCGGACAACGAGGGCCGCACGTTCAGCCAGTGGACACCCAAGCACATGCTGCGCACCTGGGCCGACTACACCCTGCCAGTGGACGGCCAGCGCTGGAGCACCGGCCTGGGCTTCACCACCCAGAGCCACACCCTGGGCTACGAAAGCACCTACACCGTGCCGGGCTACACCGTCTGGAGCGGCCGCGTGGCCTACCAGCTGACCCCGGAAATCAACCTGGCGGTTAACGCCAACAACCTCTTCGACAAGAAGTACTGGGTAGCGGGCTTCAACCAGCTCAACGGCAGCAACAACTACGGCGAGCCGCGCAACTTCATGCTGACGGTCAAGTACACGCCGCAGTTCTGAACCCGGCTCAGTCCGCCAGGGGCCACTGCGCCAAGGGCCAGTATCGGCCCTTGCGCGACTCGAAGAGGGTGAAGTGGCGGGCCGTCAGGTAGAAGTCCGCTGCCGTGCTGGCCTCCGGCACCTGGCCGTGAAAATCGCGTGACAAGGTCAGGTGCGGGCGGTATTCGCGCTGTTGCTGGGCAATGCCCAGGGGCAGCGCCGCTTGCTCCAGGGCATAGACCAACTGGCGCAAGGCCGGTGGGGTTTCGCTCGCTTCCAGCACCAGCACGCCCGGCCGCGGCCAGACCTGCAAACGGTCCAGCACCACCCGTAATGGCCCGCCAGGGCGCTTGAGGTTGTCGACCGCAGCGCACAGCGCGGGCACCTGCGCGGCCTCCACATCGCCCACGAACAGCAAGGTCAGGTGGAAGTTTTCCGCCGGCACCGGCTTGCCACTGCGCAGGTTCAGTGCACGTCGCCAATGCGCCATCTCGCGGCGCTGCGCATCGCTGACCGTGAGGGCAAAGAACACCCGCTTGAACGGGGTGCCGCTGGGTCGGGCTTCCTTGGCCATGGGGGCTCCAGAATGATGGGACGGGTGCCCTGAGTGTACCGTTTCGCTGCGCATTCCAGGACCAAAGCGCGAGTTGAAACGTTTGCGCACGCTGCAGGCCATTACACCAAAGTCCCCCAGCGCAGATGTAACAAGAAGTACAAAGTCGTTTCACGATTGTTTATGCTGGCGGGCTCACGCCATGGCGCATGGCCATTTTCGACAAGTGTCCGTTCATGAAAATCGCACTCGTACTCCTCTTCGTCCTCTCGATCGCCTATGTTCACCTGCGCGGTCGGGTTCGCCACAAGCTGACGCGTCAGCTGGGCGACCACTCCAGTTTCCTCGCCCCGATCAACAGCTTTCTGTACCTGTTTTCCCGGCACCCGGCCACGCCTTACCTGCCGGTGGAGGCCTTCCCCGAGCTGCAGCCGCTGAAGGACCATTGGCAGGAGATCCGCGCAGAAGCCCAGCAACTGCTGCACGTCGGCGAAATCAAGAAGTCTGAAAACTATGACGACGTCGGGTTCAACTCGTTCTTCAAGAGCGGCTGGAAGCGCTTCTACCTCAAGTGGTACGGCGAGAGCCACCCCTCGGCGATGAGCCTGTGCCCGCGCACCACCGAGCTGCTGCAAGGCATCGGCACGGTCAAGGCGGCGATGTTCGCCACCCTGCCGCCGGGCGCCAAGCTGGTCCGCCACCGTGATCCGTACGCCGGGTCGTATCGCTATCACCTGGGCCTGGACACGCCGAACGACGACGGCTGCTACATCGACGTCGACGGCGAGAAGTACGCTTGGCGCGACGGCGAGGCGGTGATGTTCGACGAGACCTACATCCACTACGCCGCCAACACCACCGAGCACAACCGGATCATCCTGTTCTGCGATGTCGAGCGCCCGCTCAAGTACCGCTGGGCGACAGCCTTCAACCGCTGGTTCAGCCGCAAGGTGATGGCCGCCGCCGCCGCGCCCAACGATGCCAATGACAAGACCGGCGGGATCAACCGCCTGTTCACCCGCATCTACAAGATCCGCGAGCGCGGCAAGGCGCTGAAGAAGCGCAATCGCACGCGCTACTACCTGGAAAAATGGCTGGTGGTCGCAGCCTTGGTGCTGGTGTTCATTTACATCTGACAGCTCGGTCGGCGGCGCTGGCGAAGGGCTATCGCCGTCCGACCATCGTCACCCTTCCCTGCGCCCACCTTCGACTAGCCTGAAAGCTCCTGACGCAACCTCACAAGGTGAAGACAATGAGCATGATGGACTGGGACGCCTACCGTAAGCAGTTGATGGCCGGGATCGGTGATCTCAAGCAACTGTCTCCCGACACCGTGGCCGGCTACATGACCGCCAGCGGCGCGGGCGCCAAGACCAATCACCTGGACGCCAAGACCCGCGAGCTGATCTCCCTGGCCGTGGCGGTCACCACCCGCTGCGACGGCTGCATCGCCGTGCATTCCAAGGAGGCGGTCAAGCACGGCGCCAGCCGCGAGGAGATCGCCGAGGCGCTCGGCGTCGCGGTGGCGATGAACGCAGGCGCCGCGCTGGTCTACTCGGCGCGCGCACTGGATGCCGTGGCCAAGGCCACCGAGTGAGTCACTGCCGGCGTCGTCGCCCTTGCGCGACGACGCCGCGCCCACCAGACTTGGCGGCCAAGCCCGTGCAGGAACCGCCATGATTCACATCCGCCCGATGACCCCAGAAGACTTTCCGCGCTTCTGGCCAACCTTCGAGACCATCGTCCAGGCCCGCGAAACCTATGCCTTCGATCCGCAACTGAGCGTCGAGCAGGCGCGCCAGCTGTGGCTCGAGTTGCCGCTGCACACGCTGGTCGCGGAAGAAGACGGTGAGCTGCTCGGGTCCTACTACCTGAAGGCCAACGCCGCCGGCCCAGGCGCGCATGTCGGCAACTGCGGGTATATGGTCTGCCCGGCTGCGTGTGGGCGGGGTGTGGCGAAGCTGATGTGCGAGCACTCGCAGAAGCTGGCGCGCCAGGAAGGTTTTCTGGCCTTGCAGTTCAATTCGGTGGTGGTGACCAACGAGGTGGCGGTGGCGCTGTGGCACAAGCTCGGCTTCGAGACGGTCGGGCGGTTGCCCAAGGCCTATCGGCATGCCCGGTTGGGGCTGGTGGATTGCCTGGTGATGTACAAGTGGCTGGCCGATGAGCCGGTGGTGGAGAAGCCTGCGCTGCTGATCGGGCGCAAGAACATCGAGGCGCGGGTGTCGCGTAGACGGGGGCGTTGACGGTCCGATTTGCGAAGTCTTTACCGGCCCTATCGCGGGCAAGCCCGCTCCTA
Organism: Pseudomonas reidholzensis; assembly: GCF_900536025.1. Lineage (GTDB taxonomy): Bacteria > Pseudomonadota > Gammaproteobacteria > Pseudomonadales > Pseudomonadaceae > Aquipseudomonas > Aquipseudomonas reidholzensis. The sequence goes on from NZ_UNOZ01000017.1 coordinate 222,082, forward strand.
CAGGGTGCAGCGCAAATGCCTGTAGGAGTGGCGATTCAGCCTGCCAGCATCAGAACGCCAGGCCTACCTTGACGCCGAACTCGTCACGCTTGAGCTTGGTGTTGTCGGCGACCGGCGAGTCTTCATCGAGCTTGTACTCGGTGCGGGTGTAGTACACCCCGGCGTAGATCGGCAGGCCGCCCTGCTGGTTCATCAGCAGGCTGACTTCGGCGTACGGATTGGTGCGGTCCTTCATGTCCACGGTGTCGCTGCCGAAGTCATCGACCTTCAGCTTGGCACGGCCATCGAGGGTATGCCGGGCGCCGACTTCGACGCGCAGGGTCGCGGCATCGAACTGGTGGTTGTAGCCCAGCGCAGCCTTGGCGAACGGCGACTTGTAGGTCAGCTCGGTGTCCAGGCCGTTCAGCTCAGGCTCGAAGCGCGACCAGCTGTAACCGCCACCCACGGTGAGGTCGACAAAGTTGCGCGCGTCCAGCGCGGCGCGCCAGCCCAGGTCCAGGTCGAGCTGGGCTTCCTTGAGCTTGTTGTCGTTTTTCTTGCCATACTTGGCGTGGCCGCCCACCTGGTAGATCAGGCCGGATTCGGCCGTCATCTTGTTGCCAAAGTTGGCGAACACGCCGCCTTGACCCAGGTGATCCTTCTCGGACTCCGAGCCGCCTTCGTACTTGAAGGTGTCGTAGCTGCCGAGCAGGCCGAAGGTGAACTGCGGGTCGGTGCTCGGGGCGGCAGTGGCTGCCAGGGGCGCACCGAGCAGAGCGAACAGGCAAGCGTGGCGCAGCGGATTACGGGTGAACATTCGTGGCAGTCTCCATGACGTGAATGTTGATGACGATCGAGCGCTTCGAGACAGCCCTGAGCAAAAAAGTTCGAAAAAAAAACAGTAAAAACGCGTAACCCTGCGCCACGTCACAAAAATCTGCCCCAGCCGAACGATTGACTGGCCCTCCGTTCGATGGTCAGATGCGCGCCAGTTTCAGGTGTCCTGCGCCGCCGTGCGCAGGGTGAAACGGGAAGCCGGTGCGTCGTTTCGTACGACCAGTCCGGCGCTGCCCCCGCAACGGTAAGCGAGTGAACCCTTCGACAGACCACTGTGCGCATGCATGGGAAGGTGAAGGTTTCGTGCTCCTCGCAAGCCCGGAGACCGGCCTGCAACTTCAGTTGGCAAACCCGCGGTGGGCGGGCGCAGGCCGGTTTGCGCGTGCGCGCCTGCGTGCGTGTCTGCTCGTCTTTGCGTTGTTTCCACCGGGATCCATTCTTCCTGCGACAGTGGAACGACATGTCCCGTATCAACACGCTACACACCCTGGCGGCCTGCCTGGCCGTTTCCCTTCCGGCGCTGGCCGAAGAGCACCCCGGCAACGTGGTGGCCCTGCCCTCCACCGCCGTCACCGATACCCGCGACGCCCCGGCCGTCGACCTCGCCACGCCGACCCAGGCCGGCTCACGGCTGGGCCTGAGCGCCCTGGAAACACCGGCCAGCACCACCAGCATCACTGCCGAGCAGATCCAGCAGCGCAGTAACCTCACCGTACAGGATGCGGTCACCCGCTCACCGGGCATCACCTTCATCGGCACGCCCGGTGATGGCGGCACGGCGCTCTCCGCGCGCGGCTTCACCGGCCACGGCTCGGTGATGACCCTGTTCGACGGCGCGCGGTTGTACACCGGTGCCGGCACCCAGACCTTCCCGGTCGACCCGTGGATGGTCGAGCGCATCGAGGTGCTGCGTGGGCCGGCGTCGGTGCTCTACGGCGAAGGTGCCACCGGCGCGGTGGTCAACGTGATCCCGAAAAAGCCGTTTGCCGGCGAAGTCCGCAATCACCTGCGCCTCGGCTACGGCTCCTGGGACCGCCAGCAGCTCGGCCTGGACAGCGGCGGCAGCCTCAGCGAGCGCCTGAGCTATCGGCTCACCCTCAACCAGCAGCAAGGCAACGGCTACGTCGCGCGCGGCGACTCGCGCAACCTGGCCCTGAGCGCCGCGCTGCGCTTCGACGCCAGCGACGACTTGAGCTTTACCCTGGCCCACGAGCGCGGTGACGCCGAGCCGATGAACTACTTCGGCACCCCGCTGATCGACGGCCATTACCGCGACAGCGTGCGCGACAAGCAGTACAACGTGCGCAATGCTGTGCTGCGCTACCACGACGAGTGGACCCGGCTGAACACCGACTGGACCCTCAGCGACAGCGTCAGCGCCAGCAACCAGCTGTTCTACATCAAGGGCCGTCGCCACTGGCGCAATGCCGAGAATTACAACTGGGACGCCGACCGAGGCCAGTTGCTGCGCAATGGCTTCCTCGAGATCAAGCACGCCCAGGAGCAGATCGGCGACCGCCAGAGCTTTACCTTCGACCATGCGCTGTTCGGGTTGAACAGCAAGACCGTGGTCGGCGCCGAGTACAACAAGATCCGCTTCAAGCTGACCAACAACTCGCCGTTTAACGATATCGGCGGCGATTACATCGACCCGTGGCAGCCGGACCCGGGCTGGTTCGACAGCGCCACTGCGTTGCAGCCCCGCACCCTGAGCACAACGCACACGGTCGCGTTGTTCGCCGAGAACCGCACCCAGCTGACCGAGCGGTTGTCGCTGGTGACCGGAGTGCGGCGCGACCAGAACCACATCGACCGCGACAACCTGGTCGACGGTACGCGCAGTGACCGCAGCCTGAGTGGCGGCAACTGGCGTGCAGGGCTGGTGTTTGCGGTGAGTGATGATTTGTCGCTGTATGGGCAGTACTCGACCAGTGAGGATGGCGTCAGCAACCTCATCAGCCTCAGCCCTACGCAGATGAGCTACGACCTGACCGAGTCGAAGCAGACCGAGCTGGGGCTCAAGCAGCGCTTCTGGGAGGGGCGCGGGGAATGGACGTTGGCGGCGTATCACATCGTCAAGAAGAAGCTGCTGGTGGATGATCCGATTACCCACGAGAAGCAGCAGGCTGGGCAGCAAAGGTCGGATGGGGTGGAGGCCAGTGTGGAATTGGCGTTGGCCAATCAGTGGCAGGTTTCGGCGAATGCTGCGGTGGTGCGGGCCAAGTATGACGACTTCGATGAAATGGTCGACGGTGTTGCCATGGATCGCAGTGGCAAGCGGCCGGACAACGTGCCGCGACGCAGTGCCAACCTGTGGGTGAGCAAGGGGTTTGGGCAGGCGGTGGATGCGGGGATTGGGCTGCGCTATGTGGATGCGCGGTTTGTGGATACGGCCAATAGTCAGGGGGTGCCTGGGTATACCGTGGTGGATGCGGATTTCGGCTGGCAGGTGCTGCCGGATGTGCGGTTGGGGTTGCAGGTGAATAACTTGCTGAACCGGGATTATGTGGTGGCCGCGTATAGCGGCGAGCAGTGGTTGTTGGGGGCGCCGCGGTCTTACTTTGCTACGGTGGATTATCGTTTTTAAGGTCGCTAGGTCCGGTTAGAGACCGTATCAGGGCCTCTAGGTGCATGCCTTGCGGCCTTGTGGCGTGCTCAAGATCGAGCGCCGCCCGCGCGGCGCTTCGCGGGGCAAGTCGGATCGCCGCACCGCCGCTCCCACATTTGTTGCAACGTGCCATGGCCTGTGAGAGAGGCGTTGCCAGCCTTGGTGCATGACAAAAGCCTGATGAGAGGCAATCAGGGCAGCCTCAAGATTGTCGTCGTACAAACAAGGCTAATACAGCGGTCTGTCAGGCCATGGTGCGTTGCAACAAATGTAGGAGCGGGCTTGCCCGCGATGCGCCGCGCGGGCGGCGCTCGATAGTGAGGGCGCTAGAGAAGCCCGCGGCATGCACTTGGCCGCCATGAGCAGCATCTCAACCATAGGCATGAATCAAACCGGCACCGAATACCACTGAAAGAATACCCACCACCTGCAACGCAGATAGTTTTTCACGATAGATAATGCACCCCAATATGGCTGCTATCCCTCCAGACAAAGTGCTTATCACAGTAACAACCGAAACTGCGCCATGGGTTGCGCCTATTGAAAAAGCAAAAAAACCCGCCAAATTGCACAAGCTCGCAGCGCACAGCGCCCCATACGTAGTCGCGACGAAGGTGCGTCTCTCCCGCATAAAGTGAAATAGCTCTCTCCATAAAAACAGCACACCTACCAAGTAGGCAAGCCATAGCATGGTGACCGGCCCCAGTGCGGGCAGTGAATATTTTCCTTGAACCCAGAAGCTCAACCCGTAGCACAGCGCAGCGATCAGCGCGAAAATTACTGAAGGCCTCGCTCGCACCTTGTGCATTTCGCCACCAGAATCACTCTTACCACTGACTAACAGCACACCCATCACGCAGGCAGCGATACCCGACAACTGCCAGATAGATAATGATTCGCCTGCTAACCATGCGAACAAAGTCGTGAAGACGCCATAGGTCGTTACCAGCGGTGCCACAACTGATGTCTTCCCAATTGCGAAAGCTTTCGCAAGTGCTAGGGCTCCGAAAACGGTGCACATGGCGGCGAGAATACCGAACAGCCAGGCGTGAATCGAAGCGTTTACGAAACGCCCCGCTTGGTCCTTCGATGTCACCACTATGACACTCATCAGGATCAAGCCTAACGCCTGTCCAACAAAAACAGAGCACCGGACGCCAACCTTTCTTGCATTCATGCCCACTAAAAAATCAGTAAGCCCCCAACATACTGCAGCCAACAGCCCCATTGATACATCCAAAGCCCTATCCCTAAGGTCAGCGCCTTAGGCTGCGAGCTGTACTAAAGCATTTCTTCCTTTTCATCGAGGAAAGCGCTTCTTTGCTGGCGACCCAAAGCTTGTGGAAAAAAATCCATACGAGTTAAAAGCGGCATTACAGGCAATGTCAATAGCGCAAATATCAATAACACCAACAAAACAACACTATAGGAAATATCCTACGACACTTGCATTCCAGCCCTACATTAAGGCTCATCAATTCGAGCAGTTCTAAAAATCAGATTTAACCCCTTCCTTGTAGTCCATTTCCCAAACATACTTCAGCCGCCTTTTTTCCGTTGCGGTGGCTCTGGCAGGGTTCTAGTCTCGGCGTGTCGTTGCTCATCAACGACACGGCTTTGACAGGCCGCAACGAAATCCAGGGCATTGCTTGGCCTCAATGGCAGCTGTGCCTGGGGCACGTTCGCGTGCGCCGGTTTTCCTGTATTTCGCCGGTCTGTCAACCCATGCACAGCTGCCACCCACTTGTTTGACAGCAAGTCGTGAGGCAGCTCCTCGTCGAAATACAGGAGCTGTACATGCTGAAGATCGTTCCCGATCCACCTCACAACCCCCACTCCCTCGAAGACACCCTCCTCCAGGCCACCGAGTACGCGCTGTGCGCGCAGACTGTCGCCCATCAGGCGATCATGCTGCAGCCCAGATCCCCCGTTGCGGTGCTGATGATGGCGGTGACGCATGAGCTTGAGACGCTGCGCATACTGCTCGAATCTGCGTTGACCCAGGTGCAGATACCGGCAGCGCCGCGGCCTGTGCACTGAGGCCCACGTGACGTGTCATCTGTTCGGACGCTATCGCGGGCAAGCCCGCTCCTACAGTGAGCGCGCGATGCCAACGCTTGCGCTACCCCTGTAGGAGCGGGCTTGCCCGCGATAGCGCCGGAACAGGCACTGATAATTTCAGGGAGACTGAGCCATGAGCACAGAGGAAGAAACACCCAACACCACGGTCGGCAAAACCAAGTTCTACCAGGGTGAAGGCATGACCCAACCGTTGTTCTGCATCGAGCCTGGCATCCCTTGCCAGCATGCGCGGGAGCAAGCCTCGGAACTGCTGGGGGTCGTACGGGAGTTGACCATCACCGGCGTGATGGAAGACAACCCGCAACTCGTCTGGGCATCGCACTACCTGAGCGCGCTGGCCAAGGCACTGCTGGATGATGCCGAGTTGGGCATGGCTCACTGAAGATTGGCTCGCCCTTGCCCCATCGTTAGGGTGACCCTCTCAGCGTTAGCCAACGGCACTTGCTTCACTTCCATCAGGGCCGACGTATTGCGCCAGGCGGGAGCAACTGTCTTGCTCAAACGTGCGTGATCGGTGTGGGAGCGGGTTTACCCGCGAACACGGGCGAAGCCAGTGCCATCCTCCGCGTTGCCTGCTTCGCGGCGGTTCGACGCCTCGATAAACCCGCTCCCACAAGGTTCGCGCCGGCCTCGGAAAATGAGCAAGAGCAATACTGTCGCAATGGCAGCTATGGGTCGTAAGCAACTGTTCCCCCGCCCCTAATTCCTTAAGCCTCCCAAACAAAAAATTTCCCACCCCTACCACCACCCCACAAAAAAGATATAAGATAACATTTCATTTGACACCTCATCCCGACCAGCGAACCCCCATGACAAGCGCCTCCGCCACCCCCACCCTGCTCACCCAGCGCCTACAGAGCATCGACGCCCTGCGCGGCCTGGTGATCCTGTTCATGCTGCTGGACCACGTCCGCGAGACCTTTTTCCTGCACCGCCAGGTCAGCGACCCGATGAACATCGATGTCACCGAACCTTCGCTGTTCTTCAGCCGCACCCTGGCCCACCTGTGTGCGCCGGTGTTCGTCCTGCTGACCGGCCTCTCGGCCTGGCTGTACGGCGAGAAATACCAGGGCCGTGGCGCCACTTCGGCGTTCCTGTTCAAGCGCGGGCTGTTCCTGGTGGTGCTGGAGTTCACCCTGGTCAACTTCGCCTGGACCTTCCAGCTGCCGCCGAGCGTGATCTACATGCAGGTGATCTGGGCCATCGGCGTCAGCATGATCGCCCTCTCGGTGCTGGTCTGGCTGCCGCGCCCGGCATTGATCGCACTGGGTGCGGTGATCATCGGCGGGCACAACCTGCTCGACGGCGTGCACTTCGCGCCCGGCTCGTGGATGCACGTGCCGTGGGCCATCCTGCATGACCGTGGCTGGCTGGAGTTCTCCGACAGCCTGCGCCTGCGCACCTCCTATCCGGTGCTGCCATGGATCGGTGTGATCGCCCTGGGTTACGCACTGGGCCCGTGGTTCGCCCGAGGTAGCGATGCCGGCGAGCGCCAATACCGACTGCTGCTGGCCGGTGCACTGGCCCTGCTCGGCTTCCTCGTGGTGCGCATGCTCAACGGCTATGGCGAAGCGCCGTGGCACAGCTACCCGAGCCTGATGCAGACGCTGATGAGCTTCTTCAACATCACCAAGTACCCGCCGTCGCTGATGTTCCTCAGCCTGACCCTGGGTATTGGGCTGCTCCTGCTGCGTGGCTTCGAGCGGGCCGGCCAGGCGCGCTGGATCAGCGTGCTGGCGGTGTTTGGCGCAGCGCCGATGTTCTTCTACCTGCTGCACCTGTATGTGCTCAAGCTGCTGTACCTCGCCAGCGTTGCCCTGTTCGGCCTCAACCATGGCGACTACTTCGGCTTCGACGGCATTGGCGCGGTGTGGCTCGGCGCCGTGGCGCTGGCGGCTTCGCTGTACCTGCCGGTGCGCTGGTTCGCCCAGCTGAAGGCCCACCGCCGCGACATCGCCTGGCTGAAGTACCTGTAAAAAGCGTTTCACCCGGCGGCGTGATGGTCTACCATGCCGCCCGCCGGTTTCCACCACGGAATTAATAGGGAATCCCAAGCCTGCACGCCACGCAGGCTCACTGGAACTGCCCCCGCAACTGTAGGTGCCGAGCCTGCTCCATCGATGCCACTGGATCGCTTGATCCGGGAAGGCCGGAGCCAGGCCATGACGCACCAGTCAGGAGACCTGCCGGCAAACATTTACCAACCGGCGGGGTGTCCGGGATGGCCATCTCCACCCTCGTGAGGGTGCTGCCCGTTGCCGAGCGCAACGGGCTCGGCGATGCCTGTCCGTGCGTTCATTCCGTGAACCCTTCGATAGGAGATCGTCCCACCATGCTGCCCCGTTTCGCTGCCCTGCTTGCCGGTCTGAGTCTGTCTGGCCTGGCCCAGGCCGCCGCCACCCATTACCCGCTGACCGTTGAGAACTGTGGCGCACCGCAGACCTTTGCCCACGCGCCCGAGCGCGCCGTGACCATTGGCCAGGCGGGCACCGAGATGCTTTATGCACTGGGCCTGGGCGACAAGCTGGTCGGCACCTCGCTGTGGTTCAACAACGTGTTGCCGGAGTTCAAGGCGCAGAACGACAAGGTCGAGCGCCTGGCCGACAATGACCCAAGCTTCGAGGCGGTGGTCGGCAAGCGCCCGCAACTGGTGGCGGTGCAGTTCGAGTGGATGGTCGGCGCCCAGGGCGTGGTCGGCACCCGCGAGCAGTTCAGCGAGCTGAAGATCCCCACTTATCTGCTGCCCTCCGACTGCGAAGGCAAGGACAACCTGGTCGGCGCCGACGGCACCCGCCTGCAGCCGTTCAAGATCGACAGCATCTACAAGAGCGTCAGCCAGCTGGCCGAGATCTTCGACGTGCAGGACCGTGGCGCGGCACTCAATACCGAGCTGCAGGGCAGCCTGGAAAAAGCCAGGCAACAGTTGGCGAGCAAGGACCTGTCGAACACCTCGGCGCTGTTCTGGTTCTCCAGTGCCGACCTCGACATCGACCCGTATGTCGCCGGTCGCCAGGGCGTTGCCGACTTCATGCTGCAGACCCTGGGCGTGCGCAACGTCGTCACCTCCAATGAAGAATGGCCGACCGTGGGCTGGGAAACGCTGGCCAAGGCCAACCCGACCTGGCTGATCATCGCCCGCATGGACCGCCGCCGCTTCCCGGCCGACGACTACCAGAAAAAGCTGGAATTCCTCCGCAGCGACCCAGTGACCCAGAACATGGACGCGGTCAAGCAAGGACGCATCATCGTCCTCGACGCCGACGCCATGCAGGCCGGCATTCGTTTGTTCCGCGGCCTCGAAACCCTGTCCAACGCCTTCGCTACCGGTAAAGCCCCACAACCATGATCCGCCTGCTGCCCTACAGTGCCCTCGCCCTGCTCGCCTTGTTCGCGGCCATGCTGGCTGGCATCGCCATCGGCGAGACGCCGCTGTCGCCGACCGTGGTGTTCCAGGTGCTGGCCAACCACCTGTGGAATGCCGGCTACCCGGTCGACCCGATCGACGCCGGCATCGTCTGGAACTACCGCCTGACCCGGACCCTGGTGGCCGCGGCCTGCGGTGCGGGCCTGGCGACCTGTGGGGTGATCCTGCAGGCGTTGCTGCGCAACCCGCTGGCCGAGCCCTACTTGCTGGGGCTGTCGGCGGGGGCTTCGACCGGTGCCGTGGCGGTGGGCCTGCTGGGCTTGGGCGGCGTCGCGCTGTCGATGTCTGGCGGCGCTTTTATCGGCGCACTGGCGGCGTTTGGCCTGGTCCTGCTGCTGTCACGGGCCAGTGGGCCGAGCGGCGGCAACGCCCAGGTGATCCTGGCGGGCATCGCCGGTTCGCAGCTGTTCAGCGCGCTGACGGCGTTTCTGATCACCAAGTCGGCCACTGCCGAACAGGCCCGCGGCATTCTGTTCTGGCTGCTCGGCAACCTCAGCGGCGTGCGCTGGCCCTCGGTGTGGCTGGCCCTGCCGGTGGCGCTGGTAGGGCTGGCGGTGTGCCTGTGGCACCGGCGGGCGCTGGATGCCTTTACCTTTGGCGCCGACTCGGCGGCCTCGCTGGGCATCCCGGTGCGCCGCACGCAGTTGCTGCTGATCAGTTGCGCGGCGCTGGTCACCGCGGTGATGGTGTCGATCGTCGGCGCCATTGGTTTCGTCGGGCTGGTCATCCCCCATGCCTTGCGCCTGCTGCTCGGCCCCGGCCATAGCCGCCTGCTGCCGGCCAGTGCGCTGGGCGGGGCGTTGTTCCTGATCAGCGCCGACATTCTTTCGCGCACGTTGATCCCCGGGCAGGTGATCCCCGTCGGCGTGGTCACTGCGTTGATCGGTGCACCGGTGTTTGCGCTGATCCTGATCAGCCGCAGGGGGCGCCCATGACGGTCATGACCTCGTTGTTGCCCGCACCGTTGGCCTGCCAAGGCCTCGGCCTGCGCCTGGGCGGCAGCACCGTGCTGGAGCACATCGACCTGGCCGTGATCGCCGGCGAAACGCTCGGTGTGGTCGGCCCCAACGGCTCCGGCAAATCGACCCTGCTCAAGCTGCTAGCCGGCCTGCTGAAACCGAGCAGCGGCGACGTGCAACTGGGCGGCGAAGCCCTGGCGCGCATGCCACGCCGGCGGGTGGCGCAAGCGCTGGCGCTGGTCGAACAGCAGGCCGACACCAGCGATGCGATCAGCGTCTACGACGCCGTTGCCCTCGGCCGTACGCCCTGGCTGTCGGCACTGGCACCCTTCTCCAGGGAGGACCGCACGATCGTCGAACAGGCGCTGGCCAGCCTCGATGCGCTGCACCTGCGCGAACGCCTCTGGCACAGCCTCTCGGGCGGTGAACGGCAACGCGTGCACATCGCCCGCGCATTGGCCCAGCGGCCGCAGCTGCTGCTGCTCGACGAGCCGACCAACCACCTCGATATCCAGCACCAGCTGAGCCTGTTGCAGCAGGTCCAGGCGCTGCCGGTGACCACCCTGGTGGCCCTGCATGACCTCAACCAGGCGCTGACCTGCGACCGCTTGGCGGTGCTCGACCAAGGCCGCCTGGTGGCCCTGGGCAAACCGCTCGAGGTGCTCACGCCCGAGCGCCTGCTGAGCACCTTTGGCGTTCACGCGCACTACCTCACCGACCCTTACGACGGCGCGCGCATCCTGCGCTTTCGCGCCTCCTGAACCTGGAAGTTCTCGATATGTTGTTGCGTCCTCTTGCCCTGTTGCTGTCCAGTGCGCTGCTCGCCCCGCTGGCGCTGGCCGAAGTCCACGAAGTGAAAATGCTCAACCGCGGCGCTGATGGCGCCATGGTCTACGAGCCCGATCACCTGCGCATCGCCGCAGGTGACAGCGTGCGCTTCCTGCCAACCCAGAGCGGGCACAACGCCGCCAGCGTCGCGGCGCTGCTGCCGAGCGGTGCCGAGGCCTTCAAGAGCAAGCTCAACCAGCCGTTCGAGCAGACCTTCAGCGTGCCTGGGCTGTATGGCATCCAGTGCATTCCGCACCTGGCGATGGGCATGGTCATGTTGATCCAGGTCGGTGAGCCGGCCGCTGGCCAGGCGGCAGTGCCCGCGGACCTGCCCGCCCGTGCCAAGGCGCGCTTCGATGCGCAACTGGAGAAACTGGAGGCGGGTCAATGAGCCGCGTGCAACGCTTCGCCCTGCTGCTGCCATTGATCGTAGCGGCGCCGCTGGCACTGGCTGAATCGGCCCAGTCCAAGTCCAACGGTTTTGTCGAAGACAGTAGCTGGAGCCTGCTCAACCGCACGGTCTTCGACCAGCGCGACTATCGCCACGGTGGCCGCAACAGCAGCGGTCGCAACGCCTACAAGCCGCGCAGCGAACGTAACGGCAAGGCCGAGGAATGGGCCTACGGCTTGATGGGCACGTTGCAGTCCGGCTTCACCCAAGGCCTGATCGGCGTCGGCGTCGATGCCCATGCCTACCTCGGCGTGCAACTCGACAGCGGCGGCGGCCGGGTCGGCAAGGCCCGCCTGCTGGGCGTGGACAACGAGGGCCACCCGAAGAACGAATACAGCCGTGGCGGTGCCGCGCTCAAGCTGCGCCTGTCCAACACGGTGCTGTCGTACGGTGAGCAACGGGTCAAGACCCCGGTGTTCAGTTCCTCCGACAGCCGCCTGTTGCCTGAGACCGCGACCGGTTTGTTCCTCACCAGCAGCGAGGTCGACACGCTCAAGCTGGTGGCCGGGCACTTCAACGAAAGCACCGACCGCAACGCCTCGAGCCACGACCAAGGGTTCGTGGTGAACTACTCCAACGGCCGCCAGGGCAACAGCTTTGATCTGGCCGGCGCGGTGTGGAACCCGAGCAGCGCGCTCAGCGCCAGCCTGTACACCTCGCGCTACGAGGACAGCTGGAACCAGCACTACCTCGGCAGCACCTTGAGCCACGCCCTGGATGACCGGCGCAGCGTCAGCCTCGACCTCAACCTGTACCGCACCACCGACACCGGCAAGGCGCTCTCCGGGCGCATCGACAACACCACCTGGAGCCTGGTTTCCCGTTACAACCAGGGGCCGCACGGTTTCAGCCTGGGCTGGCAGCAGGTGGACGGCAACACCCCGTTCGACTACGTCACCCGCGGCGCGATCTTCATTGCCAACGCTGTGCAGATGTCCGACTTCAACGCGCCCAACGAGAAGTCGTGGCAGGCGCGCTATGACCTGAACATGGGCGCTTACGGCGTGCCCGGGTTGAACCTGAGCGCGCTGTATGTGCGCGGTTTCGACATCGACGGTAGCCATGTCGACCCGAACGGCGGGTATGCGTACCTGGGTTATGGCAAAGGCGGCAAGCATTGGGAGCGCGACCTCGAAGCACGCTATGTGGTGCAGGACGGCAAGGCCAAGGGCACGACTTTTTCGCTGCGCCACAACGTGCATCGCGGCAATACCGCGCAGGCGGAGCTGGACGGTGACCAGATCCGCCTGGCGGTCGAGTATCCGCTGACGGGTGGGTTCTGAGCTGACGCAGGCTTCGCTTAGGTCAGGCCCCAGGGTGCGCGTTCATGGGCACTCATACCGCTGACCACCTGCGAGAAGGTGTCGTTGAATTCAGAGCTGACATTGCCGAACGCCTTGAAGTTGGTCAGCAGGTAGCGCTTCACGGTGTTCGGCCAGTTGCCTGCCTGGTGAGCGGCAATGATGATGCCCTTGGCATCCTGGTAGTTGGTTGCGGGCCTGATTTGCGTGAGCCGTTGCTCGAAGTGGCCGAAGGTCCATTCGTCCTCGCGGGTTTCGAATTCGTTCAGCAGGGTGATTTTGTAGAGAGCCAGGTCGGGCATGGTGGGTGCTTCCTCGATGGGTGACGTTGAGGAAACTACCCAAATGGCGGGGATGGGGAAATGAACCATGTGTACTCATGGCGGGGCTGGATGTAGGACGATTCCCAAGGTGCTGGTGTGGATTAGCGCTGCCCGCGCGCGGTGCTAGCCACAGGCTTCTCTAGCGCCCTTGAGATCGAGCGCCGCCCGCGCGGCGCTTCGCGAGTAAACTCGCTCCCACATTTGTTGCATCGTGCCATGGCCTGACAGACCCCAGGCTTAGCCCTTGTTGGTACGGCGAAGATCTTGAGCCGACCCAAATGACCTCCCCGCAACCTTTTGCCTTGCACCAAGGCTGGCAACCCCTCTCTCACAGGCCATGGTGCGTTGCAACAAATGTGGGAGCGAGTTTACTCGCGAAGCGCCGCGCGAACGGCGCTCGATAGTGAGGGCGCTAGAGAAGCTGTGACATACACCCGCGATCACGATCGCTCAAGCGTCATGTAGCCACCGTTGCATATGCGTCGTCCGCCAAACCGGATCAGGCTCTACATCGGTGACCACAAACCCCTGCCGCTCCCAGAAGCAGATCGCCCCCGGCAAGAACGGATGCGTATGCAAGTAGAGGCACTCGACCCCAGCCTTCAGCGCCTCATCGCGCAGCGCCTCGAACAACGCCGCCGCCAAGCCGCAGCGCCGATACTCGGGCAGCACGAACAACCGCACCACCTCCACCACGCACACTCCGCGATAATCCAGCTGGGCAAACCGGTGGTCATACGGCACATAACCAATCGCAGCGACCAAGCGACCATTATCGCGGGCAATCAGAAAACAACCCTCGCCCTGCACATAGGTCTCGCCGAAATACGCCAGGTCGTTCGGCAAGGGCGCCCCGGCCAGCATCGGGAACAGCTCCCGGCGGGAAGCGTTGACGAATGCGACAACTTCGTCGATCGCCTCGGCAGGTACAGGTGTGAAAGTCCAGTCGGTCATTGGGGCTAGCGGCCATCTACGAAAACACAGCAGGTTTCTACCCCATGGGCCCACTCCAGCGCAAACCGAGGCATCCGCTAAACCCCGAAAAACCGGTAAGCTTGCCGCACCACCGCGCCCAAGGCCTCCCCTGTCGATGATCCGCTTGCCGAAACTGCTGCTGCCCCTGCTCCTGCTCGGCGCCCTCGCCGCCTGCGACCAGAAGCCCACCCGCGAACAACAGATCCTGGCCAACCTGCCGTTGCAGGCCGCCTACGAGCACAACATCGGCCGCATGGCGGCGCTGTTGGCCATGAGCCATCCGCAAGTGCCCGAAGACACCATCAGGCAAGTGCTGCGCAAGCACCTGACCGTCGACGACCAGCGCAACGACCTGTTCAAGCTGTACAGCGAAAAGAACTTCAGCGACAGCGAGTTCGCCACCATCGTCCAGGCCACCCAGGACCCGGCCAAGGCCAAGGCCCTGGGTGATACCGCAGAGGGCAAGGCGCTGAGCGAAAAACTCACCGGGCTGATGCGCGAAAGTGCCCGCGACCCCAAGGTCCAGGCGCTGGCCGAAGCGCGCATGCAGCAGGTCGAAGATGAACTGAACGCGCTGCCGTGACCTGGGTGCGTCGCCAAATGACGCTGCCCGCGCCCTGGCGCAGTATTCTCGTAGCTGTGATCTCGTATAACGCGTAAGGTTATTACTCCGCGCTACAGGCCAGTGAGGTCAGGATTGCCACACGCCAAGAAAGGACTTCGCCTGGATCTGCGCACGCTGATCCTCGTGCTCTCGGCATTTACCGCCGTGCTCATGCTATTGACCAGCTACTTCGCCAGCTACCGGGTGCAGCGTCAGCTGCTGATCGACCACTCGCTGGAAGCCAACCGGGTATACGCCGCCAAACTGGCGTCGATCACCGACCTGTTCATCGGCAACGCCCTCAAGCAACTGAGCTTCAGCGCTCAGGTGCAAGCCCGGCAGTTGGCCGACAGTGACGCGCTGCTGGCGGAGAGCGAGCGCGTGCTGCATCAGAGCAATGCCTTCAACTCGACCTTCGTGGTCGACGCCCGGGGCATCCTGCAGGCCGTATCACCGGCACCGTTGCGCCATCTGCTGGGCAGCCAGGTGGACACCCCAGGCGTCCAGGAAGCCCTGCGCGAGCGCCGGGCGCTGGTGTCGACACCCTACCTGTCTTCGGCCAACAACCTGGTGGTGATGCTGTCGCAGCCAATCTTCGCCAGTGACGGCAGCTACCTGGGCTTTGCCGGCGGCAGCCTGTACCTGCGTGAAGACAACGTCCTCAACAGCCTGCTCGGTGAGCACTATTACAAGGACGGCTCCTACCTGTACGTGGTCGATCGCAATCGGCGCCTGCTCTATCACCCCGATGGGCAGCGGGTCGGCACGCAGGTCAGTGGCAATGCCCTGATCGACCAGCTGGCGGGCCTGGGCAGTGGCACCCGGCAGTTGACCAACAGTGTTGGCGTGGAGATGCTCGCCGGCTTCGCCACGGTGCCCACTACCGGCTGGGGCGTGGTCGCGCAGCAGCCGTTGGCGCAAACCGTGGCGCCGCTGCGCCAGCTGATCCTCAACGTGATCGCCATCTCGGCGCCGCTGGTGCTGCTGGGCAGCCTGCTGCTGTGGTGGCTGGCGCTGATCATCGCCCGCCCCTTGTGGCAACTGGCGGCCGGCGCGCGGGCACTTGACCGCCCCGGCACCGCCGAGCACCTGCATGGCGTGCGCGCCTGGTACTTCGAAGCGGCCGAGCTCAAGCGTGCCTTGCTGTTCGGCCTGAACCTGCTGCAAGAGCGTATCGGCCGGCTCAACCGCGACGCCCAGACCGACCCGCTGACCGGCCTGGGCAACCGCCGTCGCCTGGAATTCAGCCTGGCGCTGCTGGAGGCCGAGGGGCGGGATTTCTCGGCCATCGCACTGGACATCGATCACTTCAAGCGGATCAACGACAGCCACGGCCATGATGTCGGTGACCAGGTCCTGCGCCAGCTCGCCGAGCTGATGCGCCGCTGCTGCCGGGAAGGCGATGTGCTGTGCCGCACGGGCGGTGAGGAGTTCGTCATGCTGCTGCCGGGCGCGCCGCTGGAAGTCGCCACGGCGGTGGCCCAGCGCCTGCGCCTGGCCGTGCAAGACACCGCGATACCGCCCGTCGGCGCGGTGACCCTGTCGCTGGGGGTAGCCCGTTGGCCGGCCCAAGGCCATGCGCCGCCGGCGGACACGCTCGCCGAGGCCGACCAGGCGATGTACGCAGCCAAGCGCGGGGGGCGCAATCAAGTACAGGTCAGCGGGCCGATCATCGCGCCTGCCCTGCACACCCACTGAGCGATATGCGCTCGCCGTTGTCCAACCATCAGCCTGTCGCCACCGGAGATTTCCATGCCCCGCCTGGGCTTTGCCTGCATGTACCGCCACCCCGACCGCAGCCTCTCGAGCAAGGCCCTCGAAGCCATCGAGCGGCCTTTCAACCCGCGCACCACGACGTTGCGCTGGCTGTCTACGGCCAGCCCCGAAGCGGCGCGGGCCAAGCTGCTGGAGCTGGTGGAGCACAACCTCGACGCGCAACTGCGCCTGCTCGCCTACGTCGCCCAATTGCCACCGGCCTTGCGCATGCTGCGCCTGAGCAGCGACCTGCTGCCGCTGTACAGCCACGTCGAAATCGCCCCGTTCTATCACGACCCGGCGATCCAGGCGCACCTGCAGCAGCGCTTCGCCGCGATTGGCGAGTATGCGCGGGCTGCCGACATCCGCCTGTCGTTCCACCCCGGCCAGTACTGCGTGCTCGGCTCGGACCGGCCCGAGGTGGTGGAGAACAGCCTGGCGGAGTTCGAGTACCACGCCGACATGATCCGCATGATGGGCTACGGCCAGCGCTTCCAGGACTTCAAGTGCAACGTGCACATCGCCGGGCGCCTGGGCGCCGAAGGCATGCGCGCGGTGTGGCCACGGTTGTCGGAGGTGGCGCGCAATGTCATCACCCTGGAAAACGACGAGAAGACCTACGGCGTCGATGACTGCCTGTCATTGGCGGACCTGGCGCCGGTGGTGCTGGACATCCACCACTGCTGGATCCACGAGAACGACTACATCGCCCATGACGATCCGCGCCTGGCGAGGATCATCGACAGCTGGCGCGGGGTGCGGCCGGTGATGCACTACTCGCAGCCGCCCGAACGGCTGCAGGAGCTGGGCTTCAAGGCTGAAAACAAGCTGGAGATTCCGGCGCTGCTGGAGCAGGTCAACAAGCGCGATCTGTACCTGCACAGCGGCTGCATGTGGAACGACTGGACCAACCGCTATGCGCTGGGGTTCATGGACCGCTTCGACATCATGTTCGAGGCCAAGGACAAGAACCTGGCGACGCAGGCGTTCTATCAGCGTTACGTAGCCTGACCCCTGTGCCCACCCAAAACGCTCTAGCGCGGGAGATGTAACAAGTCTTGTCTTAATACTGTCATGTTTTCTTCATAGGATTGTCCCTGTTCTGCCATTTTCATCGAGCGCCCCCACAGGGCCCACTTCAGGGATGAACCGCACCATGCGTCGTGTCGTATTCAATCAGAAAGGTGGCGTCGGCAAGTCGAGCATCGCCTGTAATCTGGCCGCCGCCAGCGCCGCCGAAGGCTACCGGACCTTGCTGGTCGACCTCGACCCGCAGGCCAATGCCACCTACTACCTCACGGGCCTGACCCACGACGACATTCCGCCCGGCATCGCCGACTTCTTCCGTCAGACCCTGTCGGCTACGCCCGAAGGGCGCAAGAACCGCGTGGCGATCACCGAGACCCGCTACGCCAACCTGCACCTGGTCACCGCCAGCCCGGACCTCGCCGACCTGCAGACCAAGCTGGAAAGCAAATTCAAGATCAACAAGCTGCGCAAGCTGCTGGTGGCGTTGTCCGAGGATTACGAGCGGATCTACATCGACACGCCGCCCGCCTTGAACTTCTACACCTTCAGCGCACTGCTCGCCGCCGAACGTCTGCTGATCCCGTTCGACTGCGACAGCTTCTCGCGCCAGGCGCTGCTCAGCGTCATGGCCGAAGTGGAGGAGCTGCGCCTGGATCACAACGCCGCGCTGCAAGTCGAAGGTGTGGTGGTCAACCAGTTCGCCGGGCGCACCGCGTTGCACCAGACCCTGGTCGATCAGTTGCGCGCCGAAGGGCTGCCGGTGCTGCCGGTGTACCTGAGCAACTCGATCAAGATGCGCGAGTCGCATCAGGTGTCGGTGCCGCTGGTGCACATGGCGCCGGGGCACAAGCTCTCGCGCGAGTTCGTCGACCTGCTGGATGTGCTGGAGCGGGCCGCCTGAGTCGCCGCCCGCAGCGCGAACGCTGCGACAATCCACCACACCCTGCGGGGCACCCGGCGCCGCTATCCAGATGATAGATTCCCCGGCATGAAAACCACCCGCCAGACGCGCGCGCTGACTGCCTGGATGCTCTACGCCAGCGTCCTCTTCAGCCTTATGCTCTGCGGCCTGCACCATGGCCAGATGAGCGGCCTGCGGCTGGCCGGGCTGGACGCGGGTTTCTGTTCGATCAGCAGCGAGCATGGCCCGGCCATCAACCTCGATGATGCGGGCGGCGACCAACACATGGCCCAGCTCGACTGCCCGGTGTGCTCCTCCTTCGGCCTGGCCGTACCGCTGACCAGCGCCGCCTGGTCGTTCAGCCTGATGCAGGGCAACGCGCCCTCGCCGATCGTCGTGCGCAGCTGGGCACAACCGCCGCCGCGCTACCTGCGCCCCGCCATCAATCCCCGCGCCTCCCCCGCCCCACTTCCCGCAGCTACCGCTTTCGCCTGACCCCTGTACGGCTACGTTTGCCCGTGCGCGCGGGGTCAGCCATGACCTTTGCGTGGAAGTTACGACACCATGATCCGCCACACCTCCCTGGTGCTGCTGGCAAGCACCTGCACTTTCGCCTGGGCGCACGCCGCGCCCGTTGAACTCAACGCCACCGCCATCGATGCAGAACGCGCCGTGCCCTCCGGCGTGCAACTCGACGAGCCGATCCGCACCGGCTCGAAGCTCGGCCTGACCGCGCGGCAGACGCCCGCCTCGGTCAGTGTCTCGGACCGCAGCGTGATCGAGCAGCGCGGGGCCAAGGACACCCAGGACGTGATCAACGCCATGACCGGCGTGAACGCCTCGGCCAACCCCGGCTACGGCGGTTTCGTCGCCTACCGCGGCTTTACCCAGAACCAGATCACCCAGCTCTACAACGGCATCAACCTGGGCTACAGCAGCGCCACCCGGCCAGTGGACGCCTGGACCGTCGACCGGGTCGAGCTGATCGGTGGGCCCTCCTCGTTGCTGCACGGTGCTGGCGCCGTGGGCGGCTCGATCAACACCATCAGCAAGCTGGCCAGCCGCGACCCGCAACTGCTCGACGGGCGCCTGCGCTATGGCAGCTACGATGACTCGGAAGTGGCGTTCGGGATCAACCAGGCGCTGGCCAGCAACCCGGCCGACGCACGCCACTTCGCGCGTCTGGATTTCAGCCGCGGCCACAGCAATGGCTACATCGACCGCAACCAGCGTGACACCAGCAGCCTGGCGTTTTCGCTGCTCAGCGACCTGAGCGACAACCTCACCCATACCTTTGCCGTGGAGTATCAGGAAGACAAGGAAATCAGCCCGTACTGGGGCTCGCCGATCCTGCCGGGGCGCCGCACGATGAAGATCGACAACAGTCGCCGCTTCGAGAACTACAACGTCGCAGACGGGCGCTATGAACAGCGCGTGCGCTGGCTGCGCTCGATACTCGACTACCAGATCAGCGACAGCACCAGCGTGCAGAACACCCTCTACCACTACGACGCCGAGCGTGATTACCGCAACGTCGAGCGCTACACCTACAACAGTGCCGGCAACGTCCAGCGCGCCAGCCCTTACCTGCAACGCCACGAGCAGCAGGTACTCGGCGACCGCGTCGAGCTGCGTCACGATAACCGTCTGTTCGACCTGGCCAGCCAATGGGCGCTGGGCCTGGATTACTCGCGCATGCGCCAGAACGTCTACCCCACCTCTGGCAACTGGAGTGACCAGGTCGACCCAGAGCATTTCGACCCTGGCAGCTTCGACGCGATTTCCGGGGTGAATGCCGGCCTTACCAAGCAGCGTCATCACGAGTTGAGCAACCGTGCGGTGTTTGTCGAAAATCGTCTGCAACTGACTGAGCGCCTGGCCCTGCTCAGTGGCCTGCGCTACGACTACCTGGAGATGCAGGTGACCAACTACGGCGCGGTATCGCCGACCAGCCCGGCCTACTTCGAGCGGCGCTGGGAGCCGCTGAGTGGCCGGCTCGGGCTGACCTACGAGCTGACGCCGAGTGCCAGCCTGTATCTGCAGTACAGCACGGCCGCGGATTTGCCCGCCGGCTCATTGGCGGGTGCGACCTACTCCAATGTCGGGCTGTTCGACTTGTCCAAGGGCGAGCAGTGGGAGGCCGGGAGCAAGTTCGACTTCCTCGAGGGGCGTGGCGCGGCGACCGTGGCGGTGTACCAGATCGTGCGCAAGGACTTTGCCGTGCGCGACTCGAACGACCCCAACCTGACGGTCCAGGCGGGGCAGCAGACGTCGCGGGGGGTCGAGTTGTCTGGGCGCTTGCAGGTCACCTCGAAGCTGTTGGCGGAGGCCAACTATGCCTATGTCGATGCGCAGTACGATGTCTTCAATGAAGCGGTCAATGGGGTGTCGGTGTCGCGCAAGGGCAATGCACCGGTCAATGTGCCGGCCAGTGTCGGTAACCTGTGGTTGACCTACAGCTTCGACTCGGCCTGGGCCGCGGGGGTGGATGGGCGCTATGTGGGGTCGGTGTATGCGGACAATGCCAATACGTTGAAGGCGCCGGCCTATACGTTGTTCGGGGCGTTCGTGCGGTACCGGGTCGATGAGCACACGGCGGTCACGGCGCGGGTGCGCAACCTGACCGATGAGGTGTATGCCAAGCAGGCGTATGGCGTGCAGTACTACATGGGAGCGCCACGGACGTTCGACGTCGCGGTCGATTTGCGCTTCTGAGGTTTGGGGGCGGAGTGGGGATTGTGGTCTTATCCGTTCGATGGGGTGGCGCTGATGGCCCCTTCCGCCCTTACGGCGGGTCACTTTTTTTCTTGGAAAAAAGTAACCAAAAACCGCCGGCTCCCACATACGGCCCTCCGCTGCGCTGCGGGTTCCCTCACTCCGGCCTCCTGAGGTCGCCAAGTTAGGGGTGGCGCCTGGGCTGGCGTTATCTTCGACAGTGGCATGAGTGGTGGATATTCGGGCCTCTTCGCGGGTAAACCCGCTCCCACAGGGACCGCAGTGGCCTTACGGTCAGCAGAGAACCTGTGGGAGCGGGTTTACCCGCGAAGAGGCCGGGACTGCCAATGCAAATTCTGGCGCTGACGCGCTGTACCGCCCTTATAAACAAGCGAGAGCGCAGCGATTCGCCAGCCGTTGCCCTGGCCCTTGATCTGGCTGATCTTGATCTGGCTTGTGATCTTGATCTACCGCGACTTCAGGAGGCCGAACGGAGGTCTTGCGGAGTGAGGTGACGGCCATGGATGGCCGGCAAGCGCCGCGGGCCAGGAAGGCCCGTCCGGCGCGGTCCTCACGGGAGCAAGGCCGGAGTGAGGGAACCCGTAGCGCAGCGAAGG
Source organism: Pseudomonas reidholzensis (assembly GCF_900536025.1). Taxonomy (GTDB): domain Bacteria; phylum Pseudomonadota; class Gammaproteobacteria; order Pseudomonadales; family Pseudomonadaceae; genus Aquipseudomonas; species Aquipseudomonas reidholzensis. Next base: position 243,470 of record NZ_UNOZ01000017.1, read on the forward strand.
GCCGGATGCAGGAGCCAAGACCTTTTGGTTACTTTTGGGGCGTTTGCCAAAAGTGACCCGCCGTAAGGGCGGAAGGGGCCAGTAGCCGCACCACACCCACCGGATAAGCTCGCTAATCGAAACCCGCCACCACCGGCAACACAGGGTGTTGGCGCCCGCAAACACCGCGTATCCCACGTCGATGAAACATGTTTCATCGTCAGTTTATTTACTTAGGCTGCTATCAAACCCTATAACTAAGTCCTGCGACACAGTGCCGCAGCCAACTCAGCAGTGGAGTTTTAACGATGACAGTCCAAGTAAGCGAGCGCGACGAATCGAAAATGTCCCACGAAGGCGTAGCCGCCGGTGTACGGATCTGGGATGTGCACCAGCAGGGCCAACTGGTCGGTATGTTCCACCAGGAGCACGAAGCCCAGGAATACCGCCACGAACTCGAGCAGCTCGAGAGCCAACGCACCACGCAATAATCAGTCTTCAATAAAAAACCCCGCCTAGGCGGGGTTTTTCGCGCTTACCACATGAGATCGTCAGGGATCTTGTAGGCCGCGTACGGATCGTCCTCGTCCGCCTCCTCGACATGCGTGTTGAGCAGCAGGATGCGATTGGGGTCGCGCTCCTGGATCTTCACCGCCGCCTCACGCGGGATCACCTCGTAGCCGCCACCCAAGGCCACCACCGCCAGCGAGCCATTGCTCAGCTTGGTGCGCATCAGCGCGTTGACGGCGATGCGCTTGACCTTCTTGTCGTCGACGAAGTTGTAGTAGTCCTCGCTGGTCAGCTTGGGCAGGCGGGTCGCTTCGATCAATTGCTTGATCTGCGCGGCACGGGCCTTCTGCTCGGCCTTCTCCTGCTGCTGACGGTTGAGCTCCTGGTCACGCTTGGCCTTGTCGGCCATGGCTTCCTTGGCCAGACGCTGCTGGCTGTCGTCTACCTCGACCTGGCCTTTTTGCTCCAGGCGCTTCTGTTTCTTTTCTGCTTTGTTGGTCTGCTGGACCTGCTTCTGGTTAACCAGACCGGCCTTGAGCAATTGGTCGCGAAGGGAAAGGCTCATGGATGTTCACTCACTTATGCAACAGCTCAGCCGCAGCTGGGCAGGTTCTTTTCCTGACGTTTGGCTTCCCCCCAAAGGGCATCCAGTTCGTCAAGGTTACAGGTTTCGATGGGCTTGCCGCTGTCGCGCAAGGCCTGTTCGATGAAGCGGAAACGTCGCTCGAACTTGCGGTTTGCGCGACGCAGGGCGTTTTCCGGGTCTTGCTTGAGGTGGCGTGCCAGGTTGACGGTGGCGAACAGCAGGTCACCGATTTCGTCTTCCAGCGCGTCGCTGTCGCCGTCAGCCATGGCCTGGAGGACTTCGTCCAGCTCCTCGCGGACCTTGTCCAGCACCGGCAACGCATCCGGCCAGTCGAAACCGACCGTGGCGGTGCGCTTCTGCAGCTTGGCCGCGCGCGACAGGGCAGGCAAGGCCGCCGGCACGTCGTCGAGCAACGACAGCTGCTCGGGTTCGCTGTTCTCGGCGCGCTCTTCAGCCTTGATCTGCTCCCAGCGCGTCTTTACCTGGGCCTCGCTCAGGCTAGGGGTGTCGAGCGGCGCGTAGAGCTCGCCGGTGGGGAATACGTGCGGGTGGCGGCGGATCAGCTTGCGGGTGATACCGTCGACCACGCCGGCAAATTCGAAGCGGCCTTCTTCGCGGGCCAGCTGGCTGTAGTAGACCACCTGGAACAACAGGTCGCCGAGCTCGCCCTGCAGGTGCGCGAAGTCACCGCGCTCGATGGTATCGGCGACTTCATAGGCCTCCTCGATCGTGTGCGGGACGATGCTGGCGTAGTCCTGCTTGAGGTCCCAGGGGCAGCCATGGTGCGGGTCGCGCAGGCGGGCCATGAGGTGCAGCAAGTCTTCAAGGGTGTAGAGCATGGGCAGGTCCTTCGGTTGCGCCCTTTTCGCGGGTAAACCCGCTCCCACAACAGGCTGTGGGAGCGGCTTACCCGTAAAGGGCGCGCCGCCGTTTCAAGGGGTGCGATTACGCCGCGTTTCGATGATGTTCGGCAACTGCGAAATCCGCCCCAGTAAACGCCCGAGGGCGTCCAGGCCTGGGATCTCGATGGTCAGCGACATCAAGGCGGTGTTGTCTTCCTTGTTCGAGCGGGTATTGACCGCCAGCACGTTGATCTTCTCGTTGAGCAGCACCTGCGACACGTCGCGCAGCAGCCCCGGGCGGTCGTAGGCACGGATGATGATGTCGACCGGGTAGGTCTGCACCGGCACCGGGCCCCAACTGACCTGGATGATCCGCTCAGGCTCGCGCCCGCTCAGTTGCAGCACCGACGCGCAGTCCTGGCGGTGGATGGTCACGCCGCGGCCCTGGGTGATATAGCCAACGATGGCATCGCCCGGCAGCGGCTGGCAGCAGCCGGCCATCTGCGTCAGCAGGTTGCCGACGCCCTGGATCTGGATGTCGGCACGCTTGCCGGTGCGTGCACCGGACGGCTTGCGCGGGGTCAGCTCGATCTGCTCGATGCGCTCCGGCTCGAGCAACTGCTGGGCGGCGTTGACCAGGTGCGCCAGGCGCAGGTCGCCGGCACCGAGTGCGGCAAACAGGTCTTCGGCGGTCTTCACGTTGGCCTTTTCGGCCAGGCGCTCGAAGTCCACCTGCGGCAGGCCGAGGCGGCTCAGTTCGCGCTCGAGCAGGGTCTTGCCAGCAGCGACGTTCTGGTCGCGGGCCTGCAGCTTGAACCAGTGAACGATCTTCGCCCGCGCCCGCGAGGTGGTCACGTAGCCGAGGTTGGAGTTCAGCCAGTCGCGGCTCGGGCTGCCGTGCTTGCTGGTGATGATCTCGACCTGCTCGCCGGTCTGCAGGCTGTAGTTGAGCGGCACGATGCGCCCGTTGATCTTGGCGCCACGGCAGTTGTGGCCGATCTCGGTGTGCACGCGGTAGGCGAAGTCCAGCGGCGTGGCGCCCTTGGGCAGGTCGATGGCGTGGCCGTCGGGGGTGAAGATGTACACCCGGTCCGGTTCGATATCGACCCGCAGCTGTTCGGCCAGGCCGCCGATGTCACCGAGCTCTTCGTGCCACTCCAGCACCTGGCGCAACCAGGAGATCTTCTCTTCGTAGTGGTTGGAGCTGGCCTTGACGTCGGTGCCCTTGTAGCGCCAGTGGGCGCACACGCCCAGCTCGGCCTCTTCGTGCATGCCGTGGGAGCGGATCTGCACTTCGAGGACCTTGCCCTCCGGGCCGATCACTGCGGTGTGCAGGGAGCGGTAGCCGTTCTCCTTGGGGTTGGCGATGTAGTCGTCGAACTCCTTGGGGATATGCCGCCAGAGGGTATGGACGATGCCCAGCGCGGTGTAGCAGTCGCGGATCTCCGGCACCAGCACGCGCACGGCGCGCACGTCGTAGATCTGGCTGAACTCCAGGCCCTTGCGCTGCATCTTGCGCCAGATCGAATAGATGTGTTTCGCCCGGCCACTGATGTCGGCCTTGACGCCGGTGGCCAGCAGCTCGTTCTGCAACTGGTTCATCACCTCGCCGATGAACCGCTCGCGGTCCAGCCGGCGCTCGTGCAGGAGCTTGGCGATCTGCTTGTACTGGTCAGGCTCGAGGTAGCGGAACGACAGGTCTTCCAGCTCCCACTTGATGTGACCGATACCCAGGCGGTGCGCCAGCGGCGCATAGATGTCGAACACCTCGCGCGCGACGCGCAGGCGTTTTTCGTCGTCGGCGGCCTTTACCGCGCGGATCGCGCAGGTCCGCTCGGCCAGCTTGATCAACGCCACACGGACGTCGTCGACCATGGCCACGAGCATCTTGCGCAGGTTCTCGACCTGCGCCTGCGAGCCGAGCACCAACGACTGGCGTGGGCTCAGGCTGGCGCTGATGGCGGCCATGCGCAGCACGCCGTCGATCAGCTTCGACACCACCGGGCCAAAGCGCTGGCCGACTTCGGCCAGGGTCACCTTGCCTTCGCGGACCGAGCGATAGATCACGGCCGCCACCAGCGAATCCTGATCGAGCTTGAGGTCGGCGAGGATCTCGGCGATCTCCATCCCGGCCTGGAAGCTGGACGTGCCGTCCGCCCACGAATGCTTGGCCGGGTTGCCCTTTTTCTCGACTTCCTGGGCGAACTCGCAGGCTTCTTTCAAGCCCACCCGGTCCAGCGCCGAATCGACCTTGACCACATGATCCAGCCATGCCTCGAGATTGATACTGCCGTCGGTGTTGACCGGCTGGTGCACTCTCACCTGTACCATCTTTGCTTTACCTTTCCATACAGTGCACCCGCGGGCGCACTGAGAATCACCGTGTGGCCTCCAGTCCCTGGAAGCCGCACCAAGCGGCTAGCGTGGCTAGTCCGCTTCGAATAACGCCATGGCTTCGACATGCGCCGTCTGAGGAAACATGTCGAGAATCCCGGCCCTTGTTAACCGGTACCCTTGCCCCACCAGCACCTGAGCGTCTCGCGCCAGTGTGGCCGGGTTGCATGACACATAGACCAACCGCTTGGCCTTGAGGCGTGCGATGCCTTGCACGACCTCGAAAGCACCGTCGCGCGGTGGATCCAAGAGTACCGCAGAAAAGCCCTCGGCGGCCCATGCGGCGCCTGCCAAAGGCTGGGATAAATCGGCCTGAAAAAACCCTGCGTTATGCACATTGTTGTCTCGGGCATTGGCCGCGGCCCGATCGACCATGGCCTGCACACCTTCCACCGCGACCACTTCGCGGGCCTGCCTGGCCAGCGGCAGGGCAAAGTTGCCCAGGCCGCAGAACAGGTCCAGCACACGCTCGTCGGCTTGCGGTGCGAGCCAGGCCAGGGCCTGCTCGATCATGGCCGTGTTGACCTGGGCATTGACCTGCACGAAGTCGCCCGGCCGCCAGGCCAGTTGCATGGCCCATGGCTCCAGGGTGAAGCCCAGGGTCTGCCCGGCCTCGACCGGCGCCGGTTCACCCTCCCCTTGCAACCATAGCTGGGCACCGGCCTCCTTGCAGAAGGCCTGCAGGCGCGCCAGGTCGTCCTCCGGCAGGGGCGCGACGTGGCGCACCAGCACGGCTTCGGCAGTACCGCTGAAGAGTTCGACATGGCCCAGCGCCTGCGGTTTGCTCAGGCTGCGGAGCACCGTCGGCAGATGCCGCATGATCGTCTGCAAGGGCTGTACCAGCACCGGGCAGTCGTCGATGGCAATGATCTCCTGGCTGGCTTCGGCACGGAAACCGACGTCCAGCTGGCGCGCCTTGGGGTCCCAGCGCACGGCGATGCGCGCGCGCCGGCGGTAGCCGAATTCGGGGCCGAACAGCGGCGGCGCCCAGCTTTCCGGCTGGATGCCGGCAACCCGCTGCAACTGTTCGGCGAGCAGACGCTGCTTGAGCGCGAGCTGGTCCGCGTGCGGCAGGTGCTGCAGGTTGCAACCGCCACAGCGGTCGAAGTGCCGGCACGGCGCCTGGCGCCGTTCGGGGCTGGCCTGCAGCACCCGCTCGAGGCGCGCGTCGACGATCTTGCCACGGGCGCCAAGCACCCGCGCCTCGACCGCCTCGCCGGCCAGCGCACCGCTGACGAACCAGGTGCGGCCTTCATGGAAGGCGATGCCGCGGCCGTCACCGGACAGCCGTTCGATGTCCAGCCGTTGCTTCTTGCCAACGGGGACCTGGGGTGCACGGTTACCGCCGGCCGGTTGGAAGCGCAAGCCGCCTTTGCTTTTCTTGCTGGTCATCAGGTCGGGTCAAACAGGCCAGTGGAAAGATAACGATCACCGCGATCACAGATGATCGCAACCATCACGGCGTTTTCCACTTCCTGGGACAGGCGCAACATGCCGGCCACTGCACCACCAGAGGACACACCGCAGAAAATGCCCTCTTCACGGGCAAGGCGGCGGGTGATGTCTTCGGCTTCGGCCTGGGACATGTCCATCACGCGGTCAACGCGGGTGGCGTCGAAGATCTTTGGCAGATACTCCTCGGGCCAGCGGCGGATGCCTGGGATCGACGAGCCGTCCATCGGTTGCAGGCCGACGATCTGCACCGCCGGGTTCTGCTCCTTGAGGTACTGCGAGCAGCCCATGATGGTGCCGGTGGTGCCCATCGAGCTGACGAAATGGGTGATGCTGCCGCCGGTCTGCTGCCAGATTTCCGGGCCGGTGCTGGTGTAGTGGGCGATCGGGTTGTCGCCGTTGGCGAACTGATCGAGGACCAGCCCGCGGCCTTCGGCCTGGAGCTTCTCGGCCAGGTCTCGGGCGCCTTCCATGCCCTCTTCCTTGCTGACCAGGATCAGCTCGGCGCCGTACGCGGTCATCGCCGCCTTGCGTTCGGCGGTGGAGTTGTCGGGCATGATCAGGATCATCTTGTAACCCTTGATCGCGGCCGCCATGGCCAGGGCGATACCGGTGTTGCCGGAGGTCGCTTCGATCAACGTGTCGCCGGGCTTGATCTGGTTGCGCAGTTCGGCGCGGGTGATCATCGACAGCGCCGGGCGGTCCTTGACCGAGCCGGCGGGGTTGTTGCCTTCGAGCTTGAGCAACAGGGTATTGCTGGTTTCCCCTGCGAGGCGCTGCAGGCGAACCAGAGGCGTATTGCCGACGCAATCGGCGATGGTTGGGTACTGCAGGGTCATGGCGTATTTCGCAATCCGGGCGGCAGGGGCGCCTATCATACCGGCAAACCTTTGTTGGCCATATCACGCAATCTGTAGTCTATATAGCTACACGCTATAAGGGCTCTCGGCTGGGTGCGTTCAGCGACTGAGCAATGCGCTGTCCTCGACCTTGTGGTGCACCGCCAGGCGCATGCACAGGCACAGGCCGCGCTTGCCGTTGGCGGCCCACAAGGTCCCGCCCTGGCGCTGGATCGCCCCGCGCGCAATGCTCAAGCCCAGGCCAAAGCCGCCATCGCCCGGCCGCGAACCGTCGAGCCGGGAGAACGGCGCGAAGATCCGCTCCAGGTCCTCTTCGGCCACCCCGCCGCCCTGGTCCTCCAGGCAGATCCGCCAGTAACCGCCTTCACGCTTGGCGCTCAGGCTGATCACCCCGTCTGCCGGAGAATGACGGATGGCATTGCGCAGCAGGTTTTCCAGGGCCTGGGCCAGGTGATTGAGGTTGCCCTCGACCCAGCAGTTGGCCGGCACCTCGCAGCGCAGCCGGGCCACTGACCAGCCGCTTTCGTAGCAGGCATCTTCGGCGAGCATGTCCCACAGCGCCTGCAGCTGGATCGGTTCGAGGTTCATCGGCGCCCGCTCGGCGTCCTGCCAGGCCAGTTGCAGGGTGTCTTCGACCAGCTGCTGCATGCAGTCGACCTCACGGGTCAACCGGTCGCGCAGGCGCTCCAGGTCATTTTCCCCGTCGCAGGCCACGCGCAGGCGGCTGAGCGGTGTACGCATCTCGTGCGACAGGTCGCGCAACAGTTGCTGCTGCAGGGCGACCGTGCCTTGCAGGCGCTCGGCCATCTGGTCGAACGCGCGCGCCAGCTCGCCGAGCTCGTCGTGCCGGCCAATGGTCCGTGAGTCGAGCCGTGCCGACAGCTGATCCGCGCGCCAGGCCTTGGCCTGCTCGCGCAGCTGATTAAGTGGCACGATCAGCATGCGGTACAGGCCGACACACAGCAGCAGGGTGAACAGGCCAGGGATGACGCCGTTGGTCAGCACCCGCCAGAGCAGGCGGTACTGACCGGGGTTGAGGCGCTCGGGCAACTCGATCACCAGCATGCCCTGCTCGGGCGAAGTCGGAAACGGCACCCGCACCCACGGCTGATCGACACTGCGCCGGCTCATCGGCCAGTCGACCCCGCGCAAGCGGGTCAGGCGCTGGACTTCTGCGGTGCTCAGCTCGGCGCCATCGAGTGGCCGCAACCTGGCATCGAGCACGTCCACCCAGCCTGACTCGCGCTGGCGCATCTCGCCCAGCCAGCGCTCGACACCGGCATGGCCGCCCTCTCGCCAGGCCTGTTCGGCCTCGCCGGCGTACCCTCGCAGTACCTGCCGGGCGGGCTCGGAGAGAAAGGCGTTTTGCGTCTCGACGTGGCGACCCCAGGTGTAGCTGAGGCCGATCATCAACAGACAGAAGCCCACCAGCAGGACGGCCAGCCTCCAGAACAGCGAATGCCGATCGAGCATGATCAGTCGACCTCACCGGCGCTGAGCACGTAGCCCTTGCCCCACACCGTGCGGATCTGCCGCTCGTGGTAGCCGACGGCCTTCAGCTTGCGGCGGATCTGGCTGACGTGCATGTCCAGGCTGCGGTCGTGGCGCGAGTAGCCGCGCTGCAGGACCTGCTGATAAAGGAAGGGCTTGCTGAGCACTTCGTCCTGGCTGCGGCTGAGGGTATCCAGCAGGCGGAATTCGCTCGGCGTCAGCCCGGCCCAGTGGCCGTCCAGATTGACGTCGCAGACCCCTTCGTCGAAGCGCAGCTCGCCGGCTTCGACCGCTTGCGGGGCCTTGCGCCGGCTCTCGAGGTCGACCCGACGGAGGATCGCTTCGATGCGCACCTGCAGCTCGGCCATGCTGAACGGCTTGGGCAGGTAGTCGTCGGCGCCACGCTGGAAGCCGGTGATGCGGTCGGCCTCGGCGCCCAGTGCGGACATCAGGATCACCGGCGTGGCGCTGCGTCGACGCAGCTGGGCCAAGGCATCCAGGCCGTTCAGGCCAGGCAGCAGGATGTCCATCAGGACCACGTCGAACACCTGCCGGCCGGCCGTGTCCAGGCCTTCCTGGCCGTTACGGCACCAGGTGACCTGGAACCCGCCACGCTGCAGCTCTTCGTGCAGATAGGCACCGAGCACCGGGTCGTCCTCGATGGCGAGAATGTGCGGGTTGTGAATAGCTACGGGATTCATTGGCTTCTGACATTTATTCTCAATTGCGCGATTATTGGCCATGGCTTGCGGTGAGGCAACCGTCTTACGACCAATGCGTAGGCGCACTGTCATGCCCTGACGACAACAAATCCTCAGCAATGAGTGCATTAGCCCCAGACCCGGAGTAACGTTCCGAAATAATTCCGTCCCGCTCGGCGACGGCCGCCAGGCACATCACAGGAGGCGAGTGTGCTCGATCGTTTGGGAATCAGAAGCCGGGTGCTGTTGCTGGCGTTGTTGCCGGCCAGCCTGATGGCACTGGTGCTGGGCAGCTATTTCACCTGGCTGCAACAGAATGAACTGCGTACCCAGTTGCTCCAGCGCGGCAAGATGATCGCCGAACAGCTGGCACCCCTGGCCGCCCCGGCACTGGCCCAGCACACCGCCGCGCAGCTCGAGCGGATCGCCGCGCAGGCCCTGGAGCAGACCGACGTGCGCGCGGTGGCGTTTCTCGCCCCGGACCGCTCGCGCCTGGCCCACGCCGGCCCGAGCATGCTCAACCAGCCGCCCAGCGGCGGCAGCGGCACGCAGTTGCTGCAACGCACCGGCAACGACGCCACGCGCTACCTGATGCCGGTGTTCGGCCACCACCGCGACCTGGCCACCGACGCCGTGCCGGCCGAGGCCGAGCGCCTGCTTGGCTGGGTCGAGATCGAACTGTCGCATGACGGCACCCTGCTGCGCGGTTACCGCAACCTGTTCACCAGCCTGTTGCTGATTCTCGGCTGCCTGATCCTCACCGCCCTGCTGGCGCTGCGCATGAGCCGCACCATCAACGACCCGATCAGCCGCATCAAGCACGCGGTCAACCAGCTCAAGGACGGCAACCTCGAAGCGCGCCTACCGGCGATGGGCAGCCATGAGCTGGACGAACTGGCCGGCGGCATCAACCGCATGGCCGAAACCCTGCACAACGCCCACGAAGAACTGCAGCACAGCATCGACCAGGCCACCGAAGACGTGCGCCAGAACCTGGAGACCATCGAGATCCAGAACATCGAGCTGGACATGGCGCGCAAAGAGGCCCTGGAGGCCAGCCGGATCAAGTCCGAGTTCCTCGCCAATATGAGCCACGAGATCCGCACCCCGCTCAATGGCATCCTCGGCTTTACCCACCTGCTGCAGAAAAGCGAACTCGCGCCGCGCCAGCTCGACTACCTCGGCACCATCGAGAAGTCCGCCGACAATTTGCTCGGGATCATCAACGAGATCCTCGACTTCTCCAAGATCGAAGCCGGCAAGCTGGTGCTCGACAGCATCCCGTTCAACCTGCGCGACCTGATCCAGGACACCCTGACCATTCTCGCCCCGGCCGCCCATGCCAAGCAGCTCGAGCTGCTCTGCCTGGTCTACCGCGACACCCCGCTGTCGCTGGTCGGCGACCCGCTGCGGCTGAAGCAGATCCTGACCAACCTGGTGAGCAACGCGATCAAGTTCACCCGCGAAGGCACCATCGTCGTGCGGGCCATGCTCGAAGACGACCAGGAAGACAGCGTGCAACTGCGCATCAGCGTGCAGGACACCGGTATCGGCCTGTCGCCGCAAGACGTGCGGACGTTGTTCCAGGCGTTCAGCCAGGCTGACAATTCGCTCTCGCGCCAGCCCGGCGGTACCGGGCTTGGGCTGGTGATCTCCAAGCGCCTGATCGAGCAGATGGGGGGCGAGATCGGCGTCGACAGCACCCCCGGCGAGGGCTCGCAGTTCTGGATCAGCCTGAGCCTGCCCAAGGCCCACGACGATGCCCAGGACCTGCCCCTGCAGCCCTTGCTCGGCCGCCGCGCGGCGATCGTCGACGGCCACGAGCTGGCGCGCCAGGCGCTCGAGCATCAGTTGCAAGACTGCGGCCTGAGCGTCAGCCTGTTCGCCTCCTTCGACCAGTTGCTGCATGGCGTGCAGGCGGCGCACCTGGCGGGGCACGCGTTCGAGTTCGCGGTGCTGGGGGCGACCATGAACAGCCTGTCACCCGAGCAACTGGCGCACTACAACCTGCAGCTGGAGCGCCTGCAATGCCTGTGCGTGGTGCTCTGCCCGACCACCGAGCAGGCGCTGTACCACCCCTACCTGCCCAACCCGCACGGCCAGTTGCTGTCCAAACCGACCTGCACGCGCAAGCTGCGCCGGCTGCTGCTGGAGCTGATCCAGCCGCGCCGCCAGGTCAGCGAAGTGCGCATCCCCGGCAACCAGCGGATGCCGAAGATCCTCTGTGTCGACGACAACCCGGCCAACCTGCTGCTGGTGCAGACCCTGCTCGAAGGGCTGGGTGCCGAGGTGCTGGCGGTCGACAACGGCTACTCGGCGGTCGAAGCCGTGCAGGACGAGCCGTTCGACCTGGTGCTGATGGACGTGCAGATGCCTGGCATGGACGGGCGCGCCTGCACCGAGCAGATCCGCCAGTGGGAAAGCAGCCAGAGCGGCAACCCGCTGCCGATCGTCGCCCTTACCGCGCATGCCATGGCCAATGAAAAGCGCGCCCTGCTGCACAGTGGCATGGACGATTACCTGACCAAGCCGATCAGTGAACGCCAGTTGGCCCAGGTGGTGATGAAGTGGACCGGCCTGAACCTCGGCGCGCCACGCCAGGAGCGCCCCGTCGAGCGCCTGGCCGAGAGCCACGAGCTGAAAGTGCTCGACCCTGAAGAGGGGTTGCGCCTGGCCGCGGGCAAGGCCGACCTCGCCGCCGACATGCTGAGCATGCTGCTGGAGTCGCTGGAGGCGGACCGCGAGGCGATCCGCGTGGCGCGCGAAGCGGGTGACCGCGAGGCGATGATCGAACGGGTGCACCGGCTCAATGGCGCCTCGCGCTACTGCGGCGTACCGCAGTTGCGCGCCGCCTGCCAGCGCAGCGAGACCTTGCTCAAGCAGGACAATCCCCAGGCCTTGCAGGCACTGGACGAGTTGGACCATGCCATCAACCGGCTGGCCGAGCAGGCGCAGATGAGCGCCTGAAGCCGTCACCCGCCAAGGAGCCCCGCCATGCGCGTCCTGTTGTTCAGCAGCCAGCACTATGACCAGGAAAGCTTCACCCGGGCCTGCACCGACCGCGGGCTGGAGCTGCACTTCCAGCCCGCCCGCCTGACCCAGGACACCGCCGCCCTGGCCGACGGCTTCGAGGTGGTCTGCGCGTTCATCAACGACCAGCTCGACAGCGCCACGTTGACCCGCCTGGCCGCCGGTGGCACGCGCCTGATCGCCCTGCGCTCGGCCGGCTACAACCATGTCGACCTGGCCGCCGCCGAGCGCCTGGGCCTGGCCGTGGTGCGCGTACCGGCCTACTCGCCGCACGCGGTGGCCGAGCACGCCGTGGCGCTGATCATGGCCCTCAACCGGCGCCTGCACCGCGCCTACAACCGCACCCGCGAGGGCGACTTCACCCTGCATGGGCTGACCGGTTTCGACCTCCACGGCAAGACCGTCGGGGTGGTCGGCACCGGCCAGATCGGCGCCGCCTTCGCCCGTATCATGGCCGGTTTCGGCTGCCAGCTGCTGGCCTACGACCCCTACCCCAACCCCGAGCTGCTGGCCCTCGGCGCCCGCTACCTGGAACTGCCCGAGCTGCTGCGCCAGTCGCGCATCGTCAGCCTGCACTGCCCGCTGACCGAGCACACCCGCCACCTGATCAACCCGCAGAGCCTGGCCTCGCTGCAGCCCGGCGCGATGCTGATCAATACCGGCCGCGGCGCGCTGGTCGACACCCCGGCGCTGATCGACGCGCTGAAAAGCGGCCAGCTCGGCTACCTGGGCCTGGACGTCTATGAAGAAGAAGCCGAGCTGTTTTTCCAGGACCGCTCCGACCTGCCGCTGCAGGACGATGTGCTGGCGCGGCTGCTGACCTTCCCCAACGTCATCGTCACCGCCCACCAGGCGTTCCTCACCCGCGAGGCGCTCGACGCGATTGCCGACACCACCCTGGACAACATCATCCGCTGGGCGGCAGGCACGCCGCACAACCTGGTCATGAGTTGATGCTAGGATACGCGGCATTTCTGGAGGACCCATGGTCGAGCACGATTTCCGCTACACCCTATTCAACCCGCAACACACCCTGATCGAATGCCGCGCGCTGGTCCCGGGTCGCTACCAGGTGACCGGCAACGGCGGTTCGATCCACAAGGACGATGTCCTGCTGGTGACCCTCAAGGGCAGCAAGGACTTGTCCATGCGCCTTACCGTCGAGAGCGTGCGCCACCTGATCAACCCGCGCGGCCAGTGGGTCGCCGTGGCCAGCGGGCCGGCCTTCAAGGCGCTGGAGATCCTCAACTGGCAGGTCAAGTGCGACAGCTGCGCCGCCGTGCTCGACTTCGAGTTCGCGGTCGACGCCAAGCTCGGCACCAAGGGCCACAAGCCCGCCGCCAGCGAGCGGGTTGCCGCACTGGGCTGGGCCAGCAAGGCCGACAAGCACCTGTGCCCGCGTTGCCAGGAGAGCGCCCAGTGAAAAACATGCTGACCGGCGTGCTGATTGCCACCGGCCTGCTGGGCTGCGCCTCCGAACCGTCGAAGCTGCAACAGGAGCAGAGCTATGTGCTGGAGTGGATTGGCGAACGCCCGCTGATCGACTACAGCCACCTGACCCTGACCCTCGCCGAAGATGGCCGCGCCTACGGCAACGCCGGCTGCAACCACTGGTTTGCGCCGTACACGCTTGCGGGTGAGCAGATCAGCTTCGGCAAGGTCGGCAAGACCCGCAAGCTGTGCGCGCCAGCGCTGATGGAGCAGGAAAAACGCTTCCTGCAGGCGTTGGAAACGGTGCAGCGCTGGGATGTGTCGGCGATCGAGCAGATTCGCTTCTGGCCGGCCGAGGGTAAGCCGTTGCGCTTCTGGCCTGAAGAAGGCTGATCGCCAGTGGGGCTGCGTCGCAGCCCCACGCCGTGATCAGGCGCCGCCCTTGAGCGCCTTGATCTTCGCTTGCAGCCCTTCCAGGGTCTGCTCGCCCATCAGTTGTTCACGCACCTTGCCCTTGTCGTCGATGATGTAGGTCACCGGCAGCGCCTCGCTGCGCGGCAGCTGATAGCGCTCGGCCGGGTCCTGGGCGAGCACGGTAAAACCGATGCCCAGGGTCTCGGACGCTTGCTTGAGGTCCTGCCCCTGCAAGCCGTCGAAGTTGACCCCGACCACCTGGATGCCATCGGCCTGCCACTGCTTGGCCGCGGCGTTCAGTTCGGGGATCTCGGTGCGGCACGGGCCGCACCATTCGGCCCAGTAGTTGAGCACCAGCCAGTGCCCTTCGATCTGTTCAGCCTTTACCGTGTTGCCGTGCTGGTCCACGCCGTAGTCCGCACCGCAACCGCCGAGCAACAGGCTCGCAGTGATGGCCAGTGCAGCTGCCAAACGCTTTGCCATGGGTCAATCCTTCTGGAAGTTTTTCAAACCTGTAATTCAGTCGCTGCGGTTAGAATAGCCGCCACACCCAGCTGGATGCGACCCGTCATGACTGATCTGACTCTCTATCATAACCCGCGCTGCTCGAAATCCCGCGGCGCCCTCGAACTGCTGGAAGCCCGCGGCCTGACCCCGACCATCGTCCGCTACCTCGAGACCCCGCCCGACGCGGCGACCCTCGCGGCCTTGCTCGGCAAACTGGGGATCGCCCCGCGGCAACTGCTGCGCAGCGGCGAAGACGACTACAAGGCGCTCGACCTGGGCAACCCGGCGCTGACCGACGCGCAGTTGATCGCGGCCATGGCCGAGCACCCGAAGCTGATCGAGCGGCCGATCCTGGTCGCCGGTGACAAGGCGGTGATCGGCCGTCCGCCGGAGAAGGTGCTGGAGATCCTGCCGTGAGCGACCCGTACATCCTGGTGCTGTATTACAGCCGCCATGGCTCGACCAGCGAGATGGCCCGGCACATCGCCCGCGGCATCGAGATGAGCGGCCTGGAAGCGCGCCTGCGCACGGTGCCGGCGATCTCTACAGAATGTGAGGCGGTGGCGCCGGACATCCCCGCCAGCGGCGCGCTGTACGCCACACTCGACGACCTGCGCCACTGCGCCGGCCTGGTGCTGGGCAGCCCGACCCGCTTCGGCAACATGGCGGCGCCGATGAAGTACTTCCTCGACGGCACCAGCAGCCTGTGGCTGGGCGGCGAACTGGTCGGCAAGCCGGCGGCGGTGTTCACCTCCACCGCCAGCCTGCACGGCGGCCAGGAGACTACCCTGCAGTCGATGATGCTGCCGCTGATGCACCACGGCATGCTGATCATGGGCCTGCCCTACAGTGAGTCGGCGCTGCTCGAAACCCGCGGTGGCGGTACGCCTTATGGCGCCAGCCACCATGCCGGGGCCGATGGCAAACGCGAACTGGACAGCCACGAGATCACCCTGTGCCGGGCGCTGGGCCAGCGGGTGGCGAACACGGCCAAGGCGCTGGGTGGCGAGCGTGGCTAGACAGCCCAAGGTATTGCCGCCGCTGGCATGGCTCGCGCCCCGTGTGCGCCTGACCCGGGCGCTGAGCCTGGCGTGCTTTTTTGGCCTGATCGCGTTGCTGGTGGTCAACAACCTGTGGTTCGCCAACCTGCATGGGGCGCGGGTCGAGGTGATCCTGGCGATCGAGCTGATCCCGCTGCTGTTGCTGCTGCCGGGCATGCTGATGGGCAGCGCCCGGGCGCATGCCTGGACCTGCTTCGTGGTCAATATCTACTTCATCAAGGGCGTGCTGGCGGCGTTCGATCCGGCGCGGGCGGTATTTGGCTGGGTCGAGGTGCTGGTCAGCCTGGGGCTGTTCGTCAGCGGGCTGCTGTTCGTGCGCTGGAAGTTTCAGTATGAACGGCGCATGGCGGGCGAAGCCGGTTGAATGCATCGCAGGCAAGCCCGCTCCTACAGGCACCATACGCCCTGTAGGAGCGGGTTTACCCGCGATGGAGGCGCCGCGGAGTCAGTGATTGACGGTATGCGCCAGCATCACCGACAACTGGCACAGCGGCCGGCCGCTCTCGGCGTGCCACTGGTTGAACACTTCCTGCACCAACGCCCGGTCACGCTGACTGGTCGGCGCCTTGTCGATGACGCCCTGGGCGATCAACGCCGCCGACATATCGTCCGTCGGGATAAAGGTGTCCTTGCCGACCATGCGCAGGAAGCGCGGCGCCGACAACCCGCCAAGCTGGTTGCCATGCTTGGCCAGGTACTTCCAAAGCCCGACGATATCGGTCACCGGCCAGTCGGCGATGAACGCGCCGAAACTGCCTTTCTCCTGCTCGACGTCGAGGATCATCTGGGCATTGCGCGGCACGCTCTTGAGCTTGCCCAGGTGGCGGATGATGCGCTCGTCCTGCATCAGCCGCTCCAGGCGCTCGGCGCCCATGAGCACCACCTTTTCCGGGTCGAAGCCGAAGAACACCTGCTCGAAGGCCGGCCACTTGGCGTCCACCAGGCTGTGCTTGAGGCCCGCACGGAACACCCGCAGCGACAGAGTCGACAGGTAACGGTCGGCACTGATGTCGCGCAATTGCGCCGCGGTCCGCGGCTGCGGCAGAAAGGCCTCGAGGGCCTGGGCCGAGCCGAAGCGATTCAGGCAGAACGCATGCAGCCACTGATAATCGCGCATGGGCTCAGAGGTTCACCACGTCGAGGAACCGCGAGGCGGCGTTCTCGTCGATCTTCAGGCTGTTGAAGTCGAACAGGTTGCGGTCGGCCAACTGCGACGGCGCGACGTTCTGCATGGCGCGGAAGATGCTCTCGGTGCGGCCCGGGTGCTTGCGCTCCCACTCCACCAGCATCTCCTTGACCACCTGGCGTTGCAGGTTTTCCTGCGAGCCGCAGAGGTTGCACGGGATGATCGGGAACTCCTTCATGTCCGAGTAGGCCTGGATGTCCTTCTCGTGGCAGTAGGCCAGCGGGCGGATCACCACGTTGCGGCCGTCATCGGCACGCAGCTTGGGCGGCATGCCCTTGAGTGCGCCGTTGAAGAACATGTTGAGGAAGAAGGTCTCGACGATGTCGTCGCGGTGGTGCCCCAGGGCCATCTTGGTCGCGCCGATCTCGTCGGCGAAGGTGTACAGGGTGCCACGGCGCAGGCGCGAGCACAGCGAGCAGGTGGTCTTGCCCTCGGGCACCAGCTCCTTGACCACCGAGTAGGTGTCCTTCTCGACGATGTGGTAGTCGACACCGAGTGCCTTCAGGTAGGCCGGCAGCACGTGCTCAGGGAAGCCTGGCTGCTTCTGGTCCATGTTCACCGCGACGATCTCGAACTGGATCGGCGCCACCTTCTGCAGGTGCAGCAGAACATCGAGCATGGTGTAGCTGTCCTTGCCGCCGGACAGGCAGACCATGACCTTGTCGCCATCTTCGATCATGTTGTAGTCGGTGATGGCTTCGCCAGCGAGACGACGCAGGCGTTTTTGCAGTTTGTTCTGGTTGACCGAGAGGGTGCCCATAGCGCTTGAATCCGCGAGGTGTGACAAAAGCCGACTATTTTACCCACAAAGCGGGCGCGGGCGTAGGGCCTGACCGGAATAAAGGCTGGCATTCCGATCAAAGACTGCAAGGGAATCAACAGCCGCGCTGACAGCGCGATTTGCTCTAAAAACCCGGTTTTAAGCGGGGATCTGCTTCCTATACTGCGACATAAGGCCTCAACCGCTTGCATCGGTGCCTGGCCTCGGGCCGCAAGCGCTCCACTTGGGGGGCGTTTGGCAACGACGATAGGAGTGACCCGCATGATCCATCACGTTCTCGGGCTGTTCACCCATCCCGATCAGGAGTGGAAGGAGATTCGTGGCGAGGACGAGACCATCAGCCACATGTACCTGACCCACACGCTGATCCTGGCGGCCATCCCGGCGGTCTCGGCATTTATCGGTACCACCCAGGTGGGCTGGGTGATCGGCAATCGACCGGCAGTGATGCTGACCATGGAAAGCGCCATCTGGATGAGCGTCATGTCCTACCTGGCGATGCTCGCCGGGGTGGCGGTGATGGGCGCGTTCATCCACTGGATGGCCCGCACCTACGATGCCACGCCGTCGATGGCGCAATGCATCGCGTTTGCCACCTACACCGCTACCCCGCTGTTCATTGGCGGCCTGGCTGCGCTCTACCCACACCTGTGGCTGGGCATGCTGATCGGTACGGCGGCGATCTGCTACACGGTTTACCTGCTGTATGTGGGCTTGCCGACGTTCATGAACATCCCGTCGGATGAAGGGTTCCTGTTCTCCAGCTCCGTTCTGGCGGTGGGCCTGGTGGTGCTGGTGGCGATCATGGCCGCCACGGTCATCATCTGGGGCCTGGGCGTGGGGCCTGTGTATACCAACTAGATCCAACCAACACTGGGGCATCAGGTCACGGGCCGCCGCAAGGCGGCCTTTGGCTGCCTGCTGACCGGTGGCTCGGCAGGCCCGCGGCGGTTGCGGCATAATGCCCGGCTCTGGAGAGTGTTGACCGCCATGCCCGAGTTGCTCGAAACCCGCGTCGAAACCTGTTACCAGCAAGCCGAAGCCTTCTTCAAACGCCCTTTCGCCCGCCCGCAGGTGAGCTTCAAGCTGCGCGGCCAGAAGGCCGGCGTCGCGCACCTGGACGAGAACCTGCTGCGCTTCAACCTGCAGCTGTACCGCGACAACCAGGAGGACTTCCTGCGCCAGACCGTGGCCCACGAAGTCGCCCACCTGGTGGCCCATCAGTTGTTTGGCGGGAGCATCCAGCCGCATGGCGAGGAGTGGCAGCTGATCATGCGCGGGGTGTATGAGCTGCCGCCCAATCGCTGCCACAACTACGAAGTGCAGCGGCGCACGGCGACCCGCTACATCTATCAGTGCCCGTGCCCGCAGAGTGACTTCCCGTTCAGTGCACAGCGGCACAAGCTGGTGCGCCAGGGGCGGCGGTACCTGTGTCGGCGGTGTCGGCAGATCCTCGTGTACAGCGGCGAGACCCGCGTCGAATAGACCGGCCTCATCGCGGGCAAGTCGGATCGCCGCACCGCCGCTCCTACACGGCCTTGCCCGCGATGAGGCCGGGGCTGACAGCGCCTATCGCAGGCACAAAAAAGGCGACCCGAAGGTCGCCTTTTTCAGTGATGCGTCAATTAACGCGCCGGGCCTTCCGCTACGCCCAGGTCGTCGGTCGGACGGGTTTCTTCCAGTGGCGCACCACCGGAAGCCAGCTCTGCGTGCAGCTTGTCTTCATCCAGCTCCTTGACCCACTTGGCGACGACGATGGTCGCCACGCCGTTGCCGATCAGGTTGGTCAGGGCACGCGCCTCGGACATGAAGCGGTCGATACCGAGGATCAGCGCCAGGCCGGCAACCGGCAGGTGGCCGACGGCCGACAGGGTCGCGGCCAGGACGATGAAGCCCGAACCGGTCACACCGGCAGCACCCTTGGACGCGACCAGCAGCACCAGCAGCAGGGTGATCTGGTGGGTGATGTCCATGGTGGTGTCGGTGGCCTGGGCGATGAACACCGCGGCCATGGTCAGGTAGATCGAGGTACCGTCGAGGTTGAACGAGTAGCCGGTCGGGATCACCAGACCCACCACCGATTTCTTCGCACCCAGGCGCTCCATCTTGGCCAGCATGCGTGGCAGGGCCGACTCCGACGAGGAGGTGCCGAGCACGATCATCAGCTCTTCACGGATGTAGCGGATCAGCTTCAATACGCTGAAACCGTGGGCGCGGCAGATACCGCCGAGGACGATCAGGATGAACGCCAGGCAGGTGACGTAGAAGCAGGCCATCAGGTAGCCCAGCTGCACCAGCGAACCGACGCCGTACTGGCCGATGGTGAAGGCCATGGCGCCGAACGCACCGATCGGGGCCAGCTTCATGATCATGTTGATGATGTTGAACATGACATGGGCGAAGCGGTCGATCAGGTCCAGCACCGGCTTGCCGTAGCTGCCCAGGCGGTGCAGGGCGAAGCCGAAGATCACCGAGAACATCAGCACTTGCAGGATGTCGCCGTTGGCGAAGGCACCGACCACGGTGTTGGGGATGATGTTGAGCAGGAAGCCAACGGTGGTCTGCTGCGCGCCGGCGGCGGCATAGGCGGCCACGCTGCTGGCGTTGAGGGTGCTGACGTCAATGTGCATGCCAGCGCCAGGCTTGACCACGTTGACCACGACCAGGCCGATGATCAGGGCGATGGTCGAGACGACTTCGAAGTAGAGGAGTGCGTAGCCGCCGGTCTTGCCGACCGATTTCATGCTCTGCATGCCAGCGATGCCGCTGACCACGGTGCAGAAGATGATCGGGGCGATGACCATTTTGATCAGTTTGACGAATCCGTCACCCAGGGGTTTGAGCGCGACGCCGGTTTCAGGATAGAAGTGACCGAGCAGGATACCGATGGTGATGGCGAGCAACACCTGGATATACAGGGATTTGTACAGCGGCTGACGTTTCGTCATGGCTAATTTCCTCGAGTGTGCCGGTTTCCACCCTTCCCAGGGCGGGGGCACCTAAAGCGCTAACCCTCCTGCACCTGGAGGGATTTGTCGTTGTGTTCGAGCTGCCTCATGGACAGGTCTCTACCAAGTGAATAGCAAGGGCAATGCCAAAATGCCCGGATAGGGTGCAGGGGTAGTGTTTGCGGGGCTCTGGCGCCCAATCAGAGGGCGCTGGCGGGGGTCTGGCTTGGCGGATTTCCGCCCGGTGGCGGGATTTGAACCGGGCGGATGGCGGGAATCCGCCCGTACAAGGGGTGCCCATGCCGGCCTCTTCGCGGGTAAACCCGCTCCCACAGAGTCTTGAGGCGGCTACAAAAAGGGTGGGAGCGGGTTTACCCGCGAAGAGGCTGGGCCTGACTGCGCGATCAGTCGCGCTTGAAGCGGAGGGTGAAGGCGGCGCCACCGAGCGGCGAATCATCCAGGCTGAGCTGCGCGTCGTAGCTGTCGATGATGTCCTTGACCACCGCCAGGCCGATGCCCTGCCCCGGGTGCTGACGGTCCAGCCGTTCACCGCGCTGGAGGATCCGCTCACGCTGATCGGCCGGCACCCCCGGCCCGTCGTCCTCGATGCACAGCAGCAGTTGCCCTTCGCGCTCGTTCAAGCTCACCCGCACCTGCCCCAGGCACAACCGATAGGCGTTCTCCAGCAGGTTGCCGAGCAGCTCGAGCAAGGCGCCCTGCTCCATCGGCACCTCGGCCTGCGCCGGCACCTCGAGGCTGATCGCCACGCGCTTGTCGCGGTAGACCTTGGCCAGGGTGCTGCACAAGCTCTCGAGCAACGGCAGCAGCAGCACGCGGTGACGCACCAGGCCACTCTTGCGCAGGCTGGCGCGCTGCAACTGGTAGTCGATCTGCTGGCTCATGCGCTCGATCTGGCTTTGCAGTACCCGCGCCTGCTCACGCTCACCGCTGCCCTGGCCCATGCTCTCGCCCACTCCCTGCAGCACCGCCAGCGGCGTCTTCAGGCTGTGCGCCAGGTCGTCCAGCGAGTCGCGGTAGCGCTGACGCTGCTCGCGCTCGCTGTGCAGCAGGCGGTTGAGCGAGCCGGTCAGGCGCAACAGCTCACGCGGGTGCTCCAGGCTCAGGCCATCGCGCGCGCCGCTCTCGACCTGGTCCAGCTCAACGCTCAGCCGGCGCAGCGAGCGCAAGCCCCAGGTCAGGCCGCCCCAGAGCAACAGCAGCAACGCCAGCAAGGCCGCGCCAAAGCCCAGGTAGAGTTTTTCGCGCAGGCCGTCGAGGGTGTGCTGGTACTCGCGCACCGGTTGCAGGGCGACGATGCTGTAGGCGGCGCTCTTGCCCCCCAGCAGCTTGACCTCGACGTCGTAGACGAAAAACTCCTCGCCATCGTCCTGGCGGATACGCGCGAACTCGTTACCCCGCCCATCGTAACGGGGGCTGTAGTTGATGTGCCGGTCGCGGGTCGCGCGTGAGCGCCAGACCAGGTTGCCCTGGCGGTCGAAGATATAGCCGATCAGGCCGGTATAGGGCAGGTTGAAGCGCTCGTCCGGGAGCAACTCGGGCATCTGCAACTGACCATGCTCGATGCGCGCCGCGGAGATCAGGGTGGTGACGTCGGAGGCCAGGCGCTGCTCGATCGACTCCTGCAGGGCCAGGCTGAAGGCCTTCTGCAGGGCCGGCAGCAGCGCCAGCATGAACAGCAACGCGAGCAGCGCCGCCGCGAGCATCAGGCGTACCCGCAGCGAACGGATCAACGGCAGCGCTCGGTGAACAGGTAGCCCAGGCCGCGCACCGTGTCGATCGGCTTGAAGCCGTGTGCGCCCTCGAGCTTGCGCCGCAGGCGGCCGACCAGCACCTCGATGACGT
This sequence comes from Pseudomonas reidholzensis, assembly GCF_900536025.1. GTDB lineage: Bacteria > Pseudomonadota > Gammaproteobacteria > Pseudomonadales > Pseudomonadaceae > Aquipseudomonas > Aquipseudomonas reidholzensis. Next base: position 265,506 of record NZ_UNOZ01000017.1, read on the forward strand.
TGGGGTCACGTTCGTCGTCGTCGGGGTAGAGCTGCTCCATCAGGCGGTCTTTCGCCACCACCTGCTGGTGATGGCGCATGAGGTATTCGAGGATGCGGTATTCATAGGCGGTGAGCGCCAGCGGCTGCTCGTCGAGGGTCGCCTGCTTGCGGTTGAGGTCGAGCACCAGCGGGCCGGCGGCGATGGTCGACTGGGTGAAGCCGCTGGAGCGCCGCAACAGCGCGTTGAGGCGGGCTTCGAGCTCTTCGAACTGGAACGGCTTGACCACATAATCGTCGGCGCCGGCGGCCAGCCCTTCGACCTTGTCCTGCCAGTTGCCGCGGGCGGTGAGGATGAGGATCGGGAAGACCTTGCCCTGGCTGCGCAACTGGCGGATCAGGTCGAGCCCGCTCATGCCCGGCAGACCCAGGTCGATGATGGCCAGGTCGAAGTTGTACGCCTCGACCTGGTACAGGGCCTCTTCGCCATTGGCGACCGCCTGGACCACATGCCCGCTCTCGCCCAGGCGCGTGTAGAGGTGGTGGCGCAACAGCGCCTCGTCCTCGACCACCAGCAGTTTCATGGGTGCTCCTTGATCATTTCTGTGCGGCTCATGCAGGCCTCGTCGCGGGCTGGCCGCGATGAGGCTGGCACAGGATAACAGCGCGCCTCAGAATTTGTAGTTGGCGGCCAGGTAGGTCTGAGCGCTGCTGGTCAGGCTCAGGCTGCCGACCTTGGGCCCGCCGTGCTCGACCAGCTCGGTGCTGGCGTTGCTGCGCAGGTAACGGTAGCCCAGCTCGACCGAGGCGTTGTCGGTGACCTGCTGGATGACCCCGGCCTGCAGGCCGACCGCGTAGCCGTAATCGGTGTCGCGGCCATAGCCGGAAGAGGTCTGCGTCAGCTTGGTCACGCCGAGGCTGGCACCGCCGAACAGTTGCGTGGTGTCACCCACCGGCAGGAACAGGTCATAGCTGCCGAGCAGGTTCTCCTGGCGCAGCTTGAGACCGCTGTGGTCGCCCGAGACGTTGTCGTAGGTCATGTAGTAGCGACCCTGGTCGTTGATCTTGCCCAGGCGCACGCCCCAGGTGCCGTCCTTGCCGATGATGCCGTCGGTGTTGAGGTTGTCGCTGTTGCGCTCGAGCAGGCCGGACTTGCGGACCTTGTCGCTGGTCTGCCCGTAAGTGAGGCTGGCGAAGGTGTCATCGGCCTGGGCGGTGACGGTAACGCCAGCGGCGCAGACGGCCATGGCGGCCAGCAGGGTGTTGAGTGTTTTCATGGGTTCGTACTCCAGTGGGATGCGCTGTTTCTGTCTGCGGACTAGAGTAATCAGGGCGCCCTGAACCGCTGCTGAACCCAGGCTGAACCTGCGCTGAACGAAGCGCACCCATCGTCGTCAAGGAGTACCGACCATGCGTTGCATGCTTGCCCTGGCCCTGCTGTGCAGTGCCGCCTTCGCCCAGGCGGCGGTGCAAACCCGCGAAATCCCCTATCAAGACAAGGACGGTAATCGCCTGGTCGGCTACTACGCCTACGACGACGCGCTGGACGGCAAGCGCCCCGGCATCGTCGTGGTGCATGAATGGTGGGGGCTGAACGATTACGCCAAGCGCCGGGCGCGTGACCTGGCCGCGCTGGGCTACAGCGCCCTGGCGATCGACATGTATGGCGATGGCAAGCACACCGAGCACCCGGCCGACGCCCAGGCGTTCATGGCCACCGCGCTGAAAGACCCCGGCGCTGCCGCCGAGCGCTTCGACGCTGGCGTCGAGTTGCTGAAGATCCAACCCAAGACCGACACCGACAAGCTGGCGGCCATCGGCTACTGCTTCGGCGGCAAGGTGGTGCTGGATGCCGCGCGCCGCGGTGAGCCGCTGGCCGGGGTGGTGAGCTTCCATGGCGCGCTGGTCACCCAGACACCGGCGACCCCGGGCAGCGTCAAGGCCAAGGTGCTGGTCGAGCATGGCGCGGCCGACAGCATGGTCACCGGCGAGCAGGTGGCGGCGTTCAAGCAGGAGATGGACAAGGCCGGGGCCAGCTATGAGTTCGTCAGCATCGAGGGGGCCAAGCATGGCTTCAGCAACCCGGATGCCGACCGGCTGGGGCATGGCGACCATGGTGGGCCGGACATTGGCTACAACCCGGCGGCGGACCAGAGTTCGTGGGCGGATATGCAGGCGTTCTTGAAAAAGCTCTTCAACTGACCGGCACGGGCCTTGTAGGCGCGGGCTTGCCCGCGATAGCGTACTCACACACGGCGTTGTCGCCAGATCGGACGCTATCGCGGGCAAGCCCGCTCCTACACAATACCCACCATGAACAGACTCCCCACCTGCTGCGCCCCTCTCCAGCACCACTGGCCCCTGCCCCGCCCGGTAGCCGGTGCGGTACTGGTCAGCTGCGCCTTCGACCCCAGCCAGCTCGCCGCCGATGACTTCCAGCGCGCCGGCATCGAGCAGACCGCCAGCCTGCAACGCTCGGTGGCCAAGCGCCAGGCCGAGTACCTGGCCGGCCGGGTCTGTGCGCGCGCCGCCCTGCAGCGCCTGGACGGCCGCGATTACGTGCCCGGCACCCACGAAGACCGCTCACCGATCTGGCCGAGCGCGGTGCACGGTTCGATCACCCACGGCAAAGGCTGGGCCGCCGCCGTGGTGGCCGCCGATGGCGCGTGCAGGGGGCTGGGCCTGGATCAGGAAAGCCTGCTCGACGACGAACGCGCCGAGCGCCTGGCCGCCGAGATCCTCACCCCCGCCGAGCTGGCCCGGCTCGACCGCAGTCAGCTCGGGCTGACCGTGACCCTGACCTTCTCGCTCAAGGAAAGCCTGTTCAAGACGCTTTACCCGCTGACCCGGCAACGCTTCTACTTCGAACACGCCGAAGTGCTGGAGTGGTCCGCCGACGGCCTGGCGCGGCTGCGCCTGCTCACCGACCTGTCGCCAGCATGGCGGCACGGCGTCGAGCTGGACGGCCAGTTCTGCCTGCACGACGGCCACCTGCTCAGCCTGGTCAGCGTCTGACCGTCAATCCGGCGCCTGCTGCCGCGGCCAGTGGAGGCTGAAGCAGGCGCCACCCAGCCCTTCGCTGTGCCCGACCAGCGCCCGGCCGCCGTGCCAGTAGATGATCCGGCGCACGATCGACAGCCCCAGGCCATGCCCGCCCGAGGCCCGCGTGCGGCTGTCGTCGAGCCGGGTGAAGGGAGTGAAGATGCGGTCCCAGACGCCTTCGGGGATGCCCGGACCATCATCCTCGACGTCGATCCGGCAGCGCTGCTGACCGACCTGGTAGCTCAGCCGCACCTGTGTTTCGGCATGGCGCATGGCGTTGCCGACGAGGTTCTGCACCGCCCGATGCAGGTAGCGCGGTTCGGCCTCGACCCAGGCGCCCTCGCCTGGCAAGCCTTGGCAGTCGCCCCGCAGCACGCGGATGCCCGGCCGCAACGGCGCCAGCTCGGCGATCACCCGGTCGAGCAAGGCATCCAGGTCGACCGCCTGGAACTTCAGCGCCGGCGCGCCCTGCTCGAGGCGCGCATACGTCAGCATCTCGTCGACCAGCCGGTCGAGGTCCTGGATATCGCCGTCCATGCCCGCCAGGTGCTTGGCCCGGGCCTGCTCGGTGCTGGCGCTCTCGAGCATCTCCAGGCCGAAGCGCAGCCGCGCCACCGGCGTGCGCAGTTCGTGCGACACCGCCCGGACCAGCTCGCGCTGCATGCTCAACGAGCGCTGCAGGTGCTCGGCCATGCCGTTGAAGGCCGCCGCCAGGCGCCCCACCGAATCGGCGTCGCCGGCCGGCACGCGGGTGTCCAGGCTGCCCTGGGCGATCCGCGTGGCGGCCACCTCCAGGCCCGACACGCGGCGCTCCAGCTGACGCACCAGCAGGTACACCACCAGGCCGATCAGGCACAGGCCGAGAAAGGCGATCAGGATCAGCAGCTGCGGCGGATACAGGTTGAGCTGGTACAGCGGGCCGATCTCCAGCACCCAGGGTGAACCAGGCAGGCCGGCAAACACGCGGATCGAGTCGCCGTCCTTGCCCAGCGCCATCACCGTGTCGCCCTCCTCCACCCGTTTGCGCTGATCGTCGTCCAGGCCCACCCGCTCCAGGCGCTGCAGGCCGATGTCGAAACCAAAGCCCTTGCTCTGCCGGATCTCGGCCAGGCGCCGCTGCTGCTCGGTCACCGGGTAGCGCACCAGCTCGTCGGCGATCAGGTACAAGGTGGCGCGCGCCAGCTGCTCGCTGACCTGCTTGACCTCGGCCACCAGCAGCAGGTCTTCGCGGCCCACCCGGCGCAGCACCCGCGCGGCATGCGGGCCGGTCTTCTCGACCACCACCAGGTCGCGGTACAGGCGCGCGCGCTGGCCGCCATCGAGGGTCAGCGCGGTCATCGGCTGCAGGTCGAGCGGTACCCCGAGCAAGCGCTCCCAGATCAGCAACGCGCGCTTGCGCTCGACCTCGTTCTGCGGCGCCAGGTTGTCCGCCATCAGGCTGAAGGTGCCCTGGGCCAGGCGCTCGCGGTGCTGGTCGGCGCGCACCAGGTTGACCAGGTGCAGGCTGACCACGCCGAGCACGCCGACCAGCACCAGCACGCCGAGCATGCCGCCATAGATCCGCAGGAAGATCGAGTTCATCAGGCTTGCGCCGCCTCGCCGACAAACAGGTAGCCCTTGCTGCGCAGGGTCTTGATCAGCCGCGGATGGATCGGATCGTCGCCGATCTTCGGGCGGATCTTGGAGATGCGCACGTCGATCGAGCGGTCCTGGCCGTCATAGCCGACACCGCGCAGCGCGGTGAAGATCTGCTCGCGCGACAGCACCCGCCCGGCATGGCTGGCGAGCAGCCAGAGCAGGTCGAATTCGGCGCTGGTGAGGTCGATCGGCTGGTCGTTGAGCCAGGCTTCGCGCAGGCCGTGGTCGATGCGCAGGCCGCCAAAGCGCAGCGCCTGGGCCTTGCCCTCGGGGCTGTCGCTGCGCCGCAGCAGGGCATTGATGCGCGCCAGCAACAGGCGCGGGCGCACGGGCTTGCAGACGTAGTCGTCAGCGCCGAGGTCGAGGCCCTGGACCTGGTCGAGTTCGTCGCTGCGGGCGGTGAGCATGAGGATCGCGCCGGCGAACTGGCCGCGCACCCGTCGGCAGATGCTCAGGCCGTCTTCACCCGGCAGCATCAGGTCGAGGATGACCAGGTCGGGCTGGCTGTCGACGATGCGCCGCACCGCCCGCCCGCCATCGCCCTCGACCGCCACCTCGAAGCCGTTGGCCTGGAGGTACTCGGCGGTGAGCTCGGCGAGGCGCGCGTCGTCCTCGACGATAAGGATGCGGTTGCTCGGCTGGTCCATGGCCTTACCTCGATATTGTTCTAGTTGTGTGTTGCCCGTGACGGCCACTAAAAAAGGCAACATTGCCAGCGGATACTACGTCGCACACCCGCCCCTGCCAATCTCATCCAGGCGCTGCTGGACTGAACCGATTTATGTGGTAGGGTGCGCCCCCGAAAAATCTGCAATGGGCCGCACGAGCGCAGAAAAAAAGTCAAAACCTCTTGGGACTAGGCCTACAGCCAATGCCCACGAATCACACACAATCTGTGCACAAGTTATCCACAGGCGATCGCCTTGCAAACCCCCCGCGACCGCATTATCTTGTATCCCCATTGCAGCGAACCACTACATGTTGGGGTTCGAGGCCAAATCACAAACACAAGTCAGCGCCGAAACTCAAGCGTTTTTTCGGCCTGAACTTACCGTGATTTCAGCAGCCAAACCGCTCCTGCGGAGGCGACCGAGGCAAGCCCGTCCAAGCGGTCTTGTTCGGGTATGGGTGTCACAGGCAGCGCCTGGCGACACTCGACAGCAACAGTTTTTGGGCTGCGGCCCAAAACCTTTGACTTCGGCCAGGGAGCGGCAAGCTATTGCCCCTTATTCCTGAGTCTGTCCCGAAGTCGGTAAGCCCGAGCAGGCGGATCCACGTGCGCGTGGCCTCCCCCCTCGGGTGATCGAACTGGCGGATGGAACGGTGGGCGCCCACAAGGCGCCCGAACACTATAGAAACTGTGGAGACACCCACCGATGCAAACCGACACAACTCGCGAGAACCCGCAGGCGCAAGCGCCGCAGGCCGCTGATTCGACCCAGGATCTGGCTGCCACCGCGCCTGGCCAACTGCGTGTGATCAAGCGTAACGGCACTGTCGTCGCCTACACCGACGACAAGATCACCGTGGCCATCACCAAGGCGTTCCTCGCAGTTGAAGGCGGCGCCGCCGCCGCTTCGTCGCGCATCCACGACACCGTCGCGCGCCTGACCGAGCAGGTCACCGCCACGTTCAAGCGTCGCATGCCATCGGGTGGCACCATCCACATCGAAGAGATCCAGGACCAGGTCGAACTGGCCCTGATGCGCGCCGGCGAGCAGAAAGTCGCCCGCGACTACGTGATCTACCGCGACCAGCGCGCCAAAGAGCGTGCTACCCGCGCCAACACCGATGCCGTGGTCGAGCCGCACCCGTCGATCCGCATCACCCTGGCCGACGGCAGCAAGGCGCCGCTGGACATGGCCCGCCTGAACACCATCATCAGCGAAGCCTGCGAAGGCCTGGCCGAAGTCGATGGCCAGCTGATCCAGCGCGAAACCCTGAAGAACCTCTACGACGGCGTCGCCAACAAGGACGTCAACACCGCCCTGGTGATGACCGCGCGTACCCTGGTCGAGCGTGAGCCGAACTACTCGTTCGTCACCGCCCGCCTGCTGATGGACACCCTGCGTGCCGAAGGCCTGGGCTTCCTCGGCGTCGCCGACAGCGCCACCCACCACGAGATGGCCGAGCTGTACGCCAAGGCCCTGCCGGCCTACATCGCCAAGGGTATCGAGTTCGAGCTGCTCAACCCGGCCCTGGCAGCCTTCGACCTGGAGCGTCTGGGCCAGGCGATCAACCACGAGCGCGACCAGCAGTTCACCTACCTCGGCCTGCAGACCCTGTACGACCGTTACTTCATCCACAAGGATGGCGTGCGCTTCGAGCTGCCGCAGGTGTTCTTCATGCGTGTGGCCATGGGCCTGGCGCTGGAAGAGAAAGACAAAGAAGCCCGTGCGATCGAGTTCTACAACCTGTTGTCGTCGTTCGACTACATGGCCTCGACCCCGACCCTGTTCAACGCCGGTACCCTGCGTCCCCAGCTGTCGAGCTGCTACCTGACCACCGTGCCGGACGACCTGTCGGGCATCTACCACGCGATCCACGACAACGCCATGCTGTCGAAATTCGCCGGTGGCCTGGGCAACGACTGGACCCCGGTGCGTGCACTGGGCTCCTACATCAAGGGCACCAACGGCAAATCCCAGGGCGTCGTACCGTTCCTGAAGGTGGTCAACGACACCGCCGTTGCGGTCAACCAGGGCGGCAAGCGCAAGGGCGCTGTCTGTGCCTACCTGGAAACCTGGCACCTGGACATCGAAGAATTCATCGAGCTGCGCAAGAACACCGGTGATGACCGTCGTCGTACCCACGACATGAACACCGCCAACTGGATCCCTGACCTGTTCATGAAGCGCGTCTTCGATGACGGCCAGTGGACCCTGTTCTCGCCGAACGAAGTCCCGGACCTGCACGACCTGACCGGCAAGGCCTTCGAAGAGCGTTACGAGTACTACGAAGCCCTGACCGAGTACAACAAGATCAAGGTGTTCAAGACCATCCAGGCCAAGGACCTGTGGCGCAAGATGCTCTCGATGCTGTTCGAGACCGGCCACCCATGGTTGACCTTCAAGGACCCGTGCAACCTGCGTTCGCCGCAGCAGCACGTGGGCGTGGTCCACAGCTCGAACCTGTGCACCGAGATCACCCTGAACACCAACAAGGACGAGATCGCGGTCTGCAACCTGGGCTCGATCAACCTGCCGAACCACATCGTCGACGGCAAGCTGGACACCGCCAAGCTGCAACGCACCGTCAACACCGCCGTGCGCATGCTCGACAACGTGATCGACATCAACTACTACTCGGTACCGCAGGCGCGTAACTCGAACCTCAAGCACCGTCCGGTCGGCCTCGGCATCATGGGCTTCCAGGACGCCTTGTACCTGCAGCACATCGCCTACGGTTCCGACGCTGCCGTCGAGTTCGCCGACAAGTCGATGGAAGCGGTCAGCTACTACGCGATCCAGGCTTCCTGCGACCTGGCCGACGAGCGCGGCGCCTACGAGACCTTCCAGGGTTCGCTGTGGTCCAAGGGCATCCTGCCGCTGGATTCGCAACAGATCCTGATCGAGGCCCGTGGCCAGAAGTACATCGACGTCGACCTGAACGAGTCGCTGGACTGGGCGCCGGTCCGTGCCCGCGTGCAGAAAGGTATTCGTAACTCGAACATCATGGCCATCGCGCCAACCGCGACCATCGCCAACATCACCGGCGTGTCGCAGTCGATCGAGCCGACCTACCAGAACCTGTACGTGAAATCGAACCTGTCGGGCGAGTTCACCGTGATCAACCCGTACCTGGTTCGCGACCTCAAGGCTCGTGGCCTGTGGGACCCGGTCATGATCAACGACCTGAAGTACTACGACGGTTCGGTGCAGCAGATCGAGCGTATCCCGCAAGAGCTCAAAGACCTGTACGCCACCGCGTTCGAAGTCGACACCAAGTGGATCGTCGATGCCGCCAGCCGTCGCCAGAAGTGGATCGACCAGGCGCAGTCGCTGAACCTGTACATCGCCGGCGCTTCGGGCAAGAAGCTCGACGTGACCTACCGTATGGCCTGGTACCGTGGTCTGAAGACCACCTACTACCTCCGTGCCCTGGCCGCGACCAGCACCGAGAAGTCGACCATCAACACCGGCAAGCTCAACGCCGTTTCCAGCGGCGGCGACAGCGCCCCGGTCCAGGCAGCAGGTCCAGCACCTGTGCCGAAGGCCTGCGCGATCGACGAGCCGGATTGCGAAGCCTGCCAATAAGGCATTCGCCGCGTTGAAATGAAGATGCCGCACCCACTGCCCCGGCAGTCGGTGCGGCATTTTCACATCAGGCCTGCGCATGAGCTGCAGGCGCGGGTTCATGGGCCCTACCAGACAACACGCGTCCTAGGACCTGACCTCAGTCAAAAACACAACATCATGTGCCAATAAAAAAAACGCACACAAGATATAGGATCATCGCGTATTTCCGGCTAGACTCTCACCCCATGCAATTGACGTCTGTCCGGTGAACCCAAGCGCGCAGTTCAGGTCGAAAAATTACCACCGTCCGCGCCCTGCGCTGCCCCGATCCGAGATCAATTCCGGTATACTTCGCCCCCCCAAAAAGGGATGTGCTGATGATCGACTGCGAGCCCCGAGCGCCGCTTGGCCAGACCGCAGGTTTTATCGTTGCCATACAGTTTTCAGACGACCTGGCCCCTCGCCCGAGGAAAGGACAGGCGTTGACCCAAACAATCTCAAATGTGACGAGCGCCCGCGCTCACTGCCCACCGTAGCGCCTGATGGGCCTTGCGTAGTACAGGCATCACCTCAAAATCCAACCGGTTGCCGCGCGCAACCCTCAAGCAGGAGCCAATGACCATGCTGAGCTGGGACGAATTCGATAAAGAAGACACCGACGTTGCTGCCAAAACCAGCAGCCCCGCGCAGGCCGCCGCTGCAGCCACGCTCGACAAGCTGGACAGCGCCGGTGGTGCTGCCGCACTCGAAGCCCGCGCGGCCACCGCGTCCGACTCCGACGCCGTCAAACGTGCCAAAGCGGCCCTGAACGACCTCGATATCGCTGAAGGCCTGGCTGAACTCGAAGGCTCCGCCGCGCGCGTTGCCGTTGACGAAAAGCGCATGATCAACTGCCGCGCCGACCTCAACCAGCTGGTCCCGTTCAAGTACGACTGGGCCTGGCAGAAGTACCTCGACGGCTGCGCCAACCACTGGATGCCGCAAGAGGTCAACATGACCGCCGACATCGCCCTGTGGAAAGACCAGGACGGCCTGACCGATGACGAGCGCCGCATCGTCATGCGTAACCTGGGCTTCTTCTCGACTGCCGACTCGCTGGTTGCCAACAACCTGGCCCTGGCCGTGTACCGCCTGATCACCAACCCCGAGTGCCGCCAGTACATCCTGCGCCAGGCCTTCGAAGAGGCGATCCACACCCACGCCTACCAGTACTGCATCGAGTCGCTGGGCATGGATGAAGGCGAGATCTTCAACATGTACCACGAGATCCCGTCGGTCGCGAAAAAAGCCGCCTGGGGCCTGAAGTACACCCGCGCCATCTCCGACCCGGAGTTCAACACCGGCACCCCGGAGACCGACAAAGAGCTGCTGCGCAACCTGATCGCCTACTACTGCGTTCTGGAAGGCATCTTCTTCTACTGCGGCTTCACCCAGATCCTGTCGATGGGCCGCCGCAACAAGATGACCGGCGTTGCCGAGCAGTTCCAGTACATCCTGCGTGACGAGTCGATGCACCTGAACTTCGGCATCGACGTGATCAACCAGATCAAGATCGAGAACCCGCACCTGTGGGACGCGGCGATGAAGGAAGAAGCGACCCAGATGATCCTGCAAGGGACCCAGCTGGAGATCGAATACGCCCGCGATACCATGCCACGTGGCGTGCTGGGGATGAACGCGGCGATGATGGAGGACTACCTCAAGTTCATCGCCAACCGTCGTTTGACCCAGATTGGTCTGAAGGAAGAGTACCCAGGGACGACCAACCCGTTCCCGTGGATGAGCGAGATCATGGACTTGAAGAAAGAGAAGAATTTCTTTGAGACGCGTGTGATCGAGTATCAGACCGGTGGGGCTTTGAGCTGGGACTGATTGTTTGGCTCGAATCTGAAAAAGGCTGCCAATTTAGGCAGCCTTTTTTATGCAGGCCGTTTAATACTCTAATCTCTGGGCCGGTAAGGAGTTCAGAATCCAGCACTCCTGATGCACATACCTGAGGTCGAGTTCTGACGAGTAACTCTTTTGAATTGCCTTGAGGGCAACCCTTGCTGCAAGGCTAGGCTTATCAATACTTTCCTGCCGAGCAGCCTCCCACTTTTCGTGCATTTCAAACGAACGAACAAACAAGCTTTTTTTGATCTTTTTATTCATAGCATTCGAATGAACACCCGCATATTTATAGGAATCCATCACCGTACATCTGCCATCGCCATCCACATCGACCGCGTCCATCAACCATTTGAACACACCCAACAAAAATAAATTTGCACACCAGGATGCGTCGCCGCCGACCAACCTTTCGGTCGTCGATGAGCTCAAACTCTCGTACAGATTGGTGGCACCAATAAATATCGCCTCAACATCACCTGGCCGTGTTCGACTGACCGGCATGTAATTAAATATACCCGCGAAACACTGACCCAAATAAATCACGGCGTTTTTCAAGCGTGGCGATTGCTTGATCGACTGTAGCAGGGCATGCGGGGTGATGGTTACCGGCGCGTCAATGCCCGCATGGCTCCCATGCCCCGAGACGAACACGACTATGTTCTCGTGAGTATTTAACGCACAGTCTGCGAAAAAATCGGATGAAGACAAAACCGAATGGGTATTGATGGAGCCCAGTGAAATCCACTGCAGAATGGACGCCCGGTCCTGCCCATCTACATAGATTGATAGATCAGTTTGAGCAACCCCCGCAGACTCCAAACACATCAACCCGAAGGCCAAGTCGAGCACATGCCGTTGTTCGGGCTCACCCTTGGCCCCTAGAAACAAAACCCATCGCGTGCTTCCCTTCAATAAGGCCATCCCAAACTCCGTGAACGCTCAACGTTTCAGGGGAATGAATTACTCAAAGACTGAGGCCTGGGAATATCTGAAAAAATAGTACAACTCATCAATCCGTAGACTCCCACCACCGTGCTCGACCTCTTCAATAATCCGACCGTCTCTGCCTAACGCATAAAGATGTTCATCGGCCTTCAAGTAGAAATCAGCAGCATACCGACCACGTTTAATCGAGCCCGACTTGAAGAGTAGCCACTGCCCCTCATTCACACATCCTTTAACGAACTCGTCAATGCCGGGCAGCTCACGAGATAATAGAGTATTAAACTTCATAGACCCTCCTAACATTCTGCCCGAACAGGATTAAAATGTGACCCTTCAAGCAGTATAGCCAGGCCACTCAATTCGAACGTTCGTAGCATACTGACAGAAGCCCAGGAGTGGGCCAACTGCAAGTGCGCAATCTACTGACGACCGGACCCTCTCGAAGCAAGAATCAGAAATTTCCCACAAGAAAGCTTTTCCATATGCTGGAGCTTGACTAAAGATGGCTCATGGCCAGGCGGCAGTTTGATCCACTCAACCCCGACTGGTAATCTGATATCCACAAAAACTTAAAGATTACTCCCGCAGCAGAGGCTTCAATACAGTGACCGAACCCTCACTGGTGGCAAAACTACAGGCAGAAAACGCGCGGCTGATCGCCTTGCTTGAAGCCAACGGCATCGTATGGCGAGCGCCTGCTGAACCTGTGCTGATAACGCTAGGACAAGGAGAGTCTTCGCAAGCCCTGGATACCGACGGCAAGCTCGCCCTTTTTCGCAGTTTGTTCAAAGGACGGGTCGATATTTACCCACTGCGCTGGGAAAGCAAGAGTGGCAAGGCCGGCTATGCCCCGGCCTGTGCCAACGAGTGGCGACCGGGTGTCTGCGAAAAACCGCGGATCAAATGTGGTGACTGCACCCAGCGTCAACTTCTGCCTGTCACCGACGAAGTGATCTATCTCCACTTGGCAGGCGCAATCGTCGCAGGGGTGTATCCGTTGCTCACGGACGACACTTGCCACTTTCTGGCCGTCGATTTCGATGAGGCTGACTGGCGTGCCGATGTGCTGGCATTTGCCCACTCCTGTCATGAACTGGGCGTCCCTGTTGCGCTGGAAATCTCACGCTCCGGCAACGGGGCACATGCGTGGATTTTCTTTGACAGCAAAGTAGCAGCGAGTGATGCGCGACGTCTTGGTGCAGCGATCATCAGTCACGCCTGCGAACGTACTCGACAACTGGCCCTCAGCTCCTACGATCGGCTCTTCCCAAATCAGGACTACATGCCCAAGGGTGGGTTTGGCAATCTCATCGCGCTACCACTTCAGAAGCGTGCGAGGGCTCAAAACCAAAGTGTCTTTGTAGACGACACACTTGAGCCTTATCCCGATCAATGGGCGTTTCTCGCCTCACTCGCACGAATGACCTCAGAACGAATACAGCCTGTTATCACTCAGGTGATAGGAGACGGGGATCCACTCGGTGTGTCTTTTGTCGGTGACGAGGACGAAACCCAGCCGTGGAAGCGTCGCGAGACGCCAACCAGAAAACTAACGTGTCCATTGCCAAGCGCGCTCACCATCACGTTGGCTAACCTCATCTATTTTGAGAAAGCGCAACTGCCTCAGCCTTTGACGAACCAACTGATCAGACTTGCGGCTTTTCAAAATCCAGATTTTTATAAAGCACAAGCCATGCGCCTTTCAGTGTGGAACAAACCCAGGATCATCGGCTGCGCTCAGAACTTTCCACAGCATATTGGGCTACCGCGTGGTTGCTGGGATGCCGTGCAGTCGCTACTGGCCGAGCATGCGATTACCCCGCAGGTTCAAGATGAGCGCTTTACGGGCGTCCCCCTCGATGTCGTATTCCACGGCACACTGCGCCAAGACCAAGGAGCGGCAGTCGATGCCTTGCTCGCTCATGACAGCGGAATCCTTTGTGCCCCCACAGCGTTTGGCAAGACTGTAACCGCCGCCGCCATCATCGCCAGACGTGGCACCAACACGCTGGTACTGGTCCATCGAACGGAACTGCTCAGACAGTGGCAAGCACGATTGCAAACGTTCTTGGGCGTCGGCAAAGAGGTGGTGGGCACCATTGGCGGGGGAAAACCGAAGATCACCGGCAAAATTGATATCGCAGTAATGCAGTCGCTTTCACGCAAAGGTGAGATCAGCGACCTGATCAAAAATTATGGGCAGATCATCGTCGATGAATGCCACCACCTTTCGGCGGTTTCTTTTGAGACGCTTCTCAGGACGGCAGCGGCGAGGTATGTGCTCGGGCTCACGGCTACCCCAATCCGTCGAGACGGTCAGCAACCCATAATTTTCATGCAATGCGGTCCTATCCGCCACACAGCGTCTCGTCCCCAAAGCGCCCCTCACGACTTGTCAGTCCTTCCTTGCACGCTCTCAGGGCCCGTCCTGGTCCCTGAGGGAGCAGGCATACAGGAAGTTTTCAAGCGCCTGGCCGATGACGAGCAGAGAACCTCGAAAATCGTGGCAGACGTCATCTCGGCGTACCAAGCGGGTAGAAAGATACTTGTGCTTACACAGCGAACTGAGCATGTGGATTCACTGGAGCGCTGCCTCAAGGCACAAGTAGAGAACCTCTTCACACTCCATGGGCGAATGCCCAAGAAACAACGTCTGTCTCGCCTGGCGGAGCTTGAGTCCCTGACCGAAAAAGCACCTCGGGTGCTCTTGGCTACTGGAAAACTCATTGGGGAAGGGTTTGATCATCCCGCTTTGGACACCTTGGTACTGGCGATGCCAATTTCCTGGCAAGGGATTCTCCAGCAGTACACCGGCCGGCTGCATCGTTCGCACATCGACAAGGCCGACGTACAGGTTATCGACTATGTAGATGAGGGCAACATCGCGTTGATGCGGATGTGGGAGAAGCGCAAAGCCGGCTACAAGGTCATGGGTTACCGGATAGCTGATGCCCTTGCAACGATGAAGCTACTGTAGCCCTACCTGCAGGTGCGTTGATTGAATGGGCGGGCCTCTTCGTCGGTGCCCCCGCAGGGTGCGCGTGCACTCGGCGATCATTGCATCAACATAGCTTCAGGGTCACGTAGATGAAGGACTTGCCTCTTCGCGGCCCGCTCCTACAGGGCTATGCACGGATGGCGACGGAGTTGAGTAGTGAAATCCGGTGTTTCGCTTATCACCCCGCCAGCGGCGCTGAAAAGTACCGACTGGGTATCTCACCCAGTGCGCCTTTGAACACCGTCGAAAACGCACTCGGGCTGCTATAGCCTAGCTCCATCGCAACGCGCGTGACCGCCTCCCCATTGCCCAACCGAACCACCGCCGCCAACAGGCAAGCCTGTTGCCGCCACTCCAGAAAGCTGATCCCAGTGTGCTGACGAAACTGGCGAGTGAAGGTGCGCCGGCTCATGCCCGCGCGTTCGGCCATATCATCGATGCCGGTGGCCAGACAGGGATCGGCGAGAAAGGCGCTGCACGCCTGCGCCAGACGCGGCTCGGCCGGCATCGGGGCATTCAGCGACTGTGCCGGCATCAGGGCCATTTCATGCAGCAGCAGGCCCATCAGATGGGCATCTCGCCCCTCGGCAGCATATTCAGCGGGCACGTCTACCGCCCTCTCCAGTAACTGTCGCACCAATGCCGAGACACCCAACACCTGGCAATGCCGAGAGAGGCCGACACGTTCCGCTGCGCGCGGGTGGAGGTAGGCGTTGAGCATCGTCACGGGGCCGCGCATGTGCATTGCGTGGGGCACCTGCGCAGGCACCCAGATCGCCCTCAGCGGCGGCACGGCAAAGTTGCCAGCGTCGGTTTCCACGGTGATCACGCCACAGGCGGCGTAGCCGAACTGACCCCGACGGTGGCTGTGCATCGGGAAAAGATCGCCATCGGCGTAGTCCCTGCGCGTCACCACTATATCGCTGGCGCTGTCCTGGTAGAGCTCGGTTTCAATCTTCTGCATGACCCGAATTTAATGGTATTTGACCTTGAATTGAAAGCGGGCCACGCGTTGTCCGGGCATATTTCTCGCGCTTCACGGCATCCCGCCGGAGCTTGAGGAAAGAGCGCCTGACCATGCAGAGAAAACATTTGATATTGGCCGTGCTGGTGACGGCGATATGGGGAGTCAACTTCCCGATCACCAAGCTCGGGCTGGCGCGCATCGACCCGCTGTTGTTGACCGCCATTCGCTTCACCCTGGCGGCGTTGCCGTGGGTATTCGTAATCAAGCGGCCGAAGGTCGCGATACGCTGGCTGGCGGGGTATGGCTTGATTTTCGGCGTGGCCATGTGGGCGCTGATCAATCTCGGGATCGCCATGGGCGTGCCGCCCGGCAGCGCGGCGCTGCTGATTCAGTTCAGTGCGTTTTTCACGCTGGGCTGGGGCGTGCTGTTGTTTCGCGAGCGCCTGACCGGGCCGCAGGTGCTCGGCATGCTGCTGGCGGCAATCGGCCTGGTGGGCATCCTGATGGGCAGCACTGGTCAGGCGACGACGGTGGGTTTCCTGCTGGTGATGGTCAGCGCGCTGGCCTGGAGTGTCGGCAACGTGATCATCAAGCTGTCCAAGGTGAGGGAGATCTTTGCGTTCGTGGTTTGGGCCAGTCTGTTTGCGCCGATCCCGTTGTTGTTGCTGACCTGGTGGCTGCATGGCGCGACACCCTTTATCGCCCTGCCCTCGCAAGTGGATGGCGTGGCGGTACTGTCGTTGGCGTTCCAGGTGTATGCGGCGACCCACTTCTGCTATTGGGGCTGGAACCTGTTGCTGCGTGAATATCCAGCCTCGCAGGTGGCGCCGTTGTCGCTGTTGATTCCGGTGTTCGGGATGGTCAGTTCGGTCTTTATCGTCGATCAGGTTCCGAGTGGATTGGACTGGATGTGCACCGCCCTGATTCTGTCGGCCCTGGCGGTTGGCATGATCAAAGTCCCCGCGAATGGAGGGTTTCGGATTCGATTACCAAAGTGAGATCGAGAATGGGGCTGCTTTGCAGTCCTTCGCGGCGTCCCGGTGAATCGCTCCCACCGGGTTAGATAGCGGGTCCATTGTCATAGTATGTCCTCAAATAAGCGCCAGCCTTTGAAATAGAGCTATCCCTGCTTCAGGCTCGGCAAAACCACCCTGAGACTCACGAGCAAATGCATTGACAAGCATTTTCCCCCTTGTTAATAATCGGCAAAGTCGTACGACAACACACAACAAAAACAACAAACCAGTGAATCCCCTATGACGACCTCAGCCGCTCGCCTCGCTGTTCGCTTTCACCCTCGCCCTCATTCCAGTGTTGCCAGAGGCACCTAGCCCTCTGCCAGCAGGCTTCACGCCTATTGCCTGACCGGCCACCCTTTCCAATCGCCACTGCCGCTGGCTGCTCATCCGCGCCCGGCATACGGACAGCTTTACCCTCAGGGAGCACAACAATAATGAAAATCCGCCAACACCTACCCCTCGCCCTGCTCAGCGCCACCGCGCTTGGTGCCCTGCCGCAAGCCGTCATGGCTGCCGGTTTCGTCGAGGACGCCAAGGCCACGCTGGGCCTGCGCAACTTCTACATCAACCGCAACTTCGTTGACCCGAGCAACCCTCAAAGCAAGGCCGAGGAATGGACCCAGAGCTTTATCCTCGACGCGCGCTCGGGCTTCACCGAGGGGCCGATCGGCTTCGGCGTGGACGTGCTCGGGATGTGGTCGGTCAAGCTCGATGGCGGTGGCGGCACCTACGGCACGGCCCTGCTGCCGCGCCATGACGATGGACGCCCGGCCGATGACTACGGGCGCCTGGCGGTGGCGGGCAAGGCGCGGATCTCGAAAACCGAACTGAAGATCGGTGAGTGGATGCCGGTGCTGCCGATCCTGCGTGCGGACGATGGGCGCTCGCTGCCGCAGACCCTGCGCGGTGGCCAGGTGACGTCCAATGAGATCGCCGGGCTGACCCTCTACGGCGGGCAGTTCCGCGCCAACAGCCCGCGCAACGATGCGAGCATGGAAGACATGGGATACGGCGGTGCCCTGTCCGATCGCTTCAACTTCGTCGGCGGCGAATACAAGTTCAACCAGGACCGCACGCTGTTCGGGCTGTGGAATGCGGTGCTCAAGGACGTGTACCAGCAGCAGTACCTGCAGGTCAGCCACAGCCAGCCGGTCGGCAGCTGGACGCTGGGCGCCAACCTGGGCTACTTCCAGGGTGAAGAAGACGGCGCCGAGCGCGCCGGCAAGCTGGACAACAAGACCTACTCGGGGATGTTCTCGGCCAAGGTCGGCGGCAACACGTTCTGGGTCGGGCTGCAGAAGGTCAGTGGCGATACCTGGATGCGGGTCAACGGCACCAGCGGCGGGACGCTGGCCAACGACAGCTACAACGCCAGTTTCGACAACGCCAACGAGCGCTCGTGGCAGGTCCGCCATGACTTCAACTTCGTCACCGTGGGGGTGCCGGGGCTGACCTTGATGAACCGCTATATCAGCGGGCGCGAGGTGCACAGTGGGGCGGTGACCGATGGCAAGGAGTGGGTGCGTGAGTCGGAGCTGGCCTACGTGATCCAGAGCGGGACGTTCAAGGACCTCAGCGTGAAGTGGCGCAACTCGACGATTCGTCGGGACTTCAGCAACAACGAGTTCGACGAGAACCGGCTGATCTTCAACTATCCGCTGTCGATTCTGTAAGTGGCACCCGTGCCGGCCTCTTCGCGGGTAAACCCGCGCCTGCAGGATCCCTGCAAGGCCCACATCTGGGAGCGAGCACAGATCCTGTGGGAGCGGGTTTACCCGCGAATAGGCCGGCACTGGCTGCACTAGGCTGACGGCAAAAACCCTACGCCGAGCATTGACAAGCCCGGGAATCCCTACCGATAATTCAGGCCGGTCATACGACAACCTACAACAACTCCAAACAAACGAGCTTGCCATGACTATCACACCGTTCAAGCGCCTGCTGCTCACCGGAGCCGCAGGCGGCCTCGGCAAAGTGCTTCGTGAGCGCCTCAAGGGTTCTGCCGAAATCCTCCGGCTGTCCGATATCAGCCCCATGGCGCCGACCACCGGACCCCACGAAGAAGTCGTCGAATGCGACCTGGCTGACAAAACCGCCGTGCACCACCTGGTCGAGGGCGTCGATGCCATCTGCCACTTTGGCGGTGTGTCGGTCGAGCGGCCGTTCGAGGAAATCCTCGGGCCGAACATCTGCGGCGTGTTCCACCTCTACGAGGCGGCGCGCAAGCATGGGGTCAAGCGGATCATCTTCGCCAGCTCCAACCACACCATCGGCTTCTACCAGCAGGACCAGCGCATCGACGCCCAGGCCCTGCGCCGCCCCGACGGCTACTACGGCCTGTCCAAGTGCTACGGCGAAGACCTCGCCAGCTTCTATTTCGACCGCTATGGCATCGAGACCGTGAGCATCCGTATCGGCTCGTCGTTCCCCGAGCCGCAGAACCGGCGGATGCTCAGCACCTGGCTGAGCTACGACGACCTGACCGCCCTGATCGAGCGCGGCCTGTTCACCCCCGACGTTGGCCACACGGTGGTCTACGGCGCCTCGGCCAACCGCGACGTCTGGTGGGACAACCGCTTTGCCGCGCACCTGGGCTACCAGCCCAAGGACACCTCCGAAGTGTTCCGCGCCAAGGTCGAAGCGCAACCGGCGCCTGCTGCCGACGATCCGTCGATGGTCTATCACGGTGGCGCCTTCGTCGCTGCGGGACCGTTCGACTGATCCCATCCCCTAGCGCGCAAGGAGGCCGGCCACAATGCACTGCGAACTGATCGTCGACGCCCGCAACGCCACCGGCGAAAGCCCGGTCTGGCACCCCACTGAAAACGCCCTGTACTGGGTCGATATCCCAGCCGGCCAACTGCACCGTTGGCGCGCCAGCGATGGCGCGCACCAGCACTGGCAGGCCAACGAGATGCTCGCCTGCATCGCCCGCTGCGCCAGCCCCGACCGTGGCTGGATCGCCGGCATGCAGAGCGGCGTGTTTCAGCTGACCGTCAACGCCCAGGGCACGCTCGACAGCCGGCTGCTCAGCCCGGTCGAACATGCCCGCGAGGGCATGCGCTTCAATGATGGCCGCTGCGACCGCCAAGGACGTTTCTGGGCCGGCAGCATGCTGATGGACATGCAACAGGGCGCGCGCGTCGGCGCACTCTATCGCCAAGGTGGCGAAGGCCAGGCGCTGCGCCTGCAGCTGGACGACCTGATCGTGCCCAATGGCCTGGCGTTCAGCCCGGACGGCACGCGCATGTACCTCTCCGACTCACACCCTGACGTGCAGGCCATCTGGGCCTTCGACTATGACATCGACAGCGGCACGCCGCACAACCGGCGGCTGTTCGTCGACATGCGCGAATACCCCGGGCGCCCTGACGGCGCGGCGGTCGATGCCGAGGGCGGCTACTGGATCTGCGGCAATGACGCAGGCCTGGTGCACCGCTTCACGCCGGATGGCCGACTGGACCGCTCGCTCAGCGTGCCGGTGAAAAAACCGGCGATGTGCGCCTTCGGCGGCGCCGGCCTGGACACCCTGTTCGTCACCTCGATACGCCCTGCGGGCGACCTCGCCGACCAGCCCCTGGCGGGCGGCGTGTTCGCCCTCAACCCCGGCGTCAAAGGCTTGGAGGAGCCGGCGTACCGGGGCTGAAACAGACACTGCCAGACACGAACGAAACCACATAATAACAACACCGGAGTTTCATCATGATCTTCAAACGCAAGCTGCTCCTTGCTGTACTCCCGTTCGCCTTCACCCTCTCCAGCGCCGCGCATGCGCTGGACATCAAGTTCGCTGAAATCCACCCGGCCGGCTACCCGACGGTGGTCGCCGAGCAGAACATGGGCAAGAAGCTCGAGGCCGCCAGCAATGGCGAAATCACCTTCAAGATGTTCGCCGGTGGCGTGCTCGGCTCCGAGAAGGAAGTGATCGAGCAGGCACAGATCGGCGCGGTGCAGATGACCCGGGTGAGCCTGGGCATCGTCGGCCCGGTGGTGCCGGATGTGAACGTGTTCAACATGCCGTTCGTGTTCCGCGACCACGACCACATGCGCAAGATCATCGATGGCGAGATCGGCCAGGAGATCCTCGACAAGATCACCAACTCCGAATTCAACCTGGTCGCCCTGGCCTGGATGGATGGCGGCACGCGCAGCCTCTACACCAAGAAGCCGGTGCGCAAGATCGAAGACCTCAAGGGCATGAAGATCCGCGTCCAGGGCAACCCGCTGTTCCTCGACATGATGAACGCCATGGGCGGCAACGGCATCGCCATGGACACCGGGGAGATCTTCAGCGCCCTGCAGACCGGGGTGATCGACGGCGCCGAAAACAACCCGCCGACCCTGCTCGAACACAACCACTTCCAGAGCGCCAAGTACTTCACCCTGACCGGTCACCTGATCCTGCCGGAGCCGGTGGTGATGTCCAAGACCACCTGGGACAAGCTCACCCCCGAGCAGCAGACCCTGGTGAAAAAGGTCGCCCGCGAGGCGCAGATGGAAGAGCGCGCCCTGTGGGACGCCAAATCCGCCGCCAGCGAAGAGAAACTCAAGGCGGCCGGGGTCGAGTTCATCGAGGTCGACAAGAAGCCGTTCTATGACGCCACCGCGCCGGTGCGCGAGAAGTACGGTGCGCAGTACGCCGACCTGATGAAGCGAATCGCCGACGTCCAGTAACCCGACGCCGTTGCCAGATGACTCCCGCAGCGCGGCGGATGCCGCCGCGCCGCTTCGGTGATGCCTTATGAAAAGCGCTTTCCTGCGTCTGAACGACGCGTTGTACACCAGCTGCATCTGGGTTGCGGGTCTGTCGATCCTGACCATGACGCTGATCATTCCCTGGGGCATCTTTGCCCGCTACGTGCTCGGCACCGGCTCCAGTTGGCCCGAGCCGGTGGCGATCCTGCTGATGGTGGTGTTCGCCTTCATCGGCGCCGCGGCCAGCTACCGGGCCGGCGCGCACATGGCGGTGGCGATGGTCACCGACCGCCTGCCGCCGGCGCAGCGCAAGGCCGCGGCGCTGGTGGTGCAAGTGCTGATGCTGCTGGTGTGTGCGTTCATGACCTACTACGGCTTCAGGCTGTGCATGACCACCTGGAACCAGTTTCTCGCCACCCTGCCGTCGATCCGGGTCGGCATGACCTATGCGCCCATCCCGATCGGCGGCGCCCTCACGCTGATGTTCGTCGTGGAAAAGATCCTCTACGGCGACCAGGGCCACCGCAAGGTGATGCGCTTCGACGTGGTCGAAGAAAACGAAGGAGCGGCATAAATGGATGCGTTCATTCTGTTGGGCAGTTTCATTGCACTGATCCTGCTGGGCATGCCGGTGGCGTACGCGCTGGGCCTGGCCGCACTGATCGGCGCCTGGTGGATCGACATCCCGCTGCAGGCGATGATGATCCAGGTCGCCAGTGGGGTTAACAAGTTCTCGCTGCTGGCCATTCCGTTCTTCGTGCTGGCCGGCGCGATCATGGCCGAAGGCGGCATGTCACGGCGGCTGGTGGCGTTCGCCGGGGTGCTGGTGGGGTTTGTTCGCGGCGGCCTGTCGCTGGTCAACATCACCGCCTCGACGTTCTTCGGGGCGATCTCCGGCTCGTCGGTGGCCGACACCGCCTCGGTCGGTTCGGTGCTGATCCCGGAAATGGAGCGCAAAGGCTACCCGCGTGAGTTCTCCACGGCCGTGACCGTCAGCGGTTCGGTGCAGGCGCTGCTCACCCCGCCCAGCCACAACTCGGTGCTGTACTCGCTGGCGGCGGGCGGCACGGTGTCGATCGCCTCGCTGTTCATGGCTGGGGGGATGCCCGGGCTGCTGATGAGCGCGGTGCTGATGGGCCTGTGCCTGATCTTCGCCAAGCGGCGCAATTACCCCAAGGGCGAGGTGATCCCGCTGCGCCAGGCGCTGAAGATCGCCGGCGAGGCGCTGTGGGGCCTGATGGCGATGGTGATCATCCTCGGCGGCATTCTCTCGGGGGTGTTCACCGCCACCGAGTCGGCGGCCATTGCGGTGGTCTGGTCGTTCTTCGTGACCATGTTCATCTACCGCGACTACAAGTGGCGTGACCTGCCCAAACTGATGCACCGCACGGTACGGACCATCTCTATCGTGATGATCCTGATCGGCTTTGCCGCCAGCTTCGGCTATGTCATGACGCTGATGCAGATCCCGTCGAAGATCACCACGATGTTCCTGACCCTGTCGGACAACCGCTACGTGATCCTCATGTGCATCAACTTCATGCTGCTGCTGTTGGGCACGGTGATGGACATGGCGCCGCTGATCCTGATCCTCACGCCGATCCTGCTGCCGGTGATCACCGGCATCGGCGTCGACCCGGTGCAGTTCGGCATGATCATGCTGGTCAACCTCGGCATCGGCCTGATCACGCCACCGGTGGGTGCGGTGCTGTTCGTCGGCTCGGCGATCGGCAAGGTCAGCATCGAGGCCACGGTCAAGGCGCTGCTGCCGTTCTACGTGGCGCTGTTCCTGGTACTGATGGCGGTGACCTACATCCCGGCAATCTCCCTCTGGCTGCCGAGCGTGGTGCTGTAACCCTCGGGCGGGCCTGCCGGGCCCGCCCTCCTCCCGCAAATGGATTTGTGCCCATGGCTGTCCCCTCTGCTGTAAACCCTACCCTCTTCCCGCGCAAGCTGGCGGTGGCCCTCCTGGCCCTGCTGGCGTGCTCGTTTGCCGGCAACCACATTGCCGCGCGGATCGCCTTCGACGACGACACCGGGGTGTTGCTGGCGATCCTCTGTCGCTCGGGCATCACCCTGTTGGCGCTGACCGCGCTGGTCCTCTGGCAGCGCCAGCCGCTGGGCCTGCCGGCGGGCTCGCGGCGCTGGCAACTGCTCCTGGGCCTGCTGATCGCCACCCAGAGCCTGTGCCTGTACTCGGCCGTGGCGCGCATCCCGGTGGCGCTGGCACTGCTGGTCGGCAACACCTTCCCGATGTTGCTGGCGCTGCTCAGCTGGGCGCTGGGCGGGCCGCGCCCGAGCCGCCGCACGGTGCTGCTGATGGGGCTGATCCTGGTCGGCCTGGTGCTGGCCCTGGACGTGCCGTCGCGCCTGGCCGACAGCAGCGATGCCAACCCTGACTGGACGCTCGGCGTCGGTCTGGCGTTCTGCGCGGCCTGCGTGTTCGCCTGCGCGCTGTGGATCACCGACCACAAGCTGGCCAGCGTGCGCGGGCCGGTGCGCAGCCTGCTGACCCTGCTGATCGTGTTCGCCAGCATGCTCGTCGCCGGGTTTGGTGGCTGGGTACCGGCAGGGCTGTCGGTACCGGCCAGCAGTACCGGCTGGCTGGCCCTGGCGAGCCTGGTGGTGCTGTACGGGGTGGCGTTCACCTTGCTGTTCGTCTGCGTGCCGCGGCTGAACATGGCGCACAACGCGCCGGTGATGAACATCGAGCCGATCGCCACCTTGCTGCTCGGCTGGGCCCTGCTCGACCAGCGCCTGAGCACCCTGCAACTGATCGGTGGCGCGGTGGTGGTGTGCGGGATCGTCCTGCTGACCTACCGCCGACCGACCTGATCGACCTTTCCAAGGAACCTGTTGATGTCCCTGTTCGAAGTGCACCTCGAAGACCGTCTGACCCGCCTCAGCCTGGCGCCGCAGGTAGGCGCCAGCCTGGTCAACTGGCAGGTGAAGGAAACCGGCCAGCCCCTGCTGCGCCACAGCGACCCGGCCGCGCTGGACAGTGGCTCGCCGCGGCGGCTGGCGTGCTACCCGCTGGCCCCCTGGTCAAACCGCATCGGCATGGGTGGTTTTGCCCGTCCTGACAAATGGCTGGCGCTGCCGCCAAACACCCCGACTGCGCCCTATGCGATCCACGGCAGTGCCTGGCAGCAGCCCTGGCAGGTGAGCCATCAAGGCACTGACCATGCCTGCCTGACCCTGGACAGCGAGGTGCCCTTCGCCTATCGGGCAACGCTGCATGTGAGCCTGGAGGAAGGCTGCCTGAGCCTCGACCTGCAGGTCACTCACCTCGACGCCTTGCCCTGCTGGCATGGCCTGGGCTTGCACCCCTACCTGCCGCGCTACCGCGACACTCTGCTGCTGGCACCCGCACGCCAGGTGTGGGTGGGTGACGAGGACAGCTTGCCGTCGCGCCTGGTCGACATCCCCGAGGCGTGGCGCTTCGACACCTTGCGCGAACTGCCGAGTACTGCCGTCGACCATGCCTTCGACGGATGGCTGGGCGAGTGCATGATCGTCCAGCCCGACGCGGGGTATCAGCTGCATTGCAGCGCCACCGGTGCGGCGCATTACCTGCTGTTCTGCCCGCAGGATCAGGCGTTTTTCTGTTTCGAACCCGTCAGCCATCCGATCAACGCCCATCATTTGCCAGGGCGGCCGGGGCTGCGCTTGCTGCAGCAGGGTGAACAACTCAACCTGGGCTTCAAGCTGCGTTACCAGGCGCTCGTCTAGGGCGGGCCATGTCGTTTCTGGTGCAGGTTTGTCGGGCCAGCCTCTGGCAAGCTGTAGGTCCGACACCCAGCCACCGCGCGAGGCACCATGACCCTGCTATTCAACGTTGACACCGAGCGGGCCGACACCTGGCAACAGCTGTTCGCCGAGCAGGCCCCCGACATCGACGTGCGCCTGTGGCCTGACATCGGCGACCCGGCGGACGTCCGCTACCTGGCCACCTGGCTGCCGCCCGAAGGCATCCATGAGCGCTTCCCCAACCTCGAGGTGCTGTTTGCCACTTCGGCGGGCGTCGATCAGTTCGATACCCGCCTGTTGCCGGCGTCGGTGCAAGTCGTGCGCATGCTCGACCCGGGCATCGTCCGGGGCATCGTCGAGTACGCGACGATGGCGGTGCTGGCGCTGCACCGCGACCTGCCGAGCTATGTTCAACAGCAGCGTGAGGGACGCTGGCAGGAGCTGCCCTATGTACCGGCGCATCAGCGCCGGGTCGGGGTGATGGGGCTGGGCAATCTTGGCCAGGCGGTGCTCAGGCAATTGCAGGGGTTCGGTTTTGCCCTGAGTGGCTGGTCGCGCTCGGCCAAGACCCTCGCAGGGGTGCAGTGCCATGCCGGTGAAGCAGCGTTGCCGGGGTTTCTCGCGGCGTGCGACATCCTCATCTGCCTGCTGCCGTTGACCCCTGATACCCGCGGCATCCTCGATGCGCGGCTGTTTGCAGGGTTACCGCGTGGCGCCAGCCTGATCAACCTCGGCCGTGGCGGGCACCTGGTCGAGGCCGACCTGTTGGCCGCCCTGGACAGCGGTCAGCTGCAACAGGCGCTGGTGGACGTGCTGCAAGAGGAGCCGGCGGCTGCCGACCACCCGTTCATGCGGCATCCGCAGATCTGGCTGACGCCGCACATCGGCGCGTCGACCCTGCCCGAGTCCGCCTTCGAGGTGTTGCTGGCGAACCTGCGACGCCATCAGCGTGGCGAGCCCATGCAGGGCGTGGTGGATCGCCAACGCGGCTACTGATCAGTTCAGGTACCGGTGCGCGCGCAGGTGCTCCACCAGCCGGTCGATGAACGTGCGGACCTTGGCCGAGCCATACTTGCTCTCCCGGTGCAGCACATGGATCGGCCACGGCGCCTCCTCATAGGCTTCCAGGACCACCCGCAAACGCCCCGTCGCCAGCTCGTCCGCGACCTGGTAAGAAAGCAACCGGGCGATCCCCAGGCCGGCACTCGCGGCGACGATCGCGGCATCGTTGCTGGTCACCGTCAGGCGTGGCTTGACCTGCACCAGGGTGGGCGCCTGGGCAGGCCCGAATCGCCATTGCGCCTGCGGTGACACGCCACTGGCGGTAATGATCGTGTGCGCCGCCAGCGCCTGCGGATGCGCGGGCACGCCATGCTGCTCCAGGTACTCGGGCGAGGCGCAGAGCAGGCGGCGTACCTGCCCGACACGCAGCGCCCTGAGCCCGGAGTCGGGCAAGGGGCCGATACGCACCGCAACGTCCATGCCCTCCTCCACCAGGTTGACCACCCGATCGAGAAAGTACGCCGACACGTCGACCTGCGGATACGCCTGCAGGTAATCGACGATGCACGGCATGACGAAGGCCTTGCCGAACAGCAGCGGCGCGGTCACCGCGAGGTTGCCCTGGGGCGCGGCGTTGATGCCTGCGGCCGCTTCGTTGGCCTCATCGATGCTGGCGAGGATGTTGCGGCTGTCTTCCAGGTAGCGGCTGCCGGCGTCGGTCAGGCGCACGCTGCGGGTGGTGCGCAGCAGCAGCTTGACCCCGAGGGCCTGCTCCAGCGCGACGATTGCGCGGGTGACCGCCGCCGCGGAGATGCCCAGGCGCCGCGCGGCGCCGGCAAAGCTCTGCAGCTCGCCCACCGCCACCAGCACCTTCATCAGGTGGATCTGATCCATGCGTCGCCCCTGTACTTGTCGTGGGGGGATTATTCGCGGGGCGGGGGCTTGGCCACAAGTGGCCGTGCTGGCAAGCGCTATACGTCCAACACCAACGCTTCATCTGCCTGGGCGGGCACTGCGCAACAGATCAGCACCGAGCCCGGCTCCGGCAACTCGGCCGGTGGGTTCGGATAGTGCACCTGGCCACTGACCAGCCGCGTCTTGCAGGTGCCACACGAGCCTCCCCGACAACTGAACTCCGGCGCCAGGCCACGCCGCTCGGCGAGCTCCAGCAAGCTGCCACTGCCGGGCGTCCAGCGCGCTTCCTTGGCAGAACCTGCGAAGTACACCGGCACCGCCTCAGTGGCCACCGGCGGCTGCTCCAGCAGCACGGGCTGGCCATCGCCGTGACGGCGCAGGGTCGAAGGGCCGAAGGCTTCGGCATGGATGCGCGCATCCGGCACATTCACACCGCGTAGGCCCTCATAGATGTCCTGGGTGAAACTGGCGGGCCCGCACACATAGAAGTCATAGTCGTCCAGGGCCAGCCGAGCCTTGATCTGCTCGACGCCCAGGCGCCCGGCGAAATCGTAATCGCGGCCTTCGACGGCATGCGTTTCCGGGGCACTCAGTGCGCGGTGCACACTCAAGCGGGGCCCCGCCAGCTGAAGCAATGTCGCCAGCTCTTGCTGGAACGGCAGGTCGGCCAGGCTGCGCGCGCCCTGAAACAGGTAGACGCGCCGGGAGACATCGCTCACCAGCTGCTCGCGCAACATCGCCAGCAGCGGCGTAATGCCTACCCCCGCGGCGATCAGCACCAGCGGCCGCGCACTGCTGCTGTCGAGGACGAAGCTGCCCGTGGGCAGCCGTACCTCCAGCGCATCGCCCAGCGCAACCTGCTCATGCAAATGCCGTGATGCCGGGCCCTGGGCCTTGACGCTGATGCGCAGGTAACCGTCAGAGGGCGCACTGGAGAGGCTGTAGGTGCGGATCAGCGGCGCGTCATCTCCCAGCTGCAGGCGAATAGGCAGATGCTGCCCCGCCGTGAACGACACTGCCGTGTGCGCGGGTGGCTGCAGATAGTAGGAGCGGATGTCGCGGCTTTCCTGCTCGACCCGGATCACCCGCCAGGCCAGCCACTGCGCCTTGTGCTCGCGCTGCTCGAGACGCTGTTCGGCTTCAGCCCAGGTACCCGTCATCAGGCTCGTCGGCGCATAGCCCTCGAACGCCCAGCGCAGCGATACGCCCGCTGGCCGCCACACCACCTGCTCGACCTCCAGCGTCCACATCCGCTCGGCCCCCTCGAAGGCGGCGATTGCCGGGCTGTCGAGGAGCAACTCGGTGCGCCCTGACAGCTGCAGGACGTCGCCGCTGGCAAAGTCGACGAACAGCAACCCTGCCACCGGGTTCAACAACAGGTTGCCGAGGGTGTTGAAGTGCAAGTTGCCGGCGTAGTCGGGGATGCTCAGGCGGTTGCCTTCGACCTTGACGAAGCCGGCCCGGCCGCCGCGGTGCGAAACATCGACCGAGCGCTGACCGTCGGCGTGGTCGACATAGCTGGCGACAAAGAACGTGTCGGCGGCTTCGATCATCGCCATCGCCCGGGCATCCAGCATGGTGGAATCTTCACGCGGCTGCGCAGGTTCATCGACACGGCGGTAGTCACGCAGCTGAATGTACTGCGGGCAGTTGCCGAAGGCGTGCTCCACCGCCACCTGTAATTGCCCGGCTGAGGCCGTTTCGATCACGCCATTGATGCGGTTACGCCGGCGTGTGTGCAGCTCGATGCCGAGCAGGCCGATGGCGTTTCCAGCGGCCAGCCCCGCCGACGCTGGATCAGCGTCTGGCGCACGGGCGGCAATCACCAAGTGGCGTGGGTCGGGGGAGCCGACAAAACCGGGCTCGCCCTCGATCAAGGTCGCCCAGGGTCTGCCGTTTGCATCCACCGAGCCGGCTACCAGAAACGGCAACTGGTGATAGAACGTGCGGTGCTGGTCGGGCATGTAGTCGCGGATGACCTTTTGCCCGAACTCATCCATGCGCTGGGCGACGCCGGCTTTTTCCTGCAGGCGTTTCTCGCCGGCGTGCCAGGGTGAGGGGCGGTGTGCAGAGCGTTCGGGCATGGCGGCATCCTCGCAGGCAGTGACGGTGATCAGTCGGCGTGTTGCAGGCCGATGACGGTGCGCGGCATGGCCACGAAGCCAGGCAGTGCCTCGATGCGTGCCAACCAGGCACGTACGTTGGGGTAAGGCTCGAGCGTCACGTTGCCCTCTGGGGCATGGGCGATGTACGAGTAGTTGGCGACATCGGCCAGGGTCGGCGTATCACCCGCCAGAAATGGCGTGTTGGCCAACTCACGGTCGATCACTGCGAGCAGACCGTGGGCGCGACCAATCACCTCCTCGCTGTTGAAGGCGGCGCCGAACACGGTCACCAGGCGCGCGGCGGCCGGGCCGTAGGCGAGCGGCCCGGCGGCCACCGACAGCCAGCGCTGGACGGCAGCTGCGGCCTGCGGTGCCTCGGGCAGCCAGTTTCCGTTGTCGTAGGTTTTTGCCAGATACACCAGGATGGCATTGGAGTCGGCGATGACCACGCCGTTGTCGTCGATCACCGGCACCTGGCCGAAGGGATTGAGGGCAAGGAATTCAGGCTGTTTGTGCGCGCCTTTGGCCAGGTCGACAAAGACCAGTTCGTGCGGCAGGTCGAGCAGCGAGAGCATCAGCTGGATGCGGTGGGCGTGGCCGGACTTGGGGAAGTGGTACAGCTTGATAGGGGCTGGCATGTTCTAGGTTCCAGGTCAGTGGGGGACGTAGAACATGCTGCGCTCATTCGGCTGGCAGCGGAATTAGCGCCAGGAGCAATCCATAATTTCGGCCAGCGAAATAATCCTGACCCTCACATTACGCCTGAGGGTAATGGTGACGGTACAGGCCGCGCACAGCTTCGATCACGTGCGGCACACAGGCCTGGATGTCCGCTTCGCTCATCTGGTCGAGCAGTTCGAAGTTGTCTTCAAGACCATGCAGCGAAATGACCTTGAGCAGCGCATCTTGCTGCGGCGGCAGTTCAGCCCATTGAGCGATCTGGGTGCCGCGCATATAACCGAAGCACCATTCTTCGAGAATGACGACAGGCCCCTCTTCGCCTTCGCTCTCTTCGAACAGCGGCTCAAAGGCGTCCAGGTCAGCCAATTCAGCCGTCACATCATTGCTGTAGCGCAGCATCAGCGCGGTATAGGCCTCTTGGTGGTCGGGGCGCTTGAACTTGGGGACCTTGCCGCCGCTGACGGCCGGCAGCCAGTGTTCCGGGGTGACTGTTACCGGGGAGCTGGCCAATGCGGTGAAGAAGCCGTTCAGTTCAGCCAGGTTCAGCACCGAGAAGTCGTTGCCGTAGGTGATCAGGAAGTCTTCGAGACGGGCGAGTTCTTTTTCGTTGAGACGCGGAAGCATGGGCCTGAGGATGTCCTGGCAGAGGGTATTGGGTGCACCCTAGCACAGCGAGCCGCGATTGAGAGGGGGGGAAATCGTATGAGGGTGATGCGCAGGACACGCGCTGATACGCCAGCGCCTGCAGGCACACCCCGTTTATTGAACGGGGTGGACCTGTAGGCGCGGGCAAACGTTCAGGCCTTAGACCGCCAGCGCGCGCTCACGCAGCTCGCTGTTGAGGATACGGTCGTTCTCCGAGTAATCGACCGGGCAGTCGATCACGTGGACACCTGGGGTCTTGATGCAGTGCTCGAGCAGCGGCAGGAAGCCTTCGGCGCTTTCCACGCGGTGGCCATTGGCACCGTAGGCTTCGGCGTATTTGACGAAGTCCGGGTTGCCGTAGTCCAGGCCGTAGTCGGTGAAGCCCATGTTGGCCTGCTTCCAGCGGATCATGCCGTAGCCGTCGTCACGCAGGATCACCACGGTGATGTGCATGCCCAGACGGACTGCGGTTTCCAGCTCCTGGCTGTTCATCATGAAGCCGCCATCGCCACACACCGAGATCACCGGACGGTCCGGGTACACCAGGTGCGAGGCCATTGCCGACGGCAGGCCAGCGCCCATGGTCGCCAGGGCGTTGTCGAGCAGCACGGTGTTGGGCTTGTGCGCCTTGTAGTTACGGGCGAACCAGATCTTGTAGATACCGTTGTCCAGGGCGACGATGCCTTCGGACGGCAGGGCGCGACGGATGTCGGCGACCAGGCGCTGCGGGTAGACCGGGAAACGGTCGTCGTCGGCGCCTTCGGCGATCTGCGCTTCGTTGGCTTCACGGATCGCCAGCAGGCGGGTGAAGTCCCAGTGGCTGGTGTCGTTCAGCGCTTCGCCGATCTGCCAGACGGCGTTGGCGATGTCGCCGATCACTTCGATCTGCGGGAAGTAGACCGCATCGACTTCGGCGGAGCGGAAGTTGATGTGGATGACTTCGGTGCCGCCACGGACCATGAAGAACGGCGGCTTCTCGATCACGTCGTGACCGATGTTGATGATCAGGTCGGCGGCTTCGACGGCGCGGTGAACGAAGTCACCGGACGACAGCGCGGCGTTGCCGAGGAAGCGCGGGTGACGCTCGTCGACCACGCCCTTGCCCATCTGGGTGGTGATGAACGGGATGCCGGTCTTGTCGATCAGTTGCTTGAGGACCTTGGCGGTCATCTTGCGGTTGGCGCCGGCACCGATCACCAGGATCGGGCTGCGGGCGTTCTGCAGCTTCTCGACGGCGGCTTCGACGGCCTTGTGCTCGGCCAGCGGACGACGGCTCAGGCTCGGCGGGATCGGCATGCTGTCGGTCTGCTCGGCGGCGATGTCTTCCGGCAGCTCCAGGTGCACGGCGCCCGGCTTCTCTTCTTCAGCCAGGCGGAACGCTTCACGCATGCGGGCCGGGATGTTGTCGGCCGAGGCGAACTGGTGGGTGTACTTGGTGATGGGGGCCATCATGCCGCACACGTCGATGATCTGGAAGCGGCCTTGCTTGGACTTCTTGATCGGCTTCTGGCCGGTGATCATCATCATCGGCATGCCGCCGAGATACGCGTAGGCACTGGCGGTGACCAGGTTGGTCGCGCCGGGGCCGAGGGTCGACAGGCTGACGCCGGTCTTGCCGGTCAGGCGGCCATAGGTGGCGGCCATGAAGCCTGCGGACTGCTCGTGGCGAGTCAGTACCAGCTTGATCTTCGATTTGCGCAGGGACTCCAGCAGATCGAGGTTCTCCTCACCAGGAATGCCGAACACATACTCGACACCTTCGTTTTCCAGGCATTGCACAACGACATCGGCGGCCTTAGCCATCTTGCTTGTTACCTCAAGTAATAGGACGGTGGGACGTCCAGTTCGGTCAGCATGGGGCTGACATCGGCTTGTCCGCGGGCGGAAGGTGCCCCCGAATCTAAGTCTTGACGCTGACTATGCGCGAGAAAGTCACGTCAACAAACTGCAATATTGTCGCACCTCTGTCGCGTTGAGGGTGTATGGGTTCGGACAAAATGCATTTGCTTGAGGAGCAATGAGAGGGGTTGAGCGAGGGGACCTGTGCCGAGCGCTTTCTGGCGGCCTGTACAGCAGCTCGAGAGCGCCGACGTTTTTTCGAGCGCAAAGACAAAACCCCTACCTGCTCGCGCAGATAGGGGTTTTGCGAAATGAATCTTGACGATGACCTACTCTCACATGGGGAGACCCCACACTACCATCGGCGATGCATCGTTTCACTACTGAGTTCGGGATGGGATCAGGTGGTTCCAATGCTCTATTGTCGTCAAGAAATTCTGTTACCAGAACGTCCTGTTGGACACTCCAGCGAATTCGGATATGCGATATTTGTGATGTTACGAACTTTCGGCTGCTTCGTCTTCACCACCACAATTTGGCACTGATGCTCAAATTGCTTGGGTGTTATATGGTCAAGCCTCACGGGCAATTAGTATTGGTTAGCTCAACGCCTCACAGCGCTTACACACCCAACCTATCAACGTCGTAGTCTTCGACGGCCCTTCAGGGGATTCTAGATCCCAGTGAGATCTCATCTTGAGGCAAGTTTCCCGCTTAGATGCTTTCAGCGGTTATCTCTTCCGAACATAGCTACCCGGCAATGCCACTGGCGTGACAACCGGAACACCAGAGGTTCGTCCACTCCGGTCCTCTCGTACTAGGAGCAGCCCCTCTCAAATCTCAAACGTCCACGGCAGATAGGGACCGAACTGTCTCACGACGATCTAAACCCAGCTCGCGTACCACTTTAAATGGCGAACAGCCATACCCTTGGGACCGGCTTCAGCCCCAGGATGTGATTAGCCGACATCGAGGTGCCAAACACCGCCGTCGATATGAACTCTTGGGCGGTATCAGCCTGTTATCCCCGGAGTACCTTTTAT
>NZ_UNOZ01000021.1 GCF_900536025.1 Pseudomonas reidholzensis
CCTTCCTGGCCGTCACCTCGCACCGCAAGACCTCCTTCCGGCCTCGTGAAGTCGAAGTAAATCAAGATAACAACCCAGATCAAGGGAAAGCTCAAGTTCAAGGGCCTGGGCAACGTGTGGCGAATCGCTGCGCTCTCGCGGGTTTATAAGGGCGGTACAGCGCGTCAGCGCCAGAATTTGCATTGGCAGTCCCGGCCTCTTCGCGGGGCAAGTCCGCTCCCACAGGATAGAGTCGCTCGTTCGGTCATCGGAGATCCTGTGGGAGCGGGCTTGCCCCGCGAAAGGGCCCGAATATCCACCACCATTGCCACTATCGAAGATAACGCCAGCCCAGGCACCACCCTAACTTGGCGACCTCAGGAGGCCGAACGGAGGTCTTGCGAAGCGAGGTGACGGCCATGGATGGCCGGCAAGGGCTGCGGGCCAGGAAGGCCCGTACAGCGCGGTCCTCGCGGGAGCAAGACCGGAGTGAGGGAACCCGCAGCGCAGCGGAGGGCCGTATGTGGGAGCCGGCGGTTTTTGGTTACTTTTTTCCAAGAAAAAAAGTGACCCGCCGTAAGGGCGGAAGGGGCCATAAGCGCCACCACATCGAACGGATAAGCCCCAAAAAGCCCAACGCATCCACACCGAACACACGCAAAAAACATGGGCATCACGCAGCCGGCGTGGGAGCGGCCTGGCCTGGGCGCCGGACCGGTGCGGGGGCCAGGTCAGCCGCTACAGGTCAGTAGTCGAACCGATCCACAGCCCGCCGCCGCTCATTATCATCACGTCGGTCATACGCCGCAGTGGTCTGGATATTGGCATGGTGCGCCAGCTTCTGGGCAATCGACAGGTCATGCTCTTCGATTACCCGGGTAATGAACGCCCGACGGAAATCATGCGGCATGATCTTCACCCCCACCTGTGCGCCCCGCTGCCGCGCGATGTAGTAGATGGCATGCTTGGTGATGCGCGCCCGGGTGATGTGATTGCCGCGACGGATGCGGTTGAACAGGAACTCATCATCAGCCTCACCCTCGCCCAGCTGCGCACGGCGCAGGTCCAGCCACGCCTGCAGCTTCTCGAACGCCCAGGCCGGTGCGTACTTGACCAACTGCCGGTTGCCCTTGCCCACCACTTGCAGGCTACGCCCCGCGAAATCCACCTGCGCCAGGTCGATGTCCACCGACTCCGACTTGCGCATACCCGTGCCGTACAACAGCGCAATGATCGCCGCATCACGCACGCCTTGGGGCCGCGGGTCGGCGGCACAGACCTCCATCAGCTCACGGATCAGGCTGCGGCGCAGGTTGCGCCCGGGCGGTAGTCGCGTGCCGGTCGCCGGCTTGACCTCGCGGATGCGCAGCAACTGCTCGTGATCGATCAGGCCCTGGCGCCAGGCCTCGTTCATCACCCCGCGCACCGCGTTGACATACAGCGACGAGGTATTGGGCGCGTAGTCGTCACTGCGCAGGGCTGCCACCAGGCCGATGACGTGGCCGGGCTCGAGCCGGTGCCATGGCACATCGGCGATGTCGCAGTCGACGAAGCCCAGACGGTCAGCGGCATCCTGGAGGATGTAGCGCATGGTCAACTGGCTGGAAGGCGCCAGACGCGCCAGGTACTGCAGCAGGGGCTTGTGCAGGAGGTCGGACAAAACGTGAATCCTATTACTGTGAAGCGCGTCACTCGGACCCGGTCAGATGGACAACTGAAAGCAACCCTCAGCCAGACCCGATGCGTTGCCATCATCCTGATATACAAGACTTTTCTGAATGGCGTGGGCAGGAATGGTACCGCAAACAGGCTTCGCCTGCTGTGCAGCCCGTCCAACTCCGCGCCCAACCGATGGTCTAGAGTGCAACCCAGACCCGCCCGCAACGAGGCCCCATGGCTTTCCACCGGCTGACCCGCACCCATCCCCGCTTGAGCATCGCCACCCTCGCCGGCGTCATTGGCGGCTGGCTGATACCCGCCGACGACCTGATCCAGCACCTGCTCGCCGGCTGGAACCTGGGCGTCTGGCTGTATCTGCTGCTGGTCGCCTGGCTGACATGCACGGCCACCCCGACCAAGGTGCGCAAGGTGGCCCAGGTCGAAGACGAAAACGCCGGCCTCGTGCTGTTCACCGTGTGCATCGCAGCCATCGCCAGCCTCGCCGCCGTGGTACTGGAGCTTGGCGCCAGCCCTGACCTACAGGGCGCTGCGCTGGCCATGCATTACCTCTATACCGTGTTCACCGTGGCAGGCTCATGGCTGATGATCGGCTGCATCTTCAGTCTGCATTACGCCCGCCTGTTCTATACCCACACAGGGACGGAGCCACCCCTGCGCTTCGCCGAAGGCGAACGCAACCCGGACTACTGGGACTTCCACTACTTCTCCTTCACCCTCAACGTGGCGGTACAGACCTCCGACGTCGGCGTCGCCAGCCGCGCCCTGCGCCGGGTAGTCCTGGCCCACTCGCTGGTCGGCTTCGTATTCAACACGGCCATCATCGGCATCACCATCAATATCGCCGCCGGGTTGCTGGGCTGATGAGTAGCTCCCTACCGTTGATCTGAAAGCGCCGCCGCCGAAAACGTTTGCGTTCGCCAACCCGCGCTGTGCACGCCCTGGCCCGCTGTGACCGGTGTCATGCATTGGCACATTTGTCATATTTTCTGCGAGACACTGCCAAGGCAGATGCTATCGTTACAGTCCAACGGCCCAATGCGCCGCCCCACGATCACCGCGTTCCGCTACAAGGAAAGGAGGCTGGCATGAACAAGATGACGTTCCCCAACGCCTGCCAGGTGATGCGTTGGCACTTCCACCCCTTGGGCTTCGAGGCCAGCATGGATGCCCCGCGCAGCATGATCGCCCGCCTCTTCGACCGCGCCACCGGTGAAACGGTATTGGCCATCGCCGGCATCCCCTGCGCAGCGATCATGGCCGCGGCCGACGTCGAACGCATCATCGAAGCGGTCGAGGATGAAATGGCGGCATTCGTGCCGTTGTTTACCCTGCGCGATGCGGTCTAGCTTAGGAAGTGTCTGAAGACAATTCCTACAGCCACTTCTGATTCTCATCCAGCCTATTGCTGCCCTGGTAAACCAGCCTCTAGATTCGTTCGACACTAGCAGGCAGGCGAATCCTGATGACGCTCAAAACATGCATCTGCGCAGATAAGCTTCAAGCTGCCCTCGACTTACCCGACCTCACCGAAAGCGTTGCCAACCCACACGCCATCAATCTCCTCCTCAACGAAATACTCGAGCACCTTGGCAACAAGGGATGGCCACAGGCCGAGCTTGTCAGCGGGCCACGTGTCGTAACCGCTGAGGAAAACTACGGTCTGCTCGGCTATACGGCGGATGAAGTCACGCTCGGCAGTGCACACACCCGCTGGGTGACCGAGCACACCCTGCTGCGCACCCAGACCACCAGCCGCATTCCTGTTGCCCTGCAGCAGGCTGCCGGGCAGCGGCGTGCAGGTGAACGCCTGTTGCTCGCCGCGCCGGGTATCACCTTCAGGCGTGACTCACGTGACAACTGGCACTGCGCAGAGCCCCACCAGATGGATATCTGGGTCCTGTGCGACAGCGCCGAGGCAACCGTGGATCTCCTGCTGCGCCTGGTGGGCGACATCCTCCAATGCGCCGTGCCAGATCT
The DNA here is from genome assembly GCF_900536025.1 of Pseudomonas reidholzensis. GTDB lineage: Bacteria > Pseudomonadota > Gammaproteobacteria > Pseudomonadales > Pseudomonadaceae > Aquipseudomonas > Aquipseudomonas reidholzensis. Next base: position 3,637 of record NZ_UNOZ01000021.1, read on the forward strand.
GGACTGGGTGCACTCGGTGAGCCCTCACCACTACACGGAGGACGGCATCGAAGTGAACATGCTGCTGGGCGAACGGGCGGTCGAAGTCCTTGAATGCGGACGGATCGCTCCCTCGTTGTTGCGGCGTCTCGGCATCGACCCCGAACAGCACGGCGGCCTGGCGCTCGGTATGGGGCTGGATCGCCTGGTGATGTTGCGCAAGGGCATCCCCGACATTCGCCTGTTGAGGGATGCACACCCCAAGGTGCAAGCCCAGATGCACGACCTGTCACCTTGGAGTGCGATCTCGCGCCTGCCTTCGACGCGGCGCGACATGTCGCTGGCATTGACCTGCGATCAGACCGAAGAGGCCATCACCGAAAAGCTCCTCGCCGCAGCCGGCGCGAGGGCCAATTGGATCGAGGAAGTGGTGATCAAGGGGCGTTGGCCGGGTGACAGCCTGCCAGAACTGGCCAGGCAGAGACTGGGGTTACTGCCCGGGCAGGAGAACGTATTGCTGGGCATCGTTCTGCGCGACAGCTCTCGCTCGATCACCGCGCCGGAAGCCAATCAGCTCTACGAAGACCTCCAGGTTGCCCTGCACGAGGGCACGCCTGGCGGTGGCTACCGTCTCAACTGCTGATGGCCTCTTCCGGCGCTGCGCCACCCCGCGCCTGTTGCAGGTCGAGCATGAACTGCTCGGCCGGCACCGGCCGGCCCATCAGGTAGCCCTGCAACGAATCGCAGCCCAGCCGGGTGAGGAAGTCCTGCTGGCGATCGGTCTCGACGCCTTCGGCGACGATGCGCAGGCCCAGGGCCTGGCCGAGGGCAACGATGGCCGAGACGATCGCCGCGTCATCGCTGTCATGCTCCAGGTCGCGGACGAAGCCGCGGTCGATCTTCAGTTCGTTGGCCGGCAGGCGCTTGAGGTACATCAGGCTCGAGTAGCCCGTACCGAAGTCGTCGATGGAGATGTCCACGCCCATGTCGGAAAGCTTCTGCAGCACCGTCAGGCTGGCATCGGCGTCGCGCATGGCAGTGGTCTCGGTGATTTCCAGGGTCAGCCGGTTGGCGGGCAGACGATTGCTCTGCAAGGCCCTGGCAACGCTGTCGACCAGGCCGGCGTGGCAGAACTGGATGGCCGAGAGGTTGACCGCGATCCGCCAGTCGCCATGGCCCTGCTCGACCCACTCGCGCATCTGCCGGCACGCTTCATCCAGCACCCACTCGCCGATGGGGATGATCAGGCCGGTCTTCTCGGCCAGGCTGATGAACCGGTCGGGCAGCAGCAGGCCGTGTTGCGGGTGCTCCCAGCGCAGCAAGGCTTCGGCACCGATAGGCTGGCGCAGCGCGGCGTCGAACTTGGGCTGGTAATGCAGGCAGAACTGGCCTTCCTCGACCGCCGTGCGCAGGTCCTGGAGCAGTTGCAGCTGCTGGCGGGCGTTGCTGTTCATCGATACGTCGAAGAAGCTGTAGCCGTTCTTGCCGCCATTCTTGGCGTGGTACATCGCCGCGTCGGCGTTGCGCAGCAGCTCCAGCTGGTCCAGGCCATTGCCGGGATAGAGCACGATACCCAGGCTGGCGGTCAGTTGCAGGTCATGCTCGGCAATGCGGAATGGCCGCGAGACCAGGTTGACCTGCTTGACCGCCACGTCCATGGCGTCTTCCAGCGCCTGCAGCTCGACCAGCAGGACAAACTCGTCGCCACCGATTCGCGCCAGGGTGTCCTGGCTGTGCAGATGGCCGCGCAGGCGCGTGGCCACGGCTTTGAGCAACTGGTCGCCGACATGGTGGCCAAAGGCGTCGTTGACCGGTTTGAAGCCATCCAGGTCGATGAACATCAGGGCGAAACAACCGCCCTGCTCCGCCACCTTGCCGATCGCCTGGTCGATGCGGTCGGCGAGCAAGGTGCGGTTGGGCAAGCCGGTCAGCGTGTCGTGCAGGGCCAGTTGGGTCAGCTCCTGGTTGGCCAGCGTCAGCGAGCGCGCCAGCTCGGCGGTGCGCGCCTCCAGGCGCGCATCGAGCACCGAGGTCAGCAGCGCCACCGAGAGCACCGCCAGGGTCGTGATCAGCACCACGTAGTCCAGGCCATCGCCGCTCAGGCCGCCGTCCAGCGCGCCGCAAAAACTGCCCTCGGGGAAGTTCGCCGCCGCCATGCCGGTGTAGTGCATGCCGACGATGGCGATGCCCATCAGCACCGCCGCCGCGCCGCGGATCTGCCGCACATAGGGGGTGTGCTGGCGCAGCCGGAAGGCGATCCACAATGCCGCCGCCGAGGCGCCCACGGCGATCGCCAGCGAGCTGCCGAACAGCGTCGGGTCGTAATCGATGCCCGGCTGCATGCGCAGGGCCGCCATGCCCATGTAGTGCATGCTGCTGATGCCCGCACCCATGATCAGCGCGCCGAAGGCCAGTTGCAGCACCGGCAAGGTGGGCTGGGCGATCAGCCACAGGGCAAAGCCTGACGACAAGACTGCGATCAACAGCGACAGCGCGGTCAGCGTCAGGTCATAGCCGAGGTTGATCGGCAGGCTGAAGGCGAGCATGCCGATGAAGTGCATCGACCAGATGCCGACGCCCATGGCCAGCGCCCCGCCGCTCATCCACAGGAATACCGCCCGCCCCTTGGCCGTGGCGATTCGCCCGGTCAGGTCGAGGGCCGTATAGGACGCGAGGATGGCCACGCACAGCGAGATCAACACCAGCGAGGAGGAGTAGCTACCGATCAGCATGTCGACTTCCAGCAGCGGGCCATCAAAGTCCCGGGCAAAAGCCGATGATTGTACTCAAGCTTTGGCGAAACGCACGGGGTTTTGCTGAATGAAAATGGATCCAATTTTAGTGAACAGTGCGCCTGCTGTCAGTGTTCGCTGAAGATCCTGGGGCCGCCCTGCGGCCCATCGCAGGGCAAGCCAGCGCCCACGTGGGCTGGCTTACGCAGCACGGTGCTTGGCGATGGGGCGCTGAGGCACCCCGAAGCCGCATCACTCCTGCTCGGCAAACGCCTGCTGGGTATCCCAGCCACCGCCCAACGCCGCGATCAACTGCACGCTGGCCACCAGCCGCCCCTGCAGCAGGGTCAGCACGCTGCGTTCGTTGCTAAGCGCAGTGGTCTGCACGTTGACCACATCCAGGTAGCCGATCAGCCCGGCGCGGTACTGGTTCTCGGTCAAGCGCAGCGACTCGCGCGCAGCGTCCAGGGCTTCCTGGCGCACCACGGCTTCATCGCCGTACACCTTGAGCTGGACCAGGTAGTTCTCGACTTCTTTGAAGCCATCGAGCACGGCCTGGCGATACTGCGCCACGGTCTGGTCGTAGACTGCCACGGTGCGGTCGACCTCGGCGCTGCGCTTGCCGGCATCGAACAGGGTCAGCGCCAGTGACGGCCCCACCGACCAGAAGCGGTTGGGCAGCTCGACCCAATTGCTGAAACTGCTGCTGGAGTAACCGCCGGTCATGCTCAGGCTGAGGTCGGGGAAGTACGCGGCACGGGCCACGCCGATGGTCGAGTTGGCGGCCATCACCTTGCGCTCGGCCGAGGCGATGTCCGGGCGCCGCTCGAGCAGTTGCGACGGCAACGCCACCGGGATCTGCGGCAAGGCCGGGATCGACTGGCTGTCAGCCAGGGCGAAATTGGCCGGGGCCTTGCCCATCAGCACGGCAATGGCGTTCTCGTACTGCGCGCGTTGCCAGATCAGGTCGATCAGGTCGGCCTGGGTGCTCTTCAGCTGAGTGCGCGCCTGGGCCACTGCATCCGGCCCGGACACCCCGGCGCGGTACTGGTTTTCAGTCATTTTCAACGAGCGCTGGTACGCGGCCACGGTGGCCTCGAGCAAGCGCTTCTGTTCGTCGATCACGCGCAGTTGCAGGTAGTTCTGCACCAGCTCGGACTGCAGGCTCAGGCGAATCGCCGCGAGGTCGGCAAAGCTTGCCTCGGCGCTGGCTTCGTCAGCATTGAGGGTCTCGCGCAGCTTGCCCCACAGGTCGATTTCCCAACTCACGCCGAGTTGCGTGTTGTAGGTGTTGCGGATGCCGCTGCTGTTGTTCGACAGGCTCGAACTGCTGCTGCCGGTGCCCTGTGCCGAACGGGTCTTGCCGGCCGACAGCTCGAGGCTGGGGAACAGCGAAGCACGGCTGCTGCGGATCAGCGCCGTGGCCTGGCGGTATTGCGCCTCGTACTGGGCCACCGTCTGGTTGCTACGGTTGAGCTCCTCGACCAGGGCGTTGAGCCCGGCGTCGCCGTACAGCTCCCACCACGCCCCGCGGGCAATCGCGTCGGACGGCTTGGCCTGGGTCCAGCCTTCGGCCTGCTTGAACTGCGCCGGGGTACTCATTTCTGGCCGATGGTAGTCCGGGCTCAGGCTACAGGCGCTGAGCATCAAGGCGCACAGGCTGGCGCCGAGCAGTCGTGAGCCGCGACCACGGCCCAACGGCTGCAGGGCACGGTGAAGTGGAGTCAGGGCAAAGTTCATAGCGGAGTATCCAGGGCAGCGTCGGTGCGCACACCGCGCCAACGGTTGAATCGATGGCGCAGGTGGTCGAGGTAGAGGTAGACCACGGGCGTCGTATAAAGGGTCAGGACCTGGCTGAAGACCAGGCCGCCAATGATCGTCAGGCCCAGCGGCTGGCGCATCTCGGCGCCTTCGGCGTTGCTCAGCAGCAAGGGCAGCGCGCCGAGGATGGCGGCGATCGTGGTCATCAGGATCGGCCGCAGGCGCAGCAGGCAGGCACGGCGGATCGACTCCTCCGGGCTGAGGCCCTCGTGGCGCTCCAGTTGCAAGGCCAGGTCGATCATCAGAATGGCGTTCTTCTTCACCACACCGATCAGCAGGAACAAGCCCAGCAGCGAGATCAGGCTGAACTCGCCGCCGGTCACGTACATCGCCAGCAACGCCCCGACCCCGGCCGACGGCAGGGTCGAGAGAATGGTCAGCGGGTGAATGTAGCTTTCATACAGGATGCCCAGCACCAGGTACACCAGCACCAGGGCGCCGAGGATCATCAACGGCTGGCCTTCCTGGGTCTTGGTGAAGGCATCGGCGGTGCCGCCGAGCTTGGCGATGACCTCTTCGGGCAGGCCGAGCCTGGCCACCGAGCGCTCGACCGCGGCCATGGCCTGGTCGGGGCTGTAGCCCTCGGCCACGTCGAAGGCGATGTCTTCGGAGGCGAACTGGCCTTCGTGGCTGACGCGGTCATTGGCCAGGCTGTTCTCGTAGCGGGCGAAGGCCGAGAGCGGCACACGGGCACCGTCTGCGGTAATCACCTGGACCTGCTCCAGGGTGCTGGGGTCCCAGGCGTACTTGGGGTTGATCTCCAACACCACCTGGTACTGGTTGAGGCTGTCGTAGATGGTCGAGATCTGCCGCTGGCTGTAGGCGTTGTTGAGCACCGAAGTGACCATGTCCATGTCGATGCCCAGGCGCTTGGCCTGGTCACGGTCGACCACCAGCGTCACTTGCTGGGTACCGGCGCCGTCACGGGCGTCGATGGCGGTCAGCTCAGGCAACGCGCGCAAGGCCGCGGTGACCTTCGGGAACCACTCGCGCAGTGCCGCCAGGTCGCCGCTTTGCAGGGTGTACAGGTACTGCGAACTGCTCTGGTCACGGCCACCGCCGCCCAGTTGCAGGTCCTGGTCGGCCATCAGGAACAGCCGCCCACCGGGCACCTTGGGCATCTCCTTGCGCAGGCGTTCGATGACCTGCTGGGCGTTGAGCTTGCGCTCGGCGATCGGCTTGAGGCGGACAATGACCATGGCGTTGTTGGTGCCGCTGTTGCCGCCAATGAAGCCAGCCACGCTCTGCACCGCCGGGTCGGCGAGCAGCGCACGGCGGTAGATTTCCATCTTCGGCTGCATCACCGTGAACGACAGGCCATCGTCACCCCGGACAAAGCCCATCAGCTGGCCGGTGTCCTGCTGCGGCATGAGGGTCTTGGGCACCACCACGTAAAGCGCGACGTTGACGCCGATGGTCACCAGCAGGCTGACCAGGGTCAGGCGCCGGTGGCGCAGCACCCAGCCCAGGCTGCGGTCATAACCGCCGACCATGCGCTGGTGAAGCCGGTCGCTCCAGCGCTGCAGGCGGTTCTGCTCCTGCTGGTGAGGTTTCAGCCAGCGCGCACAGAGCATCGGCGTCAACGTCAGCGACACCACCAGGGAGACGATGATCGCGGCCGCCAGGGTGATCGAGAACTCCTGGAACAGGCTTCGGACGATGCCGCCCATGAACAGGATCGAGACGAACACCGCCACCAGCGAGACGTTCATCGAGAGCAAGGTGAAGCCGACTTCCTTGGCGCCGATGAACGCCGCGCGCATGGGCGGCACGCCCTTCTCGATGTGCCGGGAAATGTTCTCCAGAACCACGATGGCGTCGTCCACCACCAGCCCGGTGGCGAGGATCAGCGCCATCAACGACAGGTTGTTGAGGGAGAACCCGCACAGGTACATGATCGCGAAGGTGCCCACCAGCGACACCGGTACGGCGAGGCTCGGGATCAGCGAAGCGCGGAAGTTGCCGAGGAACAGGTAGACCACCAGGATCACCAGCACCACGGCGATCAGCAGGGTGTGTTCGGCTTCCTTCAAGGTCGCCTTGATCACCGGCGAGCGGTCCATGGCGATGTTCAGTTTGACACTCGCCGGCATCAACGACTGCAGCGCCGGCAGCTGCGCCTTGATCTGCTCGACGGTCTCGATGATGTTGGCGTTGTTCTGCCGGTTGACCACCAGCAACACTGCGCTCTCGTCGTTGAAGAAGCCGCTGTTGTAGCGGTTCTCGACGCTGTCGATGACCGTCGCCACATCGGACAGGCGCAGTATCGAGCCGTCGGTCTGGCGGATCACCAGCGGCTCGTAGTCCTTGGCCTTTTCCAGCTGGTCATTGGCGCGCACTTGCCAGCTGCGCTCGGCATCCTCGACAAAGCCCATCGGCCGGCGCTGGTTGGCGTTGGCCACCGCGGTGCGCACTTCGTCGAGCGACAGCGCGTACTGGTTGAGCAGCTGCGGTTCCAGCGAGATGCGCACCGCCGGCAGCGAGCTGCCGCCGATCTGCACTTCCCCTACCCCGCTGACCTGGGCCAGGCTCTGCGACAGGATGGTGTCGGCCAGGTCGTACAGCTGGCCTTTCTGCAGCACGTCCGAGGTCAGCGACAGGACCATGATCGGCGCCTGCGACGGGTTGATCTTCTTGTACGTGGGCATGCTGCGCATGCCGCTCGGCAGCAGGTTGCGGGTGGCGTTGATCGCCGCCTGCACTTCGCGCGCGGCGCCGTCGACGTCGCGCCCTTGCTCGAAGCCGATGATCACCCGGGTCGAGCCCTGGTTGGAACTGCTGGTGAGCGTGGTGACACCGGCGATGGCGCCGAGCTTGCGCTCCAGCGGCGTGGCCACGGTCGAGGCCATCACTTCGGGGCTGGCGCCAGACAGGTTGGCCGACACCACGATGACCGGGAAGTCCATCTGCGGCAGCGGCGCCACCGGCAACAGGCCGAAGCTGACGCCGCCCAGCAGCATGATCGCCAGGCTCAGCAGCAGGGTCGCTACGGGCCGGCGAATGAACGGTCCGGACAGGTTCATGCCTCGGCCTGCTTGGCGTCAGTGGCCGGGCGCCAGCGCCGCGCCAGGCGGTCGAAGTACAGGTAGATCACCGGCGTGGTGAACAGCGTCAGCACCTGGCTGACCAGCAGCCCGCCGACCATCACCAGGCCCAGCGGCTGGCGCAGCTCGGCGCCGGAGCCGCTGGCGAGCATCAGTGGCACGGCGCCGAACAGTGCGGCCAGGGTGGTCATCAGGATCGGCCGGAAGCGCAGCAGCGCGGCCTGGTAGATCGCATCGTGCGGGCTCATGCCCTGGTTGCGCTCGGCCTCGAGGGCGAAGTCGATCATCATGATCGCGTTCTTCTTGACGATACCGATCAGCAGAATGATGCCGATGATCGCGATCATGCCCAGGTCGTTGCCACTGAGGATCAGCGCCAGCAAGGCGCCGACCGCCGCCGAGGGCAAGGTGGAGAGGATGGTCACCGGGTGCACGTAGCTCTCGTAGAGCACGCCGAGCACGATGTACATGGTCACCACTGCCGCCAGGATCAACAGCAATGTGCTCGACAGCGACGCCTGGAAGGCTTCGGCGGCGCCCTGGAAGCGGGTCTGCACACCGACCGGCATGCCGATCTCCTGCTGCACCTGCTCGATGGCCTGCACCGCCTCGCCCAGGGCGACGCCGTGGGCCAGGTTGAACGACATCATCACCGCCGGGAACTGGCCGATATGCGAGATCGCCAGCTGTGCCTGACGCTGCTCGATGCGCGCCAGCGCCGACAGGCGCACCTGGCCGCCGTCGGTGGCTTTGACGTGGATCGACTCCAGCGCGGCCGGGCCGATGCTGGCAGCGGCCTGCGACTGCAACACCACCCGGTACTGGCTGGCCTGGGTGTAGATGGTCGAGATCTGCCGTTGGCCAAAGGCGTCATACAGCGCGTTGGTGATCTGCGAAACGTTGATCCCCAGGCGGCTGGCCATGTCGCGGTCGATCACCAGGTACACCTGCAGGCCTTTGTCCTGCAGGTCGCTGGCCACGTCCCTGAGCTCCGGGCGCTGCTGCAAGGCCTGCACCAGCTTGCCGCTCCACGCTGACAACAGGTCGGCGTCGGGCGAAGACAGGCTGAACTGGTACTGGGTGCGGCTGACCCGGTCTTCGATGCTCAGGTCCTGCACCGGCTGCATGAACAGGCGGATGCCGACCAGCCTGTCGAGCTGTGGCTGCAGGCGGCTGATCACCTCGCTGGCGGTGACATCCCGCTCGCCGTGGGGCTTGAGGTTGATCAGCAGGCGGCCACTGTTGAGCGTGGCGTTGTCGCCATCGACGCCGATGTAGGACGACAGGCTCTGCACCGCCGGGTCCTGCAGGATGACCTTGCTCAGCGACTGCTGGCGCTCGCTCATGGCCGCGAACGAGGTCGATTGCGGGGCTTCGGAGATGCCCTGGATGACGCCGGTGTCCTGCACCGGGAAGAAGCCCTTGGGCACCGCCATGTACAGCACCACGGTCAGCACCATGGTGCCGACCGCCACCAGCAGGGTCAGCGGCTGATGCCGCAGGACCCACTGCAGGCCGCGGCCGTAGTGCTCGATCATCCAGTCGATCCAGGCGCCGCTGGCACGGTAGAAGCGGCCCTGCTCCTCTGGCTTGGGCTCGCGCTTGAGCAGGCGTGCGCACATCATCGGGGTCAGGGTCAGCGACACCACCAGCGAAATCAGGATCGCCACCGCCAGGGTGATGGCGAATTCGCGGAACAGCCGGCCGACCACATCGGCCATGAACAGCAGCGGGATCAGTACCGCGATCAGCGAGAAGGTCAGCGAGATCAGCGTGAAGCCGATCTGCCGGGCGCCCTTGAGCGCGGCCTGCATCGGCGTTTCGCCTTCTTCGATGTGCCGGGAAATGTTCTCCAGCATGACGATCGCATCGTCCACCACGAAGCCGGTGGCGATGGTCAGCGCCATCAACGTCAGGTTGTTGATCGAGAAGCCGGCCAGGTACATCACACCGAAGGTACCGATCAGCGACAGCGGCACGGCGATCGACGGAATGATCGTGGCGCTCACGCGGCGCAGGAACAGGAACGTCACCAGCACCACCAGGACGATGGCGATCAGCAGCTCATGCTGGACGTCGGTGACGGCGGCGCGGATGGTCTGGGTGCGATCAGTGAGCACCATCACGTCGAGGCCGGCCGGCAGGTTGTCGGTGATCGACGGCAGCAGTTGCTTGATCCGGTCGACCACTTCGATGACGTTGGCACCCGGCTGGCGCTGGATGTTCAGCAGCACCGCCTGGTTCTCGTTGGCCCAGGCCGCCAGGCGCTCGTTTTCGGCGCCGTCGACGATTTCGGCGACGTCCTTCAGGCGCAACGGCGCACCGTTGGTGTAGGCCAAGATGAGGTTGGCGTATTCCTCGGGCGAACGCAGCTGGTCGTTGGCGTCGAGCATCGACACCCGGGTCGGGCCGTCGAAGTTGCCTTTCGGCTGGTTGACGTTGGACGCACCGACCAGGGTGCGCACGTCTTCAAGGTTGAGGCCGTTGGCCGCCAGGGCGTCGACGTTGACCTTGATCCGCAACGCCTGGCGCTGGCCGCCGGCAATGCTGACCATGCCCACGCCGCTGATCTGCGCGAGCTTCTGCGCCACCCGGGTATCGACCAGGTCGTTGAGCTTGGGCAGCGGCATGGTCTTGGATGAGATGGCCAGGGTCAGCACCGGGGTGTCGGCCGGGTTGACCTTGTTGTACACCGGGGGCGCCGGCAGGTCGCTGGGCAGCAGGTTGCTGGCGGCGTTGATCGCGGCCTGCACCTGTTGCTCGGCGACGTCCATGTTCATGTCCAGGCTGAAGCGCAGGGTCAGCACCGACGCCCCGCCCGAGCTGGTCGAGGCCATCTGGGTCAGGCCCGGCATCTGGCCGAACTGGCGCTCCAGCGGCGCGGTGACCGCGCTGGTCATCACCTGCGGGCTGGCGCCAGGGTACAGAGTCATGACCCGGATGGTCGGGTAATCGACCTGCGGCAAGGCCGCGACCGGCAGCAGTTTGTAGGCGATCAGGCCGGCCAGGACGATGGCCAGCATGCTCAGCGTGGTGGCGACCGGGCGGAGAATGAACAGGCGCGAGAGGTTCATGCGCCCGCCTTGCCCGGCGTGCCTGCTTCGATCGAACCCTTGCTGTCCTGGCCTTGCAGGTGCTGGCCGGGGGTGGTCGGCACTTGCGAGCTGTCTTCGACCACGTCCACGGCGGTGCCTTCGCGCAGGCGGTCAGTGCCTTCCAGCACCAACCGGTCGCCGGCCGCCAGGCCTTCGAGAATCACGCTGTTCTGGCCATCGCTGGCGCCGACCTTGAGCTTGCGCACGCTGACCTTGTTGTCGGCGTTGACCACATAGGCAAAGGTGCCGTCGTTGCCGAACTGGATCGCCGCGGCCGGGGCCATCACCACGTTCTTGAGGGTGTCGGCGAGCAGGCGCACGTTGACGAACTGGTTGGGGAACAGCGCCTGGTCCTTGTTTTCGAAGCGGCCCTTGAACTTCAGGGTGCCGGTGGTGGTGTCGATCTGGTTGTCGAGGCTGCCGAGCACACCGCTGGACTGCAGCTTGCTGTCGCTACGGTCCCAGGCTTCGACCGGCAAGGCCGCGCCGCTGCGGTAGCGCTCGAGCACGGTGGTCAGCTCGGTTTCCGGCAGGGTGAAGGCGACGCTGATCGGCTCGGTCTGGGTGATCACCACCAGCGCGGTGGTGTCGTTGGCCGCGACCAGGTTGCCCAGGTCGAGCTGGCGCAGGCCGACGCGGCCGTTGATCGGCGCACGGATCTGGGTGAATTCGAGGTTCAGGCGGGCATCGCTGACGGCGGCCTGGTTGGTCTGCACCAGGCCCTGGAACTGTGCGACCTGGGCGACGGCGGTGTCGAGCGTCTGCTTGGCGATGCTGTCTTCGGCATACAGGCCTTTATAGCGGGCGACGTCGACCTGGGCGTTTTTCAGCTGCGCCTGGTTCTGTGCCAGGGTGCCTTCGGCCTGCTGCAGGGCGATGCGGTAGCTGCGCGGGTCTATTTCGGCCAGCAGGTCGCCGGCCTTGACGGTCTGGCCTTCCTTGAAGTGGATCTTGACCAGTTCACCGGCCACGCGGCTGCGCACGTTGACCGTGTTGTTCGCCGTGACCGTGCCCAGGGCCTTGTAATACAGCGGGAAGTCGCCGACGCGCACTGGCTCGACGCGCACGGGTACCGCTTCGGTCGAACCGCCAAAACCTGGGCGACCATTCTTGCCCATGCGCCCGGTCTGTTCCTTGTGAGCCGACGCGGCGGGCCACAGCCACCAGGCCAACAGGGCCACCAGTAGCAGGATCAGCAGGCCGATGAGCCAGCGACGAGGGGAGCGGGAGACGGAAGCTTGCATGGGTTGAACAGACCTTGTTCGGAAACGGCGACTTGGGGAGGGTGAACGATAAGCACTGATATCGATTAAGCAAAGGGCATTTACCAGCCATTTACCTTTGGCTGACGATGCTAAAACGATGAACTTTAAATGAAAAAGGCCTGGAACAGGGTCCAGGCCGTTACAGCGTGTTGCATCGGGGCCAGTGCTCGGCCTTTCGCGGGTTCAACGCAATCCCTGTGGGAGCGGGTTTACCCGCGAAGGGCTGCAGAGCAGCCCCCTTCAGCTATTACTTCAAGACAGCCAGAACAGCCTCGTAGTTCGGCTCTTCGGCGATTTCGCCGACCAGCTCGCTGTGCAGCACTTTATCGTTCTCGTCCAGGACCACGACGGCACGGGCAGCCAGGCCGGTCAGCGGGCCGTCAGCAATGGCCACGCCGTAGGTTTCGAGGAACTCGCGACCGCGCAGGGTCGACAGGTTCTGGACGTTTTCCAGGCCTTCGGCGCCGCAGAAGCGCGCTTGGGCGAACGGCAGGTCAGCCGAGACGCACAGCACGACGGTGTTGGCCAGGTCGTTGGCCTGGGCGTTGAACTTGCGCACCGAGGTGGCGCAGGTCGGGGTGTCGACGCTTGGGAAGATGTTCAGCACCTTGCGCTTGCCGGCGTAGTCCTTGAGCGACTTGTCGGAGAGGTCTGCAGCGACCAGCGAGAAGGCCGGAGCCTGGGCGCCAGCTTGCGGCAGGTTGCCTTTGACCTGTACCGGGTTGCCTTTGAGGGTCACTTGAGCCATGAGCGGAATCCTTATGCGGGGTGTTTGAAAAGGACACTGAGTTAAGCATGAAGAGGGCGGCAAGCCTATGGGTATGATGGAAATTGTTCTATTGCCAGACAGGTTTTGTGGACAAAGAAAGGGGCTTTACCGGTTATTGGGATAGTTGCCGGGGGTGGGGCGTTTTGGGTGTCGGGCTTATCCGGTTGATGGGGGGCTGCTGCTGGCCCCTTCCGCCCTTACGGCGGGTCACTTTTGGCAAACGCCCCAAAAGTAACCAAAAGGTCTTGGCTCCTGCATCCGGCCCTCCGCTGCGCTGCGGGTTCCCTCACTCCGGCCTTGCTCCCGCGAGGACCGGGCTGTACGGGCCTTCCTGGCCCGCAGCCCTTGCCGGCCTTCCTGGCCGTCACCTCGCTTCGCAAGACCTCCGTTCGGCCTCCTGAAGTCGCTGTAGATCAAGATCACGAGCCAGATCAAAAGCCAGATCAAGGGCCAGGGCAGCGGCTGGCGAATCGCTGCGCTCTCGCTTGTTTATAAGGGCGGTACAGCGCGTCAGCGCCAGAATTTGCATTGGCAGTTCCTTCTTGCTGTTGCTGCTGCAACCCGCGGCCAGTACGGCCAGGGTCAGCACTGCTGCTTGTTTCCAACCGATCACGTCAAGCGTCCCCTTTGGCCAGGTCATCGAGCTTCAGTTGCAGGCCACCGACCGCGGCTTCATCAGACAGCGCGGCCTTGGCTTTTTCGTATGCACTCTGTGCATCAGCGGCGCGACCCAGCTGTACCAGCAGGTCGACCTTGAGCTCTTCACGGCTGGCCTGGAACG